>OZ220733.1:0-4160000 GCA_965116875.1 Candidatus Latescibacterota bacterium
GGTGCCTCAGGACAGGAGCGTTGCCTTCGGGGCTGGGGCGGTACATCCACTCCGGATGATGGATCAGCATGTTATCTTCGGGAATAATGTGCCCCACGGGAATGTACCCGATGACGCGTACCTCCCGCGCATGGGCTTCGGCGATCGTCTCGGCGAGCAGGTCGCGCTCACCTAATTGAGGGTGCGGGGGAAAGAACTCATTGGGGAAGACCGCCCATTTACCCGCGCTGCCGAACCAGATCGCGTTGGCGTGGTATTTCCGCACGACATCGACGAGCTGCTTCGCGTCAAAGTCGATGTCGGGCCAGAAGGGCGGGTGGTATTGCTCTATCTGAAAGGTGCGCGCCCGCCGTACCCACTCGTGACCTGGCTTGATCATAGCGATGACCTCCAAAATCTGTACCGTCTCTTTTTGCCGCAGAGACCGCAGAGAACGGCCTTCCATGACTCACGGCCGCTCACCATGATCGAGAAGCCGAGAAATATCAGGCTGAACCCCGGCCAGCAGCCCAAGCTCGGCTGTCGGCGCCAACTCAGGACCCGAGCGAACAGGAGCAACGTCGAGAATGGACGAAGAACGCTTTGGTTGCCGGCGGAAGGTTTCCTGCGCAGGCCGAATGGCCGGAGCCGCGCACGGGCGTGTTACACGTTGCCATGGCCGGGTGGACGTCACCTGTCGTCCATAGCCAGACGCCCGTCAATCTTGTCGGAATTCAGACGTTCGTTGAGTTCCCAGAGTGCAGTTCGGTTGCTCTCCCATGTGAGCAGCCTCGTCGCTTCCTTAAAGGACAACCAGCTCACCTTGTCATGTTCATCGGACAGATCGAGTTCCTGACCACCTACATCAACCGCAAACGAGTATTCAGGCACGACAAAGATGTCCCTGGACCAGTGTCTTGTTGGTGAGAATGCCGTCCTGGGGACGGATGCACGAGAATCCAGCCGAAAGAAACGTGCCCCCTTTGGAATGCCTGCCTCCTCTTCCGCCTCACGCCGTGCGGTTTGCTCTGCCGTCTCATCGTCTTCGGCGCCACCTGCAATGAACTGCCACATAGAGTCATCCGACCGATGGAACACGGCAAATTCGTGCCCCACACTCTCACGCTCCCTGAACGGTATCACGATCACTTGTATTGGTTGCCTTGCCATGCGAACTGTACTCTCGGGCGGAGTCGCTCAGAATCGTCTTTCACAGCAGAAATATAATCCGGACACGGTTTTCGTGTTACGTTTTCGACCGCAATGGCCGGCCGTAGCCCGGATGGCCTTCTTCAACGGGCTGCTATACTCCGATCTCATCGTGTAGAATCTGATCAACGATGCAGCCAAGTTGCTGCACTTTCGCAAATTCCGCAGAGAGTTTCTCAATCAGGTCATCGTCGCCGAAGCGAACGTCTCGACTGAAAACCTTCATCGTACTGTTCGACACCTTGTATCCCTTCCATGTCTCAATCATACGGCGTGCTTCTTTCACAAAAGGCCGGCTGAAAGCAGCGCGCTTCAATCGAGTTCCCCGGAATGTGTCTTGATGAAGCACGTGCATGACAAGACGTGTCTTCTTCTGTTGCATTTCCCGGTCAGTAATCCAGGTCTCGAAATGGATACCCATTCCGTCTTCGTTGAACCATTGGGCCTTGTACAACTGAAGACCAGATCCTCCGCTCTTTGGAAACGTCTCCAGTCGCGTTTCCCACCCATCCGAAAACCAGCCTGCCGTACGCAAATTACCGTCCAGCTTCTCCATCAGGGACGAATAGTCACTCTCCATCGGCTTCTCCTCTGCTTTCTGAGGGGTGATCCATCACTGCGGGCAAGACATGCCTTGTTACAATGCGAAAGACCTGGTTGGCAACTGCGGATCCGTAATTTCCACCTGTGAATACAATCACCATTTCAACATCGGGAATCACGAACATGAACTGACCGCCATTTCCTTCGGCAACGAAGCTTTTGACAGGATGTCCGGCAACACGGAAGCGATCCAGCCACCAGCCAAACCCATATCGATCGTTTCCAAACTGAGGGCTGACAGATTCTTCGATCCATTCCGCGGGCAGCACCTCAACTCCGTTCCGCACCCCACGGTCCAGGTACAGCTGCCCGATCTTGGCCAGATCACGGGGTCTGAGACGAAGACCTGCATGAGTTTGCGGCAATCCTGTCTTTGTCCGCCACCAATCACTCCGACGGATGCCCAGAGGTCCAAAGAGATGTTCGTTAGCGAAAGCATCCGCGTGCAGGCCGGAAGCCTTCTTGATCACGCCCGCAAGAAGAATTGCACATCCGCTATTGTAGTTAAATCGTTTGCCGGGTTTGTCAGACATGTCAGATGACAGTACATATCCGATGAAGTCGTCACTGTTCTCCATCTGAGCTTCTGAGTTAGGAGAACCGGGCTCAGATTGATGCGCTCCCGATTGGTCCCACCTGAACCCGGAAGTCATCGTCAGTAGATGTCTCAAAGTGATCTGTTTTTTCTCTGCGGTTATGTGCGCGGCGTGATCCGGGAAGAATTGATGCATTGGTACATCAACAGAGTCGATAAAGCCCTTGTCAATGGCGATTCCAACGAGCGCGGACGTTACACTCTTTGAAACTGAACGTGTGTCGTGCAGCTTGTCCTTGTCGAATACGACATGCCCCCTCCACCCATCGGTGCCCGCAAAGTACTCCTCCAGTACCAGAATGCCTCGCCGTGCAATCAGAATGCTGTGGAGATTCCTGTACTCCCCATCCCGGATCCTGGCCAGACACTCCGCTATCGTATCCGCATCCAGACCTTGCCCGGCCGGAGTACCAGTCCTCCAACCATCGGATGCCTCCACATGACCTGTGCTGCACAGAGCGAGGAACATTGACAAGAACACACGTTTCACCGAACTGACTCCGATCTATTCAAGACTGCGGGTTGCGACCGCATGGCTGGGGTTGTGACGGGAAATAAGCCATTGCAACTCCTCCCGGATATACATTGATCTACCCCGGAAACTCAGTCCTCAACAGCGGTTGAACACGATACCTCCATTGGCTCTCAATCAAGGAATGGTCTGGTGATTTTTCGGCTGCTTCCAGGATATTCGCAGCTGCTCGACTGGCCATGAGGGTAGGTATGTACTCTTCCAAATCCTTGCTGAGGGAACGAACTTCACGATACCCCTTCAATAACGCATCAGACCTCTCCTGGAAACCGGGACGACCGTAGGGGCCGGCCAGGATAACAGCGATGTCATACAAGTAGTAGCCGAATCCGCAGTCGCCGAAATCAATCGCGATGGCGTGACCCGGTCGAAAGAGGACATTTCCGAAACTGAGGTCCGCGTGAATGAGGCCGAACATCTCTGTGTCGCCGCCCATCTGTTGTTCCGCTTCTGTTAGCCTACCATAGACCGTTTCCAGATCGCGGCGAACAGGAGCCGGTCCGATCTCATTTAAAGGAAACTTCGAACGGGAACCGACAAGTCCCTCAGCGTCATACGTGGGGCGACCAAATCCCATCGGTGGCGACCACTCTTCAGAGTGATTGTGCAACTCACCCGCAACGCGGCCAAGCAATTCGAAGTGCCGAGGCGATCGGTGGTCCTGATCCAGGATACGTCCGTTGAGCCAGGAAGTAACGGATACCGGGAATGGTCCGGGTACGCCTGGAACTTCTGCCACGATAACTCGTTTGCCGTCAGGCGACCGATAGGGCTGTGGAACGGAGAGCGTGGTATCGTGGCAGAGAGCCTCCAGCCAATCCAATTCAGATTCAATTTTCCGGGGCGCTTTCTTGTCACGGTGAATCCGCACTCGATACTCGCCTGAATCGCAGGTCCACTTCAACTTGCGACAACGGCATTTTCCGAAACCCAGTTCGCGGAGCGCGGCCTCTTCCACCTTGCGTAACCGACGGATTCGTCCCTGGCGAGTTAGCTCGTCGAAGCTCCGTATGGCCATTCCGACCTCCACATAAGCACCGTCACGATCGGTGGAGTACCGACTCTCTCTTGTGCCGCAGGACCTGGAACTGTGTCCGGGTCAGGCGTGGTTGAGGGAATTCCACCTTGACAAGTATCACGTTACACGTTACACTTATTCGGTGATAAAGACATTTGCAGACAAGGAAACCCAACGCATTTACCGCACAGGCGAATCCATGAGGTTGCCGGTTGACCTTGTGCGAAGAGCAATCCGCCGCTTAGAATACATCGACCTCGCCAACACGTTGAATGATCTGAGGGTTCCACCTGGCAACCGCCTGCACCGGTTGAAGAGGGACCGCAAGGGACAGCACGCCATCGCGATCAACGAACAATGGCGCATCTGTTTTCGGTTCGTCGACGGGGATGCTTACGACGTCGAAATCACGGACTATCACTGAAGGGAACCTTCCATGGCCATCACAAATACACAAGAACGCGCCATCCCACCAACTCATCCTGGTGAGATGCTGCGTGAGGATTTCTTGCCGGAATATGCGCAAACAGTGACTGCCGTGGCGGAGGCATTGGATGTTTCCCGTCAAACAATAAATGAGCTTCTGCGGGAGCGGCGCGCCATCTCACCCATCATGGCATTGAAACTTGCCCGCTTGTTTGGGAACTCTCCGGAATTTTGGATGAAGGCCCAACACAAACGAGACCTTTGGGAATCAGAGCAGCGACATCAAGGCGAGCTGGCGGATATCCAACCGCTCGCGATTCCGTAAACGACGTTCCCCTGCGCAAACCCCTTCCCTCTTTTTCTCGAAACGTCTTCCGTGCCCCCGAACCGCGCAACGGTTGGGCGAGAAGCCGAAAGGCCCGGGTCCGCAGCCCGCACGGTTACACGCTGGCGGCGCCCCCTTAACGGCGAAGCCCTTCCCGAGGCAGACGAAAAGTGCACACCATAAACAATGGTTTGCTGGCTTCGATCTGTTTCTCAGGTAAACTCGCCTTCGCCACTTCGTGTCAGGTTGGCTTCCTGCCGATGTAAAGAATGTGGCCCGCGCCATCCACCAACGAGGCGTCCGAGGTTGTCTCAATTACGAGGTTGAACCATCGATCCCAGGCTTCTTTGTCCTGGGCAAGCGCATTCGTCTCTTCCTCATATCCTGTGGATAGGCCTTCGCATTCTGCCATCTCCACAGTTTCCAAGCCTGCGGCTTCGGCAAGCTCACGGATTTCGTCCGAGCGGAAGAAATGGACAGGCACGCCATGTACCGGTGTGGTTCCGGTCCTCAACAAATCAGTGAACAAAGGCTTAACGAGTTCATCAGAACGATACCGGGTTTGATCGCCAATTTCCTATCAGTTTCATTCCTCCCACGGCAGGAAACAGACTTTGACGGCCTGAAGGTTCTCCAACAGGTCTACGCCTTCAGCGTAGCGTTCGAGCGGCAGCTTGTGCGTGACCAGCGCGGCCAGGTCGAGCTTGCCGTGGCGGATGAGGTCGAGCGCATACTCGGCCGATTCGCGCGAGTGGCCCTTGTACCCGCACAGCCGCAGCCCGCCGTAATGTCGCGTTCTGAACGTGTAGTCTTCGCGCTGCACGCCGAACAGGGCCAGGGCGTCCTGAGTCCGGTCCATGAGGAACTCCACCGACGCCCTTGCGCCAACGCAGTCCACTGCCGACTCGAGTCTTGGCCATTCCGGCCGCGCCGGGAACTTCCCCGACAAGTCGGCCCGCGGGTCGTAGCAACCTGCCGCGCCGAGACGCTCGGCCATGGCGCGGCGGTCGGATATGATGTCGAACCCGTACACTTCCCTGGCGCCCTCGGCTCTGGCCATCTGTAGCGCCACCAGCCCGGCCCCGCCCAGGCCGCAGACGCCGAAACAACGGCCAAGGATTGCGTCCATATCACGCAGCATCCGGAAGCAGGCGCCTACGCACATCGCCAGTTCGAGTGGAGCCAGCGCCACGTCAGGCAATTCTCCGGGGACGCGTATTACGCTTGCCGCGTCAATCGCGACGTATTGCGCATAGCAACCGTGATGCCCCTCGCCGCTGTCGCGCCAGGCGCATACACGGTCGCCTGCCCTCAAACCAGCCACACCTTCGCCAACAGCCTCGATGCGGCCGACGGCTTCGTGGCCGGGCTTGCCCGGCGTGAAGGGGTAGTGGAATGCATGGCCGACAAACATCGGTTCGTTGTGACGCAGGTGCAGGTCCCACTGCGGGCAGGTCGTGACCGCAGTGATACGCATCAGCACCTCGTCCGGACCGGGCTCGGGAACGGGGACGTCGAGAATCTCGAACTCGCGCGGCGATGTGACTTGCAGGATCTTCATTGTCCGCGCTCCCGGCATGCCCTTGAAGTAGCAGAAGTCTTCATCATTCCGCCTATCTTACGTGGCCCTGAATTCGTCCGAAGAGTTCGCGCAGCTTCTCCACCCGCGGTGTATCCAGGTACGGCGGGTCAACCACCAGCAGGTTCCCGCGAAACCGTTCCGGGCTACGCGTCCCGACACAGCAAGTGCTCACGTCCTGCGCGAGCACGTAGCGTAGTGCCGCCGCGGGCACGCTGTAGGGCTTCAGGAAATCAAACAGGTGGGGATCCGTGTATGGCGGCCGGGACGGCAGATAGCCGGCCGCGACATGCCGCCGCACGCACTCCAGCGCCGCCGGCACACTGACCAGACCGGACTCCTGGTTCGCCTGGTTCAGCGGCATCATCACCGCCGTGCCGACATCGTGCCGGGCACACAGCGGCAGTACCGATTCCACCGCGTTTTGCAGCAGAAGATTGATCGTGAGCATGACCACGTCCAGGCCGCCAGTGGGAACCGCGCGCTTCAGAATCTCGTGTGTTCCGTCAACCGTGGAGAGCTCGCTGATACCGATGAAACGGACCTTGCCCTGCTCACGCAGCCTGACCATGGCCTCGTAGCAGCCATCGTTCATAAAACGGTCCAGAGATTCGAGCGTGCGGATGCCGTGGCCGAGAAGAATATCAAGACGATCACGGCGCAAGCGGCGCAGGCTCTCCTCGGCTGAGGAAGTCAATGCCGCCGCTGAACCCGTGTATGCCGCATCGCCGCCCCAGCCATCGTAAGGCTGATACTTGGTCTCGACAACGATATGGTCGTGGCCCCGCAACGCTTCGCCCAGTGCGCTCTCGCTGTCACCGTTGCCGTAGTCGGCGGCGGTGTCGACGAAGTTGACGCCGCTCTCGATTGCTGCGTGTACGGTGGCAATGAACTTCGCCCGGTCCTGCGACGCGCCCCGTGCTGCACCGTAACTGAGTTCCGAGACCTGCAGTTCTGTTCTTCCCAGGCGGCGATACCGCATGATCAGTTCCTCTATTTGGCCGTCACTGCTGCTGAGCTCCCAGCTGCGGTTTGACCAGATGCTGCCGCGCCCCTTGCTCCGGGAACGCCGGTTTCATCACCTTAATCGCAATTCGCCGGTCCGTCGACACTTGCCGGGCCAACAGCCAGGTCTCCCGGCCTCATTCCCGTTCGAATTGACCCGAACGAATCATCGCATGGATCAGGTTCAGGATCAGCCGGCCGGCCGTATGTCCGCCCAGGCCGTGCAGATCGTGTTGCGGAACGAACTCAACCAAATCCATTCCCACCACGCGCCCCTTCTGCGGCAAGCCGCGGAGCAGGTCCGCTGCCTCGGCAAATGTCAGCCCACCCGGCTCCGGGTGGCTCACCGCTGGACTGATGGCCGGGTCCAGCCCATCAAAATCCAGTGTTATAAAATAGTTTGCGTCGTCCGGAATCCGCTCCAGCACCGCCGCAATCCCCTGCTCGTGCACCTCCCGCTCGGAAATCAGCACATTGCCTGTTGCCAGCGCATCCTCTACGTCGGCAATGCGACCGCTGCCCGTCCCGCGCAGCCCGACCTGGACAATCTTCTCTACCCAATCCATCTCCGAGACCCGTCGCATCGGACTGCTGTACCCTTCCCGCACCCCGTCCACCTCGTCTCTGAAGTCCAGATGCTGGTCAATCTGTACCACAACAATCGGCCCGAACTCGCGGTACGCCCGAATCACCGGAATGGGAACCGCGTCGTCTCCGCCAAACACAATCGGCACCGCGCCCCGGGAGAGGATCGTCTGTACCGCCTCAGTGGCCCGATCCACTGCGCCCTTCAGATCCATCGGATCGCCCGGTACATCCCCGCAGTCCACAATCCGGATCGCCCGACCGTCCAGCAGTGGTCCGCCAAAATCGAAACTGCAAAACGGCCCCATTGCATTGCGGAACCGCAACGACTTCTCGCGCAAATATCCGGGCGCGTCGAATGTCCACGACTGTCCCATCTCGTACGGAATGCCGTAAGGCACACCCAGAATCGCAATCTCCGCCTCCAGCGCCGACACATTCGTCTCCACCGGCGCCTGGATAAAGGAGATGAACCCACCGCTCGCCGGTTTTCCGAGGGTCCGGTACGACGGAACCGCGGTCAAAGGCAACGCCATCGCGTTATCCTCCTCAAATTAACGTATCGTTTTATTACCGGGCGAAGTAAATAGTTGACGTCTATCGTGCCGGCTACGGTGGAGAGGAACCTACCCAAACGGGGACGCTGAGCTTGTCGAAGCGCCCGCGGACCGGCACCCTCTTTCCTGCGCCGACCCTTCGACAAGCTCAGGGAGCGGCTCAGGGTCCCCGGTCAATGTTGTGGAAAAAAGGCAAACTATCGGGTGCTCCCCGTGATAAGTGGCCATGCATGCGTTTTCTGACCATCTTTTCGATTTAGAGACGTAATTGTATTCGCTACTTCTCGTAGTATTTCCATCGATAATTGTGTCCCACGATAAAACATAACTTGCGACTCTGCAGAAAACATTCGGGATTTCTCAGTCGGGATAAAGCAAATTCAGCCACAGGATCGTTCATCCGCTGTCGGTGAGGAGATTCTGCATGTAGGCTTCGTGTGCGATTTGTCTCGGTGGGGTTGGTGGGTGTCGCTTTTTGCGCCGTTTTCGTGAAACGTCTTGCCGCTTCCCGAACCCGATCGGAACGAGGAAGGGTTGGGTCGGAGGGAGCGCAGCGACCGGAGCTGGGAAACGGCTGTTACCCGCCGTTTCCATCTTCTTGCAGGTCCCGCCCCAGCCTATTTCTCCATACCTGTCTGACGGCAGCAAGTCCGGCGGTACTATTGTCGCCGTAGGTCAGGCCGTCAAGGAAATCTTCCACTTCCCAGGCCTTTCCTTCGATCAGGTTGGCTGCACCGGCCCTGCTGCGGGTCCTGACGTCTTCACGCTGAGCCATGAAGTCGTGGAACCGATGGATCAGCTGATCGACGAGAACCATCTTTGCCCGGTACCCACATGCGTGAGGAAATGAACTCAAGAACTCCTCATAGTACGGTTCCATCCCGCCCGCAGTGAGCCGCCTGCCTTTGTAGAACTCCCTGATCGCGAACCCTGTGCTGACCCAACCGCAATCACACGCAATTGGCCGTTCGGACAGCAGACTGGCCTCGACGACCCTTGGGCATAGCGGGCACTTGACCTGACCGTGATATGTTCGCGTCACTACCATGATGCTCTCGATACGAGCAAGCAGATGACAACCCACCTCATCGAGCAGGTCTTCATCATAGATGCCCTTCGCATCAAGGTAGTACAGCCTTGCAATTACCTTCTGCGGGACCCGAGGCGTCGGCATGGGAGCAGGAGGGCCAACTGCCTTTACCGCATCGGCCCGCCTCCTGATCATGTCTTTCTGTTCCCGTCTGATCTGTCTTGCCTTTTCCTTCTCTTTCTTCCTTACGGTCTCCCGCTGACTCAGCCCCTCCCTGTAGTGGGCTCTCATACGGACCAGTTCGGGAGTGGACTGCTCCCCGTACTCCAGCGTCTCCAAGAACTGCTCTATATCCTTTTCTTTGCCCTCCAGCAGGCTGGTGGCGAAGACTTCCCCCGTAAAATCACCTTTGCTCTGGAACTGGTGCAGAAGGGTGTCGATCTGAATCAGGCGCTCGCGAGAAGTTCCACAGTGAGCGAAATGGCCAATGAAATGCTCTACGGCAGGACGTAGATTTCCGAGCCGCAGATTCTGCCCCTTCAGGCTTTGTCGATAGGCCCCCCATGTGCCAGCCCAGGAACAACCGGAGCAAACCAGCTGTTCGTCTCCCCTGGAGTCGTGATCAATGATGCAACCACACTGGGGACATTCAGCCCTGCCTCGAACCGCCGCGTCAGCGGCCAGTAAGCTCTCGCACCTCGCCAGCAGACGAGTC
This sequence comes from Candidatus Latescibacterota bacterium, assembly GCA_965116875.1. Lineage (GTDB taxonomy): Bacteria > Latescibacterota > UBA2968 > UBA2968 > JAAXHE01. The sequence goes on from OZ220733.1 coordinate 10,159, forward strand.
CCGATCGCGTTGACCGCCGCATCCTCTACTCGCCCACTTGCGTCCTGCTCGTATAGTTCGCGAATGTCCGCCTGCCGAAGCCTCGGGGTCCATTCCGGTTCTGCCAGATCTGGATACAGACTCAAGGATTTACTCCTGCTTGAGCTATTCGAAATGGCGGGTAACGTTCTTGCCGGTTTGCGAACCCGGAGCTTGTAAGGGGTTGCCGAAGGCCAAGTCGCCAGAGGCGGCGCAGCGCGAACCGTGTTGTTATGTGCTGCAGGCTGGCGCGGCGATGTGGGGTTATGAAGCTTCGTGCTCTTCACGAACGGCCCGGCTCTCGCGTCTCCTGGTAGGGGACCAATCTACGACCCTGTCGGCATAGGCACGCTCTCTTTCGCGGACCATGGCGCCCAGGCGTTCTACGTCGTAGTCGTGCTCGCGAGCGATGTCTTCCTTAATCTTCCACAAAGACGCGATGACTTCATCCTTCATCACGGTAAGCCTCCTATCATTTCCTGCGGAGTGCAGATCTCCGGACACGGATGCCCATGCTCAGTCGTCTAATCGCCTTCGTTTACCCCAATTCAAAAAATACAGCAACCGGGCGTCGTGGTAAAACCCTCCGAAACGGGGTGTTAACGTCGTATGGAAGGACATTTTTTCAGCTGACGTCCAGCAACATGGTGTATCCTGGGTATCCGCAGTTTAATCGCCTTTATCTACGTACACATGTACGAATTAACGTTCCCGAAAAACGACGAATCCTGGTTTACAAGCACATATTCGAATTAATGTCCCCGAAGACCTACGAATCAAGGTTAATCGCATGTTCGGTTAGGATGTACTTGTACTGGACCTGGTACAGAATTCAAGGCCGTTTCTTGACGATTGACTGCCCGTCGAGCAAAAAACAGCTTTCGGGCTTGTAAATTGGCCACAAATTGACAAGACCCCGATATCTGAAGATATCACTCAGAAACCGTGTTGCTGTCTTTCAATGGCTCCCCAAAAGTGATAATATTGCCATCCGGGTCCATCACTTGGAAGTCTCTCATTCCGTAGAATTGATCTGCTGGTTCCCGGTGGATTTTGACATTTCGTCGTGTAAGGAAAGCGAAATATTCGTTAACACCGCTCATTTCGACTACTGCTGCCGACAAACCTGCACCGGTACCCATCTTCGTTCCCAAGTGGATGATATGTTCATCCATACTCAAAACGGAGTAAACGACATCATTTCTAAATATCTCCTCAAAGCCAATACCGGTGTAATAATCAACCGCACGGTCAATATCGGAGACGATTAAGACTGGTCTTGTAGCTGTTATTTTCCAATTTTCTGGGTTCGACATTTAGTCCTCCTTATGTAATGATCCTGTTAACGAATCCTGTAGAAAGGCAACGTAAAATTCACAGCCTTTGATGTATGAGGCTTAATTGGTGGGAGAGACTGCGGCTAACTTAGAGTTCAGGATTAGAGGTTGCGCGAAGGGAGTATGCCCGAAACCGGGGACGTACGGGTTATGTGAAGTGCGCTATTTCCCTCTTAGTCTACAAAGTCATGGATCCTTTGATATACGCTCAACTTGGCCGGATCCAATTCTTGTCCATACTCCCCAAAAAAAAAGTGAAACCCACCTCCCACCTAGATTTCTGCGAATGGTATTGTACGCGGCGACAAAGTCGAGATATCGATCTCCCATACCTGCATAACCCCAATCAATGTAGCCACTCAGGTGGCCATTGAGGATTATGATGTTGGGAAGGCAATAATCCCCGTGGGTGAACACAACGTCTTCTGGCGGCAGGTCGGCTCGTATGCTAGCCAGTTCATTCCGCAGGACATTTCTGGTGCCGCCTTTGGGGATCTGACCATCCAGCACTCCAGAATCAATCAGGTCTGTCGCCCACGCAAAATAGCGTTCAAAGCGCCAATCCAATGGGCACGAATCGACTGGAACTGCGTGAATCTCGCGAAGCCCATGAGCGAAAAGACGTATCAGACCAGGGATATCTGTCGTGGCGTCTTCGTGGACACCAGAGACGCCAGCGATCCGGGTCATCAGCAGATACTGAGTATTGTCTTCCTCGTGGAAGCAGACCATGCCAGGCACACTCAGTTTGTCGTGCAACCAAGACATAGCCGCTTTTTCGGCACGAAGATCAGATTCTTGTGGCGCAGCGAGCGCATCTCTGATTTTGAGGAACAAACCCTGCTTGCTCGGGTGAGCAAATGAAAATACATCGGCGCACGATTCAGTCCTGAGATTGTCGCCGTTTGAAACGAAACCCTTCAGATGGGCTTGGACCGGGCCTGGTAGATCTTGGACTATCAACGTCAACCTGCGTTCGAGAATTATCTAAAATACATCTCATGTATCGTGGGAGTGCCCGACGCAACCGCCCTTCAGAAAAGTGATAAAAGCCTTTGATAATCAGTCTGATATTTCAGACGCGGTTGTGTAGATTTAAGGTGGATAGGAGTAAAGCGGGCACACGGTGTTGCACGCTGGCGGCGCCCCCTTCACGGCGAAACCCATGGAGGGGCAACATTATAGTGCACGCCATATACAATGCTTTTCCGTCTCTTGGAAAACCAGCCAGTTCCGTCCCTCACGCGATTGCTGGGCGACAAGCATCCGTGCCACCAAACTCCTTGAGCACGACCCCCAGGGCGACCCACGCCCTGTCACGGATCGCCCAAATCAGGCCACCCTTGATCGGCAGAACGGAGCCACCTGGAGGTGGGTCATCGGGAAATACAAAGAGGGACGTACATAGGTTCCCTGTCTGCTCTGTTTCCTGATCCTGTTGAAAGTCAGTTCACCGTCCCCAGCGTAACCACATACCTGATTTTGTCAGGGGTGTGCCTCCGCTCGATAGACGCACCGTGGTCATAGAGTACCTGGTCTATCAGGAATCCTTCATATCCAACTGTAGACCGGTCGTGTTCCTCCGGGGTACTACACGAAAACGCGCAAAACACTTCACACTTCCCCCCACGTTCGCATAACTCAACTCTGAAGGGGGTGCCGGGCGGGCGCTTTACTTGCAGCCTGTTAAACAGGCCCTGAAACGCCGCAGTGAGCTGCTTCCTATTTGCAGACACATAGCAGGATCGCTCACCATGGATCTCAGGGAATTGCGATTCATCGGCACTCCAGACCCAAGAGACGCCTAGCCTCGCTTCTCGCAGGACATCCCTAAGAAGCACTCGTTCGTAGGGGCCCACCATCCCGAAGTGCTCTTTGAGCGTCTTGTAGGCTTCCCGCTTGAAATCGTCTGGAAAATAGTGAGCGTACTTCAGACGACGGAAGATTAGATTCCCGCTGGCACCATCTGCCTCATAGAACTCTTCGGCATCAGCAAAGACATCCTGTATTTTCTGGTGATTCTCTGGCGTACGCTTCTCCAGTTCTCCTTCCACAGAAATCAGCAAACGTGGAGAGATTAGGGGGAGGAATTCGAATGCTCCACCACAGCTTGTTATACCAGCCCTAATCCTTTGATCATGGGCCATGGAGTGGAAAGTAGCACCGGCTCCCATCGAATGTCCAATTGCACCAATGCGATCCGGATCAACGAACTCGAGCGACTGAAGTAGGTCCACTTTACGGTTGGTTTCGTATGCGGACTTATAGGGGTATTGGTCTAGGAACGGCATAAGTTCAGCGTGGCACAGTCTGCATTCATCCGCTTTCCTTATGGATGGGATGTTTCTCTCGCCACAATTCAGAGCATCTGGCGCCAATACCACAAAGCCCTGCGAGACCAGTTCATACCCATATGCCTGCTCTGGTCTTTGGAACACCTTCCCGACAACGGCCTCTTTCGCCAACAAGCAGTCAACACCGCATTGATGAGCACAAATCATCGCCGGGTATGGTGGACTATAGTCATCGCTGTTGGGAATCAGCAAATACGCTGGCACCGTTTGGCCAGCAGGCTCTGGCATGGTCTCAGGGGTCTCAACCGTGTACCGAATTTTCCATTCTTCATATAGGATATCCCCTTGCTTTGTGCATTTCTCAAGCACTTTCAAGTCAAACGGTGGCGGAGCTGGCATCGGACCTGTTTTTTTCGTGAATCTCGCCCGTAGCTCAGCACGCTGGTTTTCCAGAGACATCATTTGCTCCTCCGGCGCATAATACGGTTACGGCAATTCAGACTCGTGTAATCATATGACCGGACCAAATTACGGCGTGTTTCAAGTAAAACATCCCTTCTATAATAAATAAAAAGCGCGATATGCTCAAAACGCTGGATTGGCTGCCTTTGTCCCCTTCTGCTCTTCCATCAATGCATTAACAGCCTTGCGCATAACGTCCCGCGTGCTGCGAACCGGCCGCAGGCAGGTTTCCTGCGGAGGCCGAATGGCCGGAGCCGGAGTCCGTCGTGTTACACGCCGGCGGCGCCCGCCTTCACGACGAAGCCTTTACCGAGGCAGGCGTAAAGTGTACACCATAGACAAGGGATTGCTGGTTTCGATTTGATTCTCAGGTAAACTCGCCTTCGCCTTAGAGGGGGTTCGCTTTAATGAGTTGGAACAGGTCACCTTTCCTGATGCGCTCCGATGTCAAGATTTGAATCAACTTTGCCAAAACGTCATTCCGGTCGAAGCGTTTGAATTCTGGGTAAAGGCCGATGCGCCATTGAAGATAGCCCTTAAGCTGCGCCAGGTCTGGAAAAATCTGTCTTGCTGCAAGGAACTCTGCTTGCAAGGCACGGCGATGTGCGTAGGCATGCGAGCGTGAGGCCAGCTTGTGCCGGATTTCCACATGCTCGTGCACTGCACACAAATGAGCGTACTGCCCGTTGAACTCTATCAGGTCCGATGGGATGTAGATCGTCCCTTCCTCGTCGTAGAAGGCAAAATCGGGTGTTTCGCCTTCATAACGAAACACCGCATACGAGAGGGGAATATCAGCCACGACTGCCTGCTCGGTGCGAATGACCTTCTGCTTAATCGCGTCGAGCGTCTTCGTGGCTTCCGGATGTGGTAGTCGAAGCATTGGTTCGCCTCGTGGGTGACGTAAGTCCAACCTTTTGGTTCTTGTGCACAATCAGCAGGGGTAGGGTGGTCGGGGATCCTCCGCCGTTTGCGAGGAACGTTCAAGCACCGCCGAACCTGCTGCTGGCGCGGCGCTTGCCCCTCGCGGTTTTGGTCAAACAAGCGCCGTGAAAGCGAAGCCTGGTGTGCCGTTGTTTGCCGCCGTTCCCAGGGACACGTCCCTCGGAATCTCGCTCCCGGCGAGACAATATCACGCACCCTCACACCTGGATCTCAATCCGCTCTAACCAGAACGCGGTTCTCAAATCCACCCATCGTGCTTCCACCAACGGTCACCCTTTCAGGTGATCCGCTACCGTCTGGCTCGAATATGAGATCGCAGCAACTTGCTTCAATGGAGAATACGTTCTGATCCTTCGGGATGAGCCTGGACTTACGTAGCCAGAGATTGTAGACAAAAAGGCTGCCATCCTCCAGCTTGACTTCGTGCTTCGTGGTGCCATATCTTGGCGCGCCTTCCACGGTCTCATAAGTCCCCACAAACGACCGAAGATAGCTTTCAGGCTTTGGATCATCCCCTTTGAAAGGCACCGATAGGAAGTTAAGGATTTTCCTTCGACGGTCTCTCCAATCTCCGCCCGAAGTCTCAACGCCAATTTTCAAGCATTCAAACTCCGCGAATAGTTCATCGGTTAGGCCTCTGCAAATGCGGTAGAATGCAACAAGGCCTCCAAATCCAGTCAGATTCTCACTTCGGGCGAATGGCTTGGTTGTAATTTCGTCCACGAACCAATCCTGCCAGTCAGCGCCTCTCTTCCTACAGATTTCCCTGAGCGCGAGTTCAACATCATCTTGATAGAGATATATAAGAATGGGTTTTAGGTGCCCGACGATAGCCTGAACCGAATGCGCGAATTCCCTAATCTCGTCCCGCTCTACATTCGCCAGCAGTAGCTCTTCAACCGTGCACTGGAAGATGCTGCTCTCAAGAATCGTGACGACGTCCGATTCTCCGGCTCGATGTGCGAAAGAACGCCACTTGGCGAGCGTCGTTTCGACGAATTCAAGTGTATCTTGGCCGTCCGCCAGTTCCGTGTAGATGGGATGGTCGCTCTCGGTTTCGTAGAACCACCTTGCCTCGAACCCATTCCGTTGAAGTTGCATGGCCAGATATTGCGCTGTTGTTGACTTACCCGATCCCGGTAAGCCATCAATAAGGATCAGTCTCGAGGAGTGGGTCAACGGAGTCTTCACCATCAGGAATCGGCTCTTGGTCTCGTTCGTACTTTAAAACGTATGACGGGGATGGGGCAATGGGCCCGTAGTACCCAAACTTGCGAAGGCATGTTCGGTCGAAAGGAGCGGAGCGACTGGAGGGCGCTACGCTGCAAACCGTTGTTATGGATCTGTGCGTCCCCCTTTCGTGAAGCAACGAACGTGCAGAGATTGCGCGCAAGCCTTCAGATTTCCTCCCGATGTCTCGGTCTATTGAGCAATCAGCCTCAATCCGAAAAAAACAGCAACGCGGCGACGCGATAAAACCCTCCGACCCGGGGCGTTATCGACGAATAGATGGACGTTTTTTCCGTACACGTCCAGTGACCTGGTGTATCCTAGGTATCCGCCGTCTAATCGCCTTTATTTACAAGCACATATTCGTATTATCGTCCCCGAAGACTTACGAATCAAGGTTAGTTCCTCTGTTCCGCCGTCACTGCTGCTGAGCTCACAGCTGCAGTTTGACCAAATGGTGCCGCGCCCCTTTTTCCGGGAACGCGGTTTCTGTCAACAATGCCCCGTTCTTGAGACCTTTCCAGCCACGAAACTCAACCGTTTCAACGTCCACCTCTCTTTGGAAGTAATGCCTAAGTCGGATCGGTATATCCTCGTCAAGAAGCACTCGCATCCTGTATCCTCAAGTGATCCAGTCCTTCAGATGAAAGCTCGAGATATGATTCTATCTGCCAACGCTCGACCGTGGGAAAATCCTGAAGAAACTCTTCTATGGAATGTCCCCGTTTGAGATAGTCCACCAGGCTATCAACAGGGACCCGAGTACCGGCGAATACCAGATCTCCGCTGTGGATTTCAGGATCACGTGAGACAATCTTTTCCAATCCAATAATGTTCGCCATCACAAATCTCCACTTTTTGAAGGAAGTATCCTCGGTCTAAAGAAATATCGGCTAAGAAGCTTCCGCAAGCGAAAACCTTAAAAATAGGGAAACATCCCCCTGATAGGTGCGGCTCAATGCTGCCTTAATTAATCGCGCTTAACGTTCTTCGGCCTTGCGTCACGTAAGGTCTAGTCGGCAACCAACGAGGCAATACTGGTACGGGTCTCCGGAGTCTTGGCTCGCATTTCAGATAACGTTTTCGCCACTTGCGAACCCGCCGCAGGCGGGTTGGGCGAACGTAGTGAGCTGCACTTCTTTCGTTAACGGGCGTGCGGCACGGGCCGGAAGCAGTTCCACGCCATCATGGATGACCTACTGATCACCCTCGATTCCTGCGTCGCCGTTTTTTGCGATACGACCGGCGGCGAACCTGAAGCTGAACAGGTCCGCGTGTATGAGTTGAAACTGTACGCGCACGGGCCTTCCGGCGTAATCCCCGGGAGTGAGTCCGGACTGCCACGTGACCGGGTGGTCGATTTCGTCACCCCGCAGTGGCTTGCAGTCGTTCAGCGTCAGGCCCTTCAAGGGCTCGCCGTCTGCACCCTGGATTTCCACCCGGATTTCCCCGGCAGGTCGGGGCCAGGCGATGTAGTTGAGCTCCAGTTGGCTGCCGTTGAGCACAAACGGTTTTGTCACGATCGTTCCGCCGTCCGGACCGGATCGGACGGAAACGAATCCGTCGACACGGAACGTAAAACGCCTGAGGCGCATCCTCGGCACGAATGACTTCCTCTTCCACTCCGGCAGCACGTCGATTTCCTCATATCCGTACCCTTCGGTGGCGTAGACGAAGTACTCGCCCTCATTGCCACGAACCAGACCGTGGGCCAAGTAGTTGGCGCGGTTGCCATCGCGTTGCCGGGGCGCACTGCAGGGAATCAATGGTTCGCGGCGTCGCAGGAACGAATACCCGCCGTCGCAGCTGGTCATCAGGATGGGTTGGACCCGGGCGACGGCAAACCGGTCCGTGTATTCGGTGGGAAAGGCGATCAGAATGTGTGGCGCGCGTTCATACGGAAGGACGCCGTTGGTGTACATCTCCCGGTCGACATTGTCCGAATACTTCAGCGGGACGGGTTCCGTCCAGTTCACAAAATCGTCCGACACAGCCATGTGCACATTGCGCATATAGCCTTTTAGCAGATCCCGCACGAATGCGACGTAGCGGCCGCGAACCGAATCCCAGAACGCCAGGTTCTGCGAATCGAATCGCCCCTTCGTAATCACGGGCTTTTCCGTCATCAACGTCCAGTGAAGTCCGTCCGGCGACTTGAACGGATACATGCCGTAATCGGTGTATCTTCCCGGAATCTGGTGCGCACCACGAGCCCCGCGGACCAGTGCCTTGTACCGAGCGTCGGGTTCTACAGTTGGGCTGTTGTCGATGAACGGCACCATGTCGCCCCGCCATCCCAGGCCGGTGTGGGTTCCCAGTTTGCCTTGCCACTTGTCGGTGGGAAGATACTTTTTTCCATCCCCACCGAGGACGATGTTGTTGTCCGAAGATCCTCTGAATCTGAATAGACCAAGGTTTGGCTTCGTCCACCGGATGCCGTCGCGGCTTTCCGCGTAACACATCGGTTCGCCTCGGACGTCTTCGCCGCTGCCGTGATGATGGCCGCGGTAGTACATGCGAAACAGATCTCCGTCCTTCAGTACCGAGACGTAGCCCAAAGAAGTGTCTTCCCAGGCCTTGTCGTTCATCAGCACGACCTCTTTGCCCAACGGCTCGTGCAGATGTAGCGCCGCGTCGCCCTCGAAGCGTTCGACAAGCCAGTCATCAACGAACAGTTCGAGCCGTGAGCGGTTCTGATGGAAGACTTCGAACTCGGTCAGCGGCGATGATGGATTGATGTCCGTCAACTGTATACACCCAGGGTGAAATGCCGGATCGACGTGTATCGGCGACTCTTTGCTTTTGGCGGCCAGGGATAACCGCCGCATTTATGTGCCGCATGCCCGTTAACGATGAAGATTCACGAACCTGCCGGTGCTTTTTCGGTAGGCTGTGGGTTGTTGGGTTCCGCCGCTTGCGTGTAACGTTTCAGGATTGCAGACGCCTGCCGAAGGCAGGTGTGCCGTCAGGCCGGAGCGACTGAAGGGCGCGAAGCTGCAAACCGTTGTTATGGGTCTGTGTCTCCCCCATTCGTGAAGCAACGAACGTGCAGAGATTGCGCGCAAGCCTTCAGATTTTCCCCCGATGTCTCAATCTATTGAGCAATCAGCCTCAATCCGAAAAAACAGCAACGCGGCGACGCGATAAAACCCTCCGAAACGGGGCGTTATCGACGTATGGAAGGACGTTTTTTCCGTACACGTCCAGTGACCTGGTGTATCCAGGTAATCCGCCGTCTAATCGCCTTTATTTACAAGCACATATTCGATTTAATGTCCCCGAAGACTTACGAATCAAGGTCAGGCTTTGGTTGCAACGATCCCCAGCAGAGTTGGGAGCGTGTCACCATCCAATTCGGCAACTGATTCGAGCCGCAAGTCAGCAGCGAGCAGTTTGTTGAAGAGTTCGGCAAGAGGAACGTGCCGGACACCCACCTTCGACCGAATGCCCTCACCCAATCCAGGACCTTCGAAAACTCGTGTTGTTTTCCGGTAACCCGGATGGATCCTGGCAATTCCCGTGTCTCTCTCGATGGTCGCAAAGGGTCCCAGAAAACAGGGATGTGTGCCCAGGATAACGAAACGCCCGTGACGATCCAGGACGCGGTGTGCTTCTGAGAAGAATGGCCCGACATCATCGAAATCAGTAAGTGTCAATACCGACACGACGCGTCGAAACGTGGCTGACGAGAAAGGCAGACGACACGCATTGGCCTGGACAACCCTCGGAGAGCGATCACTTGCCAGTCGAAGCTGGTCGGCTGAAAGGTCGACTCCAATCACGGACCAGCCAAGCGATTGCAGTAGCTGGAGATGCACACCTGTCCCGCAACCAATGTCCACACAGAGTCCGGAGCCGGGTCCAACCAAACGCGATAGATGAGCCGGGATGTTCTCGTAGAAAGGCATCTTGAGATATTCATCGTACCACGTCGCCCAGCCGTCGTATCGGGCGCCATCCTGGTTGGAATTCAAGGAAGGCATAGTCTCCTTTTGATTCTGGACGGCTTCCGGTGTTTCGCACCCTTCCGACAGCTACGATGCCTGGGGAGGCATGGCCCATAACGCCGGAATTACCGACAGACTTCTCACTCACCAAAAAACGGGTACGGCTCGCCGGCTTCCACCAGCCTTTGTACCAGACTCGAGTACTTCAATACCTCCGACAGCCGGGCACGCCAATGCGGGGCATAGAAGTCGACGAATTCCTGGAAGAACGCTCGCGCATCCTCACGGACGCCATCGAAGTATTGCGGCAGCAAAAACCATGGCTGGTCACTGGCGTAGTTCAGCCCCCGATGGCGCATCGTGAACTCTGCGGCGGCCCGTTTTTTTACCGAGATCATCAGCGAGCGCCTGAGCTTGTCGGTGTGATAGCGGCCCCGATGAATACACAACTGGGTAAACAGCACCGCGTCCCCGGGTTCCTGGTGGAGACGAACGGCGCCTGGCATATCGTTCGAGCGGTTGTGGTTCCCATTATCCGCGACGCAGATCGCGTGCTCTTCGGGCGAGTAGTCACGCAGGTGAGACCCCGGCACCACCTCGAGATCGTCCGTAGGGACCAATGCGATTTGCATCTGCAACCCGGCTCCGGTCTCCGGTCTCCGGGATACGTCTGCTTCCGCACCGATCTTGTCCTTGTGCCAAAATCCGTCCTGGCTTTCTCCGGTCGGATTAAAGTAGAGACTGCTCAAGGCGAAGAGAAACTCTTCATCCAGGGCTGCGCTCAGCGATTCGACAACCTGGGGCGATCCCATGGCATTCAGCAGAAAGGCAAGATCGTCGGGGTGATCGCGGTGATATTCCGGGTCGTTCAGGTGCCTCATGTAATTGGCCCTGGGCCCCACCGGTGGATTGTCACAGCGAGGAGCGCGCCGCCACTGTTCCAGCACCCGCTCACAGATCTCGCGTAGCCTTTCTGTCGTCGCTGCGTCGAACAAACCGCGCACCACGGCGTAAGAGTGTTGGCGTAGCTGCCCAGGGCACGGTTCAGTAGAAATGTTCATTGTATCCTCTTGTGTTGCTGTAAGGATTGCATCGTAATTGGACAGTAAAAGTACGGACAGGTTGTCTCGTGCTGCCTAACTACGCATGGAAATCAATGCTCTATTAATTGCGGCTGACTAAGGTATTACAGAACAGTTACGGCAATGGGTACCTGATCCGAAGATCTGCGTACGTTCGGGACGCAGCGGGCATGGATCTGTTACACGAAGAGAGATAAAGACCCCACCATCAGGCTAAGATTCTCTTACTTCGAAAAATGAAAGACACTCTCCAGTGACCATTTGCCCAATGCCTGCAGAGAACTTGAAGCCTGCCACCCGTAGAAGTTCAAGCACTTGATCCAATTCCGTTCCATGACTTCCATTTTGCTGCCATCTCAACACGATAGGTAGCGCTCTATCGATTCCATTCTGTACAAGCCTTTGGACGAAGTCTTCGGGGGATAGAGTTTCGTTGCCAAACTTCATACGATGAGCCACGCTATCTATCGTAGCCTGGACTAACCAGACTTCGTCATCTTCAGTTATAAAGTCATCGATCCAGGATGTCTCAGTGCTAACAGTAGGGGATTGCCATTCCTCACCAGACTTCTCCAGGGGAAGTCGCTGAAAGATGTCACGATTGGAGGGAGTCACCTGAGACAGAAATTCATAAACTTCCATCCATAATGAATGGGTTTTAAAGTTATCGATTGTAGGCTCAAAGTTAAGATTCAGATACAGAGATATGGCGTATAGTCCGTTCGTCATGCCCGTCACAATTGCACTTTCACATCCGTTGTTCGCCATGTGTTGCAATGCGTTTACAACTACCATACGGCCCAGTCCACGTCGGTGCCAGCTTCTTCGTACGGCGACTCGGTGCAGAATACCTATATCTGGGCGTCCTGGGTCGATCCTTGCGGTAGCTGTGGCTACTGCAGTCCCATCGCTACTCTCGATCACGAAGATCCCGTTCGGCTCGATACCAGGACATGCACGCCAGAAAGGCTCAAGATCAAGTTCAAACACAGCCATTTCAGGATCTTGAAATGCGTCACTGAGTAATTCACTTACCGTCACTTCATCCCCCTCTTGCCACGTTCGTAAGCGGAAACCTCTTGGCAACATATCCAGAGCCGGAAGCCCGCTCGCGAAAAAACGTCTCATAGGAAGGCGGAGTGGGAGTCTTTCAGTAGGCATTTGGTATGAACTTTATTTTCTTTTTCCGTGTAACGGCCTCGACAACCACGAACCTGCCACTGACGTGGCGCTTGCCCTCGAGAATTTAATCAAGCGAGCGCCGTGACAGCGTCAGGCAGGTTTCGCGGAAGGGCGAATGCGCCGGAGCCGTGGGTGCTCGTGTTAGGTGCAGGTGCCCTCGCTCCCGGAAATCCGATTAGAATTCTCGACTACTGTCTCCAAGTTTAGATGCATCCACTCCAAGGCATTCAGTTGGTCCTCTGTTCCTTCGCCCTCGCTGTTTTCGAACATCCATGATGCGAATAGCAGATAGATGTACATCATCATGTAGGGAAACGCCTTCCTTTCCCCGACAGAAAGTGGGCTTGTCTCGTGGTAACCTTCAAGAATCATCGGGAAATCGTTGAGCCATGCCTTACAGACCTCTTCATCATCAGACCGTCTCATCACGAAGTGAGCCGTAAAGTAGGCCAAGTCAACAAGGCGCGGCCCTATGCTGAAGTGATTACAGTCAACGATTCCTGTAACCTCAGTTCCGTGGACGACCACATTTCCTGGGTGACAGTCCCTGTGGATTAGTTGCTCACCAAGACCCTCGAAGGAAACCCGCATCTCTGGTTCGACATTTCCGACGATCCCGTTGAACGTCGACAATCGCCCGCCATCGATGTTCTCTCGTATAATTGAGACGTGGTTAGGAATAGCTTCGGAGGGATTGGTTTTCCAGAGCACCTCCAGCTTGTCCGATCGGAATGACTTCAATGCAAGGTGCATCATCGCGATTGCGATACCGTAGTTGCGATACAGCTCTGCGCGGCCCCTTGCATCAGAGGCAGGACGGCCACTGCGAAATCCTGGTGTCAGGATGTAGAGATGCCCGGCCTGCTCGGATGTGATCTTCCCATTGCGATTTAGGATTGGTAAAGGGACGGGGATGGACTCAGCGGAGAGATGTTTCAATATCTCGTAGTGAAGCTCAAGACCCCGGTTCAGGTCTTCGTCTGGTTCTCCAATATCCTTCAGCACCAGGACTACATCGTCTACAGTGGTGATCCGATGGACATAACCCTGGTGTATTTCCTCAATCACACGAATGGGGTCTAGGTCCCAAGCCTTGAGAACATCGACCATGCTTCGAAGTCTCCGCTGCAATCGGTTCTGGTACTTGCACCTAACTACAGTTTTACCGAACAGTTACGGCAATGCGTACCTGATCCGAAGATCTGCGAACGTTCGGGAACATTTCACACTAAAGTTTGCAGCCCGAGCATGTTCAGAAATGCTCCCATGGTGGCGTCATCCCTAATCAAAAACTGCTTCCCTTGCTTCCATTGGTGCATCGAGCGGGCTCTGGAAAGTCGCTCTCATAACAAGCGTCACCGCTCCGCCCACCGATTCCGCAACTCGATCACGGTCAGCATGGTCACTTCCCCTGTCGCTTCCAGTCCGGCATCCGCCTGGAACTTGCGCAGCGCCTCCCGGGTGGCGTCGTTCAGTTCTCCGTCGACCGGTCCGGTTTCGTATCCCAGCCCATTCAGGATCGTCTGCACCTCGTAGTTGTGCTCCGGTCCCGCGGGCATGTCGGACGCTTCTTCGGATTCTTCAGGTTTCTCTTCAACAACCGCCGTGTCCTCCGAAATCAGCACCCAGCGCAGGAGCCTGATCTCAAAGAAAACGGCGACGGTTCCCACCAACCACAGCACGCCGAACAGCAGCGCAATCCCCCATCGTATCGCCGGGTCCGCTTCCCCGCCGGCCGACGCGCCGGAACGATCGAAGACTTCGGGCGCAAGCAGATAGCGCATGCACAGCCAGAGCCCCGTATGCAGGACGACGAGGACGATCGGGGTTCGAGCAGGCACCCTCAGAGGCGACCGCGAAGGACGCCAGAACCGGGCGATGGCGAGGGTCCAGAGATCGACGAGGATCAGAAACAGGGGAAACGCCGCAAGGAATCCCACCGCCCGGCCGGCGGCGTCGGGCTCCCGTGTCCAGGCCCACCACGCCGGCCCCGCCAACGATACCGCCAGCACAATCCACGTGCCAGCGCGAAGCAGCAGCGCCGTTCGCGACCGCTCAGGAGCGGGTGTGGAGGACCCGGTCTCAGGCTGCAATCGGTTCATTTTCAATCCTCCGCCGGGGTTGTTCTTCCGCATCACCCTTCCGGGACGCGGATCACTTGGCTATATTGTATAGTACACATCCCGGTCCCGACCCATCATCATGCGAGCCGCGAATCATGCGTCCAAAGTCCGAAATCCTGGCCGTCGAACTCGTTGACGGAAACAAGATGGCGTACTATACCCGCACAGGACGCGAGACGCATCCGTTTTCACCCTGGCTGCTGGTCGAGGCGCCCGAAGAGTGCGACCGGGCCGGCCTCGCCGGCGTAAAGAAGATAAGTCATCTCAAAGGCGGCGGCCAGTTCCGGTTTCTGGTCCACTTCCACTCCTGGAGCGATTTTCTGGATGCCCGCGGGCGACTGTCTGCCGACGGCATCGTCCACTTCGACTTCAACAACCCGGTCAAACAGCACCTGCTGCTTTCAGGAAACACACTCTTTCGGGGACTGCGTTACAACGACGCACATCGCCTTCAACTGGATATCGAAACCACCGGACTGAATGCCGAGGCACGGGACGCACGGATCATCCTGGTCGCGCTCTCCGACAACAGGAACTACGAGGAAGTGCTCGGCGCCGGCGGGATGCCCGAAGTCGCATTGCTGGAAGCGCTGAATCACCGCATCCGGAGCCGCGACCCGGACATCATCGAAGGCCACAACATCTTTGATTTCGACCTCAACTACATCCGGGCGCGCGCCCGCGCGTTGAACGTAAACCTGCCCTGGGGCCGCGACGGCTCCGATCTGAAAGCCGGGAACGGCATACGCAGGTACAGGGTGGGCGCCCGAAGTCCCACGTTTCGTCCGGCATACATCCACGGCCGTCACATGATCGACACCTATCACCAGGTCCAGCGATACGACATCGGCGGGCGCCTGGAGAGTTACGGCCTGAAGAACGTCGTCCGTTCGCTTGGCCTGGAGCGCGGGGATCGCGTTTTCATCCACGGGGACGATATCCGGAAGACCTGGCGTGACGACCCGGGCCGGGTCGCGGACTACGCGCTGGACGACGTCCGTGACGTGCGCGTGTTGAGCGAAATGGTCGCAACCACCGAGTTCTACCAGACCCAGGTGTTGCCTTACCGGCTTCAGGATGCCGCGATTACCGGACCGGGAGAGAAGATCAACGCCCTGATGATCGGCGCCTATCTCCGCCGTGGCCTCGCCGTTCCGAGGCCTCAACACGCTGAGCCGTTCGGGGGAGGATATACCGAGCTCTTCGCCTCCGGCGTCTTCAACCGGGTTGTCAAGGCCGACGTGGAGAGCCTTTACCCGTCAATTATGGTAAACTACGGTATTCGACCCGCTTCCGATACAGAAAACGTGTTCCTGCCGATGCTGAAGCGCCTGACCGGACGACGCCTGGAGGCGAAAGCCAGCCTGAAACGCGCCAATACCAGCGTGGACCGGTCCTACTGGGAAGGCCTGCAGGGAAGTTACAAACTCCTGATCAACTCGTTCTACGGATACCTGGCATACGGAAGGGCGAATTTCAACGACTACAACGCGGCGGCACGCGTTACGGAACTCGGCCAGAAAATTGCACGGCAGGTCGTGACGATGCTGCGGGAGCGGGGCGCACGGCTGATCGAAGCCGATACCGACGGTGTGTATTTCGTCGTGCCCCCCGGAATCCGGTCGGAACGTGAAGAGCACGATTTCGTAGATGCACTATCCGGGGAACTGCCCGACGGCATCCGGCTTTCTCACGACGGCCGGTTCCGGGGTATGATCAGCCTCAAGGCCAAGAACTACGTGCTGGTCGACTACGGCGGGCGCCTCATCGTCAAAGGGAGCAGCCTGCGCAGCCGCCGCGATGAACGGATTTTCCGTGAATTCGTCCGGGAGCTCGCCCCGCTGCTGATCAGCCGGCAGTCCGATGCCGCATCGGCCACGTACACGCGGTACGCAGACCGTCTGGGGACCGGTCAATTCGATCGGACAGACATCTGCCGCAGGGAGACCATTACCGAGAAGACGTTCTCGAATCCGAACCTGCGGCGTCTGGCCGCTGCCGCGGAAGGATGCAAAGCCGGGGACAGGATTACGGTGTACCAGCGAAACGACGGCAGCCTGGCACGAATTGAAGACTACGAGAACGACGAGGACAGAGGATATCTGTTGCGAAGACTGCACGATATGGCAGGGCGCTTCCGCGGCCTCTTCGGTGAAATCGAATTCGATCGACTCTTTCCACTCCGGAAACAACCCGCGGGAGGGCAGCTCAGCCTGTTCTAAGGTGGGGTCGCGGGCTGGCAGAACGCTTCTCTCCGGCTACATACAAGCCACCACAGTACAACGCCCGGCACACATCCCGCGACCGCAGGAACAAACGCCGTCAATGCGGCGCCATCGTAATGGTGCGTGAAGACGCCCGCGCCCACGCCACCGACAACCAGAACCAGCATCCACGCTGCAGCGGGTCCCTGCTGGTGGGCGGCGAGCAGTGTGGTGTGCGCCAGGCCGCACAACACAAAGGGCGGCACGCACCAGACCAGCCGCATTGCGAACGGCAGCGCGGGAAGCCAGGCCTGTCCCAGAAGCCACGTTACCGCCGGCCCAAGCATCAGCTGTACGGCCACCGAAACCGCTATGGCGATGCCCGTCAGCGTAACTGCGGACCGGACGACGAGCTTCATGAACGCCTGTCGATCGTGCAGCCGCGTGCTCAGGGCGGGCAGCACGGCCTCGAAACTCGCGCCAATCAGAATAAGCAGCGCCGCCGCAAGACGGTACCCGACGGCCAGATATCCGGCTTCGGCGCCGCCTCCGGTCTGATAATAGACCGTCAGGTAATTCAGACTCAACAGGTTGATCAGATAGTACACCGCCGGAAGATGTTTCAACCCCTCCGCAATCCGACGTCGATCGAATCCCTTCCGAACCAGAGGACCGAGTTCACCCGCCGACCGCCGCACAAGGACGAACGCGGCGGCGAGATAGCCTGCTCGACAGACCAGATAGCAGATTGCAACGCCGATGAGACCCCCGCCGGCAATCATCGCGCCGATCCCGCCTGCCAGCAGAAGGACGTTGAGTCCCAGCATCAGCATGGCGCAGGTTCCGGACCGCTGGAGACCCTTGAACACCGCGTTCAGGCCGTCTCCCATGCTCAACGAAACCGTGGAAACGCCCACCAGCAACACGGCCAGCGCCACATCCGCCCTGGCGCCGATCGCAAGGGCAACCCCTGCCATCACCGCCAGTGCGGGCAGGGCCAGGACCAGCTTGAACGACAGGGCTTCCAGACACGCGACGCGGCCCTCCGCCGGACTTGAAGCCGCGGCCTTGATGATCCGGTTGTTCGTGCCCGCATCCAGAACCGGAACGAAGAAAGCGGTCAGGCCAATGACAAGGGCGTAGTCGGCCAGTCCGCTCTCCCCGAGAAGGCGCGCCACGCCCACCAGAAGCAGCATGCCACCAAGCAGGTGGGCGCTCTTCTCCACGGTGATAAAGACCGAATTCCCCGAAACCCGCGTCAACATCCCCTCCGATGCCGCCGGAAACAAGAAAAGCAGGGCAGCCCCTGCTTTCCGATTCATTGAACAGCGTGAAAGGCTCTCAGAAATCAAACCCCAGACGGTCGTCCACGCGCAAGATCACGGTGTCGGGTTCGCTTGTAATGGCACCCTCGGCAACAACAATATCGTCCACGACACGCAGTTCGAAAACAAAGTCGGCCGGCGCAACGGCCCGGAAGACCGGCATGCTGTTCTCAGCGTCGAAATCGACGCCGGGGCCGTCGAGCTGAGTCCAGGTATACCGGAGGGGGTCCCTGTCCGGATCCGAACTCCCCGTGCCGTCCAGTGTCACGCTGAGTCCGCTCGAGTACGCGATGGTGCGGTCCATGCCGGCATCCGCCACGGGCGCTCCCTGGGTGACATGAATCTCGACCATCCCCTCTGTAATGGTGCCTGATTTCCCGTCGTCAACTTCAACCTTGAGCGTATAGACACCCGTTACGACCGGCGCGATCCATACCACGGTCACCGAATCCTGAAAGAGTCCCCTCACGGAATCCTGGTTGCTGGCCGCGAACTCCCCGCCATCCTCCCTTTTCAGGTCCGTCCACAGATAGTCCAGTTCGTCGTTGTCCGCGTCTTCGGTGAAAAGCGTAATCTGGACCTTGCTTCCACGGCCCACGGATGAATGGTCATCCTGGTCCGTGCTAAGCTCCACAATCTGCGGCTGTTCCTGTCTGTCCAGCAGACCACAGCCCGTCAGGAGAGACAGGCAGAACAACACCAGTGTCCAGCGCACGATATCCCTCGGAAAAGATATGGCAGGCGGGAAAACACGGTAGACAGGCTCCGACAAGGCCTCGCCGCAATTCTGCCGGAGCCGGGTCGGAACACCCGTTCTAACTCTCTGGCCGTTATTGAGTTCCATGAAACAGGCGGGACTGTCAGCATCCGCCGCCGTCGAATCCGTACGGCGGCGAGAGGGCATCGACCGAATGGGAGTACGTGCCGTCAAGCCCAATGCAGGGGAACTCAGTCGCTTTCCTTCAACAGCATCTTCATGTCGGGCAACAGCTTCTTCGAGAGTCCGGGATCGGTCCCGTCGTAGTAGGCCCTGACCCGCCCCTTCCTGTCCACCAGCGCAAAGCGCAGGCTGTGCATGATCTGGTCCGTGCCTTCTTCCACACCTCCCACACCCAGCTGAAAGCCATCGCGAATGACGCTGTACACACCGGACTTCTCCCCCGTCAGAAACAGCCAGTGATCCGGATCCGCCAGATAACGTTCGGCATACCTTGAAAGGACCTCGGGCGTGTCCCGCTCCGGGTCCACCGAGAAAGACACCAGCCGTGTGTCCGGATATTTCCTCAGCGGGGCCTGTAGCGCCTGCATCTGCGCCGAAAGCAGCGGGCAGGGACCGGCGCAATGCGTGAAGATAAAGTCCGCAACCCAGACGTGGCCGAGCAGGTCCGAAAGCCCCACCTCATTCCCGTTGCGTTCCAGGAGTACGAACTCCGGCACCTCACTCAGAACCGGCAGGCGCTGAGACAGGGCCCTTATGGCCTTGACTTCGCGCAGGAAGAGGAACGTGCCCACCGTCAGCATCAATAGCGTCGCGCCTGTCAGCACGAGCCAGAAAACACGAACCTGCCTGGGTACGCCCATCGGTTTCATCACACTCCTTCCCGCCGCCTGATCACAAACAGGGAAACGGCCAATGTCACGAGAACGAACAGGCTGGTCACAAGTAGGCACACCTCGATCGACGGGACCCGTCCCGCCAGCTCAGGCGCCTCCATGTACAGCGTATGCCGAACGCCGGCAACGCCATAGGTCAACGGATTTATCCGCATCACCCACGCGAGCCAGTCCGGCACGCCGGAAAGCGGGAACAACGCCCCCGAGAGCGCCCACATCGGCAACAGGAACAGGTTCATGATTGCATGAAACCCCGCCGTGGACGCCATCCGCCACGCGATCGCGAAACCCAGGCCCGTGAGCGCCATGCCCACCAGAAACAGAAACGCCACCGTTGCGGCGAGAGAAACCGGGTTGACCGGAATGTCCAGCTGGTACACGAACAACAGGAAAACCGCCCCTTCCAGCACGGCCAGCGTCGTACCCCCCAACACCTTGCCGATGACCACGCCGCTTTGCGAAACCGGGGCGACCAGCACGGACTGCATAAATCCCTCTCTCCGGTCCTCCACCACCGAGATCGTGGAGAATATGGCAGTGAAGAGCAGGACCATCAGGAGGGCGCCAGGATAGATATACTCCAGGTAACTCATCGATCCCGAAATGCCGGCGGGCGCGAAGGATGCGCTCATTCCAATGCCCAGCAGCAGCCAGAACACGAACGGCTGCAGGATCGCGCCAAGCAGCCGGTGCCGGTCCCTGGCGAATCGCACGAGTTCCCGCTTCCACAGCGTAGCCGCCGGGAGGAAAAACCCTTCGCCGCGCCGCGTGTCATCTGGCATTCCCGCCCTCCCCCGTCTCGAACGGACGCCCCGTCTCCCGGATGAACACGTCCTCCAATGTGGGCCGTCCGAGCCTGACCGCGGAAATCCGTTCCCGGAAACCGGCGTACAGCGATGCCATCATCGCCTGCCCGTCGTCGCATTCAATCCGAACGGTACCGTCAACAAGCGCCGTGGCAGCGCCCACCTTCGTTTCGATTTCGGCACTCAGCGCCTCCGTATCTTCGCCTTCGATCACCAGAACGTCTTTGTTCATCGAACGCTTTAGCGCCTCCGGCGCACCCTGCGCGACAAGCCTTCCCCGGTCCAGAATGCCAACGCGGTCGCATCGCTCCGCTTCCTCGATGAAGTGCGTGGTCAGCAGGACGGTAACACCCTGATCGTCACGAAGTCTCTGCAAATCATCCCACAGGGTTCTGCGGGCGAGCGGGTCCAGGCCGCTGGAGGGTTCGTCGAACAACAACAGCTCCGGCCGGTGCAGCAACCCTCTTGCCAGGTCCACCCGCCTTCGAAGTCCGCCGGAAAGCGCTTCCGTCCGGTCGTTTTTTCGATCCGTGAGGCCGACGCTCCCGAGAATCAGCTCGATCCGCTCCTTCAATGCGCGCCCGCGCAGACCATACAGATGGCCCTGATGGCGCAGGTTCTCAAGTACCGTCAGCTTGAGGTCCAGGCTGGCATGCTGAAACACCACCCCGATTCGGGCGCGTATTTCCGCGGCATCCCGAAACAGGTCACGGTCCAGTACTCGAACCGTTCCTTCGGAGGGTTCGAGAAGCGTGCTCAGGATCCGAAACAGGGTTGTCTTCCCTCCCCCGTTCGGGCCCAGCAGGCCATAGACTTCGCCCCTCTCGATTCGAAGGTCGATTCCGTCGAGCGCACTCCGGTTTCCGTAACGATGGCGCAACCCTGCAACTGTGATGGCAAACGACAAAGGGACCCCTCGGATGCTGTCTCGAGACCGCCTGGCAGACGCAGCGGCCCGAGGCTCACGGAAAGTTCAGGTCTGACAGATAGAGGAAGACGACGCCATCCGAAAAGAGAAAGGTGATAGGCAACCCCTATCACCCGGCAATACCTGGTTTGCAGCGCCCGACTCAACTACAGCAACGTATCGAACAACAAGGCGATCCAGAGTAGAGGCAAATAAACGAGCGTTGCGCGCAGCAGCCGTCTCGCGTTCTGCAGTGTCCGGACTCTGGCGAACAAAATGACAGGATACAGGAGACAGAATCCTGCCCCCGCCGCCACGGCCGCGTAGAGCAGACCGGTCAATCCCGCAAGCCAGGGCAGGAAGGAAAACGCCAGCAGGATGGCGCTGTATACGCTGATCTGCGTCGCTGTCCTCCGGCCCGCCGGATCGTCGATGGAAATCATATTGAATCCGCCGCGGGCGTAGTCGTCCCGGTAGATCCACGCGATGGAGAAAAAGTGCGGAAACTGCCACAGGAACAGAATGCCGAACAACAGCCACGCGCCTGTGCCGACCTCCCCCTGCGCCGCGGCCCAGCCTCCCATTGGCGGCAGGGCGCCCGCAACGGCGCCGACGGCGGTGTTGTGCGTCGACCTCCGCTTCAACGGCGTATACAGGAACAGATAGATGACCGTTGTCAGCCCTGCCAGAAAGCCCGCCAACCAGTTGATTTGCAGCCCCATATACAGGACACCGGCGCCGGACAGCAGCAACCCGAATAGATAGGCTTCCTCAGCGTACAGGCGGCCGGCAGGCAGGGGCCGGTTCGCTGTACGCTCCATCCGGGCGTCCGTTTTTCGTTCCAGATACTGGTTCAGAACGGCCGATCCGCTCGCGACCAGGACCGTCGCCAGCAGCGTATGAAGGAGCCGAGCGGACTCGAAGACACCGGCCGCGCCCACAACGAATCCAACCGTTGCACTCAAGACGACAAAGACCGTTATCTTGGGCTTGGTGAGGGCCAGATAATCCATCAGGCGCGCCCACGACAAAGCCCCATCCGCCATCCCGGCCTCAACCCGCGGTTTCATGGAACAATAGACCTCCAACGATCAGCGATCTGTGAACACAGAGACGACCCCGGGGTTTACGGCAGCGCAAATCCGCCATATGCGCAGCGTCAGCACCAGGCTGGTGGCAAGCGCCATCGCTCCCACGACCACGTGCAACGTCGTTATGGCAACCGCCTTGCCCGTCCAGATGACCAGGGCCCCCAGCGCCAGTTGAACGATAAGCAGCACCAACAAAACCACGGAGGGCGTCGTCAGATCGGGCCTGGACCCGTGCCTGCGCAGGACGCGGTACGCCGTCCAGATGAGAACACCGGACACCACAACCGCCCACGCCCGATGGGCAAAGTGAACGGCAACACGGGTCCGCAGCGTTTCGATTGAAATGGGAAACGGGTCCGTGGCGTCCACGGTCAATTCGGAAAACGGCGGAATCAAACGGCCGAAGGAAAGCGGGAAATCGGGAATGGCAAGACCGGATTCGGTATGCCGCATCAGCGCGCCGAGTACAAGCTGGATGAAAACCACAATCGTGCCGGCCGCCGCCAGCCATTTCAGCGGCGCCCCACCCGCGTCCGGCATCGGTTCCGCCGCCGCTCGCCAGCCGGCCGAAGTGAACAGCGCGATGCCCACGGTAAGACAGAAAAAGGCCTGCGCCAGGCAGGCGTGACTCACGGATATCCACGTGGGCAGGAGAAAGAGTACCGTCAACCCGCCCAGCAGGCCCTGCAGGACAACCGCGGCCAGGGCTGCCGCACCCAGGTTGCACAACCACCGCCGCTCCTCCCGCCGCCACAACCAGATGGCGAGAACCGTCGTCAGGATTCCCACGAACGCCGCCACCATCCGGTGGCCGTGTTCGTAGAAGATTCCGCCGACCATGGGCGGAAATACCATTCCATACGAAAGCGGCCAGTCCGGTACCGCCAGCCCCGAACCCGTACTGCTGACCATCGCGCCGGCGAAAATTAAAAAAAGGGTCGCGCCAGCCGTGAACACGGAGAACCGGTGCAGCCAGCGATACCCCTTCGACGTCGCGAAATCCGTTTCCGTCCGGCTCACCCGCCAACCCTGCCTATTCCGCGTCGGCGGCAAGCCATTTGCCGTCCATACCGAGCATCCCTGATCCGCCACGGGACTGCTCCCGCACGTTCCCGTAACGTCGCGCCCGGCGCACCCAGAATATCGTCACGCCGACAATGCCAACCAGCACGGACACGACGATGCCCATCAGCACCAGAACCCCCGCGGCAGCGCCCTTCGCCATATCGGATTCGGGATCCCCGTAACACACCGCGCAGGCCCGGGCTATTTCAGGAAGCATCACTCCGAGGGCCGCGGCCGCGGCAACCCAGATGCGTCTCACAGATAACTCCATCCCTTGAGCTTTTTCAGAAACCAGAGGCCGTACCAGACAAGGACGCCGCTCCCCGCGAATGAACCCGCGCCCAGTACGAGATTCGTCCCGTTGCCCGTTGTGACCCAGTCCTGAATCGCCCAGACGCCAAAACCCAGACAGCAGAGAATGGACACGGTGACAAAGACCACGTGGAATGCTTTCAGAGACATTGCTTTCTCCGATTCAGGACTACCCGTCCATTTCGCCCGCGCCGGTGAACTCCGTAAAGGACGGCAGCAGCATCAGTACCACGAAAAAGGCGACCGTGAGCGCCAGAACCCAGTATATGATCTGTTTTTCAGATACCAGATGCATGAAATACCCGGCGACCAGCCCGCCCTTGATACTCGCGATGAACAGCGCGATCAGAACCGTAGCCGCCACCGACTCGATCTGGAGATAGGAGACGCCAACCGTTACGACCGTTAGCACGGCCAGCGCGGCAAACACCAGAATGTAGATCCGTACGTGTTTTCTGATCTCTTCAGCGCTCTCAGCCATACCACGCTCCTTACAGCAGATAGAGAATCGGGAACAGGAAGATCCAGACCAGATCCACGAAGTGCCAGTAGAGTCCGGCGCACTCGATCCGGTTGGCGAATTGCTCGGGCGCCGTATGCCAGAGCTTGCTTCCGGGGAAGAGCAGGTAGAGATTCACCACGATGCCGCCGATCACGTGCAAACCGTGCAGGCCGGTCATCGTAAAGTACGTTGCGTAAAACGTACTCGTGGACGGATAGATACCAAGATGAAACTTGTGGGTATATTCGAAATACTTCACAACAAGGAACACGAACGCCAGCAATACCGTCAGGCCCAGATAGAGCTTGAACCTTCCGAAATTGTCCAGTTTCAGGGATGCCCAGGCCATAACCATCGTCACACTGGAGGCGATGAGCACGAATGTATTCAACGTGGCCAGCGGTACGTTCAGCAACTCCGAGCCGTGAGGCCAGGTTGGCGCCCCCACCCTGAGCAGGACCAGCGTTGAGAACAGCGCGCCGAACAGCATGACCTCGGAGGCCAGGAACAACCAGATCCCGAACTTCCCGTTATACACCCCCGTTATCGGATGCGGTTCCACCGTGTGGGGAATTTCTTCAACGGACACCGTCTGTCTCCTTTGCGTTTGTGGCGGTCGAACCAGGCGGTTCCACAATCATTCCCGGGCGACCGGCCTAGTCGTCGTCTGCGGAGGTGGGCGCCGGCTCAGGTTCCGGCCGGGCCGCCTGCCCGTTCTCAGACGCGTGCTGCGGCGTGAAATCGCTCGACGCGCCGGGCACACTGTATTCGTAAGGCCCCCGGTATACTCTGGGCGTCACCGCGAAATTCCCGTGCGGCGGGGGCGTGGGTGTCGCCCATTCGAGCGTGGTGGCCTGCCATGGATTGTCCGACTCCACCTTCCTGCCCTTCCTGATACTGATAAAGAAGTTGATGATGAAGAAAATCTGCGCCAGCCCCAGCAGCCATGCAGACCAGGAACTCATCGACGTCAGGCCCTGCACCTGCGCCCCGTAAGCGTACTGCGTCTGGTCGTACAGACGCCTGGAAACCCCCGCCATACCCACGAACAACATCGGCATGAACACACCGTTCATGAAAATCAGGCTGCTCCAGAAGTGCAGCTTGCCCAACGCATCGTTCATCATGCGTCCCGTGACCTTGGGGAACCAGTAGTAGATCCCGGCGAACAGTGCGAAAATCGTGCCCGGCGCCACCACATAGTGGAAGTGGCCGATCACGTAATAGGTATCGTGCAGATGCAGGTCCGCGGCCGTGAGGCCCAGCGGCAGCCCTGTCAACCCGCCGATGGCGAACATGGGAATGAACGCCAGGCAGAACAGCATGGGTACCGTAAACCGGATGGACCCGCCGTGGAGGCTCAACGCGAGCGCCGTCAGGATAATAACCGACGGGATGGAGATGATCATGGTCGTGGCCTGGAAGAAGGTACTGATTGTCGTGCCCATTCCGGTCATGAACATGTGGTGCGCCCAGACGATAAACGACATGAACCCGAGAAAGATAATCGAGTAGACCAGCGTGCGATACCCCCACAGCGGCCGGCGCGTGTTGTTGGCCACGATCTCGCCGACAATGCCGATTGCCGGAAGAATCAGCACGTAGACTTCCGGATGCGCGAGAAACCAGAACAGATGCTGCCACAACAGCGGGCTGCCGCCGCCGCTCACCTCCAGCGGCTGTCCTGTTACGACCAGTCCGCTCGGCATGAAAAAGCTGGTACCCGCGATCCGATCCATAAGCTGCATGACGCCGGCGGCTTCGAGCGGCGGAAACGCCAGCAGCAGCAGAAACGCCGTCACGAACTGCGCCCACACGAAAAAGGGCAGCCGGAAAAACGAAAGCCCTTCGGCCCTCATCTGCACCGTAGTTACGATGAAATTCACCGAACCCAGCAGAGAAGACGTGATCAGGGCGACCATGCCCCACAGCCACCATGTCTGCCCCGTCGGCGCGATATTGGCCAGAGGCGGATAGGACGTCCAGCCGGACTGCGCCGCGCCTTCGGGCACGAAAAAGCTGGCCAGCATAATGATTCCGCCCACGACGAACACCCAGTAACTGGCCATATTCAGCTTCGGAAACGCCATGTCCGGCGCGCCGATCTGCAGTGGCAGCACGTAGTTTCCAAATCCGCCTACCGCCAGCGGTACCACACCCATAAAGACCATGATTGTGCCGTGCATCGCGCCCAGCTGATTGTAGAACTCGGGAACCATGATGCCTTCCGGCATGTTGATCTCGCCGAACAAACCCCCGATCCACGGCATCGGCTGTCCCGGATAGGCCAGTTGCCACCGCATCATCATCATCAGGCAAAAGCCGAAGAACAGGAAAAACAGGGCCGTTACCGCATACTGGATCCCGATGACCTTGTGATCGGTTGAGAATACGTACTTCTGCCAGAACGGCAACTCGTGGTGTCCGTGGTCACCATGTTCGTGCTCAGCCATAAAAGGGACTCCTTAGAAGGAAAAATCATCTTCTTCGGCGGCTGCGCCGGACTGCTCGTCGAACCAGGCCTGAAAGGCCTCTTCCGACTCAACCGTCAACTGCCCGCGCATGCGATAGTGACCCAGACCGCACAACTGGGCGCAGGCAATGTCGAATGTTCCTGCCCTGGTTGCCTCGAACCAGATCCGGATATCCTGTCCGGGAATCGCATCCTGCGTCAGGCGCATCACGGGGATCTTGAAACTGTGAATGACGTCTTTCGACGAAATGTGCGCGATGACAGGCTTGTCCTTCACAATATGCAGGTTGTTGATGGAATTGAAATCGTCGTTGCCGTCGGGATCGTCGGGGTCCAGTCCCAGCAGATTATCGGCGCTGACAAACACGGGCGCCGTCCGTCCGAATTTCCCGTCTTTCCCCGAGTAGTGGATATTCCAGGCGAACTGTTCCGGTACCACCCGCACCACGAGCGCCTCGGATTCCTCCGGAAACGCGTGTTTGAAATCCGCCCAGAGCGGCATGGAAAGCCCCAGAAGCAGCACGGCCTCGACGACAATCACGCCGTACTCCACGTACTTGGCGATTTTGCCCTTTATGGGGGCGTAGGTCGCGTCGGGGTTTGCCCTCCTCCGGTAGCGGACAAGGCAGTAGACGAAGAAGACGCCCCAACCCAGAAACAACGCGATCATGAACACGTGCAGCCAATTGATCAGCCAATCCACGGTTGCGCCGTGGGTTGAGATGTCAATTGGCAGCCAGTAACCGTACACCTTTTCTTGCATTCGGGACCCCTCCCCTTTTCAGCCCGCTGAAAAAGTCCATCCGGGCTACGGCCGGCCCTTGCGGTCGAAAACCTGCGTTGCTCGGTCTCGCCTGCAGAGCAACTTTTCCAACGGACTGCAATTTTCGCGGGGCGGACCCGAAATCCCGCCTCGCATGGTCAATCCTGAGGATTGCGCCTGCTACTTCTTTCTCGGCTTGATCTTGAACGTGAAGTCCAGGGTCATGGACTCGCCGTCGGCGACCGTGACTTCCTGCGTCATCGTGCCCAGCCGCGCACTTTCGTGCCACGCCTCGATCGTGTACGTGCCCGCCGGCAGCCCCGCGATCTCAAATTTGCCGCCTTCCCCGCTGACGGCGAAGAACGGGTGATCCATCACGCCGATATAGGATTGCATCCAGGGATGCACGTCGCACTTGACCGGTACCATCACCTCCGACTTCGCGAACGAAATCGTGGTCTTCTTCATGAACTTCGGCATCGCTTTGTTGATTTCGGCGGAGTTCTGCGGCTTCGGGTGGATATTGTGGAGCGTCCCGTCGCTGTTGAGCACCGTGATCGGCTGCCCTGCCCTGACGCCCATAACGTGCGGAACGTAAATGCACCCCTGCTGGTCCAGAACGGCGGGTTCGGAGGGCGCGTCGAACTTCCTGCCCTCCAGGCCCTTCTTGACGTAGACGAACACGTTGTGCAGGCCCCCGTCGTCTTCAACCACCACGACCTCGCTCAACGCCGGACCGCTCGTGTGTTTTCCGGCACATACGGGGTCGGCCGCCATCTGAATCTTCTTCCGCCCCGGTTTCTTTCCGCCCGGCAGTTCCAGCTTGACGGTGCCGGTAACCGTACCACCGGCCACCGCGTCTCCGGACGCAAAACTGGCGAAACTCAGGGCCATGAATGCTGCGATCAAACCGCGTCGTTTCATTTTACATCCCCTCTCTTCTGGTTGCAGTTTGCCGGCCGGACGCCCATTGCTCCCGCGCCGGCGGACGCTCCTTTGACATTTTCAATCGTAAAGACACTCGAAGTTCCAACTATCTGCTGGTGAGTCTGGAACCCTGATGGAGTCCATGGATGATGTAGTCCGTAAGGGCCCGGATGACCACGTCGGTCGGCAGCACGAGCAGGCCGTCCTCCGGCTTTACCCCCTCAGGCAGATTCAGATAGGCGGCCATTTCCTCCGGGAGGTAGGTCATTTCATCGCCGAAGAACGTGGGCATCTTGGTACCCGGCTGAAGCTTCTGCGGATCCCACAGCCAGTCTCTGATCCACGCCGGTTTCAACCGCTCCCTGCCCAGCTTCAGGTCGGGCGCCCAGCTTGCAGGGTCGCCCGTGGGCTTGATATCACCCTGCTGGTGGCAGGTGAAACAGTTGTAGATGTCCGCGCTGAACAGCTTCTTCGCGCCGCTCAATTCCCGTGAACTCAACCTCTTGTGCACAAACGTGGCGTAGGGGAACTGCTCCTTGTCCAGCCGGGAGAAATAGGTAACCAGGTCGATGGCCTGCTGGTCTTCGAAACCGAACGTGGGCATCCGTACCTCGAGCCACGGACGGATCGGCTGCACGTTCTTCAGGAACGCGAAGAACCAGTCCGGCTGGACCTTCCGGCCCTCGCCGTTCAGCGATGGCGGCACGAAACCCACGGCGTCGGCGGCTGAAACATCCTCGGCTCCGTATGCCCTGACCAGCGGATCCTGGATGGCCCCGCCCTGATTCTCCACAACGTGGCAGCCTTTGCAGTTCCTGTCGTACGCCAGCCACCGGCCCTTCTCGATATCCACTTCATCCGGGGACAGGCGTTTGATCGCGTCGGTGCCCGCCTGGCTCCGGTTCATGCTCAACAGGGCCGTCGTCACCGCGTGCGCGTCATCGTCGCTCAGACCGAACTGGGGCATGCGCAGCTTGTCGTCGAACAGCTTCACCTTTCCCTTGTCGAAGACCCTGGGCTGTTTGAGCTTTTTGTAGAACCAGTCGTGCCGGGTATACGGTATGGCGTCGGGATCGGTGTTGTAGGAACCCGGCTTCTTGGCCAGCAGACCGAAGTCCAGCTTGTCTACGTCCTTGCTGCCTTCCTCTGTCAGTTCCGTGCCGATGGGTTGCGCGTCCTCGAATCCCTGAATGAGGTGGCACCCGTAGCAACCCTGTCGGGAGATGATCTTTTCACCCAGCCAGATGTCCCGCTCGTGCCCGGACATCTGAGCCAGCCGTTCGTTCGCGGTCTTCACCGGCAACCTGCCTCGCAGGTAGTTCAGAACCAGATCGTCCCGCACCCGGGGATCCACCGGCGCAGCCTGCCGGGCTTCAAACTCGGTATTCCGAAGGGTGAGCAGATAGGCCGTAATGTCTGCCGCCTCCCGGTCGGTCAGCCGCAGATTCGGCATGCGGGTGTCCGGGAAATAGGCCGTGGGATCTTTCAGCCATGCGAAAAGCCATCCCGGGGACAGCTTGCTGCCCACGTCGTTCAGGTTCGGGCCGAAATTCCGCAGCCCGTACTCCTGGCCAAGCATGTCGTTGGCGCCCACCACGTGGCACGCTTTGCAACCCACCATTCCCACGAGACGCTCTCCGCGGCCGGCATCGCCCTGTACCGGCGGCGAGGGGTATTCGGGCCGTTCGGACTTGTCGAAGATATACGTCACAACGGCGTTGACCGCGGCCGTATTGCGCGCGATATCCTCAGGACCGCTCACGTTGGCCAGGTCGAAAATCTTGGGCATCTTGGTGGATGGCCGGAACCCTTTGGGATCCCTCACCCACTTGATGGTCCAGTCTCGATCCAGCTTCCCTGCCGCCTTGCGCAGGTCCGGACCGACCCTCCGCAGATCCTGCAGGGTGTGTTTCGCAATTTTGTGACAGCCGGCGCAACCCAGCGTCCGAACGAGATGGATGCCGCGATTCAGCCGGTCCGCCTCGGGTACGTCCACAACGCCGGCGTGGCATTGGGCGCACGTGGCTTCCACGTAGCGGCCGGGCAGCATCGGGTGGTCCCAATATTTCATCTTCTTCCAGCCGTAAAGCTTTTTCCAGCGGGCGGCTTCGACGTCGTCGCTCGGCGTATGCGCCGTATTCTTGAACGTGACGCCCCGGTCGCGACCGAGATGACACGTGGTGCATCCTGACTCGTCAATGGGATGAGGCGATCCGCTGCTCAGGAAAAGGTCCAGTCTGGGATGCGTGGAGAACGCCCTGGTGCGGCCGAGCCGGACATCATCGTCCGCGTAGACCGTTTCCATGTACGCCCGAAGCGTTTCATCCCTGAACCAGCCGGATTCCGGATCGAGTTCGTAGCCCGGCCGATCGATGTTCACGTGACACGTTGTACATCGGTCCACCCGGGGAACCCGGGTAAAATTGAGTTCGTTCCGAAGGTCCGCCAGCACGACCTGCCGTACCTTAATGGAAGGATCGATAAAGTCAACCATCGGCAGGTTTCGGAACACATTGGGGAAACTGGGGACGAGACCCGTCAACTTGCGCCTCAGGTTCTCTTCATCCTTGCGCAAGGTGCGCCGCCTGGACTCAAGCGCCTGTCGCTGCCCCGCCACCTCGTCGATGAACTTCTGCTGCGCCGCCTGCTTTTCCTCCACGGCCTCTCTGGCCAGCCGGAACTCGTAGATCCGGGCGTCCATGGCCTCCATCTCGGCCTTTTTCTTTGCCGCCGTATCGTCATGCCCGGCTTTGGCCGCGTCCTCGTACTCGAACTTGACCACGTCGTACTGGGCCTTTTCGAATTTCAATTTCTGATCGGCGCTGTACCATTCCGCCTGCGTAAGCCGTTTCAACTCGTCCGTTGCCGCATCGAATCGGTCCTGGTGCGCCTGAATTGCCGCCTCGATCCCCTTGAGTTCCTCCTCGACCGCCGTAAACGCGTCCTGGTCGACGTTCTGCTGCGCCAGCTTGATGTCCGCTTCGGTCTTGTAGGCCTCGAGCGCCATCGCTTCCTTCTGAATGCCCTTCCACTCGCGGTCGTAGTCGTCCCAGACCATCCAGAGTACGGAAAGAACCAGCACCACGCTGGACAGGGCGAAGATCATGTTCATTTTGTCTACATTGTAGACGAAGTCTATGAAGCGCTTCGGCTCATTCATCGGACGGCTCCAGGGAGGCAGCGCACACCCGAACACCGGACGTGCAACGCCACAAACCCCTTCACTTAATGCACACGTTGCTGCGGCGGCGCCGGAGAATCAAAAAGGACCCTCAGATATTGAAGAAATACTCTGGAATGGCGACGATGTATTTCAGGTTGAACAGCCAGCGAAGCAGCATCTTGATGGGGAGGGCGACCATGCAGAGGAAGAACAGTATCATCACGCTGTAGCGCGCGAATCCCATGGTCTTGTAGAATTCCTTGAACACCGTTTGCGCAAGTACAGGCGGCGGCACCAGAAAGTACAGGATAACCAGCAGGAACCCCCATATCTCGCGCGTCAACCAGAAGGATGGCAATCCCGTGCCCAGCCACTGGACGTAGATGTATTCGGACAGATTGACATTGACCAGCGCTTCCAGCTTGTGCACGTCCCAGAATTCGTACGGTCCGAAAAAGTTCCAGTTCGGGCCGCGCAGAAACGTGCCGATCATGATCAGAACCACCCACAGCACCACAAAGCCGAATAGAAAGACCGTAATGGCGAACCGGCGTTCCCTGAACGTGTAGTAGCCGAGCCCCTTGGGATTCCGGTCCATATATGGAATGGCCATGAGACCCACGATGACAAGCGTGGGCAGGACGACCCCGGCGATCCATGGATCGTAATACACGAGCATTTCCTGAAGTCCCAGGAAATACCAGGGCGCCTTGGAAGGATTGGGGGTTTTCGCGGGGTTGGCCGGCTCTTCGATGGGCGCCTTGATGATCACGGACCAGAGAATCAGGAAGACCGTGGCAAGGGTCAGACAGATCAACTCCGTGTACACCAGATGGGGCCACGTCAGGACCTTTTCCTTGAATTCGGCCTTCTCGATCGGCCCTTCGCCCCGTGCGATCCGTTCATCGTTGTCGTATCCCTGTTTCAGGCTGTACCAGACAAAGAACCCCACCAGGAACAGCAGCATGACAATGGGAATATTGTCTCCCTTGGTCACGATGATGCGAAAATTCTCATCCTGAAAACTTACGATGAAGAATACGATCGAGGCGATCAGGGCGGGGAGGCCGAACCGGACCGTCCATACCCAGCGGGTCCGCAAGGCGAGAATGAAGAGAACGGCAAACAACGGCATGAAATATTCAGGCGTGAGAAGCCAGTTGACGAAGCCTTTCAGAACGTCCATCGTCTTCCTCGAAGATTCCCCGGATCGGCCGGACCGGGGACGCTGCTACATTGGACCGGAAATCCCTCCGTCCTTTCGGACCCGCCAGAAGTGGACCGCCATGAGCACAGCCGCAACGAACGGGATGAACAGACAGTGAAGGACGTAAAACCTCAGCAGCGCGCCTTCCCCGACGAACCGCCCCCCCAACAGCGCGAATCGGGCGTCGTCGCCGGCGTGTACAAGATTGATGTCGCCAAGCACAAGAAACGCCGCGCCGGGCCCCTCGTGACCAAGAAACGGGGTTGCCCGCGCCATATTCGATCCGACCGTAATCGCCCAGATGGCGAGCTGATCCCAGGGCAACAGGTACCCGGTAAAGCTCAACAGCAGCGTCAGGAGAAGTAGAATGACCCCGATCGCCCAGTTGAATTCCCGGGGAGGTTTGTAGGAACCCGTCATAAACACGCGCAACATGTGCAGCCAGACGGTAATCACCATGGCGTGGGCGCCCCACCGGTGGATTTCCCGCATGATTCCCAGCGGCACCTGTTCGCCCAGGTCGATAATGTCCGTATAGGCGT
This sequence comes from Candidatus Latescibacterota bacterium, assembly GCA_965116875.1. Lineage (GTDB taxonomy): Bacteria > Latescibacterota > UBA2968 > UBA2968 > JAAXHE01. The sequence continues at coordinate 43,680 of OZ220733.1, forward strand.
ATTCGAGCGTGGGCCGATAGTAGAACATGAGCAGAATGCCGGTTATGGTCTCGATCAGAAATATAAAAAAGGTGAGCCCACCCATGCACCACGTGTAGCGCACCCTGATTCCCGACTTCGGGGTCCGAACGGGATGAAGATGCAGGAAGACGTTCGTCAATACCACCTGCGCCCGGCCGCGCTCGTCTCTCGGCACGTCGTGCCGGAAGATGGACTTCCATATTTGAGAGCGTTTCGTCCTGTCCAGCAGGCCGGAAATCCTCGGCATACCGTATTCTCCAAGAGTAAACCGCTATTGTACCGCCATATTGAATTTGACTATAACGGCCCGTTGAAAAGGTCCATCCGGATCAGATCCGCAAAAAGGACTCCGGGTTGTCCCAGTGCCCTTTCTCGTACTGGAATTTCCGTGTCTTGTCCACCAGTACCTGCCCGTCTTCGGCCAGGACGATGCGCGCCCTTTCCAGCGGACGTGGCGCGGGACCCTCGAAATTGATGCCAGACATATAAAAGCCGCTGCCGTGACACGGACATTTGAATTTCTGTTCGTTACCCAGCCAGTTGGGCGTACAACCCAGATGCGTGCAGACCGAAATGAGCGCGAACATGTCCTGTGTGGACTTGACGATCCAGACGCTGAACTTGTCTTTCCACCGTTCGTCCACGCCCAGGTCGTAGTCTTCCGCAAACCCGATCTTGAAAGACTGAGGGGGCTCGAACAGCACATTCGGAAACAGAAAACGCCCGAATCCCAGGAGACCCGCCGCTGACGCGGCCGCAAAAGACGCCCAGGCCAGTGTCAGCCAGGTAAAAAACCCGCGGCGGGTGGTCATGCCGCCCTCGGCGACGGCTTGCGTCCGTTCCGGCCCGGGGCGGATTGCGGGCGGGGCCGGAGACGTCTGAACGATTACGCGCTCCGCGGCCGGCTCGTCGGTTTTCTGCGTCAACGCGCGAGCCGCGGCGGCCCGTTCCGCGGTGGACGCGGCCTTTTTGGCCGGCGCGGCGGACGGCGCCGATTTGCCGCCCCCGCGCGCCTTGCGCATCAATTCGGCCTTCGCCTTGGCGCGGGCGACGCGGTCCTGAATCTCGTCCAGGGACGAGAGATCCACTTCGGCGGCCCCGGAACCGTCTCCCGATTCCTCAGGGGCGCCCGCGGAAGCTCCGCCGGCCGGCGCCGCCGGGGCTTCACCCGCTGCAGCCTCACGGGCCTTTCGCAACGCCTCTGCTTTGGCCTTTGCCCTGGCTACCCGATCAGGGATTTCGTCAAATTCCGAAAGATCGATCTTCTCTTCCGACATGGCATACCCCGGAAACCGGCCTGGCGGTCTCGGATCGGAAATTTGTCAGCTATGGATAATATGCGATATAAGTTAAAAAAATACCGGAAATTGCATCATTTACGACGCGGAAGACACCGCGCCAATATATCCAAACCACCCCGGAATGTCAAGCGGGATTTTCTCCAGATTCGCTTCTTCCGGATCCAAGGAAAAAGGGACCCGAAAAGCGCCCGATCGGGCCGGATCCCCCATTGAAATTCCGTCGATTCCTGCCGTTCATTTCTCTTCCCAGCCATTCAGCACTTCAATCGCCGCCTGTCGGACCCGCAGGTCCGGGTCCTGATTGCGCAGCCTCTGCAGCGAGGGGGCCAGCGACGCCGCGTTGAGAATACCCACCGCCCTGATCGCTTCGACCAGGATATTCCGCCTCCCCTCTCCGCTTATCCGGTCGAACCCTTCGAGGTATCCGGGGCTCAGTATCTCTCCCAGCACCTCCAGGCCCGCGCTGTTTCCCGCTCCGGCCAATTGCAGGGCGGCGTTCCAGCGAACATCGGGCGCACGGTCGTGAAGCGCTCGCTCCAGCGCGGGTGGCGCCCGGGGATCGTCCAGTCCGCCAAGGGCGTATACTGCGGCCTTGCGCAATCCCGCATCGTCGTTCGACGCGATCCGGATCAGGTGCGGCACGGCGTCCGGGTTATCCTGCGCCCGGAGCGAAAACATCGCATTGATCCGTGTTTCGTCGTCGGGGTCGTCCAGCGCGGCGATCAGAACGCCGACGAGTTCGGGATCCCGTACCCTTCCCATGGCCGCGGCCAGAAAGCGCCTGACGCGAGGGTCGTCCGAACGGGAAGCCTCGAACACGCGGATCAACTCTCCAACGAACCTGCGGCCAATCCGTCCTTCGCGCTGCTCCTGGTCCAGCACGGTGGCCAGTTCGTACGCGGCCTGCCACCTGCTGTTGATCCCGCCCACCCGAATCGTATTGAGATAGTCCTCCGCCGTTTTTCGCTCGACCGTCAACAAACCCAATCCCAGATAGATCGCGAGCCCGACCAGAATGATCGCCACGGGAAAAATGACGAACTGCGAGACCAGTCTCGCCCGCGAGACGTCCGCGTCCGAAACCGGGGCGGTGGCGTCTTCGGCGATTTTTCTGAGTTCCTCATCGGGAGTCGGTTGGTCCATGCAACAACCTCTGTCTCGAAAAATGACTGATGTTTCTCTTCAGGCCAATCCGAAAGTACACGAGGTCCAATATAACCAGAGGCCGCACACGCTGTCAAGATCGGTGTCCCGTCACGAAGTTTGCTCCGGCCCGGCCTTCCGCCTTGACCGCCGCTTTTTCGCTCGCGCCCGGGAACTCACCGGTAATTTTAAAACAACCTCTTACTCCTTGACAACCCGCGGGAAAGACCTTATTTTAGCCCTGAATCATCACGCGAAACGCAAGCACATAGCGCACCACAGGAGATCGCGGCACAATGAACGTCGACCTTACCCAGTTCGATCATATTTCCGATCGCGTGGCGCGGGCCAGGGCCAAGGCCGAGGCCATGCGGAAAGCCAAAGAAGGCGCCGGCGACGCCGATGAGGCCGCGCCCGATGCTGCCGGCGCGGAGCTGGAAGCCGCCGCCGCTCCCGTTGAAGTCGAAGCGGAGCCGGCCGGCCTGACCATACTGGAGTTCAGGCCCGGAATCCATTTCAAGTTGAACGGACGGGCCGGGCGCACAGTGGGCATCCGTTACGACATGGTCAGTTTCGTCTACGACGACGACCCCGACCAGCTCGTGACCGCGGACCGTTATCGCCTCAGCCACGCCCACGCCGAGGGCACGCTGGAATTCGCCCCGAAGTCAGAGGTCTACCGTCCGGAGCGCGTCTCGAGAAAAGAACGCGTCGATTACCACGAACACCTCTGGCTGGAGTCCCGCTCCGGCATGACGGCCAAGAAGAAACGGCCGCGGCATATCGCCATTATCAATCCGGACTATTGCACCGGCTGCAATGCATGCATCGAAGTCTGCCCGACGGACTGCATCGAGGAAGTCGACGTGGCCGACGCGGGGCTGGACGGTATCGGCACGTTCTGCGAAGTCCGCCTGGAAGACTGTATCGGCTGCATTCAATGCGTGCATATCTGCCCGTGGGAAGCCATCGAAATGGTGGATACCCAGCAGGTTGAAGAGGCATACGGTATCCCCGCAGGGACGTTGTAGTCCACGAACGTCCATGAATCAAATGGAAGAGCGTCAACCGGATCCGGTTGACGCTCTTTTTTCGTGTCCGGGCTGCCGGTTCTCTCTAGCCCGTCAGCCGTCGCAGGATGACAGCAATTCGCCGACGCGACGCATGTCCTTCGGCAGCTCCGCGCGGAACTCGAGCACCTTGTCCGTGACCGGATGGACGAATCCGAGCGTCCCGGCGTGCAACATCTGCCGGTTCGCCAGATTCAGGACCGCCCTGGCCACATTCCGGAGGGACGGCGAAATGCCTCGAATTCGTTTCGCGCTTCCTCCGTACACGGCATCGCCCAGGACCGGATGGCCGATATGGGAGAGGTGGACGCGAATCTGATGGGTTCGCCCGGTCTCCAGACTCAAATCCAGTGTGGACGCGAATCCATGGAACGCTTTCGCTACGTACCGGGTAACGGCCCGGCGCCCGCCGGTATCCACCACGGCCATGCGCCTGCGGTCTGCCGGACTCCGGCCGATGGCCGCCTCAATGCGGCCGCTTTCCGTTTTAGGCTGCCCCCATACGAAGGCCGAATAACGCCTTACCACCGTCCGTGACTCGAGTTGCGAGGCAAGCCCGCGATGCGCCGCGTCGTCCTTGGCCACCATCAGCAGGCCCGAGGTTTCTCTGTCCAGCCGGTGGACGATTCCGGGACGCAGTACGCCGTTGATTCCGGAAAGACCGTCGCAATGGGCAAGCAGACCGTTCACCAGCGTACCCGACCGCATGCTGCCCGTCGGGTGCACCACCATGCCCGCAGGCTTGTTCACGACAAGCAGATGCGCGTCCTCGAAAAAAACATCCAGAGGAATGCGCTCCGGATCGAGTCCGGCGGGCTCGGGAGCCGGAAGACGAACCACGATCTTTTCGCCGGCCGATACCCTGTAGCTGGATCGAACCCGTCTGCCGGTTACGAGTACTCCCCCCGAGGCGATCAACGCCTGGATTCTGGACCGGGAGAGCGGTTCGCAGACGTCAGCCAGCATCCTGTCGAGTCGAGCGCCCGCGTGTTCCGGAAGGACGGTAGTTTCAAACTGCCTCATCCTTTCCGCCCTTGAGTATACCACAGCCAAGAATCAACAACACGGCGCCAACCGTGACGGCGGCGTCGGCGACGTTGAACACCCACCAACGAACGGACCCGATTCCGAAATCCAGAAAATCAATCACCGCGCTGAAGCGGATCCGGTCGATGACATTGCCAATGGCGCCGCCCAGCACGAGCGCCAGACCGGCCGCTGCCAACCGCTCATGGGGCGGCAGGCGAAGCCACATCACCGCCACCAGAATCAACGCCACTCCGGCGAATACCAGATGCGCGACGTTTCCACCCAGCCTCAGCCCGAACACGGCGCCCGGGTTCTGAATGTAGGTCAACCTGAAAAACGAGCCCAATACCGGAATCGAGTCACCGAGCATCATCGATTCCACGACCATCCGCTTTGACACCTGGTCCAGTAAAAGGACGACACCCGAAATCCAGAGGCTCCGCACATCGCCTCCCGTGGCAACGGATCGCTTGAGCCCGTTGGCCTGACAGCCCGTTGGAAAAGTCCATCCGGGCTACCTGCCTGCTGCAGGCATGCCTTCAGAGCGACTTTATCAACGGACTGATAAACGTGCAGCATTCGAATTACGTGGCGCGAGTACCCCGCCGTTGTTCGTCTTCTTTGCAGGGTACGCAGAGCCGGGTTGTGGGTACGGCTTCAAGACGCGCTTTCGGGATCGCCTTTTCGCAGACCCTGCACGCTCCAAACGTCCCGCGCCTGATGCGCTCAAGCGCGTCCTCCACCTGCGTCAGATACGCGCCGTCGCGCGATGCGAAAAGGAACGCCTTCTCCCGCTCGATCGAATCGCTGCCCAGTTCCGGCATGTGATCCGAATAAATCTGCCCTCCCGACGCCTCTTCGGAGGTCGCGTGCATGGACCGCTGCTCGAGCATCCCCAGATCTTCAACGATGGACAACCGCTTCTTTTCCAGGATGTCCCGAAAGTATTCCAGATCTTTCTCGTTCATCGACCTCTCCGCCTGTCGGTTCGAACTGCGTACACGAACCCGATGCCGCCGCCTTCCTGCCAGCATGAGGCCCGGAACGCATATTGCACCAATGCTCTGCGAGCGTCAGTTGCGCGAAACCCCGATTGTGCCGCGCAGTCCGTTCACCTGCCATTCCCGGATAAACGGGCCGGCGTCCGGCAGTTGACCCACCAGCAACTCCTCCGCGAGCGTCTCCCCGCTGACGTATGCCCGAAAGCGGGTGACCGCACGCTCCAGGCAGCCTTCTCCGGAAACCCCCACCTGAATGCGGTCGACAACCTGCAATCCCATCTCCTTGCGCATGTTCTGTACGCGGTTGACGAATTCCCGCGCCGTACACTCGTCGACCAGCTCTTCGTCGAGGTGGACGTCCAGCCCTACGCACAGGTTGTTCTCGACGGCCACCACGAGGTCGTCTTTCTCCCGCCGCTGGATTTCCAGATCCTCAAGACCGATTTCCCCTCCCGCAACCGCCAGTTTCCCCCCCGCTCGCAGGTGTTCGACCTCCCGCGGCGCCAGTTCGGCGATGCGTCCGGTCACCTCTTTCATGCGCTTCCCGAAACGCGGCCCCAGCGCCCGGAAGTTGGGCCTGTATGAGATCTCGCTCAACTCGGTCTCGTCCTCCACAAATACCACCTCTTTGATGTTCAGTTCCTCGGCGATCAGGCCCCGCATGGACGTGAGCGCCTCTCGACCGGCGGTATCGGGCGGAAGCATGTAGACCCGGCGCAGCGGTTGACGCACCTTGAGATTGTGTCGGTTGCGAAGCGACCGGCCCAGAGCGACCGCACGCATTGCCAGATGCATCTGCGCCTCGAGTCCGGGATCCCGCAACGTCTCATCCGCCTGCGGCATATCGCACAGATGTACGCTTTCGGGGGCCTCCCTGTCGACGCTTCTGACCAGATTCTGATAGATCTTCTCGGTCACGAACGGAAGCACGGGCGCCATCGCCTTGACAAGCGTAACCAGCACCTCGTAGAGCGTCTCGTAGACCGCCGCCTTGTCCTCGTCGTCTTCCGACTTCCAGAATCGGCGGCGGCTGCGGCGGATGTACCAGTTCGTCAACTTTTCAACAAACGAAACCATCACCGGCACGGTCCTGTACAGCCGGTAGGCCGCCATCTCTACATTCATTTCATGCAGCAACGTCTGCAGTTCCGACAGGATCCAGCGGTCCAGTTCGTGCGTGCGAGGCGCCCCCCGCGCGCGGGAGGGCGTCCAGCCGTCGATATTCGCGTAGGTGACGAATATGCCGCCATAGGCGTTCCACAACGGAATGATGACCGATCGCAGACTTTCCTGGATACCGCGTTCGCTGATTCTCAACTCCTCGGCCTTCAGCGCCGGCGAGTTCAACAGATACAGCCTCAACGCGTCTGCGCCGTACGCGTCCAGCATTTCGGTGGGTTCCGGATAGTTCTTCAGCCGCTTGCTCATCTTGCGTCCGTCCTCGGCAAGCAGCATACCGGAAACAATGCAATTCCTGAACGCCGGCTCCTGGAACAGCGCCGCGGCGAGAACCGTCAACGTATAGAACCAGCCCCGGGTCTGATCGAGGCCTTCTGAAATGAAATCGGCCGGGAAATTCGCCTCGAAAAACGAACGGTTCTCAAACGGATAGTGGGTCTGGGAATAGGGCATGGACCCGGACTCGAACCAGCAATCCAGCACTTCGGGCACACGCGTCAGGACGCCTCGTCCGGTGGGGCTGGGGATTTCGATGTGATCGATCAGATGCTTGTGCAGGTCATCCACTTTCTCCCCGCTCAGGCGTTCCAGTTCTTCACGGCTTCCGATGCAGATCGTCTCCTTCGTGTCCTCATTCCGCCAGACGGGCAGAGGCGTGCCCCAGTAGCGGTTCCGGCTGATCGCCCAGTCGCGCGCATCCTCCAGCCAGCGGCCGAATCGTCCGTCCTTGATGTGCTCCGGCACCCAGCGGACCCGCTGGTTCGAGGCGATCATCTCTTCCTTGATCGGCTCTATGGCCACGAACCAGGTTGAGATTGCGCGATAAATCAGGGGAGAATCGCATCTCCAGCAGTACGGATAACTGTGAACCAGCGTGCCCTCGGAAAACAGCAGACCTTCGGTTCGCAACCGCCGCACGATCTGGCGATCCACGTCCTTTACGAATTGACCCGCATATTCCGGCACCGCCTCCGTAAACGCGCAATCCTCGTCGATCGGGCACACGACGGGGATGCCGCGTTTGACTCCCAGCTGATAGTCATCCTCACCGAATCCCGGTGCGACGTGCACGATCCCGGTACCGTCTTCGGTAGACACGAAATCGGCCGCATGCACGCGATACGCGCCCTGATTGGCAAGGTCCGAAAAATAGGGAAACAACGGCTCGTACCGCATTTCGAGTAGTTCCGCGACGGGTTCCGTCTCGACCCGAAGCACCTCCCCGCCGCAACTGCCGAACACGGCGTCGAATCGCGGTTCCGCAAGGATCAGCTGCTCTCCGTTTTCCATGTGGACGCGCACGTACGGGATGTCTTCTCCCACCGCGAGCGCCATATTCGATGGCAGCGTCCACGGTGTGGTCGTCCACGCCAGAATCGACGTATTCGACTGCCCTCGGACGCGGAATCGCACCGTGATGGATGGATCCCGGGTATCCCGGTAGCCCCCGAGATTCACCTCGAAATTGGAGAGCGGGGTGGCGCACCTGGGACAATAGGCAAGCGAATAGTATCCCTCATACACCAGGTCCTTCTCCCAGAGGCTCTTGAACACCCACCACACGGACTCCATGAAGTCCGGATCCATCGTCCGGTATTGGTGGTCCCAGTCCACCCACCGTCCGCACCGCTGGATGACCTGCTTCCACTCCGCGGTATATTGGAGTACCTGTTCACGGCAGAATTCGTTGAATCTGCCCACGCCGAATGCAAGAATGTCTTTCCTGGACTTCAGCCCCAGCTGCCGCTCGGCCTCGTTCTCTACCGGGAGCCCGTGACAATCCCAGCCGAAACGACGGTCCACCCGATATCCGCGCATGGTCCAGTACCGCGGTACGACGTCCTTGATAATGGAGGCCAGCAGGTGACCGTAATGCGGAAGCCCGCTGGCAAACGGCGGCCCGTCGTTGAAGATGAACGGATTGGATTCCGGCCGGGTTGCCACCGACTTCGCAAACGTGCGGTTTTCCTCCCAGAACCGAAGGGTCTCCCGCTCCATTCCGGGAAAATCCATTCCGCCGGAAACGCCTTCAAACGCCTTGTCTGCCTCTTTAACCGTCGCCATGAGCGCTATTCACTGTCGTTGTGGTATTCGGGGAAACTGCGGACCATTCCGGTCTCGTCGTCGATGAGGTCCCGCGAACTGACGCGCCGTAATGCAGACCGGTTCAGAAGGAAGCGCCCTGCCTGAGATTGCAGGGATCTATCGAGTCGGCTGTCCATTCACCATCGCGACAATCCGGGGCTGGTTCTCCCGTAACAGGGCCTTCTGTTCCGGCCACGTCATCACGGGCAGCCTGTCGATCGGAAACCAGTCCACGACTTCGTGATTTTCGACGTCGGCAGGCACGACGTCCACCTGTTCGGTCCGGTACAGGAAATAATGCGTGGTCTTCCACTCCGTTCGACGATAGTTCATCCTTGCCCGAACGCCCATCGGCCGGACCAACTTCAGTTCCGTAAACCCCGCCTCCTCCTCGATCTCCCGGCGCGCAGCCTCCTCGACGGACTCGCCCGCATCCACGTGTCCCTTGGGAAGTACGTACTCCTCGTAGGACTTCTCGCGAATCAGCGCCACCATCACCCGGCCGTCTTCCACCCTGACAACCACGCCCCCCGCCGCCACGGCTTCCGGTACGCCACCGGGTCTTCTGTACCATCGTTCGTCGATCATCCCGTCCCGTCCAGATAGTGTCCATAAAGGACGCGCAGCCGGTGTTTCGCCTCATCGGAAACCGCGCCTGGCGCCGTTATAATCGCATCCCGCGCAGAGCGCTGGCACTCGCAATCCGTCGCTTCCGGCAGCAGCCCCGAGATTTCCTTCACCACCGCATTGGCCGTCCGTGTATTCGCCTTCAGGATAGCCAGAACCGACTCGATATCGACGTCCCCTTCCTGCTCGTGCCAGCAATCGTAGTCCGTACCCATGGACAGGACGGCGTAACACATTTCCGCCTCACGGGCCAGTTTGGCCTCCGGAATCGCCGTCATTCCGATCACCGTAGCGTCGGCGGCCCGGCGATAAAAGTGCGATTCCGCCCGGGTGGAAAACTGCGGCCCTTCCATGCAGACATACGTACCGCCGTCGTGGACCGCAGCGCCCGCTGCCTTTGCAGCCTGAACGACAAGACCGCGCATTTCAGCACAAAACGGGTCGGCGAAGGACACGTGTCCCACCACCCCGCCCCCGAAAAACGTGGACGCCCGATTCCCCATGGTGCGATCGAAGACCTGATCCGGAACGATCATGTCTCCCGGCGCGATGTGTTCCTTCATGATTCCCACGGCGCCCACAGCGAGGACATGGGTAATACTCAGCTGTTTCAGGGCGTGTATATTGGCGCGGTACGGCACCTCGGACGGCAACAATCTGTGTCCGCGCCCATGCCGGGGCAGAAAGAACACCGTGCGTCCGTCTATGTCCACCTCCGCCAGCAGGTCCGAGGGCTGTCCGAATGGCGTGTCCACCTCGTGCTCCCGCACAATCCTGACGCCTTCCATCTCGTAGAACCCGGACCCGCCGATGACGCCAAGTCGTAACGGCTTCGTGCCTGTCATGGATCCGCCCCACTCCCGCCGGGAACAACCCGGTCCCGCAACGCCGCGCGTTTGGTGCACGCTCGGAAAATCAGTCTGCCGACTGCGCGTCTTCTCCGTTCGGAACCTGGCCGTTGCCGACTTTCACGTACGCTTTCTCACCGCCGTTGCTCCCGTCGACACCGTCGCAATCATCGTCTGACAACTGAGCCAGGAATTCGGTATGCGCCTGCAGGAGGGACTGAAACCTGGCGACGAACATGTCCCTTCGACCCTTTAGATTCACCATCTCGTTCCGCATCTGCCGCACCTGCGCGCGCGCTTTCTCCACGGCGCGATTTCCCAGCGCCTCGGCCTCCTTCACAATCAGCCTGCCCTCCGTCCGGGCGTTCTCGCGAACGTCATCCGCCGTAAGCTGCGCCGTCTTCAGCATTTCCTGCAACGTCGCCTCCATCTGCGCGTACTGCTCCACCTTCTCCTTCAAACCGGCCTCGCGCTCCAGTGCCTGCAAGCGTTCGCGGTTCAGCGTCTCAAATGCATCCGCGACCGTTTCCAGAAATGCCGCCACTTCATCCGGGTCGAGACCACGAAAAACCCGTTTGAACTCCTGCTTGCGGATATCCAGCGAATTCAGCTTCACGGGAACCACCTCCATAAACGTCCTCGGCGCCGGCTGCGCCGGGATGGATCGGGCGGACGGCAGGGGATGCCGCCCCGCGGGGAGAGGAAAAGCGTGAACGAGGATTCAGGACCCGGCAATGAGGCGCCGTCGGCCGAAAAAACTGTCCGGTACCCGGCTCAGACACCTACGACGCGCCCAGTCCGAAGACGGCCAGAACCGCACCTTTTGCGAAATTCAACAGCAGGATCAACAGTATCGGCGACAGATCGAACATCCCAAGCGGCGGAATCATGCGCCGGAACGGGGCCATGACGGGCTCGGTAAGCGCATACAGCGTCCAGATCAGCCGCCCGCTTTGCAGAAAGGGCATCCAGGAAACGATGATGCGGGCGAGGATCAACACCAGGAAGACCGAAATCGCGCCATAGAAGAGCCAGCCGATGACCTGAAGAAAGGCCACGTTCATCAATGCCCGGACCACCCCTTCCATCGCCAGCAGCACATCGTTGCTGACCCACTTCAGAAAAAACGCGGCCAACAGCGCTGCCAGAATCACAAACAGCGGCGCAATGCTGAGACTGTTGGACGCCGGCAGGCTCTGCGCAACCGGCCAGATCATGGGGTCGGTCCACTCCCGAACAACCTGAGCAAGCCGTCCAAAGGGCTGCGCCCTGAACAGTATCCAACGCAGAACCATCAGGACGACAACAACGACAACCACCGCGAATGCGGCGAAATTTACGGCTGCACGCAAATATTCGATTACCTGCAACAAGACGTATAACATTGCGATCCTTATCCTGGCAGCGCCGCCGCCACCGACCGTGGGACGCGCCGTCCCCGCGTCATTGCCTTGAACCGAAGACCGCCGAGCCGACGCGCACCATCGTGGCGCCTTCCTCTATCGCCACTTCGAAATCCCCCGTCATCCCCATTGACAGATGTGTCATCGACACACCCGGGATGCGCGCCGATTCAATCTCTTCACCCAGTTCCCGCAGTTGAACGAAACACGGTCGTACCGCTTCCGGCTCCGGAAGGAACAAGCCTATGGTCATCAACCCCTCCACACCCACACCTTCCACCTCCGATATCCGTCCGACAAGGTCGACCGCCGCGTGAGGCGCGGCTCCGAACTGCGATTCAGCCCCGGAGGTATTCACCTGTACGAGCGTCCGCGCGGAAATTCCGGCCTGTACCGCGCGTTTTCCAATCTCCTTTGCAAGCCGCAGACTGTCGACCGAGTGGATCAACTCGAACATGCGCAGCGCACTCTTCACCTTGTTGCGCTGCAGATGTCCCACGAGATGCCATTCCACGGCATCCGTGACGTTGTCTACCTTCGTCTCGGCTTCCTGCACGCGGTTTTCGCCCAGCACCCGGACGCCCGCTTCCACCGCCTCCCCGATGGCCTCCACGGGCTTTGTCTTGGAGACCGCGACGAGGGTCACGTCCCGCGCCTGCCGCCCCGCGCGCTCCGCGGCCCGGGCGATGCGTTCCAGGACCCGTTTCAGATTCTCGGAAATCGACGTCATTGGCGTTGCGCCGAAACGAAAAACGGTGAATTGGCGTTCCGATACAGAACGGTAAATTTACAATAAGAAGGACTAATCCGCAACCGATTCGCTGACCGACAGGCCCGAAATTCGTCAACGCGCTGAATCGGTATGCTCCCAAATAACTAAAAACAGGGATGTTACGCGGAAGTTCGTTTACAATCGACGTGCCCGGCATGGTCTGCCGGATCGCAGGAAACAGGGGACCCGCTCCCGTCGCCGTGGATTTCGACGACACCACGACTCCCATCCACGGTTACGAAGTCTCCGGTGTGAATGCGCCGCGTGGCGCCCGGCACTCCAACGACCGCGGGAACCTGGTATTCCCGGGCGATCACCGAACTGTGGTTCAGTACCCCGCCAATTTCCGTGACCACCGCGCTCACCCGCCGGAAGAGCGGCGTCCATCCCGGATCTGTACCCAGCGCGACCAGCACTTCCCCCTGCCCGAGCGCCCCGAACTCCTCCGGTCCGCGTATCAGCCTGGCGAATCCGGTTGCGGTTCCCGGGCTGGTTCCAACGCCCTCCAGCCGTTGTGCATCCTGACTGTTGTCGGCGACCGGATTCTCGCCGCGCCCGTCAATCCAGAAATAAAACGGCTGTCTGATGCGCGCGCGTTCGAAATCCGCGATCCTTCGATCAATTTCATCTTCGGATGGTACGGAGCCCCCCTGGAACGCGTTCTCGACCTCGGAACAGGTCAGGAAGAACACGTCATCCTTCCGTCGAAGCTGCCCTCGCGATACGAGATGGTCTGCGAGGCCCAGATAAACAGCCCGGTACCCGGCGAACAATCTGTCGAGGTGGAACCGCAATTCCTCACGAAGTCCAAGATAGATCCTCGCATATCTCAATACGTACCGAAACACCAGGGCCCGCACCGCTCCGCAGGGCTTTTCGGACAGACACTTGAATACCTTCGATTCCGCCGTCTGCATCGTTTCCAGCGGATCCTTCCGTGGCGATACGGGTTCCGCGCCGAGGTTCTGCCGGAGCATCTGCACGACGATTTCCGGGCGTTCCCGCCAGCGCGCAACGGTGAAATCCCGATTTGCGGCACGTACCCCGTACAACTGGATGAACGCCTCGAACCTGGATGCAAAGCGGCCTTCGCCCGCCCGCAGATGTTTCAGGAACGCCGCGTCCGTACCGGTTTCCAACCTCCGCCGCAGCCCGGCGTCGCTCCGGACCTCCTCCGTCAGTTCCTCCAGGGCGGCGTTGGCCTCCGACGTCTTGTTCCTTACGGGGACCATCAGCAGATCCTTGAAAACAGTCATATCGAGCTCCGCCCAACGGACCACCGTCATTCGCAGCACCCAGATGCAGTTCATCGCGAATGCGTAGCTCCACTGGTTGACGTGCCCCTGCTGGCGCATGGCCAGATCCGTGAGACGGTCTGCGGCCGTGAGCAGGTCATCCGGAGCCCGCGACGAGGATATCTGGCGCTCTATGGCACGAATCCGCCGGCTGAAAACCGGGAAAAACGCCTGCCTGACCCGCCGATGATTGCTGTGAATCAGGCCGTAGGGTTCCGTCATCAGAAGCCCCGGCAGGCGCAGCAGCGCCGGGAGAATCCGCCGCCAGGTCCGCGGTGAACCTTTTACCTCCTCCCGGAGACTCCGGGGCAGAATCTCAAGGGCGTCATCTGCCGTCAGCCTTTCAGGGATCAGCCGGAGCGCCTGCGCCACGGCGTCCGCGTTCACGTACATGTAACCGTCGATCACCTTCAAGATGTCATCGCGTATCAATGCTTTCAGGCCCAGGCGCCGCGCGGGACGCTGGAAGGTATAGGCTTCGCTCAGACGACCCGCAATGATGGACGCGGCCATCGGACAGAGGGCCTCGGACCAGAGGTCGTCGCAGATCCCCCGTGACCACACGCCGCGCGGACGGGACACGTCCGTCGTAATCGGACGCGTCTGCAGGAGAAACAACCGGCCCCCGGAAAACGCCCATTCGACGTCCTGGGGCCGGCCCCCGGAAAACGCCTCGATCTTCGTGCCCTGCCGCCAGAGCGTGCGCAGTTCATCGGGACAAAGCGCTTCGGCATTCCGGAGCTCCTCCGGCATGGGTTCGGCCCGGCGGTCGCCCGGCAGGAGCCGCCACAGCTTCTTCGCGATACGTTTCTCGACAACCCGGCCCGTGTTCCGGTCCAGCACGTAGGAATCGGGCGAAACCTCCCCTCCCACCACCGTCTCGCCGAGCCCCCAGTTTGCCTCCACGAAAAAACCCGGTGCGCCTGATGCCACCGGGTTCTGCGTGAACAGGATGCCGGACTTCTCCGCATCCACCATTTCCTGGACCACAACCGCAATACGGGGAATCAGATCCGGGGCGTAGGTTCGCAAGCGGACGTTCCAGGCGGACGCCCAGCACATCCGGACGTGTTCGAGTACGGAAGCGACGTCCGTCAGATTCAGGTACGTCTCGAACTGACCGGCAAACGCGAACGCGCTGCCGTCCTCCGAGGCGCCGGACGACCGCACGGCAACGGGTGTTGCGCCCTGTCGGAGGAGCGATTCGGAAGACGTCCTGATGGCCTGTTCCACGTATCCGGGAAACGAACCCCGGGCAACCGTCTCCTCGGTCGCACCGGCAGGATCAAGGCCATTGTGTTGCAGAAACCGTGTACAGGCGTCCGCCGTCACGCAGAATCCGTCCGGAACGCGGAATCCCCCGACAAGCAGACGCCCCAGGTTTCGCGCTTTTCCGCCAACCTGATCGAGCGAAGCACGGGAGGCCCGCGCGAGATCAACAACGATTTCGGTCATTTCAGCCATGGCAACGCTCAGAGTCATCTCCCGGTACGCTCGCGTTCAGCCCGTTGAACATCGGCCGTGCAAGGCGTCTGCCGAAGTTTGAACCACCCGCTAACGGTCCGTCTTGAGCGCCTGCAGAAACCCGTGCATCTGCCCGACGCAGAGTGCTATATAGGCCCGCCCTTCCGCGTCACCGGCCAACTTCATAATATGGTCGTAGTCTATGGCGCCATCGAAACCCGCTTCGTGCAATGCCCGGACCACCTGAAACATGTTCAGGTCTCCCAGGTCCGGACTTACCTCCTCATACCCCCCGGTTTCAGGAATGGTTCCCCGTACGTTTCGAAAATGCACGTGAAAGATCCTTCCCTGCCCGCCAAACCGACGAATCCCCTCGAATACGTCTTCGCCCGACTCGTACCGCGTGCCGACGCAGAAGGTCATCCCGTTTGCGGGCGACGGCACCTCGGAGAACAGTCGATCGAACGACGCGAAATCGTACAGAATCTGAGGTACGCCATACAAACTGGGCACGGGTGGGTCATTCCCATGCATTGCGACCCGTGTGCCCACGGCCTCGGCGACCGGCACAGTCGCCCGAAAAATCTCCAACGTCCGTTCCCAGAGTTCCTCGTGCGTGGGCGCGTCGTCCCGCGCAGGTCTGTTCAGCGCGTCCCGCAAATCGACCCTCAGGTGCCGATAGCCGCCGCGGCCTTCCACCCACTCGAACACGCCGCGAGGCAACCCTCCGAACTGGGCGGCCTGGAAGCACTGAATCCCCACGACGGGAAATCCGGTTTCCCCGCAGAGCGCGACGTTCGCCACGAGATGATCCAGTTCCTCAGCGGCACCCGATTCACCCAGGAAGACAGCGCGCATATAGTTGTTCGTGGCGTTCGCCCGTTCGATCTTGAGGCCGGCGCCGTCCACCACCTCCACCACGCGCTCCAGGCTTTCGCGACTCAGTCGCCCGGACTCCCTGTACCCCGGGAAAATGTCCAGCGTCACGTCCACCACGTCCACGCCGATCTGACGCAGGAACCGCAGGTCCTCCGGCCGGTCCAGCCAACCGGGATCGATACGCGTACCTATTTTTATCACGGGATTCCTTCCTGGCGATGAATTCATTTTTGCCGATCCGCGAGCAGGCCTATATTGCTTCCGTTCCGGCAAGAACCGAAAACCCGTTTTCCATGGAGCTCTTCCGAGATGTTTTCCCAGGAATTAAGAGACCGACTCAAGAACGCACACGCCTACGTTGTGACCCCGTTTAAAAAGGAAGACCCGGGACGACTCGATATGACCGCCCAGGAGACGAACGTGGGTTTTCTGATCGAGCAAGGCGTGAAGGTGCTGAACATCGGCGGTGGTACCGGGGAAGTCAACGCCCTTTCAAATTCCGAACTTGCAACGCTGAGCCAATCCGCATTTGACATCGCCGGCCCATGCACGCTGGTCATACCCACGCTGCCCGGGAATCTTGGCGACGCCCTGGAACTCGCGCCGGTCTACGAACGAATGGGCGCGCGGGTCGTACTGGCCATGGCGCCGTACATCCGCAACGAGACGCCGGACGACCTGGAGGGCGTTCTCAGCCACTATCGGATCCTTGCGGGCGCAACCGGTCTGGCGTTAATGCCCTACAATACGCAGGCCTGGCCGGCGACGTTCTTTACCAGGCTTGCGGAGGTCGATCGTATCATCGGGATCAAGGACCCCTGCCGGGCGCCGCACAATCTGTTCGGCGCCATTCAGAGCCTGGGCGACCGCTTTGTCTGGATCGGCAACAAACGCCACGATCCCGGCGTGCTGCACCTGCGTTTTCAAATGGGCATCGAGGGTTTCTCCGCCGGCATGGTCAACTTCGCGCCGCAATACGAACTCAGACTCTTCGACCTCGCCCTCGAGAAGAACTGGGAGGCCATGGTCGTCATCCAGCGCCGGCTGGCCCCGATGGAAAGGCTGAGATTCCGGTACGGGGACGTCGCGATGATCAAGGCCGGCATGGACCTGGTTGGTCTGCGGGGCGGCCCCGTACGACCGCCTCGCGTCGACGTACCGGAACCCGGTCGCGCCGAAATCCGTGCTGCGCTCGACAAACTCGGGTTAAACACGATACAGGGATAATCCGCTGACAGACGACGCGTGAGACCGCAATCACCACCGATCGGTCTTCAAGAGTCACCGGAAACGGCGGGGGCGGCATCGAAGTAGCCCTCGTCGCCGAAGAACGGAAACATCCCGAACCCCGCCGCCAGGTCGCGTTGCTCCCAGACCAGGCCCGTCTCGCAATAACTCAGCGATCCGTGTGCGGGTGGCGAGAATTCCGGTCGCCCCAGCAGGTCGCTCCGGAACCACACGCTACGGTGTCCGAAGCACACCCCCTTCTCCAGATTGTCCCGTGCAAATTCCACCATATGCGGAAACGTCCGCTGGTACTCCGCGCCGGGACCGTATTCGACGTGGTTCTTCAGGCTTTCTCCCGCGGCCTGGACCTCGCCCATCGACATGGGTACACCGTTTCTTATAAACAGGGCATCGGTGTTCGGATCCACCACCGCCCACTTGCCGTACTCGTTGAACCACACCTCCGCCACGAAATGACCGTTGAATCCGTTGACCGCCTCGGTCAGGACGGCGCATCGGGACGGAATACCCGCCGCCTGGGCGCAGCTGACGAAAGCCGCGGCATAGTGAACGCACATTGCCACCGGCCGTTTCCCGTTGTGTCCGACCTGACGGGGAGCCCATGCGAGCAGGGTTTCGGCGTCCCATGGCGCGTATTGACCCGCCCGGAGCGAATTGGTGTGCTCCCAGCTGGACGCCAGCCAGGACGTCAATGCGCGGACCCGGTTCAAAAGTGGCCCCTGGTCTTTTGCGACGGGCGGCAGCAAACGCCTCAACGACAGCAACCTGGGCGACTCCGCGACCTCCCACACCATGGAGGGAGGCGGCGGGTCCTCGCCCTCGGCCAGCCGCACCCGGACGACGTACTCGCCCAGGACCGCGTTGAGATAGCCCATCCGGTCGCTCCGCCAGGTCTTCCCGCCGTCGTCACTCACCCCGCTGCCGGTTCCGGCACGGCCCGCTTCCATCGCGAGGGACCAGCCGTCCATCGCCGTCCCGTCTGTCCACAGCTCGAATGTGTTGTCGCCGGCCCTTAGAGCAGAGACGGAAATCTCAACCCATGAATACGCGCCGGGCCGATCGGGCTCGATCTCGATGACTTCATCGCCGTTCACGGCCACCCGTAGCGGAGCCGCGTTTTCGGGATAGGGCCGGGCGAGGATATAGACCTGCCCCGGCGCGTCCGTAGCCGGCAGCGCGAGCCTCTTGCGGGCCCGGCGGAACGTCGTCAACTCCTCGCAAAGCGCCGGCATCACCCGCCCTTCTTCGCTATAATACAATCGGCTCATCAAGGCCTCTCACTGTGAGGTTGGCGGCTTCCCGCTGTCGGCTGACAGCTGTTCTGCTGCTCCTGGTCGGCCGAATTCAGGCAATCCATTTCGGGAGCGGAAAACCGGTTCCTCGAAATCATCGTCCGATATATTCCGGGAAGGCAAGTTTCCAGTTCTCGTAAATGATATTGTGGATCACTTCGTCCGGAACCGTTGGGAAACGGGTCCCCATGACCACGTCATTCACTTTCCACTGCCCGGCGATGACCTGCGCCGCCGTGGCCGACGGAAAGTCGGATCCGAAAATCAGTTTGTGTTCCACTCCGTATTCGATCGCCGACATCAAGGCCTGATAGTGCCGCCGCGGCCGGTAGTGGAGCGCGGATATGTTCGTGTAGAGGTTGGGATGCTTCCGGATCAGCACCACGCATTCATCTTCCCAGGGATGCCCCATGTGGGAAATGACGATGCGAAGATCCGGACACGCAATTGCGATATCCTCGAGTTGAATGGGATTCGCGTACTTCAGCGGCCCGTACCGGACGAACGAGGTCCCCTGATGGATATTCAGGGGAATACCCAGCGATTCCGCCTTTTTGAAGAACGGCAGGTGCCGGGGATCCTGCGGGTCCCAGTTCTGGTAGATCGGCGCCACCTTCAACCCCCGCAGCCCAAGGTCCTCCACGCAATATACCAGTTGATCGACACAATCCGCGTCGTTCGGATTGACCGAACACCAGCCGAAGAACCGGTCCGGGTTGTCGTCCACGAATCCGGCAACCAGTTCCTGGGGCACGTCGATTCCCACGTGCGGCGCACGCAGGCCGAACACGATGGCGCGGTCGCAGTCTTCCGTTGCCTCCAGCAATTGCCCGGGCCTGGCATCGAACGCATTGCGCTCGTGGGTGGCGTCGTCGGCGTAATACACGTCGGGCGACAATCGCATCTTCGCCTTCTTGGCCGCAAGCGCAGACTCGATGAATTCATCCGACAGATGGTCCGGATACCACAGCAGATTCGTATGCGTGTCGAAGAGCATGCCGCGCTCCGTTGGCGACGGACTGTTATGCCAGAAACCGCCTCAGCACATTGCCCGTCAGCCGGGACAGTTCATCGCTGACCAGCAGGGAACTGATACAGGTGATCGACCCCGTGGAAAAGACGGCGCCGCCCCCGTCCGGTTCGTGAATGACCATATGTGCGCCGCCGTCGTTGTCGTTGGTCCCGCGGGCGAGCAGCCTGACGTTTTCGGGAGAGAACCTGGCCGAGATCTTGTCCGTTTCGTGTCCCGACGCCCCTCCCGGAATTCGCATGTGCAGACACTCCCGGCCAAAGAGTTCGCCGTCCTCGAGGCCGGTGCCCTCGAATGCCCAGTGTCCCGCGTCAACGACCCGGTACGGCGCCGCGGTCATGATGCCGGCATCGGTGAACACGACCCCCAGCAGGTTGGCCTCGGATTCCTGGCGCATATGCATCCGGCTTTCAAAATTTCCGTCCCGCTGCTGACGCCGGTTTCCGTTGTGGACAATCATCGTTTCCTCGTCCGGCAATTCCACCTCGCAGTTCAGCCCGTTTCCGCCCATATACATCAGCCTCCCGCCGCGATTGAAGACCCAGTCCTTCACCTCGTAATACATCCTGGACGACCAGTATTCAGGATGGGGACCCAGAATCAAAACGGCGTAATCGTCCAGATTGAGCGCTCCGAAATGCAGCTGTGTCTCCGAGTAGAGGTCGTACTCGAACCCTTCCCGCTCCAGCCAGCCCATCAACCGCCATTCCGCCGGCGCCACGTGATTCGGGGCCCGCCCCTCGATCGGATCGGTTACCTGTTCTTCCTCGGGTACCGCATTGATCGGCTCCGGACGCTCGAACGACAGCGGCAGATACTCCTCCGCATCGTAGTTTATGTGCTCCGGATCGGTGTAGCGCTTCAATTCGAGCCGGGCATTGATGGTTGGTGTGGGAGGCATCTTGTCCGGGTGAATATAGTTGCTGCGTCCGCCGAAATTATTGTAGCAGTTCCAGTTGATGTTCGACGCCAGCACGGCCACTCTCGCCCGCGGTTGGGACGGCGCAACAACCCACGGAAACGAAAAGAACAGGCCGGAATCCGTTTTCGCATGAAAATAGTAGAGGCCGGACCGTTCAGGCGCCGTGACCAGTTGTTTATGTCCCGGGCTGGTATACCCGAACCGGTTCCACTGTGCGCCCACCTGCGTATAATCACCGTCGGGAGTCAGCTGCACGGTAGCCCGCGGTCCGTGCTCGTCGTACCACCCGATCGGCCTGATGAGTTCCTTTTTCCAGCCGTAACGCCACAACTCCAGTTTGTACTGTTCGTGTGAATGCACGCGAAATTCGGAGCGATCGCCCGACTTGACGCACTTGGGCCACACGTAGCCCATGAGGCAGTCCTTCAGCAGACGAAACTGATGGGGTTCATCGGGCTTCACCTCCATATTGACGATCTTCGACCCGTACCCATGCCGCGCCAGAACCACCTGATACCGCCCTGGCGAAACGTCCGCATATACCGCACCCGATGCCGACGAACGTGCGGGAACCGCGTTTCCCGACGCGTCCCTGAACTCCAGCGCCACGTCAGACATCGCGATATAGCGCTCATCACTCACGTATCCCACCAGCATATCGCGCTCTCCTTGCTTTGAGTCTCCGTATTGATTCTCATCTGTCAATCGATGTGCGTTCGATGCAATCGTCCCCTTACGTCGTATAGCCGGGAGGGTGCTCCGCCCGCCAGTCCGTTGCCTGCTCGTACGCGTAGGCCAGCCGCAGAATCGTCGCCTCGTCGTAAGGCTTGCCGGTCAGCTGCAGTCCTACCGGAAGTCCCCGGGACGTAAACCCGCAGGGTACGGATACCGCGCACAGACCCAGCCAGTTTACGAGCCGCGTGAGCAGACGGTGCGGCTCCCCGCGGTCCAGATCGCTCAAGCGCGGGGCGGGCGACAACATCGTGGGACCGGCGACGGCCTCGACGTCTCTCAACCTTGCCGCCGTCGTGCGCATCATTTCGGCTCGTTTTCGCTGAATCTCCGCAAGATCGACGGCAAGCAGGTCCGGCTCGACCTGAAGGCGCGCACGGACGCCGGCGCCGAACGAATCCGGCGTTTCCGCCAACGCCTTGCGATGAACAACGACCGCCTCGGTCCGCAGGAGCCTCAGGTTATCTTCCTCTCGTTCGGCCTGAACCGCCTCGGGTAACGTCATTTCCCGGACGTGGACGCCCAGGCCGGCGAGGACATGAATCGCATCTTCCACGCGAGAGACGACGTCCGGTTCCGCCCCACTGAAGAATGGTTCGCGGACCACGGCGAGCCGAAGGCCGGAGACATCCTTCTTCATGAGACCCACGACGTCGCCAACCGGCAGATCGAGTGCGGTGGCATCTCCGGCATCCGCGCCCGCGATCGCCTCATAGATCAGCGCGGCGTCCTCGACGCATCTGGCCATGGGCCCGATCGTGTCCAGCGTCCAGGAAAGCGGCATGACGCCCGCCGTGCCGATGCGGCCCGTTGTGGTCTTGAGACCGACGATACCGCAGTATGCCGCGGGAATACGCACCGACCCGCCGGTGTCCGTTCCGATCGCGGTCGCGGCCAGGCCGGCCGCGACCGCCAGCCCGGATCCGCTGCTGGATCCGCCGGGAACCCGCCGCGGGTCCCATGGATTCGGCGGCGTGCCGAAGTGAGGGTTGATTCCGAACGGACCGAAGGCATATTCCACAAGGTTCGTCTTGCCCAGCAGCACCGTGCCCGCCCGCGCCAGTCGCTTCGCCACCGTGGAGGAGGCCGCGGGCACGTAGTCCTTCCTCGCCAGCGCTCCCGACGTGGTTCGAATGCCCGCGGTATCGCACAGGTCCTTCAATGCAATCGGCACGCCGTGCAGCGGCCCGGCATCGTTGCCGGACCGGAGCGCCCGTTCCGCGGCCTTCGCATCCGCCCGCGCTCGATCGGGGGTTACCGTAATGAAGGCATTCGTGCGAGGCTGATACCGATGGATGCGCTCCAGATACGCTTCGGTTACGTCTACAGGCGAAACCTGTCCGCTGCGGTACAGCCCGGCGAGTTCCCCGGCCGTCAGAAAATGAAGTGCGCGCTGTGCCATAACAGTCCGTTGATCATGCCGTTCTGAAGGCCTGCCCGTGAAGCGTTGGCAGGCAGGCGAGGCCGCCGCCGCAATACCCGGAACACCGCAGGCATCGGCCTAACCACAGCCCGGTCCTCTGACCTCCTGCCACGCAACCTGTTCCGGCAGCAACCCGCGCGCGAAGCCTTTCGGGTCCGCACGATGGCCATCGACGAGTTGCCGGATCTCTTTCAACACCCGCTCGCGGTCGTAAAGTCCGTACCGGTAGATGTCGATCGGCCCGATAAGCTTCAGATAGAAATGGTTGCCGGCATCGTGCTCCTCCGCGCATGCGCTGGGCTTGTGAGCGATATCCAGCTGCGCATCGAACGCGTCCGCGAAAGCAGCCAGCAGCGGTTCACCGTGCAGATCGGCCGGAATCTCCGGAAACCGGTTTACCAGTTCCTGAATTGTCATCCTCCTGCTCCTCTCCCTGATCCGTCCCGGTTTCCCGAAGCAACTCATCGGGAATCCGCTTGCGCCCCTGATAACCTTCCATGGGACCGTGGTAATGCGTGATGGCCGGCTCATCGCTTCGCCAGCACAGAAGCACCTCCTGTCCGTCAATTACGCCGGGAAAATCCACAAGACCCAGGCTGAAATTGGGGTCCTTGTACGAACATCCGATACCCTCCAGTTCCTGGAAGAACTCATTCAACGATGCAATCAGCTTTTTGATCTCGGCATCGTCGGCCGCGGCTGGCCCCAGTTCCCCGGCAAGCTGCCTCAACCTGCGTCCGGACGCCTGGATGTCGGCAACGATGCGTTTCACCAGCGGCAGGGTCCGGTTGGCCTCAAGCGGCGTGAAATACCTGATTTCGTTCATCGACGCCACCCCCTTGTCAAAAGGCGCCGGGCTCCGTGCCCGCGTCCCGAGGGTTTCGATCCCGCCGGCCGACGTCACCCGACACGAAATCGTCCAGCCGTATCAGCGCTCCTCCGCGGGATGCAGACGCATTCGCGCCCAGCACCGCGGCCAGACTGTTCAACGCCTGCCCGTACCCGTTTCGCAGTGCCGACGGGTCGCCCGATCGGATCGCGTTGACAAATTCACGCGCCTGGCTGGCAAACGCATTGTCCGCGGCGGGCGCCTTGAAAACCGTCTCCCCGTTTTCCACGACCCTCTCCGCTGACCACTCCATCAGCGAATCGTCGCACACCACCACCACCTCCCGCCTGGACGCACTCACGTTCGTCAGCACGCGCGAGGTGGTCACACTGGCCACAACGCCGTTTTCGAATCGGTAATTCACGTCGTACACATGGGGCAGGTTGATGGGCTCGGGACCTTCCCCGGGCTTGCGATAATGATAAAACGCGGAAACCTCCGTGATGTCACCCAGGAAGAACCTGAGCAGGTCCACCATATGAATCGTATTCTCCACAAACGATCCGCCGCAGAGTTCGAAACGGCTTGTCCAGTATCGAATGTGGCTGCCGCTGTAAAGCAGTTGTACGAGCGCGTGTCTGGGCGTCCGTTTCGAGATCCGGTCTCGCATGAACTTCGCGGTTGTGTAGTACCGACTCATGAAACCAACCTGAGAAGGAACCCCCGACTTCCTTATCGCTTCGCTGAACCGGACGGCCTGTGCCATGTCGAGCGTCTGGGGCTTCTCCACCATGACGGGAATCCCCTTCTCCGCGGCAATCAATTCGGCATCCGTATGCAGGGTGGGCGGGATGCAGACGTAGACGCCGTCCAGATGCTCCTTGTCGAACATTTCGCGATGGTCTGTATATACGGCATTCGCCCCGAAAGTCCGCGCGTGGCTGGCGGCCGTTTCACCGTCCACGTCGCAAAACGCCTGCAGGGTTACCATGCCTTTCCCCGCCAGCTCGGCAAGCGGCGGTAGATGGGCATTGACCGTAATGTGCCCCAGTCCGACGAAACCCAGTCGTGCGGCGGTCATCCTCTTCCTCCTCGATCTGCTCACCGTACGTCGCGATAAAGACGGCACAGCCGCTTGTCCGAGACCGAACACAGATACAGGATTCGTAACATCCACATCCAGAGAATCGTGGGTACGACCCCCCACCGCCGCCATCGGCGCGTGGACGTACGGACGCTGCCCTCCAGCAGAACGAAACGGCCCAGCTTCCTCACGGCGGCGCAGAACTCCGAGTCCTCGAAAAGCGCCACTTCCGGAAAGCCGGCCACGCGGTCGAAAACGGCCCGCCGGACGTATATTCCCTGATCTCCGTAGGTGATTCCCAGATATCTGGACCGCATCGTGGAGAGGAATGCGATCGTCCGGAACATCCACGTATCTTCGGTTAGCCCCATCCGGAAACTTCCGCCTGCCACTCCCGGGTCCTGGAGCGATTCCCGGATCATCCGGACGGCGCCGTCAGGCAGAAACGTATCGGCGTGCAGAAACAGAAGCACGTCCCCGGAGGCCAGACTCGCCCCGCGATTCAGCTGCGCGGACCGGCCTGATTTCGGCGACGTCACCAGCCGCGCGATTCCGGCTGCCCGGGTCCGGTCCTGCGTTCCGTCCCGGCTGCCGCCATCGACCACGATCACCTCGACGTTCCGAAGTCCGCGGAACTGCGCCAGGCAGCCGGCTATCGCTTCCGCCTCGTTGACAACGGGAATGATGACACTGATCTGCAACGTGGTCTCGTGGAATGAAAAACGCCTGTCGCGCTACCGCCTTTGTTTCAGCAAGATGCGCGCGTAGCTTGCTGACGAAGTCAGAAGAAGAAACGCCGACAGATACAGAAAAGGTACTTTCAGCGGTTGCGCATCCATTGCGTAGGCAATCAGCAGGACGCTCAACGCACAACTGGTCAGCTTGCCCCAGACGTTGGAAGAGTGCACGATTCGTTCCCGATTCAACAAGAAGACACCGGCCGCCACAATGGAAACATCCCGTCCAACGACCACGGCGACGACCCAGAGCGGCAATCCCTTTACAATTGCCAGCGTGATCGCGATCGCATCGATGGCCACCTTGTCGGCAAGCGGGTCCAGGATCTTTCCCCAGCGGGTAACCGTCTCCCAGCGCCTTGCGAGATATCCGTCCAGAATATCGGTTATAATCATTGCCATGACAACGGAGAACAGATACCACTTATACGCCGGACCCATCCAGATCATCCAGAGAACCGGGCCGGTCAACACGACGCGGAGCAGGCTCAGGCCGTTTGCGACTGTCCAGAACGGATCTGCCGAACCATTCCGGCGGGGCTCGGCAGGGGAGGCTCCTTCGTTCATCGATCCACCTGTTCGCGGGACGAGAGCACGACACAGCCCATGTTCGCCAATTCGCAAAACGCATTCTGCGCGGGACCCCACGTGGTCAGATGGTACGTTCCGTCCGGTACCTTCTGGCTTCGCGTGAAATTCGCGAAAATACACGCCACGCCGTCGTGTCGCGCCCGGCTCACCTCAGGTACGCCGTCCCACGGGATGGCCAGTTGCGCGCACCAGCGTCCATTCGGGCCCAACTCCCCGACCGTCCAAACCAGTCCCGGAACGTCGAATTCCGCCATCGCCCGCCAGTCGGTCTCCTCCTCATGCGGAAAGTAAAGGTCCAGAACGGCGCCAAGGGGGTTCACCTCGATTTCGTAGTAACCGCTTCCTGCTCGAAGGAAGACCTCCACCGCACATTCGTTGAACAGGTCCTGGTCCCGCTCCCGCATCGTGACGGAAACGGGGGACGGATCGGATACAAGACACACGTAAAGGGCCTCGTCGTCCCAGAGCGCCGCGGCTTCCAGGAAATAACCCGGCGGGTCGGCCCGGGTACCGATCAGATGGAACGCCCGGCTGATTTTCTCTGCCGAAGCCCACACCGTTCCGGCAATGTTTCCATCCAGTGGCGGCGGAGTGGAGACTCTTCTGCAGCAGTAGACAGGTCGCTCTCTCATTCCTTTTTCCTTCCTGGATTCGTACATGCGAACGGCAACGCCCGCATGCCGCGTTCGTTCATAACACTCCGGAACGACAACGGCGTTGGTCGCCGCGGTTGATTCAGTCGCGTACGACGGTTTCCCGGTTCCTGCCTGCCCGCGATATTGAAACCAGATGTTCGAATATGCGGTCCCACACCGTTCCCGGCAACCCCTCAGGGTGAAATTGTACGCCAATGATGCGTCCGTCTTCCGATTCTATTCCTTCAATAACGCCGTCATCGCTTACCGCATTGACGCGGAGCCCGTTACCGGGTCCCTCAATGGCCTGGATGTGGGAGCTGTTCACTTCGAGGGGCTCGCCCGGCCGGCCGGTCAGGCCGGCGAGCCAGGTATCCGCCAGCGTCCTCACTCCATGCCGCACCTGCCTTCCTTCCGTCCGCCCGGGGGAATGGGCGCATTTGCCGAGTTGGGCCTGTAAATCCGCGTAAATCGCGCCGTCGAATCTGGCATTGATGAACTGCATACCGTAGCAGATGCCCAGCATTGGCAAATTCCGTTTCCGTGCGCCGTGGTAGATCCAGTTGTCCGTCTGAGCCCGGATTGGATCTACAGGGGGCAAATCGTCGGGAAGTACGCCAATCAGACCGTCGGTAATGCCCGGACCGCCCGTTATAATCAGCCCGTCAATCAGAGTCAGTACCGGCGCAAGCACCTCCCTCCGTTCGACCATGGGAAGAATCACCGGGCAACCGCCCGCCCGTTCCACGGCGTTGATATACGCGCAACCCACGGCCTGGCGTGAGGCGAGACCCTTCGACGTCTCGATGCTGGTTGTGATGCCGATTACCGGTCGTGACACGCGTTTCTCCGCTTCTCACCCGCGACCGCGGTCCTAGGATAGCATCAACCGGACCCCGATCGTCAGGACAAGGACCAGAATCGCCCTGTTGAACCAGACCGCCGACAACCCGCGATTCATCAGGATCCCCAGGCCCACGCCCGCGGCCAACGTTGGCAGCATAAGGAGATCCATGCGCCACACTTCCGGTCCCAGCAGCCCAAGGTGCACATAGGCCAGCGCTTTCATGGAATTCAACGCCAGCCCCACAAGCATCGCGGTTGCAACAAATACCCTGCCGCTCAGGCCCTGCGGTATCAGATACAGCATCAGGATAATACCGCCGGAATGGGTGAGCACCGAGACGACACCCAGCGCCACGCCGGCGGCGGCAGCGGACATAACGGGCACGCCTGGCAGTCGGTCTCTGAATGCCTGCAACAGGCCGAAGACGCACGCCAGACCGCCCAGGACCCGCCGGAACCAGAGTTCGGGTATTGCATCCAGCAAGACCCAGCCGACCAGCACGCCCACCGCCATCCCCGGAATCAGGCTCCCGACGACCCGGGACACGCGGTACTTCCAATAATACCGAATCGCGATCAGGTCCGCCGCGAGCGAAAGCGGCAACATAACGCCCAGCGCCATCTTGGCGGGTATCACGAGCGCCAGCAGCGGCGTCACGACCACGCCCACGCCGCCCCCGAACCCGGCTTTCATGACGCCAATGAGCAGGCCCGCCACCGCCAGCACCAGATGCGTAATATCCAAACGCCCCCCTGTTGTCACCGGACCGATTTATCGGCGGCGGAACACGACTCTTTTCAGCTTCCGCAGTGCGCAAAACAGCCAGCGTACGTCTCTGACGAGCGGCAGTTTGAAGTAGAGACCGAGTCGATATTTCCGTCGGACACACCACACTGCCCGGTCGTCGGACTCCCTGCGGCTGATGTTTGCGCTGTGGATCCGGTAGAAGTAAAGGGGCTTTGGAACATAGTGCCCGCGGCCGTGCTGTCTCAGGACGACATTCAGCCAAAGGTCCCAGTCCTGATAACGCCGCAGTGTTTCGTCGAAACCGGGAAAGCTGCCTGACCGCAAGAGTGAGGCGACATCCACGTAATTACCCTCTCGCAGCCTTTCCGGCCGGAAGGGTCCGGACTTCCTGACCCCGTCCGGCTCGGGATGCCATGAGCCGTCCCCATCGGTGAAGTTGACCCGATCGCAATAGATGAAGTCCAGGTCCGGCCGCGCACGTGCCGCCTTATAGAGTTCATCCAGAAACCCGGGCGCCATATGGTTGTCCGCGTCAAAGAAGAGCACCCATTCGGCGGAAACCTGAGTGAAGCC
The DNA here is from genome assembly GCA_965116875.1 of Candidatus Latescibacterota bacterium. Taxonomy (GTDB): domain Bacteria; phylum Latescibacterota; class UBA2968; order UBA2968; genus JAAXHE01. Next base: position 72,487 of record OZ220733.1, read on the forward strand.
GAAATTCCGCGCCCTGTTGGCGTTCAGGAATTCAACGCGGCGGTAATCCACCTCCGGAAACTGACGTGCGACGGCTTCGGTCTCGTCGGTGCTGGCGTCGTCCACCACCAGAACCGACGCCGGTTTCAGCAACTGGCTTTCTATCGAATGCAGGCATTGCGACAGATAACGGCCGTAATTGTGACAGGTGACGATAACGGCAATATCCGCCTTGCGCTCTGGATTCATCCGTGTGCGTCCGGTGCGGGCGGGCGCGGGGAAACCCGATCGCGGGCCATTCGCAACAGTTCGACCTGGTACTCCAGCCCCAGCAGCCCATCCGCGCCCGACACGACGGGCCGACCGGCAGAATCCCGCACGCATGCGACGAAGGCGTCGACCAGGATGTGCAGAAAGTCGTCACATTGCAGGGACTCTCTACCGTGGACGAGGCGGGCGCGGTAGATTCCATCGTCGACGACGTGCCCCTCCCAATCCACCAGAAATCCGTTGACACCGAACCGGCGGGCCGGAATGCCCTCGTCGACGTCCCGCAGTACCAGATCCACGCCGCACCGTCCGCGGGGGCTGACGTAGTCGAATTGCGCCCGGTTCTCACGCTCATCGATTTCGCAAACGGCGGTTGTCGCATCCATCCTGCCGTCCGGAAGGAAGCCGATGACCAGACTCAACGCGTGCGGAGCGACGTCAGCCCAGATTTCCTCGCGGCGTTTCGGCCCCTTTCTTCCCTTCACCTCCATTTCCATCGAAATCCGCGTCACGGGGTCCCAGGTTCCGCGGACCCGCTCATAAAACGCCCGGTAGTGCGGTATACCCGCCGGATACTGGGCGGACACCCCCAGCAGGCGGCCTGCGTCCTTCGCCTTCGCGACGACTGCCCGTCCGTCGGCGATAATCTCGTCCAGTTCCTTGTCTTTGTCCCAGCAGAACGGCTTCTCGCAAAGCACATGGGCGCCTGCGTCGAGCGCGGCGACCGCGTGGGCCCTGTGCATCGGATACGGGCTCGTCACCGCGACAATGTCGGGAGTTTCGTCCTGCAACATCGTCTCCACGTCCTGATACGTCCGGCCCCTGAACCCGAAGTACGACGCCAGCCGTTCGCGGGTGCGCTCGCACGAATCTTTCGACGTGCCCGCGAACGCAACCACCTCGCAACCGGAGAGATCGTACCACCGGGCGTGATGCTGACCGATGCCGCTGGCGCCGATAACGGCAACCCTGAGAGGCGTGTCGTCCATGACAGCTCCTGGATAATGAATCCGTTGATGGTTCCATGTAAAATAGAAATCCTCCGTACCGGGGCCAATCCTTTTTTCGGCGCTTCACCTGAAAAGTCACCAACGGCCACTTGACACTTTGGTATAAAATGCGTATGTTTTAAATATAAAACAAACGTATTTGCCATTGAACATATGTAGTCTTTGCATAAAATCGGATCTCGTCATTCTTGTAAGTAATTCTGATGAATCGAACCCATGCGCTGCCAAACACCGAGCGGAACAGCGCTCCACATGCCGCCTCGAGGCGGCGCAAGAAAGGAAAACCGCGGTGAGAATCGCCCAGTCTGAACGAACAAGACGCTTTCTTTGGATTATCTTCGGTGTACCTTCAATCCTCTGGGCCGGCGGAAGCGTGGCGCTGGCCGATCACCCTGCCGCGTCTGCCGGAAACGAACCCGTCGATTCGGTTCTCTCCGAAGTCATCGTACTCGACAGAGTGATGGTCATCGGCGATCCGGACAAAATCGATGAAATCCCCGGATCGGCCCACGTTATCGGCGAGGCGCGGCTTGCCAGACAGAGCTACAACGACGTCCTGCGCGTGCTGAGAGAGGTTCCGGGCGTGAATATCCAGGAAGAGGACGGCTACGGGCTGCGGCCCAACATCGGCATGCGCGGAACCGGCGTTGAACGCAGTTCGAAGATCACGCTTATGGAAGACGGCATCCTGATGGCGCCGGCGCCGTACGTGGCCCCCGCGGCATATTACTTTCCCACCGTCGGACGTATGCAAAGCATTGAAGTCCGAAAGGGGTCCAGCCAGATCAGACATGGCCCATATACAACGGGAGGGGCACTGAACCTGATCTCCACCTCGATTCCCGATCGATTCAGCGGCAGGGCGAACCTCTCCCTCGGCCAGGACCAATCACACAATCTCCACGCGTTCGCCGGCGACTCGTACGAGCACTTCGGTTGGATGATTGAAAGTTACCAGGCCAATACCAAAGGGTACAAGAGTCTCGACGGGGGTGGGAATACGGGTTTCGACAAGGAAGACTACGTGGCCAAGTTCCGGATCAACACGCGTGCCGGTCAGGAAGTCTACCAGGAAATTCTGCTGAAACTGGGACGCGCCAACGAAGTCTCGAACGAGACCTATCTGGGCCTGACTGACGCCGACTATGCCCGTTCGCCATATCGCAGGTACGCCGGGTCCCGGAAGGACCTGATGACGACCGGACAGGAACAGGCGGTCGTTCGCTATTTCGTCCGTGCAAACCAGGCCCTGGATTTCACCGCGGCAGTGTATCGTACCGATTTCAGCCGGAACTGGTACAAGCTGGATCGGGTGCGCGCCTCGGTTGACGGGGACCGGGTCAAAATCGGAGACATCCTGAAAGATCCCTCCGGTCACGCGGCGGAATACGAGATCATAACCGGAGCCACCAGTCCCAATGACAATGCCCTCGAAGTCAAGGCCAACAACCGCAGCTATTATGCAAAAGGAGCGCAGGCAATCATCGCCATGCGCAAAGATGACGGAAAATCAGCCCACGATCTGGAAATCGGACTCAGGCTGCACGAGGATCAGATCGACCGGTTTCAGTGGGTGGACAAGTACAGGATGGATTCCGGCGCAATGAGGTTGACCCAAGCCGGGACGCGGGGAACGGAGAGCAATCGAATCGAGACAGCAAGGGCTCTTGCTTCCTTTGCGCAGTACAAACTCACGGTCAACAGGTGGTCCGTCACACCAGGTGTGCGGTACGAGAATATCAGAATAGAACGCAGGGACTATGGAAAGACGGACCCCGGTCGTTCAGGTGCGGATCTGTCAACCCGTGAAAACAGCGTAGACGTATGGATCCCCGGCCTTGGCGTGAACTTCAGGCTTACGCCTCGCACGGTCGTCCTTGCGGGAGTCCACAAGGGCTTTTCCCCTCCGGGCTCCAGAGCGGGCGCGAAGCCGGAGGACAGCATCGGCTACGAACTGGGTCTGCGGCATCGAAAGAACAGCCTCAAGGCAGAGGCCATCGTCTATCTCAACAGGTACGACAATCTTCTCGGAGCCGACCTCGCCGCAGCGGGTGGAACCGGTTCCGGCGATCTGTTCAATGGCGGCAAGGCCATCTCCAGGGGCATGGAACTCGAACTCCAGTTTGATCCCGCAGCCGCGTCTCAGCAGACCTTTTCGCTGCCCGTTCGACTCGCGTACACCTACACGAACGCCTCGTTCAGCAGCAGTTTCGAGAGCGAATTCGATGCCTGGGGAACCGTAACCGAAGGGGACGAGCTACCCTATATTCCCAGGCACCAATGCTTCCTGAACCTGGGCCTTGTTTTCGGACGTTGGGACCTGGACCTCGGCGGCAAGTATTCCGGAAGAATGCGAACAGCTCCCGGCGCGGGCGCCATTCCGGATCACATCAGCACGGACGCGGCTTTCGTGGTCGACTTCACCGCGGAATACCGGCTTGCCAACGGAGCGAGACTGTTCGGCGGCGTACGCAACCTGACCGACAAGACGTACATTACCGCCCGGCGCCCGGCAGGTGTGCGACCCGGTCTTCCTCGCAGACTGATCGGCGGCGTCAAGACCGACTTTTAGTGTCCTGTCCCCCGAAAGTTGAACTCAGCCTCGGCCGCGCCTCCCGATCTTTCCGCAATCCGGTCGCAGCGGACGGCCATTCCGCCCATGAGCGGAATGGCCGTTCCTTTTGTGGGCATGATAGGAAACCCTTGTTTTTTTTTCGCTTTTTGAGTTAATTATGGTTCCGCTTCCGATACCGGATTGCCATGGAGACTCGCCAATCCACCATACGCGGCGCATCACGGATTCGGCGTAAGGACGTCCTGTCCGTCCCGGTCTCTCGTTCTCAAGGAGGACATCGATGATAAAGGAAAACGTACAGGCTGCATTGAATCAACAGTTGAATTCAGAACTGTACGCCTCGTATTATTATCTTTCGATGTCGGCCTATTTTCACGCCACAAACCTTACGGGATTCGCCTCCTGGATGCGCGCCCAGGCCCAGGAGGAACTGATGCACGCAATGAAGATTTACGACTTCATCAATGACAGGGAAGGCGAGGTTGCACTGACGACCGTTGCGGCGCCGAAACGCCAATGGGACGATTCACTCGCGGCGTTCGAAGATGCCTATCAGCACGAAAAGGCGGTAACCGCCCAGATTTACGACCTGGTAGACCTAAGCGTCGAAGAACGTGACCATGCGACCAACACCTTCCTTCAGTGGTTCGTGACCGAACAGGTGGAAGAAGAGGCCACCGCAAGCGATATCGTAAACAAGCTGAAACTGGTCGGCAACGACGGCAACGGCCTGTTTCTTCTGGACAGGGACCTGGGAAGCCGAAACCAGGAATCGGACGGGGACGAATAAATCACCTCGCCCCGGCGCGTTTGTTGCATCACACTGAACACCTCGGCCGACCGGCGCCGACGGAATTTCCCTGCGAAAAAATCATGATCGCATATTGACAAATCGTCATTCCTATGTTATCTTGTTATTTCACAGGGCTTTCTGTAAGCAGGAAGCCGCATTTGATACCGGAATCACCTGCCACCCCCTGGCAATGAAACGGTGACTCCGGCAAGTCGTGCGATCCGGCGTTACAGGATCCGGGCGGTGGAACCCCGGAGTTCCGGATCGAAATGCTACATCGGGAATCGGTTCCCCTGATCGGCTCCCGCATGAATCGTCAGTTTTCCCCGTGAGTTCAACGCCTCGCCCCTGGAGGGGTTGAACTTTCCGATCCTCCCTTCTCCCTTAGAAGCTGTTTTAAAATCCCCAGCGGTCTTCGCGCGGCTGCAAAAGCGCCGGTCGGCGTTGGTAAAGCCCACCCGTATAGACAAATATGGGCGGATTTTCCCGCCTTGACCGCCACTTTTTCGCTCGCGCTCGGGAACTCACCGGTAATTTTAATACAGCTTCTTATTCGTTTCCTCCCCTTTCCAGGTTGTGTTGTTCACGTTCACGGTCGGCACTGTCGAACCTGTGTGTCGCGGTTCGTGCGTTCTGCACCCACGGGATCTGTCTGTGTACGGGTTCCGGGTGGCTCCTGATCGATCGTAATGATGCCGGGAACCGCCACGCAGACGACCGCACCATTGTCCGGGGGAAAGTAATGCCTGCAACGGTAATGAGCCAACAGAACGGGATTTCGTCACGGGGAAAGAAGCGATCAGCACTTGAACTCTACCTTAAGGATATCGCATATAACGACCTGCTCACGCCGCAACAGGAAGTTACGTTGGCCAAACGTATCAGAGCCGGAGACCGCAAGAGCCTGGAACAGATGGTCGAATCCAACCTCCGGTTCGTCATCACGATCGCCAAGGAATATCAGGGGCGGGGATTGCCCCTTGAAGATCTGATTGCCGAGGGAAATCTCGGTCTGGTTCGGGCGGCGACGCGGTACGATGAAACGGTGGGGGTCAAATTTACAACCTACGCAGTCTGGTGGATCCGGCAGGGCATCCTCTCCTCTCTGGCGGAAAAAGCCCGCATGGTCAGGCTGCCCGTAAACAAAATCAAACATCTGTGCCGGCTGGAGCGCATTGCATCAGGCCTCAAGCAGAAACTCGGGAGGGAACCAAGCATCGACGAGATCGCGGTGGGGGCCGAAATGCAGCCCAAGCAGGCGCAGGATCTGCTAAACGCTTCGCGTTGGCACGTGTCCCTTGATATGCCACTGGAGGAGGGTCCGGATTCGTCCCTGCTCGAGGTCCTCGAGGATAAAGACCAGGTCTCACCCGAAAACGAAGTGATGGAACAGGCGATGGCCGACGAGATCCGGGCCGCGCTCGATACCCTGTCTTCCCGCGAGGCCCGAATCCTGCGCCTTTATTTCGGAATCAACGGCGAAGATTCCATGACTCTGGAACAAATCGGCAATCAACTCAGTCTAACTAAGGAGCGCGTTCGGCAGATTCGGGACAAAGCGCTTGCATCGCTTAAACACCCGTCGCGGGTGCGAAAAATCCGGGCATACCTCACGGAGAACTGAGAACCGTGGCACACGATACCCTCAAGAATCCGGAATTTTCCCTCAGGGGCGCCGTTACACCTGTGCTGGATATTGTGGGCGTACATCACATCACGCTGGTTGCGCGAGATCTGGATCGATCCAGGTCCTTCTATGAGAAATTCCTGGGACTGAGCCCGATTCCGAGGCCCGATTATGATTTCGAAGGCGCCTGGTACCAATGTGGAAGCCTGGAGATTCACCTGCTGGTGGCGGAAGAACACCGCGATCCGTCCAGGCGACACATCGCGTTCGAGGTTTCGGACTTTGACCGCGTCGTCAAGTCTCTGGACGGCGGGTGGGTACACGTTGTCGGCGGCCCGGGCATCAGACCGCACGACGGGAGCCGCTTTGTGTTTCTCCATGATCCCGATGGCAACCTGATTGAAATCACGTCTCGAGAGGCGACGCGACAGAATTGAATGATTGTAGAGTTGGGACGAAGAACGGGCCGCGATGGACATCGCGGCCCGTTCTTCGTCTGGCGTAATCCTTCCTGAGGCGTCATTTGCGCCCGGTCGCCCGCAGAACCGGCTTTCGCGCTGCCGTGGCTTCGTCCATCCGGCGTACAGGCGTGTGATGCGGCGCTTCGTGAATCAGTCCGGGATTTTCCTCCGCCTCGAGAGCAATCCGGATCATGGCTTCGATGTACTCGTCAAGCTGTTCCAGGCTCTCTGTCTCCGTGGGCTCGATCAGCATCGCTTCCGGCGCCACTCTGGGCAGTGGAAAATAGATGGTCGGCGGATGATGGCCGTAGTCGATGAGTCTCTTCGCGATATCCAGCGCGCTTACCCCGCTGGACTTTTTCTGTCGCGACGCGGAGAACACCATTTCGTGCATGGGCTGCGCGGACTTCGGGCGGTCATAATGTCCATCCAGCCTGCTGGCGATGTAGTTCGCGTTCAGGACGGCCATCTCGCTCGTGCGTCGCATCCCTTCCGCGCCCAGCATTCTGGCATAGACGTAGGCGCGAATCACCATCCCGAAATTCCCGTAAAATGTACTGACCTTTCCGATCGTTCGCGGGCGATCGTAGTCCAGTCCGAAGCGGTCGCCGGATTTCGTGACGACGGGGACCGGAAGGTACGGCAGCAACGCTTCCTTCACGCCCACGGGTCCGGATCCGGGTCCCCCGCCCCCGTGCGGGGTTGTGAAGGTCTTGTGCAGGTTGATGTGGACAACGTCAAAACCCATATCTCCCGGCCTGCATTGTCCCAGGAATGCATTCAGATTCGCTCCATCGTAATAGAGCAGACCCCCGCCGTCGTGCACCACCTGCTGGATTTCAAGGATTTCATCCTCAAACACGCCGAAGGTATTGGGATTGGTCAGCATCAATCCCGCAACCCGGTCGTTCATCTTGGCCTTCAGGTCCGCAACGTCCACCGTTCCGCGGCCGGTAGATTTCAACGTCTCCACCCGATAGCCGCACATCGCCGCCGTCGCGGGGTTCGTCCCGTGCGCCGAATCCGGAATCAATACAACCTGCCTGTTGTCCCGGTTTTCACGATGGTACGCGGCGATCAGCGAAATGCCCACGAATTCACCCTGTGCGCCTGCGGCCGGTTGAAACGTAAAGCCGTCCATTCCGGTAACGGCCGTCAATATCCGGTCCATCTCCCACAGGACGCGCAATGCAGCCTGCGACGCCTCCTTGTCCGCGAAGGGATGCAAACCCGCGAAGTCGGGCAGGCGCGCGACGCGCTCATGAACTTTGGGATTGTACTTCATTGTGCAGGATCCCAGCGGGTAGAATGCCGTATCGATACTGAAATTCATGGACGAGAGATTTACGTAATGGCGCACAAGTTCCAATTCGCTGACTTCAGGCAGCGCGGGCGCGTCGTTCCGATACATCCCGTCCGGTATGGGCACAACCGCGTCGCCCGCGTCAGGAAACCTCGTGCACCGGCGCCCGCTGCCGCCTCTCTCGAAAATCAGCAGATCCCTGTCCATTACATATCTCTCCAGGCGTCGACCAGGCGCGCCACGTCCGAGCCGGTCTTCGTTTCCGTCACGCAGGTCAGGACACACCGATCCAGTTCCGGATAGAGGCGCCCCAGGTCGATTCCGCCCGCGATGCCCTTTCGCCGCAACGCTTCGAGTGCTTCACGCGCGGGGCGGGATGTTTCAACCACGAATTCGTTGAACGACGCGCCGGAGAACCTGAGAGAAAGCCCGTCAATCTCACACAGCGCGGACGCTGCTTCGTGGCTCCGGTTCCAGTTCAACATGCCAACTTCACGCAGGCCGTTCGGACCCAGCGACGCCAGATAGACGGTCGCGGCCGTCGCGCAAAGCGTCTGGTTCGTGCAGATATTCGAGGTTGCGCGCTCCCTGCGAATGTGTTGTTCGCGTGTCTGAAGCGTCATCACGAATCCACGCTTCCCGTCCGAGTCCGTGGTCTGCCCGACCACGCGACCGGGCATTCGTCGAACGTGCTGCTCGCGCGTGGCGAACATTCCCACGTAGGGGCCGCCGTAGGACAACGGCAGGCCCAACGGCTGACCGTCGCCAACCACGATGTCCGCTCCGAAGTCACCCGGCGGCCGGATCACCCCGAGCGAGATGGGATTCACCGACGCGACAAATGCCGAACGGCGGCTCTGCAACAGGCTGCCCAGCGCGTCCAGGGGTTCGAGCACACCCAGGAAATTCGGATTTTGGACCACGACCGCGGCAGTATCGTCATTCAACTCCTCGTCGACCCGCTCCATATCGATCGTCCCGGCAACCGACCAGGGAATTTCCACCACTTCCAGCCCGATTCCCTGAACATAAGTCTCGACGACCCGGCGGTAGAACGGGTGCAGGCTGCGCGGCAGCAGTACGCGCGTCCCGTTGTTGATCCGGACCGCCATCATCACCGCTTCCGCCAGGGCGGACGCGCCGTCGTACATGGAGGCATTGGCCACCTCCATTCCGGTCAACTCGCAGACCATGGTCTGAAACTCGAAAATCGCACGCAGCGTACCCTGGCTCACCTCCGGTTGATACGGCGTGTACGCCGTGTAGAACTCACTGCGGGAGATCATTGCGTCAACGACGCTGGGCGTGAAGTGCTCGTAGGCGCCGCCGCCCGCGAATGACAACGCGGGGGACCGCTCCCGCGCCGAACGGCCCAGGTCCTCGATCAGTCCAAGGGCCTCCATTTCGCTGATCCCGGACGGCAGGTCCAGGTAAGCCAGCCGCAGAGACGCCGGGACGGGATCGAAGAGTTCATCGGTGGAATCGATCCCTACCGTATCCAGCATCGTCCGAATGTCCTGATCCGTGTGCGGTGTATAATTCACAGACTCAACCTCGCAACTTGAAACGGTGGAAGAATTCCTATGCCTTCGAATACGTGAATTCCAGACCATCTCCGGGCTGCCACCCGAGAAGCCGCTTCGCCTTCTCGTTCGAGAACTGCCCGTGAGGGCGATCTCCGAAAATGTTGAACACCTCGCACCGCGAAGGCAACCGGTCCAGTTCAATGGTGAGCCCCGGAATGAACGCGGCAGCCGCGTCGCGCCAGGATACCAGAAACGACCAGTCCCGAACCGGCTCGGCAGACGCGTCGTGATCTCTGAAGATGTAGAACAGGTAGCACAGCACGTAAACGTCACAATGAACGGTAAAGATCCGACAGATTTCCTGTCCCAGGCCCTTCGAAAGCGCATACAGGTTCGTACCGGGCTTCGGCGGTACGTCGGGTCCGATCCCGAAATCCCACGCCTCGTAGGGCGGCCCCTGTACGGTGAAATGCGGTCCCGTGTTGATGACGCGCCGGATCCCATGTTTGACGGCGGCCCTCATGATGTTGTAACACCCCATGGCATTCACGTCGAATGCGACCTTTCGATGCGGACGCAGCACGGACAGGTTGATGATTGCATCCATCCCCTCGGCTGCGCGCATGACGGCGACCGGGTCCGCCACGTCCACGGGCATCATTTCATGCGGAGTATCGAACGGGTCCAGATCCGTTATCCGCAGCGAGGCGCGGCCTTCCAGCGCTTTCACGACGTGCGGCCCCAGCATTCCGTTGCCGCCGTAAATCACGACTTTCATATCCGTCTCCAGCGTTGTTCAGTTCAGGCTACACCGGTTTCTTCATATACGTGTATTCCAGCCCGTCCCGCGGCTGCCAGCCCAGGATCCGTCTGGCCTTTTCGTTCGTAAAGTGTCCGTGCGGCCGGTCGCCGAGAATGTTGAATGCCTCGCAACGCGACGGCAGACTCTCAAGTGGAATTCTCAATCCGGGGAGGAACGCGTCTGCGGCATCCCGCCACGTCACGATAAACGACCGGTCGTGAACGGGTTGGGCGGATGGGTCGTGATCGCGAAAGCTCCAGAACATGTAACAAAGCACGTGCACGTCGAAGTTGGCCGTGAAAACCCGGCAGATTTCCTGGCCCAGCCCCTTGGAGATCGCATACAGATTCGTTCCCGGCCTGGGGGGCACATCCGGAGAGATGTGGTCGTCCCAGTCCACGTAGGATTCGCCCTGTACGGTAAAGTGCGGTCCCGAGTTGATGACGCGCCGGATCCCGTGTTTAACCGCGGCCCTCATGATGTTGTAACACCCCATGGCATTCACGTCGAATGCGACCCTTCGATGCGGACGCAGCACGGACAGGTTGATGATTGCATCCATCCCCTCTGCTGCGCGCATGACGGCGACCGGGTCCGCCACGTCCACGGGCGTCATTTCATGCGGAGTATCGAACGGCTCCAGGTCCGTAATCCGCAGAGTCACCTGCCCTTCCAGCGCCTTCACGACGTGGGGTCCCAGCATCCCGTTGCCGCCGTAAATCACGACTTTCATATCCGTCTCCAGCGTTGTTCAGTTCAGGCTACACCGGTTTCTTCATATACGTGTATTCCAGCCCGTCCCGCGGCTGCCAGCCCAGGATCCGTCTGGCCTTTTCGTTCGTAAAGTGTCCGTGCGGCCGGTCGCCGAGAATATTGAATACCTCGCATCTTGACGGCAGGCGCTCCAGTGGAATTTTCAATCCAGGGAGGAACGCGTCGGCGGCATCCCGCCACGTCACGATAAAAGACCGGTCGCGAACGGGTTGGGCGGATGGGTCGTGATCGCGAAAACTCCAGAACAGGTAACACAGTACGTACACGTCGAAGTTCGAGGTAAAGACCCGGCAGATTTCCTGGCCCAGTCCCTTGGACAGCACATACACACCCGTTCCGGGCCTCGGGGGCAAGTCCGGACCGATGCGATGGTCCCAATTCATGTAGGGGTCGCCCTGTAAGGTGTAATACGGCCCCGTGTTGATCACGCGCCGGATCCCGTTTTTCACGGCCGCGCGTATCACGTTATAGCATCCCAGGGTATTCACGTCGAACGCGATTTTTCGATGCGGCCGCAGAACGGACAGGTTGATAATCGCGTCCATCCCTTCCGCGGCGCGCATGACGGCTACAGGGTCCGCCACGTCCACGGGCATCATCTCGTGGGACGTTTCAAACGGCTCCAGATCCGTAATCCGAAGGGACACGCGCCCTTCAAGCGCCTTCACGACGTGCGGACCCACCATCCCGTTGCCGCCGTAAATCACGACTTTCATATCCGTCACCAGGGTCACGCGGATTCAACGATTCAGATTCCGAGGGCACTCTTAGCCTGGTCGACTGGAAACCTCGCGTTTTCGACCTCGGACTGCACGTGCAGCACCCGCCACATCGGCCCGTCTATCGTCAATGCGGATGCGATTGCCCTGACCGCGTCCGTCACAGACAACGCGGCGTCGCCGTCGCCGCCAACTTCCCCGAGCCGCAGGCAAGTCACGCGCACCGAGTGTTCCCGAGCGAATTCTCTGCACGTGAACTCACCGAGGTACTTCCCCAGAGGTCCTGCGTCCGTCGACGGCCTGGGCGCCCACTGCTCCGTCACGTTCCAGTTCGGATCGCACGTCTCGAAAAGGCTGAGCGAACTGAGGTAGACCACGTGGCGGACGTTTTTCTCCCGTGCGGCCGCCATCAGATTGTACGTGCAACGCGTCTGGAAATCGATCTCGCTCTCGTCAGTCCTCTGCCGTTCGGGCAACTGCGCGACGTGCACGATCGCATCCATCCCGTCCACCAGGGATTCCGTGTCGCCGTCGTGGCCCAGTTCACACGTGCGAAATGCGAATTCCGTCGACACTTCCACGACGTCGGTCAACGTCACCTCGTGTTGCCGCGACAGGTCCTCAGCCAACGCCCGAGCAAGCGCCGTCCCTGCTGATGTAATCAGTACTCTCATGAGTCTCGCTCCTGTATCTGGAAATTCCATCTGCCCAAGCAAAGAGGTGCCTATCCAGCCAACGAACCTCAATTCGAAAAGAGACAACAGTCAAACCGGCCATAGCAACCGCATTCCACCCACAAGCAAATCGTGCGCTACACGGCGATCACGCGTCGTTGTCCCTCCCTGCTTTCTGACGGGATGATCCGGATCTCGATATCGCGATTGAGGCGGATAAGAAATGTCATCAGACGCTCTACGCTATAATGATTGAAATTTCCCCTCTTGAGACGGGATATTTCAGGCTGCTGCACGCCCAGGATATCGGCTGCTTCCGCCTGCGTCAGCTTCCGCTTTCCTATAATTTGAAACACCTCATAGCCGAGCGATGCCTTCAGAAACAACTCACCCGCGTCGGGTAATTCCAGATCTTCGAACACGTTGCCTGAACTCCGTTCAATGGCGATCTCATCGCTCATGCTTCGCCTCCGGTTTCTGCGCCACTTGAACAGTCCGTTGAGAAAGTCGCTCTGCAGGCGAGGCCTGGTGTCCCGCCCCGGAAATAAATCGCCATTGTGGTCGAAGACAAGGCGCGCGACCGGGTCCCATCCTGCGATTCGGTGAGGGAGCGCAACGCAGCTTTTCGACGGCAAGGGCCGGCCGTAGCCCGGATGGACTTTTTCAACGGGCTGTTCAGGCGTGTACCTGACAGATCGCCCTCTCTCACGGGAACCTCACGGAGATCATGTCCAAATATAACCAATTGGATATAAATTGTCAAGGTCTTTGCCGCTTGCAACAGGATAAACACCCTCTAAAGATACTGATAATACGTGACCTGGGGCTGGACGATGTTGAAACCCGCCTTTTCGTATGCGCGGCGCGCGGGAGCGTGACCCTCGTCCAGACCGGTACCCACACAGGCAAAGCGGAGTCCCTCGGACCTGAAGCAGTCGAGGGCATAGCGATACATCGCCGTGCCGAGACCCTTGCCCTGCGCCTCGGGCGCCACGGCATTGTTCGTGATTCTGCCCAGGGATTTCTTCCGGTCGATCGAAAACGTCAGGAATGCGACAACGTCCGGTGTCTCCGCGGCGACGACAACGCGGAACCACTCCGGATGCGTCTCCCAGTGGCGGCGGACCGCGATTGTTTTCTCTTCCTCCCAATTCGCGCACAGCACGGCGTGCATTTCTTCTCCCATGATCTCCGCGGTACTGACGTGGATCCTCTTCCACCCCTGCCGGGCGATCTCACCCACGCGCTCCATATCCTGCGAAACCGCCCGTCGTATTCGAAATCCTGCGGTGAGTTCGGAATCCGGCATGCCTAACCATCCCTCTGGCTTTCGTCATTCGTCGCCTGGTCCTGCATGGAGTCTTCAGCAGGAAAAGCGAATGGACTTAATGTGCGGAACGCGTTACCCTCGGCCGTTGCCCCTGTAGTGAAGCGTCATCAGGACAGGACGCGCAGTCGACGGCGCTGTTCGCGAAATACAAAGGCGTTGACATTCGGCCGGGAGCCGATATCTTGAAATCGATGGCCGAAACCAACCAGGCACGAAAGGAGCGACACCGGATGAAACTTGGCATCGTCACCTATCAGATCGCGAAAGACTGGGATGTTCCCACACTGATCGACATGTGCCACACCACGGGAATCCAGGGCGTCGAACTTCGCACCACCCACGCGCACGGTGTGGAGATCGCGCTTTCATCCGCCGAACGGAGCGCGGTCAGGCGCCGCTTCGAGGACGCGGGGGTCGAAATCGTGGGCCTCGGGAGCGTCTACGAGTACCACGCCGCGGATCCGGAGACCGTGCGCCGGAACATCGACGGGACCGTCGAAACCGCGCGGCTCGCCGCGGACCTGGGCTGCTCCGGCGTCAAGGTTCGTCCCAACGGGCTGCAGACGGAAAAGGGCATTCCGGAAGAACAGACCCTGGAACAGATCGGGCGCGCGTTGGGAGAATGCGGCGAAGCAACCGTGGACCTGGGCGTCCAGATTCGCGTTGAGGTCCACGGCAGGGACACGTGCGAACCCCGGCGCATGCGCACGATCATCGACCATGCCGACCATGACAACGTCTACATCTGCTGGAACTGCAACCCCCAGGACGTCGTTGACGGCTCGGTCAGGAGCGGCTTCGACTTGCTGAAACACAAAATCGGGCTCGTGCACATCAACGAATTGCACAAAGCCGAATACCCCTGGCGGGAACTCTTCGGGCTCCTGAAAGCCGAAGGATACGACGGATACACCCTGGCCGAAATCCCCGACAGCCCGGAGCCGGAACGGCTCTTGCGTTACTACAAAGCCCTGTGGCAGGCGCTTATGGCCTAGCAGCCCGGAATCCGGAAGCTCCAGACTTCGGATCTGTGGGTATAATAGAGCCTGCCTTCGCGAATGACAATGCCCGCGTTCGCATTCACCGGGGGTGTTCCCAGCGACGAGTGTTCGAACGAACCCGGTTCGATCCGAACGATCGCGTTGCGAAAGAGCGCGTAGATCTCGTTGTCGGGCCCCGCCGCCATGATCCTGGGGGCCTGTTGGCCCGCCAGGTCGCCGTAGGGCAGCTTCGCCTCGAAGTGGACGATCTCGCGCGACCCGGGATCGAAAACGAAGAATGCCGATCCGGCGGCCAGGCCGTAGATCAATCCGTCGGGACCCAGGAGCATGTCCGGAATCACCGTGGCGCCCGGCACAACCACTTCGCGAAAAAGCACACGGCCTTCATCCGGATCCAGAATGTAGAGTTCCGCCTCCTTCGCGTGCGTCTCACCTCCCGTTCCGGGACTTATCGTCGTCCCGCACACGATCTTCCCGTCCGGCAGCGCCACAATCGATACCGTGCTGTGGGCGGGAATCAGCTCCTCGTGGGTCAACAGCGTATGGCTCCCGGACCCGGTATCCCAGATCAGCATCCCTCCGCCCGTCAAACCATAGCCCGGCGTTCCCGTCATGATCAACCGCCGCCCGTCCGGGTGCGCCAGAAGCGCGTGCGGGCGGATAATTGTGGGATTCACGGATATCAAAACCCTGGGGTTCGGGTCCTCAGGCGCCCGATCGTCCCACGGCCGCGCGGGGTCGTATTCCCAGAGCCTGCCGTCCGCGTACTCCGCGCAGTAGATCTTTTCGCCCTGAACGGCGAGCGCGTTCAGGTGTCCGATCAGGTCCAACAGACCGTGGTGGGTGAACGCATCCGCCTCCGGATCGTACGTATAGAACCTCAGCGGATGCCCGGTCGAACCGTGGATTCTGCCGTCCGGACCCTCCGCGATCGACAGGATGGGGGATCCCTCCGACTCATAGTCGATTTCCAGACGTCTTACCGTTCCCGCCTCGTTGACTTCGACGTACTTCTCCGGAAGGTTGATCTCATCGAGCGACCAGCCATCCGGGAAATTGTCCAGGACCGCCTCCTGGATGCCGGCCATGATCGGCCGCTCGGCGGCGGGCGCGTCCACCGGCGTCACCGCGCCTTCGAGCATCGCCCACCACGGACCGGTGTCGAACGTCCTCCCGTACACCTTGCCGTCCACACCCCGGTAGACGGACGATGAGCCGTGCCGGCGGTCGGACTCGGGAATCAACGCGGCACGTTCGCCTGTTGCCGGATTGAATGAAACGATCTGCCCGCGCGTGGCGCCGATGCCCGCGTAGACCCACCCGGAACCGTCCACCGCGATCGTCCTCGGGTACTGAGGCCAATTCTCATGGTTGAGCGGGCCGTGGTTCTCCAGTTTTTGGCTGTCCGGATCGAAGCTCAGCAATTCGCAGTTGGGATACGCGGACGTCCAGACCGTGCCGTCATCGTCTTCTGTAAACGACATGGCGAATCTCGGCGGCGCGTCGGACCAGAACGTGAAGCGGCGTGATTCGGCGTCGAACTCCACGAACTTGTCGAAATACGAATAGAACCGGTTCCGCGTGGACAACAGAACGGCAAAGGGCGTGGAGGCCATCCCGAACGGCGTCGGAATCTCCTCCACCTCGCCCGTCCGTGCGTCGATCACGAGAATCGAACCGCATCCCCTGTGGTCCATCGGCCACGCCAGGACGATGGGCTGCCCGTCACCGTCCACCGTTGCCGCCACGCCTCGCGCGCGGGACACCGGGGCGGCAACGCCATGCCGCGCGAACCCGTCCCCGAAATCACGGGTCGCGGCCTCAGCCGTACGTCTGAAAACCAACAGAAACGTGGCCAACAGTATGGCAAATGCCGTGAACGAAACCGGGCTCATGTCAATCCTCCGGTTGGTTACATCATATACCGACGGGCCCACGGCTGCCAATATGTGGAGCCGCGCTTCGAAAGTCAAGCGGATGCAATGCCACCGAGGCAGTTCTGGTCGGCATACCCACCAATCTCCCATTAGAAACAGAAATGCCAATCCGGGAGCAGATCGGCTTCTGAAAAACGTGCCGCACAACTTTGGAAAGAAGAGCCATTTCAGACAGCGAGATCTGCGCACTGCCTGTCGCACGGCTCTGATTGGCGGGGATGATTGTCGAACACGTCGAATTGATGCGCGATTTCGTCGTTTTGGGTTCAGCTATTTGATAGGTGCGCAATCAACTCCGTTTCCAAATTTTCGGCTTCCTCCCTTGTAAGGTATGGCACCTTTATCGTGCGCGCCCAGAAGAAGCTTTTTCCGGTAATTTCAGAAACTTTCCGAAAGTCCATTGCACAGATTTTCGGACCCCTTACCGGTATTGGAGTTGTAAATTCCACTTGCCTAAACCACATATCCTTCTCTTCACTCTTTTCGATGTTACCTCCCTTTACTCGACCAGCAGCAACGATGCCGGTCCCTCTGTGGGAAAGGAAAATAAAGTCGTCCGGATGTATGTATCCAACGAAATGTTTCGTAGTTCCCCACGCGGCGACTCGGCTATGTTCGATCATTTCCCAGATCGATTCTTTATTGTAGGTCTTGTTGGTATCGAATAGCACTCCTTTAATGGAATTTGGATTTCGATGCTTGTCATATGGCAACGCGAAAAACTCGAAATATTTCTCGTTGTTCAGTTCATAAATTCTATACGGCAGGAAGTCGATTAAAATTCCCTGTTTCTTCCAATAGTCCGCCGCATTGATTAGGCTATCGTCCGCAGCGCTTCCGATTACAATCAACCTCTGTCTGTTGTTTATGTCTTCAACGTCCAGTTGTTGCTTAAGGCCGAATGCTTCCTTGTGCGCTTTGCGTAGTTCGATTTCATCTCCGTCAGCGTACATTCGGTTTCCTTTGTACTCACGGTATTTCTTTTGTAACGTCTCGTAACTCCATTGTCCGGCACTCTGCGCATAGCGCAAAGCCTGTTGGACGGCATCTTCGCCAGTAGTACCTCTCTTTAGCTCAAAAATGACCAACTCACCTCTTTCGTCCAACGCATAAATGTCTGCTTCTGCCTTGCCTTTCTGTTCTTGGAATACTGGCATTAGACTCGATTCCTCATACAGCACATCCAGAATGCTCTTTGCGATCAAATCTTCCAGATCTTTCTCGACGTTCTTAAAGCTTGCGAAATCCCTAAATGCCACGGGTTCGAGTGTATCGAATTTCCCTTCGGTCGACCCAAGTTTGTATAACATAGAACTACCTCTTTCTGGTAACAAATGTACCGGAACAGGACGTATTTGAAGTCAAATCCAGACCGCCACAAGTACCCGGGTTTTCCCGTGCGTCCAATCTACAGGTCCTTGTACCAGGTCAATTCCACCTCGTCCAGGCCTTCCGCGCGGTAGGCGTATAGATGGACTTTGCCGAGCCGGGCCCCCATGCGCGCGTAGAAGCGGCAGGCGGCGACGTTGACGTTCTGGGTTTCGATCTTCAAATGCGTGCATCCACGCTTTCCGGCAGCGGTCTCCGCGTGCTGGAACAGCGCCCTGCCGACTCCCCTTCCGCGGTATTCCGGACTGACCCGAATGTCCCACAGGCCCGCGAGGTCTTCGCGCCCTTCGCAGTAGCCCAGGCCGTCGGCGTGAAACGCGACGATCGCGCCGCCGATTCGGTCCTGCCCCCGGAAGGCGCCCAGAAAGATCCAGTTCGACAGGTCCCACGACCTGCGGGCCAATCGTTCGGGGCCCTCGGGTTCGTCATAGTCCTTGATATAGGGCGGCTTCACGGCTTCTTCGATCAGCCGGATTCCCCCGAGGCCGCCGGATACCGGTTGGACGCGAAAGCGGCGCCTGACCTCGAAGGCAATCGGTACGTTGCCGTATTCCGAAAGAACGTCGGCGGCTTCTACTGCTATCCTGAACTTCATTGGCGTTTCCGTCTCGACACGGCGATGCGCCTGATGAATCGTATACGGTATCTTGCTCGATATTTCCTGCGAAACCCTGCGGCGGATATATTGTACCCCCTCGTCCCGTTACCTATCGAACCGTAATCCCTAACGAAGATACCGATATCGTCAAACGACGGTCAAGCTTCATGTGCGGCCGGAACGAAGCCTGTTGGCGATCAAAGCCCATGGGTCCTGTTGCAACTGTCGGAACCGTCGCCAAGTGACGACGATCGCGCATAACCTGTTAATTTCATTGCAATTTGTGAGTTCTTTGTCTATTTTCGATCTTCCGCGTTCACACAATGAATCAGGGCATGCCCATAATGACCCGAAAAACCGCAGCCGGGCTGATTCTCGCCGTCCTTCTGCCGCTGGCGGTCGTCCTGTATCCTGGAGACCTGGACACCGTGCCGCGCCTGGCGCTGGCGCTCTCCCTTGCCACGGTCATCCTTTGGACCTTCGAACCGGTCCCCCTTGAATACAGTTCGCTGTTGCTGATTGTCCTCTTCCCCGTCCTGGGCGTACTCCCGTTCGAGACCGCCTTCGGACCCTTTGCGAGCAAGACGGTCTGGCTCATCTTCGCCGGCATGGCCCTCAGCCTCGGCATCACCGAAACCCCTCTGGGCGCACGGCTCTCGCGCCTGGTCCTCGGTCGCATCGGAAGCCTGAACGGGCTGATCCTCGCGCTTCACGTACTGGGCATGCTTTCCGCGCTTCTCATCCCCTCGGGAGTCGTGCGAATCCTGATCCTCATGCCCCTCATCGTCACCCTGCTGCGGACGCTCGGCGAACCGCCGGGATCACGGGTGAGCGCGGCATTGATCCTCTCTCTGGCCTGTTCCACCTACTACGGCGGCACCGGTGTCCTCACGGCTTCGGTGCCCAGCCTGGTAGTCTTCGGCGTCCTGGAATCCCGGGACATCACCGTGTACTGGGGTCAGTGGACGCTGTATCTCTTTCCCGTATTTTCCCTGTGCCGGGTCGCGCTCTGTTACGCGCTGATCCGCCTGTTATTGCCGGTGAGAGGCGATACCCGCATCGGGACGAAACCCGACGTGGATGAGGAAGTCCCCGACCGAGTCACGCCCGCGGAGAAGAAAACCCTGTGCATCCTGTTTGCGGGCATATTGCTATGGGCAACCGACGCGCTGCACGGCATCCATCCGGCCTACGTGGGCCTGGGGCTTGTCCTGGCCTGTTATCTCCCGGGATTGGGGCCTCTGCATCCCGACCTGCTGAAAAAGATCAACTTTCCGCTGCTCATCTACATCGCCGCAGCGTTCTCCGTGGGTCACGCGCTCGAAACCACCGGTTTCAGCCCCCTGCTCGCCAACCAGTTTACGGAATGGCTGAGCCGTTTCGACGGCAGCCTGCTTACACAACTCGGCGTACTCTCGGCCTTCATTCTGCCTTTCAATTTTCTGGCGGACACGGCCGCGGTCGCCGCCATCCTCACGCCCGTCCTCCTGGACGTCGCCGCCCAGACCGGCCTGGCGCCGCTTCCCGCCGCCCTCTGTATGGCGATTGTCGCAAGTTGCGGATTCTTTCCGTACCAGGCGGCGCCGTTCATCCTGGCGTACAGCTTCCGCTACGTGCACATGGGGCAGTTCATCCGGCTCATGGTTCTGCTGGCGCTGGTCTCGCTCCTGTTTCTCATTCCCCTCAACTTCCTCTACTGGCGGCTGATCGGGTTTGTCTGACAATCAGTCGTAAAGCGGTGAGAGGGGAGACGTGAGACGGGAGAGATTGCACGCCTTGTGAGGTTTCGTCTCGTGCCGGAGGCAAGGAGGAATAATATACCGGGCAAGGGTTTCTTCTACCGTCTACCCTCTCCCCTCTCACCGCCTCGATTTACTCGCACAAATTCGATTTAACGCCCACGAAAACTCACGAATCAAGGTTAGCGCTTGACAAGCCCCGGGTGTACGGGTACCATCGTTCCTCCGTCCACCATCAGAACGATTCCCTATGGAGAACCCGATGAATGCAATGCGAATCAATGGAGATACGGCATTGGCCTGGGGCGCGATCGAGGCCGGTGTCGGCTGCGTTACCGGGTATCCCGGTTCGCCGGGCACCGGCACGTTTACGGCGCTGGCGGACTCAGCGACCGAATACGGCCACGATGCCGAGTGGTGTCTGAACGAACGCATCGCCCTGGACGTCGCCGCGGGGGTCTCCCAGGGCGGGCGCCGGGTGCTCGTGTGCATGAAGAGCGTGGGAATGAACGTGGCGCTGGATACCCTGATGGTCCTGAACATGACCGGCGTTCACGCCGGGCTGGTAATCCTCATGGGCGACGATCCGGGAGCGTGGGGGTCACAGAACGAACAGGACGGCCGGTTTTTCGCTCCCCTTGCGGAAATCCCCATGCTCGAGCCCGCGACGCCGGCGGAGGGACGGCGAATGATGCGCTGGGCTTTCGACTTCTCCGAGTCGTTCCGCACGGTTGTGATCCTGCGCATCACCCGGAGCTTCAGCGTCTGCGAAGCCGACCTGCCCCCCGTCCGCACCCCCGCGTCTGTGCCGGCGCTGGAACCGGACAGGGAGCCGATGCGCTGGATTTCGTCCCTTTCCAACTGCATACCCAACCACCGACGGCTCCACCGCAATCTCAGGGACATCTCTCAATCGTTCGAGGATCTTCCCTTCAACCGGGTCGACGGCGACGGAGAACTGGGCGTCATTGCAACGGGATTCGCACACAGCAAGCTTCAGGACGCGCTGGAAGGCGCGGATACCTCGGGGCTCAGGCGCCTGAAACTCGCATCCGTCTATCCCCTTCCCGGCGGCCTGATCGCGGACTTCCTGAAAGCGTGCAGGCAGGTGCTGGTTCTGGAGGAAGTAGACCCGTATCTGGAAGACGGCATCAAGACCATCGGGTACGACGCCGGCGTCACGCCGCCGGTCATCGGCAAACGCAGCGGTCACGTCCCCGGAGAAGGCGAGCTCTTCCGCTGGCAGATACAGCAGGCGCTGAAGGCCTGTCTGCCGGCCCTGGACCCGAAGCGCGTCTTCACGGAAGCCGGCTGGCAGGAGGAAAAGCCATACCGGAAGTCCCACTGCGCCGGCTGCCCGTACAATGAAATCCTCGCCGCGCTGCGCGAGGAAGCGGCCGCCCTGGGACAGAACCCGTTCCTCACCGCCGATCCCGGCTGCGTCGTCATCGCCGCCCGATACCTCGACACCAAGTTGTGTATGGGATCCGCCGTCGGCGCGGCGCTGGGGCTTCAGAAGGCGGGAGTGGGAGAGCGCGCGGTGGCCATTACGGGCGACTCGGCTTTCTATCACAGCAGCGTGAACGCGCTGATCCACGCGGGCTCTACCGGCGCCAATCTCCTGCTCGTCGTACTCGACAACGCCGGTTCACTCACAACGGGTGGTCAGCCCACCCCGGATCGAGGCGTCCCGGTCGCCGGAAAACCCGGTCCGGTGATTGCCATCAACAACCTGGCTGCGGCCTGCGGCGTCGATTCGGTCTGGACGGTAGAAGAAAAGGATCCGGAGGCACGTATGCGAGGTATCTTCCGGGAAGCCCTTCAGACCGACGGGCTCGGCCTCGTGACAATTCGAAGACGTTGTGAGCCGGTGGACTGACCGGCGTAAAAAAAAGGGTCGCCCGGGACAATATCCAGTCCCGCTCGAACCCTTTAAGACCCACGCCCGATGTACCGCCCCGGAGGCAGCCGGGTAACTCCCTGGCAAAACACAAAACGCTCGGTGCCGGTCATCCGGACGCGTGGAAGCTGCCCCGCGCCCCTACTTCCAACTCTCTCGCGAATTCATCGGAACTCAAGAGAAGACGTGATGGTACGGTACTCGTCCACGGGAAAGGCGGCGGACGTCCCGTTGCCCATCATCAGATACGCCTTTCGCCCGTCCAGGACGACCGTAACTAGAAACCGGTTTCCCCTTCGACTCAGAAACACCGTCCGGAAAATCCACTCGATGCCTTCGCGTCCGGCAATCTGAAACGTGCGCTTCTCCTGGGCCGTATATCCTAGAAAGGTGGCCTTGAACTCTTCCTCGAGTTCGGCCGTAACGGTCTGAAGTGTCGCTTTTTCTGAAAGCGCGCGGGGCCTCAGGGTCAGCACGGCCACGAATCCCGAAATCGGCTCCCGGTTCATAACCACTTCAACCCTGGGCAATCCGTTCGGCTCGCGGGTCTGGAAGGACGTCTGGGCCGTCCATCCCCACACGTCCGGGACCGTAATTCGGAATCCCCATTCATCATTGGAATACACCCGGTCGCCATCGGTGTCGCCGGTCGGATTGTTGGCGGTGTCCTCCGGTATCGGGCTGCAACTCAGCGTCGCGAAGAGCAATATGAGGCAGAACCGGAAACTGGTACGTCGTCTGGACATGGGCCCCGCCTTCCTTTGTTCTGAACTCACACTCCCGCCTGTTTAAAGCGGTTTTTCGTCTGGCGCAGTCCCGTCACCGCGATCGGGAAACACCCGGCGACGATCATTGCACCATCCCCAGCCGTCTCCATCGGATCTTTACGAACGGATTCCAGATCGGCGCGCCGGAATTCCAGGAAAAATAGATGAGCAGCGGGTGCGCCTTCACCCGGTCGAGCGACACCGGTCCCCAGAACCGGCTGTCGTCGCTGTTATCCCGATTGTCACCCATCACGAATACATGACCCGGAGGCACCAGATAGGGGCCGTAGTTGTCGCGCGGGCTATACCGTCTTGACTGTGTCCGCCGGTCCATGAACTTCACGCCCGAGGGATTCTCGAATGCCTTGCCGTTGACGTAGACAACCTTGTTCCTGATCTCAATCGTCTGACCTTCCACTGCGATACAACGCTTGATGAAGTCCCGCGACGGATCCTGCGGATATTCGAAAATCACCAGATCTCCGGGTTGCGGAGAACGAAAACCCGGTAATCGAAAGGAAGGCAGCTTGTAGTTCAAAACCGGCAGGCGATCGGGAATCTGCGTACCGAACGTCAGCTTGTCGCCCAGAACATAGTCGCCCTCCATCAACGTGTTCTCCATGGAACCTGATGGAATATGATAGGCCTGCACCAGCGTTGCCCGGATCAATACTGCCAGAAAAACAGCAAAGAAGATCGACTTCAGATAATCCACCAGAATCCGTCCGGTACGTGGCCGCCGGTGACGCTGTGACTTCATAGGTTGACCTCCATTACGTCTCCTTGTCCGTATCCTGGAAGCTGAATCAGGTATGCATGCTTACACGCGGAACCGGGTAGCCGGTTCCCTTCAGGCGCCGCCCATACTTGAGAAACAGGGCGCTTCCGGCCGACCGCTGTCGGCGGAACGGTTGGCCGCAAGGGTCACGTCGAGTGAACGAACGCCGTCCTCGTAGTCCGACAGAATGGCCGATCCGTCGCCCTTGCGGATGGCATCCACAAAAACCTCGTCGATATCTCCGGCGTCAGGATGAACGGGTCCCGGATCCGCCGCGGATTCCGGACGGACCACGAGACCTTCCGCACCGAATTCCGCTCGCATGTCTTTCATCACGAACGACATGAGTCCCGTCCCCCCGCCGTTTCGAAACGTGCAGGTGGAGGTCAACGAGCCGATCGCCCCCGATTTGAACTTCAGATTGATCGAATGTACGTCCGGTATATTCAGGTTTTCCTCGTCATCCAGCGTACGCAATGCGTAATAGGCGTGCACTTCCGCCACCTCGCCTGCAAGAAAGCGCAGCAGATCCACCTGGTGAGTGGTCTGTTCGACAATCTGGCCACCCGATTGCTCCATAACGCGCCACCACGGTGTTCCAGGCAGCCCGCCCCATCTGTGGACCGCAGCCATCCCGATCTTTCGACCCTCCAGGAATGCCTTCGCCTGCTGTACGATACCGGAATAACGCAACTGGTAACCCACGCAGGTCAATACGCCCGACTCCCGCACGGCCTCCAGGATTTCGAAGGCCTTTTCCATTGTCGGCGCAACGGGTTTTTCCACGAACAGGTGCACACCCTGCCGTACCGCCAGAATCTCGGCGTCGGTATGCGCAAACGTGGGTACGCAGACGTACAGGGCGCACAGCGATTCACGGTCCAGCATCATCCGATGGTCTGAATATGGCCTCGCGCCGTACTCTCCCGCCACCTGCTCGGCGGTTTCGCGCCGCACGTCGCAAATCGCCACGATCTCCACGTCCTCAATCGCCTGCAAAACCCGCATATGGGAACTCGCGCGACCCCCGGCGCCGATAAACCCAACCTGTATTGCCAAGGTACCCCCTCAAGCTACGATGACGCTACCAGCCGGACCTCAACACTCCGTTGACAGGCTTTATCCACGGGCTGTTAAATTAGCCGGGTGCGGCATGCGCTGTCAAGCGAAATCAGCAGAAAAGGAAAGATCACGCACATGTTTTTGTCTTTGAATTATCCCCTCCCGGCACGTAACTTACCCGTGCAGGTCACACTTCAACCAGGATTCGTATGTTTTCGTGGACGTGAAACCGAATATGTGAAAATTGACAAAGGCGATGAAACTGCGGATTACCAGGATACACCAGGTCAATGGATGAGAACGGAAAAAATGTGCTTTTGGACGACCTTTTCGGTCCGTTTCGAAAGGTTTCGTCACGGCGCCGCGTTGCTGTTCTTGTCGAATTGAGGTCAATCCCTGAACGAAGAGGATGTTTCCCATGCGAGTCGAGGATCTGGATACGCCCGCGCTGACCATAGACCTGGACATACTCTCCAGAAATATCCGCGATCTGGCCGAATCCTGCCGCAGGTACAGAATCGCGCTTCGGGTCCATACCAAGACCCACAAGATCCCCGAAATCGCCCACCTTCAGCTTCAGGCCGGCGCCGCGGGAATCGTTTGCCAGAAGCTGGGAGAAGCGGAGGCGATGGCCGACGCGGGGATTGCCGACATCCTCATTCCGTACAACATCGTTGGCGCCAGGAAAGTGGAACGCCTCGTCCGTCTCCGGAAGAGGGTAACGATAACCGTCGCCCTGGACTCGGAGACGACGGCACGAGGCATTTCAGACCAGGCGGGTGAACCGGATATTCCCGTATTGATCGAACTGGATACCGGCGGCAACCGATGCGGCGTCCAGTCTCCCGAAACAGCCCTGGAACTCGCCCGAAAAGTCGTCCGGATGCCCGGCCTCCGCTTCCGGGGTATCATGACCTATCCCAGCCGGCCTCAGGCGGAACCCTTTCTGAAACGGACGCGAATGCTTCTGGAAGACGCCGGCATCCCGGTGCCCGTTGTCAGCGGAGGCGGGACCGGAAGCGAAGCCGTTTCCAAACAGATTGGCTGCACCGAAACCCGCATCGGCTCCTACGTTTTCGAGGGGATGCGGCGTATCAATCACACGGACAACCCTCCGAACCCCGTCACCTGTGCAGAACGCATGATCGTGACCGTCGTCAGCACCCCCACTCCCAATCGCATTATCGTGGACGGCGGCCAGAAAACCTTCGCGAGCTATCCGCCCATCCCGTATGGTTACATCGTGGAACACCCCGATGCCAGAATTAACGGCATGTCGGTCGAACACGGGCATATCGACGTCAGCGCCTGCGAACATACGTTCCAGGTAGGGGAACGCCTTTCGATCATTCCCCAGCACCAGGGGATGACCACCAATCTGCACGATACCGCCTACGCGGTGAGGAACGGAGTTGTCAAAGCCGTGTGGGCCGTTGCCGGCCGGGGCAGGGTCCAATAGACGGCAGGCCGGGACCGCCGCCGCCCGTCGCCGCTGGATCCAGCCTCCGTCGTTCGCGGCCGGTACATTCCGCAGTTCGTCGATCCGAGAGGAGATTCGCAATGCGCCAGGTACAATGGGAACGCATGTTTCCCGATCAGCTGGAAGCCGCGTATGAGGATTGTCCGCTTGTCTACTTCCCTTATGGCCTCTGCGAACCTCACGGGCCGCACGACGCGGTGGGCCTGGATGGACTAAAAGCCCACGGTATCGCCTGCGAGGCCGCGCGTGCGCACGGCGGCATCGTTGCCCCGCCGGACTTCTGGCACATACACGAACTGGGTGGGTACGCGCTGTGGCTCGAGCGAACCGTGGGGCAGGTCAAACGCTCCTGGATGACCTGCATGCCGCCGTGGCAGCATTTCAAGAACATCTGCTACCACATCCGGATGGCCGACCATCTCCAATTCCACGCCGCCATCTTGATTACGGGTCATTATGGCCCCAACTGGAAAGACCTCAAAACGCTGATCGACCTGGTGCAACCCCACGTGGGCACCAGGCTCTACGGCCTTCCGGACCACGAAGCCAACCAGCCCGGCTTCGATCGTGACGGGAAGAGCGGCGGCGACCACGCCGGTAAGGTTGAGACGTCGCTTCTCTGGGCGCTTCATCCCGACTGCGTGGACCTGTCCCGGTTGCCTCCCGAAGACGCCCCCGGTCCTCATTTTGCAATGGGGCCAACGGTCCGGGAATCAGACCGTCGCGCTGGTGAGCGCATGGTGGCGGACGAAGTTCGCTGGCTGGGCGACAAGGCCCGGGAACTGCTCGACGAATACAAGAGGAAAAGCCCGGATCACAAGCTGCGGAATTATGAAGACGTGGAAGCTCTCTGGGAGACCGTGGTTGGCCCGGCGCTCGCTGAATTCGAAACCATGCAGAACAGCTGGTCAGCCGAAACCCTGCCCGAAACCTCCGTCTGGCATCCCAACTGGCGCGTACCCAAACGGGGATAGACGTACCGACCTCCGGTTCTACCGCGTACGGACGTACATAAGCACGAAGCGTGAAAAAACGTATCGGACGCTTCCCGTGTTTCCTTTATGTCCGTTCAAGCAGTTCGATCTCGTACCCGTCCGGGTCATCCACAAAGGCCATCTTTCGTCCCGCGGGAAACGTCTCGCGCCAATCGCCGGGCCAGATTTCGATGCCCTTGTTTTCGAGCCCGTCACAGAACGCAATGAGGTCGGGCACGCCGATTGCAAGATGCATCAGATCCTCAGGCACGTTCAGATCGTAATCGTCCGAGTAGGTCAGTTCGAGCGTATGGGCGTTGCCCGGCAGTTCCAGGTGCATGATCTGGTTTCCCGCCGGGGACTTCTCCGACCTGCTCTTCACCACAAAGCCAAAATGGTCGCAATAGAACGCCGCCGACCTGTCCAGGTCGCTTACCCGTATTCTGGTGTGAAGAAATACCGCCACCGCAGGCTCCTTTCTTCAAAATCGATGTCCGCCGGACCAACCGATCAACCGTTCATAAAAAAAGACAGCCGATAGCTGCCCCTGTGCATGCACCTCCCGTCCCGCCCATCAATCAGCCCGTTGAAACCGTTTCGTTTCCTTCCGTACCGACCGGCGTCTCTTTCCCTTCGATTTCGACGCCCAGCGCCTCGCGTACCTGCTTGATCGCCTGAAGGTAATAATTCCTGACCGTACTCTTGGAGACGGAGAGCAGCATCGCGATTTCCGCCATGGACTTGCCCTGCGAGCGAAGGAGAAGCACCTCGTACTTGCGGCCGGTCAGTGTGGGCTCGATCACTCTCCTTACGGCTTCCAGCTTTTCGACGTCCAGATCCATGTTTGCATATGGATCTGGATCGAGCGAATGCCGGATGATGAATGACAGCGGCACGGTCTCCGTTCGGGGATGACACCGCTCCATCACCGTGTTGTATCTGGGTCCTCTCATGCCGGGATCTGACTCCTCGTTTGACCGATGACTTCCCCCGCTGCCGCGGGCGCAGTTTCACACGTCGACAATTTAGCCAGTTCTCTTCACCCAGGCAAGAGAAAACTCAAACTTCGGTTCAGTCCAGCGGCCGCCGTGCGAAGCCCAACCCGTCGGCAGCCTGCAGCACGCGTTCGTTCAGCCGGTCCGCGTGCAACAGTGTTTCGCGGTCCGGTGTCAACGCGAGGCTGCGCACCGTTGAATGTCTGATAATTCCCCTCGCGGCCAACAGCCGCTTCTCCACCACCAGGTAAAGCTCCATATCCTGAAGGGAGAAGACGATCTGCGCCAGGATCCCGTCGAACACGTCAAGCGCGCCGTCCACGTCGCCGGCCGACCCCAGCTCCCAGATCCGATTCATCAGATCCGCGTGCCCGAGCCCCGGCATCACGCCCGCAACGCCCCACTCGAACAGGTCAGGCATATACATGCCACCCCAGCCCTCCAGCACTGCGACCCCGTCATTCGTCTCCTCCCGAATGCCGCGAAGCTTGCGGCCCAGAAGCGGTTCCTCCAGTTTGATATACCTGAAATTGTCACAAGTTTCGCGAAGTTGACGACAGAAGGCGCCGTCGACGGTCGGCCCGCCCGGATTGAAATCCTGAATCAGGACCGGAACCTTCACCGCGTCACAGACGGTCCGGCAATAGCCCAGCAGATCCGCATCCGTCGTGCCGAACTGTCTCGGAATTGCGAAACTGATGACGTCGGCGCCGGCATCCACGTTGGCCCGCGCGAAGTTCGCCGCCTGCCGGGCCGAAGGGTGGTTCGACTGACCGACCACCGGAATTCTCCCGGCGGCGGACGACACCGCTGCGCGGACGACAGCAAGACGCTCGCGTCCCGACTGCTTGTAAAACTCGCTCGCGTATGCAGGCAGACAGACCGCCCCGATGCCGAACGCCACCGCCGCCTCCACCTGCCGTCCGATATCTTCAAATACGATCTCTTCCCGGACGTCGAATGGCGTTACAAGCACCGCCGCAACCCCCCGGATTTCTTCGAAGGACATGTCGAACCTCCACGAACTCTGTCAATGGGCGATCGCATCCTTCCACAGACGCCCCTCAGGGAACGGACAGGCTGTGGCGAGAGAGAACGAAGACCCGGTAACAACGCCGCGCGCCGGCCGCCGGTTGCAGGAAATCACGCCCCCGGCGCACGCCGCCAGCGGTTGACTCCGGCGCATGGATATGTTAAATTGAAAGGCCCGATGGTATTCGCCAAGAGACGGCCCGGGGACGCGGGCCGATACAATCCGATGGAGGTCTCCGTGGCGCTGCTGACGGCCGGATCCGAATCCCACCCCGCCATCGAAGCCATTTTCGAATCTGAGTCGGCATTCCCCGATCTTCAGAACCTGCTCCGGGCTGCGATCGACGTCCGCCCGAACCAGAATCTGAACCTCATTGCCAAAGCCTACCACTTTGCCGAACTGGCTCATCGCAATCAGCAACGCAAATCGGGTGATCCCGCCATCTCCCATGCAGTGGCTGTGTGCCGCATCATTATCGACCTTGGCCTGGACTCTGCCACCATCGCGGCCGGCCTGCTGCACGACGTCGTCGACGAGACCCACGTTCCGCTCTCTCAGATCGAATCCCATTTCGGGCCCCAGATCGCAGGCCTCGTGGATGGCGTTTCCCGGATCAGGGATTTTTCGTTTCAGAGCCCCGAATCGGAACAGGCCGAAAATTTCCGCAAGATGCTGCTGTCAATGGCCCGCGACATCCGCGTGGTTCTGGTCAAACTGGCGGACCGCCTGCACAATATGCGCACCCTCAAGTATATGCGGCCCGCAAGCCAGGAACGCATGATCAGCGAAAGTCGCGACATCTACGCGCCCCTTGCCCACCGGCTTGGCATGTCCCGAATGCGTGCGGAACTCGAAGATCTCAGCCTCAAGTGGCTGGAACCGAAAGCGTACCGGTATATCCAGGAAAAGATCAATCTGACGCGCGAGGAGCGGGAGTCCTGCATCGAAGCCGTGCAGAAACCGCTTGCGGAAGCGCTCGAAGAGGCCGGAATTCAGGCCGAAATGACAGGCCGTTCAAAGAATTTCAGCAGTATTTACAAGAAAATGAACGTGCGCGGAAAAACCTTCGACGAAATCTACGATCTTCTTGCGCTTCGTATTCTGGTTGAAACCGTTCCGGAATGTTACAACGTTCTGGGCCTGGTGCACACGATGTATCCGCCGGTCATGGCCCGTTTCAAAGACTTCATCGCCACGCCCAAGAGCAACATGTACCAGTCGCTTCACACGACAATTGTGGGACCGAACGGCATGATGCTGGAGGTGCAGATCCGCACGCGGGAAATGCATCAGACGGCGGAGGTCGGGATCGCGGCCCATTGGCTTTACAAGGAGGGCAAGCGCGGCCCGTCCGAAATGGACCGTCATATGGCCTGGCTGCGCAGCCTTCTGGAGTGGCAGCGTGAAACCAGCGATCCGCGGGAATTCCTGGATGACCTTAAGGTGGATCTCTTTCCGAACGAGATCTACGTCTTCACCCCCAAGGGCGACCTCATCCAGCTGCCGGAGGATGCCACGCCTCTGGACTTTGCATTTGCGGTGCACACCGACGTAGGGCTGCGATGTACCGGCAGCCGCGTGGACGACCGGATGGTCCCCCTGTCTACCCCGCTGCAAACGGGCAGTACCGTCGAGGTAATGACTTCACCTCATCAGAGACCCAATCGTGACTGGCTCGATTTTGTCAAGAGCGCGAAAGCCCGCAGCCGAATCAAGCGGTGGTTACGCGAGGAAGCGTATTCTCAAAGCGTCCGGCTTGGCCAGGACATCCTGGATCGCGAACTCAAGAGACGGCGGAAACGGACCGCTGAAGACAAACTCGAATCGGCCGCCGCACACTTCAATCTGCGGGACATCGAACATCTCTACGCCAGCCTGGGAAACGGGACCGTCTCACTGGAACGGGTGGTACATCAGATCTTTCCCGCGGCCCGTCCCACTCCGAAACGACCGCGCGTGGAACCCAGGAAGCCGGTCCGAAAAAACCCGATCGTCATTCACAGTCTGAATCACCTGATGATTCAGTTCGCCCGCTGCTGCCAGCCCATTTACGGTGACGTCGTTCTCGGCGTAATTACACGGGGGAAGGGCATCTCCGTGCACCGGCGGGACTGTCACAACATTTCAAACCTGCCTGAAGGGCGCGACCGCCTGGTTGACGTGGACTGGAATTCCGAAGAAGAAACGACGTTCACGGTGCAGATTCGCGTCAGTGGCGCCGACCGCCCCAATTTCCTCCGCGACGTCAGCCACGCGATATCGGGCCTTGGCGTGCCTGTGATCGAGGGCATGCTGAACACCGACGGCGGCCATGTCGGCAACCGGTTCACCGTAGAGGTCAGAAACGTCGCACAGCTCCGCGAACTCAGAAAAAAAATCCTCTCCGTTCCCGGCGTCTCATCCGTTCAGCGCATAAACGGAACATCCGACGACGTCTTGTAGGTATCCGGGGAACGCGTCGTCAAACGGCGCCACGCAATATTCAGGACGTTCCTCCGTCTCCCATCGCACGGCGCCAACCGTCACGTCCTCCCTTCCATCTCCTTTTTCCACCGATCCAGAGTAACCAGAGCCTCGAGCGGCGTGGTCTCGCCCAGGTCCAGATTGCGCAACTCGGTCAGCACCGGGTCTTCCGGAGGCAAGTTGAAAAGATTCATCTGTCCCGTGCCGATGGCCGCCTCACGACTCACCGAGGCCTGTGTTTTCCTCTCCGCCGGGGTCAGGTCTTTTTCTTCCAGCCTGCGCAACACTTCACGGGCTCTTGCAATCAGGTTTCGGGGCATTCCGGCAAGCCGCGCCACTTCAATGCCGTAACTGTGGTCGCACCCGCCGGCCACCAGCCGGTGCAGAAACGTCACGTTGTCGCCTTCCTTCCTGACCGCCACGCTGTAGTTCTTCACTCTTGCGAGCGATTCCTCGAGTTCCGTCAATTCATGATAGTGCGTGGCGAACAGCGTGCGTGGTTGTATGGACGCCGTGTTGTGCAGGTATTCCGTCATGGCCCAGGCAATGCTGAGCCCGTCGAACGTACTGGTGCCGCGGCCGATTTCATCCAGAAGCACCAGGCTTCTGGGGCTGGCGTTGTTCAGTATGTTTGCGGCTTCGTTCATCTCCACAAGAAACGTGGATTCCCCCCTGGCCAGATTATCGGACGCGCCCACTCGTGTGAAAATCCGGTCCACCACGCCGACACGCGCCGCCCTCGCAGGAACAAAGCTGCCCAGTTGGGCCAGCAGCACGATCAGTCCGATCTGCCTCAATATCGTGGACTTCCCGGCCATATTGGGACCGGTAATGATCAGCACCTGTTCGCGTTCGGCATCCACGAAGAAATCGTTGGGCACAAACTTGCCCGCCGGCAACAACCCTTCAACAACGGGATGACGCCCCTCCCGAATTTCGATACCCGTGGATTCATCCACTTCCGGACGGACGTAGTCGTTGTCTGCAGCCACCTCTGCCAGACAGGCCAACACGTCAACCACGGCCACGGTGCGCGCCGTGCGCTGCACCTCGTCCACCCAGGCCTCAACTTCACCCCTGAGTTGCTGAAACAGCTCTTTCTCAAGTTCTTTCGCCCGCTCGTCGGCGCCAAGGATCTTCGCTTCCCACTCTTTCAGCGCAGGGGTAATGAAGCGCTCCGCGTTCACCAGGGTCTGCTTGCGCAGGTAGTCGTCCGGAGCCTTGTCCATATTCGCCTTCGTGATTTCGATATAGTACCCGAAAGCCTTGTTGTATCCGACCTTGAGCGACGGAATGCCGGTACGCTCCCTCTCTCTCGCCTGCAATTCAGCCACCCACCGGCGTCCTCCCGACGCCGCGTCGCGAAGCTCGTCGAGTTCCGCGCGATGGCCCTCCCTGATGATGCCCCCGTCACTCAACTGGAACGGCGGCTCGTCCACAACCGTGCGGCGGATCAGCTCGATCAGTTCGCCCAATTCCGGCAACCCGTGACATCTCGCTCTTACCAGCAGTTCCGAATCGGCCTCATCCAGCGCGCCCCGCAGGCCCGGTACGGCCTGAAGCGACGTCCTGAGCGCCACGAGGTCCCTGGGGCTGCAACGTCCGCAGCAGATGCGTGACATCAACCGCTCGAGGTCCCCGACATGCTTCAGGGCCTCACGGACCGACTCGCGACGGACAGGATGACGGACGAGATCCTCCACGGCGTCCTGCCTGGATTCGATTCTCGATATATCCAGCAGCGGCTGAGAAAGCCACGCCCGCAGCGTCCGCGCTCCCATGGCGGTGCAGGTTCGGTCCAGCAGGGACAGCAGCGTCCCTTCCCGCCGGCCTTCCTGTATAGACGTGATCAGTTCCAGGTTCCGCTGGGTTACCAGATCGAGGCCCATGCACGCACTGTCGGACTCCTGTGACAGACGCGTGATGTGCGAGACCGCACCCTTCTGGTTCTGCTTCAGATATGCAAGCACCGCACCGGCCGCGCTGACGCCCACCGTCAGCCGGTCGCAGCCGAATCCCTTTAACGAGTTGACCCGGAAGTGTTCCAGAAGCAAATCGTGCGCATACGCGAATCCGAAATGCCATTCTTCCGCCCGAACGACGAGCGTTCCCGGCATCCGCCGCGTGATCTCAACCTCATGGGCATCGACCCATGACTCGGGGGCAAGCACTTCGGCGGGGCTGATCCGCTCCAGGAGATCCCACAGTTCGTCCACGTCCTTCTCCATGGTGCGGAAATCACCGGTGGACAGATCCGTTACCGCGGCGCCCAGCCGGTCCGATTCCACCCAGAGACCCAGCAGGTAGTTGTTTCGGTTCTGATCGAGCAGGTTATCCGAGAGTGCGGTACCTGGAGAAACGACCTGGACGACTTCGCGCCGCACGACCGCCTTGCCCTTCTGCGGCGCCTCCATCTGCTCGCAGATGGCGACTTTGCGACCGGCCTTGATCAATCTCGCCAGGTAGGTATCGAGTGCGTGATGAGGCACGCCCGCCATCGGCACGCTTTCGCCTCCCCTGCCGTTGTTGCGGGACGTTAATGCCAGCCCGAGAAGACCGGAGACCTCCTTGGCGTCGTCGTAGAACGTCTCATAGAAGTCGCCCATTCGGAAAAGCAGTACGGCGTCTCTGTGTTCGTCCTTGAAACGCAGGTACTGTTCCATTGCGGGCGTGACGTCTCTTGGCCGTGCCATCTGAACTTCCCTAGTCTCGTTCAACGATTGCGCTATGCGCCGCCCCGGCCTCCTTCTTCACGCGGGGCATCTGCATTTCGGCTGAAGTCCGGTCGGGAAACGGTCCGACCAGCAGGACCCGCATGCCGGCGACCTTCGCCGCCTCTTCCCGAACCGGAAGTCCCGCCTGAGCCAGCCGACCGGAAAGACGGCGCAGGTTCTCTCCGACTCCGAAAACACCCACGCGCACCCATATCCTGCGTGCCGGCTTCCTTCCTTTCAAACGTTCGTTGAGTTCCGCCAGCCGCGTCGAGATGACAGGCGGAGGTCTGCCTGCGGCGAGGGCGCCTGCTTCGCGCTCCGCTTCCCGGGTCCGCCCGGCCATCACCAGCGCCTCTATCCGGCCCAGGCGGGCATGAAGGGCGATTTCTGAACGGGGGTCGGCATCGAGTACGTTCTGAAAAACGACGAGCGCAGAGTCCGGCCGCCGGGTGTTCAGGTAAACGCACCCCAACCGGTGCCGCGACAGAGACGCAAGAGGACTGCTCCGGTATTCGTTCAGCAGCCGTTTGTAGCGGTCCGCCGCGCGAAAATATCGCCCCGACGGCCCGGCATAGTCCGCTTCCGCCAGCTCAAACAACGCGTCGTCCGCGAGTTCGTGCCCGGGGTGGGATTTCAGCAGGCGCTTGAAATACTCGCGTGATTTCGCTCCCTCGCGGGTCAGACGTCCCAGATAATACAGTGCCACCGGATTATCGGGCTCGGCATTCAGCGCGCGAGTGAACACCGCTTTCGCCCGGTCGAACTGCCCGTCCCGGAACAGCGCGACCGGATCCGCGGTCTCCGAACGCAGGGAGATTGCCGGCAGACCCAGAAAAATGAGGAAACTGATGCGCCGGATGCGAATCAATGTCAACTTGCGCCTGTGGGTACACATACAGATGAGACGTGTGGGCGGACCTCAGGATTGACGTCCGTCATTCGACCGACGACCCGACCGGGCCGTACGTCGGTCAGCCGCACGGGCGCGACAGAATTCTTCGCGCTGTCGGGCCCCGGGGCGAAGACGCGAATGTAATTGTCGGTAACGCCCTGCAGGTATCCCGTTTCCGGCTCGCGCCTGTCTTCAAAGAGCACGTTCAGGGTCCGCCCCTCAAACCGGCGGTTGAAGGCCTCTGTTTTCCGCTCGCCAAGACGCCTGAGCAGTGCGCCTCGCCGCTTCTTGACGTCCGCTTCCACTTCCCCGCCCATTTTCGCCGCAAACGTGCCGGCCCGTGGTGAAAAGGGAAACACATGCAGGAATGCGAGGGGACCCTTGTCAATCAGATCGAACGTATTGGCGAACGCCTCATCGGTTTCTCCGGGAAACCCCACCATCACATCCGCGCCCAGGCCGATTTCGGGCACCCTTTCAGCCAGCGTCTCGATCAGCGAGAGGTAGTGCGCACGCGTATACGGCCTGCGCATTGCTGCCAG
This sequence comes from Candidatus Latescibacterota bacterium, assembly GCA_965116875.1. Classification (GTDB taxonomy): domain Bacteria; phylum Latescibacterota; class UBA2968; order UBA2968; genus JAAXHE01. The sequence goes on from OZ220733.1 coordinate 108,594, forward strand.
AATCCCGTCGTCGCCGCTCTGGAGCGGTATATGCAGGTGCCTGCAGAACCTGGACGACGACGAGAAGAAATCGACCATTGCATCGCTGATGAACGACGCTTCGATCGAACTCACACGAAACCGCCGCAGGCCCTCGATTCGCTCAATGCCCTCGAACAGATCGAGCAGACCGTGTCCGTCCAGGTCCGCGCCGTAGTCTCCAATGTGTACGCCCGCAAGGACGACCTCCTGATAACCGGCGTCAACCAGCCTCCGCACCTGGTCCAGGCAGCTGTGCAGACTGCGGCTGCGGCTCCGACCTCGTGCAAACGGAATGACGCAGAAGGAACAGAACTCGTTGCAACCCTCCTGTATCTTCACGAAGGCGCGCGCCCTTCCGCCGAAATTGAAGATATCCATCTCCTGAAATTCAGCCGTTCTACGCCGGGTCACGTAACTTCGTCCGATGGAACACGTATCGTTGATCAGATCGAGCAGCCGGGTCTTCTCAGCCGTACCGACGACGAGATCGACTTCGGGCATTCCGATCAGCACGTCGGGATCGGTTTGGGCGTAACATCCCATGGCCACGACCGTACCCTCGGGAGATATCCGATGCGCCCGACGCAACATCTGCCGTGACTGGGCCGCGCCCTGTCCCGTCACCGTGCAGGTGTTCACAACCGTCACGTCCGCCGGACGTCCGAACGCGACCTCACGGTACCCCTCGTGTCTGAATTGCTCGCGGTACCATTCCGTATCGTACGTATTCAACTTGCAGCCGAGCGTATAAAACGATACGGTTCTGACGTTTCCGTTCATCCCGCCATTTCCTCGCATTCAAGGCGCTGCTTTTCCGGAATCTGCAAACTCCATACAACAAAGAGTTGAGGACAATGCCTCAACTCTCTGTCTCGAGCGAAACCGCTGTCCGATGGTCCTATGCTTCCGGTTTTGGCGCAGCCTCCGTCTCGTCGCCGTTACCGGCTTTTTTCTGAGCAGGCGGACCGTCTTCGCCGGGTACGTCGCCGGTCGATTCGGCATCCGTTTCTTCACCGGACCCTTCGGCACTGGCTTCGGGCTGTGGCGCCGGCTCCGCAGCCCCGGTCGATCCGGCCTCCTCCCCTTCGGCGGACGCTTCGGCGCCGGCTTCGGGCTTCGGTGCAGGCTCCGCGTCCCCGGTCGATTCAGCCGCATCGCCAACCACGTCGCCTACGGTGACCGGCTTCGGCCGGTGGCTTTCGATGTAAGCGTCAATCTCGGCCTGTTCGGCGTCGCGCAGATATTCCTTGACGCTCAAGACGATCTTGCGCTGCTCTTCATCGAATTCGACGACCTTGAGGGGTAACTCGTCCTGTTCCGAGAAATGCGTTTGAGGGGTCTGCAGATCCGACAGTCCCAGCTGCGAGACCGGAATGAATCCCTCCACGTCTCCGTCCAGGTCGACGACGACCCCGCGCTCCAGCAGCCGGGATATCCTCCCATCCGTCGTTTTGCCCACAGCGTAACGGACGGCCAGTTCGGGCCAGGGGTTCTCAATGGTCTGCTTGTGCCCCAGGGAGATGCGGCGACGTTTCTTGTCTATATTGAGCACGACCACGTCGATCTGCTCACCCTTCTTGACGACGTCGCTGGGATGGCGCACCCGCCGCGTCCAGGACATATCGGAAATATGGACCAGCCCGTCGATTCCCTCTTCGATTTCCACAAACGCGCCGAAATTGACCAGGTTTCGAACCAGGCCTGCAAGACGCGTACCCACGGGATACTTCTCGTCCAGCGAAAGCCAGGGGTCGTCGGTTGTCTGCTTCATGCCAAGCGAGATCTTCTGGCCCTCTTTGTCCACGTTCAGAATGACAACCTTCAACTGGTCGCCAATTGAGACAAGCTTGGACGGATGCCGGATGTGCTGCGTCCAGGACATCTCGGAGATGTGGACGAGACCCTCCACGCCCTGTTCCAGTTCCACGAAAGCTCCGTAATCCGTGATACTGACCACTTTGCCGTCCACGCGGTCTCCAACGGGAAACTTCTCCTCGATATTCTCCCAGGGATGGGGCATCAGCTGTTTCATGCCCAGTGAAATCCGCTCGCGTTCTTCGTCGTAATTGAGCACTTTGACCTGGACATCGTCGCCAATGGACAACACCTCGGACGGGTGTCCGATCCGGCCCCATGAGATATCGGTAATGTGCAACAGACCGTCCAGACCACCGAGGTCGATAAATGCGCCAAAATCCGTGATATTCTTTACCGCTCCCTCGCGGATCTGGCCGACTTCCAGCGTCTGAAGAATCTGTTTGCGCAGACGCTCCCTCTCGGCTTCCAGCACGACCCGTCTGGAAACGACGATATTGCGACGGTTCTTGTTGAGTTTGATGATCCGGAAGGGAAAAACCTCGCCAATGAACTGATCGAAATTCTTCACCTGTTTGATATCGATCTGAGACCCCGGCAGGAACGCGTCAACTCCGAACAGATCCACGACAATACCGCCCTTGATCCGCCGCACCAGCCGACCCTCGACGATCTGATCGCTGTCGTAGGCGTCCTTGATGCGGTCCCACACCCGCATGAAGTCAGCCTTCTGTTTGGACAGCACAATCTGTCCTTCCTGATCTTCCACGTCTTCCAGGTACACCTCTATTTCCTGTCCCACCTCGACTTCTGACGGATCGGCAAATTCGGCAAGTGGTATGGCGCCCTCGGACTTGAAACCGATATCGACCACAACTGTATTATCCGCGACGGCCAGAACGGTCCCGGAGACAATTTCACCTTCGGAGATATTGCTCATTGTATCTTCGTACAGACTCATCATCGAGGCGAATTCCTCTTCCGAGTATTCGCGCTCGTCCAATGCATCCAGCGCCTCTGCGCTGGATGCCTGCGAGACGGGATGGCTTGCGGTGTTGTTTTCTTCCGACATGATACTGCGACCTCCTTGGCCGTTCCGCGAAAGGCCGTTGCCCCGGACGTGCGGTTCGGCGCAAAAATGCAGGGAAAAGACGGAGACCGGTTCTCCGCAGGGACCCTACCGGCGCTCGTGCATGGCACCCGGCGCAGGCGGGCCGGTATTGCGCCTGCCGGGTCTCAGGTTACCTATACAGTGCATCACCTCGCTGCTGATGGTGTGATAAGCCGCTCGACGTCTGACGGGCAATCCGGCTGGAGACACGCGAATCGGTTCTCCGAACCGCACGGTTACCCGGTTGAGTCCGATCAGACTCGTCCAGATGTTGACCGTGCCCGAAATATAGACCGGAACCACTGGAACCCGCGCACGGAATGCCAACATGCCCACGCCGTCTTTGGGCGGCCTGAGTCTGGACGTCTTGTTGCGGGTTCCCTCCGGCGATAGAAACATCGCACCGCCGGCCTTGAGACACCCTTCGATGCCCCGCAAGGCGCCCCGGTCTCCGCGAGAACGGTCTATTGGCAGTGCATTCAGTTTCCGAATCAGCCAGCCCAGAATCGGAACGGGAAATGCTTCCCGCTTGGTAACATACGAAAGTTCCCTGCACGCCGCAACCCCGATGAATACGGGATCCGCATAGGAGGCGTGGTTGCTGGCCAGAATGACCCCTCCGCGCCGGGGCACAAAGTGAAGGCCGGCAACTCGAAGCCGAAACAGGCAGCTGCATACTCCAACGCCGAGCGCCCAGAGAAAACGGTACAGGAGATTGCCCGGTCGTCCGGTGTAAATGTCTGTCCGCATTTTGTACACTTGAGTACGTCTAGACGCCGCACTTGCGAGCGAGTTCCACCACGCGGGCCACCTGCGCGTCGACGTCCAGACCCGTGGTATCCACGGTGATTGCATCCGAAGCCGGCCAGGATCCGGAACGCCGCTGCGTGGCTTTGTCGCGGGTGTCCCGCTCTCGAATCTGTCCCATCAATACGTCCAGTTCCGCCGCGACTCCGCAATTGAGCAACTCACGGTGTCGGCGTCGCGCTCGCTCGGCGACGTCGGCAACCAGGAATATTTTCAGTTCGGCTTCCGGAAAAACTGCCGTGCCCGTGTCCCGACCTTCCAGTACGATGCCGCCCTCGTGTCCGAGTTCCCGCTGGCGTGCCACGAGTATCTTCCGGACCGCGGCGTGTACGGCCACCCGGGAGGCGGCATCGGAAACATCCGCCGAACGGATCTCTCCGGTCACGTCCTCCCCGTTGATCAGCACCCGTTGGCCGGACTCCTCCAGGCGAAAATCGAATTCCAGTGCTGCTGCGTTCCCGGCGGCCGCGGATTCGTCGTCGGGGCTGAGCCCCTTGCGAATCATGGACCAGCCCAGAGCGCGGTACATCGCGCCGGTATCCAGATAGAGGTATCCCAGCCTGCCGGCGACACACCGGGCCGTCGTGCTCTTGCCCGATCCCGCGGGACCGTCGATGGCAATCACGATACCCCTCTTCCGCATCGCGACCCTCCGCCCCCGATCCTTAGCCTCTTCTATTCACAATAACCGAAACGAACATGGATAAACAGGATAGACAGGATAAAAGCCAAATCCGAACAGGATGAGAAACCAGGAGCAGGACAAATGCTCACTTTTCCGTGCAAGAATAATCGACGCCTACCTCTGCAAACTGCGCATCCTCACACCGAACAACCAGATTCCGCATTTCTTCAGGTGCTGTCGTAAAAAAAATCTCGCGTTATTTATCGAAATACAACCGGTTATACAACAGAACCACCGGTCTTTGTGAATAATTCAAGTTAGAAGCTGTGTTAAAATTCCCAGCGGTCTTCGCGCGGCTGCAAAAGCGCCGGTCGGCGTTGGTCAAACCCACCCGTCTTACGAGATCGAGGCTGCGCTTGCTCGCCTCTCATAGCCGGATTTTCCCGCCTTGACCGCCACTCTTTCGCTCGCGTTCGGGAACTCACCGGTAATTTTAACACACCTTCCTACGGATCAGGTTCCCCTCCCTGTGTGTCTGCACCGTCCCCCTCCGATTCCCCGCCTCCCCCTTCGGGGCCCTTCATCGGCTCCGATGGGTCTCCCGCGCCCCCACGGATATTCCCCGTCCGGGCTTCCGGGCTTTGCATTGCCTGCAGCAACTCGTTTGGTGATGCTTCCGCAGCGGCCTTGTCTTCCAGCAATTCATCCAATTCCCTGACCTTTGGCAGATCCGACAACGTCTTGAGTCCAAAGTGCTTCAGGAAGTCCCGGGTCGTACCATAGAGCAGCGGCCGTCCGGGCGCATCCGACCGGCCGGCGATGCGGATCAAACCCTTCTCGAGCAGGTGGCGTACAACCCCGTCTACAGACACGCCGCGAATGTGCTCAACCTCTGCCTTCATGACCGGCTGCTTGAACACGATAATGGCAAGCGTTTCCAGGGCTGCCGACGAAAGGCGGACGGGCGCCTTGTCTTTCAGGAGCCGCCGGACCCAGACACCGTATTCCGAATGTACCATAAACAGGAATCCGCCGGCAATCTCGGAGATTTTGAAACTGCGCCCGGTCTGGCCGTACTGCGCGTTCAGGTCCTCCACGTACGCACGCACGTCTCCGGCCCGTACTCCATCAAGCAACGAGGCGATCCGGGTGGCGCCGAGCGGTCTGTCGGACGCCATCAACAGGGCTTCCACAATGCCCCGGTTGCGCGCGTCTTCGTCCGACGCGACCGGGTCTATACCGTACGACTCGCCCATTGAATCTCGACCTGTTCGGGTTTTCAATCGGCTGAAACGGCCCGGATTGTCAGGCGCCGCTGATGAACCTTACCCGGCAAACGACCGGGCGCCGCCGGGTCCGGATTGATCTTCGACTCGCCTGTAAACCCAGATTTCGCCTTCCGAACCGCTCTGCCTTGCAAGGGCTTGCCCGGTCTTTATCAGTTCGAGCAGGGCGATGAACGTGACGATGAGGACGATTCGCGGAAGACCCGCAACCAGATCCGAGAACTGAACCCGATGGCTCTCATCCAGTATGTTCCGGACGACCTCCATCCGTTCCTCGGTCGTGACTTCCAGTTGATGAATCTCGTGGTAATCCGCTTTCGGCGCTGCTGAGAGTGCTGTCCGGAACGCCGCCATCAGGTCGAAAAGACTTGCGGAACCACCGGCTGCGAGCGGATCCTGTTCCTGCTCGGCGATTTCTCCGGTATCCAGCGCGGTGCCCCGATAAAAACTGTCACGATGCGAATCCTGCTTGTCTTCGAGCCAATTGGCCACTTCCTTGAACTGCTGATATTCCAGCAGGCGCCGTACCAGCTCTTCTCTGGGGTCCTCTTCCTCTTCATCCGCATCGGGGTCCGCGGGCAGCAACATGCGTGACTTGATTTTCATCAGCGTGGCCGCCATCACCAGGAAGTCGCCGGCGTGTTCCAGATGAAGCGTCTCCATCATTTCGACGAACTCCAGAAACTGCCGCGTAACGTCGGCGATGGGGATATCGTAGATGTCGATCTCATCCCTGCGAATCAGAAAGAGCAGCAGATCCAGGGGCCCCTCGAAAACGTCGAGCTTCACCCCGCATGTGTCGTCTGCGGCGTTATCCTGAACTGCCAGCGCTTCCGCAACCATTCGTTCGATCTCCCTTGACGTTCATCCGGTTCGCAGGCATGCCCGACGCGGGTCGGGGCGTGACGGAAGTCCCCTGAGGGTCCGGCTCCCGCTGCTGCAGTTCAATCCATGAAGAGATACGGCCGCCATTTACTGTCCGGTACGCCGATCAACTGGCTGATGGAAGTGACGGTGCTGGGCCTGCGGGGACGGCGGAGCAGATTGATTCCCGCCTGTTCCGGAGTTTGATTGCCCTTGAGATTATTGCAGGGCAGACAGGCACACACCAGATTCTCCCACGTATCCCGACCGTTTCCGGTTCGGGGGACGACGTGATCAACCGTCATCGGGCCCTTCCGGGTCCCGCAATACTGGCAGCGGTGTCCGTCCCGCTTCAGGACGTTTTTCTTGGAAAGTGCGAGCTGTCTGGGCGCAACGCGCACGTAGATGCCCAGGCGTACCACGCTGGGGACAGGAAACCGGTCTGAAACCGTGCGGACATACAGGTCCAGCGCCTCGATGACCTCCGCACGGCCACGAAATACAAGTACGATGGCCCGGCGCGCACTACACACCTGGATGGGTTCGTAACTCTGGTTCAGGACCAGAACCGGCCGATTCAGCAATGGCATACATCCCCTCTTGCAACAACCCCGGGGCGAAAAAGGTTTGAATGTCGTCAGACGTGGCGGGACACATCTCGTGTACACCGGTCGCTAGGCGTCTTCGACAAGCTCCGCGTACGCCTGTGGGCTGAGAAGCGATTCGAGTTCTTCGTCGTTCGTCATCCGAACCACGACCATCCAGCCCTCGCCGTACGGATCCGCGTTTATCTGAGACGCATCCTCGCCAAGTTCATCGTTAACCTCGAGAACGACGCCGGACACGGGCGCATAGAGGTCCTCCACCGTCTTCACCGCCTCGATCGTACCAAAGGGCTGACCCTGCTCGAACTCAGCACCCGGCTCCGGCAATTCGGCAAAGACGATGTCCCCCAGTTCGCCCTGCGCATAATCTGTGATGCCTATCGTGCCCCGCTCGCCCTCCACACGAATCCACTCGTGCTCTGAAGTATAAAGAAGGCCGTCCGGAATATCCGACATGATTGATGGCTCCACGATGAAGGTGTTGTTTCCCGTTCCAGGCCGCAAGCCGTCCGATCAGTGGACGCCAGGCGCATCCCGGTTCCACCAGGGTTCAACCTCCGTATCCCAATCTGGCCACGAAGTCCGTGTCGATCCGACCCTCACGGAAGTCGGTATGCCGCATCGCGGCGATATGGAACGGAATGGTTGTGGGGATCCCCTCGATCACGAACTCCTCGAGCGCACGGACCATACGCGCGGTCGCTTCCTCCCGGGTGTCGCCAAACGCCAGCAACTTGGCAAGGAGCGAATCGTAATGGGAAGGGACGCGATAGCCGGCATACGCGTGAGAATCAATTCGAATACCCGGTCCGCCCGGTGCATGGAACGTGCTGATTTCTCCAGCGGAGGGACGGAAGTTGTGATCGGGATCTTCCGCGTTGATGCGGCATTCAATGGCGTGGCCCGTCGGCCGTACGTCTGCCTGGGCGAATGGAAGCGGCTTACCCGCGGCCACGCTGATCTGCGTCTTGACCAGATCGATTCCGGTTACCATCTCGGTGACCGGGTGCTCGACCTGAATGCGGGTGTTCATTTCGAGGAAATAGAAGCTTCCGGACGCATCCAGCAGAAACTCCACGGTCCCCGCGCCCGAATAGCCCACCGCGCGGGCGCCTGCAACGGCCTCTCGTCCCATCCGCCGGCGCAGGTCGTCGTCGACCACGGGCGAAGGCGACTCCTCGATCAACTTCTGATGGCGTCTCTGGATGGAACATTCGCGCTCACCCAGGTGTACGACGTCTCCAGTCTCGTCGCCCATCACCTGGATTTCCACGTGCCGCGGCGAAACGACTTCCTTTTCCAGATAGAGCGTTCCCGACGTGAACGCCGCAGACGCCTCCGCCTGCGCAGCATTCCACGCGCGCTCGAGGCCTTCCACCGAGTCGACGGTGCGCATGCCACGGCCGCCGCCGCCTGCAACGGCCTTCAGACGGATCGGGTAACCGATCTCCTCGGCGGCGAGCCGCGCCTCCTCAAGGCTGTTCAATACCCCGGTGCCCGGCGCTACAGGCACGTTTGCGGCCAGCATCGTTTCCCGCGCAACGGCTTTGTCGCCCATCCTTCGAATGGCATCCGGAGACGGTCCAATGAATACGATGCCGCAGGATGCGCACATTTCCGCGAAATCCGCGTTCTCGGCCAACGGCCCGTACCCCGGGTGGATCGCATCGGCGTTGGTGACTTCCGCGGCGCTCAGAATGCGAGGAATATTCCGATAGCTCTGGTCCCCCGGAGGCGGTCCGATGCAGACGTCCTCGTCGGCAACGCCAATATGCAGCGAATTGCCATCGGCTTCGGAGTGGATGGCAATCGTCCGGATGCCGAGTTCCTTGCATGCCCGGATCACTCGCACGGCGATTTCGCCCCGGTCCGCAACAAGGATCTTATCGAATAAGGGAGTGGATGACACGGCAGATCTGGTGGGACGGCGGTTTGGGCCGCCGCATCGTTGAAAGAAGCGCTTTACAGCGGTTCGATGAGGAAAAGAGGCGTATTGTATTCGACAGGATTGCCATTCTCGACCAGGACACGAACCACCCGGCCCTTGGCATCCGCTTCAATTTCGTTCATGATTTTCATGGCTTCGATGATGCACAGAGTCTGACCGACGGACACGACGTCGCCTTCCTCCACGAACGGCGGCGAGTCCGGGTTCGGCGCACGATAGAACATGCCCACCATGGGAGAACTGATTTTGTGCAGCCCCTCCGTATCGTCCGGTTCCGGGGCAGCCGACGTATCGTCGGCACCGGCCGGCTGCGACGCGACCTGGGCAACCGGCTGGACCGCAGTTGCATCGATTCCCGCGGCGACGCGTATTTTTCTGAGTCCCAGTAAACCACGCTCAATTTCAATCTCCCGGACCCGGTCTTCGCCAACCAGTTCGATCAGTTGCTGCAGGGTCTCCATCAAGACCTTGGAGAGTTTCACACGCGCTCCTTCGAAAAAACGACAGCCGGAAATCGGGTTACGGCTCGCGTTGGCCGCGATGCTACCGTGACGACTTCCGATCAGATTCGTTCGACGTATGACTCCGATCGGGTATCGATCTTCAAGACGTCGCCCCTTTCAACGAACAGGGGCACCTGGACCGAAGCTCCCGTTTCCAGCAGGGCCGGCTTGCTGCCGCCGCTGGCGGTATCTCCCCGCAGCCCGGGATCGGTTTCCGTGACTTCCAGTTCAACGAATATTGGCAACGCAACGCTCACGGCATTTTGCTCCGCGACCAGTATCTCCAGAATTTCGTTCTCTTTCAGATATTTAACCGCGTTGCCCATCACCTCCGGAGACAGCTCGAACTGATCGTACGTTTCACTATCCATAAAACAGTACAGATCGCCCGACCTGTAGAGATATTGCATTTTGCGCCGTTCCAGCCGGACGTCGTCAACCTTGTCTCCGGAACGAAATGTCCGGTCAATCATTGCCCCCGTTTTCACACCCTTGAGGCGGGTACGAACAACGGCAGCTCCCTTGCCCGGTTTGAAGTGCTCGAATTCGACCATAAAATAAAGATCGCCGTCCAGACGCAGGACCATTCCATTTCTGAATTCGGACGTTGAAACCATAGTTCGACATTATCCTCCAGTGCACGCGTCATCCATCTTCCGAAGTTCCTTCAACCTTTTTCTGATGCGTTTATTGTCCGGTTCCTGCTCGCAAACCTGCGCCAGTACGGTCACCGCCTCCTCAAACAGCCCCTGAACCGCGTACAGCTCGGCCAGAGTGGAGGTGGCGATTGGCGCGGTCTCGGCGTCTGAATCTGCAGATCGATCGTCTTCATGGCCCCGATGTTCCTGAAGGTCCCGTAACAATAAGGAGTAATCTTCGGGTCCCGCCGGCGTCCTGCCACCCTCCGCGGTCAAATCCGGCGCCGGACGCTCCGTCTCGTCTCCGGCCCGGGATTCCGAGGCCGTTTCGCCTTCCGCCAGAACTTCAGCGTCCAGTTCGGCAGCCAGCAACCGGCTCAGTGGATCGACAGTCCGGGCGTACCTGAAGTAATGCAACGCCCGGTCCTCGAAACCCGTCTCTCGTTCGATCTTGCCGAGCAGCCAGAAGGCGGAAGGATTGTCAGGATCCAGCGCGAGCGTACGTTGAAACTCCCGGCGGGCGTCTTCCAACCGTCCGGCCGCCATGTGGCATCTGCCCATGACGAGATGGCCGGTGGGGTAAAGCGGGCGATACCTCAGGCCCTTGCGACAGATCTCTGCGGCGCGGTCCACGTTGCCAAGTCGCAGCAACTCGTCGGCGAGGCGCGCAAACAGGATCGACGCCGGATTCCTGCCGCATACGTTTTCAAGCTTTGCAAGGGTTGTGGCCGTCGCTGGGCACATTCAGGTGCTGCCTCGTTACGGCACTGAAATTGACCGGCCCGGTTTTTGATTCTGGCTGACGGACGGGTGCTGACAGCTGTTTTTGCCGCTTCGGATCGGCCGAAATCCGGCAATTCACCACCGGCGCGGTATACCACACCGGAGGGAAGTATAGGAAAAAGCCCAATGCTTGTCAAGGCCGCCCCGGCGCGCCCGCCCGCGGCGTTCCATACGGCGCGGAAAGTTGGGATTCGGCATGCCGGGAAGCGGGGGCGCGGGCGCCGAACGGGCACGGGAAATCCAGCAGCGTTCCCCTTTGGTTTCCAGCCCCGGCCGGGGCCGTATTTTTCCGGGATTTGCCTTGTGCGGTTTTGGGTGATGTGCTATATTCAAAGCCGTTTCGCAGTCCGTTGACAGAGTCGCTTTGCAGGCGTGGCCGAGCAACGCGGGTTTTCGACCGCATGGGCCGGACGCATCCCGGTTGGGCTCTCTCATCGGGCCGTCAGGGCTCTGTTTCGCACCTGTCCCGTCCGCTCGCGGAGGCGGTATATGGAACTCGTCAAATTGTTCGTTTCGTTCACAAAGGTCGGTTTTTTCGCGTATGGCGGCGGACCCTCCATGATTCCGCTGGTCCAGGAGGAAGTCGTCGACGTACATGGCTGGATGTCCATTGAAGAGTTTGCCGACGCTCTCGCCATGGGCTATGCCCTTCCGGGTCCTATCGCTACGAAAATGGCCGCCTACATCGGTTACCAGGTCGCACAGACCCCGGGCCTGATCGTCGCTCTTCTGGGTACGGTCTTTCCGTCTCTCATCCTGATGATGGTCCTGGGGCTGTTCTTCATGGCGTATAAGGGTGCGCCGGCAGTCCAGGCAATGCTGAAGGCGGTCCGGCCGGCGGTTGTGGGACTGCTACTCGTTGTGGTCTGGCAGATGGCGCCCAAGTCGGTGAATTCATGGCACACGGGCCTGATCGCCCTGGCCGCGTTCGTCGCGATCCATTTCCTGAACCTTCATCCGGCCGTCGCGATCGTCGGCACGGCAGTTCTCGGTCTGGCTGTCTACCGTTAGTACGACGTTACCGACATCACTCTCGCGGGAGCTCAACCTCGTATGAAGGACTACTCGATACTCGAACGCAAGGCGCTGCGGAACAAACCCCTGGCCAATGAGGAAATGTTGTCGGTACTCGATACGCCGGACGAAGACCTGCTCCTCCTGATCCACGCGGCATATCGGGTTCGACACCGCTTCTTTGGAAACCGCGTGCGCCTGCACGTCCTGCAGAACGCCAAGAGCGGACTGTGTCCGGAGGACTGCGCCTACTGTTCACAATCGGCCGTTTCGACCGCGGACATCGATAAATACCCTCTGTTGCCGCGCGAGCAGATTCTCGACGGCGCCAGAAAGGCAAAGGCGGGAGATGCTCTGCGTTATTGTATCGTCACCAGTGGAAGAGGCCCCACCGCAAGAGAGGTGGACGCCGTTGCCGACGTCGTGCGCGAAGTCAAGCAGACCGTTGATATCGACATCTGCTGTTGCATGGGGCTTTTGGACGAAGCGCAGGCCAGAACGTTGAAAGAGGCCGGCGTGGACCGGATCAATCACAATCTCAATACCAGCGCCAGGCATCATGGCAGCATCGTTAGCACGCACACCTACACGGACCGGCTGAATACCCTGAAAGCTGTCAAGGCGGCCGGCCTCGAGACCTGTTGCGGAGGAATCATCGGGATGGGAGAGTCCAGGCAGGATATCGTCGACCTGGCGGTGGCCGTCCGTGAACTCGACATCGATTCGATCCCGGTCAACTTCCTGCATCCCATCGACGGCACGCCCCTGGCCGGATGCAAACCGCTGTCGCCCAGAGAAGGCCTCAGGGTTCTGTGCCTGTTCCGCTTCGTAAACCCGGACAGGGAACTCCGTATCGCGGGAGGAAGGGAACTCACGCTGGGTTCCCTTCAGGCCCTCGCCCTCTATCCGGCGAACTCCGTCTTTATGGAAGGTTATCTTACCACCGGAGGACAGTCCACTTCGGAGACCCATCGACTCATTGAGGACCTGGGATTCGAAGTCGAGGCGCATTTGAAGTCTGACGACGGATCGAGTGTGCCGGCATGCGCGGGGAATGCAGTCGCGTAACGCCTTTCATACACCTATGTGGACCTACGACAAACACTACGATATCATCGTTGTCGGCGGGGGGCACGCCGGTGCCGAGGCCGCCCTGGCAGGCGCGCGCATGGGGCGCCGCACTCTGCTGCTGACGATGAATCTGGACACGGTCGCCCAGATGTCGTGCAATCCGGCGGTCGGAGGGATCGCAAAGGGCCACATGGTGCGCGAAATCGATGCCCTGGGCGGGGAGATGGCGCAGAACATCGACGCGACGGGGCTGCAATTCCGCCTGCTGAACCGGAGCAAGGGTCCGGCGGTGCAGGCCCCCCGGGCGCAGGCCGACAAGAAAGCATATCAGTTTCGGATGAAATCCGTCGTGGAGCGTCAGCCGAACCTGGATCTCAAACAGGGTCTGATCGAAGACCTGTTGGTCGACGAGGGACGGATCAGGGGCATCCTTACGAAATCCGGCACGATCTTTCGGGGCCGGACCGTTATCCTGACGACCGGCACCTTTCTGAGGGGCCTCATCCACGTGGGCGACCGCTCGTACCGCGCCGGGCGCGCAGGCGAGGGTTCCGCGGAACGGGCATCCGGCGGCCTTCGACGGTTGGGGTTCGACCTGGGAAGGCTGAAAACAGGCACGCCGCCGCGGGTCAATTCACGCAGCGTGAATTACAGCGTGATGGATATCCAGCCCGGTGACGAGCAACCATGCCCCTTTTCGTTCCGCACCGGGGCCATCACACGCGAACAGCTTGACTGCCACATCACCTGCACCACGCCTGAAACCCACGAAATCATCAGACGGAATCTGGATCGTTCGGCGATGTACAGCGGCCGCATCCAATCGGTGGGTCCGCGTTACTGTCCTTCGATCGAAGACAAGGTCGTCAGGTTCGCGGACAGGCAGAAGCACCAGCTCTTCATCGAGCCGGAAGGCTACGACACCCTGGAAGTCTACCTGAATGGGCTGTCGATGAGCCTGCCCGAAGACGTTCAGGTTGAGGTTGTGCGCAGCGTGACCGGCCTCGAAAACGCGGAAATCATGCGGCCGGGTTACGCCGTTGAATACGACTATGTTCCTCCGAACCAGATCCTTCCCACCCTTGAAACCAAACCCGTCCGCGGGCTGTTCTTCGCGGGGCAGATCAACGGCACCACGGGATATGAAGAAGCGGCCGGCCAGGGCCTGATGGCGGGCATCAACGCCGCATTGCAGGTCCGGAACGAGGACCCGCTCATTCTGGACCGCGCTCAGGCCTATATAGGCGTGCTGATTGACGATCTTACCACCAAGGGTACCGATGAGCCGTACCGAATGTTCACCGCTTCGGCGGAATACCGTCTGTTGTTGCGGCACGACAACGCCGACCTGCGCCTGACCGAAACGGGACGCAGGATCGGGCTGATATCAGACAGCGCGTACGAATCCTTCAAGCGCCGGGCGGCAGCAATCAACGCAGAGCGTCGCCGTCTTAAAGAGGTGAAAATCAGGCCTTCAAGCCGGGTACAGCAGTACCTCCATAAAGCGGGAACTGCCCCGCTCGCTCAGCCCGTCCCTCTGATCGATCTGTTGCGCCGACCGCAGATCGACTACCGGTTTGTCCGGGAAGTGGCGCCACCTCCCGAGCCACTTCCTCACGATGTCTGCCAGTCGGTTGAGGTCGAACTCAAATACGAAGGCTACATTCAGCGCCAGAAGTCGCAGGTGGCCAGGTTTCAGGATCTGGAGCGAAAACATCTCCCGGAAGACATCAATTACCATAACCTTCCCGCCATCTCCCGCGAGGCCGCCGAAAAGCTCTCCCGTATACGCCCTCGCTCGCTGGGTCAGGCATCCCGGATCCCGGGTGTTTCACCCGCGGACGTCTCTGCCCTGATGGTCATCCTTGCCCGGGGCGCGGCATGAGTCCGGACAGGACACGGGTCCGGGCGATTCTTTCTCTGCTGGCCGACCCCGACGCCGAAATCGTGGACGTCGTGCGGCGCAAGCTGTTCGCGATGGGTGAGCAGGCCGTACGCGAGGTTCTGGATGCCGCGCCCGGTGGCTCGCGGGCACAGCGGGAGGCCGGCCTGATTCTGCTGTGCCACAAGGAACCGCCTCTGGAATCTCAGTTTCGGAATCTCCACGAAGGTGCCAACGGCGACATCGACCTGGAAACAGCGTCGTTTACCCTGGCCAGGCTCGAATATCCCGCCCTCGACATTCAGCGATACAGAAGCCGGCTCAACAAGATGGCGGAGGAACTGGCGCCCTCGATCGCACCTGACGACCATCCGCTCAGAGTCATCCAGACCCTGAACCACTACATTTTTGAATCACAGGGATTCAGGGGGCGCAGAAACGAATCCGCTGGCCCGGACGCCAGTTACATGAACCGGGTCCTGGATCGCAAGACGGGTCTTCCCATCTCGATATCGGCGCTCTACATTTTTCTGGCGCGCCGGCTCGAACTTCCCATTTTCGGCGTGGGGATGCCCGTACACTTTATCGTAAAGTACAAATCAACGGACGGCATGGAGTTCCTGTTCGACCCCTACAACAAGGGCCAACTCCTGACGGCGAATGAATGCGCGGAAATCCTCTCCCGGTTCGACGTGGCTTTCGAGCCATCCATGCTGCGCCAGGCAACCGACCGGGAGATGCTCATCCGCATGATGTTCAACCTCTGTGCCGCCTACAGGCACCAAAAGGACGCAGGCAAGGTTGACGCGCTCGAACGGCTGGTTCGCATCCTTCTCAAGCGTCACCCGCTGCAGGAGTAACCGATTCGCTCAACCCGGAATGCGTTGGCCGGAGACAGGGTGACGGGCTTCACACCATGTCCGTTTCCGTGGAACAAGGACCTGCCGCTCTACTGATCCCATGCCCGAAAACATAAAGATCGTCGTGCAGAACCGTAAAGCCAGGCGGGACTTTTTTCTTGTCGACACCTATGAGGCCGGCGTCGAACTCAAGGGCACGGAAGTGAAGTCACTGCGCCTGGGCAACGCCAGTATGGCGGACAGCTATGCCCGAGTGGAAGACAATCAGGTCTTCCTGCACAACCTTCACATTGGCGAATACACCGAGGCCAACCGCTTCAATCACGATCCGGTGCGCAAACGCCGGCTCTTGCTGCACAGGCACGAAATCGACCGGCTCAGGGTCCGTACCGAAGAAAGGGGACTGACGCTAGTCGCCCTGAAGCTTTACTTCAAACGCGGCAGGGCCAAGGTCGAACTTGCCCTTGCCAGGGGCAAGCGCGAATACGACCGGCGCCGGGAGATTGCCAAACGCGACGCACATCGTGAAATGCGGCGGGAACTCAAGGTCCGGGAAACGAGATCTCGAAACTGATGCACTGTCACTTGAACAGGTTGCCGGTATTGGGCTGCCGCGTCGCGAGGCGGGGAACCGCTGTGAGACGCCCCGTGAAGAATGAGAACCGGCGGGGAGCGATTCTCCCTGCCGCCCTGCTGGCCGCATGTACCGTGTTGTTGCCACTCTGTTCCTCTGGAAGCGCGGAAACAACCGAAGCGCCCGTTGCCATTCCCGCGTGGAGACTCGGCAGCGGCGATTACGTGTCCCTCCGCGACCTGGCCGAGGTCCTGGGCGGCCGACTCCGTCCCATCCCGTCCGCGGGAAAAATCGGTTTGCGAAAGGGTGGCAATCTGGTCGTTTTCACCCCGTTCTCCTCGGTCGTGACCGTAAACGACGTGGGATACAGGTTGCCGCTGGAAACGCGATATCACGACACCGGGGCTCTTTACGTGCCGTCTGAAGCGATCCTGGCGTTGCTGGCGCGAACCTTTCCGGACCTTGCCGGTGTGCAGCCCGTTGAACAACCGGTTTACGCCGCACGCGCGTCGGTTCGCGAAAAACGGCGGACCGGTCCGGGAATGCATGGACCCGGTCCGAAGGTCGACCCGGATCGCTGGACGATCGACACCGTCATTATAGATCCCGGGCATGGCGGCAGGGACCCCGGGGCGACGGGAAAACGGGGCACGAAGGAGAAGGACATCGCACTGAAGGTATCCGTACGTCTCAAGGAGTTACTCGAAGAGCGACTCGGCGTACGTGCCGTGCTTACGCGCAATGCGGACACGTTTGTCACGCTTGGACAGCGTGCGCGCATTGCCAGAAAGCGTCAGGGCAAGCTTTTCGTCAGCATTCACTGCAACGCGAGCAGAAGTCGTCGCGCGCGCGGTTTCGAAGTCTACTTCCTCTCCGAAGCCAGGACGGAAGAAGCCGCCGAAGTGGCAAGGCGGGAGAACGCCGTACTCGACCTGGAGGAGCCGGACGAATCTGCTGACATGGATGAAATCGAAGGCATCAGGTTCGGCCTGCTTTCCACGCAGTTTCTGAAAGAAAGCCAGGACCTGGCGGCCGATATACGCGCAGAGGTGGTCGGAAGCCTGGGTCCGTTGCCCGATCGCGGGGTTCGACAGGCGAACTTCTACGTAATGAGAGGCACGATGGGACACATGCCTTCGGTCCTGGTGGAAATGGGCTTTGTCTCCAATCCGTCCGAAGAGATTCAGATGCGAAAGCGTGCGTATCAGCGTAAAATGGCCGAGGCGATTTTCAACGGGATTCGTAAATTCAAACACCGATATGAACAACAACTCACCAGGAACTGATCCGTCCCCCGGGATCGACCTTCCCGGCAGCGATCCGGGATACTTTTATGATCCCCAGGTCACGGCCGGCCTGCACGGCGAAATCAGACTCTCCCCAAGGGTCGAAACGCACTGCAGGTGCGGCGGCAGGCTGCCGTACCAGGTTTTTGAACGGCCGGATGCTGAACCGACCTGGTGTCCATGCAGGCGTTACCGTTTGAAGATTCAGGAGATCAACCGGCTCATCGGGAACTCCGGCATCCCCGATCCGTTTCGATACAGATTCCTGGACGATTTCTACGAGACGTACGATGGAACACCGATCAGGGGCGCGGACCAGCTCAAACGCCATCTGCGTACCCTGATCGAACGATCCCGAAAACTGAATACCCGGCCGGACACCGGCGCACACGCGACTGGCTTCCAACCGATCAGAGGGTACTTTCTGACGGGAACACCCGGCGTGGGAAAAACCTACTTTTCCTATGTCGCGCTCAACGAACTGATTTTTCATACGGGAAGGCCGGGGAAATTCATCAGCTTGTCGAAAGCGTTCTTCCAGAGACTGAGATTCGCGTTTGACGAAAAGAGTCCCATGCACGGCAAGTCGGAAACATTCCTCCGCACGCTCGGTAACGTCCCGTTTCTGGTCATCGACGACTTCGGCGTGCAGCGGAACACGGAGTGGGAGCTGGAAATGCTCTACAACCTGGTGGATACACGCTATGCCAATCGACGATTCACGATTGTAACCACAAACCAGGACATCGAAAACGCAAAGGGTCTGGCGGACGGCAGGCTCTATTCGAGATTCATCGAAATGTGTTATGTCATCCGCATTCAAGCATCGGACTACCGGGAGCGCGCACGTAAGGTATACGAGATATGAGACCGCTCTCGAGTGAGGGCGGGCACTTCAACCACGGACCTGTTCCGCACGATCGATCGTGAATTTCAGGTTTGCCATGCCCGTTTTGGTGGTCGCTACAAAAAATCCCGGCAAGCTCAGAGAGATCCGGGAGATTCTCGGGTCGGAAGTCAGGCTGCTTTCTCCGGCCGACTTCCCTGACGTCGGGGATATTGTGGAGGACGGCAGGACGTTCGAGGCCAACGCAATCAAGAAAGCGCTTGCCGTTGCATACCATACCGGTCACGTATCCCTCGCAGACGACTCCGGCCTGGAGGTGGACGCGCTCGACGGAGCGCCGGGAGTTTATTCCGCACGATTCGCGGGCGAAAAGGCCACCGACGAGCAGAACAACCGCAAGCTGCTCCGGCTCCTCGAAGACACCCCCGACGAACAACGTACAGCGCGTTTCCGCTGCGTGATTGCCGTAGGCAAGCCCGACGGTACCGTTCAGACGGCGCAGGGCACGGCCGAGGGAAGAATTCTGCACGGCCCGCGGGGAACCGGTGGATTCGGGTACGATCCCCTGTTCCTGGTTTCAGGCGAACGGCGGACGTTTGCGGAACTGCAGGCCGAAGAAAAAAACAGGCTCAGCCACCGTGGAAAAGCCCTGCAGTCCGCGTTCCCGATGCTGAGCCGATTTCTCTGAATCGGGTATTTGAGTTGGAATGCGCGGCGTCCTGCGTGCGTCCCGTCGATCAGTCCGATCCGGAACCGTCCACCTTCGGACGGCGCTGGTAACGCCTCACCCGCCGCACGAAGATCCAGACCAGACCCGCCACAGCAAGATATTTCAACACCTCCCACACCCACCCCTCCCATCCCAGGATTACGGGCCAGAGCGCGAATATGGAGAGCAGAATGAACAAGTCCTCAAGCGCCACCCAGATGCGGCGTTCATCGCCTTTCGACATGGTGTAACCTCCGATGGTTCCGGCGTGGCGCCAGGAAATCGTAACGCACTACCCCCCCACGTCCGTCGCCTGCTCCAGATACGAATAAACCTGATAATTCCGATACACCAGCTTGACGTAATTGCGCGTCTCCCGGTACGGTATGCTCTCGACAAACTCGTCCACGTCGTCCGCCGGGAGCCGACCGGCCCACTTCCGCGCCACATCCAGTCCCGCGTTGTAAGCCGACAGGGCCAGGCCGAGCCTCCGGTCCCTGCTGTTTCTGAAATACCGGAAATGATCGGCAAGGTGCCTGGCCCCAAGCCGAATGGACGTGTCCGGATCCCACAGGTCTTCCGCAGAGTACCCCCTGAGACCCAGTTTTCGCGCGACCTGACGCCCCGTTGCCGGCATCACCTGCATCAGCCCGCGGGCTCCCGCTCTGGACAATGCCGTTTCATCGAATGCACTCTCCTGGCGTATGATCGCGAGTACCAGATTGGGATCCAACCCGAGGCCCCCGGCGGCCCGGCTCACTTCACCCCAGTAGTAAACGGGATACAGCCTGCGAAACGAAACGAGTGAAATCGGCGTTCCCCGTTCGCGTTCCAGATTGACGATCCGTCCGGAGATCCGGAATGCCTGATTCATCGCGCCAATACGTTCAAATCGCCGCTGCAGTTCACTCAGCGCGTGAATCTCGTTTCTGTGGGCCCAACCCGCGTGTCTGTATTCCCGTTCGGATTCCTCGTAAAGCCCCAGGTCCGCCAGCCTGTCTCCTTTCAACAGAAACGGCGACGGTTCATACATCGGCAACCGCTCGTTCGCTCCGGGAGACGCCGGAACCCGATGACGGGCCCGGTCCTTCAACTGCAGAACCGCACGGGCCCGGGAAGCGTAGTACGAGGTTGGAAACCCGGCCGCCGCACGCCGCAGCCATCTGGCGCCCAGCTCCGGACGTCCGGCCCGTCCGTAGGACTTTCCTGCCCAGTAGGCGCCCTGGTCCCGCATGTAATTCTCCGACGTCCGCTCCGCCAACCGCACAAAGATCCGCGCCGCCTCTTCGAAGCGCCCCAGACGATAGAGCGCATAGCCCGCCCGCCACCCGGCACGGTCCGCAAGACTGCTTTTGGGGTACCGGGCGGCAAGACTCAGAAACACTTCTCGCGCCTTTGCTCGCCTCCCCCTGCGCTCATAGGCCATTGCCGCCTGCCAGAGCGCTTCGGCAGCACCGGGTACCGCGGGATACCGGCGCGCGAAGGATCGGAATTGCCCGGCCGCCCTGATATCCTGCCCCAGTTTCACGGAACAGCGACCCAGAAAGAACAGTGCTTTCGGCACACGGAACCGCCGGTGGGCTTCCTCAAATGCCCGCCGGGCGGCATGGTAGTCCCTCTGTCTGAAGTGTGCAAGCCCAAGTTCCTGCTGAGCCCGACCGCGCCAGCCGGACTGACGGGACTGCCTGACAATCTGCCGGAACAGTCCCACGGCCTCCTGAAAACGCCCATGGCTCGAATACGCGACGGCCCCGTAAAACCGTTCCTGCACCGTATCCAGTCGCCCGAGCGAATCCAGCTCGGACAGCGACTCCGGCGACTCCGGATGGTCGCGCACCACCCGCAGCCGGATTCGCCGGGCCTCAGTGGAATCTCCGGAAACGTCCAGCGCGGCCGCAAGGCCCGCCAGCGCTCGCACCTTCCGCGCGCTCCCGTCGGGCAACCGGCGGTACATCAGCGCCGCCGCCCGCGCGTCTCCCTCCTGCAGGTGGAGTCCGGCGGCAACGAGCGCCGCGTCCTCCATCAGGCGCCCCGATGGCCGTGTATCGACAACGCGTTCGAAGTACACAAGGGCGCTGTCGGCCCGGCCCAGCTCCCTGTGACATTCACCCTGCCAGAAATCCATGTAGTCGCCAATGGCCTCCGACGCCGCGTCCACGGCACGAAATCCGGTCAACGCGTCTTCAAAGCGTCCCATCGCCTTCAGGCACAGCGCCCGCTGAAGTCGCGACCTGCGAACCGCCCATTCGTCCATCCCGGTCAGGTCCACTTCGGACAGGACTTGCAACGCGTTCCGGTACGCGGCACGGGAAATCAGGGCCTCGGCCCGCCCCAGTTGATCCAGCCGTTCGCCTCTGCCCAGCCGCTCCGGCAGCGCCAGGGCAGCCGCCGTAACGAGCGCCAGGGCCATTCCGGAAAGCCAGACGTCCCTGAGCGTAAACCCGGCCCGGCCGCTCCCGGTCTCTGGATTGGACTTCATGGCGGATAAACGATGGATGTCATCTGAAGTGAGGTTGAAGGTATCCCGTGCCTGCGCCGTTACCTGAAGAACGGCTTAAAGTCCTCTATAACGGCCAGGACGCCAAAGTACGTGAATACGAAGCCGCACAGAATGTTGAGCGTAACGAGCAAGGGACCCATCCTGAACGGTCGGGGAAGATATCTGCGATCGGTCCATACCATGGCAAAGCACCAGGGCCCGGCCAGCAGGACCCCGGTGACGTGGAGCGGGATGGTCATCATCGAAATCGGGTTCCATCCCACGCCGCGGGGATCCAGGACTGCCGTCCACCAGGCGTAGATGACGAGCCCGATTGCCGCAACGCCCGAATAGCAGAGCGTCCACAGTCGCATCTTCCCCAGGGTGAGGTCCCGCCATTGCAGCCGTGTGGATCGAACGCATTCGTGTGCCGTCCGCACGTAGAGTTCGAACGCACCGTAGACCGTACCGAATATCGCGAAGAAAACGCCGGCCTTGTAAAGCGCCGACAAGAGGATCTGCGCCGTCTGGCCGGGATGAAGCTGCGTGAGGAAAACCACCTGATAGTTGTAGAGATCCATTCCCGACGGGACAATGCGATTCGTGTGCAGCAGCGTTGCCCCGAGGATGAGAAACGTCGCGGTGAACACCAGCACACTGCCGAACGATACCGTACAGTCGATAAGCGGCGCCTTCAGCCACCTGAGCCCCAGCCGGACGTTGCCTTCATCCTCGGCCAGCATCGGACTTCGGCTTCCACCCGTCACCCTTCCGATCAAACCCCAGGCCTTTTCTCTCATCATGCCCACGTAACCCACGTAGTCCTGTACGCCGCCGCCCATGACTCCCATATATGCGACCATTTCCACGATCAGCGTACGGTCGGCAAATGCCGGGTTCGACCTGACCCACTGCGGGTAATCCGGCAGGGCAGGCGTTATTGCGCCGGCAAGTACAGACAGCCAGTCCGGACTGACGGCAAACGTCGCGATCAGCATGACCACCAGCATCGAGCCGACGAGCGTCAACTGAACCCGTTCCAGAAACCCGTAACTCTGCATCAGGGTCAACACCGCAAGCAGCACAATGAACAGGATCGCGATGGCATGGGGAACCACTCCCGGGTCGCCGAACAGTACCCACGACGTGATCGTGCCGAGCATGATCGGGAGGCTCGCCAGATAGAACGGGAATGCCACGATAACCACGACCCCGATGATGCCCGGAAACAGCCCGCGCGGCCCCGGCAAGGCCGCCCACCGTTCCATCGGATGTTCGCCGGTGAGTGTCATGTACCGCGCCGCGGTGTAGACCTGCACCCCCTTCGTGAGACAGAAGAGACTGAACGCCCAGAACATCGCATAGCCGAATATCGCACCGCTGCGCGATGCCCACACCGTCTCCCCGCTCCCGATTGTCACCGACGCGATAACGGCGCCGGGCCCGAAGAACTTCAGGAAGTCCATCACCCGCCGCGAGCTCAGCTCGGGCGCCAGTTCAGGAAATCGCTGCTTCTGTTCATCCGGAGTCATGAGATCCCCCACGACCGCACAAATGCGCGCGACCGCAGACGCACGCGGCCGAATCAGAAACGGTCTACCTGACTGCGAACGGATTTCCCGGCGACCCGGTGGCGCCCTTCAGCCGCAGAGGCGCAAAGACGAACGCGAACTCGTATGCTTCGTCCGCCGCCAGACCGTCCAGGTCCAGGTTCTCCAGGATATAGACCCCGTTGCGCTGGATCAACAACTCGTGGACCCGGAACGCGCCTTCCGCGTCCTCACCGGGCACGGCCTCGACCGCCCATGTATCGGCGCCGACCATGACGATCTTCCTTTCAAGCAGCCACCGCGCGGCCTCCAGCCCGATACCCGGCTGGCCCGAGTTATAGGTCTCGTTATCCACCATCCACAATCTTCCGTGGCCTGTGCGGATCAGCACGATGTCGCCTTCCGTGACCGCGACCGCCTGCCTTTTCAATGCCCCCTCGATATCGGCCGCGGTAATCACATAACCCACCTCCAGCCGTTCCAGCCCCTTGAACTTCGCCACGTCCACCAGCACGCCACGGGTAAAAATCACTCCGACGTTTTCGATCCCGAGTTTCTCGAGTCCGTACGCCGTCCCTATCTGAGACCGTGTAAATCCATTGTAAAAGATGTCCTGGTCGCCCTTGCGCGTACCGATATGACCCAATCCGTCGAACTGCGTCCCCACCTGTCCGATCTCGCCGCTGAACATCTCGTCGTACCAGATCAGCCGGTTCTCACCCACGGGGCCGCCGGTTGGCGAACCGGGAATGGTCAGACTGTAGTGACGGTTGCCGAAAAGCGGAATGCCCGGTTCGTACACCCGTCCGAGCTGGTAGGTCTTGCCCGTCCGGATCAATTTCGCGGCCGCCATGACCTTCTGCGGCGTCAGCCGGTTTGCCGCTCCCCGCTGATCTTCCGGGCCCCACTCCGAGGGCCACCATCCGTCTCCTTCGGCCGCTTTCTCCGCAAGGGCCGGAGGGATTGCAATCAGGCATCCCGCAACCACCACACACAGAAATCGATTTCGCATACCCGCCTCCTTGATGGCGTAGCAGTCCGTTGATAAAGTCGCTCTGCAGGCCTGCCAGTGAAGTCCTGGCAGGCAGGTAGCCCGGATCGACTTTTCCAACGGGCTGGCAGGGTTGAAACGGTATCGGCGCAGAACGGAATTATGATAATATCCCCAATGACCAAAGGCAAGCGCGGAATGCGTATATCGACCCGTCGAACAGAAGCCTGTTGCGCCCGAAACGGGCGCATGCTATCTTGGACGCCGCCCTGAACGCGTCCATGGAAGCGGAGCGCCGATTCCCCAGTCCCGATCATTTGAGAGGCCTGCCGATGAAGACCGGAAGACTCGGCCGAACCGGACTCGAAGTCCCCATCGTGGGCCTGGGCACAGGCTTTATCGGCATTGCTGACGCCAACCGCGCGGCAACCGAATACGATTTCATGGAATCAGGGACCGCGGATCGGCCCACGTCCGCCGGCGTAGACGCCGTGCGATCCAGCCATATGGAGGTCGAACTGGGAATCGCAACGGTGCATGCGGCGATCGAAGCGGGTTCCACCCTCATCGATACCGCTCCGCTGTACGGATCGGGCAACAGCGAATCCATTATCGGCGAGGCCCTGCGGCAGCGTCCCGACCTCGCGGAACGGTGTACGGTCACCACGAAAGTCGGGCAGACGGCCGCGGGTCTTGACCATTCCTATGACGCCGTCATGCGGCAGGTGGAGGAGAGCCGGCGGCGTCTGGGAATCGACGCCTTCGACGTTCTCTATATCCACGATGCCATGGACGTTCCTGTGGAAAGCGTCATGGGAAAGGACCGTGCGCTCGGCGCCCTCCGAAAACTCCAGGACACGGGCGTCACGCGTTTTGTCGGGACCGCCACCAACGACCCGCATATCAACGCCTGGTACATTGAAACCGGGGAATTCGATGCCGCCGTGGTTCCCGATGCGCTCAGCCTGATCAATCAGCTTGCGGAAGACCGGATCCTGCCGGCGGCGATTCAACACGACGTGGGCCTTGTGATTGCCACGCCGGTTGAACGGGGACTGCTCGCCACGGGCCCCGTGGACGGCATCAACTACCTCGCACGCAGTTTCAGCCCGACCTGCCTGGACCACGTCGCAAGAATCCAGGATCTTTGCGAGGACCACGGCGTGCCGTTGATTGCCGCGGCTCTGCAATGGTGCACGCGTCATCCCCAGGTGGCCGCCTCCATACCCGGCGCCCGCGTACCGGCGGAAGCCCGGGCCAACGCCAAAGCGGGCGACGTTGATATACCGGAGGCATTCTGGGATGAACTCGCCCCCCTCATCCGCCACTTCGAAGCCGACGTGGACCGGTGAAACCCGAATACACGGAGTTCCGTTTCATGTCTCTGAAACTGACCCTTCTTGGCACAGGAACCCCGACCCCGCTCGCGCATCGCGCGGGCTCCGGCTATCTCGTGACGTTCGACGATGAAGTCCTGCTTTTCGACTGCGGTCCGGGTATTGCGAGACGCCTCCTCGAAGCGGGGACGCCGCCCGAAGCGCTGACGCGTCTCTTTCTTACCCACCTCCACTACGACCATAGCGTGGACTACGCGTGTATCGTGCTCACGCGGTGGGACCAGGGCGCGGGTAAGATCCCCGAACTCCACGTCTACGGACCTGCCCCGCTGACACGCATGACGGAAAGGCTCCTGGGCAGCAGCGGCGCCTTCGGGCCGGACCTCGAGGCGAGAACCCGGCATCCGGGAAGCGAATTCGTCTACGAACGACGGGGCGGCATCCTTCCCCGGAAACGGCCCGAACCCGTTGTCGCCGAAGTGGCGGACGGATCGAGCATTCAGGTGGGGAACTGGCGGGTCGAAACCGCTGAGGTCGTGCATGTTCAACCGCAGCTCACGTGCCTGGCCTACCGGCTGGAGACCCCGTACGGGACGGTCGTCTTCGGCGGAGATACTGCGCCCACGAGCCGCCTTACCGACCTTGCGGGGGGCGCGGACGTGCTCATCCATATGTGCCACCTGATCAACGACGTGGAACTGGACCCGCGCATCACGGGCTGCTGCTCCGGACACCTGGACGCCGCGCGGACCGCTCGCGATGCGGACGTCGGCACGCTCGTCCTGACCCACGTTACCGAACAGCTGGAGCCGCCCGGCGTCCGGGAACGCCTCGTGGCCGAGGCCGCGCGCATTTTCAAAGGGCAGATCGTCTTCGCGGAGGACCTCACGGAAGTTCCCGTGGGTCCCATCGATCCGGAGCCCATCCGGTAGCCGGTGCGGCACCGGCCGCGCCCGTACCGCATTCATTCCCAATGACTTGAACTACCGGGAGTTTTCACGTGAAAGCCATTATCCTGGCCGCCGGCAAAGGCGACCGCTTCTATCCCTTCAGCCACTATCGACCCAAACCCATGTTTCCCATCTGCAACCGGCCTCTGCTGGAGTGGGCCCTTGATCGAATCGTGGCCGCCGGCATCAGGGACGTGGGCATCGTTGTCGGCCATCGGCACGGTCGGATACGCAGTCATTTTTCCGACGGCCGCCGGTTCGGATGCGAAGTCACCTGTATTGAACAGCCGGAGCAACTCGGTACGGCCCACGCCGTCTGCGCCGCGGCGGACTTTATCGGGGCCGACGATTTTCTGGTCGCGTACGGCGACCTCTTCTTCGAGCAGACGGTCCTTTCCCAACTCCTGGACGGTTTCTCAGGCCGGTCGGTCGCCGCAGTCCACCACAGCGAGCAGCTCAACCGGCGCACTCGCGTGGAAACCGATGACCGGGGGAATATCGTCAATACCACCTGGAAGCCCCGGTCGTCCTCCGGAACGGCGCTGTCCGGCCTGTTTGTATTCCGGAACGACGCGCTTCAGGACCTCGGCAATACGCCGGACTTCGCAACCGGCGTGCAAAACGGCGTCACGCCCCCGGAGGGCCACGAGATCGCCGAAGCCCTGGCGCTCATGAACCGGGAAGGCCGGCCCGCCGCCGCCGTCCGCACCGAGGGTGTCTGCTTCGATATGGACATGCCATGGGAGCCCCAGACGGTCTGCCGTCTGGCCGTAGGGGAAATGGCCCGGCGCCTGCAGGGCTCCAGTATCGCCGACACCGCAAGGGTCGATTCCGGCGCGCACATCGACGGCCCGGTATTCGTAGACGAGGGCGCGACCGTCTCACGCGGGGCCCGTATCAGCGGACCCGCCTGGATCGGCAGGAACACGCACGTTTACGAAGGCTCCCAGGTTGCCTCGCACACGGTCATCGGAGACGACTGTCGGGTCGGGCCCTTCGCGAAGGTATCGGGATTCGTCGACCGCAACAACCACATCACCTTTCTTGGAGAATTCAGCGGCGTCATTCTCGCGGGCGGACGGATCACCCACCAGATGCAGATTGCAGGCATCTACGGGGAAGGCGCGGAATTCGGCGCCGGCACCCAGGTGGGCACGCTCCGATTCGACGACGGACCGACACAGGTGGAAGTGAAGGGCATACGCCATCCGGCGACCGGTTTTTCAGGCGCCCTGTTCGGAGACTACGCGCGCACGGGCGTGGGAACCATACTCATGCCAGGCCGAATTGTCGGTCCCGGCGCCATGGTCGGTCCCGGGGTGGTTCTGATGAACAATGCGCCGCCTCACAAAGCCGTCATCCTGAAGCAGCAGCATCAGGTAATCGACTGGGGTCCGGAAAAATACGACCACTGAGGCGGATGATGCAACGGGATCACATCGAAGCCGAGATACGACGGCGCGCCGACGGTTACAAACCCCAGACCCATCTGATTGCCGACTATTACAGGGTCCGACGGAAAATCGCGTATCCTCTTCCGATCCGGGAGATAACCCTGCCCGGACTGCCAATCCCGGGCATCCAGTCGTATCCATGGTCCATCTGGATGACATGGAGTCTGGAAGAGCGGATCCTCTGTCTCGGGTGGGCGGCGTCCTGGTTCGATGATGAACAGGCTCGTCGACTGGCCGTTTCCGACCTGGACGCGCTGGCCGAATGGCCGTGCTACCGGCAGTTGCCGAACCCCGATCTGAGTTCGGGCCACGCGCTACGCATCCTCTGGCAGGCCCGCACCCGTTGGGACTGGCTGCCCCCGGGCCTTCGGACGAAGATCGAGCGGGCGTTTCACGGCCATATCGAAGACACACTCCCTTTGTCCGACGCCAGACACGGCGAATTTGAAAGCAAGGACGACATCCTCGCGCTGGACGAACCCCACACCGCGCTGCACAACATCCCGTTTATCGGCACGGTCGGCCTCGCCCTGGCCGCAAACGGGACTTCCCATCCCTCCGCCGACGAGTTGAACACCCGACTCGAGGCGCTCCTGGGGGCGATCCTGGACCTCCGCGAGACCGGTCATTCGGAGGGCGTGGGGTACGACGGATACATCCTGGACTTCGCCGCCGACTGGCTGGGCACCGTCTCCCCGGCCAGGCGGGCCGCCCTGATGGACCATCCCCGTTTCGGCGACGTACTGGACGAATCCATCGCGCTCGGAGCGCCGGGGGACCTTGCGAATGTCGCCCGGTTGAGCGACGTGGAGCCCCGGGAGATGCCGTTCCACGTATCCGGCCACGCCAAACTCTTCCGGTACAGAGCGTCTCCGCTTGCGGGCTGGTACCTGAAGCGCTGCGGCCTTCGCCGGCTGCGCGCCGACGCCCTGGCGGCGCTCCACGGGATTGACGCCGAACAGGAGTGTGAACCGCCCGGAGCAGGAGCCATCGATGCGCACTACGCGGTCGTACTCAGGAGCGGATGGGAATCGGACGACCTGGCCGTGGCCATGGCGGCGAGCAATTCGAAAATGAGCCACATCCAGAACGACAACGGGTCCATCGTCATCGGCGCCCGGGGCCGCTGGCCGTTGTCGGACCCCGGCTACCAGCAGTATATGAAGAAGACAGAACGTGAATTCACCCTGGGGCCCGCGGCACACAATGCGCCCGTCATCAACGGGACGGCCCAGACGGAAAAGCCGGCCGACCGGCGGGTGGTTCTTCGGCAGTGCAACGGATCGACGCTTACGGCTGAACTGGACCTGACGGACGGATACCCCGCCGGGCTGGCATTGAAGCGGGTCGACAGAACGCTATGGCTCTCAGACCGGGACCTGGTGGTCCTCGCCGACCGCGTGCGAGGCGCCTCCGTCGAGTCCGTCACCTACCATTGGCACGGGCACCCGGACGCCGCATGGTGGGTCGCAGACGATACCGCCTGCATCTACGCACCCGACCTTACGCTCTGGATGCGCTCGCCCCAGGCGCGGATCACGGACGAAGACGTTGACCGCCTTCCCGGATCCAGGGGCCATCTCACGCTCCGTGCAAGCGCGGACCCGTCCGCTCCATATATCTGGTGGGTATTTGCGACAGGCGATACGCCGCCGGCCATATCGTTGCACGAACGGGGCTGCGGGATTCGCGTCAGTGGCCGCGATTTTGAAATATCTTGAATTTGATAGAAGGATCCCTTGAATGAACGCTTCGAAAATCTGTGACGTCCCTTTCCTGGCGCCCTCCAATTCCACCGGGGAGCTCATCTTCGACCCCGGACTCGGCCGCCGCGTGCTCTATCAGTCCATGTTTTCCGCGGTCCCGGGCCGGCCGCCGGCTCTGGTACGCACGGACTTCGAGCGCCACGAATATGCGTCATTCCCCCAGCCCGATGGCCGGGGGACATGGAAGGTCCGGCTCCTTTCCGACCACAAGCTCTGGTTCGGGATGAACGGTCCGGGGCAACTCGCCTGCTTCAACCCGATGACCGAGTCCTGGGAAGACGTCCCGCGCCATCGGCCGTCCACGAAAAACACCCATCTTACGGACGTGGTCGAAGGACCGGACGGGCGATTGTACATGCCCGGGTACCCCTCCGGCACGTGCGTGAGTTTCGACCGTGCAACCGGCGAATACGGGGAAGTCCCCGTGGCGGATAGCAACCATCAGCTGTTCGCCGCCTGCGTTACCGACGGCGGACACATCGGCATTCTCAATGGCCTCCAGCACGGCGTCTATGCCCTCGAACCTCGAACCGGGGACGTCACAGTCACGTCTCCGCCCCACCTCACGGGGCGGCCGGATGCCTACAGCGGCTTCCTGCGGCTCGGAGACGAATTCCTTGTCTCCCTCGGCGACCCTGAGGGCGGCATTGAAATCTGTCGATTTTCCGCGCAAGACCTCGGCTTCATCGGCTCTTTCGTCGTGAAGACCGCGATCACCTCCGGACGGAACCTGATGGCCTCCCCGGACGGGCGCCCTTTCCTGAGCGTGGACGACGGTTACATCTACGCCATCGACCTCGAATCGCATACGGCCGAACCCGTCTGCCGCATTCCTTACGTCCCAAGCCGCGGCAACTACTTTTTCCTGGATGAGCATCGGGTCCTTTTCGCGGGCCATTCACAGTATTACGGCGTCTGCGATATCAGGACCGCCGAACTCGATCTCCACCGGACCGAGATCGAAAATCCTCCCATCGGCATCTTCTCCATCCTGCCGGCGGCTTCCGGGGATATCTACTGCTCGGCCCATCTGGGTCTTTCCCTCACGCGCGTGGATCCCGGGATGAAGCGGGCGGACGTGCTGGGCCTGACGTACAACGGTTCCGGCGAAATCTACGGCAGCGCCGAAGCCCGCGGCCATATCTACAGCATCTCGTACACCCACAACGTCCTTACGGTATACGACCCGCAACAACCCTGGCGACCCGGTCCGGCGAAGGGCGACAACCCGCAGAATCTCGGATCGATGGGCGACGAACAGTACCGCCCCGTCACCGGCATTCTCAATGGACCGGGAAACAGGCTCTATATCGGATCCATGCCGGATTACGGGGCCCGGGGCGGCGCGCTTACCGTCGTCAATCCCGAAGACAACAGCCACAGGTCGTTCCGGCACCTGGTCCCCGACCATTCCGTTCTGGGCCTGGCCACGGGCCCGGAACACGTGTATGTCGGCACCAGCATCATCGCGGACGGCTATATCCGGCCCGCCCGGGGCAACGCCCGCTTTCTGATTTTCGACCCGGAATCCGAAATGGTCCTGCACGAATGGGAAGTCGACGGCGCACGCAGTCTCATTACGATGGGATACAGCGCCGGCCGCGTCTTCTTCTGGACCGACGACCACGACGGGGGCAGTCGCCTTTTCGTTGTCCGCCTGCCGGATCGAGCCGTCAACCGCGTCAGCAATCCGTTCATGGGCGGCAAACCTCACAACCGGCCGATGGCGGAGAACGCGAACGGCGATCTCTTCTTCACGCACGGCAACCGCATTGTTCGGCTCGACCCCGCAACCGCGGCGCTCACCATCGCGCACACGGCGGGCCCAGGCCAGAACCCGATTCTGGCCGCCGCAGGAGACGGGATCCTCTTTACCCGGGAACATGAACTCTGGCGCCTTGCGCCTTGACCGCCGCTTTTTCGCTCGCGCTCGGGAACTCACCGGTAATTTTAAAACGGCTTCCTGGAGAATTGGAACCGCACCGTGAAGACCGGCCCTGACTGGAAGAACCGAATACGCCCGGACCACCCGCGGATCTTCATCAACCGCGACACCCTGCCGACAATCCGTACCCGCGCGTCGACCGTCAGTAAAGACCATTACATCAAGGTCAGGTCTTTCGAGGAGGCGAGTCCGCCGGACACGGGATGGGCTGTCATCGACCGCCCGCCGCCGCTGCCCGACGGTACGGAAGTGCGGGACTGGGGCCACCGGATGATGTGCTCGGCCATCGTCTACCTCCTGGAACCCTCCGTCGAACGGCTGGACCGGCTCGTTTCCGAACTGCGCGCCAGCGCAGAATACTACCACGCCTGTTACGCCGCAGATGAGTCCGTGAACTGGTACGCCGCCAGCCGCGCCGCTTGCCTGGTCACCCTGGACTGGATCTGGAACGATCTCGCGGCCAATGACCGGCGGGAGATCGCCCTGCGATTGCTCGACCACGTGGACGAAGCGCTTCATAAACCGGGCATCCGCCGCCGCAACGGCTCGGACCACCGCAGCGGATTCTACGGCGCGCCCAGCCTGGCCTGGTTCTCAGGGCTCCTTCTCCATGACGAAGGCATTGACGACGTCCGGGCGACCCGTTTTCTCGAAAAGGGCTATGACGACCACGTCAAACTGCTGGTTCACCGCGCGGCAGCCTGTGGGGACGACGGCGGCGAAGCCTCGCCCACGCTCGGTTACGCGTTCGGCGAATACCCGCTGGCGCAATGGAATTTCATCCATACCCTTCATTCGTCGACAGGTGAAGACATATCCGGCGACTGGCCGCACATCCGGATGTTTCCCAACTACGTGATCTGGAACTGGCTGCCGGGCGACCTCGAGTTCGGCTACGGCGACAACGCGCATACCGACAACAGCATACGGACGAACTGGATGTTCACGCACATGTCGCACATTATGCACCTGTTCGGACAGACCCATCCGGAGTGGGCCGGACTCGCGAGATATATACGGGACATGGCCGGCGGCGGCTTTCACCTCGACAAGTGGCCCATCTATCCGTTTCTGCTCGACGGCATGGACAACGCGCCCCCTGCCGCGGGGCCCGACATCCTGCCGCCCGCGCGCCACTTTGAAAACCTGGGTCAGATTTTCATGCGTTCGGGCTCCGCCGAACACGACACCTATGCCCTTTTTTGCGGTGGAGGCAGCCTGAGAAGCCACCGCCACTACGACGCAACGCACTTCACCATCTTCAAGCAGGGGTTCCTTTCCCTTGACAGCGGCACCCGCGTGGGCAACACCGACAACCTGCAGAACTACTACGCGCAGACCGTCGCCCACAATTGTATATTGATCAGGATGCCCGGCGAGGCGCCGTCGCCGTACTGGAACGGCGAGGTCTTCGGCCAGGCGGGCGGGCAGAACAAAACCGTCGGTTCCGAAATAACCGCCTTCGAAACCAACTCCCACTTCACCTACGTCGCCGCAAACGCCACGCCGGTCTATCATGCCGAAAAATGCGCGCTTATGGTCCGTCAGTTCATCTTTCTTCCGCCGGACCATTTCGTGGTATTCGATCGCGTCACGTCCATCCTCGCCGGATACGCCAAAACCTGGCTCATGCACCATGCCAACGAACCAATGGTTGAAGGCGACACATGGCGGTCGGATCAGGATCGGGGACGCATTCTCGTCCGGACGCTCCTGCCCGAAGACGCCACTCTTGAAAAGGTAGGCGGAGCCGGCAGGGAATTCCTGGCCGACGGCGTCAACTATGCGATCGACGCAGGCCCGTCGAACCTCATCGTTGAAAACAAATACCCGATTGGCAGAATGCACTACGACGAGGTCCCGGAGCTGATGGGCCGATGGCGGATGGAAGTCAGTCCGGGCGCGGCCCGGAAGGAGGACCTCTTCCTGCATCTCATACAGGTTGGAGATCGATCCCTTTGTGAAATGAGCGATGCGAAGGCCGCCGTGACCGGGGCCAACGTGCAACTTCGCTTCAGCGATTCAGATGGTGAAGTCTTCGTTTCGTTCGCGGCAAGGGGTGAGACCGGCGGCCACGTCACGCGTGTACGGCACGGACAGTCGGTCGTTGAAAAGGACCTCGCCCGGGACGTTCAGGCTCAGGAGGGTCTGGCGGTAGCCGAACAGGTTCGATCCGGTTCCGAAGAATGAAGTCCGGTAACCTGCCTTTTAACGAAGAGATTTCAAATGAACGAATTTCGCGGCATCTACCCCGCGCTGATCACACCGATGACGCGTGAAGGCGACTTCAACGAAGATGCCTTCCGCCGGCTGGTTGAATACAACGTAAAATCGGGCGCCCACGGTTTCTGGGTTGCCGGCGGCGCAGGGGAAAGCGTCCTTTTGGGAGACGACGAAAACGCCCGCATCGCCAGGGCCGCCGTCGAACAGGCCTCGGGCCGCGCGAAGATCATCATGCACATTGGCGCGCCCACCACGGAACGCGCCGCCAGGATGGCTGAGAACGCCGCGGAAGCCGGCGTTGACGCCATCTGCGCCGTTCCCCCGTTTTTTTATCGGGTCGGGCCAGACGAAATCGCCGAACACTACCGGGTTGTCGCCGTAGCGGCGGACCTTCCCCTGTTCATCTACAACCTTCCAGGCGCCACGGATGTAGAGATCACGCTCGAACTGGCGGAGACGATCCGGGAGCAGGTACCGCAACTCGCCGGACTGAAACATTCCGCTCCGGCATTCGTAAACACGCGCCATTTCGCCAGAATGGGCCTTTCGTGCCTTATCGGGAGCGCCGCGTTGCTCCTTCCCGCGCTCACCATCGGCGCATCAGGCTGCGTGGACGGCCCGCTTGCGCTGTCTCCGGACGCGTGGGTCAATATCTGGAAGGCGTACCATCGCGGCGATATCGAGACCGCGGAGGCTGAACAGAGGCGGGCAACTGATTTCTATATGATCTTCAACCGCGCCGGATACATCGCGTCCATGAAGGCCCTGATATCCGAGAAACTTGGCATCGATTGCGGCGTTCCCCGACCGCCGCAGCGTCCGCTCACCAGCGACGAGCGAACCTATGTCATCCGGACGGCGACGTCGCTGGGAATGATGGAAATCGAAAGTCAGGATGGCGATTGACCTCAGCGGGCCGCGGCGCGATCTCTTTCCGAAGCGCAGCGCCTGTGAACTCTATTCCTGGAGACCACCCTTATGATCCCCCTGCTCAGCAGCCTGTGCTACGGACCGCTCGAAGTCTGCCAGCTCCCGCGGACCTGGTGGAAGGTCCTGCTCCGGAACGCCGGTTCACTCGACGAAGAGTACCCTGACGTCAGCGAAGGCCTGGACAAATCCGTCCTCGAAGTGCTGAATCTGGACAGAGAGGCGACCCTGGCCTATTTGCGGGAGAACATGCCCGGCTACCTGCAGTTCGAAGCCTGGGTCCTCCGGCAGAACGATGGAGCTCTCGACCGAAAGGCGATCGACAAGTGGAACGAATCCGTACGAACCCGAATTCACACCCGGCCGGACAAGCTCGAGGAAACCACGGGGGACATCGGCATTCCAAATGACGGCGCGATCACGTCTGCCGTGGTACTCAACGGCCTCCAGGACTGGTCGCTCTTCTACAAACGTGACCTCACCGGGGGGTTCTCCTCCCTGGGCGGACGTGTTGTGCCCCTCATCTCCAGCCTGGACTACGGACCGCTCAACGTCTGCCAACTCCCGCGAACGTGGCTGAAAATACTGTTGAAGTCGCGGAACCTGCTGCATCCCGATTATCCCGCCATGACCGGGGACGGCCTGGATCCCCGTGCTCTGCGCGCCGTGAACATCCGTCCTCACGACGCGCTCCGTTACATAAGGGACAACGCGCCGTCCTATCTCGACTTCGAAGCCTGGATTCTCGAACGGAACGAAGGGCATGTAGACCGTAACGCCGCAGACGTATGGAACGCGTTTGTGCGAAACCGGATCCACTCGAATGAGAAAATCGTGGATATTCACAATACACTGGGCCTGGACAACGACGGCAGGCTGACCTCCGCCGTCATCCTGAACCACGTTGAAGACTGGCACTTCGCACACGCCGACCTGACGGGCGGGGGCGCTACGTGAACACCGGCCGCCAACGTCCGGGCGGCCGAAAGACGACCCCCGGACCTCACCCTTCAATAACCCAACCGCAGCAAGTGCGTGATCTGGTGTAGGAATTCAGACCCTCCGCCCACTCCCGAGTTGACATTTCTACAGGCATTCATCTTGCCTTGAGTTAGTTGTTGACATGTTTCGATTTATGAACTAAAATACAGTTAAATTCGGGTATTAGTCTATGTTGTAGACAGATGGATCTGGCGGGGCCGATCACTCAGGCGAAGCCGGTTATTCAATCCCGGATTCATCAAGGGAACAGCCTACGCCACGTAATTGGGTTTCAAGGGTTTCAGGAAGGGTGGTGATATTCGGATCCACGTCGCCAAGCGTTGTGCCGATGTACATTTACGTGAGAAACTGTGGTTCGGGGCAGGTTTCGGAATCATACGCTGCGCTGTGTGAGTGATCGGGCGATCGTGCTGAAACACGTATTCCTCGCTTTTGCATATCGCCGTCACACCCTCCATGTAAATCCCAGATCCCAACAGGCACAGTCTCTTCAACCGGTTTGAACTCAGTCATTCTCCGGTAGATTGCGTGAATCGCTTTCCGTGTTGTGGTTATGTACGCGCATTGCGCCATAATCACGACATGAAACGGCGCCCACGTGTATCTGAGTCCGGGGTGTGGCCGGACGGCCGGTCTTGTGTTCCTTTCACGGTTTATCGCACGAACCGGAGTTGAACGCCGTCCCCGATGTGGCTGAGTGGCGCGCCCTGCGCTATCATTACGGTTTTTCACCCTGCTCTATTGAATCGCTGCCCCGCGTGCGGCCGAGCGGCGCGCCCTGCGCCCATATCCCGGTCGATTACCGGCATCACGTGAACCACGGTTCGCGGTGCGATTCGGCGACGTGTCTTCCGCTTCAATTTCCCGGTATTTCATCATTATCGCAGGAATCACCGTCCCGGTGCGGCTGAGCGGCGCGCCTGGCGCTCGATTCTGCCGGCCGATGCCATACCCACGTGTACGACAGTCATGGGTATGGCAGAGCGACGGGCCGTGCGGTTTGATCCGTGTCAATCCGTTTCGTCGCAGTCATACCTGGTCAGGAAAGGCGTTCAGATGAACAGGACATCGATATTGAGTACTGTCATTCTCCTGGCGGCTGCCTTGTTCGTACAAGCCGCCCGTGCACAGGATACCAATCGCTGGAATCTCCCCGACGGGGCCCTGATGCGTTTGGGCAAAGGAGACGTGCGCGACGTGGTCTGGTCGCCGGACGGAACGCGCCTGGCGGCGGGAGGCAGCGTCGGCATCTGGCTCTACGATGCCGGGACAGGCGAGGAAATCTCGCTGATCACGGGACATTCGCAGACGATCAACGGAATTGCGTTTTCGCCCGGCGGTCTGACGCTGGCAAGCGGCAGCCGGGACCATACGGTACGGTTGTGGGACGTGGCCACAGGACAGGGAAAAAGCATCCTCACGGGACATACCGGCGACGTCGAGGCGGTGGCATTCTCACCGGACGGGACGACGTTGGCAAGCGCCGGTGGTGACTCAACGGTGCGGATGTGGGACCTGTCCACCGGGAAGGAACAACATACGCTCATGGGACATGTCGGGGAAGTTGGGTCCGTCGTGTTTTCACCCGATGGTCTGTCGCTGGCAAGCGCCGGAAACGACTCCACGGTGCGGGTGTGGGACGTGGCCACGGGGCAGGAACAACACACGCTTGCCGGACGTGTCGGAGAGGTTTGGTCGTTCATCGGAATGGTCCGGCCGGTCGCGTTTTCACCCGACGGTCTGACGCTGGCAAGCGCCGGAAGCGACTCCAGGGTTCGGTTGTGGGACCTGGAATCGGGACGGGTAAAAAGCGCACTCGCGGGGCACGGGTCGATCGACTATTCGGTGATGTTTTCTCCTGACGGATCGACCCTGGTAAGCACTGGCGGCTATCGGGACCCAACGGTGCGGTTGTGGGACCTGGACACCGGACTGGAAAAACACGCCCTGACGGGACACGCGATGTTGGTCAGGTCGGTGACGTTTTCGCCGGATGGGAGGACGCTGTCCACCGCCGATTGGGACAATACGGTGCGGGTATGGGACGTGGAATCGGGGCAGAATCGAAGTACTCTCACGCTTACCCTCACAGGGCATACCCGACAAGTACATTCGGCGGCGTTTTCGTCGGATGGGCGTCGGCTGGCAAGCGGAAGTTGGGACTGGACGATGCGGCTGTGGGACGTGGCCGCAGGAAAGGAGCAAGGCATCCTTGAAGGCCATGACAGTGTGGTCAGGTCGGTGGCGTTTTCGCCGGATGGGAGGACGCTGGCAAGCGGCAGTTACGACTGGACGGTCCGGTTGTGGGACGTGGCCACCGGTCACGAGACAAACACGCTTAAAGGACACACCAGTCGAGTCGGGTCGGTGACATTCTCGCCCGATGGTCTGACGCTGGCAAGCGCCGGCAGTGACAATACGGTGCGGTTGTGGGACGTGGCCACCGGTCAGGAAAAGCACGTCCTGACGGGACACGCGGCAAGGGTCTATTCGGTGGCGTTTTCGCCGGATGGCAGAACGCTGGCAAGCAGCAGTCTTGATGAGACGATACGCATGTGGGACGTGACCAGCGGGCGTCAGAAAAACACGCTCGCAGGTCATTCCCGCTGGATCTATTCGCTGGCGTTTTCACCTGATGGGACGACGCTCGCAGGGCCCGATGGCGATGGTACGGTGCGGCTGTGGGACGTAGCTACGGGACAGCTCATTCGCACCCACACTACATACAAAGAGGGTTTCTTGTCTGTGGCGTTTTCACCCGACGGGGCAACGCTCGCGACCGGCAGTCTGTTCAGGACCGTATGGTTGTGGGACATGGCCACCGGACGGGAACTACGCACCTTCACGGGACATACCGGTCTGATCAGGTCGGTGGTGCTTTCACCGGATGGAACGACGCTTGTAAGCGGCAGTTACGACGGTACGATTCTGGTGTGGGATGTCGATTCACGAGCCGCGTTGCAACCCCGTGCCGCCGACTTTGACGGTGACGGGGCCGTTGGTTTTTCAGATTTCTTGCAATTCGTAGCGAATTTCGGACTGAGCTGGGGAGATGAGGGATATGACGCGCGCTTCGATCTGGACGGCGACGGTACCGTCTCGTACAGCGACTGGACGATCTTCAGACGCAACTACGGCCTTGGTTCCTGAAGCAAATACACGGTGTCAGAAACAGGTTGCGTCAGGTCCGCATTGGGGCCGGGAGCCGCTTCCATCGGGCGGGTTCAGGCATGGGAGTTGAATCCTTGATGGACGCGTGCATTGACTTCGCATCATTCTCCCATTCTTCCCGCGTTCAGAAAGGAGGTGGTATCGGAATCCACGTCGCGAAACGTTGGACCGCGGTATATGTACGTAAGAAGCGATGCCTCGGGGCAAGTGCTGAACTGAAACGTCTCGCGGCTTGAACGTTCGAGCAACGTCCAACGGCTCTCTCGGCAAGCAGATCACTCGCTCCGGGTTATTACAGGAGTCACATCAGTTACTGTCTCTTCTTGCGGTCTCATCCGAGTTTATCAGAATCAGGGAGGGTAAACCATGAAAAAGGCTACGACTTCGAGTACGATTCTTCTTTTGGCGGCTGTCTTGTTTGCGCAGTTCGCCCACGCACAGGACTATAATCGCTGGAGCTTGCCCGAAGGCGCCCGCATGCGTCTGGGCAAAGGAAATGTACGCCACGTGGCGTGGTCACCGGACCGCGCACGCCTGGCCACGGGGGGCACCGCCGGCATCTGGCTCTACGATGCCCGCACGGGGGCGGAGATTTCCCTGATCACCGGACATTCGTTCAGAGTCAATGCGGTTGGATTTTCTCCCGATGGTCTGACACTGGCAAGCGGCAGTCGGGACCATACGGTGCGGTTGTGGGACGTGGGAACCGGAGAGGAGAAAGGCATCCTCACAGGGCATAAGTACGACGTCGAGGCGGTGGCATTCTCGCCGGATGGGACGACCCTGGCAAGCGGCAGTCGCGACGGCACGGTACGAGTGTGGAACGTGGAAACCGGGCAGGAACAACACAGGCTCATCAACGAAAAGTACACGGATGAGTATAGTAACCCCTGGGTCGTGTCGGTGGCGTTTTCACCCGATGGAGCCACGCTGGCCAGCGCCAGCCGGGACAGTACCGTACGGGTGTGGGACGTGGCCACAGGGGAGGAAAAGCACACGCTCACGGGACATACACATGGGGTCTCGTCGGTGGCATTTTCGCCGGACGAAATGACTCTGGCCAGTGGCAGTCGAGACAATACGGTGCGGGTGTGGGACGTGGAAACGGGACAGGAAAAGAGCGCCCTGGAAGGACATACCCATGTGGTGTATGCGGTGGCGTTTTCGCCAGATGGAGCGACGCTGGCAAGCGGCAGCTGGGACAAGACGGTGAAGTTGTGGGACGTGGCCACGGGGCAGGAGAAAAACACCCTCACGGGACATACCCGTGGGGTCCGTTCGGTTCTGTTTTCTCCGGACGGTCTGACGATGACAAGCGCCGGATGGGACAACACGTTGCGAGAGTGGGACGTGGAAACGGGACAGGAAGAAAGCACCGTCACCCTCACCCTCACAGGGCATACACGTGAAGTACATTCGGTGGCATTCTCACCGGATGGGGGTACGCTGGCCAGCGGCAGTTGGGACAGGACGGTGCGGTTGTGGGACGTGGCCACGGGGATCGAGAAAAGTACCCTCATAGGACATACCAGTTCGGTCAGGTCGGTAGCGTTTGCACCGGATGGCAAGACGATTGCAAGCGGCAGTTACGACAGGACGGTGCGGGTGTGGGACGTGGCCACGGGCCAGGAGACAAGCACCCTTACAGGACATACGGGTCGGGTCGGATCCGTAGCGTTTTCGCCCGATGGCAAAACGATTGCAAGCGCCGACAACGAGGGTACGGTGCGTTTGTGGGATGCAGCTAAAGGGGCGGAGAAAAGTACCCTCACAGGACATACTGACGTTGTCTATTCGGTGGCGTTTTCGCCCGATGGCAGAACGCTGGCAAGTTCCAGTGGAGACAGCACGGTACGGTTATGGGACGTGGCCACAGGGCTGGAGAGAAACACCCTTGCAGGACATTCCCGTTGGATCTTTTCGTTGGCGTTTTCCTATGATGGAGCGACGCTTGCAAGCGCCGATGGCGATGGTACGGTGCGGTTGTGGAACGCGGCCACAGGCGAGCATATACGCGCCTTCACCAGCGGCGACAATTTCCGGTCGGTGGCGTTTTCGCCCGATGGGACCACACTGGCAACCAGCAGTCCCTTCAAGGTCGTGTGGTTGTGGGACGTCGCCACAGGACGGGATATACGCACCCTCACAGGACATACCGACCCGATCAATTCGGTGGTGTTTTCGCCGGATGGGACAACGTTGGCAAGTGGCAGTTACGACTGTACAATTCTGCTATGGGATGTCTCGTCACGCGCCGCGCTGCAGCCCCTTGCCGCTGACTTCGACGGCGACGGGGCCGTGGGCTTTACTGACTTTCTGCAATTCGCCGCAAAGTACGGGCTGAGCTCGGGAGATGCGGGATATGACTCTCGCTTTGATCTGAACAACGACGGGGAAATAGGGTACCATGATTGGCCGCTCTTTAGAAGAAGCTTCGGCCGGGGTACTTGACGCGGGCAAGTGGCCTAGGAAACGGGTCGTGTCAGATCTGCATAAGGGCCGGGAGCCACTGCCAACGAGTGGGTTCGTGGCAGGAGAATTAAAGCCTTTACGGACGCCTCCATTGACATCGCATCATTCTCCCATTCTTCCCGCGTTCAGAAAGGAGGTGATATTGGATTCCACATCGCTAAATCTCTCGCCTTTGTACGACTACGTGAGAATCCAAGGCATTGAAGTCGCCACATCAGTCACAGATTCTCCACGCGGTTTAATTGAAGTCTATCCGAACAAACCCAGTTTGAGATTGTCAGGGAGGATTTATAAATGAAAAGGTCACTGGTTTTGAGTCTAGTTCTTATTTCCACGGCTGTCTTGTTTGCACAGTTCGCCCACGCGCAGGACTACAATCGCTGGCGCCTGCCCGAAGGGGCCCGCATGCGGTTGGGCAAAGGAAACGTGCTTGACGTTGCGTGGTCGCCGGACCGTACTCGCCTGGCCGTCGGAGGCACTGCTGGCATCTGGGTATACGATGCCAGCACCGGAGAGGAAATCTCTCTGATTACCGGACATTCCTTCAGGGTCAATGCTGTTGCGTTTTCTCCAGACGGTCTGACGCTGGCAAGTGGCAGCAGGGACGACACGGTGCGGTTGTGGGACGTGGCCACGGGAGAGGAAAAGAGCATCCTCACGGGGCACGGATACGACGTCGAGGCGGTGGCGTTCTCGCCGGATGGAACGACCCTGGCAAGCGGCAGTCGCGACGGTACGGTGCGGGTGTGGGACGTAGCCACCGGGCAGGAAAAACACACGCTCTTAAACGAAAGGTACCGGGGGTTGCTAAACAAGCCCTGGGTCTATGCGGTCGCGTTTTCACCCAATGGTCTGACGCTGGCAAGCGCCAACCGGGACACGACGGTGCGGGTGTGGGACGTGAACACAGGCCAGGAAATACACACGCTCACAGGACATACCCGTCGGGCTACGTCGGTGGCTTTTTCACCGGACGGGTTGGCGCTGGCCAGTGCAAGCCTGGACAATACCGTGCGGGTGTGGGACGTGGAAACGGGACAGGAAAAGCGCACCCTGGAAGGACATACCCACTATGTGTATTCGGTGGTGTACTCTCCCGATGGATCGGAACTGGCAAGCGCCAGTCGGGACAGTACGGTGCGGGTGTGGAACGCGGAAACGGGGCAGGAGAAACACACCCTCACAGGACATACGTCCAGCGTCCGGTCGGTTTCGTATTCGCGGGACGGGATGACGTTGGCAAGCCGCAGTTTCGACAATACGGTCCGGACATGGGACGTGGAAA
This sequence comes from Candidatus Latescibacterota bacterium, assembly GCA_965116875.1. Classification (GTDB taxonomy): domain Bacteria; phylum Latescibacterota; class UBA2968; order UBA2968; genus JAAXHE01. The sequence goes on from OZ220733.1 coordinate 151,395, forward strand.
CGGGGCAGGACAAAAGTACCCTACGCCTTACAGGGCATACACAATCTGTAAACTCGGTGGCGTTCTCGCCGGATGGGACAATGCTGGCAAGCGGCAGTAACGATCGTACGGTGCGGTTGTGGGACGTGGCCACAGGGCAGCCTATACGCACCTTCGCAGGACATACCCGTGGGGTCGGTCCGGTGGCGTTTTCTCCGGATGGAACGACCCTGGCAGGCGGTGGCGGCACTCGGGACGCAACGGTGCGGTTGTGGGACGTGGCCACAGGGCAGGAGAATAACATCCTCACGGGACATACGGCGTCCGTCGAGTCGGTGGCGTTCTCGCCGGACGGGAAAACGCTGGCAAGCGCAGGCGGTCGGGACGAAACCGTGCGGTTGTGGGACGTGGACACAGGGCAGGAGAAAAACACCCTCACGGGACATATGAATGGAGTCGGTACGGTAGCGTTTTCGCCGGATGGATCGACGCTGGCAAGCGCTGGTGGAGACAGCACGGTGCGGTTGTGGAACGCAGCCACCGGGCAGGAGAAAAACTCCCTGACAGTACATACCCGTTGGATCCATGATTTGGCGTTTTCACCCGATGGGGGAACGCTTGCAGGCTCCGATTCTCGGGGCACGTTGCGGTTGTGGGACGCAGCCACCGGGCACGAGAAAAACTCCGTCACAGTACGCGGCGAGAATTTCTTCTCTGTGTCGTTTTCGCCGGATGGGACCATGCTGGCAACCAGCAGTCCGTACCGGTCGGTGTGGCTGTGGGACGCGGCCACAGGGCAGAATATTCGTGGCCTCAAAGGACATACGGATCCGATTTGGTCGGTGGCGTTTTCGCCGGACCGCAGAACGCTGGCAAGCGCCAGTTACGACGGTACGATTCTTCTGTGGGACGTCTCGTCACGAGACGCGCTACAACCCCTTGCCGCCGACTTCGACGGTGACGGGACCGTGGGCTTTACCGACTTTCTGCAATTCGCCGCCAAATACGGGCTGAGCTGGGGAGACCCGGGATATGACGCGCGCTTCGATCTGGACGGCGACGGTGAAGTCGGGTCCCGCGATTTGTGGATATTCCAAAAAAGCTTCGGCCGGGGTGGATGAGGCGCCGGGTTCGGGACGATATCGAGCCAAGTCTGCATCAGGGCCGGGAACCCACCCCCGTCAGGCGAGTTCCCGGCATGAAAACTGAAACCTTGGCAGACCTCTGTTCTGACAATCCATCGATCATCCAATCTGGCACGTCTGGGAAGGGGGTGATTTCGGAACCGACATCGAGAAAAGTCAGGCCGTCGAACGTCTGCTTCAACGCGATGATCGCCGTCACAAGGGGTTATGCCGACCACGGATCGCGATCTGAAAGGAGGTGATATTGGAATCCACGTCGCTAAATCTCTCGCTTTTGTACGACCAGGTGAGAATCCAAGGCATTGAAGGTGCCACATCAGTCACAGATTCTCCATGCGGCTAAATTGAAATCAATCCGAACAAACCCAGTTCGTGATTATCAGGGAGGATTCACAAATGAAAGGGTCAACGACTTTAATCACCCTCCTTCTGTTGACGGCCGTCTTGATCGCCCAGGACAGCCGCGCGCAGGACTACAATCGCTGGAGCTTGCCCGAAGGCGCCCTCCTGCGGCTGGGCAAGGGAACCACGCGCGCCGTCGCCTGGTCGAAGGACGGCACGCGCCTTGCGGTGGCTGGCAGCTTCGGCATATGGTTCTACGATGCCCACACCGGCGCCGAAGTTTCCCTGCTCGGCCCGACCGGAGCCGCGTCGTTGGCGTTCTCGCCTGATGGAGAGACGCTGGCCAGCGGTGGTTTCAAAGAAATTCGGTTATGGGACGTGGCCACTGGTCAGGAGAAAGGCGTCCTCACAGGAAATCGCATTTCTGTCCTTTCGGTAGCGTTTTCGCCGGATGGGATGACGCTGGCGAGCGGCGGCGGGGACGATACGGTGCGGTTGTGGGACGTGGCCACAGGGCAGGTAAAAAGCACCATGAACGTCCATACCCGCGACGTCCATTCGGTAGCGTTTTCTCCGGATGGTAAGATGTTGGCAAGCGGCAGTGGCGACAGAACAGTACGGTTGTGGGACGTCGACACAGGAGAGGAAAGAGGCACACTTCCAGAACAACCCGATTGGGTCGGGTCCGTCGCGTTTTCGCCGGACGGGACGATGCTGGCAGTCGGCAGTGGTGACGGTCTGGTGCGGCTGTGGGACGTGGCGAACTGGCAGGTAAAGAGTACACTCGAAGGACATACCCGCCCACTCAGGTCGGTCGTGTTTTCGCCAGACGGGAGGACGCTGGCGAGCGGCAGTATGTACTACACAGTGCTATTGTGGGACGTGGCTACCGGGCAGGTAATAGACACCCTGACAGGACATTCCAACCGTGTGGATTCGGTCGTGTTTTCACCGGATGGGACGATGCTGGCAAGCGCCAGTGGTGACAATACGGTGCGGTTGTGGGACTTGGCGGCGGGGCAGGAAATAAGAACGCTGACAGGACATAATGGATCCGTCAATTCGGTGGCGTTTTCGCCGGATGGTCGGACCCTGGCGCGCGGCAGCTGGGACGATACGGTGATGTTGTTGGACGCGGCCACAGGGCAGGAGAAGAGTACCCTGGCACATACCGATTGGGTTAATTCGGTTGTATTTTCACCGGATGGGTTGACCCTGGCGAGCGGTAGCAGCGGCAGAATGACGTTGTGGGACGTGGCCACCGGGCACGAAAAAAGCGCCGTGAAAGGACACACGTATGGCGTCAGATCGGTGGCGTTCTCGCCGGATGGTCGGACCCTGGTAAGCGGCGGTGGTGACAATACAGTGCGGTTGTGGGACGCGGCCACAGGGCAGGAGAAACACACGCTTGCAGGACATACAGACGACGTCAATTCGGTGGATTTGTCGCCGGATGGAATGACATTGGCAAGCGGTAGTTCGGACAAGACGGTACGGCTTTGGGACGTGGCCACAGGGCAAGAGAAAAACAACCTGACAGGACATACCCGCGATGTCAATTCGGTCGTGTTTTCTCCGGATGGAACGGTGTTGGCCAGTGGTAGTTCGGACAAGACGGTACGGCTTTGGGACGTGGCCACAGGGCAGGAAATAAGCGCAATCGCGCAGCAAACGTCCTGGGTCTATTCAGTCGTGTTTTCGCCGGATGGAAGGACGTTGGCAAGTGGCGGCTCGGACCAGACGGTTCGACTTTGGGACGTGGCCACAGGGGAGGAAATAAGCGCATTGGCAGGACATACGGGTACTGTACGTTCGGTGGTGTTTTCGCCGGATGGGATGACCCTGGCGAGCGGCAGCAGCACGATTCTCCAATGGGATGTGTCGCGGTTTGTTACGTCACAGCCCCTTGCCGCTGACTTCGACGGCGACGGGACCGTGGGGTTTCCCGATTTTCTGCAGTTCGCGGCGCAGTTCGGGCAGAGCCATAACGACGCCACGTTTGACGCGAGGTTCGACCTGGACGGCGACGGTACTGTCGGGTTCAATGATTTCGTGATCTTTGCGCGCAACTTCGGACAGGGTTCATAGGCGCCGTATCAGTGCCTGATCATGCCAGAACTGTATCCATGCTGTTCTACCTCAGTTAATCTCCGTAATCATAGTCAGGGAGGGCATTCAGATGAAAAGATCAGCGGTTTTGGGCCTCATTCTTTTTCTCACGACTGTTTTGTCTGCGCCGAACAGCCGCGCGCAGGATTACCTTCGCTGGGGACTGCCCGAAGGGGCACTGCTGCGCCTGGGGAAGGGCGACACGCGCGTGGTGGCCTGGTCGCCGGACGGTAAGCGCCTGGCCGTGGCCGGCAGCGTAGGAATCTGGCTCTACGATGCCGGCACCGGGGCGGAAGTTTCCCTGCTCACGGGCCATACTTCCAGAATCAGTAGTATGATTTTTTCGCGTGATGGGCTGACCCTGGCAAGCGGTAGTCATGACCATACGGTGCGTTTGTGGGACGTAACCGCGGGTCAGGAGAAAAGCACCCTCACAGGACATACCGATTGGGTCAATTCAGTGGCGTTTTCCCCTGATGAGAGAACACTGGCAAGTGGCAGCAATGACCATAGGGCGATATTATGGGACGTGGCCACGGGGCAGAAAATCAACACCCTCGCTGGACATACTCATGCCGTTGGTTCGGTGGAGTTTTCGCGTGATGGAAAGACCCTGGCAAGCGGCAGTGGTGACATGACGGTGCGGTTGTGGGACGTAGCGTCGGGGCAGGCAACAAACACCCTCGCAGGACATACCAATACTGTCAGTTCAGTGGCTTATTCTCCAGATGGGACAACTTTGGCAAGCGGCAGTCGTGACATGACGGTGCGGTTGTGGGACGCGGCCACAGGACGGGAGAGGCGCACCCTTACAGGACATACGGATTGGGTCGATCCTGTGGCGTTTTCGCCGGATGGGACAATGCTGGCGAGTGCCAGTAATGACAGTACCGTACGGTTATGGGACGTGGCTGGGGGGCACGAAAAAGCAACCCTTAAAGGACATACAAACAGGGTCTACCTTGCGGTGTTTTCGCCCGACGGGACGACGCTGGCAAGCGGAGGTCGCGACGGTACGGTGCGTCTTTGGGACGTGGCTACGGGGCAGGAAAAACACACTCTCAGAGGACATACGAGGACCATCACGTCGGTCGCTTATTCTCCAGACGGCACGACGCTGGCAAGTGTCGGTTGGGACAATACGGTGCGGCTGTGGGACGTGGCCACCGGGCAAGCGAAGGACATCCTCACAGGACATTCCAGTGGTGGCAGGTCAGTGGTGTTTTCACCGGATGGGGCCATGCTTGCAAGTGCCGGTTCTGACCAGACGGTACGGTTGTGGGACGTGGCCACCGGACGGGAAATAAGCGCCCTCACGGGACATCGGGGCTGGGTCAGGTCGGTTGTATTTTCGCCGGACGGGACAATGCTGGCAAGTGCCGGGAATGACCGAACGGTACGGTTGTGGGACGTGGCCACGGCGCAGGAATTAAGCACACTCACGGGACATACGTCCTGGGTCACTTCGGTCGTGTTTTCACCGGATGGGGCGATGCTGGCAAGTTCAGGCTGGGACGATACGGTGCGGTTGTGGGACGTGGCCACGGTGCGGGAAACATACACCCTCACAGGTCATACACAGACAATCAGATCGGTTGCGTTTTCGCCCGATGGGAGGATGTTGGCAAGCGGAGGTGGCGACGAATCGGTACGGTTGTGGGACGTTGCCGCAAGACAGACAAGAAACACCCTCGCAGGACACAGCGGCACTGTCAACTCCGTGGCGTTCTCGCCGGACGGGACGTCGCTGGCAAGCGGAGGTAATGACAATACGGTGCGGTTGTGGGACGTGGCTACTGGGCGGGAAATCAGTACCCTTACGGGACACACAAATTGGATCTATTCGGTAGCGTTTTCGCCGGACGGGAGGACCCTGGCAAGCGGGGCTGTGGACCATACGTTGCGGTTATGGGACGTGGACACGGGGCAGGAAAAAGGCACCCTGCCAACGGGGACCCTTTCTGTGGCGTTTTCACCCGATGGGATGACCCTGGCAAGCGGCGGCGGCGGGATTCTTCTCTGGGATGTCTCGCCTCTTGTCGTACCTCAACCCCTTCCTACCGACTTCGACGGCGACGGCACTGTGGGCTTTCCCGACTTCCTGCAGTTTGCATCCCAGTTCGGGCAGACCAAGGACGACGCCGGTTATGACGCGCGCTTCGATCTGGACAGTGACGGTACAGTCGGGTTCAACGATTTTGTGATCTTTTCGCGCAGCTTTGGCCGGGGGACATGATGCGAACACGCCGTGTTAGAGTGGATTCTCGTCGTGAGATCGGATATGCAACCGGCCTGGAGCGGTCCAGGTTTAGTCCGCGTTTTGAAAGGAGGTGATATTGGAATCCACGTCAAGAAAAGTCAGACCGCGGAATGTTTACGCGAGTAGCTATGGCTCGGGGAAAGTGCTGAAATAGCGCGTCGGTGTTGGAAGCGGTCGAACGACACCGCCGAACAACGCACACGGGGTCCCTCGATTGCGCCATCACTGGCTCCAGGGCAAATGTAGATCGCGTCAGTCTCAGGCTCTTTATGGGTCTCGATCCGCTTCAAATCACGGTTTGTCCGTCTTAATCAGGGTAGATCATAGTAAGGGAGGACATTCAGATGAAAAAGCCCGCGATTTTGAGCTTCATTCTTCTTTCTGCGGCTGTCTTGCCGGCGCAGAACAGCAACGCGCAGGACTACACTCGTTGGAATCTGCCCGAAGGCGCCCGCATGCGATTGGGCAAAGGAAACGTGCTCGACGTGGCCTGGTCGCCGGACCGCACGCGCCTGGCCACGGGGGGCACCGCCGGCATCTGGCTCTACGATGCCCACACCGGCGCGGAAATTTCCCTGATCACCGGACATTCGTTCCGGGTCAATGCGGTTGCGTTTTCACCCGATGGTCTGACGCTGGCAAGTGGCAGCAGGGACGATACGGTGCGGTTGTGGGACGTGGAAACGGGGCAGGAAAGGAGCATTCTCACGGGCCATAGATACGACGTCGAGGCGGTGGCATTCTCGCCGGATGGGACGACCCTGGCCAGCGGCAGTCGCGACGGCACGGTGCGGGTGTGGGACGTGGCCACAGGACAGGAAAAACACACCCTTTTAAACGAAAAGTACCGGGAATTGGGGAACAGGCCCTTTGTCTATTCAGTGGCATTTTCGCCCGACGGTTTGACGCTGGCAAGCGCCGGAAATGACTCGACGGTACGGGTGTGGGACATCGAAACGGGACAGGAAGAACATACGCTGACGGGACATACCCATCGGGTCTGGTCGGTGACGTTTTCGCCGGACGGAATGACGCTGGCCAGTGGGAGTCGGGACAACACGGTGCGGGTGTGGGACGTGGAAACGGGACAGGAAAAGTTCACCATGGACGGGCATACCCATTGGGTGTATTCGGTGACGTTTTCGCCCGATGGAGCAACGCTGGCCAGCGCCAGTCGGGACAGCACCGTGCGGGTGTGGGACGTGGAAACCGGACAGGAGAAACACACACTCACAGGGCATGAGTCCAGAGTCCGGTCGGTTGCGTATTCGCAGGACGGGATGACCCTGGCGAGTCGCGGTGTCGACAATACGGTGCGACAGTGGGACGTGGAAACGGGGCTGGAGAAGGGCGCCCTCAGACTTACAGGGCATACCTCCGCCGTCGGTTCGGTTGCATATTCGCCGGACGGAACGATACTGGCCAGCGGCGGTAGCGACCGCATGGTCCGGTTGTGGGACGCGGCCACAGGGCAGGAATTGAACACCCTCACAGGACATACGCGGTTTGTCAATTCCGTGGCGTTTTCACCGGATGGGTTGACTCTGGCAAGCGGCGGCAGCTATCGGGACGATACGGTGCGGTTATGGGATGCGGCCACTGGGCACGAGAAACACACCCTCATAGGACATACGGGCAGCGTCGAGTCGGTGGCTTTCTCGCCGGATGGCAAGACGCTTGCAAGCGCCGGCGGCTATCGGGACAGTACGGTGCGGGTGTGGGACGCGGCCACAGGGCAGGATATACGCACCCTCACAGCACATACCGGAAGGGTCGAGTCGGTGGTTTTTTCGCCGGACGGGTTGACGCTCGCAAGCGCCGGAAACGACTCTACGGTGCGGTTGTGGGATGTGGCCACAGGGAACGAGAAACACGCCCTCACAGCAGCTACCCAATGGATCAATGAGGTGGCGTTTTCGCCGGATGGGACGACGCTGGCAAGCGCAGATATTGGCGGTTCGGTTCGGTTCGGTTGTGGGACGTGGCCACAGGGCAGGACATACGCACCTTCACTGGCGAAAATTTCCGTTCGTTGGCGTATTCGCCGGATGGGATGACGCTGGCAACCGGCAGTGCGCACAACCGGGTGTGGCTGTGGAACGTACCCTCAGGGCAGGAAATAAGCACCCTCACCGGCCATACCGATCCGATCAATTCGGTGGTGTATTCCCCGGATGGGAAAACGCTGGCAAGCGCCGGTTACGACGGTACGATCTTGCTGTGGGACGTCTCGTCACGTGACGCGCTGCAACCCCTTGCCGCCGACTTCGACGGTGACGGAACCGTGGGCTTTACAGACTTTCTGCTATTCGCCGCGAAGTTCGGGCTGAGCTGGGGAGATGCGGGATATGACTCCCGCTTCGATCTGGACAACGACGGGGAAATTCGGAACCAAGATTGGTGGATCTTCCTAAAGAGCTTCGGCCGGGGTGGATGATACGAACACGCCGCGCAGGGTTCCGGTTGAGCCGATTTTCTCCACGAATCCATCGCTCGGCGCAGGTCGTCGACATACTGGAATCAATCACTGTCTTTTCGTGCCATTAACCCTAATTCGAAAAAACTGCAACCGGGCGTCGTGATAAAACCCACAGAAACGGGGTGATGACGTCGTCCGGACGGACATTTTTTCCGTTCACGTACAGTGACCTGGTGTATCCTGGTAATCCGCCGTCTAATCGCCTTTATTAACTTGCACATATTCGAATTAACATTCACGAAAAATTGCGAATCAAGGTTAAATCCTGGTTCATCCCTCGTAATCAAAGTCAATCATCGTCAGGGAGGGTATTCAGATGAAAAGGTCAACGATTTTCGGGGTCACTCTTGTTTTGACCACTGTCCTGTTTTCACACGACAGCCTCGCACAGGATCATACACGCCTGGGACTGCCCCAGGGGGCCCTCATGCGCCCGGGCAAAGGAGAGTCACGCCTGTTGGCCTGGTCGCGGGACGGCAAGCGACTGGCGGTTGGGGGTACGATTGGCATCTGGGTCTACGATACCGAAACCGGGGACGAGGTTTCGCTGCTCGCGGGTCATAGATCCGGAGTGGTATCGATGGTGTTTTCGCCGGATGGGACGACGCTGGCAAGCGCCAGTGGCGACTATACGGTGCGGTTGTGGGACGTGGCCACGTGGCAGGAAAGAGGCACCTTGACAGGGCATACCCATCGGGTCACGTCGGTCGTGTTTTCGCCGGACGGGACGATGCTCGCAAGTACCGGAAATGACCGAACGCTACGGCTGTGGGACGTGGCCGCGGGGCAGGAAATAAGCACCCTCACTGGACATACGTCCTGGGTCACTTCGGTGGTGTTTTCGCCGGATGGGACCACGCTGGCAAGCGGCAGCCGGGACGAAACGGTGCGGTTATGGGACGCGGCCACTGGGCGCTACAAAAACACCCTCACAGGACACACGTCGTCGGTCACGTCCGTGGTGTTTTCGCCGGATGGAAAGACGCTGGCCAGCACCAGTAGCGAACGTACGGTGCGACTGTGGGACCTGGCCACGGGGCAGGAAAAAGGCTCCGTGAAAGAACAAAACTGGTGGCCCGGATCGGTGGCGTTTTCGCCGGACGGGAAGACCATGGCGAGCGGCGGTTACGACAATACGGTGCGATTGTGGGACGTGTCCACAGGTCAAGTCAATCACACGCTCACAGGACATACGGCGACAGTCAGGTCGGTGGTGTTTTCTCAGGATGGGATGACCCTGGCCAGCGGCAGTTCGGACAATACGGTGCGGTTGTGGGACGTGGCCACAAAAAAGGAAAAAACCACCCTGACGGGACATTCGGGGACGATCAGGACGATAGCGTTTTCACCGGACGGGACAACGCTCGCAAGTGCCAGTTGGGATCATACGGCGCGGTTGTGGGACGTGGCCACGGGTCAGGAAAAGAAGACCCTGGCTGGACATTCCGGTGACGCCAGGTCGTTAGCGTTTTCGCCGGACGGGACATCGCTCGCAAGTGCCAGTGATCGTACGGTGCGGTTGTGGGATGTAGCCACGTGGCGGGTAAAACGCGCTTTCACAGGACATACCCGTGATGTCAGTTCGGTAGCGTTTTCGCCGGATGGGAACACGCTGGCAAGCGGCAGCTGGGACGGAACTGTGCGGTTGTGGGACGCGGCCACAGGGCAGGCAAGACACACCCTCACAGGACATACCCGAGGAGTCGAGTCGGTCGCGTTTTCCCCGAACGGGTCGATGCTCGCAAGCGGCGACGGCGGGATTGGTACGGTGCGGTTGTGGGACGTGGCCTCAGGTCAGGAAAAAAGCGCCTTGTCACCACATTTCGGTACGGTCTATTCGGTAGCGTTTTCGCCGGATGGAAAAACGTTGGCAAGCGGCAGTTCGGACAATTCAGTGCGGCTGTGGGATGTCGCCTCGGGGCAGGTGGAAAACACCTTTACAGGACATACACTACATGTCCTTTCTGTCGAGTTCTCGCCGGACGGGACGACGCTGGCGAGTGCCGGTAAAGACAATACGGTGCGATTGTGGGACGTGGTATCAGGGCAACAAGAGTTCACCCTCGCGGGACATACGGAATGGGTCTTTTCGGTGGCGTTTTCACCGGATGGAAGCACGCTGGCCAGCAGCAGCTGGGACGGTACAGTGCGGTTGTGGAACGCGGCCACGGAGCATGAAGAAGCCACCTTCACGGCGCATACGTATTGGGTCCCGACGGTGGCGTTTTTTCCGGATGGACGCACGCTGGCCAGCGGGGGCAGCGCGATCTTATTGTGGGATGTGTCGCCGTATGTCGCGCCTCAATCCCTTGTTGCCGACTTCGACGGCGACGGGACCGTGGGCTTCCCCGACTTCCTGCAGTTCGCGTCGCAGTTCGGTCAGAGCCGGGACGACGCCGGATTCGACGCGCGTTTCGATCTGGACGGCGACGGCGAGGTCGGGTTCAACGACTTCGTGATCTTTGCGCGCAGCTTTGGCCGGGGGACATGATGCGAACACGCCTTGTCAGATTGGTCCGCATCGGGCGATCGGATATGCAACCGGGCTGAAGCGGTCGCGGTTATGTCCATGATCTGAAAGGAGGTGACTTCGGAACCCACGTTGAGAAGAGTCAGGCCGCGGTATGTTAACGTGACAAGCTATGGATCGGGGCAGGTGTCGAAATGACACGACGTGCAAAGGGAGCGGACGCACGTTGCGGTCGATCATTGCGCACAACGTCTCTCCATATCTGAATCACTCGCTACAGGGTAATAGAATTGCCACATCAGTCGCAGATTTTCCATGCGGCTTAAATGAAGTCGATCCGAACAAACCCAGTTTGAGATTGTCCGGGAGGATTTACAATTGAAAAGGTCACAGGTATTGAGTCTCATTCTTATTACCACGGCTGTAATGATCGCCCAGAACAGCAGCGCGCAGGATTACGTTCGCTGGAATCTGCCCCAAGGGGCACTCATGCGTCTGGGTAAAGGAAACGTGCTAGACGTGGCCTGGTCGCCGGACCGCACGCTCATGGCCGTGGGCACCAGCCCTGGCATCTGGCTCTACGATGCCGAAACCGGGACGGAGATTTCCCTGATCACCGGACATTCGTTCAGGGTCAATGCGGTTGCGTTTTCTCCAGATGGTCTGACGCTGGCAAGTGGCAGTCGGGACAATACGGTGCGGTTGTGGGACGTGGCCACCGGAGATGAAAGGAGCATCCTCACGGGACATACCTACAATGTCGAGGCGGTAGCATTCTCGCCGGATGGGACGACGTTGGCAAGTGGCAGTCGAGACGGCACGGTGCGGGTGTGGGACGTGGAGACGGGGCAGGAAAAATACACCCTCCTGAACGAAAAGTACCGGGAGTTGCGGAACAGGCCCTGGGTCTATTCGGTCGCGTTTTCACCGGACGGTCTGACGCTGGCAAGCGCCAATCGGGACACGACGGTGCGGGTGTGGGACGTGCATACAGGGCAAGAAAAACACACGCTCACCGGACATACGAATAGACCCATTTCGGTAGCGTTTTCGCCGGATGGAACGACGCTGGCAAGCGCCGGTCGGGACAGTACCGTGCGGTTGTGGGACGTGGAAACGGGACAGGAAGAGAGAACCCTGAAAGGACATACCCATGTGGTGTATGCGGTGGTGTATTCGCCCGATGGATCGGAACTTGCAAGCGGCAGTCAGGACCGGACGGTCAGGTTGTGGGACGCGGCCACAGGGCAGGAGAAACACACCCTCACAGGACTTACGTCCACCGTACTGTCGGTTGTTTATTCACAGGATGGGATGACGCTGTCAACCCGCAGTTTCGACAATACGGTCCGGGCGTGGGATGTTGAAACCCAGCAGGAAACAAACACCCTCACCCTTACAGGGCATACCCAATCTGTAAATTCTGTAGCGTTTTCGCCGAATGGGACAACCCTGGCAAGCAGCGGGAACGACCCAGGCATCCGGTTGTGGGACCCGGCTACAGGGCAGGTAAAAAGCACTTTCGCAGGAAATGGGTCGGTGGCGTTCTCGCCGGATGGGATCACGTTGGCAACCGGCGGCGGTCGGGACGGGCCGATGCGTTTGTGGGATGCGGCCACGGGGCAGGAGAAACACACCCTCTCCGGGCATACGTCGTTTGTCGAGTCGGTGGCGTTCTCGCCGGACGGGACCACACTTGCAAGTGCGGGCGGTCGGGACGAAACGGTGCGGTTGTGGGACGTTGACGCAGGCCAGGAGAAACATACCCTCACTGGACATACGGAGACTGTCTCGTGGGTGGCGTTTTCGCCGGATGGATCGACGCTTGCAAGCGCCAGCTACGACAATACGGTGCGGCTGTGGGATCCGGCAACCGGACAGGAGAAAAACATCCTCACAGGACATACCCATGGGCTCCATTCGGTCGTTTTTTCGCCGGATGGGCAGACACTGGCAAGCTCCGATTCCCGGGGTACGGTACGGTTGTGGGATGCGGCCACGGGGCACGAGAAAAACACCTTCTCGGCACAGGGAGAGAATTTCTTTTCCATTGCGTTCTCGCCGGATGGGACCACGCTGGCAACCAGCAGTCCGTACAGGGCGGTATGGCTGTGGGACGTGGCAACCGGACAGAATATACGCGCCCTCAGAGGACATACAGCTCCGATCTGGACGGTAGAGTTTTCACCGGACCGTAGAACGCTGGCAAGCGCCAGTTACGACGGTACGATTCTGCTGTGGGACGTCTCGTCACGTGACGCGCTGCAACCCCTTGCCGCCGACTTCGACGGCGACGGGACCGTGGGCTTTTCCGACTTTCTGCAATTCGCCGCGAGTTTCGGGCTGAGTTGGGGAGATGCGGGATATGACGCGCGCTTCGATCTCGACGGCAACGGTGAGGTCGGGTCCCGCGATTTGTGGATCTTCCAGAAAAGCTTCGGCCGGGGTTCATGAAGCGAACAAACGGTGTCAAAAGCAAGTCGAGCCAGGTTTGCATTAAGGCAGGGAACCCACCCCCGTCAGGCGAGTTCCCGGCCTGAAAACTGAAGCCTTGGCAGACCTCTGTTTTGCCTTTCCATCGATCACTCAATCTGGCCACGTCTGGGAAGGGGGTAATTTCGGAACCCGCGTCGAGAAGAGTCAGTCCGTCGAACGTCTGCTTTAACGCGATGATCGCCGTCACAAGGGGTTATGCCGACCACGGATCGGATCGCGTTCTGAAAGGAGGTGATATTGGATTCCACGTCGCTAAATCTCTCGCCTTTGTACGACTATGTGAGAATCCAAGGCATTGAAGTTGCCACATCAGTCACAGATTCTCCATGCGGCTAAATTGAAGTCAATCCGAACAAACCCAGTTCGTGATTATCAAGGAGGATTTACAAATGAAAGGGTCAACGACTTTAATCACCCTCCTTCTGTTGACGGCCGTCTTGATCGCCCAGGACAGCAGCGCACAGGATTACACTCGCTGGAGTTTGCCCGAAGGGGCCCTCATGCGGTTGGGAAAAGGCTCCGTGCGTGACGTGGCCTGGTCGCCGGACCGGACGCTCCTGGCCGTGGGGGGCACCGCTGGAATCTGGCTCTACGATGCCCAAACCGGCGCGGAGATTTCCTTGATCACAGGACATTCGTTCAGGGTCAATGCAGTTGCGTTTTCACCCGATGGTCTGACGCTGGCAAGTGGCAGTCGGGACGATACGGCGCGGTTGTGGGACGTGGAAACCGGAGAGGAAAAAGGCATCCTCACGGGACACTACTACGACGTCGAGGCAGTGGCATTCTCGCCGGATGGAACGACGCTGGCAAGCGGGAGTCGCGACGGTACAGTGCGGGTGTGGGACGTGGCCACAGGCCAGGAAAGAAATATGCTCTTAAGTGAAAAGTACACGGAAAGGTGGCAGGCGCCCGCGGTTGTGTCGGTGGCATTCTCGCCAGATGGGAGGACGGTGGCAAGCGCCGCTGCTGACACTACGGTACGGGTGTGGGACGTGGAAGCCGGGGACGAAAAACACACCCTCACAGGACATACGAACAGGATCTATTCGGTGGTGTTTTCGCCCGACGGAACGACCCTTGCAAGCGCCAGTCGGGACAGTACCGTGCGGTTGTGGGACGTGGAAACGGGGCAGGAAAAGACCACTCTCGCAGGACATACAAGCAGGGTCTATTCGGTCGTGTTTTCTCCCGATGGTCTGACGCTGGCAAGCGGCAGTTACGACCATACGGTGCGGTTGTGGGACGCGGCCACAGGACAGGAAAAAGGTACCCTCACAGGACATACGTCCACTGTCCTGTCGGTTGCGTATTCGCCCGATGGTCTGACACTGGCAAGCCGCAGTTTCGACAATACGGTGCGGAAGTGGGACGTGGAAACCGTGCAGGAAAAAAGCACTTTCACCCTCAGAGGACATACCCGCCGTGTCGATTCGGTGGCGTTTTCGCCGGATGGGCGGACCCTGGCCAGCGGCCATTACGACAGTAAGGTACGGTTGTGGGACGCGGAAACCGGGCAGGAAAAAAGCACCTTGGCAGGACATACGCGCGGGGTCGCGTCGGTGGCGTTTTCGCCGGATGGTCAGACCCTGGCAAGTGGCAGTTTCGACAGTACGGTGCGGCTGTGGGACGTGACCACGGGGCACGAGGAACACACGCTTACAGGACATAATGGCACTGTAAGGGCGGTTGCGCTCACGCCAGATGGGAGGACGGTGGCGAGCGGCGGTCGGGACGAAACCGTGCGATTGTGGGACGTGACCACCGGGCACGAGAAATATACCCTCGCAGGACATACCGATGATGCCACTTCGGTGGCGTTTTCGCCAGATGGGTCGACCCTGGCAAGCGGCAGTTACGACAATACAGTGCAATTGTGGGATCCGGAAACCGGGCAACAAAAGGACACCCTCATTGGACATACCCGTGCAATTCATGGAGTGGCGTTTTCGCCCGATGGGATGACGATTGCAAGCGCCGGTAATGACGCCGCGGTGCGATTGTGGGACGCGGCCACAGGGCAGGAGAAAAACACCCTCGCAGCAGCAAGTGCCGAGAACTTCTGGTCGGTGGCGTATTCACCACATGGGACAACGCTGGTATGCGGAAGTCCGTACAAGGCAATTTGGTTGTGGGACGTGGTCACTGGACAGGATATACGCGCCCTCATAGGACACACCGATCCAGTGCGGACGGTCGTGTATTCGCCGGATGGGATGATGCTGGCAAGCGCCAGTTACGACGGTACGATTCTGCTGTGGGACGTCTCGTCACGTGACGCGCTGCAACCCCTCGCCGCGGACTTCGACGGCGACGGGACCGTGGGCTTTTCCGACTTTCTGCAATTCGCCGAAAAGTATGGTCTGAGCTGGGGAGATGCGGGATACGACACGCGCTTCGATCTGGACGGCGACGGTGAGGTCGGTTCCGCCGATTTGTGGATTTTTCAGAAGAGCTTCGGCAGGGGTAGCTGACGGGAACACGCCGTGACCGAACGAGGCGGCTCCAGGTCTGCATGATTGCCGGGAACCCACCGTTCGTGAAGGGTCCCAACTCGCCAGTGGTACCATGGCGGATATCTGTATTGACATTCTATCGATCTCCTAATATGACGGCGTCTGAGAAGGAGGTGATAACAGGAATCCACATCGCGAAAAGTCAGGCCGCTGTATGTTTACGTGAGAGGCAATGGATCGGGACAGGTGCTGAAATAACACGTTGCACTGGGTGAGCGGGAGGGCAATGCCGCCTTGCGACGTCTACAAGGTCTCTCGATGCGGTTTAATCAGAGTTAATCATAGTAAGGGAGGGCATTCAGATGAAAAAGCTCGCGATTTTGAGCCTCATTCTTGTTTCGACGATTGTCTTGCCGGCACAGAACAGCAACGCGCAGGATTACCTTCGTTGGCGCTTGCCAGAAGGCGCACGCATGCGTCTGGGCAAGGGAAACGTACTTGACGTGGCCTGGTCGCCGGACCGCACGCGCCTGGCCACGGGGGGCACCGCCGGCATCTGGCTCTACGATGCCCACGCCGGCACGGAGATTTCCCTGATCACCGGCCATGCGTTCAGGGTGAATGCGGTTGCGTTTTCACCCGATGGTCTGACGCTGGCAAGTGGCAGTCGCGACGATACCGTGCGGTTGTGGGACGTGGAAACGGGACAGGAAAAAAGCATCCTCACGGGTCACAGGTACGACGTCGAGGCGGTGGCATTCTCGCCGGATGGGACGACCCTGGCAAGCGGCAGTCGCGATGGCACGGTGCGAGTGTGGGACGTGGAAACCGGGCAGGAACATCACAGGCTAATCAACGAAAAGTACACGGATAGGTTTAGTAACCCCTGGGTCGTGTCGGTGGCGTTTTCGCCGGATGGAGCGACGCTGGCCAGCGCCAGCCGGGACAGTACCGTACGGGTGTGGGACGTGGCCACCGGGGAGGAAAAGCACACGCTCACGGGACATACACATGGGGTCTGGTCGGTGGCATTTTCGCCGGACGGAATGACGTTGGCCAGTGGAAGTCGGGACAACACGGTGCGGTTGTGGGACGTGGAAACGGGACAGAAAAAGTTCACCATGGACGGGCATACCCATTGGGTGTATTCGGTCGTGTTTTCGCCCGATGGATCGACGCTGGCCAGCGCCAGTCGGGACAGTACCGTGCGGGTGTGGGACGTGGAAACCGGACAGGAGAAACACACACTCACAGGGCATGAGTCCAGAGTCCAGTCGGTTGCGTATTCGCAGGACGGGATGACCCTGGCGAGCCGCGGTGTCGACAATACGGTGCGACAGTGGGACGTGGGAACCGGGCTGGAGAAGGGCACCCTCAGACTTACAGGGCATACCTCCGCCGTCGGTTCGGTTGCATATTCGCCGGACGGAACGATACTGGCAAGCGGCGGTAGCGACCGCATGGTCCGGTTGTGGGACGCGTCCACAGGGCAGGAATTGAACACCCTCACAGGACATACGCGGTTTGTCAATTCGGTGGCGTTTTCGCCGGATGGGTTGACGCTGGCAAGCGCTGGCAGCTATCGGGACGATACGGTGCGGTTGTGGGATGCGGCCACCGGGCACGAGAAAAACACCCTCATAGGACATACGGGCAGTGTCGAGTCGGTGGCGTTCTCGCCGGATGGCAAGACGCTGGCAAGCGCCGGCGGCTATCGGGACAGTACGGTGCGGGTGTGGGACGCGTCCACAGGGCAGGATATACGCACCCTCACAGCACATACCGGAAGGGTCGAGTCGGTGGTTTTTTCGCCGGACGGGTTGACGCTCGCAAGCGCCGGAAACGACTCTACGGTGCGGTTGTGGGATGTGGCCACAGGGAACGAGAAACACACCCTCACAGCAACTACCTATAGGATCCATGAGGTGGTGTTTTCGCCGGATGGGACGACGCTGGCAAGCGCAGGTATTGACGGTACGGTTCAGTTTTGGGACGTGAACACAGGGCAGGACATACGCACCCTCACTGGCGATAATTTCCGTTCGTTGGCGTATTCGCCGGATGGGATGACGCTGGCAACCGGCAGTGCGCACAAGGCGGTATGGCTGTGGGACGTGGCCACAGGGCAGAATGTACGCGCCCTCACGGGACATACCGATCCGATCAATTCGGTGGTGTTCTCTCCGGATGGGAGAACGCTTGCAAGCGCCGGTTACGACGGTACGATCCTGCTATGGGACGTCTCGTCACGTGACGCGCTGCAACCCCTCGCCGCCGACTTCGATGGTGACGGAACCGTGGGCTTTACCGACTTTCTGCAATTTGCCGCGAAGTACGGGCTGCGCTGGGGAGATGCGGGATATGACGCGCGTTTCGACCTTGACGGCGATGGGGAGGTCGGGTCCTGGGATTGGAGGATCTTCGGCCAAAGCTTCGGCCGGGGTAACTGATGGCAACACGCCGTGTCGGTGTCCGGTTGCTCCAACTTTCTCCACGAATCCATCGCTCGGTGCAGGTCGTCGACATACTGGAATCAATCACTGTCTTTTCGTGCCATTAAATCCTGGTTCATCCCTCGTAGTCAAAGTTTATCATAGTCAGGGAGGGCATTCAGATGAAAAGGTCAACGATTTTGGGCGTCACTCTAGTTTTGACGACTGTCCTGTTTTCACACGACAGCCTCGCACAGGATCACACACGAATGGGACTGCCCCAGGGGGCACTAAAGCGGCTGCGCAAAGGAGAATCACGCCTGGTGGCCTGGACGCGGGACGGCGCGCGACTGGCGGTGGGCGGTACCATTGGCATCTGGGTTTACGATACCGAAACCGGGGACGAGGTTTCTCTGCTCGCGGGTCATAGACGTGAAGTGGTATCGATGGAGTTTACGCCCGATGGCCTGACGCTTGCGAGCGGCAGTCTTGACCATACGGTGCGTTTGTGGGACGCGGCCACGTGGCAGGAAAAAAGCACCCTGAAAGGACACACCCGCGGGGTCAATTCGGTAGCATTTTCGCCGGATGGGACCACGCTGGCGAGCGGCAGTCGCGACGGCACGGTGCGGGTGTGGGACGTGGCCACCGGGCAGGAAATACACGCTCTTACGGGACATACCCGTGATGTCAATTCGGTAGTGTT
This sequence comes from Candidatus Latescibacterota bacterium, assembly GCA_965116875.1. GTDB lineage: Bacteria > Latescibacterota > UBA2968 > UBA2968 > JAAXHE01. Next base: position 170,269 of record OZ220733.1, read on the forward strand.
TTCGCCGGACGGGACAACGCTGGCAAGCGCCAGCCGGGACGAAACGGTGCGGTTGTGGGACACGGCCACAGGGAATTAGAAAAACACCCTCACCGGACATACGTCGTCTGTCACGTCCGTGGTGTTTTCGCCGGATGGGAAGACGCTGGCTGGCACCAGTAGTGATCGTACATTGAGATTGTGGGAAGTGTCCTCCGGCGAAGAGAAAGGCGCCGTAACAGAACAAAACTGGTGGCCCGGATCGGTGGCGTTTTCGCCGGACGGGAAGACTATGGCGAGCGGCGGGTACGACAATATGGTGCGATTGTGGGACGTGGCGACAGGGCTAGTCAATCACACTCTCACAGGACATACGGCGACCGTCAGGTCGGTATTGTTTTCGCAGGATGGGATGACCCTGGCCAGCGGAAGTTCGGACAATACGGTGCGGTTGTGGGACATGACCACCCAAATTGAAAAAAACACCCTAACGGGACATTCGGGGACGATCAGGACGATTGCTTTTTCGCCGGACGGAACATCGCTGGCAAGCGCCAGTTGGGATCATACGGCGCGTTTGTGGGACGTGGCCACGGGACAGGTAAAGAGCACCCTCACGGGACATTCCGGGTCTACCAGGTCGGTGGCGTTTTCACCGGATGGGGCGACGCTTGCAAGCGGCAGCTGGGACGGAACTGTGCGGTTGTGGGACGCGGCCACAGGGCAGGCAAGACACACCCTCACAGGACATACCCGAGGAGTCGAGTCGGTGGCGTTTTCCCCGGACGGGTCGATGCTCGCAAGCGGCGACGGCGGGATTGGTACGGTGCGGTTGTGGGACGTGGCCTCAGGTCAGGAAAAAAGCGCCTTGTCACCACATTTCGGTACGGTCTATTCGGTAGCGTTTTCGCCGGATGGAAAGACGTTGGCAAGCGGCAGTTCGGACAATTCAGTGCGGCTGTGGGATGTCGCCTCGGGGCAGGTGGAAAACACCTTTACAGGACATACACTACATGTCCTTTCTGTCGAGTTCTCGCCGGACGGGACGACGCTGGCGAGTGCCGGTAAAGACAATACGGTGCGATTGTGGGACGTGGTATCAGGGCAACAAGAGTTCACCCTCGCGGGACATACGGAATGGGTTTACTCCGTGGTGTTTTCACCGGATGGAACCATGCTGGCCAGCAGCAGTTCGGATGGTACGGTGCGGTTGTGGAACGCGGCCTCGGGGCAGGAAGAGGCCACCTTCACAGCGCATACGTATTGGGTCCCGTCGGTGGCGTTTTCGCCGGACGGAAGGAAACTGGCCAGCGGAGGCAGCGCGATCCTATTATGGGATATGTCGCCCTTTGTCGATCCGCAACCCCTTGCTACCGACTTCGACGGCGACGGCGCCGTGGGCTTCCCCGACTTCCTGCAGTTCGCGTCGCAGTTCGGGCAGAGCCGGGACGACGCCGGATTTGACGCGCGTTTCGACCTGGACGGCGACGGTGAAGTCGGGTTCAACGATTTTGTGATCTTCGCTCGCAGCTTCGGCAATGGTACGTGAGGCGCCGTCGGCTCACGTTAGAGGTTGGGGCCGACATTCCTGCGCGCCCGCCTCGATGCTATTCTGCCGACGAGAAATCGGAACGAAAGCGTTTGCAGCCGAGCCAGTCGCGCAGCAAACGGGCGGCTGGACCCCGAGTCTGCGGGGTGGCTTCACGAAGGGCCGGTGGGCTGACAGGTGGGGCTGACGGCCTGCCATTGGCGCAGAACCTCAAAGACGAGGACGGCGCTGGCCGCGGCGACGTTGAGGCTGTTTTTGTAGCCGTACATGGGAATCTCAACCAGCTCGTCGCAGCATTCCAGTGCGTCGCAACTCACGCCGAGGGCCTCATTACCCACGACGAGGGCCAGGGGGCACGGATAGTCCAGCTCGGTGTAGCGGCGACTTTGCGATGTCGTCTCCAGCGCCCACACCGGCACCTTGCGCGCGCGCAGGTGCTCAATGGCTTGTAGCGTGGTGGCGAAGTGGCGGGTCTCGATGTACGAGAGGGTGCCCAACGCCGTCTTGTCGAGCTTGGGATGGGGAGGGTGAGCCGTGTAGCCACAGGTGTAGATACCTTGCAAGCGACCCGCGTCGGCCGTGCGGAAGATCGAGCCGACGTTGAAGGCGCTGCGCAAATTGTCGAGTACCAAATAGAGCGGGTGCTTGGGCAGGCGGGCGTATTCGTCGACGGGCATCTCCGCGTCGAACGTACGGACCTCGAAGCTGGTCTCCTTGCCGTAGTTACCCGGCCGCAATTTCACCCGACTTCCTCCGGGGCCACGGGCCGCTGCTCGGCGGCAGAGAGCTGGGCGGCCTCAATAGCGACCATGGTCTGCCGCACGCTCTCGGCGGTGACGGCCAGCTCGGCGCGGCCGGCGAGCGCGTCGGCGATGTTTTCGTAGTAGGAGCGCCAGCGACCGGGTGCCGTCTTAATGATGGATTCCTCGGCTGACCGATAGAGGTGGGCGTAGTGCTCGGGTGCCTCTTCAGCCGCGTCGATGTCGCCGGCGATCATGGCCTTCTCCTGCGGATCCACGCCTTCTTTGACCAGCGCGCCTTCCGTGCCCAGCACGTACCAGCGCGGCTTGGCTTTGCTCGCCAGCGACGAGGTCTCCACGCGCGCTTCGACGCCGTTGGCAAAGTGGAGCACGGCCAACGCGTGGGACTCGACGTCGATGCTGAGCGGATCGCCGGAGTGGAACGTGGCGTACACTTTTGCGAGCGGCGCGTCGATGATCTGGAGGGCTTGATCGACCAGATGCGCGCCTAAATCGAAGAACTTGCCGCCGCCGTGCTGTGCGATGCTGCGCCAGCCTCGCGGAGGCCCGTATTGGCCCCAGAACATCTCCAGCACAAAGAGATCGCCGAGCAGCCCTTGGCCCAGCGCGTCTTTAACGGCGAGAAAATCGCCGTCCCAGCGGCGGTTCTGAAAGACGCTGAGCAGGCGGTCGTGCGCCTGGCTGGCAGCGATCATCCGGTCGGCCTCGGCCATGCTCAAGCACATGGGCTTGTCGGTGACGACGTGTTTGCCCGCTGCCAGCGCCTGGATCGCGTGCGGAGCGTGGAGGTCATTGGGCGTGGCGAGGACGACGAGATCGACGGCTGGATCGGCCAGCACCTCATCGAAGTGGCGGAAGGTCTTTACCCCCAGGTCGCGCTGAATTTCGTCGCGGGCCTCCGGCCGGCTGGTGGCGATGCCGTAGAGGTTCAGGCCGCTGGCCAGACCCACCAGATAGGCGTGGAAGCAGCGGCCGGCAAAGCCATAGCCGATGACGACGACATTGGGTTTTTCCATGATTCTACCTGTGAAACGGGGGTTTTCGCGGCCGACAAATGGGTACTCATTTTAAGAGAATTCACGGGAGAGGTCTGTTCCTCTTCCGCAGATTCAAACCGGATGTTTGCTGCGATGAAACGCAACGAAGAAGTCGGACACCTTGCTGACGATGATCTCCAGCATGGCCTGCCCGTCCTCCACGGTGGCATCCGCGGGGTTATCCGTGTACCCGACGCCCGCCTGCCATTCGCCGTGGACCTGGACCACCGCGCCCGACAGGCCCACGTCCAGGCCGGCATCGTCGTGGACCTGACCGCTCATTGCGTCCAATGCCTCCCCGTTCACCAGGTCCGGCCGGATCGCCATCATCAACGCCGCCTCGAATCGCCCGGCGTGGCCGGGAATGACCGGCGACGGCATCACGCCGGTGAGCGCCTCACCTGCGATGTTCCAGTAATCGCCCGTCGCCACGGCCGCCGGATTGCCCAAACGGTTCACGAAGTCCTGTCCCACGAGTCCGTTCGGGTTGCAATTTCCTCCGTGGCCGTTCAACACCACGAGCCGCTTGAATCCGCTTCTCGTAAGGCCTTCAAGAACATCAGTCACTGCGCCGACGTACGTGGTGGTCCTGAACGACAGGACGCCCGGAAACGGATAATGATGATGGGAGTTGCCGAATTGCAGCGTGGGGGCCACCACGATGGGGGCCCGTTCGTTTGCGCGCGCCGCGGCCTGGCGCGCGACCGTACCGCAAAGAACGGCGTCCGTACACACCGGCAGGTGGGGTCCGTGCTGCTCGATGGCCGCCGTGGGCAGGACGGCCGTGGCCGTGGGCGCAACCTCCCGGATCTCTTCCCGGGTCATCTCTTCGAATAGAATGGACACCGGCTGTCCTCCTGACGTGTGGTTAGTTGACAAGAACCGATCTGAAATTCAGCTTAATATACTGAGCTTGCCGGAGCGCGGACATTTCGACAAGCTCAATGAACGCACTTCGGCAAGCTCAGTACGAGAAATTCGTTACAGAATCCTATTCGGGCTACGTTGGTGAGGATCCTCTCCCCGCCACTCTGGCGCGGAGAGCCTAAATTTCTTCGAACGGATACAACGGCCGCCTGCGATGGTGGAACTCGAACTTGCGCATATCCGCCGCTGTCGCGCCGGGCGTATCGACACGGATCAGGCGCGTACACACGGGATCGTACGCCGCCACGGGCGCGTGCACCCCCTTGGCGACGATAACGTCGAAGGCGTCCGGACTCAGTTGACAACTGGTCATGAGTCCCAGACTTACTGGGACGACCCGGCGCGACGTCAGGCTGATCGTCAAGCCGCTGTCCGTGTCCACCACCGCCGTCTGACCCATATCGAACGCCGTCCGGCCGCCGTGGCGAATCTCGGACTCCCTGAACCGACCGCTGTAGACGCCGCGTACCCGCACGGGAGCCTCCAGGGGAGGGCCGTGCAAATCGTCGGTCTTGCCGCCCATCCGGAGCGTCACCCGGGCGCCCACGCCAGCCGCGGCCGCTCTTGAGACGGCTTCCCTGTCGTACAGGCACACGAATGCCCTGATATTTCCGCGCCTGTGCAATTCATGCGCAAGCATCGTGCCGTCACCCGCGGAACCGCCGCCCACGTTGTCGCCCATATCCAGCAGACAGACAGGACCGTCTGTATCCACCGCCATGTCGACCGCCTGCGGGATTCCGATGAACTCACCTTTGAAGTCACTGCGAAAGGCGTGGAGATGATCCGCGAGTTCTCCGGCCACGGATTCCGCAAGGCGTGTATCTCCGTCCGTCACGGCAATCATCGCGGCGCCCATCTCCGGCACGTCGGAGTACGGGAATCCCAACACGATGCTGTTCGACAACACGCCAGGCCGGTCCAGAAGCCGATCGGCAAGATCGTACATCGGCCGGCATGGAGCGGAGCCCGTCGACTGCCGTTCAATGTTGATGGCGATCGGCGGAAACGCGGCCGCCTGCGTGGGCCAGATCTCGCCCCGAAGCGTCCGCGCCATCAATCGCGAAGCCTGCAGCCCCACCTCCTTCTGGTCCAGATGCGGGTTGCTGCGATAGGCAATCGTCGCGTCACAGGCTGCAATCATCCTCTCCGACAGGTTCGCGTGCGGATCGATTGTGCAGATGATCGGCGTCTCGTCGCCGACATTGCGCCGCAGCCGGGACAGCCAGTATCCATCCAGGTCCCAGTAGTCCTCTCCCTCACCCACGTTCGCCCCATGGGGCGCCACCAGCCAGCCTTCCGGTTTTCCGGCGCGTTCAACCTGTTCGAACATCATCTGCATCAGCGCATCGCATGCGTCCTTCGTAATCCTGCCCGACGGCTCCGTGCCGGCGTAAAAGAGCGGCACGGCCTCGATATTCGACTCGGCCAGACCCTCGAAAAAACCGCTCACTTCGTTCAGCCCGCTTTCGTAAACCTCCGCCACCTCGTTTCCGATCAGAATCCGTCTCGACCGGAACATCTCCAACGTGGTGGGCGTACCGATGAACGTATTGGACTCGTGAATCAAAGAGAGAATGCCAACGCGCATTTCAGGATTTCCAATTCATGTCAATTGGGAGTGGACGAGTCGCGTCTTCAATTCAGGCCTACCGTCAATATAGAAGCCGGCTTTCCTCAAATCAAATGGTTCTTTGTCTGTTTCGGACAAACGACTCGTGCGTTTATGCAACCTGTGCTAACCAGGAGATTCAGGTCGTCTTATGTATTTGACTCCCAGATTTCATTATAAACGAATTTACAGTATCGATGGAATTTTAACAAAATTAACTAATGGATTCGTCTTGCCATTGTAACGTAAATACTTTATATTAAAACCGGATAAGATAAGCGCGGCTTATTCTTGGTTGTGGGATCGGAAAACTGCATCCGGGCCGGAATACCGTATCGTGCAGACCGTCCGCCGGCCTCACAGACCGGCCGCCGCATGGAGTGTTGCGATTCCGGAGGAGCCAGATGGACCTTAAGGAGAGTATTCAAACCGCTCCGATCACCCAGGTCGACCTTTCGTATTACGTCGAGACGGAACATGGTACGCGAGCGGGAGACGTTCTGGCCAAGATGAAGGCGAGCCACAGGAAATGCGCGCTCGTTATGAGACACGGCCGGCTGATCGGCATCTTCACCGAACGTGATATCATGAAGAAAGTGGCGGGTAACCCGGACAGCGGCAATGCGCCGATCGATGACCTGATGACGCCCGATCCTGAAACAATCGACGCGGACATGAACATCCTGGACGCGACGAGGGTGATCGCCTCCAACCGCTTCCGTTATATGCCGGTAACGAACAAAGAAGGCAGGGTCCTGGGTACGTTGACCTATTATGCCATTATCAAATACATTTGCGACTATTTCCCGCAGGAAATCTACAACCAGCCACCCGTGCCGGACGTGTTCGCCAAGGCCCGCGCCGGCGCCTGACAGCCCGTTGGAAAAGCCCATCCGGGCTACGGCCGGCGGAGCGATTTTCTCAACGAACTGTTAGCTCAATTGATCTACTTCTCCAGATCCGCAGCCCAATAGTACCGGGAGGTCGATACAGATGGCCGAAACAGCCGTCGGGGAAATTGAAGAAGAAGCCGAACTGCTGGACGAATTGAACGAGGTTGAGTCTATTGCCGTCCGATTCGCGGGCGACTCCGGCGATGGAAGCCAGTTCATCGGGGGAGAATTCGCCAACACGTCCGCCATCGTGGGCAACGATATCAGCACCATGCCGGATTTTCCCGCGGAAATCCGCGCGCCCGCCGGCACTTTGCCGGGCATAAGCGGATTTCAGGTCCGCATATCCAGCGAAGACATCTACACGCCAGGAGACGAGCCCCAGGTGCTCGTTGCCATGAACCCGGCCGCGCTCAGGGCCAACCTGCAGGATCTGCCGCCGGGGGGCGTGGTCATTACCAATTCCAATAACTTCACCCGAAACAACCTGCGCAAGGCCGGCTACGAGACCGACCCGCTGGAAGACGGATCGCTGGAGGGTTATCGGCTATGCAAAGTACCGTTGACAACGTTGCACAAGCGCGCAGTGGCCGGTGTCGAAGGCCTGTCCAACCGGCAGATCGATATGATGAAGAACTGCTTCGCCCTCGGACTTGCATACTGGATCTTCGACCGTCCGCTGGAACCGACGATCCGCATGCTGGAAGAGAAATTCGCCAGCCGCCCAAACGTCGTTGAGGGCAATGTAACCACCCTGAAGGCCGGGTACAACTACGGGGAAACGACCGAACAGTTTCAGTACAGGTACAAGATTCCCAAAGCCGTGGTCGAACCGGGCACCTATCGCGCCGTTACCGGCGCCCAGGCCACCGCCATGGGATTCGTCACCGCGGCGCACAAGGCCGGCAAGACCCTTTTTTACGGGAGCTACCCCATCACCCCCGCGAGCGTCCTGCTCGAAGCCCTGGCCGCCCTGAAAAACTTCGACGTGCGCACGTTCCAGGCCGAAGACGAGATTGCAGCCATCGGCTCCGCCATTGGCGCCGCGTTCGGCGGCGCCTTTGCCGCGACAGGCACCAGCGGCCCGGGCATTGCGCTGAAGAGCGAAGCCATCAACCTGGCTCTTGTGCTGGAATTGCCGCTGGTTGTCGCCAACTTTCAACGCGGTGGGCCCAGCACGGGGCTTCCTACGAAAACGGAACAGTCCGACCTGCTCCAATGCATGTTCGGCCGCAACGGCGAAAGCCCGATTCCCATTGTCGCGCCGGCCACAGCCTCCGATTGCTTCAACCTGGGCATCGAGGCCTTCCGCATCGCCGTTGAGAGCATGTCGCCGGTTTTCTTCCTGTCCGACGGCTACCTGAACAACAGTTCCGAACCCTGGAAGATCCCCGATCCCGATGACATCGAGACGATCGACGTGGAACATCGAACGGACCCTGAAGATTTCCAGCCGTACACGAGGAACGTGCAGACCCTGTCGCGCCCATGGGCGCTTCCCGGCACGCCCGGTTTGGAACACCGAATCGGCGGCCTGGGTAAGCAGGACGGCACGGGCAACGTCTCGTACGATCCGAAAGACCACGAACACATGGTCAGGGTCCGGGCGGAAAAAGTCGCGCGAATCGCCAATCGGATTCCAGGGCAGGACGTGTTCGGGCCAAAGGCCGGCGATCTGCTTGTCGTCGGTTGGGGCAGCACATTCGGCGCAATCCGGTCCGCGGTTCGCCGCGAGGTCTCCAACGGCCGGTCGGTTGCCCATGCCCATATCCGATATCTGAACCCGTTTCCCGCGAACCTGGAGAGTCTGCTTCTGCGCTATCGAAAGATCCTGGTGCCGGAGATCAATGGGGGACAGCTTTCCCTCCTGCTCAACGCCAGGTATCCTCTACGTGTCATCAGCTATCCCAAAGTCCAGGGGCAGCCATTCAAGATTTCCGAGATTGTGGATAAAATCCGCGAATTGCTGGACTAGGACGAACCCCTGAATCTGGAGAACGATCCATGGCCGAAGCCACACCGGAGCTTCTACAACTGACCCGCAAGGACTTCGTTTCCGACCAGGAAGTCCGCTGGTGTCCGGGATGCGGAGACTACGCCATACTGGCGCAGATGCAGAGGGTGCTTCCCGAACTCGGCATTCCCCGGGAACAGATCGTGTTCATCTCCGGAATCGGCTGTTCCAGCCGTTTTCCGTACTACATGAACACCTATGGGGTGCATTCCATTCACGGGCGGGCGCCAACCCTGGCCTCGGGCCTGAAAGTGGCCAATCCGGACCTGCACGTATGGGTGATCACCGGGGACGGCGACGGTCTGTCCATCGGCGGCAACCATCTTCTGCACATTCTGCGCCGGAACGTGAATGTGAACATCATCCTCTTCAACAACCGCATCTACGGCCTTACCAAGGGGCAATATTCGCCCACGTCATTGCCCGGCCACAAGACGTATTCCTCGCCCATGGGCTCGATCGAACAGTCCTTCAATCCCATTTCCGTCGCCATTGGGGCCGAGGCCACCTTTGTCGCGCGTTCCGTCGACAGAAACACCAAGCACCTTGCCGAAATGCTCCGCAGGGCGGCTGCTCACAAGGGCACCTCGTTTGTCGAAATCTATCAGAATTGCAACATCTACAACGATGGCGCGTGGTTCCACATTACCGAAGCCGACGTCAAGGAAGACAATACGTTGATTCTTGAAGACGGTCAGCCGATGATTTTCGGAAAGGAGCGGGACAAGGGCGTCCGGATGAACGATCTGCGTCCGGAAGTCGTGGCGCTGGGCAACGGCACATCCGCAGACGACCTGTTGGTACACCACGAGTCCGCGGATCCGCCCGCGCTGGCATACATGCTGAGCCGCATGGAATATCCGGATTTTCCAGTGCCGCTGGGGGTTCTCCGCTGCGTGGACCGACCCGTTTACGAGGAGGAAATTCTCGCACAGGGTCGCGCCGCCGTCACTCAGAATGGGGAAGCCGATCTGACCACGCTTTATAATGCTTCCGATACCTGGATTGTATCGGAAGAGGACAGCGTTCCGGTCGAGCGGGACGTCGTGGAGGAAGTCGAGACGGATATCCCGGATATCATCCCGGGAATCGGCGGAGAGGACCCGATAGACCCGAAGGGTGAATTCGAGCGTCTGGTCATCGATCCGATCTCCACGGTAAAACTCCACACCCCGGAATTCATCACGCCGGGGGCCTCAATGCTCGAAGCCATGCTGCTGATGGAAGAAAAAGAGGCCGGCTGCCTTCTGGTTTCCGAAGACGGCGTCACCCTTCAGGGCATCCTGGCGGAAGGGGACTTCTTCGTGAAAGTCGTGGGCAACGACGTCGATCTGGCAACCACGCGCGTGGAAGACGTAATGACGCCAAATCCCACAACCATGAGATTGTCCGATCCCATCGGTTACGCGCTGCATCTGATGGACCTGCACGGCTACCGGCATATCCCGGTTGTCGACCCCGGTGGACGGGTCGTCAAGGTGGTGTCGTTCAGGGCGGCTCTCGAGTTCTTCACTCAACTTTACGACAACGGGGCGAACGGCAACTGATTCAGGCGCCTTCCCCGGACAGACCAACAGGAGCCCCGGACGCGGACGTCCGGGGCTCCTGTTCCATTGGATTGCAGTGTCACGAATACACTTGTCCGACCTTCGGCCGATTGTACACCACCTCTGCCGTCAGGTCCTGCGGGAATTCATCCATCCTCTCCTGTCCCAACCGCTCCACCTCCGCCAGCCCCTGTTCGATTTTTCGCCTCAGCGCGCCGACGTCCACGCCCAGAAAGCGGTCGGGAAACTGCTTCAGCTTGAAATATGAATTATTGTAGTGCTTGACAGTCCCGTGGTAGATTCCTCGTCGAAGCTGGTGATAGGCGGCCGCGAGCTGGATCAGGCCCTGAAAGAAAATCCGGCTCGGCTCTTTATGCCTGCGCCAGACCTGCTCCCATGCCTCGTGGCTTTCCCAGTGCTCCCGGCAGTTGAAGAGGCGCACGCCCTTCTCAAAGTCCGCCCAGTCCTCGGCCGACATTGGGGGCTCAACCACGTCCGCTGCACGAATGAGGTATGCCTCCTTCATCCGCGCCGATTTCAGGTCGAAACCTTCCACGCGCTACCCTCTTGACTGCACCTCCAGCATCGTCTCCAGCGCCACCAGATGCGCCCGAACCCGTACATCCATTGCCAGCGTCGACGGCGTCTCGGACGTAATCAGTCGATCGGTATACGACTGCTTGAACAACACGATCGGCACGCCGCCGCCAAGACGCCGCTTTTCCACCTGCAGATTTGGAAATATCACGCCATTCGCCGCGGTTTCACCCTCGATCGTCGTCTGTGTATTCAGCGGACAGACCCGGGACACCTGTTTTGTTATCGACCGTCCCGCGGGCGCCAGCCCGCGAACCTGTTCGTAAAGATAGTACCCGGGGCTCTCCCAGTCTTCGTGCAGGTCCATTACCGCCGCGAACTTCCTCCCGCGAACAAACCGCTTCAACAGGCCGATCTCCGGAACGTCGTCCCGGAGGAATGCCCAGTTGATGTCCACGTCCTGCGCATTCGACCGGGTATTGTGAACGTATCCGTAGGGATTCAGGCAGGGGATCACGAAGAACCTGAATCGATCCAGCCATTGCTCGCACCCTTTCTCCAGAAAAGCCAGAGCCCCTTCCGTTCCCGCCGGTTCGTCGCCGTGCGTTCCACCGTTGACGTAAACCGCAGGAAGCGATGAATCTTCAGGAAGCGTTGCGCAATAGACCGGATAGCCGGCGACTCGGCCCAGCACTTCGATTCGGATATCCCGGCGCGATAGCGCCTCGGTGCGTTCTACGACCTCATTGTAGTCACGCATGAAATCCTGCCCCATGACCTGGCCGCCCACACAGAACACGGGCGGGATTCAGTCAAACATGTCCCTGCCGAGCGTAATCCCATGCGCTTCGACGGGATCCCGGGTCCTGCCGGCTCGGGCCAGCCGCCGGGACAATTCCGCGGCCAGAATTTCACCCATCTCACGCGTCTTATCGGGCAGTTCCCGCGCCAGATTTCGCTGCTCCGAAGGATCGCCGCCCAGATCATACAGTTCCAACATGGGATTGCCGTAAAAGTCCGGTTCGAGTGCGGCGATCAGCTTCCATCCGCCTTCGCACACGGCCCATTTCGCCATCCAGGTGCATTCCTGCGAAAGCAGCAGTTCCCCCTCTTCACGATCCAACCCGCCAAGAATGAACGGAAGCAGCGAACGCCCATCCATCCCGCGCGGGACCGGCAGCCCGGCGCCTTCAAGTACCGTAGGCGCGAGATCCGTGTGTTGAGCCAGCGACCGGATGCGGCGCCCGCCGACCTCGACCCCGGCCACCTCACAATCAACGGTACCCGAATATCGCTCTCGTACAATCCATGGTGATCGAAGTAAATGCCGTGCTCACCCAACTCCTCGCCGTGGTCGCTGAAAATGAATACCGCCGTTTCTTCCGCGATACCCAACCCGTCCAGCGCCCCCAGCAACTCGCGGATGCCGTCGTCCACACATTTCACTTCGGCATCGTACTGGCTGCGTACGAATTCGACGTCGGTAATCTGCGCCCCCGCCGCATCGGGCCACTCCATCGCCATCCGCCCGAGCCAGCCGGACGTCCACCAGCTTCTCAGGGGCCGGCGGTAGAATTCGTCAAGGCTGCCCCTGTTTTCCACCGTGGGATCGCTGGTGTAAAAGAGGTCCCTGTACTCCACGGGAGGCATGTAAGGCGTGTGAGGATCCCAATAGTGTACGAAGAGAAAGAACGGCTCACGGCCATGGGCTTTGAGCCACTCCACGGCCAGCTCATTGAACCGAAAGCATTCGGGATAACTTCCCGCCTCTCTCGGATTCAGACAGACGTCGAACCCCCTTGAAAACCAGGGTTTGTGATGCTCCGCCAGATTGTCGATCGCTGCCGTGGCGTACCCGGCCCGTTGCAGAAATTCAGGCAGAAAGGGCGCGCCCTTGCCGAGAGACCAGCGGCCCCGGTGCGCCACGATTCCATGCGTGGTGGGCCACTGTCCGGTAAACATGCACGTAAATGAAGGTTGCGTGGGTATGGACGGCGCGTAGCAATTCTCGAACACCGCCGACCGGCCTGCAAACGCATCGATGAACGGCGTGGTGGGCCGGTCGTATCCGTAGCACCCGAGTCGATCCGCTCGCAGGCTGTCGACGGCGATCATCAGGAAATTCATCCGCACGCCTTCATGATATATACAGTCTGCCGAAACAACCCGGGGACGAATTCTCCGCCCGTCAGTTCTCCCGAACCACCCAGTCCTCGAATTCCAGGCCTTCGGACAAGTGCCAGGCCGTCAGATAAAGCGACGCGGTAAACTTCACCGCCTCCCGCGCACGCTCCATACCGAATGCCACGACGTCCGGAACCGCCGTCCACTCGCCCTCACCCGCGGGCGGCAATTGAACCTCCAGGCCATATACGGCGTCCAGAAGCGACCTGCTGTTGTCTATCTGCGCGGCAATTCCCGCCATCAGACTGTCCAGCACCACGGGCTGTTGACCCGATGCCAGAGCCCCCGGCGCAGGGTCAATCCTGCGGATCAGATCGTCCACCTTGTAGTGTATGCCGCTGGGTTGAATGGCGCCGTCCGGGCCGGGCCGTCCGTTGAAGTACATGGTCACGTGCAGCGGCTGGCAGAGGTCCTGGGCGTAATTCGCGACAAAACCGGCGTACATCAGACACTTTTGTCTGATGTGGCGATTGTCCGGCCAGCGCCTGTGTTCTGCGAACGCCACTGCCAGCCTCTGCGTCCACTCGGCGACCGAATAGGGAAGGAAACCGACCCTGTCCGGCGCGATGCCCTGCTCCGCGCAAAACTCAAGAAACCCGTTGCGATCGGCCGGCAACGAAGCGTCTTTCAGTCGTTCCGGATTGAAATAGTGCTCGGGAACTTCGGCGCGGCGCAAAATCGGCGTTCCGCGATTCCTCGCCAGGTCGGGGTCCCACACATAGTGTGCGATCGCGTCTCCTCCGGCGCGAAAGAAGCCCGGCATCCGCTCCGGAAGCGAGGCGACCGCAGCTCTGGTGACGATGCCGTGCCCGCGGACCCACCATCCCTGGGCGGCGCTCGCATTCAGGACGATCAATACCAGTACGACAGCCCATCTCGCCATCTGGCACCCCCTATATGCGCGTCAGCTCTGTTCCGTCTGCGGGAACATTGCGTTTCGGAATCCTGACTGCGAAGTTACATCGGCACAGCTTCTTTGTCAACGACTGGTTAACAGAAGCGGAGGCCCCGTGTGAGACCTCCGCTTCGGATAATGGCGGGAATGTGTGGGAATCGAACCCACCCAGCGTGTGATTAGCACGCCGCAACGGGTTTGAAGCCCGCGAGGGCCACCAGTGCCCCATCCACTCCCGCACAATGTCGGTCGACTGGATCCGTTGACCTGACCCTTTATCGACTCGCCAACACCCGGACGTCCCCCTTTCTCAAGGTGACGCCCCTGTTATCGAAATAGTTCAACAATGGAACGGCGTATTTGCGCGTGGTGCCCACCAGGTCGCGGAATGCCGAAACACTCATCTCCCGGTTTCGCCGCAGGTAATCGACGAGCTCCTGCTCAATCTCCTCGAGCGTACGCGGCGGAAACACCAGATGCTCGTCGAGCCTCACGATCTCTCCCATCGCCTGCATGGCGGCCGAAACAGCGTGAACTTCGGCGGAGTCCCGCGCCAGGTGAACCCCCATCTCGTTCAGATCCGGAGGGGCGGACCGTCCAGCCTTCAGAAGCGCCAGCATTTCCTCTCTGATCCGGCCCTGGTCTCCTGAGAACTGGATCCGGTGATCGGCCAGACGCAGGAGGGGACCCGAGGATATCAACCCCTTCTCCGAGAGCAGATGGTCGATTGCCCGCTCGAATGTACTGTCCGGCGGCCTTCCCTCCACCAGCCGGTGGAGTTCGCTGTGCGAAACCCCCGCCTTGAGGGGATGGGTCCGGTGATAGATGGACAGCGCATCCCGAACGTGTTGCAGCAGCGACTGCCACGAATCCGTATGAACGTATACGGCCTTTCCCGCGTGGCGAAAGACGAATGCCTCTCCCCTGTCCTGCAGGTCCTGCAGCCGGTCGTCTGTCTCGGACAGAGACAACCCCAGCGCCGCCGCAAGATCAGAGGCCGACTGGGCCCGGTATCCCGCCGCCTTCAGACGAAGGCCCAACACGCGGGTCGGATCCTCAACTTCGGACGCGCGCAGCGGTTCGAGCGTGTCCTCCCGAAAGCGGCGATGCTTGGCCGGCTGCGCATCCAGCACCACCCCTCCGCCCAGCGTTTGCACGGGCGAATAACGTCGGATCACGAATCGGTCGCCCCGGGCCGCCACGCCGCGCTCTTCCAGGCGGAACTGCACCAGCTGGGATTCGCCGGGGTGCAACTCGTCCCCCTCGAGGAGAACCACGCGCGCCAGTACGTCTCTCGGTCCAAGGTGCAGATGCACCCGCGCCCGGTTCTCCAGTGACACCGGCGCATCCTTCAGCAGACGCAGCCGTGCGTCCAGCATATAGGTGGAACTGAAATACCCCCGCTGCGCCAGAAGATCTCCCCGCGCGACCTGATCCACCTCCACGTCGGCCAGGTTGATCGCCGCCCGGTGACCAACGACGGCTGTCTCCACGTCCCTGCCGTGTACCTGCACGCCACGCACCCGAACGGCATGGTTGGCCGGCTGCAGCATCACCACGTCCTTCGGCCGAACCCGGCCCGACAGTACGGTGCCCGTTACAACCGTACCGAATCCCCTGACGGAGAATACACGATCCACCGGAAGACGAAACACGCCGCCATCGGGGCGCGTCTCCGCATTCCCGATTTCTTCCTCCAGCAGCGCCCCCAGCGTCTCCATCCCCTCGCCGGTCACCGCGGACACCGGTACGATCGGAGCGCCCTCCAGAAACGTGCCTTCGAACAGGTCGCGCAGGTCCTCCTCCACCAGGTCCGCCCAGTCCGGCTCCACCAGGTCCACCTTGTTCAGCGCCACAACACCCCGCCGTACGCCCAGAAGATTCAGAATACCCAGGTGCTCACGCGTCTGGGGCATGGCCCCGTCGTCCGCCGCCACCACAAACAGGGCGAGATCCACCGAACACACGCCGGTCACCATATTCTTCACGAACCGTTCGTGACCGGGCACGTCGATGATCGTGACATCGTCCTTCCAGTACGCGAATCCGATATCGATTGTCACGCCCCGGTCCTTCTCCTGCGGGAGCGTATCCGTATCGATACCCGTAAGCGCCTTGATCAACGCGGTCTTTCCATGGTCGATATGACCCGCCGTACCGATAATCACGTGCGACATCAGGTTGACTCCGCACCGATCCCCGCCGCGCGCCGCAGCGCGTCCTCGACGAGGCGCAACTCACCGGAAGCCACCGTCCGCAGGTCCAGAAACAGCCGCTCGTCCCGCACGTATCCGACGACCGGCGGATCGTTGGAGCGCAGCCTGGCCGCGAGGTCGGTCACGGACCCATCGTTGACGAAAGACACACAGAGCGCCGCGCTTGCGATTTCCTCCAGGGGCATGGCGCCGCTGCCCGTCTGCGCAACCGAATCCACCAGGTCAACCCGCAGCCCGCAGTCCTGCAGCTGACTCAGCCGGGCCAGACTCCGCCTTCCCCGCCGCATCAGAGCGGTAACAGGCTCAGTGAGCATCCCCAGCGTTGGATGCGCCCGCAGCAGATCCTTCCGGTTCAGGAAGAGCCTCAACGTTGCCGCCAGTGCGGCGTACGTGAGCTTCCCGCACCGCAGCGCCCGCATGAGCGGGTTCCGCCGGATTTTCCGGATGGCGTCTTCCCTCCCCACCAGAATGCCCGCCTGGGGTCCGCCCAACACCTTGTCGGCGCTGAACGTGACCACGTCGGCGCCGGCCGCGACGCTGTCCGACACCAGGGGCTCGTGCGGCAGACCGAACTCACCCATATCCACCAGCGCCCCGCCTCCGAGGTCGTGGACCACGGTCACACCGCGCCGATTGCCCAGCGCAACCAATTCCGGGAGTGAAACCGCGGCTGTAAAGCCCATCACCTTGTAGTTGCTCGGGTGTACCGCCAGCATCAGACCGGCGCGGTCGGTCAGCGCGGCCTCATAGTCCCGCAGGTGCGTCCGGTTGGTTGTACCCACCTCTACGAGTACCGCGCCGCTTCGCTCCATGATTTCCGGAATGCGAAAAGAATCACCGATCTCGATCAATTCGCCTCGCGAGACCAGCGCTTCTTTTCCAAGACAAAGCGTATTCAGGGTCAACAATACGGCCGCCGCGTTGTTGTTGACCACAGCCGCCGCTTCCGCGCCCGTCAACGCACACAACAGTTCCTCAACCAGCGCCGTTCGGGACCCGCGCCGGCCGGATTCAAGGTCTGACTCCAGATTGCTGTACCCGGAGGCAATTCCCGCGACCGCACGGGCGGCGGCATCCGACAGCGGCGCGCGCCCGAGGTTCGTGTGCAACACGATTCCGGTGGCGTTGACGACCCGCTTGAGGCCGGGTTCGGTCAAACGCGCCACCCGCAGACAGACCCGGCGGGTTACACGCGCCAGGAGCGTATTCCGGGATTCGCCGGTCGCCTCACCGCTGAGTATGGACTGCCGAACGGCGACGATTTCCTCGCGCACAAAACGCGCAACCAGCGGCTGATTGCAGCATTCACACAACGCGCGAACCCCAGGTTCAGCCATTACCGAGTCAACCGAAGGAATCACCGACAAGTTGGCCTGCTCTGCCATGATGCTCCCGATAGCGGACGCCATTGACGACGCGCGGCGCGGTCTGCCTTTACGGAACGATTCTGAATGAAATCTCCTTCGAAACCTGCTCATCCGCCATCAGGTCCGATACGGCCACCCTGACCAGCTGCCTGCCTTCCTGCGTTCCGGTCAGATCCAGCTCCACGTACGCCACTTCATCCGGCCGGTTTCCGGCCTGGTCGTATGCGATCACAATCTCCTGGTCCTTTTCGGACAGCCTGAATACCCGTCCCAGACCGTGCAGGATCTTCGCGGGCAGCGCCCGGTCCCGATGCGACCGCAACGTGTATTCCACACGATAGCGCGTCTGACCGAAGGCATCCTGTTTCAGATTGTAGATTTCAAAATAGACAAACGCGTTCTGGTGGCTCCGGAACGCCAGCGACGACATCGGGATCACCTTGAGGCCGTTCTTTATGTAATCTCCGGCCGTTTCTTCCGTCGGCTCCGTCGCGAAGGCGAGTTCGATATCGCTGATCAGCAGCCCGGTAGGCTTGTGATAGTCCTCCAGGACAACCGCCTGCTGATAGACCTGGGACTTTCCGGAAACCACGTCCCGTACCTGGAGGGCCATCTGGTACGTGCCGGGAGGAAGATTCACGGGCATTACGCCAGGAATGAACGCGCCGTCGGAAACCTCCTGGTCCGTGGGGGCCGTGAAGGCCATCTGATCCACCTCACGATAGACTTCGTTCCACAGGCTGTCGAACAACGCAACGCCCCGGTCCAGCAGAATGAGACCCGCTTTCTCATCCACGTTCAATCGTACCACCTCGGATGCAGGCAACCCGTAGTAGATCTCCAGTCGCGTCCTGGATTCCTGCCCCTTGAAATCCGCCGGATAGTAGTAAAAGTCGATGGGCAGATCGGCGAAGTCGGGCGAATAGCGTGAGGGCCGACTCGCCACGACATTCTGCATGATCACACCACCCTGATAATCGGCCAGGTGGACGCCGACGTGCGGTGCAACCGTGAGCGGAAACGGCGCGAAGTCGTACCGCCGGCCTTTGAAGACTTCGGTGAACGTGATCTCGATACCGCCGTCTACCTGTGTGTAGATCCAGTATTCCCACCTCGCGTTCGCGGCAACCGGAAAGATCGGAAGCCCCGGTGAAATGGCCAGCGCGATCCGGGAACGGTTCACGAAATTTACTCGCGTTTCCTGTAGTTCCCGGTCCCGTTCGGCCTGAACGTCGTCCCATCTGCTGATATGGTCCGGATTTCCCAGCCGGATGAATACCTCGCCACGTTTGTCCCAGCCGCCGTCCGGCCGGGTATAATATTCGAGCGCGTATGCCACACGCCGATAGTGCTCCAGCAACCGTTCGTTTTCGGGCGTGAGGGGTGTGGGGTCGCGCCGGTTCCAGAACCGCGCGGCAAGCGCATCTTTTTCCGCCGGCAACGCCGCTTCGTAGCGCGCCAGGTCGTCGTCGTCCGCCACGAGGGATATGTCGCGATACCTGCGTTGTTCGGCTTTCGGAAGTAAGGAGAAATAGACCCCGAACAGTTCGTTCGCACGCTCGAAGTCCCGATTCATCAGGGCAATAACGGCAAGATCGCGATGGGCCGGAATACGGGCGTCGCCGCCGGCCGTCAGCAACCCAGAGAGCATGTTGACCGCTTCCCCGGTCCTCCCCAGAGAGAGCCACAGCCGTGCCAGCCGGATTCCTGCGCGGGGGTGTGCCGGATTCGCCTCCATCTCCTGCCGGTATGCTGAAATCGCCTCGTGCAGCTTTCCGTCGTCCTCCAGCAGCAGTCCAATCCGGAAATGCGCGTCCGGGTAACCGGCGTCGATCTCAATCACTCTCTCGAATGCTTCCCGCGCCCGTCGCTTCCGCGTTTCCAGGTAGACGCACGCCAGATGGTACTGCGCCTCGGCCATGTCCGGGTCTGCTCTCAGGGCTCGTTTGAAATTCGATTCGGCCTGCCTGTACCCCTTCTCTGAAGCCATGTAGGCCAGTCCCAACCCGTTGTACCCCGCCGCCTTTGCGCCCTTCTTCACCGCCTTCCTGAACGCCTTTCTGGCTGCCTTCTGATTGCCGGCATCCAGATACGCATGTCCGAGAAGAACAAAATCCCTCGCCGTCTCCTTTCCCGCAGCGATCACACGCTTCAGCGCGGCAACGGCGCGTTCCGACCGACCACCCTCGACGTCCTCCTGCGCCACAACCCGGAGTGAATCAGCCGGCGTCGCCGGTACGGGCGCAACGATCGTGAGGGACAGGGCGATTATCCAAGTCATGGCCAAACCTTCCTCAATGGGTCACTGAGAAAATCTATCGAATATACTTTGCCCGCGCAAAGGAATTCTATGCGTGACGGACGGACCGGGAGCCTGTTCGCAAACCCGGAAAATCAGCGCGCTTCGGCATTGACAACGCGCCAGTGCAGGTTTATCTTTGCGACCAGTCCAATCCCCGGAAGGATCCTCTATGAACGTCCGAAAAGTCGTCATTCCGGTTGCCGGGCTCGGCACCCGCCTATTGCCCACGACAAGAGCCCTGCCAAAAGAGATGCTGCCCGTTGGGAGATACCCCGCAATACAGCACGTCGTCGAGGAAATGGCCGCCACGAATCTGACGAAATGTCTCTTCATAACCTCCCACAGCAAAACCATGATTGAAGACCAGTTCGACAACAACGTCGATCTCGCCTCCCAGTCCGATCCAAACCACGGCGCCAATGACACGGGTCCACTCGACTACAGTCTGCGCGGCATCGAGTTCTTTTATACCCGTCAGCAGGCGTTGACCCCGGCGAACAGACTCCGGGGCACGGGCGCCGCAATACTCGCTGCCGAGAGTTTCGTGGACAAGGAGCACTTTGCGGTTGCCTACGGCGATACGATCATCAACACCAGGCATACGCCGAACTTCCTGGCACGCATGATCGAATCTCATTTCGAACACGGGTCCGCGTGTACCGTGGGCGTCCGACCTGTCACGTCGGATATGGTTGGACGCTACGGAATCGTCAAGCCGGACCCGGAAGACGATCTCAACGCAGACAGCTTCGCCATCCACGATCTGGTGGAAAAACCCGGCGCGGAAGAAGCGCCCAGCCTTATGGCCGTGAGCGCCCGCTATGTGTTCAGTCCTCACATCTTCGACGAAATCCGCGCGCTTACGCAGGCCGCGGGCGAGGAAGTCGGCGTCACGGAGGCCATTCGAGCCCTGATTCGGCGAGGGAAACCGGTCAGATGCGTGCGGCTGTTACCCGACGAAACAAGATACGATATCGGAAGCCACGCGAGTTACTATCGCGCGTTTATCGACTTTGCCCTTCAGGATCCGGAATGCGGAGACAGGATTCGGGAGTACCTCGAAGCCTGTTTAACAGCCCGTTGAAAAAGCCCATCCGGGCTGCGGCCGGCCCTTGCGGTCGAAACCTGCGTTGCGCTCCCTCGCCGAATCGCAGGATGGGACTCGGTCGCGCGCCTTGTCTTCGGCCACAATGGCTCGGCCTCGCCTGCAGAGCGACTTTTCCAACGGACTGTTAGAGCGCGTGGCAAAGAACTCCTGATCCGGCGGCAGATGGGCAGGCATTCTCACTGACATACAAAAAAGCCCTTCGGAACTCCAATATCCGAAGGGTTCAACCAAATGCAATTGGGGATGAATCCGCCGACCTGAAAGGTGTTTCGCGCCTGCCGGGTGATCAGCCAGTCAATCCTGCATCGATGGCTGCATGGTTTTCGACGGCTCCCGCCCCGCTACCTTGCCGGACCCGGCATACCCGTTCAACGCCCTTTGTCATCGCCGGTCACGAATTTCTCGCCGTCGAATATCAATTTTCCCTTTTCATAGATGCAACCGGTCTCCTCCACCAACTCGTATTTCATCAACTGCCCGTGTGACATGTGGTTGAAGACCTCTTTCGGGTCCTTGTATTTTTCAATGAGCTTTGCGATTGGACCCTCGAACCGGATGGCCCTTCGAACGGGCCGTTCTTTTTCACGGCGTTCGCGCTCCTCCTTCGTGAGGATGGGCAGGCGTTCGGCCGCGGGACCCAGCCGGCTGGCATATTCCTGACGCTGGCGAAACCGGTCGTGCCTCTTTTCAAGTTCCGACTTTTCCCCCACATTGTCGAAATATTCCGAAACCTCCTCCGCCCTTTTTCTGAATCGCTCCTGTTCCTGGTCCTTCAATTCATCCTCTCCCATCTTCCGCATGATTTCCTTAACGGACTTGCTCATTCACTCGCCTCCAGATTATTGGAACGCCGGATCAATTGATTTCATCAGGTGCAGGGCGACAGTATGTTGCGATGCAGATCCACGGCGAAAAACATACATCGCCACCCGGCTTTTGTCAACGGCTATTTTCAACTGGTTGCGCCGCCGCAATCCCGATAACCGTTGACTCACACAGCCCTCCGGCATAGTTTGTCGTCACGCGAAGAACCGGCCCTACCAAGCCTGGGCCACGCCCTGGATTCGCAAGTGGCGATCTCCGGCGCCCGGTCTTCCACCGCCTGTATCATCCCGTTGGAAGCGTCCATCGGATCGACCCTGTCAACGGACTGTCAACGAGGACCCCGGAATGTCCGAACTCGATCGACTCGTCAAGCTCATGGCACGGCTGCGCGGCCCTGACGGCTGTCCCTGGGACCGCGAGCAGACCCACCAGAGCCTGAAACCCTATCTGATTGAGGAAGCCTACGAAGCCCTGGATGCCATCGACAGGGACGACGACGATGGTTTGCGGGACGAACTGGGCGACGTGCTCCTTCAGATCGTCTTTCACGCACAACTTGCCCGGGAAGAATGCAGGTTCACGCTCGAAGACGTGGCAGCGTCCACGTCCGAAAAGCTCATCCGCAGGCATCCGCATGTATTCGGGGACGCCTCCGCGAACACCCCCGGACAGGTCGTCGAAACCTGGGAAGCCGTCAAATCGCGGGAAAAACGGGAAAGGGGCCTGAGTCCATCCATCCTCGACGGCATACCCCGGCAACTTCCCGCGCTGCTCAGGGCACGGCGCGTTCAGGAACGGGCGGCCCGTTCCGGATTCGACTGGACGGATACGGAAGAGGTTGTGAACAAAGTGCGGGAAGAAGTGGACGAGTTTCTCGAGGCGTGGCGGGACGCGGACGAAAAGGGCATGGAAGAAGAACTTGGGGATCTCCTGTTCTCCTTGGTAAACCTCGCGAGGTTTCTGCGGGTCTGCCCGGAAGAAGCGCTGCGGAAGACGGTTGGAAAATTCGAGAACCGCTTCAGCTTTATAGAACAGGAACTTGAAAAGCAGGGAAAGAGCCCGCAGAGTGCCAGTCTGGAAGAAATGGACCGGCTGTGGGAGGTTTCCAAGAAAAACCAATCGAAGAATGAGATCGCCGATCGCGACTCATGACAGTCCGTTGAATGAAACCCGAACTCACCGCCCTGCCACGCGTTCATACACCTGTACAGCCGCCATCAGGTCCTGGATCGCCATTCCGGTGAAATAGGCGATCGCGCCCCGGCCGCGCCGGTCTTCCAGGCGGCCCAGCGCCGCGTCTCCAATGGTCAGCACGCGCCCCTCACGGTCTGTCGCGAACCGGTCCCCGCCCAGACCGGCCAACAGGAAATCCCCGGACTTCAGAACCTGTTCGGGATGGTCTGCGACCACCTCCCGGCTGTTCAACAGCCCGGGGTTGAGTTGAGCCGTCCTCGGGTCGCCCGCGATGACGGACAGGTGCATCGTGTCGCCCACGTCCCGCCTTCCAAGGATCGGGCGGGGCGTGGGAACCGCCGTCAGCACGGCATCGGCGCCCTCCAGGCAGTCGCCAATGGCGTTCGTACTCCGTATACGGGCGTTCACCTTCGGTTGCACGTACGCGGCGAACGCCTCGACGTTGGCCGCGCTGCGGCTGGTCGCCCTGATTTCCCGCGGACCGAGGGCAGCGTCGGCGCACAGGGCAAGCGCGCGTGATATGCGACCTGTCCCCACAATCGCCAGCGCCTCCGTACTGCCGGCAAGATAGCGGACACCGAGGGCGCCCGCGGCGCCCGTCCGCATATTGGTGAGATATTCCGCATCCAGTTCGGCGCTCCGGCCCGTGGCGACGTCCTCCAGTTCGATCACCGCGGTGCGCTCCGAAAGCCGCCCGGACGAGACATCCGACCGCTCCACGATCACCTTCCTCGCACGGTAACGCCCGGGCCACTCGGCCGGCATCTCCAGGCGAAACAGGTCCGCGCCTCCCGTCCTTCGCACCTCTTCACGTCGCGGCGGATTCAGCGCCTCACCCGACCCATAGAGGCGAAACGCCCGGTCACAGCTTTCGACAACTTCCCCCGGGGACAGGTTTTCCGCGATTTCGGTATCCGAGATCCTTAATGTTTCTTCCACTCGTCCACCCTCCATTGCATCTTCCCCGAAACGGATTCCACTCAAGCGAACTTACGCGACTGCTGGCAAAATGGAAAGCGAAATATGTGAGGAGCCCGCGAGGTTCCGACCCGTTTCAGGCGCGGAAATTCGACTTGACGGGCCCTGCCTCCGGAACAATATTGGAAGTCCGTTTCAAGAAATTCCGGCCCCAGATACCCAAAACGAGGCGCTTCATGAGGATTACGGACGTTGAGACGTTTATTGCGGGCAACCCGTGGAAGAACTGGCTGTTCACACGCGTGCATACCGACGAGGGGGTATACGGCGTTGGCGAAGGCACGGTCAATTTCATGGCCAGGACCGTTGAGTCGGCGATCCACGAACTCAGGCCGCAGTGGGAAGGCCAGGACCCGTTCCAGCCCGAACGCATCGTCCAGCGGATGTACCGCGACGTGTACACGGACGGCGGTCAGATTCACAAGCACGCGGTTGCGGCAATCGAAGTCGCGTGCTGGGACATCATGGGCAAGTGCCTGAACAAGCCCGTCTACCAGCTTCTGGGCGGCGAAATGCGCGACAGGATCCGCGCCTATGCGAACGGCTGGTATCGCGGTCCGCGGACGCCGGAGAACTTTCACGAGAAAGCGCTTGATGTCGTCCGCCGCGGGTACACGGCGCTTAAATTCGATCCTTTCGGTTCCGCCTACCAGATTACGGACCTGGATGACGAGGCGCTGGCCGTCGACATCATCGCGGCGGTCCGCGACGCCGTGGGACCGGGCGTGGACGTTCTCGTGGAGGGCCACTGCCGGTTCAACACGTCCACCGCCCTCAAATTCGCCCGCAAAATGGAATCCAGCAACCCAACCTGGTTCGAGGAACCGACACCTCACCACAAAATCGATGCCCTCGTCAGGGTCGCGAGAGAGTCGCCGGTTCCCATCGCCACGGGGGAAAGCCTCCACACGAAATACCAGTTTGCGGAACTGCTGAAGCACGACGTCGTACATATCCTTCAGCCGGAGCCGCTGGCATGCGGCGGAATCTGGTCAACCCGGATGATCTGCGATATGGTCGACGCGCACTACGGCGTGGTCGCGCCGCACGACGCGCAGGGCCCCGTCTGCACCGCCATCTGTCTGCAGCTCGCGGCGTGTACTCCCAACCACTTCATTCAGGAAACCTTCGACGAATTCAACGTGGCGTGGGAACGGGACCTGGTAACCGGCGAAAAGTATGAGGTCGTCGACGGGTACTTCAGCCTGCCCGCCGCACCCGGACTGGGCATCGACCTCAACGTGGAGGAGATTCGCAAACACCCCTATTCGGTGAACAACCACCTGCCGCTGTTCAGGGACGGTTGGGAACGCCGCGTTTCCCAGGAGGAGGTGATGTCATGAACGTCGTCTTCATTGTACTCGACAGCTTCCGACAGGATCACGTGAGCCTGTACCACCGGGGCGTATCCGCCTTTCCAGGTATCGACCCGTGCAGGACGCCCAACATAGACGCATTCGCCGGGGAGGCGGTGGTCTTTGACAACGCCTATCCGGAAGCCTTGCCGACGATCCCGATCCGATGCCAGCTGATGACCGGACAGCGTACGCTGCACAGCCGCGGATGGCAACCCCTGACCGCGGAAGACGTACACATCGCCCAGATCCTCTCCGAAGAGGGATACGTCTGCGGACTCGTCACCGATACCTACCACTATCGCGCACCCGGAATGAACTACCACCGAAATTTCGCTTCTTACGACTGGATCCGAGGCCAGGAATACGATCCCTGGATCAGTGCGCCAACCCGGCGCAACCTGGATGACTACGTCAACGGAAATTTCCCGGAGACCTGGGGCCGGCGCATCTCACAGTTCCTGGCCAACACCGACGGCTTCCACACGAAGGAGGACGAATTCGCGTGGAAGGTGGTCGACAGCGCCATCAACTGGCTGGAATCGAACCGGGCGCACGAAAACGTGATGCTCTGGGTGGATTCGTTCGACCCTCACGAACCGTGGGATCCCGTTCCGGAATTCGACAGCTACACCGATCCCGGGTACCGGGGGCCACGCCTCATCATGCCAATGGGCGGACCGTCGGAAGACTGGGCCTCATTGGACGAGGTCTCCCATATCCAGGGTCTCTACGCGGGCGAATGCGCCTTTGTGGACCACTGCCTGGGGCGGCTGTTCGAAGCCCTCAGAAACCTGGGATATTACGACGACAGCGTCATCTTTCTGCTGGCCGACCACGGGCATCCCCTGAATGACCACGGGAAATTTCTGAAGGGCGCGGACCGGATGTACAACGAATTGCTCAGGGTACCGTTCATGGTCAGACTGCCGGGAGGGAAACACGGGGGTCGTCGGACGTCGGCGATCGTACAGTACCAGGACGTGCTGCCCACCCTCCTCGACGCGCTCGGTCTGGACGGCAGCGCCGACGCCATGGCGGGACGGAGTTTCATGTCCGTTCTCAAGGGCGATGCGGACGAACACCGGCGGACGATGATCACCGGTTATCACGGCGGAATCGACCGCTGCACCCGCGACAGGACCTGGAGCTATATCCAGCGCCCCGCGGGCGAACCCGACGAACTGTACCATCTTGCGGACGACCCGAAGGAAGAAGACAACCTGATCGACGATCACCCGGACGAGGCCCTGCGCCTGGCCGGCGCGTTCGGCAAGGTGTTCAAGCGCCGATCTTCGAATACCGTAAAAGGCGTCCAGGGAGAATACGAAATGGCCTCGTCGAGCATCGACTGAACCGGCGCCATTGAATTCCGCCGCGAACAACCCACCCAAAGAAGGAGACCCCGTGGAAAATCCCGTCAAAGCGAAACTCCTCAGGGGCGAACTGTCCCTGGGCGGCTGGCTGAACCTGGGTTCCCCACTCGCCGCAGAGGTCATGGCGGCCGCCGGATACGAGTGGCTGGCGATAGACGCGGAGCACTCGCCGTTCGACATCCCCCTGATCGCGGACACGTTCCGCGCGATCGAGGCGCGGGGCGCCGTGCCCTTCGTCCGCGCGTGGGACCACGATCCGGTATCGCTGGCGCGCATCCTGGACGCCGGCGCCTACGGCATCATCGTGCCGCACGTAAGCACGCCCCGGCAGGCCGAAGCCCTGGTGCAGGCCATGCGCTATCCCCCCGAAGGGGCCAGGTCCGCCGGCACGGGTCGTGTCGCCGTGTACGGCGACGCGTATCGCGGGAGCGCCAACGACGCGGTGATGATCGTACCCCAGATCGAAGACATGGAGGGGATCAACAACACGGAAGCCATCATGTCCGTCGAGGGAATCGACGTCGGATTCCTGGGGCCCGGCGACCTGGCCCTGTCAATGGGTGTGAACCGGGGGCATCCGGACCACGAAGACGCCATACAGACGTTCGTATCGGGATGTAAGAGAGCCGGCAAGCCATACGGAATGCCGGAACGCGACCTGGAGATCGTCCGGAAACGCATTCGCGAGGGATTCACGTTCATGGACGTCGCCAGCGATCTGCGCGCCCTGGAAGCAGCCGTACAGGGTGCGTTGGCCGATGTAAGGGTCTGACGCGGCAGGCAGGCGACCAAAGGGGTCGCCCCTACAAATGCAACGTCGCCACGGAAGCACGATCGATCAGACCAGATTCCCCTCCGCGCGACTGTTCGAACCCGTCACCACAACCGGTTCCCGCATCCCCACGCACATATTGCCGCCGATCAGGTTGTAGTCGCTGGACCCGCTCTCCACGATGCCACAGGTCTGCGTGGGAACCGTCTGATCGTCGGCGCATCGGTTTCCCCGCACAATCGTCCGGTCCAGGTCATGCATCCGGATCCCGGGCCATCGACCCGGCGCTTCCTGCGAGTTGCTCAACAGCAGGTTTCCCGAAAGCAACTGCTCCTCGCCCCGGCTGGCGTCGATCCCGCTGCGTCCGTTGTAAGCGCAGACATTGTCGCTGACGATGTTATGATGATCGCCTCCATTCGCCACCCCGCCGATACCGTGCTGACCGTTGCGCGAAAACACGCTGTCACTGCACACCGTATGGTGCACGCGGGCGCAGAAGAAGAAGCCGTCGCCGCCGTTGCCTTCGGCGATATTGTGGGACCAGACGCTTGCTCGCAGGGTTGTGCCGGGATGAAACCCGTGACCGCGGCACCCGTGCGCCTGGCATTGCATCACCTGGACGTCGCTGCCTCGTTGGATCCCGAAGCCGTCGCTGGGCCAGTCCGACACCGTGCAATTCACCACTCTCACGCGCCGGCATCCAACCAGATGGACCGCCGCGTACGTAAAATCCCACCAGGGTCCCCGGTACTGTTCCGGACCCCGTATGGTCAGGCCCTGAATCTCGATATCGACCTTATGCAGTGCGTAAATCGCCGGAAAGAGGCGCACGGCCCGCGCATTGTCCGCCACCCTCAAGTCCCGTTCCACCGGCGCGTCGATCCGTACACTGGCGCCGCTTCGCTCGAGTACGATGCCGTGGGTACCGTGCCAGCCGGTCTGCCGATCGTCGCACAGCCCGACAGCGTCGCCCTCCCGGAAGGGCGGGCGCGTGCTGCAATCGAACTCGTTCCCGCCCTCGTGTACGTCTTGCTTCAGAGCGACCGACTCCGGGGGCCGTATCGCCAGGACGGTTGCGGGCCCATCGCCGATCAGGCTCACGCTACCGGGCAGATCAATCGACTGCCGCAACAGGTAGGCGCCCGCGGGCGCGCGGACCCGTCCTCCATCGGGAGGCAGAGACGCGATCGCGTCGGCAATCCCGCACGTGGGTGATTCCGGATCGTAGAAATCCGCGACATTGACTTCGCCGCGGGGTCCCGGCGACTCTGCCATGACGGTCCTCCCCTTCGATCGACGGCATCCGATACCGCACCCCACACCCTGGACTGCACGCTCAGACCGCCGGCGGCTCCAGAAGGACCGTCACGCCCATATCCAGGTATTTCGAACGATGTTCCGCCGCGGCGATCCGGTGACACACGGCCACGCCGGTTCCCCGGAGAGACCTTGCCACGTAAGCCACGGCGTCATCGACCGACTTCAGGGCGTGATTGGGGTGCGATCTGAGGTTGAACGCCAGGTCGGTGGGTCCGAACGAAAGGCAATCCACACCGGGCCTGGCCAGAAAATGCGCCCGGGTCGCGGCCTCCACCGACTCGACCTGCAGCCACAGCACACCGTATGCGTTCCACCAGTGCGCATATTCGAAAGGATCGGTGTACGTCGACGCACCGCGCCGCGATCGTCCGCCAATGCTCCGTATCCCCGCCTGCGGATAGTAGAACGCGTTCACCGCCTCGATCGCCGTCTCGTCCGTCTCCGTCTGCGGCACCTCGATTCCACACGGTCCGAGATCCAGGTAATTCCCGATGAGGTACGCGTTCCTCGTGTGTTTGATGCGGAACTGAACGAATACGTCCAATTCCTCAGCGATGCCGCAGAATTCCTCCAATCGCTCTTCATTGAGCGCCGAATGCTGGCTGTCCGTCGATACGAAATCGTACGGTCCGCTGTCCATCACCTGCAGGAAACGCTCCCGGGTCGCATTCAGCGGCAGCATGGTACCGACGATCCGCTCTCCATCGCGAATCCTTTTCTTCAGTCCAACAGCGTTTTCGAACATTGTACCTCCACCATTATCGGGGTTCACGGGGCGAAAAAGCGTAAATTATCGCGGGGAGCGTGGAAAATTCGCTGTTTTTCCGTTGGTAGGGTCAGGATAACTTTCTATATTTGGTTTTAGAGGAAATAACTCGAACCGAAAGTCCCAACAGATCGGAGACACGCTTATGGCAACCGCAACACCCGCCGACGCCGATTTTGACAATCGCCTGTCCGCCGTTGAATCCCGCCTGTCACGCCTGGAGGGAATCGTTGAGCAGATGGACAAACGCTTGACGGCCATCGAGCAGCGCCTTGCCAGCCTGGACTCACGCGTCGAGTCCGGTTTCCGCTGGATTATCGGTATCCAGTTCACAACGCTTGTAGCGCTTGGCACGCTGATTCTCGTCAAGCTGTAACTCCCATATCGCCGCCGTCACGGCGGGGGATGCCGTCGCGCACCGTTTGCGGCAGGTCCTCATCGTCCCCGTTTTCGCCCGTCTTCAGGATTCGGTGTCGCGGGTGGTCGCAGATCGACCTTCCTCGCCGTCAGCGCAAGTCTGCCGCGTGCGTTCTCACCTTCTCAAACGCCCTGCAAAGATCCGTCATCTTCGCTTCGGAGGCGAGCAGCACCGTCTGGGACAGCCAGATCCGGTCTTTACAGGCCGCTTCCACGTTCGGCAGATGAAGACTTCGATAGTCGGGCGCTTCATCCATCGTGGTCCAGGCGTAGGGTCTGTACGCGCCGGCCTTCCAGTCGTTCTGAAATACGGGATTCCGATAGACCGGCTCGGTATAGCCTCCACTGGCGGGCACCCCTTCCGCTCTGAGCGCCTGAAGGAACCGCTCCCGGGATACCCCGTCGAATTCCTCCGGTTCGTACCTGGCGCTGAAAATGTGCCAGCTCGCTCTTGTCGCTTCAGGAAGTCTTTCGACCGGCTCGACGCCGTCGAGCCGCGACAGCGTCCGGGTCAGCATCGCGGCATTCTGTTCCCGGATATCCGTCTGCCTTTCAACGCGCTCCAGCTGGCACAACAGGATCGCGGCCGAAAAATCCGTCATTCGATGGTTGCCGCCCCATCGGTGACCCTCGGGCACACGGTCGAACCGGGACTGTCCCGAGTTGATCACGCAGTTCATCCGGTCGGCCACGTCTTCGTCGTTCGTCAGCGCGATGCCGCCTTCTCCGGAAGTGATATTCTTGCTTCGCTGAAAACTGAAGCCCGATGCCAGGCCCCAACTTCCCAGCCCCCGGCCTATATACGACGCCCCCCAGCCGTGGCAGGCGTCTTCCAGCACGACGAGATCGTGGCGATCCGCAATGCTCAGGATTCGCCGCATATCACACGCCAGGCCGCCGAAATGCACCACCATGATCGCCTTCGTTCGGGGGGTAATCGCCGCTTCAATCGCATCGGGGTCGATATTGTCCGAATTCGGAGCGATGTCCGCAAAGGTCACCGTCGCTCCCGCGGCCAGAATTCCCATACAGGTGCCATGGAACGTATACGGACTGGTGATCACTTCGTCTCCAATGCCGATCTGTGCGCCCCGGCACGCAGCTTCCAGCGCATTGGTGCCCCCGTTGCAAACCACCCCGTATGCGGCATCCTGAAAACAGGCGAATTTCTCCTCGAATTCCTGACACCTGGGGCCATGGTTCCAGTTCCGGCTGCGCAACACCTCCAGCAACATGGTCTCTTCAGTCTCGTCGAACTGCGGCCAGGGATCCGCAATCCGCTGCGCAAGCTCGGGCTCTCCGCCAAACAATGCGAGTCGGTTGGACATCACGCGCCTTCAGGAAAGAAAAATCAGCGTTGCGTAACGGGCAGGGCGGACATAGATTTCAAGGCGCCGTAAATCAAACGTCATTTCAAACGGAGCCTATTCATGAAAGTCGAAATCAGCAGCCGGTCCACGCCGTACGAATTCCATTCGCCCCACGGGCGCGTGCCTTTCCGCATGGAAGAAGCCATGGTTTCGCACGAGCGTTTCGACGGCCGGATGAGCCCCGCGGTCAAACGGGTGCATTTCAGCCGGGGCGACAGCGTTGCAGTGCTCCTGTACGCGAGAGAAACCGACGAAGTCGTCCTCGTCGAGCAGTTCCGCTATCCCGTGTATGCGGGTTATCCTGAATCGGAACGGGACGGCAAGGGCTGGATTTTGGAAACCGTCGCGGGCATCAAGGATGCGCGTGGACCGGATGTTGCCAGGCGCGAGATACTCGAAGAGACCGGATACGCCCTGCAAGGCGCGCTGGAACATCTCACCACCGTCTACGTAAGCCCCGGAGGCACGTCGGAACGCACCGAACTCTATCTCGCCCGCGTGAACAGGCTTGAGGGCATCCGCAAGCACGCAGGGCTGGAATCCGAAACAGAAGACATCCGTCCGCACGCCATTCCATTCGCGGAAGCCCTCCGCATGGTTGCCGACGGACGCATCGTCGACTCGAAGACGGTGATTGCGCTGTACATGCTCAAAGAGCGGCTGGATGGAAGGCGCGAGGCGTAACGGAACTGCACGTCACAGCAGCCGGCCCTTCCGCACACTGCCGGCTTCAGGGTACCGCTCGGCCAACGCATCCACCGCATTCACGAATCCTTCCGCCTGCGTCTCCGCCTGCCCCACGAAGCGTTCGCTGTCACCCAGGATGTCCTCGATCTCGTCCGCGGCAAGCGGAATCCGGCTGTCATCTCCAAGGCGCTGCACGAGGTCGTTTTTCTCCCGGCCCTCCTCGCGCATTTCCAGCGCCGCGGCTACCGCGTGCTCCTTCAGCGCGTCATGGACCTGTTCGCGTCCGGCGCCTCGCTGGACGGATGCCATCAACAGCGTGGTTGTGGCAAGAAACGGCATATACCTGGTCAGTTCATTCCGAATGACCGCCTCATAGACGCCCATTTCGTCCAGCACGTGCAGCGTCGTTTCCAGCATCCCGTCAAATGCGAATATGGCGTCGGGCAGCGCCACGCGGCGCACCACCGAGCAGGACACGTCGCCTTCGAACCACTGGTCGCCGACGAGTCCGCCGACCATATGTACGTATCCGCCGAGAAGCACCTGAAAGCCGTTGATCCGCTCGGAGCTCCGCGTATTCATCTTGTGGGGCATGGCTGATGAACCCACCTGGCCCTTCGCGAATCCCTCGGTTGCGATCTCGGCGCCAGCCATCAATCGCAACGTGCGTGAGAGATTGGCGATACCCCCACCCATCTGGTAGAAGCAGCTGATCACTTCGAAATCCAGACCCCTCGGATACACCTGCCCCGCCGCGTTCAGCTCGCGCCCGAACCCCAGGTAGACCCGGACTTCCTGCTGGAGGGCTTCCAGTTTCCGATGATCGCCGTCTACGAGTGTCAACTGGTCCAGCGAAGTCCCCACCGCGCCTTTCAGCCCCCGCAGCGGGTAGTTCTCTACGAGGTGCTCAAATCGCCCGAACGCGTGCAGCATTTCCTCGCCGAACATGGCAAATCGCTTACCCACCGTTGTCGGTTGAGCCACGGCATGATGTGTGCGGCCGACAATGGGCATCGCCTTCCATTCCCGCACCCGACGGCCAAGCCGCATCAGCACCGCCACGTACTTGGTCGCCAGGGGCCGTAGCGAGCGCAACACCTGAAACTGCTCCACGTTGTCCGTGAGGTCCCGGCTGGTCATCCCCTTGTGTATATGCTCGTATCCGGCCAGCTCACAGAATTCTTCGATGCGTGCTTTCACGTCGTGCCGGGACCGGGCTTCCCGGCGCTGAATCGAGTCCAGGTCAACGCGATCCACAACCTCCTCATAGGCGCGTATCGCCTCCTCCGGCACATCCAGCCCCAGTTTTCGCTGGGCCTTCATCACCGCGATCCAGAACCGCCGTTCCAGCACGATTCGCCCCTCTTCCGACCAGATTTCCCTGATTTCCGAACTCGCGTACCGGCCGGCCAGAACGTTTGGTATATTGTCCGACATCTCTCCGCCTGCTTTCGTTTTCCGGTGATTCGCCGATGTCACTCGACCGCTTCTCCGCGAGCCGGTTCCGACGGCTCGACCTGCAAGATTTCATCGGCATAGGCGAACAGGGCCGGCGTGCCGCCGGTATGCACGAACACCACCGTCTGTCCCTTCCCCCATTGACCTTCACGGATATGCCGGACCATCGCTCCGAACGCCTTGCCGGTGTACACGGGATCCAGAACAAGCGCCTCGGTGCGTGCGGCCAGGACTACCGCTTCCCGGCCCGCGTCAGTCAGCGTTCCATACGCCTCGCCCGCAAAGGCGCCGTAGCTCTCGAAATCGTCTCCTGTGAACGACAGGTCCAGCCCCAGCATTTCGGCCACCCTGTTCGCCACGTCGGCGAGGTTCGCCGTGTCCTCCTCGTCATCCTGGGGACTGGGACTGATCCCGACGACGCGGAGCGGAACCCCCAGCGCGCGGGCGCCCACGACCAGCCCCACGTGCGTATGCACCCCCGAGCAGAGATAAAGCCCGTCCGGTCGTATTTCACGCTCCTGAAGCTGTTCCCACATTTCCAGAAATCCGTCGACGTAGGAGATGCTTCGCAGATAATATCCGTCCGTACTCGTATTGTAGACCCGTTGACCCTCCGCCTTCAGGCGCTCGATGACCCGCTCTTTCTCTTCCGGATTCTCGACGAGGTGGACCTCGGCGCCGAACAAATGGGCAAGGAGCAGGTTTCCGTTCACCGGATGGGAATGCGCGTCCCTCCGTCCGACCATGACGGCCTTCAGCCCGAACCGCGCCGCCATCGCCGCGGTCACGCGGGACTGATTCGACTGGGACGCCGCCCCGTGCAACAGAACGTCGTAGCCCTCCCGGATCGCCGGCGCAATCGAATACTCGAACTCCCGGATCTTGTTTCCCCCAAAGGCCATGCCGGTCAGATCCTCCCGCTTGACCAGAATCCGGGGTCCTCCCAGCTTTTCCGAGAGCCGGGGGCACTCCAGGAGCGGTGTTGGCAGGTCTGCCAGCGACAGGCGGGAAAAACGATCCAGGCGCTCCTTCAACGCTTCGGGTGCAACCACGGGCTTCACAACCGCCATTCG
This sequence comes from Candidatus Latescibacterota bacterium, assembly GCA_965116875.1. Taxonomy (GTDB): domain Bacteria; phylum Latescibacterota; class UBA2968; order UBA2968; genus JAAXHE01. The sequence goes on from OZ220733.1 coordinate 204,788, forward strand.
AGCACCTTTCCTTCACTCCGTGAATTCCTCGGGTTCCCGCGACTGCCAGCAAATATAGTCTCCGGAAATATCAGACGCAATGACTATCAGTCCGTTGATAAAGTCGCTCTGCAGGCGAGGCCGAGCCATTGTGGTCGAAGACAAGGCGCGCAACCGAGTCCCATCCCTCGATTCGGCGAGGGCGCGCAACGCAGTATTTCGACCGCAAGGGCCGGCCGCAGCGCGGATGGGCTTTTTCAACGGGCTGCTATCCCCGAGGCGCCAATGAAAACCCCGCCGGAGCGGGGCCGGCGGGGTTCAATTCCCGGATCTGTCAACGCGGCGTCTCTGGTGTCCTGTTCCTCAAAGAATCTCCAGTACGTTTTCCGGCGGTCGACCCACCCTTGCCCGGTCGCCGTTGAGAACGATCGGCCGCTCGATCAGGATGGGATGTTCCGCCATCGCCCGGATCAGCGTCTTCGGCTCGTCCGTCTTTTCGTGGAGGCCAAGCGCCCGGAATTCATCCTCCTTCGTTCGTACCAGGTCCAGCGGCTGGATTCCCAGCATGTCCAGAATGCCGGAGAGCGTCTGCTCGTCCGGGGGCGTTTTCAGGTATTCGACGATTCTTGGCTCGATACCACGCCCTCTCAGAAGGTTCAACGTCTCCCTGCTCTTGCTGCATCTCGGATTGTGGTACATCACGATATCGCTCACGAAAGCCTCCTCCGTTTTCAGGGAATCACCGGCAAAATCACGCGGGACGGCCGGTTCCCATCGTGGAAAATCCGCTGATGCGCGGTCTGCAGGGCCGTCTCGCGGTAATCGTCGCCACCGGTATTGTGGTTCCGGTTGAAGTTCGGAAAATCACTGCTGGAAACGTCCAGCCGGATGCGGTGCCCCTTTTTGAACAGATTGCTGGTCGGATTCACTTGAATCGTGTATTCGTACACCCTTTCGGGTTCGATTAACGACGGGTTATCGAAAGACTCGCGATACCGGGCGCGCACGATGCCATGACACAGTTCCTGGACGAATCCGTCGGGCCATACGTCCATCAGCTTGACGACAAAGTCCGTATCGCGGGCCGACGACGACGCAAACAGACGCACTTCGACCGGTCCGGTCACCTCCATGGGAGCGCCCAGCGGCGGGGTCATATACACCATGACGTCGCGGCGTCCGTTTAGGGCCCGCTGGTCCATTGGCGCATGCTGGCCGCCCGGGGTGTAGAGGGTCATTAAAGGGTCTCTCGGATCGTAATCGTACGTGTCCGGCGTTTCCTCCCCGGGAGGCTCCACGGAAAGGCATCCCGCGCCCGCCGGCAGGTCCGCGTGGCCCGAACTGTGCAGATAGAACGGCGTATACACCGTTCGTTGCAGCGGCCATTCCCGCTCGCCGCGCCAGGTATTGGCTCCCATCACGAACAGTTGCAGCGGCGGCCAGTCCGCGGCCTCGCTCCGTCCCCCTTTGAGCCAGCGCGTAAACCACGCGTCCGCGATCTGGTAGAAATCCCGCACGGATTCCGGGCCGAAGTCCACCTCACCCACATGGCGTCCGAGGTCCAGGAGCGTGTGGGTCCAGGGCCCGACGATCATGTACTGATTCTGCCTGGCGCGTTCGCTCCCCCCGTTCTTGCGCATTCCCGTAAAGTGCTTCAAGATGCCGATCTGCTGATCGTACCATCCCGCCGTACCCAGAACGGGAACCTCCACGCGCCGGTGTTTCTTCTGAAAGCCGAAGTGGTCCGCCGCATGGTCCGCGAGCCACCGCCGCCAGTGCCTGCCCATCCCCCGCATCACATCCTCCGGAACGTCCATCAGCGGCAGATACCATAGCCATTTGCTGCGGTCGCGGTCCTGCCAGAGCCGGGACGCGTCCTCCTTGGCCTTCTCCTTCCACGTATGACCCGCCCTGCGCGCTGTATCCACCGACAGATTGTTGATCGTCCAGTCCATCACGCGGCCGAGGCGAAGCACGCCGCTCAGTTCCCTGTCCAGCAGGTTCGCCGCAATCCCGCCCGCAAGCATCGCCACCAGATTCGGCGGCCGCGTGTGCGCGAGTTCCCACTGTGTCCACCCGTCGTACGAATTTCCGAACGTGCCCACCCTGCCGTCGGACCAGGGCAGTCCCGCCGCCCACGCGACCGAATCGAAGCCGTCCTCCGAGTCTCGGTGATCGGCGCTGAAGAATCCGGGTTGAAACGCTCCGTCCGAAGCATACCGCCCGCGCACGTCCTGCATGACCACGACGTACCCGCGCTCGGCCATTTCCGCGCCGATCTCAAGCTGTTTCTCATCTCCCTTGTCGTAGGGCGTCCGGCAAAGCAGCACCGGAAACCGCCCCGGCCCGTCGGGCCGGTACACGTCGGCGCGGAGCACCGTGCCGTCCCGCATCACTGCCTGCAGATCGCTGTCCTTTACCGTTGGATAAGACATTCGCGTCTTCCCGTTCCCCGGTTGGCGGGACCGAATCGCAAAAGCCTGAATCGACCCTGGCCGGGCGACAATCAGGTCAATCTCCAGACCAGCACGGTGGTGTCTGCGGAACCTGACAGAAGCCATCGTCCGTCCGGGCTGGCCGCAAGCGCGTGTACAGCCCCCTCGTGCCCGGTGAATTCGGCCGCCGGAGCAAGGGATCCGGTATCCCGGACGGCCGCCCTGCCGTCCTCTCCGGCCAGACAGATCGACCCCGCTTCCGGAAGGTACAGGACTTCCTCCAGGCCGCCTCCATGCTCGTACGAACGCACCTCCCGTCCGTCCCGCAGATCCCACTCGACCACCCACCCGTCACGGCCCGCGGAGATCACATGGCCCTCAGGCCCGTAGGCCACGGACTGGACCCAGCCACGGTGTGCGGTTGCCGTCGCGTTCAATGTCCCGGTCGCCAGGCGCCAGACCCTCACGGTGCCGTCCCGTCCACCACTCGCGAGTTGCCGCGCATCCGCCGAGACCGACAGCGCCAGCACGCCGCCCAGATGCCCTTCCAGCGTGCGCAAGGCCCGTCCTGTATCGGCATCCCACACGCGTATTGACCCGTCGTCGGCGGCGCTCACGACGTTGCGGGCGCCCGCAAAAGCCACCGCTCGAACGTATCCCCGGTGCCCTTTCAGTACGCGCACGTCCTTTCCGCTCGCACACTCGAGAATCCTGACGCTGCCGTCCTTGCACCCCGTCGCAACCCGCGCGCCGTCGGGAGAGACCGCCAACGCGTGGACCTCGCCGCCCGTACACTCGACCGTTCGCGTTGCCGTCCAATCCTCCGTGTCCCACCACCGGATGGTCTTGTCCGTCGATCCTGAAATCGCATGGGTACCGTCGGGAGTAACGACGAGCGCCCGCACACCCGCCATGTGCCTTTCCCACTGAAGGCGAGGCCGCCCGGTCGCCAGGCCGGTCTCCGCCAGCAGCCCGTCGCTGCCGTGTGACAGCGCCCAGTTTCCGTCGGGCGAAACCCGGATCCGGTTTACGTGGCTCTGATGCGGGTACCATCGCCGCAGGACCGTGGCGGTGTGACGGTCCCACAGCCGGATCGAACCGTCCCTGGATCCGGTCAGGACCTGCCGGTCGTCCCGGCCATAAGCCACGGACGGCACCGCGTGCCCCAGGTGTCCTGTAAAGGTCTCAAGACACTCATGATCGCGCAGCCGCCACTCGTTCGACTTGTGACGCGTGCCCACCAGCAGCCGCTCACCGTCTGCGGACAGGCACATATCGTAACAGACGTAGTCCTCCACGAAAGTCTTCAACCGGGCGCCGGTCGTCAGGTCGAACTGATAGACATTGCGGCCGGGTTGATGTGCTACCAGCGCCGTCCTGCCGTCCGGGGCATACAGGCAGTGATCGAAGTGCTCGCCGGCATCTGAAATCGCGATGCGACGCCGGCCCGTTTCCCGGTCCCACTCCTCCACGGTGCTCGTATCGCGGTCAAGCGTGAGCACCCGTTTTTCGTCCGGCGAAAACCGCAGTGAGACGAGCGACGCGCGTCCGGTGTCGAAGCGGACCGGTTCCCGCGTTTCTTCGGCCAGGTTCCACTCCCTTATCACGCCCGCTTCGTCGGCGAACAACGCCCTCGACACGTCGCGGTTCCATGCCGCTGCCGTGAGTCGATGCTCCGAAACCTGTTGCCGTGCAATGCAATTGCCCTGTATCAGATCCCAGATACAAAGGCATGCCCCCGAAAGCACGAATGCCCGCCCTCCGTCGGGGGAATAGGACATATCGGTCACCGACCCCCTCATCCGGCGGGTTCCCAGGCGCTGGATCGCGCGGTCCGGCAGGGGATCGCCAAGATGGTCCTTTAAACCGTTCATGGTCCCACCCTCTGATCCGCCACGAGCTGACCCCCGGACCCCAGGAGGTTTCGGTACGCCCGCGTATTTCCCCCGGCCCGCACGACGTTTTCGGGCAGCGAACTGAGGCAGCGGTTATGGTGAATGCGGGCATCCTGGCAGGGCGCACCCCGGATTACCACGCTGCGTACGTCCTGTGCGATAAACGTATTGTGATGAATATCCATCCAGTCGCCGGAGATCTCGGTTGCATCTCCCCGATCCTGCCCGCCGTGCATGTCGAAAAGGTGGCCGTTGGCGTGATTCAGGCAAATATTGTAACGCGCCTCGTAGCCGGAACCGGGCGTTCCGCTGGATGCGATATGGTGCCTGCACCAGTCGAACAGATTCGCCTCAACCAGCACCGTGGCGCCGTTGATGCTGACGCCGTAGCCAAGGCCGCCTTTCTGGTTGTGGTGGATAAAGTTGTGGTGCACGTAACCCCGGACCGCACCGTCGTCGAACCGGGTCGCCGCCACGCTGAATCCGCTGATCTCGCAGTTGTCGATCTCCAGCGAGAAATGGGCGGCAAGGATTCCGTTGGATGTATGCGCCGCCCGGTCGCGGTGGGGGTAGGGGCCCCGAAGACGCAGCCCCGTTACGCGGACGCAATCCCCCTCCGACCGGAAGAGAAAGGGCGTATCCGGCGCGTTTGAATAGACCAGACCTCCCGCCGAGCCGCCCGCGCCGCGGTCGCCGGCCAGCGTCACCGCTTCCGGAATACCCAGGCCCGGCCGACCGCCCATATCGATCTCGACGTTGGCCGGTACGAAGACCACGTCGCCCGCCGTCGCAGCTTCCAGCGCCCGCGCCAGCTCATCGTAACTGCGGACCGACCGGTCGCCGCGCCCGAACCCGTCCGTGTAGCCATCGCCTCCGCCAATCGGATTTCCCGTGGGATTGTTTTCCGCCCCGAATGTCTCCGGCCCGCCCTCCTGTTTCTCTTCACTCGCCCAGCGCGCCGTACGCGCCGTGAGAATCCCCCCGCCCGACCTCCGTTCGATTGAAATCACGGAAACACCTCCGGTTTTCGACGTCCGCAAATCCGCTAGTCCACCACGCCGCAGTAGTTCATCGCGATAAGCGCGTACACCTTCGCTGCCGCCTCGATGCGCGGCACCGACACCCACTCGTCATCGGAATGGGCCGTCTCATTCGACGGACCGTAGTAGAAGGTGGGCACCCCTGTCTCGTTCATATAGATGTTGGCATCGCCCACCAGCCGTCGTCCCACGTACCTGACGTCCGCGCCGACCACCTCCCGGTGGGCCGCGGCCGCAGCCCGGACCGCCGGATCGTCCCGCGGCGTTTCAAAAGGCTCACGCTGGAGCGCCATGTCGACGGTGAGCTTCATTTCCCCCGCCCTGGCGAACGGCTCGGCCATCGACTCCAGTTCAATCAGAATCGACGACATCGTCTTTCCCGGCAGCCAGCGCCGCGTACCCGTAAGCACGCACCGGCCCGGCGTCCGGTTGAAGTAATCGCCGGCCTGTACGATGCCCAGATCGATCCGCTCCGGTCCGGCCAGGGGATGTACGTTCCCGGCATCCAGCTCCTTCTGGCGCTCGGTGATTCTCCGGATCAGGTCGCCCACGTGGCGGATGGGGTTTTCCGCAAACGGAACGTAGTTCGTGTGGGTGCCGCCCCGTTCGGACGTCAGCGTGATTGTAAACACCATCGACCCCATGCTCATCACCCAGAGTTCGTCTCCTCCCTCCACGATGAGAATACGGTCGCAACCGAGGCGTCCGCTGTTCACGTCCGCCACGAGCGCCAGGGGGCCGTCTTTTTCCGCTTCCGGCTCCTCGTGGCCGACCACACCGGTGACCAGAAGATCGCCCTTGAGACGCACTCCCGCGTCCTGCAGCGCCTTTGCCGCACCGAGCATGGCTGCCACGCCGCCCTTCATATCCGTTGAACCCCGCCCGTAAATGCGGTCGCCCTCCCGTCGCACCGGGGTGCAGTCGCCAATGGGAATCGTATCCAGGTGACCGTTCAGAAGAAGCGTGGGGCCTTCGTTCGCGCCCCGGATCCCGGCGTACAGATTTCGCCGCCCCGGCGTCACCTCGTGCGCGTCCACGGCAAGGCCCAGGTCGGCCAACTGCCCCTCGAAACACGCACAGACTTCGGCTTCCTCGCCGGTAACGCTTGGAATCTCCACCAGCCTGAGCGCCTGCCGGGCCATCCAATCCCCGTCTATCGCATTCAGAACCGCCTCTCTTGCGTTCATTTCAGACCTCGCCGCAGGCACGGACAAATGCGTCCGACGTGGAAGTATAGCCGACGTTCGCTTCGATGAAACGGATCCCGAGGAAGCCCGCCAACCCTTCTGCCTCGGTTTCCGGGTATTCGAGGGTACTGCAGCAATCCCGAAGCACGATGACGCGGTAATTCCGGTACATGGCCTCGGTAACCGTCGTCCCCAGGCAAATCCGTGTGTCGAAGCCGACCGTCACCAGGTTGCGGATCCCCAGACTTCGCAGCAGCGAGTCCAGGTGGGTCTCGAAAAAGCCGCTGTACATCTGCTTCTTTACCAGATATTCGCCGGCCTCAGGGGCGATCACATCGGAAAACACAAGGATATCATTCGGTTCGGGCCACGCATCGAGCACGTCCACACCGCAGGTCCGGATGGACATGTTGCGCCACTCGGTCCGTTCATTGGTCGAGGGCGCCAGGTAATTCGTCACGTACACGACGGGAAGCCCAAGACTTTTCGCCGCGTCCTTGGCCGGCCGGATGTGCTCCACCACAATTTTCCGGTTTTTTTCGACTGCGGCGCGATACAACTCCGGAACATTCCCCGGATCATCGTCGGGGTCATAGCCTTTTCCGTAGACGTCCACAAGGAAAAACGCCGTATCGTCCAGGCCCAGTTCAAGCTCCTGCTCCGCGTGGCCGAGATGCCGGGCGGGCGGGTGCTGCCGGTAATATCTGCATCTCAGACGGATCTTCTTTGACATCGACGCCTCCAGCGATCAGTGAGTCTCCACCGTTACCGGCGTCCTGCGTTCCAGGGACAGATATGCGGCTTCCGAAAGCCGCGCGACCTGCAGGGCAAAGTCGGGGGCTTCGTACCCCTCACCGCCGCTCCGGATCCAGTCGAAAAACGCCGCATCGGGCGTTGTCTCGCGAATCCGATCGGGGATCGCCATGGGTTCGTCGTTCACCAGCACCGCCTTTACATCCCACTTGTAGAGATGGAAGACGATGCATCCTTCCGACCCGTGGATGGCAATGCGCTCATCGTGATCCCTGGCGTTCCCGAAGGTGCTGATCGTGCCAACCGAGCCTCCTTCGAAGCGTACGTTCAGAACCGCGTTGATGTCCACCTCCTTGTCGCCGTAGTCCATAAGCGCGGAGACTTCCACCGGCGCCAGCCCGGTGATCCAGAGCGTGGACGCGACCAGGTGACTGCCGGTATCCATGAACATACCGCCGCCCGAAAGCTCCGGATCCAGGCGCCATCCCTTCACGCCCCCCCAATTCTGAGTCACGTAGGACACCACCCCTCGCAACGCTCCGATACGCCCCTCCCGAATCAGTTCACGGGCGCACACGTGAGGCGCGAAATAGTTCCTCTGGTAGCTCACCTGCAGAAATCGTCCCTTCTGCGCCGCCAGGTCGATTAAAGCCCGTGTGTCCCTTGAGGAAACCGTCAGAGGCTTCTCCACCAGCACGTGCAATCCCGCTTCAAGCCCGAGCCGCGCCTGCTCGAAGTGCATCGAATGCGGTGAACTGATGAAGATCGCATCGAGCGCCTCGTCCTGAACCATGCGGCGGTAGTCTTCGTAGTGGGTGACTCTTCCGCCGTATCGATCCATCAACAGACGGGCCTGTTCAGGCACCGGATCCGCCACGCAGACCAGCCTCACGTCCTTTTCCGCCTGAATCCGCGGTACGTGGGCGCCGCGCATATTGCCGCCGCAACCGATCAGACCCAGTCGAATTGCTTCAGCCATTCCACCCTCCATCGTGTCATTTGTTATCGCCCCCAGACCCGCACAAACACGATCTGACGTACTCCAGATTCCTGAGACTGTTTGCCGCCAGCCCGGTGAACGCGCTGTCGGCCACCTCAAACGCATCCGGACTGATGTCCAGATGCGTCTCCACCACAACGAAGCCGCTGAACCCGTCTGCAGAAAGGGCGCCCAACTGCCCGGGCCAGTCCACGAGCCCCGCTTCCGCCAGAGACCAGGCGCCCGTGCCCGGATCGAAATTCTTCACGTGTACGTGGGTTACCAGATCCTTCAGATTCGCATATTCCTCCGGATACGGCGACGCAGTACCCGCCCGGGCGGAATTGCCGGGGTCCCAGCAAAGCGAGATTCTCTCTTCGCCCACCTGTCGAATCAGCCAGGCCGCCTCGGCGCCTGTCGCCCCCCAGCAGACCGCTTCGTTTTCCAGGGCCAGACGACAACCCTCCCTCGCCGCGACGTCGGCCATCTGTCCCAACCGGTCCACAGCCGCCGCGGGAGGACGGGGCGCCGCCGTCCGCTCAAACGCGAAACAGGACATGCGATCGGTGCCCAATCGCAGCGCCCATTCGCACGCCCTGGGAAGCGATTCGCACAGGTGTGCGTCGATCCGGGGATTATCCAGCGGCCCCTTGAAAAAGCCCGGAGAAACCCCCGAAATGCCCAGACCCGCGTCCCGGACGCGCTCGTGGAAGGCTGTCAGCTCACTGTCGTCCACGGCCGGGAACCGGCCGCCCGCGAGCTGACGCAACTCCACGTGCGAAACCCCCCAATCCGCCGCGAGGGATAGTGCCCGCGCCGGATCGTACCGATCGATTTCATCCGCAAAGATCGAAATCTCCATTTTCCACTCCCCGGCGTCTCCGTCCACTGCGCCCGTTCTGCGATTTATCGCGTGTCCCTTCATGAATCCTGCGGCCCCACAGGTTGGAGTGCCTCGATCATCTCTGTAGAAGTGACCGAGTACTTGCCGAACATCTCCAGAAACAGAATCGCGCCGCGGGTCTGCCACAACCCGTCCTGTGTTTCGAACGACTCCATGCCCGTACCACAATCCCTCAGGATGATGACCTCGTAGCCGCGCTTGCTCATTTCGATCGTTCCATAATCCCGCAGGAGGATGCACGCGTTGGTATTGAACCCCAGAAAGAACAGGAACAGGATCCCCTCTCGTTCGCAATACCGGTGCAGCTCTTCCCCGTTGTAGATGACAACCTCTCCGTCTTCCACGTGAACCAGCGGGTGCATCCGGCGCCTGGAACGCATTTCCACGATTTCTGGCTCCCTCGGCTCATCGGGTCTGGCATAGGCCGCGTACGCTCCGGCTTTGGATCTGAACTCCCGGGGCGGCCACGTTTCCCCCGAACCGGCCGGCTTCGACGGATCGTCGATCAGCTTCACCCAGGCCGGATGATGTTCGGCCAGACCCGGCGCCGGCGCGTGGATGAGCCGCATGCCGCCCTTGCGGCAAGCCGCGAGCAGCGGAACGATGCGCGTCTCCACGATCGCGTCCGCCCGCTCCGCCGGTTCCTTCAGGTAGTGCTCTTCCCACACGTCCACCAGCACAAGCGCGGACTGCGAAAGCGGTACCCGCCAATCCAGATGGGCGTAATCCGTATTCTTCTCCTCCCAGGATACACCGGGGTCCACGTGCCACCGGTAATACCTCGGCCTGATGTGAAGTTCCCTTTCCATAATTGCTCCATCGTTGAAGGGCAGGAAGGAATGCGACGTTTCTGATGGTGTATCCGGATACTGCAGGTCCGCCTGATGCAGTTACGTATGCGCCGTCAGTGTCAGGGTGCGCTTGCCGTCCAGGCCGGAGACCACCGGAAACGTTTTTTCGGATGGACCCTTTTCGCCCGGCACATAACGGACCGTCGGCGGGAAATAGGCATACAGCGCGGTGTGGCGCGGGCGAGGCGACGTGTTCGGACCGGACCCGTGCACTGTCAGCGAATGAAACAGTACGGCGTCACCCGCCTTCAGCGATACGTCGATTCGGTTGGAAAGATCCACGTCTTGCCGATCCGTCAGCGATTCATCCTGACGACGGGCAATGTGTCCCCAGGACTGCAACCCCCATCTGTGGCTTCGGGGCAGGACCTGGATGCACCCGTTTTCCGGGCTGGCATCGGTCAGTGCGATACTTACGGTGACCAATGCCGGGGGCTGCATCGGCCAGTACGCGGAATCCTGGTGCAACCCGTGCGACGACCCGTGCCGGGCGGGTTTCAGCATCAGCGTACTCCGGAACAGAAGCAAGTCAGGTCCAAGAAACGACCCGACGAGGCGAATGAGCCGTGGATGCGCCGCCAGATCCCTGAAGATCTCGGAAAATTCCCGAGTCTGTTCGATTTTACGCAACACCGGCAGACCCTTCCGCGTGGCCTTTCCTGTAAAGGGTTCGAGTTGAAAACGACCTGATGCGGGATCGCCGCGCGCATCGAGTTCGACTGCCAGACGATGCAACCGCTCGATTTCCCGCTCGCAAGCGGCCACCTCTTCCGCGGAAAGCAACGCCCTCGCCACGAGATAGCCATCTTCCTCGAATCGAATTTTCCGTGCATCCGGTTCCATCATCAGCCTTCTGAGATGTTTACGCCGCCTGCATCCGTAAAACCGTACAAAACGAACCCGATTCTGTCAAACACAAAACCATAAGGCAGTCAGAGAATCTGAAATGCGACAATCAGCCTTCCACTGCGATTACACAATGGAGTTCCCGCGCGATCCGGACGACCAGTACAGCGGAACAATGGCCACAAAAAGCTCAGAAGGCACAGAAAACAACAAATGCAAAGCGGGATGTGTAAGAACCTCTCCTGGACCGTATTGGGTACAGCTGCCACCGGTGCTATTCGCCGGTCAACAGGGTCGTTTTTCTCATTTTGTGTTTTTGTGCCTTTTATGGCAATTGCCTTGCTGGAAAAATGACCACAAAGGGACCAAAAGCCAACCATTGTGAAGAAAAGTCGACCGTCCGAATCGGGTCTTTGCCTTATACGTAACCATCCTGCGGTTCACGGAATATGGTATTTTGCATTTGTGTTCTTGTGCATCTTGTGGCAGATTGACCTACTAAAGTATGATTTCCTTACCTGGAGTTTTGGTGCCCCAGGGTGCGACGAAACGCCCTGTGTCCATGTGGAGTTTTCGCAATATTCTTAACCATTTAATGGTTCACGGAGTAAGGCCTATCCCACACTGTGTCTTGCGCCCTTTGTGGCAATGGGAGGACCGCTAATGCGATTTCCAGTTGCGATTCACAAAGACGACGGTACTGGCTATGGCGTCACCGTGCCGGACCTTCCGGGGTGCTTCTCGGCAGGAGAAACTCTGGAAGACGCCATTGTCTCAGCTCACGAAGCCATCGCCTGCCACATTGAGGGGCTGTTGATGGATGGTGAGCCGATTCCCGATCAGGCGCCCATCGAGAACCACCGGGCTCGCGAAGCCGGAGATCCGACCTGGGCAATCGTGTCCGTCGACGTATCCAGGCTGTCGAGTGCGATCCAACGAGACGAATCTTGAGCGTCGGAGGAGGCCGCAAACCCCGTCTCAAGGGTCCTCACCCCGGATTCATAGCCAGCCAGGATCTCAGCGCCGGCGCCTGCGGGTGGTTTGGTGCAAGGGTCAAAACTTTCCTGAAATTCGTGCGGGTTTTCTCCACGTCCCCCAACGTGTGATAGACTACGCCCAGGTTGTAGAAGCCCTCGGCGTACCCGGGGTCCAGCGCCACGGCCTGCTCGTAGGCGGAAATGGCCTGTTGAACCTTCCTCAGGCCGTGATACGCGTTCCCGAGATTCGAATGCGCCCTCGCATTGCCGGGATTCAGCTCAATCGCTTTTCGGTATGCGCCAACGGCCGCGTCGAACTGTCCCGTTCTATAGTACAGATCGCCCACATTGTAATAGGCCGCCACGAACTGCGGATTCAATCCAATCGCGTCCTCGAAATAACCTGCCGCCCGGTCATATTCCCTCAGACCGTACAAAGCGTTGCCCATCTGGAACCGGGCTTCCGCGAAGTCCGGCTTCAGCGCAATCACCTTCTCAAAGTGTTCGATCGCCAGTTCGTACTTCCCGGTATCGTAGTAAAGATTCCCAAGGTTATAGTGGGCTTCCGCGAAGTCCGGCTGCAGCGCAATACCCTTCTGAAAATAAGCCGCCGCGCGATCGTACTGCTTCAAATCGTAATACAGATTGCCGAGATTGTAATAGCCGCCCGCGAATTCCGGATCGGCATCAACGACGCTTTCATACGCCCGGATTGCCTGAACGCCCCTGCCGTGATCCCTGTGATATACCGCAAGCGTCTCCCATCCGTGCGAGCGGGCGTGCGCCGACAGATATCTCCCCTTCAGATGGCTGGAAAACCGCGCTTTTGCCGATAATTCGTCCGCGTTGACGCCAATCCAGGACACCGTGTGCAGGACCGCGGCCGCGCAGATCAATCCGGCGGTGTCCGCCGAGACAAAGCGATCCCGAAGCTCGCGGACCAGAGTAAGCGCCGCCCACAACGTCATGGGCAATGCCGCAAAAGCGAACACATCCCAATCCCTGAAAGCGCCAAGTTCGGGGTTCGCGACTACGGTAAACAGAATCGGAAACAGCGCGGCGATCAAAACAAACTGCCGATCGGGCCCCTGCAGCCAGCGCGTCCTTCGGCATAGAAGCAAAACCATCAGAGAAGCTGGCGCAACGAGGAAGGTTTGATTCACGAAATCAACCCATTTTCCCATCGAAAACAACCTGTAGTGCTGTTTGGGGCCGGGTTCCGCAAACAGGTTCAGGATATAAAACCCCTGTCTCTTTTGAAGATACGCGAACAGGTCGAACTGGATCAGCAGGAGCGCACCGAAGAAAACCACCGCGCTTAACAGCATGGCGAATGCCGCTCTTGCGGCCGACCGCCCGGAAACCGTTGTACCGGAGAAGCCATGCGCCCGGCCTTTGAGTATCGCCAGCGCCAGCAGGGAAGGCGCAAGCGTCATCATCGTAATGTGGAGCGCCATCAGGACGCCCAGCAACGCCGCGGGCCACCAGATCGCCAGCCTGCCTTCGAGCACGCGAATGCCCAGGAGCAGGTAAAGCAACATAAACGGGAACAGAAACGCGTAATTCTCAACGTATGCAAAAAAGAGTTGCATATACCCGGCCCCCAACAGCAGAGCCAGAATCAGAAACCGCTCGAGGGCGTCTTTTCCAAGGTGCCGTGCGGCATATCTGGCAACAACCAGAAACAGAACCCCGGAAAGACAACTGAATATGCGATACGTGGTCTCGGCGGAAGTCCAGGCGAACGCCCCGGCACGGTGCAGCCCCCTCACGGTCCAGAACGTCAGAGGCGCGCGGTCCGTCCTCGGGATTTCCGACCAGAAATCCTCCAATTCGCGCATCAGCATCATTCCGTCGCCGAGCAGATGCACAGCGGAACGCATGCCCAGGAATAACAGGAGGCCGCCCGACAAGAGCAGGACCCACGAAAGAACCGCTTGCCGGGCGCTGTCTCCGCTGTCGAAAAGCCGCGCAAAGCCCCACGTCCATCTCCCCAGGCGACCACGAGCGGCCAGAATAAGCAGCGCCACGCTCAACAGAACGAATATCAAACGGAACACGGAGTCGTGGAACCGAAGGGAATCGGCGCCCCAGACTGACACGGGTTGCCAGTAGGCGAACAGAACGTGCAGCCCGAGAAAAAACCCGACCACAACAATCGGCTTGCCGGAACCCGAGCCATCTTCTTTGCGGGGCATAATCGCTCGCTCTCTGTGCAGCCGGTAGGCGCGCGCCCATAAGGGACGCGCCTGCAAGACCAGGTATCCACGAATTGAACGCTCAGGGTTCGACGCCGGCGTCAGAATTGCAGGGGCGTCCCATGTGGGCGCCCGGACAATGGTGCTGACAACCGTGAGTCAATTGCGCAGGGGGAGAGGTCACCGCGGCGTCCGTTGCACGATCCGCCGCCCCACCAATACCACAGCCGCCGCGAGCAGCAGGACGACGTCTACGATCAACAGGGAGAACCGCAGCGGCGAAAGCGTGGGTTCCAGTACAATCCGGTTCTCGCCGGGACCCAGTTTCAACGCCACAAACCGACCGGCCGTCGTGTACGGCTGCACGTCACGGCCGTTCAGGGTGATGCGCTGATGCGGATAGGCCGTATATGCCAGCCGCGCAAAACAGGCCGCGCTGGCGTGTACGACCAGTTCGACCCGCTGGTTCCATACCCGATGCGCCAGAACGTCCACCCGCGGCGACGTGTCCAGGTCTTCCTTCACGTGCTCGTCTGTCACAAGAATCTGCTTGCACGTACGGTTCCCTGCATCGACTTCCATCGCCTGCAGCATCTTCACGAAGTTGCTCAATGCGAAGCTCTTCATTCTGCGCGCTTCCCGTTCATCCACGTTGGACCCGGACCGGGCGCGCGCCCGGTCCAGTTCACGAACCGGATAGGGCCATCCGGAGATCCTCGACGAAACGACGACAGGACTGGCTTCCGGGAACTCTTCGTGAAAGATCCGGTCCTGTTCGGAATCTGAATACAACAGGTGGCGCGTGTTCATCAGGAAGAATCCCGCGCGGATGAGATCGTATCCCGTCATCTCGTTCAGGCTCGAACCTTCTTCCAAGCGCTGCAGCGAAAGGTGAAGCAGATCCTGGAAACGACGGACAAAAGCAGGTACCGACAGCGGGTATTGCGTGAACGTATCCAGAGGTGTTGCCAGACCCGTCCGGAGGGCCATCCAGGGAATGATGAAGTGATAATAGATCCTGTTGGTCGTATGGAACAGCCGATGGCCTGGAATCTGCCCGTCTTCATAGGTCGCAAGTTCCTCCCGGAACCGTCTGTACACGGGATGATGCTGCAGGGGAAGCGGCTTCACAACCGGCCAGGCGTTCGGGTCCCGTCGCAGGTCCTGCAAATCGCGCGGGCCGATTCCGGACGCCACGCCGGAAGACCGGTAGGGCTGCTGGAAGGTGGTTGGCCCCAGGTCCGCCAGCACCACCACGAGAATTGCCACGAAGACCCCGACGGGGCGTTTTCGCCCGGCGGCTCGCGCGGCCGCAAACAAACCAACCAGCACGGCGATAAAGAACACCGTAAACAGCAGGTAGCGAGAGGCGCTCATCGCCTGCACAACCTCGAGGGACTTGAGAACCGGCCACCGGTAACCGAATACCAGGAGCAGCGACCCGATCAGACAGATGCCGATCGGAAATCCCCATTTCCGCACTTCAGCCCGTTCGCTCCGGACTGTTTGCACCAATCCCCACAACGCAATCGCTGCGAGACTCACCCCAAGGTATCCGCCGTACCAGTGGTCCTGCGCCTGAAAGAGGCGGAAGCGGTAGTTGGACCAGAGCAACAGATGCCGCCACGTGGGCACCGGAAAGTCGGACATGTAGAACCCGGCGTGAAGCCCCGTCAATCCCCGTTCCAGAACCATCGGAATCGTCAGATAAGCGCCCAGCATCGTGCCCCCGCCGAAGAGCAGCAGACCGTGCCGGACTGAAAAAGGCGTGTCTCCCCGTCGGGTCATCCGGTACCTGACGACCGCGTACAGGAGCAGAAAGAACGTCGCCCAGAATCCGTACCCGGGATGCGTAACGTGCAGACAGCCCAGCGCGATCCCGCCGCCTATGGCCTGGGCAAGCCGGTTCGCATGGTTCCGTAGCCCCTCCCAGAAGAAGAACGGAAACGGCAGCAGGGCATAGAACAGCGACAGCGGCAGCCTGCCCATGATGAGAACCTGCTGCGTATGCCAGAAACTCAACACGTATGCCAGCCCCGCGGCGAATCCGGCCTGTCGCGACCCGGTAAGCCGCCTCACGAAGAGATATACGCCGAGCCCGGAAAGCGCGTGCGTGGCGCCAAGCGCGAATTTGATTGAAACGAACGGCGCCTGAAGCACGAGATTGACCAGCCCGACCAGGTAGTAGAACAGGAAGCCGTAAAACTGCAGGTAGGGTGTGCCGTTGCAGAAATAGTGCGTCCAGATCGGGACTTCACCCTGCATCATCGACGTGGCCGCCAGCCAGGCGTACGTCACGTGCAAATACGTATCTGCGCCGTGCGCAAATTCCCCCCCGGCAAAATAAAAGCGAACCAGTATCAGACTCCCCAGAACAAGGAGTACGACCGTTCGCCTTTCGCTTTCGAAAACATGCTCGAAAAACGCCGAGAGCCGCCGCCCGCGCCACTCGATACCGACCAGCAGTATGCAAACGGAAAGAATCAGCACCAGCAGCGATGCATCAACGGCGCTGAGATCCACGAACCGCGATACAACGGAAAGGAATCCCTGTAGACTTTGATACCTCAGGCCCGGTCGGAGAACGCCGAACTTGCCAAGCGTCACAACCTGGAACAAAATCAACAGCCCTGCCAGCAACGCCAGCAGGGCCGACACGTCCAGGGGCCATCCGGTCCGTTTACGTCCCTCAGGCCGATTCAAATTGTTGTCCACACCTGTATTCCGTTCGTCTGCCAGGACCGGCGCATGCCGTGTGCCAATTGTCCTGCCACCCGTCCGCAGGTTTATTCAAAAGAAATTCCGACGCGAGCGGGGAAGAGCTGTGTGCTACCCCGCTCTCCCGAGGTAAATCCGACTTCGAACCGTCCTTCAACAAAGAGATGTACCCGGTCCGTCATCCGGATGTCGATCCCCGCGCCCGCGTTAATTGCAAATCCTGTCCCTGATTGCCCGGGCACCTCTATCTCCACGCCGCCAATCTCGGTACCCTGGATATCCACTTCCGAATACGACAGGATCCCGATCCCGCCAACCGCATACGGTACCGCCCGTACATCCACGTCGTCCGAATCGATCGCCTTCGTATATTTCATACTGGCGAATGCGCTGAAGAGGTGTTTTTCTCCACCTGACGTGGCGATCAACACTTCGAGCGCTTCGTTTTCCGCCTTGAATTTGCCTTCATCCAGTGCGAAACGGGCGTAACCGAACCTGCCCTGGACGGCCACGCTGGGGTGAATGAAATACTCGACGCCGGCGCCTGCACCGATACCCGGAAACCAGAATTCCGATACGGAAATGGATGCTGGCGCGGCGATTCCCGCCGTAACAAAATAGATCGGCTTCTGTTGCGCTTCCGCGTCGCCGCCCCCTCCGCCGGCCAGCAACTGTGCTGCAAGAAAAATCGACAACAATCGCGTCATATTATTTCTCCTTTTTCGATATGACTGCGGCGGAAAGGCGGGCACCCACAAGGGGCGCCCCTACAACGGTCGAGGGAATGATCGCAAGGTAAAGGCGCTCGATAAGCCAACGCAAATGCAAACGCGGATCTGCTTTTACGGGATTTCCGATAAGCTGCGGACGAAGCGCCTCTGTTGCTTTTCGCGTTGCGCAAGATCTACGTGAGCAGACAGGAATGTCCGCTGCACCCTCGAATCATCGTTCGCCCCGTTCAATTCCCACACAGTCACAGGCCCGGAGAAAATCACATAAAGGGCCATCAGATCCTTCTCACGTCTAACGTCTTACCTCTTGCCGCCTTGCCCCAGCCTGCGCCATCCCTGAAGTATTGACGGGATCATCTGTTCGGGTTGTCCGGCCTTACGGAAGACGGCCCACATGACGTCCCAGACCTGCGGATTCCACTGGCACAGATCGATCCAGTCCGCGCACGGCGTACTATCCCCTTCCTTTGAATCCACGCGCCCGCCAATCACGGGATTATCCACCGACCCGTTCCACATCTGTTCCAACAGGGTATGCCCGAACCGCTTCATATCGGCGTTGTTGAATACGACGCCACTCCGGCACGCATCGACTGCAAATCCGACGTCGATTCGCCCGTGGCTGGTATCTTCAATGGCGCTGTGCCCGTGTACGCCGCCTTCGTTCCAGTCCCAGTAGTACCAGGTATACGCCCGGCCTGTTTTCCACAGGTGCCGCTTGTAATTTTTCGCCATCCGCTGCGCCCGGTCCGCGAACAGGCGTTTCCGCGATACGCTCTGCAAACACAGGTACGCCCGACCCAGCGCGAGATACTGATTGTGCGGCATAATCCGGTTCGGAAACCGTTCCGTCATCCACGGAGAAAACCGGTATCCGCCTGAGGAAGGGGACGCGTCCACCCAGTCACGTTCGTGCTTGTCCGCGATCTGCTTTCCGATAAAGCGAAGATACGTCCGGGCGCTGGTTCCAAATCCGGCCTTGAGCCGGTCATTCTTCAGGACGTGCTCGACAAACCTGCTCACGGGATGCAGGAACATCCCCTGGTGGACGATATATTCCAGCGGCTCACCCGCGAAAACCTGCACCCAGAACCGGTCACCGGCGCGCACAGCGCCATCGATGCGTATCTTGAACGGAGCAAAACCGTTCAGCGCGGCGCCTGACCGAAATCGGCCGCCGGCCAACTCCTTCCGTGTACCATACTCCTGGACGACGTACCGGCGTCCGGGGAGGACCTCCACGACTCGAATGCAATTCTTCGCCATGTCGCCGCCTCGGATCACCCACACCCGATCCTCTCCAGGTGTAATCCGGGCCGTTCCCCGGTTGTGCATCGATCCCGTTCTCACCAGCGCCACCGAATAGGTCGGTGTAACCCAGGTCGGATGACCGTCGGCAAAGTGGTCCCGGCTTGTTCCGATCATCCTGTCGAAATGGTTTACGATCTTCTCCAGCCACTCCTCGTCTCCGGTTGATTCGTACAATTTCACGTACGCATCCAGGAAACCGCTTTCGCCCCATCCCAGGCTCCCGGAGTCCGGTACGTCGGCCTGTCCCCGGCCCCGATTATGCGACCGGTCATAGCCGGCGAACCTCTCGACCATTTCCTCGAGATCAAATGGCGCTTCGCGCGTGTTCACGGATGCCTCCACTATGTACGGGCGCCCACAAGGGACGCCCCTACACGGTAAGGGGCGAATAATTCGCTATATAGCAGGATAATTGAAATCGGAGGGGCGTCCCTTGTGGGCGCCCCTGGACTATTCTGACCACTTGCCACCGGCCACTGCTTTTCGCCTTTGATCTTCTCTCTCTCCTCACTCCTCTTTTCTCACTCCTCGCCTGCTGCTCACTGAACGTAGAATCCGGTCTCTCTGTTGGATGTCAGCCCGCTGTTCAGATCGGTTACGTCGATTTCCAGAATATACTGTCCGGGTTTTGTGGACTTCAGATCCAGCTCCATGTACACCTCTTCCGATTCCGAATTGCCGATCTGCTCGTATCCAACTGCAAGTTCCTGCTTCTTGCCGGTGAGCACACGTACCAATTGCGAGACGACCCCTCTGGCCTTCCGCCCCTGGACGCCCTTGGGTCGAATGGTATACCCCACCTTGTACCGGGTCTGCCCGAATTCGTCTCTCCTCAGGTGGTAGATCTCATAGTAGACGAATACGCCCTGGTTCCTGCCGAACGTACGCGTAGGAATCGGTATTACGTGGAGACCGCCCTTCCTGAATTTCCCCGCTTCGTCGGACTCCGCTACCGAATACGCCAACTGCAACTCACTCAACTGCAGGAATTCCCTGTCGTAGTTGTCGATGACCACTTCCTGGCGGTACCTGCCCTGCCTTCCGGACAACCTGTCCCTGACCTGCACCTCCATCCTGTACGTGCCTGGGGGGACGTACAGACCCACCAGGTCGGGGACAAAGCCGCCGCGCATGCCTGTCAGGTCGCCGCCTCCGCGGAATACCAGGTTGCCCTGTCTGCGATAGACCGCGCCGGTACGGGGGTTGTTCAATGCCACGGAACGTTCCAGAAACATCTCGGTTTCGTCGTCGTCCCGCGAGTACTTGCCCAGTGTGTAAGGCGCGCCGAAATACACCTCCAGAACGGACCCGGCCCCCGGGTCGTCCTCCCTGAAGTTGGCCAGATCGTAATAGAACTCCAGCGGCAATTTGTTCTCGGGCGGCTTGTAGTAGTCCGGCGTCACGAGGGACGCCTGTTTGGCCACGGACCGTGGATTGAACTGGTTGAACCGCGCCAACTGCTGCATGGGTATGCGCACGTCCATCGGCGGAGGGGCGTAATCGAACTCGCCGCGCATGTGCTCGTCGGTAAAGGTAATTTCAATTCCGCCATTCACGTCTGTATAGACCCAGACTTCCCACGGAACCATCGAGGCGTCGTCCTGGGAGGTTACGGCCTTGAATGCAAAATCGTTTCGGGTGTCACCCACCGCCAGGGCGCCCTCATTCATCTGGACATTCTCGAACCGAAGCAATTCCAGGGAAGCATCCGAAACCTCGTTGTCCGCGGTAATGCCCGATTCGAATGTGATGCCCGTCCGCTGGTTCTGGCCGCCGGAAACCACCCGCGCGGCCTCGGTGTTACGGTCGGCGATGCTGAGATCCGCGACCTGCCGGTCGGCGGCGAACCCGTCGCCCAGGTTGGCGCCACCGCTGAGATTGGCTTTCAGGCTGCGAACCGCGTACACGGGCCCGCCCATGAAGGTCATCTGCAGGGCAGCCTGTCCGTACATTTGCCGGGCAATGCGTTCCCGGACCCGCTGCACCTTCAGGCTCTGGTTGTAATTCTTCATGTCGGAAGTTGACCGGTAATCGGGTTCCCCGAACCGGATGTACACCTCGCCCCGCCGGTCCCACGGCTGCTTGCCGTTCGAATAGGCGCCGAGCGCGTACCACACCCGCCGGTAGTGTTCCAGCAGACGCTCGTTAATGGTCGTGGTCAGGTCCGGATCGTGCGCCGACCAGAACCGCTTGACCAGTTCGACGCGGTCCGAACCGTGGGCCTGTTCATAGGCCTCGCGTTCCTCACCGGACATCAGCAGGACCGGATCGCGGTACAGCGCCTGCTCGTGGGGTGTGGCCGCCTGCAGGTACTCTCTGAAATACCGGTCCGCCCACTCCAATCGTCCCAGCTGTACGCACGCCTGGGCCAGCACGGCCATTACGCCGGTTTCATCCGGATTTTCGTGGACGTAATCTGTAAGAAGATTCACGATCCGTTCATAGTTCCGGGACCGCAGATATACCGCGGCCAGGCGCTTCCGTCCCTCCGGATCCTCCGGTTTCAGCGTCATGTATCGCGCGTAGAGAAGCGCCGCCCGTTCGAAGTCCTCCTCGTGGACCTCGTACCATTCTCCAAGCAGCAGGTAGGCCGGCGCATATGTTGGATCTATATCGATGACTTTCTCAATGTCGTATTTCGCGTCGTGCTCCCTCAGGCTGCGGCGAAGCCGGGCGATGTTGAAGCGCGCCTCCAGGTAGTCACGGTTGTACTGCAGCGCCTTTGTATAGAATCGGATCGCGTCGTACCGGGCCTTCGGACGCTTTTCGTAA
Organism: Candidatus Latescibacterota bacterium; assembly: GCA_965116875.1. Classification (GTDB taxonomy): domain Bacteria; phylum Latescibacterota; class UBA2968; order UBA2968; genus JAAXHE01. The sequence goes on from OZ220733.1 coordinate 226,364, forward strand.
ACCAGACCCAGCCCGTTATACGCTTCGGACAGCCTGTGATCCAGCCGAACCGCGCGCTCGAACGAACGCAGTGCTGCATCGGGATTCCTGGACTTCAAATAGGCGTATCCCAGCCGGGAATGCCCGCGCGCTGATCCGGGCGCCATCAGCGTGACCACCTGCAGCACCGGCACGGACGCCGCCGGCGCCGTTTCCAGCACCCGGCTGCCCACGTCCAGCAACGAATCGACCTGTACTTTTCCGGCGGCCCTGTCCACCACGTCGAAACCGTCCCCGTGGCGGACAAGCTCCAACAGCCGCCCACGGTGATAGGGACTGATCACCATTGCCTCGCCGTCTGCGGCGCCAGATCGATAGAAATAGCTGACGGTGCGTTGCTCCCGATCTTCAGGAGACCGGAACACCTGTTTGAGGATCCGTTCCTCCGCTTCGTCCAATCCGCCAGCGCGAGCAGATGCCATCAAGACCTGCAGGTTGACAGGCGAATTGCCGTTATGAAGTCGCCGGTACTCCCGGATCATCTCACCGATCGCGGAGAGATTCTCCCTGCCCACCCACCGGGCGCCTTCGGACGCCGCCATCCGAGATCTACCGGCCAACATTTTCGCGTAAGCCATTGCCGGCTTCGAATAAAGCAGGTGTTCCCTCCCAAGTGCCTCGAATTGCTGGGCCGCATCCCGATAGAGACGTTGTGCCTGGCGAAAATCCCACCGATGCAGGGCCGCGTAGGCCATTTTCACGGTCATCATCGCCTTCTCAACGCCCGAGAGAGAGCCGTTGGGCCCATTGCGCGGATCCCCGTTCCGTGCGGATTCCCAAACAACGTCGAGGTATCCGAACTCGACTTCCCCCGGACGCCGGACCACCGTGCCGTTGACCATCACCTCCCAGACCTGGCTGTCCACCATCGGCACCGCCGCCTGACCCAGCCCGGAGAGACGATAGTCCCGCAACGGGCGGTCCTTGTAGAACAGCCGCCTCCCGTCCGCGGTCCAGCCCAATTGTCCCGGCGGGCCCGGAAAGGCGCCCAGTTTGTGCTGGTTTCCTGCCGTATCCGCGGACCAGATCTCGGTCAGAGCCGCCTGCCCGTTTTCGTAGGAAGCTGTCCAGATCCGCCGGTTATCGGACTCTGCCTGGCCCGGCATCGCGACTCCCGCCAGGAACCACCAGGCAGTGAATACACGCAATGCAATTGGACCGAAGTCTGTTTTTCCTGGGCCCCGCACGACCGGCTCCTCCCCGAATTTTCGGGGTCTGGTGTGACGCGAGGAATAACCAATTTTAATGGCCATCATATTACAATAAGAAATATGGAGGCAAATTCAAAACTGATTTTAGGCCTGTTGTGAAAACCGGACTCGACTCTGACTTGGTCAATGCGTCTGAATTTGATGTTTTACAACAGGCTGAATTACGTTTCCTGGACCGACGACAAGCGATCATTCTCCCGACCAATCCTTCCACTTCAATGTGTTCATTCATAGCCAGTGGTGTGCTTGTCAGCGCGAACTTGCCGAAACGTGGTCATTGAGCATGCCTGCATTGAGCTCGGTCCCTGAGCCTGTCGAAGGGTGTCGAAATGTCGAAATGCCCGCGTTTCGCTACCCATTGACTCATCCACAAACTCAGGAATCGAAAGCTCAGGATCCACCGTTTAGCCTTAATTCCGCAAAAGCCGCAACGCGGCACCGCGACGAAACCTTTCGAAACGGGCCGAAATGGTCGTCATGAAGGACATTTTTTCCGTTCACGTACAGTGTCCTGGTGTATCCTGGTAATCAGCAGTTAAATCGCCTTTTTAACTGACACATATTCGAATTAACGTCCTCGAAAAATGAGGAATCAAGGTTAGCTTCTTTAGTACCCTTCGCCGACCCTTCGACCCTTCGACAGGCTCAGGGACCGCAAGCTCAGGGAGCGGCTCAGGTTGCACGCCACGGCACCTAAGCCTGCCGAAGGATGCGATCCACGCGAATCATTGACCGGACCTCAAAGATGTATTTCGGGGTCATAACGCGACATTCCGGTCTCGTCCGCGAACCTACTGGCGCGCCAACAACCGAATTCGGCGACGGGCTTCGGATAGCGCCTTTGGATCGCCCCGCCATTGCTTCAGAAACGCGCGGTAGGCCGCGATCGCATCCTCCGACTGTCTCAGGTCCTCAAGCACCGTACCCAGGTTGAAAAACGCCTTTACGTCGCCCAGCGCCGCGGACCTGCGATAGGCCGCCGCGGCCTCCTCCGGCTTGCCCGTCTTCTCAAGGGCCACACCGAGGTTGAAGTGAGCCTCGCTATCCTTCGGCAGCAGGACAGCCGCCTGCCTGAATCCTTCGGCGGCTATCGCCGGTTTGCCGGCGCGCATGGCCGTCACGCCCAGATTCATCCATGCCTCTGCATATTGCGGGTCCAGACCCACGGCCTTCCGATACGCCGCGACCGCCGGTCCAAAGGAACCTTTCACGCCGTACGCGTTGCCCAGGTTGTTATAGGTCATGGCCTCTTCCCGGATGGACAGCGCCCGTCGAAAGGCCAGAATTGCCTGATCCATCAGTCCCCGCTCGGCATGCACCTGACCCACTGCCTGGTGCATCTTGGCGCTCTCCGGGTATGCGCTGGCTGCACTCGAAAACAGGCTGAGTTCGTCTCTCCAATCTTCGTTTCGCGCCACCGTACGCGCGGCATACCCGATGCATACGAGACCCGCCGCGACAACGACGCCGAACCCGAACCTCCGGTACAGCCACTCTGTTCCGATCCCGGCCATCGCGAATACACCGAGCACGGGGATATACAGGAACCGTTCCTGGACCATCGAGTTCAGCAGCACAAGGATCTGCGACACCCCCAAATAGGGAACCCAGAAAAGCGCTCCACAGAAAAACAGATTCGGCCACCTTTCCAGCGACCGCACCCACAACCACAGTCCCGAAAGCCCCAACGCCAGTCCCGCAAACACGTCGGGCGCCAAAAGTGAATGGGCAACCGGAATCGCATTGTACGAGTAGTCCACGGAAAGCCGCCACGGCAAAATGAGAAGCATTGCATAGTGCCAGAAGATCCTCCCGGCGGTCAGAATGCGTGCCTCAACCGGTGCGCCATAGAGCGGATTCACCAGTTCCGTCATCCCGCCGGGTGTAAAGCCGACCCCCGCCGCGGTGTTGCGCACAACCAGACAGATCGCGAAACCGCCCGCGAAGCCCAGCCACCGTGGCCATCTTGTCCGGCAGACGTACAGAATGCTACTGAAAACCCCCTCCCCCCGCGGTTCTCCCCCCGATCGGGCCGGATCCGACGTAGACGGACCTCTCCTTGGACCATTCTCGTCCGATGAATTCCCGTCCCTTGCGCGCCCCATCCCAACCGCAAGGTCATATACGACAACCAGGCCCAACAGCGCGAGTGCGCTCTCCTTGCTGAGCAATCCAAAGAAGAAAGCGACGAGGGAGAGGAGATAGTCCCACCGTGAACCGGATCGACGCATGTAAAACAACAGGCCCGTCAGCAAAAAAGCGCCGGCGAGCAGGTCGGACCGGCCGAACGTCACGCCCGCGGCCACTTCCGAGTGGATCGGATGTACGGCAAACAGCAGGCCTGCGAGCCCCGCCGCAAAACGGCTCAGGCCCACGCGCCTGCACACCATCCACGCCAGCAGGCTGCAACACACGTGAAGAAGCAGGTTGGTCAGATGAAACCGAAACGGGCTAATGCCTCCAAGGGCGTCCAGCAGAAACGTCAGCACCGTCAGGGGACGGTATTGCCCGGTTTCGTTTCCTGGATAACCCGCCCAGTAGTGGGTGGTGAATACGCTCCCGAAATCCATCCGCTCCACGATCCAGCTTCGCACAATGAGAAACTGGTCGTCGTAAACCAGCCCGTTGTCCAGGGCGTTGGCATAAACCGCAAACGCCGCGACGCCCACCAGAACGGGCCACGCCCACGTGTACTTTCCATCCGCGCCGGCGGCCCTAAACGTAGGCGCCTTGTGTTTACGGGAATTGCGTTTCGCCATGTGTTCTTTCAATTCACCCGGGCGCCCCTACAACGTCAGGACCCGTTATCGGGAGTCAACGAGAATCGATGAGTTTGCACAGATCAGGCGTCATGCGAAATAGGGTCGTTGGGCTGGTACCTTCATAGCATCGAGCAAAATGAAAAAAGAACGGGCGGCGTCCGGGCTCAGAGTCCCGGTCGCCGCCCGTCGGTTCATACGCCGACAAAGCGCCGGATTACGTCAGATTCGATGGTCTCCAACGCCTTGAAAAGCCAACGTTAGAACGTGCCTCCCACGGAGACGCGAATCGGTGGATCGAACATAACGACACCGTCGTTCTTCTGCAACAGCGATACCGCTACGTCCGCAGTGACCGTGCGTCCCCCGAACGTCTGCTTCAGCCCGGCGCCCACCGCGATGCTCTCGAGGTCGTAGTTCCACTTCCAACCGGCGCGCAACGCGAGCGCATTCTGCAGCCACAACTCGGCGCCGAAGTGCCACCGCTGCTCGAAGTCCACGAAGAACGCGCTCTCCACCGAGGCGGTGAGGTAGGACGGATCGCCCTTTTCGCCGTATACTTCGGCAGCCACGCCGATATTATAGACGAGCGGCAACAGGTATGCCCGGTCGCCCGATTTGCGGTCAGGACCGAAATTCTTGAACGCCATTGCAATACGAAGGCTTCTGAAGCCCGTATAGAAGAAACTGCCCACGTCCACCGTGAAGCCCGTGGTCTTTACCGTGTAGAGCTTCTCCTGGACGTAATTCGCCTTGGCGCTGAACGAGAACTTGTCGGTGAACTTGATCGCATACAGCAGACCGACCGAGATATTGTGTACGACCACGTCCTGCCCGGTTCCGTTGGGCTGATAGATCGTGGTTTCCTTCGACGGCTTCGGGTTGTGGGACACAACGGTCAACCCCAACACCTCGCCCCTGGCGGAACGCGTATTCCAGACAGCAGACGCCGAATAGAGCTGGGTGTCGAGCAGGAAGCGCGTCCAGTTCAACTGGTAGGCCACGCGTTCCACGTGTACGAGCCCCGCGCCGTTCCAGAAGATCGCGTTGATGTCGTCCGCTACCGCGGTATACGCGTCGCCCATAGCCACCGCGCGGGCGCCCTGGCCGATCTTGAGGAACTGCATCCCGGAGATATTGACTTTCTTGACACCGTACTCACCGGTCACCCCGCCCCACTTCACGGCCAAAGCCGGTGAAGCGGCAAGCAGCAGGGCCAAGACCGACGCAATGATTAGCATGCTTCTTTTCACGTCATTTCCTCCTAGTTTGAGCCCGCTACTTGATCAGCACGAAGCTGCCTTTTCGGGTCTCTCCGCCGGACACAACGACAAAATAGTACAGACCGGTCTGCACTTCGCCGGCGATATTGAACGTGATCTGCCGAAACTCGGTCTCACCCTTGGTGAGCGGGGTCCGGTCCGTGGTTTCAACGCGGTCGCCTGAGGCCGAGTAAATGTGAATGATCGCGTCTGAGGTCAGGCCCACGATGCGAAGGTTGCGGGAGTTGGGATACTGGTGCACGCCGTCAACGTAGTACGGGTTCGGCACGATGAGCACCTCATCCGGGAGGCCCGACAACAGGGCCTGGAACGGCTTGCGGTTGTCCCCGTCGTAGGTCCTGGCCGTGGAGGGGCCCCATCCACTTTCATACCCCCTCTTGATATTGGCCTGCACGCGCGCGCTGGGGATGTCGTCTATGGTCATCCCGCTGTTCCACGTGTACGACTCCACGCCCCTGGCATACGGGCGGGCGGAGTAGAAGTAGGAAAAGCCTGCCGTGGTCTCCAGGTCCTCGTATTCATAGACGCCGTCGGCATTGATGCCCCATTCGCCCCGGGGCAGTCCCGCCGGATTGGTGGAAGATCCGCTCGAACCGTTTTCGATGATCCCGTACAGCTCCCAGGGACCCCATGAAAACCACTCGGACTTGTACAGCCTGACCCCGAGGATATCCTGCTCGCCCGTATACGGGTTCACAGCGGACTCGGATTCCCTGCCCCACCGGATCAATTGCTTGGCCCTGGTGGAAGAGGTAAGGTTGTCGGGCGAAATGTACGCCTCGGTGGGCGAGGTGGGCACCTGGTAGTTGTTGTCATACACCCAATGGGCCAACTTCAGATTCTCCAGGGCGGCCTTCTCGCCGTCCGTCTTTATCTTCTGGATCTTGTTCTCGGGGCTGTCGCTGGACCGGTCCCACTTGATCAGCCCGATGTCCTGCTCGTTGGCGGGAATCGGCGCGAGCAAGGAAGGGTGCCCGGCGCCCCAGGAGAACACGAGCTTCACGGACTCATCCACGCCCACGTTGTAGGGCCCGTAAACCGTCATGTCGTGGAACACCTTGCGCGTGGAAATGTCGCCCTCGTCCGGATTGGCCTGAAAACCCGTCGTTGTTATGACGCTGGCCAACTGCTCGGCGCTGTGCGTGGTATAGGTGGGATCGTCGAAGTCACCCGTGGAACGCGCCAGCCACCACTGGAACGAACGCGGCTGCATGTCTTCCCCGGGCTGCACGAATTTCCCGCGGTCGGCTTCGTTGAACGAGAACTTGCCCGCGTCGTCGGCATAGGCGAGCGGCGCCATGAAATAGGTGCTCGGCGCTCTTGGCTGGCCTTCCGTCTGCAGAATGTTGTAGTTGGAGGGCACGATCGCCTTGAAGAACGGATCGCCCGTGTCGTCGTGCGAGGAAAACGGGTTGTCCGAGTCTCTCCGGATGACCGCGCGCATATCCTCGCCCGCGAACGCGCCGTTCTGCGAGAATGCATTCGGATAGCCGTCGGCTTCCGTAAACCACAACGTATCGTCCATGCCGCGGGCATTGGACGCGTAGAAGTTCCACCCGAACTCCTCGAGAATGCCCATTGCCGTCATGGCGGCCACGTTCTTGAACGCGATGTAAAGGTTGTTGATGGGCCCCGGCGCTTCACCCACGCCGTCGCCATCGAAGTCGCCGATGTTCTTGAAGGTGAGGTCCACGATGTAGAAGTCGTCGAAATCCGGGTTGGACCAACTGTAGACGCGCCGCTGCATCAGCAAACCGTTCTGCTTGTCGATCCACTGGGCGATGATCGTCTCTTCCGGAAGGTTCACGTCCACCAGGTTGTGCGCGCCCAGGTTGTAGTTGGCGATGTGGGCCGGCGGTGTGCTAACCGGGTCCCAGTTGGCGCCGTAGATGCTGCCCCGATCGTCTTTGGTGACCCCCGGCCAGTAATTGGAGAGGGCACCCTGATTATCCAGTTCCCCGGGAGAAATAGCGCTGTTCGGCGTCTCGGCGAGCTCCTGCAGCGGGTTGGGCTGCCCCCAGCTTTCCTCGGGATTGCCCAAGGGATCGTAGGGGAACGCCTGGTTGTGTTCCACGATCTGCAGATTCTCACGAGGTCCGGTTACCGTAACGGTACCGGCGTCGGCGTTCAGGATCCAGATGCCCTCGCCGCCCGAAACCTTGTAGTCGTTGTACATCTGCGACTTCTGGTTGGACGTGAACTGGGAGAGCACGGCGCCGAACGAACCCGGGCCGTTGCCGTTCCACGGATAGGCGTTGCGCCGGTAGCCGCGCCCCCACTCCTGGTTTCCGCCCATGCCGCCGATGTTGTTGTAGCTGTTGGAAATCAGCGACCTGAGGTTGTACCTGCTGGAAATATTGTCGGGAGTGGCCTGCGCATCGACCGGGACTGGCTGAAATACAACCGCAACCAGCGCAAGGCAGGCGACTGCAACCAGCCCCTTACCAATGAAATTCAATCGTTTCATATCCTTCTCTGCCTCCATTCGAAAGCACTGCGGAACAGACGCGCCGGAAGCGAAACTGCTTCCGGCGCGCCATTTCCTTACCAGTTAACGCGCAGCCCGAACTGGGCAAGACGCGGCGAATGCGCGTAAGACCGATCCCGGCTGTCGCCGTAATTCAGATAGTTCTTGTCGTCCGGGGTCGGCCCGTCCAGTCCGATGTACGTCCAGAGGTTTCTGTTCGACGGGCTGGTGCGGTCCTTCTGGTTGAAAACGTTGCGGATATCGGCGAAGAGGGTGGGCTGCACCCTGCCGGTCACGTTGAACGTCTTTTCGACGGCCAGGTCGGTACGGGAATCCAGCGCGAGGTCGCGGTAATACCGGTTGCCGCCTTCAGGCGGGGCGTAGTTGAAGATACCGCCCGTCTGGATACGGGAGGTGACGTTCAGACGGAGATTCTTGAGTACGGAACCGATAAAGGAATGGCCGAACTCGAAATCGTCCGGGAACGACGCCAGGAGCGAGAAACTTCCGAAATTCCGCCGGTCGCCGCTCTTTGGACGGAAGAACAGCGTGGTATAGCTGCCCGAGTTGATCTTGACCGAACAGTTCTGGCCGCAGTTCCCAAGGGCGGGGTTGTCGACCGGCCGGAGGCCGTCCCACACGCCCGTGCCCAATTGGCCGCCCTTCGCCCGCGCATTGTCGTGGAAGTTCTGCCCCTGCTGCGCGTATTTGACGAGGTCGTCGCCCGTCAGCCGGCGAGGCGCCTCGCTGCCGTCCGGAAGCGCATCCCAGTAAATCCAGAAATTGGGAACGGTAATGCCGCGGTCCGTAAATGCGTTGGTTGTGGAAAGATGGACCACCGTTGCCGAGTCCATATACACGTTGCGGATCACGTTACCCAGCTTGCCCGTGGTGACCTGCGACCACTGGTAGTTGTAGGAAACGTTGAACGAGAAGTTGTGCGAGAAGGACTTGCGCATGGACAGTTCCACGCCGCGAGTGTCGCCGTACGCGCCGTTGTCCAGGGTCCGGGAATAGGGAATCCAGAAGTCCCTGGGTCCGACCCACGTCTCGTTGGGATACGATGTGAAGTGGTCCACCTCGCTCTTGTAATACGCCGTTAAGGTGGCCGTGTAGTCGCTCACGAAGTTCCAGTCAGCGCCCACCTCGAAGGCCGTAGTCTTGGCGGGTTGCAGCAGGTGCAGCCCGTTCTGGCCCGAATACGTGGTGCGGAAGTTGTTCATCCGCTCGGTGGCGTCGATCCGGCCGTTCTCGTTCACGTCACGGTCGCCGGCGTCGCCGGAGGTCCAGTAGTCCTCGCCGAAATAATACCAGAGGTCCGCCCACTGGAGGAACACGCCCGTGGAGAAGCGCATCTGCGACCGCTCGGTGATCGGATGGGAAACACCGATCCGCGGGCTGAACTTCACGTGCCAGGGCGCGTCCGTGACCCACAGAGAGCCTTCCTGATACGCCCAGTCGCGTGCGCGGGTATAGTAGCGGAACATGGAACTCCCGCGGTACGCGCCGAAGGTCAGCTGGCGAGAGTTCGGGTTGAACGTATCCAGGCGGACGCCCAGGTTCACGATCATCCCCTGGAATTCCATTTTATCCTGGACGTAGGCGTTGAGGAAGAAGGGTTTGACCTTCTCGCCCATCTGACCCTCGTTCATGATCACCCGCAGGTTCCGGGCGGCGGGGGTGGTGTCGTACCGCAGGATCATCGTGATGGCGCTGGTCTGGTACTCGACCCCCGCCTTCATGAAGTTACCCTTGGTGATCTGGGACGACAGGTCGACCTTGGCGCCGATGCGCTGCCGGTCGTACTGGCCGTAACGCGCGGCCTGCCGGCCGATGTTGAACCAGCCCGCCTGGTCCCGGTAGATATCACCGGTCACTTCATGGGTACCGCTGAGGGTATCCATCTTCGAACGGGAATGCGAAACCCGCACTTCGTAGAACGTCCTTGGGGACAGCGTGTGCGTAAACACCGCGTACTGCAACTCTTCCCTGAGGTCGTGCAGACCGGCCGCCGACCACTTCTCGGGCAGGAACAGGTTGCGCCCGGAGCCGCGCACCATCGCGCCGCCGCCGCTGCCGTGACGCCCGCCGAAGAGGTCCGGATTGCCGTTCGAATACCAGTCCCAACCCAGGTACATCCCCCCCACTTTCAACTTGAGGTTGGCGCTCGGCTTGATGGTGATGCTTCCCGAAACGTTGATATTGCCCGGATCGTCCTGGAAGCTTCCGCGATCATTGTAGAAGCCGATGCGCTCGGCGCGAGGCGTTACGGCCGCATAGCGTTCGTGCTTGGCCGTTGCCACGAAGGACGCCCTGTCGCCGATCGGGCCGGACAGGTTGCCTTCGACGCCGAAGCCGGTCCACTCCGTGTAGTTCGTACGGACGTGAATCAGTTCGCCCGCGACCTCTTCGAAAATGGGATGGTTGATCTTGTCCGAAAGGTCCGGATATTTCTCGTTGGCCCAGACGGGGTTGTCCCATTGCACCTTGTCCTGGTGCTGCGGGGAGTCGTAGACGTTTTCGCCCCAGTGCTTCTTGCTGGCGGGCTCGTAGCGGAACTCGCCCCAGCCGTTCACCTCGCCGCCGCCTTCCTTGGTGATGATCTGGACCACGCCGCCCTGGGCATTGCCGTATTCAGCGGGGGTTACGCCCGTGAGCACGGACAATTCCTGGATGGCGCCCCGGTTCACCTGGCGGAAGCGTCCGCCTCGCCCGCGGCCGTCGTTGTGGTTCATCCGGACGCCGTCCACCACGTACGCGACGTCGCTGGCGTACCAGCCCCTGTCGACGTAGGCGCCGCGAATCCGGTTGGACCCGTCAACCGCCACGCCCGGCTGCAACTGCAGCAACTCGGACGTCCTGCGCGCGGCCGCCAGGTTCCGCTCGGTCTCTTCGAGCGTCACCGTGTATTTGCTGGTGGTCTTGTCGGGCTCCACCAGCGGACGGCCAGCCGTGACCACCAACTCACCCAGTTCGAGGGCGGTCTCTTTCAAATTGTAATTGATGGTGGTGGTATGGTCCGTCGATACGTCCACGCCCGTCTGCGACACGGTTTCGTAACCGATGAGGGACGCTGAAAGGGTATAGACACCGGGCGGGATATTGATGATGACGTAATACCCGTCGGCATCGGCTGTGGAACCCAGATTGAGTTCCTTGATCACCACGTTGGCGCCGGGCAGGACTTCGCCGGCCTGGTCGCGTACCACGCCGTTGATTTTGCCCGTAACGCCTGCCTGCAGTTCGCCGGCAACAAAACCGACGGCCGCAACGGCAACTGCGATTCCGAAAAACAGAAGCTTACGCTTCATTGTGATACCTCCTCCGTTGAGTTGTTACCCCGGCTGCGTCAAATTAACGCCAGAAGTAAAACTTCATCTGCACGCCGACGTCGACCATGTGAATCGGTCGCACCTTCTCCAGCCCGTAGAACAGCATATTGCGCAACTCCCCCACAACGAAATTGTAGCGCGCGCGCAGGTCGATGGCCAGGTTCTGGGTGACGAAACCCTCGACACCGGCGCCGGCATTGGCGCCAATGGTGTACCGCTGATCTACCTGGTCTTCCATGACGAAGTCCAGATCTATGGGATCATTCGTCTGGCGGGAATAAACCAGGTTGCTGTTGATCGCGTAATAGCGATAGAGACCGCCGCCAACCAGAAGATAATACCTGTAGTCCCTGGCTTTGAACCCGTGGGTGGCGTTCTCTTCGCCGACGAAAAGCAGCCCGTTCACGATCAGGTTGTTCCACGTGATTTCGGACTTGCCGTTCGGGTGCGGGTACGACTGCTGGTCGATCGGGTATTCCCAGAGATCGGATGCCGGTTTTCCGTTTTCAAACTTCGAGTAATTGTACTCGATTTCAATAACGGTGCGTTGGCTGGCTACGTAGCTCAACGTGGCGCCGTATTTTCCCGTGGCGTCCCAGCGTTCTCCAAGCCGATGCATCGGGATATTGTAATCGGCGATCCCGCCAATCCCCCATCTACCTTCCTGGGCCAATGCGCTGTCTGACAGACCCGCTGCCGCCAGCACAAAAACAGCCAGAAAAGCAATACGCACAACTTTCATCTACTCACCTCCCCATCTGAGAGTGAATGATGCGGAAACCCCCCTCCGCCCATCACTACGTCCCACGAACGGAATTTGCGAAGCGGACACCTCTAATCTCGATAGACAATCCTCCTTTCGTCAATTCAGGAAACATGGATGCACAGGATGAATTCAGAACCTGCTTGAGACTTGCTTGCACGGGTACATAAAAGGGCGCAATGCTTCATGATAGGATCATTGCGATTGCGCCCCGGTGTTCGCCAAACATTGGTGTGGAGTGCAGAAGAAACATTATAGAAACCGATTCCACGTGATGTTTTCAATATGGCGCACTTCGCCTTTTTTTTACTGATCCCATAAAATTTAGTTGGCGCAAATGAATTTGTCAAGTTTTTTTTGTCGGCCGGTTTTGGAAGCGTTTTGAATGCCCTGCTTTTATTCGAACAGCACCTGACGGCGTTTTGGGAAGCGGCCGGCGAAACCCGGAACTTTGTTCAGCCCCAATATAAACAGGGACGAATCGCAAATCAACCGCGATTCGTCCCTGTAAGCAAGAACATTTTGACCGGAGGCCGTGTGTTCTATTTCTCCAGGATCTGAAAACGACCCTCGCGAACCGTCTGCCGATCGCTCACGAGATCCTTTACGGTCATTTTCACCCGATAGCGCCCGGGTCTGCCCTTACGCAGATCCAGCTCGACGTAGTCGGACTCGTCCGGCGACGTGCCCACCTGCCTGTAGCTGACCGAGACCATTTCGCCCGATCCCTTCCGGGCAAGCGTTTTCAGTTTCTTCCGCCCGCGGCGCACTTCGTACCCCACCTCATAACGGGTGTTTCCGAAGGAATCCCTCGTCAGATTATATATTTCGAAATATACGTAAACCGGTTCGCCCGAGCGGAAAGCCCGCGACGGCGCCGCGGCGATTTCCCATCGCCCCCGGACCGATTTCGAATCGGCGTCCGGGCCCGCCTCGACGACCCGGTATGCCACCTGAAGGTCGCTGAGGAGCAACTCCCCGCTATCGTAGTCGGGTATTTCGACCTCCTGGTGATACGCCTGAAGCCGGTTCGTATTCATCCTGGACATCTGCAACGCCAGCCTGTAAGCGCCGGGCGCCGCCGTCAGGTCGACCCGGTCCACGGCCAGCAATCCCGTCCCCCGTGACGACGGCGATATCCGCAGGTCCAGCCGGTCGCGGGTTTTCCGCACCTCCTCGGTCCGGTCTTCGATCAACGCGATGCGCCTCTCCAGCGTCACGGTCGTGTCGCGGTCGCCGTCCACAAGGACGTTGTCCAGCGGCAGTCCCAGATTCAACTGAAGGTCCGCTTCACCGTTGCGGCCGCGGAATGAAAGCGCTTCATAGTAAAACTCCATGGGATCCAGATGGGACAGATCGTACCGCTCCGGCAGATCCTTCGAGATTCTCGCCACGCGGGCGCCCGGGGCCAGGTTGGGCAACCGCATCATCAGCCGGCGCATGGGACCCATGCGCTGCATGGAGAGTTCGTCCAGATCGTACCCGTCCGGCGTGGGCTCCGGCGCGAAATCGTAGATGCCGCTGTACAACTCGTCCGTAAACACGACCTCCAGACCGTTCTCGATGTCCGCATAGACCCAGACCTCCCAACCCACCTTCGAGTAGTCCATGCTCGTGGTGACCGGCTTGTAGAACGTGAGTCCCACGTCGGTTTCCTCAGGTCCGCCCAGCGGCTTGCTGTTGGTCCCCCACTCCGACTGGGAAAGCCTTTTTTCGGCCGAACGGTCGGAGCGGATGGGGTACACCGGGCCGATGAACGTCATGTCCATTCCGCGCCGTCCGTAGAGTTGAAACGCCAGCCTTTCCTGCACGCGCTGCACCTTGATGGGCACCTGCGCGTTGACTTGCTTCCAACTGGACTTCCAGTCGGGCTCTCCGTATCGGACGAACACGCGGCCGCGGGCGTCGAAGGGCCATGCGATTTCGCCATAGAGCGTCATTGCACGCCAGACGCGGCGGTAATGCTCCACGCGCCGCATCGCGCCGCCGCTCGTCTGGAACGGGTCGCGCTTCAGCCAGAAGCCCCTCAGAAATGCCTCACGATGTTCCGGCGGTGTGTTCTGGTATGCCGCAACATCCTCCGGCCCACCGACGTTGGAGATATCGTAATACGCCGACCGCTCCTTTACGGGGAGAAGCGAGATGTACCTTTCGAACACACCGAGGGCCTCTTCGTGATCCCCCCACGCCGCCAATACCTGGGCCTCGAGTGGCAACCCGCGCTCGCGGCCCATCAGCGCGGTCAGTTGAAGCACTTCGTCGTACCGCTCGATTTTCAGAAGGTGCACCGCGAAGTCGAACGCCGAGTCCTCGTCGTCGGGTTCGTGCGAAAGGAACTCCCGGAAATACCGGATGGCGTCCGGCGTGTTTCCCAGCGAAAGATAATAGTCGGCCAGAAGCATATACGAAGGCGCATGGTCGGGGTCGTGACGGAGCGCCGCCCGCGCCGAGGCAAGCACTTCCTCCTTCTTGCCCATTTTCAAGTGGGCGCGTCCCATCAGCTGATGGGCGTCCGCGTAGGTGGAATCGATGCGAATGGCGCGTTCGAGGTTCTTCAGCGCCCGCCTGGGATTATTCATCAGCTCCAGATAGACCCGTCCCAGTCCGTACCTCGCGGCAACGAGCGTTGAATCCTGAACCAGAGCGTCTCTGAAACGCGCGCGCGCGCGCTGGGCGTCCTTCGCCTCCAAATAGAGCATTCCGATCCGTACCCGCAGCAGCGCAGGATTGGGATATGCATCCAGGGCGCCCTCCAGCTTTCCGATCGCCATCCTGATCGAATCGGGATCGTCCGATTTCATGCTGCGGATGTAGACGCCGTCGATTTCACCGGGCGCCAGCGCGTCGGCTCGGGCGGATATCGCCCACCATCCATTAACGGCAAGGACCAAAACAGACAAAAGACCAAGGCACACCAGACTCGCGCGGTCATTTTCAATAAATAACATATTCTTAAGACTCGTGTAATGAACTCGATTCATTATACCTGTGAGGCCAAGCTGACGATGGCTCCGCTCGAATGTGTCCTTCGCGGGTTTCTGCCGAAAGAACAATCGAGTGGACGGGAGATTCTTAGACTGCGCTTAGAATCTCAAGTCGGCAACCAGCTACGTGAGATCCTCATTTGACGATCGTAGAATGCGGCTGTAACCACTTTCTCAAAGGAATTTAACGCCCCTTGCCACGCTGACGGCCCACCGCCTAAACAGATCATGTTGAATTTGCAGAAAATATATACAAGTGGAAAAATAAGGCAATAGTCAGTCTGCCTCCCCAAGCAAATGACCTTGAACCATTTTTTAAAGAATCTGGTTCTGCTACTTGGATCCCCCCGCGGCCTGGATAGCGCCTTGAGCGTCCCCTCACGACGCGCACGACGCCATTGGGTCAACTGCGAGGAATACAACCCTTCGTGACGCAGCAACGCACCGACTTCACCAGGGGCCCGGCAAGCGTCCGCCTCTTCCAGAATGCGAAGCTTGTACCGGGCGGTGAACCGGCGACGCTTCGCACGCGCCGGCACCTCCGGATCCGGCCTCGTGTTCCTGGTGGTCCCGTGCGGGACCTCCACAACCAGAGACCCCTTGCCGCCGTTGTCTCCAACATAGGTTCTTGAATTCACTTCGTGCTCTCATCCCCGCCCAATATACGACGACATTGAACTCGGACAGAAAACTGTCTCACTCTATATTGGCACGTACGGAAGAAAGCATCCGTCGTAGGGTCAACGCAAAGACGTGCATACCAGGATTGTCTGGAAGTTCGATGGCAGCGAGTGGCATGCGTGTGTCAATAGGCACTCGTTGTATCCAGATGCCATAGTCAACGCCGAGCCGATCTGTATAAACGTGACGAGTGGGACAGTGAACTCCTGAGCACCTTACCGCGACCCTTTCTCCGTATTGAAGGCGGTTGCCCTTATGCCACGAGCTCAGCCCGACAAGAGAGCTAACCCTACACCCATCAGCAGTGATAAACGAAACGTTGTCCTCGAAGTCTCGTTCAGCTGCCCCAAGAACGTATAATGTGTCGTACGTGTCTTCAGGAATCGCGATATGTTGACCTTCCATAGAGACGTTGTTGTTCATGCCGTCTCTCTTATCGGGAAATCGAAACACAATACCATCGCAATCGAACAGCGAATTCGAACTGGGCAGGTCCTCTTCCGGGTAAGTTTGGCCAATGCCGTTGAAGTCACCGTCCGTACGATCGGAATCTGAAGACACGGCATCACTATTGTAGTAACGGCGGAGATCTATCATATGATATACGTCAGATTTGCCCATATTTGCCTCTGGATAGGTTCTTGTTCATGGATTGTTGGAAGTTACAGGGGTTATTCACTCGGATGGCGACAGATTCTCGAACCGTTATTAACTTGATATTTATTGAAACTGTCCAATGTTCTCTCTACGAACTTCTCGCACCCATCGGAAAAGGAGAGAACCACCGGACGCGGTCGTCCTCGGAAGCCCATTGTGTTGTATGACCAGGTCCGTGAGGAATTTTTCTCACTTTAAAGTTCTCGTACGTTGCCGCACCGTCTCGTGTGAAGGGCTATGATTGTCGTGCTGAGCGCCTAACCTTAATTCCGCAAAAATCAGGCGGCGTTGCGTAGGAAGTTGAAGATTTTTCGGTATTGTTTTTCGGTGTGTTTGTTGGGTTGCAGGCGCAGGGTAAGCCGCCCCTGGAGTCGTAGGAGGAAGCCGGCACGATTGATGAGTTCGAAGCGCAGGGTGCGTATGGATTTGAGTGGCCATCGGTTAGTGATTTTCCAGGTGCGATTGCGTTTTGTCAACCCGGTTTCGATCTGGAAGTTGGTCAGGAGGTTGTGGGCGAGAATGACGAACTGTTGCCAGGCACTATTGGCGTTGTAATCGTGTGTGGGGATGGTATCGAAGCCGAGTCCGGTCTTGAGTTCGCCGATGGCTTTCTCGTGCACGCCGCGCCCTGCCATGAAGCGCCAGAGCGCGCGCAACTTGAAGGGTAGATTGGTGGCCACCGCACCGTATTCGAAGGTGCCGTCATCGGGATCAAACAGGTCCAACTGGTAGTTCTTGCGGGTTTGATGCATCACGCGTTTTCGAAAGATGGCGATATTGAGCGTGCGTTTCCATTTTTTGACCGTCAGCGTTGACGTGAAGCCGTCGACGCCTTTCTCGATGCGCTGCCAGTTGCTGCATTGACGGATTTTGTGCTGTAGGCACAGGCCTTGCCAGAAGGGCACCTTGATGGCATACGAGGCCTTGTTCTTGATGAGCGTGTTCACCACATCCTCTTTGAAAAAGTCGCCATCCATGCGGAATCGCAGGGAGTAGGCGTGTCCCAAGCTCTCTTTGATCTGGGAAAACACGTCCTTTAGAAACCCAATGGAGGCACTGCCATCGTTGACGTTGCCGGGCCGGTTGTGTACGCCCAGGAAATGACCACTGTCGGCCAGGTAGGCGGTGATGGGATAGTAACTGGGAACTTTGCGATGATGGGGATTATACCCACGGCGGGCACCGCCGACGCGTTTTCCCGTGCACAATACAGTGCCGTCCACGTCGATCGTCAGTTTTCGGGCGCACAACAGATGGATCTTATGGGCAACAACGTCGGCGTTGAGGGCTTTCAGGGCGTTGAGACCCTTGTCGGTAAACCGTCTCAGAAACGTGCTCATGCTGCGGGGGGTCGGTAGATCCGTCAGACCGCAAAACCCCTGCAGCAGGGGATCTCCCTTTAAGAAATCCAGATGTCGCAACCGACGGCCGCCCACCCACAGCAAACCCAACAGAACACGGCACAGGCTCACCACACCGAAGTCGCCGCCAAAGCCCACACCGCCCAGGTGGCGGCGCAATTGCCTGTTCCAATCCACGTTTCGCAAATATCGCATCAACAGCTCCAAACCCGCATACGAGGTGAGGCCCTCACCCGGGAATTCCATCTTCAAATTGTCGTTGACACGCGCGTGCAAATCCGCTTTCTTTCGTCTCACTGTACGTGGCCTTTCGTTTCGGGTTCATTGGGGGTTTCGACGCTTACCAATATACCCAAATGGAAGGCCTTTTCCTATTGAAAAATATAGACTTACTCGCATTTTCGCTTAGTATTCAATACACCGAAATTCATCAATATTATTTTCGCATTGAGGCTAATCCTGCCTATCCTATCTATCCATGTAAGTTTGAGTATTGTCATGACAGGGAGGTCACCGAATAGCAAACGAAACCGACGACGATGCATGGCTTCCCGTGATCTCATCAAAAACCTTGACTTTCAACACCTGATGCCCCGGATCGGTTTTCGACATATCCAGTTCCAGGTATCCGTACTCATCGGCTCTGTCTCCCTCGTGCGCGTACTCCACGTTCACGACCTCAGCCTTTCTGTCGATGCCGACCAGCCTGCCAAGCGCCTTCAGGATCTTCACCGCTACGTTACCTTTATTGAGCGAATGCAGTTCGTACAATACCCGGTACCTTGTCCTGCCGAACTCGTCCTTCGTCAGGTTGTAGACTTCGTAATAGACAAACACCGGCTGTCCCACGAAATAGAACAGACTCGGATTAGGCACCACCTCGATCTCGCCTTTTGTGAATTTGCTGCCACGGCTTGGACGAATCAATGAGGCCATCTCAATATCACTCACCCTCAGCGAGTCATCGGCATATGGATGTAGCACCACTTCGCGGTTGTAGACCTGAGACTTATCCGAAGACGAGTCCAGAATCTGCACGGATAGCCGATAAGTGCCAGGCGCGACAGAAAGCCGGTCCATCTCCGGCACAAATGCGATCTGGGTGGTATCAATCGGTCCCGACGTGTACAGCTCCATATCCTCGCTCGACCGATACACCGGCATGTTATCCTCGTCGTGCAGCGCCAGGCCCCGCTTCAAGTATGCCGTCAGCCTTCCGTCGGGTCCTTCTTTGTAGTCAAGTTCACGCGTGGGAATACCATAGTACACCTCCAGTTTTACCGAACGGTCATCTGCCTTGAATCGAGCCGCGTCATAGAAGAAATCGAGGGGGGCAGTGGCAAAGTCCTGTTCGTAAATCGCCGGCGTCTTGCGCGCCGCGCGACGCATCACCAGACCGGGGTTCATTCGCTGCCATATCAAATTTGACCTGATCGAAGTATCGATCGAAGGATGAAGGATTTCATCCATTGGCTCGTCAGTCGACATCGAAGTATCGATCGAAGTATCGATCCAAGCATCAGGGATTTCATCCATTAGCCCGTCAGTCAACAAGGTGGTGCCGGGGTTTCGCCCTGTGATCTCGTCCACCCAGATAGCGGCGCCCGCATGCGGCACCTCTGCGTACTTGTAGGGGCCTGGGCCTGGCCCGTGTACCTGTACAAAAGTCACTTCCACGCCACCATCGACGTTCGAGTAAATCCAGTATTCCCAGACGCCTCGAACGGGGTATACCGGGTAACCAAGAACCGTAGATAGCGTCTCCTGGTCGTCCATACCCTTCTCTACTGATCCACTCATCGACCTGTAGAAGCTGACCATGCGCCGGCTCAACAGGAGGTGCTGCAGGGCTTCACCCGCCTGGCTCATCAGCCGGTCCTTAACTGCAAGAACCTTTGGGTCCGTCTCAAATCGGATGTTCTCCGACGCACTGATGTGATCGGGCCTTCCATAACGTACATACACCTCCCCACGTACGTCCCAGGGGAATTCGTACTCGCTGAAATGCTCCCGTGCATACGCCACCCGGCGGCAGTGCTCTATCCACCTTTCGTTGGCCGCCGTCACCGGCGCAGGGTCCCGAGTCGCCCAGAAGTTTTCAGACTGCGCCTTGCGCTCTTCATCTGGCGTCGCCTGGAAGCGGGACAGTTCATCCCTGATAACCACCAGGCTTAGATCATAGTATAATGCCTGCTCGCCGGGTGGCAGACCCTCCAGGTACGCATCCAGTATCGCATCAAACGGATCGTGGTCCCGCGCATGCTGATACATCTCCGCCAGATCCAGGAACGCGCGCCGCTGATAGGCATTCGGCGTATCCACGACTGTCCTGAGCATCCCCAACGCTTCATCCGTGCGTCCTTCTTTCTTCAACAACTGTGCAAGATAGGTCCGAGCCCCGAAATGTGCTCGATTCACCTGGAGTTGCCGGCGGAATGCTTCCTCTGCCTTTCGCGCATTTCGAAATCGACCCGCTCTTCCATCTTTGTAGATCCGACCAATCTGGAACCAGACGTCGTGATGGTCCGGGTCCATCTTAACCAGTTTCTTGTACGTGTCCAGTTCCCTCGAATTGCCAATTTCCTGGTACGATTGGGCCAGGTTGTAGTACGCTTCCACGTAACCTCGGTCAGCCCGAACGGCCCTTCGAAAATACTTGATTGCCCAATCCAGCATTTTCTCAGTATTGCGAAACACGAGACCCAGTCCGTTCAGGGCCGGTGCGAAGTTCTTCCGCTTTCGAAGGGCCTCTCGGAACGCTTTCTCGGCATCCTTCAGATTTCCCTTTTTCAGGTGGACATGGCCCAGCCCGACGTAAGAAGGCGCATGTTTCGAGTTGATCTCCAGTGCCACCTGAAAACACCTCTCGGCATTCTCATATTTCCCGGATTCGAGATAGGCCAGCCCAGATTTATACGTGCTATCTACCCGTGAGATGTCCTTTGCAGTCGATCCTTCGGCCGGACTTTCGCCCAAACAAACGACAATCGTGATCGATGCAATCAAATAGTGCTTGAACCAGTTCATATGGAACCCTCCAAAACGTCCCTCAAAAACTCGATGTGCATCACATTGTCTACAACTATAGTACCCACAGACACACCAAGGTGAAACGAAGGCTTTCGCAAAGACTCAGATACCACCTTCACGTTACCCCGACCTAGCATCCTGGCCCAACCAGGTCGAGATCTGGTTCAATATCATCACTCAGAAGGCCATCAGGCGCGGCTGCTTCAGATCCATCAAAGAACTCATCGATAGAATACAAAGCTTCACCGACAACTACAACGAGTCGTCGAAACCTTTCGTCTGGAACGCCACCGCACAATCCATCATCCAAAAAGCCGAATGTTTTTGTAAAGGTATTTCTGGGACGCAATACTCAAGTTGGAGATTAAAGGATACCCCTCACCGAAGCCCCACACCTTGCAAGGCGATCCGTAATGTGCTGCCTCCATACGACAGTGCTGAACTGCGTTCCTAGACGGCATACTGTGTTTTGGGTATAGGGGAAACTCAGGCTGAGCGGATACGCAAAGAGGCGCGAGGAATCATACAAATGGGTACAACGATAACCAGCAGCGCCGATGAGACAACCAGCCCGCCGGACGTACCTATCGCGAGGGTGTACCATATTTCGGACCGATCGCCATGCAGCATCAGAGGCAGAAAACCCGCAACGGTGGTCAGTGTTGTGATAAAGATCGGTCGCAGCCGCTGGGATGCGGCCAAGACAACAGCGTCAATGGGAGACGACGGCCTCGCCTTCAATGTACGAGAAATATTATGGACCAGCAGAATGGCGTTGTTCACTGAAATGCCCATCAGAAGCAATAGGGAGGCGTAACCGCCCTTGTTAAAGGACGCACCGAACAGGTAAATCCCAGCTCCGACCCCGATGAGCGCCAGCGGCAATGCAATCAATACGAGGATTGGCCGCGTCCATGACTCGAACAGAGCGGACGTGATCATCCACACAAGTAGCACCGAGAGTAATACAATGAATATCAGTTCCTTTTTTCCGCCTTCGGTTAGGTCCGTCCTCATATAACCCTTGTTCAGGCTGTAACCGTAAGGCAAGTCCGTTTTTACTATCAGATCTTCAACTAACTTTTCGGAATAGTTGTAGTCTGCAAGGACGGTAAATCCAACCTCTTTGACGTAGCGCTGGTTGTCGCGTTCGATTGTCGGCCTCGCAAACTGCTTTTCCAGATGGCTGATGTGGCCGATCCGCGCGGCGTGTCCCTCCAGCAAAACATGCCTAAGTTGACGGAGGTCCGTGCCGCCCTCCGCTTTCGCCGAGACGGCTGCCGGTACTTCGCGTCCGTCCACGGACATGCGCTGAATGGAAGATCCCTCATCCAGGCGGGCCTGTATTTCGTCCACAACCTTGGCGTGATCCACGCCCAAGGGGGAGGTTCTCGCATGGTCAATCCGTGCCAGAATTTCATACCTGGGCGGACCGAAAGTGCGGTCGACCTGAATGTCGCGTACTCTCCGCGATCGGCGCTCTTTCAAGCGCTCTGCAATTCCTTCCGCAATATCTCCCACATTCCGCAGGTTGTAGCCCTGTACCTCCAGTTGTCTGCTCACGCCACTAGTGCCCAGAGGCTTACCCGACGGATCAATGTCCTGGCCCCATACACGGAATCCCACGCCGCCGATATTGTCGCCATAAACGACCAAGTGTTCATAAAGCAAATAGGGAATGGCCGACCGTTTATATTCATCCTTCAGCCGGATCTGAATGAGTCCGTACCGCCCCGAACTCTGTGTGATGATGCCACTGATGACGGAGGAGAAACTGAGAAGCTGCTTCTCGATCCCCTTAAAGATCCCATCCAGTCGACTGATGTGCGCATTGAAGGGCATCTCGAGAAACACGATGAGGGAGAATCCTTCCGCAATTTCCCTCATGATATGCCTGTGCGGCGCTCCGTCAACCCGGTGGTCTACGTCTTTGAATAGATAGTAGGTAGCGCCCCCGAGAATCAGATTCAGAGCTGGTCTCAGGAATAAGGCTGTTGGATTGCCCCAGACGTTGTTGTAGAGCCGTGCGGACCCTTCCGAAAGATGTCTCCACGGCGAGCGAGGTGTTTGTTCTTGTTCGTCTGTCACGCTGCTGTAATTGGCTGATGCGGCCATTGTGTCCCTGCTGGCGAGCCAATCTGTGTATTCCTGCCGCGTCGCGACCATTCCGGTTGATGCGTACTCATTTGGCCGATTCGCTTGGCGCTGGCCGACTTGCTCCGGGAGGAGCCAAATTGGAAAGCCCACCATCCATGCCAACAGTGCCAGTATCAATACTCTGTGTCGGCCACACATGCCCAGGGTCCGCTGATATAGACGAAACATCGGATCAACGCTCCGAACAGCAGATTCCTGCTGGAGCACCGACCGGTAGAAAAACGTGGGAATCAGGACCAGTGCAATTAGGAGGGAAAGCAGGAGGGTTAAACCTAATGATACAACAAGAGGTTTGAAATACCGCTGCAGGTCTTCCGATAGAAAGAGAACCGGCAAAAAAGCGCCAATGGTCGTCAGATTCGAAGCCGCGACCGGGTACATAACTCCGCGCAACCCTTGAGCCACTGCCTGTTTCATGTTGACGTCGGTAGCACGCTCATCTGCGCTACGCCGGACGTAATCGTATACGACAATAGCATTGTCTACACAAACCCCGAAACCGATGGTAAAACCAGCCAATGTCACCAGGTTCAGGTGCAAACCAAACAAAAAAAACAGGCTCAGGGCCCCAAGTACGGACAATAGGACAGAAGCAAGAATCAGGATCACAGAATGAAAGCGCCTGAATACCCCCGCCAACACCAGACATATGAGCAACATAGAGACGGCTGAACGTCGGAGCAGGAACCGCAGCTCCGCATGTATTTCGGCGCCTGCGTCATTTAGTACGATGATCTCGACACCATCCGGCATTTGCCCGGACAAATCAGAGATCTTTTCCCGAACCCGCCCGGAGGTGCGAATCATATCGCTTCCGTGCGCTCGCTCAATCCGGACGGCCACTGCGTTTCGTCCATTAATTCGGAACACGGATTCGGGATCACGGTGCCGGTACCGCACATCGGCCACGTCGCCCAGCGGGATGGCACGGGCCATTCCGGCGCCCGGCAGAGGAATCCGTCTGATCTCATCCAAGTTCTCAAAACCGCTCTTCATCTGGATGCGGCTAACGGCCCCGTGCGTCTCTGTCGCGTCTAAGGAACGAGTTTGCATTCCTCGGGCGGCCAAGGCGACCCTCAACCGATTCATATCAATACCTCTGCTCCGAGCAAGGTCCTGATCCAACTCGATCATGACGCCTCGTTCGCCTCCGCCCTGTACCGAGACGGCTCTGACCCCGGGGATAGCCAACAGCGGCAGACGAACCCGCTCTCGAACCAGGCTCCGCAGTTCCGAGGCATCCGCTTGACCGTGTACAAAGCAGACGAAAAAATCCCTTAATTCTCTGCGAAGACTTGGGGCCGACCGACGAACGACAGGCCACGAGACACGCTCCGGTCTCTCGCGGAAGAAGGTATAGATCCGTTCTTTGATTTCGAGTTCCGCTCGTTCAATGTCTACCGAACGTGCAAATTCAGCGACGACACTTGCACCACCCTCGCGGGTTGATGAGCGTATTGTAGCCACATCCCTCACGCCACGTACAAGCGACTCGACCGGGGCTGTGAGCCGGGACTCGATCGTAAGTGCAGACGCACCGGGCCACGATATGCTTATTGTGAGTTGTGACGCATCTGCTTCTTCACCTATATCGATAGGGATTAGAGGAAAACACATCATTCCAATGGCAAGAATCGCTCCGCAGGCAACCCCCACGGCAACCGGCCGATCCAGCATCTGGTGCGCCAATCCCAGCATCTTCAGTTCTTCTTCCTGACCAATACAGCGTAGATGATGGGTACGAAAACCAAGGTTCCCAGCGTTGCCAGAGAAATACCGCCCACGATAGCCCAGGCCAGAGGACGCCGCAGTTCCGCCCCGCTGCCGCTGGACAGGGCCATAGGCAGCAAACCGCATACCGTTGTCATCGTTGTCATACAGATGGGGCGAAAACGCTTCCGCCCTGCGTCCAGAATCGCCAGCTGAAGGTCGCCGCTTGTCTGAACACGATGGTGGATAAAGTCCACCTTGACAATAGCGTCGTTCACAACGATTCCCACCAGCACGATGCAGCCCAATAGGGACATCACATTTAGTGTATTTCCCGTCAGCCAGAGGGTCGTCACAACCCCCGTGGATGCCAGTGGGACCGTCGTGATAATGACCAGAGGAACCATAAGTGATTCGAACTGGGCGGCAAGGATGAAATACACCAGTATTAGCGATATCGCAAGAATTGAGAGGATGTTCCGGTATTGCTCAAACATGTGCGCGTATTGGGAGCCGCTCTCAATCCAATATCCATTTGGGAGGCCGATCTTGTCCACTATCCGGGCAACCAAATCACGTGCCTGGTCTCGATGAATCTCATGTAATCCGGCCGTAATGGTGACGGTACGTGCTTGTTCCTGGCGATGGATCTCCTCAAAGTCTTCAGCGGGTTCGAGATGAATCAGTTCAGAAAGAGGCACGTGAATGACACGGCCACGTTTACGTACGGGGTATTTGATGGTCAAGATGCGCTTCAGGTCAAGGTTGCCGCGGCCTTCCGCGAGCACCCGAATGTCGATCTGCTCGACAAAATCGACAAACCGGGTAGGAATACTGCCATCAAGATGCCGCTCGATAAAAAGGGAAAGTTTCTCGGGACGGACACCGTATATGATAGCGGCGTCGCGGTCCACACGTACACTATAAGCCCGCCTTCCTTGCGTCAGATCGGATTGCACATTGACAAAGCTCGGTGACTGCCGCATGAATTCGCAGATTCGTCGACTCAATGCAGCCAACGTATCCAAGTCGGAACCCACAATCTTGACATCGAACTGTGCCTGCTGAACTTGAAACAAGTGTTCAAAGACTGATTCCGGCCGAGAGAGCGTAAGGGTCAGCCCTCCGAATTCAGTGAATGCGCCCTCGAGTCGACGCGCTACCTCCACTCCCGCGGCGTCTTTCGTCAGTTCTATATCTAGAAGTGCCTTATTCAGACCCGGCTGATACCTACCGTCCATAGCCTCCCGTGTGATTCCCACCGATGCCAGAACTGACTCAACGCCACGCTCCGTTAAAACGCGTTTCTCCAGGCGGGTAACTTGCGCCGAAGTCGTCGCCAAACTCGCATCCTGCGGCAATTCGACCTGAGCGATCAGACGTTTCCTGTCCACATCCGGCATCAGTTCCCTGTCCATCTTCAGCGCCATCCAACCGCTTACCGGAAGCGGTAAAACCGCTACGCAGATCACCTTCCATCGGTGGCGAAGGGCTATCGACAGGGCCCTTTCGTAAATTGCGAAAACACCGGCGACAATACGTTGAAAGAGTTCAATAGACCGCACGAACGGGATCAAGCCTATGGATGCATATCGATATACAAGACGAAACCGGCCTCTGTTGACGCGCTCTGGCTTCCACTGCCGGGAAGCAAGCATCGGTAGCAGCGTAATCGACACTAAGAGGGAGGCTGCCAGCGCTAAGGAGATTGTTACGGCCTGCTCGAAGAAGAGCACTCCCGCCATTCCTTTGATGTACACCAGCGGCAAAAAAACCGACATTGTGGTAAACGTAGAGGCGGTAATCGCTAACCCGACTTCGTTGGTGCCTCTGACGGAAGCTTCTCGAGAATCGGCCTGAAGCTCCCGATGGCGAAAGATGTTTTCCAAAACCACGATAGAGTTGTCGACCAGTATCCCAATACCCAGAGCCAGTCCACCCAGCGAAATCACATTCAAATGAATATCTAGGAAGTACATACAGATGAACGTCGCAATGATCGACACCGGAATGGAGAGACCGATGATGATTGGGTTTCTCAAGTCCCTGAGAAACAGCACAAGAGAAACAAAAGCGAAGAGTCCGCCGAGGTAAAGGGACTGCAGCACATTGTCTACAGATTCCCGTATGAACTCTGCCTGATCGAATAGCGGCCGCACCTCAAAATCAGGATAATCCCGAGAAAACCGGTAGAGATCGCCGTAGACTTTTTCCGACGTATCCACCGTGTTGGAACCCGCCTCCTTGAATAGATGCAGGGTGATTACCTCGCTGCCGTTCAAACGTGTATACCCTCTCCGGTCAGTGAAACCCTTCTCAATGCGGGCGACATCCTTGAGGCGAATCTGTTTGGGCTCATGTCGGACCGGAATACGCCCCATCTCGTCAATGCGGGTGAACTCCGCCTGAATTCGGAGGGGAAACCGTGAATACCCTTCACGGACCGCTCCACCAAAGCTAACCACATTGAATTGTTTCAGGCTACTTTCCACGTCCTCAAAGCTAACTCCATATCGCCTGCATTGTTCCGTGTCGAGGTAGACTCGAATCTCTCGCTCCTGGCCTCCTACGACCTGCACATAGGCAACACCGTCGATCTGTTCAAGGCGACGCTTGACAACGGACTCCGACACCTCCTTTAATTCCATCAGGGCTTCGTTGTAGTCCTGACGCGACCGAGGACGTTCAATTCGCGACCCAGTAACGATTAACGTCATGATTGGGGCTGAGGCGGGATCAAAGCGCAAAATAGTTGGACGTCCTGCGGCCTGCGGAAGCATTCCCTGGTCCAAGCTGCTTCGAACCTGAACGAATGCCAGATCCATGTCGCTTCCCCAGCGAAACGACACATCCACAAAGGAAAGGCCCTCACGGGAAACCGAACGGATTCTGTGCACTTTGCTCACTGCGCTCAGAACGGCTTCGAGAGGGCGAGTGACGTATTCTTCCACGTCACGAGCGTTCATCGTGGGACACTCGGTTCGCACGATAAGTCTTGGTACATCGATATCGGGAAGGAAGTCCACGCTCAGCCGGAAGAGTGAATAAACGCCAAGCAGAATGACGGCAAGAAAGCAAACAGTGGTGGCTACCGGCCGGCTGACCACAACGCGCACAATTCGCATAAGCGCCAATCCTCAGCGTTGAACCACAATGACGCTGGCGTCGTGGGCGAGATTGAAATGTCCCGATACGATCAATTCTTCGCCTTCTATCAGACCTTCTTCAATTTCGATTAATTCATCGTTCTCCAACCCAGTTCTTACGTAACGCCATTTTGCCAAACCTCCCTCATGTACGAAAATCAGTTTCCGGTCGTCACGGATAAGCAGAGCATCCCTTGGAATGAGTAGACGCTTCCTGAACACACGGGTTTCAACGTCGACCTTCGCGAACATACCTGGCTTGATCCTGTGTTCGGGGTTGTCGATCCAGATTTGAATGTCACACATACCGCTTTCAGAGTCAACCACCGGGTTAATTACTCGAATCGTTCCGCCGAACTTCTCGCCGGGAAACGCGTGGAGACGTATTGATACGGGGGCGCCAATCCTCGCCAACGGCAACTCTCTCTCAAGTATTCCGACTTCAAGTGTCAGGGAATCGAGCGCTACCAGCCGCATTAATTCCTGGCCTTGCGCGACCGTACCGCCATTACCGATTTCCAGGTCGGTCACATACGCGCTGAAACGGGCTCTGATGACTGTATTGTCTACCTTTAGTTTCGACTCTGCGACATCCAGTCTTGCCCGCGTGAGGCCCGTACTGCTGGCAAGCCACGCCTTGCGCGAATTCTCCGACGCCAGCGCCAAGGCATCCATATCGTCAACATTGGCACTGTCGACAGTCTCTTCCATTTCCTTCATTAATCGTCCGCCCCTGTCCAAGTGGTTTCCCACAAGGGCTAGGGCGGCATATTCACGCAATGCACGGGTCATCTGATCCTTCGCCTTCATATAAGCGATACGATAGGGTTCGCCGTCAATCTCAATTACAATGTCGCCCTCGCGGACAAAACTACCCTCCTCGACATGCAAACGATGGACCTGTCCGGAGACCCGGGCGACGACACGCGTCTCGATACGAGGCCTGAAAACTCCTTCCGAAGAGATTCTTCTCACGAGATCCCGTTTACGGACCGTCTCCACCACGACTGGCGTATTCGGAGACTCGAATTCGGGAAACGCTTCCAGTGCTTTGTCTCGCGAAGTCGCGGATGGATTGAGGGCATTCCAAACCACAAACCCCACGGCTCCAAGCCCAAACCCCAGCACAATATAAAATAGACGATTCACTGTTTCGACACCCGTACGCGTCCCATAGCGGTTAACCTTTGCAGACAAAGAAGGACACGGTTTTCATAGGTTCAATGTCAGTCAAAAACCATTGATCGAGAGCCGCGAATGTGTCAAGTGGGAAGTTTCGCGACGATAATGTAACGGCGCATCGAACCCTTATTCGTCACTCTTCAGCAAACCAGAATCGGACTCTTTCAGAGATTTAAGTGCGAAATGAGAACCAAGAAGCCTGCAGTCCCAAGTACACCTGCGATATTTAGTCCGAATTGAGAAATAACACTTCCGACGTATCGAAAAGTTGATGGCAATCCCAATCAGCCGTCTCTTTGACCAGATTCGCAGTATTAGAAAAAAGTCCCCAAATACTCCAATAGTCGAGCATTCGAAGACAATGGGACGTTCAACTTGCGGATTTATATGGTACTAATTCATCCTCCGGTCAGTCTTAAATCATTCCGACGGTTCGTAATGATTGCATATTAACTCCAGGTCGTTCAATGCAGCCTCTTCGAGGTTTGCGATTTCCAAAAGACGTTTGTAAAGTTTTTCTAATGTCGGTATCAAGGCTCTTTTTTGGGCAATATAACAGAGGTTTCGGAATACAAGCCATTTTTGGGAAATCGTTTTGAATTGCCTCGCCAACTGACACAAACGACGATCTCGCAACGAGACCGCCCCGAATTCCAGAAATTTCGCGTGACCCTCACGCTCGGGGATTACCATCTGAGTTTGTCGGAAGACCTGATCTAGCAGCTTACGTGCTTTCTCCTTCTTGAGCCATTTCCAGTGTTCCAAGTCGTTAGCGAGGGATCGCAGACCCGTCAACCCGAGACAGGTACCAGGTACGTGGAAACTGTCGCCACGCATAAATTGAATATTCTTATTAATCGATCGTTCAGTCTCGTCGGACGTCAGGTTCCAACGGGGTTCCGAACATTTGATTTCCAGCCACGTAAATTTCGGGATTTCATCTGATCCCCAGGCTTCCTTCAACCCGGAGATCGGCAGACTTCCTCGGAACAACTTAGTTGGCGATGGATCTACAATATGTACCATGTCCATTTCGTCGTCGTACCCAGCAAGAATAACGGCGTGAGACGAATGATGGCCTAGTCCCGGATAGTAGTAACGTTCTAGATAATACGTGTCGGCTACCGCCGGTACCGGAACGCCCTCATCTATTCGCGACTTAGCGCATTTCCAGGCAGTTTCACCATCTCGTTCGTGATGCACTGTTACATGAATACCACATTGTCTTAATCTCGTCTGAAAATGAGTGATACGTGGACTAATTTTCACTTCTGCACTGCCTTCCAGTTGGTATGAGAAATACCACTCGTCGTGCAATACGGTGGCAGTCGTGTACCCAAAAAACTGCAACATTACATCTAATGCCACATAATCACAGGGATACGAATCGCAATCGCAGAAAGGAATTCCGGATATAAGTCGTCCCATGGCAATTCCTTAAGCTTGAAAAAAGTCGACATACGGCAGAGTCGGCGTATGCATTTATCGTCTTTTCAGTTTTACTATTGCGTAAACGACATTCTGCAATTCAGACGGCATGGCCGTTTCGTTAAGATCGTCTATTGACGATTCCGAATCACACAATCCGTAGAAACACTAAGACCATTCATCGGTGCCCTACCCGAGTCTTGAATTAGGTAAAATCACCAGCCATGGTGCTAACCACGCTGCAATTTCAAAAAAAAATCCTCAAGTTGATCATCCATTGAACTTTCGATTTATGGCGAACATTCGTGAGGCGATTTGTCACCTCCTGCTTTTTTCTTAAGCGAGATGTTCTCATTCTGCCGCCTCGACCGGCCGAGAAGACGAAACGCAGACACGATTAGTGAGTAATCACTTATTCTGCATTTATGACTCCAGCAAATCTGAAATCTAGGGGATGGTACGAACGCACACCGTCGCGCTGGCAGAAATACGTCGTGGAAATCGCTCGGCGCTTCGGATATTTCCCGGCGAACAAAGTAGCCGTTTCGACCGAAACGGCGGGCGTCAGATAGGGCCTAAGCAGACGACACCATCTGTTTCGGTTGTCCCCGACCCGCGAAGCCCATAACTACCTATCCCGTTTTTTTCTCCGTTTTAAGAGTCTGGCAGTGCGACATCTACGCGACAGGGCTGGCGAGGCGGCCAGACAGGAATGTCCGCCCCACCTTCAGACCGGCATCCTCAGCATAACAGATCAGGTGCGCGGTTACTCTCAGGGTGTGAAAATGAAAATCTGATCCGTAGTCGACTCCCAATCTTGACTGTCATCCCTCCACTTGATTCCGCCGGCGACCATCACGCGGCCGTCTTCAAGGAGCGTGGCCGTAGCGAAAGACCTGCGCGGGCTGATGCTGTATCCGGTATTGGAAAATGCGTGCGTGACGGGATCATACAGTACGATATCGCCGTTGTACGAGCGGATAAGAAACACGTTGCCGGACGGCAGCAGCAGGGCGGCACTGGGATCGATCGTTGAGACGCCGGCCGGTGAAAAGGTATTGGCTTCCGGGTCGTAGATCTCCGCCGTCTGCACGGATGGCCCTCTGCCGGAGGCGCCGCCGCCTATGATCAGGACCCTACCGTCCTCCAGTAGCACCGCCTTATGATTCCTGCGGTCGAACTGCAAGTTGCCTGCTTCCGAAAGGGCTTCGGTCGAGGGATCATAGATAAGATTCCGTCCCAGCAATCCTGGGTCCCGTCCAACATTCTGTCCTCCAACGATCAACACCCTGCCGTCCTTCAACAAAGTGGCCGTATGGCCGATTCGGGAAGGATCCATCCTGAGCAAGGTGGAGAATGGGCCTGTCGTCGGGTCGAAGACACCCGCGTATAACGTGCTGGTCAAGAAGACCTTTCCGTCGAGAAGCAGAGTGGCAGTAAGAATCCCAATTCTCCGAGGCAAAACTGCCACAGGGTTGAATCTGCCGGAATGAGCATCGTACCTCTCAATGGGGAGATTGGGATTTCCGGGGATGATCAGGACCCGGCCGTCGGGAAGCAATATTCCGTGGTCCTCGCTGCGACTGGCAGTCAGGTCTCCCGTTGGCGTTGAGGTCCCGGTTTCAGGGTCGAATATTTCCGCACTGATGAGACGCTTCGGCTGAGGAATGGGGGTATCCGGGGGAGGCGGCCCTGCGAGTACCAGCGGCAGTTCTTCGAGGCCGCCAGCGATCAGGACCTTGCCATCGTTCAGTAACGTCGCGGCATGCCAATACCGGGGTCGGGTCAGGTTTCCAACCTCGTGAAGACCCCTTTCAAGGGCCGGCGGCTCTGATGTGGTTACCGAATCGCTTCCGCAAGCCCACAAGCTCGTGACGACGAACAGCGCGACCAAGATTCTGGTGGTCATTTTCTGTCTCCTTCCCGACCGAAGGATACACGATGTGGACAGACAGGAATGTCCGCGCCACCTTCAGACCGGATTCCTCTGCATGACGGTTCCGCGCAGGCGGCGGACATCCTGCTTCTCAGGTGTCGCCGCGTGTAAATAGCGCAGAGATGATCCCATGCTGCAGTAGATCCTTCGTCGGCCTGGGGACCCTTCGACGGGCTCGCTTCGACAGGCCACTTCGGCAAGCTCAGTGCAAGCAGCACAAGCAGGGCAAGTCCTCTGGATGACAGCCGGAAGCTTCGTGCTCGTGTAACCAGGTTGATCAAACCTTCCTAAACACCATCTCTTAAACGGATTTCGCCAATGTTGTTAAAAATGAGGTGCAGGTTTGTAATCCGGTGTCTTCGGACAAATGGGAAACGGTCGCCTGAGATGGTTTAATTAAACTGGGAGAAACTGTCACATGCCGCTGATCTTACGTTTGATCAAATCAAAAACGAACACGATTTACAGCGATTGGAAAAACAACTGATGACGAGACATCCTCCCAATATCATCTTCATGGTATGTGAAGATCAATAGGGTGCGATTGTCTAAAATCCAACATTTCCGCTAGATGACAAAGCCCAATTTAGCTGCTCGCCAATTTACCGGACACATAACGAACCATAGAATTCACAGAATCGAAGAGGTCGACGCGTAATTCTTCGTCATCCACCTCAATTCCAAACTCCTGTTCAAGAGCAAAGATGATTTCTAGTGCGGCAATCGAGTCAACTCCCACGCCCTCGAAAAGCAACTCATCATCGGCAATGTCGTTAGGGTCAATACTCAGGCGGAGTGACTGGACGATCGCAGATTTTACACGCTGTCCAATGAGCGTCAATTCTTCCATCCGTTTTTCTTGTCCTCGGTAAAGTGATCGATTGCCACATCAACCGCCTTTTGAATACCCTCTGCCGACGAAATACATATGGCGGGTAATCCAAAAGACCGTTCCAATTGTCCCAACTTACAGGCTACTTCGGCTTGAGTCAGCGGTCGCGGTCTTATCGACGTTCGACCATACCTAGCCTGCACTCCCTTTTCAAAGTCTGACGTGGCTAGCAACAATGTGGGCGCGTGACAAAATGCGCGAATGCCGTTGACCGTGTCCTGAATATAGTCTTCGGGATCGACACTGTTTACCACCAATATGCAAGCATCAGGCTTCACACCCATTAAAAAAGCAATGGTGGGCAGCGTCAAAGTATGCTTGTCGCATACGTCATAGGGAACCGTTCCGGATTGGGTACCGACCAAAATGAGATGAGGTCGTGTTTGGTAGCAAATCTCGCGCATCTTCGCATCGAGAAACGGAATATAGTATTCAGTCGGAATTCGAACAGAGGGTGCGTAGCCCATTGGAAACCCATAATCCATGCCGAATAGCTCGGAATGATGTTCAGTCCCAATCTGTGCAATCCGAAACCCTAGTTCTAGCAATCTTCGCCGGAACGCTAATTGAAGGGTAAATTTACCCTGTTGCGAACTCGTACCTACTATAGCCAAAACCGGAACATCCACTTCGGGGAGCGATGAGCATCCATCGACTGTACGGCTCGCCTCTTCAAACGACAGCTCAGGATAATACAGTCTCAATCCTTTAGAAGCAGCGACTTCATGCAAGTCACCGTACTCCGCGTGAGGTAGTGCAAGTAGGCTGAACACGTTTACTTCATTATCGAGTGCGACCTGAACGCACTTTCTAAGGAAATCGCTCTTA
The DNA here is from genome assembly GCA_965116875.1 of Candidatus Latescibacterota bacterium. Classification (GTDB taxonomy): domain Bacteria; phylum Latescibacterota; class UBA2968; order UBA2968; genus JAAXHE01. The sequence goes on from OZ220733.1 coordinate 260,210, forward strand.
CGGATTCGACTCAATTCATCAACGTAACCAAGAATCAGAGTGTCTGCATGCTCCAGACACGCCGACAGCCGGGATGTGATCCGGAGACCCTTATTACACAGGCCGATTGCTTCCCCTGCATCGCTGCCGACCAATCCCTTTCCGACAGGATCGGATATGCCCACGACCTGAAAGCCCAATAGGTCATTCGCACGAACTACGGCGTGCATTTCCTTATTATACGGGTAGAGGCAGGCCTTGCGTATCCACGAGAAGCGATCCTCTGCAGCAGACGGGACCTTGATGGATGACGCAGGGTTTGTTACGAGAGGAGGCGCCGTTTCGGATACTGCGTGGTTACTCAGAATCTCACGGATCTGTTGCAAGCAGGCACCAGGGTAAGCCTGCCGGATTAGCGCGATCAGACCGGTTATATGTGGCGCAGCGAAACTGGTACCGCCCATCATTATTTCCTTCGGCTCCAACCAACACACCCGTTGGGGGTCGCCGCGCGCAATGCACTCAATCGGTCGACCGGCGCGATAATAGTAGTCGTACGGGCCAAGCAACGCACCCGAACCGACACCAATGACGTCGGCTAACAACGCAGGATACGAGTCACGTCCCTCGTTATTTGCGGATGCTACCAAAAGAGTACCAACGCTGACTGCATTGCGACAGACGTTTGCCAACTCGTCACGATAAGCGATATCCGTTGTTCCCAAGCTTAGATTTACAATGTCGATTCCGTGCGCAACTGTCCATTCGATGGCCGCTATGAGCAGTCGTGGTTCCGTCGACAAGGATTCGTCAAAAACTCGGATACTATAAATTGAGGCGTCCATCGCTTTCCGCCGGATAATACCTGCACAGGCCGTTCCGTGACCCACGCAGTCTTCAAAATCAGAACCATAGATTAAATCCCCTGCTTTACCGACTGATATAGAAACCCCGTCTGTCAACGGACCAACCTTCGGGTGGTCCGGCACGATGCCACTATCTATAACTGCGACGGCAACGCCGCGTCCGGTCAAGTTTGAAAACGGAAAACTCATCGCACCTGTTCACGAAAAAGCTAAAGGAGGACGGCGATATTCTCACGAATATCGCATTGCCAGGAAATCGGTTAGAGTTGTTTCCCCCAACTTCTCCTAAAAGCAGAAATACTAACCTCCGTCATCGGTCTCGGTTGCCACCGGAAATCCCGCCTCGGCCCACAACGGCCATCCACCGGAAAGCACCCTGACGTTTGCATATGTGAATTCTCGTGCGAGGCGCCGCGCTACATCATAGCTACTCATACATGTAGCATTTGCACAGTAGACGATAATATCGGTATCCGCCGGATAAGGCTCAAGCACACGATGCAATTTGGAAGTCGAATAGTGATATGACAGACGGACAGCACCCGGAATATGCCCACCATTAAATGCCTCAGCCGAGCGAGCATCTACAAATAACGCTGCTCCCCTGTCATATTGGTGCTTAGCTTCAACTAAATCCAATGTCCCAATAGCCTGTTCTTCTAAAGTGCCGACATTTGCAAGAGGAAGTCCAGCCACCGTCCGCCGGGCATAAAACCACTCGGTCAATTGAAGGACGGCACAATACATCACAATTAATATGAATACCAGTGAAACTATAACCCATCGCCACACGAATTCGTATCCAATTCGGGACTCTTATTAACCTTGATTCGAAAGTCCCCGGGGACGTTAATTCGAATATGTGCTTGAAATAAAGGCGATTAGACGGCGGAAACCGAGGATACACCAGGTCACTGGACGTGAAGGGAAAAAACATCTTTCTTTATGTCGACAACGCCCCGTTTCGGAGGGTTTTATCGCGTCGCCGCGTTGCTGTTTTTTTCGGATTGAGGTTAATTGCGTGCCGTTGAAAAAAAACTGTTTAAGAAACTTTGTTTCTGGAGCAACGCCTGAGGTTGACCCTGTTCAACTACGGTGCCGTTATCAATGCAGATCACTTCATCCACATTTCGGACGACGTTTAGTCTATGACTGATAACTAGGATTGTCTTTCCAGCAAATATCCGTCGGACATTTCGAAGAATCGTGTGTTCATTTTGGGGATCCAAAGCTGCGGTCGCTTCGTCCATGATTAGCAACTCCGCAGGATTCAACAAGGCTCTAGCAATTGCAAGCCGTTGTCGCTGCCCACCCGACATCTGTACTCCTTGCTCTCCTATAGTTTCATGTTGATTCAGATCGTTCAGACCAACCATCTCCATGACGCGGTCGATTTCTGATGAGTTATACCGAGCCGATCCGTACCGGATATTCTCGCCGACGCTATCGTGAAATAGGTGGACTCGTTGGCTAACCAAACTGATATTACGCCTCAAGTCCGACAGTTCGAATTCTCGCATTTGAACATTGTCAATGTTGATGCAACCTCGATCGGGAAGATGAAGCCCACAAAGCAAATTGGCAATCGTCGACTTTCCACTTCCACTCGCACCTACCAAAGCATACGATTTCCCTTTTGCCATACTAAATTTCACTCCTCGAAGTACTGTCTGACTCTCAAAACTAAAATAAACATCTTGAAGGTCAATCTGCCTCCCGAAGGTAAACTGTTTTCGTCCAGCAAAAAAACCAACCTCCGAGGGAATCTGCATAAACTCCAACACGCGACGCATGGAAACCAACCCTCGAACGAGCCCAATGTACATATCGTGCAGGTTCCGGACTGGCTGGAAAAGACGTACCGAGTACTGTAGGAAGGCAACTAGAGCGCCAAGCGACATGACGTCTTGCATAACCTGATACGCTCCGAATCCCATAATGAAGAGGGGGGTTAACGCGGCCAACCCTCCTGACACACTATTCATTGAGGCATAGTACAGGACATTGCGCATGATTAATTCAATTAGATCATCCGACATAAAACGAAATCTATCGGTTTCTCGCCTCGAACTATTCGTAAGTTTAATTAATGAGACGTTTTTAAATCGTTCAATTACGTAGCTGGAGATGTCGGACCCCTTTTTCTGAATCTTTTCGATATTCCGTCTAATCCTAGGCTGAAAATAGGTCAGATTTAATACAAACAACGGGACGCCGATTACAGTCAGCAAAAAAAGGGAGGCATTTAGCCACATCAACAATACGATCAGCCCAATCAAAGTCAGGACACTGTGGATCGAGTGCAACGCGCTGGAAGTCAGCATCGACTCAATCACTGCCACATCACTATTGAGCCGGTAGACCAAATCTCCTGTCTTTCGATTGTCAAGTGAGCTTATCGGTAAATCCAACAGCTTACGAAACATCCGCACTCGCATATCCCGAACAATGCGATTACTGCACCACGCGTAGAGGTAGTTTGATGCGAAAGACAAGATCATATTAGTTAACATCAAACCGCAGAGAAGTCCTATCGCGACTAGAAGAGTGGTATATTGTTTGGCTGGAATTATGTCATCGATAATCGTCTTCGTAATGTACGGTGGAGCTAAGGAAACCGCAGTGGTAAGGACAAGACAGATCACAACGATTAATCCCTTAAAGCGGTAGGGATTCAGGAATTTGGCAAATCGCACAATCGCGTTTATTGATGAGATGTGTGGCTCCGCGGAAAACTAAAAGGGATCACTGAGGACACCGCGCCCCTTGATTAACTCCAATAGAGACATACCGTGCATTTCTTTCAAGGGTGAATCAGCGAAACCCTCAACATTAATCTCAAAAGCAGGCATATGATTGTAAACAAGATCAACGAAGAACAAGGATGTGAATTGCTCCGCTTGGATTAGAGGAAGGTGGCATCGAATTATCCTGTTTTCTGGACTGACAAGAAAAACCACAGGAGTTCGCACGAACAACCCATCGGAATCCTCTGGTTCTAGCGGAACACCTAACTGAAACGTCAACCTGAAGGCTCGCTTAAATTTAGTCAATTCTGATTGATCCCCATTTGAAATGGCGTAAATCGGCATCTCTAAGGAGTCCTTTAGGTTGTCGTGGATGTGTTGCAGCGCCCGTAATATTAGATTGATGCAAGGTTGGCACGAATTCGGCGAAAACAAAAACACCAAGCCGGTCTTTGATCCTGAAAAGTCAGTACTTACCGTATCATTGCCAGTCGTGCGAATTGACAATTTTGGAAATCCGCGACCGACTATCAGATCCTGCCGGTAGGTATTGACCACAAACGTGCGGTAAAACCGTAGATCGGTGAGATGTAATTTGAATAACCAGGCGAGGGAGACGACTAGACCAATTAGGAAAAGCAGATTCGATACTACCAATAATCTCGTTATCCGCATAATCATACCGAAACTTTACAACAACCGTCGTTGCAGTCCATAGAGGTTATTGTAGTTTCTCGAATGAATTCTGTACGGTTCAAAACCACAACAAATCGACGGCCAACGGGTATTTGCCCTACGCTTCGGCGGCCGTCGCACACAGATGTTCTTGCGGGCACTGGTCATCTTCCGAACGCAGGCGCGCATCCTAAGATCCGGACTCACCCTCGACAAGACCACGCCAAACCACCTACGCAGCGCATTCGACAGACTCGAAACTTTGATCGACCAACATTGCGATCATGCCAAACTCGCTGCTTGAAGCTTGACTCAAACACCACAAAAACCGCCGACTAAGCAGGCTAGGGCTGCAGAAAGAATGCGCCAACCCAAGCTATTGCCACTGGCTCTCTGTGCTCTTTGCGCTGGATGAAGCCTTCCCCAAACACGACATCAACCCCGCTGGCCGCGTAAGATCGAAGCGATTTCCCAGCCGCACACTGGCGACAACCAATCCCATAGAATCCACGTTCACCACCGCAGCAGAGGGATTCTTCGATCCAATGAACAGCACCAATATCATACGTTTAACGTACTTACCGAAGTTAACGAAAGACCGAAATACGGATCCGATCCACCATTTCAGTCAACGAGAGTAATACCTAAATGTTATACCATTCCGACCAATAGGTATCTCCCGAATTACAAAGGGCAACTTCGATCTCATTCGTGGCATCGCAAGAATAGTGGTCTCTCCGCTGCAACTGACCATTGTGGCACCTTTTTTCGAATTTGTCGTTGAACCATTGATATCCATCGTACCATTCGTACGCGTATATCAATGTATCCTGTCGACGGTTCCGTGGTTTTCGTAGCAAGTTCATGTTGCCTCCCTTTTGAGAGTTTGAGAATTGGTGGATCGGAATCCGTAGTTTCGGCAAATCGCAAAGCAAACCTTGATTCCTCATTTTTCGAGGACTTTTATTTGAATATGTGTCAGTTAAAGAGGTGATTAGACTGCTGACTACCAGGATGCATCAGGACACTGTACGTGAACGGAAGAAATGTCCTTCCTTAAGACCATTTCGGCACCATTCGGAGAGTTCCGTCGCGTCGCCGCGTTGCGACTTTTTCGGATCGAGGCTAATGAATGAGATAGATGCATCGATCGGATAAATCGACACGATTTACAGCTAGTTATTTGCACCAAAGTCAAGCGCATAGACAGCCACATTGCCATTGGAATTTTCCGACTCTGCTGCCGACGGCTCACTCCATACATACAACTGATCCCGCGAAGATGCTATACTATTCCACGGGACCGATATAACTTCGGATTCGAGGTGCTCCTTTGCTGACCTACTAAAGTCATAGACTCCGACGGCCTCTTCTGTGTCGAGGTCGTAAATCGACCAGTTGGTAATACTTGCGACGGTCGTGTCCTCGGTCGTGCCAGGGTTTATGTGCGAAACCATCAAAAATCGACCATGGACGATTGTCATGCTACTTACAGTTGTCATTTTCAATCCTCTCATATCTTCACGACTCCCTTGTTCAATTCCATGATACCTTGTCGGCAACGGTACATATCCTTTCGGACGACGACCAAATCGCCTGATGGTTATCCCAGTCTCGGCGTCGATTTCTCTAACCATGTAGTCGTTTGGTCCCAGGAAATACAGCCTATTCCGTACCACGCTGTAGCATAGATGCGCAAAGGCTTTCATGCGATATGAGATAAACCTCTGGGAATTGGTAGAAAGAGCCACGCGATACACAACATCCCATCCGGACGGTTCAAGGCGTCGCAATTCCATTATCTTCATCGGGTTTACCATCAGTACGAAGACCTCGCCCAATCTACCCGTTAACACCCTGGTGGCATGTAGTAACCGTGTCGTGTCCACATGTTTCCCGGCTCTGTCATATCGGACAATCTGGCCATAAGTTGAATCCAACAGGTACACCATACCCTGCGGGTCTATTGACATATAACGAGCACTGCCATATTCGCCTGGTCCGCGACCCTGACGACCAAACGACTGGATATAGCGTCCGTCCGAAAGGTCAAATTCATGTGCTCTTTCACCAATCCGGTCGGTAAGCAGTAGAGTGTTATCCCGTGTCACACCTATCCAGTTTGCCTCACCAATCCCAGGTGTTTTTTCGTTAAAGTCCAGACTAAATTGGCGCTTCAAATCAAGACCGATTTCGCCGATATATTCCAACTTCGTTTCGTGAATGGACTCTTCGTTGGCCTCGTGAGGCGAAGACTTCGAATACGTCTCCTTCGACTGGTCCGGCACTTGTGCAACCGCCCGGCCGTTTCCGGAAACAAGAACGACCGTAAGTAAAAAAACAAAAAGACTGAACATTCTTTCCGGCCAATGACGTCCAGCTAACGTGCTCTTCTTCATCGTGAACTCCTTTCGAATTTGTGCTGTGTCATTGTGTAATGGTTACGTGCGTAACCATATTATAATACAATGACTTGGGTACGGAAACCACCTCTTTTGTGAATTATTCAGGCTTAGTATGCATGACGTCGCCGATACCCCAGCGACACAATTGGATTCTCACGTTCACCTTTTCTCCGACGACGGCGGCCTTCCACCTTCAAAACACCGTTCGCCTCACGCATTACCTCTCTCGAGGCCTGCTAAACCTTCACTCGCGTTACGGACTGTATACTTGCAAGTTGCCATGCGACCTATACACCGGAGCTTAGGACAACTCGATGCTTTCCTGCCTGCTTTACTTGCAACCGACGGCGGCAACATTGGGCTGGTGCGACTCTCTCCCACAAGAGTTCCGCACCTTTTCACGGCGTATGGTTGTCGAATTAACGCTAATCACACAATAATGTACGAGGAGGCTCGGTTGATCGAGTTTTATAAGTAGCTTCACTCGGCATCACCTTGATTAACCAATCTTAGATTGTACCTCTCCTGCAACAGTTTCTTGTCCGTGTTTTGAATTTCTATACACATTTCCATGGCGAGTTCATAGCTATAACGGATCTGTTCGCACGAGACAGGGTTCGGATTTATCGGGTCCCCAGTTGCAGTCCGGGCATCATATATACACCCGCCCCCACACAGGTTTCTTGCCCAGCAACGCCGACAGTCGGAACGGGAATCGACATGGAACGAATCTTTGAATCCATCCTGGACATTTTCGTCAAGACCAGAGAAGACGTCGCCCATCTTAAACTCCGGCCGGTCGGCAAGACTTGAACAAAAATAGATGTCGCCTTCTACATCCACGGCCAGAAATGTCCTCCCGCCTTGACAGCCATAACATGATTTCGCGCGAGTCATTAATCGTTCGATAAAACGGTCGAAAAATCCTCTCTCGTGCGACCCTTCCAGAATGTTCGCCGTCTCATGCCGGCTTAAACCGCAAAGTCTGCGCTTTATTTCAGGCAGATGCTCCTCGCGCAGCGCATAAGGTTCTTCAGGTGCAGCAACGACAGGAGCCACTCTAACACGACATGCGCCAAGTTGCCTCAAATCATCAGCAATGGACTCCCTGTCCAGATTGTACGAAGTCATTGTTGCGCGTACCGATACCTTATCCGGTGACTCTTTCGTCAATTTCAACAGGTTCTCGGCCACCACATTGTACGTTTCACTGCCATCTCGAAACTTCCGCAGTCGGTTTTGGTCTCTCGGGTTGCCGTCGACACTAACCTGAATGTGAATTTCCTCATCAATTAGAAACTGTAAGATTTCATCCGAAATTAGAGTGCCATTAGTTGCGATACCAAAAGAGACCTGAACCCCAACCCGATGGGCATACTCACGGGCAAAGGGAATGATATCTCGAATTAACTCGAAGTTCAGGAGCGGTTCCCCACCGAAAAAGTCTATCTGACACCTGCCGAACGAGCGAGCTTCACTCAGTGCCCATCGTACAGCCTGCCTTGCTACATGCGGCGTCATAAATCCCGGTACCCTTCCGTAGTCGCCGCCATGTGCGAAGCAATAGGTACATTTGACGTTACAGGCGTGCGAAACGTGTAACGTGATGTGAAATTGACTCTCACGGGGCTCGGACTCTGGCAATCCGCAGATCCCTTGATCCGGCCCCTGTGTATCTGAATGAAGTTTCAGCGAGGCATCGTATATGAGCTGGGCTTCGGCAAGGACCTCAACTGCCTTTAACACGTCCTCGCCAGGAAATTCATCGGCCAATTCAAAAACGACTTCCTGGTCCGTTAGTCCGTCGCAAATCTTGAGAATCGACTCATAGAGCGGATTCAGTTCAAAGAACAGTCCCGTGTAAACCTGAAACAAAAACGTACGTTTCGACTGGGATGTTCTGAAAAGATGCATTTCAGACTTTGCGATTCGTAGCACTTCCTCTGCCCCCAATACCCGACACACAAACAACCGATATACTATTGGGCTGTATGCTTTTCCCGTGGAGTGGGTCCATTCTGTGATTTTTTGATTGTGACCGCGTTTGTCATTGGTGGCGGCAGAATGGGGAACCACGGCCATTCGCACAACGTCGCTTCAATAGGAGTCGTCGATCCAAAGCATCCGCAAATTTTCCCCCTATTGTCTGAAACACCGTTGACCGGGAACAGTGAAGGTTTGGGATTATTCAGTGCCATTATCGTCCTCCTTGCCCGTTCAGCTTTGCGCGTCTCTATACTACAATGGAGATCAAACACGTGGCGCCAAATCCATCATGCAATTAATGCTATGAATGGGATGCTGCAAACCACGTACCCGAAAAACAAAAAACGCTTGTGTGAGACCACAAGCGAAATAATTACAACGATTTATTTATTTGTTTTTTCTTTTCTATTCACGACGAGAGTTTGTTCTTAAATTGTATTCATTGTATACAGAACTCTTCCTATGTGAAAGATATGCGTCAATTCAAACGAACAAAACCTTAAAATACAATACTTTAAATTCTGTCCAACGCCGTCTACACTTCTCTAGGATCGATGCGCAAGCTATCTACGCTGATGGCGAGGCTTTATCGTGCAACTCAACGCAGACCATAACGCGTCATCATCTTCTGAAGTCCATTTCGGCTGAGACCTAAATGAGCGGCAGTATGAGAAATGTTCCCCTTGCATTTGTCAAGTGCCGCGGCTATCATCCTTTTTTCAAGGGCAGCCACCTCCGATTTTAGATGTCCTCGCGAACCTTGTTCGGCGTCTTGACGATGTTCAATCCTCTTCGAGAATAGATCGACGGAAACCTTCTTTCCTTCTTCAACCAACGCAACCGCGCGTCTTATCTCATTCTGCAATTCACGGACATTGCCCGGCCACGCGTGATCCATTAATCCCCGCATTGCACCCACTGTAAAGCCCAGTACTTCCTTTCCCTGCTCCGAAGAAACACGCTTCAGTATATGTTCCGACAACGAAGGGATGTCCTCAATACGGTCACGCAGTGGAGGCATTTCAATCTGTAAAACGCGCAGCCGGTAATACAAGTCCTCCCGAAAAAGACCGGCACGCACGTCCGCTTCCAGGTCGCGATTCGTCGCTGCAATCACCCGAACGTCTACGTGGCGAACATTAGTCTCTCCTACTCGCTGTGTCTCCCCATCCTGCAGTACGCGCAACAGGCTTATTTGCAATTGCGAAGAGGCATCCCCGATTTCGTCTAGAAACACGGAACCGCCCTCCGCGGAGGCGAATAGTCCCTTGCGGTCGGATGAAGCCCCGGTAAATGAGCCTCTCTTGTGACCGAACAGCTCGCTCTGAAGCAGTTCGTGGGTAAGCGCCCCGCAATTTGCGGAGAGAAAGGGTTTCGCCTTGCGGTTGCTCCGGGTATGGATAGCCCGGGCGGCCAGTTCCTTCCCCGTTCCCGTCTCACCCTGTATAAGCACAGTCATGTCGCTTTCAGCCGCCACGTCGACCAGTTTGAACACTTCCTGCATCAGCTGACTCTGTCCGATAAGTTCTCCCATTCGGTAGGTGCCCTCGTATTTTTCCTGGAAAAAAAGTGCCTGCTCCTGGCTCCGGGAGAACATCCGGGCGTTGACAACCGCAATGGAGGCCAAATTCGCAAATGCCGCAAACAAGGCTGTGTCTTCTTCGCGAAACAAATCTTCTAGCTTTCTATGGTCCAAATACAGCGCGCCGATGACACCCGATTCCGCATGCCGCAGTGGAACGCAAAGCACCGATCGGATGCCGTAGGCCGAAACGCTGGCCCTTTTTCTGAATCGATCGTCAACGCGAGCATCCAGACTCAATACGGGCTCGTGCCGCTGCATCGACCACCTGATTATTCCCTCGCTGATCTCCCTTGCAGCTAAGTCATCCAGATTATACTTACGCGCAACCTTGACGCGACCGGCTGCCCCATCCTCGATAGCAATCAAAACACGTTCGGCCTGGCTCACCTTCTTCAGTCGGTCCAGAATTCGATCAAGTAGCACATTCAGGTCCAAGACCGACGTCAAATCTTCGGATACTTCATAAAGGGTCTGCAGATGCTCTTGGGAAAGCGCCGTAACCTTCGCCTCTGGTGTAATAGTCATCGCAGTTTCCTCAATAACCAGGTTTAGGAGATCCGCTGCCTTTCGGGCCAGATAACGCAGATTCAAGCGTTCGGCAGCCTCACGGGCATTTTCCAGGCACCCTCGGGCATCGGCAAGACGCCGCCGTTCCAGATAATACGCGCCCGCTACAACGAACAGGTTTACCTGTTCCAAGCCGTCCGGGGAACCCTGGACTTCCAATGCATGATCAATCAGGGAATCGACTTCGTCATGACGGTCGGCCGCGACGAGCGATTTCGCCTTTGCGGTCCATGCAATGGCGCGGACATTCCCGCCGTACTCCACGCCCGGCCAGGCCCGTTCGGCCCAGGCCAGCGCCTCTTCAACACGGCCGGTTTCCGCGAGTGTCTCGGCCAGCAACGCATGGGCGCGGCACATTTCATCGGAGCGGCCGGTACCCGACAGAAGCCGCACTGCGGCACCCGCGTGTGCTTCTGCAGCCTCGGCATCTCCGTTTTCCAAGGCAACCCTGCCCAAAAACACGAGTGATCCTGCCTCCGCAGGTCTCGAACCGCGTTTGGCCCAAAAGTCTTTAAGCTCAAGGAAAATCTCCTCGGCCCGATCAAAATTACCCAACCGATTCTCTGCACGTCCCAAAAGGAAAAGACAGTTATGGCGATAAGCTCGATCGCCGTTCCTCTCTAATAGATTTAATGAAGAGTCCAGGAGCTTTTTCGATCTGTCATTACGATAAGTAAACTGCGCTGCAAACCCCAGATGCATCAAAGCACGGGCTTCGTTGATAGACCCTCCCATTTCGCGGCATTTTTCAGCTGCTGAATGACAAAATCCCGCAGCAACCTCTTTTTTCCCTAGCGCCACGTAGAGATTTGACAACAGACCCAAAACCCTAAGTTCATTCTCCGCCTCGCCCTGATTCCGGAAGAGTTCCAGCGCTTCTAACAACATCGACTCAGCTCTTTGGCAGTCCCCGCCATTCACGTAGGTAATTCCTAAAATCCTCAACACATTCGCCCTTTGCGCGGGCATTTCAAAGGACGCCCACTGCATGGCACCTTCCAACTCGCGGCGCGCGTCTTCGTACCTGCCGCATCCGCAAAGCGCTTCGGAGTAAGCGCAGAGAAAGTCGAGATGCATCACCGAACCGCGCGCAATGCAAACGGGGGCATCAGGGGAAAACGCGCCTTTTTTGAGAACAGTTCGGAACTGTTCGAGTGCGTGCGAGAAATATTGCATCCCCAATGCAAAGCGGCCGGATAAGGTGACGTACCGCGCCATTTTTTCCAGGTCGTTCGATCTCAAAAAGTGATAGGCCAATTCATCCAATGACTCTGCGGCGCCGCAATCCAACCGTCTTTCTAAGGCGCTGCCTGCCTCCTGGTGAAGCAACGTACGTCTGTTTAACGATATGCCGTCGTAAACCGCCCGTTGGATCAGTCCATGTGAGAACCGATAACGTCCACGAGGGTCCTGCATATCTCTCAAAAGGCCCAGGCTGACGTTTGCATCCACCGTCTCCAATAACTCCAGTTCATCCTCGCACCAGACGTCTGAAATCAGCTCGAACGAAAACGCGCCGCGAAAGATTGATGCATATTCCAGCGCCTGCCTTTGGGCCGAACGAAGTCGTCCCAGGCGCAACTTGATGGCCTGCATAATGCCCGACGGCATTGGCCATTCCGTCTCCTTCGGCCACCTCCAAATTCCTGTTGAATCCTTCCATATCAAGCCGTCGGCAATTGCTCCCCGAACCAATTCTACGACAAACAGTGGATTCCCCCCAGTTTCCTGGAAAACCCTACGATTCTCTTCCTCAGGTACAGCCTGTTCTCCAAGCAGGGACGCAGCCAGATTCCCAGTTTCGTCCATATCGAGAGGCTGGAGACGAAAATGTTCAGCTCGAGTTCCAATTGGCCCATCTGTCAGGTCGTCGATTCCAGGGGGTAGCGGATCTTCGTCCACCTTGCGGCAAGCGAGCCCGAAGACGAGAGGTACGGGATCCGGATCTCTCCTCACAAAGTCCAGGAACCGCAGGGTCAGGTCGTCGGCCCACTGCACGTCTTCAATGCATACAAGGGTCGGCGTTTCCCTGCTCAGATCGACGAGAAGTTCCGACAAGGTCTCCATCGCCGGGTACGGATCCGGCTGATCGGCGGGCGCCGGCCGTTCAATTTGCGTAAGAACTCGCTTGACGGATTCTTCCAGGTCTGGACCCCGAACGCCGGTCTGATCGGCCAGGTCTCGCAGGATTTCCAGGAATGGCCCAAAGGCTTGGCCCCCGCTCTCATAGCAACGTCCTGATTGTACGCGCATTCCGTTGACGCGGGCGTCGGCCTGGAATTCTTCAAGAACTTGGGTCTTCCCGATGCCAGCACTGCCGCTCACGAGAATGATGCGCCCTATACCCTCGCGAGTATCCTGCAGGATCTTCCGTAGAGCCTTCATCTCACGTTCTCGACCCTGGAACTGGGGTTGGAAAACGGGAACGTCTGGGGCACCCAAGACAGGCCGCATTGAAACGGTAGCTTCGTCACCGTCTCTATAGAATCCGCTTTCCTCGTTATTCGTCAAATCATACAGCAAGCTCCCTACCGAACTGTAGCGGTCAATGGGTTCCTTCTCGAGAAGCTTCATTACTGACTCTTCGATCCCCGAGAAATCTTCGCCGGTTACAAGGTGCGGAGGGCGCGGCAATTCTTTCAGATGCTGAAGCAATACCGTTGCTGGATCTTCTCCCGTGAATGGTGGTTTCCCGGTAAGAATCTCGTAAAGAATGACTCCCAATGAATAAAGGTCGGATCGCTGGTCAACTGCCTTTCCCCGGATCTGTTCGGGGGACATGTACTCCAAGGTCCCGGTAGCCGCTCCGGGAGCCGAGAGGCGTTCCTCCCTTACATCTCTAAATCGCGCCAGACCCAGGTCCAGAATCGTAACCTCGGGCTTACCCTCAATCTCTGAAATCATAATATTTGAGGGCTTCAGGTCTCTGTGCAACACACCCTGTTCATGGATGTATCCCAACCCTTCTACAGTCTGGCGGATAAAGGGAACGAGCCACGCGGATTTTAGCTTTTCACGATCATCTACTCCTGAAATCAGGTCGGACAAGGGACGACCATGGACAAAGTCCATGGAAAAATACGGACTCCCGTCGTGCGCGCCCCAGCTGTGTGAAATAACAACTCGAGGATGTCGGATTCGAGACAAGATATTAAACTCCCTCAGAAATCGCCTTTGTGCCCCGTCCCCCGTGAGATCTAATATCTTAAGCGCTGTAATGGAATTTTTCCGTACGTCCCGCGCACGATAGACGGTACCTAAACCTCCATTTCCAACGGTATTGAGGATCTCGTAACACCCGTCGACAACCGTGCCAGCCTTTAATTCGGACATATTTAACCCTGCGAAGAATAACTCTCGTTTACGATTCCTGATTCGTTGACGTTTTGTCTATTGACACATCAGGAATTGTCCACAGATGCCGACGTTTAAATGACCGTCAAGCATAGCGATTCTTGTGGCTCGACACCGCGTTCAACGATTAGCGTTCAACCCCTTCGAACCCACCGCCGAATTGGCCGGGGTTGGGCGGTCTGACGGCTGATGTCTGACAGCTTCTTCCCGTTAAATTCCATTGGAACCCATTGGGGGCGCGACGCACCAGTCAGATTTCCATTCAACAATCACTTTGGGTACCGCCGCTCCGCCGGATCCACCCACCTTTCCAGAAAGTCGGTCCATCCCGAGGGATACCAATTTACTCCTCGAAACCGCCGGCTGTACGCCGTTACGCCACGGCCCACAAAGAGAAACGTATACGGCTGCTCCTCGTGCAGGATTTCCTGGAACCTGCGGTAGAGTGAAATCCGCCGTTCAGTGTCAAACGTACGGCGATACCGTTCCAGTAACCGATCCGCCTCTTTATTCTCAAAACACGAATAATTCCCGCCGTCCTCGACCTGCGACGAATGCCAACTCGAATAGAGGTAGAGAGGCACCGCCGGATGGCTTCCTCCACCTGAGAACAGCGCGTCGAACTCCCGCTCTCGCAGCCGCTCCAGGTAGATGGAACGATCGATTTCACGGACCCTGCATTCTACTCCCATGTCCGCGAGTTCGTCTTGTATGACCAGGCCGATGTCCTTGCTGAGTTGAGAACCTGCCGGTACCAGGAATTCAAACCTGAATGCGATCCTGACACCGTCCACATCCCGATCCAGAACACCGTCGCCGTCCGAATCGAGCCAGCCAGCCGCCTGAAGCAATTCCGCGGCAGGATCTCGGTCGTATTCGAGTGGTTTCAGGCCGGCGTAGTATCCCGGCCGGGTCATATGCACCGGTCCGTCGATGGTTACGCCAAGTCCATGGATCAGATCTCGAATAATGCTCTTGCGCGGCGTCAGATGCGTCATCGCCCTGCGGACCCGTCTATCGCGAAAAATCGGATGGGTGTTGTTCCAGATGATGTAGTTGACACCGCTGGCGTATCGGATGACCATGAGAAAACGCGACGTAAATTCAGGCGACCAGCTTTTCTCCTTGAACGGCAGGGGATACATGTTCAAAACGTCCAGGTTTCCATTGGTCAGTTCGAGCAACGCGGCATCCGGATCTATTTTGAAAACAAGCTTGTCCACGTACCCTGAGGGTGGAAGATCCTTCCTGCCGCTTCCCGAATGGTTCGGGTCACGGTCCAGAACGGCCTTCCCGGTTGACGCCGCATCTTCGACTGAAGATACCTGCACGTTGGAGCCGGGCCCCAGCACGCGGCGGTTGAAGTCCCTATTGAACCGCTCCGCGAAACGGCGGACCAGGTCGGCCAGCGGACCCGCTTCCCACGAACCGTCGATGAGCGCCTCGATGGATACGCCATCCATCAACCCGTCGGGGTCGTAGAGGTGTTACGGTCCCGTCGAGCACCATCAGCCCCTGATCCTTGGCCGAAATCTCCTCTACTTTCTTCCATATTTCACCGGCGCCAGCCTCTACAACGAAAAAGCTGAGGAAATGCGTGTGAGCGAACAAGACCGTACTTGCAATTGGTGTGTTAATTGGATCCACCGATGAATGACAAGCTCTATCACTTTTGATCGCATGCTGGCAGTTTCATCTAAACTGTAGTATCAACTCGCTCAAATCCGCGATTTCGGTCTGTCGTAACCTCGTAGCATAGTCACGTAGAGCTGCAAGGAACCGGCGCTGGCGATCATCCAGGTGCAATTCCCGATACCGCATAATGTGATCCCGAACGAATTCCAGGTCTCGGATAGTCTCTTCCACCAGCATTCTATTGGCTACGATCCAGGTGCGTTTCAATAGCGCCCTTAACACTTGGGTCGGGTCGTGTGGCGCTTCGGCCATTTCCGGCGATATTACATCCAAAGGGACTTCCCAATAGATTTTCTGCATTATGATTCGATGATATTCAAGGTGCTTGTCGTTCAAATGCGTTGTCTCGAACCGATCCTTTTCGGAACCCCGTAATCCATCGTGTTTACGTACTCTTACCAACGGCTGGCGTAAGACGCCTGCTTTATATCCAGCACGCGCGAGCCGTATCCACATATCGTAGTCCTGAGCGCGAATCAGCCTTTCATCATAGATTCCCACCCGATCATAACACTCTCGGCGAACGACAACTGAAACACCGCTGATGAAATTTCCGCTCAGGAGTTGACCCACCATTTCTGCTTCCGGATGTGCGGTAGCCTCTACCGTCTCGATCACGTTGTCCGCGTCGTTTCCTTCAAAAGACGCATATCCGCTATAAACGAACCCGACCTCGGGCTGCAATTTGAAAACCGATATGTGCGACTCTACCAGTTCAGGCAGCGCGACGTCATCATCGTCAAAGACCCAGACATAGTTACCGGAGACGTGTTTGAGTCCTAGATTCAAGGCAGACGATTTGCCCCCGTTCGATTTTTCAGAGTACGATATTCGACCGAGAAAAGGCTCCAACTTCGTTTTCGTTTCATCAGTCGACCCGTCATTGACTACGATTACCTCGAGATTTCGATACGTCTGTGCCAAAACGCTTTCGAGCGACTCAACCAGATAGTTCGCCCTGTTGTAAGTTGGAATGATGACGGAAACCAAGTCTTGATGGCTCATGGTCAACACGAAATACGCCCCCGGCGGTACCGGAGGCGCATTTGGAAAATGGACCTTGTGCGAAGTGCAGGCAAACGGTCGGTTCGGCTTACAAACTGCTCGGGAGATGACGATGCAAAGTCAGCATGGAAAGAATACCGCGAGCCTTCAAGCCTCTTCTCTGCAGCCCAGAACTCCTGTGTTTTTAATCTCTCGTTACAAGCATCGGAAATCACACCCATGCTAGAATTCTGATCATACATAACGTCTAAGTAAGCTACTTACCCTTTACTTTGCAACCGCCGGCGCTCTTTGGGAGCGTCTCGTTCACGCCAACTCGATACCCATCCGCCAGTCTGTGATTGAAAGCCTGCGGCTCAGTTTGCTCAATTTGATGGAACCGTGGGAACCACATCCGGCAGAATATAGGCCGGAAGGCTCGAACTGTCAAGTACAGGTTAGGGAATATAAAATAGCGCCGTTTTTCAACAGAACCGGGGCGTTCTTGCGATTCTGACGGAAAACGACAACGAGCCGCTATCGCAAGAAAGCGGACCGGTCGGAGCAGTTCATTCATCTAAGGCGAGGAATAACTAGACTGGATGCCGAATGGATGTGATGTGCAGAATTGCACCGCATTGTATCGGAAAGGCGTCCCACCCTTGTATCTCGCGACCGGAATGCAATCAACCACGGGCGTCCGCCCTGACCCAGGTCTCGGGGACCCGGAGTTTCCATCTTGTGATCAAGCGCGTCGACTCAAGCGCCGGATCAAGTATGACCTGACCCTTGGTGAGACGTTCCCGGCAGGGCTCGACCTGCAGGGCGCCATCGGAGTGACTTTCGGCAAGAAACCGAGCCACTTGAACACTGCGGCGTTTCCGAGACGTGCGGCATAGCTGAGAAGCGCGTCGTCGTTGCGGTTATTGCAGGTAAGGAACGTCGACTAGGAGTCGGCAACGTGCTGGATTCCTCCGCCCAGGGGCGGATCATCCAGAATGTCGACCATCGTGGGTTGGATGTTGGAGACGAGGATCCCGCCATTGCCGTGCCAGATTGCTCTGGTACCAAAAATCCTCCCTTCGTCGATATGTTTCAGACTGGACCGTAAGCCCTCGAGTCGCACGGATTTCTTGCGACGCCAGGGCAACAATATCGTTGAAAGTGTGCTCGGTAAGGTCCCAGTGCTCCACGGCACAGCGCTCTCCGATATAGGCCGGATCGAAAAAGCAGAGTGCCAGAATCCAAGGATAACAAAGTCATAATATTCATCCCTTGACCACCAGCAGATATCCCCCAGTCTCCCCTCCTGAACACGTTTGACCCTTTCTGTGAAAATATGGTCCCGCTAACCTGAGTTCTCGGATCTGTATGCACCACGGATTCTCAATGTTTAACAGCAGCCGAATCTGAAAGACTCAATAATGCGCTGACGACTTACCGAAGAAACGCATCCGCCGCCAGCGCACCATAGATTGTGCATCCTGCCTCCATGGTGAACCATTGATTTCAGATAATCAGTGAATGCCCAGGTTCTGCCAGAAGATGCCCCACGCGAACCAGAATCCGTTGTGGGAGGGCAATTGAGTCAGCTGCCCGCCCTCGTGGGTCCCGTCCACGCCCTCGCCCTTCAGGTTCCACGTTGTCCCGGTCTCGTTGTCTTTGACCATGAATGGATAGGCGCTGTCGGTCGAATTCACCTTCCCGAACGTCAATGTGGTCTCCTGTCCGTTCACGCTGATCTCTCGGGAGAAGGGAACGGCCAACTGGGCGTCCCGGTAGAAGACCACCAAGACGGGATGTTGTCTGGGTCCTTCAACGATCGTGTCGTTGATGACGTCCTCGTCGTGCATGGCCTGGAAGGGATAGGCCTTGACCATCTCCCCGAATCGGACACCCATGGCCAGATCCTTTGCGCCAAAGAGAACCGACGTGTCTGTGTCCATTTTCGGAAATATGAAATACCCGTTTTCCGTCCGATAATCCAGACCCCGGTCGATATACGGATACTGAGTGTACTGACTGACCGGATAGCCGGCTCCGTTTGCGTCGATCACACGGGTATCCGGATGTATCCGCTTCCAGTATTCCCAGGTGCACTCGGTCATTGGCAGCAGTTCCAGTTCCTCGCCCTGCCGGGGGCCCAGAACGGCCTTGTAGATCATCTGCGGGTATAGCGACTGCCTGTCCCGGCGGTCGTACATGATCAGGTTGTTGTTGAACAGCAATCCGGACACGCCAACGTGTATGCGTTCGCCATCGGCGGCCACGCCGTTGAAGACCATACCGGTGCCGGTCAGCGGACAGAGCGTCACAATCACGCTCTCGTCACCGGCCGTATCGTTTATGACTTCGTGCCACCAGCCGATGTTGTGAGGATAGGCCCTGGGTTCTCCGTTGATCACGATTCCCATGACGATATCGTCGTCCCGCAGATACCCCGCTCCCGAGGCGCCGGGACTGACGAAATCCGGATCGGTCACCGCCGGTATGCAATCGGCGCCCGCACATCCCGAAGTGATCGCGTCCAACGGGAATGAATCCACGTCCAGATAATTGCCGCCGGCACGCGGTGGACGTGCATGCTCGCTGCGGCTGCCCGGAGCAGTACCGGAACCTCCGCCGCCGGTACCTTCGGTTGGACCGCTTATGTTGCCGCCGCCGTCGTTCCCGCCGCAGGCCGCAATCAGCAGAGCGAGAATCAAGGAAAACGAAAGGAATCGCTTCATTCCGGACCTCCATCAGGGGTCGCAAAGGGGGTCGCAAATCCGAGAGACGGAATAATATACCCTGTACCGGACCAATTGTAAACCTTCCCGTTTGAGAGTGACGGAACCGGGCTGACAGGAATATCTGCCCCACCCTGTCGAACTCCGCAAGATCCCCCGGCGGGCGTTCACCGAATTCCATCGGCCTCAGACCACCACTTCATTGGCGCGTTCCTTGACTAAATTCCAACTTCGATATATTTTATGCACCCCACAGACAACCCCGTCGTCCATCGGGCGCCTATTGAATCTAACAACAATCCCACCAGATGGCACTCCCAAAACCGCAGGAACCCTTCATAGAATCGCAAGCCGACCACCGGGACCGGGGCATCACGCTCCGCGCGGTGGGAATCGGCGTGCTCGTCTCCGCCCTCAGCAGCGGCTGGGTCGCCTACTCCCGCACCGCGGCGGATACGTCTGCCGTCAATATCACCCACCTGCCCGTTTCCTTTTTCGCCGTCTTCGTTGTCGTCCTCACGATCAACCTGATCCTTCGCAGTAGGCCCGGTTCGTCCGGTCTGGGTCCCTCGGAAATGCTCACGATCATTGCAATGGGCCTCGTCGCCGCAATGATCCCCGCGAGGGGCCTCACCGGCATCTGGCTCGGCCTGATGGCGGTGCCGTACTATCGAAGCACCCCCGAAAACGGCTGGATCGACTACGTACAGCCTCACCTCCCGGACTATCTGTTTCCAACCAACGACGGCAATCAGACGACCCTGCTTTACGAAGGCCTGCCGGGCGGCGCGGCGATACCCTGGAACGTCTGGTATCTTCCGCTGTTCTGGTGGCTCACGCTCATTCTCGCGGGATTCACGGTTTGCGCCTGCATCACGGTGATACTCCGAAGGCAGTGGGTAGAGTACGAACGCCTGGACTACCCGCTGCTGGCGCCCATCCTGGAAACCATCGACGACGTCCACGACACCTCGGGCGGAAACAAGTGGCCTGACTACTTCAAGGGCCGTCTGTTCTGGATCGGCTTCGGGATCGCCTTCGGCATCATCGGCTGGAACATGATCTCGTATTTCCAGCCCACGTGGCCGCGCATCAGCATGAGTCCCAACAAGGGCCTGTTCTATTTCGCCAGGGTTTTTCCGCCGCTGCTCACCCACATCAATACGTACACCATCGGCTTCGGCTATTTCGTGAAACTGGAAATCCTCTTTTCAATATGGTTCTTCCACTTCCTGCTGATGTCCGAAATCGCGCTGATCCGCAAGACCGGCTTTCAGTTCGGCCGCATGCACCAGTCCGGCGGCGGGTGGGGCGATCCGCTCGTCCAGTGGCAGTGCCTGGGCGCGTTGTTCGTCTTCGTGGGATGGGGATTCTGGGCGGCGCGACACCACCTCAGGGACGTGTTCCGCAAAGCCTTTTTCAACGAACCGGGCGTGGACGATTCCAGGGAGATGCTCTCGTACCGCACGGCCGTCATCGGCTTCATCGCGGGCAACCTCTACATTGTCGCATGGCTGCACCAGGCGGGGATCGAGCTGGCGTTGATGGCCATCACCGTTCCGGCATCCATCATCATCTACATCGCGCTTGCCAGATTCGTCTGCGAGTCCGGCACCCTGTACCTGGGCCTGCCCACCAGCCCCCTGGATATGGGCTATCAGATCCTGGGCACGGAGACCATATCCGCGCGGGTCCTTACCGCCTCGGCCACGTCGCACGCCCTGCGGTGGATGTATTTCATGCCGGCGCTCACCCAGGGCGCAAAGGCCATCGACCGCGTGAAAGGCAACCGCCGCGTACTGTTCTGGGCCGTACTCGGGGGCCTGCTCACCGCGCTGGCCGTGAACGTCTGGATGGTGCTCTATCTCGGATACAGATTCGGCGCGTTCAACTTCACGGAGTACCCCTTCACGAGATACGCGCCGCGCCTCTACGACGCCGTTGTCGCGAATATCAAATCGCCTGAACCCGCCTCGTGGGAACGTCTGGTGCTGTTCGGGTTCGGAGGCATCCTGATGGCGGCCTTCACGCTCCTGCGTTACCGGCTTCCGTGGTGGCCCCTGCATCCCGTGGGCTTCATCGTGACCACGACCAGCCTGCTGCACGAAATCACCGCCATCCTCATCGTCTGGCTGTTCAAGGCCATCGTCATGCGCGTTGGCGGCGTACAGCTGTATCGCTATTTCCGGCCCCTCTTTTTCGGAATCATCGTGGGACGGGCCACGGGCGTTCTGGTCTCCTTCATCGTCGACCTGATCTGGTTTCCCGGCGGCGGCCACCACGTCCACGGCTGGGCGTAATGTCGACCTGCGCGCCCATTTTCCGGACCCACCTTGACAGTTCTCCTCGTTTCCGCGTTATTTTTCTTCGAAAACTGCCGGGTATTCTACGGAGGAGTTGCCCATGCGAAAAAGCGTTTCGTTTTTTTTAGCGGTTGCTGTTGTGGGTTTGAATTCCCCGGCCCTGGCGCAGAACGAGGGGCCATTGCTCTACGACTTTCCCCACGAAGTCAGCCCCTTTGACGAAATGGGCGGGCTGCCGGGGGCCGCGATGTTCGACTACGACAACGACGGCGACCTGGACATCTACGTCGCAAACGGTCAGGGCTTTCGCAACTACCTGCTCGAAAACGACGGGAGCGGCAATTTCAGGGATGTCTCCAGGGAGGCAGGCGTCGCTGTCGAGCGTGAAACCCATGGCGTGGCCAGCGCCGATATCGACAACGACGGCGACGCGGACCTCTTCGCGGCCACGGACGGGCACAACTATCTCTTTCTGAACAACGGCGATGGGACATTCAGGGACATCACGGAATCCGCAGGGATCATCTCCAACTATTTCTCATCGACCGTTGCGTTCGCGGACGTGGACAACGACGGCTACGTGGACATCTACGTGGGCGGCGCGGGAGGCGAGGATGGCGTTGAGAGGAACCGAATTGTGGGCACAGGGGAACTCTATCTCAACAACGGAGACCTCACGTTCACGGACGTTACCGACGAAACCGGCACGGAGGGGACGTACACCTGGTCCGCCCGCTTCTGCGACTACGACGACGACGGGGATCCCGACCTGTTCACCGCCAACGACCAGGGCATCGCGCTTGCGGGCGAATGGTCTCCCGTACGGCTTCACAGAAACGATGGCGATCTGAGGTTCACCGACGTCACCCGGGAGTCCGGCCTGGGCATCACCGGAAGCTGGATGGGGCTTGCGTTCGGAGACTACGACCTGGACGGCGACTTCGACCTTTTCGCCACCAACGTCGGCGGTTCGTTTGTGGACAAAAAGGGACATCAGGAATACGATCTGCACGGGTTCTTCCGCAATGACGGGGGTGTGTTCCGGAACATCGCGGAGGAACTGAAAGTGTCACAGAACAACACATTGGCTGAATTGCACTTCGGCTGGGGCACGGTCTTTACGGATTTCGACAACGACGGGGACCTGGATCTGTACTTCGTGGGCAACTTCGAGATGCTCGAAGCATATCTCAATCCGGGCTACCTTCTGATCAACGACGGCGCCGGCGCGTTCGCCGATTCCACGGCGCGCTTCGGTCTCAAGACGATTGACGGCACCGGCACGAACTCGATCGCGGTGGGCGTCGCTACCGGCGACGTGAACGACGACGGCCACGTGGATATTTTCGTCGCCAACGCCGGAACGGATTTCCGGACCGGCTATCCGATGTTGTTTACGGAAAAATTCGACGACAACAACTGGATCCGCCTCAAACTGGAAGGTACGGAAAGCAACCGGTCGGCCATCGGCGCCAGAATCCGTCTCTTCGCGGGCGGCAGGATCCAGATCCGCGACGTCGCAAGCGGGGGGAGCAGTTTCTCGCAGAACAGCCTGTGGCCCACGTTCGGCATTGGCGAGAACGCCGTTATTGACTCCATCGAAATCCGATGGCCCAGCGGAATCGTCCAGACAATCCGAGACATCGAGCCGAACCGGACGCTGGAGGTTCTGGAAGAGCGTCCGCCTCCGGTGGTTGTCTACGCCAATCCCCGGGCTGATTTCAATGGCGACGGCAGGGTCGATTTCGCCGATTTCGTCGCCCTGGCCAGTGCATTCAGCACGGACGACCCGACCTACGATCTGGACGGAAACAACGTGGTCGACTTCTCCGACTTCATCGAATTTGCGAAATCATTCGGTCGTCCGCTGCCGTGACGAAAAATCCCGGCGGAAAATCCGCCGGGTTTGAGAAGCCGCGGGGAATCCTCTCCTGCATCCGGGCCTCAGGGTTCCTCGACGATAACGAAGCCAAGAGAATCCACGGATGCGGACCCGAAGAGTCCGATCCCGCCCTCCACGTTGAAGAGCGGCTGCCTGAAGTTCTCGCCCGCGAGCCCGCCGTACCAGCTCTGCTGCGCCTCCGGCCCCGAGCGCACGTAGTCGTACCAGTTCCTGTCCACCGCGTAAATCCGCATCAGGTGACGCCCTGTGTAGTAGATCGCGAACCAGGGCAGCCTGACGCTTCCCTCGGTCGACTCGATCGCCGGTGAACTTCCCGTTCGTTCCGGCGATTCCTCGGATATTTCCCTTGCGACTTCCTCGGCATCTGCGTCCAGGCTGGCAATGCCGACCTGATAACCGGGAACGTCGATCGGATCAAACCTGGCTTCGAGAAACCCGGCCTTGTACACAACTCTGTTTTCCGGAATGCGAAAGACGCCGTCCTCCACTTCGGCGAACGTCTTCAGTCTCCGCTGAACCGATTCGGTCTCCTGATCCAGAACCACGCCCTCCCGCACCCGGAACGCACCGGGCGTGAACGTCGTCGCCCTTGCCGTCGTGTCGTTTGCGGTTACGACCAGGACGTACTCTGTTTCGGGGGCAACCACCGGAGGTCCGGCCGGAGGCGAATACTGAAACGGACCCGCATCCGGATCCCGGACGTACCGAAAGACCAGGTCCGCCTGCCGTATCTCGACAACCGCATCCGGCACCACGGCGTGCCTCGGGCTTTCACCATCGCCTGCCGCCACCGTCTGCGTCACGAATATCGGGGGAAGAGGCCGGCCCACAATCAACAGACCGTCAATCACGAGTTTGCCCGCCGCGTCCGGGCCGAACAACGATTCGGGCGTCCGTTCTGCATGGCATGCCGCGACCAACAGGCAGGATGCGACCCTCAAAGCCAACGTGACGGCATTCCGCGTTATCATAGGTTCACCGGACCCGTTTCGATTTCAGAAGGCATAATTGATACCCAGCGTCGGCACGACCGGCAGCATATTCACGACCTCAGGATCGGCCTGAATCGCGTCGGGATCGAACTGGACGAACCATTCATTGCGCCGGCTGTAGACGTTAAACACCTGAATATATGCCTCGGCATCCACGCCGAAAACACGGATCCCGCGCTTGATGCTCAGGTCCAGCCTGTGGTACGGCAGCAGACGCGCGCTGTTCCTGTCCGCGGGCAGCGCATAGTTCTCGATCCTGGCTTCGGGCTCGGCGGGCCGCCTCAATCTGTATACGGCCGACGCCGGCGTAAACGCCTGTCCCGTGGCGTACAGCAGATTGGCGCCAAGGGTCCACCTGCCCGCCCGCCAGTTGCTGACAAAGGAAAGATCGTGCCGACGGTCGTACTTGGGCGGAAAACGCTTCCCGCCGTTCAACTCCGGGAATCGCCGCCGGGTCCATCCCAGCGTATATCCGATCCAGCCGGTGACCGGTCCGGTGCGCTTCTGCAGAAAGAACTCAACGCCCGCCGCGACACCGGTTCCGCCGCTCACAAAGGTGTCTTCGGAAGTGCCCGCGTCCGAGCCAACGGCAACGTTGTTGTCGAATAGCACCAGGTTGGCGAGATCCGTATAGTACCCCTCCAACGTCAGTTGATACCGCTTCGACGGTTCCCATTCAAGGCCCGCCACGCCCTGCCAGGAACGGCCGGGCTCTACAGTCTGGTCGAGAGGGATCCAGACGTCACCGCCGCTGAAGGCCTCGGTGGTCACCAACTGCAGGTACTGTCTGTACGATCCGCCTCCCAGTTTCAGCTTCAGCCCCGGCGCGAATCCGTGGCTGAGGGCGAAACGGGGTTCGGCGTGAAACCTGTTTCCTTCGCTGAAGTAGTTCGTGCGCGCGCCAAGCCTCACGCTCGTCTCGGGCCGCGGCTGCCACAGGTCCTGTGCGTATGCTGAAAAAAGGAAGGGTTTTTCGCGGATATCCAGTTGATCGTCCTGGTTGAAGCTCTGTTTGTACGCAAAATCGAACCAGGTACCGATGAACCCGAGATTCAGGGAATGTCTGCTGCTTGCGAAAAAGTCCAGGTCCCCCTTGACCGTGATGTCCGTGATTCCATTGGAAAACTCGATCGGTGTCTCGATCACGCGCAATTCCGTCCTGCTTTCGTATTTGCTTCCCGATACCACGAAATTGCCGAAGACCGCGGGTGAAAACACATGGGTCCACCGGCCCGTGAATGCCGTGTTGCCCCACCTTACATTGAAAAAACTTCCGTCATCCAGGTCGAGTTGCAGGTCGTCGCGTCCGAAGTATCCGCTGAACATCAGCTTGTCGCCATCGCCGATATCGCGATTGAACTTCGCATTGGTATCGTAGAAATAGTAGTACGGTACTTCGGTGTCCTCGTCCCTGATCAGAGAAAGAACCGGTTCCAGGTAGGTCCTCCGGCCGGAGACCATCCAGGACCCGTCACCCGCGGGTCCCTCCAGCGTCATCCGCGCGGAAATCAGGCTGATCCCTCCCGATCCCTCGAATCCCTTCCGGTTGCCGTCGCGGTTGCGCACGTCCAGAACGGAGCCGAGCCGACCCCCGTATTGGGCCGGATAGGCGCCCTTGTGCAGGCTCATATCCTTAATGGCGTCCGGATTGAACGTGGAGAAGAAGCCGAACGCGTGGGTCGGGTTGTACAGCGGGATCTGATCCAGAAGGATGAGCGTCTGATCCGGTCCGCCGCCGCGGATATACAACCCGCTTGTGAAATCGGAAGCCGCCTGTATGCCGGGCAGCAACTGCAGGCTGCGCAGAAGATCCGTTTCGCCAACCGCGGGCAATTCCTGCAACTGAGCCGTCTCCAGCGTGACAAAGCCCGTCTGCACGTTCCGTTCCGCCTCGTACGGATCCCCTTCCACAACGATCTCGCGCGACAGAATCGGTTCCGGGACGAGTTGCACATTCAGTTCCTTCAACTCGGCGCCGGAGAATCGGAGGGTATCCACGAAGCTGCGGTATCCGATATAGGTGACGACGAACGTGTATTCGCCGGGAGGAATGTGCTGAATCGCGTAATACCCGTCCACGTTGCTCAGCGCGCCCAACGGAGATGCAACCCCTTGCAGAACCACGTTCGAGTAGGGGAGCGACTCCCCGCTGGTGCGGTCCGTCACGAATCCGCTCAGCGTTGCAGCCACGACTGAGCCGGGTAGAAGAAGAACCAGTATCAGAATGCGCACTGCGTTCACCAGGATGCCCCCATGCGTCATGAGTTCCCTCGCCATGAAACAAACCATCGCCGCCGGCGGGTCTCCCGTGAAACCGGGTCCCGGCGACCCTCGCACGAGTCCGGACGCAGAAAAGCCCGGCGCTGTCGCCGGGCTTCCCTGTTCAGCAAGCCGTCAGGTTGTTCGAAATACACCCGTCCACCCGGTCCAGAATGCCTGATTGGAATGACGACCGAATCCCGCCGGAGTTCCAGGATTCTGCGATCTCGACGCGCCGGCGAAGCTCCGCTTTCAATGCAATGCCATTTTCAGGACAACCATTTGAGCAGACGGAGTACGCCCTGCTTCACGGGGCCCCGGTGAATCGACCTCGCGCCCGCGTCGTGTTTCTGAGATCCACGCTCGATGTACCATTCGTACGCCTGGATCATCATCTCCGCGTTGCCGTACCGGGGTTTCCAGCCAAGCTGTTTCATCGGCTCCGAAAGGTCAAAATAGAAGGGCTTGTGGTAGGTCAGGTAGTGCCAGGGGGCGAGCGGACAGATCTTCAGAACGTCCAGCAGCTTCAGGACCGACACGGTCAATCCCACCGGCAATCCCACGATTCCGGACCTGCTGCCGGCGTGTCTGATGGTTGCGCCCAGATCGTCTCGCAGCGTCGAAAACCGGTCCGCGCCGATGTTGAATACGCCCTGTGTCCCGTGTTCCACGCCGAGCAGCGCGGCCGTGACGAGGTCGTCGACGTGGACAAACTGAAAGGGATTGTCGCCGCTGCCGATGACGTAGATGTTCCTGCCTTCGCGAATCCATTCGAACACGATCTGAAAGATGCCCAGCCGGCCCGGTCCAATGATGGTCCGCGGACGAAGAATCAGGCTGGGCAACCCCTTTTGCGTTATTGCCCGGACCTCCTGCTCCGCCGCGAGCTTCGCACGACCGTAATTCTCGACGGGCGCCGCCGGCGTGGCGCTCGTAATCGGACACGCGTCGGGGATGCCGAAGACCGCGGAGGAGGACGTGTGGACGAACAGTCTGACGCCGGCCTCCAGAGCCGCGTCCGCAGCCGCCCGCGTGCCTCCGACGTTGACACTCCAAAATTCGCGGCCTGCCTTCGCCAGAGGCACCAAGGCGACGTTGTGATGTACGAATTGCACACCCGTCATCGCATCCCGCACGCCGCGCCGGTCGCGAATATCGCACGCAACGAACTCCGTGCCGCGAGGGCGGTCGGGCGAATCGATGACATCCAGCACCCTTACCCCCTCGCCCCGCGCGTGCAACCGCCGGACGATGTGGCTACCCAGGAATCCCGACCCGCCCGTTACCAGGTGCATTGCCATACGAATGACCTGCCTGCTCGATGTGTCCTCGACCGGAAGTTCCTCACCGTTCCCCCACCGATTCAGGTAACCTGGTTCCTGGCGAGAATACCTCGCAGCGAACGGCATCCCTCGACAGCGCCAGGATCTCGTAGACCAGGTGCGCGGGTTTGACCCGATAGTACCAGAGTCGATCGACAACGCGCTCGCCGGTAAAGACCCTGAATGGCACCCGGTGGACCCGCGCAATCCGGTAGCCCGACCTGGCGAAACAGTAATGCGCGCGGTAGGAGTGCGTGTGGGCGCAGACCAGGTCGATGGGGCCCGGCGGCCATCGATTCCGGTCGATGAGGTATTTTCGAAGCAGACGCGCATTGCCGAGCGTATCGACGTATCCCTGCGCCGGATACATGGGACAGTGAATCTGCCGGCATGCCGACCTGACGGTGAGGTAAGCGTATGCCGCCTCCTGTTCATAGACTTCGCCGCCAAACCGATTCGCGGGGGCCAGATACACGACGGTAGCCGGCGTCGCTATTTTCGCGACATAGTCCAGGACCTGCCGGAAGACAAAACTGGGCTCGGGCAGGGTCTTTCCGCGGGCGCTCCTGGCCAATCCTTCCGGTACGACAACCAGGCGCCTTTCTTTCACGGCAGGAATCCCCGATCGATACACCACCTGATGGACCGCCGCATGCCCTCCTCCAGGCCGATTCGAGGACAATAGCCCAGTTCCCGTTCGGCCTTTTCGATGGAACACGCGATGGTCTTGTTCATTTCCGACAGGACGTGCATCTCCTGCCAGTACAGTCCCGCGCGCTGGATGATCCAGTCGCAGGCCACGGCGAATTCACTGGCGATTCCCGGCAGTCTCATCCTCCTGTGCGCAACCGGCAGGTTGAATTCATGCTCCAGGAGTCTTTCGATCATGTCAACCGTTTCATTCATCGTGTAGGGCTTCCGATCTGCGATCCAGTAGGTCTGCCCGCGCGCTTTCTCGATATGACCGGCGAGCAGGATGGCCTGACAGAGATTGTCTATATACGTCATGGATCGTCTGTTCTCGCCCCCGCCGACGACGGGCACGCGCCCGTTCTGAATCATCTTGAAGAATCGTGTCTGACGCGGCGGTTGACCTGGACCGTAAAACCAGCATGGTCGAAGAATCGTGGCTTCGAGTTTTCCGGACGCGTGCGCCGCATTGACGAAGTCCTCCGCCAGCATTTTCGATTTTCCGTAGCTCATATACGGCCGATTCGGCGAATTCTCGTCGAAAAGGCGCCCGTTACCGGTGTGATGACCCGCCGGACTGTTGGACGAAATCATGACCATCCGCTCAACGCCGTACTCCACCGCGCAGTCCACGACGTTGCGGGCGCCGCCCGTATTCACGTCGTAGAAGTCCCTGACCCGCCTGGGATGAATGACGCCAATCAGGTGAAAAAGCGTGGCGCCTTCGGCATCTCTGAACAACGGCTCAACCGATGCCCTGTCGCGCACGTCGCCCTCCACCACGCTTAGCTTCCGCGAAGAGCCGCGCAATTCCTCCGAGTTCACGCCGTTGAACACAAAACACCGTATGCGGCGATCCGCATACGGTTCCGTAAGCCACGGCATACCGGCACTGCCATTGACGATCGTATCGACCAGTCGGGTGCCCAGCCAACCGGGCGCACCGGTAATCAGGATCATGCGCGGAATATCCTTCCTTCCGTCGAATTTCGTCCGCTCGTCACAAGTCGCAGTTCAGAACGGCTCGTCGGTCACGACGTACGGCACGAAATCCCCCGCCTCGATTCTCCGTGCCCGGCCTCGCCTGCCTGCCAGGACTTGACCTTGATTCGTCATTTTTCCGGGAGGTTAATTCGTAAATGTGTCAGTTAAAAAGGCGATTTAACTGCTGATTACCAGGATACACCAGGACACTGGACGTGAACCGAAAAAATGTCCTTCATGACGACCCTTTCGGCCCGTTTCGAAAGGTTTCGTCGCGGTGCCGCGTTGCGGCTTGTGCGGAATTGAGGTTGACTGGCAGGCCTGCAGAGCAACTTTATCAACGGACTGCTAATCCACACGGGCCCCGACCCACTCGCTCCTGTTGCAGGTGACGTCTACGATATTTCCATCGGGGTCCAGGACCTTGAACGACACCGGAGGGCGCACGTCCGGATCGACGGGGTTACGCTCTTTCACGTTTTCGCGCACGACCTCCGCTCCCCAGTCCATGATGCGGGTCCACGTCGCGTCCAGGTCTTCCACGACCACGCCGAAATGGATGAACTCATTCCCTTCTTCGAGGGGCGGTCGACTCGAATCCACGGGCTGCTGAATCAACGTAATGTTGTTCGTTCCGTCGCTCATGTCCAGGGCGTCGCCGTGTGCGCGGCGGGAGATGAAACGCCAGCCGATCACCTCTTCGTAGAACCGCCTGGACTCTTCCATATCGGCGCAGCGCAGCGCGAGATGCCTCAACAGGCCCATAGCTTCCTCCTTGATCGGGAATTCCCGGATTCCAGAACTGAACGACAGTGGACCGGCGCCTACAATACGCCCGCGGCGCGGAGAACCGTTTCCTGCACGATCAATTCATGATCGAGTGACCGGACGGTCGGTCTCCGTCCCCTGATCTCGGCGACCATCGAGCGCAGGCTCCCGACGTACCTCGGTTCGTTCTCGACGGGTACTACCTGCCAACCCTTGCTGAATCCGTCGCGAGCCTCGTCCAGGCAGAGGCGTACCACCGGATCCGGCTCCAGTGGCTCCATAATGACGCTCCCCCGCGTACCGTACACTTCGAACCGCCGCGACGGAAAAGCCGACACTTCCAGAGACGATGACTCAACGATCGCCAACGCGTTTTCGTACTCGAAGACCGCCGCGGTATTGTCCCTGAAGGCGGGCACGATACCCCGCTCGTTCCTGAGGAACGACGTCACCCTGTCGGGCCGTCCCAGGACGGCCACGACGATGTCCATCAGATGACACAACAACTCAAACAGAATGCCGCCCTTGTGAACAGCCAGATCCTTACGCCTGTCGTCGTCCACCAGCGTGGACATCCGCCCGCGGAGGGAGTAAACCTCCCCGAGTCTGCGGGATTTCACGCAGTCCAGGATAAACTGGAACCCGGCATTGTACCTGAACATGTACCCCAACTGGAGCAGCAGTCCCTTTTCCCCGGCCAGCGCGACCAGAGCCTGAAATTCCTCCCAGTTGTCTCCCGCCGGCTTGTCCAGCCAGACGTGCTTGCCGCGCTCCAGCGCCTCACGCGCGAATCCCAGATTCTGCGCGATCGCGCCCTCCACCGCAATCGCCGCAATCGAGTCGTCGCCGAGCATCTCCTCCAGGGTATCGTACCAGTTGACGCCTTGGTACGCCTCCAGCCCGCACCGGGCCTTCCGTACGGCCGGATCCGGTTCAAAGACACCGCAGAAGCGAACGTCCGGGTTGGCCTTCAATACCGCCGCCTTTCCCGCCGCGTGAGAGTGCAGGATACCGTATTGTGCAAACCTGACTTTCATCATTCCTCCTGTCCCGTACCGGCCCAGGACGCCGTCCGTTCGGGATCACGTTGACCCGCTTTTCAAAGCGCGGAGTGCTCCGGGAGCACCAGGATCTACGGCGCGATGGATTCCGGCGACGCGCCGTCTGTATCGTGCGGATCGAAATCGTCATGGAACGGTGTCTCCACGCCCAACTCCGCCGCGACCGCCGCCAGATCCCTCCGGTGATCCGGACCGATGGGTATGCCCGCTGAAGCCCAGCTTTGCTCCCGTTCCCATTCCAGTGCGCCCGGAAGCAGCGCGCGGTCCTCGCCCGGAAACGGTTGAAGCCCTCGCACGGCGGCAATAAAGTCATCCATCTGTCGCCGAAAAGCTTCCCGCGGCGCAAAAGCGGCGACGTCCACGGCCAGGATGAACGATCCCTGGTTCACCGCCGGCCACAACGCTCCCTGCTCTTCTTGCGTCTGAATACCCGCCAGCAGACCTCCAAGCGCGTGACAGACGACGCCCAGGCCGAGACTCTTGAAAAACGTCGCCGGCATGCGTTGGAATATCGTCTCGAAATCCGCGCTCCCGGAAGGCGCGAGCGCCGTGGACATATCCAGGACCAGCGGATGCTCCCGGCCGGACGGAACCGCGAAACTCATCGGCGACGCGCCGTTGGCGGACATGATCCCCTGTTCGGGCGACAGGCGCCGGAGATGCGACGACACGACAAAGCCGGCCATACCCGCCCCTGAAATGATCCGGGAGTACTTGCCTGCGGCGCCGAAATGGAAATGGTTGCGCGTGACGACAGCCGCCAGTCCCACTGCACCGGCCTTTTCCACGGCGAGGTGCGCCGCTCGCCAGGAAGCAAAATGACCCAGCCCCCCGTCGCCGTCGATCGCAGCCGTCGCCGGGGTCTGTTGCGCAATGGCGCTCTCCGGGTTCGGATTCAGTTCTCCATCGCGCAGGAGCCGCAGGTAGCGCGCCGACTGCCGCGTCCCGTGGCTGAACACGCCACGAACGTCGGTTCCCACGAGAAGTTCGGCCATCAGCCGCGACCGGTCCGCGGACATCCCCACCCTGCGATACAGTTCGAGCACGAACGATCGCATGGTATCCGGCATCACCCGTACGAATTCCACGGGAACGACGTTCACGCCACGCTCCTCCCGAGACCGGTTGTAATGGGATCGGGGATCTACATAATCCCATAACGTTCAAACGCTTCACTCGCGGACATGCCTCGTTCGATGGCTTCACGAACACGGTTTTCGCCCCGCACCTTGTCCAGCGCCCGGTCAATGACGTCTGTCTCGGCGGCGGCGGGGACGATCACCACGCCGTCCAGGTCGCCGAACACGATATCCCCCGGTGACACACCGGCGCCGTTTGAGAGCGTCAACGTACAACGATAGTCGACCACGCGACCACGCACCCGCTGGTCCTGAGCGTACCGGCCGGCGCAGAACGTGGGAAAGTTCAATTGCAGAATGCCCCGCGTGTCACGGCTGAATCCGTCCAGAACGGCGCCCGCCGCACCCAGCTTCATCGCTCGCGTACTCAACAGTTCGCCCCAGAGCGCGTACGTCGGCGAGGCGCCCGTGCAGATGTAAACTTCGTTCGGACGCAGATCATCGAGCGCCTCGAACATCAGGCCGAACGGCCCCTCGTCGTCCATGGAACCGCCGTCCCTGTCGGTCCAATCGGCCTCCAGGACCGGCATTGCACGGCCCGCCACGACCATATCGTCACGGAGGGGCTGAACCTCCGGCGGCAGGAACTGCCTGATCAGACCCACCTCGTCCATCACGTCACCCACCACGGCGGTGAACAGTTCACGCCGCATCAGCTCGAAAAGCCCGGCATCGTCGCGCCATTCGGCCATACTGTCTTTCTCCGGAGATATTAACATCCACCTACCAACGGGCTTCGTACGTCCGTACCACGCGAAACTGGCGGCCGGCTTCAAAATCGTAGAGGAATCCCTTCGAATAGTCCAGTTCGTCCACCATTCCCCGCACGAAATCCACGTTGCCCACGTCGATCAGCGTTCGGTCACCCTCCCGGCGGACCTCGCGAATCCGGTAGGTCGCATCGCGTTCGTTATCGTTCTCGATGGAAATAAACTCACCCTCGAGCGGGTCCTCAGGCGGGATTACGGACGTCCAGATCCGGCCCGGCTCGCAAGCTTCAACCCTGCCCCGCCATACGCCC
Source organism: Candidatus Latescibacterota bacterium (assembly GCA_965116875.1). Classification (GTDB taxonomy): domain Bacteria; phylum Latescibacterota; class UBA2968; order UBA2968; genus JAAXHE01. The sequence goes on from OZ220733.1 coordinate 294,224, forward strand.
GACGCCTTCCGGATACACCGTTCACGGGTGCCGAGTACCGTGCCTCCCGTCAGCACGGCCCAATGCGCGGACCCGTTCACTTCCGAATACACGCCCAGACTCCCGTCGAACATGATCCGTCCATCCACCTCCAAGATTGAATCTCCGTCGCCGAAAACCAACGTATCGACCCGGTCTCCCGGCAGATGCACTTTCAGCGCCCTGGCGGCGCCGGATACCTCAACTTCCTCCGCGGCGCTGACCACGGGAACGCCGTCGTAGGCTTCGATCAGACTCAGGAACGAGGAATCAAGGCTGTCGTTCCCCTCGTGCGAGGCGACCGCGTAGGTCAATCTCCTCGGGTTTCCAGGCTTGTTCTGCGGCGGGTCCCCGTGGCACAGCGCCACCTCACCCGGCGGGCTGAACAGACGCCACCGCAGGTGTACGGCGGTCATCAGCGGTACGCCTTCAGCGCGGGACTCCGCTCTGACCTTCCAGGTGTCCCTCACCCTCCAGTCCACGGATACGACGCCTTCAGGCGAAGGACACCGTCTGACGTCGTACAGATATTGGAAGCCGCTTCCCATGTAACCGTCCAAATCCACAACGGAACCATCGTAGAACTCGCCGAAGCCGACGTCCTCGCCAGCGTAGGTGCCTCGAGCCTGTGGCTGCAAGACCATCCCCCCGGTCGTCACGTCTCCTTCCGCCGCGTGGAACATGAAATGGTGTGAACTCCCGCCGGATACGCGGAACAGATCGACGACGTAGAAGTCCCTCTCCGATACCCGGACAAGGACGCTGCACCGGCCGAAGGCGCGGCACTGCGGATAGACATCGGGGGACGACACGGAAACCGCCTTCACGTTCTCCGCGAATCCCGCGAAACCGACCTTGCCTGAATAGGTGCGCTTCTGGGGACTTCGATCCACCAGGACCGTATTGTGCGAAACCGTATGGTTCGTCCAGCCCGACCGCTTGGGCCACACCCGGGCGTGCTCGGGATATCCCAGGTCGGGCAACAGGTCCAGTCCGAAGCCGTAGAGTCCCAGATTGAGGCGATCCGCGTGTCCGTGGCCCCCATTGCGACCGTAATACAACCACATCGTCCTTTCGAATCCACCCTCTCCGTCACGCAGCATCGCCAGACCGTATCCCGTCATCACATCGGATGCCAGCCGCAGCGGACCACACCTGCGGACCGTTTCCGCCACCCGGACCCGTATCGCCTCCGGGTCCGGATCCGTAATGGCGCCGTGTACTCCAGACAGATCACCGCCTGCCAGATGATCCGCGGCCTGCGCCAGTTCGTCGTCTCCGAACATTTCGAACCCGTACAGGCATTGCTCCAGATCCTGTCCGCCGAGCCCGGGACTTCCGGTGCTCCCGCTGTCTCCAATGGAAGGCACATAACGATTCAGCGCCGTCACGCGCATGAACGCCAGGTACATCTGGCGGTATCCGGGAAAGTCGCGGATCAGGTAACGGGTATATGACGGTCGCGACCCGAGGATTATCTCGAGCGACCGCATTCCAAGGGGCCACCTCAGCCAACCCAGGCTGTATCCCGGAGCACCCTCCGATCCCACGCCGTCCCGATCGATCTCGCGAGCGAAGAGCAGGGGAATGTGTCCCCCGGTCGGCCGGCGGCCGATGAGGAAACCCTCTCTGAAAATCCAATCCAGCCGGTCATCCGTCTGTTCGTCGTCGAGCGCGATCGCCAGCATGGCCATGGTGGCCTGGTCCCCCGGCTCGTTATGGTGGATATCCCCCTCAAGGATGGCGTCGATTCCTTCCCTCAGGATGTTGCGCTCGATATGCCGGCTCAACGCGTCCGCGTCGCCCTGCTCGACCAGGCCGTGCCGCAGCTGTTTTGCACGGAGAAACCGGAAGAGGTCGCCTTCGTCGTCCCAGGCCGCACGGACCAGATCGAAGCACTCGGTAAACGCCTTCAGCAGGCCGGGCTCCCAGATCCGGCCGTAGATCCGGCCCCTGCCGCTGAGTCCGTCGGAGTTGAAAAACCCCTGCCGCGCCCAGAACGACCAGTCCATATCGGGATAGACGTCCGCGATGCGGGCGAGCAGCACCCCCGCCTTGTGGGCGTAGACGCGGTCTCCCGTCAGCAGAAACGCTTCGCGGAACGCGGCGCACGCGGAGCTGATCTCCGACCAGATTCCATAGTGACCGTAGACCCCGACCAGCTTGAACGATTCTCCCTCCTCATCGGTCCACCCCGTCCCGTCGTCTACGGCGAACATGTGCTCCGGATCGTCCGGATCGGGTCGTTCGGTATTGTAGAGCAACGATCGATCCGCCCGATCGGGGTCGAATACACCGTCTTCGGCGATCCCGCTCCGGTAATAGGCCTCGAAGTCATTGGTCGGAAATCGTCCGTTGCACGAAGGACATCTGATCTTCCACGGGTCCGCCAGCACGTCAACGTCGAAGCGTCCGCCGTGCCTGTAGATTCCCTGGCCGCATTTCGGGCATCCCCCTTCAATGCTCGCATTGGTGCTGCGTCCGATCGTCTGGCCCGTGACCAGCGCCCAGAGCGCATCGTCGTCCAGGCGTACCCACCGCTTCGCCCTGTCGACGGCCGCATCCCGCCGGGCGGCCGCCCAATCGAACCGCGTCGCGTTCAACCGTGCGTATCTCACCTGCTCCGGCGTCAACAGCTGTGCGCCTTTACCCAAAAGAGCCTCCCTGACAGACCGTCGGATACCCTGGCGACGTACGGAATGAGATCAAGATACGCGCGCCCCGCACGATGATCAACGGTTTTGTTTCCGCGCGTCTTGACAGCCCGTAGCCCTGCCGATATGGGTTGACTTGGGGTGCCGTCCCGCCTATCATATCGCCCATGGATCGCTCAGTCCACGGAGGAGTCAAACGTGCCGCATGAGAGCATCTTTTCGTTCCGCACCCACGGCGGCGTCTGTGCCGGCGAGACATGGATCTACGATCGCGACGAGCCCATCGCGCGCCTCGAAGACAAGCGGATCGAACAGCCCGAACAGAACCTGCGTTATTTCAACGGCAACGCCAAGCCGGTCAACCTGCGTGACCTGAAACTGGCCCCGGGCGGCCGCCCGCTTGTGTGCGGCGTGCAGATGTACTGGGTGTTCCAACACCGCGTGCTGGCCACCACGGATCTGATCGACATTCAGGTCGCGGGCCAGGATACCGACTGCCTTGTACTCACGGTGGTCACGGCGGACCCGGGTGGCGTAGCCACCTCGCGTCGCGTGCTCACGCTTACGTACGACGACGTTTCCAGGTCGTATATTTACGACTTCAGGGCCCACCTGGATATTCACAGCCCGGAAGCGCTGGACCGGGAAGAGACCGTGTCCTTCGAGTATTGCGATCCATGGTACAACGACGTCCCCGGACCCACCGTTGAATTCCCGGGGATGTGGCAAAAAAGATATTCGCATCTCCTGGCCGAAACCGGAGACGGCGCCGTCTGGCAGATGCCGCTGAATCACATGGCGACCGGCATCCCGGGCCCGCGGCCGCTGAAACGGGACGGCCTGTTCGTTCTGGCATACGACGAAGGAAACAACCCCGCCTTTGAATTTGTCGGCGACACTGCCGATCGCACGACGCTGGGCGTGTGCAACTGGGGATACGACGTCCATTTCGCGGGTCACTACACGCGCGACGAACTCTACGCGCCGCTGTGCCCGCACTTTCGCATCCGACTCTGTCCGGACGCAAGGGCGGCGCAGATGATGGCTCGCGCGGAGGCCGTTCCGCAGGTTACGTACAACGGTTTCGATATGCTCCCCGTTTACGAACGCAGGACCGGTTTTTCCAACGGTCTGAAGCTCAACAGACCCACCCCGTGCAACACCGATCCCTGGCCCTGGCTGCCGGAGGGGGAGGGGGCGGAATGGTGTCAGGATCACGGGCGCTCCGACTCATTCTCGCTCAAGATCGCCAAACCGACGGACGGCCCAACCGAATGGGTCATGGATCGTGAAAGCGATGGCGCCTGGACCGAACGCTGGACCCGGTCGACCGGCTTTCGCGTGACCGTATACGTCAAGACCGAAAACGTCCGGGGACGCGGCGCCTTCCTGGCCGTGCGCTGGGGCGTCTTTAACGAACCCGAAAAATATCCCTATATCTGTTCCAGAAAACTCGCGGGCACCAACGACTGGACACGGGTCAGCGTGGAGATCCACGGTCCGTCGCCGCCGGACAGCGGGGCCGTCTACCTCATCCTGCGCCAGGATGGCAGCGGCACAAGCTGGTTCGATGACCTGGAAGTCGAGCGCATCGGCGCCTGAGACGTGGTACGCCAAACCGGGACAAGGTGTGGACAGAGCTCTCACGACGACGCCGGTGGGATTCATCGGCCTGGGGGAAATGGGCAGCGGAATGGCCCGCAATCTGTTGAGGGCGGGATATCCTCTGTTCGCATACGACACGAACGGAGATGCATTGGACCGGATCGCCGGTTGCGGCGCGCGGAAGGCCGAGAGCGTAGCCGCGGTGGCCGGTATCTGCGAACGGATCATACTGATGCTGCCGGATACCCGTGTGGTCGAGGCCGTGCTTTTTGGGGGCGAAGGCCTTGCGCCTCGACTGGAGGCCGGGCACGTCATCATCGATTGCGGCACGACACATCCCGATTTTACACGCGAGGCGTCACGACGTCTCGCTGATCTCGGCGTACACTTCCTGGATGCGCCCGTTTCCGGGATGAGCAGCCGCGCGGCCGATGGAACCCTGACCCTGATGGTGGGCGGCGACAGGGACGCCTTTTGCGTTGTCGAGCCGCTTCTGAACGCCATGGGTTCATCCATTTGCTACATGGGCGGGTCCGGTAACGGACAGCTTGCCAAGATCGTCAACAATACACTCTTCAATATCTCCTGCGCCGCGCTGGCCGAGATGCTCCCACTCGCGGTCAGACTTGGCCTGGACGCGAAAAAAACGTGCGAAGCCGTGATGACCGGCAGCGGACAGAGTTACGGCTTCGACACGTTCGCGCCTCTGGTCCTCGAACGGAATTTCGGGCCCGGATATCCAATGGCGAACGCACGCAAGGATATCGACGCCATCACCGGGATACTGGAAGAAGAGGGCGTGGACCTGCCCGTGGTCTCCGCCGCCGCCGATACGTTTCGTGCGGCACTGGACCAGGGCATGGGGAACCTGAACAAAGGTGCGATGACGCGGGTCTGGGAGGCGGTCCTGGGAGTCGAAGTAAAACAGACGCCACACGGCTGATCCCCTGCCGGCGCCATCGGCCGACTGCGATGCGTGCATGGATCCAATGACGAACAACACCGATACCCTCATTATCGGCGGCGGCTCCATCGGCGTCTGCTGCGCCCACTATCTGTCGAAAGCGGGGAGGGACGTTGTCCTCGTTGACAAAGACGACGTCTGCGCGGGCAGTTCGTACGGCAACCAGGGCCTGATCGTTCCCAGCCACAGCATTCCCCTTGCCGCTCCCGGCGTAATCGGCAAAGCTTTCAAATGGATGTTCGATCCTGGAAGCCCGTTTTACATCAAGCCCCGTATGGATCTGGAACTCGCGAGGTGGCTGCTGGAATTTCAGGCGGCCTGTACCCGGGCGCGCATGCAACGTTCCCTCCTGGCCCTGAGGGATCTCAGTCTCGCCAGCGTAGCGCTCTTCGAGGAAATCGCCGCCATCGACGGCCTGGATATCGGGTTTGAGAAAAAAGGCAGCCTGATGATTTACGGGACCGAAAAGGGGCTCGAGGGCGGAATCGAGGAGGCCGGCATCCTGTCTGAGAAGGGAATCCGGACCGAGATATTGAATCCTGGCGACCTCAAAAAGCTGGATCCCGCTGCCCGCTACAACGCCGCGGGCGCCGTCTACTATCCGCAGGACGCCCACCTTGTTCCCGCGAAATTCGTGAGAGAACTCGCCCGTCACGTTGCCGGAAACGCCAAACACGTCAAGATACGTCCTTCGACGGAAGTGATCGGCTTCCGCCGGCGGGACAGCCGGGTCCGCACGGTCGTTACCACGCGGGGAGAATTCAACGCGAACGAGGTCGTCCTCGCGGGGGGCGCCTGGTCGCCGGTCATCGCCGCGGAACTCGGCATGAAACTGCCCATACAGCCGGCCAAAGGCTACAGCGTCACCTTCGAACGCCCGGACCGCTGCCCTTCGGTTCCGGCCTCGCTCTCGGAGGCCAAGGTGGCCGTCACACCCATGGGCGATATGCTCCGCTTCGGCGGTACGCTGGAACTGGCGGGACTGGACCTTTCCATCAACAAACGAAGGGTGGCGGCCATTCTCAACGCAGTCCCGCGCTATCTGCCCGACCTGAATCCGAAGCGGCTGAGACACATCGAGACCTGGCGGGGCCTGCGGCCATGCACCCCGGACGGCCTTCCATTCCTGGGCCGCAGCCCGACTCTCGAAAACCTTACCGTCGCCGCCGGACACGCAATGATCGGGATCTCGCTCGGACCCGTTACCGGCAAGCTTGTCTCGCAGGTGGTCACACGTCAGACGCCTTCCATCGACATCGAACCCCTGCGCGTGGACAGGTTCGAAAAACCCTGAGAACTACGAATTTACGATACTACGAAAGAGCGGAACTGCGAGAGTGCGAAACTACGAGAGTACGAAAGAGCGAATTTGCGAGAATACGAAACTACGAAAGTGCGAAACTGCGAGAGTACGAAGCTAAGATTGCACGATAGAGCGTGAATACATCATTCGTCTTCCGGTTTTCTCGTATCTTCGTATTCTCGTATCCTCGTTTTACGAAAGGACGCTTATGCCTGAGTTCATCCGGTCCGACAAGCCCAATGTATTGATGATCTGCACGGATCACTGGAGTGGACTGCTCACCGGCGATGCGGGCCATCCCGTGGTCACCACGCCGACGATCGACCACCTCGCCCGGTGCGGCGTCAGTTACACCAATGCCTATTCGGCCTGTCCCTCCTGCATACCCGCCCGGCGCTCCCTGTTCACCGGCATGAGTCCGAAGGCGAACGGGATGCGCTCATTTGTCGATGGCGTTGACTTCCCCGAAGTTCCCACCCTCGCCCAGTGCTTTCGTGACGCTGGTTATCAGGCGTATGCCGTGGGGAAACTGCATGTCTACCCGCAACGCCACCGGATCGGCTTCGATGACGTCCTCGTGGAGGAGCAGGGGCGTCACGTTCACCACGACATCCCGGACGGAATGGCTGACGACTATGAGCTCTTTCTGGCCGAGCAGGGCTACGGCGGGCAGGAATACGCCAGCGGCATGACGCAGAACGATTACATCGCCCGAGCATGGCACCTGCCCGAGTACTGCCATCCGATCAACTGGGCTGCGCGGGAGATGTGCAAAACCATTCGTCGACGGGACCCTCGCAAGCCCGGCTTCTGGTACCTCTCCTTTTCCGCGCCGCACCCGCCCAACACGCCGCTGCAGACATATATGGAACTCTACCGGGATGCGCCCCTCGACGAACCGGCCGAGGGCAACTGGTCGGCGAACTTCGATGACCTGCCCTACCACATAAAGACGCTGAGCAACCCGGACAACCTCGCAATGGCGCGCGCAAAAGGCCACGAATGGGAATTCTCCAGGCGCGCCTATTACGCAACGCTCACCCACATCGACCATCAGATCCGGACTGTCATCGGATACCTGCGGGAATGCGGGCTCCTGGACAACACCATCGTGGTCTTCACGAGCGACCACGGCCACATGGTCGGCGAACACGGACTCTGGTGCATGACGCCGTTTTACGAAATGTCCGCCAGGATTCCCCTGGTCGTCATGCCGGTAAAAGGCGACGAACGTCTTCCAGCCGGAACCCGGGACGACCGCCTGGCCGAATTCGCTGACATCATGCCCACCTTGCTGGACCTGACGGGCGTACCGATACCCGATCAGGTCGACCGCCTTAGCCTGGCCGGCGACCGCCGCCGGGACGAACTGTACGGCGAACACGGCGAAGGGTCTGCGGCGATGCGCATGGTACACGACGGACGATTCAAGCTCATCTACTATCCGGTTGGAAACCAGGCGCAGCTTTTCGACGTCGACAACGACCCGCGTGAAACACGGGACCTCGCCGGTGACAGCGGCTTTGCCGACACGCTGAACCGCCTCAAGAGCCGTCTGGTGGAACACCTCTACGGCGAGGATCTCAACTGGCTGAAAGACGGCGAACTCGTCGGTCTACCGGCCAGGCAATACGTACCGTCGGCCAAACGCGCGATGCGAGGCCAGCGCGGCCTTCGGTTTATGTGACCGACCACGCCCGGGCGGAATGCCCGCGTCGGCCCGCTGCAGGAAGGAGCGAATCATGCCACCGTCCAAAACAGGATCGCCTGCCCGTGCGGTCACGGTCATGATCTACACCCGGTATGAATACCGCAAGGTGTACGCCCGTGTTCACCTGCTCGGCGAAACCCATCTCGCCGATGGCGGCAAGGTGGAACTGGTCCTGTACAGCACACGCTCGGGGGATACGCGGGAAACCAGGGTCGTGGGCAACATCGGACTCGAGGAAGTCGCCTTCGACACGGGGGACATCCCGTCGGGATGCTGTGACTTCCGCGCGACCTTTATCGACCGGTTCGGCGCCCGCTTCGCAACGCGGACGCTTCAGGACAGGTGGCCCGGCGACTTTCCCTGGCTCGGGTCCCGCGCCGGAATCTCGCGCCGGGTACCCGATCCATGGACGCCGCTCAACGTTACGGAATCCGATAACGGCCTTGAGATTGCCTGTTGGGGAAGAACGTACACCTTTTCAACGACCGCATTCGCCACCCGGGCGACTTCATCCGGCAGCCAACTCCTCGCCGGCCCACTGAGGCCGGTTGCCCGCGTAAACGGCAAGAAGGCACGCTGGACGGACGGCCATCTGGAACTGATCTCGGCGGAAAGAGAACAGGTGGTTTTCCATGTCCGTTTCGAGTCTCCAGCCGGCCTGTCCGTAACGGCCAGGGCCGAAATCGACTTCGACGGAATGGCGCGAATCGACTGGTCCGTCACCGCCGACAGGATCCTGCGCCTCGACGCGCTCTGGCTTGAACTGCCCGTTCGCGGCAAACACTCCGGATACCTGTACCACTTTCCCGGAAGCTGGGGCGGAGTCCGAAACGTCGGCGCGCTGTCGCAGAACCGTCTCAAGATGGGGTTTCGCCCGTACGTCTGGCTGGGGGACGAGGAACGCGGTATCGCATTGTTTTCGGAATCGGACGCGGGCTTCCACAACCGTAACCCGCGGAAGGTCACAGAAATCGTCCGTCGAAAGAACCGGGTGCGGCTGCGTATCCACTGCGTCTCGACCCCGATCAAACTCCTTCCGGGCAGCAGGGAGGGCGGGCAATTCACGGGTTTCGGAACCGAGGACGCCAAACCGTTGAGGCCCGGCGGCGTCGTTACCGATGAACTGCGATACACGTTCGGATTTCAGGCCACGCCGGTCAAGCCCGTCGTGGAGGACGCCTGGGACCAGCGCGTATTCTGCATCGGCCAATCCACCACCGGCTTCAGTCCACGATTGAACGTGTCCGACGATCTCCTTGACAGGTGCGTGGACTCCGGTGTCCGCGCCGTTGTCCTCTTCGAACACTGGGCGGACGCGGAAGCGTACACCCGCACGCCCCACGCCGACGAAGTCCGGAAGATCGTCAGGGCCTGCAAGGACCGCGGACTTCAGATCCTGCTCTATTTCGGCTTTCTCATCTCGGACGTCATCGACGAGTGGCAGGCCATCGGCAAAGACGCGCTCATTCTGCCCAAGGGCGGGTATCCCGTCTTCCACTACCAGCCACAGCCCGAACAGTCCGCCTGGCGGGTTTGTCTGAACAGTCCGTGGCAGGACCTGCTCACCGACGGCATCGCACGGGTTATGGATGAATTCGACGTCGACGGGGTCTACCTGGACGGGACGGAATATCCATTCGGCTGCTGCAACACGGAACACGGTTGCGGACATACAAGGTCCGACGGCAGCATCGCCCAGACCTTTCCCATTTTCAGCGCGCGCTCGGCGATGCGCCGCATCTACGAAATCGTAAAATCCCGCAGGAACAACGGCCACGTCAACGTGCATAACTCCACGTGCATGACCATGCCCACCCTGGGATGGGCGACCGGGTACTGGGACGGAGAGCAATTCCAGGGGGTCGGCAGCGGCGTGGACGTTTCCCGGCTGTTGCCACTGGACGCCTTCCGCGCCGAATTCATGGGCAGGCAGTGGGGGGTTCCCGCCGAATTCCTCCACGCGGGCGCCGCCTACACCTACGAACAGGCGTGGGCGTTTACGCTCCTGCACGACGTTCCCGTCCGACCGCACAATGCGGACGATGATCTGGACCTTGCCGCCAGGGTATGGCGCGCGATGGACGCGTTCGACCGCAGGAACGCCGAATGGTTACCCTATTGGCGAAACCGCCGATTTGTAAGCGTTTCTCCAAAGAACGCCTGCGCAAGCATCTATCGACACCCGGAAAACGGCGTTCTGGCCGTTGTTTCCAATATGAACGGCAAACGCAAGAACGTCACGGTAAAGTTAAACGTGAAGAAGCTTGGGCTCGGGACTGCCCCGAATGCGGAGGACATTCTCAAAAACAACGCCGTCCCGGTCAGGGACGGCGTATTGGAGTTTTCTCTTTCCAGTCTGGAGTGGAAACTCATCCACGTCCGCAATCGTTGAACGACTTCTCAGTTTTCGTTGACCGCCTGCAAGAGGGCGTGGATGTAGCCGTACGTATAGGCGAAGGCGACTTGAGCGGGTTCGGCGCCGGATATTCCGGGGACATGGTCGGGCATAATCATGTACTCGTAACCGACCTCATCGAACGTGCGCAGCGCTCTGAGCATTTCCACGTCCCCTTCGTCGGGAAACACCTCCACAAAGTCCCGGAAACCGCCCCGGATATTCCGAAAATGCAGATTGAAGATCTTCCTGCGCCGGCCGAACCAGCGGATAATGTCGTGAATCTCCTCGCCCGGGTTTTCAAGGCTCTCCGATATCGTTCCGAGACAGAAATTCAGCCCGTTGTAAGGGCTGTCGTATAATTCGACGAACTTCTTGAGGCCGTCCACCATCCCCATTACACGGGCCACACCGCGGTACGTCTCGTCGCCAATCCCCGGATCGGACGGATGGCAGGCCATCTGAATGCGGTATTCTTCGGCCACCGGCATGATGCGTTCGAGCCAGTACTGAATTCGTTCCCACATCGTATCGGCGTCGGCCGCCCCGCCTTCAAATTCCCCGATCGACTGGTCCAGCTTTGCGTATTCGAAAGAGGACAAACGCGCGCCGCCGCGACCGTAACGGGATTCGGTCCGCAGGTGACCCAATATGGTGATGTTGTAGTTGAGACCACGAAGCCCCGCCTCGGAGGCCATCCGGACGATTTCGCACAGCCGGTCGATCTGCCGGTCCCGCTCATCGCTCGGGGCAAGAAAAACGGCGCCGGCCGGGTTACTGAACGCGCTGCCCGAACTGAGCGGGATGTGAATCATCTCGAGATTGATGCCGTGCCTGTCAAACCGTTCCCGCATCCGGATCAGCATCTCGACCGACCATTCGGTCCACGGCTCCGCGGGCGTCTGGTCCACATGGTACACGCCCAGTTGTGAAAGGACCTTTATATCCGTTTCATCACGACATCCCACCTGTGTCCCTATGTACATTTCCTGGGCCTCTCAATGGATTCAACCGTTCGGGTGTTGGCGTCCGCCGGGTTTACAGTTGACCGATCGTGGGTCTGGAGGGTAGCGCCGCCGAAAACTGGGCGACGCTTTCCCACGGTGGCTTGAGCGCGTGCCTGGACGCGACGGGCTCAGGCTGACGATAACGCACGTGCACGGTATGCCTTGGACGCCGGGTGTGCCGGACGGACCCGCAGTGGTAGCTGCAATTGTTGAACACGATCGCCGTACCCCCACTGCCGTATATGTCGACCCGACCCTTGCGCCGGGTCAGTTCCCGTCCGAAGGCGTCCACCCAGACGGGACACGCCGGGTCGACGTACCCTACGTCGCCGTCGTCGATTCTGAGCCGGTCCCGTGCGCCCCAGCCGCTGCTCCCGGTGTGGGTTTTCGGCAGGTTTCGCTTGGTCTCGACGCTCTCGGGTATGATACTGAAGCAGTGGGACCCGGCGTCGACGTCTTCCATATAGAAGATCACCTGCAGCGCCGGCACGAAGTATTCGTTCCGCTGGGCGCCCTCCACGTTGCCGCTGTCTTCACGATGCCACACGCGCGTGAGACACAGCGGGTCACCGCCGTCCAGATCTTCAGGAGGCTGCACGTCGCAGGGTTCGCGCCTGAGAAACGTCAGACCTGACATGGCGGCGCCCGGACCGAGAATGCTGCGGGCGAGCGGCGCGATGGACGGATGACAGGTCAGTCTGTCCAGGGCCTCGGTCCGGTGGAGGAGTTCGGGCGCGTCGCAGCCAACGGAAAGATGACCGGACGCGGTCGGCGACGGTTCCCAGTATTCCGGGTGCGCGGACCGGTCGGCTGCGATTCCGTCGTTAACCTCCGCGACCTCCTCATCCGTCAATGCGTCGGGCACGACGACGTAGCCGTTTTCCGCGAAGAACTCGAGTATTTCTTTCATGCTATTTCTCCTTCTGCCATCGGTTATGCAGGCAGGAACGCCTCGGCCAGCAGACAATTAGCAACCAACGCGCCACAAAAGTCAAGTCAAATTCCGCCGTTGGCGCTGCCGTGCGCGAGGGTGTTGCCGGGCGGCATGGCGATAGATATATTATGCCGTCGCCCGACCCGGCAAACCGGCATCTTCAACATATCCCGGAAGACCGGTTTACAGCAGGCGCTCAAAGTGACCGGAGAAACAAAAAGCCGCGCACCCGCGGCAGGTCATTTTGAACGACCTCAATACTCCGTTTTCGCAACGCCACCTTCTGTGCTTTTTGTGGTAAATTAACGGTTGTCTTCTTTCGCATTGAGGCTAATTCAGGACAGCGACGCACGCGATGCCGAACGCCGGAACCCTAAAGAAAGGACTCCCGATGTCCAAACTCCGGGATGTCAACACGACCGATATTGTAGACGCCATCCGTCTGGGCTGCCGTACCATGTGCAACGTGTTCAACGCGGATGACGACAACGTCCCCTTCTTCGGTTCCAGGGTACTCCCGGAAGCCCGGTTAAGCTTCAGTCCCGTCCATTCCGAGTCCCACGTTCCCGGTCGCCACCTCAACGCGTTGCTCAACGCCGAAAACGCAATCGGGATCGAACTGGACGAACGCTGCATTGACAACCACGCCAGCGCCGCCTTTCTGGCTTACAGCGGTCCGGTTGCCCTGCCGATCAACCGGGACGGTGTTGGCGGACCACGAGTCAACTTCACGCCGCACAACTGCCGGGAAGGATTTCATGCGTTGTATCCACTGGTACGTTTCCGGCACTCCGAACGCGCCCGCGAGATCGCGGAAGCCAGCATCCGCGAGATTCCGAAGCACTGGAATCCGGTTAACGGCTGGGATTACGACGTCCTGGAGGGCAAACTGGGACTCCGGGTCCATCGCTCCACCTTTGTCGTGGGGCTCGGACGATCCATCGGGCCGCTCGTGAAGTACTACAGGGCGACGGGGTACGGCGCCGCACTCGACCTGGCCCTGGTCCTTAAGGACAAAGCGCTGGAGTATTTCAATGAAAACGGCGACTACGATCGGGAGACCTTCGGGGCGCATACCCACTCCACGACGTGCGTAATGTCTTCCCTGGCCCAGTTGGCCGAACTGACGTCGGACGGCCCCGTCATGAACCGTGTGAAAGCCTTCTACGACAACGGCCTCCGAGAGTTCAGCGATCCGCTCGGCTGGGTCATCGAGAACAGCGGTGACGAGGCGCCCGCCGACCGGGGAGAAATCAACAACTCGGGCGACATTCTCGAAACCGCGCTGATCCTGGGCAGGTGGGGATATGCCGGGTATTACGACGACGCCGAACGCATCCTGCGGTGCCACATTCTGCCTTCCCAACTGCGCGACGTTTCATTTATCCACGATCCACCCGATCCCGGCGGCGATGACGGCAAACGGGACGTGGCCAACCGGCACCTGGGCGCTTTCGGTTTTCCGGCCCCCTACGGCCACCATCCGATCGGCATGGAAACCGTGAGCTTCAACATGGACATCGTGGGGGGAGGGGTGGGCTCACTCTGCGAAGCGCACCGGGCGGTGGCGTTCAGTGACGAAGCGGGCCACCGTGTCAACCTGCTCTTCGACCACGAAACCCCGTCCATGAAAATTGAATCTCCCTATACGCATCCGGCGCTGCGCGTGAGGGTAAAGCGCGCCGGGCCGCTGTGGGTGCGCGTCCCTTCCTGGATGGAAGCGTCGAAGATCCGCATCCGGGGCGCGCGGGATGCGCTGCGCGAGGCGAACGGATATCTCTACGTCGCCCGTCCCCCGCTCAACCGTCCGATCACGTTCGAGTTCCCGCTCATCGAAAGGGAAATCGTCCTGCGTCACCGTACCCGGCGGATACGCGTCAGGCTGCGGGGAGACGAAGTGGCGGCGATGGACAACTTCGGCGCGGATCTGACGTTTTTCGAACCGTACGAATAACCCGTCACGACGTCGACGAAAGACGACGATGATAACCGCGTCAATCAGCAAGGTACGCACAGCGTCGAGCCACTGAAAGGAGCCGGGATTGAAGATTACCCACGTCGAGGCCACCCCGATCCGCGTACCCCGACCGCAGGCCTTTACCAGCAGTCTCGGGCGAAGCCAGGAAACCGAAAACGCGATCGTTGAGATCCGGACGGACGAAGGCATTACCGGAATCGGCGAAATCTGCAGCATCTGGGACCGCAAGGGCCGAGGTCAGGCCGAAGATATCAACGACCTGCTGGCAGGCGTCCTCACGGGACGGGACCCGTTCCGCATCGCGGAAATCCACGCCCTGATGAACAGCCTGCTGCACCGCTCCGAACCCGCGAAGGCCGGCGTGGACATGGCCCTCTACGACATCGTCGGCAAGGCGCTGGACACCCCGGTTTACAACCTGCTGGGCGGCCTGGTCAGGAACCGTGTTCTGCTCAGCCATTCCCTTTCCATGGGCGAACCGGAAGAGATCGCCGAACAGGCGGCGTCTCTCGCCGGGCAGGGGTACAGAACGCTGAAGGCCAAGATCGGCATGGATCCGGAAGCGGATCTTGCCACCGTCGAGGCGGTCCGTGAACGCGTGGGGAACGACGTCGTTCTGCGCGTGGACGCCAACATGGGCTGGCGCAATGCCAAAGAGGCCGTGCGCAACATCAGGTCCCTCGAGCCCTGCCGCATCGAACTGGTGGAACAACCCCTTCACTTCAGCGACCTGGAGGGCCTGCGGCACATCAGGGATCACGTGGACACGCCCATCATGGCCGACGAAAGCGTCTGGACGCCCACCGACGCCATGGCGTGCATCAGGGCCGGCGCCGTTGACGTCTTCAATGTCTACGTGGCCGAAGCCGGCGGCATTTACCCCGCCGCACAGATCTTCGCCATTGCCGAAGCCGTCCGCCTGCCGTGCATCATCGGCAGCATGCCCGAACTCGGCATCGGGACGTCCGCACAGGCCCATCTCGCCTTCGCCATGCGAAACCTGGGTTATGCCAGCGACGTCAACGGCTTTGTCTATCACGCGGACGACGTCATCGTCGAAACCCTGCAAATCGAGGACGGTCATCTTCTACCGCCCCCCGGACCGGGGCTGGGCGTAAATCCGGACCGGGACAAGATCGACCGGTACCGCATCGCGTGAATCCGGCTGCGAAGTCCCCATTCATCCAACGGAGAAACTCATGTCTACCGCCAGAGCCGGGTGGGCGGAAATTGAAACCACGCCGCCGCTCGGATTGCCCATGGGAGGGCGCGGCCCTCGCTTCACACCCGGAAGAGAAATCCTCGACCCACTCTTCGCGCAGGCCACCGTCCTGGAAGATGCCGAAGGCAGGCGTACACTCTGGATCTCCGTGGACCTTATCGGGCTTGCGCCGGTTGTCGCCGAACCTCTCAGGTATGACCTTTCCGCGCTCACCGGCATTCCGCTCGAAGCCGTCATCCTGAATTATTCTCACACCCACAGCGGTCCGATGGGCGGCTTCGAAGGCTATGCCACCCGATTGCCCAAACCGCGCGAACTCCACGCGTACGACGAGTCCCTGTGCCGAAACATCATTCAAGTCGCGCTTGCGGCGATGCATAACCTGCAGCCGGTTACGGTGACCGAATTCCGGGGAGAGTCGGCGGTAGGCATCAACCGTCGCCGAAAGGGCCCGTCAGGAGAGATGGGAATGGGTCCCAATCCGGACGGAGCGCACAACCCGGACCTGTGGCTGCTCGACGTTGCCGCGCTGGAAGGCGGCGACCGGTGCGTGGTTTTCAGCTACGGATGTCACCCGGTGATCGTCTACGGCTACGCCTGGGACGGCATCTCGGCCGACTATCCGGGCGTATGCCGAAATGTGCTCAGATCCGAACTCGGCGCAAACGTCCAGTGCCAGTTCATCCAGGGCCTGGCCGGCAACGTCAGACCCCGTGCCCTGGCGGATCTGAGCCGTGGCAGGTTCCGAAAATCAACGCCCGCCGACACGGTTGCCGCAGGAACGAAACTTGCCCGCGACGTTGCACGGACGCTTCGCGGCAAAGGCGGGAAGCTGGACCTCGACATCGCCGCGGCACAGGGTCGATTCCTCGCACCGCGCGATCAGGCGAAAATACCGCCCGCCGACCACTGGCGAACGCTGTCGGATTCGAATGACGAACTCAGCCGGAATCTGGGTAGCTACTGGGTCGAGCGGCTCGACAGCGGTATTCCGCCGGTGAAGGCGGTGCCCTGGCCCGTCGGCCTGATCCGCCTTGCCCGGGGGCGCCGGATCGCATGGATTGCCGGGGAGGTTCTCGCCGAATGGCTTGACCTCGTGAGAGACTGGCTTGACGACCCGGACCTGATCGCCTGGGGCTACTGCCAGGAAGGACGCGGTTATCTTCCTACCGACGAACTCCTGCCCGAAGGAGGTTACGAAGTGGACCGCGCCAACACGTACACGACCACCGGTCCGGGTCCCTTCGCCGAAGGACTCAACGCGTCGGCCCGCCAGACTTTTCTGTCGCTCGCCCGTCAACTCCAGGTCTGACGCGCCACCGGCAAGGACTCCGAAGTGCGTGTATCACCATTCATTCCCGCAGTCGTATACCCCTGAAGACACCGTCGATATGCCCGCAAATTGGCGCGACATGGCCGCCGCACCCTTTGAGGTACAGAAGCAGCCGGCAACCGGATCACGCGGCGTTGTTGCGGCCAACCACCCCATCGGCTCGGCAGCGGGTGCGCAGATGTTCGCCCTGGGCGGGAACGCCATCGACGCGGCGGTGGCGGCGCTCTTTGCCCTCAACGTCGTCGAGCCCCAGATGGTGGGCCTCTACGGCGCGGGATGGATCAACATTCGCCTCGCCGACGGGACCCCCGTCATCCTCGACACCTATGCCTGTGCGCCCGCCGCGGCAACGCCAGACATGTATTCACCCGTCTCCGACACCTGGCCGGACTACATGCGGGTCGAAGACGATGCCAACAGGACCGGCCCGCTGGCCGTCGGCGTTCCGGGCGCGCTGAAGGGCTGGTGCGAGGCGCTCGCGCGATGGGGCGATCTGGACCTGAAGACCGTCATTCAACCCGCAATCCAGGTTGCCGAAAACGGCTTTCCCGTCAGCCGGTATCTGGCGGAGTCCGTGGCGCAGAATCGGCGGTATCTGAGCGGGTTTTCTGAGTCTGCCCGCATATTTCTTCCCGGCGGACGCCCGCTTGCCGAGGGTACCCGTCTGGTGCAACCCGATCTCGCCGCGTCCCTGCGCGACGTCGCGGATGGCGGGTCGGACGTACTCTACAAGGGCCCTCTCGGGGCGAAGGTCGTCGACCACGTCCAGGAATGCGGCGGCATTCTCACCATGGAAGATATGGGCGCCTATCGTGCGGTGCGGCGCAGAGCCATCCGGGGAAACTACCGGGGGTATGAACTCGCTGTGCCGTCTCCGCCCTGCTCCGGCGGCGTCCACGTCCTTCAGATCCTCAATCTGCTGGAAGGATTCAACGTCACGGAACTCGGATTCGGCACGGCGGACGGCATCCACGTCCTCGCCGAATGCTTCAAAATTGCCTTCGCCGACCGCACGAGTTGCATGGGCGACCCCGAGCAAATCGACGTACCGGTCGAATGGCTTACGTCGAAGACCTACGGTGCGCAACGACGCGCGGAGATCCGTCTCGCGGAAGCGGCCCCTATGGACCCGGGCATCCCGCCTTCAGCCGAATCCGCCTGTACCACCCACGTGACCACCGCGGACGCGGCAGGCAACGTGGCGGCGATGACTCAGACCATCAATGAGGGATTCGGTTGTAAGGTCATTGCCCCGGGAACGGGTCTGCTGCTCAACAACACAATGGCCCTCTTCGACCCTCACCCGGGGATGGCCAACTCAGTCGGCCCAAAACGGCGGATGCTCAGCAGCAACGCGCCCACCATTGTAACCAGAAACGGCGACCCCTGTTTCGCGCTGGGCACGCCCGGCGGCGTGCGCATCTTTCCCGCGGTCGTACAGGCGCTGGTCAACCTCATCGACCACGGAATGACCCTGCAGGAAGCGGTTGAAGCCCCCAGGATCTGGACCCAGGGCCAGGAGCTGGAAGTCGAACCCGCGATCCCGGAGATCGTACGGACCCGGCTCAACCACCGGGGCCACGACATTCGCGAGGTTGACACCGTGGCCGGCGGGATGAACGGCATCGTCTGCGATCGCGCCGCCGGGACGATCACGGCCGCCGCATGCTGGCGCGCCGACGGGTCTCCCGTTGCCGTCGCAGGCGGGCCGGCACGGCCCGGTATCCGGTTCAGACCGGCCGCCGGCCGCACGTAACATCGGGCATCGTGTCAATTCCCCGCCTCCGAACCCGGAAAGCCGCGGTTCCGGCGCCCGCAAGATCGCGTCAATCAATCCTCTGGAAGTTGAACGGGGAGATCCTTGCGTCATGAATGACTGGCTGGAAACCTGGCACGGCGAATTCGATATCCCGGAGATGCTGGACCCCGGCCGGTGGCAACAATACCGGACTCACGTCCGCCATCCCGCGACCATCTTTTCACGGAGCGATATCGGCCGCGCCAGGGAAAACGTCTCCGCCCGGCCGTGGGCGCT
Source organism: Candidatus Latescibacterota bacterium (assembly GCA_965116875.1). Classification (GTDB taxonomy): domain Bacteria; phylum Latescibacterota; class UBA2968; order UBA2968; genus JAAXHE01. Next base: position 313,383 of record OZ220733.1, read on the forward strand.
AACAGCCCTGGAAGCGCTTCTGAATAGAGTCGCTGCCGCCGGGACGGTCTCGCCGGAGTGGGCGCGAGTTTATGTACCGTCGACGACGCCCTACTCACCCCATTTTACCATGTGTCCAAAGTGCGAGTTTGCGCCCATGCACGGCGCGTACGACTGGAATCCGGGTGATCCGGAACACATCCGGTGCAAGGGTTGCCGCACCGTATTTCCAAACGACGAGTATCCCGAAGACGTGGTGTTCGAAAGCCGCTTCGACCCCAGGCAGAAAATCACCCTGTACGGCGGCCGGTCGTGGCAGGCCTACGGATATGCGGCCATCCACTCCAGCTTCTCCGGGCATGCTCGCATCCACCGGTGCCGGCACGCGGCGAACACGGCCGAAGACCTGGCGCTGGCCTACGCGCTGACGGGAAAAAGGGACTACGCGTTTGGCGCCGCGAATATCCTGAAACGGTTTGCCGACGTCCATCCCGCGTATCTTGTACATTCCTCGTACGGCGACATTGCGGATTTCGATCCGAAGGTCGCAGCGACTCGGGTCGACAATCTGCCCGAAGACGAGTGGTGTCCGCCGGGCAATGTACCGAACCGAAAACTCCATCCCGGATACTGGGCCGCACTGCGCTGGGGCTCCTCCGGAGGGATGGAGGGCACTTCACTTCAAAAACTCATCCTCGCCTACGATCTGGTCGCTGAAACCCTGTCAGACGCGGAAAAACGGCATGTCGAGCATGACCTGCTCCTCGACGCGGCCGTAATGCTCTACTCGGACGATGTCATCAACAACAAAACGGGGATGAACCGCTGCGCCGTCGGCCTGATCGGAATCGTCTGCGGCGACCCGCTGCTGGTCCGTTTCGGCCTGGACGGCTTTGTGAGGGCCGTGCGGGACTGGTGGCTGCCCGATGGCGGAACACCGGAGTCCATCGGATACGCCGGTATGATGTTGTCCGGTATCTGGCGCATCGCAGAGGCCCTCAAACGCTATTCGGATCCGGCCGGCGTGGAGCTTCCGCCGGCTCGTCTGGACCGCGTGGACCTTTACACGTGGCCGCGCTACCGGGCGGTCTGGCAGAACATGGCCCGTCCCCTTCTGCCGGACCTGAACTATCCCCTGCTGGCCGACAACCGGCTTCCGTGCCACCTTTCCGCCATGTTTTCCGATATCCTCGCACGCAATTATCCGTCGGAAAACCACCGAATGCTTCAACGGGACATCGCCGGGAAGGAACGGTGCTATGCCGGCCGCATCGCACAGTTCTGGTACGGCGGCAACCTGGACACCGCGGCCGCCTTTTACCGGCAGCCCTCCGCACCGCCGGAACAGCCGCCCCGGTTCAACGACGATCTCGGGCCCCACCTGAATATTGGTACCCAGCGCACTGGACACAGGGGGAACGGCAGCGCCGTCATCCTGTACGGCGCGGACTTCAAGGGCCACCATCACCACGACCACCTCAATCTCTACTACTGGAAGGACGGTCGTGAACTGCTTACCGACCTCGGCTACCTGTGGGATATGGAAGACCTCCGTTACGGCGTGAACCGTACCCTCGCTCACAATCTGGTGGTGGTTGACGGTGAAGAACAGGGAACCCGCGGCCGCCGGGCGACCTTTCACCTCTTTTCGGCAGGTCCGCGCGCGAAGGTGATGGAGGCCTCTTCCAACGTCTATCCGGACGCCTCGGTCTACCGCCGGACAATCGCCACCGTCGGCGGCGGACGGGATGAATACATCGTGGACGTCTTCCGCGTTGTGGGCGGCGGCCGGCACGACTGGGTCATGCACGGACCCGACCGCTCCCTTACGCTCTCCGGCATACGTACCGATTCAACAGACAAGGACATTTTCGACCTCACGCAAATACGCAACGGCCAGTCAGCATCACCCTGGTCTGCCGTGTGGTCGCCCGGCGACGGGACGCCTTTCCGTGTACATTTCCCCGCGAACGAAGCGGAGCGGGTCTTTGTCGGCGAGGGGTTCGGGCAGCGCAAAGCCCGCGACATGGGCGCCACCGTACCTTACGTCGTGCGCCGAAGATACGACGGCGCCAGTACCTTCGTTACGGTGTATTCTGCTGGTGACGCCGTCAGGTCCGTGCGCGTCTCCTACCTGAATCAGACCACCCTGGGCACGGTGGTTGAGGTTACCACGAACGCCGGGAAAGACACACTGATCAGCGCCGGCTGCGGACAGACACCTGAAGTTATTCGGCACGACGAGCAACAGACGAGTTTCCATGGCCGGTTCGGTTTCATCTCGGGTGATCACGCCTGGCTGGTGGGAGGCACCCGTCTGCATCACGGTGATATCTCCCTCGAATACGACGTCGAGGCGCTGTCCGGTCCCGTTCTGGAAACCTTCGTGACCGACGGCGAATCCGGCCTCGTAACCAGCGGCGAAGCGACCGGGTTGCGTGAACTGGAGGGCAGACACGTCTTCGTCACCGACAGCCGCCGGATGACGCGTGCTTATCCGGTCCTCGAGTTGACCGAATCCGCAGGCAGGCCCGTGCTTGTCACTCGCCGAGGCGACAGAGGCTACGATATCCGCGCCGGAGAGACGTGGATGGCGTGGTCCGAGACCTCCTGACCTCCGCCGCGGGCCGTCGAGGCAACGTGCCGGAAATGGCTGGAGGGCACGCCGCGCCGATTCCGGGAACTCCGAACCTGCAGGAGCGTCTCAAGGTTATCCACTGCTATTTTCCCACCATCTTCCGCCGGAGACCCTGGCGATGCCCGGCATTGTCTTCCGCACCCTTTCGGTTGTTGCCTCAGTGCTTTTTTTCACGGAACCTGCGGTCGGTGTGTCGCCGGCGCCGGCCGATTCGCTGAAGATTCGGCCGCCACAAGGCGCGAATGGCCCTTCCAGCCTTGAAAGGTTGAAGGGGTTACGACAGAGGCTCAATCGAAAACGGCAAATCGAGAAGCAGCCATTGGTCATCGCGCTTGAGAGGCTGTTGGTACCGAGGTCACCGATGGATAACATGCCCATCGTCAACCCGGGCGCCGGCTTTGCGTTCAACATGCCGATCGCCAGACCGGACCCCAACATCGACTACAAGCTGCGTATACTCGGAATGGAATCCGTCCCTACCGTCATCGAGTCCATCCGGTCCGAATCGCGAAAAATCAAGCCGAAGTAACGACACCGGGTACATACCGATCATAAACAAAAAGGCTCCGGGTTCTTCCCGAAGCCTTTTTGCTGTCGAATTCGAAAGGATTTCCGGGCGAAGACAACCCGGATCCTAATTCGCACCCCTGCTACCCGAGGGTAAGCGCCGCATCGATCAATCTCTTTCCTGCTTCCCACGTCATCGGCGCGGGCAGATCGGAATTGAACATGAAAGCGGAACGGACCTCGTAACCTCCCCCATCCCATCCCGCCTTCGACGGGAAATAGCCGGCATGCACGTTCGACTGATTTACGATAAACAAACGATCGTCGGGCCAGCGACGCCTGAGTTCGAGTCCCCACGAACCGAACAGCTGTCCTGGAAAACACGCCAGGTAGACATCCCCGATCCGAAACCCCTGCACCTCCAGCTGCACCGCGTTGGGTACCGCGTCACCGCCCGCCCGCATCGCCAGTTGATCCCGGGCCCAGCCGGCCTGGTACGAATCAGGTCCGGCGCGCGCCAACTGTTTCTTCAGGTCCGCGTCTGTCGGCAGTGTATCCAGCGGACACGTGCAACAAAGCCGCTGCGCGTCGAGCCGGGAGTCGTCTGTCTGATTGATGTCCACTGCCAGTCTCCGCACTGAACCTGCCAACCCGCCGCCGACCTTACTGACCTCAGCAAAGTTCTGCTCCGGTCGGTAGGGTCCCACGTCGCCCAGGCAACCGTTGAAAAAAGCAGCCGTTCCGCCCCACGCTTCTTCCAGTTCCTTACAGACCACACCGGGAAAGTCAGGCGACCAATGGAGATTGGTCCCGGTCAGGATGGTCGGATGGCAGCCGTAGTTCACCCACGCGGCCACGGCGCGCCCGTCCTCACCCGAAAAGCGCACCAGACCGAGCATCGAATCGATCGGTTGACCGTCCTTGCGCCGGTTGTGGTGAAATCCGGATTCCCGCGTCTGCGCGAAACCGACCGTCACCGGCTGCAGGTTTTCTGATGCTCTGATCACAGCATCGACGATCCGTTCCTTCAGGTCCGCCATATACGACGGGTCGGGTGCGTTGTCGCGGAACCGGGTGGTAACCGGTCCCGAGTGGGTGTGTGTTGTCGCAACGAGAATTCCGTCGGTTGCAATTCCTGTCCGTTCCCGGATCGCATCCCTTATCCGTTCCGTCGTGTCTTCGCTGAATCCAACCGTGTCCACGACGACGAGCGCGACCCTCATCGCTCCCTGTTCGCACACAAAGGCCCTCGCCCACAGCGGAAGATGGACACCGACGGCCGGGCTCGCGCGACCAGCGTACCCGGCCATGGACAGTCCGATCGGCGGCGTCACATCGACTTTCGAGGCGCCCATCCGCAGCTTGTGCGGCATGTCGTCATCGGGGAGTCGCAATTGATCCGTTGCAGCGGCTTTCACAGGATTATCCTTGACAGGCATGCGCCGATTCTGTATTTTAAACGGATCGTATTTTGGATGATAATGGTGTGTTTTTCATTGCTTTAGCAGTCCGTTGATAAAGTCGCTCTGCAGGCGAGGCCGAGCCATTGCGGTCGAAGACAAGGCGCGCGACCGAGTCCCATCCTGCGATTCGGCGAGGGAGCGCAACGCAGTATTTCGACCGAAAGGGCCGGCCGCAGCCCGGATGGACTTTTTCAACGGGCTGTTAGCCACCCTAGCTCAGCTGGTAGAGCAACGCATTCGTAATGCGTAGGTCAGCGGTTCGAGTCCGCTGGGTGGCTCCATCAACAGGAAAGGGCCTGTGTGACAGGATACTCAGGCCCTTTTTCATTTCCCCGCGCATCCGCCGGCCGGGAATCGGCGACCTATACCACGACCGTCTCCCTCTGGTTTTCCTTCCACTCGTTCCAGTCGCTCAGGAAGCGCGCCAGGCCGTCGTCGGTGAGTGGATGCGCCAGCAGCTTCTTCAATACGTCGGGCGGCAACGTGGACACATCCGCTCCGGCGCAGGCGGCGTCAATGACGTGGAGGGGGTGCCGCAGGCTGGCCGCAAGAACCTGAGTCGTGAATCCGTAATTGTCATAAATCTGTCGAATGGTCTTGATCAATTCCATTCCGACATGACCGATATCGTCCAGGCGCCCGAGAAAGGGGCTGATATAGGCCGCTCCGGCCTTCGCCGCAAGCAGCGCCTGGTTCGGGGAGAAGCACAGCGTCACGTTGGTGCGGATCCCTTCATCGCTGCAGGCCTTGATCGCTTTCAGCCCGTCCAGCGTGATGGGAACCTTGACGACCACGTTGTCGTGTATGCTTGCCAGATGGCGTGCCTCCTCAAGCATCAGCCTCCACTCGGTGCTCACGACCTCGGCGCTGACCGGCCCGTCCACCAACTCGCAAATCTCGACTATGATCTGCTCGAACGTGCCTTCTTCCTTCGAAACATGCGTCGGATTGGTTGTCACACCATCCAGAACACCCATCTCGCTGGCCTCACGGATCTCATCCAGATTGGCCGTGTCAATAAAGAACTTCATCGCTCGCCCTCCTGATTTTGTCGTGATCGAGGGAGATTCTCTATCTGGTGGAAACGGAGAAATATCAGATTTCCATCTGCAGCAATCCGCAGATGATACAGGACGCGGGACAAGGATGACTCAGAATGCTCTGTCTACGAGAAAACTGCACATCTCCCGCATCGTTTCCCGGGCGTCGGAGGCAGGAATCTCGTTCAGATGCGACTCCGCGTCCGCCGCCCACGCCCGACACGCGTCTTCCGCCCGTTCGATTGAACCATAGTGTTCCATCAGTGCGATCGTCCTTTCCACCTCGTCCGTCCCCGTCCGGGACCGGTCCCGATTCAGGATTTCCCGCACCCATCCCTGCTCATCCGGCGAACATCTGTGGAACAGATCGATCACCATCAGGGTCCGTTTTCCCTCCGCGATGTCTCCGCCGCGTTCCTTTCCGTAGCCTCCGGAGGTGGTCGCCGGGGCCTGATGAGCATCTTCGGCGCGAACCGTCAGATTCAGCAGATCGTCCTTGATTTGAAACGCCACCGCCATTCGCTCGCCGAACGCGCCCACTGCCTGTCTGCAATCCGGGGATGCGCCCGCGACGATCGCACCCGCGGTACATGGACCCCTCCCGCTGTACCAGCCCGTTTTCAGGCGCAGCATTTCCAGAAAAACCTCTACTTCCGGGACCTCGCCCGACTCGATCCAGCCGATGTCGTACGCCTGTCCTTCAAACGTGCGCTGAGCGCCGTAGAGCATCTCCTGAATCAGATCAAGCGCCACGGCGTCGCCGAGAATCTCCCGGTTGCTGGCAAGTATCTCGAACACCTTCGAATGCAGCGCGTCGCCTGCATTGACGCTTAGCGGAACACCATGAAGATGGTGCAGACATGGCTTGCCTCTGCGCATTTCCGAACCGTCTTCGATGTCGTCGTGAACAAGCGCGAAAGACTGGAACATCTCAAACGCAGCCGCCGTACGCAACGCCTTCTCCACCGCGCCGCCCAATCCCTCACATGCCAGCAGCACAAGTGCGGAACGAAACCGTTTTCCGCCTCGAATCGGGTAATCCCGCATCGGTTCGTACAGGTATCCGAATGGCTCGGCCCGAGGCAGAAACCTGAAAAGCTCCGCATCGATGAGGGGTACAAAGGACTCGAGATAAGACTTCAGGCGATCGTTCACCGTCAGGTCCCTCGCGCTCTTCACCGGGATGTTGATTCCAACTTTTTTCCCGGGGTGTTATCCGTGCGGCAAGACGCCCGTTGTCTACGCAATACGCCGGAGGCAATCCTGACCGCTGCGTGGAGGAAACGGTACCTCGCGGGTTCTGATTCCGGGTAGCGAGATGAGCAGGATTGCTACGCAGGAAGGAGGAGGTTGGGGAGGAAGTTGCCCGGAAATATAGCGACAAGCCTGCATGCGGTCAACAGTTTTTGGAATTCATCCGGAAACGCGGCGAACCGGTCCCCGAACGGCGAGGGGACGCATCAGAGCGCCGTGTGCAAGCAGCGATAGGCATCGAATACGATCCCCAGATCCCGTCTGGCTTTCGAATAGTTCGAATACGGCTCGAGGCTCCGGTCTTCCAGGCAGCGCAGAAAGTCCCGCGACATCTCCCGATACCCCATCAGATCCGAAATCCCCGGAAAGTACATTCGGACGCCTCGAGGTCCCTTGTGGAGTACATACAGGCCATTGCTCTCAAAGACGATCTGTCCGCGCGTTCCATGAATCCGGGAGTGCTGAAAGACGCCGTTCGTGCGGCTGTTCGTGTTCCACGAATACCTTAATTCAGCCGTCACGTTTCCGGGATAGGTCAATTCAACAACCGACGTCCGCTCCGGGTCTCCGTCGCGACGTCCTGGAAACCGTCCAACGACGCGTTCCGGCGCACACTCGAACATCGCGGAAATCAGCGCGACAAAATGGATACCCCCTTCGAGCAACGCCCCGTACTTGCGTTTCCAGCCGGCCGCCGTCTGCGTGAACATCTTCTTCACGTGGATCGACCTGATGTCTCCAATCCATTGCCGTGCGGTCAATGTCCTGATTCTCTCGAGCAATGGCTTGTAGTAGTAGTTTTCGGCCACCATCAACAGCGCTTCCGGTTGCGAAGCCACCGCGGCGCCGACCGCTTCCACCTCCTCCGGATTTACGCACATCGGTTTTTCGACCATCACGTGCTTGCCCGCCGTGAGTGCGCGTATCACCTGGTCCTTGTGGAACTCGGGCGGGGATGCAATGACCACCGCGTCGATAACGGGAGATGCCAGCGCATCCTCCACGCGCGGGAAGCTGCCGCTGCCCCGAAACTCACTGTTGAAACGCCGGGCGCTCTGTTCGGATCGACTGCAGAAAAAGAGCTCGGCTGCGCCCGATAGATTCTTCGCGTGCAGGCGGGCGATGGTCCCGCAGCCCACCAGACAGATTTTTTTCATTTCACCGATTCCCGGGAGGCAACGTCCTGTTTTCCCGACAACGGACCGGGAGCAGGTGTCTATCCATGTTCCGCGTGAATGACGTCCGCAACGCGTAACGCGTTGGCTGCGATCGTAAGGCTCGGATTGACCCCTCCCGAAGTGGGCATAAAACTGCCGTCGAGTACGAACAGATTGTCGATGCCGCGAAACCTGCAGGACTCATCCAGAACGCTTTCCCGGGCGAGGTTTCCGAAACGCAGGGACCCCACCGCGTGAGAAAACGTCTCCAGGTTGTAAATGCGGTGATACAGTCCGCCTGCCTGCTTCAAAACGCGCCTCGCCCTGTCTGTCAGATATTTCCTTCGGAGGCGGTCCCGTTCCGAATATCGATGAACGACGCCGGTAACCGCGACTCCGTAGTCGTCCAGTCGAGAGGTCAGATGCACCCGGTTTTCATATTGGGGTTCGTCCTCCGCAATACAAAGCAGATTCTGAAGATAACGCGCCATAAAGGCGGTCAGATTCCCGTATCCGAAGGGCGCGAAGTGCTTCAGCACCTCCGGCGCGGGGGTGTAGATGTCCTGAATGGTTCCCACCGATGTCCCCAATCGGTCCCTCAGGTCTTCGTAGAAATCCGTAAAGCACAATTGCTTGTGAAAAATGCGGTCGGGATTGGTCGCAAAGGGAAAGAGTCCGGTCACCACGGCGTTGCAGTGCCGCATCAAAAAGCGACCGATCAGGCGGTGATTGTCGAGTCGATCCAGACCGGAACGCAACAGAATGGCCGGGCTCTGCAGTGCCCCGGCGCTGAGAATCACAATCTTCGCGCTGAAATCGACCGCCCGGTTTGATGCTCCGTCCAGACACCGGACCCGTACGACCCTGCCGTTACGGGTTTCCAGCTGCAGGACGATTATCCCGGGCATGACTGCCAGGTCGAATGTCTGTGCCTTTGCCAGAAGTGTCTTGGCCACGTCGTTCTTGGCTTCGATGCGGCATGGAAATCCGTCGCAGGTGGAACACCGGATGCAGACCGGCCGGTCTTTGTTCGTGAAATTCAGCGCCAGCGGAATCTTGAAGGGCCGGTGCCCGAGCGTCTTCGCGGCCTCGTAGATCCGCTTCGCCGGGGGCGTGAGTTCAATCCCTCCGAAACGATATTTCCCGGATCTCGGCGGCTCGTGCATATCCGCCCCCGCCTGACCATGCACCTCCAGGAGATGCTCCGCCTTCGTATAATATGGCTCCATTGCCGCGTAATCGACCGGCCAGTTGGAGAAATCCTTCTCGCGCAATCGCAGGGACGCCCCGCCGTAAAATACCGACATGCCGCCGACCGCTTCGTTCGGAAAGACGGTCTGAAGGCCCCCCTCGCCTTCTACCTCCATCGGCGAACGGCTTCTGTACCGCTGATCGATCAGGATCCCGCGCGGGTCCCAGTCCAGCGAATCCCGCTTCACCCACCCGCCTCGTTCGAGCAGAAGCGTCCGAAAACCCGCCCGGCTGAGCGCAAACGCCGCAGCGCCGCCGCCGAGACCCGAACCAATCACGATGGCTTCATAGGGTCGTGAGCTCATAGACGTACAGAACCGCCAATCCAACGATAATGATCCACGCCATATAGTGGTATTTCTCGCGTGTCTCAATGTATCGTGTTATACGCGGCAGGTCCGGCCTGAACTTGCCGGACATCGTGCGTTGCACGTAGGTCTTGTAGTACTCGACCAGGAATCGTTCCAGTCCGCCGTTCATGAAGATCAGGTAGCCGATTGGTACCGGCGACGTCGGATCGTTCGAGTAAAAGAAAACGGGTGAACAGATGGCGAGCACGATGGACGAACGGAAGAATTTCAGGGGCGCGAATCCCTCGAAGGGAGCGTCTTTGTATGCGCCTCCAAGAGAAACCAGCATTCCCGTGGCAAAAGCGACGGCCGCGAATACCGCGAAGTCGACGATTCGCAATGAGAGAAACAGAATGGAGAATACCGCCGAAACCAGTACAACGCCCGAGAAGAGGCGCAACGGCTCGCAGGTCACCGGCCGGCCGAAGAAAGTGATTCTGGATGGCACCGCGTATTTCGACTGATCCTCGGATCTGAAGAATCCCTTGTACAGCTCCGCGAGGAACCGCTCCAGGCCCATGACGACGAAGAAAACCTGAAACAGGTTCAATTGGCGGAAATTCCCGGAAAAAAAGGGCAGCCAATAGAGCGCGCAGAAAATCACGGCATGAAAATAGACGCTGCGGGGAAACGTGCGGCGTTTCAGGCCCTCAAAGGGGGAGTCCTTGAATGCGCCCCACAACGAGGTGTACAGACCTGAAACCAGACTGACGAAAAACGGGATCCAAAAACCCATAAGCTACCGCCCTGCCTGCCGGAGAGTCGGGAACAATCCACGAACGGATAAGATAAATCCTCACGTGCGACCCGTCAAGACGCAGGCAAAAAAAGGACAGAACACGTGAAGGCGCGCGTATTCTGTCTTCGAGGCAATTGCGTTCCAGTCGGGAAGATCAGGATCTTCGAGCCAGCGGGACCCCGGCCTGCCAACGGGTTACGGCCGCGCACTTCCTGCTTTGACCGGTCCCCCCCTCCGCTTGAATCGATCCAGAATCTCGAGGACGGCGGGCAGGACAACCACGGCCGCGACAAAACAGGTCAGAAGGCCGATTACGGCCAGCTTTCCAATGGAGTTCAAGCCGGGATGTCTGGCGGTGATCAAGCCGAAAAAGCCGATCATCGTCGTCATCATCGATACAAGCATCGCGCCGCCGGTATTCCGGAGGATCACCGGTATCGAGTCCGCGCCCTCTTCCTGAAACCTGTGGAACAGATGCACACCGTTATCGATGCCCATCCCGATGATGGTGGGCAAGGCCACCATATTGTAGAAATTCAATTTCATCCCGGTCAGGAACATGCTTCCACACATCCAGATGGCGCCGCAAATCAGCGGCAACATGACCAGCAGCCCGTTTCGGATGCTTCTGAAATCGATGAAAACGATCAGGAAGACGACCAGAAGCGTGATGCCGATCGCCCACCTGCTGTCACGGATCATCAATTTAAGCATATCCGCGAAAATGATACTGGAACTGGACGAATAAAACGCCCTTCCGGATTCGGTCGTGATCAGGTGCGTGTCGTTCGCGAACTCGATCGCCTGTCGTCCGTCTCGAAGTTGCACGCTGGGATAGATGAAGGCGAAATGGGCACGGCTGCCGTCGACGGTTGCGAATTTTCGCAGGATGTTCTTCGGAAGGTCGTCCACATGCAGTTTCTTCACGTCCATCAATTCCCGCAACTCGTCCACTCGCTCCTTCTGCTCGCCTTTCAGCAATTTCGCGCCTTCGCCGTCCACCAGTTCGCGCAGTTCGGCGATCAACGCCAGTTTCTCGTCCTCCTGCCGGGGAAGGAAGGACCAGAGCGTCCTGATCTTGTCAATTGTCGGCGTCGGATCGTCGGAATCGATCTTGCCGTTTACAGTATCGACGACTTCATCCAGCTCTTCCTTGCTGTCGGCCAGTACGACGCTTGGTGAATGCGACTCGCCCCTGAACTTCGAGAGCGAATTGATCTTGTCTTTCACCTCTTTCGAAGTGGCGAGATTGGAACGCAGGTTGGTGAAATCATACTCAAACTGGATCCGGTCGAGATTGAAGGCCAGGTAGACCGTGCCGGCGATTGCAACCACGAACACAACCGGCGCCAGGGGAAACCGGCCCTTTCCGGAGCCCCGGTGGTGTCCAAGCACATACCGCATTCGCACCAGCTTCAGGCGTTCGTCGGCAAGAACGAGAAAGGCCGGAAGTACCACGGTCATTGACACCAGAGACATGACGATCCCCGTGCCAACGATAAAACCGAATTCCGAAAACCCCTTGAAATCCGTAATCGTAAGCGAATAGAACGCCATCGAGGTGGTCAGCGCGGCCGTCAGGATGGCCTGGCCCGTCTGGATCAGCATGGTCTCGACCGATTGCCTGACATCCATATTCGCCATTCGATCTTCCAGGTACCGGGAGAACATGTGAATGCCGAAATCGATTCCCAGACCGAACAGGATCACGAACAGGAATCCGGTCATCGTGTTCAGATTGCCGATCACCCAATAGGTGATGGCAAAAGCCCACGTCAGCCCCATGACGAGCGGAATGGCAACAAAAAAAGCAGCCAGTGGCTGCCTGAAATAGAACGTGAGAAGCAGGACGACACCGATGAATCCGAATATGACCGTCGACTTGATATCGTCCAGAATGACGTTATATTCATCGATCTTGTTCTTGTACGAACCTCCAATGGAGACGATCATCCCCGGATGGTAGGATCCCGGATCGAGCGTCTGAACGGCGTTCCGGATGACGCCGTACATCTCTTTGGCGAATCCTATATTGCTCACCGTTCCCGATGCCATCACCTCAACCGCAACGATCGTACTGTCCGCGTTGGTATAGTATACTTCGTGCCCGCGGTCTCCATTCTCCTTGTACTTCGACTCGATATCCGAAAAATCCAGCGGCTCGTCGTCTTCGCCGTCGTCCAGACTGAAGAACAACGGGGATAACTTCAGCTTCTCCTGCCGGATACGATCGTCAATTCGCAGCTGGATGTCCTCGAGGTCATCGAGATCCATATACAGCAGCGCGTTTTCCTTGAAAAAATCCACTTCACGCTTGAAATCAACGTAATTTACGTATTTCCAGTACTTTTCGGCCTTCAGTTCAACAAACAGGTCTTCCACGAATCTTCTGGACGCCGAGAAATCCCCGCATTCCGCCAGAACAACCAGGCTTCCCACGCCGCCCAGCCGCGCCTTGATATCTTCGAGCGTCTTCACGCTGGGATAGTGTTCCGGGATCAGGGCCGCGATATCCGTCTCGAGGCGCTGGATCAGACGATAGACAAAAAAACTGCAAAAAATCGAAAGAAGAGTCGAAACAATAACAATAACGGCGTGTCGTCGATAGACAAAGTCCGCCAGAAACCTCAACCTATCCTGCATGAATCATTCCTTCCCTTTCCCGTCTGCCTCGTCCTCATTCAGCTTGTCTCTGAGTTTCTTTACAAGACCCTCGTACGACGACTTGCGGATCTCCTTGTAGAACTGAGATCGATTGTTTCTGGCAACGCTCAGATCGTCAATCACCATATCGTACACCAGCCACTTTCCATTGACCGGGTGGAGCTTGTAGTCGATATCGCTCTGCTCATCCTTATAGTGTACGATTGTCCGGACAACACCTTCCGTACTGTCGACCTCCGAGCCCACGTACTCAATTCTCTCGGATTTCGTATACAGCTTCGGATCCGCGTAATTCCTGACGATCAGACGCCGGCACAGGTCTGCAAACTCAGCCTTCTCCGCCTCATTGCGCCGCTGCCAGTGGCGGCCCAATGCGACCTTGCCGAACCGGTGAAAATCGAACATGCCTTCCACGATCGCCTTCAGCTGTTCCCGCTCTTCCGCTGTTTCTCCCGCAGTTTCCGAATTGACGATTGCCTTTATCGAACTGTCCCGTTCCTTCATCGACCGGAGCAACTGTTCAGCCTGGTCCGCACCCTGTGCGAAGGCCCCGCCCAAAAACCCAACAAGGGCATAAAACACAATAATATACGACAATATTCTCATTTTATCCAGTTCCTTTTTCGGCCGGAAACAAAACGACCCGGCACAGGAACACCACTCCGGCCGGTTCGATACCCGTTCGCTGCTTCCGATAATTTCCCTGCCAGCATCTTGCTCTTCAATCCGCCTTTCCCGAAACCAGCTTCCCGGCTTCCGTGGCGCGGGTCCGCATGATGTGCCCGATGAATCCGAAAACGGCGCTCACGACAAGGCCGGACCCGAGCACGAAAATCCAGAAAATCGCCTCAAGACAGTTCAAAACCGCCAGAACACAGAACAGTGCGGCGAAAAAGTCCCGGCGACACGCGAATTTCAGTCCGCAGTAGACGCGGTGCAGATATCCGCGGCGTTCTTCCGGCACTTCGCTTGAGAAACCCATGTTGAAGCTTACGATACTGCCCGATCCGCTCTGCTTCAGGTAGACGCAAATGAGCAGGACCGCAAGCACATTCAACGCAAGGGCGATGAAACCCAGCGCGATGACAACTGGTTCCGTTGTCAGTCTGTACATCCCGAAAATGACGCCTGAGAAGAATCCAAGATAGGATACGTTGTCCGCGACCGTATCCAACCATTCCCCAAAGCGGGATCCCGCGAACTTCAGCGTGGCGACCTCGCCGTCGCAGCCGTCGACAACAGACGCAAACTGAAAGAGCAGCCCTCCCAGCGCGACGTAGAAATGGCTCCCCTCCGCCATCGCCCAGCCTGCCAGAAACGTGATCATCATTGCGGCGATTGAAATCTGGTTGGGCGTCACCGGCGTTTTTACCAGGAATCCGGAAATCCAGGAGGAAATCTTCCTGTTGAAATGGCGCGACACAATCCCGTCAGTCGGCTTGCCCAACTGACCGAACAATGCCGTTTCTCCCTGGCGCAATGCTTCCGGCGTATCCACGTCCTGCCAGAACATGCCATCGATGTCAACCGCCCTCATGTTTCCTCGCGACGCGATGATCCGGACGCCGCCCGAGAGCGTTTCGTCGCCGCCGGCAGCGGCAAGCTCAAGGCCGTCGAACAGCGCCTGACTGCAGAGAAAGATACCCGTATCCACCGCGTCGTATTCTCTCAGCGCCTTGCCGATCTTCCGGATCCGGTCGCCTTCGAGGACGACTTTGGTCGCGTCATCCAGATCCTGTATCCGGTCCAGCCGCGTGTCTATGCACAACGCCGACTCGCCCGCGCCCAGCAACAGACCCCGCATGAGGGTGATTACCTTCGGCTCGAACAGATGGTCCGCCATCAACAGAAGAAACGTGCCATCCACGTAATCACGCGCTTTCAGAACGGAAAGGCCATTTCCCCGCTTCCAATCCGGGTTTTCAATCCAATCTATATTCACGTCGATCTGCGGGTCATTTGCGATGGCTTCGCGTATTTCATCGCCCCGATAGCCAATGACGATGGCAAACTCCGAGATCCCCGCTCTTCTTGCGGTCAGAATGGCCCTCTTCAACAACCCCACGCCGGCGACTTTGACAAGCGGCTTCGGTCTGCCACATCCTTGTCCGTTCAGGCGGCTGCCCATACCGGCAGCAATAATCACCGCCTTTTTTACCATGACACCCTCCCGGTACCCTCCAGTATCGAAGTTCCCGTCGCGCGCTGCAGTGCCATCCAGGCGAGATTGAACTCCAATACAGCCTGGTAGTACTTGGCGCGAATTATGCCGTACTCTTTCACTGCATCGACCATTTCTCCCGCCTCCTCCAGCCCCGCATTGAACCCGTCTCTCGCCGACACAAACCACCGCCGGGTTGCGCGGCGGGCCTTTCGAGCCGCCTCGATATTGGCTTTCGCTTCGATGAGCGAAAGATAGGCGCTCTCGATCTCAAGCCTGGCGCCCTGCGCCGCCAGCTGAGCCTGATAGCCGAGTTTTTCGTAGGACAGACGGGCTTCTTTCACCTTTGCTCTTGTACTTGCGAATGACAATGACTGCCGGAAGCCCAGCACGGCGCCCAACTCAGTCACGTTGAACTCGTCTTTCAGAAACGGGTTCCGCTGGCGGTCCCTGTTCGGCGCAAAACCGTATTTGAACCGGCCGGCCAGGAAAACCTGTGGAAACAGGTCTGTTCGGACGGCGCGCACCTGCGCCGACCGCACCCGCAGAACTTCCCGAAGCTGCCCCAGATCCGGGCGCCCCTCGACGCGCGACAGATAAGTTTCCAGTGGACGGATCTGAACGTCAACCGGCCTCAGAATTCCTTCCGCCAGAACAAGGGAATCGGACTCAGAAAGCCCAATGAGAGTCCGGAGCGCCGAACGTGCGATCCCCTGACTCTTGACAACCCTGTTTGCATTCTCCTCCACGTCGAAAACAAACCTGTCAATACGGTGCAGATCGGTATACGTAAAATCCCCCGTATCGGCATCCAGCTTTTCGACGATCGTTCGCCGCGCCCTGTCGATTTCCCCACGGGACTCGAGCGCCAGTTCCCGAAGCTGATTCGCCAAAAGCAGCAGATAGTAGGCCCTCGCGACCTCTTGCTCCAGGTCGAATCGGGATCTGGTCAGACCGGCGCGCTGCGCTTCGATACCCCCGGATGCAGCTTCCACCGCGGCATTGAGCTTTCCAAAGGTGAAGAGTGGCTGAACCAGCGACAATTCGGTCCTTGTAAACACACTCATCCGCCGCCAGTTGCTCTCCCCGGTAAGCGCGTCGCCTCGAGCCTCAGGCGATGGCCCGACCGTCCACGTGAAATCCAGCCCTGGAAGAAATCGCGCGGCATGCACCTGCCGGAGCCTGTTCTCCGCGATGTGCAGATCCGCCCTGGCGGCCTGAATGGATGGACTCGACGCAAATGCCATCCGAACGCACCCGGCGAGATCGTATTGGGGCTGTCCGGATTCGGAATCGCACGGACGGATGCCGATCACGACAGCGAAGACCATGACAATTGAAGCAGGATACTTTGTCATGTGTGAATTTTTACGACACGTGTGGGAAAATTGCAACGCCTCCCCCGTTAACCTCCCGGACAAACGGCGAATGGATTCAAGCGGAAAAAGCAGAAGGATGTTCGGATATATCAATGCAACCTTCACTCGAAACCTGATTTTCTATACGAAATCAGTACATTAAAAGCGAAATTCGTGCCACAAGACTGTGAATCTGCAACACATACTCAGGCACTCAACGCTTCGACGATAATGGTCTGAACACGCCGGGCCACTTCGACAGCGTCATGCCGTTGCACGGCTGAAACCCGGGCGGCCGAACCCATTCGTCGTCGCAATTCCCTGTTCTCAATCATTTTGATGATGGTATCCGCGAGGCCGGAGACGTCGTTCGGCTTCACCAGGAATCCATTGTAACCATCCCTGATCAACTCCGGTACACCGCCTGTTGCAGATCCGACCACCGGAGTTCCAAGTGCCAGAGATTCGATAACGCTTCTGGGACAGGGGTCGGGCGCCACGGATGGTACCAGCGTGACGTCCATGTCTTTCAAATACGGTCGGACGTCCGTCCGGAATCCCGTAAACAGAACCCGTCCGGAGTACCGTCCGTTGGCCACTTCGCGACGATAGCGATCCAAAAGGTTCGATGACCGCTGCGGGCACCCGCCTACAACCACCAGAACCACGTCGTCACGCTTCGCCAGCACCCGCTTCATTGCCGACAACAGGGTGCCGATCCCCTTCCACTCTACAATTCGTCCGACAAAGCCCAGAACCACCTCGTCCGGTCCGATTCGGTACATCCTGCGCACGCACCCCTGAACGGTTTCCGGATTGAAACTGACCAGGTCCGCGCCATTGTACACAACCTGAACCTTGTCCTTTGCCGACGGAAAATTGCCTGCGCACGCCTCGGATACCGCGACAATTCTTGCCACGCTGGCAGACCGCGCGAGTTGGTCGAAGAACCAACCTCTGAAGCTCTTTCCGTAAAGGGTGCGGCAGTGCCAGATGACCGGTGTGCCGCACACCATACCCGCCACGGTGCCCATGAACTTCACCATCATCTGGTTGCAGTAAATCAGCCCGACGTTTTCCTGGGCGACCACGCGAACCAGATCGAACGTAAACCGTATGCTGTCGATCGCGTTCAGGACCACCGACGCCATTGTGCAGATGCGGTTCCGGCCCCTGAAGCGCATCTCCGCGAGACGCTCCTTCAACCGGGGTTCGATTCGGTACGGGACGCGTATCTCCTCAAGCCTGCTCTTCAACACCCCTTCGTTGGGCATGACGACCAGGGGCTCCAGCACACCGCGATCGAGATGTTTCAACAGGTAAAACAGACTGTTTCCTGCCCCTCCACGCCCCGTACAACCCGTCAGAAAGAGTACCTTGATCTTTCCGGCGCCCTCTTCCGGGCACAAAACTGGCGACGATTCACCTGCCTCGTCGCCCCTTCCAACGAAACGACCGGTCATCAGTTCAGCCGCCTGATAATGTGATACCCCAGGGGTGTCTGAACGACCCCGCTGGTCTCACCCACCCGCAACTTCAGCACCGCTTCCTCGAACGCCGGATTCAGATCGCCTGGTGAAAAAAACCCCAGGTCGCCCCCGGTCTCCGCAGAGGTATCGCTGGAGTGCTGACGCGCAAGTACTCTGAAATCCTCGCCCGCCTCGAGTTTGTTCAGGATTTCCTGCGCCTCGACTTCGGTTTCCACGAGAATATGGTACACCCAGAGTTTTCCTGACTGTATCCCATCGATTTCATCTATCTTCATCTGTGCCGCACCCGCGATTTCTTCGTTCGGGCTGTATACGATGGCTTTTTCGAAGGCACGCCTGGCTTGATCGAACGCCCGCCTCGAAGTCAGGGCGAGACCGATATTGAAGAGAACGCCAGCGTTCGTGGAATCCACCGCTAAAGCCCTGTTGTAGACCACGAGGGCCGAGTCCAGATCTTGCTGACCCGCGTAGATCAAGGCAAGATCACCGTATGGCTCGAGGACGTTCGGGTTCGAACGGATCGTTGCTTCCAGCGCCGACTTTGCCTGCGCGATGTCTCCCTTCTGCAGGTAAACCTGCGCCACACCGTTCTCGAGACGCGCGCGTTGCGATTCAGGCGCAATCTCCATAAGCAAACGATACTCGTTCAGCGCGAGGTC
Source organism: Candidatus Latescibacterota bacterium (assembly GCA_965116875.1). Classification (GTDB taxonomy): domain Bacteria; phylum Latescibacterota; class UBA2968; order UBA2968; genus JAAXHE01. Next base: position 332,093 of record OZ220733.1, read on the forward strand.
CCATTTCTGCTGAACCGTATACAGGCGTGCAAGCGCTGAGCGGGTATCCAGATCCCGAGGTTCCAGCCGAGACACCTTCTCCCACGCTTTCCGCGCAATCTCCAGTGAGTCCACCTCAGCCGCCATCTGACCCATGGAACGATGCACCTCGGGATCGTCCGGCGCCAGCGAAGCTGCCTGCCGGTATGCGGCGAAGGCTGCCTCGGTCCGGCGCATCGAATGATAGATGGCGCCCTTGTTCACCAGCAGGGAGACGTCGTTCGGACTCTTCTCGAGTTCCTTCTCCAGAACCGAAATTGCCCGTTCGTACAACCGGTTCGCATCCTGAGGTTTACCCAAAGCGCCGTAGATCTGACCCTGATTAATCATCAGGACCACACTTTCAGGGTTGTTCTTCAGTCCCTCATCAAAAACCGAAAGCGCTTTGTTGGGGTCTTTCAGCGCGACGTGTACGCCAGCCAGGGACTGGTAGGCTTCTATATTTCCGGGATCCAGGGAAATCGCGGCCCTGAGGTCCTGAACCGCCAGCCCGGGATTCCCGGCCTCCTGATAGAGTATCGCCCTGTCCATCAGCAGGAGTACGGAATTCGGAATCTGCGTTATTCCGCGGTTCAATACGTCCAGCGCCTCGCGTCCCCTGTTGAGCTGTGCATGAATCCTGAATAGCGCATCGTAAGGCGCTTCAAGATCCGGCCCCAGCTCAATCGCCGTTTCAAAGGCTTCGATTGCGCCTGCCGGCTGTCCCAACTGTGCGTACACCATGCCGAGGACGCCGTGAGCGTTCGCGCTGTCAGGAAATGTCTTTGCGAACAGTTGAGCCGTTACGAGCGCGGAATCGGCTCGTCCGTGAGCGCCATGCGCGCCGATTTCCGCCAGGAAGTCCCTGGCGGTCGCGCCCTCACACCAGAGAACCAGGCAACACAAGACAACAATCGTCCGTTTCAACCGACCGCCTCCATTTTAAAGAGTTATTTCCAGGTTTCTTCCCGATTACCACAGATCGCTCCGGTTCCGTTCGCCCTCGAAACCCTTGACATGCCACTGGAATCCCTTTATTATGCCGTGGATTTCGACTCGCCCGGCACGGCGCGACGGGTTGCGATTTCAGGGTGCGCAAGCCGCGCAGCACGTCGACCCGTCAAACTCACGGCGACGATAAAGTCCGGGCCGCCAAAGGTGACTTCCAACCGGAATCCCCGGCCCGCGACGACCACGCCCCCCAACGCACGGTTCTCCCAGAATGAGCGTCCTTCAACGGGACCCCATTGCCGCCATCCTTCTCGCGTTTCTGGCGAGCTATCTGGCCTACGACCATCTTCCGGAACGGATACCGGTACACTGGAACGCGTTCGGACGGATCGACGCTGAGTTGAACAAACGCGTGGGCGTTTTTCTGCATCCCGGCGCAATGACTCTCGTCTATGTGTTCTTTCGTCTGATCCCTTTTGTTGACAGGAACCGCGTGCGCCAATTGAAAGACGTCGGTCTCTACGATCCATTCCGAAACGGAGCGGTCCTCCTGTTCGGCTACAGCCATCTCCTGTTGTTGGGCATCGGCCTCGGGTGGATAGACCGCGGGGCGAACCTCTTTGCCGGCCTGCTTTCACTCGCCGCCATCCTGGCGGGAAATCACGTCAAGAGCATACGCCCCGCCCGGTTCGATCGTCTCCTTCACGGGATCGGCGTTTCCAGCGCTCCACCCGCGCCGGCTTACGTCTGCAACGTCCTGATCCTGAGCGGAGTGATCGGGCAGGCAGGCACTGCAACGGGCACGCTGCAACTGCCGTGGTTTCTTGTACCGCTGGCCGTCGGATACGTTCTCTTACGCCGCCGCTTCCCCACCGACCGGACACCGGCGCCGTGAACGTGCTTAACGAACGCCTGACCCTCCAGGCGGCCGGCCTCGCCCTGATAACCGCCATCCTGTGGGGCGGCAACTCCATCGCGATTAAAATCGCCCTGGACGGCCTGCCTCCGCTGGCCCTGGCGGCCGCCCGCTTTCTTCTGGGCGGGCTGGCTGTCGTCCCGTGGGCGCTTTTCTCCGGCGTCCCGCTCCGGCCCGAAACCGGCGAAAGGCGAGGTCTGTTCCAGCTGGTTCTGCTCTTCGTCGCGCAAATCTACCTGCTCAATGCCGGCACGAATATCACGACGGCCGGCCGGTCGACCGTCTTTATATCCACGTATCCGTTTTTTACAGCCGTCTTCGCCCACCTGTTCATGCCTGGAGACCGGCTGAGCGGCCTCAAGATTGCAGGAATGACCCTCTCTTTTGCGGGTGTCGTGCTCGTCTTTGTGGACAGCCTGACCGGTGGACGCATGGGCTATCTGCCGGGAGACGTGATGGTTCTGATGAGCGGTCTGCTGCTTGGCGCCCGGCAGGTCTACACCAAGAAGCTCACCCAGACCATCCATCCCGCCCGTCTTCTGTTATGGCAGGCTGCGCTCAGCCTGCCGGTGTTTATTCTGCTGAGCGCCCTGCTGGAAGACCTGAATACCACCGGCATCAGGCCGGGCATCGTCGGTGCAATCTTCTACCAGGGCCTGGTGGTTGCCGGCTTCTGTTTTCTGGTATCCGTAACGCTCCTGCGACGCTTCAGAGCCAGTCGCCTCGGGGCGTTCGGTTTCGTCACGCCCGTTGTTGGCGTTGTGTTCAGCAACCTGCTGCTGGGAGAGGTGATCTCGGCGACACTTCTCATCAGCGTCCTGCTGGTCGGGATCGGCGTTGCCATTGTCAATACGGAGACCTGAAGCCGGTCATTGGCTGAGCTTCCACGATTCACGTTCCTGACCCGGCCTGATGGCGTTTCAACCGCTTACGCCGCACCTACCATGACGAACGCCACGTCGGCGACGTTGGTTCCCGTGGGACCGGTCATCACCAGATCGTCCAGCGGCTGGAAGAAGTGGTACGAGTCGTTGTTCTTCAACGATTCGATCGCGGAGAGCCCCGCTGACTCCGCGCGTGTGACCGTTCCGGCATCCGCGATCGCCCCGGCCGCGTCTGTCGGGCCGTCGGTTCCATCCGTCCCGCCGCTGAACAGCACCGTCCCCTCCCATCCGGACAGATGCATGGCGCCCGCGAGCACCAGTTCCTGGTTCCGCCCTCCCTTGCCGTTGCCCCGAACGGTAACCGTCGTCTCGCCGCCCGCAATCACGCAGGCAGGAGCCGCCACAGGCGCCCCCGACGTGAGAATCTCCTTGCCGATTGCCGAATAGACGTGCGCCACCTCGCGAGCCTCGCCCTCCAGGCGCGTTGACAGCACCAGCGTATTGTACCCCAGATCCCGGGCACGGCCGGCTGCGGCAGCCACCGCCAGGCCGTTGCTGCCGACGATGACGTTGTGACATCGCTCCAGCACGGCGTCTCCAGGTTTCGGGGTTTCCGGAATCTCACCCGCCAGGCCCGCTTCGAACCGCTTCCGCACCGCTTCCGGCAGGCGATTCGAAACTTCGTATTTGTGAATGATCTCAACGCAGTTCTTGAACGTGGACGTGTCGGGCACGGTCGGACCCGACGCGATGACGTCCATAGGATCGCCGATGACGTCCGACAACATGAGGGACACGACCGTGGCCGGGAACGCAACGCGGGCGAGACCCCCACCTTTTACGCGGGATAGATGTTTACGAACCGCGTTCAACTCCACGATATTGGCGCCGCACTCGAGAAGCAGCCGGGTTGTGTCCTGTTTCTCGTGCAGCGATATGCCCTCGGATGGCGCAGGCATCAGCGCCGACCCCCCGCCGGAAATCAGGCATATCACCAGCGTCCGGTCGTCAGCACCCTCGAGGGCGGCGAGGATTTCCCCCGTGCCCCTGACACCCGCCTCGTCGGGAACGGGATGGCCGCATTCAACGATGCGAATCCTGTCCAGGGGCTCCGCATGCCCGTACTTGGTATTGATGACTCCGTCCGAAATCCGGTCGCCCAACTCCGCCTCGAGCGCGACACCCATCCGCGGCGATGCCTTTCCGGTGCCAACGACGAGCACGCGCTCGAAGGACTCCAGGTTGTAGGCCGCGCCCCCGATCCGAAGCATCCGCCCATCCAGTCTCACGAAACGCTTCAGGCACTCCTGCGCGTCCACGGCAGCCACCGCCGATTCAAAGATCGACGCCGCGTCGGCGCGCATACGGGCAACCGTGAACTCGCACATATCGAATGCTCCTCGAATCCGCAGACCAGCCTGTTCCGGGGCCGGCGGCTATTGCCGTATGTCGAAAGTGATGGCCGCCCTGCCCGACTGCCCGCTGTTTTCGTCGGTTACCGTAATCCTCAGCATCTGCCTTCCCGGAACAGTCGCTCCCATGTCCAGCTCGAGGTACGCCGGTTCATCCGTCCGGGTTCCGACATGCTCGTATTCGATGCTGATGACATTGCCGTCCTCTCGCTGCCCGATCAACCGCCCCAGCCCACTCAATATCCGTGCACCCACGTCTGTCCTGCGCAAGGACCGAATCTGGTACGAAATGCGATATCGCGTCGCCCCGAATTCGTCTCGTGCGAGGTTGTAAATTTCGTAATAGATGAACACCGGTTCGCCAGGCCGGTACGCCCGGGACGCCATAGGAATGACTTCGATATCGCCCTTTACGAAACGTCCGCGATCGGCCACGTCGATTCGCGCGCCCATTTCCACTTCACTCAGTGAAAGCGGCCCCGCGGGGTACGCCTTCAGAATGCGATCTTCCCTGTATATCTGAGTCCTGCCCGAATTGCGGTCCATCACCTGCACGTCCACCCGGTAGGCGCCCGGCGGCAACAGCACGCGATCGATCTCCGGAATAAATACCCCGGCAGAGGTATCCACGACCCCGGAAGCCCGCAGGACCATCTCGGCGTCGGAACGATGTACGAGCCTGTTGTCGCCGTCGTAGACTGCAACGCCCCGGACGAGGTTCGCCAGCCGCCCGGCGACGCCATCGAGAAACGCAAGATCCCGGGTTGGAATCCCGTAATAGACCTCCATCGCCGACTTGTCGTCCTCACCCCGAAACGAGGCCGTATAGAAAAAGAAATCCAGCGGTCCCGTCGCAAAGGTGGGCCGGTAGGCGGTCGGCTGCCGGGCCACCTGATTGAGCAATACGGTCTTCGGGTTCATTCTCTGCCAGATTCTTGTGATCCGACCGGTGCCCAGCGGCATTCTGGCGAACTCGTACGGTCCGGGAAAATTGGGCTGCACGAATGTCATTTCGATTCCCGATCCTACGTTGACGTAGATCCAGTACTCCCATATTCCGCTAACAGGATACACCGGCCGACCCAGTATGGATGACTTGGCCACGTCCCCAAGGGATCGGGCTTCGTCTTTCATCAGCTTTGCCCCCGCTGCCCCTGCCGACACAGTCAGGCGATCCTTCACAACCAGCACCCGGGGGTCCGTCTCGAACCTGACGTCTCCGGACCGGCTGACGTGATCCGGTTCCCCGAAACGCACGTATACTTCCCCGCGATCGTCCCACGGGAACTTGTGCTTTCCATGGTTCTCCCGCGCCACGGCCACGCGGCGGTAGTGCTCGACCAGCCGCTCGTTTGCCGCGGATGCCGGCGCCGGGTCCTGCCAGACCCAGAATTCCTCAGCCGCAGCCTTGAGTTCGTCCAGAGATTCGGCGCCGGAATCGTCTGCGGCATTGGATACCAGGCTCAGGTCGTAATACAGCCGCTGCTCGTCAGGTTCCAGACGGTTGATATAGGCTTCGAACAACGCCTGCGACCGTTCGAAGTCCCGGCGCCTCTGGTGAATATTCGCCAGTTCCAGAACCGCCCGTCGCTCGTGGCGGTTCGGTTTCTGGACAACCGGTCTCAATTCAACAATGGCCCGGTCGGTTCGGCCCTGCATTTTGAGGACGATCCCAAGCCGTAACCGGGCCTCGTAGTGGTGTGGATTCACCGAAATCTGACTCAGGAATGCCTTTTCGGCCTTCCCGTACTCGCCCTTCGCTTCTTCAATCACGCCGATCCGAAACAGCGCGTCCGGGTGGCCGGAATCCATCTTGACAACCTTGCGGTAGGCGCCGAGCGTCTCACTGCTGCCGAATCGCCGATACGTCTCCGCCAGATTGTACTGCGCTTCGACATAGGCTTTATCCGCCCGCAGCGCATTACGGAACGCATCGATCGCCCGGCGAAGCGATTTTGGCCGGCGCCCCAGAACGAGGCCCAGGCCGTTGAAGGCGGGAGCAAAACGTTTCTTCTTGCGAAGCGCCTGCCGGAACATTGCTTCCGCGGCATCCAGGTCACCCCGTGCAAGATGGATGTGCCCGAGGCCCACATAGGAAGGCGCGTGTTTGTTGTATGCGTTTATGGCCGACTGGAACAGTTCGGCCGCTTGCCCGGATGCCCCTTCCGCCTCCTTTGCGACAGCCTGGCTGTAAAGCGCCTCGGCGCGGGCAAGGGCTTCGTTGTCTTTGGCTTGCATCTGCGCCGGGCCGGCAAGCGTAAAAGACACGCACAACACGAGCAGCCATCCCTGTCGTTTCACCACCCGCCCCCATGGCGCTATGACACGTGTGAAGGGGATCTGCATGATTTCAGTGCCCGGAAGTTGCGTACTCATATGCAGGGAAACCGAACGCCGGGTTTAGCGGCCGGGAATGCGGTTCCTCGTACGGATTGCTTTTCGTGCCTTGCAGCCGGCGCCGAACAATGCCGCCGCCGCGGGCTAATGATACAAAAAATCCTCGGAAAACACAAGCTCGGCCCCCCGCAATATCGTACTGCGTCTGCCTGTTCAATACGTTCGTGCAGGTTCCGAATTATTCCCGGTCCACTGCATTGCGCGGAGGTTTGACCCGTCGATGAGCGCGACTCGCATCCATAGCGTCAGTCCCCCTGGAACCGCCAGCCGCAGGCTACCGCGAAACGCCACGGCCCGCTCCTTCATGTATGCGAAGTCCGATCGTTTCCAGATGTATCTCCAGGAATCTCATAAACGCCGCGGCCGCCCGTGAGAGACGCCCCCCGTCGCGGCGCACCATACCCACCCGGCGCACCGGAAGCCCCGTCACTCGAATCGCGGTCAACCTGCCCGATCTCACCTCATCGCGAACCGATACTTCGGGTACGACTGCGACTCCAAGGCCGATTTCAACGAAGCGCTTGATCACTTCAATGCTGCCCAGTTCCATGATGACGTGCGGCTGGAGTCCCTCCGCTGCGAACATCCGGTCCATCAGACCTCTGCTGGTACTGCCTCGCTCCAGCATCAACATCGCACAGTCGCCGAGCTCATGCAGATCGACCGTTTCCGCCGACGCCAGACGATGCGCCGCACTGGAAATGGCTACGTCTTCTCTGATGAACAGCGGCCGCGTCCGCACCCTTGGTTCCGTTACCGGAAGCGTTGCCAGTCCGAAATCCACAGCGCCCTCCAGTACCAGCCGCACCACCTCAGGGGACATACGGTCGGTGAGGCGGATTTCGACTCCCGGATGTGCCTGTCGGAAGGCTTTAACGGCGGGCGGCAGGACATAGGCGCAGTTCGTATCGCTGGTTCCAATGCTCAGTCGCCCCGTGCGAAGCTGCCCGATGTCCGCCATGTCCTGACGGATCCGATCGGCCATTTCCAGAATGGCCTCGGCACGCGCGAACAGAAGCCGACCCGCCTCGGTCAACAGAATCTGCTTGCCGCGCCGTTCGAACAGGGCTTCGCCGAGTTCGTCTTCAAGCGCCTTCACCTGAAGACTCACCGCCGGCTGCGTCAGGAACAGCTTCTCCGCTGCTCGAGTGAAGCTCTTTTCGCGCGCGGTTTCGACAAATCCCCTAAGCCGATCCAGATCCATCTGTCAGTACCCCACAGTGCTGCGGAGACAAATCGCAAAAAGCAGGTGGCTTTGCCTTCCCGCCGTGAGACCTTGCAAGATTGCATAAAAATATAATATAATAAAAATAATATTAATAAATTTTTTTTATCTTAAGAGATCTGTTATGGTTTACCCGGCCCGCCTATCCATACGGAACGGGTCAATTCAATAGATTCCAGGGACCATGCCCGATATGGAGGTGCAATGTGAGCGCAACCCTCGTTGTAGACGCGTTCTGGGGAGATTCCGGCAAAGGAAAAATCGCCGCCTTTACCGCCCTCAAACAGGAAGCCGCCTTCTGTGTACGCGCAGGAACCGGCACCAACGCCGGCCACAGCATATACTTCGAAGACGGCTCTGAAATCCGTACGCATCAACTGTGCTGCGGTTGGTTACACCCTCGCACGCAGCTTCGGATAGGTAGTGGCGTCGCGTTAGACCCTGAAATATTCCTCCGTGAAATCCACAGATACGAACTCGCCGACCGTGCCCGCGTGGATCTGCGGTGTCCGGTGATCGCGCCCGAACATCGGGCACGCGAGGCACGGGACACGCATCTTGCCGTCAACGTGGGCAGCGTATGCAGCGGCAGCGGCGCCGCCAGAGCCGACTTTGTCAAACGCAGGGCGCGGCAGGCCAGAGACATCCCCGAACTGAAGGATTACCTCACCGACGTACCGCGAGAGATCAACACGGCATGCACGGAGGGTCGCGCTGTTGTCATCGAATCCAGCCAGGGAACCCACCTGTCCCTTTCGCTGACTGCCGACTACCCGTTCTGCACGTCCGGCAATTGCACCGCCGTCGCCGCAGCGGACGATTCAGGCCTTAACTGGCAGTACATAAAGGACGTCATCCTGGTGGTCAAGGCGGTACCCAGCCGGGTAGGGGCGGGCCCGTTGCCGTTTGAGATTTCTGAAGCTGAACAGGACCGGCTTGGTATCGTCGAATACGGCGTCACGACCGGGCGGCGCCGCAGAAAAGCCCACCGCATTTCTTGGCGGCACCTTGAAGAGGCAGCAATGCTTAATGGTCCCACGCAGATTGCCCTCACGTTCTGCGACCACCTTGATCCTGACGTGCGGGGCGCCCGCACCAGGGACGCCCTCACGGATCCCGTGTGGAAGTTGATTCGTGATGTTGAATCGCACACCGGCGTACCGGTAACGACTGCTGAAACGGGCAAGTTTTTCGGTGATATCGTAGACCTGACCTGATTACGCGACGATTGTACTCAAAACAGGGGGCGGGTTTCCAATGGAAGATCCGCTCCATAGCGCTCCGGACCTTGACTTCGTGCGTGATCAACACGGGTGGCGGGCGGGAATCAAACTGCACTGTCACGCGCGCTGCGGATGATTTCCAGCCAGGTCGATTCATAGTCTGCAAGCGCCCCATGCCAGGCGTCTTGATTTCCGGCGCCACGCCGGAAATCCAATGCCAGACTGTCGACAGTCCGCTCGGCCGCGTCTATGCTGGCCAGTCGCTCCGCATCCAGTGCAGGCGAGGCGAGGCCGTTGATTTCGGTCTGTATGCGTTTCACAACCCGTCGAAAGTCGTCGCTCAAGCGCGTGAACGCCGCCCCGCCGGTGAACCCTTCGTTCCTCCCAACGCGATTTGACATTTGGGACCTCCTGGTATGGATCCTGAAATATGACCTCGTTTCCGCACTCTTGTATAATCGATGCATAATAAACAAATGTGCAGTTGTCAATGGAGGGCAAGACGCCTGTTCGCGGTTGGTAAGCGGCAGTTTTCAGTTCCCCATTGGTCGTGCGCCGGCCGGCCAACGGGAGCGATTCTGCATACTCATGTGAATTAACTTTACAGCGGCTGATTCTCTCCCATATATTGGATGTCTGACGAGGCGCGTCTTTGGCGGGGCAGGAACTGAAATCGTATGGGCCGTACGAGAAATGCAATTCGTGAAAGGAGACGTGTGATGTTCAGCCTGACTCGCAGTTGGTTCATCCTATCGATCGCGGCGGGACTGGCGTGGGGCTGCGCCGGCGAACGCCTGACCCCCTCGTCCAACCCTCCGCCAGAGCAGAATGCGGGAGAGCGTCTGGGCAAACTGGCAGTCAATGGTAACGTGGCATCGGCGATCGCGGTCGCCCGTCTCCGGCAGGACCGGACTCCGGTAAACGGCGCCACCGTTTCGTTCTCACGGTCGGTCTCGGGAAAGAGCGCCAACTTCGAGTGGACCGGTACGACGGATGGACGCGGGCAGGCGCGAGTGACGCTCGAAGAGACACAATCGGGCGGATACTATCGCGCGGAGGCACGGAAGGGCGGGTTCCTGATTGGATCCTGGTCGAGCATCCCGATAAACCGCGGCTTCCAGGTCACCGTTGAACTGCAGGCAGGCGAAAAAGCACGCGTCACGGGCGCAACCGTACTGACGACAGGCGGTCTTCCGGAAGAAATCGAAATTGGCGTCGTTGCGCCCCTCACGGTCAGGCAGACACAATACGGTGTGGGCATTGAAAGCGGCCTGGCGCTCGCACTCGGCGAAATCAACAGCACATCGATGCTCGGGGGCGCGAGAATCGTGTTCAAGACGGAGGACTCCCAAGGCATGGCGCAGGGCGCCGTCGACGCGTTCAACAAGCTCATTTTTCACGATTACGTGCCCGTCATCCTTGGCCCCGCTCTCTCCACCGAAGCCAGAGAGGCATTTCCACTCGCGCAGCAGAACCATGTCGTCGCATTCAGTACGACCTCTGCCGCTTCCGGCCTGAGCGCGATTGGCGACTTTATCTTCCGCGCCAGTCTGAGTGTCGACGTACTTATCCCCGGAGGCGTTTCGCTTACTCGCGAGAAGCTGCGATACGGGCGGGTGGCCCTGATGGTCGACTCCACGGACGTCTTTTCCAAAAGCAGCGACGATGCGCTGCAAGGCGCCCTCGCCAGGGAGGGTGTCGAAGTTTTGGCGAGAGAAACGTTCGGGACGGACGATACGTCGTTTGTCGATCAACTGGCAAGAATAAGGGCTTTGAATCCGCATGCGGTCTTCGTTTCCGCCCTGTCCCGGCAACGCGTTCAGAGTCTGGTCCAGGGCCGTCGTGGGGGCATTCCGGGCAACATTCCCTTTATCGTTCCGGGTCTGACCCAGGACGAAGTCCGGGATGCCGGCGATGCCGCCGAGGGTGCGATCGCCATTACCGGCTGGACGGCTGCGGCAACCACATCGGGGAATCAATCCTTCGTTGACGATTATCTCACGAAATTCGGTTCGGAACCGAATCGGTGGGCCGCGCAGTCGTACGCCGCGCTATATGTACTCACCGAGGCGATTGCAAAGGCCGGGTCCACGGATCCCGGCGCCATTCGGGACGCGATGGCCGGCGTTTCGGATCTGGATACCGTTCTGGGTCGATTCTCATTCGACCGCAACGGGGACGCGGTCTACGACCCTGTCGTTCTGGTCGTGAGAAACGGTACGTTCGAGGTTTACGAGTGAAACGAACGATTTGCAGGAGGGGAGAGACGATGAGCGAGATGCCGATCGGCGTCATGATGAGCGCAGGATGGACCCTCGACCAGCTCAGACAGGTGCGGGACCTGGGCTTCGACAACGTGCAGATTCACGCACCGCATGAGGACGTCCTGGAAGATTCACACGGTCGTGCCGCGCTGATAAGGGACATACACTCCGTGGGCATTCAGATAACCACCGTATTCGCGGGATTTTCAGGAGAGAGTTACGCCGATATTCCCACGGTCCGGGATACGGTGGGATATCTCAATCCGTCCCTGAGAGAAGAACGCATGAAGATCACCGAGCGTATCTCCGACTTCGCGGCTGCGCTCGGCGTTGACAAGGTGGCCGCGCATATCGGCTTCGTCCCGGAAGATTCGGATCACCCGGACCACCACGCAATGGTCCAGTGTGTACAAAGGCTGGCCGACTATTGCGGACGAAACGGGCAGCACTTCTGCCTGGAAACCGGCCAGGAGACGGCCGACGCGCTGCGCCACTTTCTCGAAACGCTGAATCGCGATAACGTAGGCGTCAACTTCGACCCCGCGAATATGATCCTCTACGGAAGCGGCGAGCCGATCGAGGCCCTGGGAATTGTGGCCGGTTACGTCGTCAGTGTTCATGCGAAAGATGGCAAGTGGCCGCCGGGAGAAGGGCAACTGGGCACGGAATTCCCCCTGGGAAGCGGCGACGTGGGCATGGACCGCTTCATTGCCAAACTCAAACAGATCGGTTATCGAGGTCCGATCACGATGGAACGGGAAATTCCGGACTGGGACCGGAAGGTGAGGGATCTGGTTCAGGGAAGAAATCTCCTGAAGTGCCTGATTTAGTGTTCTGTCCCCAAAAACCCTCACCAGTCGACCGCCGACGTCCTGCACGCGCGCCCGCAAAAACGCCCTCTCTCCGCGGAGTAACCTTTTGGTGGGAGGGAAGGTCCAAAAGGACAACGACGGCAGAAAGGGCGTTTCTGTGTAGGTATACGTCTGCGCGAGGCCAAAGTTTCAATATAAAGCGTCTGCCGACGGAATGACCGTCCGGGTCGTTTCCCGCCGTCGTATCGTACCTCTTGCCGAACAGGTCTACGGCGTGACGACAAGGATCCGATCGTCGTCCGTACGCGGCTGACCGCGCCCGTCCCGGTTGCTGGTGGCGAGGTATACTTCGCCCCGCGGTCCTACCAGCACGTCCCGCAGCCGACCGAAACGACCATTGAACAGATTCTCGCGGCTTGTCGCACGCAGACCGTCTGATGAAAGGCCAATACGCCAGAGCGCCTGCCCCTTCAGCGTCGTGAACAGAAGGCTGCCTTTCCAGGCCGGAATCAGGTCCCTGGTGTATATATCCGCGCCCGCAGGCGCGATTGTCGGTGTCCATACCGCGAGCGGTTCCACGACATTGTTTGACGAGCAAAATGCGGTCTCCCCCGTCAATACGTCATTGTCACAGAGCCCTCGCACATTCGGCCAGCCGTAATTCCCTCCCCGCACGATCAGGTTTACTTCGTCGTTATCCAGTGGGCCGTGTTCCGTACTGTAGAGTCTCCCGCTCGACGGGTGAAACACGAGGCCCTGAGGATTCCGGTGTCCCAGGGAATAAACCTCCGTGCCGAACGGATTATCCTCGGCTGGTTTTCCATCCAGGTCCAGTCGCAGAACTTTCCCCGCCAGAGAATGAAGATCCTGCGCGAGAACCGGCGATTGCGCGTCGCCGGTTGTGAGATACAGCAGGTTGTCGGGACCGAACGCGAGGCGCGAGCCGTCGTGATTGGGTGCTCCCGGTATGCCATTCAACAGGACTTCAGGCTGGGCAAGCTCCGTTCCGTCATATCCCATCCGAACCAGGCGGTTTCGAATTCCGTCGCCCGTATTGTACGAATAAACCGCAAACAAGAATGGCTGACTCTCGAAATCCGGGTGGAAGGCGATCCCCATCAACCCGCTCTCGCTCAACTCGAACGCGCCGATTTGTCCTGCACGGACGATTGCGCCCGTCGTCGTATCCACCCTGGAAATCGTACCCGCGCGTTCACTCACCCAGATGTGGTCGTCCGGCCCCCAGGCCAGGTCCCAGGGCGTGTCCAGGCCGGTAGCCAGCGTCCGAACCGTGAACCCATCCACCCTGTTGTCGGGCGCCGGCCCGCCGCCGTTGTCGGTGACTGGACTCTCCGGCTGGGAATCGTTGGCGCCCCTTCCACATCCCGCAATCACAGATATCGCGAGCAATACCGCTGTGATTCGGCGACCCGCCATCTTGCGTCTCTTTTCCCGTCGTGCACAACCCTTTCGACCACAAGGTGCGCGGTCTGAATGGGTACGTTAGAACAACCCGGTGAAGTCGATCGAGAAATATTGCTTGGGGTGGCCCGTCTCAGCAAAATCGGTGGGCCACGCCAGGTCGTAGCGAAACAGTGCCAGCCCCATATTCACCCGAACACCCAGGCCGTAGCCCGCTTTCAGGTCCCTTAGCTCGAACCCGCCGTCCCGGGCCTCCCACGGTTCGAAACTGTCTCGATTGAACGCACTTCCAACGTCAAGGAACAATTCACCCTGTACATTCTGAAAGAACAGGGGAAGCGGCCAGCCCATCACCAACTGCCTCAGTAACGGGAAGCGAAACGCGACGTTGGCCAGCGCATACGAGTCCCCGGCCATCTCGAACACGTCGGCGCCGCGCAGGGGCCATACAAAACTGGAGAAAAAGATGCGCTGCCGGTCGACTGACGCAAACGTGGCAAAATTAGGATTGATTGAATTGTTCACCCCACCCAGGAAAAAGACCTGGCTGTTCCGGCCGAAACTGGTGCCGCCGGACATACGTACGGCGAAAGTGTACTCGTCCAGCATTGGAATATACTTTCTGTAGTCGGCCTGCACCGTTCCGTATTGCATTCCCGCCCAACTGCCCCGCACAGACAACCTCGCCCGTCTTCCCTTCGTGGGCCCATAAAGGGAATACAGCGCGTTGTCATCGACGAGTTCCAGGCTGTTGATAATGGCTTTGTTGCTGGAAACCGGCGTACCGCTCCCCCGGATGACCCTGCCGGTATAGCCGCCGCGGAGATACTGGCTCTGATATGAGCCGAGGTTTTCGCGCGAGATGTTTATCGCCTGCATGCTCGTTTCGAGCCGTGTAAATCGATTGAATGGCCGTTGGAAGACAGCCCCGCCACCGAAGATGCGATCGGCTACGACCTGACCGTTTGAAATGAAGAAGTTTCGTGTGTGCAGTGCGCTGAGGTAATAGTTGGTCTGGTGTTTGAGGTTCTGGTATCCGAGGAAGAGGTCGCTGTCCTTGAGGGAGAAGCTCAGGCCGGTCTGAACAACGACGCGGTGGTCGCCCATCACGTCCGTCAGCGACAACTGCAGGAGGCTGCTCACGCCGTAGAAGGTGTCGAAGCCCGCGTTGGCCCCAAAGGACTCCGGTTTGAGTTTCACGCGGTACTTGTTCACGGTGAATTCCCTGTTCCAGTCGCGCAGCGTCAGTTCCCTGTCGCCGTTGCCGTCCAGCGTGTCGGCATCGGCCGTGGCCTCCTCGTCATCGCCCCGCGCCTCCGCGGCGGCCAGCGCCATCTGGTCCGACATCCACGTCTCCACCTTCCGGTCCGCCGCCGCCGCCACCGCCGCTGCCGTGTCCTCCTGCGCAGCCACCGCCCCGCTGTCGGCCTCCGCCGTCGCGGCAACCTTCTGCTCCTGCCGCCGGTCGCGCTGCAACTCCACGAACGGCCGGTCCTCGATGCCCGCCAGACGCTTCGCATAGCGCGTCAGCGGCAGATCCTCCATGCTCCGCTTCCGCTTGAGCGGGTCCTTCATCACGAAGATGTCGTATCCCCCCGGTGGAACGTCGTGAACGCCAGCTTCCTGCCGTCCGCGCTCCAGTCGATATACCGCGCCCCCGACAACAGATTGCTGATCGGATACACCTGCGAGCCGTCCACGTGCGCGATGTAGACGTTGCCCACGCCCGTCCTGTCCGACACGAACGCCAGCGTCTGCGAGTCCGGACCCCACGTGGGATGGCTGTCGTTCACCTCGCTTTCCACCACCCGCCGGATCTCGCTCCCGTCCGCCTTCAGCACGAACACGTCATACACCCCGAACTCGAAGTCCTTCGTCCCGTCATACGAAAGGTCCGCCGACGGACGGTCCGAACTGATCGCGATCCATTCCCCGTCCGGAGACCAGTCCAGGTGCTTCTCGTCATACGGATCACGCGTCATCCGGCGCAGCGACTCGTCCGCCACGTCCACCACGTACACGTCCGACCACCCGTCCTTCAGTCCCACGATCGCGATCTGTTTCCCGTCCGGCGACCACGTGGGCTCGAACAACCCGTCCAGATCGAACTTGAAGCGCTTCGTCACACGCTTCTTCCTCACGTCCAGCGTATACAGCGTGTTCTTGTTGCGCGACTTCGCCGCAAACGCGATCTGCTTCCCGTCCGGCGACCACGTGATGCCAGGCCGCAGCACGAACAACCCCTCGAAGTCCGACGATCGCTCCCCCTCCACCAGCCGCCCCAGATCCTGACCGTCGATCGCCGACATCAAATAGATGTCGAACGTACCCTGGCGCTCCGTCACATACGCGATCTTGTCGCCCTGAGGTGAAAACGACGGCGCAATGTTGTAAAAACCACGGCCCGCGCCCGCCTCCGTCAGCTGCTTCGCCACCTCCTCCGACGGATGGTGCAGGTTGATCTCGTTCCAATACTGCCGCTTCAACCACAACTGCCACTTCTCGTCCAGTTCCTCCACACCCTCACCGATCGACGCCTTCAGCGCCTTGTCGACAGACCGCGCGGAACGGAACGAAGAGATGAACTCCGCCACCTTGTCCTTGCCATACTCCTCCTCGATCATCACGAAGACGGACTGACCCCCCTTATACGCGAACGCACCGCTCAACGACGTCATCCCCGGCACAAAACCCGTGATCGTCGCGTGACGCATGAAATTGTCGCCCTCGCGGTCCCATCCACCCTGCGACAGATACTCCGCCACGCCCTCCGCGATCCACAACGGCGGCAGCGACGCCGTCTGCGTCATCATCGCGCCCAGCCATCCACCGCCCGTCCACATCTCCAGCGTCACCACGTGCACCAGCTCGTGGTGAATCACGTGACGGAAGTCGGCATACGAACCCGTATACGGAATCACCACGCGTCCCTGCGCGAACTCCGTAAACCCGCCCGTGAACTCCGACTGCTCCGTCGGCGTGATGTTCGTTACCGAAAACCCGTTGTGCGAGTTGTAGATCACAATCGGATACCGGTCCTTCAGCGTATACTTCAAGTCCTTCTCCAGACGCACCAGCGCACGCTCCGCCTCCTTCGCCGCAAACTCCGCGGCAGGCTGCGACGCCTTGTCGAAGTAGATCTTGAAATGCTCCGTCTCCAGAAAATGCCAGTCGTAATCGTCATACGTCACCTTGTTCTTCCCGAAATACTCCTGGCCGCCCGCTATGCCGCACGTGAACAGACTGATGAGAATCGCTGACGTCAACTGGCGCCCGATCATAATTGACCTCCTTACCTGAGCGGGAGTTGCGGGGGCCGGCGACAACGATTGGATCACCGCCCCCCACATCTCGACCTGTCGGCGTTTTTCGCGATCGTACAACGACGATGGGGTGGGGGTCGGCCGCCGGGATTTTACCGCCCCCACCCCGCTCCCGCAAGACATCTGCGGGAAAAACTCAATGGCCTGATGATACGCTTTCTTCCCCAGGGACATCTGCCGCCCGTCCCTCGTGCTTCACCATTTAGAACGACGGTGAGACAAAATCGTTCCCCCGATTTTTCCAATGACTTCCGCGATCTCTTCCATATATTACCGGAACGGGAAGGCCGCCGTGCGCGTGGAATCCCGCTTCCGGAACCGCAGCGTCCTCCATGCCGTTGAACCCCGTTTGTACCAGTCCTGCCGCGACCGCGCGCCATGTCACCGCGGATATTATACGATGGAAAAAATCAGAGTCGGCGTACTTGGTCTGCGACGGGGCATTGCCCATCTGCGCAACTTCCTGGCACTGGATCAGGCCGAAGTCGTTGCCGCCTGCGACCGTTTTCCCTATTACCGGGATCAGGCGCGCGAGCTTGTGGGCAGACATGGTTCGTCAACCGAACTGCTGGTCGAGTATGAGGAACTGCTGGAACGCAAGCCGGACGCCGTGGTCGTCGCCAGCAACGGCAGACACCAGGTTGAACACGCCTGCATGGCGCTGGAGGCCGGCTGTCACGTTCTCTCGGAAGTCCCGGGTGCGGACACGGAACACGAACTGATTCGCCTCCGCGACACCGTGGAACGCACCGGATTGACGTACATGCTTGCCGAAAACGCCTGTTACGCCGGATTCGTGCCGTATTGGCGCAAGTGGGTCCTGGAAGACCGCTTCGGCCCCATCTCAATCGCAGAAGCCGAATACCTTCACTACCTGCCTCAAACGCTTTTCACACCCGACGGGAAACGCCTGTCGCCAAACGAGGCGCAGTCCGCTGGAGCCGTGAATGCGAAACCAATATGGCGGGCAGACCAGCCTCCAATCCAGTATCTGACCCACGACCTGGGCCCGCTTCTGGAAATCCTGGACGACCGCGCCATTTCAGTTACCTGTCTGAGCGCCCCCTGGCGCTGCAGGGAAGCGCCACTGAGATCCGACGGACAGATCGCCCTGTTTCACACACAGAAGGGCACCCTGATCAAAATCATGGTTACCCTCAACACAATTCGTCCTTCCGAGCACCGCTACAGGCTCTTCGGAACCGCAGGGAGCGCGGAGATGTTTACGTATGAAGAATGCACCCGTTATTTCGACAGCGGTTGCAGTCACCGTGAGGGTTGGAGAGTTCTGCCGGTCAGCAGGTCCGCCGTTGACGACGCAACCGGCGGCCACGGGGGAACGGATTTGAAAATCGCCGGGATATTCACGGACAACCTTCTGAACGATCGACCCGCTTCAATCGACGTCTACCGTGCAATCGAATATACCCTGCCGGGCATCATCGCGGCACGCTCGTCGGATCTGGGCGGCGCCCCTATTGCAATTCCCGATCTGAGACGAGCTCCGTTTACCGGGACAGACTTCTGGGACACACTGCAGATTCCGGAATCCGAGCCCGCCTCCGTCAACTACAGGCCGCCGCTGTAGTATATCCGCCATCGTCCAGAGCCCCGCAGGCCCGACTCGCCCTTCACCTGCCAATGACAATGACACACACATCCGTCGAACTCCAGCTATTGAAGAACAGGCTGGAGTCCATCGTGGACGACATGGCGCTCACGGTCGTTCGCACGGCCTATTCGACCATTCTCAGAAACTCGATGGATTTTTCCACCGGCTTCTGCGATCCTGACGGCCGGCTGGTCGCACAGGGCCTCTGTCTTCCCCTGCATCTGGGCAGCCTTCCGGACGGGCTTGCCGCCGTACTGAGCCGGTATGGCGACGCCATTGACGAAGGCGATGTTTTTCTACTCAACGACCCGTATGATGGCGGCACCCACCTGCCTGACATCTACGTCTACAAACCTGTTTTCGTCGACTCCCGCCTGCTTGGATTCACGACCGCCATCGCGCATCACACCGATATCGGCGGCCGGGTCGCAGGGGGAAACGCCTGCGACTCCACGGAGATCTTTCAGGAAGGCCTGCGGATCCCGCCGCTCAAACTCTACGCCGCCGGCCGCCCCGTGCAAGCCATCTTCGACCTGATCGAGCGGAACGTCCGCGTTCCCCGAAACACCCTTGGTGACCTTCGCGCCCAGTTGTCCGCCTGCCATATCGGCGAAAGAGCGGTCGTCGCACTCGCGGAGGAACAGGGCTACGATCGCCTCCAAAGCGGGTTTTCCGAACTTCTGGATTATGCCGAGCGCCTCACGCGAGCAGAAATCGACGCTCTTCCTGACGGGCGCTTCACGTTTACGGACGTACTCGACGACGACGGTATCGACCCTGATGAGATCCCCATCACCGTCACGGTCGAGGTCGCCGGCAGCGCGCTTTCGGTGGACTTCAGCGGCACAGCGCCCCAGGTCAAGGGCGCCATCAACTGTGTCGCTTCATTTACCAGGTCGGCGGTCTACGCCTGTCTGCGCTGTCTCATGCGTGCGGACGTCCCCACCAACTCCGGATTCTTCCGTGCCATTGACGTCCGCGTCCCCTCCGCGACGATTGCCAACCCGGTGCCGCCCGCTCCCGTAGCCGCCCGCGGCCTCACCGGCTTTCGATTGGCCAACGCGATTATGGGCGCGCTCGCTCCGCTGGCGCCGCATATCGTGCCGGCGTGCGAAGTCGGAGGAGATACCGGAATTTCGATTGGCGGATACCATTCTGACGGGACGCCTTTTGTCTTTCTCGAGTTTCTCTTCTGCGGCTGGGGAGGTCGTCCGGACCGGGACGGGATCGACGGGTGCGCCAGTATTGTGGTCAATTTTTCCAATAACCCCGCCGAAGTCGTCGAAGCCGAATATCCGCTCCAGATCCTTGAATACGGATTCCTGACCGACACCGGCGGCGCAGGAAAATATCGCGGTTGCTGCTCCATAGTGCGCGAGTACCGCTTTGCTGAAACGCAAGCAACCCTTCAGATCCGCTCGGATCGCCATAATTCGCGGCCCTACGGCCTTTCGGGCGGCAAGCCGGGATCTCCATCCAGCAACATCCTGAACACTCACGCCGAATCCAGGAGACTGCCCTCAAAGACGCTGCTTAACCTGAAAAGAGGGGACACCCTGCGGCACGTACTCGCAGGCGCCGGTGGTTGGGGCAATCCATTGGAGCGCGACCCTCAACGCATCCTCGACGACGTCAGAAACGGAAAGGTCTCTATCCGGTCCGCAGAAATGCACTACGGCGTCGCCATAGACCCGCACACGTTGCAAATCGACGTTGCGCGCACGAGCGGGCTCCGATCCTGTTCAGCGCGCACATGACGCCCCCATGTCAGATCGGTCCCGGTTGCATCCAGGCAGGTAACGAAACGCGGACGATCCTTTGGACCGCCCGCATTTTATACTGAAACGTTCTCTAAAACCACATTCATTCCAAGTCAATCACGATATTCCTCCACTCATCCAGTTGAACGCGAACATCCGGGGGAACCAGCGTGGTTGCGTCATAATCCTCTAGAATTAGCGGGCCCCATAAAGGCGATTCCTTCAGTTGGCTCCGCGTCAAAACCGGTGTCTCGATCCATCCCGTACGCTCCCCGAAATATGCCCGCCGTGTGCCGGGCATCCGGGCACCTTCATCAGGTTCGTCGATGTCGTTCCCGCTGGGCATCGGCGGCCCGGGCAGGAACGCGCGAATCCTCAATGTAACGATTTCAACCGAGTCGGTCTCGGCGCGGTGCCCGTACGTGCGCTCGTGTTCTGCTTCAAACGCGTTCCCAAGGTCCACAAGGGTATCACGGTTCCACGACCCGCCGGGTGCCCTGATCGGCAGTTCATAGGACTGCCCAGCGTACCTGAGATCCACGATATTCTCGAATGCAGAACCGGGCAACCGTTCTCCGGCTTCGTCCGCCATCCTTTCAAAGGCAGACTGAAGCTCATCCGGTTCCGCTTCCAACAGTCGACCCAGGCGGGTGCGTGCCAGATCGTACTGCAATCCTGCCGAGACCAGACCGATGGCGCTGAAGAGCCCGGGCGCGGGCGGCACCAATACGCTCTGTATACCCAGTACACTGGCCATCGCCACGGCGTGGAGAGGGCCGCTTCCACCGAAAGCCAGCAACGTGTATTCACGGGGGTCCCGGCCGCGCTCTGACGAAACCGCACGTACTGCTCTCACCATACGTGCAACCGCGATCCGGTGCGCCCCCAGGGCGGCCTCGGCCACCCCCAGATTCATCCTGGACGCAATACATTCCCGCATCGCGCTGCGTGCCAACACGACGCCCAGAGGAAGGCAACCCCCAGCCGGTCCATCGGGATTCAGGTATCCAAGCAGCAGATTCGCATCCGTAAGCGTCGGCCGTTTTCCGCCGCGCCGGTAGCAGACCGGACCCGGGTCCGCTCCTGCGCTGGCCGGTCCGACAAGAAGCGCTCCACCGCCGTCGACCTCCAGGATACTCCCTCCGCCAGCTCCGATCTCGGCCAGATCGATACTGGGTACCCGTGTGGCGTACCCGCCACCGCTCAGTAACCTCCCAGCAACGGACAACCCGCCGCCCACCTCGTAGTCCGAAATGCGGGATATTTGTCCGTTTTCGATCAGCGCAGCCTTGGCCGTGGTCCCTCCCATATCGAATGCAATCAGATCCATGCAACCGATGCGACGCCCCAGCGACGCGGCAGCGACCACGCCCGCGGCAGGCCCGGATTCGAGAATCTGCACGGGACGCTCGACCGCTGTAGCAGCGTCGGTAACGCCTCCCCCTGACTGCATGATCCGCAGCGGAGCATCTATTTTCAGGGTTTGTAGTCGTGCGCGAAGATCACTCAAGTAGCTCCGTACCACCGGCATCACGTATGCGTTAATCACTGTGGTACTGGTCCGTTCGTATTCCTTGATTTCGGGCAGGACTTCCGAGGACAGCGTCACAGTCCATCGCCCGGCCGCACGCAGCAACTCACCGATCCTGATTTCGTGATCCGGATTCACATAGGAGTTGAGCAGGCAAACCGCGATCGAAACAACACGCTCCTCGTCCAGCCGTTTGATCGCAAGAAGAACACTCTCCTCATCCAGTGGTTCCATGACGTGGCCATCGGCCGCAATCCGTTCCGTCACCTCCAGACGGAGATAACGTGGCACAAGTGGCTTCGGCTTCTCCCAGGAGAGATCGTACAACCGGGGCATCCGCAGACGCCCGATCTCAAGTACGTCTCGAAATCCCCTGGTTGTGATCAGCCCGGTCCGGGCGCCCGTACCGCCAAGGACGGCATTAGTCGCCACGGTCGTGCCATGAATGACTTCATTCACGTGTACCCCGGATCCCTTTACAACATGACTTACGCCGTCTAATATGGCCCTGCCGTAATCTTCCGGCGTGGAAGGCAGCTTGAACAGTGCAACACGGCCGTCCTCGTCAACCGCCACAACATCCGTAAAAGTGCCGCCGATATCAATGCCAATGCGCATATTCCTGCAATCCGGGAAGTAGATGTCTTCAATCCATAAACAGATACCTGGCGATGAAAATCACCGCCAGCAGGTCCACCAGGGGGTTCACTTCGTCCCCTCGTCTCCCGAGCCGTTTTACAATGGGAAACGCGATGAATCCCAAAGCAAGACCGTCCGAAATGCTGAACGTCAACGGCATGGCGATCATCGTCAGAAATGCAGGCAATGCATCGGTGACGTCTTGCCAGTTCACGTTAACCACCGATGCCATCATCAACACCCCCACGACGATCAGCGCCGGCGCGGTTGCAAACGGCGGAATGGCCTCCACCAGGGGCGTCAGGAACAGGGCCAGCAAAAACATGGCGCCGGTTACAACACTCGCGAAGCCCGTACGCGCTCCGGCCGAAATACCGGATGCGCTTTCTATATACGTCGTCACAGTGGAAGTCCCAAATAACGAGCCAAATACCGTGCCCAATGAGTCGGCAAGGAGCGCCCGGTTTGCTCGCGGCAGCCGTCCCCGTTCATCCAGAAATCCCGCTCTGCCCGATACCCCGACCAGCGTACCCATCGTGTCGAACAGATCCACGAACAGGAAGACAAGGACCACACCGATCAGACCGACGTCGAACGCTGCCGTCAGGTTTACGGCTGCGACGCCAAACAACCGCTCCGGCCAGGCCGGTAAACTGACGAGACCCTGAGGCGTGGAGGTCACACCCGTCAACATCCCCAGTACCGTCACACCCAGCATCCCCAACAATATGGCTCCTTTCACGCCTCTTGCCAACATCACGCCCGTGCCGAGTACACCCAGCAGCGTAAGCCCCACGGGGCCGCTCCTGATTTCTCCCAGAGCAATCAGCGTTGACTCATTCGCCGCCACGATTCCCGCATTCTTCAACCCGATAAAGGCAATAAACAGTCCGATTCCGCACGCCGTTGCCTGCTTGATGGGTTCGGGCACCGCGTTGATGATGGCCTCCCTCACCCGCACCAGCGTCAACAACGTAAAGAGAATACCCGATGCAAGAATGACGCCCAATGCCAGGTCCCAACGTACGCCCATTCCCAACACCACGGTATAGGCGAAAAAGGCATTCAATCCCATCCCCGGCGCCAGGGCAAACGGATAATTCGCGACAATGCCCATGATCAGGGTCGCCAGCGCCGCTGAGATGCAGGTCGCAAACAGCAGTTCACCAAAGAGATCCTTACCCAGCGCTTCCGTCAACATACCCGGATTCACAGCCACTATATAGGCCATCGTAACAAATGTAGTCAGCCCCCCAATCACTTCCGCTCGGAAGGTTGCCCCTTTCTCTTCGAACCGGAAAAATCTGACAATTGCAGTCATGGAACTCTCCAAGGGCTTGAATGAGGAATTTCAGCGATTCGCCGTCACCGCGGTGAATTCCTGCCGTTCTCCTGACCTGGCCTTGAGCCGGAAATCCGTCGGAAACGCACTCCGTTTTGCACTTGCGGAACCGCCGTACCGGCTGGTTCACGATTCAGAATCCGTAGCCCTGGCAGTCGGCTTTGGGCTTGTTTTTGTCTGAAAGCTGTTTTAAAATTACCGGTGAGCTACCGAGCGCGAGCGAATAAGTGGCGGTCAAGACGGAAAACCTGCCTGTGAGAGGCGAGCAAGCGCAGCCTCGATCTCGAAAGACGGGTGGATTTGACCAACGCCGACCCATCCGCGCTGGAGGATGTCGTTAAAGCCCAGGAGCCATGGCATGTCAGAAGATATAGGTCCGATCCTGAAGAACTGGCCCTACGATTCCCAGAACAGCATCCGCAAGGTAATCGATCCCCGGGGCGTGGAGAAAATTCAGGTGCGTGTCGATCAGGGTGCGTTTCAGGGCGTCCTCCAAATGGAACTGGACGGGCGGCCCGACGGACAGAAACCCTATAGTCAGACCTTTGTCCTGGATTACCACAAGCAGCAGTTGCAGAAACACGTGGGCGCTTCAGGGTCGCCCGAGGGCTTCAGTCTGGATGAGCAGGCCTGTTCCGAGATCTTCGACGAAAGCCGGCGGATTTACGAAAGGTACGTATTTCTTCTGCAGATTCGGGATTACACCAGGGTTGTCCGCGATACCGAAAGAAATATGGACGTTTTTCGCTTTGTCAACAGATATGCCGAACGCGCGGAAGACAGAGAAAACCTCGAAAAGTGGTGGCCTTACATTCTCCGAATCCACGCGGTCGCGAGGGTAATGATCGCGACCCAGCAGGACGATTACGACACAGCCCTCGAGATTATCGGTGAAACGCAATCCAGGATTTCAAACCTCGAAGGTGTGGAGGCCGAAGAGTTCGAACAGGAAAAGAAGCGCTCACAGGAGTCCCTCAAAGAACTGGAAGACGAAATACTGAGCAAACGCCCACAGAGTCCGGCGGAAAAGCTCAAAGACGAACTGGCTCAGGCCGTCGAGGAAGAGGATTTTGAACGCGCCGCTGCCATCAGGGACAAGATCTGGGAATTGGAAGAAAGCTGACGCAATACGCTGTGAATGTACGCTGTGTTCGACCGGGTGCGCATCAACGCCTCACGATTCCGGACTCGTTCGGACCATCCCGCCAGTGAGCGCTGGCCCCACAAAATAGGCACATGCAACCGGAGGCTGCAAGACTTTTGACACATGCGCGCGGGCGCCAACTGTGAACGATTCGACTGGCCCACGTCCCCATGTATGGACGCGTCCGGCGGACCGGACGTCTGCGCGGCATCAAAAACACCTTGACTTTTCGGTCCGGAACGAATACTATTTCTTCTGGCCAGACCGATTATCCGTTGCCGTGTCGCCTCCTCGGCTCCAGAGAATTTTTCGAAAAGACCGGTCAGTTACAGCCGGGCTGCCTTTGGAAGGGTTTCATCCCATGGCTTTGAGTTTGCACGCTTTATCCGTACCAGTCCCGGTAATCAGTGGTGTTACCCTCAGCGTCGTTTCTCTGGTATCGGTACCCTCACGACGGCAGGGCCTGTAGCCGGAATGGCGTATACCCGAATTCAGCCCGCCGTCGATGTCGAATCGACGGCGTTTTTGTTTTGTGTTTTGCCTTGTAAATTTGACGGATCGCCAGTGCGTGTTTATATTGCATTGAATCGTCGTAGAATACCTTCTTAAACTCGGGAGTTTATTGCAGATGGCAAAGGGATCAGAGCAAATCCTCGCATCCGAAACCAACGGTCGGCCGGAACAGCAGGTTGACCCTGGAGACGCGACCCCGCCTGCCCCATCCCCGATGAAGGGCGCCGACATCCTCGTGGAAGCGCTTGTCCGGGAAGGCGTCGATGTCATCTTCGGATATCCCGGCGGCGCAAGTATGGAGATCCATCAGGCCCTCACCCGTTCCCGGATCCGAAACGTGCTGTGTCGGCACGAGCAAGGTGAAATTTTCGCTGCAGAAGGATTTGCAAAGGCATCGGGCCGGGTTGGCGTGTGTCTGGCCACATCCGGTCCCGGCGCCACCAATCTGGTCACCGGACTGGCGGATGCGAAGATGGATTCCGTTCCCCTGGTTGCGATTACGGGTCAGGTGGCGACGCACGTGATGGGAGGCGACGCTTTTCAGGAAACTCCAATCGTCGAGGTCACAAGGCAGATTACGAAACACAACTTCCTGATAGACCGCATCGAGGATATTCCGCGTATTGTCAAGGAGTCGTTCCACATCGCGAATACCGGCCGGCCCGGACCCGTCCTGATCGATGTACCCAAAGACGTCCAGCAGGCTGTGCATGCGCCGGTCTGGCCGGACGACGTTGCCATTCGCAGCTATAATCCACATATCCGGCCGGACAGCAGTGCCATCGAAAACGTGGTCCGAGCGATACGGGAAGCCAAGCGTCCGGTCCTCTATGCGGGCGGCGGCATCGTCGCCGCCGGCGCCGCCCGGCAACTTCGGGAGCTTGTCGGAAAAACAGGTATTCCCGTGGTGCAAACGCTCATGGGGCTTGGCGTTTTCCCGGAAACCCATCCGCTCTCGCTCAGGATGGTCGGCATGCACGGGACCGTATACGCCAACTATGCGATCAACCACGCGGACCTTCTGCTGGCTATGGGCGTTCGTTTCGACGACCGTGTTACAGGTAAGCTCGAAGCGTTCTGCAAACACGGCAAGATCGTCCATGTCGACGTCGATCCATCTGAAATCAACAAGAACAAAACCGCGCACATTCCGGTTGTCAGCGACGTCAGATACGCCCTTGAGGACCTGAATAAGCTCGTGGTACCCGGGGACTACGACGCCTGGCACGCCGAACTGGAAACGTGGAGACAGAAACACCCGCTGGCCTATCAGGAAGCAGACGATGCAATCCTTCCTCAGCATGCGATCGACCTGCTTTACCGAATGACGGACGGGAAAGCCGTGGTCTCCACGGGCGTGGGACAGCATCAGATGTGGGCCGCCCAATATTACCTCTTCGACGAACCGCGCAACTGGCTCACATCGGGCGGACTTGGCGCCATGGGATTCGGTCTTCCGGCAGCTCTTGGCGCACAACTGGCCAGGCCGGACGACCTCGTCGTGAACATCGACGGCGACGGAAGCTTTGTAATGAACGTGCAGGAACTCGCCACGCTCTACGTGGAAAAACTGCCGATAAAAACGCTGATCATCAACAACCAGCATCTGGGTATGGTGGTTCAGTGGGAAGACCGGTTCTATGAAAGCAACCGGGGCCACACCTTCATCGGCGATCCGGACGGCGGCATCCATCCCGATTTTGTCAAAATCGCCGAGGGTTTCGGGATTCCTTCGGCGCGCGTAGAACACAAGAAAGACCTTGAGGGCGCCCTGCAACACCTGCTCGAAACGCCCGGCCCGTACGTACTCGACGTTATCGTTCCCTATCAGGAACACGTGCTTCCCATGATCCCGGCGGGTCATACGTTTGCGGATATCATCACGGAGTAAATTCACCGGCAACCTGTCAGAATCCGGATGTTGCGGCGCAACATCCGGATTTTCGTGTCCACAGGGAACGTCCGGCACATCGCGCCTGTCTAAGCGTTTAGGAAAGACGAACAGCGGGCTCAACGCCCAGCCGCGAATCCGTTCGGGGCCGTTCTTCCAAGCACTTGCGGTTGCTCCGCGCAGCCACGATAACTGATGGTTTGGATCCATGAGGTGTTTCGGGGAGCCCGAATGGGTGAAGATCTGGATCTGGTCAGACGCTGCCAGGAGGGAAGTCATCAGGCCTATCGCGTGCTTGTGGAACGTTACGAAGGGCGCATCTACAACCTTGCCTGCTCAATTGTAGGAGACAGGGAGGCAGCCCGTGACGCCACGCAGACCGCCTTCATCAGAGCATATCAGGCGCTTCCCCGATTCCGTGGAGACGCCGGTTTCTACACCTGGCTCTACCGGATCGCCGTCAACGTCTGTCTCAACCTTGCCCAGAAAGAAAAACGACGGCGGGATACGACCTCGCTGGACGACCTGCTGGAGTCAGGGCATTTCACGCCGGAACAACTCTGGGAACGCCGCACGCCCCACAACGATTTCGAACGAGTGCGCCTCCAGGATATCATCCGGGAAGTTCTGGAGCATCTTTCGCCCGACCATCGGCTCGTTATCGTGCTGAAAGACATCGAAGGGCTGTCTCAGGAAGAGATTTCAGAAACGCTGAATTGTTCGGTCGGTACGGTCAAATCCCGCCTCTCCCGGGCCCGGGCCCGCCTCAGGGACCTCTTGCGGCCAGTATACAACGAGTGGAAAGAGGGGACGTCGCCATGACAGACTCCGAAGTGAAGACCCTTTTGCCCGATTACCTGGAATCCAACCTGCCTGACGAACAGATGCGCGCGGTGGAGTCGCACCTTGCGGTCTCGACCGATTGCCGTGAGGAGCTGGACTATCTGAAGCGGATACAACGCCTGCTTGCCGCCAGACCGGAATCCGCTCCGCCCGGACTCTGGCACGGCATTGCACCGCGGATTGGCGTCCAGGAGGCAGTTGAGCCCTGGAAACAGTTCGAGTGGGTAGGCAAGAGGTTTCTTCCCGTTCTGGCCGCCGCGGTTCTGCTTCTGGCGGTCTTCGGAAATCTCACAACGGAAGCGCCGGCGCTTACGCTGGAAGACTACCTGAATGCCCAGTGGGTTGAACAGGAGGCCGAAATGCTTTCCGACGCCGAACTCTCCGGCGACGTCCTTCCAATTCTGCAATCGAGGTAGCCGATGTCCGTTAACGCAACCCGGCTCAATGCCGTTCTGCTGGCGGTGGGCATCTTTTTCGTGGGTATTGTACTCGGTGCGACGTACCATCTCTGGCTTCCCTTCGTTGGCGACAAGCAGACGAAGGCGCGCTGGGATCCCCGCCGTACCCCTCGCATGGGCGCAACGTCGGAACGTCTGATTAAACGATATTCCCGGCATCTTGACCTGACCGAAGCGCAGCAGGCGGAAATCGACCAGATCCTGGATCAAAGCCGGGAGCTGATGGTGGAGGTGCGGCAGAATATCGGCTCGAAGATCGAGACGGTGAGGCGGGGCGCCTGGGCCAAGATTCGCGGCGTCCTCACACCGGAGCAGCAGGAAACGTTCGACGAGTTAACCAGCCCCGTATCCCCGGACGTTATCCTTCGGCAGTTCAGGAGACGTCTCGAACTCAATGAGGATCAACAGGCCGAAGTCTCGCGCGTTCTCAGGAAAAACTGGGGGGAAATGAGAAAGCTCCGCCGGGAAATACGGGAGGAGTTGAAGGCGATACATAAAAACACGCGCGCCAGGCAGAAGGACCTGCTCACGCCGGATCAGAAAAAACAGTCCAATGGGGGGTGGGATATGGATCTTTCCGACGAGCAACGAGCGAAGATGCAGCATCTCAGGAAAAACAGCCGCGACGCAACGCGCCGGCTTTTTCAGGAGCGCGACGAGCAACTTGCGTCCTTAACCGCGAAGACATGGTCGGAAATCAAGCCTTTGCTTCGAAAAAATCAGGTCAGGAAATTCGATTATATCACCGAGGGTATCGAGCGACGCATGCGATGGGAACGCCAGTTCAGGCGCAGGCCCGCTGGCAGGGCGTTGGATTTCTGACGCCATCCTGGAACGCACGGAAGCAACCATCTGTCCAAGGTGTAAAGCTGTAGATGCACATGCATTCTCAATGCGCCGGACAACTCGTAGCGACCTCAAGCCGGGGAAACCGAAAGGAGCAGGACTATGAAGCGTCTAGCCGTAATCGTTGCCGTCGTCATTCCCGTTATCGCCGTCGCGTGGGCGCTGCCGTCAGACGCGCATCGCGGAAAACGAGGCTGTGGCGCCCGGCAAGCGCCAATGGCGGCCCTTGAACTCTCAGCCGAACAACGAACGAAACTGGATGGCCTGAACCTCGAGCGGGCCAAGAAGATGGCGCAGCTGCGGGCCGACCTCAAGGTGGCCAGGCTGGATCTTCGGGCAGCCATGCGGCAGGACGACCCCGATCCTGCAGAAGTCAAAGCGCGGGTTGCCGCTGTAAACAAGGCGCGATCCCTGATTCTGGAGGGCAAGGTCAACCACAGGCTCAAGGTCAACAACGTCCTGACCCCGGAGCAGCGGAACAAGCTTCGAGAAGTGCGAAGGGATCGGTCAAAAAGAGGATGCGGCAAGACGTGGCGTAAGGGTGGCTACCGGAAGGGCTTAAAGGGGATGGGACAACCCGCTCCGGACCGGGGCGAAGGACCACCGTCTTCAATCTGAGTGAACGAGCCGGGAAAGAAGGGTTTCGCAAATGTCTTTTCGCAGATATGCCGTCGCGGCCGTCATCGCTTCCGTCACACTCTTCGGGTGCGGTAACAGGATTCCCGTCGAGTCTCCAACCGGTGCCGGATCCACTGAAAGCGCATCACAGGCCTCGAAGGCATCCACCGACGAAATCGGCTCCAAACTTGACAACGACAGTTCCAACAGGTCAGCCGACGGTCACCACAAGGGCTGGGAACGGTATCTCGCAGCGCTGACCGACTCGCTGGGTTTAAGTGTCGATCAGGTTGAGGATCTGAATGAACTGAACGATGAATATCAGGCCGAAATCAAGGCCCTGTACGATAGCGCCAGGGCGTCGGGTAACCGGACGGGTTTAAGGGAGCGTCTTAAGGAATTGAGACGCGAGTTTGAAGACGCCTTCAACGACGTCCTCACCGAGGAGCAACAGACCAGGCTCGAGGAAATCAGGGCCAATGCCGCCGCCCGCAGGAAGGACAGAGGGTGGGAAAATTACATCGCCGCGATGACGGATTCCCTTGGCTTGAGCGATCAGCAGGTCACGGACCTAAATGAATTGTATGAAGATTACCAGGCCGACGTTAAAGCCGCCATGGACAACGCCAGGGAGTCGGGCGATCGTTCAGGACTCCGGACGGAGTTGAAGGAGTTGAGGCAGGGATTCGAAGACGGCTTCAACGACGTCCTCACGGACGAGCAACAGACCAGGCTCGAGGAGATCAAGGCCAATGCGGCCGCCCGCAGGAAGGACACGGGATGGGAAAATTACATCGCCGCACTGACAGATTCGCTGGACCTGAGCGACCAACAGGTCACCGATCTCAATGAATTACACGAAGACTATCAGGCCGACGTGAAAGCCGCGATCGACAATGCTCGGGAATCGGACGACCGTTCGGGTCTCCGGGATAAGCTGCGAGAGCTGAAAGAGGATTTCGACGAGGATTTCAACGCCATCCTTACGGACGAACAGAAGGAGAAGCTGGACGAAATGAAATCCGGGGGACGGAAGCGATCAGGAAAGGGCCACGGACACGGCCGTAAAGGCAGGAGCGGCTAGGATCCCGGAGAGCCCCCTTCAAGATCGCTCGGTCGTCTCTCAGAAACCCGCCGTCGATCCTCCCCGACGGCGGGTTTCATTTGCGGAAATCGCCGCATCCGACTTCCCGATTTCCGAGACTGGTACTGCGGCTACCGCGCTTCGAAGAAGAATCGGATCACGTCATCCTCCCTGAGCATGGCATCGAAGAACTCCCGGTCCTCCTCGTTCAGCTCTCCAGCCGCCTGTAACACGATGCGCATATACTGCTCTCTGGTGAACGTCAGCGTCAGTCTGTCGCCGTCCACGTCAACAGAGCCTTCCAGGACCAGACCGTCTCCCTCGATGATCGTCAGCGTGTTACCCATCGCCGACCAGGAACCCGTTGCGGACCATGCGCCGGTGCTGTCCTGATCTTCAAAGGTGCCGTTGGCATGGAATCGGCGGCCCGGCGACCAGACACTGTCGCGCAAACTCGTCTCCATTTCGCCGGTGAACTCCCTGACGATGGCAGCCGCAACCGTGCTGTCAACCAGCCCCTGCTCCAGGATGGCGGCAATCAGATTCCGGCTGATCGTTTCAACCATATCCGTACCCACGTATCCCCACGTCCCTACGATTTCCAGTGATGAGAGCGATACCGATCCTGTTACGCGCGCTTTTCCGCCTACCGGAAGTTCAACGGAAACCGCGTACCCGCCGTTGACGGGAATGCTTGACCAGGATCCAAACACGGTACCGTCCCGGACGATTCGTGCGCGGTAATAGCCGTTCACGTTGTCCGACCCGATTTCGACGCGGACATTGCCGTTCTCGTCCGTCGAGCCCGTCCACATATAATTCGCCGGCTGCCCTGAAACGGACCTTGAAATCTCCACGGTGACACCGCTCAAAGGCGTTCCATTCCGCAGCACGGTGGCGACCACAACGGCTGGCGTCGCGTTCCCCCGAACCGCAAGTTTGCCCAACGACTGCCCTGAATTCCGTTGTCCGGAATTGATTCGTGCTTCTTCTGCCGGCGTGTCGGCTTCGGGTACCATCGAGGTGGCAACCCGGTCGCCGCCGCAACCCGATATTGCGCATGCGACCAACGCCATCACGAACACGCTGCGAACCAGACTCAACATCACGGACCCCCTTTTCGAGTGTTTACGGCAAGAAACGACGGGACTCGCACTTTCGAAATGGACGACTGCTGCAGTTGGCACGACGTCTGTGACCCAACGAAAAACCGGGGCAGACCCGGCAGGGCCAGCCGTATACTTTGACTCGTGAGTTGTCGATTTGTTTCCAATCCGGTCGTTCCGGCACGAGTTGGAGCGGACACCGGGTTGAACTTGCACGTTCCGCCGATTTCGGGTGCTCTAGCAAAATCACGTATGGTTCCGCATGTAACCGCAACCCTTGCAGATGAGCGGACGACACGTATATTGCAGGATTCCACGGTCAGAGCGCAGACCGGGTTCGGACCCTCGCGGCGTCCCGGGGACAATCTTGAAGAGCGGCGTAATTGCCGAAGGCAATGCCCGGGCGTCCATACCCCGGCGCCGGTGCACGGAAATCCCGAACAAAATACTTGACATATCGAAGGAATCCTGTTATCTAAACGTTTCGGCGCACATCCGTCAATTGTATCTTATACATGAGTATCCGAGAGGTCGGGTCACAATAAAAAAGGAGATCGGTCGATGGAGGTTAACACCGAACGGGACAACGGAACCTTAATCGCGAAGGCTGAGGGTCGCGTCGACGGGTCCAATGCTCGTGAGTTCGAGGAAGCGCTCGATTCTGCGATCACCGAGCACGAAGACGGTCAAGCGGTGATTGTGGATTTCGAAGGCCTTTCCTACATAAGCAGTGCGGGCCTTCGGGTCATCCTGCTGACCGCCAGAACACTTCGAAAACAGGACAAGGAATTCGTCGTCTGCTCGCTCTCTGATCCGATCAGGGAGGTCTTCGAGATCAGCGGATTCGACAAGATCATACCGGTTTACGCCTCCAGATCAGAAGCGCTGGCAGCCGTTGGAGGATAGTAGTGGGTTGGTCCGGGACTGCTTCACGGAAGACTCCTCGCCGCTGAGGCATCTCGGGTGGAAATGACACCGTAACCATATCGGGTTCACCGGAAGTGTCCATGTCGCCGTCGATTGAACAGGACGGCGTCGTGTCCTGTTGTGTTACGGTATCGGACGGTCCCGCCTGAATCTCCCGAGAAACTGAAAGGCCGACCATGATCGA
Organism: Candidatus Latescibacterota bacterium; assembly: GCA_965116875.1. Lineage (GTDB taxonomy): Bacteria > Latescibacterota > UBA2968 > UBA2968 > JAAXHE01. The sequence continues at coordinate 365,438 of OZ220733.1, forward strand.
AGACCTGCTGCCGATCGGGTTGCTCATTGTCGTAGCCAAGCTGCTGGAGTGCCTCCTCGACCGGATTGGATTGAGTTCGATTGTCGCCTACACGGCGGCCGGAATTCTCCTCGGACCCGTCGCGGGAATCGTTGAGCCAACCAGCAAACTGCAGGTCTTCCTTGGCATAGGCGTCTTCATCCTGTTCTTCCTTGTCGGCCTCGACGAGATAGACATCCCCGGTTTTGTGTCAACCATCCGGGGACGTTTTTTTTGTGCCGCTATCCTGTCGGTTGTGATCTCAATGGTTGCAGCCCTGGTGGTCACGTCCGATCTCTTCGGCGTGGGATTCGCCCTCGATCTCCATTTCAAAGACGCACTGGCGCTCGCTGGAATTCTGTCCATGTCAAGCCTTGGGCTTGTGGCGAAGGTACTCGCTGACAAAGGATACCTAAAGGAACCCCTCGGTCTGGAGATATTTACCACGGTCATCATCGCCGAGATGATCACACTCCTGGTTGTGGGATTCAGCATCGGCGAACATACCATCGTTGTGAGCGACCATCTCTGGGGCGTCTTCAACGTGGTCATTCTGCTCGTGGAGGTCGCGTTATTCGCGGTGGTCGCGTGGGTTCTTTCCTCCAGGGTCATGCCTCCAACGATACTCTTTCTCAAGCGCATCTTCAACGTCCCCGAGCTGTCGTTCGGGCTGCTGATCGGCGGTCTTTTTCTGATGGTGGTCGTGGCCGAGGAAATCGGCCTTCACGGATCTCTGGGTGCCCTGCTTTTCGGCGCGGCGCTCTCGGGCCTGCCGCGCCAGGTGCACAACGACGTTATGCCGGGCATTCGAAGTGCGGGAGAGGGCCTGTTCGTTCCGCTTTTTTTTGCTTCGGCGGGCCTGCGCCTCGACTTTTCTTTTGTGTCGCTTCCACTCGCAACGATTATCGCGGTGTTGATCATTCCTTCGGTGGGCAAGTTCGCGGGAGCGCTCATCGGCGCCTACGTGGCACGACTCGACAAACCCTACGCGCAGGCGGCCGGATTGATGGCCAAGGGAGTTGCCGAGATCGCGCTCTTGCTGGTTCTGCTGGAAAACGGCGTGATCGGACAGGACGTGTTCTCGCTGATCGTACTCGCCATGTTCGGCTATATCGTGCTGATGCCGCAAGCCATTTCCACCGCGGTCAACAGAGCGCGCATGACCCACCGCCCGACGATGCCAAGCGTTGTGCCTGTGTCCTTCGCCCGTCGCGCCCTCGACGACATTACGGCCGGTCACGTGCTCGATCCCTCACGAACCTATCCGGATTCATCGCTCTCGATCAGGAGTTTTGCCGACGACTGGATTGTGCCGGACCAGCAGGATTACGTCGTGGTAGACGAGGGTGCGGTCGCGGGAGTCGTTTCGCCGGCGCGGCTGACGTCCGTCCCAATGGGATCCTGGGGGGATACACCGCTCAGCGAAGTGTTGCGCCCTGAATTGCCGCATGCAAAACCCGACGAGCCCATCGAAGACGTTCTTCAGCAGATGTCGCGGCATTCACTGTCCGTCATACCGGTACTGGACAGCGACTCCGAACGATTCCTTGGTACGATTACCAGCCACGACGTCGTCGACCTCGTCCTTCTGATGGATGAGATCGCCGACGAGCTGAAGGTGATGGAAAAGGAAAAGGCGAATTGACACTGTCGATTGTTCCGTCAACCAACGCCGGAGTGAGTCATGCTTCAATAAATGATCGAACCATCCTATCCCGGGGTATTACGAAATGTCTGCGCTCCCGTACAAAATCCTTGTAGTGGACGACGAGCCCGACCTGGAACCGCTCATGCTGCAGCGTATGCGGCGTCCGATCCGGAGAGGCCGGTACACCTTCGTGTTTGCACGCAACGGTCTGGAGGCTCTCGATCGGTTGAACCAGGATGACACCATCGATATGGTACTTTCCGACATCAATATGCCCCAGATGGACGGTCTTACCCTCCTGGAGCAGATACCCAAGGTGGACCCGAATATCCGGTCCGTGATCATATCGGCGTATGGAGACATGAAAAACATCCGTATTGCCATGAATCGCGGTGCATTCGACTTCGTCACCAAGCCCATTGATTTCTCCGACCTTCAGGTGACCATCGATCGGACCATGCGCCATCTGATCGAATGGCGCGAAGCGCTGGAATCGCGCGACAAGCTGATCGCCCTGCAAAACGAACTGGACGTGGCCAGCAAGATGCAGCAGTCGATTCTGCCCACGAGGTTCCCCGAGAATCCGGCGTATCAGGCATTCGGAAGTATGGAACCTGCCCGCAACGTCGGCGGCGACTTCTTCGACATCATCCGGCTCGACGGCGGACGGATAGGCATCGCTATCGCCGACGTTTCCGACAAGGGCGTACCCGCGGCCCTGTTCATGATGTCCAGCAGGACCGTGCTGCGGGGTGCGGCAATCGGTACGACGAGTCCCGGCGAAGTGTTGTACGAAATGAACAATGCGCTTTACGAAAACAACGAAGCCGCGATGTTCGTTACGGTCTTCTACGCGGTATTCGATCCCGCCAATCGTCAGTTCGTTTACGCCAATGGCGGACACAATACACCGCTCATCGTGAACAAGGACGGACAGGCCAATACGCTTCCGCTGACCGGCGGCGTCGCGCTTGCGATGTTGCCGGACATCGAATACGGATACAACTCGGTCACGCTCGCACCCGGTGATACGGTCGTTCTATATACGGACGGCGTCACCGAAGCCATAGACGACGTCGAGGAAGAATTCGGAATGGATCGCCTTCACAATGTCTTCAAGGACAGACCCCCGCAAGACGCCCGAGACGCCAACGACGCGGTATTCGAGGCAGTGAGGGGGTTTGTCGGCGACACGCCCCAATTCGACGACATTACATGCGTTACGTTTCGATACAGGGGGTCGGAAGCGTGAGCGTCAGACAGTCCTTTCGCATAAACGCCGATCTCGATGAACTGCGACGGGTCGCCGCGGCAGCCGAAGAACTGGGGCTGCAGGAAAACTGGTCGCCCGCGCTGGTTCATCAGATCGACCTTGCTATAGAAGAACTCGGCAATAACGTCGTCCGGCACGGATTCGAAGGTGGTCCTGGTGAACTCGAGATCACATTGAACTCGGACGACGAATGGATCTCACTCGAGATCGTGGACGACGGCCGTCCGTTCAACCCCCTGGAAGACGCGCCGATACCCGACGTTGAAGCTGCGCTGGAGGACCGGCCCATCGGGGGGCTCGGAATTCACCTCGTTCTTACAATGATGGACGAAATGCACTACAAGCGGGAAAACAAGCGAAACCACCTCACGCTGGTGAAGCGGAGGACGTAATGAGATCGACCGTTCGGCACGGGGTGTCGCTGCTCGCCTTCTGGGCGGCGCTGTTGTGCAGCCTGGAAAGCAGCGAGGCCGAAAACGGTGTTTCCGGTGAGCGCATCCTCTTCGGCCAGTCCGCCGCCTTCAGTGGCCCCGCCGCGCAACTCGGAACCGACATGAAACGAGGTATAGAAGCCGCGTTTCATGAGATCAACCGTCGCGGGGGCGTCCACGGACGCCGGTTGGAGCTCATTTCCCGCGATGACGCGTACGAACCGGAGGCCGCCATATCGAACACCCTCTACCTCATCAATGAGGCCCGGGTTTTTGCGCTCATCGGCGCCGTGGGCACACCCACGTCTCGCTCAGCCACCCCGGTCGCCGCGGAAGCCGATATTCCGTACATCGCCCCGTTCACGGGCGCGGAGTTTCTTCGGGACCCGGATTGGAACATTGTGATCAACATGAGGGCGTCGTACAACCAGGAAACGGAGGAAATGGTTGCGCGCCTGACCGCGGATCTCGGCATCAAGCGAATCGCCGTCATGTACCAGGACGACTCCTTCGGCAGGGCCGGGTACCGCGGCGCGCGGCGCGCGCTCGAACGGCGCGGAATGGAGGCCGTGGCCGTAGGGTTGTATCCGCGCAATACCACGGCAGTGAAAACGGCGCTGCTTGACCTGCGCATGGCCAACCCCGAAGCGGTGATCCTGGTCGGTGCGTACGAACCGGTCGCGACCTTTATCGCATGGGCGCGGCACATCGGCATGGACCCCGTTTTTATCACGATCTCTTTCGTGGGCAGTAACGCTCTGGCAACACAGCTCGGTCCGGCAGGAGCAGGCGTCTACGTCACACAGGTTGTACCCTTTCCAACCGAAGACTACTTCCCCGTTGCGTCAGCCTACCGCCGGGCTCTGTCTGCCTTCGATCCCGATGCTGTACCCGGTTTCGTTTCCTTCGAAGGGTATCTGGCCGGCCGCCTCGCCATAGCTGCCCTTCAGCGCTCCGGTACGGAAGTCACACGGGCGTCGTTTCTGAACAGCCTCCGCAGCAAGAAAATTGTCGATATCGACGGATTTGAACTGCGATACGGCAGCAAGGACAATCAGGGGTCGGATGCCGTGTTCCTGACGATGATCGGTCGCGACGGCAGGTACTATCCCATTGACACGCTCGAGAAAGCGGAGCCGTGAAAGGCGCACTGACACAGTTGCTCAAAGGCCGCTTCCGCATCGCCACCCAGCTCTATCTGGGAATCGGAGGCGCCGTTGCCATCACCATGGTCGCCAGCCTGGTCGGGTGGCTCTCGTTCGACCTTGTAGGCGATATCCAGAACCGTGTGAACGAGGGTAGCGTCCCGGAAATGGCGGCTGCCTTTGGAGTTGCTCAGCAAAGCGGCACCCTGGTGGCCGCGGCGCCCCGTCTGACCTCGGCGGCAACGGTCGTTGACTTCGACCGCGTCAAGGCGGATATCGCTGAAGAGCGCAAGGCCTTCGAATCACAGTTGGCGGCCCTTATGCAAAGGGACACCAGGAAGGAAGATGAGGAGCGTTTCAGCAGAATACACGAATTTGCCGCGGCGCTCACGTCAAACATCGAAGCCATCGAGCGTGAGGTCGCCGAGTTGTTCGAGGTCAACGCGCGCAGCGAAGCGCTTCGCGTGGAACTGTCCGAATTGCGCGCCGAATTGTCCGGCATGCTGATTCCGGCCATCGACGATCAACTTTTCTACGCGATGACCGGCTACCGAACCATAGGCCAGCCGCCCGCGCCCCGCGAGCGGCATTTTTCGGACGAAGAGTTCGATCGATACCGCCACCTGGCCGACTTGAAAGCCGATGCCACCATTGCAACGCAACTCCTGTCGAGTTCATTCAACCTTTCCGATGCACTCCTGCTGGAGCCGCTGCGAGAGCGCTTTGAAGCCGCTGCCGGACGCATCGAGCGGAGCCTGTCGGCGCTCGGGACGTCGCCCTGGCGGGATCAGATCGCCCCGCACCTGAAACGGCTTTTCGAGCTGGGCCTGGGAAAACAGGGCGGATTCGATCTGATCGTTCGCGAGTTCGAACTCACTGACCGGCAGCGAAACCTTCTCCAGGACAACCTGAGACTCGAAATCAACCTCGGTGCGGAAGTCGAGCGTCTCGTCGGCGCCGCACGTGAGCGTACGCGAGAGGCCACTCTGGCCTCCACTCAGGCGATCGGTACAGGTCGCAGCGTTCTGCTGGGATTGAACGTGGTCAGCATCAGCGGAGCCGTACTCATCGCGTGGCTGTTTGTGGGCCGGGTGTTGCTGCGCCGGCTCGAACGCCTGTCGGACCGGATGCGCGCCATGGCTGATGGCGACCTGGAAGCGAAGGTGGATATCAGCGGGCACGATGAAGTCGCCGATATGGCTGCGGCCCTGGAAGTATTCCGAAGGCATGCCCTCGAGGTTCAGCGCCTTAACCTCGTCGAAAAGCTTGCCGAGGAGTTGCGGGAGAAAAACGAACAGCTGGAAGCCGTGCTGGAGGACCTGCGACGGGCGCAGGACCAGATCGTGATGCGCGAAAAGCTGGCGGCGCTCGGCGAACTCACGGCCGGGGTCGCCCACGAGATCAAGAATCCGCTGAATTTTGTCAAGAATTTTTCCGAGGTCTCCCAGGAGCTTCTCGAGGAACTCGGTGAAGAACTCGAGGATCCGCTCAGCGAAGAAGGCGGGGAACTTGACGAAGAAGGGCGCGAGCTTGTCCAGGAAATCTGCCAGGACCTCAACGACAACCTCGCACGCATCCGGGAACATGGCGAGCGCGCCAACCGGATTGTCCAGGATATGCTCTCGATGGGCCGGGGTTCCGCCGATCGACAGGCCACCAACATCAACAATCTGCTCGACGAGCATGCCCGGCTCGCGTACCACAGCGCACGGGCGAGCGACACCGAGTTCCAACTCGACATCCAACAGGACCTGGATCCGTCTGCCGGCGAAGTCGAGGTGGTACCTCAAGACCTGGGCCGGGTATTTCTGAACATGGTCAGCAATGCCTGCCACGCGACCGACGAAAAACGACGCGAGCTTGTAGAATCGGGCGGCGACGAGCCGTATATGCCCACACTCTGGCTGAAGACCCGCCGCGGCCCGGAACAGCTCGAAGTGCGTATCAGGGACAACGGCAAGGGAATCCCGTCCAACGTCGTGGACAAGATTTTCAATCCGTTTTTTACGACCAAGCCGACGGACCAGGGCACAGGGCTGGGGCTTGCCCTTTCGAACGATATCGTGCGCGAACACGGAGGGAGCATTCGGGTCGAGACCGAACCCGGAGAATTTACCGAAATGGTTGTTGCAATTCCCCTTGAAGTTCCCGCACTGTTGGCGCAGCCGACGGCCGATGAGGAAGCGACCTGAATTCACCTGGGGGGATTTACGCTTGCTTTCGATTTTGAACGCTGTTTCAAGGTGGAGACGAGGCCCGGCGGAAATGACGATCAGCTTTCAGAGTACGGTCCTGCTGGTGTGTGCGGCATGTGTGATCTGTAGCTGCGGAGAGGAGCGCACGGTTGCTCCCCGGATGCCCCATAAGGCGGAAACGTCTGAACAGCCGCTGGGCAAACTCGCGGTCGACGACAACGCGGCGACGGCTGTTGTGGTGGCAACCCTGCTTGAAGACGACGCGCCGCTGGGAAGCGTCGCCGTCGCATTCGCTCGTTCCATTTCCGGACGGGCTCCGGTTTTCTCGTGGGCCGACACGACGGATGCGGATGGTCGAGCGCGCGTGGATATCCACGATGCAGGAGGCTACTATCAAGTCCGCGCGACCCAGGGCGGCACTCACCTTGGTTCGTGGTCGAGCATTCCCGTCAACCGGGGGCAACGAGTAACGGTCGACCTGCCGTTAGGAGGAACGGCAAGGGTGACCGACGTGTCTTTTCTCGCGCCGGGGCGCCTTCCGGCGGTGTTTCGGGTTGGTGTCGTTCTGCCACTTACCGGCGATGGCGGGCCCCTCGGCCAAATTGTAAGAAACGGGATGGAACTCGCGCGAGACGAGGTCAACCGTTATGAACTGGGTTCGTCGACGCTTGAATTCATCGTTGAAGACAGTGAGAGCACTCCGGACGAAGCTGCAACATCCTTCGAAAAGCTGATTTCCGAGGACAACGTCACGGTTATTCTGGGTCCCGGTTTCTCTTCCTCGGCTGCCGTGGCATTTCCGATTGCCCAGGAAAACCGTGTGGTGGCCTTCAGCCCGACCGCTGCAGCCGCCGGATTGGGCGCGATCGGCGACTTCGTGTTCAGAGTCCCGGCGCCTGTCAGCCGGATCGCGCAAAGCACGCTTGAAGTTGCAGCAGCGAAACTGGAGTTGAACCGGTTTGCCGTCATATACGACAGCACGGACGTTTTTTCACAAAGTGGCTACGAAGAAACCGAAAAAGTGCTTGATGAATTGGGCGTCGAGACGGTAACAGTCGAGGCGTTCGCAACCGGACAGACCGATTTTTCCGCCGAGTTGACCCGAATAAAGAGCTTGCAACCCGATGTCATCCTCGTCTGGACCCGACCGTTGGAGAGGGTCGCGATTCCCGTGCAGGGCCGCCAGCTGGGAATCCCTTACGAGATCCCTTTTCTTGTTTTCGGCTTTGCATCAAGCCAGATCGGACAGGCAGGCCCTGCTGCGGAAGGCTTGATTACGGGGACGTTCTGGTCCCATACTATCGACACGCCAGAAAACCGGGCGTTTATCGAGAAATACCGCGTCAAATTCGGTGACGAACCCGATCTGTTTGCCGCGGAAGGATATGTATGCGTGCAGGTCCTCGCGGCCGCGCTTGTACGGGCCGGCTCGATACGGTCGGAGCTGGTCAGGGATGCGCTGGCGACCATCGAATTGCCCACCGTTATCGGGGAATTCGCCTTCGATGAGAATGGCGACCCGACGTATCCGGCCGTCCTGCAGGTGGTCAGGAACGGCAGATTCGAAATGCTGGGGAATTGATCGCCCGCCCAGGCATCGCCGAGACGGACTGAATTTCCCGTCGGTACCGGCATCTTAACCTCAACACGCCCATACATTAAGACTCTCGACATGGAATTTGAAACCTACCCCCTCGATTCGACTTACTACGACGAGATGTTTCTTCCCGACGGGACACCCAGGGAGCATCTCCGACCGCTATTCGAAGCGCTGGGCGAACTTTCAAGCGACGAGCTTTCAAGCATCCAGGATCGCGTGACACGTTCGTTTTCGAATGAGGGCATCACCTTTACCGTTTACGGCGATGAGGAGGCCACGGAACGCATTATACCCGTCGACTGCCTGCCGAGAGTCTTGTCCGGCGCCGAGTGGAATCAGCTCGTCAGTGGCCTTACCCAACGGCTGAGCGCCCTCAACCGGTTTCTCCAGGATATCTACAACGAGGAACGCATTATTGCGGACGGCGTGATCCCGGCGGACATGGTGAAGACCTGCCCGCAGTACCGGGTGGAAATGCGCGGCGTCTCCCCGCCGCATGGCGCCTGGGTGTCCATCTGCGGGACGGATCTCGTCCGAACCAACGACGGTTTTCTGGTACTGGAAGACAACCTGCGCGTACCCTCGGGTGTATCGTATATGGTGGCGAACCGAAAGGCGGTGAAGGCAGGTCTGCGGCGCCTGTACAGGCACTCGCGGGTACAGGAAGTGGAACACTACGGAAGGATGTTGCGCCAAACCCTGGTCGAACTTGCCCCTGGCGGCCGGTCCGATCCGTGCATCGTGCTCCTGACGCCCGGCGTGTACAATTCGGCTTTTTACGAGCACATGTTTCTGGCTCGTGAGATTGGCGCCGCGCTTGTGGAGGGTCGGGACCTCCTCGTAAATGAGGGGATCGTCTATATGCGCACCACCACCGGCCTCCGGCGGGTCGACATCATTTACAGGCGCGTCGACGACGACTTTATCGACCCCCTCGTCTTTCGCGCGGATTCACTACTCGGGGTACCGGGTCTGATGCACGCCTACAAACTTGGCAACGTGACCCTCGTGAACGCGCCCGGTACGGGCGTGGCTGACGACAAGAGCGTCTATGCCTACGTTCCCGATATCATCCGCTACTACCTTGGCGAGGAGCCCGTACTGGCCAGTGTCAAGACATACCTCTGCCGCAGACCGGAACACCTCGAGTACACACTCGACAATCTCGAGAACCTGATTGTAAAACGTGTCGGAGAATCCGGCGGCTACGGCATGCTGGTCGGCCCTCACGCCACGCCGGACGAACGGGAGGAGTACGCCAGGGAGTTGCGGGCCAACCCGGCTGACTACATTTCGCAACCGGTCCTGCCGCTGTCCCGCGCGCCGTGTCTGATCGACGACCGGTTCGAACCGCGGCACGTCGACCTGCGCCCGTTTGTGCTGCACGGACAGAAGACCCGGATGGTGCCGGGGGCATTCTGTCGCGTTGCATTGCGCCGAGGCAGCATCGTCGTCAATTCGAGTCAGGGCGGCGGCGGCAAAGACCTCTGGGTCCTGGAAAACTGAGTATTCGCATTCACTGCACCCGTCATGCAATTGACGCATCTCACCGTTGAAGAACTACCACGAAAGGAGAGGGTATGAAGGGTTCCACGAAATTGCCGTTTCTCAAGCGCGCATGCGGTTCTCGCTTACGGATCGCTCTGCTCTTGCTTGGATGCCTGCTTTGCGGGACCACGGCCGCGTACGCGGCGGTTGACCAGGAGACGATGTTCGTCTTTAACACCTTCGCGTTTCTGATCTGGGGGGCGCTGATCATGTGGATGTGCGCCGGATTCACGATGCTCGAGTCCGGTTCGGTGCGCACCAAGAACGCGTCGATGATCTGCATGAAAAACATCGGCCTTTATTCGATAGCCGGCCTCGCCTACTACTTCATCGGCTACAATCTGATGTACACGGAAGTCGGGAAGTTCATCGGCTCGTTTACACTTCTCTACGGGCCGTCTGCAGCGGACATCGCCCTGGTTGGCGGGCAGGAGTCGGCAAAGGCCAAAGTCATCGCGAACAAATATTCCACCATGTCCGACTGGTTCTTCCAGATGGTCTTCGTGGCGACGGCCGCGTCGATCGTGTCCGGCGCTCTGGCGGAGCGAGTCAGATTGCTGTCCTTCTTTCTGTTCACGTTGCTCCTGACGGCTGTCATCTACCCGGTAGTTGGCGCATGGACCTGGGGCGGCGGATGGTTGAGCGCAATGGGATTCAAGGACTTCGCAGGTTCGACCATTGTCCACAGCACCGGCGGCTGGGCCGCGCTTGCCGGGGTCCTGGTCGTCGGCCCGCGATTGGGCAAGTATCGCAGAGACGGCAGCGTGAAGAATACGCCGCCCTCCAATATCGTGGCGGTGACGCTGGGCGTGTTCATCCTATGGTTTGGCTGGCTCGGCTTCAACGGCGGGTCGCAGCTTGCGCTGGGCAGCGCCGCGGACGCGGTGGCCATGAGCCATGTGCTGGTCAACACCAATCTTGCGGCGGCAGCCGGAGTGGTGATGGCTCTCATCGTCTCCAGGCCGATCCTGGGAAGAATGGACCTGTTCGCCAGCCTTAACGGAGCCATTGCCGGGCTGGTGTCGATCACGGCCGGACCCGACATCGTCCAGCACTACTGGGCAGTCGTTATCGGCGCCGTGGGCGCTTTGCTCTGCACCGTCGGAATCCGGCTGCTGGAGAAGTTGAAAATCGACGACGTCGTCGGCGCGGTGCCCGCGCACCTCTTCGCCGGCGTCTGGGGAACGCTGGCGGTCTGCATCGCCGCCGGCGGCAATTTCGGCGTTCAGCTGCTGGGCTGCGTCGCGGTTGGCGTCTTTGTATTCTCGATTTCGTGGGTCGTCTGGCGTGTTTTGGCCGCGACCATCCAGGTCCGCGTATCCGAAAAAGTCGAGCGGTTGGGTCAGGACGTCGGCGAGCTCGGAATTGAGGCCTATCCCGAGTTTGTGCTGAACCCGGAAGAAGCAGATGAGGATTGATGACGACGATCCCCGGTAATCCCAGATTGCTTGCGCGTAGTGCGCAGGGCCTGTATTGGATGGGCCGCTACCTGGAGCGTGCGGAGCATCTTTGTCGACTGCTGCGATTCCAGGTGGAAGCGCTGGTGGACCGGCCGATCCGGGAGATTTATTTCGGATGGAGTCGAATCTACATGAGCCTGAATCGTCGTCCTCCCGGCGGCAGCATCACGATGGTCGGGAACGACGACTTCACGCTGGCCGATTCCTACACGCTGGCCGACGATCTCACGTTCGAGCGCTCGAATCCCGATTCCGTCTGGAATTGTTTCTCCTTCGGCCGCGAGAATGCCCGGCAGATGCGCCACTGCATCAGCGGGGAGATGTGGATCTGTATTAACCTTTCGTACCTGCGGCTCAGGAACCTGAGCATTCGGGACATCTGGAAGCCGTCACCGGAGAGCTTCTATGCTGAAACGGCAGGCGATATCAACACGTTTGCCGGTGTGGCGGAAGCGACAATGTACCGCGACGAAGGGTGGCATTTTCTGCGACTCGGAAGGCATATCGAACGCGCCCAATGTTCGGCTTCGTTGTTTTTTTCGCAACTTTCCATGGACGAACTTATGGACGAGTCCTCCGACGCGGACTGGACGAACCTCTTGCACGTCTGCCAGGCCTATGACGCTTACGGCCGCAATTACAGCGTGGACGTCCAGCCGCGTCGAGTTCTCGACCTTCTCGTTACCGACCCTCTGCTTCATGGCTCTTTATGCTACTCGCTCGACGCGGTGGCCTCGGAACTCGATGCCATCGGTTCCGGGTCCGATGAGCAATCCAGTGCAGTCGCCTTGCGCATGGCCAGACGCATGTGCGCGTTGATCCATTACGATTGGCCCGATCGTGAAGACCGCGATGCCCTTCTTGGAGACCTCCTGGAGTACTGCCGGAAACTCCACGATCTTGTCACCGCCTCATATATCGACTACCCCGCCGTTTACTGACTCCCGGGTGTGCAGATACCTTGGCCGGAGCGATTCATTACGAAATCAGGCACGTCTCGCGTTATGTGTACGCGTTCCCCGCGCGTGAGTGCGTCATGCTGCTTTGCCTGAAGCCACTCGACAACGCGGGTCAGCAGCTCGTTCGTTTCGAAATCGAAACCCAACCTCCGGGCTCCCTGAGCGCTGAAACAGATCCCTTCGGCAACACGCGGCACGTCCTCTGCGTGCACCCGGAACACGAGTCGCTGGAGATTGCGGCTCGTTCCACCGTGAGCCCGGCTTCCTTCACGGCGCTTCCACCCGGTCTCGGAGCCGATGCCTGGAAGGAGATCGACGCCTGGCGGGACGCTCATCTGCATTGGGACTATTCGCATCCCAGCGCGATGGCGTTTCCGTCATCTGCGCTCACCGATTTCACCCGAAGAAACGACATTGCGCGCGGGAACGACCCGCTCAGGGATCTGATCCGGCTTGCAGATACGCTGCACAGCGTGTTTCAATATACGCCGGGAAGTACATCGGCCGCGTCTCCGATTGAGGAAATTCTGAGATCGGGCCAGGGCGTCTGCCAGGACTACGCCCATGTCATGATCGCGGTCGCCCGTACCTGGGGGGTTCCGGCACGCTATGTCTCGGGCTATCTCTACGTCTCCGGTGCTCCCGACGGCCGGGCCTGGAGCAATGCCACCCACGCCTGGGTGGAATGCCTGCTGCCGGAACTCGGCTGGGTGGGCTTTGATCCAACCAACCGGAGCCCTGCCGACGAACGACACGTCCGGATCGCAACCGGACGCGACTACCTTGACGTCTCGCCCACCCGCGGCGTCCGACAGGGCGGCGGCGAGACGCGGCTTGAAGTCGACGTCCATATGCGTCCTCTGGCGGATCCGTGATTCTGCCCTTGACAGATCCTTTTCTCGCCTTTATCTTGTAAGACGAGATCCGCGTGGGGTGCCGTACGGCTGAGATCATACCCTTGGAACCTGATCTGGATTATGCCAGCGTAGGGAAGCGGAACAAGAGCCTTGCAAGCTATCAATGGGCCGTTCCCTCCAGGGGGACGGCCCTATGTGTTTGATGTACGACGACTCGCGGTTCCCGCGGCATTCTCAAGCTGCGGGTAATCCAGAAAAGGAGACTGAGCGATGGAAAGTTCCCCGGACAGCGGCAGCGCATTCGAGAATTCTGAAAAAGTCTATATCAACGGCCGCGGCAGCGTGCGGGTGCCCGCCCGCAAGATTCATCTCGACAACGGCGAACCACCAATGTACGTCTATGACACCAGCGGACCACAGGGTCGCGGCGTACGCGAAGGGCTCCCGTCCCTGCGGCGCTCCTGGATCGAGGCACGAGGAGACGTGCATGAAGTTACTCCTTCGCATTCCCCGGAGAATCCGGACGCACCGGAAATCCCCGATGGATTGAAACGCGAAACGGTCCTGCGTGGCAAGGATAACGTCACGCAAATGCATTACGCCAGGCGCGGCACGATCACGCCCGAAATGGAATTCATCGCCATCCGCGAGAACGTCGAACCTGAATTCGTACGGTCTGAGGTTGCCCGTGGCAGGGCGATCATTCCGGCAAATATCAACCATTCGGAAAGCGAACCGATGATCATCGGGCGAAACTTTCTGGTCAAGATCAACGCCAATATCGGCAATTCGGTGGTCACATCGTCAATAGAAGAGGAAGTCGAGAAACTCCACTGGGCGGTAAAGTGGGGCGCCGATACGGCGATGGACCTTTCCACGGGCAGCGATATTCACGAAACCCGGGAATGGATCATCCGAAACTCTCCGGTTCCCGTCGGCACTGTCCCCATTTACCAGGCGCTTGAGAAGGTTGGCGGCGTTGCCGAGGATCTGAATTTCGACATTTTTATGGAAACGCTCGTCGAGCAGGCGGAACAGGGCGTGGACTACTTCACCATCCACGCCGGCGTGCTCCTGCGTTACATTCCACTCACCGCGCAACGTGTCACCGGCATCGTTTCGCGCGGCGGGTCCATTATGGCGAAGTGGTGTCTGGCGCATCACAAAGAAAACTTCCTGTACACGCACTTCCGGGATATCTGCGAACTCATGAAGCAATACGACATCTCGTTCTCCCTGGGAGACGGTCTCCGACCCGGCGCCATCGCCGACGCGAACGACGCGCCCCAGTTTGCCGAACTGGAAACCCAGGGGGAACTCACCGGAATCGCATGGGAGTACGACGTCCAGGTCATGAACGAAGGACCCGGTCACATCCCGATGCATCTCATCAAGGAAAACGTGGACCGGCAGATGGCCCTCTGCAACGAGGCCCCCTTCTATACACTCGGACCGCTGACGACCGACATCGCACCGGGATACGACCATATCACGTCTGCTATCGGCGCCGCCATGATCGGCTGGTACGGGACCGCCATGCTCTGTTACGTCACGCCCAAGGAACACCTGGGCCTTCCCAACCGGCAGGACGTAAAAGACGGTGTCATCGCATACAAAATAGCCGCCCACGCCGCCGACCTCGCCAAGGGCCACCCGGGCGCGCAGGCCTGGGACGACGCCATATCCAAAGCCCGCTTCGAATTCCGCTGGGAAGATCAGTTCAACCTTTCGCTGGATCCCGACACAGCCCGCAAGTTCCACGATGAGACCCTCCCGGCGACCGGGGCCAAATTGGCCCATTTCTGCAGCATGTGCGGTCCGCAGTTCTGCAGCATGAAAATCACCCAGGACGTGCGGGAATATGCCGAACGGAAGGGGCTGGAGGTGGATGAAGCCCTCGATGCCGGTATGGAGGAAAAAGCGGAGGAGTTCAAACAGAAGGGTACGGAGATCTACCAGGAAGCCTGACTTCGCCGGCGATTAACCACAATTCGCAAAAGACAAATTGGCCACAAAAAGCCTGAATGTGGGTAGAGGGTAGACGGTAGAAGAAACCCTTGCCCGATACTTTATTCCTCCTTGCCTCCGGCGGGAGAAGAGACTCCAGAAGGCAGGCAGGTCAACTGCGTGCTTCAATCGGCGACACCCTTCGCTGTCTGACTTCCCTGGTTTCCGCGGGCCGGATTTCCGGCGCATCTTCGCCGGCCTCGAGCATCCGCCGGACCAGACGCTGTCTCATGATCCGCGCCACTTCCTGGTGGGAAGTCATCCCGATCAGATTGCATAACTCGTACGGATCGGCATCCAGGTCGTACAGATATTGTTCGACGTAGCGGTCCGATCCTGCCTGCTGTGCGCCCCGTCCTTCAGGCGCATCCACGCCGTACTTCCACCGCCGGGTGCGCACGGCCCTCCCCACCTGGGCCTCACTGATCTGCACGAAAACCTCCTCCGGCCATCCCTCGCCGTTCCCGGCCGTCAGTGGCAGGATGGACCGGCCCTGCATCTCGGGCGGTATCGAAATCCCAACCGCATCCAGAAGCGTGGGCGTCAGGTCCACCGTGCTTACCAGTTTCTGAATGCGGCCCCCGCCGTCGAATCCCGGTCCCTGAAGCGCCGTTGGCACACGAATCGAACTCTCGTGGCAGGACCGCTTGTACTCGGCATTACGGGTCTTGAAGTGGCAGCCATGGTCCGACGTAAACAACACGACGGTCCGTTCCAGGAGGCCCGTACTCTTCAGCGCGTCCAGCATCCTTCCCAATGCCTCGTCCAGGCGCTTCACCATTCCGTAGTAACCGCCGAGATGACGATGGGCAGACCCCCCCAGGGCAGCCAGATCGGGCGGTATCCACCGGCCGTTATATCGCTCGCGGTACCCGTCCGGGGCCGGATAGTCGTCAATATGGTTCTGGTGGTGGGGCTCAATATAGGAGACAAACAGAAAGAACGGACCCTCCCGGTTCGCGTGAATATACCTGATCGCGGCGTCCGAGACGGCGTCGACCCGATATCCCGGCAGATCCACCGGATCTCCCTGGTTGTCGTACATTACCGTTCGATAGGCCTCCGACGTGAATTCGAGCGCATTCGAGGCGAGCCAGTATTCATAACCTCCGCGCCCTTCCGGTGGCACGGGACCCTTCGTCCCCCTTCCGTACAGATGCCACTTGCCGATATACGCCGTCCGCCAGCCCGCGTCATTGAAATGGTGGGCGAGGGTCCGACTGTCCGGAGGAAGAGGGATTCCATTGCGAAAGCAACCCGTCGTCGTCGCGTACAACCCTGTCTGCAAACAGGAACGCGCGGGTCCGCAAACGGGCTGGCAGGTGAATGAATTGTAAACATGGGTGCCCCGCTGCGCCATCCGATCGAAATTGGGCGTCAGGCTCAGAGGATTCCCGTGAACGCCGGTTGTATCCCACCGTTGCTGATCGGTATAGAACACCACGACATTCGGCTTCTCAGACAGATTATCGACCATTGCAACCTCCGGCTGTATTGTCTACCGTCACAGAATCGGCGATACGCCGCCGCCCGTATAGACAAATATGGGTGGGTTTTCCCGCCTTGACCGCCGCTTTTTCGCTCGCGCTCGGGAACTCACCGGTAATTTTAAAACGGCTTCTTGCGATCGCGCTGCAAAAGGGCGTGACAGAATGGGTCCGCGGGGATATCTTATGTCTTCGCCAGACGTACAACCGACCCTGATCCCCGATTGCCCGCGGAACCTCCAATGAAACTTCAGTCGATGCGCGATCTGCTCGAAAAGGCCGACCGGTACCTAGCAGGCGGTTGTCTGGGCAGCTTTCGGATGCCGGACGAAGTCGCAACCGTGATCCGGCGCGGGACCGGCTGCCGGATCTACGACACCGACGGCAGGGAATATATAGACTACATCCTCGGCTCCGGGCCGCTCATTCTGGGCCATGCCCATCCCGCTGTGGTCGAGGCTGTCCAGCGCCAGGTTGCGCTGGGTTCGACTTTCTATGCCCTCAATGTACCCGCCATCCATCTGGCCGAGCGTATCGTCGAAGCCTCGCCCTGCGGGGAGTCCATCCGTTTCACGTCATCGGGTACCGAAGGCACTTTTTCGGCACTGCGAATGGCACGGGCATTCACCGGCCGGGAAAAGATCCTCAAATTCGAAGGCGGCTGGCACGGCGCGCACGACTACGCCCAGCAAAGCACGACGCCGCCGAGTCCCACGGATGGGCCCGTGGCCGTACCGGACTCCCAGGGGATACCCAAAGCGGTCGGACGGTCGGTTCTGGTCGCCCCGTTCAACGATGCCGAAGCCGCCGAAGAACTGATCGAGTCCTATGCCGACGACCTTGCGGCCGTAATCGTCGAACCCTTTCAGCGCGCCCTTCGGCCCGAGCCAGGCTTTCTTGAAGCCATCCGCCGGGCATCAATCGATCACGGCGTCATCCTCGTTTTCGACGAAGTCGTTACCGGCTTCCGCATTGCCTGGGGCGGCGCACAGGAGCGCTACGGGGTTGTACCCGACGTCGCCGTCTACGGAAAGACGATCAGCGGCGGTTACCCCATGGCCGCCGTCTGCGGCCGCGCGGACGTTCTTGCGTGCGCCGATCCCCGCCGCAAGGGAAGAGCGCCGTATACCTTTGTGAGCGGCACCACCAATGGCAATCCCGTCAGCGCCGCCGCCGGACTGGCAACGTTGGACGTACTTGAAACCGAGGGCGTCTACAAGAGGCTTTACGACGTCCCCGCCCGGCTGGGTCGCGGCCTGGAAGCGCTTGGCGCAAAGACGGGACTGCCGCTTCAGGTCCTGGGTGAAGGACCCGTGTTGCAGCCCTACTTCGCGGACGTCGAAATTCGAAACTACGCCGATACGCTTAAGGCCGACGCCCGCGCCGCGAGACAACTCGGCATTGAAATGATGAAGCGCGGCATCTTCTTCAACCCGGGCGGCAAACTCTATTTCTCGCTGGCCCACACGGAACCCGACGTCGACCGGACGCTGGAGGTCGCTGAAGCAGCACTCAAGCGGGTTCGGGTCGACCTATAGCTGCGGCGGGAGTTGCGGAACGATGCGTCTGCCGGCGAATCACTGAAGGATTCTCCTTGCAGATCCCGCCCACCTTCAATCACGACTCCAATATATGGACCTTTTCCTGAGCAAGTCCACCGTTGTCGGGGCCGGTCTGATGGGCGGTCAGATCGCCCTGGTTCTGGCACTCGGAAGCAGAGAAACCTGGCTGATCAGCCGGCGGCCGGAAAGCCTGGACAACGCACGAAGGAATCTTGAGCGGTACGCGGAGGATCTCGGACGACACGACCGGCTTCGAGGTGAATCTCCGGACGCCGTACTCAACCGCGTCCGGACCACCACGGACCTCAAGGCGGCGGTTGACGAATCTGTCTTTGTCGTGGAGTCCATCACGGAAGACCTGGAATCCAAACAGGCGCTCTTCCATCGACTGGACGCCCTCGCGGCAACAGATACTCCCCTTGCAAGCAACACGTCCGGGCTGCCCATTTCCAGACTCGCGGAAAGAGCCCGGCACGCCGACCGCATTGCCGGCTCTCACTTTGTTCAGCCTGCTCACATCGTACCCGTAGCCGAAATCGTCCGCGGCCAACAGACCTCGAACGAGACGATGGACCGTATCACCAGAATCTGGCAGAGGCTGGGCTATTTTCCACTTCGCGTGAACAAGGACGTACCCGGGTTCCTCGTCAACCGTCTTCAGCATGCCCTCATCCGCGAGGCCGTCGACCTTCTGGCGTCAGGCGTCGCCTCGGCGGAGGACATCGATGCCGCTTTCCGTCTGGGGCTCGCGCCCAGATTCACCACCGCGGGACCGCTGGAACAACGCGACATCAACGGCCTGTCCATGCACGTCCGCGTTGCCTCTCACCTGTGGAAGACCCTGGGCGGGTGGGAGACGCCGTTCGATTATCTTCAGAAGCTGGTCGCCACGGGCGCAACCGGCCTGGAGTCGGGAAATGGTTATTACAACTGGGCGGGCAGCGACCCGCATGCGGTCCGTACTGCAAAGGACGAGTTACTCCTGCGCCGGACCGCCGAGGTGATGGCGGACTGGGAAGAGGAGCGGGAGAAGCGGCGTAAAGGGCCGAAGACAAGGCCAACGCTGTAGACCAACGATCGTTACTCGTTGTTTCAGGAGGCGCGATGGGGGACCACAAAAACGAAATGCCGGCTGAGGAACGATACTTCTTCGACCTGAGCGGATACCTGGTTGTACGCAACGCGCTCACGTCCCACGAGGTCGCCGAATGCAATGCCTCCATCAATCACTACGCCGAACGCGTCTCCACCCGTTCCATCGAAACAGGCGGCCTCGCTGGCGGGTCATCCGCCCTCAAAGGCGCGCAGGGGCGAAAGGAACTCACGGGAATGCTGGGTTGGCCCGCGCCTTACAGGGAGCCGTTCCGCCGGCTGATCGTCCATCCCGTTGTGGTCTCACGCCTGAATGAAATGTCCGGAAAGGGCTTCCGGCTGGACCATGGCCCCCTGTTGATTGGCGCGGAACCCGGGGCCGAGGGGCACCAGTTGCACGGCGCGGGCGAACCGTTCGGTCCTTCCGTATGGTACCACCAGCAGAACGGAAGGATGTACTGCCGGGGCGTCACGGTTGCCTGGCAACTGGCGGACGTCAACGAAGGTGACGGCGGCTTCTGCATCGTACCCGGAAGCCACAAGACCCGGGAACCCACTCCCGCGGGCGTGCGATCCGTTGAAGATCACATGGACCTTGTCGTGCAACCTGTGATGAATGCGGGCGACGTACTGTTTTTCGCAGAATCCGCCACGCACGGAACCCTGCCGTGGGAGGGCGGACACGAACGCCGTTCCGTACTCTACAAATATGCCTCACGAGCCGCCGCCCGTGCAACGGGACGTCATTTCAGGCCCGAAGCCCGCTGGGGAGACTGGGTCCGGGACCTCAGCCCGGAACAAAGAGCCGTTCTCTACGGGCCGGGCGTCCATACCGGCAATGACTTTCCACGGCTGGAATCGGACGGCGAAAAGACCTGGGTCGCCTGAACGAGCACGTTCAACGCCACGGATCGCCGTTGGAGAACGCGATGGATGCGAGAGAACGCTACTTCTGGGATCTGACTGGTTATATCGTTGTAAAGAACGTACTGAATTCCAATCAGGTCGCCGCTGCGAACGAAGCGATCGACCTGCACCGGGACCGGATACGCATAGCCGACGACAATCTGGGAGCGCGCGACTCTCAGGCCCTGCGGGGCACCGGGCGCCCAACCATGCACGACCTGCTGCAGTTGGAACGCCCGTACTGCGAACCGTTCCGGCGGATGCTGGTCCACCCTGCCGTCGTTCTTCGCCTGAACGTGATGTGCGGTACAGGTTTTCGACTGGACCACGGCCCGTTGCTGATATCCGGCGTCAAGGGCACCGAAGGCCTGACCATGCACGGCGCCGGCGAACCGCACAGACCGCACGCGGCCTACAACCATCAGAACGGTCAATCCTACTGCGGGGGTGTCACTGTAAGCTGGCAACTCGCCGACGTGAACCCCGGTGACGGCGGATTCGTCTGCGTCCCCGGCAGCCACAAAACGGGATTTTCCATGCCTTCGGGGGTCCGTACCTGCGACGACGATATGGGTACCGTCGTACAGCCGGCCATGCGCGCCGGCGACGTCCTCTTTTTCATGGACGGCGCGCAGACCCATGGCACACGCCCCTGGCGGAGTGAACGTCCCCGCCGATCGGTGTTGTACAAATATGCTTCCAGGTCCTCCGTACGGGGCGGCCCGGCCAAAGAACTCGCGCCCCCTGAAATCTACTGGGGCGAGGAGGTCGTGTCGGATATGACCGACGAGCAGCGCGCGGTCATGTTCGGGCCTTACTCCAACCACGGCGGCGATGTTCCGTATCTTGCCGTGGACGAAAACGGAGACGTCCGCGTCGAACGCTGAAAACGTCCAATGGAAGATGCAGCCGAAACCATTACAGGGCTGATTCAGAATGCCTATGCTTCGTTTGCACTTCTCGCGGGCATGCAGCTTGACGTCTTCACGCCCCTGTCCGACGGCCCGCTGGAGGCACGGCAGGTTGCAGAGAAGATCGGGGTATCGACCGACCTTCTCTCCCCGCTGCTTTTCGCGTTGACGGCAGCGGGCCTGCTGCGTGTTGAAGACAATCGATTTGTCAACGGCGGCGAGGCACAGCGCTATCTGGTTGCGTCCAGTCCCGACTACGTTGGCAACCTCCACCACCTGCTCTCCGACCTGTGGTCGGCAACCCTCAGGACCGCGAATTCGATTCGGCTCGGGCTGCCCCAGGCTGAACACAGCTTTGCCGACATGCCATCCGGCCGGTTGCATGCCTTCCTTCGAGGACTTCACGGCGAGGCTCTCGCGACCGGACGGGACCTGGCTGCTCGTTTCGGATTCTCGACGCGCAGGCGCCTTCTGGATGTTGGAGGGGGATCGGGCGGCCTGGCCGTCGGCGTTGTCGAAGCGTGTCCCGATCTCTGCGCAACCGTTGTGGATCTGCCGGCAGTGATCCCGGTAACGAGACGCTTCATCCGCGAGGCGGAGGCAAGCCAACGGATCCACACCCTTGCAATTGACGTCACACGAGAACCCGTGCCCGGCGAGTTCGACGTCGCCGTGGTCAAGGCCTTTATCCAGACCCTGTCTCCATGCGAGGCAGGCCGGGCGCTGTCGCATATAGGCGCTGCTCTGAGCCCAGGGAGCGCAATCTACATCCTGGGCAACGGCATCCTGGACGACTGCCGCTGCTCACCTCGGGAGGCCGCACTTTTCAACATCGTCTTCGTCAATATCTACCGCGGGGGGCGGGCCTACACAGAAAGCGAATACCGAGACTGGCTGCTTCAAGCGGGATTTGCGGACGTCCTCCGCGTCAGGCAATCGAACGGATCGAGCATAATCACCGCACGGAAAACGTGATTCATTCGACGCTGGCGAAACAGCCGAAGACTGGCTTCCCGTCAGTCCACAGGGAACTTCATGGAAACGGACCTTGAAACGTATCTGTTCGACCTTCGCGGTTATCTGCATCTCGAGAATGCGCTCTCCGGCGAGGAAGTTGGCGAACTCAACGCCTGCCTGGATGAGATTCCCCCACTTACGCCGGGGGAGTGGTACGGTTACGTTCAAGCCCATACCTATGGCGACGACACCTCGGGACTGAACCTTCAGCAGATCTACGAAGCCGGGGAGCCCTTCGAGAACCTGATTGACCATCCTTCCTGGTTCGAAAAGGTGAAGCGCTTTGTGGGAGGCGAGGGCAGTTTCGACTACCACCACGGTCCTCTGTTCATCGACGAGAATTTCGCCAACTTTCGCGAGCCTGGCGAAGCCATCGGGCTGCATTCCGGCGGATTTCCACCCATTCTGCGGAATCAGTTCCGCTACCATGGCGGGCGTTTTATGTGCGGCCAGATCAACATCCTTATGGCGCTGACCGACGTCGGACCTGGCGACGGCGGCACCATGTTGATTCCGGGAAGCCATAAGGCCAACTTCAAACACCCGCATTTCGACAGGCACCGGATGTCCAGAAATGCCACCGTCGAAGGCATCGAGGGCGCCGTCGAAATTCGTATGGCTGCCGGAGATGCGCTTCTGTTTGTGGACGGCATCTCACACGGATCCGCCCGGCGGTCCAACCCGGGCATCCGGCGCGTGGTCGTCTACCGCTACGGACCTTCATGGGGGAACTTCCGCCACGGCTATCAGCCGTCACCGGAACTCCTGCAAAGACTCACGCCACAGCGGCGCCGCATCGTACAGCCGCAGCAACTCCTGCCTCGAGAACCGCAGGGAAAAACCGACTCCACGTGACAGGCGAATAGTACTGCCGCGACTTCATAAGTCCCATTCAAGAAACGAAGGAGGCTGCGATGGCTGACTCACAGGAAATGCTGGAAGAACTGAAAGATTTCGACACCCCCTCGATCACGAACGTCGTGGCCACGTATCCCGGCAATCCGCTCTGCCTGAGCCTTTACAATCCATGGACGGAAAACTGGTACACGGACCAGTCCATACGTTGTATGTATCCCGAACTGGGCCGCACGGTGGGGTACGCGGTAACGTGCGTCTTCGGACTGCCAGACCCGGACTACAGCTCTCTGTCGTTTCTGGACGTGATCGACGCGCTGGATGCTTCGCCAAAACCGACCGTCCTCGTCTTTCAGCAAAAATTCCCGCCCGAACTCGCGGCAAAGGTTGGCCTGGCCGGCGGAAACATGACCTCAGCGATGAAGGCCGTCGGGTGCGTGGGCGCGATCTCCAACGGTCCCTCCAGGGACATCGACGAGATCCGCCCCATGAAATTTCAATATATGCTCAGCGGTGTCACCGCCGGCCACGGCGGCATGGCCGTTCACGCCGTGAACGTGCCGGTCTCCGTAGGGGGGATGGACGTCGCACCGGGCGAAATCATCCACATGGACGAGAACGGCGCGTGCAAGTTCCCGGCCGACAAGCTGGAGGCGGTTCTCAACAACGTGCGTGCGCTGCAGAAGGAAGAGGAGGAGCGGATGGGCGCCCTGCTGAGCGCCTCTTCGGCCGATGAAGTCCGGGCAATCATGGGCGGCCATGCCTACGCCGAAGAGGAAGAAGAAGGGTGACACGCCAACCTGCGGCAGTCCGGGACAGGAGGCGCCCCGAGAATCTCCATAAACCGGGCGACGTGCGTGTCACGCGCGGCCGATGGACCTGAGATTCGCCCGTAAGAATCTGCCAGACAGACGGCAGGACGGTAGCTAGACGACGATTCTGACGCGATCGCCGACGGCCGTGGAATACACTTCGAATGACTCGCCGATAACCTTCGAAAAATCAAACGTTTCCTTTACGACAAAGGTCGTCCGCCCTCGCATTTTGCGAATGGTGAACACGCCGTCCCCAATCCGGAGCCGGCACCCCGGATACGCCCCTTCCTTCGGGTGATCGACGTCACTCCCGAACCTGGATCGCTTTCCCGATTTCACCACGCCCCTGCCCCTGACGAACCTGGGCATATCGGCAAGAAATACGCGGCTGCCGCCACCCTCGCGCCGGACTCGTTCAACCAGATATACGGTTTCCAGACCCGACGGATGCCGGACGTAGACCACCTTGCCGTCCAGGGATCCATCCTCCGGCAGCGCGACGTCCAGCACGAGTTCACTGCGTCCCGGTTCGCCCGAAATGTCTCCCGTCACGCCGGTGACCGTCCCTTCGTAGTCGCGAATCCGATGAACCGAAGCGTCGCCCACCCGGAACGACGCCCCGTCGATCACGTCGACCTCGACGTTTGCGGAGGACTCGCTCAACACGCCGGACCGACCCTTCAGTTCGAGCCGCCGACCATCCGGCAGGGTCGCGGCCAATCCCGCTCCCGCGGAATCTATCGCAATGATTCGTACCCGGTCCCGTTCCCGCACCCGCAGCACCACGCCAGACCGGTCGCGTGCAACCAGCTCTGCATCCCGCACGAATCCTTCACCGGTATGCGCTTCGATGACCGACACGAACAGGCTGGATTCGCGCCTGCGACGCAAACAGACCGTACGGAGCCAGAAATCGTCGAGCTTGCCGTCATCCTCCTGCGTCCGGCGGATGGACGGCGCGTCGCTGACCAGCAATCGACCTGCCTGGACGCCGACGAACCTGACATCAACGAACGTACCCTCACCTTCAAACCGCACCTTGAAGTTTCCGGAAACGTCCGTCCCCCGCGTGCGATGAAAGTACCCATACAGCGCGCCGCGGGTCCCGTCTCCGCTCAATACCATCTCCCCTTCAGCCGGGCTCAGGTCGGGCGCCGCGGATATCACCTGATCGAAATCGGCCGATCCGTGCAACAGATAGTCATGTACGTCTCCGCCCTTCACCTCGAACAGGTCCACCACGTATCCGCTCTCCGGCCCCGTTGGGATTAACATCAACGTTCGGCGGTAGACTTCCGTATCCTCGAACGCGCCCGGGGCCTCCGCACAGACCATGCCCACGCTCGCGTCTGAAGCGGGACGGTAGCACAGCAGCCGCCCGCCGTCTCGTGTCTGCTCCTGCCCGTCGACGACCACGGTATTGTGGCTCCCCACCGTCGTTGCCCACTCCCGGTAACGGGTATGGGTATATCCAATGTCCGACAGCAATTCCTGACCGAACACGTCCATGCCCATCGCGAGCGTATCGTAATGGTGGTGCCCGCCCCACGGACCGTAACACATCGTCGCCCGAATGGCTTCTGAGGTCCTCCCGACTCCCAGGATGGCATCTCCCGCCCCGGGCAGCAGGTAGTTTGAAGGCACCAGCGCCAACAGGTCCTTCTCTGTAACACGCCTGTCGGCCTCCGATGTCCTTCGAAACAGCGCGTATTCAACGTCGGCCACAGCAATCCGGGAGGCGCCCCTGATTTCATCCGCCGCCTCCACGAATTTGCCCATGGATGCAATCCGACTGGAAACGCGGGCGAAACCCGTACTGATTCCCCACGTATCGTTGGCCATGAACGTCCGCCCATCCGGCATGAACAAACCCAGCGGCGCCGTATAGACGCGCTCCAGAAACGGCATCTCTCCATAAACGTCGATTCCGCCGGGCCCACTGATCACATCAGGCACACGAAGGGTTCCGCTCGTAATCATATTGAAGTAGTTGAGCGTATCCTCGTGCCAGTACCCGTCGTAATTGTAACAGTTATCGATCAACGTCCGATACAGCCCGTACCCTCTCGCCACGAAGTCCGGCTCGTCAACAACACGTCCCACGAGCGCGAGCCCGTTGATCCTCCCGCCGTCGTAATTCGTGGAACCGTGGGGGATTTCAAGCGTGTGGCGAATCGCCTCGTACAGCAGGTCCCGTTCGATTGCCGCACGTACATCCCGGCCCTCGGCCTCGGAGAGTTTCTCGATTGCGCCGCTGTTCGAAATCAGGTCGTAAACCTGGGCAAGCCTGAACGCGTTGTATGCGTCCGAAAACGGGCTGGCGTGGAAATTCCCCATGCGAGCGGACACGAATGGGAAGGGTGGATCCTTGTAGAAATGGTTCTCGTAAAAACCCTTTCGGTCGGCATGAAGATAGGACCGACCCAGGCCGTGAACGGGGTAGTCCTTGTAGACTTCGGAGAGCCGATCCAGAATCACTGCGGCCTTTTCCGCGTACGCCGGCTCTCCCGTGAAGACGTAAGCCATCGCCAGCGGACCCGCCATTCGGACCACGTGATACTGCGTGTAATTCAGCAGCATGTTGTCGAAGAAATACCGCATCCCTTCGTCATCTTCCCAATACCGGTATCGGACCGTCCCGCCTGCCGGGCCAACGACTTCAATCTCCCCCACGGGCTTATGCTCCGGTCCCGGGAACGCATTCCCACAGATCTTGCACCTGACCTGGTCCGGATTGTCCGGCGACCACTCCCAGAAATGAATCCGCCAGCTTCGCTTTCGCCGGTCCACGGGACAGCGGGGCAGCGGAAAGTTAACCTGCTCGGAGATACCCACACGTATGGCGTCATCCGGCATCTCCAGAATTCCCCGGCGGGCTATCCAGCGCAAACGCGCGTCCCTGAACTGCTTCGCCCAGCTGTACGACTCCACTCGCCGCCGGGCGCGCTCGATCTGGTCCGACGTATAGAACAGCGGGTGCGCCACGCCTCTCGGAAACGGCCGTTCACCCTCCCAGTACCGTGTTTCCCTCGAACAGTCGATTCGTTCGATACCCATATCGCGTCTCCAAATAGATGAATCGCATCCCGCTGCAAGAACCATCGTGCCCAATCCGGCGCCTCGCAGAAACTCTCGTCTGGTGAGATCCAACCTGGACATAGCAGGTACTCCACGCAGCGGGCGGGAAGATTAAATCCCGCCCCAAGTCGCCAAACGCACACGTCCTCCCAACGACTTACGCCGACGATACACAGACCCGCGATCGGCCGCGGAAGGCGAAATATACGTCGCTCGCAAATTGAAGTCCAGAGACACCTCTGGCGCGATTCCGGGAATCCCGGACATTGAATCCGCACCGAACAAGAACTGATGTCGGAAGCCACACAGTGGAAACCGCACCCGCCTCAAGTCGATTTGCTGACGACGAATCGTCGCATTGTACTTTTCACGGGCACCACCCGATAGTTTACCTTTTTCCGCTACATTAACCCGGCATCCTGAGCCGCTCCCTGAGCTTGCGGTCCCTGAGCCTGTCGAAGGGTCGAAGGGTCGGCGAAGGAAATAGGGTGCAGAAACGCGGGCGCTTCGACATTTCGACAAGCTCAATGCAGGCGTGCTCAGCGTCCCCTTCCGGGCAAGCACCTTTCCACCGTAGCTGGCGCAATAGATGTCAGCCATTTATTGCTTCAAGCAACAACTGCGATTGAAAAAAACGAAAAAATCATCATCACCCGCTTGACAATTCCTAATTAATTCGTCATATTACTAATAGATTAGTAATAAACATCGTGCCGGTCGATAGCCGACTACGCAAATGAACCCATCGTCGCGCTTGTCGACCGGGAATCCGGCAAAGGCAAAGGAGACTCTTATGGCCAAAAAACGCAGACTGGCCGAGGTCGAGTGGGAACTCATGGACAGTGTCTGGCAGCTCGAACGCCAGGTCACCGTTCGCGACGTTGTGAATCACCTCTACCCAAACGGTGAAAAGGCATATACGACCGTGCAGACGATCATGAACATTCTGGCGGAAAAAGGCGTGCTGGATCGGGAAAAGATCGGCCCGGTCAACGTGTACACCCCTGCGGTGTCCCGGGAAGACGTTGCACGGTCTGAGACGCGAACCCTGGTTTCGCGGATGTTCGACGGCTCCTTTGGCGCGCTTGCGACATATCTCGTGGATTCGGGCGAGCTTTCGAAGAAGGAACTGGATGAATTGCGCGCATTGATCGAGGAACGGGAGAATGCGAAGGAAGGAGGCTCAACGTGAACACATTAATCCATCTGGCCGAAACGTGGTGGCCCCTCTACGCGGTACACATGATCGAGATCTCGCTTTTCATTGCTCTGGTGTGGGCCGTGGACCGGTGGCTGACGCTGGAGACACGGTTTCGATACACGCTTTATCTGCTTGCGCTGGCGAAGGTGTTTGTTCCGCCGGTTTTTGCCATTCCGATACCCTTGTTTCTGGGTTCTCCACCGGGCGTCGCAGTGGAGGCGGCCGTTAATTCCGGAGTCGTATCCGATGCTGCCGCAGTCTCTCCCGGGCCAGCGACGCCCTTGCCGCTCGCGTTCTATCTGTTCTGTGTCTGGATTCTCTCGGTGTCGGTCTGGACCGGGGTGGCGCTGTGGAAGAACGCGGCATTCCGTCGCACGCTGAAATTGGCGACCCCGATTGACCTGGCAGGCGAGGTTGCATCACTGGATGCGCCGCGCAACCTGGAGGTATATTCCAAATCAGCCCTGCCTTCTCCAATTCTGGTGGGCCTTCTGAAGCCGCGTTTGTTTCTGCCAACGAGGTGGTCTTCGTGGTCGTCCGAAGAGCTGCGAGGCGTCGTCAGGCACGAATTGTCGCATTTTGAACGACGCGACATCCACGTGCTCATTCTGCAGGCCGTCGCAACGGCGCTTTTCTGCGCAAACCCGCTGATCTGGCTGTTGAACCGCCGGTTGATATACCTCCGGGAACTGCGCTGCGACGAAGCGGTTTTGCAAGAAACCAGGCTGACACCCGCCGAATACGGGCGCCTGTTGCTGGGATTGGTTGACAGCAGATCCGCGCCGCGCGCGCTGACCGTATTCTTCGCGGATCGGGGAGCGACGCTGAGGAAACGCCTCGAGCACGTCCTCAGCTTCAACGAAAGGCGCATCAAGCCGTCGAAGAGGCATCTGGCTGCGCTTGTTCTCGTCGGCCTGGCGATTGTGCCGCTCTCGATTCGAGAGGCATATACGCAGGATGACCGTGCCAGTGCGGCGTCGGATTCCTCCGGATCCGTTACGGGCAATTCGGACACTGTTGCTGGTGGAGTCCCGATCGACGACGAGGCTGAATTCGAAACGAGGCCCATTACGGTTGGACAACAAAAGAGTTCGGTGGTTATCAGCGAAATACTGGCGCGATTTGCGAATTCAGGTATGGCGCCTGAAGCAAGTTTCGACGTCACTGTAACCTTGAAAGTACGGGCATACGAGGATGGCACGGTGTGTGAAATGAAGGTCTTGAATGCCGAAGGACCGGCAGGATTCAAGAACGCCGTAATCGACTCCGTATCGCGAGTGAGATTTGAGCCAGTGAAACATGACAGCGAAAATGCGACGGTGTGGTTTACAAAAGAAATCTCATACTACAATTACCCTACGAAAAAGAAACTGCGGACGCCGAATTCTACGAAATTTCGTGATACCGGCTTGGCAGGCATTCTTGCATCCGACCAGACGGAATCGAAATCCAAACCAGTACGTATCGTTACCCCCGAATATCCCAGAGCGGCGCACAAGGAGAAGCTGGAAGGTCGTGCCGATACGAATGTCCTGGAATTCTGGTCTGTCGACGTACGACCGGTCATTACGAACTCCGTTCAACCCGTTTATCCAGACACAGCAAGGAAAGCTGGCTTGGCAGGCAACGTGTTCTTGAAGTTAAAGGTCAATGTGGATGGTTCGCCGAGTGACATACGTGTCACCAAAGGTCAACCGGTATTTGTGAAACCTGCCATCGATGCGATTTCACAGTTCAGGTTCAAACCTGCCGAGCTTGACGGCAAGCCTGTACCCGTCTGGATGACGCACCAGATCAGTTTTAGACTGCCTAAACAGAAAGCCGCCCCGCCCTCCGACAGTAGCGACGTCGGTGGTGAAGAGGTGTTCGAGTTTTGGGACGTCGACGTAAAACCTGTCCTCATCCGTTCCGTTGCGCCAGCTTATCCCGACCAAGCATTTAAGGAGGGCTTGTCGGGAAACGTGTTCTTGAAGTTCAAAGTCAACGTGTACGGCTCCGTGAGTAACGTACGTAACCTCAGAGGTCAAATGATATTTGTGAAGCCCGCGATCGATGCCATTTCACAATTCCGGTTCAAACCTGCGGAACGCGAAGGCAAACCTGTCGCGGTGTGGATGACGCGGGCGATCAAGTTTGAATCCACCAGACCAGAAGGCGGACCGGACAACGACAATCTCGAAATCAGCGACAGTCAGGTCTTTGAGATCTCGGACGTACACGTACAGCCCGTTCTTCTGAACCTGAATGATGTTCGGCCGGATTACCCGGACAAAGCGGAAGAGACGGGCTTGACAGGCAGAGTGATTATGAAATTCAAGATCAACGTGGATGGCTCCGTGAGCGACGTACACGTACTGGAAGGCGATGAGATATTTCGCAAGCCCGCAATTGATGCAGTTACTAAATTGAGTTACAAACCGGCTGAACGTAACGACAAACCCGTACCCGTCTGGATGACACTGACTTTTGCGTTCGCGCTTCCTGAAGATCAGGAGGACGCGGTTCCCGAAACCGTCGAGCCCGGGGTTGGGAATTAACGAGCTACGGCATGTCACGACTGTCCATAACGGCAACCGATCCGGGATTGGTGCGGTTGGCGTTCCCGGGAGCGAGGGCATCCTGCCCTCGGCGGCTGATTCGAGAGAATCTGGCGCCGCCATTTCTGCAACCACGTATTGATTCGGTTAGCGCGAGCCAGCGCAGGCAATCGCGAACGGTGCAGGCAAGTTGCGGGAATGAGCGAGGGATACCCGAAGCTCCGTACCGAAAAAAAAGCGCGTGAAGTTCGGCGTTTGACAAATCGTCGCGCAGGATGTCTTCTGCGAACCGGTATCGGGTTTATTGGACGCCTCAGGCTCCCGACGCGAATAGGGTGAGTGACGTGAAGTTCGAGGGCAGGATGCCCTCGCTCCGGATTCGGTTAGATCACGTCGTGACGGCGGTTAGATTGCCTTCAGTAGCAGGTCGGACACCCGCTCATCATCAGGTTATAGTAGATCTCCACGCCCGCTCGCAGCTGATCCAGCTCGATCCACTCGTCTGCCGTGTGTCCCTGCGCAATGTCGCCCGGCCCGACGACCACCGCCGGGATCCCCGCACGGCTGAAGCTGCTGGCGTCCGTACCGTAACCGACGCCGGCCAGATTGTCCGGCAACCCCATCGAGTTCAGAACACGAGCCACAAGAATGCCGAACGCTTCCCCTCCGGCCGGATCCAGCGGGCTGTCCACCATATCGGGCGCTTCCTGAACGACCTTCAGACTCGGATTTCTCGCACGAAGTTCCTCCAGCACACCTTCGACCGCAGGAATGACCGTGTCCGGGTCCTCACCCGGCACCACCCGCCGGTCCACGTGGACCTCGCAGTGTTCCGGTATCATGTTGATCTGTGTACCGCCACGTATGAGATTGATGCTGCATTGCGCCCGGCCCGTCAACGGATGTTCTGACGTCAGCCGGGCAATATAACGCTTCTCCAGCGCGCCGATCACTTCCACCATCATTCGTATCGCGGACCGACCGCGGGAGGGATCCGAAGAGTGTACCGCCACACCCTCCGTCCGAATCCGCCAGCGTACCACTCCGTTGTGCGCGACTACGGCCTGAAGCCGTGTGGGCTCACCCACGATCACACCCGCCGGCCGCCAGTCCAGATCCGGCAACTGTGACGCCACGAACGTGCGTACACCCGTCTTCCCGACCTCTTCGTCCAGGGTAAACAGGATCGCCACGTTGTTCGGACCGCTTCGCCGGCTGTATCGCAAAAGCGCCCAGAGCATCGCCGCGCCGGTCCCTTTCGTATCGCACGTCCCCCGCCCGTACATTCTTCCATCCGCAATCCGCCCCTCGAACGGGTCTACCGTCATCCCGTCCACGCTTACCGTATCGAGGTGGCTCTCAAACAACAGCCACGGCGCCTGGTCGTTCACCCGGTGAGAGACAAGTAGATTGAATCCCTCCCCCGTGACCGGCAGCCGGCGCGTATCCAGCCCCATCGCTTCAGCCTGTGCTTCGAGATAGACCGAAAGCGCAAACTCCGCGTCGGGTTTCCCCGAAATCGCGGAGTTCACAGTGTCGAATCCCACCATCGCCTGAAGAAGGGATTCGCAGGTATCATGGGTCCCCGGTGCCGTTGTCTCCCTGCTCATCGCCAGCGTTCCTCGAATACCGAAATTGCGGTACGAGCCGCCAGCATGGACGTCTCCACGCGTTCCCGGTAACCGCCCTTCATCGTCATCCCGGTCTCAATCGTGAACGAGGGACCGTATCTGTTCGCTCCGTAGTCCGCCAGATTCAACCCCTCGCCGCGTTCCGCTGCGATCAGCCAGAGTACGCCGCGCTCCGGCGTCTCGAAAAATGGACCCGGCGCGTACCCCTGAGGCGCAAGCTGCGCACCCGAATGGGCAACGGCCCGAATCATCGAATCGGCCATTCGTTTTTCCCACGTCTCGTCGTCGTCATTTCGCTGGTGGCGCGCCGAGAACCAGAAACCGTTGCCGCCATACTCGTGCAGGTCCAGCGTAAGGCCCGGTTTGATCCGCGCCATCAGATTTCGCGCACACAGGGACTCGACCGGCGCCCACGGCGTATCGTGAAACCGGTTGATGTGCAAAACCTCTCCTTCCGGGCTGACGATCAGGGTATAGGCCCTCTGGCAGGGGGCCGTGCCTTCGATGCCGGCCTCGCTCGAAGGATAGAAGATCCTTCGTCCAAACAGGGGTTTCAGAAACTCCGCGCCCACCTCAAAACGCCCGAGAAGACCCGTGGTGGAATACCCGTACTCACCGATAATCGCGAGAACCGTCTCGTCCTGTTCGTAGAGTACCTCGCCACGCGTCTTCAGAAATGTCCGAACGTCCTCGACAGCGTCCACCCGGGGTTCCTCGCCTACGCTCAGACTCAACGCGTACCCGTACCCGTTCATCCCCATGGGATCGCGACAGGGAATCACGTAGACCTGATGTTCGGTGTCCAGCTCCTCCAGTAGCCCGAGTGCTGATCCAACGCCTGCCTGTTCGGTGGAATGGCTGCCCGCGCTGATGAATATCGCCGGCAGTTTCTCTCCCCCGGTTCTCAGGCACACGACCGGCGCTTTGTCCGGCGCACATCCCAGTATTTCCGGGCGAAAGCCCTGTGTCTCGACGTAACTCAACAGATCCGAATATCGATCGAAAATCTGCATTCTATCCCTCCCATTTGCGTCCCTACCGGCAAGTCCGATTTCTCCAGTGAAACGGTCTGCGCCCCGTCGTCTCAGGTCTCCGCACCTGCCCAGCCGGAATTCAATATCGTGACCGTTTCGGACGGAATCGCAGGATAGTCCCGCACGGTTATTGCGTCTTCCGTGGCCGATTCAATCTCGAAACCCGTTTGAGGCGCTTCACCGGCAAGCAGATAGGAACCTGCGATGCTTCCGGGATCGGGCACTGGCTCCGCAAGAAGGAATGTTCGGCCGCTCACGGACCGAACCTTCAGCGTCGTACTTGCCGCCCGCAGCGAGATTGACAGATCGCCGCAGTTCAACTCCGTTCCGTTCAACAGATACGCCCGCACGGCGCGACCCTGCTCGTCCACCGATGCGAATCCGAATCGACCCGACAGACGTACCGGACCATACTGGCGCTGTTCCTGGTCCATCGAAGAAATGATGTAATCGGTTCGGCTGGCGAAATTGACCTCTATGGCCACTGCGCCGGACTCCGGGTCGTCTTCAATCAGACGCGCACTGACAACCGGCGAGCTTCCGTCTATGAAAGGTACGATTATCGCGGCGAATTGGCTTGAGAGCGGCATCCCGTCGTCAGCAGCGCTGTTTTCCGCCAATACGTGTCCGATGGACGGCTGTTTCAATTCTTCCGTTGTGAATATCCGCCAGCCCGGTGCATCGGCGATCACCATTCGCTGCGGCGTGTTGAGCACCATCAAGTCCAGATTCACGCCGCGATGTTGCCACGTAAACGTCACGGGTTTCTCAGGCGAAACCCCCCGCGGATTCTCAAGCCACTCGGCCCAGACATCCGAGAGTCTTCCCGAATCGTACGTGGAAAGATCGGGCACGCCGCCCGCGAGCGCTCCGTTGCAGTGAAAGCCGTACTGATGGGTTCGCCCACCTCTGACCCGGAAAATGTCAACGACATAACTCCCGTCTTCCGGCGCATCCACCAGAGCGCAGACACGCTGGTAGACGTCGCACTGCGGATAGACGTTTACGCCCGATGCCTGCACCACCTCGATACCCGGCGCCAAACCGAAGAGCTCCAGATTGGACCCGCACTCGCTTCGCCCCTGGTCTTCTTCGTCGACAACCACCAGATTGTGAGAAAGCGTGCTCCGCATCCATCTCTGTCCGCTCCTGCCGTCGGGGAGGCGCTGATCGCTGCCGGAAAAATACCCGCGATCCGATACCATTTCCTCTCCGTTCGCGTACAGGCTCAAACTCAATACATCCTGATGACGATGACCCGTCTGCACCGTCCACTGATGTTCATTGCCGTTCAGATAAAGGGCGGTGTCGTTCGCATCCCGACCGCCGCGCAATACCCCGACATGCCATCCCGGAAACCACTCGGAACGCAGCGGCAACTCGGCCGCGGCCGCGCGAAGATCGGAGGGACGATACCACAACGCAAATTCGCTCCCCTTCCTGGACAATTCCTCACCCTGTACAACCTCCAGCAACCCGGCGTACGGGCCGCCAACATGGGCTGCCAGTATTTCGACGGAAAGAAGGTCGGCCCCGGCAGCGTATTGCGTATCTCCAATCACAGGCATCCGGTTTCCCGGGGCCAGCGATCTGACCAGTGACACCAGCGAATCATGGAAACGACCGCTGGAGAACATGTCCAGTGAATCGATCCGCTCTCCTTCATCGGGTACGTAACCGGGCGGGTCGCTGTATCCATGCAGCAGGTCGGCCAGTTCGTGCACGTTTGAAAGGTTGTGGGCCGAATAGGACGGACATTCGGCGTAGAATCCATCGTGGTGGTAGCGCTCATCCAGCATCCGGTGGAAGCCGTCCAGCGCGCGACGGACGCGGTCCGGCCGCCCGAAGAGCATCCCTGCGCCGGCGCTCAATACGAAGACGGTCGTGCCCTTGTTGGAGAGTGAGTTCCAGTGTTCCATATCTGCACACCCGGCCAGGATCAAGTCATCCACGATGCGGCGCTCCGTGACTTCATCCAGAACGCGGCGACCGCCCGGATACGCGGCTTCGCGAATCAGGTCATACGCGACGAGCATTGAGAAGAGCGGACCGGCGTCGCTTCCTTTCCCGTGTACGCGCAGGCGCCCCGCGCCCCAGAATCCGTTGTTCAGCGTGGAATGCGTTTCATACTGATGCAAGCCGTACGCGTGCCGTATCGCACCCGGTGGAAAGCGCCCGCCCGCCGGACCACCCGCCAACTCCTCCCCGCCCATATTGGCCGCCACTTCCGCGGGCGGCAGATCCGCGATACTGCCATCGTACGAATGGTAGAGGTAATTCGGATAGACACGAGCGAATCGGTCCAGAATCCAGGCCACCCGTTCAGCGTACCTCGCCTCGCCTGAAACCGCGTACAACTTCGCCAGCGTCAACGCCTGATCCGTTGCCCAGCCCACTTTGCAATCTCGAATATGCCCGGTGAAACTCGTCATCGTTGGACGTTCACCGAGCCACTTGAGCGCATGTTTCTCCCTGTTTTCGGGGTCGGCCACTTCTCCAGGCGTCTGGTAATACGTAAACCGCTGCCCCATACGGGGACATTCCAGAACGCCGGTTTCAGGATACCGCGCATTCGGGTAAACCGTCCCGCAGACACTGCACGAGATTTCATCAGGACGCTCTATGGTCCAGTTGAACCGCCCGCCACCCATCAGCGACAGCTTCCCCACGCAGTGGGGGCAGTTCTGGCCATAATGGGTTCCGGGCGTCAACTCCGGAATCAGCACATCGAAAAACCCGCGGTCCTGCCGCATCGCCAGCGCGACGTCTCTCTCCCACCCCTCCACGACTCCCTTCGCCCAATCGTAGCGCGCCACGTTTCGGCGAGCATTTTCAATATCCGCGGATTTGTACGACGTCCGGGGACCGGCGCACGCGCTTCTGGATGCCGCCAGCAGTATCGCGGGAAGGATGAACAGGAACACGAGAATGTGGATTCTCAAGAACCACAAGTCGATCATCGCCGACTGCATGCCCGGTATCGCAACTGCCCATGCCATCGACCCCAGACCTGAGAGATTCAACTGCCACATGACAATTCCTCCTATGCGTTGCGGCCGTAGAGCGTGTCCGCCGTCTTTCCCAATATCCAGGCCCTGTCATCGTCAGCAAGAAAATCCATTGCTTCTTCGATCACGCGGAAGCCAACGGCCTCGCCTCGCTGGGGGTCTTCGGGAAATCCCGTACATCCCAGCATCCGTCGGGACCCGAAAGCCTCGTAAACGGCCTTGACGTAAGGATGAACGTCCTCGTGCGGCCACGATTGCGTGGAAATCCCGTCGATCCTCGTGGCCTTCACATAGAGATTCGGATACTTCGCGGCCTGAAGCAGGTGGCGAAAACTCCCGCCCGGACCTTCCGAAAGTACGGGCTCCCCCAGGTGATCCACGATCACGTTTACCTCGGGGAATCGGTCCAGCATCGGTTCAAGCAACGGAATCTGATGGCAGCGACCGAACCATGTGAACGGGACCCCCAGCCTCCTCGCGGTTTCCCAGAGCGCCGTCTGATCGTCACGAGACAACCACGAGGCGTCCGCATCCTTGATTGGATACAGCCGCATCCCCTGCACCCCGTGCTCGCCGTGGAGCCGTTCCAGCTTCCCGGCCGCGCCCGGACGTACGGGGTCGATCAGCGCCACGCCGTGCAGGCGATCGGGAAACCGCCGCATGCAGTCGCACATGTAACTGTTGTCGTACCCGTGATACATGCATTGAATCAGCACCGTCCGGTCAATATTGTTCTGGTCCATATACCGTATGAGATCCTCGACCAGTCCCGGATATTCCGGCCGATGGGTCGACATGTCATTGTTGTGAACAAAAGGCGGCGTACCCATCGTCCACACGTGCACGTGAGAGTCGATTCGCACAGGTTCCTCCATTCTGAAAGCGGGCCCCGTCATCTTCTTCATCGCGAGTTCTCAAGAACAAGGGAGCACAATGCATCCAGGGTGATCCCTTCCGGGAGCATCCCCGTCCGTGCGCAGGTGTCCTGGATCGTACCGAGTATCAGCTCGAGATTCAGCCGCGCCGGATGTTCGGGATCGAGGTACTCCTGATCATTGTGGCTGTCCGTTACAATAACAGGAAACCTGGGCTCGTCAACCCGGAAACGACCCAGCACGTTTTCAATTACGGCACGGTGGTCGTACGGATGAGGAACGTAGGACCATTCGAAGCCGCGCTCGCCAGCGTGCCCCCGGCGAACCGGTCGGCCGAAAGCCACGGACACCGGCACATTGATGAAATCGCCTTCTCCTTCGATCAGGCGACATTTACGATGGGCCCGGTGGGGATAGGGTTCGGCTCCCGCCCATACGCTGTGGTGTCCGGGGAGGACCCGCCCCGGGTTGGACAGGCTGCCCCCGGCGAATCCCAGGTCTTCCAGCACGCCCGCCGTCTCGTCACTAGCCGAGAAGTAGCCGGCCCTGAAACAGCTGGGCGGACGGCCGATCGCGGATTCCCAGACCTGCATCGCGTCGCTGATGATCCGTATCTGTTCTCCGGCTGAATACGCCCCGAGGTCGTACCTGTATTCCCGGTGCCTGAGCTTGTACGGGTGGACATGCAGCCCCAGACATGCGCCGCGGTCCTGCAAATCCAGGAGCAGGTCTCCGTTCTCAACAGCCACCTCGGGATGCGCAAGAAACGTGACGGGATATCCACACGTTGCCGCCGTCTCCGCATATCCGCGGATGGAACGCCCACTCTCCCCATAGTCCGCCGGACCGCTACCGGACATCCGCATTGCAAAGGGCGCCAGGTCTGAACGTGCGGTCTCGCAGTCCATCGTCAGCAGCACGTAGACCGTCCTCAAGTCGCACCTCGGCCCAACGCGACACGACTGTTGTCCCTCCTGCGCGGCAAAAATTGCCTGCCCCTATCCGCGCCAGTCCATGTTGATGCTGGTATAGCCATGTGTATATTTCGTGAGACGGTGCGGCAAGTTCTCGAGAAACCATCGTCCGGATTGCGGAATCTCCCATGGAACATCGATTCTGTGCCCGCGGTCTCTGAATCCGATGGCACAGGACAGCCTCGGCGCCTGCAGCCGGTTCGGAAACGCGCCATGGTACGTCCGGTGGGCGAATACGATCATATCACCGCCCTGCGTGAACAGCGGCACAAGTCCGGGAATATCAAAGCCGGCATACGGTCGCTCTTCCTCGCCATCGGGATAGAACGACCGCCTGTCCGCCGTCATGCTGAACCCCTCCGGCCCCTCCCAATCTTCCACGTGAGAATCTTCGATGACGCACAAGCCGCCGTGAACCGGGCGGGATCCCGTCAGGTAGAACCACTTGCCCGACGGCCAGAGGCCGCGGTTCAGTACATCGCCTGAATTCCTGATCTCCGTCGAATACCCGCACCAATCCGTATGCCACGACACCGGTTGGGACCCCGGCATCCGGATGATCGCGGCCGAACGATGTACGGTCAGCTCTTCAGCGCCGATCAGGTGACGATGGATATCCATGAACGGCCCATACTCCAGCAGCGACCATGCTCCCGGCCCGGATTCAATCCACGCGTGGCGCGTACGGCTCTGACCCGCCGCAAGCTCACCGTCCGGATCGGTTCCGTCCCACACCGCCTGATTGAGCTTCTCGACCCATTCCGGCGGCAGCACGTCTTTGATCACTGCAAACCCATGCGCCTCCAGGCATTCGCTCATCTCATCCAGTTCTTGAATGGCAAACTCGTACCGGTATCCGGTATCAGGCTTCTCGACGTGTGAATAATCTTCCATCGTTTCCTCCGAATAACCATGACGCCAGGCTTGTCTGCGACCGGCCCTTCATGCCGTCGCGGGTACCGGGACAACGCACATCCGCCGCGCCGCGAGGGCATCTCGACGGATCGAGAGACCGGACTGACAGCCACTCAATCCTCAGCGGTGGTTCGCATCATCGGATCCCCCGAACTCAGAAAGTGGTCCAGGGTATTCCGGGTTGCAGGCCGGGTACGGAAATCGGCAATCCACGGCTCGCGAAACCAGGCCCGCTTCTCACGCGTCAGACTGTTCAGAACAACGGGAGGCACATTCAGCCGGTGCCAGTGCGTTGCCAGGTGCGAATAGGCGTGCAACACGGCGATACGCGGTGTATCTCGGGTCCACTCGGGTCCCACGTGGCACACGTTCTCGGTGAAAAATACGGCGCTGCCGGCCGGACACGCATATCCCATCAGGAACGGGCTTCGCTTTCCCGGCTCCATGGACAGGTGATCCGGATGCATGTCAAAATTCGCCTTATGGCTGCCGACGATGAAATGCGTGCCCCCGTCCTCCGGCCGCACTTCCGCCAGCTCGAAGACCACGCGTACCATCCCCGCGTGAATCCGCCCGTTCTGACACCTGTATCCGAATATCGGATCGATCTGGCCGGGTCCGCCGCCGTGGAGCCCCCCGCCGTGGGACTCCCCCTTCTTTCGCCAGACGCAGTAACAGCCTTCCATCCGGACCTCGGGCCCGATGATCTCGTGCAGCACCTCCACGACTTTCGGGTGATCGATCAGTACGCTCGACGGACCTCCCGGAACCGTACGATGTTCCGGCGGCAGTGCGCCCGGATCGTGCACGATGCGATCGATCTGCTTCACAATGGAATCAATCTCATCCTGACTCAGAATGGCGGGGCGCACCAGAAAGCCCGTCAGATCAAACCTGAACTTCTCTTCGTCCGTCATGCCCATCTCGAATCCTCCGCGGTCCGGTTCGCTGTTTGCTCTGCCTACCGCAATATATGCAACCGTGTTTCACGCACAAACTCCCTTCGAACGGCCCCCGCACGGATCCGGATAATCCTTTCCGTGAAACACGCAAGTGTTATCTTTTCGCTTACGGTAAACCCGGGGAATGCGCTCAGGCACAAAGGAGGAGGCGGGATGCGAGAATCCGAAAAGCAGCGATGGATCCACCCGGCCGGATTCGTGGACAGGGCAACTCTTGAAGAGATCAAGCAGAAGGTCCGACGCCACGACTGGGCAAAGAAGGCCGTGGACGAACTGCGCGCGAGCGTGCAGCCGTGGCTCGAGCAGCCGCTCGAACGAATCGAAACGCTGATGCCGAAACGGAAGATGCAGGTTTACTGGCTGATGATCTGTCCGGTCTGCCAGGAGAGGCTAAGGTTCGAACCGTTCAACGACCGTAAAGCCACGTGCCACCGGTGCGACATTGCCCACGCACTGAATCAGCAGTCCACGGCGGTACATCTTACGGGAAAATATTCCGGGACCCTTTACGAAGGCTGGGGCTGCTCCTACGTCCAGGGGATGGCAACCGCGGCCCAAACCCTCGCACTGTTGCATGCACTGGGCGCGGACCGCTCGTACGCCGAAAGGAGCGCGGGCATTCTGAATCTGTTTGCGAAACACATTCAAACCCTGCCCGTGCAGGGGAGCGGTACCCAGCATGTGATCTGGACCTACAACATGGAGGGCGACTGCGTCATCGTTCTTGCGCTGTCGGAAGCATATGAACTGCTCCGGTTGGAGGAAGGCCTCTTCACCGCCGAAGAACACCTGCGGATCCGGCAGGACCTGCTCCGGCACTGGGCGGACGCGGTCTTCCGGGTCGAAGAGGACAGCAGCCCGCGTCACAACGGCATGTTCGCCTATCTCAGTTCGGTCGCCATGGTCGGGTGCGCGATCGAGGACGCGGATTACGTGGACTGGGCCTTCGGCCACCGGGACTACGCTTCCGACCAACGCCCAAACCACTGCGGCATCCGCTGGCTGACGCGCAACAACTATCTGGCGGACGGGGGATTCTGGGGCCTGTGCAGCGCGTACCATCTGTATGCCCTGGGTCCGAACTGTCGTGCGCTCGTACTCGGCCACAGGCTCTCGCGCCAGATGCCGCACCTGTTCCCGCCGCAAATCTACGACGAACTGGACCCCGGGAACAGCAGTTACCGAGCCGTGCGCCGCGCCATCAAATGGTTTACCGCCCAGACGTTTCCGGACCTGTCCGCAGCGCCGACCGGAGATATGGGCGGGCGCGCCAGCCTCGCCAGCTATCCGCTGACGGCCGAAATCGGATATCGCTACCTGGACATCGACGAAACGGGCTCGTACCGCGTACTTCGAGAGGGGGACAGAGGACTGACGGGACTCCTGTTCGGCGCAGAAGTCGTCGCAGAAAAACCGGCGCCGTACCTGAGCGCCAATCTCTCCAGCGGGTACGTGGCATTGAAACGGGAAGCCGGCGGCAACCGCCTGTACGCCGGACTGAACGCGCTTCTGCCGGGCTCCGGACACGCGCACGCGGACCGGATGAATCTGATCACGTATTCATACGGCCGGATGCTCACCGGCGAGAAGCGCACCCGTTACGAAGACCCCGATCAGCGCATCTACAGCGGCGCTTCATACGCCCACAATACGGTTACCGTCGACGAAGTATCGCAGGTTCACGGAGACCGGTTGCGGAGTGAACAGATCCCGCGCATCCACACATTCGTCGATCTCCCCGCGGGTCAGGTGGCCGAAGCCCACGGCGACCGGGTGTATGAACAGACCGACGTCTACCGTCGCATCCTGATCCAGTTCGACGCATACCTGCTGGATATCTTCCGTGTTCGGGGCGGGAATACACACGATTGGTTCTATCACGGCATCGGAGAGGAGCCGGAGATCGGCCTTGCAATGAAGGAGAAAACCGGATTCGTACCCGCCGATTACGTCACGCGGGGCCAATCGGAATATCGTGAGGGGCTTGCACAGGAGACGTTCAAGGCAACATGGCGGGTTCCCGCGGAACCTGATTCAGGAAGCCGCGCCAGCCGGAAAGACGCATTTAACGAGGTGACGGTGTCCGGTTCGCCCGAGCAGACTGCCGTTCTCCTGGACACCTATCCCGATCCGGGAAGGCACAGTCTGATGGTTCGCCATCGGAACTCAGACGCACCCTTTGTGGCCGTCCACGAGGCATACCTCGAAAAACCGGTTGTCTCTAACGTGCGGACGCTTCCGGGAGATGCCGCCGCGGCTGTCCATATCGCACACGCCGACGGCGGCAGCAGACAGGCGATTTACGAGAGCGGATCGGGGCCGGACGGTCTGATGCTGGCCGGGCGGTTTGCATCGGTTTCCCGCAATGCGTGCGGGCAGCCCTGCAGCATCATCCTGGTCCACGCAACGGAATTCAATTGCAGCGGAATCCGCATCCGGTCGGCGCGGCCGGTGACGCTGTCGGCGGTTTTCGCGGATGAATCGATCCGAATGGTCTCCTGTCCTCCGGTGGCCTACCAGACGGTGGAAGGCCTGCCCGAATACAATACCGGTCCTGATGTCGACGTTTGCATCGAATTCGGAACGGACGGAAAGCGCGCAGGCAGGAAATTAGAAGCCCGTTTGCCGGGACAGACCGGGACCGGGCCCGTCCCAATCGAGCTGTTGCGTTAACAGGCGACCGTAGATGAGAGACCCGTCGGGAAGGGCCGATACCGGCGACGCCGGGCAGAACGAAGGGGCAGTCACTTCCGCTTTCCACCGGCGTCCGCAATTTTCGGACTTCCCGGCCCCACGGCATTCCGCACCGAGAAGTAATCTTCCCGGGACAGGCGCTTTCCCCCCGCTCCGACGGCTTCGGCAATCTGCCTGGGCGTCTTGATTCCACAGATCGCCACGTGGATCGCCGGATGCATCAGGGTGGCGGACAACACCAGCTGGTAAATCGACAGTTCGTTGCGTTCCGCGATCGGCTTCAGGCTCTGCACCTTCGCACACAATTCCCGGAACCGGTCTCCCTGAAAATCGGGATGATTCATCCGGAAATCGTCGAACGTCTCCCTTCCGGTGTATTTCCCGCTCAGCAGCCCCTTGTGCATGGGCGAATAGATCATCACGCCGACGTTCTCGGATTGGCACCAGGGCAAGAGATCGTTCTCTCCGGCCGGTTCGATCAGGCTGTACGGAGGCTGGATTACGTCGTACCTGCCGAAACGGCGCTGCGCCCGGCATTGTTCCACCGTATGGTTGCTGAGCCCATAACACCGGATTTTTCCCTGATCCCGAAGTCTTTCCAGGGTTCCGGCGATATCGGAAAGCGGCGTCAGCGGGTCGTACATGTGCAGCAGGTACAGGTCGATTGTCTCAACCCCCATCCTTTCGAGTGACACGTCGCATCGCGCTGTGATGTGTTCTGGCGAAAGATCGGGATACCGGGAGCCGTCGGGATTGAAATGGTTGAACACCTTGGTTGCCAGCACGAGTTCGTCCCTCGGCAGGTCCCGTACGACCTCACCCAGGACCTTCTCGGCATAGCCATCGCCGTAGGCTTCCGCCGTATCGAAAAAGTTGATCCCGTGATCGAACGCGAACTTCATCGCGGCCATCGCATCGTCCTTCGACTGCGGCCCCCAGAATCGGGGACTGAGCTGCCATGTGCCTACGGCGATCGGAGATACCGACAGGCCGCTATTCCCAAGCGCGACACGGTCCATTTGCAACTCCTCCCATGGTCAACACTAGTTCTGGTTCTTCGACGCGAAACCGGCGCAGAGCAGGTCACACCATTTGACCTTGATTCGTAAGTCTTCGTGGACGTTAAATCGAATATGTGCAAGTTAATAAAGGCGATTCAACTGCGGATACCCAGGATGAACCCGGCCACTGGACGTGAACGGAAAAACTGTCCTTCCTAACGACGTTTACGCCCCGTTTCGGAGGGCTTTGTCACGACACCCGGTTGCAGTTTTTTTCGAATTGGGGTTAATCGGCTGCGCGAACGCCCGTTTTATCCATCGTACCTTGCAGCCCCAGTCCCCTCAGGTCTGCGATCGAGTCACTTTCCTCCGCCTCGTACAGTTTCCAGATGACCCTGAGTCCCTCGAGGCTGGAAACGGGGTCGGTCAGCGGTTTCCGGCCGGTCTCGATACAATCGATAAAGTGAGCCATCTCCACTTCAGTGGGTTTGGCGTGCCTTTCTTCCATCAACACGATCTCCCGCTGCCCGGGGTCGTGCTCACCGGGTACGTGTTTTTCCACGTCGCCCAGGTAGACGACCCGCCCCGTGGCCAGGTGCAGCTCCACCATCCCCTTCTCGCAGTGCGCGTGAAAGGAGTAACCGAGCCGGCTGCCTCGAGCCCCCCACGTGCCGAAATGATAGCCCAGGATGCCGCCTTCGAACTCGATGCACACGTTGCTGGTTCCCTCTCTCTCCATCCACGGCGTGCCTCGATTGGTTCCCAGATGCACGCCCTTCACCGGCCTGCCCAGCATCCACAACATCAGATCGATATAGTGACAGCCATGGCTGAAGAACTGACCCCCGCCAA
This sequence comes from Candidatus Latescibacterota bacterium, assembly GCA_965116875.1. Taxonomy (GTDB): domain Bacteria; phylum Latescibacterota; class UBA2968; order UBA2968; genus JAAXHE01. Next base: position 409,986 of record OZ220733.1, read on the forward strand.
GCGTGTCCGCCCGGCAGTGCCAGCTATCCGGCTCACGCTGCGTATGCTGCTCGGTCCAGATCGACAGCTGAAATACCTCGCCGAAGGTCCTGTTGTCCACCACTTCCTTGAACTTCAGTATCAGGGGATGAAACCGCATGCAGTACGCCACCATAAGGACACGGTCGTTCCGCTGCGCGGCTTCGATCATTTCCAGGCACTCCCGCTCGCTGTTCGCCATGGGCTTTTCCACCAGCACGTGCTTGCCCGCATCCAGACAACGCACCGTTACCGGATGGTGAAGATGATGCGGAAGCACCACGAGAACGGCGTCGACATGATCCATGACCTCCTCAAAATCGGCCGCGACCACGGGGTTATTTGGAAAATGTCCGGCGACCGCCCGCGCCCGCTCGAGATCGATATCCACCACGGCCGCAATCTCCACCCTGTGAAGCACCTCGCTCATCCGGCTGGCATGGGACCGTGCCATACCGCCGCATCCGATAATCCCCACTCTTTTTCTCCCCGGCATGTTCCTTTCCTCCATTTCTGGCCTACCGGATTCCAATTCCCCTCCAACCGAGTCGCTTTCGTTCCCGCAAGAGTTCGAAGTACGCTTCGGCTGAGCGTTCCATTCACGGGAGTCGCCCTGCGTCGCTCCTCATGGGCCCTGTTCGTCGCCCCATTCGAAAACCACTTTTCCCGTCTCCCCACGATCGAAGATTTCAAATGCTTCCCTGGCCTGTTCAATGTGAAAGCGATGGGTCACGATTTCGTCCAGCGGCACCCGGTGGGTCTGCAGAAAGGCGACGGCATCGAAATAAGCCCCCATCGAATACACGGAGTTGCCCCTGAGCGTCAGTTCCTTTCGAAGGATATCCGAAAAGTCGATCTCCAGCGACGCCGCGCCGGCGCCCACGTAGACCACCGTCCCGTGCAATCCCGCGACCGCCGCCGCCTGCGTGCGCGCAAGGCCGCTCCCGGAGCACTCCACGACCCCGCCCGCTCCATCTCCACCCGTCAGATCCATGACCGCCGCAACCGGGTCGTTCTCCTTTGCGTTGATTGCAACCCCGCCGCCGATACGGTCCGCGAGGTCGATTCTGTAGGGACTGATGTCCACGCCGAACGTCCTGTATCCCATCGCTTCGCCCATCAATAGCGTTGTGAGTCCGACCGGACCCAATCCGAACACCACGAGCGGATCGCCGTGACGTTTCGAAACCTTGCTCACGGCGGAGAAGGCCGTCCCCGCGGTACATGCCAGCTGGGTCCCGACTGCAAAAGAAACGCTGTCGGGCAGCGGCATGCAGTACCGTGCGTCCGTGACCATATAATCCGCGTGAGACCCGTCGCGAGTCCTGCCGAATGCGCCCTGTCCCGAACAGAACACCGGCGTTCCGGAAAGACAGACCGCGCAATGGCCGCACCCGACCGTGTGATAGACGCAGACCCTGTCGCCTGCGGACACATTGACCACGTCCCTGCCGACTTCGGCCACAACTCCCGCCGGTTCGTGTCCGGAAATCATGCCCTTCCGCTCACTCGCCCACGCCCGGCTGCTATGGTACTTGTGCAGGTCGCTTCCACACAGTCCCGCGACCCTCATTTCAATGACCACCTGTCCGGAACCCGGTTCCGGACGATCGAATTCCCTGACTTCCACTTCGCTATCGCCGAGATAGACGACGCCCCTCATATCCTCATCTCCCACCCATTGGATTCCATAGTGAATTCATCCGATTCCATCCCGAGCCGACGACCTCCATGGCACGTTTCCACAGCCCGCATTTCGACGCAGGGCAATCGTCTGCAATTGGATTTCCCTGTTTGATTCCCTATCTTATCAGCCTGTTGGAAAAGTCCATCCGGGCTGCGGCTCACCGTACGCACGCCTCCGGGAAACGGGATCATGGACTGGCGCCCCGTCGATTCAGCCATGATACTGCGAACCATGATTCATTGCAAGGAGACATTGCAATGGAATACCGCCAGGCCGGGCGAATCCCACAGGCGCGTCAGACCCATGCGTACTGGAACCTGCCGTGAAACGCTTCTGTCGATTTGTGGAACAACGATGAACACTCGATACGCCGACGACAGACCTGCTGGTGGCGAAACAATCGCGAACAGGAGAAACGCATGCCTGAAACAGTGCTGTCCGAACCCCGCCATTCAGTGCGGATAGAACGCAACCTACCCATAAGAATGCGAGACGGCGTCGTCCTTCGAGCCGACGTCTACCGCCCCGAAGACAACGGTAGATATCCAGTCATCGTCGAACGGGTCGCTTACGAACTGGTGAACCGGTGTACGGCGAACGGTGAGTTCTTCGCGAGCCGGGGATACGTCTTCGTCGGACAGAACGTGCGTGGCGCCTTCGCCTCCGAGGGCGAGTGGCATCCCTTCCGGGACGACGGCTGGGGCGCCAACCGCGACGGATACGATACCATCGAATGGGCCGGAACGCAGCCCTGGTCCAACGGAAGGGTGGGGATGGCCGATGGATCCTACTCCGGATTCTCTCAGTACATGGTGGCGCCCACCCGGCCCCCGCACCTGACGGCGCTCTATGTGCGCCAGGGCGGCGCGGATTATTACAGCGGCTTCTGGTACCGTTACGGCGCCTACTCGCTCCCCTTTCAGAAATGGGCGATGCAGACGCTGCTGGCCCAGCTCGAACACGAAAGCGCGCCACCGGGCCTTGAGGCCGCGACGGCGCGCCTGGCGTGTGCCCTCGATGAATATGACGACTGGGAGCGGCATCTACCGTTAAAGTCTTTCCCGCCCCTGGAAGGACTGCTCGATTGGTACATCGAATACCTGGATCACCCCGAAGACGGTCCCTATTGGTGGCCCACCAACATCACCTCGAGATTCGGCGATATTGACACGCCCATGCTGCATTTCGGCGCGTGGTTCGACGTCTTCCTGGACGGTACGCTGCAGGCCTTCCAGGGAATCCGAAAAAACGGTCGAACACGGGCCTGCCGGCAGGGGCAGCGCCTGCTCATCGGACCCTGGATCCACGGTCCGGGCAACGCCGCCAAACGCGTCGTCGGCGAAATCGACTTCGGTCCTCAGGCGGCGTTCGACATGAATGCGCACCGCCTGGAGTGGTACGATTACTGGCTGAAGGGAATAGACAACGGAATTATGGATGGACCGCCGGTTCGCGTTTTCCTGATGGGCAGGAACGAGTGGCTGGACCTGGACGACTGGCCGCCGACGGGCATTACGTACCGGTCCGCGTATCTGCGGGAGGGTTCCGGGAAAGACGAAAACTCGCTCAACAACGGAGGGCTGACCTTCGAACCGCCCGCTGCGGCGGAACATCCGGACAGCTTTGCGTACGATCCGAGCGACCCCATGCCCGGGCTGCGCTTCTATCCCACGCTCGGGCCGGTGGACCACCGGCATCTGGAAGGCGGCATGCTCACCTACACGTCGGCGGTGCTGAAGGATGACCTGACCGTCATTGGACCCGTCAAAGCCATCCTGCACGCCCTGTCCTCGGCCCCGGATACGGATTGGGTGGTCCGGCTATGCGACGTCTGGCCGGACGGTCGTTCCATGCCCGTCTGCGACGGCATCCTGAGGGCGCGATTCCGCGATTCGCTGCAACACCCGGAGCTGCTGACGCCAGGCAACATCTACAGGTTTAAGATCGACATGTCCGCCACGGCGCAAGTGTTCCAGTCCGGGCATCGGCTGCGCATTGAAATCACAAGCAGCGATTTCCCCCGGTACGATCGAAACCTGAACACCGGGGGGCCCTTCGGCGAGGAAACCGCCGGCCGGATCGCCGTCAACACCGTCTTCCACGACGCAGAACGGCCGTCGTACGTCGTCCTGCCCGTTGTGGAGGACCGACCTTGATTCGAAAAAAGACAACCGTTCATTCACCACAAAAAGCACAAAAGGCACAAAAGGTTACGGTGCGAAAACGGGGGATCGAGGTCATTCAACCGGCAGAAAACCGCCCTGCACGGGAACGCTGGTTTCATAGAATCAGCCTCCCGGCAGGGTCCGTGGATCGAACAGCGTCTTTCGCACCTCATGCTTCCGGAAATACGTTGCACCCCGGAGGCGCCTTCCAGTAATCCGTCAGATCGTGTTCTACTGCGCCGGCCCACCGCCGCAACACCCGCCGTCCCCCGGCCCGTCGTTGCAGCTTCGGCCCGATCGCACCCCCGCGCCATCCCTCCAGGACCCGCTCCAGTAGCGCTCCCTTCACGTCCGCACAACCGGGGTCTCCCGCCAGGTCCCTGAATTCATCGGGATCGTCGTCCAGATTGAATAACTGCGGTTCGTCAAATCCGTGGTAATGGTTCAACTTCCATGGACCCTGGCGGACCATCCGGCCCGGCGGTTCGTCGGCGCCGCCGTAATTCTCGGAAAACACTTCATTCGACCAACCCGGCGCCCGTCCGTCGCCCTCCAGAAAGCACCTGAGGCTGCGGCCTGCAACCTCCGGCAGGGGATCTCCGCCGGCCAGGTCGATAAGGGTGGGGCCGACGTCCAGCAGGCTTGTTACGGCATCCACACGTCGACCTGCTTCGAATCGCCCCGGAAACGACGCAATCATCGGCACGCCGGCGGACCCCTCGTAAAAGCTGCTCTTCCACCACATCCCGTGCTCACCGGCCATTTCCCCGTGGTCCGAGAGATAGATCACCACGGTGTTGTCCGAGAACGACGTGGACGCCAGCGTCTCCAGCAATCCGCCGATGAGATCATCCAGGAACGTGACAAGCCCGTAATAGGCCGCACGCGCCCTGCGCACCGCGTCATCGTCCAATCCGTCGACGCCGCGTTTCTCGCGCCAGAGACGTATCGCCGGATGCAGCCCATCCGGATCGCTTTCGGGTACAGCCGGCAGCTCCACGCGATCGTAATATTCCTGGTACAAATCCCCGGGACAGATAAACGGGCAATGCGGCAGCACATAACCCGTTACCAGGCAAAACGGACGCTGGACGCCGGACCGGCCGCGGTTTTCGAGAAACTCACGACACGCCCTGGTTACCGCCACGTCGTAAGCCTGGTAGGCCGTGCGGCCCGGTCCGGAAATCTCGACCGATTGACGGGACTGGCCGGTCGTACCCGTGGGAATAGGCCCCAGATCGGGGCCCGGTCCACCCGGCAGCGGGCCCGACAGGTCACCAACGATGCGTTTTTCGAATCCGTGCCGCTGGTCCGGTCCGACAAAGTGCATCCTGCCGCCCAGGACCGTCTCGTATCCCGCCAGCCCCAGACCGTGTGCGAAGGTTGGAATATCCGACCTCAGAAAACAGGAATTGGACCACACCTCGATATCAGACGCATGTCTTCCCGTAAGAAACGACATCCGAGACGGAACGCATAGCGGCGCCCCGCAATAGGTGTTTTCGAACAGTACGCCCCGCCCGGCCAGCGCGTCCAGGTTTGGCGTTCGGGCGATTCGATCTCCGGCACAGCCCATATACCTCCGGTTGTGCTGGTCCGACATGATCACCAGAAAATTGGGTTGGTCCGGCAAGACAGTCCCCCTCGCCTCCAGTCCATCAGCCACGTGCGCCTATTCGTACCGTACTCTCAGGGACTTCCCGCTCCGGAGAGCGTTACCAGCCTGATACGATGGTTGTACGTATCGGCGATGTAGAGGCGTCCGTTTGCCTCATCAAACGCGATGCCCGCCGGCCGGTTCAATGCAGCGGACTGCGCGGGACCTCCGTCTCCGCTGAATCCCGGTTGCCCGTTACCGGCTACCGTCGCGATGATTCCGGAAACCAGATCAATCGCCCGGATGCGATGGTTCATCTCATCGGCGACGTACAGCCGTCCATCCGGACCGAACTGAATGTCGCGCGGGTTGTTCAAGTTTGCCTGCGTGGCCGGACCACCGTCCCCGCTGAATCCGGCGACGCCCGTGCCCGCGATAGTGTCGATTCGATCCCCTTCGAAGTCCACGCGCCGAATCCGCTGGTTGAGTGTGTCGGAAATATAAAGAGTACCATCGGGCCCCAGAGCCAATCCTCCCGCCGGCCGTGGATTGTTGCCCGCCGGGAGGTTCAACTGCGCCAGAAGGGGAGGCCCGCCGTCGCCTCTGAATCCGGCTGTGCCCGTGCCCACCACCGTGGTAATGACGCTGCCGGCATCGATCTTCCTTACCCGCAGGTTGCGTTGATCCAGTACATACAGCGTGTTGTCGGGCGCAAGCACCGTCTGCGAAGGATGGTTCAGAAGCGCGTCCTCCGCGGCTCCGCCGTCGCCGGAAAACCCCGGCGTGTCTCCCAGAAATACCCGTACCCTGCCGCTGACCGGATCGAAAATCCGCAGCTTGTGGTTTCGCCAGGCCGTGAGCAGATAGGCCCCGCCCGACAGCTGGACGAGATGCGTGGGATGGCTCAGATTGACGGACCTTCCGGACGCGCCCGGTGGGATACGCTCGGACTGCGCGTCGGATCCGTCGCCCATGAACCCGCTTCCGATTGCCGTCTCCAGCGTGCTGTCGCCTATGGCCGCACGGCGCACACGATGGTTGGCCCAATCCAGAACGTAAACCCGGCCCTCATGCGTAACCATGACATCCACGGGCCAGTAAAACGTCGACAGCAGCAATACGTTCCCGTCGCCGTCCCAACCTGCATCCCCGGTACCCGCCCAGGTGCAGATCGTCCCCGGCGTATCTGAACAAAGCGAAGGCGGTGCAACCGGTTCCTCGTCGTCGTCGGACTCGATCGGGTTGTCGTCACCGCACGCCGTAAGAAAACATGCAAGCAATCCGAAGACAAACCATATACTGCACCGCCACAAACTATCGATACCATACCGCATCTACGCTTCCCCTCACGCCTGGTCCCGTTCGACCGGCCTGCCGGTTCCTCCCTTTACCGACGTCGACTGCCGCCACACGTCAGGATCCTCAGAAATCACTCGCACAGCGGAAACCGATCTGTTCGTCCGTGGCGAACGGCGCATCGAACCACCGGGTGGTCGTGTCGGCGAGGTCCCGAAATTTCCATGAACCGCCCCGCATGACGCGATTCAGCCCGATTTCAGGCCCTTTTGGATTCTCTTTTGGCGTGTCGTTATAGTAATCCGGGTTGAACCAGTCTTCGCACCACTCCCAGGCATTGCCGGACATATCGTGCGCCCCGTATGGGCTTGCGCCCTTCGGATGGCTGCCGACGTCCACCGTACGGCCCACAAGATCGGCGATATTCGCGTGTTCGGGGGTGGGCGTGGCCGTACCCCAGGGGTAGGGCCGCTTGTCCGTCCCTCGCGCCGCCTTTTCCCACTCCGCTTCCGTGGGCAGGCGCATACCGGCCCATTCGCAGTACGCCTTTGCGCCGTACCAGGTCACATTCGTCACGGCCCTGTTGGCGAGGTAGAATGCCTTCAGCACGTACTCATCCTTGATGGTCCGCCCCAACTCCTCGCTTTCCTCGTCTTCATCCCCTTCGCGTCCCGCCAGAACGTCTATCGATATCCGGATGTCGGCCCTTCTCGATTCCAGATTGTAGAGCACGTTGTCATCCGGGTCCCGGTTGCGATTCACCGCATTCTCGTATGCGATATCTTCGTCCGTCTGCCAGGGCGCCGTGCGACCGACCGTTTTGGTATTCCGGTTCCTGTCGTTCAGGAACGCGATAAACTGGCCATTGTTTACCTCGTATTTGTCTATCTTGAACGCGTCCAGGTAGACGACGTGCTCAGGCCCGTCCGGCGGCAACCCACCCCGGTCGGTCCCCATCGTGAAATCGCCGGCCGGCACATCGAGTAGCTCGTGCTTCAGTATCGGTACCACCGGAAATTCGACCACGATCTGCCCGAAGAAGGATGCGAAAATCAAAAAGTCGGGCAGGTCCACCGCGCGACTGCCGTCCAGATCGTATATCGGGTCGTCGGACTGATACGCCCGTGCAAACAGGACAAAATCGGTCAGATCAATGCTTCCATTGCCGTCGAAGTCCACGTCTTCAATGGTGACCCTTTCCGCCCACGCACGCGCCGGGCCAAATGCGAGGATGAAAAAGAGTGAAAAATAGAATAATACACGCGGCATGTGCCCATTCTCCTTCACCGGCGTCTTTCCCCATTTCGTCCGTCTCCTGGCGACGGGTTATTTCTGCACGACAAACGTGGTTTCCTTCGCGAAGGATTTTCCACTGTTTAGATCCGTTACCGTTACGTTGAGGTAGTGCCGTCCCGATCGCGCCTCGCCGAGTTCCAGTTCCGTATAGGCCACTTCAGACTCCTGCACGCCAAGTTGTTCATATCCGATCGCCACACCCTGCTTATTCGACCTCCCCGTAAGCGTCTGTGCCAGCCTCGACAGCACGCCTCCCGCCTTCGGACCCATCGTGTATTCGACCCGGTACTGGGTCTGGCCGAACTCATCCCGCTTCAAGTTGTAAATCTCGTAATAGACAAACACATTCTGGCCGGTCCCGAAGGTTCGAGACGGCATTGGAATCACGTTCAGCCCGTTTTTCCCGAATTTTCCAGGATCGGTGTCGGCCTCACTGACTCTGAACGCCAACTCCAGGTCGCTCACACGGAGTCCTTCTCTATGATAGGACTCCACGACCACCTGCTGCCGGTATATCCCAAGCCGACCCGTCATTCGATCGCGAGCCTTGACTTCCAACCTGTAGACGCCGGGTGGCACTTCAAGCCTGACCACGTCCGGGAAGACCACGTCCGGGCCCGTTCGATTGCCCGCCTTCTTGTAAAACATCTCGCCAGTCTTCCGGTAGACCTTTTCCGAATTGGGCGAGAGCAGCGCCAGTTGTCGGCGGACTGCCACCTGCGTGACGTTATGTTCGGGCAGGTAGTTGGTCGAGGCACACGGAATGCCATAGTAGATCTCCAAAGCGCTCCTGCCGTCCGGCCCTTTGAAGTCGGCCAATGTATAGTAGAAGTCGAAAGGCGCTTCAGCGTATTCCGGCGTGAAGGTATCCGGAGTCAGGGCAACGGCTTGCTTGAATACCTGTTCGGGCGAGAAACGTCGGAACTTTGAGACCTGCTCGATACCCAAATCAGGCGCATCCGGCACCGGTGCAAAATCAAACACCTGCGAGTTGAACTCGTCCGTAAACGTGATCTCTATTCCACCGTCGATATTGAGGTAGATCCACGACTCCCACGGCGTGGACCCGTGGTCGGCCCCCGCGCTCAGAACCGGACTGAAACCCGATCCCGCGAAAATGTCCGTGTTGATGCTGGACGGGAGGGGCCCTGAAACCGTGCTTGCGAGTTCACTTTGTCCGATATCTCCACCCTCGCCGATCGTTCCGGCGGTGCTGGGACGATCCGTATCGTTACGGTCAGTCGACGAGCCCCCGTCCCGGTTTCCCCCGTCAGTTGTCATCTGCCTCAGATTCGAATCGGAACCATCCGGGTCTCCGCCCGTGAACGCGTCGCGCTCGCCCTCGATGCCCAGATCGCCTCCGGCGCTTTCAAATCCGAGAATATCCCGCTCCAGAGCAAAATTGCGGAGGGGAAAGACGGGACCCATAAAAGACGCGCCGATCGCCTCCGTACCGTAAAGCTGTCTGGCAAGTCGCTCCTTCACACGCAGCACGGGCAGGGGGTGCCGGAAATTCACGTTCCGGGAGCTCGTTACATGGTCGGGATCCCCGAACCGAATGTACACCTCACCACGACGGTCCCAGGGTTTCTCGCCGTTGGAGAACTCCAGACTGGCGTACCAAACGCGACGGTAGTGTTCCAGCAGCCTTTCATTCACGGACGTCCCGATATCCGGATCGCGCACGTTCCAGAACCGTTCCAGAAACGCCGTCCTCACCTCACCCGACGCCTGTTCATACTCGGCAGACTCCTCGGGTGACGCGATCAGTCCGATGTCATCATAAAGCGCACGCTGCTCCGGTTTCAGTCGCGAGATGTACGTTGAGAAAAACCCCATCGCCATATCGTATTTGTTGCGCTTGGCGCAGGCCTGCGCGACGATCGGCATCAGTTCGATCGCATCGGGGTACTCGTCTGTAAACGCCCGGACTTTCTCCAGAATCCGGTCGTAGTCCTTCACTTTCAGGTACGCGTGGCCCAGCCGCCTCCCCACTTTCCGGTCCGCCGGCCTCATCGCCAGATACCGGGTGTACCAGACAATGGCCTCTTCGTAATCCTCCATAAAGTTCGCGTACCAATCTCCCATCAACAGATAGGCGTCGGCGTACTCCGGATCCGTCTTCAGCACCCGGTCCAACTCCGGCTTCACGTCGTGCTCGTTGAGCATATATCTTACGAGTGCGATCTTGTACTGGGCATCGACGTAGTCCCGATCGCGCATCAGGGCTTTTCTGAAATAGGTGATGGCCTGGTAGCGCTCGTTGTGGAGTTCCATCAACACGAGGCCCAGACCGTAGTAGGGTTCGGGGTCGTTGCCTGGAAGCGCCGCTGCCTTTCGGAACGCCCATTTCGCGCCCCGGTAGTATTTGTCCTCCAGAAACGCATATCCCAGTTTCAGATGCGCGTCCTTATTTCGCGGGCGCTGGTGGGCAACGACGCGCAGCGGAAAAATCGCCTCATCCACTTCGTTTCCGTTGAGCCGCGCCACGCCCAGATCAAAGAGTGAATCGACACTTGCGCGCGGCACATTCTGCGCCTCCACCGCGTATCCGCCGGGGCCTCCCAGCAGATATTGCACCCGCCCCCGGTGCCAGTAACAGGTCAACACAGGGCGGCCGGCGTGAACGGCAGGCCGGAAAAAGTATCCGATTTCAGGCATATGGGGTTCGTCGGTTGCGGGACATTGGAAAAGATGCCTGAGCTGCGCCAGATCCCGCGCTCTCGAGGACGCGTCCAACCGCCGCTCCTTCAGTTCATCGGACGCCCATGACAAGAGCCCGCTCAAGCCAGCCGTTGTTTCACTGGCGCGCGCCGAATTAAACTCTGAAATCAGGTCGCCGACAACGAGCATGCGTTCGGAGCATACGGCTTCCTTCAGCGCCTCGTCGTTTTTGATACGGCGTCGAATCGCATCGATGTAGCCCTGGCAGCTTCCCCGGGACAGACCCAGGGAAGCATACGTTTTTCGTATTTCCTTGAAACCACTGACCGATTCGCGGTAGGCATCCCTGGCGCTGCGATACTCCTCCCGGTGCATGGCGTGATGACCCCTGACCCACCAGTTCAGCGCCTGATGAACCATGAGCATCGCGGCGTCTATCTTCGTTTCCTGCGCTGGATGGAAAGGCCTGCCACCGGATTTATCGCTCGAACTTCGCCACGGCGGAACGACGGCGCCGTCCATTCCGACATATGACAATTCACCGTCCACAACAGCCGCAACGGCGCCTGCGGCTTGAGACCACTCCATGGGACCCCGCACGTGTCCGCGCACAAGCAGCCGGGCGCGCCCCATTGCATCGACGAGCCACAACCCCTCACGGTCCGTTACGGCCAGTTGACTTCCGTCCGGCGCAACCGCCAGATCGATCGGGTCCATTTCGTCGGGCAACTGCCAGAGGGTCTCCCCGGAAGCGTCAATTCGCCAGATCCGATTGCGCGCCAGCGGGAGGCGACGCTGTCTGCGGGAATCGGACGTGAGTCTGCCCAGCGGCGTCGTGCCGAACGCAACGTGGTCCAGCGCCCGCTCCAGGTATACCAGCCCACCTCCTGGCAGGAAACCCACGTCTCCCGGGGGGCCCAGGTAGATCCCCGTCCTGGTGGGCATCGTCCCGTCGTTTTGCCCCACCCAGACCTGGGTTAACAGGACCATTGGCTTACCCGACGGGATGAGCCAGACGGCCCGCTCGCCATCCGCCGAATAAACCGTGGGCGGGACGGCAGAGGCCCCGGTTGAAAGACCCAGAACGGCCGCAGCGATGGTGAAGAATCTCAACAAACGCTCCTCCAGAACTTACATACGGACGCGCGTCGATTCGAGTTGCGGTGAAAGAGAATACCTATAAGATAAGTACGTTACCCCCTGTCGAACAACCCTTCTATTGCGATCGCTTCCAACGCCTCGCCCATCGCGCCGACGGCCTGGTCGATATCCGCCTCCGTGTGCGAGTAATTGGTATAGCAGACCGAATAGACGATGATCCCACGCTTGAGAACTTCCTCGTTGAACCTGAGAAACAGCCGGGCCGCATCGGGGTGATCGAATACCAACTGCCCGACGGGGGGTGCTCCCACGAAGCGCGCAGGAAGGCCCAACCCTTCGCTGTACGCATTGAAACCTTCGTGAAGCTGTTCACCGCGTTTCCACAGCGTGCCGATCACGTCCTCCCGTTCATACACGTCCAGTACGGCCCGCGCCGCGGCAAGACCCAGCGTGTCACCTCCGAAGGTGGACGACACGACGCAGTCCTTCACCCTTTCCATCACCTCTGCATTCCCCACAAAGCACGAGAGAGGCACGCCGTTCGAAAGTCCCTTGGCAAACACCGCCAGATCCGGGACCACCCCGAAATACTCCTGTGCGCCGGCACGCCGCAGCCGGAACCCCGTTACGATCTCATCGAAAATGAGGACGGCGCCGTGTTGCTCCGTCAACGACCGCAGTTCCCTTAGAAAAGTACGCCCGCGTTCAACTTCCGCATAGGCGCATGCCACGCTTACGGCCGCAATCTCACCGGGTGCCGCTTTGAACGCCTCGTTATACGGCCCAATGTTGCCCCACGGCATCGTGGCGTAGGTGTTGCGCGTCGCCTCCGGCACCCCTCCCCGAGCCATCGTGTTGACCCACCCGTGATACCCGCAGGTCAGGATGAGCTCCCGCTCCGTAAACGCCCTTGAAAGCCGGTGTGCGGCCGCCATGGCTTCGCCGCCCGTCTTCAGGAATCGGACCCGTTCCGCGCAGGGGAGCACCTTCACCAGCCGCTGAGCGACCTCGACTTCAAGCGGGTGCGGATAACTGAACACGATACCGCTATCCAGTTGTTGCCTCACGGCATTATCCACCGCCGGAAAACGGTACCCCAGGGTGATGGGGCCAAGCCCGTTTCTGAAATCTATATATTCGTTGCCGTCGGCATCCCAAACCCGGCAGCCGTCGCCTCGAACCAGGTAGCACGGCTCCACCCCCCGCAACGCCTCTCTCGGGGCCTTGGAATGGGTCTGCGTGCCGAGGGGGATCACTTCCTGCGCCAGGTCGTACAGCTCCCACGAACGGTCAACCGAACGCCCAACCGCCGTTTCCATGGTTACCCTCCCTGAAAAATCCACATCCAAGCCACCAACGGATCCCAATTCGAAAAAAGACTACCGTTAAATTAACCACAAAAAGCACAAAAGGCACAGAAGGTACCGGTCCGAAACGCGGTATCGAGGTCGTTCATAGCGACGATATTTCCGCTCACGTCCAGCGACGTCAAATATCCGGGTACTTTGACGTCAATTCGCCTTTGTTCTTCTGTATATATGCGACATTCAGATCCCTGAAAAATCCCGAATCGACGTGAAAGTAATCCGGGTCCGCCGTTGTACCCGCGCACGGAGGGTCAATACCCGTGAATTGAATGCCCGCCCCCCGGGAACCAGATGATGTCCACAATCAACGAAACTCCCACGCCAGAGGAATAACCAACGAGTACACCCAGGAAGAACGGCACGTAACGCCGGTAGAGCGCCGCCCCGCCGATTCGCAGGATGAGAAATTTGATGGCCCAGGCCAGAAAGACCGAAAACACGGTATAACGCACAGACGTTCCCGTTCCGGCAAGCGCGAAGCCAACGGGGTGGAAGGGCCACCACGGAAACCTGTACTTCAGAAATGTCAACAGCGACATGACCGCGGCGCCGATGCCGAACAGGCTCAGCTGCAACCGGTGAGGCGGCTCCGGATTGTTCATCTGCGTCAATACGCCGGCAAAGCCTGACTTGCTGTAGCGGGCGAAGGGATAGTCATTGAAATTGAAAGCGCCGTACGTATAACCCAGGTATAACGTGAAGAGGATCGAGAAAACGCACCCCACTCCGAAAGCCGTCAACAACGCGGCAAGCACACGCCGCCGCCCGTCTCGGGGGCAGATGTCCGCCAGTTTGGCCCCGTGGATGACTGACGGCATGAACAGGCCCTTGCCGTAGGACGCGATGCCGTTCGTGAATCCGAGCGTCGTCAGACTGGATCCCGACAGATTCCGCGACCCGAACAGGGACGTGACAAACCGCTGCGGCCCCACGGGCATGCTGATGAAGACCAGACCGACGTCGGATACGATGCGCGAAACGCCCAGATAGAGGATAAACGCGGCCAGAACAAACGCGAACGCCAGGACAAAACTCATTCCGGCCTGCCACCACCAGAAGACAGCGAACAGAACGCACACAATCAGCCCGAATACCGCCGTCCGGAACGACATCATCTCATCTTTGTCATCCAGGGGCGCGTCCCTCCCCAGCGCCTTCAAGAGGACCAGTTTCAGGTGGTTCCGTGACGTCCAGAACCCCCATCCCACCATCGCAAAAAAGGCGCCCAGGGGCACCCACTGGAAATCGGCGGAGGCGTGGGACCACGAACTAGCGTTAATTCCCAGCCGGTTCAGAATCCCGCTGCGAACGATGAACAGAAGATCGAAGAACCAGAGACTGAATAACACGTCTATATTGGCGAAATAGCAGAAGGAAATCGTAAACATATTGATCCGCGTCCACAGCCCCGGGAAATACCGTTCGAATTTGATCCAGGGGCCCCATCGGATATTCGGAATCTGTGGAAATCCGGGAACGAAATAGTTGATCATGTTCCAGGCCAGAATGCCGAACGCGACTGCGAATCCAATCCAGAAAAGCCGCGGGAAATCCGACGTCTCGGCCCGTTCGGTTAGGTCTGTAACGGGGCGCAAGATAGGAAACGAAATGCGTTCGCTTTCCATCCACTGTTTTCGCAGAATTACCGCGAGGCAGACCGAACCGAAAAACAGGGCGGTAATCAGGCCCATCCAGCAAACCACCGGTACCAACCAGACGTTCCAGGGAATGGCGTCGCCGGGCGGCAGTCCTTCGAACAGGTGATTCAACGTGCCGTTCGTATTTCTCGGCGCCAGCCAATGCGGGATATTCGGATGGAAGAACTCTCCCCACTGATTCTCCGGCGTCGCAAAGTAGAACGGCGCCGCAATGGCCCCCAGGAAATAACCCGTCAGCCCGACCGACGGTATCGACCCTCCGACGAGACCGCCCGCGAGCACAACCAGCAGTTCCGTCGAGGATAGCGCAAACCGACTTGCGAGCAACCGGCACAGCGGATTCAGTCCCAGCGCCAGCACGAGGTAGAGCAGCAGAGTGCCCATCGGAAAGTGACTCAACGTCATTCTCGACGCGTGGACCACGTACTCCACGTAGTTCACCAGGAGGTTCACTCCGACCGCCAACACCCCGGCCAGGAGAACGCTGCGCAGCGTCACCGTCTGCCTGTGAAGTCCACCCTCAACGTCGGCCGATACTGCGACCGCTGAACCTTCTGCCATATTACCTTTCCTGCGTCGTCCGACACCTCAGACAGCGAGGCGGCGGAATGACCGTAGACCCGGTACCGATGCAATCGATATTTGTGATTACCGCGACCAGCCTGCAGAATACACCTGGACAATGCAATATACAAAACGAACGTAACAAACACAAAAAACGGGCCCCAACGACCAGGCCCGAAGTGCATTATTTGGAAATCGCATTTGAATCCTTCACGGGATTGGCTGTCCCATTGGGAACGCGGATTTGCTTTGGAACTGACTTACTGTTCACGGCAGTGCCTTTATTCCTACTCTGCCGCCGTCGATAACCTGCACCGTCAACTCATAGCCGTCCAGCAAAGACATACCAATCAGTGGGTCACTTTCCACACAGTCCACAGCGATACGTCGCGGCTTGCCGTCCCATATAACAGTTGCTTCGTAAACGTCGAAAAGCACCTCACTTCCGTCCGCCAGCATGGCCCTGCTTCGCCTGCGCCAGCGAAGTCGAAGTTTTGCGATCAGAGAAGCAGGCAGGGTCAACCAGCCATCGAACCCCGTATCAATCACCGCCTCGACCTCTTGAGCCTGTTTCTCAAGGCCTCGCACCGTTACGGAAATTACGGCCTCCCGGTAGGCGGTAACGATACCGGCTATCACGTCTTTACCGACCGATAGCGTGGTCCAAAGCGGCGGGTATAGCGGGAACCGACTCGCATCATCCACATTTGCGCATCAGGCCTGCGGGACAGAAGACGATCTGACGCTCCAAGTTCATCCGCGTCGACTTCATAATCACCAGTTTCGATATCGATGACGACAAACTTCCCTTCGTTTTCTGGCTCAATGAGGAGGCGTATGTCTCGCTCGTAAATCTCATCGCCTCGCCGGGCGAACTCTTCTTTGCTGTATCGCGGGCGTGATACTGGCATTGACCTCCTCCCGTTCTGTGGTTTCATCGTTTTTCACAGCAATGTGAACACAGACATCTACCTGAGAAATATACAACTTGAATATTGTCATGTCCACATTCAATATTTCCTGCTTCCGGATATACCATAACGGGTGTATACAGAAAACAGACTGAGACTTTGACATGAATGCCATTTTGTCATACAATCCCACTAAACGCCTGCCGCCCACGTGTTTCCGCCAGCCCGAACCTTTCCTTCCGACTTCAGAAACTCAGCGCAATGCGCGCCGCCGGCGACGCCTCCAACCACCTCCAGTTCGTGGCCCATCTCGAGCAATCCATTCTGAATGGTTTCATCCAGCGATCGAGTTACCATGACGGGCTCTTCCATCTGAACGTGCATCCGGGGACCCGACACGGCTTCACAGGAAGACGCGCCGAAATCCACGATTTTCTGAGCGATTCGCGCATTCACGCTCACAAGCCTGCGACCCCCCGGCAACCCCGCCGCGACGTCGCGGTCCGGGAGGCGAATCATCAGCGGCGCCGTATTGTTCAGGGGTCGTTTCCGGGGCGCCACCGAATTCCTGCGTCCGGGCCGTGGATCCAGGCGGCACATCCCGTGTCCCAGGATCAGACCCGTACCGGGCACTGTAACCAGGGACCCGAATGCGCCGCCCTGTGAAATCGTCACGGACGCCACGTTGCCTTCGGCGTCCGCGGCGGAAACGTGGAGCGTCCCGGTTGTTGAATCTCCCTCGGGCCCTGGGGACCGCCGATCCACAGATTCCGGAAACTGTCGCATCGACTCCACGCGACCTGCCGCATAGTCCTTGTTCAGAAGCCGCTGAACCGGAACGTCCACGTGATCCGGATCACCCAGGTAAAGCAGCCGGTCGCGCCACGCCAGCTTCAGCACTTCGGCCAACCGGTGCCAGTACGTAACCGAATCATCGGGCACGGGCTCGAAGCATTCCAGCATATTGAGGATCTGCAGGGCGGTCAATCCGCCGTTCGGCAATATCGCGGCATAGACGGTCGCGTCCCGGTACGTCGTCTCATACGGCGCGGTTATACGCGGCATGTAATCTGCCATATCCTCCCGGGTAAGCGCACCGCCCGTACTGCCAACGTGGTCCGCGATCTTTCGCCCGATTTCTCCATCGTAAAAGTCGCGCCACCCCGCCTCACATGCACGCGTCAACGACTTCTCCATATCCCGCCGGTGCCAGACGTCGTCCGCCTGTGGCAAACGCCCCTGCGGCATCAGGTGCTTCTCCGTTGCCGGAAACCGCCGGATCACCGGCTCGAGGTTCCGCACCGCAGCGGCCGTGGAGCCAAACGGGAATCCATTCTCCAGCAGCGTCAGAGACGGCGCCACGATATCGGACCACTTCAAGCGCCCCCAACGCTCCCACAGCATCCCCATCCCCGCCATCATTCCCGGCGGACCGACGGCCCGGGGACCGTGCACGTTGGCGTTGTCCCTGATTGAACACAAATACTCATTCTCGTTGATCCCCTTCGGCCCATCCCGCATCGGCGCCACTTCGTACATCGTCTCGCTTGCACATGCGGGAGCAATGGCGTTGGCATCCAGAGACCATACCTTCCCGGACCGACCGTCCAGCACCAGCGCGCAAAGGACGTAGCCCATCACGCCCGTGGACTGTGGCTGCAGCATACAGCAGGCCATGCTGGCCGCGGCAGCCGCGTCCATCGCATTCCCGCCCCGGTCCAGCACGCGCACTCCCACCCGGGCCGCCTCTTCCGGCCCCGCGGCAACGACGCCGCGAGACGTGAGAACCTCTTTTCCTTCGACCATCATGTGTCGCCCCTGCGCAACCGCCTTGCTACAGATTCGCGGCCACCTTGTGAATTGCCGCCGCGATGTCATCGATATCCGACTCGTCCATATGTTCATGGATGCCTCGAACCGCAACCGTCTCCAGTCCCGCGACAGCCTGAGGGGTCGTTTCCGGCCCATAATGGTACTCGCGGTCCGTCACGCCGCAGGTGAACGGACATCCGCTGCTTCCATATGTGATCTTTTCCGTCAGATATTTCCCGCGCATAAATATCGGGTCTCCGATATAGTGGGCGCCTACCGCGACGCCCTCCGCGGACACCGCCCTGCAGAACCGGTCCGGGTCGTGGCCGGTCACGTGAAATATGAAATTCCACCACGAGACCTCGCGGTCCGGTTCCGCGGGCACGGGCTCGATTCCCGGCGCATCCGCGATCAGTTCACACAGGAGCCGTCCCAGACGGATCCGGCGCTCCACAACGGCCCGCACCTTTTCCAGCTGTGCCAGGCCCACGGCCCCCTGCATCTCCGTCATACGATAGGTGGGCGCAAGGAACCCGTGGTCCCGCTCGCCCATGTACTGATAGTCCCAGCCCTTATCCGAAAACAGCTTCAGCCGGACATAGGTCTCCTCGTTATTCGTAACGGTCATCCCGCCGTCTCCGGTTGTCATATGTTTGGACTGCTGAAGGCTGAAACATCCCATATGCCCGAACGTGCCGACGTACCGATCCTTGAATCGGGTGGCATGGGCCTGGCTGCAGTCCTCGATCAGAATCAGGTTGTGGCGATCAGCAAGTTCCGCCACCGCGTCCACGTCGCACGGCCTCCCGAAGAGATGCACCAGGATGATCGCCCGCGTCCGGTCCGTAATGACGGCTTCGATGGAGGCGGGGGTCATGTTCAATGTCCCGGGATCGACGTCGGCAAAGACGGGCACCGCGTTCTGCTGCAAAATCGGCATCACACTGCCCGGATCGGTAACGGGCGCGGTGATAATCTCATCCCCCGGCTCCGGGTTCACGGTCCCCACGGCAAGATGAATGGCCGCCGACCCGCCCGTGGAACTCTGCGCGAATCCGACTCCGTAGAAATCAGCAAAGGCCCTTTCGAATTCCTTCACGAACCGGCCGTTCTTGCCGAACAGATTCTGGCTTCGCACGGCATCGACCAACAGTTGCTCCTCCCGACATCCGAACGGCGCCCTCTCGGGAAACGGGCGGGTGCGAACCTTCGGTCCTCCATGAATTGCCAGCTTCTCCATCTTCCCTCCAACAAAAGAAGAATCCAGAAGCCGGTAATCAGAATCCGGAAGGAAAACCTGATTTTCTTCCATCATTCTGACTTTCGACCTCTGGATTTCGCAATGACGCGCCGCCCGATCCGTCACCGTCCCGTCCCGACTCCCCGCATTTGGAAGCTGTCTTAAAATTCCCAGCGGTCTTCGCACGGCTGCAAAAGCGCCGGTCGGCGTTGGTCAAATCCACCCGTATAGACAAATATGGGCGGATTTTCCCGCCTTGACCGCCACTTTTTCGCTCGCGCTCGGGAACTCACCGGTAATTTTAAAACAGCTTCTTACCTCTCCAGTCTGAACAGGACCTCCTTCTCGACTGCCGCATTGCCGTTCTGATCCTCAACGCGAACCGTCAGCCGGTTCACACCGGCTTTGGCGTTCCCCAGGTCCATCTCGAAATACTCATGCAGGTCCGTTTCCTCCCGGACCTGTTCGGTGGAAATCGAAACCTCGGGGTTGCGTTCGCCCCTGCGGAACAGACCGCCCACGCCCGCCCAGAGGCGTCCGAACGCGCCGCCCTTCTCCGGCATCGAATGGATCGTATAATGTAACGTAAACCGGCTCTGGCCGAATGTGTCCGGTTTCAGGCCGTAGGCTTCGTAATAGACAAACGGGTGCTGTTCCATCCGATAGGTCTTGGTGGTCATTGGAATCACCCATATGTCGCCGCCCTTGGCGTATTTTTCCAGACCGCCTTCGGTTGAAATCTGATATCCCAGTTCCAGGCCGCTCAGCTTGAGCGTATCCAGGGAATAATCCTCCACCTCCAGTCGTTCCTTGTAGATCCCCGAATGGCCGGAAACGAGGTCCTTGACCTGAACCCGCATCTCGTAGGCGCCCGGGCTCACGTCCAGCGCGAGTTGATTCGGAATAAAGGTCCCCTTCCCGGTATAAAGCTCCTTCGACGTGCGCAGTACCAGTTCCTCGCTGTCCTGCAGCGTCTGTCCGGACTCCGCTTCATACAGCGCAACCGCACACCCCAGGCGAAACACCGGCTGTTCCTGCGATTCGGACCCGCTCAGACTACGCGGCGGGATTCCATAATAGACCTCCACGCGCGTCTTGCCATTGGACCCTCTGAACGTCGCCCGATCGTAGTAAAAGTCGAGAAATGCCTCACGCCCGCCCGGAAGATAGTGATCGGGCATCTGCCTGATACTCCGGTTCATGACCATCGCGGGCGAGTATTTCACGATCCGGCTGGTGCGCCGCAATGCGCCTTCGTCGAACGCCGCCGCAGGCACGGGCGCAAAGTCGAACTTCCCGCCACCCCACTCGTTGGTAAACACCACCTCGATCCCCCCGGCGACACCGGTATACACCCACGACTCCCACTTGATAAAGGACATGAAGTCCCCGGCCGTCACCTGCGTGCGGTTCGGGGACAGGGTCACCTCGTAATTGTCTCCATCCAGCTCCGACATGTCAGCAGGCGCCATGGGCTCATCGGCCAGGGCGGGCGCACCCTCCTCCACTTCCAGCGGGTCGGGCGCTTCGCCCTGATCGGTACCAGGCGGCAGTTCAGCGGGGAAATCCAGACCCACCTCGTGCATCCTGCGAACCGGAAATACGGGCCCCCGGCCAACCTCCATCATGCCGTGCGGTCCGTAGATATCGTGGGCGACACGCTCCTTGATCCGTTCCACTGAAACAGGCATGCGTGGCGCCACGCTGCCGGAAGTCGACCGGTAATCCGGCGCGCCGTAACGAATATAGACCTCGCCCCGCCGGTCCCACGGATTCGCCTGTTCGGAAAAAGCGGCTCGCGAATACCAGACGCGCCGATAATGCTCCAGCTTGCGCTCGTTCACCGAGGTCATCAGATCCGGGTCTCTCACCGACCAGAATCTTACGAGGAACTCCCGCCGCGCCGCCGGATCGTCCTCGGTCGCCCTATGGGTAAGAAGCTCCTCCCTGGATGCGATCAGACTCACGTCCTGGTACAACAGGCGTTCCTCGGGCGGCATACGCGAGAATCCCCTGCCGTAATATTGCATTGCCAGGTCCAGAGCTTTCCGGCTCGCGCAAGCCTGCGCCACAACGGGCAACAGCAGACCTTCGTCCATCGTTACTTCCAACGAGTCCAGCGCTTGAGAGGGTACGTCCTCAAAGACGCCCGTCCGGATATAGGTCGTGACTACGGCCTGGAGCACGGTCGGATCACGCGTCCGATCTACCGATAGAGAGCGCACGTAGGCATCGAGGGAGTTTTCGTAGTCCTCGATGTCGGAATACAACCGTCCCATGAGCCGATGGACCAGTTCGAATCCGGGCGAAAGCGCGGCTGCCCGTGTGGCATGGTAGATCGTCTGTTCTGAAAACCTCCCCTTCTCTCCCTCCGCCGTGCCCGCGCGATATGACGCCAGCGCCATGCCGAAGTGTGCTGGTGCGAACTCGACGTTTTGAGACAGCGCCGACTGAAACGCTTCTCTGGCGCCCTCCAGGTCTGCCTTCAGCAACCGGGCGTATCCGATCCGGGTGTTCTGGCCCGCCGGATCCGCGATTATCTGCGGCCAGTACGCACGCAACGCACGCTGCAGTTCCGGGTCCGGTGCGGAGTCGGCGGTCGTGTCAGACGCGGTTTGAGGCGGCGATTCTTCGGCGCCGTTTGTAGGACCTCCCGCCAGGAAAAGGGCCAATCCGGCAAGCCAGGGAACCATCGTCCGCAGTAGAATCCGGAACATTGTACTCTTCCTCGTTTCGGGTTTGCGCAAACGCCTCAGACCGCACCCGCATTCTCACTGGAACGGGTGCCGGCGCCTTGGTATTGCTACCTATAAATATAGGATGCCCACAGACGCAATTGGTTGCAGAAAATCAAGAGGGACGGGAGAGGGGAGAGAACCACACCCCGGCCCACCACCTGGTGAGACGTAAGCCGGGAGAGGGTAGAGATCGCATGCCGTGTAAGTTTTCTTGTCATGCCGCAGGCAAGACGGAGGAACATATTGGCAAGGGCTTCTTCTACCGTCTCACCTCTACCGTCTCCCCGCTTTTTTCTACCGTCTCCCGTCTACCTGCTTCTGTAAATAGAAAAGGAGGACGATCCGGCGGACCGCCCCCCTTTATGTTTGCCGCGCGTCAGGCCCCTAGAATGTCCCGCCCACGGACAGACGCAACGGTGGATCGAAAATGCCCAGATCCGCATTGTGGTAGGAGAGGTCCACTGTGATCAGCTGACCGCCCGGCAGTTCGTGCTTCAGACCGGCGCCGACGCTCCAGCTTTCAAGTGCGGTATGCGTCCTGTAGCCGGCGCGAAGCGCGAGCGTGTTTTCCAGCCAGAGTTCCCCGCCCGCGCGGGTGATCGGCCGGAAGTCCGTCACGAACTCGTGCTCGAGGGAGAGCGTGAAGTATCCGGGATCGCCCTTCTGTCCGAATATCTCCATCGCTCCGCCGAGGGAGTATGTGGTGGGCATCGCCGCCGTGAAACCGCCTTCCGTTACCTTGACGTTCGGGCCCAGGTTCCGGAAACTCATGGCGATCCTGCTGCTCCGGTACCCCGTGTAGAAGTGGGTGCCGATGCTGTAATCCAGTGTCGAAACCTTCTCCAGGTAAAGATCTTCCTGGATCCAGCGAATTTGACCGCCCAGCATGAATTTGTCGGTCATCTTCTTCGCGAATACCGCGCCGAGGGCGATATCGCCCACCTGCGCCATGGTCCCGGTGCCCCAGGGAGCCGTGGGTGTGGTAACCTCGAATTCTTCGGCCGCGAAACTCGTGACCGTGAACCCGATAATTCCGAATCCGGCGTTGAACGCCAGCGCCCCGGAAACCAGTGAGGAATTGGCCAGCCAGCGGGTGTAGTTCAGGGTATAGGCCACGTTTTCGACGTGCCCCAGGCCCGCGGCGTTCCAGAACGCGGACGTGATGTCGTCAGCGATGGCGGTATAAGCGCCGCCCATCGCCTCAGCGCGCGCGCCCTGGCCGATTTTCAGGAACGGAAATTCGGAAAGTCCCACACGTTCGACCCAGAGGCCCCAGGCCTTGTCTACGTTCTCCATCTTCGGATCGATCAACGCCCCGTCGCGCGACCCGGTGCCGGGCGCCGGCTGCTCAACCGCCCACGCCGGCGTCACGGACAGGAGAGCGACGGTCACGAGGGCCAATCCCAAGATGTACCATCCTTTTTTCATAACAATTCTCCTTCAACGTCGCGAGGTTCGTTAACGGATCACGACAAACGTGCCGGTCTTGATCTTTCCGGCGCCAGCTGATGGTTCAATGCCATGCACGGCATAGAAATAGATTCCCGGACCCACGAGCGCCCGGATGGTGGAATACGGACGGCCGGTCCAACTGGTCTCGCTGGAAGAAATGCCCTTCTGGCGCAGGACCTGAATCAGCTGTCCGGCTGTGTTGAAGATATAAATGAACGAGTTGGACGGCACGTTCACGAACCGGATCTTCACGCCGCCGCCGTACTCGTTGGTGCCGTTGGCCATGTAGGGATTCGGCACCACCACGATATCGCGTTCCAGCGCGTCCGCGGCCGCCACGAACGGCAGCACGGGCGACCCGCGGTTGACCTGGAGGAAGTTGGAGAACGGCCCCTCCTGCCCGTTCTGGAGGAACTTCTGCGCCCTGGGCGGGAGGTCCGCAAAGGTCATGGTTCCGTCATTGTTCATCCAGTCGTCATGCGGTTGCTGGTAGGCCCGAATGCTGTAGTAATAGAAGAATCCGGCATTGGAGCTCGCATCGGACCAGCCGTACATCCCGGGACGGTCGGCGCGCCGGCCGTCGCTGGCCTGGTTCGCCAGCCCAACCGCCGTGCTTTCATTGCCCTCCGCGGCGGCCACGGGCCAGTCGGCGCCCGCATCGTACGTGACACCCGCCGGCAACGGCCCGCCGACGGGAATGTCACCGACGAGCGAGAACGGGCCGGTGGCCGTGAGCGTTCCACGCAGCCCGCGGTAGATGCGGAAGCCGGCCACGTCGGCCGAGCCGTAGTCCGGATGAACCGCGCCCTGGGCCTCCGCGGCCCAGAACAGTTTCACCTTCGCGTTCTCGTCGCTCTTCACGTAGACGTCGACGTCGGGTGGGCCATCCGGAATGTCAAAGCCGCTCTGATAGGCGAACAGCGCGTGCTCCAGGTGTTCTACGATCGCCTGCTCTCCCTGCAGATAGCTGGCCTTATCGGCCGTGAGGGACCACTGCCAGATGTCTATAGGGCTTTTGCCGGGGCCCGCATACTCCGCGCCGGAGCCGGCAACGTACGCCACCACGACCTTGGCCTTGTCGCCCGGGCCGAGCGCCCATGGACCGTACACCTGCGCGTTCGTGAAGCCGCCAACCTCGGTGGGGTTGTCCTGTGCGGACGTCGCGGTCAGCTTCGCGAACGCCTCCGCAGGGGTCTCGCCTTCAAGGACAGGCTCGTCGTAGTCGGACGTCGTACGCACGTTCCACCAGCCCTGGTAGACCGGCTGGTCTTCCGCGGGCTGCACGTACTGACCCGCATCGTGCATATTGAACGCGTGCCTGGGATCGGCCGGGC
This sequence comes from Candidatus Latescibacterota bacterium, assembly GCA_965116875.1. Lineage (GTDB taxonomy): Bacteria > Latescibacterota > UBA2968 > UBA2968 > JAAXHE01. The sequence goes on from OZ220733.1 coordinate 434,886, forward strand.
TGTCCGCGAACGCGACGGGCGCCATGCCCACGAACGAGTGGGAGGCCAGCTTGCCGTCCGGGAAGGCCATTTCCTTCAGGTCGGAAGTCTCGATGTCCTTGATCCACGGGTCGCCCGTATCCTCCCAGGCCTTGAACGGGCTGTCTCCGTCGAACTGATAGCTCAGCTTGAGTCCCTGCGCCCTGGCCGCACTGATCGACACAGGCCCGCCGGGGCCGCCGTCCACGTAGTTTCCAGCCTCCGTGTACCGGAAGTGATCGTCGAGACCGTCGTCCAGCCACCGCCACCACCGGCCGCCGCCGCGGTTGTTATCGGCCGTTTCGTTGATCTTCCACGTGGCCACCAGCGGCAGGTACACTTCATTGTGCCGGTCGCTACCGGTGTTTTCCAGGGTAAATTCCGCGATGACGAAATCGTCGAACATCTGGTGGGACCAGTTGTGGACCTTCCGCGTGATTGTGATGTCGAACTTGTTCGTCCACTTGGCGACCAGAATCTCTTCCGCAAACGCGTCGTCCGGCGTGTATTCTCCGGGCGAGAAGTTCCAGATCAATCTTGGCGGCGCGCTGACGTCGTTTTCATCGGGCACGTTCGCGCCTGGCCAGTAGTTGCTGGACGACGTAAACGTCGCGGAACGACCCTGCTCCCACTCCGTGGCCGCGCCCAGGTGCGCCTCGGGCCCGCTGGACGGGTCGTAGACCAGCGGTGTGATGTCGGGGCTCTTGCCCCTGGGGCCGGTCCAGGCCGCATCCACGCCGCCGGGCCCCACGACCATGATCCACGTGCCGAAACCAACCGCGTTACCGCCCCGGCGCGTATAATTGGAGCTGGCGTTGCTACTGGGGATGTTCGCCCAGCCGGGATACCAGAACATATCCGGCTCTCCCGTCTGCCCGCTTCCCAGGTTCCAGCCGCCCATGGTACCGTCCGAGTTCCAGCTGATCTGGAGGTGACCTCGGCTGGTGGAAAGCCTCGGGGTGTCGCTCTGGTCTACCGCCCAGGCGCCCACCGGCAGGAGCAAGCCGCACACAAGCGCCACAAGCTTGATGCCTGGTTTCATACTTGCTTCTCCCTTTCGATTAACGGGGGACGGGCAAACCCGCCCCCCGGTTACGTTAACTCAATTAGAAGTTGACTTTCAGACCCAAGCCCACCTCGCGCGGCTTGCCGTAGTACCGGGTCAACTCGTTGTAGTCCCCGTACGTGAGGTAGTCCTGGTCGTTCGGCCTGGGGACGTTCAGGCCCCAGCGGACGTAGTCGGGATAGGATCCGCCGACGGGGCTGTCCTGCTGGTTGAACAGATTGAAGATCTCCACGTAGAACACGGCGTTCCGCTGCCCGCTCTCCACAAGGGTCTTCTCGACCTGCAGGTCGGTCCAGGTTCGGATGGGCCTGTGGCGAAGTTCCGGCTGCTTCCCGGGCGGCGTGTACCATTGGGGTCTGCCGCTCTGAATGCGCCAGACCATATTCGCGCGCAGTCCGCCCACCGCGTGGAACTGACGCAGCCCGGGACCGAAGTCCATGGGCGTATCCAGGTACAGCGAGAGGCTGGACTGGACACGAAGGTCAGACCCTTTCGGGTTGAACAGCCGGCCGCCGCCGTACGTGGGCTGCCAGACACCGTTCATATTGGCCGGCGCGTCGTAGGCCTTCTGGATGTCCATGAACTCGAAAATCACGAACTGATACCTGTCCGTGATGGCTCTGGACCTGCTCCGCCACCAGCTGGCGACCCTCGTGGCAAGCTTCATCCGTTCTTCCAGAGAGAAATCCTTGCGCACGTATGCAGACCCGTTCCATTCCCAATCGTGATACTGATCGGGGTTCATTACGTACGAGGAATCCGGGTAGAACATGGTGGCGTTGGAGCCCACGCGCGCCGTAGACGCCCAGCCGAAGTTGATGGCCGCGTTGAACGAGAAATAGTGGCTGAAGCCCTTGCGCACGTGCAACTCGAGGCCTCTCATGTCCTGGTAAGAACTGGGCTTGCGGCCCCAGACCCAGGTTGTGCGCTGCGGCTCGTACCAGTACCGGCTTCCTGAGGAAATCTTGCCGATGGCGCTCTTGTAATAGGCCGCTATACCCGCCGTATAGTCTGCGACAAAGTTCCAGTCGGCGCCCGCCTCGTAAGCCCGGGTTCGGGTAAGGGCAACGTAGGGGTTCGCCATCCGGACCTGCCCGTGCAGACCCCGGAACGAGTCCCACGCCACGTGGGCATCGGGGCCGTTCGCCCGCCACTGCTCGCGGAAGTACTCGAACAGGTCGGGCACCTTGGCGTAGAGACCGGCCGTGAAGTGGAAGGCCGACCGCTGCGTGATGGGATGGGAGATCCCGAATCGCGGGCTGAACTGGGTCGCCCACTGCGGGTCGACCGTGACCATATCCACGTGCTTGATGAGCCAGCGGTTCTGCGGCGTCTGAAGCTGCGAGACGTTGTAGAACCGGTGGTTGGTGTAGAGCGCGTCGAACCGGATGCCCGCGTTCATCACCATCCCCTCGAACTCCATCTTGTCCTGCAGATAGAATCCGATCTGAATGGGATTGATGGGCGCTTTCACGTCGGGCAGATTACCCGAGTGGGTGATAAAGTCCACAATCCGCTGGCTTGGGTTCGGCGCATTGTAGTTCAGGTAATAGATGCTGAACCGGGTGAGATCCATTCCGCCCTTGACGAAGTGTCCCTTGGTGACCTGGGACGACACGTCCAGCTTCAGATTCAGCCGGCTCCGGTCCGCAATGGTGTAGTTCGCGACGTTGGCGGGCCTTACGTTGAACCAGCCGTCGAGATCCTTCTCGCCGAATACCGTTGTGGGGAACCCGAACTGGTCTCTCGGCCACTTCGTATCCTGGGTATCTTCCAGCGTTGTGTAGAACGACACCCTGGCTTCGTAGAACGTCTTGGGTGAAACCGTGTGCGTCAGCGACGCGTAGGTGACCCGGTCGGTCACGACCCGTCCGCCGGCGCCGGACCCCTCCGGCAGAAAGATGTTCTGACCGTTGGACGCCCTGTCGCGCTGGGTGTTCGTTCCCCTGTTGTAATATTCAGCCGTGGAATAGATCTGGCCGATGCTCACCTTCGCGTCGGCGCCTGGCCGGAACGTCAGCTTGGCGTTGCCGCGGAAATCCAGCGGCGTGGACAGCGTGGGAAAGCCGCCGGACATAACGCTGGTCAGGCTGGTGGCGCCAAGGCTCGGGTCGAAGGTGGCATTGCGAACGGACGTGTTCAACACGTCGGTGGGCTGCCGGGTCCACCTCGCGCTTGCGAAGAAACTGGCCTGGTCGCCCATCGGCCCCGAAATGCCGCCTTCAATATAATACCCCTTGATGTCGGTGTATTCTATGGCCCTGTGCGCAAGGCCCACCTCGTCGTCGGGCGTGCCCGGAACGCCATCCTCGCCGTCGCTCAGAATCACCGTTTCCGCGCGCCACTCACGGTCGTCCCACTTGAGCCTGTCGCGGTGATACGCGCTCTCGTAGAGATTTGCGCCCCAGTGCTTCTGGCTTGGGGGCGTATAGCGGAGATCGCCCCAGCCGCGGAAGTCCCGTCCGCCGTCTTTCGTGATGATGGAGACCGCGCCGGATTCCAGGTTGCCGTATTCCGCGCTCGCGCCGCCTGAAATCACCGTGATTTCCTGAACGGCGGTTTTGGAGGGTCCGGTGAACTGCCTGCCGTAGCCGTCGTTGTTCGGCAGAACCACGCCGTCCACCATCAGGATGCCGTCTTTCGAGTCTCCGCCACGGATGACGTTGGCATTGTTGAGCTGCACACCCGGATTCAATGTAACCAGGTCGGTGACCGAGCGGGCCATAGGCAGCGATTCCAGCTGCTCGGCGCTCATCACGTAGTGACTGGTGGTCTTGTCAGGCTCCACCGGCGGCCGCTCCGCCGTGACCACGAGTTCTTCGGCTTCGAGCGCCGTCTCCTTCAACTGGAAATCGACGGTCGTGGTAAAGTCGGCCTGGATCCGCACGTCCGTCTTGGTAACGGCGTTGTAGCCGACCATGGATGCCACCAGCGTAATGTTGCCCGGGTCGACGGAAATGACAAGATAGTATCCGTCCGCGTCCGACTGGGCGCCCCTGCGGGTGCCTTCGATCACGACGTTTACACCCGGCAGCGGTTCGCCGGACGCCGCATCCATGATGCGCCCGGTCAGTTTACCGGTCTGGCCCGCAAACGCGTCCTGTGTGAAGCCAATCAGCACGAAGAGCGCGACCGGCAAAGCCACAAACAACTTCCATCTGTTCATCTGAATACCTCCTTCGAAAGGACTCCGCGGCTATTTCCCGCTGAAGTAGAATTTAACCCCGGCTCCGAAGTCCAGCATCTGCAGGGGGAAGGTTTCGGAAATTTCCCAGTCTTCCAGGCCCCGAAGGTCCCCGATCATCATGTTGTACCGCGCACGAAGGTCCACGGCCACGTTGTCGACGACAAAGGCTTCGACACCCAGCCCCGCGTTAATCCCCAGCGCGAACCGCTCGTCGGAGAACGGTTCCAGCTCAAGAACCAGGTCGCCTGTCTGACCGGGCCAGAGCAACCCGCTGACGTCGTTCCTGTACCGGTAGAAGCCGCCGCCCACCGCGACGTACGGGGCGAAACTGCTGGCAGAGAACGGCTGTCCGATCTGCCGCAGCCTGACGAGGGCGTTTACCAGCAGACTGTTCAGGCTCATATTGCTGGACGCGTTCGGGCTGGTGTAGTCGTTGCCGTCGGTCCAGGTGAACGTACGAGTCAGCAGGCTCCCGTCGGTGAAGTTGCCGCTGTGAAACTCAAGCTCCACGGTTACGTTCGACGCGGGCACGTAGGCCGCGTTCAGCCCGAACTTGGAATCGTTGTCGTACCACTCGCCCAGACCGAAGACCGGCACGTTGTAATTCGCAAACACGCCGACTCCCCAACTGCCTTCCTGGGCAACAGCAGGCCACGCTGATATCGAGAATACGAGAATCAACAGGCCAACAACCCTGAACACCTTCATAAACACCTCCTTCTTGGGAATGATGACTTATCCCCTCCTCACTGCCTTACATCTGCAAACTGCCCCGAAACAGAAATTACCCGGCTAAAAGAACCTGCAAAATCCCCGCAGTCTGCTGGATTCCTCACCCCCTCTCAAACATAAAAAAAGGGCAATGCCGTCCGGATACCGGACGCGCCCCGTTAACGCACTCCTGCTTCCAACCTGTTGTATCTATAATAAAGGACTACGCGGTAGCAATTTAACATAAGCCCACCGGTGGATCGCTTCGATTTGTAATCAAGTGCACAACCGCAGGGTATCGACAGAAGATATATAAGGAATTCTCAAATGTCAATACTTTTGTTACCCGTTTTTTCATCCGAATTCGCGACAGTCGCGCCGCCACAATCGCCCGCGTCGCCGGGCGCGAAACGTCCGGCATCGGTCGCGGAAGTCAGACGGTCCGCCCGGGATTCGCGCCGAGCGCTTCGCACACGGTTTCGCCAATGTCCGCCGGGCTGCTGCAGACCCGAATACCCGCGGCTGCCAGGGCCGCCATCTTTTCTTCGGCCGTGCCCTTGCCGCCCGAAATAATGGCGCCGGCGTGGCCCATGCGCCTGCCCGGAGGCGCGGTCTGGCCGGCAATGAAGCCGACCACGGGCTTCGGGAATGAAGTCCTCACGTAGTCCGCCGCCTGTTCTTCCGCCGAGCCGCCGATCTCGCCGATCATCACGACGCATTCGGTTTGGGGATCCTGTCCGAAGGCATCGAGACAATCTATAAAACTGGTTCCGATGACGGGGTCTCCCCCAATGCCCACGCACGTGGACTGGCCGAGACCCAGGGCCGTCAGTTGGGCGACGGCCTCGTACGTCAGCGTTCCGCTGCGGGAAATGACACCCACGTTGCCGCTCCTGTGTACATCGGCCGGCATAATGCCAATCTTGCATTTGCCAGGAGAGATGACCCCCGGACAGTTGGGTCCAATCAGCCGGGTGGAGCGCGAACCGAGGTAGTGTTTGACCTTTACCATATCCAGTACGGGGATGCCTTCGCTGATGCACACGACCAGGCGCACTCCGGCCTCCGCGGCTTCGATGATCGCGTCCGCGGAGAACGCCGCCGGGACGAAGACGATCGAAGCGTCCGCCCCCGTGGCGTCGACCGCATCGGAAACCGTATTGAAGACCGGTACCCCTTCGACCCGATGTCCGGCCCGGCCCGGCGTGACGCCCGCGACGATCCGGGTGCCGTAGTCCAACATCTGTCGCGTGTGGAAGGAACCTTCGTTGCCGGTAATCGCCTGCACTATAACTCGAGTGTCGTTGTCGATGAAGATGCTCATTGAGTATCCCTGTTAAAGACCATATCTGTCAGGTTTGTCGCTGTGTTTCCTGATTCGGGAAGACGGGAGACGAGTAGAGGAGAGAGTGGAGAGAAGTGAGAAAAGAGAGAAGGCGAAAATCGAGGAGAGAGTGGAGAGAAGTGAGTAAAGAGAGAGACGAGGGCCTCTCGCTCCGCTTCGCTACCGAGATTCCCGATCTGCATTTCCCCACTCCTCTTGCCTCACTCCTCGCCCGACTTGCCTCTCGCGTTTCCCGATCTGCCTTTTCTCACTCCTCACTCCTCTTACCTCACTCCTGGAGCGGCGGAAGGGGGCAACGGGAGATGCGTAGAGTAGAGAGTGGAGAGAAGTGAGTAAAGAGAGAGACGAGGACCTCTCGCTCCTCTTCCCTACCGCGATTCCCGATCTGCATTTCCTCACTCCTCTTGCCTCACTCCTCGCCCGACTTGCCTCTCGCGTTTCCCGGTCTGCTTTTTCTCACTCCTCACTCCTCTTACCTCACTCCTGGTACGGCGGAAGGGGGCAACGGGAGATGCGTAGAGTAGAGAGTGGAGAGAAGTGAGAAAAGAGAGAAGGCGAAAATCGAGAAGAGAGCGGAGAGAAGTAAGAAAAGAGAGAGACGAGGGCCCCTCGCTCCTCTTCCCTACCGCGATTCCCGATCTGCATTTCCTCACTCCTCTTGCCTCACTCCTCGCCCGACTTGCCTCTCGCGTTTCCCGATCTGCTTTTTCTCACTCCTCACTCCTCTTACCTCACTCCTGGTACGGCGGAAGCGGGCTGCGGTCTGCATCGCTCTTCGATGGTGCCGTCGGCCTTGCCGATCACGATCTGGTGAGCCAGGCCCACGAAGAGGCCGGACTCAACGACGCCGCAGATCCCACCGATACGTCGTTCCAGATCCCCGGGCTCTTCGATGCCGCCGAAGGCGCAGTCCAGAATGTGGTTGCCATTGTCCGTGACGAACGTCCTGTTTTCGCGGATGCGCAGAGACGCCCGGCATCCGAGAGCCTCGAGTTTCAGTTGAACGTACTGCCAGCCGAAGGGGACCACTTCCACCGGCAGCGGAGACTCTCCGAGGCGGTCCTTGAGTTTGGTTTCGTCGGCAACGATGATTTCCCGAAGGCTGGCCGCGGCCACGAGTTTTTCGCGAAACAGAGCGCCGCCGCCGCCCTTGATCAGGTTGAAGGCGGGATCGATCTCGTCGGCGCCGTCAATCGTCAGGTCTATCCGGGTGGCATCGGAGAAATCGATAAGGGGAATGCCTTCGCTCTCCGCCTGATTCCTGGACTGTTCAGACGTTGGGATTCCTCGAATCCTCAGGCCCTCCCGTACACGCTCGCCCAGCTTTCGAATCGCATAGAAAGCGGTCGATCCGGTCCCAAGGCCGACGATCATGCCGTCGTCCACCAGTTCGGCGGCCCGTTCACCCGCGGCTTTTTTCGGGTTGGCGGACACCTTGCCTCCTTCAATTCACCACACCTGTCCGAAAACGGGTCTGATTCAATACAAATGACGGGAATTTGCGCGAATCCACCCCGGCCCGGATTTGTCTTTTCCGAATTATCCCGGATAGCAGCGGCTCCCGGGACAATTCCAGGCCTGATTCATTTCGCGGAGAATTTATACATGAACGACCCGTACTGCAATGATAAACGACCGTGACGCACGACCACCGAGGCCGTCGTCGTCGGCGTGAGGCCAAAAACAATTGACAATCCCGCCCGTATCTATCATATATAATAAGATGGTCCTGTGAGCCACCATACGGATTGCGGACGACCTGTGAACGAGGGAGGATACGTGGCGTACGATACACTCGAGGATTTTTTCGGAGACATCGTTGGAAAGGCCCGGCGCGGGTTGGGCCTGTCCGAGTCATCGCTCGCGGACGCGACGGGGTTGAGCGAAGGAGACATCGGACTGATCGAGAGCTACGAACTCACGCCCGGCGAAGGCGGAATTCTTGCCCTGGCCGGCGCGCTTCAACTGGATGGTCAAAAGCTGATCGGAATTGCGAAGGGATGGGTGCCTGCGCACGGGAATTCGCCTCACGACGACCTGCGACTGTCCGTCGAGCGAACGATATTGGATGCGGGCATGGAAGTGAACGCGTACGCATTGAAGTGCAAGACGACAGGAAAAGGCGCGATTGTGGACGCGGGCGGGCAGGCGGAGCGGATTCTCGCACTTGCGGAGCGTATGCGTATGGACGTGACCCACGTGCTTCTTACTCACGGTCACGGCGACCACGTTGGCGCACTTGCCGAAGTCGCCGAGACAACCGGGGCCCGGGTATGTTGTTGCGAACGAGACTTCGGGCTTCTTGGTGATCTGAAAAGACTCGTGACCGACCTGGTGGACGATGGATGGCAGACCGGAGTGGGGCGAATCGCCATCGACGCGGTGAGCCTCCCCGGGCATACGGCCGGCGGCATCGGTTATGGCGCCGAGGGGGTGTTCTTTTCGGGCGACGCGCTTTTCGCGGGATCCATGGGCGGTGCGTTGGGTCCGGCCTATGCCGGTCAGATCAGGGCCGTGACGGACAACGCGCTCTCCCGGGATGAGAAAACCCGTGTTTTTCCCGGGCACGGGCCCATTACGACCATTGGTGAGGAACTGGCGAACAACCCGTTCTTTACACGATAAGCCGCGGCGAAAACCCTTCCGGCAGCGGCGGCAGAAGCGGACGGAAGGCCGCGTAAAACCGGCGTTTACATCTCAGTATCCAGACGATACGGTACCCGAAAAGGCTTGTCTACAATTCAAGGAGCTTGGATATGTCCAGGTGGGTTCTTCTCTTCGCAATCGTCTTGTCTTCGTGCGGGATGGCGATGGGCCAGGAGTATTTCGGGAAGAACAAGGTGACGTATGACGATTACGACTGGCATTTTCTGGAGACGGAGCATTTCAAGATCTACTTTGACAAGGCGTCGCAGCCTGCTGCGGAGTTTGCGGCGAAGGAGGCGGAGCGTGCGCTGGTGCGTCTGGAGAAGGACTTGAAGTATACGCTGAAGGACCGGTATCCGATTGTGATCTACAACTCGCACAACGGGTTTTCGGTGACGAACATCACGCCGACGGAGCAGTCGGAGTTCACGGGCGGGTTTACGGAGTTCGCGCAGGGACGCGTGGTGATCCCGTATACGGGTTCGTATGCCGACTTCCGTCACGTGATTCACCACGAGCTGGTGCACGTGGTGACGCTGGAGATGTGGACGGGCGGTGGATGGCTGGGCGCGATGATGACGCAGACGGCGTCGCTGCCGCCGTTGTGGATCGCGGAGGGCGTGGCGGAGTATCTGTCGCAGGGTGGATGGGACCGCGAGGGCGACAATTTCATGCGTCACGCGACGATCACGGGTTTTGTGCCGGGGATGACGTCGTTGAGCGGTGCGTTCGCGTATAAGGGGGGTCAGTCCGTCTTCGTGATGATCGAGGAGGAGTATGGCAAGGACAAGGTGGCGGAGTTCATCTCTTCGTTCCGTTCCGCGCGGTCTGTCGACAAGGCGCTGAAGGCGTCGATCGGTGAGGGTGTGGAGGAGCTGGACGAGAAGTGGCAGTTGTGGCTGAAGCGGCAGTATTGGAACGAGATCAACCTGCACCATCCGTCGGAGGAGGTGGCGAAGCAGCTGACGGAGGCGGGCGCGGGCCGTGGTTTTTACAACATTGCGCCGTCGTTTTCACCTCAGGGCGACAAGATCGCGTATGTGACGGAGCGCCAGGGTACGTTCGACATCTATTTGATGTCGGCGATCGACGGTCAGGATCTGGGGCGGCTGGTGGAGGGGGAGCGATCGTCGGACTTCGAGGGGTTGTTCGTGCTGCGGCCCGGCATCACGTGGTCGCCGGACGGGAAGCAGATCGCGTTTGCGGCGAAGTCGCGCAACAAGAACACGCTGTATACGCTGGACGTGAGGAAGAAGCGTGTGACGAAGCGCTTCAAGTTCGATCTGGACGGGTTGTTCGAGCCCACGTGGTCGCCGGACGGGAAACAGATCGCGATCGTGGGGTTGAAGGACGGGTGGTCGGACGTGTACGTGGTGGACGTGGCGGACGAGTCGCTGCGCCGGATGACGCGTGATCCGTATGACGAGAAGCACCTGGACTGGTCGCCGGACGGGGAATGGATCGCGATCAGTTCGGACCGTCCGTCGGCGGACCTTTCGTATGACGGGACGAAGGACTTCGAGTTCGGGGTGTATGACGTGTTCGTGCTGAAGGCGGACGGGAGCGAGATCCGGCGGGTGGTGGAAAGCGAGGTGAACGACAGCCATCCCACGTGGGGTCCGGACTCGCAGACGCTGGCGTTCGTGTCGGACAGGACGGGCGTGGGCAACGTCTACATCGCGCACGTGGACGGCTCGCAGGTGTATCCGATCAGCAATCTGCTGTCGGGGGCGCGGTATATCGACTGGAGCGCGGACGGCAGGAAGCTGGCGTTCACGACGTTCCACCGGGGGGGATACGACATCTTCGTGATGAAGGACCCGCTTAAGCGGAAGCGGAGCATGGAGGATCTGCCGCTGACGCGCTATGCGAAGCGTCTGGCAGGCATCGAGGACCGGCCGTTCGTGGAGTTGCAGCGCGACCGGCGGCAGGAGCAGAAGGTTGCCGCGACGGCGGAGGCCGACAGCGGGGCGGTGGCTGCGCAGGAGGACACGGCGGCGGCGGTGGCGGCGGACCGGAAGGTGGAGACGTGGATGTCGGACCAGATGGCGCTGGCCGCGGCGGAGGCGAGCGGCGATGACGAGGAAGCCACGGCCGATGCCGACACGCTGGACGGCATCGGCGACAGGGCGCTGACGCTGCGCGACTGGAACAGGGAATTCACCGTGAACAAGTACCGCGTGAAACTCAAACCGGAGTTCTTCGGGGCCAACGCGGGCTTCGACACCTTCTACGGCGTCAGCAGCCTCCTGCAGTTGTCGCTGACGGACGTGATGGGCGACCATAGACTCATCATACAGACCGGCCTGAGCTTCTCCCTCAAGGACAGCGATCTCTTCCTCGGATACCAGAATCTCAAACACCAGACCAACTTCTATATCAGCGCCTTCCACACGCGCCTGTTCTTCTTCGACCGGGGGCAACTGAACGCCGATCGGTATTTTGGCGCGGAAGCAAGCCTGGTCAGGCCGTTCAGCCGCTTCAGCAGGATGGAACTGGGCACAAGGGGCATCAGGATTTCCCGCGAACGCCTGGAGCGGGAACGTTACGACAACCGGTGGGTTCGCCGCGGATTCACCGGCAGCAGCCTGCGCGGGCTGTCGGGCACCGAAGTTGATTCGCGGGGAGCCGTGGTTTCGTACCTGGCTCTGGTGGACGACAACTCGCTGATGGGCGGTTTCGGCGCCGTGGACGGGCGGCGGGTGCGGCTTGGCGCTGAAGGAAGCTGGGCGGGAATGCGTTTTGCGGCATTCAACGTGGACCTTCGCCAGTACCTGCTCACGCTGGGCGAATATACGCTTGCCTTTCGACTCTCCGGCGGCACCAGCTTCGGCCCCAACAAGCGAGTCTATTTCGTGGGGGGCGTCAACAACCCCGTGAATCCGAACTTCTCCACGTTCGCCAACGTGGATCAGGACCGGATCTTCTTTTCCAGTTTTGTCTGGCCGCTGCGCGGCGTGGAGTTGTTCGAGTTGGCCGGAGACTCCTATGTGCTGGCCAATGCGGCATTTCGTTTTCCCCTCATCAGGGAACTGGCCATGGGATGGCCGCTGCCGCTCTTCTTCCAGAACGTCCAGGGTGAGTTGTTCCTGGACGTCGGCGGCGCCTTTGAAAGGGCGAGGTGGCGGGACGGGTGGATCGCCCGCGACGGCGGTTTCGAGCTCAACGTGCCGCAACACTTCCGCCAGGGAAGGTCCAAACACGGATTCGAGAAGCCGCAGATGGCCGCCGGGTACGGATTCGGCGTTCGGGTGAACCTGGGTTATTTCCTGTTCCGATACGATCTGGCCTGGCCCACGGATTTTGCGGAGACCTACCATCCGCACCAGTATTTCTCAATTGACATCACCGGGCATTTCTAGGAAGCCCAGGCAGCGTCGAACGCCGGGCCACCCCACTGCAGTCCGGTGCGATGTCGAGTGGCGGCGTCTGAATTCAGAGTTTCGGGAGAACGTGACAAATGGCGGCCAAAGACCACTACAGGGAGGGATTGAAGCTGATCTCCTCCGGCAGCCTCGATGGGGCTCTTGAGAAGTTCCGTCAGTCGCTGGAAGAGGATCCGGATTTCTACATGGGTCATCTGGGCCTGGCGCAGGTCCTGGACAGGCAGGGTAAAATCGACGATGCCATTCTGCACGCGCGGGAAGCGATTCGAATCGCTCCGGAAGAGCCGCTTGCGCATACGAGTCTTTCAAGGCTCTACCAGCAGAAGGGCATGATCGAAGAGGCCGAGGAGGCGATGGAGATGTCCCGGCGGATGCAGTCCTGACCACCCCGGAAATTGGTTAACGGCGACAGGGCGCGAACGTAACGGTTCGCGCCCTTTGTTTATTTGTTCTCATTGGCATCGCCTTGTTGCACGGCGCCGAGCCGGCGGGCGAGCAGAAGGCGTATCAGCCCCGGTCCGCCCCCAACCAGGTACGTGACAAAGGCAATGCCGTGCATCACCGTTGCATAGGCAAGCGCGTCCGTAAGAGGAACGTTGAATACCGCGTGGAGGGTCTGGCTGCAGAAATAATGGTACGTGCCCGTCCCTCCCGGCGTGGGGATAATGACGCCGATGGTTGAAATCACGAGGACAACAATGGCATCATAAAAACCGAGGTGGTAACGGGACGGGAAGCCGAACGCGAAGAACGTGACGTAGGCGACGAGGATATAGGTCAGGTTGAGAAGAATACTGGAAACGAGGATGCCGGCATAGCCCGAGATTGCGTGGACGCCGCCCAGACCCTGAAACACCGACCGGAGAATGCCGGTCAGCCGGTCCGCGGCCGACCGGGAAACCCACCGTACCGGCAGTCGCAAGACTGTCAACGCACGGTCGCCGTATACCGAAAGAAGCGCAAAGAGCACGAGTATACCCACCGTGGCCGCCAGCGTAAAGAGCGCGACCGCTTCCATCCACGGGAACGCCGCGGCGATTTTTTCTCTCGTAAAATAGAGGACGCCACCCAGAAAGACGAGGAGAGCCAGCATGTCGATCGCCCGTTCGACGAGGATCGTGGCGAAAACGCCGCTCAACGGCAGGCGCCGGTCCCTTTGAAGCGCGACGCCGCGCGCGATCTCGCCGGCGCGGGAAATGACGTTCGTGGCCGCATAGCCCACGAGTATGGCATGGCTGGCCATCATGAAGGATATCTGGCGACTGACGGGTTTCAGGAGGATCCGCCAACGCCAGGCTCGGGGGAAAATGGATAATACGAGAAGAAAGACGCTTAAGACAAGCCAGGATCCTGTGGCCTGCCTGACCGCAGACCAGAGGCCGGCAGGAGCGACGCCCTGAAAAGCCAGCCACAGAAACCCGGCGGCGAGGGCCGCCCCGATGGAAAATTTGAGCCATGTCTTTATGGTGTCAGGCACGATTGAATTCCAGGTTCAGTAGCCGAAACCGCGCAGGGCCTGTTCTTTCTTCCGCCAATTCTGAAAGACCTTCACCCGCAGTTCCAGGTAGACCGGAACGTCCAGGAATGCTTCAATCTTGCCTCGTGCAATCTTGCCGATGGATTTGAGGGTTTTTCCATTTCCTCCAATGACGATGCCCTTCTGGGACTCTCGTTCAACGACAATAATGGCCCGGATATGGGTTCTGTGGCGGTCTTCCCGGAAAGCCTCCACCTTGACCGTGGTTGCATATGGCAACTCCTGACGCAGTTGCAGGAAAATCTCTTCCCGGATGAGTTCGGTGACGAAAAATCGCTCCGGGTGCTCGGTGAGCATGTCTTCCGGAAAGTACAGGGGTCCTGAGGGCAGCGCCTGCTCCAGACTGGACCGAAGCAGTTCGACATTGTAACCGGTTTGGGCGGAAACCGCAATGACTTCCTGAATGTTGGCTTCCTGCCTCACCGCATCCGCGCACTGCGTTCCCCGGGCCGCGGATACCAGGTCGGATTTATTGACCGCGACGATGCGCGGGCTCCTGACCCTGCGGAGGACTTCACGCATTTCCCGGTCGAAGGTGGCATCGAAGTCCGAGGCGTCAACGACACCGAGGAATACATCCGCGTCACTCACGGAACGCCGTATCTGATCGCACATTCGCTCGTGCAGACGACAACGGGGCTGAAACAATCCGGGTGTATCCAGAAAAATCATCTGGGACGTCCGGGAGGTGAGAATGCCGGATACGCGGTGCCGCGTGGTCTGAGGTTTTGCGGTCACTATGGAAAGGCGTGCGCCAACGAGGTGGTTAAACAACGTGGATTTGCCCACGTTGGCCTTTCCGGCGATTGCGATATACCCGGATTTGAAATCGGTCGCGCTTGACATAGTCGAGCTATCGGTTCAGAAATATACGGAACCCGAGACGCGGTAGGTGTTGTCCAATTCGCCGTGTTCCAGAAAAGCGAAGTCGAAAGCAACGCGTCCGCGCAGCCGGACGCCCGCACCGGCGGTAAAGTGATTTCCCCTTGCACCCAGACGGAATGCCAGCTTCTCCCGATAGACGTATTCGATGCCAACCCTCGCACCCTGAAGACCGTCGGCGGCGGATTTTTCCTCGCCGATGTTGATACTTCCGCTGCAGGTGACCCGTCCGTTGACCGCCGAAACAGTTCTCGCGAGTGCGAGACCGATGGCGAGGACCGGCGGGACCCGGTTCGACGAACCCGAGTCGAAGGTGATCTTCATGGGGATGAGATTGCGAATCATCAGTCCCGCGGTCAGGTCCGCCCGGGGCACATAGAGCATGCCGAAATCGATCCCGAATCCCGAACCGGCGCCGGCACCGGCGCCGAGGCTGCGGGATACGAGCTTCACTCCGGCCCCCGCGAACAGATTCGGCCTCAGTCCTCTACCAAAGGCAAGATGCAGGTGGGTTTCGGTTGTACCCGTGACACGGGAAACGACCGGACGGTTGTCCGGACCCGGTGCAAGCGCAGGATCCTCCAGTGTGGTGATCTTGACGCCGTCAACACCAAGGCGCGTCAGCCCGACGCCGAAGCCGCCGAGAAGAGAGGGCCCACCCAGTGTAAAGACGTCGTGATTGACCGTACCGCCGAACTGCTCGGCGTGTTGTATCTGCAATTCACGTCGCCGAAGCCGCTCAAGACCCGCGGGATTCCAGTAAACCGCTGTTGCATCATCGCTTATGGCCACAAAAGCGCTGCCCATCCCCAACGGTCTTGCTCCCGCGCCGAGCAACAGCGGGTCTTCTGAATAACGGGTTTCTTCCTGCGCTGCAGCCGGCGCGGGTAGCGACAGGGCAAGCGTCAGGATCACGAGGAGAAACTGCTTCACGGGAAGGACTCTTGCAGTGTAAAATCAACGGGAGGAATGAGTATCGCGGCGCATCCCGGCCGAAGAGCGGAATCCAGCGCCTTGACGTCGGACGAAACGAGGCCGATGCCGAAGGTCCCGGCCGGCAGGGGAAGCTCGTGCGGCTGGATGAGAAGGGAAGGAGAAAAATACAGCCTGGAACGACTCCGGGGACCCTCTATCAACCGGCCGCTGAAATCGACTGGCAGCCGTCTGCCGCGAAGCCTGAGCCCGGAATTTCCGGGTTCAATGCTGTACGGGGCGAGCCGGTCGATCATCCGGAGTTGGGATGACGACAGGCTCAACGTTCCCGGAAGTCGATCATGCTGAATCGCGCAGACCCGCAAGATGTGCGCTCCCGCCTTCAGATAGACGTTGCGGGACGGAAGATCGATGACGAGATAGTAGTCGTCGGGATTCTCGCGTACGAAGCGAAGTTCGAGGCGCAGAGCCTGTTTTCTGTTGTGGAGCGCCTGTTCGAGCGAGTCGGGAACGCTTCCGGCCGATGCCGGGGTGGACGGCGTGGACAGGGCGATGAGGATGGCGACAGGGAGAGTCAATAGATGAAGACGCGGCTTCCGGTTTGCGCCATGGCGAACGTCGACTCGAGGTCGGCGTCGTTCAGACGGATGCATCCGTGGGTGATATTCCGCCCGATCAGATTCGGGTAGAGATTGCCGTGAATCTCGTAGCCATCGCCCAGTTCCAGAGCGAACTTGCCCAGCGTGACCGGATCCAGGCGTCTGAAATCCCACGGAAGCACAGGAGTCTCCAGACCCGCCTCCACAAAAGCCCATTCCGGCTTCTCCCAAATTGGATTCACCACTTTTCGCCGGATTTCGAATTGTCCCTTCGGCGTGTTGAACCGCCACGATTTGCGTTTGTCGCTCAACAGGATCTTTCCGCTTCCGGTTGCGCAGACCGCTTCCCTGACCAGACGGTTTCGGCGCCAGATTTGCAGGCGATTGTGTACCGTGTCGATGACGATATCCGGTTTTTCGTCCATCAACCCGTCCAGCGCGGCTTCCAGCCTCCGGACCTCCGCCTGGAGACGCTTCGCCGTGGAGGACAGGACCGGGGCGCCTGCCAGCTCGGAACGCGGACTCCCGGCGTCGGGGGCGCCGGACCGGCAGGCGACTGCAACCGGCAGAAGCAGAAACAGGATAAAGCGAAACCGGTGCATGCAAAGCGTACCAAAGAAGCTGTCTTAAAATTCCCAGCGGTCTTCGCACGGCTGCAAAAGCGCCGGTCGGCGTTGGTCAAACTCACCCGTATAGACGAATATGGGCGAGTTTTTCCGCCTTGACCGCCACTTTTTCGCTCGCGCTCGGGAACTCACCGGTGACTTTAAAACAGCTTCTAAAACTCGAAAACCGAGAAGAACGGAGGCTTCTCGGTTTTCAGGTTGAACCACGTGTGATTCATTCAGATGAACTATCGCAGATACCAGGCTTTGTTTTCCTCTTTCCAGTCTTCGATTTTCTGCATTGCGACTTTTACCGCATCCTGTACTCCGCCCAACTTGCCTTCCGCGGCCTGGGCCTGGGCAAGCGCATCTTTGAACATGCCGTTCTCAAGGCTGCCCTTTGCGCCATTCAAAGACGCTTCGGCTTCGCCAAGGTCTGCATCGAGTTGGTCCAGATCCTCATCCGCGCCTTTTCCCCTGGGTGCGGCACTGAGCGATTCACGGGCTTCCGCCAGACCTGGAGAAGTCGAATCGATAATCGCCTGTGCGTCGTCGCGTGTCCTGACTTTGTTTGTTTCCGCCTGCGACACGGACTGGTTCGCGCGTTCCTCCGCCTCGATAGCGGCAGCTCTGGCCTCTTTGTATTCGCCCTTTTCCGTCTTGTCCTTGGCATCTTGCAGCGTATTCGCGGCTGAACGGAAAATCTCCTCGGCATAGACGTCGGCCTCTGCGGCCTTGGCCTTGCTGAGGGCGCCTTCGGCGGCCTTGATTTCTTCCTCGGGAGGTTGTTCGCAAGCCGCGAAGGCTGCGGCAAAACAGATAACAAAGCCGATTCTCAGGACAGATCGCATCTCCCCTCCTTGGTTGATAAGATCTCGAAAGTTGCCAACAAGTCAAACAGAAATAACCATTTCCGAAACATCTCGGCGTGAATGCACTGATACAGGAAGAAGATACACCTTACAATCTACAATGTCAAGCGATTTCTCCAGAAATTTCGCCGTTGCGCCTTCCACGCAGCCGGTTGAAAAAGCCCATCCGTACGACGGCCGTCCCTCGTCCGCAGAACGACTTTATCGACGGACTGATTGCGGTTGCGCGCCCACTGTGCTGACGTTATATTGACGGAGTTCCGGAATTCACCGGTACGCCCGCTCGACTGTGGATTCTGCCGAAGTGAACAGGAGGAATTTGTGGGTTTCGAAAATCAGCTGGGTGTGGCAGCGCTTGCCGTTCTTGGAGCGCTGCTTCTCCGATGGACCGGAGTACCCAATCGTTGGACGCCGGTAACGCCTCTGGTTCTGTCGATGCTGATTGTCGCGTGTTTCGGAGAGCTTGAGACCGCTGGCGACACATTCAGGATCGGTCTGGTCAGCGGGCTGTTCGCCAACGGATTCCTATTCCTTCTTCTGGGCACCCGGAATGGATGATCTTATTCTCAGACGATTCAGGTCATCCAGAAGCTGCTTGGCGTCGAATACGACGGAATTTTTCGAGATGCGTTTTTCCTTGCGCACGTAGGCCTCGAGCGCTTCCCGGGCGTCATCGTGGCGGCCGTCTCGAAAGCAGGCCAGGCCCAGGTAAAAATAGGCGTCTGTCTGGAGCGAATCGGACCTGACCGCGTTTTGAAGATGCGAGATGGCGCTGTCGTAGTTGCGAATATTGAAGTATGACACCCCGAGTTTCAGATAGACCGAGGCATCGTCGGCGCCGGCGTCAGCCGCTTTTCCATAGGTTTCGACGGCGGCCTTGTAATCCCCCCGGTTAAACGCGAGATTGCCCAGGCTGACGTACGCCTCGCCGTATTGCGGGTCGATCTCCAATGCCTTCAGGTAGGCGGCCCGCGCTTTCCCGAGTTTTCCTTCCTGCGCGTAGGCCATTCCCAGATTCCTGTAGATATAGCGGCGCTCCGTGGCATCGGGCTGAAACCGAAGCGCCCGCTCGTAGATTTCAACGGCTTTGTCCGGCTTTCCGGTATATATATACGTAAGGCCCAGATTGAGATACGCGTCCGTAAATCTGTCATTGAGCTTGACGGCACGTTTGTACTCTGCAACTGCCTGATCCGCATATCCTTTATGGTAATATGCCAGCCCCATCAGGTTTCGCACGAAAGCCGAACCGGGTTTCAATTCCAGTGCGGCTTTGTATTGCGCCAGCGCCGCGTCGTAATTTCCTTTGTGATAGTGTGTTCTGCCCAGATCGACACGCGCATGAAAGATGCGGGAATCGGCCCTAACCGACCGCCTCAGATATTCCAGCCGTTCATCGGGTCGGGTCAGCAGACGCCCGTACAGGTAAAGACCCACGGCCGATCCGGGTCTGGCCTGCAGGCGTCTCAGATATTCGGTCAGCAACTCCCGACGGCGGTCCGCCCTGATCATCAGGTCCTGGTAGTGCATATTCGCCTGGATATCCTCGGGCCGGACTTTGATCAGTCGGCGGAAATGGGCAATTTCGGCGTCACTCCCGACGACTTCAGCGCCCTGTACCGGGCTTCCGAGCCATCCGATGCCGAGTAGAGTCAGGTAGATCAGAATGGCGGACACGTACGCTCCGGGAGACAAAGGTCGAACGCAGGACGTCGCTTCGACAAAACCTGTTCGCAACCGGATACCGACGAAGTTACCGACCTGTGACGTGATTGCAATAAAGGCGGTCCAACAGCGGAATCCCCGGCCGTCCGCTGACAACGTGGCTCCGCAGGCGAGGAACGGCGTCCGACTACGTCAGCCGAGGCAGGGTATACTGTCGAATAAACCGGAGGGCGCCGGTATTCCGGGATGGCGGCGCGGCGCGAGCTGATGGCACGGGGCGGTGAATCCTGCCCGCCGGACCGTACATTGCGACAGAAGGATCCGTGTTCCGGCAATGGGGGAACCGGATCGCCGCTTATCTGTCTTTCTTCAGAAGGACTTTCAATGGTCGTTTGGGCTTATAGAGGTAGATCACGTCGGCGGGGGCGAGCATGGTATTGAATATGGCGATTTCGTCGATCTTGCCGGAATAGGCGTAGTTGTTGAACCGGATGGCCAATTCATCCATGTTCCAGGTAATGTCGCGTCGGATATTCTTCTTCCGTCCGATTTCCTCGCCGTCGACGAAGAGGGCGTATTCGGCATCGGCGTTTCCACTGTTGATATTGGACCAGGTGACCACAACGTGGCGCCATTGGTCGGACTTCCAGTTGAGCCTGTCGTACCTGATCGTCCAGTCTTTTACCAGTTCCTCTCCGACAGTCTGCGTCTTGTCAGGATAGCAGCCGAATCGGAGTGCGCTGGGCGGCCGATCCTTCCGGTTCTTGTCGAAGTCTACGAATATGACGGCGTCGTCCCACTTCTTTCCCACCGAGAATGGCTCGGGAAACTTCTCCTTGAAGTCGCTGTTGGGATCTACGCTCAACCAGAAAGAAACGCCGCCGGACCAGGAGCTTCCGGCGTCGTACGGAAAGTTGCCTTTCGCCTGATAGCTGAGAAACGTCGCTCCGTTTGCGAATGAAACGAAACCGTCCTCCTTCCCGCCGGTGAACTCATGCCGGGGCGGGCTGCTCGTTTCCATTGCAGCGACCGTGCCCTTTTTTTTCGTAAACGCCTCAAACCGGGATCTGTCGTCAAAGTTGGCGAAGAAGAGTACATTCGCCGCGAGCTTTTCCTCGATGATCTTTTCCGGACCGCCGCAGGAAGAAAGACAGAGTGCGGCAACTGCGGTTGCGATCAGGTGCAGGAGGCGGGGAGCGCACCGGGTCATAAGTCACGTCTCCTTTCGGGAGAGGATAGGAACGATGAACCCGTTCGACTTGCCGTAACAAAGGGTCACCAATATAAAAAATGCGTGTTCGGGCGCAAGGGGTTTTTCTCGTTTCCGTTCTTCGGAGACGGTTTTCGGAAGCCGCGAAGGCCAGAAAAATCAGATGATTAGAGCAATGGAAAATGCCTTGACAACGGTTTTCTTATTTGTTATATCCAAATTTTGTGAATTGCCCTGGACGGCCGGATTTTTGAACGAATCCTTCGGTCAACGGCGGATGGTTTCGGCGATCGTCCGCAATGCGGTCCGCACCGGTCCCGGGCTCGGAAGCTGTCTTGAAATTCCCAGCGGCCTTCGCATGGCTGCAGAAGCGCCGTTGTGCATAAACGTGATGCAACCCCCGGCAGGGTCGCTGCGGGGTTCTTTGCCATGACTCGTCGACAGGGCTGAGCCGCCCTGGCATTATACAAGATTCAGGAGTTGAAAATGCTGCGCAAACTCGGCGGCGTGATCCTTTGGCTGATCGCGATCTTTATGCTTTCGTCGGTTACCGTGTTCAATCCGGGACAGGTAACCGACTTTTTCGTTCGTGTATTCAATATCAGGCCGAGCGTGCCCCAGTTGCGTGAGGAAAGACCCTCCCTGAGGGACCGGCGCATCCAGGATTTCGCCAATCAGATCTCGGAGGATCGACTTCGGGAAACCGTATCCGCTCTGGCGGGGATGGGATCCCGCGTGCCAGGGTATCCGGGGCACAGGAAGGCCTTCGAATACGTCAGGAACCGTTTCGAAGTTCTGGGCCTGGAAGATATAACGGTCGAGGAACACCACGTTACGGTGCCGATCGACAAGGGCGCGACCCTGAAGGTCCAGGAGACCGGCGTCGCAATCCGGCTGTACGGACTCTGGCCCAATCATGTGCAGACGTCTTCCCTGCCCGATCAGGGCGTTACCGGCGCGTTGATCGACGCGGGAGACGGCTCCTTCAAGGCGCTGAATTCGAAGCCGATGAAGAACAGCATCGCGTTGATGCAATTCGATTGCGGTCAGAACTATCTCAATCCCCGCATGCTGGGCGCGCAGGCCATCATTTTCTACGATAACGGCGGCGTGAGCAGAGGACAGGCACTGGAGAAAATCCTCCAGGTACCGGTTGACGTACCGAGGTTCTGGGTGGAAAAAGACGACGCGGTGCGTCTTGCGGAACTGGCGGAGTCCGGCGCCACGCTCGTTAACGTTACGTCGAGAATGGATTGGGAAAAGGTCCCCACCTGGAACGTCCACGCCACCCTGCCCGGCTCCGAAGATTACGTCACCGAGCGTGAAGAGCGGAAGTGGAAGGACGAGATGGTTGTCCTGAGTTCATTCTACGACGCCATCTCCGTCGTGCCGGCACTGGCCCCCGGCGCGGAGAACGCCACGGGGCTGGCCGCCCTTTTGGAAGTCGCGGCAGCGTTGAAAGATCAATCCTGGCTGGTCGATTCCTCCCGGCTTGCGCAACTGCCGAGGTATACGGTCAAATTCCTGGTGACGGGCGCCCATTTCCAGGGGCTGGCCGGCATCAACGATTTTCTTTTCCGGCACTCTCGGGAAAGCGACCACTTCCGTGAGAAGATACCGGACGAGGAGAAAATCGATTTCCGCCTGTACGTCGGGTTCGACCTGTCGAGCGAAACGGACCGGATCGCGAGTTTCTCACACGGTACGTTTATCAATCCGAACTGGTCTACCAACAATTACGAAAACAACCTGCTGGCGCCCTATGCGAAGAAATTCAACAAATACCTGGCCAAAGTCTATCCCGGCGAGGAACGCCACGTCGACGCCGTTGCGCCGCCGAAGAGGACCTGGAAGAACTACATGCCCATCAGGCTGGGATTCGACAGCGAAGCGGTCAAATTCGTCGGCAAGGAGGGAATTACGCTTGCGAGCCCGTCCACAACGCGCGAGAGGGTGGATACGCCCGCGGACCGGCTGGATCACGTCAACTTCAACAATCTTGCCCACCAGACGCGCACAGCAACGGGCATGCTGCTGAAAGCTCTGGAAGATCCCGAGTTCTTCAGGGTGTCCAAACTCAAGCTGCAGGATCTCGGGCACAGTATGAAGGGTCGAATCCTCTGGTTCGAACGGGATGCCGATTTCGCAATTCCACGCGTACCCGTTCCGGGGGCCATCGTCACGTATCAACAGCCCGGACCGGTTGCGAGTTGCGGCGGAGTCCGCACCCTTATTGTGGACAAGACCACGGAAGGTCCCAGGTACGTAAGCGATCGCTCCACAGGGCCCTTGTTTGGCACAAAAGAGGAAGTGGATGCCACCGGCAGGTTCCGGTTCGATATCATGCGCAACCGGTTTACGAATCAGATACTGGCGTTTGAAATCGACGACAATGGCCGAATCATCTCGGCGCCGGACCTGGGCACGGAGGGCGAAGAGAAGTTCCCGACCAGGCAGGGCTACGGATGGTGGGAAAACGAGATGCTGGCGGTCCTTTTCAAGTGCCGGTCTCTCAGCGTGTTTGAAATCATCGATTCCAGCTACCTTTCCGCCCTCGATTTCATGACCGTGTTGAATGCGGGCGATTCACAGCCGATGGAATACGGTTATTACTATATTGAAAATCAGAGTATCAAAGAGGGCGACGTCACGCGGGCTGCGGTCGCGTTTACCGCCATGAACCCCACGACCGGGAGTCCCGATCCCATCAAGATTCTGATGAGTACGGGCCTTTTCGGCGTGAAATACCTGTTGACCAACGCACCTGAGGAGTTGCTGGAACAACCGGTGGACAAGTGGGAGGTGGACGACGAATTGCTGGAGCGGTCCCGGGGCGCGGGTTATCCGCCGGGCGTGATTCTTTACCCGTCCTACAAGGCCGCCAAGGATATGTGGGTGGTCGACGACATCCGGATGAAGCAGCTTGCCCAGTACGGAATCACGAACGCGCGGCTGGAGAAGCTGCACACGCACGCGGCGGACGCTTTGAAGCGGGCGCGGGAGAATCTGGCCGACTACGACTACGAAGGGTTTATCGCCGCGTCCAGAGAGGCGTGGGGTCTGGAAGCGCGCGGGTACCCCGAAGTCATGTCCACTGCAAACGACACGGTACGCGGGATAATCTTCTATTTCATTCTCCTGCTTCCGTTCTCCTTCTTCTGCGAGCGGCTGCTTTTCGGATTCCCGGATATCACCCGCCGTCTGGTCGGCTTTGCAGGAATCTTCGTACTGTTTTTCATCATCCTTCGATACGTGCATCCGGCCTTCAAGCTGAGCAGCACGCCCTACATAATCTTCCTGGCATTTGTGATCATGTCGCTTGGCGGCATTGCGATGTTCATTGTCGTTTCCAAGTTCGGCGAGGAAGTCAGGAAAATGAAACAGGCCTCCGCGGGCACGTACGAGGCGGACGTGGGACGGTTGAGCGCGACTGCCGCATCCATCATCCTGGGCATTTCCAATCTGCGAAAACGACCTCTCCGCACGGGACTGACTGCGATTACCCTGACGTTGCTTACGTTCACGGCCCTTTCGTTTACATCGGTGCAGACGTCCATCAAATTCTATCGATTGCCGAGGGATAACCAACCGCCGTACCAGGGCGGCCTGGTACGGGATCGATCCTGGAGAGGATTGCAGGAATCCGTGCTTCAATACCTGACCAGCGCATTCAAGGGCCGTGCGACCATCGTTCCACGCGCATGGTATCTTTCGCAGGTTCGCGGGGAACGGGCATACGTCAATTTTTCGCGGATCACGGACCAGACTTCCTACCTGGGTTCAAGGGATACCTACGTCGATTTTGACGTTGGTATCACCACCGGAAAAGACAGCTTTGTCAACGGCTTGCTGGGACTCACGGCGGACGAACCCCGAATTACCGGCGTGGACCGATACCTGATGAGCGGACGATGGTTCGAACCCGGAGAGACGAATGTGTGCATTCTCCCGAACGATCTCGCGGAACTGGTGGGTATCTTCCCGGAAGACGCCGGGAGTGCGAAGATCGAAATGCTGGGTGGCGTCTTCACCGTGATCGGAATCATGGACTCCGAGGGATTCAACAAATACAAGGATATGGACGACGAAAAGCTCACGCCGGTTGATACCGTAAAGGAGAAGGACGACCTGGCAGACGCCCAGGACCAGGATCCGAGGGTTGTCGCAGCGGCGCCGATCGAGACGTTCACGCACCTGGAATCGACCAACGTGATGATCCTGCCTTATGACTACGTCCGCAATATCGGTGGCACTCTGAACTCCGTCGCCCTGGCGAACTTCGTGGATGCCCAGGGCAATGCCAGGACGAACTTCCTGCCGGACGTCGAAGAATTCATGACGCGGGTATCCCTGACGATGTTCGTGGGCCACGAAAACAAAGTCACGGTTTACAGTTCCATCGGTTCGACCTCTCTATCGGGATTGGGCACGCTCTTCATTCCCATTCTGATTGCCGCGCTGATCGTGCTGAATACGATGATGGGCGCGGTGTACGAGCGGTTCAACGAAATCGGGATATACTCGGCGGTGGGGCTGGCGCCCAATCACATTGCGGCGCTGTTTCTGGCTGAGGCGACGGTATTCGCCACGGTAGGCGCCGTGTTCGGATATCTGATCGGACAGGTACTGGTTCTTGTGCTGTTTACCCAAGCGCAAGCGCAGGGACAACTGCTCAGCCTTGAATTGAACTATTCTTCGTTATCGGCCATTTCGTCCACATTGATTGTCATGGCAACGGTATTCCTCTCCACCCTGTACCCTGCAAAAAAGGCCGCCGATATGGCTGTGCCGGACGTGACGCGAAAGTGGGAGTTTCCGGAACCCGAGGGCGACAGATGGGTGTTCGATTTTCCGTTTACGGTTGGCGGCGCGGAAGTCCTGGGAATGTACACGTATCTGACACGTGTCTTCGAGTCATACGGCGAAGGATCCGTGGGCGATTTCGTGGCCGACTACGTCCGTTTCACCTCACAGGACATGCAGGGTGAACCGCAGTACGAAATCAATCTCACGTGCTGGCTTGCGCCCTACGACCTGGGCATCAGCCAGGAGGTGGCATTGCTTGCCATTCCAACCAGGGAACACAATATTTACAAGATCGAGGTCGTCATCAACCGGCTGAGCGGTGACGTGGCCTCCTGGAAACGGATTAACCGGGGGTTCCTGAACGTCCTCCGGAAGCGATTCCTGGTCTGGCGAACCATTCCACCCGAGTTGAAGCACCAGTATGCGGACGAGGGCGCCCGCATTCTGTCGGACAAGGTGGAAGAGGCGGTTGTATAGGCAGGCACTAAGCCAACCGGATCGACGGCGACCGGCGGGCTGACCCGCAACCCGCGAGTGACTCACTGCTCCCAACGAGGAGAGGCAGTTTTGGCAATCGAACCCAAGGATCCCAGGGAAGACCAGGAACAGTACGAAAACATCATGCCGGTGGACGCGCCGTTCGAAGATGGCTTCAATATGAAGACCTTGTGGGCGACGCTCTTCGTGGGTCTGGTGATGCTGCCCGGCGCCATCTATCTCGGGCTGGTTACCGGGCAGAACATGGCGGGCGCGTCCGAATGGGTGACCATCATCCTGTTCCTGGAAATCGCCAAGAGATCCTTCGTGCGGCTGAAGACCCAGGAAGTCCTGGTCATCTACTGGGTTGCCGGCGGATTGCTGGGCGTGGGCGTTCGACTGGGCAGCGCGGCACTGGTGTACGGGGGTCCGTTCGGCGGATTGATCTGGGATCAATATCTTATCCAGTCTCCCGCGGCGAGGGGGCTCGCGGATTTCATCCCTGACTGGGTGGTGCCCAGAATCAGCGAACATCCCGAGATTTACGCCGAACGTACGTTTCTGCACGCCGCATGGTTGAAGCCGATCGGCATCCTCGTTGCATTGACGCTGCTTAGCAATACCGCGAGACTGTCGCTTGGGTACGTGATGTTTCGAATTACCAGCGACATCGAACGGTTGCCGTTTCCGCTGGCGCCCGTGCAGGCACGCGGGGCAACCGCGCTCGCCGAGACGTCGGCCAAGCAGGAAGGCTGGAGATGGCGGGTATTCAGTACCGGAGCGTGCATCGGACTGGTCTGGGGCCTTCTGTACGTTGTCGTCCCCACTCTTTCCAGTATTTTCCTGACCGATACGGTTCAGATCCTGCCCATTCCCTGGATCGATTTCACGGAACAGATCAAGACCATCCTGCCTGCGGCGCTGTTTGGAATTGCGACCGACCTGGGCCACCTGATCGTCGGGTTCGTGTTGCCGTTCTGGGTGGTCATCGGATCTTTCGCCGGCGCCGTTCTGGGGAACCTGGTCGTAAACCCGTTCCTTTACAGATGGGAAATCCTGGACCGCTGGTCCGCGGGCATGACGGCGATCCCGACGTCGATCTCCAACCAGTTCGACTTCTGGCTGAGTTTTGGAATCGGCACGTCTTTCGTCATCGCGTTCACCGGATTCTACCAGGTGTTTCGGGTGCTTATGGAGCAACGCCGCCAGAAACAGCAGACAGGGCATCATACGTCCGGCATTGACCTCGAGGACCTGCCGGAGGGCCGCTCGGACATAAAGATGGTCTACCCGATTCTGTTCTGGGGCGCCGCCACGTTGGGCTTTATCGTTATGTGCCAGATGCTTGTTCCGGAATTCCACTGGGGCTGGGTGGTGTTTTTCGGGCTCATCTACACCCCGATTTCCTCCTATATCGGCGCTCGAATGATCGGTCTGACCGGAAGTCCGTACGGGGCGAGTATTCCCTATCTGCGTGAAGCGGGCATTCTTCTCTCCGGATACAAGGGGGTGGCGGTCTGGTTCGCTCCCCTGCCACTGCACGACCACGGCCTTGCCGTTCCAACGTATAAACAGATGGAGCTGACAAAAACGAAATTCGTCAGCTACGTGAAATTGACCGCGGTGACCATGGTCGTCATCTTCATCTTCAGCTTCATCTTCTGGGAATTCATCTGGCGGCTCGGCCCCATTCCGTCGTCGAGTTATTACTATGTGCAGACGTTCTGGCCGTACGACGCCACAATGACCACGATGTGGCTCAAGTCGACGATGCCGGACCTCGAAGGGCATGGAACCGTCGGCGTCGAACTCCTGAAGGATATCATCAAGCCCCATATCATCGGCGCAGGATTTGCCGTTGGCGGTCTCATGTATCTCATTCTGGCGGCGTTGAAGGCGCCCACGCTGTTCTTCTTCGGTTTTGTCGGCTCGCTTGCCACGTGGCCGCATTTCGTGATTCTGCAGTTTGCCGGTGCGCTGCTTGGACGTTACTACTTCTCCAGGCGTTTCGGGGAATCCAAATGGCGGGCGTACGCGCCCATTCTGCTGGCCGGATACTACTGTGGAATGGGGCTCATCGGAATGACTTCGGTTTCCGTTGTGCTGATTTCAAAAGCCGTTTCGCAGGTTGTCTTCTAGTTTTGAAGGCCTGCGACGCATTAGCAGCCCGTTGAAAAAGTCCATCCGGTCTACCTGCCAGGACTTCACTGGCAGACCTGCAGAGCGACTTTATCAACGGACTGTTTTGGAACGCCGCCCGGATTCCGGTTGTCTAAGGAGCACCGTAGACGCCCGATCCGGGCCGAATTACATCCGCCCGGACCGAATCCAATCTCATGGAGGTTTCAATGACACGAAGCGAAAGGACGACATGTCTGGCGCTGATTGCGTTCATCGTATTGGCGTTTGCCGTGGATGCGGCGGCACAGCCTGACCGGCGGGGCGGACGTGAACGGGGTCGGCGCGGAGGCGCGGCCCGTATCAGAATGATGTTGCCCCTGGAGCAGACGCTGAGCTTTCTGGCGTTTAACGACAAGATTGCGTTGAAAGACGAACAACTGATTCAAGTTCGAAACGCCCTTATGGAGATTCATGGACAGCGGGCCGAACTGCAGAATGAAATGCGGAATGGCGCCGACCGGCAAAAAATCATGGAGAAGCTCGGCCGCCTTCGCAGTTCGATGTTTGAGAAAGTCAAAGAAGTGCTGGACGACAGCCAGGATGAGATTCTGGATGGCTATCTGGAGAGAATGCGGCGAGGGTTTCAACGCGGGCGCGGCGGCGGCCGGCGGGGCGGCGGTCCACCGGGCGGCGGCGTTTGAGGTTTTCCGATGAATCTACAGGAGGTTGGCGAACGACTCGAGAAGCCCTTCACGTTTGCCGTGGTGGGCGACACGCACTTCTTACATCCCAGGTTCGGACAACCAGCGGCCGGGACCGGCAGTTCGTTTCGGCCCCTGCAGGTCGACCAGTACCTCGAAAGCGTTCAATATGTCCTGATGCCGATGATGGATTCCCTGAAGGAGGTTTCCCCGGAATTCCTGGTCATAACCGGAGACCTGGTGGAGGGGCATCACGACGTCGAACTCGCCGTTGATGAGATCAAGGAAGGGCTGGAATTTTTCGAGGGATACGGGATTCCCCTCCTGTTCGCGTGCGGAAACAGGGACCGGGTTGAGGCATTCGACAGCGTTGTTCGCCCGTATCTGGGGCGCTGGTTGGACAGTACCCCCAGGGAGCGGTATTTCTTTCTTGACGTCGCCGGCTGCCGGCTTGTTTTCCTCGACACCCCCACGTGGAAGAGGAAAGGCGCACAACGGAAATGGCTGGAACTCACGTTGAGTGACCGGGAGGCCGCTGGAATCGATCGGACGTTTCTGTTCGGACATCATCCCGTCTGGCCGCTTGCACGGGCCTTTTTCACCAACATCGACCTCCATCTCGATTTACCCGAAATTCTACAGAAACATCCTGTAGACGCTTATTTTTGCGGGCATACGCACAATCAGAACGTGTTGCTTCACCGTACGGACGGCCGACCGGTTCTGCAATGCATGTGCGCTTCAATCGGCCTGTCCAGTGAGATGCCAACGCCGCTGGATCGTGTGCAGGACGTGCTGCCGGATCCCCAGGACGTGCTGGCCTGCTGGCCAGGATACCTTGAGAATACGGCGCCAGGATGGTTTATCGTTCAGGTGGGCCCGGACTCGGTTGAAACGTCGTGGCACCACTTGAACAGAGGTGTTGAGACACGACTCGTCTGGCATCGTCCCGGAAATCTCTCTGCATTCGAAAAAATGGACCATCCGCCGGATGCCCGGCTGATTTACGACGACTTGAATCATATTCGGCGCGCTTCCCTGCGGTTGTGTGGATGGCATGCGCTGCGCCAGGACAAAAAGGTGTTCCTCAACGGCGCGCTGGTTGGCAACCTCCCTCCCGCGAACGACTACGCGCCGGTCCGGATGGATTTGCCGGCGGAATGCCTTGAACATCTGCGCATGGAGAACCGGCTCGAGATTCAGGTGCCGCGGAACGAGGCCTGTACGCTGGGCAACTTCATACTCGAAGCGGTCTTGCCGGGTGGGAGATTTGTGCGAACCCGCCCCACGGGGGAAATTTTCACCTGGTCCGACAGATGGGGTGCGTGGAATTCAAGCTGGCTGATGAAGATGAAACCGGGACGGCCGGCTTCAACATTGTTGTGTTTTCAATGAGTTGACCTGCCCTGCGTCAGCGCCACCCACACCGGTGCGGAGGATGCGTCGCCGGACCTCAGGAGTTCGGAAGTCTCCATGGACAGTCAGCGATCTGCAAACAGGCTGGTACACGAGACCAGTCCCTATCTGCTGCAACACGCGCACAACCCGGTAGACTGGTATCCGTGGGGCGACGAAGCCTTTGAACGGGCGAGGAATGCAGACCGGCCCATTTTCCTTAGTATCGGATACTCGGCATGTCACTGGTGCCACGTGATGGAGAGGGAGTCGTTTGAGAACGAAGCAATCGCAGCCGTGATGAACCAGTTCTACGTTAACGTCAAGGTCGACCGCGAAGAACGTCCGGACGTGGACGAAATCTATATGAGCGCGGTACAGATGATGACCGGCGCCGGAGGATGGCCGATGAGCGTGTTTCTCACACCCGACGGAACACCGTTCTACGGCGGAACCTACTTCCCTCCCGACAGCAGATATGGACGACCCGGATTCCCCGACCTGCTTCGCTCCGTGGCGACGCATTACAAGGAAAACAGGGGCAAAGTGGGAGAGACGGCAGAACGCCTGATGGCCGGTTTGAAACGGCTGACCGACCTGAGAAACCTTGATGGAGAGTTAACGGGAGAATTGTTCTCCGACGGGTATTCCCGGATTGCCCGCAATTTCGACTGGGAAAATGGAGGCTTCGGATCGCAGCCGAAATTTCCGAATTCCATGAATCTATCGGTCTTTCTGCGGGAATTTGAGAAAAGCGGAGATCGCAATGCATTGGATATGGCGCTTCTCACCCTGCGGAAGATGGCGCGGGGAGGGATATACGATCATCTGGGCGGCGGATTTCACCGGTATTCGGTTGACCATCGCTGGCTGGTCCCCCACTTCGAGAAAATGCTGTATGACAATGCCCTGTTGACCCCGCTCTATCTGGAAGCCTTCCAACACTCCGGAGAGCCGCTGTTTCGGCAGATTGTGCAGGAAACACTGTCCTATGTCATTCGTGAAATGACCGATCTGCAAGGCGGATTCTACTCCACTCAGGACGCGGACAGCGAAGGGGAGGAGGGCAGGTTTTTCGTCTGGGACCAGGAGGAGGTGAACGCACTGCTGGGCCAGGAAGAGGGCCGATTGTTCTGCCGGTACTTCGATGTCCGCCCGGAGGGTAATTTTGAACACGGGAAGAGCATTCTGAATATTCCGGTTGAAGCGCCTGAATTGGCCAGATTCCTGGACGTGGACCTGGAGCGCCTGGACGGTGTGACGCGGCGCGGACGGGAGGTATTGGCAGAGGTCCGCGAGAGGAGGACCAGGCCGGACCGGGACGAAAAAATCCAGGTGAACTGGAACGGGCTGATGATCTCGGCTTTTGCGCATGCCTATCAGGTTCTCGGACAACCGGAGTATCTGGAGGCGGCACAGAACGCTGCCCGCTTCATACTCGACAACATGGTGACGGAGTCCGGATGTCTACTGCACACGTACAACGCCGGGCGGGCGCGGTTCCCGGGCTACCAGGACGACTATGCCTTTTTCAGCAGCGGACTGCTCGACCTCTATGAGGCCTGCTTCGACCCTCGATGGCTGAATGCGGCAGAGACGCTCACGGAGACGATGCTCCGGGAATTCTGGGATCCGGAGCAGGGTGGTTTCTTCTTTACCGGAGGGTCGAATGAAAAGCTGATCGTCCGCTCAAAGAACCCGTACGACAACGCAATCCCCTCCGGAAATTCGATGGCCGTTGTCTCGCTGATGCGCCTGGGTACGATTCTCGACCGGCCGGATCTGTGGAAAAAGGCGGAGCAGACGCTGAAGCTGTTCGAACCGATGCTCAGAGAAATGCCGTCCGGATTCGGCCAGATGCTTTGCGGCCTGGATACCTTCACCAGACGTCCGTTTGAGATCGTACTGGTGGGCGATCCGGAGGATTCAGCGACGAAAGATCTCCTGAAGACGGCATACGGACGCCCGGCATCCAGCCGTGTGATCGTTCTTGCGGGTCCGGACGAGAGAGAAGATCTGTCACGGCGCATTCCATTGCTTTCCGACAAGAAGGCGGTCAATGGAAAACCTACCGCGTACGTGTGCAGAAATTCGGTCTGTTCGGCGCCGGTGACAACACATACCGAACTGGACGCATTGTTGCGGAAACCATCGTGAGGAGAACAGAATACAGACAGGAGGATGAGATGGCATCGGTATTGGTGGTAGGAGATGGTCCGGGCGGTCTGAGCGCCGCCCTGTTTCTGGCCAAGAACGGCATGGATGTCGCCGTGTTCGGTCAAAATACAACCCCCATGCATAAGGCCATGCTGTACAACTATCTGGGGATTCCCGAGTTGACCGGGACCGAATTTCAACGCATCTCCCGGAATCAGGTCGCGGCACAGGGTGCAAGCATTGAGGACGTGCAGGTCGCGGGAATCGAAAAGACCCCGAGCGGATTCACGTTGACCACGGAGGGCGGGGTCACCCGCGAAGGGCAATATCTGATACTGGCCGCCGGCACCAACGTGAAACTCGGCGTGAGTATCGGTCTGGAAAGAGGCCCGGATGGGCTGGAATGCGACAGGGACGGACGTACGTCGGTTGAAGGACTCTACGTTGTGGGATGGAGTACGCGGCTGCGCAAGACGCAGGCGATTATTTCCGCCGGCCAGGGCGCGTCCGCCGCGCTCGATATTCTGTCAATTGAGGCTGGCGAGGACGTACACGATTTCGACGTGGTGTCGTGAAACTCCCTGTAGATGCACCCTCGTGAGCTTCGCCCATCGAAGGCACGGCGGCGGGCCGGCAGGGGTTGAAACGGTTCCACCGGTGTCCGTGCAATTCCTTCGTGTGGTCAAAAGTACCTGGGTGTCTTTCGGGGCGCGGCCGGTTTCGGAGGCGCCTCGTTTTCAGGGATGCCGTGGCTTTCGATGATGCCGCGAACCACGTGGACCGGAAGGCCCATTCGAACGGCCAGCGCCATTGAATCACTTGGACGCGCGTCCATTTTGAACGTCGTTCCATCCGGACCCTGCAGGGTGAGTACGGCGAAATATGTACTCCCCAGACCCCCTTCTTCCAGTGGGCGAAGTTCGTCGATGACAATGGATTTGAGACGGACACCGGCCTCTTGCAGCACATTGTGGAACAGATCGTGGGTGAACGGGCGGGGAAACGTCTCGTCCTTCAGCTTGCGCCAGATTGCCATCGCTTCGCAGGGACCGATCCATATCGGCAGAAGTCGTGCGGTCTCGCTGTTTCGCAGAAAAACGATGTATTGATCTTCAGAATCCCGCCCGACCTGATGGACCTCGGTCCTGACCAGGTCCTTTTCCGATGGATGTGCGGCAGGCGCGAGGACACCGCCCAGACACAAACATGAAGCGCAGAAGTACATCGCCGCAGAACGGGTTCTATCGTACATTACAATTCCTTTCGGTGCGTGAGAAGCCGGCGCTGACCGGCGGGTTCACAGTGGGTTTCGTGAATATACGCCTGCGCCTACCACGGAGCAATTCGAATTTTCGACATCGGGACTGAGAAGCTGTCGCAGACTTCCCGGCGGTCTTCGCACCTGCCTGGCGCCGCAGGCAAGGCAGGCGGCTGCAAAGCGGCGGTCGGGAATTCACCGGTACCTTGAAAACAGCCTGCGGAGTTTGTGGGTTGACAAGTTCTGTTGAATGTGCTATCTTTTTGAGTTTCACAATTTTACACGAGTTGTTCGTTGTAGAGCCGGGAGAACGCATGGTTGTCAGCATGACGGGTTTCGGGAGGGGAGAAGTCGAAACCGACGGCTATCGGGCGTCGGTGGAGTTGCGGTCTGTCAACGGGCGCTACGGCGAGGTATCTGTCCATCTGCCCAGACATCTGTCTCCCCTTGAACAAAGGATCAGGGACCTCGTACTCTCGGTTTTCTCCCGCGGCCACATACGCGTCTCGTTGAATGTGGCTGGCGACGCGCTTGGACAGGGAATCCCGGTTCTGAACGAACGTGTCTTCGAGGGATACCGGGACGGGCTTGCCCGGCTGCAATCTCGCCTGGGGGTTTCGATTGCACCTGATCCCCTGCAGGTTGCTTTGATGCCGAATGTCTTCGAGTTCGAGTCCGACGCACCGGATCTGGACGCCGTCTGGAAGGCGGTTGCGCCGGCCTGTGAACAGGCCGTTGCCCAATGCCAGTCGATGCGCGCCGCGGAAGGTAAGCAGCTGGCCGCGGATCTCGTCCATCGCATCCATCTTCTCCAGGATCTGATCGAAAAGATAGAGGAACTGGCGCCCGGACAGGTGGAGTCCGCGCGCAGGAGGATCGACGAGAAACTCCGTGAACTCATCGCTCCGGAGAATGTCGACCAGAACCGCCTCCTTACGGAGGTCGCCCTCCTCTCGGAACGCATCGATATTACCGAGGAAACGGTCCGCTTCCACAGTCACAACGAACAGTTTTTAAAGACGCTCGACCGCGAAGAGCCGGTCGGCAGGCGCCTGAACTTTCTTCTCCAGGAGATGCTCCGCGAGGCGAACACAATCGGGTCCAAGGCCGGCGACGCGGAAATTGCGCATCTGGTGGTCGGGGTCAAGGAAGAGATCGAGAAGCTCAAAGAACAGGTACAAAACATAGAATAACGGCATGGTCGGTTCCACAGATGGAAAAGCCATTCGGAATTGAGGCCCTTCAACACCAACTCGATCGCCATCCCGATTCGTTCGTGGTGGTACTCTCGGGCCCCGCGGGTGCGGGAAAAACATCCATCCGACAGGGACTCCTGGAACGCGATCACACGCTGCGGCGATGCGTGACCACCACCACGCGCGAAAAACGCCATAACGAGACGGACGGCGTCGACTACCATTTCGTTTCGGAGGATGCGTTTCGTTCCGGGCTGGAAGAAGGTTGTTTCTTCGAATATGCGGAGGTATACGGCTTCCTATATGGCGCAACGTTCAGGGCGATTGCCCGCGCAATTGGAAAACACGGCGTCGTGCTGCTCGTGGTAGACGTGAAGGGCGCGGCTGCGTGGAAGCGATTGCTGAAGGAACGGTGCGTAAGCGTGTTCGTGCTCCCGCCATCGCACAAGGCGCTTGAACAGCGCCTGGGTGGGCGCAGGACCGAAACGGCTGCGGCCTTGAAGCGCAGGCTGGAGAACGCAGGGTCTGAACTTGACAGAGCCATGGAGTTCGATCATCTCGTCGTCAACGGCGACCTGGATCGTGCCATATCCGACGTGCAGGAACTGATTCGCGTTGAACGGCGCAGGCCATGGCGATCGCGTCATCTACTCGATGAATTCGGGCGCCTGAATGTGACTTAGCAGCCCGTTGAGGAAGAATTGCGGCAGGAAGGCAGATCCATTCACGCATACGCGCGTAAAAAATCCCGTGGTCGATCCACGGAAACCACGCCCCATACAGACGGAGGATTTCGTCCAAATGTCACGGATTTTCTTTCTCGAAGAGATCAGCAACGACGCCGTAAACCCATACGAGGCGGTCAGCGCCGCGTCGAGAGAGTCCCGCCGGATCAACCAGGCCCGGATGGCGAGAGACGTTTCGGGCGAGGCGGAAAAACCTACGACGCTGTCGCTGGATCGTCTTTCGACGGGAAAAGTGAAAATTTCGTACGACGTCGATGAGGAAATGGAAACGGAAGATGGCAATGCAGTCAAAGATGAGGGTCCTGCTGGGAATTAGCGGCGGGATTGCCGCCTACAAGGCCGTTGAAGTACTTCGCGACCTGCAGCGTGAAGGCGCCGAAGTGCGTGTGGCGATGACAGCGGCGGCGCTGAAGTTCATCCAACCGCTGACGTTTGAGGCGCTCTCGGGCCACCGTGTCTACACCGAGCTGTTTCCTGAGACGGGAGACCCGGAGGTCATTCACGTCAAGCTTGGCGAATGGCCCAACCTGATTCTGATTGCGCCCGCGACGGCCAATGTGATTGGCAAGATGGCCAACGGCCTGGCAGACGATCTGCTGACGTGCACCGTGCTTTCCAGCGAGGCGCCCGTGATGTTGGCGCCGGCAATGGA
This sequence comes from Candidatus Latescibacterota bacterium, assembly GCA_965116875.1. Taxonomy (GTDB): domain Bacteria; phylum Latescibacterota; class UBA2968; order UBA2968; genus JAAXHE01. The sequence goes on from OZ220733.1 coordinate 471,057, forward strand.
AACGGGAATGTACCGCCACCCTGCGTTCCAGCGAAATCTCCAGCGACTTGCCGATATGGGATATTGCCTGATCGGTCCCGAAGAAGGCGCGCTTGCTTCCGGCCGCAGCGGAATGGGCCGGCTCGCGGAACCGCGGCGAATTGTCGCTGAAGCCGTCTCCGCCGTGTTGACGTCTGGAGATCTTGCGGGTCGAAAGATCGTCGTTACGGGAGGTCGGACGGAAGAAGACATCGACCCGGTTCGCTTTATCACGAATCGATCCACCGGAAAGATGGGGTACGCGGTAGCCCGCCGCGCCAGGCAGCGTGGCGCGGAAGTCGTTCTGGTGAGCGGCCCGGGCAATCTGGATCCGCCCGCTGGCGTGGACCTGATTCGAGTGAGAACGGTTTCCGAACTGCGTGCGGCGACCGAATCGGAATTTGAGGGTGCGGATGCCCTTGTCATGACCGCGGCCGTTCTGGACTTCAGGCCTCGAGTCGTCTCCAACGCAAAAATTAAGAAGAACGCCAACGGGCTCACGCTGGATCTGGTTGCGAATGAAGACTTTCTGGTGGGCCTGGGCGCCCGGAAGAATGGCCGGATCGTGGTTGGATTCGCGATGGAAACGGAGAATGGGCTGTCGAACGCAAGAAAGAAACTCGAAGAGAAATACCTCGATTTAATCGTATTGAACGATCTGAACGTTTCCGGCGCCGGGTTCGGAGTGGACACCAATGTGGTCACGCTGATCGACGGGGGCGAGGCGGAACCGTTGCCGAAAATGTCCAAGCTCGAGGTTGCAGACCGGATTCTGGATTGGGTGAAAGAACGGTGGACCTAGACGTTGAGACAGAAGCGACGCTGGACGCCGTCCGGGCGTTCGTTGAAACGCAGGCGGAATTCGGCCTGAGTGAGTTCAGGCTCCCGCGCACCGACGAGGATGCACGGCTTACCGACTTTCACGAATCGATCCGCGACTGCCGGATGTGCGGTCTCTGTGAGAGCCGGCGCACCGTTGTCTTTGGAAGCGGCAATCCGGACGCAGGTCTGATGTTTATCGGCGAAGCGCCCGGGGCGGAAGAAGACAGGAAGGGACTGCCGTTCGTCGGCCCGGCCGGAGAACTGCTCACCCGCATGATCGAGGCCATCGGGTTTCAGCGTGACGAGGTCTATATTGCGAATGTCATCAAATGCAGGCCGCCGGGTAACCGGGACCCGAAGCCCGAAGAAGTGCAGACGTGCAGGCCCTTCCTCGAACGGCAGATCGAGCTCATACAGCCGGTTGCAATCTGCGCCCTCGGTCTATTCGCCGCGCGGACCCTGTTGGAAACCGATGAACCGATGGGCAGCCTGCGGGGTCGGCAGTTTTCCTACCGCGGCATTCATCTGATTCCCACCTACCACCCTGCCGCGCTCCTTCGAAATCGGCAGTGGAAGCGCACCGCCTGGGAGGATTTACAACTGCTCAGGCGCGTGTACGACAGCGCGGCCGGATAGGTGCATCCACGTGTCCCGCAACCCGGTGTTCGGACACGGTTTCCTTTAGCTATTGATCCCATGGCTTCCCAACCAACAAGCGCACAGACAGCCGCCGATCGTCCCCGGCCCCAGGCGCTGGAGGTCGAACGGGCAGTGCTGGGCGCCATGTTCATTGACAACGCGTCCATAAGCCATGTGACCGAGGTCCTTGGCGACGAGACGGCGTTTTACCATACGGCGAACCGCCGGGTCTACGCGGCCATACTCGCGCTGTCGGAGCGGGGACTGCCGGTTGACGAAGTGACGGTTGCGGAAGAACTGAAGCGCCGCGGTCAATTCGAAGACGTGGGCGGATACGCCTACGTTGCCAGCCTGGGCGGCGAGATGGCGACCAGTGCGAACGCGGAATTCCACGCCAGGATCGTGCTGGAGCGCGCCCAGCGCCGCAGGCTGATCGACGTGTCCACGCAAACGATCGCGGAGTGTTATGACGAGGCGGAAGAGGTCAACGACGTCATCGACAGGGCCGAGCAGCGAGTATTCCGGATCGCGGAAGGCGGTCTCGGACAGGGCGTTGTGCCGCTGCAGTCCAAATTGCACGAGACGATTGAACACATTGAAAAGGTCCAGAAACAGGAAGGCGCCCTTTCGGGCGTTACCACCGGATACGTTGAACTTGACAGGAAAACGGCCGGGCTGCAGCCTTCCGATCTGATCATCATCGCGTCGCGCCCTTCAATGGGAAAAACGGCGTTGACGCTCTGTATGGCGCGAAATGCCGCCGTTGCGGAGGCAATTCCGGTACTCTACTTCTCTCTGGAAATGAGTATGCAGCAACTCGCGATACGTTTGCTCTGCGCCGAAGCCCGGGTGAATTCGCATCGACTGCGCACCGAGAAGCTCTCGGACGAAGAGTGGGAGCGGATGGTAACCTGGACCGGAAAACTGTCGCAGGCGCCGTTATTCATTGACGACACGCCGGGCATCTCCGTAATGGAGCTGCGCGCGAAAGCCCGCCGCGCTAAATTGGAGCACGGCATCGGCATGATCGTGGTGGATTACCTCCAGCTGATGACAACCTCAGCACGAGTGGACAACCGGGAACAGGAAATCGCGAGTATTTCGCGATCGCTCAAGGCGCTGGCCAAGGAACTCGACCTGCCCGTCGTTGCATGTGCGCAGTTGTCCCGCGCGGTCGAGTCCCGTACGGACAGACGGCCGCTGCTTTCCGACTTGCGCGAGAGCGGCAGCATCGAACAGGACGCCGACGTGGTCGCGTTTCTCTATCGGCCGGAGGTGTACGGAATACCCGATGAAGAGGGCAATCCACAACCGGACAAGGCCGAGCTCATTATCGGCAAGCAACGCAATGGACCGACCGGAAGCGTGAACCTGAGGTTCATGAGCGATTATTTGAGATTTGAAGAATACGAGACGTACCGCGACGATCCTTTTTAACCTTGATTCCTCATTTTTCGAGGACGTTAATTCGAATATGTGTCAGTTAAAAAGGCGATTTAACTGCTGATTACCAGGATACACCAGGACTCTGAACGTGAACGAAAAAATGTCCTTCATGACGACCATTTCGACCCGTTTCGAAAGGTTTCGTCGCGGTGCCGCGTTGCGGCTCTTGCGAAATTGAGGTTAATGTCTGTCCCCATCCGTCGGATCGGACAGGCGCACCGCCGGTCGCTTTGGCAGCGACCTCCAGCAAATTCGAATTGAATCGAACCTTCAGTCTGTCATTCCGAGGGGAATATATATGGACGATTACAGATCTCCAGTCAGGGTATCCAAGCTGTTGTCGCTGATGCTCCGGCATCGGCCGGAAGAGTTCGGCATCCAGGTCGACGGGTACGGATTCGCGGATTTCGACGCCGTGATATCCGCATTGAAAAAACAGGATGCCGAAATCGAAGCCGGTGACGTGGAAGCACTGGTTTACAGAGCGACCAAGAAACGATTTGAGATTGTCGACGGGCGGATCCGTGCGCGCTACGGCCATAGTTTCGCGATGGAACTGGGAACCGAACCCGTAGAACCTCCGGAACACCTGTACAAGGGCGCAAGTGTATCGGAAGTGGAAGACATTCTGACACGGGGCATGAAGCCCGTGGACAGGCAATACGTCCATCTCTCTTTCGACGCCGACGTTGCGCTCAGGCTTGCGGGGAACCGGCGGGGACCGGGGGCCGTCATACGGGTGGACGCAAGAAAGGCCGTCGAAGACGGGATCCAATTCTTCGACTGCGGACCCACGATCCTCGCCCGGGAAATTCCGCCCGAGTTTCTCGCTGCCGAAGACACGCCTGGTCCGGTTCCGGATGGCGGTGTGTCCGCAAAACAAAGCGAGGAACCGGTAACGTACGGGAGGAAACGCCGATTCGGGTCCAGGAGATAGCACACGTGGCAAAACAGGATCGGTCCAGAGTACACGCGTTGTTGAAAACGGCCGCCGGCCTCTCCGGCGAGATTGGCGCAGATCTCGTGCTGCTGGTGGCGGATTCCGGCGTGACCAGACCGGCGGTGCAGTCCCTGAATGATACCTGTCCGGTGCTGCTGGTCACCCGGCGCAATCGGTTTCTCCAGGACGTAGAGAGTCTGGGAGTTCGCAGGTTGAAGCTCGATTTCGACGATGTCTCCCATCTGGAACGGGTCCGGCAGGGCATTGTGCTGGGCATGGAGGGCGGTCACATCAAGAAGGGAAGCCTGCTGATATGCCTTGTAAATGTCATGGAACACGGTGGCGTGGACACACTCATGACCGTGGACACCCGCCGGGAATTCAAGGACTTCGATTCGGAGAGCCTGGCTCAGCTGGCAGACGATCTGCCCGTTGGAGTGGTCAAGTCCGTGCTGGATATCGCCCTTGACATCGGACGTGAGGGCCGGGAAGGAGAGCAGGTCGGCACCCTCTTCGTGCTGGGCGACTCCGACCGCGTCCTGGCCAATTCACGCGTGATGACGTATGATCCGTTCCGCGGGTATTCAAGACTGGAGCGGAACATCTGCGATCCCGATAACCGCGAAGGCGTCAAGGAGGTTGCCCTGATGGACGGCGCCTTCATCGTCCATCAGGATGGTGTCATACGCTCAGGTTGTCGCTATATCACCTCCTTCGTGAGGGGTCTTACCCTGCCCAAGGGGTTGGGTGCACGTCATGTGGCCGCGGCAGCGGTTTCCAAGAACACCAATGCGATCGCGGTGGCGGTTTCGGAGTCTACGGGTACGGTTCGGGTATTCAAAGGCGGCGAGATCGTCCTGCGGCGAGACCCGGGCCACCGCATCGCCCGGTAGGCGGTTGATTCCTGTTTCCCATTTAAAGAGATTCGATGAATATCCGTCTGATCCAGCGCGAGAGCGTAATGTTGGCCGTTGTCGGGGACAGTGTTCAACCTGTAGCCCGGGTCGCGAGGGCGTTCCCCAGAAGCAGCCCCGACCGCTACGTGGGACTTTTGGGAGAAAACGGGAATGAAATCTGTCTGATTGATGATCCCGGTACACTGGACGCGGATTCTCAGGAAATATTGAACGCCGCGCTGAAGGACGCCTATTTTATTCCACGAATCCTGGAAATCCTGTCGGTGACGCCTCGCGGCACGGGCGGTGAGTGGACCGTTGTCGCGGAAGATGGCGAGATCGTGTTCCGAACGCAGGACCGGGAGGCGCTGGACGGTTCGGAGCCGCCGTCGATTACGGTAACGGACGAGAACGGCCGGCGATATCGGATCGAGGACTACTGGGCAATGGACAGGGAGAGTCGCAAGACAATCCGTGATCTTGTACCGGATGAGGTCTTGCGGCTTCGGGCCAGGGTCGTCAGGGTTCGTCGTTAGTGTTCGGTTTTCCGGGAAAGGGCGCATTGTGAGCACGCATGTCAAGCGGTGCGCGTATGGAGGTTGAGCGAAGCAGATTCCTGATTTCCGGCTGCTTGATCGGCGTGTGTGCGTTCGGCATACTGGCACTGGGTGAAACCCGGTACAGGATGCCGCTTTTTTTTCTGCTGTTCGGCCTGTGGATGGTTTTCTATCTGGCGGCGGTCTACCGTTGTTCCGGGGCCTCTCTGAAGACTGTCGTGCTGTTCGGCCTTCTGTTCCGCATCATTCTGCTGTTTTCCGCGCCCGGCCTTTCGGATGACGTTTATCGTTACGCGTGGGACGGACGGGTGCAGGCAGCGGGGATCAACCCCTACGTGTATTCACCTGCCTCCGAAGCATTGGCACACCTCAGGGACGACGATGTCTACCCTCATGTAAACCACCCGGACGTACCCACCATCTATCCCCCTCTGGCACAGATATTCTTCCGCGTCTGTTATCTCATACATCCGTCGATCTGGACCATAAAGACGGGCCTCGTCCTCTTCGACCTGCTGACGGCCTGGTTTCTATTGGGCCTGATCCGGCTCTACGATCAGCATCCGGGACAATTGCTCATTTACCTCTGGCATCCCCTGCTGCCGGTTGAGGTGGCGGGCAACGGCCACCTGGATGCGCTGGGTGTTTCCTTCATGGTGATTGCGTTCCTCTATCTTCAGGTTGGAGGTTATGCGAGGGCATTCGCCGCGTTGGCCCTCTCCTTTTTGAGCAAGTTCCTTGCCATCTGCCTGGTTCCGGTTTTTTATCGCTGGATCTGCGGAAGAAGTTCCGGAAGTTCAGAAGGGCGGTTGCCGGCTGGCTTCAGACCGCAGGCCGTCTGGCCTGTACTGATTTTCGCCGCGGCGGCAGCGGCCGGGTACCTGCCCTACAGGGATGCTGGAGACGCCCTCTTTACAGGCTTCCTCACGTATGCCGAACACTGGAGCTTCAATGCGCCGGTCTTCGATATCCTCAGCTACGTGCTGGATAACCCGCTTTGGGCCCGCACTGTCATTGCGTTCGGGTTCGGGGGCACGGTGCTTCTCCTCACGTTCACCAGGATGCCGCCAATTCAGGCAGGGTTCTTCCTCATTGGCGCCTTCCTGCTGCTTACGCCAACGTTGCACCCGTGGTACGCGATCTGGATGATACCCTTCATGGTTTTCTACAGGCAGCCGGCATGGCTGATCTTTACGGGCCTGATCGCCATTTCATATCACGTGCTGATCAGATACGCGAGCGAAGGGGTGTGGGAGGAGGCGGTCTGGGTAAAGGTTGCGCTATTCGGCGGGTTCGCCCTTGTCTGGGCATTCGAATGGATAAGGAAGCGACGCGTCGAGGTCTGAGATCCACAAGGAAACGCCGTCCGTTCCGGACGGCGTTTCCCTTGATGTAACGATTGGCAACTGGAACGATTCCGGCACAGGTCACTAAACCACCTTGCCGAACAGGAGAGCAAACCGCACGAAGTCCGAGAATGCGACATTGCCGTCGTCGTCCAGATCGAACCGGGGATCGGTGGAGCCGAAGGCGCCGGCAAAGAGCAGGAAGTCGGAAAAATCAACTCTCCCGCTGTCGTCGAAATCGGCGATTGCCGCAGAAGGAAAGGTGGTCTGCCCGGACGCAAACGAAACGTTCCGGTAACGGGAAGCCAGGGGTACGCCGGACGTGTCCGCGGCCATGGAAGAGAACACCGCATACTCACGGCCGGCTTCAAACGGGTTCGAAAACGACAGCAGGGCGCGCCGGCTCGTACGGTCAAGAATCACCGAGGTCGGGTGACCCAGATCCGGGGCGACGGAATATCCGTGCGGATCGGCCGTTCCGGCCGCCATCGGTTCACTGAACGTGAGCGAGAGATTGTTTTCATGAAGGACTTCCACGCGAATCAGTTCCGGCGCGGGGTTGGGGCGCACGGTGTGCGTTTCGGAGTGTATTTCATCGCCGTTTGGCAGCGTGGCAACAACCACGTAACGATACACTCTGTTCTCTGTCAGGCCGGTGTCGGTGTACGTATTTCCCGTAAGCCGGTCGACCACGGTACTAAGCGAACTTCCATCGACGCCGCGCAGGATCCGATAGGCGGCCCCGTCTTCCAGGAGCGTCCACGCGAGCCGGGCGCTGTCCGGTCCAAGCGGAAAGGCATGCACGAGCTGGAGCATCCTCCTGAACCCCGGCTCCGTACGTTCCATCGCGCGCACGGCGCCGTCCCGGTTGTAGAGCAACTCCTTGTTACCATCCCCGTCCAGGTCCGCAATGAGGGGACGGTACGTCAATGAAACGGTCTCGTGCCAGAAGGGCTCGTACGAATCCGGCCCGGTGGCGCGGATGAGGTAGAGGTCCGGGAGCAGGCAGACGGCCAGGTCGGGAACACCGTTGCCGTCCACGTCCCCCTTCGCAATACCGTTTCCCGTCGAAATCACACCCGATACGCGAATCGACCACTCCAGAGCATAGGACGACGGTCCGTTCGCACTGTAGATTTCAAGGTTCCAACGCCCGTTGAGCGCGTCGTTCCGGTCTTCCGCCGCACGGGCGACGGCGAACTCCACGTCGCCGTCATCGTCGATATCGGCGGCGCCGCCTATCCAATGGGTGTTGGTGCTGTCGCTGCCCGCCAGTTTCCAGGTCTGCGCAAAACCGCCGCTATGCAGGGCTTCATGGATCCAGAGATCTCCGTCGTCATCTCCGGAGAGGATTTCCTTCCGCCCGTTGCCGTTCAGGTCCGCGACGACAAGCCGGAGACCCGGCCAGTTGGAGCCTTCTGTCGGATTCGAGAGGGAGGCGACTCCAATGAAAGCCCCTTCTCTGGTACTCTTCAAGACACGAATGTCCCTTGTCAGCGCCGAAAGGGCCACAATCTCGTTTCTGCCGTCACCGTCGACGTCCGCGATTTCGCCGCCCTGGAATTCAGGGAGGTCCAGAAGCGTTTCGGAGGGAAACGGAGTCCCGTCGAAGAGCCGGAGGCGCGCAATGTTGGTGCGGGGAAAGTTCATGCCCAGAAGGTCGGTGCGTCCGTCGTTGTTCGCGTCGCCCAGGGCCCAGGGTAGAAACGAATCGTTGGTCCGAAAGACGGTTGTGAAGACTCCGTCGTCGCCCCGTTCCATAATCAGGTTGGTGTTGTAGGGACGGCCGCTGACGTAGGGCATGAGTACGACTTCGGGTCGTCCGTCCTTGTCGAAGTCGGCGGTTTGGTTTGCAAGATACCCGTCGGGAAGGGCGTCGACCTGAACGAAACCGCGGGAGGAGAGACGAAGCGGATTCACTTCAAATGTCAGCGGATCGGAAGACACGGCCTGTCCCGCGGCGTCCCGCGCCATGATTCGGTATTCCAGGGGACCCGGTGCGAGGTCCGGAGGCAGGGTGACGCGATGACGGGTGTAGATGACTTCCGAGAACAGGGTATCTTCTCGGGTTTCCGCGGGAGAACGAAAGAGCAGGGCGCCGTGTGTGGGACGTTGGGTGTGCCATTCGGCGTGGTACGTCTGGCGGTTCCCGATGAGTATGGGTGCGAAGGACGCCTTTGAAATCACCGGCAAAGCCCGCCGTATGCCAATCCGCACCCGATCTTCCAATGTGGCGCCGTCCGTCAGCCGGGCACGCAGGCGCAGGATGGCGGTGGTGTCGGCCTGTATGCGGGGCGTCCAGGAATGCCGGATGTTCGATCCCGGCGGGCCGCCGGAGAGTCGGATCCAGATTTGAGGATCTTCTCCCGTGCCCCAGAACAACTCGTAATCGGCAACGTTGGGTCCATCGGCCCGGGCGACGATATCGACGTTCCGCGTGGCGCCGTCGTCCGTGCGGGGATGGTCGAACTGCACGACGGGGGGATCGGTCCACTCCGTTGTTTTTTCGAGCAATGTCGCCGCATCGATACGGCCGGCGCCGCTGCCGCTGTCCCAACCCTCCACCCCGAGGTCGTTCACGGACGCCGTGAGCAGCGAGCGGACCTGCTCGGCGGTGAGCCTGGGACGACGGGAGAGTACCATCGCCGCCAGGCCTGAAATATGGGGCGCCGCGAAGGACGTGCCCGAAGCGTGCGCGTACCGGTTTCCCGGAAGGGTCGTTAGCGTGCCGGCGCCGGGCGCGACGAGGTCCAGAGGGACCCCCCGGCTGCTGAATGCGGCAATCCGGTCCAGCGGCGCCGTGGCACCCACCGCAATGGTTTCGTCCATGGCTGCCGGGTAGGAAAGGCCGAATTCACCGCTGTTTCCGGCTGAGCTGACGAGGACAAGGCCATTGGCGGCCGCATAGCGCACCACGTCTCGGATGAGGAACGCGCTTTCCGGCCCACCCCAACTCATATTGATGATATGTGCCCCGTTTTCCACGGCATAGAGAATGGCGGCGGCGAGGTCGTCTTCTTCAAGAAAGGTAAGATCGGATTGCAGCGTCACGCCGGCGCGAAGTGACATCAGCGCGGCCTCCGGCGCAACGCCCGCGATGCCCACGCCGTTGTCTGTTACGGCCGCGGCAATGCCGGCAACACGGGTGCCGTGGCTGGATTCGTCCATGGGATCGTTGTCGGGCGAGAGGTAGTCTCCCTTCGCCGGGAGCGTCGGGGTGTGGGTGAAGTCCCATCCGCGAACGTCGTCCACGTACCCGTTGTTGTCGTCGTCAATGCCCGGCCGTCCGGATGCTTCAGCGGTATTGATCCAGATATTGTCTGCCAGGTCTTCGTGGGTATAGTCCACGCCGGAGTCTATGATGGCGACAACGACCGCCTGTTCGCCCGGGGGCAGGCCATCCAGAAGGACCTGCCACCTGATCTGCTCCAGACCGTACTGATCGGGCAGTCGGGGATCGTCGGGCGCGGCGTGATGGGAAAAGAGGTGGACGAGCTGTGCGTAGAGGACGTCCGGATGCTCCATGTAGGCGGCCGCAGCTTCCACGGGACTTGCGCCGGGGTCAATCTCGAGACGGTATACCTGCGCCAATCCATGGGCACGTTTGGCCGGGACCACGGGTGGTTGAAACACGGGCTCCGGCGTGCCCGCGCCAAACCGGACATGCAGGCTTGCCAGGCTTCCCGCAGCGGTCTTGGCCGCCGCCGATCTGAACCTGACGAGGATCTGTCCCGGAGAGTACGCGGGCTGCGCCGTGACGGAACTGAAGGCAGGAAACCATATCAAGACTTGCAATATGGCTGATATCGCCTGCATCCGGATGGTTCGATTCAAGGTCCGGCTCCAGGAATGTGACTCTTCGATACTCTGCGAATCCGATCCGCCTGTCTTCGGCGGCCTCTTCGGTATGGACGGAATATGTGGCCGGAGGTTCCGCTTATATCGATTGACGATCGGATAACGCTCCGGCGTCGTCCCGGCCCGGGCTTCCCGGCAGTGCGGCCACGAGCGCGGCGGACGGAAGCAGAATCAGGGAGACGCAAGCCAGAGCAAACCCCATGGATGTCATATCGGCAAGGAGACCTATGACCGGGAGCATAAGACCCGAGACGCCCCATGCGAAACCCATCACCAGTCCCGTAGCCGTGCTGGCGTGCTGCGGCAGGATGCGCTGTGCGAGTACGATATTGGTTGTCGCGCCCAGGTCGAAAATGAATCCGGCGAAAAGAAAACACGCCAGTGAGACGGGCCCGGAGGTGAAGCAGAAGACAACGTAGAAGACGGTAGAGAATGCACAGGACCAACCCAGAAGCTTGCGAGGAGTCACACGGTCGCCGAGATATCCGCCGGCCAGACGGCCGAGGGTGGCCGCGATCAGATAGGCGGACAACACCCATCCGATTTTCGAGATATCCCACATTCTTTCGTGGCCGAGTATGGAAATGAAGCTCACGCAGGCCGCGTGTACCAGAGATCGAAATACGGCGATCGCATACAGGATCCAGAGCGGGCGCATGGCCGCCGTCCGGAAAAACGCATAATTGATGCGGACGGGTTTCGTCGAAATTTCCGACGGATTCGCGCCACCGGACATGCGGAAGAGCACGACCGCGGCAACGAGGCAGGGGAAGATCACGATCCACAGGGAATCCAGACCGAATCGAGAAACCACCTGCGTCCCCGTGACGGGAGCAATGGCCATGCCCAGAGGTCCGCCGGTGAGGAAAATGGCCATTGCGAAATTGGATCGTCGGGGCATTGAAGACGTCACCATACCACCGGCCGTGGGATGAAAAAGAGAGGAACCCAGTGAGGCCAGAATCAGAAAACCGGCCAGCACCGCCACCGTCGGCAACGAACCGATTGCGGAAACGCAGAGGCCGCACGCAAGCACACCGAGCGCGGCAAGACGCACGCGATTGGTCCGATCGCCGATGTAGCCCATGAACGGTTGCGGGATATTGCCGAAGAGAGAAACCACCATGGGCAGGAGGGAAGCCTCCACCAGCGTAAGCCCGAATATTTCCTTGAAGAGGGCCAGCAACGGCGGAAACAGGGTCATATAGAAGTCGACGGTCGTGTGCGCATAGGTAATCAGGCAGACCCGCAGCATTGGACGTCGCGTACGTTGCATCTGAGTCCCCGTTGACCGGCGGTGCGGTGAAGTCGAGCGGGATCCGTCGAAGGGAGTTGACGTGTAACGGGAGACGCTACCCGAGACCGGCGCGTTCGAGAACGACCTCCCCGATTTTGTCGTGGATTCCCAGGGGTCCGGTGACCCGAAACGCGACGCCTGGAAAGCCAGCCGCGGCCCGTTCAACCATGGCGGGAATGTCACGCGTGGCGTGGCGACCGGGCGAGAGCATGTAGGGGTGAACGACAACCTCGGATGCGCCGTCGCGAACGCAGGCTTCAACCCCTTCTTCCAGGGTGGGCCGGGAAAGTTCCATATGCGCGATATGCACGATCAGCCCCGGACGTTTCCGCCTTACGACTCCCGCAACGTCTTCGAGCATACGATTGGCTTCGTCCAGGGTTGAACCGTGATCGACGATCAGAAGGGCTATGGACATAATGGATTGACGCTCAGAAGTATATGAGATAATCTGCGGACCTTACCGCTGGCAACGTCTACTCGACAACCCGCGTTGTTTCCGCCATCAATATCAACAGGTCAAAATGCCGGTACGAGATCAGAAGGAACATGCGGCATTGCCGGTGCCACGTATACCTCTTTCAGGATGTGGGCAATACCGCCAGCCGCTTCAGTGCAATCACGGAAAGCAGAGAGCAGGAATCGGCACGAACTGCAGGTTCTGAATTCCGATTCAATCTTCCCAGCGTTTGAATCCGGAGTGGACGACCTCAAACGCGTCACCAGGTTCAAAGTCGTAGCGGAATCCTTTTGAGTAGTCCAGATCATCCACCATACCGCGGACGAAATTTTCATCGCCGACCCGGATCAGCGTCCTGTTGCTTTCGCGCTCGACGCTTCGGATCCGATAGCAGGCATCGCGTTCATTTTCGTTTCGGATGGAGATGTAAGCGCCTGAAAGGGATCCGTCGGGTGGTGGTTCGGTTGTGTGGATGACACCGGGCTCGTGGGTGGAGACGATGCCGGTCCAGGCAGCTTCCGACATCCGGAAGCGATGTGACTCAGTGCCCATGACAGTCCCGCCAACGAGCAATGACCATTGCGGGCCGATTTTCGACTCCGCAAAGATCCCGAACCTCCCGTTGAAGCAAATGCGGCCGTCTATTATAATGGCGGTGTGCCCGTCGCCGAAAATGACTGTGTGGACATTTTCGTCCGGAAGGCGGACTCTCAGAGCACGGAGAGCGGGCCCGCCAGGCAGGTCAACCTCTTCAATTTGCACAATTTTCCGGTTTCTTCTGAATGCCTCGATGATGCTCAGATAGCCGGAGTCGAGGGGCTGTCCACCCTCGTGGGCGACGATGCCGTAGGTCAGGCGCCGGGGATTACCGGGTTTGTTGCGGGGCGGATCTCCGTGACAGAGGGCGATCTCACCAGGGGGATTTATCAAGTTCCATCGCAGGTGAATGTCGGTCGCGTCACCGGGCGTGGATGATGTAGGGAGCGCCTGCCACGTATCAGCAATGGTCCAGTCGACGGAGACCGTCCCCGCCGCTGCTGCACAACGCTTTACGTCGTAAAGGTACTGGAAGCCGCTGCCACTGTAGTTACGTACTTCGCCATCGTAAAATTCTCCGAACTTGACGTCCTCACCAGCATACGTGCCGTTGTCCTGTGGCGTTAATTCGAGACCTTCGGTCCTGACGATTCCTTCGGCTGCGTGGAAGAGGAAGTGGTGGGATGAGCCGCCGGAGACCTGGAAGAGGTCTGCTGCATAGAAGTCCGTATCGGAAATCCGCACCAACGCGCTGGTGCGGCAATAGACCGGGCACTGCGGGTAGACGTCGGTGGACGAAACGGAGACGACCTGAGCTTCCGCTGTGGTTGCACAGAAGTCGACCTTTCCTGAGTAGCCGCCTTTCTGTTTGCTTCGATCAACAAGGACGGTGTTGTGGGAGACGGTATGGCTGGTCCAGCCTGAGCGTTTTGGCCATACGCGCGCGTGTTCGGGATAGCCCAGGTCCGGCAGCAGGTCCAATCCGAAGGCGTAAAGGCCAAGATTCAATCGATCCGCATGCCCATGGCCGGTGTTGCGGCCGTAATAGAGCCACAGGGTGCGTTCGTATTCATCCGCGCCGTCTCTGAGAAGTGCCAGTCCATACCCCGTCATCACGTCAGAATCGAGGCGGAAGGGCCCGTGCCGCGCTACGGCATCTGTCACGCGACGCCGGATGGCTTCCGGATCCTCGTTGAAGATGCTGCCGTGAATCCGTGTCAGATCTCCGCCAACGAGGTGGTGCGCAGCCCTGGCGAAAATGGGATCGCCAAACAGCTCCAGGCCTTCCAGACATTGTTCGACGGTGAGACCGCAAAGGTTGAGGTTACCCGTCTGGCCCGTGTCGCCAATGTTTGGGATGTACCTGCCCAGACAGATCATGCGGATGTGACCCAGGTACATCTGCTTGTACCGCAGATATCCCCGGATGTTGTGACGGGTGTACGAGCGTCGGCATCCAAGTACACGGTCCAGATCGTTCATGCCCTGGGATTTGTGGAGCCAGCCCAGGCTGTAGGACGGCGCGGCTTCGGAACCGATACCGTCCCGGTCGATTTCTCCCGCGAAAAGTTCCGGAATGTGTCCACCGCTCGGTTTTTGACCGCGCAGTTTGCCGGCCTTGAAGACCCAGTCCAGCCAGTGGTCGGTATCTTCCGCATCCAGGGCGACGGAGAGGACAGCCATCGTGACCTGGTCGCCGGGTTCGTTTCGGGCGACGTCGCCTGAGAGGATGGCGGCAATGCCCTCGCGTATGATACGACTCTCAATATGGCGGCACAGTTCGTCCACGTTGTTCTGGGAACACAAACCATGGACGTTCCTTTTGCGGGAGAGAAACGTGAAGAGCGGGTCGTCGTCCCGCCATGCGGTTCGGACGGTATCATAACATTCCGTAAAGGCGATGAGCAGGCCCGGTTCCCAGATTCGGCCGTAGATACGACCCCGGCCGCTCAATCCGTCCGAGTTGAAGAATCCGAGTCCGGCCCAGTAGGACCAGTGCATATCGGGATAGACGTCGGCGATTCTGGCCAGAAGAATTCCGGCTTTGTGAGCGTACGCGGGGTTGCCCGATAGCAGGTATGCCCGCTTCAACCCCTGGCAAGCGGTCCGTATTTCGTTCCAGATACCATGGTGTCCATAGACACCAATGAGTTTGAATGACTCTCCGGTATCGTCGATCCAGCCCGTACCGTCGTCCACGCACCAGGTGAAAAGGGGGTCGTTTTTGTCCGGATGTTCTGTATTGAAGAGCAGGCTGCGGTCGGCTTCATCGGGACGAAAGACACCGTCGGGACCTATGCCGCTCTTGTAAAAGGCGGCATAGTCGTTGCCAGGAAACCGGCCGCCGCAGTTGGGGCAGGTGATTTTCCAGGGGTCGCGGAAAACGTCGACGTTGAAAGCGCCTCCATAACGATTGATGCCGTCGCCGCATTGCGGACATCCTTTGGCGACGCTTGCATTGGTGCTGCGACCGGTGGTTTGCCCGGTAACCAGCGACCACAGGGTGTCATCGTCCAGATCAAGCCAGCGTCGGGCACAATGGACGGCAGCATCCCGCTCGGCGGCAGCCCAGTACATTTGTTCAATGTTGCGGCGTGCGTTGGCGATCTCTTCGGTGGCGATGAAATGTTCGCCGGGCATGGGGCACCTTGAAAGACGGGGACTCGAGGGTGTCACTCAGGATAGCGCTCAAGCGGCGGCAGGACACGCGACGTCCCTCTCCCGGCCGGAGAGAAGGTGGCCATCGGATGACGTTTCGGTGCAGTTGATTCGAGCATCAAGCAAGATCCCTGAGTATTTCCTGCGCGGCATTGTGGCCCGGAATGCCGCTCACTTCGCCACCGGGATGCTGTCCCGCACCGCAAAGGTACAGGCCTCGATGCGGGGCGCGATACTGCGAGAGTTCAGGAAGGGGCCGGTTCCAGAAAAGATGTTCGCCGGCATGTTGCACGTGCCAGATGCAACCGTCCGTCAGGCCGTTCTCACGTTCGATGTCGTGCGGCGTCCGGAAGATATAGCTTCGAATGGAGGACCTGAAATTGGGAGCAAATTCCGTGATCTGCTCGATGATTCCATCGGCGATCTCGTCCCGGACGTCGTCCCATGCACCCTGCCGGAGCCTCGCGGGCGCGGGATAGATCCACACGGAGGCGGTGTGATAGCCGGGTTGGGTGAGGGTGGGGTCCGCGAACGAGGGCATCGAAAAACTGATGACGGGTCTGCGTACCGGCAGGCCTGCATCCAGCTCATCGTACGCCGCGTCGACCTCCGGCCTCGATGCATTCAGGGTGATCGCGCCCCGGTAGGGCTGTTCAGGATCTCCATCCCAAAACCTCCATTGCGGGGCTTCGCTGATAACGGCGAGCAGCTTATAACAGCTCACGTGGGTGATCAGACCCTCGAGGCGCTTGCGCAGCCTGCCGTTAACCGATCCGGCGGGCATGAGTCTGAGGAACGTGCGCTTGGGGTCCAGGTTGGAGACGGTGATTCGGCTGCGGACTTCCCGTTCGTCTTCCAGTCGAACGCCGATAACGGCGTTTTCTTCTACGAGGAACTCTTCTACGCCGGCGTCGAGATGGATGGCCGCGCCGGCTTCTCGCGCCGCGTCGGCGATGGCATCGCTAACGGCGCCCATTCCGCCCTCAACGTAGCCGTAGGGATGGGCCTCGCCGGTTTCGGCGTCCGGGCGGTTGATGGAACCGTAGGCAAAGTGAAGTCCCAGGGGATTTCGGCCCACGGCGGCGCCTTCCGTTGCGTAGAGATCCTTCAGGTGGTCGGTGGACAGGAATTCGTCCTGAAGTTCCCGGATTCGCGTGGAAACAGCCCTTTCGAGCACGCGGGCCGACGGGGTGCCCGCGATCGCCGAGCGTACATCCTCCAGCGGTGGGGGCGCCTGAAACCTGTAAGGGGTCACGATGTCCGAGAGTGTCCGCTTGAATTCACCGTAACGGCGGGTGTCCGCGCGTTCGCTGCTGGTGAGGCGGCTCCGGTGGGTTCGATTCCTGGGTGAGTCGTGATCCGATGGTCCATGATACGTGCCGTCGGGACGCAGGCGGATGTATCCCTCGCGGGGAAGCATTTTCATCCCGCGTTCGTAGAGATCGAGGTCCCGTATGATTCTGGGAGGCAGGCCGTGGATCATGTGAGCACAGGTTGAAAAATGAAACCCCGGCCAGAGTTCTTCGGTGATTGAGGCGCCGCCCGCAAAAGACCGGCGCTCGAACACGCTGACGTCGAGCCCCGCTCTTGCCAGGTAGGCGGCGGCAGTCAGGCCGTTGTGGCCGGCGCCGACGACGATGACATCCGTATCCATAAAACCGTTCCCCTCGATGTGAACCGACCCGAACGCGCGCTGCGAACAGTCCGTTGATAAAGTCGCTCTGCAGGCGAGGCCGGATGGGCTTTTTCAACGGGCTGCTAAACCGGGCGGTCCCTTGAAATGAAGCGTGGCCGCAACCTTGCGGTAACGTGCGGATTGCGAGACGCCTCACCAGCGACTCCGTTCGAGGCGTCGACGTATGCCTTCAGGTGCGTTAAGGCGTTTCCGCTGTCGATGGCGTCCCTGGCGCGTTCGACGGCCGTTGACGGGTCGACATCAAATCCAAGCAGATGATCTTTCATTGCTGCGTTGAGCACGATCTGGTCGTAGACCCAGCCTCTATTCCCGGAAAGAGCGGAAAGGCCCGTTCCGGCAAAGGCGTCTGCACACACGGCTTCGGGTCGAGGCTGACTGTCGTACCTGAATCCGGCTGCCGCCGGGTCGACGTCGCGATCGTACGTTTCAGTTCGTCCGTCGCCGGTCCGGAAACCCCTTACGTTGTTGATGGCCTTCCGTCCGCCGTCGGAGGGTTTGCCCAGCCGCAGCCCCAGCGAACTGCCGCCCTCCATTCCCTTCACGACAAGGCATGAGTGGAGACCCCGGTCCGCTGCCAGTTGAAGGAACATATCCTCGTACCCCGGATGGTAATAGCCCACCACCATGTGGTTTTCACCCGGGCACGTGAAGAGTTGCTGGGCCTTTTCCGTTGCCGCCCAGGGAGGCCGTTTGCCGATATGCGCGCGGAGTTCCCTGGTTGCGTACGCCGACGGCGAGAAGATGCGCTGGCTGACGTAGGCAAAACCCACGTGCGGTTTCTCGATCAGTTCTCCGGCATGTTCCAGAGAGAGATCGACGTTCGCCCCCAGCGCTTTCAGGAGCTGTTCGTCGGTGACTCCCCATTTCGGCGGCATTCCATCCACGCCGTGCAGTACCGTCGGGCGTCCGAGCGCGGCCCTGACCGCCGCGACGAAAAGGGTCGGCCGGAAGTATCTGTTCGATCCGTCGTAGGGTTCACCGAAATGGGTGAGCGAGCCGACGTTCAGCTCCACAACGCCGGACGGGTCAAACGCGGCGTCCAGGTATCCGCGCGCCTCGTCGTATGTCTCGCGATTCATCCGCTGTCCGATGAGCGCAGCGCCATTGAGCGCTGCTCGCCCATGTCGGCCAAGTATGACGCCGCACATCCGGCGTGTCTCGACATAACTCAGGTGATCACCGGCGAGGATCTTACGGAGAGAGGATATGAGAACCGCTTCCTGATCGTTTTTCGCTTTCAGCTTCGAGGAGGGTTCCAGTAGAAAAAGAACCTCCGTCGGCAGGCTTTGACGGAGGGCCTCACGATTCCCTTCAAACGCTTCGGTTTCGGCGCAACTCCACCGGGTCCGTGGAGGAAATCCGCGCCGCAGCGCCATGGCGACGAAGAAAGCACCCATCTGGACAGGCGATACACGTATCGTATCAGGGTATTCCTCTCTGACGGAACGCAGAATCAGTTCCAGAATGCGGCCCGGCCGGGGGTCGGCGGGTTTTACGCCCAACGGCCGGGACTGATGAGGTCCGGTGCAGACGCGGGATTGGGCTTCCAGCACTTCCGGGTTCGGACCCGTGTAGCGTTCAGTCGTCATGGCAAACATTTCCTCAGGTGAAATAAAGCCGGCGATAGTATACAAGAATTCCGGTGTGCCATCAAGCGGGGCGGGCTGTGCCTCCAATCTCCGGGCAAAGTGACCGGACCGACGGAGGACTTCCGGCCCGGAGCGTATCGGGACTGAAAAAACGGTTTGCACGTACCGTGTTTTTTGTTAAATAAGACGTGTTCGACGCAATGTGGAACATCGCTGTACCGGGATCGAAAATGACGGCATTCCGACTGGCGTGGTGTCTGTGCATATTGGGTTCGGCGAATACACGGCTTCATGCCGAACCCGTCAGGGTGTACGCCGCGGCCAGTCTGATCGGTTCCCTGAAGCGGATTGAGGAGATATTCGAAAGGGAATCTGATCTGGAGATCCGCTATTCGTTCGCCGCGTCTTCCACGTTGGCAAGGCAGATCGAACGGGGGGCGCCTGCCGATGTCTACATCTCCGCGAATCCGGCGTGGATGGCTTACCTGGAGACACGCGGGCTGATTCGCCGGGATACGCGGACCGACCTGCTCGGCAACTCGCTGGTGATTGTGGCGCCCGGCGGAGAGGGGTTCCCTATTGAGTGGGAGAAGAATTTCGGCTTTGCCGCGGCGTTCGAGGGGCCGCTTGCGGTAGCGGACCCGGAACTCGTTCCGGCCGGTATCTACGCAAAGCAGGCGCTCGTCCGCCTGGGATGGTGGGGGAAATTGAGGGACCGTGTGGCCGTCGCGCAGGACGTGCGCGCGGCGCTCGCGTTCGTGGAGCAGGGCGCCTGCGCCGCAGGCATCGTATACGCGACCGACGCCGCCTCCAGCGACGGGGTGGACGTACTGGCCGCCTTTCCGGCCGAAACCCATGACGCAATCGTTTATCCGGTTGCGATCGTGAACGGGCGGGACAGCGCGAATACCCGGCGCTTTGTGGACTTCCTGAAGTCGGCGCCGGCTCTCGGGGTATTCCGGGAAGATGGCTTTCTGGTTCCGCCTCCCGCAGAAAGGCCAGCCGACCCGCACGGGAACGATGCATCGCGCGGTGTGCCGATGTTCGCGACCGCGCGATAGCGGCTGTCCGCCAACGGAATCATGACTCATTGGAGCCGGTCACCCACCCGGCGGCGGATCGCCGGCATCGGGGATTCCTTCGCATTCAGACCGGAAAGGGCCGAACGGCATGTCAGTCCTGGAAAGGTTGAATATCGGTGTTGCGGGAGCGGCGGGCAGAGGCGGGAGTTTTCGGGCGGCCATTGACGCGCATCCCGCCGCCCGGCTGCATGCCGTGTGCGATATCCGGGAGGACATGCTCGATGCGGCGGCAGAAAGGCTGGGCGCATCGGAGACCTATTCGGACTACGGGAAAATGCTGGAAAAGTCCGACCTGGATGCCGTGATTATCGGCACGCCGATGCAGTTCCACGCGCCACAGGCGATCGCGGCCCTGGAGTCGGGCGTCCACGTGCTGAGCGAGGTGACGGCCGCGGTTTCGGTGGACGAGTGCAAACGTCTGGTCGCCGCAGCCGTCGACACCACCGCGTTATACATGATGGCCGAGAATTTCACGTATATGAAACCCAATGTACTCGTGAAAGAACTGGTGAGGCGCGGGCTGTTCGGCGAGGTCTATTACGCGGAGGGTGAGTATGTCCACGAGTTGAAGGGATTGAACGAGGTGACAACCTGGCGCCGGAAGTGGCAGACCGGGATCGACGGCGTCACCTACGGCACGCACAGCCTGGGCCCGATCCTCCAATGGATGGCGGGCGACCGGGTGGCGCGGGTCTGCTGCGAAGGCAGCGGACATCATTACGAGGATCCCAGAGGGAACCCATACGAGAATCAGGATTCCTGCGTGATGCTGTGCAAGACCGTCAGGGGATCACTGATCAAAATACGTGTCGACATGCTGTCGGACCGCCCTCACTCCATGGCGAACTACGCCCTTCAGGGCACCACGGGTTGTTACGAGTCCGCACGCGCCAGGGCGGAGGCGAACCGGATCTGGCTCGCGGATCTGTGCGAAGACCGGAATACATGGATGGATCTGTCGGAGCTGGAAGAAGAATACATGCCGGAGATCTGGCGCGATCCGTCCGAAGAAGCGCTGCAGGCGGGCCACGGGGGTGGGGATTATTTCGAGATTCTGGACTTCGTGAACGCCATCGAAGGAACGGCGCCGTGCCCGATCGGGATCCACGAGGCCATGGACATGACGCTTCCCGGCCTGATCAGCCAGGCATCCATCGCGAATGGCGGCGCGTGGCTGGACGTTCCGGATTCGAGAGTCTGGGTGAAGTGAAAAAGCGGAGGGGCCCCGAACTCGCGGCCGATTCACTCCCCTGTAATCTTACGACGGACCGGGCGTCAATGCGCCCGCGCCGAAAATGACCGGGAATGCACTGCCGCGCGCGGACTTTGTTGCCGCATGCATGTAACAGGCGCTGAACGCCCTGCGGGGAACGTCCGTGCGATTTGTACCGGAACTGTGTAACAGCCAATTGTGCAGGAGAACGACTTCGCCCTCGTCGAGTTCCAGATAGATGTGCCTTGCGCTTCGCGTCCGTTCGTCAATCTGCTGGGGACTCAGGAACCCACTCGCGTTGTCGGGGTTGACGAGGCCCCATTTGTGAGACCCGGGGATGATTCTGACGCAGCCGTTTCCCACCGTGGCCGGATCCAAAGCCGTCCAGACGGTAACGAGGGGATCCCGGTCCAGGTCGGTCCAGCGGTCCTGGTGCCAGGTCAGGTCGTGGCCCTTCCCGGCCGGTTTGTTCATAAACATGGCGCGGAAGCAGGCCACCGGCGCATTCGTCCCGTAAACACCGGCGCAGATGCTCCGAAACAGCGGTTTCTGCATATACGCGAGGAACAGACTGTCAAACTCCAGGTCCTGAATTTTCCGGTAGTTCAAAGTGGCGCCCTTATGCCCCGTGGTCTGGGGTCCCGGGCCATCCCGGCCTTCAACGACGTCCAGTTGCATCAGCATACGGCTGTAGTCCGATGGGGCCACGCCCAGCATGATGTCGTCGATGCGCTGCTTCAGGGCATCCAGTTCGGCGGCGCCTGCTACCCTGCCGAGATGGAGATAGCCCTTACTCCGGAATTGTTCCCACTGTTCGTCCGTGAGGCGGTCCATATCGCACCCTGCGTATGTGGCGGAAGATTCCCCGTACTCCGGCACTGCGAAGAAAAAACGGGAATAACGTCACCGTTAGCCTCAATTCCGCAATAGCCGCAACGCGGCACCGCGGCGATACCCTTCAAAACGGACCGAAATGGTCGTCAGGAAGGACATTTTATCCGTTCACGTCCAGCGTCCTGGTTTATCCTGTTAATCAGCAGTTGAATCGCCTTTATTAACTCGCACATATTCGAATGAACATCCCCGAAAACTGATGAATCATGGTCAGTTGAGGGCGGGACGCTGGACGGAAAATAAATAAAATCGGATCGCAGATCAAGCGACCCGCGAGGAGCGGCCAATGTCGGATACGGTATTGTATCTCTCGAGAAATGACGTGGAAGCGGTGAATCTGTCGATGTCCGAAATCATCGACGGGCTGGACAGGATGTTTGTGGAAAAGGGACAAGACAAGGTGGAAATGCCTCCAAAACCGGGCATCCACACGCAACCGGATGCATTCATTCACGCGATGCCTGCGTATATACCGAGCCTTGAATCGGCGGGAATGAAGTGGGTGTCGGGATACCCTGAAAACCAGGCAAAGGGGTTGCCGTACATCACCGGGTTGTTGATTCTGAACGATCCCGAAACCGGCATTCCCACGTGCGTAATGGACTGTACGTGGATCACGGCGATGCGGACGGGTGCGGCCACCGCGGTCGCTGCGAAATACCTGGCGCGCAAGGACAGCTCGACGGTTGGCATTGTCGCCTGCGGCGTTCAGGGCCGCGGCAATCTCGAAGCGCTCTCGTGCGTATTCGATATCCGGGAAGTCAAGGCGTACGATCTCTACCCGGATCTCGCCGATCGATTTGCGGCGGAAATGGGACGCCGGCTGGATGTACGGATAGAGCCGGTACGAGAGGCCTCAGAAGCGGTCAGGGGTCTGGACATCGTGGTTACCAGCGGTCCGGTCCTGAGACATCCGGAACCCGTGGTTGGAATCGGCTGGTTGTCCGAGGGGTCGTTTGCGTGTCCGCTGGATTTCGATTCCTACTTCCGGGTCGATGCGTTTCGCGAGGCCGACAAACTTGCGTGCGACGATATCGGTCAGCTGGACTATTACCGCAAGACCGGTTATTTCGGCGATACGCCCCAACCCTATGCCGACCTCGGGGAAATCGCCGCGGGACTGAAACCAGGACGGGAGTCGGCGAAGGAGCGCACGATTGCGATCAATCTGGGCCTCGGCCTGGAGGACATGGCGACTGCAATTCTGGTTTACCGTCGTGCGGTGGAGCTGGAAATCGGAACCGGGTTACCGCTGTAATCAGGCCGTTGGGATCACTATGACGGGGAGGCGCGATGATTCGACAAACTGAGGACCCGGAAGAGATCGGGCTATCTGAAGAAGGCATGCGGACGGCATGCGGGATCCTGGAGGAGGCGGTGGTCCGGGGAGAGTTGATGGGCGCCGCACTGCAGGTGTCACGGGGCGGCGTCGCCCTTCCGCCGGCGTGTTTCGGGCGCCGCACCCTGGCCCCGGCCGGTTCTCCGGTTGCGCCGGATACACGATTCCTGGTTGCATCCATCACCAAGCCGATCGTCGCGGCGGCCGTCATGTTGCTCGTGGAGCGGGGCAAGGTCTGCCTGGACGACGCCGTGGCGGAGCTTGTGCCGGAGTTCGGTCAGGCGGGCAAGGAAGGCGTGCAGGTGCGGCATCTCCTGACCCACACGTCCGGACTGCCGGACATGCTCCCGCAGAATCTGGCGCTGCGGGCCGAGCATGCGCCGCTGGACGTCTTCATACAACACATTTGCGGGGTGGAACTGCTGTTTCAACCCGGGACGCGGATTTCCTATCAGAGTTGCGGTATTGCGATGCTTGGCGAGATTGTCCAGCGGATGGAGGCAGTACCCATCCGCACCTTCCTGAAACGTTCGTTCTTCGATCCGCTGGGACTCGAAAACACGTCGCTGGGTCTCCGGGAACGGAACGCGAGGGAGTCCGACGTGAAAATACACAGCGGGGAATACGGCGAAGCGGACGCCGTGTCGTGGAACTGGAATTCCGACTACTGGCGCGGATTCGGCGCGCCATGGGGAGGGCTTTTGACGATACCGGCTGAAATGACGGCGCTCTGTCAGGCCTTTCTGTACGGCGGATCGCTGAACGGAATCCGCATTCTGAGTCCGGCAACGGTTTCCGCGATGACAACTGACCAGACGTCAGCGATGCCGGACCTGGACCGGACCGACAGATTCCGGCAGCGCTGGGGGTTGGGATGGCGCCTGAAGGACCGGATGAGTTCAATCTTCGGCGATATGACTTCGGACGCAACCTTCGGACACGAGGGGGCGACCGGCACGGTGGCGTGGGTGGATCCCGAAACGGAGACGACGTGCGTATTGTTTACCAACGACCCCCATGGCGCCGCTCCTCTGCGTCCACGGGTGGGCAACGCGGTTGCGGCCTCGGTGATGTAGTCGCGTACCGTACCGCGGCCACCTCCGTAGTTACGTTCTCTTCGTAGTTTCGTTCTTTCGTAGTCTCGTAGTTTCCGAGCAGTTCTATCCCTCGACGTGAACGTGGCCGAAGAGTGTGCTGACCGACTCGTCGTTGTGGATGCGGCGGATGGCTTCCGACAGGATGGAAGCGACGGAAAGCACCTTGATTTTTCCGTTCTGGACGTTTTCAGGCACCGGAATGGAATTTGAGACGACCAATTCGGTCAGGATGGAGTTTTCCACCCGCTCGACCGCGGGGCCGGCCAGTACGGGATGTACGATTACGGCGCTGATGTCGAGCGCGCCCTGTTTTCTCAGCGCCGTAGCGGCCTCAACGAGCGACCCGCCCGTAGAAATGAGGTCATCGATGATCACGGCGTTCTTTCCTTCCACGTCGCCGATAATGTTCAGAACTTCGGTCTGCGTTCCACTCGAGCGTCGTTTGTCTACAATGGCAAGGGGCGCGTCCAGCAGTTCGGAATAGGCCCGGGTCATTTTGATGTTGCCCACGTCGGGCGTGACCGTGACCAGGTTTTCCATGCCTTTTTCCATCAGGTAGTTTCCAAAGACGTTGATGGAGTAGAGGTGGTCCATGGGGATGTCAAAAAATCCCTGGATCTGGTTGGAATGCAGATCCAGCGAAAGGACCCTTCTGGCGCCGGCCGTAACGACAAGGTTCCCGATCAGTTTGGCGGTTATTGGAACCCGCGGCCTGTCCTTCCGGTCCTGCCGGGCATACCCGTAATAGGGTAATACGGCAGTGATCCGCCGCGCGGAGGCCCGACGGGCCGCGTCGATGAGGATGAGGATTTCCATCAGGGCGTCGTTGGGCGTGAATTCCCCGTTACCACAGATGGGCTGAACGATATAGACGTCGTTGCCTCGCACGTTCTCCCGGATTTGAACGCCGGTTTCCCCTCCAGGGAAACTGACGACTTCGGCTTCTCCCAGAGTGATGTCGAGGTGTCGGCAGATCTCTTCGGCCAGGGGCCTGTTGATGTTGCCGGTGAAAATCTGACAGTCGTATCCCAAAACGTCAGCCTCCTTCGGGGAGTTCGAGTCGCGGAATTGAAGAAATTTCCCGGGGAAGAACAGATGGAATATATAAACCGTCTGACGGTGGATCAATATGTTTCAAATCCTCTACCAGGACGACTGCTACGTTGCCGTTGACAAACCGAGCGGCATTTTCGTACACCCGACCCGCCTGGGGCGACGGGAACCCGACTGCATGTCCCGCCTGGGCCGGCAACTGGGTCGTCCCGTTTTTACGATTCACAGGTTGGACCGCGCCACCTCCGGCGTGCTTCTCTTCGCGCTGAGTTCCGAGGCGGCCCGGAAAATGTGCCTCCTGTTCGAAGAACGACGCATCCGCAAGGAATACCTGGCCGTGGTTCGGGGGTTTGCGCCCGAAGCCGGACGGGTCGATCACGCCCTGCGCAGACACCGGAAAAACTCAGCGGTGGATGCGGTTACCGACTTTGTACGGGTAGGAACGGCCGAACTACAGGAGCCGGTTGGCAGACATGAAACAGCGCGCTTCTCACTGGTACGGGCGGTGCCTCAGACCGGCCGCATGCACCAGATCCGGAGACACATGGCCCATATCTCCCATCCCGTTCTCGGCGACACCAGGTACGGCGACGGCGCGCAGAACCGGTTCTTTCGCGCCCGGTTCGGTGTGCGCCGTCTGGCGCTTGTGGCCGTCCGCCTCGCGTTTCTGCACCCATATACCGGGGAAGATGTTTCAGTCGTTGCGGAACCTTCGGAGGATCTCAGGGCGACGTTCGCCGGGTTGGGCTGGAACGCGTCGTTGGCGGCCTGCTCTCATTCGCCCCTGGCTTCCTCTACGCTTTGAGGCCGCCCCGAAACATCCCCGCCGGCCCACCTGTACAGCCTGGGAAACAGCGATAGCGTTCGATCCTCGAGCGGCAGCCTTACGGGCGCGCTGTTGCCGCGCACCGATTGTCTGGACGCAATGGACACCTCGAGGGCCTGTCGCAGATCATGGCCGGTAATCCACGGTTCACCCTGCCCCCGTACTGCCGCCAGGAAAGAACGGAGCGATCCGGTCAGATATTGATACTCGCGCCATTCATAAGGCTCATAGGCCGTTTGCTCTCTGATGCGACGTCCTGCTTGATCAAATCCCGTGTAGACCTCCGGCGGCGCCCAGTTCCATCGCACCAGAGAATCATCGGTCCACACGTCCACGCCGCCGTGCGGCGTTGGCATGCCGAACACGGCACAATCGATGCCCGAACTCATGCGAAACCATCCATGAACAACCAGACCCTCATCCGTTTCCGCAGCCAGCGCCTCCTCCGCCGCTCCCCAGGCCATGACTTCCTCCACTTCCGCATCGGCAAACAGCCTGAGTACCGATATATGCTGACAACAACCGCCCGAAATCTCACCGCCGAATCCGTGGACGCTGGCCCCTCTCAAAACGCCGAATTCACCGGCGCGAATCCGTCCCGCCGCCTCCTGCACCTCGTGCATCGCCCGCTGCAGATTGCCCCCGCCGAACACAACGTCCCGTTTTTTGCAGACGTCGACCATCTCGTCCGCATCGGCCAGCAGACCGGCGATGGGCTTCTCCGCCGTCACCCCTTTTACGCCCGCCTGCGCGCACGCCACCACGGCATCTTTAATATACTTTACCGGTGTCACCACGGAGGCCACGTGGGGAACCTCGTCTCGCAGCAGGGCCTCCGCGTCCGGGTACAGCGCCCCAACCCCGAATCGCTCGCCCACCGCGCGGCGTCGTTCCGCGTTGACCTCGGCGATGGCGACGAGTTCCGTATCCGGATAGGCCGAAAATGCTTCTGCGTAAACCTGGCCCATACGACCGCATCCGATGACCGCTGCTCGTAATCTGACGTCACTCATCGTTCTCTCCCCTGCTTACAGAGTTCGCCCGCAAGCGGTCCCCCCTCTGAGGGGGCAACGATACAGGAATAATCACACCGCGGTGTCATCTGCATGCACGTGAACCCGAAACAGATCTCGATGATGCGAAGCGGCGCGATCGGAGACTTCGTACTGACGCTGCCGGGGGTGAACGCGCTGCGCACGGCATACCCGCGCTCAACCCTCCGACTCATCGGCAACCCGTCGATTCTCCGCCTCGCCAGCGTGGAAAACGTCGTCGACATCAACAGCGCCGAAGTCGCAGGTCTATATAATCCTGAGGGGCCGGTTCCCGAACGTACACGCGCGCTCTTCTCGGATGTCGATCTTCTTCTGGCCTACGCCGTCGACCCGGGCTGCCGCCTTCAGTCCCGCCTCGCTGAAATCGTCCGCGGCCGGGCCATCGTATTCGATCCACGCCCGAAAGGAGACGTCCACATCGTAGAACACCTCCTGGCGCCGTTGCGAAGGATGTGCATACCCGTGTCCGATCCGATGCCTCGCATCCGTCCGGCCGCCAATGAACTGGCTTACGCGGGCGAGATCCTTAAAAAACACGGTCTTTCCTCCCCCCTGGTGGCCATTCACCCCGGAAGCGGGGGCCGGGAGAAGTGCTGGCCGTTGACTTCCTATTTGGAGCTCGCCCGCAGACTCCGCATTCGCGGCGCGTGCGTTATCGCCGCATGCGGCCCCGTGGAACGGGGCGCGGTCGATGAACTGAAGGCTCACGTTCCCTGCCAGGTTCCCCGGGACCTTCGCAGCCTTGCCGCCCTGCTGCAGGGCGCCGACCTCTTCATTGGAAACGACTCCGGACCGGGACACATCGCAGCGGCGGTCGACACCCCCACGCTCACCCTGTTCGGGCCTACCGACGCGGAAACATGGTCGCCGCGGCATCCCCTCGCCCGGATACTGAAGGCACCGGACGGCCGCCTTCCTGACCTATCGGTCGAATCCGTGCTGAACGCCGCACTCGAACAGCTTGTAACTGAACCACCACCGCCGCCGGCGTCATTCGGACCATAATCCGTTCCAACGTGATTCTGCTATCGGTCAATGGCATTGGATTTGACAGCCTGGGACCAATGTGCCATATTAAGTTCCGACATCAATAGCATTTTGGCGTCGTCTTTGCATGTCGCACGTGACGAAGGCAAGGAGATAAAAATGAACGCCCTGCTCGATCTGACCTTTCGCGGGAATCCAATCGCGGGATCCGTCAATGACACGGGCGAGTTGCGGCGGTCGGACGACATTCTGCACGATCCTGCCGCACTGCACGACCGAATGGCGGACGACGGCTACCTCTACATGCCCGGACTCCTCGACCCTGAGGAATCGCTGGCGGCGCGGCTGGAAGTGATGAAGCGCCTCGCCGGCCTGGGCTCGGTGGATGAAACCCTTCCACTCATCGAGGGGAGGTACAAACCGGGCGGCGGGCTTGGTGCCATGTTCGACTTCACGCTCGACAATCCGGAACTGATGAAACTCCTCTACGACGGGCCCATGATCCGGTTCTACGAACGATTCCTGGGAGGACCCGTCACCCATTTCGACTATACATGGTTCCGGGTCAAGGCGCCGGGAACCGCGTCTCCCACCCAACCCCACTACGACGTTGTCTACATGGGACGAGGAACCCCGAACCTCTACACCTCCTGGACCCCGCTGGGGGACGTCCCTTTCGAAATGGGCGGCCTGATCATCCTGGAGAATTCACACAAGTGCGAACGCCTGCGGCACACCTACGCGCGGACCGACGTCGACAAATACTGCGAGAATGAAAACGAAGCCGGACGCATCGTTGAAACCGCCAGGATTCAGAAGCGCGACCTGACCGGCGAGGAACAGTCCCGCATCCGATGGAATTCCACCGGTTCGTATGCCTCCGACGCCATTCAGGCTCGTAACGAAATCGGCGGCCGGTGGCTGACGGCAGACTACAAACTGGGTGACGTGCTTGTCTTTTCGATGCACACGCTGCACGCCAGCTCAGACAACCGCACCGACCGGATCCGCATCTCCTCGGACTCCCGCTATCAACTCGCCTCCGAACCGCAGGACGAACGCTGGATCGGAACCCGTCCGGCGGCGCATGGCATTCGCGCGAAACAGGGCATGATCTGCTGACCCTCAGCCGTCCGTTGATAAAGTCGCTCTGCAGGCCTGCCGGAGAAGTCCTGGCAGGCAGGTAGCCCGGATGGGCTTTTTCAACGGGCTGTTAGAACCGGTCTTTCAGTCTCCCTCCTTCGAGCCGCGTTCCTGCATCTGCCGCACAAACGAGTTTTCCGAATATCCGCCACGCACAGCCCTGAAGTCTGCCTCGACTTCGTCCGCGCCACCATCGGCGCCATATCCGATTGCCGCCGCGGCGCCAAACTCCTTTTCCGCGTCCGCCAGCACCCTTCTCGTGGCCGATGCGCGCAGTTTCCCACGCGCGGCGCCCAATTCCTTCAGGTCCTGTGCTGTCAGCGCTTCCACGGAGGCGCCGGTTCGGTCACGGTACGTACGGCGCACCCATGCCCACTCATCCCTCTCGTACATCCCGTCGGCCAACGCGAATGCCGCATGGAACGCCGCCACCGTGCTCACGTCTCTTGAGACGATATCCGTTTCGATCTTCTCCAGGCGCGCCCCCGCAAGCAATAAACCGCCCACGTCCGCCCAGCACGCATCGTATACCTCCCCTTCGGACGGACCCAATCCCTTTCCGTCCGCCACCCGCTGAAGGATCGTTTCAATCAGGTACAGGTCGATCGCAGCCGCATAGCTCCTGATGCCGTGGCGCAGGACCAGGCGCCGGATCCTCACGCCGTTGTGGCGCACGTGCTCCACGTCTCGCGGTGTTTTGTCATACAAAGCGGTGAGAAGCGCCTCGCCCCGCTTCATTCGCTCGACCGTATAGGGACTGAACACTTCGTACCGGATTCTGTCGCGCCTGTCGGATGCCGTCCGCCGGTCCCGGTTCGGCCACTTGTCGCCGTCGCGAACGGTACCTGCCGTGTGCAGGTTCATCGCAGGCGTGAGAAAACTCGCGCCCCTTTCCTCGACGAGGTACGAAAACGGTAAATCCCGGGTATCGAAGTTCGTCATGTGCTTGCCGATGACGACCGTGAACGGTCCGACCGCGCTCGGCAGGAGCATATAGGATGACGACCCCGTCTTGCTTCCTCGTTCGAGTATACCCTGGTGTACGGGGCCCAGCTTATACATGTGGTTGCTCTGGTTCGTCCCGCTTCCGGCATTGTAGAACGAATAGAGTCCCGCAATCAGAAGCGTGCTTTTGTGGTGCGTTACCGTGTAGGGACCGCCGAACACAGCGCAGGCTTCGCCGTTATAGCACTCCGAATTGGCGAAAAAGAGGGAATTCTCGGCCGAAAACTGCTTTCCAACCTGGACGCCCTGCCCGATAAAGCACCGGGACAGGATTGCGCCGCTTTCCACACTGGAGCCTTCCGCGATGATGAAATCCTCGGCCACAACGGACGCGCCGACTCGCGAACGCGCGTCCGTTTCACTCAATACGGTTCCGTTCTTCAGCATGGCCGCACCGACGACCTCCGCGCAGCAACCGATGTTTACATCCTGAATCTCATTTACATGCGCGACGACGGCGCGTTCGCCAACCACGCCCGTATCCGAGGTGACGTCCGCGATGTACGCATCGACCATCTCCTGCAGGCGCAACGTCATCTCCGTCCGGTACCGGTGCATGCTCATCACGTATGCGAACTGGCTGGACATCTCGTTGAACATCGGCACCTCGCGCCCGCCACCCTCGTTAACGGTTTCCAAAACCACACCGTTTCCGAATACCGCACCGGCACGCGTCACCATCTGCCCGACGTCCGTTACGACCGCACCCTCGCCGATCCTGTAGTTCGCGAGGAGACCGCGAACCCGGGTCACCCGCACGTTGTCGCCCAGTACGCAATCAATCAGGGTTGCGTCCGAGATTTCCGCCGGTAAATCCGCGCCGGCAAAGGACACGTCTCCCTCCACGACGCCCAGCTTGTTCTGTCCGTAGAATCCGACACACCTCACCCGATCCGGTTTGAATCCGTGCTTCACTTCGACCCTGGACCAATCCGGGGATTCGCACCCGTTCCGTTCCAGTTCCTCGACCTCGGCCCGCGAAAGCGCCCGATAGCCATCCATGTGTGAATTCTCCTTCCCATCTCAGTTCATCGGTGCGTATCTTGCTGAAAAACCGGTCATTATCGAATCAGGAGGGCGGGTAAGATATCCTGCGCCGCATCCGACGGCAAGCGTTTTCTGCCGAATTCCCGTCCGGTTCCGCACCTCCCGGTTCGAGGGCAAAAACCTTTACTTCAATCCGGCCATTTGGTATATTGTCTTTCCTTTTCAGGCAGCCGCCAATCCAGAATACAGCGTTCCACGACGGGAGTACCGGATGTCCGGCAGCATCAAACTCGAAGTCTGCGACACGAGCGCCGACGTAGCGGACAAAGCGTCGGAAACCATCGCAGATCTGATCCGCACAACACCGAATGCGGTGATCGGCCTGGCCACGGGATCCACACCGGAACAGACCTACGCGAGACTTTCCGATTTGCATCGTAACGAGGGTCTCCGATTCGTCAGGGTGACCTCCTTCAACCTGGACGAATACTGGGGCCTCGACGGCGATCACGATCAGAGCTACCGTTATTTCATGAACGACCGCCTTTTTCGGAAGATCGACATTCAACCCTGGAATACCCATGTCCTGAACGGTACCGCCGTCAATCCCGAATTGGAGTGCAGGGCCTTCGAGACGAAAATCCTTGCGGCAGGCGGCATCGACCTGTGGCTGCTCGGTATCGGCACCAACGGTCATATCGCATTCAACGAACCCGGTAGCGCCGTTGACAGCCGCACGCGTCTCGTCAACCTTGCGCCGAGTACGATTGCCGCGAACAGTGACGGCCGTTTCTTCAAGGATGCCGCCAGTGTCCCCCGATTCGCCCTCTCGGCCGGAATCGGTACCATTCGGGAGGCACGGCGTATTCTTCTGCTGGCCACCGGATCCGGGAAGGCAGATGCCGTTGCGCAGTCCCTGGAAGGACCGCCATCAACGGACTGCCCGGCCAGCCTTCTGCAGAGCCACCCGGACTGCACGTTCATCGTGGACCGCGAAGCGGCTTCCAGGCTTGGATCCGGTTGAATCCGAACGCAAACACCATCCGTCGCGCCGCAGCGCAACGGGACTACCTTCCAGTTTCTCCGCATTTTCAGGGAGCGTCAAATGGATCGCGAATCAGTCAAGGCAGGCGTATACCAGGTGATTTCGAGGGTTCTTGGAATCGACACAGCCGAGGTCGCGGAGGATCAGAGCTTCACGGCGGATCTGGGCGCCGAATCCGTTCAATCCGTAGAACTCATGGCCGGATTCGAAGAGGAATTCGAAATAGAGATGGACGAAGATGAAGCCCTGGCCGTACAGACCGTGGGTGGCGCCATCGACTTCATCGCACAGTATGTGAACGATTGATTCCGCACCACAGGCCCCCGATATTCCCAGGAGCGTACCCCATGAAGACAGGAGACCTGATCGAAGTTGACGAGCCGAATCTCCTTGACGAGCAGTTTGACTACAATCTGCCGCCCAGGATTCTGTTTGACGGTCCGCTATATGAAGAAATCGGAGACCAACTCGTCAGATTCGACCCCGAAGAAGCCCTCGCCCGTGACCTCGTTATCACCGACACGACCTTTCGGGATGGTCAGCAGGCCCGCCCGCCGTACACGGTCGAGCAGCAGGTCAGACTCTACGACATGATGGCCAGGCTCGGCGGACCCAACGGCGTGATCCGGCAGACCGAGTTCTTTCTCTACACGAAAAACGACCGGCGCACCCTCGAGGAATGCCGCGCGCTGGGGCACCGTTTTCCGGAAATCACCTCCTGGATCCGGGCGGACAAGGGCGACTTCCGCCTGGTTAAGGAAGCCGGTGTGCGGGAAACCGGAATGCTCACGCCCAGTTCCGACTACCACATCTTCTACAAACTGAAGAAAGACCGACGGAAGGCATTCAACGACTACCTGGAGGTTGTGGAAGCCGCCTGGGAGTCCGGCATACGGCCTCGGTGTCACCTCGAAGACGTCACCCGGGCGGACATCGACGGATACGTCCTGCCATTCGTCCAGGAACTGATGCGCCGTTCCGAGCAGGTTGCTCCCGAACTGCGCGCAAAAATCCGGCTCTGCGACACCATGGGATTCGGGATCAGCTATCCGGGCGCGAGCCTCCCGCGGTCGATTCCCAAGCTCGTCTACCGGATGACCAACGACGGCGGAGTCCCGCACGATTGCCTGGAATGGCACGGGCACAACGACTTCCACAAGGTTCACGTCAACGGGGCTACCGCATGGCTCTACGGCTGCAATGCGCTCAACACCACGCTGTTCGGTTTCGGCGAACGCACCGGCAATCCGCCGCTGGAGGGCGCCATCCTCGAATACATCGGCCTTCGCGGGAGCCTTTTCGGCATAGACACCATGATGATCCAGGAGATGGCCGAGTACATGCGCTCCATCGGCGTGGACATCGCGCCGAACTACCCGTTTGTGGGCAGGGACTTCAACACCACGCGGGCCGGGATCCACGCGGGCGGGCTGCGTTCCGATGAACGCATCTACAATATTTTCGATACCACCGCACTGTTCGGACGTCCTCCGAGGGTGGCCATAACCGACAAGACCGGTGTCGACGGGGTGGCCCTCTGGGTCAATGAGTTCCTGGGTCTCAAGGGCAGCGACCGGCTCAGCAAGATCAAAGTGCACAAGGTCGCCCGCTGGGTGATGGACCAGTACGAAGTGCATGGACGGATGAGCGCGATTACGGACGAGGAACTGGAAGAACAGGTCAAGATGAACCTCCCGGACCGGTACGCAACCTGTCAGGCCGGCCGCAAAGCCGGCTGATCCGCTCATTTCGCCTTGCAATTCCGAACTCCTGGCGGATACTCGTGACGACCCGCACCGTCTCACACACCGCACTCAACGCCTTTTGCGTTGAGCTCCTCCAGGCGGCGGGTGTGCCTGAAACCGACGCCCGAATCACGGCCCGCATCCAGGTTGAAGCGGATCTCCGCGGCGTGCATTCTCACGGTGCCCGCGCCATTGCGGGCTATATCCGACAAATCCTGCAAGGCGATATCAACCCCGACGCCCATCCAGGTATCCTGAGCGAGGGGGCCGCGTACGTTCACACGGACGCGGATAACGCCCTCGGACAGGTGTCCGCGTACAGGGCGATGCAATGCGCGATCCGGAAAGCCGAGGGATCGGGCATCGGCATGGCCGCAGTGCGGAATACCAATCATTACGGCGCCGCGGCCTACTACGCCAACATGGCGGCCGAGGCCGGTATGGTGGGATTCAACACCACCGGTGGACGCCAGAACCGGGGCAACATGGCGCCGTACGGCAGCATCGAACCCGCAATCGGGAACGCGCCATTCGCCTACGGGATCCCCGCCGGGCGGGAACGCCCCATCATCCTGGATATGGCCACGGGTGTGGTTGCCGCCGGCAAAATCGGAATTGCCCGGGACCGCGGACAGAAGATCCCCCTGGGGTGGGCGCTGGACGCGGCGGGAAATCCCACGGACGACCCGGCTGAAGCACGGATCGTCGTACCTCTCGGCCCCAAGGGATCGGGACTCGCCATTGTAATGCATTGTATCGGGGGCATCCTGGCGGGCGCTGCGTTTCCGGACGTGGAGAAGTTCGGCTATCTGTTCATCGCGATCGACGTCTCGACATTTGCCGATCCCAAACCCTTTGCGGCAGAAGTCGACGCCCGTATTCAGACCATCCGCGAGGCCACGCCGGCGCCCGGTGTCGACCGCGTTTACTACCCCGGTGAGCCCGAGTGGATCACCCGCGAACACCATCTCGAAAATGGTATCCCCATGCTTCTTCCGCATGTGACCGATCTCGAGTCCGTCGCCCGCCAACTCGGCGTATCGACGCGCCTGGGATGACGCTCGCATCCGGAACCTGCCGCTGAAAATGGGTTCGGGTTGATCGCTGATTCCGTCCGGCTGCACCGCACAAAATGCCTGCCCGATCTGCAAACAACCGATGGACATCCTTGCAATCACAGCCACCGCATTCGAGCAGGAGACGCTCAGAAGCAGTATTTCGCACTCCACCACGCGCACCTTCGCTCACAGGGTGCGCACCGAGGGCAAACTGGGGTCGCGTCGCGTCACCCTGATCGAGACGGGTATCGGCGCCGTCAATACCGCGCAGGCGCTCACCGCGGCTCTGGAGTCCTGCCGGCCGGATTTCGTACTGCAGGTCGGCGTCGGCGGCGCTTACGCCGGTTCTCAACTCAACGTGGGTGACCTCGCCGTGGCCACCGAGGAAAACGACGGGGAACTGGGGATCCTTGCGCCCGGCGGCTGGCTTTCGGCCGACTGCATCGGCATTCCCGTTCCGAGCGGGAACCGGAACCACTACAATACCTTTCCACTCGACGCGGTCCTGGCCCGGCGCGCGGAAATGCTGATCCGCAACGTACGTCCGGAGGCGGTTCCGGCCGTGCGCTCCGGTCCTTTCGTTACTGTACAGCAATGCAGCGGCCTCGCTGCCAGAGGCAACGAACTCGCAGCGCGGTTCCAGGCGATCTGCGAGAATATGGAGGGCGCGGCCGCCGCGCGCGTCTGCGCGCTGTACGACGTTCCTTTCATCGAACTGCGAAGCATCAGCAACCTCGTGGAAGACCGGAACACGGACGCCTGGAAGCTCCCACTGGCCTCAGAGAATGCGCAAAGGGCCGCGCGTGTCCTGATGGAAAACCTGACGCCCTGAGAAGCTGTCTCGAAATCTCCAGCGGTCTTCGCGTATCTCGAGGCTCCGATGGCCATCGTTTCGCTCGGCTATTCTCCCAGCCCGAACGACAATTACATTTTCTACGGACTCGCCCATGGCAAGATCTCCGGCGCACCCGTGTTTGAGACGATCCTCGATGACATAGAAGCGCTCAACCGTCTGGCCATCGACGGCCGATTGGACGTCACCAAAGTTTCCTTTCACGCACTGGGCCACCTTCGGGACCGGTACTGCCTCCTCCATTCGGGCGGCGCCCTGGGCCGCGGCTGCGGTCCTCTCGTTGTGGCCGTGAGACCCATGAAGCCGTCGGAACTGACCTGTGAAAAAATCGCGATTCCCGGAAGGCTCACTACCGCCACCCTGCTTCTGCGGCTGTTCCAGCCCTCCCTCGACAATCTCGTCGTTCTGCCTTACCACCGCATTATGGATGCCGTACGGACGGGCGAAGTCGGCGCCGGGCTGATCATTCACGAAAGCCGTTTCACCTATCCCGATTTCGGGCTGCACGAAGTCATCGACCTGGGCGATTGGTGGGAACGCAGCACCGGCCACCCCATTCCGCTTGGAGGCATCCTTGCCCGCCGCAACCTGGGCGCCGACCGGATCCGCGCCATCGATAAAGCTGTGCGGGAAAGCGTGGAATATGCCCACGCACACGCGGGACGGGTCCGGGAGGACATCCTCCGGAATGCACCGGAAATGGATGCGTCGGTCGTGCAACGGTTCATCGACCTGTACGTCAACACCTATACTCTGGACTACGGTCCGGACGGGGAGGCCGCAATTGCCGATATCGTCACGCGGGCCGAAACGGCTCGCATCATTCCGACATCCGAAAAGTCTCTCTTTGTCGACGGGTAAGTGAAAGGAGTCGCTTCAATGTCCAGACCCAGGATCGGATTCATCGGACTCGGGATTATGGGAAAACCGATGTCCAAACACCTGCTCGCAGCCGGTTACGACGTTGTTGTACACAATCGAAGCCGGGAACCCGTGGCCGAACTGGTTGACGCCGGAGCCAGCGAAGCCCACTCCCCCAGGGAGGTAGCCGAACATAGTTCGGTCATCATCACGATGTTGCCCGACTCTCCGGACGTGGAGGCGGTCGCTCTCGGACCCGGCGGCCTCATTGAAGGCGTGAGCCGGGGCGACGTCTACATCGACATGAGTACGATCGCACCCACAGTCTCCCAGGACGTGGGCCGGGCGATGGCCGAAAAAGGCGCTCGCTGCCTGGATGCGCCGGTGAGCGGAGGCGACGTCGGCGCGCAGAATGCCACCCTTTCCATCATGGTGGGCGGCGACGAGGAGGCGTTCAACTCAGTCAAGCCCATTTTTGCGGCGATGGGTCAGAATATCGTACTGTGCGGGCCGCTCGGCGCCGGTCAGACCGTGAAGGCCTGCAACCAGGTCCTGGTTGCCGTCACCATTGCCGGGGTGTCCGAAGCATTGACCCTCGGCGCCAGGGCGGGCGTAGACCCGGCCAACATCGTGCGGGTCCTGAGCGGGGGTCTTGCGCGGTGCGGAGTACTTGAAAACCGGGGAGAGCGTATGGTCAACGGCGACTTCGACCCCGGCTTCCGCATCCGGCTTCACTACAAAGACCTCAATATCATCATGAAAACCGGCAGCGACTTCAATGTGCCGCTGCCGGTTACGAGCATTGTACACGAACTGTTCAACCTGGCGATGGCCAGGGACCGGGGCGAACTGGATCACTCCGGTCTGTTGACCGTCGTCGAAGACCTGGCCGGCGTACAGGCGCGTACGGCCGACGCGGGCTGACGCGCCCTCACGCCGTCCAGCGCATCACGTCCTCCAGCGGCTTTCGCCTGGGCTTCGGGATCTCGCGCGGATACCCCGTGTAGAAGAAACCGATGATATATTCACGGTCCCGATCCATGCCGAGCAACTCGTAGGTTTCCTTCCGCATGGTAATGGGACCGGTGCTCCACTGCATTCCCACGCCCAACTCCCATGCCGCGAGCTGCACGTTCTGCATCGCGCAGCAGACCGCCGCATAGTCCTCCCGCCGCTGCTGTTCGTCTCCTTCCTGGACGCAGGATACGGCGACGATTGAGGGTTTGGACATAAACTTGTCGTAACCCGCCTGCCACAGCTTCCTGCGGCTCTCACTATCTGCATGTTCCGGCGCCTTGCCTTCCTGGATGTCCGCGTATCGCCGCCCAAGCGCTTCTTTCGTGCGCTCCCCCAGAACGACAAAACGCCACGGCTCCGTGACATGGTGATTCGGCGCCCACAGGCCGAACTCGAAAATGCGTTTCAGCATTTCGCCGGAGACGGGCCTCGAATTGAATTTAAAGATCGTGCGCCGCGCCTTCAACACATCCAGTACATCCATCCATCCGACCCTCCAGAAAATGGCAGAACACGCCGGCGCCGCGGTTGGCGTTCATCCGGGAACCGCCGGCGGACGCACAGTCAGACACGTTGCCCCAACAACGCCTCCGTGACCTTTCGCACCGCCCGAACGGCGGCGTTCGCCTCGCCCTCCGTATTGTGCTGGGTCAACCGGACCGCTCCCACGCGTTCTCCGCAGGTCCTGGCGTTGGGGCACCCATCGAGCGGATACGCATTTTTTTCGAGCCGGCCGGGCCTGTAGCTGTTGAACGCCGCGGGGTCCCTGTGCAACCTCCGGAAGACCTTCCATTCGATGACGTACTGCTGAGGTTTGGCGAACGCCGGAATGCCCTCCGCCGCGACCATCCGGCAGAACTCCGCCGCATTCACCCCGAGTACCTCCGGATCTACCGAAAACAGGGCCCACCAGTAACTGGGTTTCGCACCCTGCGGCTGTGGATGCGGCTTGACGCCCGGCAACCCCGCAATCCCCCGATCGAACGTATCGCCGAACGCCTGGCGACTGGCGATCCACCCCGGTACCCGTTTGAGTTGCACGGACGCCAATGCGGCGTTGACGTCGCTCAACCGCACGTTCAACGCCGGGAATGCGGGCGTTGCCGGCGCGCCGGGGAACCTCGGATAGCATTTGTCGGAAAACAAATCCGCTGTTTCCGCCAATTTGCGGCTTCGGGTCAAAGCAAACCCTCCTTCGCCTGACTTCATGTGCTTGCTTTCGTTTGTACTCCATGCGCCGAGTTGTCCGAACGTGCCGAGATATCTGCCCTTGATGGACGCGAGATGCGCCTGCGCGCAATCTTCGACGACCATCAGTCGATGTCTGCGGGCCACCCTCATGACCGCGGGCATATCCACCGCGTACCCACCGTTATGAATTGGCATAATCGCCCGGGTGAACGGTGTGATTGCTGATTCCATCGCGGCCACGTCCATCAAAAGACCGTCCCGTTGCACGTCCGCAAAAACGGGTATCGCGTTCAGCTGAAAAATTCCCATAATGCTGCCATAGTCGGTCAGGGGGCTCAATATGACCTCGTCTCCAGCGCCGATACCGGCAGCAGCCAGCGCTACGTGAATGGCCGCGCTCCCTGAACTCGTCGGCACGGCATACGGCAACCCGTACAGCTTCTGCAACCCCTCGCGATAGGCCATGACGGCCTTACCGCGCGCCAGGGGCAGCGCCGGGCCGGAAAGCAACTTCTCCAACGCAGCCAGTTCCTCCCTGAAGTGGAACGCTCCCGAACGCCACGGCTTGCGATGTACCGGCCGGCCGCCGTGAATCGCCAGATCGGACTTTCTCGTGCCTGTTGCCAAACCACCCTCCTTGCATATTGAACCGGCAAACCTGCAGAGCCTTACGCTCCGTCGTCTAAACCTTAAATAAGCGAGTATTGTTGTTTGTTGAGCCGAAGGGCGCATTTTGGTGCGTTTGGGTTGATGAGAGCAATGGTGCCTGGCAAATGGTGATGGCGTGAGGTCGTACAGAGGTCTGTCGAGGTGAGTTTGCTGTGTAAAGCGACCGGTTGTGTGTGATTTGGGCGTAAGGGTCCGTTGCGTGATGATGGACGCGAACGCTGTGGTGATCTGCGGTCATCCTTCGAGTTGGTGTCAGGTGAAGCCGGTGCGTTCGATGGTGGCCCAGGCGCTTAGGAGTCTGCTCAGGGACGGCTGATAGCCGATGATGCGCACGGTGGTGCTTCGCGCGTTTCTCACCACACGACAGGGAAACAGGATGATGTGGTTGAGGAAGGTGCGAAAGTCCATCCGGATATAGTGCCGGCGGTGTTTGATGCGATGCATCATCATGGCAAACCACGACTTGATGTTCCAGGCCAGTGCGGCGATGACCATGTAAGCCCAGTTACTGATCAGGTCATACATGGGCACGCGCAGGGCGTTGACACCGTTTTTGAGTTGTTCGATGACGTTTTCCTGGTCGCAACGTTTGTTGGCCGCAAAGACGACTTCGGCAGGTGTGAGGTCGTGGCGCGTGGTGATGTAGAAGAAATACCGGATATTGTCGAAGAGGGTCTGCTCGCCTTTCGTCTTGGAGATGTTTTTTCTCACGGCCACGACGCGGTAGGTCCGTTCGCACTTGCCGGGCTGATAGTCAAACTGTGCCACGTCTTCGAACTTGAGCGCCAGGGTGAGGTAGCCCCGCGCCTTGACGATGCGCTGCTTCTCATTGTCCCGTCGGTGCCTTTTCTGTGGCGCGACAGGCCGGTGCAGGCGATGCCAGGCCGCTTCGTCAAGCGCCTCGGCCCGTGTTCGCAAGGCCTCGTTGGCGTCCATGCCGAAGATGAAATCGACGTTTTTGGCCCAGCGATCGAAGTGACCGGTGAGCGAAAAATCCGTGTCGCCGCGCAGGCATACGCGCCCTGCGTGGGGCTTCACCAAGGAGATGGCCGCATCGATCCAGGATGCGGCGCCCTGGTGAGAAGACGCGTTGCCCGGACGGTTGACCACATACAGCACCTCTTTGGTATTGGCCAACGACACGATCAAAGGCGCATATCCCCACACGCCCTTGTAGGAAATGTCCATACCGGCTTTCTTCTGCCCATACGTTGGCGCACTGGTGCCATCCACGTCGATGTATGCCACCCCTGCCAGGTCTCGGGTAGCGCGTGTGCGCCACAACTTGGCGCGTACCGCGTTAATGCAATCCATCAGCTCGATCACGTCGGCCTCGGTGAAGCGACGTGTGAAGTCACCCGTGGTCGTCGGATCCGGGATCAGATCCGCGTTCAAGGCATTCATGTAGGCCACGTCATGTCGCAAACGCTCGATATCTTCCAGACGCGTGCCGCCGCACATGATGTTGTAGGAAAGGTTCAACACATGATCCGACTCGTGATACGGCAGATGCACCTTCAACAACTGCAACCTCGCGTCGATTTCCTTGACCAAGCCCAACTTCGTCACCAGGCGATGCACCGCCGTGATGCCACCGTAGCTCATCGCGTGCCCATCTGCGCTGACCTCGTAATGTACACGCGTGCTGCCAAACATCGGCTTGCCTTGCGCACAAAAGCGACTCGCGCGCTTCTGCCGTACATGTACCTTGCGCCCACATTTTGTACTGTTCCTGCGGCTTTCTCTTACCGATATTCTTTTCACCGGAAAGGCCCCCTTCGTTGGAGTAGCAATTTCCCGTCCGAGACTGCTAACTTCAACAAAGATAAGTCTTTCCGGTACTTTTATACATTTAAATCTGAAATAACTCGCTTAATTAGAGTCTAAATGTCTCCGGAAACAGCGTATTCTTCCAGCACTTCCCGGTCGATCTCGATGCCCAGCCCCGGGCTCTGTAACACCGGCACCTCCCCGTCCACTACCTTGACTGGCTCTCTGGCGAGTTCAGTTCGCAGCCTGTTTTCGGTCATGTCGAATTCAAACAGGGATGGAAACGGATTCAGCGTCTCCGGTGAGTCGGGCAGGGTTGCCTGCCAGTGGATCGTAGCGGCAAGGCGAATACTGGTTCCCCACATGTGAGGCAGCACCCGTACGTGGTTGGCGCTTGCAAGCGCGGCAACCCTCCGGCACTCCGTGAACCCGCCCGCGTCGCAGATATCCGGCTGCACGATATCCAGCCCCCGCTCCTGGATCAGGTTGCGAAACGCCCATCTGCCCTGCAGGGCCTCGCCGCCGGCAACGCGCACCCCCAGCGCCTGACGGATCTCGCGATAGCCGGAAACGTCGTCGGTTGAAATCGGTTCCTCGAACCAGAGCAGATCGTTCTCGAGGAGCTGACGCCCCACGTGGATCGCCGTGCCGGTGTCGTAGCCGCAATTGGCGTCCACGGCAAGCAGAGTCGAATCGCCGATCGCCCCTCGCACGGCGCCCGTGTTCCTGACGTCGTAGTCCGCGCCGAACCCGATCTTCATCTTCACCGCCCGGAACCCCATATCCACGTACGACGCCGCCTCGTCCGACAACGCCCGGGTCATGTCCGCTTTTCGCTGCAGGAACAACCCGCTGGCATACGCCGGAATCCGATCCCGGAATGCGCCGCCCAGTAGCCTGTAGACGGGCATCTCGAGAGCACGTCCCACGATATCCCACAGCGCGATATCCACCGCGCTCAGATCCGAAAACCCCACGCCGCCGCGCAGATAGAGGTCGTTCCAGATGACTTCGACGTCAAACGGATCCCGGCCCACGAGTTGCGTCCGCAACGCCGTTTCGTTCAGACCCGATACCCCTTCGCCCCAACCCGTGACACCCGCGTCGGTGATGACCTCGATCACGCCGGCGGTCCGTGCCGTATTCCAGACAATCGAGTTCGCGAACGGCTCTTTCAGCGGATACCGGAGATTATAGACCTTGATGTCGGTGATCTTCATTTTGTTCCACAGACCCGCTTCAAACCGAAGTCCGCCGGCGGCTGTACTCCACCGCCTCAGGAAACCGGATCGTGAGATGGCTCAGGGCCTCCGCAATTTCACACTCGCAGGCCGAGGCGGCGTAAGGCAGCGTTCCGGTCGCGCGAAATTGTCGTCCGTTCAAGGCATGAAAGTCGCCGCGCCGGTCCATGAATTGTCCCCAATGCCCCATGGTATAGCCGATATGGGGGTTGACCACCTCGCTCTCCGCCCAGCGGGCCGGAAACAGCGAACGGAATCGGGGCGCTGAATTCATCCAACTGCTGCAGCGAACGATCGCGATATCGGGTCGTCGCGTCCGTGAATCCCGGAGCATTCGAATCAGAGACGCCGCGAAAGGCGTGAACATTTCACTGAGCGGCGATTCGGGCCGGTAGACATTGTCGATATGAATATTCAACCGACCGGAATCCGTATAGTCGTAAGACCAGCATTCGTAGGGTCGTTCTCCCGCGAGACCATCGTCGGCCACTCTCAGACGGGCCTCGAGACAGGGCCACAGCAATTCCAGGCCCTCAGACTCGAATGCGTGGGCCGTGGAGCTGTTTTCGTGCCTGCCGTAAAGG
This sequence comes from Candidatus Latescibacterota bacterium, assembly GCA_965116875.1. Lineage (GTDB taxonomy): Bacteria > Latescibacterota > UBA2968 > UBA2968 > JAAXHE01. Next base: position 514,531 of record OZ220733.1, read on the forward strand.
GACTCCAGGCGGTCGACCACGACAGCCCACTCCGGCCCGACGTCGTCGCCGGATGGATGGCGTTTCCCGTCGTAGAACGAGGTGTTCCTGTAAATGTTGACCCGTTTGTTCACCACGTCGGCAAAAGGTTCCGATCCGGCCTTCGCCACGCGCCACACGTACCAGAGGGAAAGCTTCGTGAATTCCGTCACGTAGCGACTTCGAACCGTATCCATACCGGGCGCCTGATGTTCTGCCTCCATACCCTTCCGTACGACGGGACGCGGGCGAAGTGCGTCTATCCCCTCCCGGGAAACGTCAGTTCGGCGACGCCCGACTTATCCAGTTCGCCCTTGCCGGTTTCTATCATACGGTCGTACTGCCTCTTCGTCGCATCGGCCAGCGGCAGATTCAGCCCGGCGTTACGGGCCAGGTCCAGGGCGATGCCTGAATCTTTCGCGGCGTGCGCACAGGAAAAGTAGCACTCGTGGTCCCGCGCCACCATATCCTCCCCGTCCGTTTCAAGGACGCGGGAATTGGCGCCCGTCTGTGAGAAAACCTGCTGCAGCATCTCCAGATCGAGACCCAGAGCCGCCCCCAGCCCCAGCCCTTCCGCGAGACCTGCCGTATTGATATTCATGACCATATTGACGAGCGCCTTGACCTGCGCCGCCTGTCCGGCCTCCCCGATGTACTTCAAGTCGGTGCTCATCGAGTCCAGAATCGGGCGCACGTCGTCGAAGACTTCCTTCCTGCCGCCGCACATGAGATAGAGCGTGCCTTCACGGGCCTGTGTGATGCTGCTTGCCATACACCCTTCAAGGCTTCTCGCGCCCGCCGCCTCAGCCAGCGCCTGAACGTCGACGTGTACCTGAGGGGCGATGGTTGCGCAATTGATGAAGACCCTGCCGTCCGCGCCGCAAAGCAAACTGTCGCCCCCGGTTGAAAATACCGCACGCATCGCTTCGTTGTCGGTAACGACGGTAATGATCTGATCCGCGGCTGCAGTCACGCACTCCAGCGAGCCGGCTGCCTCACACCCGAGTTCACGCGCCAGTTCGGCCGCGGCATCCGATCGGACGTCGTATACAGACGTTACGACAAATCCGTCGTCCTTCAGATGCCTTGCTATATTCGCGCCCATACGCCCGACACCCACCACGCCGATTCTGAAATCAGAAGTCTCCATGTTACCCTCCGGCATACAAAGAAGCTGTTTTAAAACTCCCAGCGGTCTTCGCGCGGCTGCAAAAGCGCCGGCCGGCGTTGGTCGTAGCCACCCGTATCTACAAATATGGGCGGCTTCACCCGCCTTGGCCGCCACATTTTCGCTCGCGCTCGGGAACTCACCGGTAGTTTTAAAACAGCTTCAAAGAGCGTTCAACTGCCGGCGTGTGTTCCAGCGCGGTCAACGGTCGAACGCTCCGTACGGATCAACCTACAGGCTATTGTGGAATTCGGTCCAGTCGTCCAGGTTGTTCAATTTCACCGCGTCCAGGATCGACCCGTCGTCCGCCACTCCTGCCGCCGACAGAATCGCTCCGCGCGTATCGTCGTCGTGGTGATACCCGAGAATGGCCGCATTAGAAGCGTCGATCTCATCCTGCGGGATGCTGCCGCCGCGCTGGCTCACCACCCAGTTCTCAAACTCGATATACGTCGGCAGGTTGCCTTTTACGTAGTCAACCGCCGCATCCCGATCGACTTTCAATCCGTCGAGCACCATCTGGTCGTAGCCGGCGCCGCATTCGGGGTAGTCATCCGCCAGCTGGCCCTTCGCGGAAAGCGTCAGCTTCAGCCACAACCTGGGGAGGTGGATGGCTCCGAGAGGCCCGGCAACGCCGGAGCTGATCAGGGGAATCGTGCCTGCCATCGTGTGTCTCCTTCTGAATTTGGGGAGTTTAATTCGATGGAAACCGCGTCATGGACACCGCGACCGATGCACCCCCGTTCATCGGTCTGATTGTCAAATAAATGTACAGGATGAAACCTCTGTCAACATGAAAAACGCCGGACGTGGGCACCAGCCCGTTCCGGTTGGTTGGGTGCGGGGCGACCAGTCGGGTCGCGACAGCCGTAATTTGCGAAGGGAAAAGGGTACATAGAAAGAGCGGATGAGAAATCCACTCACCCGCACCTCCTGTAACCAGCCTCTTCATGCTTCGCGGCTGTTTTTCAACCGGTCTATTTCGTCCCGCAGCCGCCCGGCCTCTTCATAGCGCTCCTGCCGGCAGGCCTGTTCCATCTTGCGGAGGAGATCGTTGATCCTTGTCTCGACGGGGTCTCCGGCATCGGCTGTCCCGCTCCTGGATACCTCCGCGACCGTCATTACGGCTTCTTCCTTGTCCTCGACGAGCTGGGGCGGCGCCAGGGCTTCGATCGATTCCGGCTCCTCAGCGCCGACTTCCGGGCGGTCCTCGTGTCCTGCTTCGGTGAGAACGGCCTCCGATACGAAGATTGTCGCTTCGTAACGTAGCGCCAGGGCAACGCAATCGCTCGGCCGGGCGTCTACCCGCCAACGCTTCGCGCCGCGTGCGAGGGCCAGCTCCGCGTAGAAGATACCTTTTTTCAACGCCACAATGTAGACGCCTTCTATTGTGGTGTCCAGCTGACCCAGAATGGACCGGACCAGGTCGTGCGTGAGCGGGCGAGGCGGGCGCTCGTTCGTCAGTTCGGCGTAGATGGCGCTGGCCTCCATCAGTCCGATCACGATCGGCAGCAAAACGTTGTGCTCGGTGTTGCAAAGCCAGATCATGCGCGGCTGCGAAACCTGTACAGGTCGCAACGCGTTCAACGTGCGTTCGATGTCGATCTTGACTTCAACCATCTGCTTCCTCCGGATTCTCATTTCCCCGGAACATGCTCAGCAATATACAAAAGCGAGGCTCCCCGACAAGGGTATTTTTGCACTTTTTTTTAGACGCACTGTGCCGCGAACCGTTCCATCTGCCGAATGCACACCGCCTCGATCCGTTCCGCACTCCCGGGCGCAACCCGCGACCAGGGTCCGGCAACCACCTCGTAACCCCCCTCTTCATACGCTCTGTGGATTGGGAAATACCCCACCCATCCGTTCGCGTTTCCGGTTACGAACCAGGCGCCGGCCTGTTTAACTGCAAGCCCGGTCTCGACGAACACCTCCCCGGGGAGCGCGACCCAGCGCAGGCGGCCCAGCGCCATGGCCTGGACCTCGACCTGAACCGGACCCTCAGCAAGCTTTCGCGCCAGCCGCAACGCCAGGCGGTTTTCGAAGGAAGAACTCTGCGCCGCGGTTCTCTCAGCCTCCTCCAGCGGCGGACAGGGCCTCGGGTCCAGCTCCAGCCGGTCCGTTTCGTAATCCACGCGAGTGGAACAGAGCGGAGCGCCCTTTTTCAGGCGGGCGATCTCATCCAGCGCGGCCCTGCCCAGCGTTCGCCCAATCCGGGACACGTCATCGAAACCGGTCGTCACGTGAATCGAGTTGACGTTGCCGCATGCGCCGTTGACGAAGAGACACGTTGCGTCATTCAGTCCCGCTTCCACGGAAGCCGTGAGAGCGCCGGGATAATCCGCCGACACCGGCGGAAGCAGCATGGCCACGACGGGATGTGCGGAATAGTTCACCATCACAGCCTGCGGCTGTCCGTTCAGGGCTTCGAGATAAAGTACGGCCAGCGCCTCATCGACGGCCCAGGTTCCGGCAGCCGCCTCGAGCGGTGGCAGTTCCCCGGCTCGGTTCAGAGTGCCGTCTTTCAAACGAATTCGCCGATGCCGTGCCACGCCCGGCACCTGCGTCACCCCGGCGTAAGCCCGGACAGCCGTCCGTTTTACCCACGCTTCGGTAACCGTGGACGCCAACGTCTCGAGGTGTCCTTCCAGCCAGTCCTGAATCCCCTCCGTTTCCCGGAACGGCGTCAACCCCAGCGTCTCGGGCGTGGAGTGGGAGTGGGTGGCCGTCAGCATCACGCCTTCCGGGGCAAGCCCTGTACGGTTGGCAATCAACGAACGCAACTCCGCCGTAAAGTTTCGATCCGGACCGAGAATCGCGTTGTCGTATCCGACCGCGTCCACCGACAGCACCGCAATCGACCTGCGGCCGTCGTCGAGTACAAGGGCTCTGGCGTACAGGTCGTCGTGAACGCCGTCAAACGGCTCGCAGGTGCCGTTCCCGGACGACGTCAGATACGGCACCCAGGTGGGTGGGGTAACACACCGCTTTGCCGCGCCTGCCATCAGCATATTCGACGTTTCTCCATTCCGGTGTTGACAGGTTCAGTTCCCGCGGATAAATTACAACGGCATCCGTTAACCATGACTCGTGTGTATTCTGGACGTTAATTCGAATTAATGCAAGTTGAAAAAGGCGGTTAAAGTGCGGCTTACCCTGTCTGCCTACGCTCGACAGGCAGGATACACCTGGTCACTGGGCAAGTTCGGAACCTTTCCCCCCAGCCGCCCCACCACCTGGTGAGAAGGAAGACGGGAGAGGGGAGAGATCGGATGCCGTAACGGGATTCTCCTTATGCCGCAGGCAAGTCGGAAGAATAGACGGGCAAGGGTTTCTTCTCCCGTCTCCAGTCTTGCGTCTCCCCGCATTTCTTCTACCCTCTACCCACATTAAGGCTCTTTGTGTCCAATTTGACTGTTGTATTGTTTCGAATATGAGGTTAAACGGGGACATCCGATGAAACTCTCACTTTCCGTGCGGGTTGCAGAAAGCTTCAGCAACAAACGTGTCGTGGACATACCGCTGCCCGACCTGGCCGGCATCGCAAGAAGGGCCGGATTTGGCGCGCTGTGCATGCGGGCTTCGGTTGTCGGCGTCCGGAGCACACCGGAAGCCGTGGAATCCGCCCGGGCGCTTCTGAGGCGGGAAGGCCTCGCGGTGTCGATGGTGACGGGTGACTTTGCCGTTCCCGAAAACGGTGACGAAGGTCCGGGTTGCCTGCGGAACATCACGCCGCACCTCGATCTGGCGCAGGCGCTCGGATCCGACCTGATACGTGTCTGCATCAAGACCGGGGCCGATGTCCCCTTTGCGCGAGATTCCGCCGACGAGGCCGCCGAACGGAATATCCGCCTCGCCCATCAGAGCCATACGCTCAGCCTGTTCGAGACCGTTGAGGGCTCGTTGAATGTCCTTGGCCAAATCGACAGATCCAACTTCGGACTGATCTACGAACCCGCCAACCTTGCCCTCTGCGGAGAAGACTACGGGCCGGAGACGCTTCGGTTATTTCAGCCGTACCTGTTCAATGTCTACCTGCAGAACCACGCGCCCCATCCTGAGGGCGACATGCCGATGACCACGTGGGCCAACGGTACCGTGATGTCCCACCTGCGTCCGCTCGATGCCGCAGGAGGCATCGAATTCGGCAGGGTCTTCGAGGGGCTGCACGCCATCTCCTACAGCGGGTACGTCACCGTGCACCAGGCGTTCGGCGGGCGTCTGTCTCCAGACGAAGCCGCCATGCGCTCTGCAGGTTTCCTCAAGTCGTTCACCGTTTAGCGGGACGTTGCAGTCAAGGGTCTCGCTCACGGCTGTATTCCGCGGTGACTTCGTGCTCGATCCCGCCCCTGACGTTGAACCGGCCGACCACCGCCATTTCCACCGGCGCGCAGACCAGAACCAGGTCGTCCAGGATCCGGTTCGTCACCTCTTCGAAAAAAGCGCCCGTATCGCGAAACGACCTGAAGTAGAGCTTGAGCGACTTGAGCTCCACGCACTTTTCGCGCGGAACGTACCGGACGACGATCGTGGCAAAGTCGGGCTGTCCCGTCAGCGGACACAGCGAAGTGAACTCCCGGCACGTGAATTCAATCGTGTACCGCCGTCCCGGACGCGGATTCTCGAAGACCTCCAGGATTTCACCTGCCTGAGCCCCCAATCTGTCGCTCCTCTCAAGAGTCGGCAACCCCATCGCTTGCCCAGTCAACGGTGACCGTAGCGGAAATCCCTCCCCTCACCGTGAACTCCCCTGCCACCGTCATTTTCTTCGGGTTACAGGCCGCGACCAGATCATCCAGGATCCGGTTGACGCCCCCCTCGTACGACGTGGCCTGATTTCGATACGACCCCAGATACCGCTTGAGCGACACGGTCTCTATACACGCGTCGCCCGGCACGTATCGAACGGTGATTGTCGCGAAAACGGGTTCGTTCGTTTCCGGATAGATGGCCGTGAATTCGGGGAAAACAAACTCGATCGTATACGGCCTGCCCGGCCGAGGGTTTTGTGTCGTCTCCAGACCCAATTCAACACTCCATGGCAGCGTCCCGACCTGCCGCACGCGACGATATTCGGGTACCTGCCGCGACGCCCGCGAGGTCAAAACCCGGGGACGGCCACGGGCTTGCCCGACCGCACGGATTCAAACAATGCCACGCAGATCGCCGCCGTGCGGACGGATTGCTCCAGATTCACCTGCGGTTCCGTGTCGTTTTCTATGGCATGAAGCAGGTCTTCGATGAGCATCTGCCGGCTGTCCCGGCCGTCGTCCCCGACGTCGAGGGGCATCCATTTTCGCCCCTGCAGGTCCGAAACCAGGCGGGCCGGCGGCGCCTGGGCGGTCAGGAACGTCTTGCGCGTACCGTATATCTGCACATTGCGAAAGCCGGGCCGCGCCGATCCCATCGTCGTAAACGTCTTGGCCACACATCCGTTCTCAAAGCGAATGATCCCCACGATGCAGTCGGTCACTTCCACACCGTGCGACCCGGCGGATATGCCGTTTCCGTACGCGGCCACCTCCACCGCGGGCGAGTCCACAATCCATTGAATCACGTCTACGGGATGGATGCTTCCGCCGGCCGCCGCGTTATAACGGGCGCCGAGCCCGCCGCGCCATCCGTCCTGAAACAGATTCAAGTGGTTGGATATATAGTCCGCCTCGGCGTAGAACACCTTGCCGAACGCCCGTGCCTCAACCTGGCGTTTCAACTCCTGAAACGTCTCGTCGAACCGGATCTGGCAGCCGTGCGACACCTTCCGTCCCGTCCGGCGGGACGTTCGCACGATTCTTTCGATATCCTCAAACGAGGTGGCCAGCGGCTTCTCGATTAGCACGTGCTTCCCCGAGGCCATCATTTCAACGGCCGGGTCGGCGTGCAGATGATCCGGTGTGCAGATTGAAACGACGTCTACGTCATCCAGATCGGCCAGGGCGCGGTAATCCGTATACCGGCGCGGGACGCCGTGCTCCTCCCCTACCTGTTCCAGCAATTCCCCGTTTACGTCGCAGATCGCTGTTACCTCCGCGTCCGCTTCCCGGTAGGCGGAGATGTGCGCCCTGCCCACGCCCAGACCGATCACCGCCGCGTTCAATGCCACACGTCAACCCTCCACTGAAACGATCCTCGCGCAGAATTCCCGAATAGTGTACTGCGTACCGATATGAAGTGCAACTTGTCGGTACGACTCGACCCCAGGCTGCTAACATCGCCCCTGCGCAATCGGCACGAGACTGGCGCCCGATGGCCTCGGGCCGACGGGCCTGATCGGCAGGCGCTCGTACGAACGGTACCGGACTTCGAGATGCGGTGTCTCCACCCTTACGTGGCCTCTGTGGCGGGAGTCCATCAGCGCATCCAGGGCCCCGCTCACCAGGAGCGTGCGCTCTACCGGGTACGGCGGCTTGCCGGTAAGGAAGAGTTCGTGGATGTTTCTGCCGAGATAGCTGAAATGGGCATGGGGATCGTCAGGCAGAAATACCTCCATCCCCCGCACCCGGTCTTTTTCGCGGCCGGCGTACCCGAACCCCTGCGTGTATCCGTTCAACATCAGCGTGGCCGCCTTCAACCCGTCGGCGTATTCCAGCAGAAAAACCGCCGGGTCCGGGCAGTGGGCTTCCATTGCCCCCTCGGCTTTCGCCTCGATGGGTTCGCGCGCGGCGTCGGCAAGCTCGCGCGACCACCGCCCCTCGTCTCCGGCCCGCCAGACGTCATCTCCCTCGAGGCACTGTACAGCGACGATACCGGTCTCGCCGCCCCGTCTGCGTTCGGTCATACACTGCAACAGCTCGAGCGCGTGGAACCCGTAGATGTCCAGTCCGGAATACCCGATTGACAATGCCTCCTCAAGCGGCGCATCCAGGCTGTATTCAAGGTACGGACGCCTCCAGGCCAGCGGCACCGAGGAGCCAGCCAGAAAAGGCACCTTCAGCATTCCCGCCCGGTCGTACATCCACTTTGAATTCACCCAGTCATACGCCAGGTGCTTGTCGTTGAACACCGGCACGGAACGTCCGGACGTGGCAAATATCCCGCATATCTGCTCGAAGAAGTACCGGCGTGGATACATGTGCTGCTGCTTTTCGTTCCAGGCGTAGTCCCCATGCTCGCCGATCAACAGCACGCCGTCGACCGCCAGTTTCTCTCCGCCCAGCGTCAATGCCTTCGGAATACTGTTGTAGACCGGCACCCCGTGTTCCTTTGCGAGTTCGAGGCCGACGTCTTTCTCATGAACCTGGTCCATGTACATCGACGCGACCTCCACCCGCGGCGGTATCAACCCGTCGTCCGACGGAAACCCCTTCAGAAACTTGGTCATAATGACGTCGGCGTGAGAATACCGATAGTACGTCGTCACAACTGCCGCGATTTTCTTCGATCCGGACATTTGTACCCACCCTTCGAAACATCGGGCGAACACCGGGTTCGCCTTCGCCTCGGCAAAGCGAAAAAAGATCAATCGCTCCGCCGCAGAGTACGGCAGGCGACTGAGAAAAACACGTGCGCGTCGCCCGGTCCGCCGGGCAAATATGAAGCGGGCCGGAATCGATGTCAAGGTGAATTGAACTTCCCGGAGCCGGGACAATGCCCGACTTATCCGGCTTGATTTTGGAGGATGGATCTTCTATTTTGGTGTCTCGGAAGTTGTCTTAGAATTACCGGTGAGTTCCCGAGCACGAGCGAAAAAGCGGCGGTCAAGGCGGGAGAATTCGCCCATATACCAATGTATCGTGGCTGCGCGCCCCTCGCCACTCTTGGGTGGATTTAACCAACGCCGACCGGCACGTTTACAGCCGTGCGAAGACCGCTGGGAATTTTAAGACAGCTTCTCAGGTCAGGATGCCGGCTTTCGACCCCACAGGACTTCCGATATGGCCTTTACAGGCATGAAATCATGGTTGAACGACGAACTTGAATCCATCCGGGAAAACGGGCTTTTCAAGACGGAAACGCAAATCGCCACACCCCAGAATACGCTGATCAGGACCCCGGACGGTGAAACCATCAACTTCTGCGCCAACAATTACCTGGGGCTGGCCAATCATCCCGAGATCCTGGAAGCCGCGGCGGAAGGATTGGGCGCATACGGTTACGGCATGGCATCCGTACGCTTTATCTGTGGCACCCAGGACCTGCACAAGAAACTGGAACGCCGTATCTCAGGGTTTCTCGATACGGAAGACACCATACTCTACACGTCCTGCTTCGATGCCAATGCCGGACTGTTCGAGACCCTTTTCGGACCTGAAGACGTTGTGATCAGCGACGCGCTCAACCACGCCAGCATCATCGACGGCATCCGGCTGTGCAAGGCGCGGCGCAGCATCTATCCTCACGCGGACATGGCGCACCTCGAAACCCTGCTGAAGAACGCGGCGGACGCCCGTTTCCGTGTCATCGCCACCGACGGCGTGTTCTCCATGCACGGGGACGTCGCCCCGCTCGAGGAGATCTGCCGTCTCGCGGAGGCCCACGATGCGCTGGTCATGGTGGACGATTCCCATGCAACCGGTTTCCTGGGCAACAACGGACGCGGAACGCCGGAATTCTGCGGCGTTGAAGATCGGATCGATATCCTGACCAGCACGCTTGGAAAAGCCCTTGGAGGCGCCTCGGGCGGGTTTACAACGGGACGCAGAGAGATTATCGAGTATCTGCGTCAACGCTCCCGCCCCTACCTTTTTTCCAATACGCTTGCGCCGCCGATCGTCGCGGGCGGACTGAAAGCGCTGGATCTCGTACAGACGCAGCCGGAATACCGGCGCAGCCTGATGCAAAACACCGCGTACTTCAGGAAGACGATACGGGAACGCGGTTTCCACATTACGCAGGGCGTTCACCCCATCGTCCCGATCATGCTCGGAGATGAACAGAAGACCGTACGCATGGCGCAGGCGATGAACGAACGCGGCATCTTCGTCGTGGGCTTCAGCTTTCCCGTGGTGCCCAGAGGCGAAGCCCGCATCCGCGTCCAGATCTCCGCGGCCCACACCCGAGTTCAACTGGACCGCGCCATCGACACCTTTGTGGACGTCGGCAGATCCCTCGGTGTCGTATCACCCTGAACCCTTCCCTAGATTTCGGAAGAGGAAGCGGTTGCGGCCGCAGCCGGCAACAACGAGAGGACACGCTCATGGATTTGCCCCAGAATCAACCCCTTCGTGACCACGTCGCCATCGTGACCGGGGCGGGGCAGGGCATCGGCCGGGCCGTCGCCCGGACCCTTGCGGAACAGGGCGCCCACCTCGTCGTGAACGACCTCGACGAGTCCAACGCCGAAAGTACCGCCGAAGAGCTGAAGTCGTCGGTCACCACGGCTTTTCACTTTCAGGCCGATGTCACCGATGCGCCCGGCGTGCAGGCCATGGTCGACTGGACGGCGGACACGTTCGGCGCCGTCCACATTCTGGTCAACAATGCCGGAATTCTCTTTCCAACCAGCGTCATGGATATTGACGAAGACGAGTGGGATCGGGTGATCGACGTGAATCTCAAGGGCGCCTTTCTCTGCTCGAAGGCCGTCCTCCCACATATGAGGGAAGCCGGTTGGGGCCGGATTGTCAATTTCTCATCCACCGCCGGCAAGAACATCAGTACCGTGGGCGGCGCGCACTATACCGCGGCAAAGGCCGGCGTGCTGGGATTCACGCGCCACCTGGCCAGAGAGGTCGCGCCCTACAACATCACCGTAAACGCCGTTTGCCCGGGCCTGATCGATACCGAAATGGTACGCGGAACCATCGATGAGGAACGAACTCGCGATTATGCGCGAAGCTTCCCCATACCCCGCCTGGGCAGACCGGAGGAAGTGGCCGTCCTGGTGGCATTCCTCGCCTCCGACCAGGCCGCCTACATCACCGGCGCATCGCTGGACATCAACGGCGGCGATCTGATGATTTAGAAGGTGTCGCCAACTGGTGTCCCATACGGCTTTCCGGAGCATTCGCGGAATGCGGATAGAGCGCATAAAGACCTTCCTTGTCCACCCCGGCAGCGCGAAGAACTGGCTTTTCGTAAGGCTGGAAACCGACACGGGCATCCACGGATGGGGCGAGGCCTACACCCAGCACGACAGGGACCGGAGCGTCCAGGTTCACGTGGAGGAACTGGGCCGCTACCTGACGGGAAGGTCGCCGTTCGACATCAAGCATTTCACGTACGTGGCCTACACGGACTTCGCAAGCAAGCGGGGCGCGATGGACCTCTATGCCGCCATCAGCGCCATCGAACAGGCCATGTGGGATATTGTCGGCAAGTCGCTCAACCAGCCCGTCTACAACCTTCTGGGCGGCGCGTGCAGGACCAGGATCAGGGTCTACGCCAACGGATGGGGAAGCTGGTACGATCCCGGCAAGGGGTTGGATGAACTCGCCGATCGGGCGGCCCGGGTTGTGGCGAGAGGGTTCACCGCGCTCAAATTCGACCCCTTTCCGGGCCCCTGGCGCAGCCTCATCGACCGGACGGACGAACAGACCGCCGTGGACCGCGTCCGGGCCGTGCGGGAGGCCGTAGGCCCGAACGTGGATATCCTGGTCGAGGTACACCGCAGGCTCTCTCCGGCCCATGCCATCCGCGTTGCCCGCGGCATGGAGCCATACAATCCCTTCTGGTACGAAGAACCGGTTTCGTCGCGGGATCTCGACGGCCTGGTGGAAGCCAGACGAAACATCCGCATCCCGGTTGTTACCGGAGAGGAACTCTATACAAAGACCGAATTCCGCGAGGTTTTCGAAAAACGCGCCGCCGACGTCATCAACCCGGACGTCTGCAACTGCGGCGGAATACTCGAGCTCAGGGAAATCGCGGCGATGGCCGAACCCTGTCACGTCGCGGTCTCGCCGCACAACTACAACAGCACCACCGTGGGGCTGGCTGCAACGATGCAGGCGGCGGCCGGCATGCCCAACTTTCTGATTACCGAGTACTTCGTAAACTTCGAAGCCGCGGGCAATAAAATCGCCGTCGAACCCCTCGTTGTCGAAGACGGTTATATCCCGCTTCCCACGGCCCCCGGGCTTGGCATCGACCTGGACGAACGCGCGCTCGCCGAGCATCCTTTCCGGCCGTTCCCGGGAAGAAACCTGCGGCGCCCGTGCGATGAGGGCCCGTAGCCATCGGAAATTCACAACCACGTACGACGGTTTCTGAATCTGACCCATTCAGGCTCAGGACTGACCTGTTATTCACGCGAAGGAGACAGAAAATGGAACGTGACGACGTGAGAAAGAGATTGGACGCGCTGGAGGAGAGGCTGCGCTGGCAGAAGCGGGCGATTGCGGGGTTGCTCGTCTTATTTCTGTTCAGCGCAGCGCCGGTTCTGACCCGGACGCCGAAATGGTTCGGCGTGATGCTCCCGTCAAAACTGACCTCGCTGAGCTTTCGAGACGGCGTTACCACCGGCGACGTACGGTTCGGAGATCTCTCGCCAACCCGCGCCGGTCTCCCGTTGCCGGAGGCCGCCAGCGATGGGCTGAGCAAAATTGCTCCTGAGCAAATCGTCGATGCCGGTGACACCTTGCGCGTGCGTACGCTACACATTGTAAATGCAGGCGGGGCGGTCGTCGCGGAAGTCGGGTCTGATGAGTCCGGGGACGGCTCACTCGCGATCTGGAACAGTGCCGGCGCCCTCGTTTCCGTCGTGGGCGTAGACAGAAACGGCCACGGTACGCTGGGAGTCCTCAATGCGGCGGGCCGTGTCGCGGCCGCCATGGGCGCGGATCCGACAGAACAGGCCAATGGCTGGATGGACGTCAGGAGCGCAACCGGGTCCGCTGCCGCACTCGCATTCGATAATGCCGGAGACGGCGCGATTGCCGTGTTTAACACGGATGACAAGCTTGTTGCCGGATTCGGTATCGACGCCAACGGTCACGGCGCCCTCCGTGTCTGGAACGCGTCGGGCGGGATCGCCGCTGCGATCGGCGCGGATGAGACGGAGGACGCCAACGGATGGATGGATGTCAGGAACAAGTCGGGGCCGGCGGCGGGACTCTCCGTCGACGCGGACGGCGACGGCCTGGTAATCGCGGGCAACCGGGACGGCGGTCCGACTTCGATAATGGGCGCGAATGGGAGCGGACACGGAATCATCGGGTTCAGGAATGCGTCCGGCAGGGTTGTGGCCGGCATGGGCGCCGATTCGACCGGCATTGGGGGATTGAGTATCGAAGGAGGCAGGTTCGGAGCCTATGTCGACGGGAACGCCAACGGCGTGGCGGAGACTCGGGGCAACAACGGGGAGGTTCGATGGTCCTCCGAAGCGCCCGCCGTCGGTGATACCGGCACGTCAACCGGGCTGATCGGGGATTTCGACGGGGACGGCGACGTGGACTTCAACGACTTCCTCACCTTTACCGCGAATTTCGGTAAGACGAGCGGGTAGCAGAAAGCGCGTTGGGATGGCGGCCCCGCCCCGGTGCGCGGCGCGGAGTGTGATCGCGACCGACGACGACGACGAAACGTGAATTGGCGGGTGAATTCAAATGGTCTGATGCAGGCGGTGGAGGCTCCAGTCCGGGGCCGATTCGACGCGAAGGAGTGTTGGATATGCGATTGAACAACTCCTTATTTCCAATGACTGCCGTCTTCGCCTGTATGTTTGCAGGAGCGGAATGCCCTTCGGCAGCGGCGGAAGACGATTCCGCAACTTCAGCCGACGGTCGTAACCTGCCGCCCGTGATTGTCAAAGCGGGAAGAAATGGAGCATACGGATATTCCCAAACAGTGGGTTCCGGTTTTTCTTTCTCTTCCAGCAAGACCCTGGCCGAGGGAAAGATGGAAGAAGGACTTGCGGAATTCCGTTCTGACAAGGACGTCGTATGGCTCTATTACAACTCGGAGGCCAACGACCCCGACGGGGACGAAGTGCAGTATATCTGGTCTCAGGTTTCACCGGAAAAGCCGGTGGCGATCATCGAACAGGATGATTCCTTCGTTCCCAGTGGGCAGTCAGTTGACGTGAAAGTATGCACTCCTCCCTCAGGTGCTGAGATCACGCTTCAAGTCGTAGCGATGGACAGGAACGGCGCCAGAAGCGAACCCAGGTCGGTCATCGTGAACGCCGCCGGCTGCGCGTCGGAAGCGCGCTGGGCGCGGTTGTCCAGATTTGCCCGATTGCGCGAAGCCGCCAATCAGGGAGATCATATATCTCAAAGAGACCTCGCATTAGCCTATATCAACGGCGACGGCGTTTTCAAGAATGTGAAAAAAGGAACTGACCTCATGCAATCGCAGGCGGAGGCTGGAAATGCCGAAGCACAAGCTCAATGGGCCTTTTTTCTCGACACGGGGAAGCACAGATTAAAAAAAGACAAAAAGAAAGCGCTTGAGTGGTATCGCGCTGCAGCCCGGCAGGGCCATGCGCATGCACAATATGCCGTGGGGTTCTACGAGAAGGACAAGCGAGAGGCGCAGAGGTGGTACAAACTGGCGGCCGAGCAGGACAACATGTCCGCACAATTCAGTTTGGCAAAGATGCTGGCTGAGGGTGACGGCGTAGCGAAGGATCTGGTTGCGGCGAAGGAGTGGATGCAAAAATCGGCTGATCGTGGGCACAAACGCGCCAAGACCTGGTTAGAAAACTGGGAGGTGGCCACTGCTTTCGATGCGTCCGGAAATCGGCCGCCGCAATTGACGTCGGTTACCTATACGGGAGATCACAGCCCTGCCTCGGTTTCCTATTCCGCCGACAAGGTGACGTACAAGGACGGGAAATGGATCACTGAGGGGGGAAAGACCGGCGTCAACAAGATTGTGTGGCGAAAGTTTAACGTTCGAGCTGAAGATTTCGATGGCGAGGCGATTCGATATCTCGTTACGCAGACATCGCCAGTTACTCCCAAAGTCACAATCGGCGGTCAGCGAAACGTATTCAAATATCATGCCTCCGGCAAGGAAGTCATGTTTGCAGTCTGCTTCCCTCAGATTTCCAGTGGAGAATTCACGTTTCAAGTGATTGCCGAGGATAAACGCGGCGGAAGAAGCGCTCCCAGGACAATCGCGCTCGAGGCGATAAGATCGGACAAGTGCCAGTGAGAGTGCGCACGAGAAGGGCAGATCTCAAGGGTGGTGGGAATCGACGCTGGTCCTCCGAACCATCCTCCGTTGGTGATACCGGCACGTCAACCGGTCTGATCTGGGAATTCGACGGGGACGGCGACGTGGACTTCAACGACTTCCTCACCTTTACCGCGAATTTCGGTAAGACGAGCGGGTAACGAGCCCTCCCCGGCACAGGGATGGGAGCATGCTCCCATCCGACGTCATGCGCCTCATGCAAACGTTGAGAGGGAGTTGCAGAAGCCGAGCCGTCCCCTGAGCTTGTCGAAGGGCCGGCGACGGCTGATGCGGTGGAAGGACTACAACGCGATTCCTTATTCAAGCAGAATTATCAAAAACGAACGCATCTTGCGTTGAAGTGTCTGAACCCCTTATATGTATTTCTACGTCCCGGCGATCCGAAGTCTTCACCGCCGCAATCGCTCGCTTTCTGCCGAGACTTGCGGCCAATTTATATTGGGAGAGTAGCAATGAATCCACTTGAAGAACGGATGAACAGGTTAGAGACGCGCGTTACGCGGTATCGCAATTTCAACGTTTTGTTGTGCCTCCTGCTGGTAACCGTCGTCACAGTTGCCGCAAAAGAAACTGTATCGCCATTTCAGGCGAAAGCAGCCCATGAGTCCGTTGCTATGCCGCGAGGTGACTTCGGCGTTCCAGAATTGTCGGACCGTGGTGCAGATGCTGTAATGGAACCGGAAGTTCGGAGTGCTGGAAAAGTTGCGGCACAGACGCAGGGCTTGATTCGCGCGACGGGACTGCAGATTGTAAACAGCGACGGACAGGCGGTTATTGAACTGGGGTTCAGCAGGTCGGGCGACGGTCTCGTCTTTGTCAAATCTGCACAAGGCAAGAGACTGATTTACGTCGGGCCGAGCGCATCTAACGACGATGGTTTGGTCTTGATCAGCTCAAAGGAAGAAAAAAGCCTGATAGCGTTGGGATCAGATTCTGAGTCGGGAGACGGTTTCATCGGCATCAGAAACAGAAATGAAGAGCGTTTGATCAGTTTGAGGACCGGCGAGAGCGCTGGATGGATTAGAATCGACAAAACCGGAAATGAGAACTTAGCGTACATCGGTGCTAGTACTCATGACAATGGACTATTGAGCCTGAGCAATAGATCCGGAAAGGGCCTTGTAACAATGACTGCAGACGACATTGCCGGCAATCTGCAGCTACGAAACAATAGCGATAAGATGATCGCCTACCTGGGTTGGAGTAGCGAAGGCCAGGGAGTAATGAAGATTAACTCCAAGACCGGTACGGAACTCATTACGGCGGGTTCAAACGTAGAAGATGACGGACTGCTCAGGGTAAGCAATCGCTATGGAACTCTCGGTTTTTTCGTTGTTAGTACTGAACTTCACGGCTATGTGGGAATTCAGGATAACCAGGAGAGGCTGCTTGCAGACCTGACAGCGACGGCGGGCGGCGATGGGCTTATGCGCACGTTGTCCAGGCAGGGTATCACGACGTGGTCCAGCGCTTCCTTTCAAGGCACCTCGGGTTCGACGTCCTTGAAGGGTGATATGGACAACGATGGCGATATTGACGGGGATGATTTCCTCATCTTCTCTGAAAACTTCGGTAAGAAATAGTGAGCATTGATAATTATGCCAGGATTACAAAGTTTGCTATTTGCATTCTCTGCGTTCGTCCTACTCTTTCATTGCGGCATAGTATTTGGATCTCCGCCGATTGAGTACGTCAAGGAACAGCATCCGCCGAAACTGGAAGGCGTACTCGCCCGAATTCAGAAGAACTGGTCGGCGCAGAAACGGGCGCTGGCCGAGGCGACGGCGAGACAATATAGGGCCGCAAAAATCGTTGGCGAAAACATCACGGTCGTATTGGAGCCCGGCCCCGGAAAGCTCTCAGAAAGCATCGATTTTACGGCATTGTCCGACCTGGGTGTCAGCGTTGTCGCCCAATCGCAGCACCTAGTGGAGGTATCCGCACCGATAGCCCGCCTTGAGAGGGTGGCAGAGGTGGATGGCGTGCAATTTGTGAGATTGCCCATAGAGCCGAAAACGCAGACCGTTGTGAGTGAGGGCGTGGATCGCATCAGTGCACAGGTCTTTTCAAACAGGGGTTTTACAGGGCGTGGCATTAAGGTAGGGGTAATTGACATCGGTTTCGCGGGGGTTCCGGAGTTAATGAGTCAAGGCGAATTGCCGCAGAATCTACCCCCCCAAGATTTCACTAACGCAGGGATTTTTGTTGGCGACGAGGTACATGGATCGGCCTGCGCCGAAATCGTGCACGATATCGCTCCGGATGCTGAAATCTACCTGTATGACGTAAAAAACGATGTCCGCTGGCAAATCGCGAAAGAAGCAGCGGTCCAGGAGGGCCTCGACATTGTCTCGGTATCTTTGGTCTTCCCAGTAATGGGCTTCGGTGACGGAACGGGCCCTGCCTGTGAACTTGTAGATGATGCTTTTAAGAAAGGTGTCTTGTGGGTGAATGCGGCGGGAAATTATGCACAATCCCAGATCTTCCAATTGTCAAGTGACCCGGATGGCGATGGGTTTCACAACTTCGAAGGCGAAAATGAAATCGTTTACCTGAAGAATGTCCAAGTAGGAGATGAAGTAGAAGCATGGCTGAACTGGAATGAATGGCCACTCACGTCTAACGATTACGATCTATTTCTTGTTAAAATCGGGTCGGACGGTGGTATTACCGAAGTTGAACGAGCAAATACAGAGCAATCTCGCCATCGGTCACCTCCGTTCGAACGGCTTGTCCATACGATTCGGGACGCAGGAAACTATGGATTTGCCATCTGGAGGGCACAGGACTCCAAAGTAACCCAACTTAAGCTGATCAGCACAAACCACGACTTCGACGGGCTACTATCCAGTAAAGGGACCGTGAGCATACCCGGGGACGCGGTCGGCGCCCTGACCGTGGGAGCGTTGCATCATCGGGAATGGAAGACAGCGATCGCTGAGTACAGTTCGCAAGGACCTACGTCTGACGGGCGAATCAAGCCGGATTTGGTTGCTCCTGCTGGTGTCAGTACCATTAGCTACAGCCCCAAGCCATACTTTGGAACATCGGCGGCGACTCCTCATGTCGCCGGGGCAGCAGCTCTCTTGAAGTCCTCTGATCCCGTCCACTACAATGCGCAGAATCTATATGACGCACTGTTGAGATCGACGATCGACATGGGAGTTCCGGGCCCCGATAATTTCTATGGACATGGAAGATTGGATTTGTCGCTGCTTTCACCCACGGGCAGACCTGTTATCGAACTTTCGCGTAATGTACTTGATTTCGGCGCTATCCTGCTGGGATCATCACAGACGCTGGATCTCGGCATAGTCAACACGGGTCCGTCGTCGTTGGTGATTACGGAAATCCTTCTGCCATCCAGTGATTTCGGCCTCTCTAAAAGTTCCTTTCCCGTTGCGCCGGGACGCGGCGAGAGGATTTCCGTCACGTTTACCCCTCGGAGTGAGGGAGACAGATCCGGTGATATGACGATTTTGAGCAATTTACCGCAAACCAACGTGGCCCTGCGAGCGCGAGGCGTCCGGCAACCCGTTGTTCCTGTTCCACGGATCGCGATGGATGCGTCCCGACGCGATTTTGGCGGCGTCGAGGTTGGCGACTCAAAGTCAATTGTTGTAACGGTCACGAATTCCGGTGACGCCTCGCTGTCCATTACGGATATCACCACCAATGCCAGACGGCTTAGCGTGTCACCCACGCAATTCTCGATTCCAGCAAAGCAAAACGGGTATTTCACGCTTCGTTTCCAGCCAGACAGAGCGGGTGATCTGTCAGCACGCGTGACCATTTACAGCAATGATTCCAAGACGCCGGTTGTCGGCTTCCCCATCGTGGGAAAGGGGCTTCGGTCCCAGGCTACCTCTTTTACGTTATCTCTCGTCGTCGATGCGCCGAAAGACCAGGGTGTGTATTCTTTGCCGTCAGACGGTGTCATTTCCATCGAAATCTTAGGCCAACAGGTTAAGGACGCCATAGGATTTCGCGCGTTGTTTGATTCCGATACGCCATCCTTCACCTATACGGGTTTCGACATTGGCGACGGCATTCCCAATGGACACTCGCCGGGGCCCTACTATCCCTCCGGTCCCGCTTCCGTTGAAGTGATGGCGGCATCATTTGGCGGAAGAATCGCTGTGCCGTCCGCAAAACTCGGCACGGTACGTTTTAGCGTAGCCGATACCCTTCAAAGAGGTCAAATGCGGCTGCGATATGCCCGAATCCGGCGAGCCGGAAAATTCGAAGTATTCACCGATCCTGTCGTATTGAGATTTTCGAAACAGGGCGGCTTGCCAGCAGACTTCGACGGCGACGGGACCGTCGGGTTCAGCGATTTCTTGCAGTTTGCTGGCGCGTTCGGATCAGGTCGCGGCGATGCGGGATATGACGCGCGGTACGATCTGGATGGGAATGGCAGCGTCGGGTTCAGCGACTTTGTCATCTTTGCGGGCAGCTTTGGCACGTAGGACTTGATAGAGTGACCAGCGGGTAGCCTGATCGGAGGAGGATCCAATGCGTAAACGCATCTCAGCGTCTGCCCAGATTGCTCTGTGCGTTCAATTTCCGTATATTGATTTGACCTACAACGAATGCAGATGGGTTATTTTCCCGTCCCGCTGATTGATGGATAAAACGGCTATTGAGAAAGCCCTGTGACCACCACGATTCACACGATTGAAGGTCTCATTCGCATTCGGGGCGATGATTCTGAGAGGCCTGATGTGCCGCGTGCTGTGAACTCGCACGCAAGAAGGTAAATCAGAGAAAGGATGCGACGTGAAAAATCAGGAAATTACAATTCGCGTATCTCCGGAGGCCGCTCGTTTTTATCAGTCCGCATCATCACAGGATCGTCGAAAATTAAATGTCTTGTTAAGTCTGCAATTGAGCGGTTTGAGAAAACCGGCACGTCCAATTGAAGACATTATGCGCGAAGCCAGTGAAGAAGCGCGAAAAAATGGATTGACATCTGAAATACTGACAGAACTACGCCACCTCATGAATTCCTGCTGACGCTTGGTCCCGATGCTTAGCAGTCCGTTGATAGAGTCGCTCTGCAGGCCTGCCAGTGAAGTCCTGGCAGGCAGGTAGCCCGGATAGGCTTTTTCAACGGGCTGTTAGCGTACGGGTAAGCCGTCGTGCAATTGCCCCCGCGGATTGTCGTCGCCTGAATCCTCCATGGCCCACAGATCAGAAGGACCTTCTGAAACCCCACCCCGATTTCACGGCGCGCTCGCGCCGCTGAACACCCCCGACTACCGCCGTCTGCTGGCCAGCAACGCCCTCTGGTGGCAGTTCATGTGGATGGAGATCATCGTCGCCGGCTGGCTGGTCCTGGAACTTACGGACTCGGCCTGGCAGGTATCGCTGATCGGTTTCTACCGCATGGCCCCACTGCTGGTGGTGGGCTTTGTCTCCGGACCCCTCACCGACCGGTTTGGCCGCCGGAAGATCATCATCTTCTCCCAGGTCGTCAATCTCGTCGTCTCCCTCCTGATCGCCCTGATTATTCTGGCAGACCGCCTCGCTGTGTGGCATCTGGCTGTCGCCGCTCTGGTCATGGGAACAACCTGGGCCGTGGACTGGACTGCCCGAAGGTCGTTGCTTCCCGACCTGGTGGGCAGAGCGCGAACCATGGACGCCATGCTCCTCGAGGGAATTTCCCAAA
Source organism: Candidatus Latescibacterota bacterium (assembly GCA_965116875.1). Classification (GTDB taxonomy): domain Bacteria; phylum Latescibacterota; class UBA2968; order UBA2968; genus JAAXHE01. The sequence continues at coordinate 535,467 of OZ220733.1, forward strand.
ACGTCACCCGGGTTGCCGGACCCTTTTCCAGCGGCGCACTCTACGCGACCCTTGGACCCCCTGGCTGTTTTCTGATTCTGACCGGTATTGCCCTGGTTTCTCTATTGATCCTCCTCCGGCTCTCCAGACAGCCCGTTCTCGAAAGAACACCCACTGACGATTCCCACTGGACCCGGACCGTGGAAGGCCTGCGCTATATCCGTCGCAATCCGGCGATTCTGGGCGTTACGCTCATTACGGTTGCCATGAACTTCCTGGTCTTTCCCTATCAGGCGCTGCTGCCGGTGTTCGCGAGAGATATCCTGAATCAGGGCCCGGTGGGCTTCGGGGTACTCGCATCCGCAAACGGTGTCGGCGCATTCGCCGGTCTCTGGATGGTGAGCAGGCTCCGCCGCTACGTTGGAATCAGCTGGCTCTATGCGGGCGGCTCGTTTCTGATGGCCGCCGCCGTGGCTGCATTCTCCACTTCGACCGATTTCTATCTTTCGCTGGGGCTCCTCACCCTGTCGGGAATCGGCCACGCGGCTTTCGGTCTCCTCCAGAGCACCATCGTCCTGCTGTTGGCGAGGGACGACATGCGAAGCCGCGCGATGGGCGGCATCGTCCTTGCAATCGGAACCGGACCGCCGGGCCGACTGAGTACGGGCGCCGTGGCCGAACGCTTCGGTGCGCCATTCGCCGTCTTTGGCACCTGCGCGATCGCGTCCCTGTTCGTGGTTGCGGTCACGTTCGCCATGTCGGGGTTCCGGAACGCTTCGGCCGCACAGGAAGCGGATGCATAAAAAAACCGCTCCGGAAGGGCGGTTTTTTTTGTATTCATCATATTTTCAGTCTGTCAGGTACACACGGGCAAGGAATCACAACCCGAGAATCCGCTCTGTCTCATCCTGGAGCGATTCCTCCAGCCGGGGTCCGTACTGCGCCACCACGCGCATCGACGCGTAGTTCGCCAGCTTTGCCGATTGTGCCGCGTTGAATCCGTGGGTAATCCCGAACAGATAGGCTCCGGCGAACATATCCCCCGCGCCGTTCGTGTCGACCGCATCAACGCTGAATCCCGGTGAACGGATCCGTTCGACTCCGTCCCCTACAATGGCGCCATTGGCCTCACACGTGACCGCGTATGCACCCACCATCGTCTCCAGTGCAACGCAAGCCTCGTTCGTGTCGCCCGTTTCGGTAAACGCCCGCGCTTCGTCCTCGTTACAAAACAACAGATCCACCCCGCGGGTTACGAGCGTGTGCATCCGGTCCCCGAACGCGGCCACAATCGAGGGGTCGCTCAGCGACAACGACACCCGGGTTCCCCCCGCGTGCGCCTCGGCCTGGGCAGCCACCGCCGCGTCGAATCCCTCGTCTGAGGCCACCAGATATCCTTCTATGTACAGATAGTCGCTTTCCTTTATCACGTCGGGCTCAAGTTGCTCCGGCCCGAACGATCCGGTTATGCCCAGGTATGTATTCATCGTGCGATCGGCGTCGTCCGTGATCATTACCAGACACTTCCCTGTAATGCCCGTGCCCTGAAACCGGTTCGAAGCCACCCCGGCCGCCGCCAGGTCCTGGAGATAAAAGTCCCCGTACGCGTCCTTCGCCACCTTGCATGCGTAGTATGCCTTCCCGCCCAGACTCGCCACGGCGATCATCGAATTCGCAGCGGACCCGCCGGACGAACGTTTCAGGACGTCTTCGCCCAGGTGTTCGAGGAGTTCGTGATGCCGGTCCTCTTCAATCAATGTCATGACGCCCTTGTCGATTCCGGCCGTGGTGAGAAAGCCGGACGTGACCCGATACTGAATGTCAACCAGCGCATTGCCGATGCCGTACACGTTAAACGCCCTGGCCATACACGCTCCTTGCAAAATCGGTTGGATTCCGTATCATATTGGCATTCCCGGATGCCGCGGTCACGGCGATCGGCGGCGCGGACAGTCGTGTTCAGTTGACAACAGCGAGCAGCAACCCGCACCTCGCGTCATCTCCGGAGACAGGCAGAGGCAGGTTTGAAACCTGTCCCTGCAAGCCGACTCATTATCTTAACCATAATACAATGCTCAGGAAAAGAAAACCATCTCTTTTGTGGATTATCTGCATTGAGGTCGTCCGGAATCCGCTGCTGCCCGGGAACGAGGACGATCTGTGACAGGTTTGTCCTTTGTTGTGTTTTTGTGCCTTCTGTGGTCCCTGTCTTTTCGCGGCGAACCGGAAGAGCGAGACAATAGCCACAAATAAGGAAAGAAGGCGCAGAAGGACTGGAAGCCAAACGGCGGGTGAAGAAACGCCTGCAGAAGGAATCAGATTTGAGTACGGCGATTTCCTGCAACGTTCGGGACCTGACGATTCTCATCGACGTCGAGGAAGGCGGTAAGAGCGAGGCCTCCAGGAACCACGAACTCTGGCGGGCGAACTCGTTCAATGAGAAAGAACCCGACACCCTGGACTGGATCGACACCTGGTTCCGGCCCGGCGAGACGATTTACGACGTCGGCGCAAATATCGGGCAATACTCGCTTTACGCGGCACGCAAACTGGACGGGAAGGCACGGATCCTCGCCTTTGAACCGGAAGCTCTCAATCACGCCAAGTTGAACAAGAACATCCTGCTCAACGGCCTGGAAGAGGTTGTTACGGCCTATCCGATCGCCATTTCGGACCGTACGGCCATCCAGCATTTCTACTCCAAAACCTTCGCCCCCGGCGCCGCGCTCCACGCGCTGGGCGAACCCGTAACGCAGGGCGCCGTTCCCTTCGAGCCGCAGAACCGGCAGGGAACGATGGCCGTGTCACTGGACGACCTCACCGGCCAGTTCGGCCTTCCATTCCCAAACCACGTCAAGATCGACGTCGACGGCATCGAGGACAGGATTGTCGCCGGCGCGTCGCAAACGCTTGAGGATGAAAGACTCACGACTGTGCTCATCGAGGTCTATATGTTCGAAAACATGGCCGAAAAGATCGAAACGGCCTTCTTCAAACGGGGTTTCGCCCTGGCCAACGTGATCCCGGTCGACTACTCCGAGGGCATCGTTCAGAATCTGATCTTCTGTCGCGACGGAAGGTGATCCGGGAAGACACCATGACCCTACTCGAGAATGACGTGCTGGAACGCCGGCGCAGGCGCGCCGCCGGCGTCTTTGGCGACGACCCGCCGATCGTACTCTTCAGCGCCGGAAAGCCCGTTCAGATTCCCGGCGGACAGGACCAGACCTATCCGTTCATTCCCTACCCCGAATACTACTGGCTCACAGGTTCGAGACGCTGGGGCGGCGTACTCGCGTTCGATCCGCAGGACGGCTGGAGACACTTCGTGCGGCCGATTTCACAGAACGAACGGTTGTGGGAAGGCGGCGGCGAGGACGTCGAAGGCGAGGACGTTGCCGGACTTCAGGGCTGGCTGGAAAAACGTCCGGGCCGACCCGTCGCGGTCATCGGCGGCAACTTGGACAATGTCAAAAACGACCATCAGCGTGCGGAGGCGCTTCAGGTATCCATCGATGGAATCCGCCGCCGGAAGGACGCCGCCGAGATCGCATTGATCGAACGGGCGGCCGCGGCAACAGCAGCCGGCCACGCGAAAGCCCGCGACACCATCCGGCCGGGTGTGAGCGAACGCCGTATCCGCATAGAAATGGAAGCCGAGATGTTCCGGCACGGCGCCGACGGCGTCGCCTTCGATACGATCGTTGGCGCGGGAACTCACGCGGCCGTACTCCACTTCGAACCCGGCGCCAGAACTGTGGAACCCGGCGAGCTGGTCCTCATCGACGCGGGCGCGGCCATCGCAGGCTATGCGGCCGACGTCACCCGCACCTATCCGGCCGGAGACCGTTTCACGCAGCGGCAGCAGGCCATCTACGACCTCGTCCTTGCCGCCCAGATGGAAGCCATCTCCACGTGCCGCAAGGACGTTGAATGGCACGAAGTACACCGCGCCGCGGCCGGCGTTATCGCACAGGGGCTTCGTGACCTGGGCATTCTGAAAGGCAAGCCCGACGACCTCCTCGAGGGCGGCGCCATCTCCCTCTTCCTTCCCCACGGCGTCGGCCACATGGTGGGCCTTGGCGTGCGCGACGTGGGCGGGCGGGCGGCCGGGCGTGAAGTCAGCGTCTATTGCGGTATCCGGATGCGTCTGGACCTGCCGTTGGAGGAAGACTTCCTGATGACCGTCGAGCCCGGTGTGTATTTCGTTCCGGCGCTGCTCGACGACCCCGAGCGTCGGGAACGCTTTGCCGGAATGGTCGACTGGGACGCACTGGAACCCTGGCGGCCGGTGGGGGGCGTCCGGATCGAGGACAACGTGCTCATCACCGCCGCTGAACCCCGCATCCTGACGTCCGAAATCCCCAAGTAATCCTTTAGCAGCCCGTTGAAATAGCCCATGCCCGATCCATCCGCCGAAATGAATCGCGCCCCCGGACCGCGCGGGCTGCCGCTTCTCGGCTGCGTCCTTCCGTTCCGTAAGGACCCCATCGGGTACCTGTTGGATGCATGGTCCAGGTATGGCGACGTGGTCAGGCTGGACATCAGGGGCAAGACGGTGCACCTGGTCGCCCGACCGGAGCACATCGAACACGTGCTCGTGCGCAAGAGGCGCACCTATTTCAAGGGTTATGGATACGACGACCAGAAGCTGCTGTTGGGAGAGGGTCTGATCACCAGCGAGGGCGAACTCTGGGAGCGGCAGCACCGGATCATGCAGCCCTTCTTCACGCCCAGGGGAACGATGCGGTTCATGGGTGTGATGGTGAACGCGATTCGCGACATGCTCGCGCGATGGGAGCCCCTGGCGGATGACAAACGCGTGATCCAGGTCGACGAGGAGATGGCCCGCCTGACGGGAAACATCATCGTTCACATCCTGTTCAGCAGGAACCTGAACGACGAGACGTCCCGGATCGACGAGGCGTTTCAGTACTGCGTGGGGTTCATCGACCGGCGTTCCGCCGATCTGATCGCGCTGCCCATGTCCGTTCCCACCTCCGCGAACCGCCGGTTCAAACAGTGCCTCGGCGAAATCCACAGGTACGTCGACGAACGCATCGATGAGCGGCGCGACCGACCCGAAGAGGAGGATCTGCTCTCGGTACTCATGAATGCCCGAGACGAGGAAACGGGTAAGCGGATGGACCGGCGCCAGCTGCGGGACGAACTGGTCACGCTGTTCGTTGCGGGATACCAGACAACGATGCACGCCCTGACCTGGACGTGGTACCTGCTGGATCGACATCGACACGCGGAAGAGAGGCTGTGGGAGGAACAGCGTTCGATCCTGAACGGGCGACTGCCCGACCTGGAATCCGTCCACGAACTGAGCTACTCCCGAATGGTGTTCCAGGAAGCCATGCGCCTCTATCCTCCGATCAAGGTGATCGTCCGGGAGGCCGCGGCGGACGACGAAATCGACGGGTATCGCATCCCCGCCGGATCGCTTGTCCTGGTGAGTCCCTACATCACCCAGCGTCATCCGGCCCTGTGGAAGCACCCGGAAACATTCGATCCGGAACGGTTCACCCCGGAGCAGACGGAAAGACGCTCCCGCTACGCCTACCTGCCCTTCAGCGCCGGACCCCGGATCTGCCTGGGCGGAAATTTCGCGATGCTGGAAGCCGTGCTGGTGCTCGCGATGGTTACGGAGCATTTCCGGCTTCAACTTGTCCCGGGGCATCCCGTCGCGCCTTCGATGGACGTGAAGACGTGGCCGCTTTACGGCATGCCGATGACGGTGCACCGGCGCGAGTAGGAATCCTCCCGGCTTGACTTCCGCGACGGTACACTACCCTTCATCTTCCGTCTCGATCGTATTCAGGATCGCGTCAACGTCCTCGCTTGCGGGTTCGGGGCTGAGAATACGCCATTTGTACTGGGTATCCCGTTTCCCCGCGCCCGCCGCGCGCAGCACCTCGGCTTCCGCCCATCCGGACCGCATCAGATGGAGGCACGGCGCCGCCAGCCTGCGGGAGCGCCGCTTCTCGGCGTACTCCAGATTGACGCCCGCCAGCGCGCGGTCAAGGTGGGGAATCACCTCGTTTTTCAGGAAATCCCGCGAGAACTCTCCCTTCAACTCCGCGTAGATCTCGTACCGGCGAGCCCCCACGCTTGCTACCACGCGGAACTGCTCGACCACGGAGACGTCATACCGGCGTCGGACCTCTTCGAGCGCCAGAACGAGGTGATTCACGTGCATCTTCTCGCCCGTGATGCTCGTCATGTCACGGCCTTTACGGATGAAGGCCAGCAGCGGGGCGTTCCGGTAGAAACCGGTCACCTGTACGATGTCGTGAATATCGTACCGGTAGAGGCCTCCTGGGGTGGTCAGGAGCACCGCATAGTTCACGCCGTCCTCCAGTTCATGGCTGGAAAGAACGTGTGGGTTGGCGTCATCCAATGAGGACTCGGGAATGAACTCGTAATAGTTCCCGTTCAGCGAGAGAATGCCCGATGCGGTATGGTCCCGGTTCGGAAGGGTAAAATGCCCTTCGCTGGCCAGAAAGCCCAGGTCTCGCGTGGGGACGTCGCCATAATACGCCGGCAGCTTCCGGGCCTGAACCCCCACACTGCCTCCCAGCCAGCACCCGATGAGTTTCAGGTCCGGCCAGCAATCCGCTGGAAGGAGCGATCCGGTCCGGTCCAATACGCCCTCGAGTACCCTTGCGCGGTCCGGATCCGGTGCCATATTGGCGGACAGCTGTTCGGCAAGTTGCGGCTGGTCCGGCAGGTCGATGCCGGGCGTGCCCTCGTGAACCGCGCGAACGATGGCGTCGGCGTTATTGAGTGCAGTCTCCGCCAGGCGAATGAGCGTGCTTGGATTGGGTGTTCCGATGTACGAAACGCGCCTGGCCAACGCCAGACGCGCGGCCACGAAATAGCGGCGATCGTAGTCCTTGATCTCGGAAACCGCGTAGGGGATCGCGTAGGTGCCGCGGATCGGCCCGGGAATCCGCTGGTAGAGCATCCCGGACGCGCTGCCGTACGGAAGCCCCGAGGGGGTGCGACCCTCGATGGCCCGGCTTACGATGCCCACAAATGCGCCGTCCAGGAACCCCGGATGGTCCTGAAGCGCGCGATAGATCCACTCCAGAGAAAAACCGGACGCGAGACGCATGGACTCGCGTGTGACCGGGATGTACTTCGGTTCTCCCGTGGTCCCGCTCGTCATATTCAACATCCGGGGCGCGTCCGAAGTAAGGACCGCCTGCTCGCCGGCGATGATCCGGTTCACATACGGCCGCAGCCCTTCGTAATCTCTAACAGGTACCCGTGCGCGGTAGTCGGCTTCCGTGCGGATTGACGCGAAACCATGGTCCTTGCCGAATACGGTGTTGGCGTTGGCTTTCACCAGGCGCATAAGGAAGGCGTTCTGCGCGGCGTGCGGGCGCTCGGCCGAGCGGTCGAGCTTGCGGGCGAGGGCGGATCCCTTCATCCGGATTATGGTCTTGACGAGCATTCCCATAACCTGTCCCATAGAAGCTGTCTTAAAATCCTCACCAATATCCCTAAACAGCTACTTACCAAGAATCGTCGTGGTCTCCGCGTGGGCGCGAAGGACGTCATCGTTAACGTCGACGCCGAGCCCCGGATCCCGCAGCAGCGGCGCCCATCCGCCGCGGCCGAACGCAACGGATTCTTCAGACACGTCTTCCACGAGCAGCATGTTCCCGTAGGAGCCCTCCACGAACGATATCCGGTCGAGATGGGCAGCCAGGTGACGCCCGGCAGCCGAGAGGATGGCGGACTCTCCCACCTGGCAGCCGAGTTGCAGCCGCAGCCCGGCACGATCGGCCATTCGGGCGATCTCCAGCGTACGGACAAGACCGCCGCACTTGGAAATGCGCAGATTAAAGAAATCGCATGCCCCCGACTGAATCAGCGCTTCCGCGTCGGCCAGGGTGACAAGGGATTCGTCAGCCATAATCGGAATTGGCGACCGGGAACGAACACTCGCCAGCACCTCAGGATTGCCGCGGGGAATGGGCTGCTCGGCGCAGGCGATATCAAACGGCGCCAGGGCCTCGAGCGTCGCAACCGCTTCGTCAGGCGTGTACGCACAGTTCGCGTCGATCCTGAGCGAGACGTCGGGGCCCACCGTCTCACGGACGGCCGCGACGCGGTCTCGCCCATCCTCTCCGTCGATCTTTATTTTCACGTCCTGAAGCCCGAATTCCGCGCAGACCCGTGCGAGCCGGACCGCGCTATCGATGGAACCGCCGCTGATGACGCCGCTGTAGGTGACGGAGGCACGCCTGGGCCTTAGAATCTCGCCCAGTGACAGTCGACCGCGACGCAGCAGGAGGTCGAGCAGGGCGAGTTCGCAGGCGGTTCTGGCGGCGTGCCACGCGACCACGCCGGTGGCATCGCCGTCGGGCAGGTTCCGGCCCACCGGGTCCAGCGTGCGAACGGGGTCAGAGCCGGGATCCATCGCGGGAACCTCAGAATTCACGACGGAGGGCCAGAGACATTGCGCGATATGGTCGATGCAGCTCTCAACGGTCTCGCCCGTCACGTACGGGCGGGGCAGCCCTTCACCGTAGCCCACCGTGCCGTCCTCGGCTGTCAGGCGTACGACGACGGAGTCCGAGCGGGACCGCACCGAAGCGCTGTGTCCGAAGGCCTCTACGAAAGGAATCCGGAGGGCGAAGCATGTTGCGCCAACAATCTTCATCTCGATCCTCAAAGCGGGGCGAGGCCGCAGCGTCCCGACCGCAGCCGCATCGCAGACCGGATGCCCTGGAGTTCCCTGACAGACGAAATCGTGACATCGGGTATCTCGGCGGCGCGCCGCGGCGTCTGAAACCGTGAAAAACCCTGCAAAACGCGCATGGTCAAACAGCCGTGAGATTTGGCAGGGCCGATATCGTTATCCAGCCGGTCGCCAACCATCAATATGCCGTCGGGTGCGCACCCCGCCCGGGAAATCGCGGCGCCGAATACCCTCGGATCAGGCTTGGAAATGCCGAGTTCAGCGGATGCCAGAACAACGGAAAACCGGTCCCTGATCCCCCAGTCCGAAAGCCGTTTCTCCGTCCCTTCGGACTGGTTGGCGATAACGCCAAGCCTGAATTTCCGCGATAGGATCTCAAGTGTCTCCGGTACGCCAGGGTACAAACCTTCCAGTTCTTTCGCATAACGCACAGCGCCTGCAACCGCGCGCCGCTGTTCCTCCGTCAGATCGAGACGCGCCAGCATCGCGCGAAACGGGCTTGGCGCGAAATTCGTCGCCGCCTGCTCGCACAATTCCATGAGTTCGTCCACGGAATGGTCCATCCCAAACCCCCGGACACGCTCGCACACGCCCTTGAGACGCGCCCGGTGCGCCCGGGTTTCGTCAACCAGCGTCCAGCCCAGATCCAGAAAGATCCACTCGATGTTGGTCATGGGCGGGGTGACTCCGTTGCGGCGGCTCAATCACATCTTCGGCACTGATGACGGGCCCCCGCGTCCACAGTTCCGCCAGACAGTTGACAGCCGGATTGGATTGCAATATACTGATGCGTTTCCATTTCTCAAGCCATATCAAGAAGCTGTTTTAAAACTCCCAGCGGTCTTCGCGCGGCTGCAAAAGCGCCGGTCGGCGTTGGTCAAACCCACCCGTATAGACAAATATGGGCGGGTTTTCCCGCCTTGACCGCAACTTTTTCGCTCGCGCTCGGAAACTCACCGGTAAATTTAAAACAACTTCTAAGGAGCGTGTTATGGTATGGATTTTCGTTTTTCTCGGCCTGTTTTCACCGGTCGAAGGGAAGCAGTCTCTGTACGCCAGGCACGAGGCGACGGTGATTTCCGTGTACGACGGAGACACGATGACCGTTGACGTGGTCCTGTGGCCGGGTCTGACGTGGCGAGGGAAGGTGCGGGTGCGGGGTGTGGATACGCCGGAGATTCAGACGAAGAGCGAAGCCGAAAAGAGACGCGCACTGCTGGCGCGCGACTTCGTCCGGGAACGGATCGGGAAAACCGTATATCTGGAAGACGTGAAGCTGGGCAACTTCTCCGGGCGCGTCGTGGCCACGGTCAGGCTGCAGGACGGGTCCAACCTCGCGAAGGTCCTGATCCGGGAGGGACACGGGGAGGCGTATAAGCGGAGAAGATGAAAAGGAAGAAGGAAAAACGAAGAAGGAAGAAGGAAAAGTCGGTAACTCTTGCATATGTGACGCGGGTGATTGGACTGTTGTCGTGTGAGACGAGGAGTTGGGCGCGGGGCGGTCCTTTTCCTTCTTCATTCTTCCTTCCCGCTTTCAACGAGCCCGGCGCGTGGTTTTTACTTGAGAGAGATAATCTCCCGCTGTGACGGGCTGAGGCGGTCGGCCAGGCCGGGGCTGAATTTCAGGTGCTGGCCGCCCCAATCGGGCATATAGCCGATGCTGTAGCAATAATACAGCGAGCGACGCGGGCGTCCGGACACGTTCACGGTGGACCCGTGGGTGAGCGCTTCGGTGAACAGAATGGCGTCCCCCGCGCGCGCCGGAACCGCCTGCAGGGGAGGGTTATCGTTGGGATGGCCGCCCCATGGCCTCGCGAAATTGCTCTTGTGCGCCCCGGGAATCACCGCGAAGCAGCCGTCTTCCGGGCCGCAATCCAGCATGGGGAAGACCGCTTTCGTCAGCGTTGACACCATCTGGCCGTTGCGGCAATGATACTGGCACTTGGGGAGAATCGGCGTGCCGTGCATGTGCATCCCCGTATAGCCCCCGCCCCACCGATAGATCGTGTAGGTGTGGTTCAGGCGATACGGCCCGCCGGTAACGCATTCGACCGCATCCAGCAATCCGGGAAGTTCCATCAACGGCAGAAACGCGTCGTCGCCCTCCATGATGTTCGAAATATAGAGGTTTTCCGGCGTGCGATCCTGGCCCAACACCAGCGGTGCAGGATAATCCTCCGGATCCATGGCCTCGAACCGGTCGAGTGCGGCATTGCAGGCCGCCACCGTTTCCGGCGGCACGATCTGCTCGAGGACGATATAGCCCTGCAAATCGAAAAGGTACTTCTGTTCCTGGTCCATCGTGCCTCCTCGTACGCCAGATCAACTCACCATACAACACGGGTAATCCAATGTCAAATCCCAACGTCCAGCCGCTCGCCCAGGATTTCGTCATTGCGGCTCAGGTACCGGACCCGATGCAGTATTTTTTCCACGATCCCGATCTCACACGCCTGGACGACGGCACCCTGCTGCTGGCCGCGCCGCAATGGCACCGCCCGGGCCGGGACCATTCCCGCCGTCTGCGACTTCTGCGAAGCGACGACGGAGGGCTCTCATGGGTGGAACTCCCGGGCCTGCCCTACGAAGAGGCCACGCCCTTCGTACTGGACGGACAACTCCTCATGTTCGTGCAGGAAACATGCCACAAGGATTTTCTGGTCGTGGCCAGCAACGACAGAGGCGAAACCTGGAGCGATCCCAGTACCGTGATCGAAGGCCCCGTCTGGAATATCTCCACGTCCCGGGTTCTCCGTCCCGAGGCCCTCTACTGGGCGATGGACTACGACCTGCCCGGCCATGGTCACGGCGGGAAGACGATGCTCCGTCTGAATCGGAGCATGTCACCCATGGATCCGGGAGCATGGACGTTGTCCAACATCGTTCGCCAGCCGGAAATCCCGGCGGCGATGACCAGAAACCTCTTCCCGGACGGCAACCGCCCGCAACTGGCCGGCGGCTGGAGGGACCCTCTCGTGTGGCTGGAGCCCAATACCGTCGAAGTTCGAGGCCGAATACGCGCTTTCTGCCGCTGCGTTTTTGACGAATACGCGGCGGCCCACATTGCGGCGGTATTCGACTACGATCCCGATGCGCACCAACTGAGCTTTACGCAGTTCGCCGCGTGGCCGGGAGCACAGTGTAAGTTCTACGTCATCCACGACCGTTCAGCATCCATGTACTGGATGTTGAGCAACCTCATCACGAACTCCCAGGACCTGCTTGGCTGGGCAGAAAGAATGCGCGAGACCGGATATCACGGAGGCCCGGGAAACGAACGGCGGTGGCTCTACCTCCATTATGGAATCGACTGCCTCAACTGGTTCCCGGCCGGTTGCGTGGCCCGCTGGCCCGATAACGCCTACCGCAGCTTCATGTATCCCAGCGCCGTCGTGGACGGGGACGACATCGTGGTGCTTTCGCGCACCAGCCGGGATTCCGGCGACCAGCACGACGCCGATCTCTGCACGATCCACCGCATTCGAGACTACCGCAGTCTGGCCATGGACCTCCACGCGGGCGGCCTGCACTGAGCGCATTCACGTTTTTGCCAGGATTTCCAGGTACGCCCGTACCGTGTTCGCCAGCCCCATCTCCAGCGCTTCGCCGATGAGCGCGTGGCCGATCGAAACTTCCAGTACGCCGGGAATGGAACAGAACCTGCCCAGGTTTTCCAGGCTCAGATCGTGTCCCGCATTGACGCCAAGGCCCGCGTCCTGAGCGATCGCAGCCGCCCTGGCATATCCCTCGAAAACCGCCTCCAGGTCCTTGTTCTCCCGAAACGCGTCCGCATAGGGCTCCGTGTAGAGCTCGATCCGGTCCGCCCCCACAAGCGCGGCCCGCGGGATCTCATCCGAGTCATAGTCCATAAACAGGCTTACGCGGCTTCCTATCGACTTCAACTCCCCAATGATCGGCGCCAGGCGGTCTCCGTCCTTCGTAAGGTCCCAGCCGTGATCGGAAGTAAACGCGTCCGGCGTGTCCGGTACCAGCGTGCATTGCGTTGGCTTTACGCTTCGCACGATGTCCAGGTATCCGGCCTCGAAGGGGTTCCCCTCGATATTGAACTCCACGTCCGTAACGAGCGCATTCAACTCATACACATCCGAGGGCCTGATATGCCGCTGGTCGGGCCGGGGATGGACGGTAATTCCGTATGCTCCGGCATCGATGCAGATCTGAGCGGCCCGCGTCACGCTGGGGATACCGATGGTGCGCGTATTCCGGAGCAGCGCCACCTTGTTGACGTTTACGCTGAGTCGGGTCATGACAATCGCCTTTCGCGGTCGCCGGTTCCATGTTTCGATCAGTATGACCAAAGTAAGTCGATGAGAAAGAAATATAGCGCCTTCGAAATCCGATTTCAAGGATCAATCATGCGTTTGTGCGCCGTAACGGCATCCGTCAACGCCAGGTCTTTCTCGCCAGGCATCACGTTTCTCCGGTGGGCAAAACCCTTGCAGAATGGCAATGCGCTCCGTTATATTGACTGACGCGCCGGTATGGGAGGTGAACCGAAGAGAATTCCTTCCAATGGACTGAATCTGTGACGACCATGTCCAGTCCACAACTTGCTGTGATCGGAGGACCCAATGGTTCGGGTAAGACCACAGCAGCCCCCCGGCTGTTGAGGGATACGCTCCATTTGGTCGAATTTGTCAACGCCGATGCCATTGCAGCCGGACTGTCCGGATTTCGGCCGGAATCAGCGGCTATTCATGCGGGACGCGTTATGTTGCGCCGCCTCCGCCAGTTGGCGTCGAAACGGGAGGACTTCGCGTTTGAGTCGACGCTCGCGAGCCGCGGTCTCGCACCCTGGATTCGTCGCCTCAAACAAGATGGATACCTCTTTCATCTGGCCTATTTGTGGTTGCCGAAACCGGAAATAGCGATTGCCAGGGTGGCTGAGCGTGTCCGCGCGGGTGGCCATCATGTCCCGGAGACCACCATTCGCCGACGGTACGATTCGGGGCTTCGGAATTTCTTCGGTTTATATCGTCCCATTGCGACCAATTGGCGCTTTTACAACAATGCGGCAGCTTCTGGGCCCCGCCTTGTTGCAATGGGGAAAGGTGTTTTCGACCTCGAAGTCCGCGATGTTGAACTATGGAAACGCATCAGAAGGGACGTATGAAATCATGAAAAAGTTACCTCGAAAGGACATTGGCCAGCTCTTCGAAGAAGGCACACCGATTGACAATGCATTGAGAGAAGCTGTGCGCGATGCCGTATTACAACACAAACGCAACGGCAATCCGATCGCAGACTGGCAAGACGGTAGAGTTGTATGGATCCCCGCCGATCAGATCGAGGTGGACGTGGATACCGATCAGGAAACCAATGGATGAACCCCGCCAATCTACTCTTTGTCCTTTCCGACCAGCACACACGAGACATCACGGAGTGCTACGGCCATCCGGTCGTGAGGACACCGAACATCGACAGTCTCGCACGGCGAGGCGCCCGCTTTTCCAGCGCCTATACGAACTGCCCCATCTGCGTGCCCGCCCGCGCCGCGCTGGCCACCGGGCGATACGTCCATCAGACGGGCAACTGGGACAACGCGTTCGCTTACGATGGCAGCATACCCGGTTGGGGCCATCGTCTCCGGGAGCAGGGATTTCACGTCGCATCTATCGGCAAACTGCACTTCCGCGCCGCAAAGGACGACAACGGCTTTTCCCGGGAGATCGATCCGCTTCACGTCGTGGACGGCGTGGGGGATATATTGAGTTGCATCCGGGAACAGCCGCCGTTTCGAGACAAACGTTCGGCGATTCTCAACGCCGGCCCAGGAGATTCCACCTATCTTCAGTACGACGTTTCGAATGCCGACCGCGCGTGCGCCTGGCTTACTGAGCACCGGCACGATGATAGGCCATGGGTATTGTTTCTGTCGTTCGTCTGCCCCCATCCGCCCTACGTCGCGCCGCCGGAGCTCTTTGAATCCTACCCGCCGGAATCGCTCCCTCTGCCCCACCGGTGGCATCCGGACGACTGGCCCGATCATCCCGCCATACGCCGGTTCCGCCGGTTCTTCCATTACGACCGTCCCTTTGCCGAAAGCGAACTGCGTAACGTCACGGCTGCCTATTACGGGGCCTGCACGCATCTGGACCGCCAGGTCGGCCGCGTATTGAACGCGCTCGCGGACAACGAACTGTCTGACACCACACGGGTCCTCTACACGTCGGACCACGGTGAATCCCTGGGCGCGCGCGGACTCTTCGGGAAATTCACGATGTACGAGGAAGCCGCCTCCGTCCCGCTCATCCTGGCCGGCCCCGGCGTTCCACAGGGCCGGGTCGTCCATACGCCGGTTTCCCTGGTGGACTGCTTTCCCACGGTGCTGGAATGCGCCGGCGCCACGCCGGAAGGCAAGCCCCTCTCCGGACGTTCCCTGTGGCAGATCGCCAGGAGCGCCGACGAGAATCGAACCGTATTCAGCGAATACCACGCCGTCGGGTCCCGCAATGCCGCATACATGCTCCGAGATCGCACGTGGAAGTACATACACTACGTGGACGAGCCGCCGCAGCTATTCAATCTCGAAGACGATCCGGCTGAAACCACAGACCTCTCGGGTTCTCCGGACCATCAGTCCACCCTGGCGTCGTTCGAGCGGCGGCTGCGCGAACTTCTGGATCCCGAAGCCACGGATGCGCGCGCCAAAGCGGACCAACTGGCGAAAATCGCATCTTTCGGCGGCGAAGACGCCGTTCGGAACAGGGGCGCCTTCGACAACTCACCGGTGCCCGGCGAAGCGCCGGCCTTCCGGGTCCACTGACCGGCGCGAGGAAGAATGGAACCACTCGTGTACGACAACGCCGGAATTGAAAACAGGGAGTGCGACCGTGACTGACGAAGAAAAATTCACCTTCGACCTGGAAGGCTACCTGGTTGTAAAGGACGTACTCACCGCGGACGAGATGAAGCCATTGAACGCCGTCGCGGACCGGGTCTCTTCCGAAGACGGCGGCCCGGGCATGAGTACGATCAGCCGCGTCTCTCAATGGGGCCCCGAATTTCAGGCACTGATGGACCACCCCAGGATCGTGCCGTATCTGATCGAGCTGCTCGGTCCCAAATTCCGCATCGACCACGACTACTGCATCTTCATGAAGAAAGGGGCGGCGCGCGGCGGGCTTCACGGCGGCGAAACCGACAGCGAGGCCGACCACTGGTACAAATATCGGGACGGTGTGATGCGCAACGGGCTGACCGTGGTCACCTACTTTCTCTCCCCCGCAGGAGCAGGAGACGGCGGGTTCGCCTGCATCCCGGGAAGCCACAAGTCCAACTTCATCGACCGGCTGCCCCGGGACGTGCGGCGCTTCGAACGCGACGCCCATTACGTGGTACAGCCCGAAGCGGACGCCGGAGACGCGCTCATCTTCACGGAAGCCCTTATCCATGGAACGCAGCCCTGGACAGCCGACTACGATCGCCGCGCCCTGCTCTACAAGTACAGCCCAGGACACTCGGCGTGGTCCCATGGATATTACGACCCTGAGGAATACAGGGGCCTGACGGACCAGCAGCGCCGTCTCATGGCGCCCCCATCGGTTGGACGACGACCGGATACCGTCGAAACCCGCGACACGTGAGGCAATCCGGAAAGGGTTGCAGTACAGATCCTTGCAGGCGCAAGCCGAGGCGCACGACGTCTGTTTCCATCCGCTCGCGCGCCCGTTTCATTCGCGACAAACAGGAGAGTCCGCAATGCCCGCACTCGAACCCTGTCCGCTGTTCATCAACGGGGAATGGGTCGAATCCGGCCGCAATACGACGGAACCGGTGTACAACCCGTCGGAAGGAATACAGATCTCCGCAACGCCCATGTGCGGCGCAGATGAAGTCGACCGCGCCGTCAGGGCCGCGGGCGCTGCGTTCCAGGACTGGGCCGAAACCCCTGCCGTCGACCGCGCCCGGTTCATGTTCCGCTTCAAGGAACTCCTTGAAAAACACTTTGAAGACCTCTCCCGGATCGTCACCCGTGAACACGGCAAGACCCTCGACGAGGCCAGGGGCTCCGTCCGGCGCGGTATCGAAGTCGTGGAATTCGCTTGCGGGGCGCCCTCGCTGCTGATGGGTGAGGCCCTGGAAAACATCGCACCGGATATCGACTGCGACACCATCCGGCAGCCCCTGGGCGTGTGCGCTGCCATCACACCATTCAATTTTCCCGTCATGGTGCCGCTCTGGACCCTGCCCGTCGCCCTCGTGTGCGGAAACACCTTCGTGCTCAAACCGTCCGAGAAGGTGCCCCTCAGCGCCATCCGCCTGGTGGAACTCGTGGCGGAGGCGGGCCTGCCCAATGGGGTTCTGAACCTCGTCCACGGGGGCCGCGAAGCCGTGGACGCCCTGTTGCATCATCCGGACGTACGTACCGTGTCCTTCGTCGGCTCCACGCCGGTCGCCCGGTACATTTATGAGACCGCAACGCGCAACGGCAAGCGGGTGCAGTCCGCGGGGGGCGCCAAGAACTTTATGGTCGTCCTTCCGGACGCCGAACCGGACGCCACGATCGATGCGGTTATGGGTTCCGCGTACGGCTGCGCCGGTGAGCGGTGCATGGCGGGCAGCGTCCTCGTGTGCGCTCACGACGCCGCTGAACGGTTTCTGCCCCGCCTCAGCGACGCTGCGCACGGTCTGCGCGTTGGTCCCACCGACCGGGATGCCGATGCGGAGATGGGACCGCTCGTTTCCCCCGATCACCTTGAAAAAGTGAGGGGCTCCATCTGCACCGGTCTTTCCGAGGGCGCCGAGTTGATCGTGGACGGGCGCGAAGTGGCTGTGGATGCCTGCCCCAACGGCTTCTACCTGGGCCCGACCATCTTCGACCGTGTAACGCCTGGGATGCAGATCGGCCGGGAGGAAATCTTCGGCCCGGTCCTGTCGGTAATGCACACGGACAGCCTGGACGACGCCATCGAGACCTGCAACAACAGCGGCTACGGCAATGCCGCGGTCCTCTTTACCGAAAGCGGGGGCGCCGCCCGCAGGTTCCGTCACCGCATCAACGCCGGGATGGTGGGCATCAACACCGGCGTTCCGGCCCCTATGGCATTCTTTCCATTCTCCGGCTGGAACAACTCCTTCTTCGGCGACCTGCACGTTCAGGGCCATGAAGGCGTTTCCTTCTTCACCCGTCAGAAAGTGACCATCAGCCGGTGGGGTTGAACATTGAACAAACGCCTCCGGACAATCTTCCTCAACGTGCTCTCTCTGCCCACGGCGCCCTTTCATGAAGACGCCGTCGCAGGATTCATCCGGAACATTGCCAGGCGGCGCGGGATCCCCATAACGGCAGACAGGTACGGCAACGTCGTGCTTCGGTACACGAAGGGGGAAAAGGCGGAGTCCGTCGCCCTCACCGCGCGCGTCGTGCGTCCGCTCCCGAATCCCGGAAGCGCGTTCGGGTACCGGGGCCTCACACCGGTCGCGGTTCCTTGAATTATGCAATCCTACCTGCAAACCCTGCGCCTTTTCAACCGCGACGTCCGGCTGTACCTCGCGGCAACCATCCTCTTCGGCTTCAGTCTTTTCGGCGGCATCACCTCCCTGCTGCTCAACCTGTACCTGCTCCGTCTGGGATACGGACCCACGTTTGTCGGATGGGTAAACGCCACCGGCGCGTTCTCCTTTGCAGTCTGCAGTCTGCCGGCCGGGTTCATGGGGGCCCGATGGGATCCGCGTCGGGTCATGATCGCGGGTATCGGTATTGCCATCATCGGCAACGGTCTGCTTTCACAGGCTGAGCTCATCGCCCCAGGGGCCAGAGACGTCTTTATCATCGCGACCAATGCACTGGGGCTGCTCGGCGTGGCCCTCTACATCGTCAACGGCGCCCCGTACCTGATGGGCGTTACCGGAGCGCGCGAACGCAACCACGTCTTCTCCATGCAGGGCGCCCTCTTCCCGCTGGCCGGATTCTTCGGAAGCTTCGCAGGCGGCATTCTGCCAGGCCGGATCGCGTGGCTGATGAACGTCGCCCCGTATCACCCCTCACCCTTCCGCTACACGCTGCTCGCCGCCTCCGCCCTGCTCATTCCGGCTCTGTTCCTTCTCGTCGCCATGCAAAGGCCTCAGGTCAGGCAACCGAGGGAAAACGCGGAAGAATCCGATGCGCCGTTCCCGCTGGGACTGATCGCGCTGATCGCGGTGGTCTCCCTCCTTCACGTTGCCGGAGAGGGCGCCGTTCGTACGTTCTTCAACGTCTACATGGATGCCGGCCTTCACATACCCACGTCCCTCATCGGCACGCTGATGGCCACGGGGCAGCTTCTGGCGGTGCCCGCTGCCCTGACCCTGCCGTTTTTCACCGGTCGATTGGGCAATCATCCCACCGTCGTGCTGAGCGCTTTCTGTACGCCCCTCATGCTGATTCCGATGGCCCTTCTTCCGCACTGGATTCCCGCGGGCTTCTGCTTTATGAACATCGTGGCTCTGGCCGCCATCCGCCGTCCCGCCTTCGTCGTATATAATCAGGAAATCGTCCCCCCTCGATGGCGGGCGACAATGTCAGGCGCTTCCTCGATGATGGCGGGCATCGGCTACTCCGTGATCGCGATGGGCGGCGGTTACATTATTTCCACCACCGGATACCCAGCCCTCTTTTTAACCAGCGCCGCGTTTACAGCGCTGGGCACACTGGTTTTCTGGGCTTATTTTCGCACCCCGCGCGGCGAGTTCGCCCGGCCGCCAACAGGCAACCCATCCTGAAGGAGACCCGCGATGAAATATCGAACCCTCGGAAAAACCGGGCTGCGCGTATCGGAAATCGGCTATGGCGCGGCCCAGATCGGCAATGTCAACATGCCCGAAGACCGCGTTGAGGGGGCCCTCAATGCCGTTCTGGACGCCGGCATCAATTTCATCGATACGGCCGCCATGTACGGACAGAGCGAAGCCCGTATCGGCAAGTTCATCTCCCACAGACGGGACGAATTCATCCTTGCCACGAAATGCGGCGACTACGTGGGGGAAACCGACGGTCAATACCACATCGTGAGGGACTACAGCAGGGACGGTATTCTGCGGACGATCGACGAGAGTCGAAAAAAGCTGGATATGGACGTGATCGACATCGTCCAGTTTCACGGCCTGCCGGATCCGGACGATGACGACGAGGTGGCCTTCGAGGCGCTGCTCGACGCGAGGGAGAGGGGCTGGACGCGGTTTGTGGGCGTTTCGGCAGATGGACGCGCGGCCGCGGCTGCGGCCCGCCGTTGGCCCCTCGACACCCAGGAATTCACCTACAACATCCTCTACCAGGAATCCGCCGACGATCTCATGCCAACCTTAAAGTCTCAGGGGATGGGTACCATCATCAAACGCCCCATTTCCAACGCCGTGTGGCAGCAGACGCAGCGTCCCAAAAGCGACTACATGGGCGGTCCCTGGGACCGGGCGCAGTCCATCCCGCTGGCCGACCTGGCGGGAGAGATGCCCATTCTCGAATTCGTACTTCGATTCACGCTCTCGCATCCGGACGTCTGCACCGCCATCATCGGCTCAACCAATCCCGATCACATCCGCGCCAACGTCAGGATCTCCGACGGGAGAACGCTGCCCGACGACGTCGTGCAGAGAGCGAAAGCGGCATTTCAGGCGCGGTTCAGCGCGTGAACAACCCACTGCTCCGCCTTTGGCATTTGTAGGGGCAACCCTTGTGGTTGCCCATCTAACGACGAACATATCGCTCCAATGAAATCTGATCGCCCGGTATGCAAATACCGGGCGATTGCGTTTAACATACTGAAAATATATGGAGTTATCAGTATCCAAGCAGGTCATATGCCGTTTTTCTTAAATTTCCAGTTGACATATGGGCCATCGAAGTGTATTATTTTTCATGCGAATATTTGGCATATAAAACAAATAAAAATCATGCAAAACTATCGACGAACATGCATAATGATTGCCTTATATACTAATTTATATCCGGGTCTACACCGATTATCAGGCGTGGAATCGATAAACCGCGTCGTTTGCGCGCATCACATTCGCGTGCCTTTGTGCAGGGAATACCAATGATCGGACGGATCTTCGCGATTCTGTTGGGGCTCATCCTTGCGGTGGCCCCGGTTACGCGGGCCGGTACCGTGGTCGGCGACAGCAGCCGCTCCACTGCCTCGCGCGTCGTGTCTGTCGGCGGTTCGCTGACTGAAATCGTCTACGCCCTGGAGGCAACGGACGGATTGGTGGGAACCGATACGTCCAGTGGGTATCCGGAAGCGGCTACCCGGCTGCCCCAGGTGGGTTATCAGCGCCGGCTCTCTGCCGAGGGAGTGCTGTCGCTCAACCCGACGCTGATGTTGGCCACCGCCGACGCCGGCCCGCCCGCGGCGATTGCGCAGATCCGGTCCGCCGGTGTGCCGGTCATGGTCGTGCCGACTGCGCGAACCGCCGATGGTGTCAAGGAGAAGATCCGAACCGTCGCCCGGGCGCTGGGCCGAGAGGAAAAGGGAGAGGAACTGACGCGTAATCTCGACGCAGACCTGGCGCTGGCAAGAGAGTATGTCGCTGGAGCCGGCAAAAAACCAAGGGTTCTCTTCATCTATGCCCGCGGCCAGGGTACCATGATGGTGTCGGGTTCCGGCACGTCGGCAGACACGATGATTCAACTTGCGGGGGCGGAGAATGCCGTTTCCGGTTATGAGAATTACAAGCCGTTGACCGCCGAGGCGGTGGTTGCCGCTTCGCCAGACGTGATCCTCATGCTTTCGACTGGACTCGAAAGCCTTGGCGGCGTTGACGGGCTCCTCAAAGCGCCCGGGGTCGCGCTCACACCGGCCGGGAAGAGCCGCCGGATCGTGGCCATGGACGGGCTTTTTCTGCTTGGATTCGGCCCGCGCACCGGAAAGGCTGTACTGGAACTGGCACGTAGGTTTCATTCGGATTGCGGCGTTTCCGAGGACCAGTAACGTGAGTGTCACCGACGAGATTTCGTCCCGCGAGATTCCGATCATAGCCGACGCGGACGTGGTTGCAGTCCGACCGGACCGGCGGAAGAAACGCGCAACCGTGGTTCTATCCGGGTTAGGCGTACTGCTGGCCGGAATGACGGTGGCATCTGTCGGCGTGGGCGCGGTCGTTGTTTCTCCGGGGCAGATCCTGGCCATATTCGGCGAACAGATCGGCCTGTGGCTGCCCTGGTCGTTTCAACCGCAGCAGGAGGCCGTTGTAACGGCAATCCGGCTTCCACGCGTGTTGCTGAATGTGCTTGTCGGCGCCGGACTTGCTGTTTCCGGTGCGGCGATGCAGGGACTCTTCCGCAATCCGCTTGCGGACCCCGGCCTGGTGGGTGTGTCCAGCGGCGCGGCTCTGGCCGCGGTCTGCGTGATCGTTATGGGCGCCACAGTGCTGGAGGGCTTCGCTTCGGCACTCGGGCTGTTCACGCTCCCACTTGCGGCGTTCGCTGGCAGCGTTGTCACAACCGTCATTGTGTACAGGCTCTCCAGCGCACAGGGTCGAACCGTGGTGGCCACGATGCTGCTGGCCGGAATCGCCGTGAACGCGTTGACCGGATCGGTAACCGGCCTGCTGACGTTTGCCGCAACGGACGAACAGCTTCGAAACATCACGTTCTGGAGTCTGGGCAACATGGGCGGTGCCACCTGGAGGTCCGTGGCCTCCGTGGCACCCTTTATCCTGATTGCCGTCGGTCTGCTGGTCCGGTACGCCAGGCCCCTGAACGCCTTTCTCCTGGGAGAGGCCGAGGCGGGGCATCTCGGGGTGCCGGTACAGCGCATGAAACGCGAGATCGTGGCATTGACGGCCCTTGCCGTGGGCGCGTCGGTTTCGGTCACCGGGATTATCGGGTTCGTGGGGCTGGTCGTACCTCACGTGCTCCGCCTTATCGTCGGTCCGGATCACCGCTACCTGATGCCTGGTGCGGCGCTGCTCGGCGCCTCCCTGCTGATGGGTGCGGATCTCGCCGCGCGCACCGTCGTATTGCCGGCGGAGCTGCCCATCGGCATTGTTACCGCCATTGTCGGTGCGCCCTTTTTTCTCTACCTGCTGCTGCGCAGCAAGCGGGAGATGCAACTGTTATGATGGAAGCGGAGGAAGTCTCTGTACATGCTGGCGCACAGGCCCTGCTGAATCGCGTGAGCATCCAGGTCCGGCCGGGCGAAATCGTCGCAGTCGTGGGGCCCAATGGGTCCGGAAAGACCACACTCTTCAGGGTATTATGCGGCGACCTGTTACCCTCGACGGGCGCGGTCTGGCTGGAAGGTTGGTGCCTCGAAGACTGGGCGTCGACCGAACAGGCACGAAAACGCGCGGTGCTCCCGCAATCCGCCGCCCTCGATTTCCCCTTTACGGTACTCGAGGTTTCGGTAATGGGCCGAATGCCTCACCTGGAGGGTTCCGAAGGCCCGAATGATTACGCGATTGCGAGGGCGGGCCTGGACAAAGCTGGGGTGGGTAATCTGGAAGACAGGATCTACCCGACGCTCTCCGGGGGTGAGCAGCAGCGGGTGCAGTTCGCACGGGTCCTTACTCAGATCGGAGAGCGGCCGCAGGATGGGCGTCGATATCTTCTACTCGATGAACCCACGTCCAATCTGGATCTCGCGCACCAGCATCGGATCCTGTCCACGGCGCGCAGCTTCGCCTGTGAGTCGACCGGCGTACTGGCCGTACTCCACGATCTGAATCTGGCCGCTCAATACGCGGACCGCGTCCTTGTTTTGAAGGAAGGCGAAGAACTTACGACGGGTGAACCGGCGGAAGTGTTAACAGAAGGAGTCATCGAGCGTGCATTCGACGTCAGGGTACAGGTAATACCGCATCCCGCGCTGGACTGCCCGCTCATCGTCCCACTGCCGGACACATCCGAGATCAAAAGATCCGCGCCTGCTGCGGATGGCTTGAGGTTCGGACCCCAGCCGGGGACCGCGTTCGACAACTGACGCGATCGACGGGTGTCGGAATTAGCAGCCCGTTGAAAAAGCCCATCCGGGCTACGGCCGGCCCTTGCGGTCGAAATACTGCGTTGCGCTCCCTCGCCGAATCGCAGGATGGGACTCGGTCGCGCGCCTTGTCTTCGACCACAATGGCTCGGCCTCGCCTGCAGAGCGACTTTATCAACGGACTGCTTGAGGTCCCGAGGCGAAGACGGCAGCTCTTTGATGGAGAGAATCGATGTCAAACGTCAATTCGTCAGGTACGGGGAGTAAGCCGAAACTGCCGGAAACGGTCGACAGGCCGGGAGGGTGCCCTTTGACGCGGTGGCTGCTGGACGGATTCAGTTGTTCGGGATGGTTCGTGTTCCTGATCTGCATGTGCGGTGCCGGTGTTGCAAACGACAACCCCGGGCAGATCGACGGCGTGGTGCAAACCGAAGGCGGGGTGCCCCTGGCCTACGTGAATGTGATCGTCGCGAATACATCGCTGGGAACCGTATCTTCCACCACCGGGCGGTTTTCAATGGTCGGCGTTCCTTCTGGTGAACATACGGTGGTCGCAAGTCTTGTCGGCTTCCGGAATGCCCGGCGCGAAGTGATCGTTGAAGCAAACGCCGTTTCAAGGATCGCAATCGTGTTACAGCCGGAAACAACCGCGCTCCCGACAATTGTCGTCACTGGCACCAGATCGGCGCAGCGGATTGAAGACGCCCCAATCCGGACGCAGGTCGTCACCAGGCGTGAGATTGACGGCGCGGGGGTGGTGGACCTGGGAAGCCTGTTGTCCGAACAGACCGGACTCGCTGTCATTTCCGATCACGGAACCGGCGTTCAGATACAGGGGTTCGATCCAGATTATACCCTCATACTGGTCGACGGCGAACCCATCATCGGACGCACGGCGGGAACCCTTGACCTGGACCGCTTTCTGGTGAGCAATCTCGAACAGGTCGAGATCGTAAAGGGTTCCACCTCCTCGCTGTACGGCAGCGAGGCGCTGGCAGGCGTGATCAATCTGATCACCCGCATGCCTGAAAAGCCCTTTTCCGTATCCATTCGACCCCGGTTAGGGACCTTCGGCGCCATGAATTTCACAGGTGAACTGGAATCCCGCCAGCGGGAAATCGGAATTTCGCTGATCGTAGACAGAAGCAGGAGCAAGGGGTACGACCACACGCCGGAGACCTTATCACCCACCGCGCCCGAATACGTCACCTACACGGCGAGTCCCAAAGTGATCTACCAGCCGAACGACCGGATCACCCTTTCCCTGTCGGCAAGGGCATTCCGGGAGAGCCAAACCAGCCCGGAAGAGATCACCTCGCGCAGCGGAACCATGCCCGTTAACCGGGACGCGAGCCTCACAGACTGGAATATCAGCCCCAAAGTCGTCTACCGATGGACACCCGGCCTTCGGATTACCGGCAAACTCCACACCGCAACATACAGGACCCGAAGCGAGCGGACCCGTAGCGATATCGGCGAAGTGTACGACCTGGCGACCTTCGATCAGAACTATCATAAAGCCGAAATTCAGGTCCATTCGCTGATCGGAAAAACCAACGTTGTCACGTTGGGTGCGGGCTCGGTGTGGGAATCAGTTGAGGCCGACCGAATTTCGGGCGGACGGCAATCCTCGCGCAGTGCTTTCGTTTTTTTCCAGGAAGAATGGTTGCCCACGGCGTGGCTCGACGTTGTCGTCGGCGCGCGCGTGGATGCGCACAGCGATTACGCAACCCGGGTGAGCCCGAAAGCCGCGCTGCTCGTCAAGTCGTTGCCCTGGCTGCATCTCCGCGGGTCTATCGGAAGCGGTTTCAAGGCGCCCACGTTTCAACAGCTGTATCTGGATTTCACCAATCCTTCGGTCGGATATTCCGTCCTCGGCTCCACCTACGTCCGTGAGGGAATGGCGCTGATGCAGGACGAAGGCCGGATTGCCACGGTGTTTCAGGACACCAGGGAACTGGAACAGATTCGTGCAGAGAGCGCGGTTTCGTTCAATACCGGCATTGAAATCGCGCCAGGAAGCCGCGCATCCGCCAAAGTCAGCTTCTTCCACAACAACGTAAAGGACCTGATCGAGGCCTCGCCTGTCGCCCGCAAGACGAGCGGCCAGAGCGTGTACACGTATTTCAATCTCAACCGCGCCTTCACCCGTGGCCTGGAAAGTGAATTCAAGATACGCATTTCTGAAAGAGCCGGATTTTCAGCGGGCTACCAGTATCTGGAAACCGGGGACCGGGACGTCCTGGACAGGCTCGACGACGGAAAGGTTGTGACGGTGGATCCGGAAACCAACAAGCTTCGCCGCGTTGAGACGTCCGAATACGGCGGGCTTTTCAATCGCTCGACCCACACGGCCACGCTGCGTCTGATTTATCGGGATGAGGAAACCGGCTTCGGCGGCAACGTGCGCGGGGTGCTTCGAGGGCGATACGGCTATCAGGACCGGAACCTGACGACTATCCTGGACGCGCACGACGAGTACGCGCCAGGCTACAACCTCTGGCACATCTCGTTTTCACAGCGAGTAAAGGATGCCGCAACGATTCGACTGGGTGTCCGGAACATCTTCGACGAAAAGCGGCTGGACTATGTTCCCTCGCTTCCCGGGCGAACACTGTACTTAGACCTGACGAAGACCTTCTGATCACATTTCTATCTCACCCGTGGAGGATGTAATGAAGTTGCGACGCTTTTTTTTCGCCTGCGTTATCGTCCTTGCAGCCGTGCCGCTTCTCGCCCAGACGGTTGACGCCGCCGATTTCGACGGCGACGGCAAAGTCGATTTTAACGATTTCGTCATGTTCGCCCAGGCATTCGGGACGACGGACCCTCAATTCGACCTTGACGACAGCGGGATGGTCGATTTTCAGGATTTTTTGCTGTTCACGCGCGCATTCGGCGGTCCGGCCGAACCCGGCACAGCGCCCATTACATCGTTGACGGAGGTCATGGTGCGCGACCTTCCGTCCGATCCCGACCGGCAGGACGTATTCACCTATTACAGCCTGCGCGACAGCGCCATCGTCGCCCGGGCCGACTCCAATTCCACGAAGTGGGACCTCGCGTTCAAGTCGACGACCGTGCTGATCAACGGCGGCAGCAGCGGACCGGGCGAGGGCGGCGCGATCCTGCTGACGGAAACCGACTACCATACCCTTTCAATGGCGCCGGATTCGGAATATGCGGTTGACGTGGAGGGGCAACCCGCCGTTGGGCGAGCGTGGTACACGTACACCGGTCCGCCCAGCCATCACATCCTGATCAACCCGGGGGTGGTGCTGGTCGTCCGCACGGCCGACGGTCGATACGCCAAGCTCAGATTTACCAGTTACTATATGGGTGGGGAGGCGGTACCCTCTTCGGATGCGAGAGGGCGCTTCCTGAATTTCACCTACACGTTCCAGCCCGATGGATCGCGTTCTTTTTCCGCGCCACGAGAAGAAATTCAAACACTGACCGAAGTGATGGTCCGCGACGTCGCGGCCGACACAGGCAACGTGGGCGCCTTCACTTTCTACAGCCTTCGGGACAGCGGCCTCGTGTCACGGGCCGACTCGAATTCCACGAAATGGGATCTTGCCTTCAAATCAACAACAGTCCTGACCAACAGCGGAACCAGCGGACCGGGAGACGGCGGTGCGATCGTACTGACGGCAACGGACTACGATACACTATCGATGGCGCCCGATTCGGATTACACGGTTGATCAGGAAGGGCAACCCGCAATATCAAGGCAGTGGTATACATACACCGGTCCGCCATCCCACCAGATTCTGATGAACCCCGGCGTAGTCCTGGTGATTCGCACGGCGGATGGACGATTTGCCAAGCTCAAGTTCACGAGTTACTACCAGGGAGGCGAAGCAGTTCCTTCATCGCTTGAATCCAGATCCCGTTTCTACCACTTCACGTACACGTATCAACCAGATGGGTCACGCTCGTTTCGTTGACTGACCCAACACACAGGAGGTCCGTTATGATTGCCGTTGCCAATCGCATCTACGTAACTCCGGAGTACGCCGAGCAGTTCGAGAAACGGTTCCGCAACCGCGCGCATCTCGTGGATGGAATGCCGGGTTTCATTTCCAACAAGGTGTTGAGACCCACCAAAAGCGACCAACCCTACGTGGTTCTCACCTTCTGGGAAACCCGTGAGGATTTCAAGAACTGGGTGAATTCCGAGGAGTTCCAAAAAGGTCACTCCAGATCGGGTACGCTGCCGAAGAAGGCGTTTTCCGATTCCAGCCATCTGGAGATTCATGAAGTCTTCCTGGATACCGAGAAAGAATACGCGGACGCGGTCTGATTAACCGCATCAGAGCCGCACCCGCGGCATTGGGTCTACGGAGGCGGAACAAACAAGGGGCTGCGAGCCAATACTCGCAACCCCTTGTTTTTTATGGTCGGGGAGGCGGGATTCGAACCCGCGACCCCCTGCTCCCAAAGCAGGTGCTCTGCCGGACTGAGCCACTCCCCGATACATCGCGCCAGGAATTTTTGTCTCTTCGGAATATCTACAAAACCGCTACGGCGAGCAAGAAAAAAGGTGAATCAGTCGCACAGACCGCGGTCATTCAGATCGTATTTCGTTGTCCGCCATGCGGGTCCGGAATCATCTCATCGACGGCACGATCGACCGACCCTCAAAACAGCCCACTGCGTCTGCCGAGGTCCCTGGATTTTACTTGCCCGGATTGAACGCGCAAGGTAATTTGGCGTGCGGTTGTCGTAGAGTCGTTTCCCTTTCCTTCGTCAGCAATTCCTTCACCTATGCCCGACAAACCCGTATTGATCATCGATGGCCATCTGGATATGGCCTTCAACGCCCTGTTCTACCGGCGCGACCTTACGCAGCCGGTGCATGTGCTGCGTGAACGGGAAGACGTCGTTCGCGCCGGGCTGTCGACCCATAAAGACTCGCTGGAACGACGTGCGGGCCTGGAGGACAAGCGCTACACGGTGACCGTAACCCTGCCCGAGATGCGCGAAGGCCGCGTCGGCATCATGCTCTCCACCATCATGTCGCGCGTTCAGGCCCCCTCCATCGACTCCCACAACTCCGTTCGCGCCCAGTCGGTCGCATTCGCGAGAGGCCAGAGCCACCTCCATTATTACAACGCGCTGGCCCGCCGGGGTGAAATCACGTTCATCAGAAACGGAGCGGATCTGGATGCCTGTGTGTCGTCCTGGCAGGACCCTGCGGACACCACGCCGATCGGCCTGATTCTCACCGCCGAGAGCGCCGATCCCATGCTGGGGCCCGACCAGGTGGGAGACTGGTGGAACGCCGGACTGCGCTCCGTATCCCTCACCCACTTCGGTGCCAATACATACGGCCACGGGACCGGCACGGTGGGCGGGCTGTATCCGCCCGCCTATCCCCTGATGGACGCTTTTAAGGACGTAGGCATGGTCATCGACCTCACGCACGCGTCGGACCTTACGTTCTGGCAGATCCTGGATTATTGGGACGGACCGGTCCACGCCAGCCACTGCAACTGCCGTGCGCTCCTTCGCGGCCAGAGGCACCTGAGCGACGAGATGATCCGGGCCATTGTCGAACGCGGCGGCGTCATTGGAATGGTCTTCGCGGAACAGATGCTCAGCCCTTCCTGGGACTGGGACGATCCTTCAACCCATTACACGACCGCCACGCGGCCGATGAAGGCCGTTGTCGAACACATCGACCACGTCTGCGAGCTCACCGGCAACAGCCGTCACGTGGCCATCGGCACGGATCTGGACGGTGGATTCGGACTGGAACTCTCCCCCACGGACTACAACACGATCGCCGACCTGCAGCGGTTTCCCGCCATCATGGAAGCGCACGGGTACAATTCTGAAGACATCGACAACATCTGTCACGGAAATCTGATCCGGTTCTTCAAAGAGTCGTGGACCTGACGCCAACCGTCCTGCCGCCTGCCCGACTCTAGCAACACTCCGCGCCGTCTACATCAAGGGATTCGAATGCCGGACCGTCCGTACCTTATCGCAGACAGCCACCTCGACCTCGGATTCAGCGCCATTCAGGTCAACCGGGACCTCACGCAGCCGGCCGCGACCGTACGCATCCACGACGCCGAACCCGTCATGCGCAGCTTCGGCAGTTGCACCGTGACGTTTCCTGAACTCCGCAGGGGCAACGTGGGGATCATATTCGGCACGATGATGTCCCGGACCGACCCGAACGACCGGTGGACCCGAACGGGCATGTACTGCCAGGACCAGTGCCACGGCGTTGGCAGAGGCCACCTCGCCTATTATCAGGCGATGGAACGCGAAGGCGTGGTTCGGCTCATCCGCAATTCCAGGGACCTGGACGAGACGGTCGCCGCGTGGGAAAACCCTGCCCCCGATACCCCCATCGGTCTCGTGGTGGCCATGGAGAGCGCCGACCCGATCCTGGACCCGGCGCAGGTTCCCGAATGGTACGATCTGGGCCTTCGCATGGTGAGTATTTCCCACTATGGCGTCAGCTCCTACTGCCACGGAACGGGCACCGATGGCGGCCTCCTGGAACGCGGAAGACCCCTGCTCGACGCGTTGAAGGATGCAGGAATCATCGTTGACCTCACGCACACCACGGACCAGGCCTTCTGGGAAATCCTGGACGTCTACGACGGCCCGGTGGCGGCGTCCCACCACAACTGCCGCGCCCTCACACCCGGTCAGCGCCAGCTCACCGACGAGATGATCGGCGCCATCGTCGAACGGGGTGGCGTGATCGGCGCCGCATTCGATGCCTGGATGCTGGATCCGGACTGGAACCGTGAGATTCCCTGCTGGGCCCAGAGTACCAGGGCAACCCTCGAAACCGTAGCCGATCACATCGATCACGTCTGCCAACTGGCCGGCAACGCGCGGCATGCCGGCATCGGCACGGATCTGGACGGCGGCTTCGGACAGGAACAGTCCCCGCGCGACCTCAACACGATTGCCGATCTTCAAAACCTGGTCGGCATCCTCCAGCGCCGCGGTTACGACGAACCCGACGTTCGCAATATCCTCTCCGGCAACTGGGTCCGATTCCTCAAGGAAGTTTGGCGGTAGGAGGTCCGCTGGACGCAAGAGGAAAGAAGTGCGAGGGCTCGGGATCGTTGCCTCGTGACCGATCCATCTCCCGACACAGCCGGCGAAAGGCTGTCAGGCATGTTCGAACCTGTCGATTCGACGCCATCATCGCGGAGCCAGCCGCCGGACCGCGCGGCTCGCAAGGCGGGAATTCTCCTGCTGCTTACGGTGATCTTTACGGTTGCGCTCGTCTACACCCGGGTTGCCGCCGACGCCGACCAGGCAACGCTGCTGGAATCGCTGGTCGCCATTTCACGGCGCCCGGTCATGTATATCCTTTCAGGAGTTGCCCGGCTGTTGTCCGGCATTGCGCTCCTGGGGGCGGGCTTGTTCCTGTTGCGGACCTGGATCATTCGAGGGGGATGGGCGACGTCGGCCGTCCCTCGCCTGTTCGTGTTGTCGGGTGCTTTGACCACGGTATCGGGAGGGATCGCAATCCTGATCGCCATCCATCCCGCACTCGAGACCGTTTCAGGCGCCGGCGCCTCGCCTGCTCCCGACATGACCGTGCTGGAGTCGATGTCCGGCCTTCGATGGCTGACAGGCGCGGCGGGTTTTTCCGCGGCCGGGGTCGCGCTCGCGGTGGCTTCCAGATACCAGTGGAAAGTGGGCGGCGCGCTGCGCAAGATTGCGCCGATATCGGCAGCATTGGGAGTCGCGATGCAGATCATCTGGATCGACAAGGGGACGAGTCTTCACGCGGCGATCGGCACCGCCTTCCTGGTCTGGCTGATCGTCATCGGATCCATGCTGGCCGGTGGATGGGTCGAACGGCAATATTCGACGACTTTTTTGAACGACAGTTGACCCTGGATTTCCGGTTTTTTGAATCGCGTGCGTATGCCTTCCAGACCTAACCTCCTGCTTATCACGACCGACCAGCAGCGCGGCGACTGCCTCGGGTGCGACGGCCACCCGGTACTCGAAACTCCCTATCTGGATGAACTGGCGGAGAGCGGCGCGCGTTTCAACCACGCCTATACCTCCGTCCCTTCCTGCACCCCGGCCCGCGCGGGTATCCTGACGGGAATGGACCAGTGGAACCACGGCCGTCTTACAATGACCGGAGCGGATCCACTCGAGTATCCGGCCACCTTGCCCGGCGAACTCGCCGGCGCCGGCTACCACACACAGGCCGTGGGAAAGATGCACTTCCACCCGCAGCGCAGACTCCACGGGTTTCACCATATGGTCCTGGACGAGAGCGGGCGGCGACTGGGAAACTTCATCAGCGACTACCACGTTTTCTTCGAAAAACACAAAGAGGGCGAAACCGGCTACCGCGACCACAGCGTCGACTGGAACTCCTGGATGGCCCGTCCGTCCCATCTTCCGGAACACCTTCACCCCACGCACTGGACGGCGTCGGAGGGCATCCGGTTTCTCGAAAATCGGGACCCGACCAAACCCTTCTTCCTCTGGCTGTCATTCGCTCGTCCCCATTCCCCGTATGATGCGCCGCAGACGTACTACGATATGTACATCGACAATCCACGGGTTCCCAGGGCGGCCGTGGGAGCGTGGTCCGCCCGGTACGACCGTCGAATCGCCGACGTGAACGCCCCGCGCACCCATCGCACCAACGCCGAAACCCATCGCGCGCGGGCCGCATACTACGGCAATATCACCTTCATCGACCATCAGATCGGCCGCGTTCTGCACGAACTGCGCCGGCGAGACCCCGCGGCCGCGGCCAACACCCTCGTTCTGTTCACGTCGGACCACGGCGACATGATGGGCGACCATCACCACTGGCGCAAGACGTACGCGTATGAAGGCTCCGCCCGAATCCCGTTCATCCTCAGATATCCGGATGCGTGGGAGTTTCCCCGTGACCGGACGCTGACTCAGGCGGTCGAACTGCGAGACGTCATGCCCACGTTTCTCGACGCCGCGGGCGTCCCCGTCCCGGAGTCCGTAGACGGTCGCAGTCTGCTCAGACTATCGAGAGGCAGAGACGACGACTGGCGAGGGTTCGTACAGGGCGAACACACGACGTGTTACGACAAAGAACACGGGATGCAGTACGTTACCGACGGACGTGAAAAGTACATCTGGTTCCACCATACGGGCGCCGAACAGTTCTTCGACCTGGAAGCCGATCCTCTGGAATGCAACGACCTTGCGGCCGACCCCGGCCGGCAACCGCGCATCGACGTCTGGCGTGAACGTCTGGCCGGGATCAACGAAGAACGCGGCGATCCCCGCGGCCGGAACGGCAGACTCGTGCCTCAGCCCGACGGCGCGCTGTCGCTTTCGCCCAACTACGAGAAATGGAAACAACGGGCGAAGGTGATGGAAGGCGCTTAGCTGAATATCGGACAGGTTCGCGCGCCACGCAATGATGCGTTTTTAATGATGCGAGACGACCCCATGGACCCCGAGACCGGTTTCAACTTCTCCCCATCGGTGCATCACCGGCACCTGTTGGACACATTCAAACCCTCGCTGTCGTATCGCGGCGACGACCTCAAGCCGTGGCAGCGGAAACTTCGCCGAAAGGTCCGTCAGCTTGTCGGGGATATGCCTGAAGAACGTGTTTCCCTGGATGTCCGCACCGTCTGGAAGCGGGACCACGCGCTTGGGAGTATCGAGAAAATCGTCTATGCCGCCGAGCCGTACGCCGACGTTCCCGCGTACGTGTGCCTGCCGGGGGGCGTCGAACCGCCCTACACCTTTTTCATCTGTCTCCAGGGACATTCGACGGGTATGCACAATTCCATTGCAGTGGACAGGGAGGATAACGCCGCACCAATCGACGTACCCGGCGACAGGGACTTCGGCCTCGGGTGCATGAAACGCGGCATTGCCGCCCTGTGCATCGAACAGCGTTCATTCGGCGAACGACGGGAGCGGGTCCAGCAGAAAATATCCTCTCATGGTTGCCATGACGCCACGATGCACGCCCTCATGCTCGGCCGAACCCTGCTGGGCGAGCGTGTCTATGACGTGGACAGGGGAATTGACTACCTGCTTTCACGCGGAGACGCCAATCCGGGTCGCATCGGTGTGATGGGCAACTCCGGCGGGGGGACCATCAGCCTCTTTGCCTCGGCTCTTTTACCGCGAATCTCGTACGCCATGCCCTCCTGCTACTTTTGCACGTTCAGTGACTCCGTCATGTCAATCTATCACTGTGCGGACAACTACGTGCCCGGTCTCCTCAAGTACGGCGAAATGCCGGATGTGATGGGGCTCTTCGCTCCCAGGCCGGTCGTACTCGTCGCGGGGAAGGACGACGGTATTTTCCCCATTGCCGGCGTCCACAAGGCATTTCGGCATCTCAAGAAAATCTATACCGCCGCCGGCGCATCCCACCGCTGCCACCTGGTAGTCGGCAACGGAGGCCACCGGTTCTATGCCGAGGATGCCTGGCCGGTAATGCTCAGTGAGATCGCGAAAGACGCCTGATACAAAAAAGGCGCGGAATGCGCCGCGCCCCACAGTTGGCGAGGAGACCCTGCCAATGAAATACTGGCTGATGAAGTGCGAACTCAGCGAATGCAGCTTCGACGACCTGAAGAACAACCGCCCGAACAGCACCGGAAAGTGGCGCGGCGTTCGCAACTACCAGGCCCGAAACTTCATCCGGGACGACATGCAAACGGGCGACGTCGTCCTCTTCTACCAGTCAAATTGTGAAGAACCCGGAATTGCGGGGCTGGCGGAAATCGTGCGCGCGGCCTACCCCGACCCTTCGGCCTTCGACCCGGACAGCAGCTACTACGATGCCAGATCGACGCCCGACGATCCCCGCTGGTACTCCGTAGACGTTAAATGGAAAGAGGCCTTCAAGACGTATGTTCATCTTAAAGACCTCAAGACCAATCCCGCATTGAAAGAAATGCTGGTTGTTCGGAGGGGCCAGCGTCTGTCCATCCAGCCTGTAAAGAAAAGGGAGTTCGAAGTCGTCAGCGAAATGGGAGGGGTCTGAAATCATCCCGTACCCCGGTACGATATCGAGATCGTGCCACGCGGCCGACGCGCAGGTTTCCCGGTTCAACCAGGGGTCTCCGGAACTTCCACCGGCAGGTCCAGCCGGTCGCCCCATTCCTTCCACGACCCGAGATAGTTGCGCACGTTTCGATAGCCGAGCAGGCGCAACGCCAGGTACGAATGGGAGGAACGGTACCCGCCCTGTCAGTAACACGCCACCGTCTGCTCCGGCGTCACACCAGCACGCTCGTACATCTCCCGCAACTTTGCCGCCGGCTTGAACGCACCCGTCTCATCCAGGTTGTTCAGATACTCGATATGTACGGCGTGGGGAATGGCGCCGCCCCGGGCGGAACGCGCCACCCGGCCGGTATACTCGTCGTCGCTTCGCGTATCCAGCGGCACGAAATCCGCCTCTCCCAGCGAATCCCGAATCTCCTCGAAGCCGATATGGCGATTCACGTCGGTCGCCATTTCGAACGTGGCCTGATCCGGGATCGGGACGTCGGCTGTCGTCTCGTATCCCGCCGCCTTCCAGGCCTGAAGCCCCCCGTCCAGAACGTGTACGTCGCGGTGGCCCAGATATTCGCAAATCCAGAATCCTCTGGCCGCGCGCATTCCGGAGTCGTTCTCGTAAAACACCACCGTCGCATCGGAGCTGATTCCCCGGCTTCCCATCAGGTAGGCCAGTGTCCACATAAACGCTTCGAACGCATCGCGTCCGGTGTTGTTCAGACTGATTCCGTAGAGGTCCAGGTGGAGCGCCCCCGGAATATGACCGGAAACGTACTCGTGCGTGGGCCGGACGTCCACAATGCAAATCGATGCGTCCTCGAGGCGAACATGCAACTGCGCGGGTGTGATCAGCAGATCGGGATTCGCGTATCCCTTATCTTCCATCAATGTCCCTCCTGACAGTAATAGGCGTTGACTTCAATACATCGCCCGCCCTGCCGGGCAGAGTCCCAACCAGCGAGAATTGGCGCCAGGGAATACAGTCCATCGTGG
Source organism: Candidatus Latescibacterota bacterium (assembly GCA_965116875.1). GTDB lineage: Bacteria > Latescibacterota > UBA2968 > UBA2968 > JAAXHE01. The sequence continues at coordinate 571,104 of OZ220733.1, forward strand.
TAATCATTCAGGATCCCTTCGCGATCACCGGAACGCACCGCCTCCACAAAGATCCGATCCTGCTCGAACCAGGGATCGAAATCCCCGCACCGATACACCGTCTCGCCGTTCAGGTCGATTCTGTCGTAGCTGTAAATCTCCAGCCGTCCCCCTTCGAAGAAAAACGTGAACCACGGCTGCGTCGTTCCGGACGGGTCCGCACGTACGAACGTCATCGCCATCGTCGCGCCGTTGTCCAGGAGGAAATGGAAGGAGGACGAGAGCGGATCGCTGAAAACATCGGACTGCTCGCAATAGAAAGCCTGGGCTTTTTCGACTTCCAATCCGGTCGTAAACCGGATGTAATCCACGGCATGCACACCCCAGTCGAGCGCCGGACCGCCCGATTTGTCCGTCTGGCGCCACCAGGAAGCCTGTTCCACTCCCTCTTTGCGCGGCGGCGGTCCGCCCACGGATCGAAACACGACGTGCACGACCTGCTTCTTCGAGAGAATCCGCCGCGCCTCCCTGAAGAGCGGTCGATACCGTTCCCGAAAACAGACCGTACTCAACACGCCCGCATTCCGGACCGCCTTGTCGATCTTGAGAGCCACCGCCATCCGAAGCGCCTGCGGCTTTTCGCTGAACAGATGAATGCCGCGATCCACGGCTCTGATTTCGACGTCCGTGCGGGCAAAGGCCGGCACGATTGAATAGAGTACGTCGAACCGCTCCTTCTCCACCATCTCGCGGCCATCGGTATAAACCGCCGGAATATCAAAGCGCTCCGCCGTGCGACGCAGGGCCGCGGCGTCCACGTCGCAGGCTGCCACGACGTCCACGCCCAGCTTCTTCAGGTTCGGAACGTGGGTCTGGTTCGCCCACGACCCGGTACCGTAAACCGCCGCTCGGACCGCGCGTCCGGACACGCCCGCCGACGACGGCCGGAGGTCGATTTCTCCCCGTTTCCTTTTCACCTGCTCAATCCTTCGCCAGCGACTCCGCTGTCTGCACGATGGTCTGCTCCTCCCCCTGGAATCGAGCCGGTTCGCCGTAATAGGGGTACGCGTTGGGCTCGTACCCCCCCTCCTCGTATTGCCGGTCGGTACAGAGGTATCCGATTTCGTCGTTCGCGTATCCCACCGGCCACACGTCATCCGCGTCCACCAGCCCCCGCAGTCGTCTTTCAATCGCGTGGCCGATCTCCTGTACCGGTTCGCCCGGAATGGTGACACACGTCAGAGGGCCCACCGCCATCAACTGCATCTCTGTCGCGCGGCCGTCAGGAATGCCGCCGCTTTCGATCATCTCAAGAACACCCTGGGCCCACGGCCCGGTCAACAGGCGGCCTCTCACGCTCTCGTCAGCCGCCTTCTCCCGAAGACCCTCAATGGGATCGTGTTCCCCGAATGAGATCTGCACGTCGGTACGGCGCGCTGTCAGTTGCGAGGACCGCCGGGTCTTCAGACTCCCTGCCACCCGCACCACCTCCCGGCCCAGTTCCTCGCCGCAGGCATCCAGCTCGGCCTTGGTGGCGGATTTGAACCCCCCCGTTTCCCGGTTGATTACAGCGGGCCGGATATTCCCGAAACACCCCGCCAGAAACAGCGCCTTACACCCCAGCGTGTCTTCAATCACCCGCCGGGCGATGCCCGCGTAGTCGGGTGAAATATAACCCTCGGACCCACTTTTCGTGGTGGTATGGCATGAATAGTGAAACAGCACCGCCCGTGGAGCCCCGTCCTCCGCCTCGACCAGAAGCACGCGCGCGCGCCGGTCCACGATACCGCCGAAATTCAGCATCATGCCGGATGTGCCGGGCAGCGGCCGTCTGCAGATGTTGAAATGCGCCGACCCACAGCCCAACCCCATCCGTACCGGCTTGAGATCCGCCGCCGCGCGGACGATGGCCGCCGCGGTTTCTTTCTCAATGGTATCCATCCATCCCTCCGGCGGTTCCATTCCCAGACAGGGGAGTGTTGCCGGGGCAGAATGCGTGTGGCTGCACGCTATCATCACGTGATCCCCCGGGATGCCGCACGCCGCCTCCACACGTTCCCGGATCCGATCGGTCGTCTCCTTATTCACGCCGATTACATCCAGGGTGGCGATCGCCGTCCTCACGTCCGCCTCTTCGAACACGACAGCGCGGACTTCCAGCGGGTACAGCACCGAGTGGGAAGGACTCGTACTCCAGTGCCCCTGCAGCACTGAACCCGGTTCCGGCGTAATGTCTGACGATGCAACGCCGCTTTTCATGGTTTTCTCCTTTGACGTGTCGGGAAGACGAGGTTTAAGGTCGGCACCCCTATGGTTGCCGCGAGATTCGCACGCGCCCACCCCGAATCGTAACTACCGCCTGGTTCTCCAGGGCGACACGATGTTTCTCAATAGTCTGCGACATTAAGGCGATTCGCTGTTCTACCGGAACATCCGGAAGACGCACCAACCCCGCGTGCCTCGCCCGTCTGACATAAATGAGTTCTCCGAAGTCTGTATCGATCGTCACCAGGATTCTACCAGCACCATCGGCTTGTTTCAGCAGTTCCCAGTCGCCTGGGTCGTGTCCAAGCTCACGGGACTCCAACACGTCATGTCCCTGGCCCCTGAGCCATACCGACAGACGGTGCCCAACGCACCTGTCGACGAGGAATTTCACGAATCCGAGATCGCAATGGCGTCAAGTGAATCTCTGGCGATACAGGCGTGCGCATAGGCGGCACAAGCGCGAATGTCATCCGGTTCCAGTTCGGGGTAGTCCTCCAGGATGGCATCAGTCGACACGCCCTTTGCCAGCAGGCTGAGAACAATCTCGACCGAGATTCTCATATCGCGAATAATAGGTTTTCCACCAAAAACGTCAGGACGAGCAGTAATTCGGCCAAGCAGTTCAGTATTGCCGGTCATGTCACCTCCGATGATTGAACGGGAAAGCGGCCTGCGCCTACCGCTCCGGAATATAACACACACATACCAAAAAAAAAAGTCCGAGCGGCCATGAATCTTCCTGTCCAAGCCTCGATCGAACCCATAAAAAAGCTGGCCTGTCCAACTCCTGACAGGCCCGCGCCACGTCTGTTTCCGGGGAGGTTTAGCTGGTGTGCTTCTGCTCGACGCGTTTTTCCATCCACTCGTAGATGACCGGCAGGAGAACCAGGGTCAACAGGGTCGAAGTGATGAGGCCGCCTACCACGACGGAGGCGAGCGGACGCTGCGTCTCGGCGCCCACACCCGAAGACAGCAACATCGGCATCAGACCCAGGATGGACGTACTCGCGGTCATCAGGACGGGTCGCAGGCGAAGCGCGGCTCCCTGCCGCACCGCTTCTTCCACGGAATGTCCCTGCTGCCTGAGTTCGTTGATGAAGCTGACGAGAACGATGCCGTTCAGCATCGCCACGCCGAAAACGGCAATGAATCCGATGGCCGATGGCACCGACACGTACTGCCCGCTGATGAAGAGCGCGATCAACCCCCCAATGGTGGCAAAGGGCACGTTTGCGATAATCAACGTGGCGAATTTCACCGAGTTAAAGGCAGTGTACAACAACACGAAAATGAAGAAGATCGTGAGCGGGACGATAACCGACAGTCGCGCCAGCGCGCGCTGCTGATTCTCGAAGGCGCCACCCCATTCGATCCAGTAGCCCGGCGGCAGGTCGACGTGACTTTCAATGGCCGCGTTCGCGTCCCGGACAAACCCGTCGATATCGCGGCCCCGGACGTCCATCTGGATCACCGCATAGCGGTACAGCTGCTCCCGGCGCACGAACGAATATCCCTGCGCCACGCTCACGTCGGTGACTTCCGAAAGGGGAATGATAGCGCCGGTGGGCGTCTTGAGCGGGATGCGCTCGATCGCCTGCACGGAGGACTTGGACGCGTCGTCCAGGCGTGCGGTGATGTCGAACCGCCGGACGCCGTCGATCAGGGTGGAGACCGGTTCGTTGCCGATACCCGTCCGCACAACCGACAACACGTCGTCGGCATTCAGACCGAAGCGCGCAAGGCGGTCTCTCCTGACCTGGATGCGAATCTGCGGCTTGCCGACATTGGCCTCGAGCGACAGGTCGGCCACGCCGTCGACAGAGGCGATGACGTCCATGACCCGGGCGCTCAACCGGTCGAGTTCCGACAGGTCCTCACCGTAGATCTTCGCGGCCAGCGTCGCGCGAACGCCGGATATGAGCTCCTCCACGCGCATCTGGATCGGCTGCGTGAACGCCACGACAGCCGTGGGTACCACGAGTTCCAGTTTCTCCCGCATCGCGACGGCGAGTTCCCCGATGTCCCTGTCGCCCGGCCACTCATCCTCGGGTTTGAGTTCGGTGTAGATCTCCATGTAGTTCACGTCGGCCGTCTCACCCTTCTCGGCGCGACCGATCATCGCGACGGTTGTCCTGACTTCGGGAAATCCAGACAGGGCGTTTTCGATGTCCTTGGAAATTGCAATCGATTGCTCGAGCGACGCGGAGGGGATGGACGTGACGCGCCACATGATCGAGCCCTCCTGCAACTGGGGCATGAACTCCCTGCCGAGCATGGGAAAGAGCGCGAGACTTGCCGCCAACAGCCCCACGGCGACACGGACCACGACCTTCTTGTTCGCGAGGGCGCCGGACAGGAGCGGGATATACCACGCCCTGACCGCGCGTACGAGCCACGTATCGCGCTGCTCCTTCGGCTTGAGGATCAGCGCGGCCAATACAGGAATCAGCGTAAGCGTCAGCACGAGCGAACCGGCCATCGCGAAGCTGATATTGAATGCCATGGGCTTGAACAGTTTTCCTTCAAGTCCCTCGAGCGCAAACAGCGGCAGAAACACCACAATGATGATAATGATGGCGAAAGCGATCGGATTCGCCACGCTTCGCGCGGCGGCCAGCACGGCGCGGGAACGATCGACGGTCTGACCGGCTTCCTTCTGCTCCGCCATGATGCGAAAGGCGTTTTCGACCACAACCACGGCGCCGTCGACGATCATGCCGATCCCAACCGCGAGGCCGGCCAGCGACATCAGGTTCGAAGAAAGTCCCGCCTGGCCCATGAAGATGAAGGCGACCAGCATCGCAAGCGGTATGGACGCGATGACAACGATTGCCGACCGGAGTTCGCCGAGAAAGAGAAACAACACGATGGCCACCACAACGGCGCCCTGCACAAGCGCGTTTCTCGCCGTGCTCACCGATCGCTCCACCAGGTCGGTGCGTTCGTAGACGGGGCGCAGGATAACGCCGTCCGGAAGCAACCTGTCGACGATTTCAACCTTCTTTTTTACGGCATCGACCACGTTAGCAGCGTTTTCGCCGATGCGCGACAGGGCCATTCCAAGTACGACTTCCTTTCCGTCGCGGGTCACGGCGCCGAAACGCAGGGCGCCGCCCTGTACAATGTCCGCGACGTCGCGCAGGTAGACCGGCGTGCCGTCCTCCACCTTGAGGACCATTGCGCCGATGTCCTCTTCGTCCGCCACCAGGCCCAATCCGCGCACGAGAAACTGCTCTGCGCCGAGGTTGACGTATTGACCGCCCACCTGCCGGTTGTTGGCCTCGATCACTTCGATCACATCGGTGAAGGTGAGGTCGTATTCGATGAGACTCAACGGATCCATCACCACCTGGTACTGGCGCTCCTGGCCACCCCAGGAAATCACGTCGTCCACGCCTGGCGCCGTGCGCAAAATCAGGCGGACGCTCCAGTCGTGGAGCGTCCGCAGATCCATGTCCGAGACGTCGGCGTTGAGCTTTTCATCCGCCCGCTCGAGCGTGTACCAGAACACCTGGCCCAGGCCGGAGGAATTCGGCCCCATTTCCGGCGTGCCGTACCCTTTGGGAATCCGGTCTCCGACTTCCTGGAGGCGTTCCATCACGAGGCGGCGAGCGAAGTAGATGTCCATGTCGTCTTCGAAATACACCGCCACGTACGACAGACCGAACAGGCTGACCGAGCGGATCTGTTGTACCCTCGGCAAGCCCGCCATTCCGGATTCGATGGGAAAGGTGAGAAGCTGTTCGACGTCTTCCGCGGCCAGACCCGGCGATTCGGTGTAGATGTTGACCTGGGCGGGTGTCACGTCGGGGAACGCGTCGATCGGGACGGTTACATATGCGCGCCATCCCAGAAAGGCGACCACCGCGAAGGCGATGAGGACGAGGACTTTGTAGCGCACCGAGGTTTCAACCAGTTTTTCCAGCACCCTGTTCCCCTAGTGCGCGTGGCCGCCGCCCAGCGAGGACTTGAGCATCAGCGACTTGAGATGAAATATGCCCGCAACCGCAATCACGTCCCCCTCACGAAGCCCGGCCGAGACAGCCGTCCAGTCGCCCACGGTGGGACCTGTCGCAATGGATTCCGCGTGAAACTCGTGACCGTTTTCAACCTTGAACACGGTCGGTTCGTTACCGATCATTGTCACCGCGGCGTTGGGCACAGCCAAAACCGTATCCCCGCTTCCGGTTACGATCTCAACCTCGACGAACTGCCTCTCGTGCAGCTGGTCGTCCGCGTTGTCCACTTCAATTCGGACGCCGTGGGTGCGGGTGGTCTCGTCCACGCGGTGGTAGCGTTGAACAACCTTGCCGTCAATCCAGTTCACGCCATCGGGAGTGACCCGGGCGGGCATGCCCGTGTGGATATCGGGCACGCCTACGGCGATCGGACGGGCCTCCACCCACATCACGGATTCGTCACTGATGTCGAACAGCACGCGTCCGGGTTCGATCAATTCGCCCACGATGAAATTGTCCTGCAAAACGGTCCCCTCCCGCGGGGCCAGCAGATCGAACACGCCGCTGGCCCTGTCCGCGTCGGCGGTGTTCATCAGCGCATCCGCCTGCGCCTCGGTCATGCCGTAGGCCAGTACTCTGGCCAGCGCCAGCTGGCGGGCTACCCTCGCCTCGGTAAAACGTCGCTCCGATACGGATTCCGGACCGAGGCTCCTGGAACGCTCCCACTCCCGGTTGGCAACGATCAATTCAGCCTGCGCCTCCGCCATGGCTACGCTGGACAGCGTCACCATCCGCTGGCCGGCGATGACCGATTCACCGAGGATAACGTGGCGGGCCACGACCTGAGCCGTAATGCGGGGCGTAACCCGGGCGGACCTGTACATATTGATCTCCACGTTTCCGGGCACGCGAACGGTCTCGCCCAACGCCCTCGGTGCAACGCGGTCAACGGCAACGCCGGCGGCACGTTGCTCCTCGGCGGTCAGTTCGACGGTTCCGGACGCTTCGCCCTGCGGCGTCCCGTGGCCGGCTTCCTCCGCAAAGACAGGGGCAGCGATCGCCAGGTTTACGCACAATGCAACGGATGTCCCGGTATTCATTGGTGTTTCTCCATCTCCATTGGCCGGATACGGCGATTCAACGGTCCGCGCCGAAACCGATCCAGGCGTCCACCTGTCCCGAAGCCGACAACCACTCCAGCCACGCCCTCCACAGCGTTTCCCGCAGGACGAGCGCGCTTTCCCGGAGATCCAGCGTCTGACCGGCGTGGACAAGATAATCCGTGGTGCCAATGTCGCCGGCCTTCCACAACCTGCGCAGTTGTTCCTGTTGACGCGCGAGGCTCGCCTGTCCTGTCTTCCGCCAGTCATCCCACGCGGTCCGCGCCAGCTGGTAGCGCTCCATTGCGCTGATCAGCCGGGCACGGGCGCGCCGCGACACGTCTTCCCGGGCATGCTGCGCCGCGCGGTGTTCTGCCGCGGCCGCCTCCACTTCGTCACCGAACCGATTGAGCAGCGGCAGCGGGATCGACAATTCCAAAACCGTGAGCCGGTCGCCTGCCTCGCTGCCACCCCCCACGCTCAGCGTGGGATCGGGCCGCCGCTCGCTGCGTCGAAGCTCAACGAGGGCCTCGGCGGCATCCGCCCGGCGCGTCGCGGCGAGGACTTCCGGGAGCGCTCGGACCAGAGACTGAACGTTGGCGCCATCGGGCAGGTCCGGCAGAGAGGACGGGAGCGCAGGCCACTGTGTCGCCGGCAGGTCCGGGACGAGAACGCGGACCGCCTGTCTTGCTCCGGCAAGTGAAGCTGCGGTGGCTGCTCTCCGGATTCGCGCTTCCACGGAAGCCAGCCGCGCCAGATCGAGTTCCACCTGGTTCACGTCTCCCGTCTCGAATCTGCGTTGCGCGAGCTCTGCGAATTCGTGCATTAACTCCTGGCGTCGCGCGGCCAGACTGTCGCGCTCGACGTCCGTCCGGTGGGCGGCCAGGCCGTTCAGCAGGTCAACCGCCACACCGCGGCGTACAAGGGTGACCGCCGCCTCGGCAAGCCGACGCTCCGATTCCGCCAGCGCGCTTCGGGCCCTGCCCTTACCGCCCCAATCGACCGTATATCCGATGCCGAGCCAGTAGCGGGTTTCGTGCGTTCTCTCGAAGTCTGCATTGATCTCCGGGTTGTACAGCGGTCGGGCTGCGGCGTCTCGATCGCTTCGTCTCGCCTCGAGCGCGGCTCGAGCCGCCTTAACGCCGGGATTGGAGTTGGCAGCCGACTGCACGAACCGCTGGAGCCCATGGTCGGCCGGCGCAATGCCCGCACCGCCTTCCCCGGCAGCCCGGACAACGTAAGGCGTGGACACGACCATGCACAGGGACAGGATGAACCCCCACGATGATATTCGCATTGACACGCCTCCGAATTCAGGTTGCCGCCACGCGCCCAAACCGGGTCGTTGTTCGTGTTTCTGAATCTGTCAAATGCGACTCCGTCGCGCGCGTGATTCGCCTAAAACGACACCGGGACGATTGAAATCGTCCCGATGTTGACACAGCGATATGGACAAGAACCGCACTTTATGCGATCCCGATGTCAGTGTGGATCCTGCAACAGGCCACCCCGGTTCCGCTAGAGTGCGAAACCGAGACTGACCCCGCCCCAGACCCTGTTTTGCTCGTCTTTGGTCCGATGGAAATCGAAATCCATGGCCTCCAGTTCTTCGGTCCGGCGTATGAAACCGATGACGGGCGACAACGAGAAGTAGCTATGGCTGACACCAAGCGAAACCGACGCGCCGACGTGGTTGAATTCGAATTTGCCGGTGGTGTCGCTGTACCCGATATCGGCGGAAACGCCCAGTGTGACGTTCCCCTCCGGGGTTAGTTGAACTTCATGACCGATGCTGCCATTGACATACCAGTAATCGAACTGGCCCATGTCGCGATAGAGCGTTACTGACGGGGAGCCGGTAATATCCAGACTCGCGCCCGCAAAAAACTCGGTGGTAAGTCTGTCGCCCTTCTCCAGGCTTGGAAACGTGTATTGGATCATCCCGACGGTCAGCCCCACGTTTTCGTACTGTTCTCCCAGATTGCGGTCGTACGTAACCGTGAAGTCGAGTTCATCGCCTGCCTCCTGAATGCTCCTATGCTTTAATGCCCAGGAACCCCAGACGTTGAACGAGAAACCGGAATCGCCGAAGCCCAGGGTAAGAGAGGGTTGCGCGGAAGGCTTGTCCGTAAAGGCCACGCCGCGGAAAACGTAGTGCGTGACAAGATCCATGCTGCCCTCAACGGAAATATTCTCTATCTGGGCGAATGCGGGACCGGCGAGCAGGCTGAGAGTAACGACGAGAACGAGCGTGCGAGTGTGCATGGTCTTCATTCCTCCAATTTTATTGGGTGATCTCCCCGACGGATCACGACGGAAGTTGATGTTACTTTAGAGGCGTCGTGTCGGGGAAAGATCCTGGGGAAGATTAGCGGGTTTGGATCTGCAATATGCACGATGCCGATCGGTTACCTGGATCGGATTCAATACGAATGGTTCTTTCGAACACCAAAACGTCTAATCTTAGGGTCGCGCCGGTTCAATGTCAAGTTGAATTTTCGCAAGGCGGGGCGTGGTGAGGGGCAGGCCGCCTCGAAACAAGGTCTACCTCACGAACAGCATGTCGCGGTACGTCGGCAGCGGCCACAGATCGTCCGGAATCACTTTCTCCAACCCGTCCGCCACCTCGCGCACCGCGTTCATCGCAGGGATCACGTTGTCCCGCATGTGGACCACCTTGGACGACATCTCGTCTCCGCCGAGTTCTTCATTCTGCGCGTCCAGTTCGTCCAGCGCTTCGCTCAATTCATCGATCAAGCCTGAAACCCGCGTGATGTTGCTATCGAGACCCTTTGTGGATCCGCCCGCCTTCTTCGTCCCGTTCCACGCCGACGTGAGCTGCGTCAGGTAGGCGACCGCAGCAGGCATGATCATGCAGCGGGCCATGTGCGCCGCGGTTTCGCCTTCGATGTTGATCTTGATGAAGTACTGCTCGGTGAGTACCTCCAGCCTGGCCCCCAGTTCGCGCGGCGTCATGACGCCGTATTTGTCGAAGAGCTCCTCGTTTCCGGGTGAGGCGAGCGCTGCCAGCGCATCGACCGCCGAGCCCGAATTGAACAGCCCGCGGCGCGCGGCCTCCTCGACCCACTCGGCGGCGTAGTTATCTCCGTTGAAGATGATCCGCTTGAAGGACGGGATCTCGTTGGCCAACAGCGTCCAGAGCGCATCCTCGACGGACGTGCCCGCGTCGACGATCGGCTCCAGCAACTCCGTCCAATTGTCGATCGCCTCCGCCACGATCGTATTGAGGACGGTTGCCGACAGCGAAATATTCGCCGACGAGCCGACCGCACGGAACTCGAACTTGTTCCCGGTAAAGGCGAATGGAGACGTGCGGTTGCGGTCTCCGGAATGGCGCGCAAGGTCAGGGAGCACATTGACTCCCAGGCCGAGGAGCCCATCGTGTTCCCGCTTCTCCGCCTTTCCGGACTCCTCGAGCTGGTTGAAGATGTCTTCAAGCTGACTGCCCAGGAATACCGAGATGATGGACGGCGGGGCTTCATTGGCGCCCAGGCGGTGATCGTTTCCGGCGCTGGAGACGCTGGCCAGAAGCAGGTCCTGGTGCTGCTCGACAGCGCTCATCACCGCGGTACAGAAGAACAGAAACATCAGATTCTCGTGCGGCGTGTCGCCAGGATCCATCAGGTTACGTTCCGAAGTGCCGAAGGACCAGTTCAGGTGCTTCCCGCTGCCGTTGATGCCTGCGAAGGGTTTCTCATGCAGGAGGCAGATGAATCCATAGCCGCGCGCGTTTCGTTCGAGGATCCGCATCATCAGTTGCTGATGGTCCGACGCCACGTTTGCGTTCTCGTAGACCGGCGCCATCTCGTATTGCCCCGGCGCCACCTCGTTATGGCGCGTCTTCATCGGCACGCCAAGCCGGTACAGGTCCATCTCGATGGACTGGATGCACGCCAGCACTCGCTCGTGGATCTGTCCGAAATAATGGTCGTCGAGTTCCTGACCCCTTGGCGGCTTTGCCCCGAAGAGCGTACGGCCCGCGGTCATAAGGTCGGGTCTGCGGTAGTAGAACTCGCGATCGACGAGAAAGAACTCCTGCTCCGGACCAAGGCTGGCGGTTACCATCCCTGCATCGATACCAAAGAGCTTGAGCGCTCGTCGCGTGACCCGGTCGAGTGCGTCCATCGACCGCAGCAGCGGGATCTTGGCATCGAGACTCTCTCCAGTCCAACTGGAAAAGGCAGTGGGTATGCACAGGTACGTCGCCGACTCGCCGCCCATGATGAAGGCGGGAGAAGTCGGATCCCAGGCCGTGTAGCCGCGCGCCTCGAAGGTGGCCCGCAAACCACCCGACGGGAACGACGACGCGTCCGGCTCGCCCTGAACCAGTTCCTCCCCTCCGAACTCGGTGATGGCGCGGGCATCGGCGCCCACCTTCAGGAAGGAGTCGTGCTTCTCGGCCGTGTGCCCCGTGAGCGGCTGGAACCAGTGTGTGTAGTGGGTCGCACCCATCGAAAGCGCCCAGTCTTTCATCGCCGCAGCCACAGTGTCCGCGATATCGGAATCGAGTTGCTTCCCGTGGTGAATCGTCCGAACGAGTTGACTGTATACGTTTTCCGGAAGCCTGGACTGCATTTCGCGCAGTCCGAAAGTGTCTTTTCCGAAGATGTCAGGCAGGAGGTCGCGGTCGCCCGATCGGGACTCCGGCTTACGGTTCCAGGTTTTGGCGGCACTGACGGAATCGAAACGTCTTTGGATCCTCATTGTGCGGGTCATCCTTTTGAAATGGTGAGTGCGCGCATGACGACACCAGCCCGGTCAGCGCGGCGCGTGTATAGTACCCTGACGATACGATCGGAATCGTCTGTAATGCTCTTTAGATACAAAAAAGAAACCAATTATCAAGTGTAATTCCAGTCAATCGACAACATGTCCGGATTATGGCCCGTGCGTTCTGAATGCAAACGAGGCGGTTCACACGTGCTGCGCGACGGAATCGTATAAAGTCTGGTCGGTCACGGCATCAAAAACCGCGAAGTTCCGGTACAATTTCGTTCCCTTCCACCGTTTCCCGATCGGGCAGTCGCCTACGCGAACCAGTACGAAAAGAGTTCCGCCCGCCTGAGGTAGAACTTCAGCCGGATTTCCCGGCCCCTGAGCGGATCCAGATCCGTCCGCTCAAACCACGTCAGCCGATGGGAAACCGCGTCTCCATCCAAAGCCGCGCACCGGACCGCGGCGTATTCCGGCGTGTGGTATCCGTCCCCTTCGATTACGGCAGCGGTGAGTTCCCCGCCTCCCGCATCCGCATTCACATGGAGTCGCCCGCCAGGACAGACCATCGGTTCTGTCAACACCCACCCCGCCTGTTCCCCGGCCGCCAGACTCACGAACCCGTCCCGCCGAAGTCGCGCAAGCCCCGGAAGTCGCGTGTAGGACAACCCGTGTCCGTGTACGGCCATTCCATAGTAGAACCAGAGTTCGTCGTCCACAACCACCGGCGAGTTGGATGGCCAGATCACTCCGGAGTCCAATCCCCCTGGAGTATTGTCCAGAAACGGCAAGCGACCCTCCGACCGGCTCCATTGAACCCCGTCCCGGCTCGTTACCAGTTCGATGTAGCAGCGACCCAGCATCGCGGAATGTGCCGGCCAGTGCGGCAGCCGGTAGGGGAACCGTTTGGGGCGCTCTTCGGCGAACCCTTCCTGCACACACAGCAGCCCCACGTACATTCCCTCGTAGAAGAACACGCCGACCGTCTGGAATTCGGTCCCGGCCGGATCGCCGGCGTCCGGCGCGAGTACCGTTTCGAGTTCGGTCCACCCGGTCAGATCCTCGCTCTCGCTTCTGGCGATCAGGCGAACGGAGAGGCCCTCCGGATCGATCGCTTCGTCGGGACGTGCGACCTGCGGACGGAAATAGGCCACGTATCGACCGATGTTCCCGTCCCATCCCGCCATGCAGTTCAGCCCGTCGGAATGCCCGATGCGACTGGGTACGCGCACGTCTTGCACGCCGGACCACGACACGCCATCGGACGAAAAGCTGATATTGAGGGGGTAATAGAGCATCTTGTACCTGCGAGCGTCATCCGAGTCGTGCTCGTCGATTACGACGCTCGGCAAACTTCCCGGAGGCTCGAACAGGACGTTGTTTTCCGTACTCCCGTTGATGTCAACCCGATTCAATGCCGGAAGCCGCCAGTGAATACCGTTGTGGGACTCCGCGTAGGCCACAACCGGCGTCCCGCCCCCGTATCCGAAGTCCCTGATTCCCGGAGGCTTCGTCTGGTAATACATCTGGAATAATCCGGAGGGGCCGCGAACCACCGACGTGGGCATGAGGCTGGGGTTCAGTTTCGGAACGCCGCCCTCGGGCGGTACCCGATCCTCCTCGTACCGCACGCCCTCCCGCGCGTCGTGGAATTGATTGCCTACCAACAGCGGATTCCCGACGTATTTGACCGGCGAATGGTATAGCCGCGAAACGCGAAAGGTCTCCGCGACACCCTCGTCGTCCAGGAACAACTGACGGTTGGCTGTCAATAGCATAGGAGTAACCACCGTGAAGCGGCGTTTTTTTTACTCTCCAATTAACCAGCCGACGTCGAGCCGCGAGTCTGGATCGACTCTCTGCTGGTCAGAACGCAAACCGGGAAGGCGTCGTTTCTAATCTCGGGTAGTACAAACGCTCAATCGTCCAGGTTCTTTTCTGGCAATATACCAAGTACGAAGAAACACCTACGTCGTGTTAATTCATCGATAAACCAACTGCACCCAAATCGCGGTAACTTCCAAATGACAACTACTACAGTACCCTCGGTAGTGATTTCATTCACTGTCTCAGTCGGGGCTATTCCCACCTTTCAATAGCTTCGCTTGAGGATGCCGCAAAAAGTGCTCGTCAAGAGCATCACCGATTGCTTTTAGTTTGCGTCTCGCGGCGATTTCTCGGATGCCGACACCATCTCTCCATTGAATCGGTTTCTTCTTCCGCCTTTTGCTTACAAGAACGAGCTTTTCCATCGCATCGTCGTCGAATTTACCGGTGGTCCATATTTCGTACGTCTGATGATATTCACGTAGTCTCGGTTGTGTGTTGACGTAGTTTTGTATGACCGGAAGCTTATTTAACCATTTATTGACTTCGTCGAGCGAAACACTTCCGCCTGGAACCTTGCCTTTACACTCAATCGCGTGTACGGAATCGAAATCTTTCACACAAACTACATCTAGATCGGCTCTATCGCCGGTCTCTGGATGAATGTGATGGACACCAAATTCGACACTTCCGCCTAGTTCTCGAGTAGCCACATAGCCGGCAATCATCTCGAACAGTACACCACGCAAATTGCCAGCCCGTCCCTCGATCTCTGAAAGGCTGCCAAGCAGTCTGTACAGTTCATCCACATTGACTGTGGCAATGTTTGCGACATCCTTTAGGTTCCGCAATAAGTTCCCGAGGGCGTATGCTACATGGTATCCGAACAGGTTCTTCGGTGTTGTCAGCACGATTCCGATCTTGTGCCCTTCGGTTAAGGCGGTGCTTGTAAAGCGTTCGGCCATTAAGATAGGAAAAAGTGGACCACTGTTTGAGGTCTTCTGATAGGTCTGTACTTTGCGCGAAAAATACCGGATGTGCTGAACGTCCATTTCTGCTTCAGCGAACACATCCGCGACAACAAACCCATGCCTGGAATTTCCTCTGTTGTTTTTGCCCTTAAGGGGAAGCAAGTAACTCGGACCGCATAGGTCCCATTTGAACTGACCCACCATCTGGTGACCAGGTTCACCTCGAATAGTTACGGTATTTATACTGCCAATGCCGTTCTTCCACACCCATTGACGAAGACCGTCCAGAAGTACACCTTCGGTGAGGCGCCGTGCTCTAATCTGCGCAGTGCTTAGTTTCCGAATCAAAGCGTTAGACTCACCGACCCAGCAGTGACCGAAACCGGACATTTCGCGATTCCCGATGATCCCGAGTTCCTTTAGCCTTCTTGCCACCTGGTCCGACGTGACTTGCTTCTTAAGCGCAATTGGTGCGCCGGTCACGACCGCGAATTCACCGATGGACACGACACCGCCTCTCGCATCAAGCCCGTCAATTGAGCACGCATAGATGCTACCGGTCTCCCGAAGGTCGCACTGAAGGTTGTACCAGAACAACTCGGAGTTTATCTGGTCACGCAGGTAGAAGAATGCTTCACGTTTTGGTAGAAGATCATTGATTCGCTCCACTGGAGCGCGTGCCCTCGACATACGTTGTCGAGCGGCTTGCGTGGACATGCCATTCGAATCACTCAGGAGCGTAACAAGACGGCTTGTTCGCGAGGGACCGACTTCGGCGAGTATTTCGATGATGGGATTCATAACGGTGTCACAGTGCTCTATTTATCACAATTACATACTCTCTTGAAAAAGCACGCATCGAATAACGCTCAATAGAATCAATTATTTAAGTCAGAAATTTCCCCGCACACATGTTATGATGGAGATTGGAAGACGACCAAAAATCCGATGTCTAAGAAAACGGCATGGAGCAGTCACAAGCTGCGGAGGTCACGTCCGGGACCTCCGCGGTGTCGAGATGGGATCCAGAGGTGCCGCCGCGTGCGAAGTGCCACCGGTTTACCATATAGTCCAGGTTGGTGCGCGCTGTGATTGAGAAAGCATACGTCACCACACGATAAATGACAACGCGGCAGTCCAAGGTTGCATCTGGCTAGCGGCGATGCATAAGCCGTAAACTTGGCAGGAACAGGCTGAACGAAATCTAGCCCAGGCAGTCCACGAAACCTAGCTGACGCGCTTACACCCAGGCCTACACCGAGAAACGGAGCTTGATGCCGCATGCCGCTGACACCCTCGCGAGGGTATCGAGTCGCGGATTTCGTCGCCCGGACAGCGCTCGGGAAAGGGCCACACGATCCAGCTTGGCTCGTCGCGCCAGTTCGGACACGCCGCCCCGCGCTTCGGCAACGTTGCGAAACGCCTTCATGAGCAAACGCGGATCATCGCCCATTTCCTCTATCGCCTCGTTCAGATAGGCGGCGGCGTCTTCCGGCGTATTGAGACAATCGCTGGCCTTATGTTCTTTTAGGGGCATTTCATTTCTCCTGTTTTTATGCTTTCCAATGGGACTGAGCCGTAACAATATGGCTTGCTTGATGCTTCGGCGTTCTGTCGCCAGACAATTTCAACATTGCAAACGAGGTCAATTTTCTGTGCCTAACGATCCCGTCTGAGACCCCCAATTTTTCGTGTTCCACTGGTGCAAAAACGGTCTATCTGGGGAGGCGCCTTTGTTCCCAAGATTTACAGAATTGGGGAAATTGGGAATCGTACGTGTTTACGTGCCCAAAACAGCTTTCGGACCCTTTCCAATGGTCGCTTCGATGCGGTAGCGCAGTCGTTCTGCAAGCTCCCCGGTGTCTTGCCAATCAATCGTATTGTACTGTCGAATGTCGAAGTGTAGACCATTCATGTCACTCTTCCTACACGTCCAAATCACCGGTAGGTTTAATCCAAGGGCGAATCCTGCCTCAAAGTAAACTCCGCCGCGATGCTTGGTGAAATCCGCGACGACGAACGACGACGCCCTAATCTGTGCGATAATCTCATCATCAATGCGATTTACGTGCTCTATTCGGTCCACTCGAACAGGGTCATAACCCGCGTTCAAGATGCCGACTTGAAACCCCTTTTCGTATGCAGGTTTTAAATCTTGGTCAAACGACATGGCAACGAATCCCTTATCGGATTGCACACCTCTACGTGACAATTCGTCGGCGGCAATGTGCCCGCGTGGACGGATTCCAAACAGGCCGTCGGAAGTAATCCTGTGTACCAAGCCCTCTTCAATTAACATTTCCACCAGATAATAGACATCGGCGTCATTGTTGGAGTATGTGGCAGCAAGAAACCTCGCGTCTTCAATATGGAAACCTGTACCCAGTAATTCCTGACCTCTCAATGCTTCAAGCAAGAGACGATTCCTACGTTCGGCAACTTCCGGGAGAGCACGAGCCGATACGCTCTTGAGCACATCACTTGAAACCGTTGGGGTCGTGCCAATCATATTCTGATCATACACCCAGCCGGCGACCTTTGCCCGAACAGCCGCATCTCTCTCCTGAAGGATCGAGCGGGCAGTTCTTGTTAGCTTAAATTCGCCGCAACCCTCACATTGCTGCCGAACTCCGTCAAATCCAAGCGACGGTAGCGTCTTCGCGACTCTCTTGCAGATTTCACAGCGGACGTCGTCAGACATGTAATGCTCATCTTACGAATAGATGCTCTGATCACGGAAACACGAATCCCAGGTATTGCTGTCGACACAGCTTCTCGACCGCTAGGTAGAATTCGTGCACCCGATTCAGCAATGCCGTATCTCTGACTCGTTCCAACCCAAAAATGCCCTTGCCACGGCTCACAGGTTGGCGGGAATTTCGTCGGGTTCTTGTCAGAGGTCCTCGCGATACTGCATCGACTCTTCGCCCTTATCGAAGGCGCTAATCTCATTTGCGTGGACTACGATGCAACCTGGACAGACTCAGGTAAGTTCCAAATGTCCTGTTCGAAAGTCGATGTTTAAGCTCAACCCTCGAATGAAGTCCAGCCCAAGAAGACCGTCGACTCCAGCGCTCGGCGGCAAGGTATGACCCAATACTGGAAAATCACCAGTCGTCCTTCCCAGGGCCATCATCCCGTCCAATTTGACGAGAGGAACGAATTCGACCCCGCTACCAGTCGTCACCTGAACACGATCCGGGGCCATAGCCGGATCGTAACCGAGCGCAACAAGCATCCCCACGTTTATTAACGTACCCGTCGCGCCAGTGTCGAGCGCGAGGCGCAGAACTGCACTGCCGTTCGGCCCCCACAATTCGGCCGACACGATAATCAAGCCCTGGTTTGGATTGAAGCGGAAACTCATAATACGATCGCCGTATCCTTTGGCATCTGCCCTGTATACAAAATGGCAAACCGTGCTGGCCGCAAAGCCACCGCCTGGCGATAAACCTCCTCACGATCCTTGCTGTGCCAGCGTATTCTACCACCTTGCACTTGCAGGGCATCATTGGTCTGCGGGTCTTCGATGAGGATCCATTCAGAGGCGAACTGTGCGTGTATCTGGGCAATTGTCAGAACATCGTCCATTCGTCGCATCCTCCAGTTGATTCATCACTGTGGTCGCAACACCGCCATCGAACATCTTGCACAGAAAACTGCGGCCTGATGACCTAAATGAGTGGTTCATCGGAGTAACTGCAAGAGTGCTCTTTCCTCGCCACTTTCGGCAAATATCGATCGCGAGAAAGAAATTCTTCAGGTCCCATGACAATAATCCCCAACTGGCTTTTCAGTTCATCGGCAAAATCCAGAATCCCTTTATCCCATGTAAGGAAATAATCTCTGCCGTATCTAACCCGAATAATTCATGAATCGTCAGATAATGCGTTTTAAGGAAGCAGAAAGAGCTTCCGAGAGAGACAAGAAACAAAACAGTGTGGTCTGTGACGGATATGTCGTGTTGAACCGGTATTGGCGGTGGGTGCAGGCAACACGATGGCTCTGAGGCGTCAGGTTGCGCCGAATGCCGCTGTCAAACGTACAGACGTCTCCATGGTCCTTGGTCGTGTCGATGCAAACGTGATGGCGAGGTCAGAACTTCGATGGATTATGGAACCCCTGTTGACAGATTATCGAGGATTTTACGATAAAGGTGTTGGAGTGGAAACGCCGTTGGAAGATGGAACTTGATTTTGGTTTTCAACTCACAAACGCGCGCTGCGACTTTCAAGATGCGGTTTTGCAGGGTATTGAACTGTGCGTTGACCCACTTCGTGCCGCGCAATCCGATGGTCGCCAGGGCATGCATCAGGACATAGGCGACGCTGTGGAGAAAGAGACGGAAGTGATTGGCTTCAAAGGTGTGACAAGAGGTGCGATCGGAATGGAGAAAGGTTTTGTGATTCTTGATGAAGTTTTCCATCCTGCCGCGCGCGCAATAGACGTCTTTGTAGATGAATGAGGGCTGGCTACTTTCGAGGTTGGTCACTACAAAGCGTGCATTGGCTTGTCCCGAAGCGGTGATTTCAGCTTTGTAGATGATGCGTCGTGGCGATGCCCAGGTGTGGGCCTGGTAATCGAAACTGGTAAAGCGCTGCACCGCCTGTCCGGTTTCCCGATATTCTGCCTTTGCCTGTTCCATCAACGGATGTGCCTGTTGTTCAAGCCTGTCGTTTCCAGTCTGTCCCAGCACAAAATACACGTCGTGTTCGTCGCAAAAGTCGTGGACCTCAGGACAAGAAAAATGAGCATCGCCACGCACAAAGACAGCCACGTGGGGCCACGCCTTACGAAGGGCTTTCACCAGTCGCTTGAGAATGCTGACAATCTGTTTGCCGGAAGGACGCGCACCCGGACGCAGGAGGGTCGTGATCAGTTTCCCTGTCTGGCCTTCATAAATGTGCAAGGGACAGTAGCAGCGTTGATCATGATAGCCGTTGAACAGAGACAACTGTTGATTGCCGTGAACCTCGTCGTTGGTGTCATCGAAATCCAGAACGACCGCTTTGGGAGGCACATCGTAGGACGCAATGAACTCATCCACAAAGGCCTCGCCGATGCGAACTAAGTCCCTGCGACGAATCCCGTTTTCCAATCGACTCATCGTGGGTTGACTGGCCAGGTTCGCGTCAGAGGCCGGCAACCGATCACAGGCCATCTTGAACGCGGGATCCTCGCGCAACAAATCGCAATCGTTCGCATCTTCATACGCGCACGCGATCTGGAACACACGCTGACGGATCAGGTCTGCCATCGTGTGGTCCACATAACTTGGATGCCGACGGTCCGTTAACGCCGCCACGATACGCGACAGGATGCCGGTTTGCAACCCCACCTCCCGAAGCAGCATCACCCCCATATCGCTGGTGAGCGCCCCGCCATCGAAGACGGCTTCCACCTGCTTGCCCGAAACACTTGCGAAAGAGAGCGTGCATTGATTATCTTGAACGTCCACGGTAGTTTCCTCCATTGTCGTTGTGTTATGGTTATGACCGTAACCACAATATAATACAATGACTTGGGTATGGAAACTACCTTTTTTATGAATTATTCAGGCTAAAGTGAGTGCGCAGGTGATCCCAGTCACGCCAGTCCGGTCGTCTTTTTTCGTTCATTTTTTCAAGTTTATTGGCAATGTCGGTTGAGTAACGAAATTCCTCGAATTCTTGAGTTCCTGCAACGTCGCGACCTGCTTTCCAGTGCGAATAGCGAATTACAGATCCAATCTCGTCAATGGCTAAATTCGAAAGTTCGTTTATCTTGCCAGACAAGGGTTGGAGAGGAACATCATCCCGGATCCTGCCCGTGACTGCGATATCGACTTTGTGGCTTTTTCCGAGTTCCAGTAGCTTCTCGACGACCTCGTTACCCCTGTGATCCCAGTATTCCCTTATTACATTGGTGTCAAGTGTCACAGTCGGAAGTTTACGTACCTCGTCTGTTACGACCTTGCCACCTGACTCGGCATAAACGACCTCTCGTGCTCCGCTTCTGTCAGGAACGTAGAGACGAATCTCGATGTTTGGAGGGATTTTCTGTCCACTGGGAATAGAGCTGCGAATGCAGTTAAGGAGTTCACGCCGTACCGAGTCAACGACATAACCCCTGTCAGCCAGATTATCCAGCTCTCTGATCTCGCACAAGGGCACGGCTAGGACACCGTCTATTTCGCTACTACTGATAGGGCGACCTGTGCGTTCCTCGGCACGGGTACGAATTTCATTGCAAATGCGCGTACATTCCTCCTGAAGATATCTTAGCAGAATGCCCTTGACAGGCGAACTCCCAAAAACAATGTTCACTTTAATCTCTTGAATTCCCTCGACATACAGATCCATGAGCTGCGGATTCTGTTCCGCGATCTGTGCAAGGAGCATCGTAGACAATTCTTGAGCTGAGGATTCCTGCAGAGCAAGATCCCTTTCGAGTTCTGCTCGCAATTCCCGAATGAGTTCTGATTTTTCCATCGGTTACACCTATTTACCCTGAGCCGTCAGACGACAAAACCTGAGACGTCCTTTTGCAAGCCTATTGCTGTTGTTTTACCGCTCTTCCTTCTTCGTCCTTCGATCGAAAATATCACCGGGAAGTTTTCAACGTCGGAATTCAATTCGCCAAGTTCCTCCGTGTTCGAAACCTAGAGTTGGCAGCACTCACCAATAGGAATCGGATGCGAATATCGTCTGACCTTTAGATATCCAAATCAATGTACCGGAAACCAGGTCGCCTTTCGGGCCATATTAGCTCTACTTCCACGAGCCACTGTGATGCCATTCTGTGTTACGCCGAAAAACGAAGCTTGATGCCGCAGGCAGCGGAGACCTTCGCGAGCGTATCGAGTCGTGGATTCCGACGACCGGACAGAGCTCGGGAGAGGGCTACGCGATCCAGATTGGCTTGACGTGCAAGCGCCGACACACCACCCCGCGCCTCTGCAACGTTCCGAAACGCCTTCATCAGCAGGCGCGGATCGTCGCCCATTTCCTCTATAGCCGCGTTCAGATAGGCGGCGGCGTCCTCGGGCGTCTTGAGGTAGTCACTCGTATTATGTTCCTTTACGGGCATCGCGTCTCTCCAGTTTCAAGGCTTTCCAGCGACTTCTGGCGTTCGCGAGGTCGCAAACTCAGTTCTTGCTTAAATTGTAGCCAATTGACTACGCAGAGTCAAGTGTTTTTCGATAGATCGAAAAGTTGAAACGCGGTGGGCTCCCGCTCAGAGTCGGTTTGTCCACCGCGTTGTGCTTCCACATTCAATGTCACGTTAATGTGCCACGTTTCTTAATCGTATTATTCAACCCGCTCCCGGAAGTTTGCTCACGCCTTAGCATCAAAGCGTTCAGGGAGGGCTCGTCCCCGGCAACATACGGATTCGGCCGAAATAGTCCCTGCCGAAACCCGTTCATTTATTGAGCCGGAATAGAATGTGCTAAACTGCATTCAGGAATTCGCTTTGTGGATTAATAGATACGAGCGACTGGAAGTATGGCTGATTCGAGCGGTGGGTAGTTGCCGCGATCGAGGTAGGTAGAATGGTCACCGAAAGGATATCGTAGGTAGCGCCAGGGGATAGGTTTCGTGTACTACTGGGGAGGGAAATTGGATTACAGTTTAGAAAATCGGTTCTCCGTCCTCAAGAAGCATCTCGATCACTTCCGTCAGATTCGTGTTCAATTCATCCAATGTCTCGCCCTGAGAATGGGCGCCGGCAAAGCCGGGCACGTAACCGACATACAACCTGGTATCCTTACAATGTTCCACGACCGCGGTAAAACGCATTTTTTCCTCACCTGATGGTTGGTCCTATACGTCTCGAATCACGTGAAAGACAGATTCGTCTGCAGGATATCGCATTGCCGGTGTCTCGCCGCCACGTTCATCCGCAACGGCCGATCTTTTCCTACCCTCCCGCGGACATCCCGAAGACCGCAGCAAAGAGGATGAAATCCGCGAAGCTGATCTGTTCGTCGCCGTTCAGGTCCAGGTTCTCGTCGAAATTCGGATCGCCCGAACCGGCGCCGAAACTGCTGGCGAAAATCACGAAATCGCCGAACCCGACGATGCCGTCCCGGTCGAAGTCGGCGCGTCCAGGATCGGTCACGGGCGCATCCTCGTAGACCGGCCGCCCCCGAACGGCGATACCCCGAGGCCCGTCTTCCAGCGGCAGCGTCTTGCGAATGAATCCCGATGCCGCATCGATAAACAGCAGTTCGTTCGAGTCCTGGTTGGCCGCGTAGACGGTCTTGCCGTCGGCGGACACGGCGACGTCGCGCGTTTCCCGCCCGCGTGCGGCCCACTTCAGAACAACGCGATTCAGATCGGTATTGATGACCAGCACCTGCGCATTGGTCCGGTCCGTGGCATAGAGGCGTTTCCCGTCAGGCGAGAGGGCCAGCCGGAATACGCTGGCGGATGGCTGGTCGATCTTGCTGATCACCTCTTTCGTTTCGGTATCGATGACCGAAACGCCGGCGCCGTCGCCGCTGCGTCCGAACCTGGAAACGTAGAGGCGGTCGCCGGACGGGGAGAGCAGCAGTGACCGCGGCGATACCGGCACGTCGATCCGGTGGGTTACCTGCCGGGCTTCGATATCCACGACCATCACCTGATTCCCGTCGATGTCCGCCGCGTACAACCACTGTTCGTCCGGGCTCACCGCGATGCCGAACGGGCCGCGGGAACCCTCGCCCTCGCCGGCTACGGGCGTGGAAATTCGCCGCCCTTCCCGCAGGCTGCCCACGTCCACCACCGATACCGTCTGGTCCGCGGCATTGCTCACGTACACGCGCGACCCGTTTCGGGCCATCGCCAGATCCAGCGGCTCACGCCCCACCCGAATGACCTGGACTTCATGCGTGGCCGTATCGATCGCCATCAGCTTGTTTTCCGAGCCATCCGCGTCCGCGCCGTTGTTGGCCACGTACACGTACCGCTCGTCGGGCGTCAATAACGCGCTCAAGGGGTCGCCGCCCAGAGGTATCCGGGCCACTTCACGGTCCAGACCCGTATCGAACACGGCGAGTTGCCGTGAACGCCGAAGCGACACGTACACAACCGGCTCTCCGGAAAGCGCAAGCACCTCGAACCGCAGCGCGGGCAGTTCCTCGGCGGGATAGACCGTCTCGTTGCCCTGGCTGTCCTGCGCCCGGAATCGGTAGGTAAACACGGTTCCGCGTTTCCGCCCGGGAAACTCGGCGGAGTAAAACTGTCCATGTTCCGGCTGCAACACCAACGTCCGGACGGGTCCGCCGTCGATCCGGTAGTCCGCCTCGACCAGAACGATCGGGTCCTCATCGAGAATGCGGACGTGCAGCCGGTACGGGCCTGCCGGACTCGGTGTGTTGTTCGGCAGAACGGTCGGTTGAACGTCCGGAAAACCCGGCAGGGCCGTTCCCAGCGTAAAGTCGACTTCCGCCACGCTCCTGCCCGGGGCAACGCGAACCACGTCCGCGACGTCCCGGATCGCCCTGTTGTCGTAATACTCCTCCGGGAAGCCGGTTTCGAATTCGCTGTAAATGCCGCTGAAATTCCGCGTGGTAACCGAACCGCCAACCGGTTCGATGCCCACGTGATATTCTCCTGGCGGCAGGCCCTTGATTTCATACGCCCCGTCTCCGCCGATCCCCCGGTTTTCACCTGTTGTTCCCGACAGGACGCCCGCGGCGAACTCACCTGTCTCCGCACGATATGCCACCACGTGAACGCCAAATGCGCCGGCGCCGTCGCGGTGCGTCACCCGGCCGGAGATTGCGCCGGTGGATGTAATCGCCTCGGTGGATGGATACAGTGCCGCAACCCCCGCACGGTCATCCGTCGTAAGCGTTCGTTCCTCTCCGAAGTAAAACGGATACATCGACGGTCGAACGGTTCGATCTCCCCCCAGCGGCGAATGGGCAAGGCCCAGCAGGTGGCCGATCTCATGGACCAGCACGTCCTGCATATCCACCAGTCCGCCGTCCTGGTCGGGATTTCCCGCCGAATAGGTATAGTCTCGACCGTTGAAGACGATGTCCACGTCTGTAATGTGCCCCTGAGTGTCCCAATTCATCCGTGCGAACGCGATCACACCCCCGCCGCCGCGCTCCGGGAAATTACTGGCGCTCCGGTCATAGGCGATTACGTTTTTCCCGTCTTCTGTCGACACATCCAGATTGGCGACGCCGCGACTTCTGAACGCGGCGAATGAAATGGGAACTTCCTCCCAGGCTGCGAAGCTGTCGTTTACCAGGCGTCTGACATGTCTGTCCAGGAACGGAAACTGATCGATCTTGAGCCAGAATTCGATCGCGCGCGCTTTTCCCGCCGACCATCGCACCGTGACAATCTGGCCCTGCCTGTTACGGTGCATCTGAAACACGTAGGAATCCGAAGGGGCTGCCAGAAAGCATCCTGTCATCACGGACACGACAACCAGGACGAACAATCGACGCGTACAGTTTCCGATATTGTGTCTCACGACTCAGTCCTGTTGTATCAACACGGGTTGGGGCGTCTCCTGATCCACGTACCACACCTCCTGCCGGCCGTCACCGTCCAGGTCCGCGCGGGCTTCCGCAACAAACGTCGATCCTTCCACCGTTACCCGGTACCGGAACCTGCCGGGCACGTCATTAAGCTTGAGGATCTCACCGTTTTTTTCACTGTCTACGGGGAGATAAGTTCCATATTCCTCCAGATGGGCACGCTCCAGCCCGTAGATCAATTCGAGGTGCATTCGGGCGCGGGCACGTTCGCTCTCATCCGGGGACCGCGCAGTCAGCCGGTAGATCATCAGGATACAGAACAGGGCCAGCAACAGGACGGACGGCAGATGTTTCCTGATGGAAAGGCCGCGTTCAGATTCATCAGGCACCGCTATTTCTCCCCTTCAAGCTCTGAGGAAGTCCAGACGTACAGGTTCAGCGGCTCCTCGGCGGCCGTCTCCCATCGGGAGACAACGCCAATCGTATCTTGAAGTGCAGACAGGGGTTCGGCGGCAACGAACGGTCTGACCACGCCCGGCGTCCACAGGCGGGTACCGTCGACGTCACCGAAAGCGAGCACCCGGTACGGACCGGGCGGCATCGCCTCCAGAATATACGAAGAGTCTCCGGGCGCAACAGTGATCGAATGCGTTACTTCCGGCGCCGAGAGCGGCCGCGCCTGCACGACAATGGGCGACTCTGAAGGGACAACCGAACCGCTCAAGGCGCCCTGGTCTTCCGGGGTCGCAACCGTAAATCGGAACACGATCTCGCCTTCGGCCGGGTTACCGGAAACGTCCGAAAGCCGGTCGGGCCGTGCTCGCAGAACGTAAGATCTCCCTGGCGCCCAGGCATGGAGGGGCCGGAATGCAAGCCGGTTGGGCAGCGGCCAGGAAACCCGTCCTTCGGGAGCGTCCGTACTGTCGGAAACGATCCAGAGTTCAGGATTCGTATCGTCAGACATCGCCTCGTTGAAATCAACTCGCAGCGCGGCGTCTTGCAATACGTGCCGTGCTCCAACTTCAGGATTGACGCGAACCGGAACCGGCGCACGGCGGTCGGGCCGTCCCTCGCCGCGCACCGCCGCCGCTTCGCCTGACGCAATCCGGTTCCCGAAGCGGTCTCCGATTCCGCCCAACTCGACCATGTATTCCATGCCGGCAGTCTGCGGACCAGTAACAAGCCAAACCCGGCTGGAATCCGTCGCGTCCGTGTATATTGCCTGTACGTCGAGTGATCCGGCGGCTCCGGAAACGCGGGGCGGCGAGGACAGAGTCACGGGTTCGTCGAACCGCAGGGCCAGCCGCCGCCGATCGGGCGTCCGCGCTGAAACAAAACGCGGCGGCACGCTGTCACGCACCGCCATCTTCAGCAGACTCAATTGCACACGCACGTCGCCCGATCCGAGCGGGACATCCCCCGGCGGTACAGCAATCGGCTCGCCGGGACGATAAGCCTGGTCGCGGTCTCCATCCTGGAATGCGAATACCCGGTACCGTCCGGGCCCCAATCGTACAAAACGGTACGTCCCGTCGTCACCGGGCTGTGTCACATAAGCGGGAGGATCGGCCGCGGGATCGGGGTCGCCGGTCCCGGTCAGATCGTACGCCCATACGTAGACCAATCCCCGCTTTCCGGTATTCAGATCGACGCTTCCGTGGATTTCTCCACCGCTCAACCGATCACCGGTGGAGAACGCGAAGCTGTAGGTCGCCTCCATGCGGTTGGACGACTCGTCTGAACTGCCGGCGCCAACCGATACAACGTAAGTACGATCCTCACGGAGGCCTTCACGTGGACGGATTTCAAGCTCCCGTCCGCGCCATCTGAATTCCGGATCGGTTGAAAAGCGCGGCGAAATGAAAATCGCACGCGTGACCGATCGGCGGTTCATGGATTCGCTGAACCCGATCCGGATGCGGGTATCCGGCCCAACGCCCACGGAATCGGCCGCAGGCGTTGTGTGGACCACCCGCGGCGGGGTCACGTCCGGAGGACCGCCAGGTGGCGGTCTGGGGTTGGCGCAGGCTCCCGCGAAGAGCGGAAGAAGGCCCATCAGGACACGAGCCGTCTTTTTCGGGATGGAGAATGACAGGGAAACGCTGCATGGCCATCCACCGACTTCCGTGTCCGTTTTCACGTCGCTACGCTCTCGGATGCGCCTGCCGATAAGCCTTTTTCAACCGTTCCACACTCACGTGGGTATAAACCTGCGTTGTGGACAGGCTCGCGTGCCCAAGCATCTCCTTGACCGCATTCAGATCGGCGCCCCTGTCCAGCAGATGGGTGGCGAACGTATGCCTCAGCGTATGCGGCCCCAGACGGCTCCTTCCCGTCGCCTGCTCGAGATGTCCCACGACCCGGTCCTGAATCCCGCTTGCGCTCAACGCCCTGCCGGTTCGGCTCAGGAAAAAACGACGGCGGTCAACCACGGGCGCATCGCCGGGCAACAGCTCCGGCCGGCGCGCGAGATACCTGCGAAGGGCCTCCCTGGCGGGCCTTCCAACGGGCACGAGTCGCTCCCTTCCACCCTTCCCCGTCACCCGGACCGTCCCGCTGTCGAGGTCCAGGCTGTCCATATTGATCTCCGCAAGTTCGCGCAAACGGATTCCGGAACTGTAGAACAATTCCAGAATCGCCCGGTCCCGCAAACCCAAT
This sequence comes from Candidatus Latescibacterota bacterium, assembly GCA_965116875.1. Taxonomy (GTDB): domain Bacteria; phylum Latescibacterota; class UBA2968; order UBA2968; genus JAAXHE01. The sequence goes on from OZ220733.1 coordinate 599,062, forward strand.
GCCGTATCCGGCGACGGATTTTCCAGCACTCGCCTCACCTCTCGGTCGTCCAGATGTACCGGCAGGGTCTTCTCCTGCCTTGGCGGACGGACCTGAAGCGCCGGGTTCTTCTGCAAACGGCCCAGGCGGCACAGAAAGGAAAAAAACGTCCGCAGCGAAGCCAGCTTCCGTGCGATTGAACGCCTGCCGAAACCGGCGCCGTTGAGATGTCCAAGGAACGCCCGTATGTCCTCGCGGGCGATGCTTCTCACGTCCGGATTTTCCGAGCCCGTTCGGACCTGCAGGAAAGAAAGGAACCGTTCCAGGTCCGTGCGGTAGGCACGTGACGTGTGCGGCGAAAGACGACGCTCGTCGGCGAGATGACGTAGGAATTCCGCGATCAAAACGTGCATTCGCAGTGAACCCTTGTTTCAGACTGCTCCTGCCGCGGAATCGGTGTCCGCGGTCGACTCGACGGGGCCGGCGGCGGTTGCCGGCTCGAAACCGGCATTCCGCGGATGGCGCAGGAAAGCCGGCCTACACCTTTTCCTCCTGTGCGTCTGGCATATTATGCCTGCACTTCAGGCACCGGAAGGAGGTCCGGCCGTTTCGACCGGCATGCTCGGCCAGAAACGGTCCGTCGCACATTGGGCACGGCCGGTTCAAGGGCCGGTCCCAACTCGCGTACGTACACGCCGGAAAGTTGCCGCAACTGAAGAACGTTCTGCCGCGCCGGCTGCTTCGTTCCTTGAGTTGGCCGTCGCATTTTTCCTGCGGACATGGCACGCCCGTGGAAATCGACCGGGTATTCCTGCACTCGGGGTACCCGGAGCATGCAAGGAATCGTCCATTGCGTCCGGTGCGAATGGCCATTTCCGATCCGCATTTCTCGCAAACTTCATCCGTCGGTTCCGGCTCCGATGCTTCGAGCGGGTGGGTATTTCGGCATTCCGGAAATCCGGAACAGGCCAGAAAACGGCCGTTTCGACCCCATTTGATCACAAAGATCCGTCCGCACTTCTCGCAGATTCTGTCCGTCTCCTCCTGGAGCGACGCCTTCAGCTCTTTTCGCTGCCCTTCCGCACTTTCCAGAGCCCTGGCGAACGGTCCGTAAAAGTCTTCCACCACCTTCACCCAGCCTGCCTCGCCGTTTTCGACCTGGTCCAGTTCATCTTCCATCCTCGCGGTAAAATCCACGTTGAATACATCGGGAAACGCCTTGACCAGAATCCCGTTGACGGTTCGCCCCAGATCCGTTGGCGCGAACCGTCCGCTGTTTCTTGTCGTATAGTCCCTGTCCTGGAGCGTGCTGATAATCTGGGCATATGTACTGGGTCGTCCGATTTCGCGTGACTCCAGCTCCTTGACGAGCGTGGCTTCGGAGAATCTCGGGGGCGGCTTTGTGAAATGCTGCTCGGGCAGCAGCGACATCATGGTCAGAACATCTCCCTGCTTCAATCCATCGGGGAGCCGCGCCTCGGCCCGCTCGGCTTCCTCGTCCCTGCCTTCCGTATAGAGCGCCGTAAAACCGGCAAACTTGAGCTCCGAACCGGTTGCCCGCAATTCATACTCGCCCGCCCGGATATCCACCGCGGTCCGGTTGAACACCGCCGACGCCATCTGACAGGCGATGAACCGATCCCAGATCAGGCGATAAAGCTTCGCCTGGTCGGCAGTCAGTTGCCCCTGGACGACCTCCGGCGGGCGCTGCACGTCCGTGGGGCGTATCGCCTCGTGCGCATCCTGCGCCCCCTTTCCCTTCCGGTAGGTTCTTGCCCGGGACGGCAGAAACGCCTCCCCGAAACGCTGCAGGATATAGTCTCTCGCCGAAGTTACCGCGTCGCTCGCCAACCGGGTGGAGTCCGTCCTCATGTATGTAATCAAACCGGTCGTTTCGGTCGAGTCAACCGCACCGCCCCGTACCTCAACGCCCTCGTAAAGCTGCTGGGCCACCTGCATCGTCTTCCTTGCGGTAAACCGCAGCCGCCGGGACGCTTCCTGCTGCAGCGTACTCGTTATGAACGGCGGGGCAGGATTGCGCCGCTGCTCCCGTCGTTTTACGCCAGAGATCCGGTATCCGGGATCGGTGGCCGCCGCACGCAGATCCAGAAGGATATGGTCCACCTCCACCCGGGTTTTCAGCTCCAGCTTTTCGCCCTTGAGCCGGACCAAACGCGCCCTGAATGGAACGGTATCCTCCCGTTTCACCTTTGCGTCGACAGTCCAGTATTCTTCCGGAACGAACGCGTCGATCGCCGCTTCCCGCTCGCAAATCAGGCGGAGCGCTACAGATTGAACCCGGCCGGCGCTCAGACCGCCGTGAACCGTCTTCCAAAGCAGTGGACTGACCTTGTACCCCACGAGGCGATCCAGAACCCTGCGGGCTTGCTGAGCGTCCACCTTCCTGAGATCGATCCTGGAGGGGTTGGCCACCGCCTCCCTGACCGCCCGTTCCGTAATCTCATTGAACATGACCCTCTGGGCATCGTTGACCCGCTTGAGCGCCTCGGCCACGTGCCACGCGATGGCTTCCCCCTCGCGGTCCGGGTCCGTCGCAAGAATCAGCCGCCCCGCCGAGCGGGCGGCCGCGCGAAGCTCCTTGACGAACTTATTTCGATCGCGGATGGTCCGATACGTGGGCTTGAAGCCGTTGGTAACGTCGATGCCCAGTTCCTTCTTCGGCAGGTCACGGACGTGTCCCATGCTGGCCAATACCTTGAAGTCTTTACCGAGTATTTTGTTTATCGTCCTCGCCTTGGCCGGCGACTCGACCACCACCAGCGCATCCGGCATATTGTCTCCCAAAAGAACGAGCCACGTCGAAAGACATCATCGAGTGACTCACCCCGGTTACGATCGGTTGTCAGATCGGGAAAAACAGGATTAAATCCGTTGAAAAGCGTTGCCCGACGTTCTCCGCGCCTGCATCGTGTGACGCTTGTAACCCGTCCGATTCAAAAATACGAGCGCCCCGGAGAAAAGTCAAGGCTAAACTGATAAATATTTGTAAAACATTTATTTATATCATGAAATATCATTTGCGGACTCCTGGCGTTCCTCAGGACGGTGGCCGGATCCGCATGCCCTGCCGTTCCGATCTCGCCAGAATGGCCTCCGCCATGATCGACACGAGCGCCAGGCCCAGCGCAAATCGCCATAGTTCCCTGCCGCCACGCGCTGTCCGGACCGCGTCTGCCGGAGGGGCTTGAGGTTCCACGAAGCGAAGCCGGGCCCCCTCGAACACTCTTTTGAGCCGATCCGTTGACGCAGGCGCGGGATCCCCTTCCCTTGCATCGATACGAACCGCGAACCGGTCCGCCAGACGGTCCCGCGCGTAAATCTCCCAGACACCGGGAATATTCACCTCGCCGACAGGCCATACCGAGCGTGCCCCGCGCTGTTCGGGCCAGATCGTTCGGGCTTCGCCCGCGGGAGGTCTGAGCAGGGCCTCTCGGGCTTGAACCTCAGACCGGTTCCGATACACCCTGTCGCCCACGAAATAGTCCGACTGGCCGGGAAGACCCGCCGCCAGATAACGGCTCAGCCGATGCATGAACGGAACGAAGATTCCCGTGAGAGGCAGGTCGGTCCAGCTCAGGTCGGATTTCAAGCCGGCGGCAAACAATATCACACGGCCTGCGCCGAGGCGGTTTTCGGCCAGAGCGGGGTCGCCGTTGCGGAACAGCAGAACAGGCTGCGATGTACCGCCCAGCCGCATCCGGCAGTACGCATAGAACCTTGGCCTTCCCAGTCCTTCTGCCGAACCGAGATCGCGGAAAACCGTATGGTCAGGCAGCGTTTCACTCAGCCTGTGATAGGTGTCGCTCTGTCCGGGAGAACCTTCTACGCCTACGAGCGCCGCGGGAAACAGGACCGGGAACAATGCGGAATTGTAATGCCGAAAATCCACCCGATCCCCCATAAACACCATCACGCCCATTCCGGTTTGCACTCGATATTCAAGGAGTTTCAAGGCGCCGGCGGACAACCGGGACACGTTGAACAACAGGGCCGCGTCCGTTCCGTGCAAGAGATCCGCGTTCAATTCATCAGGCCGAACCGATCGGACCGATACCGAGTGCCCCGACCCGGCCTCCAGCGCCCTTGCGACGAAATAGGTCTCGTCATCGCTTTCGGCAATCAGAAGCACGCTCACGCGCTCCGGGATGTTCAGGACCGAAGTGTAGACGTTGTCCGCCGCCATGTCGTCGTCACCGAGTTCGACGCGCAAGGGTACCTGCCCCCCCCTCTCCGGAATGAACCGGAAGTGGAGACGCCGGGAGGTACCGGGTTCTGTACGGATCACCTGTTGACCGATCCGGCGTCCGTCCAGATAAACCTGTACCGGCGCCCGAAGCCGGACGGGCCCTCCGTAGTCCGTTAACGACACCCTCAACGTAGAAGCGTTGCCGGCGCCAAGGATCCCTTCGACGGGGGCCGCATGCCGGATGCCCGTATTGTCCGGTTCAGACGTTCGAACCGGTATGCAAAACACCGCAATGCCGGTTCCCGCGAAGAGCGTATCGGGAATCTCAGACCATCCGTTCGCTGCAAAATCCGAGACGACGTAAAACTCCCTGTTCGGAATCTCCGTTTGAGAGGCGCACGCCAGTGCAGCCATCAGCGCGGGTTGAAAATCCGTTCCGCGATTCGTGTACCGCAAGACCTCAAGTCTTGCAGCAAGACGGTCGGGACGCCCGGGTTCGATCTCCTCGACCCTGTCATCCACCTGGAACAGGCGAACATCGTCCTGTACGTTGAACAGCTGCAGAATCTCTTTCGTCCGATTTCGTGCGCGGTCAAAAAGGGTCCCTTCGGGTACCCTGAAACTCATGCTCAGGGATCGGTCCAGCAGGATCGACGCAGACGTTCGCACCGCGCCATCGCCCTCTACGCCCTTTAACCTGGGGCGCGCAAAGCCCAGTACCAGAAACACGATGACCAGCGTGCGAAGAAGCAGCACGAGAATCTGCTTCAACCTGAACCGGCGCATCCGATCCTGTTGAAGCGCCTGGAGGAGAACCACGTTGCTGAAGGCAATCGTCACGGCCCGCCTGCGGTTCAGCAGGTGAATCGCCAGCGGCAGCAGCGCGGCCCACAACCCGTGTAGTACTGCGGGTGATGAAAAGGACAGTCCGAACATGACGATCAGACCCGGAACCTGAATCGACCGTAAACCCCTGGTTCCACTTCGGAATCTGTTTTAAGATTCCCGGCGGTCTTCGCACGGCTGCAAAAGCGCTCGGGAACTCACCGGCAATCTCAAAACAGCTTCTCACATACAAAAAAAAGCCTGCTTCTCAATTGATCGCAGGCTGAGGTCCTTCCCGATTCGTTCCATCAGGAATGAAGCTTTTCTTCTTCTTCGATACAGGTGATCAGGGCTTCTCTGTCTTCCGATTCAATGAGATGCCGGCGAAACGTCTCGCCTTTGAGCAGGCGCGAAATACGCGCCAACGCCTTGATGTGCGGACCTGATACGTCCATTGGAGAGACCAGCAGGAAGAAAATGAAGGTTGGCTGGTCGTCCAGGGCGTCGAAGTCAACGCCTTCACGCTTGATGCCCAGTACGCCGCCCAGTTCGCTCACGAACTCGGACTTGCCATGCGGAATGGCGATGCCATGACCGATTCCGGTGCTCATGATTTCCTCGCGAAGAAGCACCGCTTCAAGGACCTTTCGCCGATCGGCAATTTTGTCACTGTCTACGGCATCGACCAGCTCCTTGAGGATTTCCCGCTTGTTCCGGCCCCTCAACCCGGCGATCACCGACCTGCCTGAAAGAATCTCCATCAGGGTCATGAATCCGTCTCCCGCGAACACCCCGAAACCACCGTCAATATCCGGTGCCTGCGCAGCATGGCCCGGCAAAGCGAAAAATAAACCATAGCTTGTTCGTAGTCAAGGGAAAAGGCATAAAAAAACAGGGGGATACGCCAATGTCGGGACGGTTGGCGAGTGCCGGGGAAAACAGCGACGCCCACTCGGGTTCGGACATCGCCAGGCACAAGCCCCGGTACCGTCTATCCTGCCGTCCGGCCCCGGATGAGGAGTTCCCTTTCGTAACTGCGCAGCAGGTCCGATCGGGTGATAACCCCTTCCAGTCGGTCGCGGGAATCCGAACGAAATACCGGCAGCGTGTTCGCATCCGTTTTTGAAAACTGAACGAGAGCGTCGGCCAGCGAACTTGAGGGCTCCATTGCGGGCGGCGGTGTTCCCATCACGTCTTCGGCGATCAGCAACGCATGCATATCGTATTCAATCATCACTTCCCGTATGTCGTGAAACCAGATCATGCCTTTGAACCGGCCCCCGTCGTCCATAAGCGGGAAGTCCTGCAGATTGCTGCGGCCGATCAGGTCGACAATCTCGCGCAGCGGGGTGTGTTCCCTGATAAAGTCGAAGTCCGGGCGTACGATCCCGGAGACCGGTAGTTTTTCCAATACCGACAGATCGCGTCCCTGATGTATATTCAAACCCCTGCGCCGGAGCTTCAGCGAATAGATGGACTCACGCTCGATCACACGCGCCATGACCACGGCCAGGACGGTGGTGAACAGCAGGGGCAGAATGAGACGGTAGTTTCCGGTCATTTCAACGATGATGAGGGATGAAGTCAATGGGGCGTGCGTCGTTGCGGCGACAAAGGCGCTCATGCCCACGACTGCGTATGCGCCCGCGGGACTGATGACACCGGGCAGCCAGGTCTGTGCGAGGCGGCCGAAAGCGCCGCCGAGCGTTGCGCCCATGAAAAGCGATGGCGCGAATAGTCCGCCCGAGGCGCCCGAACCCACCGTCAACGACGTGCTCAGCAGCTTCAATCCCAACAATAGCCCCAGCATGGGCAGCAGAATCTGCCCTTGAAGCGCGGCCCCGACGGTCTCGTAGCCCACGCCCAATGCCTGCGGGCATCCCAGGCCGATGAGCCCCACCAGCGCGCCGCCGACGGCCGGCTTCAGCCACGCGGGCATCCCGAACGCCCGCCGGTTGAAGAGATCTTCGGTGGCATAAAGCAGCCTGATGAAGACGGCGCCGACGACACCCGCAAGAATGGCCAGAATGACGTACCAACCGAGTTCGTGAAGGTTTGCGAACTGATAGTCCGGCACCTCAAATACCTGGCGTTCTCCCATATAGGCCTTTGCGACGACTGCCGACATCACCGAAGAGATGACCACGGGAGTAAAAGCGGCAATCGTGAAATCCGCCAGGATAATTTCCAGCGAAAACAGCACACCTGCAATCGGCGCGTTGAAGATGGCCGAAATTCCGGCCGAAGCGCCGCAGGCAATCAGTGTTTTCAGGTTCGCTTCGGAGAATCTGAACAGCCGGCCGACGGTGGAGCCCCATGCGGCCCCGATCTGGATTATGGGACCCTCGCTCCCGGCCGACCCTCCGGATCCGATAGTGAACGCGGAAGCGAACGCCTTGGCAACCATCACCCGTGCGCGAATCACACCCCGCCTGGTGATGATCGCATTCATGACTTCCGCAACACCGGGGCCTCTCGCCTCCACCGCGTAGAAGCAAGCGATCAGACCGGCGGCCAAGCCGCCCATGGCAGGAATGAGAGGAAACAGAAAGGATCTGCCCAGAAGTTCCGGCGCATCGACGAGCAGCAGCCTGTGCGCCAGGTCGAGCAACCACTGAAACAGCACGGAACCCGCCCCGCAGCCGACGCCGATAAGAATGGCCAGACTGATCAGGATGGTCTGTTCACTCAGGTTCAACCGGGGGAAAAAACGGGCGATCCGGTTACGAAAGCGTATTGACGCTTTGAGGGGGGGCGATACGGATGGCGAGGGATCAACATCCACCGTTAGCAGTCCGTTGAGAAAGTCGCTCTGCAGGCGAGGCCGAGTCCCATCGTGCGATTCGGCGAGGGAGCGCAACGCAGGTTTTCGACCGCAAGGGCCGTCCGCAGCCCGGATGGACTTTTTCAACGGGCTGTCAGGTCGCTTTTTTTACAATTGCCGGTCGCCGGAAAAAAGACGCCAGAGTATACCCTCCGCCACAAGCACTGTCAAGCGGAAAGCGGATGTTCCAGGGCATGTAAAAACATGAAACATTTCCGCCGAATCGGCGTAAAACGGAGGAAAAACTGCGATGTTCCGCCGGCAAAACGCCCGGTCCGCGAGCAAGCGGCTCCGGCACCGGCCCGTTCGAAACCGAAAGGAATCCAATGCGCTTTGCAGAACACGTACCGACACGCTTCGCCTGGACATGCGTCGCGTTCCTGCTTTTGCCGTCCGCAGTCTTTCCAATGACGCCGACGTCCGCGGATTCCCTTTACGCACGGGGACAATCCGCGGAACGCATGGAGGACGTACGCGAAGTCGTATCCCGGCTCAACGCGGCCCTGCCCTCCACCGCCCATCCTGCCGGTATGCTGATTCGTATCGGCAATCTTTACGTGCGGCTGCAGGAGGCGGACAGCGCCGAGGTCGCCTTCGATGCCGCTGTCGCACGGGACAGTACGCTTGCGGGCGCCTATCTCGGTCTGGGCGAGGTCCTGCTCGAACTCCGGAACAGACCCCGGTCCGCCCTCGTCCCGCTGCAGAGGGCGGTAGATCTGGATTCCACGTATGCGGAAGCCCACTACATGATGGCCCGTGCTTACCTGCGGTCCAGAAAGACCACGGCCGCGAGGCGAGCCGCGGACAAGAGCATCCAGGTCGAACCGAACTACGCGGCGCCATATCTGTTTCTGGCAAAACTCTACCAGCGTGAAAACAACAACCGCGCAGCATTTACTTTCTATAAGGCGTATCTCGAACAGCGTCCCAACGACCAGACCGCGGCCTATGAATTCGCGGTAGAACTCCTCAAGCAGGAGGAACTCGACAGAGCACGGGAAATCGCGGAACGGCTCGGCGGGTCGCGAGGCCTGCCTATCGTTGCCCAGGCGCTCATGGCCGATCGCGACTATGAGGGCGCGCTGGATGCCTTCTCGGAGTATATCGACGGCCTGCCCCCTCAGGAACAGGCCCTCTTCGAAGACATTTCGCTTGTAGGCCTCTCCCATGAAGTGAGAGCCTACCGTACGACGACGCCGGAAACGCGCGAGGCATTCCTGCGCAATTTCTGGCTCCGGAAAGATCCCTTCAAGTCATCCGCCGGCGCGATGCGCCGCGCCGAGCACTACCGCCGGGTCTGGTACGCCCGCACGTTTTTCGGCGAAAAGAGATTCCCGTATGACCGGCGGGGAGAGATTTATATTCGCTACGGCGAGCCGGACTTCCGGTCAAGCTGGCGCGAACTCAATGCGCAGATGCCGCTGAAGGTGCAGCGCGTCCAGGAACGCATGGCCCACCAGCTTTATGGAAACAGGGCCCTGGCCCTGACGTTCGTGGGTCCCGTCTACCCGATTCGTTCCGCACAGGCCTCGGAAAATACCTGGCGAAACTCCGAGGTCCGCGCATCCTCGCAGCCGATTCAGACGATCGACGAGGCCGCGGTCGGCCTGGAACGCTACAAACCCATTACCTCCAGCGGCGACTGGTCCGCCGTACCCTGGGCGGTGTGGATCTACGCGGACATCGACGGCGGCATTGAAATCGCCTTCACGGACGAGTTCAACACGGGAAACTTCGACTACGCGCCGGAACCCGTCATGGGCCCGGAAGATATCAATGAATACAACATGCAAAGCAGGGGCGGCCCATTCCGCAACATGGTCAACCGGCTTAACGCCATGTCCCCCGCGGCACGGATGACAAGGGTGGCGAGCAAGGAACCCGAACGATACGCCTTCGAAGCGCTGGAACCGCTGGACTATTACTATGAAGCCCTTTCCTTTCGCGGACTTGACGGCAAAACCGAACTCCAGCTCAACATCGGACTTCCGATCGACAATGTCGCGAGGCGCGAAGACATCGATACGACCGTCGTCGTCAATCGCCGCGTCGCGCTTGTCGACAGCCGCAAAGGACGACTTCACAAACGCAGTGACGACCTCGCCGTGCCGGTTACCGACGCCAACCTGGGGCGGAGCCTGCTGGCGCTCGACCGCGTTGACATTGCCGCCGCGCCAGGCGTCTATCAGCTCGCGGTGGAGGCCTGGCGAAAAAAGACGGACATGCTCCAGGTCTATCAGCAGACGTTGGAACTGCCCGACTATAGCGGCGAGGAACTCATGATGAGCGACATCCAGATCGCCCAGAACGTCGCGGAAGCCCGTGAAGGATCCATTCAGAAATTCGTCCGTCAGGGGTGGGACATTCTTCCGGCGCCGTCCCGCACATTTTACGTGGGCAAGTCTGTCTTTGTCTACTTCGAGGTCTATAATCTCGAAAAAGACGCCTTCGGGAACACCCGGTACGAAGTGACGTTCGAGGTCATATCCAAGTCCACGAGCGACAGGTCCCCCAGGACGTTTCTGCCCAGAATCCGGAAAGACGGCGAATCCATTGAGGTCCGGTACGAGCAGGCGGGTACGGAAACCTCGGTCTCGGACTTTGTTGAACTGGATCTGGGACAGGCGGATCCGGGTCGCTATTCGTTGCACATGACGGTGAAAGACCTGAATGGCGACCGCAACATCAAACGGGACAGCATCTTTCGGATCGCTTCGCTCCCACGCCGGAGATAGCTGCGCAGGAATGGAAGAGGCGTCCGGCCGGTTAACTGACCCGCATCACCAGGGTGCCGGAAATCCGGTCGTGCAGCGCCTGCCGGTCCGGATGACGGCGTGTTATCCAGACGAGTGCAAGGCCGAGCAGAGAACCGGAATAAAGGACGATCGACCAGAGATGCGAACGTTCGGCATCGAAATCAGGAGGCGGCGTCAGGACGCGTCCGGCGTCCAATGCCACCTGATGGGGCTCCGCATAGGGGTTCAGGGCGGACAGGACGATCAGAATTGCGAACAAGGGCGTCCACTTCACCGTGGAACGGACAAGCGCCCGGGCCCGCCCTATCGCGCCGCCATCCGCGGAGATGACCCTCAGGCTCGTCATGATCTTGCCCGGCGTCTGTCCCCTGCGCGCGAGAAAGATGGTACAGTAGACCAGCGTGATTCCGTACTCGAGAACCAGCGCGGCTATTGGCGAGGGCGTGACCTCTCTCAGGGTCCGGGAGAGCGGCAGGTCCAGCAGCTTCAACATCAGCATGTCAATGACGACCGCGAGAAACCGCCGTCCAAGCCCGGCCATCTCATCGTGCATCAGCATCGCGTTACATCCCTGCTTTGGAAGCAGTTTTAAAATTCCCAGCGGTCTTCGCACGGCTGAAAAAGCGCAGGTCGGCGTTGGTCAAACCCACCCGTCTTACGAGATCGAGGCTGCGCCTGCTCGCCTCTCATAGCCGGATTTACCCGCCTTGACCTCCGCTTTTTCGCTCGCGCTCGGGAACTCACCGGTAATTTTAAAACGACTTCATTGACCGCGGCGCGTGAAACGGCGTGGTACTGCAGGTTTGGCGTTGTCATTCAGTTTCATGGTCTGCTAAACGATGCGAATCGAGGTCGGGTGCCTCGCGAAGGCCTTGCCCTGGACGAACGCATTCCCTCAAACCCCCATTCCGTCACCATCGGAGGTTTCAGCCGTGAGACTCGTGCAATTTCGCGATCCATCCGTCCCGAAACCCGCGCGCCTCGGACTGGTCGAAAACGACGTGGTACTGGACCTCACGGCGTGCGAGCCCTGCCCCGAATCGGTCTTCGAGCTCTACTTCACCCACGGGGGCGACGGCAAGGGGCTGGAAGAGGCGGTTGCGAGCATCGACACAGCGACGGCGCCTGCATACCGGCTGGCGGACCTGGCGAGCAACGAACCGTCGGCCGGACGTCCGCACCTGATCCCGCCCGTAACCCCACCGCCCGGCCAACCCGATCGGTTGCGGGTCTGGCTGGCGGGCGTGACTCACGCGGACAGCGCCAGATTGCGGGAATCCGAAGCGAAAGAGGCCACCGGAGGCGCCGTTAACGTATACGATCAGAAATACAGCGAATGCGCGCGGGGCGGCATACCGGAACTCTTCGCGAAGACCGGCGCGGACGCGCTTGCAGGACATCGCGGGCGCATCTCCCGCCCGGACGACACCCTGCGCCTCGTTCCCGAAACCGAACTCGTCACGCTCTACGGACTGAACGCCCACGGTCAGGTCGAGCGACTGGGTTTTACGGGCGGCAATGACTATACCGACAACGGCATCGAGGCCGCAAATCCGTTGAATCTACCCCAGGCCAAGAACTGGCACGGCGGTTGCGCCAGCCTGGGTCCGGTTCTGGTGACCGATTCCGAGTTCGACGACGCCAGCGTCGCCGTCACGTGCGAAATCCTCCGAGACGACAATCGAATCGCCCGAAAGACCGGGCGCACCGGACAAAGCCATCTCAACATGCCCGACCGCCTCTTCCACCTGGAGCGGTCTCTCTTCGGTCGACTGCCCCTGGTCGAAAAGACACTTCAACTGTTATATTGGGGTACGCCCATCGTCTTTTCGGAAGACGACCTGCCCGGCGGCCTTCTGGTAAACGACACCGTCCGGATGACCTTCGACGGTATCGGCGACCTGCAGAACACGATCGGTCCTTTTGCTCAAAACAACCAGTTGGCCTGGCTGGAAGCCAATCGGCGATGAGTCTGCCCGTACAGCGTCACTGAGGGAGGTGGTGCAGTTGCGTCTAGAGGACCCGATCATGCCCCCACGGGTCCTGTTTGACGATCTCGAATGCCTTGACCGGACTTCGGCCGCGGGGCGCGTCGTGCAGCGTCGACGGATTGTAGGAAGCGCCCGCCAGCTTCAACAGCGATTCCAGAAGGGGTTGGCCCAGCGTGAGTCCCTTGAGAAACATCTCCTCGCCGTTGATATCCTTTACGGTGGCGCCTTCCCGCCCCACGAAGACCCTGCGCAGCGCCCGCATTTCCGCCCGGTGTTCCCGAAAATACGCAAGCGCGTCCGCGGGGTCCCCGCCGTCGTACATGAGTGCCGGCATCGATTGCCTCCGTGTGTCGATCGTACACGTGATTTTGTCTGAGAAGTAGAATATGGAGGGCCGCCGGAAATCGGGCAAGCGGATTCAATGACCATCGATTGCAATACACCGCCCTCCTTCGGTAATCCGCCGGATGAACCGGTCAAAACAGCGCTTGCAGACCCCGCGCGACTGAGTTATATTCAGCGCATTCGATTCCATATATTTAGTCTGTCTTATTATTAATATTACAAAGTTGTATCGAATCCGATCGTGGATCGAGCCGGCAGACCGTCGTCGGCATCCACGTCCCGGTGTGCCTATTGTAAAGGAGAACCGTCATGGCGGAAAGCGCCAGAATACAGATTAACGGACGGCCAGGTGAATTCCCGTTTCCCGGTATCCCCGACGTGGGCGACGGGGGCGATGCCGCAATCTGGGTCGAAAAACATATCAGCCAGGGCGCATGCGCCTACCCCATCACGTCTTCCTCCATTCTGGGTGAGAAATACAGCGCGGTCGTATCCAACGGCGGGGTCAACCTGTGGGGCGACACCCTGATCTTCATAGAGCCCGAGTCCGAACACAGCTCGGCTTCAGCGGCCGAGGGCTTTTCCGTGGCCGGCGGCCGCGTCACGAACTTCACCTCCGGCCAGGGCCTCGTTCTGATGAAGGAGGTGCTGTACACAATCTCGGGCAAGCGTCTTCCGGCGGTCTTCCATATCGGCGCGCGGGCGCTCACCTCGCAATCGCTCAACGTGCACGCGGGCCACGACGACATCATGGCGGTAGCCGACTGCGGTTGGGGCATCGTATTCGCACGCAATACGCAGGAGGTCATGGACACCACGCTCATCGCGCGCCGTGCCGCGGAAGCCTCCCAGACACCGTTCATGGTTGTGCAGGATGGATTCCTCACAACTCATACGGTGCAGAACGTCGTGGCTATCGAGCCCGAACTCATGAAGCTCTTCGTCGGACGCCCGGAAGACAAGATTCAGAATCTTATGGACGTCGACAATCCGATGATGAGCGGCGTTGTGCAGAACCAGGACAGCTATATGAAGGGTAAGATCGCCCAGCGCTATTTCTACGATCGCGTTCCCGACGACCTTCAGGAAGCCATGCACGAATTCTACAGGATGACCGGAAGGCGTTACGGCATGATCGACGGATACCAGCTGGAAGACGCTGAATACGTTATCGTGGGTATGGGCAGTATGCTCGAGACCGCCCTCACCGCCGTCGACTGGTTGCGGGAGACAGAAGGCCTTAAGGTGGGCGCCCTTCACGTCACGTCGTTCCGCCCGTTCCCGGGCGTCGAGATCGTGGAGGCCCTGAAAAACGCAAAGGTCATTTCCGTTGTGGAACGCATGGACAATCCCCTTGCGCAGTCCAATCCGCTTACCGCCGAAATCAAGTCCGCCTTCGCCGATGCCGTTTGCGGTTCGAACGGTTATCCGCGGATCGAACGCATTCCCAAGATTCTCTCGGGCATGGCCGGCCTGGGAAGCCGCGACGTTCGGCCGGGCGACTTCATTGCCACGGTCAGAAATATGCAGGCCGCAGCACCCCGCCGGAAGGATCTCTTCGTTTTGAATATCGAACACGAGCTTGCCCTTCAGAGGCAGCCCGATCCCGGAACGCGGGAAGTCGGCGCCTTCGCCATGCGCGGGCACTCGATCGGCGGATACGGTTCCGTTACGACGAACAAGGTTATTGCCACGTTGCTGGCGAACCTGGGGCTTCACGTCCAGGCCTACCCGAAATACGGGTCGGAAAAGAAGGGTCTGCCCACCACCTATTACCTTACCGCGGCCAACGAACACATCCGGACCCACTCGGAGCTGGAAGTCGTGGACTTCGTCCCGCTCAATGACGTGAACGCCTTTAACACCGCCAATCCGCTGGCCGGCGTTGTCGACGGGGGTATGGTCTTCATCCAGAGCCCCCACAAGGAGGCGGAGAAGGTATGGGACAATGTTCCCGGTTGGGCCAAAAAGACATTCCGTACCAGGAACATCAAACCTCTCGCCCTCGACGCCGTCAAAATTGCCCTGGAGGAAGCGCCGTCGCCGGACCTGATGCAACGTTTCCAGGGCATTGTTCTTCTTGGCATCTTCCTGAAACACACACCGTTCCAGAAAGACCTGAATCTCACGGAGGACGAGCTGTTCGTCAACGTGGAAAACGCGGTCAACAAATACTGGGGAAGCAAGGGCAAGGGCGTCGTGGAGGCCAATATGGGCGCCATCAGGAGAGGGTACCGGGAAGTATTCGAAGTCCCGAGGGAACTGATCGAAAGCACAATCGATCAGGAAACGGACGAACTTCCGGCCGGTCTGGTCTCGATCGGATGCTGACCGTTCGTTTCCAACCCGCCAACATCGTGATTCCGGTCGCGTGACAACGTGACGTCGATACGAACCAAAACTGCAAGGATCCGGCAGGCCACGGTCATTCAAGCCGGATCGGGAGTAAATAACCATGTCGACCAATGGCAAGAGCGATCCCGCCACGCTGCTGAGCGTCAGTTCATTGGAGGAAATGGACGAGGAACCGATCTCCTCCTCACCGCTCAACCTGCATTCCCTCCTCGATATCGAAGACTTCAACGGCAGGGTCGTGGCCGGATACAATACAGGCATTGCCGAACAGGGGCTGCCCGCCGACGTTGGCGTTGCCCGAAGCCTGGTCGGGCCGGGTACCGGCGCCCTTCGCGACTTCAGCTACATCGCCCCCGAGATCCCGGAGTTCATCCAGGAAAACTGCGTTGGCTGCATGGACTGCGTCACCGAGTGTCCCGATACCGCCATCCTCGGGAAGATTACCACCCGCGAAGACCTGGACGCCGCGCTGGCCAGGACCACCGATCCGGAAACCAGGGAATTCCTGCGCAACCAGTTTTCTGAAACCTCGAAGTATTACAAGAACTTCGAGAAGAAGGGCAAAGAAGGCGCCTACTTCGGCATCTTCATAGACCCGACCAAGTGCAAGGGTTGCGCCGAGTGCGTCGAAGTCTGCGCGGATAAAGACGCGCTGAAAATGGTCACCAAGACGGAAGACAACCTGGAGGAATTCCGCGCCGCCTGGGACTTCCACAACGAACTGCCCGAATCTCCGAGCGAATATATCCTCGAAAAATCCGTTCAGGACATGATGCTGGCCGAACGATCGCTCCTCTACGTGGGCGGGGCAGGATCCTGCATGGGCTGTGGAGAAGCCACGGCCCTGCGCATGATGCTGGCATCCACGGGTTATCTGCACGGACCCGAGAACATCGGCCTCGTCGCATCCACCGGCTGCAACACCGTCTACACGTCCACCTATCCGTACAACCCCTACACGGTGCCCTGGACCAACTCACTCTTCGAAAACGGTCCCACGGATGCCATGGGAGTGCGTGCCCGCTGGGACCAGATGGGCTGGCAGGACAAGAAGATCTGGGTCATAGGCGGAGACGGGGCGATGCTGGATATCGGTTTCCAGGCGCTCTCGCGGATGCTCATGTCAGGAATGGATATCAACGTCCTGGTTCTGGATACCCAGGTCTATTCCAATACCGGCGGACAGGCCTCCACCTCCAGTTACATGGGTCAGAACACCAAAATGTCCGTCCACGGCTCAGCCATTCCCGGAAAAACCGAACGTCGAAAGGAACTCGGACAGATCTGCATGATGCATCCGGACACCTTCGTGGCCCAGACCATCTGCAGCCTGCAGAACCACTTTTACCGCGCGATTGCCGCGGCCAACGAATTCGACGGCCCGTCCGTAATCAACGTTTTCACCACGTGCCAGCCCGAACACGGCGTGGGGGACCACCTGGCCGGACACCAGGCCAAGCTCGCCATGGAGTCCAGGGCATTCCCCATTTTCATCTACGATCCGCGCAAGGGAGAACGCATCAAGGAGCGGCTGGACCTCCGGGGCAACCCCGCGGTCAAGGACGACTGGTATACCATTCGCAAGACCGGAGAAACCGTCGACTTCGTTACTTTCGCCCGGACCGAGGGGCGTTTCGCCAAGCACTTCGACAAAGACGGCAATCCTTCCGAAACCCTGATGGCCGCCCAGGACGACCGCCTGCAGAACTGGCGCATGCTCCAGGAGATGGCCGGCATTATCTGAGAAGCCGTAGACAATTCAACGGGTCGCAGAACGCAAAGCCCCCGGAGGAGTGCCTCCGGGGGCTTTCTTGTTCCGGTTTCCGCTCAGACCGCGTAATCGGGCAACAAATTTGACTTTTCAGGCGTCTACAGGTAAATTCAGAAGCCGATTGGTGCGTGTGAAGTTGTAAGTATGGGTTCATGAACGAGAAAGGCTGACGAGGACGCAAATGTCTGATAAAGTCGTCCGGGTTCCATCCCGGGACGTCGACCCCGCCGAGACCCAGGACTGGATCGAGTCGCTCGACTACGCCCTGAAGAACTACGGGCCGGACCGGGTGCGCTTCCTGTTCAAGAAAATCGAAGAGTGGGCCCATCGTGCCGACGTCGTCATCCCCTTCAGCGCCAATACACCCTATGTCAACACGATTCCCGTGGACCAGCAGCACCCGTACCCGGGCAACCGCGAAATCGAACGCCGTATCAAGAGCATCATCCGATGGAACGCCATGGCGATGGTCGTGCGTGCCAACCGGGAATCCGACGGGATCGGCGGCCATATTTCCACCTATGCATCGGCCGCCACGCTGCTCGAGGTGGGTTTCGACCACTTCTTTCACGGCAGGGGCAACGGCTTCCTGGGCGACCAGGTATATTTCCAGGGGCACGCCGCACCGGGTGTCTACGCCCGGGCGTTCCTCGAAGGCAGGGTCGACGAGCAAGCCCTGGAGAATTTCCGCAGGGATCTCCGGCGTCCGGGCGGCCTGTCTTCCTATCCGCATCCGTGGCTGATGCCCGACTTCTGGGAATACCCCACCGTATCGATGGGCCTGGCGCCCATTATGGGCATCTATCACGCGCGGTTCAATCGATATCTGGAGGATCGGGGTCTCAAAGACACGTCGGGGTCCCACGTGTGGGTCTTCATGGGCGACGGTGAGACCGACGAACCCGAATCCCTTGGCGCAATCACGCTGGCGTCCAGGGAAAAGCTGGACAACCTCATTTTCGTGATCAACTGCAATCTCCAGCGGCTGGACGGCCCTGTACGCGGCAACGGCAAGGTGATCCAGGAACTGGAAGCCGCGTTCCGAGGCGCAGGCTGGAACGTCATCAAAGTCATCTGGGGAGACGACTGGGACCCGTTGCTCGATCGTGACCGGGAAGGCATCCTGGCGCAGCGAATGAATGAAGTGGTCGACGGCCAATACCAGAAATATACCGTTGAATCGGGCGAATATATCCGCAGAGATTTCTTCGGCGCCCATCCCGGTCTGCTGGATATGGTCGACCACCTTTCGGACGAGCAATTGCAGAAAATGCGCCGCGGCGGTCACGACCCGGAAAAAGTCTACGCCGCCTACAAATCGGCCGTGGAGCACCGGGGTTCGCCCACCGTCATCCTCGCGAAGACGATCAAGGGATACGGGGTCGGCGAATCCGGCGAGGGCCGGAACGTCTCTCACCAGCAGAAAAAGCTGAACGAGGACGAACTTCGGGAATTCCGGTCCCGCTTCGGTATCCCGATCTCCGACGACGAGGTCGCCGCCGCCCCATTCTACCGGCCTCCTGATGACAGCCCCGAGATAAGATACATGAAACGACGCCGGGAAGAACTGGGTGGGTACCTGCCATGCCGGCAGGTCAATACCGAACCTCTCTCCGTCCCCTCACTGGACATGTTCGACGAATTTCTGAAGGGCACGCAGGGTCGGCAGGCCTCGACGACGATGGCCTTCGTCCGCATGTTCTCAAAGCTCCTGCGCGACCCCGACGTCGGAAAGTTCATTGTACCCATCATTCCGGACGAAGCCCGTACGTTCGGCATGGAACCGCTTTTCCGACAGTGCGGAATCTACTCACGCGTCGGCCAGCTCTACGAACCGGTCGATGCCGACAGGCTGCTGTATTACCGGGAGGTCAGGGAAGGTCAGATTCTGGAAGAAGGAATCAACGAAGCCGGTTCCATGTGCTCGTTCATCGCGGCCGGCACCGCGTATGCGACCTGCGGCGTGAACACCATCCCGTTTTTCATCTACTACTCCATGTTCGGCTTTCAGCGCATCGGCGATCTGATCTGGGCCGCCGCGGACATGCGATGCAAGGGGTTCCTCCTGGGGGGCACTGCGGGCCGGACAACGTTGAACGGAGAGGGCCTCCAACACCAGGACGGCCACAGCCACGTACTGGCCAACACCGTACCCAATCTGCTCACCTACGATCCTGCCTATGCTTACGAAATCGCGGTCATCGTTCAGGACGGGATCCGGCGGATGTACGGACAGCAGGAGGACATCTTCTACTATCTGACGCTGGGAAACGAGCCCTACGACATGCCGGCCATGCCGGAGGGCGCCGGGAAGGGCATCATCAGAGGCATATACAAACTCAAGGAGGCGTCGCTGGAAAGCGCCGCGTACCAGGTGCAACTGTTCGGCAGCGGCGCCATCCTGAGGGAGGCCATACGCGCCCGGAGCATTCTTGCAGAGAGATATGGCATCTCCGCGCAGGTCTGGAGCGTCACCAGCTACAAGGAACTTCGCAGAGACGCCCTCGAAACGGAACGCTGGAACCGACTGCACCCATCGGAACCGGCGCGCAAGCCTTACATTGCGAGGGTCCTCGAAGATGCACGGGGACCCGTCGTGGCTGCTTCGGACTATATGAAAATCCTGCCCGACATGATCCGGCCATGGATGCCGCTGGACCTGGTTTCTCTGGGGACCGACGGCTTCGGAAGAAGCGATACCAGGGAGGCACTCCGCCGGCACTTCGAAGTCGATGCCGAATCCATTGCCGTCGCCGCCCTCCACGCCCTCTCAAGCCAGGGCAAGATCGGATCAGACAGGGTTGCACGGGCCATCGCGGACCTGGGCGTGGACCCCGAGAAAGCCAATCCCGTCGCGGCCGGACCCACGTTGAGTTACGGATAGTCGTGTCAACTGCCGGATTCAGGCTTCCGTCAGGCGATCTATTTCCAGGAAAAGCTCCAGCGACGTTTGCGGCACCCGCAAAGGAGGAACCGTGGCGGAGGAAATCAGACTTCCGGACCTTGGCGAAGGCATCGATCAGGGAGACGTGGTGCGCATCCTGGTCTCGGAAGGAGATTCAATCGCGGTCGATCAGCCCGTCATCGAATTGGAAACCGACAAGGCGCTGGTTGAAGTCCCATCGTCAAAAGCCGGAACCGTCGCATCGGTCAACGTCAGGAGCGGTGAGAGCATTTCGCCGGGCGCCGTGCTGATCACCGTCAGCTCGGCGCAGGCCGGGGACCGGCGGGAAGCCGCGCGGGAATCGCACGCGCCGGACAAGAATGTCGATCCCCCTCCGGCGGACCCGCCGGTGGAACCGCAGGCGCCGCGGGCCGGGGTGAACGCGGAAGTGGACGAAGGGACGCCTGCCGCCGCGAAGACCTCACGCGACGCCGTGGCCGCCGCCCCATCCGTTCGACGATTCGCGCGTGAGCTCGGCGTCGATCTGCACCAGGTTCCGGGCAGCGGCGCGGGCGGACGGATCACCCGCGACGATGTGAAAGGTTACGTACAGTCTTCCCTGAACGAAACGGCGCAGGCGGGGCCCGTCGTCGCGCCGGACCTGCCGGACTTCACCCGATGGGGCCGTGTTGAGCGACAACCCCTGCCCGGGGTGCGCAGGACCATTGCGCAGAACGTGGGCACGGCCTGGGCGCAGGTACCCCACGTCACGCAATTCGACCGGGCAGACGTGACGGACCTGGAGACCTTCAGGCAGCGACACAAGGCCGGCACAGAAGCCCGGGGCGGCAAACTGACGCCCACGTCATTTGTACTGAAAGCCGTTGTCAACGCGCTGAAGGCCTTCCCGCAGTTCAACACCAGCCTGGATTTGGCCGCAGGCCAACTCGTACTCAAGCACTACTATCACATCGGCGTGGCCGTTGACACCGAACGAGGCCTTCTCGTGCCGGTGATCCGCGACGTCGACCGGCGGGACATCTTCGAACTGGCCGTTCAACTCGACGACCTCGCCCGCCGCACGCGGGAAGGAAGGGCCGACCTCGAAGAGCTTCAGGGCGGCACATTTACCGTCACCAACCTGGGAAGCATCGGCGGAACTTCCTTCACTCCCATCGTCAACTTCCCCGAAGTCGCCATACTCGGCATGGGACGGTCCCGGCAGGAACCTGTCGTGAGCAACGGCCGCATCGAGGCCCGTCTGATCATGCCCATCTGCCTGTCTTACGACCATCGCGTCGTGGACGGCGCCGACGGCGCGCGATTCACAAGACACCTGGTTGAGTCCCTGGAAAATCCGGAGCGCATGCTCCTCGGGGGTTGAACCCAAACCCGGCGACTCCACGGCCCGCGTCACGGCCGGCCGTGTGCCCTCGTCCGGAGCGACTATGCCGAAAGGCGCTCACAAGACCGACCTTCTCGTCATCGGCGGCGGGCCCGGCGGCTACGCCGCCGCGTTCAGATCGGCGGACCTCGGTATCCCGGTAACGCTGGTGGAAGCCGGCGACCGTCTCGGAGGAACATGCCTGCTCCGCGGCTGCATCCCGTCGAAGGCCCTGCTGCACGTCGCCGGCCTGATTTCGGATTCCCGTGAAGCGGCAGCCTGCGGATTGACGTTTTCGGAACCGGAAATCGATCTCGAAAAAATGCGCGGCTGGAAAGACGGGATTCTCGCGAAGCTCTCGCAGGGCCTGGACGCATTGTGCCGGCGCCGCCGCGTGCGGCGGGTCCGCGGCCGGGCAGCATTCGAGTCCTCCCAGCGCATCCGGGTCTCGGGAGGTGACGACGTGTCCCAGATTGACTTCGTGCACGCCATTGTCGCCACGGGGTCCCGGCCGGCGGTACCCCCTGTTTTCGACGTCGAGAGTCCGAAGATTCTGGATTCGGACAGAGCGCTCGAACTGGAGAACGTCCCGGATCGCCTGCTTGCCGTAGGCGGAGGGATCGTAGGCCTGGAACTGAGTACCGTCTACGCCCGGCTGGGAAGCCGGGTGACACTGGTTGAGATCACCGGCGGCCTCCTTCCCGGTGTGGACCCGGACCTGGTCAAACCCCTGCAAAAGTACCTTGAAGGCGTTTTCGACGGCATCCATGTCAACACCGCCGTCGGCTCTCTGGAGGAAGGCGAAGACGGGATTACCGTGAGTTTCGAGGGGGACCTCCAGGCGGGCGCGCAGGCCTTCGACAACATCCTGCTCTCGGCCGGCCGGGTTCCGAACACCCGGGACCTGGGACTGGAAAACACGCGGGTGGGGCTCACGGATGCCGGCTTCATCGTCGTAGACGGTCACATGCGTACGGCCGACACCCGCATCTTCGCCCTTGGAGACGTGGTGGATGGCCCCGGGCTCGCCCACAAGGCCGCCCACCAGGGGAAAGTCGCCGCCGAAGTGATCGCCGGACAACCGGCGGCCTTTGACAGCATCGTGCCCTCCGTGGTCTACACGGATCCCGAGATCGCGTGGTGCGGCCTCACGGAGACCGACGCACGGGCGCAGGACCGCCCCGTGAAAACCGCGCGATTTCCCTGGGCCGCCTCGGGCCGGGCCGCAACGCTCGGCCGAACCGAGGGGCTTACGAAACTGGTTTTCGACCCGGAGACCAGCCGAATTCTGGGTGCGGGGATCGTTGGCCCCAACGCCGGGGAACTCATCGCCGAAGCCGTCCTCGGCATTGAAATGGGCGCTGTCGCCGAAGACCTGGCGCACACGATCCACCCCCATCCTTCCCTCTCCGAGTCCCTGGGCATCGCGGCGGAGATGTACCTGGGGACCGCTACCGACCTCTACATTCCCAAAAAGAGATAGCCCGACGAACGCGGTTGCGTGAAATCGCCCCGTCCGCGGTTGAACCGGATCCGGATTCAGCTTTCCACGAATTCATCGCAACTCCTGTCGGAATATCACTTCAACAGCACCATTTTGCGTACAGCGCTGAACTTGCCGCCATCCACCTCCAGGCGGCTGCAGTAGACGCCGCTGGACACTTCCCTGCCCGCGTCGTCCCTCCCGTCCCAGGTCACCTGGTAGTATCCGGCCTGCCGTTCTCCCTTTACCAGCACGCGGATCCGTTGTCCGAGCAAATTGAAGACAACCAGCGAGACGTCGCCGGGACCGGGCAACTGGTAAGCGATCTGGCACTCGCTGTTGAACGGGTTCGGGAAATTTGGATGCAGGGCATACTCCCCGGGTTCGGCGGGTGCGTCGTTCAGAAAGCGGCCGCCGATCTTCCATCCCGTCACCTCACCCGTATCGGACCCGATCACCGCGCCATCTCCAATTCTCAGGATGCGGGTGGGCTTCCCCGAAACTTTTCCAAGGCCCCGAACCTCACCGGATCCGTCCAACACCACGATGCTGCCGTCCTCGCAGCCCGTCACCACCCACGACGCGTCATTGGCGCGCACGAACGCCAGCACCGTGGGCGGGCTGTGAAGCCGGCGGGTCCACACCCGATCGCACCGCGCATCCAGTGCGACCACGAGCCCCGTTGACGTCGCCGCCAGGATTTCCTTCTTCCCGTCTCCGTCCAGGTCCCCGATATCCAAGTCGCGCATATTCTGAGCAGGAATCCGATTCCCGGGACCGAAGTTCGCGTTGTACAGGGCTGCGCCGTTTTCGTTCCAAACCGTCACCCGGTTCCACGTGCCGTTGATCTCGCTGATCACCTCTCTCGTACCGTCAGCATCCAGATCTTCGTAGAAGATGTGTTTCCGGCTCATCGAGGCCCATCCGCCAATATACGTGTGACCCGCCGGAACCCCGGCGAAGCGTCCCCGGGTCACCTGCGACGATCGGCTGTTCACCACTGAAAGCGCGTGCGAATCCGTGGGCTGTCTTGCGACCAGGAGATCCGTGCCGCCTCGGGGGCTCTCGATCAGTGCGAACCGGGTTCCGGGCCCCCAGAACACCGGCAGCCTCTCTTCGAGCTCTCCCCTGTCGTTCAGGATTTCCAGCGTGCACGCGCTACCCACGAATGCCTGGCTCTTCCCGTTTCGGAAGATTCCCGTGTGCAGCCCGTGGATCCCCTCGTGGCCCGGCGCCGACTTGAACCAGTAGGTCTTCCCGGCCCGGAAGACCGCCGGGTGCATTTCGGACACGAACGTCCAGCGGCGCCTTCCTTCCAGGTCGAACGCGATTACCTGTTCGTCCCTGCACCCCACAAGCAACAACTGGAAGGCATCCCACCAGGCCATCACCCTGATTGGGGCGTCCGTGCGGAAAAACCGGCCCTCCCCGCCATCCCGCGTCAGCAGATGAACCCCTCTTTCCGTCGCGACTCCGATCCACGTCTCGCCTTCGGACGCGAAGGAAATCATATCCGTCACGGCGGCGCCGGTCCTCGTCCTCAGAAACAGAGGCGCGGGCGGACCTTCCGGCGTTGGCGGCGTATTGGGAGTCATTGAATCCATGCGCCGCTCCATCCGGGCCTGCGACAACATCCCGCTGAGCCTGTCGACCGTGTCGGAGAGCAGATCCGGATTCGGGATCGCGGCAGTCAGGACATGCCGACCCTCCGGCACATCGAACACGACGCCGCTATCGGAGTCTGCAAGGACCGGGAGCGGAACGCCGTCCAACATGACGTCAGCCGGTTCAGCGAACGCCGCGCGGACGCGTGTCTCCTCCGACGCGGTGAACACCGCAGAACCCGAATGAAAGTCCCAGTCCAGATCGACCGGCCCGTCCGCACTGAACAGACTCCCCTCCAATCCTGCGGTTTTCAAGTCCTTCCCGAAGAGGTGATCGCCGGCCAGCAGGACGACGTCGCCCTGAATGCCGCCGTACGCTCCGTCGACGGCAATGGCCGGCGCCGGAAGACCGAGCACCGCCGCCCGCGTTCCGATCCGCAGACAGGAGACAGGGGCTCCATCCGCACCGGCCGCGGCAATCAGCGAAAAGAACGCGCGTTCCTCGCCGGACGATACCGCGCCCGTCCAGGCCAGCGTTGCGGTTCTCCCGTTCAGATTGATCTCGACGGGATCGGAGGCCCGGATTCCAAAACGCGTGCCGCCGGACTTCAGGTGCGACTCGCCGCCAGCAGAAACAGAACCCCATCGGCCCGGCGCCGTCCATTCCGTTCTGACTTCGAGATTCGCGCTCTCCACCCGGAACGTCAGCCGGTCCACAAACAGCGCATACCTGCCTTCGCGCTGCACCAGGGCGCGGCGCCAGTTGCAGAACGACGCATTGGGAACCTCCGCGACGGCGACGGCCGTCCGGCCCACCACGTCCCGATAGCGCAGCGCCGCGTCCATCGGGCTGCGCGGCTCCACCAGCCCGTCGGCACCCGTCAGTACCTGATTCCCGTAACCCTGGAGTACTGTTTCTCCGTCGAGGCGGAGCTCCAGAACCGCAAACGAGTGGTACGGATTCCGGGACGCTCCGTTCAGCCCGTCGATCAGAATGAAATCGCCCGTCGCGTCGGCGGCGCTTCGAAAACTCCCGAATTGAAACGAGTCCGAAAGCGGCAGGCCGCTCGCGCGCCGTTTCCACAGCGGCTCCGGCAGCTCGAGGACGCTCCACCCCTGGACAAGATCGGTCGGCTGGACGGGAGCCATGCCGGACTCCGGCCAGAAGGACTGACCCAGCCGGAACCTGTCCAGGCTCACCCCTGTCCGGCGCGCGTATTCCAGATATCTCCCGTCACCTGTCAGATACGCGGCTTTGTGAAGGTATCCGATGGAGGCGTAGCGCAGGGCCCAGTCGGGTTCGCGACCGGAAATCAGCATCTCCTGCCCCCGCAGCAATGTTTTCAGGACACCGTTCTCCAGCGCCGCGCGGTCCCCCGAGACGAGCATGTACGTGAGAATCGGTGCGATGCCGGTACTGTACCAATACAGGTTGTCGGATTCGCCCATCACCCACGTGTGGTGGCGCAATGAAGAGAATTGCCATTCAGCCGCCCAGATGCAGTGCTGCCACAGCGGGTGCGGGTAGTCCTTCTGGAAGTACCGGCCGAGGCAATAGAGCGCAATGGCGGCCCACTGGTGGTGCCGCGTTCCGACGCCTGCTGGCGGCGTGTTATAGGCTTCTCTGCCCATGTCCAGGTTTCGTACGATCATGGCGGTCCGGCTCTGACCGTAGGGATCGTGCGAAAACTGCTTCGCAAACGCGTTGGTGATCCGCAGCCGCTGTTCGTTCGTGAAGACCGGGCTTTCCTCGATCAGGTCCCAGTAGAGAACCAGCATATGCGCCGTGTAATGGTACGGACCGCTGAGGGGCTCATCCTTGTTCTCGATCCGTTCACCGTCAATCTCGGCGATCTGGGCCTTCGCCGCGTCGTCCGGAAACGCCAGCCGGAGAAACTCCCGAGCATGGCGTTCCCGGCCGGTCATATAGTACATTGCCATGTGTTTGCTGATGCTGTTCCACCCGAAATACCCCACGGACCGGTAACCCGCCGAAGCCTCCCAGGTTTCGAATTCCTGGAGTTCCTCCGGTACCTCCAGGCTCTTTCCGAGGCGGATTTCCATCATCCAGCCAACCGTCAGGCCTGCGCCATTGCCGGCGCCTTCGCCAACCTTGCGAACAAAGACGTCTGCCGCCTGACCCACCCCGGCGGCATCGCTCCCTCCGATGGCAATCACGTTTCGGCCGTCTCCGAAGGGACTGTGAAGCGAACGCACGACGTACCCGCCCGGACCGGGGTATTTCAGGTCCAGCAGCGTGTAATATCGATCATACAGCATGGAAATGGCGCGGTTCGTGGACCTGTTGCCCAGCACGATCAGATTCTTTGCAACCGGCGCCGACCCGGCAGGTGAATCGTCCCGCGCCACCGGGACCTCCACCCCGGTCCGTTCGAGAATGGTCCGCTGGATACGCTCCGCTTCGGCGTCGTAGATTCCGTCAGCGGGAACCACGATCGTGGCGAGCGCACGGCCGTTCTCCACCAGTACGGTGTTCAGGTGCAGATCCTTGAGGCTGTCATACACCGGCGGGATCGACGCGGGGTTCGCCTGAAGGAAGGGTGTCGAAGGTGAAAGGAGAAAGAGGAGAGCAATCACGCGCGGTATCATTTCCACGATCCTTTCTCGTGCCCGGAAACGCCGGCCGGCGCGCGGGCCGTAGATGGGGCGGGAAAGCACTGATATACGAAAATATACCGTGTTTGGCGTTGAATGTGAAGATGTAGCCGTTCAGAAGTCGCTTCCAAAAGTCGCACGAGTGCCGCGGTGCGGCAGGAACGTGGTCCCCCGGTGCCTTGCGGGGCCGGCTTCATTCGGCTATCTTTTGACAAGAACGCCCCTGGAAGGAGGGAACATGGAGTATCGTTTGTTCGGCAGGACGGGCATCCGGGTCAGCGAGGTCAGCCTGGGCGGCGCGTACATCGGAGGAGCGGATCCCGAACGCGAGCGGGAAAACGCGGCCGAAATCGTCCGTCGTGCGGTCGAACTGGGAATCAACTACATCGACACCGCGCCCCTTTACGGCAGGAGCGAAGCGCTGTTCGGCTATGCACTCGAAGCCGCGAAAGCGCGCATGCACGTCGCCACAAAAGTCGGATTCGACCCCAAAGACTTCGACTATCGGCGCGACAGCGTATTGCGAAGCCTCGAACGAAGCCTGAAGCGGCTACGCATTCCGAAACTGTTCTCGGCGCAGATCCATCAGGTGAGCGAAGCCGGCTGGGAACGCATCAGGGAACGGGGCGGGACCCTGGAGGGCCTGCGGGAGGCGCAGAAGCGCGGCCTGTGCGACCATATCGGCATTACGGACAGGGCCATCCCCCTGCTGGCCAGACTCGCCGCTACGGGTGAGTTCGACTCCCTGCTCGTCTTTCACGATTACCACCCCTGCTCGCGGAAGGCCGCCGAAGCGGTCATACCGGCGGCAGCCGCAAGCGGGATGGGCATTGTGGTTGCCACAGTGCTCGCCGGAGGGCTGTTCTCCGACGAACCACGGCGAAAGGCCGCCCTTGAAAGCCTGCAGGATCCCGGCGAGCGCGCCAACGCGGAGGCGATTATCGGACGCCTTCGGGATGAACCGGGGACCGTGCCAGGGAATGCGTTCCGGTACGTCCTTGCCGACGCGAGGGTCAGCACGGTTTCGAGCGGCGCGGCCAACGCGGCCGAATTGGACGACGTGGCGCGCGCTTCGGAGATGGGTCCGCTTCGATGGCGTTGAGCCGGCCCGATCCTTTGGGCGTGTGGCGCCCGGAGAACTTTCAGGGAACCGTCACCCGCAGCATCGTGTCTTTCATGGGTACGGGATCAACCGTCCCGCTCATGGCGCCATATTGCGAAGGTTGGCGCCCGGAGTCCCCGGGTCGACGGGCGAAGCCTCGCGGAAACTCCGGCGCTCGTGTACCGCAGCCGTTCCCGTACGGAGGGTCGCAAGATGCGTTTTGTTCTGGCTTTCGCGATTGCATGTGTCGTGGGTACGGCCGGCGTTGCCCGTGCCGCAACGACCGATTCCATCCGGATGTCGGTTGACGGGCTTTACCGCGAGGGCATGCGGCTGTACGAAGCCGGAGACCCGGACGCCGCGTTGCGGAAATTCAGAGAAGCACTGGGAATCAACAGGAAGCATGCGCCTTCCCTGGTCGGCATCGGCCACGTGTATCTGAAGCGTGGCAACCTGGATAAGGCGGAGGACGCGTTTATGGATGCCCGCCGCCGGAAGAGGAAATACGGACCCGCTCACAATGGGCTGGGGATGGTTTACATGCGCAAAGAAATGGGGTTGCAGTGGGCAATCCGGTACTTCCAGGACGCGATCTCGGTGGATCGATCCTATGCCGAGGCGTACTACAATCTGGCGGGGGCGTATCGGGCGATTGGCGACACCAAAGAGTTGATGGCCTACAGACGACTTTCAAAAATCGTACCGACGCACTCGGATGTCTGGTTTCGCATCGGTCGCATCTACAAGAATGGCGAGGCGGGCGAGTACGTCCAGAGAGAAAAGGCGGAAGCGGCCTTCCGGAGGCAACTCGAGGTCAACCCGGATCACGCGGAAGCGCGGCTGGCTCTGGGCGAGGTATTGACCGAACTGGAAAGGGCCGATGAGGCCGCGCCGGTTCTCACGCCGCTTGCGGAATCCGGAAATCCCCTGCAGCAGCGGTCGCTCGTGGCGTTGGCCGAAGCCTGGCTGAAGCAGCGCGAATTCGACCGCGCAGACGTCCTGTTCGACCGGTATCTCGAGGGCCTGGGAGCGGACACGCAGACCGTATATTACGACCTGCGCAACGTGGCGGAGGAGGAGCGGGAGAAGTTCGACGCGGCGCCCCCGGCGGAATGGAAGGCGCTTGCCGAGGAATATTGGGCGGCGCGGGACCCTGCCCCCGCAACGGCCGCGAACGAGCGAAAGCTGGAGCACTACCGCCGCGTGGCCTACTCGCTGGAGCATTTCGGAAAGGACCGGTTCCCCTGGGACGTGCGCGGCGACGTCTACGTCCGCTACGGCCGTCCCGCCCACGTGAGCAGTTCCGAAGACATCCGTTTCGAAACCGACCCGAAGGCAATCAGGATCAAGGAACGGATCGCACTTCATGCCGGCGACGCGTTATCCCATATGCTCAGGGTGCGCAACAGCGAAACGACTTCCCGCGGAGGAAGGGTTGGCGACCTGGGCGAGGCGAGTGTTCTGGGGCCGGTCAGCGAGAATCTGCGTGAGATGGAGGAGGCGGGCGTCACGCGAAACGCGACCGGCGGATACCAGGCGATTCCGTTGAGCGACGGCTCGGGGGACCTCTCCGGTAAATTGCGGATGACGTCCAGCATCCTGGGCTGGCCCGTTTATCCGGTGTCCGGCAAGGTGTGGGAATACTGGATTTATACGGACGTTGGGCCCGGGATGGAGATTACCTTCACCCGCACGCTGGGACAGACGTCGTTCAAATTCGCCGATATGCCCAGCGGGAAGGGCGGGCACTCCCGCCACCTCTATACGTGGCAGCGCATGAATCCCGGGTTGAAACTGGACCACGTGGGTCGCCGCGTGCCCACACTCTACAGGTCCACGTTCGCCACGGGTCCGTTGGCGTATTTCTTCGACTCGGCGGGCTTCAAGGGGGCGCAGGACGCTTCGAATCTCGAAGTGTACTTTGGAATTCCGCTCTGGGAGCTGTCTTTTACACCGGGCCCGGAAGGAAAGCCGACAGCTCGACTGAAAAACGGCGTGGCGCTCTACAACGATGCGAACGAGCGTGTGCTGCGCAGAGACGGAGATCTCGAACTGTTTTCCGACGTCGCGGCAGATACCGCTCGCAGGGCGTACGTTCCGGAGATGTTTCGGGTTTCGGCGCCGCCTGGCAGATACCGGATGTCCGTGCAGGTTATCGATACCGGCACAGGCAGATCCCAGGTGTACGAGCAGCAGGTCATGTTGCCGTCATTTGCCCGCGGTTATCTGCGTCTGAGCGGCATCCAGATGGCCGCGTCCATCCAGCCCGCAAAGGACGATCGGTTCCGAAAGGGAGACATCCAGGTCGTACCCAATCCCACGCGGACGTATGAACGCGGGCAATCCGTCTTCATCTACTACGAAGTCTATCATCTGAAGCGGGACGAGTTCGGAGCCACGCGTTACCGGGTGGCTTACGAAATGCGGTCGGCGCTGAGCGGATCGGTTGGCGCGCGCATTCGAAGCGGAATCGGCAGGCTGCTGGATATCCGGCAACACGACCAGGCGTCGATTTCAATCGAATACGCCCATATCGGAAACCGTGAAGACGACCAGGGATACGTGGAGCTGGACATGGCCGCCTCCGATCCGGGCGAAAAATTCCTGCGGGTGACCGTAACGGACCAGGTGTCGGGACAGACGACAACAGGAACCACGAGACTGACGATCAGGTAGGATGGTCCTCACTCCTGAGATCCGGGAGCAGGACGGGAGCAGCCGATGACATCGAATGAGACGGAACATCGAAATGGCGTGCCGCGGAGCGATCCATGAACTTCAACCTGCCATTCCGGATGGCTCTGGCCGTTCTTCTGTCCGCGTGTTCTGAGGAAAAGGCCGCGGTCAGGGTCTCCGGTGCGGTGACGCGTCCGGGTACATACACACACAAACCGGAATGGACCGTGGCCGACTACGTAGCGGCCGGCGGCGGATATACGGCGGAGGCGGTCGTGTCGGAGGGAAGGCTGATCCGGGTACAGCGGGACAGCGTGACCGGCGAGGAGACGAACCGCTCGTGGTGGCCTCTGATATCTTCGCCCGCGGTCTTCGCGGGGGACGTCATATTCGTCCCGTTTCGGACGTACGCGGTGCGGATGGATACGGTACGGCCTGTAGAAAACCTGACCGTTCAGTGGAAAGGCAGGGAGTATCGGGTTCCGCAAGCGTGGCTCGCCGAAGGCCGGACCGACTCGGGCGTGATGGTTGCTTCCGTGATCGGCGCCGGCACGGTCGTCGAGAGCGAAAAAGGCGAAGCGCTGGGCAGATTTCAATATCTCTACCTGCACGTACACCCCGATGTCTACGACGAACTGGACCTTCGTGCCGGAAGCCCGGCGGCGAACGACATGATCCTGGAAGATGCCGTGGGTGTCCATCAAAGCATCTTTCCCAGACTCCGCCACCGGTCCGGTGAACGGGCCGAGATGCCACCCGATGGATATCTACGGGTACTTGCGGGCGTGTGGCCGAAACCCGGGAGCAGGACGAATCCCGGTTCGGGCATGCGCCGGCGGAAATACAGGGACGGACGGGAGTGGACGACGTTTCCGGACGGCAGGCAGCGAACGGTTTTCCCGGACGGCCGTGTGGAAGTGGAACTGCCGGACGGGTCGCGAGAAAACCGCTATCCCGACGGCAGGATCGAAATGACGGATGCGAGGGGCAACGTGCGTTTGACGCATCCGGATGGAAGAATCGCCGTCACGTTTGCGGACGGCAACCGTGAAGAACGCTTTGCAGACGGGCGAATCGTCCAGCAGTTCAAGACAGGAACAAGCCGGACGATTTTTCCTGACGGCAGCGAGAGGACGCGATTCAAGGACGGCACCCTCCGTGTCAGGCGCAGAAATGGCACCGTGGAAATGACCTTTCCCGAGGGAATGACCGAAACCCGTCACGCGGACGGCCGAATCGTTGCTGTAACCGGTGAGGGTCACCGGGTCACCGTGTTCCCGAACGGACGTAGGCTTACCCGGGCAACTGACGGTACGGTACTCGAGGAATTCGCCGACGGGCGGAGGATGCAGCGCGGACCGGACGGCGAGCGCGTGGAGGTATTCATCGACGGGACCAGGCGAACGTCATTCAAGGACGGCTCCTCGGTTATTGAGAAACCTGACGGCGTCCGCGTCGAGCGACACGCGGATGGGTTGACCGTCGAGATGTTCCCCGACGGGCGTGAGGTACAGACGGGCGCGGATGGCATCCGCCTCGAGGTGTTTCCCGACGGACGGAAGGTGCAGATCGACGCCCATGGCAACCGGCTGGAGACGTTTCCGGACGGCCGGCGTTTTCAGAGCGACGCAGAAGGCAACCACATTGAGGAGTTTCCCGACGGGACGCGGATCAAGACCTTTGTGAATGCCTACAGGTACTGGGGACAGTTGAGAGATGATCTCGCGGAGGTTGACGAATTTCCGGACCGACTGCCGCCGGGGAGTCGCCTTCGGGTGGCGGGCGCCATAAGTCCCGACCTCGACGACCTTCAGGCGGCGGTTTTCCGGCTGCCCGATGGCAATGTGTCCGACTTTCCCGTGGAGCGGCAGGACGGAAGGTTTTCCTTTGTATTCCCCGAAAGTGTCCTGGCGACATCAGGAAACTACCGCGTACAGGTCCTGGCGCAACTCACCGAAGGGTTCACCGTGTTGGCGGACCGGCCCGTGGTCGTTGGAAACCCGTCGCCGCCCGGGAATCTGGTGCTCGCGGTCATGCCGTATCGAGGCGCGGACGAAGCCCGAAGCCGGCTCTCGGGGATGATCCACGCGGCGCGCAGCCGTCTGGGGCTACCGCCCCTCGAGGTGAATCCTCGGCTGATGGATGCAGCCACGGCGAGACTGTGGGACGTCCTGTCGTCCGGCGGCCCGGCGACCGAACCGATGGCCTGGGGCGCGGAGAGTACAACCCGGGGTCCTTCCGTTGAGGAGGTATTTACCTATATGATGCACAGCGCGCCCCAGAGGCGGAGCATTCTGAGCCCCGAATGGAAGCACATGGGGCTGGCCGTGGATCAGGACGGGGGGGATATCGTGGCGGTGGTGATTCTCGATCACGCATAGCGAACTCGTTACGGATACGGAAAGGGCCGCCCTGAATTCGGCGGCCCTTTCCGTTTGCAGTGACGCGGGACGACGACTCAACGGAAAAACAAGCGCCTGTACCCGCACGTTCATCCGGTAAGGCCCTGCTATTTCCGCCCGTATTGCAGGATGAAATCTTCCACCATTTCACGGGCCTCATCGTCGCTGAACTGCTCGGGCGGCGTCTTCATAAAGTAGGAGGAAGGACCCAGCAACGGTCCCTTCAGGCCGCGTTCCAGACCCAGTTTGCAGCAACGAACAGCGTCGATGACCACGCCCGCGGAGTTGGGCGAGTCCCAGACTTCCAGCTTCAGCTCCAGGTTGAGCGGCACGCCGCCAAAGGTCTCACCCTCCATCCGGATGTGACACCACTTCCGGTCTTCCAGCCACGGCACATGATCGCTGGGGCCGACGTGTACGTTCGCCTCGCCCAGATCGTAGTCAAGCTGGGAAGTCACGGCATTGGTCTTGCTGATCTTCTTGGATTCCAGCCTCGAACGTTCCAGCATGTTGTAGAAGTCGGTATTTCCGCCAAAGTTCAGCTGGTACGTGCGGGTAAGCTTGACGCCTCGCTCACGGAAGAGCCGGGTGAGAACCCGGTGGGCGATGGTTGCGCCAACCTGCGATTTGATATCGTCCCCAATGATGGGCAGGCCGCGCTTTTCAAATCGCTCGGGCCAGTGTCCCGCGCTCGCAATAAAGACGGGCACACAGTTGACAAAACCGCAGCCGGCTTGAAGAACCTGCTCCACGTACCACTTCGTGGCCTCTTCGCTGCCAACGGGCAGATAGTTGACAACCACATCGGTTCCCGTGGCCTTGAGAACCTCCGCAACGTCTACAGTACTCCCGTCGGCCTTCGTTATGACTTCGCTGAGATATCGACCCAGTCCGTCGTGGGTCATACCGCGCTGAACGGGCACGTCGAGGTGAGGCACATCCGCGAACTTGACGGTATTATTCGGTTCGGTGAAGATCGCCTCGCCGAGGTCTTTGCCAACCTTGTTCGAGTCTATGTCGAACGCCGCCGAGAACTCGACGTCGCGGATGTGATAGCCGCCCAGTTCGGGATGCATCAGCCCGGGAATGAAGCTGTCTGCGGGAGCATCCCTGTAATATTGGACACCCTGAACGAGAGAAGACGCGCAGTTGCCCACGCCGACGATGGCAACCCTGACTTTTCTGGCCATTTATTGACTCCTTTCATGTATAGCAGCCCGTTGAAAAAGTCCATCCGGGCTACGGCCGGCCCTTGCGGTCGAAAACCTGCGTTGCGCTCCCTCGCCGAATCGCAGGATGGGACTCGGCCTCGCCTGAAGAGCGACTTTATCAACGGACTGATAACCATTTGCCGATCCACACACAGACGGGTTACAAGATAGGTATATTTATATATTTGACAAATGAATAATTACTATATTATTTATAGATTTTCTCTATGGATAAACGGTTTTTTCGGGCGTGGCACAATCCGGGCGCCCACCGGCGTTACAACCACCTCTTCCGACTCACCTCTACCCTCTCGCGGCCTCTCGAAAAAGCACAACAGGAGGTGTAAATGAACCTGCAACACCTGAAATATTTCCTGGCGGTGGCGCGGGAGCGAAGTTTCAGCCGTGCGGCCCGGGAACTCCACGTGACGCAGCCTACCGTCAGCAGTGGCGTGGCCGACCTGGAACGCGCGCTGGGCGTGCGGCTGTTCAACCGGGGCAATCGTCACGTGGGCCTGACAATGGAGGGAAGGACGCTCGCGAATTACGGAATGCAGATCCAGGACCTGGTGGAGTCGACCGAAGACCGGCTGAGACGGAGGGACGTTTTACCGGGCGAAGGATTTCAGTTCGGCGCGATCGACGCCGCCGTTACCTATCTGTTACCGGACATCCTGAAAGCATACATGCGGGATTTCCCGAACGTGGCGCTTTCGGTACAGGTGGCGCCCTCTCGATACCTCGTGGACGATCTGCTGCTGAACCGCTCCGAATTCGCGGTGATTTCGCTTCCGTTCGCCCATCCGAAACTGGAAACGGTTTCCATACATCGAGACTCCATGCCCCTGGTAACAGGCGCGTCGCATCCGTTTGCCCGGCGCTCGTCGGTGACGCTGGAAGAGGTCGCTGCTGAGCCGTTGATTCTGTTTCACGCCGATTCCGTGTCTAGAAAAATCGTGGACGAACGGTTTGCCGAGGCCGGAGTGTCCCCGGGCGTGGTCATGGAAATGCGGAGTCCGGAGGCCATGCGGAAGCTGGTCGAGGTGGGCGTGGGCATTTCTTTCCTGCCGCATCTGACCGTTCTGGATTCGCTGACGTCGGGAGCGCTGGTGACCGTTACCGTTCAGGGCGTGCGGTTTGGCCGTGAGATTGGCGTGGCCTGGCGACATGGGCGATATTTCGGACCCGCGATCCGGCGTCTGCTTGACGCCGTTTTTGAACGGTTCGGGATACCAGCGGACGGAATGCACGTGGATCCACAGGATACTTAGCCCCAATTCGAAAAAAACTGCAACCGGGCGTCGCGATAAAACCCTCCGAAACGGGGCGAAATCGTCGTCCAGACGGACATCTGTTCCATTCACGTCCAGTGACCTGGTTTATCCTGATAATCCGCAGTTTAATCGCCTTTATCAACTTGCACATATACGAATTAACGTCCACGAAAACATACGAATCCTGGTTAGTATTTTACCGTCTTCACCTCGGTCGACTTCAGCGCCTGCTCGACCAACGGGGACAGGTCCAGTTTCGGTTCAATCTCGCGTACCGTTTTCAGATTGGCGCGGGTCTCCGGATGTTTGGGTACAAAGACCGTACAGCAGTCCTCATAGGGCTCAATTGAAACATCGTATGTCCCGATGCGCCGTGCAAGTTCGATGATTTCCTCCTTGTTGTCCCCGGAAAGCGGTCGCAGAAGGGGAAGCGGTGTCGCTTCCTCGATCGCGCGTATATTCGACAGGGTCTGAGAGGCGACCTGACCGATACTCTCGCCCGTGACAAGGGCCTGCGCGCCCTCCCTTTCGGCGATGGCTTCGGCGATCCGCAACATCACCCTTCGATAGAGGACCACCCGGTAGCCCGGCGGCGCATGGGTCATCACGCGGCGCTGGACCTCAACGAACGGGACAAGATACAGCGTTGACCTGTACTGGTACCGCGTCAGCACCCGGACAAGCTCCTCGGTATTGCGCTGCGAACTCCGGTTGGTATACGGCTGGCTGTGGAAATGTACGAACGAGAGCCGCACGCCGCGTTTCATCGTCTTGTATGATGCAACCGGTGAGTCGATGCCCGAGGAAAGCAGACTGACCGCGCGTTCGTTCGCGCCCACGGGCAGGCCGCCCGGCCCCGGTGTCTTCCGGGTATAGATGAAGGCGCCCTCGTAGGACACCTCGACGAAACAGGTCAGGTCCGGATCGTCCAGTTTGACCCGTGCGCCGGAGAACTTCTGAACGTGGGCGCCCACGTCGCGGTTGATTTCCTCTGACGTAAGCGGAAAACTCTTGTCTCCGCGACGCGCGGCAATCTTGAACGAGCGAAAATCCTGCTGCCGAACGACGTCCCACGCCGCAGCCCGAATGTGTTCGATGGCATTCGGGACACGAACGGCTTCTGAGAAATTCGCGATCCCGAACACGTCAACCAGGCGCTCCCCGATGGCCTCGATTCCCGCGTCCGGGTGAAGTTCCAGGATGATGCGACCGGAAAGGCGTCGGACGGCCCCGCGCGGCAGACCCTTTAACGCGCGAGTGATATTGGTGAGCAACTGCCGTTCGAACCGGCCGCGGTTCCTGCCCTTCAGGCCGATTTCGTGGTAATGTATGAGAATCACAGGTTCGGGCACGGCGTCCATAGCGTCTTTCGTGAACATCGAACGAGACGAAGCTGGCCGGCTGGCCCGTCCCGCGGGACGGCTGTACAGTTCCGGCACTCGTGTCGATCACCCGTTATATTTCCTTTAGAATCCGGTAGAGATTGTGCAGGAAGGTCCGGTTGTCCCCGTCGACGTAAATCATCTCGCCTCCCATTCGGCTGAACGACTTGCAGAACCTGAGATAGTACGCCGGATTGTCTTTGGGAGGTTCGCCCCCGGACCAATCCCAGGTCACCGGCGCCAGATCGTTGACCGCAATGAACGTGCGTACAACGCGCCTGTGTTCCTGAATGCGCAGGTTGTTGGCCAGCGAAAGGGCTTTTTCGAAGACCTGCGGCGCCATCACGGCTGAGCCAATGGAGAGAAACACGCCTCCATCCAGCTCGACGACGCCGCGCGTGAACACCCGAAAATCGATATCCGCGCCACGGCCGATTGCCGCGCCGTTCGCGAGGTGATGGTTGTGGATGATGTCGTAGCCGATACCGGGATGAACCGTGAGCGGTACGCCGAGTCGGTAAGCCCGTGCCGTAAGGGAAAAATCCCCATATGGATGTTCGACGTTGAAGCGGCCGGAAGGAATGTCAAATCGCGAGAGGACCTGGAGCAATTCGGCGTACGCCGGCATGCCGGGCGAGTCCGTGGGGGCCGCGGCCCAGTCGCGCAGTGCGGATGCCAGGTCGTTGCGTGAGGGAATCTCACAACCGTCGTCGGCGATGAACTTTCCGAGAGATTCGCCGTAGCCCCTGCCCTCCAGCGCACCGGCGAGAACGGCCAGATGGATGTATCTGCCGGTTTCCTCCCACGTTCCGAAACACCCCTTCGCGACGTTTTCCCGCACGTCTTCTTCGGAACGCCCCTGAAAGGCATATTCCCAGTCGTGGATCGTGCCGGCGCCGTTGGTGGCCAGATGGGTGATCCAACCGCCCTCCATCAGGCGGGTCACGACCGGCCCCAGGCCGTTCTTGACCAGATGGGCCCCGTACGCCAGCATGACGGAAGCGCCCCGCCGCCTGGCGTCGCGGATTTCTTCAGCAACGCGCCGCAGCCTCTCGACCGCCGGCGCGGGGTCGGGCGCGGGGGAGTCGGGATCAACCATGACCTCGTCGATCGAGAACTTGCTCCGTCTCTCGGATAGAGGTCTGAGGACGAGGTCCCGATGGTCGATTTGTCGATACGGCATGAGCCCACTTGCCTATTTGTCCACCCAGACCCGCTTGAGCGGGACGTCGGGAGATTCCAGGACGCCGCCGTAGATCGTCACGGCGGTGATTTTTCCGTTCCGGATCCGGCACATATGCACTTCGGTGGCATCCAGCCGTTTGCCGTACATTGCTTCGGGAAGCCCGGGAAGGGGCTGGTTTACGATACCCCTGAAGCGAAACTCCACGGCGGCCATGTCGCGGTCCGCGACGACATTGAGTATCTCCAGCCGCATGTCCCGCTCTTCCTCGTGACACCCCTGCCAGAGCGCCACCAGGTTTTCCGCACCACGGATGTTGAGTGCGCCTCCGGCCATGGTCGCGTCGTCGGCGTAGGTTTCGCGAAGTCTCTTCCAGTCACAGGCGAAGGCGGCTTCGAGGGAATCCCGGGCGATGCGAGCGTTGTTTTCGGCGGACATTGGCGTCTCCCTTCGTAATGACGTTTCGCGGTCTTTCTATTCCACTTCGTCGCCGTTCCGGTATTGTTCGAGGTTTCCCCTGTATTCCAGGCCGAGAATGTCCCGGGACCGCGCGACGTTGCACGTTCTGTCGGCGCCCGGCGTTCCCACAACGTGGAAGACGTCGAAATCGACGTTCCGGGACTCCAGGCTCAGGCGGCAGGCTTCCGCAAGGTCGTGGCGACAGACCCATCCCTGGCGGTAAGGGCGCGCTTCCGTACCCAGTTTCTCCCTGTACCGGCCGATACCGAGTCTGCTGTCAACAATGTAGTCAGGCCGGAGTACGATGATACGCATCCCGAACGCGTCGTAAAACTGCCGGCACATCTCTTCCTGGAGGCGTTTCGTGACGCCGTACAGACCCCCGTCGGGCCTCCTGACGTCGGCCGAGAAGAAGATGCCCCCGGGATGGGCGGTCTGGCAGGAACCGATGTGCACGACCCTCCCGATGCCGTGCCGCCGTGCGGACTCAAGCACGTTCCAGAGTCCCTTGACGTTGATGAGAAAGGGTTTCTGATCGTCAACGCCATGGGCGCCGGGCTCGTCCGAGTGGTACACCGCCATGTGCAGAACCGCATCCATTTCCGCCACGGCGCCGTGAACGGCATCGAAGTCCACAATGTCACCGTGTACGATTTCACCGCCCTTCCATTCACCGTCGGTATCGTTCCAGGGCCGCCAGGCCTGCGGGCCGTAGTCGAAAGCCCGGATCCGATGGTTCCCGTCAAGAGCGGCCAGCGCCGCCCTTCCGAGCCAGCCCGCCGCGCCGAATACGACAATGTTCATCTCCCAGGCTCCCCGTGCGAAAAACAGGCGTCAGGACTTCTCCCCGGCAAGTCCGTACTTCCTGTAAAAGTGACGGAATTGGTCGTAGCTCAAGCTGAGGGACTCGGCCGCCTTGCGCTGATTCCAGTTTGCGCGGCTCAGCGCGCTTCTGAGCAAGCCGAGCTCAAACGCCGTAACCTGAGCGTCAAACCCTTCTCCGGGCGCAGCGGCGGCATCACTGGAGATCTCAGGCGGCAAATCCCGGGGCTCGATGGATGCGCCCGCTGCCATGCACGCCGCGCGTTCGACCGCAAATTTGAGCTCGCGCACGTTTCCCGGCCACGCGTACCCCAACAGCAGACGCACGGCGCTCTCCGAAAACGGACGCGCTTCCAGACCCGGCACTTCCCGGACGATCTGTTCGACGAAAAACCCTGCGAGCGGCCTGATATCTTCACGCCGCTCCCGTAGCGGGGGAATGCGGATAATCTCAAAGCGCAGGCGGTCGTAGAGATCCTGCCGGAAGCGGCCTTCGCCGATTTCGCGCTCGAGGTCGGCATTCGTGGCGGCAATGATCCGCACGTCCACGCTGGTTGGCGCCGCGCCGCCCACCCGTTGGATCTCCTGATATTCGATGGCGCGAAGGACGTTCTGCTGAAACTCCGGAGTGGTATTGCCAATCTCGTCCAGCAGCAACGTGCCGCCGTTCGCCGCCTCAAACCGGCCTGGCCGGGCTTCCGTGGCTCCGGTGAAGGCGCCCTTTTCGTGACCGAAGAGCTCGCTCTCGAGCAAGTTTGCGGAAAGTGCGGCGCAGTTGACCTTGACGAACGGACGATCTCGTCGTACCCCGCCGTAGTGGATGGCGGCGGCCACGAGTTCCTTTCCGGTGCCGGGCTCGCCGAGGACCAGAACCGGTCGGGGAATGGAAGCGATTCGTTCGGCCTGTTGCATGATCCGGAGCATCTGCGAACTGGCGTTGACCGTCCTGTATTTCTTGCCGAATTCGTCACGGTAGAATCTGTTCTCCCGGTCCAGGTCCTTTACCCGGGCCTGGAGGCGGGCGTTCTCCTTCAGCACGGCAAGAACGCGGTCGAGTTTTTCGAGGCTGAGTTCAAGCCGGTCCTCGATATAGAAATCTTTCTCGATAAAGTCGGAAGCGCCCATGCGCAGGGCGGCGACGGCGTTCTCCACGGTGCCCTTGCCCGTGAGGATGATAACCGGCAGATCGGGTGCGAGATCGCGTGTCTGACGAAGGATTTCGAGGCCGTCCGGCTCGGCCGGCCCAAAATCGATATCCAGAATGGCCATGTCAACGTCCGAAACGTGCTTTTGCAGGTACGCAAAGGCCTCTCGTCCCGTCGGGAAAGCCTTCACGATCCGGCCATCCACCTGAAGGCTTCGCGTGAGCATGCCCAGAATTTCGGACTGGTCATCCGCGATGACGATTTGCGCGTTCATGGCTTACTCGATGAATTCCTCGGCCAATGGCAGCCTGGAAACAGCAATCGGTTCGCCGCTCCAGCCGATGGAATCGGTTTCGGAAACGAGCTCGAAGTCCACCGGAATGTCGATGCGAAATACGGCTCCTGCGCCCGGTCGGCTGATCATGCGCAGGTTTCCCCTGTGGGCGGATACGATGCGCGAGCAGATGCTGAGGCCGAATCCATTGCCCTTTTCTTTGGTTGAGAACCCGGGATCGAAGATCCGGCCCTGGATCTCTTCGGAAATCCCCGGCCCGTCGTCTTCCACTTCGATGAATACCGACGCCCGCTTGTTGTCGTAACCGGCCTGTACGGTGACTGCACCATCCTCGTTTACTGCGTCCAGCGCGTTGAGTATCAGGTTGGTGACGGCTTCACGCAACATTCCGGGGTCGACCTTGACCTGGGGAACCCGCGGTTCGAATGCGAAGCGGAGCAACGTGCCGCCGGTCCGGCTCGAGACCGTCTTGCTGATGTTGCGCAACAAAAGCGGAATATCGACCAGTGTGGGATTCAGCGGGTCCTGCTTCATGCTGCGCAGGTAGGCGACCCACTGGTCGTATATGTGTTCCTGATCGCGGGCGATTTCTTTCAGGCCATCGAGTACCGCGTTGTCCTTCGGGACGTTTCGAATCAGCCGGCGTGTACGGCTCCCCACCAAACCCATCAGGTTCTTTATCTGGTGGCCACGCGTGTACAGGCTCTCACCCACCTGCACGCGTCCCATGTCGATGAGCTCGAGGGACAACCTTGCAAGAACCGAGGCAGCCTTTGTGCCGAATTCTTCGATGATGGTCGTATATTCCTGCTCCATCTGCGCCGAACTCTTGTGATCGAACAAGAGATGCGCCAGATTCCTGTAGGGCAGCGCGTAATCCGGCTCGAGCTGAATGGCGATCTTGAATGCGCCCAGGGCCTGAAGGGTCTGACCGGATTGCATGAGCAGAACGCCAAGGTTGTTGTGACCCGGTGCGAACAGCGGATTCGCTTCCAGGCCACGACGGTATACGGCAATGGCTTCATCGGCGTTTTCCGGAAGGTCGTCCAGAAAGCTGGCGAGCAGGAAGCAGGTACCGTCCACGTTGCCGTAGGGGACGCCGCGATCCACAGTCTCCAGAATATAACGAAGCGTTTCGACCGCCTGTCGCCTACCCCTGGATCCCGATTCCACGCCCTCCGCCCGCAATAGCGCCAGTTGAAAATGCGCCTCAAGGTGGTCCGGCTTACCCGCGATGGCGGACTCGAAGGCCTCCAATGCGCCATCGGCGCCCATCTTGAGCAGGCACATACCGATTTTGAAGTGCAGGTCCGAATTGTTATCGGTCAAGTCCAGCGCACGCTCGAAGCTTGTGAGCGCATGCTGCCAGCTTCCCCTGCTATATTGGACGACACCCAGGTTTTGGAGCGCACGAAGGTTGCCGGCGTCGTGCCTCAACGCCAGAGCGTAAGCGGCCTCAGCTCTCGACAGGTCCCCGGTTTCCAATGCAGAATCGCCGTCGCGGCAATGCCTCCGTGCGTCTGCATTCGCGGATTCCGGGAGGGTCCGAACGAAACCTATACGGTCGGACGGCGCCGGCCCACTGTTTGATATTTCGGATTTGGTCAACGGGTTACTCCACGATAAACCTTGATTCCCCATTTTTCGAGGACGTTAATTCGAATATGTGTCAGTTAACCTCTTTTATTCATGAAACCCAAACGAACATGGATAAACAGGATAGACAGGATAAAAGCCAAAACCGAACAGGATGAGAAACCAGGAGCAGGACAAATGCTCACTTTTCCGCGCTAGAATAATCGACGCCTACCTCTGCAAACTGCGCAACATCACACCGAACAGCCAGATTCCGCATTTCTTCAGGTGCTGTCGTAAAAAACCTCGTGGTATTTATCGAAATACAACCGGTTATACAACAGAACCACCGGTCTTTGTGAATAATTCAGGTTAAAAAGGCGATTAAACTGCTGATTACCAGGATACACCAGGACACTGTACATGCACGGAAAAAATGTCCTTCATGACGACCATTTCGGCCCGTTTCGAAAGGTTTCGTCGCGGTGCCGCGTTGCGGCTCTTGCGGAATTGAGGTTTATCGGATCTATTCGGAGGATTTTCCCGTTTCGGCGTCATTGCCGTCCGCAGGATTCACCCCGCCTGCCATCCTTCCCAGAAACTCCGGCAGTTCCAGACCGGCCAGTTTTGCCAGTTCGTGCATGGGAGGAATCGCGCCCATCAGACGCTGACCGAGGTTGGACATACCTCCCTGTCCGTTGCCTCCGTCCCAGACCACGATCTTATCCAGCGGCAGATTCCGAATGGCTTCCGCCTGAATGCCCGCAACCTCTGTCAGCCGTTCGACGATGAGGAAAGCGGCGGCAGCCTGGTCTTTACCGCCGCAGGCGGCGACCAACTCCTTATAACCCTCTGCCTTGGCATCCAGAATGGCCTGGGTGCCCTCCGCTTCAGCCCTCCGCTCAGCCAGGATCGCGGCGGCCTCGCCTTCGGCCACGAGTGTTTTCCGGGCTTTCTCGGCCTGTGCCTGCACAACCAGCTTTTGCTTTTGCGCTTCGGCCTCTACGACGATTTCGGCTCTAAGGCGGGCTTCTTCGCGTAGCGCCCGGGCGTCCTCTGCCTCTCTCTCCGCCTTTTCCTGTGCGACCCGGATGGCGCCGTCGGCTGCCCTGGCAGCCTCCTGTCCCTTTTGGCGCGCAACCTCTTCGGCCACGGTCTGCTGCGCCATGTAACCGGCCTTTTTCGAATCGGCCTCCGTCTCGGCCTGAACCGCTTCCGCATCCAGAGCAGAGACCATCCGGCGTTTGTTCCTGGTGGCCTCTGCCTCCCCGATCTGGGCCTCGGATTCCAGTGCGGCAACCCTCTGGCGCCTGTCCCTGGCGGCTTCGGCCTCGCCGATGTCCGCAGCCGCGTTCGCCGCAGCCACGTCCGTGCGCTGGTCCCTTTCCCGCTCGGCCACGCCCACCTTTCCCATTTTTTCCTGCTCGGCCACGTCGATAGACGCCTGATTGATGGCTTCGGCGGCCGCCTTCTGACCAAGGGCTTTGATATAACCGCTTTCGTCTTCGATATCCTTGATATTCACATTGATCACGGCCAGCCCGACTTTCTCCATTTCCGTTGACACGGCTTCATTGACCTTGGACATAAACGCCTGTCGGTCCTGGTTGATTTCTTCGATTTCCATGGTGGCAATCACCGCCCGCATCTGGCCCAAGATGATGTCCTGCGCCTGACTCTGGATCTGTTCGCGGGAAAGGCCCAGGAGCCGGATCGCCGCATTCTGCATCACGCCCTCATGATTGGAAACCGCCGCGGTGACGGTTGTGGGAACGGACACACGGATGTTCTCCTGAGAAAGCGCGTTGTCCAGGTCTATGGGAACGACGAACGGTTCCAGGTCCAGATATTCATAGTCCTGCAGGAGCGGAAGAACGAACGCCGCGCCCCCGTGAACGCACTTTGCGGCCCCCTTTCCGGTTTTTCCGTAGACGACCAGTATCTTGTTGGACGGACACCGTTTGTACCTGGAAATAAACGTCACGAAGAGAAGAAACACCACAAACAGCAATATGATTGTCAGAATCGTCTCCGTTGCCACTGCAATCCCTCCTCGACTGAATATTGCACCGTTGAATGAGTTCTTTCCCGTGGAAAATCCGGGCTGGCCGCAAATCTCAAGTTGATCCGGCTTCTCATGATTTCAGGGGCTCCACCTCCAGCGTGTTCGCGCTTACAACGCGGAGAATGCGCACCGGCGTCCTGGCGGAAACCGACATGCCGTTTTTTCCGCGGGCGGTTACGTA
This sequence comes from Candidatus Latescibacterota bacterium, assembly GCA_965116875.1. Classification (GTDB taxonomy): domain Bacteria; phylum Latescibacterota; class UBA2968; order UBA2968; genus JAAXHE01. Next base: position 643,858 of record OZ220733.1, read on the forward strand.
GGCGACCGTCCCGCTCTCCATCACCCTGACCTGTCCCGTGCCGCCTTCCGGTATATCCAGATATACTTCCCCCGACGTGCCTACGCACGTATCCAGGCTGGCGTTTCCTGTCTCGGTAAGCTGCCGGATACCGTGGAAAAAGTAGGCCACGACCGCCATGCCCGCGCTGCCCCATACAAGCGCGTAGACAAGGGCAGTTCGAACTTCCAGGCCCCTTTGGAGATACAGGGCGCCCGCCCACCCGAACAGCATGCCAAAGGCAATGAGGGACCTGATAGACAGCAGCTTGAATGAGGCAACCGTACCGTCGTTGAACTCCGGCCCGGTGTCGCCAAAGTTCGCGTCTCCGGAGATCCCCGCGTCCGTGCCTCCTCCGAGTCCGAGCAAAGCCGCGAGCAGTTGCCAGACGAAAAACGCACTGAAGAATATCGCCACGACGTAGAAAATCTGGTTGAGTACGGTCAGTTGCATCCACCAGGCATCCATATCCGGCTCCCTTCTTCGAATCTCCTTGAATCTGCGCCGCCGATCTCCTGCATGCGGACTAACGGTCCGCGTCCGGCTGACGCCTTGCATCGCGAAATGTGATATAGAATATTCTCTGCGTCAACCCAAAACCGTTACGGTTTTTGCCCCGAATGCGACAGCATGACAACCGCTGAGAACTCCCTTTCGGGCACTGGAACGGGATCGTCAGAAACTTGCAGGCGCGCAGCCTCAGGAGGGTACCAGTCCCCGTTTTCTGAATTCGCCCTTCAACTGGTAGCGTCCGCGGTTGAGCCAGGTCTTGACCGTTCCCATAGGTATCTGAAGCGCGTGGGTAATCTCCTCGTAGGACCAGTCGCGAACATAACGCATCCAGATGACTTCGCGATATCTCGCAGGCAATGCGTGAATGCTCTTTCTCACGAGTTCACGCCGCTGGTTTCGCTCCACCGTGGACTCAGGATTCTCGCCCGCGGCGGGCAGGCGCGTGGATTCCACCAGTGCGGCCGGATCTTCGGTTACCACTGTCCACCGCCGGCGCACCTGCTGTTTGCGGAAGTGGGACTTGTGGACGTTCAGGGCGATCTGGGTAAGCCATGTTGTGAACGCGGCATCACCTCGATAGGTGCCAAGGGCGGTAAATGCCCTCAAAAACGCGGTCTGTACGAGATCCTGTGCGGTTTCCGGGTCGCTTGTTCGACGCACCATCGTGGCGTAGATCTGTTCGTGACAGGACCGGTAAAGGACGCCGAACGCAGCCGCGTCGCCTTCGACGGCCCTCCGGACCAGATACCGTTCGTTTTTCATTTATGTGATTTCCTCTCTAAAGTACGGTCGATTATCTGGAATCACCGGTAAGCAGCCGGTAACCCACGTAGATCAGGATAAACGACACCAGCAGTTTCAGGAGCAAAAACACGATTTCCAGTGACATGCCAATGAGCTTGAACGCTTCGAAAATGCCGAGGTACGCGCCGATGGCGATAAGGATGATGCCGAGGATCTTTGCGAGCATGGGTTTTCCTTTCCTGTTCGGAGTGTTTCAGTTAACGACAACGTCCTGACTGAATTCCGGAAGAAACTGGTTGTTCAGACGCTGGTTCTGTTTCGCCTGAGCCTTTCATCCAGGGTGATGATCACTTCCTGGAGGTCGTTCAGGCGCTGATCCACGGCGTCCAGCCGCGATTCCATTCGCTTTGCCCGTTCGGGATTCATCCCCTTGCCTTCCCTCTTTTTTCTCAGGTGTATATAGCTCACAAGGCCCCCTGCGAAAATAATCAGACAGATGCCGATGCCAATTTCCATCGCGATGCCCAGACCCGTTCCGGATTGAGCCAACTCAAGCCTGTTTGCGACATCCTCGAGTTTTCCGGCAGTTGACTCCAATCGTTTCTGGTTGTCCAGGAAACGTCTCACACCCTCGCCAGTCAGCCCGGCGGTATTGTCGGCCAGGGCGACTGTGGGAATGTCATCGGCGCCAGGAAGCAGGTTCCACCGTTCCGACGTGAATGCCCAGATTCCGAATCCGACGGCCGCCACCGCCAGGAAAATCCCCACAGTGGATCCACTTGGCTTCTTGTTGCCGGGAGTCATCAGATAAACGGAGTATCCACCCGCAACCATCAGCAGACAAAGTGCCAACGCCAGTTCCAGTATCCAGCTCATACTTTCCCTCCTCTGAGTTTCCCGCGTTTCGACTGTGCGGCGACGGCATTCCGACGATTTGAAATCTCAAGCCACTTTTTTGACGTTCCGGCTGGTGGTCTCCGTCGTACCGTTTTCGATCTCGTCAACCTTGAAAAAACGCGAGAGTCCAGTTACTGAAAGGACCTTTCGGATCCGACGGGAAACGCCGCTCAACCTCAGGTCGCCACCTGCGTTTCGCGTGGTTTTCAAGCCACTTGCCAGTTCACCCAGCATTGCGGCGCCCAGGTGGTTTACATGCGAAAGATCGACCACTACCGTGCGAGCGCCGCTGTTTGCCAGGTTGGATATCTTGCGTCGCAGAGGCGCCGCGTCCATCCTGCTGATCGTGTCGCCACTCAGGGAGACGACGACCGTTCCGTCGTGATTCCGGTCGCTTACGTGAATGCGTTGTGAATTCATGATTCAATTCCCCGTGTTTCCAGGCAGGTCCGATTCCGGTACCTCGGTACGTCTGCTCGCCTTTCTACGGTCAATCGACCCGGCAGGCTCCGATCAAGACCCGCCTCCCGAGCCCCGGCGATTCAGCTTTTCATCGATCGCGATCATGATTTCCTGGATATCGGTCAGCCTCCTGTCAAGGTCGTCCAGTCGGGCATTCAGGCGCTCCTCGACCTTGCCGGGGACGGTACCCTTTGTCTGCCGCTCGACGTATTTGAGGACCGCCACGGCCAGGACGATCAGCGCAACGCCAATACCGACTTCAAACATGACATCCCTCCGTTCATTTAAAGAAATCAAAGGTCATCCACCGGTTTCGCCCGGTATTTTTCGGATCCGCGTTCAATTTCGGGAAAGTGATACACAACAAGACCGGACTCGGACACCCGCACCTCGGCGCTGCCGCCGACGGCCAATTCACGAAGGATCTCTTCCGCCACTCCCACGGTCATCCTCCCGTCGGTAGCCGCCTCCACAACGGTAAGGCTGCCGCCCTTTTCGCGGGCAAGCCTGAGCAGACGGTGTTGGTATTGCGCGTACCGCTTGTTCTCGGCCGAGACGTGGACCTTGCGTCCGGTCAGCCAGAAAACCAGCGCGAGAGCGACAACGGCAATGCCCATGAAAAAGTCAACCGGGCTCAGGATGAAACCGGATGTCCGGAAGCCGGAAAAGATCATGCCCGCCAGGCCACCGAAAACGAACACAATTGCTGTACCTTTCAGCATGAACGCGAAGGCGTATCGCATAGCGCAACTCCCGTCAGTAGCCAGGTCAGAGAATCGGAAGGACAGCCGACGCGACCGCGGGTAACGAACCGGTCCCGGCTCTTGCCGCACGGGCCGAGTCACCTTGAAATCACGCCACGCATCTGTTGCGTCGCGCATCGTCCTGTCGATCTCGTACGCGATTTCGTCCAGGATTTTTCGAAATTCACGCATCGGATTTACGCAGTTTGTTCTTCAGCGCCTCGAGTTCGTCTTCCACCGTGTTCCGTCGCTCCAGTTTTTCGAAACTGTCGTCGAGCGAGGGGTCTTCACCCACGATTTCCGCGTGCGCGGAAGCCTCAGCTTCTTCATTCTCAACCCGGCTCCGAAAGCGTTCAAAGCTGGAAAAGGCGTCGTCGCCAACGCCCGAGAGGCCCTGGGCGATCTGCTTCCGCGCCTGGGCGGCGCGTCGCCGTGCGATGAGGGCGCCCTGGCGGGTGCGTGCCTCGTCCAGTTTGGATTTGAGCTGCCCAAGCTGTTTCTTGAGCTGATTGGAGGTCTTATGGCTCTCGTCGAATGCGACTTCCAGGTCCACGGCGGCTTTTTCCAGCGTGGCCTTGCGTTCCAGCGCGCGCCGGGCGAGGTCGTCTTCGCCGGATTCCACCGCCAGTTCGGCCTTCTTCTGCCAGGCTTCGATCTGGTCGGTCTTGTCCAGCAGTTGACGCTCCAGGCGTTTCTCGTTGGCCACGGCGGTCCCCACCGATGCCGTCGCCTTGTTAACGGCCTCCTCCATTTCGAGGATCATCTGCCGGATCATCTTCTCCGGATCTTCCGCGCGATTCAGCAGGTCGTTTATGTTGGCCTTGATGATGTCAGCCATTCTGGAGAAAATCCCTTTGGCCATGGTCGTACTCCTTTCTCTTGCGGGCCGGTAGCCCGCCACGGTTAAAAGATCCAACTCAGACATTTATCCAACGTTCTGCCAACGACATATTGCAAGGGCCGTGCCCGTATGACAAAATGCCGTCGAATTATATAAATAACTGTTATTTTTTAAGTTATATTTCAAGCAGATGGATGACTGTCAATGGTTGTTGGTGAAATACACCGTACGCAAGGCGAAAACAACCGATTTGGAATGTCAACGGACGTTCCTTTACTGCCGGAGCCGACTTGTCTTTTGCGGACAAATGGCGTAAAATCTGGAGTGTTCTCTCGGGAAAGACGGGCAGGTGCGCCCTTCGGTCAACTCATGCTTTCGCGGATTACGACAATGATGTACAAACTTCGATTCTTGCGTTTTCTGAGCGCCGGGCTCTGCGCGGTCTTACTGCTGTCAACGCCGCTCGCGGGGCTCTCGTTGTTCTACACGGTCCGGAAGGGCGACTCCCTGTGGTCGATTGCCATGCGACACAATACAAGCGCCAGCGCCATCAAGCGGATCAACAAGCTCCGGACCAACAGAGTCTACCCGGGTCAGGTACTTCGTCTGACGCCACGGATTGCCAAATACAGCGCGCCGAACGGTCCATACTACTGGCAAAAGCCGAAGGCAAGCAGGCAAAGGCATCGCAACTATTCCGAAAGGGCGCGAACCTCCCCGAGGCTGGATTATCGACGCGCCCGGATCCTGTTGCGCGCCTTCGACAACGAGATTCTTGCCAAGGCGCCCGGAAAGAGAAGGAAACCACTGAAGGGATGGCGAATCGTACTCGACCCCGGGCACGGCGGGATCGATCCGGGCGCCATCGTCTCCAATATGACGGGCCAGAAAGAGCGGGTTTACGTGGTCGAAGACGAGTATGTGTACGACATTGCATTGCGAATGTACAAGGAACTCAGGCTGCTCGGCGCGGAGGTGACTTTGACGGTGATCAGCCCCAATCACCTGATCCGGGATAACCTGCCGGCCAAAACGACGTTCGTCCACGAAAAGAACGAGGTCTACAACGATGAGCGGTACAACCGGAGGAATTCGGAAAAGGTACGGCCCAGGAGCGCCAATCTTTCACAACGGGTCCGGGTGACGAACCGCTTCGTAAAAAAAGCGCGGGGGGGCAGGAGTCTGTTTGTTTCGCTGCACGCGGATAACACCCCCGGGCGCCCGAGGGGTCCGCTGGTAATCTATCACAAACGGCGGGGCAGGATTGACAGGCGTTCCCGGTCGTTCGCCCGCGTCATGCGTTCGGCGCTTCACCAGCCGGACCTGCCCGCGCAGGAACGGGGGCGGAACCTCGCGGTATTGCGGAACAATCTGGCCCACGCCGAAATTCTCGTTGAAATTCACAACGTCCACTACCAGCACGATGCCTATCAGATCCGGTTTCACAAGGACCGGCAACGCCACGCGAAAAAAATCGTCAACGGCATTCTTGCGTACGCGAGGACACGGCGATAAACTCCAGGAGCCGGATCGACTTCCGGGCTTACCGCTGCTTGCTCTCACTGCCGTACATGCCAGCCGCGGCTGGAAAGCCGTGGCCTTTCAACTACCGCATGAATCCCCTGATCCGTAGCGAATTCGAGATGACCGAGACGGAACTCAGCGCCATGGCGCCGGCCGCCACCATCGGTCCGCCGAGGGGGTTGAGCAGGCCGAAAGCCGCCACCGGAATCAGCAGGACGTTGTAGGCGAACGCCCAGAAAAGGTTCTGGCGGATCGTGCGCATCGTCCGCCCGGAAAGGCGAATCGCCGTCTCGATTCCGGTAAGGCTGCCGGACATCAGGGTGATGTCCGCGCTTTCCATCGCAACGGCCGTCCCGGTGCCGATGGCAATGCCAACGTCGGCGGTCGCCAGCGCCGGCGCGTCGTTGACGCCGTCTCCAACCATGGCCACGCAGTGCCGCCCGTCCTGCAATTCCGCGATTCGGGCGGCTTTCTCATTGGGCATGACCCCGGCGATCACCCGGGGGATGTCGGCCTGTTCCGCGACGGCGACCGCGGTTCTCGCGTTGTCTCCCGTCAGGAGGATAACGGTCAGGTCCAATGACTTGAGATCTGCGACCGCGCGGACCGCATCCGGCCTCAGTACGTCAGCCACGCCGATGAGGCCTTCCAGCCGGTCGTCGACGGCGACGAAAAGGACGGTCTTACCGCCGGCTTCCAGACGAACCGCCCTCTCATCCAGGTCGCCAGGCATGACAGCCTGGCTTTCCACCAACCGCCGGTTGCCCAGCAGAACCGTGCGGCCGGCCTTTTTTGCGCGTACTCCCTGCCCGGGCAGTGCTTCGAATTCCAGGGGTTCTTCAACGGGCAGTTTCCGTTCCCGCGCCGCGTTCCGGATGGCTTCTCCGAGGGGGTGCTCGGAGCCCTGTTCGACAAACGCGGCCAACTCGAGCAGATCCAGTTCCGAGCATGTACCTGTCGTGACGAGATCCGTAACCGCGGGTCTTCCCGTTGTGAGGGTGCCGGTCTTGTCCAGGACGATCGTGTCGAGGCGATGGGCGGATTCCAGGACCGAACCACCCTTGATGAGGACACCCAGTTCCGCCGCCCGACCCGTGCCGACCAGGATGGCCGTGGGCGTGGCCAGGCCCAGCGCGCACGGACAGGCGATAATGAGGACGGCAACGGCGTTCAGCAGCGCGTGGGAGGCGGCGGATCCGGAACCGGCGAACCACCACAGGGCGAACGTGAGCAGGGCGATGCCGAAAACGACCGGCACAAAGACCCCGGCAACCCGGTCTGCGATCCGCTGAACGGGCGCGCGCGAGCCCTGGGCACGACGAACCATCCGAACGATCCGGGCGTGCACCGTTTCGGCGCCGACCTGCGTGGCGCGGAAGGTGAAACTCCCGGTCTTGTTGAGCGTTGCCCCCAGTACCCGGCTCCGGCTGGCTTTTTCAACGGGCATGCTCTCTCCCGTAATCACGGATTCGTCCACGCTCGACTGCCCCTCCTGCACGACGCCGTCCACGGGGATTCTGTCGCCCGGCCGAATACGAATGAGGTCGCCCACGGCGACGTCCTCTACAGGAACCAGCGTTTCCTCGCCGTTTCCAAGGACACACGCCGTCTCGGGACGGAGATCCATCAACGCACGGATGGCGCCGGCGGCACGGCCGCGGGACCGGAGCTCCAGCAGCCGGCCCAGGAGGATGAGGGTGATGATCATAGCGGACGTGTCAAAGTAGACACTGACGGGCTCGCCGGGCACGGTAACCGACCGGGGGGAAAAAACACCCGCGACGCTGTAGCCGTAGGCCGCCAGCGTCCCGACGGCAATCAGGCTGTTCATGTCGGCGGTCCTGTGCCGCAGGCCGATCCAGAACCCTCTCAAAAAGCGCCAGCCGCACCAGAATTGCACGGGAGTTGCCAGGAGGAAGAGCAGAAGGTGGACCCGCGGGATCGGGTACGGCGCTCCCAGCGGCTCGTGCAGCATACCCGCGCCCATGATCAACGTTGAAAGCACCGCGGCAACGATGAATCGCAGTCGAACCGAGCGACGCTCCGATCGTTCTTCCCTCCGTTCTCCTTCGTCCACGGCCGCGTCCTGCTTCACGACCGTTGCGCCGTACCCTGCATGGATTACCGCGCGCGTCAGAGTGGAATCGGGGACTGCGAAATGGCGCACCGTGGCGTGACGGGCCGCGAAGTTGACCTCGCTGTCCACGACGCCGGGAACCCCTGTTAACGCGTTCTCAATTGCCGACACGCAAGCGGCGCAGTTCATGTCGCCCAGGGCAAGTCTTGTCTCTTCGGTGCGTATCCCGTACCCAAGACTTTCGATTTCACGAATCACCCGCTTCGTGCCGGACACGCCGTCACTGAGTTGCACGGTGGCATCTTCCGTGGCGAAGTTGACGGACGCTTCGCCTACACCCGGGGTTGTTCGCAATCCCTCCTGAATGCGGGCGGCGCAGGCAGCGCAGCTCATCCCGGTAACGGGTACGGTCAGGCTGATGGCTCCGCTCGACTCCGGTTTTCGGGACATGGGTTTCGTTCCGCTTCCTTCCACGTAGCCGCAACTCGACTGACAAGGTTCAGATCATCATCCAGAGAGTACGTGAAACTCAGAAATGCTCGAAGCCGCGCGCAGCCAGCTCCGACCTCTCGCCCCACGCATTCTCGATAAAGACGCGCTCGTCACCCGTTACGATCCGCCCGATGCAGGAAATACCCGACCGGGCGGCGAGCGATTCTACGTTTTCTCTTCTCCCGTGCGCCACCGTAAACAGCAATTCATAGTCCTCACCGCCCGATATTTCCAGGTTTCCGGCGCAGGCATCCAAATGCTCGCTAAATCGTCTGAACGCAGGTGAAACGGGTATTGTCGTCCCGTCGATCACCGCGGAAACCCCGCTTTGCCTGCAGATATGCCGCAGGTCCGAAGCCAACCCATCCGAGAGATCCAACATCGCCGTAACGGCGCCGGTTGCCGCCAACCCTCGCCCCAACGCCACCCTGGGCTCCGGCCGGTGGTGCCTGCAAAGCAGAAACTCGCGGTCCTCTTCAGAAAGCGCGACGGCTTCGCCCAGCGCCAGCTTCAAGCCTGCCGCGGAATCCCCGAGCGTGCCCGACACGTAGATCAGATCGCCGGGGATTGCGCCGGAACGGTAGCACACCCGCTTCCGATCCATTTCGCCCGTGAGCGTCAGATTCATGACCAGCGGCCCGGGACTTCGCGTTGTGTCGCCTCCAACGACGTTTACGCCAAAACCGGACGCCAGGTCACGCAATCCTCGATAGACGCGCTCCATAAACCCAACGTCCAGATCCGATGGAATCGCCAACGAAACCACTGCCTCGCGAGGCTCCCCGCCCATCGCCGCGATGTCCGAAAGGTTCACTGCAAGCAGCTTGTGACCCAACCAACATGGATCGGAACCCTCGACTGCGAAATGCACGCCTTCCACCATCAAGTCCGACGTGATAAGCCGCACACGGTCGTTTTCGCTCGCCAATACGGCGCAATCATCCCCGATCCCGCAACACACGTCGACGGCCCGGGGCAATCCGGCCGCCCCAATCCGCTCGATAAAGCCGAATTCTCCTATCTCCCGGAACGTCGCCACGGGGTTCTCCACCGTAGGAAGTTGTTTTAAAATTCCCGGTGAGTCCAGAGCGCGAGCGAAAATGGGTCGGTCAAGGCGGGCAAAGGCACCCATATTTGGGTATACGGGTGCTTTTGACCAACGCAGACAGACGCTCTTGCAGCCGCGCGAAGACCACTGGGGGTTTTAAGACGGCTTCTAAAAGGCAGTCCGCTCGAGTTGCCGGCAGGGGCCAGGAATGGCTCGAATTCCGTCGAACGCTACGCCGGCCGTTCACGCCGCCGCTGCCAGGCGACGACCTCCGCATAGGGCACGTCGCCGCCGAATATATCCAGCGCGCTGCCGATCGTCAGTCCCACGCGCCCCTTCCCCAGTTCCTCCACGCGATCCAGATCTTCAAGGCTCTGCGCACCGCCGGCGTACGTCACGTCAATCGGCGACTCGGCGCCCAGCAGTTCCACCAGGGAGTCCTCGATCCCCTGCCGTTTGCCCTCTGCGTCCACCCCGTGTACGAGGAACCCGTCGCAGAACTCCGAAAGACGGTTCAACGTGGCTCCGTCCACCCGGACGCGGGTGAAACGCTGCCACAAATCGGTCACGACCAGATACGCGCGGCCTCGACGCCGGCAGCTCAGGTCCAGCACCAGCCGGTTCCGACCGACAGCGCGTACCATCCTGTCCAGCCGATCGGTGTCTACGCGCCCGTCCCGAAACACGTACGAGGTGACGATGACGTGGCTGGCGCCGGCATCCAGATATCGTCGCGCGTTTTCCGGACGGATGCCCCCGCCTACCTGAAGCCCGCCGGGAAAGGCGGATAACGCGGACAGCGCGGCCGACTCATTGCCCGGTCCCAGCATGACAACGTGTCCTCCCGGCAGATTGTCCGCTCTGTAAATCTTCGCGTAATCGGCCGCGGACCGGCCTGTCTCGAAGTTCGTCGCCGGTTCGGCGCCACCGCGCAACGATCCGCCCACGATTTGTACCACGCGCCCGCCGCGCAGATCGATACAGGGCCTGAAATTCACAGAAGCTCCAGGTGTCCGGGAGAGAGTCAGGACGTTTCGCCACGCCAGGCACGGCGCTGCAACCACTCATTTCACAGACGTAGTCACGCCGAATCCGATAATTTCGGCCGGCAAACGAACGCCACAATATAACGTACTATAACCACCACTTCAACCCCGGCCCCTCCGAGACATGTACAAGAAAACGCCGGAGGGTCGCGCCTCCGGCCTGGTGTTCTGATAATCAGGCGCCGGCCCCGGATGAAAACCTGGCCGGTGCGCCCGTTCGATCAGTCGTCCGCCGTCTGTTCGCCGATGGCGGGGCGAAAGAACGCGGCTCGAACGACTCCTTTCAGAAACGTCCGCAGGTCGTCCAGCAGCGTATAGCAGATGGGCACGAGCAGCAGGGTCATAAACGTCGAAACGAACAACCCGCCCATCATTGTCCGTCCCAGCGGCGCATAGGGAATCCCAATGAGATTGCTGTTGCCCAATGCCATGGGCAACAGGCCGAACACGGTGGTGAACGTCGTCATCAGAATGGGGCGAAACCGGTTGTGTCCGGCTTCCAGAATCGCCTCTGTGCGGCTCATGCCCTCCAGACGCATCCGGTTGATCATATCCACGAGCACGATGGCGTTGTTGACGACGACGCCGATCAGTACGATCATGCCGATGCTGGCCATCATGTCCATCGGCGTACCGGTCAGATAGAGCGTCCAGTACACCCCCAGAAATGAAAACGGAATGGAAAACAACACCGAGAACGGCAGGACAACGGACTCGAACAACACCCCCATCAGAAGAAAGACGCAGGTAACGGCCATCACCACCGCGAATATCGTCTCGTTGTCGGACTCGCGGAACCGGGCGAACCGTTCTCCCTTGTTCCACGAATACCCCCTCGGCATTTCGAAACCGGTCATCGCCCGGTCGATTTCGGCGTAGAGGCTCTTGAGATCGTCCTTTGTCGTAAACGCTTTCACCTCCAGACGCGTCTTTCCGTCTTCCCGGCGTATTCTCCCCCGCCCCGGTGTTACCTTGAAGCTGGCCAGTTCGGAAAGCGGGATCTCCTCGCCCGATGCGGACCTGAACATGAAACTCTTGAGGTGATGCAGTGTTTGCCGGTCCGCCTCTTCCAGGTACAGTCGCGTAGGCACCTCCCGCTCGCCGGACTGGAAGCGGGGCAGGCTTACGCCCTGCATGGTGAAGGCCAGCGTCCTGGCCACCACCTGCGGGGAAATCCCGTAGCGCCTTGCCCGCTCGCGGTCGATGTGGACCTGCGCCTCGTCGGTGGATCGCTCCAGGTCCGAGTCCACGTTCACGACCGAGGGTATCGCCCGGAGCCGGCGCTCGACTTCGGTTACGAGACCCGCCAGCGCCTCGGTGTCGTCGCCGTAGAGATAGACGGAAACCGAAGGTTCGCCGCCCCCCCGGGCCCGGCTCTCCACGCCAATGCGCACCCCCACGTATTTCGGCATGTTCTCTTTCAGGTCCTTGATGACCTCCGTACGTTCCATCGTATTGTCCACCGGAGCGCCCAGACCGGATCTCAGATTCTTGTACGCGACGTACCACCACGCCTCGTTGGGGTCCGAATCCAGATAGATCCGGAAGTTCCCGCGGGTCTTGCGGAACCAGGACCGGATGGTTCGGATGCCGTACGCCTCCCGCTTGGAATCCAGGAATTCCTCCACTTCGTTCATCAATTCAAAGGTTTCATATGTTGTGAAATCCCGGGGCGTTCGAATATTGATGCCAATATCGTTGATGTTTCCCCGGGAGGCATCCGAACGTTTCATCTTGCCGGCCGGAACCGAAATGGTTGCAAATACGGCGAGGAGGATCAATATGGCGTCCCGGCGGTGGCTCAACGCCCATTTCAGTACGCGGCCGTATCGCATCCGTGCCCAGCCGATGGACTTCGAGTCCGGCTTGACGCGGCCGCCCCCGAACCGCACCGAAGCCAGCGGGATGATCAACAGCGCGACGAACAACGACCCCACCAGCATCACGATGACAGGGACGCCCATCCGGGAAAGATAGAACGTCATCCCCACGTTACCGGTCATCAACATCAGAGGCAGAAAAACCACGACGGTGGTCAGCGTTGCCATGGTAATCGCCATTGCGACTTCGCTGGCGCCCGAGACCGCCGCGGGCTTCGGCGATTCGCCCTTCTCCCTGCGGCGATAGATGTTCTCCAGAATCACGACCGCGTTGTCCACAACCATCCCCACGCCTACCATCAGACCCATCATGGTCATGAGATTCAGGGACCACCCGGAAAAATAAAGCACCGTTACCGTCATCATCGCGCACAGCGGAATCGACAGTGTAATGATGGCCGTCATTCGGATGACTCGCAGGAAGAACAGCAGGATCAGCGCGGCAAACAACCCGCCCCAGAGGCCGGTATTCCTCAGAGTCGCAACCGACCCCCTGATGAGTTCGCCCTGGTTGAAGAACACGTTGAATTGCACTTTTCCAGCCAGGGCAGGCCCGTTCTCGATCCGGATGAGCGCCTCCGAAACACGGTCGCATACCGTTGCAATGTCCGCTCCCGACTCGGCCTTGATCCCCACGGAAGAAGCCGGCTGACCGTCGATACTCTGATACCAGCTCCGGGCCGGAATATCGTAGACCACGTCGGCGACTTCGCGCAGCTTGATGCCGCCCTGCCGGGACCCGACGGGAATATCGCCAATCTCCTCGAGACTTCGGTAACGGGCGAGCGAGCGGACGTAGAATTTCTTCGTCCCCTCGTTCACGTACCCGCTCTTGAGCGCGAAATTGTCGCTTTGCAGCCTTCGGACCATGTCGTAGACGTTCACGCCCCTCGCGACCAGTTTGTCACGGTCGATTTCGATCATCACCTCTTTGGGGTCCGCACCCCAGAGTTCCACCCGGGCCACGCCTTCGATGCGCTCCAGAGGTCGTTGAACATGGGTCTCCAGGTAACGGTACACGTCTACGATCGAGGAGTCGAGGGCCGCGCCGATCCACATGATATTCCAGCCCTCGTCATTGTACTTCCACACGAAAATCCGATCTCGCACTTCCTCCGGAAGGTCCGGTTTCAGCCGGTCCAACTGATCCCGCAACTGGTTGTACGCCAGGGTCATGTCGGCATCCTGCTGAAAACGGAGAGGCGCGCCGACGCCCCGGCTGTCCGTGTACGTCCGGACCCTTTCGATTCCCTTTATCGTCCGCAGCCGCTCCTCCAGTGGGCGCGTTATCTGCTGTTCGACCTCCTGAGGCGTGGCGGTCGAACCGGGATACCTGACGCTCAACCACAGAAACGGCGGCTCGAATCCCGCCGGCATCATTTTCACCGCGATCCGGGAATAGCCCACGGCGCCCATCACGAGCAGCGCCAGCAGGCACACCGTTATTGTCACGGGTCGATTGACGGAAATACGCGTAAGAAGGGAAGATCGACTGTTCATAGCGACGATGATCCGTTTGGCACAGGCATTCTCCTCATCCGCCTACGGTACGGAAATAATTCTCACCCCGTATCGTAAGACGCATGAACCCTCGATATGATTCATTTTTGAGGTGAATGGCGCCGCATGTCCGAGGGACGCTGAGCGCGGCCGCCGCAGCCTGTCCCCCAGGAAGCGCGGGATGACGGGACGCTTGCGCAGAGGACTACGGGCAAGACCTGTCCACGATGCGCCGCAGGGCTTTCTTTCGCGCGTGGCGGCGTTTCTGTTCCATGCGCTTTTCTCTGGACGCACGTGAGGGTCTGGTTGGAATCCGGGGTCTGGCCGTGTGGTTCAGGCCGATGAGCTTTCGCCGGAGACGCTGGAGGGCAAGGTCCCTGTTCCGTCCCTGCAAACGATGTTCGGACGCAACGACCCTGATGCCGGAGGGAAGGTGAACAAGTCTGACCGCGCTTTCAACCTTGTTACGGTTCTGGCCGCCCGGTCCGCCGCCGCGAAAGGGCTGGAATTGCACTTCCTTGAGGAGGATTTCAGGATCGGTGTTATAGCGTGGCATGTCGGGATCCCCGGCCGTTCTCCGCGGCCCCGGTCTCGTCGGACCGGATCGGATGCGGGATCCTGTTCTAAACCAATCCGGCGCGGCGGAGGGCGTCGGCCATAACGCTTTCAGATTTGTTGTCTGACGAGTTTTCCTTGATCTTGAATGCTTCGATTTCCCTGACTTCACCCGCCTTCTTATCTTCTTCCTGAAGGTCGCGCATGGAAAGGGAGATGCGTTTCCTGTCCCGGTCGATCTTCCGGATCCGGGCACGAACTTCCTGACCGACCGATACCACGTCTGCCGGCCGCGCGACACGGCTGCGTGCGAGCTGGGACACGTGGACCAGGCCCTCCACACCCGGAGCGACTTCGACGAAGGCGCCGAACTGCTGGATCGAAACGACTTTGCCGGTGATGTCCTCTCCCTCCCGATATTTCTCCAACGCGCCGTCCCAGGGGTCGGGCAGGAGCGCCTTTATGGAGAGAGAGATGCGCTCTTTGTCTCCGCCGAGGCCCTTGAGTTCGAGGATCTTCACGCTGACTTCATCTCCGGACCGGAGCACGTCCTTCGGATGCCCGACGCGACTGTGGGCAATTTCCGATATGTGCACCAGACCCTCCACGCCGCCAAGGTCGACAAAAGCGCCGAACCGTTCAAGCCTGGTAATCTTGCCGGTGACTTCGGCGCCCTCGTTGAGTTTCTCCCGCAACTCGTCCGCGCGACGGGCGGCCTCGGCCTCGAGATGGGCGCGGCGTGAAAGAACGATGTTGCGGCCCCGCCCCCGGAATTCGACAATTTTGAACGTAAGCGTCTGCCCCGCGTAGGAGGCCAGGTCTTTGCTGTAACCCGTATCGATCTGGGAAACCGGACAGAAAGCCCGCCGGCCGCCGAGATTGACGACCAGACCGCCGGAATTGAATCCGGTTACCCGTCCGTCTACCGGTATGCTGTTTTCGTAGGCCTGGCGCAGAATCTGGACATTGCCGGTCCGCCGGGACAGGGTCAATCGAACTTCATTCTCCACAGAGGCGACAAATGCTTCGATGGTATCCCCGACACTGCAGGAGACCTCACCCTGCTCGTCCTTCAGTTCCTGCAGGTCGACGACGGCCTCACTCCGGCCTCCATAGTCCACAAACACCGAGGATTCATCGATGGATTGAATGCGCCCCGAAAGCCGCTGTCCCACGGAAAGTAACGGTGCGGGCGCCTGATCAGGTTCACTTTCGAGCAAGGCTGCGAATTTGTCGCTGGAACGGTCTTCGACGTATTTCTCGTCCATATCATGCACGTCTTGTGGTTCGTTCATGCGGCTTCTCTCATGCTCCTTTTCCGGCGATATTCGGTCATTTCCCCGCGCGCTCGCCCGGCGTGGGAATTTCAGGCCTTCTCCCTTCCGGAGACCCCTGGACCAAGGCACATAAAGGTATGGGAAAAATTGAAAGATGCAAGGTTTTTTTGGGGTTTTCGCGCCGGCCGCAATGGCGGCGCAGCCGCATGTTCACGGCAACAGCACCATACGGTCTCGACATTTCTCGAAATCTCATCGTTGATCACGCAGGGTCGTTGTGGTATATTTCTCCCGGATCAGGAACATTGACAAAAAGAATCCACGGTCAGGATACGGAAGATGAACGAAAAAATCGAAGAGGCCCGCCAGATTGCGCTTCGGATCTTGAAGCCGCGCAAGAAGGAACTGGAACACGGGTTGGCCCTGCACGCGGAGTCGATCGTGTGCGACACGTACGGATTCGCGCCCAGGGCAGCAATCGACGGAGACGCGATGGCGGCCGCTATCGAAGCCGGCGCTTCCGATGCGGAACTCAATGACATGAACGAAGAGATGTCGATGACCCGGTGCGCAACCGATCCGGGCGAGCGTGCGGAGTTCCAGGAAGCGTGGCGGTCGAGCGGTGTCACATGCATCGCACAGAACGCCGGAGAGGAGGGCCAGGCGCCTTTGCGGCTGATCAAGCGCCTCGCGCGGTTTACCTATGTGGCTGACGTAATGCGTGATTTCCTGCTGCGGGCGACCACTCCGGAGGATATAGAGGCAGCCAGGATCCAGGGCAAGCAGTGTCTGTACATGAGTGGCAACGGAGTCCCGCTTTCACAGGACTGGGTGTCCGTGGAGGAGGAACTCAGGTACATCCGAATCTTCTTTCAACTGGGGATTCGGATGATGCACCTGACGTACAACCGGCGCAATATGCTGGGAGACGGGTGCGCCGAACCTGCCAACGCGGGGTTGAGCGATTTCGGCAGATCCGTGGTCGCCGAAATGAACCGCGTCGGCGTTATCGTGGACGTGGCTCACGCGGGCTGGCAGACCAGCCTGGAGGCGGCCAGAGCGTCCGATGCCCCGATGGTGGCAAGTCACTCGGGCTGCTGTTCCGTGAACGAACACGTGCGGTGCAAACCGGACAACGTGATCCGGGCGATCGCGGACACGGGCGGTTACGTGGGCATCTGCTGCATTCCCGCGTTCCTGGGCCGGAGCGGGGACATACTGGCGCTGCTTGATCATATCGATTATATGGTCAAAACGTTCGGGGCCGATCATGTAACGATCGGCACGGATACGGCGTACGCATCGCGGGCCTCCCAGGCGGAAAGGAGAAAGGCGCCGCGTGCCCGAGGGCGTCCCCGATGGGCGTATTTCTGGCCTCCGGACGCATTTGACGCGCACTGGCGTCAGGAAAACATGGTGAAGAGCCTGGCGTGGACCAACTGGCCGCTCTTCACGGTCGGATTGGTCCAGCGCGGGTATCCAGATGCGGATATCCGCAAGATACTGGGCGGCAATATGCTACGCGTGGCGCGCGCTGCACTGTCCGGCTGACGGCCGTTGACTGAATGCCAACAGGGTCCGAGCGCCTGCACAAAAGGATGTCACATGACCGGAAACGTCAACCTGTTGCGACTCTTCGTCTTCTTTTCTCTTGTTTCCCCGCATATCGCGCATGGGGAGAGCCCTGAGCTGATCTGGCGTCCGGAAGGCCCCACAACGCATCGTTCTACAGATGCCGCAGGTGCGGACTTTGACGGTGACGGTGTTGTGGGGTTTTCGGATTTCCTGTTGTTCGCCCGCAAGTTCAACACGTCGGAAGGCGACGTGGGGTACGACGCAAGGTTGGATCTGAACGGCGACGGCACCGTCAATTTTCCGGACTTCGTCTCCTTCAGCGCGGCATTCGGCGCCCGTTCCGGCGACGGGACGTCGTCGCGATACGCCGTCTACGCGCTCGATCCTCTGCTTGGGGGGATGGCGGTCATCGATTCCGAGTCGCATCTGCTCTCGGATTACCTCAGGTTTCGGGGACCGACAGGCATTGCGGTCTCGGCGGGCGAACGGACAATCTATGTATCGGAAGGATTCGGGCTCTTCGCCATCGATGGGAATCACGAAGCGCTGTTCTCAATCCCGACGGAATCGCAGGGTCGCGTCGTGCTTGGCCCCCACGAGCGTTTCGCGTACGTGACGGAAGAACGGCACGACCGGCTTGTGGTCCTGGACCTGGCCGCACGGGTTCCCGTGGATACGATTTCGGTAGGCGAGAGGCCGATCGACGTGGCGATTACACCGGATGGCAGGAAGCTCTACGTGGCGAACGCCGACAGCCGCGACGTCTCGGTGATCGACGTGGAACGGGGTGAAGTCGCGAGCGCCATCATTATCGGCGGCGTCCCGGGTGAGATCGGCATTACGAAGGACGGCCGGCGGGCGTACGTGACAAACGTCGACCGCGGTGTCGTTTCGGTGCTGGATCTTGATCTGGATGAGGTCGTGAGCGGCCTGCAATTGAATGGAGATTCCGCGCGCGGGCTGGCGTTTTCGCCGGACGGCAGGACACTCTACGTGGCTTCGACCGGGACACGCTCCGGCGGTTTCCTTGTGACCATTGACGTACAACGCAATCTGATATCCGGGCGTCTACGGGTCGGGGACGCCGCGTCCACGATCGGCGTTGCACCGGATGGTACGCGCATCTACGTCGGCACCCTGGTGCTGGACGGCGGCGGACCGGGGCTGAGCGCCATCGACCTGGAAGACGGGCGCGTTATGGGCCGGTTGCTGGGCATCGACTTCATTGCGCAGTTTGCCTTCCGCACGCTTTCGCAAAGTCAATCCGGCCGCGAGAATTAATCCTCCGCAGACCCCACCGCGACACAATCGCCGCGTCGCCGGATCCTCAGTCAATGCGCTTGATGATTCGGATCTTGACCCGCGCGACCCCCTCCTCCACCATCTCCAGACGACGCGCCGCACCCAGGGAAAGATCAAGAATCCGGCCTTCGATGAAGGGGCCACGGTCGTTGACCTTCACCTTGACGCTCCTTCCGTTTCCGAGATGGGTTACGTGGATGACGGTACCGAGCGGAAGCTCCCGGTGCGCCGCGGTAAGACCGTACATATCGAAAATCTCACCGCTGGCGGTGGGACGGCCGTGGAACTTGTGCGCATAGTACGAGGCAAGCCCGACCTGAAAAGCGTCTTTGGTGGAGATAACGGGAGCATCGACGGTCGTCTTTTCGGAGTCTGTCCCCTGGGGCGGGGTACGATATCTCGGCCGGGAGAAACAACCTGAAGTCAGGCCGATTGCAAAGATCAGGAGTACGTGAATTGCAGCGCGGTCAGTTCCGCGGCCCGGTTTCAAACGAACCCACGAGGTCTGATATGCGCCCGATCCGGTGGCTCCGGCAGTATTCGGCGATGCCATCGACGATCTCCAGGGCAGCCCAGGGGTTGATGAAGGTGGTGGTCCCAATCTGTACGGCCGATGCGCCAACGATGAGAAACTCGATTGCGTCCCGGGCGGTTGCAATGCCGCCCATGCCGACTATGGGAATTGATACCGTGTCGGCAACCCTCCACACCATCGCCAGCGCAACCGGCTTGATGGCGGGTCCGGAAAGGCCGCCGGTGACGTTTCCCAGAACGGGGCGCCGGGCGCCGGCGTCCACGGCCAGGCCAAGCAGGGTGTTGATCAGAGCGATACTGTCCGCGCCGCCTTCTTCCACGGCCGCCGCCACCGCGGCGATGTCGGTTACATTGGGCGTGAGCTTGACGATGACGGGAAGCCTGGAGACCGCCTTCACTGCCGAGGTGACATCATGCGCGGCCTGCTCCCGGCATCCGAACAGCTGCCCGCCGTCCTTCATATTGGGCGACGAGATGTTCAGTTCAAGAGCGTCTATGCCCCGAAGATCGTTGAACCGCCGCGCCATCTCGGCGAATTCGTCTTTGGAGGTGCCTGCGATGCTGACAATGCGCGCTGTTGGAAGCGACTGTAACGGCGGGACCTTTTCGGCAATAAAGGCGTCGAGGCCGGGATTCGTGAGGCCGATGGAATTGAGCATTCCGGAAGGAGTTTCCGCGGTGCGGGGGGCGCTGTTGCCGGCGCGGGGATGACGGGTTATGGTTTTCGTAACCACACCGCCGACCCCTGCGAAGTCGAACATACCCTCGTATTCTGCTCCGTGCCCGATGGTTCCCGATGCCATCATCACAGGATTTCTGATGGTCAGGCCGCCGCCGATGTGCGTGGAGAGATTCATGGTCATTGTGGGATGGAATTCCGCAAGAGGCATCGCCTGACCACGGGCGTACTCCCCGACGGGCCGGTCAGGCGCCTCTTACCAGACGATCGCGTGGGCATCCACCACCGGTCCTTCAATGCAGACCCGTCGGTATCGATGGTCTTCCCTCTCCGCGTCCCGGTATTCCACCACACAACCCACACACGCGCCGAATCCACAGGCCATATGGTTCTCCAGGGACGCCTGGCACGGCAGACGAAGCTCTGCCGCGATTTCGGCGACACGCGCCATCATGGCGTGTGGACCGCACGTAAGCACCCGGGTTCCGTCCTGCTGCACATGCTCCGGAATCAGGTCCGTTACCGGGCCCCTGTGCCCGAGGCTGCCGTCGTCCGTGGCCAGCCATCGACGCAGATCGGATGGAATCACACGATCCATCTCGGGCATCCGGTCCCTGCTCGCCGCCCCCATCAGGAATACCATGTCATTCCGGCGTTCTCTGTGGAACCAGGCCATGAATGCGAGCGGCACCAGTCCGACCCCTCCGGCGACGAGCAGCAGGCGGCGGGTAACGGGGGGGACAAAGGGTCGTCCGAGCGGGCCGAGGACGTCGAGGCGATGACCGGGCGCGGCGTCAGCCATCCGTCGAGTGCCTTCTCCGATCGCGTCGTAGACCACCTCTATGGAACCCGCTTCAGGGTCCGTGCGAAGTGCGCTGAACGGACGTCGAAGATACGGCGACTGACCCGGGTCGGTGCGGATCTGAACGAATTGGGCGGGACGACACCTCCGGGCGACTCCCGGCGCTTGCAGGCGCATCAGGTAGACGTTCCGCGCAATCTGCTCGTTGTCGAGGACGACGGCGTTTTCCTGGAAGAATTGAGGAATCATTGGACGAAAGCGTCACCCGCGCATACCGGTATTCTTTGAATGACTGCAAGAGTTGTCAAGGGGACTGATTCTCATGCTGGTTTTCGGATTCCCGCCGGCGTTTATCGCCCTTCCGGTCGACCGGGGTCGTGCGGTCGGTTCCACCAGATGCCTCCGCGTCAGCATCGGATTGCGCGATGACGTTCAGGAAATCGCCCTTGAGGCTCTTCGACGCGAGTTCCGCGAATTCGGTGAGCGGATAGCCGACCACGAGTTGCTGGTAATAGACCCTCGCGGAATCGGGGTTCTCCAGGCGGTTCGCATGGGTCCACGCGATGGTATACAGGGCTCTGGCCGCAAAGGGACTGTTCGGATGATCCGATGGTAACTGCCTGAGGATGTCCAGGTAGCCGGACGGGTTGACCCCACCGGCCATCAGCGTCTCGGCCTCGCGAAACCGCGCTTCCGCCCTCTCGTCGTCCTCGAGGGCCTGCGCCAGCCGCTGACGTGCACTCACGGCGTAGTGGTTGACGGGGTACGTATCGATCAGTTTCCGGAACGTCTTCTCAGCCGCTTCCTGGTTCTTCAGACTGTCCGCGTAGATCAGGCCAATGGCATACAGGGCCTTCGGCGCCAGTTCCGTATCCAGGCTGTCCGCAATTTCGTATGCCCTGCGATACGTGGCGAGCGCGGAATCCGGTTCCGAGAAGTTGAACAGATACATTTCCGCCACGTTGAATAACGCCTTGAGGCCCTTTTTCTTTCCCTTGGCTGCCGCCTTTTGGTACCGCTCCAGCTTGCCCAGGTCCTTTTCACGGTCTCTGGCAGCCCTTCCTGGGTCGGAACCGGGTTTTTCCTTTCGGGCGCTGGCGAAAAGCTCTTTCGCCTTTTCCATGTCTCTTTGTGACGTTTGCGCCACCATAGCCAACCGGTAGTAGGCTTCGGCGCTGTATTCGGTCTTCGGGTTGCGCTCGATGACTTCATTGTAGATCTCAGCGGCGACTTCCTGGTTACCCATGAGCTGGTACACATTTGCCTGTTTGAGATGGACTTCGGGCTCATACGATCTCAGGCTCTTGATCTTCAATATGCGGTTGTACGTTGCCAGCACTTCGTCCAGTTTTCCCTGACGTTCGAGAATGCTGCCGATCTGGAGGCGGGTCTCGAAATTGATCTTGTTCTTCGGTTTCGACTTCAATACGCGGCGATAGGCCAGCAGGGCGTCATCATACTGTTCCAGGTGAAACCTGGCATTGCCGATGCCTTGCCATATTTTCGTGGCGAGGCCCCTGGGCCTGGTCTCCAGAAGCTTCTGATACGCATCGATGGCGGCGGCGTAGTCGCCGGCTTCGGCTTCCAGTTCGGCCAGCGCGAGCCGGGCCTTCCCGGTAAACTGCGGATCGGCGCTCTCGCCGACGCCGGCCAGTACCGGGCGCGCTTCTTCGGCCCTTCCGGCCGCCCAGAGCGACAACCCCTTCCAGTAGCGGGCTTCGGTGAGCAGCAGGCTTTCCGGGAAATTGTCCTGCAGTTCCTGGAACTTCAGCAAAGCGTCGCCGTAGCTGCCGCGCCTGTAGAAGGCCTTGCCGATCAGCAGCAGGCTGTCGTCCACCCACTTGCTGTCGGGATGCCGGTCGAGGACGATGGAAGCTTTGAGTATGGCCCGCATATAGAGTTCGCGGTACCGCAACGTCATCTGTCGGCTCCGATGGATTGTGGCGGATACGTTCTCGGCTTCCTCTCTCTTGCGTTCCGCATCCAGGTACTGCTTTTTGGCGTTGTAGAACGTGTTGTAATAGACACATCCGGAAGCCAGGATACCGGCAAGCAGGATGACGCAGGGCAGCAGGATCTTCCGGTTTGAATTCATGCGTTGTCTCGCCCCTCCTTCCCGTGGAATTCCTGGAGTGAACGAATTCGGACCGCGCCGTTTCTCTTGAGGGATTCGATGCCGGCCACCGCAGCAGATGCCCCCGCCAGCGTGGTCGTGTACGGGATGCCGTATTGAAGCGTGGCCTGGCGAATTCTGTGATCGTCGGCTTGCGCGGCCTCACCGGCCGGCGTGTTTACCATCAGGACGATCGTCCTGTTCTTAATGGCGTCCAGAATATTGGGACGGCCCTGCTGGATTTTGAGAATGGACTCGGCGAGAATATCGTGAGCCTTGAGCCGGGCGTGGGTGCCGCGGGTCGCGACAATCCGGAATCCAAGCTCCGACAGCCGCCGGGCGATGGGTATCACAGCCTCTTTGTCCCGGTCATTGACAGAGATAAACACGGCGCCGGAAGTGGGCAGCCGCACGCCTGCGCCGAACTGCGCCTTGTGGAAGCTCAGGCCGAAGTCCGTGTCGATACCCATCACCTCGCCCGTGGACTTCATCTCGGGACCCAGCAGCGTATCCACGCCGGGAAACTTGGCGAAGGGCAATACAGCTTCCTTGACGGCGATGTGATCGAAGGAGATTTCTCCGGTCAGCCCCTGTTCCTTCAGGGACCGGCCCACCATCGCGCGCGCCGCCACTTTGGCCAGGGGGACGCCGATCGTTTTTGAAACAAAGGGTACCGTCCGGCTGGCGCGCGGATTGACCTCGATAATGTAGACCTGATTGTCCTGCAGGGCGAACTGTACGTTCATCAGCCCCACAACGTTCAAAGCGTCGGCCAGCGCGTGTGTATGGGAACGGAGTTCATCGAGGCGTTCCCCTGAAATGTCGTAGGGCGGCAGCACGCAGGCGCTGTCGCCCGAATGCACGCCGGCGCTTTCTATGTGCTGCATGATGCCGCCGATCACGACCGAAGTATCGTCCGCCACGGCGTCCACGTCAAACTCATGGGCGTCTTCGAGAAAACGGTCGATGAGGATGGGATGCTCCGGCGATGCCTGGATCGCCTTTTCCATATAGCTGAGAAGCGCATTGCGTTCGTAAACGATGACCATGGCCCGCCCGCCGAGGACGTAAGAGGGCCGGACAAGCACCGGATAGCCGATGTCGTCCGCCACGGCGACGGCCTCGTCAACGCTGGTGGCCGTTCCGTTTTCGGGCTGGGAAATGCCGAGTTGCCTGATAAGCGCACCGAATCGCTTGCGGTCTTCGGCCAGATCGATGCTGTCGGGAGACGTGCCGACAATGTTGACGCCGCCCCGCTCCAGGTCGCGAGCGAGGTTCAGCGGCGTCTGTCCCCCGAGCTGTACGATGACCCCGTCGGGTTCTTCCAGATGCGCGATGTTCAGTACGTCTTCGGCCGTGAGCGGCTCGAAGTAGAGTTTGTCGGATGTGTCGTAATCGGTGCTTACGGTTTCGGGGTTCGAGTTGACCATTATTGTCTCATAGCCGTCTTCCTTCAGCGCGAACGCCGCGTGTACACAGCAGTAGTCGAACTCGATGCCCTGCCCGATGCGGTTCGGGCCGCCGCCCAGGATCATGATTTTGGGCCGCTCCGAGCGGACGGCCTCGTTTTCGTCTTCGTAAGTCGAATAGTGGTACGGCGTATATGCTTCGAACTCGGCGGCGCATGTGTCGATGGTTTTATATACCGCCTGGATATTCAGTTCTCTACGGAGGGCCCTTACGGTCCATTCACTGGAGTTCCAGAGGTGGGCAAGCTGCCGGTCGCTGAAACCGAATTGTTTGGCCTTAATGAGATCCGTGCGGGCGATTCGGGCTCGCAGGTCTTCCAGGGTTCTCTGTTTCCGGTGCATACGGCTGTCAAACTCCGGGAACTACGCGACGAGTCCCGCGAGTTCCTTTTCGAATTCGGTGATCTGCCGCAGGTTCTCGAGGAACCACGGGTCGATACCCGTCAGATCGTACAGTTCGGATAGCGGCCAACCCGCCTCCAGTGCGGCCTTGAGATAGAAGAGTCTCTGGGAATTGGGTACTCGCAGCCTGTGCTCGATCACGGCACGGTCGAGTTCGGAGACTGCCAGGTCCTTCCCGTCGCCCCCGAATCCCGCGCGGCCGATTTCAAGGGACCGCAGGCCCTTCTGAAAGGCCTCTTTGAACGTCCGGCCGATGGCCATGGTTTCACCCACCGACTTCATCTGGGTGCCAAGGAGATCTTCCGTCTGGGGGAACTTTTCAAAGGTCCACCGTGGAATCTTGACCACGCAATAGTCGATGGTTGGCTCGAATGAGGCGGGCGTTTCACGGGTGATGTCGTTCCGGATTTCATCCAGGGTGTATCCCACTGCGAGCTTTGCGGCGATCTTCGCGATGGGGAACCCCGTGGCCTTCGAGGCCAGCGCGGAACTCCGGGACACCCGCGGGTTCATTTCGATGATGACGATACGTCCATCCTCCGGATTCAGCGCGAACTGAATATTGGACCCGCCCGTTTCCACGCCGATTTCCCGGATAACGGCGATGGATGCGTCCCGCATGGCCTGATACTCTCTGTCGGTCAGGGTCTGCGCCGGCGCTACCGTAATGGAGTCGCCGGTGTGGATTCCCATGGGATCGAAATTCTCTATGGAACAGATGATCACCACGTTGTCGTTCAGATCGCGCATGACCTCCAACTCGAACTCTTTCCACCCGATGATGGACTCTTCGACCAGTATTTCCGTTGTGGGCGAGAGGTCCAGCCCCCGGACCGCGAGATGCTCGTACTCTTCGGCGTTATAGGCCGTGCCCCCGCCGGTGCCTCCAAGCGTATAGGACGGACGAATAATGGCGGGATAGCCGATTTCGTCGACAATGTCGCGGGCTTCTTCCGGGCTGTGCGCAAATCTTCCTTTTGGAAATTCCACGCCGATACCGGCCATTGCGGCCTGGAAGCGTTCCCTGTTTTCGGCCTTCTCTATGGCTTCGGCATTCGCGCCGATCATCTCCACGTTGAATTCATCCAGAACGCCGCCGTTATAGAGCTCCATGGCAACGTTCAGTCCGGTCTGTCCGCCAAGCGTGGGAAGAAGCGCCTGTGGGCGCTCCCGTTCAATGATGGCCGCGCAAACCTCCGGCGCAACCGGTTCCACGTAGGTCCGGTCCGCCATTTCCGGATCCGTCATAATCGTAGCCGGATTGCTGTTCAGCAAGACAACCGTATATCCCTCTTCCTTCAGGGCCTTGCATGCCTGCGCGCCGGAATAGTCGAACTCACAGGCCTGGCCGATCACGATCGGGCCGGACCCGATGAGCATGATCTTCTGAATGTCGTTGCGTCTGGGCATCGTTGCAGGAAAGGTCTCCGTCTATGATCCGGATACAGGCGACGGTGGTTCATCAGCTTCTTAGAAAAAAGCCTGCGGCTGTCCTTGAAAAAGGCGGATGCTCGCAGGCGGTGTGGAACCGTATGGCAAACTGCGTCTCAGACATTTTGCAGCAGAACCAGGTAGACCAGCAGGAGGATGAGGAGCAGTGTGACGGCGAAGCACGTTTTCACGAAAAGATCCTTTGCCCTGTTCCGGTGCGCGTTGTCGCCGATAGGCAGCGCAGGCGCGGACGGTTCCGGTATCGACCCCGAAAACCGCTCCTGTTCGATGAGCTGTTCAAGTTTCGGATCGCACTCCCGGATGACCCTGAGAATGAGGCGCTTGTTTCGGGCCGCCCGCTCTGCGTATCGCCCCTTCAGAGACGAGCGTGCGCCCGCGTCCGGGATAAGAAGATTCGCGTCGTCACTCGATCCGGACGCGTCTTCAACCAGGCTCAGCGCCCGGGCCCTGGCGAGTTGTTCGGTGAGTCTGCGGGTTTGTTTCCTGTCGTGTACGTTTTCGCGGATAACCCTGCCGCAGATGCGCACGAAGCGTTCCATGTCTGCTCTGATTTCACCTTCGGTAAGACCGGAGAGATAGGACTCCTCGATCATCTCGTCGATGCTTTCGCGGATATCCGGCATTGGATCTGGTTCTCAGTTTAACGTAGGAAACTGAATATATCGTCCTCTGTCCGCGCCTGTTTCAATGACGCGCAGGGCCCCCGGCAACGCCGCCGCGACGTCACCGGCGATCAGTCCGGCCTCACCCAGGCGTTCGGCGCACAGGTCCCCGGCCAGCCCGTGCAGGTAGACACCAAGACAGGCTGCAGATTCGGGGTCCAGGCCCTGGCCGATCAGTGCCGCGAGAATTCCGGTGAGTACGTCTCCGGATCCGCCCGAGGCCATGCCGGCATTCCCGCTGGGATTGATGTACGTGCGGCCGCCGGGCACGGCCACGACGGTTGGGGCGCCCTTGAGGACGACGATGACGCCGGCCTCGCCTGCCAGTGTCTGCGCCGAGCCGACGGGATCCGAACATACGTCCTCGCTGCCGATTCCGGTAAGACGCGCGAATTCCCCGGGGTGGGGCGTCACAACGGTCGGCGCCTTCCGCGTCTTCAGGTTTTCCGGCGCTCCCGCAAACGCGTTGATGCCGTCGGCATCCAGAATGAGCGGCGCCCGGATTTCGGGAACGATCCGCCGGACCAGTTCGACGGTTTCCCGGTGCGTGCCCAGCCCGGGTCCCATCGCGACGCAGTCTGCCGCCGCGACCAGTCTCTGAACGTCGCCACGGGCGCGAAGGGCGAGGCAGCGGTGTTTCCGGACCTCGGGAAGCGGATGCGTCATCGCTTCCGTGACCTTGACTTCAAGGATATCGTTCAGGCTCTCCGGCACGCCGACCCGGACCAGACCGGCGCCGGATCTGAGCGCCCCCTGCGCCGATAGCGCCGCGGCGCCCGTGAAACCCGCTGAACCTGCGAGGATGACCACCCGGCCGCAATCGCCCTTGTGGGCGTCCGGCGGACGTCGCGGCAGCAGCGACGCGCCTCCGTGCGCTGCGATGAGATGAACGTTGACCTTTTCGGCGGCGACGGCAGCGGGGGGCAGTCCGATGTCGGCGCAATAAAGGCTGCCGCAAAACGACCGGCCCGGAAAGCGAAACTGCCCGATCTTGGGGATTCCGAAGGTAACCGTGCGCGTTGCAACGGTACAGATCCCATCCGCACGGCCGGTGTCGACATCCAGCCCGGACGGAACGTCTACGGCCAGGACGGGACAGGCAGCGTCCCGAAGCGTTTCGATTGCGCCGGCGATCAGCCCTCGGGGTCCGCCCCGAATTCCGGTACCAAGGAGGGCGTCTACCGCAGCAGACGCATTGGAAAGCGCAGGCCGGATTCGTTCAAGATCTTGAAATTCAACGATTTCTTGAATTTCAAGGCCGTTCTTCCGGGCCTGACTCAGGTGGTGAAGGGCGTCACCCGTGACCTGGTCTTCCATTGCCAGCAGAAAGGCGGAAACCGAAGCGCCGGCAGCCGCGGCGAGGTCCGCGATTACGAACCCGTCGCCGCCGTTGTTGCCCTTGCCGCACAGGACGACGATTTGTTTGCCCTGAAAGCCGCCGACGAGGTCGTCCAGTACCCGGGCGGCGGCGCGCCCCGCATTCTCCATCAGCCGGATGCCGGAAACCCCGCGTTCGACGGCGCCGCGGTCTATACGGGCCATCTGTGCGCCGGTTACGAGCCTGGCGTGAACCTGGGGCACCGGGCCTCCGTGGGATGCTGTCTGAATACCCCCGGCGGTCTTTGTGCGCCTGCAAACGCCGGCAGAAACCGGACCACCCGGGAACGCCTCAAACTTGCCTAATAATACAGGAATCTCCCGGTCGGCGCAACTCCAATTTTTGACAGCTGAAACCGGCGGAAACAGACGATTTCATGGGTCAAAAACGAGAGTGACCGGGCGGCCGTCCGAGCGTGGTTTCCGGAGACAAAGATCTTGACAGGGAACACCCGTTTTCTATAGTTTTCCCACTGGACCGCCGCAGATATCAGGCCTGTATTCAAAGTGACGGTGGGGTGACGGAGTGGTCGAACGTGGCGGTCTTGAAAACCGTTGATCCTTACCGGATCCGTGGGTTCGAATCCCACCCCCACCGCCATAACCATGAAACACGTCATGGTTTTCCTTCGGCCATGCTTCGGGAAAGACCTTCAATCGTCTTTCGCGGTTCTGCGCGTCCGCCCCGAAGTCGCAGGTTTTCCTTGATTTCACAGACGTCTTTTGGTAGTATTAAATTCCTTTTGAATCGTTTCCGGAGAGGTGCTGGAGCTGGCTGAACAGGGCGGCCTGCTAAGCCGTTGTAGGGATTATTCCCTACCGAGGGTTCGAATCCCTCCCTCTCCGCCAAAAAACAAGCGGCACTGAGAAAGAAGAAGGAAGAGGGCCACGCCCCTCGTCCCGATGGTTCAGTGACGTTTCTTACGTCCTGTTTCGCGCGTCAGGCTGCCGACCGTGGAAGGTTCATGGTGAGAGTTTCAGCGCCGACACGTCGGCGATTCGCGAAACGCTTACTACGAAACCGACATCGGCGTGGACATCGCTGTTCTCGTCTCACGTCCTATCTCTCAAGTCTCACCGATTCTTAATGTCCGATCCCGTTCTTCGATTCGCGCCGTCGCCCACGGGCGGATTTCACGTGGGCAACGCCCGCACTGCGCTGTTCAATTTTCTCTACGTCCGGCATTACGGCGGGCAGTTGCATCTGCGCATTGAAGATACGGATCGCAACCGGTCCACGGACGCCGCTCTCCAGACCATACAGGACGGACTGGACTGGCTGGGGATTGAGTTTCACGGCCAGCCGGTGTTTCAGTCCGGGAACGCGCCTGCGCACCGAAAAGCGGTTGACCGGCTGCTGGAAACCGGACACGCGTATTACGCCTACGAAACCCCGGAGGAAGTGCGAGCCCTGCAGCAGCAGGCGCAGGCGGAGGGGCGGAGGGTTCGGTACAACAGGGACCTGACGCCGGAACAACGTGCGGTTTTCGAGGCCGAGGGGCGGCCGAAGACGGTCCGCTTCAGGGTTCCCGCAGGTGAGACGGTCTGGCAGGATCCCATCCGGGGCGCGCAGCGATGGGACAACGTCGAGGTCGAGGATTTCATCGTCCTGCGCGCGGACGGATCTCCGATTTACCATCTGGCGGTGGTTGTAGACGACCACGATCTGGGCGTGACGCTGGTGATCCGGGGCGCGGAACACCTTTCCAATACGCCCAAGCAGGTGATGCTCTTGCAAGCGCTGGGTTGGGTGGTCCCGGCATACGCGCATACGACGTTGCTGATGGGCACGGATGGGAGAAAGCTGAGCAAGCGCCTTGGCGCGACGACCGTCACTGAATACCGGCAGCAGGGCATCCTGCCTGAAGCGTTGTTCAATTTTCTGGCGCTTCAGGGCTGGTCTCCCGGGGACGACCGGGAGGTCTTCACACAAGAGGAATTGATCGAGGCGTTTTCCGTTGAAGGAATGCTCAGCAAGAACGCGGTATTCGACGAGCGGAAGCTGGTCTGGCTGAACGGCGAACACCTCAGGTTGAAACCGGTTTCCGAACTCTTGCAAACGGCGCTGAGTCTTTGGATTGACGCGGGATGGATAGCGGCGGAAGACGCGGAGACCCGGCGGTCGATCCTGCTCAGGGCCGTAAAACTGATGCAGCCGCGCATCCGGACCGTGCGGGATTTCCTGAATTTCGAGTACTTCTTCAACGATCCGGAATCATACGAGGAAAAGGCCCGAAAAAAACACTGGAAGGTCGACAGCCCGTCCCGGCTGGAGTTGCTGATCGACAGGCTGGAAGCGTTGTCCGACTTCAGCGAACGGGAAATCGAAGGCGCCACGCGCACGCTGTCCGGACAGTTGGGTATCTCCACCGGAAAGCTGATCCATCCCACACGTCTCGTACTCAGCGGCACGAACACGGGGCCGGGACTGTTCGAAATGATGGATGTTCTGGGACAGGAAACGTGTATCCGGCGGATGAAGACGGGCCTGGAACGACTGGGACGAAGGGAGACCATTTCGCAATAGACCAACAATAGGAATGACGAATATGGCTGCCCCCTCGTCTAATGGCAAGACATGCGGCTCTGGACCGTAGTATCGGGGTTCGAATCCCTGGGGGGCAGCCAAATTTTGTCCATAAACGCAGTGGTCGTGGGCATATCGTACCTATTTTTCTTGAAATTTGCCAAAAAATAACAGGATTTCCAATCCCGTAACCGTTTTGTCGGGAAGTGCGATATCTGAACGCAACAAGAATACACCCACATACAAGCTTGCAGGATGTGCGTCTCTTGTCGAACGGTACCACCCTGACGTTATTCCGAACTTGCATTCCTCCGTCGTGACCACCAGAGCAAATCGAACGATTGACTCCCGATACGGAATGGTCAAGGAATCCTTCCCACCCAGGTATTGGCCCAAGGATACGCCGGGCGACCGCCTGGAATTCGCTCTCATGTATAGCGGGACAGATCTCGCTATTCTCGCTACGCTGTTTGAGAATGGGAATTACATACAATCGAAAACAAGAGAGCGTACGCAGGGCCCGTACTTCCGAAACTCAGTATAGCAAAGTCGAGCTGTTTCTCAGGGGGTGCACATTCGGTCCGGTATTGCACGAGCAGGACGTTTGTATTACATTTGAGGACGTCGACGCCTTCGTTTGACGATTAGAAATGCGATCACCTGCCTGCCCCGGCCGAAGAAGGACTTGACAAGAGGCCGATGTTACATTTAAAATTCCCTGGCCTCACTCGTCGAATTCAAAACATATGAACACACGTTCATCCTCCCCGACGCTGTGTTTGTAGGAATACCTATACCCGCAACGTCGGGATGTCCCCGCGTGCGGGTTTTTCAGTGTGCTCCATAGAGGGGGTGACTGACATGCCGGATTGGCTCAATACACCAGTAATCGTTATCGCCGTCCTCGCCGTCTGTACAGTATTGGTGAAAATTGGCATGTGGGTAGGAGGCGTAAACAGTGATCGAAGGACATTCGATTCTTTTATAGACGAGGTTAAAACGGATATCAAGGAAATCAAAAACAACATCACTCGAATTATCATTCAACTCGCCCAGCGCCCCGCGTTTGTCGCAGGCAGCCCACTACAGCTCACAGATTTCGGAGAAGAAATTTCCTCGGATATAGAGGCCAAAAAGTGGGCCGAAAAACTCGCCCCGTACGTAAAGAAGGAAATCGAAGCTGAAGACAGCCCTGTTGACACGGACTACGATGTCCAGGAATACTGCGTATACTACACCCAACACAATGAACTTGATGCTGATCTGGTTCGGGCGATCAAGAATTCTGCCTTTAATTGAGGCATGGATGCCGAGATCGTGCAGAGGGTTTTCGCCATTGTGTTGCGAGACAAACTTCTCGAAGTCATGTCATCCGAGAAATAGGCGTAACTGCACAACCGAAAATCGGAATCTCCTTTTCTCGTCAATATCCGCGGAAAAGACGGCAGGACGTACACCATGGTAGCGGAACGCCCCAACGAGCCCCCGCCGGACGTTCCATCGATCCAGGCGGATATTACGACTCGTGATGTCGTCAGCCTCATCAGAGGGCAGAGGCGCAGAATCCGAGGGCAGCGCCAGCGCAACAGATGAATTTGGAAAGACTCGGAACCGACGGGTTACTCCATACCTCCGGCGCGGTCCCGGATTCGCTGTAAAAAATGCCGCCGCTTTCGCACAACGCGAGAGCGGCGGCGTCTTATTTTCCGGACAGAGGGACGGGACGGTTATCGAGTCGTGCGGTCCGCCAACACGATGACCCCGCTTGCGATCATCTGCCGTATCCTGGGCCACCATGTATTGGCACGAACGGCCAAAACATAACCCGACCGTCGAAAGGCACAATTAACCGAAGCTGTCTGGTGGCCGTCAACAGATCGGTTGCGTAAGGACGAAACGTATCGCAAAACGCGCCAGCTATGGGTAAGCACGTGGCGGTTTCAGAGGGAACTCAATTCTAACATACACCGAAAGCAAAGTCGATTTGATGCTGGAGTTGCAAGGGATCAAGGTCACTGGCCAGAAGCGCAGAAAACTTCCATAAGTACGTCATGCGAAGTCAAACGAGATATAGTCATGGAGATAGGCCGAGTCATTTCGGTACAAAGCTGTAGCTGATTCCGACTCCAATGCCACTCTTGAAATGCTTCTGGGTCGGTACCGTGTCGAGTCCTTCGATCTTTTGAATACCCTGTGTTAAGTTCTCTTGCAACGTGGTAACTCGGCCGACATGAACACCGACGGTTACCAGGAGACACCTTTTGATTCTTACACTGCCGCCAACGATATACTCAACATTTGATCCATGTTCGCCTCCGAGGTTTGCGAGTGCGCCACCTAAACTCAGGTGCATATCAAAGTGATCTGAACAATGCCAGGGTAGGAGCATATTGACCAGTACTCCCGGTATCGCCCGATACTTCGACCGATTGTTGAATCCGATCACCTCCGATGTCTTTATGTTGCCTTGCGCATCAAGCATTGGTCGGAAGTCGTACTCTTTGTCAATGATTCTGCTCATAAAGACTCCAAAACTGAAAGAGAGCGGGTGCTCACAAACGAACGTAACCAAGGGCAACTCCTCCACTTTGGCCTTTTTCGTCTGCGCCGTGTCAGCTTCATCAGGCGGGAATAAGTCGAAAACCAACAAGGTCAGATTCTCTTTTCGAGGCCTGGGACCAATGTTAATCGACTCCGTGATCTTGGACTGCGTGCGTTCGTGAATTTGGAGGGCGGTGCGAAGATGCTCTGCGATTTCCGCGATCTGCTGCTCGGCTCGCAGCCACTTCGGTTTAACTGCTTCGATCCGTCTCACGATGCTGTCAAGGTTTGTTTTTTCGACACGCGCCAATGCTGCTTCGGTTTGTCTCAGTTTGCCGTCAAGTTCAGCTGCTTCAACCAATGCCAATGCTTTTTCGACCTTTTTCAGTTTACCGTCAACTCTTGGTGCCACGGTCGCCTGCGCCAACTCTGCTTCGGTCCGACTCAGGGCACTGTCAAGTGTCGCTTTGCTGGCGAGGAAGATACGTTCTTTCAAAGAGGCCAACCGGTTCTTCAGAGCATCAGTTCCAGGCCAAATCGGTATGTTCTTCGTGTTCCTTGTTTCTTCTATGAGTCGTCTGCACCTGGCCATTAGTGTGTCGCTTGCTAGTCTTCCGCTATCAGCGATAAAAGCGCGTAGTTTTCGAACTCGTTCCGCAGTGGCTCGCTGGGCACTGTCGGCCTGAGTTGCCGTCTGCAAGATCATGGTTACAAGACTTACGTCCCCACATTTTATGCGCGACGGAATTTGGGCTAAAACCACATCGGGCGTGAAAGGCAGAAGCTTGAGCAAATTAGGTGTGTTTGTCGGTGGTACATTCGTAGGTTCAGCTTGATTCTTGTTGGCAGCGTTAGAGGTCAGGGACGGCAGAAGCTTGAGCACATTTGGAGCGTCAATCTCCGTAACGTGACGGCCAATCCTGTATCGGTAGCGAACCCAATTTAGATCCTTCACCGTGATCGTTGCTTGGCCGCGAACTGGCACTTCGCCGAAGGAACCGTGGGACGTTAGGGCGGAGAAAGTTAAATTGGTTCCGGCAAGCAGAGGCGCGGGGGATCCCGCGAGCGACAGCATTGCAAAGCCAGCGAAGAGTAAGGACTTGAGCAAATTGCAATTTATCCACTTCGGTTTTGGGCATCGGAACAGCGGGATTGTAGCCGAAATGGAATGACTCACGCAGCGATGTTTTGGCTTCCATGTCATGCTATACCTCTTTCATCGTTTTGGCGGATAGTGACCCGCTGAGTTACAAAGACTTACGTTCATCTTTGACAGAAAGTCCACGACCCTGACCACACGAGTCCCTTCGAAGAGCGACATGCCAATGACCCGCCACCAATTCGGACGAGGATTGGCCATTTGTAAAAATGGGACTTCCCTACATAAACACTCATTTAAGCATCGATATATTGAAAACTCTGTTCTGGCGAGATCACTCCTTGGAACTTCGACTAAGTCGATTTTGACTTTGGTGAGTGGACTCAACCGCATGTCGGAACTTAACTTTCCGGTAGGGGCAAATTGAGTCTTGTCTATTGTTTTTCGCCAGCGTACGGGTTATCCAGCGCGCGAAGGTTTCGTCGTATGCTTTCGACTTAATAGGCTTATAACCGATGCGATCCTATTTCTGAAGCATACACTCACATCCCATCCACAACTTGACAAGGTCTCCGGTCTTATTTTGCAGTAAGCGTATGCGGGTGCGCAGGTGTTCTATGTCTGAACACTGGGATTTATTACTAATGTTGGTGATGGAGTCGATCTTTGTATGCAGTACTCCAATAGATCTGTGGACGCTGTCCTCGTGGGCCTGAACGGTATCAATGAGCGCGTTTAAGCTTGAATCCAAGTTGGTAATGATAATTCTCAAGGAGTCGACCGTTGCTTCAACTGGGCTTACGGTTTTGTTCTCTACGTAGATGACACCGTATAAACCGCCCGAAAAAGCACAGATGAAGAGGATAATTTCCAAGAAGTATTTCATTATGATTTTCCGAAATACGAACTCAAGAACGCTCATAATCAAGCCACCGATGCCATTCATCAAATACCCCCGAATTAGGCCAAGTTCAGAGAGTTGCGATCCAATGTGGACGTACGCGGTACGACCTGAACCGACCGGTTGGGTTCAGGACAGCTTTGCCCTGAGCGCTTGAAAAGCAATTTTCGGTATTTTGCAGTGGGCGACCCGCGGGCCTCCGCAGCTATTACAGCCGCAGTGCAAGAGAGCAACGGCATGTTCGCCGGGACCCTCGCTTTCGCGGTGCTATTGCGCAATCAAGCCATGCCTACGGGTACCTGCATACGGCGGCGAGCACGACAACTGTGCTCGTTACATGATGTTTTCCCGCGAATTGTGAGGTGTGTCAGCTTTTGCGGTATTGTCCTGCCTATCCTATTTATCCATGTTTCCCGAATTCAAACCGACATTTGCGCTTGTTGATTCTTGGTTTTGACGTTCGCCGTTTGTTTCATGGCGAGGGCTGACGGCTGCAAGCTAACGGCTTTTTACGGTTCAACCGTCCGGGCAACACGGAAACCGACGTCGCTGATGTAGTCCCGATAGTCAGCAGAATCCCTGCCGCGATAGCCGGCGCGGAAATACTGTGGGCTATAGTTCCACGATCCGCCGCGAATCACGCGATACGAACAGTCGCCGCGTTCCCACGCCGCCCCGTCCGCAGGCGCGCCAATCGGCCTTTATACATGATGTTTTTCCTCGAATGGCCAGGTTTGTCGGTTTTGGGGTCTTGTCCTGCCTCTCTGGTTCATTCATGTTTCCCGAGTTCGCACCAACGTGCGTGCTTCTTGATTCTTGGCTTCGCTGTTGGTTTTCTGCCTCAAGCTGTACGCTGACAGTTTCTTATGGCGTAAGCGTCCGGGCAACTCGAAAACCGATGGCGTAGTGCCGGTTCGTGGTAGCGTACTCGCTGCGAATCGCCGAGCGGAGGTGAATGGGAGGGGCGGACCACGAACCGCCGCGGATAACGCGACGCGAGCAATCGTCTCTCTCCCACGCCGAGCCGTCCGCAGGCGCTCCCACGTAATTGCCGTGCCAGCAGTCCTGCACCCACTCATACACGTTTCCGTGCATGTCGTGAAGTCCCCACTCATTGGCGGGAAACGAACCCACAGGCGCGGTGGTTCTCTCACCGTCCCACTGACTGCCGCAACCTGCGCAATTTGCCCGGTTGCTGCCGATCTCATCCCCCCAACTGTACTTCGTCGTCGTGCCCGCACGAGCCGCATACTCCCACTCGGCCTCGCTCGGCAGACGGTACCGCTCCTCTCCCGCCAACGTGTTTAGCCTCGCAATGAATGCCTGCGCATCGTTCCAAGTAACTAGCTCCACAGGACAAGCCCCGCATCCTTGGAAGTTTGACGGGTTGCTCTCCATCACCGCCTCCCACTGCGCCTGCGTCACCTCATACTTTCCCAAATAGAATCCTTGGCTGATAGTTACCGGATGTACTGGTCCTTCACTCGCAACGCGACCCGCCTCCGATGGAGGAGAACCCATCCGAAAGGTCCCCGGCTTTATCCATACCATCTCCATCGACACTCCCCCCGGCAATGTGTAGATGGTTGGAGGGGGCAATACCACCACTTCCACCTGCTTGGCCAACCCATTAGCGCGGTCAAACACACTCAGAGTCGCTGTCTGCCCGCTGTCCCCGACCGCAATCATCCAAGCCACTGACGCATCAATCGGGTCCGGATTGATCGAGACGACATCGTCGTCGCTCGACTCCCATTTGTACTCTGGCGACCTGAAATCTGGAACCGTCGTCGCCTGTACGCGCACCGTATCGCCCTCGGTAATCCACAGTTCCTTGATTCCCTCAGGATTGGACGGCGACCGGTTGATGAACACCTCGGGGCGTACCGAATGGAATTCCCGGCTGTTAAACTCCCCCCAGAGTACGAAGTTGTGTAGATTCTCTTTCACGCGCAGCTCCAGGCGATGAACCCGGTCGCCGCGTTTGGGGCTCAAGTATCGCAACCAGTAGAAGCTGTCCGCGAATGAGACGATCCTCTTCTGAATCTCGATAAACCGTTCGGCCAACTGGTCTGCCAGTTCGGTCACGTCCGTGATCTGGAAGAACCCCGCATTACCCAGTTCCTTCAGGACTTCCGGATCAATCTCGTTCCCCAACCCGATGGTATAGATGTTCTTCTTTCCCCGCGCCTCGAGCGCCTCGTCCAGGGTATAGGAGCCCTGCGTATCGCTCCCATCGGTCAGGATGACCAGGAACCCCTGCTCGACTTCAGTTGTCGAAAACACGTCCCGCCACCGTCCGGTTCCTGTGATGACGCTGCCGTACAGGTTGGTGGTGGAAAAGCCCAAGCGGATCTCCCGAATTGCTTTCGTCAGCGCTTCCACGTCGTTCGTGAAGTCCTGCAGCAGCACCGGGTCCTCTGAGAATTCATACAGGGCGATCTCCTGGTTCTCGGTCATGTTCTCCACCAGGACGATCGCGGCCTCCTTGATCTGCTCCAGGTGGTCCTTTACGCTCGTACTGGTGTCGAGCATCAAAACCGTCTTCAGTTTGAAACGATGGGGCAGAGCTTTCCGCTTCTGTACGCGCATCGCCGATTCGGAAGGGGAAACCTCCTGATCGTTCTCACGCACTTCGAAGTGTTCGGTGGTAAGCGCAGTGACGCCCCAGTTGTTGAAGTCGAGCACCTGGAACAGGATATTGACGAAGCTGGGCGCCTCGGTGGTGATCCGGTGCCCTACCAACTTGAATCGGAACTCCACCACCCTCACGGCGATGGTTTCGGAGTCGGTCCCGCCGCGGCCGTCGTCTACCGTGAAGGTAACGCGGTGGACGTCGCCTACGCCGCCGCTGGGCGTCCATTGGAACGTGGTCCCGGAAAACGACGCGCCAGGGGGCTGCCCGCTCACCCGGTACCGCAAATCATCCCCGTCCGGGTCCGTAGCCGCGAGTTCGATATTCAGCGGAACGCCAATGGGTACCCCCTGGTCGCCGATCCGCTCCAAAACGGGCGGATCGTTCGGGACGGAACTCATCCCGAAAAACCCGGCAAACGCCACGAAATCGGCGAAACCCACCTGCCCGTCGCCATTCAGATCGTATTTCGCGTCGTACCTGCCATCGCCCGAACTGGTCCCGAAGTTGCCGGCGAACGCCACAAAATCGCTGAAACCGACCGTTCCATCGCCGTCGAAATCGGCGTCTGCGGCGGACTGGGCGTGGACAAAGGCAAGGCCGGCGAATGCGATTGCCGTCAGAGCGAGAGCGACGCAGACGGATGTTTTCGCGAGGTTCTTCATGCAATCCTCCAGGCTTCAGGTGGACGTTATTGACGCGGCGAGTCAAGGACGTGCATCCTGTCGGGGCAGATGAGCAGGGCAGGTTTGAAACCTGCACCTACGGCTGTCGCATTGAGAAAGATTTCGGTCCTGTAATCGAAGCGAATGGATTCGGGCAGACAGAAATGTCCGCCCCACCTTCTCACTGATGTCCTCGGCATTATGGTCGCGGTAAACGTGACGTGGAGGGCGCCCACGAGGGACGCCCCTACATTACGTCGGACTTGCGGGCGCCAGATGTGGCGAATCGCCGCATTTTGCAACGTTCGGATTCCCATTCGAATAAAACTGTCGCATTTTGCGACAGCGCAGGCGCAAAACGAATTAAGGCCGCGGGTACCTGCCTACCAGGCAGGCAGACCGGTCGGCGCCGACTGTCCGGAGCGAGCGGATGGCGCCAATTCCGGCAGGCCCGCGACCACTGGACAAGGGCAGAACCACCCATCAACCGCCCGGTTTCCGCGAGAGGGCGATCTGGACGGCGACGTTGCCAGCGACCGAAGGAGTCCGGTTCATGGTTCGCGGATGAGTTTCGGCTCGTGGTTTATTTCAACAACAACATCCGCCTGGACGCCGAGAAATCCCCGACGTTGATCGTATAGAAATAGACGCCGCTGCCAACACGACGTCCCTGTTCATCCGTCCCGTCCCACGTCGCGGTGAATGAACCGGCCTGCATTTCCTCGTCGACCAGAACCCGTACCTCCTGGCCCAGCAGGTTATAGATCGTCAGCCGCACCCAACCCGCCTCGGGAAGCTGATATCCGATGACGGTGGCGGGGTTGAAGGGGTTCGGCACATTCTGATCCAGCGCGAATCGCTCGGGCAGCGCTTGCAGGTCCCCGATTTCTACGCGTGCGGGCACGTCCAGCTTTCCGTCAAGGCCAACCAGCACGCTTTCCGAAATCTGAAAATCCGTAGCGGCCGGCGTTCCGCTCGTCGTGAAAACGAGTTCGACTAGCTCGCCCTGGCCGCTGATGCCCTGGCCGTCCACTTTCATCGCGGCAATTTCCAACTGGCCCGGCGTCCGGTCCGATGCCAGGAACAGGGTCTCCCGGCCGGAACCAGACTTGAGCAGGTTTCCGTCCGGTTCACTGGCTTTCACGAAATCATACTTCGCCGGATCGAACTGAAGCGATAAGCCATATCCCTTCAGATTCTTCGTATTTGACAGCGAGACGTGGATCTTCAGCACGCCACTCCCGTCGGCCGGGTCGTTCACGCGTTCGAGGACAAGCTTCGCCGAGGCGTTCTGACCTCCCGTAATGGTCAAGCCGCGTGTCAATTCACCCGCTGTGGCGGTAGCCGCGAGCGCCAGAGCGGCGCAGGTGGAGACTACAATCCGTTTCAACATATCATCCTCCATTTGGTAAGGTAGGCGTGGACGTTGTGTCGATTAAAGTCCCTTGCGCTGCGTCTATGAGAGTAGATGAAGGACTGTTGATGTTGCCGTTTCAGAGTTCTCGCTAGTGATAGTGGGACGAATCAGGCAGACAGGAATGTCCGCCCCACCTTCGCACAGACTTGGCCTTTGGTCTAGTCGCGGCGCCGGTGACCACTATTGCGGGCAGTTGGGGCCACTTGTCTCTTTGATAGCCTGAAGCCAGGTCTGAAAGGTCGAATCGAGCGGTGCGCATAAGCCCGTGCCGGCGAAATAAAAGCCGAGCATTTCGGTCAGCCGGGTCAGGCTTTGCGGAAGCGCGCCCGTTAACGACTCGTTGTTATTTACCCGCAGATATTTCAGCTTGGACAGTTTCCCCAGTTCGATTGGAATCGGACCGCTTAGATCGTTGTTATTCAGGTCAAGGTTTTCAAGGTTGGCGAGATTGCCCAACTCAGGTGGAATCGGGCCGCTAAGACTGTTGTGATTCAGAGAAAGGCCCGGAAGGCTGGTGAGTTGACCCAGTTCGGCTGGAATTGGTCCAGTCAGCTGATTGAAACCAAGAAAGAACCTTTCGGCCTTTTTCAGATTGCCCAGTTCCGCTGGAATCGAACCTGTGAGCTGATTTCCGGCAAGGGCGAACCCCCACAGGTTCGTGAGGTTGCCCAAACCGGGTGGAATCGGACCGCTTAGCTGATTTCCGTTAAGCCACAGCGACTCCAGGTTGGACAGGTTGGCCAACTCGTCCGGGATTTCGCCCGTCAACTGGTTACGGGTAAGAAGCAGGCCCTCCAGATGTTCCAGTCGGCCTAATTCCTCAGGAATCGAACCGTCAAGGAGATTAAAGGCCAGATGCAGCATTGTCAGGTTCCGGAGGTCCCCCAGTTGAACCGGTATCGGCCCGCTCAGTTGATTTGCCCAAAGTTCCAGCTGTGTAAGCCTCGAAAGATCAGCCAACTCGACTGGAATGGAACCGCTCAACGCGTTTCGGTCCAGTTTCAGGCTGTCCAGGTCGGTCAATTCGACCAGTACCAACGGGATTTCGCCCGTCAGGTTGTTCTGAGACAGGACAAGACCGGCGACCCGGCCATCCTCAACCGTGACGCCATGCCATCTCTCGATAGGGCTTTCCGTCAGCCAGTTGTGCTGCGTCGTCCAATTGTGCCCTTCGGTAGCGTTGTATAGCGCGACGAGCGCGTCACGGTTTGGCGTAGCATGGGGAGACGGCGCCACTTCCTGCCCGAACTGACCGGCAAGCACGAGAAAGTCCGCGAAACCCACCGAGCCGTCGCTGTCCAGGTCGAACCGCGCTTCATACGTCCCATCACCTGCCGTCGTACCGTATTGAGCCGCAAACTGAAGAAAGTCGGAAAACCCCACCGCACCGTCCGCGTCGAAATCGGCTGACGGCCCCGAGGATGCCGCGTTCAACTCAATTGCGACGTTCACATTAATGGTGTCCTGTTGCCCATCCCGGCCGAGCCTCGCTTCCACGATACGGATCGTGGTGCCAGTAAAAGTCGCCTTCGTGCGAAACTGCACGCTCGCAGCGAGACCGGTAGCCGCCGATGCATTGCCACCCATCGACGCGATTCCAAGAGAGACCGACGGAGGGTCCGTCCCGGTCTCCGTCAGCACCTGCGCATCGGGAAATACGTCCCCCGCAGCGGCGCCTTCGTACGACACCCGCCCGCTGTCGTATACGAATCGAATCTCGACCCCCTGCGTTCCGCTGACGCCACTCGCGTAAACATGGATCGATACGGTCTCTTCGGGGGACACGTCGACGGCCGTGACGCCCTGATCGCCGGCGGCGCCATCCACGTCCGCGGACAACGAAAAACTGTCCTGCGCAGATAGAGACAACGGGCAAAGCAGAAAGGCGCTGGCCAGCAAAACAAGACATTCGGTCCGTACCGGCCCGAAGAATTCCGTCACATAATGGCGTAGCGTAACCATGGTTTCCTCACTTTCTGTTCGTTGGATGGTGGTGAAGGGCCACTTGTTTTTCGATGTCCGACGGCCTGATTTGCATCCGGACGGCCGGGTAAGAGATATGTTTGAAAGTGACGATGACACCGACCGAATCTTGGCGTAGACGAATGTGGCGATATTTCTCGACAGGGTTTCCCGCTTTTTTGATATTCGAGCTTTTGTCAATAGTCAGGCTTCACGCGGATTGCCTCTGCGTTTTCCCGAAATTTCCGCGGAGGGATTCCGTGGTATCTTCGAAAGGCTTCCTCAGGCCTGGTTTGATTTCTGAAACCGTGCGTTTCCGCGACGTTGTACAGAGAACATTGTCCGGATTACAACGTCTCCTTCGACGCCGGTTCCGGTTGACATTTCGGCCCCGGTCGGATATATTGAAAAATGAAGGCCGCGATCCGTCCTGCAGCGCAATCGCGCCAGGGACATATGGGCTGCGGACCTTTGTCGCGGGCCGTCGGTTGTCGACTTTGCGGGTCAGGGAACCGACGGCTTTTTTGTTTTAAAGGTGAGCGTGCACCGGCAGATTTCTTACCCCTGCAACTACAATTGTTCGGGTATAATACTATTACCCATGATAATGAACGACCGGCCCGAATTCAACCTATAAATCCGGTTTCAGGGCCGATTTTCGTGTTTTTTTTCAATTACTTACGGGATCGAACAGACCGGCGGGACCTTTCGTGTTGCATTTTGCAACACGTGTTGCAAAATGCAACACGAATTGATGCAAAATGCATCATTCCGACGTGTGATGCAGGTTTGGTGTCGCAGTTTGAATTCGTAAGGTGACACTGCGACGCATGATGCGACCATGTGAATTTGTGCAGTTTGCATTTGGAATGGTGTTGGAATCCACCCACCACATCAGCCGTCGCCGACCCTTCGACAATCTCTCGGCTGGCTCAGGACGACGGCTCAGAGGACGGCTCGGCTTCTGCCTGCTTCAGCATGCAGGCGACTCCACTCGTGGGGGGCGGATTGGCCCATCAAACGGGCGCGCGTTTTCTCTGCCATCGACCGTATGCGGCTGAACGTCCCGAAGCCGTGCGAGAAATCAGGATCGATGACGTCGTCATCATTGTTTCCCTGTGTCTCGAGTGGCGCTGAAAGCCGATCGCTGACCGCTTTATTTTTGGATTGTTGTATATTCGATGGCCACCCCAATCACCGTACCCTTCGCGCAGGCTCTCGAGTCGGGCGACATGTTGTCAATTCAGCGCGCGCCGAAAGCCGACTTCCATCGCCATGCATTCTTTGGGACGTTCATCGAGAACGTGGAGCGCTGGCTTGGGTTCGCGTTGGAACGCCCCACGCTTCCGTTGCCCGGCCTGAAGGCGATGGAGGACTACGCAATCAGAGTCCTGGGGCCCCATATCAGTTCGCGGGCGGCTTTTGAATTCACGGCCGGGGCGGCGATCAACGACGCGATTGAAGACGGCGTCCGATGTCTTGAGATGAGCTTCGACGTACGGTCCGCCGGTCATTTCGAACGCGGCTTCGCGGAATTCGCGTCTACCATCCAGGAACTGAGGGAACGATATTGCGACCGGATCGATCTCAGGCCGGAACTCGGCATCCCGCGGGAAATCGTCGCCGACAGGGAGATGGTCCATCGCGTACACGAGGGAATCGACTCGGGCGTTTTCCTTTCAATCGACCTCTATGCCGACGAAAACGCGTGTTCCGTGGACGCCGTGATTCCCATCTACAGAAGTGCAGGGTCAGCCGGAATGAAATTGAAGGCGCACGTTGGCGAATTCGGCGGGGCCGAACGCGTGCGGGAGACGGCCGGAGCCCTCGAGCTGGATGAGATACAACACGGCATCGCGGCTGCTGAATCGCCCGGTGTGATGCGATGGTTGTCGGAAAACCGGATTCGCCTCCACGTCTGCCCGTCCAGCAACGTCATGCTGGGCGCCGTGGACTCACTCCAGTCGCATCCGATTCGAGCACTCTTCGATCACGGCGTGGAGGTTAGCGTGAATACGGACGATCCGATGATTTTCGGGCAAAGCGTCTCGCAGGAGTACATGAACCTGTATGAAGCGGGTGTCTTCCGTCCCGAGGAACTGGATGCGATTCGAGTCACATCTCTCGCCACGCGATCCTGTTCCAGATAATATCGGATACATTGGAAACAACAAGCCCTTGATTCGGGAATTGATGGGTCACGGGAAGTTCGAGGGCAGGATGCCCTCGCTCCGGATACTAGTGTATCAGGCCGTGATAGAAGGCAGATTGCCTTCGGTGGCGGCGGGACCAGGAAACGGAGAAAGACGATGAGGGAAATCGTGATGTTCGGCGGCACGGCGCATCCGGAACTGGCCGAAGACATCTGCAGACACCTCGGCGTGGCCCGCAGCCGAAGCACGTTGAATCAGTTCAGCAACGGTTGCTTCCAGGTGCAACTCGAGGCCAATTGCAGGGAGGCCGACGTTTTTCTCATACAACCGATGGTGATGCCGGTTCACGATCATCTTATGGAACTGTTGCAGATGCTCGACGCTGCCAGGGGCGCATCCGCGGCACGCACGACGGCGGTCATCCCCTATTTCGGTTATGCGCGTTCGGACAAGAAAGACGCGCCCCGGATCTCCATTGCCGCCCGGCTTGTCGCGGACATGCTCTACACGGCCGGCGCCAGCCGCGTCCTCACGATGACGCTCCACGCGGCGCAGGTGCACGGCTTCTTCAGCGTACCCGTGGACCACCTCAACGCGCTCAACATCCTGGCCGGTCACTTTCTGGGCCGCAATCTGGACAATACG
Source organism: Candidatus Latescibacterota bacterium (assembly GCA_965116875.1). Lineage (GTDB taxonomy): Bacteria > Latescibacterota > UBA2968 > UBA2968 > JAAXHE01. The sequence continues at coordinate 688,387 of OZ220733.1, forward strand.
GTGGTCGTCTCGCCCGACCTTGGACGGGCGAAAGACGCCGCCCAGTTCGCCAGGATGCTGAAACTGCCGGTGGCCGCGGGCAGCAAGCGCCGCATCTCCGACACAAAGGTGGTGATCGACGCGATCGTGGGCGACGTGGACGACAGGAGGGTCATCGTCCTGGACGACGAGATCGCCACAGGCGGGACCCTTGTCGAGTTGATCCGCCGCCTCCGGGACCGGCGGGTCAGCGAAATCACAATCGCATGCACGCACGGCCTGTTTACGAGCAACGCGCTTGCGCGCTTCTGCGCGTTCGATGAAGTGAAGGAAGTCGTGACAACGGATACCGTGCCCCTGCCCCCGTCAATTCAGTCGCATCCGAAACTGGCGACGTTGTCCGTGGCGCCCCTCCTTGCGGAAGCCATTCGCAGAATTCACAATGGCGAGTCGGTCAGCAGCCTGTTCACGGAGCCGGAATGGATCGCGGAAGGCGAATCCGGGAGCCCGTAAGAAATCGTTGAAGGCATCCCGTCTGCGTGACGATCGGACGACAAGTCGTTCAGTGCGCAATGAAGATTGAGTAACGAGTCGTGGTCATTGCGGTGGAATACGAGCCGGGCGACTCGACGACCGAATTCAGGCAACTGCCTCCAGGACAGAACACTTAGCGTCGTTTGATTCTCTCTACCATTCGAGGTGTACCCCATGAACGAAGCCGACGCCAGCGCCGCTGACGCGCACGAAAACGCTCCGTCCGATTTTATCCGCGACGCGATTCGGGAGGACCTCGCCGCCGGCCGGTACGAGGGCGTGATGACGCGCTTTCCTCCAGAGCCGAACGGGCATCTGCACATCGGCCACGCCAAGGCGATCTGTCTCAATTTTTGGGTTGCCGAGGAATTCGGCGGCGTCTGCAATCTCCGCTTTGACGACACTGACCCCACCAAGGAAGAGGCCAGCTATGTCGACGGTATCCAGCGGGACATCCGATGGCTGGGGTTTGACTGGGAGGACCGCCTCTATTTTGCCTCCGACTATTTCGAGCAACTCTACGAATTCGCGGTCAAATTGATCAATGAGCGCAAAGCGTACGTGTGCGATTTGAGTACGGTTGAGACCCGGACGTACCGGGGGTCGGTGACCTCGCCGGGAAGAGAAAGCCCGTATCGAAACCGGTCCATCGACGAGAACCTGGATCTGTTCGCGCGGATGAGAGCCGGTGAATTCCCGGATGGTTCGCGAACCCTGAGGGCGAAGATCGATATGGCGTCGCCCAACATGAACATGCGCGATCCAGTGATGTTTCGCATCCTCCGGGCGTCTCATTACCGCCGGGGAAATGCGTGGTGCATCTATCCAATGTACGATTTTACCCACGGGCAGTCGGACGCCATCGAGGGGGTTTCGCATTCCCTGTGTTCGCAGGAGTTCGAAGACCACCGCCCCCTCTATGACTGGTATATCCGAGAGCTGGGGATTTTCCCTTCGCGGCAGATCGAATTCCCAAAGCTGTTCGTCACGTATACGGTGGTGGGAAAACGACACCTGCGGCCGTTGATCGAAAACGGGCTGCTTGCCGGATGGGACGATCCCAGGCTGATCACGCTCTCGGGACTTCGGCGAAGGGGCGTGCCCCCCGAGGCGATTCGGAATTTCATCCGCCGCGTGGGACTGTCCAAACGAGATACAACTGCGGAGATCGACCTCCTGGAGTTTCATATCCGGGACTACCTGAATCGGTATACGCCCCGCGTGATGGGCGTGATCGATCCGCTCAAGGTGGTCATCGAGAATTATCCCGACAGTATGGAAGAGACGTTCGAGGCGCAGATCAATCCGGAAGACCCGTCCGCAGGGACGCGCGCGGTGCCGTTTTCACGGGAGGTCTACATCGAAAGGGAGGACTTCATGGAGGATCCGCCCCGAAGGTTCCGTCGCCTCGCGCCGGGGCGGGAGGTCAGGCTCCGCGCAGCCTGTTATATCACCTGCCAGGACGTGATTAAAGACCGGAATGGAGAGATCGTGGAACTGCGGTGTACGTTCGACCCTGAGAGCCGGGGCGGGTCAACACCGGAGGGCCGAAAGGTCCGGGGTACTATCCACTGGGTGTCTGCCGCGCACGCGGTTGAGGCGGAGGTGCGCCTGTACGACCGGCTGTTCAACGCCAGGAATCCGATGGAGGTTGCCGAAGGCGGGGACATCAGCGAAACGGTGAACCCGAAATCCCTGGAGGTGCGGCGGAGCTGTTTTGTGGAGTCCACGGTCAAGGGTGCGGAACCGGGCGCGCAGTTTCAGTTCGAACGGTTGGGATATTTCTGCGTGGACCCGGATTCGACGGCCGAAAAGCTCGTCTTCAATCGCACGATTACGCTGCGCGATACCTGGGCGCGGATGCAGAAACGAGGGAAACCGAACGATACAAGACGAAGAAGGTAACGAAAGACCAGAGCAATAAAAGGCAACCTGACGTGCCCGTTCGGACAATCCTCCGACCGGGCATTCTTGTGTACGGCGTCGACTCAACGTCTTGCGGCTAGTGGGCGAACCTCATGCCGATGGCGATGGTGAACGTTGCGAAATTCACGGCGCCCGGTTCCGAATCGTCGTCGGCTTCGTTGCCGGCGAAATTTACGCGCATTTCCGCGAAAGGTCTGGTCAATCCCCGCTCCAGGCGGGCTTCGCCGCCCGCGACCAATTGAAGAGATCCACCAATTTCCCAATCCGAATACTCCCTGGAGTCATGTTCCCGTAGCCCGTATACGCCAACGCCAGCGCCAAGATAGGGCTTTACAGGGGAGTCTCCGATCGCACGCAAACGCAAAAACACAAATGCCGCCCTGAATGACCTCGAAAAATCCGTCGCGTTGATTTCGTCCCTGCGAGCAATCGTAGAGAGTAACTGGCCCGAGATCCCGCGTTTGGAAAACATGACGGTTCCGATTCCCATGTCAACCGGCTCGATGCGCAGGAAAAGGTCGCCGCCAACAACCGGTCCTGCCTGCTTGCCGTTGAAGGTCATTTGCGCATACGGCCGTTCCCCTTCGCTGCCGCTACAGTGTCCGGAGAATATACGACTGTCGCCAGGAATGGAATAGCCGCCGATAACACTCACGCCCAACTCCTGCGCGTTTGACGTACCGGCCGCCAGAAGGAAAATGACCGTGAAACCGATAGCACGCCGCATACGGTCCCTCCGCACGAAGAATTTCACACGGAGGTATCGATATTAAGAAGCGTGCCAGGATTATCCAGGGACGGATTTTTCTGTAGCCACCTTGCGAGAGTTCGAACTTATATTTAATAATATCAATTAGTTGATTATAATTTCATCGAGTGACTCAGTGTGGATCAACCGAGTCTGGGACTCAAGGTCCGTCATCCGTATTCCGGGACAACGTGGACGCGATGCACACCTGTGGCGAGCCATCGACAGTCGCTGCTGTGGAATTATGGATTGGAAATCCCGCGCGGGTCGCTTATTGTAATAAGGCAGACGCGGCGGGGCCGGTTCGGCGTCACCGGATTCGAGGAGAATCCATGTCGGATAAACGCCTCAAACTGAAAGTCATGTGCTCGCGATTGCCGGGACTCCGTTTCGAAGACCCCTACAAACACGAACCCAGGGTCAAGGAGCCGGTGTATCTGGGAATCCAGCGCGGAACAGAGGTCATCGAACAGGTCCCGGCCGACCGGCATCGGGTGGAGTTCAATCCGGAATTCAGGATCGGGAAACAACCGGACGGGTCTCCGAATTTTCTGGGTCCGTTCGCGCAGGGAAGGCCGCGGGACCGTTTCTTCTATCTCTCCTGGGGGGTGAAGCGGTCCGATCGGTTCGATATGTTTCGGCGGCTGAAGATCCGCCTCACGCACCTGGAGTGGCCGGAGATCGAACGGGCGATCGAGTCGGACGAGCCCATCGTCGTGAGGCTGAAGTTGACCGACGACCATGGCGGCCCCGCCTGCGGTACGCCGGACCAATCGCGGATTGCGTGGGGATGATGACAAACCTCGGAAGGGAATAAGATGCCCATTGAACCCAAAGCATTGAAATTCCTGGCGACGGAAGAAAAGGGCGAGGTATCGGCGTTGATCGCGAGGCCGGACGGGGCGGAGGCGCTGCTCGTCCTGGGCCACGGCGCGGGAACGAATATGCGTCACGCGTTCATGCAGGACCTGAGCGACGCGTTGAACGACGTGGGCATCGCCACGTTCCGTTTCAACTATCCCTACTCCGAACGGGGCGGGGGCATGGACGGAGAGAAGGTGCGACTGGCCACCGTGCGTGCCGCCGTCGCGACCGCTTTGGATCACGCGAACGGCCTGCCTGTCTTCGCGGGCGGACATTCCATGAGCGGACGCATGGTCTCCATGGCCTGTGCGCAGGAACCGATGGATGGATTGAGAGGCATCGTGTTTTTCGCTTTTCCCCTTCACGCGGGAAAACCGAATACGGAACGCGCCGTCCATTTGCAGGACGTACCGGTACCGATGCTGTTTCTGTCGGGACAGCGGGACAAGATGGCGGACATGAAACTGCTCGAGCCCGCCATTCGCGGGCTGAACCATGCGACGCTCCACGTTGTGGATACCGCGGATCACGGCTTCAAAGTGCTGAAACGGAGGAATACCGACGAACCCGTTCTGCATGAACTGGCCAGGGTGGCCGGTGATTGGATGCAAGGCGACTGAAGGATTGTTCTCAGCTTGTTTGGGGGAAGACGATATGATTGAAAAAATCTACGAACCCGATTTAGACGAAAAGCTGCATCGATCACCCCGCGGGAGTTTCTGCGTGTCGCGAAAGGACATTTCGGGCGCCCTGGGAACCGAAGGGCAACCGTTCGAAGTCGACTGGGTGCGGATTCCTGCCGGCATGACCAACTTCCCGTATCACGCGCACCAGGTCCAGTGGGAGTTCTATATCGTCGTCAGCGGCCGCGGTATCGTCCGGAGGAACGACCGTACGTTCGAGGTGGAGGCCGGCGACGTATTCGTCCAGCCGCCCGGCACGGCGCACCACATTCGCAATCCCAGCGAGGACGAGGACATGGTCTACTACGTCATTGCCGACAATCCTGTGTGCGATCCCTGCTACTATCCGGATTCGGACAAATGGGCAATCCGCCCGCCGGGCAAGCTGGGCCGCATGACCGACGCGGATTACTACGACGGAGAGGAGTAGACGCGGCCAGACGGACATCGGTTCGCGCTTCCTAAAAAATGCCCCGGAGAGTTGTTTCCCCGGGGCTTCGTTTTGTCAGAATCGCGCACGGCTCAAGGAATGGAAGCAACCAGGTATTCAGCGGCGGAACCGTCGCGACGGACGACCGAAAAGTCTCGACCGGCGGGGACCAGAAGGGTATCGCCGTTCCCCGCGCGGTAGGCGTCGTCGCCGCCCTGGACCTCGGCGCTGCCCTGAATAAACGTGACCGTTGACACCGAAGTGCGAGGTGGATGATCGATTCTGTTTCCGGATGGGTGAAAGCGTTCCAGCCGGAAATGTTCGGACTCGACCAGGAGGGCGTGGCCTGGGTTTGTCGAGGGCAGCGTGGACGAGGCGACGGATTGCGGGTTCGGACCTTCGAAATCGATGACCGCCAGGGCGTCGTCGACGTGTAAATCCCTGGGTTTCCCGTCGGCGCCGGGGCGGTTGTAGTCGAAAATGCGGAAGGTAATGTCGCTGGACTGCTGGACCTCGTACACCATGACCCCGGCGCAGAGGGCGTGGACCGTCCCGGGCGGGATGAAGACAACGTCGCCGGGGCGGGCATCGAAGAATTCGACCGCATCCGAGACGCGATTGTCGTCAATGGCATCCACGAATTCGGACCTGTCAACGCCGGGTTTCAGACCGCACGCGATGCGGCCGTTTTCAGATCGAAGCACGTACCAGGCTTCCATTTTCCCAAATCTTCCCAAACGCTTCATCCGGGCGTATGCGTCGTCCGGGTGTACCTGAATGGAAAGGTCCTGCTGCGCATCGAGCAGTTTGACGAGCAGAGGGAATTCGCCGCGGTAACGGTCGAAGACCGCCTCACCGAGCATCTCGTGTCCTTGTGATTCAACCAGGGACCGAAGGGATCTGCCGTACAATGGCCCGGCGGCAACGATGCTCTCCATGCCCGGGTACGCGGAGACTTCCCAGGATTCGCCGTAGAGTCCTCCGGGCGGCAGGGCCTTGTCGTACTCTTCCTGCAGCCTTCGGCCGCCCCAGATCATCTCTCGGAAATGGGGCTCAAGAGGGAGCACGTTGGGGAGCATAGTTGATCCCTGGCAGATGGTCCGGATTGTCCGGAAATGGACGTTTGTTTCAAGATATCCGGTATTCTCCGCGATGTCAATGGCGTTCGGTTCAATGAACCCTTCCCCCCGCCCCACCACCTGGTGAGACGTAAGACGTTAGACGGGAGAGATTGTCTGCCTTGAGAGGATTCTTCTCGTGCTGGAGGCCAGGAGGAATAACAAACCGGGCAAGGGCTTCTTCTCCCGTCTACCCTCTACCGTCTTACCGCATTTCTTCTACCGGCTCCCGTCTGCCTTCTTCCTTCTACCTTTTTCCTTCTTCCTTCTTTCCTACCCGTGTTTGTCTCCGAGGATGTCTATTCCGCTTGCGGCGTTTGGGCTCAGGCATTAGGTTATGTGTTCATTTTCCGCTTTGTCGTTTGGAGAAAACGAAGGGCGTTTGAAAATGTGTCGCAGTTGCCGGGATCGTTGATCAGAGAAGCATGAAGGGGGCGACATGTCGAACGACAGGATCGTAGAACTGGAGCGCCGGATCGGTGAACTGATGGCGGAACTCCACGCCCTGCAGAGAGAAAATCCGGCAACGCCGGTCTCCAATTACACGTTTGATACCACGTCCGGGCAAACGTCGCTGTTGGATCTGTTCGGCGACCGGGAACAGCTGCTGGCCATCCACAACATGGGCCAGGGCTGCCGTTACTGCACGCTGTGGGCGGACGGCTTCAACGGACTTCTCCCGCATCTGGAGTCCGCCCTTGCCGTGGCGCTGCTTTCCAAAGACCCTCCGGAAACTCAACGCCGCTTCGCGAATGCCCGCGGGTGGCGGTTTCAGCTGGCCTCCCACGGCGGCGGGGACTACATCCGCGAGCAGTCCGTCATGGAAGGGGACGACAACTACCCCGGCGCAGTGGTCTACAAGCGCGACGGAGACACGATTCTCCGCAAGAACGCGTGCGTTTTCGGGCCGGGAGACATCTACTGTTCGATGTGGACGCTGCTGGGTCTGGCCGGCCTCGGCGAAGAGGACTGGACGCCCCAATTCTCGTACTGGCGGCGTCCCGACAGCCTGGACGACGGCGGCCGGAACGTGCTCGATTGACAGCCCGCTGGAAAAGTCCATCCGGGCTACGGCCGAGCGACTTTATCAACGGACTGTGAAGCGTTTCAGTACGTCGGGGACACGCCGCGCCGCGATGTTTCCGTCCTGCCCTCCATTTCGCCGCCCCTTTCGAGTCCATATGAGGTTTCGGTGAATCTGATTGTGTTGTGCAGCGACACCTTTCGAGTGGACCATCTGAGCTGCTACCGGGACGATTCGCCGGTCCGCACGCCCCACATCGACCGCCTGGCGGCGGAAGGCGTGCGGTTCGATGCCGCGTTCGGCGAAGGCATACCCACGCTGCCCGCGCGCCGGGTTCTCTATACCGGACGGCCGATTTTTCCGTTCCTTTGGGCGCCTCAGAAATGGGACCGCGTGCAGCTTGCCGGCTGGCATCCCCTGTTCCACGAAGACGTGACGCTGGCGGAATGGCTTGTCGAACGCGGATACGTCACCGGGCTGATCAGCGATCTGCCGCACCAGTTCAAGCCGGGCAAGAACTTCCACCGGGGGTTTGTACAGTTCAACTGGGAACGCGGACAGGAGATGGACTACGTTGTGGCCGGGCCCCGGGACGCCGTTCCGGTTGAGAGCTTCGATCCCACCGGCCGCGGCTCCCCCGTGTTGACGCAGTTTCTGATGAACAGCCGGAACTGGAGAGACGAGACGGACTGGTGCAGCGTGCGGGTGCTTCGGAAGGGCATCGAATTCCTGAGGGAAAATGCGCGCCAGCAGCCGTTCATGCTCTGGCTGGAGTGCTTCTTCCCGCACGAACCATGGTTTGCCCCTCCCGAACTGGTGGAACAACATTACGAGGGGGACGACCACGACGGCGTGGAGTGGATATTTCCTCCGGCCAGCACGGAGGGGATGAGCGAAAACCAGGTACACCGGGTGCGGGCGCACTATCGGGGTCTTTGCGCGCTGATCGACCGGTGGTTCGGGAGGCTGATGGAAACCGCGGAAAACCGCGGGCTGCTGGAAAACTCGATCGTCGTCTTCCTCTCCGACCACGGCACGATGATGGGAGAACAGGGGCAACTCCATAAAGGTCCCAGCCGGCTGCGCTGGCAATGCACGCAGGTGCCTCTGATCATACGGCACCCGGACGTGGATACCTTTGGCGGCAGCGTCGTGGATGCCTTTGTGCAGCACCAGGACCTGATGCCCACCCTTCTGGGTCTGATGGGGATCGATGCCCCGGATCGATGCCTGGGCGAAGATCTCCGAAAATCCGTGACGGGAGAGACTGGGGGCGGGCCGGACCACGTGATTACCGCATTCGGCAACTACGCCAGCGTACGCGGCAGGAAATGGAACTATCAGACACCATGGGTCAGGTACAACCCCGCGTCGGCGGACGGAAACAGGCAGCCGCTGGCGCCGCCGGAGCTGTACGATCTGACGTCGGATCCCGATGAACTGGACAACGTCGTGAAAAACCATCCCGACGTCGCAGAGGAATATCACGACCTGCTCATGGCGTATATCCGTAAAAACAAACCGGTGACGGGGGGCTCACTGGAAATTGGCGAGGCGGCCCTGTCGCACGTGCCGCTCTTCGATCAGTCGCGGCTGTAGGCCAAACCTCAATTCGAAAAAAAACGACAGTCAAGTTGACCATAGAAAGCCCGAATGCGGGGAGACGGGAAGCAAGAAAAAGGAAGAAGGAAGAAGGAAAAAGGAGGAAGGATAAAAGAAGAAGGATGAAGGAAAAGAGGCGGGGAAACGGTCGAGGTGAGAAAATCGGGTAGACAGGGTAATCCGCCGTTGAATCGCCTTTATTCACTCGCACATATTCGAATTAACGTCCACGAAAACCTGCGAATCAAGGTTAACACGCCAAGGAGGTTTCAGATGGCCGATAAACTGGGGGTTCTGGTACATGGCGCGGGCTGGGTGTCCACGCAGCACATCATGGCCTTCACCAACAACCCGCATACCGAAGTGGTGGCCGTATCCAGCCGGAAACTGTCAAGCGCGCGGACGCGTGCCGAAGAGGCCGGTCTGGAGGGCATCGGGCTTTATGACAATTATGAACAGGCCCTGGCGCACGATGGCGTTGACATTGTATGCGTCTGCACGCCGCAGCGCTTTCACGCGGAGAACACCATCGCCGCGGCGGAGGCCGGCAAACACGTCGTCATCGAGAAGCCCATCGCCAACAGCCTGGACGAGATCCGGGCCATGCGCGAGGCCGTACACAATGCCGGCGTGCGGACGGTGGTGAGCTTCGTGCTGAGGTGGAATCCGCTGTTCGAGACCATCAAGTCCATGGTTGCCGACGACGCCCTGGGGGACGTCTTCTACGTGGAGGCCGACTACCAGCACGATATCGCAAGCTGGTGGACGGGGTGGGACGAAGCCAGGAAGACGAGTACGGGCGTAAGCGCGTTCCTCACCGGCGGGTGCCACGCCATCGATTCATTGCGCTGGTTCGCCGCGCAGGGCGAGTTCGAAGCGGCCCGACCCGTGGAGGTATTCGCCTACTCGGGCGGTTACCGGAAGGGACTCAAGAAAGAGTTCGACTACCTGGCCAACAAGTGGGTGGACGGCCTGCCCCTGGAGTACGACGACCTGGAGGTCGCCCTGGTGAAGTTCTCCAATGGGGCCGTCGGAAAAGTCTCCGTGAACTACGGATGCATCATGCCGTACACGTTCCCGGTGGAGATCTTCGGCAACAAGGGGACCGTAAAGGACAACAAGGTCTGGTCGCACAAGTATCCGGGACAGAACAGTTGGGTGGAGATTCCGGCTATCCTGCCGGACAGCGCGGACGTGACCCACCACCCGTTCCAGGGGCAGATGGACCATTTCGTGGAATGTATTCAGACAGACACGGAATCGCACTGCAACCTGGACGACGCGATTGTAACGCATGAAATCGCGTTTGCGGCATTGCAGTGTTACGAAACCGGACAACCTGTGCAGCTCCCGCTGATACAGGACTGATTCCGGAACGGGGGACGGGGTCCGGTGACGTCCCGCCCCGTATCGCCGCCTGTTCGACGGACGGAAAGGGTCCACAGACCATGGGAAGACGAAATCTGTTGTTTTTCGGGGTGGACAGCCTCTGGGCCGACCACATGAGCTGCTACGGATATGAACGGCTGACGACGCCCTACGCGGACCGGCTTGCGTCGCAGGGGGTGTTGTTCGAAAAAAACTTCAGCCCGCACATACCAACGACGTCTGCCTATGCGTCGATGCTCACCGGCATGGACTGTTTTTCCACGCAGGTCGTGGCGCTGCGCCATCAGGGTGGATTGCGGCCTGAGGTAACCAGCCTTCCAGAGATTCTGCGCGACGCCGGATACGATACGACATGCGTCGGGTTCACGGGCAATCCCGGTTCCCGGGGGTTCGACAGGTACCTCAACTACGAGGCATGGGGGTCGTGGGAGCAGCGGCCCCTTCGCAAGGCCGAGTGGCTGAACGACGTCACGATTCCTGAATTGGAACGGCTCGCGTCGGCCGACCGGCCCTTCTTCCTGTTTCTGCGGCATATGGACCCTCACGCGCCCTACCTGCCACCCCCGCCGTTCGATACGATGTTCTACAGCGGCGACCCGTGCGATCCCGCCAGGACGTCAATGGAGCCCGTTCGGAATTTCAAGCCCTTTCGGGACTTTCATCTCAGCTGGATGCCGCCCGGCATTACGGACGCGGACTACGTGATCGCCCAGTACGACGGCGAAGTCGCGTATATGGATGCCTGCATACAGAGGATCCTCACCCGCCTGGACGAACTGGGCCTGGCCGAAGAGACGCTTGTCGTATACAACGGAGACCACGGGGAGACCCTTGCCGATCACGACTGTTACTTCGATCATCACGGGATGTACGACTGCACCCTGCACGTGCCGCTGATTCTGCGTCTACCGGGTGTGTTGCCCGAAGGGCTGCACGTGAACGGCTATACGAGCCATCCGGATCTCGCGCCGACACTTCTGGAGCTTCTGGATGTGCGCACGAGCATTGAGTTCAACGGGGACAGCCAGTTGCCGCTTATCCGTGGACAGCGGGCGTCGAACCGGTCTGAATTCTATATCACGGAGGCCACCTGGATGCGAAAGCACGGGTGGCGCACGCCCGAGTGGAAGCTGATTGTGGCGCTTGAGCCCGATTTTCACGGGAAGCCCGAGGTGGAGCTGTACAACCTGGTGGCAGACCCGGGCGAGAACGTGAATCTTGCGGAAGAGGAGCCCGGTGTGGTGCGGATGCTCCGAAACCGCATGGACGGGTGGATTGCGAAGCGCGAGGCGGAAACAGGACTGACCAATCCGATGTTCACCAATCTGCAGTGGCACGGCACCTCGCACGAAGGCCCCTTTCCGAGTTCGAAAGCGGCCTATGACTCACTCTATATCGGGTCCCCGAAGACGGCCCGGAAACTGCAGGCGCGGGACGTCGGCGAAGACGAAGAAACAGCCGGCGGCGAGTCGTAAGCAACTTTCGTATGGTCTTGCCGCCGTACTCACGATGAAGGAGAATGAACATGAGCGACGGATTTCCGCTCCTTGAGGTGTCCGGATCGCCCTTGAATCGCGGGCGGGCGCACGGAGAGGCGTTCCGGGAAGAGATTCGCGCGCTGCTCCCGGTCTATTTCGACCATCTGGAGCGCACGAGCCGGCGCCATTCCGTACCTGTATTGAGCAAGACGCGGGTGCTAGAAATCTCGGCGACCTACGCGAAGCCCGCGGAAGCATACGCTCCGGACCTGGTTCAAGAGGCAGGAGGAATCGCCGCAGGCGCCTGCGTACCCATTGAGGAGATTATGGCGCTCAATGGCTTTCTGGACATTTTCGACTACCTTTCTCCCAACTTTATCGGTGCGGGTTGCACGACGTTCATGGTTCCGGACACGGAAGACGGCGCAGGGGCTGCAATCGGCCAGAATTACGACCTGATGGAGTTCTTCCAGCCTGCGGCGGTTTTGCTGAGAATCACGGGCGCCGGACCGGACGCGCTCATGTATACGACGGCGGGCATGCTGGGAAGCGCGGGCATGAACAGCGAAGGCATTGGCGTGGTCATCAACAACCTGGTTCCCGGAGACGCCGGGGCCGGCGTTCCCTATCCATTCGTGATCCGGCGGATCCTCGCAACGGCGCAGATCGGGGACGCCATCGACGCCGTTCTCGCTTCTCGCCGCGCGTCCGGCATGAATTATGTTCTGTGCGACCGCCACGGAGAGATCTACAACCTGGAAACCACGGCCGCCGACTACGAGGTCACCAGCCCGTTCGACGGACCCATGGCGCACTCGAATCACTATCTGGCGGACCGCCTGCAACCCCTCGAGCGCCGCGCAAACGATCAGCGAGGTCAGAGCATCGCGCGCTGGGGCCGGGCAACGCGGCTTCTGCGCAGGTCTGCCGAACCGGATGCGGAGACGATCCGGTCGGCGTTGCGGGACCACGTGAACAGCCCCGTTTCGATCTGCAGGCACAGCGTGAACGGATGCGGGCAGACGATTTGCGGCATCGTTCTCGAGCCGTCCAATGGGCGGGCGTGGTTTGCCAGGGGTCCGTGCTGCGAACACGCCTGGGAGGAGCACCGGCTGTTCGAGGTCCAGGGCCGGCGTGTCGCATGAGAAATATCGCCCTCGTCCGCAGTTCTTGAATGACCTTATATACAAGGGCTCACGACCCACCAACTGAAAGCATCTGACATGGGTACGAGAATCGAACGCTGGTTCAGAGCGCCATACGGGATGCCCAATGGCGTGCAGGCAACCGGCGACGGCATATGGGTGGTCGACCAGGTAACGGACCGCGCCGCACTGCTGGACGTCTCGAATGCGGACGAGTATGGCATGCTGCGGATGCGGTTCGAAGTGCCCACCGAGTCGTCCAACACCAGCGGGCTGGCAGGGGGAGACGGATCGCTCTGGCTGGCGGCCAACGGTTCGGCGGAGAAGTGGAGAACGCCCCGGGACACCGACGCTGAATCGGGCGAGATTCTTCGGGTGGATCCCGGTTCCGGGGAAACCCTGGGTCGATGGGCGCTGCCGGGCGGTGGCGGAACCCACGGGCTGGAATACGATTCGTTCGAGTCCGGGACGTTGTGGTTGACCACGTTGAAGGACCAGACGTTGACGCAAGTGCGGATTTCAGATTGGTCCGTACAGAAGGTGATACCCCTTCCGTACGGAAGGGCGCATGGCGTCGTACGAGTCGAAGACGGCGTGTGGGTTGTCCACACCTCGGACCGGACGATCGTGAAACTTGACGTGGATACCGGTACGGTATTGGATCGGATCGACGTCGGCCGGTCTGACCCGGAGCCTCACGGTCTTTCCCGTCACGGGGATGGATTCCTCTATTGCGACGCGGCATCCGGATGGGTCGTAAGGATCGACGTGGAAGCGTAAGTTGATTCGCCGCTGCGCAAGCGCGGAACGACAGGTAGCTATGAAACATAAAGTACTCTCTACGACCGGATCGACGCGGGGAACCGCGTACACGATGAGCAACAAGATCCTGACCCACGCGGGAAAGACACACGTGGCGTGGCTCGATCAGATCTGCAGGATCTACGTACGGACCTACCATCACAAGACCAGGCGCTGGGGCAGGCCGGTCTACGTGGGAACCGGGGACGACAACCACGCCGGCGCGGCGCTTGCGATGGATTCGCGCAAATACCTGCACCTGGCGTTCGGACCCCATCACAATCCGATCCGTCACGTGGTGAGCAGGCGTCCCAACACTTCAACGTCGTGGGTGGAACAGCCCTCGTTCGGAGGAACCACGGCGACCTATCCGAGCCTGGTCTGCGACGCGGACGATACGCTGCATGCCTGTTACCGCGGATCCTACGCCTCGGAACGACCCTGGTCGCTGGTGTATCAGAAAAAAACCGGCGGCGATTGGACGGACCCGGTCAAGCTCGTGGACCCCGAGGGACCCCCCGCGTATACGCAATTCGAGAACGCGCTCCACGTCGACCGGAACGGAACGCTCTACCTTGCCTACCACGTCGTGCGGGCAACTGAAGCGGACTATGGCGACACGCGCGGCAGAGGATTCGGCGTGATGCGGTCCCGAGACGGCGGCGAGAACTGGGAGACTGTCGACGGACGCGCGCTGGGACTCCCCACAACCCCGGCTTCACCCTGCATCATCGAATTCGATGAAGGCCTCGACGTCCGCATGGGCAACGTGGCAACCGGCGGCAGGGGTACGCTCTGCTTTACGCTGAATCGCCGCGAGAACGGCGCGGCGGAGACGTTCGTCTACACCAGGGGAAAGGACGACTGGCGGGTGGTCTCTCTGATGCCCCAGGCCCGGCGGCTGTTCGGCGACTGTGACATGTCGGACGTGTGCGCGCTCAGCATCGCGGACGACGGCGTGATCTACGCTGCGGGTCCGGTCTGCCGGCGTGGCGGCGGCTGGGCGGACTCCACCAACGAGATTGCGCTGTTTACGTCGCGGGACGGCGGCGAGACGTTTTCGGGTTACCGGATATCGGCAAACGAACCGGATGTATCCAACTGGCTGCCGGCCCTCGAACGGCAGACCGGACACAACCGCGTGGACGTGCCGGGACTGGTCTATACGCACGGGCACATCGGCGAGGGATGCAGCCCGGATATCGACACACAGATCCGGTATGTATCGCTGAACGGCATCGCGGAGGCGGAAGCAGGCGCGGTAGACGCCCGGGTCGCCGGCGCGGAGCAGTTGAGCGGGATCCGCTTTACCGAAGAACAGCGCGGGAAAATGAGGCGGGACGTGGAGCAATACCGTCTCCGTTACCGGGAACTTCGCGAGGTGGACGTGGGCTACGACGTGAGCCCGGCCTCGGTATTCCTGCCCGGCGCGAAACCGCCGCCATCCGGAGAACAGCGCCCGTTCCGTTTGACCGCTTCCGCGGTCGAGCGACCGGCATCCGGGGAGGACCTGGCATTTCTGCCTGTGAGCGCGCTCGCCCGCCTGGTAGAAACCCGACAGGTTTCGCCCGTGGAACTCGCCAGGCTCTACCTGGACCGTCTGGACGCATTCGGGGAAGCCTTGCATTGCGTGGTTTCGCTCACCGAAGACCTGGCGATGGCACAGGCGAAAACCGCGGAGGCGGAGATTATGGGCGGCGAGTACCGGGGGCCGCTGCACGGGATTCCCTGGGGCGCCAAGGACCTGCTTGCCACAAAGGGAATCCGGACCACGTGGGGCGCCACGCCCTTCAGGGAACAAACCGGCGAGACCGACGCAGCCGTTGTGGAACGGCTTCGGGACGCGGGCGCGGTCCTTGTGGCCAAACTCTCAACGGGAGCCCTCGCCAACGGACCGCACTGGTTTGGCGGAATGACCCGGAACCCCTGGAAACCGGAAACCGGCTCAAGCGGCTCTTCGGCCGGTCCCGGTGCGGCGACCGCCGCGGGCCTCGTCGGCTTCAGCATCGGATCGGAAACGCTGGGATCCATCGTGGGGCCAAGCCACACCTGCGGAGTGACGGGGCTGCGGCCGACGTACGGCCGCGTGAGCCGGTACGGCGCCATGGCGCTTGCGTGGACCATGGATAAACTCGGCCCCATGTGCCGTGGCGTTGAAGATTGCGCGGCCGTGTTCAACGCGATCCACGGACCGGACGGGAGAGACCGGTCGGTGGTAGACGCGCCGTTCAACTGGCCCGCGGCGGTTGACACGAAGGCATTGCGAGTCGGTTTTCTCAAAGCTGAATTCGATGCGTTAGCATCGTCCGGAGACCGTGCCGTCTACCAGGAGGCGTTTTGCAGGTTCGAGGAACTGGGACTCCGCGTGGAGCCGGTGACGCTTCCGGCGTGTCCGCACGGCGCGGTGTCGATGATGCTGTGCGTGGAAGCGGCGGCCGCGTTCGACAGTGCGACGCGGGCGGGCGAACTGGACGCCATGATCGATGCGGACAAGAGCTCCTGGCCCACGGTATTTCGCAGCTTTCGGATGGTGCCGGCAGTTGAATATCTGCGGGCGCAACAGGTCCGTTCCCTGATGATTCGCGACTTGGAGGCGTTGATGGCGAATTGGGACGTGCTTCTGGCGCCCGGTAGAGCCGGGGCGAGTCTCGCCACGACCAATCTCACCGGACATCCGGCCCTGACGCTGAAGTGCGGTTTCGTGGACGGGATGCCTCTGGGTCTGACGCTGATCGGAAACCTCTACGACGAAGCGACCGTTCTGGCGGTCGGCCTGGCGTACGAGCAGGCGACGGATTGGCACAGACAACATCCGCATCTCCGGTCCGCTTAACCCTTATCCGAAAAAGGGCAACGGCAAAACTTACCACAAAAAGCGCAAAAGACACAAAAGGTACATGTACTGAACCGGATGTGTTGTAACGCCGTGATTCGGCCGATATCGGTTCACGGTGGCGATGGATGTCTGACGACAATTTCAAACAATGGAGGTTTGGAAAAATGGCAGAGGAATTCAGAGGCATGCCGTGCAGGCGGGTCGGTAAATCCGGCCTGTTCGTATCCGTTGTGGGGCTGGGTATGTGGAAATGGGGCGATCCGGTATACGATGGATCCCGCATCGGAGACCACGAGGGGTTCGAGGTCCTGGACCGCGCCCTGGATCTGGGGGTCTTTCACTGGGATACGGCATGTTCCTACAACCTGGCATCGGGAAACTCGGAACGCCTGCTGGGCCGCTATTTCGCCTCCCGCCCCCGGTCGGTCAGGGAGCAGGTGGTGATGGCAACCAAGATTCACAACCCGGTGCGCCCGGAGCACGCCATGGAGGCCGATTTTACACCCAATCAGCTCGGCGCTTCCCGGACGTACATCCACTTCGGCGTGGACAAGTGTCTGGAGCGGATGCAGACGGACTACATCGACCTGCTCTACCTGCACCAGAACGGCACGGACGACGAGGGAAACTACCGGGTGCCCATCGAGGAGACCTGGGGCGCGTTCGACGATCTGGTCACCCAGGGGAAGGTGCGTTACCTTGCGGTATCCAATCATTCGGCGAAACAGATGGCCAACGTGGCCGCCACGCTGGAAAAGGTGGGCAAGGACGTTTCCCGTCGGATCGTGGCCGTGCAGAACCGGTACAACCTCGTGCAGCAGGACGCGGTCACGGCCGAGGAGGGCGCCAGGGCTGCGGACTTCCTGAAGGCGGCTGCCAGGGCCGAAGTGGGCGTGATCCCCTATTATCCGCTTGCGAGCGGACTGCTCACGGGCAGGTACCGCAAGGGAAGGCTGGACGACGCGAGCGGCCGGATCATAGACGACGGCGACCAGGCCGAGTTCCTCACCGAACCCTATCTGGAGGCCGTTGAAGGGCTGATCGCGATTGCGGAGGCGAAGGAGATTTCCCTGGCCCAACTCGCCATCGCCTGGCTGCTGGCCAACGAGCAGGTGCCGTCCGTAATCGCCGGCGTAACCGAAATGCGGCATCTGGAGGACAACGTGAACGCGGCCGCCGTGGAATTGACAAACGACGAGATAACGCGAATCGACGAGACCGTCAGTGGCGCACTCGGCGGGTGACGGGACGCCGAAAGCGGATCCTCTTTAAAGATGGGCGCGTACTGGTTGGGACCCTGGCATGTTCGTTGATCGAATTGTCACCTACGGGCGGATGATCAAGTTTTCGCACAGCGTGTTCGCCCTTCCGTTTGCGTTCAGCGGCGCGGCGCTGGCGGCTCTGGAGTTTGACATCAGCATATCGCAGGTGTTCTGGATCGCCGTGGCGATGGTGGGCGCCAGGAGCGCCGCGATGGGGTTCAACCGGCTGGTGGACCGGGACATGGACGCGGCGAATCCAAGGACCGCCTCCAGGGAATTGCCAAAGGGCCTGATCTCCCCGACCGCCGTGCGCGCGCTGATCGCGATTTCTTCCGCGGCGCTCATTCTCGCGGCGTGGCAACTGAACCCCCTGTGTTTCGCGCTTTCGCCCGTGGCCCTGGGCATTGTGTTCTTCTATTCGTACACCAAACGGTTCACGTGGACCACGCAGTTCTTTCTCGGACTCGCGCTGTCGGTTGCGCCGATCGGGGCCTGGATCGCGATTACCGGAAGTCTGGACCCGGAGATCCTGTTGCTGGCCGGCGCCGTCCTGGCGTGGGTTTCCGGGTTCGATATCCTCTATGCCTGCCAGGACGTCGAGTTCGACCGCGGCCACGGGATCTATTCGATTCCGCAACGCTTCGGCGCGCGCAGCGGGCTGGTCATTGCGCGGGTGTTGCACGCGGTTTCTTTTCTTCTGATGTGCGCGGTCGGTGTGCGTTTCGGAATGGGCGTCATCTACACGGCGGGGCTGGTCGTGGTGGCGGGGCTGATGTTGTACGAACACTCGCTGGTGAAGGCGGATGATTTCTCGAAACTGGGCGTGGCGTTCATGAACGTAAATGCTGCGATTAGCACGGTCTTTTTCGCGTTTACACTCGGAGACGTGCTGTGGCGCTAAACCGGATTGCGGTTGCGGTTACCGGCGCCAGCGGGGCGATCTATGCGCTGCGCACCCTGCGCGCGCTGCTGATGAACGGCGACGAGGTACATCTCATCGTATCCGGGTTCGGCTGGATGCTGCTGAGAGAGGAGGTGGGCTTCGAGGGAAAACAGTCCGAGCTTGGAGACTTCCTTGCCGATCGATATGGAGCCGCAATTTCGAACGGGCGCGTGATCATCCACCAGATCGGCAATATGGCGGCGCCTGTCGCGAGCGGGTCCGTGGGCCTGCGCGGCATGGTCGTGGTGCCCTGTTCGATGAAATACCTGGCGAATATCGCCCACGGCGCTTCCGGAAACCTGATTGAACGGGCGGCGGACGTTACGCTCAAGGAGCGGCGGCCGTTGGTCCTGGTTCCGCGTGAAACCCCGATGAACCTGATCCACCTCCGCAACATGACCGCCGCCGCGGAGGCGGGAGCCGCCATCCTGCCGGCCATGCCGGCGTTCTACCAGAAGCCCGAAACCTTTAACGACCTGGCGGATTTCATCGCCGGAAGGATCCTGAATCTGCTGGGAATCGAACACGACCTCTTTCCACCATGGACCGGGACGTAGCGGCGCGGGGGCGATCGCATGAAGACCGACCTGAGCCAACATATCGAGAACACCGCACTGGTCGACACGCACGAGCATCTGCGGAAAGAGCCGGAATGGGTGAACGACGGCCCGGACATTCTGCAGGATCTGTTCGGAAACTACGTTCCGGCCGACCTTCACACCGCCGGCGCGCCTCCGGCCGCGATGAATCGGCTGATGGACGGGTCGGACGCGGACGTCGCCGGTCGATTCGAGGGAATCCGTGACGCCTGGGAAGCGACGCAATTTACCGGATACGGAGAAGCGGTACGGCTGATCGCCAGGCACGTGTACGATATCGACGTCCTCACCGCCGACGCCATTGCGGCCGCTCAGGAAAGGATACACGCATTGCGTCAGCCCGGCGAACGGCTTCGCCTGCTTCGCGACGAGGCGAACCTGGACCACGTTCAGACGGACGATTTCCAGTGGGCATGCCTCCCCGATCCGTCCGGCTCGGACTTCTTCCTCTACGACCTCTCGTGGGCGGGATTCTGCAACGGGCAGATTGATACGGAGCAGATTCACTCCGAGACGAACGTCGAAGTGACGGGGCTCGACTCCCTGAGGCGGGCGATGGAGGGCATCTTCTCGAAATACGCCGGCTGCGCGATTGCGGTGAAGGCGCAGCACGCGTACAACCGTACCCTGAACTGGACGGACCGAGACGACGCGGAGGCGGCGGACGCGCTCGAAAGGATTCTGCAGGGGCAGGACGAAGAGATCCCGGAACAGACGTGGCTCTGCCTTGGAGACTGGTGCTGGGCGCGGGGCCTGGAGCTGTCGATCGAATACAACCTGCCGTTCAAGATCCACACGGGATATTACGCGGGGAACGACCGAATGCCGGTGAGCCGGATTGCCGCGGGGAACATGTGCGCGCTGTTCGCACGTTATCCCGATGCCCGGTTTGTCCTGATGCACATCGCCTATCCATATAGCGATGAACTCGTTGCGCTGGCCAAGCACTACCGGAATATCTGGGTCGATCTGTGCTGGGCATGGAGCATCGACCCGTTCAGCTCGAGGGATTTTCTGCGCCGTTTCCTGCATGCGGTCCCCGCAAACAAGCTGTTTGCGTTCGGGGGCGACACCGGATGGCCGACCGGCGCGCTCGCGTATTCCATTCAGGCGCGGAACGAGATTCGCCGGGCGCTGGAAGCGGAGATTGAAGACGGGTACATGACGGAAAAACAGGCGATTGAAGTCGCGACCCGGATCATGCGGGCGAACCAGTACGCCTGTTTCGATATTGAAGGAACGCGTGGGAATATACGCGTTGCCAACACGGCGTTCGCCCAATCGGACGAGGTGAAAGGTTGAAACAGGTTACAGACGCCCTACTCGAAGAGATGGTAAGAACCATCGTCGACGAAGCCGATCCGGAAGAGGTCATCCTGTTCGGCTCCCACGCTCGAGGTACCCTTGACGACGATTCAGACGTGGACCTGCTGGTAATTGAATCAGAACCATTCCCGAATGCTCATTCGAGGTACGAGGAGGGAATCAGGCTCTACAATGCGCTATCCCACTTTCACGTTCCCAAAGACATTCTGGTCTACAGCCGCGAAAGGGTCGAGTATTGGCGCGACTCTCTGAACAACGTTGTCGCGCGAGCCCTCCGCGAAGGCCGGGTGCTTTATGAACGACCCTAAACAAGCTTGTCGTTGGAAAAAAGCCGCCGGTTGTTGGCAACCGGCGGTTATTCCTGTACCTCACCAGTTTGTTTCAGAAGTCCGCGTTACCAATAGGCGTCCGCGTCGAAATTCACGCGCATGGAAACGAGCGCGCGTATGGTTCGTACCCTGTCCTGGCGATTCCCTTCCGTCTGTTTGTACCCGCCGATCACGGCGGCCAGATCCAGCGCAAAATACCGGTCCAGCTCTGCGCCGATCCCAAGCGTCCATGCGTCGCGGTCCGTCTCGATCCGAACCTCCGGTACCGGGCCGCCTCCCACGTATTGAACAGGGTCGCGATAGTATCCGGCCCGCACGGCCACACCCCGGCCGGGAACGGCGTATTCACCTCCCAGATGGACCCGCACCGCACTTCGGTATTGCCGGCGGAAATCGTCGACGTACGGCGTGATGTTCCGGGCCTGGACGCTGTAGGTCGCTTCCTGTAGATCCCCGTAGTGCACGTCGCCGGCCAACGTCAGCCCCTTCGAGGACCATCCCAGACCGAATCCCAGCGAAACCGGCTGCCGTATCTCATATCTGTCCGCGTAGTTGTCGCGAGGATAGAACTCCTTCCGGTCGTCGAACGTATCTTCGAATTCATCAGCCAGCTCAGCCGAAACCTTAATAGGGGTGGCCGCGGAAACCGTGAAGCCAATCCGGAAGTTGGCGGGATGCCAGTAGCGGATGCCGGCCTGGACGCCCAGCGCGGAGAAGCTGTCGTCGGATTCGAAACGCTGGTAGATGCGAACCGTGTCCACGTGGACCTGCCGCACGTCGTCAAGCGTCAACTCCTGCATGAACCGGTTGGTTCCACGCCACTTGTAAAACGAAACCCCGGCGGACAGTCGCGGCGCAACGTCGATAGCCGCGCCCATGGTCCAGGCGCCAAAGGTACCCCGGTCTTCCGAGAAACCCGACTTATCGAATTCGGCGACTTCATCGTACGCGTCGATCCGCAATCCGCCGTCGAAGTGCCGGACGCGCCCGAATCCCCCTGCAACAACCAGACTTCCCCGATAGACCGGAATGGGATAGACGATACCTCCCGTGGCGAAGCGCGTGCTGTTTAATTCGAACGCCGACGTCCGGCTGAAGAACTGAGACTCATTCCGATACCGGTCGTGGGACATCCCCCAGGAGATGGATCCGCGCCGGGCACGCGCCAGTCCTGCCGGGTTCCAGAAAAGACCGGAGAAATCATCCGATACCGTGACATACGCGCCTCCCATCCCCATCGCGCGCGCGCCGATTCCGGAAAACCCGTCCAGCGCAACCTCCTGCGCGTTGAGCATTGCCGTCCAGGCGCATATCGCCAGCATCGAAACCATTGGACGGAGGGGCTTCATCGCATGCCCCCCCTGCGCCGCTGGCCCTCGCGCTTCTCCTCACGCTTTTCCTGCTGCTTCTCGTCTTCTTTCGGTTTGGACGACTGGCCGCCGCCCGAATCCCGCGGTTTCGAGGCGGTTCTCGACGTGCTGCCCGAACTTTTCGGATTCGAGTCGGCCCGGATGGCGCTTGCCACCGGCGCCCGCCGCCTCCGCGTCGTCTTTCTCACCTTGCCCTTCCGGACCGTCCCGGCGGGTGCGTGCTCCCCACCCCGCAATCCCGTGTATCTGATGCGCAGGCGCGGTTCGTGAAGGTCGATCGGATCTGCGTCGACCGGACGATACCTGTACTTGGGGGCGGGCAATCGTCCTCGCGCGAGGACCCGCCGCATCCACCCCCTCCACCACGGCCCGTATGCCGCGGTCCAGTAGGAATGTCTCCATCGGAAACCGCGTCGTGCCCACGACGGATAACCGGGGAAATACGGTTCATAGTACGGCGCCACGACCCACCCGTACGGATCGAAACTGTTGTACACGTACTGTCTGTATACAACAACAGTGTCGGTTTCCGCAGACAGAGCGGAACCGACACGATCATCCGTTTCATATTCGGGCGGCCGAATCTGCGTGTAACATCCGGCAAGTGCGAACACACACGTCAGCGCGAGGCAGATACGATACACCATGGCAGCCTCCCCGGGATTGAAATCCGCAGTTCTCTTCAGCGCCGTTCCTTTACGAAATAATAGCCAATTTTCAACACGGGCACAATACCCCGGGCATTGAATTCACATGTGGGAAGACGGGAGAGGTGAGACGGGAGAAGAGGCCCTTGCCGAATTGTCCCTCCGACTTGCCTGCGGCATGAGATGAAACCCCATACGGCATGCGATCTCTACCCTCTCACGTCTTCCCGCCCTTGGCTTACTGCTGATCGCTTGTCGCTTTCTCAGTTGCTCCTATGGAAGAGCCTTGCGACAAGGGAGCGGAACCCCGTGCCTTCGCGGCTGCCATGTTCGTCATCCGAACAGCAGGAATCCGATCCGGCTCCACCGGGCCCTGTTCTTGCGGCCAGGCGGGACACAATCTCGTCGTTTTCCGGAAACCGGCCTTCCTTCAGTTTCGAAAAGACCGTCTCCCCGTCAGCAGTGATTTCAAATCGCCCGCGTCCCGAGGGAGCCAGCGTGAAACGAGAGATGTCCGTCTTGTATTTTTCCAGCACATGGCGCGTCAAACTGACGGCCTCGTCCTCATAACCTCACATGGCGCAGTAGACGAGTTCGATATCCATTCACAATCTCCTTTCGATTCCCTTTTTCCAACTGACGACTGATTGTCGGAGGCGCACCGCTCAGGCCGATTCTCCGATATAGAATGCAGTTGTACGCTCGGCCGCCGCGTGCGCCGAGACCGGGTCCGTTCCAGCAGCTACGGCCGCCCGTTCCCATGCCTCGCTGCTGCCTGATATATACGCCCTGCCTTCCGGTGACGCGACGAAGGCGGTCTCGTCCTGCAGTGGTTCGTCCGGATGCGTGATGTGGATCGAAAGTCCCGTGAGACCCAGTTCCCACCCCACGCCAGCCGCGCCCGGCCCATAGTCGTCCCAATGTTTCGAACGACGCGTGGTGTGCGTGAGTCTCAATCGCGCGTGGCCGGTACCGTCCTGCGCAATGCGGACCTCCACCCAGCTGACGTCCCCGCCGAACTCCCAGGTGACCTCGAAATGAGATGGTCTTCGACACGCTGTGATCACCCCGCCCGCGTTCCCCTCCAGCTGATAACGGCCGTCCAGTTCCAGTTCGCCACTGATCGGGAGAAACCAGCGCGAAATACGCTGTCCGTTCGTCACCGCGTCCCACAAGTCTTCCACCGTCGTGGGGTAGCTGCGAACAATGGCGACTGCATGAACGGATTCTCCATCGCGCTTTGGAGACGACACGCAGCGCGTTGCCGCGTTCAGTTGGGCTTCGACATTGAAACGCATGGTGTCCTCCCTTCCGTCAGTGCGCCTTCGCGACGGCTCGTCGCGCGATGCTCCGAAGGAGCCCGCCGAACAACAGGACGTGGATCGGATACAGGGCGTGCCAGTAGATGCGCCCCCACAGGCCCGATGGGTCGAACACGGCGGTCTGCCGTATCCTGGACGCGCCTCCGTCCCGTGGCGTGACGTCGAATTCGAGCCAGCCCCGCCCGGGCAGCTTCATCTCTGCCGCAAGCCTGAGACGAACGTTCCCCTCAACGACGTCCACCCGCCAGCAGTCCAGGACGTCGCCCGCGGCCAGGTTCTCCGGGTCCCGGCGGCCGCGATTCATGCCCACGCCACCCAGCGCCAGATCGACCCAACCGCGCAGGCGCCACATCCAGTCGCCGAAGTACCAACCGTTGACACCGCCGATGCGCTGAATGGGGGCGAACGCAGCCGAGGGCCTCACCGGCAGGTCGACAGCCGCCGAGTGGACCAGCCGCCCGCGGAGACGGACGCCGCCCCAACGCAGGACCGTTCCGGACGCCAGCGCGGCCTCCGACCACGGCGTGTTGGCGAACGCCGCGTCCTCGTCCTCGACGGCCCGTGCGGTGGCCTCCCGCAACCCGAGCGGCCGGACCGGAAATACCGCTCCTGCGGTTGCATCGTTGACGACGGTCGCCGTGCGAAGACCGTCGACCAATTCACGACCGACCCGCGCATAGACGGGCGTGGTCAGCCCAAGCCAGAGGCTGGAGAGACGCGGTGTCAGCAGCGGTACGGGAATCAGCAGGCGCCGGAGACCGCGCTGCCGTGCGTACTCGCACATGATCTCACGGTAGGAGACCACGTCCGCTCCGCCAATTTCGAACAGCCGGCTCTTTCCATGGGGAAGGTCAAGCGCCGCGACAAGATACGCGATCAGGTCGGCAAGCGCGATCGGCTGGGTGGGCGTGCGCACCCACGACGGACAGACCATCACCGGCAGGCGTTCGACCAAGGCCCGGATGAGTTCGAACGAAAGGCTGCCGGCGCCCAGCACAATGCCGCTGCGGAACTCGATCACGGGCACGCCGGACGCCCGCAAAACCTCTCCCGTCTCATGGCGGCTGCGCAAATGCTTTGAAAGTCCCTCGGCGGCGCCGAGACCGCCCACGTAAACGATGCGCCGGACGCCGGCAGCGCGGGCCGCGTTACCGAAGTTGCGCGCCGCCTGGCGGTCCCGGGATTCGAAATCGGCGCTGCCGCCCATCGAATGGACCAGATAATAAGCGGTGTCGATTCCCGCGAATGCGCCCTGCAGCGAATCCGGATCCAGGCAGTCGGCGCAAACAACGCTGCTCGTCGGTCCAATCCTTCCGTTGAGCGCATCAGGACGGCGGGTCATGCAACGGACGGGGCGATCCGTCGCCACGAGCGCCTCGAGCAACCGCCCGCCGATGCAGCCCGTGGCGCCGGTCAGCAGGATTTCCGGCTGTGGTTTCGTCCCAATCGTCATGCGGTGATTCCAGCTGCGCCTCTACCATGATGCACTGCGGTCCTGTTTTGTGACCAACGACGCGCGACCGGCCGTTCGCACATTCAAACAGGAGGACCTCGGCGATCCGACCTGGTACGAATATACAAAAGGGGGACGTGGGACTCAACCCGTTCCCCCTCAGATTCGGTAGGCAGTGAGACGTAATTGGCACATCTCAGGTTCGTTTTGTCAGTGTTAGCGCTCGCATCAGGCCAAAACATCAATCGCCCGGACTGTCAGATGAAGGCTTGTGAAAGAATCAGTTGACATTGCGCATCAAATCACGTAGATATTTGCATGTGATCAACTGAAATGGAGCCCTATCGTGAAAACCGCTCTTATTCAAATCGGAAACTCGCGAGGCATACGAATTCCCAAGGCGTTCCTGGAGCAGTGCCGACTACATGAAACAGTGGAACTTGAACTCTGTGCCGACCACCTCATTATTCGTGCGGCGACCCCGCCTCGGAGCGGTTGGGAGGACGCCTTTCGTGACATGCGGGAAAAAGGTGACGATACCTTACTGGATGAAGTGTCTCATTCAGTTACCAGATGGGATGACACGGAGTGGGAATGGCAGTGAGTCGTTTCGACGTGTACGTGGTGCGGCTAGATCCGGCACAAGGGCGCGAGATTCAGAAAACGCGCCCTTGTCTCGTTATATCGCCGGACGAGTTGAATCGTCAGATCGGAACCGTCATCGTTTGCCCCGCTGACGACAACGGAACGCACCTATCCTACGCGCGTATCGATTCGTTTCCAGAGGAAAAGCGGACAGATTGTGCTGGATCAGGTACGCACGGTTGACAAAACGCGCCTCGTCGGTCGACTGGGAAGAATCAGCGACAGTGAAGCGCTGGAAGTCCTGGCCGTGTTACGGAAAATGTTCGCGCCGTAGGCCCTGCCAGCTGGAATACGGCGAACGGGATTCACGGTTAATTGCGCTTCGGTCAAATTCATCTCTTCTGCGTCTCAATCCATGGGATTCGAGGCATAGACGCCGCAAATGTCCTGGAGAACGGAGAGGTGTCGTATCGCGCCAGGTGTCGTACCGCGCCACAATCGGCGGATTTCGCCAGTCTCAATCTCAGTCGGCCGAGGACTTCGCCGAGGAGGTCCGGAATATCATCACGAGGGACAATCTTGCGGGGTGGAGCGTGCGGGTGATCCAAAAAGGGGCGAAAGCTGTCATCCGAAAAGCCGAGGCGAGGGACAAAGAGGTCTATATCGAACTCGACAAACTGTCAGGCGCCCGCCACGCCGTTCGCCTCAAAGTCAGTCGAGACAATTACACAGTTGCCGAAGTCGATCGCCTTTTTGACATAGCCTTTGCTGCGAGCGAAGCGGAATTGGCAGGTTCGGAAGAAACCGTGCTACTCAGGATGAGTATGACCATCGAAGAAGTAATCGACCGGAAGGGCAAACCCGGAACGCGCGTTGAACTCGGCTCCAAAACCATCCTCGCCTATGATGACTTGATGCTGATCTTCAAGGACGGAAAGCTGGTGGATGCGCTGTAGGGGCGACCGGCCGGTCGCCCTGCAGGCAACATTGTCGTTCCGTTACGGACACACGCCTGGCGGAATCGTTACCGTGGCGTGTTCACGACGGTTCCCGCGAATCAGTACGTCATTCCCACATCCAAATATCGCATCGCGCCTCTGGCAACTCCGGAATTCGCTCGAGGCGCGATGTGCGTTTCAGGCGATGTTTCCTCCCTCATTCTGATGGATGATTCGCTGCGGGACCTCTTCGCCTTGGAAGCTGTCAGCGGAACTTCGCAGCGCGTGAAGTGGTGTATTTCTCCATACAACCGCTGTAAACCGAAGGCAGGAACGCAGCGGGTGTCATCAGGATTTGCAGGACGGGTCCGGCGCCGAACCGGTCGATAGGGCCAGCACGATTCCTTTCGCGCCAATCAGGCCACCCATGATCGGCATATTAGCGTGAAAGAATCCGAAAAAAAGGTGGTTTCCTTGCCCAAGGCATTGGTTTATATTGTGGTTACGCAAATAATGATTACACGACGAAAGAGGATGAAACGACCTTGGAAGAACAAGACAAACATCACAAGGAGACGTCTGTGAATTTGACATCGGAAACCGGTGCAACCTCACGCCACGCCGCTGCCGTGCCGCCGGCAGGCGCCGCCCGCACGCCTTGAACACGCCAGATCCGTCACAGCCCGGGCACTGCATGGCGATTACCGAACGGATAACACGCCGATCTGTGGCGTATTGCGACCCGGTGCGATCGACCGGCAGCCGGGATTGTCGGCGCCGGCAGATCAGACGTTTGCCTGGCGAGCGCATTCTGGTCCTCGATGGCGCGATCGGAACCATGATCCAGAGGTACGGCCTGGCCGAGGCTGACTTTCGCGGCGACCACTTCGCCTCGCACCCCACCCCGCTGCTGGGCAACAACGATCTTCTCTCGCTCACCCGCCCCGACGTAATCGGCGAGATCCACCGCGCCTACCTGGCCGCGGGCGCCGACGTCATCGAGACCAACACCTTCAGCTCCACGCGGCTGCCGATGTCCGACTACGCGGTCGAAGACGCGGTTGCCGACATCAACTTCGAGGCCGCCAGGATCGCGCGAGAGGCCGCGGACGAATACACGGCACGCACTCCGGAGCGACCCCGTTTCGTGGCCGGGATCCTGGGACCGACGAACCGCACGGCTTCCATATCCGCCGACGTGAACGACCCGGGCGCGAGGCAGGTCACCTTCGAAGAGCTCCGCACCGCATACGGCGAACAGGCCACTGCCCTGATCGCCGGCGGCGTGGACCTCCTCATGGTCGAGACCGTCTTCGACACCCTGAACGCGAAGGCGGCCGTCTTCGCTATCCTGGAGGCGCAGGAAGAGACCGGACTCGACGTCCCGATCATGATCTCGGGGACGATCACCGACCAGAGCGGGCGCACGCTGACCGGGCAGACCCCGGAGGCCTTCTACAATTCGCTCCGGCACGCCGGGCCGCTCTGCTTCGGGCTCAACTGCGCCCTGGGTCCCGACGCGCTGCGGCCCTACCTGCAGGAACTCGCGACCGTTTGCGAGAGTTGGATGAGTTGCCACCCCAACGCGGGCCTGCCCAACGAATTCGGAGGCTACGACCTGTCGCCTGAAGACATGGCGCGGACCATGGGCGAGTTGGCGCGCGCAGGGTTCCTCAACTTCGCCGGCGGCTGCTGCGGCACCACCCCGGAACATATCGCCGCGATCGCCGAGGCGGTGGAGGGCGTGGCTCCGCGGCCGTGCCCCGAGCACTCCGTGCGGACCCGCCTGGCGGGACTGGAACCCGTCACCATCGGACCCGACTCGCTCTTCGTGAACGTGGGCGAGCGCACCAATGTGACCGGCTCCGCCCGCTTCGCCCGCCTCATCCGCAACGGGGACTTCGAGACCGGACTCGAGGTGGCGCGCCAGCAGGTGCGCGGCGGCGCCCAGATCATCGACGTCAACATGGACGAGGGGCTGCTCGACGCCGAAGCGGCGATGGTAAGATTCCTGAACATGTTGGCGGCCGAGCCCGAGATCGCGCGGGTCCCCTTCATGATCGACTCTTCGAAATGGGAGGTGATCGAGGCCGGGCTGAGGTGCGTGCAGGGAAAGGCGGTCGTGAACTCGATCAGCCTGAAGGACGGTGAGGACGCGTTCCGGGAGAAGGCGCGGCTTGCGCGCCGTTACGGATCGGCGGTGGTTGTCATGGCCTTCGACGAGAGCGGCCAGGCGGACACCGCGGACCGCAAGGTGGAGATCTGCACCCGCGCCTACGACGTCCTCGTGCGACAGGAGGGTTTTCCGCCCGAGGACATCATCTTCGACCCCAACGTCTTCGCGGTTGCGACGGGGATCCCGGAGCACAACGAGTACGCGGCAGCCTTCATCGAAGCGACCGGGCGGATCAAGGAGTCCCTTCCCCATTGCCTCGTGAGCGGCGGCGTCAGCAACGTCTCCTTTTCCTTCCGCGGGAGCCACGGGGTGCGCGAGGCCATGCATTCGGCCTTCCTGTACCACGCGGGGCGGGCGGGCATGGATATGGGAATCGTAAACGCCGGCGCGATTGCAGTTTACGATGAGATTCCGGATGAGTTGCTGGACGCCGTGGAAGATGTGCTGTTCAACCGGCGGGAGGACGCGACGGACCGCCTCACGGCACTGGCGAGGAGCTACCGGTCAGGCTCGGGCGAAGACGCCGAGGACCTGTCGTGGCGCGGGTCGCCGGTGGAGGCACGACTGAGCCACGCGCTGGTGCACGGAATCACCGACTACATCGAGGAGGACACCGAAGAGGCGCGGCAGGGCTTCGCGCGGGCGCTCGACGTGATCGAGGGGCCGCTGATGGCGGGGATGAACACCGTCGGCGACCTGTTCGGCTCGGGGAAGATGTTTCTCCCGCAGGTCGTCAAGAGCGCCCGTGTGATGAAGCGAGCGGTGAGTTACCTGGTACCGTATCTGGAACGCGAGAAAACGGCCGAGGGCAAGGACCGGTCGGCCGGGCGCATCGTGCTGGCCACCGTGAAGGGTGACGTGCACGATATCGGCAAGAACATCGTCGGGATCGTGCTGCAGTGCAACAATTACGAGGTTTTCGATCTGGGGGTGATGGCGCCCGCAGAGGCGATTCTGGAGAAGGCGCGCGAGGTGGACGCCGATATCGTGGGTCTTTCCGGGTTGATCACGCCCAGCCTCGACCAGATGGTGCATGCGGCTTCCGAGATGGAGCGCGCCGGCATGGAGATCCCGCTGCTGATCGGCGGCGCTACCACGTCACGGGTCCACACGGCCGTGAGGATCGAGGAGCGGTACTCGGGCCCCACAATCCACGTGCTCGACGCCTCGCGCTGCGCGGAGGTGGCGGGGAAGCTGCTCGACCCGTACGCCCGTGGGGCATACACAACCGGCATCCGCGAGGAGTACGCTGCCTTACGACGCAGGAGAGGAGCGACGCGACCCCGATCTGCCCTGCTCTCGCTCGCGGACGCCCGCGCGAACCGGCTGTCGCTGGACTGGAACCGGTACTCCCTCGTCCGCCCGGCCTGGACCGGTAACCGGGTTTTCCCCGCCACCCCAGATCGCCTCGTCGCCGGCGGCCACGGACCCTCCGCGGCCCCCTCGGCGCAAACCGCCTCGTCCTACGACCTCGACGAACTGGTCGAACGGATCGACTGGACCCCCTTCTTCCAGGCCTGGGAACTGCGTGGCGCCTACCCCGACATCCTCTCCGATCCCGAGGTCGGTCCCGAGGCATCGAGTCTGCACCGGGACGCACTCGCCCTTCTGGAGCGTCTCCGGAAGAGCGGACGCCTGGCCGCGCGAGCCGTCGTCGGGCTATACCCGGCCAACGCCGTGGGCGACGACATCGTGCTCTACGCTGACGAATCCCGATCGACCCCGCTTGCGGTCATTCCCTGCCTGCGCCAGCAGTTCGCGAAGAGGGCGGGACGTCCCAATCTGTGCCTGGCGGACTTCGTAGCCCCGGCAGCCTCCGGCGTGGCCGACCACGCCGGCGTTTTCGTGGTGACGGCCGGTGAAGGCGTGGCTGAACTCGCGGCCGAGTTCGAGGACGCCGGCGACGACTACCAGAGCATCCTGGTGAAGGCGCTGGCCGACCGGCTGGCCGAGGCCCTCGCCGAGCGCATGCACGAACGGGTGCGCCGCGAGTTCTGGGGTTACGCGCCGGGGGAGTCGCTGACCAACAGACAGCTGATTGGCGAGGAGTACGGGGGGATCAGGCCTGCGCCGGGGTATCCGGCGTGTCCGGATCATTCCGTCAAGAGGATCCTGTACGAGTTGCTGGACGCGGAGAGGATCGGCGTGACGCTGACGGAGAGCTGCGCGCTGGTCCCGGCCGCCTCCGTTGCGGGGCTGTATATCGGGCACCCGGACAGCTTCTACTTCGGTGTCGCACGGGTCGGCAGGGACCAGGTGGAGGACTACGCCCGCCGCGCCGGGATGTCAGTAGAGGAAGTCGAAAGGTGGCTGGCGCAGAATGTTGCGGAGGAGTTGGGGGATGGGTGGCGCGGTCAGGTTGCCGAGGTGGGCGCGGATGCGGGCGCCCGTGGTGAAAAACGGGAGGGCCCCAATGGCTGACCTGCGCGAGATGCTTGCCGACGGACGGGTTCTGGTGACGGACGGCGCCATGGGCACGGCGCTTTACGAACGGGGTGTGTTCGTGAACGTCTGCTACGACGAACTGAACGCGACGCACCCGGAACTCGTCGAGGAGGTACACACGCAATACCTCCGCGCAGGGGCGGACATCCTGGAGACGAACACCTTCGGCGCAAACCCGGTGAAGCTCTCGTCGTACCGTCTTGAGGACCGCACCGAGGAACTGAACCGTCTCGCCGCCGGGATCGCCTTGCGGGCGGGGCGTGGACGGGCGGCGGTGACGGGCGCGATCGGGCCGCTGGGGATTCGGGTCGAGCCGTTGGGACCCACGTCGCTTGAGGAGGCTCGAGAGTACTTCGGCCGTCAGGTGGACGGGCTGCTGGCGGGTGGCGTGGACGGGTTCATCCTGGAGACCTTTTCCGACCTGGCCGAACTGGAGCAGGCGTTCCGGGCCGTGAAGAGCCGGTGCGATCTTCCCGTGATCGTCCAGGTGACGGTGGAGGACGACGACGGCAAGACAGCTTCGGGCGCTTCGGCCGAGCAGGCCGCACGTGCGGCGGACGACTGGGGCGCCGACGTGGTGGGCCTCAACTGCTCAATCGGTCCGGCGGTTGTGCTGGAGGTGCTGGAGGGCATGGCCCGTGTCACGTCACGTCCGCTTTCGGCCCAGCCCAACGCGGGGTCCCCCACGGTGGTGCGCGAACGCAAGATGTACCTCACGCGGCCCGACTACATGGCGCAATATGCGCGCCGTCTCATCGACGCGGGCGCGCGGATCGTGGGAGGCTGTTGCGGGACGACCCCGGAACACATCCGCCGCATCAGCGAGCAGGTCGCCGCCAGCCAGCCGCGCACGACGTCGGTTCGGATTGCCCGCGAAGCGGCCATCGACGTGAACGGGAAGCCGAAGCCGCCGCTGGCGACGCGTTCCGCCCTCGGCCGGCGATTGGCACAGGGCGACTTCGTGGCCTCGGTTCAGATCCTCCCGCCGCGGGGATGGGACACCACAGCGCTCGTGAGGGACTGCCGCGCGCTGGGCGCAGCCGGGGCCGACGTGATCGCCGTCCACGAGGAACGGGGCGCCGCGCGGCTTGGCGTGTTCGCCGCTGCCGCATCCATCGCGCGCTCCTGTCCGGGCATCGAGCCGCTCGTCCACTATACCTGTCGCGACCGCAAGCTCTCCCGGATGATGAGCGACCTCCTGGGTGCGGCCGCGACCGGTCTGCACAATGTTCTGCTGCTGACGGGCGATCCTCCCGGACCCGCCCACTACCCCGACTACCAGTCTGTCGTCGACGTCGACTCGATCGGTCTCACGAACGTCGTGACGGGACTGAACGCCGGAATCGGTCCCTTCGGCAACGTTCTGGGCGAACCGACAGGGTTCGTGGCGGGCGTCGCGCTGAACCAGGCGGCACACGACCGCATCCGGGAACTGGGCCGCTTCCACTGGAAGGTGGATGCCGGTGCTGATTTCGCCGTGTCTCAGCCGGTCTTCGACGCTGGCCAACTGCGCGGATTCCTGGCCGAAGTCGAACAAAGAATCCCCGTGATCGCGGGCATTCTGCCACTCGTGAGCGCCCGCCAGGCGGAGTATCTGCAGAACGAGGTACCGGGCGTGCATGTGCCGGACGAGGTGGTGGAAAGGATGCGGCGGGCAGAGACGCAAGGGGTTGGCAGGGCCGTGGCCGAGGGGATGACAATCGCTTGTGAAATTGCCGGGGAGTTGCGGGGCGAGGTCGCCGGCGTCCAGGTCTCGGCGATCCGTGCAGGAGTGGACGCCGTGTTGGGGGTGGTGGAGGGGATGCGGAGGTGAGTCGGAGAAATCACTCTGATTCGCAGTTCGAGATGCTCCCCAACCGACCCACGACCTCACGACCCCGCAGGTTGCTCACGTACACCTTCTCCGCCCCGGCGTCCCTGAGTAAGCGGATCGAGCGCGCGCAGACGTCGTCGGCGCTCATCCCGGCTGCAAATTCTGCCGTGATCTCCCGGCGCGGAACCGGGAAATAGCGGTCCAGATACCTGAGCGTGCGGGGATTGGCGCTGCGGTACAGGAACACGCCGTACACGACCGGAACGTCCACACCCAGGCGTTCCAACTCAGTGCGGAACAGCTCCACCCGGCCGAGCGAGTGGTGCGATACGATCTGCGTGAGGACGAAGTCGGCGTTGTAATCCCGGTCAGCTACCAGGCGAGCCTGCTCGATCGGATCCCGGTGCGGGTTCGCCCATCCGCCAAGGGGGAATCCGGGCTGCGCGCGTCGCAGGATGGCGCGCAGGTCCTTGCCGTGGGGAACGCATCGCTCGGGCCCGACCGTGTGGTCACCCCCCACCACGGCCACCCCGGCCACCCCCAATCCCACCGCTCGCCGCGCAAAGAGCCGGCAATACTCCAGCGGGTGTTTGCACGTCAGAAACGGCACCACCGTCTCCAGGTCGGCGGCGGCGCCAAGATTCGCGGTCAGATGGGCCAGGCTCTCTTCCTCCGGGTCTCCGGCGGCGTTGTCGGTGAGGAGGACGAAAGTACCGTTGCGGGCAAGACGTCGGACCGAATGGTACATGTCGATCCAGACGTCAATGCCGCGTGTCGCGTCCAGACCCAGCCGGGGCGGCCGCAACTCGACGCCGACCAACGGCCCCGGTGCGCTCAGTCGCGCCAGGATGTCCGTCGACGGCCCGGGGCGCTCGTCTTCCGGTGGGCGATGGACCTCGATGCCCCCTTCCCGATCCGTCGATCGATTGATCATCACAGATCGGCTCCCTGATCATCCTCTGACCGAAAACCGAGGCCGGCGGTCAGCCGCGGGTACGGTCCCGCTTCGTCCGCCGGCCGATGGGACGTCCGGTCGATGAAAGTTCTGACGAAGTTGGAGCGAAGGACCCGTAAGCGGCGGCCATGGCGGTCCGTTGCGTGCTCACCTGAACAGTCCCGAGTATTTAAAGGTCAGTATGTAGTCCTGCGAACCCTGCTTTTTTGCCAGGGGTCGATTGTCGAAAATGTCCCACCCGAAGCCGATTAGAAACTGATCCTTGAAAAAGGAAACGGCCACACCCAGAGAAATGGCCAGCGATTTTTCGGTTGAAAGGGCTTCAAGGATGTTGCCGATAACGGTCAGATGAATGCCGGAAATCGACGGGTTATCCACGTTGTGCCAGCCGGCAAACGCGAGTCCGGGCAGGCCAAGGAGGCGCTCGGTTCTGCCCCGGACGGTGTTGCCGTCGGCGTCTGTATAATCGCGACCGGGGCGAATGGTCAGAAAAGAAACCAGCGGCTTGGCCTCAAACTCCCACTTCCAGCCCCCGGCTTCCAGAATCTGCGACACGCTCTGAGGCGCCGCGCCCGGATAGCTTCGTGTTGAGATTTTGAGTCGCACCCGGCGATTTTTTTCTTCCGACAGCAGCAGGTTGAGATCCTCGGCAATGACGCGCCCGCCGCTCGACTCGTAGATTCTGACCTTCTGCTCCTGGTTACTGCGATTGCCTCTGGGGGCGTAGTTTTCGTCCAGCCGGGTCCACGAAACGACGATCTCGCGACCGATCAGCGCTTGCCGTAGCGAATCGGGAATCGCAATGGACACATCGACCTTCGTGCCGTCTCGCTGCATAACCGGGACATTATCCCAACGAACGGCAAGGGGCTGGGTCTTCTCTCCGCGGGAGGCCAGAACCTCGACAATCTGTGCCAGGTCGATGTCTGCGAGCACCCCGTGCCCCTTGTATTCCAGCGGACGTGCGCGATCCTTGACGTCATTGCTGACCAGGAAAACACGCCCTCGCCGGTCACCCAGGGCATGCGGCGTAAAATAGAGCGTGAGGCGCGCCGACTCGCCTGCGGCCAGAGCGAATTTCGCCGGTGCGACGTGGGCTTCCTTGCTCTGGGGATGCGCCTCGACCTGCAGCACGGTATCGCCGACGTTGGTGGCCACGAGGGTCCTCTCCGCCTGCTCTCCCTGGATCGCATAGCCAAAATCAACGATGCCCGCCGGATTCAACTCGATTTCCGCTGCCGCGCCCTGGCCCTTGAGCAAGACGTCGAGCGACATGATCTCGTTCGCGCCCAGGCCTTCCAACCGTAAGGTTCCTGAAATCGCTCCGCGTGCCGACGGGCTGAAGGTCACGTCCAGCGGCAAGGTGCGCTGACTGTGGGCCGGCAGCAGGAACCTGTTGTCGGAGTCGATCGAGGTGTGGGCGCTGAATTCGTCGCTCGTCGAGCGAAACCGGTGAATCTCGAAATCGGCGTTGCCCACATTGGCTATTTCGACGACTCGACTGGTGCTTTCGCCCACGGAAACGCGGCCGAAGTCTACGGTCGCCGGGCTGAGAGCGAAGAACCGGCCTACGCCCCGCAGATGCACGGTCTCACGCACGGCTCCGGCCTCGACCTGGAGGGTGGCCTTGCGAGGACCGGATCCCCTGGGCGAGAAACTCAGCGCCACCTGCGCGCTGGCTCCCGGTTGAATGAGGACGGAGCGCTGCGCGAGATTGAATTCATCGCCCTCGTCCTCGACTACAGAGACCTGCACCGCGCCCGGCCGGCCACCCTTGTTCCACAATAGCAAATGGCCGCGCGTGGTCCCGCCAATCGGCACGCTGCCAAAGTCAACCTCGCCGTTGATAATCTCAATATGCGGCGGACTGATTCGGCCGCGGCCCGAAAGGGGGATGGCGACGTCAGCAGCCTGCGGATCGTTGGTGTGAAGGCGCATGACTCCGCTTCGGTCACCTTCGTGCCGCGGCGCAAACGCTATATTCAGATCAAGTCGTCTCCCGGGAGCAATGGTTGCCGACGAGTCACCTTCACCGATGGCAAATGCCGCACCCTCGATGCCGACAATTTCAACTCGTAACTCGGCTCGGCCCTGGTTCAGGACGGACACCTGGCGCGTGAGGCGCCGACTCACTTCGACGGCGCCGAAATCGAGCCCTACCCGCGGGAGGGGAGAAAAAGCAGCCTCCGGCGCCAAACCGCTCCCCTGCAAGGGAATGGACCACTCCCCAAGGTCACGTGCGGTGACAACCAGTTCGGTTGAGACCGGCCCCGCGCGCGTTGGCGCAAACGCAACGTCGATCCGCGTTTCACCGCCTGAAGGGGGCCATGGGCCGACGTCGCGCTCAATGCGAAAGGGACCCGTGAGGTCGGCAACTTCCATCTGACCCTCCGCCCCGGGCACGGTTCCGCTATTGCGGACGGTAACAACCGCCGTCGCCTCGTGCCCGACGGGCACCGCGCCAAAATCCAGCCCCCCGGCCGGCAAGAGCTCCAGGGACGGAACAACGGCTGTCGCCTGCAGCGGCACGGACAGGCGCCGGCCGATGAATAGCGCGGCAACCTGAACCGTCAGTTCGCCCGAATACTGCCCGGCCGCAGAGGCGCTGAAGCTCACTTCGACGCTGCCGACGCCCATGCCGCCCAGGCGCAGCGTATCCGATAACACCTTGAAGCCCTCGCCGCGAATGCCGACGACCACCTCAATCGCGTCGTCCTGCAGGTTTTCTATCGAAACGGAAGCTCGTTTCTCGACGCCAACTCCGACGATACCCAGGTCGAGCGCGTTCGGGTCAGCGGCAAGGCGTTGCGCACGCAGAACCGCCGGCAGGCAAAGGAGGGCGATCAAGAGAATCAACGAAAGGCGAACAACCCGCCTGAATTTCGAACGCCATGGTTGTCGGACATTCACGTCGCAGAGGTGCGGAAGATCACGCCTGAGGAATCCTCTGCGCCGATCCGGTTGGCCCTGGTTTCGTCCATGCATACGTCCAAAATACCCATTGTGAATTGTGGTGAAGATTGATTGCATTGTCCCG
The DNA here is from genome assembly GCA_965116875.1 of Candidatus Latescibacterota bacterium. Lineage (GTDB taxonomy): Bacteria > Latescibacterota > UBA2968 > UBA2968 > JAAXHE01. The sequence goes on from OZ220733.1 coordinate 726,144, forward strand.
GCAATCATCGGATCGCGGTTCGCACGGCAACCATCCGAACCGTTCCGGCCAACGAGGACCTCCGCAGACCGCTATCCGGCAAGTTGACACAGACGTACGGGGCTATATGAATATACAGAAGTAATCGCGGGATTCAATCCCGATGTTGACCAGGGGTGGCACAGGGAGATTCACCCGGCGGTCGTCTGCCTCCGAAAAGGGTAGCGCCGTCGGGATGGCAGCATTGGAACGCGGCGGGGTCGTGCCTGTTTCGGACGCCGTCAGACAAACGCGCCTCGATCCTTGTTGCGATGGAAGATTCTTACCGGCCACTGGTCACCGGCTACTGGCTACTGGCCGCTGGTCCCTGGACATGTGCTCCAAAACGGAAGACGATACGGACGCGCACTCAAAAGCGTTTTTTTTTGGAATACGCAAACGTGTGCTTGACAACGGTTCCCGTTCGTATATATTGTTATGTTATAACATAACACAATTTGATAAACGATGACGAACCGCTTTTCATGAAACGAACCGCAACCTGGCCTGTATCGACAGTATCAACATTACACCACGCCGGGCGCGATCGGCCCTGTGAGCTGCACGAAATCCTCGACCCGGGCGCAAATGAACCTCAGCCTCGGATTCCGCCTCGCCCGGCTTCAATAAGAGCGGTGGTGATGACCGCAGCATTCAGTTTGCCGAGAGGGTAACGATTCGGTGCGAGTGAGCTTTGACATAGCGGTGTTTCTCGTGTGGCTTTGTGCCGTCGCGTTCACAGAGGATCTCCACGCGACAACGATGCTGCATGGCGATCCAATCGCGGCCGTACGGTCCACCGGTGGCGGTCACGCGGACACCAGTCAGACATCTTCGATCTGGAATCAGGCTGGGACATGGGTCTGGGAGAAGCAGCGCGAATTCCTCGTGCAACTGACAACGGAATTGCGATCGCTGCAAGGCCAGGACGACGTCGGCTGGGCGCTGGTGCTGATGAGTTTTCTCTACGGTGTCTTGCATGCCGCGGGGCCCGGGCACGGGAAGGTCGTGTTGACGACCTATCTGTTGACCCACCGAAGCCGGCTGAATCGCGGTATCGCCATGGGCGCCACAGCCGCGCTCCTGCAGGGGGTAACGGCGCTGGTGCTGGTCTACGCCCCGATTGGCCTGGCAGGCTGGCTGCCGATGGAGACGGAAACGGCTTCATTGTGGGCTACGCGAGTCAGTTTCGCTCTGCTTGCGATGGTCGGAATCTTCCTGTTGGTACGCGCGGCAGGCGCCCTGTTGGAAAGCGTTCGCAGGTTGCGGCGCGAAACCGGCGAGGTCCGCCACGACCATGCCGATCATGTACACGGGGCGGATGGCGGTTGCCGGCATCTGCCCAGCGTTGCCGAGATTGATGCTGCCGGCAGCCGGCATGCGGCGGCAGGCGTTGTTTTGGCCATTGGACTGCGCCCTTGCAGCGGCGCCGTGTTGGTGCTCGTCCTCGCCGCCGTGATGGGGTTGAATTGGCATGGTGCGCTTTCCGTGTTTGCCATGTCCGCAGGTACCGCGATCACCGTTGTTGTCCTGGCCATGATTGCGACGAGGGCGCGAGACTGGGCGAGTGCGGTGGTCGCTCAACGGTCGCCGCTGTGGACGCTGGCGGCCGGTGGCGTAGGCGCGCTTGGCGGCGCCTTCCTGGTACTCCTGGCGTTGTGGTTGCTGAACGCGTCGTTTGCATTGAAACCGCCAATGGTTTTGTAAACGGTGGGCATTGGCCTGGTTGTTCGCACGAGTCGTTTTAAGGATGATTCGGATGAAGCCACCATTCTCTCCCCTTCGTGCCGGTATCGGAGCGCGCTTCGGGCTTGCTTGCGCTGCCACAGGTCTGTTGTGGTTCGCGGTTGTCTGGGCCCTGCTATGAGCGCGCCCACGGACGGTACGATCCTGCACTTCGATAACCTGACCCTCGGATACGACCGCCACCCCGCGGTCCTTCATCTCGACTACGCCATCCGCACCGGCGCCCTGGTCGCCGTTGTGGGACCGAACGGCGCCGGAAAGTCGACGCTTCTCAAAGGGACCATCGGCAGCCTCGCGCCTCTCGAAGGCGAGATCCGGTTGACGGGGATCAGAGCATCGGAAATCGCGTACCTCCCTCAACAGTCAGATATCGACCGCAGCTTCCCAATCTCAGTTTTCGACATGGTGGCCATGGGATTGTGGCGAAAGCTGGGCGCTTTCCGTCGATTCGGGCGTGAGGGAATCCGAAAGGTGGGCGAGGTCCTGGATATCGTGGGGCTGGGTGGATTCGAGAAGCGCCCTATCGGCACGCTCTCCGGCGGGCAGATGCAACGTTCCCTGTTCGCCCGCCTGCTCCTCCAGGACGCGCGCCTGATTCTTCTGGACGAGCCATTCACGGCCATCGATTCGGCGACGGTGCGCGATCTGAAGCGACTCATTCATCGCTGGCACGGGGAGCTGCGGACGGTCGTCGCCGTCCTGCACGACCTGGATCAGGTTCGGACGGATTTTCCCGAGACCCTTCTGCTGGCCCGCGAGCAGGTCGCCGCGGGGCCAACCGAGAACGTCCTTTCTCCCTCGAATCTCAATCGAGCGCGCCGGCTTACCGAGGACATGAACGAAGGGGCGGCCGTATGTGGGAGATGAACGCCATCGCCTTGTCCATTCCGGCAAAGGGCACGTGATGTACGACGCCGTCATCGCCCCCTTCGTTGAATTCGGCTTCATGCGTCGGGCTCTGGTCGGGTGCCTTGCTCTTTCGCTGGGGGCGACACCCATCGGGGTGTTCCTGACCTTGCGTCGGATGAGTCTCGCCGGGGATGCCATCGCCCATGCAATTCTTCCTGGCGCCGCGCTCGGGTACCTCGTGGCAGGGCTGTCGCTCGGCGCCATGACACTGGGCGGGGTCATCGCGGGAGTTGCTGTGGCTATGCTCTCCGGACTGGCAGCCCGAACCACCGTGGCCCGCGAGGATTCCAGCCTGGCCGCCTTCTATCTGATATCCCTCGCCGTCGGGGTGGTGATCGTCTCGACGCGCGGAAGCAATGTCGACCTGCTGCACATCCTGTTCGGCACGGTGCTCGCCTTGAACGATACGGCCATATTCCTGGTCTCGGGAATCGCCACGGTCACCCTGTTCGGGCTTGCCGTCATCTACCGACCATTGGTGATGGAATGTTTCGACCCGGGCTTTCTCCGATCGGTCAGTCCGTTGAGTCCGGTGGCCCATTACAGCTTCCTCGTCCTGACGGTCCTCAATCTGGTGGGCGGGTTTCATGCCCTGGGGACCCTGATGGCGGTGGGCGTCATGATCCTTCCCGCCGCCGCCGCCCGGTTCTGGACGCGCGACGTCACGCCGCTGGTGGTCATCGGTGTGATTGCGGCTTTTCTGGGTGGGTTTTTCGGCCTGTTGTTGTCCTATCACGCCAGTCTGCCGTCCGGCCCCGCCATCATCCTCACGGCGGGAGCGTTCTATCTGTTCTCGTTGTCCTTCGGGTCTGACGGCGTCATCATGACGCGCCTCAGGCCGCGGCGTCATCCGCATGCATGAACCCAATACGGAACCATGTGTATGCCCATGATATCGAGGCCATCTATCCTGTTTTCAGTCATCATCGCCGGTTGGGTCGCCGTGTCAGGGTCGGGGGCCGTCGGTGCCGACGCCCCCATCGACGTTGTCGCATCGTTCAGCATCCTGGGTGATATGGTCCGGCAGGTAGGCGGTGATCGGGTGCACGTCACCACCCTCGTCGGCCCCGACAGTGATGCGCACGTCTATCGGCCGACTCCGGCGGACGCCCGGGCCGTCGCCGGGGCCAGGCTGCTGGTCGTCAATGGATTGGGCTTTGAAGGCTGGATAGACCGTCTCACGGAGGCATCCGGCTACAAAGGTCCGGTGGTGACGGCGACAACCGGCGTCGAACCCCGCATGATAGCGGATCGCGACCGCGGCGAGATCGATCCCCATGCCTGGCAGTGTCTCGCCAATGCCCGGATCTACGTCCGCAACATCGCCGAAGGATTGGCTGCGATCGACCTGGCGGGGGCCGAAATCTATCGCGGCAACACGGCGCGCTACATGGAGGAAATCGACGCGGTCGAGGCGCAGGTTCGCAAGGCAATCGATTCGCTGCCGGTCGGACGGCGCAAGGTGGTCACGTCCCATGACGCTTTCGGCTACCTGTCGGCAGCCTACGGGATCGAGTTCCATGCGCCGGTGGGGTTCAGCACCGAAGCGGAGGCCTCTGCGGGTGACGTCGCCAGGCTGATTCGTCAGATCAACAGGGAAAAGATTCCGGCCGTCTTCGTCGAAAACATCTCCGACCGCCGCCTGCTCGACCAGATCGTCCGGGAAACCGGCGCGCAGATCGGCGGGACACTCTATTCCGACGCTCTGTCGAATTCGGACGGGCCGGCGGGTACCCACCTTGACATGATGCTACACAACATACTGACGTTGGTTTCCGCCCTCGGCGTTTGTTCGGGTGTGTTGACAGGGGGTGTCTCTCCGGTCCGCAGCGTTGACGAAAATCCTCGATCGCCGCCGTGCGCAACCGGCCGCCACGAGAGTTGCGTGGAGAGGAGAAAACCATGAACGACAAAGCGCTTTCCCGGATTCTGGATCGAGCCGAGGCCCTGTGCCACGAGCGCGGCCTGCGGCTGAGCAAACAACGCAAGGCAGTCCTTCATCTGCTGTGCGTATCGGACAAACCGCTCAGTGCTTACGTGTTATTGGAGCGCATGCGCGGCTTTGTCAGGAATCCCGCACCACCGACGGTCTACCGTGCGTTGAACTTCCTGCTCGAGCAGGGTCTGGCGCACAAGCTCGAAAGCCTCAGCGCATACGTGGGCTGCGCTCATCCGGATCATCCGCACGTCAGCCAGTTCCTGATCTGCGATGACTGCGGCGAAGTGGACGAGGTTGAAGACCTCGATTTGGCAAGAAGCCTGAAAGCGGCAGGCAAGGAGATTGGATTCCGTACCAAGCGGCAGATCGTCGAACTGCTGGGAACCTGTGCGCAGTGCATCGCGGAAAGACCTGGTTCCGCCTGAGTCGAATCCGCATCGACCACACGGCGGAGGGCAGAAGAGAGATCATGTTGATCAACACATCATCACGCCGCCCGAGCGGCGAACGGGCTCGCCTTATCAAAAACGCATTGCGCGAAGCGCTTAACCTTTCCGATGACACGACGATTTCGGTCACCGAATTGGCATGCCTCGAAGAAGGCTGTGCGCCCGTCGAAACCGTGTTCGCCCTGCTTCGGCGCAATGCCCCACCGTTACAATACAAGCTTCACAAACCCACGGACGCCGTTGACGCCGCAGACCTGATCCAGGTCTGCGCGGCGTGGGGATTCGACGTCCAGGCTCCATACCTTGAACCTCTGCTCCGGGAGGACTAGATGAACACGCCGAATTTGGGAATGACACTTCGAAGAGTACCCGTAACGATCCTTACCGGCTTCCTCGGCTCCGGCAAGACGACCCTGCTCAACCGGATTCTGAGCGAGGAACACGGCAAGCGCATTGCCGTGATCGAGAACGAATACGGGGAGGTCGGCATCGATCAGGGACTCGTCATCAACGCGGACGAGGAGATCTTCGAGATGTCGAACGGTTGCATCTGCTGCACGGTGCGCGGAGACCTGATTCGTGTACTCGGCAATCTCATGAAGCGCCGAGACAAATTCGACTATGTGCTGGTGGAAACCACAGGACTCGCGGACCCCGGTCCGGTCGCTCAGACCTTTTTCATGGACGACGAGATTCGCGCGGAATTCTCGCTCGACGGGATCGTCACGCTCGTCGATGCAGCCCACGTCGAGCAGCAAATCGGCCGGAGCGACGAAAGCACGGAGCAAATCGCGTTCGCGGACGTCCTCGTTCTCAACAAGACGGACCTCGTCAACGACGAGGCGCTCGACATGCTCGAAGCCCGGCTGCGTGAAATGAATCAAATGGCGCGAGTCGTGCGCAGCGAGCGGGCGAAGGTCTCCCTCGATACCGTACTCAATCTGAACGCCTTCGACCTGGACCAGGCGCTCGAGCGTCGACCCACCTTCCTCGAACCCGAGTACCCCTTCGAATGGACGGGAGTCTATTCGCTCGATACCGGCCGTTACGAACTCAGCCTCGCCGATGGACCTGATCCAACGATGTCTCTCGTCGTCGCGCCCGACCAGGGCACGAATGACGCCGCCCTTCGTGAGGGTGCGGAGTGGTGTGTACGGCGGTACGGCGAACCCGCGGAGCCCATTCGCCCGGGAGACGAGATTCCTTTGGGAAGGCATGTGAACCTTCGGCTCAATTCTCCAGGGCGAAAGTCGTTCTTCCTGGAGGTCGATACCCGGGCGCGGGTTGGCTTCTACGCCCAGCACATCGCGGAGGAGTTCGATCTCCAACTGAAGTACGCGGATGGAGCGACAATCAGCCCGGAGGATGGTCCGCACTCCGGGATTGCCTCCTCAGAGAACGGCGCCAAGCACGTCCAGGGAGCGGTTGTTCCCGTCGAGGTCGAGCGGACGTGGGTCGCACAGCACGAACACGATGACGAGGTGGGCTCGATCGCGATCGAGAGGAACGGGGACGTCGATCTTGAAAGGCTCAACGACTGGCTTGGCAGACTGCTCGCCGAGCGCGGGGTTGACATCTTCCGAATGAAAGGCTTTATCAGCCTCGCAGGCGAGTCGCGTCGCTTCGTCTTTCAGGGGGTTCACATGCTCTTTGACGGCCAACCGGACCAGCCGTGGGGCGACACGCTGCGGCGCAATCAACTCGTCTTCATCGGCCGCAACCTCGACGAGCAGAGCATGCGCCATGGGTTTGACGCATGTCTGGTTTGAACGTCGGCAGTTCGAGGGGTGCGCTTCGCCGGGGCTGGTCTGCGGCGGTTGGCGACTACGCCATCGCCGGGGGCTGGTGCCCGCGTGGTGAGGCGCTGATCGTTGGCGATGCCGCAGGCGGCGTCTACGCATTCGACGGCAAGTCCGGCGCGACCGCATGGGAGCGGCGCGGGATTCATGAAGGCGGTGTACTCGCGGTGGCGATCCAGCCTGACGGAACCGCGTTCGCTTCGGCCGGCCAGGACAGCCGGGTCTTGATCTGGAGCTCCGACGAAGGCCGGGTATGCCGGACGATCGACGTTGGAAGCGGTTGGGTAGAAAACCTGGCGTGGTCGCCGGACGGCCGATGGCTGGCGGTTTCCTGCTCCCGGCAGGTTCGTGCGTTTGGTACGGACGGCGAGGAGGTTTGGCGATCTGACGATCATCCCAGCACCGTCAGCGCGATCGACTGGTCGAGCGCAGGAGAGCTGGCGACGGCCTGTTACGGTCGCGTCACGTTCTTCGGTGCGTCCACCGGAGAGATTCGGCAGAAGCTGGAGTGGCAGGGATCCTTGGTGTCTATGGTTCTGAGCCCGGACGCGGGTATCGTGGTCTGCGGCAGCCAGGACAACTCGGTACACTTCTGGCGTCGCTCCACGGAGCAGGATTCCGCGATGTCAGGGTATCCTGCCAAGCCGTCGGCCCTGGCTTTCGATGACACCGGCACCTTCCTGGCCACGGGCGGGGGGGAGGCGGTGACCGTGTGGAACTTCGCGGGAAGGGGTCCTGAAGACTCGCGGCCCGGCGTCCTGGAGTTTCATGTTCAACCCGTAACGACACTCGCCTTCGCTCCGCGCGCAATGCGCCTGGCATCGGGAGGCCGCGATGGCGCCGTGGTTGTGTGGTCGATTCAGAAAGATGGAGGAGGCGATCCGATTGGGATCGCGGCTGTGGCGGGCGCAGTGGCCGATTTGTACTGGCGGCCGGACGGTCGCGCCCTCGCCGCGCTCGACGCACAGGGTGGCGTGACGGTTTGGCGAGTGAGCAACGCGTAAGGCGCGCCAATGAATACTCAGACGCTACGCATCCGCGAAACGCTCGCCAGAGACGAAAACTTGGCTACGGCCCGAGGCCGCGTTCTTGGGCAGATCGTATTCTGCGAAGGCTGTTGCTGCGGTCAGACAGACAGGGGTTTCAAGGCGCTGCCCCGTGAATGGATCAAGCACCAGTGGAAAGTTGAAAAACTCAACAGGTCGGTGCAACTGACGTTCTCCGGATGCCTTGGCCCGTGCGATCTGGTTAACGTCGTCTGTGTCGTCTCGGCTGAACGGATGCAGTGGTTTGGAGACCTCCAGGAACAGTGGCAATACGACCTGCTCCTGGATTGGGCCATTGCCTCGCGTGATGCTGGGGCCTTGATCGAAATGCCTGCCGAATTGAATCGACTCCGGTTTGAACGGTTCGCTGTTTCGAACCCCGGTAAGAACTCCGATTGCATGCGGTCACCCACCCAGGGCCGCAGCTTTCACGACGCATCCCCATGAACAACAGACTCACCAGCCAGGGCAGCAATTCGGCCCGCGTGCTTCTCATTCATCTCCACGGATCCTGGCCAGCGCGTCCCGTGCATCGTCTGCCATGAAACCCGTAGAATCTTTGGGATTTTCGCGTATCCGTTCGAGATACCTCACCGCCCGCTTCTCCCGGAACTCGCCGAGTTGCCGGATGATCGTTTCCCCCAGACCTGTGCCTATAGGATACCAGTCCCCTGACATGTGCTCGAAAATGCTCTTGAGCAGATCCAGCAGGTGCTGGCGAATCTCTTCCGAGTCCGGCGAGGGTTTCCAGACGGAACGCGGGTTTTCCCTGCTCACCAACACATCGGGTTGACCGGCCTCGACCCGCCATTCCTCTTCCCAGCCGCCGTGGCGCATCACCGGTCCGATGGGGATGGGGTCGCGATCGGGCCGGCGATGCGGATGGTTCGCACAGTAGGTGTAGAAGGGGTCCTCCACCGCAATGTCCCTGATTTCACAATAGGGCGGTATTCTCTTGTCGGCGTGCTGCAACCAGTCGCGCTCTCCCTGATTCCTTTTATTGAACCAGCAGGTTCCGCAACAATCGGATCCTCCATTTGGCATCGCTCAGCCCTCCTCCCGTTCGAACTTTCAGCACCGCAACCGCAATCCTTCGTGGAAAATCGCCCATCGTCACATCGCTCGGTCCCAGGATAGAACACTATCGGTTGACGATACGTAGGGGCGACCGGCCGGTCGCCCGTGCGGATTCCGTGCACGAATCGAATTACAGCGAACCCGCAGCGATGACCGGCAGACGGCCTGCTGGCGTCGATTTATGGTTGCCAATTTGTTGGTTATAACGTACAATTGACCTCCTGCGGAGTTCACCGTTTCCTTCCTGACTGACTACAAGGAACGTTCCCGATGAAGCCTTCCGTCCTATTTGAAAAACACCATTTTGAATTCCTCAGTGATCCCGAACGCGCGCGCGCCTACCTCGAGGTGGCGCTCGAGGAAACCGCCAGAGACCAGGACAAGTCGGCCCTTCTGCTGGCGCTCAAGGACGTTGCCACCGCGCGAGGCGGGCTGGGACGATTGGCCAGGCAGGCAAACCTGAACCGGGCCCATGTATACAGGGCGCTATCAGCAAACGGGAATCCACGTCTGGATACGATGGAGAAGATCCTGAACAGCCTCGGTTTCAGATTGTCTATCGAACCGCTGGCAGAGCGTTAGAAATGAGCGTACGGCCATCGGCCGTCGCTCAAGGTGTCGCACAATGCAACAGCGACGCGACGGGTGGCCGTCGATCGATTCGGCGCTCCAACGGTACGTACCCAACGCCCTTTCTCCACCATGCTGCACACCTGAATCAGTCTCGTTTCCAATCCTGACATTAACCTTGATGCGTCGTTTTTCGGTGACGTTCGTTCGTATATGTGCAAGTTGACAAAGGCGATTCAACTGCTGATTACCAGGATACACCAGGTTGCTGGACGTCAACTGAAAAAATGTCCTTCCAGACGACCATTTCAGCCCGTTTCGAATGGTTTCGTCGCGGTGTCGCGTCGCGGTTATTGGGGAATTGAAGTTAACTTCAATTCGAAAAAAGACAGCCGACAAATTTACCACAAAAGGCACAAAAGGGATCAGTGCGAAAGCGGGGTATCGAGGTCGTTCAAATGAATGAAATTTCCGCTCACGTCCAGTGAACTCACGTGTCCGGCACTTTTACGTCAATTCGCCTTTGTTCTTCAGCATATGTTCGACATTCAAGTCCCAGAATAATTGCGTATCAAGATTTGATGCCTAACGGTATGGCCGGTCTGCTGGCATCTGTTCAGACCGAAGATGCCCACAGGGCTCAGTCGGTATCGTATCTGGCTTTCAACCTTCGGATCCATTCCTCAGTCTCGGCCCAATGGGCAAGCTGCTCAGGGGTGGGGACAGGCAGGCCGGCCTTTTCATAATCGGCCGGCGAGTAGGGTGTGCCATCCGGATGCCAAACCTGCATACCGGCGGTGTCCTGGCGATTGCGCATCGTTGTTTCACTCCTTTCTCTTATGGAAGATTCCCAGCTGGCTCTTCGACGTCGCTCCGGGACCAGCCCCTCAATCGACGTCAGTCTTCACTTCGATGATGAGTCGGCAGTGGTCGCTTGGCCCCCATTCGTGGACTTCGTTCATCGCCCGCACCGAAACGCTCTTGTGGAAGCCGCGCGACGCGAATGCGTAGTCCAATTGGCGGGCGCGTTCGTTTCCAAAAAAAAAGCATCCCCGCCCGACGGACAGGGATTTGCGTCTTCTTCAACGGGTCGGCATTAATTGCGCTATTGAAATTCAGACCCGTAGACAACCATTGACGTGGCGCCTACCAGATTATGACATGCTAATTTTCTCATCGGAACCCTGCCTTAGATAGTTGTACCCACGAAGATTGGCGGTCTTCTTGACGATTTTTTCGATTATCGATAGACGGGTCGACCTGGATGGTAAATGAAGTCCAAGTTCCCCTCCGATCTGTTTCAGCATTGAAACATTGTACTTCTGCCTATCCGCCAACTCACGCTCTACATCGCGAGAGGGCAAACCCTTCAATTCCTCCGCTATTGCAATTGCTTGCTCGCGTATCTGTGCAGTATCAGAGTTGCGCCGAGACTTCCTGGTTGCCTTAATTTCCGACGAAAGACCGAGAACATTAGAAAGCAATGGGTCGGACTCAGCCACGCGAACACAATCACGAATTGCCTCTATCGTTGACGTGACACCCTGTACGTCCTCCCCCGCAGGAAGCGACCTCAACCTGATCCTGAAATCTTGAAGAAACTTAATCAACGCATCCAATTCGCGATCAAGGCGCAGTTTAGTTTCGTCAGCAGGCAACGCATCAACCAGCTCGGACAGCTTGCTGAGGAAGCTGTCCAATTTCCTTCCCGTCAACTTTACTGAATCGCTCATTTTCAGAACATCTCCATTAGTTCGTCGACGATTCTTGGATACTCCTGCTTGTTCGAAGCACGTCTGGCATTGTCAGAATCATGCAGCCAAATTGGAAGGCTGTTTTCGGCGGCTTCGGTATATCCGATCAATTCGGTTGTATGGGTTTTGAAGCATTTGGCGGCACCCAATTGGGATCGGACCTCCTCCATCTTGCTAGCATGTGCGATTGTTTGCATTGCGCCGCCAATTCGTACCCGCACGAAAAGAACGGCACCCAACTTCGCAACCCTGTAGTTATCTGCCGGTCGGCCGGCCAAGACTGCAGCGGAGTTCACCAACTCGCCGATTTTGTTAACTTTTCCGATCAGGATGTTTAAACCAATAGTAGAAAGATGGTCTGGTATCGCAGTCACGATATAATAGTGACTCGCAACAAGCGCGTTCTGGGTCATCAGATAGAGGTTTGGCGGACAGTCAATGAGAACGTAATCGTAGTTGTCTCGGACTTCATCGATAGTTTTAACAAGAAAATCCCGTTCACGCAAGAATTGCCGTGCGTTCTTCCTCAACATCTCCATACTTGGATACGCGCCGGCGATTTGGCCACCGCCAATATCCTCGCCGATCAATTCTATATCGCACGGGACCAGATCAATCCTGGGGTACCGACGACCGTCCCGCAATCGAATTGGGTTTTCCCACAGATATCTTTTCGCGTCGATAGGATTACCGTCCAAATATCTCTTATACATGGTTGCAATCGTACCGACTCTGTCTTTGCGCCTCTGCCAATCTTCGATAGAGGCACACAAAAACGTCAGGTTCGTTTGTGGATCAATATCGATCAGCAAGACTCGTTTGTCTTTTAATCCTGCCAACCAGCATCCAACGTGATAGGCTGAAGTTGTCTTTGCAACACCACCTTTGTAATTGATAAATGCGAGGACTTTTGCTGCCACGATCTATATCCTTAACGTAGACAACCGCACAATGTCAATCTCGGCGAAAATCACGATAGATGGTCGACGCTACGTGTTGGATTGCTGTGAAAGCTTGTCAAGGCACCCTTGCACGAAGGGCAGACCGTAGTAGAATAACGCTTTGGCCGCGATAAATCGCGAGGCCCAGGGTCAAGCGAGACGAGACCGTATCCCTTGGAAATCTCGATAAATGCACGAAACTCCAATCACGATTGAAACCCAAGGATCTCTGTTGACAAACTTTACACGACTTTGGTCCAAATATATGTCATTTAATGGGCGAAAGGCAACCCCGTTTCTTTCATGTACTTTGATTGACCGCTACCCACTCAAGTGTCGAACAGTTCGCGCAGCCAGGCATTGGCCTTCGGAGTGCCGTCGATATCGAACACGAATTCCTGTCCGCGGCCAACTATGTTGACGTATACCCACGGGCCTCGGCGGCGCCAACGTTTCTCGTCACGCTCGAACCAGCGCACGTCGGACATTTCCTCATCGTCCATCCGTATGGTGGTGGTTACAGCGTCCGCCATGCACCCGATCATGAGCGAACAGGGAAACGGCATGGCTGCGAGGAGTGGTTTCGAATGCGGTTACGGAAGAAGCGTAATGAAACGGAGGCGAGCCCGGTCGGTGCGGACAGCGATTCCCCAGCCTCCCCGGGAGTGGATGTCTACGCGCGCAACTTCCGCGATCCGAGCCAGACGCCCGCGACCCCGATCAGCGGGTTGAGCCAGAGGAACCATTCCTGGTGGCGGGCGCCAGCTGTCGCCTCCATCATCGACACGTCGTCGGGGCGCGGTCCCGCCGACATATCCACCGGCATCAGGGCCGTCACCACCCCGAGCACGAGTACGACGGCGATTAGAATCGTGGCGGCCCTGGCATCGTGCGCCACCCCGGCACAGACTCGTCCGCCGATGTACGCGCCTATGAGCCCGAGCACGACCGAGCCGAGCGCCCAGCCGCCGGATACCTCCCACGAACCCGCCTGGAAGGCGCGCGAGGGCCCCAACGTCAGCCACAGAAGCGAGAAGAGTACGAAGAGCACGGCGGCCATGGCAATGTAGCCAACGACGGCGGCGAGAATGTTCCTGAGCATCATGTTCCTCCCTGAAAATGAGCAGCGTTGTCCTGCGAGGTATGAACCTGAAGGGGGCGCGGACTTCCAACGAGACGTGAGCCTGACGACGAGGGCCGCAACGATCCTGGAGGCATGATCGCAATCGTCCCGCTGGCCAGGATCCGGACCGGAGATTACGGTCACCTGGTTTCGAAGCGGACGATTCGACGTGCTGCCTCTTTCCATTGTTCCGAGTCGTACTCGATTAGCCGTAATCGCTTCTGGCGATCGGAGCGCTCCGCAGTTCTGCTGCAATGCCTGCGCCGCCGTCTTCAGCAGGCTGCCGAACCTGACCCGCGCCACGGCGTCAGACGCGGCCACCAGCGATTCACGTGCAGGCGATAGGTCTCGTACGACCCTGCGAATCTTCGACGAAGTTTCGGCTCCTCATACAGCCGCACGTTCAGGTGGAACGCGGCGAGCATCACCCCGGCGTACGCCAACAGCCGCGCCTGGCCAAAGAGCAGCGTCTGCCCTGAAATGATGATCAGCACGGAGACGTACATCGGATTTCGCACGAACCGATAGAGGCCCGAAACGACCAGCACTTCGGTCTGCGCCAGCGGCGCCGGTGTGCCGCGCCCCTCAAGAGCGAAACGGGCGAAGCAGTCCAGCAGGCAGGCCAGGCCCGCCACGACCAACGCCACCCCTACCGCCCGCACGCCGGGCAGGCCGAGCAGCGGCGGCTGCATGTTCCAGCCGACCAGTGCGAACGGGATGACGCCGGCAACGACAGCCGGCGCGAGCCAGAAGAAGACGAACGACCCGACGATCGCTCGCGTCCGTGTGCCCTTCACGTTTCAAACCTTGTTCTGATGGAAGCTGGTCAGTGGTAGAAACAGCGGTCAGTGACCAGGATTCAATCGGCGTGATCCTGTAGCGTCTTGTCAATCATCTTCGAGAACACCTGCTGAAACTGCTCGCGGATTTTAGATCGAGCCAGGTTTTTCAGCGGAAAGCTCGGGCGACCGTAAGGCCGCTTGTCCAGATCCACACCATTTATCTGACATAGATCCGACCATAGCTCTTTGCGAGCATTCAACGTATCGAACGGGGCGGCCATGTACTGGAATTGGACGACCACATTGCCGTCTGCCTTGATGCTGAAGGTCCACTGCAGCAGTCCCTTACCGTCTGTCAATGGCAATCGGTCGAGTTGGAACCAGATTTCCGGCGGATCGGTATTGCGCGTCGGCAATCGGTTGAAGTACGCGACCCTGCGGCCACTACCATTGAGTTCGACGTGTTTCCGGTGCGCCCACGCAATCAGTTCTTCCGCGATTCGAGCACACTCGGGACCCTTGCGGACTCCGAGTTCTCGGACGAATGAGTCCGGATCAACGACCCCGGTGCCCTGAAGCGGGGGGACTCGAAACTCAGCAATGAGCGGGGCGTGGTCACTCAGGGTGCCCATGACGTTGTGATCAACCCGAAGCCGCGTGCATCTGCGCGCAAGTTCCTCCGTGGCATACAGCCAATCCAATTGTGTTCCGGGGTTGTCGCCGAACGTCCGCACGTGGCGGCAGTCATCCGTACCGCATGGACAACCCGGCATGGGTTCCGGAAGTTTCTTTGCCGTAATAGCGAGATTGACGAGCCCGAGTGATTCAATTGCAGACAAGATGGCGCGGTATCGAGGCAGTTCAAGCGAGTCGGGACAGGATGAAGTTGTAATATTGAAATCACCTCCCAGAATGACTCGCCTAGCGTCATCCGAGTCGAACAGCGGGATCAGGTCGGCGATAACGCGGAACATCCTTGTTTGGGCATAGCCGTCATCCATCGCGCCATACACGCTCACACATGTGATTGGGCCGATTTCAGGTAGGTGGACTCGAGCGACAATCGCAGAGCCGGGAAGGCTTCCCAGCATACTGAACCTCGTCGGCCCGTAGCGTGTGCCCACGGCATCGATTTCCTCTATCTCCAGTTTTTTATCGAACGCCACTACCGATGATCCCCAGGGCCGCCGGCCAGCGATTTCCCGGTGTACGAAGCGAGTGCGCGGGATGTCAGACGGAGCAACGCTTTCCTGAAGCAGCATAACGTCAGGCCCGCTCTCCTTTTGCAGGTAATTCCATGCGTCCTTGCGCTGATGCAGTGTCCGTTTCCAGTGGTCCATGTTCCAGGTGCCGATTGACAGGCATCGTTCAACTGGCGCCGGGTCGTTCTCTCGGTCGGCTGTGGTCATTCAATTTCTCCGCTTCGGTTGAAGGGTTCTATCTTCAAGGGTCAGATAACGTCAACGGGGATCGTGCTCGAATGCCACGTGGTTCGTCGTCTTGTACGCAAACTGGCGGATCCACCATACGCATTCAAGCTGACGGGCGACCTTTAAGAATCGAACAGGCTTCGCAGCCAGGCTTTGGCTTCCGGAATACCTTTGGCATCGAAAACAAACTCCTGTCCGCGGCCGACCGTGTTGACGTATACCCATGGTTTTCGGCGTTGCCAAAGGTTTTTTTCGAGGTGGTAGCTGAGCAATGGACTGCCAGCCTGGGGATAAAACCACGACGGCAGCCGCCATCTGCTGCGATTCGCAGACCGAGGCGCCGTCAAGGTGAGACGTTCTCCACTCCCACCAAAATGGCCGGCGCCGTTTCTCGGGGTGAGCCCCATAATGTCGAGCGTCTCATTTGCAATGTAAACTGTGTTGTTGTCCCACCGTCGATTCAGATGTGGATGCTCAGCCAACCACGGACGTTCGGAACGGGCACGCGTCAGATTCCCGATGGGCACGATCTCCGAAACCTGGAGCCAACCGAATAACATGTGCACGTGAGGAGCGGCTGGGACGTACCGCCATGTCCCCACGTTGGTCGATTCCACGGCCCGAAACCAGCCAAAGAACAGAAACAGGTCGCCGGGCCCAACGGCTTGGTTTTCAAGATGGCGCTGAGCGATCTCTGCCTGCCCGAACGCTGGCCGCCAACCGGGCATGCGCGGACGGGCGTCGGCGTTTAGATCCGGATCCAGATGGCACCGCTGGCGTCGCTTCACTCGACCCTTGGTCAGGCACTCTACGATCTGTCCCAGAGACTCTCCACGCCACGTTACGTCACTGAATCGCGTCGGACTTCTGGGATACGGAATCGGCAGAGACAGAGCAGTGCCGTCCGGAAAAATGGGACTGGGTACCCCGCCGTTTACTGAGTCGAATCCCTTACGGCTGAAAACAACTTTCATAGCCTGTCCCCCTTCGATCCTGTGCGGATATCTGAACTCGGGACAAATAGCGAAGTCGAAAAATCCACCACTGTCACGATCCCTGGTACGGCGTGGAACTCTGTCGGCATCCCTAACCTGGTTGATTCGTGAACCTGTTTTGGGTCGTGCCATTCAGTGGTGTTGTTCATCAGAGTGCAATATACGGATTTATGATAAATTCTTAGTCCTTTTCGTTGAATTTCTGGTGAAAAATGTCGCATTTTGCGCCGGAGAGGCCGTATCTGTGCGAGTGTGGATAAAATCCAAAGCCGTTTATGGAGATGCGGTTCAAACAATCAACGGGAAGCCGATCTGCGGCGAAACTGGAGTCACGGATGCAACTCGATGAGAAACAACAGGTCGAATCGGGTAGCTACACGAATAACAGTCGCGGTCAAACTGGTGCACGGGCGACCGGCCGGTCGCCCCTACGGTCTCCGTGCTCAGACGGATCCTGATTCATAAATCCCCTCGCCTCGATCATATCCTCGGCGATCTCCTGTCTCAGCTCCTCTGGCGCCAGCACCTCACACTCCGGCCCTCAGCTTCGGATCCAGGGCTTCATCTCGAGCGTGTGCTTCAACCTCAGCCGCATCCGGCAACCTCCATCCGGCTCGTCCGTCACGTCCTCCACGCCCGGCCAGTCCGATTCCCGCACGCGGTACGCGACCCTGGCTGAAAACCGGAGTTCGACGTCCACAGCCTCGTCGCCACCCATGATGCCCCACGCGTGTTCGAGGAATTCGTACGGATCGAAACCATCCAGCGTCTCAAACGTCGTCTCCAGCAACGTCGCCCGTTCAATACGCTCCGCCTTGAATTCCCGAATATCCCGCCGCAGATGGTCGTATCCGATAACGTAGCAGGCGTATCCCACCGGCGACGGCTCGGCTTCTGCGACTCCCCCTCAAGGGGGGAGTGATTGCACCTGCGATCCTGCTCGTGCGTTCATTTCCACGGTTTGGTTTCGGTTGAACTGCGCGAATCCGCGCCCGGTGGCAGAATAAAGCCTGCCAATGGGAAATACTGGCAGGCGAGTTGTTGACGCTATCATCGGAAAGGCGTTTTTACTATTTGACGCCTATTTTTGCCTCATTTGCGGCAATTCGCTCGCCGAAGGAATCCAATCGTGAATCAATCGCATCAAACTCGTTTTCCACTTTTTCTTCCAATTTCGCGATTCTTTGAGTCAGTCGATGTTCCAATCTATCTATTCGTTGATTGATTCCGGACGAGAAACTCCATAGAGATCCCCATAGAACCAGCAGAAAAATGGCAAATCGAAGATTGTCTTCATTGAGGATTTTACCGTATTGACGCGAGATTGAAGGAGTTGTTTCAGATCGAGCCGTCACGAAGTTTCTCCGCACGCTTTCAACAGAACCGCCGGCAGCCTTTTTAATTGTTCATTGCGGGGATCGACCTCGAATCCGCCGGACTCCAATGCGGTCACGCCAAGTAGCGGTTCGGCGCGTTCGTCCCCGTAGACGAGGGTCCCACCAACGACTTCTCCTTCGAACTCCAGTTCGGCAATCGTTATGTCCATGGCAACGGGCTTTCCATCTGCAAGTACATACTCCCGGCGGCCCCTTGGCGTGAGTCCAATAGCATCGAGGTGTGTTCTCGGTACCAGCGAGTCGAAAGCGCCTGTATCGACAAGGAACTTTCCGGTCCAACTGCGTTCCGGATCCGCGGGGTTGCGGATGGTTACGTCCACGTATGTCGCACCCATTGGTCGTTCTCCATGTGTGAGCAAGTTCTACCGTGGAATTCCTTTAACCATAGCTAATTTCTGCGACAGATGCAAGACGCGATGATATTTCAAGGACGACCGGCCGGTCGCCCCTACACGCCTGTGGCGCCTGTCCGATAGATTGTGCGGTTTCCACAGGACCCGGCGTCTGTCCGGACACAGGACCCCGAAGTTTCGGCCTGACTTACGTGGGCAGACAGGAATGTCCGCCCCACCCTCACACAGGCTTCCTCATCGGCGGCGCCCGCCGTTGCGCGGGCCTCCCGATCGTCAGGCGATCAGCACGGCCGTGCCGCTGACCGAGACCATGAGCATGCTCCCGTCCCCGACGACCTCGTAGTCCAGGTCGATGCCCACGACGGCGTTCGCTCCCTCCTGCAGGGCGGCTTCTTCCATTTCCGATAATGCAATTTCCCGGGCCTGCTTCAGTTCCTTCTCATACGCCGCCGACCGGCCGCCCACGATGTCGCGAATGCCGGCAAAGAAGTCCTTGAAGATATTCGCGCCCAGGATGGCCTCGCCGGTGACGATGCCTTTGTACTCGCGGATGGTCTTGCCTTCGATGCATGGCGTGGTGGTAACGATCATCGGTGTGCCTCCCTGGTTATATTGGCCGTTAGCGGCCGTATCTCGCGCCGGCCGCTTTGACGAATCATGGTCATTTGTAGCTGTTGTAGACGATCGCAAGCCAGCGTTCGGTGCTCATCCAGCCCTGGCCCCACGACTGCCATTTCTCCGGCACGCCGGCGGCCTGGATTTCCTCCAGCGTCTTTCCCGCCGCCAGGGACTCCTTGACGAGGTCCGCGCACGTTTCAAGCATCTCGAGCGCGGTCCTCAGGTCGTCCACCGCAGCGAGCGGCCCGTGACCGGGGATTATACGCGCATCCGGCGGGATTTGTTTCAGGAGAGACCGCACGGCCTCGATGTAACCCTGAACGTCCCCGCCGCCGCTGACGGCGACGCTGATGCCGGATGAGCATTTGTTTTCGGTATTGCTCTCGCCGGCGACTTCGTCGACGCAGGCGCCGCAGTAATAGGTCCCGGCGTCCCATGGCGCGTTCGGACTGATCGACTCGGCGCTCCTGTCGACAGCCGGCAGGCTGCCCACGGCGTCCGCGCCCACTTCCGTGTCATCCGTGGAGATCGTCGCGTCGGTCGAGTGGTAGTAGCGCAACCACGTAGCCTCGGCCGAAGCATTGCCCTGGTTCCGCACCGTGGCGCTCAACGTGAAGGATTGCCCCGGCGTCAGCGCGTTGTCTCGCTGACAGAGACCGATTCCACCACCGGGTCCGGATCGCCGGGCACAAGACTCACCGCGATGCCTATCGGTTGTACCAATCTGGTGACGAGGTCTTCGACGCCGCTGCCGTCGAGGTTGGAACGCCGGATCTGCTTCATGCTCGCATCCGTCCAGTACATCTTGGCGCCGTCCAGGTCCAGCGCGATGCCTTGCGGGTTCCCCATTCCGGTGACGAGGTCTTCGACGCCGCTGCCGTCGAGGTTGGAACGCCGGATCTGCTTCGTGTTCGCATCCGTCCAGTACATCCTGCCGCCGTCCACGTCCAGCGCGATGCCGAATGGCGCCACCAACCCGGTGGTGACGAGGTCTTCGACGCCGCTGCCGTCCAGGTTGGATCGCTGGATCTTGTCCGTGGAATTATCCGTCCAGTACATCTTGCCGCCGTCCACGTCCAGCGCGATGCCAAACGGTTGTCCCCACGGTCGTTGTGCAGTTAGGTCGACGAGGTCTTCGATGCCGCTGCCGTCCAGGTTGGATCGCTGGATCTTGCGCCTGCCCCGATCCGTCCAGTACATCTTGCCGCCGTCCACGTCCAGCGCGATGCCTATCGGTTGTACCAATCTGGCGACGAGGGCTTCGACGCCGCTGCCGTCCAGGTTGGATCGCCGGATCCTGCCCTCAGAGGCCGTCCAGTACATCTTGCCGCCGGACACATCCAGCGCGAGGCTCCATGAAATCCTCGATTCAGTGACGAGGTCTTCGACGCCGCTGCCGTCGAGGTTGGAACGCTGGATCTTACCCGTGCCATGGCCATACTCCGTCCAGTACAGCTTCCACACACGCGAAGCCGGGTCAGGCGTGACGGTTACCCTCACGGCACGGGAGCAGTTGTAGCCGGTATTGCTCTCGCCGTGGACGTTGTCGACGCAGGCGCCGTAGTACCGGGTCCCGGCGTCCGACGGCGCATTCAGGCTGATTGATTCGGCGCTCGTGTCGCCCGCCGCCAGGGCGTCCACGGCGTCCGTGCCCACTTCCGTGTCATCCGTGGAGATCGTCGCGTCGGACGAGCGATAGTACCGCAACGTCGTGGCCTCCGCCGCGGCCGTTCCCTGGTTGCGTACGGTTGCGCTCAAGGTGAAGGATTGACGGGGCGTCAGGGTGCTGTCGCTGACCGAGACCGACTCCACGACCAGGTCCGCAGGGCTGCCGGACGGCGGCGTACCGCCACCCGAGGGCGGAACCCGGCTGCCGAAGGCGCCGGCAAAGATCACAAAATCGGAAAAGCCCACGGCCCCATCGCCATCCAGATCGAATTGCCAACGGTATCCGGAATCGCCTTCCGAAGTTCCGAAACCGCCCGCAAAGAGCACAAAGTCCGCAAAACCGACCGTGCCGTCGCCGTCGAAGTCCGGCGACACAGCGCGCGCGGCGTATGCCCGCGTGGCGCCCCTGGTTGCGCCATCATCCAGGCTGGCGCCCAACTCGCCGCCGGCAATCAGGTCGGTCGACAAATCCGCGCCTGAAATCACGAAAACACACAGAGCAGCATTCAGCAACGTGCGCTGTAGCGAAATCATCTCAAAGCCTCACTGGTATCGACTGCGATGTGACTCTGCGGCGTGCCCGGCGCTTAGGCAGATCGTTGTCTATGACTGCGATGAACCGACGCCGGAGTGTGGAATTTTTGTTGAGTAGGTAGTCATTCTTTCCCCATCCAGCTTTCTGGCATTTCATACCGAGTTATTAGATCATGGGGAAGGTGTCCGGGCACTCGTTTCCGAACCGGCCTGCCAGGTTTAGCGTTTGTCTCTTGGTTTGGCGCCAGACCGTGCAAAAACTCTCAGACCCTTTGCGTGCGGGGCAGATCGTCCGTAAGACGTGTCACTGCTCAAGGCGAGGTCGTTGCGAAGGCCCAGTTATCGGTGCGGCGTTCGAGCAGTCTTTTGCAAGCCTTTGTGAATCGGCCAGAGAAGTGCCTCATCTGGCGGCTAATCCATTGTCTGACGGGTAAGTCGCTGCCGGGTGAGCTGTTCAGGAGACGGCGTTAACATTTCGGGTACACCGACGAGGTTGAAGGTGCGCTTGATATTGTAAGCAAGACTCATCCAAGAAAACTCGGATTTGACCAAAAAAGATCCTTTCGCTTCACTTACAGAGACCTGGTGTATCCTGGCAATGCGCAGTTTAATCGCCTTTCTTCACTTGCACATATTCGACTTAACGTCCCCGAAAACACACGAATCAAGGTCATTTGTAGCTGTTGTAGACGATCGCGAGCCAGCGTTCGGTGCTCATCCAGCCCTGACCCCACGACTGCCATTTCTCCGGCACGCCGGCGGCCTGAATTTCCTCCAGCGTCTTTCCTGCCGCGATGGACGCCTTGACGAGGTCCGCGCACGTTTCAAGCATCTCAAGCGCGGTCCTCAGATCGTCCACCGCGGCGAGCGGCCCGTGACCGGGGATTATACGCGCATCCGGCGGGATTTGTTTCACGAGAGACCGCACGGCCTCGATGTAACCCTGGACGTCTCCGCCGCCGCGGAGGTCGACGTATGGAAACCTGCCATTGAAGAAGAGGTCTCCGGTGTGGACGACGTTGGATCCGGCAAAGAACACCACGCCGTCGCCGTCCGTGTGGGCATTCGGAAAGTGGACCACGCGCAGTTCCTCGCCGTTGAAATGAATCGACAGCCCGTCATCGAATGTGATTTCCGGCAGAGCGGCTTCGGGTAACGGCCTGTCATCGACACGCCTGGCCGCCAGGCGGTTGCGGACGTTCCGGTGCGCGACGATGACGCCCTTCTCTCCAAAATGGGCGTTTCCGCCGGTATGATCACCATGGTAATGTGTATTCAGGACGAAGATGGGATCCCCGCCCCCCATCTCGCCGATGGCGGCGCGAATCTTTCCGGCCAGCGGCGCGAACTGATCGTCCACAATCAGCACGCCGTCCTCGCCCACGGACACGCCGATATTCCCGCCGCTGCCTTCCAGCATATAGACGTGGTCCGTGAGTCTGGTGGTCTTGATCTGAACCGCGGAAAAATCCCGCTGAGCGAATGATGTGCCGGCAAAGGCCAGAATCAGGGCGATTGGTAACCATCCGGACATATCGAAGATCCCCTAAAAAAAAGGAAAAAGGAAGAAGGAAGAAGGAAGAAAAAGAGCAACCAGAAAGAAGCCAACCGGTTGACGGCTGCGCCGATATCTGTTACAACGAGAAAAGGCGCATCGAGGGCAGGATGCCCTCGTTCCCGCGAAAAGTAACGCGCGATAAACCGGAAACCGATCGATTGACCTGGCCGGGTGCGTGCAATTGTAGGGGCAGCCCTTGTGGCTGCCCACGATGAGAGGGAATCTCTACCCTCTCGGTATATAGCGAATCAAAAAAGCCTGGAGCGGTGGCAACCGGCCGGTCGTCCCTTCACCGAAATTGAAAAAGACCCGGAGACAAACTCCCGGGCCTTTTTCTACTGTCATTGCCAACGACTCCTCGCAGTACGCGAATCGCCTGTGCCTGTTCACTCGCGGCCGCGACTAACAGCCCGTTGATAAAGTCGCTCTGCAGGCGAGGCCGTTTGGGCTTTTTCAACGGGCTGTTAAGCCGTCCTTCCGTCGATGGTGCCCACTTCGATCTTCAGTTCATCCCGGTTCACAACACGGTCAACGCGGCCGTCGCGCACCCACACCACCCTGTCGGAAACGCTCAGCATCTTGTGGTCGTGCGTGGCCGAAACCACGGTTACGCCCGAATCCTTGTTCATCTGACGCAGCAATTCGATAATCTCCGTACCGGTGCGCAGGTCCAGGTTTCCAGTGGGTTCGTCGGCCAGAATCAGGGCCGGATCGTTGGCGAACGCCCTGGCGACCGCCACGCGCTGCTGTTGTCCGCCCGAAAGCTCGAAGGGCTTGTGAGATACCCGGTCTCCCAGCCCCACCTTATTCAGCAGTTCCACTCCCTTGTCCCTGGCCTCGTCGCTGGTCAACCCCGCGAACACCATGGGCAGCGTCACGTTTTCCAGCGCCGTCATCACCGGAATCAGGTTGAACGTCTGGAAAATATACCCGATTTTCCGGCATCGCAACCACGCCAGTTCATAGGCGTCGAGCTGAGCAACGTCCACGTCGTCGATGTACACCTTGCCGTCGCTGGGTTTGTCCAGACCGCCGACCATATTGAACAGGGTGGTTTTACCGGAGCCCGAAGGCCCCATAATGGAGATGTACTCGCCCTGCTCGATTTCGATATCCACCCCTTTTAGAGCGGCCACCCGCACGTCGCCCATCTCGTAGACTTTCTTCACGTCCTGCGTTCGTACGACGGCCATGGTCCACCTCTTTATGAATTTCGGACCGGGTGTTCGACCCGAGAAAGACGCGTCAGACTTCCAGACGCATTGCGTCGACAGGCTCCATCTTGGCGGCGCGGTAGGCCGGTAGAATTCCGCCCATCAGGGAAAGAAAGGAACCAAGCACGATCGCCATCAGCCCGCGCTCCAGAATGGTGGGCCACGGCACGTGCCCCATGACGCCGGTGCCATAGCCGATCCAGGACGTCAGTATGGACAGCAGAAGACCCACTGCCGCGCCCAGTACGGTGCCGGCCATGCCCATGAAGGCGGACTCAAGTATGAACAGCTTGACAATGAATCCATCCAGGGCTCCCATGCATTTCATGGTGCCGATCTCCCGGAAACGCTCGGTGACGGACATCAGCATCGCGTTTGTAATCCCCACCAGGCAAACCAGCAGCGAAAGCACAACCAGCCAGGTGTTCTTGGCCTCCTCCTGTCGATTGGCTTCACTCTCCTGACTGATATCGATTCCCTTCTGCTGGAGGATGAGGTTCATCTTGGGATCGTTGGCGTCACGAAGACTGTTGACGATCGAACTGGTGGTCCAGATGGACATCAGAAACGCGATGGCCAGAATAATGCTGCTTACCGTGATCAACGACCGCCCGAACCGGATTTTCACGCTGTTGAAACTGATTTCAACGGCCTTTCTGACCGGCAGTTTCACCTGCGTGCCGATTTCCCGGCGGGCAGGTGACGAATAACTCTCCGCCATGAACTCCTCCAACAACAGGACGAATCGACGTTCGAAAGGGTCTACTCGTTGCCTGAGTCTACCGGCTGTTTCACCTGTGCCGGTGTGGTGTGCCAGCCTTATCTGACTTCAGCGCCGTGCATTGCAGGGACGTGGGTGCGCCCCTGGCGTGTTGCGTAATACGCCCGATCCGCCAACAACTTTTTTGCGCGGTCGAACAGCGCCAGCGTTTGAACGACTTCCGGGTCCTGACTCACGGCGACCCTGCCCGCCTCCCGGTCTCCCCAGCGGAACTTCGCAAAATACCGTTTCATCTGCCGCTTGATCAAATCGATGCCCGATTCGAATTCGGCACCCGTAAACGTCAGATCGGGTTCTCTTGTCTTGAGGAATTTCCTGAATTCCGCGATCTCGAGCGAATCAGGAGAATACCGTAGAAGATAGTCCTCGAAATCCGGGTACGCGCTGGTAAACTCAGAACCCCGTCGACTGGCGAATTCAAAAAAATGTCGCGGGGAGAGCCGCCGTTCGAAATCGCCCGGACGGGCCGATTCCAGTTCCACGTCGGGTGTGATCCCGCCGCTGCCGTAGACCTTCCTGTTCAGAATCTGCGTAAAATAGACCGGTTGAGAGACAACGCTGTCAGGATCGGCATTGGGATCGTACCCGTCGTGCGCCGCTTGAAGATAAGCACGCCTGTCGTCCGAATAAGGACGCTGGATCGGCCGCTCGCTGGGCGTGAAATAGCGCGCCACCGTGAGCAGGACGGCGCCGCCGTTCTTCAGCGGATACTGCTTTTGTACCAGCCCTTTGCCGAATGTGGTCCTGCCGACGACGAGCCCTCGATCATAATCCTGAACAGCGCCCGCCACAATTTCCGATGCGCTGGCGCTGTAGTTGTCGACCAGAACCGTCAAGGGCCAATCCAGAGGCGCCACCGGATCGCGATCCGCGAAATGATCTTCTCTTGAACCGCTCCTGCGTCCCTCTGTGTACACCAGGAGGCGGTCTTTTTCGAGGAACTGATCCGCCACCGCAACCGCCTGTTCAAGGTAACCGCCACTGTTGCCACGCAGATCGAGGATCAGTTTTTCTGCACCCGCATCGACCAATCCTTTGAGAGCAACCCGCAACTCGCGGGACGTGCGACTCGAGAACCGGTCGATCTTTACATAACCCACGTCCGAAGTCAGTTTAAACGCATACGGAACGCTCGGCACTTCTATCTTGTCGCGAATTATCTCGATCGTGAGCGGGTCGGCCAATTCCGCCCGTTGAACCTGTACAATCACCCTGCTGCCCTTGGGACCCTTTAGACGCCGTTTCACCTCATCCGTCTTCCGGATCCCGACAGCCGACACCCCGTCGATCTTCACAATGCGGTCGCCGGCCTGGAGGCCGGCCTTATAGGCGGGAGCTCCTACGATTGGAGAAAGTACCGTCAACTGGCCCGCGATGATTTCGAAATAAATCCCGATTCCCTCAAACGAGCCTTGCATCCTGTCCTGGGTGTCCTGGAGTTCCTCCGGCGAGATATAGGTTGAATGGGGGTCCAGCCGGGATAGATAGCCTTCAATCGCACCGTGATACAACTCGACCGGATCGGTCGATTCATAGTACTGGCGGCGCACCAGGTCGGCCAGCTGATCCAGGGTATGCGCCTGCATCGCCGTGTTCACGCGAGGTGGGGGCTCCGCCCCGACCGAGGTTGGAGGACCCGCCGCCCACACCAGGATCAGCAGGGAAACAATCCGAAAAATGACGGACATACAGAATGCTCGCGAGTCAGGCAAGTTCATTACAGACTGCCAAAAAAACGTTTCAACATAACGACGCCGGCCGGAGATGTCAAGGAGAAAGCGCATCCGCCGGGGGCACCGTCAGCCACCGGATCCTTTCGATCGGGTCAGGGAAAACAGGAGCAACTGCTTGGAAAAGAGATAATACTCCCTGAGATTCAGTTTGCTGGTGCTGTACTGCCGGTTGCGGAACACATAGGGCACCTCGATGAACGTCGACCAGGTTCCCTTGACCAGAATCTCCAGCAGTATCTTGTACCCGGGGGAGGTCAGCGTCACACCCTGAAGCACACGGCGATGCAGGAAAAAATACCCGCTGAGCGGATCCTGCACACCAGTCAGTTGCCTCGCAGCCAGCACTCCGGCCTGGGAGATCAGCTTTCGATACCACGGCCACCTCTCCACGCGGCTGTCGGGATTATAGCGGCTGCCAAGCGCGACGTCGTGCTCGCGAAGCCCGAGAATCAATCGGGGCAAGACCGACGGATCGTGGCTCAGATCCGCGTCGATCACTCCCAGGCAGTCGCGTTTCGACGTCCGGAATCCCTCCATAACCGCGCTGCCCAGGCCGAGTTTGCCGGGCCGATGAACCACCTGGACGGGATACCGGTCTTTGAGCCCCTCCGCTTCCTCGCCGGTACCGTCCGGAGAGTTATCGTCCACCACGATCAATTCAACGTCAATCTCCGGGTACTGTCCGACAGCCGCGAAAATCTCGTCAGCCAGAAGTGAGACGTTCGGGCGCTCATTGTAGGTGGGCGTAATCAGAGAGACGCGCAACGGGGTTTCATCCATGCCGATGACCTTTTGAGAAAACGGCGCGCGTGTCAAACGCAACGACGGCACTCAATATAGAAACCGGAATCCGCTGTAACCGGTACGAGAGGGTTCAATTACCCGGCTGAAACACGCATTTCCGTGCATGTCCGCTTCAGGTTCTCAGAAAAAGATCTCAACTCCGGATTGAACAGTTCGCGTGCGAGGTCGAGCTTCAGGCCGGCGCCAGGGGGCCTGGGGGCGATCTGTCCCAACTCCTCGGAAGTCACCGGCGCCACCAGGTTGGCGTCCAGATCGAAACATCGGCAGATCCGCCGGACCATTTCAAACCGGCTCATGAATTCCGATCCCGCAAAGTGGATCACGCCCCGGAATTCCCGGCGGCACAGTCCAAGGAGAAACACGGCAAGTTCATCCACGCAGGTGGGATTCGCCCATTCGTC
This sequence comes from Candidatus Latescibacterota bacterium, assembly GCA_965116875.1. GTDB lineage: Bacteria > Latescibacterota > UBA2968 > UBA2968 > JAAXHE01. The sequence goes on from OZ220733.1 coordinate 753,783, forward strand.
GGTAACCACGCGAATGGACTCGCCGCGAAGGAGGGATTCCAGCGCCCACGTGACGAAATTGGGCCGGCACCCCGCACGATAGCCGTAGAGCACCGCCGTTCGGACCACCAGTCCATGGCAGGGCGAGGCCAGAACGATGGCCTCCGCTTCCAGCTTGGTCCGACCGTAGACGTTTACGGGATTGGTAACATCCGTCTCGGCGTAGGGCCCCGCCTGACCGTCGAATACATAGTTCGTCGAAACGGTCACCAGGCCGGCGCCCGCGTCTTCACACGCCCGAATCAGGTTCCGGGTTCCGCACACGTTGACCCGGCGCGCCAGATCCGGATTCCGTTCGCATCGATCCACGCCCGCTTCCGCGGCCGCATTGATCACCCAGTCGGGCCGTACCTGTGATACCGCCCGGACGACTGACTCCGCATCCGTTACATCCACCCGGATACAGTCCGACCCCGGATGCGGCGGCCGGGGACTGCGTGCCGCGGGAACCCGATCCAGGCCCTGAAACGGTACGTCGCACAGCGCCCTCCCCAGAAACCCCGAAGCCCCTGCGATCAATACTTTCTGTTTTGACCCGTCACCCATTGGCGCCACCCGGATGCGTTAATTATCCTCTCTGTCACTCGGAACGGACGCAGCTTTCCGCTCTGCCTCCACGCGCAGGTACATTGCCATGCCTCTGCACAGAGCGCCCGCGCCGCCGGCGCGCGCCAGATGCGAATTCGCAAGCGCCGCGAGTATCTCACCGGCCGTTTCCAGATAGCGCCGATGACCGGTCAGGACGAATAGCCTCGCAAGTACCTGAACCGCCACCCCGTTACCCGACGGGACCAGACGGTCCACGGCGTGGATAACGGCTGCGTCCGGCTCCGGCCAGCGATCCCGCAGCGCGCCGCTGTCATCGAGAAGCCGCTCCAGCATCACGTCCGTGAGTTGCAATGCGAACCGGTATGCAGCGTTGTCGCCACCCGCGCCGTATAGATCCAGCGCGGCCCTGGCGACCAGGGCCTGGTCGGCAAGCAGCAAAACCGACGGTTCCGGCTGGTCGAGCGCATGTCGAACTCCGCCTTCAGGATGCGTAAGCCTCGTGCGGATCGACGCCAGAACGTCCCTCGCCAGATCCAGGTAGGACGCCTTCGCGGAAGCCTGATAGAGCGTCACAAGCCCGGTAACGGCCAGAGCGTTCCACGAGGTGTAGACAGCCGGGTCTCTCGGGGCCGCGCGACCCGCCTCCAGCAGAACCGCCGCGCCGTATTCTTCGGAAAACCCCGCGAATCCCGCGGCAAACAAGCCGTCCTGCGGCACGAAGAGCCCGCGGATCAGCGCGTCGCCCAGATCGATAGCCGCCGCCGTGTCCGTCCGCGCAAGAACCGCAAGCCAGCCCGCGTTCGACGCCAGCGTCTTCTCGGTATCGAGTACCACCCCATCCGGTGTGAGCTGCCGCTGGAAGAACGTGCCGTCGGAGTCGCGCAGCGGACTTGAGACGACCGTTTTCAGCCGATCCAGCGCCAGGGCCCGTGCCGCGCCGTTATCGCCATCGAGGAGTAAAAGAAACGACTCCGGACCCGGAGTCTCTCCGCGGATCAGCGCTGCGGAAGTGCTGTCCGTAAACGCCAGCAGATGGCCGGACGAGACCTCGGAGCGGCGGAAATGCCGGGCTTCTCTCGCCGTCCACAGCGCAAGATTCCGCCGCTCGCGTTCGAAATCAGTCCAGCGTTTCGGGTTATTGAAATAGACCCAAATCCGTCGCAGCAACTCCCGCAGATCTTCCGGATCCAGGTACGTGGATCCGGTCATCCAGTCGCCATCGGGCGTCAGGATCGCCGTTGAAGGCCAGCCCCCCATTCCGAATCGTTCCGCCAGGTCGGGGCGCCGGTCCACGTTCACCCGTATCGGCCAGGCGCCTCGTCCAATTGCCCGCACCAACCCCGGGTCTTCGAAACAGCGCCTCGTCATGTCCCGGCACCAGAACGACCTGCTGGAATAAAGATATATGAACAGCGGACGATTGAGAACGCGCGCGGAATCCCGATTGGACCATTCCCTCCAGGTCACCCGTCCGGGAGGCGGCGCGGACAGCTCGGGTAACGCAGATGGTTCCGGTGCCCGCTCGCAACCCGCAAACCCGGAACTCAACGCCAGCAACACGCTGGCCGGACGCAGATGAATCCGCGAGACGCGAGTCATAGAACAGCCCGTTGAAAAAGTCCATCCGGGCTGCCTGCCTGCTGCAGGCAGGCGGCCGTCCCTTGCGGTCGAAACCCTGTGTTGCCCGGCCTCGCCTGCGGAACGACTCTGTCAACGGACTGCCAAACCGGGCAACCGGCCGGAAAATGAGACGGCCTCACGGAAAAGTCGGGAACCACTGTGCACCAGATGCGTTTATATCTTGAAATCGACGAAAAGACTTGACATTTCAATGGCGATTAACGTAATTTTTTCGCTTGACAAGTTCTGGATTTGCCTCTTTTCCGGGCGCCGTTGGTAACGGGCAATGCAACCGAAAGCCGAAGTTGCACAAAGACTTACAGGGCGAATTAGCAGCCCGTTGAAAAAGTCCATCCCGGCTGCGGCCGGCCCTTGCGGTCGAAAACCTGCGCTGCCCGGCCTCGCCTGCAGAGCGACTTTATCAACGGACTGTCAGAGACATGGGAAGGTTTCGGGACTTCAACGGATCTTCGCAAGCGGTATCGCCTCTTCGATCAGCATGATGGGAATGTTGTCTTCAATCGGGTACATGTAAGCGCCGTCCTCGCGAACAAGGCCTCCGTCAACGGGTTTCTCAACGAGGGTTCCCCCCCGGTTGCGCAACTCGCCATTCTCGATGAGATCGTTGACTTTTTCGATCAGTTCCCGATCTGCCGGACCCACCGGTGTTTTGTTTTCGGGACAGGCCAGAATATCGAGAAGTTCCCTGTCGATCACCCCTGAACCCCTTTCAAATACAAGCGCCGCATTCGCGGAATTCGCTCTGTGCAGCACTCGGTTTGAGAGAAAATAGTCAACAAGCGGTCGTCGAACAAGCTTTTTCCGGCTGGAGCGCCTATTCCAAACATTCGCTGACGCGTTTTGCCCTGAGAAGCTGCCTTAAAACTCCCAGCGGTCTTCGCACGGATGCAAAAGCACCGGTCGGGAACTCGCCTGGAATTCGAAAACAGCTTCTTTGTTCCACAATTCCGTTCCACAAGAGTAACCGTCGACATGGTGGTGGTTACCGGCTTCGCCTTCCGGGGCGTTCGTCGCGTTGTGGACTTGCTGTCAAGACCTGTGGCGAATGGAGTGAGTGCACATGCCGTTTCAGACCGTTTCAGAATGTAACCGGGTCGTCGGGCAAAAGGTTGGCGTGAGCCGTCCAGTCCCTTTCCGCACCCGGTTTTTTGTGTCCTGTCGCCTCGGCGGTTCAGTCGCGCGAGATAGAAGACAGTTACACCTCGAGGAGCCGAACTCCATGAAAAACAACCTGCTGTGCGTGTGCCTGGCGGTCATCATGCCGGCCGTAGCTTTCACGTTTCCCGGCGCGTTGTGGGCGACGCCCGAGAGCCAGGCCGCGGCGCCCTTTCTTCTGTTCCAGCCCAGCGCGCGTTCGGCCGGAATGGGTGAAGCCTATATTGCCATTGCCGACGGCGCCAATGCCACCTATTACAATCCGGCAGGCCTGGCGGACGACACGAACAGGCACATGAGCACGACGATGTACAAGCCCGTTCCCTCATTGGCCAGCGACATCTTCACCTCGTTCGGCGCTTACACGCAACCGGTCGAAGGCGTGGGCAACCTGGGCTTCAGCCTGATCTACACCTCGCTGGGATCGCAGCACCGTACCGACTCACAGGGGCAGGACCTCGGCAAGTTCACGAGTTTTGGCCTGGCCGTGGCGGTCTCGTACGGAACCTTCGTGGTAAAAAACGTCTCCGTGGGCACAACCATGAAATTCATCCATGAAAAGCTGGCCAGCCAGGGCGCCGGAATCGAGAAGGGCAAAGGCGCGGGTACATCGTTCGCGGGCGACCTGGGTTTCATGTGGAAAACCTCGGATCGGTTCACGCTCGCGTGGGCGTTGCGAAACGTCGGGCCGAATATCACGTTTATCGATGCGGACCAGGCCGATCCGCTGCCACAGAATTTCACCATCGGAATCGCCTACACGGCGCTGCAGCAAGGGAATTCAACCGTACTCTTCGCCGCCGACATCTATAAACCCCTTGCCGACAGGGGCTTTTTTTCCTTTGTCACGGGTTGGAGCGACCGCAACGGCAGTGAGGAACTCGAGGATATGGACTACCATACCGGCATCGAATGGAAATACAACCTTTCCGATGAATCCGCCTTCGCCCTGCGAACCGGATATTTCCACGATCAGGACGGCGACCGGAAGAGCCCGACCTTCGGCCTGGGCCTCAAATACAACTGGGCGTCGTTCGATCTCTCGTACTTCGCCAGGAGCAACTCCGCCCTCCGCAACGTCTTTCGCTTCACTGGCGGATTCTCCTTCTAGATCGATGGGACGGCGTTTCCTTCCGCGATTTCTCGTTTGACATCTCACAGGGTCGAAAACCATCGTGTGGCTGCGGCGGGTCAAACCCGAACACGTTCTGCAAATCGCGCAGAAGCGGACGACGTCGTCGTTCCTTCTCGCCATTTGCTTTTTTGGTCTTGCCTTTTCTCTGCCTGCCGCTCAGGCTGCGGGGGAGACCTGGCGCATCCTGGCCGTCCGGGTCTCATTCACCGTGGAAGATCCCGACGACGAGACCACAAGTGGAAACGGAGCTTTCGACCTCCGGACCTTCGATTCGGTCCGAGACGACTACACCTTCCCGTTCGACGCACCCCCGCACGACAGATCCTTCTTTGAAGCGCATCTCCAGGCCCTTCGCAACTACTATCTGGATGTATCCGACGGCCAACTTGAAATCGACTACACCGTATACCCGGAGGAAACCGATGGGAGCTACGTCATCGACAGACACCTCAAGGAATACGGCAACGGACGCACCCGGACTGAAATCGCCCAGAGAATCACGCAGCTTTTTCACGACGGCATCGTGGCCGCCGATTCCGCGGAAGGAGCGAACCTGGACTTTTCCGCGTTTCAGGCGTACGTGGTCTTTCACGCCGGGCTCGGCGCTGAGGCGGGCGGGCAGGCCATCAATGACATACCGTCCGCGTTCGTGTCCGGTAAAGACCTCGATCGTTTTGTGGACGGACCGATCGCGGTAGACGACGGTGCGACGGTCGTTCGCAACGGGATGTTGCTTCCAGAAGCCGTCAGTACGGACGGGAGGGGCGGTCTGAACGGCACTCTTGTTCGTTTCTTCGCCCACCAGCTCGGGCTGCCGGGGCTGTCCAATTTTGAAGACGAACTCCCCGCCGTGGGAGACTGGAGTCCGCTGGATACCGGTGGTCCGGGCGCCGTGGCGTCAGCGGCCCGCCTGGACCTTCAGCCTCTGACCGGAGAACCTGCAGACAGCCTGCTCGTCGGATTCGTCCCAAGCCGCCTCCTCGCGTGGTCCCGCATCCGCCTGGGATGGCTGGAGCCGAAGGTCGTCACGCGGAACGATACGGTGCGGCTGGTTGCGCCGCACGTCGCGGGTTCCGACCTGGCGCGCGCGGTCAGGGTCCCCTTCAGCGCCACCGAGTACTTTCTCCTTGAAAACCGCATCTCCCGACTTGCGGTATATGGGCGGAAGCCGAACATCGAGTTCTCAACGGGACAGCGGGTCTGGCTTTCCGTGGACGACTACGACGCCTTCATTCCAGGTTCGGGCATCCTGATCTGGCACGTCGACGACGCCGTCATCCGGGCCAGCGAAGACGGCGCGGCCGTCAACAGCAATCCACGGTACCTCATCCGCCCGGGGCAATACAGACGCGGAATCTCGCTGGAGGAGGCGGACGGCCTCGAGGATATCGGCAACAACGCCGCGGACCGGATCGTGCAGGCGGGCATCATCAGTCTGGATGCCATTGAAGGCGGTGTCCGAGATCCGTACTACGCCGGAAATGCCACCCGTTTCGGACCGGATACCGTGCCCTCGACCCACAGCAACCTGAATTATCCCACCGGCGTTACGATTCAGATTCTCAGCCCGCCCGCCGATACCATGGACGTGGCAATCACCTTTGATTACCAGCAGGATGCCTGGCCCGCAACCGGACTGCCGGGCGTTGGACTGCAGGCCCCCCGCGCGATCGACCTGAACGGCGACGGCGTCAAGGAGGTGCTGCGCAGCGGCGGCCCCGTCGAGACGTCATCGGACGGAAGAGGCCTGCCGCTGTCTATCTCCGGGAATCCAGCCGTACCGGTATCGGACGCGACGTTCCCGTTCTTCACGTCCTTCACGCCCGCCGTTGGTGACGTCAACGGAGACGGCGAAGAAGATTTCATCTACGCGAGGGACCACGTGCCGGTCCTCTGGAGCCGCGGCAATACCGCCGTTTCGCGGGCAGGCCCGCCGCGCGAGATCTCCTGTGCGCCCCTCGTTGCCAGTTTCGGCGACGCGCGCGTGGATATCTGGGGATGGTCCAACGGCGAGGTCACCTGGGGTAACCTGGCGGGAGCGAATGCAGGCATTGCGCGAACGGGAGCTGAACCCGTCGCCGGCCTGGCGGCGGGCAACGTGGACGACGATCCGGAAAACGAACTCGTCGCACTGGCGGGGCGGGGCGGGCTCTTCATTGCGGATGCCGATGGACAGGTGGAACAGGTAGCCGATCTCTCCGGACCCGTTGTGGGAGCCCCCGTACTGGGCGACCTCGACCGGGACGGCGGAGATGAGATCGTCACGCTGGACGCGGACGGCGTGGTATCCGTCTTTTCCAGGGGACGTATGACGGCGCAGAGCGTGCCGGTGCCCGGGGGCGCGGGATCCGCGCCCGTGCTGGGCGACCTCGACGAGGACGGATACATCGAGGTGCTTTTCGGCGGCGAGGGTCGCCTCTGGGTGGTGCGCTTCAACGGCGTACATCAGGCCGATACGCCTCTCGCGTTTCCGCTCAAGGACGAGACCGGTCTGATATCCGCGCCCCCCGTGCTTGCAGACGTCAACCTGGATGGCGACCCGGACATATTCGTGGCCACGAGAGGCGGGTTGGTCTACAGCCTCGGCGCCGACGGCTCAATCCTGCCGTCTTTTCCCCTTCCCGTATCGGGCCCGGTGCGCGCCTCGCCCCTGGCCGACGACCTGGACGGCGACGGCACCCTTGAATTGGTTGTCTTCACCACGGAAGGAGCAGCGCATCTCTGGCACATCGAGAACTTCGACGCCCATTTTACGGGAAATCATCTCGTATGGAGCCAGGCGGGCGGCGGGCCGGGCAACGAGAATCGCCTGCTCACGCTGCCCAGCGACCCGCCGCCGGAGACCACGTCACTGCTGCTGCCGCCGGACAAGGTCTACTGCTACCCCAATCCCGTACGCGGGACGTCGGCTACGATCCGGTTTTTCCTTGGCAAAAGCGCCCGTATCCAGGTTGCCGTGTTCAACGCGCTGGGAGAAATCGTCGAACGGATGACCATGGAGAATCCAACGCCCCGAACGGACAACGAGCTCCGCTGGAACACGGGCGAGTATCCAAGCGGTTTCTACGTTTGCCGCGTGGAAGCCATCTCGGAAGAGCGATCCGAAGTACGCTTCGTGAAAACCGCGATTATCAAATAGACCTGTGATGAATGCAATAGATAGACAACATGGACGAAGGGCGAGCAGCCGCCCACTGACGGTTCGCTCGTCGGGCAGGATCTTCATGATGTGCCTTGCCCTTCTGTTGTCGGCGTCCGTGCCGGCCGGCGCCCAGTTCGACGCCAACCATCCCGAACTGCGCTGGGAGGTGCTGGAGACCGCCCATTTCAAGATATATTACCACCAGGGCCTCGCGGACTTCGCCCGCCGCGCCGCGAAGGTCGCCGAAACCGTGTACGGTCCGGTCACGACGTTCTATCGTTTCACACCGGACGAAAAAATACGGCTGATTCTGAAGGACACGGACGACTACGCCAATGGTGTGGCCTTCTATTACCACAACACCATGGAAATCTGGGCATCCAACCTAGAATTTGAATTGCGCGGCGATACCAACTGGCTCCAAAACGTAATCGCGCATGAATTCACCCATATCGTTGCGCTGCAGACAGCGCGCAAGGGTCCCCGGCGCCTCCCCGCCATATACTTCCACTATCTGGGGTACCAGAACGAAGAGCGCCGTGACGACATTCTCACGGGTTACCCTGACGTTTTTGCATCCTACGCGGTTCCCCTTACGATCGTACCGCCCTGGTTTGCCGAAGGCACCGCGCAATTCATGGCGCCGGGCGTCCGATTCGATCGATGGGACTCCCACCGCGACATGATTCTGCGCATGGCCACCTTGAAGAATCGACTCCTCACGTACGACGAAATGGGCGTGTTCGGCTCCAAGACCGGTCTGGGACTCGAAAAAGTCTACGACCACGGCTATGCCCTGACCCTGTTTATTGTCAACACCTTCGGCGAGGACAAATTGCCGAAGATCTACAGCAATATGACGGCGCTCTGGCGGACAGACTTCGATTCAGCCGTCCGCGGCGCGATCGGCATTTCGGGACGAGAGCTGCATCAACGTTGGGTCGCCGCCCTCGAAGAAAGGTACGAGGCCCAGGAGTCCAAACTCGAGGGTCGCCTGGTCAACGGCGAAATCCTGCACGCCAGGGGGTACTTCAACCTCCACCCCCGCTGGTCGCCGGACGGTCGTCAGCTGGCCTATCTGTCCAATCAGGGCGGCGACTTCGGACGCACCGCCCTGGTTGTACATACCCTCTCCGACAGTTCCTCGGAAACGCTCGCCGGCGGCGCAGATACCGCTCCGGACTGGTCGCCCGACGGGCCCGGGCTGATTTTCGCGCGGCGCAGTCCACCGGACAGGAACGGCTCCAGGTTCTGGGATCTCTACACCGTGGACCCGACCATGTCGCGGGGACACGGGTTGTTTCAGAAAACCAGAGCGACGCTCGGTCTTTCCCAGAAACTGCCGCCCAACCAGAGTCGTCTGACCCACGGACTCCGCGCCAGTCACCCTGCATATTCGCCCGATGGACGACAGGTCGCGTTCGTCGTGAACGGTCGTGGCTCGACAAATCTGGCTGTGATGGACGTCGAGGACGGCAGTGTCCGCCGGCTGACGTCGTTCGACGACGGCTCCCAGGTCTATACGCCCCGCTGGTCGCCCGACGGTTCGCAACTCGCCTGCTCGGTCTTCCATCCGGATGACACACGGAATATCGCCATCGTCCCCGCGGGCGGCGGGCGTTTGAATACCGTCATCGCCTCCGCGGGCACGGACCGCGACCCATGCTGGACTCCCGACGGGGCCGGCCTGGTGTTTTCCTCGGATCAGGACGGTATTTTCAATCTCTATCATTTCAGCCTCACGGACGGGTCCGTACACCGCGTCACACGCGTCCTGGGCGGCGCCCTGCAACCCCACGTCAATCCCAGGGACCGTCGGATCGCCTTCTCCCAGTACGGCGCGGACGGCTATGAGATCCGGACCCTGTCGGGAAAAGGCGCATGGGAGCCGGTTGCAGCTGGAGTCTTTCAACCGGAATCCGGGCGGTCGACCGCCGCCGCCGTTGAGGGCGATCCCTTCCCGAACAGCCGGACCTACGGCAATGAATTCTCAACGACCTCGTTCTTTCCGCGCGTTGCCGTGGACGCGGGAAAGGTGAAACTGGGCATCTTCGCGGGATCCAACGACGTCCTCAACAAACAGTCCCTCCTCTTGGGCGCCATGGCCGCCCGTGACAGGGACCTGGATCTGTTCGCGGTCTACGAATACCGCCGCTGGCGCCCGACGGTCTTTCTGGAAGCCTATCGGGCCGTGCGTCACGAAGAAGACGACGTCCTCAACCGTGACGAAAACTTCCGCATCTTCAGCCAGACGTTCAAAATTTCCGGCGTTGAATTCGGCGCCAGGCAGAGGCTGGGCACGGGCAGCCGCCTGGACGCCAGATTCATCTACAACCTGTCATCCACCGACCAGGACGTCGCCCGTTTCAACGGCATGGACGAAGTAAGCCTGGGCGCCACGACGCACCATGGGTTCAATTTCGCGTTCAGGTATTCCCTGCGCAACATCAGTCGAACCAGAGACCGGGAAATCAACCCCCGAGCCGGACGGGAGATGTGGATCCGCTATGACCGCCAGTTCAACTTTTTCATCAGCGGATTCAAGGAAGACACGTCCCTTCTGATCGAAACGTTCGACCGCTACTTCTTCAACCGGTTCACACTGAGCTGGAGCGAATACCGGCCCGTGGGTCCCGGACGCGCTTCCCTGGGCCTGCGATTCTATGGCGGACTGATCGACAGCGAAGTGGATGACTACTTCGATTTCTTCCTGGGCGGCCTGCCCTATATGAAGGGATATACCTTTTATAGCCTCGAAGGGCGCAGGGCAGCCATGTTTCGCGCCGCGTACCGCTTCCCCATCCGGACGCGGATGGATCGGCAGACCGGACCCATTTACTCCGATCAGCTCTTCGGTTCCGTCTTCGCCGGCATCGGCCGCGCCTGGGACGGAGACGATCTGGATCACGTAATGAACCGCGGCTGGAAACGCGACGTGGGGATCCAGATCCGTTATGACGCGACCTCCTTCTACACGTTTCCGACCCGCGCGAGCCTTGATATCGCCTACGGCATGGATACATTGCCGCGCGTGGTCCCCGGTGAAGAATTGGAAAAAAGCGGTTTCAAATTCTACTTCGCCCTGCTTTTCGGATACCTGCAAAGCGTCGGAGGACGGTAATTTAAAGGCGTGAAAGCGGGGAGATGGGAGAAGGTAGATGAAGAGCCTGAGAGCGGGTAGAGGGAAGACGGGAGACGGTAGATGAAATCCTTGCCTCACAGGTTTGTCTTATCTGCCATCGGCCTGAATTGAAACAACACAGGGCAGACGATTTCTACCCTCTTACGTCTTGCGTCTACCCGGGTTTATTTTCCAGGAGTTACACGTGTACGGCGCCATCGCAATCCTGGTCCTGTTGACCGTTCTCCCGACTCACGCGGCAGACCGGCTCAACGACGGCCACTCCATCGCGAATCTGTGGCTGCTGGATGACGACCCCCTGCCGTCCGGTGGGAAATCGTCCAAACTGGCCTTTACGATGTCTCTATTGGTTCCGGGTCTGGGCGAACTCTACGCGGGCGAACCGAAGCGGGCGGCTGTTTTCCTCGGGATCGAAGCGCTCACGTGGTTCAACTATCTGCGCTGGCGGAACAGAGGCAACGACCTCAAGGCGGAATTCCGGGCTTTCGCCGATCGGAACTGGGACGAAAACAGGTATCGGGAATGGCAGGAATACAACCGCGCCAGGGGCTCGCCTTATATTGAGACCGAGACCCTGCCGTGCAAACGCGCCCTGGAAGGATGCCACAGGGTGGACACCCAGCAATACTACGAGATGATCGGCAAGTACGACCAGTTCGTATTCGGCTGGAGGGACGTCGGTGACGTGGGCTTCCAGACCGGTAACGGCGACGTCGACTCCAGTCAGCGTATCGACTACGAAAACCAGCGCAACGACAGCAACAAACTCCTCAAACGCGCCTCGGTAATCATCGGTCTGACCGTTGTCAATCGCATCGCGAGTTCCATCCATGCGGCGCTGCGCGTGCGGTCCGCTCAACTGTCGATTTCGCCCCGGCCGGACCGGACCGAATTGGCAATCCACGTCCGGTTCTGAACGCCGGGACACGCTTTTTCGAAACTGAAACCATGGCAAACCGTTTCTCCAGGGCCCTCGTCAATCTCGCAATATTGTCCCTGATTCTGATCGGCGTACCGTCGGCCGGACACGCAAGGGGCAAGTCGCCGGCCGGTGCGGCGGTGTTATCGCTCGTGCTGCCCGGATTGGGCGAATTCTACGCCGGAGGTCGTCGGTCCGCCCGTTTCTTCCTGGTCACGGAAGGGATATTCTGGTCCGGAATGGCCACGTTCCGGTTCCTCGAGTCCTATCGCGTCGATGCGTATCACGCGCATGCCGCAGCCCACGCGGGCATCCGCCTGAAGAACCTGCCCGAGTCCTTCATCAAGGAAGTAGGGGACTTCGAAAGCATCTACGAACGAAACCGGCGGGAACGCTTTCTCGCCGGCGAACATGCCAACATCCGGGCTGAAACCGATGACCGGATCTGGGAGTGGGATACGGAAGCCTCCCGGATCCGATTTCTGGATCTGCGCAGCAGGGCCACTTCCGCTGAACAGAAGGCCTTCCTGTTCATAGGCGGCCTGATTCTCAACCGATTCGCCAGCGCTCTCAACGCGGCCTCCATCGCACGGAAAAGCCGCGCGCAGAACGCGGGCGTCAAGCTCCTGGTTGACCCTCGAGGCGGACTCTACGCGAGCATCCAGCGCGGTTTCTGATACCCGGACAATGAACGCGGGTACGTTTTCCCGAACCTCGCGAAAAGGCGGAATAAGCTTGGGTTCGACCCTATCGAGTCAGGCGTCTCGCGTCTGGCGTCCATCCTCTGCGGGGATCATACTCTGCCTGCTCCTCGAGACCCCCGCGTTCGCCGGCCCCGAAGCCCACTGCGGCACCCCCTATCTGCCCTCGCGTCCAATTCCCGTGGGGGCGGCAAAGAAAACGGCCGCCGAGACGTTTGACGTGGGCGACCCTCTGACCGTTCGCGTCTATCATTTCGGCGCGGTTCCGGGTACCGATCCGTACTACCTCACCACGACGACATGCCGCCTGAAAGGCGAGCACTGCTATATCTTCGTGGAGGACGACGTCTGGGACGGCGCGCGCGTTTCGCCGGCCGCCCTGACTTCGCTAACCCGCGCCTTCGACCGGTCAACCCCCCGGTATCCCGACCGCGGGATTTACTCCATCGATACCGAAATCTTCGGTCCTCCGCCCGACGCGGACGGCGACCCGCGGATCGTGGTCGTACTGCTGGATATCATGGACAACATCGGGAGCGGCACGATCCTGGGTTATTACGATACTGCAAATCAGGCGGCGCCGATTGGCAGGGAAATCCTCTACATCGACTGCGATCCCCTGGACCTGAACAGCGATCTGGCGCGCGCCACACTTGCCCATGAGTTCCAGCACATGCTGCACTGGAACGGCGATCCGGACGAAGACAGATGGGTGGACGAGGGCTGTTCGGAATATGCCGAGCTGGCCTGCGGCTACAAGAAGACATCCGGCGAGGTTGCGCAGAAATTTCTGGTCGTTCCGAACCTGCTCAAGTCGCCCGTCTCCAACCTCCCTGTTCCGCCCAATACCGGCCTGACGGATGATTCGAGCTGGTCCAGGGGCGCCTGGCTGCCGTTCCTGTTCGACCAGACCTTTCTGCTGATGACCTACTTCGCCCAGCGATACGGCGATACGGCCGTCGCGCGCCTCGTCGCCGAACCGTCAAACGGCATCGACGGCTTCAATCGCGCCCTGGAAGACACCGGCGTGGAGGAACGGTTCGAACAGTTCTGGGCGGATTGGGCGGCCGCCGTGTTCGTGAACGATGACGGCGGACGGGGATACCGCGGTCTCTCACTTGGGCCGGTCAGAAGGGATACCGTCGTTGTACCTGCCGACGATCTCGGCGGCGCCCTCCAGCTCTGGGGCATCGACTATGTCGTGCCGCGTTCGTCCGGACCAGCCGGGCTCTCGGTGGACGTCAGGAGCGACAGTGACCTGCTTGTGACACTGGTTTCCAAACGGGATGACACGCACGACGTCGCCGCCGTATCGGTCCCGCACGGCGCACGGCGCCGCATCGGTCTGTACGGCGAGTCGCCAACCGTATTGGCCTTCACGCGCACGTCCGCCGGTCCGCCGACCTATTCATTCTCTCTCGCCAGGCGGGAGGGCCACGTGCCGGCGGCGGCGGATTTCGACGCCAGCGGCACGGTTGGGTTCTCGGATTTCATCGCATTCGCCGCGGGATTCGGCAAATCAGCCGGCCGACCGGATTTCGACCCCTCGTTCGATCTGGACGGGGACGGCGCCGTGTCATTCCCGGACTTCATTCTATTCGCGCGGAATTTCGGCAAGTCGCCGTGAGCGGCCAACCTGCAATTGGCCCCGTCCCGGATCCGCCTCTCGCTACTCCGCAAGCGCACACCGGCGCCAATAACCTGCGAAGTTTCGACCGAGCCACGCCAGCGGCGCCCGGAGCAGCACGTTGTATCCACCCCAGGTCCACCTTGTAACCCGCTTCAGTCCGGCCGCGGACGTCAATACGGCCGCACGGCCTTTCTCCATAGGCTCGGCCTCTTCGCCCAGCGTCAGCAATTCCCGCTCGTAGTTGAATCGAACCATATTCTGTGCATGCGCGGCCAGCGCTTCAGGAGCCAGAATGCGGGTGTGGGGACAGACCGTATGGCGTTCCGTAAACAAAAAGGAAGAGACCCACCGTGCGGAGACCTTGCCGCGGGCGCCGCGCGCCGTCTCCTCGACGGCTTCCCGGCTCAATACCCCGTAGGTGCGGCAGACCAGCGGCCGAACCGGATAAATCGAACATCCGCCGGCGTCGGTAAGAAACGGGCACCGCGCAGGCCGTTCTTCGGTCAGAGCCAGTACGGCGTCGCGTCGTCCGGCCTCGAAGTGGTCCTGTACGTAGTCGACGATGTTGAAGTACTCGACCGAATACAACGGATACATGGTTGCAAAATCCGCTTCCATTTCCTCTGTCGTGAGTTCACAGCACTGTCCCAACCGGTCGCAATGGCACGAAACGGCCGGAACCTGATCGTAGACCGCCTGGAGTCGACGGCGTTCGGGTTCCGAGAGCGACCGCGGCTCGCGCGATGGAGCGATCTGTAACAATGGTGATTTCACAGTCGAACTGCCTACGCTGCGGGCAGGGCGATATTGTAGAACGCTTCCCGGCCCGGATACACGGCAGACTCCCCCAGTTCCTCTTCAATTCGCAGCAGCTGATTGTATTTGGCGATGCGGTCCGAGCGCGAAGCCGATCCGGTCTTGATCTGTCCGGCGCCCGTTCCAACGGCGAGATCGGCTATCGTCGCGTCCTCCGTTTCGCCGGAGCGGTGCGAGATCACGGCTGTATACCCCGCCCTGCGCGCCGTTTCGATCGCTTCCAGCGTCTCACTGAGCGTTCCGATCTGATTCACCTTGATCAGAATCGAGTTGCCAACCGCGGATTGAATACCCCTCGCGAGACGTTCCGTATTGGTAACGAACAGGTCGTCTCCCACCAGCTGCACCCGGCTCCCCAGCCTGTCCGTCATCCGGGCCCATCCCTCCCAATCATCCTCGTCCAACCCATCTTCAATGGAAACAATGGGATATCGCCGCGTCCAATCCTCCCAGAAGTCAACCATCTGATCCGATGTGCGTTCCGATCCGTCGGACTTGTGAAACACGTACCTGCCGTCGCTGTAGAACTCCGTGGTGGCCGGGTCCAGCGCCAGCAGAATGTCCCGTCCGGGTACATATCCTGCATTCTGAATTGCTTCCCCAACCAC
The DNA here is from genome assembly GCA_965116875.1 of Candidatus Latescibacterota bacterium. GTDB lineage: Bacteria > Latescibacterota > UBA2968 > UBA2968 > JAAXHE01. The sequence goes on from OZ220733.1 coordinate 769,260, forward strand.
GTCCAGCGCCTCTTCGTTGGAAGCCAGGCTGGGTGCGAATCCGCCCTCGTCGCCCACGCCGGTGCTGTAGCCCCCCGCCTTGAGTACCTCCCGCAGCGCATGGAAAACCTCCGCGCCTGCACGCAGCCCTTCTCGAAAGCTGTCGGCGCCCACCGGCATGACCATGAATTCCTGCAGGTCCACACTGCTGTCCGCATGCGAGCCTCCATTCAGGATGTTCATCATCGGTACCGGCAACGTGCATGCCGAAGCGCCGCCTATATAGCGGTAAAGGGGCATCCCGGACGCGGCGGCTGCGGCCTTGGCCACAGCAAGTGAGACGCCCAGAATGCCATTGGCTCCCAGGTTGCCCTTGTTCGGGGTCCCGTCCAGCTCGTTGAGGCGTCCGTCGATCGCCGCCTGGTCTGACGGGTCCATACCTGCCACGGCCGGCGCGATTGACGAATTCACGTTTCCGACCGCCCCCAGCACGCCCTTGCCCAGGTACCGGGTTTCATCACCGTCCCGGAGTTCAACCGCCTCGTGCCGGCCGGTGGACGCGCCCGAGGGAACCGCCGCCCTGCCGGCAACGCCGGAGGTCAGCTCCACTTCCACCTCAACCGTGGGATTTCCCCTCGAATCCAGAATCTCCCTCGCGTGCACGCGTTCTATTCGTGTACTCACTCCTGTCATCCTCCCTGAAAAATCGGTCCATACGTGTCGTCCATCCATGCCCAATCTTCCGCACCCTTCGAACCGCCGCGGTCGACGCTTCCGCCGTACGCTGCCATGAATTTATCCAGTTGATTCTGCAGGTGGTCCCGCAAGGCGGGGTCTTCGGGACGTAACGAAATCGCGTGGCGGATCACTTCGATCGCCCGTTCGTATTGAGCCGTCCTGTATAGGATTTCCGCAAACGTATCCAGATAGGTTGGCGAGTCTGGCGCCTGCTGAAGGGACCGCAAAGAAAGACGCCGGGCTTCTTTCAGCCGGATCCCCTGGATGGCGTACAGCCAGGCAAGATTGTTGGTGCTGCCGTGATCTTCGGGATTCAGCGCAATGGCCCGACGGTATGCTTCGGCGGCGTCGCCATACGCCTCCTGCTCATAAAGCACGTTGCCCAGAAGCGCATGCGCTTCCGCAACACCGGGTTCGATATCCAGAACCGTCTCGAGGGCGAACCTGGCCTTGTCGAACAGCTTCAGTTGCTGGTAGAGCTGCGCGAGACGGAAATGCGCCCATAGCGCATCGGGCCAGCGTTCAACGGCCGCCTCGAGGATGCGCAGTGCCTCGTCCGGCCGGTCCTGATCCAGTTGGAGTTCAACCAGGTCACGGTGGAGGGGTTCATATCCCGGGACCTGCCTGGTCCCCCGCTCCAGCCAGCCGACGGCGGCCGATTTCATCTCCTGCGCTTCGAAAACGGCCGCCAGGTCCCTGTAGACGTCTGCATAATGGGGTTCCAGCTCCAGCGCACGCTCCAGCACAGCCGTGGCTTCGGCGTGCATTCCCAGACGCAGATAGGCCAGACCAAGCTGCCTCTGATAGAATGCGTCACCCGGTACCACGGCAGCAGCGGCCCGAAGCGCCTCCAGCGCGGCGCGTGTCTCGCCCCGTGAATCGTGCGCATGTGCGGCCTCGAGGTATTGTGACGCCGTCCGGTCCGCGCATCCACCGGCCAGAACAAGCAGACAATACAGGTAATGGCGCACTGCCGTACGCCCTTGCATATAAAATGCCTTCAGGTCCATCTCGCCACGGTCTCCCGGAATGGCTGAATTATAGAAATCCGTCATTGGCCTGTCAAGCGCCAATTCCGCGAGAGTCATCGTTTTTCGCTTGACGTGTCCCCTGCTCCGCCTGATTTTACGTGTCCGGTTGCCCGCTGCTCGATGTAAACCCGATACCCGGATTTCGCGTGCGTTTCAGACCCGCTCTCATTCTTCCCGGCATTCTGATGGCCGCCACCGGCGTTGGCGCCGGGGACCTCCTCACGGCCAGCCTCGCCGGCTCCAGGATCGGCGTTGGCCTTGCGTGGGCGGCCGTGATCGGCGCGCTGCTCAAATGGACGCTGAACGAGGGTATCGCCCGCTGGCAGATGGCCACCGGTACCACGATGCTGGAAGGCTGGGTCCACCGGCTCGGCGCGTGGGTGCAGTGGGTCTTCATTGTCTACCTGATCATCTGGAGCTTCTCGGTTGGCGGCGCGCTGGTGACGGCCTGCGGCGTGGCGGGCGCCGGCCTGCTTCCCATCGGCGATCCGGCGACGTCCAAAATCGTGTGGGGAATTGTCCACTCCCTGGTCGGCCTGGCCCTGGTCTGGATCGGCGGGTTCCGCGTGTTTGAAATTCTGATGTCGGCGTGCATCGGACTGATGTTCGTTACCGTTCTGCTCACCGCCCTGCTTCTGGGACCGGACTGGAACGCCCTGGCACGGGGCCTGTTCTTTCCTGCCATTCCGACCGGCGGCATGGGCTGGACGCTGGGCGTACTGGGAGGCGTCGGCGGTACGGTTACCCTCCTGTCGTACGGGTACTGGATCCGTGAAACCGGCAGACAGGGCCGGGAGGGCGTGTCAACCTGTCGCGTCGATCTGGCGGTGGGGTACACCGTCACCGCGCTGTTCGGCGTTGCGATGATCATCATCGGTTCGCGGGTCGCTCTGGACGGGAAGGGCGCGTCGCTGGCGCTCATCCTCTCGAGCCAACTCGAATTGGCGCTCGGGGCGCCAGGCAAATGGGCTTTCCTGCTGGGCTTCTGGGGCGCGGTCTTCTCCAGCCTGCTCGGCGTGTGGCAGAGCGACCCGTACATGTTCGCGAATTTCCTCGCGCTGCGTAAAGGGGTCTCTCCCGAAGCCTTTCAGAAGTCGGACATCCTGCGATCCGCTCCCTACCGCGCGTACCTGGTCGGTCTGGCGACTGTGCCCCTCGTGCTGTTGTGGGGCTCCGTGGCCGAGGTCCAGCTCACCTATGCCGTCCTGGGTTCGTTCTTCCTGCCCCTGGTCGCGCTCACCCTGCTGCTGATGAACAACAGGACGGACTGGGTGGGACCCGGATTTAAAAGCCACCCGGTCATCAATGCCATCCTCGTTGCCACCCTTCTGTTCTTCGGATACACCGGCGCGAAGAAAGTCGTTGACACGCTAGGCCCGATTCTGGGCGGCTGATCGCCTTGTGTCCCTGGCAAGCATCATCGTTGGTACACAAGGCGGATCGTGCGACCGGAAGAATCGGTCGCACGATCCGTTCATGGGGATTGCCAGCTTCGAACGGTATTCCCTATTCCCCGATTGGAAAGCCGACACCGATTTGAAAAATGAGATTTCGGTTTTTGATGTCCTCGTCGCCGGTCTCGTCAACCGCAAGAAGCCCGAGCGTGTAGCGCAAGTCCACCGAGACGGTCAGTCCAGGACGCGGTCCTGTCCGGCCGAGGCCTCGTCGAGAAGGGCCCGGTCCTCCGGCGTGATCGACCAGCCTACGGCGCCGGCGTTCTCCTCCATGTGAGCCACCGTGTCGCCGCCGGTGATCGCGGCCGTCACCTCGGGGTGGGAGAGCACCCAGTTGATCGCCGTCTGCGCCACGGTGCGGCCGTGGGCGCCGGCGATCTTTCGCAGAATTTCAAGGGTCCGGCCCGCCGGCTCGTTGAGATCCTTCTCCAGGGCTTCGGCGCGGCCCCTGGCGTAAAGGGTGCCTTCAGGCGGTGGTTCTCCGGGGGTGTACACGCCGGAAAGCAGGCCCACCCCCAGGGGGCTGTAGGTCATGACCCCGAACCTCCGGTCGCGCTGCGCCGGCCACATCTCATGCTCAAGCTCGCGGTTGAGGAGGTTGTAGGGGTTCTGGATGCATATGAGGGGATCGAGCCCGAGGCGGTCCTGCGTCCACAGCGCCTTGAGTACCTGCCAGGCCTGGAAGTTGGAAACGCCCACGTAGCGCGTCTTGCCTGCTCGCACCACGTCATCGAGGGCGCGCAGGGTCTCCTCGAGGGGCGTCTCCTCGTCGTACACGTGCAGGATATAGATGTCAATGTGATCGGCCTGGAGGCGGGCCAGGGTGCGGTCGATCTCCCGCAAGATGTGATAGCGCGACAGGCCGGCGTCGTTGGGCCCCTCGCCGATGCGGCTGGCGACCTTCGAGGTCACCACAAGGTCGTCGCGGTGCCGCTTGAGAACGCGCGCGAGTAGCTGCTCCGACGTGCCGCGGGTCTCGTAGGCGTCCCCGAGGCCGTAGACGTTGGCGCAGTCAATGAAGTTGATTCCGAGCTCGATACCCCGTTCGATGACGCGTTCCGCCTCGTCGACGTTGTCCTGCCCGCGCAGGCCCAGTCCGTAGGCCAGGCGCGACACCTTCAGGCCGGAATGGCCGAAATTGACGTATTCCATGCGCTCCTCCCTGTACTCTCCCGTTATCGGACAGCTCCGAAGCGTTGAAAATGCCTTCGAAATCCAGTCTGTTCTCGCGATAATATTTCGTTCCGCGACGGTCCCGGAACGACGTTCAGCAGACATCTAACTTATCGCAAATCCCGCCGCAAATCTATTCCTTTTCGCGGCTCGTCTTACCGACCCAACCATTACCACGGAGTTGAATCGTGTCCGCGTCCGGCCCACTTGACGTGTGAAGAATGACGCAAGCTGTAAATGCAATTTCACGTCGGACGGAACTCTCCCCGGGGTGTCGCGAAAACTGCAACAAGATACGCCTGTCCATCATCCGGTCGCGCCAGACGACCCCATGCGGTTGCCCACCCTCCCGTCGCTGACGTTGTCAACGGACAGGACAGGATAACCGTTTCCACCCTGCGAAACCTGGCATGAAGCAATCAGCGATGCAAAATGGAGATGAGCCTCAATCTACGTACCGAACGCATCCACAAACTTGAAAAAGTCCGCGAAATCCACGGTGCCGCTCCCGTCCAGATCGAACTTCGCGTTCGTGCTGCCGTACGCGTCGGCAAAGAGGAAGAAATCCACGAAGTCGGTCCGGCCGTCGCCGTTGAAGTCTGTTGAGGCCGGACCCTGCACCAGCGGTGTACCGATACGGACGGCCGACCACGATCCGGGTCCCCTGTTGGTGACCGCACGCAACTGCAGGTCGTACCGGGCGCCGCCCGCCAACCCGGTCACCTCGTACGTCAGCGTGCCGGAACCGGTTGTCCGGACGTACCGCAATACAGTCCAGTTGGCTTCGGCCTTGTCCGGGGCGTCGCTGCGAATGTAGCGCACGTCGTAGCCGGTAATAATCACGGTGCCGGTTTCGATCGGAGGTTCGCGCCACGAGATGGTGAGCGAGCCGGTTCCGGCTGTGACCGAAAGGATGGCCGGCGCGTCCGTGCGGAGCGTGAGGTCATAGGCATACAGCTTCTTGTCCACGTAGTCGGCCACCCACATCGTCGTGCCGTTCGACCAGATCCCGACCGGGTGGCTGTTCCCGGCGGCATTCAGCGAATTGACGTCCCGAAAGGGGTTCCGGCCATAGTGCGTCAGATCGTACGCATAGATCTTCGCGTCGGCGTAGTCCGCCACCCACATCGTCGTGCCGTCGGACCAGATTCCCTGCGGGTGGTGGTTCCCGGCGGACCCAAGCGCACTGATTTCTCTCCCGAGATCTGCAACCTCGAGCTCCATGTCATAGGCATACAGCCTGGCGTCGGTGTAATCGGCCACCCACATTGTCGTGTCGTTCGACCAGATACCCTCCGGGTTGTCGTTTCCGTTACGCTCCAGCCCGTTGACGTCATTGTCTGCGCTCCGGGCTCCGGTTGACATATCGTAGGCATAGATCTTCTCTCCGAACCACGGGTCGTCTGCCACCCACATCGTCGTGCCGTTGGACCAGATGCCCTCCGGGTCGTCGTTTCCTGCGGCCGCCAGCGTATCGAAATCCTTGTTGGCTGCGCGCGCGCCGGAAGCCAGGTCATAGGCATACAGCTTCCCGTCAGCCTTGTCGGCCACCCACATTGTCGCGCCGTCCGACCAGATGCCCTCCAGGTCGTCGTTTCCCGCGGCCGCCAACCCATCGATATCCTTACCCGCGTCCCGGGCGCAGCACTCGCCACCGAAGATTTCCTGCCGCGAATGCAACTTTACCTCCTCATGGCCGCCAACCGGCACGTTGTTGCCCGTATCCGGATGGATCCACGACGCTGACGTGGCCGCCAGAAAGGAGGCGATAAACCCGATTCTGAAGATTCTGCTTCTCATGTAATGGTGCCTCCGGGTCAACGAATGTGCAGAATACGACCACCTGAGCCGGTTCCGGTTCGTGACTGGCGGTTGCACGACTTTCGAACGGATACGTTGGGATTCAAACCGGACAGTTCCAATCGGCGACGGCGCCAGAATCGCCTACGCGCCAAATGCATCGACGAATCTGAAGAAATCGGCGAAGTCGACCGTGCCGTTTCCATCCAGGTCGAATCTGGCGTCTGTGCTGCCGTACGCGTCAGCGAAGAGGAAGAAGTCCACGAAATCAGTCCGTCCGTCGCCGTTGAAATCAGTCGAGGCTTGTCCTCCGGTTACGCCACTGCCGAATATCTCCAGAGGCAGATCGGAGGACTTGACGAGGGTGTAGCCAAAATGGCCATTGGGCAGTCCCGGTAATGTGCCGATATTGACGGTAACCGCCGCGGTCGTGCCGGAGGTGCGTGCGACGGTCAGTGGCTGGCTCTCGACGCTACCCCTGGAAATCGCGACAGTCGTTGCGCCGCCGCTGATGCTGCCGTTCGCGACGGTAAGCGGCAGGACAATGTTAAAAGGAGCGCCGGCAGGGGCCACTGCCTTGAACTGCCCTTCTCCGGTTTTCTCCAGGGAAACGTTGAACGGCAGGGGATTGACTGCGTTGCCGTCCAGAGAAAGCCTGTTCAACCCGGTCAGTCCATCAAAAATGCTATCGGGCAGCGCTGTCAGCCGGTTGCCGATCATGCGCAGGTCCGAGAGTGCGGCCAGTCCTTCAAAGAGGCCCGACGGCAGCGTTGTCAACTGGTTCAGGCCGAAGCGGAGCGTTTGCAGGGACGATAGCCCGGAGAAAATGTCCTCAGGCAGGCTCGTGAGTTGGTTGCCATACAATAAAAGTTCCTCCAAACCCGCGAGCCCATCGAAGTCTCCGGATTTCAAGGACGTGATACCCTTGTCGTTGAGGTAAAGCGCCGTAATTCCATCCAGGTGAGTCGCCGTAACTTCCGCATAGTTCGAGACGTTTGGATCGTTTAGACGGACAACGCCGAGAATCGCTTCTCGCACCTGCGACGTGCGCTGGCTGACCGGAGTTATCGAAGCGGCCCACTCGGACACATCCCAGAATTTGATCTGCCTGCTATTCGGCCTCGCATCATTGCCAATGAGCGTTCTTCCGTTTGGTGAAAACAACAGGCGCCGCACGCCACCCGGCCCACCTGAGATAGACGCCAGGAGTTCGCTCTTGGAAATGTCCCATAGTTCAATCAGACCGAAGGCCGTCACCGCGAGAACGGTACCATCCGGCGAAAACACCGGATATGCGCGATTGTAATCGCTCATATCATTCACGGCCCCGGTCTGTGATCCTGTTGCCAGATCCCAGAGCTTGACTGCCCATGAAATAGGTGACGCGAGAAGCGTCCCATGCCTGGAAATCGCTACTGCTCCTTTTGCTCCAGTCTCGATGGTCGATATCGGGGTTTCTGTAGACACGTTCCAGAGCCTGACGGTGCCGGTATTCGACACGGAAGCAAGCTTCCCATCGCCCATAAAGGCGACTTTGCCTATTCTTTCGGCGTGTCCTTCAAGGGTCGTGCGGGTTGCCCACGTCGCCACGCTCCACAACTTTACCGTGCGGTCGAATGATCCGGAAGCGAGCATCGAACCATCCGGCGAAAAGTCCAGAGATACGACTTGATCCGTATGGCCTCCGAGCGTCGCGACCTCTGCTTTGCTGGTCACGTTCCACACTTTGATAGCGCCCTCCCGGGACCCTGCGGCGAGCAGCGTCCCGCCGGGAGAAAACGCTACAGCATAGATCGTGTTGGCCGAATGGCGAAAGGTGGCTATCGTCTCCCTTTTCGCAGCGTCCAACAACTCCACTCCGCTGCCGCCTATTGCAAGAAACACGCCGTCAGGAGACATCGCCAGACTGCCGATGTCATATTGATGAGGCATGTCGATTGTGGCGATATGCTGCGGCGAGTGTCCCGCCTCGAGGAAAAAGCGTATGGGACTGACAGTGCTGGTCCTGTTCCCATTGGTATCGACTGCGACAACATGTATAGGATGCTGAACCGTGTTGGAAAGCGTCGTATGCGCTTCCGCCACGGTGCCGACGTTGTCAGACGGGAGCCTGCCGTCAAAGCTGAATTCAACGACGGTATCCGTTTCGCCGGACAATCCGTCACACGCTTTCACTTCGGGGGTGCCACCCAGAAAGGGGTTCCTGGGGCGAACGAACAGGATGACCTGGTGAAGACCATCGTCATCGCTGACTCTCAGCTGGACGGGTGTACTCACTGAACCGAACGGATACTCAGATGAAACGAGTTCAACGGTGGGCGGTGATTCGTTTTCGAGTGGTACATCGGGGTCGAAATACGGATGCGCCGCCAGAAACTCTGCGGCGCAAGCTGACAACGCGCCGGATGACCGGTCCGCGCGTCCGTACGACATGATGTACTTATCATCACGGAAGTCGTGGTGAAGGCCGAACGCATGCCCCAGTTCGTGGGCGCCGGCAAACCAGTCCCATTCGCCGTATATCATCGCCCATCCGCTGTCCTTCGTACCTGTTCCGCGTCCATGGGCGGTTCTGCTACTGACGTCCATGACAACCAGCGCGATGTTCTTCGAGTTGTCGAAGGCGCGTTTTATTTCGCCTTCCGTATATCCCCGGCTGCTATAGTGGCTGTCCGCATAGTCCCCATCGATGCGATGAACGACCGGATCGCCCTGGTCATCGGTTTCAACCTGGAAAGTCGTGTCTCCGTATCCGAGCGCCTCCATCTGCTCGCCAAAGAACGTCTGAAGATCGAGAATCCCCGCTTTCATCGAATCCACGACTTCGGTGCGGTACGGCCGGTCGTTCGGCAGGAAATAGAAGAGACGCACTGTGCGGGGTTCCCCCACGTTCAGGTCGGACGCCCGCTTACCGGCGGGACCCGGCTCATCGCTCTGCCAATGTTCGGGATCGAAAGGCAGGCAGAAATGCGCGCTGTCGGCAGGCACGGAAGATGCCTGGCCGTCTGACGGCGGGTGCAGAAATACAGCCAGAACTGCCAGCATTGCCATATGCGAATTCGTCTTCACGTCAGGAGCCCCCGTCTGTGACGTATGCCCCAGGGTGAATCCGCGCGCCGAAGGCGCATTTCGCCAGGCGGTCATTCATGCCCTTTGAGGACATCGACTATGCGCCCTTTCTCATCCACGACGTAGATCGGTCCCTCAGCGACACAATCTCCCCAGTTCATCAGATGCTCCGCGACGGGCTTCGCGCCTGCCGGGTCGGGAAGCCTGTATTCGTCGGCCTGGCCGACGTCGACTTGGTAGCCGTGGTCGGCCAGCGACTGAATCGAAATCCTGCTCAAAGGAACGGGCTCTGCGAGGTCCGTCCTGAAGGTTGCTGTCATCAGTTCGTCGCCGAACACCGATCCTCTCCAATGACTGCTATCTCTCTCTGCAGGTACCTTTGGGCCGCTGTAGTTCCGCCCTCCCGCATCGTCGAAGGCTCGAATCGCCCGTGGGCCGGTGAAATACACGTCACGTGCTCCGTGCACAAGGTCCAGTGATTCCCATACCGTCCCGATCCCAAGCACGTGCCCCATCTCATGCAGGACTACGCCCGAAAGAAGGGTCTCAGACATCCACTCCAGGTCGTCCCTGTCGATGGCGATCACACCGATCTTCGTAACCACGGTACCCCGACTTCGATTTCTTTTGACAATGCGCGTTCCTCCTCTGCCAAGCGTGCCCCTGGCGCCGTCGATGTCCCCGATACCAACGAAGATCCGCAGGTCATCCACAGTATCGTCGACGAATATTCGTGCATTCAGAAGATCGTCCCACCTGTCGAGCGGATTATCCGAGAAGTCGCTGTCCGAAATGTCTCCGGTAATGATGGACATCCAGCGTGCGGCAGCCTCGTGGAATAACGCCTTCTGGGACGCGTTGTATCCGTCGCCTGAAGAGCTTTCGACGAAGACGATCTCGATACGGAAGGGAGACGCCGCGACGGTAACGGCCACCGCGCTCGAGCAGTTGTTTCCGGTATCGGATTCACCCGTGACCGCATCCACACAGGCGCCGTAGTAGTATGCGCCGGCGGACGATGGCGCCGTCAAACCGATGGACTCGGCAACGGTCCCCGATGCCGCAAGCCCCTGCACCGCAACCGAACCAACTTCCGTATCGCGCCTGGAAATCGTCGCGTTCGGCGAACGGAAATAACGCAGCGTTGTCGAGGGCGCCTGAGCATTTCCGCGGTTCCGCACGGTCACATTGAGCGTGAAGGACTCCCCGGTCGTCAAAGCGCTGCCGCTCCCGGTGGGCGCGTCGAGTACAAGGTCCGGACTTCCACCGCTGGAAGTCGGGATCACCTTGCCGAAATTCCTCGCGAAGATCAGAAAATCTGAGAATCCGATTTGCCCGTCGCCGTCCAGATCGAAACGCGCGTCAAACCCCGCGTCGCCCTGCCGTTCGCCGAATCTCGACGCAAATCGCACAAAGTCGGAAAACCCGACAGTCCCGTCGCCGTCAAAGTCCGGAGACGCAATCGCGTTGAACGTGATCGCGTTCGCCGTCGTCAGCACCTCTCTTGACGTGGTACTCCCGGCAAGTGTAACCGTCTCGATGCCGATGGAGAATTCCCTGCCCGTTACATCCGCAATCGTCTCGAACTCGGCGCGCGCAAGAAAGCCGGACGGCGCAGGCGTTACCGGCGTACCGGACGCGAAGTTGACGCCAACGGACCCTTCAGGAAGCATCAGCGGAAACGCGCTGTTCTCGGCTTCGACGAAGGTCAGAAGCGACGCGTCAAAGTCAAACCTGAGGATCATGCCGATCAAAGGCGTTCTCACATCGGCAGCGAAAACCTCCACCGCGATGGTTGCTCCCGATCCGTTGACAATGCCTGACGTGACGCGATCGTCGATCCGGTTGCCCGCGCCGCCGCCCGGTATGAGGTCAAGCGACAGAGCATCGCTGCCGCCGGCTCCGGAATGCCTGGCATTGAACGCAATCACATCTGTCGTCGTAAGTACGTCGCTGGACGTGGTACTCCCGGCAAGCGTAACCGTCTCGATGCCGATGGAGAATTCCCTGCCGGTTACATCCGCAACCGTCTCGAATTCGGCGCGCGCGAGAAACCCGGATGACGTTAACGACACCGGCGTTCCGGACGCGAAGTTGGTGCCGATGGATCCTTCGGGAAGCGTCAACGGAAACGCGTTGTTTTCGGCCTTGACAAAGGACAGCACAGAAGCGTCAAAGTCAAACCTGAGGACCAGGCCGATCAGGGGCGTACTCACCCCTCTGGCGAATACCTCAATCGCGATCGTTTTCCCGTTTCCGGTAACCGTGCCTGAGACGACCCCGTCGTCGATCCGGTTGCCTGCTCCCCCGTCGGTAATCAGATCAAGTGTGAGTACCGCAGATGCATTGGGACCGGCAATGGCCTGACCGGCAAATGCAAGCGACGCAATCGCCACGAAAGCCAACAGAACCCGTCCTGGAAACATCAGGTACACTCCCGGTCAGCTTGATGGTCGCCCGGCTGAAACCAAAGGGAATGGTTGACCCGGTACCGGAAAAAGCCACGCAGGATCAATACCACCCCATTGGTCGGGCGCCCACAAGGGACGCCCCAACAAAGCGGCGTATGATCTTGTAGCGCAAATGGCCAATTCTCTGTCCGGCGCGGCCGCCGGAAGGCGCTGGATCTGGTACCTGGAACCGGCAGTTCGCGGTGGGGTCAACGACGATGCGGCCTACGAGCCAAACGCATCCACAAATTTGAAAAAGTCAGCGAAATCCACAACGCCGTTGCCATCCAGGTCAAAGCGTGGGTCCGTACTGCCGTACGCGTCGGCGAAGAGGAAGAAATCCACGAAGTCCGTCCGGCCATCGCCGTTGAAGTCAGTGGACGCTTCCGGTGGGGCTGCGTCCGGTTGCGGCATATTGTAGGCGTAGATTTTTTCATCCTCGTCGTCCGCGACCCACATGGTCCTTCCATCCGACCAGATACCGGTCGGCTCGTCGTTTCCGGCGGCGTCCAGCGTGTTGAAGTCCTTCGCCGGGACACGCCTTCTGGTCGTCATGTCATAGGCATACAACTTTTCGTCTGATTGGTCCGCCACCCACATCGTCGTGCCGTCCGACCAGATGCCCTCCGGATCGTCGTTTCCCGCGGCGTTCAGCCGATTGAAGTCTTTGCTCGGATCCCGTACCCTCGTGGCCAGGACGTACGCGTAAATCTTGTCGTTGTCTTCGGTAAACCACAACCCCTGCGCGTCGTCCGCCACCCACATCGTCGTGCCGTCCGACCAGATACCCTTTGGCTCGTCGTTTCCAGCGGCGTCCAGCGTATCGAAGTCCCTGGCCTCGACACGCTCCCTGGTCGTCATGTCATAGGCATACAACTTTTCGTCAGATTGGTCCGCCACCCACATCGTCGTTCCGTCCGACCAGATGCCCTCCGGATCGTCGTTTTCCGCGGCGTTCAACCGATTGAAGTCTTTGCTCGAATCCCGCGCCATCGTGGCCAGGCCGTACGCATAAATCCTGTCGTTGTTCTCCAAACCATCCACCCACCTGTCCGCGTCGTCCGCCACCCACATCGTCGTTCCGTTCGACCAGAGACCGGTCGGCTCGTCATTTCCGACGGCGTCCAGCGCATCGAAGTCTTTGCCCGGGTTCCTGTCGCAACACGCCTCCAGGGCCATCTTCCGTAACGCGCCCACGTCGCCGTCGTTGCCACCACTACCCGCACGGGAATACACGAACGACGCGAGCATCACAACAACAGCGAGAGTCCATACGACCCATCTTCGCCGGGAAACGAAGTTCTTCATCGCCGCATTCCTCCTGTCACGATTCATTCCCTCGACCACGTCCAACTGCGTTCACGACCCGAACGCATCGACGAACCTGAAGAAGTCAGCGAAATCCACGCTGCCGTTTCCATCGAGATCAAAGCGGGGGTTCGTGCTGCCGTACGCATCGGCAAAGAGGAAGAAGTCAATAAAGTCCGTCCTGCCGTCGCCGTTGAAGTCGGTTGCGGCCGCAGTGGGCAGGGCGACCGGCCGCTGCGAACCCATGTCGTCGGCGTCAACGTCGCCGTCGCCGTCAAAGTCAACCCGAAGCGCGGGGTACTGGGAAGCAGTCCCGAAATCCCAGGGATCATCATTCGCGCTGTCACCGTCCAGGTCCAGATCCCAGGTGGCGTAGATGCCCCTGTACCCCGTGGGCATTTGCAACTCCGCCGTCGTCTTACCTGTACCGCCGTCACTCAGCGGCTGCCTGGAGGTCTCGGTATTCCAATAGCTACTGTTGACGTCGTTACTGCTGCTGTGGCTGACGGAGTCTCGACCCACGAGCCCGCCGACGTTGGTACCGACGCCCAAGCCCGAGACATCGCCGGTCGCGTAGCTAGCGATGACAATTCCTCCGCTTCCTCGGCCGGAACTTGCGTTTCGCCCCACCAGCCCGCCGACGTTGCTACCGTCCCAGCCCTTAATCCCACCGGTCGCGTAACTTACGGTGATTCTGGCTCCGCTGTTACCAATGGCAATGTTGTACCCCACCAGCCCGCCGATGTTGCCGTAGTCGGCCGAAACCTCAGCGGTCGCGTAACTTGCCGTGATGATGGCTCTGCTGTTGACGATGGCAGTGTTAAGCCCCACCAACCCACCTACGTTTGCGTCGCCCCCTCCCGCCACCTCACCGGTCGCGTAGCTTGCCGTGATGATGGCTCTGGCGCTGTCGACCGCAACATTGGACCCGACCAGCCCGCCAGCGCTGCAGCCGTCCAGGCACCCCACAGTCCCTGTCGCGTAGCTGGAGACGATGCTGTCAGTGTTGACCCCGACCAGCCCGCCCGAACTGCTGGATTCACCGCCGCCCACAACCTCACTGGTAGCGTAGCTTGCAGTAATAATGCCTCTCTCATTGCCTGATTTTGCGTTTCGCCCCACCAATCCACCCGCACTACAACCGTCGCTCAGGCACCCCACAATCCCCGTCGCGTAGCTGTCGGCAATGCTTCCGGTATTGTGCCCAACCAGCCCACCGATGTTGGATCTGTCGTGGCACTTCGCCGAAACGATCGCATAGCTGTCGGCGACAACTCCGCGGTTCCTACCGACTAACCCGCCGACATTGGATTCAACCCCGCCCACGGCAAGCCCCGTCGCATGGCTGGCTACTATGCTGCCGGTGTTGAACCCCACGATCCCGCCGACGGACTGGTTTTCGCCCGAGCCGGTCACGGCCAGGTCGCGTACCTCCACATTCCGTACCTGCCCGCTGGCTTTGACATACTCGAACAAGCCAATTCGTCCCGTCGAACGGCTGATGTACAGATTGGCGATGGTGTGGCTATTGCCCTCGAACGTGGCTGCAAAGGCTTCTATGGGCAACCAGCCCGCGCCGCTGTTCCAACAGTTGTCGTCCGCATCCACGGCCCCATCGCTGTTCGTATCGAATTGCAGGTCGGCGTTCAACTCGTACCCCAGGCAGTCGTTATTATCGGCATCGTCTGCCGTGGTGGAACAGCCCATACCCGCTGCGGCACTTGGGAATGCGGTAGCGTAGGCGGCCGAATCGGCAACGTCATCCACGGCGCCGTCGCCGTCCCGATCCCATCGGACGGCGTTCAACTGTGCCAGGCTGCCGATTTCAATCAGCCCGTCGCCGTCGCTATCGTATGAGATTTCAGATGCAGTTTCGATTGCCGTGCCGTTCACACGGATCATCAGCGCACCGTCAAATGGAGTCCATTTCGCGCCCGTGGCTGGCTGCAATTCCAGGCGCCCATCGCCAGTTTGAACGTACCGCACCCTATGTCTGGCGTTCAGCTCATTTCCTATGCTCCAATCGACCGACGCACCGCAGTGCTCGCCGTCTGAGGTTGTGTACAGGAGGTAATTGTCTTTGAATCGGTTCTGAATGACGAATTGAACATTGGCGCTGTTATCGAGCCAAACGACGTAACTCGTGTTCGCGTGCAGGTTTATGCCGCCGACCGGCGCTTCGAAACTGTTCAACCCGCCACTCAAGTTCCCCGATTTCGTCAACTCCCCCAGGGTCGTGCCCCCCGGGACGCCGTTGTCGGACAGATTGATTTTGACGGACGGCTTGACGCTGGGGACATCGAGACTGTTTTCGATTTCGACCTCGATGCTCGTCAACCTGTAACCTGCGGTGTGGCTGCCGGTCGTGAACTCCTGGGCGAAATCGTTGGCAATCATGTTGTAGTTCCCGGTTCTCTGTCCGGTGTTACTTGCCAATACTTGAGCGTACGCCGGTTGGGTGGCGTCTGGTGACAGGGCGACCACGACAAGCAGCCGCGCCACGAGGGCTACAAGGCGGGCGACGTGGCTCGATGAAGCGTCAGTTGACCTGTACGTCAGGCGGCGACGGAGATGCCGGGTCAGTGTGTGGAAACGAAGCGCTCTAACGCCAGAGATATTCATGACCACGTTTCGAATTGCTGTGAAACCGGATAGAAGGGCGACGCTGCGTGCTGACAAGACTGGAATCAGCCAAATGCCATTATGGTTCTCTGTCACCGTCTTCATATTTCGGCTTCGCCTGATTGGCGCAATTGTGAAGATTGTTCAAAACGGGTTGGAAATCCGGTCCGTGGGAATCCCGAATTATCGATTGGAACGACGACCCGAACGCGTCGGCGACAAGGAAGAAACCCACGAAATCCGTCTTTCCACCGCAGTTGAAGTCGGTCGCTGCCGGCGCCTGACCCTGGCCGCAGCAGGACAGATCGACCCGGTCAAGGTCGTTGTTCGCAATGTGCTTCAGCCCCGGCGGGATGCAACCTTTCAACTGGTTGGCAGAGAGATACAGGTGCGTCAGATTGGTCGGGCTATCAAGTTTCGCGGGAATGGGGCCGGTCAACTGGTTATCGGAGAGACTCAGCCTAGTCAAGCTTATCAGATTGCCAGGCTCCGCCCGTATAGAGCCGGGATTCGAGGGAACATACTTGCCACCGGACAAGCCAACGTTCACCGACGCATTACCAGGAGCGGAAAATAGCTGACATTCATTGCTCCTCAGGCGGTGGAAAGGAACGTGCCCGGGAGGGGACGCTGCGTGGGTTGCGCCTGTCGAAACGAGCCTGCATGCATTGCCTGTGCTGCCTGCACTGAGCTTGCCGGAGTGCGCCTGGCGAAGTAAGCCCGTCGAATGGTCGAAGGCGCTGCCCTAAGCCTGTCGAAGAGGTCGGTGAACGGTGAAAGAGGCGCCGGAACGCGGGCGTTACAACAAGCGGGGAACTGTCGCAAAATGCGACAGTCGTGGCAGGATGACCGGCACTCGCTTCAACGCAGCCGGGCGGATGCCTCTGCCAATGAGACCAATGGGCAATGCTGTTTCAGTCGATCGGGTTTGCGGTGAGAAACATGGAATTCGCCAGGGACGTGAAGAAATTCTGGTATATTACGGGTTCCCTGACCGGTTGGCCGTAATACGCATTCATGCGCACCAACACCTGCGTCGTGCGTCTCTTACGAACGGTTACTGTTAATCGAATTGGATATTTGTCAATTCTATTGGCCGTGATCGTTCCAAGCGCTTCATCTGCTTTGTCAATAACAAAGCCGAAGTCCTGAAGTGTGGCTATAATGGCTCTAAGCGTCATATTCTCGTTTGTCGTATCGAATGCGCGGGTCTGCATGCTCCGGATTTTCAGCTGGCTCTCTAACAATTCAACCCTCGGCGACTGCTTTGTTGATGAGGCGCAGCCGGATAGCGCAACGCATACTGCCATCATCGCCATTAATTCGCTGGAAAGTCTCACGTCGGTATTCCCTTGCTGTGACTTGCAGAATGACTATCAGAAGCGGAAATAGCTGGCTTTCCTGGCTCTACTGCATCGGAGGATACAACCGAAATATGACGCCCCCCGTGATTTGTCGTCAAGACCGACTTTGGTACGGTTCAATCTACCTCATGTGCGGTCAGAAACATCGATTTTTCCAGGACGGTAAAGAACTTCTGATAAACTGACGGATTTTCGACTCCTTTAGTGTTGTATTCCATATTCGCGCGCACCAACAACTGTGTTTCATTCCTTCGGCGCACTGTAACTGACACTTGCAACCCATCTGACACTCTCGCGGCGCTTACCATTCCAAGCGCTTTGTTTGCGTCACCCACCATAAAGTCGAAATCCTGAAGCGTGGAGATTACCGACCTGAGCACTTTTATCTTATCCGTGGAGTCGAATGCACGGGTCTGAATGTTCCGCAGCCTGACTTGACTTGTATCCATCGTCATCAGTTGCCTGTTGGGCGTTGCACATCCGGACAATCCGAATAGCATCGCGGTGGCAATTGAAGCCGTTAACATCCTGCGACGTGTCATTCTTACCGTTCCTTTCAGAACGCTTCCCCGTATCTGTATTGGGTGGGACAAGTACTGTATCCGGCTTGCATAGCGGAGACTTTCAGTCAACCTCCCGAGCCGTCAGAAAAACCGATTTTTCCAGTACATTGAAGAAATTCTGGTATACGAGCGGTTTTTTTACAGCCTTCTGATTGTATTGCGCGTTCGCACGTACCAACAGTTGGGTCTCGCCCTTTGGACGAACCGTAACAGTGATCAGAAGGGGATACGTCTTCTTTTCGAACAGCTTGTACTTTATGTCTGTTGTACTGGCGCTGACCGTGCCGATCACTTCATTCGCTTCGTTGACGATATAGCCCAGATCCTGAAGCGCGTATATTACGGTCCTGAGCATTTTTTCTTTATCCGTCGAGTCGAATGCTCGGGTCTGCATGGTTCGCAGATTGACCTGGCTTTCTTCCATCTTCAATAGATGCTCTTTTGATGACGTGCAACCGCAAAACACGACAAGTACGAGAATGGCAGCCGCAATTTGCCCGGTAGTTTTCATTTTTGTTGCCCTTCCAGAAACGCCGACTTTGACAAGAGATCGAAGAACTTTTGGTAGAATTCAGGCTCATCCAGGCTTTGGAGCCGATCCAGGTCGTCTTCCGTATTCCAGACAATCCGCTGAAACGTGACCCTCACATCGTGTGTTCTTTCGCCATTTCTCAATGCAGGACGGATAACGATAGAGGCCCACAACTTTTGATAGTCGTCAACCGGAAATAATAGGGGGCCGTCCGGCTCCATGCCAAGCGCAGCAGCCATTCCATAGCCCAACCACATAAATGCTGTACCAAACACCTGTCCCACCCTCTGCTTTAAATCTGGATCTGCGTCTCGTTTTTTCGAGCCAACGATAAGTCCGAGGTTCGGTTCGCTCTCATCGACAATGAATCCCAGGTCCTGAACCACGCCAGTCGCTGCCGAAAAAAGATCGGCTTCCGAAATTCCTTCGTATTTCCTTGTCTGCGAAGCCCGGTTCTGCAGCGATTCCGGCGTCAGCCTCAGGAGATGCGCGGGAAGACCACCCCCGCCGCCACAGCCTGTCAAAGTCACAGCCGCTATGACAAGTGGTATTGCTGAACGGGTCCTTATATGGATCATCCCTGGGGCTCCCGTGTTTCGTGGTTTGCAACCGATATTTCGATAATGGGTTTGTACTCTTCAGAACCGCGACGCGTGATAGGAGAAGTCCCTCACCTTTTTGTTCTCGTCGAATTTTATGATCACGGTAAGCGTTCTCTGGGACGTCGATTCGGCTCCGGACTTTCCGGACAATTCGGCACCCCTGACAACCCAATCGACCAGTCCGACAAGAATAAGAGATGGAATACCGGCCGTGCTGGACGAGTATGCCTTTTCTGTGGAAATCTTGTCATATATCCACACTTCCCGCCGCTCTTCGTCGGTCGAGACGACATTCGGCGATCCAAGAGCCTGCGCGACTTCGGCGCCGCTCATCCCGACCCTGATTTCCTTCTGGACCACTCCCACGGTCATCCGGTCGCCCTCATCATCCCGCACAGACGATCGGTGATGCTGCGCCACCATACACCCCGACAGGGTCAGTACCGTGATTGCCGATACCAGATAGGCTTTCATGTTCGATTCCTCCTGTTTACATGCAGACGGTTTTACGCACGTCGAGTCAAAAGCGCGGCTTAACCCGGTCACGTGCGCTTAAGTACGTTTTGCGAGGTTTTTGTCATCTTTGGGTATGGTCATAAAGAACCGGGATTCATGACCCATTTAGGGAACGCCTGGACCTGGTCAACTCCCGATATACCGATGTTGACGAAAAACGTCAACCGCCATCCCGGAGGCGGCCTACCCCGACGTGCCGAAAGCATCCACGAACTCGAAGAAGTCCGCAAAGTTCACGATGCCGTTGTCGTCGAGGTCGTATTTGGCGTCCGTGGTGCCGAAGGCGTCCACGAAGTCGAAGAAGTCGGCAAAGTTTACGATGCCGTCGCCGTTGAAATCTGCGGTCTTCTGTCCCTGCGGCTGGCTGCAGTCCGGCAAATTGAGCTTGTCCATGTCATGTCTGGAAATTTCCCTCAATGCAGGGGGAATGCAACCTGTCAGCGAGTTACCTGCGAGATACAGCAGACCCAATCTGGCAAGGCCGCCAAGTGTCGAGGGTATGGATCCGGTCAGCCTGTTGTCGTCCAGGCGCACCTCCTGCAGCAGACTCAGATTTCCCAGTTCCGCGGGGATCGTACCGGTAAACCGGTTGCCGAATATGAGCAGTTGCCACAGTTCGGTCAGGTTGCCCAACTCTGTTGGGATTGCGCCGGTCAACTGGTTCTCGTAGAGGTTCAGTATCTGCAAGCGGCGCAGGGTACCTACCCATGACGGGATATTACCGGTCAACCCATTGATCTGAAGGGCCAACTTTCGCAGGTTGGTCAGGTTTCTCAGCTCCGCCGGGATGGTACCGGTCAACAGGTTGCTCGGAAGAACCAGATGGGTCAGGCCGGTCATCGAACCCAGTTCCGCAGGTATGGTCCCGGTCAACTGGTTGTAGCCAAATTGCAGGGCGTTCAGGCCGGTCAGGCGGCTCAACCCGGCCGGTATCGTCCCGTTCAAACCCTTGTTCCAGAGTCTCAAATTCGTGACGCGTTGGGGCGTACCGCTGATTGTGACACCGTCCCACGTCGCAATCGCAGTATTCTCCGACCAGTTCAGCGTCGCTGTCCCTCTCAGGGGATCCCGCGCCTCCAACAGCACATTGCAGTCGGAGACCAGCCACGGATTGGCGGCAGGGTTGGGTACAGCGCTTCCGGTCGCGCACGGGCCCTGCGGCGCCGGAGGCGTGGGAGCGGGGGCAACCGCGAGGGCCAGACCGGATGGATTGGACAGACCGTCGGCTCTGGCCACGAGGTCTTCGACATTCGACCCGTCGAGGTTGGCGCGCTGAATCTTTGCAAAGCCGCCGTTGGTCCAATACATCTTGGCGCCCGCCAGATCCAGCACGAGTTCGTAGGGTTTATCCAGACCGCGGGTAATCAGGTCTTCGACATTCGATCCGTCGAGGTTGGCGCGCTGAATCTTGTCTGCGTTCAAGTTCGTCCAATACATCTTGCCGTGCACCACGTCCAGCGCCAGGCCGCTGGGACCGTCCACACCACTGGTGATGAGGTCTTCAACATTCGAGCCGTCAAGGTTTGCACGCTGAATCTTGTGCCAGGACGAATCCGTCCAGTACATCTTGCCGTTCGTGACGTCCAGTGACAGCCCGCCTGGACTGTTCAAATTGCGGGTGACGAGGTCTTCGACATTGGAGCCATCGAGGTTGGCGCGCTGGATCCTGTCCGTGCCCCAGTCCGTCCAGTAGAGCTTACCGCCGGGCACGTCCAGCGCCAGCCAGACCGGTGCCCGACCGCTGGTGACCACGTTTTCAATATTCGATCCGTCGAGGTTGGCGCGTTTGATCTTGTTTCTTTCCCATTCCGTCCAATACATCTTGCCGCCATCCACGTCCAGCACCAGCCCGACCGGCCCATCCAGTCCGTCGGTTTCGGTGACCAGGTCTTCGACATTGGAGCCATCGAGGTTGGCGCGCTGAATCTTGTCTTTGCTCGCGTCCGTCCAATAAAGCTCCGGATTCGCCTGCGGTTCGTTCACATCGGTCAGGTTGATCGTCACGTCTATCGTGGCACTGCCGCCCTGGCCGTCGGACACCCGCACCGTCACCTCGTAGCGGTTCTTCACGTCGTAGTCGTAGATGACGCCCGTTTTGGTCTGCAACTGGCCGCTGGTTGAGACGAGGACGAAACTCGCGGCATCCGTACCCTCCAGGCTGTAGGAGAGTGTTCCACCGTCGCCATCCGTCGCACGAATCGGGCCGCCGACGTTCTGTCCCGCTGGCGTATTCTCTGCGAAGCTGCGCGTTGTGCTGGCGCCTTCGCTGAACGTCGGTACCTGATTCGTCTCTCCGCCTACCTCCGCGGTAACCGGCAACTGCGCCGTCAGCGACGCCCCACTGTAATTCGCGATTGCCCCGGCGCCCACCGTGAACGTCAGCGTGCCGTCGGTGTCAATGTCGCCGTTAAAGGTCAGCGTGACTGTCACCTTCGTGTCGCTCGCACGCTGCACGCCGAACGTGCCGACGCTCACGCCGGTGATTCCTGAGACAGTCACACCACGCCGCACATCGAAAACCGAACTCGCGTACTTTCCTCCCGTAAGTGTCAATGTGACGACGCTGCCGTTCAGCGTCGCTTCCGTCAACGGAGACACCGTCGTCGCCGTCACCGATTCCATCCCCGCGGTAACCGGCAACTGCGCCGTCAGCGACGCCCCGCTGTAGTTGGCGATGGCCCCCGCCGTCACCGTGAACGTCAACGCGCCGTCCGCGTCGATGTCACCGCTGAACGTAAGCTCAACCGTCACCTTCGTGTCGCTCGCACGCTGCACGCCGAACGTGCCAACGCTCACGCCGGTGATTCCTGAGACAGTCACACCACGCCGCACATCGAAAACCGAACTCGCGTACTTTCCTCCCGTAAGAGTCAATGTCACGACACTGCCGTTCAGCGTCGCCTCGGTCAATGGAGACGGCGTCGACGCCGTCACAGATTCCATCCCCGCGCTCACCGGCAGTGTCGCGATGAGTGCGGGACCGCTGTAGTTCGCGATCGCGTCCGCGCCCACGGTGAACGTCAACGTGCCGTCCGCGTCGATGTCGCCGTTGAAGTCCAGTTCAACCGTCACCTTCGTGTCGCTCACACGCTGGATACCGAACGTGCCCACGCTCACGCCCGTAATCCCCGATACGGACACACCGCGCCGGACGTCGAAGATAGAACTCGCGTAGGAACGACCCGAAAGCGTGAGTGTCACAACGCTCCCGTTCAACGTCGCCTCCGTCAAGGACTGCGCCACTGTCGCAACAACGGTTTCCTCCAGGGCAACTACATGTACCTGGTCCGTAAGCGCGGGACCGCTGTAGTTCGCGAGTGCCCCCGCGCCCACGGTGAATGTCAACGTGCCGTCCGCGTCGATGTCGCCGTTGAAGTCCAGTTCAACCGTCACCTTCGTGTCGCTCACACGCTGCACCCCGAAAGTGCCTACGCTCACGCCGGTAATTCCCGACACCGACACCCCGTCGCGGACGTCGAAAGTGGAACTCGCGTATCTCGCCCCGGTAAGCGTCAACGTCACCACGCTCCCGTCCAGTGTTGCCTCCGTCAATGGCGAAACCGTTGTAGCGGTAACCGATTCCATCGCCGCGGCCACTGACAGTTGTGCCGAGAGCGCGGGCCCGTTATAATTCGCGAGTGCCCCCGCGCCCACGGTGAACGTCAACGTACCGTCGCTGTCGATGTCGCCGTTGAAGTCCAGTTCAACCGTCACTTTCGTGTCGCTCACACGCTGCACCCCGAAAGTGCCTACGCTCACGCCGGTAATTCCCGACACCGACACCCCGTCGCGGACGTCGAAGGTAGAACTCGCGTATCTCGCCCCGGTAAGCGTCAACGTCACCACGCTCCCGTCCAGCGTTGCCTCCGTCAATGGCGAAACCGTTGTGGCGGTAACCGATTCCATCGCCGCGGCCACTGAAAGTTGTGCCGAGAGCGCGGGCCCGTTATAATTCGCGAGTGCCCCCGCGCCCACGGTGAACGTCAGCGTACCGTCGCTGTCGATGTCGCCGTTGAACGTCAGCTCAACCGTTACCACCGTATCACTCTTGCGCTGCACGCCGAACGTGCCCACACTCACACCCGCAATACCCGACACGGACACCGCATCTCGGACGTCGAAAATGGAACTCGTGTATTTTCCTCCGGTGAGCGTCAACGTTACCAGACTCCCGTTCAGCGTCGCTTCGGTTAACGGTGATGCCGTTGTTGCCGTCAACGTCTCCATGGCAGCACTTACCGGCAACTGCGCGGTCAGTGCGGACCCGGCGTAATTCGCGATCGCGTCCGCGCCCACCGAGAACGTCAACGTGCCGTCGCTGTCTATGTCGCCGTTGAACGTCAGCTCAACCGTTACCACCGTATCACTCTTCCGCTGCACGCCGAACGTGCCAACGCTCACACCGGCAATGCCCGATACGGACACACCGTCACGAACGTCGAAGATCGAGCTCTCATATGTGCCACCAGTCAGCGTAAGCGTCACCACGCTCCCATTCAGCGACGATTCGGTCAACGGCGACGTCGTCGTCGCCGTCACCGATTCCATCCCCGCGCTCACGGTCAACTCCGCGGTCAACGCGGCGCCGTTGTAGGACTCGATCGCGTCGGCGCCCACCGTAAACGTCAGCGTACCGTCGCTGTCGATGTCGCCGTTGAAATCCAGCTCAACCGTCACCCTGGAATCGCTCACGCGTTGCACGCCGAACGTGCCAACGCTCACACCGGCAATGCCCGATACTGAAACGCCGTCACGAACGTCGAAGATCGAACTCTCGAAAGCTCGTCCGGAAAGCGTCAACGTCACCACGCTCCCGTCCAGCGTCGCTTCGGTCAACGGCGACACTGTCGATGCCTCCACCGTTTCTTCCACCGACGGGATAGACAAATCTCTCGTTAGCGCGGCGCCGTTGTAGGACGCGATGGCTCCCGCGCCAACCGTGAACGTGAGCGTTCCTTCTTCGTCGAAGTCTCCGTTGAAGTCCAGTTCTATCGTCAATTTGGTATCGCTTGCACGCGTTATCCCGAACGTCCCCACGCTAACGCCTGCAATCCCCGATACCGTTACCGCCCGACGGATGGAGAAGATAGACCGCTCGAAAGTACGCCCGGCAAGCGTCACGGTAACCTCGCTGCCATCCAGCGTCGCCTCGGTCAACGGACTTGACGTCGACACGGTGATCGACTCCTGAACCGCGGGAACGGGAACCTGGGCGTATCCCGAAACCGGCAGGGCGAATGCCGCCACAACGACTCCCAACGACATCAAGGCGAATCGCCAATTCTCAACTCTCCGTTTCATAAGTCAGCATCCTCTATTCAAAGGTGCCCCTGGTGACGCGTCCGCTCTCGATGCTGCATCCGCCGGAAGAAACACAGGTATAACGGGTTCCATCCTGAAGCTCGATCAGACCGCCGTTCTGGAAGCTGAGTACGGCGCGCCCCCCACTGATTGTAAGGCTCGCATTCCGAATGAGCCTGGGCACGAAGAAGCCGGTGGGGAAGTTCGGAAGCACATCACCGACGCCGTAGGTTCCGCCGCTGCTGCTACCGCCTGAGGCGCCTATGGCCAGTCCCGACGGATCCACAAGCCCGTTGGAACTGGTGAGCAGGTCTTCGACGTTGGAGCCGTCCAGGTCCGCGCGCTGGACCTTGTCGGCATCCACGTCCGTCCAGTACATCTTGCCGCCGGACACGTCCAGGTCCAGCCCGTTCGGGCTCGTCAGGCCGCTGGTGACCAGGTCTTCCACGCTGGAACCATCCAGACCGGCGCGCTGGATCTTTTTTGTGCCGCGATCGGTCCAGTACATCTTGCTCCCGGACAGATCCAGGGCCAGGCCGGTGGGGCTGCTCAGTCCGCTGGTCACGAGGTCTTCCAGGTTGGCGCCGGTCAGGTCCGCACGCTGGATCTTGTCCGACCCGGGATTCGTCCAGTACATCTTGCCATTGGCCACGTCGAGTGCGATTTCACCAGGAAATGCCAGACCCGCCAGCGTGAGCAGGTCTTCAACGTTGGAACCGTCGAGGTCCGCGCGCTGGATCTTGCCGTTCTGCCGGTCCGTCCAGTACATCTTGCCCCCGGACACATCGAGCGCCAGACCGTACGGCACGCTCAGGCCGCTGGTAATAAGGTCCTCGACGTTGGCGCCGTCCAGGTCGGCCCGCTGGATCTTTGCCGTACCCGCGTCCGTCCAGTACATCTTGCCACCGGCCATATCCAGGGCCAACCCGTCCGGGCCGTTGAGTCCGGCGCCGCTGACCAGATCCTCGACGTTCGAGCCGTCCAGGTCCGCGCGCTGGATCTTGTCCGTGCCCCAGTCCGTCCAGTACAGTTTCGACGTTCCCGTGGCGGGTGGCGTCGTCGCCGCAACAGTAATGCTCACCGCCGCGGAGCAGTTGTTTCCGGTATCGGATTCACCCGTTACCGCATCCACGCAGGCCCCGTAGTAGTAGGTGCCGGAATTCGATGGCGCCGTCAGGTCAATCGCCAAAGCCAGATCAATCGATCCGGGATTCCCTCCCGACGCCGCAAGGCCGTTCACCGCGTCCGTTCCAACTTCCGTGTCGGACGTTGAGATGCTCGCGTCGACCGACATATAGTAGCGCAACGTCGTAGCCGCCGACATCTGATCGCCCTGGTTGCGAACTGACGCGCCCAGCCTGAAGGTGTCGCCGGCAGCCGGGCTGCTGTTGCTGACGAAAGGCGATACGACAACCAGGTCGGCACTGCCTCCACCCCCGCCGCCGGAACCGCCACCCCCGCCGCCAGACGCCGTCGCCAGGGCCAGACCCGACGGGTCCACCAGCCCGTTGGCTCCGGTTACCAGGTCTTCCACGTTGGAGCCGTCCAGGTTGGCGCGTTGAACCTTATTCGTGCCGGTGTCGGCCCAGTACATTTTCCCTCCGGACACGTCGAGAGCCAGGCCATTCGGTCGATTCAGGCCGCTGGTGACAAGGTCTTCGACATTGGCCCCACTGAGGTCCGACCGCTGGATCTTGTCCGAGCGCCGGTCCGTCCAGTACATCTTGCCGCCGGATATATCAAGTGCGATCCCGGTCGGACTGTCTACGCCCCTGGTGACGAGGTCTTCGACTCCTGATCCATCCAGGTTGGACCGCTGAATCCTGTTCGCGCCCGGATTGGTCCAGTACATCTTGCCGCCAGACACGTCCAGGGCCAGACCGCCGGGAAACGTCAGACCGCTGGTGATCAGGTCTTCCGCGTTGGCGCCGTTGAGGTCGGCACGTTGTATCTTGTTCGTCTGCCGGTTCGTCCAGTACATCTTGCCGCCAGACACGTCCAGGGCCAGACCGTACGGTATTCCCAGGCCCGTTACCAGGTCTTCCACGTTCCCGCCATTGAGATCAGCACGCTGGATCTTGTTGGCGCCCGCATCCGTCCAGTACATCTTGCCGCCTGCCATATCCAGCGCCAAACCGTCCGGCCCGTCCAGTCCGCCGCCGGAGACCAGGTCTTCCACCCCCGAGCCGTCCAGGTTGGCGCGCTGGATCTTGTCGGTTCCCCAGTCCGTCCAGTAGAGTTTGGACGCTCCAGGGGTGGGCGGTGGTGGCGCCGCAGCAACCGTCAGGGCAACGGCAGGCGAACAGTTGTTCCCCGTATTGGACTCGCCGGAAACCGCGTCGACACACGCGCCGTAGTAGTAGGTTCCCGAACTGGAAGGCGCCGTCAGGTTGATCGACTCTGCGCTGACGCCGCCGGCGGAGAGTCCGCTCACCGCGTCAGTGCCTGCTTGCGTGTCGCTGGTGTTCACTGTCGCGTCGGTCGAACGGTAGTAGCGCAAGGTCGTCGCGGCAGACGATCCGTTACCCTGGTTCCGGACTGTCGCGCCAAGCGTAAAGGTCGCCCCGTGCGATACGCGACTGCTGCTCAGGGAGGGGGACTGAACGACCAGATCCGGGTTGCCGCTACCACCACCCCCACCGCCCGGCGATGGCGGTGGACCTCCAAAGCTCTGCGCGAAGATCAGAAAATCCGTAAAGTCAACCGAACCATCGGAATTCAGGTCCTGTGCGGCATTGTACCTCCCGTCGCCCTGCCGCGACCCGAACGCGCCCGCAAAAATCAGAAAGTCCGAAAATCCGACGAAATCATCGCCGTCGAAGTCTGGAGAGGGCGCCGAGTTAAACGTAACCTCACTGCTTGTCCTGAGTTCGTCGCTCGAGGTGGGACTTTCCGCGAGGGTAACCGACTCGATGCCAATGGCGAACTCCCGGCCGGTTACGTCCGCAACGGTCGTAAACTCCGCACGCGCCAGAAACCCGGAAGCCGCCAGTGTGACGGGGCTTGACGCCGCCAGGTGGGTGCCGATGGAACCCTCCGGAAGCGACAGTGGGAACGCGCTGTTTTCGACCTCTTCATACGACACCAGCGAAGCGTCGAAGTCGAATTTCAGGATCATTCCGGCCAGGGACGTCCGCACGCCGGTCGCGAATACCTCAACGGCGATGGTTGTGCCCCGACCGGAAACTGTTCCCGACGTGACCCCGTCATCCGTCCGGTTACCGGCGCCTCCACCGGGAATCAGGTCAAGCGACAGGACGACATTGGCATTGGCGCCGGCGAAAGCCTGTCCGGAAACGACGACGACCGCGAGGGCGGCAATCAACAACAGAATCCGTTTGGGAAGCATCGGGGAACACTCCTTTGTTTCGACGTCGATTTCATTCCGGCAACTCTACCGGGGTTGGGATTCGAATCTTGGCTCGCGACGTCGCGATTGAATCTCCTGCGCGTACGATGTCGACTGGATTCAGAATCGTGGAATTGCAGTCAGGCCTACTTCAACAACAGCATCCTCCTGGTCGCTGAGAAACTGCCCGCCTGTATCCGATACAGATAGATGCCGCTGGCCACGCGCCGGCCCAGCGCGTCCGTCCCGTCCCACGTCGCGGTAAAAGACCCGGCGTTTCTGCGTTCGTTCACCATGACGCGCACCTCCTGGCCGATCAGATTGTATATCGCCAGCCGAACCATTCCCGCCTCCGGCAACTGGTAGCCGATCGCGGTGGAGGGGTTGAATGGGTTGGGCATATTCTGCTCCAGATTGAACCGATCCGGCAGCGGCTTCAGATCGCCGATTTCGGCGTGATGCAGCATGTCGACGGCACCATCCAGGCCCACCAGAACGCTTTCCGATACCTGAAAGTCGGACGACAACGGCGTTGCGCTCGTCCTGAACACAAGCTCGACGAGCTTCCCGCCGCCACTGGCGCCCCGGCCGTCGATCTTCACCGCGCCAATATCCACCTGCCCCGGCGTCCGGTTCGACGAGAGGAACAGGGTCTCCTGACCGGAACCGGATTTCAGCAGGTTGCCGTCGAGTTCCGTGGCACTAACGAACTCATACTTCAAGGGATCGTATTGCAGCGAAAACCCGTATCCCTTCAGATCACTGGTCTGCGCCACCGACACGAGCATTTTCAGAACGCCACTTTCCGCGTCCGGATCGTTCACGCGCTCCAACTTGAGCGTAGCGCCGGAGTTCCGACCTCCGGTAATGGTCAGCCCGCGGGTCATGTCCCCGGCGAATACCTGGCCGATCAACACAAACGCCGCACAAACGGATGTAACGATTCGAGTCCACATAACTACCTCCTTTTTGTCACCCGAACGGTGACGTGGTGAGTACTGCCGACCACGTGGCCTTGAATACCGGTTTTCCGATCCAAAGAACTCGGAATCCAGGAAACAAGCCTCTCGTCCAAAATCACGAACGTCGTTTATTGAAATCGAGCTCAATCCGGCATTCGTCAGAACAGGCACAATCTTACTCACTGACTCGCCAACGCCGGCCTGAATCCGGTATTGAGACTCCGACTTCATTTGCTCCCACCCTTGCCAGACGGGCGAGGTGTTCTGCCGAACGCCTCCTTCCGTTCCTCAATGGGTCAATCACCAATGATGCCGCCGGCTTCCGGCCACCGTCCCCCGTACTTCTCCCCCACAGCGTGGTGTAGCCCCGGTTTCTTCTTGCTCACCGCTGGCTTCGACGCACCAAATGACACATCGACGCCTCTGCGCCGGAGATCCGGAATGTGCACGTTGATCGAGGTCGCATTCAGTGGGTTATTCCTCACATCCAGGAGATCACCGCTGCCCATTCCGGTATTTGCAACGAGTGGCGCGAGATCCGAAACCTGGTTGCTTTCGAGATCCAGCCACTCCAGACGAGTCAGACCCGACAACGCAGACACATTTGATATGCTGTTGCCGGCAAGCCACAACCACTCGATGTTTCGCAAAGTCGATAGTGCAGACACATTCGATATACTGTTGTCGTCAAGATCCAGAAACTCCAGACGGGTCAGACCCGACAGGGCCGATACGTTCGATATGCTGTTGCCGGCAAGCCACAATATACTCAGTTTGGTCAATTTAGATAGTAAAGACACATCCGAGATGCTATTGTTATCAAGATCCAACACTTCCAGACGAATCAGGCCCGATAGAGCCGATACATTCGAGATGCTGTTGTCCGAAAGACCCAGTCCTGTCAGGTTGATCAGATACGAAAGCGCAGATACACTGGAGATGCCGTTGTCGGAGAGATCCAGGATTTCCAGACGGGTCAAGTCCGACAGCGCCGAAACATCGGATATCCTATTGCCCGCAATTCCCAACACGCTCAGGTTGGTTAAGTTTAATAAGACAGACACAAGCGCAGACGTACTGGGAAAGCTGTTGTAGCCAAGGCCCAGGGTATCCAGACGGGTCAGACCCGAGAGGGGCATGACGTTCGAAATGCTGTTTTCGGAGAGATCCAGGAATTCCAGGCGGGTCAAACCCGACAAGGGCACAACGTTCGAAATGCGGTTGTCTGAAAGATCCAGCCGCTTCAGGTTCACAGCAGCTTCCAGCCCGGTCAGATCGCCGATCGACTTCGAGTATGCCTCAAGGCGAGTCAGGGTAGCCATCTCCGCCGGAGTGACCGGCGCACCCCGTGGCTTCCCTAGACTGTCGGTAATAATGGTACGCAGGGTTACGTCCGGAACGGAAACTTCATTTGGGCCATCACCGCCCGGCGTTCCATTGACCGAAAGGGTATTCTCACTGACGTACTTGCCCCTTACTCCGTTGATCGTGATTTCCGCTGCCAATCTGTATTCACCCGGGCTGGAGGGTGAATAGGAACACAGACCGGCGCGCTCCGTACCCGAAACGTCGACCCATGTCTGTCCATCCTTGCGCTGCCACTTGGACGTATGAGTCGTGTAAACGACACCGTTGACATTAGCGTTGTTCCAATGGATACATCTTCCAACCGATATGAAGCCAAACTGGACCCGACCGTCGGATACTCGAAGACCTGCCAGAGGCTTATAATCCGCGGCGGGCGTCGTTGGACCACCCTCACCAGAGGTCGGAACCTGACTGCCGAATGCGCCCGCAAAGATCAGAAAATCCGAGAAGGCAACGGACCCATCGCCGTCCAGATCGAACCGCGGATCATACCGCGCATCGCCCCGGCTGGACCCGAAACTGCCCGCGAATGCAAGGAAGTCGGGAAACCCTACCGTCCCGTCGCCGTCGAAGTCTGGCGACGGTGCGGTGTTATGCGAAATCTGTCCTTCCAACAAAAGCTTCGACGCGACACTGGTTGTGTCCTTCGGAGGAACCACGATCGTCGAGGCTTCGCCACTGGTCACGCTACCCCATGCGTCGCCGGCATCGAGCCCTAGAATCCTCTCGGCGTTAGCAATGGGGCCGGCGAAACCAGGAGCTGCAACAGCATATACCGCTGTGGCAGCTATCATCAAGGGCATTATAAGAGTCATTGGCGACTCACTCCGCATCAATGGCCAATCCGTTTAAAGACACTGGGAGCATAGGCACGCGGGCGAATGAGGCGCTCGGATCGCGGTCGGTACCTGACCGCAGCCAGCAGCGGTGAAATGACGCCTGGCAGCCTTGAGAGAAAGACAGCAGTGCCCCTCTCGAATACGTTCAACTGCACACAAATCCGCAGCAGGAGGAATGTCGCCGATATGAGAAGGAAGGGACGACCTGGAGCTGCCTAAAGGCTGGCCGGGCAATTCGGTCGCACCGGCGCTTCGACAAGGGAAGGAAAGCGGGAGGGGAAGATCTGTTTTGAGACGCTCTGCGCGATTCTCGTGGGCAGCGTGTCGCGATCGCCGAAACCATACGGGCTCCGGGACAATGGCCGTTTCGACCGGCCACACACCCAGTTGTTCGAGTACCATGTCCATTCCCTCCCTTTCACCTACGACAGCTCGATCCAGAACCCAGGACTTTGCGTCAGTCACGGTTACTGCCTGCCCAGGTGTGCCCGGACTGAGAGCAAGTTGGAAAGGAAATGCCGAATCCATCTGCCGACTACGGTTTCGGCCACGTTTCGAGATGAAGTTATCGCGGCAAATGCCGCGCGAGACCATTCAGTCAAGAAACAAAGTGTTATCGACCTGGTACCCTGGCTCCTTTCTATAGAGATCCTTCAGGGGAATCGTACCATAGTGGACCTGAAACTGCCCCGCGCGAACGCCAATGCGCCATTGGATCTGAAAATTCGCATTTTGGCTTGTTGCCGAACCTTCAGGTTGGTCACGTAGCGAATTCGGAGAAAGTGACCGCCGCAAGAGGACTTACCCGATCAATTGTGTGAAACAGCCGTGAGGTCGAGGCCGGGCTAAATCCTGACTCATACGTATACACGTTGCAGATCTTCTGAAAATAACTTTTGAATCTGAACTGAAGTCAAGATCTAGGGTTTGTTCAAACGTCCCGGACTTGTCGCAGTTTCCAATTTCTGCGGTATTTGGTCGGGCTGTCGCCGTATTTCTCTTTAAACACCTTGCTGAACGTCGACAGAGATCCGAAGCCGCAGAGATAGGCGATTTCCGAAATGGAAGCCGTGGTTTTCTTGAGTGCTTCTTCGGCCTTGGCCAAACGGACATTCCTCAGACTCTTGCTGAACGATTCTCCGAGATGCAACCTGAATAGGGCGTATCCGTAGGACTTGGAGAACCTGAAATAACGGACGACGTCTTCGAATTTCAGGTTGGGATTGCTGTGGTTGTCTTCGAGAAACGACTCCAGCCGGCTCTTCCACAGATCCTGCAAGGGCATATATTTCCTGATGTTCGCCAGGAATGCATCTTTATCGATCGGCTTGTCAAATACGCTCATTGTGAACGGCTTGTGCACTTCCTTGTCTGGCTCAAGGGTTCCCAGGCTTGTCACGAGCAGCACCGACGTCTGGGTCTCCTCGGCCTTCACGCCCTCCAGAAACGTAATCCCGTCCTGGTCCTCCACGCATACTTCGACCACGGCTAGGTCGATCTTTTCTCTCCTCAGTAATTCAAGGCCCTTCGGTCCGTTTTCCGCGGTGACGATTTCATAGGGTTCTTCTTTCAGGTATCCTGCAAGCTCCGACGTTACGTCCGGGTCTCGGTCCACGATCAAGATTTTCCGCTTTTCCATTGCGTTGGATCCCCCTCCACAATCAGAGTTGCCAGACTTCAGGCCATTCGAATCACCCGCGCAATGGCCCTGGGGAATCTCCGGATTATGGCGCTCCGGAGCGGTCCAATGCGGCGCACACTAAGAATATCAGCGTCGGAAATACGTTGTCAAGAACGCAAGTTTGTTCTGGAGTACTAAATTTGTCCCAGTTTCCAATTTCTGCGATACGTGGTTGGATTCAGGCCGATTTTTGCCTTGAAGACCTTGCTGAACGTGGAGAGTGAAGCAAAGCCGCACTGGTATGCGATCTCCGAAATGGAAGCTGTGGAATTCTTCAGCGCCTGCTCTGATTTCGCCAGACGGATTCGCCGGAGCCGGACGCTGAACGATTCTCCCAGATGCTGCCTGAACATCCGATAACCGTAGCTCCGGGAGAACCTGAAATGACGCTCCACGTCCTCGAATTTCAACTCCGGATTGCTGTAATTGCGTTCCAGAAACGAATCCACGCGGTGCTCCCACGTATCCTGCGTGGGCAGACAATTGCTTATACTGGCCAGGAACGAATCCTTCTCCATTGGCCTATCCAATAGACTCACGGCGTAGGCCCCGTTCGATTGCCTCGATGACTCCAACTTTCCAAACCTCGTCACGAGCAACATTACCGTACCGATTTCCTCGGCCCGCACCCCGTTCAAGAGTGTCGTGCCCGCCAGGTCCGGCACACACGCCTCGACGACGGCAAGGTCGATCTTCTGGTTTCTGACGATTTCAAGGCCTTCCTGTCCGTTTTCGGCGGTCACGATCTCATAGGGTTCTTCCTTGAGGAAACCCGCGAGTGTCGAGGTTTTCACCGACTCACGACCGACGATCAATATGCTCCGCTTTTTCATGTGTTCACTCCCTGGTAGAAATACGGGTTGCCTGTATCCACGGCGCACAGACGCGCCGGGCACGCACAGTTCGACGTCTCCGGAATACGGCGGTCTACAGCCGGCCGTTACATCGCACGTTCAGATCGCGCGCGCCGAAAACGGGAATGAATACAGGTATGGAGGAAGTTGAATCGGGAGAGGATGGAGCCTGATCGCCTGCGGAACTACCGGGAGAGGGTGCGAACCGGCTGATCTGCGAGTGAAGCGACCGCGAGGAAATGGAAAATACCGGGCCCGGCACACTGGCGGTGCTGAGCGTGAAGGCGGGAAATCTGGGAGAAAATGCCATAGTCAATTTCGCGAACGGTTCAGTAAATTGGTGTAATTGCTGGTGTCGTGCCGTTTGCGAGGATTCATCTCGAAAACCCGTCGACTCAGCATCCAATTTACACAATTATATGTTTTTACAACACTTAAAAACAGTTCGCGCTATTGATCCCGGCGATCTCCTCACGATTGATTACAAAATGCGTTGGTCTGAATAACGGGCTGAAGGAATCCGGGACGAGCTACGCCACTCAACCCCGGACAACCGTGATTTCCGTCAACTGTAGGGCTTCACACGCCCTTGTCCCGCATGAAGTTCCAAAAAAAAATGCATCGGATGATAAGTATATAAATAACCGAAACTTATAATTTCATATCTTTTTCGCAACGATCATAAACCCTTCCTTGCGATCCGATTCATCGGTATACGATCAACCGCTCTTTCTCGCGCACCCGTTTCCGGCCGTCGTCTGCGGTTACCGTGTAGAGGTATACGCCGTTGGCCAGCAGGTGACCGTCCGCGTCCCGCCCGTCCCATCGAACCTGATTATACCCCGCCCGCCCCGGAGCGCCATCCAGAATTCGGATCAGTCTTCCGGAAACGGTAAAAATGCGGATCACCACCTCCGCCGGCCGGGACAGAATGTACGTGAATTCCGTCGCCTCGGCGGTCGGGTTCGGGACGTTCAGCACCCTCTCGATGGCCAGGTCCGACGATACCTGAAATGCAATGGACTTCTCCGCGGGGCCGTTCCCCAGCCGGTCTGTCCCGGAAACCGAAAGCGTGTAGCGGCCGTCATCCAACCGCGGTGACCAGGTGAATTCCAGAGACGTCCCGTCTTCTTTCCGATCCGACACCCGGTCCGACCTGAGCACATCCGAGATTTCATCCTCGGGTCCCACAAGCACAATCCGCACCGATCCGGCGTCTATGCCGCTCGAGTCCCGGAACACGGCGGAGAACTTCGGCGTCGACGGGAGAAAGTCATCCGGCCTGACCTCCCCCGCGGCATCCAGCGCGACCAGGACCAGTGCGGGCCCCGTCCGATCGTCGCTGGGACGGACCTCGACGGTTTCGTCCGCCGTGGTCTCTCTTACGTAATGGCTGCGGCGACCCGAGAGGTCCTCGAGCCGGGCCGTTACGACGTTCGTACCTGCAAATCTCGCGGTATTCCAGACGAGGGATACGGACGTTGTTTCACCTGCGGGCGTTTCTTCGGGAACCGACGCGCGTCCGATCAGCCGTCCGGTTTCGGACGCACCGCTGTAAAAGGCGACAACCGCGCCCGGAACCCGATCCAGGGGACCCATGTTCCGGGCCTGGACCGTCAACCGCACGGGATCCAGTTCATCAACTTCGAGGGGCGCAGCGTTCAGCCCGGACAGCGCGAGATCGGACTGCGGCCGGTAACGGACCTGCCATCCCGTCAATCCGGCGGACGGTCCCAGTTCCTCTCCGAACAACCGGACACGAACCAGGATTCGGTCTTCCTTCAGGTCGCCAAGGTGAATCTCTTCGCCTGCGTCCAGGCCCGCCCAGTCGGCCAGCGGCGCGAATCCGCCCGACGGAGACGCGCCGAGCAGTTCCACTTCCGCCCGCCCGCCCGGGGCATCCCGGACGTCGAGCGTCAGTGCGTGCCATGCCCCGGCCGGACCGATCGGCTCCGACGTCAGCGTCCCGTACGGGGGCAGCGTCTTCCCCGCGTACCGGTAGATCATCGGACCATTGAGCTGGCCCATCCACACCTTGTTGTTGATCCAGTCGTACTGCCCGGTCAGAATATCGGTCTCGGCCTGATCGCTTTCATATTCCTCGATGAATTCCCCGTTCCGGGCGTCAACCACCCGCACCCGATGGGTCAGCCCGGTACCGAATTCTATCAGATACAAATACCTACCGTCCGCAATCACGCCGTCTGTCACCAGGTACGCAAACCCGGTCTCTGTCGGCCCCACGGTGAATTCCCGTTCCAGCCGCCAGCCATTCGACGGATCGAACACACGCACCGACCAGCCCGCGCGCTGGACACCGTCCACGGCCGCCGCGAGATTGTAGATATATGCGCCGTCCGACGTGATCAGCGAGTGCCCGTCAAACACCAGCCCGGTCCGGAACTCCATCAGCCCCTCCGGCACCTGCACGCGGTCCACAACCCCCGTTGACGGCGCAATACGCGCCAGTTCGCGATCCCGCCTGTTGTCGGCATAGATAAATCCGTCGCTATGATAGGATGCGGAAACCCCGAGAACGGGCTTCTCCGCAAGGACGCCGTGATTCTGTCCGGCCCGCGTGCCCCGAAATCCGGTACCAATCCGCTCGAATATATCCGTCCCCGGATAGACTGCCGTAGGTGAATAGAACCGGTTCACGTAAAGGTAAGCGCCGTCGGTACACAACACGCCCGTGCCGCGGACGCCCTCCGCGGCGAACGCCTCTTCCCTCGTGTCCGCGTTCAATCTCAGGGGCGGCGGATCGACCACCCGGGAAACCGCGCCCTCAGCCAGCCGAACGTCTCTTCCGTCTGCCCACCGGAAAGCGCCGGAGGCGTCCTGTTGCCACAGGACCTCGCGCGCGGGCGCGGCGGACTGCACGGTGAACTCCATGATGGCGGACCATGCGCCGAATTCGTCACCCTCTCTCACCCGGGCCCGCCAGTAGTAGGTTCCGGGAGCGGGCTCCGGCATTTTCCACAACACGAACCCCTCTCGGCCCCCGACGTTTCCGGAACGAATCACGCCCGGCCCGTCGAACGCAGGCAGGCCACTCACCTCGAACTCTCCGTAAACCTCCCCGGCGGCGGTACCGGCGCGGACGGCCAAACGCACCGCGGAAGCGGGTACGACCTGGCTCTGCCCTGGCATCGTGGGCACGGCAGACAGCGTCCCGGATACCTCCAGCTCAACCTCCGCCTGGTTGTTGGCTTCATCCAACTCCGGAATCTCATCGTCAGGATCCACCGTAAGCGTTAGCAGATGCCTCCCCGCGCGGCCGGCCAACGGCCACAGCACCGCTGTACTGTCCCGGTGGCCGAAGGCGGGGAAAACGCCCGAAAACAGCGTATCCGCCACTCCCCGGTCCAGATTGCGGTCCACCAGAACAGCAGCGGGACCCTTGCGAGGGGTGATCCCGGCGTTTTCTATCCGGAACGCGATCCGGACCGAGTCTTCCACGGTCAACCGGGTCGTCCGCTCGACCCGCAGGCTCCCGGAATCCAGTGCGAAGTCGGGATTCGGCAATATGGCAAGCTCCTGTGCCGGGTCTCCAATCAACTGCATGCCAAGGGTAAGCGTTTTCAGCTCAGGGAAACGCGTGTCCAGCGCAGCCTTCGCAATTCCCAGACCGGCGCCGAATTCGCGGACGCCGTCTCTGAAGAACGCGCCAAACAGACGGTCGTTCAGGAAGTCGTTGGTGATCACGGCCGCGAGTGCGGAAGCCGAGATATACGCGATCGAGCCTCCGTCCGCCTTTGCAGTCATTTCCTCCGCCAGGCACGTGAATCTCGGATCCGAGAATTGTCCGTTCAGGCAGGACAGCGCAACCACGATCGGCAATCGGTCCGCATTGACGATCTGGCGCATATAGTTATAGCTTTCTCTCTGCGAACTTCCTCTCAGGAACCGCGCCATTCCCGATACGCTTCCGTGCCCCAGGAAATTCACCAGCAGCCGACCCTCGTTGATCTGGCGGATGACTTCGCCCGTGTCCTCGTTGGGTTCAGGTCCGATGTCCTCGCCGTTGTAGACTTTGAAGGACTCCAACCCCAGCGGCTCGGTGTAACTCGTCGACAGCCGGTCGCTGGGGGAAGTGAAGATTGACAATGGATCGTAGTTGGCCATAAACAGCGCCCGGTCCCGCCACCGGTCGTGCGGCGCCTGGTCGTAGGCGACGATTTTGCGGACCAGGGCCGCCGCCGCCCTTCGGGTAGCCACCGGTAGCCGGCCCACGAACACATCCTGGAACAGATCGTCTTCAGGACCCGCAACGGCGCCGAAGAAGTGGTCCGTGTACGTCAGCCCCCTTCTTACGGACTGGAAGGGAAGCGAGGGAACAACGGACCTGTCCACGTGACGCTTCACAACGGATGCGTCAAAGTTGCGCCGGTAGTCGAAACTGTCCGGACCGAATAACAGGAGGTAGGTGGGTCGCCGCGTCCAGTTTTCGAAGGCGTGTCGCACGAATCGGCGGATTGCCCGCGGCTCGAAATGCCCGAAAGAAAATGCGTCGTAAATGTCCGTAACGTCCACGACCTGAGCCTGCAGCCCCCGCCCACGCCGGTGATCCGCCAGCCGCCCTGCCGCCTCGAGAAACCGGGGATGGGCGACAATTACGTAGTCGGCGCCCTCCTGCCCGAACGCCGGCACCCTGGCGGCTTCCCCGGCCGGCGCCCTTGCGATGGCTTCTGAATCCATCGCGACAAATCGTCCGGATACGGCCGGCAGTTCGAATCGGGCGTGAAATCCCGCATCCCCCCGCGTCACCTCGATTTGCCGTATCCTTCGCGCCGCGGCGACGTCGTAGACGGTCACGTCGGCGTCACGAAAACCCGAGATCGAGAAGGTGCGGCCATCGTCGGTCTCATCCGGCGCGAACTCCAGCTTGCCGTCTACGCATTCAAAACGCCGGGAATATGCGACCTCCACCCAGTTGAGGTACACGTGTTCGATATAGTCGGCCGGAAAATCCGCGGCTCCCGGCGTCGCGAGCGTCACCCGGGTCGTTTCGTCGAGCTCCGACACCGGTACCGCACCCTCGGCAACAAACCTTCGTTTCCCGTCCCACCGGTCGTCAGCCACAACCGTGCCGCCGGCAAGCCGCACGACCGTACGATGATCGGGATCGAAACGTCGCCTGAAGGTCAGTCCGTGCATCCCCACGCGAACGCGGGCCGTCGTTCCCGGAGTGCGGTCCAACCCCGGCAATGCGACGGGAACGGTCACGGGGTACTCGCCGATGTTCTGAAGACCCGTACCCGGCCTGCCCGGCGAGCCCGTCCGTCCCCAGTACCAGTGGTCGCGATTCGCGTCCGGAGCGTCTCCGAGCGGATCGTAGAGCGAGTCGACCTCGGCGTGGACCCTGTGCGTAAACAGGGCAACCGGCGGATATCCGCTCCCGGGAGAACCGTCCACCTCCTCAAAACGCATGCCGGGTCTGCCTTCAAGCGTGAGCCAGTAGACCTGTTCCCGTCCCAGTTCATGCTCGAAATTCCGGTCCGGCGTGCGTCGGTATTCGCCATAGAAGATCGCGCCCTCGCCCTCGCCAGTCACACCGTCTCCATCGTCCCGCACGTCGACAGGCACCTCCTGACCGTTCAGATAGATCTTCAGGCGCGCCAAATCCCCCGTCTGAAGAGCGATGCCCGCATCCGAAAACCACGTCGCGTCCAGCCGATACAGCCCGTCATCCCGTATCCGAATCTTGTAGTAGTCGGCCGCCGGATCCAGGTTTTCCGAAATCCGCGGCTTCCTGAGCCCTTCGCCCGGTTCGGCCCGGCCCCTCCAGGGCCGTGCCTGATCCGCGTTCAACAATGACGTTTCGTAGAGTCTCTCAAACCCGCCGCCAACGCCTTCATCCGAAGGCGAAACACCGATGGAGCGCTCATCACGCAGGAACCGTACGTACACCCGGAGCTTGCGGGCGACGAGAAGCTGCTGCCGCGCCGGATTGTACTGGATGGGCCTCAACGAAATTCCGGCGACGCGCTGGTCCCGCATGACGCCAATGCGGGTCACCACCGCCTGTTGTTCGGGATAAAGGACGTCGGTGGCGTAAAAACCCGCATCCGGCTCGTAGACCTCATCCTCGGTCCCGAACGCCCCCCGGCCCGTCGACCCGGGCTGCGGCGCAGGCAAAAGCAGCACCCCCGAAATCTCGTCGTACTCCGCTTCTACAACCGAAACCGCAACCCTCGCACCGAAGGGCACACCCAGCAGCGTCCCGCGTACAGGCACCGCCGGACGCCCGGGTTCGGGCAAAATCATTCCCCCCGGCAACTGAACCTGTGTGTAGGAGACACCTTCAAGCTGTACGGGTTGAAGCTGAACGTCCAATCCGTCCACCTCGATCTCGACTCCGTCCGCGCCCGTTCGCACCAGCCGCGGCTCACCTCCATAGGCATTGGGTGTCCAATCAGGAATCAGGAGCGCCACAGGGCAGAACACACAAACTAGCAGGAAACGCGTCACCATATTTTTTACCTTGTTTCGATTCGAAGCTGCAATCCGCCGATCCCTCCGCGGTCGAAGATCACCACGCGGTCGCGTCGGCCCGTTTCGAGTACAAACTCGGCCTGTCCGGGGCCATGATACCGGGATTCGCCCCACGGCTTCCTGATTACCGTGGGGCGCAGCCTGCCGTCTGCCCCGTATAGCGATCCGGCGTCCGCCTGCCCGTGCGCCGAGAAATAACCGCCGTTCCTGACGTCGATTCTCCAGTGTTTTGGACCCATCCGCGTGACCCCGGTCTCAAAGCCGCGTGGATCCGTAAGCCAGCAATGGTTCACGGCAACCACGGGCGTTTCGACACCCGTGCGGACCACCAGCGCCTGGCTCAATCCAAATGCGTACAATGGTATTTCGCCGAGGCTGCCCGGCGGACTCAATGCGGAAGGCACGTTGAGTACATAGAGTGTTCCTCTGTCTTCTTTCGTGAGCGGCGTCAGCGTATCCAGGACGTTCTCGCTCAGGACGGAAGCTTCCCGCCAGAACCATCCCTCGCGCGCAAGCACCAGGCCATAGTAACCCACCAACGCCGCCAGAAGCAGGTTCCTGCATCGCAGAACAGCCCTTCGGTCCGGCTTCCACGCAGCCCAGACATTTGCAACCGCAATGCAGAAGAACACGGAAGGCAGGTAGAGATACCACCGGTGAACCCGTCCCAGAACGGGCGCCAGACTGACCAGGGTCATCCCGCCAAGGTACAGCGTGTCCCGAAGCACCCGGCGCGGCCGGCCGGACAACCAGAACACGACGGCGGTCGCCGCCAGCAGAACAATACCGAAAAGCCGGAAATCCGCCATCCCCATTTTCGCACCGGACTTGAGCACGTCCATGCCGAGGCCGGACAGCGTCAGGTTCCGGTCCGGAATCCCGGAGAGTATCCCGCCCAGAACGATCCAACGCGCGCACAGGTAGATGCCCATGGCCAGGCCACAGCACAATAGCGCCCTGCGCGCTGTCGCGGATCGGACCGTCCTGACTTGACAGAACAGGACCAACATGACGGCCGGCAGGGTCAGCGCCATTTCCTTCGAAAAGAAGGCCAGCAGGGAACACAGGCCCCCACCCGCGAGCAGTCCGGGAGACGGGCGTTCCATGTAGGCCAGGAACAGGAGAAGCGCAGAGAGATAGAACAGCGCACAGACGGAGTCCGTGCGGCCCACGATCCAGAATACGGTATCGACGTGGACGGGCAACACAAGGAAGAGGAAGAGCGCCGTCCAGGCGGCCAATGCCCCATTCGTCAGGCGCCGTGCCACCAGATAGACCAGTATCCCGCAAAAACAATGGATCAGTACATTGACAACGTGATACGGGAGCGGATCGTATTCCGCCAGCAGAAAGGTGCCGTAGAGCGTCATGGCGACAACCGGACGATAGTATCCGCCGGCCCCCGTGAGCCCTGTCCAGCCCGTGGTGAGAATCGATCGTATTCCCTTTTCGCACAGACGGAGGTGCCCCCAATCGTCGTCCAGCAGCGACACGCCGGAAGACAGCCACGCAATCAGGACGACGGCCAACCCGAACGCCAGAACGCCCGCGCAGGTCCAGCCGGAGGAACCGAGCTCCCTCAAGGAGACACCCAAAATAAAAAAACCGGCGTACACCCAGCCCCGTCCATGCCGACAGTCGGCCCTGGACGGTCTAACGCCAGTTGACGAAATTTCATATGTCGGATCGCGACCGTGCACCGGAGGGTTCGCCCCGGCCGCTATCGCGACCCAGGTACGCGAACCGTTGTGCCGACGATCGATCTGCTAGGATTCGAAATAGCTGATGATGCGCCGGAGTGTGTTGTCGAGGCTCATTTTCGGCTCGTAATTCACGAACGATCTGATTTTGGAGAGATCCGGCACCCGATAGTTGAGATCTTCGTACGATCCCTTTGCGAATGCCTTGTCGTAAGGCACGAATTCAATAGGCGCATCGCTTTCCGTCAGTGCCTTGACCTTGTGCGCCAGTTTTACTATGCTGGTTTCGTTGGTCGAAACGTTCCCGCCCAGATTGAAGATTTCACCCGGCGTGTCGGGATGTTCAGCCAGCGCGACCAGTCCGTCGAGTGCGTCTTCGATATCGGTAAAGCAGCGCCGCTGTTCCCCGTCGCCGTACACGGTAATGGGGTGGCCCAGGAGCGCCTGCTTGACCATTCGCGGTACAACCATCCCGTAATCGCCGGTCTGCCGGGGCCCGATGACGTTGAAAAAACGCACAATGAGCATCGGCAGTTTCTTTTCACGCCAATACGACAGCCCCAGCATCTCGTCCACCGCCTTTGTCGTGGAATAGATCCAGCGGTCGACGGTAATGGGCCCGAGCAATCGATCGTCGTTTTCCTGGAACGAGACCTTTCCGTTCTTCTTGCCGTACACCTCGGACGTCGACGCGAGCATGACGCGCTTCTTGTCTCTGTTGGCGAGTTCCAGGACGTTTTCGGTGCCCCTGATGTTGGTTGTCAGTGAATGCAGCGGATTGTCGATGATGTAGTTCACACCCACCGCAGCGGCAAGGTGATAGATCGTATCGCACCATTCCACCAGCGGACGCAGCGTTTCCGACTCCAGTATCGTACCCACCTTGATGTTGAACCGGGGATTGGACTCAAGGTGGTGGATGTTGTTGTAGTCTCCGGTGGAAAGATCGTCGAGTACGGCAACTTCGTCGCCGCGCCTCAAATGCCGTTCGGCCAGATGTGATCCAATAAACCCCGCCCCGCCGGTTATCAACACCTTCATGCGTACTTCCCTTCCCAGCAGTCGCCCGGAGAACCGCCTCCGGTCCGCTTGTTTTCGGATAGCCTACGATAGAGGTGGCTGAAATCCTCCGTCAGTCTTTTCATCCCGAACGAGTCAACGATTCTGCGCCGCTCTTCAACGGAAATCTTCCGCCGTTCCCGTAACGCCCGCTGAATCCCTGCGGCAAGCGCCCTGGCGTCGCCGGGCGCGACCATCAGGCCAATCCTCTCGCACCGAAGCAAATCGGGCACGCCGCCCACACGAGTGGCAACCACGTAACATCCGCATGCCACCGACTCCAACAGCGCAACCGGCAACCCCTCGTGATGCGAAGACAGCACC
The DNA here is from genome assembly GCA_965116875.1 of Candidatus Latescibacterota bacterium. Classification (GTDB taxonomy): domain Bacteria; phylum Latescibacterota; class UBA2968; order UBA2968; genus JAAXHE01. The sequence goes on from OZ220733.1 coordinate 812,393, forward strand.
GAAAGATCGAGGGAACCGTATATGCGCGCCATGTCGTCTCGAAAACCCGTAAACCGGACGCTGTCCCCGAGTCCTGTTTCTCGCGCCGCACACTCGAGTTCAGCCCGCAACTCACCGTCGCCCACCACGACGAACCGGACATCCGGCAGCGCCTCGACCACCTGTTCGGCGGCGGACAGAAAGATGTCGACGCCCTTGATCGGCACAAGCCGCGCCACAAGACCGACAAGCCTCGTCGAGGCGCCGAAACCCAGTTCCTCGCGGAAGCCCGCATCGCCCCTTTTCCGGTTCAGAAACGGTTCCAGATCCACACCCAATGGAACGGTGCGGATTCGGGACGGCGTCCCGACACGGTCGGCCAAGAGTTCATCGCGTTGCAGTTCCGAGACGGCAACCAGAAGGTCGGTGCGGCGTGCCAGCAGCCTCTCCACAAGCAGGATCAGGCTGGTCTTCCAGGCCGAAAAATAGCCTTTGAAAACCAGACCGTGAAACGTATGCAGCGTTACGGGTACTCCGGCCAGCCAGGCCGCGATACGCCCAACCACGCCCGCTTTCGACTTGTGGGTGTGGACAATCTCCGGGCGAACGCGCCTCAACAGACGATACAGCGCGACGAGCACCCGGATATCGCGAATCGGTACAATCGCCCGGCTGAACCCGGGCATCTCCAGGGGTTGAATTCCGGAACGGCGGATCACGTCATCCATTTCGGCTTCGCCGGGTGCGACCTGCCCTTTGACCACGGTGGAACGATAACCCCGGGACTCCAGCGCCCTGGAAAGAAAGAGCAGATAGGGCGTTGGGCCGCCAACGTTCAGGCGATCGATAATTTGAACCAGTTGAATCGGCGTTTGCGCCGGCAAAGGATCCGCCGGCGTGCCGACTCCACAGGTGGCACCACCATGATCGGATTGGATAATCGGGCTCCGACGCCGGAATCAGCGTTTCAAATATAAACACCCTGTGATAAACCGGCAATGCAAAAGTTAATTTGTAATTATAAGTGTGTTGAATAGATGTGTACGGACAACCCGGACGATGCCCGCTCAAAACTGTGCCCGGGCCGCCGAATTCAGGATCTGCAACAGCCTCCGGCTGCTCCGGTTGAGGGAATAACACGCTTCCATTTTTGCCCGTCCGGCCTTGCCCAACCGATGCCGAAGCGCACGATCATGAATCAGCCGATCCAGACAGGACACCCATTCGTCGTGGGTGCCTGCACAATAGCCGTTGACGCCGTCCTCCACGATTTCGCGGTTAATCCCCACCGGGCTGCTTACAGCAGGAATACCCATCGAGAGGTATTGCAGAAGCTTGTACCCGCCCTTGCCCCGGGTCCACGGATCGTCGGGCAGCGGCATCAGGCCGATATCGAAGCCGCGCATGTCCTGAACCTCGGTCTGCAGGGACCACGGGCGCCATTCCATCGGCACGGCATCGGTGCGAAAACCGCCCTCGCCGATCAGACAGAGCCTGAGATTGGAGTGCCGGACGCCCAACTCGGCCAAAGGCTCCCGGATCAGCTCCAGGTACGGAGCGGACGTGTAACTGCCAATCCAGCCGAGAACCACACCGTCGCATTCCCCGTCTGCTCTGCCGGGCGAATACCGCTGTGTGTCGATCGGCCCGGTGATGATTGATATCCTGGGACAATACCGTTCGGCATAAGCGGCCGTGTAGGTGTTTTCGACGACGGCCCCGGATGCCGCACGAAGCATCCGCGCCAACCCTCGCGAGTGATGCCACGTTCGGAGCCTCGCCATCCAGTCTTCACCGGGCGCCTCGGTCGTGAAAATCGCGTCGTCGAAATCGAAGATGACCTTCTTTGAAAAGAGCCGCAACAGCCAGGCGACGGGCGCGCAGAAAAAAACCCGCTGCACAAACACAACGTGGTACCGGGGCGCCGACCCGAGGGTGCGCAGCCCCGCCAGGAGCGAGCGCCACCACACCCATGTATAGTGGATCAGGCGCCCGATTCCTCTCCTGGAGTACGTCCAGGTGGAGATCCGGTCGGGCAAGACAACCGATACGTCGGCCTCTACGCCATTGGCTCTGAGGAAGGGGAGATAGTCGAACACGCGTGTACGGCTGGCGGCGAACCGGGGCCCGGTGAGCGCGACGAAAAAAACTCTCAAGGCAGGAAGACTCCTTGAATATAAACACGGAAATTCGGGGAATCAATGGAAAACGGCGCGTCTACCGGGAACCCGATGTCAGGTAGCAAGCCACGATTCGGCCGGTTCCCGTTCGAGAAGATCGAACAACCTGCGATTTTCTTCGTGGTAGATTCCGTGCAGATGCCGAAGGACGGACTCGCTGGGGCGGTAATCGCTCTCCGGCAAGAGGCGCCCCAGAATGCTTGTCACCGGAGACAGGATCGGAAAGTAATAGCGGGCGATCAGGTGTACTTTGCAGGCGTCGAACCGGTTGACCTTCTGCGCCATTCCCGAAAATTGAAAGCCGTCGTCAATTTCCAGAAATGCACAGACCTTCTTCAGGCCCTCGCCCGGTCGCTGTACGATATCCTCTTCAAAGAAAAGCACCAGGATCTGATCCCGTCTGAAAAGATTCAGATAGGCGGTGAGCAACGTAAAGAACCGCCCCACCTCGAAAACTCCGAACCCGTCCAACAGGACGGATTTCTCGCCCGCCAGGAGATCGTCCATTCGATGCAGAGGCGAAATCCGGCCGGTCCTGATCAGATGCTTTGCCGCCGAGACCGCGCGGTCCACCGGATTCTTGAGGGTAACGATCAGTTTCACGTCGGGCAGATGTCTGTGGATATGCCGGTGCACGTCCGGCAGGTGACCTTCACCTCCTCGTCCGTCGGCCCAGAAATAGTCCGGCGTTTTCTCGCCCACCCGTCTTCTGTTTTCCGCTCCTTCGAAATGACGGGCATACCATTCCATCCCCTTTTCGTAATTGCCGGCCTTGTCGAAGAAATGAATCTCCCGATCGGCCATGTACACCTCGGGGTGCTGCCGAAGCATGGCGGCCAACCACGTCGTTCCGCATTTCTGCGCGCCGATAATCAGGAAATCCGGCCGTCGCGCCATGTCTGAATCCTTTCAGCCCGTTGAGAAAGTCCATCCGGTCCGCGGCCGTACTCAAAGCGTTGCCCGGCCTCGCGCGCGGGAACGCACCGGTCATCTTAAAAACAGCTTCACACCTGTCCAAAAACGGGTGTGGTTACCTGCGAAAGTGTGCGAAATATAAGGATGGAAAATTCGCCTTTGTTCTTCCGTATATTTTCGACATTCAGGTCCCCGGGTAATTGCGAATCAAGGCTGACGCCGGATCGATCCGGCCAGACGCAGTGCCTCTGCGGCGGTCTCCTTCGAGAAAAAACGCAAAGCGAGCGGGTACGCAATCGCGCCCGCTACCACGCAGGACGCAATCAACGCCGTATCCGACAGTACGCCAGTCGCCAGCCACTTGCAACCGGCCACCACCCCCGTCATCAGTACACAGCCCAGCGCACCGGGAACCAACGCCCTGAGATACTCACCAAAGGACATTCGCGCCAGCCGGTTCACGATTCCCTGCGAGGCCGCGGTCAGGACCAGCACGCCGAGGCTTACCGCAAGCGCGGCTCCGGTTATCCCGCCGGAGATGCCGAACCACAGGGCCGCGAGCATAAAGACGGCGCCGGCGATGTTCCATATCAGCGCAAGACCGGTACGGCCCATGGCTGAAAAGACCAACCCGGCGGGGGACGCGACGGAACGAAGCGCTCCGGCCGGACTGAGCACCTGAAGTACCACCGCCGCGGGCGCCATCTCCGCCTCAAACAGCAATACGAGCCCCGGATGCGCCAGAAGGAAAAATCCCGCCATAATCGGAAAAACGAGTATGGCGACGTACTTCACAGTGGAGAGATAGGCCCGGCCAAGCCGGTCGACGTCATCCTGTAGAGCGGAGAAAGCGGGAAACGTCACCTTCGCGACGGCCTGAACCACACGGGTCTGCGGAAATGCGATGAGGCGGTACGCCAGTCCGTAGTAGCCCAGCGCCTCGATCCCAAGGAACCTGCCGATCAGCAGATAGTCCAGGTTCTGCTGGACGTAGCCCACAAGCCTTGAACCCGTCCACTTGCCTCCAAACCCGATCAACACCCGGACGTCCGCGGCGCTGAAGGTACGGACAGGGTTGAAAGGGCAGAAAACCCAGGGACCCAGACCCAGAATCGCATGGCGGACCACAAAGGCCCAGACGAGACTCCACACCTCGTATCCCCACAGGGCCAGCGACACCATGGTCATTCCGCTCGAAAACGCCGCACAAACATCCAGAATCGCCAATTGTCCGAAACGAAACGTACGCTCCATCCGTGCCCGGGGTACGGCGCCGACACCCGCGAATACCAGCACCGACGCCATAGCCGGGAGAACCGCGGAAACCTGCGGATCATCAAAAAAAAGTCCGCCCCAGAATCGGGCGGTCAGATAGAGGAGGGCGGCCAGCGGACACGAGATGATCAGGCCCATCCAGAACGCCGCGGCAAGATGCGCTCCTTGCGCATCGCGCTTCTGAATGAGGGCTCTCCCGAGGCCCATTTCCGAGGCCAGGATCCCCACTCCCACAATCGTGGCCGCGGCGACCTCCGTACCGAAAGCCCTGGAGGGTTCGCTCAGATGCCGCACCACCAACCCCAGCGCGCCCACCTGAATCAGATAACCGGCGCCCTGTGCCAGGCCGGTCCACGAGAAAGCCCGGACGGTTGCGCGACGCAGGTCGGTCATCCGGCCGCTCCTTTATCAGCCCGTTGAAGAAGCCCATCCGGGCTACCTGCCTGCTGCAGGCAGGCCTGCAGAGCGACTTTATCAACGGACCGTTATGCGGTCTCCACTCGGGCCAACCGCACGCCGGTCCATACCGCCGCCACAATCACACAAACGACAATTGCAAGGCAGATCACGGCCGGCACGACGGCCGCCACGATTCCGCACAGGGCCAGCAGCCCGCCGGCAAGATGAATACGCCGCACCGCGCCCCTGACGGAATATCCCATTCGGACCAGCCGCTGTGCGACGTGATCCCGGCTTGCCCGCATCACGGACAGGCCCTTCCTCCGCCTCACGATACACAGGAAGACGGCTTCGAAACAGGGCACCCCCAGCACAAGTATCGTGCAGAGTTCACCCTGCACGCCCGGCATCGCTCTGGAAATCTCGACGGACATCGCGCCGAGAACGAATCCGGCAAACAAACTGCCGGCATCGCCCATATAGACCCTGGCGGGATGGGCGTTGTATACCAGAAACCCCAGAAAACCGCCCGCCAGGCTGGCGCCCAGTATCACAACCGGCGCCGCACCGCCGACCAGCCCCAGACCCGCAAGCCCAATAGAAGCAATGGCTCCGGCGCCCGCGGAGAGACCGTCCATCATGTCGAGGACGTTAAACGCGTTACACATCCAGACCAGCCATACGCCGGTCAGTACCGCGTCGACGACGGTACTCCCCGTTGTGTCGAACCGAAGCCCGTTCCCGACCGCAATGACAACCGTGAAGATCTGAAACCCAAGCTTCTGAAAGGGCGATAGCGGCCATTTGTCGTCGAAGAATCCGATCGCGCCCATTCCAAGCGCGCCGATCCAGAGGCCGGCCGGAAACGACAGCGGCGCAAAGGGAAGCAGCAGCAGGGTTGCGATCGCGATGGCCACGCCGCCAATGGGAGGGACCGACTCCGCACCGTTTCCACCGCCGGAATTCAACCACGAGGCGCGCAACGCCGCGGCACGAAGAAGAGGTGTCAGCAAAAGGGCGCTTCCGAATCCGAATGCGAGAAACAAAGCGGAGGACAACACGTCGCACTTCCTGGTTGCGAGCGGGACCGGCGCGGGCGTCCCGTCATCTGGGTTGGAAGCTCCGAACAGCGTCGATAACCTGAGCCACGTCCGTGTTTGTCATGGCCGGAAAGAGCGGAAGCGTCACCAGCTCATGCCACACCGACTCGGTTACCGGCAGCGCGCAACGATACGGTTCGTGGATCGGATAGAGATGGTTCGGATAATAGTGAACGCTGGAATCGACGTCCCGCCCGTGCAGGTGGGCGACCAGATTGTCCCTGTCCGCCACGCGCGGCACGTAGGCATGGAAGGCGCTGCTTGCGTACGGCGCAATCCCGGGCGTCCGAAGCCACGCAAGATCGGAAAACGCCTTGTTGTATTGCAGGACGATTTCCCGTCGCTGGGCGTTGGCCGACTCCAGCCTCGCCAGCTGGACCAGCCCGATTGCCGCATTCAGATCGTTCATATAGAACTTGTGACCCACTTCGGTCACTTCGTACAACCAGCGTTTCTGTTGCGGCCCGGCCGTAAACCGGTCCCAGGTGCCCTGCGGGATGCCCATCCAGCTCAGCCGTTTGAGTCGCTCGGCCAACTGCGCATCGTTTGTCGTCAGCATACCGCCGTCGCAGGTCGTCAGGTTCTTCTGCGCCTGGAAACTGAAACACGCAATCGTTCCCAATCCGCCAACCATCCGGCCTTTGTACCTGGCGCCGCAGGCATGGGCGGCATCTTCCACAACCGGAATGTCACGGGACGCGGCGATTTCCAGAATCGGATCCATGTCGCAGGGGTGGCCGCTGTGGTGCACAACGACAATCGCGGCCGTCCTGTCCGATATCCGCCGCGCAACGCAATCCGGGTCCAGGTTCAACGTAACGGGATCGATGTCGCAGAAAACCGGAATGGCCCCGTTCTGCAGGATGGCATGGTTGGTGGCGACGAAGGTCATGGACGTCGTCAGGACCTCGCGGCCCTCCACGCCCAGCACCTTGAGCGCCAGCAGCAATGCCGACGAGCAAGAATTTACGCTGACTGCATAGGACGTCCCGATATACTCGGCAAACCGCTTTTCGAAAGCCGCGGCTTTCGTACCTGCCCCCACCCAGCCGGACAGCATCACCTCACGAACCGCCGCTACTTCCTCCTCGTCGAAACAGGCCCGCCAGATGGGAATCATGAAATCTCCTTCGGACCCGCACATCCCCACCGGGAACCGAAGCCGCCGCGACCTTCAGCGCCCCGGGTCAGGACCCGTCTGTACGCCTTGAGCCTCGGTCCGGCTTCCCTCCTGAATCCGGGCAATAAAAACAGAGCTCCCCAGAGCAGCGTCCTCAATATCATCTCCGGAAACGTCAGTGCAGCCAGAAGGCGACCCGCCTGATCTCCCAGGTGTTTTTTCATAACGTACAGATGACTTGCCACACCCTCCACCAGCATCCGTTCGAGCGCCTTCTTCGAACTTCGGCCTCCCGCATGGAATGCGCAAGCCTCCGGCAGATAGGCCACGGACCATCCGGCCCTACCAAGCCTGAGGCAGAGGTCAACGTCTTCATAATACATGAATATCGCGTCGTCCATGCCGCCGACCGCGCCGAACGCGCTGCGACGCATCAGGAAACAGGCACCCGTGACCCAGCCGACCGCAGTCGGCCCACGTGAGACCCGGCAGCCGAATTTAAGAAATGGAAATACAAGATGCAACAGGAATTTACGGCAGATTTCGCCGGCCAGCCGGGGCGCCCGACCGCAGGACCGTTGCGCCCGACCTCGCTCGTCGACAAGGCGCGGCCCCACCACACCGACCCGGTCGTGGGCTTCAAGATAATCCAACAGGCGTTCAACCGCGTCCGGCGCTACCTTCACGTCCGGGTTCAGGACGAGAATATAGGGAGCGTTGCTCAGTTGCACTCCCCGGTTGACGCCGCTGCCGAACCCGAAGTTCCCCCCCGTCTCAACCAGCCGCACAACGTCGCCAAAGGTGTCCAGCGCGTCAGGACTGCCATCCGACGACGCGTTGTCCACCACAACCACCTCCATCGGCAGGCGCTCAGTACCTGCAATCAGGCTCGCGACGCACCTGTGGAGGTCGTCACCCGAGTTCCAGTTCACCACGACCGCCGTCACCGCCGGTTTCATCCGCCTCTCCATCCAATCGGGCCAGAATGCCGAGAAAACACGCGTGCCAGAAAATCAACCGGTTGCCCATCATCGTATTGTCGCTGACAATATATACCAGCAGCGCCGCGTAGACCGCAAGAAACGCAACGCAAAACCCCTTCAGTTGCGGATCGTCGGTGCGGCGAAACATGCCGTAGGCGATCCGCAGTCCCCTGAAGAATATCCAGAGAAAAGCGATCACGCCCACAATTCCCATTCGCATCATAATCGTCAGATAGGTGTTGTCAACGCCGCCGGACGTAAATACGTAGGGCCGGGAGTACTCGTCGAACCTCAGATAGGAGATCGTGGTTCCATGTCCTCCACCCAGTAACGGCCGCTCCCATATCTTCTCCAGCGCCAGCGCATACGCCAGCAGACGACCCTGGATCTCCAGGTCGCCCTCGGTTACGGTACGCCGCAAACGATGAGCCGCGATGTCCTCCACGCCCGCGCCGGTGAACTGCTGGAAATAATAGCCAAGGCCCAGCAGCAAGACGGGAATCAGCAACAATATCAGAAGCCGCCGTCCACGATGCCTCCCGCGGTCCAGCAGTACCAGCCCCCCCACGCAGAACAGACCGAACAACAGGCTGCCCCACATCGCGCGTCCCATCGTGACAACCAGCGCAAGACCTATAGGAACAAGAAGAAGGCCGCCAACCGTGCGCCGAACCGGCGACGTGTCGTACAGGAAAGCCGCCGCGAGAACCAGAACCCCCATCGGAAGCAGCAGCCCCTCCCGCCTGGCGACCCGGTAGAATGCCCCCGCATACGAGAGATCGACGGTCCGGACGAATTCAATAAGGTACTCTACTCCCACGACAGCCGCGGAAATCACCAGCACGGCCAGAAACATCCCGCGCCTGCGCAGGTCGAAAAAGCCCGTTACGACGAAGAACAGCACGTAGTAAAGAGGATATCGCACGTCCCGCATCACCTGCCGAACGTCCTGCCCGTAAATCAGACCCAGCCCTATCGAGGCCACCACCAGCCCGAGAAAAACCAGCATCGGACGATCCAGCCGGGTACGCCGCCAGCTCAGCTTCCGTTCCTGCAGCCATGCGACGAACGCCACACCCCATACCACCAGGAACAGCGCTTCGCAGAAGTGCAGATTCCGGGGCAGCATGAGATGCTCTTCGTAAAACTCGGAGGGGATTACGGAGGCGATAAAGCAGAGATACAAAAGCGCGGAAGTGACTGAGGTCATCAGGGCGATACCGGAAATCACAATCAGGCTGACGGTGATTAGCGGAATGACCTCGCCGAAACGCCAGGCGGGCAGCGCGATCAGCGCGAGTTGCGCGAGACACAGGGCCGGGATCACCCACCGTCCGTGTATCCGTGCGGTCGAGCCGCCCGATTCCATTGCCATCGGTCCCTTTCCCGTTCAGCTTCTCAGAAAAAATTGAGGTCAAGCGTGATGCGCAGGTCGTGGATGCCTCCATCCCCGCGCCTTCCGCCCTTCAGGGGTACGTTGCCGGCTCGCGTCTGCAGGTAGGTCGCGGAAATCACGAGATCGGAGAACGGCTCCAGGACGAGGTCGACACCGGCCTGCGAACGCTTCTCCACCGCGCCGCTCAGGAACTCCCGAACCGCGGGATCCTCAGGCCGCCGGCCCAGGCGCGCGTCTCCCCCCACGTTCGTCAGCGTGCCGTCCGAATTTTCGATATTCTCTCCAAGACGCGTCCTTTCGAAGCTGAGGGTTGCAGAAACCGAGGGAGAGAACCGGTGCGTCAACCGGGCCCAGAACCGGTCTGAATTCGGGCCGGTGGGATAACCCAGGAGCGCGTCGAAATGCGTGTACGCGTTGACGTTGAACCTGTGAGAATACACGAACGGTTCGATATGCACGAACTCGGCTCGAAAATCCGTATCCCGCAGCCCGAACGCATCCGTCCAGAACACGCCCGCTTGCGCCGCGAGCTTGTTGGAAAAGTCACCAGGGCTGAACTTCCTCAAGTCATCCATGAATAACGCCAGGTACGTCTGAAACCGTTTGACAGGGCGAAGGGATATATCCAGCCCCGCAGCCAGGTTGTCCCTGTCTCCCACCGCCATCTGTGCGGCGGTCAGTACCGATACGGGAGACGCATACAGGAATTCGAAATCCCGGTCCCCGTAAATCACCGCCTCCTGGAATCCCAGACGGACGCGCGGAGAGACATCGACCTCCACGCGATGGGCCGCAATTGCTTTGGCGCGAAGAAACGTACGGCGGTGACCGTTGTCGAACCTCGTGCGGGAAGCGTCGATGAGATCCGAATCGGCTTCCAGAAATCCGAGAACGTGGATGAAGCGCACCCGCCTGTACGCCGTCCGGAATCGAACCATTCCGAAGGACGGTGCGAACGGCGCCATGAGCAGGTTGCCGCTCCTGCCGGGCCCCCAGTCCAGGCTGCCTTTTGCCGCATCCGCAGCAAACCAGCGCGTTGCCCAAACCAGTTGGCAGGTCGCTTCACGAAAGTCGGCCGCCTTCCCCTTGAATTGTACCAGTTCCACGGGCCGGGCAAGTACGTCCGCCCTGGTCAGCCGGGGGAGGGTGCTCCATTCCCTGGCCTCGAAGTGCCGGGCGCGAAAACCGATCCGGTCGCCAAGCGTGCCGCGGACAATCGCGCCGACGTGGGTTTGAGAAACCGTCTCTCTCTCTCTGACTTCGCCCCGAAGCAGAATCAATCGCTGTCGGAAGAGCGCGTCGACGGCGACCGACGCGGACGTATCCCGCCATGAATAAAGTGTGCGCGCCAACCGCTCGAACACGCCGGCTTCGGCTGCGGACGGGGCATGGCCCAACCGTGCGGCCTCCGTGCGGAACGAGGACAGATGTCTCCGGAGTATCGCCCTTTCCGTCCCCGACATCGCGGCCAGCGCATCGCCATTCCGCAGGACCTGAATCAGAAGCCGGGCGACCTCAAGACGGGTGTAGGGCCTGATCTGCGACGCGGCCGGGTCCAGCCAGCCATGGACGTCGTACCGGTCTAGCGTACGATAAACCGTATGGGTAAGCGGGACGTCCGGAGTATTGTCACCCGCGTGGACAATCCGCGACAGGGAGAGAACAGCCAGGAACAGGGTTACGGATCTCACGACGTCTTATCCGGAGAATCTGGACTCCGTGGAAGATCGACCTTGCACTACCGTCGATGCGGCTGTGCCGGCAGACACGCCCACCGCCACGCCCGAACCGGCGTAGAAACACCAGTTTCCCGATTCCCCGGGCCTGGCGACGGTTTGCCCAATTATACCATAACCCCGTGAATTGTCAAGCGAACGGCCTCCCACGCTCAGGTTGCCGAGCGTGTCATCGAAATCCCTTGACTTTACCTGCTCAACCTGCTATTATTCGCGTCTTGAATTCGGATTCGCACCTGTCTTCGATCCACCAGACGACCCATTCGCGTCCTGCCCCGGAAACGAGTCGCCGTTCGGCAAAACACGTCCGGGGCCGAACACGATTGCGGGACGCGTCCCGATGGTACAGACATTCAAACCTGCTTCCGAATGCGCGGACTGCAAGCTGTGCCAGCGAGGGCGGGAGGCCGCGCCAGGCAACGGCTCGCCGGATATCGCCCACGTCGTCCGGGAAGTCATCGGGAGGATTCGGAACGGAAAAGAAGGCCTCCTCGAGGTTCCGGTGGGTGTCTCCGCAAGGCACTGTCACCTGGACCGTACGGCCATGGATATCCTCTTCGGGGCCGGATCGGAACTCACACCCTACAGAGAACTCTTTCAGCCGGGCGCCTATGCGGCTGAAGAGTGCGTCTCTGTTATCGGGCCCCGGCTACGCGCCATCGAGCGCGTCCGGATTCTGGGACCCGCCCGGGACTACAACCAGGTCGAATTGGCCCGTACGGACGCCATCTTTCTGGGTCTGGACCCCCCTGTGCGGGACTCCGGCGACCTGAAAGGCGCCCAGCGGGTCACTTTTGTGGGTCCAAAGGGATCCCTTACGGTGCCTGCCGCTATCCGCGCCGTCCGGCACCTCCATCTCCGCCCTGCCGACGTTGTGGAGATGGGCCTGACCGGGCGCAGCGCCGTTCGCGCTCATATCGGCGGCGAAAAGGGTCTCACCTTTGAAAACGTCAGGCTGAAAATCGACCCCGGCTATCTGCCCGAACTCCATCTGGACACCGACGACGCCAACGCGGCCGACCTTGTCTGCGGAGGCAAGGCATACATCGAATCGTAAGAAGCCGTCTTAAAATTCCCTGCGGTCTTCGCACGGCTGCAAAAGCGCCGGTCGGCGTTGGTCAAACCCACCCGTATAGACAAATATGGGCGGGTTTTCCCGCCTTGACCGCCACTTTTTCGCTCGTGCTCGGGAACTCACCGGTAATTTTAAAACGGCTTCTGAGAAGCTGTACTCTTTCGCTCACCCATGTCAACCAACGCGCGGATCTTCATCCTGGTGGTCTTGCTGACGCCACCGGCGGTTGCCTGTTATCACCGGGTGCAGATGGACGATCCGTATATCACGTACCGATACGCGCGAAACCTCGCGGAAGGGCGTGGCTTCATCTATAACGAAGGCGAACGGGTGCTTGGAACCACGGCGCCGCTCTACGCCGTGCTCCTCTCCGTTCCCGGCCGGTTTTCCGGAAACTATCCGCTGATCAGCACCCTTTTCAGCGGCGCCGCGCTGGGGGCGCTTGGATGGCTGATCGGGCGCATTCTGGCAGACTTCAATGAAGGCAGGGCCGGTTTCGTCGCCGCGTTTCTGGTGGTTCTGAATCCGTATCTCGGCGACGTACTCGGCTTTGAACTGATTCTGTTCCAGGCGCTGATATTCGGCGGCTACGCGGCCTACTTTTCGGACCGCCCGAGCCTCGCGGCGCTGCTGCTTGCGCTTGGCGCGCTCACCCGCGGGGACGGACTCGTACCCGCCGGTCTCATCCTGGGACACCACCTGTGGATTCACAGGCGAGAGGCCTGGCGGCCGCTCCTTGTCTTCGCCGTTGTTGTTGGCGGGTGGTCGATCTACGCGGCGTGGACTTTCGGATCGCCCTTTCCCAATACGCTCGAGGCAAAGCGGGCCATGGGCGCAAGCGGGCTGTGGCGGTCGCTGTGGCACGGTGTTTTCTATACGGGCGGGCGTTATCTGCAGTCGTCGCCGTTGTTCGTCTGGTTCGTGCTGCCGGCGGTCCTGGGCGTGGGGAGGATGTTCCGTCTGGACAGGCGGTTTCTGCTCATCGCGGGCTGGCCGTTGCTCATCTTTGTCGGGTATTGGGCGATGGGCGTACCGGCGGCCTACAACTATTACGCCGGACTCGTGCCGTTCCTGATGATCCTGACCGCTCTGGGCACGGTCTCGCTGGGCCGCCGGATCGCGGACAGGTTGTCCGACCGGCGTCGTCATGAAGGCCGGGTAATCGCGCTGCTTTGCGTTCCGCTTCTGGTTGCCGTCCTGGTCCCGACTGTCAGCCTGATGGGGCGGGAACCCCAGCCGAGATACCCGATCTACAGGTCGGCGGGTGAGTGGCTCGCCGATCATACACCTGCGGCGGCTTCCGTCGGAATGGTCGAAATCGGCATCGTGGGTTTTTACAGCGACCGGTACGTTGTGGACGTCTGCGGTCTGGTCACCCCTGCGGTCGGCCCCCATATCGCCGCGGGGGACGTTGCCTGGCCCGTCCGGACGTACAGGCCGGACTTCATGCTCCTGCACGATCCACTATGGGATTCGCTGGAAGGCCCGATTGCATCCGCGCCCTGGTTTCGGGAATCCTACAAACGCATCAGGTCCTTCGACGGCCCGCGCCCCTACAAGCTGGCCGTCTATAAAAGAAAGCAGATCGGTTCTCACTAAAGAAAAACAGGCGAGCGCCTTTCCCGTCTCGTTCTGTATCGAACACACCTAACAGGAGGAATCGCGACATGGGTGAAGCCCTCGGCATGATCGAAACCAGAGGTCTGGTGGCAATGATCGAAGCTACCGACGCCATGGTGAAAGCGGCCAATGTAAAGCTGGTCAACTGGGAAAAAATCGGCGCGGGCTACGTGACCGCCGTTGTCCGGGGGGACGTGGCCGCCGTCAAAGCCGCCACCGAGGCGGGCGCCGCCGCCGCCGGCAAGATCGGTGAACTGATTTCCGTCCATGTCATTCCGCGCCCTCATGGCAGCCTCGAAGACGTGCTGCCCATTGGAAAATCGTCCTGAGAAGCCTGTGAAGCTGTCTTAAAATTCCCAGCGGTCTTCGCGCGGCTGCAAAAGCGCCGGTCGGCATTGGTCAAACCCACCCGTATAGACAAATATGGGCGGGTTTTCCCGCCTTGACCGCCACTTTTTCGCTCGCGCTCGGGAACTCACCGGCAATTTTAAACCAACTTCTGAGCGTTTATCATGATTCTGGGCAAAGTGGTGGGGACGGTTGTCGCCACCCAGAAAGACAAGGGCCTCGAGGGGTTCAAGCTCCAGGTCGTGCAAACCCTGGATATGCAGACGCTGAAGCCGGGAAGCCGATTCCTGATTGCGGTGGACGCCGTCGGCGCCGGGGCCAATGAAGTCGTCCTGTGCACAAGCGGAAGTTCCGCCCGGATGACCGGCTCCACCGAAGACCGTCCGGTCGACGCGGTCGTCGTCGCCATCGTCGATTCGGTGGAAATGGAGGGTGAAACGACGTACCGGAAACACGCATGAATGAACCTTGACACGTAATTGTTCACCGACCTGAATGTCGAATAAATACAGATGAGCAAAGACGAATGGACGTCGAATTTCCAGGATGCCCGGTGAGACGGTAGACGTAAGCCGGGAGAGGGTAGAGAACCCCACGACACCCCACCACCTGGTGAGACGTAAGCCGGGAGAGGGTAGAGAACCCCACGACACCCCACCACCTGGTGAGACGTAAGCCGGGAGAGGGTAGAGATCGCCTGCCGTGTAAGGTTTCCTGCCAGGCCGCAGGCGAGTCGGAGGAACATATCGGCAAGGGCTTCTTCTACCGTCTCACCTCTACCGTCTCCCCTCATTTATTCTACCGTCTTACGTCTTGCGTCTACCCGATTTTCTCACCTCTACCGTCTCACCGCATTCAGGCTTTTTGTGGTCAATTTGACTGATGAATCTCAACGAAGCGCAAATCAGATCTGTCGTAGAGGAAGTCGTTCGCACCCTCGCTCCGGAAGCGCAGGCCCCCGCGGTCGTCTCGTCCCGCGCCCGGACGGGCGGCAACGGGGACGACGGCATCTTCGAACGACTGGACAGCGCGATCGACGCGGCCGGCGCGGCCCAGCGCGAACTGGAAGCCCTTTCTCTCGAAGCCAGGCGCGAAATCATCGAGGCCATTCGAAAGGCGGCGCTGGACCATGCCAAGGGCCTCGCGCAGATGACCATCGACGAGACCGGTATGGGCAGAATTGCCCACAAGATCCGGAAATTCGACGTGGTTGCCCGTCTCACCCCTGGCGTCGAGGACCTGGAACCGGTGGCCTGGACCGGAGACCGCGGGCTGACCGTTGTGGAGCTGGCGCCCTTCGGCGTCGTTGCCGCGGTCACACCCTCCACGCATCCGGTCCCCACGACCGTGAACAACGCCATCAGCCTGATCGCAGCGGGAAACAGCGCCGTATTTGCGCCCCATCCTGCCGCGAAAAACGTCTCCCAGCTGGGCATTCAGATCCTCAACCGGGCGATCGTCGACGCAGGGGGACCTCCAAACCTGTTAACCACTGTGCACGAACCCGGTATTCAGATCGCGCAGGATCTCTTCGTCCACCCGAAAATCGATCTCGTTCTGGTTACGGGCGGGGGCGGCGTTGTCAAGGCCGCGATGCGCGCGCCGAAACGGGTCATTGCCGCGGGACCCGGAAATCCACCGGTGGTGGTCGATGAGACCGCCGACCTCGACGTGGCCGCGGAGGGAATCGTGGAAGGCGGCGCATTTGACAACAATATCCTTTGCATTGGTGAAAAGGAGATTTTCGTCGTCGAGTCCGTCGCCGACGAACTCAAGCAATCCCTGCTTGCCAGGGGATGCGTGGAGCTGGACCGCGGTCAGATAAAAAGCCTGACCGGACACGCGTTCACTGCAGACAAGGGCGGGGAACGCACCGTAAACCGGGAATTCGTGGGCCGAAACCCGCATGTTCTGGCCGAGAGCATCGGCCTGAACGTTCCGCCCGAAACGGAGTTGCTGGTTGGCGAGGTTGAATGCTCGCATCCCTTCACGCAGAACGAGCAGATGATGCCGTTCATTCCAATTGTCCGCGTGCCCGATGTCAACGCCGGCATCGAAAGGGCCGTGGAGGCCGAGCATGGATATCGCCACACGGCCGTCATGCACTCGAAGAACGTGGAAAACATGACCAACATGGCCCGGGCGTGCCGCTGCAGTCTCTTTATCAAGAACGGACCGTCCACTGCCGGCGTGGGGGCCGGCGGCGAAGGATACACCTCGTTCTCCATCGCCACGCCCACCGGCGAGGGCTGCACGTCGGCCAGAACCTTCACACGCCAGCGGCGCTGCACGCTGGTCGACTATTTCAGGATCGTCTGAAATCCGGCGAGGGCCGTCCTTAGAAGCTGTCTTAAAATTCCCAGCGGTCTTCGCGCGGCTGCAAAAGCGCCGGTCGGCGTTGGTCAAATCCACCCGTATAGACAAATATGGGCGGATTTTCCCGCCTTGACCGCCGCATTTTCGCTCGCGCTCGGGAATTCACCGGTAATTTTAAAACAGCTTCTTACGTTCCAATTTCAATGCCAGGTGTCCATGCAACTCGGCCGGGTCACAGGAAGAATCGTAGCCACAAGGAAAGACCCGACGCTCAATGGCGTCCGGCTGCTCGTTATCCGGCCTCTGGACCACCTCCGGAACGATCGTGGTGAAGCGCTGGTGGCCGTCGACGTGGTCAGCGCGGGACAGGGTGAGACCGTCTACTGGGTCAGTGCGCGGGAAGCGCCCAACGCCCTGCCCGGGAAATACGGGCCGGTAGACGCCGCCATCGTCGGTATCGCCGACCGCATCGATATCCCAACCGAACAATGACCGAACCGCGCGCAGTTTTCCGGTCTTCCCCGAACCAGCGGACTCCATGATTCTGGCTCGAGTCATTGGCAGCGTAGTGTCCACACTGAAACATCCGGCCTACAACGCCGCAAAACTGATGTTGGTACAACCCGTCCGGCCCGACGGCACAGACGAGAATCACACCCTGCTTGCCGTCGATGCGGCCGGCGCAGGCGCGGGCGAAACCGTCCTCGTCCTTCGCCAGGGCATTGCTGCCGCGCAGGTCCTGGGGGTGGACCGGCCGCCCATCCGCTCCGTTATCGTCGGGATCGTGGACCAGGTCGTCTGTGAGCAGCAACAATAAAAACAACTCGCAGCCATCGACGATCCGGGCTGTAAACAGGTCACACCGCCATGACGCTCCATCAGGCAAAACTCGATATCGTGGAAGCAGGACGCAGGCTCTACGACAAAGGTTACATCGTCTCGAGCGATGGAAACATCTCCGCCCGCTTCGACGAAGGCCGCCTGATTGTAACACCCGGCGGGCTGTGCAAAGGCAACCTGTCCGTCGAGGATCTGTGCGTTTGCGATATGGAAGGCAGGAAGATCAGCGGCGTTCGGAGTCCTTCCTCCGAAATCGGCATGCATCTGTTCCTCTACAGGGAACGGCCCGACATCAAGGCGGTCGTCCACGCGCACCCACCCACGGCGACGGGATTCTCGGTTGCCGGAATGCCGCTCACCGATTGTGTTCTGCCCGAAGTCGTGATCACGCTCGGCTCGATTCCCACGGCGAAGTACGGCACGCCCGGTGGACCGGAGATCTCCGAACCGATTCGAAAATTCGTCAAGGACTACGATGCCTATCTGCTTGAAAATCATGGCGCTACCACCGTGGGTTCCGACGTGATGAACGCCTATTTCAAAATGGAAACCCTGGAACATTTCGCGCGAATCCTCTTTATTGCACGCCAGTTGGGCGGCGCCAATGTCCTGAACCGGGAACAGGTTGACAAACTCCTCCAGATCCGCAAACGCCTGGGCATCCGCGGACCGGATCCCGCGTGCGACGTCGGCACGGCGCCGGCCGGGGCCGACAACTCAAAAACGCAAATCCCCACACTTCGCACACGCAGCGCCTCGAGCCCTTCCGACAACCCTCCGCCGCCGAAAGACGAACTCATCACCGAAATCACCCGCCAGGTGATACAGGAGCTCCGCACCGGGAAGCCGTTGTAAAGTTCCCGGTGCGTTCCCGAGCGTCGCCTATGAAAATCCTCGTCGCCAACGTCGGCAGTACGTCGTTCAAGTACAAACTCTTTGATATGACCGGCGAGACGGTGCTCGCCGAGGGGCGCCTGGAACGTATCGGCGACACGCGGTGTCCCGTGCAACATCGCATGGGGCCATCGGAAACCCGATCCACCTGTGCGCTTCCCGATTACCCGTCTGCGATCCGGAACGTAATGGAGGCTCTCGGGAACCTGGTTGGAAGCCGCGGAGGATCCGGCCTGGATGCGGTTGGGTTCAAGACCGTCCACCTGCGCGGCGAACCGGGGACGTACGTGCTGGACGACGGGATTCTTGAGCGCATGGCCGACTACAACGATCTTGCGCCGGCCCACAACCCCCCGTACATACAGGCTGTCCGGATCTTTCGCACGCTCTACCCGGATCTTCCTCTGATCGGGCTTTTCGAACCGGCCTTCCACGCCACCATTCCGGATTACGCGTACACCTACAGCGTTCCTTTCAACTGGTACGAGACCTATGGCGTGCGCAAATACGGTTTCCACGGCGCCTCCCACCGGTACGTCTCGGAAAGAGTGCCACGGCTCCTCGACCGGCCCGCCGCCGGATTGAACCTGATTTCCTGCCATCTGGGCGGCAGCGCGTCTCTGTGCGCCATCAAGGACGGAAGGTCAATCGACACCACGATGGGATTCTCCGCCCAGGACGGTATTATCCACGGAAACCGGAACGGCGCCATCGACCCGTTCATCATTCCGTTCATCATGGACCGTGAAAACCTCTCTACAGACGACGTCCGACGCATTCTCACCACGGAAAGCGGCCTGGCCGGCATCTCCGGCCTAAGCGGCGACGTCCGCGACCTCGAAACGGCCGCCGATGCCGGCAACCGAAGGGCACGACTGGCCATCGAGACATTCTGCTACGGCGTGAAAACAGCCATCGGCGCAATGGCAGCCGCCCTTGGCGGAGTCGATGCGCTGGCCTTTGCGGGTGGCATTGGCGAACGGGGCGTTCACGTTCGGCGGCGCATCTGCCGGGGTCTGGAATTCCTGGGAATTGAACTTGACCCGGGAACGAACGCCACCGGGCCTCCGGAGCGGCTGATCTCCGCTTCCGAAAGCACCGTAAAAATCGCGATTGTGACCACCAACGAAGAAATCATCGTGGCCCGCGAGACCGCGGCCCTCGTCCAGCGCATGTCCTGACAGCCCGTTGAAAAAGTCCATCCGGGCTACGGCCGGCCCTTGTGGTCGAAATACTGCGTTGCGCTCCCTCGCCGAATCGAGAGATGGGACTCGGTCGCGCGCCTTGTCTTCGACCACTATGGCTCGGCCTCGCCTGCAGAGCGACTTTTTCAACGGACTGCTAACGCACGGATCCTGAAACCCATGATATCCCTTTCCAGATGCTGTCTTAAAATTCCCAGCGGTCTTCGCGCGGCTGCAAAAGCGCCGGTCGGCGTTGGTCAAACCCGCCCGTATAGACAAATATGGGCGGATTTTCCCGCCTTGACCGCCACTTTTTCGCTCGCGCTCGAGAACTCACCGGTAATTTTAAAACAGCTTCTCGTCGCGCTGTTTCTCCTGCTCTCGGAGCCGGCGCACGCATTCGATCCGGAACTCTGGACCCACTTTCCCAACATGAACTCGGTTACGGCCCTGGCTGAAGGCAACCAGTACATCTACGTGGGTACCGAGGGGGGCATCCGGCGTTACGACATGTACGGGGAACGATGGCACAGGCCGCTGACCGTCCTGGACGGCCTGCCCGACAATCGCATTCGCGCCATTGCCTACGACGCCGGAACCGGCGAACTCTGGATGGACACGCCGTCGGGTGCGGCCCGCTGGCTCACGCGGCTCGAAACCGTTTCGTATTTCGGCGACGATCCGCCCCCGCGCCGTCCGCCGGCAACGATTCCGCCGGTCTACATGCCTTTCGGCTTCTTCCTCGAGGGGGGATGGATCCGCGGTCCGCGAAGGAGCTATCCCATCACGGCGACGCTGATGGACACGTGGCAAACGCTGTGGATCGGCACCGGCGGACTGGGCATCGGCAAGGCGAACATGACGGACCGGCAACTCGAGTTCCACGCTTTCGGGCCGCTCGACGAGAATATCACCGCCATGGCGAGAGACGGGGACAGCATCTGGTTCGGAGGCAGGGGCGTCTACGGTATCAGGGAACAGGGAATAACGCGGTACCATCTCTCAACCCAACTGTGGGAATACTTTGAACCTGAGCATATCATGGGTCTGGACGAGGCCCGTATTTCCGCCATTCTTCCCGACAGCGCCACTGTCTGGTTCGGCGCCTGGAACGGACTCATCCGATACGTCCGTCGCTCCGGACAGTGGATAACCCATCGTCTCCCCGGTCGTCGGGGAGTCACCGCCCTGGCCAGAGCGGGCACCCGGGTCTGGATCGGCACTCAGGCCGGGCTTGCCGTGTTCGATACGCGGGCCGACACCATTCGCTGGGTTGGCGGCAGCGAGAGATTCGCCATCCAGGCCATGGCCGCGGGCGCCGGCTACATCTGGGCCGGCACGCATCTGGGGCTGTTTCGCTGTCCCGTCAACGACGTGAACTGGACGCCCGTCCGGAGCCCCGGCGGACTCACGTCCCGGCCCGTCAGCGGGCTGGCCGTTTGCAGGAACCGCGTGTGGGCGGCCGTTGAATCGCCGTCCGCGCTCCTTCATCTGGCCGCGCCCGACTCGGCATGGCAGCGATTCGCGCTCGCCGAAATACAAGGCGACCGTCACGTTTCAATTGCGGCCGATACCAGCCACGTATGGCTTGCGACCGACCTCGGCGCGTTTCGCTTCGAAATCTCCACGAAACTCTGGAAGCGCTACACGCAGTCCGGCGGCCTGATCGACGACCGTACACAGGCCGTGATCCTTCAGGACGACTACGTCTGGTTCGGCACGGAGAATGGCGCGAGCCGTTACAACTGGTCGCAGGACTTTTTCCGATAACTTGTTGTTTTTCGGCTATCAAGTGTCAACCTGTCTTTTTCGTGATCGAAAAAAATACGTGACACGAAAGGGCATTTTCCTTATCTTTAGAATTGGCACATAACGTAACTTTAGCGCTTGTTACCGAACGGTCCTGATGATCTTTCCCCTATTTCATCTGCTAAGCTGAATAACAGCGGCCACCTCGGGCGTCTCCGTGCGCCCGAGGTGGCCGCTGTCGTGTTTTCACAGCTGGCACTCCGGGTTCCGATATGGCCAAGAACGCATTGGGACTGATCGAAACACGTGGTTTCACCGGCGTCGTCGAAGCGGCCGACGCCGCCGTGAAGGCCGCCGCCGTCGAACTCGCGGCCGTAGAAAAGATAGAGGGAGGCCTGGTGTCCATTCGGATCCTGGGCGACGTGGGGGCCGTACAGGCCGCTGTTCAGGCGGCTGCAGAGGCTGCGGATCGGGTCGGCCAGCTGGTCTCGCGGCACGTGATTCCGAATCCTCACGACGATCTGGTCGACGTATTCCAATTGGACGGGCAGCAGCCGCGTCACCAGGTTCATCCGGACATCAGCGGTCTCTCGGTAGTACAGCTCCGCCAGCTGGCCAGACAGACCTCGGGTCTGTCCATCAAGGGGCGCGAGATCTCTCGTGCCACCCGCCAGGAATTGGTCCAGGCGCTCCGCAGCGCGAATGCCAACGTCGACACGTAATGCCGAAGGAGTCCCGGATGGATACAGACACGCTCTGGGCACGCATTAAGAGAGGGATCATCGACAGTGCTTCAACGGCAGCCCACAAGGCCGAACACCTTGGGAAAATCGGTCGAGCCAGGCTCGATATCGCCGGAACCCGCCATGCCATACACGAAGCGTTCGCAGAATTGGGAGGCGCGGTCCACGCTCACCTGTCCGGGGGTGGTGAAGCTGACGTGGCGCAGGCCGGCGACGTACAGGATCTGGTTCGAAGAATCAACGAACTTGAAACCCTTCTGCAGGAGCGGGAAACCCGTCTGAACAATCTGAAAGCCGGCAACAATCAGGAAGAGGAGAAGACCGAAGAAGCGGAGAGTTAGTGTTTTCGGTGTTTTCGGTCTTTTCGAGATGACACCCCAACCCCCGCGCATTTGCCAGGCTGTCTTCTTTGCAGCGCTCTTCCTGTTGCGGTTTGAGACTGCATGGGCCGACAGTCCCGTACGGTCGTTTTCGAATGTCGTCAGGCTCGTAAGGCCCGCGGTTGTCAGCATATCGGCCAACACCCCCTACGGCAGGGAGATCTCCCGGTCCGGGTTGCGCCGGGGGCCGTCCGCGTTGCGTTACGGATCGGGCTTTGTCCTGGACGCAACCGGACATATCCTGACCAGCAACCACGTTGTAGACGGCGCAGTCGGTATTCAGGTGGGCTTTTCCGACGGCACGGAATACGCCGCGGAAGTCGTCGGGCAGGATCCGGACACGGACCTGGCGCTTTTGCGGCTTCGTTCCAACGATCCGATCCATCATTCGCGCATTGCGCGACTGGGCGCTTCAGATTCCGTGCAGGTCGGCGACTGGGTGATGGCCGTTGGCAGTCCCTTCGGCTTTCACCATACTGTCAGCGTTGGCGTGATCAGTGGCAAGGGACGGCATCTGGAGCGGATTCAGGGCGATATTCCGGCGCCGCCCTTTCAGGATTTCCTGCAGACGGACGCGTCCATCAATCCCGGCAACAGCGGTGGACCCCTTGTCAACGGCGCCGGGCGGGTTGTGGGCGTGAATACCGCGTACAATCCCGCGGGATCCGGCATCGGGTTCGCCATTCCGATCGACGTCGCGGAAAAGGTTGCGGCGGAACTCCGGCAACACGGAGAGGTTGTCCGCGGTTATCTGGGTATCCAGCCCCAGGACCTCACTCGCGATCTCGCGGACGCGCTGGATCTGCAGTCGACGTCGGGCATTCTGATCGGGGAAGTCCAGGAGGACGGCCCGGCGGGGCGGGGCGGACTCAAGCGGGGCGACATCATCAGGTCGCTCGACGCCAGCCCTATCCTCAACGCCCAGGACTTTCTCAACCGGATTACCAGGTACCGTCCGGGGGAGTCCATAGCGCTCGTCGTCCTTCGGGAAGGGAGACCGCTCAGGGTCTCCTGCACGCTCGGCAGGAGGCAGAAGCAGCCTCGACCACCGAACGGATTCCGTTTCAACAGTTCAAGTCGTTGGCCCGGGCTTGAGGTCAAGAATCGCTCAGATTGGGAAAGCGGCCGCCTGCAGGTGTCCAGAACCGGGCCGGGAGTCGTGGTACATTACGTCGCGCCCGGAAGTCCGGCGGAAAAAAAACAAATCGAACGCGGCGATTCGATCCTTGAAATCGACGGCGTTGCCATCTCAAACGTCCGGGACTTTCACAGGATGGTTGAAGAGATCAAGAGGGCTGTAAGGCCGGGCCTGTTCCTTGTCCTCAATAAGGACGACGGCAACACGCGGTTCGTTGCCCTCCGACCGGTGCGCTGAACCCGCTTCAGAAGGCGTTTTAAAATTCCCTGCGGTCTTCGCGCGGCTGCAAAAGCGCCGGTCGGCGTTGGTCAAACCCACCCGTATAGACAAATATGGGCGGATTTTCCCGCCTTGACCGCCACTTTTTCGCTCGCGCTCGGGAACTCACCGGTAATTTTAAAACACCTTCTAAGTCATCTGCCGGAAACCACCCGCCCGACTGAAAGGAGGCAATCTTATGTAGCGCTCACATGTCATCAGGACCAAATTCAGCATCAGCATGGTTCACTACGACAGTCTTAATCCCCTTCGAGAAACTCAGTCGTTTCTCCCGAACTGGTTTCTCGGCTCACAGTCCGGCTCGAAACCCCGGCCAACTGAACCGACCTTCCCCGGTGCAAAGAAAGGCTGACGAGTGTCTAAGCTAGCTAAAAGGCCGTACGCGCGCGAAGATGAATCCCTGGATCAGTACCTTCAAGAGATCGGAGAAGTCGATCTTCTCACGGCAGACCAAGAGATTTCCCTCGCCAAGCGAATCAAGAAGGGAGACCAGGATGCCCTCGAGAAGCTAACCAAAGCAAACCTCAGATTCGTTGTAAGCGTGGCCAAACAATACCAGAACCAGGGTCTCTCAATGGGAGATCTGATCAACGAAGGAAATCTGGGACTCATAAAAGCAGCCAAACGCTTCGACGAAACAAAGGGTTTCAAGTTTATTTCCTACGCCGTATGGTGGATCAGGCAGGCCATCCTTCAGGCCCTTGCCGAACAATCCAGAATCGTACGGCTGCCCCTGAACAGGGTGGGCGCCCTGCACAAGATCGGCAAAGCATCCAGCGGGCTGGAGCAGGAATTCGGACGAGAGCCCAGCCCCAGCGAAATTGCCGATGAACTTGAAATGAGCGACTACGAGGTGATGGATACGCTCAAGATTTCGAGCCGGCACCTTTCGCTGGACGCCCCGTTCAGTGAAAGCGAAGACAACAGCCTGCTGGACATTCTGGAAGACCAGTTGCAGCCGCCTCCCGATGAATCGCTCATCGACGACTCGCTTCACCGTGAAGTCGAGAAAGCGCTGGCATCCCTCACGCCACGGGAAGCCGAAGTGATCAGCCTCTATTTCGGCATCAACCGTGAGCACCCGCTTACCCTGGAAGAAATCGGCGAACGTTTCGGATTGACCCGGGAACGGGTACGCCAGATTAAGGAAAAAGCTATACACAGACTGCGCCACAACAGCCGGAGCCGCCCTCTCAAGGCATATCTTCACTGAAGACGAGATGTGTCCGCAGCCACAGCCGGCGCCACGCGAAGGCTGTGGCTTTTTTTGCCGCGGACAATCCGGTCCTGCCTGCCCTCGCTTGACGGAAACTCTTGAAACCAATGAATCGGTGTTGCGTACAACCCTATACGAACCGTTTAACGTCTTCTTTCACCGAAAGGATTCAGCCCCATGTCGAACAGCAAATCTCTGAAGACGCTCCTGGTTGTTGTCGCGTTCCTGCTGATTGCCAACCTGGTCCGGCCGCTCTGGTCTCCCGGAACCGCCCATGCCCAGGATGACGACGCAGCCCCCGGCGTAGCCATCACCGGCGCGGGGTACAGCGCCTGGATTGTGAAGGGCGGCAACGTCTACTACGCCGTCTACGAAAAGGAGTACGAATCCATCCGGATCTACGGTCCCGAAGAACTGCCTGTAGAGTGATCGCCGCCATGGGTCGTCATTCTGAATTGCGGAAGAGCCGGTACTCCCGCCTCCGAATCTCCGCCGGTCCACGTCGCCTGAGGCATCCATGAGGACGTTCCGGGAACAGAACCGGCTTATCGGCGCCCTCGTTTTTCTGATCACGTGTATCGCATACATCCGAACCGTTGCGCCCACGGTCACCTTCTGGGACACCGGTGAGTTTATCGCGGCCTCGTACATCCTCGGCGTGCCGCATCCACCCGGCGCGCCGTTTCATACCCTCCTGGGCCGCATCTTCACCCTCTTCGTAACACCCGAGAACGTTGCCTTCAGCGTCAACCTGATTTCGGTGCTTTCCGGCGCCGCGACAGCCGTCCTGTTATACCTCTGCAGCGTCCGGCTGCTCTCCCGCTGGCTCAGACCCGACCGTATATCCGACCGCATCGCCATCCTGACCGGCGGCGCGGTCGCTGCGCTTTCCGCCGCGTTCTCCACGTCTTTCTGGGCAAATGCCACCGAGGCCGAAGTCTACGCACTGTCCATGTTGTTCACCGTCCTGGCATTCTACCTGGCCCTGCGCTGGGACGGCGCGCCGGAAGACAGGTATCGCGACCGCCTGCTCATCTTCATCGTCTACCTGTTCTTTCTGGGCGCGGGCGTGCACCTGCAGTGCCTGCTCACCGTGCCCGGAATCCTCATCCTGGTCTTCTCCGACCTGCTCAGGGACCGTTCCACGTCCACACAGGCAACCGTCGTTTTCGGGCTGACGTTATTTCCCTTTTTCTGCATCATTTCTCCGTATCAGGCAGTCACCGTCGGACTGGTACTGGCCGTGCTCGCGGCGCTCCTGGTATTACGCCCGGCATGGCGTCATCCCGCGTTCTGGCTGTGCGCCATCGGGATGATCGCCCTCGGATATTCCACGTACGCCATGCTCTACATCCGTTCGGGCCTGGATCCCTTCATCGACATGAACAACCCGGAGACCTACGAGAATTTCAAGGCCTTCCTCACCCGCCAGCAATACGGCGTCCATTCCATCTTTCCCCGCCGGGGCGATTTCTGGGATTTTCAGTTCAACATCCATATCAAGTATTTCCTCCAGCAATTCCCGTTTTACGATCAGGGGCTCGTCGGCCGCTTCTTCTCGGAGACACTGCCCGGGTTCACGGAACGGTTTTCTGTCGGCGAGATGCTGTCCGGGACGTTCCGCAGGGCCGTGGCCAATATGGACGGAAACCGGGAAACCATCGCGTATTCCGTTGTGCCCATCCTCCTGGGTGTCGTCGGAGCGGTCAGCCACTTCCGCAGAGACTGGAAGCGATTTGCCAGCGTGTTCTCCATGATTCTGCTCATGGGGCTTGGACTGGTGTTGTACCTGAATATGCCGGACCCCGAACCCCGCGAACGGGAGTATATCTTCGTTGGCGCGTACACGTTCTTCGGCCTGTGGATCGGCGGCGGCGCCGCTGCCCTCATCGTGGCGGTCGCGCGCGGTCGCGCGGCGGTTCCCGAGGCCGCGCTGGCCGCGGTCGTGTGCCTGGCCGTACCCATAGGCCTTCTGCAGAGCAACCACTTCGAACGCGACCGCAGCGGGGACCTTGTCGCTCGCGACTACGCCCGGAACATTCTGAGTTCCTGCGAACCCGACGCCATCATCTTCACCAACGGAGACAACGACACCTACCCGCTGTGGTTCCTTCAGAATGTCGAGGGACGCTCCTGGTTCCTTCAGAATGTCGAGGGATTTCGCCGGGACGTCCGGGTGGTCAACCTCAGCCTGCTCAAAACGCCATGGTACGTCAAACAGCTGCGCGACCTGGAACCTGCGCTTCCCATCCCGATGACGGATGCATTTATTGACAAGGAGGTTGTCGCCAAACCCTGGCCGAGACGATTTGACATTCCTCTTGCAGACAGCACGATTATCGTCAAGGCCGACGACATCCCGCTCACCGAATTCCAGGTGGGTAGCAGACGCGTGAAAATCCTGGAATCTCACACACTTATGATCTGGTACCTGGTAGAAAAGAACAACTGGCAGCGTCCGATCTATTTCGCGGTAACGGTTCCCGAACGCAACATGGGAGGTCTCCGGTCCCATCTGTCCATGGAAGGCATGGTATACCGTCTCGTCCGGCAGAGGGCGCCGGGGCAATTCGACGCCGGACTGACCTCCCGGCATCTGCTCGAGAACTACCGGTATACCGGAATCGCGGACGCCACCGTCTACAAGGACCCGGTTGCCCGGCGGCTCATCAGCAATTACCTGGTGATCTTCGAAGGCCTCGTGCGCACGCTGCACCGTCTACAAGGACCCGGTTGCCCGGCGGCTCATCAGCAATTACCTGGTGATCTTCGAAGGCCTCGTGCGCACGCTGCAACTCCAGGAACGTCCGTCCGAAGCGCTGCAGATCATCAGGGTTGCGGAAAGCACCATCCCTCCGGAAGCCGTGGGGCGGGACGTGTGGTACTCGCTGATGCACGAGAGCTACCGGAAGCTCGCCGTCAGCTTTCTCCGTGCCGGAAAGAGAGACAGCGCCAGCCTCTGCCTCGAGGAGCTGATTCGCATCAGTCCTCACGAGGAGGAAAGAGAGCAACTTCGTGAGCATCTTCAGTTTCTTGTCCCGGCCCTCCGGACCCCTGGAGAAACGGAAACGGAGACCGAAACGAAGGGAGAATAGGCGAACACGTAGAGGAAACAGAGACAGGCCGCCTGAATTACGCAGGCGGCCTGTCTCTGTTGTGACGATTCTCGATTCGGCGCGACCGAAACGTCCTTAAATCCCCCGGAGTCGACGGGCGAACCGGCGCATGAGCAGATAACCCGCGATAAACCCGCCGATATGCGCATACCAGGCCACACCGCCGCCCACGCCGCCCGAT
Source organism: Candidatus Latescibacterota bacterium (assembly GCA_965116875.1). GTDB lineage: Bacteria > Latescibacterota > UBA2968 > UBA2968 > JAAXHE01. Next base: position 840,555 of record OZ220733.1, read on the forward strand.
TCGGCGGACGCGTTCACCAGCTGGATGAGAAACCAGACGCCCAGAACGAGCAGCGCGGGCACTCGCACAATCTGGATAAAGAAGAGAAGGAAGACGAAAACATGCACGCGGGCGCCCGGAAAGCGCGCCAGGTAGGCCCCGAGAATACCGGCGATCGCTCCGCTGGCGCCCACCATCGGTATTGTCGAGTCGGGGTCGGAGAGGACGTGGCCCAGTGCGGCCGCCACGCCGCAAAACACGTAAAACAGCAAAAAACGAAATCTACCCAGCGTATCTTCGACGTTGTTTCCGAAGATCCACAGATAGAGCATGTTGCCGCCCAGGTGCATCCAGCCGCCGTGCATGAACATGGCCGTCAGAAAGGTGAGATAGAGCGGGATCGGCGTTGGCGAGATGGCATCCACGCCATGGGCGACCTCAAACGGGATCAGTCCCATTCGCAACGTGAATACGTCGAAACCGATGGACCCCAGAGAAACCGAATATAGGAACACCCCCACATTCAGAAGCAGGATGCTCACCGTGAGTACGGGGGCGCGGCGCGTCGGATTGTCATCTTTGATGGGCAGTATCATCTACTTACCGTACCGTGAACGAGCGCACCGCCCGGGCGCTGTTGCCGCAGGCGTCGGTCACCGTGACCTCCAGCTTGTGGATTCCGGCCGGTAGCGGCTGCCTGGGCCGTGCTTTCACCTGGCCCACCTCGGGATCGTACTCCGCGATCAACCGTTTTCCGTCCAGATGCATGAGGATATCCTCCTCCCGACGGATACCCGAGTCCCGGTCGCCGATCGCGGCGACAAGCACAGGCCGTCTGTTGGAAACCTTCACGTGCGGCTTCGGTCTCCGGATTCTTACCCGGGGTGGTGTCTCATCAAGCAACAGCGCATACGTGGAAAAACTCGAGACGTCGGCAGCCACGGCGTGCCGTCCCCGTACCGCCCGGTTGCCCACGAAAACCCAGGCGCCGCCCCGGGTCAACCGATAGACACCCAATCGCTCCGGGCGACTGAAGTCCGCGGGGTATCGGAGGACGATTTCGGCCTTGCGCCGGAACGGCACGTCCTCCGGCCCGAACCGGTAACCGGTCCCAACCATCTTCAGACGTTTCGATCCTCTTCCAGGAACGACAGAGATCCGTCCAAAGAAAGGCCCGTAGGCGTCATCGGCGTCGAAGCGGGCTTCCGCCATGCCGTCGGGGGACCGCACAAGCCCACCCTTGCGACGAACCGGCGTCTGCGGGAGGCGTACCACGCTGCGTCCCGTATTGCCTTTCCAGTCGACCGCGAACAGGACGGCCTCAACTTCACCATTCACGTCCGGATTGAATCGTACAACGGTTTCGTAGCCGTAGAGACTCCGCTGAATCACCTCAGGTGTGGTCTTGCCGTTCGCGGGCCAATTCAGGGTTACCTCCGGCGCGGCCGACAGAAGCCGCTTCGACACGATCTTCAATACGGCGAAGTGGGGGTAGTAGCGTACGTCGCATTCCAGCAGGCCTGGTTTCGTGTCGCTCCCCGGCGGCGAAACAGGCGAGCAGACCTGAAAGCCCTCGGACCCGAAACGGTCCCGGGCGCGCACCCTGTAGACTGCATCCGGGAGGTGCGGGAATTCCGCGCGAACCCGGCCGAGCGAATCAGGGGCGACCGTGCTTACGGGACGCCAGGATCGTCCGCCACTCGAAGACCGCTCAACAACGATCGTTTCCGGATTCTCGTCCCGCACACGCGCACGCATCCGAACGGAACCGCCGCTGAGTTCGGATTGCGCGTCCACGACGCGCGGAACCGAGTTCACGATCACCTCCAGATCCGCACGGGATCGATTTCCGGCTGCGTCTTCAACCAGCACCCGGAGACGGTTTCTGCCCGGGTTCAGGGCAACGCCGCGGCCGGAGGGCGAGATTCCCGCATACAGGACGCCGTCACCCACCCTGTACTTCCCGTATAGTGGAAGCTGATTCCCCGCGGAGCGGTACAGGTTGTGATAAATCCCCGCGCCGCGAACCTTTAGAATGAAATTGCGATCCAGTTCGACCTGGTTGACCTGATTGTACGCGAAGACTGTGTACGTGGTCTCGAAAACCTCACGGTCGTTTACGTACAGCCGCAGCCGGTACGGCGCGAAGCGGTTGCTGAGTACGCTTGCATCGGCCCGGTCGTATGTCTTGACACTGACGCCGATACGGCCGGATATCATGGGCGCTGTACGTGCGACGTACCGCTTCCGTTCCGGACGCCATTTCACGCCGATCGTCGCAGCGTCGGTCTTGTCAGAAACGCGGGAATCGGCATCCATGGGAGTCAGAGCCAGAGACTGTATGGTCGGCGCAATCGTGTCTTTCACGTCAAATCCGTGAAGCAAGCCGTTTATGGGCCGTTGATTCCTGTCGCGAATCTCGAAATGCAGGTGCGGCACCCCGCTGCCGGTACTGCCGGAATATCCAAGAGTCTCTCCGCGTTTGACCCGAATCTGGTTCGGCTTGACGAAGAGATTGACACTGTAATAGCCCTTCCGATCCTGTTCCGCCTCGACAACGGCCCGTACCCGGGGCGCAAAGCCCGAGAGATGCGCATAGACCGCAGTCCGGCCGTCTTTCAGCCTGATGTATACCACTTTTCCGTACCCCCAGGGCGAGGTCCGGACCCGCCATACGTACCCGTCGTCAACGGCCAGCACGGGGTACCCTTCCTTCCCCCACGTTTTGAAGTCGAGCCCCGCATGGAATCGTCGCGGCCGATATTCGCCAAAGGAGGAGGTGAGGGCGGGCGGGGCCTCCATCGGCCAATGGTAGTCCCGGGACTCCGCGATGCCGGAATACGCAAGGCAGAGATAGAAGAACAGCAGGATCATCCGCATCGGAATCGAACCTCCTTTTCCGGCAACGCGGGCGGTTGGTTTTTCCCTATTCATGCGCGACACATTATAGGAATTTTGTCTGCCGGGGTCAAGCGAGCGCCGGCTCTTTTCCAGCAGGCAAAAAAGACTTGCCTGCAAATCCCCGTTCCTATAATTTATCGTGTTGTCAGAAGCTGTTTTAAAATGACCGGTGAGTTCCCGAGCGCGTGCGAAAAAGCGGCGGTCAAGGCGGGAAAATCCGTCCATATACTCATGTATCGTGGCTGCGCGCCCCTCGCCACTCCTGGGTGGATTTGACCAACGCCGACCGGCGCTTTTGCAGCCGCCTGCCTTGCCTGCCGCAGCAGGCAGGCGCGAAGACCGCTGGGAATTTTAAGACAGCTTCTTATGTAATGATTCGAAAAATCCGAGGGCAGGCGCCGCCTCGAAATGGCGCCTTCTTTCCTTCCATCGGAGGGTGTCTATCGCATGCTCAAAAATCTGCGCAACGTAGTCCTCATCAAAGCCATGATGTGGATCGTAGCCATTTCCTTCGTGGCGCTGATGGTCTTCGACTGGGGCGCCGGGGGTATGACCTGCGCCGGACCGGGCGATACCGTGGGTGTGATCAACGGTCAGAAGATCAGCCACCAGCAATTCGTCGAAGCGTTGCGTGACGCCTCACGCGAGGCCAAAGCCCGGAACAACGCAGAACCCGAAGAAGGCCAGCTCATCCGCCAGATCTGGGACCAGATGGTGGCACAGATCCTGTACGCCCAGCAGATTGAGGAACTCGATATTGCGGTTTCCGATGCGGAGGTCAACTTCATCAATCGGAATCAGCCCGTCGAATGGGTGCAGAACCAGGACGTCTTTCAGACCGACGGTAAATTCGATCCGGATAAATACGGCAGATTTCTGGACGACCCCGGCACCTACTCGAGCCCTGAGAGAAAGCAGTTCGTACTCAGCGCCGAATACGCCGTCAGGCAGGCGGTTCTGATCCGCAAGCTGCAGGAAATGGTCGCAGGCGGGGTGCGCGTGACTTCGGCGGAGGTCCGGGAAGCTTTCGTTCGGCAGAAAGAGAAGGTACGTGTCGCCTACGCGGCTGTAGAGGCCTTTTCCATCGCCGACTCGCTGGTTTCGGTTCCGGACGATCGGATTCGCGCTTATTATGAAGACCACCCTGACGAATTTCATCGGGAAGCGGCCGTCAATGCCACCTATGTCGCATTCGAGAAGAAGCCCTCGGCGGCAGACGAAGCCGGCGCCGAAGCCGAAATCCGGGACCTGCTCGCTGAAATCCGCGGCGGTGCAGACTTCGCCGCGCTGGCAAAAAGCAGTTCGGAAGATCCGGGCAGTGCGGAACGGGGCGGAGATCTCGGGTTCTTCGGGCGCGGAAGGATGGTAAAGCCCTTTGAGGAAGCGGCATTTTCTCTTGAACCGGGTGAGGTCTCAGAACCCGTACAGACCCAGTTCGGATGGCACGTTCTCAAGGTTGAGGAACGCAAAGGCGAGGGTGACGGGCTCCAGGTCCGCGCCAGGCACATCCTGCTGAAAATTCGTCCGGGCAGGGACACGCTGGACAGCCTCCGCCTTACGGCAGAAGAATTCCAGGAGCGGGCGGAAGAATCGGAATTCCTGACGGCCGTAGCTGAACAGGGTCTTCAGGCGAAAGAAACCGGATTCATCACCGCCGGCGGGTTTTTCCCGCTGCTGGGAAACAGGACGTCCGGTCTGGTCAATTCCTTTCTCAACGCTACGCCCGGCAGGATCTCTCCAATTTACGAGACCGAAGAGGGCATCTACGTCTTCGCCCTCGTGGCCAGGCGGGAAGCAGGCCCGCAGCCGCTTGACGAAGTCCACAATCGCATTTCAACCAAACTCAAGACTGCAGAAAAAGTCAAGATTGCTTCCGTGCGCGTCCAACCGCTGCTTGAGGACGTTCGTACCGGGCAAAGCCTTTCAGATGCGGCGGGCAATCGCAACATTCGCTTCGCCGAATCCGAACTCTTCGGCCGTGACGAATTCGTTCAGGGCGTCGGCCGCAGGAACGCATTTACCGGCTCTGCATTCCGGCTTGAAGAGGGAACGACCAGCGACGTGGTCACCACGGACAGGGGCGCGTACGTGCTGCAGTTGCTGGAGAGAAGGCCGATTGACGAAACCGAATTCGAATCGGCAGGCCCTGAACTGGTTCAACGCCTGCGGTCCGAGAAACAGAACGAAGTCCTGGCGGCCTGGTTCAGCGACCTTAAGGAGCAGGCGGAAATCATCGACAATCGGCATCTGTTTTACTCGAACTTTTAGAGGCTGTCTCAAGATCCCCGGGAAATTTAAAACAGCTCTATAAGCGGAATCCGGGCGAGCCCGTGCGTTCCCGATCCGTCGCCCGACCGCACAGGATGACTCGCGTGGCCGTCATTACCGTCTCACGCCAGCTCGGCAGCATTGGCGATCTGGTAGCCCGCCGGGCGTCGGAAGTTCTCAGCTACGACTTCGTGGACAAGGACCTGATCACGGAAGTCGCGAGAGAAGCCAATGTGCCGGAATCCGAAGTCGAGAGGTTCGACGAACAGTCGCAAAGTGCGGTAAAACGATTCATCTACAGCCTGATCGTGCCGTCGCGGTCCGTACCGACACCCCCGGCCATGCTCTGGGGCCTGGAGTTTCCCTACGAGGTATCGGCGGCGCTACCGGCCGGGAAAGCGACGGCCAACGAGGAAAAGCACCTTCTGGACCAGAGAGACTACCTCAGATTTCTTCAGGCCACGGTCCACCGCCTTCGGAAACGGGGAAGGATCATCATCGTAGGCCGGGGAGGCCAGGCCATCCTGCGGGATGACCCCGATACGCTGCACGTCCGCACCGTAGCGCCTCTGGAACAACGCATCCAGGTCGTAATGGAACGCCTCAAGCTGGGTACCCGAAAAGAGGCCGAAGAACTGATTCAGAAAAGTGACAGACGCCGGGCCGCCTACCTCAGAGACAACTACGACGTCAACTGGGACGATCCTGCCCTGTATCACGTTGTTGTGAATACGGGCAGAACCTGCCTCGAATCCGCCGCTCGCATCTTCCAGCACTCCGTTAACGCACTCGGCCGGGCGTGAAAGCGCCAACGGTCGCACCGGCTCCCCGCTTCGCCAATCGTTGACCGGTCCGAAAGGGAATTTTTCTTTTCGCTTCCACCGATCCGGTGTATCCTGCGAATCCGCGGTTGAATCACCTTGATTGATCTCAATGCCGAGAAAAAAAATCAACCGTCAAATTGCCGCAATGAGCCTGAATGCGGGTAGAGGGAAGACAGAAATGGAAGCCCTTGCCCGGAACGACCGTACATTCCTGCCGCGAGCGGCTGCCAATCCCCCGATGGGATTACCGCTGCCAACGCGTCACGGACGTGGATGGCGAAAGGTCAGGAACGATGCCCCCTGAAATCAGCCGGTCAAGAATGCGTTCCATCTCCAACAAGGACCTCTTCGGTGCGATTGACATGAAGGGGGCAGACCTGAAGCCGGTCCGAAAGGCCGTGAAGACCGGAAAATGGAAGCAGGCGGCCGCGGCATGGGGCGATTACTTTTCCGCCCGGAAAAAGCCCCTCAATATGGTTGCGCCAACCGGCGACGAGCCGGACCAGGAACGCATTCGCGAAGCCGAACGAGTCGTCGCGCACGAGATTCAGGGCTGGCACGACCTGACGTACAAGTTCGGAAAGACCGTCGACTTCAACGCGAACTGGGGACGGTCGGGCATCTACGGTACCCATTACTGGGGATGGGCCGATTGCCTTCGGGTCGCTTTCGGGCAGACCGGCGACCCCCGCTACGTGGAATGTTTCGACGACCTGTTCAACCAGTGGTACGAGCAGCGCAACAGCATTGACAACCCCGCCATACACGACGTCATTTTCTACGAACTCGGTCTGGGGGGCCGCACACCCAGGTTCATCGATCACTACTTCGCGTATCGGTCCACCGGCATCCTGAAGCCCGTCACCCATCGACGCCTGTTGAAATCCATCCTGGGCGCCGGGCGCTGGCTCTATCTCCTTGAAAAAGAAGAAGGCTACCGCAGCGGGAACTGGCAGATGTGCGGTTCATGGGCGCTCGTCTACGCCGGCGGACTCTTCCCGGAATTCAGGGAGGCGCGACGCTGGGTAAAAATCGGCGTGAAGCGACTCCTGGAGCACGTCGAGAGGGACTTCTATGATGACGGCTGCCACCACGAACGCGCCTCAGGTTATGGTTCGTGGTGTACCCGAATCAGCGAGGACCTCCTGACGTTCTCGGACAGGATCCCGCACATCAGGATGGAAGCCGACCTGCGCGACCGCATCGAACGGATGTACGACTGGTTCCTGTCCACCACCTCCCCCCTGGGCGAGTCCCAGGGATTCAACGACGGAGGCATCGGGCCGCAGGATGGCATATTGCGGAGGGCCGCCGAGCGTACCGGAGACGGCAGATATCTCTGGCCCGTGCGCGACAGGATCGAGTCCGGTTCCCGAATCCGGCCGAAGAAACCCGATTATACGTCCATAGACAGACGGCCATCGGGATTTGCCGTCATGCGTTCGGACTGGAATAAGGATGCCCGATATCTGATCGTCAACTATGGCCCGTGGGGCGGCGGCCATACCCATAACGACCTGCTCGACTTCGAGCTTTACGCCTACGGAGAACCGCTGGCCGTAGAGGCTACCCGCTGGGGGCCCTATGACAATCCTCTCGATCAGTATTTCCGTTCTCCCCAGGCCCACAACCAGCTTGTGGTCAACGACGCGCCGATGGACCGGGTCCATCACCGAGGCGAGGACGTCTCCTGGGCGACGGGAAAAACGCTGGACTTTTTTTCAGCAATCCACAGGGCATGGGAAGAGCAATACGCCACCCGCGTCGAGCGCCGCGTTACGTTTCTGAAACCTGACTATTTCCTCGTATCCGACGCCGTTTTTGAAGGTCCCCAGCACCATGCCTACACCTGGTACCTCCACTCCCCGGCCAGGTGGAAAGGCAGCCGAAGCCGTATGCTCACCCTAGGACGGCCGGGATTACAGGTCGTCCCGGCAAAACCCTCGGAGATTCACTACGTCCGACGCGGAACCTCGTATGAGGCACGGGACGGCACGCCCGGAAGATACCCCAACCGCTACTGGATCGGTCTGCAGAAATGGGTCCGGGGCGAAGGCGCGAATGCCGTTGTGTACGACGTCGCGCTCGTTCCGTTCAAGTCGGAACCGGGTGACGTCAAAGTGTCCCGGCGCGCGGTTAGCATCGACGGACGAACCTGCCGCCCGGAAGTCGCGCGCGGCGTCCGGATCCAGAGCGGCGACCGGGATGATCTCGTGGTCTACGGCAGGGAAGGAGAATCCGTTGAATGCGACGGCCTGTCCTTCAGAGGGAAGGTCTGCGTTCTCTCGTTTCGGGAGGAGCGACCGGTCCACGTCTCGGCGCTGGATGGCGGAGAGGTATCCTACAACGGCCAGCCGCTGATTCGCACGAAGCGCGCGGGTCTCAACGAACGCGACCTATAACCCGCATCCGGAACCGCACTGCGTTTCGGAAACGGACGCAACCTGACACCGGTTACTCCGATGTTCAGACTCGTACAGCTGATCCATCCCGAAGAAGGGCGGCGCATTGCCGCCGTCGACGGCGACCGATGCCGGATGATTGACGGCCACACGTCGATTCACGGTATGGCGAGCCTGGTTCTGCGATCGGACGCCGCACTGTCCACGGAAATCGAATCGAAGCTCGGAAGAAACTGCCAGGACTACAACGCCATCTACCACGGCCGGTCGGAATGGAAGCTTCTTCCCGCGTACGATCATCCCGGCGAACCGTCCCGCTGTCTGGTGGCCGGCACCGGGTTGACCCACAGGGCCAGCGTTGACAACCGGCAGGCCATGCATGAAGTTGACGGGGGCGGCGAAACGCAGATCACCGACAGCATGCGAATGTACCGGTGGGGCCTTCAGGGAGGCAGACCGGAATCCGGAAACGTCGGCGTTCCACCTGAATGGTTCTACAAGGGAACCGGGTCCATCCTGCGCGCGCACGGCGAACCGCTGGTCGTGCCGTCCTTCGCGGGCGACGGCGGCGAAGAACCCGAAGTCGCCGGGGCGTACATCATCGATGCGGAAGGCAATCCCAGGCGCATCGGCCTGGCCATCGGCAACGAATTTTCAGACCACGTCACCGAAAAGAAAAACTACCTGTATCTGGCGCCGTCCAAGCTCCGCACCTGCTCCTTCGGCCCTGAACTCCTCCTCGACCCGGATTTTGAGAACGTCGACGGGGAAGTTTCCATTGAACGCAACGGAAGCATCGTCTGGTCCAGAAACATCGCGACGGGTGAGGCCAACATGTCTCACAGTCTGACGAACCTGGAACATCACCACTTCAAGTACCCCCAGCACCGGCGGCCGGACGATGCGCACGTCTTCTTCTTCGGAGCCGACGCCTTCAGTTTCGGGGCCGGTGTCGAACTGGAGGACGGAGACGTCATGGCCGTCTCATGGAACGGCTTCGGACGACCGTTGAAGAATCCCCTCCGGATCGAACCGGACGAAGATACCCTGGTTCGCGTCGAACCGCTTTGAAAGTCCCAGAATGATTATCGACGTACACGCCCACGTCTTCCGGTATCCCCAGCACTTTACCGAACAGTTCCGGCGCCAGGCCATGCGCGCCAGGGGCGACGTGGAGGTTGACCTCACCACCAGCTTTCAAGACTATCGGGAGCATGCGGGGGTGCCGGTACGCACAATCGCGTTCGGCGGAAAGGCCAGACTGAGCGGTATCTGGGTGGACGATCATTACGTGGCCGAAACGGTAGCCGGGAACCCGGATGCGCTCATCGGCTTCCTGTCGGTCGATCCCACCCAGGAAGGCTGGCAGGACGAATTGAGAGAGGGCCATCAGGATCTCGGCCTGAAGGGAATCAAACTACTCTCCATGTACGCCGGCTTCAGGCCCGACGACCCTTCCCTGGAGCCACTCTGGCGTTACGCCCGGGATCACGGCCTGCCCGTACTCCTGCATACCGGAACCACCTTCGTGGCCCAGGCGCCGCTGGAATGTACGCTTCCGCGCCATCTGGATCCGGTCGCCATTCGTTTTCCGGACGTAAAGATCATCCTCGCGCATCTGGGGCATCCGTATGAAGGCGAATGCGTCGCGGTGATCCGAAAACACCCCAATGTCTACGCCGACGTCAGCGCCCTGCACTACCGCCCGTTCCAACTCTACCACAGCCTGATGCTCGTCCAGGAATACGGCGTCTGGGACAAACTGCTCTTCGGTACGGACTACCCCTTTACCACCGTCGACGCATCGCTGTCCGGCCTTCGCGGCCTGAACCGAATGCTCGAAGGCACCGCCCTGCCCCGCCTCGACCCCGACGAAATCGAATCGGTAATCTGTCGGGACAGCCTCTCCATCCTGGACCTTTCCTAGTGCCCCCGCTCACGTCCAGGCCGCTCGTCCCCGCGTGTCCAGGTCCAGCTGCAGGCCGCGTTCGGGCAGAGGAACCGCCGCACGATAGGATTCGGCGATTTCGGCTGCTGTCGCAGGGACCAGAGCGCAGCCCTGCTTTTCACATATTTCCCTCGCGGCCGCGACCACGCCCAGCATCGTCTCCCGCCGAAAGTCCCGCGCATCGCTGTAGTCGAAGATATTGTGCGTGAGCGCCTTCAGGTACTTCACCGGAATATCGCTTCCGTTGCCGATCTGTCGTCCCACGCTCTTGTGAATGGTATACCAGTGGTTCTTGGCGTCCACCAGTTCAATGCGCAGGTCCTGCGGGTGCGCCCCGCCCCACATCCGGGAGTCCGCGTCCACCGTTGGCGGAATATCCACGAAATCCACGTCTCCCGCAAGGGACCGGTTGTACCGGTGCGGATAGTGGATATCCAGCGGCGAACCGCCCCATACACATGCGCATTGCGGGAGATTTCGCGTTGGCATCGACACCGTGCCGTGCGTGAACCCCAGCGCCTCCAGCGCGGGAAAGGTATGGTCGTTGGCTGAAAAATAGCCTGGGGTGAATACCACGGGCGGGTGTCCCATCGAATCGGCGAACCGATCCGCGGCCTCCTTCAGAATCGCCACCTGTTCATCGAACCCGTACACGCCCAGGAACTCTTCGTACCCCTGTTCCGCCGGATGTACGTGCAGGCCCACCTCGTGGCCTTCGGATTCGAGCTCGCGGTACACGCCCGAATGCGCCTTCATGTCCGAAGGGATTACCACGAACGTCCCCTTCGCGCCGGTCCGGGAAAAGATTTCGCCCAATCCCCGAATCGACCGTTCGCCCAGCGCCGGGTCGTTGATGCTGCGCTGCGTGGATTCGCAATCGATCTGAATGTTGAAGAATAGCTCCGTCACGTCTTCCAACCCCACGTTCCGGGAATGGCACGCGATCACTTACCCCAGCGCCGCCTGCCCCTCAAATGCATCGACGTTCCGGTATTCGCGCACAATGGCGTCGCCCTCGTTTCGGAACTCCGAAAACCGCAACGGAACCGGCGTCCCGCCAGCCAACGTACACCGCACCGCCGATCCGTCCGTTGAAACCTCCTCGATCCGGACCCCGTCTCTTCCCCGCAGATAGCGACCGATTTCGTCGTGGCTGGCGTAGATCTTCTCGTAGGCGTGTGTCATCGTACGCGTACGGTCCAGAATGCGGTCCCATTCATCCATGGAAACGGCGTCGAATTTCTGTTCATGCGTAACGATCTCCGCGTAGAATCCGGCGCGGAGACCGTGGCGGATCTGCAGGGCCGCGTTGCCGGCGGCCTTTTCGACGTCCGTTCTCTCGCTTTCGCGCAGATAGGGGGTGCATCCCGTCAGGAAATCCTCCTGGTGACGGGCGAGCATGGCCGCAAAGGCGAAGAAGTCGTGGTCGTCGGGAAGAAAATCGTAGTAACACGTCTGCAATCCGTACGGCCAGAACCCGTCCTGCATGCACATATCGGCCTTGTGCAGCCCCGTCTGCAGGGCCGGGCAGAAAAACCGGTGGCCGCGCTCCTTGAGAAAGGGAAGCGCCCTGACTCCGTATTCCCCCCAGTGGAACCGCAACGTCTCGCCCGGATACGCCCCAACCCGCTTCCAGAACGCGTCCGCAAAAGCAAAGTTGGATTCAAGTTCCTCCCGCGAACACTCGCCCTTTCCGAAATTGTAGATCAGCAGCCGATAATAGTCCAGCGCGTGGCTGTTGTAGTGGATTTCCCCACTCTGCATTCCCGCACGGATTTTGGGAATCAGGCGTTCCGGTACGTTCGCGATGAACAGGGACGGCATCGGTTTGAACCCGTACCGGTTCGCGACGTCGACGAAAGCGAAATCGTGCCGCCCTTCGCAATCGTCCCAGGACATGGTCACGAACGGGGGAATCATGTTGACGGCGAACGGCTTGCGCGCCGTCCACACGATCGAACGCCAGAACAGATCGTCCATTCCACGGGCATGGCCGTAGAAGGCGTTTCGCCACACACGTGAATTCAACGTGAACTGCACGGCCCTTCCGGCGCCGCAGTCCGTTGCGAACGCCAGGGGATAGTTGCGCGGTTCAAACGCGCTCCAGGGCGCCAGGTGGCGTATGTAGATCAGCTGCTCCTTACCCAGAATCCCGTCCGCAAGCGGAACCACGGAATCGCCCCATTTTTCGGCGGCAATCGCCGTCACCATCCGGTCGAACGTGTGGAATTCCCCGGTTGACTGCAATTCCGTGATATAGTGATCCCGTTCCTGCATCCTCACGGTGTCGGTGGCGTACGGATGCGGGTTGATCCGGTCGAACCCGAATATCTCCAGGAGGGGTCCCCTGGATGCCCTCAGGTCGTAGTCGAAATTGACGAGACCGGCGCCGTTCCGGACCGCCTCCGCGATCAGACCCGTCTCGGCAGCGGACAACGACGCGCCCAACCCGTTCTGCGCCAGCAGGATACCGGCACACTGGTCCAGTGACTCCGGCGTGGGTCGTTCCCCGGCCAGGTCCAGCAACCGATAGGGCATACCGAAATGCGCCAGCGCAGACAGGACCGTCTCATCCACAATCATGCGCTCCCAGTACGGTCCGCCGCTGTCGATGACGACCAGCAATGCGCCGTTCCCTGTACTGGTACGCCGTTCCCGCTGCACTCGTCCCCTGCACGAATCCATGTCACGCTCCAGTTCTCAACGCCGAATCCTCGGACTGAAATCCGTTCATTGCTCTTTCGATTACTGACGCGACAGACCGTCAATTGGACGGTTCCTCTTTGTGGATCGCGTTGGCGTTCGCATCAAAGGCCCCAATCACGTCCGACAGGCAGGCGCGCGTCACGCGGCATGTAACAGCTCCTTCGTACGCGCAATCTCGCGTGCGGTATAAGGATTCTTCACGGCGCCCGAAATGACCAGATCGACCTGTTCACCCAATATGGCTCGCAGGTCTTCCAGCAAACCAAAGTAGGCATCGACTCGAGCGTAACCGCCCGTTGAAAAAGTCCATCCGGGCTACGGTCTGCTGTTCTCGATCCTCTCTTCACATTCCCCACACGGTGACATTCGTATCCCCAATATCCTCCTCTCGGCGGAATAGCTTGTCGTCCCACGACTTGCCGGCCGTGCGGTCGAAGACGATGAGATGCCCTTCGGTCGCGTCGCAGCGATCCATATAGGCGCGGGTCTGTTCGAGGCCATCGCGCACGGTCCGTTCCAGGCTCTTGTGGAGCAACTTGCATTCGATGACCATTTTCTGTATCGCTTGACCGGACCGGGCGTCGCCGGGCGCCGGCCACAGGATCAGCAGATCGGTACGCATCCGCCCCAGACCATACTCCCGCTCGATCCGCCCACCTGTATTGACGATACGCTGGAGAAACGCCTGCAACAGCAACTGTGGACCGGCTTCTTTGTACTGGAACCGCTCGACCCAATGTTCCGAATGTTCGCGGAAAAATCCCTGAAACGCGCCCAGCAAATCGGCAAGCCGCAGCTTGCCCTCTGCATCTACGTACCAGGCTGTGTCTTGAACGAGGTATTCCTGCGTGGTATAGGTCAGGTCGCGGGGGATCACCTCCTGATAGATCGGATTGGCGATGGCAATGGGACCTTGCCGACGCAAGAGGCCCAAATCGCGGACGTATTCCACGTCGTCCTGCGGAATCGCCTCGGTGGATTCGGCGCCGCTCAACAGGGGTTCGACCACGCGGCGCACGCGCTCCTCCTGTAATTTGTCGGTGAGTTGGTCGAGGTGCGTTTCTCTGCGCAGGATGAGTTGCTCCCTCGCGTCGCATATCGCGTTGGCAGTGATAGGCCGGATGCGATCCCGTCCGGCCTTGTTCTTAAAGCAGGTTTCGTAAGCCAGAGCGTTCACGAGCCACGGTTGACCCTGCGTCAGTTCCCAGATCGCGTTCTGAGCATCCTCTGCGAATGTCTGTCCGGTTGTCACGGTGTGTTGCGCCAGGAGCTTACGCACTTCGTCCAGTGTGAAATCGCCCAGCCTCAGGGACTCGGTGCGGATATTGAACGCGCTGCCGCCAGCAATGATGGCGTTCTCTGCGGTTGATTGGATGCGGTAATCACGCACGTCGCGCACGCCACACAGGATGACCGTCTGTGGAAATTGGCGTGGGCGGGCCGGATAGCCTGCGCGAAGTTGTCGCAACACCGACAGGAGGGTGTCGCCAATCAGCGCGTCAATTTCGTCGATCATAAGTACCAGTGGCTTCTCGTCAGCCGCGGCCCAGCGGCTCAGCACCTCCTGAAGCACGCCATTCGGGCCGGCTCTATCCAGGATTTCCTGCCATATCCCGGCCACGAAGCGGTCGCGCAAGACGATTTCGGCCTCGTAGGCTATGCTATTGAGTATCGGTCGCATCGCTGCTTCCACGTCTTCGCGCGCGGCTTGACCGATCTCGACGTTCACGTACACACAGCGATACCGCCCGCTGTGATTCAGTTCATCTCTCAGAGCGAGCAACGCGGTCGTCTTGCCCGTCTGCCGGGGAGCGTGCATTACGAAGTACCGCTTTCGTTCGATCAGCAGCATAACCTCTTCGAAATCAAGCCGTTCCAACGGCGGGACGTGGTAGTGATCCTCCGGAATGATGGGACCGGCTGTATTGAAAAAACGCATGGGTTTACACCTCAGTATCCGGAGACAGGGTACCGTTCCCCCCTGTACATTTAAAAACTGCCTGGGACTTGACGTTAATTTCGACCTGCATCCCCGCACGCGTCTGCATGTTAATCAGTTTATCCACGCTAAAGCGACCGATATCTCCCTTCATCAAGTTGCTGATTCGGGGTTGTGACTCGCCGAAGAATTCAGCAGCCTGGCGTTGTGTCCATCCTTTGGCCTGGATGTACCTTCTGAGGTCGAGCATCAGATCAGCACGGACCTTCAGGCTCGCCGCTTCTGCCCGATCGAAACCGATATCTTCGAATACGTTATCGCGGCCTTGAATCACTTCCATAGCAAAGTCCTTCGCTGAGACAACGGCTTTGCACAGCGCGATGCCGCGTACATCTCTCAAGGTTGTTCCCTTGTGCCTTTGTGTGAGAACGGGTTGTTCCAGTTAAACCTTGATCTCCCAGAGATATCCGCTGCGGTAGGGGCTGTCGTTTTCACCCGCGTAGATCGTCCCGTCCGGCGCAACGGCCACGTCGTGCACCTGCCAGCAGTGGGCGTCTCCGTCCGACACGGGTCCCAGCAGGTCCCACGATTCCGTATCGGCGTCGAACCGGATCACCTCGCACTTCCCGTCCCGCCCCGTTACGCCCCAGGCGGCCCCGTCCGGGCCGGGCTGCAGGGTTGTCAGCCGGCTGCGCCTGTCCGCAACGGGCGTGCCGAGGTACGTGCCCATCCCGGTTTCCGTATCGATCCGGTATATCGACCCGTTCGCGCCGCTGGCGAACATCCGGCCCTCACCCAGATTGAAAAGCCCCTCCACCCGCTCGTACCCGTAGCTGCCGTCCGGCTTGGGAAGGCCGGCGTCGAAATACGCGATCCTGTCCGTTTCCGGGTCGAACTTACACAGGCGGTTGCGGTCCACCCCCGCGAAATTCTGCCACGCCCGCGTCACACTCCAGCCGCACCAGACGCACCCGTCGTCGTCCAGCTCCACGTTCTCGCCCTGGGCCATCTCCATCCCGCTGCTGATCGGCCCCAGGTCGTCCGAGCGGCCGTTGGCGAGGTTGAACCGGAACATCCGCTCCGGCGTAAACGTCATTCCGTAGATCACGCCGCGATCCTGGTCCAGGCAGATCGACTGGATGTACATATGCGGCATGGGAACTCCCAGTTTTTGAATATCGCCGGTCGCCGGGTCGTATTTGACGATTGCCCCGCCGGGCGCCTCCCAGTACCTGTCGATATCGTGCAGGAGCGCGATTGCCCCGTACAGGCATCCGTCCTTCTCCCATCTCACCAGCGACCGGTGAAACTTGGCGTCGAACGGATCGGCGACCTTGCCGTACCCCAGATCCTCGAATTCGCCGGTTGCGCGGTCGTAGGCGCGGAATATATCGGCGTTGAAGGATGTAATTCCAAGATAGACGCGATCGTCGTCGGCGTTGTGGAACACGCTGTCCATGCTGATCCAGCCTTCGCGCCACGCCGAATCCGCCCTGAAATCGTCGTATTCCCAGCGGTCCTCGATCTCGTCGTCCCACTGGTTGCCGTAGTCCACGTCCTGCAATCTGAGCGCCCTGACCTGCATCCGACTCTCCTTTCATGTTCACGGCGACGGTCCTACAGAAATCCGCCTCAGGTTGCCAACGCCTATACCGCCTCGCTGATCTTGTTCAATGCCCGGAAAAATTCGTCGAATACCTCCACGATATCCCCCGCGATCTCGTGCTCCCTGCCCACTTCCCACTCCTCGGGCGTCAACCGGGCGAATGCCTTTGTTCCCTCCACCTCCGACGGAGACAGAAGATCGCCCTTCAGCTCATCCAGAATCGTTACGGGATCGTCCACCGTCTCGCCCGTCCTGATCTTCCAGAACGTACGGAACGGGGTCCGGAAGAAACTGTTGCCGATTCTTCCCAATTCGTTCTGAATCAGCCAGGTGGTATCGAAGTGAGCCGGCGCGTGCCCGTAAAAATGGAGGCGGCCCTTCATCAGGCGCGAGAACTTGGCGTTGTCGAAAATGACCAGCGCGGGATCCACGGGTACGTCCTGCAGCGCCGCTCTCCACGCGCCGATATCCGCACCCGCCTCCCCGGGAATCAGCGTCACGGCGTCCCTCAACCGCAACAGTATCTCCCCCAGCGCATCTTCCAGCGTATCCTCCAGCCGCGTAACGTGCGGCTCCTCGTACCATCGGGGTATCTCGTAGTGGGCGTGCAGAATCTCCCTGATCAGGCCCCAGCAACGCAGCCCCGGGAAGTGCCGTTCCGCGATCTCGAACGCATCCAGCTTTCCGCAGATATTCTGATTCTCGAGTACACAGACGGCCGAGTGGACCGGCGGATTGAAATAGTGCATGATCCTGCTGTGCAGGGGATACTTGTTCTCGTGGACGCCCAGGTTGATCGCGGGATCGATCGTGCGGTTGTAGCGCCCGTAATACAGGCAGAACTTCTTCAGATGAAAATACTCGTCCTTTTCGTCCCAGGGCCGCCGGGCGAGGGTGTCCAGGGCCGCGCCGAGTCTTTTCTGATCTTCCGTGAGATAGTACGTCCACTGATGGTATTCCGGATAGTAGTTCCGCTCCGACGTCAATTCGGACCACGTCAGATTCACCCCGGGTAGGTGCTCGAAATTCCGCGCCCAGCATGGGTATTTCTCGCACAGCTTCAGGTGCGTCTCTCCCATCACCGTGGACAACTCGCACCAGTCGTTCACCGTCATGCCGTCATTCACGATAAAGCGGGTGTCGAAATCGCTCATGCCCGGCAGCAGGTCCCGGAACATCCACTTGCCAGCGATCGCCTCGATCTTGTCGGAGTGGTACCGGCACGCTTCGTAGTACGTCCGGATATAATCCGCAAAGTCGTTCTCCGGCCTGGGTGCGAATTCCATCGATTCTCCTTCTCGGCGTTAGACTTCAGGCCACCATTGCCAGTTCGGCTTCCTGGTTCCGGTCCATGGAAAATACGACGACACGACACCGGCGACCCTCCACTTCGAGCGTCACGGGGGACTGCTCACGACCGTCGAGAATCACGCGCGAGACCTCCCCGCCGGTCTCGGCGATCATGGTCAGACCCTCGATCGGCTCAGCGGCCGTCAGCCTGGCGACGGTCCGTTCCGGGCCGCAACTCAGCAGTTCAACCCGCAACGCGTCCCGCGCCTGGACGAAGCGGGACCAGTCCTGCAGGCTGCCGGTTTCGATGCCCATCGCCGCCAGCGACGCGTAAACGATATTGGCCGCCTCGAACGTGCGGCGCGGATCGCCCTTTGGCCGGATCAGATAACACGGGTGGAAGGTCCCGATATGCGGCACGTGCCAGTGATCGCGGGACTCCACGACCCATCGGACCGCCGCCGCCGCGTACTCCACCTGATCGAGTCCGAGCGTGCCGACGCCCGGTTCGGTAATGCTCTGCGAATCGTCGAAGGTGCAGGGCTGGAGAAACAGGTCCAGCAGCCCCTCGTCCGGATCGAAATAGCGCATGGGCATGGCCGATGCCAGCGAGAACGGTCCGAAGTCGTACCGGTTCATCCTCGGATCGTGGCCGCAGAAGTGAAACGGCATCCGCCAATCATTGTCCGTCAGTATCGAAGCGGTCCTGGCGCCCGTCCACTGGCAACCATGGATCACGACGTCGGTCACCGGCAGATCCACTTCATCCGTAAAGCGACGCGCCTGAGCTTCCATCTCCTTGCGGATGCGTTCGTGTACCCCGTCGTCGAGATCTTTCAAATGGCGGTTGTACGTGAGTGGAAAAATATCCACTTCTATCGACATGAAATGGCCGCGGTCCTGCCACTGGCGGATCACCTTCCCCTCGTACCGGCTTACGGGCGCCCGGAAGAAATTGTGCTTGTGTCCGTACTGTTCCGCCAGTTCCATCCCTAACGGAGCGCCCTCCTCCCCACACCCGTCCGACTTGAAGAACACGGCCACCCGCCGCGCATCCGGCATGTGCCAGACGCGGGGAACGATACCGCCGTCGTGCAGGTCCAGCAGCAACTCCCGAAACAGGTCCTGGTGAATGTCCGCCAGCGGGTGCTGCCGCGAATGCCGTTCGGCAATCCCGATCAACCCGAAGATTTGCCTCGGACCTCGCAGCGGCAGCATCTGAGCCTGCTGTTCCAGAGCCCAGGTGCCGTGTCTGAGTCGCAGCACCGCCCCGACCACGTCGTAGGCCAGCACAATCGCCCTGCCCCGTTCGATGCGCTTCCGGACAATTGCCGGACCGCTGCGCTTGCCCAGATCGTCGATCAGTGCGGCCAGTTCCTCGCCGTCGCACGAGACGCTCAGCCCGGTGTCCCGCGGGCAGTATAGGGGCTCCGGCGGTATCGAAAGTCCGGCGGCTGGGTGAACGACGACCCCTCCGTCCAGAACCACTTCCGGATCGTCTGTCGGGGGTCCCGAAGCCGCCTGCTTGTTGGGATCGACTTTCTGGGTGGATACCACGGCCCGGCGTTCCACCCCCAGCCCGACCGCCAGTTCGCCGCCCGGCACCACCGCCAGCAGCCGCCCGCCGCCGCGAACGTATTCCATCAGGATACCGGACGCGCGTCTTCCAACGGCGCCCCGAAGCGTCAACACCGCGGCCGCGTCTTTCAAACGGGACGGCTCCACGTCGGACTGTGAGAGGACCTGGAAATGAAACAGACCTTCGGCCTTCAGGATCTCCGGCGCGAAATCGTGCTCCAGGTTGTCATCGGGTTTGACGACGAGAATCGAGTACATGGATCTGATCGGTAAGGAATTGGTGGTACGTATACGGGTTCGAAATCCTGGAATCCTGTTGTAAGCGCAGCGAAAAAACCGCGTCCTCAACCCAACTCGACCTCACGACGTTCCGCCGCGGAGAGATAGATCGCATCCAGCAGCGCATTGGTTTTCGCCGCTTCGCCAAGCGGGCAGACCGGCTGCCGACCCTCGCGTACCGCGTCGACGAAATCCTGGACGACGGGGCCGTGCACGTTGTCGGCCGGCGTCAGATCCAGTGCATCGACCTGCCGCCCCACCGTTTTAACCACCTCTCCCGAATCGTATGGATGCCAGTAGACCTTGGCCTCGGTCCCCACTACTTCGAACTCGTGCCGCCAGGTCTTCGAACTCCAGCTGAACGACGCCGTGACCAATGCTCCGTTCTTCAGTTTCATGACAATGCTCGCACAGTCCTCAACGTCCCATTTCTGCACCAGGTTCTCACACCGGGCGTACACCGACACCGGCATCCCCAAAAGCCCGATCATCACGTCGAACATGTGCGTGCCCATATCGCTGATGGGGCCGCCTCCGGAGCGCTCCCTGAAGACGCGCCAGCGTTTCGGATCGTCGGCCGCCGGGCTGAACCAGGAATAGTAGACGATGCGCACCAGGACGACCTGGCCGAATTCACCGCTCCGGATCATCTCCTGCGCCTGGAGATACGCCGGGAACAGCCGACGAAAATACGAACACCCGGCCAGCCTGTCGCTGCGCCCGGCCGCGGCGACGGCTCTCGCGCATTCCTCGCCCGTTACGCCCAGGGGCTTTTCCACCAGCACGTGCTTGTCCGCTTCCAGGGCCTGGACAGCGTGGGGCACGTGCAGCCACACGGGCGTGGCAACGTAGACCGCGTTCGCCGACGTCTTCTCCAGCGCCTCATCCAGATCGGCGTATACCTCCGAAAGGGCGTATTCGGACGCCAGTGCCCGGGCGTTCTCCTGCACCATATCGCAAACCGCCACCAGTTCCGAATTGGCGGAACCTGCCAGGGCCGCGGCCACCCGCTTCCGGGCGATATCCCCGGCGCCGACCAGAAGCCACCTCACGTTGTCCATCAGCCCTCCCAAGCGTTTATTGTGGGCGCCCACAAGGGACGCCCCTACAATACGAAACATCCACGAATTGAACTCTCCGTACTCCCCACCGACGTTGCATTTGTAGGGGCAACCCTTATCAGCCCGTTGAAAAAGTCCATCCGGGCTACGGCCTGCCCTTGCGGTCGAAATACTGCGTTGCGCTCCCTCGCCGAATCGCAGGATGGGACTCGGTCGCGCGCCTTGTCTTCGACCACAATGGCTCGGCCTCGCCTGCAGAGCGACTTTTTCAACGGACTGTTATGTGGTTGCCCGCGTGGCGGCTGATGGCGGATAGCTGTAATCACGGTTTCTGGTGCTATCCCAGGTCCGAAATCGTCTGCTTGATCGCCCACGCGATATATTCCAGGTCATCCCCGGTCGTCCCCGGGAACACCGGCGTACTTACAACCTGTTCACAGACCCTGGCCGCCACCGTACATCCGTCTCCGTTGTACCCGAGTTCCTGAAGGGCTTCCCAGGTCCACAGCGGCGGGTAGTGCTTTGCCGTTCCCAACTGATATCGATCCTTCAGGTGGGCGACGAACGCGTCCGTGGTGAACCCCACGGCATCGGTATCCAGCCGGATCACGTGCAGATGGCTCCCGTGGTCGGGGCCGTGACCAGCGGGTAGGATGACCTCGACGACGTCCGCAAGCAGCGCATTGAGACGAACCATCCGGTCCCGGCGGTCCTGAATCACCCGGTCGATCTTGGCCAACTGGGTAAGTCCGACCGCGTATTGGGGTTTGGTCATCCGGTAGTTGAATCCAACGCGCACCACCCGTGTTCCGCTTCCCCCGTAGACGTATCCGAACGTCTTCAGTTGCCGGACCTGCTCCGCGAAGTCCTCGTCATCCGTGGTCACCGCGCCACCCTCTCCCAGACACGTCATGTTCTTGTTGCTTTGAAAACTGTAACACGAGGCCTTTCCCCGGCCGCCGACGGGTTCGCCCCGATACCGGGTACCCACGGCATGCGCCGCGTCGTAAATTACCGGAACGCCCGTCTCCTCGGAAATCAGGTCGAACGCGTCCACGTCGCAGGCGAGGCCGGCAAAGTGCACCGGAATGATCGCCCGGGTGCGCGGCGTGATTTTTTCTCTTACCCTCCCGGGGTCCAGATTCAGACTCACCGGGTCGATATCCGCAAGGACCACCCGGGCGCCCCTGGCAATCGCGGTCCCGGCCGTACAGACAAACGTGAGTGGAGTTGTGATGACCTCGTCGCCTGCGCCGACGTCCAGCGCCATCATGCAGCAGTCCAGACCCGTACCGCAGGAATTGACCGCAATCGCCTTGCTCGCGCCCTCGTGCGCGGCGAACGCATTCTGAAAGTCGTTCTCTTCGGGGAGCGGGAAGAACGTCCCCTCCGACCCGGCGACGCCAACGAGAAGCCGGTTGACAGCATCGACGTCGTCCTGCTCATAGACCCCGCCCATGGAGCCGAAGGGTACCTCTCGAATTTTCATAAAACCGGGCGCGGCACCCCCTCTGAACGCGAGAGAAGAACGCGCCCTGCCTCCTTTCCATATCTTGAAATTCGCACGGTTTTGCCCGCGTGTCAACGGTGTCCATGCGCGTTCTTCAAGTTAATACCCGGTCACCTTCTGTCAAGCCCAAAGACGCCTGACGACCGCTTCAGATATGGGCGCCGTTTCCGGTGAATCAATACCACTTGTGCACGACGTGGCCCCGGTTCGGAAACCAGATTGCGTCCACAAGCATCCCCGCCGTCACGGCGAGGATGTATCCCACGAGCATCCCCAGGAAGAAGGGCATCGACCGCCGGTAGAACGCGACCCCGCCTGTCTTCAGCATGATCAGCTTCACCAGCCACGCCACCAGGAGCGTGGACCCCATGCGACGCGCCGCCGGAATGCCGGACAACGCGAACCCGATCGGGTGCAGCGGCCACCTGGCGAACCGGTAGCGCATCAGATTGACAAGGACCATCGTCACGGCGCCGATCAGCAGAAACCAGTAGTCGATCGCCTGCATCCTCGCCGGGTTCAGGATCTCGTTTGCCGTCATCCCGTACTGCCATTCGCCTTCGTGGATGATGAGCCAGTTGGGCCGGAAATTGTACGCGCCCACGTGGTATCCCAGCCAGATCGTGTACAATGTGGAACTGACCACCCCCACGACAAATGCCGCGAACACCCCCCAGAAAAGCCGAGGTTTGTCCCTTCCGACGAAATCGCCCAGGCGATTGATCTGAGCCACCAGCGGCATGATGAAGCTCCTCGGATGGCTGACGGAGAATGACAGCAGGCCGAAGGTCGCGCGGGTGGAAGCATTCAGGGCCCCTGCGCCGCCAACCAGCGCACCTGAGAGTTCCCAGGCGGACGCGGGCGGCTGGATATAGATGATTCCGGAATCGGCCACGACCTTGGCCACGAAGAGATAGGCGATGAACATCGTCGGAATCAGCAGGGCAATCATCCCGGCCTCCACCCCCAGTCGCCCCAGAAATGCCGCGATGTAAATGCAACCGGCCAGGAGGCCGATCAGCGCTGCTCGATAAGACAGGAACTCACGACCGGCTCCGGGCGAAGACCCGCGCGCCCCAAGCGCGCTCCGGACGACTTCGCGCAGGTGATGCCGGGAGATCCAGAGCCACCAGAAGACAAGCGACACGAACGCTCCGGCCGCCTGCCACTTGTAGGTGGTGGTTGTATAGGGCCCGGCGCCGTAGTGCGGCGACGTGGCGACGATTCCAATCCGGTTCAACGCGCCCGCTTCGATCATGTACACGAAATCGAAAAACCAGAGGCTGAAGAGAACGTCGAGGCTCGCGAAATAGGAAAAGCAGATGACGGGCGTGCTGAGGAAGATGAAAAACGGAGGATACTCTTCGGGTAGGAGGTCCCAGATGAAGCGACCGGTTGCCGTGGGAAAGCTGGGGACCATCGGGTGGAACCAGGCGATCATGTTCCACCAGAAGACGATTGACGTGAGCGCGAATCCCGCCCAGAACACCCTGCCCTTCATGAACTCCGGCAGCCACCTCTCTCCGGAACCGGCCCGTGACGTCATCTCCAGGACCGGAGCCAGCGCCGGGTACACCAGTTTTTCATGGTCGGCCCACTGGCGGTGCAGGAGAACCGAAATGCAGATGCAGGCAAAGCCCAGTACAAACACGAACGAGAGCCACCAGAACAGCGGCAGCCCCCAGACGTCCCAGGGAATCGTCGTCCGGCCGGGCAGCCCCTCGTAGAACCAGGACATCGCCAGGCTGTCATTCGTGGGGACCAGCCACCCCGGCAGGTGCGGATGGAGGTACTCCGCCCAGCGGTTCTCCGGCGTCGCGAAATAGTGCGGGGACGCCAACATACCCACCAGGTACCCGCTGACTCCGTAATTGGGCCCGATGGCGCTGATGACCCCCATGCTGAAGACCGTGATCCATTCCGATGGCGACAGCACAAAGGCGGCGCCGAACCTCCGGGCAAGCACGGCGCAGGCCAGTATCGATACCAGGCAGAGCAACAGGACGCCCATGGGAATCTGGGCGACCATCATGTACGACCCTTTCTGGATGTACCGGGCCGTACAGGCCAGCAGGCTCATGGCCGTCGCAATGCACAGACCGATTACGATCGACCGAAGGGTCACCCTCGCTTCCGGCTGTTTCTCGCCTTTCACGATACGTTACTCATTGTCTTCCTTTGCGGGAGCCGACCTTGATTCGTCATTTTTCGGGGACGTAAAACCGAATATATGCAAGCTGATAAAGGCGATTCAACTGCTGATTACCAGGATACACCAGGTCACTGGAAGTTAACGGAAAAAACGTCCTTTTGGACGACCTTTACGCCCCGTTTCAGGTGGTCTTCGTCGCGTCGCCGAGTTGCTATTTTCTACGAATTGGGGCTAACGGATTGATCCAGACGACGGCCCTGCTCCCCCAATCCGTGGACATGACGTCTTCGTAGCCGTCACCGTCCAGATCCGCCAGCCGGACGATATTCGGCCAGTTGAGGTCCGCGCCGTCACCCAGCCGGGTCGCTTCCCACTCCGTGCCGTCACCCCGCACGTTCCTGAAAACATAGACCCCGTCTCCGCCATCTGAAGGCGCCACGATATCCAATCGCCCGTCCCGGTCCACGTCTCCGACGGCGAAGGAATAGGCGTGACCCAGGCCGCCCGCGATTTCATGAAATCTCCATTCCATTCCGGGTCCGAGATTCTCACGCCAGGCCAGATACCCGTTTCGCAGGCTGGTCTCGACGCAGTCCAGGTCCCCGTCCGCGTCGAGGTCCGCGAATCGCGCATGGACCTGGGAAAGGGGCCTGTCGGAAAAGCGGGCGACCCATCGACGCACCGAATCGGGCGATTCCACGCGAAGGGAATCCCGCTTCCATTCGGTCCCCTTTCCATCGGCATTGAACAGGAGAAACGGTTGCGATGCGTGCTCGGAGGCGCACACGAGGTCCAGGTCCCCGTCCCGGTCCACGTCCCCCGCGTCCACGCCGATCAGGGGGGGCAGGTCCACGCGAACCGGCACTTCCTCCCAGGAATCGGATTCGCTGTTTTTCTGACGAAACCACCCGACTTTATCCCCCGATTCCGAAATGGAGGTGACCACGATATCGTCGAGACCGTCTCCGTCGACGTCCGCGACCACGGCCCTGACCGGAAGCTCCAGCGCTTGCGACCTGAGGCTGAGCTTTCTCCAACGTGCCCCGTCCGAAGTCTCGTACAGGACCGTCTCTCCCGACAGATAGCAGGGGACCACAACGGCCGTGTTCCCGCCGGCCGTGCGACGTACCACGACGGCGTCTTTCGGCGTGACCTGCCGGTCATCCAGCAGATGGATACGTAACGCCAATCCCGAGTCCGGCCGGGCGGCAAGGTTCTCCAGCCAATAGACCATGCCGTACTCACGGTCCTGGTCCGGGACCTCTTCCCCACCCGACTGAAAGGCCACCACGAGGTCCGGGTCGCCATCCCGGTCGAAATCGGCGGCGTGAATGCCGTAGGAATTGGCCCCGTCAAGCGATCCACCATCGCCGCGCCCCAGGTCGAATACACGCCAGCGTGCGGCCGCACTTGCGCCCAATCCCCTGACATTGGGGCTCAGGGTCAGAATCTCCGGAGGGACCTGGGCCGCGGCGGGAACGGCGACGGCGCAGGCAGCGGCCGCGATCCATCCCGTCCGGAACGCCCGGAAACCGAAATACGACATCAACGCCTCCCCGGCATCTTCGTTGTGTGGATGCGTCCGCCGATCCCGCCCAGCTCCGCCGGCATCTGTCCGGAAGGACGATCCGCGCAGGGCCGGAAGTCCGGAACCCTCACGACCCTGGACCCTTCCTCGATCGAATCCACCGCCAGCACCGCCGGCGCCATCGAGTCCATCACCCTGTACACGTCGTATTCAAGCGACTCGCTCTTCAGTATCGCGTCGCGAAAATACATATGCACGTAGTAGTCGGCGTCGCCGTGGCCGCTTCCCCGCGCCTCCGGGGGCGCATCGGTCCGCTGGTACTGCCAGTCGACCTCCATCCAGTCGTTCATCTGCGTGTCCGCCAGCCACAGTTTCGGCTTCTCCTTTCCGGACCGCCGCCACTCCACGCTTCCCTTCGTACCGATCATCTGCCACCAGTGGTGGTCTCCGTGCGGCCTGGGCTGGTTGAACCCGTTCAGCATCCGGATCAGCGTGTCGTTCTCCGTCTTCATCAGCGCCACCTGAATATCCGCGTTGAGCATCTCCGGCGTCGTATAACTGGGCGGCCTGGTGCTCATGGCCGTGACCTCGGTCACGCGGTCGTCCAGGATCTTCAGCAGTATGCTCAGGTCGTACGAAGCGGAGATGATGTAGGGAAGAAACTGGGGCGTTGCGGGTTCGGCATCCGGGTGGTCGGCAAGCGCCTCAACCGGGTAATTCTTGCCGGTATTGTAATCCTGGAACCACTGATGGGTGCCGTAGTAACCCAGGTACTGACCTTCCGCGTACGTGATCTTGCCCAGCATCCCGTCGTCCACCAGCTTCTTCCAGCCGTCCACGAACCCCCAGAACCGCGTCTGCTCCGCGAGGCTGTAGACCAGTCCCGTCCGCTCCACGTTCGTGACGATACGCCAGCATTCCTCCATCGTCTGGGCTCCCGGCACCTCCGCGTTGACGTGCTTTCCCGCCTCAAGCGCCTCCGCGGCCAACGTCCCCTGCTCCATCTGTCTGACCACCAGACCCACCGCGTCCATCTCCTCGTACGCCAGGAAATCGTAGTAATTGCCGAATACCTTCACGTCGTCCCGATATGCGATCTCCGCCAGCGCCCGCTCGTGCAACGGCTCGATCCAGTCGTAGATGGCTGTGATCCGGTAACCCGGGACCCTCTGCAAAAGCCGGATCCAGTGCAGCCCGCGGTGGCCCAGTCCTGCAACTCCGATTCTGATCTCGTCCATGGTCGTCTCCATTCGTTTCTGGCTTGCCGCCCGTTCAGTTGCGAAAACCGCCGAACCGATACGTACGCGAGACGCCTACCCGCGCCCGCTTCCCCGTCACACGGGATCGCGCTCGCAGCCCAGCGCCTGCGCAATCGCCCGGATGTGCGACGGACCCGCGCCGCAGCACGCGCCGATGAAGTGGATGCCCTCGGCCTTCGCCTTCAACGCGTATTGGGCCATCTCGCTGCCCGACACGATCATCGACTCGCGTATCACCGAATTGTTGGGCCCGGCGTTCCGATAGCCCTGCGGCTGATAGGCGATGGGGATATCCACCGCCTCCCGCATCGCCAGGACCCCAGGCCACATGGTCATCGAATCGCCGGAGCAGACCAGGCCGACGATATCCGCGCCCTCTTCCGCCAGGACCTTCGCGCACTCCGCCGGCGTGGCGCCGTCGTGCGTCCGGCTGCTCGAGCCCATCAGCACCATCGCGGGCACGTTGGTTTTCTTGCAGCGCGAAAGGCACAGCCGGGCTTCGTCCAGCCGCGCGAACGTCTCCGGCACGAGGAGCCCGGCGCCCGCGTCCACCATCCAGGAAATGTGCTCGTCCCACTCCGCGCATGCCCGCTCGCGCGCCCGGGCATTGTCGGGCTGGAATATGTACGGCCCCGTCCAGGACCCCGCGGCGGTCTGGTTCAGGCAGCCGGCGACCAGGGCTTCGCCGCCGCATGCCTCCAGTGCCAGCCGGATCGCGGTGCGGGAAATCTCCTCCAGGCGCGCACCCTCCCCGATTGGGCCGTCGCCCGGTTTGTGGCGGCGTTCGAGTTGGGACCGGCTGGTCCACCAGGTCTGTGCCTGCAGCACATGGGATCCGGCCCGAAAGAAATCCTGGTGGATCTGACGCAGCGCGTCCGGATCTTCCAGGATCATCTCCGGGGTATCGTATCCCCGCCACCTCGCCTCGATGATCATCCCGCCGTCGCTCAGAACGACGCCCTCCTCCAGCATTTTCAATATGTCCATGCCCATCCTGGCCCTCCTGTACTGGAATCCAATCGAGTTTCAATATACGCCCCATCGCCGCCGAACGATTCCCGGTTTCCTCCTGCCGGGTCCCCGATACGCCTGGCGTCGATAAATTCTTCGCACGCTATCGCGGACGGAGTTCAATGTGTTTCCGTTCGCAGTCCAGCGCCTGCGCCATCGATCGAAGGAGCCGGATCACCACGCCGTCCGATCCGCCCACGAAGCGGATGTCGTGGGCGACCGCCTTCAACGCGTACTGCCCCATTTCAATCCCGTAGACGTGCATGCCTTCCCGCATGTGCTCCCAGTGCGCCCTGCACGTGCGATACCCGTTCGGCAGAAAGGCGATGGGCGCATCCACCGCGTCCCGCATTTCCAGCACCACGGGCCACAGGTCCTCCGGTTCCCGCATGCCGCCCCCACCCACGACGTCTGCGCCGTCGCCTGCCAGAACGCGCGCGCACTCGGCCGGCGCGACGCCGTCCGCCGTCACTTCATCCTCGCGAAGCCCGGGATTGTTCAATCTTCCCTCGGGCAATGCGACGTCCACGGATACCACAACCGGCAATGCGCTGTTCCTGCAGCAGGCCAGCGCCAGGCGCGCTTCGTCGAGCCGGTTGAATGAATCGCAGACGAGCAGATCCACGCCGGCGTCCGCCATTATCCCAACCTGTTCCTCCCACTCCGTCCGGGCGCGGTTTACGGATCCCGCGTCATCCGCCTGAAAGGCCCCCGTTGGCGCCAGCGTCCCCGCCACGAGCGCCTCCCCGCCGGCCGCGCGCTTCGCCAGCGAAACAGCCCTCCGGTTCAACGCGTCGACCCGGTCGCCGTTTGCCCGTTCGCCAAGTCCGGTTCGCGTACACCGGCCCGTCAGGGTTCGGATCACGCCGGCGCCGGCGCGGAAGAAGTCCTGGTGGACGAGCCGCACCGCGTCCGGGAAGTCCTCGAGTACGAACGGCGCCGAATATCCGCGAAGCCTCATTTCTTCCACGTTTCCCCCGTCGGCCAGCACGAAGCCTTTTTCAAGGGATTTCAATACGGACTCTGGCATAAAACAACTCCTTTCCTGTTATCATCTCACTACAATCAGCACAGGGTGCTACTCGCAGACCCGAAAAGCGGTGATAAAACCGGGTAGAGGGGAGACGGAAGACGGGAGAAGAAGCCCTTGCCGATCTGTTCTTCCGACTTGCCTGCGGCTTGGGATGAATCCCTAATCGGCATGCGATCTCTTCCCTCTCCCGGCTCACGTCTCACCCGGTGGTCGGGCGGGCTGTGGTCCTCTAACGTCTCCCGTCTACCTCTCCCCGCCTAATGCCAGCTGTGCACCCTGTGACCGGAATTCGGGAACCAGATGGCGTCCACGACCGTGCCCGCGATCACCGCAATGATGTATGCCGTCAGTATCCCGATGAAAAAGGGCAGCGATCGCCGGTAAAACGCCGTGCCGCCGATCCGGAGCATCAGGAATTTGATCAGCCACGCGACCAGAAGCGTCAGGCTTTCCAGCCTGGCGAATATCGTACCCGAGAGCGCGAACCCAACCGGGTGGAGCCGCCATCTGGGCAGCCTGTAACGCATGACGTTCAGGGCCGTCATGATAACCACTCCCCCGAGGAACAGCCAGTATTCTACGGCCAGGATCGGCCGCGGGTTGCGCAGCGCGTCCACCGCCAGGCCGTAATTCCATTCACCCTCGCGAAGAATCAGCCAGTTCGGCTGGAAATTGTACCCGCCCATGGTATAGGCCAGCCAGACCGTATGGAGCGTCGACACCACCGTACCCACCATGAACGCCCCGAAAATTCCCCAGAAAAAGCGCCGCTTCCCTTCGGGTAGAAAATCTCCCAGGCGGTTCACCTGTGCGACCATCGGCAGCGCGAAACTCCTCGGGTGATTGACCGTGAACGGCAGCAGGCTGGAGGCGGCGTTCGTTGACGGGTTCAGCCTGTGGGCCCCTCCCAGCGCAAACAGCGCGTAGTCCCAGGCCACCGCCGGGGGATCCACGTACACCAGCCCCGAGTCGGCGACCACCTTCGCCACGCCCACGTACGCGATGAACATGGCCGGCGTCAACACCAGGATCATTCCCGGCTCCACGCCGATCCGCGCGAGCCACGCGACAATATAGACGCAACAGACGACCAGCCCGACAACGGCCGCGCGATAGGATATCCATTCCCTGCTGTCGTCCAGGGCGGAACCGTCCGGGCGTATCGCCTTCCGGAAGACCTCTCTCAGGTGCCCCCGGGAGATCCAGAGCCACCAGATCACCAGCGCGGCGAAGGCGCCCGCCGTCTGGAATTTGTAGCTCGTGAGGTTGTACGGGCCGGAACCGTAGTGCGGGGACGTCGCCACCACTCCCAATCGATTCAGAATGCCGGCTTCGATCATATAGAGGATATCGAAGAACCAGATGCTGAAGAGCACTTCCAGGTTGGCGAAATAGGAAAAACAGATGACGAAGATGCTCACGTAGACGCAGAACGGGGGATACTGTTTGGGCAGGAGATCCCACACATAGCTCATGCGGGTGTTTATCACCCTCGGAAACGTCGGATAGAACCAGTGCACCATATTCAGCCAGAAAACCCCCGACGTCAGTCCGAACCCCGCCCAGAATGCCTTTCCCGTCATGAATTCCGGAAGGACGCGCGCCCCGGACCCGCTCCGGTTCGCCATCTCCAGAACCGGCGTCAGCGCGGGATAGACCAGCTTTTCGTGGTCCGCCCACTGGCGATGCAGAATCACCGACACGCAGACACATGCGAACCCCAGGACGGCGATGAATATGAACCACCACAGCAGCGGCCCACACCAGTCGTGCCAGGGTATGGACATCCCGTTCGGGAGCCCTTCGAAAAACAGGGTAATGGACCGATGTTCGTCCGTTGAGATCAACCAGCCGGGAAGATGCGGGTGCAGAAACTCCGACCATCTGTTCTCGGGTGTGGCGAAGTAGTAGGGAGCCACCATCTGGCTCACAAGATACCCGCTGATACCGTAGGTGGGGCCCATGGCGCTGATCAGGCCCATGCCGAAAATCGTGATCCACTCCGCGGGCGCCAGCACGAATCGGCGGCCGAACCATCGGGCAAGCGCCGCGCAGATCAGGATGGACACCAGAAAGAGAAGAAGGTCGCCCATCGGGATCAGGCTGATGGCCATGTACGACCCGTGCTGAACGTAACGCATCGTATTGGCGAGCAGATTGACCGCGATGGAAAGCCCGAGCCCGAAAACGACGGCCCGTGTTGTTACGCCGTGACGCACGGAATGTTGTTGCCGCGCTTCCGCCGTGCCGCCCCTGGCCATGGATCCCCCGTCCGTTTACCCAACGCGCAACCCCTCGCCGCCCGGATCCGCCGGAAGCTCGCCTGCCGCCCGGTCCCGGTTCGGGCGAAAATCGGGAACCCGCATCAACCGGCTCCCTTCCTCGATCGAGTCAATCGCCCGAACTGCCGCGGCAACCGTATCCATGGCCCTGTACACGTCGAATTCCAGCGGCTTCCCCTCGAGGACGGCGTCGCGAAAGTGCATATGCACGTAGGAATCCGCGTCGCCGTGGCCGCTGCCACGCGCCTCCGGCGGCGCGTCGGTACGTTCGAAGCCCCAATCCACCTCCGTCCAGTCGTTCATCTGCGCGTCCGCGAACCAGACTTTCGGCTTCTCGCGGCGCGACCGCCGCCACTCCAGGCTGCCCTTCGTGCCGATCATCTGCCACCAGTGGTGGTCTCCGTGCGGGCGGGGCTGCGTGTGGCCGTCCAGCATGCGAATCAGCGTATCCTTTTCGGTCTTCATCAGCGCCGCCTGTACATCCGGCTTTCGAATCTGAGGATGCGCATAACTGGGCCGTTTCGTACTCATCGCCGTGACTTCCGTCACCCGGTCGTCCAGGATTTTCAGCAGAATGCTCAGATCGTAGGAGGAAGCAATAATCGGCGGGGTGTCGTGGGGAAACGTGGGGCTGGCCTCGGGATGGTCCGGCAACTCCTCTATTGAATATTGTTTCCCGGTGCTGTAGTCCTGGAAAAACTGGTGCGTACCGTAGTACCCCACGTACTGACCTTCGGCATAGGTGATCCTGCCCAGGCGCCCATCGTCCACGAGGCGCTTCCATCCGTCCACGAACCCCCAGAACCGCGTCTGCTCCGCCAGGCTGTAGACCAGCCCGGTCTGTTCCACGTTCGTAACGATGCGCCAGCATTCCTCCATCCGGTACGCGCCCGGCACCTCGCTGTTTACGTGCTTTCCCGCTTCCAGGGCCTCCGCCGCCATTCGCCCGACCTCCGCCTGCCGCACCACCAGGCCCACCGCGTCCATACGACTGTATGCGAGGAAATCCTCGTAGCTGCTGAACGCCGCCACCTCGTCGCGATACGAAATCCCGGCGAGCGCTCGCTGCTGCAGCGGTTCGATCCAATCGTACACCGCCGCGATGCGAAAGCCCGGGATATTCTGCAGCAGCCGGATCCAATGCAGGCCGCGATTGCCGAGCCCCGCGATCCCGATGCGAATTTCGTCCATGTCTTTCCTTCCGTGTCCGAACCGCGACACCGAACCTCAATTCGAAAAAAGACAACCGTTAATTTACCACAAAAAGCACAAAAGGCACAGAAGGTGACGGTGCGAAAACGGGGTTTTGAGCCTGTATATATTCGACATTCAGGTCCCAGAATAATTGCGAATCGAAGCTAATCGAGTTGAAAACGAATGTAGATGAACATCCGCACTTCAACGGCCTCCCGGTTCTGGTACCCTGGAAGATATCGGAAACGCGACAGGGCGTCGAGCGAAGCTTCGTGAAACAGTTCGTGCCCTTTGCGGACCACGCTGTCCTTGACCCGGCCGTCCTTTCCCACGGTGAATTCCATAAGCACGACGCCCTCCAGGCCGGCCCGCCGCGCTTCCTCCGGATACGCCGGCTCCACCTGTTCGAGGAGCCTGGGCTTCCGTTCCACAAGGCGGGCGGGCAGGACAACCTCCCCATCCACCTCTTCGTCCCTGAAGGGGGCCGAGACCAGGGAGTCCCGGGGCGCGGTGAGGCGTATGGATACCGCGTCGAAGTCGAGTTCGGCGGAGGCGGCGACCGTCGACTCCTCGGGAAGCAGGTCGCGGCTGTCCGTTTCGAGCGGGACCGTCGGCCTGACAAGATCCGGAAGCCGCAGGCCCTGCCGGGTCTCCGGCACGTCAGTTGCCTGAATGAGAATCGGAAGTTTTGCGGGGGTTGGCGTGCCGAGCCTGAAGGCCGGAAAAGTAAATGCAACGGCCGCGTGCAGGGCGAGCGAAATCCCGATGCACAGGGGGAAGACCTTCCGATACTGCGCCTTCAAGTCCGCTTCGGGACGGCTGGTCCGGACGATCTTTCCCGTAATCCAGGGTCTGGGAGGCAGCTGTTGTGGCATTGTACACTCCACGCTGCCTGCACGGCCGGCGTACACGAGTTCGACAAGCGTTTATGGACCACGGCTGCAAAAGCGCCTGCCTGCGCAGCGTACTGCGCTGCAGGCAGGCCGGTCGGGAACTCAACGGTAATTCTAAAAACAGCCTCTCATGCGGCTTCGGGCGGGCGTCCCAATGCCCGCGCCATGTGCTATCGCGTCGCTTCCCTGACCCAGAAGAGGCCCTCTTTGGTGGTCCGCTGTCCGCTGTTCATATCCTTTACGGTCATCCGGACCCTGCGGCGCCCCGCTGCGGTCTCCCCGATATCCAGCGCCACGTAGTCCGATACGGATACCTCGGTCCCGGTCTGTTCGTAGCGTACGGTCACGGCCGATTCCGAACGCCCCAGGACCCGTGTCGTCAGGCGCGAAAGGCTCGTACCGCTTTCATCGGTACTGTAGACCTCGTAAACCACCTCGTAGCGCGTCGTCCCGAATTCGTCCTTCTTGAGATTGTAGATCTCGAAAAAGACGAACACGTGCTGCCCCGCGTCGAAGACATGCGAAGGCAGCGGCGTGATATTCCATTTGCCGCGGACGAACTTCGGATCGGAACCCGGCATCGCGGCCGTCACCTGCTTCGCGACGAACAGATCGCTCAGTTTCAGTCCTTCCCCGGAATAGTCCTCCACGGAGAGCTTCTGCGAATACGCCTGCAGGCGTTTCGTGTTGTGCCGCTGCACCTGCAGGGCCAGTTCGTAGTCCCCCGCCTGCACGTCGAGGAGATCCACCCGGTCCAGAAGAGCCCGGTCGCGCCGCCGTCCCGAGACCGGCACCTCCAGATCCTGCTGCAGCGCCAGCACTTTCGTGTACCGGGCGTCCATCAGCGCGACTCGCCGATTCACCATCACGTCGTCCTCCGTTTCCCCGGGAAGCGCGACGTTTTCGATGGGTATGCCCACGTTTACCTGAATCTCCGTTCCGCCATTCTTCCCGCGGAAAGTGACTACGTCATAGCTGAAGTCCAGCGCCTCGAAACCCGTTACGCTGAAGTACTCCGGCTCTTCCCGCGACACGGACGCAACACGGGTTGAGGGCGAAAGTTCCGTAAGCCGTTGCATGAGCCGCACGTAGCCCATCTGCCCCACGTGCGGGTCCTTGTCCAGGTTCTTGAGATCCTGGCTGTTTACTCCGGGCACGGGCGCGTATTCGTAAACGCCGGAGTTCTGTTCATCCGTGAAGGCGACTTCCAGTCCCTTTCCCACGCCTGCATATACCCAGACCTCCCAGGGAACCGACGCCCAGTTGTGCCCCGTCGTTACCGGCTTCCACCCGCTCAACCCGATCGCGAATTCGGGGTCCAGATCGATGCCGGCCTGTATGGGAGAGTCTTCGAGGTCTATCAGTTGCTGCGGCGACGCGGCGGGATTGCCCTCGGCGCCCGGTTCGGCCTGATCGGGTGCAAACACGGCCAGATCGAGCTCCTCGATTACAGCAGCCTGCAAGTCGCGCCGGATGTCCTCGCTGGGCTCGAGGAAGGAACCCAGATCCGTACGTATCGGAAAGACGGGTCCCACGAAACTGATGCCGAGTCCCTGTGCGCCGTACAGCTGGTAGGCCATGTTGTCCTGCACGCGTTCCACGGCGGGAGGGACCTTCGGATTCGGCTGTATCGAGGAGGAGCGGTAGTCCGGTACCCCGTACCTGATGTACACTTCGCCGCGGCGGTCCCAGGGCCACTTAAGCGTTCCATAATTCGTCCGGGCGTACCACACCCGACGATGGTGCTCGGCGCGACGCATCGCGCCGCGTGAGGCCTTGAACGGGTCGTGGCGGAGCCAGAAGCGCTGCAGAAACGCGGCCCGCTTCTCGGGAGGCGTGATGCGATACGCCTCAATCTCATGCGGCAGCCCCACCAGCGATACGTCCCGGTAGAGCGCCTGTTCTTCCGGGTCCAGGCTTTCAACGTAGACCTTGAACGCCCGCAGTGCGCCTTCGTAATCGCCACGCGCCATGAGCGCCTGCGCCAGGAGCGGCAACGCGAGGTCCTCGGACATCAGGGACGTCAGGGTTTCAACCTCTTTGTACCGTTCCTTTTCCAGCAACTCGTTGGCAAATGCCAGCGCCGCGGTCTGATCCGCCGGCTTCAGTTCCAGGTATTTTTCGAAATATACCATTGCGCCATGCAGATCGCCCTCCTCACGGTGTGACTCTGCCAGCAGCAGATGAGCCGGCGCAAGGCGTGAATCGAACTCGAGGGCCCGGTCCGCGGCCTGCCTCGCCCCCGGTCGCCCGGTTTCCTGGTAGGCCCTGGCAAGCAGGTAGTGCGCTTCGGCATTGGTGGAATCGGCGCTCAGTGCGGCTTCCAGGTGCGGCAGCGCCGCCTCCGGGTCGGACGCCTGTTCGAGCGCCAGCCTGCCCAGGCCGCTATGCGCGGTGGTCTGTTTCGGGTCGAATCCCACCGCCCGTTCAAACGCCGTGCGCGCACTGTCCGGGGCGCCGGCTACAAGAAGCTGGCGCCCGACCTGAGCCAGGGCCCGCGCCAGATACGTTTGCGTCCAGGTATACGTGGGATCGGCCCTCAACGCCGCCTCCAGATGAGGCAACGCCGCTTCGGGGTCTCCCTCCAGTTCGAGGGCCACCCGTCCGAGGCCGCAATGCGCCGTGGCCAGCTTCGGGTCGAATCCCACCGCCCGTTCAAATGCCGAGCGCGCGGCGCCGGCACTGCCCACCCGCAGGTACAGCATGCCAACCCGGTTCAGAACGAGTCCCGCGTGGTCCGGATGGTCGACGAGCGCCCGTTCCAACGCCTTCGCCGCCGCCACCACCGCCGGCACGTCACGGGCTTTCAGGCCCCTTGCGTACACGGCATCCAGTTCAGACAACGACGTTCCGGCGGCAGGCGCGTTAACCGGCCATTGCAAGGC
Organism: Candidatus Latescibacterota bacterium; assembly: GCA_965116875.1. Classification (GTDB taxonomy): domain Bacteria; phylum Latescibacterota; class UBA2968; order UBA2968; genus JAAXHE01. Next base: position 877,083 of record OZ220733.1, read on the forward strand.
GATGATCAGCGCAGAAACCAACAACAGGCGAACACACCGCAATTGTCGATCTTTCATGTACCGACGTCTCCCCGGTAAACAGACAGGCGGCCCTGTCGCGAAACAAAGCCGCCTGGCGGTTCATTCGAATTGCGCTTCTGTTCGGTCAGAACGATCCGGTCACGGAAAACCGCAGGGTCGCGCCGTTATCGGGAAAATTGTCGAACTTCACGTAGGCGAAATCCGCCTGCACGTGATGAATCCCGCGCTGCAGACGGACGCCCGCCCCTGCGGTAACGTCCTGCACGTCGTAACCCAGCTTGTAACCGGCCCGAAGCGCGACGATGTTCCGCAGCCAGAGTTCGGCGCCCACGTGCATCCGCCGTTCGACGCTGACGCTGTAGAGCGCCTCGACCGCGCCGGTCAGCGAGACGTCTTCCCCGCGCTCCCCGTAGACCTCAGCCGCTGTTGCCATGCTGAAGAAAACCGGCATCTTGCCCTTGATGGCTTCGTCCGTGAGGAGTACGAGGTCCTTCCCGAAGTTGCGCAGCGACATGCCGATGCGCAGGCTCCGGTATCCGGTATGGTAGAAGGTGCCCACCGCCAGGTCGAAAACGCGGTAGTCGTAACCCTTGTCGAGCTTCTCCTCGATCACCCGAGCCTGAAATCCCACGGAGAAGCGCTCCGTAAACTGCCGGGCATAGACCCCGCCCACCGCCCAGCTTCCGGTGTCCAGGATCCGGCCCGTCCCCTCCGGATTGAAAATGGTGGTTTCTTCGATATCGCCGGTATTGAATGCCACCAGACTCAGGGCGAGGGCGCCGTAGTCGGTATTGACGCCGATCGCCGCGGAGTTCAACTGGGACTCCAGGAGCCACTGGGTGTTCGTGAATGCAAACTGCAGCCGGTTGCGCGTCATGGCCGTGAGCCCGGCGGGATTCCAGAACACCGAATTGATGTCGTCCGCCACGGCCACGTACGCGTCTCCCATCCCGGCTGCGCGCGCGCTCTGGGATATCTCCAGGAAGGCCGCATAGGTCTCGCCCACCGGTGTCTGGTTGGAGATATCGGCCAACGCCGGGGCGCCCAGCAAGAGGACGCCGACAAGCGCCGCATAGCCGATCCGATGAATGCGCCTCATGGCGACCTCCTTAGCGAATGATGACCAGCTTGGCGCCCTTCACCTGTCCCTGAGATTCCGACACCAGGGATTCGACGGTGACGAAGTAAACGCCGAAGGTCAACTGTGTGATGTGCGTTCTGTTGAACTGGAAGAAGGCCGCTTCGCCCTCTGTCTGCGAATCGTGGTCGACCTCGCCCACGAGGTCGCCAGCTACCGAGAAAATCCTGATCTTGGCCTTCCTGGGAACGTTCAGGATGCGGATCTTGGTTGAGCCCTCGTAGGTGTGCGGCGACTCGGGGATGTACGGATTCGGCACAATGAGGATATCCTTTTCCAGCCGGTCCGCGCTGGCCGTGGGCACCTGCACGGGGCTGTCGGGCGCCGATCCCGAGGGGGGCAGATAGTAGGTGGAAACGTCTCCGATTCCGGATTCGTAGGCCCGGACACCGCCCTCCACCGTGGCGCCCGTAACCCGGCTGGCGAATCCGGAATTGGCGCTGCCCTGGTAGGAGCGCACGGCATAATAATACTGGAATCCCGCGAGCGACTCCGTGTCTTCATACGCGTATTCCGCGGAGCCGTTCGCCGGTACGTCCTGGATCATCTTCCAGAGGCCCGGCTGGGTCTCGGACTGGTATACGCGGTAACCCGCGACGTCGGATTGCCCGGTATCGGGGTTGATCGATTTCTCCGGGTCGCCCGTCCAGGTAATCAGGTTGCGGGCGTTCTCGGAAGACGACACCCTCGCGTCCACGTCGGGAGGCTGGTTGGGAAGGTCGTAACCCAGCGCATAGGCCTCCTTGGCCTTATTCAGGTGGTTGAGGAGGTTGGTGAACGCGGCGCCGTTCTCCTCCTTCTTGAGCTCGCTGGTGTCTCCGGACTTCTGGTAAGCCCGGAAGTTCTCGGTGACCGGCGCGGCCGCCACGTAGGCAAACACGAACTTCACCTTCTGTCCGGGCGCCAGGTCATAGGGGCCGTAGGTTTCCAGGGGGGTGTAGCCCGCGGCGATGCCGTGCCTGCCCTCCCACTCCCAGGTGGGGATGGGCATATACGGCATAGGGCCTAACGGGACCTCCGGAATCGGGAGCAGCGGCACGCCCAGGTTGGGATTTCCAGAACCCCTGCTCGGGCGTTCCAGAAGCGGCTCGTTGAAATAGGACGGTTCCGGCGTGCTGACCAGCATCTGGTAGAGCGTCTCGTGGTTCATCTCATTGGGGTTCGGTTCGTCCGTGAGTAACCCGACGGCGGCCGCCGCGCTGGACGGATACCGGTACAGAAAATGGAAGAAGTTGTACGAGAACGGCTGCTCAGGAACCTTCGGCGCCTCGTAGCTCTCCGGATCGCCCACGAACCCGTCCGTGGGATCGACGTCGATCGGGGCCTTGCCGATCCATGCCGGTGACGTGATGTCCCCGACGCCGATAAGACTTGGGAACGTACACTGCGCGCACCTGTGTTCGGAGCGGTACGGATCGCCGATATCGTCCGCCAGCGGCCCTGTCAGGCAGAAGTTGTCCCAGTCGTACTGGTAGGTCAGCCGGAGGCCGCGCGCGGATGCCGGACCGTCGTAATTGGGCGCCTCCGTATACTTGATCTTGTCGTCCTGGGAATTGTCCAGGGGTCCGAAATTGCTGCTGCACCCGTCTCCCGTGCCGTAGTCGGAATAGTACGCCCTGTAACTGACCCGGGAAACGCCCGCGGATGACGGCAGGAACCGGTGATGGAAGGAAAAATAGACGTTCGTGAGATTGTGCCCGCCGCCGGCGAGGTCGGACGCGCGATCGCCGTCGGTATCCCCGGTGTTCTCGAACACCCACTCGGTGATCACGAAATCGTCGTATTCCGGGTGGTTCCACGCAAAAGCCGCCTTCTCACCCGTAATGCCCAGCCCGGTGGTCCACTTGCTCAGAACGATGTCTTCAGGAAAATTGTCGGTGGAAGCGTCGTTGTACTGGCCGATGCGGTAATTCAGGATTTCCCTGGGCTCCAGCGCATCCAGATCCACCCCGGTGCCCGGCCACCAGTTGGCCATCGATCGCCCCGAATTGGGGCTGACCACGTCGCTGCCCAACCCCGCGTACTTGCCCCTGAAGTCCACGCTGGGATCCACCGCCATCGCCACGACGTCTTCGCTTTCTTCCATCGCCGATATGAGGGGGTTGGCCCAGCTCACCGCGGCCTCGCCGTTCACTTTGGTGGCGATCCACCATCCGTGGCCGCGGCCGTTGTGCGACGTCAGATCCACGTGCATGCTCCCGGCGCTGCGCTGTTCCCCGTAGTAGGCGGAAAAGTCGTTCGTTCCGCCGCCGCCCCAGCTGATCAGCGCGAACCCAGGATAGGCCAGATCCAGATAGAGGCCGGCATAGTTCCCTTCCACGGGCCGAGCCCCTTCGGCGCCAGTGCTGAGAAAGCTGTGCCAGAGGGTGCCGCGCGCGAGGTGCCGGGGCGTCAGCGACTCACCGGCCAGGTTGGAGACGGTCGCCCGCTGGGCCTCGGCCGGACGCCAGAACGCGCCTGCGATCAGGAGTGCGCCTGTAATGATGGTTATGCGTCTCATTGATTTTCTCCCCGCCTGTTTGCGCCGGGGCAGCCGCGCCGCCCCGGCGTCAGATACATACCTAGAAACCGATCCGCACGCCCATATTCACGTACCTCGGCGTTCCGCCGCGCCTGAAATTCGAGTCTCCGTACTTCAGGTAATTGGTGTCGTTGGGTGTGGGCTTCTTCAGGCCCCAGCGCACATAGTTGGAGCCGGAGGAGCCGTCGTAGAAGGTATTGAACAGGTTGAACACCTCCGCGTACAACGTGGGGGTGGTTTCCCCGATCCTGAACGACTTCTGGAAGTTGAGGTCGGTCCGGACGAAAATCGGTCGGTTGCGGACGGTCTGCACGCTCGTCCCGGGCAGGGTGATCTGGAACTGCCGCCCGTTGTCCAGCCGCCAGACCACGTTGGCCTGGATGCCGCCCAGGATCCTGGCGCCGCCGATTTCTTCGCCCGGCCCCCAGTCCATCGGCGTGGACCAGAGGAACTGGAAGGAGGCATTCGTGGTGGGCGGCTGCCCCCGGAACGCGTCCACCTGACGCCAGACGTCCTCGAACCAGAGGTTCTGCATCTCCTGCTTCTCTGATTCGCTCAAGCCGGGATATTCGCTCCAGGGACGTATCGCATCGAGCCGGTTCGTTCCCCACCCCCCGACGAACGTCGTTCCGTCCTGCAGTTTCTTTCGGATCGCCTCGTTCGCCCTGTGGCCGATCGTCCGGATTTCATCGTCGGTCAGACGAACAATTTCGTCATTCGCATCGACCGTGAAGTATTTCGAACTGGCAATGAAGTTGGAGTCCGGAAACGTCGTAACCTGAAGCTGTGAACCGCCCGACCAGTTGAAGAGCACCCAACTCACGTCCAGACCCACCCGGAATGAGAAGTTGTTGGAAAATGCCTTTGTGAAACCCATCTCGATACCCTTGGTTTCCAGGCGGGCGTTGGGACCGCGGTGACCCACGTAGGTAAGGGTCTGCACCGGATCCGAGAACCGATGCACCCCGCCCGAACCAACCCGTTCGGTCCGGCGGTAGTAGGTGGAAAGCTCCATCACGAAGTCGCTGACGAAGTTCCACTCCCCGGTCACCTCGAACTCGGCGGTGCTCGGCAACCCCCCCGGGTTCTGATAGCCGCCGTCGAGCCGCCACTGCCCGCCCCCGATCCAGTTCAGATCGAACCAGACGTCGTCCAGTTCGGGGTGGTTCTGGGCGTCGGACGTGGTCCAGGGTTCCAGCCACAGCAGGGAGAATTGCGGGGGTTTGTAGTACACGCCGTAGGAATACCGCACGGTGGACCGTTCGGTGATCGGGTGGGACAGACCGATCCGCGGCGACAGGCTCGTCATCGGCCGCGTCTTCGCCAGCGGCACCCGCCCCGTGCGCCAGGCCTTGTAGGTCCTCCAGCCCGGCAGTGCCTTCATAAAGCCGGACAGAGTCCGCTCGGGCCCGCCCCAGAAGCTGTCGAAGCGAAGGCCTGCGTGCAGCACGAGGCCCTGGAACTCCAGCTTTTCGTCGACGTAAGCGGCCAGCCGGTTCACCGTATACCGCTTGCCGGGCTCGCTGTTGCCGGCCATGATCTTCATCGTGGCGTTGGTCGCGCTGGACCGGTTGTAGTCCCAGTTGAGGTTGCTCATGTTCTGAAACACGAAACCGGCCTTGAAGAGATTCCGCCGGGTAAGCTGACCGGTGAAGTCGTACCGCAGGCTGTACCTGTTGTTGTCTTCCACCACGATGCGCCGGCGTTCCCGGTCTATGTTGAACTGCCCCAGCTTGTCCCTTCGCCAGGACGTCGTCGTGGCGTCGACGTCATCACCCGGGTCCGTTTTCGTCCCGTAGTACCCCACCTGGAATTCGTGGAACATCCGGGGGTTGATGCTCTGGGTGCCCGTTACGTAGAAGATCCGGTTGACCCGGTTCTGCTGGTACCCGGTCGTGCCGTTGATGAGGAAGAGGTTACCCCCCACCGAACGGTTGGCGTCGCCGAAGAACGTGGGCTCGTTGGACTGATTGAAGCCCAGCTTGACCTTGAGGTTCGGCGACGGGGTGAAGCTGATTTTTCCGAAGATGCTGTGCTGCCGCAGCCCCGTCAGCGTGGGCGCGGGCAGAGTAATCTTGCCGCGACTGGTTTTCCCGCTCACCACGAACGTGGCGTTCTCGCCCAGAGGACCGGTGACCCATCCCTCCACGAAATGTCCGACCGAACTCTCGTAGTCCTGCTTGACGTGGATCAGCTGCCCGGTGTCCGGGTCTTTCTCGTTCACCCATTCGGAGTTGTTCCACTGCAGCCTGTCGCGCCAGTACCCGTTCGCCCCGCCGCGCTGCCCCGGCGTGGCGTCGTACACGTTGGCGCCGCGGTGCCGCTTGCCGGGCAATTCCACCCTGAGGTCGAGGCCGCCCCGGTAAATCCGCGTGCCTTCCCTGCTGATGATGTTCACCACCCCCGCGGGCGACGAGGCCTGCGAGGCGTCCGCCCCGCCCCTGACCAGCCCCATCTCACCGACGGCGGTTACCGGCAGGTTCGTGTACTGCCGAACGCCCGTCTGCTGCGAGGTGTCCAGGTTCATCAACTCGATACCGTCGAAGGTCCAGGTCTGCGCCGCGCGCATCGAATAATAGCTCATATGCCGGATGCGCACGCCGTTGCCGGGACTGTCGTTCACGTTCGTGCCCACGGCGTACTGCAGGTGCTCCCTGACGCCCCTGATGATGGGTACCTGCTCGATCTCCTGAGAGGATATCTTCGCCTCGCTGGACGTCCGGTCCACCTCCACCAGGGGCCGTTCTGCCCTCACCACGATTTCCGCGGCCTCCAGCGCCGATTCCCGCAGCGTAAAATCGGACACCGTCGTCAGGCCCGCGGCCACCTTGACCCGCTCCCGAATCACCGCCTCGAAACCGACCATCGATGCCTTCAGGGTGTATAGCCCGGGCTCGACACCGATGATGACGTAATACCCTTCGCTGTCGGACGTCGCACCGAAGCGCGTCCCTTCCACCACGACGTTGGCCCCGGGCAGGGCGCCGCCGTCCGCGTCGGTCACCTGTCCGGTAATCTTGCCGTAGAAGGTCTGGGACTGCGCCGGCCCCGCCAGCAGGCATAGCGCCGCAATGATGCCCAAAACCAATAATCCACGCCTCATACGCCAACTCCTTAGCTGATAGATCCGTGTACGATCCAACCGTCGAATTCTCATTACTCCGGGATCCTCTCCATAGGCGATCCTCCCTGTCTGTTGCCAAACCGGTTGAAGTGGATTCAAGACAGTTTCGAACGGATCTCCGGTAAAGGGTTCATTCGCCCGCGCCGAAGTCCCCCGCGAAGCTGATAAAGTCCTGGAAGTTTATGGTGTCGTCTCCATTCAGGTCGAATACCGGATTGAACTCCGCGTCGCCCCGGCTCCTTCCGAATGCAGCAGCGAAGCTCGCGAAGTCCGCAAAGTCAACCTTCCCGTCCGCGTTGAAGTCGGACCGGAGCCGCGAAGTCACGGGAATGCTGCTGAAGACTCCGGGATTGCTCAACGACAGGATCCGGCCCGGCGCAGGGTCGCCGACCCGCCATGCGCCCGCCGGATCGCCGAGTTCCATGCCGTTCGTGAATCCGTCCCGGTCGGAGTCAAGCAGCGCCAGGCTTGGCCCCCACACGACGTTTCCGGAATATCCGGCCTGGGACAGAAACCCACTCTTTATCGTCACTCCGAAGGCGTTCAGAGGACCCCCGCCGCCGGTGTACGTGTGGCAACTGGCGCAGATCTCGTCGCCTTCGTTTATGGCTTCATGCGTCGACTCCGAAAGCGGAATATCGAGCCTTGTGGTTGTTCTGCCCCGGTCGACGTGGCAGGTACGGCACCGGGCCGCGTTGGCATTGGGAACCTGGAGTACCCGTTTCGGCCGCGCCTCTGTCTCAGGGCGTACCAGGAAGACGAGGACAAGGACAACCGCTGCGGTCCGGGCGTTCATTTAGCGCATGAAGTACTTGACGCCGACCATCAGGTTGAAACTGAAAATCGGAAAGGCCTTCTTCAGTTCCCAGTCTTCGTAGGGCCTCAACTCGCCCATCGACACGTTCCAGCGGAACCTGAAATCCACGAGGAACTGATCCGAGGTTCGGTGGTAGAAGCCCAACCCGGTGTTAATCGACAGCGCCACGTCCTCGTCCACCGTGGTTTCCACCATGCCCTGCGCATCCGTTCTGATCTGTTCGCCCACCTGCCCCGGCCAGATCAGACCCGATACCTCGTGGGTATATCGTAAAAACCCGATCCCGGCCGCAATGTACGGAACGCTCTGTCCGACTACATCGCGCTTGAAACTGCGCAAACCGTTGACCACGATGCCGCCGATCCACATGTTCGCCTCGGCGCCGGGGCTCTTTACCGATGAACCGTTCGCCGCACCCAGACCGTTGTGCCAGGTGAAACTCCGGTCGGCCAGACCGGCGTCTGACAGCGGAGAGTACGTCACTTCCACTTCCGTCATCGTTCTGTCTGACACCTGGTACGTCAACTGGCCGATAAACGCCGGCGAAATATTGTACCAACCCTTGAGCGGCCCCGCCGGCCGCAACATGGATCCGTGGACGCCGAGCGCGTAACGCAAGTCCTGCGCGTGCGAGGTGGACGTGATACCGAGTCCGAACAGAATAAACGCGCCCAGGACCGGGACGAGCGCCAATCTGAGAATGCCCGTTGCCTTCATAACTTCGGACCTCCTTTCGAACCGCGGCCGTGTGACAGCCGGCGAATTGCACCAGATTTGGATTCAGTTTACACCGCATCGAAACTCCATCCAGTCAATCCATAATGTTGCACCAATACATAATATAAGGCGGGTTTCACAGAAATACAAAGAGAAAATCGACTATTTTTAATAGGTCGAATTAAAAAAAATTAACGACAATCCGGCTCGAAAAAACGAACTCTGCTGTTCTGACTGTTTTTGTCTGTGCGTGTTCGAGGTCCTGACGTATCTTTTAAGGAAGAAGGAAAAAGGAAAAAGGAAGAAGTAGCGGTAACTTTGACGTCTGTCATTTCTGCAATCGGACTCTCGCAAGAATCGAATGGAAGCGGATTGCTGTGGAGAGCGGAAAACCGGCGGCGTTTCCTTGAAATTCAGAGTGTCTATGGATGACCGGCACGCGAAACCTGGCCTTGCACCCTCTCTCCCGGACCTACCCCCTAACCCCCTTCCTGAAGGAAGGGGGAATGTTGACGGGTGGCTGTACAGGTTTTGTGACGTGCCGGATGGCGATTACCTTTCGATCAGGGCATTTATAGAAGCCCGGCACGCGACGTACCGGTTTCCTCCCTCTTTCCTTTAGGAGAGAGGGCCGGGGAGAGAGGTCGGTGCTGGGTGGAGGGGTCGCTTTTGACTTTGCCTTTCGCTTTTAACTGACGGCTGATGGCTGACAGCTTCTTCCGAGAGGGCCGGGGAGAGAGGTCTGCGGGGGGACCTATCCCCTAACCCCCTTCCTGAAGGAAGAAGGAAAAAGTAGCGGTAACTTTGACGTCTGTCATTTCTGCAATCGGACTCTCGCAAGAATCGAATGGAAGCGGATTGCTGAGGAGAGCGGAAAACCGGCGGCGTTTCCTCGTAAATCAGAATGTCTATCAATAACCGGCACGCGAAACCTGGCCTTTCCCCCTCTTTCCTTTAGGAGAGAGGGCCGGGGAGAGAGGTCGCATAAAGGCGGGTAGAGGGTAGACGGAAGACGTTAGAAGAAATCCTTGCCCGGTAGGTTAATCTTCTTGCCTCCGGCACGAGAAGAAGCCTCACGAGGCAGGCAATCTCTCCCCTCTCCCCTCTCCCGTCTCCCCGTTTCTGAAGGGCCGGGGAGAGAGGTCTGTGGGGAAGGGCGGAGATGTTAGACTTTGACTTTGTCTTCGTTTCTAGCTGATAGCTGACGGCTGATCGCTGATAGCTGACGGCTGATCGCTGAATGCATGTTTTTGACAGGAAAAAAAGGACGAATCAGATGGAACGGGCTGGCCGGCGCGTTTTGAGGGCGCCTTTACTCCTTGCGATTGTCTTCGCCGCAACCCTGTTCCCGGACGCCGCCGGCGCCACAACGGAAATGCCGCCCGCCGCGCGCGAGGCCCTTGAAGCCGGTCTCAGACTCGCCGGCGCCGGCAGGCTGGACGACGCGTCTCGCGAAATGGCGCGGGCCGCCGAACTGGCGCCGGAATCGGCCCAGGTCTGGCACAACTACGGTATCCTGAGCGCGCAGATGGGCCGGCTGGACGACGCCGTGGAGATGCTGGAACGCGCGGCAAGGCTGGAGCCGGACTACCGGCACACCCACGTCGTACTTGGCGCCGTCTACCAGCGCATGGGAAGGCTGCAGGATGCCGGACGCGCGTATCGGCGCGCGGCGGACCTGGCGCCGAATCTGCCGGACGCGCACCGGGCCCTCGGACTACTCGCCGTTGTGCGTAACGACCTCGCCGTGGCGGCGGCCGCATTCAGGCGGGCCGCGGCGCTGGCGCCGGGCAGTGCGGAGCTTCAATACAGGCTGGGCGCCGTGGAGTTGAAGCAGGGCAACGGGAAGGATGGGGAAGCGGCCCTGAAGCGGGCCGTCGCCCTGAAACCGGACCTGCTGCCGGCCTGGCTGGAACTGGCGGCTTATTACAAACAGCAGCGCTACCTTGACCCGGCGTTGGATGCATACCGCCGCGCCGCCGTGCTGGATCCCGCCTCCGCGGCCGCGTGGCTCGGTGTGGGGGACGTCGAAGCCGCCAAAGACAACGCCTCCCGTGCCGCCAACGCCTTCCGGAAGGCCGAAAAAGCGGATCCCTCGAACCCCGACGCGCCCTTCATGCTCGGCCGGGCGCTGATGAACCTGGGACGTACCGCGGACGCCGTCCCGGCGTTCCAGCGGGCTGTCGGGCGAACGCCCGACTTTGCCGACGCTCGATCTGCCCTTGCGGGGGCATACGCTGCTCTCGGGGAGGACCGGAAAGCTGTCGAATCGTACCGTGAGGCCGTCCGGTACGCGCCGTCACACGCGGGCGCTTATTTCGGGATGGGTGACGTTCTGCTGAGAATGGGCCGCCTGCCCGAAGCGGAGGCGGCGTTCCGGCGGGCGATCGCGCTGGACCCCGGCCATGCCAGGGCCCGCTACGGCCTGGGGCGCGCCTGCATGCTCCAGGGGCGTCACGAGGAAGGGAAACGGGAATTGGCGGAATTCGAGCGGCTGTCCGGGGAAGCGCACACGCTGGACGTTCTGGAGCGCGCTGCGCTGCGCAATCCCGAAAACCCCGAACTGCACGATCGACTCGGCCGGCTCTACGCTTCGAGGGGGCGGACCAGGGATGCGGCCGCCGCGTTCGGCCGCGCCGCGGCGCACTACGAGCGGGCGGGAAGAATCGATGCGGCGCGGCGGGCGCTGAAGCGCGTCCTGTCGCTGAACCCGTCGGACGAAGCGGCCCGCGCCGACCTCTCCCGCCTTGGGAAAAACTGACCGCGCCGGCCGGCCCCCTTCGGAGCGCCACTGTCGACGGACTGTCAGTCATCGCGCCCGCGGGGTGTCAACCGTCCGTAGTACACCTCGTTGCTGTTCTGCTCGGAGGGCCCCGTCCAGTAGCAGTCCACAAAGGGCGCACGGGTTCCGCCGGCGCGCGTGGTATTGGTAAAGAAGTGCCAGAGCCGGGACGGCATATCCAGCTGAACCGGTTCGCTGATCCGGTCCCAGCGTCCGTCTTCGCCTTCGGCGTACCAGACGCCCTCCGCGTTGCTTCTGCCCCCGCGCGTCAGGAAGTAGTGGAAGCGGCCGTCCGGTCCCTGGTAGATCCGGCCCCCGTTGAAGTTCCCCATACAGAAGTGTTCGAACGGCCCGCCGGGTTCTCCGACCGCGTGATAGAGCAGGCTGTTCCCCGGGTCCTGACCCCGCCCCGCCCATACGGTGGTGGCCGGCTGACGGTTTTCATAGTACGTCAGGTGCACCCGCCCCTGCATATCCATCATCAGGTCCTGGTGATCGGTGGTTCCTCTGGCGCGACCGTCGAATGTATCGGACACGTCGCTGATGACCGTCATCCGCCAGTCTTCCGGGGATTCGAACACGTCCGGGCAGTAGTAATAATAGGCCTTCAGGACAGGGTAGATGCCGCGGGGCGTCTCAATCGTACTGATCTCGCCGGTTTCGCGATCCCTCAGCTTCACGGTCTGGTTGGGAAACTGCTCGCCCGCCAGGAAATAATCGTCGCTGGAAATCGAGTGCGCCTCCGCGCCGTTGAGGATCACGAAGTTGTAGCCGCGGTTCTGCTCGTGTTTCACGCTGCCCGACACCGCCGGACGATAGCCTGTTTCCGGGTCCAGCACGTACCAGGTCATGGTTGGCAGCCCGCCGGCGACAAGGATGCGGTCGGCCGCGTCGATCGACGCGCCGAAGCGACTGTCCGCGGTGGCGTATTCCTGAATCGTGAACCTCTGAACCTGGCCGGGCGGATCGAAGATGGCGTGGTAACTGGCGTTCTCGCCCGCGATCACGTGCAGCCGCCCGCCGCGGTCGACAAGCAGGTTGCCGTTCTGCGGCACCGGGGGCAGAGGGTCGCTCGCCTCCCAACGCCCGTCGCCAACGCGCCGGAACACCACAAGCGTCATATCGTCCCGCCAGCTCAGCGCATAGACGTCCTCGCCCGAACGGACGATATTGGACTGGTTGTATCCCCAGCAGCTTGCGCCGCTGCCTCCGGTCTGCAGGCGCCCCGCCGTGTCCGTAATCATCTCCACGTCGAAACGCGGCCGCACCGGCTGCGTACAGGTCACGTGGACCCGTTCCGGTTTCATCCGATTCCTCCTTCCGTGAGAAAACACGCGGCCTGATGTCCCGTATCGACCTCCATCAGCTGCGGCGTCTCCCGGCTGCACCGGTCCATGCGGTACGGGCACCGCGGATGGAACGCACAGCCCGGCGGGGGATCGACGGGGCTTGGAACTTCACCTTCCAGGATGATCCGCTCCGACTGCGCATCCGGATCGAGGCGCGGCGCCGAAGACAGCAGAATCTGCGTATACGGATGGCGCGGCCGCCCGTACAGGGCTTCCGTCGGGCCAACCTCCACCAGCTTTCCCAGGTACATGACGCCCACGACGTCCGAAAGGTGTTCAACGACCTTCAGATCGTGAGAGATGAACAGGTACGCCAGACCGAAGCGTTCCTGCAGGGTTTCCAGAAGGTTCAAAATCTGCGCCTGGATGGAGAGATCCAGCGAGGAGACCGGCTCGTCGCAGATCACGAACTGCGGTTTCAGGGCCAGCGCGCGGGCGATCGCGACGCGCTGCTGCTGCCCGCCCGAGAACTCGTGCGGAAACGTGTCCGCCAGCCGCCGCCCCACGCCAACCAGGTCGAGCAGGCGGCCCACCTCTTCCTCACGTTCCCGCTTCGTGCCCACCCTGTGGATCTTCAGGGCGTCCCCCACGATGGCGCCCACGCTCATCATCGGGTTCAGGGACGCCAGCGGGTCCTGAAAGACAATCTGCATCTGCCGCCGCAGCGCGCGCAGTTCCCTGCCGGAAAGCGCGCCCACGTCCCGTCCCTCGAAAACCACCCGTCCCCCGGTGGGCTCGTACAGTCGCAGGACCGCGCGAGCCAGGGTCGACTTGCCGCTGCCGCTTTCTCCAACCAGGCCGAAGGTCTGGTTGCCGTGGATCTGAAACGTCACCCCGTCCACGGCCCTCACCACGTCCCGGCCCTGATCAAAATGCATCTTCAGGTCCTCTACCCGCAACAACGGTTCCGACATAGTACCGCCCGTTAACCTCAATTCCAAAAAGACAACCGTCAAATTGGCCGCAAAGAGCCTGAATGCGGGGAGACGGCAGACCAAAAGCGGTGAGCCGGGAGCCGGTAGAGGGTAGAGATTACCTGCCTTGTGAGGCTTCTTTTCCTGCCAGAGGCAAGGAGGGATAAACTAGCGGGCAAGGATATCTTCTACCGTCTTACGTCTCCCGTCTACCCGGTTTTCTCCCCCTCTTCCGTCTTCCTTCTCACCAGGTGGTGGGCCGGGGTATGGAGACCGGGAATAGGGTTTGAAACCCGAATTGACGCAACGTATATTGAAACCAGGACCTCGCGCGTGTGGACCGGTTCCCCGCAACCCCGGCACGACGCCGAAAAGTAGGCCCGGGTACCCCCGGATGCAAGCATAATCGGGTCAACGGACGCACCGGGATCGACGCGACTTCGTACACACATCGGATCGAACCTGAAAGGACCGTCTCATGGGCGTAGATATCACGCTGGCGAACGAAATCCGGGTGCCGCGCCGTGGCGAGTGGCTCTGCAGGGGACTCCCGTTCCCGGAGGGATCTCTGTCGGATTCCGGGAGGCTGACCATGAAAGACGAGACCGGCCGGGTCCTGCCTCTCGCTGCGGAAGCGTTGGCCCGATGGCCCGACGGCTCCCTGAAGTGGGTGCTGCTTCAGTTTCCGGTGGACTTCGACCGCAATGGACGGAAGCAGTACGCGCTGACGTGCGGGGAGGACTCGCGGGAACCCGATACGGGTCCCGGGATTTCGATTTCGGAAACCGGGGCGGGGATCGAGGTTGACAACGGCGTTCTGCGGTTTCTGCTTCCTGATTCCGGAACGTCGTTTCTGGCTGAGTGCAGCAGGGGAGACAGGGCGTGTATCCGGACGGTAAGCGCACAGATCGAAGACGAAGCGGGCGTCGTATATACGAGTTGTCTGGATAGAGAACCCCGCGTCGAGAGATCCACCGAAAAGATGCTGGTGGTGAGCAGGAAGGGCGCGCACCGTGACGAGGCCGGTCGAAAGCTGTTTTCGTTCGTTTTCCGGGTTACGGTATTCGCCGGCGCCGAGGACCTGGAAGTCGAATACCAGTTCATCCACGATGAGCCCTACCGGGACGTTCCGGAACGGCGGAAACTGGCCCAGGGGATCGGCACCCCGAGCGTGGACCTGGAAAGTCCGCGTCTGCGTCAGCTGCGGGCGGTGCGGCTTGTGGTGGAACACGCCAAGGGGGGCGCCGACGAATTCGCAACCTGCCCCATCGCCACGGTTGGGAACCAGGGCCTGATCACGTGGGCCCGACCCATTCGGGGCCTGTTGACCGACGCCCCTCGTACGGCCATGTACGACGCGATGATCGACGCCGACGTGGACGACGGCGAGACACAGGTCGGCCGGTCGCACGGGTGGGTTTCCGCGGGGGACGGCGAAGGCGGGGTCGCGGCCTCGGTCCGGAAGTTCGTCCAGCAGTGGCCCAAGGGTTTTTCCGCGGACACCGAAAAAATCGTTCTGGATCTCTGGCCCGAGGCGGCGGGGCCGCTCGCGATCTTCCAGGGACAGGCCAAGTCGCATCAGGTCAAGCTGCGGGTGTACACGGGCCGCGCGGCCGGGGCCCGGCTGGCGGACTGGCACTTCGCGTATCAGTTTCCCGTGGTCTTCTCTTCTCCGGACTGGTTCATCGACTCCGGGGCCATCGGGCCCGTTTTCCGCTATCAGCCGGGGAAATACAAGGGAATCGAGCAGAAGTTCCGCCTCGAATTCGAGCAATTCCTGGGATACGACCGGCGCCTGGGGATGATGGACTACGGAGACTACGAGCAGCTGATGAGCGCATCCTGGGGACGCGTGGATTTCATGGCCAATTGCGAGCACGACTTCGGCCAGACCGTGTATCTGCAGCTTGTTCGCACCGGCAATTACCTCTATCTCGATGCCTTCGAATCCGCGATCCGGCACGTGATGGACCTGGACATCATCCACTTCGACGATCACTTCGACGAGCGGGGCGGATGGACCTCCCACGGCGCCTTTCACGTCGGTGCGGACGGGAAGCCCAACTGCCACCTCTCGCACATGTGGGCGGAGGGGTTTCTGTCGTACTACTATTATTGCGGGTATACGCCTGCGCTGGAATCCGCGCGAGGCGTGGCGGACCTGATCTGCAGGAAGGTGGCGGCGGGGGGCGGGCGGCGCGGCGCAAGGGACCGGGGGTGGCCGTTGATCGCGCTGTGCAGCGTGTACCGGGCAACAGGGGAAAAGCGGTACGCTGAGACCGCGGAGACGATTGCGGCTTCCTTTACCGAGGGACCGGACCCGCTGGAACCCAACGGCGGCTGCAGCGGCGGCTGGGGCCCCATCCCCTACCAGCAGGCCGTGATGGGCAGCATCGCCGCTACCGGGCTGGCATACCACCACCAGACCTTCGGGAATCCCCTCAGCAGGGAATCGTTCCTGAGGGTGTGCGACTTTCTGGAAAGCGAGGACGTTCGCACGCCGGAAGGGCTCTATCTGTCCATGCCCGGAAACGAGACGCCGATGAGCTACATCGGTTTTTCCGCCCTCAGGGAGAGTATCGGCTACGCGTGGGAACTCACCGGTGACGAGAAGTACGTGCACGCCGGGCTGCGGGACATCGAAATGAACATGATTTCGACCTTCCCGTCCGTCGGGCATCTGGAAAAGACGAGATTCGGGTGCGAGGTCGTCCGCGCGACAGGCGACTCCATCAGCGTCATCTGGCGCGACCTGCTTCGGTTCTTCGACTACGCGGACAGGGCCGGGCTGCTGCGAGATTTTTAGCGACGCGTCAGCCTTCGTGGTGCCAGCAGGAAACGGCATGGTCGACCGATATCCGGGTCATTCCGGGATGCTCTTCCCGGCACCGGTCCGTCGCGCGGGGACAGCGCGGATGGAAGCGGCAACCGGACGGCGGTCGGGTCATGTCCGGCGGCTGCCCGGGGATGGTATCCAGACGCCCCCGTACCATCTTCGCGTTTTCCAGCAGTCCGATGGAATAGGGGTGCCGGGGGGAGTTCAGAAATGCACGGGTGGGCGCGATTTCGGCAACCCTGCCCGCGTACATCACGACGATCCTGTCGCTGAACTCCACGGCCAGGCCGAAATCGTGGGTGATCAGCACAGTGGACATCCCGTACGACGCCTTCATCCGGTTCATCAGGTCCATGATCTGCGCCTGCGTTGTGACGTCCAGCGCGGTGGTGGGTTCGTCGGCGATCATCAGCTTCGGCTCGCAGCTCAGCGCCATCGCAATCATCACGCGCTGCTTCATCCCTCCCGACAGTTCGAACGGGTAGTTCCGGTACCGCAACGCCGGCGCCGGTATGCCCACCTCTTCCAGGAGTGAGACCGCGCGTTCGAAAGACCTTTTCCTGTCGGCGCGCCCGTGCCACAGTATGGGTTCGGCAATCTGCGGACCGCTCCGCATCGTGGGGTTGAGTGAAGTCTGCGGGTTCTGAAAAACGAACCCGACGTCGTTGCCGCGAATCTCCTGAAGCGCACGCTCATCCAGTTGCAGCAGATTCCGTCCCTCGAAGATCACCTCGCCGCCTTCGATCTTTCCCCGTCCGCCGATCAGTCTGACAACGGACAGCATGCTCACGCTCTTGCCGCTGCCGCTTTCCCCGACGATGCCCACGCTCTCCCGTTCCCCGACCTCGTACGAAATGCCGTCCACCGCCCGCACGATGCCGTCGCGGCGATAGAAGTACGTCTTCAGATTCCGGATGTCGAGGAGAGTGGACACGAACCTGCCTCACACGGGAGAGGGACCTACTCTTTTGGGTTGAACGCGTCGTTCAGCCCGTCGCCCAGATACGTAAACGACAGCAGCGCAAGCGCGAACGTGGCGGCCGGCCACGCGAGCTGATAGGGAAAGGCCCTGAAATTCAGGCTTCCCACCTGGATCAGGACCCCCCAACTGGGGCGCGGAGGCATCACCCCCAGCCCGAGCAGGCTCAGCGCCGACTCCGTCATCATCAGGCCGGGGACCATGAAGGCGATGGCGACGATCAGCGGGCCGAAGGAATTCGGAAGCACGTACCGACGGATCGCGTACCGGTGCGTTGCCCCGAGCGCGCGCGCGGACTCCACGTATTCGAGGTTCTTGATGGACAGGACCTGGGCGCGCATCAGCCGGGCGAACCCCACCCAGCCGGTGGCTGCGATGGCGATGAAGATCGTCACGATGCCCCGGCCAAGGACGGACACCAGGATGATGCTGAACAGAAAACCGGGGAACGCGTACATCACATCGGTAAACCGCATCAACACGTTGTCCACGACGCCGCCCGCGTATCCCGCGACCGCGCCGATGAGCCCGCCGATCGCCACTGAAATCACGGTGGCGCCGAATGCGACGGCCAGGGCCGTCTGAAGACTGAAGATCAGACGGCTGAAGATGTCACGCCCCACCTCGTCCGTCCCGGCGATGTGCCGCCAGGACGGCGGCTGGTACGCGTTGTCCAGGTCGATCTGGTTGTACCCGTACGGCGCGATGGTATCCGCGAGGGCTGCAACCAGAACCATCGCAATCACAAACGCCAGGCTCAGCACCGCGAGCCGGTTCGACGCGAATCGTTGCCAGACGGCGCCCCAATAGGAGATCCGTAGCGGCCGGGGCGACGACTCATCCGCATCGGAGGGCTTACGGCCGGCCGGATTCAATACAGACACGCGTTTTCTCCTCCCAAAGGGTCATCACCTGTTTTGTCTATAGCTCGCCCGGATGCGCGGATCGATCAGCGCGTACCCGATATCCACGAGCAGGTTCATCAGCATAATCAGGAATCCGAAGAACAGGGTGGACGTGATGATCATCGGATAATCGCGGGTCCCGGCGGCGGCGACGAACAGCTTGCCCAGGCCGGGGATATTGAAGATTTCCTCGATGAACGCCGTGCTTACCATGAGGTTGGCGAACTGCGGTCCGGTAATCGTCAGCAGGGGGATCAGCGAATTCCGCAACGCGTGGCGGAAGACCGCCTTGTTCCGGTTTCCCCCTTTCGAGAAGACCGTTCGCACGTAGTCTTCACCCATTTCCTTGATCAGGCTCACCCGGACGTACCGGGCGATGCCCGCAACCGGCTGGAAGACCATCGCCATGACCGGAAGCACCGCGTACTCCCAGGTCCCCCATCCGGACGTGGGAAAGAGCTGGAGCGTCACGGCGAAGAAGACGATCACCAGCAGGGCGATGACGTAGGACGGAATGCAGATGCCCAGCATGGAAACGAACATGGTCGCGCGGTCGATCCACGTATTCCGGTACAGCGCCGCGCCAATGCCCATGGGAATGCCGATCAGGAGGGCAAGCAACATCGGCGAGAAGGCCAGGACGAACGTGCGCGGAAAGGCCGTCGTCATCATTTCCTGAATGGTCGTATCCGGATAGCGGAACGAGGGTCCGAAGTCCAGAACGGCCGCGTGCCGCAGATAGATCAGGATCTGCTCCCAGACGGGCGTATTCTCGCCGTAGCGTTCCTCCCAGAGCATGAGCGTCTGGCTCTTCTCCTCGAACTGGCTCAGCCTGCTGCCCGTGATCTGCTGGTTCATCAGCCGTTCGATGTTGAAGAAGTCGCCCGGCGCGGCGTGCATCAGGTAGAACGTGATGATCAGAATCGCGATCAGGCTCACGAAGATCTGACCGACCCGGCGGAAGAAGAACATGACCATGACGATTCTCCGTATCGGGACCGCTCCCGTTTACAGTTGCTGACCCCTGTCATCGATATCGATCCATTTCAGATACATGGGATTGGCCCACCAGTAGGCGCAGAACTTCAATCCCTGCACGTAGGGCTTGACCAGAGCGGTGGCATTGGCGACGTGGAGCGGAAAATCCCAGCTGAATGCCTGGACCAGACGGTGTACTTCGCGGTTGATCTCAGCCTGGCGGGACGGGCTCCGCGCGTGATGCGCTTCCTGACGCATTTCCTCCAGACGCCAGCGAAGGTCGCTGGTGTTCGACCACTGGAAATGGTATTGGCGGGCCTGGAGCAGCGTGACGTTGAGCGCCTTCCAGCACCATTCCAGGTCCGCATCCGGCGCGCCCGCCGTCCGCATGATCTCGTCCGCGGTCTGCCGCCAGCCGCTCATCACCTCCTCCGCCTGCCCGCGCAGGTGCGGTCCGTGCCTTCCGTTCGCAAAGAGCGACATTACCGAGTCCGCGTACGCCCCGATTCGCAGGTGGACCGGTTCGAAATCGGAGAGGCGCTCCCCCCCCTTGAGTTTGACCATGCCCGAGCGGACCTGCAGGATGCGCCGCTGCCCCTCCCACCAGGCCCCGTAGACGCCGGGATCGTTCGTCCACTGGACGTTTTCAATCCATTGCGTGCCGTAGATGGGATTCGGCCACGGCGCCCCCGAGGCCGCAAAGCAGAACCCCGCATAATCCGATGGATTCAGGGACACCCGCTTGTCGGCGTACACCCCCAGTTCCTGATTGTCGATCCGGAACCGGATGCCCAGATTCTCTTCCAGCATGGTGGCGATCACCACGAACTGCGACACCATCTCGGGCGCCAGGTACGACGGGATCAGAATCACCGACTCGGGAATGCCCTTTCCACCCGGATACCCCGCTTCGGACAGCAGTCGCCGGGCTTCTTCGAGGTCGAATCTCATCCCGAATCCGGGATCCCAATCCGGCATCGCGGGCGTGGAAAGCATATGCATGGGCGTCTCCCGCCCGAGAAAGATCGACTCCACGATCCGGCGCTTGTCGAAACCGAGGGCAATCGCGCGCCGAACGCGGGCGTCCCAGTAGACCGGGTGCTTCGAGAACAGGAATTTTACAAAGGAGAGCCCGCTCGTGGGCGTCAGGACCAGCTCGTCGCTCAGATCGGGATGGTGTCTGGCGTAATGGATATCGGCGATCGACGGCAGCAGCGCGAAGTCGATCTCACCGCTCTGATAGCCTTCCAGCGGTCTGCCCGCGAAGCGGCTGTGTATCCGCTCCAGATTGCCGCGGGGCAGATTGTACTGCGGATTCTGCTCCAGGACGATATGGGAATTGAGTTCCCACTCCACGATCCGGTACGGTCCGTTCCCCTGGTAGTTGGGCAACTTGTGCCACGCGTCTCCGTACTCTTCAAGTGATCCGCGGTGAATCGGAAACATGCTTCCCGTCACCATCGCGTTCATGAAGGCGGGATACGGCCTCGCCAGGCGGAATCGCAGCGTGAAGTCGTCCGGCACGTCCACACCCACCTCGTCCTCCCGCGCCGCGCCGTTTCTGAAATCCATCGCCTTGACCACGTACTGCAGCGGCGTGTCCCAGAGCCACTTGCTTTCGCGCCCCGGTTCCATCTGATAGATGAAGGCGGACCTGTAGTCCCGCGCCGTTACCGTCGTCCCGTCGTACCAGCGGTTGTCCCGCCGCAGAAAGAACGTAAACGTCAGCCTGTCTTCGGAGATTTCCCACCGTTCGGCCTGCGCCGGAATCAACCCGCCTTCCGGACCCAGTTGGACCAGGCCCTCTTTCGTGCCGAGCGTAATCTGGGCGTACATCCCCCCCGTATACAGATAGCTGTTCAACGTACTCACGGGCGGTCCGATGTACCGGATCTCCCTGGGTCGGCCGGCATGCGCCGGTGTACCCAGGAGCGTTACGGCAAGAATTGCGAACATGACGCCCGTTCGCCAATCTGTGCTCCGGAGAATCATGGACCCGCTTCCCCTTCCTCAATGACGATCTCCCGATCGGCTGATGTGCTCCCCATGTGCTCCATCGCGCCGCCGGGCCATCGGACCGTGACGGAATCAGCCGCTTCGTGCCGGCCGAGTCCGAAGTGAAGACGGAAGTCGTTCTGCGACAGATAGCTTGATCCGCTTTGCACCTCGCGGACCTGCCGCCGTCCGCCGGCCCATACCGTCACGCTGGCGCCGATGCCGTTGCGGTTGGACCGGCGTACCGCGCTGCCGGCATTCTTCCGATGCTCCCGTGCGGCGCCGACCAGTTTGATCCTCAGCCAGCGGTTCCCGTTGCCGACCTCGTTTCTCAGGAGACGCGCTTCGCCGTTCACCGCCAGTACGAACACGTCCACGTCGCCGTCATTGTCGTAGTCCCCGAAGGCGGCGCCCCGGGCCGGGACCGGTGCGGTCAGGTCGTCCTTCACTTCGCGCGTGACGTCGACGAACCGGCCGTCGCCCCTGTTTCGCATCAGGATGGCCGGCTGCCGGTAGACACTCCCCACCCGGTCGGCGTTATCGAGCACGTGGCCGTGCACCATCAGAAGATCGGTCCAGCCATCGTTGTCGTAGTCCAGAAATCCCGTTCCCCACCCAACGTGGGGCATCGTGGGGATCCTGACCCCCGAGGTCGAGGAGACGTCCGTGAAAAGCGCGCCGCCCTCGTTACGGTAGAGCCCGGCGCCCTCCAGCCTGAAATTGGTAACGGCAAGGTCCAGCCGGCCGTCCCGGTTGAAATCGCCGAAGTCCGCGCCCATACTGGACTGAAGCTCGCCGGACCCGTTGTAGGCCACGCCCGACAGAAGGCCCTTCTCCACAAAACGCCCGTCGCCCTGATTCAGATAGAGAAAATTGGGCGTCATATCGTTGGCCACGAAGACGTCCACCCACCCATTGCCGTCGACGTCGGCGCAGGCCATCCCCATCCCCTTGCCGCCGGGATTGAAGACGCCCGCCCGCTCCGTCACGTCGGTAAAGGTCCCGTCGCCATTGTTGCGATACAGGCGGTCGGCAGCCCCCTTGAAGTTGTCGGGGTGCGGATAGAACCTGCCCTCCTCCGAGAGACCTGTGGACCGTGCAACGTAGGGCCTCAGTCGCGTCTTTGGGGTGGCGGTGGAGTAGTCGACGTAGTTGGCCACGTAGACGTCCAGGAATCCATCCGCGTCGTAGTCCAGGAAGGCGCACCCCACGCTCCACGCGGCATCGCCGGCCACGCCGGCCTCGGCCGCAACGTTCCGGAACGTCCCGTCGCCGTTGTTCCGGAACAGGCTGTTGGGCCCGTAACACGTCACGTACAGGTCGTCGTGACCGTCGTTGTCGAAGTCTCCGGCGCAGACGCCCATGCCGTAGGCCGTTTCACCCACGCCCGCGAACCGCGTGACGTCCGAGAAGCGACCCCCGCCGGCGTTCCGGTACAGCCGGTTTTTCGGGGGAGCTCCGGCATAGCCGGGCAACGTCCCTCCGTTGACGGCGAATACGTCCAGCCGGCCGTCGCTGTTGTAGTCCAGAAACGCGACCCCGGACCCCATCGTCTCCACGAAGTACTTTCTGCCGGTGCCGCCGTGGACGTGCCGGAAGTCAATGCCCGATGACGCCGTCACGTCGACGAACCGGGGCGAGTCCGCGTACAGAGACCCGCCATAAAAATTCAGAAGGAAGAAGAAAAAGGGAAGAAGGGTGGACATCTTTCCCATATAACACCCTCGAAGCCGGACTCTCGCTAACGATTTAACAGAACGAGACCTACCCCCTGGCCCCCATCTTGAAGGAAAAAGGAAGAAGGAAAAAGTAGCGGTAACTTTGACGTCTGTCACTTCTGCAATCGGACTCTCGCAAGAATCGAATGGAAGCGGATTGCTGAGGAGAGCGGAAAACCGGCGGCGTTTCCTTGAAACTCAGAGTGTCTATGGATGACCGGCACGCGACGTGTGCCTTTCCTCCCTCTCTCCCGGACCTACCCCCTAACCCCCTTCCTGAAGGAAGGGGGGACGTTGATGGGTTGATTTACAGGCTTTGTGATGTGCCGGATAGCGATTACCTTTCAATCGGAGTGTCTATCAATGACCGGCACGCGACGAGTGCCTTTCTCCCTCTTTCCTTTAGGAGAGAGGGTCGGGGAGAGAGGTCGCGAAAGAGTGGGGAGACGGGAGAGGGGAGACGGTAGAAGAAGCCCTTGCCGATTTGTTCCTCCGACTTGCCTGCGGCATGAAAAGAAGCCCTTTACGGCATGCGACCTCTCCCGTCTCCCGGCTTACGTCTACCCGCTCTCAGGCTTTTCCTTCTTCCTTTTTCCTTTTTCCTTTTTCCTTCTTCCTTCTTCCCTTGTTTCTCTTATTTGCTGTTGAGCAGCGTATGGACCGCCCGTTTGAACACGTGGATCGCGCGTCTCGCGGCGCCGTGCGGACCCGCCGTGGCGACGTTGATTTCATAGAATACGCTGGGGATGCCAAGCCTCCGGGCCATCTGATAGCACATGGTATTCTCACGATGCACGTTGGCCCTGCCGTGCGTGGACATGCCGTCGGTCTCCAGGCGCATCGTATCGCAAAGGGCCTGGTACAGCCGGGCTGCTTCGGCATTCTCAAAGACCGGATCGACCACCTCGTACCACCCGTCGTACGGGTATTCTCCATTTTCCCGCCAGCCCACGAACGCGTGGATATTCACCCACAGCGCCGGCCGGTCCTTTACGAGCTTGTCCCATAGCAAACGACTCTCGTGAGCTTCGGGCGCCTCCGCTTCCGGATCTTCGCCGAATGCCCGGTACATGTCCAACCCTTCGGCGTTGAACGCGTTCCTGCCCATCACGTTGCCATCGGGATTGACCACCGGCACCACCTCCACCTGGGTCTGCTCCCGAAGGGTGACGGCATCCGGCACAAGCGAGGTGACGAAATCCGCAATGCCCAGCATTCCCCACGTGCCTGTAAATTCGATTGCGTGTTGTCCGGCCACGCACAGGATCCGGGGCTTGCCGGGCGCGCCTGTCCGGATGCCGGTGATTTCGCGGCCCTGTACCGATGCGTCGATGGTGAACGCCTCGCAGCGGTCCCCGCGTTCATCCGCCAGCCTTCGCATCGCGTCCTGCGTATCGCTATAGGGCGCGGGCCATGCGTTCGTTACCCGAATCGTCTCGTTCGCGTTCAGATTCAGGCGGATCAGCAGCGGTTCCTCCGAATTCCGGACCCGTTCGCGGTCGAGCGGCTTGAATCGGCCCTCCGTACCGGATGAGACCCACACCGTGGTCGGCAGGCTGACCACGAATCCCTCCGGGCCGAATCGCGAGTCCGGCCACACTTCAACGGTCACAAACGATGCGGGACCTTCATTCCGGACGTCGAAACAGAAGTAGTAACAGTACGTGGGCTTGTCTCCGATGACCTCGAGCCGGAACCGGTCGATCGCGATCTGCCGGATCTGCTTCGCGTTTCCACATTCGAAATCAGCGGTGATTGATATCATCACGATTCTCCCCGGGATGCGCGTGGACGACGTACGCACACGCCACCGACCTGATCAATAGTACCCGGTTCCCGCGGGCGGCCGGGCGTACGCCACCTCGATCCGACCGGGAACGCCTTTGCGGTTCATCGAATTCACGCCCCTGCATGCCAGCGACTGGACTCCCTCCCGCATCGGCCAGTCGAATTGCTCGCCACACGGCTCCCAGGCCCCGTCGTCGAAGCGGATTTCGTAGTGGTCGAAGAACGGCATGCAATGTGAGAGCGTTACCGCCAGCCTGGCGCCCTCCTCGTCCCACGAGGGCCGGGTGGAAATGCGCACCAGATTCACGGTCCAGTACATGTCCGGGAGACTGGAGGTCCACTGAATGGGGCCAAGCGGTCTGAAATTGCTCACGAACGTGGGCAGGCAGCGGCGGTCCACCCACTCCAGGGTGAGGCGATCCGTCAGGACACGGACCCGGGCATAGTAGTCCATCACCCGGTTTCGCAGGAACCTGGCGAACAACTGCCGGTTGACGTCCTCGTCATAGTCTTCCCGGCACGTGGGATCCCGGAGCGCGAGCCGGACGTGCCTGGCGTCGGGAATGACAAATTCCGGCTGGTCCTGCACCATTTCCACCTCATCCGCGGCGCCGTCCAGCCACGCCTCCCGGATCTCCAGCGCATTCAACGGCATACCGTCCCGTTCGTAGTGGACGTTGACGTCCGGATCCATCATCACCCACTTCCGGTGTTCGTTGGACCAGACCTCCGCGACCGCGTGTCCGACGTTCCACATCGCGTAGTCCCGGGGCGCCTCGCAATCTTCAATGGAGACCGCCGCCCTCCGCGCCGGCCAGCCCAGGGCGGTTGCCGCATCCACGTAAAGCCGTGCGTAGGAACCACAGAAGAACCGTTCCCCCCTGCTCACGGCTTCCAGGATTCCCAGGCCGTCGTCGACTTCCGGACGGTTGTACCAGAGCCCGTGGTCCCACTGTTTGCGGACCCATCGCTTCAGGGCCAGAAACCCCTCGAATTCCGTCTTGCAGCCCGCCACGACGTCCTCCAGCCCGTATTCTTCCCTGAGGCGCGCAATTCTCGGCGCATGCGGATCCCCGTAATCGTGGCAGGTATAATCCCCGCTGAAGTCAGGTACGTCATAGGCGACGACGCGGAACTCTCCAGGACAGCTCTGGCTCATTTTGTTCTCCCGCGGGTCACCCGGTTCGTACCGGTTTTCCCAGCGCCTCGGCCATCGCGCGGATGTGCGACGGACCCGCGCCGCAGCAGCACCCCACGAAGTTGATCCCTTCCGCCCTCGCCTTCAGCGCGAACGCCGCCATATCGTCGGGCGTGACGCCATTGCGGTGACGGTGGACGGCGTAGCCGACGTCTTCGGTATCCGTCATTTGCCTGAATCCCTTCGGCTGGCATGCGATCGGCACGTCCACCGCTTCCCGCATCTCGAGCGCCGTCGGCAGCATCTGGTCCGGGTCCCCGATGCAGACGGTCCCCACGATATCCGCGCCGTCGTCCGCGAGGACGCGGGCGCACTCCGCCGCGGTGGCGCCGTCCTGTGTCTGCTTGTCGCTGCCGATGCCCACGAGCGCCATCGTTGGCAGGCCGGTCTTCTTGCAGCTTTCCACGCACAGCCGCATCTCGTCCAGACGGAAGAACGTCTCCGGAATCAGGAAGTCGGCGCCGGCGTCGACGAGAATCGCGATCTGCTCTTCCCATTCGGCCTGCGCGCGGGCGTGCGACGAAGGATCCTCCGGATTGTAGACCCGGTCTCCCAGCCGGGAGCCGGTCATCGTGGAGACGAGACATCCGCCTACCGGCGCCTCCCAACCGGACGCCTCCTTCGCGGCGCGAATCCCGGTCCGGTTGATCTCGTCCACACGGTCTCCCCACCCGTATTTCTCCTCCAGCTGAGCGCCCGAGGTAAACCACGTCAACGCCTGGAGCACCTCGGCGCCCGAATTGAAGAAGTCCCGGTGGATCTGCTCGAGCGCCTGGGGGTGGGACCCGATGATACCGGGCACATCGTACCCGCGCCAGTTCGCCTCCAGGTACATCCCGCCGTCTCCCAGTACAGTCCCTTTTTTGAGCATTTCCATAAGATTCCCGGCCATATCAAGATTCTCCAATGTAGTTACGATACTTAATACGGAAGGCGTATGAAGTGTTGGTTACGCCGGTGGTCGGGCGCCCACAAGGGACGCCCCTACACAGCCAAACGCCTATGAATTGAGCTTTTTGGGTTTCGCGCCGATGTTGCATTTGTAGGGGCAACCCTTGTGGTTGCCCAAACGATGGCGCTGACAACCGTGACCTGATTTCGCCTGGCCGTATCGTACACCGGGTTTAGCTGAATGCTGACCGCTGATGGCTGACACGGTAGAGGTAACGCCGATGGCCGGGCGCCCACAAGGGACGCCCCTACAATACCAGACGTCAACGAATTGAACTTTTCGGGTTCCGCGCCGATGTTGCATTCGTAGGGGCGTCCCTTGTGGGCGCCCAAAAAATGGCGTTGGTAACCGTGAATTGATTTTGCAAGGCCCGTCTGTTAACCTGTCCCGAGGCAATCTCCCGGGTATACTCCGCGCCGTTCTCCAGCACGTACGCCAGGGGTTGGGCGCAGACGGGTACGGACACGGCGTCCATCTGGCTCATGAGGTCCTCCCGCGATTCACCCGGTTCGCACCGGCTTCCCCAGCGCCTCGGCCATCGCACGGATATGGGATGGACCGGCGCCGCAGCAGCAACCCACGAAGTTGATCCCTTCCGACCTCGCCTTCAGCGCAAACGCCCCCATATCGTCAGGCGTGACACCGTTGCGATGCCGGCGGACGGCATAGCCGACGTCTTCGGTATCCGCCATTTGCCTGAATCCCTTCGGCTGGCAGGCGATCGGTACATCCACCGCTTCCCGCATCTCGAGCGCCGTCGGCAGCATCTGGTCCGGGTCGCCGATGCAGACGGTCCCCACGATATCCGCGCCGTCGTCCACGAGGGCACGGGCGCATTCCGCCGCGGTTGCGCCGTCCTTTGTCTCCTTGTAGCTGCCGATGCCCACAAGCGCCATCGTCGGCAGGCCGGTCTTCTTGCAGCTTTCCACGCACAGGCGCATCTCGTCCAGACGGGAAAACGTCTCCGGGATCAGGAAGTCCGCGCCGGCGTCGACGAGAATCGCGATCTGCTCTTCCCATTCGGCCTGCGCGCGGGCGCCCGACGATGGATCCTCCGGATTGTAAACCCGGTCTCCCAGTCGGGAACCCTTCATCGTGGTTACGAGACAGCCGCCTACCGGCGCCTCCCAGTCCGATCCCTCCTTGGCCGCCCGAATCCCGGTCCTGTTGATCTCGTCCACACGGTCACCCCATCCGTATTTCTTCTCCAGTTGGGCACCGGAGGTAAACCACGTCAGCGCCTGGAGCACCTCCGAACCCGAATTGTAGAAGTCCCGATGGATCTGCTGAAGCGCATCCGGGTTTGAGCCGATGATGCCGGGCACATCGTACCCGCGCCAGTTCGCCTCCAGGAACATCCCACCGTCTCCCAGGACGATCCCCTCGTTAAACATCTCCATCAATTTCCGCGCCATATCTCGATTCTCCCATCAACAGAAGCGGAATTGCGCCACCCCCAAAGTTCCCCAATCCCTTGATGTGGGTAGAGGTGAGAGGGTAGACGGTAGATGAAACCCTTGCCCGGTATGTCTTTCCTCATTGCCTTCGGCACGGAAAGAGTCCTCACGAGGCAGGCAATCTCTCCCCTCTCCCGGCTTACGTCTACCCGCTTTTGAGGGGCCGGGGGGAGAGGTCGCCTTAATGCGGTGAGACGGGAGAAGAAGCCCTTGCCGATTAGTCCCTCCGACTTGCCTGCGGCATGAGAAGAAACCTCACGGGGCAGCCAATATCTACCCTCTCACGTCTCCCCTCTCACCCGGTGGTCGGGCGGCCGGGTGAAGTGTGGTCTTCTACCGTCTCACGTCTCCCCTCTTCCCGCCTTTACAGGAGTTGATACGGACCCGGCTGATCCGGCATCGACGTCGGTTTCCCGATCGCCTCCGCCATCGCCCGGATGTGATACGGCAGCGCCCCGCAGCATGCGCCGATGAAGCCCACGCCCATATCCCAGGCATCTCGCGCGTAGTCGGCCATCTCGCGCCTGGGCTGGTGACGGAGCTCGAAATGAACGCTGGATCCGGAGGCGATCTCCCGGGTATACTCCGCGCCGTTTTCCAGGACGTACGCCAGAGGCTGGGCGCAGACGGGAACGGACACCGCTTCCATCATCTTCCGCAGGATATCCCGGCACATGTACCACGGCCGCCCGCAATTCACGCCCACCACGTCGGCGCCCTCGTCCACGAGCCGTTTCGCGACTTCATCCGGCAGTAACCGGTCGGCGGTGTACTCTCCCGATTTATACGTGAACGCCACCACGGCGGGCACACCTGCGGCTTTGATGCTGGGCAACCCCAGTAGCGCCTCCTCCACGGAATAAAAGGTCTCCACGATGAACAGGTCCACGCCTGCCGCGGCCTGCTGTCCCACCCGCCGCTCGAAGAACGCCTGCGCCTCGCGCCTCTCCCGTGCGGAAATGGGCGACCGCCTCCGGTACGATCCGATTCCGGAGGGGCTGAGCGTACCCGCCACGAAGCGGTCCGGTCCGGCGGCTTCCCGTGCAAGCTCCACCGCGGTACGGTGCAGTTCTTCATCCCGCTCCATCCGGCCCACGCCCCAGGTCATGGCCTGCAGCACCTCGGCGCCCGCAAGCGCGAACTCCCTGTGCAACTGGAGCAGACCCTCCGGGTGGTCCAGCACGGCCCAGGGTACGCCTTTGGAGAAACTCCCCAGGCACCGGCGTTCCAACTCCAAAAAATAGCCGCCGTCCCCAAGTACCGGCCCGTCCTTCAGACGATCCAGAAAACCTGATGCCATGGTAAACCCTCCTGCCAGATTCCAGCCTCAACTCGAAAAGAAAAAACTGACAATTTAGCCACAAAAGGCACAAAAACACAAAGGGTCATACCGGTCCAAAATCGTCATTGACAAACACATCTGTCCAAAATCGTTGTTTCATGACGAATTCATTTCGGACCTGGAATCTTCTCCTTGCGAGTCGCCGCAGGACCCGGTAAATCCCTATAGTCCCCATACCGGACACAAGCGCCTTGCGACCGAAGGCGATCTGCCTTCTTTCACGGCATGATCCACTAATACCCGGAGCGAGGGCATCCTGCCCTCGAACTTCGTTTGACCCGTCGATAACCGATTCAATGGCCTATTGTTTCCTTTGTATCCGAAATCATATTGAAAACGACAGCGTCAGAGCCTCGCGACCTGGCCGTCGAGGGCAGGATGCCCTCGCTCCGGGGAACGTCAGACAACCGGTCCCAGGTCGATTTCTGTCCTGGACAGCAGTGGATTTGCATATTGTACAGTGTCAGACGGCGAACTGGCTAAACCGGGAAATTGCCGGCTTTTCTCTTCTCGGAAGGCCGGAAATCCGGGACCTCCAGACAGGCGCTGCCCTGTTCCACGGACTGAACGGCCACGATGGCCGGCGCCGTGAGTTCGGCCGACCTGTACACGTTCAGCGGCGGGTCCGAATCGTTCAGGATGGCGTCCAGAAACGACGACAGCGCGAAGTAGTCCATATTCCCGTGCCCGCTGCCCCGCGCCTCCTCGGGCAGGTCTTCCTCGGAATATCGCCACGCCGCCTCCCGCGCGGATTCCTCTCCGGAACTCGCCAGCCAGATCTTCGGCGTGTCCACTCCCCGTGGGCCGCCGTATATCTCCGCGGAACGGGCGGTCTCCACCTTTCCCGTGGTCCCTTCCAGGTGCCACCAGTGATGGTCCCGGGGCGTCGCATACGTGAATCCGACCGCCATCCGGATGATCGTATCGTTTTCCGTGTGCATCATCGCCACCTCGATGTCCGATGCGGGGATCCCTTCGTAATAATAGCTCCGCGGGCGCGTTGCCATGCACGTCACCCGCGTCACCCGGTCCTGCAGCACCGTCAGGATGGGGCCCAGGTCGGTGGCCATGTAGAGAATCGGGTGAGGAAACCAGTTCCACATCCTGCTCTTCGCGGCCCTCGGATGACTCGACGCATCGTCCAGAAGGATGCGTTCGCCCGTTTCGGAATCGATCCAGAACCGGTCCTGCGTCATCCCGTGGAGATACTGTCCCTCGGCGAAGATGACGTGGCCGAGTTCGCCCTGCCGGACCAGTTTGCGCCATGCCTTCACAAACGGGTGGTACATCACCTGTTCGGCCATCTGAAATTTCAGCCCGCTGCGCTCCACCGCCACCACCATCCGCCACAAATCATCCATATCGTACGTCAGCGACACTTCGCAGCACGCGTGTTTCCCTGCCTCCATCGCCCGGCAGATCAGGTCCGGCTGATCGTGCGGCGCCGTCACGATCGCCACGGCGTCGACGTCCGCCTTCGCCAGCATCTCTCCATAGTCCGTAAAGCACGCGATCTCCGGATCGCCGGCCTCCCGGTACGCCTGCCCCACAAGCGCCTCGACCCTGTCGCACAGCGCCGTCACGCGGCACGTCCTGATGCGCAGCAGGTTCTTCATCCACGACCGCCTGCCCCGCGGCCCCAGCCCCACGATTCCGATCTTTACCTGTTTCTGTTTGGGCATCAGAGGCCTCCTTCAATGGTTTACAATATCGAAGGTGTGACGTGTGGCAATTCTATTGCGCGGGCGACCGGCCGGTCGCCTAAATGCGGTGAGACGGGAGAAGAAGCCCTTGCCGATTTGTTCCTCCGACTTGCCTGCGGCATGAAAAGAAACCTCACGGGGCAGCCAATATCTCCCCTCTCACGTCTCCCCTCTCACCCGGTGGTCGGGCGGCCGGGTGAAGTGTGGTCCTCTCCCCTCTCCCGGCTTACGTCTCCCCGCTTTTGAGGGTTGGTGGGAGCTGACAGCTGATCGCTCTCTCCGAGACCCCGGAGCGAGGGCATCCTGCCCTCGATAGCCTTTATCCGGTCCTGCTTCACAGCGCTGACTTCAACCGATTGTGATTTTGATTCAGGCTGAGAGCTGAGTCTGCTGGTTTTGTCGTTGCTTTTGCGCGGGCGACCGGCCGGTCGCCCAAATGCGGGTAGACGGGAGAGGGTAGACGGTAGAAGAAATCCTTGCCCGACGCTTAATTCCTCGTTGCCTCCGGCACGAGAAGAAGCCTGACAATGCAGGTAATCTCTCCCGTCTCCCGGCTTACGTCTCCCCGCTTTTGAGGGTTGGTGGGAGGTGCCCCCCGGAGCGAGGGCATCCTGCCCTCGATGCGCCCCTTCTGGTCCTTCCGCTTCAGGGTGCTGACATCGGCTGATTGTTTCTTTGGTTCAAGCTGATGGCTGAGAGCTGATAGCTGACAGCTTCTTTCGCTGTTTCTCGACATGACAGGACACGCCCGGTTCCGGCATTCGAGGCTGACGGTTAGCAGCACCAGCTAAATCCGAAACAGAAACGGCAGCCGAGTATCAGGCTGCCAGAACTTTAACGAAATATGGGGTCTCCGGCGCTGGAGGAGTTCGATAAGTTTTCCTGCGTGGATGCTCACTCTGTCACCGCATTCGTCTACCTGACCCGCACACGAGCGCCCATGCCCTTCAGTTACAGTCTACTTCGACGGCCAGTGCCTGACGGACAAACTGAAGGATATCACCGGCAAATCGCAGTCCCTGCTCGCTCTGAAGCGCGCCGTAGTGTACATAAGGCGGCCCTTCCGGATAGCACATGGGACTGCGTGTTTGCAGATAGTAGTTGTCGAGCACCCGACCTCTATCGACGAGATCTTCCGGCGGCGTCTCCGGGAGTTCGGTCAGGAGGCGGGCTATAACGTTGCTTGTCTGCCTCTTTCCGCCGGCAACATGGAGCGCCTTGACGGCCTTCTCGGCCGCCTGGTGCGAGGCGAAGCACGCCCAGTCGTGACGGCCGTCTCTCTTTGCGGCTGCAGCGTGCTCCAGATCGTGCTCCGCCTGGTCGAGCCAGTCTCTCCAACGTTGCGCCATACTGTTGCTCGAATCCTGTCTGATTCCGAACGTCGATACGACCAATTCGGGCTGTCTTTTTGCCACGAAAGGCGGCAATTTCACTAACCCATGATGTGGAAAGTTAAAATATCCCTAATTCCATACTTAAGCAAGGGGAAA
This sequence comes from Candidatus Latescibacterota bacterium, assembly GCA_965116875.1. GTDB lineage: Bacteria > Latescibacterota > UBA2968 > UBA2968 > JAAXHE01. Next base: position 909,807 of record OZ220733.1, read on the forward strand.
TGGCGTCGTGGCCGTTTGCGGCGGCAGGAATGCGCATCGGCCCTACCGGCTCTCGGGCCCTGAACGGTGCTCTTCGGCAGATAAAGCGTTGACGGAGGTTAGACAGATATTTAACTTTAACATCGATTCCACGTTTTTCCTGTGTGTTCGATTTGATATTATCAGGAAGGACCAAATAAATGAACAGAGATGACGCCGTAAAACTGCTTCGAGCGCACAAGGCGACCCTTGCACAGCGCTTTGGCGTTGTAGACCTCGCCCTGTTCGGGTCAATCGTCCGCAATCGAGCCATAGGCGACAGCGACGTTGACATCCTGGTGAGGTTCGACTCGCCGGCAACGTCAAAACGGTATTTTGGCGTGCAGTTTTACATCGAAGACCTGCTGGAGCGTCCGGTTGATCTGGTAACGGACAAAGCGTTGCGGACGGAAATGCGTCCATATATAGAGCGGGAGAAAATCAGTGTCTGAAGGACACCACCAAGTAGAAAGGAAGAAAGAAGAAGGAAAAAGGAAGAAGGGATAATTTCGCGATTGATGAGCTGAATGGAGTGTTGACGGAATGAAGGATGAAGGAGGAACGAAGAAGGAAGACGTGGTTGATCTTCGGAGTCGGACGAAGGAGTTTGCGCTACGGATCATTCGCCTTTATTCGGGTCTTTCAAAGCAGACCGAGGCACAAATAATAGGCAGGCAGATGATCCGTTCCGGAACGTCGGTTGGGGCAAATTACCGGGAGGCATATCGCGCAAGGAGCAAAGCGGAGTTCGTCGCAAAAGTCGGTGAATGTCTGAAGGAGATTGAAGAAACCGGATATTGGCTTGAACTGCTCGGCGACTCAGGACTCGTTCCCGAGGAGCAACTTGAAGGCCTGACAAATGAATGCCGTGAATTAACCGCAATTTTCGTCGCTTCAATTCGTACGGCGAAGAGCAGCGATGAACGCGGAGCATGAAAAACAAGGAAGAAGGAAGAGGGAAGATTTGCGAGTCTTTGAATAGTCAGGCGATCGCAGACCTCGCGAATGCTGGCGACGGACCACCCGATTATCCTGCCTTTATTTCTTCCTTTTTCCTTCTTCCTTTTTCCTTTACTCGGGCCTTCCAAAGCGGAGTTCATCGCAAAGTCCGGCGAATGTCTGTTAATGATCGCCCATATGCGGCCAAAGCGCGATCGGCCTAATGCGGCCACTTCAGGATCGCCTTAATCAGGCCACCTGGGATACGATTGAGGTTTCGGACTTTCCGACAACGTATCTACCTTCTGAGTGTCTCCCCGACAGTCAGGAGGGAAGATCATGGCAAACCGGAGGTTCGAGATGTATCAGTATCGCCAGGTATTGACGCGTATGCGTTTGGGCGAGTCGGATCGTGCGATCGCCCGTTCAGGGTTGATGGGTCGCGAGAAGGCCGGCGCGCTTCGTGAGGTCGCAGGCCGCGAGGGGTGGCTGGAGGCTTCCGGCGCGTTGACTGATGATGCGACCCTTGCGCAGTTTCTGGATGTTCCTTCCTCACGACCTCAGTCGGCCTCTTCGGTCCTCCCTTACCAGGACAAGGTCACGGCCTGGTGGCGTCAGGGTATCCGGGGTACGGTCATCCACCAGGCATTGGTGGACACCTACGGCTATGCCGGCTCGCATTCTTCCGTTCGGCGTTTTCTCGAGGGGCTCAAAGACGCGCATCCCGACGTCACCACCGTGTTGGACTTCGATCCGGGCGACGTGGCGCACGTGAACTTTGGGCGGGGTCCCACGATAAAGGGCTTCTTCACGGAACAGGCCACCGAGACGTGGATCTTCAGCGATGGTGCTGGCCTGGTCTGGGCTCAATTATGCCGATCATGGTTGGCCTGAATACGGCGATCCGTGACAGGCTACTCTTTTGGCGGAAAGTGCTTCATCACCAAAGGCGCGATCGGTCAGCACGGGAGAATTCGCGTCCTGTGCCGCGAACACGGCGTGGCTGATCGGCTGATCAAAGTATCTGATTCGTGTGTAACGAAAACGTTCCACAGGTCAACCTCAGAATTGAGAACCTGCACTGGGCTAAAGCAAGAGTCAGGCAAGGGTGAGGCATGAGTCGGGCAAGAGTCAAGGCACCAAGTCGGCACGAAGTCAGCACCAGGTCACTGGACGTGAGCCGAAGAAATGTCCTTCCGGACGACCTCAATACCCCATTTTTCACCGGTACTTTCTGTGCCTTTTGTGCTTTTTGTGGTAAATTTGACTGTAGTTTTTTTCGAATTGAGGCTGATGGGTGAGGCGAAGTTCGAGGGCAGGATGCCCTCGCTCCGGATGTTGGTGCATCACGTCGTGATTGATGGCAGATTGCCTTCGGTCGCAGGGCATTCGTGGCCGGTGTCGTGATATCCGGGTATTACCTGCTTCTGTGACTCCCTCTCAAGGGGGGAGTGATTGGACCGTCAGATTTGCTCTCGCCTTCGCTGAAACTGTCATCCTAAGGAGGCGGAAAGGCTGGTCAGGCGTCCGCGCACAGGTCCTTCCACAAAGACCATATGCTAATCGTACAATCGCGAATACGGGAGATTCTTCGCTGCGCTCTGAATGACACGACTTACAAAAACCATTGGCGAAATGTACCTGTCAGATCTTCGCTCCGCTCTGAATGACATGATGGCCGATAGCCGAGTACGATGCTTCCCGCTGTCATCCAGAGGACTTGCCCTGCTTGTGCTGCTTGCACTGAGCCTGTCGAAGTGGCCTGTCGAAGCAAGCCTGCCGAAGGATTGTCGAAGGGTCGAAGGCGCTGCCCTGAGCCTGTCGAAGGGTGCCTCCTGGCCGACGAAGGATTTACTGCAGCATCGGATCATCCCCGTGCGATTTGCACATTTCGATAACTGGGAGGCAGCGCGTCATCGGCAGCCGATTGACCGTTCTTGCCGATGAGATCCAGGAAGACCTCCGCGATATCCAGCCCGGAGTTTGGCCTGGTAGGGAAAAATGTTTCGGGGCGAAGATCGATAAGTGGAATCGTAAGCGACGCCCGGTCCGAAGCCGACCACTTCTGCCACACTCACAGGTTCCGTTGCTCCATGTGTGACCCCGAGACACGGTCATTTCGGGGTCTCCTGCAATTTCAAAGGACAGCCCATGGATATCGCGTGGATTCGCGGCCAGATGCCGGGCCTGAAACATGGCGTTTACCTGAACACCGCCGGAATCGGTATGTCGCCGGTCAGTGTGAACAAGGCGGTCGCCGAGGGGTATCAGCAGTTGCGCAGCGGCAGTGTCAGCACGAGCGACTGGTACGCCGCAATGGCAGAGGCCGAGGACGAATTGCCGGCCAGAATCGCCGGCTTCATCGGAGCCGATGCAGGGGAAATCGCGTTGACGATGAGCACCGGCGAAGGGTACGGTATGGTGCTCGGCGGGCTGCGGTGGCAACCGGGAGACGAGGTTCTCATCACCAATGAGGAACATCCGGTACCCCTTCAGGCCGCCCAGGGTCTGGCGGACCGTGAAGGGGCGATCGTCAAAGCCGTCGAAATCGACCCGGACAAAGACCTTTTTCTGCGCCGGGTGGAGCAGGCGATCACCCCGCGTACCCGGCTGATCTGTTTCAGCCATGTCACGACGGATTGGGGGACCCGGTTGCCCGCCCGCGAGATCTGCGAACTGGCGCGGGCCCGCGACATTCTCACGCTCTGGGATGGCTGCCAGGCCCTCGGGCAGTTTCCGGTGGACCTGCATGAAACAGGCTGCGACTTCTACGCCACCAATGGCTACAAGTGGTTGCTCTCGCCGAAGGGTACCGGCTTTCTCTACGTGCGGAGAGGCGCGCAGCAATTTTTGAAGCCGCTGCGGCAACCGCACGCTCCCGGTGGTACGGCCCGGCAGTACGAGATGGGAACGCCGGCAAGTGTGCTCTACCTGGGTCTCGGCGCGGGTCTCGATTTTCTGGCCGGCATCGGCGGGCCGCAGCCCATCGCCGAGGAGGCGGGACGAAAGGCGGAATCGCTGCGCGAACGCCTGGATGCCATTCCCGGCGTGCGGATCAACGGCTCACGCCGCGCCGAAACCCGGACCGGCATCGTCGCTTTCTCCGTCGAGGGCATGGACGGAAACGAAGTCTCTGACGCACTCCGGAACCGCTGGCAAATCGCCCAACGGGCGACCCACATCAACGAACCTTCCGGTGTGCGGATTTCGGTGGCGTTCTACACCAGCGACCCGGAGCTGAATACGCTGGTTGAAGCGGTCACGGCCATGGCGCGCGAAAAAGGACATCGGTAACCGGTGAAACGCGGATTGCTTTCGCCCTTGCGACGAACGAGGTGATGCCGGCACGCCGCGTCGTGGCCAGCCGGAGGCGACATAGACAGACGCTTCTCTTGACGTTCGCGTCCCGATCCTGTATATTTCCACCTCGCAGTTATTCGACAAATGGACGCTCTATTAACCATCAATTGGACGCTATCAAATCCGACAAATGGACGCCAGTCGTTCCCTGTTTCCCCGCTCACTGGAACCCGTCATCCGTGAGGCGTTGGCCGATACGCCGGTGGTCTGTGTACTCGGACCGCGGCAGAGCGGGAAGACTACGCTCGTGCGGCAACTCGCGCCCGAACGCGCATACGTCAGCCTGGATGAGCACAACTACCATCAGACCGCCCTGACCGATCCGGCCGGTTTCGTCGCCAGCCTGCCGGAGACGGTGACGCTTGACGAGGTGCAACGGGCGCCGGCGCTGCTCCCCGCCATCAAGCACGCCGTGGACCAGGATCGCCGTCCCGGTCGATTCGTGCTGACCGGCTCGGCCAATCTGTTGCTGGTACCCACCGTAACCGAATCCCTGGCCGGCCGGATGGAAATCGCGCAGTTGCATCCCTTGACGGAATCCGAAAAAGCGCGCGCGCCGGGCCGCTTCCTCAGTGACCTGATCAACGGCGCGATCGAGCCGGGCATCCGGCCGGAGGCGGCGCCCGATGTGCCGTCACTGCCGGACCGGCTGGTCGCCGGCGGCTACCCCGAGCCCCTGACGCGCACGCCCGTCCGCTCCCGGCAATGGCACAGGCAGTATCTGCGCAGCATCATCGATCGGGACGTGCGGGACGTGGCTCGCGTGAGAGATGCACACGAATTGTCCCGCCTGCTGGAGCTGTTGGCCCTTCGCAGCGCCGGACTATTGAACACCAGCAATCTGGCCGATACCCTCGGCCTGGACCGGTCGACGGTCAATCACTACATCGCCGTGCTCGAGAGGCTCTTTCTGGTACGTCGCTTTCCCGCGTGGCACCGCAACCCGGCCAAACGGCTCGTTAGAGCACCCAAGGTCCATCTCTTCGATACCGGGCTGGCCGCAACCCTCGCCGACCTGACCGCGTACGACTGGCTCGGCAGGAGGAACCGCATGGGACATCTGTTGGAATCCTTTGTGGTGCAGCAACTCACTGCCCAGGCCACGTGGACGGAACCGGATTTGCGTTTCTGGCATTATAGAGACAAGGACCAGGTGGAAGTCGATATCGTCATTACCCGGGGTCAACAGACCTGGGGCATTGAAGTCAAAGCCGCCCGTACGCTCACTTCCGGCGATGGGAAGGGGCTTGTCCGGCTGGCAGACCGCTGCGGCGAGGATTTCCAGTCCGGCGTGCTGCTCTACGCCGGCCGCGATTGCCTCCCCCTTCCCCACAAGCGCGTGCTCGCGGTTCCGCTGAGCGAATTGTGGGAGCGGTAGGGCATGTCCGCGCGCTTTCAATCAACAAATGGACGCATGATTAATCGACAATTGGACGCTTATAAAATCGGCAAATGGACGCCAATCGGAAAGCTCGGTTCGACACGCCGGTGATGGATTGCGGGAACGAAGCCGATTTCAGGCAGGTGTGAGCTTTTGTGTTTTTGTGCCTTTTGTGGCCAATGTTTTTTTAGCCTGATTAATTCATGAATCGTCAGAAGATACAATTTAGGGAAGCAGAAGGAGCTTCCGTGTGATATGAGAAACGACAGTGCCGCTGCCGTGACTGATTTGGCGTGTCCAAGCCTTTATTGTGGCGTCTGCTGGGAGCACGGTAGCGCCGTTGCGTCAGGTTGACCATCATGTGATGGTCAAGGGGACAGACGTCTCCATGGCCATTGTTCGTGTCGATCCAAACATGAAGGCGGGGTCAGCACGTCTAGGGATTTATGGAACAACACCCGTTGCCAGATTATAGAGGATCTTGCCATAAAGGTGTTTGAGTGGAAACACCGTCGGTAGATGGAACTTGATCCTGGTTTTCAACTCACAAACGCGCGCAGCGACTTTCAAGAGCCGGTTTTGCAGGGTATTGAACTGTGCGTGGGTCCACTTCGTGCCGCGCAACCCGATCGTCGCCAGGGAATGCATCAGGACATAGGCGGCGCTGTGGAGAAAGAGACGGAAGTGATTGGCCTGGAAGGTGTGACAAGAGGTGCGATCGGAACAGAGAAAGGTCTTGTGATTCTTGATGAAGTTTTCCATCCTGCCGCGTGAGCAATAGACGGTTTTGTAGATGCGTGACGGTTGGGCGTGTTGCAGGTTGGTGACCACGAATCGGATATTATCTCCTTGAGGTGTCACTTCCGCCTTGCAGACGATGCGTTGTGGACAATCCCAGGTCTTCGCCTGATAGTTCCAGCAGCGATAAAGGCGCACGGTTTTTCCCGAAACGGCATACGACGTCTTGGCCTGGTCCATCAAGGACTGTGCCTTCCGCAGGAGTATGGGGTTGCTGTTCTGTCCGAGGACAAAATACACATCTTCTTCCTCACACAACGCGTGCACTTCCGGACACGAAAAATGCGCATCGCCACGTAACAGGATCGCCACGTCGGGCCAGGCTTTACGCAGGTAGGCGATCACCCGTTTAAGGATGGTGACGATCTCTTTTCCCGTGGGCCGCCTGCCAGGGCGCAAGACCGTCGTGATCAACTTGCCGGTCCGGCCTTCATAGATATGCAGGGGCTGGTAGCAATACCCCTTGAAATACGCATTGAACAACGACAACTGTTGAGACCCATACACCTTGTCTTCGGTGTCATCGATATCCAACAGGATGGCTTCAGGCGGTTCCTCATACGAGGCGATAAACACGTCCGCAAAGGCCCTGGCGATCCGAAACAAATCGGTTCTGCTGATCCGGTTCTCGAACCGACTCATCGTGGGTTGACTGGCCAGCGCCGCACCGGAAAGCGGCAACCGATCACAGGCCGCCTTGAAACCGGGGTCCTCGCGTAACGTATTGCAATCGTTCGCATCCTCATAGCCGCAGGCCATCTGAAAGACACGTTGCTTGACCAGATCCACCGTGGCGTGATCCACGTAACTTTGATGCCGACGATCCGTGATGGCCTCAACGATCCCATACAAAATGCCGATTTTGGCCTCCACCTCACGAAGCAGCATCACCCCGCTGTCGCTGGTCAGGATGCCTCCATCGAACGTGGCTTCTACCTGTTTGCCAGAAAGACTTGCGAAAGACATCCTGTGATGCTTATCTTGACCTTCCACGGTAGTTTCCTCCTGTGTCATTGTGTGATGGTTATGACCGTAACCATATTATAATACAATGACTTGGGTATGGAAACTACCTTTTTTATGAATTATTCGGGCTAGGTAAACCGGAAGAGCAGGACAATGGCCACAAAAAGCACAGAAGGCACAGAGAGACCGGATGCGATCACTCGGACTTGCTGACCGGGTGAACTGACGCCTATATTCGGATAAACGGAATGAAGACGACGCGTTACTTTGAGGAGCAGGTGCTGCGAAAGCGCCCTTATATCAATCCTGACTGGTGCGTTGACGTCATCGCCTCCCCACTTCGACGCGAAATACAGCCGGACGGTCGTATACGCTTCTGGGGCGAAGTCTCCCACCCAGTGGATGACGTACCGCGCATTCTGCGAGTCGTAACGTTGGAAGATGGCAAGACAATCCACAACGCTTTCTTTGATCGCGGTTTTCGAAAGGAAGGGCCATGAAACTCCACTATTATCCCGAAACCGATAGCCTGTATGTCGAGTTTAAATCAGGTCCGGGCACCGAAACGCGGGAGGTCGCAAACGGGCTGAATGTCGATCTCGACGCCAACGGGGACGTCGTAGGCTTCGACATCGACGCGGCTTCCAGGCGTCTCGATCTTTCTACGCTTGAGACGGAGGCGCTGCCTGTACACGCGTACAAGATGGGCTGATGACTGCTTACCTATGGAGTCCTATATGAAATGTGTTCTTCACCCCCGCCCTTGCGCCCTGATCGCAATTGGCGCTGTCCTGTTCCTGTTTGCCGTTCCCTCCGAAGCGGGTCCCGCGGACGGATCGCGGTTGACCCTGGAGGCGTGTCTCCGGCAGGCCCTCTCCGCCAACCGTCAGTTGCAGGCCGCCGGGTTCGCGGCGGAGAAGGCGACCTGGGACCGCCGGAACGCGTGGTCGCAGTTCGCCCCGAGGGTCAGCTTCAACACGGAGGTGACCCGGATTGACGAGCAGACGCTGGCCGAGCGGGACTTCTCCCGGTATTTCCCTCTGGAGATCCCCGTGCCCAGGGTGGCGTTCCGCACCTCCTATTACTCATCGTTCCAGGCGCATATTCCCATCTTCGACGCGGAGTTGATCAACGGCGTTTCCGTTGCAACCACGGGACAGGCCGCGGCCGAGCGGACCCGGGAAGCCATACGGGACCGGATCCTGCTCCAGGTCACGTCCGGATACCTGGACGTACTGAAACGCGGCGCGATGCTCGAACTGCAGCGGGAATTCCTCGTCCTGACCGGGCTGAACGTGGAGAAGGCCGAAAGGATGCACCGCGCGGGCCGATATTCGAAGCTGGACCTGCTGCGATGGCAGGTGGAGCACCAGCAGCAGAAGAGCAGCGTGGCCGCGGGTGTGTCCGCGTTGCGGGATGCGACGGTCCGCCTCCGCCGGGTGCTCAACCTCCGCACGCTGCACGCCGATGCGCTGGTCGACCGGGTCCCGGACCGGATCGAGGCGGAGGTGACGCGCGTGGCCGGCCTGTCGGAATCGGAAATCCGCAGATTTGCCGGTGTGGACAGCCGGACGCTCGTGAACGGAAACGCTATGCTTGCCGCCGCCGAACAGGACCGCGAACGCAGCCGGCTCGTGTACCGGGGGCAATACTCGAGCTATCTGCCCGACGTATCTCTCAGTTATTCCACGGCGTGGAGGCGAAACGATACCCTGGCCCTGGACGACTACAGACCTTCGACGGTGATGCTCAATCTGTCGGTCCCGCTGTTCACCGGGTTCCGCAATCTGTCGAGACTGAAGTCCGCGCAGTTCAGTTACCGCGCCCAGGATACGCGCTTTTCGGACCTGGTGGACGAAACGCGGCAGGCGCTCGGCGAGACGGTCAACCGGATCGTCAATCTGAAAACCCAGCGGGAACTGATCCGGACCAGCCTGGCGTTCAATGAGAACAACTACCGGATCGTCTCCCGCGAAAAGGAAATGGGGCGGGCTTCGAACCTCGACGTCATCGATGCGAAGCTGAACCTGCAGAACGCCCGATTGCTGGAAATCACAACGCTATTCGACCTCACATCGGCGGTGATCGAGCTGCGCTATCTGATGGGCGGCCTCGACGATCTGATCGAAGAAATCGTGGAGTCAAAATGAGAAACAGGGAACCGGCGGTTTTCACCATGCTCGCGCTGTGCACACTCTTGATTTCGTGCGGGCCGCAGGAGGCGCCCGACGCGGGCGGGTCGGCCGAGCCGGGCGTGGATACGGTGCGGGCGGTCCCGGTCAGCGCCAGGGTTGTGCGGCAGGAACAGGTGGAAGAGGCCGTTGAGGTCACGGGCGTTATCGCGCCGCGCCGGGCGGTGGACGTGGTTTCGGAGACCGGCGGGAGGCTGACCCGCGTCACGGCCGCTGTTGGCGCGCGCGTCTCGGCGGGCGACACCCTCGCGGTGATCGACGACCGCGTGGCCGCAAGCCGGCTGGAACACGCGAAGGCGCAGGTCCTCTCCGCCCGGAACAAACTGAAGATCGCGCGGCTGAATTTCGAGAGCGACCGTCAACTCCTCGACTCGGGGGACATTTCCAGGCTCGCGTTCGAGACGTCCCGCTTTACCGTCAAATCCGCCGAAGCCGAACTGAAATCGAACCAGGCGGAGCTGAGCCGCGCCCGGAAGGGATTCGAAGACACGCGGCTGACCAGCCCGTTCGACGGATGGGTATCCAGGAAGCACGTCGAACTCGGCGCGATGATATCGGTCGGCAAGGCCGCCTTCAGGGTGGTCGATCTGACAACGACGAAGATCACGCTCGGCATCGCCCAGGCGGCCATCGGCCGCGTAACGCCGGGCGGGGCCGTACGCGTAACCGTCGATGCGCTGGGCGGCCGGACGTACGATGGGCACGTCCGTCACGTTTCCCCCCAGGCCGAGGCGGCGACCGGCGCGTTTCCCGTCGAGGTCCACCTGGCAAATACGCCCGGCATGACGATTCGAGCGGGAATGACCGCCCGATGCCGCGTGATTCTGGGGGATTCAGGTCTCCAGTTCGTCGTTCCCGGGAACGCGGTGGTCGCCAGGGACGGCAGGGAGTACGTCTACCGGATCCGGGACGGCGTCGCGCGACTCACCGAGGTGAAGACGCGGCAGACGTTCGGCGCTCACGTGGCCGTGGAAACGGGCATCGAGCAGGGGGATTCGATTGTGGTGGACGGCATGAACCGCCTGGGCGCGGCAACGAATGTAACCATTCGCCCCTCAAGATAGGTGCGGCGGCGGTTGAAGAGTTCCAAACCGTGAGGCATTCCTGATATGTCGATCGCGAAATTTTCAGTCCGAAATCCGGTTTTCGTGAACTTGGTCATGGTCGGACTGTTCTGCTTTGGCGCCATCTGTCTCGTCAGCATGCCGCAGGAATTGAATCCGCAGATCGACTTCAACTGGGTGATTGTCTCGATTCCGTACCCCGGCGCAAGCCCGGAAGAGGTGGAAAGCCTGATTGTAGAACCGGTCGAGGCCGAGGTACACGATCTGGACAAGATCGATGAATTGCAGTCTTCGGCGGGCGAAGGCCTGGCCCTGTTCCTGATCAAGTTCGAAGACATGTCGGAGTCGGAATTCAGGGAGATCTACACGGACCTCAAGGCACGTATCGACCGTGTGGCCCTTCCGGATGAGGCCGAGGACCCGCACGTGGACGACTTCGACAGCGGCGACTTTCTGCCCATCCTCACGGTCAACATGGCATATACGATTCCGGAAGAGAACGCGCAGATTGTCGCGGAAGACCTCGAGGAGGACCTGAAGAATCTATCCGGTGTCGCCCGCATTCAGGTCGCCGGCCTTCCCGATCGGGAAATCTGGATCGAGGTGGATCCCTCCGGATTGACCGCACGCGGTCTCTCTGTCCTCGACGTGGTCCGGGCGCTGCGGGCCAGAAACCTGAACCTCCCCGGGGGCACCCTCACCTACCGAGCGAAGGAATACGCGATCCGGTCCCTGGCCGAGTTCCGGAACGTGGAGGAGATTCGCGAGACGATCATCCGGGCGACCCCGGGCGGCGAGACCGTGAGAATCCGCGACGTCGCAAGGGTCCAGGACCGCCGCGAGGAACCCGAAGTACTCTCCCGGCTGAACGGCGAACCGTCCATCACGTTCTCTCTGTCGAAGTCGGCCGACGCGAATACAAACGACGTGATCCAGGCCGTCAAGGAGACGGTCAGCCGCTATGAGGACCGCGTCCCGGACGGAATCAGCTTCAGCTTTACCGATGACAATTCCGTGTACATCAACCGGGTGATCGAGGCGCTCCGGAACAACGCCATCACCGGAATGATCCTCATTTCACTCGTTCTGTGGCTCTTCCTGGGGTCCTGGAACGCCTTCCTGGCAACGCTCGGCATCCCCATCTCGTTCTTCATCACCTTCATCCTGTTGAGTTTTTCCGGGTACACCATCAACGGGAGCACGCTGTTCGCCATGGTGATGGTGCTGGGCATCATCGTGGATGACGCCATCATCGTGATCGAGAACTGTCACCGGTACCGGCTGCAGGGCCGTAGCGCCAGCGAGTCCGCGGTCCTCGGCGCGAGTGAGGTGACAACGCCGATCCTCAGTTCCGTAGGCACCAACGTCGCCGCGTTTCTTCCGCTGATCCTTCTGCCGGACGTGATGGGCAAGTTCATGCGCGTCATCCCGCTGACCTTCGCGCTGGCGCTGGTCGCATCCGTTTTCGAGGCCTTCGTCCTTCTGCCCTCCCACTACGCGGAATGGACCCGGCGGTCCAATGCCCACAAGCGCGGCGAACAGCCGTTCTTCAGGAAACTCCGCAGGGTGTACAGTCGTCTGCTGGTCCGCACGCTCCGCCGCCGCTACTGGGTCATCGGATGCCTTGTCGCCGTGCTGGCGGGGGCTGTGATGCTCATTCCGCTGCTGGGGGTGGATTTCTATTCCGGCGAGGAGTTCGACGCGTTCAAGGTCCTCATCAAGTTCCCCGAAGGAACGAGCCTGGACGAGTCGGACCGCGTCACGCGCGCCTACGAGGCCGAGGCGCTCCGGCTTCCCGGCGAGGACGTGGAGGGCGTGGTCACCAACGTCGGTCTGCTGCAGAGCAACACCGAGTGGCTGACCCGAAAGAGCGTTTCCCAGGTCATCGTGCAGCTGAAGCCCAGGGAAGAGCGCGCAAGAATGTCGGATGAGCTGATTGCCGTGCTCCGGGAACGCACGGAGCACATCGCCGGACCCGCGTCGGTCGTCTTCGAGAAATTCACCGGCGGGCCGCCCGAAGGCAAGCCCATCTCGGTGAAGGTTCAGGGTCGCTATCTCGACCGGATGAAGGAGGCGGCGCTTGCGCTGCAGGACTCGCTGCGCCGGATCCCGGGCACGCTGGAGGTGACCGACGATTTTCCGCCGGGCAAGGACGCGATCCGGATCGAAGTGGACGAAGTGCGCGCGGCCCTGTACGGGTTCACGGCGCAGGAGGTCGCCCTGAACGTTCGATACGCGTTCGACGGTGTGGAGGCGACGAAGTTCAGGGACGGAGACGAAGAGGTGGGGGTCATCGTGCAGTATGCCCGGGAGAATCGCGCGGCCGTGGAAGACGTGCTGAACGTGCAGGTGACGAACCCGGCCGGCGGGACGGTGGCGCTGAGGGACATGGTCTCGTTCTCAATCGGTCCGGGCCGAACGCAGATTCAGCGCTTCGACCAGAAGCGGACCATTTTCGTCACCGGGGAGGTCGACGAAGCCGTTACGCAATTGAGCCAGATCAATGACAGAATGCTCGAAATCTTCCCCTCGATCGAGGCACGATTCTCCGACGTGAGCTTCGTGATCGGGGGCGAGTTTACGGATTTCATGGAGGCGTTCGAAGATATCGCGGCCCTTTTCGCGATCAGCCTGATCCTGATGTTCGTAATCCTGGGGACGCAGTTCAACTCGTACGCGCAGCCGCTGGTCATCCTGACAGCCGTTCCGTTCGCAATCATCGGCGCGCTGCTCGGCCTGCTGATTTCGAGGAATCCGTTCAGTCTGACCGCGATGTTCGGGTTTGTCGGTCTGGCGGGTATCGTCGTCAACGACGCCATAGTCATGGTCGCCTTCATCAACAGGCGGCGGCGCGCGGACGGCTCCGTGACGAACATCTGGCGGAGCATCGTCAACGCGGGACGCCTCCGGCTGCGGCCGATCATCCTGACGTCGGTCACGACAATCTCGGGCCTGCTGCCCATGGCGATCGGCATCGGCGGGAAGTCGGCCCTCTGGTCGCCGCTGGCCAACGTCATCCTTTTCGGATTGCTGGTCTCGACAATCCTGACGTTATTTGTCATCCCCTGCTTCATGGCCGCCCTGGACGATATCAAACGGGAGCGAAAGAAGGCGCGCCTGCGGGCGGACGAACAGGATTCACGGACATACGCTCAGAGTTGACGGTCGGCTGGCGTTAACCAAAGGAGACATCGATGGCACTGACGGAAACGGAACTGAGACAATACGAGGAACAGGGCGCGGTCACGGTTGACAGCCCGTTTACAACCGCCGAACTGGACCGGGCCGAAGCCGCGTGGGACCGCCTGACGGAGAGCGGCCGTCCGTTCTACGAAGAACCGGACTACCTCGACGTCTTTCAGCACCCCTTCTTCGAAGAAGTGGCCATGGACGTACTCCGCGCGGATGGCGTGCACCTGTGGTGGGGCGTGTCCCCCCATGGCCGGCATCCTTCGAATGCGCCATTCGGGAGCGTACGGGATCAATGGGCCGGCGGATGCCACACCGACATCCAGGCCACGTGGGACGACTTCCGGGCAACGCCCCGAAGGATGCGCGCGGAGCTCTGGTTCTGGCTCAACGACGTGCCGGAGCACCGCGGCGCGATGCGCGTCATTCCCGGCAGCCACCGCCCGATCATGGAATACTGGAACCGCGTCCTGACGCCGGAGCACAAGGCCATGCTGCCTCGCGTCCACGGCGTGCGTCCGGATCCGCCCGAAGGCGCGCCGGCCTATCCGGAGCATGTCCCGGATCTGGCGGATTCGCCCTGGCTGGAGCAGGAACCCACGCCCATGGTGGCTCGACGGGGGCAGATGCTGATTCTGTGCAGTTCCGGCCTGCACTCGGCCTGGCAGAATGAGGACAACGTTCCCCGGAAAGCGATGCTTTCGGCCTGGGCGGCTACGGGCGTTTCGTGCGGACTCCCGAAAGGCCAGCGCGACTCGCTGATGGCCTTCTTCCCGCTTCTGCGCCGGAAACTGCGGCCCGACCGGGCGCACATCGTTCCGGAGGACTTCGACTGGCTTTTCGAGAGCAACTACGAGCCGAAGTGGTCCGAGACGTTTATCGGGACTTCGACCGGATAACACCAGGAGGAAGTACAATGCAGGAAGTCGATCGCGAACGATTCCTGGAGGAGGGCTACCTCGTGGTAAAGGAAGCCATTCCCCGGGAAAAACTGCAGGACGTCCGCCGGGCTTACGAAGCGCTCGTGGACCGGCAACGCGAAAACTGGAAGGCCACGCGAAAGGAAGGAGACCCGCCCGGTGGCGAGTGGGAGTCCAGCCCTCAACCCCGCCTGATGCTGAACCGGCCGCCGCTGGTCGGCGGAATCAGCGAGGAGACGGCGCCCGCGGTGGAGGCGTGGCTGGAGCCAAACGTTTACGGCATCAGTTCAAAGCTCCTGGGCGTAGCCGACGCGTCGGTAACCGAAATGATGATGATGTGCAATCCGGTCCGGGACCACGGCCCGGCAAAGTGGCATCGCGACCACCACCCGATCGACACGGCGCCCCTCCAGGGGTATATCGACGACATCCTGGAAGGGGGACCCCGTTACGTTCAATGGAACATCCCCCTGTACGACGACAACGTCCTGTGGGTGATCCCGGGCAGCCACGTCCGGTTCAATACGGACGAGGAGAACGAGTACCTGCTGGCCGATCCGTGCCAGCCATTGCCGAAAGGCGTCCGGACCCACCTCGAAGCCGGAGACGGCGTTGTCTACATTCTCCCGATTCTCCACTGGGGCAGCAAGTACAGCCCCCGGTTGAGACGGACGGTTCACGGCGGATTCTCCACGCATACGTCGATCGACGATCTCTCTTTCGTGGAATACCTTTCCGCGGGAGCGGCGGCGGCATTCCGGCGGTGGAACGACCGGAGCCTGGAGATGAAGGGGCATTCGGAGGCGGCGCTCAGGGCGGTTGTGGCACGCGACGGAGAGGCGTACATCGAGGCGTTGGACCGGCTTCATCCGGACAGAGGCGAAAAGGGAAGGTTGCTCTCCACGGTCTTTCTGTGCAAGGCGGCTCTGGCGATCCGGCTTGCCGGGAAGGCCCCGTATCCCGACGTTCCCGATGAACTCTCACGCCGGCTTCGAGGCGCACATCCGATCACGCTCAACTGGGGTCCCGATTTCGCCGGGCGATTCAGCGAGTCGGAGGCGGAGACGTTATGGAACAGGTTCGAACCGCTGGACGGGCTGCTCCGGTCGGACACGGAGCATTTCGTGCCGGGATTCCAGTCAGGGCCGATGAAATACCACTTCAACGAAATGCCGGAGAATTACACGATCGCGGACTTCATTTCGGGATGGGCTACGTAGCAAAGCCACCCCACGTCTCGCCCGCTCAATACACGAAGATGTCCTCAAGACCGACCTCGCTGACGGAGCCGTATTTCTCCAGCGCCGCGAGGTCGATTTTTTCCCTGTCCCCCACGATGGAAATCAGTTTCACCCGGTTCTTCAGGTTCTTGCCGTAGAACGCCAGCATGTCGTCCATTCCGGCGGCCTGGATTCTCTCGAATCGCGACTTTCGGGGATCCACCGGAATGCCCAGCCGTTCCCAGGACCGAACGGACCCCAAGACCCGTCGAAAGCTGACTTTGTTGGTGCGATATCTGTTCAGAATGGAGGTGCGGGCTTCTTCGAATCGCTCGGGCGTGACCGGCATGTCGTCCATCAGGCCGATAAACGCTTCCACGGCTTCGATCGTCTTGTCGGGCTGGCAGGCGATGGATCCCGCCAGGAGGTTCTGGTCTCCCTTCCGGCTGCCATTGAAGTATCGCGCCCACGCCGAATAGGCCAGCGCACGGGCCTCTCTGAGTTCCTGGAAGACGATTCCGCTCATTCCGCCGCCGAAATAGCTGTTATAGAGTTCGGTAGCGGGAACGGATGCTTCGTTGAAATCTTTGTCCCCGAACTCGATATAGACGAGCGCCTGCGCAAGGGGCTTGTGGAAGAAGCGTATCTCGGTCCGTTCGGGAGTCCGCGCCTTGTAGAATCTGTACGCCGGCGGGTCCTCGAGCGCGTTCGGGACCGGATGGTGTTTTTTCAGGACGGCCAGGACCTTCTGTAAAGGAAGAGAACCTGTATAGGCGATGGTGTGTTTGTGTCTGAACAGGTTGCGGACCAGACCATGAAGCTCCTCCATCGAGAGTTCGCCCAGGGCTTCATTGGACAATGCGCGCAGATAGCGGGAGTCCTTTCCGTATCTGTTGAACAGAACGACACCGCCCTGAATGGTGCGGTGATTCTTTTTGGCGTCTTCGCGCTCGGCAAGGACGATCTTCACGAGTTCGTCCAGAGTTGATTTGTCCGCCGATGGATTGTTGACGAGTTGCGCCATAAGGGCAAGCGAAGCCTCGATGTTTTCATCCAGCCCGGAGACGGTAACGCTGGTCTCGTTGTTACCGGCCGACATGGAGAACTCGGTACCGAGCTTGTACCACTCCTTCTTGAGGGCTTCGGAGGTGTGACGTCCGGCGCCGGACTTGTCGAGAAGCCGGGCGGCCATACCCATCCTGTTGTTCTGGTTGTTGCCCAGGTCCACGGTGAAGGTGAGGGAGAAGAGGTCGTTGATGGGGTTCCGGGAGTAGTAGAGCCGGACGCCATCGCGGTAATCGGCAATCCGGTAGTCTTTGCCCGGGTCGACGAAGGTGGGCTCGATTTCCTCGGCCGAAATGGCCAGCACATTGCCGGCAAAAACCGACTGACGTGTGGCGTCGATGTTGATTTTGTCGATCCGGGGCTTCTGGATCCTGGGAATCTCGTGCTGTTCGTCGACGCGGTATCCGGCAACGTAATCGTCCGCGAAATAATGCCGCGCAACGCGGACCACGTCGTCCTTGGTGACCCGTTCCAGGCGGGCGATCTCATTGACCGTATGGCTCCAGTCGTGATATGCGAGGAACGAATTGCGAATCCGGCGCACCCTGGCGTTGTCCGACTCCAACTCCCTCTTGTTGTTCTTCTTGAAGTCGGTGACGATCGCGGGCAGAATCCAGTCTTCGAATTGCCCGCTCTTTATGATTTCAAGTTGATCGAGCAACAACTGTTCCACTTCCTCGAGGGTCTGGTCCTTCTTTGGAATGCCCCAGAGGTACTGTGCGCCGCCGTCGTTGTACAGCGTCGGATACGATCCCGCCCGCCGGACCTTCTGTTTCTGGTTGAGATTCAGGTTGATCAATCCGGCGGTGGCGTTGTCCAGAATCATATCCAGGAGTCTGAGCGCGTCCGCGTCCTGATGACTCCTGGATGCCGTCCTGAACGCCAGAAGCACGTACTCCTCGCCCTGGAACCCGACCTGGACGCGCTCGGCGCCACTGAGGGGCGGCTCCTTCCAGTCGGGCAACTTCGGCAGCGGCCCGGGCTCCCATGCCGAGAAGTGCTCGTCGATCAGCTTGATGGTTTCGTCGATCCGGATATCGCCCGATATCGCGATCGCCATATTGTTCGGGACGTAATAGGTATTGTAAAACCAGTACATGTTTTTCAGAGACGGATTCTTCAGGTGTTCCACTTTCCCGATTGTGGTCTGCTGGCCGTAGGGATGTTTCTTAAAGAGCAGATCGGCGACGGCGTAGATGATTGCCCGGTCCTTGTTGTCCATGGACCGGTTCTTTTCCTCGTAAACCGTCTCGAGTTCAGACTGAAAGAGCCGGAAGACGGCGTTCCGGAAGCGTTCGGATTCGATGACCGCCCAGTGGCGCAACCGGTTGGCGGGCAGATTGATTCTGTATACCGTCTCTTCATGCCACGTGTGCGCGTTGAGACCGGTGCCGCCCATGGCCTTGTAGAGTTTGTCGATTTCATTGGGAATGGCGTATTGCGCGGCAAGCTGGGACTCCCTGTTGATCTCCGCGTAGATGGCTTTCCGTTTTTCGGGATCGGTTTCGCCGAAGTGCTCCTCGTAGAGACGGGTGATGTTGTCGAGATGCGCTTTCTCCTTCTCGTAATCCAGAGAGCCGATGCTCGTCGTGCCTTTGAACAGCATATGTTCCAGGTAGTGCGCGAGGCCGGTGGATTCTGCCGGGTCGTGCTTGCTGCCCGCACGAACGATGATCTCCGCGTAAAACCGGGGTGTCTCATGGTTTTCCGTGAGATAGACCGTAAGACCGTTGTCCAGGCGGAAGATATGGACCGCCATCGGATCGTCGGCGCCCGGTTCGTTTATGCGGGTGTATGCACCGTCTGCACTGGAAACCGGAATGCCCACAAGGGCGATGAAGAGCAGCGCGGAAGAAGCGCAACGCAACCTGAACATGAATGAGTCTCCCATTTTAAAATCCAGCATCAATCGGTTGGATGGGCCTGGAAACGGGCACCGAAAACGACGATGTCTGCGAATCAGAAATATAACAAGAGTCGAAGCTGAATTCAATCCCCCACGGCCTTGCGAGGTTGAACCGGTTCCCGGCGCCCGGCCGCATCCGAAGCACCCATGACGCCTGTCTCTATAACAAAAGGACGGCCGGTGTATTGCCGGCCGTCCGGTGCCGAATTCGAAAGCGTTCCGGTTTGAGGAACACTGTGCTCCACCCGGAGCCGCGGCTTACTGAAGTTCCGCGGCCTGGGTTACGACCTTTCGGAAAGCCTGCGCGTGTTCCCTGATGATCTCCGGGCGATCATGTTTGAACCACGGGATGGAAAACAGGCGCTCCGACATCCGCTCCGTCTGCGGCAGGCTGCCCTTGCCCTGGCGCACGTCGGCGTCGGAATGGGCGACTCGCGTGGGCTCGCCATGGCCGTACACGTCGGCGTCGTTCAGGACGGGATGCAGATGCATCAGCAGGTTGGCTCCCGCGCCGCAGGAGGTCCCTTCGGCCCGCACGGCCTCGCAGAACTTCTGCAAGGGCAGACCGCCGAGTTCCTCGGGCACATAGATGCCGTGCGCGGCGTACCAGCCGCCCATTGTACTGCCGGAGCCCTTCGGCGGCCTGTGGGGGCGCAACCCGGGCGCGCCTTCGAGCAGGTCCCAGAAGGCGTTCATCGCCCTGTCGATTTCCTCCATCCGTTCCCGGTAATGCCTGAGCTGGACCCGCCCCACTGCCGAAGACAGCTGGTGCATCCTGTATTTGAACCCGCCCAGAGGCAGGCCGGCGTACTTCTTCAACTCGGGATTTTCGATCTGCCCCGTCCGCTCGTAATGGCCGAATGCGACGGCGCGTTCATAGATCTCCCGGTCGTCCGTGACCAGCATGCCCGCCTCGCCGATGGCCAGCGACTTTCCGGCCATGCAGGACATCGCGCCCACGTGGCCGATTCCGCCCGTCAATCGCCCGTTGTATTCCGCGCCGTGCGCGTGCGAGACGTCTTCAATGACCTTGATGCCCCGGGCGTTGGCGATTTCCATGATCGCATCCATGTCGGTCGGATGGCCGAAATAGTGGACCGCCACGATCGCCTTGGTCCGGTCCGTGATTTTCCGTTCCACGTCTGCCGGGTCGAGTGTGATCGTATCCGGATCGATATCCGCGTAGACAATGGTCGCGCCAAGATTCATCGCCTGCAGCACGGACGCCCAGAACGTCATGCTCTGGCAGATGATCTCGTCTCCCACACCCACGCCGCATCCGAACATCGCCGAATGGATGGACGACGTGCCCGTGTTGTGCGCAAGCGCGTACTTCGTGCCGAACCAGTCGGCATACTCCTTTTCAAACTGCACCGTGACGTCCGTGCCGGACATGGCCCCGCGCCGCAGCACCTCCAATGCGGCCTCCTCGTCCTCCCCGGTGATAATCGGCCAGGTGAACATATCTCCCGCATCGGTCTGCACCGCCTTCGATCCACCCAGAATCGCCAGCTTGTCCATCGTCGCTCCTCCTCGGATGCGTTCCACCCTCGCGTTCAGGTTATTCGACGAAAAATCCCGCAGATCAACAGTCGACTAAATAGCAAAAACCGGACGAATCCGCAAGGTAAATATCCGGCTGTCAGCCTTTGGCGATTCCCCTTGATTTTCCGGTGTGATTTGGCCTCTTTAATACAAAAACCCAAACGAACATGGATGGACAGGATAGGCAGGATAAAAACCCTCCGGCATGAATGGGATTGACAGGATCAGGTTTGACATTTCCGGCGCCAGGGCGATCCTGCCCTACGTCAGTCCGGGATCTGCAAGTATCCGGAGCGAGGGCATCCCTGCCCTCGAACTTCGAGCAGCCGACGGATTTCCACATCAAGGGCCCATTGCTTCCCATCCGAAACCACATCCGGAATGACGGCGCAAAGACCATTCCTATTCGCCGTCGAGGGCAGGATGCCCTCGCTCCCGGGAACGCCAGCCACAAGGGAGCGCGCGTTCTCTGCCACCTCTTTGGTTGCGGCTGAGCAAAGGGAAGCCGCGCCAGGACCCATCGAACGCCTGATCCAATTTTCATGAATGTACTCATCACCGGCATTACGGGAAGAATCGGCGCCAATCTGGCCAGAACGCTCGTTAACGAGGGCCATTCCGTGCGCGGCCTGGTCTGGCCCAAAGACCCGCGCATCGGCAAACTGAACGGCCTGGACGTGGAGCTTGTTTACGGCAATCTTACGAATTCCCCGGACGTACAGGCAGCCGTGAGCGGTACGGAGGCGGTTTTTCATCTGGGTGCGGCCTTTCAGGGCGGCGGGCCCTTCTCCGAAACCGACTATTTCGAAATCAACGTACGCGGCACGTTCAACATGCTGGAAGCCGCCAGGGCGCAGGACCAACCCCCGAGGTTCGTATACGCGGGCACCGACGCCATCTATGAAAAGTACGTCCCGGGAGGGTTGACCGAGCCGATCCGGGAAGACCGAACGCCCCGGCGCTGCCGCGGATGGTACGCGCTATCCAAATCCCTGGGCGAGGAGCTCTGCACCGGGTACTGGCTCACCTGCAAGCTTCCTGCCGTCGTCCTTCGTTTCTGCATGGTGTTCGGCGCGGGCGAGATTCTGGACTTTCCGCAATTCCGTCTGAGCGGATTGAAGGGCCGTCCCGAATGCAAGGGCCTCGGTCAGGAAACGGAGCGCCTGGTCGTTCTCAGGGACGAGGAAGGGAGATCTTACAAGAAACACGTCGCCGACGTACGGGATATCGTCCGGGGCTGCCAACTGGCCATGCGCGCCGAAGACGTTTCCGGAGAGACCATCCAGCTTGCAGGCCCCGGGCCGTTTACCTGGGATGAGGCCGTCCCCTTTCTTTCGGAACGTCTGGGGCTCCCGTATGTCGAAACGCGACTGAAGGGCGATCCCACGTTCTACGAATTCGACCTGTCCAAAGCACGAAGACTGCTGGGTTTCAAACCTAGGTACGACATCCGTCGGATGATCGACGACGCCCTGGCCTGCCGCCGCGGCGAGGACGTCGGAGTCCTCCCGACGGGATAGAAGAGGAAATCATGCCGCCAGACCGCTCCTTCTGGCCCGGAGACTTCCACGGCGCGGTAAGTCTCACCTTCGACGACGGCCTCGATACGCAATTGGACAATGCAATTCCCTGCCTGGACGACTACGGCCTGAAGGGGACGTTCTACGTCAATCCGGGCCGGTCGGAAGCCTGGGAGTCACAGATCCCCCGCTGGCAACAGGCCGGCAGAAACGGCCATGAACTCGGCAATCACACTTCAATGCACCCCTGCTCCTGCAATTTCGGATTCCGCGATGAGGGCTACTGTCTGGAAAACCTGGAGCTGGATGACATCGCGCGGACCATCGACGAAGCCACTGAAGACCTGAACCGCCTGTTTCCGGAACAGGGCGGCGACCGGACGTTCTGCTATCCCTGCTACCAGACGTACGTCGGCGCCGGCGAGAACCGGCAGTCCTATGTGCCGCTCGTCGCCCGGCGCTTCAAGGCCGCGCGGGGCTGGGGCGAGCGCGCCAACCATCCGGAGCGGGTCGACCTGGCCTGCACCTGGTCCCTGGCCGTAGACGGCCATTCGGGAGAAGAAATCGTTGCGTACATCGAAAACGCCGTCAACGACGGCCTCTGGGCGGTCGTCTGCATGCACGGCGTCGGAGGCCAGCATCTCTCCATTTCTACGGCGTCATTGAGCGAAGTCGCGCGTTATCTGGATGGCAACCGGGACCGGATTTGGACGGCCACGATGATCGACGTTGCCGACTATATCATCCGGCAGCGTCGCTGACAACAGAGTTGACCGGACCATCCCTCATGCAATCGTCCCCCGACCGAAAAACCCGAACTCAGGGGATTCCTCATGATCGTACAGACACACCTCATCGGCTCACGCAAGGAAGACCTGGACACCCCGGCGCTTCTCGTGGACCTGCCCACGCTGGAGCGCAACACCCGGAAGATGGCGGATACCATCATCCGAGAAGCGGGCGTCCATTGGCGGCCCCATACCAAGGGCATGAAGACCCCGGCGCTCGCACACAGGCTGCTGGAGGCGGGCGCGATCGGAATCACCTGCGCCAAACTCGGCGAGGCCGAAGTGATGGCCGCGGGCGGCGTTGGAGACATCCTCATCGCCAACCAGGTCGTAGGCCCCAGGAAAATCGCGCGCCTGGTCAACCTCCGCAATCATGCCGACGTCATGGTCTGCGTGGACGACGAGAATAACACTCGCGAAATCGATCTCGCCGCCGTGGAGAAAGGCGTCCGCGTCCGGGTGCTGATTGAAGTCAACGTGGGCATGAACCGCGCCGGCGTTGCGCCGGGCGAACCCGTACTTTCGCTTGCCCGGACCGTCGCCGCGTGCCCGGGCCTGCAATTCTCAGGCCTGATGACGTGGGAAGCGCACACGCTGGCCATTGAGGACATCGACGAAAAGCGGCGGCTGATCACCGAATCCCTGTCCGGGCTCACGGCCAGCGCGGACCTGTGCCGGCGCAACGGCCTCCCCGTGGAGATCGTCAGTTGCGGCGGCACCGGAACCTACTGGATCAGCGCGTTCCATCCCGGCATAACGGAAATCGAAGCCGGCGGCGGCGTCTTCGGCGATATCCGGTACCGCACGGTATTCGGGGTGCAGCACGAGTACGCCCTTACGGTCCTCTCCACGGTCACGAGCCGCCCCACGTCTTCGCGTATCATCTGTGACGCGGGGAAGAAAACCATGAGCAGCGACGCAGCCGTTCCGGAACCCCTGGGCATCCCCAACGTCAATCTGGTTGCCCTGTCGGCCGAACACGGAAAAATCGAACTGGATGCGCCGGCCGATACCCCGCAAGTAGGCGAGACCATTGAATTCGTTGCGGGCTACTCCGACACGACGGTCGTTCTTCATGACGAACTCTACGGAATCCGCGACGGCGTGGTTGAAGCCGTCTGGCCGCTTCCGGCCCGCGGCCGCCTTCAGTGACCCACCCCGTGACACGCCGGTTTTACGGGCTCCCGCAGGCTGCCGGGAAGAGCCCTGATTCCGCCGCTCGCATCCTCACGTTGCATCGTCGAAACGACCTCCGGTTTTGCCCAGTTTTGTATTGACGAATTTCGCCTAAATCGTTATAATAAACGCTGTTTGCGAACGAACCGAACGCGATTCACTCGCGCTTTCAGGGGTGATAAATGGACATACCGATTCACGACGTGCTTCTCGTTGGAGGCGGCGCCGCAGGTTTGCGGGCCGCCATCGCCGCTGCCGAAACCGATTCCAGTTTGAACGTTGCCGTCGTCTCCAAAGTCTACCCGATGCGCAGCCACACCGTCTCTGCCGAGGGCGGCGCGGCGGCCGTCATGCGCGAATACGACAATCTGGACCTGCACTCGTTCGACACGATACGCGGCAGCGACTATCTGGCCGACCAGGACGTCGTGGAAGCCTTCGTGAAGGAAGCGCAGGACGAGTCCATTCAACTGGAACACTGGGGCTGCCCCTGGAGCCGGGATGAGGACGGGCGCGTCAGCGTACGGGCTTTCGGCGGCATGAGCGTGAAGCGAACGCTGTACGCGGCGGACAAGACCGGATTCCACATGTTGCACGCCCTGTTTCAGACCTCCCTCAAATACAACGCGGTTACCCGGTACGACGAGTGGTTCGTCACCTCCCTCCTGGTGGACGACGGAAGGGTCTGCGGCGTAACCGCGTTGAACATGCGCTCGGGCGGCATCCACGCGATCGGCGCGAAAACCGTCATCATCTGTACCGGCGGCGGCGGCAAGATCTTTCCGTTTACGACGAACGCCGCAATAAAGAACGGCGACGGCATGGCCCTGGCCTACCGCATCGGTTGTCCGTTGAAGGACATGGAGTTCGTTCAGTACCATCCCACCGGCCTTCCGGGCACCGGCATCCTGATGACGGAAGCCTCGCGAGGCGAAGGCGGCTATCTGATCAACAACAAGGGCGAGCGCTACCTGAGCGAATACATACCCGGCAAAATGGAACTTGGACCGCGTGACATCCTGTCCAGGGCTTTCATGTATGAAATGCGTGAGGGCCGCGTCTTCGAAGGACCCTATGGCAACTACGTCCACCTGGACCTGAAACATCTGGGCGAGACAGTCATCGACGAGAAGCTCCCGTTCGTCCGGGAGCTGGCCAGAAATTACGTTGGGATCGATCCGGTTCACGAGCCCATTCCCGTCCGCCCCGTCGTCCACTACATGATGGGCGGCGTCCATACGGACATCAACGGTGCCACGCCCATTCCGGGGCTCTACGCCGCAGGCGAAGCCGCCTGCGTGAGCCTGAACGGCGCGAATCGGCTGGGCTCGAATTCCCTCACGGAGTGCCTCGTATTCGGCGCGCGCGCGGGTAAGGTCGCCGCTGAATACGCCAACAGCCTGGAGGCCACCGGTCCAAACACCCTCGAAAATCTCACACGCGACGAGCGGCGGCGCATCGAAGGGACGTACCTGCAGCCGCGAAACGGCAAGGAACGCGTCGCGGACATTCGTACCGAGATGCAGGCGGCCATGGAGCGCGGCGCCGGTATCTTTCGAGACGAAGAGACGCTGAAAGATACCTGTGAAATCCTGAGGAAACTCCAGGAACGCTTCCGGAACGTCGGCCTGGACGATACGTCCAGCGTTTTCAACACCGAACTCACGGCGGCGCTCGAGCTGGGATTCATGCTGGATGCGGCTGAAGCGCTCGCGCACGCCGCACTGGACCGCAAGGAATCCAGGGGCTCTCACTCCCGTTCGGATTTCGAAGACCGAAACGATGAGGAATACCTGAAACACTCATTGACGTACAGGACGGAAGCCGGACCGCGAACCGACTACCTGCCCGTAACGATCACGCGCTGGGAACCCGAAGAGCGCAAATACTGATTTCGAATCCCGCGCAAGGGGAATTTCATGAGTAATGGCAAAAATATCACAATCACCGTTACCCGCTATCGCCCGGAAGAGGAAGACGAACCCGTCGAACAGTCTTACGACGTCGAATTTCAGGACGACTGGGTGGTGCTGGACGGACTGAACCATATCAAGGATCACATCGACGGTTCTCTGTCTTTCCGCTGGTCATGCCGGATGGGGGTCTGCGGCAGTTGCGGGATGATGGTCAACGGCGAACCCAAGCTTTCGTGCGCCGCATTCCTGCGCGATTATTACCCTGGCGAAGTCCGCGTGGAACCCCTGCAGAACTTCCCCATTGTCCGGGACCTGATCATCGACATGACCGATTTTATGGACAAACTTAAGGCGGTGCAGCCCTGGATCATCCGGGAGGAGGAGAAACCCGTTTCGGAAGGGGAATACCTGCAGACGCCCGAGGAACTGAAGGAATACAAGCAGTTCAGCATGTGCATCAATTGCATGTTGTGTTACGCCGCCTGTCCGGTATACGGGCTGGAAACCGAATTCGTCGGTCCCGCCGCCATTGCCCTGGGGCATCGGTACAACCTGGACTCCCGCGATAACGGCCGGGAACGGCGTCAGCATGTCATCGCAAGCACCGAGGGCATCTGGGAATGCACCTATATCGGAGAGTGCTCCGTGGTCTGTCCCAAGGACGTGGATCCAGCAGCCGCCATCCAGAGAAACAAGGTGGCCGCCACGGGCGGCTGGTTCAAATCCGTACTCCTGCCATGGGGGAAGAAGTAAAATGACGCGCGAAAACGACACCGAACACAAGGCCTACGTGCGCCCCGTACCGTTTACGTGGTGGCTGCAAAACCGCCGCTATTTCCTGTTCATGGTCAGGGAATCGACCGCCGTGTTTATCTCCCTGTTTGTTCTGGTACACCTCTACCAGCTGTTTCTCGTCTCCAGGGGCGCGGAAGCCCACGATATGTTCCAGGAGTCGCTCCGGTCCGTACCGTTCGTCGTGGGATATGCCATCGTCCTGCTGTTCGCGCTGTACCACAGCATCACATGGCTGGGTCTGGTATCCAAAATCCAGATCGTCCGAATCGGTCGCCTGACGGTGCCGCCCTTTCTCGTGGGATTGGGCGCCTATCTTTCATGGATCGTCGCGTCGGCTGCGGTCACCTGTCTGTTTTTATACCTGAAGTAGGGGGAATCCGTGTACAAGGAAGACAGAACCGAACCCTTCTGGTGGGGCATGTTCTCGCTGGGCGGCGTGGTTGCCGCGCTGCTGATACCCGTCCACGTCTTCTTCATCGGATTGGCGGTGCCGCTCGGCCTGATCGACGAGAGCCTGCTCGAATACAACCGGATGAAATCCCTGCTTGCGAATCCGCTTGTCAAAATCTACCTGTTAGCGCTCATTGTCCTCCCGCTTTTTCACGCCGCCCACCGCATTCGTTTCTCGCTGCACGAAATGGGCATCCGCAAACTGCTGCTCTCGCTGGACGTCCTCTGCTATGGCGGCGCTCTTCTCGGTACGGCGGTGACGCTGTACGTTCTGTGGGTGATTTGACGGCCCTTTCGAAGACTGTCCCGGTTTTCGGGCCGTGAATATCGGACGTATCGAATGTCGAGACCGCCTATGAAACCGGCATCGTTCATCCGGTCATCCATCGCACTATGGATGGCGGTATTTCTGTGGAAGATGCTCAGTACCGCCGCCCAGGCGTCGGGAAGCCCTCCGGAAGCAGTCTACAGTAAAGTGCGCGCTTCGGTTGTCGTTCTGAACGTGGAAAGAAGAGACGGCTCCCGGGGCCGGGGGTTGGGCTTTCTCGCCATGGACAGCCGAATCGCAGTTACAGCCTGGGACCTTGTCGACGATGCGGTCGCGGTTGTCGCCAGGTTTGAATCCGGCGAGGAATTCGGGGTTTCCGGGCTGATCGACAAAGACGAAAAACGAAACGTCGCCCTGATCCGGATCAAGGTCTTTGGCAGGCCGCTGCTTGACCTGGCTGCCCGCGACCCGGTCGAGATCAAAAGGGCCTATGTCGTCGAGACGGTCGAGGGGGAGGCATCCAGACTCGTCGACGCCAGGATGAACCCGGTCGAAGTCGTCGACGGCGTGCGATCCTATCCCCTGGGCGCCTCGGTGTCCGCCAGCGGCAACGGTGGTCCGCTCCTGGACGAATCCGGTCTCGTCATCGGCGTTGTATCCATTCGATCGAGCGATGGACAAGAGGCCGGCCGCGCCGTTCCGTCGGTGTATGCCCTGGGCCTCGATCACACGTTGCCCACCCGGCCCTGGCAACACGCCAGGCCCTCCCCGGTCCACTCCGAGACGATTTCGGAACCTGTCACCGAGGCTGAGCCGGACCCGGACGCCATCCGGTTTCGCTTCTACAGGGCGGAAGGCCAGCGATTCAGCGACGTCAACCGAAATCTGTGGACGGAGTCCATTCTCTGGTGGGTGGACAATATCCGCGAAAAGTGCGGCGGGAACCCCCGGATCGATGGCACGGAAGATCTGGGCGTGGATGCCGCAGCGATACCATCTGAAAAGGCCCGGTTCACAACCCGGACAACCGGGTGGAAATCCTGGATTCTGGGTATGGAGAATCTACGTGGATTTATCGCCAGGACCGAGCGCCACCGCGATTTTCACATCGGCGTTTTTCAGGAAGTCAGGTACAAACCCTCGCCCGAGGAGAAATCACGAGCGGTTTCGGGCGTGTACGCCCCGCCGAACGTCCTCGCGCTTTACTTCAAAGCCACACGGATCAAGGAAGACGAACGCGTTCACCTTATCGGCCGGCTGTTCGGCCTGGACGGCGACGACGGCGGGGTCATGTCCTCAAGATATCCCCGCGGCCCCGGTTCACCCGCCGTCTACGGCAACATGACCGAATGGCCGCCGCACTGGTGCGGAAAAGTCGCGGAGTATCTGGATCAGTAGTCCGTTCTCGAAAACAGCGGGGGTACCGGTAATCACATGCCGGTGATTCGATCCTGACGCCATGCACACGGGCCCGGTCTGAAAGGAAACAGATGGAGAACTCGAAGATCGGTTTCAGTCATGAACTGGTGGATAACGTCGGTGCGGGTCTCTCTTTCGCATGTGCGGTCCATTGTGTGGCGATGCCGCTTCTGGTAACGGTTCTGCCGTTGCTGGGGCTCGGGTTCCTCGCGAGCGAATCCGCGGAACGAATCATTGTCGGAGCCGTTGCGCTCGCAATGGGCAGCGTCGTCTGGGGCGTCAGGCACCACAGACGTTGGAGAGCGTTTCTCATCGTCGTAGTGGCAATCGCGTTTATCGCCATCGCCCACGTTGCGACTGAAGGCGTCTTTGAAGTCGTCCTCCATGGAACGGGCGGAATCCTGCTTGCAGCGGCGCACCTGCTGAATCGGCATCTGTGCAAGACCTGTCCCGCATGTGGAGACGAACACACGGGTGATTCTCATTCGCCGCGTCTCTGACAGACGACGTTCACCGGGTTGAATGTCCGACGACTCAACGGGACGTCGTTAGGTTCAGCCGCCGTCCCGGCCGCTTTCGAACAACCCGGCGCTCGATCCCCAATTCGATCGACGAAAAGAGAAAGCCCGGCAGAGATTCCGCCGGGCTCTCTCGTATTCTTGAGCTGCCTTTCTATTGCGGGATGCCGCACCCCGTTGACGTTACCCGCCCGGATCCGTCATCCTTTCGGGCCGGACCGCGGCATCGAACGCCTCGCCGTCCATCATTCCAAGCGCCACCGCGGATTCCCGAAGCGTGAGATTCTCGTCGAACGCTTTCTTGGCAACCTTTGCCGCGTTGTCGTATCCGATCGTGGGATTCAGCGCCGTGACGAGCATGAGCGACCGTTCCAGGTGGTTCCGGATATTCTCCCGGTTCGGCTCGATGCCCACCGCGCAGTGATCGTTGAACGCCGCACACGCATCGGCCAGCAATCGTACCGACTGCAACAGATTGTAGACAATGAGCGGCTTGAATACGTTCAGCTCGAAATTCCCCGAGGACCCGCCCACCGCAATCGCCATATCGTTGCCGATAACCTGCCCGGCCACCATCGTCATCGCTTCGCACTGCGTGGGGTTCACCTTGCCTGGCATGATGGAACTGCCCGGCTCGTTGGCCGGCAGCGTCAGTTCGCCGATTCCGCAGCGCGGACCCGAAGCCAGCCACCGGGTGTCGTTGGCGATTTTCATCAGCGAGCAAGCCAGCGTCTTCAGTGCGCCGCTGGTTTCCACCATCGCGTCGTGTGCGGCCAGAGACTCGAACTTGTTGCCGGCGGATACAAACGGATGGCCGGTCAGCCCGGCAATCCGTGCGGCAACCCGGTCGGCGAATTCCGGATGCGTATTCAGCCCGGTACCCACAGCCGTGCCGCCGAGCGCGAGCTCATTGAGATTGGCAAGGCAACGCTCAATCCGCTCCAGGCCCTTTGTCAGTTGCGTCACGTATCCCGAAAACTCCTGGCCCAGCGTCAGCGGAACGGCGTCCATCAGATGAGTACGACCGATCTTGATAATGTCCTCGAATTCGTCCGCTTTGCCTGCCAGCGTATCCCGCAGCTTCGTGACCTGGGGGATCAACCGCCTGTGGATCTCGCTTACGGCCGCGATATGCATCGCAGCGGGAAACGTGTCGTTTGAAGACTGCGCCATATTGACGTCGTCGTTCGGATGAACCGGGTCCTTGCCCCCCATCCGCCCGCCGGCAATCTGAATGGCCCGGTTGGATATGACTTCGTTGGCGTTCATATTCGTCTGCGTGCCGCTTCCCGTCTGCCAGATTCGAAGCGGAAAATGGTCGTTCAACGTACCCTCGATGACTTCGTCGGCCGCCTGCACGATGAGGTCGGCCTTATGCGGCGAGAGCTTTCCGAGTTCACGGTTGACAATCGCCGCCGCTTTTTTCAGTATGCCAAACGCCCTGATCAACTCCTGCGGCATGCGTTCTTCGCCAATATCAAAATGAATCAGCGCCCTGGCCGTCTGGGCGCCGTAATACCGGTCGTCCGGAACCTGAATCTCTCCCATGCTGTCCGTCTCAATCCTGTATCCCGCCATCTCTGGATCTCCTTCACGTGCGCGCCTGTGCAAGTCTGGATATTGTGCAGCACTTCAAGATACAAAAACAGGACATTCCCGGCAACCACATCCGGTCCTTTCCTGACGAAAAAAAATATTATAGTATATATTATTTACTTGCTTTAAGAATTACTCTTTCTTATCTTCAATACTTCCCTGCGCACCGCGGGGCGAGACAATCCGTACGGCACCGCAACCTCTGCCGGCCTCTTGTTACGTACAGTTCGTCAACGGCAAGAAGGCCCGGCAGGAATCATCAGAAGGAGACGTTCACGTGTTGATCCAGAGCCTGAAGATCTTTTGCGACCTCATCGATACCCAGAGTTTTTCGAAGACGGCAGTCCTGAATGGCGTCACGCAGTCGGCGGTCAGCCAGCAGATCAAGAGCATTGAAAGCCGGCAGGGAAAACCGCTTCTGGAGCGTCATAAGCGAAAGATCGGGCTTACCAAGGAGGGCGAGGTGTTCTACAAGGGCGCCGGCGACATCGTACGGCGGTACGATGAGATGTTACAACGCGTCGAAGCTCTGGACGGCGTGGTCTCGGGCACCGTTCGCCTTTCGTCCATTTACAGCGTAGGCATGCGGGAACTCGGACCCTATCTCAAGACCTATCTCAAAGCCTTCCCGAGGGTCAACTTCCGGCTGGACTACAACCACACACCCCGCATCTACGATGACGTCGCCAGCGGCGAGATTGACTTCGGCGTGGTCGCCTTTCCCAAACCCCACCGGAACATCAAGATCATCCCCTTTTCCGAAGACAACATGGTGGTGGCGTGTCCACCCGCAAATCCGCTTGCGGCGCAGGACCACATAGACGTTAACGACATCGGCGATCATCCGCTCATCCTCTTCTCCCAGGAAACCCACACCCGGCATGCGCTGGACAGTTTCTTCCGGAGACATCGCATTCAGCCGAACATCGTGATGGAATTCGATCACATCGATACCATCAAGGATGCCGTGGAAGTGGACCTCGGCATTTCAATCCTGCCCCAACACTCGGTAGACCTGGAACACAAGGAAGGCAGCCTGAAGGTGCTGACGATCGATGGCGACGTGCTCACCCGACCTCTGGGGATCCTGCACAAACGCGGCCGCAGCCTGTCCGTGGCAGCGCGAAAACTCCTCGACGTACTCACCAACGGGAAAGCTCCGGTCAGCGAGTCGCAGTTACACGCCGCCGGTTAGTCCCGGATCGGTCGACGCGCCAAACCGCCATTCTCAACGGTCATCGCCGGCGACCATCTCCTGAATCAGGAATCGGAGGAACCGAACGCCCGTGCGGAACGAGGGCGCCTTCGATTCCCCCCCAACCCGGTTTCCCTCTCTTGTAGGAATCTCCTCGATTCGCATCCTCTGCTTCATCGCACGGATCGTCATCTCATATTCGATCGTATACCCCGTCGATCCGGGATTGAGCTTCTGAAATGCCTCCCGCGTGATTCCGCGAAACCCGTTGATCGTATCCGTCACATAGGGTCTCCGATTCCAGATTGAATTGGCGATCCATGTAAACACCTGGTTCGTCCATTTTCTCAGCGGCAGCGAATCGTCGTCTTCTTCGTTCCTCGAGCCCGGCAGGAAGCGGGATGCGATCGCCATATCGGCGCCGTTTTCGATGGCAGCGAAAAGCCGGGGAATATCGTCCGGATCTTCATTCCCGTCGGGACTGAAGAAAACCAGACACGCACCGCTCGACGCACGAACCGCCGCGCGAAACGCCTCGCCCCGCCCCGGACGCGGCTGGTCCACAATCCGGACGTGTCGGGATGCCAGGACCTCCCGTGTGCCATCCGTGGACCCGCCGTCAACGGCGAACACTTCGTCGGCCATCGCGGAAAGATCGTGTCCGGCTGAAAACAGCCACCGAACGCCGGCTACCTCGTTGAGCGTCAGAAGAACAACGGTGCGTCTGGCCATATGGAACCCAAAACCGGGGAGACGTGAGACGGAAGAGGGGAGAGATTGCCTGCCTTGTGAGGATTCTTTTCGTGCCGCAGGCGAGTCGGAGGAACAGATCGGCAAGGGCTTCTTCTCCCGTCTACCCTCTACCGTCTTACCGCCTTTTGGCAACCTCTCCCACAGAGCTATCAGCTATTAGCAG
Organism: Candidatus Latescibacterota bacterium; assembly: GCA_965116875.1. Taxonomy (GTDB): domain Bacteria; phylum Latescibacterota; class UBA2968; order UBA2968; genus JAAXHE01. The sequence continues at coordinate 942,927 of OZ220733.1, forward strand.
TCAGCCAAAGGCGAAAGTCAAAAGCAACCCCTCACCACCCCGCCGACCTCTCTCCCCGGCCCTCTCTCCTAAAGGAAAGAGGGAGGAAAGGCACACGTCGCGTGCCGGTCATTGATAGACACTCCGATTGAAAGGTAATCGCTATCCGGCACATCACAAAGCCTGTAAATCAACCCATCAACGTCCCCCCTTCCTTCAGGAAGGGGTTAGGGGGTAGGTCCAGGAGAGAGGGAGGAAAACAGGTTTCACGTGCCGGTCATCCATAGACACTCTGATTTTCAAGGAAACGCCGCCGGTTTTCCGCTCTTCTCAGCAATCCGCTTCCATTCGATTCTTGCGAGAGTCCGATTGCAGAAGTGACAGACGTCAAAGTTACCGCTACTTCTTCCTTCTTCCTTCTTCCTTCTTCCTTTTCCTTTTTCATTCTTCCTTTTTCATTCTTCCTTTTCCTTTTTCATTCTTCCTTTTTCATTCTTCCTTCAGGAAGGGGGTAGGTCCGCCACTGAAGAAACGTTCGAACAGCTCCACGATTCGATCCAGGTCGGATGACGTCAGATCCTGGTGGCAACCGATATAGAACCCGCTTCCGTTGATCCATCCGGCAACGGGATAATCCGCCTCGCTGATTTCCAGCAGTTGCCGGAAGAGCGGCTGATTGGTCAGAGGAAGCATGTCTCGCGTTTCAACCCGGTTCTCTTCCAGAAAATTGACCAGCGCGTCCTTTTTCCGGTCCCTCAGGACGATCGGATACATCATGAAGGAGTGTTCGCATCCCGGTCGAATCCGGGGAAGCTGCAGAAACGCTTCGTGCCCGGACAACCTGCGGGTCAGATAAGCGGCATTCTTCCTCCTGCGGGCGATCATCTCCGGCCAAACCTCCAGCTGCGCCAGTCCGAGGGCGGCTTCCATCTCGGTCAGCCGGAAACTGTATCCGAGACTCACGAAAGAAAATCGCCGGGAGACGATTCTTCGAAGTTCCTCCGGCGATTTCCGGTCGTCGTCGTCTATGTTCAGATACGTCGAATCCCGTCCGTGGTTGATCAGCGATCTCAGCTTTTCGGCATAATCGGGATTGTCGGTCGTATTCAGTCCGCCCACTCCGGTCGTCAGCAGGTGCGCCGCATAGGTGGAGAAACACCCGATTTCGCCGAGACTGCCGACGCTGCGACCGTTGTACGTCGCGAACATGGTCTCCGCCGAGTCTTCGATGACCCTGAGACCGTACCTCCCGGCCAGTTCGAGGACAGGGTCCATGTCGCACGGCTGTCCGAAGACATGGACGGGAATGACCGCCCTGGTGCGAGACGTGACCGCTGCCTCGATTCTTTCCGGGTCCAGCTCGTAGTGGATCGGATCGACGTCCACAAGCACCGGGCGCATTCGCGCGTGGAAGACGATATTCGCCGTCCCCGCGAAGGTCACCGCGGGCAGAATGACTTCGTCTCCGTCATCCCATCCGTGCAATTCCTTCAACGCCGCCAGGGCGACCAGCAGTGCGCTCGTGCCGCTATTGCTCATCACACCGAACCGGCACCCGTGCGCGCGTGCGAATCCATCCTCGAATGCCTGTGTCATCGGACCGTAAGAAAGCCGGTTGCTGTCCAGGACCTCGTTTACCAGCGCCCTGGCGCGGGGACTGATGTTCATCGTACCAACGCCGATGACCGGCGGCCGGAGTTCACGATCTTCGGACACCTCGAGCCCGCCTCCCGTTTTCAACCTGTCTGTTTACGATCCGAGTGGGTCTGCGCTTCGTACCACGAAATCATCCGCCGAAGCCCGTCATCCAGCGTTGTTGCGGCTTCGAATCCGAAATGCCGCTTCGCCCGCGAAACATCCACGCATCGCCTCGGCTGGCCGTTCGGCCTGTTCCTGTCCCAGCGGACCCGGCCGTCGAATCCCGCCAGCTTCCCAATTTTCGCGGCAAGATCGCGGATCGAGATCTCCACGCCCGATCCCAGGTTGACGGGCTCCGGCAGATCGTACAACTCCGAAGCGAGCAATATGCCCTCCGCGGCGTCCTCTACGTACAGAAACTCGCGCGTTGGCGAGCCGTCACCCCACAGGGTGACGTGGGCGCGACGCTGATTCCGGGCGTCCACGAACTTCCGCAACATGGACGCGAGCCCGTGGGATGTCTCCGGATCCAGGTTTTCTCCCGGCCCGTACAGGTTCGCCAGGAGCAGATGAATCGCGTTGTAGCCGTATTCCGCCCGGTAGGCCTGTCCCTGTACCAGCATCATTTTCTTCGCCAGGCCATAGGCCGCGTTTGTTTCTTCAGGGTACCCGTCCCACAGGTTTTCCTCCCTGAACGGTACCGGCGTGGACATCGGATACGCGCAAACCGAGCCGATACCCACGAACTTCGGTACTTCGAACCTGCGGGCCTGCTCGAGAAGATGGGCGCCCATGACCAGGTTGTCGTAAAAAAAACGGCCCGGATACCGTTGGTTGGCGCCAATGCCGCCGACGGAACCGGCCAGGTGAATGACCAGATCGGGACGCGCGATTTCGTACATGCGCCGTACGGCATCCGGTTCACGAAGGTCGTGGTCGCTGCGGCGCGGCGCGTTTATCCGACGACATCCCCGCTCGCGCAGTTTCCTCACCACGTACCTGCCCAGAAACCCGGCGCCGCCGGTAACCACAACGCGCCTTTCGGTCCAGAAACCCATTTCCCGGTCCTCGTCAACTTCCTTTCGCTCCGGCCCCGAAACAGACCGCGGAAATCTGTACCACAGGTCGTCCCGGGAGGACTCACGTTTCGCCCAATAGCCTCTCGGCGGCGTTGTAAGGATCGTCCGCTCCCGCGCAGACACGGGAGACGGCGCGATCCAGGCACTCCCGCTCCAGCGCGGCATTCAATCTGGATGCAAGCCGCCCCTCCACGCGCTCCCGCAATTCACGGCGGATCTGTCGCTCGCGCAAGACCGCCAATCTGTCGCCCGAATTCAAATGGCGCGAGAATGCTTCAAGCGCCTCGAAAAGCTCTTCCAGTCCCTCTCCGTGCGTACCGACAGTGCGCACAAGACGCATTTCCCAGCCGTCGAGTTCGCCCCGTGCATGCAGTGTCTCCCTCAGTTCTCCCGCCAGTCCGGTCGCCCCGGGACGGTCGGACTTGTTCAGCGCAATGACCTCCGCGATCTCCATCACGCCGGCCTTCAGCAACTGGATTTCATCGCCGGATTCCGGCACCAGGGTCAGCACAACGGCATCCACGCAATGGGTCACGTCCACGTCGGTCTGCCCCGCCCCCGCGGTCTCCACGAGAACCAGGTCCTTTCCCATCGCTTCCATTACGCGTATCGCGTCCCGAGCCGCCCTGCACAACCCTCCCGGCAGACCTTCGTTGCCCATGCTTCGAATGAATACCGCCGGGTTTTCCGACAGTTCCTGCATCCGGATACGATCGCCCAGCAGGGCGCCGCCGGAGAACGGGCTGGCGATATCCACGGCCAGAACGCCCACGGCCCTTCCGGCTTCCACGAAGCGCTGTGCGAGACGGCCCGCAAGCGTACTCTTGCCCGCGCCCGGCGGTCCGGTGATGCCGATCCGGTATGCGCCGCCCGTTGAAGGATACAGGGCTGCCATCAGGGACGCCGGGTCGTCTTCACGTCTCTCTATGAGCGAAATGGCCCGCGCGGCGGCGCGAATATCGCCCGCGAGGACTCGCCCAGCCAGATCTCTCATTTCACGGCTTCCCGGAGGCATGCGACAATGTCGCCGGTATGGGTCCCCGGGCCCCAGAAGAATGCGAGTCCTCTGGCCTTGAGCGCTTCCCGGTCCGCCGGCGTCATGATGCCCCCGCCGACCACAAGAATTTCATCCGCGCCCCGCGCCTCCAGGAGATCCATTACTTTCGGGAAGATCGTCAGATGGGCTCCGGAGAGAGAACTGATCCCCAGCACGTCCACGTCTTCCTGGATCGCGGCGGTCACTACTTCGTCCGGCGTGCGGTGCAGGCCGGTATAAATGACTTCCATCCCCGCATCCCGCAGCGCGCGCGCCACCACCTTGGCGCCCCGGTCGTGCCCGTCCAGACCGACCTTTGCAATCAGTATGCGAATTCTGCGACCGGACATTTCGACTCCCGAGAGGTAAAACGCGGAAACACAACGCGTCCCTGCGCCATCCCCATTCGCAATGCGAGCGGCGTATATTCCCGGATGGAGGTTCGAAGTTCCCCGTTTGCGAATCGGCGCCGCAGCCTTTATATTGATCTGAAATCTTCACGCGCACCGCCGGTGCGGCGCGCCATCTACGATATTCAGACCAGCCTGATTAACAGTCCGTTGACAAAGTCGCTCTGCAGGCGAGCCCGGATGGACTTTTTCAACGGGCTGTTAACCCGATGTATGGAAGAAAGGCCGAAAAATGGAGGTCCCGAAATACCTGGATCCCGATGCGGTTGCCGGTTTTCGCAGGAACGGATACGTCATGTCGGGCAGCCTCTTCAGCGAGGACGAAGTCCGCATCCTGATCGACGCAGTCGAGACGGGCGAGCGGGTGACGAAGAACACCCGCGCAACTGAAGACGCATCGGGAATGCGTTCCAGGCTGTCGATCTGGCACGAACTGGGAGACGACATCTGGACCGCGGTTTCCACGTGTCCCCGCATCGTCAACAACATCCGCATCCTGCTGGGCGAAGAGGTTGCCTTCTTCCATGGCAAGGTGATGTTCAAAGACGCCCATGAAGGGGGCGCGTGGGAGTGGCACCAGGACTACGGATACTGGTACAGCCAGGGTTTCGTCTTTCCACGGATGATCAGCGCATTTATCGCCCTGGACGAATGCACGCGGGAAAACGGCTGCCTTCGGGTCCTGCGCGGATCCCATCGCCTGGGGCGTCTGGACCACGTCAGAATCGGAACCCAGACCGGCACGGATCCCGCAAGGATTACGGAGATCGAACCCCTGTTCGATTGCGTCAACTGCGAGATGTCACCGGGTTCGGTCCTCTTCTTCGACTGCAACCTTCTCCATTCCTCAACGCCCAATACCTCCAGCCGCCACCGGCGTTCGTTCATTATCTGTTACAATGCGCTGGGCAATCCCCAACTCGGCGAGAGACAGACGGCCGACCCATACCCCTGTCCCGTGGGGTCCGACGACGCCATTTCCAGGTACGGAACCGAATCCGGATGACCCGGGTCGGGGCTCCTCACTACCCGCTCAATACCTCGCGATCACGGTCCTTTCCCGTCAGCGGCAAATCTACCCATGAGCCGTTTCCGGCATGGGAGACGTGAAAACCCACAATTGCCTCCAGCGTCCGCGCGGCTTCCGATGCCGCGTACGGAAAGGCCGATTCACCATCCAGCCATTCCACAATCTCAACCACCGCCCTGGCCATTGAAGATTCAGTATTCGCAGGATCCGTCCAGGCTTCCCCCCGCCCGTCCCTGAACTCGACGATCACGTCCCTGCCGTCAAGCACGGCGGAGCCTTCAGTGCCATGAACGGAGATCAGCGGCGGCAGCGTCCCATAATCCGAGGCGTCTACCGTACAGATCAACCCGCGCTCGAGGCGAAGCATGCCCCAGCCGCCGGGGTCCCGGAACTGGGCCCCGCGGCAATCCGGCTTTCCGGAGAGGTCCAGCGTACCCGACACGGCCTCGACGGTCCGCCCCGTCAACATCTGGATGGTATCGATGAAATGCGTACCCACGTTGCCCAGCCTGCCCGATCCCCATTGCATGGATGCGGACGTCAGTTTTCCCAACCCCCCGCCGGAAATGAGGTCCCGCAGACGCCGGGCGTTGGTCTGAAACCGCCGGTTGTGGTTCACAATGAGGAGCGTACCGCCGTCGTCGCACGCCTTCAGCATACGCTGGGCGTCCGAAGCCCGGGTGGCGACGGGTTTTTCACAATAGACGGCACGCACACCCTGCTCCGCGCATGCGACCGTGACCTCGGCATGAACGGGCGCATAGGTGGCAACGCTTACGATATCCAGCGACTCCGCGGCCAGCATCTCGCGCCAATCGGCGAACGTGGACACACCCGTACGTTGCTCGAAACGCGCCCTGCGCCCCCTGTCCCTGCTGGACCCTGACGCCAGATCGACCCTGGGATGCCCCGTCAACGCATCGACATGGGTCCCGTCCAGATCGCTCACCACCTGTCCGATTGCGTCACCCGACACCTGGTCCGCGCCGCCGATGAAACCGAGACCCACAATCCCCGCGCGATAGGTTTTACCAGCCATGTATCCTCCTCGTCCCGCTCGACGACGCGGGATCCGACGCTCCGTTCCCGTCTCCCGTGCCGGATTGCGCAGCCGGATTTGTGTCGTTCGTTCGGTCGGTCCCGGTCAAAAACGGGTTTCGTCACCCGTCCAATTCCACGGCCCGCCAGAGGTACCAGCTCGCCACCGACCGGTACGGACGCCAGATCTCACCGTGTTCCAGCAACTCCGCCTGGTCGGGCAGGTCGCTCAACCCGTAGGTGAACATGAACCCCTTTCTCACGCCCAGGTCCTTCACCGGAAGCACGTCCCCCCGGCCGAGATCGAATATCAGCATCATCTGCACGGTCCACTCGCCAACCCCCCGGACGCGGACAAATCGCTCGATAATCTCGTCGTCGGACATCCCGCTCAGCCGCCGCCCCGACGGGACCGCGCCTTCGACGGTCTTTGCGGCAAGGTCTTTCACCGCCGCCACCTTGGCCCGGGACATCCCGGCGCCGCGGAACGCCTCCGCCGGGACAGCCAGGACCTGTTCCGGCTCTGGATGCATTTTTTCAGGAAACAGTTCCAGAACGCGGCCGTAGATGGTTCCGGCCGCCTTGCCCGAAAGCTGCTGGTAGACAATCGAGCGCATCAACGCACGAAACGGATGGTACGGCGCCCGCGCTTCCAGGAGGCATGGTCCCGCCCGTTCCATCAGACGTCCCAGCGAGGCGTCCACTCCTGCAAGCGCCGCAACCGCTTCATCGGGATCGTATGTCAATCCATTTTCGATATCCGTCTCCGCGTCACTATTCGTTCAGTCCGCGGCCCGGCTCCCGGTCTCCAATGCAGCGGCAAGAGCCACCGCGCCCAACAGTCCGGAGTTGCCTTTCAGCAGGGCGGGAAGGATTTTCAGTTGCGGCCGGTGTACGGGCATCAGAAACCGGTCCGCCTGTTCGCGAAGCGGCTCCAGGAGTACGTTGCCGGCATTGGCCACGCTGCCGCCGATCACAATGGCCTCGGGCGCGAGCGCATTCATTGCCGCCGCCACGCCCATGCCCAGAAAGCGGCAGGTTTCATTCACCAGTTCAAGGGCCAGCCCGTCGCCGGCCCGCGCGGCATTGAAGACCGCCTTGGCCGAAACCGGACCTTCCGCAGCCTGACGGATCCCGGTACCCCGCCATGGTTGTCTGCGCACGGCCTCCTCCCCGCGCCGTCCGATGGCCGTGCCGGATGAAAGGGCTTCCAGACAACCCCGATTGCCGCAGTCGCAAAGCGGGCCCTCGGGAAGCACCGGCACGTGTCCGAGTTCTCCCGCGTTCCCGTTGGCGCCGCGGTAAATCTCACCGTCGATGATGATTCCCGCACCGATGCCGGTGCCGATGTTGTAATAGACCATGTGGCGGCAGCCCCGGCCCGCGCCGAACGTCAATTCACCCAGCGCCCCCGCGTTGGCATCGTTATCCACAATCGCGGGTATCCCCAGGTCTCCCTGAATTGTCTCGGGGAGGGCCAGATTGTCCCAACCCGCAACGTGTGTGGAGTTAACGATCCGCTGGGAAGCGAAATCCACCGGACCGCCAAAACTGATTCCGCACGCGGACACCGCTTCGGGGGATGACGCAAGCAGCCGGCGCCCGACTTTCAGGACTCGCTCGATCATCCACCGGGCGCCGCCGGAACGATCGGTGGAACCGGTCGTACGTTGATGAATACGACCGTCGGACGTACCCAGCGCCAGACTGTAATTGGTGCCGCCAATATCCACCGCAAGGATCATGAATACGCGGCCTCAGAAGCTGTTTTGAAATTTCCGGTGAGTTCCCGAGCGCGAGCGAAAAAGTGGCGGTCAAGGCGGGAAAATCCGCCCATATTTGTCTATACGGGCGGGTTTGACCAACGCCGACCGGCGCTTTTGCAGCCGTGCGAAGACCGCTGGGAATTTTAAGACAGCTTCTTAGCCCGCCAACCCGCGGTCGCGAAGGTAGTCCATCGACTGCTCGATCCGTCGTTCCACGTCGCTCCGCGTCAGCGTTTCACCCTGGATGCCTTCCAGCTCGAGCGTGTACGGCCCGTTGCGTCCGTGACCGGCGAAGATCTCGAATACGGAGGGAAAGTCCACGATCCCCTCGCCGAGGGCGGGAAAATGCCAGGTTTGAAAGGCGCCGTTCGTATCCTTCAGATGCACGGCCGCCACCGCGTGGGACACCCTTCGAAACTGCTCGACCGAATCCACGCCTTCATTGTAATAGTGGACGTTGGCCGTATCGAAATTGATGCGGATGTTGGGATGATTCACGCTTCGCATCGTCTCCAGCGCCACGTCGGCATTCGTGATCAGATCCGGGTGCGTTTCCATGGCCACGACAATTTCCCGTTCGGCCGCGGCGTCACCGATATCCTGCAGCCTCCCGTAGACGAAATCCCGGTCTATGCCTCCCGTCTTTACGCTCGTGAACACCAGACCGACCCCCATCTCCGCCACGGTATTCAGCGAGTGCGTGAACCTCTGGACCACGTCGTCCGCGTGCATCTCACAGCGAATGATCAGACTTGACGCGCGCAGTCCGAAACCGTCCAGTTCACGCTGAACCGCATCCGTCTTATCGGCCTCCGGGCATGGAATCTCCACGTAGTTCAGTCCGATCCGGGCAAGATGCTCGTACGCGCCGTCCCGGTACTGTCTGTAGCTGTTCAGATTGCAGGCAATCAGGTTTGCCATAAATCCTCCTATCCGTACCGAACCCAACGAACCATTTCCGACAACGTCGCCCGTTTTCCCCTCATGAGGATCCCGACCCTGTAGATCCGGGCTGCCGCCCACATGATCCCGGCAATCGTGCCGATCAGAATCAGAATGGACGCCGCGATTTCGATCCACGGAGGCGTGAGGACGTTCACCCGGACGATCATGATCATTGGCGCAAAAAACGGAATCAGCGACATCACCACGGACGGTGCGGCGCCGGGCTGCCGGGTAATGAACGTCATTGCGAGCAGCGAGAGGATCATGGGCACGATCACGAGGATCTGCAGGTGCTGCGCGTCCTGCTCAGTGTCGCAGATTGCGCCGATAATTGCGTAGAGTGTGGCATACAGAAAATAGCCCAGAACAAAATAGACGCCGAAGTAGACCACCATACCCGTTTCGATCGCGAAGGGCAGGTTGGGCCCGAATGCCATCCTGCCGTACGCCGTGGCCAGAAGACCCACGCCGATCCACACCGTGACCTGAACCAGGCTGGCGGCTCCGATACCCAGAATCTTGCCCGCCATCATCTGCAACGGATCGACCGATGAAAGCATCACCTCGACCATGCGGGTGGATTTTTCTTCCAGGACACCGCGCATCACCATGATGCCATAGATAATGGTAACCATATAAAGCAGCATTGCAAATGCGAACGAAGTGAAATATTCCCGGGCAAACCCGCTCTTCTTCTCCTTACCCTTGACGATTTTAAGCGTCTGCAACTGCACCCTGCGGGTCCATTTTCTCACCGATTCCGGGTCCAGCCCCCGCTGAGCGAGCCTGTGGGCAACCACGATTTGACTCAACGCGCTTCGCAATCGCCCGACCTGTCGGATATCGCTCACGTTTTTCCCGTAGAACCCGGCCTCGCCCTTCTCGAAAACGTCGGGAGGCACGACCAGGTAGGCGTCCAGTTTTCCCGCGTTGATCTCGGAGGTGAGCTGTCGCCGCGTGGTTTCCGGATCGGGACCGGGCCGTACTTCCTGCAACAGATATTCCGGTCGTCCGTCCTTGAGTCGTTCGTCCAGGCGGTCTTCGAGCGGCTGATACAGAATCCCGGTCTGGTCCACCACCGCAATACGCTTCTGCTTGCCCATGTCTACCCGCGCCAGAAGGACGGGGACGAGGACGCTGGCCGCGACGAATACCGGCACCAGGAACAGGCCGATGAGGAAGCTCTTCTTCCGGACGATCTCTATGAACTCCCGTCGGACGATCTTCAATGTCTTATTCATCCTGTTCTTCCCCGGAATCTTCGCCGCCAACAGCTATTAAAAAGATATCCCTGAGAGACGGCTCCGAAACTTCGAACCGTTGTACCTGAGCCGCGGAAAGCGCATGTCTCAGCAGGTCGCCAGGGTCGGCGCCCGGCTGGAGCTCAACCTCCACGTGATTCCCGTGATTTTCCGCATGCCGAACCAGGTTCGTATCCTTGAGAAAATCGTCCCTCCCCTGGAAAGCAATACGCAACCGGTTCCTTCTATAAAGGGACTTCAATTCCGGTACCGTGCCTTCCAGTACCTTCCTGCCGCGGTTGATCAGACAGATCCGGTCGCAGAGCGCTTCCGCGTCCTCCATCTGGTGCGTGGAAAAAATGAGAATCTTGCCCTCGCGCGTTATATCTTGCATGATCTCCTTCAGTACGGCCACGTTGATCGGATCCAACCCGCTGAACGGCTCGTCGAGAATCAGGAGATCGGGATCATGCATGATGGTCGCGATGAATTGCAGCTTCTGCTGCATACCCTTGGAAAGCTGATCAACCCGCCGGTTCGACCATTCCGACAGGCCCATCCGTTCCAGCCACTCTCCCGCGCGGCCTGCCGCTTCCGAGCGGGAAAGCGACTTGATCTCCCCAAGAAACACCAGCAGGTCCATTACCCGCATTTTGGGATACAGCCCTCGTTCTTCGGGCAGGTAGCCAAGCCGGTCCCTCGACAGTCCCGCGCCCCCGTTGCCGTAATCGATGGTTCCCGAATCCGGCCCGTATATTCCCAGGATGGTACGAATCGTCGTGGTCTTGCCCGCGCCGTTGGGGCCCAGCAGACCGAAGGTCTCACCCGCGGCGATCTCCAGATCCAACCCGTCCACCGCCGTGACGCCGTCGAACGTCTTCGTGACCTGTTGAAGCAGAATCCTGCGCATAGGGTTCTCCGCTACTGATCCAAACGGGATATGCGTAGGGGGTTCTCCGTTACCGGAGGCTGAAGGTCAACACTGAACAGGCTTAACCTCTTTAATTCACAAAAACCCAAACGAACATGGATAAACAGGATAGACAGGATAAAAGCCAAAACCGAACAGGATGAGAAACCAGGAGCAGGACAAATGCTCACTTTTCCGTGCAAGAATAATCGACGCCTACCTCTGCAAACTGCGCAACATCACACCGAACAACCAGATTCCGCATTTCTTCAGGTGCTGTCGTAAAAAAACCTCGCGGTATTTATCGAAATACAACCGGTTATACAACAGAACCACCGGTCTTTGTGAATAATTCAGGTTCAGAAGATATCTTAAATTTCCCAGCGGTCTTCGCACGGCTGCAAAAGGCCGGTCGGGAACTCACCGGCAAATTTAAGACAACTTCTAAAATACGAGCAGCGGGAAGGGCGCGCAACAGGACTTTCCCGGCCGTTGAATAACACCCAACGGCCGCCCCTGAGTGGCTGGCCCGTATTGCGCAAATAAAAAGACGCCGGCCGCACAATGTACGATCGACGTCTTTCGGGAGGGATGTAGCATGGTTGTACCGCTTAGACGCATTTCGAACAAGATAGTTTCAGAATCTTCAGCGAAAACGTCCGATATCCACTGGCTTAATCTTTCTGCTGTTTTGAGTGCAAGGTTTCTCGTGCAGAGGGTCGCTTCAAGGTCGTCAGTCCGTCGCCTTCCACGCCTCGGCTTCTCGTCAATCCAGATGACGTTTCGCGAGCCTGCCAACGTAACTCCCGGTGGCCGTCACCTGTGCCGCCAGCCAATACTGAAGTGCCAGCGGCTTAAGCGGCTGTTCGCTCAGATAGACCTGGTGCCAGCCCTTGCCGATGACCGCCAGCCGGGAGCCAAGGACCGCAAAGCCGATCACCATCGATGGGACGCAAAGAAACGCCACCACCGGGATCAGCGGCGGAAACGCAATCGCCATTGCGGCCAGGAGCCCTGATACGGCCGCCCCGCTGACTCCTGCCGTGACGACGGATCTGACGATGGCGCGGTACATTTCGCCTTCCGTGATCTCGCCTCTTTGATACAGGAGACCGCATTCCAACACGGCCACGACTGCCGCCATCGCCGCCGCGACCGAGGCGCCCTTCAAGGCACATCTTGTCGTCTCCAGAAGCGTCGCACGCAAGGCGTTGCCGTTAAGGGCACGCTGTGCGGCATCCAGTTCCGTGGCTGTCATCCGGTCGCTGCCCCGCGCGCGATTCAGGGAGGCGTTTTCAAAAATGCCGTTTGACGCCGAGTCACTGCCACCTTGGCTATACGCCTTGACGTGACTCCAATCCATGCCCTCCAACGCGTTCGCCGTTGCATCGGGCCCTGCTGCCCGGATCTGTTCCGGAATCGTCTCCCAGACCCTTTTTGCCGCGGCCAGATCTCGTGGCTCCCCCCGCGTTCCGGCGTACAAATACTTTGTCGGATCCAGGTCTTTCCAGTCGAGGTTTCGCGAAAATCGGGAAAGGTGGCCGTATGTTTCCCAGAATGGCGTCGGGTCGCGAATAACCTCCTGCATTTTCTGGAAAGGTGCCTCTGTTCGTACCTTCTCCCAAACCCGGATAGATGCATCCCTGACACCGTCTGCGACCTGTTCCACTCCGCCGCGAGCTTTTTCGGCAGACCGCGTAGCCGCATCCTTTGCAACTGAGGCGACGTGAGTTGTTCCAATTCGCGTCTTGTCGGTGGACCAGGTTGCCGCGTTCTTGATTCCCACCGCAACCCGTGACGCCGGCCTGCGGACCTTCTTGGCCGCCGAAGGAGCATTACACGTTTCGTTCTCAACAGTTCCTTCCATTGCCTGGATCTCCATAGTGGACTCGAATATTGCACCATTCGCGAAGGAATCGCCCGGCTGCGCCGCATTGACACGTTCCGCGAGGAGAGGTTTCGAATATTGGCTTGAAAGCTTCCAGTTCTTTGTACCGTGACTCCAATCTTCCGTCATCGCTCATGCGCTAATAGTTCTCGAGCGATCACTGGCAATGCGGACAAGTTCAGTCGACTAGACAGTGCGTCTGAAAACACCAATTCGTCTCCCAGAAAAGGGTGGAATTTCTCGAAGATTAAAGCGTTCGCACGGTCTTGTATCAGGTCTGGCAAGTCCACTCTACCGCGCGCAATCTCCTCGAGTTGAGAAATAAGACGATTGGACTGAAATTTCGGCGAGGACACATCAAGTATTCCATCGAACATCCCGACGCGGTAGCCGAGGGCCGTCAACACAATAGCCAGCGAGGCAGAGCCAATTGTTCCTTTCCAAGGTGCGAGGAGATAACGATCGTCGGCGAATGACTGTATGGGCTCGTTATCGAGGCCCGAATGCCTGTAAGCCGCCCTGGCGGAAGACAATACCATTGCGGCTGTCTTATCGAGATAAGGCGGCATGATGTCGGCGAGCAGGACCGCACGCATACGTGCAACGACGGAGTCGTGAACCTCGCCCGCTTCACCACCGAATCGAGGCGGTTTTCCTGTAGGATCCGGCACCACGTCGATAATCTTGTCCCGGTCATTGACTTCAAGAACACGCCAGCGCCTTCCGACAAAAATAACGGTTATGTCTTCTGCGATAGGCGCATGGACCGGTAACGTCCCTAGCGTTCTTGATCCGTGTATTACGCGGTATTCCTGTGGCGTGCGAAAGACCGCATAGAAACTATAGTGCTCAACGATCCTCTCACCCTCTCGGCCGAGTAGAAGCGCTCCGTCCTGTGACTGTTCTATCAGACCAGTGTCTGGTTCACCGAGCTGACGCAATAGTCGTGCAAACAACAAAGGCTCGACTGACCGAAAGGGACCGCGTCTGCAAAGGATTGCAAAAAGACGCTCGGCGGATACACCCCCGTGTTCCGCGATTACTGAAAGTACCTGATGCGTAAGTGTTGAGAGGTGTAGAGCTTCGGACTTTGGAGGTTCGCACCAGCCCTCCAAAAGCAATTCAAGCATAGCAATCGAACGGATCAATCCCAGGTGAAGCCTCTCGATTGGATGCGACTCTCCGTCAATCTTCGGCTCGATGGTATACATGCGCAGCACTGCGGGCTCACCTGCGCGTCGCCCGGACCTGCCAAGCCGTTGACGCAGAGCCGAGACTGACCACGGTGCGCCGATCTGCCCGACGCAAACCACATTGCCGATATCGATGCCGAGTTCCAAAGTAGAAGTGCAGACCGTCGTGACAGGAAGCTGTCCCTCCCTGAGCCGCTTTTCAACAAACCCACGGTGCTCCCGAGAAAGGCTCGCGTGATGCGGAAGAAACTCGTTTGGAAGATGCCGGTCCTCGCACATTTGACGAAGCATGTCTGAATAGACTTCCACATTTTCTCGAGAGCCTGCGAAGACCAGATTGTTGTGCCCACGCAGTTTTTCAAATATGTGCTCGGCCACAGCCCTCGTCGCAGATTGATTCTGCCCAAAGGCATCATCGGGATCGGCATCTTCCGACTCACGGTTCCCGGTATGTCCGCGCGCAACGTATGTACGCAACTGTGATCGCAACTCCTGTCCATCTGACTGACTAACTATCTGTCTCACCTGTTCCGGCGCCTCGGGACGCAGGTATCTGTTGGCCAGGTCCAAATCTCCCAAGGTCGCCGACAACCCGACCCGACGAATACGCCTGCCTGTGGAGAGTTCAAGCCGCGTGAGTAGAGATCGCAAATGAACGCCACGTTCGGAGTCAAGAAGCGCATGAAGTTCGTCGATCACAATCGCTTGCGTGTCTGAAAACAGGCGTGGTATATCCGCACCGCGTAGAACAAACATGGCTTCGAGCGACTCGGGCGTGATCAGTAGAATGCCACTCGGGTCCTTCCTGGCGCGAGCCTTAACACCTTGCGAGATATCGCCGTGCCATGGATGCACAGGCACGTCAACCGCCTCGCATAGGTCTTCAAGCCTCCGAAATTGGTCATTTATCAAGGCTCGCAGGGGACCCACATAGACCAGGTCAAACCCCTCACCTTCCTGACCGTCATAAACTTTGGATATCAGCGGCAAAAACGCCGCTTCCGTCTTCCCACCAGCAGTTGCAGCGCTTACAATAACGTCGTCGTCATTGTCAATCAGCATTGGGATCGCGCGTTCTTGAATGTCCCGCAACGACGACCATTCCTTTTGCCAAATCCAGCGCCGTACAGGCTCCGCGAGCAGATCGAACGACCTGGACTCCCGTTCAGAGGCGGAAACTGGCGAGGTCATCGTCACCCTCTTGTCTGGTCTCGGATGCTTCAACGTCGATGATGTCGCTCAAATCATCGCCTTCATCTTTCTCGATCTCGACAGCATCTACCAAGTCGTGCCATTTGATTCCTGGATTCTGCTCCAAGATCGAGAGCAAGTTGACGAAAGCAGTCACCGTTTTTCTCGGTGTTCGAAAATAGGCGTCGCCGATTCGTTGTGAGCAATGTTCCATAAAGGATTTCAAGGCTTCGTCCGGTGCGGCATCTACATCTTCTCCAAGAAATACTCGCCTGACGTTTGCCAAGAGAACGAACAAATCCTCTGGCGACAAATTCGTAAGACGTAGAACGGGCCCCGAAAGATCGACGAGACCGTGTCTAGCGAATGCATTTTCTGCAAGTCGCGACTGGAGTGCTTCGTAGCTGTATAGTCCCCGCCTCGTGTCCATAAGAAACTCAGGAGTACCACCCAATATGAACCCTATATGTGCAGCCCCACCTTGCAGGACATCGTTCAGGATACGAAGAATCTGTTCGTAGTTCGAGTTTCGTGCTTGGCTGTTGGTGAGTTTGTATAGGTTCACAAGTTCGTCGAGCGCTACCATCAATCCGCTATAACCCGCCTGCCGCACAAACGCGGACATAAGTTTCAGGTGATCGTAAACGCTGCTATCGTCAATGATTGTGCGCACTCCGAGTGCCTTGCGCGCATCTGTTCTGGTCGCGTACTCAGCTCTGATCCATCGCAGTGCATTCGCCTTGAGTTCTTCGTCTCCGTTTTCATGCCCTTCCCAATATCTTCCAATGACGTTCGCGAAATCGTAACCACCCGTGAGTTCCTCAAGATGAAGCAACTTTTCATGAATTACAGTGCTTGGAATCCGATCAGAGATTTCTGATTCCCTAACCGCCTGGGTGACGAACCTTTCAACTATGCTGGCGAGCGCCCCACCATCAGGTCTAGTGCGCGTGGAGGCGTTACTCGCAAGTTCCGCATACAGCGAGCGGGCTTGTCCACCTGTCGCATAGATACGCCTGTCCGGTGCTAGGTCGGCAGAGACAACGACCATACCTTTCTCAAGAGCAACGAGCCGTACAAGATTGATGAAGAATGTCTTGCCCGACCCGTACTCACCAATTACAAAGCGTAACGTGGCGCCACCTTCTGACATTCTCTCTACATCCCGGACCATTTCGGCAATTTCCCGTGCGCGCCCAACCTGTATGTGTTGCAGTCCAAGCTTTGGAACAACACCGGCACGCAACGCTTGGATTATTGTGTCCCGCTCACGCCGCTTTATCTTGGGTCTATCCACTTTTGTCTCCCGTCAATTCATTAGTCTTTGAGCGACATCTTCGTTGATTTCATAGCCGTCGTACTCTTCAATGAGGGCGTCTCCAAATCTCTCGAAGGCCCACTCATTAATGGTCTCAAGTGCGCCAGCCGCCATCAATTGATTCTCGTCGGCGCTAGCAGTAACCTCCTCTTCTGTCCACCGAGGACGCGTGATCAATACCGACGCAACAGCCCTGTGCGGCGCGTCAAGGCCGTTGAACAATATGTCTCCTTCGGACTCCCTTTCGTCAGCGATCTCGACATCCTGGTCATCATCCTCGCCGAAAATGTCGCCAAGTACTTGGCTGACACGATCTGTATCGGCGAATATTTCCGAAATGCGAGTTGAATCCAGTGTCACTGTACCTGTAGGCTTCTTGGCCGGCGCAGGAGGAATCGCATAATCCCGCGAGCTACCCTCAGCTGGACGTACAGTTACTGGCTCTGGCTGGATGCAAGAGTATGTAAATCTGAATATACCCGTTCCCGATCCAAGCCAAGTGCCTTATAGAGACGCTCAATAGTGTGAATCTCCTGCGGCTCTATCGCTCCGTCTGCGCCCGCTGTGGATACTGCCAACTGACTCAGTGCGCTGCGAGCACTCTCGGTCGCTTTGCGCAATCGGGAACGCAACATGCTGATATTAGGGGGGACAGCCATCAACCACGAGAAGTTTGCATGCAGCCTCGCCCGTTCGGCTTCGGTCACAGATTGGTTGGCGTCGATCTGCGCGGCAATGTGCACTTGCTCCGCGCCTTCGACTCGGCCGTCAGCCTGCGCGACCAGCGTTGCGAACGAGAGGCTGAGGATCGCACTTAGATACCCTTCGCTTGGACGTTCGATCATAACGGAGTCTTCTGGTAGCCGGAATAGAACTACCGGCTCGCCCAATTGGATCTTACGCAGTGCGAAACGCGGATCCGGTGCCATGCCGACACCTAGTCTTGCAAGCGCATCTGCGACGCCGATCTGTTGGCGTCTGCCGATCATGTCGGGAGGGGCACCCTCCAGACGTTCGATGAGATCCTCTACGGATACCAAACCACCCGATTCTATCTGTTGTGTCACCCATTCCTGCAGTTGTTCCTTCTCAGGACAGGGAAACAGCGGCCAGAGAACTTCAGGTAGAAGCGCGTGTGCCTCGATCGTACCCTTGCCGTCCGGTTTTCGTCCCAAGTAGCGGCTATATTTGTCCAATCCGTCCGCGGCTCTGTCAGAGATCTCCTGCGCGACGCGGAGTGGTGCTGATAGCCTCGATACGTCAGGCACATTACCGAGCTCTTTCGTCAGATCCGCAGAAAAATTGCCCGACGAAGCGTGGTATACGAGCCTAAAGTGTTTCTTTGGGACTCGAATCTTCAAGCCTTGTGGATTGTCTTGGTCAAATAGGTGTCGAAATAAGGCTCTATACTCCGAGAACGCGCGCTTGGCTGGGGTTCGCAACCGGGTCTCGGGAGTGCATACATACCATGATAGTAGCCAATCCGATGTGAGGGGCGAACCGCTCATTGCCATACGGCCGAGTGCAAGCCGTAAGTTTGTTGGAAGCTCGTAACCGAGATTCTCGAAGACAGGGTCGGTTTCTCCGCTTGAGTTTAAAAGGCCAACTGCATCGATAAATGAACTGAAGTAGCGGCGAATCGAGTGGTTTTCACCGAATAGTTCAAGCAGCCTACGCACCTCAGCAACGATCTCGGATCGTTCTTCGGAATCGGCCTCGTCCACAAAGACACGTCGCTCAAGTCCGTAAAAGTAGAGAAAGACGTACCCGACATCGTATCGTGTATCGGAGCGGCCGGACGAAAGCCAATCGAGATAAGTTGCACGTGATCGTGCTTCGATTGTTGAATAACTTGGCCAGTAATGCAAGCCGTAGCCTTCATAATCGCCGCCGCGCAAAGTAACCTTCATTCTTGGGTCGATAAAGGCGTTGTCCGGCTGTCCAGATGGATCCGTACGAGGTCCACGGCCGATATATACCATACCGCCAATCTCTCGACCGGCAACGCGGGCATTCCCGTCGCGCGGAATCCATCCGGTAGTTGCACGGTGGCTGGGCTCCGGTTGGGGCTTCCAAGTGGCATGCGTATCCACGTTAGATGCACGACTTCCTAACGATCGGGACGGAACGCGACGCTTCTTCTGATTGCTTCTTCGCCTCGTGTCCTGCCGTGAATCGACATTTGACATGGTGCGAAAAATGACTAGCATGGCCACCAACAGCACGGCACAAAACAACAAGAATTCGAACATCGCAAAGACCCTTCGTTCCTTTTCTGAAATGCCAGATCTGCTATCGGTATTGGAATAATATCAACGCCGTTCAACAGAATCAGCCCGACCACCATATTACCGCCGGACCATACGAGACGGAAAAAGACCATTTACGCGAGAACTTGCGGCGGCAATGCCTCAAACTACGTTCAATTAAGTACAGGTAGGGGCCACACCGTGAATAAGATAGCACCGGGTGATCGGCTGCACAAGCAGTTAAGGGCACTCATCGAAAATCTCGAAGCCGCGGTCAGTAGCGTCTTATTGTAAGACTTTAACGCGAAGTACGTGCGTGTTTAATCACTCTTTTCGCATTCGGTAAGGCGCTGAAATCCCCCCACCGCATCAGCCGTCGCCGGCCCTTCGACAGGCTCAGGGGACGGCTCGGCTTCTGCGACTCCCCCTCAAGGGGGGAGTGATTGGTCCATCAAACGAACGCGTGCGTTCACTGATAATTATTGCGTTACTGCTGATTGTCACGAAGCCGCGCTAAGCTGAAGGGGTCGGTCTCACGCAATATCGCGGCAGGTCGAATCTGATCTTGACGTTTTCGCGAGATTTGTATATATTGTCGTCAAATTACTGCGAAAAATGACGACAATATAGTCAGATGACAATCCCACGCATATTTGACGCCCCTCGAAAAAGCTTCTTTCTGCTGGGACCTCGCGGCGTCGGCAAAAGCACCTATCTGCGATTGGCGTATCCGGATGCACACATCGTCAATCTGCTCGCCGAGGATACGTACCAACGCCTGCTTGCGAATCCGGGTCTCCTCGCCGCGGAACTGCGGGCCGTTTCGGATGACCGGTGGGTGGTCCTGGACGAAATACAAAGACTGCCGGCACTGCTTAATGAAGTGCACCGTTTCATCGAAGAACGGCGGATGCGCTTTGTGTTGTGCGGATCCAGCGCAAGAAAACTCAAACGCGCAGGTGTCAACCTCCTTGCCGGCCGCGCCCTGAATCGCGCGATGCATCCCTTTACTCCCGAGGAGTTGGGAGAACAGTTCGTACTCCACGAGGCACTACAACACGGACTTCTGCCCATCGTATGGGATTCGGAGGACAGGGCAGAGACACTGGTTGCCTACGCGCAGATGTATCTCAAGGAGGAGATACAGGCTGAGGCGCTTGTGCGCAACCTGCCTGGATTCGCGCGCTTTCTCCCCGTTGTGGCGCTCTTTCACGGCCAGACCATTAACGCGACCAACATCGCAAGGGAAGCGCAGGTTGCGCGCACCACGGTAACGGGATATCTGGAGATCCTGGAAGAAACGCTCCTGGGTTTTCAACTTCCCGCGTACGAGACGCGATTGCGGGTCCGCGAACGCAAATTGCCCAAATGGTATTGGTGCGACCCCGGTCTTGTCCGGGCGATGAAAAAAGTAACGACGCCCCCCGCACCGGAGGAACGAGGCGCTCTATTCGAGGGCCTGATTGCCCAGTTGATCCGGGCGTACACGGACTACCGTGATCTGTGCGACGGATTCTACTATTGGTCGACCGCCGCGCAGACACGATCCGAGGTCGATTTCCTGCTCAATCGCGCCGGTGAATTCGTGGCAGTCGAAGTCAAATCCGGCGGGACGTTTGCGGAATCCTGGTGCAAGGGACTGAGGGCTCTGGCCCAACTCCCGGGTCTTTGCCGCCGGCTTGTGATCTATCCCGAAGGACCCGAATTACGTACCGCGGACGGTATTGAAATCCTTCCGTTTTCGCAATTCTCCAACCTGTTGGCCGCCGATGCGCTGTGGCCGTGAGGGTATGCTAAGATGAGTGCGTACAGAAGCTTCAGGGACTATCACATTGAGCAGTTGCGCGATCCGGAGGACGCGAAGGTATATCTAACCGTTGCGCTTGACGACTATGAAAAAAATGGGGACAGCGAAGCGTTCTTGCTGGCGGTCAGAGACGTTGCGGAGGCGCAAGGCGGTATGTCCAGGTTAGCTGAGCGGGTCGGCCTGACTCGTGAGGGACTTTACAAGGGCCTTTTCAAAAATGGGAATCCGCATCTCAAATCGATGGGCGAATAGGCGGAACTGATAGGACCAGCTCGCACTCCTCATGTAGCCTGCCCAACCCACATGGTTACCAATCGCGAAGCAACCCGTTGACTTTGTCTAGTGATTTGGGATTTTGGGATAATTAAGACTTCAAACAGTGCTTTTTCACATGGGTCGCCTTGGAAATAATCACCGATCCCGGTAAATACTACATTATTATCCTTCCGCTTGGCGAATTGGCTTAAGAGTTTCTCATTCATTTTCTATTCCTCGACACTGCTGTCCAAGAACCGCGGGATTCCTGGAGATGAGATTCTAAAAGTGGATTCCTTTGGCGATTATGGACGGCTTTGACCCCGACAACGAAAACCAGGTTGCGATGGGTTCGCGTCTGTCGCAGGGCTTCTCATTCTGAACGGAGTCGAAGCATATTTCGCCGCTTCCGTATCGCGCTGGAGGCGGACGTGCTGCCTCCCGGGTATTGAAACATGCAAATCGCACGGGAATGATGCGATGCTGCAGTAGATCCTTCGTCGGCCTGGCACCCCATCGGGATGACCGTGCGAAGAACAAGTGACGGAAGCGTTTCGCCTATGTCGTGCGCAGGCCTCCTCTGGATGACAGCGGGAAGCATCGTGCTCGGCTATCAGCCAGCATGTCATTCAGAGCGGAGCGAAGAATCTCCCGTCTTCTCGCTCTTACGTGTAGCATATGGCTTTTGAAGACGAACCTGTGCGCGGACGCTTTGCCAGACTTTCCGCCTCATCTGCACAACATTAGGCCGAAAGTGAGAAGGGTACATTTCGCCAATGGTTGTGGGCGAATTTTCAATCCGTATATTTCGTGCACTTTCGCATCTTTCGTAGGTAACCACACCCGTTTTTGGACAGGTGTGATTCCTCAAGAAATATCAATATGCGAATTGGTGGCGTTGAGATGCCGCCCGTCAGCCTCATTTTAAGATAGCCATGAAAAAAGGAATGACGAATCAAGAACACGTCAAATGGCTTAGGGAAGGCGTTGAAGCATGGAACAAGAGACGCGAGACAAGGAGGTTTATACCTCTCCTCTCCGGTGCTAATCTAAGAAGGGCTAACCTGAGCGGCGGCGATCTCGCAGGTGCCTACATGGGCGGCGCTGATCTGTTTGGCGCCGATTTGAGCGATGCGCACCTCACATTTGTCGATTTAAGCGATACTATCCTCGTGTCCGCCAATCTTAAAGGCGCCAATCTCGCATCTGCAGACCTGAGTGGTGCAAACCTCATTAATGCGAATCTGAGTCGTGCAAACTTGTGTGGCGCCGATCTGAGCGGTGCTTTGCTAACACAAACAAAGCCTTGGAACGCTAAACTATATGTCGCTGCCAAAAATAGCGGGACAATTCAAGGTACAACAGATGCAGCTCAGGAAGACAAGAGGAAGAGAATCGAGAGTATAGAGAGTCTGTTACACGAATGCCGTGATCTGCGAGACAGGTACAGAGACGATATCTTATTCTATTTTCGGGGAGATAGCCGCACGTCAAGGGAATTGAGGCCCTCCGTAATGCGGCATTCTCCAGCAGGCGACTTCCCTCTTCGTGCATACGAGGGAGAGTTGCTACTTGATCTCATGTCGCGTCAACCAGAGGCGTTCGGTAGTTTGACGCTGGCAATTGACCAATGGGTGCTTGCACAGCATCACGGACTCAAGACACGACTTCTCGACATTACGCGAAACCCACTCGTTGCTCTGTTTAATGTCTGCAAAAAGCATGACATACAAGGTGGCTCTGACAGGGAAGATGGTTGCTTGCATGTCTTTGCGGTACCACGAGACCTGGTGAAACCGTTCAATAGCGATACGATCAGCATTATTGCTAATTTTTCTAAACTTAGGCTAAGCGAGCAGACTCACCTATTGGGTAAAGAGCGTTCCTCTCATGACCCGCAAGATAAATCCGTGTTTACCAGATATGACCGCGTCTTGAGTCGCCTCTATGATTTTATACGGCATGAGAAACCGTCGTTCCAGGAGAAAATTGACCCCAAAGACTTGTTCCGCGTCTTTGTGGTTGAGCCACAACGGTCATTCGAGCGACTTCGAGTACAGTCTGGGGCTTTTCTCATATCGGGCTTTCACGAAAGATTTGAGCGCGATGAAATCCTGAAATGGAACTCCGAGATACCAGTTTACGACCACTATACGCTGACGGTGTCGGGAGAGAGGAAGGAATACATCATGGATGAATTGCGCCTGTTGAATATCACTCACGAGAGTCTCTTTCCCGGCCTTGATGAGGCTGCCAAAGCGGTCATGCAACGCTATTCCACTGAGAGGTCGACGAACAGTGAAGATTGATCGGTCGTTTTGGATCCGCGCTACTCTGCCTCTGCGACAATGCCGGCAAAGGCTTGTATAACTTTGGGAAATTTCGCACGAAAAACGGGACGAGGTATCCATTCCGTCTTTACTTCAAATTGGGTGACAGCAATGCCTATGGTGCTTAACTGACATCGGCTTCGTGTGAGCGTCCGCTACCATCTCCACAACAAAAGGCACCTGCTTTTCGCAGGTGCCTGTTTTTGTTCTGGTGCCGAAGGTGGGAGTCGAACCCACACGGGCTTGCGCCCACTGGATTTTGAGTCCAGCGCGTCTACCAGTTCCACCACTTCGGCGCTGTTGAATCAAGGATTGAGAAATATCCCCATCGGCGTACAAACTGTCAAGAGGAAACAGGCGTTCGCGCCCGTTCAAAGGGGTTTTTCAGTCCGCCGGACCGCGTTCATCGAACTCGTCGAAATGCGTGTCACCGATACGCTTAGCCGACCCTTCGACCCTTCGACGGGCTCAGAGACCGCAAGCTCAGGGTGCGGCTCAGGTTACACGCGCATCATCGCGAATGCTGACAGCCTGGATAAGGAGCGTACGTGCCGCCCGTCAGGTCCCGCCGGGATCCAGTCTGCCTTCAGCCATCGAATGCAAGACTCATTGTATGCAGATTGATGATGGCCTTGGATTCTGTAAGGAAATCCATGCCCAAAATCCCATTGATTTCAAAGCCGTAATCCATGCCTCCTATTTCAAGTTCGAAATTAGTCAACTCCTTCTGTCCAACCTGCAAACAATCAACCCGTCGCCTGAATACAATCTCATGTCCACCCACACCGCGAATTGCGACTATCCGGTCATCCGGCAATGGAAATATACCGATGGAATCAACCAAATCGGCGGATATTACCGTGCTGGCTGATCCAGTATCGACTAGGACTTGAGGGATCTCAATAGTTGATCCCCGATAGTCAATAGAAACCGATGTAAAAGGCAGATCATACCGGCGTATCAGTTGCATACAGCGCACGAATGCCCGACGATTGTCTTACTTGAATATCAAGTGAATCACGACTGGTATGGAGATAATAATATTCCCGTTCGGGATATTGATGGTGAAGGGTCTGATACCGTTTCATAGCAGTTTTGCCATCCGGGCACTCTTCAACCACTGTCAGACGATTCAGATGCCGCCGATAATCAGAGGTTGTATGGGCTTCTAATGCCTCAACAATCAGCCATTTATCGGGATGGTCTCTGCATATCTCAGGCCAGCGCATACAACCTATTCCTCTACGGATAGCGTTGTTTGAATTTTGCCTGACATTCAAGCGGTCTGAATCTTAACAGCCCCTTGAAAAAGGCCCATCCGGGCTGCCTGCCTGTGCGTACGTGCACAGACAGGCACTGCAAGCAGGCCGGGCACGGCAGACGGGGCTTCCTCAGGATGACAGGCCGGACGCACGTGC
The DNA here is from genome assembly GCA_965116875.1 of Candidatus Latescibacterota bacterium. GTDB lineage: Bacteria > Latescibacterota > UBA2968 > UBA2968 > JAAXHE01. Next base: position 967,648 of record OZ220733.1, read on the forward strand.
TAACTGGTCCTAGCGAATTTGTCCTACAGCCGCCGGTCCGCCGCGGGCGGCCCCAGAATTTCATTGTAGACGATCGCCTTGCGGACCGTTTTCGGTTTGAAGTCGAGCGCCATTCGCCGGCGGCGGGTTCTGCGGCGAGGCGCCACGACCAGCGGCTGGACGTCCAGCAAGCCGTGCAGCTCGACTTCCGGCGCGGATTCAGTCGCTTCGCTGCCTGTCACACCGCCGGGTTGCTCGTCCTCCGGCGGGTCGAAACCGGCCGGCCGATACTCATCTCCCGTGTAGGTTTCACTCACCGGGCGGGCGCCCCTCACTTCCCGAAACTCTCTCCCGCCCGCAGGTTCATTGACGGGGCGGGCGCCTCGGATTTCCTGAAACTCCGGTCCCGTGGGCGCCTCGCTCACCCGCCGCGTGCCCCGAACCTCCTGGAACTCCCCGCCCATCGGCGCCGGTCGGGTCGGCGCCGGTTCGGGAAAGACGTCATCCTCCGATGGATCGACGTCCGGAATGCCCATCGGGGGCATGTCGAGATCCTCGTCCTCAAGATCCCGGCGCCGCCGGCCTTCGAGCATCTTGTTGATCAGCGAGGAGATCACGCTCAACACGATAAACAGGATGACAACGAGTTCGAAGTTCATGATCTACGCGTCTCCCCGGTCCCTATCTTCTTCGGGACCGTCCTCGGTATCGGCGATTCCCTCGCGCATCGAGGTATCGGCCTGGATATTCTGCATCCGGTAATAATCCATCACGCCCAGATTGCCGCTACGGAACGCCTCGGCCATCGCCCGCGGGACCTCGGCCTCCGCCTCCACGACGCGGGCGCGCATCTCCACGACCCGCGCGCTCATCTCCTGCTCGTGGGCCACGGCCATCGCCCGCCGTTCTTCCGCCTTTGCCCGGGCGATTTTCAGATCGGCCTCCGCCTGGTCCGTCTGGAGTTTCGCCCCAATATTGTCTCCCACGTCCACGTCGGCAATGTCGATCGACAGAATTTCATACGCCGTACCCGAATCCAGCCCTTTCCCGAGCACGGTCTTCGAAATCAGATCCGGATTCTCCAGTACCGCCTTGTGTGTTTCGGAGGAGCCGATTGTGGTCACGATTCCCTCGCCGACGCGTGCGACGATCGTTTCCTCTCCGGCCCCGCCCACCAGCCGATCGATATTGGCGCGCACCGTCACGCGCGACGTGGCCTTGACCTGAATGCCGTCTTTCGCCACGGCTGTGACCATCGGGGTGGAGATTACCTTTGGGTTGACGCTGACCTGCACGGCCTCCAGCACGTTACGACCGGCAAGGTCGATGGCCGCGGCCCGTTCCGTGGTGAGATTGATCCCGGCTTTATCAGCCGCGATAAGGGCCGTTACCACGTTTTCCACGTGTCCTCCCGCCAGGAAATGCGCTTCCAGAAAGGAGGTCGGGATCGCCAGCCCGGCCTTCGTGGCGCTGATCTGCGACCCGAGGATAATTCGCGGCGGAACGCGCCGCAGGCGCATCCCGACCAGTTCGCCGATTCCGATTCTGACGCGGGCCGCAAGGGCCGAGATCCAGAGCCCGACCGGGATGAAATAAAAGAAAAGGAACAGTGCAACGACTACAGCGACAACAATCACGAGAAGGAAAACTGCATCGACCATGTTACGGCTCCTTGTATCTTCAAACGATCGGACTCAACCGGGGAGGATTCTAGTGGGTGTCCCCGGTTTTACGTACCACAACCCGGTTACCCTCAACCTCTACGACCTTGATCGGGCAATCCCTTTCGATAAACTCGCCATCGGCGGCCACGTTGACCCGGCGCCCGTCGATCAGACCCATCCCGGAGGGGCGCAGAGGCGTAGAGGCCACCCCCTCTTTTCCCAACAGCGCTTCGTGTTCTCCGGTTGCGATGTATCCTGCTTCGGCCTTTTCCTCGGCGTGGAGGACGAGCCATCTCCACAACCCAACCGCAATTGCGACGACAAGGACGACGAAAACCAGGATTGCTTCGACCATACCGCGGCTCCGGTCCATCTTCGGCAAATCCGGCCGAACGTCCTCAACCCTTATTGACCTGGCTCAACTTGCCTCTTCTGCCAAGCGGACCACAATCCGGTTGCCTTCCACCTCCACCACCGTGATCGGGCTGTCCTTTTCGATAAACTCCCCGTCAGCAGCCACGTTGACCCGGCGTCCGTCGATCAGCCCCGTACCGGAGGGACGCAGCGGCGTAAAGGCCACGCCGTTCTTGCCCAGAAGCGCTTCATGCTCACCGGTAGCTATGTACCCGGCTTCGCTGCGTTCTTCTTCCTGAAGCACCAGCCACTTCCACGCGGAGGTGCGGGGCAGCATTTTCAACATCACAACGGCGATCAGGATTGTCGTCAAGAAAGACAGCAATAAGGGCCTGGCGGCGAGTCCCACGGACTCCCACGTCCACAGTTCGGGTCTTCCCATCAGACTCAGGAACAGGCCGGCAATCATGAGCACGACGCCGGGGATGGCCAATACGCCGAATCCGGCGATGAAAAACAGGTCCGCGATCACAAGAATCGCCCCGAACAGGAAGAGCAGCACTTCCGTCCAGTCGGCGAGTTCCACCAGCAGATGGCTGCCGAAAAACAGGCCGAGGCAGATCAACCCCAGCGTTCCGCCCACGCCCCAACCCGGGCTCTGGATCTCGAAGATCAACCCCAGAAAACCGAGCGACATCAGCAACGAGGCGACGACAGGGTAGGTGAGCCAACGCACGACCTGCTCCGACCAGTTCACCGACTGAGGTCTTACCCGCGCGCCTCCCAATTCAAAGTACGCCAAAACGTCACGAAGTTTGTCGCCCTCGCCCGCTGCCGTAATCGTGTGTTCCGCGATTTTATTCGCAACCGCTTCGGTTGTGGTGAGCGTGAGCAGCTTTCCCTTTGGCGCGAGATCCTCGATATCCACGTCTTCGTCGACCATCGCCTCCGCAAGTTCGGGGGGGCGGCCCGTCTTCTCGGCGGTCGCCTTCATCTCGTTTCGGAAATAGGAAATTACTTTTTCGCTGGCCTTTTTGCCCTGCATGTCAACGGCCGTGGCAGCGCCGATGGTACCTCCTTCGACCATGACGATATGCCGGGTTGCCAACGAAATCAGTGCTCCCGCCGAAATCGCCCTCGGGTTGATGAAGGCGATGGTCTTCACCTCGCTGTAGAGTATCGCGTCGCGGATGACCAGGGCCGCGTCCAGCGCGCCGCCGGGGGTGTCGATTTCGAAAACCACCGCGGACACGTCCTCCGCTTCGGCTTCTGCCATAACCCTGGAAACAAAGGCGGCGAGCCCTCGCTCGATGGTTCCTTCGATCGGCACGACGTAGACCGAACCATCCGCCAGGCACGTGGCCGGCAGAAACAGGAGGAATGCAAGAACCGCAAGCGTAACGCGCATCTGATTGGAACTCCCTCGGCGGTCGGGATTCAGGCGGCATGATCCTCAATATCAGTGTACCGCATTACAGGATAATTGTCAATGGCTTCGAAACGGTCGGTGGACATTGGCGTATTCCGTCTTGACATCAACTCCGTATCCTTGTATTTTTTCTGTCCGGCAAAAAAGGTGGCGGCGTAGCTCAGTTGGCAGAGCAGTGGAATCATAATCCATGGGTCGGGGGTTCAAGTCCCTCCGCCGCTACCAGGAAACCTGATGTCGGTCTTGCCGACTTCGTTATGAGACATAAGCCCCCGTGGCAAATTGCCGGGGGCTTATGTCATTGCGGAATTACGTCAGGCTCATCCGCAATACCGTCGCTTTACGAAAGCGTCTATTGCTGTTTCAATGTTCGACGAATAACTTCCAGGTCTCGATGGAGATCATCCAGGTCGTATTGGAAAGGCACTTTTGAAATGCGAGCGTAGTCCATCATTTCCCACAGGGTCACGCCCGCTTCGCTGGCGGCCCGTGCAAGCGAGAGCTTTCTTTCGCCGTACAGACGCGCGTAATGCTCCAGCTTCCATTGATGAATTGCTTTAGACAACAATCGACGGACCGTGGTTGAACGATCGGATTGTTCGACGTCTTCGATCAGCTCCAATGCGCGGACCAGTTCCGATGGAAGCCTCGTGCCAACCATCTGTTCCATCTTCATCTTTCCGCCTCCCTTGCGACTCTCAAGACTTCCGCAACGACGCCTGGCGACAGCCACAGAATTCGGCCCAGGTCACGAATCGCAGTTTCCAATTCCGCCAGATTGAGACGTCGCCGCAAGCAAGCTTCCAGGAATACGCCCGCCGTTCCAACGTGTTCGATCGACATGGCTGCGGACACGCTTCGAGCCTCCTTGTCGTCCACGATCAACCGCAGTCCCCTTCCGTCCGCAAGGGCAATAGACTCCGTTTCGCCTGGGCCAAGTCCTGACGGACCGTACAGCCGCCGAGCCAATTCGTGCTCACCATCCGTAAGCACGACCTCCTTCAACCAGCGGTCTTCTACAGCGGCTTCAAGTTGAGCCACACCCGGGTCGCGAATCGCCCGGCCTGCGTCGATCGTCTCCGTCCTTACCGCGGGGGGGATCAGCACGCTGCCGTACAGATCGCGCAGCACGCTCAGGCGCCGGAGCTTGACAAGGGCGATCAATGGAGAAGCATCGGCTACGATCATTTGGTTTTCCCACGGGCATCATCCATCTTCACATTTGTAAGTTAACAAAATTAACAAATGTTTGCAACTTCGCGTTATGGGTCCGCGAAGTTCCACATCCATCGCAGGCAGGCCAGCAGGGCATCCAGGAATCCGGCTGGTAGAGAATATCAGCCACTGTCGACTTCATGCCGGATGAACGGATTGGAACAGGGATACCCCTCCGTCGCCCACATGGTCCGTTCGGCCGGGCACAGGATGATCCCGCTGTCCGTGTGCAGGCCTCCCTGACCATGCTGGCAAATGCCCACCGGATCATCGTGCGTCCGGTACATCTCCTCCAAACCGTCGAAACTTCGCGCCACGTCCCTCTCCATCCGGGACACCAGATCGATTCGCGCATGGCTGTTTTCAAGATACGGCAATGCCGGATCGTCCTTCCCGACAAGCTCCTTTCCAAGACAATGGTTGGTCTCCCACACCGCCTCACCGGCGCCTGACGGGCGCCTCATGGTCTGTCCCGCCACGTGTTTCTCCAGAATCGCCACGTCTCCGGTCGCGTCGCCCATCAGGACGCTCATCCCGTGCATCGGGATTTCGAATTCGGCGCACAGGGCCGCGGCATCTTCGACGGTGCGGCACCGTTCCGCCAGCAATGGCAGGAGAAACAGCACGGGAACGCCGCCCTCACGGCGTACACATCCGGTGAGTCCCGTCATGCCGAACCCGAACCCGGCCTCGTTGACAGCCGCCGACGTCCAGATCGTTCCAACGAAGTGCATCTGGACGGATCGCAGATTTCCGGATGGCGCCGCATGATGTATCGCGTTGGCGCCCAGTTCCCTCTTCCCGAGATCGTCGGACTTGCCAAGCCACGCCCGCCCCTCTTCATCCGTGAACCCGAATACGCTGCACGCTGGCGTTGAGGATTCGTCCAGATCGAAGACGAGATTGAGCTCGAACACGTCGTCGAACGACAGACCGGCGCCGATCGCGATCCCCTCGATCTCCCGGATCATGTCAGGAAACAACCCGCCGATCCGATCCGTCCACAGGTCCACCTTTCGCTTCCGCGCGTCCGGCGCCAGGCCGGGCCGCCAGCCGCCCTCCCCGTCGGCAAAGTCCTCTCTGTACCGATCGATCAATCCGGCGATCCGGTCCGGTGCGGCGCGTCCATGGGCGATGCCTCGCGCCATCGCGTCGCCTTCCGTCTGAAAATAGTACATCAGCTCTCCGTCGTCACTTCGGACGTCACCTCATGCGCCCCGGGACTCCGACTGTTTCCCCATCGCCCGTGCCATTGAGCGTACATGTTCCGGCCCGGCGCCGCAGCAGGACCCCAGGTACCGGATGTCCGCCGCCATGGCATCCCTCGCGAAACGGGCGAACTGAGCCTCCGTTGCCGCCGGCAGATTCCACCACGAGTGCCACGCCGACGGCTGGCAGCAAATCGGCACGTCCGCCGCCTGCCGCATCCGGGTTGCGAATTCGAGCATCGCCGAGGGCGGGCAGATACAGTTCAATCCCACCACGTCGGCGCCGGCATCCGCCAGTCTTCTGGCGCATTCCGCCGGCGAAAACCCGTCGAACGTCTCCGCGTTTCCCCTTCCCTCCATGCTCACGGTAACCACGGTCGGGAGCCCGGTGCCTCTCGCAACGTCCAGCGCAAGGAGTGCCTCGTCCAGCCACGAGAACGTCTCCAGGATCAGGAAATCAACGCCCCCGTCGCAGATCCACGGCAGTTGTTCATCCAGCCAATCGCGTGTCCGGTCCCGCTTTTCGGTGTCGGAGGGATCGTAATCCATCAGTGAAATCGTCGGACTGTTCAGGTTGCCGGCAACCAGCGCATCATCGCCCGCCACTTCCCTCGCGATCCGGCAGGCCGTCGCATTGATCTCCTCCGCGCGGTCCGCGAATCCCGCCGGTTTCAGCATGTTTGAGGTCCCGAAGAACGTGAGTGTCTGCAACACCTCGGCTCCGGCGTCCCTGAACTCCTGCGTCAGCCTGCGCACCTCCTCGGGATGGGTCGCCACCACCTGCGGCGTCATGGCGCCCGTTCTCACGAAACCCCGCATCCGCAGCCCCATCAGATATCCCCCGTCACCCAGTACGAAGCCCTTTTCCAGCCGCTGTAACAGTCCGTCAGACATCTGTTAAAAATCCTTTCGGGAATCTGTTTCTCGCCACGCCTCCTCCAACAACGCAACTGCGGCTCCGCGGATCCGGGCCTCGGATTCCATCTCAAGAGGCGCGAACAACACCTCGCCGTCCCCCTCGATGCGCGCCCGCTCCGTCGGCAGATAGCCGACCTCGGGACACGGGTTGCACAGCACGAAGACCCTGTCGAACGCGGCGGCCTCACGAATGGCGAACGACGTCTCCACGAACGGCTCGCCCGGCATGTGGATCAAAGCGCTGTCGCCGAGTACGACCGCGTGAAAATCGAACGCGCAGGTCGGCTGGTCCCGGTACGTCCGCGCCAACCAGTATTCGTATCGCGCGAGTCCCTCCGCAGCGGGAGGATTCGCCTCCCACTCCTTCCGGGCCGCCTCCACTTCCGCAACGGGTTGGCGTGCGATCTGAATCGTTCGCCTGAAGCGCCCGAGTTCCACGTTTGCTTGCGGCGCGAGCCCGTCGTAGATCTCCAGCGCCGTTTCCGCCAGCGACCGTCCGATGCGGCCGCAGGGGTCGTCCGTTTCGCGAACGGGATGCACGTTGCCCAGGGCGCCCGGAATAAAGAGTCCGTCGATTCCTTTCTCGGCAAGCTCCCGGGCCACAACGCCCGGGTAATCCGCCGAGACGTTTCCCCGGAAATCCCACAGAGCCAGCGCATGACATCCGAAATTCGTCAGCGCGATCGGCCGCTTGCCGTCCCGGTCGAAGCGTACGACGCCCACCTGGAGATCCACCGCGTCATAGACAAGATCGTCCGGCGGGTTGGGGAACTCCGTCAGCGAGACCATCCGCAGATTGCCGTGCTCATCGTGCGCCCGGCGGTTGTATTGCAGCCCGTTTTCCGCCAATCCCGTGCCCACCGCCACACGCGCCGGCGAAACGTCGGCCCTGGCCATTCGCACGGCCTCCGCGGCCGCCCGTGCGTAGCGCGCCTCGTTCCCGAATTCCTTTAACGCCTCCGTGGGCTGATTCACGTAGAACTGGAACAGCGTGGGACCGGTGCCCATATGGCTGGCGCCCGGGAGGATCCAGGCGGGGTCCACGTCCGTATCCTCCAACTCCCCTGCCATTATGTCGAAACAGGTATCGTCGAACAGGAACAGATCCGCCGCCAGAAACGTCACCTGCCGGTCGCCCTGCCGCACGTGCAGCGCACGAAAGTAAATGGGATCGTAGATTTCGAACGACTCGTGCGCCGCCGGCGTAATGTCGACCTTTCCGAAACCCGCCACCATTTCCTGGTTTGCGTTCGATTCGGTCATTCGAGCATTCCTCTCATCTGAAACCGTTCGTTTCCGCATATCAAGTCCATGGCCAACCCTGCAATACGCAGCGGGAAGACCCCCGCCGTTCTCCCATCATAATACCGGCGTCATTCACTGTCAAGCCGGGATCCGCGGCCAGGTTTATCCGGAATCTGGAATCGAAATCCGATCTTACGTGTATGGAACGCGAATCACGAACGCGGCTTGACAACGCTTTGCCAACTGGTTATTATGCACGTGAGAAAACAGGCGCCTGTCCCACTCGAGGTCGTCAGGCTCCTGCATCGGTGAACGGCCCTGGTGAATTGAACATGCACGGATTTATACTGGATTCCTTATCGTGACCGAATCGCCCGAATCTCAAGCCGCGTCGGCGCCGGACAATACCCACTGGGGCGTTGCCTATCTGCGTGAAGACCTCCAGGATCTGCGTCAGCAGTTGCGCGAGGACGTCAAAGACCTGCGCCAGCAGATCGCCGAGACCAATAAGCGAATTGACGAAACAAATGAGCGTATCGACGAAACCAATAAACTCATTGAATCCCGTTTCGCCTGGCTGATAACGACCATGGTGGCACTGACGGGCATTCTCATCGCCGTGATCAAGCTCTGAGGACGATCCGGATTGGCCTCAATTCCACAAAAGCCGCAACGCCGCAACGCGACGAAACCTTTCGAATTGGGCCGAAATGGTCGTCATGAAGGACATTTTTTCCGTTCACGTACAATGTCCTGGTGTATCCAGGTAATCCGCAGTTGAATCGCCTTTGTCAACTTGCACATATACGAACGAACGTCACCGAAAAGCGACGAATCCTGGTTGATTCGTCGATGACGTATGGGCCAGGCCGAATCCGGATCGAACGGATCAGGTCCGGTGTATCCGCCGATCTCGATATCAAGACGGGACAAGACTCTTTATGGGTGCATTGTCCCGTCTTCTATTTTCAGCTTGACATTGGGGTTCGCGACTTTTATTTGAGAAACGGAACGAGGTTCGGCAACGTTTCGGCCGGATCCGCGCAGATCGTCGATCGCCGCCGTCGCAGGCGGGCAAGACGCGGGATGAGGTAAAATCCGATGTTTGAGTTTATCGCGGCATCTGTAACGATGGAGGCACTCGCGGCCGGAATGATCCTCGCCATTCTGGCCGGGTCCGCGCAAACGGCCCATGCCACCGACAGTCGCACGTACTATACCGATGCCCGGATGGACGTGGCCCGGCACAATCTGGAGCACTATGCCTGGGCGCGGGAGCACAAGGCGGAAATTATCGGAAAAGCGGAGCATTGGGCGCGGTATGAAGATGCAAAGCTTCGCACACTCGTTTCACCCCCTGAGGTGCCGCGGGGATACCAGGTACATAACGACGGGTGCCCGGTACATGGGGTCAGGGTCCATGAACAGGGGCTTTATCGATGGATCATCGATTTTGACCGTCCGTATAAAGTGACATGTCCCGTGGGCGGTGAGACGTATCCATCGAACGACTTCGAGGCATTTCTGGCGACGGGCATGAAAGACAGGTCTTTGTTGACCGGCCCCTACGCGGACGACGGATGGGGGTGGCATCGTCCGGGAGACCCGGTGCCGGCGAACTACTGGTTCGTAGCCTATTATGCGCACTGGAGTATGATGCGTTTCCTGATGGAAGCGATCGAAGTCCTGGGACAGGCGTCGGTGCTTGCCGACGATGAAGGCGATGCGAAACGGTACGCCCACAAATGCGCGTTGCTGCTGTGGCAGCTTGCTGAATATTATCCCGACTACAAGTACGAACGACAGTCTCGGGAATCGAAGGAGCACAATCCGGAATATACGGGCAAGTTGTTCAACAGGATCTGGGAGACGCGACCCCCGCATACCTGCGCGATCGCGTACGACGCGGTGCGGCCCTTTCTGGACACCGACCGCGAACTCCAGTGTCTTGTGGGCAGAACCGGCCCGGAGATCGACGCGACGATCCAGGATCGGTTGCTCCGCGAGTCGGCCCGGTGCATTATGGATGCGTCGGGCGGCCGCATCAGGGGCAACTACGGAATGCACCAGAAGGCGCTGCTTACGCTGGCGCAGGTGATGGCGACTTCAGAAAGCCGTCCTCGCAGCAAGGAGATGGTTCAATACGTCCTGGCGAATCCGGATCCCGTGATGGCCACCGATATGGGATTGCGGGATGCGCTCGAAAACCTGGTCTACCGCGATGGAATGCCCCACGAGTCGCTCTCGTACAATCGAATCTGGGTGGACGACTTGACGGAACTGGCCGCCCTGATGGTGGAGACCGGTGTGAACCTGTTTGAGCACCCGCGGTACAGGAAGCTTGTAACCTGGGCGTTTGACGTTTGTATTGCGGGAAAATTCACCCCCTCCACCGGAGATTCGGGCGACATGTTTGCGTACGGAGGCGCCTGGCAGCCTTCCGTATGTCAGTTCGCGCTTCCATACGTAAACGACGCCCGCCTTGCGTGGGTGCTGAAGACGCAGCCGGACGCCCGTCAGGACCTGTTCGGCACGCCCGTTGAGACGCAGCTTTCGCAACTGCCCGAAGGGGACGAACCCGAGATCGGTCTGCGGTCCTTCCACTTTCCCGCGTATGGCATGGCCAATCTGCAGTGCGGCGATGAAACGAACCGGTCGGCCGTGTCGTTCTTTTACGGCGACCACCAGGCGCACCGGCATTTCGACCAGTTGAACATCCTGTTTTTCTCACACGACAATGCGCTGCTGACCGATATCGGGTACCCGGAACAGACGGACGCATTCAATCACCGGCTTGCGGGGTTTTTCACCAATACGGTTGCGCACAATACGGTTGTGGTGGACGAAGCCCGGCAGGGCCGCGGGCCGGGGCGGTTGCACGGCCTGGTTGCGGAGGGTTTCGCGCAGGCCGTGGATGCGTCCTGCGAGGGCGCCTATGAAGGGAAGGTCGATCTATACCGGCGCGCGAACATGCTGGTTGAAGCGTCCCGGGGACGGCACTACCTGTTCGACGTATTCTACGTGAACGGCGGCCGTCAGCACGACTATTTGCTTCACGGCAATCAGGCGGAGTTCTCCTGCCGTCCCTCGCTGGGACCGGTCCGGGAAACCGGGACGCTGGCGGGAGAGGACGTGCCCTACGAGCAGTTCTACGACGATCCCGAACTCAGGGACAAGCGATTGTCCAGCGTGCCCTACAGTGGATACCGGGGCAGCGGCTACCAGTTTCTGTACAACGTGCAGACCGGACGCCTGAACGCGGAGGCGACTGCCGAATGGCGTCTTACCGAGCCCCTGGATGGCCAGCCGGAACGCCCCTGGCGCGGCATTGGACTTCGGGCGCATCTGATTGGACGAAACGAGGAGCTATTCGCGTGCGACGGTCCGGTCCAGAAATACAGGTACCTGCCCGAGAGCGTGAAATTTCTGGTGCGCAGGCGATCCGGCGCAAATCTGTCCAGCCGGTTCGCGACGGTCTTCGAACCGTATAAAGACAGGCCGTGGGTCCGGCGTGCGACGCGGATCGAACTGACCCCGGAAGGGTTCGGAGCAACCGCCGTGCGGGTGGAGATGGAAGACGGCTGCGTGCACTATCTGTTCCACGCACTGGATGCCGAAGAGACGCATACCCTGGAAAACGGCATCGAAGTCGCGGGACAGATGGCTTTTCTGGCGCTGGATGAACGAGGTCGTCCCGTCCGGGCGATGCTTTTCAACGGCTCGATGCTGGCAACAGACGGTTTGCGGTTGGAAGGAAGAGGTGTGCGCCGCAGCCGGATCGCGTCTGTGGATTACAGGCGCGCGACAATCGAGCTTGCCGACGCCGTGATCGAGGATTCCCTCCGACCCGGACAGGCCATACCGGTGGTTTCGGCTGGATATTCGGATTGCGTAACGTTTTCGAAAGTGACTGACCGGCGGCGATTTTCGATCGGGGAGGAAGACGTAAACGTGGCGGGAGGGCCGGTGCTGGATGTACGTGCCGACCGCATTCTCACGAGCGCGTCCAATCCACATGCGCACGTGGGTATGACGGTGCTGAACAGTCTCGGGGAACCGCAAGGGCGGCTGGCCGGGAAGGTGGACGACGGGTGGCGAATCGACCGCGAGGGTAGAGTACCGTTGACATCCAAAGACTTCCCGGTGGCCGACGGCGATAGCGGTCCCCGGTATACGGTCGCGATGGTCGGGACGGGCGATTGGCTGGAGATACCGGATCTGGTGCTGTATTCAGACGGCGATGGTTCCTGATGACAGGCAGGCGGAAGACGATCACCGCGCTCGAAGAGGTACGTCGCAGGGGCGCGGCATGGCTGTTAAGGCATCGGAACGCGGACGGATCCCTGGGTGACCCGGCGGAGGGCTTTCATTTCTACCGGGCGCCGTGGACGTTTGCCATCCTGGGCGAAACCAGGGCCGCGGCGGCGGTGTGCGACTGGTTCCGGCGGGAGATGTTGACCGCACAAGGCAGGATCGAGGGGCCCTACCGCGTGTTCGACGACGCGTACGCCTACCGGAATGCCACGCTGATCGTCGGCGCGCATCTCGCAAGGCAGTACGATCTGAGCCATGGGCTGATGCCGCACCTCCTGTCGTGGCAGGATCGGGAATCGGGTGGTTTCCATAACGACCGCATGGCCGACGGCGGCATGAGCGACCGTATGGATGTGCCATACGCGTGCGGTCCGGGACTGGCGTGTCTGTCGACCGGCCGCCTGGAGATCGCACGGTCGGTTTACCGGTTTCTGCGGCGGATTGACTCGGCGCAGGCGGATTTGCCCGAGCGGTTCTATTACGCCTGGTCCTGTAAAAAAGGCGGCGCGATTACAGATTTTCCGGATGACGATGCCTTCTGGCACGTGGTGGAGAACCGGGTGGACCGGCCGCAGCGCTGGACCGTCGGCGGCATCGCGGCCGGATTCCTGTGCCGGCTGTACCTGGCGGACCCGCGCCCCGAATACCTGGCGCTTGCGCGGCGCTATCAGGCATTCTCGATGGCGGCGACGGACGCGCAGTTCAAGTACGCCCAGGCCTGCAAGAGCAGTTGGGGCAGTTCGCTTTTGTACCAGTTGACCGGCGACGGCACGTACCTTGCGTGGGCATGCCGCATGGGCGAATGGTACATTCAGACGCAGCAGCCGGAGGGTTGCTGGTACTGGCCCGGATACGAGACATTGGGCTCCCGCATCGAACTGACGCTGGAATTCGTCATGCACGTGGACACGCTGATCGGCGGCCTGACGTCCCGGACGTGAGGAGCATGCGTCTTGCGAGTGCTTGTGACCGGTGCGACAGGGCGAATCGGACGGCATCTGGTGGATGCGCTTGCCGAGGCCGGGCATGCCGTGCGGGCGCTGGTATTGCCGCGGGACGAGGCGGCCGCCGATCTGGCGCCGGACGTGGAAGTCGTCTTCGGACGGCTCGAGGAACCCGCCTCGCTCGGACCCGCCGTGGACGGCATGGACGCCGTTTTTCACCTCGCCGGCGCGCTCACGTCACGAGGTTGCCGCGAAGAGGAATTCGTCCGGGTGAACGTCCAGGGCACGTTTCATCTCCTGAAAGCAGTCCGCGACCGGACACGCAAACCGGCTCACTTTGTCTACGCCAGCAGCGATGCCGTCTATTTCGAAAGGCCGGATGAGGACGCCCGCTACCTGCCGGTGGACGAAGACTATCCCCTGATGTCCGGTTCGGTCTACGGCGCCAGCAAGATTGGCGCGGAGGAACTCTGTTGGAGCTTCAGCCGCGGCTTCGGAATTCCCGTAACGGTCCTGCGCTTCGGAGCAACAGCGGATGCCGCGGAACTGGTCGATCCGGAAAGCGTATTTGCGCGCTGGCTGTTTCTGCGCGCGGCGATCGTCCACACCAGAGCGACGACGATGGCGACCGGAATGCAGCTGGAGACGTTGTCGGCTCTGAAATCGCTCGATACCGGTGGCGAGCAGCTTGTCGTCTACGCGGATTGCAACGGGCATCCGGAGATCCGGCAGTGGGCCGACGCCCGTGATATCGCCGCGGGATGTGTCCGTGTGCCGGGAACGGCGGCTGCGGTGGGAGAGGTATTCAATATGGGGGGATGCGAACCGTATTGCGCGGAGGAGTTCGCCGGCTTTCTGTCCTCGCGACTGGGGCTGCCGTACGTAAAGGCCTGCATTCCCACCTCACGACGTCCCTGGTATATTACCAGCGGCAAGGCGGAACGATTGCTAGGATATGAAGCCAGGTACACGGTGTACGATATGGTGGAGGACGCAGTACGGACGCGGGAGACGCCGGTATGAACCTTGCGTGCTGTGCATGGGTGCTCGAGGGCCCGGAAACCGCGATTGCCGCACGGGTGGCCGCGCTGGGGTTCGAGTGGATCGACGTAAGGCCGTTTGCTTTTTCTTCTCACGGAGCACGGCGGAAAATCCGGGAGCGCGGACTCGCGGTTTCCTGTATCGCGGCATCGTTCGGCATGCCGGAAGGCGCCCGGCTGAGCAGCCCCGACCGGGACTCCCGATCTGCAGCTGCGTCCCATCTCGATCGGGCGCTGGACTTTGGCGCAACACTGGGCGCATCAGCCGCGTACGTCGTTCCGGATGAAGACCGGTCGTCTCTGGGCAGATACGCCGCGGAATTGAGAAAGCTGGCCGAACGGGGCAACGAGCTGGGCGTGCGGGTGTGCGTGGAACATTTCCCGGGCACCGCGCTGCCTACCGCTTCGGGGACAATCGCGTACCTGAGGGAAGTTGGGCATCCCAACCTGTTCCTGCTTCTGGACATCGGCCACGCTCAGATGTCCGGCGAAGACCCCGCCGCGGCAATCTCGGACGCGGGACCGCTGCTGGGGTACGTCCACCTGGACGACAATGACGGTACGCGCGACCTGCATCTGGGCCTGACGGACGGCATTCTGACCGAAGCAGCGCTGGCCGATACGATTTCCGCCCTTGCCGATATCGGTTACCGTGGGAACCTGAGTCTTGAGTTACATCCTGAATTGCCCGATCCGTTCGATGCGCTCAAGCGAAGCCGGGAGATCGTTCTGGACGCGATGGGGTGACAAGCGGACTTCCCGCGAAATCGACGGAGCAACGTCAACAACCAGACACGAGAGAAGAGGCCAGAATGCGAATAGACAGCGAGAGCGTCTACCTGTTTCGAGCCGGTATTACGGGAAACGAGGCGCCGTTCGAGGCATACAGGGACCTTGCCCACGCGGCATTGCGGCGCGTTGACCTTGCGCTGCCGGAAGACGGAACAATACTGCTCAAGCCGAATGCGACAGTCCTGTTCCCCGCGGAGAAACGAATTGTAACCCACCCGGGATTTCTGGCCGGCATCGTCGACGCGCTCGTGGAGAAGGGCGTCGGCGCCGGCAGGCTGGTGGTTGCGGACGGACAGTCCGGGGAACAGCCGGAAAACGGAAATACATGGAAGGGCGCCGGGTACACGAAGATGGCGGACAGCCGAAAGTTGACGTTAACCGAGTTGAACGACCGCCCCAGCCGGAATGTCCCCGTGCCCGGCGGGGTGGTATTCGAAGCCTATCCGATATATCGGGAGGTGACGGACTGCGCATTCTTCTTCAATGTGCCGCTGGCGAAATGCCACAACCTCGGATGCACGACCCTGGCAATCAAGAACCTGATGGGTATCCTGGCGCGGCCGGAACGCCATCTGTGTCATATACAGGACGTTGACCGGCCGCACGAAAACGGGATCTGGCGGCTGACCGACAGCGGACTGAGTCTGTTCGAAGACCGGTTCTACCATAAATTGTGCGATCTGCTTTCCGCCCTGCGTTCGCTGGACACTCCCCGGCTTTGCATGGTGGACGGGCTTATCGGGCGAGACGGCACCGCGTTCAACGAAGGCGAGAATCATCCGCTGGGATGGACGCTCCTCGGGGAGAACGAGGTGCACGTGGACGCGGTTGCGACGTATCTGATGGGCCTGGACCCCGAGACGACACCCTATCTCAGATTTGCGGCCCTGCGCGGACTGGGCAGCAACAGGCCGGATGAGATCGAGGTGATTGACCTGGCCAGCGGCGAATCGATGGATATGCCGATGCTGGAGGAGGTCCGTTCAGGAAAAGCATTGATGCCGATCGCCCGTTACGAGGGCGGCTATTATGATCGGTATCGGGCCGACGGTTCCGTTGTGCCATGGCGGATTGACGACGTGAACAGGCAGCGGTCGGCGGATGGATTGGAGCCCGTTGCGTTGTAGACCGGGTGAACCCCGAGAATCCCCATACGGGTGGCGGAAGATGAACCAGCCCTCAGAAGCACCTGAATACAGGATGCCGCCGGAAGAGGTCGCGGCGCTGCTGGACGCGCCGAGAACGCCGGACCTCATCGTCGACCCCGTTGGAGGGTGGATCCTGATGCTCGCGAAGCCGGGCCTGCCGCCCATATCCGAACTGGCGCGGCCGGAGTTGCGGCTCGCGGGCCTTCGCATCGACCCCGCCGCCAACGGTCTGAGCCGTTCGGGGTATTACACGGGTCTCACGCTGAAGCGAATCTCGGATGGCACGGAACGCCCGCTGAAGGGCTTACCGGAAGACTGCCGCATCGGATCGCCGCAATGGGCGCCGGACGGGAGCCGTGTTGCCTTTACGGTTCGTGACGAATCGGTGATCCGGCTCTGGTGTGCCAGCGTGGACTCGGGCGTGGCGCGGCAGGTGTCCGATATCGGGCTGAACGGAATCTTCGGCGCGCCGTTCGCCTGGATACCCTCCGGACCGGACGGCATCCCTTCGCTGATCGTCCGGGCTGTTCCCGCACAACGGGCCGAAGTACCCGAAGCGCCTCAGGTTCCCGGGGGCCCTGAGATCCGGGAAAATACGGGCCGGCCGGCGCCGTCTCGAACCTGGCAGGACCTGTTGAAGGAGGCGCACGACGAAACGCTCTTCGAGTTCTATGCGACGTCCCGGCTGGTTGCGATCACACCGGACGGCGGTCAGCGGGACGTGGGCGCGCACGGAATCATCCGACGGGCCGAGCCCGCGCCGGGAGGCGCCTTTCTGCTCGTGGAGACCCTCCACCGGCCTTTTTCGTACCTGGCGCCCCACTTCCGGTTTCCTGTACGCGTCGAAGTTCGGGATATGCGGGGCCAGGTCGTTCGCGAACTGGTCGATGCGCCCCTGGCGGAGGATGTACCCATCGCTTTCGATGCCGTACGCGAGGGTCCGCGCTCTTTCCGGTGGCGCAGTGACGCGACGGCGACGGTGTGCTGGGTGGAGGCGCAGGATGGCGGCGACCCGGCCGTTGAGACGGACGCGCGGGATCACGTGTACGCGCTGTCCGAACCCTTCGATCGCGAACCCGCGTTGTTGCAGTCTCTCGAGTTCCGGTTCGCCGGATTGACGTGGGGCGACGGCGCGATGGCGCTGGTGACCGAGCGCTGGTGGAAGAACCGCCGGACCAGGACCTGGCGGTTTGCCCCGGACGGCGCATCCAATGACCGTAAACTGCTCTTCGACAGATCGTGGGAAGACCGCTATGGCGATCCGGGAACGCCTCTGCTGGCGCCAAATCCTGCGGGGCGGAGGGTGTTGTTGGCGGGCGACGGCGGCCGGCACCTCTTCCTCGCGGGCGGCGGGGCGTCTCCTGAGGGGGATTTCCCGTTCCTGGACCGGCTCGACGTGAGCACGAACTCGACAGAGCGGATGTGGCAATGCGAACCGCCGTATTATGAACAACCCGTCAGATTGATCGATAGGGACGATGGCCTGCTGTTGACGTTGCGTGAAACGGCCCAGAGCCCTCCAAATGTGTTCCTGCGGTCCCTTGAGACCGGAGATGTCCGGAAACTGACGGAGTTTCCCCACCCGGCGCCGCAGCTGCGGGAAGTGCGGAAGGAAATCATCCGTTACCGGCGGGCGGACGGGACCGGCCTGAACGGCACCCTGTATCTGCCGCCAGGGTATTCCCCTGGCCAGGATCCGCTGCCCCTGCTGATGTGGGCGTACCCGCGTGAGTACAAAAGCGCAGACGCCGCCGCTCAGGTGAAGGGCTCCCGGCATCGCTTCACTCACGTTTCCTGGACGTCGCCGCTGCCCTGGCTGACGCAGGGTTACGCGGTCCTGGACGGGCCATCCATGCCGATCGTGGGAGAAGACGGCGCGGAAGCCAACGATTCGTACGTCACCCAACTGGTATCCAGCGCCGAGGCGGCGGTGGAGGAAGTTGTGCGCCGGGGTGTTGCGGACCGTGAACGCATCGCGATCGGCGGACATTCCTACGGCGGGTTCATGGCGGCGAATCTCCTCGCGCACAGCGATCTGTTCAGGGCGGGAATCGCCAGGAGCGGTGCATACAACCGGACGCTTACGCCATTCGGTTTTCAGTCGGAAGAGCGTACGCTCTGGCAGGCGCCGGACGTCTATTTTGCCATGTCGGCATTCATGCATGCGGACAGGATCACAGCGCCGTTGTTGTTGATTCATGGCCAGGCCGACAACAACTCAGGGACGTTCCCCATGCAGAGCGAGCGGCTTTACAACGCGCTGAGGGGTCACGGAGCGACAACGAGACTCGTGATGCTGCCCCACGAGAGCCACGGTTACAGCGCGCGTGAATCGGTCATGCACGTGTTCCGGGAGATGACGGACTGGTTGGCGCGCCACCTGTGAAAAGAGCTCGATAGAGGATGGACGGGAATGACAGACAACGCATGTACGACGAAGCGGTCTTCAGATCCGGACACGGCGTTGGTCATCGGAGAACTCCGTTCGTTACTGGGCGACAGGATAAAGACGGACGCGGATATCCGTGAAATCCACGCGGGGGACGCTTCGTACCATACGCCCATGCTGCCGGATGCCGTGGTCTTCCCCCACTGCAACGAGGAAGTGTCGAAGATCGTGAAATGCTGTGCGCGGTACCGGACGCCGGTCGTGCCGTACGGGACCGGAACGGCCGTGGAAGGCGGCATCGTACCCGTACGGGGCGGCGTCTGTATCGATTTGAGCCGCATGAATCGTATCTTAAGAATTGGCGAGACCGACCAGGATGCAACGGTGGAGGCCGGGGTTACGAGGAAGCGGCTCAACCGGCATCTGGCGGAAACGGGGACGGGACTGTACTTTCCGGTGGATCCCGGAGCGGACGCTTCGCTGGGCGGCATGGCGGCGACCCGGGCGTCGGGCAGTGCGGCGGTGGGATACGGAACGATGAGGGAAAATGTCCTGGCGCTGAAGGCCGTACTTGCCGACGGCAGCATCATCCGGGCCGGAGGAAGAGCGAGGAAATCGTCAGCAGGCTATGACCTGGCGCATCTGCTCGTGGGCTCCGAAGGCTCTTTGGGCGTAATAACCGAGGTGACACTGAAGCTGGCAAGGGTCCCTCAAGCGGTATCCGCGGCGGTATGTGCGTTTCCGGATATTTCGTCGGCGGTAAATGCGGTTCTTGAAATGACGTCGGCGGGAATTGAAATGGCGCGAATCGAACTCCTGGACGACATTCAGATGGGCGCGATCAACGCCTATTCGGGCTTTGACTACAAAGTGGCGCCAACCCTGTTTTTCGAGTTCCACGGTTCCGAATCGTCCGTTGCCGAGCGTGTCGCGGCGGCCAGACCGGTTGCGGACAGGCACGGCGGTGAAGACTTTCGCCGGGCGAACGGACAACGGGAACGTGACAGGCTCTGGCAGGCGCGGTACGACGCCTATTACGCGTCACGGACGATGCGTCCGGGCTCCGTGGGGTTCGTGACGGACGTGTGCGTTCCGGTTTCAAGACTGGCGGATTGTATTCTCAGAACCAAAGAAGAACTGAAGTCGTCGACACTGATTGCGCCCCTGTTCGGTCACGTCGGCGACGGGAATTTCCACGTCGTTTTCCTGATCGATCCGGATTGCCCCGAAGAGCTTGCCGAAGCCCGGGGATTCGGCGAACGGATTGTCCGGTTCGCCCTGGAAATGGGTGGAACCTGCACGGGCGAACACGGAATCGGCATGGGCAAACTGGCCGCACTGGAGCAGGAGCATGGCGAAGGCGTAAAGGTCATGCGGGCGATCAAGAAAGCACTCGACCCTCTCAACATCATGAATCCGGGCAAGGTCGTGGAGATTTGAGCTTGCAAATGGCCGGGGAAAAATCAGCCAATTTGAATAATTATTCTTGACTTTTGATTTTTTTTGCGTTATTTTTAGAATATTATCCGGTAAATTGGAATAAAATTCCATGGGCAACAAACAGGAACGTCAACGGCGTATTCTAAGCGTCATCGCATCCCGTTCAATCGGGACGCAGAAGGCATTGTCCGATGCGCTCAGCGCCTCCGGAATTCCCACCACACAGTCCACGCTCTCGAAGGACCTGAAACAACTGGGTATCGTGAAGGCGCCCGACGGCGCGGGAGGTCTCCGCTATCAGGCGCCTGCAGGCGAATCCCGACGCTATGGCAGTGGATCGGATCTGCTCGCGAGAGAATTGCGGGATTTCGTCGTAGAAACGGGTGGAGCCGGGCATACGCTCGTGTTGAAGACGATGACCGGACATGCGCAGGGTGTGTGCGAAGCGATCGACCGTGCGGGATGGACCGAGGTTGTGGGAACGATCGCCGGGGAGAATACGATATTCATCCTGTGCCAATCCGTGGAAAAACGGGAATTGCTGAAAGAGCGGATCCTTGAGATTTCCCAATGATCGGGCCGGAAGGGTCAATCGCATGGCAGGCGATGCGGCGATACGGATGACGGCGACGTCAAAAATACAGGCAGCGAAGTACGAAGCGCTGCCGCGGCCGAATGTTTCGGGACCTCCCAACCGGGAGGGCATCCCCGGCGGACCCGTGGGAGGGCGCCCGTGGCTTTGAACGTCGGCATTTTCGGCGATACCGGGATGGTCGGCCAGGAGATCGAACGGGTACTGGCGCATCACGATCGGGCCGAGGTCGGCTTCCGGCAGAATTCCAGGCGCAGGGAAGGCGCCCTGGACGAGTGCGAAGTCGTATTCCTGGCCACCAAAGACCCTGAATCGATGCAGTTCGCGCCGCAGGCGCTGGACGCGGGCGCAAGGGTTATCGATATGAGCGGTGCTTTCCGATTGCCGAGGCGGCTTTTCGAAGCCGGATACGGGCTGGACCACCTGGCGCCGGAGCTTCTTGAAGAGGCGGTCTACGGACTGCCCGCGCTGTTTGCCGACCGGATTTCCGGCGCGCGGCTGGTCGGTAATCCCGGCTGCTATCCGACCACTGTAATCCTGTCGTTGAATCCGTTGAAGGGAATGGTGCAGGGGGAAGCGACGGTCGTGGCGACGTCGGGGATTTCCGGCGCCCGCCGGGAGGTGGAACAGGAGCCCGACGAGGTAACCTACAGTTTCGGCAGGCATCACAAACATGTTCCGGAGATGGAATACTATTCCGGTTTTCGCGTGAACTTCACGCCCATCGTTCTGCGTTCCGTATTCGCGGGCATCAATGCCAACATTCGGATCGAACTGGCCGACAGGCTCAAGACGGTACCGGCGCACGAGGCCGGGAGGCAGCTGATCGAGGCGATCGCGTCCGCGTATACGAATGAGGATCTTGTCTTTCCGGTGGAGGATTCGGAGGACAAACAGTGGGGCACGCGCGACGTCGTGGGAACGCACAAGCTGGCGATCAAGGTGCGAGTAGACGACGGGTATGCCTATATCTGCGCCATGGAAGACAACCTGGGCAAGGGCGCGGCCAGCCAGGCGATCGAGAATATGAACCTGATGTTCGGGATACCCAGACTCTGCGGAATTGACGGCGTTTACAGTACGGGCTGAACCGTCGGCGGGCACGGACGGGCCACAGCCGTCCGGCAATGCGGGATTGTGCGATGGAGCAATTCATTCAGAAAGCCGCCACGCTGGTGGAGGCATTTCCCTACATCCGCTCGTTTCGGGACAAGATCGTCGTTGTGAAATATGGAGGCAGTACACAGCCTGACGACGGCGGTTCGGACACGATTCTCGCGGATCTGGTCTTCATGGAAACGGTAGGAATGCGGCCGGTGGTCGTGCATGGCGGCGGCAAGGAAATCAGCAGGCGCCTGCAGGAAGCCGGACTGGAATCCAGATGGATCCACGGATTGCGCATAACGGACGCGGATTCGATGCAGGTGGTGGAAGAGACACTGTTCGGTGTGGTAAACAGACGGATTGTGGAGGGAATACGGGCGCTTGACGGTTGCGCGCACGGGATGTCCGCCAAGGAAGCCGGCGTGATGCACGTACGCAAACATTTCGCACAGGCAACGTCCGATGGAAAGCAGGTGGATATCGGGTTTGTGGGCGACGTGCACCGGGTGGACCCGGAACCGATCCGCAAGGTTTGCGAAAAGGAGACGATTCCTGTGATCGCGCCGATCGGCCTGGGTCCCGACGGCAGGAGTTACAACGTGAACGCGGATACGGCGGCGGGGGAAATCGCGCGGACGCTTGAGGCGGAGAAACTCGTTTTTCTGACGGACGTAAACGGCATATTGAGTGACAGCGCCGATCCGGAATCCAGGATATCCACATTGCACGTCAATGACGTGGAAGGGATGATCCGGGTCGGTACGGCAAAGGGCGGGATGATTCCGAAGCTTCAGGCTTGCGTGCGTTCGGTGAGAGGGGGCGTAAACAAGACGCACATTATAGATGGACGCGTTCCGCACGCCTTGCTGCTCGAAGTCTTTACGCGTGAGGGGATTGGCACCGAGATTGTCCAATGAAGCATCACACGGATCAGGTTGCGGTTCTGGAACCCAAAAACCCGGGGAGTGGATGATGGACACGAAAGAAATAATCGAACTCGAGCAGAACTACATTCTACAGACCTACGCGCGGCCCGAATTTGTCCTGGAACGGGGAGACGGGGTGCATCTGTTCGACACCGACGGTAGACAGTATCTGGATTTTGTGAGCGGGTTGTCCGTGAATGCGCTGGGATACAACAACCCGACCATTGGCGACGCGATCTCCGCCCAGGCGCGGAAGCTGATCCACGTCTCAAACCTGTACCATACCATTCCCGCGCCACGGCTGGCGCAATTGCTGTGCGACCGTTCCTTCGCGGATCGTGTATTTTTCTGCAACAGCGGAACCGAGTCCTGGGAAGCCGCGCTGAAGTTCGCGCGAAAATGGGGGTACAGAAATTTCGAGGATCGTGCGAAGTACAAGTTCATTGCGATGAACAACTCGTTTCACGGACGCACGATGGGGTCGGTCTCCACGACAGGTCAGCCAAAGTACCACAAGGGCTTCGGACCCTTGCTGCCCGGAGTCTCGTTCGCGGAATTCAACAGTCTCGAATCGGTGGAGCGGTTGGTGGATGCGGAGACGGTAGCGGTAATTCTGGAGCCGCTCCAGGCCGAGGGCGGCATTCATTCGGGGGATCCATCGTTTATCGAAGGGCTGCGGCAGTTGTGCGACGAGATGAAAATGCTGCTTGTGTTCGACGAGATCCAGTCCGGACTCTGCAGGACCGGGGCCCTGTTCTGTTACGAGTACTACGGCGTAGCACCGGACATGATGACGCTGGCCAAGCCCCTGGCCGGAGGCCTGCCGATCGGCGCGACGCTGATGAGCCAGGACGTTGCCGATGCCGTGGAGCCCAGCGACCACGCGGCTACGTTCGGGGCGCATCCGGTCAGTTGCGCCGTGGGCATCGAGGTCTTCAAGCAACTCTCGGACCCGGGATTCATCGCGTCCGTAAGGGCGAACGGCGACCACCTGAATGGCCGGCTGAACGCGCTGAAGGAAAGGCACCCGGACAAAATCACGGAGGTCCGCGGAAGGGGGTTGATCGCGGGAGCGGTGTTGGCCGGCGATCCGGCCGCTGACGTGATGGACGCTTTCCGTGAGCGGGGAATCCTGGTATGTATGGCGGGCCCCGACGTGGTGCGTTTTCTGCCGCCCCTGGTGGTGGACCAGGCGAATATCGACCACGTCATGGACGTGTTTGACGAAATCCTGAAAAGTTAGCTGGCGTACGAGGGGAAAGGAGCGTCTGGAATGAAATTGGCGGACATTCGGGGAAAGCGGATTGCGCTGGCGGCGTCCGGCGGGCTTGACAGCTGTACAGTTACGCGTTGGCTTGCCGACCAGGGGGTGGAGGTGGTGAGCATAACGGCCGATATCGGGCAGCCGGACGAGGACGATATCGAGGACGTCGGCCGGCGGATGCTGGCCTGCGGGGCCGTGGATTCGGTAATCCTGGACCTGAAGTCGGACCTGGCCGAGGAGGCCATCACGATGCTCCTCGCCAATGCCGTCTACGAAGGCGGGTACTGGAACACGACCGGTCTTGCCCGGCACGTGACCGCGAAGGGGATCCTGGAGGAGATGCGGATTCGTGATATCGACGTACTCGCGCACGGCGCCACGGGCCGCGGGAACGACCAGGTGCGCTTCCAACTCGTCGCCAATATGCTGTCGCCCGCCGTCAATGTATATGCGCCTTGGCGCGACGATGCATTCCTGGAGCATTTCGGGGGACGCAGGGAGATGATCGCCTACTGCCAGGCCCGGAACCTGCCCATTACGGCCACACAGGACAAGCCGTATTCAACGGATGCGAATCTGCTGGGGTTGACGCATGAGGCGGGAAAGCTGGAATACCTTGACGTGGCCGCGGATTTCGTCGAGCCGGGCATGGGCGTTTTCCCCAGGGACGCGCCGGACCGCCCGGAGACGTTCTCCGTTACGCTTGAAGCGGGGCGCCCCGTGCTTGTGAACGGGGAGCACGTGGATGCCGTGTCGGCGATCGCAACGGCAAACGACGTTGCGGGGCGTCACGGAGTCGGCATCGGTATCCACACGGTCGAGAATCGCTTTGTGGGCATCAAATCCCGGGGGGTGTATGAAAGCCCCGGGCTTGCATTGCTTGGCGCGTGCTACCAGTTCCTGTTGCAGCAGGTGCTCGACAGGCGGGCGCGGCGGTTTTACGATTCTCTCTCCTCGGTGCTTGCCGAGCAGATCTACCAGGGGTATTACTTCGACCTGTCATCGCAGATGATTCGAAGCGCCCTCTCGCCCGTTCGAAAGCTGGCGGATGGCTCGCTGACCGTTTCGGTCTACAAGGGGTCGGTAACGTATCAATCCTCCGGGTCCGTGGCGCATTCCCTGTATTCCTCCGAACTGTCCTCGATGGAAGCGATCGGCGACTACGACCATCGGGATTCGGAGGGATTCCTGAATGTGCTGAGTGTCGGCGCGAAGGCGCTGAATGCGTCGCAACAGGTGGACAATGGTCTGACGGAAGACTGAGAGACCGGGATCCGCAGTCCGCTTCATGGGATATGGGGTCTGATTGGGACCATTCAATGGGTGAACCTGCAAAAAAGCCATGGTCGGGTCGCTTCGACGAGGCGTCGGAAAGCGCGATGGAGCAATTCAACGCATCCATCGGGTTCGACCGGCGGCTATACCGGGCGGACATCGCCGGAAGCCGGGCTCAGGCGAAAGCCCTGGCGAACATCGGCGTCCTTACGCCACAGGAACTGGACCGCATCCTGAAGGGCCTGGATCAGGTGGAAGCGGAAATTGCCGACGGCCGATTCGTGCCGGCCGCGCACCTGGAAGACATACACATGGCGGTTGAGGCGCGGTTGATCGAGATCGTGGGTGACGTGGGCGGCAAACTCCATACAGGGCGCAGCAGGAACGATCAGGTTGCGCTGGATGAGCGGCTGTATCTGCGGGAGGCGGCTCGGGATACCGTTGCCGGCATCGACCGCCTGCAGACCGTCCTGGTGGATTTCGCCGATCGGCACATTGACGTCCTCATGCCGGGATATACGCATCTGCAGCAGGCGCAACCCGTGCGGCTGTCGCACTATACGATGGCGTTGTTCTGGATGCTGGATCGGGACCACGGTCGATTCGCCGCGTGCGCCGACCGGGCCGATGCAATGCCGCTCGGATCTGGCGCCTTCGCCGGCAGCGCATATCCGATCGACCGCGAATTCCTTGCGTCGGAACTGGGTTTTTCGCGGATAACCGAAAACAGTATCGACGCGGTCAGCGACCGGGACTATCTCCTGGAGTACATGGCCGCCGCGGCGATTCTCACGGGGCACCTCAGCAGGTTCTGCGAAGACCTGATCGTCTGGTCGTCAACCGAGTTTCGGTTTATCGAACTCGACGACGCGTACAGCACCGGCTCGAGCATGATGCCGCAGAAGAAAAACCCGGATTCGCTGGAACTGGTCCGCGGCAAGACGGGGCGGGTGTACGGTAATCTGATGGCGCTGTTGACCGTGATGAAGGGATTGCCTCTGACCTATTCGAAAGATCTTCAGGAGGACAAAGAGTCCTTCTTTGATACGGTCGATACGATTCATCAGGTGTTGGAGGTCTTCGCAGGCGCGTGGCGGACAATGACGGTCCAGGCCGAGCGGATGCGCGAAGCTCTCGACGGCGCCGTTGTCGCGACGGACCTCGCGGATTATCTCGTGAGAAAAGGGCTGCCCTTTCGTGAAACCCATCGAATCGTGGGCAGGCTGGTCCGGACGGCCCTGTCACAGGGGCGGCGCCTGGACGAGCTGGACCTGGGGACCCTTCATTCGGAGTGCGATCTGTTCGAGGCGGACGTGTTGGAGTCGCTTCGCGCAGACGCCAGTGTCAACCGGCGGGAACTGGATGGGGGCACCGGCTACGAGGCCGTGGCGGCGCAGATTCGCGGCGGCAGACGGTTACTCGACCGGAGAAGGCGGAGAGCGGAAGGGTGAAGTCCTTCAGCGAGCGCGATGTGCGGCGGCACTACGACCTGCTGCAACACAGCCCGGATCTCGGTCTTACGCATCTGAAGGCGACGGACGGAGACCACGTCATCGGCATCGGGCTGTTCGATAACGAGGCCGATTTCGTTTCGGAGTGCCGGCGATACAACGGGCTGGGTACGCTGCACGTGGGTGTAAACCCGCGTTCGAATCGCCTGATGGAGGACTATGGCGGCTTACGGAACCGCATGCGCACCCTGTTCATGGACGTGGTTGCGGAAGGAGATATAGACTTTGTCACCGGAGTGGCCGTGATCAATCCGGATCAGCTGGTCCAACCTTCCCGAGAGTTCCTGCGCGACGCCTCCGTGCTTGTGGACGGCGAGGTCTTCTTCCCGCTCGATAAAGCGATGCCGGTATCCCCGGAATCCCTGCAGAAAGTCCGGCGACGGATGGATGTATGGCTATACGGCGAATGCGATTTCGACGGAATCGACCTGATGCAATTCGTAAGGGTTGCGGGAACGGCGGCTGCGGACGCTGGTTGGTTCAGACGAAGGACGATATTCAGGAAATACCGTCCGTATATCATGGATGGGATTACAGCCGGAATCGAGGAATTGACAGACGAACCGTCGTAGAAATCCCGGAAACGGAACTTTGGCGCCGCTGGGGCGTTTACGGGGCAGCGTCAGGCACAGGCTGACTGCAGGCGTGCGGGTCGACGACCCGCTTTTTTTTCGCAATGCGAGTTCCTGTGCTCGCGCCCGGGAACTCACCGGCAATTTTAAAAAAGCTTCTCACATCCTGGGAGATGGTTATGTTTCGAAAGTCAATCGCATTGCTGTGCGCCAGTTGCGTGCTGTGGACAAGCCTGGTTGGCGCAGGTCAGACCCGGGCGGCGGACCCGGAAGGCGAAAATGCGAAAAATGGAGGAGAGGACGGCGAAAAACGTCCCACAACCATCCGGACTATCGAAGCCCTGGAGGATGCAGGCTGGGCCATCGTGGACGTTCGGCAGATCGAGGGCAACCTTGTCGTGCTGAGCCCGCTCGTAGGACCGGAAATCGACCTGGAGGAGAGCAACCGCTATTCCCTGTTCCAGGGGCGCAGCGTCTATAACGAAAGGGTTCCCCTCCGACTGCTCGATATGGCGATCCCCGGCATTCAGACGGCCACTTTTCTGAAGAGCGGAGAACGCGTGATGGTAAGGATCCGATACCGGTCGGGTCCGAAAATCGCCAACAGGACCGTTCCGGTGGGAGACGAGGATGCGCTCAGACGGCTGCGGGAATATGTCGAACATTTCGACAAGGTCCGGAAGGGTGAATACAAGATCGGATTCGAATCCCGGTTGCCGGACGATGCGGAATACCCCAAGTATACCGACCGGAAGATCTCCTTCGAAGAGCGGCGTCCGCGGGCCGGAATTACGCGCCGGCTTCGAGGCGGGGTGGTCATGAAGGACGGTGAACGGATCGAGGGACAGTTGCTGCCGGAATACGACGACGGAACCGTACTGGTACAATCCGGTCTCGATGCCCGTCGGATTCCGGTTAAAGATATCGACCGGGTCCTGTTCCTTCGAGGGAGGCATTCAAAAAAACTCGGCACCGCAATCCGGATGGGGGTTGGGGGCGCAATATCCGGCGCCATCGTGGGTACGTTTGCCGGCTGGCAGACTGACTCGCCGGTCAAAGAGACAGCGCTTCTGTTTGGCGCGATATCCGGAGCGATTGGATTTTTCACGGGTCTGTTCCGCTCCAGCGGCGGCCCCGGAAAACGTGAATTCGTGCTGGGACCCGTAAGCGACGGGCGGGATCGAGACTCGGACCGTGATGAGGAGAATGACAGGCGCGGACCCCGAGGCAGATAGCCGGCTGGCAGGTAGACAAGAGGTGTGACATTGCCAGGCTTAGCGTATCTGGACGCACGTCCGGAAGTTCATGAATCTGCTTTTCTGGCCGACGGTGCGATTCTTGTTGGAAGGGTGTGTGTCGCGGCTGAGGCAAGTATCTGGTTCAATGCGGTGTTGCGCGGTGACGAGGAGCCGATCCGGATCGGCAAGGGGTCCAATATCCAGGACGGTGCGGTCCTGCATACCGATCCGGGATGTCCCTGTACCGTGGGCGAGTACGTGACTGTCGGGCACAACGCGATTCTGCACGGCTGTCTCGTAGATCGCGGGGCGACCATCGGAATGGGCGCAACGGTATTGAATCTGGCGCGGGTCGGCGAGGAATCGCTCGTCGCGGCGAACGCGCTGGTTCTCGAAGGTATGGAAATTCCGCCCCGGACGCTGGCGGCCGGGGTGCCGGCCAGGGTAAGGCGGGAACTCACGGAAGAAGAGATCGCGAATTTCAGGAAGAATACGGACGGGTACGTCAGGAGGAGGGGAATCTACAAGCGACGAGACCGGTAAATTGAATATCGAGATTCGCCGAGGCGGGCCCCAATGGTTTGGCGCCCGCCATTGTTGTTGCTCGTCCGTACCGTTTGAGTCATCGATGCGTGAATGTGCAGGGCCTGGTCCTGTATCGCAAACCGGCAGTTTGCAGCGACGAGTCAAGGCTGGGAACTTTGGTACAAGAATCCGACATTACCGAGAGGTTCGAGCGGGGCATCCGAGAGTTCAATGCCGGCGACTACTACGCGTCTCACGACACGTGGGAGGACGTCTGGATGGATGTGCGGGGATCTGAAAGACCCTTTTTTCAGGGCATGATCCAGGTGGCGGTGGGCTACTATCACCTGACGTGCGAGAATTACGCGGGCGCGGAACACCTGTTGACCCGGGGGATCCGAAAGCTGGAGGCGTACAGTCCCGGCCACCGTGGAGTCGATACCGGGCGCCTGGTTGGCGAAGCGGCGACGGCGCTTGCCGAGGTCCTCGAAGTCCGCGCGGGGAAACGGAAGTCGTACTCTTCGGCAATTGCGCCAAGGATTCGACGGGCGTGAATCTGCTGCATTCTGGTCGAATACCAGGCTTCTGATTCACGCAGTGCTCGTTGACACACGCGGATGGCGCCTGTATATTGGATCGAGGCTGCAGGATACCGTTATTTTGCCACGTAGACGATGGTATCGTGGTTATTCAGACAGGATGAACGGAAGGGAATTCTCAATGCGGTTAGAGGGCAAAGTCGCATGGATCACGGGCGGCGGCGCGGGCATCGGCAAGGCCGTGTCGATGCGGTTTGCGAAGGAAGGCGCGAAGGTGGTCGTATTGGAACTCGATCGGGAACGCGGGGAGTCCGTGGTTGAGGCGATCAAACGGGCGGGTGGCGAAGCCGAACTCGTGGTGGGCAGCGCGACTGATGAGACGAATGTCAATCGTGCGCTGGATGTGGCCCTGAAATCATATGGCGGTCTGGATATTCTGGTCAACAACGCCTATTCTTGTCATGGGACCAAAGTCCTGGATATAGATCCGGATTTATGGGACCGCAATATCGAGGGATGCCTGAAGAGCGCCTACCTCTGCAGCCGTGCGGCGCTTCCACGAATGATCGATCGCGGCGGCGGATCCATTGTGAACATTTCGTCCGTCAATGCGATCATGTCGTTTGGCGAGAGTGCGTACAGCGCCGCGAAGGCAGGCGTCATTTCGCTCACGAAGACAACGGCGGTAGATTACGGCCCAGCGGGCGTCAGGGTGAATGCAATCTGCCCCGGCACAATCATCACCGAAGGGTGGCAGCACGTACTCGATAAGGATCCTGAAATTTTCGAACGTATCGCCGAGGTTTATCCGCTCAAGCGCGTGGGCAGACCTGAGGAAATCGCAAACGTCGCGCTTTTTCTGGCCTCGGACGAGGCGTCGTTCGTCACTGGCGCGGTGGTCGTGGCCGACGGGGGCGTGACGTCCGGAAATCCCGCGTTTCTGGACCACGTGGAAGGTAAACTCTCGTGAAACCACCGCTTCGAATGCGTGACGGGTCCGTTTCCGATCCGGAACTCGGGGACCTGATGGCACGATGTGCAGAGGGAGCAGGAGACGTATCGCCGCCGACCAGGGAGATCCTCGAAAATCTGCGTAATGACGAGATCCTGCTGGCATTCGACGGACCGACGCCCGTTGGCTTCTGCGTAATGACGTTTGCGGACGGAGCACGGAACGCGGCGCTGAGATTCCTTGGGGTACACCCCGACCGCCGGCGAACTGGGCTTGGTCGGCGTCTCCTGGCGGAAGCGGAAGCGGTCGCCGGCACAAACGGGTACGCATCATTGCGGACGGGCGCGAGCATCTCCAGCGATCATGTGGCCGCAACCGGACTTCTGGAACAATCGGGATGGAAACCCGTGTTCGGCGCGAGCCTGAGAATGTGGCGGAAACTCAAGGATCTTCCCAGTGCGAATGCGCCGGCAGGGTACCGAATAAGAACCTACGAGGCCGGCGACGACGCGGCATTCGTGCGGATCAAGAATGCGGCGTTCATGAGCGAGAACGCAGGCGGACGGGCGTGGACGGCGGCGGACTTCGAAAAGGAATATCTGGACTCGCCGCATTTCGATCCGAAGCGGGTCATGTTCGCGGTTTTCGGCGACGAACCCGTGGGCACAACCACAGCCTGGACGGCAACGTACTTGGGCAGGGACGTCGGCCTGATTCACTGGGTAGCAGTTGTACCGGAGCACCGGAGCAAGGGTTTGGGTTGGTGGTTGAACGTGCGTGCGTTGCACAAGTTGAAAGCGTTGGGATACAGGGAAGCCACCCTGAATACCAGCGAAAC
The DNA here is from genome assembly GCA_965116875.1 of Candidatus Latescibacterota bacterium. Lineage (GTDB taxonomy): Bacteria > Latescibacterota > UBA2968 > UBA2968 > JAAXHE01. The sequence goes on from OZ220733.1 coordinate 999,063, forward strand.
GCTGGAATCGGCCGTTCGCCTGTACCGCCGCCTGGGTTTTAAGGTGGTTTTGCGGCGCGCAGTGTACGAGAAGCCGCTCAACGGCGGTCGCAGTCCGTCCGTCGTTTCACGGGACTGAATACTGCGGCGTTGCATCTGTCAGGGTGTGAGGATAGCAGAAATGAAGCGTCATCTGGGCATGCTCATGATCCTCTGTATGGGCTGTGGTTCTTCGGATCCCGTGGGTGTGGTCGAACCGGCGCCGGACTCCACCGGCAAGATGCTGTCGGTTGCCGCGTCGGATTTTAACGCGTATCTCGTTGACGCCTTTCGAACCTACCAGACGGTGAACGTGATGAATGCCGAATTCGGGTCCATCACGCAGGGATGGTCGGGTGGCGTGGTTTCGCGGTACTGGACACGGCAGTTCATGTCCAATCTGATCACCCGCCTGGAGACGCTGCAGGTCCAGGTACGGGACATTCGCCCGGACGACAGCGAGTTGCGGCGGATTCACGATTCGTACGAGCAGGGGCTGGCCACCTTTCACGAGGCTTTCGTCGCCTTTCTGGGCCAGATCGACTTCCCCACAACCGAGGGGATCGAAGGCGTGAACCTGCTCATTTTCAGAGGCAACCAACGCATGGATGAGTTTCAATTGTTGTTGAGCAATCTTGCGGGAAGGCAGATCCAGTTTTAACCGGGATTCGTCGTTTTTCGGGGAAGTTAATTCGGATATGTGTAAGTAGATAAAGGCGATTAAACTACGGATACCCAGGATACACCAGGTCGCTGGACGTGAAAAAAATGACCTTCCTGACGACGATTTCGGCCCGTATCGGAAAGTTTCGTCGCGGTGCCGCGTTGCGGTTTTTGCGAATTTAGGCTAACGCACACGATATAAATGCAGGTTTGACGCCCCGTTGGGGATGGACAACGGGCTCGTCTCACGTCTCTCTTTTTGCCGTTCACCCGTAACCGGAGCGCCTGATACACCGGTACCAAATCGGTTCCTGACCCGGAAATCAGTAAGTATACATATCTCTCCATTCCCGAAGAAGGGTCCGTTCAGGACCCTTCTTCGTCTTACTGTTGATATCCATCGGCTCTTCACTCTTTTGGGAGAGTACCTGATCGCAATCAAATAGGTTGAACCCGAACCCTCCGGAATGTGTCTTACGATAGTGAACGGATGCATTACGGACATTGCGACCTGCAGCGCCGTCATGTTGTCGGTCAGCACTTGCGTCCTCTCGTTGTGAAAGACCACCAACCTGCAACTCCAGCCTGCGTGAAGCAGGGAGATCCTCGAATGCTCCGACCGGCGATATCGATTTGCCTCCTGGTGTTGATCGCCCCCGCCGTCGATGCCGGACGGTCCGATCCTGCGAGAGTGGACTCGCTTCTGACCGCCGCGGCGGATACGCTGCTCGACCGCGACCGGCGAGAAGCCCTGATGAAGCGCGCGCTCAGGCACGACCGGTCCGGCAAGACGATGCACGCCCTGGCGCGGTTTTACATGGCGCGGGCACGCCGGTTTCCCGACAGACGGCCGGCCACTGGCTGCTGCGCGCCGTGATGCGTGAGCGGGAAAACCCGGACTATCGGGCAACCCATGCCGAGCTGTTATGGCGGACGTTGAAACGTCCGGAATCATACAGAAAAGCGCTCCAGGTTCTGGAACTGGATCCGGATCATGTCGAGGCGCTGTTCTGGGCGGGGCGATTCGCGGTCTGGGCATGGGAGATGACCTATTTCACGGACAGACTCGATGACGACACAAAAGCGGCGATCGGGATGTATTCAATCAGAGGCGGAAAGACACTGACGTTCGTCGAATATCCGGATCTTGACATCGAGACCGGAATCGGTTACCTCACCCGCGCCATCGGCCTGGACCCCGTCCACTGGCCGTCGCATCAGGTTCTCGGGCTGGCCTATTACGCCGCCGAAATGCCCGGGCCGCTGATCGAGCTCTTCGAAGCCTATCGAATGCGGCGGCCGGAAAACTGGAACGCACACTTTTTCGCCGGCCTGGGCTATCAGATGAAAGGGGACCTGGAAAGCGCATATCGCGCCTACCTGGACGGCCTGAACCGGATGACCGAATCGGCGCGGAGGTTCATGCAGTCGATTTTCCTGATCCGGAACCCTGCCGAAACACAAGGTGAACCGCCCCCGAGCGACGAGGAAATCCGCAAGTTCTGGCTGGGAAAGGACCCGATCTACCTCACATCGGTCAACGAACGCCTGCTGGAACAGTGCCGGCGCGTGGCCTACGCGAACCTGCGCTTCTCCGATCCCACGCTCGGGCGGCAGGGATGGCAGACTGACATGGGACAGACCTATATCCGGTACGGAGACCCGCGCGTCCGGTACATGGACGGACCCGGGAGGGGTCGGAAGGACGTCTGGGATTACGGCCCGTTTACAGTGATATTCGCCCCCACGGTTACCTGGGACTCCTGGCGGTTCGCAAGGGCCAGGCTGGGCAATAAACGCGTGAAACTCGAACAACTGGTAGAGCAGGTACCCGACTTCTATCAGCATCCGCTGCAGTATGACGCCCCATACCAGACTGCGCAGTTCCGGCATGACGACGCCGATACGCGCATCGAGGTGTATTACGCGCTACCGGAGGAAAACGTGCGGCATACCGTTTCGGAGAACGATGGAAACGCTGGAGTGGACGCCAGGCAGGCGCTTTTTCTCTTCGACTCCAGTTGGGATACCGTCCGGCACAGCGTCGCAATGGTGGAGCGGATGCCGCGGGTCGTCTACGAATCCACGGAAGAGGCCTTCCTTCTGGCCGCGGAACGTATGAATATCGATCCGGGGACCTATTTCCTCGCCGCTGAAGTTGAAGACCGGGCGACCAGGCGGACAGGCACGTTCCGGGAACGGCTGAGGGTACGATCATTCGGCACGGACACGCTGGAGATCAGCGACCTGTTGATGGCGCGACGCATTCGGATGCTGGAGAACGCGCCCTACGGCCGTGAGCGGTTTGCGGTACTCCCGAATCCGCTGCAGATGTGCCGCACGGGAGGGCAGGCCTGGTTCTATTTCGAAATCTACAATCTTTCGCGTGACGAATACGGCGCCACGCACTACCGCATCAGCTATCAGATGCAGTCGCTGCCGGAGGGAAAGGGCGACGGCTCCCCTGCCGACTGGACGACGGCCGTTTCATACACGTACCGGGGCGCCCGGGATTGGGAACCGCGCGACCTGCGCGTGGACATGGACGGCGCTTCGCCGGGTCCCAGGGCATTTCGAGTCGTGGCGGAGGACCTGCACACCGGTCGCAGGGCGTTGGCGGAAACACGTTTCAGGGTGAGGTGGTAACGGAATCTGCGCATTGACTCCGCCCGGGGACGTGGACCACGCAAGAGAAAGAGGGCCTGAGCATCAGCCTCGGCCCTCTTCTTTCTGTTGTGGCGTTATCTGGAACTTTCGCCCTGCCGGTCTATACCAGGACGGCGATTTCCCCCGGCCGGATGCGCGTTTCCGTACCTTCGTGTGTGACCCGTCCCGCAGCGGCGCCCGTATTCCTCGCCCACACTGCCCCGGACTCCGCGGCGTTGATCTCCAGCGCACCGTCCGTCTCGACGTTCAGGATCGGCTCCTGCAGCCGGGCTTCGCCCGACCCGAGGTTTCGCTCGAAGGTGACGCTGTCTTCGTCAAGTCGCGTAACGCCCCCGAAGATCGGGATCCCGTTGAGTCTCGATCGTTGTGCCCTGAAAGCATACCCGCCGGCTTTTTCGCCGAAGTTCGCCACAGCCAGGTGATTGTCCGCGAGGAGGCCGACGGCGGACCGTCCCGATTCCATGACGACAAACTCAATACCGGACGTTTTTCGATGGCTGTAATCCGGGGCGATGAGCGCCGTGAGTGTGGAAATGGACTTGCCGGCGGTTACCTGGAACGGCTCGTCCATCCGGCTGAGGGTGAGGTCGTCCGCCACGGCGCGCCAGACATCGTAATGGTGCCGGTTGTGATAGACGGTTTTTCCTGTGCCCTTGTAGACGAATCCCAGGCGGCTGTCGACGTTGAGCCATGCCGGATGATCGTAGGTCCTGACGACGTCGCTGTCCGGGTCCCTGGTGACGTAGCTCCTGAAGCGATCGGAACCGTCCGGCGTGTGAACGGTACGGTACCCGTTGCAATTCCCTTTCAAGGCTTTGAAGTCTTCATTGACGATGCGGAGGAAACCCTGATCGACACGTGCAACGGTAATCGTCTCTCTGGCCGTGAGTCGTTCGCAGGAGAGGGAGATTCCGGACGGCAGGCCGGCGAAGAGCACTTCCTGTCGAACCGAACGCTGTGCGCGGTCCAGGATCATCGCGGCGGCAAAGCCCTCCTGGCGTTCGTCCACGCGAACCGAGACCAGGTCGTGGCTGTCGGGCCGGTCCTGAACATCGATGCCGGCCAGAAACGAACCGGACGCCGGCGCGACCGTATAGAGGCCGTCCCTGTTCAGCGGCAGCGCCATGATGTCGTTGCGCCACGAGAGCGCGGTCTGGCCCGTGCGATGCCTCTGGAAGACGAAACCGGAATGGGGATAGACTTTGACGCCCCTGAGGTTGCGTTCGACGCGAGTCGAGGGAGCGGGATCCGGCCCGTCGCCGAAGATCCTGTGGAATAAGTAGGTGTGGGCGGGATTGTCGATGTTGTGTTCACGAATGATCAGCGGGTCCTGGGGTCCGTGGACGATCTCGGCGATCTGCCGATCATGCATTCGCCCTCCGGCGCTTTCCGCGCGTTGTTCGAGGGTCTCAAGCCCCTGGAGCTCGAAGTACGCCGCCTCCGGGTCGTTCAGGAACACGGCGCCTGTTGCGTGGGTAAGCGTACCGGGATCGGGCGGAAGATACGGCCAGTCCATGCCCTGCACGGGATGCATCGAACCCGTCCGGTCCGTCGTTCGTTTGAGCTCGTCGTAAATCTCCCTCCGGTTGAACAGGGCATGGTCCGGTATCTCCGCGCCGAACGTCCCGTAGATGATGCCCAGCCGACCGGTGAATATAACGGAACTTCCGGTGTAGCTGGGATGCACCATACCGTGGTTCTCGGCCATATAGTCCGGAAGCGCGGTGAACGTCTGGCCGGTGAGTTCCCGAACGGTCCGACCGTCCGAAAACGGCGCGAGGTTTTTCGTATCCTGCTGGGTTGTGGCCGTGGAGAACATCCAGCGACGGGCCGTCTCGGCCCAGGACTTCGCGTTCGGTGAATTGCTCAGGAAACACTCCACCGACGCCAGACCGCACGACGTCCAGCCGTTTTCTTCCATCTGCGTGTTGGTGTAGACCCCGCTTTTCGGCGCCATGTCCCCGAACCGCTCGGCATAGTCCTCGTGCATGCGGGCGATCATGGTCCAGGTCTCGTCGTCCACCATATCCCCCAGCAGGAAGGCGGTCAGGCCAACGTCGGACAGATTCGTCCCGCACTGGCTCTCGGGGAAGAATCCCCTGCCGCGCTCCCCCCATTTGGTGCCCCAGGTCCTGGGGTTGCCGAGGCTCTTTTCGGGGCGGATGCAATCGGCGGGACCCGTGTCGTGGGTGTAGCAGAGGTAGCGGATCCCCTTCAGCGCGATTTCACGAAGCTCCTCCCTGGAGCATCCGGTCCGCTTCGCATCGTATTCAGGGGAATTGGCGAGCACGGCAAAAACAAACGCCGGACCGGCCGTGTCGCTCCCGTACCAGTGCGCACCGCCGAAAAAATGCCCGCAGTTCGGCCGCCCGGGCCACTCTTCGAAATAACTGAGGCCAATCGGCACCCAGTTTTCCAGAATGCGCTTGTAACGCCGGCTCAACGGGGTTTCCCTGGCCGGCACGGAAGTCCGGCGACGGTTCGTCAGAATTTCGGGGCGCATTGATGGCTCCTTTATGATGTAGACGCACTATGGCGTGATTTTCAGCGACGGGTTGCCTTACTTCGAGATCCGGACGAGTCGATTACGTCAACGTGACGTTGGGATCGTCCTCATACGCCGAATCGATCTGGACCAGGCGCTCCAGGATCAGACAGAACAATTCGAAGAGATCCTTCAATGCCTCGTTCTCTTTGATGACGCCGGCGCATTCAAAATGCAACTCATCGACACCGTCGGGAAAGTCAGTCCCGAACATGCCTTCGTCGTCTTTGATCCGGAGATGTACCTTCGGCTGTTTCTCGATCAACTCCCGTATCCTGTCATCGGCAAGCAGCAGCCTGATCTTATCCGGACTGTTGCCTTTGATCAGGAACCGATCGTCGAAAACCTGATCCCCGACTACGATGTCCTGCATACCGAGCAACTTGCCGATTGAACTGAAGAACCCCTCATTCGAAATATCGAAATAGAGGCCATCCTTGTTGACAAACGGCGCCCGCATCCGGGTATACTGCATTGTCATCATCGTGGCGCCCGTATAGGTTGTCTCCGTACGGGTATCGAGGACGATCTGCCACTCACCGTGGTTGTATGTAACGGCATTCTCTTCCCAGAAGCCCCCGTCGACAAATTCACCCGCCAGGTCTGACGCAATCTGCCTCCAGATTTCGTCCTTTGACGGTCCGAATATGGATCTGCGGATACTCATTTTTTCTCCGGATTGCAGGATTTCCAATGCGTCGAACCGGACCGCCTACAACGGCTCCACCGCGAAGAGCCGGTTCTGTGACGGGAGACTGACGATTTTCGAGTAGTGGTGTACTTTCAGGTCGGAATTTGCGGGATCGACGGTTGTGGGCGCTTCGATCACAAAGTCGGCAAAGTGAGGGGTATTGAAGGCCACGAAGGCGAGGGACAGGCAGTCGACGAGCCGTTCCGGCCGTTTTGAAAGATCGGGAAAGGCGACCGGACCGGTGTCGACCTGGTAGCGGTCGTCCTCGCGGCGGGTGTTCATGGTCTTCACCGGGCATTCGATGATGGCGCTGAGTCCGGAATTGGCGTTTCGGATTTCGGTCTGCGAGACCAGCGGCGCAAAGCGGTAGGTTGCCTCGCGGACAGACGCGTTCGACGGCAATTCACGGACGCTCGCTCCCTCAGCGAGGTGGAGTTCGTACCCGCCGAACATCTCTACATACGTCCGCGTTTCCCGGTAACGGTCGCTCAGACAAACCGGACGCCGGAAGATGAGACCGTACTTCGCACTGAAAATCGGCAGGAAATCGTAGTTGTCCTGCTTGAACAGGTCCTTCCGGTGAAAGGTATTCTCGCTCTTGCAGGAAGCGGTCTGATAGAACTCCTCGCAGGTCCCCGCCCTTTCGTCCACGACGCGGGTACGCGACTCGATCCAGAAGCGCACCTCATTGGCAGAACCCTTCCCGATGAGGAATGAGCGGCCGTAGTCCACCGGGGTCATTTCGATTCCAATTGCCCTGGTTCCCATGCGATCGCTCCGTTCCCGTGCGCCCGACAGACGCCCTGCGAGCAGGTATCAATACAGCATGAATTCGTTGTCAATCTTCGAGCGGCAGCCTGATTGCTTCACCCATGCGGGACGATCGGTACGCCGCCAGGGCGATCTCCACCGCCGCCCGGCCGTCTTCGCCGCTGACCGGAGACGGCGTGTCGTGAACGATGCAGTCGATAAAGTCCCTCACCTCGTCGGCAAACGCCTTCTGCCGCGGGTCCTCCACCTCCGCGTGGTCGTATACCGTCTCCCATTCCGACGAGCCATCGCGGACAACCCTGACTTTATTGTACGGGTCGACTTCCATCAGACCCCTGTCCCCGATGAGCTCCGCAGCGCAACTGAAACCCTTCCAGCCGGGTGGCGGGAGGGCCTCGGAGTAGACGAGGTGGGCGCTGCCGCCGTTCCGGAAGCCAATCATCACCATGTTGGACGTGACGTCGCCGGGCACCTCGGTGCGCAGCGAATAAGACCGGGCGAAGACATACTCCGCCTCGCTTTCGAACCACCAGCGCAGCCGGTCGATGTTGTGTACGCCCCACGCGATCAGGCCGCCCGGGCCGTAGAGATCCAGGTCCGTGAACCACGCCCGGCGGGGGTCGGGCCTGCGGTAGCCGGGTGTGGCCAGCGTATCCCTGCACATGAGCAGCCGCCCGATCGCGCCTTCTTCCAGAAGGCGCCTGGATATGGCGTCCCCCTCCCAGTACCGGTGGCTCTGCGCGACCATGAGTTTTCGGCCCGCCCGTTCCGCGGTGCGGATGATGGCGTCACACTTTTCCAGCGTGATTTCCAGCGGTTTTTCCACGAGAACATGCTTGCCCGCTTCGAGAGCGGCAATGGCGTGTTCGGCGTGAAGGGCGTGGGGCGTCGTTACGACAACGGCGTGGATATCGTCCCTGGAAACGAGAGATTCCAGGCTTTCCTCATAGTCCAGGCCGTACTCGCCGGCCAGCCCGGGGCCAACGTCGGGCAGATTGGCCGGGTCGTTCACGGCTACGGCTTCTCCCAGAGCCACGTCCTTGAGGGCATCGATATGCGTACGCCCCATTTTGCCGGCGCCGACGATGCCAACCCGTACGCGTTCCATGGTACCCTCTCAAGTGTCATGTCATGCGGTTGAGTGGACAGCGCTCATCACATCAGGCGTTTGCGCTTGGCCAGGTAGTTGAAAAGCACGGTATCGAACGGCCTCTCCGTATCCAGCAGGACGTAGTCGATGAGACTTTCACGACATTCGCGGCTGAATCGGCCGGTGAGGGCCTGCATATGGTCACTGTAATCGGATGCGACATGCCAGGGTTCGGTGGTGACGGCGGCGCCGGTCTCGAGGTCCACGAATCGGGTTTCGCGACCGAATTCGAGGTCTCGCTCCCTCGGGTCAAGGATGTGGAAGACGATGACTTCGTGCTTGCGGTGGCGGAAGTGTTTCAGTCCGGAAATCAGAGAACGGGGATCGTCCATCAGATCGGACAGAACCACGATGAGGCCGCGGCGCACGATGCGCTCGGCAAGGCTGTGAAACGTCGCCGCCAGATTGGTGTCTTCTCCCTCCGGGCTGGTATTCCGCAGCGTTTCGAGAAGGGCGTGAAGATGGGTCCCCGCGGACCTCGGCGGCAGGTAGGATTGGATGCCCCGGTCGAAGGATACCAGGCCGACGGCGTCGCGCTGGCGCAACATGAGGTACGAAAGAGCCGCAGCGGTATAGGAAGCGTACTGGAACTTGGTGACGGAATTCGAGCCATAGGCCATCGACGCGCTGGCGTCCAGCAGGATATATGCTTTGAGGTTCGTTTCTTCTTCGTATTGCTTTACGTAGAGCCTGTCGGTCTTGCCGTAGACCTTCCAGTCGACGTTGCGCGGCGGATCGCCCGGTATGTACTGGCGATATTCGGAGAATTCAACGGAGAATCCGTGGTACGGACTCTGGTGCAGGCCCGTAATGAAACCCTCCACCACAAGCCGGGCGACCAGGTCGAGGCCGGACAGACGAGCGACAACTTCGGGCTGGAGATAGGTGCGGAAGTCTGGCATGGGCGCTGGGAATTGGGAGATCAGGCCGTGTCTTCCAGAAGGCGTTGCACGAGTTCGAGCGGCGTGACCCCTTCCGCCTCGGCGTTGAAACTGGTGACGATGCGATGGCGAAGCACGGGAACGCCGACAAACTTGACGTCGTCAACCGCGGCGGCGTACCGCCCCTCGAGGATGGCGCGCGCCTTGGCGCCCATAACGAGGAATTGAGAGGCGCGGGGACCCGCGCCCCAGTTGACCATGCGGGACACGAAATCCGGCGCGCCATCGACTCCGGGCCGGGTCCTGCGGGCGAGGCCGACCGCATAGTCGATCACATAGTCGGCCACCGGGACCTTTCGGATGAGCTGCTGCAACTCCACAATTTCACGTGCGTCGAATACCGGTTCGACTTCCGCCGAGTAGGCGCTGGTTGTGGTGCGAACGATCTGTTTCTCCTCTTCTTCCGTGGGATAATCGATCCACAGGTTGAAAATGAACCGGTCCAGTTGAGCTTCCGGCAGCGGATACGTGCCTTCCTGCTCGATCGGGTTCTGCGTTGCAAGCACGAAAAAGGGTTCCTCGAGGCGAAACGTGTCGCCTCCCGCGGTCACTTCGTGTTCCTGCATGGCCTGCAACAGGGCGGCCTGGGTCTTTGGCGGGGTACGGTTGACCTCGTCCGCCAGAATGATGTTCGCAAAGAGCGGACCCTTTACAAAACGGAAGGTCTTGTGGCCCGTGCGCTGGTCCTCTTCGAGGACTTCAGTACCTGTAATATCCGACGGCATCAGGTCCGGCGTGAATTGAATACGGCTGAAGCTGAGGTTGAGCGCCCTGGCAAGCGTGCTGATGAGAAGCGTTTTCGCAAGCCCGGGAACCCCGACGAGAAGGCAGTGTCCGCCGCACAGGAGTGCGATGAGCAGCTGGTCCACGATCTCGTTCTGACCCACGATAATCTTGCCGATTTCGTCCCGGATACGCGCGTGGGCGGTTTTCAGTCTTTCGACGGCTTCGAGGTCGTCTGGGGGTTGTTCGGCCATGGTCGGGCGATCCTTCGTGGGGTGGACGTACCGGTTTCCGTCAACGATACCGGAGGCCGTGTGCCGGCCGCCGGTGTCGCGTTCAGGTCTTGCGTTTCTGTTTCCTGGCTGCCGGGAACAGGATGTTATTCAGAATGAGGCGATATCCGGGAGAGTTCCTGCGCAACGCCAGTTCCGTGGGCGGATCTCCCACGAAATGGCGATAGTCTTCCGGGTCGTGTCCGGCGTAAAACGTAAACGTGCCCCGGCCGACGTTTCCGTGGATGTATTTGACCTGGTCCGTACCGCTGACCTCGCCCATAATGGTGACGGACTTCTTGATTCGGCTCCGGCGAAATGCCGTGGTCTGGCCCAGAAAACCCCGGACAACGGGCACGTGGTTCTGGGTGAGCATGGCGGGCACCGGATCGAATTTTGCCGAGAATTCAAACAGCGTGAATGCGTCTGCGTCGGGTCCGCGGAACTGTGCCCCGGTGGTTGGCGAGACGTCGATGTCCGCGTGTTCATATTCCATGGGGTCCGTGACCAGGGAAAAGTCCTCGAAGGCGATCGTCCTCGAATAATCCAATTTCGCCTGTGCGTCCGGGTCGGGCGGGTCTCCATCGTACACCGTATCCACAATGTCTACGCCTGTCGCGGCCAGGGCAATGTCGAAGGTGTCCGTGGCGGAACACATGGCGAACACGAACCCGCCGCTGGAAATGTATTCCAGAATGGCCCGGGCAACGGCGCGTTTCTCCACGGAGACCTTTCTGAAACCAAGGCGGTTGGCGAGGCTTTCAAACTGGGACTGCTGGCGTCGGTACCAGAGTTCGCGGCCATGGCTGCGGTAGAATTTCCCGTACTGACCGGTGAAATCTTCGTGGTGCAGATGCAGCCAGTCGTACTCGGAGAGCTTCCCCGACAGCACTTCCTCGTCCCACAGAATGTCGTAGGGAATCTCGGCGTAAGCCAGGGCCAGTGTGACGGCGTCGTCCCATGGTTGTTTGTTGGGCGGTGAATAGACTGCGATTTTCGGCGCCTTTTCAAGTCGAACAGAGCTCATGTTGCCCTGCTCGATCTCCGCATAGACTCGAACGGCTTCGGCTCCGCCGATGCGTTCGAAATCGACGTCGCGAAGTCGTCCCTCCCCGGCCGCCGATTCCACGTAGTCCATCATAAAGGCGCCGCCACGGTAGTTGAGCAGCCACTCCACCTCGATGTTATGCTGGAGCGCCCAGTAGGCGAGCCCGTAGGCCTTGAGATGATTCGCCTGCCCAAGATCCATCGGGACAAGCAGTTTGTCCGCGGCCGCGTTCGAAGAGGCTCCGAACACGCACAGACCCAGGACCAGTGCCATGACAAGCGGGCCGGATGTCGTGCGGGGAGCGTTGTTGAAATTCAGCATCCCGCGCGGACGCGCGACGGAATCATCCCGGTACAGTCGGACCTGGACCTTCACCTATCCTGGCTCCTTTCGGGTGGTGTCAAGGATTCTGATCTTTTCTCGAAGCGCCCGCACCTCTTCCCGGGCCTGTGCGGCCTCAAGGCTGTGCGGATATACCGACAGGACCGATTCGTAGGTTTTCAAGGCATCCCGGTATTGTCCGAGTCTCCTGTTGTAGATCCTGCCCATGGTCACCATTGCGCCCGGGCACAGCGGGCTCCAGGGGACGCTTGCGAGCAGCCGCCGGGACATCAGAATGGCTTCGTTGTACCTGCCAAGCGTGTCCAGAAGCGCGATCTGACGCGCCAGCGCCCGATCCAGAAGACGCGACTTCGGGTGGGTTGCCGCAAACGCACGGAACGCGGCCAGGGCGGCGTCCGGCTGCTGCCGGCGAACGAGCCTTGAAGCCGATGCGAAGGATTGCAGCACCCCGTCTTCCTCCTCATCCGCATGCTCGAGCAGGACCGATAGCCCCAGCGCATCGTTGTACGCGAATCTGTCTGACGAACCCGACAGCAGGCTGTCGATGACGGCGCGGGCGGCGTCGACGTTGCCGGACAGAAAATGACACTCGGCAATCCCGAAACGAGCCCGGGCGGCGTCTTCCCTGCCCTGCTGTTCACGGGCGACGCGGACGTAGACCGATCGGGCTTCTGCAAGCCGGTCCGAAACGACCAGTATGTCCGCGATCTCGAAGAGGGCGTGGTAGCGCCAGGAAGTGCGCCTCTTCGCGCCGGCGACCGTGCGGAACGCATCCAGCGCCGCCGCGGTATCCCGATAGACCCGGCGCAAGAGCAGACCCAGCCGAAAACCGGCCTCATGGGCATAGAGGGTTCGGGGAAATCTGTCAATCAGGATCCGGTAAAGGGACGCCGCCGTGTCGACCTGCGAAAGGCCTTCGCTCGCCCTCCCCAGACCCAACATCGCTTCCGGTTGACGGCCGATCGCGTTGGCGCCGGCCAGGAGTATTTCATAGGCGTCGGCCGCCGTCGCGAAACGGCCGGCCTTGAAGGCGTGGCCGGCAACGCGGAACAGGTGCGCCACGTGATGCGGGCCGATGCGTGGAAACGTCGCAAAGACTCGCACCACCCGTTCCTCGAGATCTGCCGCCAGTGCGTACTCCGTGAACAGCCTCAGGGCAATCTCGTCGCCCGGATGGTCCCGGGCCTCCCGGCTGAGCGTGGCGAGAATCCGGTCCTGCTGGTCGCCCTCCCGCGCGAAGTGCCTGAAGCGCATCTCGACCTGCCCGAGCGATTGCGGCTGTTGGCGGACGAAGACCAGGTACTCTGCCACGGCATCAGGATACCGTTCGAGCCGTTCGGCGATTTCAGCCATCTGACCGGCGAACAGATGCGGGTTCTTCAGGACGTCGCGTCCCCGCCGGCAAACGGACAGCGCCCGCGAAGGCAGGTTGTATCTGAGGAAGTTGCGCGCGACACGCTCGATCGTCCCCGTGTCGGCGGCGCCCGCCGCGATACGGTTCCAGTGTGCAATCGCTTCGTTCAGATTGCCCGTTTCGGATTGAATATCCGCCAGCCGGAATCGGACAGTCGAGTCCCGCGGCCTTTCCTGAAGATGGGACTCCAGGAGGCGAACGGCTTCACTGCGACGCCCCGTGCGGTAGAGGATGGACTCTACACGAAGGAGGATGTCAGCACGGTACGGATACCTCTTCAGAAGCTTCCGATAGAGTCGCAAAGCTTCTCTCAAGTCACCGGAGGCTTCCTTCGCGCTGGCCTGGCGGAGAGTTTCCCGTGCAGTGGCGGCGGGCAGATCCGGCGGAGCGAGCAGGAGAAGGATCAGAATTACGAGGGCGGTATATGATGGGAGCCAAATCTTCATCGGGCGGCTTCGCGTTTCAACGCGTCCTGCATCAAAGTCTCGAAGTAGCTGCGGATGAGTCGCCGGTACTCGGGGGCGAATCCCGCATCGAGCGCATCCCGGAGTCTTCTTCGAAGCGGGTTATCCGCTTCGCCCAGATCTGACGGCAACGAACCCGGACCCTGGTATGCAAGGTCGGCGCCTCTCCGGGCGCGTCGTTCACTGCTTCGGCCGCGTTCGCGAATCGATCGCTGCGCATCGAGCAGGCGTGAGAGAATTCTGCGCTGACGTTCAAGGGTACGGCTGCCTGCGCGGCGGTTCTTGATCTCCTGAATCACGGCCTCCATCTCAGAAGCGATATGGTCCAGGTCGCCGAGCAGCGCATGTCTGCGGCTGCCCATCTGCCGGCGAATTTCCCGCACCGCCTGCTGGATGGCTCGCTGTCGGGCCGCCATCTGCGCGAGGCTCATTTGAAGACCCTGCTCCCCCGGCGACCGACGCGGCGAGTCAAGCGTGGATTCACTCATTTCGTTCAGGCCGGACTGCTGGTCGGCCAACTCCTGCATGCGCTGGAGCATTTCTTCCAGGCCCACGGAAGAACCGGCGGCGGAGATGTCCCTGATCGCCCTCCGAAGCGCCATCACGACGTCGTTCAGTGCGCCCATCGCGTCCTTGCCCGTGTCGGCAGCCCGGGAGCCTGCGCCGGCCTGGATATGACCCGCCGTCTCCCTGCCCCTGTTGAGCGCACGACCCAGCGCGGCGCCGGCTTCAGGCGTCACAAAATAGGTCATCTGTGCGGCTTCCATCAAGTGGTTCGCCAGGCGCGTTGCGCCGGCCAGGATACGGGCCTGCTCGATCGCCAGCGGCGCCGGATCGCTTTCCCGGGAGATTTCCCCGGCCTTGCGCGCGGTCTGTTCCTGCGCGGCTGAAAGTCCCAGCAGGTTGTGCGTCATCTGGTTGAGGCGTCGAATCATCGCTTCTTTCTGACGGTTGACGAAAGCCTTCCTGGCCGCCTGGAGCTCCTTCGCGAATCTTTCGAGGTCTCCGGTTATCCGTGCGCCGTGCGTTCTCGCCAACCCTGCTGACTTGCCGGACAGATGGCGACTGACGGCCCGCATGCGCCCGGGGATGCGCTGCGCTTCAAACCGGTCCGCGAGGCGTCCAAGTTCATCCGCCGCTTCGGGGAAATCACCCATTTTTCCGGCAGTCTCCCCAAGTTCATCCTCAAATGAACCGGTACGCCGAGCGATCGCGTCCTGCTGCACTGCAAGGGACGCAGGATCGTGCGGATCGCCGATGTTGTCAACCACGCGATGCTGCTCACGGGACAGTGCTTCCAGTGTTTGCGCCAGCGCCTCAAGGGTCTGTTCCGTTCGCAGCTGCCGCAGCAGGGCGATCGTCCGCTCCAGAGACTTTTGGAACCCGTCCTGTTCGCTGCGAAACCCCTTCAGGGCCTCCTCCACGGCTTTGGAATCGACGTGCTGCATTGCGTCTCGGAGTTCCTCCATAGCCTCCTTCAAACGCGGCGACTCGATTTCGGAGAGAAGTTCCTGAATCTGGTTCAGTTTCTGGAGGGTTTCGTCCCCCAGAAGTCCGCTCTGTTGCAACCTGTCGAGCGTATCTTCGAGTTTCCCGCTGACTTCTTCAAGCTTTTCCGAGGCAGCGGCCTGGTCATCGATCGCGGTTTCCAGTTCCTTTCCGTGTTGCCACTGCATCTGTCGTTCATTCAAAAGCCGTTGTGCGATCTCTTCCAGGCGTTCCCGTAACGCCTCTCCCTCTTCCCTGATGGCAGTCATCCGTTCCAAACCCTCTTCGTGAGCCTGTTGGGCCTGCCGGTGGATTTCCAGCAGAGACGGAAAGCGGATGGTGAACGCCGGTGTTTCCGTTATGCCCGGGCCGGAAACCGTGTTGCCGTCATACGCGCGCAGCCTGAAGACGACCCGATCGCCCGGCAGCAGGTCCAGGCCGGAGAGGTCCCACACGCAGGTCTGGGTGAGTTCTCCCGCGCCCGGGTTGTCCAGGGGAAAGGGAAGGGCTTCTTCACCCTCGCCGTCGTTGAGGCGGTAACGGATTTCGATCCTTGAAACACCGAAGTCGTCCCGAGCCTCCACGAACAGGGGAACCCGCATATCTTCCCCCAGTTCGGTGTCTTTACCCGGTCGGAGCAGGCGTACTTCGGGAGGATGGTCCTGAAGGGCCACCACACGATATTCCACGGGATTCGCGCTGTCGATATCGTGCGTATCGCGCAACGAGATTGTGTATCGCCGATTCTTTCTGACGGTCAGATTGAATGAAGCGATATGTCCCTCGACCCGCGCCATTGAAGCAATGCTATCGTCGAAGACGAATTCAGCCGCACTCAACGGAAGACTGGACCGGACACGAAGTGCGGTCGAAGTTCCGGCGACGGCAACAATGTCACCGCCCTCGGCGTCGCGAACTTCCGCAAGCCCGGTATAGGCCGGATAACGGTTGTCATGACGAATCCGGACGGCCATCGGCCGGGGCCTGGCGGTGACCTCGTAGACAGGGGTTACCACGTCGTTCGCACGAAGACGGTACTGGAACGACCGCGTCACCGCGGGAATCCTGTGTGCGATCCGTCCGTTGCGGACCGGAAGTTCAAGGGATGTCCATCCGTTGTCTTCCCGCTGTCCGATGTGAGCGCGCAGGGGTACGACACCGGATAATGCGGCCGTTATTGCGAGGGGCTCGCCCGCGATGAGTTCAACGCTCCCGGGATGGACGGAAAGGAACGTCTCGGGCGGACGGACGTAGCCCGTTGTCGGCGTGGCAAGCCGGCCGGCAGCCGCTGTAAGCGGTCCGGGAAGAATCGCAAACGCCGCGAGAATGACCAGGCCCAGCGCGCCGCAAAGGGCTGCCGCCCGCATGGGTTTGGAACGGGGAACCAGGGGATCCAGGTTCAGCTTTGCGAGAACCTCATCCGCCTGAATCACGGCGGCTTCGACCATGGGAGACGAATAGCTGGCGACTTTATCGGTACACCGGAGTTGCAATGCGCTGATCAGACGCTGCTGAAGGCCGCCGAATGCGTGTTCGACCTGCAATGCGACGTCTTCCGTTGATGGCAAAATGAAGATCGGGCGAAAGCAGTACACAACCGCAAGACAGGCCACTGCAAGCGCGGCGGCACCTTCCACGGCCACCTTGACCGCCGGTGAGAGATACAGGGCGGATTCCAGAAGCAGGAGAACAAGAAAGCATGAGAGCGCACAGCACAACGTCAGTCCCGCGCCGTACAGGCTACGGGCGGCAACCTGCCTTTTCCGGAGCGCGGTCAGCCTGCCTGAAAGGCTCCGGTACGCGTCATTTGCAGATATTCCGGACATAGTTTTGGGATACGCCGCTATTGTCGCGAGGGACCGACGCCGCGGAACCCGCAGTTCGGCTCCTCACCCGGCCGTGCGGTCAGTGCGTGAGCGCCCAGACGACGACGTTCGTCCCCATCTTCAAGGCGGCATCCCGTTTTTCCGGCGGGTCGTCGTGTACCGCGGCATCGTTCCAACCGTCCCCCAGGTCGCACTCGTAATTGTAAAACACGACAAGCCGTCCCTCGTGAAAGATGCCAAATGCCTGCGGTCGTTTACCGTCGTGTTCGTGGATCTTGGGCAGGCCGTCCGGAAACGGGAAGTGCGATTGAAAGATGCCGAATGAAGGCGGCAATTCAACCAGCTCTTTATCGGGGAAGGTTCTCTTGATTTCACGACGAAACGCTTTGTCGAGTCCGTAGTCGTCGTTGGCAAAGAGGAAGCCTCCGTGTTCAAGATAGGTGCGAAGGCGCATGACTTCATCCTCGGCAAATCGGATATTTCCGTGACCGGTGAGGTACAGAACGGGATAGGCGAACAGGTCCTCGTCCATGATTTCGACCCTGGCTTCCCGTTCCGCCGTGTGGATCCTCGTTCGGCTTCGGATGAAGGCAAGAAGGTTGGGAATCTCGGTGGGCCCGTTGTACCAGTCGCCGCCGCCGCCGAATTTGAGCCTCGCCATCGTGAACGATGCGGGAGGATCGGGCAGTTGTGCCGGACAGCGGCCGGCGCCGAACGTCATCAGGCAGATCAATACGCAGCCTGCGCCCCATCGGGCGGATCGACCGGCGGCGACATTGCGCGTATCGTCAGCGTCCATCATTTCTGAGACCTGCCTCCCGTTTCAGCGATTCCCGGGCCGCGTGAGAACACTTCGACAAGCCGTTTCGACAAACTCAACGCAGGCACCACAAGCAACGCGGCGAGAACGGATGAACGGTGATTTCGTTCCGGGAAGGGACACGATACGAGAAGTGCCGGGATTCCGGTCAGTCGGATTCGATATGCAGCAATGGGTCGGACCGGTCCGGTACGGGCTTCTTTTCAAAACTGAACGTGCAATCGAATTTCACATCGGCAAGGCATCTCTCGTCGATCGGAAACGCGTTACACTGGAGCGGCCGGTTCTCGTAGATGCTGCAGACCGAGAATCCATCGTCCTGTTTGACAAGGAAGGGACATTTGAACAGGATTTCGCAACAGTTTCCGCACCGGTTGCACTCACCCGCAAGCAGCGTTGCCTGCTCAGCAACATAGGACTTACGGAAGTGGACCAGGAACAGGCGGCGGACTTTCCCCGCGGCCTGTCGCGCCTTGAACGGCAATTTCATGTATGTGCTGAACTCCATCTGTCACAGAGTTGAAATCAGGGAACTTCGCGCCTGTCCCCCGATGATTCCCCTGCCCTTACGCCCACCGGCTTCTGCAGCTGAAAGAGTTGGCGGATTTCCTGCCACTCTCCAGACTCAAGGAAATTCCATCCCCACAGAATGAACGGATAGGCCAGCAACAGAATACAACGGGTGACAATGCCGGTGGGACTGGCATCGGGTGCAAATCCGGATACGCTGATAAAGACGATCCCGCCGGCGACCCCGACCTTGGCAAGCCTGGCGTACTCGTAGGCGACCGGATAGAATCGTCGCGTGTGGAGATACAGAAAAACGACCATGACACCGTAGGCGGCCAGTGTGCTCCAGGCTGCGCCGAGTACCCCCATACGCGGGATGAGCAAGAGGTTGAATCCCACGTTGACGCCCGCGCCCACGCCCACGACAAGCGGCAGCATGCGCGAACGGCCCTCCGCGTACACGCCGGCCGTCAATATAATGTACAGGCCGGACAACAGGAAAGCAAGGGTTACGATGGGAATGACCCCCTGCGCCGGCAGGTATTCCGCGGCTCTGCTCCCGCAGCCCAGCAGGATGAGATCACGTGCGAAGGTGGACAACACCAGAAGCAGCAGGGTTGCTCCCGCCGCATAATAGGTGGTCATCCGGGCCACAACGGCGCGGGCCTCGGCCCGATCCGGAATGGCCAGGACGCCAGGCGCCCACGCGGCGCGAAAAACACGAGTAAGCATTTGCATGGGGAGGCAGAACCGGAAGAGGATTTGCAGGATCCCTACGGGGTCCTTTCCAAGGAAGAACTTCAGCAGCAGGCGGTCGGACAGATTAATCAGAAGCAGTGCAGCGGCAGAGGGGACAAAGGGCAGACCAAAACGCAGAAGTTCCCTCAGGGTCGAAGTCGAATAGACGGGCTTGAGGACGCGGAACCCGATCGGGCAAAGCGCCAGAAAGGCAAAGGCGGAACTGACCAGGTTGCTCCAGAAGATCGCGCGTACTCCGTTGCCTTCCCAGGCGATCAGGTAAACGGTGAGGCCGAGCTGCAGCGTGTGCTGAACGAACCGTACCGACGCGTACGTTCCGGACCTCTGCCGCACCCTGCACAAAGTGAAAAAGGGCTCGGACAGGGTATCCAGCAAGAGTATGACCGCGACAATCTGAAAGATATCGGCGTAGGACGTGGAATTGAGAAACACGATGGCCAGACGAGCCGCAGAATTCCATACCAGGAAAGTCAGCACGATGCCCAATGCCGTTAGCGTCCAGTATGCCGTGCTGAACTTGAGGGATATGTCTTCGGAGCGGCGTTCGACCGAGAGGTGGCGTACGAGTCCGTGGTTCAAACCCAGGGCGTACAGGAGAACACTGAAACTGACAAATGCGTACGCGAGCGCCATGTCGCCGTTTTCGGATGGCGAAAGCAGGCGGGCGTAGACCGGTACGAGAAGGATGCCGGTCGCCTTTCCGAGCAGGTCGCCCATTCCGTAGACGGCGGTGTGTCTTGCGAGCGATTTGACGTGTCGGAAGCGCATGGGCAATACGCGGCCATCCCTCTTTGTCAGATGCGGGCACGACGTCCGCAACTCCAGGCGCCGCCAACGTCGTGCGGAGTCGGTTGGTTTGGACGTCTACAGCATGGAAACCGGGTCGATGTCCACGTCCAGCGTCACTGCGGCGCGGCGGCGACCGTATTCCCGCATGGCGCGACGGGCGAGGACGTTCAGGTTTCTTGACGAAGGCGTCTTGATCACGACCTGCCACCGGAAGTTTCTGCGGATACGGGCAAGCGGCGCCTGCGCCGGTCCCATGACATCAACGTCCGGCAACGCCATTGCGCGCAGTGTCTCGGCGCACAGCCCCGCGGCACGGGCAACGTCATGCTCATGTTTTCCTTTAAAAAGAAGCAGGGCCATACGGCCGTACGGCGGATAGAGTACGCTGCGTCGCCCCTCCAGTTCAAGCTCGGCAAATCGATGAAAATCGTGGTTCCGCGCGCACCGCACGGCTTCGCCTTCCGGAAGGTACGTCTGAATGACAACCTCGCCGGGAGTATGCCCGCGTCCGGCCCGGCCACTCACCTGCGTAAGCAACTGAAACGTGCGTTCTCCCGCTCTGAAGTCGGGTAGATGGATGCCCGTATCGGCCGAAATGACGCCCACGAGGGTAACCCCGGGAAAATCCAGACCCTTGGCCACCATCTGTGTGCCCAGCAGGACGTCCGCCCGCCCTTTTCTGAAAGTTTCGAGGATTCGGTCGTGCGCTCCTTTTCTCCTGGTGGTATCGACGTCCATCCGGAGCAGGCGCATCTCGGGAAATTGTCCGGTGAGGGCTTCTTCCACGCGTTGCGTGCCCACTCCAAGCAGCTTGAGACGGGTACCCTCACATGCGCGGCATGCGGACGGCGCCGGGGTATCGAACGCGCAGTAGTGGCACACCATCCGGCGGCCCGGGGCGTGGTACGTGAGCGTGACCCGGCAATTCGGGCATTGTAGACTGCCTCCACAATCCATGCACTGCACGAAGGGTGCGTAACCTCTGCGGTTTTGCAGCAGGATGACCCGCTCTTTTTTCTCAAGACGGTCCTTTAGCTTCTCCCGCAAGACCCCCGAAAAAAGACCGCTTTCTTTCCTCATATCCACCAGGGTGACTTCGGGCAGCGGGCGGGAATCAATCCGTTCCGGCAGCGGGAGCAGATGGAATTTTTCCGTGTCGACGTTGTGAATGGACTCGAGCGCGGGCGTCGCCGAACCCAGTACAATGGGGACATTCTCCATTTTCGCGCGCATTACCGCCACGTCGCGCGCATTGTACCGGGGCGCCGGATCCGACTGCTTGTATGCGCCATCGTGTTCCTCGTCCACAACGATCAGGCCCAGGTTGGATACCGGCGCGAAGACCGCCGAACGGGCGCCGATGACGATGGTCCGCCGGCCCTCACGAACGTCCCGCCAGGCATCGTAGCGTTCGCTTTCCGAAAGCGCGCTGTGAATGACGGCTACCCGGTTGCCGAAATGGGATCTGAAGCGGCGTACCGTCTGTGGCGTGAGCGAAATCTCGGGAACCAATATCAGCGCGCCAAGTCCGTACTTCAATACGCGGTCGACAGCCCGGATGTATACCAGCGTTTTACCGCTTCCGGTAACCCCGTGAAGGAGAAAGGAATTGAACCTGGGAGGATTGAGCGAATCCCGGATTTCCTCCAAAGCGCGCCGCTGATGGACGGTGGGCGTGAGCCGCTCAGGCGCGTTGGACTCAACTTCCGCGTACGGGTCCCTGCGCACTTCCCTGCGGTAGATCCGAACCAGTCGTCGGTCCGCCAGCGCCTTGAGGATGCCGGATCGGATTCCCGAGCGTGTCAGCGCCGCGGCAGGCATGACGCCGCCGCTTGCCCGGATGCGCCTGAGACATTCCGCCTGCCGGGGCGCCCGGCGCTCCAGTGCGGACCATTCCACTTCGAACCACCGGGCATCGGGCACCAGTTTCACCATGCGCTCCTGCATGGGCTTGACCCTGGGGTCTTCGATGGTCTGAAACGTTGTCAGCAAACCCCTTCGAATCAATCCGTACACGGCACTGCGTACCCCGCTGCCGCGAAGGCGGCGTTGCAGTTGGCTGAGCCTGGACGGGCCGCGTGATTTCAGGTGGTCCAGAACCTGTTGCTGAAAGGGGGTTATCGGGCCGGGGTCCGCGCCATTGAGCGAGGTAACGGCTATTCGCTGTCCGCTGTGCGTATGGATTCCGGCGGGAAGCGCGGCCGTAAGCACTTCGGATAGCGTGCAGACATAGTAGCCGGCCATCCATCGGCACAGATCCAGGAGGTCTGGCGAGACGACTGGATAGGCGTCCAGCAGGATGCCGATCGACTTGACGTTTTCCAGGTCGGTCCCGTCCTGAAAACCGACGACGATGCCGGTCGTCCACCTGGGACCCAGCGGAACGAGCGCTCTGCTACCCATGTGAATCCGGCGCTTGAGGTCATCGGGAACCAGATAGGTCATTTCCCGGTCGATTGGCGTGGCGAGGGGGACAATTTGCGCGTAGTTGAAATCCATTACGGATCAACGCACGGGTGGCGGCAACACGGATTCAACCTCTTCCACCCAGACATTGTGTCGGGAAATGAAGAGTCGGCGCTTCAGGCCGTGTTCTGTAGTGAGGGAAACAGGCTTGTCCTGCAGGAATATGGAGACTGCGGAGGGATCTTCAATTTCCACGCGGAACCCATTGAGAGCGGTCCACGTCCGCTGTGTGCCGGAAAGCAGGCGGTCATTGTAGGTGGAATCACCGTCGCTGAATACCAGAACGCGGGTGTCCATAAGCGCATCAATGCGCAGGACGATCTCGTCTTCCCAGATGCCCGAGTACTGCTGTGGAAGGGAATAGGCCGACACGACCCGCTCGTCCTGCGCCCCGTTCACGGCGACGTCCGTTTCACGGGACCCGGCACGCGGGGAGTCGGCAGCCGCTTCCTCGAAGGGACGCTCGGGCGCGACAGGAGGAACCTCGGGATCCGGCGCTGAGGAAGGTTCCGGACCGGAATCTACCGATGGAGCTACGTATTCTGACACCGGCGCCTCCGTCGATACCGGCGCCACAGGCGTCGAGTCACGCCGCAGCAACACCCCTGCGATAACGGCAATAAATGCCAGTACGCATAGAATCCCCAAGATGCGGCCCATTGGCAGCGAAGGTTCCCGCTCCCTGCTCGCAACGCGTTGAGCGGTCGCCGTGACCGGTCTGTTCTTTTCGTATCTGGCCAGCGTCTCCTCGACGTCCAGGCCTATTTCCTGCGCGTATTTCTTGATAAACAGGCGAACGTAGATTTCCGGAAGGATGTCGTAGTTGCCGGACTCGATCGCACGGAGATACTCGGGGTTGAGCCGCGTCCGTTCGAACAATTCTTCGAGGGACATACCAATGGATTCGCGTTGTGCGCGTAACTCTGATGCGAATTCCCGCATTGGATACTCCGGTATCAATCCTTGCAATGCCCGGCGGCGTACATCAACGACGAACGACCCGCCAGGCGTTCGAGGAGTGAGCAGAAAAGCGAAATCGGCAATCCGACAACGTTGTAGAAGCATCCGGAGATGGACTGGACGAACGCGGCCGCCCTGCCCTGTACCGCATATGCGCCCGCCTTGTCCATAGGTTCGCCTGACTGCACGTACAGGTGAATTTCCTCCGCCGTGAGCGGTCTCATGGCGACGTCCGTCACGGCCACGTCCCGCAGGGTGCGCCCGGTCCCGGAGTCGATCAACGTCAGGCCGGTATACACGCGGTGCGTCTTTCCCGAGAGTCTGCTCAGCATGCGAATTGCCTCGTCTTCACCGCCCGGCTTTTCCAGGATGTCGCCATCCGCCACGACCACGGTATCCGCGCCAATTACGATTTCCCTGTTGAACCTCGCGGCAACCGCCCGCGCCTTTCGGCCGGAGATTTCCTGCACGTAGTCCGCGGGTGGAATCGATCTGTCCAGGGTTTCCGAAACATGGCTCGGCACCACGTCGAAGGACAGGCCGAGCAGGCGCAACAGGTCGGACCGCCTCGGTGATGCAGAGGCCAGAATGAGTTTTTTCATGGCGGGAAAGGTGTTGCCTGAAATGGCTGCGCGGCGGCGATGTCCCGGCCTAGGACTCAACCATCAGGGTAACCGGGCCGTCGTTGTGAATCTCAACCTGCATGTCGGCCCCGAACTGCCCCGTCCGCACGGATACGCCCTGGCTTCGCAGCGCATCCACGAATTCGCCATAGTACGCCTCGGCCATCTCCGGTGGAGCCGCGCCAGAATAACCGGGACGGCGGCCCTTCCGGGTATCGCCGTAGAGCGTGAATTGCGAGACGACCAGAACCTGCCCCCCAATTTCCAAGAGGGAACGGTTCATCCTGCCCTGTTCGTCTTCAAATATCCGCAGGTGGATGCATTTGCCGGCCACGTACTGTATGTTGTCGGGTGTGTCTTCACGGCCGACGCCCAGAAGTATCAGCATCCCCCGACCGATTTCGGCCGTGAGTTCCCCGTTGATGAACACCGCGGAACGGCTGACCCGTTGTACAAGCGCACGCACCCTGGTTCCTGGAATACCAAGAAGCTGACTTAAAATTCCCAGCGGTCTTCGCACGGCTGCAAAAGCACCGGTCGGAAACTCGCCGGTAATCTTAAAACAACTTCCAATGAACGCCACCAAAAAGGTGGGTTGCGGTGGAGATATCCGGCATGAGGGGCAATACAACATGCCAATCTGTAATGTAGCCGATTCACAGGGGCGAGGCAAGCGAAACAACGAGCCGCGAAAACGAGGACCGGACGCAGAAATTGAGAAACAGGACGCCGTTTCTTCGCGGCCGCGTTCACAGCCCGTATCCTCCCCGGCGATGTTCGACCTTTATCTGCGGAAAGTCCTTGATATTGAGCTTGAAATGGAATCCCTTGTTGAATCCGGTTGGGTACCAGCTGAACGTGGCCTGCCAGCAGTGAAGGTCCCTGTTTACGTAAATCGTCTGGGAAATCAGCCGGGTGTCAATCACGTCGAAGTTGACGGAATAATTGAAGCGCCAGGCGCGCGTGGGATTCAATGCCAGGTCTGCCTTTACCCACGAGCGCTTCGATGATCCGAATCCCGCGGCGAAAGACTCCCGATAGCTGAAATAATGTCCCACGTTGAAATGCCACGGCCGGGTTGCATCTCCGAAGTCACGGTAGACGTCGTCTTCAAAATTGAATCCTGTACCTGATACAGGAAACATGGACCGGTCGCTTCGGATTGGATCCGATCTCCGATCGGTACGTCCGCTGAAACGAAGGCTGGTGTTGACGCTGAGGCTGCGCAGGCGCGGGTGATACAGGTCCAGACGTCCCAACGCGTCGTAGAACGTGTGGCCCATGTTGAGTCGAACGTCGATCCGCCGGGCGGGCTTTATCGAGGCTGAGGTACGCAGATCGCGCCATCGACGCGTCGGATTGGCGTCGAAATCGTATCCCGTTGAGAAACTGGCCGTTGCGAGTGTGGATCGTCGTTCTTTTCCGTCCACTTCAGTTTTGATTTCGAGTGTGTTGTTGAGTCGCATGGTAAGGGTACGTCTGGGATCGTTCCAGTCCCGCCGGCCCTGGAAGCCGAGGGTTGCGCCATCAACCCGTGCGGTCTGGTAGTACCTGAGGTCGAACTGGGGCTGAAACCGGTGGCGGAACCCTCTCAGCCGTCCAATCTGCGGCCTGAAGATACCATATAGCGAGGTGCCGGCGGCCAGGCTGGCGTTGTAAGACTCCCGGCGCGTCCGTGTGTCCGCGTTCGGGCGCGAGGAGCTCTGACTGACGTTGAACCGTTGTGTGAGATCCAGCCACCCGAAGGGCTTGTGCTGGCTGCTGGCTCCCAACCTGGCATTGAACGACAGATTGTGCGTGTTGTCGTCCGCGTCCTCATTGCGCGTGAAGGCATTCGTCAGACCCGCGGAAGCGTCGTAATAGAAGGCGTGGTACCAGAGGGCGTCCCGGTTTGATTCGGGCTGACCGAAAATGCGACGCCTGCCCTGACGGAACGAGAGGCGGGGGAACCCCTGAAACCGGTTCTGGTTCTTATCGAGGTCCCTGTAGTAGTTAAGGTTGATATCCATGCTTCGCCTGGCTTCCGACCAGCGCTTGTCCATGGAAAAAGACGACCGGAGTTGCCGGTTCAGGTACCGATAGAGGTTGCTGGAATTGTGGAGGTCGAAGTTGGAACTGTTCGTGAAGTCCCCTCTGGCCCTCATATTGAGCGTCGGGTTCAGCCGGTGTTGGTGGTGGAAGTTCAATCGCCAGGCCCGGCGTGAATCGCCCGACGGCTGTCGCCCGCGTTCAAAGGACAGATTCATATATCCGCTGAGTCGTCTCCGCACCGCGTAGTCGATCCCTGCATCAATGAGAAAACCGTTGCGTTCCCGAAGGGCCGTCTTCAACGTGGCATCCCAGTAGTCGCTGGGCGCCCAGTAATAACCGATGTTGTTAATGTTTATGCCGTCGCGGCTGTTGCTGCCGATCCGGGGTGTCAGAATCCCGGAGCGCCTGCCTTGCGTGAGCGGAAACACGTAGTACGGGAGCCACATCAGCGGGACGGGACCCACTCGAAACGTAACGGACCGGGCGATGGCCTTGTCATCCTGAACCACCTTCAGCGCGCGACACACGAAGTCGTAGTGGGTGTGGTCCCTGTCGCACGAGGACATGGAGATCGCAAGGGCGTGAAGTTCGTGCTGCCGATCCAGGAGAATCTTCTCGCCTCTGTAATAACGCCTGCCGTGACGCGCCCGGCCGCCCTTCACGCGGCCGCGCCCGGTTTCCAGGTTGTAAACCATTGACGAGCCTGTGAATCGCTCGGTACCGCGGACGAACTCGGGCACGCCAATGGTCTTCCTTCCGGTGGAGTCCGGCAGCCCCTCGGCTTCCAGCCTCTTTGCCTTCCGGTGGAGGACAATTCGTCCGGCGCGCAGCTCGACGTCCTTATACGTGAGGACGACGTTACCCGTGAAAACGACGCGTCCTGCTGCGATATCATCCTCGACCCGGTCGGCCGCGTACTCATAGAGCAGGGAGTCCTGCGCCGACGTATCTCGCCGGACGGTAAGCGGACCGGGCTCCATTCGCGCAATGGCCGAATCGACCTGGAACAGCAACAGGAATAAGAGCGGGCCGGAAAACCGGCGGTACGCCCTCCAGATTGCAGTTGCCGGCTTTGAGTGTCTCAAGTTCATATTCTCGGGCCGCGGTCTGTATCCTGAATTGGCGGGGAGGAGTCCGGGCGCGTAAAACACCTGCCAATCTGCGGAAGGATCGTTGCACGTCCTGTTTGGGCCGCGAAGAACCGTCTTCGAAATCACGATTCGTACCGCGTCTCGTCCGCACGCTCCAGCGTTCCGCAAGAGACGATTGCAGTTGACTTTTCCGTGTTTTTCGCGTTACTTTTAGGGTTAACTCATTACCAATATTGCGGAAGTGGTGGAATTGGCAGACACGTCAGATTTAGGATCTGGTGGGCATTGCCCGTGGGGGTTCGAGTCCCCCCTTCCGCACCACTGTTGAAGCCGGACGGCGGGCTCCGACGATTCGGGCCGTGCGTTGCTGTGTTTCTGGCGCACGGCTTTTCTTTTGTACAGGAAACAGACGGCGCTGCCGGCTGTCGGTTGCGTAATGAATATTCCGTTTTTCGGAAAGTGAGTCAAGCCGAATTCTGAAAACATGAACCCCACGGAGGGACCATGGATCAGCTTGCGTTCCTGACCGAGGAGAGTATCCGGGAGATCCGGCGCCGGTTTGGCACGCCTGTTTTCGTCTATGACCAGGAAACGTTGGAGGCTCGTGCCAGGGAGGTCCTGGATTTCCCGAATGCGTACGGATTGACCGCCCGATACGCGATGAAGGCCCTGCCAACGGCGGCGGTCGTGAGAATACTGAACCGGGCGGGCATGCACATCGATGCCAGCAGCGGATATGAAGTGGAACGCGCCATCCGGTCCGGCGTCTCTCCGGATCAGATCCAGCTCACCACACAGCGTACGCCCCGGAATCTGGAGTTCCTGGTGAGGCAGGGAGTCATCTTCAACGCCTGTTCGCTGCAGCAGCTGAGGCACTACGGCGAACTGTTTCCGGGCCGTTCCGTAACGGTACGAATCAACCCGGGTCTTGGATCCGGGCACAGCAAAAAGACCAACGTGGGCGGCCCGTCCGCCAGTTTCGGGATCTGGCACGAACATCTGGACGAAGTACTCGCCATCGCCCGGGACTGCAATCTGAAGATTTCGAGTATGCATACCCACATCGGTTCGGGCAGCGATCCCGAGGTCTGGGAGCACTGCGCGATGATTTCCCTGCGCATCGCTGCACAATTGCCGGAAGTGGAGGTGCTGAGCCTTGGGGGCGGGTTTAAGGTGGGGCGTATGACAGGGGAGACGTCTACCGACCTGAATCGGATCGGAATGCACGTAATTGAAGCGTTCCGGGCCTTTCGGGCCGAACATGGGCGCAGACTCAGGCTGGAGGTCGAACCCGGCACCTTTCTGGTGGCCAACGCGGGGGCGCTGGTCTGTTCGGTCATCGACAGCGTCGATACAGGCAGGAACGGGTTCGAATTCCTGAAAGCAGACGCGGGAATGACCGAGCTGTTGCGCATCAGCCTCTATGGCGCACAGCACCCCATTGTGACCGTGCCCGCGCAGCCGGAGACACGGCAACTGAGGGAATATCTGGTTGCGGGCCACTGCTGTGAGAGCGGAGACGTGCTGACACCGGCGCCGGGAGATCCGGAAGGATTGCAGCCCCGGCTTCTTGCCGAGGCGAGGACGGGCGATCTGCTGGCGGTGGGCGGGTCCGGCGCGTACTGTTCCGGCATGGCATCAAAGAACTATAACTCGTTTCCGGAAGCCGCCGAGGTGCTGCAGGCCCCGGATGGCACGCTGCACCTGATCAGGAAACGGCAGACACTGGACCAGATCACGGCGAACGAAGTGATTCCGGACTTCCTTGATACCGGTTTAAACCCGCACTAATCAGATACCTGATAGCTGTAGAGGTGGGACCCGCTTCCAAAGTATATCCGGCCGTCCAGGATGTCGCCACCCGGTCCTACGGGTACGGGCGATTCAGCCGGCATCCGTATTTCGTGCGTATCGGGTTCCACGATGGCGATACCCTTCGTGAAGAGGATGAAAATGGCGCCGTCCGGCGCGGTAACAAAAACCCTTGGGCCCTGCTGTGACGTCGTGGGCCCGAATTCGGCGTCGAGTTCCCGCTGGTGGACCACCTGTCTGTCGCCGGGATCGAAGACGAAAAAGCGCCTGCGGTCGGCGATCCCGTACACGACGCCGCTCGGGCCAGGGCACATATCGGTATACCCCTGGACGCCGGGGAAGACGGCCGCGTGCCAATCGAGCCGTTTCGTTTCCATATCCATAATATAGAGCTCCGCTTCGTCGGCCTTCTGTTCGCCGCCGGTGCCCGCACTGGTCGTCGTGCCGCCCAGCAGCCCGCCACCGGGCAGGGGAACCAGGCTCATGGTGGACTGGTCTGGCAGGACGTCGGTATGTTCCAGCAGCGTATGTTCACGGGTCTGCCTGTCCCAGAACAGCAGCCCGCCGCCGGTAAGCCCGTACCCGGGGGTGCCGGCGAGCACGACGGTTCTTCCGTCCGGATGGGCAAGCAGCATGTGAGGGCGGTTGATGACCTCGTGGCATTCGTATAGCAGTTCCGGGTTGCAGCCCGCCTTGTCACGCTCGGTGCGCACCCACGGCTGCGCCGGGTCCCACTCCTCCAGGAGACCGTGTGTATATGCGCCGATGAAGAACATGTCGCCTTCTCTGGCGACGGTATTCCACTGTCCCAGCGCCGGACGGTTGATCCAGCTGCCGGTTTCCGGGTTGAAGCTGAAGAAGTGCATGGGGAATGCGGTTCCGCCGCAGATGGTATTGTCCGGAGCGGTGGCCACCCCCATGATGTGGGCGCCTTCGCTGGAGTAGTCGAAGGACACTTCGCGGGTCTCGCCGGTTCCGGGGTCCGCAACGGCCAGCGTGCGTTCCACGAGGCTGCACGAGACCATGCGTTTGCCGTCGGGAAAATCCGTGTGGAACAGCCCCTGGCTGCCGGCAATGAAGGGTTTCTCACTTCTGTTTTCAATCTCTCCGATATCCGTCCGGTTTCCGCGATACAACTCCAACCAACCGTCCTCCGAACCGCCGCTGGTGTGCCCGTACACCTTCCCGTTCAGGTCGCGGTACACGGACGCATGGGCCTGGGTTCGTTCGCCTTCCGCCAGAAGCGGTTCCGCACTTCCGCTCTCGGGGTCCAGGGAGATAATCTGACTGGCCGTGCTGCCGATGCCGAAATAGATCCAGCCGGTATCGTCAGCGGCGATTGCCCGGGGATACTGACGCCAGTTCTGGTCGTAGAGGTTTCCGTAGTCGCGAAACTCGCCGGTACCGGGGTGGTAGGATGCGACCGCACTGTTCGGATACGTTCCCGACCAGATGCGTCCGTCGTCGTCCTCGGTCATGCTCATGGCCATCTGCGGCACGGTCTTGTGGAAGAACGTGAACGCGCGCTTCCCGGGGTCGAATTCGACGAAGTGGCTGTTGAAGTGCGTGTAATATCTGTTTTGGCTGGACAGGATGGCGGCAAACGGGCCGTCTCCGCCCGGCGGATAGGGCATGGGGAATTCGTCGGCCATACCGGTTTCGGCGTCGATCATCAGCAGCGCGTATCCGCCCCGGTGGTCGTAAAGCCAGATCAGGACCACGTTGCGGCCCTCGCCGTCCACGGCAACGGTTGTACCGCGATGGTTGCTGACGGGCGTGGCGACGCCGTGATGAAAGAAACCGTTACCCATCGCTTCGGTATTGGAACCAGACATGGGATTGCCTCCGTTGGGTTTTCCTGCAGGATTCCGGAGCGGTTGGACCACGCGGGCGGTATTGTCCGATCCGACTGAATATAACATCCGGAACGCGACGGAAAAACCGGTTTTCGACGAGGATTCCCAATGTCCCGGACGGATGTCCAGGCGCATGTATCGGGATTCACGGGGGGAAAAGAAGAGAGGCCTGCAACAGCGGTCCTTCAGGCGCCGCAAGCCGGCAGGTTCCTGACGGAAACGACTCTGGCGGAGGAATCGCGGACGCGGGGAATGGACCGGATTTGCGTGAGCGCGAGTGTAAATGCGGCTTCCGGATCGACGGCCGCCAGGAGCCCGCAGGCGTAGAGAATGTGTCTTCGATCCAGCATCAACCGCGACCTTCCCGGATTCAGCGAGAATGGATCGCGGGAATCCGCGAGGGCCATTTCGAGGATTTCTTCCGGCCGTTCCGACACGGTCAGAGCACCTCCCGTACCCACGACGGCGTTGACGTCGGACAGGTCTTTGCCGCGCTGCACAACGACCGGCCCGTTGGCCGAACGGACGGCTTCAACCGTACCGGTATGCCGGCCAACGGCAATGCGAACCGCCGCGCGGGCAAGGGCGTGGTCGACCTTCCTCCCTTCGATATCGTCCTGCAGCCGTGCCGGGCACGCGTCGAGCGCGCCCACGTTTGATTTCACCCTGGCGACGGGCAGACCGGAGTCGGAGGCGACGGCCTTCAGGCCCGCGGCTTCCAGCAACGACGTTGCATTTCGCCGCAGTCCCAGGTCCCCCTCTACCGTCCGCTTTGCGCGGGGTTCGGGAAACGGGTCGGCCGAAACGCTGCCCAGTGTGGATTCCCCCGTGCAAATGGAGTGGACGTCCGTCGTTGCGCCGCCGACGTCGACCGCCACAAGCGTCCCTGCCCCGGGGCGCCGACCGTCGCCGTCCGCCAGGAGCCGCGCGCCTTCCAGGACGGCGGCGGGGGTGGGCATCAGAACCAGATCGAACATTCCACGGGCGCGATCAATCCCTTTCACCCTGGCGATTCGATCGATGAAGACGCGCCGGATTTCATCGCGGGCGGGCTCAACGTTCAGCACGCCGTATGACGGCATTACGTTTTCGGTTACCAGAACCGGCTTGCCCGCGGCCTTGAGTACGCCGCTGATCCTGTCGGAGGCGGACCGGTTTCCCGCAACCACGACCGGACAACGGATCGGAAGATCTGCCAGCGTCCTCGCATTGGCGACGATTGCCTCGCTGTTTCCACCGTCCGTACCGCCGGCAAGCAGAATGATATCCGGATCGAGGCGCAGGATCCTGTGGGCGTTCTCGCGGGTCAGTTCATGCGCGAACGTGTCGATCAGCCTGGCCCCCGCGCCCAGCGCTGCCCGGCGCGCCGCCTCGGCTGTCAATTCGCGAACCAGGCCGACGGTAACCAGCCGGAGACCGCCTGCCGCGCTGCTGCAGGCCAATCTGTAGCGGAAGCGCGTCTTTTCACCCAGGAACCGGTGCAGGGCATCCAGCGCTTCGGTAAATCCCATCGCAACGTCGGTCTCCGCCGTGGAACACGCTTCACTGGCCGCCAGAAGTCGACCGCGCCTCAGGTCGACGGCCCTCAGTTTGGTACAGATACTTCCGAAATCGATGAGCAGTGCAACCGGCGCACTCATGGATGGCCCGTGTGAAATCCGCTGGCGCGCGCCAGGAGGTCGCATTCGAGCGCGGAGACGATGTCGTCCGTACCCGTACCGGAAGGAAAAGCCCTGTCGAATCCCGTATTCAGGACTCGTTTTTCCGCGGCGCGCCAGTCCTCTGTACTGTCATCCGGGTTACCGATGAAATAGACCGGAATCTCTCCCATACCCGCTTCGATACAAATCTCACGGAAGCCGCGACAGTCGAGTTCGCCGCGTCCGTGCAACGAGTAAACGAGGATGCCTTGTGCATTGGTTTCGACAGCCGCATTGACGAAATCAGCGGGGGGAGAATAGGAGGCGAGGGACACGACGTTGTATCCCATTGCTTCCAGGGCGTGGCAAGGAATCCGCGTATCCGCTGTCTGGCGGTCCAATCCTATCGCCGCGGCAACAAGCGTCTTCGAAATCATGGACTGCAACGGACGCTTCAAGTCGTCTCCACGCGAAGCCGGATCAGCCCGCAGGCGGGCGCGTTATCCGTGTGACCGCGCCTGCTGACGCACGATGCGGCTCAGATGGGCGAGGCGGACCCGCCCAACCTGGGGGTATACGGGCAGGAACAGGAGTTGCGGTCCAAGCGTCATTGCGGAGGTTGGCACCTGGCCCGGCAGATTCCGATCGGGCTCGACCACGCATAAGGACGGTGGCCACAGATGTGCGTCAAGGCCTGAATCCCAGAGCCGGCGGCACAGGTCTGCCGCGTTGCCGACCCTGACGACGAAGAGCCAGTAGGAGTGATCCGCGCGTTGACCCGGGTAGCAGAGTTCCGGAACGCTGCGAAGAAATGCCAGGGCTTCCGGCCGGCAGCCCGTGGGTCTGCGGGCGCTGGAATGCAGACGCCGCGACAGCAGGTCCAGGAGGGCGCTGCAGGGCTGGCGGCGGATTTTCCCGAGCAGTTCCAGTCCTCTGAAACCGCGTGTCGCGCGGTATCCCACGGCATCGTGCGACCTGCCCAACAGGCGGCACGCGGCGCATAGAAGGGTATACGGCCCCGGCCTGTTGAGCAGCAGAACGACGCCGTACTTTGCCAGACGCAGGAAGAACCACCCCTTGCTCTGCACGGGATAGCGGCTATGCAGCCGTCTGATTCCGTCTCGAAAGACGGGATCGCCCACAAAGAGAAGACCGCCGCCCAACGCGGTATTGTACTTGATTGGCCCGAAACTGAACATGCGTACGTCGCTGTCCGGATGACCCGTGAAGCCGTCACCCCAATGCGCCTGTGCGCAGTCTTCAAACAGCAAGAGACCGTGCATTCTGGCGAAGCGAACCAGTGGTTCCATCGGGATTCGGGCGCCGAACAGGTGGGTCGCCAGAAGCGCGACCGTTCTGGACGTCAGGCCGCTGTTGAGGCTGTCCGGATCGGGCTCGAGCGTTAGTGGATCCAAATCGACCGGAATGGGCACGAGCCCGTGGCTCCGGATGATTTCGAGTATGTCGGGAATGGTGATGGCGGACACCAGAATGTGCGAACCGAGGGGAAACCGGGCTTCCCGGAGACAGGCATCGAAGCCGCTGCGAAGCGAAAGAAAGAAAATGGCCTCGTCATGGTCTCCAGTACTCTCCCGGCAGGCGGCATGGCCTTCCGCGGGCCGGTCGCCGGAGAGGCATCGGCGCATGCCGAAGAGGAGATCGCGCCAGCCGATATCGAGTCTTTTTCGAGGAATCATTGCCGATTCACACTTTCGCCGGCGCGGACGGCCGTGGTGAAGCCGTATGGAGGAACTGATTCCGCATCTGGCGAGCCTATCGTGGGATCGGGCCCGACCTTCCGGGCTCGAAGAATCCCGTTTCCTCAACGTCCGTGAACCTGCATCACGATTTCCTCCATGATACCCATTTGCCGTTGCATCCTGCAACACATTCGTTGGCTTTGGTATTGCGATGCGGGAATGCCGAAGGGCGGCGGCAGCGACGCGGGAAGATTGATGGGTAGCGGGCATGTCTCCTCAGACCTCATCTCTTCTATGGAACAGAATCGTATACGATGGTTCTGGCGGAAATTCTCTTTCGAATCTCACGATCAGACAGGCTCCCGTTCATCAGGCGCCTCGGCCCGCTCAGGATCAGCGCAGGGTTCGAGCGGCATCCCGTCGCGATTTGCCATCTGATTGAACCACCGCAAACCGACCAGTGCCAGGACGATACCGCAGGCAAACAGCCACCAGGGAAGAAACTCCACAATATGCCAATCCCCGATGGGTCGGATCATTTCATAACGGACAGATATCAATGAGAGAGAATTGCTCAGCGCGTGACCGAATAGCGCGGGCATCAAAGAACCCGTCCGTACGACCCACCACGCAAATACGAGCCCCAGTATCAAAGATCCGGAAAACTGCCATGGATTCATATGCATCGCGGCGAACAGTACTGCAGACCACAAAATGGCGCGCCGGCGGGTACCGTGGGCTAACAGCCCGCCCAGAATAACGCCTCTGCAGAGGACCTCCTCGGTAAGCGGCGCTTGAATCGCGAGAACGTAAAACGCGAGACCAAATGGTGTTTTGCTCCCCATTAGATCAATGAATATGGCGAGTATTTCTTCGGGGATTGGAATCAGGTATTGGACGAAAGTTGCAATGTTGGTCACGACAAGGCCCAAACCCGCAATGGAAACGGAAAGTGGCAGGTACATTTTCCACGGCACTGTCCTGAAAAGCAGGATGTCGGACCAGGGCCGACCGGATCGACGTTGCGCGTATAACACGATCAGAGCGAAGACGGGGAGGTTTAGAATCCATCCCAGGTAATCGAAGATTCGTGTCTCCTTGCCGGACGCGGCACCGAGGAAATGAAGCACCAACCCCAATGCTTGCGTTGCCACCACAAGCAAGACCACCAGCCAAACGGACTGCTTCAGATTCGGATACGCCATGTGATTCCTTCCCCCTGGGCGATCTGATGATCGGACGTTCAATCAACCGTACATCCGTGGAGTTGAGCCCCCTATTCCACGCCGATACAGACTACACCCTTATGTTTACTGTAAAGCCGGTTATGACGGAAGGGGGCGCCTTTGGACATGCTCCGTGCCTGCGTTTGTTTCGACCTGCCCGCCTCTGCTTCCCGCCGCTTTCTTGAACCACCACAGTCCGATCAGGGCAAGGGAGACGCCGCAAACGTGCAGCCACCACGGAAGCAGCGTCCCGACGCTGATATGGTCTCTGGGTCCGAAAACCCCCAGATGTGCGGCCGTCACGATCAGGAAATTGTTCAGCGCGTGTCCCGCGATCGCCGGAAGCAGAGAGCCGGTCTGGACGACCCACAATGCGAATACGAGCCCCAATATCAGAGCGGTCGGATATTGCCATGGGTTCAGGTGCGATACGGCGAACAGCAGTGACGACCAGACGATCGCACGGCTCCGCGTTCGGTTGGCAAGAAGGCCCCCCAGTATAACCCCCCTGAAGAAGACTTCCTTCGCAAGAGGCGCCTGTACCACCATGGCGTAAAACGTGAACGCGTACGGCGTCTCCCGCCGCGCCGTTCCCCCGAACAAATTCCGGACGTTTTCGGACACCGGAATCAGTTGCCGGAACAGGTTTCCCAGGTCCGAGCCTACAATTGCGACTCCAACAATACACACGCCGAGCGGCAGGTAGAGGCGCCACGAAACCGGATTGAGGAGCAGGATGTCGGACCACGTCCGGTCGGTTCGGCGGTACGCGTACATGACCGACAAAATGAAACCGGCCAATATCATAAACTGAATTACGTAGGGACTCTTGAGCAAGGACCGGTCTAGAATGGCGCCAAGAATGCCAAACGGCAGTGCCACCACAAGGGAGAACAGGAAGAACAGCACGACCAGCCACACGGACTGCCTCAGATTCGGATACGGCATGTAATCCCTCCCGTATTGAATCGTTTGGACGACAGTACATCCGGAGACCCGCATTCCGGCGCCCGCCGCGATTTCGTTGTGCTCATGACTTCGGCAAATCCTGCCACAATCGCAATCAGTGTCCTGCTGATTTGCCGCGCAATCCAGGTCAATACGCAAAATACGAGCCAAACTCGAACCAACGAATAACCCGATGTATATACGGGACTTAATTGAGATCGCGCGGCGAGTTGGAAAGTAGCGGACGTGTAGCAAAATGCGCCTGACCGCCCTATGGAGAGTTCCTCCCCCGCAAACGGAAGCACGATATTGGTTTATTCCTGCGGTGTTTTTGGACGCGAAGCGAACGGTCTGTCTGCAAATGACGTATTCTGCGTCGCATGGCGCGTTTTGCGACATCTGGCGACGGCCGAATGTGCGCGACGTCGTCCACCGAAGGCAACTGCCTGACCCGGCGTTGGAGTGCGCCGGCACACGATGGATGTTGAGGAGGACCATCAGGGAAGGGCACAAAAAATCCCGCTCCATCCCTTGCCGTTCAGTGATGCGCACCTTAGCGGCACCCCGGTTAAAGGGTGCCGGGCAGTGTCACCACTCACGCAGCTTTTAGGATGCGGGAAGGTCCTACGTATTCACCGGGGACAAGGGAGCTACCCCTGCCCCTGAATGTCGGCTATTGTATTCGGTAGGCTACCCGACATACGGGTACTGCCCGAGTGGTGACAAACCAAATATAGTTTCCGCTTTCGTGAATGACAAGGGCTAATTTGCGTCTTCAAAAAATCTACGAGACCTGCGAGGCGCGATGTCGTGTGCCCGTCGGAAGCCGGTACATTGCAATGGTCGCCGGCTGCGGCGAAATACGCGAACCGGAGAACTGAAGTCGTGCCAGAATTGCTGATTGGCCGGTACTGGTGCATCGTGGCGGCACCAGCCTCCGTCTCGCGTCTACTCCCGGTTCTTCTTCGCGGTTTCCCAGATCGGGTAGTGGATTTCCGCCCGCTGATACTCACTCTGCAGCCACTGGCTGAACAGCGTATCGCGGATCTCGTTTGATACGCGATCGTCAAGGATTGCCGGAAAGTTCCGCTGCAGCATATACAACGCAAAACCGCCCGATGCCTTTTCGGGTCCGAAGACTTCACCCGGTGCGGCGGCGAAGAGGCGCGCCGCAATCCCCCTGGGCAACTGCCCGCGTCGGACTCGCCCGACAAAACCGCCGGACGGACCCGTGCGTTCATCCTGTGAGAATTCGCGGGCCATTCTGCAAAAATCAGCGCCTTCTTCTCTGGCCTGAAGCCCGATTTCGTCCATCACGCCCTTGTCACGGTGGAAAATCCAGCAGACTTCCGCCTCGTCGAAATCCAGCTTGTGTTGCGCGAAATAGGGTTCGATCCTTCCGTCCACGACCTTGTCGGACAACGCGCGCTCCAACCGTTTCACCTGGGCGTCTTCCGCGACGTCCGCCAGGGTAATGCCCCGGGACCGGAGCCACGCTTCTGTGTCTTCAACCCGTTCCAGCCGATGTCTATAGCGCCAGTCGTCCACGTCGCGCTGGATGTCTTCCGGCTTCACGCGGATGCCTTCCCGGACTGCAAGCTGGCGCACCAGTTCTCTGCGCGCGAATTCACCGAAGAAATCGAGTTTGTCGGCGACCCCCAGTTCACGGACGACCTGACTCAGCGACACGCCGGCGCCATTGACCTGGACGAGCGTGGTTTCCCGGGACGGAGTTGGGTTCCCGCCTTCCGCGCGAGGACTCATCACGAGTCCTCCGGCTGAGCCGTCACCGCCCTGATGGCGTCGTACGTTGCTGATTCATAAAGCCTCCGCAGAGGACTCAGAAGCATCAGCAGGACGGATTGGCGGTCCGTCATGATCTCAGCGGTACCTTTCATGCCGAACAGGAGCGGCTTCTCCCGCCCCTTTACGTCCACGGTGGTTTCTTCCAATTCAACGACACCCCTGAAAACCGGTCCGACCGTCTCATCGATGACGGCATCCGGCGAGATCTGTTTGAGCCACCCGCGTTTGATTCCGAAATCCTGGAACGCGAAGGCGTCGTATTTCAGTTTCACGATCTGACCCGGTTTCAGCATGCCCACGTCCTTGTTCAATACCGTGAGTTCGGCGACGATCGGGGCGGACGCCGGCGCTACCGAAACCAGCGCCTGCCCCTTGCTGACGACCTGTCCGAGCGCATTCACCTCCACCCGCGTCACAATGCCGGATTCCGGCGCCAGTATGAGGTCAGACTCCGCTTCCAGCCGGCGGTCGACGCGTTTGCGCGCCTGTTCCAGTCTCAATCGCGCATTTTCGTACGCGTGTTTCATCTGTGACGCCTCGCGGCCATGCGCGATTCGCGTCTCCAGAATCTGACGCTTGAGGTCCTGGACGGCCGTCTCGTTCCTGTAGATTTCCGACATTCGTCCCGGAAGCGCCGCGAGTGCGCTCAGGTACCGTACACGCGCCTGATTGATATCCACCCGGCTGATCAGTTTTCTCTGGAACAGCATCTTCTGCTGAAGATAGTCCTGCTTCAAATGATCGATTTCCGCCTGCCTGAAGCCGATCTGCGCCTGCAGTTCCGCCTCGGAATCGTTCCTTCCGGATCCTTCGGCATCACCCGCATCGTCATGGTAATCCCTGAGGGCGTTCTGATGCGCCGCCATGAACCGCTGCAGAACAGCCAGTCTCTTTTCGAGCGACGCGATCGTCTCCCGGTTCAATTCAGACTTCCGGGGCAAAACCTGATTGAAGTCGTACCCGGCCTGCTGATACGCCATTTCCGCCTGTTCCAGTTCTCGAAGGTCTCCCCATGTTTCCCACGACTTCAGCTTGAACAGCAACTGGCCTTCTTCGATCCGATCGCCCTCGCTGACACCGATGTGCTCGATCTCGCCGCCGCGACGCGCCTGCAACGTCTTCACCTTACCCAGGGGCACAAGTTGAAACGGCGCCGACGCCACAACGTCCACCTTGCCCCACCACGCCCAGACCACCGCGATCCCGACAAACAGAAGCACGACGTAGAGCAGCGCCCGCCCCCAGAACGGCCTCAGCGAACCGAAAAACGCCTGCATCTCCTCCGAGGCGTGCTCCCGCGCGGGCAGATGCATCGGTGACGACGCTCCCGACGATTCCGATTGTTGCGGTTCCGCCATCCGATCGGCTCCTCGTCAACCCCAGGTTCATGTCAATTGCAACTGCTGGCTGCACATGTGATAGTAGAGACCCCGGCGAAGCATCAGTTCTTCGTGCGTGCCGGTGTCGAGAATATGGCCCTTTTCCATTACGAGAATCGTGTCCGCGTCCCTCACCGTGCTCAGGCGATGGGCGATTACCAGGGACGTGCGGTTTTCCAGGAATAGCGCCAGATTGGACTGGATGGCGGCCTCCGAGTCCGTATCCAGCGCATTTGTCGCTTCGTCGAAAATTAGGATTCCCGGATCGCGATACAACGCGCGCGCGATCGCGACCCGTTGGCGCTGCCCGCCGGACAATCCGATTCCCTGTTCGCCCACCTTCGTCTCGTATCCCAGGGGCATCTCGTTTACGAAGTCGTGGACACATGCCAATTTCGCAACTTCCAGGAGGCGGTCCATATTCGCGTCCGATTCTCCAACCGCGATGTTCTCGGCAATGGTTCCGCTGAAGAGAAAGGAGTCCTGCATGACCATGCCCACCTGGCGGCGCAGCCAGTGAGGGTCGAAGTCGCGCACGTCCATCTCGTCCAGCAGCACACGGCCTTCCGTGGGATCGAAGAGGCGGGGCACGAGCTTGACGAGCGTGGTCTTTCCGGCGCCGCTGCGTCCCACGATGGCGACCTTGTGTCCGGGCTTCAGTTCCAGGTCGATGTTGTTCAACACGTAGGGTTCATCGGTTCCG
Organism: Candidatus Latescibacterota bacterium; assembly: GCA_965116875.1. GTDB lineage: Bacteria > Latescibacterota > UBA2968 > UBA2968 > JAAXHE01. The sequence continues at coordinate 1,039,205 of OZ220733.1, forward strand.
ACGCCGTACCTGAAGAACACGTTCTCGAAGACCAGACGTCCTTCAACCTGCTTCAGTCTCAGGCCGTGTCCGCTCTGGCGCGCACTCTCCATCTTCGAGTCATAGACGTCATTCAGCCGGTCCAGGGCGACCCGGGCCTCCTGAACCTCGGGCCACACGCCGATCAAACCCATAATGGGGCCCATCACGTTGCCGATGAGGGCGTTGAACGCCATCAATTGACCGACCGACAACTCACCGGCGATAACCAGGGAAGCGCCATACCACAGAATCACCGTGGAACTCAGCAGATTGATCATGCTTCCGCCCGCGCCGAACAGCATCTCCATTTTCAATCGTCGGAATCCGATCTGGATTTCCCGGGTAAACTTGCCCTCCCACTGCCATCTCGTTACCCGTTCGACCGCTTCGGCTTTCACAACGTCGATCCCGTGCAGCGAATCGATCAGGACGGAGGACTGTTCAGCGCGGGCGAGAAATGCCCGCTGGCTGAAGGACTTCAGGATCGGGGTATAGATCAGCGTCAGCCCGACGGAGAGCGGCACGAAGATCAACATCACGAGCGTCAACTCCCAGTTGTAGTAGAACATCAGTCCGAGATAGACGAACAACATGATAAAATCGAGTATCGCCGAAATGGTCGTGTCGGTGAACAGCCGCTGGATCGTCGCGTTTTCCTTGAATCGTGTGGTCAGATCGCCGGTGCGGCGCAACGCGAAGAAGCGCATGGACAGGCCCAGCAGATGGCGGTAGAACCGGGACAGCATGGTGAGGCTCAGCCTGGCGCTGATATATCCGATCAGATACGCGCGCAGCGTCGAGGTACCCATCTGGAAGAGCGCGACGACGACCATACCCGCCAGCATCAGGTTCAAAAGGTCCTCGTCGTGATGCACCAGCACCTGATCGACGATCGTCTGCGTGAAGACCGGCGAGGCGAGGCCGAACAGGCTGAGTACCAGGGACGCCAGCAGGACCTCGACCAGAATGGCCGTATAGGGCTTTATCAGCGGCAAGAAACGCTTGAAGGAAGACCTTGAGGGTTCGTTCTCCGCCACCTGATCCGTGTATTCCAGGAGCAACGCCATATTGGTCCAGCTCTTCTCGAACTCCCCCCGCGCCATCCTGCGAACGCCCAAGCCGGGATCCGCGATTCTCACGTCTTTCCTGTTGATCTCGTACAATACCACGAAGTGATTGCCTTCCCAGTGCAGAATCGCCGGAAGTCCGGTCCTCATCAGCGCTTCATAACCCGTGCGCACGCCCCGGGTGACGAATCCCAGCGTCTCCGCCGCCTCGGCCAATGCCGCCATAGATGTACCTTCCCGCGACACGTTGCACATATCGCGCAGCCGGTTCAACCCGATCGGCATCTTGTAATACTTGCAGATCATCCCCAGACACGCTGCCCCGCAGTCGGACTGATCGTGCTGCTTCAGGAACGGAAAACGAAAGGACGTCGATGTTCTGTGTTGCGCTTCAGACGTCCCGGTATTCGGGACGTCGTTTGTGGCGCCATTCGCCGCAACGGCGTTGTTCACCGCCGCCGTTTCCGCGTGGACGTGAATTCCGTCCGATTCAATCTCGCGGGACAGCGACCTTTCCGATCCAGGTTCCTGGTACAACCGGCTGGCTTTCTCTCTCAAGGGGGTTAATGCAAGGATCGATTGATTCAGGCCTTCCAGGTCGGGCTTTTCCAAAAGGTAGATAACGCTATTGACCCGGCTTCGGATCGTCCGTGACTCGCCACCTGAAGAGTCTGTCTCTTCGAAAAAATCCCCCGCGTCCAGAGAATGCGTGCTTCCGTCCTTGAGAATCACGTCCAACCCGCCGCTGCCCACCACGCAGAAACGCCCGCTCGAATGACCTGATTGCGTGAACGACGCGCCCTCGGCGACCTCCTCTCGCTTCAGACGTTGGAACAACTCCCGCATCTCATCTCCGGAAACGGAGCCCTTCAGAAACCTCGTGAAATCCCGATACGCGATATTCGCAACCTGATCCTGCAGATGGGCCCCCAGCTCCGGCTCTTTCTTCAATACGTTGAAGAAATCATCCTGCGTCACCCTCAGCACCACGGTGTCCTCCGCGGCTCGCACCGCAGCCCGATGGCCCTGCTCCGTCAACAGCGCCCCCTCGCCAAAGTGGTCGCCGGCGTACAAGAAGCCCGCGGTTTCAGGCTGGGCATTCGTATTCCGTTTGATCACTCGCAGCCGGCCGGATTCTACCAGGTAGAACGCATCGCCAGGCGCGCCCTGTTCAATGACAACCTCTCCGAAGCGAAACCGCACGGATTCCGGCTGATTCGACGACTGAGAAAAGTAGCTGAAGACGTCCATGGTTTCGTTCCGGTTTATGGCGGAATTATTCCATTGTCAGGTTGTAGACCCGTGTCCGACGAGACGCGGTTCGCTAATCATCGATGATGCTTCCGGTCGGGACCGCCAGGCTTTTAGTCGCGGACGGGTAGTCCCGGATCTTGCCCCGAATTGTCATCTGCGGGCAACAAACACGTCTATTTTATCGGTAATATACTATATATAGTATATACAGTCGCATTCGTGCCCGAGTGTTATCCCGAAGAGAGTCCCCCTGACCGATGTGACTGCGGCCAAGGCATGAGCAACCGTTCAGTCCCTACACTGCGTCCGACACGGCATCCGAGGGAAGGGCCAGGCCCTCGGAAACACGTTGCTCGTTCTGCGGAACCCGGGCAAACCAGCACAGTCCAAGTGCAGCAAGAGCTACCCCCGATGCACTCCACCACCAGGGATTGAACGCAACTTCGTTAAGGTCTCCTGAAATGTCCTGATGTCGCGTGTAAAAGTGCAGAATAATCGTGGCGATGAGGTTGTTTAGTACGTTCCGGCATGATCTTTCCTGGAATCATTTCGGATCGTTAAGCTACTTCGCTCCGGCGGAGATTGCCCTTCCGGCCAGACAAAGCAACCAATTTCCGATGGGTGATCCTGAACCCACAGGTCGACGGGGAAATTCCGGATCTTGAAATCAATCAAGACATCCCCCGCACATGCAGAAAAACTTAAACTGAAGAGCAAAAGTGTCCATAAAGACGGGTACAACAGAAGGAAGAGACCGGCAACCGGCACTGTGACCGCGAGAGGCAACAGCAGCAATCTACGAAAAGCGCCAATCCTCATCGGGCTCGAGCAATGACAATAGGCAACAAGCCATTTCAAATTGAATCCGAAACGAATCGAACTGAATGGCGCCTTGCCCCAAAGCAATGCGGCCAGGGCATGCAACGCTTCGTGGCCAACCGCCAGCAAGACGAGACTTCCCAGAAACACCCACAGATTGAAATTGGCCGCCCGGAGGTCGACATTCCATCCGGACAAGCACCAGTGCACCACAAGGACTGCGTTGACCGCAACAAAAAACATCACGAGCGAAAGAACAAACATCGCAAGCGCGCCTGTGCGGATCGTGAGGATCTCCTGGGAATCTTTATTCATGATCTCTTGTGAACACATTTCGATTATTCAAGCCGGCGCAATGTATCGTGGAGCTACAAATATCGAACGTCCTTTGGAAGTCATCGATGTTCGTTTAATGCGCCTGCCGGATCCACCTGTCGCGGGTTCGCATACGAACGTCTAGCGTGCGGGCGTCTCCCCTGCGGGAAACATGGTGAAACCCACCTCTGACGAATGATCCTGAATCCAACTGTCATTGTCATATCTGCGAGCCTTTGAATAAACCATGACATCTCCCGCGCCTCCGGCAAACGTGGCACTCAACAGGAAAAGCGACCAGAGCGCGGGGTCCCACAGCAGCACCAATACCGCAATCGGCGTGGTTACGATCATCGGCAAGACTGCGAATACCCGGAAAGCGCTTAGTGTCATCGGTTTGTCAGCGTGGCAATATAAGGCCATTAATCGTGTGTTGATCCCAAAGTGCAGTGACCTGAATGGTATTTTTCCCCACGCCATCGCGGCAAGACCGTGAAGCGCTTCGTGTGCAATATAGATAGCGAGAAGGAGTCCTACGAATTTGATGAATCCTCCGAACGATAGTCGTAAATCAAGATCCCACGAAGAAAAGAATCCAACCAACAGGATTGTCATTGCGGCAAGACAGAACATTAGGGCCGACAATGCGTGTACTTCCTCTTTATCGAATATCACTTCATGAGATTTCAGGCCAACACCGCCGTTGGTGTGTTCGGTATCCGGCTTTAGCAGTCCACAGACTGCGGACACCATTCCCGCTGCAGTTTCATAGAACTTTCTTCGGAAGATTATAAATGAGATTGCCTGAACAACCAGGACCGCCATCAGGACCGCAAGACCGATTTGAATGACGTATCTGAGAATCAGCAAGACAGGCGCAACGGAAAATAACACGTACGCTATGGCAGCGAGAACCCAACCTCTCCACGTTCGTGTGTGGAGGATGTCGGTCATCCGGGACCTCCTTTTCGCATGAATGCCCCTTATCTGAGGGGCAGGAACCTGTATTGTAATTTGTTCGCGGCGTAATTTCAAGAACCGTCGAACAACGGCTATTCACCTTCTCCTGGCGTATCTGTTGTCACAATCGCATCGGGGTCGGCTGATTGAGTACCGGTCGAAATCTGGTGAAACCACCAGAGTCCAAGCGCAGCCAATAACACGCCACCACCTGTCCACCACCACGGATTGAAGACCACGACATTGAAATCTTCTGCTACTATGAAATATGGTATTTCGAAGTGCAAAGTCGTGACGCCGATGAAATTGTTCAATGCGTGACCGAAAAGTGCGGGCCACAAAGATCCCGTCCGGAAATACCACCAGGCGAATACGAACCCGTACAAGAGGGCCGGAGGAAACTGCCACGGGTTCAGATGCCCCACGCCGAAGAGAAGCGCCGACCAGGCCATGGCCCTGTTCCCGGAATAGCGGACCAGCAGACCGCCGAATATCACACCTCTGTATAGAAACTCTTCGACGGACGGCGCGACAAACACGGCCCGAAAAACAGCTGAGGAATAAGATGTCTTGCGCCCGAACTCCGAATTGAAAACGTCCTGGACGAAATCAGGCATAGGAACCAAGTGAATCACCACTTTATCCAATTCAAACAGAACCATCCCGAGACCGACGACCGAGATTGCCACACATGGCCACACACGCGAATCGAAGTTCGTGTTCAGCAATAGTGATGCGTCTCTCCAAGTTCGATCCGTGCAACGGAAAACGTAGTGCAAGAAGAAAAAGTACACCGCCAGAATTAATATCCCTGTCAAGAGGTTTTCGTGTCGAAAACTCTCGCCGAGGATGGTTTGTACAGCGTAGATGATTAATCCCAAAACCGATTGTGTTAACCAGAACAAAACCACCAACCAGATCGACTGCCTAAGGTTTGGATACGTCATCGAACTCTCGCTAGTATTTTTTCGTTTAGCTGATCGTCGTCCGCACGTTCAAACATGTCACCTCCCGGTTCCATTCTATAGTGTCAGGCTGTCTCAATCTGGCGGGCATTGTCCTTCCGGCCAGATCAAACACCCAGGTTCAGATGGGTGATCCTGTACCATGGTATCCGTTCCAAATCGGCGCAACTTCAGAAATATCATGATATCTCCAGAACACACACAGACTGTTGCACTGAAAAGCAATAGAGACCAGATGGTAGGATCCAGCGAAAATAACAGACCGGCAGCCGGTGTCGTTACGATCAATGGAAAGAGAATAACGATTCGTTGAACGCGCATTGCCAATGCCTTATCCACATGACAATAGAAGACCAACCACTTCCAATTGGCACCGAATCGAATTGAGCTGAATGGCACCTTGCCCCATTGCAGTGCTGCAATGGCGTGCAATGCCTCGTGAACTGCAATAAGCAAGACAAGACTTACGAGAAATATCCACCTATCTATGTCTTCCACGCGAAGCTGAATCTTCGTATGCAACAAATGTGCCCCAAGAAGGCAGAAATTGAACGCCCCAAAAAACAAGATTAATCCAATAATGATCGCATTGACTTTGCTCACACGGATTTCGTTGACCTCCTTGCCCTTCTCGTTGGTCTCCTGGAGAGCCGCTGCGTACACTTCTTTTACTGCCGACATCGGAGTCTCCATCATTGCTATTGGTATGCAGCCGGACCGACGGGCAATCGGTTTGAGGTTTCCTCATCCTTCTTTCTTCGACACACTCAGGATAGACCCAATGAAAAGCCTGCCCGACAGTCCGTGGGTCTGGTTTCCACTAAATGCGTCTTCAGTGGAAACCAGACCCGTCACTTTGTGATTTGCAACAACTCACCACTATGAACGAATCGGACTTACAGATTCGACAGGCCGTCAGCCATTTTACTTGCCCATTGATCGAAAGTATCCGATACGAAATTTACGCCATCCATAATCCTATCGCCGTACCAGCAGACAGATTCAACGATATCCTGGGGCTTTGTCGCTGCTACGACAACGAGTCCGCCCACAATCGCCCAGATGACGGGATGTCCTCCCGAGACTTGGGCCATGGTATGCTCATTTACGGTTTCTTGTCTTGTCGGCAATGCCGGACAGGAGATGAGTTCGCTCTTTGTATCGGTTGCCCACGGAAAAGCCAATGCATGCGTCATGATTTCCTCCTGGAGAGTTAATTTAATTTCCGCGATTATTGCCTTTCCTGCGTGTCTTGCTTCGCCGAAAGGTTGATGGTTTTCTGGATTTCGGCTGAGACGATTACATTGTATCTCGCCCCGATGTAACCCGCTCTATCGTTTTTTCACGTCTTTTTTCGACTACTTAAGTTGAGCGCTGGATTTCCTCGCATTGAAGTCGCCACCGGACTTCTATCAACCTGTCGAAACTTCAACAATGGTGACTGTGGAATTCGTTAGATCGAATTGCCACTCGTGGTGGCGTGACAAGGATTAAGGCAGGTCATCAAGGCAGTATTGGTAGAGTTCGGCTATTTCGTCGGCGAAAACATAAGCCAACAGCGCGGGAAGAACAACCGCTGGAAATATCCCTCCCTGAGTGTTCGTCGCCTCACGACCCACAAGTTCGGTTTCCCGTCCTGGCAGTTGAGCAAAAGCTACGGAATGGTGAGTTGGGGCTACCAGAATTCGATCTCTCATTTTGCCACCTCCTTTCTACAAGACTCCCGGTGATACGCAGGGGAGTCTCGAGATGCGTGGTATATTGAAGAGATGCCCAACGAATGCGCGGAGCAATCGGAAGTTCGTGTTCGAGGCTTCGACCGCGAAGGCCACTGTCGCGAACAGCGTTACGGCTGGTTGTCCCGAGCGTCAACTTCCGTCTTCTAGGTAATCCCTGATGGCTTCTGCAATTAACAGAGCAAGAACGGGTACGATTGGTCCTTTTCCAATAGGGGAAATACCCCCCGATGCATGAATCATCTCACCGTACGCAAGGCCGGTTTCCCGCCCGGGGAGATGGCCGCAGATTACAGCAGCTTGCGTTGGAGTCGATTGAACTTGGTCTGTCATTTCGTCACGTCCTTTCTGTTCTACATCTTTGATGTATTGGTGGGTTTCGCAATCGCAATAGCTGCTCGAATTTCTCCCTGACAGTTACAGCACGGGACCGGCCGCGCCTGTTTCCGGCAGATTCGTGCCTATGTCTATCCCGAACAAATTCCTCAGGATATCCCGCCAACGTATGGCTCCGCCGGAGATCTGCGCGGTCTGCACGGCGGTCAAGTCCTCCGTCTTAACCGGCAACCTCGCCGGATTCTTCAACGTGCCCACCGTGCTTGATTCGAATCGTTTGTTCATGTCTATCACCTCCTTTCGTAAACATCCCAGCGACAACCGATCATTGCCGTTTCCTGACAAACCGTGTGCCGCTGCGCGTCGCTGAAATGTCCTGATTTACGAAGCGTTCCGATTGCCGTTTCGGGTTCCCGCCACACCTCACTCTCGGGCGGCTTCGGTTGCGAATCATCGGAAGCATCGTGCTGCGTGTGACGTGTGCGTTACGCGCCTCCGTCGACGCATTGGACTCGCAATGATTGTGCCAATCGCGATGGCCCGGGACCTAACTGTCTGGTATGCAAAAGAGAAGGGTTCGCCGGCTTGTCGGCAGGCCGCCGGTGGATGTCCGGTTCCTGAACGATGTGTTCCATTCTGCGTCACCCGGATGAAATCATGTTGCATCTTGCACCGCTCCGGACCGGAGCAGAAGCGCGGCCGCATGAAAAAACACCGGTGAAAAGAGCCACCGGTGTCTGTTGATCCGTCAATTCAGATTGGGTGCTGTCAGCCCATGCGCGGCGGGCGTGGTCGCGGGACCGCGTGACCACGCTACCGTGCTACACGCGGAAACTGCCCGCTTGAGACCTCCCGTTCCTGTTGCCGAGTGGGGCGGATATCGTTAAACTTGGAGGGTGCTGCCGCTGTTAAAGGCAGGGAAACGCAGGCCCTATGGGTTTTTTGGGACTCCAGCATCTTCTGGCGTATCCCGGAGCGTGTCGACCTACCACCCGCCGCTCATCGAATTCCATGCGTCTAATCGGAAAATTGCTTTCTCCAACCTTCGCCAAATTCGCGCTCACGGGCCTGGGCGGCGTGGTTGTGAATCTCGTTTCGTTTCAACTGATGCTCACGTCCGGTGTGCACGCGCTGCTGGCGTCGCCGATCGCGATCGAACTGTCCATCATCTCCAATTTTCTGCTCAACAACTGGTGGACGTTCGGCAGTCGCGAACTGGCCGGAAAAAGGCGGGTTCGCGGGCTTAAGTATCATCTTGTATCGCTCGTTTCGCTGATGTTGAGTTACGGCACGTTCGTCCTGCTTTCCGTGCTGTACGCGGATGTGCCGCTGGTGATCCTGCAGGGCTGCGCGATCGCACCGGCCGGTGTGCTGAACTATTCCGTCAATTCTCTCTGGACGTTTCGCGAGTCGACTCCGGAGGGATCGGATGACGCCCGGGACGGTTCCGGATGATGCGCGCGCACGCCAGGCGCGGATCGCTTAAACCGTTCCGAGATGGCGCGGCTCTGGTTTCTTCTGTCCTGGCGCCGCTGGTCCTCTACGTACTCACGATGCCGCGCACCGTCGTGTTGGAGGACGACGGGTTGTTTCTGATGGCCGGCGCGCACCTGGGGGTCGCCCATCCTCCGGGATATCCGCTCTATACGCTGATCGTCTACCTCTTCACGCTGTTGCCCTTTGGAAGCGTCGCCTTCCTCGGCCATCTTTCCAGCGCGACGCTGGGCGCGCTCGCGTGCGGATGTGTCTACGTCTGCGGCCGTCTGATCGGCGCCTCGTCCCTTCCCGCCCTGACGGCCTCCCTCCTGTTTGCCGCGTCGGAGCATTTCTGGTCTCAGGCCATCGTCACCGAGGTCTACACGCTCAATGCGCTGTTTTTCTTCGGCGTCTACGCGCTGATGCTGTACGGCGTCCGCCACCCTCACCACACCGGTATCTGGATTGGCGCGGCCGCGACCTGCGGATTGAGCCTGGCCAATCACGTGCCTTTGACGGTGCTGTCAGCGCCGGGACTCGTGCTGCTGCTCCTTACCGTTCGGCGGAAGGTATACAGTAAGCTTCCGTTGCTCCTCGCCATTCTCGCCTGCAGCGCTGTATTGCCGTATGCCTGGATGGTCTGGCGGTCTCACCAGGACATTCTAATCAACTTCTACGGTTCGATCGATTCCCTGAAGGAGTTCTGGTTCTACTTCAGCCGGCAGGGGTACGTCGAAGTGGATTTCAGCCCCAGCGCCGGATGGATTGACCGTTTCAGGTTCATGCAGTGGCTCGGAAACGAATTCCTGTGGCAATTGACGCTGCCCGGATTCGCGCTGTCGGTGCTTGGCCTGGTGTTTCTGTTTCGCAAGCAGCAGACCGTTATTGCGGGATCGGGACTGCTGGTCTTCCTTACAAACAGCATTGTGTTGATCATCCTGCTGCGCTTCGATTTCGACTATTTCCAGGCGGCGGTCTTTCGACCCTACTCACTCTTGTGTTACGGCATTCAGGCACTATGGTTGGGCATAGGATTGCAGACTGTCTACAACTGGCTGGTGAAGAAATACAAAGACAGAACGCCCCACGGCACCAGTGTCAAAATCGGCGTGGCAGCGCTGGCCGGCGTTGGACTGGTCTCGTGGTCGGTCCACTCCCACTGGAAGCCAAACGACAGAGCGGAAGACGACTTCGCCGAGCGGTACGTTGAAATGCAGTTGGACTTATTGCCGGAAGAAGCTGTCCTGTTCGTCTTCGGAGATCCGACCGGCCCTATCGGCTATTATCGATACGTCGAAAACCGCCGACCGGACGTCACACTATACAATCTGCAGGGTCTCGTATATGGCAAACGCCTGTTCAACCCGTTCATGTCGGCAAAAAAAAAGAACGAGGTCCTCGAACGGTTTATCGATTCGAACGAACGGGCGATCTTCTTCCCGCTGGACGTCGATACCTATCCCAACCGCAAACTGCGCATTTACGGCTTTCTCATGGAAGCAGCAAGGAGCGGCAAACCGGGGACGATAGAGTTGAAGCGCCATCCCCCCGGCGAGGAATTCTTCGAACAGCTCATCAACCGGAGTCCCACCGATCGCTGGGAGCGGGTTCGCCGAAACGAATTGTTATTCCATTACGGGCGATATCTGGGACTCGTCTATTTTGCGAAGAATCCGATGTTCGAAAAAATCCAGGAACCGTTCCGGCTCGCCCACGGCAGTTGTGCAAGCCTTCTGGGTATGGCCTCGGTCGTGCTGGATAACGGAGACGACTCACACTGGGAGCAGGTCGCTGAGTGGTTGACCAGGGCGGAGACGCTCAAGCATGAAGCGCTCCAGAAGAAGACCCTCGCGGAGCTATACTATCAGAAGGGTAGGCTGCTTCAGAATCAGGGCCGGACGAACGCCGCCGTCGTGTCCTTCAGAAAGTCACGAGATGCATATCCCCATTCCGAGAACAAGGCGTTAAAGGCCCTCGATCGATACAGGATCGATTTCAAACGCATCAAACAACCACGACGATAGGTCTTCAAGAAAGGCTCAACCCTTTGCCGAAAGATTCGATTGCATATGTTTCGATCCCTGACCACCTGAATGCAGAATCGCGGAAGCGTTGCTGTTTCATAACCAGGGATTCCAGGGATTTCGCCAATCCGTCCATTGAACCTCTTTTATTCACAAAAACCCAAACGAACATGGATAAACAGGATAGACAGGATAAAAGCCAAAACCGAACAGGATGAGAAACCAGGAGCAGGACAAATGCTCACTCTTCCGTGCAAGAATAATCGACGCCTACCTCTGCAAACTGCGCGACATCACACCGAACAACCAGATTCCGCATTTCTTCAGGTGCTGTCGTAAAAAAACCTCGCGGTATTTATCGAAATACAACCGGTTATACAACAGAACCGCCGGTCTTTGTGAACAATCCAGGTGAAGACGAACTGACCTCTCACAATTGCCGGCTGCTGACGAAATTCGCCGATGGCGTGGGATATGTCCGGCGAGAGTAGCAGTAGTTGCGGTTTCACCACCGGATTGAAGGTTGATCCAATACAGGAGAATACGCCGCAGTACTTCTCAGGGGTGAATCCCTTCCAACTCCGGCAGAAGCCGGACGCTCTCCTGCTCATTGGGGTCGGTGCGGGCGATGACGGCGATGCAGGGTTCGGTCTGGCTGGCATTGTAGGGAAGGTGGGGGACGCCGGGCGGGATGTAGACAAAATCGCCGCTGTCAACGTGCACGTGCTCCTCCAGGTTCTCACCGTACCACATTCCGGACTTGCCGCTGATGACGTAGACGGCGCTCTCGTGGCCTTCGTGCAGGTGGGGCCTGGAGCGTTCGCCCGATGGGATGGTCAGCAGGTGCATGCTGAGACCGCGAGAGCCGGTATTTTCGGCCGTGACGCCCTTACGATAGGTAAAGGCCTGCTTGCCGGTGAAGACGTCCTGCGAGCGAATCAACTTGCATGTCCGAGCGGTTGGCGACGGCATTATCCATCTCTCCGGGATTTAACGACATTGTTGGTTTGATTGCCCACGGGTTGCGCGTTTACAAAGACACTGCTTCTTCACGGCCCGGCAACAGAAGACCGGCCAGTAAAACTCGAAATCGTCGTCATCCGCACGACGTATTCCGAACGCGCTTCTGACTTCCCGCGGCGCGGCGGCGAAGTCCCGATACAAACCCTCCAGCCTCGCCGCAGGCGTCCCAGACCTCTCGACCCACTCACGAAACGTCATATCCACCCGCGTGTCCGCGGTATGGGTTATTTCGAAGCCCGCGTCGGTCACGTCCCTGCGCCATGCCCGTGGCGTCGGCGCCGTCATGTGCGTCGGATCCCGCTCCACTTCCACCCGGTGATGCCAGGCCGCAACGTCCGGTTCTTCCGACGTCGTCGTGTCGCACAGAAGAAAGACGCCCCCTGGCTTCAACACGCGGTGGACCTCCGAAAGAAACCTCCCGACGTCCTGAAAATGGTGCGGCGCCGTCCTGCAGGTGACCAGGTCGATCGATGCGTCCGGATACGAAATATCACACGCATCGACAATCTCGAAGCGTACGTTTTCAAAACCCCGCTCTTCAGCGATCTTGCGGGCCTGGTCCAGCATCCCCGCCGCGATGTCCGATGCCACGATTGTGTCACAAAACCCGGCAACCGCGAATGCCGTGAATCCGGGACCGGTTGCGATATCCAGACCGAGGGCGTAGCGTTCGAGAGACGCCCACGCCGTAAGGATGCGCAGGCTTTCTCCCGATGCGTGCGCCTCGCTCACGGCATATCTGGCCGCCTGGCGATTAAACTGCTCTCCGGCAGAATTCAATCTCATGCCCGCAGTTTTAACGTCATCCTCAAGTCAATTGCCAGTAATCCGGCACGGTCGACGCGAATCCGCTGGTAATGCGCATAAGCGAAGGGAGTCGACGCGCTACCTCACGGGTTCGGAGTACCACCCGTTCCAGGCCCGTTTCCATCGCCGGAACAGTGCGATAAATAACGGGTTCGTCCAGACCATGATCTTCCAGACCGGCCACTTGTCAAAGCGCCGGCAGGAAGGCTGAACCCGCGGTTCCCGGATAAATCTGACCCTACTGCCCGTTGACCTTGCCAGCCTGTTCAGCGTCCAGTAGAAGTCGACGTCCTCGCCTATCCAGACGTTCTCGTCGTAGCCGCCTGTCTGCTCAAAGATGCACCTTCGACAGAATTGGGCAGCCCCTTGAACCATCCCCATGGCGCGACCAAAGACCCGCCAGGCGCCAAGATAGAGCCGTACGGCGAGGCGTCGAGGTCGATAGTCTACGTCCACGCCACCTCCGATGCACTGTGGATCGCCCATCGCCAGGTGTATGGTATGGAGCAGATCGTTCGGAACGATGACGTCGGCGTCGATAAAGACCAACACATCCCCCGCCCCATGACGCGCTCCCGTGTTGCGCGCGCGGGAGATGCCCTGCACCGGCTCGAAAACAACCGTCGCCCCGCTGGCACGTGCAATGTCGGCGGTTCCATCCACGCTGTTGTTGTCCACGACGATCGTCTCGACGCACGCGTTCGACCCCGTGGTCAGCAGTTCCGCCGCGGCACGGATCGAGTCCAGAGTCGCGGCGAGATACGCCTCTTCATTGAAGGCGGGAACGATGACCGTGAACTGCAGACTGGAATCCGTCGGACCATTGTCGATCGTCATTCCTCCGCAAATTTGACGCGGTCCCTTCAGGCGATTAACACGTGTATCCTCTCACGGTCCCCCCAGAACCTTACGCAACCGCTCGCCGACGACCTCCAGGTCCTCGTCCGTCAACGTGGGCACCGACACGTGGAGCGCGTCTCCGTAATCCCCCAGCACAATGCTCGGCCGGCCCTCCTTCAGTTCGTCCAGGACCTGCGACGGGGATTTTCCGAGGTCCTTCTCGTCAAAACGGATCCGCAGACCGCTGCCGAGACCTCGTTTTTCCGTCACGTGTTCGATTTGGATGTATGGAATTCCTTCCAATAGACGGCAGAGTTCGTCAGCCTTGCGCCGGTGATCGGCGAACCGCGCCTCGTGGTCCATTTCAAACCATTCCTTCAGCGCGGCCGTCACGGCAATCACTTCCTGGCGGTCCACCTTCAGGGGACGGCCCACCGTTCGCCGTTCCTCGGTTTCGAACCCGATAAAGCCCTGCACGAAAGCCGCGTCCACCAGGTCCTTCCGCCCGCACATGATCCCCGTGGAGTTGCACGCGCCGAAATATTTCGCGCCGTACCCCACCACGTCCGCGCCCATCCGGGGGTACCGGCACATGACGTCCAGCGGGAATACCTGCGAAGCCGCGTCCACGATCACCGCAACGCCGCGGCCCCTCGCGATGGCCATGGCGTCTTCCAGCGGGACAACGCCCGACCCGCCGCCCGGGGCGACGTACAGCAGGCCGGCCGTGCGATCGGTCATCGCCGCCTCCAACTGGCTCGCGCTCGTGCCGTCCCCGCCTCCCACCTCCACCAGCTTTCCGCCGTACACCGTCACGCAGCGCTCGTACTTGTACCGCTGCCTGGACTGAATCAGAAACTCGTCGCGCATCCCGGTTGTGTCGGGCAGTCGTTCCATCCTGCCGCGGTCGTTTCCAGTCATGCACGCGGCCGACCCCAGCGCCAGCACGGACGCGCATCCGGGCGTGACCAGCGCCGCCTCCGCCCCCAGCATCCCGGCGATCACTTCGCCGGAACGCTTCAGCAGTTCCTTCATATCGGCAAAATACCGGTTCGCGTCCTGCATCGCCCGGAGCACCCCGGGAGACAGCCGCGACCCACCCAGCACCGTCTGGCTTCCCATCGCGTTGATTACGGGGTTCACGCCCAGGTCTTCGTAGATCCGTCGTCCACTCTCGCTGTCCATATGCGCCTCATCGCAGGGAAATGATCCGGCAACTGAAACGATCGCGCCTTCCTTAACAGCCCGTTGAAAAAGCCCATCCGGCCTCGCCTGCAGAGCGACTTTCTCAACGGACTGTTATTTACCGCCACCGCAGACAAGATAGCTTTCCTGGATTCGCCGATCAATTCCTTTCTGTGCGCGAAAGAAAACAGGGCGACCACAAGGGTCGCCCTTACCATCCTGAATCCCCGGGAGGGCTCCGCCAGACCGGACTGCGGATTCAGTTGATTCTTCAGTTGGCCTCAGTACAACCGTGCCCCTCGATCGTTTGCCCGGTGACGAAACCATCGGTTGACGTCGAGGAAATTCAATTGTCCTTACCAAAACCTGGAATACCGGATTCGAAAAGATATGCGATTTTCGCAAACACGGCCCGATTACCCGGCCTGCCATTCACGAATACAAAGTAAATGTGGCTCTCCGGTGTGAATTCGTAATCGAAAATGGCATTGAAACTGAGGGACGTTTCATCCCGTAGTCGTTCTTCAATGCGTTCAATATAGATGAGCCAACCAACCCTTCGAGTCAGCTGGTAGTTGCCGCGTAGCCGGAATACATTCGTTTTGCGAATTGCATCCCACGAAAGATAGCCAAGAGTGACATCCAAAGTTGTTTTTTCCAAAACGTTGAGACCTGCGGAGAAACTGGAATATCGGCTGATTTGCCCCCGTCGAAGCCCGATTCGACCAAATGTGCTCAGGTGCCACCGCTGTGCCGCGTAATTGACCTCTGAACCAAGAAACCTGGTATCGAAGAGTTGACCGACTTCGCGCAGTGCGCCGAAACCACCGAACGTCACGAAATCGATCCGGCCAATTTCGACATTGAACCTGAGCTCGTTACGCCGTTCGCTCAGCAGCTTATCCGCGTTGGTTTGGTATGCGTGGTACATTTCAGCCGTCAATGACCGCACGAGCCGGGTCTCCGGCAGTCCGTAACTGTATCTTGCCCTGGCACGCTTGCGGTGGAACGCGTCATCTTCAAGTCCAATCTCGTTGGGACGAAAGCCGTCCTGGATTTCTTCAACCCCGACCTGGGCCATCCAACCTCTGTGCACCCAGGTCAGTTCGTGATGGTAAGCGCTATGGGTCCGGCCGCCGATGGAATTGACGGCAAATTGGGACGAAGCCGTCAGGTCTCTGCCAAATCCGAATCGACCATTGAGAGACAGAAGCAGCACATCCCTGTCTTCCTGGTGTTTCCGGACACCCATGAACCCAACGACCGTCCGCTCGCCAACGTCCCAGTTGACACGACTGGCCAGGAGATTCGCCTGCTTCTTGCGATCTCCATCGTATCGGTCTATCATCTTTCCGTACGTGTTGATTATTGCGACATTCGCTGCGCCAAATCTGCCAGCCACTTTCGTCCCGATATCGATTTCCTGAACTCGGCGGGTATAGTACAGATTCAGCGGTAACGTGAACAGTTCCGCGCCTTCCCGAAAAAATGGTCTGCGTTCCGGTAGTGAGAGCTCCCGGTCGCTGGCAATGTTGATTTGGGTGGGGTCACTTTCCAACTGGGAAAAGTCCGGGTTGAATGTCACATTCGAGGTAAGGTGCGTCGAGACCGGTACAATAAAGTCCAGGCCTCCTTCGTAATCGTCCTGGCGGTCTTCAATCGTACGATAGGCGGCGTAGGGAAGAATGCCGATTTTCGGTTCAAACCGAATCTCGCCAAGATTCAATCCGGTCAAATCGCCGAACTCGGATACACGGCCGAAAAATGCAGAAGGCGCCCAGGAATAGGATTGACCGCTTATCGGATGCGTCCTCCAGAAGTTGATTCCCCATGTCGAATTGTGCGGATCGAACCGGAGTACCCGAAACGGGATCGAGAATTCGGCGGTCCACCCATGACGGTGTTTTCGTACCTTCGATTCCCATATTGCATCCCAACTCATGTCGAAAACACTCTCATTGCTTATGCGTTCGTCCATCTGTGTGCCAAGTGTATTTGTTGCGAAAACGTAACAGTTGCGACGGTCTCGATAGGTATCCACCATCACCTCTACGCAGTCGTTTTGCCAGATCCGGGAATCGCGACGGGTCATTGTTTCCCGCAGATTCCCCATATCCGGTTCTTCACAGTAGATGCCTATATAGAGCGCCTCTTCGTCGTACAATATCCTGACTTCCGTTTTCAGCCGCGACGGGTGAATACTGCCCTCCTTTACACGGAAGAAGCCGGTCGCAATCCGTGCTTGTTGCCATACGGGATCGGAAAGCTCGCCATCGATTACGGGTGCGGTTTTCACCCTGACGGCTTGAGCGACGCGGGTCCGGTGCTGATCCTCGGCGCCCAAGGATACGGGCATCAGCAACGTCGCGACGACACTACAGATGTGTAAACGCTTTTTCATCGTGAGAACCGATTCAATCGCATTATCCTCCAAATGAACGACTGTAAGGGATACCTATCGGCCGATCCTCCGCACTTACACCCTTCAGGATGCACTCCGGAAGGCCCTTCAAAACGCACGATAAAACAGGGCGACCACAAGGGTCGCCCCTACGATTTACTGGTAAGCCGATCTCTGTAGATGTGAATTCCTCATCCGCGAACTGATGCGCTCAATTCTCCGTGCCACAGCTTTTGCATCTCGTTGCAGCTTTTGAGCAGCACGTCCAATGTTCCCTCGGCGTCAACTCGTCCATCCTTGAGGACGATGATATTGTCCGCGCGCCTCAAGGCGGCTCGGCGGTGCGATACAACGAGATACGTGCTGACGACACGTCCGGGGGGGGTCATTTCCGTCTGTCCAAATACACGACGCCACAATGTCTGCTCCGTCTCCACGTCGAGGGCACTGGAAAGATCGTCGAATACAACCAGTTCAGGTTCACGGACCAGCGCCCGCGCCGCCGCCGTTCTTAGTACCTGACCGCCGGAAAGTTTCACGCCCCTCGGACCGATCCTTGTATCCAGTCCGTCGGCAAGCATCTCCAGATCGTCTTCCATTGCCGCTTTCCGTATTGACGCAGGCAGGTCGACGCGCTCTGGGGGCAGGCCCATGAGGATATTGTCCTGTAGCGTGTCGCTGAAGAGCCTTGGGACCTGCGGCGTATAGGCGCAACGCGGCGGCACGAAGAACGATGCCGGATCCGAAACCCGTTCGCCGTTCCAGTATATGTCTCCGCCATCCCTGGGAAGAAAACCCAACAGAGACTCCAGAAGCGTCGTCTTTCCGGACCCGATTCGTCCTGTGATGACCGTTACCGTCCCGGCTTCCAGTCGCAGGTCTATCCCGTCAATTCCCCGACCCGTTTCCGAATGAATGAAGCTCAAGCCTCCGACCTCCAGTGTTTGCAAACGGTCGGTGCTCTCTTTTTCGATGAATGGCACGGCGGGCAAGTCACCCCGCAGGTAAACCGTACCGGGACGGACGAGCGATTCCCGTGAAATCCCGGGCAAGAGTTCAAGAAGTCGCTCTATGGAAACGTCAGCCTGCTTGAGCGCGGCCAGCAAGGCTCCCAGGCGTTCTGCAAATGCCAATACCGTGATCTCGCCCAGGGCGATGTAACTGACAAACAGTGCGAAGTCACCAACGGTAAAGTCCCCCGCGCGCATCAGTTCAGCGGCGAATATCAGGATTACGCCGGTCGCCAGGTTGATTGTCGTCGAGTTAATCGATGCCAGCAGCCGGTTGAAAAGGCGTTCCCGGATAACCGCTCTGCGCCGTGCTTCGTTGAGCCTTTCGACGTGCTGGACGGTGTTTGCCTCGCTGTTTGAAGCCTTGACCGCCAATACCGCCCCGAAGAGGTCACCAAGAAAACCGCTGACACGGCCCGTCGTCCTCCGGCTCTCGTGTCGAAATGACTGAATGCGCCTGCCCATTCCGTTCGCAAGGAGTACGATGGCGATCATCGGTATGAATGCCAGAAACGTGATATAGGGATTGACACTCAACAGTACCGCAAATGCAAAAACTGCAGCCGCGGCGTGTCCGATCAGGGCCAGGAAAATCATTAACGGCGCAATCGCTCCGTCGATATCGTCGTCCAGACGATTGACGATTTCTCCCGGACCATGTTCAGCACGGCCATCCGAGGCCTGCAGGAGACGATTGAACAGATTCCCACGGATGAGTGTTTTGAGTTTGCCTTCGAAATACGCGTAGTTCGCGGCGTATCCCTGCTCGAAAATCTGTACGGTCAATCGAGTCGCAAGAAAGAGAATAACCAGGACCGAGATGCCGAAGCGGACATCACCTTCCCCTGCCAACGCGTCGAAGAATGCACGGAGGATCAGACCGACGATCAGCGGGAAACCGTAATACCCCAAGGAAAGGAGGATACCGAGAAAAAACAGCCAGGGGCTGATCCCGATCAGCCTTCGGAAATAGCGTGATCTTCCTTTGTTACTTTCGACAAAGCGGTTCATCGCAGAACCCCTTCCAACCCCGTACGCAACAGACCGGAGAAGATGGAATCGGGATTCTTCACCAGATTCGCGTAAGTACCATGTTCTTTCATCCGTCCTTCTTCGAGAATCATGATTTCGTCGGCACGATATACTGTCGAAAGACGATGTGCGATGACAATCGCGGTCCGATTCCGGAGGAGGGCGTCCATCGCGCGTTGCATGCGTCGTTCGGTAGCCGCATCCAGACGCGACGACGCTTCGTCCAGAATCAGCAAACCGGGGTCCCTCAGGAAAACCCTTGCAAACGCCACCAACTGCGCCTCGCCCGCGGAAAGTCCGCTCCCACCCGGCGGCATCTGCGAATCGAGACCCAGGGGAAGCGACGCGTACCAGGGGCCAAGTCCCACAACGCGGAGCGCGTCTATAACGCGATTATCCCCAATGGATCCATCAAAAAGCGTCAGGTTATCCCGGACCGACGCCTGAAACAGCTGTACGTCCTGCGTGACCAATCCAACGTGTGCGCGGAGGTTGGACAACCGCGGTTCCCGAATGTCCGTACCGCTCAGGCGGATCGAACCGCCGCAGGCGTCGCAGAGCCGGAACAGCAGACGGGAAAGCGTGGTCTTTCCGCTCCCTGTGCGTCCCAGCAGACCAAGCACTTTTCCAGGTTCCAGTCGGAACGTGAGATCTTGCAGTACCGGTTTTTCTGGCTGGTAGGAAAAGCAAAGGTTCCGACACTCGACTGAAAGCGGTCCCGGCGAAAGAATCGCTCCGGGGCCGTCACGAATCTCAGGTCTGACCGTCGTGAGTTCTTCGACGCGCTGGATTCCGACCCGTATGCTCTGAAACGCTTCTACCTGCCTTTGAATCCTGTTCAGCGGTGTGTGCAGCATCTGGAGATAGTGGATCAGGAGATAGACGGTTCCGATCGTAATGACGTCCACCCGGTACAGGTATGCGCCATATGCCATTGCCGACGCAAAACCAGTTGCAAAGACGATATTCGAGATTGACCACCCCACGTCGGTGATGACATCGGCTTTGAACGCGGTTGCGAATGCTCTCCTTACAACCACATGGAAACGTCGCATCGTAAATGCGATTGCGCCGCTGGCCCGGATGTCTCTGAGGCCGGAAAGACGTTCCTCAAGAAAACCGGACAGTTCCGCGCTGGCCTGCCGCTCGGCGTGCCAGAATGGCACCGAGATCATTTGCGCGCGAATGTGGACCGTCAGATAGACCGCCACAAAAGCTGCGAGAATTGCACCAAGCCGCCAGTCTTCGAACATGAGGACGATCAATACGCCAAGTGACAGCATGAGGCCACCAACCAGTTCAATGACGAAATCCGAGAAGAAGGCGGCGAGCCGACCCACGTCGCCATCAACGCGTTCAATCAGTTCACCAGGCGTACGGCTGTGGTGAAACGACATATCCAGGCTCAGGATATGACCCGTCAGATTGGACCGAAGACGGTTTGTTGCGCGCCAGCTCACGTCGCTGCAGACGTAGCTCGCGAAGGCAGACACGGCCTGGTGAACCAGCCCCACGCCGATGAACAGCAGGCCCGCGCGGGTAAGTTGCCGCAGCGATCCTCCCTCTGTTGCCGTATCGATGAAAAAACGCATAATCAACGGGTTGGCCAGCTGCAGACCAATTCCGCCGAACAACATCAGCGCCATCGCCAGAACCCGTGGCCACTGTGGCTTGAGGTAGCAGATCAACAATGTGAAATATCGGTTTCGTCGTCTCTTCATCACTGATCTTTGCATTCCATCGTCGAATCATGCTGTTTAGTACCGCGAAGAAATTCAACCGATCCTTCGAATTTACACCCATCAGGATGCACTCCGGAAGGCCCTTCAAAACGCACAATAAAACAGGGCGACCACAAGGGTCGCCCCTACGCCTTCGTCGGAATGCGGCCCGGCGGCATTGCGCGGTACATCGGCGCACTCCCGGAGGAAACCATGTCAATCCTGTAAGGCAGGAAAATTGGGGATCCCTTGCCCGATGCGCTCGGCGGAATCCCCTGACTTTTCCGGTCTTCGATTTCCTAATCGCTACAACCGCGGCCGGCTGCCCGTCCCGTACCCCACGAGTTCCACGTATCCCTGCCCCATCCGCTTCCCGTCAGGACCCGTGATTTCCACGGCGCCCTCCCAGTAGAACATCGACCTGATCAATGCGCTTCGATTCTCCTGGTCCGCCATCACGGGCCGGATCGACATCCGCAGGTCCTCGCCGGGAAGTGCGACCTCCCATTGCGAGGGATACACGGCATCCGTCTCCGGGCTCCTCCAGGTCTCCTTTGCACGAATGGAAAATGATTCCGGCGCCAGGTATCTGGCCTGCCCCGCCGCAGAGACGATCGTACCGCGCGCGAAGTCCGCGGCGCCCGTGGTATCCCGCAACACGTACAGCATCACCTCGCGGCCGTCATCGAGTTGCAGGCTGAACCAGTCCCACCCCGCCTGGTGGGCTTCGAGCTGGTTCGACCCGAACTCCTTGTCCATCCAGCTCTTTCCCGTTACCGTCAGCCGCTCGCCGTTCAGCCGGATCTCGCCCGTTGTGGCAAGGCGCGTAAAGCTGTAATACTGGCTGGCCGCGGCCTCATCCTTCCCTTTCCTGCTGAATCCGTTCGGCCCCTGGAAGACCATCGGCTTGTCGGGCCGGGTCGATAACGAGAATCCCATGCGCCGCCGGCTGTCGGTCATCGAGAAATCGAACCCGGAACCGCTCCAGCGCAGCGTCCAAAGCGCGTCGGTACCCGCCGGGGCCCGGCTCCAGGCGATCAGCGTATCGGGGTACTCGCCAATCCCGCCGAGTAGGGGCGTGATCCGGTAGATCACCTCGCTGAAGAGATGGCGCTGCGACTCGATATCGCCAATGGCCGCGTGGCCCATGATCAGGTTTCCGGTCGCCCAATCCGACGCCAGCGTGGGACGCCGCGGCAACATCCCGATCCGGAAGAACGTGAACTGGTATCCGAAGCGCCGTCCGTCCTCCGACGTCAGATGTCCCGTAAAATACCACCACTCCGTCTTGTAACCGTGACGCGCCCAGTGGTCGTGCGGGAAGGACCACGCATAGTCCGGGCGTGCGGTCTTCCACTCCCCGGCGCCGGCCGCGGGGGCGAGGGCGAGCAGACAAAAAGCGAGCGCAACCCGCATTCTGTAATCCCAGCGGCGATCGCGCTCCGTTCTCATGGTCGATTTCACGATTCCTCGTATCGCCACAATGCGATCAACGATGGAACCGGAAAAACGACCAACAGAGTCGAATCCATTTCGGTCATCCGGATTTCACCTGTTCTATCGCCGCGAACCCCTCACGCCCCTGACGGAAGAGCTCCCGGACGTCATCGCGTTGCCGGTCGGTATTGTACCGGCCCCAGGTATCGATCCATTTCAGCGAGTCTTCGATTCCGTCCAGAAAAAACCTGGCGGATTCGTTTCGTTCGGTGGGGGGACGGCCGCACGAGAAATAGACCGGGCTGCTGTGGGCGTAGATGGACTGACCGAAGCTGTCGCGTCCATCGCCCCAGAGCCTTGCGGCGATCCAACCGTCGCGGTCGACCTCCACGCGGTGGCGGATGGCGCCCTCGCGTTTGCCTTCGGCATTGTTCTCTGCGTGAATGACGCGGCCGTTCATCACGACTTCCACGCGATGGACGGGATAGAAGGAATTGAAACCGGACTCGATATCGAGCGCGCCGCCGTTGGGTAACTGGACCGTGGAACCCATCGGCCGGTCGTTGACGCTCAGATCGATGGCGGGTCCATTGGTGATGAAGGTGTTGCCCGCCTTCATGCCGGCGATCCAGCTTTCGTAGGAAAACGCGTCGCTGGTGTTGACATACACACGGTTGTTGGAGCAGACGAACCAGTCCGTGCCGGTGGATGCGGGCAGGCGGATGCCGCAGTTGAGGAGTTTGTACCAGAGATCGTACTCGGGGTCCATCCAGAAGGGATCGAACAGGTTGAAGGCATCCAGCTTGCCCAGCACCGCCGCAACCGGCGCCTCCATGCCCCGGCCGTTGTGGCACCAGATGACGATACCGCCCTGGTCGCGCGCTTCGTCGCAGCAGAAGCAGAGCGGAGGATAGTCGGGGTCGAACTGGGCGGTGAGGATATGGCCGCGGCTCACGGGCTGGACGAGGTTGCGGATGTTGAGAAACATCACGTGTCCGTACCCGAAACCCCAGGGGGAGTTTTCGCCGTAGTGGCGGTTCTCTTCCCCGATGTCCAGGACGTGATGCGCGGTGGTGAAGTCATTCATCACGCCGATGGGATATTTGTTGCTGGCGTAGGGGAGCTGCCTTCTGTCCAGGACGCTGACGACGGTCACGTTGTAGCCTTCGACGCTGCAGTCGATGGCCAGCCGGTCGTCCGGCCGGGTCTCCTTCTCATCGTAGTGGATGTGGGTGTTGCCCGGATACCAGTTGTTTTCCTGCGGGAAGTACCATCGGTTGAGCCTGATCTCGACGTCTTTCGCGCCGTGTTCGGGCATGTCCACCACCGTACGTGACGGCTCGAATTCGGTCCCCCGCTCCACCAGTACGTCGGTGCGCCCGCGGCCCCCCCGGACCTCGAAGGAACCGTCGCAGAAGAAGAACGGCGTACCGGGACCCCGCTTCAACACGGCCTCCCGCGGATGGGTAAACCGGCCGTCGGAGGTCAGCACGTGGACCTTGGCGTCGATCTGCTCGCCGGTCGCGCCGTCGACAATATGCCCTCGCAGGATGCCCATATAAAACTCCGGGATAATCGTTTCAAGTCACAAGCGGAGCGACTGAGACAGGCGAACCTTCGCCCCGGCTCCCTTTTCTGCGACGAGAGGGCGAAGTACGCCAGCATATCGCATGCACACCAACCTAACTGCCAAAGGCCCGGGCGAAAACCAGAAAGTCGCCAAAGCCGATGGCGCCGTCTCCGTCCAGATCATACCCCGCATCATACCCGGCATCGCCTTGATTCAGGCCGAAGTTCGAGGCGAACTGCAGAAAGTCGGCGAAGTCAACCGTGCCGTTGCCATCGAAGTCCGCACTGGCGGTTTGAGGATTGATGCGCGGCGCCAGATTCCAGAGCACAATCGTACTGTCCTGACTCCCACTTGCGAGGATCCTACCGTCCGGAGAGAACCGCACGTTGTAAACGGGCCCGGTATGCCCTCGTAATGTGTCCGCCTCCCTTCCACCGGCCACGTCCCACAATCGAACCGTATGGTCTTCACTTCCGCTGGCGATGGTACTACCGTCCGGTGAGAACGTCACGGAAAAGACATCCCCGGTATGCCCACGTAACGTGGCCATACTCCGACCCCTGGCCACATCCCATAGTCGAATCGTTTCGTCTGCGCTGGCACTGGCGAGAATACTTCCGTCCGGCGAGAATGTCACCTCCGAAATCCAATCCTCGTGGCCCCAGAACGTGGCATTCTGCGAACCCCTGCCCACGTCCCACAGCCGAATCACACCGTCACCACCTCCACTGGCCAGTGTCCTCCCGTCAGGTGAGAACGACACGGAATAAAGATTCATAGCCTGCGCTCGCAATATGGCTTTCTCCTGACCGCCGGCCACATCCCACAACAGAATGTCCACATAACAGACTGCGAGTGTACTTCCATCCGGTGAGAACGACAAGGAGAGACTACCCATTGTATATTGCTGCAGCGACGCCTTCACGCGAAGGCTGACTACATCCCAAAATCGAACGAATCCGTCGGCACTGGCCAGGGTTTTTCCATCCGGCGAGAACGACAAGGAGCCTACAAGCCCCGCGTGACCCGTCAGCCTTGCCTTCTCCCGTGGCTTGACCATGTCCCACAATCGAATCGTAGCGTCCGCGCTCCCGCTGGCGAGTGTTGCCCCATCCGTTGAGAACGACAAGGAAACAACCGAACCCCTATGCCCTCGCAGTGTAGCACCGCGTTCGGGCAAACTGATGGGATGATTCTCTTGAGCGAGGCTGTTCTGCACCAGAAGGACGCTGACAAACAGTAGGGCAAAGGCAAATCCATAGCTCTTATTCATCGGACATCCCTCTAGCTCGACACTGGCGGATGAGTCCGCCTTGACGGAGTATTGCGCGCCCGGCTAGCTGCCAAACGCTTTCGCAAAGATCAGAAAATCATCGAATGCAATTGCGCCGTCGCCGTCTATATCATATCCAGTGTAGTAACCGACATCGCCAAAACTCAGCCCGAAATGCGCGGCAAACTGCACGAAGTCCGCGAAGTCGACGGCGCCGTTTCCATCGAAGTCCGGACTGGCGGGCTGAGGCGTGATATGCGGAGACATATTCCACAGGACAATCGATCCGTCCCTACCCGCACTGGCGAGAATCCTCCCGTCCGGCGAGAACAACACGGAAGCAACCCAACCCGTATGCCCACGGAGTGTGGCCTTCTCTTTTCCCATGGCCAGATCCCACAGTCGAACCGTATCGCCACCGCTGGCCAGAGTACTCCCATCGGGTGAGAACGATAAGGACGAAACCGAGCCCTTATCCGTTTGTAGTGTTGCCTTCTTCCGTCCGGTGGCAACATCCCGCAATCGAATCGCACCGTCTCTGCCGTTACTGGCGAGAATCCTCCCGTCCGGCGAGAAAGACACGGAATTAACCGAACCCGCATTATCCCAGAACGTTGCTACCGGCTTACCCGTGTCCGCGTCCCACAATCGAACCGTCGTGTCGTTGCCTCCGCTGGCAAGCATTCGCCCGTCAGGCGAAAACGCCACGGTAAAAGCACTGGGCGAATGACCTCGCAGGCTGGGCTTCTCACGGCGGCTGGCTACGTCCCACCAATGAATGTCTCCAAGGCAGGCGGCGAGCGTGCTTCCATCCGGCGAGAACGTCAAATCAGAAAAAGCCCTCATATGCCCCTCCAGCGGCGCCTTCTCCTGACCGCTGGCCACATCCCACAATCGGACGTTTTCATTGCTGCTGGCCAGGGTCTTCCCATCCGGTGAAAACGCCACGGAATTGACAAGCCCCGGGTGCCCCGTCAGTCTGGCCTTCTCCCGAAGGGCGACCACATCCCACAATCGGATCGTCGCGTCATTGCTCCCACTGGCAAGCGTTTGCCCATCAGGCGAAAACGACAAGGACGAAACCCCTGAGGTGTGTCCTCGCAGAGTGACGCGGCCTTCGTCCAAACTGACGGGATTGTTTCCTTGAGCGAAGCTGTTCTGCGACAACAGGACGAAGACAAAGAGGACGGCAAGATCTAAACTGTAGCTCTTTTTCATAGGATACCCCTTTCTTTTGCAGAAAGGAAACAGTCGCGATTTCTCTGAGTCCGCGTTCACCTGGCAAGCGCGCGAACGACAGCTTTCGGTTCGTGGTCGATAACGGTCAGGAGGACACGGGCTGCCCGATCCGGAACGCGACGACCCCTTGCAGATCCGCTTTCCGGTCTGATTCATCAGCCTTCGTCCTTCGCCTCTCCCGTCGCTTCCCGGTATTCGGCGATCCGCTTTTCGGCTTCTTCTTCGGTATAGGATCCGATAACTGCGCCGCTGTGTTCCGGAAGCTCGTAGGATGCCGTCTTGCCGACGTGGGGCGTCAACTTTTCCCGCAGGTCGTTTGCCGTCTCGTGGTACATCCCGTCCAGAATGGAATCCATCTCCTCCATCGTCAATCCGCCGCCGAAGATCGCCCCGCTCACGTCGGTCTCTTCGCCGATGGACTGCGTCATGCGCTCCTCGAATGAATCCGGGTAATCCACGTGGCTTCTTACACCCTGGAACTGCGCATCGGCGAGGTCCGCACCCTGGAGATGCGCGCCCACGATGAAGGCACCCTGCAGATGCGTTCGGCCCAGCGTTGCGCCGCGCAGCATCGAGCGGGCAAGGTCGGCGCCCTGCAGGTTCGCCCGGGACAGGCTCGCGGCGTCGAGTCGCGCCCCCACCAGGTCCGCGCCCTGAAGCCTCGCCCACGAGAGTCCGGCCACCTGAAGGTGCGCCCACGACAGGTCCGCGCCCTGCAGTTGCGCCCCGACCAGGTCCGCACCCTGAAGCCTCGACTCCGCAAGATTGGCGCCGCACAGGTACCCGGCACAGAGCGTCGCTCCGTTCAACCAGCTTCCCTGAAGGTCGATGCGAAGCCCCTGGCAGATACCGCGAGGGGAGGTGAAGAGCAGGTTAAGCAGGCTCTGTACCTCCTCCGACGGATTCGACCTGTACCTTCTCCGATAGGTGTCCTGTTCCGTGGCGCGGCGGATATGCGAGCAGAGAATGTCCAGCACTGGCTGTCGTAACGATTCGGTTTCCTGCGCGAGGTGGAAGAGTTCGTAGGCGCCGCCCAGGCGGACCGCAACGGACTCGTGCCCCAGGTGTTCGACGCCGTAGTGCAGGCGTTGATGCCTCAGTCCGTGTTCGGCGTCACGGCTCGCGCGTGCCTGCTCCGCCGTGGCCCGGGCCTGCTCGACAGCCGCGTCGGCCTGTGCTTTCGCAACCGCGTCCATCGCTCTGGAGCGTTTGTAGGCCATCAGGGCGTTCAGAGCAACCAGGACGCCGGCAGCGCCGATCCCCAGGAACTTGAGCGTATCGGCTTTCTGGTGCATGCCCAGAACCGAAGACATGGAATACGCGGCCCCGGGTACGAACAGGAAGCACACGAATGCCCCCAGTGCAAGCACAAACAGGGCGATCAGCACGGTCTGCAGAACCAGGAAAAGATTCATCGAGTCCTCCATGTATAGTGGCGGTTTTCAGCATTGGGATCAGCTGTTGTCGCGCGCCCCTGGATATGTCGGGCGCAGCCGCGCATGGCGACTGTATCGGGCAATTGGAAATATCCAGCCTGATGCCGCCATTGGCAAACAAAATTCGCGGCACCGCCCTGCTTCACGCCATCAGATCGTCCCGGCCCAGTTCGGTAGCCGGCGTTCGGCTGGCGCGCGCCGCGGGGTAGAGGCTTGCCAGCAATGCCGCGCCGAGTATGGCGGCCACCTGCCGGAGAACGGATCCCCAGGGCCAATAGACCTGTATGGTCCATCCGAAATACGCCCGGTTGATCTCGAAGACAAGTATCCCCGCAAGCAGCACGCCTCCCAGAAGCCCAAGCCCCGTTCCCAGCAGTCCGAAACCCATGCCCTGGCCCAGAAACAGACGGAAGACCTGGCCGCGCTTCGCACCGACCGCGCGATACAACGCCAGTTCGGTCACCTGCTCCCGTACGAGAACAAGAAGCATCAGCATGACGCCGCAAACGGCAATCAGCAGACTCATCCCCTGCAGAATCCGCGTGACCAGAAACGTCTGATCGAAAATCCGGAACACCTCGTCCCTGAGCCGTCGATTGCTGCGAATCTGGAGCGGCGCATCCGAATACTGCGCTTTCAGATGTTCGATCACCGTGTCCGCCTCCCAACCTGGCTGGAGGAAAAGCGCCGCCCCGTTGACCGGCCCGGGTCCGAAGGTGGCCTCCAGTGTCTTCAGGTCCATGACAACCGCGCCGCCGCTCGTATGGTAGTCGTAGTACACACCCGCCACGGTAAACCGGACCTCGCCGTCCGGGCCGGAAACCGCGATTTCGTCACCGGACCACGTATCGGTCCCGCGGGCAAGCGTCTCTCCCACAAGAACCGCGGACTCCTCTCGCACCCGTCGAAACGCCTCATCCACGTTTCCGTCTAGCAGCGGAAAACGTACCTCGCCTCCGGGAAGCGCCATGTCCACCCCGGCCAGTCCGATCTGACGATCGCCGGACCAGCCCGGGAAGCCGCGGAGCCGGTCCACCATCGCCACGCCCGGATGACGCGCCAGGTCCTCAACCAGTTCGTCATCCAGGGTACCCTCGTTTCCGCGCCCCCGCCAGGAAGCGGGCGAAATGTACACATCCGCGCGGACCGACGCGTTGACCCAGACTTCCATTGTCCGCCGGAAACTTCCAACCATCAGCGTGATGCCCACCAGCATGCTGACCGCTATGGCCAGAGACGCCACCGCGAACGACGTCGTCCGGATACGAACAGCCAATGACCTCAGGCTGTAACCCGGCCCGAATCCCCTGACGCGCACGCGGCCGCAAACCTGGCTGATCGCGAATGGCGCGCACAGCGGAAGACCGATGAGGAGCGCCACGCAAAGGACGAACCCGGCCGGTTTCCATTCCCTGCCCCACCCGAGGTACCAGACGCCAGCCGCCGCAATGATGCCCACTCCGGCGAATAACAGCCGCAGTACCAGCGGACCCGTCCGCTCCTGAAGCGGAACTGCCGAAAGCAGGGCCCGGGTATCCCGCCGGCTCATGTCCAGCGCTGGCGCCAGGGCGCCCGCCAGGGCGCCCCCCATCCCGATCGCCACACCCAGCCCATAAAGCCATCCCGGCAGCCTGAGGGATGAGATTTCCTCCAGCAGGTAGAGATTGGTGAGCGTCGCGCTAACGACCTCCAGGTTCACCTCGGCGGCCCAGTACCCCAACGGCAGGCCCAGCAGCACCCCCACCGCCCCCAGAAGCGCCACTTCCCCCAGTATCAGCGCAAGGACCTGAGCCCGCGTGGCGCCCAGCGAGCGCAGAAGTCCGAACTCCGTCCGCCGCCGTATCAACCCCGCCTGCGTGCTGCTGTATACCAGGAACAGTCCGACGAACAGGCTGATCAGGCTCATCGCCGAAAGATTCAGCCTGAATGCCGAAAGCAGACCCTCCGCCTGCTCCGACCGCTGGCCGGGCGTTGCCACGCGCACTCCGGGGCCGAGCCTTTCCTGCAATCGCCTTCGGACGCCTGCGGGGTCCGCGCCCCCGGCGACCCGCACGTCAATCTGATGAAGCTGGCCCTTCCGCCCCAGCAGCGCCTGCGCTTGCGCGATGTCCATAACCACCAGTTTCCGGCTGGCTACCGGGCTCAGCGCCTGGAAGTCCACCAGCGCCCCCACGCGCAGACGCACCTGCCGAACCCCGCTTTGCACTTCGAACGTGTCGCCCACGGACCAGCCGAGCCGCTCAGCCAGTGCCGGCGTTACCGCGCTCCAACCGTCTCCTGCGAGCGCGGCGGAGATATCGCCGGGGTCGCGCTGCCACGGGATCCGCATCGGCGTAAAGAAGTCGACCCCCAGCACCTCGAGAAAGAACCTCTCCCTGCCCGCCAGCGCCACGTCCATCCGGTACAACGGCCAGGCCGACGCCACACCCTCCACGGACAGCACTTTGGGGTACGACCGTTCCGAAAACGCCGGCGTTCTTCCCAGCACGCTCAGGTCCGCCTCCCCGCTTACCGCCCGTACGGTCCCCTCGAACGCGGCCAGCGCGTTGAAATTCACAATCTGAATGGAGAGTACCGAAGCAACGCCAAGCGCCACGCCGAAAACGGTCAGAAAATAGAGGCTGCCTCCCGCGCGAAGCTGGGCGCCGAGAGATTTCGCGAAATAGCGGGTCACGCGGTCGTCCGCGGCCGGGGCGTATGGCTCAGCTCTCCGCTGTGCAGTTCCCAGACCTCATCGGCAAGCGTGGCGAACTCCCGGCTGTGGGTTACGTATACCAGCGTCGCACCCTCGTGATCAACCAGTTCCGTCATCAGTTCCATCACCCGCCGTCCGTTATCGTCGTCCAGGTTGCCCGTTGGTTCGTCCGCCAGCAGCAAACCGGGGCGCCGCAACAACGCCCGGCAGATGGCCACCCGCTGCTGTTCTCCGCCCGACAGCTTCTGCACCGGGTCCCCCGCGCGGTCGCCCAGGTCCACGCGTTCCAGGAGTTCCATGGCCCGGGGGCGGTACAGCCGCGGCTTTTCCCCCGCGATCATCGCGGGCAACGCGACGTTGTCCGCGACCGGCAGGTGCGGCATCAGATAGAAAAACTGAAAAATGAGTCCGACCTCGTCGCGGCGCAGTTTCGTTCGAGCTTCTTCCGGCAGCGCGCTCAGGTCCCGTTCGCCCACCCTCACCGTCCCTCCGGTGGGAACGTCAATGCCGGCCGCAAGGTGCAGAAGGGTGGACTTCCCGCTTCCGCTGCGTCCGACAATCGCCACCTTCCGGGCTGGCTCGACGACAAACGACACGCCACGCAGCGCGTAACGAGATCCGGCTCCCGCATCGTAAACCTTCGAAACGTCTTCAAACGAGAGCGCGTGCGCCGTTGCGAACTCTTCATTCATCCGGGTGTTACCGCCGTGAAGCGCGAAGGACGGCCGCAGCCGTGCCGGCGCTGGAGATTACAGATGGATTGAGGTTGCGATTCCGGTTGTTTTCCCGTATCTATTTCAGCACGGATCGCGATACCCAGGAACCTCAGGTGAGGAACTTGATTTGCCGTTCATCAGGAAAAAACACACGCTCACAAGCCTGGCACGGACCTGCGGGTGAGCGGCCAAAGTCAGTCCGGTCGGACTGAAGAAGCTTCTGGACGGCCTGCCTCAAAACGCCGATCCGAATCTGATGGTGGGATTTCAGTCCAGCGACGACGCCGGCGTATACCGATTGGACGATGAGACCGCCCTCGTGCTCACGGCGGACTTCATCACGCCTCCGGTGGACGATCCGTACGTTTTCGGACAGATCGGCGCGGCCAACGCCCTCAGCGACGTCTACGCCATGGGCGGTCGGCCGATCGCGTGCCTGAACCTGATTGGATTCCCGTCCCGTCGCCTCGGGCCGGAGGTCCTGGAGGGGATCGTAGAGGGCGCCCTCAGCAAAATCACGGAAGCCGGCGCCGTGCTGGCGGGCGGGCACACCACCGACGATGAGGAACCCAAATTCGGCCTGTCCGTAACCGGTGTCGTACACCCCCGAAAATACTGGCACAACGCGGGAGCCCGTCCGGGCGACCTGCTCATCCTGACCAAACCCATCGGCAGCGGCGTACTCTTCAACGCCAATCTGAAAGGATTGGTCTCGGACAAGGCGATGCAGGAATGCCTGAATACGACAACCGCCCTCAACAGGACCGCGGCGGACGTCATGGCCGGGTTCAACGTACACGCGGCCACCGACGTGACCGGTTTCGGCCTGGCCGGCCATGCCCTCGAAATCGCGAGGGGTTCCGGGCTGACCCTGGAAATCTCCACGGCGGACGTTCCGGTGATGCCGGAAGCCCTGGAAATGTACGGAAAGGGCGTTGGCACCGGCGCAAACGCAGCCAACAGGGAACTCATCCGGGACGCGACCCGCTTTGACGCCGTCCTCCCCGATCGCCACGACGAGATATTCGTCGATCCCCAGACCAGCGGCGGTCTGCTGGTCTCGGTCCCTCCCGACCAGGGCAGGAGCCTCCTGGCAGGCCTGCACGACGCCGGAGAGGGAGCAGCGCGAATCATCGGCGCCGCGAAGCCCCTGGACGGGAGCGCACAGATCATCTTTGCATAAGTGTCCTGCCCCGAAAACACCTCACCAACCGGGACATCCGTGTCCGGGACAGAACGCTATCGGCCCACCGCGCTTTCCGCCACGCTCAACCCCGGACAGAGCTTCAGTACCATCTCTCCCACCCTGCCCACAGCCTGCTTCACGCCCCAGGTGGGCCGCGGCTGTCCGATCGGGGACAGTTTGATCAGCACCCGGTTTCCGGTGCGCGCCAGAACCAGGATGCCGAAATGCTGGGAGAATGCGCCTTCCCGGACCATCGTCTCCACCAGACAGTCCCCGTTCCGGTCGGTGTAGAGTCCCACCAGTTTGATCACCACCGTCACGCCGTGATGGTCCGTCCGCCAGGAACTCGTGTCGAATTCCGCCGGCAGCCGCGCACGGTCGTACTTCCCTTTCAGCAGCATATTCGGCATCGGTCCAACCTTCTCAACGGTTTTCGCCCCGGCGCCGCCGGCTTCGCGCAACCAGACAAAATAGTGGACGGGCACGCCGGCGTCCAGGGCCTTGCGTTCATACTTGGTGGGCTTCCTGCCCTGCAAATGGGGCACCCACGGAGACGGAAAGCCGGATCGCAGGAGCGGCTGCGCCTCCAGGATCCCGGAAATCCACGACGCGTATTCCCCGTGGTCGGTCGCCACGGTCACCGTCCCGTCCGGCGTCAGTCGCTCCGCGAGCACCCGGACGAATGCCGGCTGGATCAGGCGCCTGCCGTGATGGCGCTCCTTGGGCCAGGGATCCGGAAAGTTGACGTAGACCCGTGTGACGCTCTCCACCGAAAAGAGGCGTTCCAGCACAAAATCCGCCCCTCCGTGGACCACCCACACGTTCCCGGGTCCGCTTCGCTCCAACCGCCTGAACAGCCGCTGAACCGACACCCACGATCGTTCGATCCCGACGAAATTCATCTCCGGATGCGCAAGGGCCCGGTCCACCAGAAACTCGCCCGTGCCGAAGCCGATTTCAACAACCAGCGGGCCCGGACGGCCGAAGACCGTCCCCCAATCAGGCGGCCAGTCCACTCGTGTCCAGGGGACCATGTAACTCAGGATGGCTTCGCTCAGCGGCCTGGCAGCCATGGCATCGCTCCGGTTGGCAGAAACCCTTCAAGGATACAGGCCTGGCCGCCCATCAGCAGCGCTTGGTGTCCTGTCCCAAAAATTCCTCACCATTCGACCGACGATTCATCCCGTCTCGCTACGTTCCCCTCGCTCGCCGACCATACGCAGGGCGCCTGCGCTCGGGCGCCTTGCGAGCCGGGCGACTCGGCTGTCGAATTCAGGCAACTTATTTTCGGGACAGAACACTGGACTCTGGAACTGAATATCGTGGAAAGGGCTTTGGGTATCGGGCTTTGGTTCAAAGTCTCCTCCAAAAAGCAGGAATACATCCCAGAGTTTCTGCGACTCGACGAAACGCTCAGCGGGGGAACGAGCGTACCAATCCCTGAGTTCACCTTCGTACATTGGTTCGCGTTCCTGAAATCATCAATTGGCGCGGACCAGGTGAATTCCGAAAGAGGGCGGTCCGGACTCCCGCACATGGGAGCAGAATCGCCGCCCCGTTGAATGTAGGGGATATGGGAAGCCGAATCAAGAGGCAGGTTCCGCCAACGCCAACGCCGCGAAAAACCATTGACATCGGAATCCCTGCAATGCATGTTTTGTTCGTCGTGGACTATTTGAGTAGAAGATGAATAAAATCAACCAGATAAGGGATTTATCCGGTCTCGCCGACGCCAGAGGCCGGCGGGCACGTATGGCCGATCGCGATGACGCCGGGCGGCAGATTCCGAAGGGCAATGGGCTTCCAGAGGAGGGTTTGCGATGAACGTATTGATCCTGTCGGGTGCAAATCACGGCTTTGATCAGAGCGCCGGAATGATCCATGGGTTTCTGGAGGACCAGTCCGAACTGTCCGTGCAGCTGAGCACGGACAAGGACCTGCTGGCAGGCGGGATGGACCCTTACGACGTCTGCGTGTTCGGAACGGGGTTCACGCGTACCGCCAGGCGGGAGGACGGTTCGATTGCCCGCGAACCGGACCTGACGCCCGCGCAGGAGGACGGTCTCTTCGGGTTCGTCGGCGGCGGCAAGGGGCTGGTGGGGATACACGGATCGGCATGGTGGATCGGCGGGCCGGCGGTGGACCTCCTGGGCGGGCACGCCAACTGGCACCCGCCCGGGTTGACGTTCAGCGTACGGGTGGAAGACGCGGACCATCCCGTGATGGAAGGCATCGAGGATTTCGAGGTGGACGACGAGATTTACATTTCGGCGTATGAACCTCAACTGCGGATTCTCGCGTCCGCGCAATGGCATGGCGGGACGTTTCCCGTCGCGTGGGTGAAGGAGTACGGATCGGGCCGGGTCTTCTACACGGCGCTCGGCCACGGTCCCGGGACGTTCGCGAGGCCCCCGGTACAGGCCATGCTCTGCCAGGGCGTGCGCTGGGCCGCGGGTTGAACGTCACACACTGAGGACCACATTTCGAGGGCTCAATAGCCCGTCGCGCGGCGCGGCCGTTTATTATTCGAGCCGGATAAGGCGCCGGTTTGGCGCCGGGTTTCGACTCAAGGAGGAACCGAGATGCTGGAGTTGGATCTTTCAGGCAAGGTGGCGCTGGTGACCGGGGGCAGCGAGGGCATCGGAAGAGGGATCGCCCGGAAGTTGGCCGGTGAGGGGTGCCGCGTTGCGATGTGCGCGCGGCGGAAGGACGTTCTGGCCGACGCGGCGGACGCGATCAGATCGGAATCCGGCGCCGAAGTCCTCGCGGTGGCAGCGGACGTCACGGGTGCCTCGGACGTGGAACGGTTCGTAAACGGCGCGGTGTCCGAATTTGGCGGCATCGATATCCTGGTCAACAACGCGGGCCGTTCCGAAGCCCATCACTTCGAGGATGCGACCGAGTCCGTCTGGCAGGGGGACTTCGATTTGAAATTCTGGGCCGCGGTACGCGCTGCACGGCTGGCGGTTCCATATATGAAGGCGCGCGGCGGGGGCAGCATCGTGAATATCACGCATCCGGGAGGCAAGGCGCCTGGGCCGGGCTCGGTGCCCACGTCGGTGAGCCGCGCGGCGGGGATCGCATTGAGCAAGGCGATGTCCAAGGACCTGGCACAGCACCGGATTCGCGTCAATACCGTGTGTCTCACCAATATCAGGTCCGCGCAGGCCCGGCGGGCATGGACGGCCTC
The DNA here is from genome assembly GCA_965116875.1 of Candidatus Latescibacterota bacterium. Taxonomy (GTDB): domain Bacteria; phylum Latescibacterota; class UBA2968; order UBA2968; genus JAAXHE01. The sequence goes on from OZ220733.1 coordinate 1,074,939, forward strand.
CGGCAGTGACGTGGATTTCGATGCCTGGTGTGAAGAACTGGGAAAGGACGTGCCGCTGGGGCGGATGGGCGAACCCGGAGAGGTGGCCGATCTGGTCGCGTTTCTGGTGTCCGACCGGGGCGCGTTCATTACGGGCGCCGCCATCAACTTCGACGGCGGGTCGGGCGAGACGGTCTAACCGATCTATATCGCCAGCTGATGCGCCCGGGTGAAGCAGCGGCGGCGGACGACGTGCACCACGAACACGGAGCCGATGGCAGTGGCGGCGACGATCATCAGCATCACGATGATCTGATATTTGATGGCGGTCATCGGATCGGAGCCGGCCAGGATCTGACCCGTCATCATCCCGGGCAAAGACACCAGGCCGACGGTCATCAGGGCGTTGATGGAGGGTATCATGCCGGCCTTCACCACGTCGCGGAGAATGGCGGCCGTGGCTTCCTGGTAGGTGGCCCCCAGACAGAGGGCGAGTTCGATCCGATCCCGCTGATTGCGCAGGTCGGAGAAGAGGCGTTCCAGGGCGATCGTGACCGCGTTCATGGAGTTGCCGACAATCATGCCGCCCAGGGGGATGAAGTACTGCGGCGTGTACCAGGGCTTGACCTGAACGATGACTGCCGTTACCAGGATGGACACGGTGGTGTAGCTCGCTACCATCGAAATGAAGGTGGGCATGAAATAGGCCACCTCCTTTTCCTGTACCCGGCCGCGAATGGCGTGAGCGGCCCAGAAGACCATCCAGACGAAGAGGATCAGAATCAGGAACGGGTCGTTGATCTGGAAGATGTACTTGAGAACGTAGCCCACGAGGAAGAGCTGCGCGAAGGTGCGCACCGTGCCCCACGCGAGGTCCCTTTCCAGGTTGAGCCGGAAGACAACCGAACCGGTTCCCGCGATCAGAACGAAAATGAGACACAGAAGCAGTTGCACGGGCGTGATCTCGATCAGGTTCAAGCGGAGACCTCCTGAAGACCGCCGTCGAGCCGGTAACGCCGGGCCGTGACACGAACCGGTATGAAGTCCAGGTGCGTCACCTGGACAATACCGATGTTCTGTTCGAGCGCGAGGCGTTCCAGCCATGATTCGACCACGGATCTGGACTCGGGGTCGAGGGCGGAAGTGGGTTCGTCGCAAAGGAGAAAACGGGGTTCGGACAGCAGCGTGCGAATCAGCGCGATCCGCTGTTTCTGTCCGACGGAAAGCGTCTCCGCGTCGTCGTCCAGATCCACGTCCTGAAGCAGGAAATCATCCAGGAGGGCGCTGAGCCGGTCATCGTCCGGCGGTTGTCGTTCACGTGCGGCTTTGAACGTGAACGACATGGTCAGGTTGGCACGCACGTTGCCACCGGCCATCGCGGGCGTCTGCTGGACGTAACCGATCATTCGCCGCAACTCCGTGACGTTGTGGCGAGTCACGGGTTCGCCGTCAAGCAGGATGTCGCCCGTTGAGGGTTCCTGCAGCCGGTTGGGCAACCTGAGGAAGCTGGATTTTCCGCTTCCCGACGGACCGTGGATGAGTACGAAATCGCCGCTGTCAACGGTGAGGTTCACACGTTGAAACAGCGGTTTTTTTGTACCGTACTGAAGCGAAAGGTTTTTGATCTCGAGGCGCATGGCTGCCTGAAGAGCGCGAACGGTTACACGTGCTTGAAGATTTCCAGCACGTCGATGATGCTCAGGCCCGTGTGATATCCGGGGTCCGCATCCGCGGTGGCGGGAATGACGGGCACGACCCGGCCGGATTCGTCTCGGGTCTGATAGGCCATCAGATGGAGGTCCGGACGAACGAAGTGCCTTGTGAAGGCGTTGTGGCACGCGCTGAATATACCGAGGGCGCTCTGTCGCTGTGCCGTGGACCGGGCGATCGAAAAGCAATACGTGGCGGCGCGCATCGTTTCGGGCAGGTTCCACCACGGCATGTCGGTATTGGCGGGTGCGCGGGAAACCAGGTCGACAGCCTTGCAGATGCCGCCGGGACCGGGCTGGAAACCCCCCGCGAACGTATGCGCGAGCAGCGCGGGCATATGCGCTTCCACGCCGGCGATTTCCTTCAGTTGTCCGGGTTCCGCCAGTGCGTTTTCTCTGACGGCGGAGGTGAATTTCAGCGTAAGTCCGATAAATTCGAGGACGTGGCCCGGATCGGAGAGGATCTTTCCGTCCTCCTCGAAAGGCGCGCCGTCGTCGTCCACGGCTTCCCAGAAATCGTACTCCCTGAGACGCGGGACCCGCCCGTTCAGATTGACGTAGGTCTTCATTTCGCGGCGGATGAGGCGCAGGCCCATTGCCACGCTGTCGGGAACGCGGTGTTCGGCCAGCATGGCCGCGGCGCCGATCTGAATCATGTACGCGCCGTGGGGATGGCGGCCGGGCCGGGGCGCCGTGGGGTTCCCGGGGTCCAGCGAAATCTGGTCGGTTACGAAACGCCCCCCGTGAATTGCGTCGTCCACGCGGCGGCAATACGCCATGGCTTCCGCTTCGGCATCCTCCAATTCGAGGGTTCTCGCCGCGGCAACCATGCCCTTGGCGCCGAAGAGGTCGCTGAACCCGTAGCTCGTTTCCCCCGTGAGCTCCATCGCCCGGATCCCGCCTTCCTCGTCCAGCGTGAACGGGTCTCCCTCAGGGGTCATGAAAAAGGAAAGCCGGCCGGCGTTCCGGGCCCGGATTTCACGAAGCGCCTCGAGTACCTCGGCCGCGATGCGCTCCAGACGCTGCCGCAGTTCCGGCGCCAGGCCGTGGCGGCGCATCCACCGACAGTGCCCTGCCAGGGATTCGAGACCGCGCCCCTGAATCCAGCCGTAGACCGCGTTCGCCCCCCGAACGGGATCGCCACGCGGGAAGTCCTCCCCGGTGATGAGGTCCAGTTTGGTATCGATGAAAGGATAGTCCGGGGCGCGTTCATACCGGTCCGCAATGGCGGCCATCACCGCAAGCAGCATGGCGCGGTAGTCAGGCAGAACGGACCCGACGTCGAGGGGCGAGGGACGTTCCGGGAGGAGGTTTCCCCGGTATACGAAATCGGGCATGTCGGCGGCTCCCGGGATGCGACCCCTTCATTGCTATCTGAATCGGGGCGCAGCGCCCGCCTGGCTCGGATGCGTTCTGGCTTCAACCGGGCGCTGCGGGGCAACGCTACGACCAGACGTAGACCTCGCCGTCGTCGTTCGACCAGCCGATGAAGACGGCCAGGACGATTCTGGGGTCGGTTCCTTCGACCGCGGGGACCTCGTGGATGCAGCGCGTGTTGAAGAAGTAGAGATCGCCCGGTTCGAGTTCGACGCGGCAGCGTTCGACGTTGTTCAGCCGGGCGTACTCGTGAAAGGCATCCGCGGCGATATGGGATTCGACGTCTTCCGTCCACAGGCACCGGTGCAGGATGGCCTGGGTTGCCGGACCGGCCTGGGCGGCGTTCTGGAAGCAGACGACGCCGGCGAACTGGTGCTCGAACCGGGAGACCTCGTAATCGAAGCGCTTTTCGCGCAGCGTGACGTGATCGATATGCGGCCGGTAGGTGTGGTGGGTGTAGTGGATGCGGAAAATGGCCGAACCGTAGAGCCGGCCGTCGGGTTCGCGGGCCGTCATCACCCGTTTGCCGGCGGCCAGGGCGCTGAGGCTGTCATAGATGACGTCGACCGGGTTGTCGAAGCCATCGAAGAGGTGTCCGAACAGGTCGTGGGTACGGACGGCGTCTTCGAAAAACCCCCGCTGGTCGTCACCCCTGTTTCCAAGGCTGGTGCCGACGTCGATTCGAGTGCGGGCGTCGTCGGAGTCGGTCTCAGCCGGGTCCCGCATCAGGCCGCGGTGAATGAAGCGACGGATCAGGCCCCTGCAATGGTCGGGATTGTAGGACCGCCGCAGAAGGATGGCCGGTATCTCCGCCGTAGAAAGGGCGTGGAGCGGATTTGCGTACCTCGCGTTCACGGTTTCCAGGTCCGGACCGACCGGCAGCCAGGAATCGGCGGCGGGCATATCGGTTTCCTCCCAGAAGCTGTGTTGAAATTCACGGTGCGTTCCCGAGCGCGAGCGAAAAGGTGGCGGTCGAGGCGGGAAAATCCGCCCATATTTGTCTATACGGGTGGATTTGACCAACGCGGACCGACGCATTTGCAGCCGCGCGAAGACCGCCGGGAATTTTAATACAGCTTCTTGACGTCAGGCCAGGTCTTTGAATTCGATGTGCAGGTATTCCCGGTATCCGGTGAGCCTGCGGTAGACGACCCCGGCGCTGTCGAACATACGTTTCGAAGCTCGAACGGAATCGGTCTCCGCGTATTTATCGGCCAGAAAGATGACTTCCCGGATGCCCGATTGAATGATGACCTTCGCGCACTCGTTGCATGGAAAGTGGGTCACGTAGATTGTGCAGTTGTAGAGGTTGGTGTCGATCTTGTTCAGGATCGCGTTGAGTTCGGCGTGGCAGATGTACGGATACTTGGTGTTTAGAAAGTCGCCCTCTCTTGCCCACGGATATTCGTCGTCCGAGCAGCCGATGGGCAGGCCGTTATATCCGATTCCCACGATTTTCTTCTTCTCGTTGACGATACACGCGCCGACGCGGGTATTGGGGTCCTTGCTCCTCATGGCGGAAAGCAGCGCGACGCCCATGAAATATTCATCCCACGAGAGATAGTCTTCGCGTTTGTTCATTTTTAACCAGGTAAGTTGCCGGAGTGATGGAAACGCGCGGGCAAGGAAGAATCCGGACCGGGGCCTGCAAAGACAATATGCTCTTCAATGACGACATCCGCAACCGTTTCTTTGGCTCCGGTGTCCTGTCCCGGTAATTCCTCACGATTCGACCGCGGGTTCAGGGCATCGCCGCCGCTTCCGGACCGACCCGCAGCAATCTGAGGCCGGCATATGCTTTGGCCTGAACGCCGCCAACGCCGACCGCCAGTTTCACGTGATTGAGTCCCTTGTGAAGGACATACGCACCTTCGTTACCGAATACCCGTTCCAGCCCGGGGAAGGAGCGCAAGCCATTCCCCTTTGCCGGCAGACAGAGTTCACGCGCCTCCATACGTTCCAGAACCGGCAGCCACGTCCTGACGCCCGTACTGAGCCAATCCCCCACCGGCCAGCGGCCCTTCCTTTCGCTTCGCGGAAACATCTCAAGTCCCAGACGCGGCCGCAAACCGCGAGCCGAAGCGTCGAAACAGGGTCGGAAGTATGGAAATACGTCCCGCCATTCATCAAGGGTCTTCATCGCATTTCGCACCGAACCGGGCCAACCGGAGCGCTCCAGGAAAACGGGCATTTCCTCCGGCCTGACGCCGTTGACAATCACACGCACGGCCCTGAAGGAGCGGCCGGGCATCGCTCCCACGTGATCCAGCCGCCCCCCCGGCGGGAGAGCGTTGACGACACGTTCCACGACACGGCGCTCAACGGCGTCATCGTTCCATCCCACCGCGTTCGTCAACTCTGCAACCGCGTCTCCAGGAGAACAGACCTCTGAACCCTCCGGCGAAGGAGCGGGACGCAACCCGAGAAACAGGCCGGGATCCGGCGATGCTTCCGACTCGACTCCGGCGACGTCGTATTCGAGCATGATATCGTTATACCTGGCGCTCACGGCAAATCCGGCCGGCGTCCGGGTTTCCGCAATCTCCGAGAGGAATCTTCCCAGCGCGGCTGCCGCGGAATCCTGCTGGGCCGTCTTTCCACGATCGACGAAGTGCCCGGGCAATCCCGGATGGCCCGGAAGCACGCGCACAGAGAAGTCGGCCGCGGGCGCGGGGTCGCCCAGCGCAAATTCGAAGAATACCCTGTACAGGACCGGCCACCCGGGAAGTTCGCCGACCCCGCGAACCAGACGGTCCCATTCGGGACCGTCTACAAGCTCCCGTGGAATGAAACGGCGCGATTCCGGTGAAATCAGCCTGAGGGACCCGGACATCGTCAACTCCTTCGTCGTACCGCTACATTCGAATCCTCATGCCATTGCAGGCGGGAGGACGCTGCCCGCGCCCGTTCGGACCGGAACGGACGCCGGCAGGGTTCGCGTCGGACGTACAGAAAAAACCGGCGTCGCCCGAAGGCGGCGCCGGGAAGATGAATCGTAGCGCCTGGTGGAATTCCTGATCCCGCCGCCTGATTTCACGGCGAATCTCCGTGAACGATCACGGACCCCCCAACGGCACGTGGTATTCGTCGTGATGATCATGACCCCATTCACAGTTCTCCGCGCCCCCGCCGCCAACGACCGCCGCCAACTCGTCCTCGCTCATCGCCTCCGGTCCGGTTCTCAGCGGGAGAACCAGGTGCGCGGTAGACAGGTTGTCTTCGTGGACTTCAACCGCGAAATTTTCCGGAATCTTAACGCCGAGCTCTTTTTCTATCGAGCCCCTGGGATCTTTCAGCAGACCGGCGCGAAACTCCGCGTCAAACGACGCTTTGAATACGACGTGTTCCTGCATTTCCTTCATGGTCTTCATCGTAGCCCTCCTATCCTGACGTGGTGGAATAAAGTGAACTTTTCGTGATACTCGATATAAATATCGTCTTAATCGTGATTTAATGGATCTATATCGATAATAAAAATGACCTTTTCGTGATAATAGCCACAACGCAAATATAACGAAGTTCTGTTGAATGTCAACCCCGGCGCCGGGACTCCCGGGAGGGCGCGGGGGCAGGTCCCTTTGCGACTCAGGCGCTCGCCGACTGAACCGTCTGACGCCGCGCGAGACCGGCAAAGACCCCATTGCGCTCGATCAACTGCCGGTAGCTGCCGCTTTCCACGATACGCCCGGCGTCCAGCACGAAGATTCTGTCAACGTCGCGGATCGTACTCAGCCGATGGGCAATGACGACACGAGTCACCCCCAGACCCTTCAGGGACGATTGTACCACCGCCTGCGCCCGGTTGTCCAGGGCGCTGGTGGCCTCGTCGAAAAGCAGAATGCGCGGCTTCCGGGCGAATGCGCGTGCGATCAGCAACCGCTGCTTCTGTCCTGCCGAAAGACCCACGCCGCCTTCCGGAAGGATCGTATGCATTCCCATCGGCATCGCCCGTATATCTTCTTCGAGCGCAGCCGCCTTGGCGGCAGCCCACGCCTCTTCATCGCTCAACGGAGACATCCCGGCGATATTCTCGAATATATTCCCCGCGACGATCTGGCCGTTCTGAAGGACGACGCCCAACTGCCTGCGGAGGGCCGTCAGGTCCAGGCTGGACAGGTCGTGCCCGTCCAGAAACACCGTCCCTGACTCCGGACGTTCAAAACCGAGCAACAGGCGGTAGACGGTTGATTTTCCGCAGCCGGAGGGTCCCACGAACGCGACGTAGTCGCCCTGCCGGATTCGAAACGATACGCTGTCGATCGCCTTTGACGCTTCCGGACCGTATCGAAAGTTCACGCTTGAGAATTCCAGTTCGCCCTTTATGTCCGAAAGCTCGATGCGTCCGTACGCGGTCTCGGGCGTCGCATTGAAGATCGGTCGTACGCGTTCGAGAAGCGGGATCACGGCGATTGCGGTTGCCGCGGCGGAGGTGAGGGCAAACACTGCGGCGGTGAGCTGGCCGAACGCGGCATTGAAGGATAGAAAACCCGCCAGGTCGAACGTGGATCCTCTGGGATCCAGGATGGCGTGCTGCACCGACTCGAAGATGACGATAAGCGCCAGCGGATGGAACATGCCGACAACGACGTATTGCGCCGCGGTCCACTTCAGCGCGGAGAAGGCGGCCCGCTTCTGTTCGGCGAAACGCCGGGCCCAGCGCGCCAGCGCGAAGGTCTCGGAATTGGCGACCCGAAGCTTGGCAAGGCCGGTGATCAGTTGAAATACGAACCCGTTGATCGCTCCCTGAATGCGAAATACGTCCCGATAATGACGAAGCTGCCCCCGAGCCAGAAACCATGCCGCACCCACCAGGACGAACAGCATCAGGCAGACGTACAGAGCGAGCGACCGGCTGTAGTAGAAGAGCAATGCGAGGTTGAATACGGAAAAGATGCCGCCCATGGCGGCGCCCACGGCCGCGAAGGAGATGATGCGCCTGATCTCGCTGATTCCGTTCGCGCGGTTTTCAAGGTCCCCCACCGTGTAGTCGCGAAAAAACGGTGCGCGAAGCGCAATCAGCCGGCTCCAGATGGCGGACTGGAGGCGCTCGTCGACGCGACCCTCGATCCTCAGCAGGGCGATTCCGCGCACAATCTCGAAGACTGCGTTCCCGAAAGCAGCCAGTATCAGCGCGATCAGTGCGACAGACCACAGCGAGATTTCTGCCCGGGGAATGATGCGGACGAGCAACTCACCGGTAAGTATCGGCGTCAGGAGTGACACCATCCCGCCCAGGATGCCCACCAATAACACCGTACGAAGATCCTCCCCGCGGCGATGCAATGAGAATCGAAGTACGGACCCGCCCGACTCGATGCGGTTGGGCAGTGGCGCGTAGAAAGCCAGACCGCCCGGGGCGATGCCCGCCGCGTTGCTTTCGGTGACCACGAGAGATGTACCCGTGACCGGATCGATCGCCCGGTACGCGCCGCGGTTGTCGGAAAGAAGCGCGAGCGGCCGGTCCGCGCCGTCTTCTCCCGCGGTGAAACCCACCAGGGAAGGGCCGTCACGCCGCCACCATCCCGGCTCCAGCGAAATCCATCGCGTCCGGATCCCCGACCTGCGGGCAATCCCCTCCACAGCCTCCACGGACGTCTGTGCTTCCCCGGACTTCGAGGGAATCTCCAGCGAGGCCCCGCAGGAAGAAGCCACGATGGCTGCCGCCGCCTGAAGAGGCGTTCCGTCGCTGCCGGCGGCGATCGCGCTGTCGCCGGGCCCCGCCAGAATCCTCTCAAATCCGCCGAGCGCCCGCGTAACCGATGTTCTCCTGACTTCGTGGGCGTTGCGGCGGCGGACCTGCAGGTTCTCGGCAGACTCAGACTCGGCAAGAATGGCGAATTCCAGGATTCGTGCGCTGAAACCCTCAAACGCTTCCCAGAACCGGTCCGTGAGAAGGGCCGTTGGCGTATAGAATGCGGACACCGTCGCGTCGGCGTCGATCTGCATCCATGTTCGCTCTGTAACCGGCACGAGCGGACCGCCCGCCGCCACGGCCAGGGCTTCACGGCCTGCAAGGCGCATCGGCGCATCGGCGCCGACCCAGATGACGTCCATGTGCTGGGCGCTGAGCATGCTGCCGGCCGCATAGGAAACGTCCGGCTCCGCCTCCAGCAACCGCGCACCCCGGGGCGGCGGCCGATCCCGAACCACGAATTCCGAGATCCGGGAAATCCATTCGTCGATCCAGCTGGTCGCGGCAAGATCGAAGTCGTCCGTAGCGACGCCGTCCCGCTCTCCCCGGACGATGACCGCGTCGAGAGACGGTACGGCGAGGAATCCGAATGTGCGATGAGGCTGATCCGGATGCCTGACCGTGTCTGCGCCAAAGGCCATTTCTCCGGCCGGAACACGGGCGACGAAGTTCCGGCGGCCCGCGGCTTCGCTGTCTTCGAGTTCGACCGCGAATACGTCCAGATATCCCCGTTCAACGAAGTAGACGACGGCCGTGTCGTCCATCGGGAACGGCCGGTGAGCGCCGGTTTCGATCCGGACGCCGCGTATGCGTTCGATGAGCGGCGTTTCAGGCATGATGTCAGTCCGACATGACCAGGGTCCTGTAAAGGCCCTCTTCCGCGATCAGGCTGTCGTGGGTGCCGCGCTGGACGATGCGGCCCCGGTCGAGGACGACGATCTGGTCCGCGTCCCGGATGGTACTCAGCCTGTGGGCAATGATGAGGCATGAACATCCGCGGCGTCGAAGCCGGTCGTCGATCTCGACCTCGGTAATCGGATCCAGCGCCGCGGTGGCCTCGTCGAGCACCAGTACGGCGGGATTCCTCACAAGCGCACGCGCGATTTCCAGGCGCTGCCGCTGACCGCCGCTGAAATTGCGCCCTCCCTCGCTGACGGGGGAATCGTATTTCATGGGCCTTGCAGAGACGACGTCATGGATTGCGGCATCCCTGAGCGCCTGTACCACGTCACGTTCTTCAATATCGGGATCCCACAACGAGACGTTTTCCCGCACGCTGGCCTCGAACAGTACGACCTCCTGGTCCACGTAGGATACGATTTCGGCGAAACGGGAGGGAGGGATGTCCTCGAATTCCTGCCCGTCGATGCGCACGGTTCCGGACCAGGGCGTCAGCAGACCGCAAACGATCCTCGCGACAGTCGACTTTCCGCTTCCCGACGCGCCTACCAGCGCCACGCGGCGGCCCGGCCCGATGGTAAGACTGAAATCCTCGATGAGGGGCGGATCCGTGGCACTGTAGCCGAACGTCACACCTTCGAGATCGACGAACCCTCGGGGCGGGGGTGCGTCCGGTACAGGCTCTGCCGTATGGATGCCCCTGAGCGTTCGCTCGTCGGGGGCGTAGTTCAGAACGTCGTCGAGCCGACCGATATCAGCCCTGATCATCTGCAGACTGGCGCCGAACCGAACCAGACCTTCAACAGGTCGAGAAAAACTCAGCGTGAGACTCTGAAAGGCGATCAGTCCGCCGATGGATAGCGCCCCGTCGAGGATACGAATTCCTCCGTATCCCAGGACGATGATGGACGTGAGCGCCGAGAGGAGAACGGGCGCGACATTGGCGATGGTTGAAACGGTGTCGAGGCTCTGCTGGGCGCGAAGCGCATTGGCGTGGATTCCGGACCATCGGGCGAAGAAATCGTCCTCTGTACCGTTGGCCTTGAACGTCTCGATGATCCGGATGCCGTTTATGGAGGCGCCGGCAACCCTGCCCCTTTCTTTGAGAAGCCTCCGGTTGGCGTTGTCGCGGGCGCGCGCCGCCAAATGCAGCACGATCAGATTTATGGCGACCATCGCCAACGCCATCAACGTGAGCGGAACGTCGTACGAAACCATGACCAGTGCATAGAACACCATCGTGAATACGTTTATCGCATTGACGGCCAATTCGCCGGAAAGCAACCGCGCGACGGTGTCATTCGACGCCACGCGGCTGGCGATGTCACCGGCGTAGCGCTGGCTGAAGAACAACATCGGCAACGTTGCGACGTGCCAGAAAAAGCGCACGGTCGAAATAACGGACAGCTTGGTCTCCATCCTTGCCAGGAGGATACGCTGCAGCCAGGTCAGCGCGCCCTGGACAACGGCCGCGAAGGCCAGTCCAATCAGCATCGGAGACACCCAGGCGCTGTTCTGCCCGATCAGTACGTCGTCGATGAATACCTTGATCAGGGTCGGGACGGCCACGCCGGGCACAACGAGAGCCAGGGTCGCCAGCGCCGCGAACGCAAACGGACTCCCCGCGTCGCCAAAGCGGGCGTGCAGTCGCCGAATCAGATTGGGCCGCGGTCCCCCCGGACTGAACCCGGACGAGGGCGCGAAACCGAAGCAGACGCCCGCGAAGCCCTCGACGAACTCCTGCATCGTGATCCTTCGAGGGCCTTCGCCGGGATCGTTGATATAGACTCTGTCGCCCTTGATCCCTTCGAGAACGACAAAATGGTTGAACTCCCAGAAGACCACCATGGGAAACGGAACGTCGAACAATTGCTCGTGCTGACTGCGGAAACCCCGGGCGATGAGGCCGTATTCCCGGGCCGCTTTCAACATATTGGCGGCATTGGCGCCGTCCCTGGAGACGCCGCAGCGTACCCGCAGCGCTTCGAGGGGCACCCATCGTCCGTGATAGGCGAGAATGATGCCAAGACATGCGGCGGCGCACTCCGTGGTCTCCATCTGCAGGATCGTCGGCGTCCTGAAACGTCCGCCCCGATCGGACCGCAGGTTCGGACGCAGATCGGCGTGGCGGTCTAATGACTCAGTTTTTCTTTGATCCATGGCAGAACAAGCGCGGCCGGCGATTGGGTGGACGCCCGGATTTCGACGGTTGCAAGCGTTCCGGGAGTGATTTCAAGATGAGTGGCTTGCGGCGACGTCCACGCGAAGCCGCTCCGTGTCGTCGCATCCGGCGTGAGCGCGATTCGCGCCGGATATGGCGGACCGGATGCGGAGAAGGTCCCGGCAAGCTCCTGGTTCCGGAGTACGGCGACCATGCCGTTCAGGCTCGCCGGAAACTCGGACACGTACTCTACGGTTCCGATCATGGAGCCGTATTCCTCGCGTCGGACGGTGGCCGGCGTTACGAGAACGGACATGCCCTCCTTGACGCTCTTGCCATCCAGCGCGGAGACGTACGAGAGCACGTCCAGGCCTTCTCCGCCGGTCTCAATGCTCAATACGGACTCTCCAGGGCCGAGCGTCACGCCAATCTGCGCCTTGATCTCGATGATCCTCCCGGAGACCGGAGCGCGAATTCGCCAGGTCTCGATGGTCACCCTGAGTTCGCTGACGTCCATCTCGGCTTTCAGGAGTTCGCCTTTGGCGTGAGAGAGCCGGGAATTGATGCCGCTCCGTCGCCGGACGTCGTCCTCGTCGAGTGCGTCCCGCCGGCGCAGCACTTCGAACAGATTCTGCTGCAGGACGCTCAGCGCCTGTTCGCTTCGCTCCACGGCCGTCCGATCGATCATCCGCTGCGCGAACAGTTTCCGGTCTTCCTGAAGGCGCATGCCGGCTTTTTCTTTCAGCTCGCGGTTTATGCGTTCCATCTCGTCCAGCCGGTCCCGCTGCCTGGCGAGGTTCTCCGCCGCGAGCCTGTTCTCCTCATTGGTTTCGGTGATGCGATCCCTGAGTTCCTCCTTGTGCTCGGCCACGAGCGCGACGGCGCTCTTCAGCCGTTCACTCGTCTCCGCGTCGAAGATCTCAGCCACCACGTCGCCTTCCTGAACCTGCTGTCCGACGGCGACCGCGATTCGCGTCAGTCTGCCGCCGCCCGGAGACGCCGCGTCGAATACCATGCCCTTGCGACTCAGAAAAATGCCCTCGGCTTCCACGTAGATGGAAATCTCGCCCCAGAACCCCCACGCCACGACAGCGCCGGTCAGCGCCAGGAGGACGCAGAGCCACAGCCATGTCATCGGCGTTGTCACGTTCAGCGCGCGGTCCAGGTGTTCGGGGGTCCGCAGGCGATCAAGCGCCTTGTTTCGATCGGATTCGTTCATGTCTGAGAAGGATGGTAAACCGGAAGAATGTGATTTTTTCGTGTACCCATTTGATGCCAGCGAATGTAACGCAAATCGTCAGCCGATGTCAATCAGATTTCGAGTCCGCGCCGTTCGATGGATCGACCCGTGAAACCCGCGTAAATAACAAAAAGACCACCCGCATATGGGGTGGTCTTTTTCAATCGGCAATCATCCGTCTGAAACGGCCGGCGTGGAGACGTCCGTTGTTCTCCACGACTATTTCAGGGATTTATTATGACATACAGGCGATAGCTGCGGTCCTTTTGGTGACTTATTCATGATACTCGGTAAAGGCCGGGATGCACAATCCTGCATGAAACGCGGTCACGGCTCCGTGATGTTCCCCCGGAGATACCCGGCTGTCATCTCGATCGCTTTGGGCTATCGCCCGAGGTGATACGTAACGGCCAGCTTCAGCCGCCGGCCCTTGGGATCGTGCGTGAAGCCGTCGTAGGCCTGCTCGATATTCACGAGAGGGGGCCTGGCGTCCAGCAGATTCATTCCGGACAGCGCGATATTCAACCCGTTCGGCAGGTTCCACAGGAACGTCACGTCCCATGTTACATACGATTCGATGGTACCGAAAATGCTCTTGATATTCGAATTATCGGAGGCCATCGACCCGCGGTCTTCATAGGACGAAATGTAGTTGAGGTAGGTCGCGAGACTGTAGTCCTGCCAGTAGTAGCTGCTGGAAATCCGTCCCTTGAACTTGGGAAGCGACGTTGCGATGGGATTGCCGAAATTCAGGTAGCCGGCGGCGTCCGCTTCCTCCTGCAGCACCAGGCCGCCCAGCATCAACGCCTTTGTCTCGTACGCCAGCGTATACGTGCCTTCCAGGCCGGCCGTGAACAGGCCCGCTCCCTGCGGGACCCGCGTACCCAGATGGAGATCGATCCCCGAGGTCTTGAGCCCCGGCCAGTTGACGATATCCACCTGCACCCGCTCGAGTTCCGACGCCGCGCACGTGCCGGTACCAATCCCGTCCGGGCACACGATGAACTGCTTCAGGGCATCTTTATTGGCTTCGTCCGCGTACAGGGCGGTAATGGCGCCGTGGGGCATGGAACCGATCACGTCGCTGAAATCGTAACTCCAGTAATCCAGTGTCGCCTCGAAACCCGTTTCGGTGACCAGGGCGAGCCCCGCGTTAAAGGTGAACGCCCGTTCGGGTTTGAGGTCCTTGCTCCCGATTCTGTCCACCGTTTGGTAGGCGCCCGTCTCGTTGATCCATTCGAGCGTGGAAAGCGGGCTTTCATTTACGTCGTCCAGCGACGGCGTGCGGAACGTCGTCTGCACCGAGCCGCGCAGGAATACGGATTGCTCCGACGATTCCATCAGCTGGTAGCGCCACCCGAATTTGGGATCGAAACTGCTCGCCACGTCGTGGAACTCGTAGTTGGCGGCGAGTTGCACGTCGAACGACTCGCCCAGGCTGAGGGGCGTTTCCGCAAAGAAGCGATGCACCGTCTGGGATTCATCGTAAGGCCGATGCACATTGGTGAACGCATAGGGTCCGAATCGGTCCTCCGCCGAGCAGTTCCTGTCGCCCACAACCGGACAGGGGTTGATGGTGACGTCGCCCTCGTCGTTGGGGTCCCCGCTGGCATTGAACAGCCGGAACTGGTAGCCCGCCGCGTAACTGGCGACGTCCTCGACCCAGGTCCCCGTCAGCGTCGCGTCCGCGACCAGCATGTCGGCTGTACTCTGCATGTCCACTTCCTGGTTGAGCCAGAGTCGAAGCTCCTCACTGTTGGCAAGCGCGGCGCGGTAGTTCGGATTCGCCCGGGTTTCGTACCCCGAACCGTACTGGTCCGTGAACTCGATGGCGTTGCCGAAGGGATTGTAATACTTGCAGTTGCCCTGTCCCGCCACCTGACCGCTCAGCGGTCCGAGGCGCATCCCTGCCAGCGAGGCGCGGTCCGCCACCACGTCGACGCCGCAGCGCGGCCCCCCGTAGCCCCGGAAGCCGAGGAAGAGCCGCTCGATATACACGCCCGGCAGGTTGTAGTTGCCCTCGGTGCGGGAATAAGAGAGACCGAGGTCGAAGTGGTTCTCCCGATCGCCGAACGCTACGAAGTCCCCACTCGCGGAGGCCGCCATTCGCCAGGTGGCGGCGTCTCGGCCCAGCGTGCGGCCCGGTCCCGAGTTTCCGAAGGGACGACCGTTGAAATACCAGTTTTCGCCGGCCTGGCACGCCTCGTAGTATTCGTCGGTTGGCTCGGATCCGTAGTCATCGCAGAACGCGCGACGGCCCGGGTGGTCGGGCGCGACCTCCATGATGCTCGTGTCCGTGAGGGGAAACGGCGGATACGAAGGCGTCGTATACCACTCCGGAATATCCGCCCGCGCCCACAGGGCCTCAACGTGATACTCCGTGCCGTTATCCAGCTTCCCGTTGATCTCGGCAAAAGCGCGGGTGTGACTCATTTCTTCAATCAGATTCTCATATTGCTGATACCGGAACCGGCATGTCCAGGACTCACGGAATCCGCCGAATTCCTCGCACCTCGGGGCGTGAATGGCGGCGGTCCACGGGGCGGGCGCACCGATGGCGAAGGTGCCGGGATTTCCCAGGCTCGACCATCCCAGGCGCTGCCCCCCGCCGTGCCATGGCTGCAGCAGGTAGTCCCTTTCCCAGGACGGCAACGCCTGGCGTCCCCTCCATTCGGCGGAGACAACCGCATGGGCCTCTCCGAGTTTCCCGCCCCATATCGCACCGGCGTTGGTATCGCCGGCGCCGGGAAAGTACTCGTGCGCGGCGGAAACCTCGAAGCCCTCGAAATTCCTTCGCGTGAGGAAGTTGGCCACGCCGCCCACGGCGTCCGACCCGTATATGGCGGAAGCCCCTTCCTTGAGCACTTCAACCCGCTCGATGGCAATCGAGGGAATCACGTTGACATCGACGAAGCGTCCACCGATCAGCCGCGCCGGGACGTAGGTCTGGCGGCGGCTGTTAATCAGCACGAGGGTGCGCGACGCCCCCAGGCCCCGCAGGTTGACGTTCGCGATGCTTTCCGAAAGTGTGGCGGCCTGGCCTGAATTGTACCAGCTGCTGCGTTCCCCGATCACGCCGTGGCTCGCGCCGAGATTCTTGAAGAAATCGACGGCCTGCGGAGACCCCTGCTCCGCCATCTCTTCGCGCCCGACAGCCACAACCGCGTACGTCTGGTTGATGGGGGGTTCCTTGAACGCAGTGCCGGTCACCACAAGCTCGTCCATGTAGAGCAGGGACAGATCCATGCTCAACGCAACGCGAAGCGTCGCACCCGCGGTGACCGTGATCGTGCGGGGTTCGCTCGTATAGCCGATGAGTTGCACGCTCAGCTCGTGTGTGCCGGCCGGTACGTTGTGGATGGCAAAGCGTCCCTCCGCATCCGACACCGCGACCAGATCCGACATGGCGATTGCCACGTTCGCGCCTTCCAGCGGATCGCCGCTCTCGGCGTCGACCACGGTGCCGGTCACGGTGCCGGTCGATTGTCCAACAGCCGCCGGGGCATGGAGAAGCATCGCCGCGCAGATCAGAAACGGAATATGAAAACCTCGGAATCTCATGACGAATCCTCCTTTATTCGATTCAGGCGCAGTTGGTTATCGGTCTTTCACACCTGTCTTCGGAAACGGCGTTGGCAACCGCCCGCGGTATCTATTCTTTGCGTGTCTCGCTCCGGAGTCCTTTCCAGACGCAGAACGCCATTCCCAGGAGAACGACGGCGAACGGGAGGCCGGTGGCGAGCGAAGCGGCCTGCAGCGCCTCCAGTCCGCCACCCAGCAGAAGGGCGATCGCGACCAGTCCCTCGATCGTACACCAGAAGACTCGCTGCGCGACCGGGGCGTCGATCCTGCCGCCGGCCGCGATCGTATCGATAATCAGCGATGCGGAGTCCGACGACGTCACGAAAAACACGATCGTCAGCAGCATCGCGACACACGAAAGCAGCGCGGGAGCAGGCAGCCTGTCAAGCATCTTGAACAGTGCGATCTCGAGCTTCCAGGCCTCGACGTTTTCGGTAACCCCGGTATACCCCTCTACGATGTGCTGGTGGAAGGCGGCGCCGCCAAACGCGCCAAACCACAGAAGGCACAGGATTGTGGGTATCAGGAGTACGAAGACGACGAATTCGCGGACCGTGCGCCCCCGGGAAATCCGGGCGATGAACGTACCTACGAACGGCGCCCATGCGAACCACCATGCAAAATAGAACGTGGTCCAGTCGCGCACGAATCCGGTATCTTCGCGTCCGATCCAGTTGCTCAGCGGTCCGATCTTCGCCAGATAGTCGCCAAACCCCGCCGCAATACTCCGAATCGCGTAGCCGGTGGGACCGAGTACGATCACGGCAAGCAGCAACGCGAGCGCGAGGATGACGTTGAATTGACTCAGGCGCTTGATGCCGACGTTTATACCTGTCAGTACCGACGTCAGGGCGACGGCGGTGATCACCACGATCAGGGCCACCATCGTCGCGTCGCTGACCGGGATATCGAACAGGTAGTTGAAGCCGGACGTCACCTGCTGGACGCCCAGTCCCAGGGACGTCGCCACCCCGAACAGTCCCGCAAAAATGGCAAAGGTGTCGATGACGTGCCCCGGCCAGCCCCAGACGCGGTCGCCGATCAGGGTATGGAACGCCGATCGGATCGTCAGCGGCAATCCCCGGTTGTACGCAAAGTACCCCAGCGCGAGACCCACAACGCCGTAGATCGCCCAGCCGTGCAGTCCCCAGTGAAACGTCGTCGCGGCAATGCCGGCGATGGCGGCCGAATCGGTCCCGGGGGCGATGCCCAGCGGCGGGCTCTTGAAATAATAAACCGGCTCCGCCACCCCGAAAAAAAGAAGACCGATGCCGACACCGGCCGCAAAGAGCATGGCCAGCCAGGTCGCGTTCGTATATTCCGGTTTCGCGTCCGGGCCGCCCAGCCGGACACGTCCCAGAGGCGATACGGCGATGTAAAGACAGAAGATCACGACGAGGTTCGCCGAGATCATGAAGAACCAGTCGAGATTCGTGGTAAGCCAGACGCGGGTGTCTTTGAATACGCCTGTCGCGGCCTCCCGAAAGACAAGCGCTCCCAGGACGAAGGCGACGATGGTAACACTGGATATCACGAACACAGGGGTCAGGTAGATTTCCAGGCCGAACAGCCTGCGGTATTGCCTGACATCCGTCGAACCCGGTTGTTTTCCTATCGCCGACATCCCGACTAATTCCTTGGTATCAACGCCCGGAACCCCTTCCGGACACGAAAAACGGGTCCCGCGGAATCGTATCGAACGGCCTCGCGGGCAGCTATATCAATAACGTAAGCCTCATGTTGCATCTTGGCAAGTACAACGTGCCGGAGTCCGTACGACTCCACACAAAAGCGGGTTGCATCGCGAATACGGCCCTTCGAACGCAGACCCGCCACCCGGCACGCGGACAGCGGACCGCCGGGCGACAGCGTCACCGATTCTCAGCCTTCGCGGGTTTCTCCCACGCGAACCAGCGCATGCTTCATCGCGATGGGTCCGATCATCTGATTGACCGCGATCACGGCGACGATCACCGTTACGAAGGCGTCTCCCCAGCCCGGAAACCGCCGGGCCACCTCCAGGGCCAGTCCCAGGCTGACGCCGGCCTGCGTGAGATAGGTCATACCCGCAAACCGATTGAAGCGCGGCGGGTCGCCGCCGAGCCGCCCTCCGGCGTACGCACTCAGGTAGATCGCGCCGGCTCTAACGGCGACCAGCAGAATCGCGATGATCCAGGTCTGCATCAGGGCCTCCAGGTTCAGGCCCGCACCGGCCAGCGTGAAGAACAGCACGTACACGGGAAGGCCGACCGACTCGATCGCATCAATGAAGCGTGAACCCTGGCGGGAGACGTTCTGTACCGTAAAACCCGCGGTAACGCAGATCAGCAGGGGCTCCAGATGAATATTGAGGCCGTAGGCATCCTTGAGATAGGCGGCGAAGCCGTGCGAAATGCTGGTCACCAGAAGGGCAGTACCCAGCAGCAGCAGCGGGAGGTTCGCGCGGACCCGGTCGATATAATAGCCCAGCGCCAGCCCGACGACCAGACCCGCGCCGATTCCCAGGATGACTTCGACGCTCAGACCGGCAATGAATCCCACGTCAAGGGCGGCCGCGGGTGACATCACGATCTCGCAGAAGGAAATCGCGGCGCCGAACAGTACAATCACGAAGACGTCCAGCGCCACGGTAACGCCGAGCGCGGTTTCCGTGAACGGACCCGACGCCCTGGTCTCATTGATAATGGCGATGGCGCTGGACGGCGACCGCGCAACGGCGAGCACGCCGAAGAGCATGCCCACCGTCAGAAGCTGCAGACTCGAGAAGGAGGCGGTGAACGGAAGCAGTGACGCGGCGAGGAACACGAAGACGGTGACAACGATGAAGACGATGGAAGTCTGGGTGAGGATTGAAAGCAGGATGACTCTCATCCGTTCCCTCAGTTCAGCCATCCGCAGTTCGCCCCCCGCCGCCAGCGCGATGAACGTCACCGCCAGTTCGTTCAGGAACCCGAGCTGGCCAACGGACTCTCTGGTGAGGAAGCCCAGCAGGTACGGTCCCGTGAGCATGCCGACACAGAGGTATCCGGTGATCCGTGGCAGGCGCAGCCGGGAAAGAACATGCCCCGCGGCGTATCCGGAAAGCAGGAGCAGACCCACCACAAGCGTGGTGTACGCGCCAGGCGCGTCTCCGGGCGGGGTTGCGCCTGCCCAGGCCATGAGCAGACTCAGGGCGATAAAGACGAGAATCAGCCTCATTGGACTCTACCAAGCAGACGTCGCGTCGAGGCCGGAGCGATGAGTTCGCTGAGGATGATGCCCAGCAGCACAACGGTAATCACGGCGTCCGTCACCTCGGAGCGGTGGATCTGGTGCAGGTTGACGACGATGGCCACCGCCATTCCGCCGTGAGAAAGCAGACCGAGGCCCAGACCGCCAAGCGCTCGGGAGCCGGGCAGAAACAGGCGCACCGAAGCGAAGCCGCCAAGGGACTTGCCAAGGGCCCGTACAAGGACGTAGACGGGCACGAGAGCCAGGAGCCAGACCGATTCGATACGCCACCCGGCGCCCACCAGGATGAGAAAGATGATGTAGATGGAGTGTTCGCCCCTCAGGAGTACGCTGCGAATGCCCCTCGTTGCGCGACCTCGTGCCAGGTTCGCGACAACGATGCCCGCGATGAGGTTGACCAGGAGAGGGGACAGGCTGAGATACAGCGCAAGCCCGCCCGAAAAGGTGATGGCGCCCATGACGACCAGCAGCATTTCGTCGTCCTTGAGACGGTACGCGGTGAGGGCGACAATCAGCAGTCCGACGGCAAGGCCGAGCCCCACCGAGACGCCGATCCATAAGAACGTGGACTCGCCGGCGTGCAATACGGCCAGGCACGAAATGAGACCGAACGCGGTGAGGCCGACCAGGTCGTCCATGTTCGAGACGTTCGTGAGAAGCCGCATGAGGGGCCGCGCCGGAGACGGCGTGTTTCGGGAAAACAGCGAGAGGCCGCTGGACGCAGTGCCCGATGCCGCTGCCGCCAGCGTGACGGCGCCGATCACCAGCAGTTCCGTTTCGTGAGAATAGAGTCTCTGAAAGAGCAACAGGAAGGGGACGGCCACAACCACAATGGTGATCAGGCTCTGGACAAGCGCAACGCCGAAGACCCGACCGGGAAGATGGCTCAGCCGTCGAAACTCCCATTGAACGCCAAAGAGCATCCCGATCCACGAGAGGCCCATGCCCACGAAGGGATAGAGACCGTCGAGGGTCGACGCGTCCAGCAGATCGAGAACGGCGCCGCCGAGGAGAAAGCCGACGATCAGGTATTCGATGCCGGTGAGGAAGATGTTTCTGACGCCGAGAGGCAGGCGGATATGGACGAAACTCAGGCGGGAACCGACGAAGGCGATAACAACGATCAGGATGGCGGCGAAGACCAGTTTCATGGAGGTTCTCCGCTGTCCGGCCCAAGACGGAAGTCGACGGGCAGCAGAAAGAGTCTGCCGACCCCGGGCTGCGTGAAGTCAACGCCGGTCTCCCGGAAGAGCCGGATGAGCGGATCGAGAAGAGACCGGTCCTTCAAGGGTGCGACGATTGCGCTCGAACGGCCGGATCCGGCTGGGAGCAGCCCGGCAAAAATGGGCACGTCCTCGGACAGGATCCGCTCCATGGGGGTGCCGTCCAGGACCGTTGCGCCCGTGATTTCCATCTCCACGAGAGCAGAGAGGACCTCGTCGAGAAGGTCTTCACGGTAGAGTGTGATGAATAGCAGATGCATGTCGAAGAAATTCCGCCAGGGGTTGCAGCGGCCGGATCGGGAACGGGGCTTCCCCGCCGGTCCGTCCGCTTCCCACCCCTGCCGCAGACCTTAGCCTCAATTCAAAAAAAGACAACAGTCAGATTGGCCAAAAAGAGCCTGAATGTGGGTAGAGGGTAGAGGGAAGTAGAAGAAATGCGGGGAGACGGTAGAGGTGAGACGGTAGAAGAAGTCCTCGCCCGGAATGTATTCCCTCCTTGCCTACGGCACGATCGGAATCCTAACAAGCCAGGCAATCTCTCCCCTCTCCCGTCTTCCTTCTCACCAGGTGGTGGGGTGGGATGTGTTCCTCTCCCGTCTACCGTCTCACGTCTACCCGCATCCGAGGGGCCGGGGGAGAGGTCCCGAACATGTCCAGTGACCTGAAGTATCCGGATAATCCGCCTTCTAATCGCCTTTATCAACTCGCACATATTCGAATTAACGTTCACGAAAACTTACGAATCAAGGTTAGAAGCTGCTTTAAAACGGCTCCTGTATGCGGATGATCTCCATGATCTCGTCCGGAGACGCGGCTGCAAGGACCTGCCGCCGGATTTCCTCGCGGTCGAATATGCGGGCGGTGCGGCCCAGCACGCTCATGTAGGCCGCCATCGATGCTTCGGATGAAAGAATGAGGAAAATCAGGTGTACGGGCCGCCCGTCCAAGCTCTGAAAGTCGATGCCTCCCCTGGAAATGCCCAACGCCGCGATCACGCCCTCGATCTCGTCCGACCGGGCGTGCGGTATGGCCACGTGCTGGTCCACGCCGCTGGTCTTGATGGCCTCCTGTTCCAGGATGAGACCGAGAAGTGCGTCGGGGTCGGGCAGACGGACGGACCGGCCGATCAATTCGATCATCTCGCGGATGGCCCCGTCCCGGCCCGGACTGGTCAGGTTGAGCCTGATGCGGTCGCCGGCCAATGCGTCGCAAAGTTTCATGGCGCTGATTCCCGTTTTACCGGACGACAACGGTGGTCGCACGGCGCTGTGGATCCAGGGCGACGTAGGTTGTGCCGTTCTCAACGAAGAAGGTCCGGTTTTCGAATGCCGCTCTGGTGCGCGCACGCGCAAGCGGTCTTCCGTCCACGGACACGGAATGGATATCCCTGCCCGTGAAGCGCAGCGTCAACTCCGGCATGCGCACGGGCAGGTCGAGCGTGACGGTGTTGTCCCTTACGGAAAGTTCCGCCATCTCGCGCATGATGGCGTACGTGGTAATCTCGCTGCATTTGCGCCACCGGGTGCGTCCGCCGGCCGGATCCCGCTCCTTCAGCCGCCGGACAACGGTCTTGAAAGCGTTGAATCCCCGGCGGTCGGCGTCGTGCAGTCCGTAAAATCCCTGCCAGTGGCTGATGAGTACCGCGGGATCCCCGGCGTCGATGAGGGCCGGCAGTCGCCCGCCCTGGAGGTCTGCCGTGATGTATTTGTCGGCGTTGACTTCCCCGTACCCGGTCCAGGACCCCGTCCAGTCGCCAGTACCTGCGATAATTTCCCCCATGGCGGTGCCGGCATCGCGGTCCGGATACCAGACAGGGGTCTCCACCGGGCCGTCGGACACGCGTTTGAACAGGTAGGGCGTGGGGTTCCCCGTGACGCGGCGGCACGCGGCTTCGGCGCACCGCGCGTAGAAGTCGAGCGGATTGCCGAAGCCCCCCGGGGACGTGACGCCGGCGGGGGTCAGACCCACGTTCCGGAGGATTTCGCAGGCAAGCGCGATGTAGTCCGTAACCAGTTCCTCCCGGTCGGTGGGCAACTCGTTCCATCCCCATTGCTCCCAGAGGTTGGGGTCCACCGGCTTCAGCGTCTTCAGGTCCACTACGAACGTGTGGGTCATCATCTCGGGGGTGATGTCGTAATTGGGAACGATAAGCTCCCTGCACATATCCAGCCAGCTTTCCTGCTGGCCCCTGCTGAAAAGCGGGAGCCCGTGGTCGATTCTCCCGAGCGCCGCCGGGCACGGTACGACGCTGAATTTCCCCTTGACGCCCTGGTCCAGGCAGTATTCGGCGAATTCCCGCGTAAAGGACTCGGGATGGACGACGGGTACGTCCTCCCAGCGACGGCGCTGACCGTCAATGGGGTTTCGGTCCCGCATGAAGAAGTAATTCAGATTGACCAGCAGCGTGGAGTCATCAAAGATGATCGAGAGGGGGACGCGATCCAGGGCGTGGCGGGCGATTTCGACGCGCATCGGGGGGTTCCGTCGGGGCTCTGACCCGGTGAGAAAACCGTTTCGGGTCTACTGACGTGATTGAAATCCTAGTCCGTCAGCGCCTCGCCGAGAACCTGTCTCAGGCGCCGGGCGACGATTTCATCTTCACCGTCTTCCATCATGTAGGGCATGATTTCCACGCCCGTCCCGGTGTGGAAGAGCTCGATGCGCGGATCGGAATCAGAGAGTTGCCGCCGGGCTTCTTCCGGTGTAATGCGGACGGTTCCCGCGTCCCAGTTGACGGACAGCACCGGGGCGACGTTCGACCGGCCGGGCTGGCGGATGCCCGTCGTCAGCGTCGGGATATGCGCGATCGCGCCCTCGATGGTTTCAAGACGGCGCTCCCATTCCTTCCATTCCGCGTCGTGGTCCCGCCGCACCCACTGTTCCACGGCGGCGAGCAGTCCCATCACTTCCTCCTTGCCGGCTTTCATGGGACGTGCGAGCGCGTGATGCGGTGCGCCGTTCAGGAACGCGGCGTGCAGGATGTCTCTTCTTCCCAGAACCAGGCCGGACGCCTGGGGGCCCCGAAGGCACTTGCCCCCGCTGTACGCGACCACGTCCACCCCTTCCGACAGGTATGGATTCGGGACGTCAGGCCTCTCGGCGGCGGCATCGACGAACGTCGGCACCCTGTGTCTGCGTGCAATGTTGACCATCTCGGGCACGGTGATGGTACCCCGGTCCGCCGCGTCGCCGAAGATGGCGATCATGGCCGTGGAGTCGTCAACGGCGGCCTCCATTTCACGAGGGGTTGCGACCTCGACGATCTGTACGCCCACCATGCGGATGGCGTGGTCGTAGACGTGCCTGTGGGAGGGCTGCGTGATCACCCGGTTCTTCATTCCCGACGTATCGGGCAGACGCTTCATCCTGTCCGGATCCAGCCCGGCTACGCAGGCAGCCGTAACCTGGCAAAGCGCCGCAGCGCAGCCGCTGGTGACCATGCCCCACTCACATTGCATAAGCTCCGCGATCCTGGCGCCCACCCGCTCCATCAGTTCATCCAGGTGTACGTACTCTTTCGATGCCTCGTGAACCGCACGCCGGACTTCCGGCAGCATCAGGGAGCCGGAGATGATGGTGTAGGTCCCCATACAGTTGATCAGTGGACGGACGCCTATGGATTCGTACGTGGGGTGATGCACGGATGGCGCGGACATCGGCAGAATCCCAGGGAAGTATGAAACAGCCTGTGTGGGCGCGGTTCGCCGGCGCCAGGTCCGGCCGGACCTGGCAACCGGTATTAAGAGTCTACAACATGGAGGTTGGGATTGCAAGTCCGATGTGGCCTGTAGCCGTGGAGGGCGTCGAAAGGGCGAGGGCGCCCACAAGGGACGCCCCTACACACGCAACGTGGCCGGGTGATCCGGTACCGCGAATTGGCTATTCGCGGCGCGGCCGCATGGGCGAAGGCGTTTGGTCCGTGGTCCGCGGACGCTATTCCAGCCGCAGCAGGGTACCGTGAGGTCGGGTTGTGGCGGGGTGGATGGCGAGGGACAGCATGCCGGCTGCGGTGTCCGCTTCGAGTCCGGTCCGCGTGCCGTCGTCGTGTTCGAGGAAGGCGCGGCGGTGCGGTGTCCGAATGGAGAGCCGGGCCGGGGTGGTGGTCCTTACCCGGAAGGTGTCCTCCGTGGCCTGTTCGATGGAGAACAGCGAGGGAATCTGCCAGTTCGTTCCGGCGTTGAAGGGGAATTCGTCCACCTGGATGCGGTTGGCGGCCGCGGACCGGATGCGGTACGCCGTCCAGCAGCCCTGTTCGGGATCCTTTACCCGGACGAAGTGATCCGCAAGGGTGTCCGGAAACGGGAGCGTTTCGCGCGTCCGGAATCCCTCGCGGTCATGATCGTCGATATCACCCTCGATAGAGGCGACGTCGAGGGTGACGGTGAGGTCCGGCGAGGCGAAGCGGGTCGCTTCCGTCAGAAAGAGCGATTTCCGGGCGTCCGGGCATCGCGTGTACACGGCGGCTCGACCGGCGAAGACGATATCGCCGAACGCGCGTTCGGTCTGATCGTGGGTATTGATGACCGTGTCGTCGCCCGTCCGGCGACGGATGCGAAGCGCCACCGGTCCGGCGTCGCTGTCGGGAAGGCAAAGCGGTT
This sequence comes from Candidatus Latescibacterota bacterium, assembly GCA_965116875.1. Lineage (GTDB taxonomy): Bacteria > Latescibacterota > UBA2968 > UBA2968 > JAAXHE01. Next base: position 1,100,631 of record OZ220733.1, read on the forward strand.
GAACCTCGCGGACGTCGGGGTCTTTCCGGAAGTGGTCTATAACGGCCACGAACGTATTGCCGTTCCCGGATTCGGCCTTGCGGGCGAAGAGATAGTCGTTGCGCGCGCCGATTTCAGAATGACTCCGCTGCCCGGGGCCTTCACCCACGATGACCTCGTCCGCGGGGGACACCATACGCGCCCGCATGGTCATCCCGTGGTCGGTCCAGGATACGCTCCACCGGTCCGCGGGTCTTCCCGAGCGGAGCCCCTCGATATCTTCGCCGAGTACGCCCGGACGTTCCTCCATTGGAATCGGCCGGTCGTGAGCGGGAGGAGAACTGATGCGACCCTCCCCATGGATGGCGTAGTCATGGATCCTGCCGCCCCGGACGCGGAAGACGTCCACCAGGTACGCGGGTCCCGCGCTCCTGTGGACCAGCGCGCAGAAGCGGCTGTACGTTTCGGCCTGTTCGTACGCCCTGCAGTCCGCTTCGATAATCTTCGTTGCGGACGACGCGGCCAGCAGGCGCAGGTTCCCGGGAGGCCTTCGGTCACGCGGGAGCTGGTTCTCCTCGTCCAGAACCACCAGGTTGTGTTTGAGGGTGCTCCGTATGCTCGCGTTGAGCGGATGGTCGCCAATGTATCCCAGGTCGGAAAGGACCTCCACTCCCTCCACGTTCATGGCGATGTTCAGGGCATCGGGGTGGTCGTGGCCCTCCGGCTGGTAGAAATCCATCAGAAAGGTGGCCGCTCCGGTGAGATCGGTCCGGAACATGGCGTCGTAGCCGGTATTGAAGATGGCCAGGAGCCAGCCGGGGAAGAACCGGTCCCGCACGGGCGGCGGCGGCGCGGGTTCGAGTTCCGCGGGCCTGTTGAAGAAGGCGAACGCGTCGCCCGTGTCCAGTCGCACGAAAGGTGCGAAATCATCGCCCATACGGACGAGACCCACGTTGTGAATCCAGGCGGGATGGGGCCAGTCCGACTTCCCTTCGCCCGCGTCGGCGGTGTGGGGCAGGCGGCCGTCGGGCAGCGTCATGAGGGTCCGCGCCCGGAGGACGGTGTGGTACGGGCCGCCCGGCTCGTAGAGGTTGAGGTTGTCATAGCGGTTTTCGCCACGGTACGATGGCGGATCGGAATACCCGTGGGCCAATTCGGGCAGATTTTTAACATTGGCAACCGCGTAGAGGTAATAGCTGGAGCCCTCGGCGGTGCTTCCGTCGAACTTGAAGAATCCCTTCAGGTAGGGTTCAAAGCCCTCCACGCCCCTGTGCACGTATTCCGGGACGCCGAGGAAGCGGCCGAGAGCGACTTCGCCCTCGCGGCAGCCCGCGACCTTGTTGTTGATGCCTTCCCAGTGCGTAAACGTGAAGAGACCCTCCACAAGGAGGTCTTTGACGACGCGGTCGCGTTCCTGTTCCGTCAGATAGAGGCGTCCGTGGCCGTCGGTCTCGTCCCAGAGCAGGTCCAGGGCCTCGGCGAGCATGCAGATGAAATGCGCCTCGGACTGAACGCCGCCGCCCGACAGGCGCCCGCAGCCCCAGAACGTCTGTATGAGCCTTCCGCTTTTCATTGGGGAACGGGCGTTCTGGTCCGGACACGGGTTGACTTCGTACCGGGCGATTCCCCTGTCCTGCGCCATGAGTTCGCAGGCGTAGAGCGGATCGCAGTCCATGTAGGTGTTCCAGTAGTCGCGGAAGAGATAGGCGGGGTATACGGCGGCAAAGCGTTTCAGGACGGCCGCCGCGGCACGGGCATAGCGACTCTCGCCTTCCATGCGATACAGGATGGCCAGGTTGCGCGCGACCGCGGGCATGCGGTGGGCTTTCTGCTGCCGGATGGCGCCGCTGTACGAGGAATGGACCCGGCGCCCCGCCCAGCTGAAGGCATTGCGGCCGGTCGTGAATTCAGGGTCGTTTTTTTCTTCCGGACGAATGTAATAGGTGAGGGTCTGGCCGGAACGCGGCATTTCGAGGCGCCCCTCCTCGGGATGGGCTTCGTCGGTCATGATAACGCCGCAGTGGAAACAGACCAGTTTGTCCGGGTCGCGGTCGATCCATCGCATGTTGTACGTGTTGTCCGCGGCGCAGACCGGGCAGAATGTCCCGTATATCTGCCCGGGACTCTGATCCGGGACCATCCGGGCGATCCAGGCGTCGGAGCGACCCGCATAGTATGCCCCCAGTTTCAGCAGTTCCTCGTAATGCCTTTTTGCCCAATCGTGACGGCGCAAGTTCTCGCGGGCGATGCCGAAATTGTCGTCCTTTATGGTCAGGCACGGGTGTTCGACCTCGCCGGCGCTCCGACACCAGGCCTCCTTCTTTCCTTCGAGTCGACGCCTGCATTCCCGCTCTTCGCTGCTGTTCCAGGCCGGCATGGGACCCCCTTCTCAAGCTGCGGATTGACCTTGCGCAGATTGCACGTCGCCTTCCGTCGCGGCGGCGCTGCCTCGCATGCAAAACGTCTTTACCACCGACCGTCAACCGGTCGGAAAAACCAAAATGAGGACGAAGTCCGCCCATGTCAAGGGGAAAGCACGATTCATACGGATTCGGGACCCTTGTCCGCGCCCGGCCCGGAAGCGAATGCGGTTATCGTGAATCAAGGAGTTTTATCTTGTTGAAAATAAATAATATGTACAGATTAATCGTGACGAGGCTTGCAGCCGGGCGCGCCACGCGGGCTTTCCCTTTCAGGAATCGGAAACCCGTACTGAAAAATGATTCAAAAAAGGTTGACAATTGAATAAAAAAGAATTATTATGCATCAACGAGAAGGATGAAGTTTCTGTCTCCTTTGCAGTCCTGAAGTATGTCTGGCAAGGATCAGAAGTTCCGGTCCTTGCCGTTTTTGGTTTTTTGTCGGTTTCTAACGTTGAAAGGTGGTGAAGCACTGTGCCGGAAGGTCGAGTGAAGTGGTTCAACGACGCCAAAGGTTACGGCTTTATTGAGAGGGATGAAGGCGAGGATGTCTTTGTGCATTTTTCGGCTATTCAGGGTGAGGGATTCAAGTCGTTGACGGAAGGTGAAGTGGTTTCCTTTGAAGTCGTGCAGGGGCCCAAGGGCTACCAGGCTGCGGAAGTCGTAAAGCTGGGGCAGGACTGACCCGTTGCCGCGGTTCGTTTTTTTCCTGTAAATCCTCAATAGATGCATCCGGAGGGCGTCGATTTAAGAATCGGCGCCTTTTCTTTGTTGTGACCGAATAAGGCGGTTGGCGATATCAATCGTCAATGTCCGCACTGTTGCGGTTGGCAACCACAAGGGTTGGCCTGCAGATCCGGATTCGCCCCGGGGAAGGCGGGTTCTCCGTGCCAATCCGTCCGGTACTTAAAGATAATCTTGATATTGTACACGACAATCCCTTACATTTAAAGGAGTCCGGGGAGGACTCGGGCAGCCCCTGGAACGCCTGGACCGGGGTTTGCGTCGTCGCCCGGGAAGCGGACAACCGGCTTTTTCTCTCAACGCCCCAGACAGGGTCGCGCGCTATGGAAAACCACTTCGACGTGATCGTAATCGGCAGCGGACCGGGTGGTGAGGGGGCGGCGATGAAGGCGACCAAGGAGGGGAAGCGGGTCGCCATGGTGGACGACCGGGCCTCGGTGGGTGGAAGCTGCACCCATCAGACCACAATTCCAAGCAAAGCGCTGCGGCACGCCATCCAGAATCTCGTCGATACGGGCCGGTACGGCGACTCCCGGTTTCCCGATCTTCTGCGTGCGGCCGAGGGCGTGATCCGCCAGCAGGTCGACCTGCGAGAGGGATTCTACGCCAGGAATTTCGTGGAGGTAATCCACGGCCGCGCCGCGTTCGAGGACAGCCACGGGATTCAGGTCCGGATGCAGAACGGCGGTGTCCGGAATTATCGCGCGGACGGTTTCGTCATTGCCACCGGCGCAAGGCCGTATCACCCGCCGGACGTGGACTTTTCGCATCCCCGGATCGTGGACAGCGATTCGATTCTGGAGTTACAGGACCATCCGAGGTCCGTCACAATTTACGGTGCGGGAATCGTCGGCTGCGAGTATGCGTCCATTTTCAGGGGCTTGCAGATCAAGGTAAATCTGATCAACAGTCTGGACCGTCTGCTGGCGTTCCTCGATGACGAGATTGTGGACGCGCTGAGCTATCACCTGAGAGAACAGGGTGTGCTGATCCGGCACAACGAGGAATACGAGAGCGTGAAGGCGGGCGATCACGGCGTACGCCTCCACCTCAAGTCCCAGAAGGAAATCCTCAGCGACTGCCTGTTCTGGGCGCAGGGGCGGACCGGAAATTCAGACGGAATGGGACTCGAGGAGATCGGCATTCAGACGGACCACAGAGGCGTCGTCGCGGTAAACGACTGCTACCAGACGGCGCAGAGCCACGTCTACGCGGTGGGCGACGTGGTGGGGTATCCCAACCTGGCCAGCGCGGCATACGACCAGGGGCGTTTTGCGGCCGAGCATCTGATATTCGGTGAGTCCGAGGCCCACCTTGTCAAGGACATCCCCACGGGGATCTACACGCTTCCCGAAATCAGTTCGGTGGGGTTGACGGAGCGGGAGTTGACCTCCGAAAGGATACCCTACGAGGTTGGGCACGCGTCTTTCAGGCACCTCGCGCGGGCGCAGATTACGGGCCGGACCACGGGGATGTTGAAGATCCTGTTCCATCGGGAGACGCTGGAGATTCTGGGTATCCATTGTTTCGGGTCCGAGGCATCTGAAATCGTCCACATCGGCCAGGCGATTATGGCGCAGAAGGGCGGCGGCAATACCCTGATGTACTTCATCAATACGACGTTCAACTATCCGACGATGGCCGAAGCCTACCGGGTGGCGGCGCTCAACGGGCTGAATCGGGTACGGTAGCTTGGACATCTGATGGCCACGCCAATGCTGAATCCCGCGAATCTGGACGTCCTCTATATGGACAACCACCTGCTGGTGGTCCGGAAACCCGCGGGGATGCTTGTCCAGGGAGACCGCACGGGCGACCGGACGCTTCTGGAAACCGGTAAGGCGTACGTGAAGGCGGCGTTCAACAAGCCGGGCGACGCGTTTCTGGGGCTGGTGCATCGGCTGGACCGGCCGACGTCAGGCGTCATCGTTTTTGCCCGGACGTCCAAGTCGGCGGCCAGACTGTCCGAACAATTCCGCGCTCACAGAATCGGAAAGGTATACTGGGCGCTGGTGGAAGGGAAGACGCCCCGGGAAGGCCGGATGTCGGATAAGCTGTTGCGGGCGGGACCTTCCAGTACGGTCTCCAACAGGGGCCGGGAGGCGGTGCTCGGGTTCCGGCGATTGCGGTTCGAGCGGGGGATCTCGTGGGTGGAGGTCAGGCCGAAAACGGGGCGGCATCATCAGATCCGGGTACAGTTCGCGCACCGGGGGCATCCCGTTCTGGGCGATCTGCGGTACGGAGCGAGTATCGGATTTCCGGAAAAAAGCCTCGCGCTCCATGCCCGGGCCCTCACGCTGTCGCATCCCACCCGCAGGGAGGAGATGACGTTCGAGGCGGCGCCGGAGGCGTTCTGGCCAAAGCGATTTCGGTGAGACGAAGCCCACAAGTCAACAGCCACAGGAATCACATAAAGCACACAACCTGCAAGACGCTGAAAGGAGATTGTTCGTGAACCGGAACGAGCAGCAACTGAGCGACATACAGGTGGATCGGACCAACCTGTACCGGGAGGAAAACTACACGGACCTGAAGGTGGCGTCCATTCGTCGACTGGCGCCGGTCAATCCCGATGGATCGCCGGACGTGACCCGGCGCCAGAAGTTTATAGGACAGACCCATCTGATGTCCCAGGTCGGACCGCTCCCCGTGCAATGTGAAATCGAAGCCGCGGACCTGGAAGAGGCGCTTGGGAAGTTTCCGCAGGCCATCGCGAAAGCCGTTGAGGAAATGATGGAGGACGCCAAGGAGAGGCGGCGCCAGGACGCGTCCCGGATTGTGGTGCCGGGAGCGGGAGGGATGCCGGGAACGCCGCCGCCTGGCGGGACCATCAATCTGAGCTAGACCTGACCCGGAAACACCTCACCATTCGGCCGCCGATTCATCCCGTCTCGTTGCGCGTTTTCCAGTGTTGCCTCCACACAGCGCTGATTTCAAATGAACGGGTTTTCGAGTCAAGCTGACAGCTGAAAGCGGATCGCTGTTTTCACTGCTTCCGTTCGGCAGAATCCAGGCGAAATGTTCCCGGTAAAGAGCAGAGGGGAACCTTTCTTTAATGCTTTAAACGGGGCGCATCGGAATGCGCCCTGTTTTTTGGAAGCTGTTTTAAAATTACCGGTGAGTTCCCGAGCGCGAGCGAAAAAGTGGCGGTCAAGGCGGGCAAATCCGCCCATATTTGACTATACGGGTGGGTTTGACCAACGCCGACCGGCGCTTTTGCAGCCGCGCGAAGACCGCTGGGAATTTTAAGACAGCTTCTTACGTGAGCAGGGGTCTCATGGCGGCTTTGAGTTCGGCCATTTCAGGTTCCGTAAGGGGCATTACGGGTTTGCGGCACGGGCCCACGGGTCTGCCGGAAAGATTCGTGGCGGCCTTTACGGACGCGTTGTAAACGTGATTCCAGAAAAAGCGGTTGGCGGGAAACATCCGGCCCCAGAGGTCTCTTGCCTCGGAAAGCTGCCCGCCGGCAACCAGATTGTAGAGATCGACGGCTTCTTTGGGCATGGCGTTGACCGCTCCCCATACGCAGCCGGGGCACCCCGCAACCAGGCTGAAGAAGGCGATCGGGTCCCCGCCGTTGAAGACCTCGGCGCCGATGGCCAGCAGTTCCTGAATTCGCAGAATATCCGCCATGCTGTCCTTGATGTAATGGATGTTCTCCACTTCCATCAGGCGCCTGAAGAACGCGGGCGTGATATCGATTCCCGTGTGGACCGGAATGTTGTAGACCATAACGGGCGTACTGACGGCGTTGGAGATTTCCGCGTAGTGGTCGTACACGCCTTCCATGTCGGGACCTTCGAAGTACGGCGGCAGCACGAGGAGGCAGTCCGCGCCTGCGCCCTCGGCGTGCCGGGCGTACTCGATCGTCTCCGACGTGCTCACCGCGGAAGCCATGGCGACGAAGTCGACCCTGCCGTCGATGTGTCCGGCAGCCAGTTCGACCAGCCGCCGGCGTTCCTCCGGTCGCAGACACGCGAATTCGCCCGTGCCGCCGTTGATGAGGATGCTGTGCACGCCCGCTTCGAGCATGGAATCGATATGATTTCCAAGCGCGGATTCGTCGATCCGTTCGCCGTCATCCGTAAACGGTGTGCACAATGCCGCGCAGATGCCCCTGAGTTTTTTCATTGCGGTCTCCGGGTTTACGTCACTCACCTGACAAACAGTGGTCCGTCTGCCAGTACAGGGCAAGTGTTCCGATATCGTGTTCTGTCCAGTGAAGGTACGGCGAATGTCCGATTCATACAAGAACACAATGAAAAGGCTGACGTGCGGGGAGGGTCGGCGGGTTAGATGGGTCTTGACACTGACGGGGTAAAAATCAATATTGGCGGAATTCGGGTACGGGCAGGGACGCACGTCCGGCGCACCTGTTTGTGTTGCGCGATCCCCGTTGGCATTCTGTTCGTCTGTCGTTCACGATTCCCCGCCCTGACGCCGCCTGGCGGGTACCGGAACCAGCGCAGCAGGGGTTTGTATTGACGGTTTTTTTTTGAGGAGGTTGACATGTCACAGGTGAGGGAAGTTGGCATTCCGGTTCGCGCGGTGAATCGGGCCGCGTTGTACGCGGGACGAAACGGGGCCGGCGAGCCGTGTCTCTATGCGACGATGTCGCAGCAGGCCGCGAATCTATTCGTATTGCAAATCGATCCGGAGACGGGCAGCTTGCGTCAATTCTGGGCGGACGTTCCCGATTCAAACTATACCACCGCGGTGTATCAGGCACGGAACGGACGCCTCTATATCGGTGCGGCGCACTCGGGACAACTCTACTGTTTCGATCCCGAGCAGGACGACCTGGTGAATTTCGGCACCATAAACGGCAAGGCCGCGATTTTTCCATGCAGCATCGACGAGGATTCCCGGGGACTGATCTGGATTTCCAGCTACGGCACCGCGGACCTGACGAGCTTCAATCCGGAAACCGGTGAGTTTACCCGGTACGGACGGTTGGATGAAGTGGATATGTACGCCTACTGTCACGTGAATACCGACGATACGATCGCGTCGATGATCATGCAGACCCGCCCGCACGTGGTCGTCCTGGATCCGAAGACCGGCGAAAAAAGGACGGTGGGACCCGTCGTGACGCGGGGCGACGGGACGCTCACGCTCCACCGTGGAGCGGACGGCAAGCTCTATATCGAATCGAGCGAGGGCAATTACCGCGTGGAGGGCATGGACGCCGTTCCCGTAGAAGAAACCGTTCCGGCAAAAGCAGCCCCATCCGCCCTGCCGGACGGCAGCACCTTCCGGTTCGTGGACGCGGTGGAGCAAACGTGCCGGATTCTGGAGGTAACCGGCCCGGACGGCGCGGCACAGACCTTCAACATCGAATTCGAAGCCGCCGGAACGGATATCTTCTGCCTGCACGGCGGTCCCGACGGGTGTGTCTACGGGTCCAGCGTCTTGCCGGAGCGACTGTTCCGCTACGATCCCCAAAACGATGACCTGGCGGACCTGGGCATCTGTTCGACGGCCACCGGCGAGGCGTATTCGATGGCGAACCTGGACGGGAAAGTCTACATCTCGTCATACCCGGGCGCCAGGATTTCCATTTACGATCCTTCTCAGCCGTACAACTTCGGCGAAAGCCGGGGCAGCAATCCATGGGACATCGGGCGGGTGGACAACATCTCCTACCGGCCGCGTTCCACGCTGGGAGGTCCCGGCGGAAAGGTCTGGCTGGCATCCGTCCCGGACTACGGACGGTGGGGCGGGCCGCTCTCGTATTACGACCCGCGAACGGAAGAAAAGAAGGCGTTCTATCGCATCGTGGGAGACGGGAGCTGCTATACGCTGGCGCATCTGGAAGCGGAATCGCTGATCGCCGTCGGCACCATCATCAGCGGGGGCAGCGGGACCCAGCCCAGGGTGGATGAGGCCGTGCTCTTCCTCTTCGATTACGAAAGGGAAGAGAAAGTGTGGGAAGGCGCGCCCGACCCGCCGGTAACCGTCTTCAATGCGCTGGCAGCCGTACCGGATGGAAGGCTTTTCGGTACGTTCAGCGGCGCCGAACGGGGATCCGAGCTTTTCGTGTTCAACCCCGGAACGCGGGCGTTTACGGAACGGATCGCCGCGCCGGAGGGCGGCCCGGTGGACAACGGGCTGCATCTGGGGCCGGACGGGATGCTCTATGGCGTCACCCACGCACTCGTCTATCGGCTGGATCCCGGTACCCTGACGATTGACGTGATCGTGGAATTCGATGAGAAGCTGACCGGCCACGCGGCGGCCGGGCCGATCCTGGGGAAAGACCTGTATATCTCTTCGGGACACCGGCTCCTGGCGGCGGAGATACTGTAGCGAAGCCGGTGAACACGCCGCCCTGGACCACCGCGGGCCGAACGTGTCTTCGGGTATTTTACAGCCCAAGGAGGACGTGGTGTCGGAGAAAGTCGAAAAGTCCGATGAGGAGTGGCGGGAAATGCTCTCGCCGGAACAATATCACGTAACGAGACGAGGCGGAACGGAGCGGGCGTTTACGGGCGCGTACCACGACTTCAAGGGGCAAGGGATCTATCTTTGCGTGTGCTGCGGAAACGAGCTGTTCCGGTCGGATACCAAGTACGATTCCTGCACGGGCTGGCCGAGTTTCTGGGCGCCGTCGGATGATGCGAACGTGGAAACGGAAGCGGATATGTCCTACGGGATGGCGCGAACGGAAGTGAAATGCAGCCGGTGCGACGCCCATCTCGGTCACGTATTCGAGGATGGACCCCGTCCCACCGGACTGCGGTACTGCATGAACTCCGCGGCGCTCGATTTCGTGGACAAAGATGCAAAGGAAGACGATTGATCGGCAGTCCGTGCGAAACCCCCATAGGAGGAGGCATCAATGAGCCTGAATTTCGCCACCCGGGAAATCGATTCGCAGCCGATCGTGGGCATCCGCGCCACAACCACGATGGAAGCAATCAAACAGGTGATCGGCGCGCTATTCGGCGAGGTTATGGAATATCTCAACGGGAACGGACTTGCGCCGGCGGGGATGCCGTTCACCATCTACCACGAGATGGACGCCGAACGGCTGGAAATGGAATGCGGGATGCCGGTGGCTTCGCCCGTTGAGGGTACCGAACGCGTTCGACCGGGTGAACTGCCCGCCGGGAAGGTCGCGACCGTAACCCACATGGGCCCCTACGAGCAGTTGGGACAGACGTGGTCGGCATTGATGAAATGGATGGAAGAAGAGGGCCTGCAGGCGGCGGGCGCGCCCTGGGAGGTGTACGTGACGGATCCCGGCGAGGAGCCCGACCAGTCGAAGTGGCGCACCGACATCTTCTTTCCCATCCGCTGACCTGCGTCGAGGATTCATGCTTCAAGGAGTCGAGAATGAAATACCGCTTTGCCGAGATGATCTGGTATGAAATCAAGGAGGCCGCGGAACAGGACCGTGTGGCGGTCCTTCCGGTCGCGACGTACGAGGACCACGGCCCCCATCTTCCCGTGGATACCGACGTCGTCCTCTGCACGGAGATCTGTGAAAGGGCCGTGTCGCGGATCCCGTCCGAGGCCGTCCTGGCTCCGCCGGTCCCCCACGGGTACAGCCCCCACCACATGGATTTTCATGGAACGCTGACGATCACGTGGGATACCTTCATCCGATACGTCAAGGATGTCTGCTGCAGCCTCGCCCAACACGGCTTCAAGCGGATTCTGGTCGTGAACGGCCACGGAAGCAATACGCCCCCGCTGGACCTGGCAACCCGTTTGACGGTCATCGAAACCGAGGGCAGGGTTCTTTGCGGCTCGGTGAATCACTGGGGGCTCCGGAAGGTGAAAGAGGTGGGACGCGAGCTGAGGGAGTCCGACTACGGAGGGACCTCCCACGGCGGGGAGTTCGAGACGTCGCTGTACCTGGCGTTGAAGCCGGACCTGGTGGACATGAGCAAGGCGGTCGACGAGCGTTCGCCCCTTTCGAACAGCTTCCAGTCCGACCTGCTGGCGGGCGGCCATCCGGACGGGTCCAGCGCGAATTTCACGCCGTACTGGAGCACGAAGACGGCCAGCGGCGTGATGGGTGACGCGACAAAGGCCAGCCGGGAGAAGGGGGAGAAATTCCTCGAGGCGGGCATCGAGGGGCTGATCGAGATGGTCCGGGAACTCAGGGCAACGGAAATCATGGACCGCCGCGACCAGCATTGACGGCCAAAGGGTCGAATCCGTGAAAGTGAACGTATTCACCAGCGGTAAAGATGGATACCACACGTACCGGATTCCCGCCGTGCTTACCGCGGCGAACGGAACGCTGCTGGCCTTTTGCGAGGGCCGGCGGAACGACCGAAGCGACCACGGAGATATCGACCTCCTGGTGAAGCGTTCGGAAGACGGCGGTCAGTCCTGGTCCGCGCAACAGGTGGTCTACAGCGAAACAGGCGAGGTCACGATCGGCAATCCCTGTCCCGTGGTGGATGCGGCGACGGGCACGGTCTGGATGTTGTTCTGCCGAGATAACGTCGATGTATTCGTCACGCACAGTTTCGATAACGGCCTGACCTGGTCCGATCCTGTCGACATCACGGAGGACGTAAAGAAGAAGGCATGGACGTGGTACGCGACGGGCCCGGGCGTGGGCATCCAGCTCCGGAACGGCGCGCGGAAGGGGCGGCTCCTGATCCCCTGCGACCACCGGAACCCGGAAGCGTACGACTGCGGTTCCCATTCCGTCTACAGCGATGACGGAGGGGCGTCCTGGCGGTTGGGCGGTTCGGTCCGGCCGGGGGCCAACGAATGCCAGTTCGGCGAACTCGCGGACGGGACCGTGGTCATGAACACCCGGATGCAGACGCACAGCGAAGGGGTTCGCGGAGTCGCGTACAGCCGGGACGGAGGCGAGTCCTGGTTGGGATTCCGGCACGACCGCAACCTGCCCTGCCCCAAATGCCAGGCCAGCCTCGTCCGGGGAGTCGGGGAAAACGACCTTTTGTTTTCGAATCCCGCGGCGCCCGCTCCGCCACGGGCAACCGGTGGAGAGCGGGTGAACATGACCGTCCGTGCGAGCGGCGACGGAGGAAGGACCTGGCCCCTGACGAAAACGCTGCAAGAAGGCCCCGCGGCCTATTCCTGTCTCGTGACGCTTCCGGAGAACGAGGTCGGCTGCCTGTACGAAGCGGGCTCCGAGTCCCCCTACGAACACATCGTCTTCGAGCGTTTCAAATTGAATTGAGAAACCGCAATGGATGAGACAACGGCTGGTGGCGGTCCTTCGGTGGAGGATCGATACCGCGCGTTCAGCCCCCGTTCCCGGGCGGCTTTCGATCAGGCCAATGCGGTGATGCCCGGCGGGGTGAAAGGCGCGTACTTCTACCCACCCTATCCGCTGACCATAGAACGTGGAGACGGGTGTACCCTTCACGACGTGGACGGACGGAAACTGGTGGACTTCAACAACCACCACACGGTGCAGATCCTGGGCCACAACCATCCGGCGGTCGTTGCGGCCGTGCGGAAGCAGGTTTCCAGGGGGATCGCGTTGAGCGCGCCCGCAGGCGTGGAGACGGGACTGGCCGAAGCAATGTGCGGCCGGGTGAAAACCGTTGAGAAGATCCGGTTCTGCAATTCCGGCACGGAAGCGACCCTGCACGCCATCCGCCTGGCGCGGGGCGTCACGGGAAAGACGAAGATCGCCAAGTTCGAGGGCGGATACCACGGCAGCCACGACGTGGTGGAGGTGAGCGTGGCGCCCCCGCTGGCCAGGGCGGGGCCCGAATCGGCCCCGCATTCGGTTTCGACCGCGGGCGGCGCTTCGCCGAATGCCGCCGGCGAAGTGGTGGTCCTGCCGTATGACGACGAAGACGCCGTGGAGAGATTGCTCGCGCGGCACCGACGCGAACTGGCCTGCGTGATATTCGACCCCAGGGCGGGCATATTGTCCCAGCGCGCGGCGTTCGCGCAGTTCGTATGCGACATGGCCCGGCGACACGATGTGATTGTGATCTTCGACGAGATCGTCGGATTCCGGGTCGGCGCCGGGGGTCTGCAGGCGCACTATGGCATCGAGCCGGATCTGACGACGTTCGGAAAGGTCGTTGGCGGCGGATTTCCGGTGGGCGCCTTTGGAGGCCGGGCGGACCTGATGGATCGCTTCGACTCCTCCCGGGGGCCGACAGGTTTCTTTCAAAGCGGCACGTTCAGCGGACATCCCGTGGCCATGGCCGCCGGCCTGGCGACCCTGAAGCAGTTGACGCCGGATGTGTTCGCGCACCTGAACCGGCTGGGTGCACGACTCAGGGACCGCTTGAACCGGTTGTTTGCAGAGCGTGAAGTCGTTGCGACGGCCGTTGGCGTGGGATCGCTGTTCAGCATCCATTTTTCGAGCGAGAAGATGTTGAATTACCGCCATCTGGCGCGAACCGACAAGGCGGCGGCGCACCGGCTGCTGCTCGGCCTGATCGAACAGGGATATTTCCTGGGCAACGGCCTGTTGATGTGTGCGGTTTCCGCGCCGATGGACGAATGTCACGTGGACGGGTTGATCGAGGCCGTGGACCAGGCGATGTAAAGTTGCAGAATTGAAGAGATCGCACTGACCCGTTTCACGAAACAATCACTCCCCCCTTGAGAAGCGTAGATTCCGGAGGAAAGCCAGATGCGATACATCGACACGCACGCCCACCTGGGGCCGTGGTTTGACGAGATAACGACGTTTTCTGCCGAGGGTTTCGTCGCCATGCAGGAGCGCGCGGGCATCGAGCGCACCGTGGTCACGTCCGGGTCCGCCCTGTTTACGGAATTGATTTATGGCAATGAATGGACCATTCGGCACGCCGAGAAACTGGAACATCTGCTCGTCTGGCTGGTGCTGAATCCATTGAAAATGGGAGAGTCGCTGGAGTTGCTGGATCGTTTCAAGGACCATCCAAAGGTCGCGGGCTTCAAGATCCACCCGGTCCAGCACAAGTATCCGGCCGACATCAAGCCCACCTTCCGGCTCTTTGAAGAGCTGGAGCCGCTCGGGCTTCCGGTGCTCTCCCATGGAGAGAACGAATCCTACGCGGCGCCCGCCCGGTTGCTGCGGCTGGCCGAAGCCTTTCCTTCCATAACGGTAATCACGGCGCATTTCGGCGCGGGACAGCCAGGCCAGACGTACGAGGCAATCGATGCGCTCCAGGACTGCAAAACGGGCAACCTGTACACGGATATGGGTACGGCAAGGGCGATTCGCACGGGCATGATCGGGCTGGTGGTGCGTGAAGTGGGGGCGGACCGGGTGTTGTTCGGAACGGATTCGCCTCTGTACGAGCCGATGGCGTTTCCCGCGCTCCTGGCGGCCGCGGATATTACGGACGACGAACGCGAACAGATCGCCTGGAGGAACGCGGAGCGGCTCGTGCTGGCGCCTAAGAAGTTGTTTTAAAATGACCGGTGAGTTCCCGAGTACGAGCGAAAAATCAGTGCGCCCGGAGGAATGAATAGATGAAACTGGACGGTCGCCGGCGGCGGCTGCTTGAACGGACGTTTCTGGATTATCAGCAGACGTCGGCCTTCATGGAGCATCCGTTCATTGTCAAGAAGGCGCACGGTCTCCACTATTGGGATACGGAAGGCAGGCGTTACTTCGACGGGATCGGCGGCATCTTCGTGGCCTCGCTCGGACACGGGCATCCCCGGGTTCTGGAGGCGATGCGAAGACAGGCGGAGACGCTGGGATTCTCGCCGCCGATGCACGGGCTTTCCGACGTGGCGCTGGATTTCGTTGAGAAGCTGAGCGAAGTAACGCCGGGAAATCTGAATTTCATCAAGTCCTACAGCGGCGGGTCCGAAGCGGTCGAATCCGCTCTGAAATTCACCCGGCAATATTTCAGGCAAAGCGGCCACCCGGGCAAATACAAGTTCGTCAGCCGCTACTTCGGGTATCACGGCGCCACGTTCGGCGCGATGGCGGCCAGCGGGACGGGAAAACGCAAAACGCCGTTCGAACCGCAGGCGGGCGGATTCCTGAAGGTCTTCCCGCCCACTTATTACAGAGACCGTTTTGCCTCCTGGGAGGAATGCAACCGCTTCAGTGCGCAGATGTTCGAGGACGTCATCGTAAACGAAGACCCGGATACGGTGGCGGGCGTCATCCTGGAACCGATCGGCAATACAGGTGGAATCATCACGCCCACCGAGGAGTATTTCCGGATGATTCGCGACGTCTGCGACCGGCACAACGTGGTGTTGATCTACGATGAGATCATCACGGGATTCGGCAAGACCGGCTCGATGTTCGCCGCCCAGACGTTCGGGGTGACTCCCGACATGATCTGCGCCGGCAAGGGCATCTCGAGCGGGGCGTATCCGGTGGGCGCGATGATGGCGCGAGAGGACATGGGAGACGTCTTTCTCGGCCCGGTGGACGCCGATGTCAACTTTGCCCAC
This sequence comes from Candidatus Latescibacterota bacterium, assembly GCA_965116875.1. Lineage (GTDB taxonomy): Bacteria > Latescibacterota > UBA2968 > UBA2968 > JAAXHE01. The sequence continues at coordinate 1,116,140 of OZ220733.1, forward strand.
GGTCATACGTTCGCGGCCAATCCCGTCGCCTGCGCCGTGGGCATGGCCGTGATCGACGAAATCGTGGAACAGGAGCTGGATCGCAAGGCCGGTGAACTCGGCCGCTACCTGGCGTCGAAGCTGGAAGGATTGAAGGACCTGGGGGTGGTGCGCGAGGTGCGGGGCCGCGGGCTGCTGCAGGGCGTGGAACTGGTGAGGGATACAAAGACCATGGCCCCGTTTCCCGAACTGGGCCGGGCGCTGAAGCGGACGTCGCTGGAGAACGGGCTGCTGATCCGGATCGACCCCACCTGGTTCGCCGTGGGACCGGCCCTGATCGTGCAGCGAGAGGACATCGACGAACTGTACGATCTCATAAGAAAAAGTCTGATCGACGCGCTGGAACTGGTCGATTCGGAGTTTGGATAGAACCCCTCAAATGGAGGCGGAAATGACGGCAATGAGAATGGCACTCCTGTTGTGTTTCCTGCTGCTGGCAACACCGCAGGTTATGAGTGCCGGCGAAATGGAAAGGCGGTCCCGGATTGAGCTCAGGATGGGACTTCGGAATCACGGTGGAACCACCGGCGCGGCGACGACTGTCGGTCCATTGGGTGTTGAAACGACCGCCGGGGCGGACAATGTATTTTTCTCGCTGGGCTACTCGCGCTGGATGCGGGAGAACGTCGCGGGTCACGCCACGATTGGCGTCCTGTCGGTCGAGGCGAGTTCACGTGCCGGGCCTCTGGGCGTCTCCCAGAACGCGGCGGTCATCTGTCCCATGATTGTCGGCATGAGATATTATCCGGGCAAGCTGTCGATAGATACCGCGTTCAGGCCCTTTCTGACCGCAGGTATCGGGCTCATCACCGGGATACAGTCCAGAAGCGACGTCGGATTGCATGTGGTCCAGGAATCCGGCGCCATGACGACGTTCGGGAGCAAGACTGGAGTGGGGTTTGACCTGGGGATGGGTCGATCTTTCGTGGCGATTGCCGACCTCGGATACAACATGATGACGGACTTTTCGGACGAGATCGGCGGCCGCCGCAACTACAGCGGGCTCGAATTCGGCCTCGGGATCGGCTGGCAATTCGGCGGAAGCGCCGCGCAATAGGCGCGGCCCTCTTATGCAGGAGGTTGTGATGGCGAAATACCGCGCGGCGATCATCGGCACCGGCAGGGTGGGGTATCAGTTCAGCTTCGGGGACCTGCCGGACAACCACGCCGACGCTCTGGGTGAACACACGGACTGTAAACTTGCGGCGGGTGTGAACCGGGGGCGGGAAAAACTGGAAATCTTCGGGCAGCGATATGGGATCGACGCGCTGTACCACGACTACCGGAAGATGCTGGACGAAGTCAGGCCGGACGTCTGCATTGTGGCCACCCATCCGGAACTGCACTGCGAAATGGTGGAAACATGCGCGGCCGCACCGGCGACGAAGGCGATCATCTGCGAAAAGCCGATGGCGCTGTCTCTGGAGGAATGCGACCGGATGATCGCCGCCTGCGACAGCGCGGGCATCCTGCTGCAGGTGAATCACAACCGCCGGTGGTCACCGGAGTGGAACCTGGGACTGCGGCTGCTGAGGGACGGCGCGATCGGAGAGCTGAACCACGTCTACTGCTATATGGACGGCGGCAAGCCCGACCCGTCGTGGCGAAGCGAGAACGAGGGTCCGTTCCTGCACGACTTCACCCACTACTTCGACCTGATGGACATGTACGCCGGGGAAGTGGCCTGGATGTGCGGGATGGCGGAGCAGCGTATGCGTCCATGGGCCGTGGAGGACTTCGGCGCGGCGATGGTGAAATTCAGGAGCGGTGCGACGGGTCTGGTCCACGGCGCCGAGTTGACATCCTATACGGACAATGCATTCGAGCTGCGCGGGACGGAGGGCGTGATCCGGTTTCTGGGAGAACAGGTCCATCTCTTCCGTGCGGTCGAAGACGACTACGAACCGGACAGCGGGTTTCAATGGCATGCCCTGCAGCACCAGCCCGTCGATCACCCGTCGCCCGCGTCCACGTACGTCGTCGCGCTGAACGAACTGGTGGATGCGCTGGAGGGCCGAGGGGAATTGCGGAGCGACGGACGGGTGGGCCTCCGGTCTCTGGAAATGGTGATGGCGATCTACCAGTCTCAACTCACGGGCAACCGTCCCGTCGACTTCCCGCTCGAAGCGCGCGGTTCCGGCGTGGCGGCGCTGCGTAACGCGGGACAGTTTGTCGATCGTCAATAAACACCAAACGGAAAAAACGAGGATCGCGATGGCGGCATCCGAGGTGCGGGGATCGTGGATCGAATACGACGTGGTCGTCCGAAGAAACGTGATGGTACCCATGCGGGACGGCGTGAAGCTGGCGACGGACCTGTATTTCCCGGCGAAGCACGGGGAGATTGCGCCGGGATCGTTTCCCGCGGTAATCGAGCGCACGCCGTACGATAAGGAGTCCAAATTCAGCGAAGGCCGGTATCTCGCGCGCAGAGGGTACGTGGGCGTGCGTCAGGACGTCCGGGGGCGTTTCGAATCGGAAGGCGTATGGCATCCGTTCGCAAAGGAGGCGCCGGACGGGTACGATACGGTGGAATGGGTGGCCGCGCAGCCCTGGTGCGACGGAAACGTGGGGACAATGGGCGGGTCCTATTGTGGAAGCGACCAGAGTGCGCTGGCCACGATGAATCCGCCCCATCTGAAGGCGATGGTCGTCGCGGTGGGCACGTCGAACTATCACACCAGTTCGATGCGGCAGAACGGCGCCCTGGAATTGCGGTTCATGATCTATGCGTTCCGGATGGCGACGACGAGCAAAGAGGCGCTCGCCGATGCAACGCTGAAGGCCGCGCTGGACGCGGATTTCGCGAGGGTGGGCGAGTGGCTGACCCGGACGCCCTACAGGAAGGGATCCTCCGCCCTTCGGTTTCTGCCGACGTACGAACAGTGGGTGCTCGATCTTCTGGGAGAAGGGGACTTCAACGAATACTGGAAGCAGCGGGGATACGCGATCGACCACTACTACGACGAACACGCGGACGTGCCCACGATATATCTGGGCGGATGGTACGACTCCTACACCCGGGGAACCACGGCGAACTACGTCGCGTTGTCGAAGCGTATGAAATCCCCCCAGCATCTGTTCATGGGCCCCTGGACCCACGGGGGCTGGGGGAACTCGTTCGCGGGAGACGTAGATTTCGGTCCGGATTCCGTCCTGGACGATTACGACGGCTACCGTCTGCGCTGGTTCGACAGGTGGCTGAAGGGTATCGACAACGGCGTCGACCGTGAGAAACCGGTACGGATATTCGTGATGGGCGGCGGCGACGGCCGAAGGAACCGGGAGGGGCGACTGAACTATATGGGCGCCTGGCGGGACGTGGAGGACTGGCCGCTGCCGGGGACGCGGTTTGTGCCGTACTATCTGCACCCGGACGGCAATCTCGGAGAGGACTTGCCGGAACCCTCCGAGCCGAGCCGTTACACCTTCGATCCCCGGGACCCGGTTCCCACGGTCGGCGGCAATCTGTCCGCCGGGGATCCGATCCTGGTTGCCGGCGCGTACGATCAGCGAGGGGATGCGCGCTTTTACGGGTGCAGGGACAATCTGCCGCTGTCGGCGCGGAGCGACGTCCTCGTCTTCCAGACGCCCGAGTTGGAGGAAGCCCTGGAAGTGACGGGGCCCCTGACGATGAAATTGTGGGCTTCTTCCTCTGCGACGGATACGGACTTTACCGTGAAACTGATCGACGTACATCCCCCGAACGAGGATGTTCCCGACGGCTTCGCCCAGAATATCACGGACAGCATCGTCAGGGGGCGTTATCGGAACTCGCGGGATGCACCGGAATTGATGTCGCCGGGGGAGATCCATGAACTGGAAATCGTAATGTATCCCACCTCCACCGTTTTCGACGCGGGCCACCGGATCCGGGTGGACGTCTCCAGCAGCAATTTTCCCAGGTTCGACGTCAATCCGAATACGGGGGGCGCGCTGGGACGGGACCGCCGTGTCGTACTCGCGGAAAACGCGTTATTTCACGATCCGGAACATCCTTCGCACATCGTCCTTCCCATCATTCCAGGATATCTACAGGCAGATGGATGACGAATTCGAGATCAGGTACTGGGATCGAAGAACGGGACGGACGATAACCGAGCCGCTGTCCTATACGTTTTTTCAAAGGGCCTTCCAATCTCCGTTCATCCTCGGGCTCTTCCACCTGCTGCTGAACCATTCGATCTTCTGCCGGCTGTACGGCTGGATGCAGGCGCGGCCCGGAAGTCGCCGCAAGATTTCCCGTTTCGTGCGGGAGTACGGCATCGACGTGGAAGAGATCGAATATCCCCTGGATCGCTATCCGAACTTCAACGCGTTCTTCACCCGCCGGTTGAAACCCGACGCGAGGCCGTTCGCCCCGGAACCCGACGCGTTAAGCTGTCCCGCGGACGGAAAGGTGTTGGTCTTTCAGCATCTCCTGGAGGGCGCCCGGATTCCTGTCAAGGGGGCGCCCGTTCCATTGGAGCGCCTGCTGGATTCCGAGACGGAGGCCCGCCCCTATCGGCACGGTTCGGCACTGGTGGTGCGGCTCGCGCCGTACGACTACCACCGTTTCCACTTCCCGGATTCGGGAACGGCCGGGCCCGCGCGCGTCGTCCCCGGGCGGTATTATATCGTCAACCCGCTGGGCCTTGCGAGGGTGCCGGGCGTGTTCTGGCGGAACGGACGCGCGGTAACCGGATTCGATTCGGACCGGTTCGGAAGGATTGCCTATCTGGAAATTGGCGGCTTTGCGGTTGGGAGCATCGTTGAGACGTACACGCCGGGGCCGGTGGAACGGGGTCAGGAGAAGGGCTATTTTCAGTTCGGCGGGTCCACGCTTGTGCTGCTGTTCGAACCGGGAGCGGTCGTTTTCGACGATGACCTGAAGGAGTACTCCGGGCGGGGAGTCGAAGTACACGTGAGGGCGGGAAGCCGGATCGGCAGCCGAATTCAGGATCGGGAAAACGGAACCCGTAAAGCTGCCGGGGCGTCCGTTTGAAGCGTTTTGTAAGCGTCGGACAGACTCTCAGCGAACTCGGGGCCGATGTGCTATTGCACATCGGCCCTATTTTTCTTCAGGTCCAACGCGGACGAATTCAGTCGGACTCGCAAGGTTCTGACGGGTCGCATCGATCCACCGATCCGACCGGGCGGCAGTTGAGATACGGACTTCCCCGATTTCGCCCTGAAAAGGCGCTCCCCCGGCCGCAAGGCGACCGATGGCCACCGGTGCATTACCTGACTGAACGGGACCGCTTGCTTCGGCAGAACCCACCGCCGCACCATCGATGTAGAGGGTTACCCGTTCGCCGTCGTAGACGCCCGCAAGGTGATGCCGGCCGGGTGGGAGCGTCCTGTTTGCGCGCACGCTGCGGGTGCCGTTTTCCGTGTCGATGGTGAAGGTCGGTCCCGGCAGCGACGCGCAGAGGCCGCCGTTGTGACCGCATTCCGCGTATTTGAGGATGAAGGAAGCGTCGTCCGCGGTGTCGTAGCGCAGCACCTTTCCGTGTGGGGTGTATTCACGTTCGTCGCTTTCGTCGGGGTCTTCGCGCCACGGGGAGAAGTACACGTAGCGTCCGTCGAACGCGCCGCCGTTGAATCCGCCGGGGTTCGGTGGAAAGGTAAAGACGCCCCCGTCGGCGGCATCCCACGCGACCTTGTCGTTAAAGTTCATGCAGGTATCGTAACGCAACACGCGACAGTGGAACCCGCGTTGGTCTTCATCGCCCTCGTAGAAAGGAATATAGTAGACGTACCGGCCGTCGTAGGCCGCGCCGTCGTAGCCCTTTGTATGCAGGCCGGACGTTCCGGCCGCATCCCAGGCTTCCCAGCTCTCCGGGTCCCTGAAGTCGCCCCGGGTATCGTATCTGACGGCGTTGCTGTGGGCGTATGGAACGTAATAGACGTAACGGCCGTCGAAAACGGCGCCCACGCACATCCCCATCCCATGAACGCTGGCATCCAGGGCTTCCCAGGCGGCCGGATCGTCGAACCCGGCGTGGGTATCGTGGCGGAGGACGATTCCGCGGTCATTGAGCGGCGAGTAATACACGTAACGTCCGTCGAAGGTGGCGCCGTCGTAGTTCTTCGACTCCAGTCCGTCCGTGTTTCCGGCATCGAATATCACGTAGCTGTCCGGATCCTTGAAGCCGCCCCGGGTATCGTGGCGCACGGCCTTCCCCGATTCGCCCGAATCACCGTAATATCCCGGTGAGAGGTAGATATACCGACCGTCGTACGCGGCGCTCTGGCAGGCCATGGTTCTTCCGATGTCGTACGCCTCCCAGCTGCCGGGATCCCTGAATTCCCGGCGCCGGTCATATCGCAGGATGCGGCTGTGCAGGGTCTCGCCGTCGGTGCGCGGGACGAAATAGATATGGTCTCCGGCGTGAACGACGCCGTAATACCCTTTCGTATTGAGGCCGTCCGTACATCCGGCGTCGTACCCCTGCCAGCTTTCCGGATCGTTGAACCCGCCACGGGAATCGTATCGCAGGACCTGGCCGTGGCGCTCCTGTGAAGCATTGCATTGCGGCGCGAAGTAGACATACCGCCCGTCCGAGACGGCGCCGAAATAACCCTTCGTGTCCAGGCCGTCCGTTTCTCCGGCATCGTAGGACTCGAATGCATCCATCGTGGAACGCAGCGACCACCTGGACACCAGCGCCTGGAAGGCGTCCGTATTTGCCTGATTGCTTTCAACCCAGGCTTCCACGGTCAGGGCTTCAATGCGGTCGAGCGGTTCGGAACGGATCGCGTCACCGTTACATTGGACCAGCGCAAAGTGCGAATCCCAGACCGGATCCGGGCACGAAACCGCTCCCTCTCCATAGCACAGATAGAGTGTCGTGTCGGCGCAGAGAGAAGGAACTCTGACCCGTGCCCTGAGGGCGCCGTCTTCGGCGTTGTAGGACTCGATTCTGTACGCCAGCGCGTCGCCTTCGCCGGATGCGAAGTGGATGTCGCTCCCGTCTTCCCTGAGAACGTGGCCGCCCTTCTCGATTGTTTTCAGCGCGTTGTCCCGGACGACCACGAGAAGCGGAAAGTCCCGGAGGCTTCCTACGTCGCGCGCAATGTCGATCGTGAGTCTACGACGGAACCGTTTCCCGTTTTCTTCCATTTTATCCTCTCCCGGTCAACGCTGAATCCGGGACGTGGCTTGGCTGTAAGCAAGTTAGAATCCCGAAAAAGCACAAAACGACGTCACCGCGTTTACAGGTTGGATTTGGCTGCGTCATAGTTGTCATAAACACTCATTTCCGGGTTTTCCCAGTCTTCGGCAAAGGTCGTCAGGCGTTCACGCAAATCTGCTGCCTGTGGCTTGTCAATACCGCGTTTTTGCAAATCGATGGAATTAGCTGGCAGAAATGTGACAATGACGGGCGTATCTTCAAGAATATCGCAGGGTAATTCCAGCAGTTCAATTTTACCGCCGCGAAACATTCCTTCAATCGTTGTGAGCATGGCGATCACTCCTTCTCAATCAATGGTCTGTCAATTGTTCATTCTCAATTCACAATGGACTTGTCTGTACTGCGACTGTTTCTATACCGTACCGTGATTCCTCGCACCCGTGGATGCACCGGTCGACAGGCTTTTTTGACCGTTCAACACTCAATCGGACGATCACCGCGTACCGTTTTCCTTCCCGTTTCGAACCTCGCCAATTGAAAATGTCGAACGGATTTTGTTCCAAATTTTGACAATGATAGTCACAACAATCTCCTTTGAAAAGACCAATCTGTGCGAGGGGATTATGCAGTGTCTGCCGGAGCGAGGGCATCCTGCCCTTGAACTTCGCGTCACCTACCCCTATTCCCGTCGAGAGACTGCCGGGGCTATTGAATCCGACACCGGTTCGCGGAAAACACCGTGTGCGACGAGTTATCCAATGTCGAGGGCAGGATGCCCTCGCTCCTGCGAACGCCAACCAAACCTGTCCCAAATCGGTTTCAGCCTTGGACAGCAGTGGTATTGAATCAAACCCGATTCGGGACGGGTGTGGGCTCATCTGACACTTCGAAATCAGCAATAAACGTATGACAGGTAAAGGAAACGCCGCGTTCGTAGAGTCGGGACATGGTGGAAGGATTCATCGCCATAATCCGGAACCGCTAGTGGCTTTTATCCTGTACATCCTGTTCATCCATGTAAGTTTCTCCAAATGAGTTCAATAAGCCCTTCTACGGCTCAATCGTTACCTTGATCGAACGGTCACCCGTCGCGACGAGATCGATCCCGTCCTGGAATTGTTCGAGGGGCAGCCGATGGGTCACGATACGATCCATCGGCAGGGGACCCTTCTGAATCATACAATCGCGCGTTTGCCGGAGACATCAAGATAGGTCGAAACAAAACGGATGGCAACCGAATCGAATGGATTGGTCGCCGGGGTTTCTTCTTGTGTCCGCGTTCACTGTCTTTATACATTGCGTGTGTCTATAATCGTGATTCCAATTTCAATCGAGAGGAGTGGTTGATGGACCGTCGTGATGCGATGTGGCTGCTGGTTTTCGTGGTACTGGGCGTGGTCGGGCTGGCGGTATTCCTGAATTTCTATACCGAGGCGATTCCGTCCGCGTCGCTGGATTTCAAGCTGAGCCGCGACGAAGTACACCGAAAGGCGCAGGGCTATCTGGAGAACCAGGGATACGATCTTGCTGACTACGAGAACGCCCAGATATTTTCGAGCAGCCAGATGCAGCAGGTCTTCCTGGAACAAACGCTCGGCCTGGAGGAGACCAGCCGGCTGGCGCGGGAATGGCTGTCGGTCTGGTCCTGGAGCGTGCGGTGGTTCAAGCCGCTGCAGAAGGAGGAACTTCGGGTGGGGCTTGATCCGGGCGGACGGGTTGTCGGATTTTCACACCGCATCCTCGAATCGGACGAAGGCGCAAGCATCGCGCAGGACGACGCCCTTGTCATCGCATCCGGTTTCCTGCGGGAAACGCAGGGGTACGACCTGGACGCCTACGAGTTGATCGACCGGTCCAGCACGGAACGCAAGGCCCGGGTCGATCACCGGTTCGCCTATCGGAAGAAGGACTTCACGGTTGGAGACGACGGGCACTACCGGCTGGACGTCGTGGTCCACGGGGACCGCGTCGGGAAGTTCAGCGAGTACCTGAAGGTGCCGGACAGTTTCTCCCGGAGTTACCGCGAGGTGCGCTCACGGGCGAACCTGTTGACGCAGGTCTTCCTGCCGTTCTGGCTCGCGCTGGGCGTTGCCATGCTTGTGATTCTGGTTAAGAACTACCGTCGAAAGCGGTTGCACTGGCAGGCCGGACTGATCGTCGGGACGCTCGTGGCCGTCGCCTGGCTTGCGGCGAATGTCAACGCCCTGCCTCTTGCGTTGTATAGTTTCGACACAACGATTTCCTACGGCGCTTTTCTGGTGACGCTTCTGTTCAGCGCCATTCTGGTCGCGGCGGTGAACGGCGGCATCGTCTGCCTGGCCGGGACGGCTGGCGGGGTTCTCGAGAGGGACGTGTTGTCCGAAAAACGCGTGAGTCCGCTCGGGCGCCTGTCGCTTCGAGGGGTTTTTTCGGCCGGGTTCCTGCGGTCAACGATTGTGGGCTACGGCGCCGCCGGGGCCGTTCTTGGTTACGTCGCGGTGTTCTATCTCCTGGGCGGGCGGTATTTCGACGTCTGGGTACCCGCTGACGTCAGCGAGTACGACAACGCGTTCAGTACCGCCATTCCCTGGATTTACCCGCTGCTGGTAGGACTGTCAGCCGCGGCGGTCGAGGAATTTTTCTTCCGTCTGCTGGCGATTCCCCTGTTGATCAGGTGGCTGAAACGGCCGTGGCTGGCGGTGTTGCTCCCGGCAATCGTGTGGGCGTTCCTGCATTCAAACTATCCCCATGAGCCCATATACATCCGTGGCATTGAGATCACGGTCATCGGGATCGTCTTTGGCATCCTGTTCCTGCGTTTCGGGATCTGGGCACCCATCATCGCCCATTATGCGATTAACGCGTTCATCGTGGCATTGCCCATGGTGAAGTCATCCAGCCTCTACTTCCAGGTGTCCGGCGTACTCGTGATCGGAATCCTGCTGGTGCCGGCCATCCCCGCGGCGTTCGCGGTACTGACGGGAAGGGCCCGACCAGGGGAAGTCGAAGACGTCGTCGAGGAAGAGGCGCCTGACGAACCTGCCGAAATAGAGGAACCTGCGCCCGAGCCCGTACGTCCGGACGTCATACAAAAAGACACGGATGCCTATCTGCCGGACAAGAAGAGATGGATTGTCGCCGGCCTCTGCGCCGTCGCGGGAATCGCGCTGATGATCGGGTTCCGCGTGGACCGGTTCGGCGCCCGTTCATTGAAGCTGGAGGTGACCCGGAGTCAGGCGGCGGGTATCGCGGAGGCCTTCTGTACCGAACTTGGACTGGACGCGTCGGATTACCGCCAATCCGTCCAGTTTCGAAGCGGGGTCGGCTCCTCCCATCACACGCATCTGATCCGAAACGCGGGGGTCGCGCACGCGGATTCCCTGATGGTGGAGAACACATCGCCGTGGTACTGGCACGTGCGATGGTTCAAACCGATGGAGAAGGAGGAAATCCAGGTCCGCGTGGACGCGTCCGGGCGCGTCGCGGGATTCAACCACATCATACCCGAAACGCGCGCAGGGCCGGAGCTGGAAACGGACGACGCTCGCGCGAAGGCGGAGGCGTTCGTCGAGCGGAATTTCTCCCGGTCCGTTACGGATTCGGCGCAATACAAGCTGCTGGAAGCCCGATCGGAAAAAGAAAAGGACCGGATGGACCACCATTTCGTGTGGGAGCGGATCGACCGGAAGATCGAAGACGGCGAGTTCCGGCTGAAGGTTCGCGTGCAGGGCGACGAAGTGGGTCTCTACAATGCGCACTACAAAGCGCCGGAGGAATTCCTTCGATCGCTCAAACAACGGGGCGCCAGACACGCATTGGCTTCGATCGTTCCGGTTCTCCTGTTGCTGGCGACGTTCATATTGGCGGGGATCTATTTCTTCCGTTGCTATCGCGCAAGGGAGATTCGATGGAAGCTGCCGATTGGCATCGGCATTGCGGTTGTCCTGTTGACCATGTTGAACTGGATCAATTCCCTGCCCGCCTTCTTCCACGGTTACGACACAAGCCAGGCGATGATGACCTATCTGGGTATCCAGGGCGTCGGCCTGCTTATCGGGACGCCGATGATGGGACTCGCGATAGCGGCGATGTTTGCGCTGATGATGGCGATGAAACGGTCGCTCTATCCGGAGGAGATGGGCGCCGGCGGATGGCTTGGACTCCTGCGGATGCGGGAAGGCGGCCTGCGCTTCTGGGCGGGTACGCTGGTTCTGGCGGCGGCGTTTCTGCTTCTTCGGACCGGCGCGGACAGTATCGCAATGTGCGTGAAATATAACGGCTTGACGGAGTATCTGGAGGCGGGCGGGTTCAGCCTGCCCCGAGTCAATGTCTTTGTTCCGCTGTTCAGCGCCGCCATCGACACGGCCCTGGAGTTGGTCAATCCGTTTGCCGTACTGGCGATTCTGCTGGTCTGGAAAGCCGGCGTCAAGCGACCGTGGCTGATTGTGGCCGGAATCGCCGTTGCCATGCTGTCTTCGGAGGCGATCGCGCCGGCCAGGAGCACCTATCATTTCGCCGTTCTGGCCGGCCTGGAACTATTCGATCTCGGCATACTGGTTTTCCTCGTCGCATGGCTGGTCCGGTTCAACCTGATGGCGTATATCGTCGCCGTCTGGTCCGGCAAGCTCATCCTTGGGCCGGGAATCGCATTCATGCAACGGACAACGGATGCCGTTTATCATTGGAACGGGATTGCGATGATCGCGCTCGGCCTGGCGCCCCTGCTCTACCTGCTGGCTGCCGGTCTTCGCGAACGGCGCGAGCGCAAGGAGGGATAAACGGAAACGCTGCCCGGATGGATTCGTCCAGCGCGCCGTAAGACCGGATTTTTCGATCCGCCACGCCGAGACGGATGAAACGACCCCCCTCCGAAGGACATCGGAGGGGGGCCTTTTTTCGTTCCGTCCCATCCAGGATTTTTACGGAAGCACCCGTTCGACCTCCACGCTCTCCCCGGTCTGCTCCGCCTTTCTGATGGCGTCCGAGACGGCCACGGCGGCGACCATGTCGTCCCCCAGAGGATGCGGCCGCCCCGTTCGGACCATTTCCCTGACGTATTCGAGGATGACCGCGGAGCCTTCACAGGCGTTGAAGTCGTTGAGCACCAGACCCTGGATGGCGCCCTCGGGGCCGAACACGTGAGTGAACATCTCGGTAAATCGGAAGTCGGCCACGCCGCTGTTGATGACCACACCGTGTTCCGGCCGGCCGGGCGCGACGCCGTAGTGGAGATGATAGACCGTATGGTTGGGCGCCTTCAGACAACTCACGGATTGAATCCCCGTACCGAACACGTGGTGAGCAATCGAAATCGCGTGGATCAGCGCGGCAAGGTGCGTGGAGGCGCAGGTGATGGTGCCGAACGTGACGCGGCCCACCTCGTCACGGCGGCGGACCAACTGAGCCACCGCCGGGTTCGTCTGCAGCATGGACAGCGACATGACCGGGGCGTCGTTCGCATTCGCAAGTTCCAGGATCGCGCGAACGTCGGCGATGCAATGCGCGAAGGGTTTGTCAATGAAGGTGGGAACGCCTTTTCCCAGACCCGGACGCGCCAGTTCCAGGTGATCGGAGCCGTCGTAGTTGCAGTTCGCAATCAGCACCAGATCCACGTCATCGCTCACCTGCTCGAAGCTGTCGCAGACTTTCGGCCTGCCGTAGAAGACGTTTGAGAACATCTCAGCGTTGCGACGCTGTTCATCCCAGACCTTCACGATCCGGAAGCCGTCTACCCTGGGCGCGGTCATCCGGGTCGGTTCGCTGTACTTCGTATAGTAGAAATAGTGCGTCCCGCCGCGCTGCCAGGTATAGGACATGTCGTCTTCGACGGGCATGGGCTCCCTTAATCGCAGTGGATCGTGTTCGTCCATCTGCGCGCCGAACCACATGCCGTGCATGTCGCAACGGATGATCCCGGTACGGATCACATCGGACACGGAAGGGATTCCTTTCGTCTACTGCCGAAATGAGGATTGCAGAGCGTTCTCTGCTACAATTCCAATGGGTCTGCGGTGCGGATGACGAAATATTTCCTTACCGGCTGGATGACGTGCCAGTGGGTCCTGAGTCCCGCGGGAAAGTGCACGGTATCGCCCGGCCCCAGGGTGTAGCTGTCGCCGCCGTCTTCTTCAATGGCGACCTTTCCCTCGAAGACATGGGCGAACTCGTCCCATCCGAAAGTCCATTCGAATCTGCCTTCGCTACATTGCCAGTAACCGCTGGACACCCTCTTGTCCGCGCTCTGGGTAACGATGGCGCCGCGGGCCGTGGGTTCGCCTTCCTGAATCCAGTCGGGATCGATGGGCATGTCGGGCAAATCAACCGGCATTGCGACCGTATTCATCTTCAACTCGCTCATCTCACGCTCCTTTCCTCTATCAAGGTTAACTTACAACGCCAGGACTTCCCGCCAGCGCTCCGCTTCAACCGGGATTCCCAGCGTCAGATTCTCCTCCCGGGTCCTGAACATGCGCTCCCCGGGATAGGACACCGGCTCGCACCCTTCCAGCGGCCGGGCGGCGCGAAAGTCGGCGAGGGTCTGTTCCACGATTTCCCGCATCCGGTCGCCGGCGACAGCGCTGGCATGGATGGCGATAAAGACCTGGGAGACGCCGTACTCGGCCTCCTCCTGAGCGATCTGGTACGTTGAACGGCCCCCCGACAGCAGCGATGCAACCAGATCCAGCGACATCGCGAGTCCGATCCCCTTCCAGTGGCCGATGGGCAGCGGACGGCGGGCGGCCTGGATGGCGCCGGCGTCGTACGACAGGTTTCCGCTTTCGTCGTAACCACCGGGGACCGGAAGCCGCCGGTTGGCGACACGGTACACGTCCAGTTTTCCGTGGGAGTACTGGCTCATCGCCATATCCAGCAGAAAATGCCGGCCTTCCGGCCGGGGAATGGAGAAGACCAGCGGATTGTTGCCCACCTTCCGGTCGGACGAACCGAACGGGGGGATGAGCTGCGTCGTATTCGTCCAGCAGATGCCGATACAGCCCGCGTCCGCTGCCCTCAGACCGTACGTTCCGGCCCGCATCCAGTGGTTGGTGTTTCTGAGGGACACGCAGCCCATTCCATGTTCATTCGCGATTTCAACCGCGCGGTCCATGCATACGCATGCATTGAGGATACCGGGGCCCAGTTTTCCGTCCCACTGCTCCAGAACGCCGAATTCGGATGCTTTTTCGGGCTCGGCGTGGAGGTCCATGCCCTTGCCGTTACGGGCCTGCCCGGCAAAGGACGGGAACCGGTTGACACCGTGGGAATAGACGCCGTCGCGTGTGGTCTCGGCGAAAATTCGCGCCAGGCGTTCGGCGCGTTCGGTGGTGAAACCGGTCTTGAGCAGGACGCGGTTCAGTTCCGCCACCATTGTGTCGAATTGTATCCGGCGCATATCCATCTGGAGACTAATCCCTTTCGGTGTACCCCAGGACGACCAGCAGACACGGCCCGCCCGAGACGACGGCGATGCCGGCGTCCCGTGCATCTTCAACGGCTTTCCGGCTTTCCGCCCCCGGCTGCATCCAGATAAATTGAATTCCGGCGTCCGCTGCTTCCGTGACGATCCCTTCGGTAACCTCGGGCGGTGTGATAACGGAAATGCGGGTTACCGGTTCCGGAAGCGACGCGAGATCGGGATACGCCTTCCGGCCTTCGACTTGTGCGGAACCCGGATTGATCGGGTACGCCTTCAGACCGTGCTGCAGATAACATCGAAGCACCTTGTTGCCGTATTTGGCACGGTCTTTCGAGGCGCCGACGACGGCATATGGACCGGTCTCCAGAAATGCATCGATCGTTTCGTCAAGTGTCACGGACGTTCTCCCCGTGGTCTGGTATTGCTGACGGTTACAGTTCATCGTATCGCGGCAGACTGTCCAGGAAGCGGTAGCTCCGTTCCACGCGGTCAAGGGCGTAGCAGTAGTGGGTGATCCCGTTGGTGACGACCAGGTAATCCGTCCCGACGGACGTATTATAGCGCGCGATCTGATCGAACGCCTGCTGTCTGATCTTCACGTCGGGCGCCTTGCATTCGGCCATGAGAACGGGTTCTCCCCTGCCGTTGTAAACGATAACGTCGGCGCGGTGCTGCATGCCGCCGTACGCGAAAGCCGATTCGACCGCGGTTCGACCCGCAGGATAGCCCAGGTCCCGGACAAGGTGCTGTATCAGGTTCTGGCGGACCCATTCCTCTGGCGTGAGGCGCACGTGTTTCCGGCGAAGCGGATCGAAAATGGTCCTTCTTTCGCCGCTGGCGCGGATATCGAAGTCGTACTGGCGCGGAAAGTTGAGAGATTGCATGGGAATAGGCTGCAGCGCGCGGGGTCGCGGTTCAGGAAGTCCATCAAAAAGCCGCCGATGATCTCAGCTAGCGGGCGTGCCAGAGTTCGGGACGTTCGACGTGCCGGCGGACGGTGTCCAGGAACCGCGCGGCAGGACCGCCATCGACGACGCGATGGTCGAAGGTGAGACTCAGGGCGACCATGTCCCTGGGCACGACCCGCCCCTGGTATACCCCCGGTTTCGAGACGATCCGGCCCACGCCCAGAATGGCGCACTGCGGCAGGTTGACGATGGGCGTAAACACGTCGATCCCGTACGCGCCCAGGTTCGTAATCGTAAACGTCCCTCCTTGAAGGTGTTCGGGTTCGAGCTCTCCCTGCCTGGCCTTCAGAACCAGGTCCGCGGTTTCCCTGGCGAGTTCGGGCAAGTCCCTGGCGCCGACGTTTGTGATGACGGGGACCAGAAGGCCGGCATGGGTATCCACGGCGATTCCGATGTGGATCTCATCGTGCCTGTGGACCGTCCCGTCCCGCCAGGAGGCGTTCAGGCCCGGATGTTCGGCCAGGGCGACAGCCGTCAGCTTCACGAAAAGGTCGTTGACCGTGAGGTGGGGAATGTCGAGTTCCGTGCGCAGGGCCGCGAAATCCGTCGCATCCGCTTCCGTGGAAAGTGTCACCGGTGCGGTCTCGGCGTGACTCTCGGTCATTCGCCGCGCAATGGTCCGGCGGATCGTAGCCTCGGATCTGTCCGGGGACGGGCCCGGGGCGGCAGCCCGGACGTCCCGTTCGACAATGCGGCCGTTCCGACCGCTGCCCTGAAGCGTGCTCCAGTCGACACCCAGTTCCGTCGCCAGGCGAAGCGCCCGCGGGCTGATCGCGGACCGGCCCTTTCTTCCTTTCGGTCGATCCGCGCGAGGCCGGGAAGGGGCGGCCCGTTGCGGGCTTGACTCCGCTTCCTTCTCCACCGCCGGCGAGGCGGAAGCCGCGGCGGGAGGTTGTTCCCCCGGACCCAGCAGGAAACCCAGCACCGCGCCGATCGGCAGCGTGTCTCCGGGTTGAGGCGCATCGGGCGGTATATACAGGGTTCCGCTGTCGAAAGATTCGATTTCGTTGATCGCCTTGTCGCTTTCAACGGTGAAGATGATGTCTCCTGCCTGGATCTGATCCCCGTCCTGCTTGAGCCATTCGACCAGGGTACCTTCCTCCATGGTCCATCCCAGGCGGGGCATGACGATTTCTGTGGCCATGGAGATCATCCTCGTGTAGCCGCCGCGACTATTCCTCCATCAGGTCGCGGATGGCCTGCGATATGGATTCCGGCTGCGGCAGGCAGGCAGCCTCGAGCGGGGCGCTGTACGGCGTGGGGACATGCGCGCCGTTCAGGCGGCCTACCGGCGCGTCCAGATCGTCGAACGCCAGGCTCTGGACCTGAGCGGCGATTTCGGCGCCGATGCCGCACGGGCCGAATGCCTCGTCCACGATCAGCAGGCGCCCCGTCTTGTGTACGGATTCCAGTATGGTATCCATATCCAGCGGCGCCACGGTGCGCGGGTCGATGAGTTCCACGGAGATGCCGTCCCCAGCGAGTTCGTCGCAGAGTTTCCACGTGAGGGGTATCATATTCGCCAGCGCAACAACGGTAATGTCCCCACCCTCGCGGCGGACCTCGGCCTGTCCGAAGGGAATGGCGTACGGCGTTTCGGGCACCGGACCCCGATGGTTGAGGATGGACTTGTGTTCGAGAAAGAGAACGGGATCATCGCCTTCCAGGGCGGTCTTGAACAGGCCCTTGGCGTCGTACGGCGTGGCGGGCAGGGCCACGCGGAAGCCGGGCAGGTGGGCGAAAACGGGATAGTAATTTCCCGAGTGGTGGGTGGCGGCGGCGCCACCGATCCCCACGCAGCCTCGCAGCACCACGGGCATGGACAGGCGGCCGCTGCTCATATATTGCATCTTGGCGATCTGGTTGACCATTTCGCCGAAGCCGTCCAGGATGAAGTCGATGAACATGAAATCCACCACGGGCCGCGCGCCTGCCATGGCCGCGCCCGTGCAGAGCCCGATAAAGCCCCGCTCGCAGATCGGCGTATCGCACACCCGCATGGGACCGTAGCGTTCGTAGAGTCCGGTGGTGGTGTTGAAGTTGCCGCCGCGTTCACCCACGCCTTCCCCCACGACGAAGACGGACGGGTCCGCCGCCATGGCATCGGACAGGGCTTCGCGCGCGGCTTCCGTAAACGTGATTTCACGCATGGTTCGCATCCCGGCCGCTGAAAACGTGGTCCGTTACCGTAGCGGGATCCGGCCATGGGCTTTTCCTGGCGAACTCGACGCCCTCTTCGACGGCGGCCCTGACCTCGTTTTCAATCCCGTCGAGGGTCTCCCGGCCGGCGATGCCGCCGTCCATCAGTTTTCCCTCCAGCAGTGCGATGGGGTCCCTGGCCTTCCAGGTCTCGAGCTCCTCCTGCGTACGGTAACCGGTATCCCGCATCCCCTCCGCGTGGGGGCGGGTGCGGTAGGTCTTGCAGTCCAGCAGCGTGGGACCGCCCCCTTCCCGGGCGCGACGGACGGCGTCGCCGGCTTTTTCATGGACGTCGAGGACGTCGTTTCCGTCAACCTGAACGCCGGTCACGCCATAGCCTTCCGCGCGCCTGGCGATATTCGTATTCCGCGTGGCGTACTCGAAGGCGACTTCGGTGGCGTACCGGTTGTCCTCCAGGACGAAGACCACGGGCAGTTGCCAGATGGCGGCCATGTTCAGGCCTTCGTGAAAGGCGCCGTTGCTAACGCCTCCGTCGCCGAAGAAAGCCACGCTGACGCGGTCGGTCTCGAGCAATTTGAACGTATAGGCGGCGCCTGCGGCCTGAAGGATGCAGGGGCCCACGATGCCGCTGGTGCCCATCAGCCCCATTTCGGGGGAGAACAGATGCATGCTGCCGCCCCGCCCCCGCGCGCACCCCGTGGACTTGCCGAAGAGTTCCGCGATGAGTTCGCGTATGGGAACGCCCTTGGCGAGCGCGTGTCCGTGGCCCCGGTGGGTACTGAAGATCGTGTCTTCCCCGCGCAGGTGCGCGCAAACGCCCGCCGCGATGGCCTCTTCGCCGACGTACGTGTGGCAGGCCCCCGGGATGAGTCCGGCCTGGTACGACCGGGCGATCTGCTCCTCGGTGCGCCGGATCGTGAGCATCTGGCGGTAGAGGGACAGGTAACGTTCGTTATCGAGGTCGTCCGGCATGGCGCTTACCCTGCCTGGTCTGTTGGTATCACGGGGTTAAACCAAAATAAAAAACGGCAACCGGGCGTCGCGATAGAACCCCCCGAAACGGGCTGAAATGGTCGTCCGGAAGGGCATTTTTTCCGTTCACGTCCATTGACCTAGTGTATCCTGGGTATCCGCAGTTGAATCGCCTTTATCAACTTGCACATTTACGAATTAACATCCACGAAAAGTGACGAATCCTGATTAGCCGCTGACGATCGGGCCTCCGGGATAGGTGCCTCCGGCGTTCATCGCGAGATTTCCGCCGTCCATCGGCAACATCACGCCGGTGACCCACGCCGATGCGTCGGACGCGAGGAAGATGGCAACGCCCACGATGTCCCGCGGCTCGCCGAACCGGCCCGCCGGAATGCCGCCCAGCCAGGTATCGGCCATGCGGGGTTCGGCCCGAAGGCGTTTTTCCAGGAACGGGTTCATGACCTGGGCGGGAAGAATTGCGTTCACGCGCACGCCGCGGCTGCTCCACTCCGTGCTGAGTTCCCGGGTCATCTGGGCGACGGCGCCCATGCCGATGCTGTAAGCGACGTGGCCTCGCCCGATCGCGGTGAGGCTCGCGAGAGAGCCGATATTGATGATGCTGCCTTTGCCCGCCGCGAGCATCCGCCGGCCTCCCTCCTGGCAACTGCAGAAGCGCGCGATGACCAGAGACTGCATGCTTTCCTGGAGCTGATCCAGGGTGAGATCCTCGGGTTTGCCCAGCATGGTGGCGCCGGCGACGTTGCCCAGAACGTCGATCCGGCCGAATTCACCATCCAGCCGGGAGAACATCCCGCGGACCTGGTCCACGTCGGAAACGTCGCACCGCACGGGAATGGCGCGTCGGCCCAGCGATTCGATCTCGTGGGCGGTTTCCTGCGCGCCGGGCTCGTTGACGTCGGCCAGCATGAGATCCGCCCCGGACTCGGCAAAGCCCACGGCCATCGCCTTGCCCATCCCGCTGGCCGCGCCCGTCACGAGGGCGACACGGTCCGTCATGTCGAATATTGTATGTGACATGGTTCATCTCCGCGAATGCGTCTGAATCGGGCGCTTTCTGCTCTGATACAGATGTTGATCGGTCAATCGCCCAGATACGCGACGGCGTCGATTTCCACGAGGATGCCCTTATACATATCACCGGCGCCCACCAGACGCCTGGTGGGCATCCGGCTCCTGTTTTTGAAATACCGCATATAGGTGCGATTGAATCCGTCGCGGTCCGCCATGTCCAGGAGGAAGACGTTGACACGGACGACGTCGTCGAAGGTGGCGCCTTCGCTTTCCAGCACCTGCACCATGTTGTCCATCGTGAAAACGGTCTGTTCCTCAATATTCTCCCCAACCACCTCGGCGCCGTCGACGGGGCCGAAGCCGGAGAGAAAAAGCAGATCGCCGGCGCGGCGGGACATCGAATAAAAGGGTTCGGGACTCACCTGTTTTGCCATGGAAATCGTCTCCTGAATTGTTTCGTCTGACGCCGGGATGATGCGGGAAGCGGCACGGTCACAACCGGGCGAACAGCGCGACGTCCTTTCGATGATCGAAAAATGAGGGTTCGTGCTCCTTCAGTGGGAAGCGTGGACGAACGCCGGTGTTGACGACGTTGTCGGGATGCGGCCAGCGGCTGCCAAGTACCGAGACGAGGTTCTCCACACCCGTGATCGCCACGTCCAGGCTGGCCTGCACGGACAGACCGGAGACGTGCGGGGTCAGGATCACGTTGTCGAGCCGGGCGAGCGCGTGGTCGGGCGGCGCCTCCCGTTCGCCGAAGATCTCGATGTCGTCGAACGTGTCCAGCGCGGCCCCCGCCAGATGACCGTTTCGCAGAAGGTCCGCGAGGGCGCTTTCGTCCGTGATGGCCCCGCGGCAGGTGTTGATGAAAAAGGACCCGGGTTTCACCTTCCGGAGGGTTGATCCGTCCAACAGATGATGGGTCTCCCGAGTCAGGGGCAGATGCAGGGAGACGAAGTCCGACTCCGCCAATAGCGTATCGAGGTCCACGATCCTGACGCCCAGGGCATCGGCCTCGTCCCTCGGCGCGCGCATGTTTTTCCTGGTGGCCAGGAGTCTCAGGCCAAAGGGCCTTGCCCGTTGCACGACGGCTTTGGCCGAGGCGCCGAAACCGATCAGGCCTAGCGTGAGGCCGGAGATGCGATGAAGGCCGAGACCTTCTTCTCGCGCTTTCCGGAACCTGCCGGCGTAAAAGTGCCGTGACATTGCGGGAATTCGCCGGGCGAGGCCGAGCAGGGAAGCCATGACGTGGTCGGCCATCTCTTCGTTGCAGAACGTGGGGACGTTGGAGACGACGATGCCGTCACGCGTGGCGGCCTCCACGTCGATCTTGTCCGTGCCATTGCCCAGACGGGAAATGATCGTGCATCTGGTGAGGCTCCTGATGACCGGATCGGGGAGGGACGCCGACACGACGGCCAGGGCGTCGCAATCCGCAACACCCGCAATGATGTCGTCCGGTTCGTACGCGTCCACCAGGACAGGGCTGATACCATAGTGCCTGTACAGCGCCGCTTCGGTCGGACTGACCGGAATGACCTCGGCGTTGAGGCGGACGAATCGGATATGTCCAAAGTCGGTCCTGGGCATTGGGTCAATTGTGGAAAACAGCCCGCATCCGCGTGACAACGCTCGCGGCCAGGGTTTATTTCCTGATCGGATCACCTTCCTGAAGGTACGTTCCGGTCTCCCTGTCTGTCATTGCGGCGCCGGCGCCTCCGGGGAAAGAAGGAGCAATCCCGGCACGGTTGCAAAATGGCGATCCATCGAGACCAGCCGCAAACCGTGCTCCATGGTCTGAGCCGCGATCCAGATATCGTTTGTCGGGATCGGGGTCCCCGCTCGCCTGAACCCGTGTACGATATCGCAGGCCGCGGGTCAAGTAAGATGCGCTTGCCGCCGTTGAAACGATGGACGTCTATGGTATCCCGCGCGTTCGAGGTAACCCGCGCCGTCGCCGGTCAAAAACACGACATGCCCGTATTCCCGTTGTAATTCAGTGCGGCATTGAGTGGTCTGACATCGCGGGGCAGGCCGCCGCGGTAATGATTCTGTCGACACCGCGTCAAAGTCGAGATCGGCCGGCAACGATCTACAGTTTCAGGAACAACCCGACTTCCCAGACAGGGGCATCGAGCAGGTTGTGGCTTCGCGTGAACCTCGACATGCCGGCGGTAATTCCCGCGTTGGGCGAAACATGGAAATCGATCTGGGCGCCAAAGGACAGGTACTCGAGATCGTTGCGCGGGTGAAACTCATCATCTGCTCTGTCGAGGGCTTCGACCCCGCGGAGCCAGACGGAGACGCCCATTCGCTCGGCGATCGTATATCCGGCCTGCAGACTATATCGCAACTCGTCCGCGTAATTGTCATCGCGATTGTCACTGCTCTTTCGGTTGTTGTATCCAATCTCACCTATCAGATAGGCAGGTGCGGGATAGAGCGAATGGCCTACTTGAAAGGAAACATGCTGATTGAATTCGCCATCGCCTGTCCAGAGGACGATATCCCCCCCCGATTCGCCCAGCGGCAATCCTGCCATGGCCTGCAGACTGACCACCGTTGGTCCCTTTGTCAGAATCCCGATCCTGACACCTGCGTCCCCATCGCCAACACCGGCTGTTGAATCGAACCCCTCGACGTCCACGCCGAAGTGCGCATAGACCGGCATGTAGCCCACCAGCGTCACCCGGTCAGTCAAGCCGAATTCACCGTAAAGGCTTGTCGTATAGCCACTCACGGTCGGGATCTCGGTCTTCGATCCATTCGCCGTGAAAAGTGACTCGGCGCGAATGACCTGCTGGCTGAGTTTGAAGTACCCCTTACCCTTCGGCTGCGTCCATCCGCCCGCGTGGGCGATGAAGGAATCGGATATCATCACGCACGTGAGCAACGCGGCAAAAACAAACCTGTTCACTCAATACTCCTTTGCATAGAAGCTGTCTTAAAATTCCCAGCGGTCTTCGCGCGGCTGCAAGAGCGCCGGTCGGCGTTGGTCAAACCCACCCGTATAACCAAATATGGGCGGATTTTCCCGCCTTGACCACCACTCTTTAGCTCGCGCTCGCGAACTCACCGGTAATTTTAAGACAACTTCCTATCAATTGCCCAATGAAGCGCTTCCGACTGCTCTGTTGATCAGCCTGCAGTGAAGAATGAGGTGGCTCCATGAATCGATATTCTTTCCACTGGCGGGAGTAAACGTCCATTCCTTATTCCCTGACTGCCGTGACACTTCACCAAATTGCACGGCGCCGGAAGGTAAAGAACCATTTCTGGGCCAGTTGATGTTGCTGCTGGTGTAGAGAGCCACAAACACATCCGGCGCCCCACCCGGCGTTGACAGTCCGGTAATGCTGAGTTTGAGCTTCCCGTCGGAAGTTTCGCTTAGCGCCACGGATCCACCTGATGAATAGTTGTTCCGACCACTGATCGTACCGGTACGCCTTCGCGGTTCCGATGCGGTCACGGTCAACGCCGCCGTACCGGATTTGCCGTCCACCGTCGCCGTGATCGTCGTGGAACCGGCGTCCACGCCCGTTGCCAAGCCAGACGAATTGATGGTCGCCACCGAGGTGCTGCTGCTCGTCCAGGCAAAGGTCTTGCCGGATATCATCGTGTTGTCCGAGGTAAAAGCGGTGGCGCTGAACTGGTGGGTCCCGCCCTCCTCGATTGATACGGACGATGGACTCACCGTGACACGGTCCACAACCGGCGGCGGCTCGGTCACGGTCAGCGTCGCCGTGCCGGATTTGCCGTCCACCGTCGCCGTGATCGTCGTGGAACCGGCGTCCACGCCCGTTGCCAAGCCAGATGAATTGATGGTCGCCACCGAGGGGCTGCTGCTCGTCCAGGTGAACGTCTTGCCGGATATCATCGTGTTGTTCGAGGTATAGGCGGTTGCGCTGAACTGGTGGGTCCCGCCCTCCTCGATTGATACGGACGATGGACTCACCGTGACACGGTCCACAACCGGCGGCGCCTCGGTCACGGTCAGCGTCGCCGTGCCGGATTTGCCGTCCACGGTCGCCGTGATCGTCGTGGATCCGGCGTCCACGCCCGTTGCCAAGCCAGATGAATTGATGGTCGCCACCGAGGTGCTGCTGCTCGTCCAGGCAAAGGTCTTGCCGGATATCATCGTGTTGTTCGAGGTAAAAGCGGTGGCGCTGAACTGGTGGGTCCGGCCCTCCTCGATTGATACGGACGGTGGACTCACCGTGACACGGTCCACAACCGGCGGCGGCTCGGTCACGGTCAGCGTCGCCGTGCCGGATTTTCCGTCCACCGTCGCCGTGATCGTCGTGGAACCGGCGTCCACGCCCGTTGCCAAGCCAGATGAATTGATGGTCGCCACCGAGGGGCTGCTGCTCGTCCAGGTGAACGTCTTGCCGGATATCATCGTGTTGTTCGAGGTATAGGCGGTTGCGCTGAACTGGTGGGTCCCGCCCTCCTCGATTGATACGGACGATGGACTCACCGTGACACGGTCCACAACCGGCGGCGCCTCGGTCACGGTCAGCGTCGCCGTGCCGGATTTGCCGTCCACGGTCGCCGTGATCGTCGTGGATCCGGCGTCCACGCCCGTTGCCAAGCCAGATGAATTGATGGTCGCCACCGAGGTGCTGCTGCTCGTCCAGGCAAAGGTCTTGCCGGATATCATCGTGTTGTTCGAGGTAAAAGCGGTGGCGCTGAACTGGTGGGTCCGGCCCTCCTCGATTGATACGGACGGTGGACTCACCGTGACACGGTCCACAACCGGCGGCGCCTCGGTCACGGTCAACGCCGCCGTGCCGGATTTTCCGTCCACCGTCGCCGTGATCGTCGTGGAACCGGCGTCCACGCCCGTTGCCAAGCCAGACGAATTGATGGTCGCCACCGAGGTGCTGCTGCTCGTCCAGGCAAAGGTCTTGCCGGATATCATCGTGTTGTCCGACGTATACGCTGTAGCGCTGAACTGCTGCGTCTCTTCTTCTTCGATTGATGCCGACGATGGACTTACCGTGACACGGGCCACAACCGGGGGCGGCTCGGTCACGGTCAGCGTCGCCGTGCCGGATTTGCCGTCCACCGTCGCCGTGATCGTCGTGGAACCGACGTCCTCGCCCGTTGCCAACCCGGACGCGTTGACGGTGGCCACCGAGGTGCTGCTGCTCGTCCAGGTGAACGTCTTGCCGGATATCATCGTGTTGTTCGAGGTAAAAGCGGTGGCGCTGAACTGGTGGGTCCGGCCCTCCTCGATTGATACGGACGATGGACTCACCATGACACGGTCCACAACCGGCGGCGCCTCGGTCACGGTCAGCGTCGCCGTACCGGATTTGCCGTCCACGGTCGCCGTGATCGTCGTGGATCCGGCGTCCACGCCCGTTGCCAAGCCAGACGAATTGATGGTGGCCACTGAGGTGCTGCTGCTCGTCCAGGTGAAGGTCTTGCCGGATATCATCGTGTTGTCCGAGGTATAGGCGGTGGCGCTGAACTGGTGGGTCCCGCCCTCCTCGATTGATACGGACGGTGGACTCACCGTGACACTGGCCACGACCGGCGGCGCCTCGCAGGTCGTGCCAAACACTTTGGCAAAGAGCACAAAATCACGAAAGTCGATCTCGCCATTGTCGTCCGTATCCATCAGCGCGTTGTAATCGGCATCGCCGGAAGAGGCGCCAAACACGACGGCTAAGGATAGAAAATCCGCGAAATCAACCATACCATTGTTGTCAAAA
Source organism: Candidatus Latescibacterota bacterium (assembly GCA_965116875.1). GTDB lineage: Bacteria > Latescibacterota > UBA2968 > UBA2968 > JAAXHE01. The sequence continues at coordinate 1,141,548 of OZ220733.1, forward strand.
TCACCAGGACAGGCACGATTCCCCACTCCGTCATCGGGGGTCAGATCGTGAGACACGACGGTTCTCGCGTTGGGACCGACAGCGGCCGATGCTGCGAAGACGAGCAACAAAACGGCGAAAAGTAACAACTGCCCGTTTGTCCTGTACGTGAACATGGCAGGCACATCCTTTTTGATGGTTCGGGTCTGAGAAGCTCTGTTCGTGGAAACGTTGTCTTCAGTTACCAGTGGTGCGGATGATGATCTCCTTCTGATCGACGCGGCCATTTGCCTGGGATGGACGACCCTGCTCGTCCCGGTGTTTGCCGCCGACATCAGCAGCTTCTTCGAGACAAAGCCTGCTCACCTGATCCGGCCGCGCGCGTGTACCGGCCAAGTCGCTTCGACCGTTCCGTTGCGCGCCACAACCATGACGTCGTGTTCGTTTACGCAGGGACAGGGGTGAACGGGAAGCACCTGCACGCGCTCTCCGATCTCCGGCTTGACCGCGCATTGGGAGATGTCCACGTGGCCGTGTTCTTCGGACGCGATCCCGATGAGCGCATCGGGGTATTCCACGATGTACCCCATGCAGTCTCCCCGGTCCGTCTTGTAGATGGACGCGCTCAACGCCTTGCTTCCCGCATCCAGGAACATACGGTCGCCGGTGGGTCTGCTCACGACGGTGGTGATCACGCGAAGGGCGCACTGCTCCACGGTGTGCCGGCCTTCGGCCAGGTGCATGGCGCCGCCTACCGGGTATTCGCCGGCGCGGTATTCGGTGAGTTCAGGGATTTCGTGCGCGTCCAGAGCGTGGGGGGTCCCGCCGCCGCTTACCACGTCGCGAGGCAGGCCGGCCCTGTCGAACAGGTCTATCGTTTCCTGAATGAGCGGCCTGCATTCGGGCGGCGTGGGAAAACCCATGAATCCCCTGAGGTCCAGTCCGGGAAGATCGTGGACGAGTTTCGCCAGTTCCGCCGATTCCCGCGGCGTGGGCACCCCCGTGCGTTCGAACCCCATTTCCACTTCGATCAGGATGCCGATGGAAACGCCCGCGGAAGCGGCGGCGCGGGAGAGTCCACGTACCGTGAACTCGGAGTCCGGGGCGAGGGTAACCGGCAGTCGCTTCGCCAGGGCCGTAAGCCGGTCGAGTTTCCGTGCGCCCATGATGTTGTAGGGAATGAGCAGGTCGGTGTGGATGCCTCCCGCCGCCAGGACTTCGGCTTCGCCGAGCTTCTGGCAGGTGAGGCCTATTGCGCCGTGATTCAGTTGCATCCGGGCGACGGCGAGGGTCTTGTGGGTCTTGATATGGGGCCGGAATCCGATGCGGTGTCTTTCGAAATAGCCATGGTATCGCTTCAGGTTTTCTTCCAGTGCGTCCAGGTGGATGACGAGGACCGGCGTGTCCAGTTCGTCGACGTGCATTCAGGTCTCCTTTGTCGTGACTCGTCGGATTGGCCGTGTCTGTGTAGAGATAGCTTGCGCGGCGGCACAGGTCAAGGGATTTCGCGTGCAGTCCGGTGAAAGAGTCGCTCTGCAGGCGAGGCTTGGTGTCCCGTCCCGGAAATAGATTGCCATTGTGGTCGAAGACAAGGCGCGCAACCGAGTCCCATCAAGCGATTCGGCAAGGGCGCGCAACGCAGTATTTCGACCGCAAGGGCCGGCCGCAGCCCGGATGGGCTCTTTCATCGGGCTGCTAATGGAGCCGGCGGGAACGCTTTTCGCTTGACATGCGGCGTCCCCGGCCCAAAGTTTAGTTCGAAAAATAGACAGCATAAGCCTGTGGATCCGGTTCGCGGCATCGTGTTTCCGGATGCCCGGTTCAGGAGACCTCCCGGCTTGCGGGCGATCGTGGGCTGTTGACCCGGAACTACAGGTTGGGTCGCTTTACGTTGAACGATCCTCGCTGTATGCTCGACGTCCGAACAAACAGATCACCGGTTCGCGGAGTAAGGCTATGATAAACCAGATCTGTCATTCCGGCCCCTGCAGTCCGGTCCGCCTGTGCGCCTGGCTGTGTGTTCTCGCCGTTGCCGTGGTGTCTGAAACGCCCGCGGCTGAGCGGTCGGGACCGTCCATTTCAACGGCCGCGCGGGACTCGCTCGTAACCGCGGCCGAAGAGCACGCGAACTCGGGTGCGCATGGGGAAGCCGTCGAAATTCTCGGCAGGCTTGTCGAAGCGTTTCCGGACGACGTCAACCTCCTGACGCGCCAGGGGGACGCCCTGCTGAAAGCGGGAGATTTCGAATCCGCCATCACCGCATTTGAATCGGCGAAGAAGCTCGATTCGGACCTTCCGGGCACGTACGTGGGACTCGGACTCGCCAGATTGCGAAACTCGGGAAGAGGGTTGGAGGCGTTTTTCAATTTTCGCCAAGCCGTGGGGGAAGCCAGATCGGCTATCGAGATCAACGCGGCCTACGCGCCGGCATACCGGCTCCTGGGGGAGGCGTACGGGCGATTCGAAGAAGACCATGAAAAGGCGCTCGGCTATTATACGACCTACATCGAACTGGAACCCGACAACCCCGAAGGTCGCTACGAATTCGGGCTCTCGCTGGTCCAACTCGGGAAGTTCGAAGAAATAGACCAATACATCACTCCCTTTATCGAGACGCATCCTTCAAGAACCCGGCTGCTTCCACTGGCCGCACAGGCCCACTTCTACCTGGAACGGTTCGGCCGGGCCCTGGACCTCTTCGAACGGTATCTGCAGACGCAGGACCCCGCGGAGCGCCGCCTGTTTACGGACATCGCACTGGTCGCCTCCGAGGAGGAACTCGAAGCATACCGGGCCGCGGCGCCCGAGGAAAAGGCGACCTTCCTCGAAAGGTTCTGGCTGAAGAGGGATTCCGACATTTTGACCGCGATCAACGAACGGGTGATCGAGCACTATCGCCGGGTCTGGTACGCCCGGACCTTTTTCGCCACGGGCGCCAGCCTCTGGGACAAACGCGGTGAGGTCTACATACGTTACGGAGAACCCGATTACCGGTCCCGGTCCACGCGGAGGCAATTTGTGCAGAATCCGAAGGTCCAGGCCGTCCGGGACCGGATGGCGGTCGCGCTCTACGGCGACGAGGCCGCGCTGCTGACGTTTACAGGCCCGGTGTTTCCGATCCGGGCGAATCGAAGTCACCTGGCCGCCACGCTCTTCGACGAGCATGTTACCCCGGAGGCCGCCGACGCGACAACAGCTGACGACGATGCCGGCGTTGACGCCTCCCAGGTTTCCGCACTGGCGGAAAGAGAAGAGGACCCGACGGCGATGATCAGGGAAGACAGCCGTTTCGACGAGTTCGGGAATCTGAATACCCGGCTCAATTTCGGCGGGTACGCCCCGATCACGCTGGACAACGAGGTCGGCACCGTACCCTGGGAAACCTGGACGTACACGCGGATCGGAAACGGCATGGAAATCACGTTTACGGACGAACGGGGAACGGGCGCGTTCGACTTCGCACCCATCCCGCCTCCGTCGCTGGACACGGACGTGTCCCGGATGTCCCGGTTTACGGAATACGCCCCGCGCGTTGTCTTTCGCAACGCGGTCTCCCGCATGCCCGACGTTTACCGCCCCAGGTTTCACCATCCCCCGATGGACTTCTACTTCGATCTGGCCAGCTTCCGCGCGACGGAGGGCCTGACGACGCTGGAGGTCTACTACGGAATACCGGCCGCACAGGTTAAGGTCGGGCAGAGACGCAACGTGTCGTACATTCAGGTCAAGTGCGCGCTTGCCCTGGCCCCGGCGGATTACAGCGTCATCCATCGAACGTCTTCCAGCCGCGCCTACAGGGTTGTGAGCGATTTCAGCGGCGCCCAGAAAGCGTTTATGCCGGAACTGCTCAAACTCCAGGTCCCGCCCGGGAAATACGACCTTCAGGTCCAGATCAAGGACCTGCTATCCGGCCATAACGGCATCTACCGGCAGACGGTGGACGTGAAGGAGTATACCGAAGATCGGCTTCGGATCAGCGATATTCAACTCGCCGCCACAATTGGGGAAACGAAGCTGCAGGAGCGGTTCAAGAAAGGAGAAGTGTGGGTTGTGCCCATGCCAACCCGGAACTACCGGGGAGCCCAGCAGGTATACGCATACTACGAGATCTACAACCTGAAGAAGAACCGGTTCGGCCAGACGCGTTACAAGGTAAAGTACGTGGTGCGGTACGTTTCGAAACCCATCCGCGGCGCGCTCGGTTCGGTGGCATCCGGCCTCCGCTCGCTATTCAGGAGCAAGAGACCCTCGGTCTCGATTTCGTACGAACATGAGGGTACCGAACCGAACGAACAGAGTTACCTGGAAATCGACCTCGACAAGGTCAAACACGGCGTGAATGTGCTCGAAGTCGAAATAAAGGACCTTGTCAGCGGCAAGAGCGAGGAACGCGAAATCCGGTTCCAGTACGGAGGTTGACGGAAAGCCCGCGCGTGACAGGAACCGCATGGTATCGCTGTGAGAAACGGTACAAATGGAGCGAATCCCGCTATGCCGGCACGTCGCCGTTTCGGGAGGGTTTTTCGTACGGGTAACCCATGACCATGGAGACGAAACGTCGCGTCGGATCCGCCCTTCTCGCGGCGACTATCTTCCTTGCGATTTTCGCGGGCCGGGAAACGACGGCGCAGGTCGCAGGGTTCGACCCGGAAGCCCTGGCGAAGCAATTCGTGGGCTACGATGTCTCCAGAAACGCGGGAAAGGGGTATTCCGAGAGCGCGAGTTCCGCGACGCTGGCGTGGGGTGAAAGCTATCTGCTGAACGCCTACGTCAAGATGTACCGGGTTACCCGCTATACACGCTGGCTGGACAAGGTCGTGGACCACTTCGACCGGATGGTCGCCAATATGAGCGACCACGACGGCGACGGAATCCCCGGGTGGCACACCGACCGGTATTCCGTGTCGCGGATGCGGGCCGAATCGCTGCACAACCGGGGGACGGCGTCGATCACGCCGTTAGAGGCCACCGTCACGAATATTCAGAAGGCCCACGAGGCGATCGACGCGGAGTTCATCGTCGAACGGGTGGCATCGAACCGGTACGTGGTGCAGGACCTCACCCGTGGCAAAGTGGTCTTTGACGGTCCATATTCTTTGGGCCGAAACATCCCGGGCATTCCCGGTTTCGAACTCCGGCTGGACAGGATCCCCGAGATCGGAGACAGGTTCCGCGTGGAAACGTGGGCGGTGCGCCCCCTGGAATACGCCGTACACGAAGGGATGATCCTGTACCCCATCGCGCAGTTTATCGAACTGGCCCTCAGTGACGAGAGCCTGATGGCGCGCTACGGGGAAAAGGCGCGCGATTACCTCGGTTTGATCGAAGAGCACGTGTTGAGAAAGCAGGAGCGCCATTGGGTGCAGATGGCGCCCGGCATGGGGGCCTACCGGTTTACCGAATCGTCGGCCGAACGATACCCCAACCGCATCCTCCCCCACAACCAGTACCTCGCGCTCGGCCGCGTCTATCTTGTGCTGAAAGACGTGTCGGACGAGCCGCTGTTCGAGGAGCGCGCCCGGCAGATGGCCGCGTACTTCAAGGATTCCCTGAAGGAAACGGGCGATGCGTATACCTGGGCTTACTGGGACTGGGTGGAGGCGGGCAGGCCTGATCAGAGCGGCACGGAGGACACGAGCCACGGGCACATCGACGTGGAGTTCGCCGTCGAGGCCTACCGGCGGGGCGTTGTCTTCACCCGTGCGGACATGCTCCGGTTCGCCCGGACGCTGACGGACCGGATGTGGAACGGGTCGCTTTCGAATCCGACGATCGGTTCCCGGGTCGACCGGCAGGACGGCGACGCGACGATCATCCGGGGCTGGATCGAGCTGTGCCGCTGGGACGCGCGGATCTGGGACATCTACTGGGCGCTGTTCAACCGCATCGGCAGACCCGGGCTGGAAATCCCGCACATCCTTCACGCCAGGGCCGTGCTTGACGGTCCCCCCGAGGTGAGATCGGCGGACTTCAACGGCGACAGGCAGGTGGATTTCAGGGATTTTCTGGCATTCGCGCGTCATTTCGGTTTGACGTCGGATTCCGCTTCATACGACGGAAGGTACGATCTGGACGGCGACGGAAACGTCGACTTCGCGGACTTTCTTGCATTCGCCGACGCATTCGGTACCTGAGGAAACCGGCAATTCAGGAGATCTCTGCAGTGCCAATGTTCGAACTTCCAGAGGGACGACTTTCGTTTCGGACTTTCGGCCGGTTGACCTGGCTCTGCGCAAAGATCGCCGTAGGCGTCGCTTGCGTCGTGGTACCGTTCGGTTACGCGATCACCGGCGTACACAAGGACGTCCTCATGGGGGCGGGTTCCGGGCTCGCGTTCGGCATCGGCCTGGGCCTTCGCATGGGACAGCGTGCCGGTCTGTCCACGGGCATCCTGATCGGTTCGGCGGCCGGGCTGATCACCGCGCTTCTGGCCGGCGTCATTCCCCAGGACGGTACACTCTTCATCGTACCGCCCGTCGTCGCGCTGGCCGTGGGTCTGGCTGACGGCATTGTTCCGAAAGTCCACAGTGGATACCGGCGCGCCGTCCTCGAGTCCCTGACGATGTCCGTCCTGCTTGGATTGGGTCTGCTGCCAGGGCTGGGACATTCTGGGCTGGTGTCGTCCCTGATGGTCATGCCGCCAACGGCACTCATCGCCGGCTCGTACGGACAGATCGCCGCCAGGCGTCCTTTCCGTCCGCCGGTGTTGCTCATACTTGGATCCGTGGCGATGTGGGCCTCTGTGATCCTCCTGGCGGCGCACGAGTTCGAGGGGTCCGCTGTCCGGATCAATCACGTCCCGGTCAGTCCGTTTCTGATCTCAACGGTCTATATCGTCGTGTGCATGCTTTTCGTACCCGTCGCCGTGTTCCTGGCCGGACGGGTTGCAGCGGTGTGGATTCAGCCCCGGCTGCGAGTCTACAGACAACTCACCGAGTACCTGAGGGTGATGTGGGTGCCCATCGGGAGCTTTGCCATCGGGTACCTGACGCTTATCGTCCTGTTTGCCGGCTTCTACGGCATGCTGGGGCGTTTCAGCCAGGAAGCGTTCTCCGGGGACGCCGCCGCATCCGGCATCATCGACTGGATTGCATTCTCTTTCTTTACTTCCCTGGCAAGGGACTACTCGGAAATCATCCCCCAATCCCTGGCGGCGCGGGCGCTGGTCGCCGGCCACCTGGTCCTTTCCATCGGGTGGGGCCTGGTCGTGTTCGCCGCCGTGATGTCTTACATCCAGCCGCAGATCGAGCGGATCGCCAGGCGGGAGAAAACCGGCGGCGGCGATGCCGCGTCGACATGACTCGCGCGTGACGGATGAATCGGAGGGCAGCCATGCTGAAACTGGAGGTTTTGCAGATTGCGGTGAACCGCGTGCGGTTGGGAGTGGATCTCGCGGGTCACCCCGGCGCCCGGATGTACCGGTCGCGGCGCGCATCCGGCCCCTATGAAGAGATCGGGGTGGCGTTCGACGAGACATACGACGACACGGTGCATCTGGAGCCTGGCCGGACGTATTACTACCTGGGTGTGGCATGGCGGGCGCCCAGCCTGTATCCGGAAGCGAACAGCCTTAAAGAGGGAACTCCCATTCGTGTCGCGGTGCCCCGCGCGCAGAAGGAACAGCGTTTCGAGCTGACGGAAAACCGCGGGGAATTCACGATCTCCATGGGCGGGTACCTGGACGAATCCAACTCGGTTACGGTGGGACCGGAAGTCTACTGTCCCGGTCCGAATTCGAGCATGCCGCCGTACGACCAGGTCTTCGAGCCCAACCAGTACGTGGTCATCGAGAACCGGGGAGAGACGGACGTGGTGAACCCGTGGGTGGTGGCCAACGGGCAGCGGGACTGGTGGTCCGTGGAGACGATGACGGAAGAAATCGCCGGCATCGCCGGGGGCGGCCGGTTGAGCGACCGCGACAAGATGATGGCGATCTGGAAATTCGTGGTCGACGAACTCTACGACAGCCGGATTGGAATGTCCTGGTTCGACCAGACCAGCGATCCGGTCAGACTCTTCAACGTATACGGCTTCGAGGGCTGCGTGGCCAACGCGATCACCAGCCGGCGCCTGGCGGAACAGATGGGCGTGAAGAGCCGGGAAATCTGGCTGGGCGGCACCGTCGACGGATACGGACGCGGGCGCAGTTGCGGGCACGATATCTTCGAGGCGTTCGCGGACGGGGCCTGGCATTTTCTGGATACGGACCTGATGGTGTTCTTTCTGAATCGCGACAACACCACGGTTGCCGGCTCCGGGGACCTGTCGCGGGATATCGACCTGCTGCGCCGCTCCCATCGCAATCTGGGCCTGTGCGGGCGAGACATGCCCGAGAAGGACTATTACTACACGCCCTTCCGGGACGGCCAGTACGTCTATCCGCCCAACAAGGGCGGCGCATGGATGGACCCGGCGGGAAAGATAAAGCAGACGCCAGGGGAATTCCCGCCCGCGCGGACCATGGCGCTGCGCCTCCGGCCGGGAGAGAAACTCGTCCGCTACTGGGACAACGTTGGCAAGAACGTGATCCGGGGGCGGCGTCTCTATCCGGCGGTTCGCTATTCCAACGGAAAACTGGCCTACCACCCGGACCTGCGCAGCCCGCTCGCACTGAACGGGACCGAATCGGCCATGAACGTCACCCAGGAACCCTCAGGCAGACGCGTTGCGCTGCATCCGGAGAAGCAGGGCGAGGTTTCAGAGGTGGTGTGGCGGGTGGCGTCGCCCTACGCGATTGCCGGAGCGCGGGTGGGCATCCGGTGTCGATGCGACACGCAGGAAGACGGTCTGGAAGTGCTGTTTTCCAAAGACGGCGAGGAGTGGCGGTCCGTGTGGGTCGCCATCGGCCGTCGGCTGGACGCCTGCGTGAACCTGGACTGGTACCTGAATCCCGCGCTGAACGACTGGCGCGGCGAGACGGACCTCGGATGGCGGATGGGGCCGTGCTATCAGTACTATATCAAGGTGGCCATGTGGGCGGGGTCCCGGCCCCGCGGAGTGGGACTGGACGCGATCCGATTCGATACGGACATCCAGTGCGCCACGCGGTCCCTTCCGTCGCTGTTCTGCGGCGAGAATACGATCGCCTACCGGGACCACACGCCGGGGCCCAGAAACGTGCGGGTGACGTACGGATGGCGGGAAGAACGATCCATCCGCCCGCCGGGCGCGCCCGGTCCGGTCTTTCCCGAGGATGGGTCGGACGTCGACCGGCTGGACTTCGAGTTTCGCTGGAAGCGTCCGCGCGGGGGCAGTGGAAAGGTGGATGACTACCACGTCCAGGTCAGCCGGTACGCTGATTTCAGATGGTGCGTATGTCCCGCGTTCGACCGATACGTGGGAAGGACCGCATACGCGGGCGGCACGAAATGGCAGGCGGAGTTTCCGAATCTCCTGAATCCGGACGAGCTCTATTACTGGCGCGTGCGGGCACGGAACGAAAAGGGCGTGTGGGGAGGCTGGAGCGAAGTGCGTTCCTTCGTGCCCCACGGCCCGTGTCTCCCGGTGGATCTCAGGGTAGAGGGCCGGGGCGGAAATCGATCGCTGGTCTGGTCCGCGAACGAAAACGGGAATCCGGCGGTGCGCTATCGGGTTCACGGGTGCGGGGAGCCCGGCGGATTCTCCGCCACGGATGAGAATCAGCTGGATACAGTCGATCAAACCCGCTGGCCGCTGAACGGCGCGGAGAAGGGCCTGTCCTATCGGGTCGTGGCGGTGGATGCCGGCGGCGTCGCGAGTACGCCGTCGGAATACATAACTGTGTGAGCGGAATCTGCATTGGCGTCGTTTATTCAAAGAACCACAACTCACATGGATGGACAGGATAGGCAGGATGAAAACCTTTCGGGATCAAGCAGGACTGGCTCGTCGCCAACGCGAATTTATCGAAAAACAACCGGCTAAAAGACACAACCACCTGTCTTCGTGAAAGACTCACCTTTGTTGCAGATAGGGGGAAACGTATGTCAGGACGAGAATATAGTGCGGTGATCGTGGGGCTGACGGGAATCGGGGCCAGACGTCCTGCGGAGGCGGAGGGATTGCCGCTGTACGGCGCGATGCCCATGTCGCACGCCTCGGCGTATTACCGGTGTCCCCAGACCCGGCTTGTGGGTGTCTGCGACCTGCGAGAGGAGGCGCTGGACGGTTTCCGGGAAAGCTGGAACGATGTGTGGCCGGAGATGCGCTACTATGTGGATTATCGGGAGATGCTGGAAGCCGAAAACCCCGATCTGGTGAGCGTCGCCACGTCGGACCACCTCCACGCCGATATCGTGGTGGACGCGGCAAAGCGCGGTACGGCCGCCATTCTCTGCGAAAAACCGCTTGCAACCACGCTCGAGGACGCCGACAGGATGATTGAAGCGACCGAAGCCAGCGGGACCGTTCTTTCGGTGGATCACTCCCGGCGGTGGTACCCTCACTACCTCAAGGCGCGCGAGATCCTCCGCAGCGGCGAGATCGGACCGCTGCGCACCATCGGGTGCGAGATGTTCGGACCTCGCTCGATGTTGTTTCGCAACGGGACGCACGCCCTGGATACGGTCTGTTTTCTTGCCGACGGAGACCCGCTCTGGCTGGTGGCGGACCTGCAGGACGGCTTCGACCATTTCACGGAGTATCAGGGCGGCGGTGGAAAGGACTCGGGGAGCGATCCCTATGCCTCGGCGTACATCCGGTTCGGCAACGGCGTAAGGGCTTTCTTCAACTCCTTCAAGACGGCGTTTTCCGGCTGGCGGTTCGTTATGACGTGCGACGACGGACGGGTGGAAGCGACCGATTCGTCCGCGAGACTGATCCGCGGCGCCTCGTTCGAGACTTCGGACATCGTCACGGAGCATTACATGCTGCATTCCAAGGGCGCCCTGGTGGCGGAACTGGTGCATCTGCTGGAACACGGGGGAGACCCGGTGTCTCCCGCGAGAGAGGCGAGAAAATCGCTCGAGATCATCCTGGGTATCTTGAAATCGCACCACGCGGGCAACACCCGGGTCGACTTTCCGTTATCCTGAGGAGTACGACTCATGAAAATCGTCGATCCGATTGCGGTCTGGGACGTGCGCCCGTGGGGGTGTCCGGCATTCACCGTCCAGGACTTCAACGGCGATGGAAAGAACGAAGTCCTGTTCGTACAGAATGCGGGCGCGCATGCCAACGAGGCGTTCGATCCGCGATTTCCGGACGTGCAGGGGTACAAGACCGGCGTGGAAGAACAGGAGCTTTTCTGTCTGACGCTTACCGACGGGGAGGGACGGGTACTGTGGCAGGTTGGTGAGCCGTGGACGCTGGAGAGGCCGTTCTCGTGGAACGGCAGCAATTTCTGCCAGGTGGTGGACCTGGACGGGGACGGTCAGGTCGAGATCATGCTCATCCACAAGTCCGAACTGATGGTGTACAAAGGAGCCACGGGCGAGTTGTGCAGCCGGCACAGTCTGCCCCATTCGGGGTTCTATTTCGCCCGCGCGGTCCGGACCGATCGCTCGGGCAGGTATCACATCTTCACGAAGAGCGTGACCACCTCGGCCACCCATGGCTACGGGAATCCTTCCCTCCTGCTGGACCACAACTTCAACGTCGTCTGGGAGGTGGAGGTGGATGGCGCAGGGCATGGGGGCAATTACGCCGACGTGGACGGCGACGGGCTGGACGAACTCCTGATCGGCTTCAGCCTGTTCGACCACGACGGCAGCCCCCTGTGGTCCCACCCCCCGATGTCCGAAAACGATCATCTGGACGATTCCGTGATTGCCGATATCGACGAAGACGGGAGGTTCGAATTCGCCCTGGCCCACGACGGGCACGATGCGGTCGTACACAATTCGGATGGGACCGTGCGGTTCACCGTTCCGATGCACCACTGCCAGAATATCCTGCCGGGAAGATTCTACGAGGACGAGCCGGGGCTGCAACTGGCCTTTGTGGATAAGGCGATGGGGCGCCCGGAGGAAAGGGAGGCCGCGATTGTCAACGCCGGCGGCCGCGAGTTGTCGCGCCACCGGACGATGGGCTACTACTCGGTCATTTCGTGGGCGACCGATCTGGGCAAGGACAGCCTGATGCGCCTGGAATGGCCGACCCGGTCCGACGCCGAACATCGCGTAGTGTGGGTGGACCCCGCGGGCAGGGAACTCGCGCGGTTGAAAGCCAGGGAGAACTTTCAGGACCGGATTCAGAAATTCAGTCTCGAGTCATTTCCCGCCGGGGGACGTTATTTCGGGACGTGCCACAATTCAACCATCGGAGACCTCGACGGAGACGGACACGACGAGTTCCTGGCAACCGATCGCGAAAAGGTGTGGGTTTTCAAACAGCCGCCGCTTTGACCTTGATTCGATCAGGTCACGACCGTCGAATGAAAGCAGTTTCCTCGGTTCGACCGGAAACTCCGGCGCGGACCACACTGATTAATCGAAATACTCGTCTTCGCTGAACTTCGTCCAGGACTTGAAAACGGGGAACGGCGACGGCAGGTTACCGTCCGGGTCGTTTACCTTGAATGAAATCTTCCCGCTGTCGAAGAGGTCCCGGATCGAAACGGAAACCCCCGCGGCCTGAACACAGTTATCGCACTTCTCGGGGAATGACTGCGCCGAATTCGGCGCGAGGAAGGAAATCCTGAATTCCGAACCGTTGCCTGCCCTTTCAATCCGATAGTCTTTCGCCACGACTTCCCATTCGTTGACGGCGTGGCCGTCCCTGGCATACTGGGCCCAGAGGCTGAACCCGCCGGTAAAATCGAGGATGACGCCCTTTCTCGGACTCGCGTCTCTGGCAGGCTCGAACTGACGAAACGACCGACCGTTCATCGTTGTCCTGACTCGTTCTTCTTCGTCCGGGTTCACCGGTTCGAACGGACCGTTCTCCCCGCACGACGTCGCGGTCGACAAGGTACACAACAACGCCAACAGCGCAATCCACCCGCGTTTCCAACCATCAACCCGTTTCCCGGTGGACGTCGCACCGCGGTTCACGCCAACGCCCGGTTCGAACGCCACACGCATTCCTTCGGGTTCGTCAGACATGATTACCTCCATGTGGGACCCGGCATCCATCCTGCAGGTCCGGACGCCGCAGAACCAACGCATCTTCGTTTCTGAATGGGAAATATACCCAAACGTCCGGAAGGGTTCAACCCAGCGGACCGAAACCTCTCCCCCCCGCCCCTCAGAAGCGGGGAGACGGGAGAGATTACCTGCCTTGTGAGGATTCTTTTCGTGCCGAAGGCAAGGAGGAAGACACATCGTGCAAGGATTTCTTCTACCGTCTTACGTCTTGCGTCTACCCGGTTTTCTCACCTCTACCCTCTTACCGCATTGAAGGATGTAGACCATGACGCCCGAAGCCATTCTGAACAAGGTCTGCGATTCGATCGACGTGCTGATTGAGGCGGGAAAGCCATACGGCGGTCTGTTTCCGTCATTGCTGGATCTCGAGACGCACCGGATGTTGACGGAACTGCCCCCGCCGATCCACGGACAGCGCATGGGCGACCGCGCCTTTCTGGGCAGCAACCTCATGCATGACCAGCACCTGCTCAAGATCATGTACGCCCTGGACCGCAAAGGATATCGGGACGCGGCCGACAGGTACCTGCGCCGGTTCGCGACCCATTGCACCGGTACGGCTACCGGCCTGTTCCCGTGGGGAGAGCACGCGTACTGGCACCTTGAGGAGGACCGTGTGGGCGACAGCCATCGGCTCGCCCTTCCGGAAAAAGAGCCCGGCACCACGCTCCACGACCATCTGCGGCAGGCGCCCGTATGGCTGTGGGAGAAGCTGCATACCTTCAACCCCTCGTGCGTCGAGCGGTTTGCCGAAGGCCTGGACTACCACTACAAGGACGGTGAGCCCCGGGAGTATATCCGTCACGCCCACGTCGAGCGGAGAGAGCGCCTCGAACACGGACCGGCCTCCTCGGATTTCCCCCGCCACGGCGGGTTCTACATTCTGGACTGGTCGTTTGCCCACCGGAAGTCGCAGCGCGCGGATTTTCTGAGGCAAATCGAGACGATGTTGGACTACTGGTGGCCCCACAGGGACCCCGCCGGTCTGCTGCTGTCCACGACGCGGGGCCGTGAAGCGCCTGCGCCCATGCACAACGCGAACACCCCGGCGCAGACGGTTTCCCTGGCGGCCAGCCTGCTGGAAGCCGCCGAAGTGCTCGACGGAAGCCCGCCGGAACTGGTCGACCGGATGCGGAAGCGCGCCGGCGTGTATATCGGCGGCTTTCTGTCGGCCCCCCACGATCCGGACGCAGGCGTCTTCGTGTCCGCATGCCGTCGTGGAACGAATGAAGTCGTGAATACGAACCCCGTATGGGGAAGCATTTACGGAAACTGGCCGCTGGCTTACGTGGCGCTGATCGCCCTGTGCATCTTCAGGCTTACGAAGGATGAACGGTTGTTGAAATGGGCGGACGGTGCGGCGCGCTGGCATGTAAGGACCCCCTTCCCCGAGGACGTTCCGGTCCCTGCGATGGACGCCGGTCTCGCGATCGAACTGCTGGCCGACCTCTACGATCTGACAGGTAACGCCCATTGGCTGGAACGGGGCCTGGATCTTGCACGGACGCTGATACCCATCTATATGGATGGAGACCTGGTGCGCGGCGCGGCGGGTATCGACTGGTACGAATCCCAGATGGTTCCGGGGGACCTGCTGCACGGCATGGCGAGGCTGGCGTTGCTGGGCATGCGAGGCGATGAGAATCCCCTGGAACCCAACTATACAGCGAAGTGAGGTGCGAATTGAGCCCGAAGACGTTCAGGCTGTGGGCGGGAGGCGACGCGCACGTGGGCACGGACCTGGCGGCGGGGAATCGCCGGAGCCTGGCGGATGCGATCATGCAGGCCCAAAAGGGCGGCGCGGAGGGCGGGCCTCCGTTTGAGTGGGACATCATGCTGGATATCGGAGACCTTTCGGGGTCGCAGACGCCGCCGGACGACGAGGAAGGGCAGGAGGTCGTCCGGCAGTACAGCGTGTCGACCCTTCATCCACGGGAAGATTTCTACAATATCGTTGGCAATCACGACGCGAGCGGCCCGGACGAGCCGTGCCAGTGGTGGTTCCGGAAATGGGTGGACCCCACCGGGGAAAATACCGGGTATTCCGGCGTCCACGCCGGCAGGCGCCCGTATCCGGTCGAAGGGACCTGGGAGCGGTATTCGTTTCAGGTTGGGAATATCCTGTTTCTGGCCATGGGAGACCGGAACGACGGGGGGCCGCCGGCGGGCCGGGCCGAAAGAGGCGGGTTTCCGGCCGGCGCGGTGAAGCAGGAGACGTTCGAATGGTGGAAACAGAGAGTAGAAGCGAACCAGGACAAGATCATCGTCACGGCGCACCACCATATGTTGAAAGACACGACGGTGGCATCCGGCCCCTGGGAGGGTGTGGACGGCGGGTATCACGGCAGGTTCGAAGCCGGCGCGCCTGTCGGCGCGTCCTACCTCTATTTCGTAGGGGGAAGACCGGACGCCGGGGCATTCGAGTCCTACCTTGAAGCGCATCCGGGGGCGATCGACCTCTGGCTGGGCGGGCATACCCACACGAATCCGGACGACACCCACGGCGGCCGGTCCCACGTGGAGCGGAAATGGGGGGTCACCTTCGTCAACGTGGCGGCGATTTCCCGATACCACGGAAAGAAGAATATCTCGATGAGCAGGCTGCTGACGTTTTCGGAAGGGGCGCCGGAGGTCAATATCAGGTGCTACCTCCATATGAGCGACTACGCGCCCCAGGGGTGGTACGACAGGGCGGAGCGATCGGCGCCGCTTCGGAAGGCATTCACATATTGACGGGCGGGATGGTGACGCCCGACGGAGCGCGGGATGAAGACATTCGAAATCGACGGACGGGACAAGCGGGGGCCCATCCGGCTGAGGATCGAAGTGGACAACCCGTTCGAAGGCGGGGGCCGCTGGCTTCGCGGCGGCCTGCATTCCCACGTGGCGCAGATGGGCGAATCCCGCGAAGTATGCGAGCACTATAGGAACCTGGGATTCGATTTCCTTGCAACAACGGACTACCTCAGCATCACGCCGATGCCGGAAGCAACGGAAGCCTTCCTAACCGTTCCCGGAGCCGAGGTTTTCTGCCCCGAAGGCGACGATCTGACCCATATTATCTGCCTGGGCCTTCAGCATCTGCCGCGGCCGCTGGACGGCACGGTGGAAGACGTTTCCCGCCTGGTTCGGGACACCGAGGCGCAGGGCGGACTGGCCGTGCTGGCGCACCCCGCCTGGAGCGACTACTCCTGGGAGAAAGCGTATGCCCTGGCGCGGTCCGGGCTGGTCGGCCTGGAGGTGAGCAACCGGCTGACCTGGCAGATCAACGGCAAGGAGCGATCGGAGGAACTGTGGCAGATGCTCTTCAACGAGGGCGTCCGCCTGGCCGCGATCGGCGTGGACGATGCGATTGTACTGGAGGACGGGGACGTGACGGGACGGACCTGGACGGGGGTGCTCGTCCGGCAACCCGGCGTCGAGGGCATTCTGGAGGGCATTCGCGCGCAGCGGACGTACGCCAGCGAGGGACCGGAGATTCACGATTTCCGCATCGAAGCGCGGGGCGCGGTCGTCGTGGAATGCAGCCCGTGCACGGCGTGTCACGTCCGGTCGAAGGGGTTCGGGGTCCGCAGCCTGCAGTCGGCGGCGCCTTCGAATCGATTCGAGGTCGACCTGACCGTTGAAGGGTACCGCATGCGGGACTGGGTATTCGCGTGCGTGGAGGACGAAACCGGGCGCCGGGCGTGGACAAGCGCCATACCCGTCCGCGTTGAGAAAACATCAATTTAGTTCCGGGAGGACAGGATGAAAAGGACCATTCGACGGACGGCGATGCTGCACTTTGAACGGGCGAGCTTTTCCAGGGACTACGTGAAGTGGGTCGGCGAGGAGGGGTTTACGGACATCGGATTGGGACTGAAACCCGAAGACGATAAGATGACAGGGCAGGGATACGTCTGGGAAAAGGTCTGCCGGCTGGCGGAATGGGCCGGGGAATTCGGGCTGGGCGTGATCGTGTTTACGGGATACATGAAATACCGCGAGACGTTTCTGCGCACCCATCCCGAACGCAGCCTCGTGTGCGTCGGCGGCAGCGGTACCGCGCTGGACAGCGACAATATCGTGAGGACACGGTGGCTCTGCCCGTTCCAGCCGGAGAACAAGGCGGAATACATGGACCTGATTCACAAGGTGATCCGGCTGCCGGCGCTTCGTGAAATCCATCTCAACGACGAGGCCGAGATCGGGTTCTCGAACGGTGACGTGGGCTGCTACTGCGAGCACTGCGTTGCGGAATACGAGCGTGACACCGGAGCGCCGCCGCCGCGGGAGGTCGACTGGGCCTCACCGTCCTGGTGGCGGTGGGTGCAGCACCGCATGGTGGCCTGGACCGCCGTTCACGCGTATTTTCGTGAGGAAATCAAGAACGTGCGGCCGGACGTCGTGGTGGGCATCCAGCATTCACCGAAGGTGGTGACCTTCAACGACAACCCCTGGCTTTCCGGCATCGACCTGTCCCGCGACGCGGAGGCCATGGACGTCCTGTGTACCGACCCGTACCACCACATTCACTATTCTCATTTCACCTATCGTCCCATGCGCCGCATCCAGGCGGAGGCCGCGCGCGCGCTGGCAGGAGCGACCGTCGGCCGTTCCCTGTTCATCTACCCCCAGGGCTTCATGCCGCCCTCGGGTAGCCTGGAGTTGACGCGGCGTGACGGATTCATGGCCGGGTCCGTTCCCTTTGCGCTGGGCGCGGAGAATATCTCGCCCTACACGTTCGATCTGTGCCAGATCATCCCGGGCTACTACGACGGGCTGCAGGACGCCGCGCGGCTGATTCCCTACTTTGAGAAAACCCGGCCCTACAGCGCCGCCACGCTGATCAAACCTTCCCAGACGGAAATCTACGGGTATCCCGACAAACGATGGGGCCGGGAGGTTCTGGCGGTCTGGCCGGACGTGATGAACCAGGTTGGGCTGCCCTGGCGATGGGTCTTCGACCGGCGGCTTCCGGATGCGGGGGATGCGTTGAGCGGCCCCGTCATCCTGCCGGACACCCACTGCCTCACGCGTGAACAGCGCGCCGTACTGGAATCGCATTCGGACGGCGGCAACGGGCTGCTCCGGGTGGGGCGGACGCCGTCCGGAGACTGGTCCGGCGAAGGCGCGCATCCACCCCCGCCCGGCGACGAGACAGGGCCTTCGGAATTGAAGCCGGTCGTTTCCGGCCACCCGCTGCTCGAGGGAATCGATGCGCCCGTCATGCTGGGGTCGGCATTCCTGGAACCCGGTTTCGAAGGGGAAACGATCGCCGAAGTGGACGGGCGACCCGCGCTCGTTGCGGGAGAGTCCGGGCGGCGGCGCGAGGTCTGGCTGGCGGGAACGCCGCTGTTCAACTACGTGGAACCCGGAGACCACGGCGCCGTCCGCACCCCCACCGGCGGGATGACGCTGCTGCGGAACGCGCTGTCCTGGTTGTCCGCGAAAGCGCCCGTCGCGCGATTGTGGCCGTATCCGCCCAAAAACGATTACGGAGAGTTGCGTCCCTGGGACCGCCGTGACGTGCCGACAATGGAACTGTTTCCGGGTTTGGGAGACGGGTGCCTCGTCTGTCTGATTTTCAACTATCTGGGTCTGGCTTACGAGACCAGTCTGGAAATGCGGGTTCCGGAAGGCGCGACGGCAACCGCGTTGGTGGACATATATTCGGGCGAGGACCTGATGGGTTCCGCCGAAGTCGCCGGGCAGACCGTCCGGTTACCGCTAGACATGCCCGGCGACCAGGATTTCCTGGCCGTTGAACTGCAATGGTAGCGCGGAAGCCCGATCCGGTAGCGCGAACTGGTACCGCAACCCGGTAGCGCGAACTGGCAGTTCGCGGCTTATTGTCAGCCCATAACCCACGGAGGAACCAAACGATGTCCGAACGAGCCGACGCGCATATCCATCTGTTCGAGGGAGGCTACCAGGATTCCTTTATAAAGCGGTTGAACCGGCCCGTCGACGAAGCCGTCGTCTACGCATCGCTGGCGAAGGACCACGGGGTGAGGGCCGCGTTGATCGTGGGGTACGCGGACGTTCCATGGGCGGCGGAGAATACCCGCTATCTCACGCAGATGGCGGCCGAATACGACTGGGTGTATCCCGCGGCCTATTTCGACGCCTCGGAAGCGCCGACAACAGACGAGTTGGCGCGATTGCAGACCCACGGTTTCGTGGGCGTGAGCTTTTACATTTTCGGTCCGGAACGCGTGGATGCCCTCCTCGGCATTTCGGACGAGGTCTGGGCCTGGCTGGCTTCCAGACGCTGGCTGGTGAGCGTGAATTCGAAGGGCGACGACTGGAACGCCTGGCAGGACGTCCTCGGGCGGCATCCGGAGTTGCGTCTCGTCGTGTCCCACCTGGGCCTGCCGCCAAGACAGGCGGAAGCGCCCGGCCCCGGGCAGGCCCGAACCGCGATGGCCAGCGTGCTGGCGCTGGCGGAATTTCCTCAAGCGCGGGTCAAGCTGAGCGGCTTCTACGCGCTGACCGATCCGGGACACGATTATCCGCACCGCGCGGCCTGGCCGTACGTGGAAGTTCTGCTGGATGCCTACGGCGTTGAGCGGCTGCTGTGGGCGTCGGACTATTCGCCCTGCCTGGACTGTGTGACGTTTCCGCAGACGTACGACCTGTTTTCGAAGATGCCGTTCCTCTCGGACGAGGACCGGACCCGCATCGAAGGCTCGAATCTTCTCACATTGCTGGAGGAGATCGAGCATTAACCATGATACGTAAATTTTCGTGGACGTTAATTCGAATATATGCAAGTTGATAAAGGCGATTAGACGGCGGATTACCAGGATTAACCGGGTCACTGGACGGGAACGGAAATATCATCCTTACGAACGACCTCGATACCCCGTTTGGCGCCGGTCCCTTCTGTGTCTTTTGTGCTTTTTGTGGCCAATTTGCCTGTTGTCATTTTTCGAATCGAGGTTGAGACCGGCTTCGTTTCGCGACAAAAAAGCTCACTGGTAACGCATTTGCATTCCGTGGTCTGCACCGGAGGGCCTGTAATGGAAAAACTGGGCGTTGGGATTGTGGGCATCGGACACGCGGGACGGGAACATTTCAAGGCGTTTGACGAGAATCCAGATGCCGAAGTGCGGGCGGCCTGGGCGCCGAGCGTGCGCAGACTGGACCTGTTCCCCGGTTCCATGGACCTGTTTACTTCGACGTATGAGACGATGCTGGTACGCGACGATATCGACGTCATCTCTCTTTGCAGCCCCAACTACGCGCACGCGGATCAGGCGGTTGCGGCACTGGAAGCAGGCAAGCACGTGATCTGCGAGAAACCCCTGGCGACCACGCTGGAGGACTGCGAACGGATCGTGCGGGCGGCCGACGCGCAGCCGGCGCTCAAGTTCATGGTGGGGCAGAGCGCGCGGTTCAATCCCATCTGCAAGACAATCAAACGCATGTACGACGACGGAGAACTGGGGGAAGCCTTTTACGCCGAGGCGGACTATCTGCACAACATCGGGAAACGGATCAAGGACTGGTGGGTCGACGACCGGAATCCGCACTTCGGCCTGATGGGGGGCGGCGTCCACCCCATCGATCTCCTGCGATGGATCGTTGGCGATATCGACGAAGTATTCGCCATTTCCAACCACAAGGTGCTCGCCGAATTTCCGCATGACGACGCATACCTGATGAATTTCAGATTCGAGAACGGTTGCATGGGCAAGATGGCCGCGTTTCTCGGATGCCAGCGTCCGTACGAACTGAATCTCGCCATATACGGCACAAGGGGCACGGCGATTAACGACAGGTTATACCTCAGCAAAGTCGAGGAACTGGAGGATTTCATCCGGCTGCCAATTACGATTCTCGCCGAGCACCCCACGTTCGGCGAAGAGATGGCGCATTTTGTGGACAGTATTCTGAACGACACGACGCCGATGATCGACGTGCGGGACGGGGCGAAATCCGCCGCCACCTGCATCGCGGGCGCGGAGTCCATCAGGACCGGCAGACCCGTCCGCGTGAGGAACTCGTTTTGAAATCCGTTCATTTATCGTGAATCATTCATTAGAAATGTCGGTTTCTACTCCAGTTCGACCTGGCGGGGCTTTTTCCTGTTCATCCTGTCCATCCATGTGAGTTTGGGTTTTTGATTTGAAGAGGTCACGGAGAATCCGATGAAGCTATCGCTGTCCGGTCGGCTGGTTGAAATGACGAAACAGTCCTATGCGATGACGGTGGAAGAATTCCTGCAGCTTACGGTCAGCGCGGGTTATGAGGGCGTGCACCTGAGGGACGGACAGATCGATCACCTCATCAGGGAGGAACGATTCGATGAGGTTGAAGCCCTCTATGCCGGACACGGGCTGGGCTGCAGCATGCTCTGGGGACGGCTGGATTCGGATTCGTTCGACGCGGACCTGACCCGGAAGAAACTGGCGCTGCTGCCGCGTGTCGGGCTGGACCAGTTGATGATCGGATATCCAACGGACGTCGATTTGATCCGTGAATGGTGCGACCTGGCCGCACGGCAGGAAATCACCCTTGTCATCGCCTGTCATTTCAACAGCATGTTCGAGGATATCCACCGTGCCCGGGATTTCATCGTAAAGGTGGACCGCCCCAACCTCGGGCTGAACGTCGATCCGTTGAATATCCACATGGCGGAACAGGACTACGGGCTGGCCACCCTGGAACAGGTGAGAGATCTGCTGTGCATCGTCAACGTACAGGGCGGCGTGCTGCACCAGGGCGAGCAGACCATTCGCCGGTACTACCTGAAGACCACTCCGACGTTTCGAAGGGCATATCTTTGCGACGAGGACCATCTCGACGTCCCCGGGTTCATATCGAATCTGAAAACCATCGGATATCAAGGGTACGTCAACGTCCTCGAACCGTATTCGAGGGACGAAGACCTCTCTCGGGTGGCGTCGGCAACGGCGCGCATGCTCCGGGGTTACATCGATGGATGACCACGGGTAATGGCGCCCGGACTTGGTTCCATGCCCGGATGTCGTGTGTGAAGGTGGGGCAGACATTCCTGTCTGCCGGTCTCCATACGCGTCCTGGCAGGCAGCAAAACAGCGCCCGGGTCGGGGTCCGCACGTTCCTTCGATCATTATAAATTCATCTAATCGCGGTATGAAAAATACTTGACAGCGTTAATTTTCGTGCATTAATTGCGATATGTAGTAATCCTACTATTGAGAATCGACCGGTACAAATTCCAACCTTTTGATCGAACACGTGCGCAGAGACAACGGACAACCACACCGCGAGGAGGTGATGATTCGACTGGATTGAGGGTGCGTTTTGCAAAAAGGCGCCGGAGTGTCCGGATGTTGCTCGTGACATCTGAATCATCAAGGAGGTTGAATATGCGTAACGGTGTGTTGGTGTGTATGGCGGCGGCGCTGCTGCTGCTTTCGGGGGGAACGGCCTATGGGGGCGGCGTGGCCGGAAGTTGGGGGCTCGGGACGTTCCTGGACTACAACCGGTCCATCTTCAAGCTGAAGGACTGGTATGAAACCGGCCGGGGGCAGGCCGGCGTGGTGTTCACCTACGTGATGAGTCCACGCACCAGCGTGGAGATGGAGTTTCACCGGTCCATCTTCGAGAACGGAGTACTGGAAGACACTCCGTTTACCTGGCCCATAGACGGCAGGGACTACAAGTCCCCCAATGCTGCGAGCGAGATGCGTATCAGCAGCTTTCTGGTGAACGCGGTGGTCAGACGTGGAGGCGGAGGCATCCTGGCCAAGGAGAAGTATTCCACCTACGTGACCGTCGGCGCTGGCTTCTACGACTACAAGACGGACGTGAGCGGACTGATCTTTCCCGGTCAGCGTGAAGCGCCCCTCGACAAGGAACTGGTGATCGAGCCGTTCAGCGATTCGCGCACGGCGCTCGGCGCCAACGTGGGCCTGGGCGTGGAGGCGTTTGTGTTCGACAACATTTCGCTGGACGTGCGCGCGCGGTACAACCTCCTGTTGGGCGAGTTGAGGCCGATGGAAGCGTGGGGCCTCGAGGGCCAGACGTTTCCGATGCAATTCCTGAATGCGCGGGGAGGCATCCGGTTCTACTTCAAGAAATAACAACGCAGGCGTGGTGGCATTTTTTAATTAGAGTTGAAATGACCTGAACGTGAAGCAGACGCCGCGAAAAGGAGGAACCATGAGCAGGCTCAGGATTTTCACGGGCGCTGTGGTCGTCTTGTTTGCCTTGTTCTTTGCAGCCAGTGCGGTCATGGCCGCGACAACCGGCAAGATCGTCGGTCGCGTGACCGATGAGAAGGGGCAACCCCTGCCGGGGGCGAGTGTGGCGCTTGAGGGAGCCCGGCTGGGTGGAACGACCGACGCTGACGGATTCTACGTGATCGTCTCCGTCACGCCCGGCCAGTACAAGCTGACGGCATCGATGGTGGGGTATCACTCGGTGGTCAAAGAGCAGGTGGGCGTACGGGTGGACTTCACCACAACGGTTGACTTCCAGCTTCGTGAAACCGAACTGGAACTGGAAGAGATGGTGGTGGTCGCCGAGAGACCGCCAGTGGATCCCGACAAGACGGACAGCCGTTACGTCGTGACCGCCGAGGAGATCGATCGAACGCCCATTCTGAGAAATGTCACCGAGGTCCTGGAGTTGGAGCCGGGCTATGCCGTTGACGGCAGCGGCGCCATCCGGGGCTGGGTGGCCAGCCACAACGTCGTCTACATCGACGGCGTCCCCGTTTCCGGCAGAGACGGGCGCGGCATCGGCGGCGGATGGGGCGACGGTGGCGAGAGACAGTGGTACGGCGTCAACCTGAAGGCCGTGCAGGAGGTCTCGGTCATCACGGGCGGAATGAACGCCGAGTACGGAAACGCGCAGGCAGGCGTGATCCAGATCGTAACGCGCGACGGCGGCGCACAATATCACGGCGAGGCGGAGTATCGTCTCACCCCTGCCGGCAAGAAACACTGGGGCGAGAATGTCTACGAGGCGCCGGAACTGCGTGGAAACGCGAAGTGGAACGATCCGGCGTGGACGTCCGAGGTGGACCCCGAAACGGGAAATCTCGTCCACCCGCGAACCAACTACACGGACTGGCGGGGCCACTACCTGGATGGGTTTCTGAGCGGTCCCCTGTTCGGGGAGGCGTCATTCTTCGCCAGCGCCCGGCACCTGCGTGACGCCGCCGTGCTTCCCGGGCCGTGGCGAACCCGGCCGCCGAACCTCCGGACCACGGCAAAGCTGACGGTCCCGGCGGGGTCGAACATGAAGCTGCGGATCGGATGGATGTACGACTTCTCCGAGAATGTCAACAACGGACGGCTGTCCCGGTACAGCTTTCCGAACGTCATCCGGGGAACGGGACGCGACCTCTTTATTCCCGATGGATCGGTCGCGGGCGAGGAAAAACAGACGGACAACATGATCTATGGCGTTATTACCCATACTATCAGCCCCAGGACGTTTTACGAGGTAAGCGTGTCGCGCTACCGGAGCGCTACAGACACCAGCGGCGTGGGGAATAAGACGACGGCCGTCAGGACCGACAGCGAAGGGTACTTCTACATCGGCCGGGAGGACGTCTGGGCATTCAAGGTCGGCGAGCAGAACCGTTTCAGCCTGAAGGCCGATCTCTCCAGCCAGATGACCCGCGGACACTTCGCCAAGACCGGCTTCGAGTTCATGACGTTCGAGAACTGGTGGACGTGGACCGGCATGACGCCCGGCGACGCGAAACGGGATATCCGTTACATCGGGCAGCCCGAACCCGGCGAGGCCGTGACGCCCAGACAGTTCGGCGCGTACGTCCAGGACAAAATGGAGTTCGAGGGGCTGATCGTCAACGTCGGCCTGCGCTACGACCGCCTGTGGGGTCAGGACGTTCAGTTGCTGCCGTCGTTCACGTCGGGGTGGTACAACACAATGGATACGTTCATCCAGGCGCCCACCGGGCCCATGCGGACCATACAGGGCTGGAGCCCCAGGCTGGGTATCTCACACCCCATCACGGCCAGGTCCAGCATGCATTTCTACTACGGCCGATACATGATGATCCCCTCCTTCCGGCACCAGTTCGGAAGCCATTGGGAGACGGCTTCCGGGCCGGACGGGATTCCCGGCGTCCCGTGGAGTCATTTCAACGCGAAAGACGAAAGCTACGGCGCCAACGTCATCAGCCCGGTCTGGGACCACGGTCACCCCACGACCAGTTTTGAGGTGGGCACCGACTGGAACTTCGTAAGCGACTATGTCTTTTCTCTGGCGGCGTTCTACAAGAGCGGCCATCTTCAGAGCACAGG
The DNA here is from genome assembly GCA_965116875.1 of Candidatus Latescibacterota bacterium. Classification (GTDB taxonomy): domain Bacteria; phylum Latescibacterota; class UBA2968; order UBA2968; genus JAAXHE01. The sequence goes on from OZ220733.1 coordinate 1,166,842, forward strand.
CATCTGGCACGACGCCGTCGATCCTGTCACGGGCAGGACGGGCGCCATCGGGGGCACGTACGGTTCCGAACGCACGGAAGACGTCAAGGGGTTCGAGTTCAGCATGCGGAAGGGCTTCAGCAACTTTTTCGCCTTCCGCGCCGCTTTGAATCTGGAGTGGCTGGAAGCCATCCACTGGCTGGGCGACCCGGAGACGGTTGCCAGCGTCCTGGTCTATCCCGACCGGAGTTTCATCGCCAGCGGAAGGTATCACAAGGAATGGCGCGTCGCGGGCGGCCGAAGGGAACCGGTCCCGCTTACGGCGGAGGAGATCAAAACGCTTGGCGACAAAGCGGAAGAAAACCTGCAAAAGGTCCGGGAAAACGTGAATGCCTTCAACGCCCGCGGCTCGGCGCCTCTCCAGCCTGCGTGGGAAGTCGAGGGCCTGACGGACGAAGCGCGGGAATGGCTTCAGGGCATCTGGTTTCAGAAGTTCTGGTTCAGTACCGGCAATATCTTCACGCGCGGACGCCGCAGCCAGGGCAGCCTTCAGATGTTCTTCTCCTCCCCGCTCGACTACGGTCCGGGCGCAAAGTACGCGGGCGCCACGCTGTTCGGCGGCATCAACGCGAACCTGATCTACCGGATCTACACGGGCAGCAAGTTCAATTACATCAAGCTGACCGGAGCCAACACGCCGGCAAGACGGCCCTTGCACACGGAAGCCGACCTGAACCTGCAGAAGCACTTCCGGTTCGGGAACGTGAACGCCGATGTGTTCGTGGAAGTGTTCAACCTGTTCAACCAGCAGGACGCCAGCAGCGTCACCGGAACCGACTACATGTGGTGGGGGCTCCAGCAGCCCAGGCCCAACGACGCGACGTACCTTAATTACGGGGACGTTTCAGACCGTTCGCGCTATATAGGCAATCCCCGGATAACGCACATGGGAATCAGGTTGAGCTTCTGACGTGAGTGAGCCCCTCCGGAGAAGGAGGGACCGAACTCATTGGTCATCTTTGAGGAGGTCAAGGAAATGAACAGGAATATCGTAAGCGGGATTGCGCTCCTGGCTCTGGTGTTCAGCACCGCGGTACACGCGGAACTCCGGGTCCAGTCCCGTGCGAAAGTATGGGACATCTACTGGAACTCGGGCACCCAGGGTGTGCGCGCCGCCACGCCCATGAGCTGGTACCGGCCCGTCGGTATGGCGTATCCAGGCAGGTTCTGGGTGCAGTACCCACAGGAATTCATAGACTACTGGGGCACCCGGACCTGGGGCGTCCGGTCCGAATGGGTGGTTTACTACAACGAATTGTGCGGCACCATGCCCGGCTGGAACCAGTTCATCGCGACACGGGTGGGCGGCGATTACCACGTTTCCGAATCCAAGGCCACGCTTGAATCGGAGGACGTGGTCCCCATGGCCTACGATCCTTCGCAGGGGCCGGAGAGCAATATCGGCTACCGGAAGGTATCTCCCCTGGGTCCCGATATGGCCAACTGGTGGCCGGGCCAGGCCGCGCCGGGTCCCGTTTCGCCGGTGGAGATCCACAACTACCGGTACAGCGAATATATGGAGGCCGACAAGGACAACTTTCCGGAGAGCATTATCGTCAGCAAATGGACCACGAAGAACGGCATCACCGTAACCAAGAAGTCTTACGCATGGAGCTATCCGGACTTCGACGACTTCCAGATTATGGAATATACGTTCGAGAACACCGGTGATTCGGACGGTGACGGCGTGGCGGACCTCGGCGGCGGCGGGCTGCAGTTGAACGATACGTTCCTGATCTTCTCCACCCGCTTTTACGCCTCCCAGTGCGGCCAGGCCCACTATGCGGGGGATTCATTCTTCCGGCGTACCATTCCGATCGCGCTGGACGATTGGTACAAATATACGGAAGCTGCCAACTTCGACGGTCCGGGCGATGCGTTGGGTCTCAAGATGTGGTATGCTTTTGATGCGGACAATCCCGACCTGCCTGGAAACGACATCGGCAAACCCTATAGTGAGGAACGCGCCAACCAGAGCTGGCACCAGTGCTGTCTCCAGCAGACGAAAATCGAGGGGGAGATGGGGGCCTTCCAGTACATCGGCGCCGCCCCGCTGGCGTACACGCCCGGATCGGTCAACGATGCCTCGACCTTTACCTTCGACACCGGCGGAGATGCAAGCTTTATTGCGCCCCGGGTGGCCGACCAGCCTCATACCGTCAAGTGGTGGGACTACCGGGACCGTACCGATTTCTCGGAACCCGGTTCCGAGAACATGAGTTCCGAGCAGATCTACAACGAACTCACGAGTCCCGCGCCATTCATCATGGACAATCCCACCACGATTGACGGGCTCGTCGCTTCCTTCGCCTATGGGCCGTACGACCTGGCCCCCGGAGACAAGGTGAGAATCGTCTACGCCCTGGTGGCGGCCGCGCCGGTGGAGGAGAATATCTATGGTTGGGCCAAGCAGAGCCGGCAGGAAGATATGCTGTCGGACAAGCCCATGAACAACCTGCTCAAACACCACAAGGCCGCGACCGACGCCTTCAGGTGGAACTACGACTTGCCCGATCCCCCACCTGACGTCAAGACGGAAACCACCGCGTCGGTCGACGGATTCAACCTTGTCAAGTGGACCGACGCCGGCGACGACGCGACCGACCCGGACTACACGGGCGCCGAGGCGCAGGATATCGTGGGCTACCGGGTCTACCGCTCGGACTACAAGATCGACGACTGGAAGCTGATGGCCGATGTCCCGCTGAAGGATCCGGAGTACTACAGCGGCGGCACCTACCAGGTTGAAGACCGGAAGTCCGTTGCGGGTTTCGAGTACACCTACCGCGTGGCCGCCTACGACTCGGGCCACGATGACTGGAATGGAACCGGGATGGCCATTCCGTCGATGGAGGGCGGGAACAGCGCGCCCGAGCAGTGGGCGGGCGGCGTGATGACCAGCGTTCCCTTCGTGCCGGCCAACGCCTCCGCGGACCAGCTGGCGCGGAACGTGATCGTCGTCCCCAATCCGCACAAGGTGGACGGCGCCCACAACTATCCTTCGGCGGGGTTGATCCGGTTTACGAATATCCCGCAAAAGTGCACGATCCGGATCTACACCGTGGCGGGCGAGCTTGCCGCCCTGATTGAGCACGAAGACCCCGCCCGGGGCGAAGCCGGGTGGAGCCAGATCCCCCATTCGCGCGGCGGGGACGTGCCCGCCGGCGTCTACTACTGGATCGTCGAGTCCCAGATGCCGGGGAGCGCGGGCCAGACGCAACGGGGCACGTTGATGATCATCAAGTAGGGGCAGATCTCTATTTCTGCTCGGTTAGGAAGTTGTCTTAAAATTACCGGTGAGTTCCCGAGCGCGAGCGAAAAAGCGGCGGTCAAGGCAGGAAAATCCGCCCATATTTGTCTATACGGGTGGATTTGACCAACGCCGACCGGCGCTTTTGCAGCCGCGCGAAGACCGCTGGGAATTTTAAGACAGCTTCTCAGGTCCATACTGAAACTCAAGGAGATGACGCGATGAAACGGACGTTGTGGATCGGACTGACAGCGGCGGTGATCTGCGCCCTGCTCTACCCCCGGGGGGCGGATGCCCAGGACCAGCGGCGGTTGTCGCGGATGGTCCTCCCTGTTCTGAAGATCGATCACGGGGCGCGAATGGCCGGTATGGGCGGCGCGTTCGTGGCCGTATCGGACAATATAGATGCCATCTTTTCGAATCCGGCGGGTCTCACGCATCTCGAACGTGCCGCGTTTACGCTCGGATACACCCGGTGGCTGATGAACGACCACATCCTTACGGGTGGCATGGCTTTCAACACGGCGCACGGCGTTGTGGGTGTCAACGTGGTTACCTTCAGCCCCCACGAGTTCGAAGAGACGACCATTTTCCAGCCCACCGGGACGGGACGGTATCCTGATATGGGCGATCTCTCACTGGGCGTGGTCTACGCCAGGAAACTGACGGACAAACTCTCCGTGGGCTCGATGTTCCGCTGGACGCAGCAGACGCTGGATACAGACCGCCTGAACGCGTGGGACGTGGGCGTATCCACGTTTTTCTACACCGGTTTCAGGAGCCTGCGTCTGGGCATGACCTTCGAGAACATGGGCAAGGACGTCAAGGTGATTGACGACGTCCGAAAGATGCCGGTTGCCTTCAGCACGGCCGCGGCAATGGAAATTGTCGGCGCCACCGGCGACCCGACTTATATCACGGTCACCTTTGAAAACACGTACGCCACGGATTTCGCCGACCCGCAGTACCGTTTCGGCGGCGAACTCTGGCTTCAGAACAACTTTGCCCTCCGGGCGGGCTATAAGGCGAACTTCGACGAAGAGTCCTGGACGCTCGGGGCGGGCCTGAAATTCTCGATGCCGAACGGACGGATCGTGCAGGCCGACGTCGCGTACAGCGATTTCGGCACGTACCTGGATGCCCCGCTGCGGTTCACGCTCAGCGGCGCGTTCTGAGATTCCGGCGGAATTGGTAGAAAAAAGAAATGGCGGTCCTCAGGGATTGCCATTTCTTTTTATCCTCTTCCCACACCTGCCCAAAATCGCCTTTTCCAAATAAACGTGGGCAGCGGTGATCGGACCAGGGGTTCTTCCCTTGCGGGTGGCCGCAGAACCTGGCAAAACCCGGAAGACGCTACACCGGACACGTGAGCCCTGCGACCCAGGGCAATCTGCCCGCCATCACGACGTGATCCACCTGTAACCGGAGCGAGGGCATCCTGCCCTCGGACTTCGCGTCACCTACCCCTTTTGCGTCGAGGGCAGGATGCCCTCGCTCCAGGGAACGCCAACGGCACAGGTCCCTTTTGTGTTTCTGTGCTTTTTGTGGCCAAATTGACGGTGATCTATTTTTGAATTGAGGTTGATGTTCTGTCATCGGATTCTGCCGCCGGCGCGGTGGTGAGGGATAAAGTGTGGGCCGATTTAAAAAGATCTGTCTGACGTGCGATGCGCAACAGGGCGACGCGACCTTGAATTGCGGTGCCTGCGCCGGACCCCTGGGGTTTCAATACCGCTATCACGACGTTTCATGGGACGACCGGTTCGAAGGTACCATGTGGCGCTACTGGCCCCTGCTTCCGGTAGACCCTCCCGATGGAGCGGTGATTCTGGGCGAAGGCGGTACCCCGCTGTTGTCCGCACGGAGCTTTCGCGGGCAGCGGGTCTATCTGAAGGACGAGACCCGCAACCCCACCGGATCCCACAAGGACCGTTCGCTCTCGGTCGCGATCACGCACGCGAAAGCCATTGGCGCGGACGTTTCCGTCATCGTATCCACGGGCAGCGCGGGCATCTCGAACGCCGCTCTGGCTGCCAGGGCCGGAATGCGCAGTGCGGTGGTCATGACGGAAGGAACGCCGCCGGAGCGCCTCTACCCCATGTACGGCCTGGGCGCGGTGCTTGTCGAGGTGAAGGCCCCCATCGACCCGATCGTACAGGGGGTGATTGACGTCTGTCGTGAACAGGGTCTCTATCTGAGTACCACCAGCCGGAGTTCCAATCCGTACCAAGCCGAGGGGAACAAGACCATCGCCTTCGAGATTGTGGAGAAGCTTGGCAGAGCGCCGGACTGGGTGGTGGTTCCCGTGGGCGGCGGCGGTACGGTCTCGGGGGTCTGGCGGGGATTCCTGGACTGCCGGACGCTCGGACTCATCGACTCCGTTCCCAGGATGATCGGCGTGGTACCCGCGGACTACAACGCCCTGGAGGTGGCCTTCGAACGCGGATTGAGGCGATGGGAAGACGTGCTGACGTTGCCCTATGACAACCTGCCGCCCTCAATTCTGGTGAAACTCGCCCACAGCTACCCCCCCGACGGCATGGAAGCCATAGAGACCATACGTTCGTCGAATGGGTTCTTTGTTTCCGTCACGGACGAGGAAGCCCTTTCGGCCCAGGCAGCCTGCGGCCGGCGGGAAGGTCTGTTCGTGGAGCCCTCAACGGGCGCCTGCCTCGCGGGCACAACCCGTCTTCTGGATTCGGGACGTGTCGATCCCGAGGATATCGTCGTCGCCATCGTCAGCGGCTCCGGCTATCGTGAAACCGCGTGTACCATGGCCGAGCGTCCACTCGCGACACGGGCGATTGCCATAGAGGAACTATCCGATACCCTTTCGGGTTTCGCGGGCGCCGGGTGAACGGTCCGGGGGCCCGGGCCATTCTTCCGTCTGCATTCCAGGAGAAGGACGAAAAGAACGGCAGACAGGCGTGTCTGCCCCACCTTCAAACACTTCCTCATCGGCTCGACCCTGACAAAGGAGCTGATTCCATGTCCCTTCATCTCGCACAATGGCGTCGTCGCGAAGAACCTGTACTGTCCGCGCTGACCACCCGCGAGGACTGGTGCCGGGTTGAACTCTACAATCCGACAGTTATCCGCGTGGCGGACAGGTACATGATGTGGTACGTCGGCAACAGTTCCGCCACCCGTACCGACGATTCGGTCGTGGGCTTCGCCGAATCGGACGACGGCATCCACTGGAACGAGCACCCGGACAACCCCATCCTCACCCGCGATGATCTGCCCGCCTGCGACGCCTGGCAGACGCCCCACGTGATCTTCGACGCGGACGAGGGCCTGTTCAGGATGTGGTTCATCATGTCGACCGTGGTGCGGGGCGGTCCGACCTGGCTCGTCAGCTTCACCCAGGAACTGGGCTACGCCACCAGCCGCGACGGGCTGAAATGGGACGTTCATCCCGAGCCCATCTACCCCAGCGGCCGGAGGCCGTGCGTGATCAGGGACGGTCCGGGCGCCTACCGGATGTGGATGAACTCATCGCCGACGCCCGACGGGAGCTTCGACGATCTGGTGCGGCATATCTATCGATTCGAATCCGCCGACGGCATCGAATGGACGCGGGACCCTGAACCCGCGGTGAGCTTCAACGAGAAGCTCCGGGGCACGGTCTATCCGTTCGTCATGCGCGACGGCGGCGGATACATCATGTGGTACGGAGCCTGGCCCGCCAACGGCGAGGTCGTGATCGACACGGGGTCCGAATCGCCGCTGGTCCGCCCCGTTTTCGAGATCTACTGCTCCACGTCGTCCGACGGACTCGTCTGGACCCACCACCACGACACGCCCGCCCTGCCCGCGACGCGGGATCCCAACCACTACGACGGGCGGTATACTTCCACGCCGTGCGTCGTGGACGGTGGGGACCGCTATCTGATGTATTATTCGGCCCGCGACTGGGGTACCCTCTACAGGACCGGCGCCGACACGCTTGGCATCGACAGAGCCGGAATTTACCGCCACGTCGGCGTGGCCGAGTGCGGCAGGACTTGAAGTGTCGGCCATTAACGGGAGAATGAGTGGAAAACGCTCGAGCACAGGACTCGCAACAACGCGCGCAATCGGAGAGCCTGCCGAAACCTTCGGAAGACGGTCTGACCCTTCGCGCATTCCTGATCGGGCTGGGTCTCTGCGCGTTCATGGGCGTCGCGTTGACCTACAACCGGATGGTCGTCCAGGGTCCCTTCATGGGCAATTACCATATGGACCGGGGCGTGCTGTTCGTTTTCTTTGTGCTCGTACTGGTGGTCAATCCCCTGGCGGGAGTCCTGAAGCGCCGCTTCTCACTGGGGCGGGGCGAATTGCTGGCCATCTACGTCATGTTGATGTTTCTGATGCCGTCATGGAAGATGACCAAGGCCCTGCTGGGTTTCATGACGGGCGTCACCTACTATGCCTCGCCGGAAATGCGGCACCTGGAAGCCGTGTTGCCCAATGCCCTCCCATGGCTGTCGATCCTGGACACGGAAACGGTGCGGGGGTTGTACGACGGCCTTCCTGCGGGCGACCCGGTACCCTGGTGGTCGTGGGTGGTTCCCCTGTGGAGCTGGGGATCGTTCCTGGTCGTGCTTTACGTCGTGCTCGTCTGCCTGGCGATTCTCATGAGAAAGCAGTGGGAGGAGCACGAGCGCTTCGCGTTTCCGATCATGCAGGTGCCGCTGGAGATGAGCATGATAGAGGCGCGAAGGGTGGGGCCCCTGTTCCGCAGCAGGATGATGTGGGGGGGATTCGCCGTACCGTTTCTGATCGGATTGTTGAACGGGCTTCAGAGGTACTACTATTCGCTTCCGCGTATTCAGCTGCGAACGACTCTCTGGATCTTCCGACGGGCGATTCCCTTGCATATCGGCCTGCATTTCGCGATCCTCGGGTACTCGTATTTCGTGAATACGGACGTGAGTCTGAGCATCTGGCTGTTCAACGTCATCGCGAAGTGCATCAGCGGGATTCTGGCCATCGTCGGGGCGGAGACATACGGGGTCTCGGGGGTCGTAGGCCGGCACAGCTCCCAGGGATCCGAGTTCCTGGCGATGATGGGTATGGGGTACATGCTCGGCCTGGCGGGCTACAGTCTGTGGATCGCGCGGGACCACCTGCGGGAGGTGTGGGCGAGGGCCATGGGCCGCCCGTCGCGCCTGGACGATTCGGAGGAGGTCATCCCCTATCGGTCCGCGGTTGCCGGGATCGTTGCGGGCACACTCTATCTCGGATGCTGGCTATACCAGGCGGGCATCGCTCCCCATCTCGTCCTGCTGCTGGGCTTTTTCAGTTTTGTCGTCTTTCTGGTGCTCGCCCGCATCGTGAGCGAGACCGGATATTCCGTAACCTATTCCCCGCTGAATCCGTCTGAGTTCGTGGTGTGCGCCGTGGGCTCCGCTGCGTTCAGCCCCACGGGGCTGACGTCTCTCGGCGTCAGCTTCGCCTGGACGATGACCCGGTTGAATACGCTCATGCCGAGGGCCTCGGGCGCGCTGCGACTCGCACGGGAGATCGGACGCAAGCGTGGGCTGGTGCTGGCGATGGGCGCCGCGCTGGCCGCGGGCCTGATCGCCGCGAGCTATACCACGCTTCAGCTGGGATACGAACACGGCGGCCGCAACCTGGACTACTGGTTCAGGGACGTGAACGACTGCGCGCTGCCGTTCGACGAATACATCGGGCGCAGGCTGCTTTCCCCCTCGCCCATCTTCTACCCCGGTTTCCTGTATACCGGTCTGGGTATCGCCGTCGTCGTGATGATGATGGCGCTCCGCTCCCGGCTGCCGTCGTGGCCGCTGCACCCTATTGCGCTGCCCGTGAGTACGATCGCCTATACGCACAACTACTTTTTCAGCGTGTTTCTCGCCTGGGGAATCAAGTCGCTCGTCCTGCGGTTCGGAGGCGCCAACCTGTACCGGTTGACCCGGCTGTTCTTTATCGGCATTATTCTCGGGGAGGCGGTCTGCCTCGGGACGTGGATCGTCATCGACAGCATCACCGGTAAAGTGGGCGGGATCTGGATATTGCAACCGTAGCCGGGTGCGCGGCGGCTTGCGTTATCGTAGAGGGTACGTATATGGAGTCAGGAGCAGATCGGATGCAGAGCGAACTGAACCAGATGCGCGTCAACGGCTGGTGTGTCGTGAAGAACGTCGTACCCAAAGACCGGGTCACTGCGGTGAGAGAGAGCGTCCTGGATGCCGTCCACCGGCACGCGAATGCCGAAACGCTCGACGACAAGGGCATCGGCCACGTCTCAGGTTTCGTCGCCCGTGAGCAGTCATTCGCGCCCTATGTGGCGGATTCTCGCGTCATGGGCGTCGTGGAGGGATTGCTGGGCGAACATGCCAGGATCTCGTTTACGACGGCGACGGTGAATTTCCCCGGTAATCCGCGCGGCGGCTGGCACGCCGACTGGCCCTTCAACCAGAACAACGCCGGGCATATCCCCGCCCCTTACCCGGACGCGGCGATGCACGTCACCACGCTGTGGATGCTCTCCGCCTTCAACCTGCGGAACGGCGGAACCCTCATTCTCCCCGGCAGTCACCGTTCCGACAACAACCCGAGCGGGGACAACGGTTTCGATCCGCTCGCCGCGATTCCGGGGGAATGTAACGCCGAAGGCGAAGCGGGAAGCGTGCTGATGCTGGACAGCCGGCTCTGGCACGCCACGGCCCCCAACCATTCCGACGAGCCCCGCGTTTCCGTCGTGATTCGCTACGCGCCGTGGTGGCTCGATACCGGTGTCCTGATGCCCGGGTCCGAAGCGCGCGAGCGGATGCTGGAGGCCACCGGACTCGATTCGCCCGAGGTTCCGCCAGTCCCTCAAGAGGTCTATGATGCCATGCATGAGAGGGTGAAGCCCCTTTTCCGGCACTGGGTGCGGGCCAAATGAAGCTCGTCGTGCCCGTCGAATCATGTCACCGGAGGAACACAGAATGGCGGAGGCAGCGACGAAGACCGGATATACCGCACCCAATCCCGGGTTCGGGTTCTCTGATGTGCCGCAGAAGGAATTCGACTATCCGTTTCCTGCCCTGACGCTGGAGCAGCGGATGCGGTTCGAGCTTTTCGGATACACCATCGTCGAGGACCTGTTTAGCGAGCCGGAGTTGCAGTCCATCGTGGCGTCAGCCAGCGAATTGAAGGCGGAAATCCTGGACGCGGCCGGCGACAGCGAGATCACGCCGCCTCCGCCGCCCAGGAAATACGAGGACTTCAGGGACGGGGCGATCTGGCGGGCGAACCGGAGGAGGACCGCTTCGGGCGACCTTCACCTCGAACGTCTTGAAATCGAGAATGTACTGGGGCTGGACCCCATCTACCTGTCCGTGCTGACCAGGCCACGCGTCCTGGGGATCGCAACCGAACTGCTGGGGGGAACCTTCCGGTTCCATCAGGTCGCGGTCCGCTTCAACCGGCGTTCCGAAACCCCGGTCCTGGGTTGGCACGGCGGGGTGACGCGGCACAAGGACCGGGCGGTGCGCAAAAACGGCTGGTTCCATACGCAGATCCTGGGTCTGATTCTCTACCTGACTGACGTCGGCCCCGGCGACGGGGGTACCGGGATCTTCGCGGGAAGTCACAGACTGGACCTTTCGTACGACGATCTGAGGCAGTATATCACGGACCATCCGGACTCCGAGTTCTTTCACCAGACCACGGCGAAGCGGGGCTCGGCGCTGCTGTTCGCCGACGGCCCGCTGATGCACCGGACCATCAACATCGAGACGGACAGGGAACGGCTCATCATGCTCTCGCGGCTGGTCCATTCGGACTACGATTTCGGCCAGATGGAGTCGCTGGGTCAGACCGACCACGTACCGCATGAGCTGATGCCGCTGTTCTATGGACGGGCCTTCACGCCCAGATATCGGCCCCGCGGGGAATAGGTGCAGGAGAGAATGGTGAGGAGTGAGGGTTGAGAGCCCCCGCCGCCCTCAGCGCGTCACACAGGTCTCTCTTTCCTCACTCCTCTTTTCTCACTCCTCTTTTCTCACTTCTTGCAACGGAAGGTGGAAGAAGAAATGGCGGCGCGAGTTCCCGGGATCAAGACGTGGTATGTGCCACGGATCTGCGGCGTCGAGCCGGCCGGCCGGACGATTTCGGTCAATGCCGGTGAGACCCTCGACCTTCGTCTCGAGGTAGAGCCCTGTCAATCGCTCCCCACAGGGCAGGCCTGGCGGCGCCTGTCCGATCCCATCCTGTCGGCGGCGACCACGAAACAGGACTGGTGCCGGGTGATCCTCTACATGCCCTGCGTACTGAGGACGGACGGCATCTTCAAGATGTGGTACGTGGGCAGTTCCGACCACGCGCGCAACCCTTCGTACATCCATCTGGGGTACGCCACGTCGACGGACGGGCTGTGCTGGGACCCGCGGCCGGAGAATCCGATCGCCACCGACGATGCGATTCCGTGGGGCTGGCGTTTCCAGGCGCCGTACGTACTCTACGATCTGCAGGAAAGGATCTACAAGATGTGGTTCACCGCCGTCGATGAAATCGACACGGAGGGACGCCCGTGGTTGAACCAGCGGGTGGGGTACGGCGAGAGTCCCGACGGGATTTCCTGGACCTTCCACCCGAAGCCTGTGTTCCGCACCGGGCGGCGCCCGTGCGTCCTGAAACTGGACGATGGGACGTACAGGATGTGGGTGAACGCGCCCTCCAACGCGGTTCCGGATCTGCCGATGACCCTGAACGTCGTTTCCGCCCGGTCCGAGGACGGTCTGCACTGGGAACACGAAGGCGACGCGGTGAGGTACGGCGGGATCTATCGCTCTTGCGTGTATCCCTTCGTGATGCGCGATCGGGACGAACTGGCGATGTGGTACGGCGGTCACCGGGCGGGCGGGCTCTTCGATATTTCGTTCGGGCGGACGCGTGACGGCCGCACCTGGTACTACCAGAACGACGTGCCGACTTTTCCGCCGAACCCGCGAAGGGAAGCGTTCGACGGCCGGTACACGTCCACCCCGCACGTATTGAAGCTGCCGGGAAGATACCTGATGTACTATTCCGCCCGGGACCTGGACGACGCCTGGGTTGCGCCGGACGGGTCGCCCCAGCGGGACGGCGACGGAGTGTATCGCCATATCGGGTGCGCCGAATTGCCCGTCGACGAAGTGGAAGATCCGGACCTCCGCTTTTCGTGGACGTCCAATGGCAGAACAATTCCCGGAAACGGCGGATCGCTGCGGTTCGTGGCGGACAGAGCGGGAAGACATTCGATAACCTGCCGCGTGGAAAACGCCAACGGCTCAGCCGCGTACACCTGGGAGGTGGATGCAGGCAATGGCTAGAACCGTGGTCCTGGCCGCCGACCGCCGCGCCCGATGTGCGGTGGAGGCGCCTTCGAAACCCGAACCGGCCGAAAAGACGGCAGGAGAAGAACTGGCGCATTACATCGGGAAGCTCGCTGGTACGCCCATCGGTCTGCATCAGGGAAAAAAGAGCGGCGCGTCCGTAAGGATTCTGGTGGGCGCAAGGGCCAGCGAGGAGATTGGCGACCTGCCGCTGGCCGAGGTGCGGGACGACGGCTTTGTGCTGCGCGTATCGACCGACCGGATTGCGTTGACGGGCGCCAACCCCCGTGGAACGCTGTATGCCGCGTATGAGCTGATCGAGCGTCTGGGTGTGCGGTGGTACGGACCGAACCCCGAGGATGAGTACGTGCCGGCGACGGGGGACCTGGTGCTTCCCGAGGGTACGGAGGTGATCAACCCGTCCTTCCGGTTCCGGTTCCTCCGGTGCCTCTTCTCGGCGATGGTGGGGTTGGGAGCGTCGGGAATGTGGCAGCCCTTTTCGTCTCCCCGGCGGGAACAGCTGCTGGACTGGGGCGTGAAGAACCGGCTGAACGCGGGCTTCTGGCCCTTCGACGATCCGGACGTCACGTCGTTCTTCCGAAGGCGCGGCGGCGTGGCGTGCGTGGACCACATTCACGCCCTGCCTTATATGGTGCCGCCTGCCGAATACTGGGAGTCGCACCCGGAATATTTCGCGGTCGACGAACACGGCGAGTTGTTCCCGAGACGGGCGAATGAGTACGGGATACACGTGTGCAGGTCAAATCCGGACGTCCTGGACCTGGTGATCCGGAAGGCCCTCGAGACGATGGAACGCGACCCGGACGCAGGCTTCGTGAGCATTTCCCAGGCGGACGGCCAGTTCCACTGCCGGTGCCCGGCCTGCCTGTCGAAGTGCAACCAGGGATCGCTGGTGTTTCTGGGCGAGGAGCAGATCATCCGGACCGATTGCATGGTGGATTTCGCCAACCGGGTGGCGGAACGATTCTGCGAGCGCTGGCCGGACGGGAACCTCATGATCCTGGGACACCATCAGACGATTCCGCCGCCGACGATTGCCGTGCATCCGAACGTGATGGTCAAGCTGGCCTGTTCGCCGCATGGGTTCGTGTCCTTCAACCGGCCCCTCGAGGACCCCGCGGGAAACAGCTGGATTTTCCAGAGGGCCGTGGAAGGATGGGCGGCGACGGGAACGCCGCTGGCCTATTACGGATACAACCCGCACAGTACCTTTGCCCATGCTCCCTTTTCGGCGGGCCGGAGGTTCCACAGCGACGTCAGATGGCTACACCGGCACGGGTTCGTTGGGGCCGAATTCCAGGGCGAGGGGACGCTGTGGGGATTCTACGGGCTGAATCACGTCGTACAGGCCCGGACGATGTGGGACGTCGAGGTGGATTTCGACGCGCTTCAGGCGGACTATTTCCGGTGTCTGTTCGGCGCCGCCGCCGAGCCGGTCAAGGCGTTGCACGAGGCGTTCGAGCGGGCGCTGGTCGCCCATGAACCCATGTCGAAGGGCCTAGGCGGGTTTCTTTCGTCCGAGGTGATCGATTCGGGAAGGGAACTGTTGCGCGAGGCTCGCGACGCGGAACTGTCCGAGAACGTTCAGGACCGCCTGGACGTCCTGGACGCGCAGGTTGAGTACGGAGACCGGCTGATGGGCGCGAGACGGACCGCGGAAACGTATTACCGCACGCGCGATCAGGATCACTTGAAGCGGCTGGTCCGGGAACGGGATGCCATCGTCGACTACATCGCCGCAAATCCCGTGGAAGGCGCGTATCATCTGGGCGGCATTGGGGGGCAGCGAGGGAATATCAACAACTTCCTGCTGGGGCACCTCTGGGGAGTCGATAAGATCTAACCATGATTCGTTGTTTTCCGGGGACGTTAGTTCGTATATATGCAGGTAGATAATGGCGATTAAACTGCAGATTACCAGGATACACCAGGTCGCTGGACGTTAACGGAAATATCATCCTTATGGACGACCTCGATACCCCGTTTGGCACCGGTCCTTTTTGTGTCTTTTGTGCCTTTTGTGGCCAATTTGACTGTCGTCTTTTTTCGCATTGAGGGTAAGCAGCCTGATGCGGCTTCGTTTCCTCAGCCGCAACCAATCATGTGACGCCGGCCAGCCGCGCGCTCACCAGCCGATTCAGGCTTACGCCCTGTTCCGCCGCTTCGATGACCAGGGCTCGGTGCGATTCCGGCGGCAGACGCACCAGGAATTTGCCGCTGTACGCGCGATCCGCCAGTGGCGCCGGTATTGGCTCGCCAGTGGCGCGCATGTCGTCCACGGATTCCCGAACGAGCCGCTGGATGCCGGACAATGCCTCATCGGGTGACGTCGCGAGCCAGCTCAGCGACGGGAATTCCGCACAGAGACCCACGTGTTCGCTGTCTTCCGCGGACCACGTGATCCGGTAGGTGTAATGGTCGGTCATCTTAACTCCTCGAGTTTTTCGATTGCCTTGATCACCTGGCGGACCTGATATGGCTTCGCCATGCCTTTGTTATTTTGGATGTAGAAGCGGTTTTAAAATTACCGGTGAGTTCCCGAGCGCGAGCGAAAAAGCGACGGTCAAGGCGGGAGAACCCGACCATATTTAGTTATACGGGTGGGTTTGACCAACGCCGACCGGCGCTTTTGCAGCCGCGTGAAGACCGCTGGGAATTTTAAGACAGCTTCGTAACGCGTGGATCGCCCGGCCACGGCATCCGGTAGACCCGATGGCTCGTTCCGGTCTGACGTGGTTGCCCGAAATATTCGTCGCAGACCCTTACAAGATCCGTAAATCGAACTCCATTCGGATTGTTACGTAGCGCTTTGAGAATTTCCGCCGTGCTTGCCATGTATTATGATATCAATAATGATACTTTTTGTAAAGTAGAAACGATCCCTGTCTAAAACGCCGGTCGACCTGGAGCCTGCACTCGATATACGTTAAGTGACACGCGAGACAACGTAATCCAACTTCGAGTCGCCAAGGGTCGCCTTCGTACATAATCGTTAAGCAAGAATGGTGCCTGAATGGAACAACCCATCCTGATTTTGCGCGCGGAAAGCGATCCGTCGGAGGGTCTGTGCGCGGAGGTACTCCGGTGCGAGGGTTTTCCGTGGCTGGAAGAGCGGCCAGCCCACACATTCGACGGCGTTCCGCCGGGCGTAAGTGTGGTGATTCTGGCCGGCACCGGCATCGGCCGAACGACCGCGGAGCGCCTGGCGAAGGCCGTCTCCGCGGGCGTGACGCTGATTTCAACCTCGCCCGACCCGGCCGTCGCGGCAGCGTTCGGCGTCTCGGTCTCGGATGCCGCAACCGATGCCCACGTGGCCGTGACCGCGCTGAACGGCTGGGAACACGGCGACGTGCCGTTGCTGTGCCCGGACGACACCGCCCGCCCCCTTCGCGGCGGCCAGGAAGCGGCGGCGCTTCGGACCGCCGGTGGAGAGCGATGCGGATCCGGACTCGTTTCCGCCCGCGTGGGAAATGGAACGGCCTGGATTTACGGCTACGACCTCTGCCGTACCGTGGCCACGCTGCGTCACGGTACGGGCGACGTGCGGGAGCGGCCGGCGAAGGATATGGGGCCGCTCACCGGGCCCCGGCACATCTACGGATTCTTCCACCTTTCTGACAAGCTGCCCCGGGACGTGCCGGTATGCGATCTGCATCAGGATATCCTTCGGACGCTCGTTCTGGCTTCTCTGGCCGATACGGGTCTTCCTCGACTCTGGCACTTTCCACACGCAGCGCCCGCGCTCTGGTTCGTGAAGGGCGATGGATGCGGAGAAGCCGGCGCCGACGTGGAGGTGGACGTCGTCGAGGAGTACGGCGCCTATCTGACATTCAACAGACCCCCCGTGAGCAGGTACGACGGAGACTTGATGAAAGACTGGCACGAACGGGGGCACGGCGTCACCATCGAAGCCAACCTGGACCACGTCACAAGGCCGGTCGTCGAAGTCTCGGGACAGAAGGTCCGCCGGTCGCGCACCGCACGGGACCTGAACGAAAATGCGCTTCCCGATATCCGCGCCAACCTCGAGGCGCACCGCGACAGCTTCGTCCGCGACACCGGTCTGGAGATGGACACCATCTGCATCCACGGCTGCCAATGGTCGGGACATCCGATGGCGGAGATGGTGGTTGACCTCGGCTGGTACACGCCCACCCACTTCATCTCCCACGATCCGCGAATGCGGCACGATGAGCGCTATGGTCCATACATGATTTCAACCGCCCTGCCGCTCCGATACTTCCAGCATGGTGTGGGCGTCCTCGACCTGTGGCATATGCCGGCGCAGTGGGACGAGAGCCAGACGCTTGGTGAATGGGACCCCGCGGATCCGAAATCCACGGGAAGGGTGTGCCTGTCAACGGAAGCGTACGGCGAGGAGCTCATCCGGTTCGCCGAAGACGCCGCGCATCGCTGGCATGGGGTGCAGATCGCCAACTTTCACCCGAGTTACGTCGCCATGCCCCAGGACCATCCCAGCGCTTCCCGTCGGTCGCTGGAGATGGGCCTGGACGGCGCCCGGGCGGCCGGATGCCGGTTCGAGAACCAGGAGCGGTGGTCGCGGTTCTCCCGGGCCAGGGCCGACGTACGCCTCGAGGCGCGGCGGGAGGACGACCGCGCCGTTTTTCTGACGATGGCCTCCCCGGGCGACCTCGATGGACTCACGCTGCTGCTGCCCGATCGCGTGACCGGCGTCCGCTGCGGGGAAACGGGCGAAACCCTGGACGTCCGGGAGGTTGTGTTGGAGGGACGGCCCCAGCGGGCGGTGTCCATGGATCTGTTCGCTGAAACGCCGCGTACCCTTCGAATGGAGACCGCGGCCTGTGGAGAAAAGGGATGAAACGGAAGATACGCCGGACGGCCCTCCTGAATATTCAGAAAGTGAGTTACTCCCGCGACCATGTGGCGCGAATCAGGAGCGAGGGGTTCACGGATATCGGCGTCTCCCTGAAGACGGGGGAGCGGAAATTCACGGGCCAGGGATTCGACTGGGAACAGGTGGGTCACTTCGGCGGGTGGGCGCTGGAGTTCGGCCTGGGGATGACCGTATTCACCGGCTATATGAAGTACCGGGAGACTTTTCTGCGTGAACATCCGGAACGGGCCATGGTTTGCGTCGGCGGTTCGGGTACCGCCCTGGACAGCGATCATCTTGTCCGCACCAGATGGCTGTGCCCGTTTCAACCGGAGAACAAAGCGGAATACCTGGATCTCCTGAGGAAAGTGATCGGGCTGCCGGCGCTCCGGGAAATCCACCTCAACGACGAAGCCGCGATCGGGTTCGCAAACGGCGACGTCGGCTGCTATTGCGACTACTGCGTCGCCGAATACGAGAAGGAAACCGGGACACCGCCGCCTGCGGACTTCGACTGGGAGTCGGAGGCGTGGTGGGCCTGGGTGCAGCGCAGAATGGCGCGGTGGACCGGGGTCCATGCCTGGTTCCGCGAGCAGATCCGGAAAGAACGCCCGGACGTCCTGGTGGGCATTCAGTATTCGCCGGTGGTCGTGTCCTTCAACGAAAACATCTGGCGCGCGGGGATCGATCTGTCACAGGACGCGCTGGCCCAGGACGTGCTCTGTACGGATCCCTATCACCACAACCACACGTCGCACTTCACCTATCGGCCAGCGCGCCGGATCCTGACCGAGGCAACCCGGACACTCGCCGGCGCTACGGTCAGGCGTTCACTGAATATCTATCCGCAGGCGTTCCGACCGCCCCTGGGCGGTCCGGAGTTGACCCGCCGCGACGGTTTCATGGCCGGCGCCGTTCCCTATGCGCTCGGCGCGGACAACATCACGCCGTATTCCAACGATCTGGCGCGCATCATCCCCGGGTTTCTGGACGGATTCCACGAGGCGGGGAAACTCATTCCCTATTTCGAGAAGACGAGGCCCTGCGCGTCCGCGACCGTCATCAACCCCACGCAGACGGAAATCTACGGGAATCCGGAAACCGGCTGGGGCAGGAAGGCGCTGGCGGTCTGGCCCGACGTGATGAACCAGGTGGGGCTGCCGTGGCGCTGGCACTTCGACGGCCGCCTCGCAGACGCCTGGGACGCGCTGGAAGGGCCGGCGATCCTGCCGGATGCCCACTGCCTGACGGGCGAACAGAGGGCCGTACTGCAGGCCTATGCCGCATCGGGCAACGGATTGCTCCGGGTGGGGCGGACCCCCGACCGGGACTGGCCCGGAAACGGGCCATGTCCGCCCCCGGAGGGAGAGACCATCGACAGTGCGCAGTTGCGGCCCGCAAGACGGGACCATCCATTGCTGGAAGGCATTTCGCATCCCGTCATGCTGCAGCACGCGTTTTCCGAGCCGGGAATTGAAGGGGAGATCCTCGGTGAGATCGATGGGAGGCCGGCGCTGGTCGTGAACGAGGAAGACGGCGGCCGGCAGGTCTGGCTGGCGGGGGTCCCGGAGTTCAGCTACGTGACGCCCGGAGACCACGGCGGCGTCCGGACGACCACGGACGGCATTCCGCTGCTGCGGAATATCCTGACGTGGCTGGCGCGGGACGAACCGGTTGCCCGCCTGCTACCCTACCCGCCGGACAACGCCTATCGGGACCTGCGCCCCTGGGACCGTCGCGACGTGCCGACGATGGAGCTGTTTCCGATGATGGGTGACGGCTGCCTGGTCTGCCTCATCTTCAACTACGTTGGGCTGGAATACCGGACGAACCTGGTGATGCGCGCGCCGGAAGGCGCACGGGTCGAGTCACTGAACAACATCTTCACGGGCGCCGACGAACTGCCCGGCTGTGACGTTCGTGGAAGCGTGGTTTCGATGCCCGTGTGCATGTCGAACCAGACCGATTATCTGGCCGTGGAACTGACATGGCGATGATACAGACCGTTGACGGCGGCATCCTTTCATGGCGGCGCGGGACGGGGGCGTTCATGCCCGCCATCACCCCGTTGTCCGATGGCACCCTGATCGCCTGCCAGCACGTGGGCGAAAGCCTGGGATCCCCGGACAACCACATCGAAGTGCTTCGCTCCTCAGATGGGGCCGCAACCTGGGTGAACGAGGGCAGCATCCACGGCGCGGGGGCGGCGGAAGACGGCTGGAGTTACAGAAGCCCACACATCAGCGAGACGCCCGGAAACCGGCTGGTGATGACCGCGACTCGTTTCGAGATGCAGTCAGGAAAGCTGTTCGATCCGAATTCGGAGGTCCTGCAACGACCGGAAATGGTGCTGTTCCGGTCGGATGACGCGGGACACACCTGGACCACGCCACAGGTCGTCCCCGTGGAACTGCCGCCGGAAAAATACACGTGCAATGGCGCCGGCGTACTCTTGCAACTCGCCCCGGACCGGTGGATGTACCCACTGGAGACCTGGAAGCCGGAGGGGTACGCCGGGCCGCCAGACCAGAAGGCCGCGGCGGTCTTCTCCGCCGACCAGGGACGGACCTGGGGCGAGTTTACCGTGGTGGCCGACGATCCGTCGGGGGAGTTGCTCTGGTGGGACCAGATGAATACGGTGTTGCCGGACGGAAGAATCTACACCCTGCTCTGGACCCACGTTTACGGGACGTCGGAGGACCTGCACAATCACTGGACCGTTTCGGAAGACGGCGGGCGGACGTGGTCGGCGCCACGGCCCACCAACCTGCGCGGACAGGTCTGCTCCCCCATCGCGCTGGTCGACGGGCGGGTGGCGGCCATCTACAATTTCCGGCACGAGCCGCAGGGCATACGCGTGGCGCTCAGCGAAGACCTGGAGACGTTCGATCTGGAGGGCCATGTCATTGTGTTCGACGCGGGGACCGAGGCCACCCTCGGTGAGCCGGAGACCGACAATTTCCTGGCCGAACACATGCAGATCGCCTTCGGAAAGCCCGGCGGTATCCGGCTTGACGACGGCGACCTGATGACGTATTTCTGGTGTACGGTCGGCGGCGTGACCCATACGCGCTGGGCGAGGTTGAGGGTCGACCAGACGACAACCGTAAATTGGAGATAGAGAATTATGAATGGACCGGACCAGGCGGAGACCCGTGTGGCCGCGGACGTGCTGGAAACATTCGTGCGCGACCTGTATCTGGCCGCCGGCGTGCCCCGCGAGGACGCGGAGACGATCGCCGGCGCGACCCTCTGCCAGGAAACCCGCGGCAATACGACCCACGGGCTACGGCTTGTCCATTTCAATCTTCGGGGGTTGGACGACGGCACGATCCGGGCCAACCCGGACCAGCCCGTCCTGAGCGATCGGGGCATGACCGCGGTGATCGAAGGCGACCACGGCGTGGGGATCGTCGGTTGCATGAAAGGGATGCGGCTTGCCATACGGAAGGCCCGGGAGGGCGGTATCGGCATTGCCCTGATCGTACGCAACAATCATTTTCTCGCCGCCGTACCGTATTGCTTGGAAGCGGCCAATGCCGGGATGATCGGCATGGCATTCTCGAACACCAAGGGATCCATGGGATTTCCCGGCGCCCGCGGATCGGTGATCGGGAACACGCCGATGGGCTTCGGCATCCCGTCGGCCGGTGGTTTTCCCATCCTGTTCGACGCGTGCATGACCGCCTCGGGAGGCAGGATGCGGCAATGGATCCGGGAAGGCAAGCGGATTCCCCGGGATATTCAGGGCTTCGACCGGGAGGGCAGGCCCACGGACGACCCGCGGGCCGTAATCGGCGGCGGGACCACGATGCCGATCGGCGGCCACAAGGGCGCCGGACTGGCCATTCTGGTCGAGGCGTTGACGGGGGTGCTGGGCGGCGCTGCTTTCCTGAGCGATATCACGCCGCACGACCAGGCGGACAGGACGGACAAGACCCATGCGGTCAGCCATTGCTGCATCGCCATTGACGTCGCGGCGTTTATGCCGGTGGCGGATTTCGAAGCGCGGATGGCGGACTTTGTCGCGGACCTCAAGGGCAGCCCCCTGGACGGCGGGTCCGATGAGATCCGGCTGCCCGGTGAGAGAATGGAGCGGACCCGGCGGGAATGCGAGATCCGCGGCGTGCCGCTGGAACCGGACGTGAAGCTGGAACTCGAGGATTGGGCAAACCGACTGGGCGTGCGTTTCCCGGATACGCTTTAGTGCACCGCCGACACAATGCGTGAAGATATGGATGACAGATACCGGATTCGAGGCGCAACCGATGATGACCTGGACCGTATTGGCGAGATCATTCGCCAGGCGTGGGAGCCGATATTTGGACTGCACGAAGAAAACTGGGGCGAGGAGCTCTTCGACGTCCTCTATGCGAACTGGCCGGAGAACATCAGGGCCAGCGTGAGGCGCCATCTGGCGGAGCACCCGGAATGGGCGTTCGTCGTCGAGCCGCTTGAGAACGGCGAGGTGGCAGGTTTCATCACCTATCTTCTGGATACGAAGAAAGGGATCGGAATCGTCGGACTGAACGCCGTCGCTGCCGGATTGCAGGGGCAGGGGATCGGGACCATGATGTACAACTTCGTGATGGACCGGTTCCGGAAGGCGGGGCTGAAATACGCCCAGGTGCGAACCGGCCTGAACGATGCGCAAACCGGCGCCAGGAGGGCTTACGAGAAGGCGGGGTTCAACATCGAGCGCAAAGAGGTCGTCTATTACGCGTACCTGTGAAAGGACCGGGTATGGACAGATACACCTTTGCGGGAGGTCCTGCCGAAGCGGGGCGGGCGCAGGGCGCGCTCGATCCCAAATACGCCCGGCGCGAACTTGAGAAGAGGCTGGAGCAGCCCCAGGACTTCGAGGATAAGTACTTCCGTGAGAACATGGCTTTCATGCGGCGGGAATTCCCGGAACTCGTGACACAGATGGAGGCGTACGGCGAAGCGGCAGGGATTGAGAACTTCGACCATACGTATCTGCTGCACGTCTATTTCGCCGCCGCCGACCTGAACGGTTGTTCGGCGCTTGGGATCGTGCTGAAAGACGACGGTCCGGCGATGCTCAGGACCTACGATACGAGCTCGATCGGCAGGGTCGAGGACTTCGTGAAGGACAAGATCCTGATCGGACTGCCGGACGGCAGGCCGCACGGGCTGGCCGGCATCGGGGAGCGGTTCGGCGTCACCGTCGGCACGGCGATCAACGATGCGGGGCTGCTTGTGGGCTGCGCATCGGGTCACCGGAAGTTCAACCCGGGCGCCAACCCCGAACACGTCAATCTCTATTTCACCACGCACCTGCTCGCTCAATATTGCGCCAAATGTGACGATGTCAGGCATTTCCTCCGGCAGTACCGGGTCTCGGGGATCAAGGGGCTGACGGGCGTGGCGGTAGACGCGGCGGGTGATATGGTCGGGTTCGAACTGGAATCGGAGAATATCGCCCTTCGGGGACCGGAAAACGGAGTGGTTCTCGAGACCAACCACTGGCAGGACCCCGAGCTCCAGCGCCCGTCGCGCGAGGCCGATCCGGACTGGTGGGCCAGCGCCTCGTATTACAACTCACAGAACCGGGTCCAGTACCTGGCCTGCCACCGGGATGCGTTCGAAGAAATGCGCACCGTGAGCGAACTGACCGGTTTTTCGTTCGACGTGCACGCGCCGGGCAGAATTCTGCAAAGCCCGGAAACCAATATCGGTGGCTGGTTCACCACCCACGCGATCTTCATGACGTCGCGAGACAGGAAGCTGCGGGTCCACCGGTATCCGCTGGAGAAGGACGGGTTTACGGAAATGACGTATGGTGCGTGAGGGAAACCGCGATACGGAAGGATAGACGGTGGGAATATTCATTCGTGGAGAGCAACGTGGACAGGATGAACACGAATGCCGGCAGCGCGGATGGGTTTCTTCTGATGGACGGGATCGAGTCGGTACATCATGTCACGCAAACCGTGTGCGAAGCGGAAAAACATCCGCTGAATCCCGTACTGCCCGTGGGCGACTCCCACGAGTGGGATTCCACGCACTGCGCGCCGTGGTCCTCGCCCACAGTGATCTACGACGAAGAAGACGGGCTGTTCAAAGCCTGGTACGCGGGCTCGGACATCGCAACGTCGAAGTGGTGGGCGATGGGGTACGCCGTCAGCGAGGACGGGATCAACTGGCACAAACCCGAACTGGGCCTGTACGAGTACAACGGAAGCAAGAAGAACAACATTGTCCTGGACGGGCGCGGACCAATCATCAAGGACGATACCGAGCCGGACCCGAACAGGCGATTCAAGGGGATCAAGCGCAGCTTCGGGGGACAGAAAGTCTACGCCTGCAGGGGCGCCCGGGCCAACTATTCGCCCGACGGCATCCACTGGACCGAGGGCCCGACCATCGACCTTCCGGAGTGGTTTCGCGGACCGCCCGATATCGGCGTTCTCGTCCGCGACGACCAGGACCCGGATCCCTCACGCCGGTACAAGACCGTCTTCCAGGAGATGATACCGTTCGACAAGCCGGACATCAAGCGGAACGCCGATCGGTACCGCGGCCTCGGACGCGCCAAGATTCTGGCGTACGGTCCGGACGTCGAGAACTTCCGGAGGGCGGAAGAGAACCCTCTGCTCTCCCCCGCCGACGGTCTCGAGTACGAAGACCATCACATCATGATGTCGCCGTACGGCGGCGCCTGGATCATCTGCTATGAGTACGGCTGGTACGTCCCCAACGGTTACGGACGTTACGGGATGTACTCGGCCGACATCCGCCTGGCGGTGAGCGGCGACGGGCTCAATTTCGATCGCGTCAATCCCCACCAGAAGGTCATCGCCCGCGGCGCCCACGGCGAGTGGGACGGGGGCCTGCTCATCATTACGGATAAACCGGTCGTCAAGGACGGGACCATCTACCTGTTCTATGGCGGGTCGGGAGAAGAGTTCACGAGTTGGCCGCCGGAGAACGAGGTCCCGGAGTTCATCCATGAGATGGGGAGCGGGAGCGCGCGCATGGCGCGGATGGGCCTGGCCACGCTTCGCGAGGATGGTTTTACGTGCCTGGAGACCCCGGACCGCGAGACGCCCGGACACGCGACCACCGCGCCGCTGGCGCTGACCGACCGTTCGACCGAATTGACGGTCAACGTGGGCGACGTCCGGCGCAACCGCAACTGGCTCGAAGTGGAGGTACTCGACGCGGATTCCCGCGAGCCGGTCCCGGGATACACACGCGGGGACTGCAACGATATTGACGTCGACGGGTTGCGGCGCCGCGTCACGTGGGGCGACCGACGACTTGCCGGCATCGGCCGGGACCGCTTCAGGCTTCGCTTCCATCTGTATGGCGCGGCCCGGCTGTACGGATACCGATTCGTCTGAGGCACATCGTCAACTTAAAGGTGAATTCCTATGGGCGAACCCCATACCGCTGACGTTATCGTGGCAAGGGACGTGATGGTCCCGATGCGGGACGGTGTGCGCCTGGCCACCGACCTCTACTTCCCGGGAGAGGTCGCAAGTCGGCGAACCGGGCCCTTTCCGGCGGTCCTCGAGAGAACGCCTTACAACAAGAACGGCGGTTCGTCCGCGGCGAGCTTCTTCGCGCGGCACGGTTATCTGGCTGCCGTACAGGACTGCCGGGGACGCTATGGATCCGAGGGCGTGTTCTTCCCGTTCAGGGACGACCCGGAAGACGGGTACGACACCATCGAGTGGATTGCCGATCATCCGTCGTGCAACGGAAGGGTGGGCATGCACGGGTGTTCGTACGATGCGTGGGTGCAGTTCCACGCGGCCACGCAGAATCCCCCGTCCCTGGCGACAATGATCCCATTCGAAGGGCCCATCAACGCGTATCATTACAGCATGCGCGAGGGCGGCGCACTGCATCTCGGCCTCCTGAACTGGGCGGTCCGGATGGCGGCCACGGGCCACGAGGCGCACGCGGACCCGGCGATTGTCGAAGCCATACAGACCATGTCCGCAGATGGGCAGAACTTCCTGGAGTGGGCGTCCCGAATCCCCTGGCGTCGCGGTCAGACGCCGCTGGCGGCGGCGCCGCAGTACGAGGACGCGGTCTTCCAGCTCTATTTCGAGAACAACGACTATACGGAGTTCTGGCGGCAGCCGGGATTCGCCATGGACGAGTATTTCGATTCGTTTCCCGACGTGCCCATCCTCTGGATGGTGGGCTGGTTCGACTGGTATCCCCGCACCATCATCGACGGGTTCCGGAAGATGGTGAGCATGGGACGCGGGAATCAGCACCTGCTGGTGGGTCCCTGGACCCACGGCAACTGCGAGCCGTCCTGCGGCGACGTACACTTCGGTCCGGAGGGCGGCCTCCACTTCCATGAGGATTTCCACAACCTCTACCTGCAGTGGTTCAACCGGTGGCTCAAGGAGGATTCCGGGGTGGACGTGGGAAGCGCGGTGCGGATGTTCCGGATGGGCGGAGGCGACGGCAGCCGCGACAGGGACGGGCTCCTGCAGCACGGCGGGAAGTGGTTCGGCGTGGATGGCTGGCCGCCGGAGGGCGCGCGCGAGACGCCGTACTATGTCCACGAGAACGGGTTCCTGTCCCCCGAAGCCCCCTCGGAGGAAAACGCCTCGACAACGTATACCTGCGACCCGCGCAATACGGTGTCCAGCAACGGCCGGTGTATCATCCCGTATGGTCCGATGAAGGAAGGGTGGTTCAAGGGGATGGGGCCCCGCGACCAGATTGAGATCGAGACCCTTCCCGGCCATGGCATCCCCGGCATGCCCATTGCCTCGCGGCCCGACGTGCTGGTCTTTCAAACCGCCCCGCTTGACGCGGACCTGTCGGTCGCCGGGAACGTCAGGGGGGTACTCTGGATATCATCCGACACTCCTGATACCGATTTTTTCGTGAAGCTGCTCGACGTGTATCCCCCGAGCCGGGACGATCCGACGGGGTACGCCTTCCCGGTTTCCGAAGGCATCCTCCGGGCGCGTTACCGGGACAGCTTCGAACGGCCGCGACCGATGGAACCTGGAAACGTGTATCGCATCGAAATCGACATGCAGCCGACCGCCAACCTGTTCCGGGCGGGTCATCGCATCCGCATGGATATCTGCAGCAGCAACTTTCCCAACTACGATATCAACCGGAACACGGGCGATCCGGACGACAGAGACTGGCGCATCGCCCGGAATACCGTCTATCACGAGGCCGGCCGCGCCTCGTACGTTCAATTGCCTGTCTGGAAGTCGTGAGAGGAGAATCGATGTCCGACAGCGCAGGACCTGGACCGAAGACCGCGAAAATCGCGGGTAGAGAGATGCTTTGCATGGATGTCCCGGGAGCACCCGTTGAGGTGTCGGGCTTTCCCTGGCTGGATCGGGAGAGACGGTTCTGCCGGCTGCCCTCAGCCGCCCTGCCGGACATGAGCGATGCCGTCCGGAGGCTGGCCTGGTGCACCTCGGGCGGAATGGCGCGCTTCAGGTCGGATTCCCGCACGATCGCCATCCGGGTGGAGTTGGCGGAAGTCGTGGACATGCCGCACATGCCGCGGTCCGGAAACTCCGGATTCGACATTTACGTGGGGACCGGGGCCGGGAAGCGGTTCATCAACGCCGCCAGGCCGCCCCTGAACGAGCGGGCATACGAAACGCTCCTGGTGGATGGCGGGGACGGCGGCATGAGGGAGTGGACGCTCAATTTCCCGGTTTACAACGGCGTCACCCAGGTTGTTCTGGGGTTGGATCCGGGCGCAAGAATCGAACCGCCCTCCCGGTTCACGGTCGAGAAGCCGCTACTCTTCTACGGTTCCTCGATCACGCACGGAGGCTGTGCGTCCCGCCCCGGGAACACCTATCCCAATATCCTGTCGCGCTGGCTGGATGCGAGCCTGATCAACTTCGGCTTCAGCGGGAGCGCCCGGGCCGAACCGGCCATGGCACGTCTGATCGCAACGGTGGACATGCGTGTGTTTGTGATGGACTACGACCACAATGCGCCAACCGCCGACTATCTGGAGCAGACGCACGAAGCGTTCTTCCGGATTGTGAGGGATGCCCGCCCCGAGCTTCCCGTTGTGATCGTGTCGAGCCCTTCCATCAATGCCAATCCGTCACGCTGGACGGAGAGGCGAGAGATCATTCGCGGGACGTACGCGAACGCCTTGAAGCGGGGAGATACCAGGGTCTGGTTTGTGGATGGGGAGACCCTTTTCGGCGATACCGATCAGGATGCGTGTACCGTCGACGGGGTTCACCCGAACGACCTGGGATTCCTGCGCATGGCCAAAACGATTCGTCCATCGGTCGAGGCCGCCTTGCTGGAATGAATCGTCGAACGAGATTGGGCCTACGTCGGGAAGCGGAAACCCGGACGACAGAAGCATTGTCCAGAAAAGGAGACGCAAATGGAAACGCGAACTTTTCGTGGAAGTCCCGCCGAGATCGGGAAAGCCCAGGGCTCGATGAGCCCCGAGGCCGCGCGGGACTATCTGGAGTTCTGGCAGGCCCGCCCGCACGATTTCGAGAATGCCTACTTTCGAAAGAATATGGCGTTCATGCGTCGTGAGTTTCCGGATATGACCGATCAGATAGAGGCGTTCGGCGAAGCGGCGGGAATGGGGTCCTTCGACCACGCGTACTTCGGCCACATTCTCTGGACGGGGCCTGTGGGTGATGCCTGTTCCACGCTGGGAATCATCCTGCAGGATGACGGCCCCGCCATGCTGTCCACCAACGACGGCGGCACGGATACGGTTCCCGGGACGGTTTCCAATTCCGTTGTCTCGTTTTTCCCGGATACGAAACCGCATGGAATGATGGGGTTCGGCACCAGGCGGCAGGTCACGCTCGGGATGGCCGTGAATGACGCCGGACTCGCGGTCGGCGCGAATTCAGGGCATCGGAAATTCAACTTCGTTTCGAATCCCGAACACCTGAATCTGTACTTCGTCGTTCACCTGCTGGCGCAGCACTGCGGCGACTGCGACGACGTCCGGCATTTCGTGGAACAGTACCGGCTCTCCGGGCAGAAGGGGATGAACCTGGTCACGGTCGACGCAGGAGGGAATATACTGGGTCTGGAACTGGAATCGGAAAACGTCGCCATTTCGGAGGCGCAGGACGGGATGCTCCTGGAGGTCAACCACTGGCAGCATCCCAAACTTCAGAATCCGTCCCGTGAGGCAGACCCCGCTTTCTGGGACGGACCCTACTTTTACAACTCCCAGGCGCGCGTCATGTATTTCGCGCACTATCGGAACGTCTTCGCCCGGATGAAGACCCTGCAGGAACTGATCGATTTCTCGTTCGACGTCCACGCGCCCGGACGCATCCTGCAGACGCACGGTTTGAACGTGGGCGACCTGATCTCCTGCCAGGTCATGTTCGCAACCTCGAGAGATCGCAGGATGAGGCTTTACCTGCATCCGATCGAGAAAGACGACTACGAGGAGTTCGAATATCCAAATTGACCACAGAGCGGAATGTCTGTACCTGTCGAAACGAGCTTGTTGAAGCTCCCGTGTTTTGGTGCCCTCGTTGACCCTTCGCCGACCCTTCGACAGGCTCAGGGAGCGGCTCTGGGTCCCGGGCACTTGATATCCGAAGCCTGCACTGTCGCATTTTGCGACAGTATTTGGGCTTTTGAATGAAGATGGCTATTGCGATACCGACGCAAATATCGTAGACTTTGATGTGAATTCGCCGTTTCACAAGGGCCACGCCGGTGGCAGGAAATTCCCGCCGGCGTTCAGGTACTTTTTTTCACCATTGTCCTCTACCTTTGCCCAACGCTGTCCGGCAAACCGCAGGACGTATCGAAAAGGAGCAGGATTTGAGCCGCATAACGAGTAATTCGTACACGTACGTGAAGATAACGAACCTGAAGCTCATCTCACGTATGGTCCCCGTTCTCACTGTGGCACTCGGTCTCCTTGTGCCCCAGGTCGCGTTC
The DNA here is from genome assembly GCA_965116875.1 of Candidatus Latescibacterota bacterium. Lineage (GTDB taxonomy): Bacteria > Latescibacterota > UBA2968 > UBA2968 > JAAXHE01. Next base: position 1,196,240 of record OZ220733.1, read on the forward strand.
GGGGGCGCGTGGACTCTCGAAAAGGGCCAGGTCTGGAGCAAGATTACCGGCCTGTACCAGGCCACCGACGAACACTACGACAAGGATGGAGAACCGAGTGGGATCCCCGCGGATTATACTTCGCAGGAAGTGTATCTCGACGTGTACTACGGGGTGACCAAGCGCTTCGATCTCGGCGTTCAGTTTGGGGCGATCAATCGTAAGTTCGAGAATTTCACCTCGAACAGGCACAGAGAGATGTTCGGATACCGCGCAAAAGAATCAGGTCTTGGCGATATCCGCGTCTTCGGCAAAGTCAACCTCGTTCATGAGCCCGTCGTGGGCACCCTGATGCTTGGGATCAAGGCGCCAACCGGGGATTTCCGCGCCGCGCCAGAGGCCATGTCCGCCGGCAACGGCCAGTGGGACGTCGAATTGATCGCGCAGATCGGCAAGTCCTACTGGCCCATCCCGATATACGCCAACGTCGACCTGGGATATCGCCTCAGAGAGACCAACGAGACCATTCACCACAACCCGGACGACGAGTTGATCTACAATCTCGAGATCGGCGCCAGCCCGGTTGAAATGTTGAACATAGCCCTCAAGCTGGAAGGGATATCGGGCTCGGGCCGGCGGGTCACCTATGCGATACCCACGGCGATCGTCAGCCTGCCGCAGGGCATCGCCCTCGAAGCCGCGGCGAGAGTGTCCGTGCTCGGCCGCGCCGACCCCTCGCTTGGGGCGCCGTATACGTTCTTCGCCGGCTCCACGTTCCTGGTCGGGATCTCGTACACCGGAAGCCTGATGGAGTAGTCACACATTGAGGGAAATTAACTTTCCCAGTTGAGCAGAGTCGACACCCATACGACAGGGGAAAGGGCGATCGCCCCTTCCCCTGTTTTCAATTCTCGAATTCAAACCGCAACAGCCAAAACGAAGCCGGATCAGACAAGGACGCAAAACTGTAACGCCTTGATTCTTTAAGGATGCAGCGCGCCGAACTTTATTTCCTTACTACGCCATCACTCCGCTTCAGACAAAGGGATCGACGAGTTTGACGCCGCTGGCATCGAAATCGCGACGGTTTCGGGTCGCAAGCGGCAATCCGTGAGTCAGTGCGGTGGCGGCAATGAGGCTGTCCTTGATCGGCATCGGCTTTCCCATATGACGGAGGTGCGCCAGCAGTTCCGCCCAGCGCAATCCGGTCTCGGCATCCCACGGGACGCAGTGAATGCGACGGGCGACGTCGTCAAACCAGTTCTCGAGCGTGCGACGCCGATGCCCTCGCGGCAGCAGAAGGATCCCGAAGCGGATTTCTCCCAGGATCACGGGATCGACGGCCAGGTCGCGTTCGTTTCGCGCCAGCCAATCGACCACCCCCGGATCCGGTCTCGGCTGGGTCGCCTCGGACAGAACATTGGCGTCGACGAGAAACATCATGGTGGTCATCCGAGCGAGTCGGTCGACTCCGATTCGATTGGCACAAACCAGCCTTTTTCGGGACACGCAAGGAGTGTGTCCACCAGCCCGAGGTTCCTCGGAGGGTTGGCAACGACCAGACGATATTCGCCTCTGTCCACCCGTTCTATGGCAAACGACTGGCCCGGTTCGAGCTTGTCCTGATGGCGAAACTCGGCCGGAATGACAATCTGACCCCTGGTTGAGAGGACTGTTTTCATAGGAAGTAAGATAACGTCTTACATGGGTATTGTCAATACCAGCCCCTGCATAATCTGTCAGGGCAGTCTGATGCGCCATGTCGGACAACCGAGGAAGGATACCTGCTCTTTGAGAATCGTGGATGGCAGGGCCGTGCATCGGACATTAATGAAACCGAATTGCTCGAGAAGGGACGCCGTATTGACGCAGATGCGGCAGGTAATCGGACTCTTCGGTTGTGTTCTATTGAGCGGACCGTTGTGGGCTGAGACACAGACGCCGGTTTCCAGGGTGTCATTATTGACGGAGAAACACCGCGGCGTCTGTTTCGTGGCCGGTCCGAGCCGCCCCGCGGATGCGGCTTTTGACCGCCTGGCCGCGCTGAACGTGAACTGGATATCCCAGACGCCGTTCGGGTGGCAGCGCAGCGCCGGCGACCCGGAGGTGGTCCTGGCGACTTCGGGACGCGTCTGGTGGGGGGAATCGGACGAGGGCCTGGCGGATGCGGCCCGCCGGGCGCGGAAGCGGGGCATCCGGACGATCCTGAAGCCACACGTGTGGATCCGGGACCGGAGCGACGGGCGATGGCGGGGAAATATCGATTTTTCCACCCTCGAGGAATGGGACAGGTGGTGGGCGAGCTACCGGCGGTTTATCCTCCATTACGCCGAACTGGCGGAATCCACCGGCATGGAGGCGCTGTGTATCGGAACGGAACTGCGCAGCGCCGTGTTGAACCGCCCCGAAGCGTGGCGCGGGCTGATTGCGGACGTGCGGGCGGTGTACGGGGGCGAACTCACCTATTCGGCCAACTGGTACCGGGAGTTCGAGGAAGTTCCGTTCTGGGACGAACTCGACTACATCGGTATTCAGGTCTACTTCCCGCTGGCGGACAGCGTCGCCGCCGCTTTGACGCTCGACAAATTAAAGGATGCGTGGGCGCCCCATGGAACGCTGATCGAAGCAGTTCAGCAGCGCGTGGGCAAGCCGGTGCTCTTCACGGAGGTGGGTTACAGGAGTACCGCGGATGCGGCCGTGGAACCGTGGGTCTGGCGATCCAACGCGCCGGTCGACCTCGAGCTGCAGGCGGCGTGTTACGAGGCGATGTTCCGGACGTTCTGGCGCAAGCCCTGGTTTGCAGGCACGCACGTCTGGAAATGGTTCCCTGAAGGGAGTACGCGTTTCGGAGGCCGGCGCGCGCGCCGCCACGCACTTCAAAGGGAACGGGGGTTCACGCCACAGGGCAAACCGGCGGAAGAGGTGCTTATGCGTTGGTACCGGGGGGAGCGAGAGAAGTGAAGGCGGTTCGACCTGCAAACCGGCAAATCCGTCGTGAACCGGGAAGTGGAAGCAATTTCACGCACTATCGCTCTGAAACTTGATGCACTCAAGTGATACCTCGATCGAAGGCTTGAAAGGGTGGAGCAGACATTCCTGTCTGCTCACGTGTATTAGGCCGTAGTCACCGAATTCCGTGCCGCGGAACCCCGTGACTTCCCATCGTCTCCCACACTGAAACGGGGACGCCGCCATCCACTGGGTGCACTTTCGCCTGACTTCCGGACCGATGGATCCAACCGGACCATACGATGCCTGAATTCTGACGGAAATCGGAATCGGGTTTCTGCCATCCGGTGCCTTCTTTTCCAGATGGTAAGATCACCCACTCACCTACGGACAGGACCACACAACGCCTTCAACATTAAAACGCCCAAGGCGATATCGGATGTCGTCTCCTGCTTCTTGGATATCGACACCAGTTTGTTTAGATTCAAAGACTTCCACTTTTTCTACTTACATTCCAGCGCTGCCCGATGACCTGAAGGAGATGAAATGAGTTCCGACAGAACAGGGACCGGCCACGCCATTTCGACCCCGGACCTATCTGCATCCCGCCCTGGCGCCACCGGCGGCAGGCTGAACATCAGCAACTTCATCTGGAGCATTGCTGATGATGTCCTGCGAGATGTGTTCGGTCGGGGCAAATACCGGGATGTGATCCTGCCAATGACGGTCATCCGCCGTCTCGATTCCGTCTTGGAACCTACGAAAGAAGCGGTACTCCAGATGAAAGCCCGGCTCGACGCGGCGGGAGTGACGAACCAGGACGCAGCGCTGCGCCAGGCATCCGGCGAGGCCTTTTACAACGCCTCACCGTTCAAACTCCGTGATCTGACGTCACGTGCCAGACAGCAGCAGTTACATGCCGACTTTGTGGCTTACCTCGATGGCTTCTCGCCCAACGTGGTGGAGGTCCTGGAGAGGTTCAAGTTCCGCAATCAGATTCCTGAATTGGTGGAGAACGATTTGCTCGGGTTTCTACTGGAGAAATTCCTTGATCCTTCGATCAACCTCAGCCCCAAACCGGTGTTAAACGCCGTTGGGTCCGTTCGTCTGGAAGCTCTCGACAACCACGGAATGGGCACTGTGTTCGAAGAACTGATCCGTCGGTTCAACGAGGAAAACAACGAGGAGGCCGGAGAGCATTTTACCCCTCGTGACGTCGTACAGCTGATGGCGCGGTTGATTTTCATACCGGTTGCTGACAAGGTCAAATCAGGCACCTACCTTGTATATGACGGCGCCTGCGGAACCGGCGGGATGCTGACCGTCGCCGAAGAGACCCTCACCCGGCTTGCAGCCGAGGACGGCAAGGAGGTCTCCGTTCATCTGTATGGCCAGGAGATCAACCCGGAAACCTACGCCATCAGCAAAGCCGACCTGATCCTCAAAGGTGAAGGGGTGGAGGCCGACAACATGCGTTATGGCTCGACGCTTGCCGCCGACGCCTTCCCCGCCAATGAGTTCGACTTCATGTTGTCCAATCCACCCTACGGCAAGAGTTGGAAAGGCGACCTGGAACGCATGGGCGGGAAGTCGGGTATCCGGGACCCCCGATTCATCGTTGAGCATGACGGAGATCCGGAATACTCACTCATCACTCGCTCCAGCGACGGACAGATGATGTTTCTGGTCAATATGCTAAGCAAGATGAAACAGGACACACCGCTCGGGAGCCGTATTGCTGAGGTACACAACGGGAGTTCGCTGTTCACTGGCAACGCCGGTCAGGGCGAGAGCAACATCCGTCGATGGATTATCGAAAACGATTGGCTTGAAGCGATCGTGGCGCTACCGTTGAACATGTTCTACAACACCGGTATCGCCACTTATATCTGGGTGTTGACAAACCGCAAACCGGAGCATCGGCGCGGCAAGGTGCAACTCATCGACGCAACACAATGGTCGAAACCGTTGCGCAAGAATCTCGGCAATAAGAACTGCGAGTTGTCGGACGAGGATCTGACGCGTATCTGCGATACTTTTCTCGGCTTTGAGGAAAGCGAGCAGTCCAGGATCTTCCCGAACGAGGCATTCGGTTACTGGAGGGTCACAGTTGATCGGCCCTTGCGGCTCTCCGTTGATCTGTCGGCGGACCATCGCGAACGCTTCCGGTCAACGTGTAGCGACGAAGACGAAGACCCGCTTGCTGACGTCATCGATCGTGTGGCGGCGGTGCTGGGCCACGGGCCTCACAGAGACTTCAACCGGTTTCTGGACGTCGTCGCAGATTACGCACGCGAGTGCGGCCTGAAGCTGACAGCCGGACGCAAAAAGTTGATTCAGACTGTCCTTGCATCCCGCGACGATACGGCCGAGCCCGTGATCAAGAAAATCCATCGTACAGGAAACGTGGAAGCGGACCCCATCTGTGGGCTATTCCAGGCCACATTAAACGGTCGGAGTCGCGTTGTCGAGTACGAACCCGATACCGAACTGAGAGACACCGAGCAGGTGGCTCTTCTCGAAGACGGCGGCATCGAAAGTTTCCTGCGCCGGGAGGTGTTACCCTATGCGCCCGATGCCTGGTACGTCCCGGGCAGTGTCAAGGTCGGATACGAAGTCAGCTTCACGCGCTACTTCTACAAACCGCAGCCAATGCGCACGCTGGAAGAAATACGCGCTGACATTCTGTCGCTGGAGAAGGAGACCGAGGGACTATTGGAGGAAATCCTCGGAGCTGCGGCCGAATAGCTTCGCTTTCGGGCGCAGCTCTTTACAAGGGGTGGCTTCTTACCCATATTAGATACGGCCACAAAAAATAAGAGAGTGACCCGCTGCTCGGTATATTCGGGCGAGATGTACTACAATGGAGACATTGCATGACTCCTGACTTAGCAAATATCCAAAAACTTCTTCTGCAACTCAGCGAAAATGGGTTGGCGTTTTTTTCGGGGATTGAGAAACTGAATGATGAACGCTTCAGAACCAACCACTACGAAGCCGATTACTACTGGATAAAACTGGATAATTCGACTCGCCAAGCATCCATCAAACTTCAATCTGACTTGCTACAGATTATTAATCTAATTGCCAATTGCATGAAGCAGGCGTCATTGTTGACCGAGGCGGACAGGAGGGACTTGGGTACCTGGACCAAAACTGTCCGTGCATCTTTACGGTTGAGACGGTACCGCTATTGGGATGCCGAGTTGCTGCATGACGAGGGTACAGTACTGGGTATTCAGCAAGCTGGCCAATCCGATACGGATCCTGTCCCGCCGGACGAGGCCTGTCGCGAATTTGAAAGTGGTATTTCAAATTTGATTGGATTGGTCGACATTCTCGACATTTCTCCTACCCTTTCTGCAGATGAGTACCGAGTCAATCCACAAGCTACCGCTGAGTACGAACCAGATTCAGCATTTGTAATGATGCAAATCGATCCAGATATTCCAGAATTGGAGGATTGCTACAACACGATCAAGGATTGTTTCGCTCGGTTTGGGATCAATGCAATCAGGGCTGATGAAATCGAACATGAAGACGTAATTACGGAAAAGATCAGGGAAAAAATCAGAACATCGGAGTTTCTAATCGCAGATTTGACTGGCGAACGGCCAAGTGTCTATTACGAAATTGGATACGCACATGCGCTAAGCCGGAAGGTGATAATGTATCGCGATAGGAGCAGTAAACTGCATTTCGACCTTGCGGGATACAATTGCCCCGAATACACCAATTTGTCTGACCTAAGGAGAAAGTTAATGCGTCGCATCGAACAAATGACAAACCGGAAGCCACAGATTGTCGGCCCATAATGTATCCGCAACAAGGCACCGCCTTCAGTCTGTTTAGGTGCCCCTCTGTCACACTGGGCGTTCGATAAGACGGATACCGATTGTTGGAGTGCGATTGTTGATTTCTGTGGAGGGTGGAATATCCGGACGCGAACCTCTGGGTTTTACGGCATGTCGTCTATGAATTGCGAGGACTATTGGGAGCGGTATACATAGAGAAAATGCGAAGTGCGCACTTGGGCTATTTCAGTCGAATGACCACAATTCTAGAGCAATTCGCCTTTCTCAGTATTTTGAATCTTGTGGCACGCAAGGGAGATCGCAATGTGTATACGTACTGATGACAGAGATATTCAAGCCAGGCAGCCTGTCAGGGTCCTTGAGCACGACCTCCCCGCGTGGTTTGAATGCAAGTACCCAAATTTCAGACAAGAACTTAAGGCAAAATGTCAGCATCATCCCAACGCCGGCCTGATCAAGTACAATATCGATGAGATCCCGGTAAGGTGTGCCTTGCCTTTTGTGAAACGGGACGGAGAAATAGTGCTATACGAGGTGTTTCTGTCGTATATATGGGCTTTATGCTATGCCTTTTTGGTCATCTTCGATGAATCAATACATGGACCACGGGCTGGAATACAGCCTGCTCATGGGATGGGACTAGGCCGTTTCCTCGATGGAGCCAACAAGCTATTTGATTATGGTCTAAGTCTGTTGGATGCTTTTCAATCGTGGCCCAAGGAATTACCTAGTCCCGAAACCTGCAACGATGTTAACACCTATTATGTTGAAAAGGCGAATGGGATATACTTAGCTGCGGCTGATTTCATTTTATGCCACGAGTTTGCACACATTGCTTGCGGTCATTTCGATAAGACGAACGATACCCCCCGTAAAATACTAGAACGGGAGGCGGATCTTATCGCTTTGGATTGGGTCATGAATGGCATCCGAGAACCGGAGCGACCTCAAACAACAGTAGCCTTCGGGGCAGTCGCTGGTCTTGGATCCTTGATCTTTCTCGGTCGACGCTTGACCTCACGCACACATCCAGACATAGATGAACGAATTGCTAATGTCATGACAAGATTCCCCATTGAAGATCGAGATAATCTTTGGGGTATCGCGACGGTCTTCTTTTTTTTGTGGAAGGAACGCTTTAAGGTGAGTTTGAAATTCGCGAACGAATATGATACCTACAGGGTGTTGTTTGAAGATATTATACGCCAACTCCAGCCCCTGAAGGGAAACAGTTCCCAAGACCGGAGATTCGATAGTTTGATCACAGTTCGGCAATTGGACTGAAATAGACATTTCCATGTTCGGTAAACAGGCCTACGAATTGATTCCTGTCAATTCAGAAAGATGTTGTGACACTGTTTGCAAATATCCAAAGCGAAATATTATATCGCGAATACTGCGAGATCTAATTGCGCAACATAGCAGGAATCAAAATCAAGGCGCGGTGTCAAAGTCTCGGTAAATACGATGATACTTGCGTTGCGTTGCGCTGCCCGTCCTTCGATGTGTCGTAGATTTAGGAATTCGAAATGTCTGATAATGTAAGCCCAAGAACCAGAAGTCGCATGATGTCAGCTATCCGAGGCAAGAACACAAAGGTGGAATTGGAGATTCGTCGACGCCTCTTTGAGATGGGTTTTCGATATCGCCTCTACCGAAAGGATCTTCCAGGTACACCGGACCTGGTGTTTCCGAAATATCGCTCCGTGATTTTTGTCCATGGGTGCTTCTGGCACTACCACGGATGCCACTTATCCGCAATACCTCAGACACGCCGATTATGGTGGATCACGAAACTTCAAGCGAATGCAGATCGTGATGCCTTGGCTGTAACTGCGTTGAAGCGACTCCATTGGCGAATCTTGATTGTCTGGGAATGTGGTTTCAGAAGACCCAAGACAGACCGCGCGGGAGCACTTGATTCAATTGCGACGCTGGCTGCGAAATTCTTGAGATCACAAACGGAATTTTTGGAGATCCCAGGAGCACGATGCGTTCCGACCGAATAGAAAATTGAAGTGTGTGTTTCACCAAGCTCAAATGTGCCACCTGACGGCTGCGAACACTCGCAAAAAGTATCAAGGGCGATGGCGAATCACTTGCAGATTGATATGGTAGGAAGGTTGTGTTTGGAGAAATGAACGAAGCACCACGATTTCTGGATCTTTTCGCCGGTGCCGGTGGGCTGTCCGAAGGATTCATACAGGCTGGATACGTGCCGGTTGCTCATGTTGACTCAGATCAGGCAGCGTGCTTCACACTTCGTACGCGAATGGCGTACCATTGGCTGAAATCCAACGGTCGTACGGATTTTTACGGTGATTATCTCAATGGCACGCTAGACCGCAAGGCGTTTTATGCTGAGGTACCATCCGATGTGATCTCATCGGTCATTCATGCTGAAATCGGCGATGCGACGCTGCCGGAAATTTTCAGAAGAGTTGATGACTTAGTCGGCGACAGAGGACTCGACGTGATTGTCGGTGGCCCACCCTGTCAGGCATATTCCTTAATTGGCCGCTCACGTGTTGGAAAGGAGATGAAAAGTGACAAAAGGAATTATCTGTACAGCTACTATGCGGAATTCCTGAGACGATACGCGCCGCGGTTTTTCGTCTTTGAGAATGTTATCGGCCTTCTTTCGGCCAAGAATGAAGACAACAGTCACTATTTCGACGCAATGAAACGTCTATTTCGTCAGTTCGGCTATGAATCCGAGTCCAGAACGCTATCTGCCGAAGATTATGGAGTGTTGCAGAGACGACGACGGATAATTCTCGTTGGCCGCAGAGGCAAGGAAACCGGGTTTTACCCGGAACCCAACAGGTGGAACCCCGACGCCTGTGTAAAGGAAGTATTCGTGGACTTGCCTGCGCTTTCCGCAGGTGAAGGATCTACGGGGCCGTGTGATATTGACCAATACTGCGGAAGTTGGCAATTCGACGCTAATGTCAGAAATGAAGCACTTCCCGTTACTTGGCATCAGGCACGACCCCACACGGATCAAGATCTCGAAATCTACCGCATCGCGGTTGATCTGTGGGACTCGAAGCAAATCCGCTTGAAGTACAATCTGCTTGAGAATCGTCTCACGACACACAAAAATCAAGGTTCATTTTTGGATAGATTCAAGGTTGTCGCTTCGAATCTACCTTACTCACAGGCTGTGGTTGCGCATATCGCCAAGGATGGCCACTATTACATTCATCCAGATAGGGATCAAAACAGATCGATTACACCACGGGAGGCCGCTCGTTTACAGACATTCCCCGATGATTATTTCTTTGAGAGTAGCAATCGCGTACCTCGCCGAACTCCTGCATTTCGCCAGATCGGCAATGCAGTACCGGTGCTCTTGGCCCGAAAATTGGCAGAAAAGTTGAAGGAGGTTCTGTCGTGAGTCCAAGCGGAGCATACAGGATACGACCTGCCGGCAGGCACATCCTTACCATCGGCCGCGACTTGATTCAAGACGCGTACGCGGCCGTCGTGGAACTGGTCAAGAACGCGTACGATGCCGATTCGAGCAACGTGAATATCGATTTCGCCGCAAATCCGGACAAAGACGGATATACTCTTGTCGTTTGCGACGATGGTCACGGCATGTCCAGAGATGATGTAATCAACAAGTGGATGGTACCATCAACCACCGACAAGCTTGACAGGCGCAGAAGTCCTGCCGGAAGGATCATGCAGGGACGCAAAGGTGTGGGACGCTATGCAGCTTCCATTCTGGGAACGGACATGCTCCTGGAGACTACAACCGCCACAGGAGAAAAGACAACCGTATATGTCGAGTGGCGGGAATTTGCAGATGCTCAATACTTGGACGATGTAGAGATCCTGATTGAGACTGCGAAAGTTGCCGAACAGGCAGGTACTCGCCTCACAATGAACGGAGACAAAGCGCTTCTTGATGAATGGAACAGTCACCAGTTTCGCAAACTACAATTCGAACTGAAAAAGCTGATTTCGCCCGTGGCGTCCGCTCTCAGCAATGAAAAATTCCGCGTTAATCTGCAGACAAGAGGCTTTGCTGAAACAGAAGACATCACAGATTCTATCGAACCCTTCCCGCTCTTCGACCTCTTTGACTACAGGATTAGAGGTAAGGTTGGTGTTGATGGCACGGGAGACTTAGTGTATTCGATACAGAAGGTCCAAAACGCCGTCGACGAAAATATACGAATCGCGCTAGAGAGACCGACAGGATGTGGTGAGTTGGATTTCGACATCCGGGTGTATGACAGGGAAAAGGACGCGATAGATTCTTTGATCCAGCGCGGTTTGAAGGATGATTCAGGCCACTATGTTGGAAAACTCGAGACAAGGCGGCTACTGAACTACTACAATGGCATTGGTGTTTATCGAAATGGATTCCGTATACGGCCACTGGGTGATGCGGAATTCGACTGGTTAAAACTCAATGAGAGAAGAGTGCAGAATCCTTCAATGAGGATAGGCAGCAATCAGGCAATTGGATATGTGCAGATTCAATCCGATGATAAGTCCGGACTCATCGAAAAGAGTGCAAGGGATGGACTAAGGGAAAACAGCGCCTTTGATCGACTTAAGGAAATAACCCGAGAAATAATTACAAACCTCGAAGTGCGACGTTTCGATTACAGACGAAGGGCTGGTCTGGGCAAACCGGCCCTAAAAGTCGAACGAGAGTTGGAGAGTCTTTTTTCGTACGATGATTTGAGACAGGAATTAGAGACACAACTCACCAAGGCGAACGTCGGCAAGACAACCACGAACGAAATCATCGCGGCAGTCAATCGCGAAGAGGAAGATAAGAACCGGATCGCAGATGAAATCAAACAGGCGGTTGCCATCTATCAGGGCCAAGCGACCCTGGGAAAAATCATAAACGTGATTCTTCATGAAGGCAGAAGACCACTCAGTTACTTCCGAAACGAAATATCAAACCTCAGATTCTGGTACGAATCGCTTACGGAAACCAATGACCTGCGGAAACTTGAGAAAATTATGCCAATTGTGGATGGTGTAGCAGACAATGCAGAAATCTTCGTAAAGCTCTTCAACAGACTTGATCCCCTAGCAGCAGGAAAACGATCCAAGAAAGAACCACTGCAACTGACGGTCACGATACGGAAGATACTTGAAGTATTCGGAGAAGAAATGAAGACGCACAATGTGAATTCTCAAGTTACAGGTTCTGACGGCTTTGAATTCTCCTGCTGGGCTCAGGACATTTATTCGATTTTCACGAATCTCGTCGATAACAGCCTTTACTGGATGATTGAAAAACCCACACGGAACCGTAGAATTATGATCGAGGTCGCCACAGATGGCGATGAACTTAGCCATATCGATTACCACGACACCGGTCCGGGGATTGACCGGAGTCTAATTGAAAGCGAAGTAATCTTCGAACCTGAGTTTTCAACTAAGCCAGACGGCACGGGTCTGGGCCTAGCGATTGCGGGTGAATCGGCCACCAGAAACAATCTGGAACTCCGTGCTTTCGAATCGGAAAACGGAGCTTGGTTCAGGCTGCAACCACGAACGGAGAGTGCATAATGAGCCAATTTAGGCTGCTTTTGGTTGAAGATGAAGAGCAGGAAATCCAAATATGCGAGAATTCTATTGCAAGGTATTTCGACCAAAAAGGAAGAAAAATCGAAATGGATGTATGTCGAAGTGTTGAAGAAGCTCTAAAGACACTGGATAGCACATTTGATGGTGCAATCATCGACCTAAAACTGGCAGATCAAGGTGACGAAGGAAGCCAGGTAGTTGAAGAGATCGAGGAGTCTTTCTTTCGCATTCCGGTCGCGATATTGACAGGAACACCTGATAACGCGAGTGACGACTTTAAATACATCGGAGTCTTCACAAAAGGGGAAATTGAATACATAGATTTATTCGATCGTTTCTGGGGAATCTACATTACAGGAATGACACGAATCGTAGGTGGCCGCGGTCTTATCGAAGAGACGTTGAGTAGAGTGTTTCGCGAAAACCTTCTACCTAAGACGAAACAATGGGAAGCCTATGGAGAGCAGGATTCTACCAGGACCGAGAAGGCCCTTCTTCGTCATACACTTAACCATCTGTCTCAGCTTATTGAAGAAGACGAGGATAGCTGTTTTCCCGAAGAAGTGTATTTAGCACCTCCTCTTTCCGACGATATTTCAACTGGGAGTATACTTAAAGATCTAGAAGATGAAGCGTGGTTCGTCGTCATGAACCCCACTTGCGATCTTGTCGTACGGGAAGATGGCGAGCGCAATACGGACTGGATTCTCCTCGCCGCAGTTGATCCTGCAAACGAGTTATTTCCATGGTTTGACGATGCAAATCTGAGCAAGGCAAAGCGGGGAGAGTTGAAAAGCGCGTTTACCAACAAGAAGGCACCTTATTATCACTGGCTTCCCAAAACCGATTTCTTTAGCGGTGGATTTTTAAATTTCAGGAAAGTCTCGACGATGCCAGAAAAGTCGTTATCTGAGAGATTCGCCTTACCTCCTGGAATTCAGATATCGCCATCTTTCACAAAGGATGTAATAGCACGGTTTTCCTCATACTACGCCCGTCAGGGTCAACCAGCCATAGACTACAGCAAGTTTCTTGCATCAGGTGCCGAAGTTTAAACCTAGCGTTGCCACATATTCAGCGCAACGCAGAACTGGTTCCTAGCTGAAAAACGGGGCGTACGATGAAGTGCGATTCCAATTGTTATCCCTTAACCAGTACCTCAGGCATCTCTTGGATTGGCAACGTTCCGCGTCATTGGAAGTTAGTTAGGTTCCGAACCATACTTTCTGAAAAAACGGAACGAAATAGGTCCGATTTACCTCTCTTGTCCGTGGTACGTGAGAAGGGAGTAATTCTGAGGGATGTAGATAATTGGGACGAGAACCCAAATTTCATTCCTGACGACCTGTCCAATTACAAGGTCGTGGGCAAGGGTCAATTTGCCATGAACAAGATGAAAGCTTGGCAAGGCTCTTATGGCGTTTCACAGTACGAAGGCATAGTAAGTCCGGCGTACTTTGTCTTTGACGTAAATGAGGTAATGGCTGACTATTTTCACGTTGCCGTCCGCTCAAAGGCGTTCGTTCCTTTTTTTCGTCAAGCATCAGACGGCGTTCGAATTGGGCAATGGGATTTGTCACAGACACGAATGCGGGAGATTCCTTTTTGGGTCCCACCTCTCCCTGAACAAGCCGCAATCGTCCGCTATCTTGACCAAATTGGTGACTGTATCAACCGGTATGTTAACGCGAAGAAGAGGCTTATTCGGTTGCTTGCGGAAAAAAAGCAAGCCGTCATTGATCACGCCGTCACACGTGGCCTTGACCGTGACGTCCCATCAAAGCCTTCGGGGGTAGAGTCGATCGGCGGTGTCCCTCGGCATTGGGGATTTAAAAGGCTTGGGCACATTGCTACGAAGTTTGGTAGTGGGATTACTCCTCGAGGCGGATCAACAGTTTATAGGGAGTGTGGCGTTCCCTTCTTGAGGAGTCAAAACATCCATTTCGACGGCCTCCGAATACGGGACGTTGCTCGAATTGCACCAAGTCTCCACCGGGAACTTTCTGGTACCCACGTAAAGCCTGGTGACGTTCTACTGAATATAACAGGCGCATCAATCGGGCGCGTGTGCTCGGTTCCTGACGACTTCGCCGAAGCCAATGTCAACCAGCACGTATGCATAATTCGCCCTGCCCAAGACCACATACACCCTACACTGCTTGCAGCTTTTTTGTCCACTACAATGATGCAGCGAGAGATCCAATTTGAACAGAGCGGGGCATCCCGAGAGGGCCTAACCATACAATCGATTCGCAACTTCCGAGTAATCGTGCCGCCGCTCTCGGAACAGTCCTGTATAGTTCGCTATCTCGACAAGACAACTGCCAGAATTGAAGCTACTATCGGCCGCACGCGCCGCCAAATAGAGTTAATAGAGAAATACCGTATACGGCTGATCGCAGATGTGGTCACTGGCAAATTGGATGTACGCGAAGCGGCAGTAAATCTGTCAGATGAAGTGGGGGACTTGGGAAGCGCCGGATGTAGCGAAAACTAAGAGCGCGTCCAGTTCATAGGCGAGCATTCCTTCGTGCCCGCGACGTCGTGCGGGAACAAACAAACTAAAGATTGACATCATGGATGCCCGTTTGAAGCGAATCCCACCGCCTAACGCGTGGGAAGTTTTCGAAGACCTCTGTCATCAGCTATTCATGGCTGTTTGGTGCGACCCATATGCACAGAAGGTGGGAAGACGAGGCCAAGCGCAGCAAGGAGTGGATATCTTCGGGTCGCCTAACGGTAACTATGAGAATTATCAGGGCGTGCAGTGTAGATTGAAAGGGGACTCTTACGGCAATAAACCGAGTATCGATGAACTTCAGTGTGAAATTTCCAAGGCCGAAGGTTTTGAGCCAGCATTGCATCACTGGATATTCGCAACTACTGCTCCGGTTGACGCCACTCTACAAAAGCAAGCACGAAAAATCTCCGCAATTCGAAAAGAGAAAGGGCACTTCACTGTCAGCGTACTTGGATGGAGTGCAATTACGTTTCTACTCTGTCAGCACAAACAGGTATTATCGGAGTTTTATCCTGAACATGGAATAGATGTCTCGCAGCTCCTCGATCATTTAAGAACAATGCCTGATGGTTCGGAAGTCCGTGAACTGCTAGAAGCAGTAAAGCAGATGGGAAAAATTGACCATTCCGCAATCCAAACTCATTCTACTTGGCGACCGGTGGTCTTTGGTGCTGGCCGAGGCCTCGGACCTGCATTGATGGGTCGTTCACTTGGGCCGCAAGACGCTCCGTCCTGCCCGAAATTCCAGGAAGTGAATGTGGCAATCACTGAACTCAAGCGGGCCTATACAGCGCGCATTGTCGGCGAACCAGGTGCAGGAAAATCAATTTGTGCGTACCAGACAGCGCTTCACTTCGCCAAGAACGGTTGGCTAGTATTTCGGCTAGCCGACCCTTGTGTCGAGACTATCGAATTGGAGGCTGCTGACGATGACCGACGTGCAATCTACATCGTCGACGATGCTCATCTCACCAGCAACCTTGTCCTAAAGATCGCGGAAGACGCCGCTGGCCCGCACCGGTTGCTGCTGTCCACCCATAACACCGTGAAGCACGATACATCATCCCGTGGCGCGATAATTATTGATGCAGAACATGCCGTTCGTACCATTGCTACCGCGCTCCGCAATGAACCAGAACTCACGCTGAAGGTCGTGCGCCGCATAGACAACACAGTTGGTAATTTACCCACCGATGCCTCCCTTGAGGATCGTATTCACCAAGCTGAAAAGAACGCTAAATACCCGTGGCAATTTTGTTTCATTGTTGGCGGTGGCTGGCGTCGATCCAAAGTAGCCGTAACCGCCGCACGATCAGCCAATGCTGATATTGCATTGGCCGGCATCGCTACTCGCCAACTAGCCTCTCGAGACGAGCGCCCGAGCCTTAATGAGCTAATTTCACTGTTAGATGTCGCCGGGTTAGAGACTTCGGAAGTAAAACATTCCATTCGGTGGCTAATCAATAATCGTTTTGTCATCGGACCGCACGACCTGCGGTGTCCTCACCAGCGGTTTGCATCAGTGGCACTCAAAGAAATTCTTGAAGGACAGGACAATGACGAACTTGAGCGCACTGGACGGTTGTTGAAACATGTAGTTTCCGACGGCGGATATCCTATAGCGGGTCTGTGGATTCTCCTGCAGGAACTCCGCATTGGTGGTGATTTTTGGCAAGGGCGATATTTGATTGACGAAGCATCATTGAAGCCACTCATGGATAGGTCCTGGCAAACGTCTCCTCCGGAGGATCGGACGTTTGCCAGCCTCGTCTTAAGTGAAATTGACTTCTATGTGAAGGGTTGGCCACAAACACAATTCCGGGGCCGTGAACACATTCTCGGTCGTTGGATCTCTGACCCTGCAGAGCCAACCGGCTACGGACTCGCGCGCCTTATTCATGCGATCCACAACAAGGATAGTGAATTCGCTCGTTCGTTGATAGACGCGTCCAATCCAATTGAGGTGGCCGCATCTATCTCTGCAGTCACGCCGAAAACGGCCTACAACTTAGGTGAAATCCTTGGCGCACTTCGCACTGATTCGGGTACTTTGTGGTGTCGGACCTTTTTGGACGACTTGGATCGGTCGAAGCTTATAGCATTTGCAGCCGATTGGCCTCAATCAGAATCCCCATCGGGATTTACGAACTTTTGCCACTCAATGGTCTACGTTGATGAGTCATTAGCGCTCGATATGATGGGTCAATTCATGCCGGCCGCACAAAAGCTCTTGGCGAAAAATCCCGTAACAGCGTTCGGTGAACTTCGCGATCTAGTACTTTATGTACTTCGCATGCTGGACCTATTCGGCACATATGTGGGCCGAATGGCACCAGGACCCCGACAGCGCGCATTGGCGCGTGAAATGATGCGAGGCGTTACACCTTCACGGCTTGCCGAACAACTTTCAGCCAGCCAGCTGCGCGAATTCCAAAACTCTGGATTTCTCCTCGCATTCATGGCGAGTGCTGTGCCTGCGAAGTTCCGCGCTACTGTGGCTGCGATGGATTGGGCACGCATCGCAGAGACGATCGGTGATCACTGGAAAGATCTTCCGCACGAACCAGAAGTCCTGTTTGGAATCGCCTATCACGCAAAAAGATGCCGCGAGAAAATCGCACAAGTGATTGATGACAATCTTCATCGGATTGAAGCGTTTCCGCCTAGGTTGGTGTTGGTTGCACCAAATGCGGCCTACAAGCATGCCGAGCGCGGTGGTTTAATCAGGTTAGCGCAATACGACCATGTGGACTGGCGGTTTGGTGTTCCCGCTCTAATGTGCTTTTTCGAGAACCGTCCAAACCTCCTTTACACGATATTGAAGCCTTCTGAGATTACAACTGGACGAGTTTTCTCTAAGGCTCACCCAAGTTGGTACGATGAAGCGGGCGACTATGTCCAACTCCTAGGAGAGATTGCACCACTGAGTCTTCAACGAATCCTTGATAGTGTCGATGTTCGAGACGCAGAAAAGGGTTGGACTGAATCGCTACGTTCTTCGGCTGGACCGCGAAAGACAGTGGCTTTGCTTATTGAGTCGAGCCTCGAAAGGCAGGATGAACTTGGGGCGTTGGCGAATCAGTTGCGTAAACGGTATCCAAAATCGTCTGTCCCACGTCATCCTTAGGATCTTACATGCACGAGAATACAACTTGAGTGGCACAGTCTCCGTGACGCAATACAGATCGACAAATTCTTTATTTATAGTAATATACCTTGATTGACGGGTACTTGACTGAGACCGCTCCATAGATAGGTGTCACAGGTAGCATTACTCCTTTCGCAAGTGATCGGCTTCTTGGACGTGATCAATCATCCGTTGGGTAGCGACGTTTCTGATTCACTTTCAATCAACGCCCGCATGCTTGTATTTGAGAAGACGGCCAATCAGGAATTGTGCCATTAGACAAGAAACGTCTCAAATGGCATAAAATCGGCATAATTCTGGCATTATTGATTCTGTAAGTATCTGTTTCTTAGGGATTTTTTCGCTCTGTCTTTTACGTCAAAACATAATCCTTCAGACAGAAGGGTCGTAATTCATATGTTCGGTGAACAGATTTACCGGTGATTATAAAGACCGGTTCTGTTTTAGCACAGGCGCGATTGCTGTCCCACCAATTATGCTGATCGATATTGGGAATTCCCCAGCGACGGAGTCTGGATTTCTAATCGCTGCCAATTGATCGCGAATTGCCAAAACGATAGCTGAATCCATTAACCCATTAATTTTATTGTATTTATTTAATTGACGGGTAATTGACTGGATCCGCTGCTTGACCACCCGCGTCAGCGGCCGACTCATCTCGAACACGAACGGCGGCCAGCCTCTCTTCAGAAAGTCCCAGACTTTAGTCAGAGCCATGCCAAGCCGACGGACAAAATAAGCTTGCAGCCGAGTGTCCTGCAGTAGGCTCGAGAACGTGCCCGCGTCAGTCGCGACGAACTGGCTCGCGAAATGCAGGGCAACGTCGACCGCGTCGTTGAGTGGGAGGTAACCGGCTAAGTCATCGTCGCCCGGGCAGACGGGCTCGCCGAACGCACCCACACCCTTCTGGATTTGCTGTACCTCTCACTGGCACCCGACGACAGCCTGTCCATTCCAGATTTCAGGACACGCGACGCTGACGCAGATCCACGACGTCCGAGCCTCGACCTGCCGGAAACGGTCTATGCGATACAACCCTGACAGAAATGGATGCGAGTCGACCTATGGCAGTACCCAACAATCCAAAGATCTACCATATCGTCCATTTTGACAGGTTGCCTTCAATAATCGCTGCCGGTGGCCTCTGGTGCGACGCGAAGATCGAGGAGTTAGGGGAAACCGGGACAACCATAGGAATGAGCAATATCAAGAAACGCCGACTTGGTTTGAAACTAACCACCCACCCGACGCTGAACGTCGGGGAATGCGTTCCATTTTACTTTTGCCCTCGATCCGTTATGCTCTACGTGATCTACAGGGGGAATGACCCGGAGTTGGCCTACCGCGGTGGGCAGGGACCAATTGTTCATTTGGAGGCTGATTTACGGAAAACCGTTGCTTGGGCAGAGCAGCACAATCTTCGATGGGCGTTCACCCTGTCAAATGCCGGTGCATACTACTTCGAAGACCGGTGTGACTTGGGACAATTGTCCGAGATCAATTGGAGCGCGGTACGAGCGAATAAATGGTCCGGCATCGGCGTCCCTGTGTCCCACAAGGAAGGCAAACAGGCGGAATTCCTGATTGAGCGGCAGTTCCCCTGGGAACTGATCTCCCGTATCGGCGTATACACCTCGCGAGTCCACGACCAAACCCTTGCAGCCCTTGAAGCAGCTACGCACAAGCCACCGGTCGAGATCAAACGCGACTGGTACTATTGACGGCACGAGGAGAAAGGCCATGATCGAATACAAGACCGGCGACATCCTCTCCGAACAAGCCGAAGCCCTGGTCAATACCGTGAATTGCGTAGGAGCCATGGGACGAGGTATCGCTCTTCAGTTCAAACGAGCCTTTCCTGAGAATTTCAAGGCGTACGCGGCCAGATGTAAGCAGGAGAAAATGCAGCCTGGTAAGGTGTTTGTCTTCGAAACTGACGAGCTTTTCCATCCACGCTACATCTTCAATTTCCCCACCAAACGGCATTGGAAGGGTAAGAGCCGAATGGAGGATATTGAATCGGGTCTCGTGTCTCTCGTGAAGGAAATCAGGTCACACCAGATTCGCTCGATCGCCATTCCCCCGCTTGGCAGTGGGCTGGGTGGGTTGGAGTGGCGGGAAGTACGCGAACGTCTGGAGGCAGTTCTGAACGAACTGGAAAATGTCAAAATCGTGATATTCGAACCGGGCGGCGGCCCTGCTGATACGCGCCCTAACCGCTCGCGTAATGTGCCCAGGATGACACCCGGACGGGCCGTGGTGGTTGAACTCATGGAACGCTACAGATCGGGCCTTTTAGATCCGTTCGTATCGCTGCTTGAAGTTCATAAGCTGATGTACTTCATGCAGATCGCGGGCGAGCCATTGAGGCTGAAATATACCAAAGGCCTTTATGGACCGTATGCAGAAAACCTTCGCCATGTGCTGAACGCCATTGAGGGGCATATGGTTAGTGGCTATAAAGATGGCGGCGATGCGCCCGACAAGCTGTTGGAGCTTGTTCCGGGAGCGCTAGAGGACGCACGAGCGTTTCTTGAGGACAAGGCCGATACGCGCGCTCGATTCAATAGGGTTTCGGACCTCGTCGACGGGTTCGAGTCGTCGTTCGGTTTGGAGCTGCTCACAACGGTTCACTGGATCGTGAAAAGACAGAAAAGGCTCGAATTTAACAAGATCGTAAACGACTTTTACGCATGGCACAAGAGGAAACAGCAATTCACCAAGCGTCAGATCCGGATTGGCTGCCGGATTCTGCGTGAGAAAGGCTGGATTGATTATCTCGACATTCCGGAAACCGTATGAACACAGACACCACTGAACGCGGTCTTGAAAGCCTCATCTGTGCGGCGTTGGCCGGCGACCCGGACGATAAGACGGAATCGGGGGACGCTGGTGACAGGCCGGCCACCTACAGTGCGGGCTGGCTTCACGGAAACTCGCATGACTACGACCGGGAATTCTGTGTGGACTTGAGTCACCTCTCTACGTTCCTTAACCTGACACAGCCCGAAGTTGCCGAGTCTCTGGACCTTGCGCAGGAAAACCCCACGCGGCGGAAATTCCTGGCGCGCCTGCAGGGTGAGATCGCCAAACGCGGCGCGATCGATGTCCTGCGCAGAGGAATCAAGCACGGACGCCACCAGATCGACCTCTTCTACGGCGCGCCGTCGCCGGGAAACGAGAAGGCCAAAGCTCGGTACGAACATAACCGTTTCAGCGTCACCCGGCAACTTCAATACAGCCAGGACAATACCCTGCTGGCACTTGATCTGTGTCTGTTCATCAACGGCCTGCCCGTAGCCACTTTCGAACTGAAGAACAGTCTGACCAAACAGACGGTCGACGACGCCGTTGAGCAGTACATACGTGACCGAAACCCTATCGAAAAGCTGTTCGAATTCGGTCGCTGTCTCGTCCACTTTGCCGTCGATGACCACGAAGTGCATTTCTGCACCCATCTCAGGGGCAGGGCGTCGTGGTTCCTGCCGTTCAACAAAGGTTGGGACGACGGCGCCGGTAATCCTCCTAATCCGAATGGATTGAAGACAGATTATCTGTGGAAAGAGGTGCTCACGCGTGAAGGGCTCACGGACATCATTGAGAACTACGCCCAGATCGTTGAGACCAGGGATGAGAAGACCGGGCGCGTTAAGCGGGAGCAGATCTGGCCGCGCTATCATCAACTTGACGTCGTGCGAAAACTGCTGTCAGATATCCCGGAATCAAGGGTCGGCAGACGATATCTGATCCAGCACTCGGCCGGCAGCGGGAAGTCCAACTCTATCGCGTGGCTGGCTCACCAGATGATCGCACTCAAAGATGGCGACCAGCCGCTGGTCGATTCGATCATCGTCGTTACCGATCGACGGGTACTGGATCGTCAGATCAGGAATACCGTAAAGCAGTTCGCGCAGGTCGCCGCCATCGTCGGACACGCGGACAGATCCGCAGACCTCAGCGCTTTTCTGGGGTTGGGCAAAAAACTCATCATCACGACGGTCCAGAAATTCCCCTTCGTGCTGGACAAGATCGGCGATGAACACCGCGGACGCCGGTTCGCCATCATCATCGACGAGGCCCATTCGAGCCAGGGCGGAAAGATGTCCGCCGCTGTCTCGATGGCGCTGGGTGAGAGTGGAGATGACGACGATGATGACACGACCGAGGACAAAATCAACCGGTTGATGGAATCCAGACAGATGTTGTCGAATGCCAGTTACTTCGCGTTTACGGCAACGCCAAAGAACAAGACCCTTGAGATATTCGGCGATCCAGAAGACCGTGGGGCGAACGTCGGACACGTACCCTTCCATAGCTATACAATGAAACAGGCGATACAGGAGCGGTTCATCCTGGACGTGCTGGCTCACTACACGCCGGTGGCAAGTTACTACCGACTTATGAAGAAGATTCCTGACGATCCTGTCTTTGACACAAGGAAGGCGCAAAGAAAGCTTCGCCGATACGTCGAATCTCACGAACACGCAGTACGCCAGAAGGCGGAGATCATGGTCGATCACTTTCACGACCAGGTTATCGCGCGACAGAGAATCGGCGGACAGGCCCGTGCGATGGTGGTTACCAGTGGAATTGAGCGCGCGATCCAGTACTTTCACGCCTTCCAGGACTATCTGGTGGAACGTAAGAGTCCGCATCGAGCAATCGTCGCATTCTCGGGAGAACATGAGTACGGCGGCCGCAAAGTCACCGAAGCTTCGCTGAATGGCTTTCCGTCCGGTCAGATCGCCGACATGATTCAAAAGGACCCCTATCGGTTCCTGATCTGTGCCGACAAATTCCAGACCGGGTACGACGAGCCCCTCCTGCACACCATGTACGTGGACAAAGTCCTCGCCGGAATCAAGGCCGTGCAGACCCTTTCGCGCCTGAACCGGGCCCATCCCCTGAAGCACGACACGTTTGTGCTGGACTTCATGAACGAAGCGGACGAAATCAGGATGGCGTTCGAGGACTACTACCGAACCACCATCCTGGCAGAAGAGACGGATCCTGACAAACTTCACGACCTGAAGGCGAGTCTGGACGGGTATCAGGTATACGGTTGGGACCAGGTGGAGGAACTGGTCTCATTATATCTGGATGGTGCGGAGAGGGACCGGTTGGATCCGATTCTGGATGCGTGCGTGGCGGTGTATCGGTCCGAACTCGACGAGGATGGACAGGTTGAATTCAAGGGCCACGCGAAGGCTTTTTCCCGCACTTACGCGTTCCTGGCGCCAATTCTGCCTTATTCCAATATGGAGTGGGAAAAGCTTTCAATATTCCTGAATTTTCTGATTCCAAAACTGCCGACCCCTGTCGAAGAAGACCTCTCGAAGGGCATTCTTGAGGCGATCGACATGGATAGCTACCGCGTCGAAGTCCAGGCGACGATGAAGATCGCGCTCGCAGACGAGAACGCGGAAATCGATCCCGTACCGGCCGCTGGCGGGACCGGAAAGCCCGAACCTGAAATTGACCACCTCAGCAACATCCTGAGGACGTTCAACGAACTGTTCGGGAACATCGAATGGAAGGATGGAGACAAGATCGGTAGGGTCATCACCGAAGAGTTACCGGCGAAGGTGGCCGCCGACACGGCCTATCGGAACGCTATGGAAAACTCGGACAGGCAGAACGCCCGGATCGAACACGACAAGGCGCTTGAGAGAGCCGTGACCGCACTGCTATCCGATCACGCCGAGCTGTTCAAACAGTTCAGCGACAACGAATCATTCCGGAAATGGCTATCCGAGACCAACTTTCGTTCCACCTACCGCCAGCCAGCCAACGTCTGATACGAGTACTCCCTCTGATTCGC
Organism: Candidatus Latescibacterota bacterium; assembly: GCA_965116875.1. Lineage (GTDB taxonomy): Bacteria > Latescibacterota > UBA2968 > UBA2968 > JAAXHE01. The sequence continues at coordinate 1,220,038 of OZ220733.1, forward strand.
TTATTGTTGCGACGCCCCCCGCTCTGATCAAATACAACCCTTTACTTCACGTCGAATGTTTCCCATATTAGGCGAAGACCCATAGACGGTGATGGGCGTACGCGGCGACTGGTGTTCTATCGTCGCTATTGCAGATATGCCGTTGACGCAAACCTGCGAAATCTTCTTCGGTCCGTATCCGCACCTTTGGCCTGCGGCGCGGCGCCGGGGGAAACTCTACACCACCTGACAGGAGGGATAACCATGGCCAATTACTTGTTCCGCACCAGGTACACGCGGTCCGGTCTTCAGGGCCTGCTCAAAGAGGGAGGCACCGGCCGGCGGGAGGCTTTGCGGCAGACCGTGGAAGGGATGGGCGGCAAGCTGGAGGGCTTCTACTATGCGATGGGCGATGACGACCTCATCCTGCTCGCCGAGATTCCCGATGAAACCACTGCTGCGGCCATCGCCCTCAACATTGCCGCGGCAGGCGCTCTGGAAGTCTCCACGACGGTCCTCGTTTCGCCGGAGACCATTGACGAAGCGGTGAACAAGAGCGTGCCGTACCGTCTGCCTGGCGAATAAATCAAGCGAAGCCTCTTGGAATCAGGATAGCCGGAAGCCGGCACGGGAATCGCGGAGGCGTCGATGCGTGTCGAACGCCGTACCGACAGTGATCGGTCAATTCACCGGATTGTCTTGCCTGTACGGGCCCCTTTTCGCATCTGGGAAGGGGCCAGTTTCGTGTTCAACCCGATGGGTTTCACGAGGTTTGACTAATGACAATTCATGTCGAAGGCCAGGTCCGCGACGCCTCTTCGCGTCGCGCAATTGAGAACGTCTCCGTTTCCAACGGGGAACACGTGGTGCGGACGGATGCGGACGGACGTTACGCGCTGGAGGTCTCTCCGGGCGGGCACCGCTTCGTTTTTGTCTCGGTTCCGGATGGCTTCCGGTCCGGTGAGGGATTCTATCGTTCGACGATTGGATGGACACGCGAACAGCACGATGTCGACTTCGAGCTGGCGAGGCTGCCGGATGCGGACCGGCGGACCTTTTCGATGGCGCATATCAGCGATACCCACGTGGTGCTTGACGAAGGCCGGATCCAGGGCGAGGTATTGTCGCAGGATCTGCGGCAACTCGAACGGGACGCCCGTCCGGACCTGATTGTTGCGAGCGGCGACCTCACGGATTGGGGGACGCTGGAGGAACTCCAACAGCTTCGCGCCGCCATCGGCTGCGTTTCGACGCCCGTGTTGCCCATGTTCGGCGGACACGACGGAAATCACGAGCGTTTCGGCGATCTGACTGTCGAAGAGCTTGTCGCATTGAAACACAGGAGGGAATACGCGAAGATCGAGGAGATCCTGAAGCAACGCGAAGGGCAACCCTTCACGCGCCACTATGAACGGGTACTCGGCCCGCCGTATTACAGTTTCGATCGCGGGCGATGGCATTTCGTACTCTATCCGAACGAGGATAATTTCTACCCGACGCGGGACCGGAAGCGGAAGGAAGACTGGTTGTGGGCCGACCTGTCACAACAGCCGTGCGATCGACAAATCGTCGTCTTCCTTCACAAGCCGCCGTCCATCCCTTTCCTGAATTCCTTACGCCGGCACCCGGTAAAGCTGGTCATGCATGGACATTGGCACTCCAGCAAGGTGTTCTCCCGGGACGGGATTGTCGTGGCGGCGGTACCCCCGCTGTGTTTCGGCGGCCTTGATACGCGACCGCGTGGGTATCGCATCGTAGAATTTCGAGAGGATGCCTTCGAGTTCAGGCTCAGGCCTCTCACACGCGCCGGGAGCCCGTCGCCGCGTGAGGCTGACGATCCGATCCCGCTCGAAAAGGAGGTTAAGGGCTTTCGGCTGCTCTGGACGCATCGGCTTCCGGTGGGGTTGCACCGCGCGGCGCCGGTACATTCCGGCGACCGGATCCTCGTGAGCCTGGCGGACGAAGGATATCCGGCACAGAACGGCGTGGCGTGTCTCGACGCTCGAAGCGGCGCGCTTGCATGGCGCGTTTCTACAGACACAGCCGTCAAGAACAGCGTGGCGGTCACCCGCGCGTCAGGATCCGCAGATGATGCGACCGGTCTATGCGCCGCGGTGTCCGTTGCCGGACGATTGTATGCAATCGATACGGAATCCGGAAGCGTTCGCTGGAAGGCCGATCTTCCCGGTTTTCCGGAACGGTGGATCTATGCTTCTCCGGTCATCGCCGGCGAGACGGTGTACGCGGGCGGCAAGGCCGGCATGGGCGCCTACGACCTGAAAACCGGCGAGGAACGCTGGTACACATCGATTGAAGGCGGCGACGGCTGGCCGTGCTACGCGAGCCCGCGGGTTTGCGGCGACCTGCTCATTCTACTCGTCCAGCGGCGGGGGTTGATGGCGCTGGACAGGAGCAATGGGACCGTGGTCTGGGAACGGGTTATGGGCGTCGAAAATCCCTACGCCCGGCCCGTGGTGAATGGCGGCCTGCTGGTCACCGGCAGCGGCGCCCCGGATCTTCACTGGTATGGTGGAAAACCGGCGCATCTGGCGGTCCTGAGCGTCAGAACGGGCGAGGTGGTGTGGAACCGGGCTGTGCTTCCGTCGAGGTATCCCACCGGACTCGCGGTACGGGAAGACCGGTTCTACGCAGCAACGCCGGACGGCGAGGTATTCTGTATCGATCTCCAGTCGGGCGCGGTGATGTGGCGCTTCCGGACAGGCAATGACCTGATGGACATGGTCCCGGCCCGCCGCGACGTCGGGTCCATCCTTGCGGCGCCGGTCATTTATAAGGAATGCCTTCTCATTTGTGGCATGGACGGTTGCCTTTACGTCCTGAACGCGGGGACCGGCGCCTGCGTCAGCCGTACGGACCTGAGCGCCCCGATCGCAGCCGCGCCCTGCCTGACCGAAGACGGGTTCTGTGTGGGCACGTACGACGGGCACCTGTATTGTTTCGCTGAATGTGCGGGATAGACCTGGCGGACCGGCACGATTCAACTTCAGTTTGTCTTTTGCCCCGGCGGCGGAATAACTCACCCGTTTGAGACAGTCCGTCTCCACGCTATCGCCACGCCCAACCTGCGTCTCTCCGTGCAATGTGTGACAGCTGCCCGCAAGGCAGGATCCCGTTGTCATAATGGCGAGTAAGTGACAAATAATCACATACTATCTCGCCAACTCAACAAATTCTGTATTGACGTATGTGCCAATAAGCAGTAAATTTATGGCGACTATGTCCACTATACGTCAAAGGAGCGGTCCGGTAAGACTCAATGAGTTCCTGGCGCGGCACGCCGTGTTTACAGTCGACCAGTTGGATCGCTTCCTGTCCGATCGAGGTTCAGAGAATACCAGCACCCGCAAGTCGCTGTTGACCTATCACCGCAAGCGAGGACGGGTCGTCCGCATCCGCCGCGGACTTTACGCGTCCGTACCCACGGGAACAGACCCGGCTTTCGTGTCGGTCGATCCGTATCTCGTAGCGGCCAGGATGACCGCGGATGCGGTGTTGGCTTACCACACGGCCCTGGAGTTCCACGGGAGGGCCTATTCGGTCCATTGGAGACTGGTCTATATCTCGGCGAGCAAGTCGCTTCCACTCACGTTCCAGTCCCACTCATTCCGTAGCGCCCCCGTGCCGCCTCCGCTCCGGGCCAAGGGTGAAGAGTTCTACGGGGTCACACGCCAGGAGCGCTCCGGCGTAGAAATCCGGGTCACCAATCACGAAAGAACACTCGTCGACGTGCTGGACAGGCCGGATCTAACTGGAAGCTGGGAAGAGATATGGCGGTCGCTGGAGTCTGTGGAGTTCTTCGATCTGGATCAGGTCATTGAGTACACCCGACTGCTGGAAAACGCGACGACGGCCGCAAAGGTGGGGTTCTTTCTGGAACAAAACAGGGATTCCCTGATGGTCGAGGAAGCCCACCTCGAAACCCTGCGCAAGCTCCGTCCACGGCAACCCCACTACATTGAACGGAAGCGATCGAGGGGTTGTCGCCTCGCACGAGAATGGAACCTGATGATACCGGGCGAAATCCTGAATCGAACCTGGGAGGACGCGCTGTGAGATTCACCGCGTCTGAGATTCTCCCCGCGGCAAGAACCAATGGCTTCAACGAGGAAGTGGTCGAAAAGGTCCTCCATCTGGTGCATCTCCTGACAACGCTGAATGCTCATCCGTCGCTTAATGGGAAGTGGGTTCTGAAGGGCGGCACGGCTTTGAATCTGTTTGTGTTCCGCCTTCCCAGGCTGTCGGTAGACATCGACATAAACTACATCGGAGCGTTGGGTCGCGAGGAGATGATAGCTGAGCGGCCGGGAATCGAGCAGGCGGCACAGGCGGTCTTTTCCCGGGAGGGCTTCGCCGTCCGAAGGATCCCGGACGAACATGCCGGTGGGAAGTGGCGATTGAACTACGCAAGCCATACCGGGCAATCCAGAAATCTTGAAGTGGACCTGAATTTCATGTACCGGCAGCCGCTTTGGGAGCCTGTGATTGCCGACTCCCATCCTCTGGGCAACGTCCGGGCCAGAGGTATCCCCGTACTCGATACGCACGAACTCGCAGCCGGTAAACTCGCGGCGTTATTGTCCCGACGACAGGCGAGAGATCTGTTCGACTCTCATCGAGTTCTTCAGGCCGAAGGTCTCCAACACAATCGGCTCCGCGTCGCTTTCGTCGTCTATGGAGGTATGAATCGAAAGGACTGGAGGACTGTCTCGGCCGAAGATGTGACCTGCGACGGGGTGGAATTTGCAAGGCAACTCGCCCCCACCCTTCGCTCACCGCGGCAACGAGAGCAAGCGAGGCTGGAAGAGCTCGCATCGCAGCTTGTAGATGAATGCAAGACGGCTATGGGCGCAGTGCTGCCATTTACCGATTCCGAACGCGCGTTTCTGGATCTGTTGCTTGATGAAGGGCAAGTCGACGCGACAATCCTGACCTCCGAAACTTCCCTGCAGGAACGGATTCAGGTTCAGCCGATGCTGGAGTGGAAAGCCTTCAACGTACGCCGTCACAAGAACAGCCAGCGGAACCCCGGTGCCATCGGCTCCTGAAGCCAGGCAGTCAATGTCGACCATGCCGGTGACGGTGGCTACTTCGCAATTGAATTCGAGGATTCGGGGAGGTATCATGGCATCGCCCATCCAATCACAACCATGGGAAAGACCCGACACGCCCATCTTCAGCAATTCGCCGCCGCCCCAGCCGTGGATGAAATGCAACATCTACTGCCCGCGTGTCATCTACGCCGAGGGCAAATATCGAATGTGGTTTTCCGGTTCGGCCGTGCGGCCCACGCTGTACAGAACGTGTATCGGATACGCCGAATCGGACGACGGCCTCGCCTGGACGCTCCACCCGGACAATCCGATTCTGACGGCCGACGGACTTACGTGGGGTCAGAGCCTGAATACGCCCAGGGTTCTGTACGACGAGGACGAAGGGATTTACAGAATGTGGTTTCTAAGCACGACCCACGTGGAATATCGGGACGACGGCATCCTCGCGAATGATATCGGGTCGGCCATGGGGTATGCCACAAGCCAGGACGGGATCCACTGGGATTTCTGGCCCGAACCCCTGATCCACGAATGCCGGGCGCCCTGTGTACACAGGGAAGACGGCCGCTATCGTATGTGGCTCAACGCCAGGCCCAACCCCGATGACTCGTGGGAAACGGCCTATGCGTACGTCTACGAATACGCGTCGGAGGATGGGATTGCATGGACGCGGCGTGAACACCCTGCGGTTCAGGCAACGGGCAACACGAAGTCGTGCGTCTATCCGGAAGTTCATAAGATCAATGGGACGTATTACATGTGGCATATCGGACATCTGAAGAAGAAGGACGGTCCGATGAATATGGTCTACCACGAGATCTTCTGCGATACGTCGACAGATGGATTTAACTGGACGCTGAATCACGAGACCCCCGCGTTTGCCGCCTCCCGGGACCTGAACCGGTTCGACTGGAAGACGGTATCGACGCCGTGCGTGGTGGATATCGGCGACACGTTGCGGCTGTATTACGCGGGGTGCAATCTGAAGACGAACTTCAATCTGTTCGAGGGCGGCGACAACGGCGAGGGGATGCATATCGCCGTTGCGACGATGCCCAAAGACCGGCTGTAATTCCAGCGTCTCTGGCATCCGCCCGGTTGAAAAATTGGGGTGGCGCAACAGGAGCCGGAATGCAACGCGCGTACGATCTGACATTGGAAGTTCTGGATTCAGACGACATCTTTCACGTGCCCGACCGGAAAAGCCGGAAGAAGTGGGACGGCCCCTGGTGGCATATGGCCGCATTGTACGAGATGGGGGAATCCGGACGTATCCCGGAGTTGGCTGTCGCCAAGGCGCTGAAACTGCTCAGAGACGGCGCCTGGCCCAGGTTTGTTGTCGATCCGGCTGATGCACCGCAATCGGACTCCGATCGGGCGAAAATGGACTGCTGCCACTGTGAATTGGGCGTATTTTACATGATACTTGCGTCGTGCGGCTGCGACGTGGATGCCGAACTGCCCTGGATTCGGGACTGGTTCACCGGACACCAGTTGCCCGACGGCGGCCTGAACTGCTCGCCGGCTGCCTATCGCGGGTCCGAAAAAAGCTCCATCGTATCCACGCTGCCTCCGCTGGAATCCGTTCTGTTCTTCACGAATCGAAAATACACCGATGCCGAAAAGAGATTCCTGGACGAGGGCGCCCGCTATCTCATCGAACATCGACTGGTCTGCTCGAAGAAAGACGGCCGCGTTGTCAACCGCGAGTGGCTGAAGCCGCTGTTTCCCCGCTTTTTCGAATACGACATCCTGCGGGGGATGTACTTCCTGGCCGAATGGTCCCGAAGGACCGGGGGCGCACTTCCCGTAGACGTGATCGAAGATGGTCTTGACCGGCTCCGTTCCCACATCGGCCCGGACGGGGTTACGATCGGAAGACGGGTGAGCGATCGCAGCGGAGGGTGGCAAGGCGCAACGTTCCCGCTGATGGATTCGGTGGGAACCGTCGGTACGGTATCGCCGTACCTGACGCGTCAACTGAACGCCGTGCTCCGGGCCGTTCGCAAGAAGGGTATCCATAAGTAATAATCCGGGCAACCACAAGGGTTGCCCCTACGAAAACATATTTGGCGCGCCTCACGGTGAGATATAACGGTTATTCGGTTGTTGTAGGGGCGACCGGCCGGTCGCCCGGACCACAGATCCCAAAAGCCGAAACTGAGACTGGAAAGGTGCATTCCATGTTAGCAACGCGGTACATCTACTTCACGGATAACGTCGAACGGATGGTTTCATTCTACCGCGACGTGATGCGAATGACCGTTCTGATGCCGCCCGATGCAAAGGATCACGATCCCGAAAGCTGGGTCAGGTTGTCCAGCGGTGGCGTGGAGGTAGCCATCCATCGTGCCGGAAAACCCGGTTGCGCAGGGCGGAATCGCAACAAGCTCGTCTTTATCGCAGGTGACGTCGGCGCGGCGCGCGAAGAACTCAGGAAAGCGGGAGTTCACATGGGAAAGCACCACTTCTACGCCAATTCCGAATGCTGTGACTTCAGCGATCCTGACGGAAATAAGCTGCAGATATCGAGTCGGTGATACCAGTCATCCGGATTACATCGACAGGGAGAATCCCATGGAAGTTCGTGAAGTCGTTCCGTTTTTCGCGGTGAAGGACATGCGGAAATCACTGGCGTTCTACGTCGACGGACTCGGTTTCAAAATGGAGGGAAAGTGGGTGGACGAAGGCGCGGTCAGATGGTGCATATTGCGCATCGGCAAGGCGGCGGTAATGCTCCAGGAATTCAGGACCGAGGGCCACGATTCGCGGCAGTTCAGCGAGAACAAAGGCGAAGGCGTGTCGCTTTTCTTTTTCTGCGATGATGCCGTCGGGTATTATAAGGAGATCAAGTCTCGCGGCGTGGACGCCTCTGAACCGCAGGTCGGCAACAGAATGTGGGTTACGTCCGTTTCAGACCCCGACGGGTACCACCTGTCCTTCGAAAGCGCCACGGACGTGCCCGAGGAGACGAAATTATCTGAGTTGGGATGACGGCGAGGGGCTTCCGATGGAATACAGGATCCGAAGTCGTTGCGGATAGAAGGAGAACCGTATGAAAAGCGCGAGTGCCGGATGACCGACGCGGAACTCGAAGCGAAGGCGAACCGGATCCAGGACGTCGTGGAGGACCACCTGGTTCAGGACCACGGCATGCTGCCCATGCTGGTGCGCGCATGCGATTACCGGTTGCCGTCAGCCGACGACTACCGCGGGGCGTACCGCCACAGGCACCTTCAGGGAAAGACGGAGGCCGAGATCGGGATGCCGCCGATGCACGTCTGGCGGGCCTGGGAGAATACCCCCACGGACACGGCCTGGTATCTCGGCGCCATGAGTTACCGGTACCGGTGTGACGGCGACCCCGGGGTCCTGGCAATCTGCCGGAGGACGTTCGGGGCCCTCAGGTATATCCATGGTCTCGGGGTGGAGAAGAGCGAGCGGGGATACATGTGCAAGCCCTATGGCGGCGTGTACAGCAACCAGTCGTCCGGCGACCAGGTACAGTGCGTCCTGGTCGGGCTGGCCGCGTACCGGCCGATTGCGCCGCCCGACGATCTCGCCGCCATCGACGAAATCCTCGTCGACATGGCCGAGTTCGACATCAAGTGGAATTATGTCTCGCCGCACGGATACTTTGGATACACGCATGAGTCGCTTGTGGAATCCATTCTGGGCGAGAACTGGATCAATGCCACGTGGTCCTATGCCATCATCCACACGCCGCTGCTCTACCTGGCCTGGCGGGCCACCGGAGATCCGAAATATCTCGAAGAGATCAACAAATGGTACGATGCCTGTGACAGGAGCGTCCGGTTCGAGCGCCCCGCGGGAAGGCTGACCGGCGGAATCGGCTGGCGCGCGCTGTACCTGCCGGCACTGCTGATGGGGTTCGACCCGGGAAACCACGAACTGTGGCGAAGCCTGATGCTGCAGAACTACGATATGGTTCGATCCGGCATATTGCCCAACGGGACGCAGGCTTACCGGTGGACCTACGACGTGGAAAGCGGCGAACGGGAAATCCTCCCGGCCGCATTGTGGGGAGCGGGCCCGGCCACAACCGGCAGGTCGGGCATCTTTGCCAGGGCCTGCGTTGCGGCGCAACCCTGGTTCCCGGATGAGGCGATGGCGTCCACCGCAAGGCATATTCTGGAAAACCTTGAGATGGTGACCTTTCGGTTTATCATGCCATTGGAAGATGGCCAGGCTGTACCGCCGGAGTGGGTGGTGGAGACCCGGCTGCTGGATATGGACAGCCTGACCGGATGGCTGTGGGGATACTGGGAGGGCCGGTGGCGCGGTTACTGGTAAGCGAAATGGAGATCGGGCCATTTCGCCGTCTCGAACACGGCCAATCCGTAAAATGAGTTTGGTCACCGGACAGCCTGCAGGAGCAAGTTAGATACCGATACCTAAACGGGAGGATCCAATGAAAAAGCGGAAAATACAGCGGATCGCGTTCCTGCAGGACTATGCGAACCGGCCGGAGTCGCTTGTGGACGAGATTCCCGAGGTGGCCGGTCTGGGATACCACGAGGTTACCGTGTCGGCCGTTATCGGCCACGAAGCAGCCGTAGAGGAGGTGGCCGGGAAAGCGGCGGAATACGGCCTCGAGGTCTCCACGTTTACCGGATTCATGAAATACGCTTACCAGCACCTGGCCGAGCACCCTGAACAAAAGGCCGTGTTCAGCAAGGATGCGGACCACGAGGAACTGGGCAACCTGCCGGCTGTCTGGGGCTGTCCGTATAACAGGGTGTTTCAGAAAAGGTACATGGATTTTCTGGAAAGGCTGGGCGGGATTCCGAACCTCACGGAAGTCTGGGTGAACGACGAAGCGTATTTCGGACGGGACATGGATCTGCTGGCCTGTTACTGCCGGACCTGCCAGGCAGACTGGGACGCGGAATTCGGCGGAGGGATTCCCATGCCGCCGTTCACGGACCTGGACGAAAAAACGCGCCTGGTCACCTGGCGTTTCAGGCGTTGGAATGACGTGCACGGAAAAATGAAGACAGTCCTGAACCGGCATCACCGGGTCCGCGCGGTGTTTCAGAGCGGCCCGCATCCCTTCTGGGACATCAATCCCTGGGTATGCGGTATGGACATCGACGGCATGGTCGAAGCCATTGACGGCCTCGCCGTGGATGCTTACTACACCTGCGTGTTGCCGGCCGTGGGCAGCGGGCTGTTTACGCCTCCCGAGATCTTCCTGAGCGAGTGCTGCCGTTTCCTTCAGGGCTTTACGCTGGGTGAAGAAAAGGTGAGCGTGATGCTGGGGCAGGGCATGTCGCACCCGGAATTCCACCGGCCGCTGGACGAACGGGACGGATGGTGGCAGGCCGTGGTCCCGCCGGCCCTCGGCGTGGATCGCGTAACGGCCTACACGTACCGGCTCCAGCGGGTGTCGCCGATGCACCGGACCTTCCAGGAGGCGTTTCGTCTGGACCCGTATTACGAACGCACCGAGCCCGTGGTGTCCGTAGCCGTGGTGGACAGCCTGGAAACGCAGTGCTGCGACGAGTCGCTGCCCGCGCGGGGCCGTGAGAACTGGCGCATGAATCGAATGTTCTCCGTGGGACAGATGGCCGCGCACAACGGTCTTTCCCACGGATATCTGCCTTCGTCGAAGCTGGTTCCCGAGTACCTCGGTCGATATCCGGTTGTGGTGCTGCCCAATGCCTCTTGCCTTTCCTCCCGCCAGAGAGATGAACTCCTGACATACGTACACTGCGGCGGCACCCTGGTGGCGATGGGAGAGACGGCTACGAGAGACGAAGCGGGACGCCCGTCAGACGGATTGTTTCTCAGCGAGGCATTCGGGATTTCGTCGTGTACGCCCGAAGGGGGTTCCCGCATCTTCCAACCTGCCAGCGACCACGACGCGTTCGAGGGGCTCCCGTGGCCGGATGAAAGAACCGCGTGGGACCCCTGGAAGGGCAGGAACCGCCCGGTTCTCGGTCTGGATCTCGCGGTAGAGGTGGAAACGGAGGGCGACGCGGACGTGCTGGCGGTGTTCGAGGAAGAGGGATCCGCGACGTCTCACCCGGCTTTGACGTTGAAACGCGTGGGCAAGGGCAATGGCGTCTTCGTGGCGGGCATTCCGTCCCGGTGGATGGATCTCAGGCCAACGGGCACCACTGTCCTCAGCTTTTCCCGCCAGGTGGTGGCGCAGTTGATCCTGTCGCTCGTGGGAGACCGGCTGCCTGTGGTCGTAAAGGGCTTCCCGCCGAGGGTGCCGCTGCAGGAAGTCAGACCGCTGGACATCCGCTGGAAGCCGACCATGGAGATCATGCCCTCCGTGGGCGAGGACCTGATCCTGGTGACGGTGCCGTCGTACTTCAGGGAACCCGGCGCATTCCGGATCGAAGCCAGGCTGCCCGAGGGCAGGCGTTGCGCCGGGGTTCGCGAACTGGTGTCGGATCAGCCGCTGGTAGACGTCAGACAGGACGGACGGGCGGTGGAAATCGACGTCAAGCTGACCACCGAGGACTTCCTGAAGGTGTACGCCTTCTCCCTCGCGCCGGTGTGATCGGAAGACCGCGGCGTCGGTTATGGCCTGTGCGGGGGTTCCAGACGGAAATCAGGCACGATTGATCCGCGACCTGATACAGGCATCCACACCGTACTTTCCCGAACCCACCAGCAGGAACATCACCGAGATGGACAGGTAAAGCAGCGCCATCTCCTTTACGCCGAACGGATCGGCCGCGTGAACGCCGAACGCGGCCACCAGCATCGTGAAACCCATCAAAGCCGTGCCGGGCCGCGTCAACAGTCCCAGCGCCAGCATCAACCCGCCCCCGAACTCCCCGAACGCGGCCGCCCAGGCGAAAAACTCGGGCAGGGGAAATCCAAGCTTGGCCGTGCCGGCCACCAATCCGCTGGACGGCGGGATCTTCCCGATGCCGTGTCCGAATGCCATGCTCAACCCGGCAATCACCCGCAGAATCGCCAATCCCAGATTTGCCTTGTCGGAATCGATCTCCGCACCACCGAACAGAAGTTCCCTGTACATGCGTAGTCTCCCAGTTGTCGAATGGATCAATGCGTGAGCTTGCTAATTCCTTACGTTGATCTGAAGATCCGGGCCACAGCGACAATTACATCTCAAATGCCGGGCCCTACGGATTTCAAAGTCACTACCTACTCGACGAGTGGGTCGAAATCTTCGCCCGTCATGGGTTCGTGCTTATTCCAACGTCCACTCATCTCGACCAGAACCCGCTGCTTCGACGGCGCAGGAAGCGGATTCACGCGAACCACCTTTGCGCAATAATTCCCCGGCGACTCTGCCATCGCCTTAACCAGATCCTCCACGAGATAACGAGGGGCCCACCCGATCATGTGGTAATCCTCAGTCTGGATCTGGACTGCGAAACCGGTTTCCGGATTCGTCAACTCAAGCGTAATGTAAAGCTGGTCGCCGTCTTCAAGGCGCTCGATCCGTTTCCGTGCGGCTTCATTGACATGCCGCCAGCCGTGCAGAAAGAACCTGCAGACAAAACTCCCGTCTTCGTCCTTTTCGAGTTTAGGAAAGACTTCGTAGGCATCTGTCACGCGGGAGCCACCGCTTGCCGACAGAATCTCAATAGGATCGGCACCCTCACCCAGGTCGAGATAACTGAGATAATCGGCCAGATCCGGTCGCGCGCGGTTAATAACCCGATTTTGAAAGAGTGGAAAGAGTCGCGGCGAATCGTACCTTTGGTCCAGGTTTGGAAACTCGAGTAGCTCCGGAAACCCTGCCTCTGCCTGTGCCCGTTTCGCCCCTCTGATGTAACGGAAACGATACAACGGCCGATTGACGTCAGCATCCAGTCGGCCCACCGGGAACCACTGTCCGCTCCTTCCTTTGTCGCGCCACGCCAGGTATAAAGTTCTACTGTCCATCGTCTTAATACTGACCTGAAAGAGACGCAATGTTGTTCGGCATCAGCGAATCGTCGAATTCTGTGGCTGGATGTAACAATCAATCCTCGGAAATCAGGCCATTGGTCAGGTGTATGTCTCATGTGTTCAAGTGCGCAGGTGCAGAATCTGTACTCCGCCTCGTTGTCAATCGTGTTGCCCTTTGGTCGCTATAAGGTTACCTTACGCATACTAAAATCCCACAGACGCAACCCGGTACCAACGGGTTCAATGACGCCCTGGCCCCTACTCCCTCCCGCAATAGCAGAACCCTCGACCGCGAACGATTCGCCGCACTGCCAGGCAACCCGTGGAGATTCCGCTCCACTTTACGTCACCGTCGTTCCAAGTATAGTACAATTCGGTCCGAAATGCAAGATCGGCCAAATCCCTTGGGTTTGCAGGCCGCCTTCAGCATCTAACAAGCTATCGTCGGCATCTTGAGGAGATGAACATATGAAGATAACCGATGTGAAAGTCCTGCCGATCGACCGGTATCTCTTTGTGGAGGTCCATACGGACGAGGGGATTGTGGGGCTGGGCGAATCGGGCGCATGGGGATACCTGGAGGCCTCCGGCGAGGTGGTGAAGAGCTTCCGGGAATATCTGATCGGGAAGGACCCCCTGCGCATCGAACACCACTGGCAGGTCCTGTACCGGTGTACACACTTTCGCGGCGCTGCGATCATGGGCGCCCTGAGCGCTGTGGACATCGCCCTCTGGGATATCGCGGGCAAGTTCTTCGGGGTGCCGGTCTACCAGCTTCTGGGCGGCAAGTGCCGGGACAAGGCCCGGGTTTACGGCCACGTGATCGGGAGAACCAAGGAGGAGCTTCTGAAGGGCTGCGTGCAGGCAAGGGCGGAGGGATTTACCGCCGTGGGGCACCTGACACCCTTTCTGGACGAATCCCGAAACGTACCCTACTACAAGACACACACGGACAAGATCCAGGATGCGGTTCAGACCGTGGCGGCGTACCGTGAGGCGGTTGGCGACGACGTGGACCTGTGCATTGAGATCCACCGGCGGCTGGACCCGGCCGAGGCGATCGTGCTGGGACGGGCGATCGAACCCTATCGCCCGTTCTTCTACGAGGACCCGATCCGCCCGGACAACCTGGACGCCATGGCCGAAGTCGCGCGGAAGATCGCGATCCCCATCGCCACGGGGGAACGAATCCACACCATCTACGAGTTCGAAATGCTCCTGACGCGCAACGCGGTCCAGTATGTAAGGCCGGACGTCTGCATGGCCGGCGGCATCACCCATTGCAAGAAGATCGCGGCCCTCGCCGAAGCGCATTACGTGGACGTGGTCCCGCACAACCCGCTCAGTCCGGTGAGCACGGCCGCGTGCGTTCAGCTTGCCGCCTGCATTCCCAATTTCGCGTTGCAGGAGTACCCGAGGGGCGAAGGCGAACCGCCGAAGAGCGAGATTGTGTCCGGCGTTCTCACGCTGGAGGATGGATTCCTGATCATTCCGGATACCCCCGGTATCGGCGTGGAGCTCGCGGAAGGCGTCTCGGAGAAATACCCGTTTCTTTCACACCGGCCGTTGCTGGACGAGGGCATGATGGTCACCAGATTGCACGTCGACGGGTCGGTCGTCGACCAGTAGGGAAACACCCAAACGAGCGATCGCAGAACCGGTAACATCCCATCCCCACCGCCTGATACCCGAATCAGAGGAGGACTCGCCATGCTTATGGGGATCACTGACGAACAGTGGGCCCGGTTCGAAGACGAAGGGTTTCTTCGGCTTGGAAAGGTGATGAACGACGACGAACTGGCGGGCCTTCAGCAGCGCATCGACGACATCATGCTGGGCAGGGTGAAGGTCCACGATCAAATGTTCATGCAACTGGACAGCGAGTCCGGGGACTACGCGGAGAAGCGGATCACCACGAGAGGTCACCGGATTTCGTCGTTGAACTATCGAAAGATCCAGGACCTGGAGTTCGACCCGCTGTTCCTTTCCTACGTGCAGAAACCCGTCTTCCGCGAGATCTGCGCGAGAGCGTACGGTCCGGACACCCCGATATCCTGCTATCGTGCCATGTTTATGAACAAGCCGGCCGGGAAGGGTACGAATCTTCCCTGGCATCAGGACCGGTTCAGCATCCTCGATAAGGATCCAATCGTGACCGTTTGGACGGCGCTCGACCGGGTGACGGTCGAGAACGGCTGCGTGGGAATTGTGCCGCGATCGCATCGTGCGACGTTTGATCAGGATGCGTCGGCCAGCTTCGCTTTCCTGACCGACGACCAGGCCGCCGTCGTTCTGGCACGGGAGAAGCACGAATACCTGGAGATGGAGGCGGGGGAAGCGGCCATGCTGCACAACTGGCTGCTCCACGGCTCCGGCGTGAATCAGACCGACGCTTCCCGGCGCGGATTCAGCGTCTGCTACATGGACGCCGCCACCCAATCCGAGACGGGAGCGAACTTCCAGGTCATTTTCGGTGAGGGGGCCCTGACTCCCGGGGCGCTGTAAACGACAACGCCGATTCTTCCATACAGGGATTCACCCTTGGAAACCGTAGTCGCGAGAGCCCCGAACCCCCCCGATCCAGCGCCTGGCAATGAGACTGACGCGCGCGACGGCCTCACCCCGCGCGCGTTCGTTATCGGCCTCGTCCTGTGCGTCCTCATGTGCGTGGGCCTCACCTACAACCGCATGATCACCCAGGGCTCCTTCATTGGCGGCGGGTACTACATGGACCGGGGCGCGCTCATTGTCCTGTTCCTCCTTGTCGTGGCCGTCAATCCGCTGCTGGGGGTGATCAGGAGCTGTTTCGCCCTGACGCGCGGCGAATTGCTCGCCATCTACACCATGTTTCTCATCCTCCTGCCCGCGTGGGTGATGACCAAGCCGGTGATCCTCTACACAACCGGCGTTACGTACCACGCGACGCCGGAGTTGCGCCACATCGAGGTTGTTCCGCCCCACATGCTGCCATGGCTGGTTCCTCAGGGGGAAGGAGTCGTCAGGGACCTCTACGAAGGCCTGCCGAAAGGGGGTTCGATCCCGTGGCTTGGATGGGTCCTGCCGCTGTGGAGTTGGGGGTCGTTCCTCATCGTACTCTTCATTGTACTCATTTGCCTGGGCGTGCTGATGCGCAGGCAATGGGAGGAACACGAGCGGTTCGCGTTCCCCCTCATGCAGGTGCCGCTCGCGATGCTGGAGCCCGGAAAGGGCCGGATCGCGCCCGTGTTCCGCAGCCGTCTGCTGGGGGCGGGGTTCGCGGTCCCGTCTCTGGTCGGCACCCTCAGGGGGCTCCGGTACTACTTTCCGTACATTCCCGTTATCAACCTGGGGACACACGTTCGCATCTTCCGCCGGACGATGGTGCTGCCTTTCAAGGTCCATTTCCTTGTACTCGCATATTCCTATTTCATCAATCTGGACGTGAGTCTCAGCCTGTGGGTCATCAACCTGGTTACAAAGGTGATTCGCGGCGCGCTGGCGATGGTTGGCGCGGGCCAGACCTGGGGGGTGTCCGGGGTCGTGGGACGTTACAGTTCCCAGGGATCCGAGTTTCTGGCATTGATGGGGATGGGGTATATCCTCGCGCTGGCCGCGTACAGCCTCTACGTTGCCAGGGGTCACCTCCGGCAGGTATGGGAACAGGTCCGCGGCCGTGCGTCGCACCTGCGGGACTCGGACGAAATCGTGTCCTACCGGTCGGCCATGCTGGGCATTGTGCTGGGCCTGAGTTACCTTGGTCTGTGGCTCTACCAGGCCGGAATCTCGCCGCCGCTGGTTCTGTTTCTTCTTGTTTCCAGTCTCATTGTCTTCTTTGTGATGGCGCGGATTGTGAGTGAAACGGGATTTGTCGCGACCTATTCCCCTCTCAATCCGTCCGAATTCGTGGTGTGCGCGGTGGGCTCCCCGGCGTTCGGTCCGGCGGGTCTCGCCACGCTGGGAATGAGCTACGTGTGGACGATGACGCGGAGGAATACGCTGATGCCGCACGCCATGGGGGCGCTTCGGCTGGCGCGCGAAATCGGAAGGAAGCGCGGCCTGGTCTGGGCAATGGTCGCGGCGTTGACCCTTGGCCTGGTCGCGACGGGCTACACGACGTTGAATCTGGGGTATACGCACGGCGGCGTGAACATCGACTATCCCTGGTTCAGCAACGTGAACGACGCGGCCTCTCCATTTGACGAATTCATCGGACGCCGGCTGCTGGAGCCCAGCCCGGTCTTCACGATGGGTTTCCTTTATACGGCCATGGGCACAGCGACTGCCGCTTTGCTGATCCTGCTCAGGATGCGTCTGCCGTGGTGGCCGTTTCATCCCGCCGCGCTCCCGCTCAGTACGGTGTGGTACATGGACTGGTTCGGATTCAGCGTGTTCCTGGCATGGGGGATCAAGGCGATCATCCTGAGGGTGGGCGGGGCGGACCTCTACAGGAAGGCGCGTCCGTTCTTCATCGGAATGATCCTGGGCGAGGTCATGTGCTCGGGAGGCTGGTCGGTGGTAAGCGCCTTTACGGGACGGCTGAAAACCTGGCCGTTCATGGGCTATTGGAGTTCATCGTGAATCGCGCATCCGGCGTGCGCAAGCAAGCCGGCGCCGCGGATTGCCGAATCTTCGCCATGAATTAACCTCAATTCCGTAAAAGCCGCAACGCAGCCCCGCGACGAAACCCTTCAAAACGGACCGAAATGGTCGTCATGAAGGACATTTTTTCCGTTCACGTACAGTGTCCTGGTGTATCCTGTTAATCAGCAGTTGAATCGCCTTTATTAACTCGCACATATTCGAATTAACCTCACCGAAAAATGACGAATCAAGGTTAAACAGAGGGAGAACCCGATGTCGAAACCGGACCGGAAACTTCGCCGCGCGGCGCTGTTGCTTTTTCCTGACGTCGTACTGAACGAGGCGACACTCGACCGGATTGTCCGGGAAGGCTTCTCCGACGTGGGCGCGGGCGTCGTCGTAACGCCGGCGATCAAACTCCAGGGCTTCTCGCTGGAACAGTCCGAGAAACTTGCAGGGATGTGCGAGGATCGGGGCCTGGGATTCATCGCCTTCACCGGGTATATAAAGTATCAGGAACATCTGGTGGAGGCAGAACCCCACCGGCTGATGCGCATGGCCGGCGATGGCGGCGTGCTGGATCTCGACGGACTCCCGGTACGGTGGTTGTGTCCTTTTCGCCCCGAAAACAAAGCCCACTACCTGTCCCTTCTGATGGAAATATGCCAGTGGGGGGCCACACGTGAAATCCACCTGAATGACGAGGCGTGTCTCGGGTTCGGAGACGGAACAATTGGCTGTTACTGCGGTTTCTGCGAGGCTGAATTCCGAAAACGGACCGGCGTCAAGCCGCCCCGGCTTGCGGATTGGGATGACCCTTTGTGGTATACATGGCTGGAAAGCCGCTTCGAAAACTGGGAGGCGGTGCACTCGGAATTTCGAAGCGCCATCAAAGACGTCCGCCCGGACGTGGCTGTGGGCATCCAGCACAGTCCCGCCATCCCCGAGCGGAACTACAATTCCTGGCAGACCGCCATCCGCCTTGCCCGCGACGCGCGTTCACAGGACGTTATCGCCACCGACCCGTATCATTTCAATCACGACGATCTCATCCTGCACCGTCCCCACCGCAGGATCCTTTCGGAGACGACCAGAAGCCTGATGGGCGCGTGTATGGACCGGCAGGTGGATATCTATCCGCAGGGCTTCATGCCGCCGGAGCAGGCCGTTCCGATGGGCCGGCAGGACGGCCTGCTGGCCGGCGTGGTGCCGTTTGCGCTCGGCGCGGACCTGGTGATGCCATTCACGTACGAGCAGATGAAGATCATCCCCGGATATTTCGAGGCCTTCGACGAGAGCCGGCGACTCCTGCCGGTGTTCGCGACGCACCGACCCTACAGCTTCGCCACGATGATCATGCCCCAGCAATCCGAGATTACCGGCCATTACGAGTCCAACTGGGGACATGGCGGGTTGATCCGGATGGTCGATATGGTCTACCGTACCGGCCTGCCATGGCGCTGGTTCTGGGACGAGCGTCTGGACGACGCCAGCGATCAGCTCAACGGCCCGGTCATCCTCCCCGAGGTGCATTGCCTTACGCAGTCCCAGCTCGATTGCGTCAACGCGGTTGCGGAACGCGGAGAGGGGCTCCTGTGGATCGGCAACCGGCCGGCGGTTCCCTGGGCAGGGAAAGGCGCTTGCAAGCTGCCGTGGGAGATTGAGTCGGGCGCCTATGAAGTCGACTTCTTGCACAACCATCCGCTCACAGAGGGCCTGGAACATCCCGTAATCCTTTCGACGCGGGTGCAAGGCGGGTATCCGGACGGGCAGGTGCTGGGGACCGTGGATGGCCGTCCGGCCCTGGTCCTGGTTGAGGAGGGATCCCGGCGGGAGGCCTGGCTGGCGGGCATGCCTGCCGTGAAATATACCGGCAATGTTCCCGGAATGTCCTTTCTGGAGGAGACGTCCAACGTGGTGTTGCTGAGGCGACTGATCCACTGGGCAGCCGGCCGGAAACCCCTGGCGCGTTTGACACCCTTTCCGCCCGTTGACGATTACAGGACGTTGCGGCCGACCGACCGGAGGGCCGTGCCCACCATCGAGTTGCTCCCGATGGTCAAAGACGGCGACTCACTGCTGGCCATCGTGTTTCCATACACGCCGGTAAGGAGCCGGACAACGCTGGAGATCGTCCTTCCCCAGGGAAAAAGCGCGCAAGACATTGTCGAGATCTGGTCCGGTGAGAACTGGAATGACCGCGTGAAATCGACGAGCGACGGAACCATGCGAATACCGCTCGACATTCCGGGCGACTGCGACTTCCTGGCGATTCACGTACGGTTCGAACGTTGAACGCTTCCACTCTACCATCGGGAGATGCGAAACGAATGACACGGCCGGCCGGAACCGTCATTTTGGAAAGCCGGAAACCGGATGTGAAGTCCGGAGACGGTCTCTCGCTCAGGGCGTTCCTGATCGGCCTCGGACTGTGCGCGCTTCTTGGTGTCTGGCTGACGTACAACAGAATGGTGGTCCAGGGCCCCTTTATGGGCTGGTACTTTCTGGACCGGGGCGTGCTGTTCGTCTTTTTCTGTCTGGCCGTACTGCTCAACCCGCTGCTCGGCCTGCTGAAACGCCGCTATGCCCTGGGCCGCGGCGAGCTGCTGGCCATCTATGCGATGCTGCTGCTCCTGATGCCGGCGTGGGCGATGACCAGGGCATTGCTCGGGTTCATGACCGGCGTAACCTACTACGCGTCTCCGGAGATGCGGCACCTGGAGGCCGTCCTTCCCTATTCGCTGCCGTGGCTTGCGGTTCTGGACGTCGAGCCGGTCAGGTGGCTGTATGAAGGCTTGCCGAAGGGAGGCTCCGTCCCCTGGTGGGCCTGGGTGGTTCCCCTGTGGAGCTGGGGGTCGTTCCTGGTCGCGCTGTTTTTGGTTCTGGGCTGCCTGTCGGTGGTCCTCAGAAAACAATGGGAAGAACACGAGCGTTTCGCCTTCCCCATCATGCAGGTTCCCCTCGCGATGGGCGAACGCGGCGACGGTTGGATCGGACCGCTGTTCCGAGGCCGGATGATGTGGTCGGGGTTTGCGATTCCGTTCGCCATCGGCTCGATGAACGCGCTGAACAGCTATTTCCACAACCTCCCCCGGGTGAGCCTGCGCACGGTGATCTGGATCTTCCGGCGCGCGATCCCAATGTCAATCAGGCTCAACTTCGCCCTGCTGGGCTATGCCTATTTCGTGAACCTGGACGTGAGCCTCAGCATCTGGCTCCTGAACGTAATCGCCAAGTGCATAAACGGCGTGTTTGCAATGCTGGGCGCGGAGCGATACGGGGTATCCGGGATGGTGGGACGGCACAGCTCCCAGGGGTCGGAATTCCTGGCGTTCATGGGCATGGGGTATATGCTGGCGCTGGCCGGGTACAGCCTCTGGATTGCCCGGAGCCATTTGAAAGCCGTCTGGGCGAAGGCGCTGGGGCGGCCGTCACGTCTGGTCGATTCGGAGGAAGTGCTTCCCTATCGGACGGCGGTGGCATGCATCTTGTTGGGCACGCTGTATCTGGGATGCTGGCTTTACCAGGCTGGACTGCCGCCGCATGTCATCGCACTCCTGTTTATCGCATGCTTTGTCGTCTTTCTCGTCCTGGCCAGAATCGTCAGCGAAACCGGATATGCCGCAACCTACTCGCCATTGAACCCGTCGGAGTTCGTCGTATGCGCGGTCGGCTCTTCCGCGTTCGGTCCCACGGGCCTGGTAACCGCGGGCGCAGGTTACGTTTGGTCGATGACGCGGCTGAACACGCTGATGCCCCGCGCTTCGGCGGCGCTCAGGCTGGCGCGGGAAATGGGACGGACGCGGGGACTGATCTGGGCGATGGGCGCCGCCCTGGCCGTGGGGCTGGTTGTCGCCAGCCATACGACGCTGGATCTCGGCTACACGCATGGGGGCCGGAACCTCGACTACTGGTTTCGAGACGTGAATGACGCCGCGTTGCCGTTCGACGAATACGTGGGCCGCAGGCTGCTGGATCCCAGCCCTGTCTTCTACACGGGATTCCTGTATACCGGACTGGGACTGGCTCTTGCCGCGCTGTTCATGGTTCTGCGAACCCGCCTGTCATGGTGGCCCATTCACCCGATCGCCCTGCCCGTAAGTACGATATGGATGACAGAACACTATTATTTCAGTATCTTTCTGGCGTGGGGGATCAAGGCGCTGGTGATGAAGTTCGGCGGGGCGACCCTCTATCGCAAGACCAGGCCGTTCTTTGTCGGTATCATCCTGGGGGAGGCGGTCTGCCTGGGCGCGTGGAGCCTCATCGACTTTGCCACCGGAAAGGTCGGCAATATGTCCCTGCTCTAACGGCCCGTTGAAAAAGCCCGTCCGGGCTACGGCCGGCCCTTGCCTGCAGAGCGACTTTACCAACGGACTGCTAACGATTCGAATATCCAACGACGATCCGTTGACCACTTCTTTTACAAGGAGTCATTGGCATGCTTACCCGGGGGCAGATTGAATTCTATCATACCAACGGCTATCTGGGTGTGGAGGACGTTCTCTCCCGCGAGGAAGTCGCGGAACTTCGCCGGGTCACCGATGCGTTCGTCGAAGCGTCGAGACAGGTCACCAGCACCGACACGGTATTCGACCTGGAACCGGGCCATACGCCGGAAAACCCGCAACTGCGTCGTCTCATAAGCCCGTCCAGCAGCCACGACGCGTACGCCCGCGGCCTGCGCCACGAAAAGATCCTGGACATCACCTCGCAGCTCATCGGTCCCGGTATACGGACGAACGGGGACAAGCTCAACATGAAATCCGCGGAGGTGGGCAGCCCGGTGGAATGGCACCAGGACTGGGCGTTCTACCCCCATACCAACGACGACCTCCTCGCCGTTGGCGTCGCCATTGACGATATGACCGTGGAGAACGGCTGCCTGCTCGTGGTTCCGGGGTCTCACAAGGGGCGCATCCACGACCACCACCTCAACGGCCGATTCGCCGGCGCCGTTACCGAACCGGATTTTACCGGCGAGGGCGCCGTGCCGATCGAAATCCAGGCCGGCGGTATCTCCATCCACCACGTCCGGACGCTGCACGCATCCGCCCCGAATACCTCCGGGAAACCCAGGCGCCTCCTGCTCTACATGTATTGCGCGGTAGATGCCTTTCCGCTGGTTCAACCCATCAATACCTGGGAAGAATTCAACGGAAAGATCCTCCGTGGGGAACCCACCCGCGAACCGCGCATGGTCGACGCACCGGTCCGGCTCCCGCTTCCCCCGGCGGAGCGCAGTGGATCCATATATGAAATCCAGACCATTCTCGAAGAGAGCAAGGTAACTCCCGATGACGTGGATGCCCGGAGTAAAACCGCCGCTGTACCTTCGAGATAAGACAAGAAAACAGGAACGGTACGATCCTGCGTCGATGGTCGAATTCCAGGATGTGCGGCACAAAGGAGGACGTGACGGATGGCCGACGTCCCGGCGGAAAGCCATCGAGATCGGACACCTGGCGAACGCAGCGGGGTGTGTGAGGAGGTACGGGACGGACTGACGGGCAGGGCCTTCCTGATCGGGCTCGCCCTGTGCCTCTTTCTGGCAGTTGTCATCCCCTATAACCGGATGGTGATCCAGGGCACCTCTCTCCACTACTATTTTGTGGACCGGGGTATCCTGTTCGTTTTTCTCCTGCTGATTCTTATTTGTAACGTCGCCCTGAAACCGGCGCACCGCCTGAAACGTGGAGAGCTTCTTTGCATCTTTTCAATGCTTCTGGTGTCGATGCCGGCACTGTGGATGGTCAAGTGGCTGATCGCCTTCCTCACCGGCGCAACGTACTACGCTTCTCCGGAGCGCCCTGATCTCGAGGCGGTGCTGCCGCATATTCTGCCGTGGACGGCCCCCCGGAACGCCGAGGCGGTTCGGGGGTTCTACGAGGGGCTTCCGCAGAGCGCCCCCCTGCCCTGGCTGGCCTGGCTGGCACCCCTGGCGAGTTGGGGGTCGTTTTTTTTGGTGCTGTTCGGCGTGTTGTTGTGCATCGCCGTGATATTCCGCAGGCAGTGGTCTGAGCACGAGCGGTTCGCGTTTCCAATTCTCCAGGTGCCGCTGGAAATGACGGAAACGGACGGCAGGCGCCTGGGCCCTCTGTTCAGGAGCCGGCTGATGTGGGCCGGATTTGCGGTTCCGCTTCTGATCGGTACGATCAATGGCCTGAATCACTACTTCCACACACTGCCCCGGGTCCAGATGGGAACAATGCTCTGGGTATTTCAGGGCACGACTCCATTGCCCCTGAGGATGCACTTTGCTATTCTCGGGTATTCCTATTTTGTGAACCTGGACGTGAGCTTGAGCATCTGGGTGTTCAACGTCGTCTCCAAGGTCATCCGGGGCACGCTGGCGGTCTTCGGCGCGGAGTATACGGATGTCTCGGGGATGGTGGGCCGGTTCAGTTCAAGGGGATCGTCGTTCCTCGCGCTGACCGGAATGGGATATATGCTGGTTCTGGCCGCCTATAGCGCATGGACCGCTCGCGGCCACCTGCGCGGGGTCTTCGCCAGGGCGTTCGGGACGTCGTCGGCCGCCGATGATTCCGGTGAAGTCATGTCCTACCGTGCGGCGGTCTTCGGAACCTTCGGGGGCATGGTATACCTCGGCTGCTGGCTGCATCAGGCGGGCATGTCTTTTGCTCTGATCCTGTTTCTGTTCTTCTCATCCATCGTGGTGTTTTTTGTTCTGGCCCGGATCGTGAGCGAGACGGGGTTCGTGGCAACGTATTCGCCCATCAACCCCGCTGAGTTCGTGGTCTGCGCGACGGGTTCGTCGGCCTTCGGCCCAACCGCGCTGGTGACGCTGGGCTTCGGCTACGCCTGGACAATGACCCGTGTCAGCAACGTCATGCCCCGCGCGTTGGGGGCCCTATGGCTGTCGAGAGGCATGAGGCGTAAGCGCGGCCTGATCTGGGCGATGGGCGTTGCGATGGCGGTGGGGCTGGTAACCGCAAGTGCGATGACGCTGGACCTGGGCTATTCGCGCGGGGGGCTGAACCTGGACCGGCACTTCCGCGATTATTCGCGCATCCCGTTCGATGCCTTCGTGGGGACCCGCATGCTGGAGCCGAGCCCCGTTTTCACCAGGGGTATGTTTTATACAGGACTCGGGATGGGTATTGCAGGTCTGTTGACCCTGCTGAGGATGCGTTTCAGATGGTGGCCTCTGCACCCGGTAGCTCTTCCGTTGAGTACGATCTGGTACACCGATACCTATTTTTTCAGTGTATTCCTGGCCTGGGGGATGAAAGCGACCGTGTTGAGATTCGGAGGAGCGAGGCTGTACCGGAGGACCCGGCCGTTCTTCATGGGGATGATACTGGGAGAGGCCACGGGCGCCGGCGTGTGGTGCATCGTGGACTACTTTACGGGAACGATCGGTAACAGAATCCTCTTATAAGAAGAGGAATTTTCGGGACAGGACACTAAGCGCCAATCGACGAAATGGGGGACGGGATGGAAGTTTTCGACATGAACTGCATGCTTGGGCCCACGCGCACAGACCGCGAGCCGTGCTTTCGGACACCCGAAGCGCTGCTTGCCGAGATGGATCGACTGGGCATCTCCGAAGGCCTGGTCCACGCGAGCCACGCCGCCATGGGACACCCGGCGGATGGGAACGCCTGGGTGGTTGAGGCCACGCGTTTCCATCCTCGCCTCCATCCATGCTGGGCGGTTCTGCCCCCGGGTACGGGAGAACTGCCCGAGCCGGATGAACTCGTGACGCAGATGCGCGCCCAGGGCGTGCGCGCGGCCAGGATTTTTCCGGGCGTGCACGGTTTTCCGTTGCTGGAACGGATTCTTCGGCCGCTGCTGCAATCGCTTGCCGAATCGGGAATCCCGCTGATCCTGGACCAGGGCCGCACGAGTTGGAGCCAGCTCACGGACTGGCGCGCGGTCTTCGAGATCGCGGAAGCGCACCCCGCGCTGCCGCTTGTGCTGATTCGCGAAGGCGGCACGACGGCGCGGGCGCTATACGGGGTCTGGGACGCGTTTCCAAACCTCCATATCGAGGCGTCCTACATCCAGGAATCGCGGATCGTGGAGGAGATCTCAGGGCGATTCGGGCACCGGCGCCTGTTGTTTGGGACGGGGATGCCCGCCTGGGACCCGGGAGGTCCGATGGGCCTTCTGGCTGGCGCGCGAATTCCGCAGCATCAGCGGGCCGACATCGCGGGGAACACCCTGCGGCGATTGCTGGGACTTCCGGAACGGGACCCCGGACGGGCGCCGGAGTGGCCATGCGGCGCGCACGGTTTCCGTGTGTTTGACGTGCACGGCCACCTGGGCCGATTTCAATCGAAGTACCACCGTGACTGGTCGGCCGAACAGATGGTGTCGCGCATGGACGAAGTGGGGGTGGAGCGGTTTGCCGTCAGCCACTTTCTGGCCATCGGGGCCGACTACCACGAAGGAAACACCCGGATCGGGTCGGGCGTGGCGGATTTTCCGGACCGGCTCGTGGGTTACGTGGTCTACAATCCGAACTACGAACCGGAGATGGCCGACGAGATGGCGCGCGGGTTCGACGAACTCGGTTGCCGTGGCATCAAAATCCATTGCGCGCTTCACGACACGTCAACCGAGGACCCTCGCTACCGTCTCGCGTTTCAGACGGCGCATGAGCGGAACTGCCCCATGCTCTGCCATGTCCACCGCGGGCCGTCTCCCGCGTTCCTGATGGATACGCTCGCCGCGTTCCCCAACGCGAAGTTCATCTATGCCCACCTGGGCGGAGGCAGCCGCGAGGGTCTGGAGCCCTTTCTCGACGTCGCCCACGCACGCCCGAATCTGTTTTTCGACCTGGGATATTCGAAAATGGCGCGCGGCACCCTCCCCTGGCTTGTCGAACATGCGCCGCCCGCGCAGATCCTGTACGGATCGGACCATCCCGTAAACGGATTTCCCTATCAACTCGGACGGGTACTCTACGCCGACATTCCCGATGGGTTGAAGCGCATGATATTATGGGACAACGCGGCAAGGATATTCGGCGTGCAATAACGGACTCCGAATGAACCCCAATTCGAATAAAACAGCAACGCGGCGACGCGATAAAAGCTCCCCAAACCGGGCGGTAACGTCGTATGGAAGGACATTTTTTTAGTTGACGTCCAGCAACCTGGTGTATCCTGGTCATCCGCCGTTTAATCGCCTTTATCAACATGCACATGTACGAATTAACGTTCCCAAAAAACGACGAATCCTGGTTAAATGTGGAGGTCATCATCCATGAAAATCGGCATTCTGACCCATCCGCCCGGTCTATCGGACTACGTCGCCGAGATCTTCACGACCTGGGGGCTTCCCGCTTACGATCGGATCGGCCAGGAACAGATTGAGTCTCTGGATCCCGCGTCGACTCCCGTACTGGTCTGCCCGGCGGCCGAACGAGATGCGCAGGCGCAGGAACTCCTGATCGGATTTGCGCGGCGGGGCGGCACCGTCGTGACGTTCCTTCCCGGAGACATCCTGGCCCGCGCCGCGGGGCTGGTCTACCAGGGCGCCAGGGCCGCGCCGCTGCGTCTGCGTCCGGTACGCTATCCGGCGGCAGGGGTTTCAGGAGAGGACTTTCCGGTGGTCGGGGCGGCGGGTCATTATCTCGAAGGGCCTGAGGCGGGAGTTGGTATTGCCTATCTCTACCAACCGGACGCATTCGAGGGAGAGTCTGTCGGGATTATCGAATCGCCAAACGGAAAGGGACGGATCCTGGCATTCGCCTTCGATCTCCCCGCGTGCGTATACACCCTCCGCCAGGGGGATCCGCGCCAGGTCGAGCGTGCCGTGGGCGGCAACGTCCGCGCCGATTCCATCGGAATCGATCTCGGGCCGGCGGACAGCGGGCTGGTTCCATTTGCCGATATGCTGGCGCGGTGGCTGGTGGAACTGGTCTGCCGGTTTGTTCCGGCGCCGGTCCCGCTACTCTGGCACCTGCCGGGCGAGGCAACCGCGATGGTACTCTATTCGGGCGACGAGGACGGAGCGGAGATTTCCGCTACGGAGCAGGAATTCAGGGAGGTAGCGGAAACAGGCGCCCGCATGAATCTATACATCATTCCCATCGGGACGGACTCGACGGCGGCGGACGTGCAGCGGTACAGGAAAACCCACGACGTCGGGCCGCACCCGAACCTCCGGGCCCTGGACGGACGCCCGATAGCGGAGCGCGTGGCCGAATTCGAGCGGCAGATTCTGCTGTTCGAGGAGATGTACGGGTTCAAGCCCACGAGCGTACGCAATCACTGCCTCGCCTGGGCGGGCTACATGGAACTGGTAGACGTACAGGCGCGCCTGGGCATCCGGATGGATGCCAACTACCTGTGTTCAGCCTATATGCGGGACCGTTGCAGCAGTCCGTACCACCTGAGAGGGGCGGCCATGCCGATGCGGTTCTGTCATCCTGACGGGCGCCTGATTGACGTACTCCAGCAGCACACCCACCTGTCCGACGACGTCTGGTTCCAGGAAAACGCGCCAAAGTCCTTCCACTATTCGCCGGAGATGTACGGCGCGCTGGTGGACCGCATCCTCGATGACAGCGCCGCACGGTTCCACGTGCCCTACGGCGTGATCCTTCACCCCGGCAATTGGGTGAGATATTCGAGGGCGCACGGGCTTGTTCTGCTTGAAAAGGCCGCGGAACGGAATGTACCTGTCTGGTCCTACGATCAGTGGTGCGATTTCTGGCTCCTGCGGGACCGGTGGCGCGTGAAGCACCTGTCCTGGAAGGACCATACGCTCCAATTCACGGCTGCGGGCGCGCCTGATGACGGAAACCTGCGCTGGTTGATTCCGGCGGAATACGGCGGACGGACGCTGAAGGAAGTTCGGGTGGACGGGCGACCGGCGACGATCGGGACTGTGACCCGATACCGCCGGGACTTCGCCAAGGTGGCATTGGGCGCCGGAATCGACAGTTGCGATATATCGGCCGTCTACAGCTGAAGGAAGCCGTGCCGCCGGGTCAGGTCCGCCAGGGAACGGGTTTCGGACGAAAAACCGCCGGACAGAACACGAGGAGGTCGCGCAATGCAAAAGCTCGTCTTTCTGGGCATTGGATCCAATAACTCCGACATTCTGGACGCCGTGCGGGAAATCAATGCCCGGAAGCCGACCTATGAGGTGCTGGGATACGTGACGCGCAACGGCAAACCCGTCAACAAGGGCGGCCTCAAACACCTGGGGGACTTCGACGCCGTTCGCGCCTTGCCGGACGACGTTCAGTTCACCGGATTTACTTTCGGTCCGGGGAGTTATCAGACCTGGCCTGGAACGGTGGCCGGTCTGGGCCTGCCACGGGAACGATTCGCCACAATTGTCCATCCCCACGCGTTCGTTTCCCCGCATAGCGCGGTGGGACGGGGATCGGTTGTTCTCGCGGGAACCACGGTGGGCGCATTCGTAACCATCGGCGACCACGTGATCATCCTCCAGAACGTGGGACTGTCCCACGACGACGTGATCGAGGATTACTCCTGCCTGGCGGTTGGGGTGAGCTTTTCGGGAAGCGTACGGGTGGAACGAAACTGTTTCCTGGGAACGAACTCGACGATTATCGGGGCGACAATCGGCGAGGGAAGCATGGTGGGCGCGGGGACCCTTATCCGGCACGACGTGCCCGCGGGGGAGGTCTGGGTGGGCAATCCCGGCAGGTATCTCAGGAAGGTCTGAACTGCGCGAACGCAACCGGAGACCGGACCCCGCGTTGAACCCTTACCATATCCAGCCGCGGCGTCCCCCCTCAGGGTCTTCCGGCGTTTTGCCGACGACGATATCAAAATTCGCCGTTAATTCACCAATTTTCGATCCGGGCAGCGGCTTGAACGGCACTGCCAACAGATCCCGCGATGCGCGTCCGGGCCTCCGGAATATGGAGTCCCGCTCGTTGTCCGGATTGCCCTTGACGTACATCTGGGTGGTCAGGGCCCGGCGTCCGTTCCTGTCGATCGCAAAGTGAATATGTGCCGCGCGGGCGCCGGAATATCTCACGGGCTTGATCGTACGGAAACGGTATTCCCCCGTGGAACCGGTTTCGAATCGTCCGAATCCCTGAAAGTTCCGGTCCCGCCGGTCTTTCCGCGGGGCATCGGTATGGATGTAGACGCCGTTGCTGTCGACCTGCCAGATCTCCACAACGGCATTTTTCACGGGTTGGCCGTTCGCATCGGTGACGCGCCCGGTCAGATGCGTGATTTCTCCCACCGCCGGCGTGATCGCGTCGTTGATGATCAGGAGGTCGTTATCGACGTCCAGCGGCATCCTGTCCGGATAAAAGGGACCTTCCGTCTGCCAGGGCGTTCGAATCAGTTCCTCGGCAAATACCCCCGGCGTCACAAACGCCGCGGCGCCCAGAGTCCCTGCATGACAAAGAAAACGCCGTCGATCGATGGACATCATGGCCTCCCCGGAAGATAAACGATCAGTTGAACGCCGTCATTTAGACCGCTCTCCAGTCGGGATAGTTCCAATGCGGGGGTTTAATGTGAGTCCTGTTACCGGTCCTACACCGGCTAATGGTTATAAGTCAGGTGCAATTCGAGGAAACTGTCTCTACGGCTGGCGTAGGACAGGTCGCCGGCGTCGACGTCGAGAAGGGCAATCGCCTCCAGATGCAGGGAGAACCTGCCGGAGATTCGCCGGTTCAATTCGAACGTCAGCACACGTGTGGTCGTGTCGAAATCGTTCATCATGCTGCCGAGTATTTCGGTACTCCGGATGTCATTGAACGCGAGTCGAGCCGCCAGGAAGAGGTCGTTCTGAAAGATATTCGTGGCGTTCCGGCCGCGGCCGTCGTAGTTCCATTCCCCGATCAGGCTCAGATCGGCTGCGGAGCCGATCACGGAAAAAACCGTATACTCGCCGCCCAGTGTGGCGGCAACGTAGTCTTCCTCCACACCGCGTCGGTCCCGCGCGCCGGCCCTTCCGAGCCCTTCGAGCTTGAACAGCCACGGTCCGGCCGTCAACTGAGCGTCCAGCCCGAACTGCCGGATCCGTTCATAGCCGGGTACCAGTACCGGACGGCCGTTTGGGTCGATGCCTGGTGACAGCAGGGGTTCTCTGCTATTGCCGTCGAATACGCTGACGCCAACGTCCATCTCGCCGGAACTTCTGCTGTATCGGGCGGCGAACTCCGGGCGCCACCGTCCGGCGCCACTCTCATACGAAACCCGCTCATTGTCTACAACAAGCGGGAATCGCAGGCGGCCGGACATTCCCGGAAAGGTGCGGACGCGGTGTCCGGTCATTCCGAATACTTCCACCGCGCCCCAGTCTCCGGACATTGTGAGATGGGCCATCGCCTGGCCCATTGAAGGCTCCCTGTACGGGTGTTCAACCAGGTCGACCTGATTGACGATATTCACCAGGCGGCGGGATTCGGTCACACCCCAGAAAACCCTGTCGACGCCCAGACGCACTTCCCATTCCTGATTGCGGAACTCGCCGAAGGCAAGAAAATAGGCTTCCCGCAGATCGACGTGGGTGCGCCGTTCGTCCCCGGCGTCGAAGCGCAGGAACGGAGCCAGGGTGAAGCTTCTGCCCCGCGCATCCTCGACGTAGAGCCTGGGCTCGGCGACAATGCCGCTGCCGTGGGAGCGCTGGCCGGGATAGGCGCCGGTCCGGGGAAACCAGCGGCTCTCCACACTCAGGCGTCCGGACAATTCCCGCGTTTCGATCCGGGCAACTGCATCGCCGGAAAATACGGTCACAAGCATACAGATTGCGACGAGCAGAACGATCTGTTTGACTACACGATTCGGCATCAACGCGTCCGTTTCAGTCCGGTGCGTGAAAAGTCCCGGTCGCCGAGATCAGTCCCGAACTTGTAGTCCGTCCAGGACAGCACCGTACTTTTTCCGGTGAGGTGATTGACCATGGTCATCACCCCCGCGCGCCAGTAACGACCCGCGTAAAGTGCGTAATTATCCAGCGTGAGCGTCTTCAGATGCGCGTCCTTGCGGTCGTAGTACTGCACTTTCCGGACGCGAAGCTCGCCCCTGTCGCGCCACACCACCTGGCGGCTGTAGCCAGATTTCTTGTCCGTGGGGAAGCGTTCCGTTACCGTACACGTCAAATCGCCGCAGGGCTCGTCACGCAGATAGCGGTAAGTGAATTTTTCCACGGCCTGGGCGGTCATGTCTTCATAGGCGAACTCACTGCCCATGAAAGAACCGGACCGGTTCGACGAACTGATCCGTTTGACGCGTTTCAATGCGGGCAGATAAAGCCATTGATCGTCCGCCCGGTCACGGTGCGCGTGGACGAGAAGCGCCGTTCCCTTGACGTCGCGAGGCTCGTCGAATACAAACAGGCTCTTGTCGCCGGCGCCAGGTACTTCCAGTACCTTTACGCGGAGCTGGCGCTGGCTTTCCTGCCCGTGCTTGTTGCGAAGCACCATGACCTGCTGCGCCGTGAAGTTGCCGAAGCCTTCCTCACGCGCACGGGATTCCCGGGCGATGCTCAGCCCTGTCGCATCGGACACGGTGTTCTGCGAGTGAACGGATGCCGGCGCGCCGACGCCCGCCGCGACAATCAGCCATGGCGTCGAAAACGCGAGCAGTCTTCGTGAATAACTCATAATTTCCTCCGGTCGATGGTCATCAGCAGCGTGGGCAGGAGCAGGAAGTCGGCGAGCAGCGCGAAGATGATCGTGATCGTGACCAGAAGGCCGAGCGCCCAACTCACCTGGAACCCCGACGTTGCGAATACCAGAAAGCCTGCCGACAGAACCGTAGTGGTTGTCCACAAAGCATGCCCCACCGTGCGGAAGGCATAGCGCACCGCCTCCGGTGCGGCGAGGTCCTCGCGCCTGGCCTTGAGATACTTGCTTAGAAAGTGAATCGTATCGTCCACGACAATCCCGAAGACCACGGCGATGACGACCGATGACGCGATGCCCACGTTGCCCACGAGGTAGCCCCACAGCCCGAAGCTCATGATCGCCGGGATGAAATTCGGCAGAAGACTGAGGAGCCCGATCCGTACGCTCTTGAAGATCCATATCAGAATAAACGAAATGAGCGCCATGGCCAGGATCGTCCCCCGCAGCATGCTCTTGATGTTCCGCAGCGACAGGTGTGCGAAGACAATGCTCAGTCCGGATGCCTCCTGCGCGAAATCGGGCGCGTTTGCGCGAAGCCAGACCTGTGCGCGTGCATCGAGTTCGCGCAGATCGCGAGACCACGCGTTTCTGGTGGTGACGACCATGCGAGTCGCGGATTTGGCGACATCTATGCGATCGTTGAGATCGCTTCCAAAGGGCAGCGACAATTCGTAGAGCAGCAGGTACTGCGCGGCGAGCTCCGGGTCATCGGGCAGACGATGTAACGCCGGATCATCCCCGTGCATGTTTCTGTTCAGCCGTTTCATGATGTCCGAAAACACCTGGACGTGAGTCACCTCGGGCTGCTGCCGGTACCACCCGGCGAAAGCATCGATCCGGCGCAGATATTCCGGGTCGGTGATGCCGCCGTCGCGTCCCGAGTTCAATGAATACTCCAGCTTGTCCAGCCCGGTCAGATTCTCGATGATAAAGTCGGTATCGCGACGGAACTCGTAACGGTCGTCGAAATACTGAGCCATGTTGTCGCTCAGTTCAATGCGGGAAACCCCCAGGACCAGCCCGGCGACCACAAGTACCATTGCGACCAGCAGGAATCTGCTCCGTGCGATGACGAAGTCGGCGAAACGGTCGAGGAAATGGGTATCTCGAGGACCTCGGGCGGCCACACGCAGCGGCAGGATGGATAACAGGGCGGGCAGGAGCGTGACTGAAAACACGAAAGCACACAGGACGCCGAATGCAACGCAGTTGCCCAATGTATGAAAGGGCGGTGAATCCGAGGCATTCAGGCTGAGGAACCCGACCGCGGTCGTGACGGAGGTAATGAATACCGGATTGACATTGATCCGGAACGACTCGACGATTGCCTCGTTCTTTTCCAGGCCCCGTCTCATGCCAAGCAGGACACTCGTCACGATATGTATGGCGTCGGCCATGGCGATCACCATGACGATTATCGGCACCCCGGCGTTCGTGGGGCTGAACACAACGCGGCTCCAGCCAGCAAACCCGACGGTCGTATTGACAACGAACACGATCACGGCAACGATGGCCAACGTGCCTGAAACCGATCGCAGAAGCAGGATCGTGGCGCCGATGATGATGACGAACACGATCGGCGTCAGCGTCTGGAGGTCGTCCTGGGTGGCATCGGAAAACGTGCGGTTCATCACAACGTCGCCTGTAAGATGGTAGGCGATGTCCGGATGCCTTGCGCGGGCGTCGCTCAGGATCGAACGGAGATAGTCGGTGATTTCAACGACGGCCAGGTCCGGGTTCTCCGGCAGGACGAAGTTGACAGCCACACCGGCCGTGCGTCCATCGTGGGAAACCAGGCGTCCGGCGATTTCGGCGGCCTCCAGCGCGATCCCTTCAACGCGGGCCGCCCCGGCGTCGCTCAGCGCCTGCGCGTCATCCACGAGCGGCGCGACAATCAGCTCATCCCCCGACGCCTCGCTGTGCGTATAGTTGGTGAGGGAGTTGACGCGGCTGGAGTAGGGCGCACGCCACGCGGCACCGGTCATTTCTTCAACCGCGACCAGCGCTTCGCGGGTGAACACGGAGCCCTGCCCGGGCGTAATGGCGATCAATGCCGCGTTGGACGTGGCGTAGGTGTTCTCGAGCGCGTCGAATGCGAGAAGCTGAGGGTTGTCTTCACTGAACAGAACGCGGTAGTCGTTCGTTACCGTGATCAACCGGACTCCGCCCGTCATGGCCGCCATCAGCAGCGTCGCCGCCGCGACGACAATCCACCGATATCGCAGAATGGCGTCTATATATCGATCCTGGAGCATAAGCGTCATCGCCGCTCCCGTCCATGGCCGGGAGCGGCGACGATCTCACCCTGGTTGACGGTCGACAGTGTCAACACCGGTACCCTCAGAGGAATTCGTCCCATCAAGTCTATGAGTCTCCTGTTTTCCATCTGACGGGGGAGGTCGTTTCCGCGCACATCGATCAGTAAGGGTTCGACTTTGAGGATTGTACGTGATCCGGCATTCTGTAGCTCATTCCGCCAAGTCCCACCTCGTCGTACACCGAGATCTCCAGCATCTGGGTGAAGTTTTCCGACCGGATCGACTGTTTGCTCTTCAGCAGGTGCTGCAAGCGTTGCTTCAGCCGATACAACAGAAGTACCCCGAATGTGTTGGTTTTGGGAAATCGCAGCTTGTCCGCCAGACTGTTTCCGATCAGGGATCTTGAAAGGCGGTAGGCCAGCGCTTTCACGTCCCGCTGTTCATCGGGATCCTCGATACCCGCCGTCAGCGGGATGGCCTCGACCAGCGCGTTGGCCATCGTGGCTGAGTCGTGGTCCGGCTCCGGCTCGCACATCAGGGCGATCTTGAAAATCTCACGGGCGTGCGCTTCATCTGTGAACAGAATGGACTCGGGCACACCCATCACGTGACCCGCGTACCGCCAGATCCGGATGATGCTGTCTCTTTCTTCCTGATTGAGCGTGGCCCCCACGGCGATCGAGTGCTGCATCAGCCGCATGGAGAAGACGGTGATGGCGAATCCCAGATGCGCCGCGCTCAACGGGATGCCCCAGGCTTCGGTATTCCACTCGTTGGAATTCGCCAGCAGGTGCCTGACTTTTGCGTGGACGAAACGAAGGCGCATGGACAGTTTCCATCCGTCGCCGTCTCTCCGCAAACCTCCCGGAAAGAACAACTCCAGGAGATGCCGGTTATTCTGCATGAGGCGCCTTCTTGCCGTCGACCGGTTCAACACGCGTCCGGTGGTGGCGAATGACTTGGCGATCATGGTCGCGAACCCCTCGATCAGCACGCCCGTAACGAATGCGACCAGGATGTTCGTCGTGTTCATATGAAAGGCGCGCATGCCGGCCCTGAAGGATTCGTACTCGAACCAGGGCGGATCTTCAAGATTGTCGAAAAAATCGCGCAGCGCCGAGGGAGCGCTGCGCATGACGTCTTCCTCCTCGTCGATGCCGGCCTTGATGAACCGATGCAGGTCCTGGGGTGGAAGGCCGGCTAATTCCTCCATGACCGGATCGAGAGAGGGGTCGCCGACCGTCGTGTGTCTGATATAGTTGTCGGCGAGCTCACGGTTGTAACGCCGTCCCACCGGATAGCCGTCGATATATGCGGAAGGTACCGTTATGATGCCGCTGTCTCCTCAGGTGCTGCCTTCGAACCCCGGCGGTCTGCGCATAACTCCGACAGTAGCAGTCCGCGCGGGTGGAATCTCCGTCCGCTGGCTCACGTCGCAGGCGCGATTTTCCGTGATTCAATCACTTAATCTAATACTTTTGCACGAAAATATAGCGGCCATTCTCGCGAAAGTCAATAGTCTTCACGCGATAACTTCACGCCGTCCGGACCACGCATCGATCGCTCTTCCCGTAGCGCCAAACGCGGCAGCCCTCAAGATTCTGCTTTGCCATGGTGGAGAAAATGCACATATCATACGACTGTCTGATGCCGGAGATGAAAACCATTCCCGCACACGGACAGCTTGGCGGACTTTCACCGCGCGGTCCGATCCCTGCCGTATATGTCCCGGCCATCGCGAACTACCCGATCACATTGGCTCGCAATATGACACGCGCCAGTTCCCCATCAGCCGTCATCCGGCGAACGCGCTATATCGTTGAGGTGATTTCCCGACGCTTCGACCTCGGTACCTGGCGCCGGACGTCCCGCCTCACGGGCGGCGTGCTCAATGAAGTGTATCTGGCCGAAACGTCGCGAGGCGGATTTCTCATTCGCGTGAATCGCGTCCGAAGGTCGATGGCCGAGATTGAACGCCTGTCGACATTCCTGTCGCACCTGCGCTGTCGCGGTTTACCGGTGGACGAGTTGATTCGGTCGACCGACGGAGGGGTTGCCGCAAAGATCGACGGCGAACTGTTTTCAGTACACCGATATATCCCGGGGACGGTATACCCCTCTGCGGCAGAGCTGAACGGATCTCAGACCGAGAATATGATGACGTTTCTGGCGCAATACCATTCCGCGTCTGGGGCTTATCGCGACGACGGGACACTTACTGTCCGGGATGATACGATGCCGGTCATGTACACCGACGATCCGGGCCGCCTCCGGGAGCGGCTGAAGGACCTCACGAAAACTGACCGGGACGTAGAGTCCACCGTAGACCGTGCGATCGACCGGGTGGCCTCGTTCTTTTCCTCAGTTGCATTCCGGGATCTCAAACGGACGTGGATCCACGGCGACTTCAGGTCGTGCAACCTGGCGTTCGATGCAGACAGAGTGAGCGGGCTCTTCGACTGGGACCTGCTTTGCAGCGGACCGCGGCTGTTCGACGTTGTGGTTGCGTCCAGCGACCTGGCCAGGACGTTCATCGGCCCCCTGTCCAGCAATTCCGCGGCGTGGCTGGGTGAATTCGTGCGTCATCCTGGCGCCTACCGGAAGGAAGCGCGACGACTCGGGGCGGATTTGAACGAGTCCGAGGTCGCGTCCATCCCGTACCTGCTGCTGGCCGACACCATTCTCAGCGGTGTACTCTTCGCGTTGCACCTGAGACGACTGCCGCTGAAGCCGGGTGAATCGGCGAACCAACGCTGTCAACGGTCCGACAGGCTCCTCTCGGAGTCCGTTGACGACCTCGTTGCGATCGACAGCCTGATCGGCAGCGGGGATACGAGCAACTCCCTGACGCGGGAAATTGCCGACCTTTGAGGGGCGTCATGGCACGAACGGGCCCCGCCACGTTCTTCTGTTCTCAATCTATGGTCTTGGATTTAGGCTATTTCAAAGTTAAAGATTGACATAGCATATAAATTTCGTTACTTTCCCCGTATGATCCCACGTGACCTGGCCCCCAGACTCAAAAAGGCCGCGGGAGCTTTTCCTGCCATTACGCTTACCGGTCCCCGGCAAAGCGGCAAGACGACGCTTTGCCGGACGATATTTCCCGAGCACAGGTATACAACACTCGAGTCTCCGGACGTTCGCGCCTTTGCGGTAGAAGATCCACGAGGCTTTCTGGCTCAATTTCCGTCTGGCGTCATCATCGACGAGGTACAGCGGGCCCCGGACCTGCTTTCCTACCTGCAGGGCATTATCGACGATGACCCGGCGCCCGGACGCTGGATCCTGACCGGCTCGCAGAACCTCGCACTGCTCGATTCGGTAAGCCAGTCGCTGGCAGGAAGGACCGCGGTATACTACCTGTTGACGCTTACCCGCGGGGAAGTCCAACGGTTCCCCCGGTTCCCCGACGGTCTGGAAGAATCCCTCTTTGCGGGATCATATCCCCGAATATTCAACGATGGTCTGGATCCGTCCGACTGGATCCGTTCCTATGTCGCCACCTATATCGAACGCGACGTACGGACGATCAGAAACGTGGGCGATCTTGGAACATTCCAGCGATTCGTGGAACTGTGCGCCGGCCGCACGGCTCAGTTACTCAATCTCTCCTCCCTGGCCGACGACTGCGGAATTTCCCAGCCAGGTGCAAGAGCCTGGCTCAGCATCCTGGAGACCAGCTTTATCACCTTCAGACTACCGGCATTTCATGCCAACCTTCGCAAACGTCTCGTAAAAATGCCCAAGCTTCATTTTTTCGACACCGGGCTCGTCTGCTGGCTGCTCGGTATCCGCGACCCTGACCAGTTACGCAATCACCCGCTTCGCGGACCGATTTTCGAGACCTGGGTTGTATCGGAGATCGCAAAAAGCAGAACCAACCAGGGCGAAGTGGGCGGTATGTCGTTTTACCGGGACCGAAACGGCGCCGAGGCGGACCTCATCATCGAGTACCCGCGCAACATCGCGCTTGTCGAGGCCAAGTCGGCCACCACGGCGTCGTCCAGCCTGTTTGACAGCATCGGTCGTGTACAGAAACACCTCACCCGTTTACCCTTGCCAGGCTCCGTCTTCGTTGCATACGGCGGTCACGAACACCAGCGCCGGGCGCGGGGCAGCCTGATTCCGTGGCGGGACCTCCACGAAACGGCGTTTCAGATGAACCGATCAGAAGACGAGCCTGCGAAGACACGGATATATTAGGCTATTTCAATATGCAAATTTGAATTAGCCTAATATATCCGGTTTGCAGCGCCTCAGAGCAGAGAATTTCAGATTCCGTCGCAGACGCCCCTTGATTGGATTGAGAACAGGAAAGGCGCTATGGATCTGAACCGGGTGGTATCGGATCTGGAGATCGAAGAAAGCCGCAAGATCCTCGAGCCTTCGTGGGAGATCTCCCGGCGCGCCGTGCCGGACGGGGAGGTCCCCTTTCTGTCACCGGACTTCGTGAGAGAGGCCTGCCGGGGGATTTACCTCCCGGAAGACATCGTGCAGGCCTCGGTTGTGGCGGCAGACCTGGTGGCGAAGAACTGCGCACTGCGGGCTCTGGCGTGGCACTGCCACTGGTGTCTTTACGGCGTGGAAGGATATCCGAGCCGCCTGGCGGACGACTGGCCCTGCATGAAGGTCCCGATGGGAGAACTGGCCGGACTCTTCTACCTGCTGGTACTCCTGTCGCGGTTTCCTGAAATGCGATCGGTACACCGGGCGCACGGGATTCCCGAACGGGTCGTACGGGACAGCATGGAACAGATTTACCTCAGAGGCGAAACCTGCAGCGAAATCTACGGCAGGTGGGGCCTGGACGGACACGCGGCCCGTTGGCTGGCCAACTTCCTCCGCGGCGAGATCTACGCCCTGGGCCGCCTTGAACACCAGTTCAATGTGATGAACGACCCGTTTCGCGTCTATCGTCACAGGGAGTCGTCCATGGTCGTCGCTCTGAGCGAAGCCGGCGTTACCTATCGCCCTGACGGCCAGCGGCACAGAGGCGGAGATGCGCTGCCGGTCTGGACCTCCCGGCTCCTGGTGACAGGGGAAAGGATTGCCGGGCATCCCATCCTTCCCACGGGCCGGGCCTGCGAAGAAATGGTGACGCTTGCCGCGGCCGATTGGGTTTGTGTGCTGGGACCGGGAGATCCTGTTCTGTATTTTCATATTCCCGGCGGCATACCGCTTGATCACGCCGCTTGCGGGGACTCCTTCCGCGCCGCGATGGAATTTTTCCCCCGCCATTTTCCCGAACGTCCGTACCGCGCGTTCTTCTGCGGTTCCTGGCTGCTGGATACGCAACTGGAAGACTGGCTTCCGTCCGGATCGAATCTGGTTCGTTTCCTGCGGGAGTTCTACATGGTTCCCGGCGGCATCTCGGCACGGTCGATCCTGCAGACGGTGTTCGGGAACGCGGCGGATGACCTGAGCAAGGCCCCCGGCGACACGTCGCTCCAGCGCGCAATTCTGGAACATGCGTCCGCGGGCAGGCCGATCGATCCCCGCGCGGGCAAATGCTTTCTGTTCCCCGAAGACCTGGATTGGGGACGACAGGTCTACCGGACGTCGAAGTTTCCATGGTATCTGGTCGGTTGTTGATTGGAAACACAAGGAGGTCGACATGGAGCGGTTCGGAAAGCTGGAGCTGGACTACCTGGCGGAAGTGATCGCCAGCGGGTCGCTGAACAGCAAGACCGGGAAATTCACGACCCGGCTGGAGGAGCGATTCGCTGCGTGGGTGGGGGCGGAATACGCTTTGGCAATGA
The DNA here is from genome assembly GCA_965116875.1 of Candidatus Latescibacterota bacterium. Classification (GTDB taxonomy): domain Bacteria; phylum Latescibacterota; class UBA2968; order UBA2968; genus JAAXHE01. Next base: position 1,260,173 of record OZ220733.1, read on the forward strand.
ACAGTGCGATGAGTGTGCTGCACACGGCCGTGGCCGCGGCCGGCGTTGGACCGGGCGTGGAAGTCGTCTGCGATCCCGTGGTCCACTTCGGCGGCGCAGCGGTGATGTATCACAACGGGGTGCCTGTATTCTGCGACATCGATGAGGACAGCTGGAATATGGATCCCGATTCGCTCGAGGCGTGCATCACGGAACACACGGGCGCCGTCATCTGCACGCCGATGTGGGGAAACCCGCCGGATTACGAGGGGATTCTCCGGGTGGCGAACAGATATGGACTCCCTGTGATCGAAGACGTGGCGCACGGCGTCGGGGGTTCGTACAGAGGCAGGCCCCTGGGAACGCTGGGGTCGATCGGTTCATTCAGTTTTCAGGAGGCCAAGCACCTCACCAGCGGAGACGGCGGCATGGCGGTAACCGACCGGGCCGACCTGGTCGAAAAAATGTTGGAAATGAGGATCATCAAAACGACCCTGGGTTGGAATTACCGAATGACGGAACTGCAGGCCGGGGTGATGCTGGCGCAGATGGACAGGGCCGACGGGATCATTTCGGCGCACCACAAGGCGGGGGCGCTCTACTGCGAAGCCGCAAGGGAGGCGCCATGGCTGGTGCCGCAGCGTGTGCCGGACGGGTGCGTCAACGCCTGCCACGCGGTCGCGTTCCGGTTCGAAGGCGACCGCGAGGGGATATCGGTGGAGCGTTTTCAAAAGACCATGGTCGAACACGGATGTCCGGTCTCGATCGGATACAAGAGACGCTCCGCCGCCGAAGATCCGATCTTCACGGAGGTCCTGGCGTACGGCAAAGGGTGCCCCATCCGTTGCCCCCATTACGCGGGCAGCGCACGCTACGGAAAGGGAGTGACCCCGGTGGCCGATCGCGCGGTGCCCCGCATGGTCGTGATGCCAATGGACGTGTATACACCCGGAAAGACCGAGGAGTACGCGGAACGGATCCAGGCGGGGTTGCGCGCACTTGCGTGATCGATGGGCGAGGAGGGATAGAACGGCGGGGTTCAGTGCCCGTGCTGCGCTTCCGTACCATGAACGGCGCTGGATTCAACGAAGTAAAGGGCGTAGGCGAGACCGATTCCCACGAGAAGGGATGCGATGAGTTTGCCGCGATCATGGCTGTGGAAGTGGATCTCGGGAAGCAGATCGCTCAGCGCGATGCACAGAAACGCGCCCGCGGCAAACGCAAGCACGTAGCCGATAACCGAGCCGTCGTCCAGGCCGAGCAGCCCCAGGCCCCAGAAACTGGCGAGAGCCACCAGCGGGCACAGCATGGCGAACGCGAAATTGGCCGCCGCACGCGCGCGCGCGCTGAATCCCCCGAACTTCATCATGCCGATGATGGAGTACGCATCGAGCGGCTTGTGAAGGAGGATTGCGAGGAAGACGCCGAGGGCGGGCAGCGCGCCACCGTCTTCATGCGGCGAACTGATCCGCATGCTGGTGCCCAGTGCGACGCCTTCGGTGATGGTATGCACGCCCAGGCCCATGGCAACCCCTACCAGGCTGCCCGAATGTCCGATGGAGCCACCGTGGTCGTGATGTTCGTGCAGTTCGCCGGCTTCATCGCTGAAGTCGTGCTGATGGAAGTGGAACACGCGTAGCAGGAAGATCATCAGGACCATGCCGAAAACCACCCACGCGACGGCTTTCTCCACGTTTCCCGGTCCGGTAATCCGTTCGAGACTGTGCGGCAAGAGGTGGTACATGGCGATGCCGAGGATAAAACCCGCCACGAGGCTCATCAGTATCTGGATTTTCGTGTGGGTCATGGATCCCAGGACGGCCAGTTTCCCGCCGGCAAAGGAAACGGCAAAGATTCCCAGTGAATATCCCGATATGATGAGCAAACTGTCTGAATCCACGATGACCTGACCTTGCGTTGACTTCGATTGATTTCCAGTTCGGCGCCCGCGGACGAAGGTACCCAACGGGTCCGCCGGTCGTGACGATTTCCATGCGAGACACAGCTTCCGAAGCGTCCGTGTGAATCCTCGCAGTGGTCGACCAAGGCGCCGAATCACCGGAATTTTTCAGGGGCAACCCTCACTTCCGGCGCCGGGTTGCCCCCTTTTGTCATTTGCCCGTATCGAACCGTTGCGACTCAGAAGAACAGCATCAGGAGCAGGATACTGCTCATCCCGCCCAGCATAAACCCGCCTATGCTGACCGCGCCGGAAACCAATGAATAGTCGGCGATACGAAACGTCTGTTCGCCCAACGTAAAGAGCACCTGGGTCCGATTGATTTCCCTATCCGCGAAATGTTTCAATGCCTCTTCGGCGCTGTGCGCCTCCTTGACAGAGACCATCGCGACAAGAATCATCGTGATCGCGGACGCCAGGGTCCCGGTTGCAAATACGAGCAACGTCGCCAGCGCAAGCCAGTGATAGGCCGCGTCTTCGACTCCGGAGGGCGAACTCATGAATCCGATGATCAATGCCGCGCCGCCCGCATTGCCCAAAAGCAGCAGGCGGGCAGACTCCGTAATCAGCCTGAACATCGTGCCGCGCCGCATATGGACGACCTTGTAGAGTTCCCGCAGCCACTCTTCGCCGATTTCTTCGGCCGAAAATTCATCCACCTTTTTCAACGGTCATTCTCCTCCGAGATCGATCAATCTGACGTATCGGGAACCGGTGTTGGTTCCAGGTCCGAAGGCGAGGGTCCAATCGTCAATCGCTATCGGTCCGGACGTCAATGCCTGTTGCAGGAAATGCTCCCGCGTCAACGTCTCGCCCATGCGGTTCAGCACCTCGATGACGAAACGGCCCAGAATGTATCCCTCGAGGGACACCTCGTTGACGCCATACTCCCCGTCGTCCGCGCGGCTTGCAGAGTCCGTGGCCGCCATGGCCCGGTGAAAGCTCCTGACCACCCGCATGCCAGTGTCGTCCGCATCCGGCATCACCTCGGAAACCAGAATTCTGTTGCTCGGCGCTTCGATCCTCTTCTTCAACTCGTAGGACAGAACGAACGACAGATTGGCCATAATGTATCTGTGGCCGAGAGAGTGCGCCAGGTTGATTATTTCAGAATTGGACGCATACGCGCCGACGATCATGATGGCCTCAAGGTCGGCCTTGGCCAGGCCGAACAGGCTGGCCTGGACGGCGTGTGTGTTTCGAGAGAATGCGGTCTTCGCCAGAATGGGGATTCCTTTTCCGTCGAGAACCGACTTGTAGTTCTTCAGGACGGAACGACCGAACGCGTCGTCCTGATAGATGATGCCGAACCGCTTCTTGCCGCGCTTCCTCAGAATGTGATTTACCAGTACGCGGGTCTCGTCCAGATAGCCCGCTCTGAGGTTGATGACGTTTGGAAACCGTCTGGCATTGCGCAGGAAGGCGGCGCCGGTAAAGGGGCCCACGAAGGGTATTTTTGCAGATTTCAATACCGGCGCGATGCGTTTCGCCGTGGGCGTACCCACGCCGCCGATAACGGCAAAAACGTCGTCCCCGGAAGCGAATCGCTCCGCGTTGGCGGCCGCCAGTTCAGGCTCGTAGGCATCGTCCAGAGAAATAAGCCTGAGCGCCCTGCCGTTGACGCCGCCCCCGCGGTTCACTTCGAAAAAGGCCGCACGAATACCGGCCCGGTAGTTGAATCCCAACTGTCTGTTCGGCCCGGAGAAACACGCGCTCTGGCCGAAGACAATCGTCGTATCGATGACACCTTGCGCCGCCTGGGACGTCGCGACCGGCAGCAGGGCGAGCCAGAATACCCATAGCCCACTGACGATGTGTGCCGCCATTCGCTACCCTCTTCCCGAGGCGTGCCACATTTACTTCGACGTGGCGCCACCCTCCCCCTTCTTTGCCGGCTTGCCGGCAGCTACGTCCTGCTTCTCCTGATTGGCGGCGGCCGTCGCTTTCTTGCCCTTCCTGGGGCCGACCTTCGTTTTCTTCACGGATTTGACGCCGGGCGTTGCCTGCGTCGTCGACCTGGCATCCTCCTCTGGGAGTACCTCCACCATCGGCTTTTCCTGCTCCTGCCGGCTGAACCGTTTGCCGCGCACAACGTGGCTGTGGGAGAATATCGAAGGTGTGTCGAAGATGAGCGACCGGGGGTTGGCCACGTCCAGGTGATCGCGTTCCGCGCGCACTCTGTGGAATTGGCCGTCGAACGTGAGTCTGTCCTCATCGACGTTTTCAATCCTATGTATATCGGGCATTTGCGTTGAAGATAACGCCATCCTGCCGTCCGCACGGCCGGTCCCGGAAGGTTGCTTCCCCAGGGCCAGATCGGCCGGCGTGAAACCCTCGCCCGCGCCGTCAATCATGTTAATGTCGATGGACGACTGATTGGCCGGGTTGACCGCCGCCAGGCTCGCCTCGGAGAAGATCTTCCGCATTCGGTCCCAATAGCGCGTGATACGTACGTGCGAAGGCATTTTCCTGTATTCGCCCAGCAGTGCGGTGAACGCCCCCGCGCTGCTCTTCGCCTGCACGACCCGTTCAGACGCCCTGGCCTTTGCTTCCAATACCAGCGCCTCCGCCTGTCCACGGCTGCGCGCGATCAGCTGCTCCTTCTGTCGATTTGCGTCGCTTACCGCCTTCGCGCGCTCCGCGAACGCATCGCTGACGTCCCGGAACGCGGCGATGGTTTCTTCGATGGGTCGCACGTCGACGATGTCGAGCGATATGAGCTCTATCCCGATGTCGCGGTTCTCAAGCCATGCGGTAATCCTGTCGAACAGCCTGCTCTGGATTATGTTTCGATTGGAGGTGAGAATCAGATCGATGAAGTTCTCACCCAGGACGTCGATAAGCTCTTCCCTGGTGTAAACGGTCAGCATCGCGATGGGATCGCTGGAGACAAACAGGAAATTTCCGAGATTATCGATCCGGTACTGAAGCGCGACGTCCACCTCAAGCAGATTCACGTCCCCGGACAATAGGGTAAAATTAACTTTGCTGCCTTCCCTGCTGGATACCTGGTATCGAATAACCCGCTTGACCTTGCGGATGTGTACCTTGTCGATGATCGGAATGCAATAGCGAATTCCCGGGCGGACGTTGGCTTTCACGACTCTGCCGAACCGCAGGACGACGCCGAGTTCTTCCTTCTTCACAATGTACAGTCCGCTGGCCAGAATGCAGACGACAACCGCGGCAGCGGTCCAGACGATGATTCGCCGCCGGTGTTTCGAGCAATAATCGAATATGGTGTAGATGATCCGCGTACTCCGCGGCAATGACGACTGTTCGCTCATTTCGACCGGTCTCTGGATTTATCGTGGAGTGGTTCTGCTGTTGAGGTACTTGAACAACTCATTGTCGGCCGGCAGCATCAACGTGGTGTTCCGGTCGATAATCAGGTCATAGCTGTCCAGGGCGCGGATGAAGCTGTAGAATCCCGGGTCCTGCCGGTATGCCTTGCCCAGCACCGCCATCGCCTCCGCCTCGGCCTTGCCGAGGATGGCGGTGGCCTCCGCATGCGCGTCGGCCAGCAGCTTTTCGTGTTCGTTAATGGCCAGGGCCTCGATTCGAAGGGCCATTTCCTCTCCCTCGCTGCGGTATCGGGCGGCAATGCGGGCGCGTTCCGCGATCATGCGCTGAATGACGCTGGGACGGTTCTCACTCGGCAGGGTGTATTCGACGATTCCCGCCTCGATGACCTCGATGCCGTAGCTTTCTCTGGCAATTGGCGCGATTCTGGCGTGTATTTCACGCGAAGCCTCGTTCAGGTCTTCGTGTTCCAGGCCCAGCCCGATAAAGGCGTCCAGGGCCTTGTTGCTGATGATGATCCCGCTGCTGGACAGATAGAGGTCCTGCAAGCGCTCAACGGCGTTCTTCCCGGTGCGTATCGCCTCGACGAACAGAATGGGGTCCACCGTCCGCCACAGCAGGTACCCGTCGACGCGCACGCTTTTCTGATCGTCGGTAATCAACTCGTGAGGCATGTCGGTCAGCGTATGAATACGCCGGTCCACCTTGTAAATCCTGGAGATGGGACGGGGCCACTTCAGATGCAATCCCGGTTGTCTGACCGGCGGCGAAATCCTGCCGAAGTGCGTCAGTACGCCCTGCTGGGTCTCGTGGATAATGTAGATGCTGTCGTAGACGATTGCGCCGGCAAGCACGGCGATGGCCGCCGTAATCGTGGCTTTCTTGAGCGTCATTGCCTTTCCCCGTAAGTGAGGGCGTGCAGGTTGCGCGTGTGAGATCGACCCGCCGACCCGGTGCGGTTCTGGTTTACCGGTCGCCAACCGAATGGCGTGGAATCCGGGGCTCCATCCCGTAGTTGGATTGCATACATGAAATTACCGCGTTCGCTTTTTGGCGGCCTTTTTTCCGTGGCCGGACGGCGGGCCGTGGTTGGCTCCGGAGGTCTTCTTCTTCCACAGGGCGACCTTTTCGAGGCTCTTCTTGTTGGGAACGATGATCTTGGGGTTTCCGGCCAACGCCGTTTCCAGCTTCTCCCGCCAGAGCATGTTCCGCAGGACGCCCGGCGCGGTTCTGACGGCCCTGGAGACCGTGGATATGGCATCCGCCTCAGCGGCAGCTGTCTTGACTTTCCGATAGGCTTCGCCGTCGGCCTGCTGTACCTCCCACGCCGCGTTTCCATGCGCCTGGGGCACCAGCGATACAAGGAAGCGCTGCGCATTGACAATAATCCGCTCCCGGTCTTCCTGAGCGCTGGAAACGTCCCTGAAAGCGCTCATGGTCTCCGCCACCGGACTCACGTCCAGCAGATTGACCTTGACGATTTCAACGGTTTTCAGTACCGAATTCGCAAAGTGCACGTCCACGTCGAAGGAACGGGTGAGATGATCTTCGAGCGTTGCGCGGTGCACGTTCAGCATTCTTTCGAGGTCCCGGGCGGAGATAAACGAACGCACGTGGGCTTTGACGACGTCGGCGATGACTTTCTGCGGGTCTTCCGTCCGATAATGATAGACGTAGGGATCCTTGACCCTGTATTGCACGTTGACGGTAAGAGAGATCAGGTTGAGGTCGCCGGACACGTATTCTTCAGGCGTCTCACAAAGGATGGACTTCACTTCCCGCACAGGCCATTTGTCGACTTTGACGAACGGCCATGGGGCGAGATAGCTCAGCCCCGGCTGGACGTCGCGCCAGTAGACCTCGCCGAGAAGCCGGCCGTAACCCACAGAATTGGGAGGTATGATTGTGAATCCGCTGGCCAGGAACAGGACGAGAAGGAATCCCCAGATCAACTTGCCCAACGGCGTGGCGGGAGAGATGATTCCCCTGAAGCTTCGCCTGCGGGTGAGGCGCTCCCAGGCCTGACCCCACGATTTCGCCAGAGGCCGTACGTTGAGCAGCAGGTCCTCCCAGCCGCTGCGGAGCGCGCCGGCCCGAAAACGCCAGACGATGAGAGCGACGAGAACCAGCGCCGAGCCCCACTGCAAAAATTGTATCGTCGGCGATTCGGAGGGGCCGAGGTATAGCGGGATCGTCAGGCCGGTGGCCAGAAGCAGCGCGTCGATCACGATACCGAGTGCAACTGTGACCGCGATCACCGCCGCTACGTATATGGTAGCGAAACGTGCCCCGAACTGGCTGACGATAATCGCGATCGTACCGGTATTGGTGGCGGGCCCGGTCATCAGAAAGATCAGCGCCGCACCGGGGCTGAATCCCTTTGCGACGAGGGCCGCGGCGATCGGCGTGCTTGCCGATGCGCAGATATAGAGAGGAACGCCGACCAGCACCATGACGGGATAGGAGACCCAGCGCGCATACTCGTTTGTCATCAGGTCGCCCGGTATGACCAGAAAGAGCACTCCGCCCAGGGCCACGCCAACCAGCAGCGCAAAGAGGATGTCGTCCGCAATCTCCACGAAACCGTAGTGGAAGACGTGCTTCACCAGCTTCTTGAAGTCGAGTGCGTGATCCTCCGTGGACGTGTCTCCCGTGGAAGCCTTTCCGGCCTCCTCAGCCTCCAGCGCGTCACGGTAGAAGGTCGGTTTCACCCAGGAAAGGGACTTCCAGCGGCCGGCCACCGTGACGACGCCCTTCAGCCACTGTACGAAAAGGCCCTTCAATCTAGAAAAGCTTACGTAGCAGTCGTCGGTCTCGGGAATGAGGGGCTCGTGCGAACCGTGATCGTGGTCATGATCGTGCCCGTGGTCATGGTCATGATCGTGATCATGGTCGTGTTCTTCGTGGCTATGGTCCGATCCGGCTACGCCATGGTCGTTACGTATAAGGCCGATGCAAAAGATGCCGGCGACGACGGCCGTGATGAAGCTGATCACCGGACGCACGACCGCGGCGACAAATCCGAAGAAGGCGTTCGTGACAAGAATCGAGTCCGCCCCCGTCTCCGGCGCGGTTATCAGGAACGACATGCAGGACGAACGGGATGCGCCTTTCCTGCGCATCTCGGCAACCACGGGTACAACGGAACAACTGCACAACGGCACGGGGACGCCCACGGCCGAACTCACGGCAACGGATTTCAGGCTGTCGTCCTTGAGCCACCTGAGGATGGCCTCACGGGAGATAAACACATGGATCAGGCCCGAGAGGAACAACCCCAGCAACAGCATGGGCGCCAGGAGCAAACCGGACATCCAGAGAAAGTCGAAGAAACTGACCAGCGTCTGCTGTACCACGCAATTGCCTCCAGTGCATTGACTGATGCAAAGGGCAGTCTGGTAGGCGATTCAGAAACCGGGAACGAACGGCGTCGCACACAGTGTTGTATCGACCGTCATGCTTGCCGACAGAAACGGACGCACCGATTTCCGGAGCGGCAATAATAACGGTACGTATATTTCAAGTCAAGGACTTTATATTAAATAATATAGTGGATTCTATGTCCGCTGCAAGAGGACGAATTCAAACTGGAAGTGTTTTCTTTCGGCCGTTCCGACAGGACAGCGGCGGCAGGCCGATTTCGGATTCGAAACACGTCCCGGGCGGGCGGTCGCGGCGTTGCAGGGCGCAGAGGCCCGACGTCGGCTCGGCATTCGTCTCCGGGCTCAGGAAGGCCCGCGGTCGCGATCGGTACGGCCGGTACTTATGACATAACGCGGGCGGTTGTGTACGGGACGAAACCCGATTCTCCTGTAGACCCGTTCGGCGGCGCTGCCGGCCGCCACTTCAAGCCCGGTCCATCGATTGCCCATCGAATGTGAGTCCACGACCGCACGGGAGGTCACCGCCGACGCCACGCCCCTGCGGCGGTATTGAGGCAGCGTGCCGATGAAGTCGACACAACCCAGACCGTATCTGGAATAAATCAACGCGGTTCCCGCGGGCTCGCCATCCACGGTTGCGAGGTAGAGCCGTATTTCGGGAATGCTCAGAACCTCCTTGCCGAGGGCGCCCACGCTGTCCGGAAAACCGAAGCTGCGACACATGGTGGTCGCCCAGACTCCGTACCGGCCCGGATCGAGTTCTTCGACCTCGATGGATTCGGAGACAAAGGGCCGGACGTACCCGTCGCAACGCATCGCCACGGCCTGCAGCTCAAACGTGAATCCCCTGCTTTTCAGCCGTTCAGCCAGATCGGCGGGGCGGTCCAGCGGCGACAGGGTAAACGCACAGTCGAAGTCCCGATCCCGGAAGTGGGCGAGGGCGCTGTCGATCAAGGTGTCCACCATCGTGTCGGGCACGTCGATCTGTACGACACGGTGCAGCATGGGTACTTTAACGTCCTCGCGGCTGAACGCCGTGGCCCCGCCCAGATCGTGACTGTCGCACCAGCGTGCCCTGAAGCCGATCCAGAGTTTTTCGAAAGTTGTCGTGAATGAGTCGGACATGGAACTGGAAGTCCTCCGGGATTCTGTTGCGACTGTTGCATCCGTTGCGAAAATCCACCGGATTCGTATATTGTTTCGCCTCAGAAAACAGGTCTATCGTCGGGGAATTGCAACTTATCCCCCTGTGTTCCGTATAATGATCGTATCTGACGACCGCCCCACCGCGCGGACTGTTTCACCAGAGCCTTTTTCAGGTGCGGAATTCGAGGTTTGCACAATGAGGTTTATCGTTACCGGCAGCAACGGCTTTATCGGCCAGAGTACATGCCGTCGTCTCACGGAACTCGGACATGACGTTATCGGTGTTGACGATCTGTCTTCCGGAAGCCCTCCCAACGGGGTGCACGGCGTTCAATATCACGTCCACAGCGTCGTGGACGCGGACTGGTTCGCGCGACTCCTCAAGAACACGATTCCGGATGCGGTCCTTCATCTGGCGGCAAAGCCGCGGGTTCCGTATTCGGTGCAGAATCCATTTCGCAGCGCGGAAGCGAATGTAATGGGAACAATGTCCGTGCTCAACGCGATTCTCAAGTCCGGGTTTGTGGAGAGAACGCGCATGGTCTTCGCCAGCAGCAGCGCGGTATGCGGCGAGGCTTCGGTCCTTCCCACACCGGAAGCCTGCCCCTCGAACCCGCAATCGCCCTACGCGTTGGCGAAGCTGCACGGCGAACATTGGTGCGGTATGTTTCATCGACTCTACGGGCTGGATGCGGTAAGCCTTCGATATTTCAACGTGTTCGGACCCGGCGCGCTTTTTGGCGGTGCGTATTCCACTGTATTGTCGGCCTGGCCCTATGCTCTGTACGTGGATCCTTCGTACCAGCCGTTCCTGGAGGGCGACGGCACGCAGACTCGGGATTTCTGCTATATAGATAACGTTGTCAACGCGAATATCGCTGCTGCGACTCGCGGGCGCGGGTTTAAAGCGGATGTGCTCAACGTGGGCCAGGGTGAAGCCCACTCCATGCTTGAGGTTAAAGGCGTCCTCGAACAGGTTGCGGGCAGAGAACTCCGGCTCGAACGCCGGCCGCCACGCGTGGGCGACGTCGCACATACCCTGGCCGACATCTCCCGGGCCCGGGAGGAACTCGGGTTCGTGCCGTCGACCGACTTCCATGCGCAGGTCGAACGAACGGCGTTATGGCACCGCGACTGTTATCCGAAACTGACGTCTGAGCGCTGACGTGCGAAAATGCGAAACTGAGAGGACCACAAGGAGCGCATCCGTCTGTTGTGCTCCTTCGCCCTCTCCATTATTCGCGAATTCTCAAATGGTAATTGTCCCGTTAATCTCGGCACAGAGGGTGTTGTTGCGCAAATGGTTTTGTGCGTCCAATAAAGTCCTCATTTTTCGCAGCTCCGAGTTCACCGCGAGGATTTCACGGGTTGCAGGTAGACGGTTCTTTCGCCCGGGAAGCGAAACCGCAAAGCAAGGAGGAGGTTCAACTTGAAGCTGTGGATGGATGTCATGCGCGATCTGGAAAGCGTGATGAATGATCACGAGCGCATACTCGACGCCTGGGCTGAGGGCGGCGTGGACGGCGTCGTGTTCGGTCCGCTCGTTTTCGGCACGGCAAGGCTCTCGAAACACGCTTTGCCGGCTCCCACTGGCGACATTGTGGCGGAGGCCTACGATCCGAATCCGGCTGTGTACGCGCGACTCGGGGTCGAACCGCCGTCGCCGCCGGAACAGAAGCTGCCCGAGAAAAGGGCCCTGCTGGAGAGGACGATGAACGCCGCCAGGGACCGCGGCATGCAGGTGTATTGCATGTATGCCGATGGTGGCGCGGGTCCAGGGGGAAAGGGCCACCAGCTGCACGACGACAGGACGCTGGCATCCCGGGTGGCGCGCATGGTCGATACGCTCGAACACTTTCCGATGGCGGACGGCGCCGTGATGGACGGGCCGGAGTGGGGGTACGAAATCGCGCCCCATCACATGGCCCACCGCTCCTGCTTCTTTCGCGACCTGCCGGAATCTGTGGCACCGATGGCCGCGGATCTGGGGTACGACTACGAGGCCATGGTGGCCGCGAAAGACAGGCTGTTGGACCTGTTTCACAATCTCGACCCGATGCGCATCCGCGGACACGCCCGGGGCGGACTGGTCGGCGCCCACCGCATGCTGGGTGCCGATTCCGACCTGATGGCCTGGCTGTCGTTCCGCACAGACTCGTTGACGCGCTATTTTCGCCGCATCCGGGAAGGCGTCGCCGCCGAGCTGGAGCGCCCGGTGCGCCTGGGATGCGGCCCGCGCTCGGCGGCCTTCGCGCCCTTGTGCGGATACGACTTCGTCGATCTGGCCCGGTTCATGGATTTCCTGCTGCCAAAGCATTACTTCTTTCACCGCGGCTTCGACGGCTTCATCGGCACGGTCTATCGCTACTCACAGACGCTTTTGGAGTGGAATACGGGGATCAGCGTAGCCGACACCCTCGATGTCGTGCAGGCCCTCTTCGGGATTGTCCTTCCGGGTGTCGGCGACGATCTACTCGATTTTGAGAGCGCCCTCAATCCGGAGTTTTTCGAGCAGGTGGTCACGCAGGAGACCCGAAGGGCGCTGGCCTCGGTGGACGACCCGGAGCGCATCGTGCCCTGGCTTGACACCGGCCGCTTGCCCCACGATGGCGACCCAATGTCGGCGCGCGACCTCAAGATGTTGCTGGACGCCGCGGAAGCTGCAGGGCTCAGGCGCTTCAACTACCACCACCAGGGCAACCTCAGTGCGGGTGAATGGGTGGTCATCAGCGACAAATGCGGAACCCGCTGGGACCCGCGCAAAAGCGACTACCAGCCGCCCGACGAGCTGGTGCTGTAGGACGGCACTACGCTTTTCCTGTACCGGTGGCGCGTTGGGGGCATTTCAGTTCGCCGACGAGGCCTGCTTCGATCCCGCCGACGTCGCGCATGCGGGGCCCGGAGCGAGGGTCTCGTCCCCTGGATATCTGCTTGAATCAATGGCCTCTGGAGTGACTCACACCCTCCCAGTCACTTCCCGGCTCAGTTTCCCATGCCGGTTCCAGGCGCCGACTCCTTCTCCCGGTGATTCGCGCCATACCTGGCGCACAACAAGAAAAGGGATTATGTCAAAACGACATAAACCCTTGTTTTTAAATGGTGGGCGATACTGGATTCGAACCAGTGACCTCCTGCTTGTAAGGCAGGCGCTCTAACCAGCTGAGCTAACCGCCCACGGACTTGCTGGATGCGTCGTCGGTCGGTTTTTTCGATTCGCCCAGCAGCAGGCCGATGGGTATCAGCACGCAGTACCCGATTACCAGCAGAACAGGCGCCAGCGTAAGCGACATGAAACCGTCGACCGGCGGTTGGGACAGGCACAGGTAACCGATCAGGATTGTGCCGAGGCCAGCGCCAAGGAAAGTCCAGTTCCTGCGGGAATAAGGCAGTGGACTGCGGGCCGGTTTCCTCCGTTGTGCCTGACTCCTGCGCCCCGCGCGGCCTCGGGGGCGTCTTCCTGCATTGCGTGTTGCCATTGTGTATACCCGTTTCCTCGATTACGCGTCCCTTTTTTCCGCAATCCTCGCGGCTCTGCCCTGCAGCGTGCGCAGATAGGTAATGCGCGTCCTTCGAACCTTGCCGCTGCGAATCAGTTCGACCTTCGCCACCCGCGGTGAGTGGATCGGAAAAATCCGCTCGACACCCACGCCGCCCACAACCATCTTCCGTACCGTGAAGGTCTCGTGGATCCCGTGGCCCCTGCGCTGGATGACCACGCCCTCAAACATCTGCGTTCGCACCTTCTCGCCTTCGACCACACGTACGTGCACCCGCACCGTGGCTCCGGCGCCAAATGCCGGCAGGTCGGGTTTGATCTGTTCGTCCGTCAAAGACTTCAACAATGCATCCATGGTAACACTCCTGAAACGATGAAAGTTCACCAGGGCACAAACCGTCGCCCTGATTCATCATCAATGCACGGAAAAATACCCTTCGACCGGTGGCCGCTATTTTCCGTGCCCCTCAACATCCTCGTTTTCGGAGCCGGCCGTGTTACCGGCTTCGATTCTTTCGTAGAGATCCGGACGCCGTTTCCGGGTTCGCTGCACGGCCGCGTCGCGTCGCCAACGTGCGATCCGCTGATGGTCTCCGCTCAACAGAACGTCGGGTACCCGCAACCCCTCGAACTCTCGGGGCCTTGTATACCACGGACAATCCAGAAGCCCGTTCTGGAACGAATCCTCCAGGGCGGATTCCGCGTCTCCCACCGCCCCGGGAATCAATCGCACGATGGCATCCATCAACACCAGCGCGGGCAATTCGCCGCCGCTCAAAACGTAATCGCCAACAGAAATCTCTTCGGTAACGTATAACTCGCGAATGCGTTCGTCGATTCCGCGGTACCGTCCGCACAAAAACACGAGACCAGGCGCAACAGAAAGCCGGTTCACCGTCGGCTGATCCAGCCGCTTTCCGTCAGGCGTCAGGAAAATCACGTGCTCCGGCGACCGTCCGGCGTCCTGAATGGCGGCAAGTACGCGGGCGACCGGTTCCGGTTTAAATACCATCCCCGCTCCGCCGCCGAAAGGTGCATCGTCCACCGTACGGTGAACGTCATCCGTAAAATCCCGCAAATCGTGCGCGACGACGTCTACCAGGCCGGCACGGATCGCACGCCCTGAAATGCCGTATGCAACCGCTTCCCGGATCAGATCGGGGAATATGGTGAGAAAGTCGATATGCACAGCAGCCCGCCGAATCATTCCGTCTACTGATCGAGAAGTCCCTCCACGTTCTTCACAACCAGACGCCCGCCCGACAGGTCAATCCGTACCAGATCCTTCGCAGCGGGAATCAGCGCCTCGCCGCCATCTTCCCTCTTGACAACGTATAGATCATTTCCGGGATGGGACAACACATCGACCACGCGTCCGACTTCCAGGCCTTCTTCGGTCTCGACCTTCAACCCCGCGATCTGGAACACATAGTACGTATCTTCAGGAAGCGGATACACCTCGTGGGCCGGAACCAGCAACTCGCTCCCGCGAAACGGCGCAACCGCTTCAGGCGTATCGATATCGTGAAATTTAACGGCCATCCGCCGTCCGCAGTTCCGAATCCGCTCGATCCCGAGTGTCGTCCGATTCCCGTCGGGCCTTTCCACCAGCACGCTCTTGAGAACCTGAAACCGTTCAGGATAATCCGTAAGCGGATGCAGAAAAGCCTCGCCACCGAGGCCCCTGGGCTTCAGAACCCTGCCGATAGCGACGTTTTGTTTCCGTTGTACCGGATCCTGGGGCAAGGACTATTCCCCGGCTTCAGCGTCGGTTTCGTCCGTTTCGCCCGTATCGGCGCCGGGCGCAATGTCCTGGCTCAGAATACCCTGTTGCCGAAGCAGACTCTTCACAGTTCCCGACGGCTCCGCGCCCTGATCCAGCCAGTGGCGCGCCCGCTCCTCGTTCAGCCGCACCAGCTGCGGATTCATCGTGGGATCGTAATAACCGAGGCTCTCAATGAACCGACCGTCCCGAGGGAACCGGCCATCGGCGACCACAACCCGGTAGAACGGCGCATTCCTGGCGCCCTTTCGGGTCAATCGAATCTTTACCAAAGTAAATCCTCCCATTAGGAAACCACTACACCCAGTTTTTTTTCAACGTCGTGAAAGTCAACCCCGGTTCCCGCATGCCGCCGATGCCAACCTGGAAAGGCGCCTCCTCAACCCGGGAACGGTACAGGCGCGCCGCGGCCCTGCTTCTCCATTCTCGACATCCGTCTCATCATCTTTCGCATCATTCCGAACTGTTTGATCAGCCTGTTGACTTCCTGGATACTGCGTCCGCTGCCAACCGCGATTCGCCGGCGCCTGCTGCCATTCAGGATCTGCGGATTGACGCGTTCCTGCCGCGTCATTGACAGGATGATCGCTTCGGTATGCACGAACGCATCGTCATCCACGTCCAGTCCCTTCATTGCCTTTCCGGCCCCGGGAATCATGTCCATCAGCTGGCTCAATGGTCCCATCCTGCGTACCTGGTCCAATTGCTGCAGAAAATCATCGAACGTAAACGCTTCGCTTCGCAGCTTCTTCTCCAGCTTCTTCGCCTGTCTGACGTCCACCGCATCCTGCGCCCGCTCCACCAGCGTCACCACGTCGCCCATACCCAGAATCCGGGAGGCCATCCGGTCCGGATGAAACGGTTCTATACCGTCCACCTTCTCGCTGACGCCCGCGTATTTGATGGGCACACCCGTGACGTCGCGGATGGACAGCGCCGCGCCGCCGCGCGTATCGCTATCGAGGCGAGTCAGGACGATTCCCGTAAAGTCGAGCTGTTCGTAGAACGCCGTAGCCGCCGAGACCGCATCCTGGCCCGTCATCCCGTCCGCGACGAACAGAATCTCTCCCGGCGAAACCGCTTCGCGTATCTTCCTCAGCTCCTCCATCCGCGCATCATCGACGTGCAGCCGGCCGGCCGTATCCAGAATAACGGGGTCCATCCCGTCCGCCCGCGCCAGATCCACCGCCCCGGCGCAAATCAACGCCGGATCGGTCCCCTCCGCGGCCCGGTGGACCGGGACGTCGATTGACGCGCCAAGAACGCAAAGCTGATCGATGGCGGCAGGACGGTAGATATCCGCCGCCACAAGGAGCGGCCTGCGGCCCTTCGCCTTCAGGAGGCGCGCAAGCTTGGCGCAAAGCGTTGTCTTGCCCGACCCCTGCAGACCGACTACCATAACGACATTGGGCGCCGGTCCGGTCAGATTCAACTCCTGGTGCTCGTCTCCAAGGAGGTGAATCAATTCGTCGTGCACGACCTTGACGACCTGCTGCCCGGGGGTAATGCTCCGCAACACCTCCTGTCCGATCGCCCGCTCCCTGACACGGGCAACG
This sequence comes from Candidatus Latescibacterota bacterium, assembly GCA_965116875.1. Lineage (GTDB taxonomy): Bacteria > Latescibacterota > UBA2968 > UBA2968 > JAAXHE01. The sequence continues at coordinate 1,276,779 of OZ220733.1, forward strand.
AACGTCCTCGCCACTTTATAGTTGACATCCGCCTCAAGAAGCGCGCGACGCACGTCTCTGAGCGCTTCATCGATATTGACTTCGGCCAACCTGCCGCGGCCTCGGAGTTTTTTGAAAACCCCTTCCAGCTTTTCCGTGAGATGATCGAACATGGGGCGGGCCCGGGGGTTTATCCTAAAATGAGAAACAGACCTGTAAAAATACGGGACGACAGGAATTTACGCAACAAAAAAAGCTCCAGAACAAGGGCCTCGCTACGCCAGACCCGCCATTCCCGCGCGCCGCAACGCAGCCACGTTTTCACCCACCTTGCCGTCGCGAAACGCGGACGATCCGGCCACCAGCACTTCCGCTCCCGCCGCGACCGCCAGCCCCGCGTTTTCCAACCCGATACCCCCGTCGATTTCTATTTCGGCATTCACACCCTGACGCACGACCTCCGCACGCAATCTCCGCACCTTTTCCAGTGACTCCGGCATAAACGCCTGGCCGCCGAATCCAGGCTCCACCGACATCACAAGCGCAAGATCCAGAGACGGCAATAGAGGATACAACGCCTCCACCGGTGTTGCGGGCTTTACCGTGGCGCCTGCCCGCATTCCCCTCCTATGGATTTCACCCAGCAGTGCGGGCACATCCGCGCCGGCCTCCACGTGGACAGTGCAGATGTCGGTCCCGCTGTCCGCGAACGCCCTCAGGTATCTGCCCGGATCCGAAATCATAAGGTGCACGTCCAGGGTCAGCGCCGTCGTTTTCCGTATGGCTTCCACAACCATGGGACCAAAGGTGATATTGGGTACGAAATGCCCGTCCATCACATCCAGGTGAATATAGTCCGCGCCGGCCGCTTCCACCGCCCGAATCTCGCGTTCGAGCGCGATAAAATCCGCTGCCAGGAAGGACGGGGCGATTTTGACCATAAGAAGAACCTCCAATTTTCCGGCAGGGAAGTATGGAAGTGCGGCGGCTTGAATGGATCACCGGTGCGCGGCGGCAGCCAACGGCTACAATGTACTCACCACCAGCCGCACCCGAGTGCCCTGCTTTACTTCTTCCCCTGACCCGGGCACGTGCCGGATCACCACGTTCAACAGATGCTGGGTGCTGAACTCATATCGGATGTCCCGTACCTGCAGTCCGGCTTCCGCCAATTCGGCGCGGGCGGTTTCAAGCGGTTTCCCAACCAGATCCGGCATTGGGACCATCTCTCCGGGAGGGCCGTTGCTGATCGTAACCGAGATTGGTGTTCCGCTCTGTACCTGTTGTCCGGGTGGCGGGTCCTGGCTGATGATCAATCCCTCCCTGACGATTTCAGACGCATCTTCAAGCGTGTCTCCCATGGCCAGGCCCGCCTGTGCGATCCACAACTGGGCCTGGCGCAGGGATTTCTCGCTGAGATCGGGCACTTCGTAGAGCCTGACCCCGCGACTCGGCACCGCATAGACCGTCCGGTTCATCTTCACGTGCGAATTCGCAAGCGGATTCTGTTGTACCAGCCTGCCCTCGGCAATGGAGGTGTCCCATCGCGAAGGCTGCAGCTTCAACCTCAGCCCCCGTTGGGACAACGCACGGTCGGCGTCTTCGGGTGTCAGATTGACGATATCGGGGACCTCAACACGCTGGCCGGCCCGGACCAACCACGGCATGAAGAATCGATCGAGCAGGATCAGCCCCACGATTCCGGTGAAAACCGCGCAGCCCGCGAACAACGCCGCCTCACGGAGGAGCTTCTTGAACATCCGTCTTGTTTCCCGCCTGATAAAGTAACGAAATAACGCACCCTGTGCGGAGGAATGAGACCTCCGGGCAGTGCCAGATCCAAAAATAGGACATCGTCCTTCCGGTGTCAAGATCGTGCACCCTTCAACGTCCAAACGTCACGGAGACCCGGTGCGTGAGCCCCAACACTGTATGGTGCAGCGTCGCGTAATCGATCCGCAGGCCCCGATGAAGCACACCCGCCCCCACAGACAAACGCTCGGCCCTGCCCCCGGCGCCCATACGAAGCATAACCCGGCGGGCGGGTCTGTATTCCACGCCCGCACTCACCCCCGTGGGCCGGCCGGCCTCCTTGCGAACGTCCACGAGCAGCGACACGTTGCGTGCCGCCTCGAACCCCACGCCTGCCATTCCACCCTGACCCAATACGTCCACCGACTGCCCGCCTGCATTCCACGCCGCGAGTCCGAGTGTGATTCTCGGGCCGAGTATGATCCTGGCGCCCGGATCGAACGCGGTCCACGCGCGGCCCTCGGCGCCGGCAACGGACAGTTGCATGCGCCGGATCCTGACCCCGAGACCCAGCCGGGACACCACCCGCATGCCGAATGTCATCCCGGCTGTCCTTTCCCGATACAGGCTGAATCCGTACTCCAGATAACCCAGGCCCACGGCCATGCGGCCGGTAGACGCGACTGCCCCGATCGCGTGGGCATCCAGCACCGCCATGCCAAACGGCCGCTCGTACCCACCCGTGATACAGACGCCCTTCCCCCAGGCTACCGCGCCCGCATTCCAGAAGACACCGTCGACGCCTTCCGCAAAACCAGCGAACGTGTCTCCCATCCCTCCGGACCGGGCGCCCACCGCCCGAAACTCGAATGCGGCGTCAGCCTGAAACGCGATCGTGAAAACACACAGGAGCCCGCGGCAAGCCGCGAGCCCGATCCGTAGTTTGAGTACACTGCACCTCGCCGCGCGGCCGGCCCATCCGCCCTGGCCTGCCGCAATGCGCGGCCTTCGCTCCTCGCGGGCATTGCCGGTCCGGCGCGCCGCGTTTTCCGGATAAGATCCCATTCCATGGAGAACTGTTCCGCAATTTCCGTGCCTTTCTTCGTCTGCGTACGGTGACAATCGACTATCTATTTAAGTACCATAAACTTGAGGCGAATGTGTCGAGATTTCACCCGGTCCGTGGACCCGCCGTCGCCGTGTTGTATGCTACAGTACGCCATGGAGCTGTCGTCCGGAGGAGGACAGAAAGAGCCCGCGGGTTAACACCCGCGGGCCGAAATGAAATGGCCCGGACTCTTCATGGGCGTTATATTTCGCACATATGTGCGAAAACACACCGACAAACCAGGGTTGGACCTACAGGAACCGCATCGGGAAGGACGCAGCGGGGGAAACCGTTCTTCTGTTCTATTTCCGGCGCTATCCGCACTCTTCCCGGGAAGCGTGGCGCAAACGTATCGTGTCCGGTGACGTACGGCTGGATGACAGGCCGACTACGCCCGAAACCCGGCTTTTCGCGGGACAGCGGCTCACCTATTACCGGAAGCCGTGGCGGGAACCGGACGCGCCCTGTTCGTTTGCGCTGCTCTACGAGGACGATCACCTTATTGCCGCCGACAAGCCGGCCGGCCTTCCCGTGCTGCCGGGCGGCCATCACCTTCGGAATACCCTGCTTTCCCGCATCCGCGAACAATTCCCTGAAATCCCGGGCCCCGCGCCCCTCCATCGCCTGGGACGGGGAACTTCGGGCCTGGTTCTGTTCGCCCGTTCCGGGTTGGCAAGACGAGCCCTTTCGGAAGACTTCCGAAACCGGCGTGTATGCAAATTCTACCGCGCACTCGTCGCCGGTACGGACATGCCCGATCGGTTTGCGGTTGATGTACCCATCGGGCGGATTCCCTTTGCCCCGACCCGGTACCTTTACGCGGCAACAAGCGGGGGAAAGCCGGCCAGGACCGAATGCCGGGTCCTCAACCGCGACCGGGACGGCAATCGGAGCCTGATCCGCGTCAATCTCGTCACCGGCCGCGCCCACCAGATCCGTATTCACCTTGCCGCCGCGGGACATCCTTTGATTGACGACCCGCTCTATCGCGCCGGCGGCCGCCCCGCCGTATCAGCCGCCGGAGACCGCGCCCCGCTGCCGGGAGACATTGGATACCACCTTCACGCGCACGAACTCCATTTCATTCACCCGGCCACCAGACGCAAAGTTCACCTCACGTGCCCGCCGCCGTTGATCCTTCGCACACCCGCGGAAGAGGCCTGAGAATCAAGCCTGTAGCAGTTCCTGAATATCGGGCCCGCACAATGATGACGTCAATCACGGATCCGGGTCGTCTCGTCCGTACGCGCCTGCTTGATGTGTCTGCCGGTGAAACCCACCGCATTCCTCAGGTCGGCTCCTCGCAGGTCTGAATTCTCAATATTGGCCTTATAGAGGTCCGCGTTCTGCATCCGGGCCTTGATGAAACTGGCGCACCGGAGGTCTGCCTGAACAAGGTCCGCGTTCTGCAGCCTCGCGCTCCGCAGATCGGCATTCCTGAGGTCGGCCCCCTGAAGATTCGCACCCTGGAGTCTCGCGCCTCTCAGATTGGCTCCCTGCAGGTCCGCATTCAGAAGGTTGGCGTCCTGGAGATCCGCGTTCCGCAGATCGGTCCCGCAAAGCCTGGCATCTCTCAGGTTTGCTCCCCGCAGCGTAGCCCTGTGCAACCGGGCGCCGGAAAGATCTGCATTCGTCAGATCGGCGAGTTCCAGGTCCGCCGGCGCCAGATTGGCATTCTTGAGATTCGCGCCCCGGAACCGGGCGCGCTGGAGGGGAGCGCCGGAGAGATCGGCGTCCTGAAGGTCCGCATCACGGAAGTTGGCTTCGTAGAGTCTTGCACGCTGGAGATTGGCGCCGCGCAGGTTGGCGTCCTGGAACCGCACACCGCTCAGGATGGCTTCGCTCAAATCCGCGCACTGGAGCCGGGCATTCTGAAGTTCCGCCCGGCTCAGGTTTTCACCGGACACGTCGGCCCGTTCTCCCGTCGTTCCTTCAGAATCGATCCACGCACGGTGCCGGTTCATGACAAGGCGCAGTTCGGAGGGTGACATCGGCATTCGGGACTCCTGTGTCGCGTCTACACATTACCGCCTTCAGGATCTCATCCCTGATCCGTCGGGTACACTTCGGATTCGGTGATCACCAGGTCCATCGGGATATCGCGAGGACCGGCCGGCAGTCGATCGAAGAGCTGGAAATCGTATGCGAGGCCGATTTTGACAGCATTCGCCATGGAAAGGAAACGGTCGTAGTACCCGCCCCCGGAGCCCACCCGATTTCCGGCTCGGTCGAAGGCCAGACCGGGCACGAGAACGATATCGAAGGCATCTGGCGGCACCACGGCGCCGTCCTCGCCCGAAGGCTCCAGAAGGCCGATACCCGAAGGTTTCAATTCAGCCAGGCCGCGGATTTCCCGGTGGATCAGCGTTCGGTTCGGCTCCACGACAGGCACCGCAACCCGTTTTCCGCGATCCAGGGCAAGATCGATGAGGGTATGGGTGTCGACTTCGTTCGAGATTGAGACATAGCTGGCCAGGCATTTGGCGCAGAGGTAGACCTCCCGGCCGATCAGGCGCGCGATCACGTGATCGCTCCGTGCGCGAACCTCCCCCATTGACAGTTCGGACCGTCTTTTCTTAATGGCATTTCGGATTTGCTTTTTGGATGGCATAGCAGTCCGTTGATTCGACCTGAAACTTTTCTGCGGCGTCGGGGTTAATAACTATACTTCGAGGGCGGCGGGTTGTCAAGACAGGAGGGGGCATGGAATACAGACGGACCGGCGCGGTCAGACGGAAAAGTTCGCTTGACTTTGACTGTAGGGGCTTTTAAATTACAAATGCTGAATTTTGAAGTACTAACGGCAATTCCTGTGAGGAAATCTTGGATCGCCACGACGTGGAAATTCAAAATGAGTTGAAGGCGGACGGCAATCTTCCGGGGCATGTCGCAATCATCATGGACGGGAATGGCCGCTGGGCGCAAAGACATGGACTTGTCAGAACTCAGGGACACCGTTCCGCCCGCAAGGTTGTGCGTGACATTGTGCGGGCCTGTGGGGAACTCGGGATAGATATCCTCACGCTTTTTGCATTTGGAACGGACAACTGGCGGCGCCCCTGGGCGGAAGTCCTTTCGTTAATGCAGTTGTTGCGAGACGTTGCCGTTGACGAACTGAAGGAACTCCTCGAGAATAACGTCCGCCTGGTTGCAACCGGAGATACGGACCGTCTGGCAAGGCAGGCGCGGCAGGCAATGAAATACGCCATGTTCAGGACGTCCGAAAACACCGGGCTGACGCTGAATCTGGCGATGAGTTACGATGGCCGCAACGATATTCTCCAGGCCGTCAGACGAATCGCCTCCGCGGTGGAACAGGGAAGAGTCAACAGTGATGGTATCGACGAGAAGCTGTTTTCCGGGATGCTTTACACGACCGATCTGCCCGACCCCGACTTACTGATCCGAACCAGCGGAGAGTTTCGTCTGAGTAATTTCATGCTCTGGCAGTGTGCGTACACGGAATTCTGGTTCACGCCGGTCCTGTGGCCCGATTTCAGGCGTGAACACCTGTACGAAGCCGTTCGGGCGTATCAGTCCCGTGAGCGCCGTTTCGGAAAGACCAGCGCGCAGGTCCGTTCTTCGGCGAATGGCGCCGGGAACGGGGTTGCAGAGCGGATGGGGGCGGCGGCGGGAGTGAAGCCCGCGTAACGGGGCTCACTCGAACGCTCGCTTCCGTCAGGCAGGGGTGGTTTTGGCGGTACAGTCGAATCTGTTTCACCGGATCTCAGCGGCGGCGGTCTTCGGGCCGCTTTTTCTGGTTCTGTTCTGGGTTGGTGGAATACCACTCCTGATCGGCGTATGCGCGGTGGCTGCTGGCGGAACGTGGGAATACTGCCAGATGCAGAAAAAGCGGGGGCTGCATCCCTGGACTGGCGTCGGGGTTGCGGCCTCTTTGGTTTGGTGTCTCTGGTTGAACTGGTTTGGAGATCGACTCTGGCTGGTCCCGGTCGTAGTGATCCTCCTTGTCCTGCTCACCCTGGCAACGGGAAGCAGGGACGGCCAGTTTCGACTGGCGGACGCCGAAACGACCTTCGTCGGTACGTGCTACGTCGGGTTACTGCCCGCCTTTGCCCTGCTGGTTCGGAACGATTCCGGTCTCGAACCCGCCGAATCCGGCGCAAGGTGGTTTGCTGTTCTCGTACTCCTGGGAATCTGGAGTACGGATATTTTCGCCTATTTTGCCGGCCGCCTCTGGGGGAAACGACGTCCTTTTCCACGGATCAGCCCCGGTAAGACCGGGGCAGGCTTCGCAGGCGGAATCGTCGGGTCCGTAGCGGTAATGCTTGCCGGTGGAAACGTCTTGAAATTGTACTCCGTTCCAGCCGGTATCTCTCTGGGAATCGTGGTGGGGCTGGGCGCCCTGTGGGGAGACCTGGTCGAGTCGATGATCAAAAGGAACGCGGGAGTCAAAGATGCTTCCGCCCTGATTCCCGGACACGGCGGCGTGTTGGACCGGTTCGACAGTTTTCTGTTTGTCTACCCCGTGGTCTATCTCTACCTGCGCGTGTTTCATTGAGACGATCGTGCATTCCACGAACCTTCAAAACCGTTTGCCCGTTGACATGAACGGGGTCTGTGTATGACGCGGGTTTCGCTGCTTGGGTCTACGGGATCGATCGGCACCAGTACGCTGGACGTACTCGCCGGTCTGCCTGAACGATTCGAAGTGGAATGCCTCAGCGCGGGAAGCAACGTCGATCTGCTCTGCGATCAGGTGACGCGTTTCCGGCCGAAACGGGTTTGCGTGGGAGAGGAGCACGCAAAGGAGGCGGGCGGAAGAAGAGAGTTGAAGGGTGTGGAGCTGTTGCATGGTTCTGACGGACTTATCGCGTTGGCGACCGACTCCGGGGTGGATCTGGTAATCAACGGGCTGGTTGCCGGGGTAGGACTGCGGCCAACCCTGGCGGCGGTAGAGGCAGGCAAGGACGTCGCTATTGCGAATAAGGAGACGCTGGTGGTAGCGGGCCACCTGGTCACGGAACTCGCGGCACGCAACGACGTGCGGTTGATCCCGCTGGACAGCGAACTCACACCCCTGTGGCAGAGCCTGCAGGAAGTTTCGACCGAGCAGGTGACCCGCATCGTGCTTTCCGCCTCAGGAGGTCCGTTTTTCGATATGCCCCTGGACGAGATGGCCCGCGCTACGCCCGAAGCGGCCCTCCGTCATCCAACCTGGCGGATGGGACCGAAGATCACCATCGATTCCGCTACACTGATGAACAAGGGTTTCGAGGTGATCGAATCCCGCTGGTTTCTCGGGCTCGACGTCGAACAGATCGACGTCGTGATTCACCGGCAGTCAATCGTTCATTGTCTGGTGGAGTTCCTGGACGGAAGCCTCACCGCGCACCTGAGCCGCCCCGATATGCGACTGCCCATTCAACAGGCATTGACCCACCCCGACCGGCTGCCGACTTCCGTCCCGTCGCTGGACCTCGTGTCCACGGGTTCTTTAAGCTTTCACGCGCCGGACATGGAGCGATTTCCCTGTCTTGCGCTTGCTTATGAAGTGTGTCGCGCGGGAGGTACGGCGGCGGCGGTACTCAATGCAGCCAACGAAATCGGCGTCGATTCCTTTCTGACCGGACGCATCGGGTTTCTGGATGTACCGGACGTCGTGCGAGGGACCCTCGATGCGCATGTCAACGCGTCCGGTTCGAATCTCGACGCGGTGTTCGAAGCGGACCGCTGGGGGCGGGAGAAGGCGAGGGAAATCGTGGCGCGCATTGTACGTTGACGTCTTTCTCTAAGGCCTGACAGCCCGTTGAAAAAGTCAATCCGGGCTGCTAAAGGAGTCTAGTGTTTTGGAATTTCTGGAAACCATCTTCTATTTTATCCTGGTGTTGGGCGTACTGGTCTTCGTTCACGAATTCGGTCATTTCATCGTGGCCAAGAGGTCGGGAATTCGCGTGGAGCAGTTTTCGCTGGGATTCCCGCCAAAGGCGTTCGGCATAACGGTTGGCGAGACCGAATATTGTATTTCCTGGCTGCCGATCGGAGGATACGTAAAGGTTGCGGGAATGTCGGATTTCGGCAGCGCGGACGTAAAGCGGGAGCCGTGGGAATTCCAGTCGAAGCCGAGGGGAATTCAGATGGCGGTCATGGTCGCTGGTCCCATCATGAATTTTCTGCTCGGATTCATGCTGATATTGGGACTGCGCCTTGCACTTGGTGACTTTGTCTTACAGACGACGAAGGTAGGCAGGATCGAGGCGACGTCTCCGTTCTACGCGGCCGGATTGCGCGTGGAGGACCGGATTCTGGCGGTAAACGGAACCCCGGTGGACAACTGGGTCGGGCTGATCGATGCATTCAGCGCGGGGGACGTCGGTGACGTTGCCCTTGAAGTGGCCCGGGGCGACGAATTGGTGTTTCTCGTCGCCACACCCGATCCCGGGCAGGAGTTGGGTTTCGATCCTTTTCTCCCCTCCACTGCCGGATCGGTGATGCCGGGTTACCCGGCTGCGAGAGGGGGGATGGAGCCTGGAGACCGCGTGTTGTCGATCGACGGCGAATTCGTGAGCGGATGGGACGAGATGAGGAAGAAGATTTCCGCCAGGCCGGGACTGGAAACCGAGATTCGGTGGTTACGTGGCAAGGAGGAGATGGCGGCGCGAATCGTGCCTCAACCCCAGAAGGGCGGGGGGCGAACCATTGGTGTGATCGGCATCGGTCCGTCTTACGAGCCCAGCGCCCGGGTGCCGGTGAAGATCGCTACCGCAATTGAACGCAGCGGACGGGACCTGGTGGGGTATACCACGCTGATTTTTACGTTGATCAAGCGCATCGTGATGGGCGAAGTGTCCGGAGGAATGATCGCCGGCCCGGTGGGAATCGCGCAAATGGCCGGGAGCAAGGCGAGAGAGGGTTGGGAAGCGCTGCTCGATTTCATGGCGATGTTGAGTATCAATCTCGCCGTCCTGAACCTGTTGCCGATTCCGGCGCTGGACGGCGGCCATCTGATGATCCTGAGCGTGGAAGCCATATCGCGGCGGTCGCTTTCCGCACGCCAGAAAGAGCGAATCCAGCAGGTCGGCTTCGTATTCCTGCTTGGACTCATGGTGTACGTGACTTTCGGTGACATCGGCCGGATCTGGGGGATGTTCTACTGAGCCGGACCGCGTCGGTTTCGTGTTGTCGCAAAATGAAGGCGGGTTTTCGAACCCGCCTTCATTTTTTTTTGTGCGCCCCGCGCCTGCTTCCAGTGTTTCTCCTCTTCGCGGTCTTCTTCCATTGAACGAAAACGCTGTCGGCTTCAAGCGTTTCCATAATGCTGCCGGTCAGCGCTTTCAGGGCCTCGGGGTTCGTCTTCCAGGTTTCGGTCAGGCGTTCGAGGTCTTGCTCGGTGAACCCGATTCCTGCAAGTACGGCTTTTCGTTTGATAACGAGGCTGTCGGGATGCTCCGCATACCGATGGTGCAGGTGGATGATTTCGATAATGCCGTGTGCAAGTTGGCGTTCGTCGGGCGCGGATCCATTCCTTGCCGTGCAGGCCAGAATTCCGATGAAGAGGAGCATGAGTTTCGTCCGTTTCATTTCGAGAAAGATATCCGGAAGGGAACGGAAGGTCAAGGCACATCAGCCGGTGATGCGGATTGCGGCCGGGAAGAGCCTGCGCCATTGCACAACATCTGGTATTCACTTCGCGCCTTCCGCTTCGAACCCACTACATTTTCCCTGGACCGCTGGTTCTGCCATACATGTGCACACATGGTCACGGGGTTGTTTTTTTTGAAGATAAGGCGAAAAATCGTCTAGAAATCCCTTGACTTTTGTATGTCCTGGCCCTAATTTGGTGGTGAAAAGTGGTGGAAAGTGGTGTGTTGGGGAGGACAAGGAAGCTTCCGAAGACATCGCTCGAGCAGGACGAGCCCCGGCAAGTCAGTCGGGGCTTTTCTCCCGATTCGGCTCCTCGCGGGAGCGGCTTTGAAACTCCTTTATTGTCAATCGTGGATCTTGCCGGTGTAGAAGCTGTGTAATCTCCGAGCGACACCCATGCCCGACGAAACGCCATTGTTCATTGGAGAATATGAGGATATTCCCGTCGACAACAAGGGTCGGCTGATTGTCCCTGCCGCCATTCGCCGGGTATTGCCTACTCATGTCAATTCGCTCGTGATCGCCAGATGGTTCGACGGGTGCCTGGCCGGATTCGATCCGGTAGGCTGGCAGCAGGTTCTGCAGCAGATAAGAGAGGGGAGCCATAAGGGAAGGGTAAAACGGCAAATCGCCCGTTGGGTGATGGGGGGCGCCGCCGAGACAAGGATCGACCGTCAGGGGCGTCTGCTGGTTCCCCGAAAACTGCTCGATGTATCTGAAATTTCGGATCGTGCAACGCTCAGCGGAGTAGGCAACAGGATAGAAATCTGGAATCCGGAGCGATACACCGCGGATATGAGCGACGTCGGCAAGAATCTGGAAGAATTCGCTGAGGACCTCGACATTCTCTAGTGTTCCGTCAATGTGCGGGGCCACGGATTTTCATACGCCGGTTCTGGGGCGGGAAGCGGCCCTTCGGGTGGTGAACGACCCGAACGGTGTGTACATCGACGGCACGGTGGGAGGCGGGGGTCACGCCGAACACATGCTGCGGCAGATGGGCCGGCGCGGAAGACTGATTGGAATCGATCGGGACCCGGATGCGGTTCAGGCCGCCGCCAGTCGGCTGCGCGGATTCTCTCATCAACTGGAGATCGTCGAGTCGTCTTTCAGGGAACTGCCGGAAATCCTGGAAAAACTGAATGTAAAACGGATTTCGGGGGCGCTTTTCGACCTCGGCGTTTCTTCCCATCAGATCGATGAGGCCTCCCGCGGTTTCAGCTATCTCCGAACCGGACCCCTGGATATGCGTATGGGACCCGATGCCCCCCGGTCGGCGAAGGAGGTCGTGAATACATACTCTCTGAAGAAACTGACCCGGATTTTCAGGAAATTCGGAGAAGAGCGCGCCGCCGGACGTATCGCCCGGGCCATTTGCCGCCGGCGGATCCGGGAACCGATGAAAGACACATTCCAACTGGCTTCGCTGATTTCGGAGATCACACCGGGAACTCAGACAACGAAGACTCTGGCCAGGATCTTCCAGGCGATCCGCATTGAGGTAAACGGGGAACTGGACCAGCTTCCGAAGACTCTCGAGTATACGATCGCAAAGTTGACAACGGGCGGACGAATCGGTGTTCTGTCCTATCACTCTCTTGAGGATCGAACGGTAAAGAATGTGTTTCGGGTGGCTTCCCGGGGTTGCGTCTGCCCGCCGGACATGCCGGTTTGCGGATGCGGGCGGGTCCCGCAGATACGCGTGCTGACTCCCCAGGGTATACGCCCCGATGCGGCGGAGCGCGAGCGAAACCCGAGGTCCAGAAGCGCGACATTGCGGGTCGCGGAGAGAATTGAGGATCGCGTATGAATACCGGTTCCGAAATGAAGACATCGGGTGGTTACAGGTACGCACTCCTGACCATGGCGCTGGTGGTTCTGGGTCTTCTGGGTTATCTCTGGGTGCAGGCGCAGACCGTACGGCAGGGTGACGAGATCTCGCGACTTCGAACCGAGCGCCAGCAGCTTCTCCGCCAGCAGGAACGTCTTCGGGCGGAGATTTCGGGTCTCCGAAGAACCAGTCGAATCCGGGAGATCGCCACAGACAGGCTTGGGATGGTGTTTCCCCAGGGGCCGCCGCGAAATCTCTACATGGACCGGCGTCCGGACCGCCACGCTCCTTCCCGTCACAGAAACTGAACCATGCGGATTGAAGTGCGCCACATCCGCAGGCAGAAAGCCATCTGCCTGCTGGGCGGTATCTTCGTTCTGGTCCTGACCTGCAGACTGGCTGCGCTTCAGGTCTGGACGGGTGACGTTTACAGCGCCCGTGCGAAGAAGCAGCACGAGACGCGGACAGTGTTGCAGGCGAACCGCGGTCGTATTCTGGACCGCAGGGGCCGGGTACTCGCAACGAACCTGGAAGCCCAATCGTTCTTTGTCAACAAGGTTGCCGAGTTGGACAGTCTCCGTTCCATCGCCGTCCGGTTTTCCCGAGACGATGGCGAGGAAAACGCCGCGCTCCTGCGTCGGCTTCAAAATAAGCGATTCGTCTGGCTGGCTCGGAAGGTATTCAGCGACCCGCAGCAGGATCCGCTGCCGAAGGGTGTGGGTCGCATTGTCGAGATGAGGCGAAGCTATCCGATGGGAGAGCTTGCCGGACAGGTTCTGGGGTACACGGACATCGACAATCTGGGCATCGAGGGCGTGGAACTCGCCCGCAATTCGCTGTTGGAGGGCGAACCCGGAGACATGACGTCCAGGCGTGACGCGCGAGGCGAGGCGCTGGGCGCTCTGGGCGTTGTGCGGAAAATGCCCGAGGATGGCCAGGATGTGATGTTGACTCTCGACGTCGATTACCAGTCGATCGTGGAAGAGGAGTTGGCTGCCGCCGTGTCAGAGTTCAGGGCCGTGAACGGTATCGCCATCGTCACCTCGCCCCGGTCAGGTGAAATCCTGGCGATGGCCAACGTGCCACTGTACGATCCCAATCATTTCGGCAAATACGATGCCGCGGTCCGTCGCAATCGGGCGGTGACCGATCTCTTTGAGCCGGGATCCACGTTCAAGGTGGTCGCTGTGGCGGGAGGGCTGCAGGAAGGCCTGTGGCGACGGGAAGATCGGATCTTTTGCGAGTTCGGCCGGATGCAGGTTCCCGGCGGCGTGATTCGGGACACGCATCCCTGCGGATGGCTCACGGTCCAGCAGGTTGTCGAAGAATCCAGCAATATCGGCACCGCGAAAATCGCACGAAAACTGGAGCCGGCGGGGCTGTATGAATACGTCCGGCTGTTCGGATTCGGAATCAAGACCGGCGTAGAACTGCCGGGTGAAGTCCCCGGGAACGTGAAGAAACCGACACGATGGTCCGGAAGAACGTTGCCATCGATGTCGATCGGGCAGGAGATTGGGGTAACGGCATTGCAGATGGCGATGGCCTTCGGCGCAATCGCCAACGGCGGTCGACTGATGGCCCCACGCTTCTATCGCCGCCTGTCACCAGACGGTTCCTGGGTGTCCGAACGCCCCCGTATCCTGCGCGAGGTCGTTTCCAGGGAAACGGCTGGAATCGTCGCTGAAATCCTCGAAGGGGTCGTAGAGCGCGGCACGGGCGCAAACGCGCGGGTACCCGGTTATCGCGTAGCCGGAAAGACGGGCACCGCACAACGGGCAAGGGAAGGGGGAAGGGGCTATGATCCGGACCGGTACGTTTCTTCCTTCATCGGCTTCTTACCGGTAGAGCGCGCCGAATTCGTATGTATTGTGGTCGTAGACGGCCCGAAGGGTATTCGCTGGGGCAGCAAGGTAGCGGCGCCCGTATTCAGCCGCATTATGAAACGCATCGTGAGTATGCGCGACACGGAAGTGCGACATCGGGCAGTCGCTGAAGCCCGCGGGGAAGACGCCGCTATGGCATCCGCGCCGGTATTTGCGGGATTGTCCCGCACCGCAGCGAAGCGGGTCATGGATCGACACGGGATCAAGCCGGTGCAGCCGGGCAAAGACGCCGGGTTGCCGGTCGGTGCGCAACCCCCGCCAACAGGGAGCGGAGAATCGCGGCGCGCGGCCGTTGCAGCAGACACCGGGAAGACCGGTGACTACATCGCCACGCCCGATGTACTGGGGATTCCATTGCGCCAGGCTGTGGTTCAGTTGACGTCGTCAGGTTTGGCGGTGAGCGCCTCGGGGAGCGGGCGAGTCGTATCCCAGACTCCCGGCGCCGGGACCCTGGTTGCCCCCGGCACGACCTGCAACGTCGTGTGCAAACCGCAATACACCCCGATCCCTGAGGGCATGTGACAAAAACCAGGTTATGCGGCTGGACGAACTCATTTGCAGGATTCCGGAAGCGCAATGGTTACACAGGGGCAATCCCCGGGTTACAGGTCTGGCCACGGATTCGCGCAAGGTTCAACCTGGCGACCTGTTCGTCGCCATCCGGGGCGGACAGCTTGCGGACCGGCATCGCTTCGTGCCGCAGGCGATCGCGGCTGGAACCGCGGCGGTGGTGGTGGAAGAGCCGGTCCAAGCGGACGTTCCCGCTGTCCGGGTGCCGTCCACGCGGAAGGCGCTGGGCGTATTCGCGGAATTCTTCTACGGGTCGCCGTCGCGAAGATTGCGAATGGTCGGGGTAACCGGGACGAACGGGAAAACCACGACGGCAATGCTGATACATGCTGCGCTTGGGGCAGCCGTTGGAGACTGTGGATTGCTCGGGACGGTTGAATACCGGCTGGGCGGTCGCCGGATGCCCTCGTTCATCGGAACGCCTGAAGCTCACGACCTGCAGCGGCTATTGAAGGAAATGGCAGACAACGGCTGCGTCGCGGCGGTGATGGAAGTTACGTCGCACGGGCTGGCGCTGGACAGGGTACAGGGCATCGCGTTCGATGCGGCGGTTTTTACGAATTTTTCCCGCGATCATCTGGACTTTCACGGTTCGCTGGAATCTTATCTGGCCGCCAAGAAGCTGCTCTTTGACAACCTGAATCCGGATGCGTTTGCGGTGGTCAACGCGGACGACGAAGCGACCGGCCGCCTGTTGAGCAACTGCGTTGCCAGGGTCGTGTCCTACGGTCGATCCCCGACGGCGGATGTACGAATCGTGAACGCGGAAACCGACGGTTGCGGGACCCGCCTGAACCTTGAAACGCACCGGGGAACCCTGCAACTCGCCCTTGCGCTGCGGGGGCGGTTCCATCAGATGAACGCCGCCGCCGCGGTTGCCGCCGCGCTGGCCATGGAAGCAGACGCCGGGTCGATAGCCGCTGCCATCAGGGACGTACAGGTGCCCGGACGTTTTGAGAGCATTCAGGCAGGACAGGATTTCAATGTGATTGTGGACTATGCGCACACTCCCGACGCTCTTGGAAACGTCCTTCGGGCGGCCCGCGAGTTTACGGAAGGTCGATTGATCTGCGTGTTTGGATGCGGCGGCGACCGTGATCGCGGAAAGCGGCCACAGATGGGGCGGATTTCGGCACGGATGTCCGATCTGACCGTTGTGACTTCAGACAATCCCAGGACCGAAGACCCGGACTCGATTCTCAGAGATATCGTGTCGGGTGTCGGCGGTGCGGACCACCTCGTTGAAGTCGACCGGCGGAAAGCGATTTCACTGGCCTTCGATCATGCATCGGGGGGAGACCTCGTCGTCATTGCGGGCAAGGGACATGAAGATTACCAGGATATCGGTGGAAAAAAGATCCACTTTGACGATCGGCAGGTTGCAAGGGACGTCCTGATCGGCCGGTCATAGCCGGCAATCAGGCGCCAATGGACCAGAGACGTCCGGTGACCTTAGAAGCTGTTTTAAAATTGCCGGTGAGTTCCCGAGCGCGAGCGAAAAAGCGGCGGTCAAGGCGGGAAAATCCGCCCATATTTGTCTATACGGGTGGATTTGACCAACGCCGACCGGCGCTTTTGCAGCCGTGCGAAGACCGCTGGGAATTTTAAAACAGCTTCTTAACCCGGAACGACGGATATGGAAGGGATGACACTCGCTGAAGCAGCGGATGCAATGGACGGAGAGCTCGTTGGCGCCATGGATCCGGCAATCTGTCCTGTCGGAGGGTGCATCGATTCACGGGTGCTGAACGCGGGGGAGTTGTTCTTCGCACTCGAGGGAGAGCGCGTCGGAGGAAATCGGGATGGACATCGTTTCGTCGGCGATGCCCTCAGGAAAGGCGCATCGGCGGCTGTCGTTTCAAGGCGCTGGGCGGAAGACCGAAACCGCCAAGGCCTGTCCGGAGCGCTGATCGTCGTCGAGACGCCGGGCATGGCGCTGGGTGCTCTCGGAAGAACGTACCGCCGGCGCTTCCGGATTCCGGTGGTGGGCATTACGGGAAGCAGCGGAAAGACGACAACCAAGGATATGACTGCCGCCGTGCTGAGTACCCGGTACCGTGTGCTGGCGACGGAAGGCAATCTGAATAACTGGCTCGGAGTTCCGCTGACCCTGCTGCGGCTTTCAATCACCCACGAGGCCGTGGTGATTGAAATGGGCATCAGCGAACACGGCGGTTTGAAATACCTGTGTGAAATCGCCGATCCCACGATCGGCGTCATTACCAATATCGGACCTGCACATCTGGAGTTTTTAGGCTCTGTAGAGGGGGTGGCCAAAGCCAAAGGGGAACTCCTGGATCATCTTGAAGAGTCTTCAATGGCTATCTTGAATCTCGATGACCTGTACGTGTCCAAGGAGCGAGCAAGAGTAAAGGGGAGACTCCTGGGCTTTGGTATCGAGAAGATATGTCAGTTTCGTGGGGAGGGACTTGTCATAGACCAGGAGGGCTGCGGTCATTTCTCTCTGCAGGGCCGTTTTTTTCATCTGGCCGTACCCGGCCGGCACCAGGTGTACAACGCACTTGCCGCAGCGGCGGTCGGCGCGGCGCTGGATGTGCCGGTTGAGCAGGCCGCTGAAGCGATTGGCGCGTTTCGACCGTCGAAGTTGCGCGGCCAGGTTGTCGAACGGAACGGAATTCGTCTATTGAACGATTCGTACAATGCCAATCCGGCCTCGATGCGGGCGGCCCTGGAGACATTGGCGAGGATGTCTATCGCGGAAGGCGGTCGCCGGGTGGCCGTACTGGGCGATATGCTGGAACTGGGACCATCGGCCGTTCAGAGCCACCGGCGCCTCGGGGAACTTGCTGCCAGAATCGGGATGGACGCCATTTTTGCGTTCGGTGACATGTCTGGTCAGGTGTCACAAGGGGGTGTTTCCGGAGGTCTGCCCACCGACCGGTCGCGGGCATTTGTTGACCGCGAGTCCCTTGTCAGGAATCTCAAGACGTTTCTCAAGCCGGGCGACCTCGTACTGATGAAGGGCTCTCGCGGCGTTGCGATGGAAACAGCCGCTGAATCACTGGGATTTGAACTGAAACCATGAACGAAGGCTACGCAGCGGGACGGTTCGGCGGGAGAATGTTGAGATATCTTCGTGACAGAACTTAACAGCCAGGATCATATGTCGACCTCGGGAGCAGAACGGCAGCCCTATTTGCTGATGTTGCTGGTCGTCGGGCTGGTGGGTTTCGGCCTGGTAATGGTTTATAGCGCCAGCACGGCGTTGGGTCAGGTGCGTTTCGAGAGCGACCACTTCTTCCTGAAGCGGTCAGCGTTGCGTACGGTGATCGGACTCCTTGCGATGCTTTTGATTATGCGGGTTGACTACCGCTTCTGGGCACGCTTCGCGCGGGTCTTTCTGGCCATCGGTTTTCTGGGACTGGCGGTTGTCCTGGTTTTCAAAATCGCAGAATTCGGTAAAGTGCGCGGCGCATATCGATGGATTCCGTTGCCGGGTGGCGCTTTTCAACCTTCCGATCTGATGCGGCTCGCGCTCGTGGTCTATCTGGCGGAATCCCTGAGCAGACGCCAGGGACTGGTAAAGGACCTGGTTCAGGGTTACCTCCCGCATATTGCCATAGTCGGCGTGGCGATGGGAATGGTCATGGTACAACCCGACCTCGGAACGGCGCTGGCGATCGGGTTGACCTGCACGCTGATGTTGTATCTGGCCGGTGTACGAGTCAAACACCTGGCCGGCACGGGGCTGGTCCTTCTGCCCGTGTTATTTATCGTTGTATTCGTTCTTGGATACCGTAGAGAACGGATGATGACGTTCTTCAGTCCCACGGACGACGTCCAGGGCGCGGGATATCATGTGATGCAGTCATTGCTGGCGCTGGGCAGCGGAGGATGGTCCGGGGTCGGCCTGGGTCAGAGCCTTCAGAAATATTTCTTTCTGCCGGAACCGCATACGGACTTTGTGTTCAGCATCGTAGGCGAGGAGTTGGGATTGGTCGGCACGGCCGGCGTGGTACTCAGTTTCATTATCTTCGGGCGATGTGGTTTTCAGATCGCCCGTCGCGCGCCGGACCTGCACGGGTTCTTCCTGGCGTCCGGCATTACATTCATGATTCTGGTCTACGCGTTTGTGAACATGGGGGTCTGCACAGGATTGATACCGGCCACCGGTCTTCCCCTGCCGTTTATCAGTTATGGTGGAACTTCGCTGCTGTTTACACTGGTTGCCGTTGGCATTCTGATCAACATCGGGAGGTGCGGATCGGCCGACCCGGGAGCGCTTCCTCATCGGACCGGTGCGGTCAGAATGTACCGGACGGGAAATCGCAGGTCCTGATGCCATTACGCCTGTTGTTTGCCGTCACCCTGACCGGCGGCCACACGGTGCCCGCGCTGGGCGTCGCGGCCGCGATCCGCAAGAGTCACCCGGATGCGATAATCAGGTTCGTCGGTGTTGCGCGCGGTGTTGAGGCCAGGCTGGTTCCGCATGCCGGATACGTCCTGGAGACAGTGCCGGTTATTGGCCTTAAACGTCGCTTGCATCTGGATCTGTTGCAGTTTCCGTGGTCGCTTCTCAAGGGCATCTGTTCCGCGTTCCGTATTCTTGTTGCGTATGGCCCCCATGCGGTAATCTGCACCGGCGGCCACGTCAGCGGCCCGGTGGGGGTTGCCGCCCGGGTGCTTGGTATTCCGCTGGTGCTGCACGAGCAGAACAACTACCCCGGGCTCACCGTCCGCCTGTTGTCCCGCGCGGCCCGGCAGGTATACCTGGCATTTGATGGGGCGAGGCGCCGCGTGGGCGGGCGTGAGAAGCGTGTCGTAGGCAACCCGATCCGGGATGGTTGGCGGCGTGTGGACAGGAAAGAGGCTCGCCGGCGTCTGGGTCTGGACGAGGATCGGGTCACCCTGTTTGTCACAGGAGCCAGCCAGGGTTCAATGGGAATCAACCGCGCCGTGGCGGAGGCGCTGACCCTGCTCACGGATCGCGGATATCAGATTCTGTGGCAGACCGGCAGGGTGGGATATCACGCTGCCGCTTCTGCCGCCCGCCCTTGCGGCAGCCGCGTGGTTGTCAGGGAATTCATCGACGATATGGCGTTGGCTTACAGCGCGGCAGACCTCGCGTTGACCCGGGCAGGCGCGATAACGATAACGGAGATGACGCACCTGGGTGTGCCCGCATTGATGGTGCCATTGCCGCTGGCGGCAGAGAACCATCAGGTACACAATGCAAAGGCGATGGTTCGAGCCGGAGCCGCGCGTATGGTGCATGAATCAGAACTCAGTGCGGAAAGACTCGTACAGGAAGTGTCCGGGATGATCGATACGACCGGGTTTCTTTCGGATATGTCCCGCCGCAGCCGCGCACTGGCGGTTCCCGACGCGGCCGCACGGATGGTGGAGGGCATGGCGCATTGTGGACTGCTGCGCGGTGAGCGATAGTGTTCTGTCCCGCATTCTGAAACGGAAACCGGGCTGCAGGGTTCATTTTGTGGGCATCGGGGGCGTGGGCATGAGCGCGGTCGCGGAACTGCTGTTTCAGCAGGAATGCATTGTCACCGGATCCGATCGCGAGGCCTCCGCGCTGACGGACCGGTTGGGGATGTTGGGAATTCCCGTTCAGATAGGACATACGCCGGAGGCCGTCGAAAATGCGGACGTGGTCGTATACACGCCCGCCGCGGGTCCGGAAAACAGAGAGTTGCAAGAGGCCCGGTCGAAGGGGATTCCGACAGTCAAGAGGGCAACTCTCCTCGGGCAATTGACGGCAGGACGTCGGGTTGTGGGCGTGACCGGAACTCACGGAAAAACGACTGCAACGGCGATGACGGGCGCGGTTCTCGAGGCGGCTGGTCTGGACCCCACGGTGCTGGTGGGAGGGATCGTGCGCGGCCCTGAAAGAAACCTGCGTCCCGGCTCACCCGCGTTGTGGGCTGTCGAAGCCGATGAATTCGACCGTTCCTTTCTGACGTTGCGTCCGGAGGTAGCGGTCGTGACGTCGCTCGAGGAAGATCACCTCGATACGTACGGGAGCATGGACGGCCTGCTTCAAGCGTTTCAGCAATTCCTGGAACAGACTGGCCGAAGCGCGGTGATGGCCTGGGATGGTCCGCTCGTGCGGCGACTGAACGCCGGGCACCTCGAGGTCTTCACGTATGGACTGGAGGACAAAACGGGGATTTCCGCGCAATCCGTGACTCGGGTCGGCCTGGAGAGCCGGTTTCGAGCCCTCCACCGTGGAAAACCACTCGGAGAACTTGTCCTCCGGGTTCCCGGCCGTCACAATGTGAGCAATGCGCTGGCCGCCATTGGCGTGGGCCTGGCCCTTCAACTGCCCTGGAAGGCAATACGAACAGGGCTGGAGAACTTCCAGGGGGTGAGGCGGCGTCTGGAAGTGCTTGGCGCTCCGGGTGGCGTGTGTGTCGTCAACGACTACGCCCACCATCCAACTGAAGTTCGCGCCGCTCTTGAGACGATCAGGCCGGCGTGCGCGGGCAGCCTGAAAGCTGTTTTCCAGCCGCACCTGTACTCACGAACCAGAGATTTCGCGGCTGAATTCGGACGGGCTCTGAGTAAAGCCGACGAGGTATGGGTAGCCGACGTCTATGCCGCACGCGAGGACCCGATTCCGGGCGTCTCCGGCGAGACGGTGGCGCGTCAGGTGCGGACTGCCGGCTGTTCCGAAGTAATCTATATTCCGGGCCTGCATGATCTCGAACATCGCCTGTCGAAATCGCTTGCGCCCGGCGACTTCGTATTGGTAATGGGCGCCGGTGACGTGGAGCAGGTTGCATACGGGCTCATGGACCGGTTGTCCTAAGAAGCTGTCTTAAAATTCCCAGCGGTCTTCGCGCGGCTGCAAAAGCGCCGGTCGGCGTTGGTCAAATCCACCCGTATAGACAAATATGGGCGGATTTTCCCGCCTTGACCGCCACTTTTTCGCTCGCGCTCGGGAACTCACCGGTAATTTTAAAACAACTTCCAAGGAGCGCCGCGGGACGATGCATGATGCTTCAAAGCGGAATTCGCTCGCCCGTGAAATCCGGGCACGCTGCCGGGGCGAACTTCTGGTTGATGAACCCTTGAAGAAGTATACCCATTTTGGCATGGGTGGCGCCGCAGACCTGTTTTTCCGGCCCGTCGACGTGGATGATCTGATGACCGCGGTGCCACTCGTTCTGGACTCCGAACTGCAGGTATTGCCTCTGGGCGGCGGAACGAACATGCTGGTGAACGACGCCGGTTTCAGAGGGCTGGTCATCTGTCTGACCGGTGGACTTTCGGGAATGTCGGTTGAATCGGATCAGGGCATTGCGCAGGCGGGCGCGAGCCTTCAGGTATTTTCAAGACGCTGTCAGCGCTCCGGACGAACCGGAATGGAGTTCGGATGCGGAATTCCCGGTACCGTGGGGGGCGCGATATGGGGCAACGCCGGGGCGTGGGGGGGGCAGACCCTGGAGCAGACGGCGTGGCTGAGAGGTCTGGACCTTCGCTCCGGAGATGCATTGGAACTGCAGGGAGAGTCTATATCGTTCTCGTACCGTCGAACGGACCTCCCCCCCGGATTTCTGATCATGGAGGCGGGTTTTTTCCTGGAGGAGGACGATCCCACAGTGGTCCAGGCACGCATGGACGAAATGCTGGCCCGGCGCAGAAGCTCGCAACCTCTTTGGGAGCGTAACGCCGGCTGCATATTCAAAAACCCTCCCGGCACTTCGGCGGGGCTGCTCATTGACAGAGCCGGATGCAAGGGACTATCCGTGGGCGACGTCGAAGTATCGGATGTCCATGCGAATTTCATCGTAAATCGGGGTGGCGGCACCGCGGCGGATGTGCTCTCGCTGGCGGAAATGGTCCGGGAGAGAGTGCACAAGGCTTTTGGAATTGAAATGAACATGGAAGTTCGCATTGTCGGCGAGGGGGGAATCGAGAACCCGTGAAACAGGGCGCCGCAACGGGTCGCTGCCGTGGACCCGAGTGTGTGTCATCGATTGCGGATACGGATTGCCCAGACCCACTGAAACGACGGAGGTCACATGTCAAGTCACAGACCGATCTATTCCCGGACGCAGGAACGTGAGCGGATTCCTCACGAGGCGCCGGAACCCGGATCGCCGGTCCGCATATTGCGTTGGATTGTCGTTCTGGCGCTTGTCGGGTTGCTGTTCTTCGGGATTCAGAACGCATACTCGGCGCTCACCGGGTCCGATCTGTTTCGTTTGGACCACATTGCCGTGACGGGCAACACGCTTCTGAAGGAAAGCGACGTCGTGGTCCGTTCCGGACTGAAAATCGGCGTGAACCTGTTTGCGGCCGACCTGAATGCGGCAACGCAACGGCTGGTGGCCGATCCTGCGATCAAGGATGCGCTGTTGTTGCGCCAGCCTCCGGGCGGACTGCTCATCGAACTGCGCGAAAGGCGTCCTCTTGCGCTGGCCGCAATGCCGGAAGGTTTGTACGGTCTGGATGGCGATGGAGTTCTCTTTCCGCTGCGCCAGGCGTCGTTTGATCTGCCGGTCGTGACCGGTATTGATGCGGTTGCCGACAAACCGGGGGTTTACGGGTTTTCCAACCTTGTTGCATTCCTGGACCAGCTTCGATCAAACACACCGGCGTTTCTGGAAGAGGTCTCCGAGGTACACCTGGTTTCCGCTACTGAGGCTCGGGTCTTTCTGGTGGGCGACGGTCTGACGCTTCGGATGCGACTTGAGGATGCGGTTGATCAGGTCCGTCGTTTTCATGCGTTTGTGAAGGCGGGGGCGCACAGAAACCAAACGCCGGCCTACGTCGATCTCCGGTTTTCGAATCAGGTCATTGTGGGAACAGGGTAAGCGGTAAGCAGCCGTATCGGGCGCCGGTCATGCAGTAGCGGGAAAGGAAGAGCGGATGGCCAAAGGGGATCAGATCGTTGGAATGGATATTGGTACGACCAAGATCTGTGTGGTCGTGGCCGAGATTGAAGACGACGATCAGCTCAGGATTACGGGCATTGGCACGAGCCCGTCCAACGGGCTGAAACGCGGTGTCGTGGTAAATGTCGCCCAGACGGTCCAATCCATCCAGCACGCTGTCGAAGAAGCGGAAGAAGCCTCGGATGTACGCATTGGCGCGGTCTACGCAGGCATCGCCGGCGATCACATTCGCAGCCTGAATTGCCGGGGCGTGATCGCCGTTTCCGGAAATGACAACGAGATTACCGCTCAGGATGAGGCGCGTGTCATTGAAACCGCCAAGGCGGTTTCGATCCCCATGGACCGTGAGATTATCCACGTTCTGCCCCAGTCTTTCGTGGTGGACGACCAGCCCGGCGTCAAGAATCCGATTGGAATGTCGGGCGTGCGCCTCGAGGCCGACGTGCATATGGTAACAGGCGCCGTGACGTCGGCGCAGAATATCTGCAAGAGCATCCGACGGGCGGGGGTCGAGGTCGTGGATCTCGTACTGGAGCCGTTGGCATCCAGTTACGCCGTATTGTCGCCCGAGGAAGAGGAAATGGGCGTTACGCTGGTCGACATCGGCGGCGGCACAACCGATGTCGCCGTATTCTACGACGGGAGCATCAGGCATACGGCCGTCGTCGGGCTGGGCGGCGAGAATGTAACCAGCGACATTTCTATCGGATTGAGGACCCCGCTGGTGCAGGCGGAAAACATCAAGCGTTCCCGCGGCTGTTCGTCACGTTCGCTGGTCGAAAAGGACGAGACCATACATGTGCCGGGAATCGGCGGACGGCCCTCTTTTGAAGTGCCGCGAGAGGAACTGACGGCGATCATCGAAGCGCGCATGGAGGAAATTTTCACCCTGGTCCATCGGGAAATCCGCAGGACCGAATATGCCGATCTGCTGGCGGCGGGCGTCGTCATCACCGGCGGCGGATCGATGCTCGAGGGAACGTCTGAACTGGCCGAAACAGTATTTGGAATGCCGGTGAGCGTCGGCACGCCGAACGGCGTTACCGGCCTTTCCGAAGACGCCACAGAGCCGATTTACGCCACCGGTGTCGGCCTGGTGAAATTCGGGCTGCAGCATCAGGAGTTCGGCGGCGCGCTGAACGGCGGCGGCAACGGTTCTTTCGGATCGGTCATCGGCAGGATGAAGGCGTGGGTCAAGGACTTTTTCTAGGCCGCGACCTGTTGGCCGGGCAGCATTCATGAATGACAACGGATGGGTCGGACCAACGGGGTTCGCCCACGTTATAACGGCAACGATAGGAGAAGCCAAATGGTCACGTTTTCAATCGTTGACAATGACAACCAGGCAAAGATGCGGGTTGTGGGCGTCGGCGGCGCGGGGGGCAACGCGGTAAACCGGATGATTGCCGCAGACCTCAAGGGTGTGGAATTCATCGCTGCAAATTCCGACCTGCAGGATCTTGACAAATCCGAAGCGTCAAAACGGGTGCAAATCGGCGAAACGATAACCAAAGGGCTTGGCGCGGGCGCCAATCCGGATATCGGACGGCAGGCCATGGAGGAAAATCGGGGCCACGTCACGGAGCTTCTTACCGGTTCGGACATGGTATTCGTGACCGCCGGCATGGGTGGCGGTACCGGCACCGGCGCCGCGCCGGTGGTGGCAGAGATCGCCAAGGAAGCCGGCGCATTGACGGTGGGCATCGTGACCAAGCCGTTCAAGATGGAGGGCGTGCCCCGGATGCGAAACGCGGAGACGGGAATCGCTCAGCTGAAGGACTCCGTGGACACGCTGATTGTCATTCCAAACCAGCGTCTCCTGGATGTCTGCTCCGAAGACACCACGCTGCGCGAGGCCTTCAGATTGGCGGACGACGTTCTTCTTCAGGCCACACGCGGGATCTCGGACCTGATCGCCATACCCGGCGAAGTCAATCTGGATTTCAACGATGTGCGCACGGTAATGCAGCAGGGAGGCGACGCGTTGATGGGAACCGGCACGGCCGAGGGTGAAGGCCGGGCAATCCATGCGGCGGAGGCAGCCATCAGCAGTCCATTGCTGGAAGACCTCTCCATCGACGGCGCAAGGTACGTCCTGGTGAATATCGCGGCGGGCAGCGACCTGAAGCTGTTTGAAGTGGACGATTCGGTATCTACCGTAACCAAGGCGGTCGGCTCCGAGGCGAACATTATCTGGGGCACGGTGCTGGACGATGCGCTCAGCGATGAGCTGCGGGTAACGGTAATTGCTACCGGTTTCGCCGAAAGAGAGAATGATGCCGGGACGAAAGCGACGCGAGTCCCGATGGACAACCCGCTCGGTCTGGATGTTCCTGCGTACCTGCGCAAGGCCGACGCCGCCGAGGTTACGGAACCACAGGCTGCGCCGGGGGAAAACGCCGAAGGAGACATCTCACTCGACGACCTGGAAATTCCGTCGTTTCTGAGGCGGCGCCTGAAGGATACCGCCTGACACGCTGCTTTGCTTCGCCCCGACGATCGACGAAAGCAGCCCGCTGAGAAAGCCAATCCATACTGCGGCCCGCCCTTGCGGTCGAAAGCCTGCGTTTCGCGGTCTCGCGGGCAGGGTGACTTTATCAACGGACGACCGGGGGACGATCGAGGAAAAAGAACATGGAGTGCGTGCGATGGGGTATCCTCGGATGCGGTGACGTCACGGAGGTGAAGAGCGGACCCGGATTTCAGAATGCGGACGCGTCGAAGTTGGTCGCGGTGATGCGGCGGGACGTGCAAAAGGCGGCCGACTACGCGAACCGGCACGGCGTGCCGCGATACTACGGGCATGCGGAGGCATTGATTGAAGATGACGGTGTCGATGCCGTGTACGTGGCGACCCCGCCGTCTTCGCATCTCGAGCTGGCATTGAAGGTGGCGCAGGCCGGAAAACCGTGCCTCGTTGAAAAGCCTATGGCGATGGATCACAGCGAGTGCCGGCAGATGGTGGCGGCCTTCCGGAACACAGGACGGCCGCTTTTCGTGGCATACTACAGGCGCGCCCTGCCTCGATTCCTTCGCGTCCGGAGGTTGCTCCACGAAGGCGCGGTCGGGCAGTTGAGTTCGGTACACATTACGCATTACGAGCGCCTGGCCCGAGGCGAGGCCGCGAATGCCTGGCGATTCAGGCCGGAGGTGTCGGGAGGGGGGCTGTTTATGGACCTGGGCTCCCACGGACTGGATTTGCTGGATTTCCTCGTGAGTCCGATCAAACGGGTTTGGGGATGCGCGGCGAACACGGGCGGTACCTACGAGGCGGAGGACGCGGTCGCGGCCGGCTTTGAGTTTGAATCCGGGATCGTGGGAACAGGCATATGGAATTTCAACGCGGATTATTCCGACGATCGAATGACGTTTACCGGCTCCGACGGCGAGTTGCAATGCCCTGTTTTTTCGGATACCGGCATTCTGGTCAGGAAGGGCGGGGCATCAACCACGGTGGAATTCAGGAACCCGACCCACGTTCATCAACCGCTGATCCAGACGGTCGTGGATGAACTCCTGGACAGGGGAACGTGCGAGTCGACCGGCGAGAGCGCGGCGCGGACGGGATGGGTAATGGATCGATGTCTGCAATCGTACTACGAAGAACGCATCCGGGCGTCTTAGCAGCCCGGGGAGAGGTACGGATTCGACAACGCACCGGTCACCCGCGGCGAGGTCAGGAGGTTTTGCCCGTCTGAAGATACGCCTTCAGCGTTCGCGGGTCCATCCCTGCGATACCCAGATCACAGACGTCTCTGCCTGAACCCCACCCGTCCTCTCCGATAACGATCGATCCGACGTCGACCAGCGCGCGTATGGTGGGAGCGGGTACATTGTACTGCGCACCGACCGAGTGCCATGCCGCAAGTCCGTAGGGAATGTCTTCCGTGAGCCAACGGCTGTCCATGGATCCGGGCGCCTTGAGACGGGTGAGCATGTAGCTGCCGTTAATGGTCGCCCAGAGATCTCCTTCCGGTCCGAAGCCGGCGCGGTGAAAGGCGACGTTCGCCGGGCACAGTTTGTAACCGAGCCGGCTCGCTATCGAGCGGCGTTCGGAGTCAACCTGCATGATCACTCTGGCCACGGATGGTGTGACGCCCTCTTCGTAAAAGTAGAACTCGCCGTGTGAATACTCCACACGGCCGGCGTTGAGAAGGACACCCGCGGGATGGACCACCGGGTTCATTGCGGCCAGGCCGCAGGCCAACACGTCGGGATAGCCCGTTATGCCCGGGAAAAGGGCATCCAACCGTCCGCGTACGTGATCGAATTCGCCGGCCGGAAAGACGCCGAGTCCCAGGCCGGTGACGGTTCCCCAGATGGTTGCGGTATCCGGCGCCGTCTTCCGGCAGACGAACGGCGCGGTGTCCACTTCGCCCAGGACGACGCCTTCGGCGCCGGCTTCCCGGAGGAGACGCGCCCACTCGAGAGCGCCGAGGGTACCGGGCATGATGACGACGGTCTGACCCGGGCGCAGGTGCGGCGCACAGACTTCCGCAAAGGGCTTGTGCGCGTACGCCGGCACGATGAGCAGGATGAGTTCCGGCGACTCCAGGGCCTCCTCGATATCGGCGGTGATACAGTGGATCCTGGCTGCGCCCTGTCCTGCCGCCCCGAGCAGATGGATGATGCCGTCGTCGATAACAGGATCCAGGGATTCCCTGAAACCGGGAATCTCATAGAGCGTGATCTCAAAACCCTTCAGGCTGAGGTTGGCAGCCACGGCAAACGCCGTGTTTCCGCCGCCGAGAATGGTCACGGTCTTCAGGGACATTTTGAACGCCTCTCAGGTGAACGAACGCGTCGCGTAAATGGTTTTTCCTTGATTCGGATTCGGACCCGCGAACCGGCTTCGGTTCATTTCAGGCACAAATATAAACCCGCCGCAGTACAGGGACAAGACCGGATTCGCCGATAAGCGACGTCCGCGGACCCGCGGCAAGACATCCTGCCGGGGTTCGCCTGAACCATCGCGACGGCGAACTTCCTGCTGACAGTTCAACGCGAGGAGGGACCCATTGCCCTATGAAGATCACAAGAAGCAGGCGCAGGGCGCCGTATGCTGTGCCGTACTCACCATCAGCGACACGCGGACGGAAGCCGACGACAAAAGCGGCAGGATAATCAGGGATCTGCTCGCTGCCGGAGGTCACTCGACGGGTTTCTACCAGGTCGTCCCGGACGATCCCGCCCGAATCCGTGACCACGTAATCCGGATTGCGGACAAAGGCGACTGCCAGGCCATTCTGACAAGCGGCGGCACGGGTATCGCGGCCCGCGATACGACCTACGAAGCCGTGGTCGGTCTGCTGGACAAGCGGCTCGACGGATTCGGCGAACTCTTCCGCACCCTGAGCTGGGACGACATCGGCTCCGGCGCCATGCTCTCCCGCGCCGTGGCCGGCGTCTACCGCGACACGATGATATTCTGCATGCCCGGCTCTTCCGGGGCCGTACGCCTTGCAATGGAGAAGCTGATCGTTCCCGAACTGTCTCACCTCGTCTGGGAAATCTGGCGACAGAAGTAGCCTTCGATCCGAAGTGTTGCCGGCCACCCCGGCGGAAACCCGTTGAACCCCACGCGTTCCCGGGGGAACCAGGGAACACGGTACATCCGAGTTGGTCCGGCCGAAGGGGAGACCACGATCTCAGGAACCGCGTCTGAATCCGTTCGCGGTGTGCCTTTCTTCATTCAGCCCAAGGGATTTTATGCCAACACGCACGATCTATCTCCTGGCGCTGCCTCTCTTCCTGAGCTGCGCCGGCATCGAACCGGCCCGGGAGACAGGGCATGTCCACCATCACAATGCCTCCTACGACACCGCCGCCCACGACGCCCGTCCGTCGCCCGTACCCGACCGCATCGTACTCACCTGGAACGGCGATCCATCCAGCTCCCAGGCAGTCACGTGGCGGACCGACGCGTCCGTTGTCGACGCCCTGGTCGAAATAGCCCCGGCTACGGCATCTCCCAGGTTTATGGTCGACGTTCGAAAAGTTCCGGCCCGAACCCATGCCGTCGTCACGGAAAACGGCGCTTCACATTATCATTCCGCGACCATTGGCGATCTCCGACCCGGGACCCTCTACGCGTACCGGGTGGGCAGCGACGACCTGTGGAGCGAGTGGTTTCATTTCCGGACGGCGCTGGACAAACCGGCGCCATTTTCCTTCATCTATCTGGGTGACGCGCAAAACAACATCCTGTCGCTCTGGTCCCGCACCATCCGCGCCGCCTATGCGACGGCGCCGGAGGCGAGTTTCGTCCTTCACGCCGGAGACCTCGTCAACCGCGCGAACCGGGACGGCGAATGGGGTGAATGGTTTCGCGCAGGCGCTTATATCCATGCAACCGTCAATGCGGTCCCCACTCCCGGAAATCATGAATATGCCAAAAACGAGACGGGCAAGCGTCGTCTTTCCCGACTCTGGCGCCCCCAGTTCACACTTCCACTGAACGGCCCCGAAGGCCTGGAAGAATCCGTATACTTCCTTGACTATCAGGGCGTCCGCATCATCTCTCTCAATTCCAATGAAAAACGTGACGATCAGGTACCCTGGCTGGAAACCGTGCTCAGGGAGAATCCAAACCGCTGGACGCTTGTCACCTTCCACCATCCCGTATATTCGACCGGAAAAGGCCGTGACAACAAAACGCTGCGCGAGCAGTGGAAACCGCTGTTCGACAGATACCGGGTGGACCTCGTCCTTCAGGGCCACGACCACAGCTACGGACGCGGTTCCAATCTCCCGATGGGCACCATTGCCCGCGACGAAGGAGAAGGCACAGTCTACGTCGTGTCCGTGAGCGGTCCCAAGCAATACGACCTCTCGTCAGATCGATGGTGGCGGCGGGCCGCCGAAAACACCCAGCTGTACCAGACCATCACCGTAGACGGAGACACGCTGCGGTACGAAGCCCGTACGGCCACGTCGGAACTCTACGACGCCTTCGACCTTATCAAACGGAAAGACGCTCCCAACGTGCTCGTCGACCGCATTCCCGACACGCCCGCACGCACCCATCTGAACACCGTCGGCGGCAAAGATTAGGTACGAACCGGAGGGACGATGCCAAGGGTGGGGCTGATCGCGCATCCTGACTTTTCCCGGCATGACACCGGTTTCGGGCATCCGGAACGACCTGCCAGGCTGCACGCCATCCGGAGCCGGTTGGCCGAGACCGGACTCAGAGACCGGCTCCTCGACATTTCACCGAAAACACTCGAAGTCGACTGGCTGGAGAAAGTCCACACCTCAAAGCATATCTCGGAGGTAAAACGCCGTTGTGAACAGAACGTGCGCCTCATGGACGCGGGGGACACCTTCATTTCTCCCGCATCCTATCAGGTCGCCCGCCTCGCGGCAGGGGCGGCCTGCGAGGCGGTCGAGGCAGTTATGGACGACCGGGCGGACGCGGTGTTCTGTGCCACGCGTCCACCGGGCCACCACGCGGAACGGGACAGGGCGATGGGCTTCTGCCTGTTCAACAACGCGGCCGTCGCCGCCCGATACATCCAGGCAGCCCATCGGCTGGAGCGAATCCTCATCGTCGACTGGGACGTACATCACGGGAACGGTACGCAGCATATCTTCGAGAAAGACCCAACGGTCTTCTATTTCAGCGCCCATCAGTACCCGCACTATCCGTGGTTCAGCGGCAGCAGCGGCGAAAGGGGAATTGGCCCGGGCAAGGGCACGAATCTGAACGCACCCTTGCCCGCCGGCGCGGGGGACGAACAGTTCCTTCGCGCATTCGACGAACTTCTGGCGCCTGAAATGGAGCGTTTTCAGCCTGAATTCGTCATTGTCTCAGCAGGTTTCGACGCACACGTCGACGACCCGCTTTCGGGCACCCGGGTCACGGCGGACGGTTTCGCCGAAATGACGCGCAGGGTTCGTCAACTCGCAAGGATGTACGCCAGCGATCGTCTCATCTCGGTACTGGAAGGCGGTTACGACCTCAACGGCCTCGCCCTGTGCGTCGAATGCCACGTGAGCGCGTTGCTGGATACCGATTAGCCGACTGCTGCCGTTCTTTACCGGCGCCGGCTTTCGGAACTTTTGACTCGATCCCGTCGTCGACCAGTCCGTTGATAAAGTCGCTCTGCAGGCGAGGCCGGGCAACGCAGGTTTTCGACCGCAAGGGCCGGCCGTAGCCCGGATGGACTTTTCCAACGGGCTGCTATACACTCGGCTGCCGCACTTCGGTCCGCACGGGCCGTGTCGTCGATTCCATTTACGGAGGTAACGTGAACTCAAAGGATCCCGTAGTCGCTTTTCAGGGCGAAATGGGCGCATTCAGCGAAATGGCCGCCCGGAGTTACTTCTGCGAGAATGTCCGTGTGGTCCCGCAGTCCGACTTCGCGGGCCTCTTCAACGCTGTCGCCGGCGGCGCCTGCACGCACGGGATGGTACCCATTGAGAATTCTCTCATGGGGAGCATTCACGAAAACTACGACCTGCTTCTCCGGCAGGACCTCCACATCACGGGCGAAATCAAACTTCGGATCGTGCACAACCTCATTGTCAATCCTGGCGTCAGGATGGAAGACGTGAGGCAGATCTACTCACAGGCGCCTGCCCTCGCGCAGTGTACCGAGTTCATCCGATCCACCTCGGGCGTCGAGGCCGTGGTCGCCCGGGACACGGCCGGCGCCGTCAAACAGATCAAGGAAGAGAACGCGCGAGATGCCGCCGCCATCGCCAGCGCTCAGGCGGCGATCGACTACGATCTGGAGATTCTCCGGGAAGGCCTGGAAAACGACCACCGGAACTATACCCGGTTTCTGGTCGTGGCCTCCGAGCCGGCTGAACCCGTCGATCCGGCAAAGACCACCGTCGTCTATAGCCTGGATCACATCCCCGGCGCCCTGTTCAAGAGCCTGGGTGTATTCGCAATGCGGGATATCAATCTCCTGAAGATCGAGTCCCGACCCTTGAGCGGTCGACCATGGGAATACGTCTTCTACCTGGATTTCGAAGGCCACCTGTCCAGTGAAGCGTGCCGTCAGGCGGTTGATCACCTTGAAAAAATGTGCAGCTTCCTCAAAATCCTCGGTTCCTACACGATGGGCAGGACCGTCGAGGGCAGGTTGCGGGAAAAAAGGGTGGCCTCATGAACCTTGCGCGCCGCATGGACCAGCTCGGTACCGAATCCGCGTTCGAAGTGCTCGTCAAGGCGAGAGAACTGGAATCACGGGGCAAAGACGTGGTCCACCTGGAAATCGGCGAGCCTGATTTCGATACCCCGTCCCACATCGTCGATGCCGGCAGGCAGGCGCTTTCTTCGGGGTATACGCACTACGGTCCCCCGGTGGGACTGCCGGAACTCCGCGAGGCCATTGCACAGGACGTATCCAGGTTCCGTGGAATCCAGGTCATGCCGGATCAGGTTGTGGTCACGCCCGGCGCCAAACCGATCATGTTCTACGCGATTCTCGCCCTTGCGCAGCCGGGAGACGAGGTCATCTATCCCGACCCCGGATTTCCAATCTACGAGTCCGTCATCAGATTTGCGGGCGCCCGCCCGGTTCCCATTTCGCTTACGGAAGAACGCGACTTCAGTCTCGACGTGAATGAACTGGCGGACCTGATCACGGACCGCACGCGGCTTCTCATCATCAATTCTCCGCAAAACCCCACGAGTGGAATCATCCCTCCGGCAGACCTGAAGGCGATCGCGAAACTTGCCGTCGACAGGGGGATCCCGGTACTTGCCGACGAGATCTACTCGCGCATCCGGTACGACGACGCATTCCACAGCATTTCCGTGTACGAGGGTATGCAGGACCTGACCATCATTCTGGACGGCTTTTCCAAGACGTACGCAATGACGGGATGGCGTATCGGGTACGGTGTGATGCCGCAGAAACTGGCGGAACAGTTCGGACTCCTGATGGTCAACAGCAACTCCTGCACCGCGACGTTCACCCAGAGGGCCGCTCTGGCCGCACTTCAGGGTCCGCAGGATGACGTCCACACAATGGTGGCTGAATTCAAACGCCGCAGGGACATCTTCGTCGCGGGGCTCCGCGAGATCCCCGGCATCCGCTGCCCGCTCCCGGGGGGCGCATTCTACCTCTTTCCGAATATCGAGGACCTGGGTCTCTCTTCCCAGGAATTCGCCGACTATCTTCTGTACGAAGGAAACGTCGCTGCGCTGTCCGGCCATGGTTTTGGCGCATCCGGCGAAGGCCACGTCCGCTTTTCCTTTGCCAATTCGGTCGAAAATATACGGAAAGCACTGGACCGCATTGCCGAATGCGTGCGAAAAATCCAGGGATGACACGTCACTTGAGGGCCTTACGAGAAACCCCGGTGACGGGTCGTCACCGGGGTTTCTCGTTTTGAATGCGGAGATGGTACTCAGCCGCGCGCGGAGCAGGGTATCCCCGCACGTGGCAGACCTTCCCGCTTCCTACCACATCACACGAAAAGACGTCGCCGTGCTTACTTCCTGCCGGCTGTTCAAATCCAGAACTTTTACCCGAAAGTCCCGCGGGCCGGGAAACATCTCCAGGTTCAGCGCCTGGTATATCGGCTCCCAGGCCTGCGAACCCTTGTGGGTATAGGAGACCGCCGTCGTCCATTCCGGCTCCGCCTCCACATCGTCTTCCTTCAAGGTCCGGATCTGGTAGGTTACCTGATAGTTGGTGGCGCCGAACCGGTCCTTCCGCAGATTGTAGATTTCATAGTAGAAATACGCCTGCGCACCCTGCCGATACTGCTTGAGAGGATTGGGCAGAATGAGGTACCGCCCCCGTCCGTAAGGCGCCTGCTCCCGTTCGACGATCCTTCGCGCAAGCAGCATATCGCTCACGCTGAGCGAATCGTATCCGAATTCACCAACCCGCAACACGCTCCGGAACGTGCCGATCGACTTTGTCTTCCTGTCCTCGGCCTCCGCGGCGATGAAGTATTCCCCGGGCGACAGCATCAGCTTCTCGCCGGTAAACAGATATCCTTCCCGGGTCGCTTCATACTGTACCCAGGGCATGACGTCGACCCTTCCGATATCCTTCCTCAGGGTATCCCAATCCGCGTCGAACAAGAACAGTCCCTGGCGTATTTCCACGGCCTGCGCCCCGGTTTGCGCCTCCTTGTGTTGCACTTCCTCTCCCGGAAGCGCATAGTAAACCTCCACTCTGGCCTTGTCCCCTTCCCCGCGAAACCGTGCCATCTGGTACGGGGCATCGTAACGTTCCCATCTGTATGGGTCCTTGTAGTATTCGGGCACCTTTGCCGTCAGCCTCTCGAAATCCACCGGGCGACGCCCCAACCAGCCCACCCGATAACGCCAGGTATCCCGCGTATCCGTATTGGCAAACAACAGCCGAAACCCGCCGTAATCCCACATCTCAAGACGGGGACGGTGTTTGAACGGCGTCGTCCCCTGCTGAGTCATCCAGTACAGATGATCCTGGTACCACGGAGGCTCATCCAGACCGGTATCGATTTCAGGCGGGCGGACACTCCTTGCCTCCGGACGCCCATACCGGATATACGCCTGTCCCTTGTCCGTCGTCCAGCCTTCTATTCCGCGTTCCGGATCTCCGAAACGCAGGTTGGCGTACGCCACCCTGCCGCAGTGTTCCATCAGGCGCTCGTTAACCGGCGTGAGGAACAACGGATCTCGTCCTGTCCAGAATGCCCGCAACGCTTCTTCATCGGGCAGATCATCTCCCGCCTCCACGCTCTGCCTGCCCACGAGCATGAATACGGACATCATAAACTGCTGTTCCCTCGGCGACATCCGGCTCAATCCGTTCACATAGGCCGGATAGGCGCGCTGGAGTTCATCCAGCGCCTGGTATGCCAGCCCCAGGAAGAAGTGAACGTCCGGATCGTCCGGGCTGCGCCTCAGGAAGTCCTCGAAGAGCGCCGCCATTTTTTCCGGCATCCGGGCTTCGTAATACACGAGTCCCAGCAGAAGCAGCGAAGGTCTGTGCTCCGGATCGACGTTCAGGGCGCGGGTCAGATAACCGATCGCCTGGTCCCGGTCCTTTTCACCGAATCTTTCCAGACTGAACGATCTCGTTCGCCGGTTGCCCAGGTCATCGTACTGATAGTCGATGCGCTCGCTTTCGAGGTATCGCGACATCTGCCAGGCCGCGTACCGGCCGGCCAGGTACAGTGCGCCGGCGTGGTCGGGATTCATGTCGATGGCCTTTTTTGAATTCTTGAAGGCGTGGCCTCGCCTGCCCAGGGCCCAGAGTACTCTCGCGTATTCAATTCGGAATTCCACGTTGGTTCTGTCTTTTCGCATCGCCCGCTGCAGCCATGTTAAGGCCTGCCTGCGCGTACCCGGCGTGCTTTCATCGCTGTAAAGCCGGGCGAGTTCGTACATTGCCCATCCGGACGGGTCCAGCCGGATCGCGTCCCTGATGAGCTTTTCGCGTTTCCGGTATTCGATCGTTGTATCCGATGCCGCCGCAAGAAGCGAGTCCACGCGCACCGAAGCCGCCGTGGCGGCTTCAACGTGCGCTGCGCAGACCGGAATGGATGCTGCAATCGCTACTACCAGTGCCCACATACGCCCTCCCGTTACAGGTCGCGTCCAACGTCCCGCATTCTGTAACATCGCCACAAATGGCAGATTGACAATGAAATAAATGCCCGGTATCATGTATACGAACGATCCGTGAAAAAGTTCTCCGGCCCTTCCAACGGTCCGATACGCGGCCGCGTTATTCCGGGAGAATTCGATGGCGAACCCTTACACGCAACCTGCTGAGGTCGTCAGCCGCTGGATCAACGACCGTCAGCGCCTGCTTCGAAACGAGACGGAAGACTTTCTTCGAAGCGAGATCCTGGATTACAGCCCGCGGCAGGCCGCGCATTGGAATCGGGACTACAGTTCGGTTGAGGCCTTCGAACGTTCGGTCGAAGCCAACCGCCGCTGCTGGCAGGAAACGATCGGCGTCTTCGAGTACGACGGCACCCCGCTCGAACCGGTGCTGGATCCGTGGTACGAAGACGAGAGGTTCACCGCATGGTGGATTACCATCGGATTACTGGGCAATCTGAGAGGGCGCGGCATACTCGCCCTGCCCAAAGGCGCGGACGGTCCCGCCCCGCTCGTCATCGCCCAGCACGGTATCGGATCGTCGCCCGAAAAGGCATTCGGCCTGGACGATCCGAACGACACCTACAAATCCTATGCGCGGCGCCTGGCGGAAGAGGGCTTCGCCGTGATCGCTCCGATGAATATCACGGGCGGCCCGTCGCGGGCACGTCAGGAACGACTCTGCAAGCTCCTTGGCAATACCCTGTGGGGTCTGGAGATCTTCCGCACGCAGCGGCTTCTGGACTACCTGGAAACCCGCCCTGAAATTGACATCGAACGCACCGCAATGTATGGGATCAGCCTCGGCGGCGCCTATACCATGTTCACGACTCCGGTCGAACCCCGCATCAGGGCCGCCGTGGTGTGCGCATGGTTCAACCACAGGCGAAACAAAATGGCCGTGGACGACCCGAGGTACAGCTGCTTTCTTTCCGTCAACGAGGAGCACGTATGGATTCCGGGCTGGCTGAGCGCGTTCACCGACAGCGACCTGGTCTCGCTCATTTGTCCCCGTCCCCTGCTGGTGGAACAGGGCAAGGCCGACGGAATCGCCTGGTGGCCGATGATGCTCGACGAGTATCGGCAGGCCGGCGAACACTACTCGAAACTGGGACTATCCGAGAATATCGATATCGACCTTCACGAAGGCGGTCACGAGATCCGGCTTGAAAGGAGCCTTCAATTCCTCAGGAAATGGCTGGCGAGGTAGCCTTTGCGCGCACGCCCCGATCCGGCGTTGCGTGTCCCACGCTGAATCGGACAGTCTAAAATACATCACGCAAAGGAAAAAAACATGGTGAAACTGGGTGTCTTCGGGTGCGCGGGCATTGCAACCCATCAGCTGAGTTCCGTGTGGGACGACGACTGCTTCCAGGTGGTCGCGGGAGCAGACGTACGTCCGTCGCAACTCGACCATTTCAGGGAAAAGTTCAATATGGGCCAGGGCTATGCGGATTACAGGATCCTGCTTGACGAAGCCGATATCGAAGCCGTCATGATCTGCACGCCCACCTTCCTCCATCCGGAGATGACAATCGCGGCCGCGGAGGCCGGCAAACACGTCTTCTGCCAGAAACCCATGGCGATGAATTCTTACGACTGTTACCGCATGATCCGGACGTGCCGCAGAAATAACGTCGGACTCCAGATCGGTTTCGTGCGGCGTTTCGACAATGACTGGGGCACGGTAAAAAAGGTCGTCGAATCCGGCCGGCTGGGCAGCCCGGTTGTCTGGCGTCAGATCTCCGGGGGCTCGCCCCCCGGGAGCCCGTTCTTCATGGACCGCTTTCAGGGCGGCGGGCCGATGATCGACGGCATGGTCCACAACTACGACTTCGCGGTCCACTGTTTCGGCGAACCCGTGGAAGTCAAGTCCATGCCCATCAAGATTCACCACACGTCCACCGCCTGGGATACGGGCACCGTCCTCGTCCGCTTTGAACGGGGCGACGCCATCATGTGTTCCTGGACCTGGGGTCTGCCGTCCGGCGTTCGTCCAAGAGGCGGAACGGATATTATCGGTCCAAACGGCGCGCTCTCATTCCCCGGGAATTACGATCCGGGGAAGGCCGAAGGCAAATTCGACCCCGACACCCGGGGCGCCTACCTCCTTTCCCTGGCCGACGGCGAAGAGGAAGTCATCACCTTCGAAAAGAAAAACATGTTCCGGGACGAAATGCTGCATTTCGCCGATTGGGTTCAAAATGGAACGGACCCGCTGGTTACCGGTGAAGACGGCCTGCGCGCCACCCGGATCGCGGAACTCGCGCTCAGCGGCGGCGGCCTGGTTTAGCCGCAAAACACCGTGGAAATGCGTGATTGGATGTCCCGACACCAAGAGAAATGCATGACTTTGTTACGTATCGCGCTTGCGCAGACGCGGCAGACCGCGGACCGGGAGGACAACCGCCTCGCCATCCTCGAAGCCATCGACCTCGCGGCTTCCCGGAACGTGCAGATCCTTTGTTTTCCCGAGACCCAGACAACCGGCTATCGGGTAGACATTGCTTCCGCGGACGCTCCGGTGCCCGTCGCCTGGCTGAATGAGGTACACGACGAAGTTGCGGCAAAATGCGCGAAGCACGGCGTCGCCTGCATCCTGGGTACCGAAACGCCATCCGAGCGTGGCAAGCCTTACAACACCGCGCTCGTGATCGATAAGCATGGAAACGTCCTGGGCCTGCACCATAAGACGATGCTGACGCCGCTGGACGCCATGGCCTACGAGCGGGGAAACGCGCAGCACACGTTCGATCTTGGCGGCGTGCGCATCGGCGTGGTCATCTGCTTCGAGGCGCTGCGCTTTGCTGAAACGACCGCCGAATGCGTGCGCCGCGGTGCACAGGTCGTCTTCCATCCGCAGAACAACACGACCCGTCCCAACGACTGGAAGATCCCCATCCACCATGCCATGATCGTCACCCGCGCCGCCGAGAATACCGTCTGGTTCGCTTCCTGCAACGCATGCCTCCCGCACCAGAACAGCCGCAGCCTGATTGTTGCCCCCGACGGCCGCGTTCACGGGCAGACGGAGCTGAGGCAGGAGGAACTGCTGGTACGTGACGTCGACGTGCGGGAGGCGACGCGCGCCATGTTCAGCCTGGGTGAAGACGGTTCGGCCGTCGGGGCGCTGGAACACAGCGCAAGCCCGCTGTTTGCCGATACGGTGAAGGCGGAAGAGTATGCCGCCGCGCTCAAGGCGGAAGAGTCCCCCACCAGGGCACCGCAATGACCGCTCGAACCGTCCTTATATTCGCCGTCCTCCTCTGTACAGCCTCGACGGTGCTTGCGCAGGACAGCGAGGCGCCGCCCGAAGGCGACTTCAACGGCGACAATGCCGTCGACTTCCAGGATTTCATCCTGTTCGCAAAGGCGTTCGGCTCCGGACAGGCCTTATACGACCTGGACAGGGACGGCAGCGTCTCCTTTGGCGACTTCCTGCTTTTCGCCCGGGCGTTCGGCCGTACCGGCGACCCGGCTCTTCGGGTCCGGGATATCGGGATCCCGGTACGTTCGGTCAACTGGGTCCGCCTGCATCCCGGTCCGGACAGT
Source organism: Candidatus Latescibacterota bacterium (assembly GCA_965116875.1). GTDB lineage: Bacteria > Latescibacterota > UBA2968 > UBA2968 > JAAXHE01. The sequence continues at coordinate 1,316,503 of OZ220733.1, forward strand.
GAAAACCGTCCGCGCGTGTACATCACCATGGGACAGCAGGCCGACAACCTGTTCGTCCTGCAGGTCGACCCCGAAACCGGCGCGTTCCACCAGTACGTATCCAATGTCCCTCGATCCAACTACCCGACCGCCACGTTGATGAGCCGTTCCGGCCGCCTCTACATCGGGTCCGCGTACGCCGGCCACCTCCTCTGCTTCGATCCCCGTCTGAATGCCCTTCTGGATCTGGGCGCCATCAATCCGGGGGCCGCCACCTTCCCGTGCCGTATGGACGAAGATCAGGATGGCCGCATCTGGATCGGCAGCTACCCGGGGGCCGACCTGACGGTTTACGACCCGAAAACCGGTGAGTTCACCCGTTACGGCCGCATGTCAAGCGTGGACAAGTACAATTATCCCCTGGTCGCTCCGGACGGCAAGATCGCGTGTCTTATCAGACAGACGCGGCCTCACGTCGTCGTCTTCGATCCCGCCACAGGGGGAAGTTTTCTGGTCGGTCCGATTACGTTCAAGGGACAGGGCACGCTGAACCTGGAGAGAAGGCGGGACGGCAACCTCTACGTCACCACGTCGGACTACGGCAATTTCCTGATTTCCGGGAACGAAGGCATCGCCGTCGCGACGCTGCCGGGCCGATTGTCGCGTCCGACGCTTCCCGACGGCAGCACCTTCGTGTTTTCCGACGGCACGGAACAGATCTATCGCACCCTCCGCGTCCGCCGTCCCTTTGGCAGCGTCCGCACGTTCGAACTCGATTACGAGGCCAGTGGTACCGACATTTTCTACGTTCATACGGGCCCGGACGGCTTGATCTACGGATCGAGCATCCTGCCGCTGCACCTCTTCAGGTTCAACCCCCTCGCAGGCGAGCTGGTCGACCTGGGCAAGTGTTCCCGTTCCGCCGGCGAAGCCTATTCGATGGCAAACCTGCAAGGGAAGCTCTATATCTCCTCCTATCCTGCGGCTCGCATTTCGGTATACGACCCCGTCCTTCCCTACCAGTATGGCACGGGCCCGGATGACAATCCCCGCGAACTGGGCCGCCTGGACGATATCTCCTACCGGCCCCGTTCCACGCTCGCGGGTCCGATGGGCAGGGTCTGGGTCGCGTCCGTACCGGACTACGGCCGGTGGGGCGGTCCCCTCGCCTACTACGATCCCGCGACGGGTGAACGGAAATCCTACAAACGCATCGTGGGAGATGCGAGTTGTTATACACTCGCCCACCTGGAATCGCAGAAGCTCATCGCCGTGGGCACGACGATCCGCGGCGGCAGCGGGACGAATCCCAAAGTCAGCGTAGCCAACCTCTTTTTGTGGGACTACCACGCCGAAGAAAAGGCCTGGGAGGGAACGATCGAGGGACGAAGCTCGCCCGTAACCGTCTTCAATGCATTGCTTGCCGGCCCCGACGGCCTGCTCTATGGTACGGTTCGGGGCGGCGGCGATGAACTCTTCGTTTTCGATCCCGATACCCGCGCCTTCATCCACCGCGCTCCCTTGCCCGCCGGCCGCACCCTTGACCTGGGTCTGCAAAACGGTCCGGACGGCAAAATTTACGGCTTTACCAGTACGCTCATCTACAGTCTCGATCCCACAACCCGTAAGATCGAGGAAGTCCTCAGCGTGGAGGACGGTATCCGGATCGCCGGGCCGATCCTGGGCAAGGAGATTTACTTTGCGACCGGCGCGGTGCTCAGATCGGCGACCATATTCTAACCAAGATTCGTCATTTTTCGGGAAGGTTAATTCGAATATGTGCCAGTTAATAAAGGCGATTCAACTGCTGATTACCAGGATACACCAGGACACTGGACGTGAACGGAAAAAATGTCCTTCATGACGACCATTTCGGCCCGTTTCGAAAGGTTTCGTCGCGGTGCCGCGTTGCGGCTTTTGCGGAATTGAGTCTAAGAATCGGAAGAGGGTAGAAGGGAGAAGGAAGAGATTGCCTGCAGAGCGACTTTATAAACGGACTGCTAAGCGATCCGGACAGGCTGTTCACATCTGAAAAGGGTACCGCCAATGGCGTCGAGATTACCGGGAAAAAAACTCCGTATTGCCTTTATCGGCGCGGGAGGCATCGCCGGCGCCCACATGCGCTGCCTGTCGGAGATGGATGACGTGGATATGGTCGCCATGGCGGACATCTCCGGTGCGGCCCTTGAAAGACGTTCGAAAGAGTACGGCATTGCCGACTGCTTTGCGGACTACGGGACCATGCTGAGCGAAGTCAGGCCCGATGCCGTAAGCGTCTGCACGCCGAACGGCCTTCACGCTCCGGCCACCATCGCGTCGCTTTCGGCGGGCGCGCACGTCATCGTCGAAAAGCCGATGGCCATGAACGCGCGGGAAGCGAGGGCCATGCTGGACGCCGCCAGGAAACACCGGCGAAAGCTGGTCATCGGATTTCAGCATCGCTTCGACCCGAAAACCCGATTCATCAAAGACGCCGTGGACAGCGGCCGGCTGGGGAGGATCCTGTTTGCCCGCGTGCAGGCCCTGCGCAGGCGCGGCATTCCCAACTGGGGTGTTTTCGGCCGGAAGGAACTCCAGGGCGGCGGCCCGCTCGTGGACATCGGCGTACACGTGCTGGAAGCCGTCCACTACATCATGGGCGCGCCCAGACCCGTCGCGGCCGGTGGCAACGTCTTTACGTACCTTGGAAATAAGAAACCGGAAACGGTCTGCAGGTGGCCGGATTGGGACTATGAGACCTACACGGTCGAAGACCTTGCCGTGGGCCAGATCCGCTTTGAAGACAACGCCGTCATTCACGTGGAATCCAGCTTTGCCGCACACATCCGGGCCGACGTATGGAACTTTCAGCTCATGGGCGAAAAGGGCGGCGCCACCTGGGATCCGCTTACGATTGCAAGGGATGACAGCGGATATATGCTAAACACCGAGCCCGGCTGGCTGCCGAAATCTGAATTCGGTTCCACCTTCGGCGCCAAACTTCGCAATTTTGTCGACCACGTCCTTTACGACAGACCCACGCTCGCGCCGGCCGAACACGGCCTGATGGTCCAGCAGATGATGGACGCCATTTACGAATCCGCCGAGCAGGGACGCGAAGTCGGCATCGACTAAGTCTACTTACGGGCGCGCGTTTCACACGCAATCTCCGGATTGGGTAAACCCCTTTACTCTTGCAGAACGACATGGAAAAGCCGGTCAACACCGACAACCTCGTGGCTGCTTCGCGTCACCTCTGGCAGAACTACTTCCACGGCGCCCAGCCCGATAAGCTCCCGATGACGATTACCCATGGCGACGGCCTGTACATTTACGACGCCGAGGGCAACGAATACCTGGACACCTTCGCCTCCCTGCTCACGACGCTGTGCGGGCACGGTCGGTCGGAAGTCGTCGACGCAGTGAACGAACAGATGGGGAAACTGGCCTACTTTCCCGGCGGACAGGACTATCTGATCGAACCTGCCGCAAGGCTGGCGGCGAAACTGGCAGAGATCGCCCCCGGGGACCTCTCGGTCTCCTTCCTCGTCAACGACGGCTCCGAAGCCAATGAGGCCGCCATAAAGCTGGCGCGCAGCTATTCCTGGGCCAGAGGCGAGAAAAACCGCTACAAGGTGATATTCCGCAGGGGCTCGTATCACGGCGCCACACTCGGCGCGCTCTCCGCGACCGGCCTCGCGGGCTCTCGTGAACCCTATGAACCCCTGCTGCCCGGGTTCACCCACGCCATGCCCGCGAACTGTTATCGCTGTGAGCTCGGCCTGGATCCCGGCACCTGTGCGCTGGCGTGCCTGAAGAATCTGGCATCTATTCTGGAATGGGAAGGCCCACAGACGGTCGCCGCCGTCATCATGGATCCCATTCCCGGCTCCAATACCGGGTTTCCCCTTCCCCCGGATGGGTATCTGGAGGGCGTGCGCGAACTTTGCGACCGGCATGGCGTCCTGCTCATCTTCGATGAAATCCAGACCGGTTTCGGCCGAACCGGAAGGATGTTCGCCTGTGAGAACTGGAATGTGACGCCGGATATCATGACGGTTGCCAAAGGGTTCTCAGGCGGCTATCTGCCCATTGGCGCCGCCATTGCGACCGAGGAAATTGCCGAGACCATTCGGAGCGCCGGGACCGGATTCCGGCACATTCACACCTTTTCGGGCCATGCCGCCGCCTGCGCCGCCGCACTCGCCCATATCGAAATCATCCAGAAAGAAGGCCTCGTGCAGCGGGCCGCCGACCTGGGTGTCCGGTTCAGGAGAAAGCTGGACGAACTCTACCGATATCCACTGGTGGGAGACGTGCGCGGCATCGGCACACTCTGGGCCGTCGAACTCGTGGGCGACCGCGAGACCCGAAGGCCGGTGAATCCCCCTGGAAAAGCGGGCGGATATATCGCCGGATTCTGCGGGAAGGCCGGTATGATCCTGCGCAACAACGGCGACATCCTCGTCCTGGCCCCGGCTCTCGTTATGTCCATCTCACAGGCAGACAGGATGCTCAGCCTGCTGCACGACGCCATCGACTCCGCAATGCGTCATTGTAAACAAAGCGGGAACCGCTTCGAGTGGGTCGAGGAAGCTTCGTCCGGACCGGCAAAGGGACCCGCTTGACGCCTTGGCCCTCCTGTAACCGGGAAAACAGACCCATGATGCCCGACAGAGAAACATGCCTCGAAATGCTCCGGCGGATGTACCGTATCCGCTCCTTTGAGGAGCAGGTAAGGGCCCACTACGACTATACCGGCTATCTTCGCGAAAACCCCGAAAGCGAAGGGGTCATCTCGGGCGCCGCCCACCTGGCCATCGGCCAGGAAGGCGCCGAGGTTGGTGTCTGCGCCGCCCTCGAGCCGGATGACTTCGTGGCCAGCACGCACAGGGGTCACGGCCATGCCATCGCCAAGGGTGCGGACCTCAAGCCGATGATGGCCGAGTTGATGGGGAGGAAACACGGGTACAGCGGCGGATGCGGCGGTTCCATGCACATCTTCAGTTCAGAACTCGGACTGATCGGGGGGAACGGAATCGTGGGAGCTCAGGTCCCCATCGCCACCGGCGCCGCCTTTTCCGCGAAATATCGCGGCACACGGCAGGTGGCCGTCGCGTTTTTCAGCGAGGGGGCCGCCAATCAGGGCGCATTCCACGAAGCCCTGAACATGGCCGCGCTCTGGGACCTCCCCGCCGTCTACGTCTGCGAAAACAACCTCTACGCCGCCACCACGCCCGCTGCCATAACGCTTTCGCCGCCGGACGTCGCGGCCAAGGCAGCCGCATATGGCCTGCCGGGCGCCATCGTAGACGGCCAGGACGTCCTCGCGGTGTACCGGGTTGCATCGGAGGCCGTTGCCAGCGCGCGCGCCGGCAACGGACCCACGCTTATCGAGTGCAAGACCTATCGCTTTGTGAGCCACGCGGGTGGAGGCAGAGGCGAACACAACAACCCGGAAGAACTGGAGACCTGGAAGAGCAAGGACCCGATCGCCCTCTTCGAACGCAAGCTCATTGACGCCGGATACCTCACGGCCGAAGAAAGACAGAACGTCGTTTCCGATGCCGAAGAGGACGCGCGCGAAGCCGTTGAATACGGCAAACGATCGCCCTATCCTGATTTCGAAGATATGCCCGTTACCCCAGGGGTCGCCCTTTACCCTTGATCCGAAGAAAGGCAACGGCGAAACTTACCACAAAAAGCACATAGGGCACAAAAGGAATCGGCGTAAGAGCGGCATCAAGGTCGTACGAATGGATGAAATTTCCGTTCACGTCGAGTGACCTCGAGTATCCGAGATCTTTGACATCAATTCGCCTATGTTCTTCTGTATATATTTGACATTCAGGTCACCGAATCTACGCAGGTAAATGGAGGCGATTTGACCTCGGAGTTTCAGGACACTTCGGGTCACGGGCCATTTCGCACCTGTACTTTCTGTGCCTTTTGTGCTTTTTGTGGCCAATTTTGCAGTCGTCTGTTTTCGCATTAAGGCCGATGCGTGAAGTGTGTCCCTGGAAATTGGATGAAGCTGTTCTCGAAATAGATATACGGAGACCGATCCATGCCCCTCGTTTCGTACGCCCAGGCCATTAGCGATGCCATCCGGGAAGAAGCCGCCCGCGACGAGCGCGTCTTCACCATCGGCGAGGATATCGGTCCGATCCGCGATCCTGACAGTCTCTGGGACCGGTTCCGGGAACGCCGCACGTGGCAGACGCCCATTTCCGAATCGGGCTTTGTGGGACTGGCGGTTGGCGCCGCCATGACCGGGCTGCGTCCGGTGGCCGTCATCATGTATTGCGACTTCGTCACCGTCTGTATGGATCCCATCGTCAACCAGGCTGCCAAGATCCACCTGATGTCCGGGGGCAACGTCAATGTCCCGTTGGTGATCCGCACTCCCGGCGGCGCCGGCACACGGGAGGCCGGTCATCACAGCCAGAGCCTGGAGAGCTGGTTCGTGCATGCTCCGGGTCTCAAGGTGGTCATGCCGGCCACCGCCGCGGACGCCAGGGGACTGATGAAGGCAAGCATCCGCGACGACGGACCGGTTGTCTTCATCCAGCACCGCCTCCTGGGCGATATCGAGGGGTCCGTTCCCGAAGGAGACCACGTCGTTCCTCTGGGTGCGGCGGACGTCAAGCGTGAGGGCGCCGACGTTACCGTTGTCGCCGTCTCCTACGCCCTGCAGAAGGCCCTTCAGGCGGCTGAAACCCTGGACGGGGAGATCGGCGTGGAGGTGATCGATCCCCGTACCCTCGTCCCTCTCGACGTGGAAACCATCCTTCGCTCGGTCAAAAAAACAGGTCGCCTCCTGGTGGTGCACGAAGCCCCGGCGCGCGGGGGCGCGGGCGCCGAAATCGTCCGCCAGATCGCCGAACGGGGCTTCGAACACCTTCGCAATTCCCCAAGGGTTCTGGGCGGCCTGAATACGCCAATGCCCTACAGCGCCTCGCTGGAAGACGCCTGCCTGCCCCAGACCGGGGACATCGTCGACACCATCAGAAGCTGCGTTCGCGGTTAGTCGACTCCGACTTCGATATTCTCAACACTTTTCGCGCCCACACTCTCAAGAAGCGGGTGTGAGGGTGGGGCGGACATTCCTGTCTGCCCACGTCCACTGCTGTCCAGGATAGATTGGAAGAGACGATCTCGGATGCGAAAGTACCTGGTTTTCTTGAAAGTCGTTTCGAAGTGTCAATACAGGTCCCCGTCTTTTGGTCACGGCTGTCCAAGTCAGGAATTGATTTGGGACCGGTGTGGTTGGCGTTCCCGGGAGCGAGGGCATCCTGCCCTCGACTTCGGATAACCCGTCGCACACGGTGTTTTTCGCGATCCGGTCGAATAGGGGTAGGTGACGCGAAGTTCGAGGGCAGGATGCCCTCGCTCCGGTTACAGGTGGATCATACCGTGATAGCGGTTGGAAAAGACGATTTTGGACAGGCGTGGCCCACGTCAATGTCACTCGAGCGCCTACCGTCATCCAGAGGACTTGCACTGCTCGTGCTGCTTGCACTGAGCTCGGTCCCTGAGTTTGTCGAAGGGTGCCCCGCAGGCCGACGAAGGACCGACTGCAGCACGGGATCATGCCGGAGCGCCTGGCGTTCGTCGGGCATGGCGAGCAGCACAACCGCATTCCTCCCCGCGAGGTGATTCGCGAAAACCGGTCTGAGGGTGGGGCGGACATTCCTGTCTGCCGCTTCAGTTGGTTCTTCTGAGGCATTGGATCCAGCAAACGGGATGATTTCTCTGTGAGGTCCGATCGATGAATCCCGATGGTGCGGTCAACGCGTCGGAAGGCTCAATATGAAACGTATCTGCATTGCCCTGGCGATCGTTACGTGCGGCCTCTGGGCATGGCCGTCGCTTCCATCCGCCTTCCAATCCGGCCCGTTCCCCGACTTTGATGAAGACGGCGTCGTGGGCTTCGCGGACTTTCTGCAATTCGCCGGCAGGTTCGGTTCGGTGCGTAGCGATGAGAAGTATGACGATCGTTTCGATCTGGATGGCGACGGCGCGATCGGATTCCCGGATTTTCTGATATTCGCCGGCCACTTTGGCAAACCGGCGCCCCGAGTCGTGAATATGAAGATAGATTTCCCGCTGCGCGCCATCTCCATTAGCGGGCACTGGGGGACCAATGAGACAGTTGTGGAAAATTGGGAAGGCTCTGGAAGGGTCGGGACGCTCATACCTCCGGACTATATGCAATGGCTGAAGAGCCTATATGTGAACTGGATCGGCATCTCCGTCGCTCTGCACTACGATGACAGCATGGATAGCACGATCGAGCGTAACTATTCAGAGAACATCGATATCCCTACTTTTCCAGACGAAGTACTCAGACAAATGATACGCGAATTCAGAGCACAAGAGATTGACGTGTATCTGACCCTGGCGTTTCAAGCCTACGAGGCTGAAAAGAGCCAACGTCCCGTCTATCGATGGCTGCTTGGAACCCCGGACGCGCGGGACTGGGACCTTGATATTGAGATATTGCCGAAAAATTGGCCGTGGCATCCCGATCATCCGGATCACGTACGGTTTGTCGCCGTATTCTGGGAGACGTATACACAACAGGCCATGCATTTCGCGAGAATCGCGGAGGAGGAAGGGGTACGGTTGTATTCGCTGGGCACGGAGACAGACGCACTGTTTCGAACGCGTTCAGAACACGACGGTGATACACGGCAAAATGGGCCCGATCACTTCGGCCGGGAGCTCAAATCAATGGTAGAAAGGGTACGTACCGTATATTCAGGTTTGTTGACCTACGATATGCATTACTCTGTCTTCAAGTATCCCAATGCAGGATCGGACCATTTGTGGGAAGATCTGGATCTCGATATCGTGGGAATCAGTGCGTGGTTTCCACTGACGGATTCGCTGCCCTCAACTGTCATGAGCATCGAAGACTGCCAGGCGAGTTATGAACAGATTTTCCGCGATTACCTCATACCTCTTGCCGGAAGGAACACGGGGCGGCCAATCGTGTTTCTCGAATACGGAGCATCTGACGTGGTTTCGGCGCCCTTGGCGCCGGACGTCTATGGTTTCCCGGAGTACGTATTCTCCGACTTGAACAACAACGGGCTGGATGACGGCCGTGAAACCCAGGCCAACATGTACATGGGGTTGATCAATGCGATGGCGAAAAATCCCGGTGTACTCAACGGTGTCTTCTTTTGGGGGAATTGGATAGCCAGCGATGAGCTATGGTCAGAATGGTGGGCAGACCGCCGTAATGGTGCCATCCGCGGCAAGCTCGCCGAGGAAGTAGTACGGTCGGCCTACGCGTCCTACGCGGATTCATCCAGGACCGAATAAAGAACATCGCCCATCCAATGGACGTTTCCGATTATGCGACCTATCTCGAATAGTTGATGCGTACAGACGGAAGATTCTTCGACTACGCTCGCAATAACATGCTTTGGAATTGCCCTTGGCGAAACGTGTCGCTCAAGCCTTCGCCAACATTGTCATCCAGAGGAGGCCTGCGTGCGAGCTCCGCGAAACACTTCCGTTACACGTACACCCAAACTGTCATGTATAGGAGCACGCCAGGCCGACGAAGGATCTACTGCAGCATGGGAACATCCCTGCGCGATCTACACGTGTGGAAACCTGAGAGGCAGCACAACCGTTCCTGCTTCGACTACGCTCGGAATGACATGTTGCCCGACAACCCTCTGTGAGAATTAACCAGGACACCCCCGCCTTCACACTTAGCCCCGCACTTCATGTCGCATTTTGCACACCGTGTTGCAAATTGCAACAACTTCCACCCGTCCTCCGATCTCATTCCCCGTAAGTGAAAAAAAATCGCAACGAACGACTTCATTTGCGACTTTCGACCTTGCACATGGTTACGTCGCCGATTATCATGGTTGATACGTATTCTTCGGGGAAGTTATACTAACCTATCTGAGGAGGACGTACGTTACCGATGCGCTTGCACTTTGGAGAAGCGGGCGCGAAGGTGGGGCGGACATTCCTGTCTGCCTGCCTGGTTGGTTCTTCTGTGGGATTGGTGAGAGAAGAAAGGATTCCATCGCTGAATCATCCGCGTTACGCATCGTTCACACCTGCGCCCGAACTGTCATCCTGAGGAAGCAGGCGAAGCCTGCAGCACAAACGCGCGGTCTCTGGTGGTGGAAAAGGTCAATTATTCAAAGGAGGTAAGCCGTGCCTGGAATGAGGCGAAGCATTTTCGTTCTGCTATTCCTGGGATCGTTCAATGCGGCATTCGCCCAGTTACCGCCCGAAATCATGGCAGACAAACATCTGATTCACGCTAAGCAGCTTCACGCCGCGAAGGACTATACGGCCGCCTTTGACGTGATGCAAAAGATCGTCGCGCTACAGAAGGCGCACAATCTCACGTTGCCCGACGAATTCCATTTCAAGTATGCGCAGGTGGCGCTTTCCGCGGATTCGATGCGGATTGCGCTCGAGTCGGTAACCAGGTATCTGTCGGCGACGGGGAAAGAAGGCGAGTTTTACAAGGAGGCGCTGGCGCTATTGCTCAGGGCTGAAGGGAATGAGGTCATCGCCGAGGATGGAAGTGACACAGCGCAGGAACCCCACAGAGATGGGTCGTATACAGACGTACTCAGAACCGAGGGAACCTGTGAGGGAATGCCGGCTGGATCCAGTTGCTGGATGAAGTTGACCAACCACGTTGAATGCTACGTGCTGAATCCTTCGCTCGCGGCGAACCAGACAGCGGTATGGACCGGCAAATGTTCAAGTGGCTTGGCTCACGGGGAAGGAACGATTCACTGGACCCGTACGTATAGCAACGATCGCAAATCCACTCGCAGGTGGTCGGGGCAAATGCAAAGCGGCAGATTGAACGGCGAGTGGATCACTTACTATGGGGACGGAAGCGTTAGGCAAAGGCGTCTATATAGAGACGGCAACCAGCACGGCGAGACGATCCAATACGGTAAGGACGGGTATATTTCGGTGAGGATGCAATATAAAGACGGCAAACTGCACGGCGAGGCCGTCGGTTACTATGGCGACGGAAGTGTTTCTAGAAAAACCCAATATAAAGACGATAAAAAACACGGCCCCTTTGTCGCATACGACAATTATGGGAAAGTTGTGACAGAAGGTCAGTTTGAAAACGACTACGAACAAGGCCAGTGGGTGTACCGCCTTAGTTGGAGACGCGAGGAGGGCCCCTTTGTGCAAGGGAAAAAGCACGGCCAATGGGTTCATTACCTAACAGAAGGAGGCGTAGCACGCCGAGGCCGATATGTCAATGACGAACGACACGGCCGCTGGGTCTATTTCCATGATGACGGGAACAAATCCGAAGGTGAATTTAAAAACAATAGGAGGGATGGCATTTGGTATGAATACTCACGGAAACAGGGAAAGTGGTCAGGCAAGAAGCGCTGCTGGCGAAGAACATATCGAGCCGGTGAACTCATTGAAGACAAAAAGGCGGATAAGGAATTGTGCCGTTAGTGTGCGAAAGGGTGTCTTGGCTGCAGGAACCCACTGCCGCGTAGCAGGGCCGCCATTGAAGCGCTCGTGCCCTCGCCACCAGCGGAAACATCTCCGGATCCTGCCCACCGCGCCGGCCTGCCACCGTGGTGCGTGCGACAACAATCCAAAGCGATACATGTAAAGCAACTGCCGGCAGGTGCTCCACATGCGCACTTGGCCAGTGAATTCTTCGACAACGCCGTCTGCGAGATCTTTATTTAAAACCGTAGAATGTGCACTGCTGGACCGACATTGCTTTCCCACATTCCACGACGCAATGAGATTCCTCTTCGAATACGTGTCGAGTGGTCATACGATCCACATCGCCTGCCTGCTTTGGCGGGCCTGCAGGTAGGTTTCCAGCGATGGGATACCACTCGCCCGTAACCAACGAGAAGAACCACCAATCTCAGACCTTGGTAGCAAGGGCAATAGGAGGCACGTAATGAAGGGAATAAAGACTATATATCCATTTATAGCAGTTATACTGTCCTTGACGATCTCTGGGTGCAAATCAGGCGATGGAAACTGGTTTGAGCGCACAGAATGGAACGCCATAGGAGTCGTTGCCAATTTTTCGATAGCTGCGGCCGGTTTTTTTATTGCGCACCGCATAAGGAAAGTCCAAGAAGAACGTGACCGCCTCGAAGCCTTCGATGGCTATAGGCGGGAACTCGGGAGCTTCGCCGATGCTGTGATTGATGCGATGGGAGAAATCCAGACTCTTATTGCGTTCAATCCCGATCATGCAGCTAAACCCAAACAAGCACGCCAGCAATTCGTCGAACAACGTTCAAGGCTAATCAGCGTAGTGTCATCGCTTATTGAACGTGGACGGTTTTTTTTCCCTAACCAAAAGATCGCCGGCATAGGAGAGCACAAAGGTTCCGCGCAACAGGGGCTACGCGAACCGGTATTGAATCGTATAATGGCCGCCCACCATGTGCTGTTGGCAACCGACTTTAAGTGTTTCAAACGTAACAGTAAGCGATGGATCGATCGGGACACACTCACCACGGAACCTACAGATAGAGAGAGGCATGTATGTTCGGCTTTTCGGTGGCTGTCGCTGGCTGAGCAGAGCCGGCTGGCCGGGGAGCTAAAAAAAAAAGGAGGCGTAAGGTTGATGGACCTGATCATTTCTGCGAAGAGAGGGTTCGTGAGTGAGGTGTTTAGTATCTTGCAACCAGACGATTGGCTGAAACAAGTGGAGGGCGCATACGGGATCGAGCTGCTATCCCGGAAGCGAGAGGGACCCGCATTACGCGTCGAATTTACGGAAGAGCTGTAGCCACGGTCTGACCCCCCAAGAAATCGGAGATCGTAAATAGCGATTCAGCATTAGGTTTACACTCCGCTGCATCCCACGAGGATGACCATCAAATGTGTGATTTACAGCCATGACAGACAACCTCGACGAGACCAACGTAAAACTGTCGGGAGCGATTGATGAACCCAAAGATGAAGGTCGGCCCCCTGCTTGGGGTTGAGAATGACTCCCTGTACACCGTCTGTTTTCTTTCGGATATGACGGTTGCCTCCTGCGACCTTGTCGTGAACGGCGCCCAAGAAACTCCTTTTCAGAAAATCGCAGATACCTGCAGCGGGCAGTTCTGGCGGGCTGAGTTCAAGGTGGCCGACGTCTCGATGTCGCGTTTTTTTTCCTACGAAATCCTGAGCGAAGGAACCCAACTACAAGCGGCCTCCGGTGCTTCAAACTGGACGTTCCACGTGCCGGGCGCTTCCGAGCGGCCCCGAGTCGCTTATGCGTCGTGCAATGGCTTCTCGTCGGCAAAGCTGATCAAGAGAACCAGGGAGCCCTATTACCTCTGGGCAAGAATGTGCGAAGAACACGAGAAAGAGCCGCTGTCTTTGCTGATCATGGGCGGGGATCAGTTGTATTCTGACGAGATCTGGGAAAGTTCCCTGGCGTCGACGGTGGTCGAATGGAGCGAATTGTCACGGGCGGAACGTATCCACGAGCCCGTCGGGGAAACAATGCCGGATGAGTTGGCCCGTTTCTACGAAACACTTTACGTGAAGCGCTGGAGAAATGAGAATATGGCGCACATCATGGCCTCGGTCCCGACGGTCATGATGTGGGACGACCACGATATCTTTGACGGATGGGGCTCGTACAAACCCGATTTGCAAGGATGCACGGTTTTCCAGGAGATTTTCCAGGCAGCCCGGCGCTATTTCGAGCTGTTTCAACTTCGGTCCCGCCAAAACAACAGTCAACTGAATTCCGGAGCGCATAGCACCTTCGGGCTTCGCTTTCACGATTACCTGATACTGGGATTGGACAATCGGTCGGAGAGGAATCGGAATCAGGTCATGTCGCCGCGCCACTGGGATGACGTCAAGCGTTGGCTGAAGTCGCAATCCGGCAACGAAGGGAATCTTCTCGTTCTATCAGCCATCCCAGTGGTCTATCGTTCGTTCGCGGGGGTGGAAGCGTTTCTTACCGCAACGCCCTGGGAGGAGGAGTTGGAGGACGACGTTTTGGATCACTGGACCGCCAGGGACCACCAGGGGGAACGGATGAAGTTGATAATGAATCTCCTGGATTACGCCGGCAAGCACGGCTGCAGGGCCATTATTCTTTCCGGCGACGTTCACGTGGGTGCGCTGGGCATCATCAAGGATAGACGGGATGATCTGGAGATTCATCAGATCATTTCATCCGGAATCGTCCATCCACCGCCCAGCGAGATCGAATGGCTTGGACTTCGAGCGCTGACTTCAGACGGTAATGAACGGATTGGCGACGGACACATCACAACCGAGATGATCTGCCCGTTTGGCTCGGACAAATACATCCGCGCGCGCAACTACGCCGTATTAAAGGAGGGAACCGACCACAAACTGTGGGTGAACTGGATCTGCGAAGGAGACATGAAACCTGAATATGGAATTTCCTGAGGATCGTCCTGTCATTTCTACAGGCCGGTTGGAATCAACACGTTCACAGTTGAAGCGGCACAAATCCAAACTCCACTACACCAAGATTGGCACAGACACGAGCGCAGAAAGGAAGACGCAATCATGTCGAACCATCGAAAACTCGGAAGAATTAATGCCGAGACAGTCATATTGCTTGTGCTGATCGGCGTGTTTCTGTTGGGCACAGCGGCTTCATATTATGTTGGTTCGCTCATACTAACGGCATTTTGTGCCTCGATGATGGCAACCGCTCTGCTATACCGTTTTCTAGGCGGCGTCGGAGGGAGCACCTTTGGACTCGCCGCGATGAGATTTAGCGGCAGCGGTGCCGTGTTGTTGGGGCTGACGTGGTTTTTGAACAACCAGCTTGTTGAACAGAATCCGATCGTTGATCCAAACCCCCAAGATTGGCTCGCGATCGGCAAGACGGGTCTGCCAACCGCGGTCAAGATTGGACAGAAGGAGAATGTGCCAGACTCTTTATTCTTAAGCGGTGCTACATGGAGTGCTATACTCGAATCCGGAAATATCAGAGTTTTATCGCCTGAAAATGACCGCCTGGCCAGAATCGAACTTCAGTCTATAAGTGACTTGGGATTCTTCAATAATGTTGAGATTGAGATGCTCACAGGAAGAGGCATTAGATTTACGGGTGAATTGAGGATCGGAGAACAAGAGGACTTGAGCCCTTACCCTTATACGATCCGTGCTGAAAAATTCGTTAACAGTTACAACGACTTTTCAATTCTGGATTACAACGGAGTGGTAATAGAACGTGGATTTCTCAGGTCAAAGGACTTTCGTTTCTTCAAACACGAAGGGAAGCACTTCCTGATCTTCGTTTCTCGGGCCGTACACAACGACCCCGAGAATCAACCTTGGGGAGTATTTGGTTTCACTGAGTTTAAGCTTGCGACCGATTCGGTAGTTCCGCATAGACCTTGAACTTAGGCTACCTCATATCGGTTGCAAAACCCACAAACACACAGATGCGATTGGTCAGCTAGTCGGTAGTACCTGCAACTGCTCGATTTCAAGCGCTTATACCTTGGTTCGGCGCAACCGACATCAGTTCGCATCCCCGCCGCGGGCTTGGGAAATTATGAGGAAGAGCGGTTGCAGCTGTTATGGTTGAAGGTATATTCCAAGATCGAGTCGCCTCTGACGAGGTAGAAATTGAAGAATGAGAAGTCGTCATGATTCCCATTCCGTGAGTTTTCAGCATCACCGTGTCGTATAGACAGCGACGCTTTGCGATACATTGCGCCCTGGAGTTTCATGTCATGACAGATGCACAGATGAATCTCGATTTCGGGGGAAGGCCAACCGCGCGGGACATACTTGGCCGCATCCGCACCGATAGCCGTGATGAATCCGAAAAAGGACGCTGGTTCGAGCAGTTGTTCATCCGCATCGCGCGTCAGCAGCCCGAGTTCGAGGTCGACACGATCTGGCGCTGGCCCGACTGGACGGATCGCGAGGCGTTGACAGGGCTCGACGGAAGGGACATAGGGATCGACCTCGTGGCGCAGCGGACCTCGGGAGAGTGGGTCGCCATCCAGTGCAAGTGCTACGAGGATAAGCACACACTCGGTAAGGGAGAGATCGACAAGTTTCTCGGCGGCTCCCAACATCCGGTCTTCCGCCTGCGCTGGATCGTGGCGACCTGCCGGTGGGGAACCAATGCCGAGCGGGCTATCCAGAACGCCCACCCACAGGTCACGCAGGTCGACTTCCGTGAATACCTCAACGTCCAGGTCGAAGAGGTAGATGCCAGGCGCCCCGTTCAAGAGCCCTGGCCTCTACAAATGGAAGCGATCGAGGACGCCGTCGCTGGACTCGAGAATCACGACCGTGGTCGCCTCATCATGGCCTGTGGCACGGGCAAGACTTTTACTGCCCTTCGCATCGCCGAGCAGGTTGTCCCGGAAGGGCAACGGATTCTATTTGCCGCCCCAACCATCGCGCTGGTATCGCAGGCGCGGCGGGAATGGCTCCGGCAGACCACGCGCAAGCTTGAGTGCATCGTTGTCTGTTCAGACCCGACCGCCGGCGGACGCAACGAGAACGAGGACATCCGGATTTCCGAGCTTGAGTGTCCGGTCTCGACTGACCCTCCCGAGATTGCCCGTTCACTCGTCGACGACGGACCGACCCGCGTCGTGTTCTGCACGTACCACTCACTGGGCAGGGTCACGGACGCACAGGCGTATCACAATGCTCCGGAGTTCGAACTGGCCATCGCCGACGAGGCCCACCGGACCACGGGAGCGCTTCTTGGGGAGCGCCGTTCGAATCCCGCGAGAAAGGTGGACTTCCAGGAGTTCCATGATGACGCTCGAATGCGTGCTCGGAAGCGCCTCTACATGACCGCCACGCCTCGAATCTACACCCAACGATCAAAAAGCAAACTCGCCGAAAAGGGGTTCGAAGTCGTGGACATGGGTGATTACGGCGTCTATGGCCCGGAGTTTCACAGGCTTCCGTTCGCCAAGGCCGTGAAACACGGAATGCTCTCCGACTACCGTGTGATCGTACTTGGCGTGAGCCATGCGAGTGTAACACCGGGTCTGCGACGGCGCCTTAAAGATCTTGACACGTCGACAAAGCGTAAGCAGGCGCTGACAACCAATGAAATGACACGAGTTCTGGGCGTCTCGCTCGCAGTAAACGGCGTCACCGAGGGCAAGGCGCTGGAGCAGCCGGGCAAGCTTCCGCGGACCATGGCGTTTGCGAACAGCATCCTGCGTTCGAAGTGGTATGCCGACGCGCTCATGGAAAGCGAGGTCTTGAGGGCCACTACCCGGCGCATGGCGACCGGGCGGGCGATGAAGGTGGTTGCCCGGCACCTCGATGCGTCTGCGAGCGCGCTCAGGCGCAATCAAGAGCTCCGTTCTCTGGCTCACGCCGACGGAGAATGCCGGGTGGTCTGCAACGTCAAGCTGTTTACCGAGGGCGTTGACGTCCCGCAGCTTGATGCCGTCGCGTTCCTCGATCCTCGGGACAGCCAGGTCGACGTCGTGCAGGCCGTCGGGCGGGTGATGCGGAAGGCGCCGGGCAAACGCTTCGGCTACATCATTGTCCCGGTCGTGGTCGAACTCGGTCGCGACGTCGCGGCTGCATTGGAACGTGGCACCGAAGGATACAGTACCGTCGGCCGTGTGTTGCGAGCACTTCAAGCCCATGACGGGCGCCTCGCCGAATCGCCAGCCACCTTCATCAAAGTGTATGAACAGGATCGGCCAAACGTCCCCAAAGATTCGGGCGCGGGCACGGTTCGTGAGTCCGAGGGCGAGTATATCCAGAGCAGACTCGACCTGAAGGAAGCCGAGCAGGGTATCTACGCGCATGTCGCGGCGGCTTCCGGTCTGGGCAAACCCGGGCAACTCGTTGCAGACGAGATCGTGGATGCGGTAAGGCACGTAAGCAGCGTGCTTCAGAAGGAAGAGATGGAGGAACCGCTAGCAAACGCTCTCGACCTTGTCCCGGAGGAAGACGGCGGCGCGAAGGGGATTTGTACAATCGCGGCGCTCATGCTCTGCAATGCCTGCCTTCTTCAACGCCGCCTGCGCGACGAACCGGAAATGAAAACGATCGTGCGACTTGACAGGGTGGCGGGCGCGAGTAACCCCAAAGAGGTCCTCGAAATTGCCTGGGAGTCCATCCTCGAAAAGGACTATGCGCCTGTGTTCAGGCCCGCTCTCGCGGTGCTTGGAGCGCTTCGTGAAGGAAACGCAATCGATGATGCGATCCGTGTCGTTGCGGAATGTGCGAACCGCGTCGCTGATTCCTTGAGCGATCTCGGATACGACCATGCAGGACCGCTCTATCACAGCATTCTTGGCTCCGCGAAGAGCGACGGCGCCTTCTATACGAACAACCTGTCGGCAATCATGCTGGCGCGTTTGGCGCTCAGCGAGGATTTCGTCGATTGGGCGGACCCTGAAGCGGTCGCGAATTTACGGATCATGGACCCAGCGTGTGGGACCGGGACGTTGCTGATGGCAGCGCTCCAGACGATCAAGGCGCGCGTTGACGCTTTCAGGAAGATGAACTCCGACAACCGCAAGCGAGGGCGCAAGTTCTCCCCCGAGACGGTCAAGGGGATGCAGCGTAACGAAATCGACATCCGCGACCGCCTTCATTCTGTGGATGAAACGGCAGGACAGGTCATCACCACCAACAGCGTCCGCACGTTCTTTACGCCCCTTGCAGACCAGCTACTCAAGTCCATTCAGGGCGTTCTGGCCAAGGTTATCCCGGCCACAGCCTGCATTGGCGCATCCGGCCTGGACGAACGACGTTTTCTCGCCGATCGCTTCCACGTCGAGCGTGTCGTCACCACGCACGACCCGAAGCGGATTAATTTCTCAGAAAACACCAGCATCCACGAATGTTTGCTCATCTGCCGGCGATGGCACGGAGGAGAGCGCCCGGCCACGGAGTTCGTGTCGCTGCGGCGGATGCCAAAAGACGCGGCGGGAGCGGTCAAAGCCGCCGAAGCCATCGCGGACGGAGATCTCGCGGATTGGGGCGCCGCCCACCCGTGGCCCGCAGAACGCGTGGGCGCCGGCGACTGGACCCCTGCACAGTGGTACGACGGTGCGCTTGCCGAGACCGTCTGGTTCCTTGAGGGGCATAGAGAACTTACGCCGGCAGGCGCCGTTCTTACGCCAGGGCCAACCGGACGGGCCGCGCAAGATTCCTGGAGGCGTTCCGAAGGCGACCCGCGGGCAATAATGGTTTTCGACAGCGTGTCTGCCGCAATCAGGCGCACCATGCTCGACGCCCCGGAGCAGCCTGTGGCTCCGGGCGGGAGGCGCGCTCATTTGTACGAGAGGGTCCTTCAGGGTCGGGGAAACCTGATGCTGGCGACGCGATACAACACGGTGAGCGGCCGATTGACTGCGCTGTGGAGCAAGGAGCCAACATTCGGTTTCGGCTGGATTCCAGCACGGGGAACGGACAGCGCATATGAGCAGGCGATCTGCGCCTGGTGGAACAGCACCCCCGGCCGGCTGTTGCTACTCAATCGTCGTGCCAAGACTCTGACGTATCCCAAGTGGTCGGTAGCGCATTTGACGTCGCTGCCCGTTCCGAGGCCGGCGTCAAAAGGATGTGCCGAATTGACTGACGCATGGAACCGCTATCGGCAGGAGCCCATGCTTCCCCTTCGTAACGCCGAGAACTGTATGGTCCGGCAGGCAATCGACGAGGCGGCCGCGTGCGCGCTCGGACTGGATTCGGGCGTTGTAGCGGACTGGCGAAGGCGGCTCGCAGCCGAACCGACAATCACCAACAGGAGGAGTACAGACCATGTATCAACATAGAGAACGAGGAACGATGCGGATGCTTTGTCTGGCGCTTGCGATACTACTCGCGTTCGTGGTAACTACGACTGTTGGCGCCATCGGACTTAGGTCGGCGGCGAATGCTCAGTCAAGTGAGCAACCAACCGAGGAATCAAGGAATGCGCTTGGTGAAGATCAACCAGAGAATGCGTCAGACCGGGTTTTTCTCGCTGGATTTGGAGCGATTTCTTTGTTGGTGCTCGTAGTGTTGCCCCTCGTGGCCAAATGCGTAGTTAAAAATCACAACGATGGAAAAATGCAGAAGGAACTCCGCGGGCTTGGTCTACCCCGGGGCTCGGTTCGCGCCATGCTTGCTTTATGGATGGTTGGCTCCTACCTGCTCTTTCTGATTTACGCGGCAACGAGCTTGGACAAGTCCAACAATGATTCCATCAAGGTTATCCTCACAGCCTTTGGCCCGCTGGTCGGGGCCGTGCTTGCGTTCTATTTCGCAGGACGGGCATCTGCGCCTGACCCGAATTAAGGGTAATGGGAGGTATCGAACCAGACGGACTATCGCCGGCGCTAGGTCGCAGAACCAACAATCACACAATGAAGGGGTCACGAGCCATGAGTCAAGACAATCAAGACGCGAGTCCGGAAGCCGGTTCTTCTCCAGAGAAAACCAGGCAACAACAAAGCACTCCTCTTCAAGGTCCGCGGAAGAACTCCTGTCCTCAACGTTATCAAGAAGGATGGAAAAAGTGGGGCTCGTGTGCGACAGGCTTGCTTATAGTAGGCATAGGGATTGGGATCCCCTTCGTCGTTGTCGTATTCCTCAAGGACGAAAATTTGCACCTTGCTGGTTTCGCACTGATTACCGTATTGGTGCTAGTCGTGCTTCCGGTGATTTCCTGGATGCGGTGCTTCGATAAGGAGGAACTCCGGGGGCTTGGTCTACCCCGGGGCTCGGTTCGAGCCATGCTTGCTTTGTGGATGGTTGGCACCTACCTGCTCTTCCTGATTTACGCGGCAACGAACTTGGGCAAGCCCAACGATGATTCTATCGAGGATATCCTCACAGCTTTCGGCCCGCTGGTCGGGGCCGTCCTCGCGTTCTATTTCGCACAGCGCGCATCAACATCCACTCCATCCAACAACAGAGAACAGAGAAACCCCACTTCAGTAGCGAGCGAAACAGAAGCCTGATGATCTGTAGTGACGGGTATTTTCCGGCGGCGGTATGGGTAGCAGGCAGGGATGGCCTGATTGGACGATGCGTGACATCAATCAGATCTTCGGTACCCTTGAAAGTGGTTTGTTTTTCGTCACATTCGATCTTGGGGTGCTGAAACGCGAATTCATCCGGCAAGAATTGAGACAGATCGACTTCATCCAATCGCTTACAATATTTGGGACGATATCCGCTCCTCGGTCCAGACTACGACAGATTCGACGATATGGGCGTGAGTTGATCGATGTGGAAGAATGCTTCCATAGGGTACGGGCGTCCCATCTCGAGCATGCCATCTGTTTTAGTTAAAAATGCAGTGATGGCAATCCCGGCGGCTCGTATATAAGTCAGTCGCCTGGTTCAAATTTAACACTTCCTGACAAGACCTCCGGCCAGGAGGGAAAAATTGGCAACTCAGAAACACATTGAATGGTTACTCGAAGGTGTCGAGAGCTGGAATGAGAGGCGTGAGCGCGATGATTTCTGCCCCGATTTGGCTGGCGCGGACGTTTACGGTGAGTATCGGAATGCAGGAAAGATCAATGATGATGGAATTCTCCCTCTTTGCCGAATAAACTTCAGTCAGGCAAATCTGACGAAAACCCGCTTCTGTTGTGACAATACGGGCGGTGGCGCCGATCTAAGGTGGTCAAACTTTCGGTCTGCAAACCTGCAGGACTCCCAACTGGCCAACTCGAGACTCGATGGTGCAATCCTGAACGGCGCGATCCTTGACAGAGCGAATTTATCTGCTGCAAAGCTCCATTCAGCAGAAATGTCCAATGTTCAACTTGAAGAAACTCAGCTTTTTCAGGCCGACCTTACAGATGCAGATCTCAGTCTTGCGTACCTGAAAGACACCAATTTCGATTGCGCGACGCTGGTTAACGCCGATCTCTCAACGGCAATCCTGACGGGCGCAGAATTCGCATGGTCGAGACCCTGGCAATCGAGGCTCTACGAAGGGGCTCAGGCTGAAAACAAAAGACGCTCATGCATGGGGGATGGCGAAAGTGTAGAGTGCGTCTCGCATCTGATAGGAGTATGTTCTGCCATTCAAGCCGAACATCCCGATAGCGTACTCTACTACAGGGGCGAGCACAAAGACTCCTGGGATCTGCGACCATCCGTGATGAGGAAGACGAAAAAGGGTGGGTACATTTGGCGCAAAAAAGAAAGCGACATGCTACTCGATCTCATGTCGGTACGGCCTGAGGACTTCAACAACACGACTTCCGCGCTTGCTCAATGGGTTCTGGCTCAACACCACGGTCTCAAGACACGGTTGCTCGACGTCACGAGGAATCCACTTGTGGCTTTGTTCGCCTCGTGCGAATCTGAATGCAGGAACGGTCGCCTGCACGTATTCACAGTGCCGAAAGATTTGAAAAAGTCCTTCAACAGTGATACGATCAGTATCATAGCCAATTTCTCCAAGCTCACGAGTGCAGAACAAGATTTGCTGTTAGGCCGGACTGGCGAAGATATATCAAAGCGGGATCCTGATGCGCCTCTCGATATTGGGTACGAACATGCGATGCGTCGTCTTTACCATCTGATTCGCCAGGAGAAACCTCACTTTGAGAAACGGATCAATCCGAGGCATCTCTATCAGGTATATGTTGTTGAACCACAGCAGTCATTTGAACGTATTCGAGCTCAGTCCGGCGCCTTTTTGATTTCCGCATTTCACGAGCGTTTCGAGCGCTCTGAGGTCCTGAAGTACAATACCGGAATTCCGATTTATGACTATGGCAAACTGGTGGTTCCAAAAGAAAAGAAGGAGCGAATCCGTGAAGAGCTACGTCTATTGAACGTCACCCATGATACGCTTTTTCCTGGCCTCGACGAAGCGGCGCGAGCCATAACAGACCGTCATTCCAAATAGCACATGCCTGCTGGCACGATGTCCCTGGAATTGGGCTTGTCTCGCAAAGTGTTTGACCGAATGGAAAGCGCATGGGATGTGTCGTCGAGTATGGAATTTAAGGTGAACAGAGACCGGACGGAAAGATGAGGATGCCTCTGAGGAGAACGGATTACCTGAATCAAGTCCGTTTCGAAACAATGGGTTCCGGATGGACCATACGTACCAAGTATCGCAGTACTTTGCAATCTCCAATTCAGAAGGGAACTGGTTCATATGATCGCATATAACCGATTCGCGGTATTGGATGTTCCATACTGTGTCTGGGATCCGGTGGACCCAATAAGACGGAACCTTGAGTTCATAGAACGAATTGATCCACAGTATTTCGACTACATCGCAGATTTCAACGTAGAAGCTCTACAGGGTGAGACGTCACAATATGCGGCGACATCCTTGAGGATTGCCTAATGCCACGGGCTCGAAACACTATTCGCTTTGCTTGGCGCTTGCATTCAAGCTCCGGACTGCGTCATAGGTTGGCTCCAAAGGTACAGGCCAGACCAATTGAGGAAGTTGGTAGACGCGATTTCCAAACGCCGAACCAAGATTCTCTGTAGACTTGACATTCAACGCGTTACTTTTGAGCAACTATCTGGCTTGATAAACTGTCTTAGTCTCAGGAATGAGGAAAAGATCGAGAGACTAAAGGGCTCGTTCTCGACACTTTGGTATCGGTTTGCTAGTGACTTTCTAGACGGAAACCTGATCGCAGAATACAATAGCATAAAGCACGGATTCCGCATTAACCCAGGTGGCTTTAAGTTAATGGTCGGACCCGAGAGCTCTCCAGGTGTGGCTGCTCCAGCGGATCGAATGACGTCTCTGGGAGGAAGCGATTTCGGATCTTCGTTTTTCTTGAGTGAAGGAATCGGAGTTGAGGAGGGCAGGAGAAACACAACACATTTCAGGCTAAAAGCGAATTCTCTGAATTGGGATCCGGAGGGTATGGCGGCCGGATTGAGGCTCATCTCGATTTCTCTCAACAACATACTTGCATTTCTCAAGTTATTGAATGGTTTATCCGAAAACGTTACTCTTCGATATCCGTGCGATGAAGCATACTTTGAGATACCATGGAGTTCATCGCAGAGCGGTAGGAGCATAGGTATAAACCCCATTGTCCGTGAGGAGGACATCGTTCGATTCTCAGACGAAGACATCTTGAAAGTGTATAAACAGAAACAGCGGTGATTCTGCGCGAACAGCGAATCTCCATATTGGGTGCCGTGGCGAGTTGTACTAGAATTACATTATGCGCAGTCGGTAGAGCGTCAGGTATTGACATCCGCCGCAAATTGGGGCTATATTTCCCGTGTATCAGGATGGTGTGAGAAATCGCGTTCATGCTTGGGAGGTTACAAGATGCCGCGTCGATCCATTATTATTACGAAGCCTGCTCATCGTTGCGTCGAAAACGAAGCCGACAGAGTTGGTGCGGAGACGGCACAAGAGGGGGACGAGTCTCGGCAGTACACTGAAGCCGGATCGCGTCCACCCGGGTTTGATCGAATCTCTGAGATGTTCGGTTCCGAAGATGAAGCATGGTATTGGTTAACTACACCAAACGAAGCGCTGGATGGAGTGGAGCCGCTCGCCCTTCTTCACAGGAGGGAACTCACCCTGGTTGAGGCCGCCGCAAACGGGTACCTTCAAGGTGACTTTTCGTGATGGTAGGTTGCTTCTACATAATTGACCGCTATCGTGCCCTGTAATAGTCCGCCACACAAATTGAACCCCGGAAATCACTGTCTCATCCTCCCGCCAGATACTCGGACAAATCGTCAGATAAAGGTCCTTGCAACACCTGTCCAAAAACGGATTTGATTGAATACGAGAATCGCGAAAATACGCGAAATGAATGGCTGAAAAAATCGTCCACAACCATTGGCGAAACGAGGCGGTCCTACCTTCGAGAAGACTGTCATCCTGAGGACTTGCCCTGCTTGTGCTGAGCTTGTCGAAGCAAGCCTGCGGTCCCTGAGCCGTTGTCCTGCTTGTGCTGAGCCTGTCGAAGCAAGCTTGTCGAAGGATTGTCGAAGGGTCGAAGGGGCCATCAGGCAGTTGAAGTGTCCGCGCACAAGTTCATCTACAAAGACCAAATGCGACACGTACATTCGAGAATACGGGAGATTCTTCGCTGCGCTCTGATTGTCATGTTTCGCGATAACTATTGGCAAAACGCTGAGCCCACACCTTCGCAGAACATGTCATCCTGAGGAGGCCAGCGCGCTCAGAATGACATGTTTTACGATTGCCATGCACGTGGTTTCCCGCTGTCATCCAGAGGACTTGCCCTGAGCCTGTCGAAGGGTGCCCCCAGGCCGACGAAGGATTGACTGCAGCAAGGGATCATGCCGTTGCGACTTGCAAGTATCTGTGTCACCTGAGAGGCAGCAAGTTCGCCGTACTCTCATTCTCAGGTCGTCAGACAGTGGATGCGTCCGCGCACAAGTTCGTCGCCGAAGTGCATGTGTTTCACGTCCAGTCGAGAATACGGGAGATTCTTCGCTGCGCTCTGAATGACATGCTTCGCAATAACCAATGTCAAGGGGTCGACGGGCCGTTGAATGGCGGGCATTTCGACAAGCTTGCTTCGACAGGCTCAGCACACGCAATGGCCACGCGTTATTTGGCTCATTGGATGTCATTAAGCCGCTGACAGGAGACCCATAACCTGCCCTGCTTGTACTGCTTGCACTGAGCTCGGTCCCTGAGTTTGTCGAAGGGTGCCCCGCAGGCCGACGAAGGATTGACTGCAGCATCGGATCATGCCAGAGCGTCCGGCGTTCGGACAGTCCTTACGTGCGGCACGACCGTTCCTGTTTCGATTGCGCTCGCAGGTACAGGTGGCCCGACAACCTTCCGTGAAGTCTCCGCCGACACGTGAACATTGCTTTTTCGTAACAATTTCGTGACGAACATCTTCGAATGGACCCGAAAGCCCACTTGCGTTTTTCGCAGATCAGGGTACAATAGGGGTAGAGAACAGGGAAAAGCCATCCGGCATCCCTTCGAATCGTTCCCTCTACATCCTTTATCGGGAGAATGAGATGAGCCAAGGTGTCCGCAAGTTCATCGTCTTCGCCATCGCCCTCGTCGTATCCTGGATCGTCGGCGTCAACGTGGCCCCAACCTGGACCGTCGAACAGATCGCCCTCGATGCCCACAGCGATAGCGAAGGAAGGCTCTATTACATATACCGGGGAGAGCCGACTTATTTCCACCCCGTACCCTTCGAGGAGGCGCTGCTCAACCCCGAGCGAATGGAAGGCTCGCGCGAGACCCCGGAAGTGAAGAAGGAGTTTGTCTCCGTAGTCAGGCTGGAGGAGGGGGAGCCAAAGACCTTATATTATCAGCTGTTGGCCAAGCACCACTGGGGCTTCTGGTCCCTGCTTCCCGCGGTGGTCGCCGTGCTCCTGTGCTGGCTCACCCGGGAACCGGTTACCTCCCTCATCGGCGGCATTCTGTCCGGAGCCCTGGTGCTGACCCGCTATGACTTCACCGGCGACGTGCTCATCCCCTCGCTGGCCACGACCAGCTCCGCCGGCGTTCTGCTTCTCTACCTGTGGCTGCTCGGCGGGCTGATGGGAATCTGGTCCCGGACGGGCGCCGCGCAGGCGTTCGCCGAACTCATGACCGAACGCTTCGTGCGCGGCCCCCGAAGCGCCAAGCTCGTTTCCTGGATGCTTGGCGTCATCTTCTTCCAGGGGGGCACGGTCAGCACCGTGCTGGTCGGCACCACGGTCAAGCCGATCGCCGATACAGAAAAGGTCAGCCACGAAGAGCTCGCCTACATCGTCGATTCAACCGCCTCGCCGATCGCTTCACAGCTCGCTTTCAACGCCTGGCCCGGGTACATCCAGGCCTTCATCTTCGTCTCCGGGGTCGGCTTCCTCGCCACCGAGACGGACCGCATCGCCTTCTTCTTCCAGAGCGTACCGTTCTGCTTCTACGCGATCTTTGCCGTTCTCGGCACCTTTCTTCTGAGCGTAGAAAAGCCCCTGTTCCTCGGCAAGCGGCTCAAGGCGGCGATGGAACGCTCCCGCGCGACCGGTCGGCTCGACGCCGAGGGAGCGAATCCCCTCAGCGCGAAGGAGCTGCAGGGTAGCAACGTTCCCAAGGGTTACACCCCGCACGTGATGGAGTTCTTCCTGCCACTGATTTCCCTCATCGGCATCGCCGTCGGCACCTTCATCGTCAGCGGCTCGCCCAACGTGCAGTGGGCCTTTGGAACGGCCCTGGTGCTCGCCGCGGGGATGGCACTGGCCAAGGGGATGTCGCTGAAGGATCTCGTGGCGGGTTTCCACGACGGTCTCAAGGGGGTGGTGCTCGGCTCCGTCATTCTCCTGCTCGCCATCACCATCGGGGGGATCAACAAGGAGACGGGCGGCGGGATCTTTCTGGTCGAGCAGCTTGGGGAGGCAATTCCCTACTTCCTGCTGCCGGTGCTGCTTCAGATCATGACCATGGTCATCGCCTTCTCCACGGGGACGAGCTGGGGCACCTACGCCGTGGCCTTCCCGCTGGCCATGCCGCTGGCCTGGGCAGTGGCCGGGGCTCACGGGCTTTCCCATCCCGAGCTCTTCATGACCCTCTGCTTCGCCGCGGTGATGGATGGCAGCGTGTACGGCGACCAGTGCTCGCCCATCTCCGACACCACCGTACTCAGCTCGATGTGCACCGGCTGCGACCTCATGGACCACGTCAAGACGCAGATACCCCAGGCGTCCATCGCGGCCTTCCTTGCGGCGATCTGCTGGACCGTCGTCGCCTTCTTCACCGCCTGAGAGGACGTGGGCGGGGCAATCCATCAGGCATGGCGCCGGCCGCGTTTTTCGTCGAAACGTGAGCGTCGGATTCACAAAAAAATTCCGCCCAAAGATAGCCAGGGGCGGAACTTGTCTGATTGTTGCTGAAATTCACTCATTCGTCCGGATTCGGGCCCGGAGCGGGTGATTCGGTTCTCTCGGCCGCGTTCGAATCAGCACCTCCCTGATGTTCTCCGTTCTGCTGTTTCAATACGGCTTGCCTTCCTGCCTGATATCCCAGTTCGTAATTCCTCTTCTTGATAGACTCATATATACCGAGTACCATATCGACAATCTCCATGATAATAAACGACACCGAAACGGAAGACAGAACGATATTTCCTGAGCGCGTCACGATATCGAACAAGCCCTCCATTTTTCGTGCGTCGTAGTACCATAGTACGAGTCCTGCGATACAAAAAGCGATGGATAGACCGGCAAAGATAACTCTATTTGTGACGCTCCAAACCGAAAGCCGGTCCATTTTGCTCTTTCACAAAGTTACAGCTATCCAAGCCGGATGTCAACCATGTCATCGGCGTGACGCAGGCTACGTGCGGTTCCGCCCGATTCCTTTGAAAACCGACGAACGTACTGGCCGCTTTTTCAGGTCATTCCGCGTATGTCTGCAGTCCGGCCAGTTCGAACAACCGATAAACCTTCCGTATTTTCCACGCTTCTCCAGCAGCCATCCTGAGCACCTGGGACATCCCTCAACGGCCTTCCGGCAGTCCCGGCAACGGTAGTTTCCGTCGACTTTCGCCTGTACTCCAGTCCCGCAATGGGGACACGCCGGCTGTCGATACTCGCAATACGGCCAGAGAGAGCAACCGTAGAAGATCCCCCTGTCCTGAGCCCTGCCTCTCCGCTCCAGCCGTCCGTGAATGCATTTGGGGCACGGTACATCCTGTTCCGGTTGCTCGCCATGAACCGTTACGTCATAGCCGTCCTTCATCAACTCCTCGACGAAGGTTGAAGGAGTCCGGTTATCGGCAATGAGATAGACGCCGCGCCTCGCGCGAGTGACGGCGACGTAGAACAGGCGGCGCTCCTCGGCATATGGAAATGCTTCCGGCGCGGCCAGAACGAGATCCAGCAGCGGGTCGTCAACGATCCCGGCGGGAAAGCCGTACTTGCCGGCGCACAGGTCGAGCACCACCACATAGTCGGCCTCAAGGCCTTTGGAGCCGTGTACAGTCATGAACGAGAGTCGAAGATTGGAATGTGCTCGCGACAATGTTTCCATATTCCCGGGCGTGTTGTGCCGGTACCGGCCCAGCAGCAGTACCGTCGCGCGCTCGTCGTCCCCGTCTGCGTGAGCGGCAACGGCATTCAACGTCTCCGCCAGAGGATCGGGACTGGTTTCCCGGGCGATCATTACGTGCACGCATGGACCGTCTGCATGAAAGATGGACGAAACCTGCTTGTGGATCTGCGCGGGGTTGCTGAGTACGAATCGGCTCGCGAGATCGGCGATACGGTCCGCGCATCTGAACGTCGTTTCCAGGTTGACGCGTTCGCTCTCGCCAAAGCGTTCCGTAAACTCTCGCATGATGGCGATGTCCGAACCCGCAAACCGGAAGATGGCCTGCCAATCGTCGCCCACTGCAAACAGCTGCGCGGTGCTCGACGTGTCCAGCAATGCCCTCAGCAATCCCGCTCTCCCGGCGGAAATATCCTGAAACTCATCGACGAGTATGTAGCCGAACCGGTTGCGGTAACGCCCGCTCCGCACGTGCTCCGTCGCGTTCGTAATCATGTCGTGGAAGTCGATTTGCCGCTGCCGCGAAAGCGATTCCTGGTAACGCTCATATACAGGAATGAAAACAGTCAGGAAGGCCTCGGCCCGAGGCCGGTTTTCAGCCCCGGCGGCGCGACGGGCCACGTCGTCTGCCGAGAGTTGCGCGCCCTTGTAATGATGGAGGAAGGTCGCAATCAGACGTGTGAAAGGTTCGATTCGACCCTGCTCTTCAAGGACGGAGAATGTCTCCCCGGACGGGATCGGAGATAGCGTTACCCCATGTTCGGCCAGTTTTTCCGCCAGGTTCTCGGTCAGTCTGCCCGCATGTTTCTCGTAACTGTAGGTCTCTACGAGAACGGTGCCATGTTTCGCATGCAGGCGCCTTTTCCAGGCAAGCGACCTGAGATATTTACCGCGATCGATAAACGGAGGGGTTTGGTTCGATTCCGAGAGTGCAAGATGTTCAATGTATATCCCCGCGTCCGGAAGGTAGAAATCGGGTTGGTACTGTCTCTTGTCCGGCGTGGCGGTTTCGTGTTCGTAGTCGCGTTCGTACTCATAGGGCACACCGTTGAGGTAGAGGAAGTTGGCAATCTCGCATTCTTCGAAACTCTTGAGCTTCTCTCCCTGGAGGGAACGGACTTCATTGTCCCGGAGATACGCCCAATACGCTCCCTGAGTCCGGAATTCGAACTCGCTTCGGTACGGAGCAAAATGGCCCGCGAACCATTTGAGCATGACCTCTGAAAATCCGGGGTCGGCGAGGAGATCGCGAACGATCCCCTTCAGCAGGTCGAACAGGGCCTGATTATCGACCGCGGCCCTGGCCACCGCCGGGCGCCTGCGTTCCGCCTCGCCGATGATGGACATGCCCAGGCTGTGGAAGGTTCGGACCGTGAGTTTGTCGCACAACTCAACGCCGAGGCGTTTCCGGATCCTGTCCACCATTTCTTCCTGGGCGTCTTTGGCGAATGCCAGGAGAAGCAGTTCCGATGGGCGCCGGTAACCCTTCCGAATGAGCCAGCCCGCCTTGGCAACGATGACCGACGTCTTGCCGCTTCCGGCGGCTGCAACGACCAGGTTGCGGTCTTCATCGACGACAACCGCTCTCCGTTGCTCGTCCGTGAGCGGTCTTGCCTCCACGCTGTCGAAGAATTCCCCGGACCGCACCAGTTCATTGGCCACAAAGGCGTGGCAGGCTCTCGTCCGGCAACGTTCGGAATCGTCCGTGAATTCCTGAATCGCCTTCAGCATTCGGATTTCCGCGACGTCCGACAGCTGTTCGGGCCACCGAGCGGGGAACCGGGCGGCCACGTCTCTGGCAGCACGTTCGATCGGGGCAAAGACGGTACGCGACACGTACCGCGGCGGGTCGCCAAGCTGCGCCAGGCGGTTGGTAACGGATTGAATCGCCCCGGCATGCGCATCCAGGGCGCCTCGCCACCAGTCGACTCTCGCTCGCAAGAGTGCTTTTCCCAGAAACTGCGCGTCCGGTTTCGAGAGTCCGGATACCGTCGCATTGCCGGAGGCGAAACGTACCTGCAATCCTCCCCAAAACCACCCGTGCGTCACCTCCGAGATCTCGATTTCCCGAATGGGGACAGCCATCGACCCGGACGGTCGCTCCAGGTTCAACGATTCGCCGTTCAATGTGACCGCTCCGGCATGTCCCGGACGCAGAAACGGGAACACGTACGAGGCCAGGCCGGATCGTCCGACGCGCATGGGTCCTCTGGGGGTTGAATTACGTCTGTGGGCGCGGGCCATGGCCATGTATGATTTCCGCACACGCGAAGTACATCGGATGACGCGGCATCCTTTTCTAGAGCGTGGCCTTCTGGCGCACGCGAAATGTCGCCCGGAAGTCTCTCCATTCCGGGTTGGGCGGGTATTTTCCTGCAAAAAGCACGCCAAGTCGCCGAACCATCCGCAAAACGCGTCGGTGGCTTGTCGGCGAAAGCTGTCATCCTGAAGAGGCCGACACGCAGGCACCAGGCTGACCGCGCAATCATTCCCCCTTTGAGGGGGAGTCGCAAGAGCCGAGCCGATCCCTGAGCTTGTCGAAGGGCCGGCGGCGGCTGATGCGGTGGGGGACGTCAGCCCCTCGACACGACCGGCACGCTGAGGAAATCTCCAGGCTGAGGATGTGTCCGCACACGCTTCGGTCTCTGCCCCGATCGGGACCAAAGGCCATCCCGCTTCGAATTCCCCCTTTGTTTTCCGTTGACACGCTTCCGCAAACCCGCTTTCTTTCGCATTCGGCGTCCGCGTCCGCCCTCACGAGTGATCCACCCTGCTTCCCGAAACCTCGAAACCGATGGCGATCTCAGTCGAGAATCGTATACTCCCTCACAATGCGGTTCTTCCTCGAACAGGCGCAATCCGGCACGCGTATGACTGTTCACGTGTAAACCGTCCCTTGAGACGTTTTTTTCAGTCGAAAGGCCATTGAATGGAAACCGTACGCGACAGGCTCTGGATCTTCACCTGTGTGGCCGGATCGGACAATGACTCGCTGACTTCCGCCGGGTACACGCAGGGCTCCCGGATGACGCCCGCCGAAGGGGCGTTGTTTCTTGACGTTCCCAACCTCCATATGATCCGGTGGCGCGGCCTGCCCGCGTACCCGTACGATCAGTTCGCCGTTACCCTTTCCTCACTGAAACAGGTCACCTGGTCCATCGTGGGCAGCGGCGGGCAGGTGGAAGGGGACGAACTGCAACGCGTGCTGGACCTTGCCGGAAGCCATCCCAACGTCACCGGCGTCTATCTGGACGACTTCATGCGAAAGAACGGCAGGGGAGCCCTCAGCGTGGACGACCTCGCCGGCATTCGTCCCAGACTGGACGTTGCCGGCAGAAGGCTGGACCTCTGGGTCGTCCTTTACATCAGGCAACTCGACCTTCCGGTTGCGCCCTACCTTGAATACTGCGACGTGGTCAATCTCTGGACCTGGAACTCCGACGAACTGAAGGACCTTGAACGGAATCTGGACCGGCTGGAAGCAATCAATCCCGGCGGCAGGGTTTCCCTGGGGTGCTATCTCTGGGACTTCCACAACCGGCGCCCGGTCTCCATTCCGCAGATGGAACACCAGTGCGAACTGGGGCTCCGGTGGCTCCGGGACGGCCGCATTGAAAGCATCGTTTTCCTGGCCAATACCACCTGCGACATAGGGATCGAATCCGCGCCCTGGGCGCAGGCTTGGATCAGAAGAGTCGGCGATTTACCGCTTGACGCTGTCAAGGAATGAACCGGACGCGCGATACAATGGCCACAAAAAGCACAGAACGAACAAAGCAGTACGGAAACGGCCACAATCGCGTCAAGAGTTTCGCGGCCATCAAACGAATGCCTGGGTCGCTGCACTGCAGAACTGAAACTGAATTTGGTAAGACGTGATCTTTTGTGTTTTTGTGCCTTTTGTGGCAATTGCTTTTACGCCCCAAAACAGTTCACGCCGGAAATCGAGGAGACCACCAGAATGAAAAACTGCGAGCGAGTTGGCGCCGGTGTTGGCAAAAGCACCCATATACCGAGCGACGGCCTTCACGCGTTCTACGCGGGCGGCCAGACGTACACGGGCGCGACGGGTGAGAGAATGGTCGAAACCGTGACGTCCGAGCTCCTCCAGTGGGTGAATCACGACGACGGACGTACGACCCTGGACGCCTGCTACGACGGCACCTGGGTGAGGGTGTCGGACGACAACGGATCGCAGTGGACGGATCTGGGACCCAGGGTACGTTTCGACGTTGGTATCGCGGAGGAGCAGTTGATGCCGGCGGGATTCAGCCTGGATACGAAGAACGACATCCTGCTGCGGTTCTACCGGGGGCAAAGGGCCGACAGGCGTTGTTACGGCTACATCGATCAGGGCGCCTACCGGGCATTTTACAGCTTATCCGCAGATCAGGGTGCGACGTGGAGCGATCCCGTCCAGATTATCGCCCGGGGGGACGGTTTCAACGCGGACCGCTGGGGGCCGGGTTTCGAGTACGGCGTTCGCGGTGCGATACTCAACGGGAGCCACTGCATCTGGATGGAAGACGGGTCCGTGCTGGCGCCGTTCACGGAGTACGAACGGCTGGACGGTTCCAGACCCTGGTACTTCCGGGTGGTCTGCGCGAGGGGATTCTGGAAGGAAGACCGGAGCGGGTTCGACTGGGAATTCGGGGATTTTATCGAGGTACCGGCCGAGAAAGCGAGCGTCGGATGCTGCGAACCCTCCATCACGGCGCTGGAATCAGGCGCATTGTTCGTCACCATGAGATGTCAGGGAAACGAGGCCACGGGCCACCATACCATCCCCTATACCGCCGTTTCGGAAGACGGCGGGATGAACTGGTCGCAGCCGGATCCGCTGCTGTACGACGACGGCACGAACGTCTGGACGCCCGCCTCCTGTACGGCCTTTTATGATTCGTCCGTTACCGGCAAGACCTACTGGATCGCCAATATCCTGGAGGGCCCGGTGTACGGGCAGATCCCTCGATATCCGCTGCAGATTGCTGAATTCGACACACGCAATGCGTGTATCGTAAAGGACTCGGTCCGGCTGATTCAGGACAGACCCGACGATGCGCACGAAAACGTGAGATATACCAACTTCGGGTGGTACGAAGACAGAAGGACCGGTCGGCTGATGATCACGCTTCCCGAGCAGTACCGCCGCATGGGTTGGGACGACATGGAAAAGCCGGAGGACTTCGCGGCGGATTGCGTCAAATACACGGTGGATATTGGCGGATAGGCGGTTGGTACAATGAACGTGCAATTCCTGGGCGGCGCCTTTCTCTGAGCGGCGGGTAGACAGAAGACAATATGGTGTCAGAATCCCCCCACCGCATCAGCCGTCGCCGGCCCTTCGACAAGCTCAGGGAACGGCTCGGCTTCCGCGACTCCCCCTCAAGGGGGGAGTAATTGGTCCATCAAACGGGCGCGCGCGTTTCCTACCGCCTATTTGGTGGCGGCCGAGCAAGACGAAGCCGCGCACGGCGTCCGTCAGAAAATCATTCAGCGTATCGGGAGATGAGATCCGCAGCGGCCTCATCTCCTTTTTTATTCGCCCAGGCGAGGGGCGTAGCCCAATCCGCGCCGGCCAGCGTGGGGTCGGCTCCGCGTTCGAGGTACAGTCGGGCCAGTTCGTGCTTGCCCCATCTGACTGCCCAGCCCAGCGGCGTGGATTGAAGCAGGTCGTCGATAACGTTCAGATCGGCGCCGTGGTCGAGAAGGATGGTGGCAAACACAGCCCGTTCGCGCTCGGTCATAATGGGTTCGCCCCAGACGATCCCGCAGGCCGCCAGGTGGTGCGCCAGCCGGTACCCGAAACGCCCGACGAGATTGGGACTCACGCCGTGACTCAGGATCATCCGGAAGATTTCGGGATAGACCGTCCGGTCAAAGTCGCGGAACTTGCGGTGTGGGTTGGTCCGCCACAGGCGCAACGGCTGCTCCAGCAGGCCGAACCAGCGACCGTCATCGGGTCCCCAGTCGAGTTGCCGCAGGCACATCCCCACAATATCGGGGTCGCCGCCGCATCCGGCTGCCCAGAGCAGCTTCTCCGCGATCGACGGGTCGTTATGAAGGGCGACGGCCGCGGCAGCGGTTTCAGCCTCGAGCCCGATGGTGCCGTGATCCAGTACGCCTCCGTATCGAAAAAGCAGTCCCTTCATCTTCTCGTCGCGGTTGTTGTACGCCGCGCCCACGGGATTGGCGCTGGCATAGATGCTGGCGTTGGGATCGGCGCCGCGCTCGAGCAGGAGTTCAGCGATTTCATATCGGGAATTGCCCGCCGCATTGGACAGGGGCTGGCCCCATGAATACGGCTTCGATTCGTAGTGGTGCAGCTGATGCCTGTCGTCCGGGTGCAGACCCAGGTCCAGCAGCAAACGTACCATGTCGACGTCGTCATTCTGAACGGCGATCGTCAGAAGGCCGTTGCGCTCACTGTCGTCGGACTGAAAGCGTTCGGGATGCGCCTTCGCGAACGTACGAACAAACTCGAAATCCCCCAGGGCGACGGCCGATTCAATGGATTGCTCGCATCCCGCCCGCAGCAGGATGCCCGCGCAGATCAGACACCCTTCGTTGAGCGGCCTGTTTCGCCCGCGTACGTTAAGGACCGCGCCGTCGAGGGGCGATTGACCTTCCGGCGTGAGATGACCGATATCGGCGCCGCGATCGAGCAGTTCGCGAACCAGCCGGTAACGGCCGTGCGACGCGGCCGCGTGAATCACGCTGCCCCCATCGCGATGACACGCGTCCAGAAGACCGGGGTGCCGATCCAGTATTTCGAGCGCGGCCTCGTCCCGACCCTCCCGGACGGCATCGAAAAGCGCATCGTTTTCCTCGGTAATCGTGATGTTCTTACAGGCGGCCAGCTTGCGTTTTTCGTCCTCTTCCCTGATTACGTGGACGATGTCGTCCAGGCCGCGTTCCCGCGCCATGGTAAACGCGCCGGTGGCATCGCGGTGGGGATAGATGCCCGAGTTGTGGTCCGCCCCCGCTTCCATGAGAACACGTACCGCATCGACGTGGCGGTTCATCACCGCGTAATGAATCGCGCGGTGTTCGTTGTTTTCGGCCATGTGTACGTTCACCAGATCGGGCTGTTCGTCGAGAATGTGTTGAATCCTCGAGACATCGCCGTTGGCTGCAGCCTCACAGAGATCGGCCACCCTGTAAACGCCATTTGTCGTCATATCTGTTCCTTTTGGGTTTGCCGTTCATCCAATGCCGCGATCGGATCAAAGTCCGTATTCCAACGTGAGCTCCCTCTTCACGTCCGTTCTCCCGACGCTTTCCTTTATATCCTCCATGATTTCCAACCACCTGTGTTCCCTGAATTTGCCGAAGTCGAGGACGAATCCGGGAAGCGCCCTGCTCTCGACAAGACCGGCCGGCTCCTGACCGAGCACTTCGAACTTCCCGCCTCGAAGCTGGTACCACGTCGCCGGTTTTCCGTTTTCCACGAACAATGCCTCCTGAACTCCCGAAGCTTCATAGATCTGACGCTTCTTGCCCGGATCGGAGAATCCGTGCTTGGACTCGATCTCCAGTACGAAGTTCGGCGGCCCCTCGTAGACCTGGTGTTCGTGGTTTTTTCGACAGATCTGCCGGGGACCGTTCCTCCGCACGATCACACCCACGTTCGGATAGACCATACAATCCGACTTCCCGCCGTATTCGAGCCGCACGGGCGGGAAGAGAACCACGTCCATACCGGTAGCGAGCATTCGATAATAATTGATCACCGTGAGAATATCCGTGTGATGTCTTGACACGTTTGCGTCGGGTATCCACATGATTATCATCCTCCCACGTCAATTCCGTTCGTGGTCATCCCGGTTCCATTCTCGATGCGTCGTTCGTCCGGCCGTGCGTTCCTACTCGTGTCGCAGAGCCTCTATGGGATTGGCGCTGCAGGCTCGAAAGCACTGGAATCCGACAACCAGCAACGTGGCGAAAACAGATCCCAATGCCGTAAAAAGAAAGGGGAACAGGCCCATGTTCGCTCGATAAGCGAAATCTTGCAGCCAGTCTTGCGTGACGAAATAAGCAAACGGCCATGCGATAAGATTGGCGATAAGCACCAGTTTTGTGAATTCGGCGCCCAACAGGATCGCGATTTTGCCGATGGATGCACCGAAGACCTTGCGGATGCCAATCTCCTTTCGGCGGCGTTCGCAGGTGTGGGCGGCAAGACCAAGCAAACCCACGGACGCGATGAGGAACGAGACTCCGAATCCAACGGCGAAAATTCGCTGGAACCGCAGGTATTTGCCGTAGTTGATCTCCAGCCGGTCATCGAGAAACGCATACATGAATGGACGAACCGGGATATAGCTCTTCCAGATTTCTTCGAGGCCCTGCATGGTTTCGCTTATGTTTCCGGTGGCGAGTTGCAGGTTGACCACGCGAAAGGAACGCGGGCGCAAGACAAAGGCATTGGCGTGGAGTCTCTCAGTCAGCCGGCGCATGTGAAAGTCCTCCACGACGCCGATGATCCAGCTCTCATTATCGAGCAGTTTGAACGGTTTTCCAACCGGATTTTCAAGTCCGAGTTTCTCCACCGCTGTCTCGTTCAGAATGGTCGCACGCTCAAAATCACTCCGGATGTCAGCGGAAAAATTGCGCCCCGCAACGAGACTGACGCCGATCATGGGGAACAGATCTTCGTCAATGGCGTATTGCCGGATCTCGAAAACAGCGCCCGACGGACCCACGACCATTTCTTTTCTGCTCGTCCAGCCTTCTCCCGGAAGGCTGGCAGATGCGGTTGCCGCGAGCACGTTGGGGTGATTGAGAAAGCGCTGCTTCACCTCATTGTAGGTTTTTCTCAGCGATCCATCGACGTCAAAGATGCGGAGCGCCAGGATGTTTTCTTTTTTGAACCCCAGATCTCTGTTGAGGACATATTCGAGTTGGACAAAAGCGACGAGTGCGACAAAAACCAGAAAAGTGGAGACGGCAAACTGAAAGATCACAAGGACCTTTCGCGGGAATGACCCGCCGGAACCCGATGCGGATTGGCTGTGCAGCGCGGTAATGGGGGAGCCCCGGCTGAGAAGAAAGGCAGGATAGATGCCGGAGAAAAGACCGACCAGAACGGTTGCAGCCAGGAGTACAGCCGCCATGTGCGGCTCCAAAAACGCGGAGAGTGTCTCCGTCTGTCCCACGATATGTTGCCAGTACGGCGCGGTCACGCCCGTGAGGAGAAGGGACAGGGGCAGTGCGAGAATGGTGAGCAGGACAGACTCGAGGAGGAATTGGCAAGCCAACTGCCGCTGACCGGCGCCAACGACCTTTCGCATACCCACTTCCCTGGCCCGAAGGGCCGCGCGCGCGGTAGAGAGATTGACGAAGTTGATACATGCGACGAATAGGACGAGTACACCAATGGACGCGAGAGACCGAACCGCCTTGAGGTCGCCGGCGCCAATGCCGGTGCCCGGACCACTGATGCCTTCCGGGAAGTCTTCACGGCCATAGAGACGCGTACGTAATAGTGATTGCAGACGATGGCTGGTCGTGTTTTCCGGGTTCTCTTCGGGTATGGAAAGCGCACGCAATTTCTCTTCGGTTCGCTCCGGGTCGGCATCCCTGCGCAGACGGACAAAGGTCTGTACCCACCGAAATGAGGTGCGGAGTTCCCGGTTGGTCCAGGCATCCCGGACGCTTGCCGGCAGGGTTGCGGTTACAAAGTGGGGATTGAAATGCGTGTTGCGCGGCTGCGCTTCCAGAATTCCGGTGACAACGAAATCGCCCCACTGACCTTTGAGCACCTTGCCCATCGGGTCTTCCCCGGCCCGGAAGAATTCGGCAACGGCTTCTTGCGAGATGACCACACCGCCGGGTTGTTTGAGAGCTTTGTGGAGATCGCCCCGCTTCAATCTGATCCCCCAGAATTCGAGATAGTTGGGATCGGTATACCAGAACGCGCGGCGTTGGGCAAACTGTCGATATTGCACCCACCTGTGGCCCGGACGGATGCGGTTGGCAGATTCAACTTCGGCAATGGATTCCATCATTTCGGGGGTGAGCGCAGCGTGAGTGTCGACCTGAAAGTCCATTTTGTAGGGGGTGGTCAGTTCCCGCAATACCCGATAGGTGCGATCGGCTCCCGGGCGAAACGTGTCGAAGCCGGTTTCGTGGGCGACGTAGAGCCACGTCAGGAGCATGCACGTGAGACCAACGCTCAAACCGAGGAGATTGGCTGAAGTATACAGACGATGGCGAATGATGTGCCGGACGGCGACTGTGAGGACGTTGCGTAGGATGTCTTATTCCTGGCTCAAGACGTCGACGGGGTTGGTACGAGCCGCGTTCCGGGAAAGATGAGCCACCGTTCCAACGGCAATGACGAGCGTGACCGCCACACTGAGAAGGAAAGGCCAGACCGTGAGATCGATCCGGTAGGCAAAGTTGCGCAGCCAGTTCTGTGTCAACAGATAGGCAAACGGACATGCAGCGGCCCCGGCCAGGAGTGCGAGCATCGGGAATTCCCGGGCAACCCGGAACAGGAGATGGCCTTCGGAAGCGCCCAGCACTTTGCAAATCGCGATCTCCCGCGTGCGTCGCTCGGCCGCGAATGCCGCGAGTCCGATTGTACCCAGGCAGGCCAGGAGGATGGCGACAATCGCGGAACGGTTGACCAGCGCCCCCTGTCGATACTCATGACCGTATTTGGATTTCACGTAGTCGTCGATATAGAAGCCGTCGAAAGGAACCGTGGGGACCAGTTGAGCCCAGATCCCCGTTATGTCCGAAAACGCTTCCTGTTCACGATCCTCCTCGATCTTCAGATGCAGG
Source organism: Candidatus Latescibacterota bacterium (assembly GCA_965116875.1). GTDB lineage: Bacteria > Latescibacterota > UBA2968 > UBA2968 > JAAXHE01. The sequence goes on from OZ220733.1 coordinate 1,356,230, forward strand.
TATTTCACGTTTGACCCCGCCGCCGACAACACCACCGGGACCATCGGCTCCCTGAGGGAGCGAACGTGAAAGTCCTGTGTCATCCCCACGACCAATGCGGGTTGCTTGCCCAGCAATAGCGTACGGCCTACCGGCTCGGTCCAGCCGAGTCTTCTCGCGGCCGTCTCGTTTATCAGTACCTCGGTCACGTCGTCGCCGATCGACCGTTCGGCGTAGGCACGCGAGAAACTCCGTCCCGCCAGTATCGGAATCCCGTAACAGTCGAGAAAATCCTCATTCGCCCGGAATAGCCGAATTTCAATCTCCCGATCCGGTGAATCGACTGGCGATACGAAGCGGCGTTTGGGCCAACTGTGCCCCGGCAGGTCCAGGCTCGCAGCGACCGCAGTGATATCGGGATGATCCAAAAATCGTTGTTTGACCATGTTATAGCGGCTGTTCAGGGGGAGTCGTTCGGCATCGGGTCCGAAGATCTTGACAACCAGGACCCCCTTGCGGACGAATCCCAGGTCGCTCGTCCGCACCAGGTCCATCTGAAGATAGACGACGAGCGTGGACGCAATGAGGACTGTGGATGCCGCGAACTGCAGAATCACCAGGGCCCGGCGCACCCAGAGGTCCCCCGGGAGCCCCTTGCGCAGACCTCTGAAGACGTCCGCCGGCTGCTGGGCAGACAGATAGAACCCCGGATAGATTCCGGATACGATGCCGGTGATCAAGGCAATAGCCAGAATCCAGTGCATCTGCTCGACGGGGTTGAATACAAGCGGTCTGCCCATCAGGGTTGAAAACTGGGGCAGGAGCGCCCGCGTCAATCCGATGGACAACGGCAGCGCGACAAGGGTAAACAGGAGGGACTCGCAAAGGAACTGACCGACCACGGTACGGCGACGTGCGCCGGCGACCCGGCGCATGCCGGTCTCGCGGGCGCGCAGGGCCGAGCGTGCGGTAGCCAGATTCATGAAATTGATACACGCGATGAACAGGATACCCAGACCCAGAACCGATAACGGATAGAGACCGCGAACGTCGCCGTACAACATCCCCGAGTCTCCCTTGAAACCCTCCAGGTCGACCCTGGAATACAGGTGGATCCGCGGCATGGGTTGGAGCCGGTACGTCGCACGGCCGGAAGCCGCGGGAAACCGGGCGGCAAGCGCCTTCTCGACCGCCGCAACGTCCGCGTCCAGTTGTAAACGAACGAAGATCGGCGCAGTTCGAATAGCCCAGTTTCCGGACGCAAATCGCGTGACGCTGTCAAACTCAAAACGCGTATTGGTGGGGAGGTCCTTCATGACGGCGATGACATTGAATGACTCGACGTGGGTCTCCCGCTGCACCTCCACGGTCCTGCCCAGGGGATCCGCGTCCCCGAACAACTTTGCCGCGAGGCTCCGCGTCAACACGATCGACGCGTCCTTGCGGGATAGCGCGTCGGCGTCTCCGTGAATGACGTCGAGCCCGAAAAACCCCAAGGCGTCGCCGTCGACGGGACAGAGCCGCTGGCGAAACAGGCGGCCTTCGGCGCGAAACCAGGAACTGATCTGGCGGTATTGGACGACGTCTTCCACCTGGGGATAGTCGTTGCGCAGGCTCACCGCGATCTCTGCCGGCAGCGCACTCTGCCATCGGACCCGGCCGCGCGCGTCCATATCCTTTTGCATGATGCGGTAAACCCGGTCTGCGTGAGGACGAAATGCGTCGTAGCTCATCTCATAGCGTATATACAGCATAATGAGCATGGCGCAGGTCAATCCGATCACCAGACTGGCAACGCTGATCGCGGTGTGGGTCCGGTTCCGGATCGCGTTGCGAATTGCGACTTTAAGAAAGTTGTATAGAATCGCTGAACCTGTTGGTGTGCGGTCTGCGCCCGTTTTCGGACTTCCTCGGGGGTTTCAGGACTCCCAAACGTAGACCTTCTTGTAGTAGACCGTCTCAAATCCATTGCGTTCGAGATTGCCCAACGAGGTCTTCAGCATTGCAAGCGTTTCACTGCAGGCCGCACGGCATCCCAGTTCCGCTGCACGATTCAGGCGGGCTCTGATCAGCGCATTCTGGCCGCCCTTTCCTCTGTGCGTCTCCGCGGTCCCGGCCCATCCCAGATAGGCGAAATCTCCATGGTGGGCCAGTATCGCGGCGCTGACGGGCGTATCGCCGTCAAATGCCATGAAATGGTCGAATCCGTCCCGATCGACGCACTGGAAGAAGAACGAACACGGCCAGGGCTCGTATATGCGGAGAATCGCATCCTTCCGGCTTTCAATCTCGCGTTCTGACACCCGCCGCACGGCCAGGCGGGTCGGGAACGGGTCCACGCTTTCAACGGGACGAACCAGCGTGGGATACGTGGTTCCCTTAAACGGTTTGAGACCGCTGTCCCCCAGCCACCCGATCACTTCCTCTTCCTGCGGATTCGGGCTCATCCAGAAGAAAAACCGTTGGACCTTCGATTTGCTGAATTCGCTCAGGATTTCCAGGAAATCGGTCCTGGAAACCCTCCTACCGCATCCGAAGAAAAAAACGGCATTCTGATTCGCCGATGGATAGGGCGATGAGGCGGAAGAGGGATCGAGTGTGACAACGGCGGCATCAGAGGGGACCTGGATCCTCGACTCGCAAGGAACGCAATCGAGTTCCCGCACCCTGATCGCCATTAGTCGCCGTGCAATCTCATCCGGTCTGATATAGGCGAGCGTCACGACTTCCCTTCGAGGTGCGGTTTCAGGAACTGTCCCGTGTACGACTGCTCAACAGCGGCCACCGCCTCGGGAGGACCCGTGGCAATCACATCGCCCCCGTTGTGCCCGCCCTCCGGGCCGAGGTCGATCACGTAGTCGGCGGTCTTGATCACGTCGAGGTGATGTTCGATGACCACAACGGTATGTCCGGCGTCGACGAGGCCGTTGAGCGCGTCGAGCAGCTTCTGGATGTCGGCCAGGTGCAATCCCGTGGTCGGCTCGTCCAGAATATAGAGATTGTGCCGGCCGCGTTTGATCTTGCCGAGCTCACTGGCGAGTTTGATGCGCTGCGCCTCTCCGCCGGAGAGGATGGTGGCCGGATGGCCGATTTTAAGATAGCCCAGCCCCAGGTCGTTCAGTACGGCAAGTTTGCGGGCAATGAGGCGATTCCCCGCGAAGAACGCGACGCCCTCTTCAATGGACATGTTCAGGACGTCGGCAATGGTCTTGTCCCGGTAGGTGACCTCCAGCGTCTCGTCGTTGTAGCGTGCGCCCTTGCAGGTGGGACAGGGGATGGCCACGTCGGGCATGAAGGCGAAGCTCGTCTTGATCTCGCCTTCGCCGGCGCATTCCTCGCAGCGGCCGCCCTTGACGTTGAAGCTGAATCGGGAGGCCGTATACCCTCGTTCCCCGGCTTCTTCGGTGGATGCGAAACATTTGCGGATATTGTCGTAGAATCCGATGTACGTGGCGGGATTGGACCTGGGAGACCGGCCGATGGCGGTCTGATCGATGTTGATGACGTCCCCCACGTGTTCATAGCCTGAGAGCTCGTCGTGATCGCCGGAAAAGACCCGGCTGTCGTGAAACAGATTGTACAGTTTTTTGTACAGCACTTCGTGTATAAGGGTGCTTTTGCCCGATCCGGACGCGCCGGTGATACATGTAAAGATGCCCAGCGGGATTTCAACGTCCACGTTGTTGAGGTTGTTCGCCCGCGCGCCCCTGATGCGAATCGTCCTGGCGTTCTTCCCGCGTCGTTGAGCGGGCACGGCGATTGTTCTGGCCCCGTTCAGATACTGCGCCGTTGGGGATTCCCTGCAGTCCAGGACCTCGTCGAATGGACCTGCCGCGACAACGCGACCCCCGTGTACTCCGGGACCGGGACCCATTTCAATGATGTGATCGGCCGCACGGATGGTCTCCTCGTCGTGTTCGACGACGATGACCGTGTTGCCGATGTCTCTCAGGCGTCTCATGGTGCCAATCATCTTGACGTTGTCTTTCGGGTGCAGGCCGATGCTGGGCTCGTCCAGAACATAGAGCATGCCCATCAGCCCCGAGCCGATCTGGGTGGAGAGGCGAATGCGCTGGGACTCGCCGCCGGAGAGCGTTCCGGTCGGACGGTTGAGGTTGAGATAGTCGAGGCCGATGCCGATCAACAGTTCGAGGCGGGACGAGATTTCGTGGACGATTTGCGAAACCACTTCCTTCTGTTTCGAGGGGATGGCAAGTTCCGTGAGAAAAGTGCGCAATTCCGGGAGATGCATTTCCCCGAGACTGTGAATGTTGCGGTCGTCAATCGTGACCAGAAGACGCTGTTTCTTCAACCGTTCTCCGCCGCAGTCCGGACAGGGGTTCTCAATCATGGTCTTGCGCAGATAGTCTTCCATGCCCCCGTGCGCCACACCTTTTTGCCGGTATCGGCGGTACTGGCGTTCGATCTGATTGATGACGCCGTCGTAACGAAACTCCCGCCCGATGTACTTCGCGCCAACCTTGGCGTCCGGAGGCTGTTCGATGACGATTTTTTCGCCACCTGTTCCGTACAGAAGGAGGTCCCTTACGCCATCGGAAAGATCCTTATATGGGGTGTCCAGGTCGAAGCCGTATTTTCTGGACAGGCTGTAGAGGATACGCCCGCCCCACGTATTGACATCGTATTTCAGCGCTTCCTTCACAAACGCGCCTTCCCGCAGGCTTCGGTCCTTGTCCGGGGCGACCAGGTCGGGATGCGCTTTCAGATAGGTGCCCAGACCGGAGCACGTCACGCAGGCGCCGGCGGGATCATTGAATGTAAACATCCCGTGATGCATACGGCCGGCGACGACGCGCGCGGACGAAGCGCCGAGCTTTCGGTGGAAAGTATCCACTGCCGACTTGCTGGTCTCGGAAAGAATGCGGAAACTCAGGAACCCTTCGCCAACGACCTCGAGGCCGTGCGTAAGGGACGTCGCGATCTGTTTGTCAAGACCCTCGCGGACGATAAAGCGATCCACGATCACTTCGATCCGGTAGTCTTCGTCTTCATCCAGGTCGATTTCCTCGCCCAGGTCGTGAGGCGTATCGTCAATGCGCACCCGTCGGTATCCCTTGGTTCGAACGTCATCAAAGAGGTAGGCGTACTCTTCGCCGTAGATCTTGAGAACCGGCGCCAGAACTTCAACCTCCGTGCCGTCGGGCAGGGCAAGCAGATGTTCCATCATCTGATGCGGGGTCCAGACGCTTACTTTCTCACCGGTGACCGGGCAACGGGGCTGGCCGATATTCGCATAGAGCATGCGCAGATAGTCCGACAGGTCCGTCATCGTCCCCACGGTCGAGCGGGGATTCTTCATCACGGTCTTCTGTTCGATCGAGACGACCGGAGAGAGACCGTTCACGAAGTCGACGTCCGGTTTCTTGAGTTGTGAGACGAATCGCCGGGCAAAGGTGGAAAGCGACTCCATGAATCGGCGCTGTCCTTCGGCATACACGGTATCGAAAGCGAGAGAGGATTTCCCGGAGCCGCTCACGCCCGTGACCACGACCAGCTTGTCGCGCGGGATTTCGAGATGGATGTTCCGAAGGTTGTTCTCGCGGGCGCCCTTGACCTCAATGGTCGATCTCATCTATGGCCTCGGAACGAGACTACGAAGGAACGAAACTACGAGATTACGAGACGGCGAGACGACGAAAACATCACTCGTCTATTCGTCTATTCGTCTATTCGTCTATTCGTATTCTCGCCTATTCGCCATCGTAGTAATACGCGGGTTCTTCAACTTCAACCCGGCTCTTCTCGGTCAGGTGGATCGGACTCGACAGCTTCTGAATGACTTCCTGCTGTACGAGCCATTCACAGGACGCTTCAAGGCCGCCGCCCTGCATCTTCTTGTCGAAATATTCGCTGATCTCCGAGAGTCTGCGAATTTCAGACGATTCCTCGAGGTAGTCCAGCAGCGGGCGAAAGAGGACGGGGGTCTGCTGTTCGAGGAAATGATTGACCAGATCGAGTACGCGTTCGACGGACTCGCGCGTCTTGGGCTGACTCACGAAATCTGTGTAGACCGCGTTGAATAATCGTGGATTGTATTTCAGCGCCTGATGAACCACTTCCCGGCCTGGCGCTTCGTTGTGCAGGATCACCTGGATCGATGCCAGGTCGCGCACAACCTGCATGAGCCACCAGAAGCTGTATCCATAGTCCTTCTTCAGGTAGAAGTACTTCTCCGCCTTGTTGAGCGAAGGGATCAGAAAACTCGCATGTCTCAACAGCTGGTATGCCCGGTCTCGCGTTCCGATCTGATCGATGGCGTCGTACCATCTCGCCACGGAATCGTCTTTCGTAAAAAGAAGGGTGCTCTTCGAAAACGTAAAGTCCAGCCAGCCGCCGCCGAGATCGCCTTCGATCCGGTGTTTGAAGACGCTGCGGGGAATGCGTTGCGCATGGATGTTGACATCGTCTTCACAGAGCGTAACATGCCCTTCTTTCACCCCCTCCTGCATGATAATCCACAGATCGATATCCGAATTCACCCAGACTTCGTCGTAGGACAGACTGCCAAACAGAATCGCAGCGAGTACCGTCCGATCCTTTTCGAGTTTTCCGACCAGAGACGACAGCGCGCCCTGGTAGCGTTTCCGGATTTTATCCGGCGTGTCAGGAGACATCGAAAACTCCATCGTCACTATACTAATGAACGCGCGGGAGTACATGATATACGCAGGTACGAATCAGGAGTCAAGGTCAATTCCGCGAAAACGCAGGCAGCCGCGGAGGTCCTGTTCACGTCCAGCAACCTGGTGTATCCTGCCTGCCTGTCGAACGTAACCAGACAGGGGTATCCGCAGTTAAATCGCCTTTATTAACTTGCATATATTCCATTTAACGTCCACGAAAACTTACGAATCAAGGTTAACCAAATGAAAAGCGTCGGGCGGTTTTTCGTTCCAGACAACCGGTAGCTGCATCAAGCCGCTTTCCACCATCTCCGACGGAGGAACCAATGTTCTATCGAATCCAGCCATGGAGTCCGGCTGTCGCCCTGTTGATCTGTCTGTTTACGGTATCCGGCGCCGTGTCGGCCGGCGAGTTTACACTCACGATTCTGCACAACAACGACGCCGAGTCCCGGTTGATAAACGCCGGAGAGGGCCTGGAAGACTTCGGCGGCGCGGACCGATTCAAGACCCTGGCGGATCGGCTCAAAGCCGAAGCGCGAATGGACGGCGGCGTGATCATGGTATCGTCGGGAGACAATTTCCTCGCAGGCCCGGAGTTTAACGTCAGCCTCCGGCGCCCCGAATCCTCCCCCTTCTACGACGCCCTCGCGATGGACCTGATCGGGTACGACGCCGTGTGTATCGGCAACCACGACTTCGACTTCGGACCGGACGTCCTGGTCAGGTTCATTTCCGGTTACAGTTTCACCCACCCGCCGTATCTCAGCGCCAACCTGGACTTCGGGGACGAACCGGGACTGGCGGAACTCGTCGCTTCCGGACGGGTCGCCGGGAGCGCGGTCGTCCAGGTCGACGGCGAACATATCGGCATCGTGGGCGCCACCACCCCGGACCTGGCGTTCATCTCCAGTCCGCGAAACGTGAGGGTGGACGGCGGGCTGCTGGAAGCCATCCAGGCCGAAGTGAACGGGCTGGCGCTGCGCGGGGTGCGTATCATTGTTCTGATCAGCCACCTCCAGTCCCTTGACAACGATCTGGAGCTGGCGCGTGAATTGCGGGGCGTGGACGTGGTGATCGCGGGCGGCGGCGACGACGTCCTGGCCAATCCGGGAACGCGTCTTGTTCCCGGCGACGAAGCCGTGATTTCCGGACCGTACCCATTAATCGAACAGGGCGCAGACGGAAACGACGTTCACGTTGTCACCACTGCCGGGAACTATCGCTACCTGGGCCGGTTCGTGGCCAGTTTCAATGCTGCCGGCGTCATTTCATCCGTCGACCGGGACGCCAGCGGCCCGGTGCGGGTGGCCGGGGGCGGCCACCCGGATGCCGTGGTCCCCGACGAGGACGTCCGGAACCGGGTTGTCGCCCCGGTCATCGATGCCCTCGCTTCCCTTGCTTCCAATCCGGTGGGAACGTCGGAAGTTGCGCTCGACGGCGTGAAGAGCAGGATCCGGACCCGGGAGACCAACGAAGGCAACCTGGTGGCAGACGCCCTCCGGTGGCAATGCGCGCAACTCGCTTCGTCATTCGGCGTTCCCGTTCCTCAGGTGGGAATTTTGAACGGAGGGGGCATACGCAACGCCAGCGAGATTCCGGCCGGCGTGATATCCGAACTCACGCCCTTCAACATACTGCCGTTCCCCAACTTCGTCGCCGTTGTGCCCGAAATACCTGCGGCACGATTCAGGGAAATCATGGAGAACGCGGTTTCGAAGGTGGAACGCACCTCGGGGCGATTCGCCCAGATTTCGGGCTTCACGATGGTCTGGAATCCGGACGGCGTCGCTCAGGAACTGGATGAGAGTGGAAACGTCACGCAACGCGGCGGCCGCATTGTGGAGATCACCCTTGACTCGGGCGCCGGCATCGTCGAAAACGGAAACATCGTATCCGGTGCGCCGGATATTCACGTGGCAACCGTCGACTTCCTCGCCATGGGCGGTGACCAGTACCCCTATCGGGGCGCCCGCTTCACCCGTCTGGGCGTAACCTACCAGCAGGCGCTTGTCAGCTTCATCAGGGAAGGCCTCATGGGCCGGATCACAGCGGCGGCCTATCCGGAAGGTGGACAGGGCCGGATTACCACCGGGCAACCGAAGCCCGCAAACGAGTCGGACGTCGCGAACCGCTCGGTCGTACACGTGTTCCTGACGCGAGACGGCGTGCCGTTGCCGGACGTGCGGGTCGAATTCTCACGTTCGATTTCCGGTCGCGCGCCGGATTACCGGTGGAGGGAAACAACCGACGGCGAAGGCCGCGCCACCATAGAAATCCAACCTGAAAGCCGACGAAGCGTCTCGGGCTACTACGCGGTTCGTGCAGTGGAGATCGCGGGCAATACGATCTCCAGATGGGAGAGCGTCCCGATCAACGGCGGACGGGAAATCACACTCCTCCTTCCGGCAGGCGGCGTCGCCCGCGTGGAGGAGGAACGATTGTTGGCCGCGGACGCCCTGGCGCTCTATCCGAATACGCCAAACCCGTTCAACCCCTCAACCCGGATCGGCTACCGGATTCCTGAAGCGGGGCAGGTCGATCTCACGATCTACAATGTACTGGGTCAGCAGGTCCGGACTCTGGTACAGGACCACCAGAGCCGTGGCCCGTATGAGGTCCTTTGGGACGGAAAAGACGGGTTCGGACGTACCGTTTCCAGCGGCGTTTATTTCTATCGGCTGGCGCATCCGGGCGGCGCACTCACCAAACGCATGCTCCTGGTCAAATAACCAACGCCCGGCGCAAACCGGACTCGCATCGGCTGCTTTCCGCCTTCCGTTCTCTTGACGAAGCCGACCGTTTCCGGTATATTTCCAAACGGATCACGGAAAGTTCTGTACTCTTCCGGAGACGGTCGGGATGTTTTATTCCCGCAGACGGATTCATCCTTTCGTCGTTTTCGCTCTGGCGATATTCGCGGCCTACCTTGCGGTTTTTCTGGTTGCCGCCTTCCCCGGACACGATCACGATCACCAATGTACTGTCTGCGCCTGGTTCAACAACCTGAGCGTAAGTCTGCCGGCAGTGCTGGTGTTGCAACTTTGCTTTCTGTATTTCGGACAGGGTTTTTCCTCGTTCCGCTCCCCGCGCTCTTCCCTCCTTCTGCCAGACGGACGCGCACCGCCCGTGTCCTGATCCATCCTCTCGTGTCTTTATGACGCCCCTCAGTACTTCCGGTGTTTTTCAACTAGATCGTTCCGGGTCGGCCCCGGCTCAAACCCAGGCCTGAAGAAATGTGGCCCGGTCTTGCCTGCGGGCAGACTCTCGGAACCGCGTATCACGTATTCCCGCCCCTCTTCGGGTCAGGCTGCATCCGCAAAGGCGGATAACCGGCCCCGCAAATCTGCGTGTCGGCAACCTGCCGGCACAACCGCAGTTCGTCTGCCACACAGGCGGATGTTCATGCGTTTTTCGGGCGAAGTGACATTCTGGTACACAGGAGAACATTAATGTTCAGCATTCTGAAGATGAAAACCTCCCTTCACTGGATTGCAACGGCGGCGTTTGTTGCCGTGTTTCTGTCCGGTTGTGGAAAAGATGACCCCGTTACGCCACAGGAAGAGCATTACGAAGCCGAGGGCCTCGTCCTCCTGGACTCCGGCCAGCGGTTCTTCAGGTATTTCCAGGGCAGGATCGACTCGGGCGACGGCCGGGCGGAAGCCCTGGAAGTCACTCACGGCGAAGTGACCAGCAAGTGGAGCATCCGCTTCCTGGACAAGGACGGAAATGAAATGGCGCCCCCCACCGGCGATGGCTTCACCTTCACGTGGGAAATTGCGGACCGGGATATTGTGGAAGTCGTCCAGGACGAGGGGGAAGCGGGCAAATTCGTCTTCGCCCTGCGCGGCCTCGAAGATGGCGAAACCACCATCAGACTTCAGATTTCGCACGAAGGGCACGTGGACTTCACCACGCTGCCGCTTCCGGTACACGTGGTCGGAGAATTCGAGGCGGAAGGGATTGTTATCATCGAATCCGGCGTTCGGTTCTTCCGATATTTCCAGGGCGAGATCGACTCCGGCGAGGGTCGGGTATCGGAACTCATGGCCCCGATCGGCCTGACGCCTCACTGGCGCATCATGTTTCTGGATGAACACGGAGACGAAATCGACCCGCCGGACGATCCCGAATTCACGTTCGGCTGGACCATTGCCGATCCCGACATACTCGAAGTCCACCAGGACGAGGGCGACGAGGGTTCATTCGACTTCCACCTGCGCGGCCTGCATGAGGGCGAGACCACCATTGTATTCGAAGTCAGACACGAAGGCCACGTTGACTACCGCACACAGCCCATTCCCGTACACGTGGAGTCACAGGAGGGTCAGCACGAGGAACCCGTTGGCGTTCGGCTCAAGGAGGAAGACAGCGGTGAGTTGCTCACACAGGCGCCCCTCGAGGGAGAAGGCACGGCCACCGAGGACCTGACTGTCGCCGTCGGCGATACAACCGACCACATCGCAGCGTTCTTCTTTGACGAACACGACGTTGAATTCCAGCCGGAAGCGCCCGACGAGACGCTGGGGATTGCGGTGGCCGACACGTCATTGCTGGCCATCGATCCGCCTGTGGCGCCGGAATACTGGGCCTTCAGACTCATCGGCAAGAAGGCCGGCACAACCACCATAACCCTTTCCATTCTCCACGACGATGAGGCGGAAGCCGAATTCGCGCCCATTTCGGTGGCGGTCACCGCACCGTAGCAGAAAGCGCGGCGGGAGGGTTGTTCTCGCCCTCCCGCCATCCGCAACACGGGAGCACATTTCAAATGGCCGGCTTGTTCAGGATATCGGATCTGCAGCCGGGTGACGGCTCCGGCCACCGTTCCGCCATCCGGCTGCACTTTATCCGGGCGATCCTCGCGGTGCTGTCCGTGGCCTGTCTGGCAGGGTCCGGCTCGGCAACTCAGGCCGTATTGATCGAAGGGTATGTCTTCGACGGCGAGACCGGACTCCCCGTCTGGAACGTGAACGTCAAGCCCGCAGATCACTCCCCCGGCGCGTCTACGGACGAAAAAGGCCGGTTCGTGCTCCATCTGTCACCGGGTGACTATCGGCTTTCACTTTCGCACGTCGGCTATCAGGAAACGAACCACGAACTGAACGTCTCGGGTGCGAAGCATCCCGTTGTCTATCTGGAACTGGCGCGGCTGGATCACCGGCTGGACCCCATCGACGTTGTTGCCGAACGCGCTGAAACCCGATTTGAGGAACTGCACGAGGCCACCCGGGTGCTTTCGGGCGACGAACTCAGGAAGAAATACAGCATCACGTTGGCCGAGACCATGAAGAACGAACTCGGCGTTGCCATCCGGAGCATGGGGCCGGCGCCGGCCCGCCCCGTCATCCGCGGGCTCAGCGGCGACCGGGTACAGATCAACGTCGACGGCATTCAGTCTCAGGACCTTTCCGCAACGTCGGCTGACCATGCGGTAACCGTCGAGACGTTCAACGCGGAACGCCTGGAAATCATCCGCGGACCCCGCACGCTGCTGCACACCTCCACGGCCGGCGGCGGCGTGATCAACGTCGTCAAGCACAGGATCCCCGAAACCCGGCCGGAGCGCTTCTTCGGGAGCGTGGGCGCCTACGGGGAAACAGCGAACCGGGGATATTTCTCGTCCGCCGCCCTCACCGCGCCCGTGGGTCCGTTCGCGATGCGCGCCGAGTCCACCTACCGGGATACCCGGGACATCCAGACCCCGGTCGGCCGGCTTGCCAACACGCCCATCAACACCCGCACATATGCCCTCGGCGTGTCCTACGCGGGCGACCGGGGGTACGTCGGCGGATCATTCGATCAATTCGAGACTCAGTACGGCATTCCGGGCGGATTCATCGGCGCCCATCCCAACGGCGCGGACCTCGATATCATCCGTCGGGTCTTCGATGGAAAGGCTGTCTATCGGTTCGTCCACGGAACGGCAGACAGAATCGAGGCGGGCTTCACGAAGGCCTATTACTACCACGTCGAATACGAGTCGAGCGGCAGCATCGGATCCGAGTTTCTCTTTCATGACTACAGCGGCGATCTCAAACTCACCTGAACACGGGAAACAAGGAGCAAAACACCGTACTCACCGCCGGCTTCGAACACCGCAATCTCAAGCTGGGCGCTTTCGTCTTCACCCCGCCCACCCGAAAGCAGGACGTCAACTTCGGGCTGTATCACGAAACTGCCTGGCGCAATATCGAACTGCAGGCCGCGGCGCGTTACGCCTATGCCACTTTCGACCCGCGCCTACAGGCGGTCACCAACGCGAACCTGGACATCGACCGCACCTTCCATACATGGTCCGCGGCATTCAGTCCGCTCGTGCCGATTACCGGCCAGCTGACGGCCGGCTTCAGCCTCAGCCGCTCCCAGCGCGCGCCCACCATCGAGGAACTCTACAACGAAGGACCGCACCTGGCCGCTTACACCTTTGAGAAGGGCAACGTGGAACTCAATGCCGAACGCAGTTTCGGCGCGGAGGCGTTCTTCCACTACCTCCAGCCGGGATTCGACCTGGTCTTCACCGGATTCTGGAACGAGTTCGGCAATTACATCGCGCCGCGAAATACGGGAGAAATCAACTTTGCTCAGCTTCTTCCCATCTACGCCGCGGAAGGGATAGACGCGAGAATGGCCGGGGTGGAAACCCACCTGAAATGGCGTCCGAACGCACGCCTGGAACTCGAGATGAACCTGAGCCACGTGCGCGGCGAAAACCGGGACGACCGTATGCCCCTTCCGGAAATGCCGCCGCTCAAGTTCGTCGGCAGCGCAGCCTACAGGCACCCCTGGCTAACCGGGGGAGGGACCATGGAGTGGGCCGCGGGGCAGGAGCGTGTGGATACCTATGAAGACCCCACCGACGGCTATTCCGTCTTGGGCATGTACATTCAGCGCGATTTCGTCGCGAATCGGGCTCGCCACAGCTTTATCCTGTCCCTCGAGAATCTCTTCGACACGGAATACCGCAACCACCTGTCGCGCATCCGCTCCGTGATGCCCGAAACCGGACGCAGCCTTAAACTGAACTACAAGATGTATTTCTTCTAACGTCCGCTCAGCGTCAACAGAAAACCAAAGAAGTCAACCCCGTGTCACTTGTTGAACACGGGGTTGACTTCTTTGGACCTGTTTGTCTACTCACAGCTGACGCCCGGCCGCAATCCCCTCCTTAGTTTTTCCCCAGCATCTCCCTCCGCATCACGCGTTCCACGATGCGCGGACTCCAGGTACCCAGAAGAGCCGCCGTGCGGTTTCCGAAACCCGGAACGAGCAGGCGTTTTCGCTTCCCGATGCCGCGAAGGATCGCCTCCGCCAGGTCTTCAGGCGGCATGCGTTTTTCCTCTCGCGAATTGTCGGGGCTGTACCGGCGGGCATGCGCTGTACGTGTCGGTCCCGGAAAGACCGTCATAACGTGTATATCGCGCGGGGCAAGCCCGACGGAGAGACTTCGTGCGTATGACGCCAGCCCGCTCTTGGTTGCCGCGTACGCCGCGGCGCCCGGATAGCTCACGTAGTGCGAGAGAGAGGAGACGAAAACGAGGGATCCGCCGGGCACAATGCGGTTTGCCTCCAGCAGTCTCGCCGTCAACGCCATGGGCGCCTCGAAGTTTACCGCGACCACCTGCTCCAGATCCGTCAAACCCACGCGGGGAAACCGTCCCACGGCGTTGATCCCCGCGTTGTGAATGAGTACGTCGATCGGGTCCATCGAGCCCAGTTGATCGTGAACGCGCACAACGCCCGATGGGGTACCCAGATCGGCAATGACAAATCGCGCGCCCAGCTCCGGCTCGAGACCCGCGGCGCCTTTTGCATCCACGTCTACGCCGGTTACGGAATACCCGGCACGAACAAGCCTGCGTGCGAGCGACTCGCCAATTCCATTCGCCGCGCCTGTTATGACCGCGTGTTTCATTTCGCCTGCCTTCGCATCAAGGCTTCGATTGCGCCGTTGCAATAACGCCCGCAGAATCTCAGACATTTGTTTCTCAAGCCGATGGTAACAACGGATCGGCGTCCGTCGATCGCTCGCGCAATCTGCATGGCGACCCGTTCCGGCGGCGGGAAGGTTCCGGAATCTCCGTCCCGCCATCCGGACTTTCGATGAATGCCCGTTTGCGTCGCCCCCGGATGTATGACCTGCACGTTCACGTCGCCCTCGACGCGCAGATTGCGCCCGAAGACGTCGAGCGCTTCTTTGGTTGCCGCATATACGGCGAATTCGGGACACGGGAACGCATGGGCGATGGAGCCGATGAGTACGTGCTTGCCGCCGGTTTTCTTCACGTGCGGTACCAGCGCGTGCGTCAGGCGCATCGGCGCCAGAAGATTGACGGCGACGATCTCACGGATGCCGGCGACGGACTGGTCGGCCACGGAACCATGGTATCCCGTTGCCGCGTTCTGAATCGCCAGGTCCAGTGATCTTATCTTCCGCGAATTCAAGAACGAACACACCTGATCCGCGCAATCCTGCTTCGACAGGTCCGCCTCGCAATAGGTCTCTTCGCTGTAGAGTCCTCCCTTGAGCGAATCCAGCGGTCGCCTGCCCACCAGCACCAGCCGCACGTCGCGCGCGCGGTAGATTTCCGCGAGCACCCGGCCAATGCCGTCCGTGGCGCCCGTAATCAGCACGGTTTTCCTATCCCCCGTCATGACAGACATGCTACATCCTTCGTCGCGTCTGTGCCCGATCCGGTTGATCGCGTACAGCCGGGGTCCTGGCCTGTACAGTATTGACCGTCCCATCCAGGGCTTGCCCCGCGACCGTCGAAATCCTATCTTTAACCTTGATTCATCATTTTTCGGGGATGTTAATTCGAATATGTGTCAGTTAAAAAGGCGATTCAACTGCTGATTACCAGGATACACCAGGACACTGTACGTGAACGAAAAAAATGTCCTTCATGACGACCATTTCGGCCCGTTTCGAAAGGTTTCGTCGCGGTGCCGCGTTGCGGCTTGTGGGGAATTGAGGTTAACAGCCCGTTGAGGTTTTTTCGGATTGAGTCATGTCCCTGTTACGATCGCAAAATGACGGAAAGGAGGCGTCCGGGCGGCTTAGAAGCTGTCTTAAAATTCCCAGCGGTCTTCGCGCGGCTGCAAAAGCGCCGGTCGGCGTTGGTCAAATCCACCCGTATAGACAAATATGGGCGGATTTTCCCGCCTTGACCGCCACTTTTTCGCTCACGCTCGGGAACTCACGGGTTATTTTAAAACAACTTCTATGAGTCATGGTCGACCCGGAGCAAAAAGACCCGACGATGAATAACCCGCAGATGTTGACCGAGAAAGTGAACGACGAGCGGGCCTGGCGGGCGGATCGCATCGATGATTCCGCATCCTGGAACTACCCGTTGTCCGGGGATTATCTCTCCGGCTGTGAGCGCATCGTACGCGAAGTTCGGGGTCGTGACTTGCCGGTTACGGAGATTCCCCGCCAGGGCGTGTCTTTAACTCACGGCGGAGAGTGCCTCCGGCCCGTACTCGACGCTCTCAGATCGGGGCGTGGATTTGCCATCGTGAATCGCGTGCCGGTCAACGGGTGTGCACCGGACGAAGCGCAGTCGATGTACTGGATGACCGGCGAGTGTCTTGGCGCCCCCATGGAGCAGAATATAGAGGGAACGGTATTGTACGACGTCCGTGATACGGGCAGGAACGTGACACAGGGAGCCAGGTTTTCCGTGACCAATGCGGAGAGTACGTTTCACAACGACAATGCCTTCGGTGCATCGCTGCCCGACATCGTGGGGCTGCTCTGCCTGCGTACGGCGAAGTCCGGCGGACAGAGTCAGCTGATCAGCGGTTACGCCCTTCACAATGAACTCCTGGAAAATCACCCGGACGTCCTGGAGACCCTCTATCAGCGATTCTATTTCGATCGTCGGGGACAGCACAGTTCCGGAGACTCACCCACGTCTCATTTCCCGGTTTTTCGATGGAACCGGGGTGAATTGACGATCCGATACCTGTACTATTACATCCAGGTGGGTCACGAGCGCGCCGGCAAACCGCTGACCGTCGAACAGAGTGGCGCACTGGAAGTTGTAGAAGCGTTGCTTCGCCGCGCGGAATTCAGGGTGGAGTTCAGCCTGCAACCCGGGCAGATGCTTTTTACGAACAACCGCTGGATACTTCACAACCGCACCGCATTCGAGGACGATGCCGACCCCGCACGTCGAAGGCACTATGTGCGACTCTGGTTACGGTACCGGAACTGACGGATCCGGTTTGCAGAAAGCGGTCGCCTGTCACTGCTGTGGGTTCGCGCCCTGTTGCCAGTCGACAATCTCGTAGACCCCTGAATTGTTCATATTCTCCCGCGTCTCCACCCGGTAGACCCAGCAACGCCCGTCCGTCTTCTCGCGTATCATCCGATCGGCCCAGTCGAACACGAATTTGGAGGAAGCCTCCATTCCGACGTTGGGTATCACGCGCAAGTCTACGATCCCCCTGCGGTGCATCTCCTCGAACAGTTCCCGCTCGGGGTCGTTTTCGTTAATCAGCATCGTGTGGTCGAACATGTGTTCCAGCCACGCTTTCAGGTCCTTGAGCCTCCCGAAATCCACGACAAAGTGATTCTCATCCAGCTCGTCGCAGGTAAAATGGAACGTAATGTCCCGGTTGTAACCGTGGATAAACCGACAGTGCCCGTCGTGATGCGCCTGTCGGTGCGAACACGGTAGATTGTGAAATGTCTTGGTGGACGAAAACCGTCCTTTTCCTCTGGTCATAGTGCTCGTCTCTCTTCACAGTCGATCGCTGACGAATCTCTTAGAAAATACGCAATCCACCTTCTCTGTCAAGGTTTCGGCAATGGAAGGACACACAAGGAGCGCGACGATGATCATCGACACCCACACCCATTTCTACGATCCCTACCGTCCGGAAGGGGTACCCTGGCCGCCGCGCGACGACGCCCTGCTATACCGGCGTGTGCTGCCTGAAGACTACAAAGCCGTGGCCGTTCCCGAGGGCGTAACCGGCACCGTGGTCGTGGAAGCCAGTGAATGGGTAGAAGACAACGGCTGGATCCTCGATCTGGCCGCAACTGAGCCCTTCATCGTCGGTTTCGTGGGTAATCTCGACCCGGAATCGGACGACTTTGAGAATCGACTTGCAAGTCTGTCAGGGAATCCCCTCTTCCGCGGCATCCGCCTTCACAGGAACGAAGTTCAAACCGTCAGCGACTCGCTGTTTTCCAGACTCGAGCTGCTTGCACGGGCCGACCTGTCGCTGGACCTTCTCATCGACGTCGAGCAGCTTCACTCCGCCGTCCGCATTGCCGACGGGCTGCCGGACTTGCGCATCGTGCTCAACCACGTAATCCATGTACCTATTGACGGCAAGGCGCCGGACCCCGATTGGATCGACGGCCTGCACAATGTCTCACGGTACCCGAACATCTACTGCAAGGTGTCCGCCCTTGTCGAAACCGCCCGGGACAGACCCGCGCCGCCCGAATTGATCTACTACGCGCCAACCCTGGACCACCTCTGGGAAATACTCGGCGTGGACCGGCTCATCTACGCCAGCAACTGGCCCGTGTGCGAACACGGCGCAGACTACGCGACGGTGCAACGCATCCCCATGGAGTACTTCAAAGCCATTGGAGACGAAGCGGTCGAGAAGGTTTTCTGGAGAAACGCGAAAGCGGCCTACAAGTGGCCCGACCGGAAGTGACGGCAATCGGCAGGCGATGGGAGGCCCCCGCCGGGACCGGCCGGATGCAAGGCCGTTGTCCGGGCGCCATTCCGATTCCGCCGGGCGCGGTCGGCGGCTATCCACGCCGGGCAAGCATGGGCCCAAGCGGCCGGCCGCCAAGCAGATGCATATGCAGGTGGTACACCTCCTGGCCGCCGTGGTCTCTGCAGTTCACGATCAACCTGTACCCGTCCTCGGAAAGTCCTTCCTCTTCCGCGAGCCGCGCAGCCACGCTGAACAACCGGCCGAGCGCGGCCTCGTCCTCGCGTGACACATCACTGACGGTGGGAATCACCTTATTGGGTACGATCAGAATGTGAGTCGGCGCCTGTGGGTTGATATCTCGAAACGCGGTGACCCATTCATCCTGGTAGGTGATTTCCGAAGGGATCTCCTTTCGGATTATCTTGCTGAAGATTGTCTCTTCCGCCATGAATTCTCCTTTCGGTGATTGCTCCATTTTGCTATCTTTCCTGCCAATTAGACATCCCGTCAATCGCAAATAAAGCAAGTCCCGACTCCCGTTCGAAAGTCAGGCGGAACATGCTTTCTGCCATCGACCGCATTCTGGCCGGTTCGGCAATCGTCCTGCTGCGGATCTACCGTGTGATTGTCTCTCCTGTTCTCCAGGTCGTTTTCGGCCCTGGCAGCGGGTGCCGGTTTCATCCCACGTGCGCCAGGTACGCCCGCGATTGCTTTCGACAGCACCGCTTTCCGTTCGCGCTCTACCTGTCGGTCTCGCGAATTCTCAGATGCCATCCCTACCATCCCGGCGGGATTGATCCCGTCCCGCCGCAAAGTCGATAGTGCAGACCTCCATGTTCGGAATCGCCCAGATACTCTGGAGCGCCGACCCCGAGATCTTCCGCATCGGTCCGGTCGTCCTGCGGTGGTACAGTCTGTGCTTTCTGGTTACTTTCGTCCTCGGCTACTTCATGATGCGCCGGATGTTCCGGTTCGAGGGAAAATCCGCGAAGGACCTCGACAGCCTGGTCAACCATATGGTTCTCGGGACCCTCATCGGCGCGCGTCTGGGACATTGTCTGTTCTACGATCCCGCATTCTACCTGTCAAATCCGGTTGAGATCTTCAAAATCTGGCGAGGCGGCCTTGCGAGCCACGGCGCAGCCATCGGCATTTTTGTCGCGCTCTATCTGTACGCACGAAACCGGACGGATCAGTCCTACCTCTGGATCCTCGACCGCATTGTCATTACGGTTGCCCTTGGCGGATTCTTCATCCGGATTGGAAACTTCTTCAATTCCGAGATTTACGGCACCCCGACCGGTCTGCCCTGGGCGATCGTCTTTTCGCACGTGGATGCCGTGTCAAGACATCCGGTGCAACTCTATGAGTCCCTCGCCTACGGACTGATCTTCCTCATCCTCTATACCGCCTGGTCAAGAAAGCGCAACGGGACGCCGTCGGGATTGCTTCTCGGCATGTTCCTCGTTTCCGTCTTCTCGTTCCGGGTGGTCGTCGAATTCGTCAAAGTCCGTCAGGCCGCTTACGGCCACGGCTTCCCTCTCAGCGTGGGACAATGGCTCAGCATCCCCCTTGTCATCCTGGGCATCGTCCTGCTCGTCAACGCTTCACGAAAAAATCGCTCGTCAGCCTCGACGACGTAAGTACGGAGAGGCAGACACGGCTGTTCCCATAAAAACACAGAAAGGCGGGATCCCATGAACTCGTATGCGGCCGTTGCCGGCGCACTGCAGGAATCACTCAACCTCGTACTCCCTCCCATTGCCGTCTGCATATCGGACGATGTACCCGAGGGTGTGCCCGACTACGACGGTCGGGCGCCCGCCGGCTGCCTGTTCTGGCAGGAAGCGGCGAAGGGGCCCTTTACCACGCGGACCACGCACCACGAACTGTGCGCCATCGGCGTTCATACACACCATATGGCCAACCCTCCCGATTCGTACGAAGCGGAACTGGGCAACGTCCTGAAAACAATGGCGGGCATGGATTACGTTCGTGAGCAGGACGTCCTCGAGATCCCGGTGCTGGAGAACGAAACCAGATGTGTAATTTACGCCCCGCTGGATAAAACGCCACTCGAACCGACCGTGGTTCTGCTCTTCGCGCATTCCGCGCAGAGCCTGATCATTACCGAAGCCGTCCAGCAGGTGGAACCCGCCGTTCCTCCCGCAATGGGCAGACCGGCGTGCGCCGTGGTTCCCCAGGCCGTAGGAACAGGAAGAGCCGCGCTCAGCCTGGGATGCTGTGGCGCGCGGGCATACCTGGATACCCTCACGGATGACGTTGCGATATGGGCGCTTCCCGGCAACAAGTTGAACCAGTACGCAGCACGCATCGACATTCTTGCCAGAGCCAACGCCGTTTTGGGCGAATTCCATTCCCTGCGTAGAAAAGACGTCGAAGCAGGTCTTGAACCCACGGTTGCAGAGTCTCTAGCCAGGCTGGAAAACTGACTCTTGGAAACTGTCTTAAAATTCCCAGCGGTCTTCGCACGGCTGCATCGTATATTAATAAGCTGTCCTAAAGAAAACGCGGCCGTCCGCATACCCATCTTCACATCAGCCGGAATCCTCGATGCGTGCCACTTCAAAAGAACAGACTCTGGACCTGCGTGAAAAAGGCAAACCCATTAACGGACAGATTCAGGCCAGCAACCGACGGCTCTTCATGCAGTTGCACGTCTATGAAAACTGCCCGCGCACGGACACGCTTGCGGACGCGCTTTGCGAATCCGGGGTCGACGCCGTCCTTTACGTGGACCTGAACGACCCGTCCGGCGTTGGCATTCTTACGCTGTCCGAATCTCCCGATGCGTTCACGGGGGAAATCCGCACATTGCTGAACGCCCCCCCGTTCACCGGACTTCGACGCATTCCCGACCTCACCATGTTCGGAAGAACCTATGCTCACGGATACGAGCCCGATCTTGAAGAAACATTGTTGCAAAAGCCTCGCCGTAAGGTCCTTAACCCGGAATGGCCGTGGGCCGTATGGTATCCGTTGCGCCGCAAGCCCGAGTTCGGACAGCTTTCTGGCGAGGATCTGCGCGGGATTCTGGGTGAACATGCCAGAATCGGGCGGGCCTACGCCGAGGCAGGTTTTGCCCAGGACATCCGCCTGGCCTGTTATGGCCTGGACCGCAACGACAACGACTTCGTCATCGGACTGCTGGGGCCCGAGTTGCACCCGCTCTCGCACGTTGTGCAGGAAATGCGAAAAACCCGGCAGACCGCGCAATACGTGCAATCTCTCGGGCCGTTTTTCGTTGGCAAAGCCGTCTGGCAGTCGCCTCTCTAACAGCCCGTTGAAAAAGTCCATCCGGGCTGCGGCCGGCCCTTGCGGTCGAAATACTGCGTTGCGCTCCCTCGCCGAATCGAAGGATGGGACTCGGTCGCGCGCCTTGTCTTCGACCACAATGGCTCGGCCTCGCCTGCAGAGCGACTTTATCAACGGACTGCTAACGCCTGGGAAGAAGGACAGCCAGGTTACCCGATATACGGGACGCGCCAATGATTCGTAAAGTCGAAGCCCTCCGCTACGGCTGTCTGCGCTTCATCAGCCGACCGCTGGATGCGTTCCACATTCTGGTTGGACCGAATGCGAGCGGAAAGACGACACTTCTGGACGCCATCGCCTTTCTCGGCGACCTCGTTTCCAACGGCCTGGAGGAGGCCGTTGGAAAACGCGCCGCGGATCTGCGGGATCTGGTCTGGCGCCGCACGTTCGACCCCTTCGAAATCGCCATCGAACTGAGCATACCGTCGCAGAAGGCAGACCTCTTCGAAAACCGGCAATACGTTCGATGCCGGTACGAAGTCACCATCGGGACGACACCCGATACCAATGAGACCGCCATTCTCGCCGAGCGTGTTCTGCTTCTTCCGGACGATTCCCGGAGAGACCCGGTGTGCGAACAGCAGACGCTCTTCCCCATGGACCGCCCCATGCCGGACACGCTCGCCCTGCCCCGCATCAGGGGCGCCCGGACCATCGTACACAAGGTTCACGGGAGCAACGACAACTTCTATTACGAAACCGGCACCGGATGGGACCACTCGTTCAGGCTGGGTCCCCGGCGGTCCGCTCTGGCCAATCTGCCCGAAGACGAAACCCGATATCCGGTAGCGACCTGGCTGAAGGGTATACTCAACAACGGAATCCAGCGCCTGATACTGAACAGCGCCACCATGCGCCGTCCCAGCCCGCCCGGTCTTCCCGCCGCGTTTCAGCCCGACGGTTCCAATCTGCCCTGGGTCATCTCCTCGCTGCAGTCCGGTGCGCCCGATCGATTCGCGGCCTGGGTCAGGTGCCTGGAATCTGTCCTGCCCGACCTGAAATCCATCCGCACGGTGGAACGACCTGAAGACCGCCACTGTTATCTGGTTTACCAGGACCGAAACGGACTGGAAGCGCCCTCCTGGAAGATTTCAGACGGAACCCTCCGCCTTATGGCGCTTACTCTCCCGGCATACCTGCCTGAGTTCGGAGGCGCTTATCTCGTTGAAGAGCCTGAAAACGGAATCCATCCCCGGGCCGTCGAAACGGTTTTCAGGGCACTCTCGTCCATTGAAGGCGCGCAGATCCTCGTAACCACGCACTCGCCCGTCATTGTGAGCCTGGCGGAAGGCAGTCAGGTCATCTGCTTTTCCAGGACCGAAACCGGCGCCACCGACGTCGTCCTCAGCACCGAAAACCCCGCGTTGCGCGAATGGCAGGGTGAAACCGATCTGGGTTCGCTGTTTGCCGACGGGGTATTGGGATAGAACCGGGCCGGTCGCAGCGAGGCGTCCGCTCGAAACGCCGCAGAACGTGGGGACGTTCCTCATGATTGAACTCGCTCTGAAATACGGATGCAACCCGCACCAGAAACCCGCAAGAATATTCAACCGCCACGGCCCGCTTCCCTTCAGCGTCCTCAACGGAGCGCCCGGCTACATCAATCTGCTCGATGCGCTCAACTCCTGGCAGCTCGTGAAGGAACTGAGGGAGACGCTCGACACACCCGCCGCTGCTTCATTCAAACACGTCAGTCCCGCGGGCGCCGCCGTAGGTGTGCCGCTGAACGACGATCTGAAGAAGGCATATTTTGTCGAGGGCATGGACCTTTCGCCCCTGGCCGTCGCGTACGCCCGCGCCAGGGGCGCCGACCGGCTTTCGTCGTATGGGGATTGGGCGGCCCTGAGCGACCCGGTTGACGTCCCCACGGCCAGGCTCCTTCGCCGCGAGGTATCCGATGGCGTCAT
Organism: Candidatus Latescibacterota bacterium; assembly: GCA_965116875.1. Classification (GTDB taxonomy): domain Bacteria; phylum Latescibacterota; class UBA2968; order UBA2968; genus JAAXHE01. The sequence continues at coordinate 1,379,787 of OZ220733.1, forward strand.
TGCGCCGGGCTATCATCCGGAAGCGCTGGATATTCTGAAAAAGAAAAAAGGCGGCGCCTACCCCGTCCTTCAAGTCGATCCCGATTACAAGCCCGTGGAAACGGAGTGTCGGGAGGTATTCGGACTCACCTTTGAGCAGCAATGCAACGACCTGATCGCCGGCCCCGATTTGCTCGGGAACGTCGTTACCCGGAGAAAGGAAATCCCCCCGGACAAAGCCAGGGATCTGCTCGTGGCCACGATAACGCTGAAGTTCACCCAGTCGAACTCCATCTGCTTTGCATTGCAGGGCCAGGCCATCGGCGTGGGCGCCGGGCAGCAGAATCGCCTTGCGTGTACGGATATTGCCGCTCGCAAAGCCGAAGCCTGGTTTCTGCGCCAGCACCCCGACGTACTGGATCTGGATTTCAGAAAGGGCGCGAGGCGGCCTGAGAAGATAAACGCCATCGAACTGTATCTCAAAGGAGACATGACTCCCGAAGAAAAACGCGCCTGGCGCGGTTCGTTCCGCAAGGCGCCGCCGCCCTTCGGCGATGCGCCCAGAAGGGAATGGCTGCGGCGTCTCGGGGGTGTGACACTGGGCTCCGACGCGTATATCCCCTTCCGCGACAACATCGACCGCGCGGCCCGTTCCGGCGTGGAATACGTTATCCAGACCGGCGGTTCCGTACAGGACGATGCCGTGACCGCGGCCGCCGATGAATACGGCATGGTCATGGTCAATACCGGGATCAGGCTCTTTCATCATTAGATCGGTGAAAAGCAGCAAAAACAGCTATCAGCTTGAATCAAGAACAAAAGACAAACAGCAAAGAACAGCAGACGGAACTACCGCGAATCCATCGAGTTGATCTACCGGAAATTCCTTTCGCCCGTTCGGTTGTGAGAAGCCGTTTTAAAATTACCGGTGAGTTCCCGAGCGCGAGCGAAAAAGTGGCGGTCAAGGCGGGAAAACCCGCCCATATTTGTCTATACGGGTGGGTTTGACCAACGCTGACCGTCGCTTTTGCAGCCGCGCGAAGACCGCTGGGAATTTTAAGACGGCTTCTGAGGATGGGGCTGTTGTTCGCGGAGAATTGTATCTATTTCCTGGTGCCTGACGGAAACCAGTCTATCCGAAGGCGACTTCATCGTACAACGACAATGTGTCGCAAAATGCGACGATTTTTCATTGACCGCAGCGCGAACCCACGTTATATTAACCGCTCGACACGGTTGTTTCTTCGGTGGTTATAGACGCGGCCCATTCGTGGTCTCCGGGCGTCGAAAACCATCGACAGGCTTCCTGGTGAACAAACGGGTGTACCTGAGGCACACACCATCGCATATGGAGATTTGGGGACATGAAAGCCAGGATTTCGCACAGCGACGCGGACATCTATCTGCGCGATATCCGAAAATTCACGCCGCTGAGCAAAGAAGACGAAGCGGACGTGATCGCGGACGCTCAGAGGGGTAACCGCAGAGCCCTCGATCGTCTCATCACCGCCAACCTGCGATTCGTGGTCCGAATCGCCAGGGAATACAGCGGACGGGGACTTCCGCTGTCCGACCTGATTGCGGAGGGCAATCTGGGCCTGATTCGAGCCACGCGGACATTCGATCTGGCACGCGGGCACAAATTCATCACGTACGCGGTCTGGTGGATCCGTCAGGCCATCCTGTCCGCGCTCAACCGGTGTGTACATCCGGTTGTGTTCCCTGTAAATCAAATCGACGACCTTGACGTGATCAACAGGGCCAAAAACGCCCTTTCGCAGTCGCTGGGCCGGATTCCCGACCTGGGCGAACTGGTTGAAAAGACCGGCATGCCCCTCAGGAGGCTGCGCCGCGCCCTCGAAGCCAACCGAACCACCGTGTCTCTCGACAGTCCCACGCATGACGGTTCCTCGGGAGTATACGCCGATACACTGCCGGCGCAGGACGCCCGGCCGGACGAGCAGTTTGAGGATGCCCGGATCAAGAAGCTGCTCAGGGAATGCCTGAACCGGCTGCCCCAGCGCGAAGCGAGGATATTGAGTCTGTATTTCGGCCTGGACTCGGATAAACCGGAGCCACTCGAGCGTATCGGGAAACGCCTGCAGATCAGCCGGGAGCGGGTGCGGCAACTCAAAGACAGGGCGCTTGGCAGACTTCGGCTCAATTTTGCGCAGGAAAAAATGATTTCGTAGACATGAGAGAAGCAGCACGTACAGACAAAGCGGGCGGCCTGCATGGCCGCCCGCTTTGTCTGTACGGAATCCAACCGCTTACTCTCGCTGAATCCGGCTCATTTCTTTTGCTGTTTCAACAACTGAATCTCCCGCTGGAGACGAAGGAACTCCCGATACAGGACCTGGTTGCCTTCCTGCATGGATAGCTGCGACGTGACTGAAAACGCGTCATAGCCGGCCGCTGGAAATTGACCCGGCTCAACCGTGAGTTTGCCCACCTCGACGCGCGGGGTGTCCGGTTGTTCACCTCGTTTGATCTTCATCCTGACCTCGGTTCCGGGAGTTGTGGAAAGGACCAGACTCTGTAGATGCTCGGCGCTTTGAATCTGCTGCTCCTGGAACGAAATGATCAGATCCCCCCGTACGATCCCGCTGCTCGCCGCGGGGCCGTTCGGCGCAATGCTATCGACCCGCACACCATGATAATCGGGATGGTACTCTCCGGTTACGCCCAGCCATCCGTATACCGTCTGTGAACCGTCCAGAAGGCGTTGGGCAACACGAATTGCGCGATTGACAGGTACTACGAATACGAAGTTTGTCTCCTGCATCATTCGGGCGTCCGGAGTCCCTTCGGGAAGAATGCCGGACCATGGATCGAGCAGCGCCCAGACCAGGCCAAGAATCTTACCAGTACTGCAGAATACCGGTGCGCCGCCAAAACTGAGTTGTACAGGCGCCGCAACGTGTATCAGATCCTGCGCGCGGTCAACCTTGTAAACAACACCAAACGAAGGCGTCAGGTTTCCGAAACTGTTGCCCAGGATAAACGCATAGTGGCCCATGCGGACCCTGTCGGAATCGCCGATTGCAATCGGCTCCAGGCCCTCTGCTTCAACGCGGATTACCGCCACCTCGGATACCGGATCCGATGCGACGAAACGGGCAGGGAGACGACGTCCCGTATCCAGGGTCACCCAGATTTCCTCGGCATCTTTTACGGCACGATGGACGGTTACAATGGTGCCCCTGCTATCCAGGATGAATCCGGTGCCGTGCATGAATCCCTTGCCGTACTGAAGCCCCTCCACGGCCCCTGTCTGGGTATGGCTGGCATGAATGCGGACAACGCCTGCCCGGTTCTTTTCCAGAATTTCGGCTCTTTCTTCTTCAATTCCCTTGAGTACGCTGCCTGGGCGACAATACGCCGCACCCGGAACGGACAACAGTATTCCCACTACTATGGGAAGCGTCCACAGCATGTTAAACCGTTTTGCTTTCATTGTTCTCGTAGGCTTTCTCTCTCCCGCAATATTCACTAAAAAGAAACCCGGCGCACGTTGGCCATGCGCCGGCCCGGCCGCACGCGGACCATCGACGCCGCCTTTGCGGAATCCGCCCGTCCGGCCCGATAGGCCTGGTGCGAAACCGGATAGGACGGTTTCCGGGGCAGCATTTTCAGCGCCCCGCGCAGGTCCGCGGCAGGAAACGTCGATGAAGCCGGCGCAACCAGCGTCATCTGATGTACACGGTCCGTGTTGACCGGGCGTGTTGTCAACGCCTCGTCCAGCCCCGAGGTCATGCCCAGCGCGATCAGCACGACTGCCGCGCACGTTGCCAGCGCCCTTGGCAGAGTTGGGACAAACACGTCCGGCAGCCGGTTCCAGAACGAAGTCTTTTGCGCCGCTTCCATCATCAGGCGGCTGCGAAGCGCAAAATCGAATCCTGCGGACGGCCGTACACGCGACATCCGCGCCAACCGCCCCGTAAGGTTCCTGACCCCTTCCAGCGAACCGGCGCAGGTGGAGCATTCTACCATGTGGCGATCCATCTGCGCCTTCTTTGCGCCTGCTATCTCGTCTTCGAGATAGGCCGATAATCGGGCCGCAAACTCGCCGCAAGTGATGTGACCCTTACCCATGAATCTCCTCCGTTGGTCCCATATCTATTTCGCATTCCCGTGTGATCGGGAAGACGGCGTAACGCTGTCAGATCGCCAGCCCCACGTCTCTTCCCTCATTCTTCAGCTTCTGCTGCAGTTTCAGACGGGCCCTGTTCACCCGAGACTTGACCGTACCCACCGGACACCGGCTGATCTCTGCAATCTCTTGATAGGACAGCCCTTCAACGTCTCGAAGCAGGATGACCTGCCGGTAGTTTTCCGACAGCGACATGATCGCCTGATGAATCTGTACATCCGCGATAGAGGATTCCGTAATTTTATCGGGCCGGTAGGACTCGTCCGGCAGTTCCAGCCCCGTATCGCTCTCCTCATCCCGGTGAAGCGGAAACAGCCGCCAGCGTTTACGACGCCTTAACTCGCTTTTTGCCAGGTTGCCGGCAATTGTAAACAGCCAGGTGGAGAAATTCGCGATTGCCCGATATTCATTCCGCTTTCTGTAAGCCCTGAGAAATGCCTCCTGAACGATATCCTCGGCTGTTTCCCTGTCTCCGACAAATCGGAAGACGAAGTTGTAAAGCCTTCCTCTGTAACGATTTACAATCTTTCCATAAGCTTCGATGTCGCCGTTGGCAACCTCAGTCAGAATATCGACATCCGACGCTGCTCCGTTTTCCGTGTTCACCATGAGCATGGTCTTTCCCCCCTTTCACCTGCTACATCCTCGGGAATGGGGCATACAAAACCCGCAATCCGGACAACCTCCTTACGCCATTTAACACTCAGGATCAGGAAAAGTTCCCGAAAAGCGAGAAATCAGCTAACCGTAACCACGCTTTCGAACCGGTTTCTCCGCTTGACATCCGCTTTGGATGTGGTATAATTATAGCCGCTCCATCCGGGAATTGCAAGACCTGCTTTTAGATGCCGTCTTAAAATTTATAGCGTCGAGCCTGCCGTTTCAACCGTTTAACCTCAAGTTCGAAAGAAGACAATAGTCAAATCGGCCATAAAGAGCCTGAATGCGGGTAGAGGGTAGACGAAATGCGGGGAGACGGTAGAGGTGAGAAAATCGGGTAGACCCAAGACGGGAGAAGATATCTTTGCCCGATACAATATTCCTTCTTGCCTCCGGCAAAAAAGGAATCCTCAAAAGGCAGGCAATCTCTCCCGTCTAACGTCTTCCTTCTCACCAGGTGGTAGGGTGGGGTGTGGTTCTCTCCCCTCTCCCTTCTCGCGTCTACCCGCTTCTGGGGGGCCGGGGGGAGAGGTCCTATTCACGTACAGCGACCTGGTGTATCCTGGGTATCCGCCGTCCAATCGCCTTTATTCACTTGCACAACTTTGAATTAACGCTCACGAAAACTTACGAATCAAGGTTACATTCCGAATGAAGGGGTTTTCAATGGCGGCACATCCAGACCGGACTTTCGAACAGGGCGGACGGTATTTCCCGCCCCGGGATCTCAGCGCGCAGGCCCACGTAGGCAGTTTCGACGAATACCAGCGGCGGTATCAGGAATCCACAGGAGACGTCGAGGCATTCTGGGCGGACGTGGCGGGAGACTTCCACTGGTTCAGAAAATGGGACACTGTTCGCGCATACAACTACAACCTCAATGATGGTCCTGTTTCCATCAGATGGTTTGAAGGAGCGAAAACCAGCATTGTCTACAATTGTCTCGACCGTCACCTGGAAACGCGCGGGGATCAGGTTGCGATCATCTGGGAAGGCAACGAACCCGGTGAAGACGCCAGGCTGACCTACCGGGAACTCCATCGGGAGGTCTGCAAATTCGCCAACGTGCTGAAGTCACGCGGGGTAAAAAAAGGAGACCGCGTTTCCATTTACATGCCAATGATCCCCGAACTCGCGATCGCGATGCTCGCATGCGCCAGGATCGGCGCTGTTCACTCCATCGTTTTCGGAGGTTTTTCCGCGGATGCGCTGGCCGACCGTATCGTCGATTCCACGTGTCAGGTCGTGATTACGACCGACGGCATGTTTCGCGGCGACAAACCGATGGAGCGCAAGGCATTTGCCGACCACGCTATCGCAAATGCCGATGGACGCATGGACGGCAGATCCGTAGAAACCTGTATCGTCGTCCGCCGGGTGGGCGAACACGAGGACATTTCCTGTCCGATGCAGGAGGGCAGGGACCTCTGGTGGCACGATGCGATGGAAAACGCCAGTCCGGATTGTCCCTGTGAGGAAATGGACGCGGAAGACCCGCTCTACATCCTGTATACGTCGGGATCAACAGGGAAACCCAAAGGCGTGCAGCACAACGTGGGCGGCTATATGGTATACACCGCTTACACCCACAAAAACACCTTCGACTATCACGATGGCGACGTCTATTTCTGCGCCGCGGACATCGGCTGGGTTACCGGACATTCCTACATCATCTACGGTCCCCTGGCAAACGGCGCGACGACGGTTATGTTCGAAAGCACCCCGGTGTATCCCGATCCGGGGCGTTACTGGCAGGTGATCGACAAATACGAAGTCAACCAGTTCTATACAGCGCCCACGGCGATCCGGGCGGTTGCGAAGGAGGGCGAAGCGTGGCCGGCCAAATATGACCTCTCGTCTCTGAAGCTTCTTGGGACCGTAGGCGAGCCGATCAATCCGGAAGCCTGGCTATGGTACCACAACAATGTGGGTCGAGGCCGGTGTCCGATCGTCGACACCTGGTGGCAGACCGAAACCGGCGGCATCCTCATCACGCCGCTTCCGGGCGCGACGGCCACGAAGCCCGGCTCCGCGACCTTTCCCTTCTTCGGAATCAAACCCGTCGTACTCGAGCCGGAGTCCGGCAAAGAACTGGTAGGCAACGACGTCAGCGGGGTATTGGCGATCGCAGAGCCATGGCCCGGGCAGATGCGCACCGTCTACGGCGACCACAAACGCTTCGAAGAAACTTACTTCCAGCAATACAAGGGGTACTATTTCACGGGAGACGGCTGCCGCAGAGACGAAGACGGCTACTACTGGATTACCGGCCGGGTGGATGACGTCATCAACATTTCCGGGCACCGCATGGGCACCGCGGAAGTCGAGTCCGCCCTTGTTTCTCACGAGGGCGTGGCCGAAGCGGCCGTGGTGGGTTTCCCGCACGAAATCAAGGGTCAGGGCATCTACGCCTACGTAACCCTGAACGTCGGCGTGGAATACATCGATGCATTGAAAGACGAACTGAAGGCGTGGGTTCGCAAAGAGATCGGCCCGATCGCCACGCCGGACGTTATCCATTGGGCGCCGGGATTGCCCAAGACCCGTTCCGGCAAGATCATGCGCCGTATCCTGCGGAAAATCGCGGCCGACGATACCGGCGATCTTGGCGACACGTCAACGCTGGCAGAACCGGCTGTCGTGGATCAGCTCCTGGAGAATCGCTAGCGGCCCGGATCAATTGTGCTAAGTCAAGAGGGAGCCTTCCGGCTCCCTCTTGGCGTTTATACAGGAAAGGTCCCGCCCGATGACCGCCCTGCCCCGGAAATCCGTGCTCCTGCTCTCCGGAGGGATGGATTCCACCACACTGCTCTGGTGGATGCGAGACCGTGAACATTCAGAGATCCATACCGTTTCCATCGATTATGGCCAGCGCCACGCGGTTGAACTCGAATCCAGCTCAAGGCTATCCAGGTTGGCGGGCGCCGACTCCCACCGCTGCATCAAAATCGATCTCCGGCAGATCGGCGGTAATCCGCTCACGGAGATCGGGCGCCCCGTTCCGGCGGCGGAACAGGACCGGCAGGCACTGACCGTTGTGCCCTTCCGCAACATGCTGTTCGTCACCCTGGCAGCCGCCTGGGCGGAGACGAGGGGTTGCACCGATCTCTTTCTCTCGCCTGTGCGGGACGACTTTCAGATCTACCGAGACTGTCGCCGAGAGTTTTACGACATGCTGGAGAAAGCCCTGTTCCTTGGCGCCTCACGCCAGACCGACTACCGTATCCATACCCCGTTTGTGGAGAATTGGAAAGTCGAAATTGTGAGCATGGGCCTGGACCTTGGTGTGCCCTACGCCGAGACCCACACCTGCTATGAAGGCAAACGCCCCGCCTGCGGCCGTTGCGACGCATGCGTGGAACGTATCAACGCCTTCCGCGCCAATCGCGCCGTGGATCCGCTGGCCTACGAGATCGAAATTGACTGGACAACATCGCCTCGCTAGGCATTTTTCAATGCGTTCACGGTGTCGATGAGACGCCGGTCCGCATTGTATCGAAGTTCGAGAATCTGACCGAGTTTCTCAGGACTCGCGCCCTTCGACGTTATCCGATAGACTTCAAGCCTGTCCGCCAGCGCGTTCATTACCATATCGAGCAGGATAAGATCCGATGCATCGTCCTCCACCATACACTCATCCGCCAGAACACGGCGGACCACCTTCAGGCGTTCCTGCAGCGCCTCCTCGTCTATCTCCTCGACCTTTCCCCGGGTGACCAGTCGGGTGGATAGCGTTGCAAGGAATCCTTCGCTGAGGTATTTGCGGGCTTTTTCTTCCGTCCAGGAGTCCGATAGAACGTCCGCAACGGAATACGGGACCTTGTCGGCCCTCCCCCGTTTATCGGCCGAACCCCCGCCGTCGTTCTGGCGGCGGGGCTGCCGGCGCCGCCTCGTTCGGCGATGTTCCTGTGAAGTGCCCCTGGCGGGAGTTTCCTGCGTCTTTTCAGCCGCGGCTTCCGATGGCGCTCCCGCCGCCGAATCGGGTGGTGAAGCCGTTGCGGCTTCCGTGGTCTCCGCAACGGGTTCCGCAGTGGATTCACTGGCGTTCGCCGGCTCAGGCGCTGCCGTCGTTGACGGATCCGCGGTTTTTTCAGCCTCTTTCCCGGTTTGATTCTCCTTCTTGTCTCCTGCTTTAGCGCGTGTTGTGCGCTTCGCGGGCTTTGTAGATGCCCGCGACCGTTTCGCGGGCCGTCGCGAAATCACGCGCTTTTCCGGGACCTCCGCTGTTTTTTCGGTTGGCTCACCCGCGTCTTCCGTGGCGGCGGCTTCGGGTTTCTCCTTCTTGTCATCCACCGATGCAGCCCGGCTTCGCGTTGTCCCTGCCGGTTTCCGGGTGGCCGTCCGGGTTCGCCTGGCGGGCCGCCGAGACACCACGCGCCTTTCCGAATCCCGGGCTTCTTCCTTCTTCTCCCCGCCCGAGGCATCGGAAACGGGCTGATCGTTCTCCTCGGATGGGGAATCCAGAATAACGTCCATATACCTCCCTTCGAGCCGCAGACGAAACACGACCGGCCGTTTCGTCTCCAACCCGCGTCAACATTGATCTGACCGAAAACATCAAAACGACGCACCAATATAAGCAAATATGATGGTGGTTTGCCAGACGAAAAAAGGCCGGCCAGTAAAGGCCGACCTCTGTACGCCTGCCCGATGTTTCGGACGCTAATAATGGTCGTGACCGTGGCCGTGACCCTGCGGCTCTTTTTCCTCTTCCGGTACTTCGGTTACCAGCGTCTCCGTTGTCAGCAGAAGCCCGGCAATGCTGGCCGCGTTCTCAACCGCGGAACGCACGACCTTCGTGGGATCCGCCACACCCGCTTCGATCAGATCTTCGTAGGTTTCGGTAAGCGCGTTGAAGCCGAATGCGCCGTCTCCCTCTTTCACCCGCTGAACAACCAGGCTGCCTTCGTGACCCGCGTTATCGGCAATTTTCCTCAGGGGCGCCTCAAGGGCCTTGTTCAGAAGGTCCACGCCGGTCTTCTGATCTCCGCGAACCCTGCCGCGAACCGTGTCCAGCGACGACCTACACCGCACGAGGGCCACGCCTCCGCCGGGAACGATGCCTTCCTCCACGGCCGCGCGGGTCGCGTGCAGGGCATCTTCCACCCTCGCCTTCTTCTCCTTCATTTCTGTTTCGGTTGCGGCGCCGACGTTCACCACGGCCACGCCGCCGGCCAGCTTTGCAAGCCGTTCCTGGAGTTTCTCCCCGTCGTAATCCGAGGTCGTTTCCTCGATCTGCATGCGAATCTGGCTGACGCGTCCCTGTATGTCGTGGGTTGCGCCGGCGCCTTCGACGATTGTCGTATTGTCCTTATCGATGACGATCCGCTTGGCCTGTCCAAGGTCGCCGAGCTGAATGTTCTCCAGTTTTATGCCCAGATCTTCCGAAATCACCCTGCCCCCGGTGAGAATGGCGATATCCTCAAGCATCTCTTTCCGACGGTCTCCGTAACCGGGAGCCTTCACCGCCGCCGCTTTTATGGTCCCCCGGACTTTGTTTACCACAAATGTCGCCAGCGCCTCACCCTCAACGTCTTCAGCGATCACCAGCAGCGCCTTTCCCGTCTGCGCCGTCTTCTCAAGCAACGGGAGTAGATCCTTCATGTTAGCCAGTTTCTTCTCGTGGATGAGGAGATAGGCATCTTCCAGAACCGCTTCCATGTCGTCCTGGTCGGTCACGAAGTATGGTGAAATATATCCCCGGTCGAACTGCATGCCTTCCACAACGTCGAGCGTCGTCTCAATCGACTTGGCCTCCTCGACGGTAATGGTGCCGTCCTTCCCCACCTTCTCCATGGAGTCTGCGATTATGTCGCCAATCCCGCTGTCGTTGTTGGCCGAGATTGCCGCTACCTGTGCGATCTCCTTGCGACCTGTGACCTCCTGCGACTGTTTCTTCAGAGCCGCGGTCACGGCGGACACACCCTGATCGATGCCCCGCTTGATATCCATGGGATTGGCGCCGGCGGTTACATTCTTCAGGCCTTCGCGGTAAATGGCCTCCGCCAGTACCGTTGCGGTGGTTGTGCCGTCGCCGGCCACGTCGGAGGTCTTGGAGGCGACCTCCTTCACCATCTGGGCGCCCATATTCTCATATGGATCGGGCAGTTCGATCTCCTTGGCCACCGTTACCCCGTCCTTGGTTACGGTAGGCGAACCCCATTTCTTGCCCAGAACGACATTTCGCCCGCGCGGCCCAAGTGTCGCCTTGACCGCCTTGCTCAGAATGTCCACGCCGTCCAGAACCTTTGACCGGGCGTCTATCCCGTAGCTCAATTGCTTGGCTGGCATCATTGTCCTCCTGTAAACCCCAGTGAATGAAAACCCGTTGGATCCAGATCTCCGGGCGATGCTTCTGATTCGCTATCGCCCATCCCTGCAATGGGACTGAATCGCGACTTCCATCTGTACCGTATGTACTTTATTCAAGAATACCCAGAATGTCGTCTTCAGAAGCAATCACCATTTCGTCTCCATCGACCTCGACCTCGGTGCCCGCGTACTGGCCGATCAGAACGCGGTCGCCCGCATTTACAGACACCGGTACGGGATCGCCCGTTTTGTCGTTGACCTTCCCGGGGCCCACTGCGACGACTTCGGCTTCGAGCGGTTTTTCTTTGGCCGTATCGGGGATGATGATGCCGCCATGGACCTGTTCGTTGGCTTCAATCCGCCGGAGAAGCACCCGGTCGGCCAGAGGCTTCACCGTCATAAGCCCCTCCTTCGAAAGAATGGATTGTACGTTAACCCATTAAATAATAAATATTTTTCCCGACAATTAGCACTCGTTGCAATCGAGTGCTAACCGGACAAATATAAACGCTTTGGCCTCCTGGCGCAAGGACAAATTCCGGCATTCGACAAAAAAGCGCATTACGAATCGTAATGCGCTTCCGGCTATATCAGCCGCGTTGGCGAATGCCTTTCTCTATTGCTTCATACGCTTCAACTGTTGTTTCTTCCGCGTGATCCGATTCTCCAGGTGCTCTATCTCCGCTTCCAACAGTTCAGGACGATCCAGGTCGTCGGCTTCCTCAGGCGGCGGCGGTTGTTCCGAAGGCAGGCTCGCGTCCGCCCAGTCTTCGTACCCGCCGGCCATCGAAATCACCCGCTCATAACCCAATTCCTTCAACGAGTCCGCAGCCAGCAGCGAACGTACACCGCCCGCGCAATAGACCACCACTTCCCGGGACTTGTCCGGAACGCGGGATTCAGCCTCGGCTTCGAGGCGGCCGCGTGGAACGTGAACCGCTCCCCGCAGATGTCCCGACTCCCATTCTTCCTGTTCGCGCACATCCAGAAGGACCGGGCTCGCGCCGCTTTCCAAATGGTCGTGTACTTCCTGCACGCTCATCTCCGGAATCTCGCTGCGGGCCTCATTCAGCAGGTCATCTCGGGATTTCATCAGCGTATCGCTCCTTTTCGTCGCGTCGCCAGGGTTTCGCAATGGACGGATCGACCCGACCGCTTTTCACGCCGGCACCCGGCCCGCAAGGCCATGACATTTCTTGTACTTTTTACCGCTTCCGCACGGACACGGGTCGTTTCTGCCCACCTTCTGCACCCGAATCGGGCGCTGCCGGGGCGGCCCCCCTTCCGAAGTGGCGGCGACCGGTTCCGACGTCGGCGACGCCCCGGCGCCGGTGGCGAACCCCATGCCGGTTGCATCCTGATGCGTGAGCGAGACCCGCTGAGGCTGCCGACCTCGTTGGCTGGACAGGTCCTCTTCCACCGGAATGCGAAAAAGGGTTTTCAATGTTTCACGGTTGATTTCGTCGAGCAGGTCGACGAACATCTGAAATCCTTCACGCTTGTACTCGATCAGCGGATCCTTTTGCCCATATCCCCGCAGGCCGATGCCCTCCTTGAGATCATCCATCTCCCGGAGATGGTCCTTCCACTTCTCGTCGGTTACCCCCAGATAGACCATTCGCTCGATCTCCCGCATCCTTCCCGCGCCAATCAGGCTTTCCCGGCGCCTGTAGGCCGATCTGATTCCATCGAACAACTCATCCCGGAATCCATCCTCCTTCAGTTCGGGCAGCGACTCGGGGGGCACTTCAGGAACCTGGAGGAAGATCTGTCGCAGGTCGCGGTAGAGTCCGTCCAGGTTCCAGTCCTCCTGGGTGCCTTCTTCGGGAAGGTGGCTCTGGAACGTAGCGTTCACCACTTCCTCCATCTCTTCTTCAATCTGTTCGTAGATATTGTGCTGTTCCAGGGCGTGGCGTCGCCGGTCGTATACGACTTCCCGCTGCTGGTTCATCACGTCGTCGTATTCAAGCAGGTGTTTCCGCACCTCGAAATTCCGGGCTTCCACGCGTTTCTGCGCCCGCTCGATCGATCGGGTTACCATCCGGTGTTCAATCACCTCGCCCTCTTCGGCGCCCAGACGATCCATAATCCGGGCAATCCTCTCGGAGCCGAAGAGCCGCATGAGATCGTCTTCCAGTGAGATGAAAAACCGGGAATTTCCCGGGTCGCCCTGCCGGCCGGCCCGTCCGCGAAGCTGCCGGTCAATCCGCCTTGCCTCGTGCCGCTCGGTACCAATGATATGCAATCCGCATGGCACCTCTTCCATGCAATGGTATTCCTCCAGGTGCGGGCACTGCGGGCGCCCGCCGTTGGCGCCGGGTATCAGCGCGCATTGATGGTCCGGCGGCGCCTTGACCACACCGTCCCCCAGCTTGATATCCGTACCTCGACCCGCCATATTGGTGGCAATGGTCACGGCGCCCGGTTGTCCGGCCCTGGCAACGATCTGGGCTTCCTGCTGGTTGTGACGCGCGTTGAGCACGGAGTGTTTAATTCCCTTCCGCTTCAGCATACGGGACAGCAATTCCGACATTTCCACGCTGATGGTACCGACGAGTACCGGCAGGCTGCTGTCGTTCAACCGTTCGATCTCGTCCACGATGGCGTTATATTTCTCCCGCTTGGTCCTGAAGATCAGGTCCTCCGAATCGATCCGCCGCACCGGTTCGTTCGTAGGCATTACGACGACGTCCAGCTTGTAGATCTGGAACAGTTCCGCCGCCTCGGTTTCGGCGGTTCCCGTCATCCCTGCCAGCTTGTGATACAATCGGAAGTAATTCTGCAGCGTAATCGTGGCGATCGTCTGGGTGTCCCGTTCCACCTTGACGCGTTCTTTCGCTTCCAGAGCCTGGTGCAGCCCGTCCGCAAATCGCCGACCCGGCTGCGGACGCCCCGTGAACTCGTCGACGATAATCACCTGGCCGCCGTCCACGATATACCTTACGTCCTTCTCATAGAGCGTGTAGGCAACCAGAAGCTGTTGTACGCTGTGAATCGCCTCGCTCTTGCGGGCGTAGTCCTGGTACGCGTCATCCTGGGCTCTGGCCTTTTCGTCCGGCGCCAGCGCATCGTCCGCGTCGATTTCGTGCAGGACTTCATCCAGGTCCTGCAGCACGAAATCGTCCGGCATCCGGCTGATCTCAACCCGCCCTTTGTCGGTCAGATCGATAACATGGCTCTTCTCATCCACGCTGAAGTAGAGGTCTTCGTCAATCTCGCCCATTCGTTTGTCGCGCAGGTAGTCGGCCTCAACCCGGCCGATCAGACGCTTGGTCCCCTCTTCCTGCAGCAATTTCATGAACCGCCGGTTCTTGGGCATCCCCCGCTGAACCTGAAGCAGCCGGATGCCCGCCTCGTATTCGTCCTCGTCGAGGAGTTCCTCCGCTTCATTCAAAGTCCCGGTTACCACCCGGGTCTGCGCCCTGACCAACCGCTCCACCAGCGGCCGCATCTCATCGTACCGCTGATTATCGGCCTCCGCCACCGCGCCGGATATGATCAGGGGCGTCCTCGCCTCGTCGATCAGTATGCTGTCGGCCTCGTCGATGATCGCAAAATAGTGTTCGCGCTGCATGAGGTCGTCCGGACGGACCGCCATATTGTCGTAGAGATAATCGAACCCGAACTGGTCCTTCGTGCCATAGACGACGTCGGCCCTGTATGCCTCATGATGATCGCACTCCCGCAAACGGTACCCGCCCTCCCCATCCTCCTCCATGCGATACGCCTCCGCCTCCATGGACCGGTCCTGGATGATGCCGACGCTCATCCCGAGAAAGAGATAGACGGGCCCCAGCCACATGGCGTCCCGCTTTGCGAGATAGGAATTCACGGTGACGAGGTGTACGCCCCGTCCCGTCAGTCCGTTCAGATAAAGGGGCATTCCCGCCACCAGGGTCTTGCCCTCTCCGGTGGCCATCTCTGCGATTTTTCCCTGGTGAAGCACGATGCCGCCGAGCAGCTGCACGTCGTAGGGCACCATATCCCATACAATGGACTCACCGGCCCGCTCCCACTGCTTCCCTTCCGCTTTGAACCGGCGGCAGGTCTCCTTGTAGACCGCGTATGCCTCGGGCAGTATCTCCTCCAGTGCCTCCGCCTCGATCTCCCTGACCTCACCCTCCAGTTCCGAGATTTCATCCAGCAGCGAAGAGCGGTCCATTTCCTCCTCGCTCTTCAACTCCTCCCGCATCCCGTCGAGCTGTTCCGTGTACTCCGCCGTCGCGTCCCTCAACCTCTGCCTGAATTCGGCCGTCTTGCCGCGAAGGTCCGCTTCGGAAAGCGGAGCAAGAGACGCGCATAGCCCGTTTATTCCCTCGACCGTCGGCCAGAGTTTCTTCAGGTCCCGATCGTATTTGGTCCCGAATACTTTCTTGATCACACCCATCATAAGCATATATCCACCGGTAATCGCCGAAACGTTAACAGTCCGCGGCTTCCGCCAGCATTCCCTTCTGTCTGGCCAGCGCATCCAGGATTCCGTTGATGAATGTCGGCGCCTTCTCCACGCTGTACCGCCTGGCGAGTTCAATCGCTTCGTTCATCGATACCTTGACCGGAATATTGTCGAATGCGAGCATTTCCGTAAGCGCCATCCACAACAGGATCCGGTCGATCCTGGAGATGCGTTCCAGCGCCCAATTCCTCGAAATCCCTTTTACCAGACCATCCAGTTCTTCTTTTCGCGCCCAGGTCTCCCGACCGAGCGCGTGGGCGAATTCCGCGGCGTCATCCGTCAACCCCGAGCGAATCGCCACGGCATGGAGCGTCTGCTGTACGGGGTCTCCCGAACTTTCGCTCCAATACAGCGCCTGCAGCGCAACTTCGCGGGCTTTTCGTCGCGAACCCGTCATGCCTCTTCCGCGTCCAGGGATGCCACAAGATTCACCATCTCGACAGCGGCAAGGGCGACCTCCCATCCTTTGTTTCCGGCCTTGGCTCCCGCCCTTTCGATCGCCTGTTCGATTGTATCGGTTGTCAATACGCCGAACAGGCACGGCACACCCGAGTCAAGTCCGACCGATGCAATCCCCTTGGAGACTTCGTTGGCCACATAGTCAAAATGGGGCGTACTTCCGCGAATCACCGCGCCCAGGCAGATCACCGCGTCGTAACGGCCGCTGCGCGCCATTTTCCCGGCCACCAGCGGAATCTCGAACGAACCCGGTACCCAGGCCACGTCGACGTCCTCCGGTTCGCCTCCATGTCGTTTCAGGCAATCCTCGGCGCCATCAAGCAACTGCTTGCTGACTGAACTGTTGAATCGACTTACCACAATACCGAAGCGTTTGCCTTCCGCGCGCAATCCGCCTTCAATCACTCTGGCCATACGTTTCCTCCGGGGAGCCATCCACCAGCTTCAGATCTTCCTCGTCGAAAATATGTCCCAACTTCTCCTGTTTGGTACGCAGATACCGGATGTTCCACGGCGTCGGTACAATCTTGACTGGAACCCGCTCCACAATTTCGATTCCGTACGCCTCAAGCCCCACGCGCTTTGCGGGGTTGTTGGTGATCAGACGGGCCTTTCTGACGCCGAGGTCCAACAGGATCTGCGCGCCGATACCGTAATCGCGCTCGTCCATCTTGAATCCGAGCTTCAGATTCGCTTCCACCGTATCGTAGCCTTCTTCCTGAAGCTGGTAGGCGTTGATCTTTGCGCGCAAGCCGATGCCGCGGCCCTCCTGCCGCATGTAGACAACCGCGCCGCGCCCCTCCCGCTCGATCATCTCGATCGCCGAATGCAGATTCGTGCTGCAGTCGCACCTCAGCGACCCGAATGCATCGCCGGTGAGACATTCGGAGTGCATCCGCACCAACACCGGATCGCCGGCCGTGAGGTCTCCCTTGGTCAGCGCCACGTGATCCCGCCTGTCGACTTCGCTCTCGTAGAGATGAAGCTTGAACTCCCCGAACCGGGTGGGGAGGCGCACCGTCTCCAGACACTCGACCAGCTTTTCCGAACGGCGCCGGTACGCAATCAGATCGCGGATCGTTATGATCCTCAGACTGAACTGCCGCGCCATTTCCATGAGTTGCGGCAGCCGCGCCATCGTCCCGTCGGGATTCAATATCTCGCAAAGGACACCTGCCGGATAGAGGCCCGCGAGCCGCGCGAGATCCACTGTCGCCTCCGTGTGCCCGGCCCGACGCAACACACCTCCCGGACGGGCGGATAGAGGAAAGACGTGGCCGGGCCTGGCAAAATCGGGGGGACGGGCGTCCGGATCCGCAAATCGCTGAATTGTAACCGCACGGTCCTGCGCCGAGATTCCTGTTGTTGTGCCCTCAACCGCGTCGATGCTGACCGTGAACGGCGTTCCATGCAACGCGGTGTTCCTGCCCACCATCATGTCCAGCTCCAACTCCTGCAACCGCTCCGGCGTTGCCGGCAGGCAGACCAGCCCGCGCCCGTGAAGGGCCATGAAATTGATGATCTCAGGCGTGACTTTCTCGGCCGCCGTGATCAGATCCCCCTCGTTCTCCCTGTCCTCATCGTCCACGACAATCACAAGCCTGCCGGCCCGGATGTCGTCCAGCGCTTCCTCGATGGACGCAATACGGAATCCGTCGTCGGCTTCAGACATGAAATACCGCTCCCGGGTAAATTAGGGTTTGAGATGTACAGATCCCGGCTGCCGCGATCCTCACGAATCCCCTTCTCTTTCACTTCCAATCCCGACGTTCCGCGACGTTGCCGGATCTCCGTTTTCCGCGCGGCGGCCCGTCAGCCTTTCCAGGTACCGCGCCACCAGATCGACCTCCAGATTGACCACGTCGCCGACCCGCCGTTCTCCAATCGTCGTGGCTTCCATCGTATGCGGAATGACCGTTACCGTAAAGTGTCTTGCGCCCGCAGCCACAATCGTAAGGCTGATCCCGTCCACCGCGATCGATCCCTTGTTGGCCAGATACGCGGCGAGATCTTCCGGCATCCCTATCCGGAACGTCATGTTGTCAGCCCATCGCCTGCGTTCCATCACCGTGCCCATCCCATCCACGTGACCGGCCACCAGATGGCCGCCCAGCCGGTCGGACAGCTTCAGCGAACGTTCCAGATTCACCCTGTCTCCAGTTTTCAGCCTCCCAAGGGTGGTTCGTTCAAGGGTCTCCGAGACGGACTCGAAGGAGAACGCATGACGCTTCGCTTCGACAACGGTATGGCAAGCGCCGTCGATCGATATGCTGTCGCCAATTGAGACATCCTCCAGCACGCGCTTTGCTTCAACCGTCGTTCGCTGATACCCTGTCCGCCTCTGAATCGCGCGCACCAGCCCCACTTCCTCGACAATCCCCGTAAACATCAAGACCGTCCTTCATCCGTGCCGTGTAGAACAAGTCGGGGCCGGTCCAGTCCACGTCGGCCTGGCTCAGAAGAATCGCATCGGCCATTCTGGTTATTCCGAGGTCGCCAATCGAGGCAATCCCGTTTCCCAGAATCACCGGCGCGATAAACACCGCCAGCCGGTCGACCAACCGCTCGCGCATCGCGGAAGCAGCCACCGCACCCCCGCCTTCGATCAACACATGGGTAAACCCTTCGGCGCCCGCCCGGGCAAGCACCTCCCGGAGCATGGGCCTTCCATCTTCAGGCGGACAGACCCACACGCGCGCGCCGCGCGCCTCCATCGCTTCGACTCTTTTTCTTGAAACGCCTTGCGCCGCGGCGAGAATCAACACCGCCCCGTCGAATACCCTTGCGTCCCTTGAAATCTCAAGGCGACTGTCCAGCACGATTTTGGCCGGGTCGGGACCGTCCAGATGCCGAACCGTGAGTGCGGGATCGTCCGCGTCCACAGTCCCCCGTCCAACCATAACCGCAGAAGCTTCAGCACGCAGCCGGTGCGCCTTGCTTCTGGATGCGCGCGAGGAAATCCATCTCGACTCGCCCGAAGCCGTCGCGATGCGACCATCGAGGGTCTGCGCCAGCTTCAGGGTGACAAATGGAAGGCCCGTTGTGCGGTGCTTTACGAAAACTTCGTTCAGTCGACGCGCCTCTTCCTCGAGTACGCCAACCTCCACCTGCACACCTGCCTCCCGCAACCGTTGGATGCCTCTACCGGAAACCCGTCTGTCCGGGTCCATCATACCGCATACGACCCGGGCAACTCCTTTTTTAATCAATAAATCCACACACGGCGGCGTACGGCCGGTGTGGGCGCACGGTTCGAGGGTCACGTACAACGTTACGCCGGGGGTTCCGTCGGCCATTCCTTCAAGCGCGTAAACCTCCGCGTGCGGCATTCCGGATTCAGGGTAGTATCCCTTTCCGATCACCTGCCCTTCCCGAACCGCCACCGCACCCACCAGCGCACCGTCCCGTACCCGACCGCGTCCTTTCTCGGCCAGCGACAACGCCAGCCGCATATAGTCCACATCCGTCATAAACCACCCTGTGTCGCCGGGAAGATGAATGGCCAGGCGTGGACGAGACTTACTTGAGGTTGACCGTCGCCGTGCCTACCCCCACGTTGCCCAGCGCATCGGACGCACGGACGACGACCGTATATTCTCCCGCCGCCAGATCCTGAATTTCGAAACGCAACGATTCCGTTCTGGAGTCGAAAATACGATCGACAGGAAAGACCACCCTCCACTCTCCTGAATTCACCGCATAGGCCGCCTTCCAGAGCGGGCTCGCGGCGTCGTTCAGCGATCCCTCAACCTGTACCCCGCCCGCAATCTGCCGTATTTGCAGCGCGACGGCGGGTGGTGTGTGGTCAAGATCGAATGGCTGGCTGACCATCTCGCCTGCCAGCGCGATTTCCTTCGGATTGGTCAATCTGTCCGACGCCACCACCCGGACAAGCATCGTACCCTCGGGCGCGGACTCCGTATGCCAATCGTAGGAATTCGAACGGAGGTTTTCTTCGAGGAGTTTCCATCTTTTCTCGGACAGACCCCGGTAGTACAATGCATACACCAGCCCGTCGTTATTCGCGTCTTCGGCTTTCCATGAGATCCGCCAGACGCCTCTCGGGTTTCCCTGCGCCTTTCGGCCCTTTCCGGAGTCCTTCGGCGCAGCGCCGTTGCCCTGCGCCTCGACGGGCGTGACGACGAGCGCGAGGACCCGCGGGCCCAGATTTTCCTGGAGTCCCACCAGACTCACTTCGCGAATCGTCTGTGTGGTCGTACCCGCCACGGATCTCAACTCGGCCCGATACTGAAGGAATCGCGCCGGCGGACTGGAAATCTGTCCTCCCTGAGACACTGAAGACCATTCACTCCAGGTGTTGTCCGGTTTCTCGCTGTTTCCCGAACGGGTCTGGAATTGAACGGACGCGCCCGGGGCAGGTTGGGCATTCCACCTGATTCTACCCCAACTGGAAACGAGGCGGAAATCTGTCACCCTGGATTCCAGCCTGCCTTTGCGCGCGTACGCCTTGCCCAACCGATACACTTTTCCGGATCCCGCGGTTCCCAGCCAGAAGTCTCCGGAGCTCGATCTGCAGAACGCCCATGGTTGCAGGTCTTTCAGACGGGTCAGCAGCGTCGACCGGCCGGACAGATCCACGCGATAGATGCTCCCCTCGTCTCCAGTCAGCACCGTAATCTCCCGATCGTCCGCATGCAATGCCAGAAGCATCGGCTCGTTCACCGCCCATAGACGAACCGCCGCACCCGAAGGGCGTACCGCATACAGCACGGACGCCTGCCGGGAGGAAGCGGATCCCTGGCCCTTGGCGGATTGTTGAGATGCACCTTTTCCGCCTCCCTTGGATTGTTTGGACATTGCACCCGCGAACAGGATACCGTCCGGTCCCATCGCCAGGGCGTGGATTTCATCTTCCGCGGCGTCGTACAGTACTTCGACTTCTCCCGTTGCGTTGACACGGTAGACCAGTCCGCTCTGGTCCGTGCCGGCATACACCCTGCCGTCAGCGTCCCGGATCAGCGACACCACGTTGTGGTCTTCGCTCTGATACACCTCGGCGACCTCTCCGTCCGCGGAGACGCGCAGGATTCGTCCGTTTCTGCCGCCGGTAGCCGCGTACAGGCCTCCCTTTCCATCCACAACCATCGCCCAGACGTGTTCGTCTCCGGTTCGACAAAACGTTTCGGGTTCTTTACCCTGAACGATCCGGTATACAATACCGTCCGGGGAGGAGCCGGCATAGAGTGTCCCGTCCGTTCCCACGGCGAGACTGAAAATGGCCACTTCGGGAGAATCGAAGAGGAGCGTCGGCTCTCCCGCGCCATCCAGGGCAAAAACCTTCCCGCCGTTGCCCGTAGCAATATACAATCGACCGCCTCGCCCCTCAGCGAGCGCCCAGACGAATTCCTCTCCCGTATTCGCCACGGCCTGCAACTCGGGCGCCAGCAACACGGCGCCGTCTCTGGTGATTGAGACACCGTCGGCCTCGCCTCTAGCGAAGGCCTTCTGCGTGTGGTCGCGCCATACGACAGGCTCAACGCCGTCCGCTGGAATCGGAAGGCAGTTGAGCAGAAAGCAAAGGCCCATCAGCAAGACACGACAGACGGCATGCCGGTTTTCTCGATTCAACACCCCGATCTCCTATCAGTCCGGAACGTCCGCCGTTTCCACGACGTGTTCCCATGGCCCGAGAGGCCGAAGACGGCGTTGCCGGTGGCGACTTATTTCCCTTTTCCGCTTGCGCTCCCACCCTCGGCGAAAATAACGCCGTTCCGTTTCCGGTTTACATTCAGTACAACGATCTGACTTCCCGACAGCACAAAGTCCGTGGGAATACGCGCCCTCTGCACGACTGTCTGCCGAACCTGTTTTACCGCATCCGACGAGCGTGAATACCGAAGCGCCGAAAGCACCGACGACGGCAGTCTTGACACCTCCCGTCCCTCAATCGTCACGCCCTGGGCGCCGGACAGCAGTTCAACAACCATTTCGTTGTTCCGGCCGGAGCGCCCCAACAGGCGAATGAGATGATCCAGATCTCTGGCGTTGTATTCGCCGGGCGCCCGCTTGGCCTCCTGTTTCACGTGGTCGGATGCGCTGGATACCCTGAGAATCAGCCGGCCGCCCGGCGTTTGATTTGGTATGACCATGGCTTCTTCCACCTGCCGCAGTCCCCCCCGGTAGGTCCGTAATGAAACCGTGACGCGCACCGTATCGCCCGGCTGGAACGATGTCTTCTGCAAACCGACGGACTTGATGTGGGCGGTGTGCGCCCGCTCGGCTTCCACGTCCAGGTCGAAGGTGACCTTCTCGATCCTGATCGGCTGGAACGGATTCCGGATCAGGCTCGCAAACGGCGTGGTGACACCCAGTACCGCACTACCCAGCCCAAGCGCGCCGGCATAGACGTTTTCCGCCTCCACCGATGGACGTCCGTTCAGGTCGATTCTCACACGGGACTTCACCGTTACCTCTCCCGTCAGTTTCTCGGACGAGACCATCGCGTTGAAAACCGCGATCCGCAGGAGCGTGGGGCTGAGGTCGCGGTCTCGCAGGACCTCCATACCGAAGTGCGCCTCCTTCCCCGGAGAACGCAAGTTGATCCGCACCGGAATCATGTCAACGTCCATACCGATCGTGCCGGCAATGCCGGGGGCACGGTCCTGAACGATGGCGCCCACGGTCTGCCCGGCGACACCCAGCTTGAACGACGCAAATTGACTTGGCAGGACTTCGTGAATGTAGGCTCCCGTCATCGGCAGCACGGTAGCACCGCCAAAAATCATGGAATGCCCGAACCCGACCACCCGATCCCCATCGCGATGGGTCAGCGTTCCGATACCCGTAACGCTGAGGTCGCCGCGGACCAGTTGCACGCCAAGCGCGGCGCCCGGTTCGAACGCGCCGACAGGCAGGCCCGGGGCCTCGCCACCACCGCCCTGGACCGGCGTCCATCCTGTATTGGAAAACGCCTGTCGGAAATCAGCGACCGCCTGCGGCGCAAAACCGGAAATCACGATCGGCAGGCTGATCGGCGTCAGCTCAGCCGCATCCATCCCCGTGAGATCGATCAGACGGCGTGCGCCGGTTTGCGTCAGACGGACCGCCGAACCGACCCCTTCCGGCGCCGACGGCCGGTTGAAGAGATCAACCATTGCCGCAATTGGCGTAATCCCGGCGATGGGTTCCTTGGCAAAAGCGCCAATGCGATACGATACGGCGCCGATCAGCTTGCCATCGACATAGACCGGACTTCCGCTCATCCCCGAAATCACGCCAGTGCTGGACAGGGGACCTCCGGACAGCCTGGCCAGAATCAGGTCGCTCCCCGGACCGATCGCGTTGTGCAGTACACCCAGGATTTCGACGTGAAACGTATCGATTCGCGTACCCTGGAAGACCGTCCTGCCGATGCCCCGCATCCCTCTCCGGACTTCCTCGACAGGCATTGTCTCCACGGTTGCCCGGGCATTGCCGGCAACAGCGCAGCACAACAAAGTGGTCAGTGAGATTTCCAGCAGACGAATCACAACGCTGGCCCTTTCTCGTCAATCGGCACGGGAGCCACGAAATCTACTGCGCGACCTCGGAAAAGTCAAGCTCTGCAACGTTCTAAGTACTTGCAAATCAACATCAGACCTTGTTTCATTTACCCAACGTATTATACCCGTTTTCGCAGGTTGGAACAAGCCCCTTGTGCAAATCCGATCTTGTCCTTATCATAACAGCCCGTTGAAAAAGCCCATCCGGGCTGCGGCCGGCCCTTGCGGTCGAAAACCTGCGTTGCGCTTCCTCGCCGAATCGCAGGATGGGACTCGGTCGCGCGCCTTGTCTTCGACCACAATCACTCGGCCTCGCCTGCAGAGCGACTTTATCAACGGACTGATAACCCAATGCAAATCACGCGGCCGGCGGTTGGCAAATGCCGAAAGCCGTACCTGAGGGAAGGGGTGGCGGACTACATCGGTCGCATCCGGAGATACGCCAGACTGGAGCATATCGAAGTCAGAGAGGAACCCGCGCCACGCAACACCCGGGCCGCCTTTGAAAGCGCCCTTGTCCGGCGGCCCGGCGGAAGAAAAAGCCCGGAAAACAGGTTCACGCGACAGCCGTGGAGAGATGATTCCGCCACTGGAATCCGGCTGCCGGGCACGTCTCCTGTTTCCGGGCTTTTAAAATGCGGACCGAAATGTCAGGATATACAGTTTCGGGGGAACGGAGGATATCCGAATCCGGCGGCCCCGGAGAACGGCCGGAGGGGTATCGGCCACGGGGTTCCGGAAGAAGGGATGTCTCAATCGCATGTGTGTTGAGAGCAATTGAAAGATAAGCCAATGTTTTTTTTTAGTCAAGGGGAAGTTTGCTCTAATATACTGTTTTACATTATCTTGTGGTCCATCGTTCAGGTTATACCTTATATAGATTTGCGTGATGCGACCCATCGGAAACGACGTCTCCTGCCATCCGCCGCGCGCCGTTTTGCCATCTCCGACGGTATCGACCCATGCCGCATACCCTTACCATAACGCAGGCGGCGGAACAGATCCGGTCCGGCCGTCTCTCTCCCGTGGAACTTCTGCACGCCTGTTTTTCGCAGATCGAAGCCCTCGACGGCGGCCTTCACGCCTGGGTTCACGTAGACAGGGAAGGCGCCGAGCGATCCGCTCGGAGTCTCCAGGAGGAACTCGCCCGCGGACGGTACCGCGGCCCCCTGCACGGAATCCCGGTGGGGATAAAGGACATCATCGACGTGAAGGGCCTGCCCACCGCCGCCGGAGCAAGAATTCTCTACAGCCGGATGCCGGATGAAGATGCAGCGGTGGTCGCGCGGCTTCGGAGGTCCGGAGCGGTCATCCCCGGCAAAACGGTTACAACACCGTTTGCGTGTTTCGATCCGGCGGAAACCAGGAACCCCTGGAACCCCGACCATACGCCCGGCGGCTCCAGCAGCGGTTCGGCGGCCGCCGTCGCGGCGCGGATGTGTCCCGCGGCCCTGGGATCCCAGACAGGCGGGTCCATCAGCAGGCCCGCGGCGTATTGCGGCCTGGTGGGTCTCAAACCCACGTTCGGCCGGATCAGCCTGCGCGGGATCCTGCCCGTCAGCTACGAACTGGATCATCCGGGTCCGTTCACCCGTTCAGTCGCCGATGCAGCCGTCATTCTCCGGTGCCTGGCGGGTCACGACCCGCTGGACCCGCTAAGCGCGGACGTTCCTGAAGATACCTACCGGATCGAACCGCCGGCACATGCCCCCCGCGTCGGCGTCATTCGCACGTACTTTCCTGACAACGCCGACGAAACCATGCGTGAGGCAACCGACGACGCCATCGAGCGCCTTGGCTCAGCGGGCGCTGAATTCACCGATGTGCGCCTGCCCGGATCCTTTGCGGAACTTCACGAAAATCACGCGTTGCTGCTCGCCGTCGGTGCGGCAAACGTCCACGGGGAACGATATAGCGCCCGCCGTGACGCCTTCCCTCCGGGCCTTCGCGAAATCCTGAAAAGGGGGCTTGCCGCAAGCGCGGTCGACTACGCCAGGGCGCGACGCCACCAGATTGCGTTCAAGGCGGAGGTCCTGGCCGCATTCGAGGGTGTGGATCTGCTCCTCACCCCTGCGACGCCAACTCCGGCGCCTTCGGGTCTGACCTCCACCGGCAATCCCGCCTTCAACAGCCCCTGGAGCTACGCCGGCCTTCCCACGTCCGTCCTGCCGGCCGCCAGTAGCGTCGACGGACTGCCCGCCGGCATCCAGCTCGTTGCTCGCCCTTTCGCCGAAAACCAGCTGCTCTCCATCTCCGCATGGTGCGAATCCCGTCTTGAGTGGGACCGCATCCCGTCGATCCTTTCCGGCGGTTAGAGCCATGTATCCGCACCGGTTCCTGAAGCAACTCACGTGGTTGATACTCGTTTTCCACTTTTCCGGTGTCGTCCACGCTTCCCGCGGGCATACCCCCAGGCAGCACGCCGTCCGGCAGGGTATCGACTACATGCTCGACGAACGCTATGCCCGCTCCCACGCCGTATTCGATTCGCTGATCGCCGCCGAGCCGGAACGACCCGAAGGCTATCTGGGAAAGGCACTTTCGTACTGGAACGAAAGCATGCTTCTGGCGGACGGCGAACGCTTTGTCGACCCGGTCGACCACCTGACCGGACGCGCCATCAAACTCTCCGAACGTGCTCTCAAGATCGACAACAACGACGCAGAGATGGTCTTCCTTCTCGGAAAAGCCTATGGCCTTCGCGCGGGCCTGGCGCTCATCCACGGCAGTCCCATAGACGGCGTACTCCACGGCCTGAAATGCCGGGACTTCCTCGAGGAAACCATCCGATTGAATCCGGACCTCGCCGACGCCCAGTTCGGACTGGGCCTCGCAGAGTACGTGGCCGCCCGCCAGCCCCGTTTCCTCAGGATGGTGAGCCGGCTTCTTTCGCTCCCCGACGGCGACCGGAAAAGCGGTCTCGAACGCCTGGAGCGTGTTGCCCGTGAGGGCATCTATACCCAACGGCATGCCGTCTCCAGCCGTGCCTACATCGCCCTCTATTACGAGAAGGACTATGAAGACGCGCGGCGTCGTTTTACAGATCTGCACCTGCGCTACCCCCACAGCCTGGACTACCGCATCCGTTACCTGGACGCGCTCTTCGGGCTCACCATCCAGGGCAGGAAGGATCACCGCCAGGCCCTGATCGACTCCGCGCGGTCGATCCGTTTCCTGGCAGAGGAACGAAACTGGAACCTGAACCGCTGGTCCCACACCAAGCTGGACTTTATCGAGGGCTATGGCCACTATCTCACCGGCAACGCGGACGCCGCGGTCGAACGTCTGGAAATCTACACCGCGGAAGCGGAAAAAAAGAGCTGGCTGCTTGGCCCCGCACATCTCATTCTGGGCAAACTGGCCGACCTGCGCAACGACCGCGAGGGCGCAGTCCGCCATTACCGCCGCGTGCGAAGATATGAAAACGTATGGGGCGTCCACGAAGAGGCAGACGCCTATCTCGGCCAACCGTTCACCGGTGAGGAGCCCGTCCGGCGCCCTCCGGACACGGTGCGGCGTTATCCGGAGAAACCTTGACGCCCCTCAGGAAATGCGCGTTATTTTATCGGATGGAACGTCGCAATACGTCTCAGGCGGGACGGCCCGTGGAAGCACGACCAACAGGAAAATCCCGGCCGCATTCCGTTCACGAAGATGCCGGGATTCATTCTCTTGAGAAATCGGAATGGCGACTGCGTCCTCAATATCCGTGGGCCGCTCGAGACTCGGTCATCTCCTGGAGCGTATCCGTTATCCGGCCCCGTCCGCGCCGCCATGGATCGTCCCCACCGTGGTCCGTTTCAAAAACCCGGACGCAGACCTGAAACACGACTATCCGAAGATACTCGGCGTTTCGGTTGTGCTCTCCTCAATACTCCTCACCCTGATCTGCGTTCTCTTCCCGGGATTCGAGTCTCGCAGGTATCCATCCTACACCACGCCGGTGATTATTTCGCTGGAAGACATTCCCGAAACCCGGCAGGCGCCTGTGCCTGAAACCGAAGAAGTGATCCTGGGCGCAGGCGAGCCGGACGGCGTAGCAGTTATCGACACCGTGGAAGACGAGGAGTCCGACATTGACTTTCTCGCCAATCTTCAAATCGATGACACGCTTGGCAATATGGACAGGAAGCTTGACGAGGAAGCCGTAGATTTCTGGGCCGTCTCGAAGGAACCCGTACTGGTGCGCGAGATCCTGCCCATCTATCCCCGTGACGCACACGAATCAGGCCTGGAAGGGGTTGTGTTCGTCAAATTCGCGGTCGGTACGGACGGACGGGTCAAGGAGGCCTCCGTTCAGAAAGGCCCCCGGATCTTTCACGCGTCCGCACTGGGAGCCGTCTACCAGTTCGTCTTCAAGCCCGCACTCCAGAACGACAAGCCCGTCGCGGTCTGGATGACCCTTCCCATACGCTTTCGCATTGTGGACAATCTGCTCGAAGCACGACCCGTACCGCACATTGAGAACCTGCCTTCGCGGAAATCACCCTGAACGATCCCGTTCCTCAATCCCTCCGTTCGCGATTGACCGCCCCGCCCGAATAGATCACTTCCTTCAATCGATGCTGCTCGTCAAATTGAACCCGAAGGGTAAACGAACGCCTGTTCAGAAATTGCGGATTGTGATCGAGCGCCGTTTGCAGGGCCAGCGAACCCAGCCATCCCAGCGCGTCGGCCCGAATCCCGAACCGCAGATCGTGAACCAGAAACGTCCGCACGCCCTCCCCGGATTTCTCCAGCGCGGGAAACCGCGCGAACCAGCGATAGATCCGCCCGTCCCGCCGTTCCCACACGCGGTCAAGAAGGGGTTCGGCAAGGGCCGAACGGTAGGTTTTCGGCGAGTCTGCAACCCCCGAAAACAACGACACGGGCACCTCGTACCACTCTTCCTCCCCGACCGCGATTCCACGCCGGTGCAGAGGCGAAAAAGGCACAGGAACCGCCGCTGCAGCCGTCAATCCCCGTTCGGCTGACCAGCGGTCCAGTTTCAGGTAGGCGATGCCCGAAACGGCGACATTGAAAGCCATATAAGCCGCAAGCGCCGCCACACCCACGCGGTACCCGTCCGGACGCCATACCTTCCAGCCAAGTACCAGTCCGCCGACAAGTATGAGAACCAGGTACGGGTCGATAACAAACAGAACGTCGAACAACGCCCGGTACCTGGAAAACGGCATGAGGACCATCGTACCGTAAGAGGTTACCAGATCGAACAGAATGTGCAACAACAGCCCCGAAAAGGCGACCGTATACAGCTTTGTGAACGGGACGTCCTTGAGTATGAATCGCCGGACGACCCACGCCACTGCCACGGCGCCAATTGCGGCGCCGAAAAACGAATGTGTCATTCCACGGTGCGTCTGCAGGCTGTCCAGCGCGTCACCGGGCAGGAACACGTCCAGGTCCGGCAATACACTGGTAACGGTCATCAGATTCACAAAGCCCCGGTTCCGCGGCCACACGGACCGCGCGACCAGACGGCCAACCAGGCCGTGCGTCGGGGTATCCATACCTTTCTCCCACTTCGAACACGAATGAGACCGCAACCGGCGGAAGTGAGTGGAACCGGTCCCTTCCCGCACCGTCACGGGTGATCCGATGCCTCCTCGCGCGGTCAGCTTCATCGTTGTGTGACACACAGAATATACGGAAAGCTCCGGCTGAATCAACCCCGCGCAATCGCAACTTGACATAACGGCGTTCCGTCCCATAAATTTCCCACCACTCTTGCGCCGATGGAACACGGGAACCCATTTCCGGGGCAGGAGGCCAATCTCCGTTCCATTATCAGCCCGTTGAAAAAGTCCATCCGGACTACGGCCGGCCCTTGCGGTCGAAAACCTGCGTTGCTCGGCCTCGCCTGCAGAGCGACTTTCTCAACGGACTGTTATGGGAACGGGTTGCCGGGAGGGTTTGGATATGTCGAGGCTCGAAGGGAAAGTCGCGGTGGTAACCGGCGGGAACCAGGGCATCGGGAAGGGAATTGCGCGCGCGCTGGCCAAAGAGGGCGCGAATCTGGTGTTGACGGCCAGAACGGTGGAAAAACTCGAATCGGCTGCCGAAGAAATGAGGGCCGAGGGCGTGGAGGCGGTTGCCGCTCCCGCAGACGTTACCGACGAATCGCAGGTGCAGGCGGTGTTTGCGAAAACGATGGAGCGATACGGGAGGGTGGATGTGCTGGTGAATAACGCGGCGGCCTTTGACGGGGGACGAATCGACGAACTCTCCCTGTCTGCATGGGACTGGGCGATGGCAGTAAACCTGCGCGGACCCTTTCTGTGCACGCGGGAGGCGTTCCGCATCATGAAGGAACAGGGAGGCGGCCGGATCATCAACATCGGCAGTATTTCCGCACAGCGCGTCCGCCCGAATTCCGCACCTTACAGCACCAGCAAATTCGGGATTACCGGCCTGACACATGCCACCGCGCTGGACGGCCGGGACTACGGAATTGTCTGCTCCTGCCTGCACCCCGGTAACACGCTGGTGGAACGACGCGAGGAATCCGACGCGCCCACGGACGACGAACCGATGATGACGGTGGATGAGCTGGCCCAGGCGGCGGTAACCATGGCGACACTGCCGCTCCACGTGAATATGCTGGAGGCGATCGTGTTGCCCGTGGGACAGCTGTATGTTGGCAGAGGTTGAATCGATACCTGTGTGTTTCCGGTCAAGTCCGGATCCTGGAACGGGATCCGGCCAGAGGCGTTCCGGATCTTATCCTGCCCATTCTGTTTATCCATAGTCTTTGAGTGAATCCGGATATGGAATTTCCTTGACTCTCTCGATGTGATTGTTTAATGTTAGACCGTTCCTGCCGAAGCGGTTGTTTGCCGTTGCGCGGCACGAAACCGGCAGGACACCGGATCGTGGAGGATTGAACGTGACCGATCGGAATCGAAACGGGTTTTCCTGGCGTGGGTATTTTTATCGCTCCTACCGGAGGTATTACCGGGAGGCCTCGGATTGTTGTGTCTGCCCACGCGAGTAAACTGCTGAAAGAGACGTAAACCGGGCCGTGGGCATCTGCTCACGGTTTTTTTTTGATACGGACAACACAGGACGCCGGTGCCGCGAAACAGCGGCACAACCGGCCGACTGCCTGGTGAACTCGTGAACACACCCGATTTGGAGACGCTGAAGACATTGGCCAGGGGCCGGGGTATCGTTCCAATCTCCCGCGAAATCCTAGGGGATACGGAAACGCCGGTTTCCGCCTATTTGAAGCTGCGGACCGGAAGTCCCTACAGCTTTCTCTTCGAAAGCGTGGAGGGAGGGGAAAAGATCGGCCGTTATTCCTTCCTGGGCGTGGAGCCGTTTCTTGCGTTTCGGTCGTGGAAATCCCGGATTGAGATTGAAGATCTGAAGCGGGGCGGCGTAAGGGCATATGAGGGATCGCCCATCGCCGAGCTCAGGCGCCTGTTGGGAAAATACCGCTCGGCGCAGTTGGAGGGGCTGCCCCGGTTTACCGGCGGAGCCGTGGGATACGTGGCCTACGATGCAATCCGTCTGGTCGAAAATATCCCGGACCGAACGCGAGACGACCACGGTTTGCCCGACGTCGTGTTGCTCTTCTACGATACGCTTCTTGGCTTTGACAACGTACGGCAGAAGATCCATCTGATCTCCAATGTACATACCGCGGGAGATATCGAGCGGAATTACCGGGAGGCGGAAGCGCGAATCGATGCGATGGAAACGGCATTGCGCGGACCGATTCCCGCCAACGGTGTCCCGGCCGGAACGCCGCGCAACCGGGCGAGCGAAATCCGGTCGAACACGGAACGGTCGGTTTTTCTGGACAAGGTGCGTCGCTGCAAGGAATATATCGTGGCGGGCGATATTTTCCAGGTTGTACTCTCGCAGCGTTTCGAAACCGAGGTCACCGTGGGATCTCTGGACGTCTACCGCGCGCTGCGCACGGTGAATCCGTCGCCTTATATGTTTCATCTGGACTTCAGTGACGTGCAACTCGTAGGCGCGTCGCCGGAGCTGCTGGTTCGTGTTGAGAACGGCGTCGTGCAGGTTCGTCCCATTGCGGGCACGCGCTGGAGAGGGGCTACGGAAGAGGAGGATTCCACCCTCGAGGCGGACCTGCTGGCGGACGAGAAGGAACGTGCGGAGCATATTATGCTACTGGACCTGGGCCGGAACGACGTTGGCCGTGTGTCCCGTTACGATTCCGTACGTGTAACCGAACAGATGGCGGTTGAGCGCTATTCTCACGTGATGCATATCGTCTCGAACGTTCAGGGGCATCTCAGGGACGGCGTGGATGCGCTGGATGCGCTGTATGCGTGTTACCCGGCAGGTACCGTTTCCGGCGCGCCCAAGATCCGGGCGATGGAAATTATCGACGAACTGGAGCCGACTCGCCGTGGACCGTACTCGGGGGCAGTGGGATATATTGATTTTTCGGGCAATATGGACACGTGCATCGCCATACGTACGATGGTGCTTCAGGGGCGCAAGGCGTACGTTCAGGCCGGCGGAGGGATTGTGTTCGATTCCGTGCCGGAAAACGAACACCTGGAAACGGTAAACAAGGCGAAGGCGCTGTTCAGGGCAGTGGAGCTGGCGGAGGGTGCGGATTAGCATTGGCGATGTACACTACGATTCTCTAAGAAGCTGTCTTAGAATTCCCAGCGGTCTTCGCGCGGCTGCAAGAGCGCCGGTCGGCGTTGGTCAAATCCACCCGTATAGACAAATATGGGCGAATTTTCCCGCCTTGACCGCCACTCTTTCGCTCGCGCTCGGGAACTCGCCGGTAATTTTAAAACAGCTTCTAACAATCAGACCTGATTGATCTATGATCCTGGTAATCGACAATTACGATTCGTTCACGTACAATCTGGTCCAGTATCTGGGCGAGTTGGGCGCCCGGATGGAGGTGTATCGGAACGATCAGATTGAACTTGACCGGATTGACGCGACTCTACCGGAGAAGGTGGTGATTTCGCCCGGCCCCTGCACGCCGAACGAGGCGGGAGTCAGCGTGGACCTGATCCGGCGATTTGCCGGGCGGATTCCGATGCTGGGGGTCTGTCTCGGGCACCAGTGCATCGGACAGGCCTTTGGCGGCAAGGTCGTGGGGGCGCCGGCAATTTTCCACGGGAAAGTGTCCGAGATTCATCACGACGGTCGTACGGTTTTCCGGGATATGTCCCAACCCTTCATCGCAACGCGATACCATTCGCTGATGGTCGAGCGGGAGAGCCTGCCGGACTGCCTCGAAGTGTCCGCGCAGACGCACAACGGAATCATCATGGGTTTACGGCACAGGAAATATCCGGTTGAGGGCGTGCAGTTTCATCCCGAGTCCATATTGACGGCCGAGGGAAAAGTGTTGTTGAGGAATTTTCTGGAAGGCTGAACTAGCAGCCCGTTGAAAAAGCCCATCCGGGCTGCGGCCGGCCCTTGCGGTCGAAATACTGCGTTGCGCTCCCTCGCCGAATCAAGGGATGGGACTCGGTCGCGCGCCTTGTCTTCGACCACAATGACTCGGCCTCGCCTGCAGAGCGACTTTATCAACGGACTGTTAGGGGACCGGAAGCCGGTTCCGTTCTCTTCTCGCATTTCAGGGAGACGGCTATGGCGATACAGGATGCGATCGCGAAACTGATCGAGGGGCAGGACCTCGCGCGTGAACGGATGATCGGGGCGATGAACCGGATCATGTCGGGTGGGGCCACGGACGCGCAGATCGGCGCTTTCCTGGTGGCTCTCCGGGTCAAGGGCGAAACAGTCGAGGAAATTGCCGGCGCCGCCAGGGTGATGAGGGAGAAGGCGACACGGGTCGACACGCGGCACGCGACCGTGGTCGATACATGCGGTACCGGAGGCGACGGTTCGGGAACGTTCAATATCTCCACGGCGGCGGCGTTTGTCGTGGCCGGCGCGGGATTGTGTGTCGCCAAACATGGCAACCGCGCCGCATCCAGCCTCTGTGGCAGCGCCGACGTTCTGAAGGAACTGGGGGTGAACATCGAAGCGTCGCCGGAGACGATGGGGCGGTGTCTGGACGAGGCGGGAATCGGGTTTCTCTTTGCTCCGGCCTTGCACGGCGCCATGAAATTTGCGATCGGACCCAGGCGGGAACTCGGGGTGCGCACGATTTTCAACGCCCTGGGACCGCTGACGAATCCGGCAGGCGCCACCCGGCACCTGATCGGGGTATACAGCCGGTCTCTGACCGACACGCTGGCGGAGGTATTGCGAACACTGGAATCGGAACGCGCGTTTGTGGTACACGGGCTGGACGGACTTGACGAGATCACCACGACCGGACCGACGCAGGTGAGCGAGTTGAATGACGGGACCGTCTCCACGTACGAAATCACGCCCGAGGACCTGGGCATCTCAAGGGCTTCGCCGGGCGACCTGGCGGGAGGCAGCGCCGAGACCAATGCGGCGATCCTGCGCAGGGTGCTGCATGGCGAGCCCGGTCCGCGGCTTGACGTCGTTCTGCTGAACGCGGCGGCCGCAATTGTAGCGGGCGCCGCCGCGGATGATCTGCCGGCGGCTATTGAGCTGGCCAGGGAGACCGTGGATTCGGGGCGGGCGATCGAAAAACTGGAAAAACTCAAGCTGGTTTCGGCCGGATAAAATGGCTACCATCCTGGATGAGATCATCGCATACAAAAGACGCGTTGTGGCCGAGGCAAAACAGCGGATTTCGCCTGAGGACTTGCGTACACAGGCCGGCCGGACGCGGAAGCCGGGCTCCCTGACGGAATGCCTGACCGCCGTTGAGGATATCGCGCTCATAGCCGAAATAAAAAAGGCATCCCCATCGAAAGGGGTGATCAGGAAAGACTTCGATCCGGTTGCAATCGGCCGGGCCTACGAGAAAAACGGCGCGGCGGCAATTTCCGTGCTTACGGACGAGAAGTATTTTCAGGGCTCCAACGCGGGCCTGAGTGCCGTAAGCGAAGCCGTTCAATTGCCGATACTCCGCAAGGATTTCGTGATCGATCCGTATCAGATTCTCGAAGCCAGGACAATCGGTGCGGCCGCGGTTCTGCTGATTGTCTCGGCGCTCTCGAAACCTGCACTGTCGGAGATGCTCTCAGTCTGCAGAGATTTGGAACTGGACGCCCTGGTGGAAGTACATACCAGGGAGGAAGCGAGTATGGCGCTGGATGCCGGCGCGGATCTTGTGGGGGTGAACAACCGCGACCTGAAGACGTTCGAGACCGATCTGCGAACCACGTTCGACCTGATTGAACATTTTCAGGGAAATCCGGTTATTGTAAGCGAGAGCGGGATCGAGACCAGAAACGACGTCGTCCGGTTGAGGGATGCCGGCGTGGATGCGGTGCTGGTCGGGGAACATCTGATGCGTCATCCCGACGTCGGCCGGAAGCTTCGGGCGCTGCTGGGCAAGGAAGGCGGGTGACCGGACTCATGGTTCGTGTGAAGATTTGCGGGATCACAAATCCGGAGGATGCTCTCTTTTCGGTCGCACACGGTGTGGACGCGCTCGGGTTCATCTTCTACGAGCACAGCCCGCGATACGTACCCCCGGAACGCGTGAGCGATATTGTTTCGGCGTTGCCGCCGTTCGTGACTCCGGTAGGGGTTTTCGTGAATACGGACAGGGCGGAGATCCTGAAAACCGTGCGGTCAACCGGAATACGGGCGGTCCAGTTGCACGGCGACGAAACGCCGGCCGACTGTCTGGGATATCCGTTTCCGGTCATCCGCGCATTGCGGGTTGGTGACGGATTCGATCCTGCTTCCCTGAGCGACTATCCGGTAAACACGTTTTTGCTGGATACGGCCAGGAAGGGATGGTACGGCGGCACCGGAGAGACCTTTGACTGGCGGTTGGCAAGGGCGGCAACCGCACACGGGCGGATCATCCTCTCGGGAGGAATGGATCCGTCGAACGTGGCAGAAGCGGTCCGAACGGTGAATCCGTACGCCGTAGACTGCGGCAGCGGTGTTGAAGCCGCGCCGGGCCGGAAAGACCATGCCAGAATCCGGGAATTCCTGGGTGCGCTCCGCCTTGTGAACCGCCACAATCAGCCTGCATGAATCCACTATTGCGAATTTGACCGGAGCCCAATTCCGTGGATATATTGAAAGATCTGGACCATCGGGGGTACCTCTTTCAGGTAACGGACCCCGATGGACTCAAGTCGCGGCTGACCGATGGGCCCATAACGCTCTATTCAGGGTTCGACCCCACGGCCGACAGCCTGCACGTGGGCAATCTGATACCCATTCTCGGATTGCGGCGGTTTCAGTTGGCCGGGCATCATCCAATCGGGCTTATCGGGGGAGGCACGGGGCTGATAGGCGATCCGAGCGGCAGCAAGGAAGAACGTCCGTTGAACCCGCCCGAATTGATCGCGGAATATACCGGAAAACTTACAGAACAACTCGCCAGGTTCCTCGATTTCGAGACGGGAACCAATCCCGCCCGTGTGGTCAGCAATCTGGGATGGCTCTCCGAACTGAAGGCGATTGATTTCCTGAGGGACACGGGCAAGCACTTCTCCATGGGCTATATGCTGGCGAAAGAGTCCGTGGCTTCCCGGCTGGAGACCGGGATTTCATTCACCGAGTTCAGCTATATGGTCATTCAGGCCTATGATTTCATGGAGTTGTATCAGACGCGCGGATGCGAACTTCAGATTGGCGGGAGCGATCAATGGGGCAACATCACAGCGGGCATCGAGCTGATCCGGCGCCGGATGGGCAAACAGGCGCACGGCCTGACGTTTCCACTGCTTGAAAAGGCCGACGGCTCCAAGTTCGGAAAGACGGCATCCGGCACCGTCTGGCTCGACGCGGAAAAAACGACGCCCTACCAGTTCTACCAGCACTGGATCAATACGGACGACCGGGACGTCGTGAAGTTTCTGAAGCTGTTTACCTTTCTTGCCGGGAGTGACATTGAAAATCTGGAAATGGAGGCGGCACAACACCCCGGGAAGCGAGAGGCACAGCGGGTGCTGGCGGAGGAAGTCACCACGCTCGTACACGACAGGTCGGCCGCGGAAAGGGCGCGGCGGATTTCCAACGCGCTGTTTTACGGGGACCTGAAAGACCTGAGTGCCAGAGAGATCGAGGAAGGGTTCAGCGACGTGCCGTCTCAGACGCTCAATGGCATTTCAGGCGTGGAACTGATGAATCTGCTGGTCGACGTTGGCATTTCATCCTCCATGCGCCAGGCGCGGGAAGATATCCGGTCCGGCGCGATATCCGTCAATGGCCGGCGATGCGCCGATACGGGCATGATGCTTGAACCCTCGGACAGAATCGCAGGGAGGTACGTGGTCGTGCGCCGGGGCAAACGGCGCTACTTTCTCGTGCGCTGGAATCTCTGACGGGAGGAAGCCGGACCGCGGTTGCGTACCAGGCCGCAATGCATGATATGAAGACCCGAAAACCAGCATGGATAACTTCAGGAGAGGATCCCTTCAATGAAAGCACCCTGGATTACCTATCGGCCGGAACTCAAGGTACTGGACTGTACGATTCGAGACGGCGGATTGATGAACGACCACCAGTTTCCCAATGATTTCGTAAAGGCGGTCTATGAGACCTGCGTCGACGCGGGCGTCGACTATATGGAAATCGGATACCGGAACTCCAAGGAGATGTTTCCGAAAAAACAATTCGGAGCCTTCCGGCACAGCGACGAAGAAGATATCCGCAGGATCACGGGGGACCACGACTCTGAAGCAACCGGCCTGAAGCTCGCCATCATGGCCGATGCAGGCAAGAGCGACTGGGCGGAAGATATCCTGCCGGCCAGCGAAAGCGTGGTCAGCATGGTTCGGGTGGCCTGCTACGTCGAGCAGATTCCCGAGACAGTTGAAATGCTCTGCGACGCCCACGAGAAGGGATATGAAACCAGTTGCAACATCATGGCCATATCGACCGTGCAGGAAGTCGAGATCGATCAGGCGCTGGAGGTCCTCGTACAGACGCCTGTCGGAACGATCTGCGTTGTAGACAGCTTCGGCGCATTGTACCGCGAGCAGGTGGATATGCTCATCCGGAAGTATATGGATGCCGTGGAAGGAACGGGAAAGGAAGTGGGCATTCACGCGCACAACAACCAGCAGCTGGCATTCGCCAATACCATCGAAGCGCTTATTCTGGGCGCCAACCGCGTTGATGCCACGGTGGACGGACTTGGCCGCGGCGCAGGGAATTGCCCGCTTGAACTGCTGCTCGGTTTCCTGCGCAATCCGAAATTCAGGATTCGACCCGTCTACAAGCTGCTGGAAGACCATTTTGTCGGATTGCGCGAGCAATTGACGTGGGGACCCCTTGTACCGTACAACATCACAGGGCAGCACAACCAGCATCCCCGTTCGGCGATGGCGCTTCTGGACGGGGACGACCGCGACTGCTATCTGGCGTTCTACGATCAGGTGATGAGGGACATCTAGTGCTCAACAGAGACGAAGCCGCACGGACCTGGCCGGACGCCGGTGGGCACTTCGGACCCTACGGCGGGCGCTATGTGCCGGAAACGTTGATGCCGTTGCTCGAGGACCTGGAGGCCGCCTACCGCGATGCGAGGGACCGTCCGGATTTTCGCGAGGAACTGGACCGGTATCTCAGGGAATTTATCGGAAGGCCCACGCCACTCTATTTCGCGCAGCGACTTTCCGAAGAACTGGGCGGGGCCAGGATCTATCTGAAACGGGAGGACCTCGCCCACACCGGCGCGCACAAGATCAACAACACGATGGGGCAGATTCTGCTTGCCAGACGCATGGGCAAAACACGGATCATTGCCGAAACGGGCGCCGGGCAGCACGGCGTAGCGACCGCAACCGTAGCTGCGATGTTCGGACTGAAGTGCGAGATTTACATGGGCACCGAGGACATGGACCGGCAGGCGTTGAACGTGTTCCGGATGCAACTCCTGGGAGCAAAAGTAACCGGCGTGGATTCGGGAAGCAGGACGCTCAAGGATGCGATCAACGAAGCAATCCGGGACTGGGTGACGAATGTGGACGATACGTTCTATATTTTCGGATCCGTCCTGGGACCACACCCGTATCCAATGATCGTACGGGATTTTCAACGGGTGATCGGGGTGGAGACGCGCGCGCAGATCCTGTGCGCCGAAGGCCGGTTGCCGGACTGTCTGATTGCATGCGTCGGCGGCGGCAGCAATTCAATGGGTCTGTTTCACGCGTTTCTGGACGATACGGACGTGCGTATGATCGGCGTCGAAGCAGGAGGCCATGGCATTGACTCGGGTGACCACGCCGCCCGGTTTCAGGGAGGAGATCTGGGCGTACTGCACGGTGCCAGGATATACCTCCTGCAGGACGAGGACGGGCAGATCGCACTGACCCATTCGGTATCGGCAGGCCTGGACTATTCCGGCGTGGGACCCGAGCACTGTCTCCTGCGGGATGAGGGTCGGATCGAGTATGCGTATGCAACCGACGACGAAGCCCTGAAGGGGTTCCAGCAGTTGAGTCGCACGGAGGGGATCATTCCCGCGCTGGAAAGCGCGCACGCGATCGCGCACGTGTCGAAGGCGGCGCCCGGAATGGAAAAGGACGCCGTAATCGTGGCGAATCTTTCCGGCCGCGGCGACAAAGACGTACAGCAGGCGGCGAAGCACCTGGAGTAGTGCGTAGCACGGAGTTGCCCTGATGACAAGGATCGGGAGACGGTTCGAAGCGTTGAAGAAAGCGGGAAAGACCGGATTTGTCGCCTATATTACGGTGGGAGACCCGGATATGGCTACCACCCGGAAACTCGTACCGGAGCTGGAACGGCGCGGGGTGGACATACTCGAGCTGGGCGTGCCGTTCTCCGATCCGCTGGCTGACGGTCCGGAAATCCAGGCGGCCTCGCAGCGGGCACTGAAGCATCGGGTTTCAATCGGCGACGTATTGGATCTGGTGGCGGACCTGCGGCTGGAGTCCGAGATACCCATTGTCCTGTTTACCTATTTCAATCCGATGCACCGCTACGGTCTTGAACGGCTCGTCTCCAGAGCGGCCGAAGCGGGGGTGGACGGCATTCTGGCGCTGGATCTTCCACCGGAAGAGGCGGGAGAGTACAAGGCTCTGATGGAAAAGCGGGGACTGGATACGATCTTTCTGATCGCGCCCACCAGCCGCGAGGACCGCATTCGACGGATTGCGTCTCACACCAGCGGATTTGTGTATTACGTGTCGCGCACGGGCGTAACCGGGGAGCGGGACAGTCTGGAGGAGACGCTTGGCGACCGGGTGACGGCAATCCGTCGGCATACCTCGCAACCGGTAGCTGTCGGATTCGGGATTTCGACACCCGAACAGTCTGGGGAAGTTGCAGGTTATGCGGATGCCGTCGTCGTCGGCAGCGCCATCGTTCGGCGAATTGCGCAACGGCAGACCGACCCGGACCTCGTTTCGCACATCGGGGAATTCGTCGAAGAACTGGTGCAACCGCTGAAGGGAGCATCCGATGGATCTTGAAGACTGGCGTAAGGAAATCGACGTGCTGGACGCAAAGCTGCTGAAGCTGCTGAATCGAAGGGCCGAATGCGCCATTGAAATCGGCAGGATCAAACGGACAATCGAACAACCGATCTACGTGCCGGAACGGGAGATTTCGATCCTGAAACGATTGCTCGAACAGAATAAAGGGCCCATGGACGACGAGGCGGTGCGACGGATCTTTCGGCAGATCATCGACGAGTCCAGGAGGCAGGAGCAGGATGAACGGTAAACCGGAGGCGCGAAACACCTCTAGCAGTCCGTCTTGAGACATTACGCGAAAACGGCCTGGCAATTCACCAGGGATTGAAGGTCGCTATCTGCCACGGAGTCGAAACCACATGGCGTTCACGAAACACATGAAGACACCCACGCCTGAAGCTGTGCTGGAGAAGGTGTCGCTGCCGACAGGACTGAAGAAGATAAAGGAGGAACGCGACACCGAGATCAGGGAAATATTCGAGCGCGTGAGCGATAAATTCCTGCTGGTAATCGGCCCCTGCTCAGCGCACAATGAAGACGCCGTTTGTGAATACGTCTCCAGGTTGGCGAAGCTGCAGGAGGCCGTCCGGGAACGGCTGGTTCTGGTTCCCCGCATCTATACCAACAAACCGCGAACGACCGGCGAGGGGTACAAAGGCATGGGACATCAGCCGGACCCGCGGAAGGCGCCGGATATGGCCGAAGGGATCTACGCGGTGCGTCAGATGCACATCCGCGCAGTCCGGGAGTCCCACCTGACAGCGGCCGACGAAATGCTGTATCCGGGCAATCTCCCTTATGTCGAAGACCTGCTGAGCTATATAGCCGTGGGCGCGCGATCCGTGGAAAACCAGCAGCACCGTTTGACCTGCAGCGGCGTTGACGTCCCGGTTGGCATGAAGAACCCGACGGGCGGAGATCTTTCGGTAATGCTGAACGCGATT
This sequence comes from Candidatus Latescibacterota bacterium, assembly GCA_965116875.1. Lineage (GTDB taxonomy): Bacteria > Latescibacterota > UBA2968 > UBA2968 > JAAXHE01. The sequence goes on from OZ220733.1 coordinate 1,420,709, forward strand.
CACGCCTCGCAGATCCCGCACGTCTTCATCTATAACGGTTGGGAGGTCGGCACCGGCGGCAATCCCCTTGCGCACGCCGTGCTCAGGGGCGCGGTGGACCTGACCGGACGAAGTAATCCGAACTATCACTACGAAGACTTGATGTACGCGGCGGAACTGTATCGACAGCGGTCGCTTGCCAATCCAACAATCGTCGTGGATACGAATCACAACAACTCCGGCAAGCAGTTCAGCGAACAGCCGCGGATCGGGTTGGAAGTGATACGCAGCCGGCAGAGTTCGGCGTTTTTGAACGATATGATCCGCGGGTTGATGGTGGAGAGTTATCTGGTTGAGGGGGCACAAGACGTTAATAACGGCGTGTACGGCAAATCCATTACCGATCCGTGCCTGGGGTGGAAAGATACCGAGGCGTTCGTAAGGGAACTGGCGGAGGGGATATGATCGCGAACGGGATCGGAACCGGGAAGCCGATGGCAACCTGCTGCCGGCGCTTTTGCCTGTTCTTCCGAGGATGACGGCATGGCCAACGATCCTCCTTTTGCGCGCGATACGATTGCCGTTGTCGGGGTGGGGCTGATCGGCGGCTCGCTTGGTCTGGCGCTCAAGGGTCTGGGCATCGGTCGACGCGTCGTCGGCGTGAGCAGGCAGGAGACCCTGGATGCCGCCATCGGGCTGGAGGTGATCGACGCGGGTTATCGCTATGAAGACCTCGAAACCGGGATTCGCGATGCAGCGCTGGTTTTCCTGTGTACGCCCATCGTCCGTATTCTGGACATGCTTCCCGCGGTGCTGGGAGCGGCGCGGCAGGATGCGCTCGTGACCGACGTGGGCAGCACCAAGCACGCGATTGTCTCCACGGCGGCGGCCCATGCACGGGATGACGTGCATTTTGTCGGTGGGCACCCGATGGCCGGTTCGGAGCATCGGGGGGTGCGCGCGGCGGATCCGTTTCTTTTTCAGAATGCGATTTACGTGTTGACGCCGTCGCCGGACACGCCCGATTTCGTGGTCGAAACGCTCGCTCGTCTCGTAAAGGCGTTCGGGGCCAGGCCGATGAGGATGACGCCCCGTGAACACGACCGGGCCGCGGCAGCGGTGAGCCACCTGCCGCAGATGATGGCCACCAGCCTGGTTTCCATGATCGGAAGGATGACGGAAGACGACGGGTTGCCCATACGAATGGCGGCGGGGGGGTTTCGGGACCTGACTCGCATTGCTTCCAGTCCGTATGAGATGTGGCGGGACATCTGCCACACGAACGCGACCCCGATCCGCGAGATGATCGATCTTTATATAGAGTCGCTTTCGGCGATTCGCTCGGCCGTGGACCGCGACGGTCTGGAACAGGCATTTGCCTATGCGAATCGAATACGCGGACAGATCCCGAAGGACTCCAAGGGATTCCTGCATCCATTGCACGAGATCCTTCTCCTGGCGGAAGACAGCCCGGGTGTGATTGCGCACGTCGCCCGGACACTGGCCGGAGAGAATATCAACATCAACGACATCGAGGTGATGAATGTGCGCGAGGGGGAAGGGGGCACAATTCGAATGGGGTTCGATTCGCGTCCCTGCGCGGAACTGGCTGTAGAAGTGCTGGGAAGGGCGGGGTACAGCGTCAGAATGAGGTAGGAAGTTGTCCGTGCATCGGGGACTCCATTTTGAAGAAGGCGTGGATTTGGAACTCGCGGGTCCGATCATTTCCGAAGACACCATCAAGCCGTCGCCGGGGCTTGCCGGAGTCTGCGACCTCCCCGGCGATGCTCAAATCTCGATAATTGCCCTCGCCCTCGCGTCCACTGCCGACGGAGTTTCCAAAATTCGCAGGTGTTCGCGAAGCCGCGACGTTAGGCGCGCCGGTGAATTGCTGTCGAAAATCGGGATTGGGGTCGCGTGGGACGGTGAGACCGCAACGGTAACCGGCGGCCCGTTCCGGGAAACGTGCGACGTGCTCGACGTGGACGGTTCCCTTATTCTGTTTTCCTGTCTGACCGGATTGTTGTCGAGCGCCTCCTACGTAACGAGACTCTCCGGAGTTCACACCAACACCGGCGTCGACCGGGTGTCCGAGGCGCTTCGATCGCTGGGCGCCCACGTGAAACTTTCGGTCGGAGACGGGATATCGGCCTGTGTTGGAAGGTCAAGGTTGACGTCCGGTACCTTCCATGCGGGACGTCCCGACCCGGCGGTGAAATGCGGCGTCCTGTTGGCCGGGCTGGGTGTGGACGGGCCGGTCGAACTCCTGCAGGACGCCGTCGGGGATGACGACCTGGAAGTGTTGCTTCGGGCCGCGGGATGCGAACTGAAGAAGAGGCGGATCACGGGCGCCGGAGGTTGTCAGCTGTTGCTGGACGGACCCGTTCGGCCCCGCGCCGTTACCCATGAACTGCCGGGCAGTTCCGACGCCGGGCTGTTTCTTGCCCTGGCTGCGGCGATGCGGAAACAGTCCGATCTGACGCTGAGCCATTTCGGAATGGACTTGAAAAGCCGCCGGATCGTGGACATACTGCGCAGGATGAACGTGGCCATGGACGTGGAGCACACCCGGACGGATTCCGGTTTCCCTGCCCGGAACGTCCGGATCAGGGGGTCCGACCTGCGCGGAATAAGGATTGCAGGCGCGAACGCGCGGCTTTTGGGGGACCTGCTCCCGCTCATGGCGGTCGCGGGCGCCGTTTCCCGGGGCGAGACCATAATACGGGATGCCGAGGCATTGAGGAAGGGTCCGGTTGACTGTATTTCGGTCCTGGTGGAAAACCTGAGGAAGATGCACATTCAGATGGGAGAGATGCCGGACGGGCTGATTGTGAAGGGGGGAAGACCTCAAGGCGCCGAACTGGATGCCGCCGGCGACGCCCGCGTGTCCATGGCGCTCCGGCTTGCAGCGCTTGCCGGCGAGGGGGACACAGTCGTCAGGAACCCGGGGCCCGCGGATCAGGGGTTGATGGACCGGCTGGCGTCGGTACAAAAAGCTTAGAATCTGTCTTGGAACGTGGGTATCATTCGGGTGCCCGCCATGTGCTGCGGCGGCAGCGGTCGCTGCAGGCAGCGTGGGTCAATCTTCGGTACGAGGAGAGCCTTATGAGACTGGTTGTCAGGTTATTCCTTCTGGCGTTGCTGGTGTTCCTGGGAGGCGTGGTCTTCATTCGGTACACCTACAACTGTTCCTGGAAAGAGAGTTTCGCCATTGCCGACCAGTTTGTGTCGGACCTGACCCGTTAACAGTCCGTTCATAAACGCGAGGCAGGACGGACTTTTCCAACGGGCTGTCAGGCAACGCGATGCCGGCTGCGGTTTGGTGGAACTCCAGCTGGAGGGACGCGATCGGCGGATCAGAACACATGGCCGGGAGAGTCTGTTTTGGGAATTGTCTCGACCACGCGATTGCTGGGGGTGATCGGCGATCCCATCGCCCACTCGTTATCGCCGGACATGCACAACGCGGCCATAGGCGCGCTTGAAGTCAATTACTGTTACGTCGCCTTTCACGTATTGCCGGACGGGATTGAATCGGCGCTTGACGGTATGCGCGCATTGCAGATCACGGGATTGAACGTTACCCTTCCCCACAAATCCGCGGTGATGCCGCACCTGGACCGGATTTCGGAAGAAGCAATGGCCGTGGGCGCGGCGAACACGATTTCTCTCAGGGACGGCGAACTGGTCGGTGAGAATACCGACGTGTACGGATTGGTCACGGCCCTGGAGCGCACCGCGGGTCTCGCCGTGCTGCCAGAGCATTGCGTGATCCTCGGAGCGGGCGGCGTTGCGCGGGCGGCGGTTTACGCGCTGGCGTCGCGAAAAGAGGTGAGGCGGGTGAGCATTCTCAACCGAACCGTCGCCCGGGCTGAGGCTCTCGCGCGCGATATGCAACGCATAACGGGTAAGGCGATCGACGCGGGTGATCTGACGAAGGACACGCAAATGAGGCGGTTCGCGGACGCGGGCCTCGTTGTGAACGGAACGTCGCTGGGGATGGTTCCTGAAGTGGACCGGACGCCCCTGGCGGATGGGGACGCGGTACACCCGCAGCTGGTACTCTACGATACGGTTTTCAATCCGCTGGATACGCTCCTGATGCGTCAGTTCCGATCCGCCGGAGCGCGGGCGTTCGGCGGGCTGGATATGCTTGTGCACCAGGGTGCGCGATCGTTTGCCATCTGGACCGGCATCGAGCCGCCCGTCGACGTAATGAAGAGGGCGATTATCGGCCGGTTTCGGACGTAACCGTGGCGACTTCCAACCATCAGGAACGCAATGGCCGGCGGACCTTCGTGCGTCAGATGTTCGACGGTATTGCCGGCACGTACGATCTGCTGAACCACCTGTTGAGCGCCGGCGTGGATATTCTCTGGCGGCGCTGGACAGTCGACGCGCTGGATCTGAAAGCGGGCTGGTGGGTCCTGGATCTGGCAACCGGAACGGCCGATCTGGGTCTCGAGGCGGCTGCGCGCGACCCGGGGGTCCGGGTTGTGGGCGCCGATCTTTCCCTGCCTATGCTTCGGATCGGGAACAGAAAGCGAAAGAAAAAACCCGGCCGGCTGTACCTGCTTCGGGGAGACGCACAACGGCTGCCGTTTCCGGATGCACGGTTTCACGCGGTAACGATTGGCTTCGGAGTCCGGAACTTTTCGGACCTGAACGCCGGCCTTCTCGAGATACTCCGTGTCCTGCGCCCGGGGGGCCGGCTGGCGATTCTGGAGTTTTCCCGCCCCAGGGCGTTTCTGTTGAGCAGGGTGTATCTCTTCTATTTCAGATTCATCCTTCCCGGAATCGGTCGCCTTGTTTCCCGGAATCCTCTGGCGTATCGGTATCTCTATGAGTCCGTAATGCGGTTTCCGGAGGGTGAGGCGTTTCGAATGCGTCTGGCAGATTCGGGATTTCTGGAGCCGGTGGAACGCAGGCTGACCCTGGGTATCGCCACGCTCTACCTGGCGTCAAAACCGTAGAAGCGGGGAGACGGACCTACCCCCTTACCCCCTTCCTGAAGGAAGGGGGAACGGTGACCGGTGGATGAACCGGGTTTGTGACGTGCCGGGATGGCGTTTTCCTTTCCATCAGAGTGTCTATCAAAGACCGGCACGCGACGTGTGCCTTTCCTCCCTCTCTCCCGGTGGGAGAGAGGGCCGGGGAGAGAGGTCTGCGGGGTGGTGAGGGGTTGCTTTTGCCTTTCGCCTTTGGCTGACGGCTGATCGCTGAGAGCTGAAAACTGAAAGCCTTTTTGAGGGGCTCTGGGGTGGAGAGGTCCTGCCATATGGCCAATCCTTTTATTGAAGAAATCGTATCGCGTGTATCAGCGGCAACCCGCATGCCCCCGGATGAGGTGAGAACCCTGGTCGAGGTTCCTCCAAAACCCGAGATGGGGGATTTCGCGCTTCCGTGCTTCAGATTTGCAAGAACACTGCGTAAAGCGCCGAATCAGATCGCCAGGGACCTTGGGGAAAGGATACAACCCGCCGGACGAATCGCCCGGGTGCATGCGGCGGGGCCGTATCTCAATTTCTACGTGAGCCAGACCGAATTCGTAAAGGAGACGCTTTCGGAAATCCTCGCCAGGGGCGGGGAATTCGGCCGGAGCGACGTGGGCGCAGGAAAGACGGTCGTGATCGATTTCTCCTCGCCGGATGTCTCCAAGCCGTTCACGATCGCGCACATCCGATCGACTGCAATCGGGAACTCGCTCTGCAGGCTGTACAGGGCGACGGGGTGGAACGTGATCGGCATCAACCACCTTGGGGACTGGGGCGCCAAGCACGGAATGAGCATCGCCGCGTACAAGCGCTGGGGAAACGACGACGCAATCCGTGAAAATCCGCCCTACGAGCTCTTCAATCTTTACGTAAAATACAATGCGGAGATGGAAAAGGACCCGTCCCTCGGAAACGACGTGAAATACTGGACGAAGAAACTGGAGGCGGGCGACTCCGAAGCGCTTCGGCTATGGAGCTGGTTCAGAGACGAGACGGTCAGGGACTTCAAACGGATTTACGGACTGCTGGACGTCGGGTTCGCGGAATATACAGGTGAGAGTTTCTTCCACGACAAGGTCGGGCCCGTCATCGACGAACTGAAGGCCGGGGGAATTGCCGTGGAAAGCGAGGGCGCCCTCGTGGTGATGCTCGACGATGAGGACATGCCGCCTGCCATCATCCAGACCGGGCATGATACCAGCGTTTATCTCACACGGGACCTGGCGGCGGCAATCTACCGGAAGCAGACCTACGATTTCGACAAATTGATCTATACGACGGACGCCGGGCAGTCCCTGCACTTCCGGCAACTCTTCAAGGTATTGGAACGGATGGGCCATGAATGGGCGAAGGACTGTGTCCACGTCCCGTTCGGAATTATTTCCTTCAAAGAGGGAAGGATGTCGACCCGCAGGGGAAACGTGATCTTCCTGGAGGACGTGTTGAACCGCGCAATTGAGCTGACGCGGGAAATTGTAGAAAGCAAGAATCCGGATCTTCCGGAAAAGGATGCGATCGCCCGGGACGTGGGCATCGGCGCGGTCGTCTATGCGGACCTGGATTCCCGCCGGACGCGGGACGTCGTGTTCGACTGGGATGAGATCCTGAACTTCAACGGCGAGACCGGCCCGTACGTTCAATACACCCATGCCCGATATTGCAGTGTGTTGCGCAGGTTCGGGGGCGCGGTGCCGCCCCCCGGCGCGGACCTTTCTCTTTTAACCGAACCCGAGACCGTGGCGGTGGTCAAGTGCATGGAGCGGTTTCCCGAGCGAATCCGGAACGCGGCCGAAACCTGTGAGCCCTCACTGATTGCCGGGTTCCTGATCGAACTCTGCGCCGAGGCGAACCGGTTCTACAACGCCCACAGGGTCATTTCGGACGACGTTCCCCTGACCCGGGCGCGCATCGCGCTCGTCTATTCGATTACCGCGGTGCTGGCAGCCGGACTCCATCTGCTGGGCATGAAGGCGCCGGAGGAAATGTGAGCCAGACCGCCCACCTCTCTGCGCTGAGGGGCAGACAGATTTTCCTCACCGGTTTCATGGCAACCGGCAAGAGCAAGATCGGCCCCATTCTGGCGCGGCGCCTGTACCGGATGTTTGTGGATACGGACGAGTTGATCGTGGAGTCGGCCGGGAAATCGATCCCCCGGATCTTCGCGGAAGACGGGGAGGCGGCATTCCGCCGAATCGAGCGCGGCAGTGTCAGGAAGGCGGCCGGAATGCGCGATGCCGTGATCGCATTGGGTGGCGGCGCCGTGACGCAGAAGGGCAACTGGGACACGATTCGCGCATCCGGCGTGTGCCTTTGTTTGAAAGCATCGCCGGAGACCATCTTCGCGCGCCTGTGCAGGACCGAGAGCGAACGGCCGCTGATGGCCGGACTGAATGACGAAGAACGGATGGAGAAGATCCGGTCGATGCTCGCCGCCCGTGCTCCGTTTTACGACCGGGCGGACGCATTCGTGGAGTCGACGGAGTATCGCACGCCGGAGGATACGGTCCAACTGGCCCTAACGGCATTGAGAGGCATTGAAGAGCGATAGGGCAACGGAAGACGCCACTGCTTATGGACTCTCCAGTCATACACAGCGGTTTGGAAACCGTGCAGGTCGATCTGGGCAGCCGCAGCTATCCGATCCGGATCGGACATGGGATACTGTCCGGATTCGGCCAGGCGTACGCCGCGGAAGGCCTGGGTTCGACCGCGGCGATCGTGACCAATCCCACGGTGGCGCGCCTCTACCTGGACCCGGTCAGGTCCGGTCTGGAGGCGCAGGGTGTGAAGGCAATTGTGGTTGAGATTCCGGATGGAGAGGAATTCAAGACGCTGGCCACAGCGGGCAGGATCTACGGCGAACTGATACGGGCGGGTATGGAACGGCGCTGCTGCATCGTCGCACTGGGAGGCGGTGTCGTGGGCGATACCGCCGGATTCGTCGCGGCCACCTATCTTCGCGGCGTCGATTTCGTGCAGGTCCCGACCACCCTGGAGGCACAGGTCGACGCCAGCGTGGGCGGAAAGACCGGGGTCGATCACCCGCTCGGCAAGAATATGATTGGCGCGTTCTATCAGCCGAAGATGGTATACGTTGACACGGAAACGCTGGTGACCCTGCCCAGGCGGGAGGTGGTTGCAGGGATGGCCGAGGTGATCAAGCACGGATTGATCCGGGACGAAACACTCGTGCAATTCCTCGAGACCAGGATTGAGAACGTAGCGGACCTGGCGATCGAACCGGATCAACTGGTCGGTCTGATTGCGCGAAACTGCCGAATAAAGGCGGGCGTTGTGGCGGCGGATGAGACCGAGGCGGGATTGAGGGAGATTCTGAACTACGGTCACACGGTGGGACACGCCATAGAGGCGGTGACGGACTACACGGTGTACAGACACGGTGAGGCTGTCATGCTTGGCATGCTGGCCGCGGGCAGAATCGGCGTCATCAAGGGATTTTGGAATCCGGCGGAATTGCAACGCCAGAACGCGCTGATCGAAAGAATCGGGATACCGGGCGGCGCCCGCGTGCTTGAATCAGGCAGACTGATCGCGCGCATGGCCAGCGACAAGAAAGCACGGGATGGGGTGATCCGGTTCGTCCTTCCCACGGCGATAGGCCGCGCGGTTACGTGCGACACCGTGAAGAAAGAGGAGATCGAGGAGGGCATCCGGTATATGCAGGAATGCTCTCCCGAACCGGTATGAAGACCGCCTCCGCCGGGCGACTGTCCGCTTCAGCGGGTCAACCGTTCGATAACGCAGCGGTGACCGGGAAAGCTCCGCATCAGGTCCGCACGGTTTGCCAACTCAAAGTCCTCGAATTCGAAACCGGGAGCGACGGTGCCGCCCATGAGGGCGTATGAGTGGGGATCATCCAGCGTCGCGCCGTACCAGCAGCCGGCGGTAATGACTGCCGTCAAGGACTGGTCGTTTTCAGGGTTGTTGCCAAGCAGGGTGCGTACGTATACGCCGCTTTGGTCGATCGTATGGATGGTGACGGGCGATCCGGCATAAAAGTGCCAGATCTCGTCGGACCTGATGCGGTGAAGGGCGGAATAGTCATTGCCTTCGAGCAGGTAGTAGATCGCGGTTGAGAATGTCCTGGGACCGCCGAACCGCTTTGGAAGAGCCCTCGCCTGGACGGTCTCACAGGAGCGGTATATTTCCCGATAGTAGCCGCCTTCCGGGTGCTCTCTGAGATTCAACTCCGAGATCCAGTACTCGGCATTCCGGTTCATGGCAAACAAGTAACCCTGAGGAACAGGGGCGTGGAATCCTTGCCCCTGTTCCTCTTTTCATGAAGGATACGCACTCGGCTTCAGAGACGGAAATGGCATCACGACGTACTGAATTGCGCCTGCGAAATCTCACCGCCCCCCAGGCAGATTTCGCCATCGTAGAAGACGGCTGATTGTCCCGGGGCCACGCCCGGGTCGGCTTCCGCCATCTGAACGTTCAGTCCGGCATTGCCGCCGGATTCGATGCGGCACCCCACGAGCCGGGGGCCGTGCCGGATTTTGACAAGAAGGTCGCGCCGCCCGGGGACTCCCGAGATCCAGTGCGGACTTGAGACCCGGAAGCGGCTCATCGCCCGTTCGGCGCGGTGTCTCTTGTGGGACACGTGGACGACGTTGTCTCTGATGTCTTTCCTGACCACGTACCAGGGTCCCGCGGCAAGGCCCAGTCCTTCGCGCTGTCCGATGGTGTAGAACCAGTACCCGCGGTGGCGGCCGAGCCGGGCGCCGGTTTCCACGTCGACGATGTCCCCGGCCTTTTCTCCCAGGTGCGCCCTGACGAAGTCGGGGTAGCTGATTTTGCCCAGAAAACAGATGCCCTGGCTGTCTTTGCGGTCCTGGTTCGGCAGGTCGAAATCCCGCGCGTATTTCCGCACATGCTGTTTGGTGAGGTGCCCGACCGGGAAAAGCGCGCGTTTGAGTTGCGCCTGGCTGAGTCCGGAAAGAAAGTAGGTCTGGTCCTTGACCGGATCCGGCGCTCGCTTCAGGTAGCAGGTGCCATTGGCTTCTTCGATTTGTGCATAGTGCCCGGATGCGAGTTTGTGGAAGCTGCCGTCGATACGGGCCGCGAACTCTCCGAATTTGATCCGCCGGTTGCAGACAATGTCCGGGCTGGGAGTTCGTCCGGCCCTGAGTTCGGACACGGCGCGCGAGACCACCCGGTCCAGGTATTCGGCCTGTAGAGGGACGATGCGAAGCGGTACCCCGGCCTGTTCGCAGACGGCGCGCGCGTATTTGAGGTCTTCCTCCCACGGGCAGTCGCCCAGGAAGGCAAGTTCGTCTTCCAGCCAGACCTTGAGATAGAAGGCGGTGACGTCGTGGCGTCCCTCGCTGCATATCAGATTGAGCGCCACGGAACTGTCAACGCCGCCGGAGAGCAGAAGGGCGATTTTCATGGATCTATCCGAATCCGAAGAGGCACTCGGCCAGTGGTTCGATCGTTGTCAATTCTGCACATTCCAATACGGTCTCGACCAGACGCCGTGTGTGGGATCTGCCCGCAACACCATCGACGAGACGATGCGCTTTGGAAACGAGGTCGTCAAAGGTGACGCCGCTGTCCGGATCCCCCGGGGCGGGCAGCGGTCCGGTACCGTGGGCCCGTCCGCCTGTGGTGGTGACGGTCACCCGCGCCAGGGCGTCATCGGGGAAACGGGCTTCGATGGCGGGGTCGACGGACATTTCGATTCGGTCCGAGAGGGCGAGAACCGCTTCATCGTTCAGACCGTCGCCTTCAATTTCAGGAACGCCAACCCGTCCGTGAACAAAGGCGCAGGCCACGGGAAAGGGCAGGCTGTATTGCGCCTCTTCGGTATGGGTCGGGCGCCGGGTGCCAGGTTGGGTGGCCGCCTCGATTGATCGGGGCTGCCCGCTTCAATCGCTGAGGATCTGTTTCTCGATGTCAAGCCCGACCCGGCCACTCCAGGCAGTCAGCAGTTCTTTATACATCGGGCCGGGTTTGCCGCTTCCGACCGGTATGTTGTTGAACCGGGTACACGGGGCGATGCAATATGGCGTGGTCGTCAGCCAGGCCTCGTCGGCGTTGGCCACGTCGTACGGCTGAAGGTCCTTTTCGATCCAGTCGAGGCCGCGTTCAGCCGCAAGTTCCCTGACGGTGAGGAGGCTGACGCCCTGGAGTATGTTGCGCGTGGTTGGGGAGTAGACTGTGCGGCCCACAACGATCACGAAGTTGGAACCCGCGCATTCCGTGACGTTGCCGTCCAGGTCCAGAAGCAGCGTAATCGCTTCAGGGTCGACCGCGTGGGTCTGCTGATCGGCCAGCCACCAGTGCAGGCGGGACCGGTTCTTGGACTTCGGATCCAGGCACTGGGGCGGGATGTGACGCAAGGCGGGTGTGACCACGTGCGCGCCGGCTTCGAAGAGGTGACGCCAGACGCGAAAGGGCAGCGGGAAAGTGTGAATGCAGACAGTAGGGGTCAGACGGGCGCTTCCCGCCGCGCTGCCGGCGTAGATCTCGTTTTCTCCCGGTGTGATGAAGTGTACGATGCCCAGGTCGGCCCCGGGCTCGATCCATTCCCGGTTCGCCCGTATGAGTTCCAGGGTCCTGTCGCGCATCCGGCTTTGAGAGAGCGGCGGTTGAATCCCCGCGTATTTGCACGACCGGTAGAGCCGGTCCAGGTGATCGTCCATGCGAAACGGCGCGTGGGCGAACGTTCGGGTCATTTCGGTGAGCGTGGCGCCCAGAATGATGCCCAGGTCGTAAATCCTGATTGCGGCCTGAGAGGCAGGCACGAATTCTCCGCTGAGATAGACGATGGGTTCCTTCATACACTCGCTCCAACCGCCGGATTACCGGAAAGACGTCAGAATCGGGCAACCATACCTCCATAATATAGCCGATGGGTGAATTCAAGACAAACGGAAAGGAATTTTCCGAGGCCGCATGGGAATATCAGGCTTCTTGATAGGGAGCTCTCTTGCCCGCGCCGCGGAAAAAGACCCTGCGTCCTGTAACAATAATGCCTCAGCTTTAAAGGGATTAAAGGCCTGAGGCATCGATGGGTAAAGACTACGGCTGTGCAGGACGTCTCTATCTCTGTCTCCCTTCCGCGTCTTGCAGCATTTCGGATATCTTCTCCCTTCGGGCTCGCTCTTCTTTCTGATTTTTCTCCAATTCCTCCATGAGCGCACTCATTTTTTCTTCTCGCCTTATGCTGGAAGCTTCCAACTCCTTCAGCGCCTTTATTGCTCTTGCTCTTGTTTTGGCCTCGCTCTCCGCGATCCACTTATCGGCAAACTTCATCATTGCGCCCATGAAGTCAACTCCCTCTATGATGATAAAGGATAGTGTTACGGAGAATATACTCGCCTCATACAGATTTTCGACCAGGTCCTTTTCAGGTGGCCTGTATCGATCAGTCAGGGTGAGCAAGAAAATGAGCAGATTCAACGCCCCAAATAGAGCGCGGTCACTTACGCTCCAAATGGGCTCCCGTTCCATTAATTCTTGATTCTCGTGCGGGCGTTGAATTCATCGTATACAAAAAAAATAAAGTGCATTTGCAAACCTGAAGTCAAGGGGTTTTTGACATCCTTCAGCGAAACGAAAGACCGTGTGACAACCGGTTCTTCGATTATTGTTGGCCTGGAACTGCTTGCCTGTGGTGCGACAGCGCCTCTCTGAAATGCGAATAACCATAACAACTGAACAATGAGGTATTGCATAGAGGGCATCTGCACGTCCCTCGGCGGGACTTACATCCAGAGATTCCGGTCCAGGCTGCGGTACTGGATGGCCTCTCCGACGTGCTGGGGTTTGATTTCCTGTTCCTCTTCCAGGTCCGCGATGGTGCGGCTGACTTTCAGAATGCGGTCGTAGGCGCGCGCCGACAGGCCGAGCTTCGTGATCGCCATTTTGAGAAGTTCCTCGCCCTTGCCGTCGATCCGGCAGTAATCGCGAATCTCCGCGGGTCCCATGTGGGCATTGCAGAACAGGTGTTGTTTTTCCCTGAAACGGTGAAGTTGCACCTGGCGCGCCGCGTTCACGCCTTCGCGGATGGCATCGGACGATTCGCCTCCGGGTTCATCGGCGAGTTCGGTGTATTCCACCCCCGGGACTTCAATGTGAATGTCGATGCGGTCGAGAAGTGGACCCGAAATCCGGGACATATACCGCTGGATGATCGGCGGAGAACACGTGCATTCATTCTTCGGATCGCCGAAGTATCCGCACGGGCACGGATTCAGGGCGCAGGCAAGCATGAACTGTGCGGGATAGGTCAGAGAGACCATGGCCCGGGCAATGGTGACGAAACCGTCCTCGAGCGGTTGGCGCAGGACCTCGAGGACGTGCTTCTTGAATTCGGGCAACTCGTCCAGAAAGAGAACGCCGTGGTGTGCAAGCGAGACCTCGCCAGGCCGCGGGTGGGGTCCGCCGCCGATCAGGCCGGCATCCGAGATGGTGTGGTGCGGGGAACGAAAGGGCCGTATCGCCACCAGGGTGGTCTCCGGGGGCAGCAGTCCGGCCACAGAGTGGATTTTGGTGGCTTCGATGGCTTCGTCAAGCGTCAGGTCGGGCAAAATGGTGGGCAGGCGGCGGGTGAGCATCGTTTTTCCGGAACCGGGCGGGCCGATCATGATGATGTTGTGGCCGCCGCTTGCAGCCACTTCGAGTGCTCGCTTGGCGTGAACCTGACCCCGTACATCACGGAAGTCGATGCGGTAGTTCAGGGCCTGACTGAAGATACGGTCGATATCGACCTGGAGCGAAGGCACGTCCCGAAAGCCCTCGAGAAAGTCCAGCGTCTCCATCAGGTCGCCCACAGGATGCACGTCGATCCCGCCCGCGATGGCTGCCTCGCGGGCATTCTCCCGCGGGAGGATCATGCCCTTGCAACCTGCCTGCCGGGCCTCCACAGCCATCGGCAGAACGCCCCGGACCGGCCGGACGGCGCCGTCGAGGGCAAGCTCACCGAGAACGATGTATTGTGAGAGGGTCTCGGGCGAAATGTCTCCGGAAGCGGCCAGGATGCCCACCGCAATCGGCAGGTCGAAGGCCGAGCCTTCCTTGCGGATATCCGCGGGCGCGAGATTGACGGTCACGCGGCGATTCGGAAAGGCCCTGCCGGAGTTTTTTATTGCTGCGGTTACGCGATCCCGGCTCTCCTTGACGGCGTTGTCCGGCAGGCCGACCACCGAGAATGCGGGAAGCTGATAATCCAGATCGGTCTCGATGCGTACGACATAGGCGTCTATGCCCAGGGTGGCGCAGCTCAGCACACGGGACATCATACGGGCCTCCTCGGAGATTGTCAGGAAAGCGACTGAACTCCACGGAAGCGTACCTTTCTGCAAGGAGTCCGGTGTGAGTGAATCCCAACGTCCTCTGAGAACGCAAAGGATGTGCCAGAGGAACCGGATACACCTAAACCGTTGTCAGGAAGAGAATTGAGACTGACACAAGGAGCATCAACAGCGACATCGGGAAAGGGACGTTCAATTGTCCGTGGGAGAATTGAACGATTCGTCGCTGGACAGGCTGACGCCTAGAGAGGCTGGTCCGGGTCAACGTCCGCCGCATAGTCGACCGAAGGGAGGCCGAAACCGAAGAGCTTCAGGAATTCCTCGCGGAAACCCCGCACATCTGAAATCGACTCCAGGTTTTGGGTATTGACGGACTGCCAGAGGGAATCGATGCGCGTCTGCACATCCTCCCTCAACTCCAGTTCATCGATGCGGATGCGCCCGCTCTCGTCGGTAGGTACGGTCGGTCCGGCATAGAGTCGATCCTTCAGAAGCCGGTACATTTGTTCTATACATCCTTCGTGAATTCGCTTCTCCTTCATGACCTTGTATAACAGCGAAATATAGAGGGAAACCACCGGTACCGCCGCGCTGGACTGGGTGACCACGGCCTTGTTCGCGGAGATGTAGGCGCGTCCGTTTCTCTGCCTGAGCCGTCCGTCCAGTTCCCGGGCCGTGGCCTCGAGGTGTACTTTCGCTTTCCCAATGGTGCCGTCGCCGTAGACCGGCCGGGTCAGTTCCGGCCCAACGTAGGTAAACGCGACCGTGCGGGCGCCCTCGGCAAGCACGTCCGCCGCTTCGAGCGCCTGAATCCACAGATCCCAGTCCTCGCCGCCCATGACGGCGACAGTATTGTCGATTTCGTCGGCGGCGGCCGGTTCGATGGTGACCTCCGAGACGACGCCCGTGTGGATATCGACGGTCTTTCCCGTGTACGGTTCGCCCACGGTTTTCAATACCGATGTATACTGCGCCCCCGTTCGGGGATGGGTGCGCCGCGGCGAGGCCAGGCTGTACACGACCAGATCCACCTCTCCCAGGTCTTTCCTGATAGCCGCGATGGTCTGTTCCTTGATTTCATCGGAAAACGCGTCGCCATTGATACTCTTTGAGGTATGGCCCGCCTCTTTCGCGGCCTTTTCGAAGGCAACCGAGTTGTACCATCCCGCCGAGGCCGTACGATTCCTGAGGGCCGGTCGTTCAAAAAAGACCCCCACCGTCCGGGCGCCGCCGCCGAAGCAGGCTGCGATTCGAGTGGCCAGCCCGTAGCCAGTCGAGGCGCCAACGACGAGCACACTCCGGAAGCCGGTCAGCGGCGGCTGTTTTCTGACCCAGTCGATCTGTTCGAGTACCCCGTGCGCGCAGCCGACGGGGTGCGCCGTCGTACAGATGAATCCCCGGATTCTGGGTTTGATAATCATCGGAACGTCCTTTCCCGGTAGTCAGGTCCTCTTGCCCGGTTTTCTCGGTTCGCCGCCGTTTCGAAAGCGTCGTGGCGTTATGCTTTCTCCTGTGTTTCGGCGGGCGGTGGCTTTGTGTTCCAGGGTGCGAGCGATTCAAAGGCCGCGGAGGCGCGCAGCACGCCCGCGTCGTCACGCCAGCGCCCGACAATCTGCAGACCAACCGGCAATCCGTCACCTGAAAATCCGGCCGGAACCGTGGCCGCCGGCTGCCCGGTGATGTTGAACGGGTACGTAAAGGCGGTCCAGCCGAGATAGCTGGTTGGTTGGCCCGTGATTTCGCCCGGATGGTCGTGACCGGCTGCAAATGCGGTTACGGGAAGTGTCGGACATAGAAACAGGTCGTAGACGCTCATGAATTCACGCCATCCGTGGTAGTAGTCATTGCGACGCGCGTACGCGGTGGCAAGCTGTGCCCCGGAGACGGATTTCCCCCTTTCAATCACGCCGACGAGGCCGGTGTCCAGGAGATCCCTGACGTCGTCCAGGTTGTCCTCGAATACGCCCGCAAACGATGCGGACCAGATCGTGTCGGCAATATCCCAGGGATCGGGCAGTCCGGGATGGGCCTCTTCGACGAGGCAGCCGAGTTCCTGAAACCGGGCAGCCGCAGACGCCGCGATCGAAAGGACTTCGGGATCGCTCCGGACGTAACCCAGATCGGGAGACCAGGCAACGCGCAGACCGGTGATATCGCCTTCCATCTCACGGAGGTAATCGGTGGAATCGGGCAGCGAAAGACGGTCCAGGGGATGGGCGCCGGCCATGGCCGTGAGCATCAGCGCGGCATCCTCCACGGTGCGGGTGACGGGCCCGGCATGAGAGAGCAGTTCAACCACGCTGGCGGGGTACTGGGGAACACGACCCCAGGACGGCTTGAGTCCGAACAGGCCGCAAAAACCGCACGGGATGCGAATGGACCCTGCTCCGTCCGTTCCCTGGGCGACGGGTCCCATGCCCAGCGCAACGGCGGCAGCGGCGCCTCCACTGGACCCGCCGGCTGTACGGCCGTACCTCCAGGGGTTGTGAACCGGCCCGTTGACCCGGTTTCCCGAGTCGCCCTTCCAGCCGAGTTCGGGGGTGGTGGTTTTGCCGACCAGGACCATGCCGGTGTCTG
The DNA here is from genome assembly GCA_965116875.1 of Candidatus Latescibacterota bacterium. Classification (GTDB taxonomy): domain Bacteria; phylum Latescibacterota; class UBA2968; order UBA2968; genus JAAXHE01. The sequence goes on from OZ220733.1 coordinate 1,437,540, forward strand.
CCAGACGTTCGGCAAGCGGCGCATCGTAGTCGGGCACCCAGTCCCTGTAGAGCAGGGATCCCCGGGCCGTACGGATGCCTTTGGTGGGGGTGAGATCCTTGAGTGAACCGGGGATGCCGGCCAGAATACCGGGTTCTCCACCCATATAGGCGCGTTCGGCGCGATTTGCCTGTGCCAGCGCGCGTTCGTGAGTGACCGTTATGAAGGGGTTGAATGCGGGATTCAGCCGTTCAATCCGGTTCAGCGCGGCTTTCGTAACCTCGACGGGCGAAAGTGCCCGCTCTTGGTACAGGCTGCGCAGCTCGACCGCCGGGAGATGGCAAAGATCGTCTGAATTCATCCTTCCGCTCCGGGTTTGGGACCTCGCGCGGCCTGGACAGGCGGCGATGAACACATCGGGCGGTCCGAAAGCGCCAGCAACTGCGCGACCAGTCGGTACGAAATGCCCCAGAGTACGCGATGACGCGTTCCCGGCAGATCGATTGTGGAGAAACGACGTTCCACGTTGTCAATCCGAAAGCTGCGCTCGCGATGCCGTCCGGCATCGGCAAGATCGTTCAACTTCACCCAGAAAGCGTCCGTGACTTCGTGGTTCGGTCGAAGCCGGTCCCTGATTTCGACGGAGTAGACGAAACCCGACACAAGAATGGGAAGGGTAGCGCCGGTAACGTCGTCGAGGCGACCGAGGTACTCAGCCATTCCGAGGTCCAGGCCGACTTCCTCTCGCGTCTCCCGCTTCGCGGCCTCTCGCGCGTTCCCGTCGCCGGGCTCCACCCTGCCCCCCGGGAACGCGACGTGGCCCGACCAGGGATCGCCGTCGCGCTGCGACCGTTCGATAAACAGCAGGTGAACCGCTTCCTGCTGCTGGTGCAGGACCATTGCAACGGCGGCGCGGATCCTGTCTCCGGATGCCAGACGCGGGTGATATCCGGCGAGACGACGGCGGATCTCTGCAATCGAGGTCATATCAGTACGGGCTGACTGAATCCGTCTGCCAATGGTCCGGCCATGGATCATCTGGCCGACCTGACTCTGCGAACCTGATCGTAGACGAGGAATCCCAGACCGAGACCCGCGTTGAGCAGCACGGGAATGCGGTAAACGCTGACGACTTCGTACCTGAAAACGGCTCCCGAGGCGCCCGCGGAGACAATCAGAAACGAGAGGGCGATAAGGGGCCTGCAGATCGACGGCGGCGCAAACACGGCGGTACCGATCAACAGGAGAGCCGCGTGGAAGATGAAGAAGCCGGCGTAGCCGTTTCGGACGGCCATGGCGTACTGCCAATCGTACCTGAAAGCCCAGACCAGGTAGACGTGGGCGACCGCAACCAGCGCAACCAGGGCGATTGCCGGGCGGCTGAACGTGCCCCTGGCGCCAAGTACCAGATTCGCAGACAGCCCGACATAACCCAGAAAAGCCAGAAGAAAAGTGAAGTTTTCGAGCGTCAAGACGAGGTCGTTTTCCGCAGCGGTGAAGCCGGGCGAGGATACCAGGACCCGTGGAGAGCAGGCTGGTATCGTATGCAGAAGCCGTGAGAGGGAACTGGACACCGGGGCGGTTCGGTACGGGGTACGGGAAGGCAGCCGGCCCGGAGCCGACTGTTGGGACGTGATTTGGCAATTTCAGGAAATGGGATCGAATCCAGCAGCCCGTTGAAAAAGTCCATCCGGGCTCGCTTGCCTTCCGGGACTTCACTGGCAGGCCTGCAGAGCGACTTCATCAACGGACTGCTGCAAACGCGACGGCGCACGTGAATTGCCCGCGGGGTGTTCCGCTTCGTGTTGTTACTCTCCGGTGTCGACGGGGTTCTTGATGCGATCGATCTTGTCCTCGCAGTACTTCTTGAATTTGCGATCTCTGAGACCCCTGGAGTAGTTCTGTATCGCTTTTTCCTTCCATCCCTGGGGCCGCCACGCGTCGTACACGTCGCCCATGATGACGTACGCCGGCACGCCGAATCTTCGGTCCCGCGCGGCTCTCCTGGCATAGTTGAGGGCGTTCTGGTATTGTTTGAGTTCAAAATAGGCGACCGCCGCCCGGTACCGGGCCTCGCTGTCTCTGGAATCCAGCGCGAGCGCCTGCTGATACGCGGACACGGCGCTTTTGTAATTCTTCCCCAACGCGTGGGAGTACCCCAGCGCCGTGTAGATTCTGACTTTGTCTCTCTTGGTGGGCGCCACCGCGACGCCCTTTCTGAGGATAGAGACCGCTTTTGAATGTTGTTTTGTCTGATTGTACACAACGGCCAGGCTGCGGTAGGCGTTGATGTTCTTCCTGTCTTTGCAATTCGGATCGCTGTCGATCGCCTTGCCGTAACTCCGGATCGCCCGGCTGCTTCTCTTGGTGAGCCGATACAGATCACCCAGTTGTCGATGGGCCTTGGCGTACGTGGGATTGAGCTCGACGGCCGTTGTAAACGCGGTCTCGGCCTGCTTGATCTTGCGCGCGTTTCTGGCGGCCAGACCCAGGTTGTAGAAATTGGTTGCGTCCGTGGGATCGAGCTGGGTTGCATTTTCGTACTCCTCGATCGCCTTCCTGTAGTTCTTTCTGAGCAGGTACTCCCTGCCCTGCCTTGAATAGGCCCCCTTCAGGAGATTCCGTGCATTGCCATTCTGAAAATTGCCGTCGAGATTCAGCACGGCTTTGAACGCCTCTTGCGCGTCATTGTATCTTCTCAGATTGAAAAAGAGGTTTCCCAGTTCATAATGGGCCTCGACGTAGTCCGCCTTTACCGTGGTGGCCATTCGGAAATTGGCGATGGCCTTCTCGGAATCCTTGAGCTTCTGGTAGGTTTTGGCCATGCCCCGGTACGCCTGGGCATTGTTCCCATCCAGCTTGACGGCGTCTTCGAACGCCTGGAGGGCCTGCTGATAACGCCTTTTCTCGAAAAGGGCCTGACCGGCGTTGTATTTTTCCGCCGATTCGGGAGCGACTTGAGCCCACGCGGGCTGGCAGAATGGAAGGCCCAGGAGCAGGAACAGAGACAGTCGACAACGCATATCAGGTGATCCTCTCGAGAATACAGGTTGATGGAAACGTGGCTCTACAAGTGATTAATATTGGCAGATCCCGGGATAATGTCAAACGCCTCGGACATGCGGAAAGGCCACCACCGGTTGTGTGATGGCCTCCGCCGAGCTTGTGCTGCCCTGACCGGGTTCAATCGTGCAACTTGAAGGCGATACGCTGGGTCATCCAGACATTCACGGGCTTGTCGTTCTGTATGGCCGGCTTGAATACGAACTGTCTGACCGCATCGATGGCCGCCTGCCTGAAGATCTCCTGGCCCTTCAATATCTGTACCTTGTCCGTCCGGCCGTCTCTGCGCACCATGAACTTGACGAAAACATTGCCCTCCAGCCCCGCCTTGCGGGCGATCTCGGGGAATTTGGGCTGGACCCCTTTGATCAGTTCCGGTTTTTCCTCCACGCTCCAGAACTCCATCACTTCTTCTTCCATCGGCGCTTCGGTGGCGCCCGGTGGCGGGGGCGGCAGGTCTACGGGAGCCTGATCCAGGTCAAGGTCGGTCGTTTCGATGGTCACGTCGTCGGGTACATCGTCGCTTTCGGTTTCAACCGGCATGGCGGGCCTTGGGGGCGGAGGCGGCCGCTGAATCTGGCGCGTTTCCGGGATCTCCTCCATCTGGATGATGATCTGGTCCTTCTTCCCCGCCGAGGCACGAATATCAAACGTGGGAAAAAGGATCGCCATGAACAGGTGCAGGGCACACGAGATACCGACCGACGTCCAGAAGACTTTCGGATAACGCCGCCTGAGGTCATGTTCAGGGTACTTCCGCCGGACGATATCCTTCCCTCTGATATAGGCCATATGCGTTACCTCTCTCGATCGGTGGCAAAGTTGACGCGGAGGGCGTCGGCCTTGCGCAGTTCCTCAATCACCTCGGAAACCAGCCCGTAGGGCGCCCGCGTATCGCACTTGAGTGAGACGATCAGCCGCGGGTTCTGCACGCGGCGTTCGTAGAAGATGGGCGCAACCTGGTTGACCTGGGCGATCTTGTCGTCTATGTAGACCTTCCGGTCCGCGGAAATCCAGACGTAGGAAATATGGCGGCGCGTCTTGATTTCCTCGACCTTTTCAGCCCTGGGCAGTACGATCCCGGTGACCCGGTAGCGGACGAAAACCGTGGTGACCATGAAAAAGATCAGGAGAAGAAAGGCGATATCCGCCATGGAACCGGTTGGAATGGACGTATGTACCCCTGATTTTTTTGAAAAATCCGCCATGCTGAGAACTCCTGTTGCCGGACGAACCTACTTTTCCGGAGATGCCAGTGAAATCCGCGTTGCACCCGAAAGCTTGATCTCATCCAGAACGTCTATGAATGCGTTATAGGGCGTCTCCTCGTCCGCCTTGAGGGAAACGATCAGCTTGTCGTTTTCGCTCAGCCGCCGCTCGATTTCGGCGCGCAACTGCCCGAGGGGAACTTCCTGTTCCAGGTTGATGAGGATGTCACCGGCGGCATTCACCCAGACGTTGCAGATATTCTTCTTCTGGATCTTTTTGTTTTCTCCGGCGGGCGGAAGCTGCATGCCAATGCCCTTGTCCTGGTTCATTGTGGTGGTCACCAGGAAAAAAACAATCAGCAGAAAGGCGATGTCCGCCATCGACGAAGTCGGGATTTCGGGATTCGATTTGTTCCGCCTTGCCAACTGTGGCTTGTTCGCCATGGCTTATTCTCCCGCGGGCGTATCGTAGCCGGCCTGGATCAGTTCGTCGATGAACTGAGAGGAACTCTCCTGCATATCGATGATGATCTTGTCTATCTTGGACACGAAGAGGTTGTGCAACGCCTGGATTGGAATGGCGATGACCAGTCCGGATGCCGTGGTAATGAGCGCTTCCGAAATACCGGCGGCCACAATACTGGGCTCAACGTCCCCGGCTTTCGCAATGGCGTCGAAGGCGCTGATCATACCGCTCACCGTCCCGAGGAACCCGAGCAGCGGGGCGATATTGGCTACGGTGGATAGCCAGACCATGCCTTTTTCCAGGAAGGCCATTTCGATGGCGCCGGATTCTTCTATCGCTTTTTCAACGTGTTCGAGCCCCCGGTCCAGGCGGAGAAGGCCAGCATGGAGAACCGAGGCGACCGGCCCCCTGTGACTTGCGCAGACCTCGGCCACGCCTTCAGGCCCCCGCTGCTTGAGCGCTTCCTGAACCGCGGTGAAAAACTCCCGCGTGTCGATGGAAGACCGCCAGAGCGACCAGAAACGTTCAATACTGACCGCAATACCGAAAAGCAGCATAAGCAGAAGCGGGTGCATGAAGGGCCCGCCGTTTACATAAAGTTCAACCATGCCTCAATCCCCCAGTTGATGTGAATGTTCGCTACGGATGTACAGGAAGTTGTATCAAATTACCGGTGAATTCCCGAGCGCGAGCGAAAAAGTGACGGTCAATGCGGGAAAATCCGGCTATGAGAGCCGAGCAAGCGCAGCCTCGCTCTCGTAAGACGGGTGGATTTGACCAACGCCGACCGGCACGTCTCATTTCTTCCCTTCGATATCTACCTCCTCCTCTTTCTTCTTTTTGAAGAATTCCAGTCTCTTCTTCTCCTCCTCGGACATGGGAGGGTTGATTTCATCGATCATCCGTTTGGCGTTTCCTGCCCAGAGTGGATCCTTGCCGGCCCTCCTGAACCATTTCAACGCATTGACGGAATCCCGCGCGGCATTGGATTTCTTCCACTTCCTGTAATGGAACTCGCCCTTCATGTAGTTGAATTTCCCGTTTCCCGGATCCAGTCTGAGCCCTCTATTGACCAGACTCATATCGCCCGTCAGATCGGCCAGTTGCTCGACGACGCTGAGGTTGTCGGGCTGTAGCTTTTCCATTTTTCTCAGGATGCGGATTTGAAACCTTCTGGGCTTGTTCAGCTGTTTCCCAAGCGTAAGCAATTGATCCAAGTAAAAAAAATCCGCGGGGCTGTGTGCGTGGAGTTTCTGATACGCGTCGAACGCCTTCTGGATCATACCCATGCGGACGTACAACCTGGCAAGGTTGTCGAGCGTCGTATAGTCTTCGGGGTTTATCTCCAGCAGCCGCTCCATCTCCTTGAGGGCTTCGTCTTCGTCACCCATATGCAGGGTGAGCTTTGCGATCGCATCCTGCACGTCGGGATTGTCAGGTTCCAACTGGCCCCAGCTGCGGGTATGCTTCAGCGCCGAATCGTAGTCTTCGATTTCAATATACAGCGAGACCAGCTGGTGCAGGTACTGGACCTGCTGTTCCGGTTTCTTCGCAATGGCGAGAAGCTTTTCGTATACCTCGATGGCCTCCTCGAGCATCCCTTCCTGTACGTAAAGCTGCCCGAGGTAGTAAAGCGCGTTTCGCGCGTTTGGGCCCGCCGGTTTCAGTTTGATTGTCTTCTTGAACCAGGTAATGGCGTCCTGGGATTTTTCCGTCTCATTGTGCAACTTGCCCAGATAGTACGCGGTTTGCGCATTCCGCGAATTGAAGTCCCATGACTTCGTCAGCTGGACCTGGGCGTCTTCGTATTGTTTGTTATCCAGATACCGCTTGCCGAAATAAACATGCTTCCTTGACATCGCCCCCGAGTCCACGGGGGCCTCGCGCGGCTTGTGCTCATCCTTTTTCGACTTTCTTCTGGCCTCGACCGGCGAAAACAGGCCCAGGAACAGAAAACCGCAGAGAATGATAACGATGCCGTCCGAAAGCCTGAATATCATGACAGCAACTCCTCGACGATACAGCGGCGCAGCACTGTCGATTCAGCGTAAATTGCTGGTACCAAGACGCATAGACACATCTAACACTTAGAAACATAGAAATCTAACGAATAGGAAATTGGATGTCAAGGCAAAATCCATGCCCGTTTATTGCGATTCCATTGCGAATTGAAACCGCGGCGAGGCAAAGGACAGGACCGAGACTCCCACCCCGCGATGCCTGCCAGATGCAGGTTGACACAACCCGGGTAATCCCGTATATTGGAGGACTCGTCAGACGGTTGGACTCTTGTTGCAGTCGCACCCGGAGTTTCGCATGCGCAACGGAATACTCGGCGTCATGGACAGGTCTTCGCCTCCCGCGATCGCCTGCGCGCGGCTGCTGCGCCCGAACTTGTAACGGGAAGTTGTGCAAACCCCTTGACACGTACGTCAAGGGGTTTCTTGTATCCGGATACGATTTGATGACGTAGAGAAGATGCGCCGTTTTATTTCACCAGGGAGACGTCAATGGACAGACCCACGGAAAAAATCGCCAAAGAGGGACTGACGTACGACGATGTCCTGCTGATTCCCGGAAAATCCGAAGTCCTGCCGAATCAGGTGGATCTGACCACGCAGCTCACCCGAAGGATCCGGTTGAATATCCCTCTCGTCAGCGCCGCCATGGATACGGTTACCGAAGCCCGTCTCGCGATCGCACTTGCCCAGGAGGGCGGCATCGGGATTGTACACAGGAATCTGTCTATCGAAGAACAGGCCGAGGAGGTGGCCAAGGTGAAACGGTCGGAAAGCGGAATGATTGTCGATCCGCTGACGCTTTCGCCGGACAACTACATCCGTGAAGCGCTCGAGATGATGTCCAAGTATCGGATTTCCGGAGTGCCGATCGTTGACGGCGGCAAGAGACTTGTGGGCATCCTGACCAACCGGGACCTGCGGTTCGAGAAAAACGTGCACAGGAAGGTGTCCGAGGTCATGACGCACAAGGGGCTGGTGACGGCCCGGTTGGGAATCTCCCTGGAGGAAGCACAGGAAATTCTCCAGGAACATCGCATCGAAAAGCTGCCCGTCGTGGACGACAAGGGTGTGCTCAAGGGTCTGATTACGGTAAAGGATATCGAGAAAAAGATACAGTACCCGCATGCATGCAAAGACAGACTCGGAAGGCTCCGGGTGGGCGCGGCGGTTGGGGTGGGGGGCGATCTGGAAGCCCGTGTCGGCATGCTGGTCGACCGGGACGTGGACGTGATTGTCGTGGATACGGCGCACGGCCATTCCCGGGGTGTTCTCGAAGCCGTGGAACGCATCAAGAATGGCTTTCCGGAAACCGAAGTGATCGCCGGAAACATCGTAACGGCGGAGGCGGCGCGGGACCTGATTCTGGCCGGAACGGATGCGGTCAAGGTGGGTATGGGGCCATCGGCGAGTTGCACAACCCGGGTCATCGCCGGAGCCGGCGTACCCCAGATTTCGGCCATCATGGACTGCGCCGACGTCGCGGAAAAGGCGGGCGTCCCCGCCATCGCGGACGGCGGAATCACCCAGTCTGGAGACGTCACCAAGGCCATCGCGGCCGGCGCGAATTCCGTGATGATCGGATTCCTCTTCGCGGGTACGGACGAGAGTCCGGGAGAGACGGTAATCTACCAGGGACGGACCTTCAAGGTCTACAGGGGGATGGGTTCTCTGGGCGCCATGCAGCGCGGAAGCAGGGACAGATACTTCCAGGTAGGCGTCGAAGCCAACAAGCTGGTTCCTGAGGGAATTGAAGGGCAGGTACCGTACAAGGGATCCATCTCAGGGTTCATATATCAACTTATCGGCGGGTTGAGGGCGGGCATGGGATATTGCGGAACGAGAACCATTGCGGAACTCCGAAGGAACGGTCGATTCGTGAAAGTCTCGTCGGCCGGTGTCCGGGAGAGCCACGCGCACGACGTATCGGTTACGAAAGAGGCGCCCAACTATCGGCTGGAGTAAGATTCAGGCGGCGGTCAGGCACACGGCAGATGGTACGGTACCATCTGCCGTTTCACATGGGAATCCCGCGTGGACCGGGGGGCGAGTGTGCAAATCGATATCGAGGAAATCCGGAACGGGTTTCCGGTGACCCGGAACTGGATTTATATGAATCACGCCGGAATCGCGCCAATTTCGCAGGGCGTCTACCACGCAATGGACGGAATGCTGCAGGATCTGACCCGCAACGGCATGGCGAATCTGCCCGCGTGGGACGACGTATGTTCCCGCACGCGGGAATCGGCCGCGCGTCTGATCGGCGCGGAAGCGTCGGAGATTGCCTTCGTCAAGAACACGTCCGAAGGGATCCTGATGGCGGCCAACGGATTGACGTGGCGGCAGGGCGACAACGTCGTCATACCCGATCGCGGATTCCCGGCCAATGTCTATCCGTGGCTGAACCTGCGGTCGCAAGGCGTAGAGGTCCGGCGTGTTCCCGAGGTCGAGGGCCGTATCCCGCTGAACGACCTGCTGAATGCCGTCGACGACCGGACGCGCGTGCTTTCCGTAAGCTCGGTGGAGTTCGCAACCGGGTTCCGTCACGACCTCCGGGAAATCGGCCGATTCTGCAGGGCGCGAGGCATCCTTTTCTGCGTGGACGCGATTCAAAGCCTCGGCGTGCTGCCCCTGGACGTGGCGGACGCCGGAATCGACTTTGTTTCGGCCGACGCTCACAAATGGCTTCTGGGTCCGGAAGGAATCGGCGTCTTCTATTGTTCACACCGCGCCCGTCGGCGCCTCCGAGTGGTGAACCTGGGCTGGGCGAACGTGGTGGAGCCAAGGGATTTCCTGTCGTACGACACCACATTGTTGCCCGATGCGCAGCGATTTGAGTGCGGCACGTTAAATACCGTGGGCATCCACGGGTTGCGTGCCGGTCTCGATCTCCTCCTTCGCATTGGCATCGAAAGCATCGAGTCGCGGGTATTTTCGTTGACCGATCAACTCTGCGCCGGGCTCGAGGAAAAGGGCTGCCGGGTGGTCAGTTCGAGGGCCCGCGGCGAAAAGTCCGGCATTGTCGTGTTTCATCACTCCCGGATCGATTCGGAATCGATTTTTCAGAAGCTGTCCGACGCACGGGTCGTTTGTGCGATACGGGGAGGAGGTGTCCGGCTGTCGCCGCATTTCTACAACACCGAAGAGGAAATCGATCGTGTTCTGGATGCCATTCCGTAATTTAAACGGCGAGAAGCAGCTTTCAGCGATCAGCTCTCAGCCGTCAGCAAAAGGCGAAAACCAAAATCAAAACCCACCTCTCCCCCGGCCCCCTCTCCTGAAGAAAAGGGAGAGACAAGCAAAGCAGGGCGTTGACGCCTTTCAATATAGACGCACATAAACGGGAGAACGCCATCTCCGTTCTTTATCAGGGAAAAGACCACGGAAAACCCCGGTTCCCCCTTCCTTCAGGAAGGGGGTCCGGGGGTAGGTCCGCCGAGGTCGACAGTCTGTTGGACGCGCTGAAGAATGCTGTAACGCAGGGAAATTCCGCCGCATTGGAAGAAATCCTGGCGGAGGACGTGTGCGCGTTTTTCTCGGGGGGAGACGCACCGGTACGCGGCAGGGACGCGGTACTGGCGACGTGGTCGAGACACTTCGAACGCTGGTGCGACGTGCGAATCGAGCGAAGGGATACCGAGTTGAGAACCCGGGGAAACGTGGCATGGGGCCAATTCCTGTGGGATGGCGAAGGCAGCACGGGTTCGCAGCACTACAGGCTGGAAGGCGAGCGGTGGACCGTCGTCCTGCGACGTGAGAATGGATGCTGGCGATTCGTGCAGATGCATTCGTCCCTGCCATACAGGGATTGGGAGGCGCACCGCACGGCGTGAAGGTGGTGTCTGTGCCGCCCGGAAGGCCGGGTAAAAGAGGACCGTGGTGGAGCCATTGCCCGAGACCATCCTGCAGTTCGGCGGAGGCAGTTTTCTCCGGGCGTTCGCCGACGTGTTCGTTCACGAGGCGAATGCGGCGGGCGGATGTGTGGGGCGCATCGTTGTCGTGCAGTCCACGGAGGGCAACCGCGCGGCGCTGCTGAACGCGCAGGGCGGGAAGTACCACGTGGTCTTCAGGGGATTGGCGGACGGGGTGGGGATCGACAGAACGCTCGCGGTCCGGAGCATCAGCCGGGCGCTGACTGCGAAGTCAGAATGGGCGGAAGTGCTCCGGGTCGCCCGATCGTCTGCCTTGCGCATGGTTATCTCCAATACGACCGAAGCGGGGTACTCGCTCATTGACGACGATGATCCCGAACTGCCACGATCATTCCCCGCCCGGCTGCTTTGCGTTCTCAAAGCCCGCTACCAGGCCGGCCTGCCGGGTCTGACGGTGTTGCCCTGTGAACTCGTGGAGCCGAATGGCGAACTGCTTCGGGAACTGGTGCTCAGCCAGGCCGAAGCCTGGCGTCTGGATGCGGGGCTTCAGGACTGGATTCGCCGGGACGTGCGTTGGGTGAACACGCTGGTGGACCGAATCGTAAGCGGCAGGCCGGAATCCCATCCGCTTCTGACCTCGGACAAGCTGTTGACGGCGGCGGAGCCGTTTGCCCTCTGGGTGGTCGAGGCGCGGCCCGGAGATCTCTTCGAACACCCCTGCGTCCGGTTCGTTCCCGACGTTCGACCGTATGCGCTGCGGAAGGTCCGCATCCTGAACGGAGCGCATACGGCGCTGGTGTGCAGGGCGGGGCCATCGGGGCTGCGTACGGTCCGTGAAGCGGTTGGCGACCCGGCGGTCGGGCGTTGGCTGAGGCGTCTGGTTTTCGATGAAATCGTACCAACGCTCGAGCATGTCGTGGAAGATGCCCGGAGGTTTGCCGAACAGGTCCTGGAGCGATTCGCCAACCCCTTTCTGGATCACCGGCTCGAGGATATCGCGCTGCACCACGAAGAGAAAGTGAAGGTGCGACTGATGCCCACCTATGAGGCGTTTTTCGAGGCATTCGGACGACCGCCGGAGTTGCTGGGGGACATCCTCGCCCCGTACATGAACACATGGCGATGATAGAGAGGAATTTGTATCGCCGGGCCGCATCGTTATCCGGGTTTAGCTGACGGCTGACAGCCTGACTTCGGATCAAGTTAACCCTTATTCGAAAAAAACTGCAACCGGGCGTCGTGATTAAACCCACCGAAACGGGGTGTAAACGTCGTCCGGATGGACATTTTTTCCGTTCACGTACAGTAACCTGGTGTATCCTGGTAATCCGCCGTCTAATCGCCTTTATTAACTTGCACATATTCGAATTAACGTTCACGAAATATTACGAATCAAGGTTAAAGGAGGTGTTGATGGATAAGGCGGCGCTTCTGGGCGGGACCCCCGTCCGGTCCGAACCGTTTCCGTCCTGGCCGCAGTCGGACGGGCGCGACCTGGACTATCTGGGCGAGGTCATGGAAACCAGCCTCTGGGGCGGAACAATTCATGGCCCGAGGGTGACGGCGTTCTGCGACGCATTCGCGAAATTCTCGGATGCGCGGCACGGGGTGGGGATGGGCAGCTGCACGGCAGGTCTGGAGTTGTCCCTCCGGGCATTCGGCGTCGGACCGGGAGACGAGGTGATCGTCCCCGCCTACACGTTCATCGCAACGGCGCTGGCGCCCCTTGCGGTTGGAGCGGACGTTGTCTTCGTGGATATCGATCCCCGGACGTTCTGCGCAACACCGGAGACGATTGAAGGCGCGATATCCTCGCGCACAAAGGCGGTGATTCCCGTTCACTTCGCCGGACACGCCGCGGACGTGGAAGGCATCCGGTCACTGGCGGACCGGCACGGGTTGAAGGTTGTATGGGACGCGGCCCATGCGCACACGTCCGGGTGGCAGGGAAGGATGCTGGGTGGCCTGGGCGACGCGGCGGTCTATAGTTTCAATCACGCCAAGAATCTGACCTGCGGCGAAGGAGGGATCGTAACCACGAATGACGAAGGGTTGGCGGATTTTCTGAAGTATACGCTTTCCACGTTCGGAAGGAAGAAGGGCCGGCCCTGGTACGAACATCACCATCTGGGGTTCTCCGATCCGTTGACGGAGTTTCAGGGCGCCATTCTGCAGGCGCAGTTCGAGCGGCTGGACGAACAGAGCCGGAAACGCGAGGAGAATGCCAGGCTGCTGACTCGAGGACTGACGGAGATTGGAGGGATCGGTCCTCCGTACGTGTCTCCGGACGTCACGCGCCATGGCTGGCATGTATTCGTCATGACCTACAACGGAGACGCATTCCGCGGGCTGCCCAAGGAGACGTTCAGAAGGGCGCTCGAAGCTGAAGGAATCCCGAACGGCGGGTATACGTATCCATTATATGTCAATCCGATGTTCAATACGGAAACGGGCGAGGTCGCCGGAGCGCAGGGCAGGTGCCGCGTGATGCCCTGTCCGGTAAGCGAGTGGGCGTGCCGGGACGGCGTCTTCAATATATCCCAATCCATGTTGCTGGATGAACCCGACGGGATGAACGATATCGTGACGGCGATCGAGAAGGTGAAAGCCAATGCCTGCGACTTAATGGATTGGAAGGAGTGAGCGATGGCCGAGACGGCAGCCCTGACGCTGTCCCAGCGGTTTCATTTCGATACGTACGGTTACGTCCTGCTGGAAAACGCGTTGACGCCGGACCAGGTGGAACGCATGAAGGCGGCGCTCTACCGGCTCAAGGCCAATCCCGCGGCCGCGCCGCGCGTCTATGTTCGTCCGCGGGGCGATCATCATGTGCTATTCGGTAACCTGGTGGAATTCGATCCCGCCCTTCTGGAATACGCGGTCCATCCGGGTCTGGTTCCGCTCGTGGAAGAGGTGGTGGGAGGCGCGGTGCGGCTGGAGGAGACGGAGGCGATCATCAACCGGCGGGATCCGGATGCGGACCTGGATCAACTTCGCAGGCGCCGTACCAATCCAACGGGGTTTCACAGGGGTACAACCGCAACGTGGGGTTGCTATACGGAGCAGGAACGGTACCACTGTATCTTCGTGAAAACGCTCGCCTACCTGACGGACGTGGGACCGGACGACGGAGGCACGTGTCTGATTCCGGGCAGCCACCGGCTCACGTGGCCGCGCGAAGAGATGATTCAGGCGGCCATGGACGACGAGCGGCTGATCCACCAGATCGAGGCCGCGGCCGGTTCGGTACTCCTGTTCGGCGAGTCGCTGATCCACAGCACCACCGCGATTCGGAGCGACAGAGAGCGGGTGATTCTGGTTGCGGGATATACTCCGCCGATGCTCCGGGAATGGATGGGGAATGAAGTAAGTCCCGAATTTGTCGCCACCCTGCCGGAAGCCGTACGACCGCTCATTTCGGGCAGCGACAGCTGGAACTGGCGACGAAATTACACGCAATAGAAACGACCTTTCGAGGAGTTCTCGCAATGACGGACAAGCGCGTATTCGTTGGAGACCTGACCAGGACCGAATTTCGACAGCGCATGGAATCGGGTGAGATCGAGGCGGCGGTTGTGCCGGTCGGCGCCACCGAGCAGCACAATGAACACCTGGAGATGATTCACGATGCGTTTCACGTGACCCATGTTGCGGAACAGGCCGCCAGAAAGCTTCATCCCCGGGTGGTCGTGGCGTCTCCCGTAAGCATTGGCGTATCGGAGCAATGGATGGCGCATATCGGGACCCTGACGGTGCGGCCCGAGATCTTTTGCGAGTACGTTTACGACGTGTGCGATTCACTCAGGCGGGCGGGTATCGCGAATATCCTGATTCTGAACGGCCATGGAGGGAACGTGAAACCCCTGATGCGCCGCATCGACGAGTACCGGGAACGGCTGGGTCTGAATCTGCGGTTTCAGTCGTACTGGGACGTGTACGATCCCGAACTGGTCTTTTCGACCATGGAGGCCAACCGTCTTCCCGGGCACGCCTGCGAATACGAGACGTCGACGATGTTGGCTCTTGCGCCGGAACGGGTGCACGCCGAGTATATGGTCAATGAAGCTGCCGGGCTGGCGACAAAGGAAAAAGGAGAGCTGTTGCTTGGGCCGGCGGTTGAGGGTGTGGCGGACGTACTGGGCAAATTGATCGCGGGCGAAGCGTTGGACAAGCCCCCGGTCACGTTCGCGGAGGGAAAACGGATTCATATGGTGACCGGCGACCCGGTTTAGCAGATAGGCAGGTGACAGGACGCGTTGCGTAGCAGCCTCGAGGTTATCCTGAAAAATGGAGCCGCCCGGGGGGTTCGAACCCCCGACCTACGGATTACAAATCCGTTGCTCTACCGCTGAGCTAGGGCGGCTCGAATTCACCAACTGCCATTCCGTGTCTGAAAAAGGCAAGGACGCCACATGCGACCCGTACGGCGGTCGCCGTACGTCAGGACCGTTTCCACACCGTCCCTTCCGGTGTGTCCTCGAGCAGATAACCCAATTCCGCGAACCGGTCCCGAATCTCGTCTGCCCGCGCCCAATTTCTCTCCTTCCTCGCCCGGTCCCGTTCCGCGATCAATGCCCCGAGTTCGTCCGGAAGTTCCTCAGCGCCGTCGTCCCCAGGCGCCGCATAGAACACCCCAAGCACCTGATCGATCTCATCCAGAAAGCCGTCAATGCTGCGGGCGCCGTCCCGGTCCACCCGTCCCTCCCGGATCAGGTCGTCCACGGCGTTTACCATTCCAAAAACGGCGCTCATCGCACGGGGCGTGTTCAAATCGTCGTCCATGTGCCTGACGAATCCTTCACGCGCCGTCTCAAGCAAGGGCCCCGGGTCTTCCCCGCCGCCTGACCTCGTGACCTCGCCCAGCCTGCGCCTGAAATTGTCCAACCTCCGCATGGTACTCCTCGCGGCGTCGAGTACTTCCTTTGAGAAATTGAATGCGGTTCGGTAATGATTGCTCACCACAAGGTACCGGAAGGCGCGCGCGTCGGCGGGCGAACTCACGATATCGCGGACCGTCAGGAAATTGCCGAGGCTCTTGGACATCTTCTCGTCATCAACGTTGATGTGCGCGCCGTGCAGCCAGTAATTGACGAAGCGCTTGCCCGTGACCGCCTCGCTTTGCGCGATTTCATTCTGATGGTGCGGGAAAATCAGATCCACGGCACCGGCATGGATGTCGATGGTTTCCCCCAGGTATTTGATGGACATGCACGAGCACTCCATGTGCCAGCCCGGCCTTCCCGTCCCCAGATCCGTTTTCCAGAACACGTCTCCGTCTTCCGGTTTCCACGCCTTCCACAGCACGAAGTCCCTGGCGTCTTCCTTGTCGTATTTGTCCGTATCCACGCCGCTGGCGCCTGCCTGTAACCCGGAAACATCCAGCTGTGCCAGTTCTCCGTACGACGGAAAGCTCCGTATTGAAAAATAGACGGATCCTTCATGCACGTACGCATGCCCGTCCTCAATCATCCCCGTGATCATCTCCACCATTTCCGGGATGTGGTCCGTCGCCCGCGGATAGTGATCGGCCGGCAGCAGATTCAACGTCGCCATATCTTCGAAAAAGGCTTCCGCATAGCGATCGGTGAGCGCTTTCAGCGTCGTCTTTTCATCACGGACCTTCCCGATGATGTTGTCGTCCACGTCGGTGATGTTCATCACGTGATCAACCCGATATCCACGATACGTCAGATAGCGTTTTATCAGGTCGAACACGATAAACGTCTTGAAATTACCAATATGGGAATAATCGTGAACCGTAGGACCACAACTGTAGAACGTGACCCGGCCCGGTTCAATCTCTTTGAATTCCTCTTTCTTCCGGGTCAGGCTATTGTAGAACCGAATGGACATTGAGGGCTCCTCGCTGTCGTGTTCCAGCGATCCGATGCGTGCGGCTATACGGACGTCTTCAGGCGCTGCTCCCGCCCGTGTCGTTCGAACGCGAGCTGAATCAGACGGTCGACCAGGTCCGTGTAGGATATCCCGCTCGCTTCCCACAGTTTCGGATACATGCTGATCCGTGTGAAGCCCGGAATGGTGTTGATTTCGTTGACAAGCACTTCGTCTTTGCCGCGCAAAAAGCAGTCAACGCGCGCCATTCCCTCGCAGCACAGCGCCTTGAATGCCTGAATTGCCAGCGCCTGTACCCTGTGAACGACCGCTTCGGGAACGTCCGCCGGAATCACCAGTCCGGCGCCGTGTTCGTCGATATACTTCGCTTCGTAGGTGTAGAACTCGTGATTCGGCACGATTTCTCCGGGAACCGATGCGACCGGGTCTTCGTTGCCCAGCACGGAAACCTCGATTTCTCTGCCGGCCGCGTCCGCCTCTATCAGAATCTTGTGGTCGTACCGAAAGGCAAGCTCGAGGGCATCGACGAACATTCCCCGATCGTCCACGCGGCTCACCCCCACCGACGACCCCATATTGGCCGGCTTTACGAATACGGGCAGCCCCAGCCGGTCCACGACGGCATCGTATTCGATTTCCGCACCGGAACGTGGAAACGCCAGAAAATCAGGAGTGGGAATGCCGGCCTCGCGCAGCAGACGTTTCATAATGTCTTTGTCCATGGCCACTGCCGAACCCAGGACACCCGCGCCCACAAAGGGAATATCGGCCAGTTTCAACATCCCCTGGATGGTGCCGTCCTCTCCGAATGGCCCGTGCAGAACGGGAAACACGACGTCCAGCGCCGCGAGCCGCTGATTGTCGGACGAACGAACGAGTTGCGCGCCGCCGGTGTCCTTCGGCACCAGCGTTACACCTTCGTCCGTGCCCCCTGCCGTCAGCGCCGGGAGGGCGGAGCCGGCGGCCTCGAGGGTAAGGCGGGAGGGAGTACTCAGGCGCCAGGATCCTCCCCGGTCGATTCCGATCAGTACCACCTCGTATTTGCTGCTGTCAATTGCCTCTACGACGTTTCTGGCGGACTCCAGCGACACTTCGTGCTCGGCGGATTTTCCGCCGAATAGCACGCCGACGCGGATCTTTTCGCTCATCGACGAAACCCCGGATTAGATTTGGCGGGTGTCGCAATACATTTCGTTGACAAAACGATGCGCGGCGGGCGGTCAGGATGCCTGGGTATCGGGTGGCGTCGATTCCCCGGCATCATCTGGTTTTCCGCGTCTCTTCTTTCGTCGCCACAACAAGTACCCGATGCCGCCGGCCGCCATCAGTACGAGTATCACCCGGTTATAGGTCCGCAGCGCATCGACCACCAGTCCCCAGTTTTCGCCCACTTTCAAACCGAAATACACCAGCAGGCTGTTCCAGAGCAGTGTACCCAGGACTACATAGAGGCACATTCGAACCGGGTGGATCCGGCTGATACCGGCAACGATACCGACAAAGGCGCGCACGGTGGGAAGGAACCGGTTGAAGATGACGATCCGATCGCCGTAGCGCGAAAAACCGGCCTCAACCCGGTCCAGGTTCTCTTCCGAGAAAATCCGGGACCTGAATCCGAGAAAAAACGCCCGCCCCTTCCAGTACGCCACAGCGTAGACCAGCAGACATCCCATTGCGCTGCCCAACCACATCGCCAGGTACGCCGGCACCAGGCGGACAATCCCCATCCCGGCCAGATATGCGCCGAATACGATCAGGGTATCGCCGGGAATGGGCGGTATCAGGTTTTCCAGAAAGGCGCCGAGAAACAAGAAAAAACAGATCCATTCAGGGGGCTGATCGTCCAGCGTCAGCAGAAACTGCTCCCATGCCTGCGACAGGAACGAAAGATCGAACGGAAGTTCCAACCAGCCCTCCCTTTCCCTTGACACCTTACCCCGCGTTTCCTCTTGCCGGATGCGGGGTTTCCGCCCCGAGCGCGACCAGGGCGACGGCCTGAGCGGCGATCCCCTGTTCCGTTCCCGCGAATCCCAGGCCCTCGGTCGTCGTTGCCTTCACCGATAACCGTTCCGTCGCGATTCCGAGCGCCCCGGCCATTTTTTCCTGCATATCGGAGATGTACGGCGCAAGCTTCGGACGCTGCGCAATCACCGTAGCGTCCACGTTAACAATCCCGCCCCCGCCATCGCTTGTCAGTTTCGATACCCGATCCAGCAGAATCAGGCTTGAAACACCGCTGTACGCAGGATCTGCGTCAGGGAAGTGCGTGCCGATATCGCCCAGACACATCGCACCCAGAACGGCATCGGCAACCGCGTGGGAAAGCACGTCGGCGTCGGAATGCCCGTGCAGACCCCGGTCGAACGGAACGGCCACCCCGCCCAGGATCAATGGACGGCCGGCGACCAGCCGGTGCACGTCGTAACCGTGCCCCACGCGCAGATTCGATGGCACGCTCCCGGTTCTGGATCTCAGGATCGATTCCGCCATCGCCAGATCCTCCGGCGCGGTGATTTTCAGATTATCCTCCCGGCCCGGCACCATGTATACCGGCGCATTCAGTTGTTCAACAAGCGACGTGTCGTCCGTGCCTGAGTTCCCCGTCCGTGCGGCCTCGCCGTGCGCCTCACGCAAAATCGACGCGCGAAACGCCTGCGGGGTCTGAACCCGCCATGTTCGCGACCGGTCCAGCGTGCGCAGGACACGCCCGTCCTGGACCTCCTTGACCGTGTCCGTTATCGGTGTACCAAGTACCGCCGAGCCCTTCTCGTGCGCCAGATCGACGACAGCGTCGATCTGTTCGGGCAGAATCAACGGACGCGCCCCGTCATGGACCGCAATGACGCGGGCGTGGTCCGGTACCGCCCCAAGTCCTTCCGCGACGGAATCCTGGCGCCTCTCCCCTCCGGCGACGACCGAGGTCACCTTTTCCATGCCCCATGAGCGGATTTCCTCCCGGCATCGTTCCACGCGGTCCGCCGGCGCGACGAGCACCACGCGGTCGACCTTTTTCGCGTGTTCGAATGCCGTCAACGCCAGGAAAAGAATCGGACGCCCGGCCAGGCTCATGAATTGCTTGGGCGGACTGCCCCCCATTCTCAGACCGCGGCCGGCGGCTAGCACAATGGCGTAAACCATGATGACAGACGATTCCTGAACCCCGCCTATTGGATCAACATCGCGTCGCCGTAGCTGTAAAACCGATACCGCTTCCGCACCGCCTCTTCGTACGCCTTCAGAATGAACGCCCGATCCGCAAACGCGGAAACAAGCATCAGCAACGTTGAACGGGGAAGATGAAAATTCGTCACCAGCGCGTCTGTCAGCCTGAACCGGTACGGAGGATAGACAAACAACCGGGTCCATCCCGAACCGGGTTTCAGCGACCAACTGCCGCGCGACCGCGAGGCCGACGACTCCAGCGCCCTCACGGTGGTTGTTCCTACAGCGACAACGCGCCTTCCATTTCTCCGGCTTTCGTTTACCTTTTCGGCCGCGGCGGGGCCAATCTCAAAATACTCCGCGTCCATTTCGTGCCGGCGCGGGTCCGTCACGTCCACGGGTTTGAAGGTCCCCGGGCCCACGTGGAGCAGAACGGGGACGATTTCCACACCCGAAACACGGATACGGTCCAGCAGACTCGACGTAAAATGAAGTCCCGCCGTGGGCGCGGCCACGGCCCCGCGGGTTCGCGCGTAGACCGACTGATATCGTTCCCGATCCGCCGGTTCCTCTTCCCGCCTGATATATGGCGGAAGCGGGATGCGGCCCCGGCTTTCCAGGACCTCCGCAAGCGATGAACTGCCCCTGAACCGGACCATGCGTCGTCCCGAGGGCAGGACGCCGGTCACTTCCGCGACCAGATCCACGTCCGGAAAGGCCACCTCCGCGCCCTCCCGAAGCCTGCGGCCGGGACGCGCGAGTACCTCCCAGCAGTCTCCATCGCAGCGAACCAGCAACAATTCAACGGCTCCGCCCGTGCCGGGACGGAACCCGTTGAGGCGTGCCGGAAAAACGCGGGTCTCGTTGACGACCAGACAGTCTCCGGGACTGAGAAAATCCGGAAACGACCGGAACACCGTGTGGTCTATCCGCCCTGTCTTCCGATCCAGAACCATCAGCCGGGAAGCGTCCCGCTCGGATGCCGGGCGCTGGGCGATCAATTCCTCGGGAAGATCATAATCGAAATCGGCGAGGTCCATTGAACCCGACGTCCGGAATTCGGAATGCACGGAAAGGATTGCCTGGCAGCAGTTTCGTCGCGCATGGCGGGGTTTCGGACGGTGTCCACGGCAGGTGGACTCTTCGTTTCACGTCATCGCCTTGAAATCAGATTCAGCGCGAGCGTAAGGACGATGCTGACCACGATGCACGTCACAATCGGCAAGTAGAGCCTGAAACTCTCCCGGCGAACGACGATATCTCCCGGCAACCGTCCCACAAATGGAATCCTGTCTCCGATCCAGAGCACAAGGCCCACTGAAAACAGAAAAATACCAACAATCATCAGGACCCTGCCGAAGCCGGAAAACTCGCTCATGGCGACGACCCTTCAAAGAAGTGAAAACTTACAGAATTCTCGATCGGACGTCAAGGTATTGCAGCCCGAGAGGCGGTCTCGAAATCCACCGGGGACCGGCCTGTGCCATTCGATTCCCGCTTTCCGGAAATACCGGATGCCCGATCGGATCCGCTGCTGCTGCGATCGCAAAAAAAGAACGTGAAACACGCCACACCGCGGCGGCGGGCAGTTTCACGTCCGCTGGATGGCGCCGGGATACAACTACGGCGTGAATACGACCTTTAACGCCTCCATATTCTCGGCTGCGGCGAACCCTTTCTCCCAATCTCGAAGGGGCAGCCGGTGGGTAATGATCGGATCCACGTCGATCCTGCCATCGGCAATCATCCAGATGGTCTTGTCCCAACTTGCGTATTCTGTGGACATGTTGAAAAAGAGCGTTACGACCTTGGTCATGGCCGCGTCCCAGTCCAGTTGCACGGGTCGCTTGCCGGTAAGGCCGATGCCGCAGATCCGGCCCCACTTGCAAACCAGATCGACCGCCTGGGCGATTGCCGGAGGCGCACCCGAACACTCGATCACCAGGTCCGCCCCTTTACCGCCGGTCAGTTCCAGGCAGCGCTCCACCGGGTCCACTTCCGCAAAATTCACTACGTGATCGACACCCAGCCTTCGCGCCGTCTCCAGGCGCAATTCCTCGTCCGCCGGCGCGCCTACGATCATCACTTCGCGGGCCCCCGCCACCCGGGCGACCTGGGCGGCCAGAAGGCCGATGGGCCCCGGCCCAAGCACCACGACGAAATCGCCCACCTCGATCGCCTGGCGATCGATGATATCCGTCACCGTATTGGCCGCCGGTTCAACCAGCGCGCCCTGCTCGAAACTCATATGGTCCGGAATCCGGTGCAACAGATTGGTGGGATATTTCAGATATCTCGTAAATGCGCCATCGATTCCCCACCCGGGAGACCGTTTTTCCAGACAATTCTGAATATGTCCCTTTCGACAGAGAAAACACTTGCCGCAGTGCAACGTATGCGGCTCGCCAACCACGCGGTCGCCCACCTTCCAATCCGATACCGATCTTCCGGCCTCCACGATTTCGCCCGAAAATTCATGACCCAGGATCACAGGCGGCCAGTATGGAAACGTGTCGTGTTTCACGTGAACATCCGTACCGCAGACGCCTGCCGCCTTGATCTCGATCAGAACCTCGTCGTCCGTAATTTCAGGCTCCGGCACGTCCCGCAATTCCAGAAACCCAACGCCCCGTTTGGTCTTGACAACAGCCTCCATAATCCGCTCCTTTTGTATCAGCCCGATTTGGAAAAAAGATAGCCGCTCAATTGACCGCAAAAAGCCTGAATGCGGACCAAAAGCGGTGAGACGGTAGCCGGTAGACGGTAGAGATTACCTGCCTTGTGAGGCTTCTTTTCCTGGCGGAGGCAAGGAGGGATACACTAGCGGGCAAGGAAATCTTCTCCCGTCTCCCGCCTTCCTTCTGACCAAGTGGTGGGGCAGGGTGTGGTCCGCTACCGTCTCACGTCTCCCCTGAAGACGAAAGTGCGGTGAAATCCCGCAAAGAAGCCGCGGGTATCGCGCGAATTACCCTTGAATTTACAGATGGGATCAGGTATAATCAAATTCACATCGCAGCCGACCGGATTTCACCGGTCGGCTGATCCGGTTGTAACGGTTTTCAGCCGCAATCCAGACAACGAACTTCGTCGAAAATCCGGTTCTGCTCATCCGGCTCGTCAATCGCAAAATTAATCAGGCAACGCACGGCCTTGGAAGCGTCCTCAAGACGGTATCGGACGGCGACCTCGTCCAGAAACGCCTTCTGGTGTGTTTCCAGCGAGATCTCGAAGGTCTGTTTATCCTTGAACATGCCAGCACCTCCCTTTGATGTCCGACTCTACCGTGCAGCCCGAATAATCCCTGCGTTTTCGATCATTCATGATAGGGTTTCAAAGGTGTATTGTCAATGGGGATTCATCTTCACGCACCCGTTTTCGCCGGACCGTACGGTCCCCGGCAGTCCCCGGCCACATCAGGCGGAATCCTGATCGCCGGCGTCCGAAATCATGTCCATACTTGATTCCTTCATCGCTATCGATCTCGAAACATCCGGACTCGCGCCCCCGGAAGCCGAAATCCTGGAAATCGGCGCGGTTCGGGTGGAAAGCGGCCGGATCGTCGACCGTTTTCAGACGTACGTCAAGCCCGCCGGTCACATTCCGGAAGAGACCGTCCGCCTCACGGGGATAACGCTGGAGACCGTCCGGGATGCGCCCCCGATCGACCGCGTCATCGGTCGTTTCCGGAGTTTCGCGGCCGACAGGCCACTCATCGCCCACCACGGCCGCTTCGAGTCCCGTTTTCTCGACGCTGCCGGCCATTCCACGATTGAGAATTCGGTGCACAGCGTCCGCGAGCTCTCCCGCGCCGCCCTCCCGACCCTCCACGATCATCGCGTTGAAAGTCTGGCCGGACACTTCTCCGTACATTGCGACACGCCCCATAAAGCGCTGACCGACGCGGAAACCCTGGCGGGGATCTATCTCCATATCGTGGAACTGCTACGATCCGTATCCCTGCAATCCAAACAGCAGATGCTTCGGTTGCTGCAGGGCTCCGGATCGGGTCTGCTTCCCGTCCTCGTGGAATTGGCAAGCGAAGGCGCGCGAAAAGAATTCCTGAGTTCGAAACCGGGCGGGCGGCTGCCGGACGGGACGCTGTTCAATGCCGGCGGCGAGGCGCTCCAGACCCAGGGCGAGCCATCCGACCAGCCGCTTGACGTAAAGGCGGTCAGCCACATGCTGGAACCCGGCGGCCGCTTCGAGGACGGTATCTCCGGGTACGAATACCGGCCCCAGCAAGTCGAAATGGCGCGGGCAGTGACCGACGCCATCAACAACGGGCGGCATCTGGCCGTGGAAGCCGGCACGGGCGTGGGAAAATCGATTGCATACCTCGCGCCGGCCATACTGTATGCCGTACAAAACAATATTCGGTTCATCGTTTCGACGAACACGAAAAACCTCCAGGAACAACTCTTCTTCAATGACCTGCCCGCACTCGCGTCCATCCTGGACGTTCAGTTCCGCTACGCCCTGCTCAAAGGCAGGAACAATTACATCTGCCTGAACCGGTGGGAGTCCGTTCTGAACAATCCCGACGCCAGCCTCACCCCGAACGAACGCATCGGCGCGCTGCCCCTGGTGCTGTGGGCGGAATCAACCCGATCGGGAGACATCACCGAGAATACCGGATTCAACCCGACGCGCCTTGCAAGCCTGTGGGCCAAAATCTGCTCCGATCCGGGTTTCTGCCGCAGCCAGCGTTGCCGCAATAACGGGCGGTGTTTTGCCAACAACATCCGCAGGACCTCGGCGAGAGCGCATCTGGTGGTGATCAACCATTCCCTGCTCTTCTCCGATCTCGTTACCGAGAACGCCATCCTCGGCGAGTACTCGCACCTGGTCCTGGACGAAGCGCACAACCTCGAGAAAGTCGCCGCGCACTACCTGGGCAGGGAACTCAGCATCTGGCGGGTCAGGAACATCACCGATCCGTTGTGCGGACCCGGTTCGTCAGACACGGGCACATTGCCGGCCCTGAGACACTGGGTCGCGGCCGCGGATCCGGATCCGGCAACGGTCAGGGCCTTCGACGCCGGCATCAAGTCCGCGACGGCTGCGGCTCAGGACCTGTGGCTGCGGGCCAAGACCTTTTTTGAGGAACTTTCGCGGCGCCTCGTACTGAAGGCGGGGAGGCCGGGAAGCGCGTACAGAGAGAAAATCCGCTATCGACCGGGCGAATCCACGTTCGACGCCCTTACGGAATCGCTCGACCCGTTCCGCCAGGCCCTGGCCGCCCTCTGCAGCCGTCTCAGGGACCTCTCGGACTGGCTTCGAGGCCTGTCCGGGGACATGTTTGTCAACCAGGACGAAATCTGCAACGAACTCGGCGGTTGCATCGAGGCCGCCCAGACCGTACTGGACGACCTGAATGACCTCGTCTCCGCCAGCGATGAGAACTCCGTCTACTGGCTGGAATTGCCAACGACGGACAAAAGCGCCGACACCCGCCTCTTTTCTGCTCCACTGGATGTTTCGGAGATGTTGAACGGCGGGCTGTACGAGGGCAAGTCTTCTATCGTTTTCACGTCCGCCACGTTGGGTATCCGGGGCAAACTGACCTATTTCCTCCGTCGCATGGGCCTGGAATCCATGCCCGAAACCCGCCTTCAGACCCTGTGCCTGGGCTCCCCGTTCGACTATGGGAAACAGGCGCTCGTGTGCACGCCGCGCTTTATGCCGTCGCCCAAATCACCGGAATATCAGGAGGCCGTCGCCACCCTGCTGCATCAACTGATGTTGAGGACCAAACGGGGTACTCTCGCCCTTTTCACGTCCTACGGCATGCTGAACCGCACATACGACGCCATCAAGCCGGACCTGGGGTCCAACGGCGTACTCGTACTCGGACAGGGTATTGACGGTTCCAGATCGAATATCACAGACCGGTTCAAACTCGAAGAGTCCGCCATGCTTCTCGGTACCGACAGCTTCTGGGAAGGCATCGACGTACCCGGCAACGCGCTTCAGGTTCTGGGCATCGTACGCCTGCCTTTCGCCGTGCCGTCCGAACCCCTTGTCGCGGCCCATATCGAGGAACTGGAGAAGCAGGGTAAAAACCCGTTCCTGAATTATTCCGTACCGGAAGCCATCCTGAAGTTCCGGCAGGGCTTCGGGCGACTCATACGCAACAAGACCGACCGGGGCGCGGTTGTCGTGCTGGACAGCAGGGTGCTGAGTACCCGATACGGCCGGGCATTCCTGGAGGCCCTGCCCGTCGGACATCACGCGTTCAACTCGCAGGATGAGATGATTGGCGCTATCGCCGACTGGTTTGAAGATACGAACGGGACGAACCATTGAATCCTCAGGGACTGACATCCATCAAGGAACCCCTGGCGAAGCTGCTCGCGCAGGTGCCCCAGATAAACCATCCGCTGATCGGGCATGCGTATCACCTCGCCAATGCCAGCCACGAGGGGCAGCACCGGGACGAGGGCCAGCCGTTCATCACCCATCCCATCGCCGTGGCGCTCATCCTGGCGTCTGAACTCGGTTTCGCAAGAGACACGGACATGATATCCGCCGCCCTGCTCCACGACGCGGCGGAAGACTCCGTACTGACTCCCGACGAGGATATCCTTCCCACGTTCGGCGCCCGCGTGACCGAACTGGTGAAAGGCGTAACCAAAGTGGACGAACCCGGCACGCGCAGTCGATCCGCCCGCCGGTCCGCAACGCTCCAGCGCCTCTTCACCGCCGCACACCGGGACCCGCGGGTACTCATTCTGAAACTGGCCGACCGGGTACACAACATGCGCAGCATCTCGGGCATCAAGGATACCAGGCGCCAACACCGGATTGCACAGGAGACCATTGACGTCTACGCGCCGCTCTCCCGCCTGCTGGGCATGGACCGTATTCGCAGGGAACTGGAGGACCGGAGCTTCGGCTGCCTGCACCCCAGAATTCATCAGCAGCTCGTCAGCCTCATGCGGGGAGGCCCGCCGCAATCCTATCTGGATTTCCAGACGGAGATACGCAATATTGTCACGGACAACGGTATACGCACACGCGTCCGCCTTCAAACGAAGAGCCTGAGAAGCATCTACGGCAAGGCCACGGGCGCAGGATCCGGAGCGTCACGCCTCCCGGTGGAAAACGTCCACGACCGGTACACCGTCGTTGTCATCACCTCCAATCGTTACACGTGTTACAGGACACTGGGTATCATCCATCACAGCTTCACTCCCCTGATGGATGGAATCAAGGACTTTATCGCCCTGCCCAAACGAAACGGCTACCAGGCGCTGCAGACGACGGTCATCCACAAAGGACAGCGTTTTGAGATTGCGGTCCAGACGCCATCCATGTACAGAATGGGCGAATTGGGCGTTGCGACCCTGCGCGGCGGGCAACTCCAGGAAGAGCGGAGGACCCGTTGGCTTCAGGAACTTGCCGAATGGCATGAGCACGGAGGAGCCGGGGTTCACTTCCTGGACGAAGTCAAACGCATGCTCTTTGTCCATGAAATGGCCGTTTTCACGCCCAACGGCGACCCCATCATCCTGCCCGAGGGCGCCACGCTCACGGATTTCGCTTTTGCCGTCCATACGGACCTTGGTCTCCGCTGCATCGGCGGGCGCGTCAACGGAAAGCCCGCATCGCGCTTTTCGGTTCTGAACTGGGGCGATACGATTGAAATCGATACTGCGCCTCACCAGCAGACGAAACGGGGTTGGCTGCGCTACGTAAAGACCTACCGCGCCCGGCGCCTGATACGGCGTCACATCACCCGCGCCGAATCGTCCGGCGAACAGATCATCGAATAACCGGAAATCCGCATCGGCGCCGCGCGCGCCGTATGCGGGGCGGTTGTTCCCGTGGACCCTTTTTCAATTTCGTTCCCACGGATACCGGGGAGTCAACCATTGAGAACCTGCTTTTTCCTCTTCGCCGCCCTGTTGACCCTCGCGGCCTGCGGCCGGGACACCGAGCACCTGCAGACTGAAATCGCCGCACAGGAAACGAAAGTCGCCCGGGCGCGGTCGATCTATCAATCCGAACAGAAGCACCTGGAAGCGCTAAGGGACAGCTTCGAAATCAACATCCGGCACAATATCGCCCTGAATCTGGACTCAACCGCCGCCGCGTCGATTGAAAGCGAACGCGTGGTACTCCAGGGGACCACTGTCGAAGCGGCGAAACGCAACCTCGACAGCCAGGAGGAACTCCTGGCCCTTCTGAAAAAGCGCCTTCAATCCCTCAGATAACGCACAACAGTCCGTCGTTACTCACATTGCGCTCCTGAATCGGTTGACATGTGAGGTCCATCGTGAAAACTCCGCCGAAAGAAATCACGGTTGCAAACAGGTTCATATACTATTACGCCAACTTTATGGAACGATTCTACGGCTACGTCCTGCGCAGGGACGGCCGCAACATCCCCGGCGAACACTACGTGGGTCGAATGAAAAAGCCCGGGGGAGCGGTTCGTTCCGGTTCCGGCAGGAGGGAGTCCCGTCCCGCTTTCCGGCGCAGACGGCGCGAACTGCGTCATCCGGCGCCGCCGTCAGAAAGGCCGAAGGTCGCTGAAATCGTCCGCGGAGAGGTCGTTCTCTTCCTGTATCGCAAGCGCCTGATGCTGGGGTCCTATTCTCATCGGATCTGGGGAAGCCGGATATGTATCGTCTCGGAGGACGGTAGGCTTCTGAACATTCGAAGGAATTCCCTGGTCTTCCTTACCGGCATCGGCATCAGAGACGACCGCGACTTCCTCCGGACCTATGGAGCTTCGGTACGCGCGCTGGCGAGTCACATCGATCTCGGGGAAATCTGGCACGCCTTCAAGGGCGAACACCCGGTATTCGAAATCTCGGATATCGGCGCGTTATATTGGGGAGACGACGCCGACCCCTCGCGCTGGCTTGCCCTCTACCTGCATCTGGACTCCGCCAGCCCGTACTTTGTCCGGACCCGACGGGACGCCTGTCGCGCGCTCGAACCGCACGAGATGAAAAACCGAATGGACCTCCTTTCCGGAAAGGAGACGCTGACGCACGATCTGGAGGAGTTCCTCTTCTGGATCGGCGAGGACAAGGAAGACTACGATCCCTCGACACTCACCGATAGGCAGCGCGGCTGGCTCGAACAGATCAGACAATACGCGCTGTGGGGAGCGGAGTCCGCGGATGCCGGAAACGCACGAAAGATGCTCCGCCGAATTCCTTTCGCCGGACGCGACCTTCAGCAGTACGCGTTCGAGCTCATGGTCAGGAAACGCATCTGGGACCCTGACGAAAACCTGGATCTCCTCCGCTCGGATCTCGCAATCGATTTTCCGACCGACGTCCTGAAAGAGGCCGACGATTTCAACCTCTCGCGAGTACTGAAAGGTCGTCGAAGACTCCGTCGCGCGTGTTTCGCCCTGCGGACGGGTTGCGACGACCACCCTGAACTGGCTTTCTCCCTCAGACGCCGGTGGCGGGGAGGGTACGAACTGGGTATCCACGTCCCGGATATTGCCGCCTGCGTACCCGCCGGATCCGCACTGGACAGAAATGCGTCCGACAGGCTCGCAACGCTCCGGCTGCCCGACCTGTCGCTGACCATGCTGCCGCCGCGATTCGCAGACGACGTCGGCAGATTCAGCGTACATCGGCATCGACCGGCGCTGAGCCTGCTTTGGAGACTCGATCGAAATCTGAATATGGGGGACTTCCGCATCGTCCGCTCGGCGATCAGGCTGCGAGCCCGTCTCTCCTCCGATGAGCTCGAGAGAATCGCTGATGGGCGACGTCATTCCCTCGCCGGAGCCGTGCGACTCCTGAGCAGCGTCGCCGACGCCCTCCGTGAAAAACGCAGCCGTAACGGGGCGTTTGAGAATTTCGGCCGCGTGCGGGTCAGGGCCGGAAGCACGGGGATCGCCGTCCACCACACGGACCCGGCCGACCTCGCAACCGGAATTCACGACGAAATGGCTCTGCTTGCCGCCGTCGAAACGGGAAAGTGGTGCGTGCGTCACAAGATCCCCGCCGTCTTCATTGTCCAGGACGCCGTCGAGGACCGCCTGGAACTCGAGGAAATCCGACATCCCGTCGTGCGACGCCACGAAGTGCGCCGCCGGAGCCCTTATCCGGCGTACAGCGCCGAACCCGCCGCGCATTGCGGCCTCGGGATTCACGCACGCTGCGCCGCCGTCTCGCCCGGAGACCGCTACGTGGACCTGATGATCCAGAGACAGATCGTCCATGTTCTGGAAACCGGCGAACCGCTTTACACCGCTGCTGAACTCGATCCCGTCCGGTATCGCGCACACGAGGAAAACGCGCGCCATGCGAAGCTCCGATTCCATCGCGAGCGTTTCATGATGTTGCGCCTGCTCGAAGCATCGGAGGACCGGACGTTTTCCGCGGTCGTACTTCATACCGGGCGCAGCGGTACCCTGGTTGAACTCGAGGGGTTTCCCATCAAGACCCGGGTCCATGCGCACGGGCCCGTGAACGCGGGCGACACGCTTCAACTTCGCCTGACGGGCATCGACCGCTGGCGCGGCAACCCCCGTTTTCACGTATTGCAGGCGTCCCCGGAAACGTGAACGGGGGCGGACAGACGTATCACCTTGGGAGATCCGAATGAACGACGATTCAGCCTTGATTGCACACTGGAAACTGGACGGCGACTGCCGGGACCACGCGGGCGTCAGCCACGGCGAGAATCACGGCGTGGCGTTTTCACCCGACGGGGCCCTGTTCGACGGTCGCGGCGCCCATATCCTGGCGCCCTCCGCCCGGCCGCTCGATTTCGGCGCGGATGACTTCTCCATTTCCGTCCACGTACATACCGACGACGTCCTGGATGACATACCCGGGGATATCCTCAGCAAATACGACCCCGACACGCGTACGGGCGTCAACTTCGGACTGGCGAACAACGCCGGCGTGACGGCGGCCCAGGCCAACTACCGCCACCTTCATTTCGGCATCGACAGCGGTCATACCGGCGAATGGATCGACTGCGGCCGCCCCGGAAACAACCTGCGCGTCTACTCTCTTTGCGTGTTCGAGGGCAACCTGTACGCGGGCACGTTCGAGACGGGCGCCGACGAGTCCGGAGGCGTCTACAGATACGATGGAGACGCGGGATGGATCGACTGCGGGCATCCGGACAGGTGCAATACCATGGCATCGCTGTGCGTGTTCAACGGCACGCTGTACGCGGGCTCGTCGCGGTACAAGGCCGGAGGTTCCGCCCTACCGGAGTCCGAGAACCAGAACCCGGGCGGCAACATGTTCAGGTACGAGGGCGGTTCCGACTGGACGCCCATCGGCCGCATGGAAGGCGCCGATTCCTGCGCCGGAATGGCCGTGTACCGGGGCAGGCTCTACGCAATCCCCCTCTACAGCCAGGGCGTTTTCCGCTACGACGGCGATGACGTCTGGAGTCCCTGCGGCACGCCGGGTCGACGCATGATGTCCCTTGGCGTCTTCAACGGGCATCTATACGGCGCGGGAAATGAAGGGAATCAAGCCGGCGGCGTGTTCCAATACGACGGCGGGACCGGTTGGGCGCACGCTGGCGGTCAGGAGGGCGTGACGCAGGTCTATTCCTTTGCCGCCCACAACGGCAGGCTCCACGTGGGCACCTGGCCGGAGGGCAAGGTCTTCCGGGACGACGGAAAAGATCCATGGACGTGCGTCGGTCGCCTGGGAGAAGAGATGGAAGTCATGGCGATGGCCGTCTACAACGGCAAACTCTACGCAGGCACATTGCCGCTTGGCCAGGTCTACCGGTACGACGGGGGCGACACGTGGACCCTGACCGGCCAACTCGATACAACCCCGGACGTCAGATACCGCCGGGTCTGGTCCATGGCCGTGTACCGGGGAAAACTGTTCGGAGGCACGCTGCCTTCCGGCCGCGTCTACGCGTTGGAGGCCGGCGCCAACGTGAGTCACGATCACGAACTCGCACCGGGTTGGCGGCATCTCGCGGCGGTCCGGCGGAACAACCGCCTCCGGCTCTACGTGGACGGCAAGCAGGTTTCCGAATCCACAACCTTCAATCCATCGGAATTCGATCTTACGAACGACAAGCCCCTGAAGATCGGCGCCGGGGGCGTGGACACCTTCAACGGGCGCCTCAGGGACCTTCGTCTCTACCGCCGCGCACTCACCGCGGAGGAGATCGCGAATTCGTAGAACCTGCGATCCGAATCGCAGCCGGGACCCGCAGGGGTTATGCAACGAAGCCGGTCGCCGGCTTATTCCGGAGAACAACCATGCTCAAGGCAGGCGCCTCAAAAGTCAACATCACTCCGTTTCTGGGCGGTCCGATGGCCGGCTATTCGGCGCGCGACCGGGGAAGCGAGAGCATCCACGACGAACTCCACGCGAAGGCGCTGGTTCTGGATGACGGCGATACCGGCGTCGCGCTGATTACCACCGACCTCATCGGCATCCACCGGGAACTCGCGGCCCACGTCCGCAGGCTTGTCGAAGCGCGTGTCGGACTTGCGCCGGACCGGGTGTGGATGACCGGGTCCCACACCCATTTCGGTCCCGCCGTCAGAGCCGGCGAAACGGAGGACGACGAAGCGGACCCCTATGACCGGTCGTACGCGGACGTGCTGGCCGCGAAACTGACCACGGCCGTCAAGCTCGCGCACGACCGGATTCAACCCGCCCGCCTCGGCGCAGGCGCCATCGGCGCCGAAGGCATCAGCTACAACCGGCGGCTCATCCGGCACGACGGAAAGGTGGAAATGAGCCTCACGCTGCCGCCGCCCTACGAGGGATTGAGATTCGGCCCGGTGGATCCCGAAGTCGGCCTCCTGAAGATCGAAGGAGAAGCCGACGGCGACACCATCGCCACGCTTGTCAACTTCGCGTGTCATCCCGTCTCCAGCACGGACCGCATGTACGAAATCACCGCCGACTATCCGGGATACGCCATGGACCTGGTCGAGTCCGTGGAAGGCGGCATCTGCCTGTTCGCCCTGGGCTGCGCGGGCAATATCGTACCCATCCAGCGCAAGGGCCGGTCCAAACGCCAGGTGGGCCTGTCGCTTGGCGGCTGTGCGCTCAAGGCGCTGCAGTGGATTCAGACGTCGGACCGGGTCCGCATCCGTGCGGCAAGCAGGACAATCGACCTGCCCCTGCGCAATGGTCGATCCCAAGGCCGCAAGTCGCGCACCACGGAAATCCAGGTATTCTGGCTTGGCGACGTCCCGGCCATCGGGCTGCCGGGGGAAGTCTTCGTCGAACTCGGGCTTCGTATCAAGAAAGCGCTGGATGCCTCTCCGGCCCTGGTCGTGAGCCTGAGCAACGACAGTGCGGGATACATTCCGGTTCACGGGGCATACCGCGAGGGGGGCTATGAATCCCGCGTGTCACCCTACGCCCCCGGCTGTGGCGAACTGCTCGTGAAAGAAGCTCTGGACCTGGCCGAATCGATCCGGTAGCAGTCCGTTGATCATGTGGCTCTGCATACCCGCTTCGGGAAGAGGCAACGCATATGTCGATACTTGCGATTCTGCTACTCATTGCCGCGGTGCTGCACGTAACGAGATCGCGTGTCTCAGCCGCCGAAATCGAACTTTCGGCCGGCGCGGCCAGGACCGACGTCACGCCCGATCCGGCGATGGTGAACTGGGTGGACGGGAAACCGTACGACGGGGTCCTGGATCCCCTCGCCCTGCGAGGGCTCGTTCTCTCGGACGGCGATACCGAGTTCGCTCTGATCTGCTGGGATCTCATTGACGCCACGGAGGAATGCGTCATCGACGTGCGGCGGTCCGTTCGAGGCGCAACGGGTATCCCCGAAACGCACGTCCTCGTGGCCGCTTCCCACACCCACTCCTCGCCCCGGTCCCCGTTTGCCCCGTCCACGTTTCCCGGCCGCAGGAGCGAACGGCTGAGAGCCTTACTGGACGATCCCGTTTTCGAGGCCTGGAGCCGGCGTCTGCCCGGACAATGCGCGGAGGTGCTGAAACGAGCGCAGAACCGGCTGCAGCCCGTTACGTTGAACATCGGACGCGCGAACGTCTCGGAATGGCTGTTCAACCGGCGGCCGCTGGATCCACAAGGCAACGTCGTAACGATGTTTCGGCCCGGGAATCCGCATGCGCTTCCCAACGGACTGCGTTTCGGATCGCTGGACCCCACCCTGACCGTGCTCACCCTTCAAGGTACGGACAACACCAGCGTTGCCACCGTTTACAGCCTGCCGTGCCACTCCGTTTCCATTTACCCCTTCCACCGCGGGGTTTCGGCGGACTGGCCAGGGCCGGCCAATGAGCGGATTTCCAGGGTCCTGGGCGGCGAAACCTTCTTCCTGCAGGGCTGCGCGGGCGACATCGTCCCGGCCGCGCGAGGAGAGGAGGCGCGCACGAAAATGGCCCGTTTCTTCGCGGAACGGGCCATCGCTGCGGCTCGGAATTCCCACCGCCTGCCGTCATCACCTCTGAGGATTTCAAGCGGGATTGCCAGCCTGCCACTCGTTTCCGACGCGCGAAACCATGCAGGCGCCGACGTCCGGCCGGTCGAAATCCAGGCGGTCGTCTGCGGACCCTTCGGCCTGGCCGTGCTGCCGGGAGAACCCCTCAACGGGCTGGCGCGCGAGATTCAGGCGCGTTCACCCCTCCCGCACACGCTGGTCATCGGCTATGCCAATGGCCGCGGGGTGAGTTACATTGGACTTCCCGGAGAAAAAGCCAGAGGTGGGTACGAAGCAGGCGCGGGC
Organism: Candidatus Latescibacterota bacterium; assembly: GCA_965116875.1. GTDB lineage: Bacteria > Latescibacterota > UBA2968 > UBA2968 > JAAXHE01. The sequence goes on from OZ220733.1 coordinate 1,471,846, forward strand.
CAGGGTACCGAAGAAGCCGGCGACGTTATGGTCCGGACGGCCGTTCGGCTTCTGCAGGAAACGGTTGACGGCGACTCGGCGGGTTGAACGACGAATTCCCCGAGATGGCGTCGATCAGCTCCATCGTCTTCAAAGCGTCGTCCAGACTACAGGCCGGGAACGGAAGCGCACCCCCATCCCGGACCCATGTCAGGAACGTGCGGTCCTGCTGATAGAATCCCGGCTTGTAGCGGCGATCGATGTCATCCCCTTCCACGTTCTCCGGCTCTCCGCCCCTGCGTCTCCATGTTGCGGCCCGCCCAAGATCTGACGTGAAGGTAACCCCACTGCCGCGCACTTCCACGCGGTGCCCTCCCGGAGCGAACCAGTCCATAGACGCACGCCCGACCGCCCCGCCTGCGAAGGTCAACAGCGCCGAACAGCAGTCCGGCATGGGGCCCTCCACGGTACGGTGCATCGTCCGGACACTCGCCACGTCACCCCCGAAGAATCGCAGCAGGTCCAGCGCGTGGATGCCGTTTGCCGCGCTCCAGCGTTTCATGACCTCTTCCGGAAATTTCGGGTTTTTCCGGACCCGCCGGATATCCTCGTGGGCGTCCACTGTGACGCTTTGTACCGGACCGGATTCGAGCAGCAGCTCCCTGCCCTTGAGAAGCGTGGAATAGAACCGCCGATTGACGCCCACCATCGCCGGCGTACCCACCGCTCGCGCCAGATCGGCCAGCGCACGGGTCTGGGACGTATAGAGACCGGGAGGCTTTTCCAGAAAGGTCGGGATACCGGACCGAATGAAGTCTGCGGCGACCGGGGCGACCTGGAGGACACTCACGAGAACGAAAACCGCGTCCGGCCGGTCCCCTTCCAGCAGGTCCTCGTGCGAACTCAGGCGTTTCGACACGCCGAACCGCGCACCGGTCTCTTCCAATACGCGGGGGTTGTTGTCCACAAGCGTCGTCACACGCCCTTCGCGCAGGTCGGTGAGTACTTTCAGGTGTCGCTGTGCGATATTTCCGGCTCCCACGACCGCGATGTTCAGCATTTCGTCCTGTTCCGTGTAAGCGTTGCACACCCTGAAGAATTATCCAAGCGACCGCCGGTCGCTTAAAGGCGGTGAGACGGGAGAGGGGAGAGGGGAGAAGAAACCCTTGCCCGATATTCTATTCCTTCTTGCCTCCGGCACGAGAAGAAACCTCGCAAGGCAGGTAATCTCTACCGTCTCCCGTCTACCCTCTACCCGCTCTTATTCCTTTCCATCTTCCATCCGATGCTGGCGATCGATGGATTCGAACAGGGACCTGACGTTGAAAAAACCTCCGATGCCCACGACAACGGTGACCACGGCGAAGATGAGCAGTCCGAGAAGGAGTACGCCGCCCCAGAAAGGAACCCAGAATGCCATGAATCACGCCTCCTTTTCACCCGTCGAACGGTCGGGAAACAGTAGAGAGCCGAGAACCATCAGGGCAAGCGCCAGGACGGTCACCCCAAGGCCGATGTGCGCGCCGGTGAGGACGTCCAGGCCCAGGGCCCGTTTTACAGGCGTCAGTCCGGCGACGGCAGCGGCGCCGGCCACAAGGGCGAGGTACGCCCCAACCGTGCTGGCGCGCTTCCAGTAAAGGCCGGTGAGGAGCAGGGCGAACGCGCCCGTGAAGTAGATGGCGCCGCTCACGAGCATGTAGTCCCAGAGGTCCTGGCCAAGCTCGTACCAGAGCCCCCACACGAGCAGAAAGGCGCCGATGACGAATATGAAGATCCGGGAGAGGGTCAGGCGCGCGCGGGTGGAAAGGGTATTGCCGGTGGCGGGGGCGACCACGTCATGCGTGAGCACCGAAGACCAGCAGAGCAGGTAGCTGTCGTGGGTGGACATGAACGCGGCAAGCAGTCCCGCACCTATCAGGCCAATGAGACCCGCGGGAAGGATCTGGCTGAGGAAGACGGGCATGGCCAGAAGGGTCAGGTCCGCGTTCCCCGTGGGGACCCCTGCGGCGGAAAAAAAGACCGAACGGGTCGCGTCGTTCTGGTAGAGATAGACGAAAGCGCAGATGCCCAGGAACTGGGGCACCATGAAGCGGACGAGGAAACCGATCGCCGACCAGGCGTAGAGTTTCTTCACCACCGCCGTACTCTCCGCGGCGCAGGCCCGCATCACCGCGGTCTGCCATACTGCGCAGGAAACGATCCCGGCGGTGAAGATCATCCAGACGACGTACGACGGGCCGAAACCGCCCCCCTCGTGAAGCGGATTGAACCCGGGCTCGCCGTGAATCGCCGCAACCGTTTCGACGATCGACGACCATCCCAGCCTGTCCACGGCGATGCCGCAGGTTACGAGAACGCCCAAGGAAAGCACGATGAACTGGATGTAGTCGGTGAGCACAACCGAAACCATGCCCCCGAGAATGGTATAACACAGAACCAGCAGGAGCATCACGGTCATGATCAGACCGACCGACGTTGGATTCGTGACTCCCGTCAGCCCGGCGACAAAGATCGCGCCCGCCTTGAGGAACAGACCCATATTGAGGATGCCGGAAAGGGCGAGAAGCAGGCCGCCGAAGATGCGGACGCCCCGGCTGAACCGTTTTTCGTAGAATTCCGGAATCGTCATCACGCCCAGTTCGCGGAGCGGAACCACGATGAATCCGGTCAGGCCGATGATCAGGGTCACGATGCCTGCGATGAGGCCGATGTGAAAGGCGGCAATCCCGCCGGTGAATCCCTTCTGGGCGGAATACATGACCGTCACGAGCCCGAGTTCGCTGCCGATCATCGTGGCCACGGCGAGATAGGGTTTCAGCGAACGGCCGGCGACGATATAGTCGCTCATGTTGCGGATGTAGCGGTTTGCGTACAGGCCGATCGCGACGGTGGCGAGCATATACAGGCCGACAATCGCCCAATCGACTGTGCCGAAGTTGGAACCGATGCTGTTCAGGAGATCGGAGGACATAGGCGATACCGAAGAAACCGCGGATCGTTCAAAGCCCCGATGGGGTTTCTTTTAACCTCTTAACAGTCCGTTGATAAAGTCGCTCTGCAGGCGAGGCTTGGTGTTCCGTCCCGGAAATATGTCACCATTCATCCGCCGATTCATCCCGTCTGGCGGCGTTGCCTTCGTTCGGTGACCGTAAGCAGGTCGCCTTGCTCAGGCGCCTTGCCAGCCGGGCGACTCGGCGGCCGAATTTCGGCAATCTATTTCCGGGGCGGAACACTTGCCATTGTGGCCGAAGACAAGGCGCGCGACCGAGTCCCATCCTGAGATTCGGCGAGGGAGCGCAACGCAGGTTTTCGACCGCAAGGGCCGGCCGTAGCCCGGATGGGCTTTTTCAACGGGCTGTTAAGGCCAGGTGGGGCGTTCCATCGAGAAAGATTCGTTGACGCAGACGTAGTCCAGGTACCCGAGACGCCCCACCGGTCTCAGGGCCACGGTGTCGACGTGCCCGTCCGTTATGGCCCAATCGGCAATGTGGATACCGACCACCTGACCGAAGACAACCGTGTTGGGATCGTCCGGATCGTCCGTGGGCAGGTCGACGGTCCGGGTATGGATACACTCAAGATGGACCGGGCTTTCCGCGACGCGGGGCGGCTTTACAAGTATCGACGGCGCCTGGGTGACGCCAGCGTATTCGAATTCGTTGACGTGTCCCGGGGCGGGCACGGCAGTGGCGTTCATGTGCGTTCGAAGTTCCCACGTGGCGAGGTTGACCACGAATTCTCCGGTTTCCTGCACGTTCCTTATCGAATCCTTCAGACCGCCATGGCTGTGTGTAGTTGTCGCCGCGAATATGACCTGCGGCGGAACGTAGGCCACCGCGTTGAAGAACGAGTACGGCGCCAGGTTGATCGTACCCTCTGCGTCCATCGATGATATCCATCCTATCGGTCGGGGCACGACAATCGCGTTGAAGGGATCCCGGCGCAGCCCGTGATCTTCCGACGTCCTGTAAAACATGCTCGCGGCCTCTCATTCCCGAGGTCAGTTTGTTTTTCATGTCGCAGGGACTACTTCCACTTGAACACAACGCCCAGCGCGGCTGCCGGATCATCGGCCAGCATCGTGTAGATTTCCTGGCACTGTTCCGGGGCGGCGACGTGGGTGATGAGGTCTTCGACGGGCAATCTGCCCTCCCCCATCAGACGCATCACCAGTCTGCGGTCCCGGTCCTTCGCCCATCGGTAGTAGATGTGATCGGCTTCCGGCGTCTTGGGCTGGTGGGCGCCCAGGATGCTGACTTCCCGCAGATGCACGTCGGCAAGGAAATCCATGTCGACGGTGCCGCGCGGCGAACCCAGCGCGACCACGCGGCCCGCGGTGCAGGCAAGCCGGACGGCGGTGGGATATACCGCGGGTTTCCCGGTCGCTTCGATTACGACGTTGGCGCCGTCTTCGACGCAGTATTGCCCCACCGCGTCCCGGACGTCGTCCACCTCTCCGGGATTGATGCAGATATCCGTACCGCGGCTGCGGGCCATATCCAGGCGAAAGCCGTCCAGGTCGATGGTGATCACCGGGAGGGCGCCGGAGAGCCGGGCCAGGGTCGCCGCCAACTGGCCGACAATCCCCAGGCCGATGACGACGACAACCTCTCCCAATTCGATACGCGCCACGCGAATTCCGTGGATGGCGATCGCCCCCATGACCATAAAGGCGGCGGCCCTGGGCGACACGGAGTCCGGAACCTTCACATAGAACGCCCTTCCGCCGTAGAGAATGCTGTGGCTGGCATGGTTTCCCTGGCCGGCGACGCGATCTCCCGGCCGGATGCCTTCAACGTCTTTGCCGACTTCCAGCACCGTGCCCACGTTGCAATAGCCGGTGGCGCGGGGAAACCGAACCGGGTTTCCGGGTTCTCCGCCGTGGATCCATCCGTGGATCTCGGTGCCCACGCTGACGGCTGTGTACTCGTTTTCCAGAAGGATCCCGTCATCTGGTACCGTACCCGTTTCGAAGGACGCGACTTCCATCCGGCGAATACCGGGGATCTGGAGACGTCTGGCTTTCATCTGCGAGTCCTTTCGAATTGCCCGCCGACGGATCCGCGCGAGGCAGTGAGACGGGGGCGTTGTTTACGCCTGCCCGCGATCCAGGGTATTGCGGAAGAGTCGAAGGAAGTTCCCTCCCCAGACTTTCCGGATTTCGTCTTCCGAGAGGCCGCGAGCGAGCATCGCGCGGGTGAGGCGCACAAGGTTCGAGACGTCTCCGAAGACAGGCGTCTTCGAACCCATACCGTCGTAATCGGAGCCGACGCCGACGTGGTCGATGCCGACCAGGTCCGCCACGTGACAGATATGGTCGACCATCCGGTCCACGGAAGGATTTTCCGGATCGATAAAGCCCGGGAGAAACGCAATACCCATCACCCCGCCGACCCCGGCCAGCGCCCTGAGCTGATCGTCGGTCAGGCAGCGCCAGTGGTTGCAGACGGAAAAGGCCGCGGTGTGGGTCATCGTTACCGGAAGCGATGACTGTTCCAGTACCTGGTAGAAAGCCCTGTCGTTGATATGGGCGAGGTCCGTGACGACGCCCAGCCGGTTGCTTTCCTTCAGCACAGCTTTGCCGAAGTCCGTCAGCCCGCTGGCGCTCCTGCGTTCCCGTTCACGGTCTTCAGGCGTACACGGCCCGAAAGGACTCCTGCTTCCCTGCAGCAGAAAGGGGTCGTCCCCGCCTTCGCCGTGGGTGATGCCGATGCAGCGAATGCCCAGGCGGTAGTAAAGACGCAATGTATCCATTTCGCCTTCCAGCCAGCGTCCCGCGCCTTCGATTGTGAGCAGGATGCCGATCTTGCCGGATTCCTTCGCCCGTTCAACGTCCCGGGACGAGAACACCAACATCAGATCGTCCGGATAAAGCTCCACAGACGCCAGGGTCTGTTCGAGGGTGACCCTGACGTTGGCGGTGGGACCGTTGCCGACGACGAAAAAGCCGGCGTCGAACCCGCCTTCCCGCATCCGCGGAATGTCCATGTGATACGCGAGGTCCCGTTTCTTCAGGTCCATCGGGCGATCGCCACGGTGTACATGCTCCACCGGCGTGTCGTTGTGGCCGTCGACGATCAGGCAGCGATCGTGGACCGCCTGCGCTTCTTCAAGGGTGATTTCCGGCATGTGGATTGTCCCTGGCTGAGTGGATTTGCGTGATGGATCGGTGCGCTTTGAGTGCACACTACGGCGGATCGACGGGTACTTTCTGTCTCTTGCTGACCAGCGGGTCGTACGTGAACCCTTCGGAGCGTCTTTCGAACTCCGCGCGCGCCTTTTTCAATTTCTCCGGGTCCCTGCACAGGTCGACCGCACTACCGGCGAAGACTTTCGCCGTCTGCCGGACCGCGCGATCGGCGAAAGGCAGGGCAGCCTGCGCGGCCATGTCCCGGTGGTGGCCGGGCGTTCCCTTCGCGTAACAGACCATCTCGAAGCGTCCCAGAGGGGCCAGCCAGGAGACATTGTCCTCGTCCGTGGATCCCCGTCCCTGCGAGCCGCTGCCTTTGGCGATCTTCGTGTTGAACCCTTTCTTGTAGCCAAGGCCTTCGGCGTGCTTCACGTCGGCTTCCGTCGGTTTGGGAGGCCCGAAGAGCTTGAGATTCTTTCGGACGATCTCACACATCGCCTTGTTGGGCAGACGCGGGTACACGGCGGTGATTCGCGACCATTTCATCTTCGTATCGGTAGCCCTGGCGGCGCCCCGGGCGCAGGCGGTGAGGCGTTCACGCACGTCGTCGACCTGCGCGCGGTCCTTGCCTCGAACGAAGTACCAGATCTTGGCATAGGCCGGTACCACGTTGGGTGCGTCCCCTCCATCGCGGATCACGGAATGGATCCTGACGTTCTCGGGGACATGCTCGCGGAGATAGTTGGCGGCGACGTCCGTAAGCATCACCCCGTCCAGCGCGCTGCGGCCCCGGTGGGCCGACGCGCCGTGGGCGGTGCGGCCGAAGAACTCATAAACGAGGGAGTCCAACGACGACCCGCCGAAATTGTTGACGCCCGAAGCATCCCCCGGATGCCACGCAAGGCAGACGGCCAGGTCCCGGAAGGCGCCGTCGCGGGCCATGTAGACTTTGCCACCCAGGGTTTCCTCCGCCGGACAGCCGTAGTAGACGATTTTGCCCGATACTCCGGTTGATTCAAGGATCTTCGCAGCGGCGACCGCACCCACGGCCGGGGCAACGCCCAGGAGGTTATGGCCTCAGCCGTGACCCCATTGACCTTCTTCGGGGCCGCAGTTGGGCAGCGCGTCGTACTCCCCCAGCAGTCCGACCGCAGGTTCTCCTGCGCCCCGGGTCGCGCGAAACGCCGTGGGAATCTTCTTGAACGGAAATTCAACCTCGAAGCCACGAGAGTCCAGATAGTCCGCGATCGCCCGGGAGGACTTGACTTCCCGGAAGGGCCGTTCCGCCCAGGCGTGCACCTTACCCGAAAGTACCCTTGCCCGTTTCGATTCCGCGGCGACGGCGCGGTTGACGAGACTCTTTTTTTCTTTTTTGGTCATGGCACCCTCCCATTCAGGTATCCGGGTTCGCGACGGCATCCGCCACCGCATCGCCCACTTCGTGCGTCCCGGCGGCGCCTCCGAGATCGGCCGGGTGGTTCTTCGGATCGTCCAGCGCCCGGTCGACGGCGCGGTCGATCGTCTCCGAGGCGGCGATGGCTTCGGTATCGTCATGACGTGCGCCCAGCCAGGAAAGCATCATCCCGGCGGAGAGAATCTGCGCCATGGGATTGGCGATACCGCTCCCGGCGATATCCGGTGCGGTTCCGTGGGACGGCTGGAAGACGCCGTAACGGTCGCCCACGTCGGCCGAGGGCGCCATCCCCATTCCGCCGATGGTTGCGGCGGCCAGGTCCGAGATGATGTCCCCGAACATATTCTCCGCGACGACAACGTCGTACCAGGCGGGGTTGCGCAACTGGTACACGGTGAATGCGTCCACGTAGGCATAGTCCCGTTCGATGCCCGGATAGGACTCAGCGACCTCGTCGTAGATCTGCCTGAAAAAGGCCATGCTCTTCAGGATGTTGGCCTTGTCCACTGACGTCACGCGGCGCCTGCCGTCGGCCGGCGCACCCTTCCGTTGCTTCGCGATTTCAAAGGCATACTTGACGATCCGCTCGGTACCGGCGCGGGTGATCACCATATTGTCCACGGCGAGGCTGTCTCCCAGCCGGACCCCGGCGCCTCGGGAGGCGTAGAGGCCCTCGGTATTCTCGCGCATGATGACGTAGTCGAGCGGCGGGTTTCCATCCAGAAGCGGAGGCACGCCCCGGTATTTCTTGATGGGCCGTATGCCGGCGTACAGGTCCAGCTCGAAGCGCAGCGTGAGTTGCGGCGCGATTTCCGTGCCGTCGGGAAAACGAACGTCCGGATCGCCGGCGGAGCCGAAGAGTACCGCGTCGGCCTTCCTGCAGGCTTCGAGCGTGGATTCCGGAAGGTCAACCCCGGTCTCGGCGTAGCACGCGGCGCCAACCCGGTGTTCGGAAAAGGTGAAGCGGAGATCGGGATGCGGTTCCTCGAGCGCCAGTAGCACCTTGAGCGCTTCCGCGACCACTTCCGGCCCAACGCCGTCTCCGGGGAGTACCGCGATGTTGTACGTTGGCATGTACGTCCTTTCAGGAACTGCCTGTCGTCGAAGGGCGGCGGGGACGCTGGCGATCGTGCATGCCGATCCGAAATCCGCCCTCTGCGGCCACGCCCCGTTCCAGCGCGTCCGGTTCGATATCGAATCCCGCGCCTGGCGTATCGGGCACGGTCAGCCTGCCGTTTTCCATCCGCCATCCGTCCAGCGCGATGCCGGGCATATCCGCGGGGGCGGCTTCCAGGAGGCTGTAGTTGGGAATGGAAGCGGCGAAGTGGGCGTGGGCGTACCGTTCGACGACACTCCCCCAGCAGTGAGGGGCGCACTTCGCACCCCAGGGTTCAATGCGGTCCGCTGTGGCTTTCCACCATGTGAGCCCCTTGTAACGGAAGTCGTGCTGGACGATATCGATCCATCCATTCTCGACCATGCCAAAGAAGTCCGGCGGAGGCGGCCCGGACTCGCCGTCCGCCACGAGCGTATTGTAGCCTCTCCGGTCGATGGCTACCTTAAAGGCCTCGTTGAACGCCCGGTCTTCGGGAAACGGCTCTTCGAACCAATAGATCCCGGCGTCCCTGCAGCGTTCGAGGACGTCCAGTGCGATATTGAGCGTGGTCCCGTTGTTGGCGTCAATGAGAACCTTCGCATCCGGTCCCGCGGCCTGCCGGACGGCATGGATCACAAGCACGTCCCGGTCCGTTCCTTCCCGGACCGGCATCCAGCGCGCGCCCCGCCCGATCTTGATTTTGAAATTGCGGTAGCCGTAATCGTGCCCGGTTCGCACTTCCTCTTGGAAGATCCTCCCCGCTTCGTTGTCGGAAACCCCCAGGTCGTCGATATAGATGGAGCCGTCGTAGAGTTCGACGTCCCGCGAACCACGGGCGCCAAGGAGCCGGTAAAGGGGCGCGCCTTCACATCTGGCGGCCAGATCCCACAGGGGCAGATCGATGGCCGCGCCATCACCGGTTGACCCGCCGGGAAGCTCAAAAAGATCCGAAGGGCGCACACCGAGCAACGCTTCGGCGCGCTCCCTGTCCAGGGCAGACCAGCCGATGCCCACGGCGCCGCCCGCGGTGGAGATGCGTATGACCGGGTCGGTAACGGACGGACCGTGTACGCCGATACGTGCGTTCGATCCGATGGTACGCGGTCGCCTGCCGTGCAGGACGACCTTTTCGATTTGGGCGATTGGGTCGGAAAAAGCGCTACGCATAAAGGATTTCCAGGATCAGATGTGAACGTACGATCCGATAAAGTAAGCCAAAAACAGTCGGTTGGAAATCAAAAAAGGCGGCGTCGAAGGGCCCCTGAATCGCATACGGGAATTAGGTCTTGACGGCCGCTACAAGATGTAGTACTTTTCTGACACCGCAATGGATTATTCCCCAATCTGTTGCGTATTCCTCACCTCCCCTTCTTTCCCCCTTTCGTCGCTATACTCGTTGTTCCAGACCCATAGCGAGCGTCCGGCGCAGTCCGGGTCATGATACGATGGATCGGCGCGGCTTGCGTTACCTCCCTGCCATTGCGCCAATTCTGACTCGTCCAGCGCATCCATTCTGAAAGTGCGGATGTCTGTGTCCTTCAGGAGGCGAAACATTGTACCTTTCCAGACTGACGGCATTGGGCTTCAAATCCTTCGTACAACAATTGGATCTCTCGCTGCAGAAAGGCATTACGTGCGTTGTTGGCCCCAACGGCTGCGGCAAATCCAACGTGGTGGACGCCCTGCGCTGGGCGCTGGGCGAGCAGCGGGTCCGGTCGCTGCGCAGCAACAATATGGAGGATGTGATTTTTTCCGGAACGCGGAACCGGAAACCGCTGGGCATGGCCGAGGTATCGATCACCATCGACAACGCGGAACGGATTCTGCCGGTCGACTATACCGAAGTGACCGTGACCCGCCGGCTGTTCCGGTCCGGGGACAGCGACTATCTGCTCAACAAGGTCCCCTGCAGGCTGAAGGATATTCAGAATCTTCTGATGGATACCGGGCTGGGCGCCCATGCGTATTCCGTCATCGAGCAGGGGATGATGGATGAAATCATTAGCGACAAACCGGAAGAAAGGCGGCGGCTGTTCGAGGAGGCGGCGGGCGTAACGCGGTATAAGTTGCAGCGGCGGGCGGCGTGGAACCGACTGGAGTCCGTCCGGCAGGATCTGCAGACTGTGGATGCTGTCATGGCGGAGGTCGAGCGCCAGGTGAAATCGCTCGCCAGGCAGGAGAGGAAAGCCCGGCTTTACATTCAGCTCTCGGACCAGATGAAAGACCTCGAAGTCCGGCTGGGACGACACCTGTTTTTTCAGATGTCCGAAAGGTCCCGTCCGGTCGCGGATGAGACGGCGCTCCTGAAAGAGGACGTCGAGGTGGCCGCCGGAGACATCGCGCGCCTGGAGGCGCGCCTTGAAGACGTCCGTACCGAACTGTCCGAGCGCGATCGGGCGCTCAGAGAGGCGAACGCGGAAGTGAGCCGGCAGAGTCAACTCGTACACAGGAAAGACACCCATATCCAGGTGGCGCAGGAGAGAATCCGTTCAATTGACGCTTTTCTGGAGCAGGCGGACCGGCAACAGGAAGACATGGCGCACCGGCGGGATGCGGCACGGAAGGAAGCGGCTGGCGCGCGGCGGCTGGAAGCGGAGGCGCGCGGGGCATTGCAACACGCGAAAAGCGCATTGGAGGCCGAGCGCCGAGAACTGGAAGCAACGAACCTGGCGCTTGACGCGCGGAGAACCCGTGCGGACGAACAGAAGTCCCACCTGATACGCGCCCTGGGTGAACTCAGTGAAGGAAGCAGCCGGCTGGAACGCGGACGGGCGAGACTGGAGGGAATCAACCAACGCCAGTCCCGACTCGAAGCCGACGCAAAGCAGTCGGCGCTCCGCAAGGAGGAAGCGGACGCCAAAGGACGCGAAGCGAAACGGGAGATCGATCGCCTGGAACGCGACGTGGCCGACAGGATCCGGCTGAGGGAGATGGACGCCGAAAAGTACGGGCGCCTGCTTGAACAGCAGGAGAAAATGACGGAAGAGCGCAGCCGGTTGCGGGCCGGAAGGGAGGCCGACGATGCGAGGATCGGACTGCTGAAGAAACTTCGTGAGGGATTCGAGGGGTATTCGAGCGGCGTCCGCGCGCTGGCGGTGGAATCTCCATTTGCCGATCGCGTGCGCGGCGTGGTTGCAGACCGGATTGACGTGGACGGGCGTTACGCGACAGCCATTGAAGCTGCACTGGGACGTGCGTTGGAATGTCTTCTCGTGGACGAACCGGCAGATGCATTGAACGCCATCGACTACCTGCAGTCGGGCGACCTCGGATCGGCGGCGTTTCTGCCGATGGACTCCCTTTCGAACGGTAACGGCGCGCCGTGGACGACGCCGGATGCGGAAGGCGTGGTGGGAAGGGCGTCGGATCTCCTGCACGGCGAGGAATCTCCGGTACACGCGCTGCTCCACCGGACGCTGGTCGTGAAAACAGCAGAGAACGCGCTTGCGCTGTTGGAAGAAATGAGGACTCTCGGCGTGGACCTGGTGACCGAGAGCGGCGAGTTGTTCTCGGCTGACGGTACCATATACGGGGGTAAGACCACCGAGGATGGAACGGGCCTGATCGGGCGCAGGCAGGAGATTGAAACGCTTGAAGCAAGCCTGAGCGCCGCAGGCGAGGCGCTGCAGTCGCTGGATACGAGACTCGAAGAGACCTCCGCATCGCTGGTCGAAATGCAAGCCCGTATCAACGAAACCGACGGGATTCTGGCGGACCTGAACAACCGTCTGGCCGCAAGCCGCAGGGACCTGCAGATTGCCCGGGAGGAAGAGCAGCGACAGTTGCGTGTGGAGGTGGAATTGCGGGATGAAATCGCCGCGGTGACGTCCGACGAAACCGGGCTGAGAGAAGCCATCGCTTCCGAGGCGGCGGAATTGAACGTGCTGGAGAAACGACGGGAGCAGCTGGAAGCAGCAACGGGTGAGGCGGACGCGGCGTTGCGGGAGCAGGAACAGCAGCAGAGGGCCGAACAGGACGCGTTTTCAAGCCGGCAGGTGGAGATCGCATCGCTGACAGCCGGCGTGGACCGCCACGAACATGAAGGGCAGAGGTGGACGCAGGACCTGACCGAAACCGACAGAGAGATGAAACGACTGGCCGCCGACTGCGAGGAACGGCGAAAGGAAAGACTCGGCCTGGAAAAGGCGGCCCGGGATTCCGGGAAGGAACTGGAGACCCTTCATCGCAGGCAGGACGAACTGGAATCGAAGCGGGACACGCAGGCGGAGCGTCAGCAGGCATTGTTGACGGATACCCGGCAGCTCGAAGAGGAAGTGCGGGACAAGAACCGTCGCGCGAATCAGAACAGGGACCGTCTGGTTCAGCTTCAGGCGGAGATGGCGGAACTCAGAACCGGCGCCGAGGCTCTGCGGGCGCGAATTCTGGATGAGTACGAGGTGGACGTCAGAGAAGCGGGCGCACTGGACGATCCGGAGTTCAACGCTGACGTAACGGAGAGGCAAAGAGACGAGCTACGCGAACGAATCCGTCGGATGGGTCCGGTCAATCCGGGCGCCGTGGAAGAGTACGAAGAACAGAAAAATCACTACGAGTTCATGTCGAAACACCGGAGCGACCTGCTCGAGGCGGCCGAAACCCTTCAGCGGACCATTTCCCGGATCGACAGGACGGCCCGCGGCAGGTTCATGGTTACGTTCGATCAGATCAAGGAGAACTTCCGGAAGACTTTCGAGGCGTTCTTCGATGGAGGCCAGGCGGACCTCCTGATGCCCCCTGACGAAGACCCTCTGGAAGCCCCGCTGGAGATCATCGCCCGGCCGAGAGGCAAACGGCTCCAGCACATCAACCTGCTGTCGGGCGGAGAGCGGGCGCTCACCGCGATCGCGCTCCTGTTCGCGATCTACCTGGTCAAGCCCAGTCCGTTCTGCATCCTGGACGAGGTCGACGCTCCTCTGGACGACGCCAACGTCACGCGTTTCGTGCGGGTCCTCAAGCGGTTCGCGGCCGACACCCAGTTCATTGTGGTAACCCACAACAAGGTGACGATGGACGCGGCGGACTGCCTGCACGGGATTACGATGGAAGAACCGGGGGTATCCAGGCTGGTATCGGTAAGACTGGACCACGAAACCCACGGTGGCAACGGGCAGGCGGAAGCCGTGGCCGCAACCACGGCCGCCGACGACTGAACGCATCGAGCCTGACATCAGGGTTGACGTATATTGGATCTGTTCAAACCGAACCCAGGCTCTTCAGGATCTTCGCGACCACGCCATCCGTATCGCGTATTCCCAATCCGCCCAGGCGCTCCAGGACCATCCCCTGCGGATCGACCAGGAAATAGGCCGGTATCCCGCGAACATTGTAGTCGACGGCGGGTCCGGAACCGGAGACCCCGGAGCGCACGTGCACCCCTTCGATCCCGTGTTTTTCGATGGCCTTGCGCCATGCCGCGTCGCTGGAGTCCAGCGAAAGGTTGACGAAAACCACCGGCTGTCCGGCGGTTTCTTTTTTAATTTTTCGCAGAAAGGGCAAATCGACGATGCACGGCCCGCACCAACTCGCCCAGAAATCCAGCAGGACCACCTTGCCCCTGAACTGGCTCAGCGATACGGATTGGCCGTCGAGGTCCGTCAACGTAAAATCCGGCGCCGGACGCCCCGGTCGCAACGCCATCGCCTTGTCCAGGGCCTCCAGAACCGCCGCGTTGTATTCCGGATAGGGGTTGGTCGCCCGAAAATCCTGCCACTTGCGATTGGCCCACGCAAAACTGTCGCCACCGCGCTGAAACCCACGAATCAATTCCCCGGCAAGGAACCAATAAAGCACTTTCCCCTTCAATTTCTTCTCGGCCAGTTCGATCCTTTGTGGCAGCGCCGGTATCGACCGTCTCTTGATCGCATAGATCGAATCGAGCTTTGCCTGCGCCGCCAGCGTCAGTCCCAGCCCGGCGAGATCCAGTTTGTCGGACAGTCTGAGCGGTCGGCGGTTATCGTAGAGCGAGTCGAGGTGTGCGCCGATCCCGGGCGATCGTTCCAGTGCCGATAGATCCACCATTTCCGATAATTTCAATGTCTTCCGGTACGACTTCAATCCATCCGGGGACGCTGCGCCGTCCTCATCGGGCAGCCGGAAGACCAGCGCGCCGCCCGTGGTATCAATCTTCGGCTCTTTCAGGTCCTTTGAGGTGGCAATCCTGTACGATCCATCACTCTTCGCGTAGAAGGAGTCGATCTCTGCCCGGGCCGCTTCCGACAAGCCCATCTTCTCCAGATCCAGCATGTCGGATAGCCTGGATTTTCTCCTGTTGTCGTACAGGGAATCCAACCTGGCCCCGGCAGATTGCTGCAGGCCGATCCCTGAAAGATCGATCATGTCCGACAGCCTCCGACGCCTGGTGCGGTTTTCGTACAGCGAGTCGAGCCGGGCGACGGTCGATTCCGGCAGATCAAGAGCAGCAAGGTCGTACAATCCCGATAATCTTGTCGGCCCGGGCCTCTTCATCATTTCCAGATCCATTGTCCGTACAAGGTAGGTTGGATACGTGTCCACACCGATCGCCTTCTCGTCGACAAGCGGGATCCTTTTGAGGAAGTCATAGAATCCGGGCGGGATATTCTCGTTCTCCCGGCCCGTGGCGCGCCGGTAATTGGTCGGGTATGAAATCTTCAGAAATGCATACATGTAGTTGAAAAAACGTTCCGCATGCTCGATGAATCCGGGCGACAACGCGTATCTCGTGCGTCGCCGGTTCAGGAATTCAATCTGGTCCGCGCGCCATCCGTCCACGAGGCGGGAAAAGTCTCCCGCGTCCGCATCCCTGGCATCCCCGATCTTCCGCTGGAAGTCCCGGAACCGGGGGTACCATTCGGCAATGAAGCGGTTGTTGTCCGCGTTCCGGCCGCTGTACCCGTAAGAGGTGTAGAGACGTCCAGGATGGATCCGGATGTGCAGGCTGTCCCCCGGTTCGACAAACATCACCAGCGGACCGGGATTGAAAACGTACGACGCGGCCTGCCGGGC
The DNA here is from genome assembly GCA_965116875.1 of Candidatus Latescibacterota bacterium. GTDB lineage: Bacteria > Latescibacterota > UBA2968 > UBA2968 > JAAXHE01. The sequence continues at coordinate 1,487,449 of OZ220733.1, forward strand.
CCATTTCCATGGGATGCTTCTGCCCTTGTAGCTTCCGATTACAAGGGTCCCGCGGACGACGGGAATCTCCAGACTAAATCGGTTCCGGCTGTCCAGGGTCGCTTTTTGCTCCACCTTCCTGCCCAACGCCGTCGGCGTGTCGTACCTGAACGTGATTTCCCTGGACGTCGGGTCCCGGACTTCACCGGTGACAATCGCGACCGATGGCTCACTGCTTTCTGCGCCCGGACAGGCAGTTGATATCGCGAGAATGGAGAGCAGAATGAGACGACATGTGTTCTTCATGAATCGATCCCTCTGAGCGGGTTTCGGGTTATTGCACCCCAAAGTACGAGATTAATCAAACTAAATGGTCAAGTGTATATTGGAGCAATGGATCTGCTGTTTCCTCGTACTCGGATAGTTCCTCCGCCTTTGGTGAGATATCAGGCAGTGTGCCACGAGTTTCATCGCCCGCTTCAGGCGTAGCGGCATAATACAACATTGCTGAAACGCGAAACCTGATACCACTCAACGGGAGTAAACCGGTCAAAGCATCGCCAGTGCTTTGCCTTCTCCCGCCAGTCTCTTCACCTACAAGCTGGCCCAGTCCGTGATCCTTCACGACAGCGGCAAACTCGGCTGCCGCCGAAAAGGTACAAGGACCAATCAGCACGTAGAGATCGCCCTTAAACAGGTCCTCTCGCCGCTGAGGTTTTACCGGGTCGTCCGACTCCGAAAGAATCAACCCGGCCAGGTCGCCATAACGGGAGTAATCCGAATGCTGCTCGATCAGCAGGTCCGAAATTTTAATATCGACGCGAGACCACAACTTGAACGGCTTCTCTGTAAGAAACTCAAGCAGAAAAACGACAAGATCCGGATTTCCACCACCGTTTTGGCGTATGTCTATGATAAGGCGCTGAGATTTCTTCGCCCTCAATTCACTGAATAGCTCAGCCATATACGTCCTTCTAACGTCTGTATCAACGAAACTTTCACAATTGAAATAGCACGTATTGTCGTCACGATAGAAGTGATGGAATCCTTCCGACTCCTCTCCTTCAGGTAAGAGTTCGTCGTATTCGCGCAATGAGGTTAAGTCAATTCGGCGTGTTGAGGTCTCATGTTTTTCCAAAAATCGCATCGTTACGTGACTTTCTGCAAACAACGCGCACCACGCTCCGTAGAGTCGCTGGTTATCTAAGAATTGCACGAAACGGTGAGTATCAGATTCCCCGGAAATCCTGCACAAGGCTGGCTGCAGAAACTCCTTAATCGGTCTATCGTCTACGGATACAAGTGATTTCCCTGTCAAATCCTCCAAACCAGGTATGGTATCCTTTACTGCCAAATCATCGAAGCGACGTTTCAACCGAAATGGAAACATAAGCACATCGGGATTGGCTGCTTCAATGATAGGTACAACAGGCATGATCTCAGTATGCCCATCCTTTAAACAGGCGGCAGCCTCAGCAAGTATACCTGAGAGATCGGGGTGCGAAATATGGCCGCTCGATGCTTCCAGCCGCTGCAGTCGACAGCGAATGGATTTCTTCAGATCCAGATAGTCCTGTCCCGCAATATGACGCAAGGGAAAGGGATGTACCCTCTCAAGTGTTGCAAAAAAGAAGTCTGCGTCGACCTGGGCATCAGCAGCAGAGAATACCAGAGGAGCGAAATTATCGTCCAGATTTCCGCCATTGATGACTTGATCTTCTAATGTGACAATAAACGTATGGTTCAACTTCAGACATCTTTTCATGTCCGCCAGGACAGTAGGGCTAGGTGCACAAAAGGCCACAATATGACCGTCTCCCAGGGGATTGTGGCCGACGCCAGAGAATCCAATGTCGCCCATCTCGCCTTCGACAAGACACTTCTGTTCTTCTTCTGATAGAGCGAATGGCGTTTCATTAAGCGCTGAAAAGACAAGATGGTTGGGTTTCGGATCGAATAAGCCGTAAACCACATAATTTCCGTTCTTAAGACTGAGGCGTGGGAGACCTCCGACGTCGTCCGGGGCCAAAAAGCATACGCGCTGTATGGAGTGACGCTCCGACCATGCCCACCAGTATTCCTTTAAAGCCTGGATCTGTTTCTCCCATCCGGCGCGGTTGAAATCAAACATGACCAAAAGCGTATCGCCTGCTGCTTCCAATACGCGTTCAATTGTCAACGCGGACTGCGATACCGATGAAGCATTCATTGTACTCGTCTCCTGTAAAGTCTATCAACACAGGCGGGTATTTCGCAGCAATTGGTTGCAGCGTTGCCGCTGACAGTTGAACCGGATTCAACGGAGACATTTCTGTCCGCGTCGGCACCGAAAAGATAGCCAATTTGCTGTTCGGAGGCGAATGGAAACGTCCGTGAGATGGCATATGCGTATCGGACACCGGGTCGCCTAAAAATTCAGCAGTACCACCTTGCCCCTGAACTGGCTAAGCAATACCGGCTTTCCGACCAGATCCCTCAGCGCGAAAGCTGATTTTGTGAGACGCAGTAATGCGAAAGCCACGACCAGACTTCACATCGAAAGAGTCGATCATAGCTTGGCAATCTCTGACAGACCCAACTCCGACCACTTTTCGGGGATCGGTAAGGGTGAATGTCCCTTGAAGAGCGGCAGAAATGCCTGTTCAACGGCAAGCTGCATATTCGAAGGATCCCGCACGAAACGAAATATCCACTTCCCGTTTACCTCCAGTACGAGATGCGTCCGGCCCTTATCCACCTGAACGATAGATTCGATTGGATCCTCAAAAACGTCCCGGACTGTCGAATCACAAGTGTCCATGGGAATTGGTCTTCCCGCCTATCGCGGCGGAAAAGGACTGTTGCTCAAGCTTTTGTGGTCGATCGAATTGTCAGACCCGGAAATTCGAAAGTCGTGAGGCAGATGCTATTGCTCCTCATTGAGGTATAGATTGAACCAGTTGAGTACGCTCTCGTAATAGTCCCTTGTATTCTTTGCCGACCAGTCGGTGACAAGATGGCTCTCACGCCTATATTCTCGCATTTCCACCCGTTTGCCGAGTTGCCTGAGACCGAGAAACGTCTCCCTTGCACTCGCCGATGTTAGCACATCCTGGGTCCCCCATATAACCAACGCCGGCGCTTCGACCTGTTCGAAAGCGAAAAGCGGTGAGTTTTCGATATAGGCGTCTCGTTTCTCCCAGAGACTTCCACCATTTCGAGCCTGCCGGCCCTCGCACCACGCCATTCCATTTACATCTACAAGATAGGTGCTGGCCATGTTGATTCCGGCCGGCGCATTGGCAACCGCGGCGCGAAAGGCCTGTGTCTGCGTTACCAATGCCATGACACCATAACCACCATAGCTGTGTCCCCAGACACCGATTCGATTCTTGTCGGCGAAACCCATATCTATGGCGCGATTAACAGCCGGTAGTGTTACACCTACGATCTGATCAATCGGGTTGTCGTCCTCCATGATCGAGTCCGGATATAGCGCAGCATAGCCGGCACTGGTGAGTAACTGCGCTTCCGAGTAATACCTGTCGCTCTTTGAAAATTGACCCCCCGGATAGATGGTAACAACCATAGGTAGTCGATGGCCCACCAGATGGTCTTCGGGCAGAAAAAGGGCTGCCTCCTGTACACGACCGTTCGCGTCCTTGAATTCGATGGCCTTGCGCACCGGTTTTGCCACACCACGTCGCCAGGGATTGGTATTAAATAACGTCTTTGCCTCTCCACTTTCGAGACTGTACGCATGTACCATCTCGTCAAATTCGACTTTTCCACGCGCGAAAACGAAACGTCCGGATGCGACCAGTGTGAATTCATCAGGGCTCGAAAGCTGCGCGGGACAAACCCTGCTCGTCTCGCCGGAAACAGAGTGGATGCGGACGATATAGTCCAGGCTATCGCGTGTGTCAGTCGAATGGGCAAGAATGTCGCCCCGATCATCCGTATGAAGGACTGATTCTCCGTACCGTTGTGCAATCGCATTTATTCTTAGGTGATTGCCAGCCAAATCTTGGGAGAGTTGGCCGCTGCTACCGTCCTCGATGGACAGGTGATACAAACTTCCTTTTTGGAGCCATATAACACGTCTGCTATCAGCAGTCCACCACGGTATTTGACGGTTACCCAGGTACGAAGTGAACTTTGTAACCAATGCAGGCTCAGTCGATCCGTCCGCAGGTGCTAAGTGGAGGCATAGAGGTTCTCCATAGTCTCCACCGGTGACATAGGAAATCGTCTTGCAATCGGGCGACCACGAGAAACGACAAGCATACGTGTTGACCGGTACGTTCCTGGCGACCGTATAAGGATCGAGACCATCAAACGGGACGACATTCACGTCGGCAATGACATGGGGACGACCCACGGGATTTGAAATGTTACTGAGAAACGCGACGGCTCGCCCATCAGGAGCCGCGCGCAGGGGCCGAGGCTTGAGTCCCGGTGCAAACTCCGTAACAACACCTGATTCTACGTCTAAAACGCCGACGCATTTTTCAACTATGTGCTGCTCATAGAATGGCCTATTCTGATCTGAGGCTGACCGTCCCGGAACGTAAGATCTCACAATGATGTCAGTAGATACAGTAGTGTCACGGGAATTCGGGATCAGCGGAACCACGATGCGGCGACAGTCAGGAGTCCATTGGGGAACTTCAAAATTGGAAATCCACGGGATCCTGGCGTTTGATACAATAGTCACTTCGTGTGTGTGTTTGTTCCACAATCCTATACAGGCATGAGCATCTTCTGCAACCACGTATGCGGCAAGCGTCTGTCCATCTGGAGACCATCGCCCTGACCAACTCATTTGCAGATCGGAAAACGGCTCCATGGGCTCGCCTGATTCAACGTCGATCAGGACAATGTGTGCGCCGTTTTCCTGACCCTTACTGGGATCGCGTGGGACGCGACGCTTCCCCTGACTGAGCGTTACCGCAAGCAATCCGCCGTCAGGCGAGATATCCCAGGGGCAACGGTTGGTAAACCGGGTGACGTTCAACAAGTCATCGATTGTGAATGGTCGCGACATATCTGTCTCTCCTGGGGCTTACTGCTGTTGGTACCCGCTCTAGGCGACTGAGCGTCTGGGTTCTGATTTGACCCCGTCTGCCACTAAGTTGGTATTCTTCTAAATATCTCCGCCGCGTTGGAGACGACCTCGTGCCACAGCCTGCGTCCCAATTCAGCATTCGCTTTTGACACATCGCCGATGACGCCATTATCCGAATATTTCGTGAAGCGGACGGACGGATACATTCGAGCCGGACCGTCGCCCTGCGTTTATACAGGGCGCTCGAGGTAGTGAAACTATCGGCCTGTCCGCACCAGGAACGTGCGGCAGTTCCCTACGCCAGTGGCCTCTTCATTTACGAGAGGGATTTCCTTCAGAAAGTCATAGTACTCTGGAGGAATGCCTTGTTTTCGTATCCGTTAACACGTGAGAACTATGTCGTGTAGGAAATCACAAAACGTCCCCACCCGTAGTTGAAGTAAATCGTCGCAAAGTCGATGAACGCAGGCGACAACGCGTATTTCTCGCGTGCTTCACCCAGAAGTTCAAATTGATCCTGCCGCCACCCTGCTATTTTCCTGGAAAAGTCCTCCACCTTGAGATCCACGTAGTCCAGTTCCCGTTGGAAGCTGCGAAATCGTGGGATCTACTCGGAAATGAAGCGACTGTTGTCAGCATTCTGGCCGCTGAACCAAAGGGAGGATGATAAAAAGCTTGGTTTGATGACAACGTGCAGGCTGTCTCCGGGTTCAACGAAAAAGGCTATGGGACTCGGAGGTCCGAAGACGTAGGATACGATTCGTCCCATCCATCTCCACGTCGGTGTTCTGGTTGTATAACGGCAGACAACATAGTTCGCACGTGAAAGAGGTATGGTGATTGCAAAGCGATTGTGGCTATCGAGAACCACGCGCTGCTCGGAGTTTCTTGCCAGAGCGAGTGGAGACTGGAAGTTGAAAGTTATTTCCCGCGAGGTCGGATCTCGTACTTCCCCCGTAATGATCGCAATCGATGCCTCGCTGCTTTCCGCGGTCAAAGCGGCAACTGGCAAGACGAGTATGGCAACGAGGACATTCGCACATATGTTCTTCATGCCACGATCCCCATTGGTTCAGTTTTCGGTTCACGTGGAACTCAAAGACCAACATTACCCTGGAGCGAAGTCTGCAGCTGGCCGATGTGACGAATCTAACCCGATTGGCTGGTTAGTTCCGCAGCGGCGGTTAATGACACGACCGTGAATTATTCCGCTTTCCTCGGATTTTCGAAGATGGCCAGGTGGTTGTTCAGAAGGGCGTAAATATGATCGTCGGCGACTATAAACATGTCACTCGCCAAGTGATTCATCAGAGTCTTTCGGTCAAATCTATTGAGACCGCGCAAATACGCGCTGTAGACGCCAGTCCCCAGTTGTTGTCCTTCCCGCCTCGAAAAGGTGCCGAAGCGGGTCTTAACGTAGGTCTGGATGTCTCCCCCAAGCAGTGCGTATGCGGATTCTCCCGCAATGGTCATTCCTCGAGGAAGATGTGTCCAGGGTATGTAATCGACCTCGACCGGTTTCCGAGGGTCGCTAATGTCCACGACCGCGATTTCCCGTGGCAAGTGCCTCTCTATATATGCTCTGTTGTGCCCAACGGAAAGGGGTCCCAATCCAGGCGGCGCAGGAACCACGTATTCCTGTAACTCGTCGGGTTCCAAATGCGTTATATGCTCTCCTGGACCTCCTGGTGACATCTTTCTGCGAAATTCTTCGACCATTTTCTCATAATGAACGGCACGTCCAAACCGACGAAGTGAGATTCGACTCAATTCTCTGGATGCTCCAGGATCGGACAGATCAAGGACCACAAAATCGTGTCCGAGCGTAAGAAACGCATGCGGCCCGACGATCCGCATTTTCCACCCGTTGTTCCATGCATGTTTTGTTACCTCTTCAATAGGCAAGGCTTGAATTCGTTGTGGCGGACCGCCTTTTCGAACGTCGAAACAGTGCAACTCCAGAAACTCATTGTGTAGCAAACCGACGTACAGGTAGCCATCCCATACCCCCCACCCCACAAGCCGGGGAATGCGCCGCAGCCAGGGTGTCGGGCCTTTGGCTATTGGATGAAACAGGCTCGGTGCCTGTAGAAGGGGGCGATCGGGCTGGCTGAGATCAAACACCGCAACGCCTGCACTGTCCCGGACCTCGCCCCATACATAGGCACGCGGTCCGTACAAGGCCAGGCGCTCGAACCGCCAGTCATTCCTTTCGATCCGGCCTACCTCCGAGGGGCCCAGCGGGTCCGTCACATCCACCACGCTCAGGCCACGCTTCAGCAACACAACCGCCAGCCCATCGTCTAACGCCATATCCGCAGTGTTTGACTTGTATTGCAAGTTACCCACAGGCTTTGTTATTCCACGGGGGGATGTGGCGTCGTCCAGCCCTATGACGGCAATTGCACCAACTATCGCGAGCGCTCCGACAACCCATTGAAAGCGCCCACTCGCCTGCACTCTGAACACCCTGCAGGCACAGAGTAAAGACCCGCAAGCCAGCAGGATGGTTACTCCGGAACTGGCAAACAGGAGGGATGTATCTAACGCCAGTCGGACAATTTCCTCGTCTGCCACTATGTCGGGAACGGACAACAGCCTGAAATAGAACACGGCGATATCAGGAGCCCAAATCCTCCCGACCAGGATTAATACGAATGCAATCCAGACGGACATCAGGCTGGTCAAGGCCGTCTTGAGCGGATGGTCGGTTAGTGTCGAGGCAATTGCGGCCCAGCTGTAGGGAACCAGATAGAATGAAAACCACAACAACCACACCCTGATAAAACCAACGTCGGCCAGAATCTCTTGCCATGGGAAATACGTGCGTGCGCTCAAGTCTATATCCTGAAAATAACCGGTACGCAAAAGGAAGATTCCAGTTTCGGGCATTCCCAGGAATACGCTAAACCAGAACGCTGCGACGACTACCGCCAGCCCCGCGGCTCCAACTGTGAATTGCACCACCAGAATCTTCCAAGTATCCAGCGGCCGGCATAGCAGGAAAGGCAGCGTCATCCGGCTCCGCTCCCGCGAAATGAAGTCCATTCCCATCAGCACAGCGCCGAAAAGTCCTACCAGATGGCTCATAATCTGGACTTCAGTTCCCCCGGAAAGCGTCCCTTCTGCGCGTGCACACACGAGCCCGACGACAAACGCCAGACCGGCGCCCGCAGCGACTTTGTAGGCGGCCTCGCGTCCTTCTTTCCAGAATAAAGCCAGAGTCGGGTTCATGGCTGTCCTCCCGTTTCAGGCCGGACGTGGGCGACGAACGCCTCCTCCAGACCCACGTCCATGACGTCCTCGATATGCCCGCCCTGCGCCCGAATGCGCGCGGCCTGTGCCTCGCCGTACCCCACCACCGTCAACATCCGCCGCGGCCCCTCTCCCTGCACCTGTCGCAGACCCTCGATATCGGACAGTTCATCCGCCCCATCCGGCATGCGCGCGACCACCCGCTTGACCGACCCTTTCACCTCGTCCACGGTCCCGTCGGCCACCAGACGGCCATTGTCGATAATGGCCACGCGGTCGGCCACGCGCTCCACCTCGTGCACGAGATGCGAGGACAGGAAGACGGTGCGCCCTTCCTCCTGGATGAGACCGATAATGCTCTCCAGGAAATCGCGCCGCACCACCACGTCCAGCCCGGAGGCCGGCTCGTCCAGGATCAGCAGCCGGGGCTCGTGCCCCAGGGCCAGAGCGAGGGCCAATTGAGCGTTCATCCCCCGGGACAGATGCTTGACCCTCCGCTCCGGATCCAGATCGAACCGGCTGATAAGGCCGTCCACCCGGGCCTGATTCCAGGTCTCGTAGAACTGCCCGGTGAACCACACGATTTCACGCACCTTCATCCAGCCGTACATCACACGATTTTCCGCCACGTACCCCACCTGCCGCCTGATGGCCAGGGAGTCCGCGGCCGGGTTCAGCCCCAGGACCTCGACCGACCCGGCCGTTGGCTGCAGCAGGTTCATGAGAATCTGGATCGTTGTGGTCTTGCCTGCGCCGTTTCGGCCGAGGAAGCCGCACACGGTACCCGCGGGCACCTCCAGATGCAGGTCGTCCACGGCCGTGAGCTTGCCGAATCGATGGGTAAGACCTTCGGTGGCGATCGCTGTACCGTTCATGACGACTCCTTCCTCCCGGTCAATCTTCTTTCCGAAACCGGTCGAGGCGTTCCCGGACCACCTGCTCCATCTCTTCCGGGCTCAGTTCCAGTTCCACACCCTGAACGAGCGCCCTGTCGAGCAATTCCCTCACGATCTCCAACTTTTCTTCGCGGGATATGGTGACGTCCCGCTCGGAGACGTACGTGCCCAATCCCCGTTTCTTGTAGATCAGGCCGTCACGCTCCAGCTCCCGATAGGCGCGCGCCACCGTATTCGGGTTGATCAGGTACTGGCCGGCGAGTTCCCGAACCGAGGGTAACTCTTCATTCGGCTTCAGCACCCCCCGTGCCATCTGGTACCGGATCTGTTCGATCATCTGCAGGTAGATGGGCACCCCATTGGCTGAATCGATGCGCAAGGGCAGCATGAAGACGCTCCTGATCCTTTCTCAGGCTGTGCAAACGCAATCAGACGCACGCGAGCGGCCGAGTGCACAAAAAAACCGTGAGTTTTCAGGTCTCGCGCCGCATTGCAAGATGATGCGCCTACAGTATTACTGTATCAGTGAACCGATACAGTAATATACTAACCAATCGGGTCCCGAAATGCAAGTTTATTTTAGTCAACCGGTGAAAATGGAGCACATCGACCGTCGCAGGAGGCGTGGCGCCCACAAGGGACGCCCCTACAAAGGATGAAGATGCAATCAGTAAAGTGAATTCGCACAGTATTGTAGCGGGAAATGTCAATTCGCGACACGACGGACGGAGATGTAGCGCGAATTGCCGATTTCCGGCACGGCATTCGCATATGATCATTCAGCGGAGACAGGCAATTTCAGCACGACGGGCGCCCACAAGGGACGCCCCTACACGGCGAGGGGGAACGTGAAGGAAAGGTGGAGGCGTCGAGGAAGTGCCTTTGAAGGAGGGGCGGACAATCGTGTGTGCCCTTTACATTAAAGCGCTTCCCATTGACAACCCGCGGCTTTGTTCGTTATTTTGTTCTATTGGCGCGATAGGGGAGAAACCGGAATGAAGTGGGTGTCCATCTGGAGCGTCAAACAAACTGACAGGATCTTGTTTGGGGTTGTTTCGGTTCTGTTGTTCTTGTATGGGGTGCGGGATCTCGTTTCCAGAAAGAATTGGTCCAGCCTTTATTTCTCCGAAGACATTGTCATTTTGGGCGCCTGGTCGGTTACTGTCGCCTACTTCACTATAGGGGCAATTGACATCATGGTTATGATTGTTGGGACGATGACAGAATATGTGGCCGAATGGTATAAAAACAGAGTCCTCGAAAATGCGCGGGTAGAGATCCGGGAACAGGTTCGGGAAGAGATCCGGGAAGAGATCCGGGAACAGGTTCGAAAGGAAGTCCTACAGGAACTACGTGAGGGCGGGCAGGACAATACAGATGGGATCAAGTAAGCTGAAGATCTCGCGTCGTCGGCTGTCTTCAGACCGATCACAGAAAGAGTCGCTCAATATATGGGCAATGCAATCGGAGTCGTTCAAGTAAGCAAATAGCTACCAAGAGTCCCATTGTGCCTGGAATTTTGCCCCCCGGAGGATCGTATTCTCCGGCCGACGCTCCTGTCCGCGGCAGGGGCGTTTCTATATGTACCCAACATGAGGGAGTTCGCGGTTTGAGAGGAGCCAGTTCGAACAGATGCGGCTTGATCGGCGTCGCGATCCGTGTTATATAAACAGGTCTGCACGCCGTGACGTAGCGAAAGTTGGCGACTCAGTTAACCGATTCTCCCTGCGGAATCGGTTCGAACGGGAGCGGGATGTCTTGTTGACCTCTGAAGAGTGGGCGGTTCTGGCGCTGTCGCTTCGCGTGGGTCTGGTTTGCGTCGTATTGAGCCTGCCGGCGGCGGTGGTTCTGGGATGGGTGCTCGCCCGGCGCGAATTCCGGGGCAAGGTGCTGCTGGACGGGCTGTGCCACCTGCCCCTGGTGCTGCCGCCCGTTGTAACCGGCTACGTTCTGCTGTTGCTGTTCAGCCGTCGCGGCGTCCTGGGTGGATTCTTCGAGGAGGCCCTGGGCATCCAGGTGGCCTTTTCGTGGAAGGGGGCCGCGCTGGCGTCGGCCGTTGTGGGGTTCCCGCTGGCCTTGCGCGCCGTCCGTCTGGCCATCGAGCACGTGGACCCCCGGCTGGAGCAGGCCGCCCGCACATTGGGCGCGAGCCCCTTCCGGGTCTTTATGACGGTAACGATGCGGCTGGCCGCGCCCGGGCTGCTGGTCGGCGCGCTGCTGGCGTTCGCAAGAAGCCTGGGGGAGTTCGGCGCGACGATTACCTTTGCGTCGAATATCGCCGGGGAGACACGGACCCTTCCACTCGCCATTTACACGTTCATCAACCGGCCGGGCGGGGACGCCGCGGTGGCGCGCCTGGCGATTCTCTCCGTGATCGTGTCATTCGCGGCGCTGGTGGCCAGCGAGGCGGTGGCCCGGAGAATGAGGAGAAACTGACGTGCTCTCCATCCGCGTGAAGCGGGCGCTTGCGGATTTCACCCTGGACGTGGCGGTGGATTGTTCCTACCCCGTAACGGCGGTTTTCGGTCCTTCCGGAGCCGGGAAAACCACGCTGCTGAACCTTGTCGCGGGGCTGCTGCGGCCGGACGCCGGCGAGATCCGCCTGGGCAGCCGCGTGCTTTTTTCGTCCGAATCGGGTATCGATCTGCCGCCCGAACGCCGCCGCGTGGGGTACGTATTTCAGGAGGACCTGTTGTTTCCCCATCTGTCCGTATTGGAAAACCTGCGGTACGGATACGATCTGCTGTCTCCGGAATCCCGCCGGTTCGAGGTGGAGCCGATTGGGGACCTGATGGGCTTGACGGGGTTCCTGGACAGGCGTCCCTCGCGTCTTTCCGGCGGCGAGCGGCAGCGGGTGGCCCTTGCGCGGGCGATTCTGACGTCGCCGGACCTGCTCCTGATGGACGAGCCCCTGGCATCGCTGGATCAGGAGTTGAAAGATCGCATCATCCCGTACCTGCGGCACATCAGGACGGACCTGGGCATTCCGATCCTCTACGTGAGCCATTCGGTCGCAGAGATCCTGGAGTTGACGGGTCAGGTGATCGTACTGAAGGCCGGGCGCGTGCTTGCGCACGGCGACTTCTTTCACGTCGCCCATCTCCCCGAGGTGCTGCCGCTGGCAGAGGCGCACGGGTTCGAAAACGTCCTGCCGGTTGAAGTGGTGGGGCAGGACGGGATCCGAAAGGGCTGCCGCGTGCGTTTTGGAAACCAGCACCTTCGTGTGCCCCCCTGCGACAGGCCGGTGGGAAGCCGGATTTTCATCGGCATCCGCGCAAACGACATTATCCTGTGCAGAAAACGGCCCGAGGGTCTGAGCATCCGCAATGCGATGCGGGGCCGGATCCTCGACATGCAGGACGTGGACGGAAAGCAACTGGTCTACGTGGACGTGGGAAAACGGCTGGCCGTGGAGGTGACGCTGGAGGCGCTGGAAGAGTTGGGCCTCGAGGCGGGAGACGCCGTGATGTGTCTGGTGAAGGCCCACTCGATCCGGATCGGACCGGACATGGATTGACGGTGGGCGGGCGACCACGCGCGGGCGGCGAACTTCATGCTCCCGTTTCCTCATCTTCATAGAGCAGTTTGAGGAGCGCAAGGAAGAGCCGGTCCCGCCGGTTTCGAACCTGATCGATGGATTCGGGCGTGTACTGGTGGAAACCGCGTCCGGTTTTTACTCCGTAGTGGCCATCCTCAACCAGCTTCCGGATGCTGCCCGGGAGTTCGGTGTCCGACCGGATTTCAGGAACCAGAATCCCGTAGACCAGCGCAGAGACGTCGAGACCCCCGAAGTCCCGAACCGAAAGAGGCCCCGTGGCTGCCAGCCGGAATCCGACGCTGGCCCGGACCGCACGGTCGATGTCCTCCGGCTCGGCCACGCCCCGGTCAAGCAGGTCCCAGACCTCGCGCTGCATGGCGACCTGGATCCGGTTGACCAGAAAGCCCGGGAGTTCCTTCTTGAGGCGGACCGGTACCTTGCCGATTTTCTTCAGTACGTCTGCCGCGGTCTGTGCGGTACGCTCGGTCGTGCGTTCGCCGGGCACGACTTCCACGAGCGGTACGATGTGAGGGGGATTGAACCAGTGGGTCACGACCGCTCGTCCGGGATGCACGAGGTCCCGGGCGATTTCCGTCATGGGAAAAGAGGACGTATTGCTGGCCAGAATCGTCTCCCGCGAGACAGACGTTTCCACTCTGGCGAAGAGCTCCCGCTTGACGTCCAGGTCCTCTCGAACGGCCTCCGTCACCAGCCCCGCGGGTTCCACGGCTTCACGTTCGCTGCTGATAACCGCGATGCGACCCAGCGTTTCCCGGGCGGAGTCCGTCGTATCCATTCCGGCCTGAATGCGTTGCCGCAGATTCGACTCGATACGGCCGGAAAGAGATTCGCGGGCCGCGGAAGATTCGTCATAGCAGCGGACAATATGGCCCGCCGCGGCGAATGCCTGCGCGATGCCATGGCCCATCGTGCCCAGGCCGATCACGGCAATTGTCTGGAGCGCCATTTCAGTAGTCCCCGGGGGATGAACAGCGTCCGGCGTTTTCGGGGTATCCCCTGTTCCACTGTCCGAACCTGCTTGTGGTATGGGCTAACAGCCCGTTGAAAAAGCCCATCCGGGCTACCTGACTGCCAAGACTTCACTGGCAGGCCTGCAGAGCGACTATATCAACGGACTGTTAAATCGTCTTGCCGCCGTCCACAACCAGGACCTGTCCGGTGACCAGTTCGTTCACAATCAGGCCCAGAATCCCGTTGGCGATATCTTCAGGTTCCGCGACGCGCTGAAGGGGCGTGGCCTCGCGATTCGCACGGATGAATTCGTCCCAGCCTTTTACCCAGCGCGTGTTGACGATACCGGGGGCCACGGCATTCACCCGAATACGCGGCGCCTGGCTGATGGCCAGGGATTTGGTGAGGGATATCAGCGCCGCTTTGGAGGCGCAATACGCAATGGAACTTCCCTGCCCGCACGTGCCTGCGATCGATGCAACGTTGACGATCTGCCCACCGGCTTCGGGCATCCTGGGTATGGCTGCCCGGGCGCAGTAGAAGGCGCCCTTGACGTTGACGTCGAAGACCGGGTCCCAGGCCTCTTCGGTCAGCGCCTCCAGGTCGGCAAGCGGCACGAAGACGGTGGTACCCGCATTGTTGACCAGGACATCCAGTCGACCCAGTTCCTCAGCCACGCGGTCCACCATTTCGCGGACGGCGTTTTCGACCGACACGTCCGCGCGGATCGCGAGCGAGCTTCGGCCAAGCGCGCGGATTTCCGCGGCCGTGGCTTCGGCCTCGGTCATGGATCTCGAATAGTTGACGGCCACGTCGGCCCCTTCCGAGGCGAGGAGCAGGGAGGTCGCCCTGCCGATTCCCGTGCCGCCGCCGGTCACGAGCGCGACCTTTCCGTCCATACGGCCCATATTGAGTCCTTTCTAACCTTGATTCGTACGTTTTCGTGGACGTTCATTCGTACTATGTCCAACTTGACAAAGGCGATTTAACTGCGGATTACCAGGATATACCAGTTCGCTTGACGTGAACGCAAACTTCCCCCGCATTCAGGCTCTTTGTGGCCAATTTGACTGTTGTCTCTTTTCGAATTGAGGATGATTGGATGATAGGGGTTGTTCCCAGGCGTTACGAATCGCAAAACGGGATGGCCACGACGTCGCGGATGTGCCTGGCACCGGTAAGCACCATCAGAAGGCGATCGATGCCCAGTGCGATGCCTCCGGCCGGCGGCATACCGGCCTCGAGAGCCCCCAGAAATCGTTCGTCTATCGGGTACACCGGGCGGCCGCCGTGTTGTCGCTGCGCGGCTTCGTCTTCCAGGCGGGCTCTCTGTTCGGCGGGATCGTTCAGTTCCGTAAAGGCGTTGGCAAGTTCCACGCCGGACACATAGAGCTCGAACCGTTCCGCGATGCCGGGCGCGTTCTGTTTCAACCTGGCCAGCGCGGCCATTTCCGCGGGATAGTCCACGAGAAACGTGGGACGCACCGCACCGAGGTGTTTTTCCACGGCGTCCAGAAACACCTTGAAGAAAGCGACCTCGAAAGGATCGCCCGAGGAGACCGAACCGTGGCCCTGTTTCCGGGCTTCGTGAATAAACCCGTCCGGATCCCCGGCGGGATCGGCGCGCACGCCCGCGTACCTGGCAAATGCTTCCCGCACGCTCAGCCGTTGCCACGGCGGGGTAAAATCGACGGCTCGACCCCTGTACATGACCGACGAACTCCCGGTAATTTCACGCACCAGGCCATGAATCAGATTCTCGGTATCTCCCATGATTGTGGTATAATCGGCGTACGCCCGGTACCATTCGAGGAGGGTGAATTCAGGACTGTGCATTGGACCGGGCGCGTCCTGGCGGAAGGACTTGCAGATCTGGAAGATGCGTTCGTACCCGGACGACAGGAGACGCTTCATCGCATATTCGGGTGAGGTGGGCAGGAAATAGCGCCGGGCGTGTCCGTTTTCGCTGTAGAGGGTTTCGAACGCGTCCAGATGGGGTTCCATGCCCGGGCTGGGGACGAGCAACGGGGTTTCGACCTCAAGGAATCCGGCGTTCTCGAAAAAGCGCCTGATAAACGACAGAACCCGGGCTCGCGTACGCAGAATCCGGGGGGCGGGCCCGGCTTCGGGAACGCGCAGCGCCGGCGCCAGCACACGGTGGTGCTGCACCTGAAATACAGGGGGCCGCCAGATACCCCGCAACTCGACAACGTCTGCAATGTGCAGATCTACCGTGGTCCGGCCGCACGCCAGGCCGACTTCGCCTGATTCATCAACCAGTCGCGGACCGTCCTCACCCCCGCCGGCGACGATCCGACCGGCCAATACTGCATCGTCGCCGGGCGCAAGTTCGGCGATGCGGTGGGTTCGTGCGCACCCGGCGGGATATTCTGCGGATTCGGGCATAGACGTGGCCAAATGGTACGGGGATTTCCGGAAACAGGTCCAGGTAGCTGATTGATGATTCTCAACTCCCCGGAAAGGCGACGTGGAATATAGGATAACCGGTGTCGAGGAGCAACAGGCATCCGTGCGGGACGGGATCTCCGACGGAAAAAAATCTCTTGCCGCCATTACATTTCTCGCGATATATTTCGTGGAGTGCGAGACCGGACCTACCCCCCATCCTGAAGGAAGAAGGAAGAAGGAAGAAGGAAAAAGTAGCGGTAACTTTGACGTCTGTCACTTCTGCAATCGGACTCTCGCAAGAATCGATTGGAAGCGGATTGCTTAGCAGTCCGTTGAGAAAGTCGCTCTGCAGGCGAGGCCGAGCCATTGTGGTCGAAGACAAGGCGCGCGACCGAGTCCCATCTTTCGATTCGGCGAGGGAGCGCAACGCAGTATTTCGACCGCAAGGGCCGGCCGTAGCCCGGATGGACTTTTTCAACGGGCTGTCAGGAGAGCGGAAAACCGGCGGCGTTTCCTTGTAAATCGGAGAGTCTATCAATGACCGGCACGCGAAACCTGGCCTTTCCCCCTCTTTCCTTTAGGAGAGAGGGTCGGGGAGAGAGGTCGATAAAAGGCGGTGAGAGGGTAGAGGTGAGACGGGAGAAGAAGCCCTTGCCCGGTATGTTATTCCTTCTTGCTTCGGGCACGAAGAAAATCCTAACAAGGCAGGAAATCTCTACCGTCTACCGGCTTGCGTCTACCCGCTTTTACCTGACGGCTGATAGCTGATGACTGACAACTTGTTTCCTGACGGCTGATTGCTGATGGCTTCTCGTAAACCGCGGCACTCGTCACGGAGGATCTGCCTGAAATGAACCTTCGAATCACCCCGTATTCCATTTCACTGCCTTTCGCGCCTGTTGCCGCGATGGTGATACTCCTGGCTTCCGTTCCGGCGTCTGCCGGTACTTTCAAGGTCGGCGGCGGGATGTTCTTAAACAAGAATGAACCGGGCGGCGGCGTTTCCGTTGACCTTGGCGATAACGGAATGACGCTTTCGCCGTTTGTAGACTATTTCGGCAAGTCCGGCTCCCGCTTTTTCGGTGGCGGGCTCAATCTCGTATTCAAACGCACAGGAGGCGAAGAGTCGCAACTCTATATGGGCCTGGGAGGGGGGATCGCCTCCGTTAACGTTGAAGAAAGTTCGGCGGGCATCACCGGTTCGGCGTCAAAGACGCAGGCGATGGCGGACCTCGTGCTGGGCGTGGAATTCGACCTGCACGAAAAAATCGGCGGGTTCATCCAGGTAAAATGGCTGGGGACCTTCGGCGGCGGCCGTGTGGACATCACGGGTTCAGTTGAAGGAAGGACGGTAACGATTCCGAATGCGATCAACCTGGAATTCAGAAACTTCGCGGTCCAGACCGGAGTCACGGTGGGTTTCTGGCGCTGATCGTGCCTCCGGCGGCCAGAGAATACAAATGGATGTCTGGATCGCATCGGTTGACCTGTACCGGCGCGTCCGGCGGTTTTTGGGTTGATTTTCAGCGGCATTTTGGCGATTATTGTTGGGATTGAACACTTCTTGTATCCTGGAGAGTCACCCATCCAGGCCGGACCGGTACAGGGGAGGAATGAATGCAGGCGCTTATCCGCGTTCTCATTGCTGTTTGTTTCGCTGTAATGTTCACCGCTTCTGACGCGTGGGCGCAGCACGCGCTAAAGTTGGGCGCGGGCATACACTTCGATGAACAGACGCCAGGCATCGGACTCGCGTATGACATCAGCGCCTCGGAGGGACTGGTGGCATTTTCGCCATTTATCGATTTCTTTTCGAAATCCGAAAGCACCGTCTTCGGCGGCGGCCTGAATCTTATCGTGAAACGTCCCGCGGGCGAAAATGGAATCATCTACTTCGGAGGCGGGGGTGGAATCGGCAGCGTGACATCCAAGAGGGAATTTGACGTTGACATCGGTGATACCACCGATCAGTCGCTTGAAACGGTCGAAGCTTCAAGAACCCAGGCCATGGTCACTGTGCTGGCCGGCCTGGAGTTCGCCACAACCGAAAGGGCGTCTGTCTTCCTGCAGGGGAAGTGGATTGGCATGTACAGCGGAGACCCGGAAGTCATCCGTCTCTCCAGCGGCCAGGACGTGGCGCCCGAACTGGACATTAAGAGTTTTGCATTTCAGATTGGCCTCTCTCTCAATATCGGCCAATCGGAATATGAAGATTATTAGCAACGCATGTCACGCATGAAACAGGACTCGACCGCGCGTATTGGAGGCATAATGAGAATTCGTATTATGGTTTTGCTGTCCGGCCTTGCGTTACTGGCGGCCACACCTGCCTACGCAAGAGATTTCGGGATGAATCTGGGAGGCGGTACTCTCTTCGACCCCACCAGGCCGGGCGGTCACTTTTCGTTCGAGATGTCGCTTAGCGACGAGTATCCCACTCACCTGGCGCCTTTTTTTGAATTCTACAGCAAGTCGGGGACAAAGATCATACCGATCGGTATCTCACTGCTGTACAAACCGCCGCTTTCCGAATACGGAGGCACGATCTATTTCGGCGCAGGCGGAGGCGCGTTGCTGATCCGGGGGCAACCCACGGCGGGCCTGACAACCGGCACCGACGGGATGATCACCGTGGCGGGCGGGTTGTCGTTTGGCGTGGGGCCCAGTGCCGGAGTGTTCGTTCAGGTACGCTGGTTCAGGTCTTTTGAAGACCAGACGGCAGAAAACGAAATCGGTGTTCAGGCCGGGATACGATTCTTCCTCCCGGGAGATTGATTGACGTACAACTGACGGGTTGAATGCTGAAATCCCAAAGCGCCGGCGCCCCTCTTCGGGGCCCCGGCGCTTTTCCTCTGGTTCCTGGAAACCGTTTTTAAAACTCCCAGCGGTCTTCGAGCGGCTGCCGGGAATCCGCCCCGGCCCTGTCAACTCCTGTTTCGCAGCAGGTCAACCAGAAGGCGCACACCCACGCCCGTGCCGCCCCTGGGAACGTACGGCAGGTCCTTGTTCGCCCAGGCCGTGCCGGCAATGTCCAGGTGAGCCCAGGGAAAGTCCTGCACGAAGGCTTCGATGAACGCCGCGCCCGTGATGGCGCCACCCGCGCGGCCGCCGGTGTTCTTCAGATCGGCAACGTCGCTCTTCATCTCCTCCCGATGGCCGTCCAGAACGGGAAGGCGCCACGCGATTTCATCCGTCCTTTCTCCTGCAGCCGCAATTTCAGCCGCCAGTGCGTCGTCGTTTGAGAAGAGCCCGCTGGCCTCGTGTCCCAGGGCGATGACGCATGCGCCGGTGAGGGTGGCAAGATCGATCGCCGCGGAGGGTTTGTAGCGGGCGGCATAGGCCACGGCGTCGGCCAGGACCAGGCGGCCTTCGGCGTCCGTAGACCGGATTTCGATGGTTTTTCCCAGCATGGAGCGGACAATGTCGCCCGGCTTGAGCGCGCGACTGCCGGGCATGTTTTCCGAGGCGGCCACAAGGCCGATCGTGCGTACCGGCAAATCCAGCCGCGCCACAGCCTGCATCGCGCCGATGACGGCGGCGGCGCCTCCCATGTCGAACTTCATATCCCACATGCCCTCGGAGCCCTTGATGGAAATGCCGCCGGAATCGAATGTAATCCCCTTTCCAATCAGCACCGCCGGCGCCGCTTCCGGATCATCGCCCTCGTGTTCAAGAACAATGAACCTGGGGGGTTGCGCGCTGCCCTGCGCCACCGCCTGGATGGTGCGCATGCCTTCGCCTGCAATCCGCTCCTCGTCGAAGATCTCGCACCGCAGACCCGTTTCATGGGCCATGGTTTCGGCCCGTCCGGCGAGTATGGCGGGTGTCATTTCGTTTCCCGGATGGCTTCCCAGGTCCCGGGCCAGGCACGCGGCTTCGGCGATGATTCGCCCCGCATCCGAACCGTTTTCAACATCGGTCTTTTTGCCCGCATCGAATTCGACCAGTGTAAGTCCTTCCAATTCGTTATTGTCGTCGTCGTCCGCGGTCTTGTACGGCGTAAAGCGGTACGTCCCGAGAACGGCGCCCTCGACAACGGCCTGGGCCGCGGCTGAGACGTCCAGACCACCCACCCCGCCGCCGTGAACCAACGTGGCCAGCTGTTCCGCGCCCAGGCCGCGGGCGTGACGCGCCGCGGCGGCGGAGACCTGCCGTACCCGGTCGAGGGTGAATTCCTCGCGTTTGCCAAGACCAACAAGAAGGAGACGCTTCGCGGAAATGCCATCCCGCGGATAGAGTACGGCAATCTGTTTGAACTTTCCCGTGAAATCGCCGGTTTCAATCAGCTCCCGGACCTGGCCGTTCAGTGCGGCGTCCACCGCGCCGGTGGCGCCGCCGGGTACCGTGACGCCCTCGAACAGATTCAGCACAATCGCGTCCGTTTCCCACTCTACGATGTTTTCAATCGCTACGGATATGTCCACAAAACCTCCTGTTGGTGACGGTTGGCGCTGTCCCGGTTTCCGCATTTCCCCCCGCGTAACCGCCTGTTCGAATTGCTCTCATCGCATTGCGCAAGAATCGCCGGCACATGGGGGGCCGGCAAATGCGCTGTGTATCCGGCGCTACCACGGGTCAGAACGCCCCGAAAAAAAGGGATTGCTCGATTTCTCAAGGCCCACGGTGGTGAAGGGTCCATGACCGGGATAGATTTTCGTTTCGTCGTCCAGAGTCAGAATCTTCTCCCGTATAGACCTGAGCAATAGGTCCGCATCGCCGCCCGGCAGGTCGGTGCGGCCGATGGAGCCGGCAAAGAGACTGTCCCCGACGATCGCGTGCCCCGGCCACTTGAGGGTGATATTGCCCCGTGCGTGGCCCGGCGTGTGGACAATCTCAAGGGTTTCCTCACCCATGCTGACGACGTCGCCCTCGCGAAGGAAACGATCGATGCGCGGCGGCGGCTCCGCGTCCATACCGACGGATCCGGCGATTTCGACGAGGTTTTCCACCTGGTAGCGGTCGGCGGGATGTATTGCAAACGGGGCGCCGGTTTCGCGGACCGCCGAGGCCGCGTGCGCGATGTGGTCGTAATGTCCGTGGGTGGCTATGACTTCCACGACGCGGATGTCGTCTTCCAGGACGAGTTCCATGACCTCCGGGACGTTGTCGCCAGGATCGACGATAATGCCCTCGAGGGTTTTTTCGCAGGCCAGGACGAAGCAGTTCACCTGCAACGGACCGACTATGATTGATTTGAAGATCAAGAAACACCTCGCGGGCGCCCACAAGGGACGCCCCTACCAATGCAACGTCGGCGCCGAACCCGGAGCGTTAAATTCGTGGATGTCTGGTATTGTAGGGGCGTCCCTTGTGGGCGCCCGGAAAATAGCACCGGCGACGCATGATCATGTACCGCAAATTGCCAATTTGAACTACGATTCCAGGCCTTCCTCACCGGCGTGGATGGACGCGAGGACCCAGGGATCGCGGGTTTCCACGCGGAACGCCCTGACCTTCCGCCGCATCGTCTCCGCGACCTCGGCAACCTCCGGATCGTCGATCAGATTGGTGGACTCCTGCGGATCGGCTTCAATGTCGAACAGCGCTTCTCCATCCTGATGCAGAAACCGTTCCGTGGGCCGCCTCCCCATCATCCCGATCCCCTCATCCAGGACCGTCTGCCAGGTGGGAGACGCCCACAGATCTCCCGGAATCGGCGTTGTCAGCTCAGGATAGAGATTGCGGACGTATTTATACTTTCTTCCCCTCAACACACGGTACGGATAGTAGTTCGTCACCTCGTGGAACGAGTGTGAAAAGAACGTCTCTTCCCATCCCTCCGGTTGGGCTTCGTCCAGAATCGGGACCAGGGAACGCTCCGGAAGCCCGTCCGGTGGTTCCACTCCGCACCAATCCAGGACCGTCGGCGCAATATTGCACCAGTTCACAAGCGCGTCGGACCTGACTGACGGCGCATCGGGCCGTACCAGAATCAGCGGACAGCGATGCCCGGAGTCGAACGAGGACCCCTTTGCGCCGGGAAACGGCATCCCATGGTCGCTCATCACAACGATCAGCGTGTCGTCCGCCCTCCCGGCGGCTTCCAGCGTATCCACCGCCATCCCGATCCCCTGATCCAGCCTGGATATCGACTGGTAATATTCCGCCAGTTCTCTCCGCACGGCGGGACGGTCGGGCAGGAAATCGGGCACAACCACCTCGTCGGGCGAATAACGCACCTCTTCCACGTCAGGATAGGTCTCCCGATTTCCGAAATTTCGATGCGGATCTCCGAAACCCATGTGCAGATAAAAGGGCCGGTCACCCGTCTGAGAAAGGAACTCACCGGCCTGCCGGGCCATCTCGGCCACGTTGCGGGTCCCGCCGCGCACCTGCTGCCCGTCGCACGTCCATGGATATACCTCTTCCGGCTGTACGTGCAGCTTGCCCACAATCCCGGTGGAAAAACCCGCCGGGCCCAGTGTCCTGGGGATGGAGGGCATAGACAGTTGCGTGTGAAAATTGTGGATCCCGTGCGTGTGCCCGTACTGCCCGTGGGTGTGGCTGTAGTGCCCCGTCAACACGCACGCCCGGCTGGCCGCGCAGGAAGGCGTTGTACAGAAGGCCTGGGTAAACACCGTTCCACGCGACGCCAGTGCGTCCACATGAGGCGTCCGGATCGCCGGATTTCCGTAGCATCCGGCAATCGGGCTCCAGTCGTCGGCAATCAGCAGGAGTACGCTGCGATGATCTGTTGCCATAGCATTCCTTTATCGAGGGTCACAGGGGTGAATCGGCTTGTCAGGCCGGGCGGGATCATTTATTTTATGCGCGGTCCGCCGCACGATCGGATAACCCGAGCATCCGGCGTTTCAATGCCGCGTTTTCCCCGTTCCTGATCTTCCATAACAGAAAAACCATCAGCAGGGCGCCGGCGGCGTCGTACAAGACGTCTGTCCAGGTTCCCAGTCGCCCCGGAACGGAAGCCTGATGGAACTCGTCGGTCGCGGCGAAACATACGGACAGAACCGCGCTCCATGCCAGACATGGTCCAAAACGGCGGGTCTCAATCCGGATTGACCGCAGCCAGAGATACGTGAGGACCGCATATTCAGTCAAATGGGCAAGCTTGCGAACCGCGTAATTCAAAATGCCGAACCAGGCCTCCGTCGCATCCGCGGACATGCCGAAAGCGAACCATCTGCTCGATAACAGAAAAATCAGTCCCATCCACCCCGCCAGCGCGATACGCCATTTTCTGACCGTCAATCCAACCTCGATTCGCCGTATAACCGTTTCGTCTCCAGAGTCCTTTAAGATCGTCTCTCGACGAATTCGCGTCAAGCACAAACCCGGCTGTACACCGTTTTTGCGGTCCGGGCACCATTCATCAGGAGTATCCGCGATGCAAGGCTATCAGCAGGAATTCATCGACTTTCTGATTGAGACCGGCGCCCTCCGTTTCGGCGAATTCACGCTCAAGAGCGGCAGAAGGTCCCCGTATTTCTTCAACGCCGGACAATTCAACACCGGCGCGGAAATCGAGCGTCTCGGCTATTTCTACGCCTGCGCCATCCGGGAGTTTGACGTTGAACCGACGCTGGTTTTCGGTCCGGCATATAAGGGTATCCCGCTCTGCATCGCCGCAGCCATCGCACTGCGCCAGCGCTTCGACGTGGACACCTGCTATGGCTTTGACCGGAAAGAGATCAAGGAACACGGCGAGGGAGGCTGGCTCGTTGGCAAGGCGCCCGACCCGCAGGACCGCGTGGTGCTGGTAGACGACGTGGTCACCGACGGCGCCACCAAGATTCAGATGATCCGCAGACTGAAAGCGGCGTGCAGCGCGCGGATATCGGGTCTGGTCATCGCTCTGGACCGCAAGGAGAAGAACGCCGATGGAGAAGACGCTGTGGCGGCTCTTCAGACCGCCGCCGGCGTACCCGTACGTTCCATAATCACCATCCATGACATTCTTGAATACCTGCCCGGCCGCAGCATCAACGGACGGATTGCCCTTACCTCCGACGTCAGAGGGCGAATCGAATGTTACCTGGACGAACACGGAATTACCGGGTGACCGGTTCCAGCGTCGGTTGAAGAGAACGACGAAACTACCCCACAACACCGGACGCACGCTTCCCGTCCCCATCCCTGAGAAGAACCGGCGGGATCGCTTATTCAGGTGCGTGCGCCACCCCTCCACAGTATGCCGCGGCCGTCATCGCATATACCCGGGCAACCCGAACCAGTTCGTCCACGGCGACGGCCTCGGACAGCGTATGCGCTCCTTTCGCATCCGGCCCATGCGTCAGCGCCGGAATACCGGCAAGCGCCGCGTAGGTATTGCCGTCGTCCACGAACGGCTTGCCGCCGGGGGGCAGTTCTCTGCCCGAAACCGCCGCGTACGCCGTCTGAAACGCGCTGACAATCGCGTCTTCGCGCGAGACCCGGAACGCGTCTCCCTGAACCTGGAAGTCGACCGTCGCCGAGGTTCCCGATTCCGCTGCGAGTTCCTCGACCAGCGCACGAAACCCGGCTTCGACAGCTTCGGCACGGCCGGGGGTGACCCATCGTCTCGTACCCCTGACCCCGCACCCTACCGGCGCCTGATTGTAGATCTCGCCCGACTCGATGAGCCCCACGAATACCGAATCACAACCCGACCAGGGGTCCGTAATCCTCGCCAGCGACTTATCCAGGTTCCGGAGACGGCAGACAAGCTCGGCGCCGGCTCCAGGAACGTCGGGCGTCTCCGGTGGCCGCAGGACCTCGTGAACCGGATCCCCCTCTCTGCTGAGCGAAACCTCGAAGATTGCCATTCCCCGTCCGGCCAGAGGCAGACGGTCCGCCAGGTACTCCGGAAGCATCACGGCGTCGCCCACAAAACCCTCCGCAACCAGCGCTCTCACCTGGCGCCGGTCTCCCCATGGACCTTCGTGATGGTCGTGCGCCGTAAGCAGCACGCTCCCACCAGAAAGCGCTTCGGTTTCGCGCAGCGCCCGGAGCGCCTCGACGGCCGCGGCGATTCCACCCTTCATGTCCGAGGCGCCGGAACCGTACAGGATGCCTTCTTCCATCCTCGGCGGAACAAACGGCAGGTGAACCGTATCCAGGTGCCCGTCGAACTGCAGCGTTCGTCCCCGCCGCCCCGTATCCAGCCGGACGACAACGGCGGGCGCTTCGGGCCAGTCTGCTTCCGGCCGTTTCACCTCGAATCCGTCGTCGGCCAGTATCTCCGCGAGACGGTCCGCCACGGCGCCGGCGCTCCGCGTGGGGCTGGGCACCGAAATCAGCGCCATCGCGGTTTCAACAAGCCGTTCCCGATTCACCGCGGACCGGATTTTTTCCAATTGTTCCCCATCTGAAGCGCTGGCCACAATGCCCTCCCGGGAGCGATGTCCCTGAAACCGGTTCCGTGCGAAAAAATCAGACGTTCAGTGATGGTGATCATTCACTGCTTTCAAGGACAGTCTGAAAGGACGATCTTGGATGCGTGAGTACCTGGTTTTCCTGATAGTCGTTTCGTAGTGCCAATGCAGGTCACCTTCTCCTTGCCACGGATGTCGATAACAGGAACCGTTTTGGGACCGGTGCGGTTGGCGTTTCCGGGAGCGAGGGCATCCTGCCCTCGACGTCGGATAGCTGTTGGAAAAAGACGACTCTGGACGGCAGCGGAAAAAATGAAAAACAGTTGCGTTGCAAGAGGCAAATGTGGTATAAATATACCGGGTCGGCAGTGAGAAATATAGAGCGGCTCCGGTACACTTCAAGTACACAAACGAGTGCCGCCGTAACGATCGCGGGGCCGGCGCCGGAATTTATATGCTGTTCTGAAATCCCCAGCGGTTCGAGGAGGCAAAGTGGCGCAGGGCAAAAACGATGACCCCCTTGCAATGACACTCGGGGTCGAAGAAGAATTCTTCCTTGTCGATCCGGGTACCCGCGATCTGCTGCCCGATCCGGACCCTCGAATTTTCGAGGATTGCGAGAACAACCGCGGACCCCACAAGATTGTAGCGGAATTCCTCCGATCCCAGATCGAAGCCACCACCCGAGTCTGCCATTCCGTGGGGGAGGTCCGCGAGGCCCTGGTGGAGACTCGACGTCTGGTTATCGATGCGGCGGCAAATCACGGAGCCGCGGTCATGGCCGCCTCCACGCATCCCTTTGCGGCCTGGCGCAACCAGGTCGTGACCGCCGGACGGCGGTACGAACAATTCGCCACGACCTATCAGCAGGCGGTCCGGGAATTGCTTGTCGGCGGAATGCACATTCACGCCGGATTCGGAGACTCGGACAACCGGGTGAGGGTGATGACGGCACTGCGGCAGCACCTTCCTCTGCTCCACGCGCTTTCGGCCTCATCTCCGTTCAGCAGCGGCGGGGAAACGGGTTTCAAGTCCTACCGGATCACGCTCTTCAGCAGTCTGCCGCGCACGGGCCTCCCCGCGCCTCTCGGGACGTGGGACGAATTCGACCGTCTCGTAACCAATTACCAGCGCATGGATTTCATCCAGGACAGCACCGAACTGTGGTGGCACATCCGACCCTCGCGCGCCTTTCCAACGGTGGAGCTGCGCATCTGCGACGTGTGCCACACCATTGAAGAAGCGGTCTGCGTGGTTGCGTTATATGCTTCTCTTGTGCGTTACCTGCTCCGGCTGGATATGGAGGGCAGGCTTCCCGCCGAGCCGCCCACCGAGTTGATCGCCGAAAACTGCTGGCTCGCACAGCGCTACGGCGTGCTTGCCTTCCTGGGCGATACCGGTGGAAAGGGACGCATGGACATTGACGAACTCGCGCACTCACTCGTAGACGATCTTGCCGAAGACGCGCGGGCGCTGAATTGCGAGCCTGAATTGCGCTTTGCGCTGAACGTCATACGAAACGGTACCGGCGCGGACCGGCAGATCGACCATTTCCGCCTGCGGCGCCTGGAAGGCGATTCGGAACCGGAAGCGCTGCGGGAAGTGGTCGACCTCGTGGTGGAGGACACCGGGCGCGGAATTTCAGGCCTGGCGAAGTGAGCGGCGGAGAAAACAGCTTCTAAAACTGCTTCATCAGAATTCCCAGATAAGAAAGGTCCAGCGAATTGTCTTACCAGGAAGTGATCGCTCAACTCAAGGCGCAGGTCCAGCAGATCGCCCACCAGGTGATCGATGCCGCGCCCCGGATTGCGGGGGCCCTCGCCCTGGCGTTACTTGGTCTGGCGCTGGCGTATCTGGTCCGCGCCCTGAGCCGCAGGTTGATCGCCGGTCTTGATCGGCTGGTTCCGCGCCTCAGGCTTCAGCAGGGGCGGGGAGCGGAATTCCGGACCGCCGCCGGATGGGCGGTCGGTCGTGTGCTCTTCTGGCTGGTTCTACTCTTCTTTGTCACCCTGGCTACCGAAATATTGGGGCTGCCGGTGGTGTCCGTCTGGCTCAACGGCATTGTCGTCTATCTGCCGCGGTTCCTCGCGGCCGTCCTGATCCTGTTCGCCGGACTGATCGGCGGTCAGTTTCTCCGCGACGTTATCCTGTCCACGGGAATTGCCTACGCGCCTGCTCTGGCGCGCCTGGGCCAGATGGCTGTCGTGGTCGCGAGTGCCCTGATCGCCGTGAACCAGGCGGGGCTGAACGTCGACCTTCTGACCAGCGGACTTCTACTCGTCCTGGGTATCGCCCTGCTGGGCAGCGTACTGACCTTCGCTCTCGGCGCCCGTACGACCGTGGCAAATATACTGGCCTCGTACTATCTGCAGAAGATCTACAGGGTCGGCCATCGGGTCAGCGTTGGGGACCACCAGGGAGAGATCGTCCAGATCACCGCCACCGCGGTGGTACTGGATGCCGAGGAGGGGCGAGTCTCGGTGCCCGCGTCGGTTTTTGCAGAGCAGGCGTCGATTCTGCTCGTAGAAAGGAATTGAAACGATGCACGGGGCATCAACTATGATCCATCACTTTATTCGCGCCCACGCCGCGGAAGCCGCGCGCGAACTGGAAAACTGTTCGCTGGACGACCTGGCGCCCTTCTTCTCCCAGGTCCCGACCGAACTGGCCACCCCCCTTCTCAACACGATGGAATCGAGTACGGCCGTGGCCTGCCTTGATCACATGCCGGCCGAGGTTGCGGCGGGCGCCCTGGAAGGGCTGGCGGCGGATCGGGCGGCGCACCTCGTTCGAGGAATGGCGCAGGAGTCAAGAGAGGAGATCCTTGAAGCGTTGCCCGACGAATTCGCCAGGCAACTGAAACGCCTGCTGCGTTACAGGGAGGATACGGCGGGCGGCTTGATGGATTCTCTGGTATTCACCGTCCCGCCCGAAATCTCCTCCGGCGAGGCGTTATCCAGATTGCAGGCCAGCAGGGCCCGTGTGCTGGGTTACGTTTACGTTGTGGATCGCGACCAGACACTGGCGGGCGTACTGAGTCTCGGCGGGCTTGTGGTTGCCGGCGACGGGATATCCGTTGCCTCGCTGATGCGCCGGGAGGTGATGTTCCTGCGAACGGACGATTCCGTGGCTTCAGTGCTCGTCCATCCCTCCTGGACGGATTTTCACACCCTTCCCGTTCTCGACGAACAGAGCCTGTTCGCAGGGGCGTTACGCCACAAGAACCTCTGTCATATGGCCGGGCAGACGGAGCGACTCCTGCACGCCGGCCAGGCGGGGACGGCGCTGGGGGAATTGTATCGCATCGGTCTGTCGGCCCTGGCCAGCAGCGCCCTCGGGGTTGAAAACCAGCAGCCGCCCACGCACGATCGCTCCCTACGCCGGCCGTGATCATTTACGGTAAGGACCGTTTCGTCATTCAAAGGCGTCAAATCACCGGCACCGGTTCGCAAGTCATTCCGGAAGAATGCGAAGCAGTTGATCGAAGGCAAGGAGTCAGGTATGACAGAAAACACGAAAGCCTCTCAGGCCCTGATCCGGGCCTTTTTTCGTCTCCATCCGGGTGAGGCCGCGCGCGCGCTGGCCTCCACGCCCGTACCCGAGGCACTCGAACTGCTCGAGACGCAGGCCGGCGACCGGGCAGCGCAGGTCCTGGAGCGCATCGATCCGGACCGGGCCGTCGTACTCGTGGAGAACATGGAGGAGGCACTGTTCCGGCGTCTGTGGACGGCGATGGACGAGGGGGTCGCCGCCTCACTCCTGGCCCGTCTGTCGCCGGAGAGCCGTACCGAGCGGCTCGCCGCCCTGCCAGTCAGACTGGCTGCCGAAATGGAGGAACTGATGCGCTATCCGGCCGGATCGGCCGGTCAGATCATGGATAGCTCGGTGACCGTATTCAGCGTCGAGGAGACGGCTGAGGATGCGCTCAGCCGGATCCGTTCATTACCGGAGAGGCGCATTTTCGATCTGTGCGTGGTGGACGATGACGGGGCGCTGACCGCGGTGCTTACGCTTCAGGAGGTGGCGGTAGCCCAGCCTGGCGACCGGCTCGGTCAACTGGCGCAGGGTCCGCCCGTTTGCGTGCAGGCCATGTCGTCCAGAGAGGAAGTGGTAGAACTGCTCGAGGCTCACAAACTGGCGTCTCTGCCCGTTGTCGGCGGGGTTGACGGCCGGCTCTGCGGAATCATCCGCCACGATGCGCTCGTGGAGGCCGCCAGGCACGAGGCCAGCGGGAACGTACAGGCCATGTTCGGCGCGGGAAGGGAAGAACGGGCCCTCTCAGGTCCAATGCTGGCGGTGCGCAAGCGGCTGCCCTGGCTGCAGGTCAATCTGGGCACGGCCTTTCTGGCCGCTGCTGCCGTCGCCCTGTTCGAGGATACCATCGCCAGGTTTACCGCCCTGGCGATCTTTCTGCCCGTGGTCGCCGGACAGGCGGGCAATACCGGCGCACAGGCGCTGGCGGTCGCCTCTCGAGGCCTGGCGCTGCGAGAGTTCAGGCCTCGCCGCTGGTTTCGCGTTGCCCGCAAGGAACTGTTGGCCGGGTTTGTCAACGGGGTGGCCATAGCGCTTGTCGCGGCTCTCGCGGCTTATTTGTGGTCCGGCACGACCGGCCTTCCATTGGTGCTGGGCGTGTCCATGGTGTTTTCCATGTCCATGGCCAGTCTCACGGGAGCGCTCATCCCGATTGTTCTTACTGCCCTGGGAAAGGACCCGGCGCAGTCGGCGTCAATTTTCCTGACAACCGTAACCGACGTCATCGGGTTCGTGAGCTTTCTGGGCCTGGCCACTCTGATGGCCCAATCTTTGGGTATGGCACTTTAGAAACGTATTGCGGGACTGGGTTCTCGGCGGTGGGCCTGACCTACCCCCTGACCCCCTTCCTGAAGGAAGGGGGAACGGTGACGGGTCGCCAAAAGGCGGTTAGACGGGAGACGGAAGACGGTAGAAGAAATCCTCGCCGATCTCTTGTTCCTCATTGCCTTCGGCATAAGAAGAAACCTTACACGGCATGCGATTTCTTCCCTCTTGCGTCTCCCCTCTACCCTGATGTTTCTTGAGTCTTCGGGCCTCCGTGTGAGGCCGGTCTTCCGGGTCTTGCTCCCTCTCTCCCGGTGGGAGAGAGGGCCGGGGAGAGAGGTCGCTGACGGCTGATCGCTGAGAGCTATTCTTTCGGCTGCCCCGATTCCGTCGTCCTGATCAGGTCGATCATATCGTCCGTCACGTCCATCACGTGAACCCCCGCCGGCACGACGAAATCGAACCGTTCTTCGTCCACCTTCACGTTCGTTTTGAAAGTTTCAAACTGCCGTGACAGCAACTCCCCGCCCCCGGCGTTGAAGTACCGCATCTCCCTCACCAGTCCATCCTCAGGGTGAACCGTGAAACGGACCCTGGCAGGCGGATCCGGGAGTTCGGCATTCAACAGCGTAACCTCCGGTGCGGCCTCGAACACCCGAACGATCTCACCCTTCAGCGTGTCCGTCCCGGTATACCGGATCGACTTCCACTCAAGGGCGCGGAATGGACGCATGGGATTCGGCTGGTCGGCATCCGCTTCCACCTGCGTCGCCCGGTAGACCCTTGCCATGTTGATCCGGTAGACGATCTTCTCCTCGGGGTCGTAACGCCACATCAGGCTGCCGTCAGACACAATCGTCTGACGGATCCGGCCGGCAAGCACACGGGCCACGTGCATCCTTGCCGGAGTTTGAGCGGTGACGTCATCCAGGATTTCATATTGCTCGCCTTCTACCGTCAACAGGGTCCTGACGCGGAATTCACACGTTTTGATTGACTTCAGCTTTTCCTGAATTGCGACCATCAGACCATCGGTCTTCACATCCCCGGTTGACATCTTGTCCGCGCCTGCCCGCCCCCCATCTGCCAACGTACACAGCCAGAGGCAGAACGCCAACGTCGTCCGAACACGAAACATGCCGCAACTCCTTTCGCGGGCGGCGGGCCCAGGACTCCACACGCAGACGGACAGGAGCCGTTTTCGCGCCGGACGGCCCCGCCGCGCCGTTGATCCGGTCTGAATGCACCGCGTTTGTCCCCGCCCGGATATCCATCGCGATGCACCCATTACAATTTACGGAATATCATCCCAACAACCAACCCGGCGGCCAGCGCCACGAGTACCGAGACGACGCCGTAAAGCCCCCCATGTTGGAAGGCGACGTTGGAAAGCATCCGTACAAACCCGGTTTTTTCGACAGAAATCGACTGTACGGTTTCCGAAACCAGCGTGAGTTCGTTGAAACAATACAGCGTTGCGCGATAGGTTCCGGGCCGAACAGCGGGCGGCACCCGGAATTCCGCACGGAAACCGGCGAATGCGCCGTCGCGGTCGGACAATGCCACCGAACCCGGCCGGACCGCGTAGAATCCCCGCTGAATTTTCAGGCGCAGAAATTCGTCGAACACGAACCCGTCATCGCCCGGAGGCGACTGCTCGATGGCAGCGCTTCGTCGGAGCGCGTCGAACCCCTCCCCGGCGGCTTCCAGCTGCCGAACGAGGTCCGCGGAATCGCTTGAAGCGGCGACCATATAGAGCCCCGGCAGCGCGTTGAACACGACGCTGCCCGTACTCACCCACAGGGGGCCGCGCTTGTCCTTTCTGCGATACGCGGAGGCACGCCGTTCCCCTTCCAGCTTCAGGACGATCCGGCAGTCCCTCTGAACCGTCCCGGTCGCAACCAGTCCCGCGCCCCTGAAAAAGAGGTCGACCTCAACGCGCGAGGGAGACAGCTGGAGCGTCGGCTCCGCCGCGCAGGGCACGGCAAAAAGCATTGTCAACACACCGGCGCAGGCCCGGAAGATCATCCGTGCGCTCCCCAGTCTGCGAGCAGTATCGCCGGCGCCGACAAGAGATCCGACAGCATCTTTCCCATCACCAGGAGTACAATCGCAGCGAGAAGTATCTTGAACTGCTCCGCCCCCAGGCGCCTGCCGATCCGGACGCCCGCCTGGGTGCCCAGCGTGGACCCTGCAAGCAGCGTCAATGCCAGCACGAAATCCACCGTATGATTGGTATAGGCGTGCATCAGGGTGACGTTGATACACGTAAACATCACCTGCAACAGGCTGGTTCCTACCACCACGGCCATGGGCATCTTCAGCAGGTACAACATGGTCGGCACCATGATGAAGCCGCCGCCCACGCCCATAATCGCGGCGAGCATGCCCACCAGGATTCCCAGCCCCAACGGAACCAGCAGGGACATCGTGGTTCCGGCCGTCTCGAACCGGATTTTCCACGGCAGCGCACGGTTGAGCCGGACGAACCAGGACACCACACCGCCAATTTTGTTCACCCAGGCCAGCGGGCGCTCCGCCCAGGTGATCCGCAATTCCCGCCTCGCCCGGTCCCCCGCCTTGACGACTGTTTCCGCGCGCAGCCCCAGGAGCCCGTCCACGAACATGATGCCGCCCACGGTCGCCAGCATGAAGACGTAGCAGATATGTATGGCGAGGTCCGCATTGCCGAGCGCGCGCAACACCTTGATGAGCTGCACGCCGGCAGTGCCGCCAGCAAACCCCCCGACGATCAACAAAGAGGCCATCCGAAGATCGACGTTTTTCAACCTCCAGTGGGCATAGACCCCGGATGCCGAAGCCGCCACGATCTGATTGGCATCGGATGCCGCTGCAATCGTGGGAGGTATCCCGATCATGATCAACAGAGGCGTCAGCAGAAACCCGCCGCCCACGCCGAACAGACCCGAAAGCAGCCCGACGCCGGCGCCCAGCGTGAGCAGCAACCACAGGTTGACGCTCGTGCCCGCTATGGGCAGATACAGAGAAAAATCCAAACCGGCCTCCTGTAAGTTGCACCGCACACACCAGCCCTCATAATCTCCCTCACACGGTGAAAAGTCAAGCGGAAACGCCCGCTTCAGCGCCCGGTCAAGAGGCGGGAAACCCGGGGGAACGGGAAAAAGCCGGCGCAGGGGAGAAGCAATCGCCCGACCCAATGTGCCCTGCCCGTGCCGTTTTCACTTTCAAATTCAATCGGTACGGTTTAGATTTCCACTCGGGAACCCATCGGCTGGCTCGGGGAGCGGCTCACGGATGACGAGCCGGGTCCCGAACCTGTCGAAGCACGTTTACCAGCAGAGGAGAGTATATATGCCCCGCCTGACCGGCGGCCGGTTCATCGCCGAGACGGTCCACGGATACGGGATCACCCACGTGTTTTTCATGCCCGTGATCGCGCCCCGTGCCCTGATGGAAATGGAACGGCTGGGAATCCGGCGCATCATGACCCATGGCGAGAAGAGCGCGGCCTATATGGCCGATGCCTATGCGCGGGTCCGCCGGAGCGCCGGCATCTGCATGGCGCAATCCGTGGGGGCCGCAAACCTCGCCGCCGGGCTTCAGGACGCGTATCTCGCGTGTTCCCCCGTGATTGCCATCACCGGCCGGCAAACCCAGATCAACCGTCACCGCCACGCCTATCAGGAAGTGGACCACGTGGCGCCGTTCGACGCGGTTACCAAGTACAACGTTCTGGTGGACCGGCCCGAGCAACTCCCCTACTTCCTGAGGCAGGCCTTCCGTGAAGCCACCACGGCAACGCCCGGGCCCGTTCATCTCGACGTGGCGGGATTCATTGGAGACGTGGTGGCGAACGCCGAAGCCGATCTGGACGTGGTGACCGAAGAACCCTTCGCCCAACTGCCTCCCTTCCGGCCCGAGCCCGACCCGGAGGCCGTCCGCAGGGCGATCGATCTGCTGACCGCCGCGGAACGCCCGATTGTCGTCGCCGGCGGTGGGATCGTCTCTTCCGGCGCCGGCGCAGCGCTACGGGTATTCGCGGAAAAGCTCTCCATTCCAGTGGCCACGTCGCTGAACGCCAAGGAGGCCTTCCCTTACGACCATCCCCTCGCCGTGGGTGTCTGCGGATTGTATTCCCGCGAATGCGCAAACCGCGCCGTCTGCGAGGCGGATCTGGTCTTCTTTGTCGGAAGCCATACCGGCGGTCAGGTCACGAACGACTGGACCGTTCCTCCGGCCGGCACCCATGTCATTCAACTCGACATCAACCCGTCCGAGATCGGACGCTCCTATCCGATCCGGCTCGGTATTCAGGCCGACGCGAATGCCGGACTTTCCAGGCTGATCGATGCCGCGCCGGCTTCCGTCACGCGCGACGCCTGGACGTCGCGCGTCCGGAAACTCGCCTCCCGGTGGCGCGAGAGCGTGGCCCCGTTCGTCAATTCGGACGAGGTCCCCATTCGACCCGAGCGCCTGTGCAGGGAACTGACCCGGCATCTGCCCTCCGACGCCATCCTCGTTTCCGATACCGGCCACTCCGGAATCTGGACCGGAACCCTGATCGATCTCATCCATCCGGGTCAGTCCTATATCAGATGTTCCGGATCCCTCGGCTGGGGCATTCCCGCGGCCGTCGGCGCACGGTGCGCCGCTCC
Organism: Candidatus Latescibacterota bacterium; assembly: GCA_965116875.1. Lineage (GTDB taxonomy): Bacteria > Latescibacterota > UBA2968 > UBA2968 > JAAXHE01. The sequence continues at coordinate 1,522,290 of OZ220733.1, forward strand.
GGACCGGCCGGTCGTGTGCTTCACCGGCGACGGCGGCATCTGGTATCACGTCACGGAACTGGACACCGCCGTTCGAAACGACATACCCGTTGTCGTGGTGGTCAACAACAACCACTCCCTCAACCAGGAGAAGGAACTCAACGAAGATATCTACGGAGGCCCGGAACCGGGGTCCGACGAACTCTGGCACATGACGGACGGCGATTTTGCGAAAATGGCGGAATCGATGGACTGCATGGGCATCACGGTACGAAGGGCGGAGGCGTTTGGAAGCGCCCTCGACGAGGCGATCACATCCGGGAAACCGGCTGTGATCGACGTCAAGACCCACATCGACGGGATCGCGCCGCCGGCGTGGTCTCCGCCGGTATGAATCCGGAAGGGAACAAACCCATCATGCTGCCTCCTGGAGATGAGAACCTCAAGATCCTCGTCGTGGTGGCCCATCCGCACGATGTGTGCCACATGGGGGGCACGTGCGCCCACCACGTCGATCGTGGCGACAGCGTCTCCGTGGTGGCCATAACCGGAGGACAGCGTACCCATAACGAAGAACTGGCGGACGAACTCCGCAAGCCGTCCGAACGGCAGGACATGGACGTCATTCACGGTTCGCAGGAAGACTACGCGAAACGCAAAACGGAGGAATTCGCGAGAGCGTGCGCAGTATTCGGCATCACCGACGTAACCGTGCTGCCGTTCTCCGATCATCCCCTCGAAGTCACTGAAGACGTGGTGTCGGCGCTGGCCGATATTCTGTACGTCGTCCGCCCTCAAATGATCCTGACCCATGCGCCGTACACCCTTCCCGACCGCCGCTTTCACTACGCGTGGGTGAACGACCATACCGCAGCCGGCATCGCGGTTCAAAAGGCGCTCAACCACGTTTCCATCCCGGACACGAAACTGGGCCGCGCGCCTCACAGAGCGGCCGCCATTTATTATACGGGCATTGATTACGGGTTCCACGAGGTCGACGTCTGTATCGATATCTCCGATCAGGTTGAGAACCGGATCAGGGCAGAGGAATTATTCGAATCCCAGGGGCACACGTCCGAGTTCGCAATAAAGCGGATCGAGTCCAGCGCGGGATTTCAGGGGTGGAAGGCCGGCACCGGTTACGCCGAGACCTTCATCCGCGGGTACCGGGAGATCTCGCGGTGTCTGTCCGTCACGAAGGAAAATCTCCTGCTTGCCGGGAGTTCGCATGAGGATCGGCTGCGCTGGATCACCGGCGAGAGCCCGCACGGCGGCGAGCAGGACGTGCGTCAACGGCGGCGCGAATAAGCCGAACGGCCTGAAGAGCGCGTATCGTTCGAACGGTCCGGGCGCACGGGATTGCTGTTGCCTGTACTCACGGGATTCCGCATATTCACGCACGTAATCTGCGTTCGTGACCGGCGCATCCCACAACCCGATGGCAAGGAAGGTCTCTATGCATAGAGTCAATCGTCGCTCCGTTGTATCTTTCGGTTCAATCCTGCTCCTGGCGCTCGTCTTTCCCGTCATGGCCTGCGCAGGGGAAACCGCCACCGGTGATTCGGCAAACAGCTGGATACAGAGCAACCTTGCCGACCTGGACCGGCTCTTCGGAAACACGGTCGAACTTCTGGCGACGGTCCTCTTCGCATCGTTCGGCACCGGGATTCCGCTCATCGTCCTTGTGCTTCTGCTGGGCGGCATCTATTATTCGTTCTTCTTCGGATGGATTTCCCTGAAGGGGCTCCGCCATTCCATCGACGTCATCCGCGGCCGCTACGACAATCCGGACGATCCCGGAGAAATCTCGCACTTCCAGGCCCTCACCAGCGCGCTCTCGGCCACGGTCGGGCTCGGAAACATCGCCGGAGTCGCCATCGCCGTAAGTCTCGGCGGACCGGGCGCGATTTTCTGGATGCTCGTCACCGCGGTCTTCGGCATGTCATCCAAGCTCGCCTCCTGCACCCTGGCAGTCATGTACAGGAAGATACACCCCGACGGCCGCGTGTCGGGCGGGCCCATGTATTACCTTGAAAACGGCCTCAAATTGAAAGGCATGGGGGAGTTCGGACGCACACTGGCGGTCATGTTCGCCTTTCTGACCGTGGGGGGAAGCCTGGGCGGCGGCAATATGTTCCAGGCCAATCAGACGCTGGAAATACTGGGCACCGTTTCGCCGGTCTTCAAGGACTACAACTGGCTGGTCGGCATCGTGCTGGCGGCCATGGTCGCCGTCGTGATTATCGGCGGAATCAGGCGGATCGGGCGCGTTCCTCCCGCGTGGTGCCCACCATGTGCCTGTTGTACGTCGCCACCTGCCTTCTGATCATCCTTGCCAACTTTACCCGAATTCCTGAAATGTTGGCTACCATCTTCAGCCAGGCCTTTTCGCCCCAGGCGCTCTACGGCGGCTTCATCGGCGTGCTGGTAACCGGCATCCGGCGCGCCGCCTTCTCCAACGAAGCCGGCCTTGGATCCGCGGCGTTCGCGCACGCTGCGGCCAAAACCGACGAACCCGCCCGGGAGGGCATGGTCGCGATGATCGGGCCATTCATCGACACGATCATCATCTGTCTGATGACGGGGCTCGTCTGCCTGATCACGGGCGTCTACGCGGACCCGCAGTTCCTGGGCCAGGCCCAGCAGGGACAGCCGGTCGGCGCCGCGATGACGGCCGCTGCATTCGAAACCTTCATCCCGGGCGCCCGGCACGTGCTCGCCATCGCCGTCGTCCTTTTCGCCTATTCCACCATGATCTCCTGGTCCTACTACGGTGAGCGGGCATGGGAGTATCTCTTCGGTACGGGCACCATCCTCGTGTACCGCGTCATCTTCGTCGTGTTCGTCTTCCTCGGCGCCGTCACCGCACTCACGAACGTACTCAACTTCACCGACATGATGATCCTCGGAATGGCCTTCCCCAACATCATCGGCGGCGTGATCCTCAGCCCGCACATCAAGGCCACCCTCAATGAGTACTGGGGCCGGCTGAAATCCGGGCAGATGAAAGTGTATAAATAGGAATGTCAGACGTATAAAAGAGGGGCGCTGCAAAACCGCAGCGCCCCTCTTTTATTGTTCGTGACCTACCTACCCCCTTCCTGAAGGAAGAAGGAAAAAGGAAGAAGGAAAAAGTAGCGGTAACTTTGACGTCTGTCACTTCTGCAATCGGACTCTCGCAAGAATCGAATGGAAGCGGATTGCTGAGGAGAGCGGAAAACCGGCGGCGCTTCCTTGTATATCAGAATGTCTATCAATGACCGGCACGCGACGTGTGCCTTTCCTCCCTCTCTCCCGGTGGGAGAGAGGGCCGGGGAGAGAGGTCGCTGACAGCTCTTACACGTCGTCAATCGATACGGGTTCGCCGGTTTCGAGCGACCGGTTTACCGCCACCACAACCTCCTGGGTCTTCACGGCGTCGGAGTACGGGCATCGGAGCTTCGATCCGTCGCCGGTGCGGACCGCCTCGATGAAGGCATTGTCCATTTCCTGCCAGAACGGGTTGCCGACCTCGAAATGCTCGGACCGGTCCCCCTGCACAACCGTAATGGATTTTCTCTCTTTGTATTCGATGACCATATCTTTCGTGAAGATGTCCAACCCGCCGCGATGGCCGCACGACATGAAACAGGCCGAAAAAAGCGTCGCCAGCGTTCCGTTCTCGAAGATCAACGTCGCCGCGCTCGCGTCCTCGATATCGTAGTCTTCCACGTCCGTCATCAACCCCGTACGGCCCCCCGCGAACACGGTTTTCACGTCACCGAATAGATAGCGCGCCATGTCCGTGACGTGAACCGTCTGCTCCACGGCCTGCCCGCCGGACAAATGCTTCCGGCGCCACCAGTAGGCGCCCGGCAGCCCCCCCATCCAGTACCCGATCGCCAGTCCGACCTGCCGGTCCGCAAGCAGGTCCCGCGTTCTGTCGATAATGTCCAGGTAGCGACCCTGAAAGCCCACGCAGGAGATCACCCCGTTCTCACGGATGGCCGCGTCCGCCTCCCGCGCCGTATCCATGCCCAGGCCGATCGGTTTCTCCACAAAAAGCGCGATCCCCTTCTCCGCGGCCAGGATTTCCTGCGTCTCGTGCGCAAACGGTGGGACGCAGACGTAGACCGCATCCAGCTCCACCTCGTTCAGCATGGACCTGTAGTCCGTGAACACGCCGGCGTTCCATTCCGCCGCGGCCTCGACGGCCTTCACCCGGTCCACGTCGCATACGGCCACGACCCTGACGCCGTCAATTTGCTTCAAGTGCCGGCGATGCGCGCGTGAGATGTTCCCGGCGCCGATAAAGCCAACCTTCACCGTCATCGCAGATCCTTTACAGAATTGAAAGCGTCATCGGGTTGCTATTTCAACTCTTCCTTCAGCGCCCGGATCGTCTCCTCCAGCGCCTTCATCTCCCTGCCCGCCTGTTCCCAGTCCCACTGCTGCATCGCCGATCGCACGCGTGAGTAGTGCGCGTCCGCCTTTGCAGCCAGTTCGGCCGCGGAACGCCCTGTCCCCACTGCAACTTGCGTCGCCTGCCTCTCCTCTTCACTTTCCGCCAGGGTGGCGCCGACACCTTCTCCGAACAGGACCGTCAGCGCCTCCTCGAACGTTTTTCGCATCACCACCTGCCCGCCGAAGGCCACGATCACCTGCTTCAGCTCAGGAATGGCCGTACTGCGTTCCTGCTGCCGCCTCTGCGGAGGCTGCCCCCCGGGTATCCCCTCCTCCTGCCCGTACGCCGGCTGGTCGGGCTCCTGCCTGGCCTGCAGATAGATGGGTTCGACGTAGATAAATGAGCTCTCCACCGGAATCGCCAGCAGGTTCCCGCGGATCACCTCCGATCCGCGCTGCCCCCACAGTGTCAACTGGCTGGAGATGTCCGGCTGCTGGTCCACCCTCGCTTCGATCTGCATCGGACCGTAGATGAGCTTGTCCTTGGGAAGCTTGTACACCAGCAGGTGTCCGTAGTTATCACCGTCGGACCGCGCCGCGAGCCAGGCGATCATATTGTCTCTCTTTGCGGGCGTGAACGGCACCATCAGCAGGAATTCCTCCTGGCTCTCGCCCGGCAGCTTGACGATGATATAGTAAGGCAGCATCGGCTGCGGCTGGTCGCTGTAAATCTCGTTCGGGATCTCCCAGAGATCTTCCTGGTTGAAGAAGACGTTGACGTCTTCCATGTGATAATTCCGGTACATGGAGGCCTGCGCGTAAAACAGGTCGATTGGATACCTCACGTGCGCTCTCAATTTTTCCGGCATGGCGGACATCGGCTGGAACACGCCCGGGAACATCTCGCCATAGGATCGAATCAGCGGGTCTTCCCCATCCACCTGATAGAACGTCACCGTGCCGTTGTAGGCATCGACCACCACTTTAACGGAGTTTCTGATATAGTTGATCCTCATGCGCCCCGATCGGGTGGAGTACGGATACATATCGGAAATCGTGTACGCATCCTGTATCCAGTAGAGCCGCCCTTCGGACGCCACGATATAGGGATCGGTGTCGTACATGAGAAAGGGAACCAGCGTCTGCACCCGTTCCCGGATCTGCCTGCGGAACATGATGCGGCTTTCGGGCAACATGTAACCGCTCAGCAGGAGGCTTACGTCCCAGAATCGAATGGCGAACGCCAGCCGATTGATGAAGCCGCCCGTGGGCACGCCCCCTGACCCCTCATAGGTGGAGTACTGGTTCTCATCGCCCTTCGGGTAGTCGAACTCCTGGATCCCGGTCTTCACCGCCACGTACGCGTAGGTTCTTTCGCCGTAATAGATCTCGGGTCGTTCCACCTCCAGCCCCGGATCCGAAATCGGCGGAATATCCTTGACCATGAACGCCGGCAGGCCCTCCGGAGTGACGTGGTTGACCGGGCTGATGGTCACCCCGTATCCGTGGGTGTACTGCAGACGCTCGTTGACCCAGTTCCTCGCCTGGGACGGCAGGCGGTTGGTATCCAGTTCCCTGGCGGACAGCATCACCTGACGGTATACGCCATCCACTGTATACCGGTCCACGTCCACGTTCGGGAATACGTAATAGGGACGGATTTCCTGCACCTGCTGGTAGGTCTGCTTCAGGGGGCGTTCGTCCCAGATCCGGATATTTCGCATTGTCAGCGGGTTTGCCTGAATATCCGCCAGCGTCAGGTCCTCCGAGGCCTCGAACGGCTGCTCGACGATCCGGTCCAGCCCGTATGCCCGGTTGGTCGCTTCGATGTTGTACTTGATATAGGGTCCTTCACGGCGGAGTTCGCTCGGCTCCACCACAAGCTTCTGCACGACCGTGGCGGGCACGGCCCCCACGACGATCGTGCCGATGACCAGCACGCCGACACCCCTGAGCGGCAACCGGGAATTGGGCGATCTGACGTTCAGAAACAGGAAGACCGCCGCAGCCAGGAAGACGATCACCATCACCCAGAATGCCCAGATCTGAACGTTGACGTCCACGTAACCGGCCCCGAAAAAACGCCCCTGCGAATACAGAAGGCCGTAGATCTTCAACCGGTACTTCCAGGCCAGCGCCAGGAGGAATACCCCGCCCAATCCCGACAGGTGGGCCATGGGCCGTTCCTCCACCTCAAGCCCCTCCCGGATCCCGATGCCGCCCGCAGTTACATACATCACCACGACCACGAGCGCCGACAACACCAGCGCCGCAATCAGATACCCGGACAGAAAGTCGTAAAACGGAAGCAGGAACACATAGAATCCCACCTCCTTATTGAAAATCGGATCGACGGCGCCGAACGGCTGTTCATAGAGGTACCGCAGAAGAACCGGCCATTGGCTGGCGCCGATGTTGCCCAGGACGAACACCAGCACGACGCCGATGAGAATCCGGGCCTTTCCGGACTGCAGAACGCCTCCGGTTTCGCCCTCCACGCGCACCGCCCGCTGCGTTATCCTTCCGGCAATCCACAGGTTCACCCCCACCACGACGGCCGCAATCGCGCCGAATAACATGCCCGATCCGAAGCGGGCGCGAATGATACGCCAGAAAACCGAATCGAATTCCAGGCTCCTGAACCAGAGCCAGTCCGTATAGTATGACACCAGAAAACTGATACCGAAGAACCCGCCAACCAGCACGCCAAGAACGATCCATCCCCTCGGACGACGATCCATACTTGCTCCTTTTCCAATAACATGACGAAGTGATGATTTCCATCACAAGTAAACAAAAAAACCGCTTTCTGTCAGTAAAAACATTTTACGGCGGTGAGACGTAATCGGAAATAAGGAAAAAGGAAGAAGGGAGAAGGTAGAAAAGCGGGGAGAGGTCCGCGAGACGGAAACCTATTAATTGACATCCGGCGCCGGCTTTATCTTATTGTCCGTGTCGTTCATCTGCTTCAGCGGCCTGAGCTATACCAGGAGTGCGCCATGTCTGAATTTCAGGAGAAAGTGGTTATCGTCACCGGCGGCGCCAAGGGCATCGGCAGCGGGATCTGCCTGGCATTCGCCCGCGAAGGCGCCCGCGTACTCTGCGCCGACGTGGACGTGGAGGCCGGGGAACGCCTGGCCGTCGAGAGCGGTTCTCTCCCCGGGCCTATCCGGTTTCAGGCGGCCGACGTGGCGCGGGACGACGCCTGCCGGGCGCTGGCGCGGACCGCTGTTTCCGAATGGGGCGGCGTGGACGTCCTCTGCAACAACGTTGGCGTCCAGCCCGTCAGCAGCTACCTGCCCGCCCATGAACTGCCGGAAGAGACGTGGGACCACATCCTCAATGTCAACCTGAAGAGCGCTTTCCTGATGACCCGGCACTGCGTACCCGAAATGATCAAACGCGGAGGGGGCGTGATCATCAACACCGCCAGCGTCCAGGGGCTGCAATCCACCAAAGGCGTCTGCGCCTACGCCGCCAGCAAAGGCGGCATCCTCTCCCTGACGCGGCAACTCGCCCTGGAATACGCGGAACACAACGTGCGCGTGCTGGCCGTCAACCCCGGCACCATCGACACACCGCTGGTGGATGAAGCCCTTCAGGCCATGGGCGGCGACGAAACGGAACATCGGGAACGCATGGGCCGGTCCCATCCCGTCGGCCGGATCGGCACGCCCGACGACGTCGCGAATGCCGTCCTGTTCCTGGCCAGCGAAAAAGCGTCCTTCATGACCGGCGAAAACGTCTGCGTAGACGGCGGGATGATGGCCAAAGGCGCATGGAGCTGATCGCCCGGGTCCCGGTTCACAACCCCATCTATGGATTTCCATCCGTTTATCGTCCACTTCCCCGTCGCGCTGCTCACCGTGGGCTTCTTCTGCGACGCCGCCGGCGTTCTGTTTCGCAGGGACCAGCTTCTCCGCACCGGATACTTCCTCCTGGTCCTGGGCGCCGTTTCGGCGATTGCCGCGTCGCTGACCGGAAACGCGGCTGAAGACGCGGCCGCGGAGATCCCCGGCATCGCCTCCGCGCTCGAACAACACGAATCCATTTCCACCGCCGCCACGTGGCTCGCCATCGTGCTGGCCCTCCTCCGCACCCACCTCATCCTCAAGCGAAAGTTCGCGGGAACCGTTCGTTTCGTGTATCTCGCGGGGGCGGCGTCAACGGCTGTCCTCGTGGCCCTGAGCGGATATACGGGTGGCCGGATGACGTACGAATACGGTCCTGGCATCCGGCCCGTGATGGAATCGCTCACGCGACCTAAAGACGAAGAAAAGGTAGAAGGAAAAAGGAAGAAGGAAAAAGGAAAATTCGAGAAGCGTTGAAAACTTTGAACGATGACACTCCCGCGCCGTCACTGAGACTGTAGGGGCGACCGGCCGGTCGCCCGCCCGCCTTGTCATTTTTTCTGGTTTTCCCTTTGTGTACCTTGGCGTCTTCGTGTTTCTGTATGAGGCCGGTTTCTTGCCTTTCCTCCCTCTTTCCTTTAGGAGAGAGGGCCGGGGAGAGAGGTCTGCGGGGCTGGGTAAGGCTTTTGATCTTGCCTTTCGTTTTTGATCCTGGCTTTGGTTTTCGCTCCTTGCCTTTAGCTGATGGCTGACGGCTGATAGCTGATCGCTGCTTCTGATGTACAGGATCATGCGTTTCGTTCTTGATCGGGCAACGGTTGTACCCTACCTTTCGGGACAGGCCTGCAGAGCGACTTTCTCAACGGACTGTGAACCCTCCCGGAAAGGTGAGCCCGAATGCGCCACGCCGCACATCCCCCGTTCCGTACCGCCGTCGTTCTGGGCGCGGGCGTCATGGGATCGCAGATTGCCGCTCACCTGGCGAACGCCGGCCTGTCCGTCCATCTGATGGACCTTCCCGGCGAAGGGACGAACCGAAACGGGATTGCAGAAGGCGCGCTGAAGGGCCTCGAGCGCGTCAGCCCGGCCCCCCTCTTTACGGAGGATACCGTCCGGCGCATTCGCCCCGGCAACATCGAAGACGACTTCAGCCGCGTGTCCGATGCGGACTGGATCATCGAGGCCGTCGTTGAGAAACCCGACGTCAAACAACAGATGATGGCGCGCGTGGAAGCCGCCGCGAACAGCCGTGCCGTTATCTCCACCAACACCAGCGGCATTCCGATCCACCTGATCGCTCAGGGCCGGTCTCCGGAATTCAGGAGCCGGTTCCTGGGAACCCACTTCTTCAACCCTCCGCGCTACCTCAAGCTCCTCGAACTCATTCCCCTTCCTGAAACCGATCCGGCCGCTGTGGAACGCGTCTCCCTGTTCGGCCGCGTACGGCTTGGCAAGGGTATCGTGGTCGCAAACGACACGCCCGGCTTCATTGGCAACCGCATCGGCGTGTACGCCATGATGCAGTGTATCCGGGCCTTTACGGAGGGCGGATACACGATCGAGGAGATAGACGCCCTCACGGGCCCCCTCCTGGGGCGCCCCAGGTCGGCCACGTTCAGAACCGCCGACGTTGTCGGGCTGGACACCCTCGTACACGTCGCCGAATACCTGTACAATGCCCTGCCGGAGGACGAAAGCCGCGACCGGTTCCAGATTCCCGGAGCGGTAACGCATCTTGTCGAAGACGGCGCCACCGGGGCCAAGGCGGGCAGGGGCTTCTACAGGAAAGAAGGCCGGGACATCCTCTCGTTCAATCCCGTTACCCGCGCCTGGGAACCTCCCACGGAACAGAAACTGGGCGATCTCGAACCCATACGCAGCCAGCGGGAACTCTCCCCGCGCCTGCGCGACCTCTACGCGCACGAAGGGCGGGCGGGCGATTTCTTCCGGGGACATCTCCTGGAAACGCTGGGTTACGCCGCACGCCGCATCCCCGAAATCACCGCGAATCCGGCAGACATTGACCGGGCCCTTCGCTGGGGATTCGGCTGGGAGGCCGGACCCTTTGAAACGTGGGATATCATCGGTTACGATACCGTCCTCGAAGATATGGCGGCCGAGAACATCCCCCTGCCCGCCTGGGTCGAGACCATGTCCGCGGCGGGGGCAAAGGGATTCCGCGACCGCTCACGGATCTATCTGCCCGACCGCGGATACGCGCCGGATCCCGGAACGACGGATGACTTCGCTACGCCGGCGGTCCGCCCGGAGAAACAGCACGTCCGCTGGCAGAACGAGGAAGCCGCCCTGCTGGACCTGGGTGAGGATATCGCCCTCTTCGAATACCGCTCGAAGGCGAATTCCATGGGGGAATCGCTCGTACGCGGCCTTGTGGACGCGGTCGACATCGTCGAAGCGGGGAATTACCGGGGAATGGTCATCTGCAACAGGGGGAAAAACTTCTCCGTTGGCGCGAATCTGGGAGAAATGGTCGCGCACGCGGAACAGAATCGCTTCGATCTGATGGACCGCCTCCTGGTCAACTTTCAAGGGATGATCCAGCGCGTCCACTACGCCGCCAAACCCGTCGTTGTCGCCACCCACGGCCGCGTACTCGGCGGAGGTTGCGAACTCACGCTGGCCTGCGCCAGCCCGGTGGCCGCGGCGGAGTCCTACATCGGTCTTGTGGAACTCGCCGTGGGACTCATTCCCGGCGGCTGCGGCACCATGCGAATGGCGGCGATCTCGCACGAGTGCGCTCCGTCCGAACAGGACAGCCACATCCAGCCCTTTCTGACGAGGGCCTTCGAAACGGTTGCGATGGCGAAGGTGTCCAACAGCGCCTGGCAGGCGCGGGAATACGGATTTCTGCCGCCCGGTTCGCCCATTGTCATGAACCAGGACCACCGGCTCCAGGCCGCCCGCCAGGAGGTCCTGCGCCTTTCCGGCCAGGGGTACGCCCCGCCCCCGGTCCGCAACGCCATCCGGGTTCTCGGGCAACCGGCCCGGGCGCGGTTCGAGGTGACAACCTGGAATATGCTCCGGTCCGGATTCATCAGCGAATACGACCGATTTCTGGCCAACCGGTTCGCGTACGTGCTGACCGGCGGAGACCTTTCAGGCCCTGCCAACGTACACGAGGACTACCTTCTCGAACTGGAACGCGAAGTCTTCGTCGCCCTTACCGGCGAAGAGAAGACGCGGGAACGGATCCACAGCATTCTGCGAACCAACAGACCCCTGCGAAATTGACTGTGATTCGTCATTCTTCGGGGACGCAGAACCGATTATTCGCAAGTAGATTCAGGCGATTTGACTTCGGATTTCCAGCACTGCCGTCCAGGAAAGGAACCGATTCGGGACCAGTGTGACTGGCGTTCCCGGGAGCGAGGGCATCCTGCCCTCGACGTCGGATAACTCGTCGCTCACGGTGTTTTCCGCGAACCGGCATCGGGTATAATGGACGCGTCAGTCCCTCGACGCGAATCGAAGTAGGCGACGCGAAGTTCGAGGGCAGGATGCCCTCGCTCCGGTTACAGGTGGATCGTGTCGTGCTAGCGGTTGGAAAGGACGATATTGGGAAGGTGTAGTTGACCAGGAACCTTCCGTTCACCGGACGTGAGAGGTGCAGCCCCCCATGAACAACGAGACATACATCGTGAGCAGCGTTCGCACGGCCGTGGCCAAAGCCAAACGAGGGGTCCTGCGGAACGTGCGGCCCGAAACCATGGGCGCGGCCGCCGTCAACGGCGCGATCGACCGCGTGGAAGGCCTTCAGCCCGAACGTATCGGCGACGTGATCATGGGCTGCGCGTTTCCGGAAGCGCAGCAGGGCATGGTTCTCGGTCGCGTCGTCGCACAGAAGGCCGGCCTGCCCGATACGGTCCCCGGCGTAACCATCAACCGCTTCTGCGCTTCGGGTCTTCAATCCATCGCGATGGCTCACCAGGCGGTCTCCGCGGGCCAGACCGACGTGATTGTGGCCGGCGGCGCCGAGTCCATGAGCCTTGTTCCCATGGGCGGCAACAACTTCATGCCCGACCCGGACATCACGCGGGAAGACCCGGACCTGTACATCGACATGGGAAACACCGCTGAAAACCTGGTGGAAAGCGAGAACATCTCCCGGGAGGAACAGGACAGCTTCGCCCTGCGTTCCCATCAACGCGCGCTCGCCGCCGACGCCGACGGCCGCTTCGATGACGAGATCGTGCCCCTCCACGTGGTGGAGACGGTGTACGATGGCGGCAGGACCGCGTCCACCGAGAAAACGTTCAGGACGGACGAGGGACCTCGCGCCGATACCAGTGCGGGCGCGCTTGCCCGGCTCAGGCCGGTCTTTCGCGCCGGCGGCACCGTCACCGCGGGGAATGCCTCGCAGGTCTCGGACGGCGCCGCCGCAACGGTGGTCATGAGCGGACGGGCGGTCAGGGAACTCCGGGTGAAACCCATGGCGCGGCTCGCGGGCTATGCCGTGGCCGGCGTCGCGCCGGAAATCATGGGCATCGGCCCGGCCGAAGCCGTGCCGAAGGCGCTACGTCAGGCAGGTCTCTCCCTGGAAGATATCGGCCTGATCGAACTGAACGAGGCCTTCGCGGCACAGGCTCTCGCCGTAATCGGCAGGCTCGACATGGACCCGGAACTCGTCAACGTCAACGGCGGGGCCATCGCACTCGGCCATCCCCTGGGCTGCACCGGCGCCAAACTCACCGCCACCCTCCTGCACGAGATGGCGCGTCGCAACGTCCGCTACGGCATCTGCACCATGTGTATCGGCAGCGGTATGGGCGCGGCGGGGGTTTTCGAAAACCTCATGGCGTAACGTGCATGGACGTTCTGACTTCAACCTGCGGTGTCCTGTCCCTTACCCGCGTGGAAGCCCTCGGCATCGCGGTCCTCGTGTGCGTCCTGGGCTTCACCGGCGCGCCGCTGTGGCTCTGGACGGTTTTCTCGGCCGTGGGGCTTTGGACATTCGGCGCGCCCGTCGGCCTCTGGTGGGGGTTTGGCGCCCTCGCGCTGCTTCTTAACCTGCGGCCGCTGCGCCGCATCCTGGTTTCCTTCTGGATCCTCAAGATCCTCAGGGTTCTCAAACTCCTTCCCGCCATCTCTCCTACCGAACAGGCCGCCATCGAAGCCGGCAGCGTATGGATCGACGCCGACCTCTTCTCCGGCAAACCCGATTTCAGGCGGCTGAGCAGAGAACCCTACCCGGACCTGAATGAAAGGGAGCGCGCGTTCCTCAACGGCCCCGTGGAAGCCGCGTGCCGTCTGGCCGACGACTGGCAGATTCACCGGGCCCGGGACCTCCCGCGGGAACTCTGGAAGTACCTCAGGGAACAACGATTCTACGGGATCATCATCCCCGAGGAATTCGGCGGTCTTGGATTCTCGGCATCCGCGCACAGCGCCATTGTCGGCAAGCTGGCCTCCCGCTCCATGCCGCTTGCCGTGACGGTAATGGTGCCCAATTCCCTCGGGCCGGCGGAACTGCTGATCCATTACGGCACCCGGGACCAGAAAGACCGCTTCCTGCCGCGCCTGGCGCGCGGCGAAGAGATTCCCTGCTTTGCCCTCACCGAGCCGAACGCCGGGTCCGACGCAGGCAGCATCCGGTCCAGCGGGGTCGTCTTCAAGGGCGAGGACGGGCGGCCGCATCTGCGATTGAACTGGAACAAGCGATATATCACGCTCGCTTCCATCTCCACACTGATCGGCCTGGCCTTCAAACTCAGGGATCCGGACAATCTGCTGGGCAGGGGCAACAACCCCGGTATCACCTGCGCCCTCGTACCCCGCGACACGCCGGGCGTTGTGGTGGACAGACGGCACGATCCGATGGGCGTGCCCTTCCACAATGCGCCCACCGAGGGCCGGGACGTTGTCGTTCCGGCAGGCGCCATCATCGGCGGTCCGGACGGCGCCGGCCAGGGGTGGCGCATGCTGATGGAATCCCTCGCCGCGGGACGCGGCATCTCGCTGCCGGCAACCGCGGCTTTCGGCGCCAAGCTGACCGCGCGGGTGGCGGGCGCCCACGCCACCGTACGCAAACAGTTCGGCCTCTCCATCGGCCGTTTCCAGGGTGTGGAGGAGCCGCTCGCGCGTATCGGCGCCTTTACCTACCTGATGGAAGCCGCGAGGCGTTTTACCTGCGGCGGCCTGGACAGCGGCGAGAAATCGGCCGTGGTCTCCGCGATCGTCAAGTTCAATCTCACGGAGCTGCACCGGCGCGCCATACTGGACGGTATGGACATTCTGGCGGGGAACGCCATCGCCCAGGGCCCCAGAAACCTGCTCGCACGGTCGTATCTCTGGGCGCCCATCGCCATCACGGTGGAAGGCGCGAATATCCTCACGCGAACGTTCATCACGTTCGGACAGGGCGCAATCCGGTGCCATCCGTACATCTACGAGGAAATACAGGCACTCAAGACGGGCAACCTGCGCGACTTCGACCGCGCTTTCTGGGCCCACTCGGGCCACGTCATCCGCAATGCATTCCGGGCCGCGCTCCTGAGCCTGTCGCGCGGTTACCTGGCCGCCTCGCCCGTGCGGGGGCCCGCGTCCCGATACTATCGAAAACTGGCCTGGACGTCCGCATCGTTCGCCTTTCTGGCCGACGTTGCCCTGATCACAATGGGCGGCGCCCTGAAAAAAGAAGAGAAACTTGCCGGCCGTTTCGCCGACGTCCTTTCATGGATGTACCTGGGCACGGCCGTCTTGCGCCGGTTCGAAGCGGAAGGGCGCAGACCGGGCCACCTGCCCTATCTGCACTGGGCGATGCAATACGCGTTTGCGCAGATTCAGCTTGGATTCAGCGGCCTGTTCCGGAACCTGCGCGGTTTCCCCGGCCTGGGTCTGTTGTTCCGCCATCCGGTCGCGCTGTGGTCTCGCCTCAACCCGATCGGCCGGATGCCATCGGACGCCCTCGGCGGCGACGTGGCCCGCGCGATACGGACGCCCGGCTCCGACAGGGATGCGCTGACCTCGGACCTCTATTTGCCGGACTCTGCCGATGAACCCCTGGCCCGGCTCGAAGCCGCATTCGAGCTTTCCTGCAAGGCCGAGCCCGTCTCCCGTGTCATCAAAGAGGCCGCGCGCGCGGGCCGGCTATCGGGACGGGACCCTCAGCGGCTGGTCGAACAGGCCATCGAAAAAGAGCTGATCACACAGGAAGACGCGGCACTCTACCGGCGCGCGGAGACCGCCAGGGACGAGGCGGTCCGTGTGGACGCGTTCACCCCTGAAGAGTACCTCCCGTAACCCGGCAGATGGTAGCGGACCGAGCCGCCACTGAAGCGGCTCTCAGACGTTGGCGACGATTTCCCGAGGAGCGCAATCCATGCAAGGCCTGATGATGGACTACCCCCTCACCATGGAGCGGATCCTCGAGCACGCGAACCGTCTGTACCCCCGAAAACGCATCTCTACTGTACTGCCCGACGGAACCGTCCACCGGTACACCTGGGCGGACCTGCACGGCCGGTCGAAGCGACTCGCCAGCGCGCTTGCCGGCCTGGGTATCGAACCGGGCGACCGGGTGGGCACCTTCGCGTGGAACAACTACCAGCACCTGGAACTGTATTTCGCCGTACCCTGCAGCGGCGCCGTCTGCCATACGCTGAATATCCGCCTCTCTCCGGATCAACTGGCGTATATCATCCGCCACGCGGAAGACAAGGCCATCTTTGTGGATGCGGCCCTGCTGCCCCGCTTCGAAGCCGTGATTGCCAGACTCGACCGCTGCCCGCGCATCGTCCTGTTCAATGTCAATCCGGAGTTCCGGATCGATCTTTCCAACGCCATCGGCTATGAAGCCCTGATCGCCGGCGGCAGCGACTCGTTCGAGTGGCCCGATTTGGAAGAAGACAGGGCCATGGGCCTCTGCTACACCAGCGGCACCACCGGAGAGCCCCGCGGAGCGCTGTACTCGCACCGTTCGATGGTTCTGCACACCCTCGGCGTGAACCAGTCCAACGCCGTGGGCCTCGTTGAATCGGACGTCGTCTTGCCCGTCGTGCCCCAATTTCACGCCATGGCCTGGGGGCTGCCGTACGCCTGCGCCGCGGCCGGCGCGGAACTGGTCCTGCCGGGGCCCCACCTGAATCCCGCCGCCCTGGCGAGGACGATCGCGGACGAAGGCGTCACGGTTGCCGCCGGCGTCCCCACCATCTGGACCGGGCTGTACGAAGCGTTGAAAGTCAATCCACGCGACGTCTCCAGCATTCGCGCCCTGATCGTGGGCGGGGCTGCCATGCCGCGCGGCCTGATCGAAGCCTACGAAACCGAACTCGGCGTACCGGTCGTACACGCCTGGGGAATGACCGAGCTCTCGCCCCTGGGCACCGTCTCCAGGCTGCAACGGCATCACCGCGCCCTTCCGGACGCGGACAGGTGGGGCGTGAAAGCCAGGCAGGGGTACCCCATTTGCGGTGTCGACATGAGGATTGTGGACGACTCCGGAAACGAAGCGCCCTGGGACGGCAGCAGCATGGGAGAGGTGCAGGTGAGGGGCCCGTGGGTGATCGGGAGCTATTACAGGCAGGACGCCGCGCCCGATCACTTCACCGCCGACGGGTGGTTCCGGACCGGCGACGTCGGCTCGATGAGTCCGGACGGCTTCCTTACCATCACGGACCGGACGAGGGACCTCATCAAGAGCGGCGGCGAGTGGATATCGAGCGTGGCGCTGGAAAACATGCTTATGGGCCACCCGGCCGTCACCGAGGCCGCCGTCATCGCCGTTCCCGACGCAAAATGGACGGAACGTCCCTTCGCCATCGCCGTTCGTTCGCCCTCCGCGGACCCGGTCACGGCAGAGGCGCTCCGGGCGCACCTCGGGTCCGCATATCCGAAATACTGGGTGCCCGACAGAATCGTCTTCGTGGAGCAGATCCCCAAGACCAGCGTTGGAAAGCTGGACAAGAAAGTCATCCGCCGGCAGTATGCGGAGGGAACGTTCGGATAACCGGCCGCCTCCCGGGAAAACAGGAGTTGCAATGCCTCTCCACCTGAAGAACCCTCACAGCATCCTGGCCGTCCTGCAAACCCGGCCCCAGGACGTCTACGAAATCCGTCTGCCGGAGCCCGTGGCCGGCCCATGGAGCCGTGTCCGGTCGGCCGCCGCTGAAATCGGCGTCAAATTCGCGGGCGGGACCCGCGGCTCCCGGAGGCAGGGCCGGACGGGACGGGCCGGAGGCGCCGAGGCCGTTGTCAGAGAACGTCGCGCGGTCCCTGTCGAGGAGATGTTCGCGAACGTGCCCGGGACCGGACTCTGGCTTGCGCTCGACCGTGTGCAGGACCCGCACAACGCGGGGGCGATCTTTCGGACCGCCGCCTTCTTCGGCGTTCGCGGCATCCTGATCACGCGGGACCGCTCGGTCCCGCTCACGGATACCGTGTACGACGTCGCATCCGGCGGTGTCGAACACGTGCCCTTCTGCTTCCCGGCCAATCTCGGCAGAGCGCTCGACCTGGCGCGGAATGCGAACCTCTGGATCCTGGGCGCGTCCGAACACGCCGACGCCGGCCTGGACCGGATCGCGGCCGACCGTCCCTGGCTGATCGTCCTGGGCAACGAGGAACGCGGGCTCCGCCGTCTCACGCTGGACAAATGCGACGCCACATGCAGAATCCCATCCACGGGACACGTCGCCTCGCTGAACGTCTCCGTGGCCGCGGGCATAATCATGCAGAAACTCGCCGCGCCGCCGGATACGACGACCGGATAGACTGCCGACTGTCGCGCGAACGGCGGCGCTCTTGTCATCAAATCCGATTTGCCGTATCTTTTTCGACAAATTCGGGGGAAAAGCCGATGTCCGAGACCATCTTCTGGGACGTGGACACCCAGTACGACTTCATCATGCCGGACGGCAAACTCTACATCCGGGAGGCAGAGAAGATCCTGCCCAATCTGGAGCGGCTCACGGCCTGCGCCCGGCAGCGGAAGATCCCCATCTTCGGGTCCGTAGACTACCACAACCCCGACGACGGCGAGATTTCGGACTCGCCCGACTTCCGGAACACCTTTCCGCCGCACTGTCTCAAGGATACCCCGGGCCAGCGAAAAGTCACGGAAACACGCCCGGTGAATCCGCTGTGGATCGACAGCGCCCCGGAGGACACCGCCACGCTCGGCGAACGGGTCCGGAACCACACGGGTGAGGTCATCTTCCGCAAACAGCGCTTCGACGTATTCACCAACCGGAACGTGGATCCCGTTCTGAACGCCGTCAGGCCCGGGCGCATCGTACTGTACGGCGTTGCCCTGGACGTCTGCAATGCCTACGCAATCGACGGCTTTCTGGAGAGAAACACCGCGCCCGTCCAACTGGTGCTGGACGCCACGCAGGCCATCTTCCCCGAACGGGGAGAAACGCTCGTGGAAGGCTGGAAGGCCCGCGGCGTCACCGTTGTTTCCACCGACGAGATCACCGAATAGAGTGATTCAAAGCCGAAAAAGCGCATCGCCCTGAGCCTCGGGACGATGCGCTTTTTTGTACCCGCGAGTAACCTGTATCACTGCCCGGCCGCTGCCGCACAAAGGCAGGTCAAGTGCCAGAATCAGTGTTGTTTGGATATATGTGAGCAGACAGGAATGTCCGCTCCACCCTCCAGGCGTCGTTCGCGCCGACCAACATCCGCCAAGCTCGGCGCTACCTGTCGCTGACGCGGGATGTGCTACTCAGACGGCTTTCCCGCGGACACCGCCAGATCTTTGAACAGGGTCTGGTACTTGCCGTACCCGGCCGCCTTGAGCTCATCCGCGGGAATGAACCTCAGCGCGGCCGAATTGATGCAATAGCGCAGTCCGGTCGGCGCGGGGCCGTCGTTGAATACGTGGCCGAGGTGCGAATCCCCGTACTTGCTGCGCACCTCGGTTCGGGTCATGAAGAGACTGTTGTCCACGCGCTCAACCACGTGATCCGGCGCGAGGGGCTGCGTGAAGCTCGGCCATCCCGTGCCCGACCGGTATTTGTGCGTTGAGCTGAAGAGGGGCTCGCCCGATACGACGTCCACGTAGATGCCCGGCTTCTTGTTGTCCCAGTACTCGTTTCGGAACGGCCGCTCGGTACCGTCTTCCTGGGTCACGTTCCACTGAAGCGGCGTCAGTTTCCCGCGCAGTTCCGCGTCCGGGGGTTTCATCCAGGCCCCGCCGGAGGGTTTGGCCGGCTTGTCCCGCCCCCAGGTCTTTTCGATAAACCGGTCGCGTCCGGAGCCCTTCCGGTAGCGGTTGTAGTGAGCCGGCTTCTTCCTGTAGTAGTCCTGGTGATATTCCTCCGCCGGATAGAAGGTCTCCGCGGGCCGGATGGGCGTGACGATGTGGGCGTTGAAGCGGCCGGATTTCTCAAGGGCCTCTTTCGAAGCTTCCGCAAGTTGTTTCTGCTTTTCGTCGTGATAGAAGATGGCGGACGAGTATTGATGGCCCCGGTCATAGAACGACCCTCCGGCATCGGTGGGGTCGAACTGCATCCAGTATACGTCGAGCAACTGCGCGTAGGTCACCACGGCCGGGTCGTACGTGACCAACACCGACTCGATGTGGCGGGTACTGCCCGAACTGACCTGGCCGTAGGTTGGATTCCGGATCTCCCCGCCGGTATAGCCGGATACCGCGGAAACAACGCCCTCGAGCTTGTCGAATGGCGCCTCGATGCACCAGAAGCAGCCGCCGGCGAAAGTGGCCTGCTCCACGTTTTTCGTTTCGGAACGGCCGTCCCCGGGGCCCAGGGCCAACGCGACAATGACAACGGTAGCGGCCAGCAACAGCACGAGTGTGGTTTTCATCCGGGTTCCTCCTCACGTTTACGGCGCTCGGGCCGAACGCGTCGCATCGGATACAGGCGACAAAAAAGCTGATTTGGCCTCGGGACGGTATCCCGGAAGCCGCGAGAGGGAATCGATAGCCTTCATGTATGGGACGCCGGCAGACGGCGTTGGGTTGCATGAAACGGGAAGAGGGTAGAGGGAAGACGGGAGAAGAAACCCTTGCACGGTATGCTTTTGCTCCTTGCCTTCGGCACGAAAAGAATCCTCACGAGGCAGGCAATCTCTCCCCTCTTCCGTCTCCCCGCTTTTAGCTGACCGCTCTTTCTTTCTTGATATCTGAACGTTTGTGCAGTATATTCAGCATATGGCGCATACGCACCTTGCCATTGAAGAGACCGCGGCGCGTTCCGTGCTGATGCCTCAGGACGGTCCTCCCGTCACGCGATACACCCTGAATCCGTACGTGGGTTGCGGGATGGGGTGCGCATATTGCTACGTCATGAAATACCACTACGCCGTGGAACACCCCCTGCCGTGGGGGGCATGGGTGCAGCCCAAGACAAACGCGCCGTTTCTTCTGGGCAGGGCGCGAGACAAGATCTGGGGCCGGCGTATTTTCGTGGGCTCCGCCACGGACCCCTATCAATACGTGGAACGTCAGTACCGGCTGACCCGCCGCTGCCTGGGCGTGCTGCAGGACAGCAACCCGAAAGACGTTGTGGTGCATACGCGGAGTCACCTGGTTCTGGATGACGCGGAACTGCTGCGGACGTTCAGGTCCCCTCTGCGCGTGTGTTTTTCCGTACCCACGGACGACGACCGCGTGCGGAGAAAGCTGGAGCCGCACGCCCCTCGCATCGACGTCCGGCTGAAAACCATGCGCCGCCTGAGGGCCGCGGGCATTCACGTCACGGCGGCGCTCGCGCCCCTGCTCCACTGCGAGCCGGCCCGCTTCGTCCGGCTGCTGAAAGACGCCGCTGACGACGTCTACATCGGTTCGATGCGCTATACCGACAAGACGGGCCTCCGGACCACGGACAGAGCCAGGGCGTATTTCGAGAGCGCCCGTTACAAGGACCTGGTCGCGGAGATGGACCGCTGCCTCGACACGTCCGGCCTGAAGACGAACCGGGACGACGAGCGGGATTTCGCGTCGCGATGAGCCAAAAAAAAGGGATGCGCGAAGGTGTGGGTTCCTTCGGACATCCCGTGTTCATCCCGCTTGGCGCGGCATGGCGATACCGATTACGGTCCCAGCACTGTCATTTCAACCTGCGGCGCATGGGGCGGCGGGGCGAGGGCGCCGCGGAACGGATTTCCCGGATGAATGCTGCCGCGGCGTCGCGGTAGGTCTCGAACGGATCCAGGAGACTCAGATGGCTTTCGTTCTCCAGATAGACCGAGTCCCAGTCCACGATATACCGCATCCGGTTTTCGGACAGGGCCCTGATCACGTCGGACCGGCCCCGGGCCCTCGTATCCGCAGGCGGCTCGTCTCCCGCGCGGGCGATCTGCTCCTCGGACAGAATGCGGTGCGTCATCCCCTTGTGTTCGAGGTCCAGGAAAAACCCCCGGTTGGGATCGATATTGTGATACTCCAGGTCCAGGCTCTGGAGCCAGGGATCGTTCCATTCCAGGCCCTCCGACTGCACGAACATCTCCAGCATCCACTTTTTCGCCACCCAGTCCAGCCGGTCCTTCAGGGCCATCGGATCCCGCTCAAGGGCGTCCAGCGTGTTCTCCCATTCCACCAGCACCCAGTCCGACTCGTCATCCATCCCGCGCAGATGCCGTTTCGCCAGATCCAGGTACTGGCGCTGGATGTCCACGGCGGAAACCGGCCTGCCGTTCTTGCGTTCCAGAATCCACTTATGGGTGGGGTCACGGGAAATCTCCTTCAACGCCCACACCGGGTCGCCAAGGCCCACGTCCTGCGGGAAGATCTTCTGCTCGAGCAGATTCAACACCATCGCCGTGGTTCCGACCTTCAGCGCGGTGGCGTACTCCGACATATTCGAGTCGCCCATCAGCAGGTGCAGCCTGCGGTACTTGTTGTAGTCGGCCAGCGGTTCGTCGCGCGTGTTGATGATCGCGCGGCTGAACTGGATCCACTGATAGATCTCCGTGACGATGTGGTCCGCGCGCTGCGAAATCTGAAAGGCGACGGGATCCTCATGCCCGCCGTCGTCGACGTCGTCCCTGCCATAATAGTAGAAGCTGTCGTCGTAGCTGCCCACCCTCCCGGCGCCGCTGTAGATCTGCCGCGTAACCAGAAAAGGAAGCAGCGCCGGTATCACAACCATCGAGAACGGTACGTTTCGCCGAATCAGGTAATTCTCGTGGCAGCCGAACGTGGCGCCTGTATAATGATCGATATTGTTCTTGAGGAACGAAGCCTCTTTCGCCAGCCCCAGCGAACGAAGCGCCCGCTGCAGAAGCCGTTCCCCCGCCCGGTCGGAGGCCACCAGATCGAACAGGCTCTTGCACTCCGGCGTGGTGTATTCGATATGCCCCATATCGATATATACCCTGCCGGAATTGAACAAAAAACCGCCGTTTCCCGGCGGTTCGTCCCGGCCCCGATAGTGGATATCGACAATACCCTTGCGCTCGGTGTGAAAGACGTGGTCCTTCACCTTCACCGTAATCGCATCCGGGCTGACGAACCCCTCATGCTCCGGCGCCATGCATCCGAATTCGGTTTCCAGACCGAAAATGCGACGTTCCATTTCGCATCCTTATATGGACGTCTGCTCGTCGATGCCGGTGGGGACAGCCTCCAACCTCGGCGACAGGCCGGGCGCCCACAAGGGACGCCCCTACACGGGCGGGGCGAGGGTCTGGTGTTCGATACGATGATCGCCAACCCTTCGACCCTTCGACCCTTCGACAGGCTCAGGGACCGCAGACTCAGGGAGCGGCTCAGTCTTCAGACGCAATTACGTCGCCTCTGAGCGATACGGCCTGATCACGGGCCGAATCTCCCGATCGCCAAGGACGCGAAACCGGCGTTTGCCAGGCCCGGACCGGTCCAAAACCACGGCCTCAACCGTGGCCGATTCCAGCGCCTCCTTCAGGATCGCCTGCAGATCCGCTTCTTCGGCCGCCCGTTCCAGCTCCGACGCATCCCGTGGAATCTCGTCCAGGGTTCCCACATACCGTCCCGCCGCCCACGCCTCCAGCGCGGCCTTCAAGGCGTTCCGCAGGCTGAGCCGGTCCGTATCCGGCAGGCGGCTCCGCATCAACCCGTCCGCTTCCGGAACCTCGCCCACAACGCCTCGGCCTTCGTGCTTCTGAAACGTGCCGTCGTAGTCCACGGTATAAAAGACGGCGCCTTCCTCCGATACATCCAGCTCCAGCATCAGGACACGCACGATAAACGGCGACCGGAACACCTCGTCGAACGCCGTCTTGACCGCGGGACCCAGGCCGAAGTGCACGATCTGCTGCAGGTTCACGTCCTGCTCGGAATAATTGAACCCGATCACCGACGCCAGGTCCACGGCGGACTGCCGCAGCTTTTCGATGTCGGCCGGGTGCCCGAGCGCCGCCATACCGATGCGGTCGTACACTTCGAAGATTTTCTGTTGTCCCCGACCCAGCGTCAGGAGAAGGGCGCCGTCCCGATACGCCAGACCCACAACCGGGCTCCCGCCCCGGAGCTGGTCCTCTATATATTCGCGCCGGTTGGCGACCGCCTCCGCCCATCGATAGGGTTCGTCCAGCATCATCCCTCAGCGCCTCCAGGTCCCTCAACCCCGGCAATATACCGCTCGTAGGACGCCCGCAGGTCCTCCTCGGACACGGCGCGGAGTCCGTCGGCCGAGATGGTCTTCACCGTGGGCAATACGCCGGTGTCCCGCTCGTACCTCCCGGTGGCGGCATCGTATTCCGCGGCCGTGTGCAACAGGCGCAGGGCCATTCCGAGGCTCTCGCTCCGGTCCAGTTCCGCAAACGGACGCTCGCCCCACTGGTTATTGTAGAACATCGCGCCCCGGATGGCCGCCGCGCCCGATCCCGTGGTGGAAAAATCGGCGCTTTCGAACTGCGCGCCCAGCACGTCGTAGAAATAAATCTTGCCGCGGCTGTCCTGCCGGTCGAACGTGGCGAAAATGGGGATCACCGGCCCGATGCCCTGCATGGCCATGGGCAGGTTGTCGCGGATCAGGAGGGAAAGGCGCCGCAGTTTGGCCGCCAGGCTCATTTCCTGCAACTGCCGTCGCCGGTGATATTGAAAGGTGTGTTCGAGGATGCGGGCGATTTCGTACGCCATGGCCGGCGAGCCGGAAATGGCCATTACCGAAAACGCGTCGATATCGATCACCTTGTCGGCGCGGTCGTAAAGCACGGTGTGACCGGCGGTGGCCCGGCGGTCCCCCGCAATGAGGACGCCATCCCGGTAGCGGAGGGCCAGGATGGTCGTGCCCTCGGTGGGCTGAAACGGAAGGGACGCCGCGCCGGCCGGCGTGTTTTCCTTCAGGTCGGCGCCGGGCAGCCGGTATCCCTCCGCCTTGAGCAGATCCAGAAAATCCCCACCCGCGCCCATAGGCTTACTCGCCCGTTCGCTGGCGGTAGCGTCGCGCCTGATTCGGGTCCACGCGGCGCATCCGGCGCAGCAAATCGCGGGTATCGGGCCGGTCAACGTCCGGACGGGAAGGCCCGTCGTCTCCGTCGTTCGGCCCCCCGTCGGGCGCTTCAGGCCGCCGGGTCCGCCGTTCAAAACCTGCCAGATCTCTCTTCATAGCCACTTCCTCCTTGTGTCCGTTCAGGGGCGCCGGAGCGATCCCCCGAACGGCTGCCATACAGATTACGTGACCCGCGGTCCATCCTCGAGCGCGTTCAGGAATTCCTCCAGTTCATCCGAGCGATCCAACGCCCTATTATAATACGCGACCTTCTCCCCATCAACCAGATCCTTCATATCCACGGAACGCTGTTCGCCGTTCCGGAGGAAGACGATCCGGTCCCAGTTGACCGATTTGACGTCGTGGCCGAATTTCTCCAGGCATCGCCCCCGGAACCAGGCGCGTGTGTCGGCAGGCGGAACGGACATCGCCTCCTCGATCCGTTCGTCGTCAATGAGACGGACCATCTTCCCCTGCTCCTCCAGCAGAAAATACAGCCCGGCCTCCCTGTCCACGTTGTGGTATTCCAGGTCCTGGCTCTGGAGCCAGGCCAGGTCGTCCGGTTTTTCCCATGAAAGCCCCTCCGCCTCGCGAAAACAGTC
This sequence comes from Candidatus Latescibacterota bacterium, assembly GCA_965116875.1. GTDB lineage: Bacteria > Latescibacterota > UBA2968 > UBA2968 > JAAXHE01. The sequence continues at coordinate 1,547,499 of OZ220733.1, forward strand.
CAGCAGCCACTTCTTGCTGACCCAGTCGCAGACGCCCACCATCGCCATGGGGTCCCGTTCGAGGCCGTCCAGCATCTCCTCCCACGCATTGAGCACCCAGTCCGTTTCCACGTCCCGGCCGCCGAACCGCTCCCCGGCCAGCGCCAGGTACATCCGCTGCACCTCAACGGCCGGAACCAGGCGGCCGGCCTTGCGGTCCAGCTCCACCAGCCACTGATAACTCTGGTCGCGCGACACGTCCTTGAGCGCCGCAACCGGGTCCTTCAGGACCACGTCGGGAAGATCGTCCCGTTCAACCAGCGCGACCACGAGCGCGGTGACGCCAACCTTCAGCGCCGTGACGTACTCGGACATATTCGCGTCGCCAAGGATCACGTGGAGCCTGCGGTACCTGCCGGCGTCCGCGTGCGGTTCGTCACGCGTGTTGATCAGCGGGCGTTTGTGCATGGTGTCCACGCTGGCGATCACCTCGAAGAATTCGGACCGCTGCGAGAGCTGATAGACGGGCGCCCTGTCGCCGCGTTCCACGCCCATCTTGCCCGCGCCCGCGTAAATCTGCCGCGTAACCAGGAAGGGAAGCAGGCCCTTCACGATCCGGTCGAACGGCGTCGCGCGGTCCATCAGGAAATTCTCGTGACACCCGTAGCTGTGGCCTTCGAAATCCGTATTGTTCTTGTAGATCCGCACCACGCCCTCGGACAGCATCTCCGTGCGCCGCCGCGCGCAGATGTCCACGATCCGCTCGCCCGCCCTGTCCTGGGCCACCAGCTCGAAGAGGCTGAGGCACTCGCCCGTGGAATATTCCGGATGGGTATGGTCATTGTAAAAGCGGGCGCCGTTGCGGATAATCAGGTCGCTCTTCAACTCCTCGAGCGGCACCTTTCGCTGACGGTCTTTCTGGAGATGGACCTTCTCGTCCGTATCGTTCAACAGGGATTTCACTTCAAAGCCCCGCACGTCCCTGCGGGGGTTCTCAAGCTGATAGTCCCACAGCGCCGTAAACTCACCCGTGAGGTAGCACCGGATCAGCTGCATCGACTCCTCCACCACGTCGATCCTGTCCACCCCGTCGATCGTGATCCCGTACTCCGTTTCAAGGCCGAAGAGTCGGTTCATGGACTGCGCTCAATATCCTGATTTATGACGAAAATCGCGGCTATAAATGGGGGAGAGGGAAGACGGGAGAAGAAATGCGGGGAGACGGAAGAGGGTAGACGGTAGAAGAAATCCTTGCCAATATGTTCCCCCGACTCGCCTGCGGCATGAGAAGAAACCTTACACGGCATTCAATCTCTCCCCTCTCCCGTCTAACGTCTCCCGGCTTTTCGCTATACAATCCGTTGTCCCCGGCGGCCGGTTTCCCGCCCGGGGCGAATGGGGGAAGCGCGCACGACGTTTTCGGGATCGTAATCGAGGAGCTTGAGCCAGTCTTCCGTGTTATCGGTGGGCGGGAAGATCTCGTTCTCCGTGTATTCGGTCTCCACCGCCTGGAGCAGATCGTCCTGGGAGATGCCCTCTTCCTGTCCGGACGCGATGGAGCGGCGGATGGCCATCTCTTTCGCGCGTCTTACGATGGATTCCATGATCGCCCCGCTGGCCAGGTCCCCCCGGCGGAGGACGTCCTTCCGGCCGCTTCTGAGGGTCACTTCGAGAAATCTCGTATGGTCCCGTTTCGAGAAGATCTCTTCCGCCGTACGCGCGACGAGCGTGTCCACGGCCGCGGCGCTGTCCCCGCCGTGTTCCTCCAGCGTCCTGCCGTCGATGGGTAGATTGGGCGTCAGATAGATCTTGAGGATGTCGAGCGCGCCATAGCGGTCCGGACGCTTCACCTTGATCTTCCGGTCGATCCTTCCCGGCCGCAAAATCGCGGGGTCGATCAGGTCGGGCCGGTTGGACGCCAGTATGATCACCACGTCCTGCAGCGACTCGATGCCGTCCATCTCCGAACAGAACATCGGCACGACGGTATTCGAAATGCTGTGCGACCGCATGGCACGGCGCGTGCCAAGAACGGACTCCGCCTCGTCGATGAATACCACGGGCAGGTACCCCTCCTTGCGCTTTTCCCGCGCCCTGGAGAAGATTTCCCGGATCTGGCGTTCGGACTCGCCCAGCCACATGTTGAGGATTTCCGGCCCCTTGATGTTCATGAAACATTCCTTCAGGTCCAGACCGGCCTCCTGCTGGGCCTGCTTGACGAGGTTGTAGGCGGTTGCCTTGCCGATCAGCGTCTTGCCGCAGCCCGGCGGACCGTAGAGCAGAAAGCCCTTGGGAACGCTGTACTGGAACCTGGAGAACAGGTCCGGATGCAACGCCGGCATTTCGATCGTATCCTGGATGGCCCGGATGGCCTCGTCCTGCCCGCCGATTTTCTCCCAGGGCAGATTCGGAATCTCTTCGAGGAAGTAGTCTTTCGCCTCTTTTTCGGGCATGCGTTCCAGCGCCACGCGGAAGTTCGGGTCCACGCGAACCTCGTCGCCCGTCTTCAGGGACGCCTGTACGAGGTCGCTCGATCGCGACAGCACGTTGACCTGGCCGCCCGGTTCCTGTCCGACCCGCAGCCGCCCGTCTTCGAGGACGTCGGATATCTTCGCGACCTGGCCGGAACTCGTAAAGCCCAGGTCGCCAACGATGGCGAACGCGTCGTTGACGAGCACCCGCGTGCCCACCTTCAACGCCTCCTGTTCCAGGCGCGAATCGACGTTGGCGAAGTATTCCGAGCCGCCCACGCTGATGTACGCCACGCCGTCGCGGGGAGATTCCAGGAGCGTACCCACGCGGTTGGCCGGCGCCGTTACCTTCTCCAGCGCGGCCTCCATCTCCACGATGGTCCGCCTGGCCTCCTCGAACGTGATCTCGTCCTCCTGAAGCTGCCGGCGGAGATGGTAGAGCATTGGACGCCGTTTGTCCTTTTCGTCCATCGACATCAGGATCTGGTCGATAATGGACAGGGACCGGAACGTGTGCTGCATATCCACGTAGTCCTGCAGAAAGTCATCCGGCGACTTTCGCTGGCGAGATCCTTCGTTCGGGCCGTTAATGGGACTCACCTCCGGGATCCAGGGGTTTGCGAACCCTAATCGTCCATTTCACGTTTGAAAGACAGCTTCATCTTGGCGCCGGCGTTCTCCACTTTGACATTGCCACGGATCACGGTGACGTCCACGTCCTTGAACGACATCTTGATTTCATGCCCGATGACGATTCCCCGGTTCACGTCAATGGTCCACTTGCCCTTTCCCTCGCCCGTGCCTTCCACCATGATCGACACCGCGTTGGAGAATACCCACCCCCGGTACCGCATCTGCCGGGTCTCGTCTATCAGCGCGACCCGGCGGCCCTTCTTCTTTGCCAGCCGCTTCAGAACGTAGACGCTGTTGATCTCCACCGAGCCTTTGTCCTGCAGGGCCGCGATGGGAATCTCATGGCGCCGAATTCCGTTCCACGAATCTCCCGATCCGACCTCCCTTTTGGGCAGGACGGGATGGATCTCCGGCACCCAGAGCTGCTGCAAATCGGTGATCGCGGCTTCGCGGCGCACCTCGTACGGCTTGAAACCGGGTTTGAACCCCGTCACGTCGCCCGTTGCGGTTACGTTCCACGAAAACGTCCGGCCGTTGAACATGCCGAGCAGATACGGAAAGTTGGTTTCGCTGATCTGAACGCGGTCCTCCATGACCGTACTTTCGGCATTCCGGACCGTTGCCGTAACCGTCGCGGCGGTTGCGTCAATCGCGGTGACGGCTTCCCTGCTCTTCCACTTTCCGTAGGTCCGGACGTCAACCGTGCCGGACGTCTTGTCGTCGTCGATCAGGTCGGCGCGGCCGCTGTAGTATTCCAGCGTCCAGGAATTCTTGTAAAGATTCGATTGCCCTGCTTTATACACGAAATTGAGCGCCACCTTCTCGCCGTACACCGTGCCCGCGGGAACAGCCAGGGCGAATGGAATTATCAGGCAGAGAAAACGATACCGGACCATGGTTCCCTCCGTAGACGATGGTGGAAAACGGTTTGGATAGAAAATGTAATGGCGACCATGTTGCATAAGTATAGCCCGGTGTTTTTGGAATGTCAACCCGTACCGTGATTCGTGTGATTACTATGATAAGGGCTGATTAAAACCATGGAGGGACTTTGGGGGAGTGTTTGTGCTCGTTATTATCATACCCCACAATCACGCAAATCACAGGCCAACCCGTACTGTGATTTGTGTGATTACTATGATAAGAGCTGATTAAAACCACGGAGAGACTTTGGAGGATTGACAATGATTAACGGGATTTGCGGAATGCACCGTCATCGCGCAACCGACCCCCCGTGATTCGTGTGATTACTATGATAAGAGCTGATTAAAACCAATTCAAAAAACTGCGACGCGACGAGAACACGTGAAACGGGGCGCAAAGGTCGTACAGGAGGACGTTCTTTCAGTTCACGTCCAGTTGACCTGGTTTGTCCTGTTCATCCGCAGCTGAATCGCCCTTATTCGAATTAACGTACCCGAAAAAATACGAATCATGGTTAAAACGATGGAGGGACTTTGGGGGATTGACAATGATTAACGGGATTTGCGGGAGGATGGGATGGCGGGGTTGCCCTGGGCGCGTTGTTTGAAACTCTGGTTGGTAACTCTTTTGAATTCCAGGCTTTTTGCGCCGAAATTGACGAGTAGACCAACCTCCAGATCGTACGCCTCGAGGTAGTTGATGGCCTGTGCCAGGTGGACGTCCTGTAGTTCGATCACCGCCTTCAATTCAACACAGACGACGCCTTCCACCAGGAAATCGGCCCTTCTCGTGCCTATCTGCCTTCCTTTGAAAAAAATGGGCATTTTATGCTCGCGGCTGAAGGAAAACCCTTGACATTCCATTTCGATCTCCAACGCTTTCTGATAAATGAACTCCTGGAACCCGTTGCCCAGCGCGGAATGCACCGTCATGGCGCAGCCGATGATCTTCGCCGTAAGCGCAGAATGTTTGTGCTCCTCATTAATCATACCCGACATTCATGCAAATCACAGGCCAACCCGTACTGTGATTCGTGTGATTATTGTGATAAAAGCTGATTAACCCAAATTCGAAAAGACGGCAACCGGGTGTCGTGTTAAAACCCTCCGAAACGGGGCGTAAACGTCGTTAGGAAGGACATTTTTCCGTTTACGTCCAGTGACCAGATGTATCCTGGTAATCCGCAGTTGAATCGCCTTTATTCGAATTAACGTACCCGAAAAAATACGAACCATGGTTAAAACGATGGAGGGACTTTGGGGGAGTGATTGTGCTCGTTATTAATCATACCCAACATTCGGGGAAATCACAGGCCAACCCGTACTGTGATTTGTGTGATTATTATGATAAGAGCTGATTAAAACCAATTCGAAAAGACGGCAACCGGGTGTCGTGTTAAAACCCTCCGAAACGGGGCGCAAAGGTCGTCCAGGAGGACGTTCTTTCAGTTCACGTCCAAGGGACCTGGTTTGTCCTGTTCATCCGCAGTTGAATCGCCCTTTTTCGAATTAACGTACCCGAAAAAATACGAGTCATGGTTAAAACGATGGAGGGACTTTGGAGGAATGACAATGATTAACGGGATCTGCGGGGATTTAGAAGATTTCCTGCTATGACTGAACAATATTACTTGACAACAACGCGTCATTTGCCGGTATTCGGGGTACCGCAGCAACATGCTTTCGCATTTTGTGCCATTTCCGGTTTCGGGTTTCCGATTCCGATCGCGTTTCTCAGGTATAGAATGCGGCTGCATCGGCACCCGTCAGCCTCACGTCCATAGCCGTTTCAGGCGACCTTTGTACCGTCCGGATCATGAAAAGGGCCGAAAGATGAGACTTCTCGCCCCCCTGTTCTTATTGTTGTCGGTCTGTATTCAGAAGCTTCCCGCCCAGGAAATCGGCGAGCCGATACCGGTCGAAATCGCCGAGAATTCAACGACACTGACCCTTGATTTCTCAAACCACGACTACCAGTTGATCCTCTATTCCATTGATACGCATCTGGAAAACAGCAGTGTCGGGCTCAAGAGTCCGTTGGGCTACTCAGTGACCGCCGCTTTCGGCGCTTCGAATCCCGTTTTGGATGGCGGATTGGACCCCAGTCCGCAAGCGCCCGTTTCCAACCGTGCCAGTTTCGAAAGTATGTTGCGAGCACAGGAACGGAAACTTGCGAGCCGCCTGCAGGAATCCGGCGGCTACCGCCCGCCCGCGGCCAAGGTCTCCCCACAACAAATCGGCAGCACCCGGCAGTTCGTCTTTCCCGCATTCCGAGGTGTCTCGAAAACTACAGTTACAGCGTCTCTTGTCGCCTCCGGCGAACGCGCGAATGCCTATGTGGACGTGACCGACGTCAACAAAATGAATGCTGACTCGCTCCAGGCGCAGGTCGACCGCTTCAGCGAAACAATCTATCCCATTGTCACGTCAGCATTCGGACCGGCTTCGGACGTGGATAACGATGGCAGGATCCACTTTCTCTATACCAATCTCGTAAACCCGGATGAATCCATTTTCGGCGCGGCCGGGTTCTTTCATGCCCCGTCGTTGCTAACCGTGAGTCAGGGAGGCAATGGTAATCTTTCCGATATGTTTTATATCGACCCGGACTCCGATCCACGGAAAGTCGATGCCGTACTCGCACACGAATTTCAACATCTCATCAATTTCAATCAGCGCGTACTCGTTCGCAACGGACAACCGGAAGTTCTCTGGCTCAATGAGGGGCTATCACACTACTGTGAAAACCTTATTGGCGAGAACTTCTTCAATGAATCGAATGCCGATTTCTTCCTCGATTATACCGGCAGCGGTCCATTGGTTACAAACGGGTCTTGTGTACGGAGGAGTCGTGGAGCCCTTTATCTTTTCGTACAAAGCCTTGTTGAGGAGTTTGGCTCAGGAATCGTGTCACGGCTGGTGCAAACCGACAAGACGGGTATTGAAAATCTAGAGGCCGCAACGGGCCGTCGATTTGGCGACATTTTCGACAGGCACGTTTCGAGGCTGTTTTTGAGTGGATTGGGCCTCAACGCAAAACTCAACTATACGTCCGCGCCTCTTGCAGACGAAATCTCGCACGCTCGGGCATTTCCCCTCCCCACTCAGCCTGTAATCTGGCCGAAAGGCGGGTACCAGATCTATGACGGCGGCGGGTTCGATCCTGTCTTTCGGAGCGATGCGCACACGGTCACGGTCAAAGGGCTTTTGCATCAACTCTCACCCATGTACATTCGTTTGACGGGAAACCGGAAGCCCACGACGATTACCATTCAAACTGATCCGGATGGCGAATTCCGGGCCCAACTCATTCCCATACCCATCAATTATCAGCCGCGCATCGCGATACCCTCGAAATATTCGCCCCGCGCGACCTTCGATCCGCCCCTGCCGTTTCGGTTCCGGACAGGGCAGGCCATCTCCATAAGCGGGACCACATCCGATGCGGCGCCGTCCGGAATGGTTGATTTCCACTTTGAAAACGCCTTGAGAGAGATCCGATTCCGTGCACCCGTTGCCGAGGGTCGGTTCAACAAACGGCTCTTTTTCTATCCGGATGAAGCAGGAAGATACACGCTTCGCATTGGCGTAAATAGGTACTTTTCAACGACATACAACGCGATGGTCGTATTACGGGGGGAACCCCCTTCTCCGGACTTCGACCGTGACGGAACTGTCGGATTCGCGGATTTCATCGTGTTTGCGCGAGCATTCGGCAAGTCCTGGGCCGACGAGGATTTCGAACCCTGGTTCGACCTGGACCTGGACGGCGAAGTTGGATTCTCCGACTTTCTGATATTCGGGGAGGCTTTTGGTACGAACGGACTGCAATGATGCGAAGGATCCATTCCTGATTTCAACCGTGGCAGATCGCCTCAGCATTCGCAGCATATCAGTCTCCAGCGGTGCGCGATCAGTCTCAAACGTTCAAGGAGGCTGGAGATGAGAATTTTGGCAAGTGCGTTCCTCCTGACATCACTCTGTCTGCAACCGCTGACTTCGAACGGTCAATCCAACAGTACGATACCAAGAGATTTTTTCTCAGGGATCACGTTGGATGCGTCCGTGTCCGGCCCATTCCTGTCGTACATGCCGATTCAAATTTCCGGTACCGTATCCGATCCTCTGATATCCGAGATCCAGTTTCGATTCCTGTACAACGACCATGAGGAAATAAACCAGTGTGGGGCGGCATATTGGTACATGGTTCCGGTCCGTGACCAGGAATTCAAACATACGTTATTCTTCAATCACGAACAGGCAGATGAATACGTTCTGCAGTTGAACCTCAAACGGTGGAAGCCGCCATACTCCTCAGCAGGTGCGTTCCGTCCCTTCGCTGTTCAGAAAGGCCCTGAGATATCGCCGATTCCTGTCGGCTTCTTTTCCGACATCGAACTGGACTCACCGATCCCCGTTGAAATGATTACCGGTCAGGTTGTTCGTGTTTCCGCAACGGTATTCGACCCGGCGTTATACATGGTCAAGCTGCATTTCTACAATGAAGCCGGTGATTTTCCGATGTCGCACATAGTCCCGGTGATCGACGGTCGACTTAAAAAACCGATATTCCTGCCGCACAAAACAGCTGGTGTTTACACACTGGCACTGGAAAGGTTTCACTCCGGGAACACCGTACAAATAAGACGTGACGTCTTCGGCCCCATAAACGTGAAAGAAGGCGAGGGCGCCGCGTTCTTTCCTTTCGACTACTTCGAGGAAATCGAACTTACGTCGCCGATGCCAGTCGTCTTCGCGCTTGGACGAAAGGTTCGAGTTACCGGTATCGTTTCCGATCCACTCGTGCGTCAAGTCGATTTTGAGTTCTTTATTCGCAAATCGGGCCAAAATTTCCCGGGCCTTGTCGTCTTCAGTTCACCTGTGACCAACGGCGAATTCAGCATAGATACCGATTTTTCACTCGAACACGGCCACCGACCTGGCGATGGTTCGTTGAATGTATTTCTGTGGAGACGGGGTAACCGCTCGCTCGGCCCAAGAATATTCAGGCCAATTGCCCTCGAAGCACCCCCCAAGCCGGACTTCGACGGAGACGGGACGGTTGGGTTTCCGGATTTCATCCTGTTTGCAGGAGCGTTCGGCACGTCTTCAGAAGATCAGAATTTCGAATCCCGGTTCGACCTGAATGGCGATGGAACCGTTGATTTCGGCGACTTTCTAATCTTCGCGCAAGCATTTGGACAGTGATAAGGGGCGACTAAGACAGGCGGGAGGGCGGGAAGGTAAGGTTTCTCTGGGCGTGTTGTTTGTGCTTTCTGTTGTATACTCTCCTGAATTCCAGGCCTTTTGCACCGAAGCTGATGAGCAGACCGACGTTGAGATCAGGTGTCTCGGGGTAGTTTTTGGCCCGCGACAGGTGGGCGTCCGACGTCGATGCAAGTCTCAGGACAATCTCGAGATTGACTATAGTTGACCGCGATAGATCAGGAAGCTTGTCGAATTCAGTAGAGTTTCTGCTACGATTGGACAAAGTTAATTGACAACAAACAGCGACTCACCGACCATTGTGCAATCGTGGCAACAGGATTGCACGCCCTGTGCCAATTCAGCTTAACGCTTACAGTGCCAAAGGCGTTTTTCGATGGCAGAACACAAGAAAAGTCATAAGAATCGCACCGAGAATGGGTCGGTTTCCACCGGCATGTGTACCTTAGAGGTCCTGAAAGGAGACGAGAGATGAGACTTCTCACCTCCGTTTTCATATTGTTGTCGATCTGGATTCAGAAGCTGCCCGCCCAGGAAATTGGTGAGCCGATACCGGTCGAAATCGCCGAGACTTCAACGACTCTGACCCTTGATTTCTCGAAATGCGATTACGAGTTGATCCTCTATTCCATTGACACCCATTTGGAAAACGGTGGATTCGGTCACCAAAGTTCGTTGGGTTACTCCGTGACCGCCGCTTTCGGCGCTTCGGATCCCGTTTCGGATGGCGGTTTGAAGGTCAGTCCACAAGCGCCCGTTCCGGACAGCGTCAGCCTTGAAAGCCTGCTTCGCGCGCGGGAACGGGAACTTGCGAGCCGCCTGCAGGAAACCGGCGGCTATCGCCCGGGCGCGGCGAAGATCGTCCCGGAAGAATCAGACAGAATCCGCAAGTTTATCTTTCCCTCGCTTCAAGGCCTGCCAAGGGTCACGATTACTGCGCTTCTGGTAGCGAGCGGCGAGCGTGCGAATGCCTACGTGGACCTGCTCGACGTCGGCCGGATGAGCAATGAGTCGATCAAAGCGCAGGTCGCCCGCTTCAGCGAGACAACGTATCCCATTGTCACGTCCGCAATCGGGTCGGCTTCGGACGTGGATAACGATGGCAAGATCCACTTTCTATACACCAATCGCGTGAACCCGGATGATTCCATCTTCGGCGCGGGGGCGTTCTTCCATGCCCCGTCGTTGCTATCGGTGGATCAGGGAGGCGACGGTAATCTATCCGATATGTTCTATATCGACCCGGACACGGATTCATGGAGAATGGATGCCGTGCTGGCACACGAGTTTCAACATCTCATCAGCTTCAACCAGCGCGTACTCCTTCGGAACGGACAACCGGAGGATCTCTGGCTTAATGAGGGGTTATCGCACTTCTGCGAAGACCTTATAGGCGAGAACCGCGCGCACAATGACTGGCATGTCGATATCTTGCTGAGATATACCGGTGGCGGACCGTTGATCACCAGGCGCGCAAGCCAAAAAAATCGGGGAGCCGCGTATCTTTTTGTGCGCAGCCTTGTTGAGGAATTCGGCCCAGGCGTCCTGGCACGGTTGGTACAATCCGATAAGGCGGGTCTCGAAAATGTAGAATCCGCAACGGGCGACCGATTTGACCGGATTTTCGACAGGCACGTTGCGAGGCTGCTGTTGAGTGGATTGGGCCTCAATACCGAACTCAACTATACAACAGCGCCACTTGCAGACGACGTTTCGCGCGCTCGGGCATTTCCGCTCCCTCATCAAGCATTGATCTGGCCGGGAGGTGGGTACCAGATCGACGACCGGGGATTTGCGCCGATCCGCAGGGATGATACGCAAGCCGTCACGATCCAGGGAGAAATACTCCAACTCTCGCCGGTGTATATTCGTCTGATCGGAAATCGGCAACCGACGAAGATTGCCATACGTACAGATCCAAAAGGTGATTTTCGAGCACAACTCGTTTCTGTCCCCGTGAACTATCAGCCTCAAATCTCGATATCCGGGAATTATTGGCCCCGTGTTGCTCTTGACACGCCGTTGCCCGTGCAGTTCTGGGTAGGCGAGGCCATTCCTGTCAGCGGAAGAATCTCCAATGCGTCATTGACCGGAACTGTCGAGTTCTGGTTCGAAAGCGGCTTTCGAGTGATCCGCTTGCAAACGCCAATTACAGATGGAAAATTCAGCAAGACACTCTTCTTTTCTCCAGATGAAGTCGGGAGATATTCGTTCTCCATCACGGTGGCGGAATGGCACGGGTCAGCGGTCTTTTACCCAATGGACGTGGCACACAGGGAACCCCCTTCTCCGGACTTTGACCACGACGGGACGGTTGGGTTCCCGGATTTCATCCTCTTTGCGCGCGCGTTCGGCAAGTCCAGGGGCGACGAGGACTGGGAATCCCGGTTCGATCTTGATCTCGACGGCGAGGTGGGATTCTCGGACTATTTGATGTTCGCGGACGCGTTCGGTCAATAGCTCGCTCTGGTTGCAGCGATTGAACCCCACGGCACTCAATCCAAACCATTCTCTTTCGGTATTTATTCCGTCTCAAACACAGCTGGAGGCCGGAATGAGGTCCTTTGCAAGCGCTTTCCTTCTGTCGGTATTCTGCTTGCATCCGCTATTCGCAAACAACCAATCCAACATCCATATTTCAACCGATTATTTCACAGGCATTACGCTTGACAAGCCGGTAAGCGGTCCGTTCTATTCGTACACGCCGATCCATTTTTCCGGCACGGTGTCCGATCCCACCGTGTCCCTGGTCAGATTTGAAGTCTATTTCAACGAGGCTGAAGACATAGTTAACTGTAATACGTTCAATTACTATAAGGTCCCCGTGCGCGACCGGAGATTCAGCCATACGTTGTTCTTTTCAAATGAACAGGCGGATTGGTACCATCTACAGCTTCTTACAAAACTGGGTAAACAGCCGTACTCTTCGGCAGGTGTAGTCCATTCGATCGAAATACAGGAAAACACGAAAACCTCGCCGATTCCTACCGGTTACTTTCCCGACATTGAATTTGATGCAGGGATACCTGTAGAAATCACGACCGGGCAGACAGTTCGAGTTTCCGGCGCATTATTCGACCCGTCTATATCGATGATCGCATTGACCTTCTTTCGGAAGAATGTGGACCTTCCGTTGATACACCGCGCGCCGGTGATAGACGGTAAATTCAGCAAGATGATTTTCTTTGCTCACAAGACAGCAGGCGTATACGAACTTGAGCTCTGGAGATACCAGGGCAGCGGACAAGGTGCTGCCCCTCAGGATGTATTCGGGCCCATCCATGTCATGAAAGGCTCGGGAATCGCGTACCTCCCTTACGACTACTTTGAGGAAGTCGTCATTACTTCGCGTACGCCAGTTGTATTTGCGCCGGGTCAGAAACTGCGGATTACCGGCGCAGTATCCGATCCTTCGGTGTCCAATGTCGAATTCCGGTTCTGGATGCCTGGAGGGTATTTGGGGCAGTCACCCGGGACCACGGACGCAGAATTCAAAGCAGCAACCAGCTTTAGACAATTTACCTTGATGGTCGATTTTCCATCCCAACAGCAACCTGGAGATTATCGGCTCGATGTATTCTTGCATAGACGAGACAATCGTTCCCAGGGCCCCAGAACATTCTGGCCGATTACCATACTCCCCTCCGCTGACTTCGACGGCAATGGCACGGTCGATCTCGCGGATTTCAGAGTATTTGTACGAGCATTTGGCAGCCCTGCAGTTGGCGAAGGATTCAGGTTCGATCTGAATGGCGATGGGACCGTTGATTTCGACGATTTCCTGATCTTTGCGAAAGCCTTTGGACAATGATTGACGTTGATCCGGAGCATATAAAGACTCGGAATCTTCTTCTCCTGCCCCTTCGCCTGCCACAATGAGCGCCACGTTGTGTTTCCCCTATCGGCCCCACCCGCGATGTGCCGTCGTCGTGACGTGTTGCCGGTATTCCTTTCGCAACAGCCTTCCTGAAGCGTTTTCCCGATGAAGTCCGGTGAAATGGCTTGACAATGCCCCCGGGTTGCCTGATGTTTTGCAATGGGGCGAGGGGGCGATCCTCTGCGCCCTCCGGTTGATCCGACGAGTCGACATAGACGTGCGTCTCCATCCCGCCGGCGCCCGCGGGTCCGCATCCCCGGCGACCGGGACGTCGGTTGTTCTGGCGGCGTGTATTCCGTACCCGATATTTACTGGACGGCCAACAATGACACGTTTTTCCGTTTCCATTCTCCTGTTGTTATTCTCCTTTCAGCCGGTTTCCGCGCAGAAGATCGGGGAACCCCAGGCGGTCCGACTTCTGGGGACGCAAACGCATCTGAACCTCGATTTTACCGACAGGGACTACATGATGTTCCTGTATTCCCTGAATACGGAAGCGCCACCCGATCTCAAGGAGAGTCCGGAGTACGCGTTCGCTGTATTCGGCGTCTCCAGCGGCGCCAAATCCGCGGGCGTCTCCATTCCCGGCCCCGGCGCGACGGTCCATTCGGGGGGCGGCCTGGAAGCGCAGCTTCGAAAAAGGGAGCACGACCTTGCCCGCCGCGTACGTCTGACCGGCGGATACCGTCCCCCGGCGACGAGAATCGCGCCGCATCAGGCGGCCTCCCGCCTCTTCGGATTTCCGGCATACGGCAACGTACCCGACACGACCGTGACCGCGATGCTCATCGAGGCCGGCCACCGGGCGATTGCCTACGTGGACGTGGCCGACACCGCGCGCATCAGCAGGACGCGGATCCAGTCGGACGTCCACCAGTTTGGCGTCAAGATCCATCCCGTTGTGACGTCCGCGCTCTTGCGCGATCCGGGCAGGGGAGACGTGGGACGGGTGTACCTGCTCTACACCCACCTGGTTGACGAAGTGGGTAACGATACCACCATGGTACGCGGATTCTTCAGCGCCGCATCGCTCCTGCCCGAGAACCAGGGCGGCAACGGCGACCAGATCAACCTGCTCTTTATCAACCCGTTCAACGATCCAGGCGTCTCCGATGCCGTACTTGCCCATGAATTCCAACACCTCTTCAGCTTCCACCAGCACGTGCTCATTCGCAACGGCCGGCCGGAAGAAAACTGGCTCAATGAAGGACTTTCGCACCTCTGCGAGGACCTGGTTGGCGGACACGAGGCGCACAATCGACAGAATATCGAGCGCTTCCTCGCCAACCCGCGTGGTACGCCGCTGCGTGGATCGGTGGATGACCCGGGAGTCCGCGGCGCCGCCTATCTGTTTGTCCGGAGTCTCATCGAAGACTTCGGCATGGAAGTCCTCCCGCGCCTGGTCCAGACGAACAACGTCGGACTCCGCAACGTGAGAGAAGCCGCCGGAGACCGCATCACCGCCGTTTACGAGAGATTTCTGTCGCGGCTGTATCTGACCGGGTCGGGAATCAACCCGTCGCTCGAATTCACCACGCCCCTTCTGGCGGACTCTACGAACGGCGCCCGGCTCTTCCCCCTTCCGGACGTCATTCCCGTCACATCGGAATCTCCCCCCGCACAGGGCAGCGTCCAGCCCCTGTCCGCGGCCTTTATGCGACTGTCGTATGAAGAGAACCCCACAATATGGATCCAGACCGACGTCGAGGGTTCTCCGAGCGTGTTCCTTATCCCCGTTCCGCCTCGCGGCCGGACCGATATCACAATTCCCGCCGATTTCTTCAGAGGAATTACGCTGGATGCGCCGGTTTCCGGACCCTTTGTTTCCTACAAACCGATTCGATTTTCCGGCGCGGTATCCGATCCTTCAATATCCGAGATCGAGTTTGTGCTCCTTCTCGAAGATTTCAGCACGAGAAACCGGTTCGTCGTCCCTGTCCGCGACGGAAAATTCACCCATACGTTCTTCTTTTCACACGAGCAGGCGGGCGACTACCGGTTGCAGGTCAGAACCAGAACGCAGGCTCAGCAGGACTCCGATCCGGCGGGCACTTTCGGCGCCTTCACGATCGCAGAAGGGCAGGAGACGGCCCCAATCCCGGCCGGATACTTTGCCGACATTCTCCTCTCCTCGCCGTTCCCCGTGGAATTTCGCACGGGACAGCCGATCCGGATTTCCGGCGCGGTATCCGATCCGTCGCTGACTGCAATCACCTTCAGCTTCTGGCACGAGGACATCGACCGGTCCGTGCACTTCGAGGCGCCCGTGATCGATGGGCAATTCAGCAAAACGGTCCTCTTCACGCACGCTCAATCCGGCGTTCATCAGCTGGCGATCAACAGACAACGGGGAGATACGAACTACGCGCTTCCGCAGGACTCATTCAGTCCCCTCGTTGTGACGCAGGGAGAAGGCCCGATCCTGATTCCCGAGGATTTCTTCGAAGGAATCCGGCTGGACGCGCCGATGCCCATTGAATACCGGATCGGCCAACCGGTGCGGGTGGACGGGGCCATATCCGATCCATCGGTATCGCAGATCGAATTCAGTTTCTCCACGTTTGGGGGGGATTCCGAAGCGCCCTGGGGATGGTCGGACACGCGTTTCGTCGCGCAGGTCGTGGACGGGCGATTCAGCACGGACATCGAGTTTTCACGCCAGCAGCAGGTCTCGGCTGACTATAGGCTGGACGTGTGGCTGTGGAGAAGCGGGGAACGTTCGGCGGGATTCAGGAGGTTTGAGCCGGTTTCCATCGGATCGGCGCCATCTCCCGACTTCAACGGCGACGGAACGGTGGGATTTGCGGACTTTGTCGCGTTTGCGGAAGCGTTCGGCAGTACGTCCGCGGATCCGGACTTCGATCCGAAGTTCGATCTGGACGGCAATGGGACCGTTGGATTGGGGGATTTTGTGATCTTTGCCAGGGCGTTCGGGGGGTGAGACCTACCCCCTGACCCCCTTCCGGAAGGAACAAGGAAAAAGGAAGAAGGAAAAACAGCGGTAACTTTGACTTCTGTCACTTCTGCGATAGTACTCTCACATGATTCGAATGGAAGAGGGTTGCTGAGGAGAGCGGAATACCGTCGGCGTACGGTGCTGTCGTGCCCCAGGGAGCGAGGGCATCCTGCCCTCGGCGTCGAATTCGCGAGGCCCTGACGCCGTTAATTCAGATGTGGTTTCGGATGCAAGGGAAGCAATAGGATGTCGATGCGGTTATCGACGGGGCACCTGCGATTCGAGGGCAGGATGCCCTCGCTCCGGTAACTGGTAAACCACGTTGCGGCTTCATTGTTTTTCCTCCCTCTTTCTTTTAGGAGAGAGGGCCGGGGAGAGAGGTCTGGGTGGTAGGGAGAAGGGGGTTTTTGGTTTTGTTCTTGATCTTGGCTGATAGCTGACGGCTTTTTCCGAGAGGTCAGCGGAGCATGGTGTCCGCGTTGCGCCAGGCGATGGCTTCCCTGACCTCTTCGGGCGCGTCCAGGATCCGCAGTTTCTGCAACGCGGGCGCGGGGGTGTTGAACGGCATGCCCGAGCCGAAGGCCAGGCGCTCGATGCCCCAGGCCCGCGTAAGCCCCTGGATGCTGCGCTCCAATACCGCGGTGAGGCGGGAGACGTCCACCAGGAAGCGGACGTCCGGTGGTAATATGCGCCCGGTGAAGCCGGCGCCGTTCAGAATCATCCAGCGGACGTGGGGCCGCAAATGAAAAAGCCGGCGAAACGTCGCCGGCTTCAGGTCATCGGCCAGGTCCCAGGGATGCCGCTGTCGACGGTCCACAATTCGCATGGGCACCTGAACGCACCACCGCAGGTCCGCAACGGCATCCATCAAATCCAGCACTGCTTCGGAATCCGGTTCATACCCGTGGTATTGCGGAACCAGGCGAATTCCGCAAAGCTCCAGGTCTTCGGCGCACCGGCGCAGGTCTTCCTTCCATCCCGCGTAGGCCGGATTCAGCGTGGCGAACGGGATCAGCCGGTCGCGGTGGCGCAGGACCTGTCCGGCCAGTTCCTCGTTGGCCGCATGGGGGTTCCTGTAGAACACGCCGTGGACAGACGCCACCACCGCCCGGTCGATCCCGCTACGGTCCATGAGCCTCAGCAGACCCTGCACCGTATTGTGACGCAACTGACGGAACGGCCAGTGCCCCACCCATGCGTTGACATCTATGATCATTACAACTCCCGCAGCCTGAACCGCGCCTCAGCCATACATGTCCTGCACGAATTCCTGGTAGCCGTTGTACAGCAGCGTGGGGCGCACGAGCGGCTTTGACACGTCGGTGGTGATGAACCGCTCCGTCTTCTGCGACCATCGCGGATGCGCCACATCCGGCTCCACGTTGGCCAGGAATCCATATTCCTTCGGGACGAGTTCGTTCCAGAACGTGGGGGGCTGTTCCGCCACGAACTCGATGGACACGATCGATTTCGCGCTCTTGAACCCGTATTTCCAGGGGATGACGAGCCGGACCGGCGCGCCGTGCTGTTTGGGAAGCTCGTGGCCGTAGATGCCCGTGACGACGAACGTGAGTTCGTTCATCGCTTCATCCATTCGGAGCCCTTCCTGGTAGGGCCACGGCCACTGGGGGCGGTCGAACTGACCGGGCGCCTGATCGGGATTGATAAACGTGTTGAACTTGACGTGGGTGGCGCCGGCCTGCGGCTCCACGGCGTCGATCAAGGCCTTCATCGGGAATCCCGTCCACGGAATGGCCATGGACCACGCCTCCACGCAGCGCAGCCGGTAGAGCCGCTCCTCCAGCGGGAACTTGCGGTGCAGCGCGTCGTAGTCCAGCGTGAGCGGATTGCTGACCAGCCCCTTGACCTCCAGCGTCCACGGATTGATCACGAACTTCTCCGCCTTTTCCAGGACACCGGTCTTCCCGCGGGTGAATTCGTAATAGTTGTTGTATCCGCCGGCAATCGCCTCATTCGTCAGGTTGCGGTCCAGCTCGGAGAATTTCGGATTCGTCTGCGCCGGGTACGCCGGCCTGATCTCTTCTTCCTCCTCCTCTTCCTCTTCTTCTTCTTCCTCCTCCTCTTCCTTCTCTTCCTCTTCTTCCTTGTCCTTATCCTCGTCCGTCGTCCCCGGTTCCGGCTCGAACGGCTCGAATACCCGCTCACTGCCGCACCCCGCCAGTACGCCTGCCGCGCCAACCACGCCCGCCGCCTTCAGGAACTTCCGCCGGTTTACGTACACGTCTTCAGACGTGGCCTCGCTTTCCGGCATCTCCCATCCCTTTGGAATCACGATATTCGCCATCGATAAAATCCTCCTCCCTTTATCAACAATCCTCAATTACGGGCATTAACGCTTCAGGGCCACACCGAAGAAAAACGTATTCCCGGCCGTGGTGTTGCATCCGGACGCGACGTGGATCAGGTCCAGACTCAGCTCCACCGTCGAGTTCAGCCTATAGATGATTCCCGGGGCAATCTTCAGGATGTTCTGATCGCCGATGAGGTCCACTTCATCCCCGGGCTCGCAGTTGCCGAAGGTCCGGATGCCCGAAATGAATCCCTTGATCAGAATCCGATCGTAGGTAAGGCCGGCCTCGAGGGCGTAGAACATCTCGTTGCTGAACGTCCCCCCGCGTACCCGATAGCCCAATTCACCCGTGACGTACCCCGGCAGCGGGTAGAGGGACTTTCCAAGGAGAAGCCGCGCGTCTCCGTCCATCTTCTTCGTGCTCAACGGCACCCGCGTGCTCTCGTCGTCCTCGTACCAGGTGGGGATCTTCCCGCCGGCGGCCACGGAAGCCACGAAGTCCCTGTTCCACAGCAGGCGGCGCATCCGGACCTCCACGTCGCCAAACCCCCACCGCCTCTCCAGGGCGGTCCCCGTCTGGAACGTGCGGGTATCCTTCATGTTCTTGTACGGGCCGGTGGCCACCAGGGTGAGTTCATCGGAGATCCCGTACTCCAGATACCCCGTGAAATTGATGTCCCGCAATCTGCCCTCGCCGTCCTTCGGCACCTTGTCCCCCGCGGCGTTGATATCCTGGGTGGTATTCAGATACCCACCCGAGAGTTTCAGGTAGTAGCCGCCTTTCTTCTGGGTCCAGGCGCCGGCGAACGCGTGGGATGCGATCAGAAACGGCAGAATTGCGGTAAGAAATGTACTTTTTCCTCTCATATGGTTCTCCTGTTTGCCTTTTCTCCGTCTGTTCTTGTGAAAACCGAACCCTGCTAATCTCTTTAACGAATATGGCGGAATTCCGTTCCGTAGAAACCGGGAGACGGGAGACTGACCTACCCCCTAACCCCCTTCATGAAGGAAGAAGGAAAAAGGAAGAAGGAAGAAGGAAAGGTTTGCGCGATATCCTGTACTTACTTGCCTACGGCAGGAGCAGAAACCTGACAAGGCAGGCGATCTCTCCAGTCTGACGTCTTTTACACCCATGAACTGCGTTCGGCGGTAGCGACAGACCTTTCCTTTCCATTCCACCTTTTTTCTTCGTCGTCCTTTTTCTTATGCGCGGAAGAAAAAGGACCAAAAAGAAGCGCGCCCTTCGGCAGGGGGCCGGTTTTTCCGTGAATCACTCCGGAGGCACAAATGAGAATTGGGTGGCCTGCAAACTCTTCAGCAATACCAGTGCAGATGCGCTGGACGGAACAGCACGGAAAAACCCCCCTTACCCCCGTGCGCCCGATGTGAAATCAATTGCAGGGGCGAGACCTACCCCCTAACCCCCTTCCTAAAGGAAGGGGGAACGGCGATGGGTTGATGTCCTGGGCATACAAATGTGCCGGGTGGCAATTTCCTTTCAATCAGAGTGTCTATCAATGACCGGCACGCGACGTGTGCCTTTCCTCCCTCTCTCCCGGTGGGAGAGAGGGCCGGGGAGAGAGGTCTGCGGGGGGAGGGGACGCTGACGGCTGAGAGCTTTGCCTGAGAGGTCTGGTTTTCAAAAAAAACCGGCGCGCCGATCGCCCCGGTTTCCTGCGTCCCTCAACGGGTTGCTCTCGTCATTCTACCGACCGTCCCCACGTCGGCTGCCTGAAAAAAAACGGGACGTGATACCGCCTCTCAAAACACATCGTCGATATTCAACCTGAAACCCCGCAAAGCAGCCGAAGTCAACCTCTCTCCTGCACCGCAGACTTCCGCAACCTCCAATCCACGCTTGCCTGGCAGCAGGACCGTGATGGTTTCTTCCTCTGTGTCCACGATCCAGTATTCTCTTACGCCGTGCCTGGAATACAGTACTCGCTTGAATGTCGTGTCGCGTGTGGCCGTAGTGGGAGAGAGGATTTCGACGACCAGGTCCGGGGCGCCCTGCACATTCTCGGGGGTGATGATGCGGCTGCGTTGGTTGGAGACAAAGAGCAGATCCGGTTGCACCACGTCCAGGTCCGACAACACCACGTCGAAGGGAGCGACATAGACCCGCCCCAGGTTGTTCTCAGATGCGAACTGAAACAGTTTCGATCCCAACAGGATGGAAACCCGCTGGTGAAGTTCTCCCGGCGCGGGCGTCATAAGCAGATCTCCATCTATAAGCTCGTACCGCTTGTCTTCCGGTGTGTTCAGATAGTCTTCGTATGTAAACTTGACCGTTGGATTGGAGACAGCCATGGATGCCGCCCTTTCTCCGCGGGAGTCTTCCGTGGGTGAATCAGGCTTCAGGGCAACGCTCGGTCTCGTATGTGATTTCCCGGGTCAGAAGCCGAAACCTGCCGGAACGACGCCATTAACGCGACGACCTTTTACCGATAACTCTTTACAAAATATCCATTGCATAGCGTACCGTCAAGCCCCGAAACGCCGGGAGACGGGAGAAGGGAGAAGGAATCCCTGCTCGAAATTTCATTCCTCAATGCCTCCGGCACGATAGAAAACCTGACAAGGCAGGCAATCTTTCCAGTCTCACGTCTTTCAAACCCATGAACTGCGTTCGGCGGTAGCGGCAGACCTCTCCTCTCCATTCCATCTTTTTTCTTCGTCGTCCTTTTTCTTATGCGCGGAAGAAAAAGGACCAAAAAGAAGCGCGCCCTTCGGCAGGGGGCCGGTTTTTCCGTGAATCACTCCGGAGGCATAAATGGGAATTGGGTGGCCTGCCAACCTTCCAGCAGTATCGTTGCAAATGCATTGGACGGACAAGCACGGAAAAACCCCCCATACCCCCGGTCGCATCATGTGAAATGCATTGATAGTGCGAGCCACTCCTTTCCTCCCTCTCTCCTGGACCTACCCCCTAACCCCCTTCCTGAAGGAAGGGGGAATGTTGACGGGTGGTTGTACAGGCTTTGTGACGTGCCGGATAGCGATTACCCTTCAATCAGAGTGTCTATCAACGACCGGCGCACGACGTGTGCCTTTCCTCCCTCTTTCCTTTAGGAGAGAGGGCCGGGGAGAGAGGTCTGCGGGGGGAGGGGTCGCTGACTGCTGACGGCTGAGAGCTGATAGCTGCTTTTTGGAGGCAAAAAAGCCGCCGAACGCGAGGTCCGGCGGCTTTTTGTTTTTCCATCTGTGCGGCTGCGATTACTTGAGCAGCAGCATCTTCTGGGACAGCGTGGTGGTTCCGGCGTCGACCTTGGCGATGTAAACGCCGCTTGCAACGCCCCTGCCCTGATTGTCGCGCGCGTCCCACTGGACCGAGTAGCGGCCGGCCGAGTTGAACTGCGAAATCAGGTGCCGCACCTGCTGGCCCAGCACGTCATAGATGACCACCGAAACCGGAGCGGATTCGGGAAGCTCGTACGAAATCGTGGTGCTGGGGTTGAACGGGTTCGGATAGACGTTGACCGCAAACTCCGTGGGCAACGGCATCCGGGCGCCCAGAAGCACCTCAATCACGTTCGACTGCGAGATCGAGCCGTCCAGGTCCACCTGTTCGAGCCTGTAGAACACCTTCTCCACGCCCGGCAGGTTCTTGTCTTCAAAGCTGTAGTTCATCAGGGCATCGGCCGTTCCCGCGCCCTGCACAAAATTGCCAACCGCCTCAAACGTCTCGCCGTCGACGCTACGCGTGACCCGCCAGCCCGCATTGTTCGTCTGCGAGACCGTGGACCAGTTCAGGACCACGCGGTCCGTCTGCAGCGCGCCGTCGAAGGAGGCCAGTTCGGCCGGGTTCAACTGGGTGAACGTAAACGTCACCGGAGCGGTGTCCTCACCGTTCACGGTGGCCTTCACGGTTACCTGAAGGCTCCCGCCTGTAACCTTAATGACGATCTTATCCGCCGACACCATCATATGGTCGTCGAGTTCGAGCATCATCCCGTCCGCGTCCAGGACGCTGAGTGTACCGTCGCCCGTGGAGGTTACGGTCCATGAAATCGTTGGCTCGTCCGGGAGGTTGTCCAGTCCCAGGGTCACCGAGGCGCTTCCGCCCATGGCGGGAATCTGAACCATATTCCCCGCCATCAGGTCATCGCCCATTCCCATGATGGTTGGACCCTTCGGAGCCTCGACGGTCACGATGGCTTCGGACACGTCCAGAGAATCCACCTCGGTCGTCGTGATTACGGCAGTTTTCGCGTAGAAGGATGCGCCGTCCTCAATGTTGCCAAGCGCTACAATCTTCACCGTGGCGAAATAGCCATTGTCCGGCAACGGCGCCGCGGGGAACTGCAGAAGCGAAAATTCGTCGTCCTTCAGGGACTGCGGGTTCGGGATTGTCCCAATACCATCGACCGCGACGATCTTCCAGCTCTCGTCGAACATCATATCCATATTGCTGTCGGCAAATTTCACGCCGCCGCCCAGCGTGCTCACGCCGCCGCCGTCTTCGATGAACAACTCCACCTTGATCGTGTCGCCTTCCATGGTCATCGACGGCGCGATCGTATTCACGCCCTCGTTTACCTTGTCGGCATTGTCTTCAACCATATTGAACACGGTATCGACCAGCAGCTTCTTGCCCGCCAGGTCGCCCGCATCGGCGCTTCCGACCGCGACGGTCACAAGAAAAGCGGCCACCGTCACGAAGCTCAGAATCGGTTTAACTCTATACATCTCGCCTCTCCTTGTCGGTGTGTGTGATTCGCTCCAGAATCGAATGCTCGCTCCAGAAGGAAAAAGAGAAGTATGGGAGGCCCCGGAGGACCTCCCATACCCTTCCTGATTACTTGAGCAACATCAACCGCTTGGCATCCTGGAACTTACCGGCAACCGAGACCTGATAGAAGTAAATTCCACTCGAAACCGATACTCCGCGGTCGTCCATACCGCTCCACTGCACCGTATACCGTCCGGGCGTCTGGCGTTCGCGCACCAGCGTCCGAACTTCCTGGCCCAGCAGGTTGTAGATCCGGAGGACCACGTCGCCGCCTTCAGCCAGGTCATACGGAATATTGGTTTGCGGGTTGAACGGGTTCGGATAGTTCTGGTGCAGCGCGAACTCAGTGGGCGTGCTCTGCACGTCCAGCGCGCCAAGCGACACCACCGGGTTCTGCAGTTGATCCGCGTCGAACACCACGCCCTGTGCAATTTCGAAGCGGGCGTTGTCCTGGAACTCGCTCAGAACCTTGAACGTGAAGGTTACCAGCGCGCCTCCGCCGCTCACCGTTCCGGATTCGGTAATGACGTTCACCACCGAGACCCGGCCCTCTTCCGGCCAGTTCTTGAACAGCGGCGTCTCGCCACCGTCGGACTTCAGCAGATCGTTCTCGGCGGGCACGGCGCTGACGAATTCGAACTTATCAGCGTCATACAACAGTTCCAGACCGTAGCCGTTCAACGCTTTGGCGTTGGCCATGGACACCGTCAAGGTGATCGTCTCGCCAACCAGCACCTTCTCGCCGGTCAATTCGAGCGTCATCTCCGTGTCGGCGTTCACGCCCGGACGCTGCGGAACCACCGCCAGCTTGCTTCCGGAAGGCAGCACCGCCGTCTTGCCGAACGACGCTGCCGCGATCGCCAGGTCGACGAAGTTGACAACGCCGTCGTCATCGACGTCGGCCTGCGGGTTGTAGTTGGCTTCGCCCTTCTGGCTGCCAAAGGCCGCGCCGAAGGCGATGATGTCTTCAAAGTCGACCTCGAGGTTGCCGCCCTGCGCAGGCAGCACCATCAGGTAGACCGGGTCGCCGTTGGCGTCCACGAAGCTCACACGGACCGAGATATCAGTGACCGTGATCAGGTCGCTCATCGCCACGTTATTGTCGTCAAACGCGTCGATGCGATAGACCAGCGAGGTGGCGCCATCGGGCAGGTTGTCGTCGGTGAACTGGGTGGATCCCGGAGCCAGCGTGGCGGCCGTCTCAAGTGCGTCGGCGGACGCGCCCCGCATCACCGTGTAGCCCTTCACACCCATGATTGGAATGTTGTAATTGCGATACGGAATGGAGCCTACCACGCCGTCATTCGCCGAAGCCGTCCAGCGCAGAATCACACCACCGGCGCCGGTGCCACTGGCATCGGTAACCGCGGCGGGAGCGATGTCGTCAACGGCTGCCACCGGCTCCTCCGTGACCGTGCGAGCGGACGACAGGAAACTGCCCGCGTGGCCGGTACGGATGTTGGCCGGAACATTGCCGCTGCCCACCAGCGCGCCCACGTCCGGATTCACCGGCGCGAAGATGACGTTCTTCTGGTCGCCGATCAGCGACTTGACGTAGTCCTCAGGCGCGTTGAACTGATTGCTCAGCTCCTCGTCCGTCAGAAGCTCCGCCTCGGGCGCCATACCCAGCAACTGCAGCGTCTGCTGGATGCTCTCCTTCGTGAACACGCGCTTGCTGGCCGTGGTCGCGTCGGATTCACCGGCGGCGGTCACCGCCGTAACGCCCCAGTTCGTGGCTACGTTGTCGATTGCAGGAACGATCACGGTCTGCATGTCGCCTTCCGCGTCGCCCATCTCGTCACCGGCGTCGGCGGAGAAGCTGACGCTGGTCCAGGCCACCCACTTCTTCACGGGCTCTTCGAGCTCAACCACGTTGCCTTCATCATCCACACCCGTGGTCGAGTCGATCTCCCGGGAAATCTGGTAGGCGGACACGGCTTCGTGCTGCGACGAGTTCGGGAAGCTGATTACCACAACGCCGCCCTGGTCGCCTTCACCGTCCGCGCCCTTGTAGTCCTGCACCACGATATTGGCTGGCGCAGCAGGCGCGCCCGGATCAGGACCGTCTCCGTCTGTGGATACGATATTGACGGTAACGCTGCCCACGAGGGCGCCGGTCTTATCTGCTACAGGTGTATCTGCCTGCAAGGCGCCGGTTACGTAGGTATCGACGATCGTCCTGACGCTGATCGTCGCGCTGCCGCTGGCGTCGCTAGCCAGCGCGCCGTAGGTAGCCCCGTCCGTGCTGGTCACCATCTGCTGACCGGAGGGCACCGACACCGCGGCGTTGCTGGAAGCGAAGGTGAAGGGAATCGATGTGTAATCCTTCGAACCCGTATTGTTGTCAA
The DNA here is from genome assembly GCA_965116875.1 of Candidatus Latescibacterota bacterium. Taxonomy (GTDB): domain Bacteria; phylum Latescibacterota; class UBA2968; order UBA2968; genus JAAXHE01. The sequence goes on from OZ220733.1 coordinate 1,572,955, forward strand.
TCCTCAAACTCGGGTTGTCGAAGGCATCGGTCGGGACCACGCTGACCGTAAAGGAGCCGGCCACGTTGTCCGTTGAGATTTCACCCTCGATCGCCGTGACCCTGAACTTCGAGAACTCAGCGATCTGGACGTTGAACGGCTTGGCAGCCTGCCCGCTGATCCGCAGCGTGTAGGCGCCGGTGGCCGGATCAATCGTGCCCTCGGCCGCGTACAGGACCACGCCCGTGAGCGGCTTCGTGGACTTGAACTTGACTTCCCGCGAACCCGCGTGCCAGCCGTCGCCGTCCAGGATGGCGGCCTTGGCCACCATACCCAGAGCGGCCAGGTCGGCGGGAAGCGTGAACGCGGGCGCCGCTTCTACACCGGTGCCGCTGAACGTCACGCCTTCCAGCGCTTCGGCCTGATCGCCGGAAACGATTGCGGCAATTGCCGACGGCGTGTGATAGGTCACCGCCCGAACGTCGCCCGCGGCGCTATCCCGTTCCTTTTCCATACGCGTCAGCGTTGTGTCGATCACGGACATCGCTATCTTGTAGTCCACCCCGGAAACCACCTTCTCCTTCTGGGCGGCATCCGGCACGACCACGAACTGATCGGCGTCCGGATTTTCAAAGACGTCCTTGAACGTGAGCGTACCGCCCTTCGTCACGCTGGCGTTGCCCGCCACGTCAATCGCCAGGATGTCCAGTTCGTACCTCTGGCGATCGATGAAGGTGGTATCGTTCACCGGCCAGGAGACCAGACTGCCCACCGTCTCCAGCCTGACGGCGCCCGGGCCGTATGGCTGCACGATGGCCGGCCCGCCGCCCTGCTCATGATAACGGATGGATAGGGAGTCCAGCTCTTCGCTGATGATAAAGACCGGATCCTTGGTGGCCGGGACGATGGTGGGCGCGTCCTCGTTGTCCGCGTCCTTGGGCGCGGTCGCGTTGGTCGGGAACAGATTGCTGACCTTCGGGGTATTTCCGTCCAGCGTGATGCCCGTCAGATCCTTATACTCAGTCTTGTTGCCCAGACTGTCCCAGACGGTGATGATAATGTCCCCGACCGTTCCGCCCGCGGGTACGTACTTGTTCTTCGCAACGCCCGCCACGACGTCGTTGTCCTCCGTGAACCACACGTGCTGATTGGAGGGCTTGGCGCTGTCGGCGGCGGTTGCCCCGGTTTCCGGGATCATAATGTTGAGAAAGTCCACCGTGGCCGTTTTATCGCTGCCCGTGGGGTCAAGCGGATACCTGTTTGCAGCGTCTTCGGTGGCATCGGTGGCAGGATTATCGCCGTGGCCCATGTAGTCTTCCAACGTGAGCGTACTGTCGGCGTGCTTGATGGTGATCTTGCTCGGCCCTTCGCTGAGTTTGAACACGAGCGGATTCAAATCGCGGTTGCTTGTGCCGCCCGCCACCTCACCCGACAACGGCGTATAAGTGGAAAGCGTCTGCTTGATCGCCGCGGTGATGACAGGATCGTGCGATCCGGCCGCCATACTGTCGGGATTGGGATAAACCACCGTCACCTTGGGCGCGGTCGCGTCGCCGATGATCGGAACGTTTGTGTCTTGGTCCGAGCCAGCTGTCACATCATCGGCTGCGGTCAGGGTACCTAAGGTAGCGGTTACATCGTCGACGAGCACGTCATTGGTGCCGTGAAGGTCTTTCCAATCGGCAGCCGATGGGTCCGCAGCCGTAGCGCCTCCCACGTTGCCGGCGACGTCCACGAGATAGGCGAAGAGCTCGAGCCGCTCGTTATCCTTGAACTGCCCCGCGGCGACTTTCATATCGACGCTCGGATTCGGGCTGTACAGCCTGTCCCCCTTCAACTCGATTTTCAGCCGCGCATCATCCTTGAAAGCGAGGGCATTCGCATCTTCCGGGCCCAATGCAAGGCCAGGGACAGTGTTTGGGGGTGTCGGTATTACCGGATTGGTATATCGCGTAATCGAGTCGGCGGGAACGAGACCGATTTCGATCCTGTCCGCCCTGGCGCTGAGAATTGCATTGGTATTCAAATTCAGCACCGCTCTGAATACCTTGTCGGTGACAATCTGGATCTCTCTGACGAGGTGCGGCGGTTCGCCGGAAGACACATCGGCCGTATCGGTCTTTATTGTGGTCAACCTGCCCAGGTCCAGCGCGATACTCTCAAATACATCCGCGTGAATCGGGCGTTCGGCGTCGACACCGAAGAGCTTCCCGTCACCCACGCGGCTGGCGCCGAAGCCGGCCGTGGCGGGCGTGATCTTCCGGTTACGCATCAGGTTGTTCAGAGCAGCATCGGCGCCTGCCGGATCCACCACAACCTTCAACGCGTGGTTGCTGGCGCTCTCGAAATTATCGCCTGCAGTTTCGTTGGCGATGATCCCGATCTTGACCTTGAAGGTGTCGACGCCCGAAGTCTCGCCGTCGCCCCATGTTACCAGATCTTGGCCCGTCGCTCCGGTGGCGGAGACCCACGAACCACTAGCACCTACGGCAAGATTGTAGAATATATTATTGTCGCCAGTTCCGGATCTGGCGGTGGTCCCGACGTCGGCGTCAGCAACGCTGGAGTCGACCACGGCCACCTGGAAACCACCATCGAGCCGACCGTCATAACACAGGATCCGGACTCTGATTGTATCGGTGATCGCGACCCATTCGTTGGCCTTAGGCGCGTCGACGCGAATCAGGATACCCTGCGTGGCGGCCACCTCAACCTGGGCCGAGGCCACGCCAACCACTCCGAAAACCAGCAGAAACGCCAAACCAATGCTTGAAACCGTTTTTAACTGCATTACCAACCTCCTTGTGAAACAGGACGCTTCGTAAAACCTGCGGTAAACCTCCCTTGCTGCGTTGTGAAACCACTTCGTGAACACCGGAAACCCCCTGGGTGGGGGATGCCGGTAGTCGGAAGAGTTGTAAAATTTAGCGGTGATGGCGTTCCTCCCTTCGGTTGGAAAATTCAGAAGTTCCTTGCTTGCAACACCTTAACGTGACTATCGATATAGGTTGAACCCTTGTAGACACTCGCCCCTGTTACACCTCCTTTTAAATGCACGAAAGCCACCCCCACGTCTCCCACCTTCCAGAGATAGCACAGTTGACTCATATTGATTGTGTTTTGAGGTTTCAACAACCCGCTTCCGATAGTCGGTGAAAACAGCCGTGAATTCGGCTGATTTCGCTGTTTACACGCACATTATGCGGCAAACAGGTTCCTAAGTATACGCAACACTAAACAGGCTGTCAAGTGTTTTTTAGCAGGATTTTCAGGATTAAAAAGCGACTGTGATTAACAGGATTAAAGGCAAACAGGATTAACAGGATTAAAGGCAAAAACCGAACCTGATTAAGCAGGATTAAAATCATAGGCGCCCAGCATTAAAACCGAAAACGGGGCTGCGTGTGACCACAATATAAAGGGCCTGTTCCAACAGGTACCACAATACCCTGTTTCAGCGCATCTGATGCTCGAGGCGCTGGATTTCGTCGCGCAGGCTGGCGGCCTCTTCATATTGTTCATGCGCCACGGCCTCGCGCAGTTCCGCCTTCAGGGCCGTCAACCGGTCCGAAATCCCTCCCTCGACCTGCTCCACCTCGACGTCCAGAGAGGAATTGATGGGCATCCCGGCCTCCTGGATGACCCGGTCTTCCACGAAAACCGGGGCGCCCGTGCGGAGGGCCAGGGCGAGGGCGTCGCTGGGCCGGGAGTCCACGCCGATGGTTTTGCCTTCGGCATCCAGGCTGACCTCGGCGAAGAAGACGTCTTCCTCGAGCGCGTTGATGAGCACCCGCGTGACCTTGACGCCCATGCCGTCCAGTATGGACCGGAGCAACTCGCAGGTGGGCGGCCGGGGCGGTTCTTCATCGTATAACGCCATGTAGATGGCCGTGGCTTCGAAATTGCCGATGGAGATGGGGAGGAAGATCTGCTGCTCCCTGTCTTTCAGCCACACCAGCGGCCGGTTGGTGTTGGGTTCCACCGCCACGCCGACCACGTTCATTTCCACCATGGGATGCGCTTCCTTCCCGGCGCCGGGAGGGGAGGGGTTTTGCGCCGCAGGGGGAGGCATTTTCGGCAAATGCGCTTACTAAACAATAATATAGGGCGAATGGCCGGGAAAAATCAAGGGAAAAAGGAGACAAGTGAGAAGGAAGAAGGAAGAAGGAAGAAGGAAAAAGAAAAGGCGAAAGGCGAAGAGCGAAAACCGAAGGCAAGATCAAGAGCAATACTTCCACCCAGCCCTGCCGACCTCTCTCCCCGGCCCTCTCTCCTAAAGGAAAGAGGGAGGAAACCGGTACGTCGCGTGCCGGGCTTCTATAAATGCCCTGATCGAAAGGTAATCGCCATCCGGCACGTCACAAAACCTGTACAGCCACCCGTCAACATTCCCCCTTCCTTCAGGAAGGGGGTTAGGGGGTAGGTCCGGGAAGGGGGAAGAGCAAAAACGAAAGGCAAATTGCGAAATCATAGGCAACCCCTCCGCCCGGCCCTGCCGACCTCTCTCCCCGGCCCTCTCGGAAGCAGCTATCAGCCGTCAGCGGTCGGCTAAAGGAGAAAGTCAAGGTCCAAAGCAAACCATCCGCCCCAGCCCCGCCGACCTCTCTCCCCGGCCCTCTCTCCTAAAGCAAAGAGGGAGGAAACCGGTACGTCGCGTGCCGGGCTTCTATAAATGCCCTGATCGAAAGGAAATCGCCATCCGGCACATCACAAAGCCTGTACAGCCACCCGTCAACGTTCCCCCTTCCTTCAGGAAGGGGGTTAGGGGGTAGGTCCGGCGGAGGGGTGGAAGCTATACGTTGCGTTGACACCGTTCAATAAAGGCTCTGATTAATTCAAGAACGCCATCCAGATCTATGCGGACGCGTTCGTTTGAGATCCGTAAGACTTTCAATCCACGCGCTTTGAGAATCGCATCCCGTTCTGCGTCGTACGCAACCTGACTCTCGTGCACTTCGCCATCGACCTCAATGACCAGTCCGACCGAGTGGCAGTAGAAGTCGACGATAAAGCCGTCGATGATCTGTTGACGTCGAAAGTGAATGCCATCAAGCCTGTTCGCGCGCAGGTGGTGCCAGAGGCGTTTCTCTTCTTCGGTCATCTCATTTCGCAAACGTCGCACGAACTTCAATTTGTGGGACGTAACGCGCTGACCTGTCACAATTTCCCGTCTGGTTTTCATTGACCCCCCTCCCCCCGCAGACCTCTCTCCCCGGCCCTCTCTCCTAAAGGAAAGAGGGAGGAAAGGCTCACGTCGCGTGCCGGGCTTCTAAAAATGCCCTGATCGAAAGGAAATCGCCATCCGGCACATTACAAAGCCTGTACAACCACCCATCACCATTCCCCCTTCCTTCAGGAAGGGGGTTAGGGGGTAGGTCGGGGAAGGGGGAAGAGCAAAAGCGAAAGGCAAATTGCGAAATCATAGGCAACCCCTCACCCCGCAGACCTCTTTCCCGGCCCTCTCTCCTAAAGGAAAGAGGGAGGAAACCGGTACGTCGCGTGCCGGGCTTCTATAAACAACCCTGATTGAAAGGAAATCGCCATCCGGCACGTCACAAAGCCTGTACAACCACCCATCACCATTCCCCCTTCCTTCAGGAAGGGGGTTAGGGGGTAGGTCGGGGAAGGGGGAAGAGCAAAAGCGAAAGGCAAATTGCGAAATCATAGGCAACCCCTCCCCCTCCCCCCGCCGACCTCTCTCCCCGGCCCTCTCTCCTAAAGGAAAGAGGGAGGAAACCGGTACGTCGCGTGCCGGGCTTCTATAAACAACCCTGATTGAAAGGAAATCGCCATCCGGCACGTCACAAAACCTGTACAACCACCCATCACCATTCCCCCTTCCTTCAGGAAGGGGGTTAGGGGGTAGGTCGGGGAAGGGGGAAGAGCAAAAGCGAAAGGCAAATTGCGAAATCATAGGCAACCCCTCACCCCGGCCACCCAGACCTCTCTCCCCGGCCCTCTCTCCTAAAGGAAAGAGGGAGGAAACCGGTACGTCGCGTGCCGGGCTTCTATAAACAACCCTGATTGAAAGGAAATCGCCATCCGGCACGTCACAAAACCTGTACAGCCACCCGTCAACATTCCCCCTTCCTTCAGGAAGGGGGTTAGGGGGTAGGTCGGGGAAGGGGGAAGAGCAAAAGCGAAAGGCAAATTGCGAAATCATAGGCAACCCCTCCCCCTCCCCCCGCCGACCTCTCTCCCCGGCCCTCTCTCCTAAAGGAAAGAGGGAGGAAACCGGTACGTCGCGTGCCGGGCTTCTATAAACAACCCTGATTGAAAGGAAATCGCCATCCGGCACGTCACAAAACCTGTACAACCACCCATCACCATTCCCCCTTCCTTCAGGAAGGGGGTCAGGGGGTAGGTCGGGGAAAGAGGGAGGAAAGACACACGTCGCGCGCCGGTCATTGATTGACACTCTGATTTACAAGGAAACGCCGCCGGTTTTCCGCTCTCCTCAGCAATCCGCTTCCATTCGATTCTTGCGAGAGTCCGATTGCAGAAGTGACAGACGTCAAAGGTACCGCTTCTTTGTCCTTCCTCCTTTTTCCTTCAGGAAGGGGGTTAGGGGGTAGGTCTGCGGGTCGCGCTACGTCAACCACCGTCAGGTACGACCGCCGTACGGCCGAAGGTGGCGGAGGCTGTGGCGAAGTCGGAAAAGTCCACGGCCCCGTCGTCGTTGACGTCGGCCTGGGGGTTGTAGCCGGCCTCGCCCCTGCGGGAACCGAAGGCCGCCGCGAAGGCGACGAGGTCCTCGAAGTCGAACACCGGGGTGCCGCCCCGCGACGGAAGGACGATGAGGTAGACCGGATCGCCGGCGGCGTCGAGGAACCGCACGCGGACGGAGACGTTGTCCACGGCGATCAATTCCCCCGCGGTCACGTTGTTGTCGTCATACGCGTCGATCCGATAGAACAGGGACGTCGCGCCTTCGGGCAGGTCCACGTCCGTGAACTCCGTGGATCCGGGAGGCAGCGCGGCGATCTGCTCGAGCGTGTCCGCAGACGCGCCTCGCATCACCCGGTAGCCCTTCACGCCGGGAATGGGAACGTTGTAACCGCGAAACGGAACAAAGCCCACGATCCGGTCATCGGCGGAAGGCGTCCACCGCAGCGCCGCGCCGCCCGCTCCTCCGGCCGTGGCTGAGGTGACCGGAGCGGGCGCGACGTTGTCCACGGCGCCTACCGGCTCCCCGGTGACCGTGCGGGCGGAAACCAGCAGGCCGCCCCCGGTCGCAGAACGGATATTCTCCGGGACGGAAGCACTGCCTGTCACCTCGCCCACGTTGAGACGGACGGGAACGAAGACCAGGTCCTTCCGATCGCCGACCACGGACTCGACGAGGTCATCCGGCGCGTTGAACCGGTCCATCCGTTCCTCGCCGGCCAGGACCGGTACGGGTGAGAGGCCCAGCAGCCGCAGCGTCCGGCGTACACTCTCCCGGGTCAAGACGCGCTTTCCGGCCACGGCCCCATGGGAACCACTGTGGCTCACCACAGTCCTGACGCCCCAGCGGGTGGCCGAGTTGTCCAATGCTGGGATCACGGCGCGCCGCACGTCTCCACCCGGCTCACCGCCCGCGCCCGGGCCGATGTTCGCCCAGTGCATCCATCGCTTCAAGGGGGTTTCGCCGTGGATTTCGCGACCGTCCGCGTCGTACCCCTCCAGCGTCGTCTCGATCTCCCGCTCGATCCGGTAGCGAACCACACCATCGCGCCGCGCGGGCTCCGGGAAGCCGATCAGTACCCAACCGCCCTGGTCGCCCCGGCCGTCCGCGCCCATATAGTCTTCGACGGTAATTGAAGCCGGTGCGGCGGGAGCGGGACTGCCTTCAGGCGCGAACCTCACCGTCACGCTGCCCGTGAGCGCGCCAACGACGGCGCTGTCGCCCATGCCAGTGACCAGGTCCCGGGCGACCGTTTGCACGGCGATGGTCGCGATTCCTTCCATATCGGCAGCCACCGCGCCGAAATCCGCGCCGCCGGCCGGCACCGTCTGCACACCCACGGGTACTTTCACCGCGGCGTGGCTGGAACTGAAGTCGACCGCCACCGACCCGTATGTCTCGGATCCGACGGTGTTGTCGATTTTTGTACTCGCGTTGCCGAATGGGTCCCCGGGCAGCACGTTGACCATGAAGGCGCCGGCGACGGTTCCGGCCGGCACATCACCCTCCCGGGCGGTGACCACGAATCTCGAAAACTCGGCCGCCTCCACGTCCAGCGCCGTTTCCAGCCGGCCGCTGATGCGGAGCGTCGTTGCGCCGGTGGCGGGGTGTACCGTGTACTCTGCCGCCATCAGCCCGGCGCCGGAGATCGGCCGGGTGGACCTCACCGAGACGTCCCGCCGGCCCGCGCGCCACCCCCGGCCGTCGAGCACAGCGGCCCGGGCAACCCGGCCCGCGGCGGCCAGGTCCGCGGGGAGGGGGAAGGAGGGCGCCGGGCTGACGCCGCTCCCGCTGAAGCTCACGCCTTCGAGCGCGGCGGCCTGCTCGCCGGGGACGATCAGGGCCAGCGCGACCGGAGCGCGATACGTTGCCGCGAGAACGTCGGCGCCCTCGATCCGGGTGAGCATCGTGTCCAGTACGGTGATCCGGATCGGATACTCCCGGCCCGCGACGACGACGTCCCGGTCCGACAGGGCGACAAGCCGGAACGCGCCGGCGCCTGGATTCAGGAAGCCCCGGGAGAACATGAACGTGCCGCCCCCGGTCACGCTGGCGTTGCCGGCGAGGTCGACCGCCAGGATCTGCAGTTCGTATCGGTTCCGGTCGTAGAAACCCGTGTTGTCCACCGGCCAGTTCACCAGTTCGCCGAGGGCCTCCAACCGGTGGTTGCCCGGGCCGAAGTTCTGCACGACGGCCGTGGCGCCGCCGGTCTCGAGGTAACGGACGGAAAGGGAATCCAGCTCCTCGTCGATGGAGAAGACCGGGTCCTTGCTGGCCAGGTTGATGGTGGGCTCGTCCAGGTTGTCCGGGTCCCCGGGCGCGGAGGCCTCGGAGGGAAACAGATTGCCGATCACCGGCGCTTTCTCATCGTACCAGACGTCCGGGAGGGTCCGTGTCGACGTGTTGCCAAGGCTGTCCCAGACCTGGATGGTCAGACTGTTCCGCACGCCGCCCGCAACGTCGTACTTCCACGGGAGAACGGGCCGGGCCGTGGAATCGCCGCCGGTGGGGGCCATTTCTTCATTGACGTCCAACGTCGCCGGGTCATCCACGGCGCCACTGCCAACGCCGTGCGCGCTGTCGCCGTGGGTGATCCGGATGGAGTCCGGAACCTCGCTGATCCGGAACTCGAGCGGCTTCAGCCAGCGTCCGGCCCGGACTGCGCCGGTCTCCCAGGGCAGGCGCTTGAGGCCCGGGAGCGTTTGCGTGACGGCCGCCGAGATCCGGTCTTCCAGGCTGTCCGGATGGGGATGGACGATGGTGATCCGGGGCGGGGACGCGTCCGCGATCCACTCCACGCCGCCGGGATCGAACACGAGAGGGCGTCCGTGGCCGGCGCGGACGGGAGACGCCGTCAGGGCATCCATCGAGCCGCCGCCCAGGTTCCCGGCGGCATCCGCGAGGTAGGCTTCCACCCGCACCCGCCGGTTATCGGCGAAATCGCCCTCTTCAACCCGCGCGGAGCCCCGAAGCTGCGCGCGGTAGAGCCTGTCGCCGGAGAATTCGAAGGAAACCGGCGCCGTGGAAAAGGCCGAGTCCGTTTCCACAACGCCCGCCAGGATGCGGCTTGCTCCCGCATGCAGCACGCCGGCCGTTTTCAGGCCGAACCGTATGGCAATCTCGTCTCCAATACCGAACCGGACGCGCCGGATGAGTCCCGCCTGTGTCGTATCGACGTTCAGGGCGTCCGTTTCGACGGAGAAGGACTCGAACGCGTCGGCGTGGACCGGGCGATTGGCATCGATCCCGAACCGCACCCCGTCGCCCACCCTGCCCGCGCCGAAGCCCGTGGAGGCAGGGGTGATCTTCCATGCTGTCATCAGGTTGTTCAGTTCGTCCCCGTCCGCAGCCGGGTCCAGGTCGAGCACGACTTTGGCCGAGCGGCCGTCTTCCGACTGGAACGGCACCGCCTGAGGCGAGACGGTGATGGAGACTCTGAACGTGTCGATGCCCGACGCCTCGCCGTCGCCGAATGCGACACCGGGCGGAAGGTTGTGCACATCCGGTATATATATATTGTAATAGACGAAGCCGCGTGAAACGGCGCCGCCGTCGGTGACGCCGACGTCCTCGTCGCGGACCCTTGCATCCGCGACCGACACGCGGAATCCCTCGTCCATGATTCCGTCGTACGCCAGGACGCGAATCTCGATCCCGCCGCCGATCCCGGCCCACGCGCCGTCGGCGGGCCTGTCGACACGAATCATGATTCCCTGCGGCTCCGCGACGTTCTGCGCGGACCCCACGCCGGCATTGCCGGCAGCCAGCAAAAACGCCAGACCCGGACCTGAAAACCTCCGCAACCGCATTTCGTACCTCCCCGTAAGAGACCACGCGCCGATGGATACTGGAGGGAGGCAAATAGCATACCAGCGGGGAACGGAACGCAGAGAGGGGCGCATCGGGAAGGACGGGCGCCGTGGATGGGCGGGGCCGATTGGGAAGGGTATATGGCGCGGAATGCGGACGAAGACGCGGGAATTCTTGCCAACGACGCCTCAGCCAACGGCGGGATTCATGGGGTGAGGCATCGGGCGGTGAGATCGCGGGAAGGATGGAACGATTCGTTCACGTGGGGGAAAGAAATGAGCAGGACAGCGACAAGGCGGGCAACCACAAGGGTTGCCCCTACAAATGCATCGACGGGGGTCCGAGGGCAGGATGCCCTCGCTCCGGGGTGGACCTATTCCTTCACCACCCACACCTTGACGGTGGCGTTGACCTCGGCGTGAAGCCGGATGGAGACGTCGTAGACGCCGAGCGCGCGGATGGGTTCCTCGAGCTCGATCCAGCGCCGGTCGATTTCGAAGCCCTGTTCGGCGAGGTGCTCGGAAACGTGCTGCGCGGTGACGGAGCCGAAGATCTGGTCTTCCTTGCCCACGGCCACGGGAATGTTGCAGGATGCCTTTTCAATCTTCTTCGACAGCGCCACGGCGTCGCGCTGGGCGCGGGTGCTGCGGGCTGCCTTCTGGCGCTTGAGCTCCTCGTACACCTTCATGTTGCCCCTGGTCGCCACGAGGGCCAGGTTCCTCGGGATGAGGTAGTTCCTGGCGTACCCGTCCTTCACGTTGATTACCGACCCGGCATCGCCCAGGTTGTCCAGAGCTTCGGTGAGGATGATCTTCATCGGGATTCCCTTTCCATCTGCGCGTTGGCCAATTGGCCCTGTTCATTAATATGACTGCAAAAAATCGTTAGACGTAAGACGTGAGCCGGTAGAGATAACCCTGCCTCGCGAGGTTTCTTCTCGCGCCGGAGGCAGGACGGAGGAACATATCGGGCAAGAATTCATCTCCCGTCTCCCCTCTACCGTCTACCCGCTGTTTGGGGACCTCTCTCCCCGGCCCTCTTGAAAGAAGCCGTCAGCTATCAGCTATCAGCTAAAAGCAAAGAGCGAAAACCAAAGGCAAGATCAAAAGCCACCGCTCCCCGCCCCGCAGACCTCTCTCCCCGGCCCTCTCTCCTAAAGGAAAGAGGGAGAAAGGCAAAGAAACCGCGACATGATCGGCCAATATCCGGTCCGAGGGCAGGATGCCCTCGCTCCCGGGGGGACCTGCCCCGGCCCCCTCTGAAGCGGGAAGACCTTAGCAGCCCGTTGAAAACGTCCATCCGGGCTGCGGCCGGCCCTTGCGGTAGAAATCGCATGCCGTAAAGGGTTTCTTCTCATGCCGCAGGCAAGTCGAAGGAACATATCGGCAAGGGCCCTTTCTCCCGTCTCCCCTCTACCGTCTCCCCGCTTCTACGACATACTGTCCGTTGCAAAAGGCAACAGCGCGATCTGGCGGGCGCGTTTCAGGTGCCGCGTGACCGTGCGCTGGTGGCGGGCGCAGGTCCCCGATACGCGCCGGGGGATGATCTTTCCGCGATCGGTGACGAACCGCTGCATCAGCCGTACGTCCTTATAGTCGATCGTCAATGCCTTGTCTTCGCAAAACCTGCATACCTTCACACTGGGCCGGTTCATGCCGCCTCCTCGTTCTCGTCGCCGCCTTCGGCGTCCGCTTCCTCTCCTTGTTCGGCTTCATGATCATCCGCTTCGCCTTCTTCCACCTCTTCCGGCTCTTCCTCCACCGGGGTTTCATCCAGGACCACCATGTGTCGCAACACCGACTCGTCCAGCTTGAATGCGCGGTCGATTTCGGGAAGGGCCTCCGGCGGGGCCTCGAACCGGATGAACGTATAGTCGCCCCGGTTCTGTTTGCCGATTGTGTAGGCGAGCTTGCGGGAGCCCAGGCGGTTGACCTCCACCGAGCGGCCGCCGCCTTCGGAAACGAGGCGGTCAAAACGCGCAACGAGGTCGTCCACCGCGCCGTCGGGCGCCTGCGGGCTGACAATGAGCGTGAGTTCGTAACGTCTGGACATGAAACCTCCCCCTGGACAATTGGCCCGCGAGCAGCCCGACCGGACAGTCACGAGCGGGGCGATGAAGGAAGCTGTCAGCTATCAGCCGTCAGCTATCAGTTAAAGACGAAAAGCAAAAATCAGAAGCAAGATCAAAAGCAACCTCTCCGCCCGGCCCCGCAGACCTCTCCGAAAAAGCTATCAGCTATCAGCCGTCAGCTAAAAGCGAAGAGCGAAAACCAGGATCAAGAACGAAAGGCTAGATCAAAAGCTCCACCCGGCCCCGCAGACCTCTCTCCCCGGCCCTCTCTCCTAAAGGAAAGAGGGAGAAAGGCCGGACAGCGACAAGGCGGGCAACCACAAGGGTTGCCCCTACAAATGCATCGACGGCGGTCCGAGGGCAGGGATGCCCTCGCTCCCGGGGGGAACTACCCCGGCCCCTTCTGAAGCGGGAAGACCTTAGCAGCCCGTTGAAAACGTCCATCCGGGCTGCGGCCGGCCCTTGCGGTAGAAATCGCATGCCGTAAAGGGTCTCTTCTCGTGCCGAAGGCAAGAAGGAAAAATATACCGGGCAAGATTCCTTCTGCCGTCTCCCCTCTACCCTCTCCCCGCCACTGGGCGACCGGCCGGTCGCCCCTACAATTTCAATTATCGAATCAATCAATTAACAACGGCGCCAGAACCAGCGAGACGACGGACATGAGTTTGATGAGTATGTTCAGCGAGGGGCCGGAGGTGTCCTTCAGCGGATCGCCCACGGTGTCGCCAACCACCGCGGCTTTGTGCGCGTCCGAGCCCTTGCCGCCGAAATTGCCCTCTTCGATATGCTTCTTGCCGTTGTCCAGCACGCCGCCGCTGTTGGCCATCATCAGCGCCATGAGCATGCCGCTCAACAACGCCCCGGCCAGCATGCCGCCCAGCGCTTCCTTTCCGAGGATGAATCCGACCAGGACGGGCGTAAGCACGGCAACCACCCCGGGCGGCACCATTTCCCGCAGGGCCGCGACCGTACTGATATCCACGCAGCGCCGGGTATCGGGCTTGCCGGTGCCGTCCATCAGTCCCGGAATCTCCCGGAACTGCCGGCGGACCTCTTCCACCATCCTGAAAGCCGCCCGTCCCACCGAGGTCATGGTCTGCGCGGCCACGAGGAACGGGATCGCGCCGCCGATGAACAGGCCGATCACCACCATCGGCGAGGTGAGGTTGATCACCTCCAGCTTCACCGTGGACGCATAGGCGGAGAAAAGCGCCAGGGCAGTGAGCGCGGCTGAGCCGATGGCGAAGCCCTTGCCGATGGCCGCCGTGGTGTTGCCCAACGAGTCCAGGCCGTCCGTGATCTTCCTGGTCTCCGGTCCGAGTTCGGCCATCTCGGAAATGCCGCCCGCGTTGTCCGCGATGGGCCCGTACGCGTCCACCGCCATGGTGATGCCCACGGTTGCCAGCATTCCCACGGCCGCGATGCCGATGCCGTACAGCCCGGCGAAGTGATAGGCGAACCCGATGGCGGCGCAGATGCACAGAACGGGAAGGAAGGTGCTCTGCATGCCGATGGCCAGGCCCGAGATGATATTGGTGGCGGGACCGGTTTCGGATGATTCGGCCACCTTGCTCACCGGCGCGCCGCCGGTGTAGTATTCGGTGAGCAGACCGATGAGGATGCCCGTGAGACCGCCCAGGAGAATCGCCCAGAACACGCCTTCCGAGAGGCCCATGCCGTCCACCGCGAAATAGCTGCCGGCGAACATGACGCCCGCGGCCACGAAAGAAGCGTACCGGAGGGCGGCCGCGGGGCTGAAGCGCTGCAGGACCTGCATCGCCAGCACGCCAATCAGCGACGCCACCAGGCCGATTGTGGCCACGATGAGCGGCAGTTGCATGGCCGTCAGCTTCACGACCCCGGCGTCATACACGGAACTGCCGGCCAGCGTGGGTATCAGCGCCGGCGCAGCCGTGGCCGCGATGGCGATGGTCGCCACGATGGAACCCACGTACGACTCGAAGATGTCGGCCCCCATCCCGGCCACGTCGCCCACGTTGTCGCCCACGAAATCGGCGAGCGCCGCGGGGTTTCGCGGATCGTCCTCGGGAATGCCGGCCTCCACCTTGCCGACGAGATCGGCGCCCACGTCGGCCGTTTTCGTATAGATACCGCCGCCCACGCGCGCGAACAGGGCAATGGAACTGGCGCCCATCGCGAACCCGTTGATGATCACCGCCTGTTCCGCGTTACCGTACAAAAGGAAGAGTACGCCCACACCCAGCAGGCCCAGGCTGGCCACGGCGAGGCCCATCACCGTACCGCCGGAGAACGCCACGCTCAGGGCGCTTGCCTCGCCCTCCTGGTTGGCGGCGTACGCGGTGCGCACGTTGGCCTTGGTGGCCGCCTTCATCCCGAAAAAACCGGCGCATATCGAACAGATTGCGCCGGCCAGAAAGGCGAAGGCCGTGCTGAACGGCCTGATGCCGATCGAAAGCAGGATGAATACCGCCACAATGAAAATCGCGAGTACCACGTACTCGCGCTTCAAAAACGCCATGGCGCCTTCGTGGATGGCATCCGAAATTTCCCGCATCCGGTCCGTACCTGCCGGTTTGCGGGTAATCAGGACGTACACCAGGCCGGCGACCAGCAGCCCTGCGATCCCAAATATCGGCGTCCAAATCATGAAAACCTCCAAAATCGGTGAGACGGAAGACGGGAGAGGGTAGAAATTACCTGCCTTGAGAGGATTCTTCTCGTGCCGGAGGCCAGGAGGAATAACATACCCGGCGAGATTTCTTCTACCGTCTGCCTTCTCCCGTCTCCCCGCATTTATTCTACCGTCTCACCTCTACCGTCTCCCCGAATTTCTTCTACCGTCTCACTTCTCCCGTTTCCCCGCATTTACGAATTAAACCGATTCATCGCCGCGTCTATCCCGTATTCCATCCAGCATTCCACGCCTGCGGCGGCTTCGCGGACCGCCGCGTCCACCACGTCGGATTCATCGTTTTCGAACCGGCTGAGGACGTGTTCGATCCGGTCGACGCCTTCGGGCGGCGCACCGACACCCACTCGCAGCCTGGGAAAGGCCCCGGACCCGACGCAGTCGATGATCGACCCCAGGCCGTTGTGACCCCCGTCACTGCCCCCTCGACGCAACCGGATCCTGCCCGGATCCAGGTGAACGTCGTCCACCACCACCAGGACGTCTCCGAGTTCCACGTCGAACCGGTCCCGGACGTCCGCAACCGCAACGCCGCTGCGATTCATGAAGGTAACGGGCTTGACCAGCAGCAACGCGCCGGTACGCTTCTCGATCCGGCAAAAAAAATACCAGGCGCTTTCCGACCAGGTCCCCTTCAGCCTCTCCGCCAGCCGATCCACCACCCGATAGCCCAGATTGTGGCGGGTATGAGCGTATTCGGAACCCGGGTTGCCCAGACCCACGACAACCTTCACGGAAGACCTCCAAAGGCGGTGAGACGGGAGAGATTTCCTGCCTTGTGAGGTTACTTATCGTGCCGGAGGCAAGAAAGAATAAAACATCGGGCAAGGACATCCTCTACCGTCTACCCTCTTCCGTCTCCCCACATTTATTCTGCCCTCTCTCCGCAACTATTCTTCCTCTTCCTCCTCGTCCCGTTTGCCGCGTTCGATGACCTCGGGCTCCTGCATCTCTTCCTCTTCCTCGAGTTCCTCTTCCTCTTCTTCTTCAACCTGCGATACGGACGGCGGCACCACCACGAACAGGGACCGGTCGCCCTCGGTGACGATCTCCACGTTGCCCGTTACATTCAGATCGGAAACGTGTACCGAGTCTCCGATATCCATATCCGTAACGTCGAAGCTGATGCTCTCGGGGATCTCGGCAGGCAGACACGACACCTCCACGTGGTGAAGCAAC
Organism: Candidatus Latescibacterota bacterium; assembly: GCA_965116875.1. Classification (GTDB taxonomy): domain Bacteria; phylum Latescibacterota; class UBA2968; order UBA2968; genus JAAXHE01. The sequence continues at coordinate 1,589,332 of OZ220733.1, forward strand.
TGTTCCAGGATCCCGCTCTCCGAGCGGACGCCGGCAGGTATGCCCTCGGATTCAACGCGAACTTCCACGACGATGGTCCGGGTGAGCGAAATCCGGTAGAAATCGGCGTGGAGGAGATGCCCGCCGACGGGGTGGTGCTGGAGGTCCTTGACGATGGCGGTGGCCTCGGACCGCCCTTCCCCGTTGTCCACGACCAGGGACAGAAGCGTATTCCGACCGTGCTCGTGCAGGACCGTTGCCAACTCCTTCGCGTCGACCGTACAGGCGACGGACGCGCTCCGGTCGCCGTAGACGACCGCCGGAATCCTCCCGGTTCGCCGGATGCGCTTGGCCTCGCCCTTGCCGGTTCCGGCGCGAACTTCAGCCTGTAGACTTACGCCGTTATTGTCTGCCATTGATGGGACCTCCACGATAAGCTGTTCTGTTTTTTTACTGCCGGGCAGGGATTCGAACCCCGATAAACGGCTCCAAAGGCCGCTGTCTTACCCTTAGACGACCCGGCATCACCAAACGGTGAGACGTAAGACGTGAGACGTTAGAGATTTCCTGCCCTGTGAGGTTTCCTCTCGTGCCGGAGGCAAGAAGGATTAGAATATAGGGCAAGGGCTTCTTCTCCCGTCTACCCTCTACCCTCTCCCCTCTCCCCGCCTTTACGAATTGTATCTATTCATCGACGCGGCCGATAGCGACACAGATAGACCCGACGCCCACGGCCCTGTACACGGACTACCGCGGCCGAGGCTTGCCGGGCCTCACGAAAAACCCCGAAGAGCGTGGACCCGCTGCCCGATACCGAGCAGGCGACCGCGCCTCCGTCGGCCAGTGTCGCAAGGATTCGCGTCACGCCCTTGCCGGCGGCTTCCACGACGGGAAGAAAGTCGTTCTCCAGACAGGCGAACAATCGGTCCGCACAGATCCCGCCTGATTTTTCCGCAAAGTCCAGAAATGTACCACACGCCTCTAATTCTGTCAAGCCAATTCTCACGTTTTGATAGGCCCGGGCGGTGGATACGGGAAACCCGGGATACACCAGCACGTACCAGAATTCGTCCTCCCAATCCACCGGCCGGATCCGCTCTCCACGCCCGGTCGCGACGGCCGTGCCGCCCGTCAGGAAGAAGGGGACGTCGGACCCGAGTTCCGCCGCGAGGCCGGACAGACGTTCCGGACCCAGGCGCAGTCCCCAGAGCCGGTCCAGCCCCCGCAGGGTCGCGGCCGCGTTGGAACTCCCGCCGCCGAGGCCCGCGCCGGCCGGAATGCGTTTGTCCAGGTCCACGCGCACGCCCCGTTTGTCGCCCGTTTCTCGGCGGAGGACCTCCACGGCACGGAAGACGAGATTCTCCGGCCCGGCGGGGACGTCCGGATGATTGCACCGGACCCGCGTCTCGCCGGTCGCGGCGGACGTGAACGACAGCCGGTCGCACAGGTCCACCGTCTGCAGAACGGAAACGATATCGTGATAGCCGTCCCGCCTGCGGCGAAGGATCTTCAGGCCCAGGTTCAACTTTGCGGGCGCGATTTCGATGAGGGGATGCAAATCAACATACCTCGAAAATCGGCCTCACACGGAGGCACGAAGGCACAAAGGGCACAAAGGGCACAAAGGGCACAAAGGGCACAAAGAAAGGCAGACAGCAAAAACGAATGGCAAGATCAAGAGCTACCACTCCTCCCGGCCCCGCCGACCTCTCGGAACAAGCAGTCAGCTCTCAGCCATCAGCTAAAAACAAAGAGCGAAAACCAAAGCCAGGATCAAAAACGAAAGGCAAGATCAAAAGCCCTTCCCAGCCCCGCCGACCTCTCTCCCCGGCCCTCTCTCCCACCGGGAGAGAGGGTGAGAGACCACGACATGATCTACCAATATCCGGAGCGAGGGCATCCCTGCCCTCGTACTTCGAGCAACCGACGAGTTTGAATAACAAGCGCCCTATTGCTTCCCTTCCTTCCGAAACCAGGTCTGAAATAACGACGCCGGGACCTCGCGAATCAGCCACCGAGGGCAGGATGCCCTCGCTCCCTGGGGGATTTCCCCCCAACCTGCAGAAGCGGGGAGACGGAAATGGGAGACGACAGCGCCGACGGTATTCCGATCTCCTCGCCAATCCATTTCCATTAGAATCTTTCGAGAGTCCTGTTGCAGACGTGACAGATATCAAATTTACCGCAGCCTTTTCCTTCTTCCTTCTTCCTTCTTCCTTCTTCCTTCTTCCTTCCGGTACGGGGTAGGTCCGGGAAATGCGGGGACGACGGCGGCGCCGGTTTTCCGCTCTCCTCGGCAATCCATTTCCATTCGAATCTTTCGAGAGTCCTGTTGCAGACGTGACAGAAGTCAAAGTTACCGCCGCCTTTTCCTTTTTCCTTTTTCCTTTTTCCTTTTTTTTTCTTCCTTCTTCCTTCTTCCTTGTAGGTCGGGCGTTCATGATAACCCCCCGCGTGGTTCTGTCAAACCGCAAACGGCCGCGTCCGGCCGATGGGTCTGCCAAACTTGCAGTCCACGTGAACCGGGAGGTCCTCACCCATGGAGGCCGGTCCGAGCATGCTCCGCATCGCGCCCGCGCGCCGACGGAGTCGAAGTCAGGGGTTGACCCGCGCGCGCAAATCCGGTAAATTGAGACCGTTGGATTCATGACGCCGTGAACACGCATAACCTCCATAAAATATGTATATTTCACGCATTTTCAACGCACCCGCGTCAGCGTCGCGGTTCCTTCCGGTTGCGGTCATCGGTCTCTGTGTCCTGTTCGCCGGGTCCGCTCCCGTTCGGGGACAGGCCGCCGAGGGCGAGGACGAGAGTTTCGAGCTTGCGCAACGGCTCTTCGACAACCGGGACTATGCCAATGCGGCGCAGGAGTTCCGGCGCTTCATCGCCGGGTACCCCGCAAGCGCGCGGCTTCACTCGGCGCTCTATCAACGGGGAGAAGCCCATTTTCTGGGCGAGCAGTACAGAGAAGCCGTCGAAGCGTACGGCGATTTTCTCGTCCGCTATCCCGGGCGGCTCGAAGCGGCCCCTGTCATGCGGCGGAAGGCGCAGGCATTCGAGTATCTTTCCGAATTCGCAATGGCGGGCGCCGCCTTCCAGGAAGCGTACGACCGGTTCCCCGCGGCGAAGCATGCCGCCGGAAACCTGCTCGCGGCAGGGATGAATTTCGGCAGGGCAAAGGACCCGGACGCCGCAGGGAAGGCGTTCGGCGCGCTCGCGGAGAATTTCCCGCAGTCCAAACTCGCCGCGGAGGCCAACTACAACTGGGGGCTCGTCCTCCTGGATGCCGGTCGCCCCGATGAAGCGCTGGACCGGTTCCGGACAATCACAGCGCCGGGCCCGGACTCCAAATGGACCCCGGACGCCCTGCTGGAAACCGGCAGGATCGCGCTGGGCATGAAGGACGAGAAAGAGGCGGAAGCGGCCTTCGGCAGGCTGCGCAGGGCCTATCCGCGCAGTTCCGCGGCGGGCGCATCCTACCTGGCGGAGGGCGCCTGGTACGAAGGCAGGGGTGACTGGTCCCGGGCAGCCGAGATCTACGGGCTGGCCAGGGGCAGCCTTCCGCAAAGCGAAAGCAGGCAGCAGGCGGTACTGGGCCTTGCCAACGCGTGGCGCGAACTGGGACGCACGGCCGAGGCGCTCGCGCTATTCACGGAGTTTATCAACGTCTATGCCGAAAGTCCCCACCTGGACCGCGCATGGCTGGGCCTGGGGCGCGCCCACGCCGGTCTGCAACAGCACCGGGAGGCGCAGAACGCGTTCCGCCGGCTCCGGGAACTCTATCCGGAAACCGATGCCGGCATTCAGGCGTACGCCGAGATGGGCGACGTCTGGCGCGCGGCGGGCGCCCCGCGCAGGGCATTGAGGGCCTACCGGGCATATATTGAAAAAACGGAAGCACCGGGCGCCGGAGCATCGGCCCGGCTGCGGATTGGGCGCACGTACGAACAGGACCTGGGCTGGCACGACCTCGCACTGGAAACCTACCGTGATCTGGCGGATACGGCCCCGGCTTCCGTTGCCGGCGAGGCGCAGTTCGGCATCGCCCGTATCCTGGATCGAACCGGACAGGCGGACCCGGCCATTCGCGAATACCGTATCTACCTGCAGAGATACCACAGGCGCGCCGCGGAGGCCCAGGACCGCATCCGGTACCTGCGGGAATTCGGACGCGAAGCCACCGGCATACCGGCAGCCGAACTCGCCGCACTGCTCTCGAATCTCCCGGTAATCGCCTCCGATCCGTACGCCCAGTTCGTCCTGGGCCGGTTCCTTCACGGCCGCCGGCAATATACGGAGGCCGCAGAACAGCTTGCCGCGGCGCTTTCAACGGACGACCCGCAGCCGTTCGCTGCCGAGGCGACCTGGCTTCTTGGCGAGAGCGCCCTGAAAGTGGCGCGGAAATCGGGGCTGCAGGGCCGGCGCGACGTGGAATCCTTTTGGCACGACAAGGGTCTGGCGGCGCTCATGGAGGTCGAGGCAGGACATCCCGAAAGCGAGTACGCGGACTACGCCGCCCTGTTGCGCATCGAAACGGAAACCCGTCATGCGGAGGCCCCGGATTCGGCGCGGGCACGGCGGCTACTCGCAGTATACGGCAAATTCAAAGAGGACTATCCCGAATCCGGCCTTCTCGACCGGGCGCTGCTGGCCATGGCCGACGCGATGCGAACACTGGGCGGGTTCGAGCCCGCATGGATCGACACGGCCCTGACGACCTACCGCGGCATCCGGAACGCCTATCCGCAAAGCCCTGCCGCGGAACGGGCAACCTACGGCATCGGCCTCTGCCAGGCCCGGAAGAAAGACTACGTGCCGGCCGAGGAAACACTGCGCGATTTCCTCTTCGAGTATCCGGAAAGCGACCTGGAAAGCCACGCCAGGTACCAGCTTGGCCGTATCCTCCTGGAGCGGGGCTTCCCGCACAGCGCGGCGGACGACCTGACCGAGCTTCTCGCGGGGCCGGCGCCGGCCGGACTGGCGCGGTCCGCGCGGGACCTGCTGGCCGAGAGTTACTTCAGGGCCGGGGACTACCGGCGCGCCATCCACGTCGACGTGGAACTTCTGTCGGCCGGGACGGACGGATCCGTTCTCAGGCGGCTGGCGAAGTCCTACGAGGCGAACGGGCAGGCGGCAGAAGCCATTGAAACCTGCAAGGCCCTGCTCGGCGCTTTTCCGAATGCCGCATACGCCGACAGCTTCGCGTATGCCAGGGCGAGGCTTCTGGCGCAACTCGAGCGGAATTCCGAGGCCGTCAAGGCGTTCAAGGCGTTCCCGAAACAGTACCCCGAAAGCCCGCTCATAGCCGAAGCGGGCAAGACACTGGCCGGCCTCCTGTTTGAGACCGAGGACTACCAGGGTGCGCTATCGGCCCTCGCACAGGTGCCGGCGGACGCGCGGGACGAGTCGGTTGCCGGGCGTGAAATCCTCAGCCTGTACCGGCTCAGGCGCGCGCAGGAGGCGAAAAAGGCGTCGGGCGGATTCAAGAAATCCTATCCGAACAGCCGTGACTGGCTCGCCCGATTCCAGATCGAAGAGGGCAGATATTATCTGAGGGCCGGGAATTTCAAGAAGGCCCGCAAGATTTTCGAGGACGTTGTCAGGAACCATCCCGACGGAGAGGCCGCCGCCGAGGGTGCGTGGTATCACGTGAGGACTCTGAAACGGGAGGGTCAGAAGGATGCCTATCGGGAAGCGCTCGCCGCCTTCGTAAAGGCCCGTTCAGGCAGCCGCCACTGGCCCGCCGCCGCCCTCGAGTTGGCCGATATCCTGTACGACTCCGGCGATTACGAACGGGCGTCCAGGGCGTACCGGAACGTGCTCGAGGCCGGCCCCTCTCCGGAAGAAACGCCGAACGTGCTGTCCAGGCTGATGAAGGTGCACAGGCGTCTGAAGCTGCTCGATACGGCCATCGCCTACGCCAACCGGCTCGTCCAGGAGTTTCCCGGGCACCCGCTTGCTTCGGACGTCCTGATCGACATTGGCACCATGCTTCTCGACAACAAACAGTACCGGCTGGCGATCGCCAGGTTGACCCCATTGCTCAGAACCGCGGAGGGAAATGACTGGTCGGGCATTCAGTACACGATCGCGCAGAGCCACTTCGCTCTGGGAGACTACGACAGCGCGATCCGGGAATATCTGAAGCTCCAGTATCAGTACCAGGGCGAGCCGCGGTGGCGCGCGAACGCGAATTACGGACTGGCCGACTGTTACGAAGCCAAGGGGAATTTTGAGGAAGCGATCCGGGAGCTGAAGGCCATCCAGCGCCGGGAGGGGGCCGCCAGCGACCTGGGTCTGCAGGCCGGGAAACGCATCGAACTGTTGAAGGTGTTGTTGGACGGCAGCCGGGAATCGGATACGCCCGCGCAATAGACTTTTGTACGAAACCACTGCTGTCCAGGAACAAAGTGACTTTTCCAGCGCCCATACTTGAGCTCGTTCGGTCCCATTGAGCCCGATGCCTTTCCCAGGAGCGAGAGCATCCTGCCCTCGCTCCGGATACCGGTGGAAGGCCGGACCATTCGGAAAACAAACCCGATTTACCCAACTGAACGCCATGGCCGAAACATCCAGAAAAGACGCACTGATCATCATCGCCGATCCGGACCTGGGCCAGACCCTGCGCTCGGAGCTGGAAGCACACGGATGGAAGACCATTCTGACCAACAGCGTCGGACCGGCGCCGAAGCTGCTCAGACGCGGTGACGTAGACCTGATCCTGGTGGACGAGGCGAACCTTGCGCAGGCGGGTTCGGACCCGGACCGGCCCCTGTTGGCGGACACGGGCGACGTTTCCCTCCTGGTCTTCCTGACGCCGGAGAGACGCCAGGACCGTACGCTGCTCCGGGGCCTGGAGCCGCGGGCCATCCTGGACCTGCCGATGGACGCGGAGCAGGTGAGGCAGGCGCTGCGGCTGGTCACGGACCAATCCGCGTCGGACGTCGACATGGACCTGCTGGGCGATTCGGAAGCCATCCGGCGGATCCGGGAGACCATCAGGCAGGTCGGACCGGTTCCCGTCAGCGTGCTGATTACCGGAGAGAGCGGTTCGGGCAAGAACGTGGTGGTCCAGGCGCTGCACCGGCACAGCGTCCGGGCCGACGCGCGGCTTATCACGGTGAACTGCGGGGCCATTCCCGAGACCCTTCTGGAGAGCGAACTCTTCGGCCACGAGAAGGGCGCGTTCACGGACGCGCGGACCCGGCGACAGGGCATCTTCGAGGCCGCGGACGGCGGCACCGTCTTCCTGGATGAAATCGGCGAAATGACCCTCGCGGCCCAGGTCCGCCTGCTGCGCGTGCTGGATACCCGGGAGATCACGCGCCTGGGAAGCACGCAGCCCATCAGCGTGGACGTACGGGTACTCGCCGCAACGAACCAGGAACTCGAGCAGGCCGTCAACCAGGGGCGCTTCCGCAGCGACCTCTATCACCGCCTCAAGGTGGTGGAGATCCGGGTGCCGCCGCTGCGGAGCCACCCGGAGGACATTCCGGTTCTGGTGGACCACTTCATACAGATCTACCGGGAGGAACACGGCGTGCCGCCCATCGAACTGGATGCGAGGGCGATGGACATCCTGCTCAGTTACCGCTGGCCGGGCAATATCCGCGAACTCCGGAACCTGGTCGAGCGGCTGATGGTCCTTTCCGTCAACCGCAGGATCGGGCCCGCCGATATTACGCAGCACCTTGAAGGGATGGACCCTTCGCAGGTATCGGGACACGCCGGTTCCAACCTGCCCGTCCAGGTGGGAAAAACGCCGGAGGAATCCCAGCGCGACCTGCTCTACTGGGCGGTCCTGGAGGTCGCGAAAGACATCAAGGAACTCAAAGCCTACCTGATGGAGAATCCCGCCAACCCGCCCTCCCTGCCCGTCTATTCCCAGGGCGCCCCACCGGTTGCCGACCGCGTGGCGGAAGTTGAATACACCGAAGCCGACGCCGCGCCGTCTCCGGGCGACGAGGTCAAGTCCCTCCGCGACGTGGAGCGCGAGACCATCGCCCGCGCGCTCAGGGTCACCGGCGGCCACCGCAAACGCGCGGCCGCGTTGCTGGACCTTCCCGAGCGCACCCTCTACCGGAAAATTCAGCAGTACGGGCTGTAGAAAGGCAGCTATCAGCTATCAGCCGTCAGCTAAAGACAAAGATCAAAAGCAACCCCCTCCGCCCAGCCACGCCGACCTCTCTCCCCGGCCCTCTCTCCTAAAGGAAAGAGGGGGAATAACAAAGATTACGCGACATGATCCACCCATGTTCGGAGCGAGGGCATCCTGCCCTCGGATAGCAGGTAATCCATCGACTCTCGCATCAAGTGCCCATTGCTTCTCTTCCATCCGAAATCACATCTCAATTAACGGCGCCAAGGCATCGCGAAGCGGCCTTCGAGGGCAGGATGCCCTCGCTCCAGGCGAACCTTCCCCCCGGCCCTCTCACAAGAATGCTATCAGCTATCAGCTCTCAGCCGACAGCTAAAAACAAAAGCAGCCAAAAGCGAAAGGCGAAGTCAAGAGCGACCCCTCCCTCCGCAGACCTCTCTCCCCGGCCCTCTCTCCTAAAGGAAAGAGGGGGAATAACAAAGATTACGCGACATGAATCACCCATGTTCGGAGCGAGGGCATCCTGCCCTCGGATAGCAGGTAATCCATCGACTCTCGCATCAAGTGCCCATTGCTTCTCTTCCATCCGAAATCACATCTCAATTAACGGCGCCAAGGCATCGCGAAGCGGCCTTCGAGGGCAGGATGCCCTCGCTCCAGGGGAACCTTCCCCCAGACCTCTCGGAGAAAGCTGTCAGCTCTCAGCCGTCAGCAGTCAGCTAAAGGCAAAGAGCGAAAAACCAAAGCCAGGATCAAAAACGAAAGGCAAGATCAAAGGCCCTTCCCTGCCCCGCAGACCTCTCTCCCCGGCCCTCTCTCCTAAAGGAAAGAGGGGGAAAGGCCAGGTTTCGCGTGCCGGTCATTGATAGACACTCCGATTCACAAGGAAACGCCGCCGGTTTTCCGTTCTCCTCAGCAATCCGCTTCCATTCCATTGTTGCGAGAGTCCGATTGCAGAGGTGACAGACGTCAAAGTTACCGCTTCTTCTTCCTTTTTCCTTCTTCCTTTTTCCTTCTTCCTTTTCTCTCCCGTCTCCCCGTTTTTTCGGAACCTTTGCCCCTGCTTCAAGGTCTAAACACCCGTAAACCCGGGTGTCATCATCGAAACGTCGAGGCAATCAGGAACCAACGGAAAGGGGCACTTTCAGATGTCGATTCAAACCATCCGCTTTCGTGGATTCGCGTTTCTCATAGGCCTGCTCATCGCCGCCGGCGCGTTCGCCACGCCGGCATTCGCATCCGAAGACCAGGCCATCGAGCAGCTTCGGAACCTCAACAAGGCATTCACGAGCATTGCGGAGCGGGTTACGCCAACTGTAGTCACCATCAGCACCAGGGAGACCGTTACCCGCCGCGGCTGGTCCCGGCGAATGCCTGAATTCTACCATCCCTATTTCCGGCGGCCGCGAGGCGAGGAAAGACAGGAGGAACGCCCGGGACTCGGATCCGGCATTATCGTGACCGAGGACGGGTATATCCTGACCAACCATCACGTGGCGGGGAGCGCGGACGAGATCACGGTGATCCTCAACAACAATGAAGAGTTCGAAGCCCGTCTGGTGGGCACCGACTCGCTCACGGACGTGGCGGTCATCAAGATCGATGCCGAGGGCCTCCTGGCCGCGCCTATCGGGAACTCCGACGAGGTCCAGATCGGGGAGTGGGTCATGGCCGTCGGCGCTCCTTTGGCCCTGCGGTCCACCGTCACCGCCGGCATCGTCAGCGCCCTGGGACGCAGCCTGGATGTCATCCGCGATCGGGACGGTTTCGCCGTCAATGACTTCATCCAGACCGATGCCGCCATCAACCCCGGTAATTCCGGCGGCGCGCTGCTCAACCTCGAGGGCGAAGTCATCGGTGTAAACACGGCAATTGCAACGGACACCGGACGGTTTGTGGGCTACGGATTCGCCATTCCGATAAACCTTGCAAAGAAAATCATGGATGATATCGTCGCGCATGGCGGCGTCCGCCGGGGTTTTCTTGGCATTGGCCTCACGTCCGTCGACGCGGGTCTTGCGGACGCATTCGGCCTGGACCGCCCGCGAGGCGTATTCGTTTCCAGGGTATATGGAGACACCCCGGCGGATGTTGCAGGGCTCAAGGAAGGAGACATTATCCTGACAATCGATGGAGTAGAGGTCAACCGTTCGAACCACGTTCAAAGCCTGATTACGCGCAAGCGACCGGGGGAGTCCGTTGCGGTGAAAATACACCGGAAGGACAGGACGATCACCCTTCCGGTCAAACTGGGAGAAAAGCCGGAGCGGATCGGCGACGTTGCCTCGAACAGGAGGACCCCCGGCCAATCCGAGCTTCATGGCCTCACCGTGAACAACATCACCCCTGAGATCGCTGAGAGATGGGGCATGGAACTCGGAGTGGACGGCATTCTCGTCACGGACGTTGCCCAGGGAAGCCGCGCGGCGCGGGCCCGCTTCCAGCGGGGAGACATCATTTTCAAGATCCGCCAGGGGAACTTCGAACGGGAAGTGGCTACCGTAGCCGAATTCAAGGCTTCTCTGGCCAAACTCGAAAAGGGCCGCAACGCCGCCTTCTTCGTCCGGCGGGGAACGTATCATCTGTTCCTGACCATGAAGATACCTGAATAGAAAGGCGTAACACCGACGTTCGTGTTGCCACAACGATTCATACGAAGAAAGCCCGGCGGGAATACGCGCCGGGCTTTCTTCGTTGGCTGTCAGACAAAGGCGGGTAGACGTAAGCCGGGAGAGGGGAGAGACCGCATGCCGTAAAGGGTTTCTTCTCACGCCGCAGGCAAATCGGAGGAACAGATCGGCAAGGGCTTCTTCTCCCGTCTACCCTCTACCGTCTCCCCTCCTTTTGGCGACCTCTCTCCCCGGCCCTCTTGGAAAAAGCTATCAGCTATCAGCCTAAAGCGAAAGGCAGAGTCAAGAGCGACCCCTCCCCCCGCAGACCTCTCTCCCCGGCCCTCTCTCCTAAAGGAAAGAGGGTGAAAAACAAAGATTACGCGACATGAATCACCTATGTCCGGAGCGAGGGCATCCTGCCCTCGAACTTCGAGCAACCGACGAGTTTGTATAACAAGGCCCTATTGCTTCCCTTCCCTCCGAAACCAGGTCTGAAATAACGGCGCCGGGACCTCGCGAATCAGCCGCCGAGGGCAGGATGCCCTCGCTCCAGGGGAACCTTTCCCCCCGGCCCTCTCGGAAAAAGCTGTCAGCTATCAGCATAAAGCGAAAGGCAGAGTCAAGAGCGACCCCTCCCCCCGCAGACCTCTCTCCCCGGCCCTCTCTCCTAAAGGAAAGAGGGTGAAAAACAAAGATTACGCGACATGATCCAACCATGTTCGGAGCGAGGGCATCCTGCCCTCGGATAGCAGGTGATCCATCGACTCTCGCATCAAGTGCCCACTGCTTCTCTTCCATCCGAAATCACATCTCAATTTACGGCGCCAAGGCATCGCGAAGCGGCCTTCGAGGGCAGGTAATCCATCGACTCTCGCATCAAGTGCCCATTGCTTCTCTTCCATCCGAAATCACATCTCAATTAACGGCGCCAAGGCATCGCGAAACGGCCTTCGAGGGCAGGTAATCCATCGACTCTCGCATCAAGGGCCCATTGCTTCTCTTCCATCCGAAATCACATCTCAATTTACGGCGCCAAGGCATCGCGAAGCGGCCTTCGAGGGCAGGATGCCCTCGCTCCAGGTGGGATGTCCGTGGCCTCGCGAAGACTGCCCTTTTTTACGGGCCGGTTTTTATGATTTTGATAACGTAGGTCCTGGGAGCTTCCGTGGCGTGTATCACCTTGAAGCGCTTGGGATAGGCTTTTATGGCCGGCATGATATACTTCAGTTTTTCTTTAAAAATCGGGATATTGTCCAGCAGGATGTAGTCGAACTTGCTCAGCGCCTGCAGGGCTTCGGCGGGGTCCTCCGCGCGGGGGTATCCATCGGCTTCCCGCCGGGACCAGAACCACACCAGCCCCGGCTTTCGCGTGGAGACCCGGCTCTGTGTAGGGATATTGTCCCGCATCCAGATGCTGGCCTCGTAGTACGTCTTCCAATATCGATGGTAGCCCGGTGTCATGCGCTGGTTCTTGATGATATGATAATCGACGAATAACGAAGGCAGCAGAAACACGCAGGCCAGCAAAGCTGGGACGTGTCTGGCCAATACCGGACGCCGGAAGGCCGCTTTGTGTTTCGCGTATGCCGGATTTCGACGAGACCGAGGTAGCGGATTGGCGGAACCCGGTACGCTGGTACAGATTTTTTCCGCACCACTGAAAATGTACAGGAACATCAGGGGAAGAATGGGAAGCATGTAGCGGGCGGGAGAGCCGGGTAGAACAAAAAGCGTCGCAAGGTATCCCATAAAAAACCAGTCGTGGACCTCCAGGCTACGCAGGAGAGACAGCGGCTTTCTGTTCGCGGGTGTTCTCCCGAATACAAACCCGATGCCGATCAGAATCAGAACAAGCCAGCCAACGGGGCGCCAATTGGAGGAAATCTGTAGATCGTTGATATAAAGCCTGGGCAACACCATGTATTCCATGTTCTTCAGATAATCCACTGGGTTTTTTTGGAAGAAGTAATAAAGGAAATTCCGCCAGAAGGAACCCGCCTCCCCCTCCGGGATGTATATTCCCGCGGCGATCTGGTTGATCATTCCCAGGTAGCCCTGGGACTCGGGGAAGTTGACCTTCAGATACATTACCCACGGAAGAACCCAGACGGAGACGCAGGCGACGAGAAGCAGGGGTTTCTTGATCTCCTTGCGAAGTGCACAATAGATGGTCGCCGCAATCACCAGGTAGATGGACGGCGATTTTACGTGATAGGCCCAGCCCGCGGCGCAGGCGGCGGCAATCAGCCATTTCCAGGAAATGCCCGGTTGCTTGATATACTGAACGATGGCCCAGAGAGCGAGCATTAGGAAAGCCGGAAATGGCATGTCCGCCGTAACAATGTTCGAATATTCCACCGCCAGCCAGAAAGCGCCCGAAATCAGCGCGATCAGTAGCGCACGGCCGTTATCGATGAACTCACGGAGAACCAGAAATGTGCAGAACGGAAAAAGAAAACCGGAGAGGGCGACGGTTGCCTTGAGCGCGGTTACACTGTCAGGAAAAAGGACCACGGCCGGAATCAGCATCGTCTTCACACCCAGGCCGTACTGGCTGTCCAGCACGCCTTCGCCAGCCGCCAGCCGCCTGGCGTCCCTGATGTACGCGATATTGTCGCCGATAATATCCACCCACGCATTGCAGGTCAGAAGGTACACGCCGCAAATGGCGAGTGAACCCGCGACGGAAGCGGCCAAATGTCGATGGTCGGTAAGCCGTCCAAATGCAGCCAGCGCGGCGATGCAGAGAATCACGATCATAAACACGATCGTCGGCGCTGCCGTGGCCGGATTGAGTCGGTGGTAATACTGATAGAGGAAGAGTACCAGGAGGCACGGCGGAAGTATTCGTCTGAAAACTCGGGCGTTCATTGTCTGGAATAGCGGTATTTGAGGAGGGTCTTGATATTGATGAAGAAGTCGGTCCAGCGCACCTTCTTGCCGGCGCGCACGTCCCGCCCGGTGTACGTAATCGGGACGTCAACGATCCGGCAGCCACGTTTCAGGAGCTTGGCTGTGAGTTCGTGTTCCAGGTCGAAGCCGTCGCGTACCAGCGGGATCTCACGCACGGTATCGGTCCGATAGAGTTTGTACCCGGTGCAGAGATCCGTGATCCGGGAAAAAAAGAGGAGATTGGTAAACCAGGTGAGCAGTTTGTTGGCGATGAAGTTCGGCAGCATCATGCCTTCGATCCGGCCGAGAAAACGCGAACCGAACACCGCGACGATGGATGGGTCTCTCAGAAAGGGGGCGATCAGCTCGGGGTAGTCTTCAGGCGCGTATTCCAGGTCGGCATCCTGAATGAGGACCCAGTCTCCGGTCGCATGCGCAAGGGCCGTTCTCACGGCCGCGCCTTTTCCCCTGTTCCGGGGATGGCGGACAACCCGGATACCGGGATCGTCCAGGTTATCGAGAATGGCGCCGGTCCCGTCGGTGGATCCGTCATCCACCACGATGATCTCCCTGCCAACGCCTTCCTGGACCGGTACGGCCCTGACGCGGTCGATCACGGCGCCGAGCGTTTTCGCCTCGTTGTAGACGGGAATCATGATGGACAGCAGGTGTATCCGCGAGCCAATCTCAGGACCCGTGTTCCCGCGGCGCTTCACAGCCCAACCTGCCTGACGTCGAGGCCGGCGGCATCCACCGTCGCGGGGAGGATCCGCGCCATGGGGACCGCGGACAATACATCGCGCCAGGCGGCCGAGAATTCCGGCACGAGTTCGGATTGCGGCGCAAGCGCCCAGACGCATCCGCCGTTACCGCTGCCCGCGGTGGCGAATCCCGCTCCGAATTCCGCGCAGACGTCCTGGAGCTTTTCTCCGAGCACGGTCATCCGGGCCGGCACGATCGCGCAGCGAATCGCGGTTTCCTCGTCCATCAACTCGCCCGCCGTCTCCCAGTCGGCCCGTTTCAGCGCCCCGGCGAATTCCGCGGCGATTTCATTGACCCGGAACCACCGGCCGCGATGCCGGCCCGACAGAAAGTCCTCTACCTGCCGGCTGTTGACGTCGTTGGAATCGTGCGGTTTGCCAATATAGGCGATCAGCAGACGGTCGCCCAGGGCGCTATGCTGATCCCGGGAGAGAATCGGCTCCCTGCGAAACTTTCCACCCGGGTTGCCGTAGGTCCAGCGCCAGGTATTGACGCCCCCGAACGCGGCGGCGCACTGGTCCTGCAGGCCGGTATAGGAGAACCGGAGGCCGTCTTCGATATTGTAGACGATCTCCACGATTTCCTCCGGCGAAAGACGCTCGCCTCCAACCCGTTCTCTGGCGCAGGCGAGAGACCCGGCCAGGGCCACGGAGAGCGTGCCGGACCCGCCCACGCCGCTGCGGGGCGGGCAGCCGTACGAGATCTCGATTTCAACGCCGCCCAGCGCGAAATGAGCCGCAATCGCGAACAGAAGTCCGAAATGGCCCGTCATGTCGGGCGCGTCCGCGGGAAATGTCTCGCGATGGAATTCGTCCAGAATCCGGACGTAGCCCGGCTCGCAGGCCCTGAGGCGGATGCCGGTGCGCGCGGAAATGGCGATATTGGTTGTGGCGGGATTCAGGCTGGCGTAGGGCATCGCGAAACACTTGAGGTCCCACGTGCCGCCAACGTCCAGCCGGCACGGCGCGGAGGATAGAATTTCGACCGTCTGTAAGTATTCGCTGAGATCGGTGAATGCTTTGTGCATGGTTGTCAACGTCTCTATGGGTTTTATGAGGGCGACCCCTCCCCCCGCAGACCTCTCTCCCCTGCCCTCTCAGACAAAGCTGTCAGCTATCAGCTCTCAGCCGTCAGCCAAAAGCGTAAGGCAAAATCAAAAGCAACCCCTGCTCCCAGCCCCGCAGACCTCTCTCCCCGGCCCTCTCTCCTAAAGGAAAGAGGGTGAAAAACAAAGATTACGCGACATGATCCACCCATGTTCGGAGCGAGTGCATCCTGCCCTCGCTCCGCGGCGTAGGTCCAGGAAGTGGGGAGACGGTAGAGGGTAGAGATCGCATGCCGTAAAGGGTTTCTTCTCATGCCGCAGGCGAGTCGGAGGAACAATTCGGCGAGGGCTTCTTCTCCCGTCTACCGGCTCCCGTCTCCCCGCTTTTCTTCCTTCTTCCTTTTTCCTCATGCCCTTGGATGGAAGGTGCGGTGGACTTCCTTCAGGTATTCGCGGTCCACGTGGGTGTAGATCTGCGTTGTTGAAATGTCCACGTGCCCCAGCATTTCCTGCACGGCCCTGAGGTCGGCGCCGCCCTCCAGCAAATGGGTTGCGAACGAGTGGCGCATCGTGTGCGGACTGACCGGTTTTTGGATACCGGCGTTCTGAACGCAGCGCCTCAATATCTTCCACACGCCCATCCGCGACATGGGCCCGCCGCGGAAATTCAGGAAAACCGTATTCCCGGACGCCGGACCGTTCAATTCCTCACGTGCGCCTGTCAGATAGCGATTGACCCACGCCACGCCTTCCGTTCCGATGGGTACGATCCGCTCCCGGCTGCCCTTGCCGAGCACGCGCACCACCTCCAGGTCGAACAGGAGATGCATCCGTTCCAGGCCGATCAGTTCCGAAACCCGGAGACCCGCCCCGTACAACATCTCGAGCAGCGCACGGTCCCGGAGACCCAGCGTCGTCTCCACGTCCGGCTCCATCATCAGACGTTCCACTTCGTATATGTTCAGGACGGCTGGCAGTTTCCGGCCCAGTTTGGGCGACTTCATATGCTCGGTGGGGTCGTTTTCGATCAACCCCTCCGCCTGCAGGTACCGATGAAACATCCGGACGGCGGTGAGGTTTCGCGCCACGCTGGACGCTTCCAGGCCGAGTTCCCCCAGCACCCTCAAAAGCGAGGATACGTCCGCCTGCGACACGCGGACCGGCGTTGTTACGCCCCGCGCCTCCAGCACGGTGGCGTACCGTTCCAGGTCCCGGCCATAGGCCAAAACCGTATTTTCGGCCAGACCCTGCTCCAGGTGCACGTAATCCATGAATCCGCGCAGCGCATTGCGCCACTCCGCGGTCAGGCCCTGTTCGCCCGCATCGCTATCGGTCACAACCGCCATTCCCGCGTTCTCCCGCGTCACCCGTTTCCCTCCAACGCCAGCAGGGCGGCTTTCCACTCGCCGCCGTAGGCAAAACCCGTCAACGCCCCGGAAGCCCCAACAACCCTGTGGCATGGCACCACGATCACAACCGGGTTCTTCCCGAGCGCGGCGCCCACCGCACGGGCGGCTCTCGGGCGTCCAACGGCGTTCGCAACGTCGCCGTATGACCGCCGGCCGCCGTACGGGATCTCCCGCGTCGCCCGCCAGACCATCCCCTGAAAAGCCGTATAGCCGGAGAGGTCCGGGAGATCGTGAAACCGTATTGGCTCGCCGGAAAAATAACCGGACAGAGCGTCGATGAGGCGCTGCCCCGCCGGATCCGGGGGATTGCCCTCCACCAGCGCGGGTCGGGCGATATCGACCTGCCCGAAGCGCCCCAGCCGGACAGACGCCAGACGGGATCCCGCCCAGGCGACCTCGACCCGGCCCAGGGCCGTCTGAAGGAGGGCGGACGTCGTTGATGACGTCGCGACGATTCCATTCTTCATTACGTTCTCCACGTTAATGGGCCGCGCTCTCGGCCCTTAGATAAAGCTGTCAGCTATCAGCCGTTAGCCATCAGCCAAGATCAAAAGCGAAAGGCAAAGTCAAGAGCGACCCCTCCCCCCGCAGACCTCTCTCCCCGGCCCTCTCTCCCACCGGGAGAGAGGGAGGAAAGGCACACGTCGCGTGCCGGTCATTGATAGACACTCCGATTGAAAGGGTATCGCCATCCGGCACATCACAAAGCCTGTAAGTCAACCCATCAACGTCCCCCCTTCCTTCAGGAAGGGGGTTAGGGGGTAGGTCCGGGAAAGAGGGGGAAAGGCCTGGTTTCGCGTACCGGTTATTGATAGACATTCTGATTTTCAAGGAAACGCCACCGGTTTTTCGCTCTCCTCAGCAATCCGCTTCCATTCGATTCTTGCGAGAGTCCGATTGCAGAAGTGACAGACGTCAAAGTTACCGCTACTTCCTCCTTTTTCATTCTTCCTTCTTCCTTCAGAAAGGGGCCTAGGGGGTAGGTCTCGACAGATCGCTCGCCAATTGTTCCGCGATCTGTTCGGCAAGCTTCGGTCCGATGCCCTCCACCGCCGCGAGTTCCGATGCGCGCGCCTCCAGGACCTTTTTCATGGATCCGAAGTGCGCCAGCAGCGCCTTTCGCCGGGACGGTCCCACCCCGTCGAGCTCATCCAGCCGGGAAGCCAGCGTTCGTTTCTGCCTCAGCTTGCGGTGGTAGGTCACGGCGAACCGGTGCGATTCGTCCCGGACGGCCTGCAACAGCTTGAGCGCCGCCGATGCCTTGGGGATATTCTGCGGGTCCGGGTGGGCCGGCAGGAAAACTTCCTCGAGACGCTTGGCAAGGCCGATCACCGGCTGGTCCCGGACGCCGATCTCATTCAACGCCGCCACCGCGCTCGAGAGCTGCCCCTTTCCGCCGTCGATCAGCAGCAGATCGGGAAACGCCCGTCCCTCCTCCATCAGGCGTTTGAAACGCCGCGTCACCACCTGCCGCATCATCGCGAAATCGTCGGGGCCCTCGATACCCGTAATCCTGAAGTGCCTGTACTCGGACTTTCGGGGGCGGCCGTCAACGAAACACACCAGCGACGCCACGGGGTCCGACCCCTGGAAATTCGAAATGTCCATGGCCTCGATCCGCTTTGGGGGCCGCTCGAGGCGCAGGTCGCGCTGCAGCGCGGACACGGCGGCGGGCGCCTGGGACCTCCTGTTCTCCCGCCTCAACCGGCGCTCGCTGAGCAAAAGCGCGGCGTTGTTCTCCGCCATCCTCACCAGCCGCGCCTTGTCGCCCCGCTGCGGCACCCGGATTTCCACCAGACCCCCCGCCCGTCCCCTCAGCCAGTCCAGCACGGTCTCGCGCGACTCGATATCGCACGGCAGGCAGATCTCCTCGGGCACGAAGGACGCCGTCAGATAGAGCAACTGCACGAAGGAGCCAACCACCTCTTCGATCGGCGCGTCCAGCACGCCGCCCAGGAAGTAGTGCTGCCTCCCGATCAGCCTTCCCTCGCGTACCTCCATCACCACGCAGCAGGCTTCGTCGTCTTCCCTGGCTACCGCGATGGTGTCCCAGTCTTTCTGTTCCGCGGACACCACCCTCTGGCGGTTGGTCGTCTGCTCCAGGTCGCGCAGTCGATCCCGGTAGACCACGGCCTCCTCGAATCGCTGTTCGGCAGCCGCGTTTCGCATGCGTTTCTTCAGCGCGGCCACCACCTGTGTATGCCGCCCCGTCAGAAACAGCACGGCTTCGCGCACGATCTTGCGGTATTCCGCTGCCTGGATAAGCCCCTCGCACGGTCCGTCGCAACGTTTGATCTCATAGTCGAGGCAGAGACGGACGTTCGTTGACGGCAACGCGTAATCACAGCTCCGTATACGGAACAGCCGGTGCATGGTTTCGAGGGTCCGCCGCAGGGCCTTGACGTCCGTATAGGGTCCCAGATAACGCGAACCGTCCTTGACCACGTCGCGCGTAAACAGAATCCTGGGAAAGGGCTCGTCCGTAATCCGGACAAACGGGTACTTCTTGTCGTCTTTCAGATTGATGTTGTACCGGGGCTTATGCTCCTTGATCAGATTGGACTCCAGGATCAGGGCATCCACCTCCGTATCCGCCACGATATATTCCAGGTCCCGCGCGTTTCGTACAAGCGCACGGAACTGACGCCGTCCGTCGTCCGCGTTGGACCGGATGTAGGATTGCGCCCGGCTTCGCAGGCACTTTGCCTTTCCTATATAGATGATCCGCCCCAGTTCGTCCTTCAACATATACACGCCGGGTTCCCGCGGCATATGAGACACGATCTCATTGAGGCGCCTGCGCACGGCTTTGCGGCTCCTTCCGGCCGGCGCCGCGCTACGTTTTTCCGTTCCCGAGTTCATCATCCAAACCTTGTTCGGGGACGCAGCGTCCCGTGGTCATATGCCCAGAATCTCGACGTGGAGGCGGTACAGATCCAGCAGCCCTACCGTGCACCGGCCGGTTACCCAGCCGCCCGCCTCCCCGGGATTGACGACCAGTGTTCCACCGGTGCGGACGTCGATCTCGTGGGTATGACCGTAGACGATCACGTCGTACGCGCCGCTTGCCGCCAGCGCATCCACTTCGTCGGGTTCGTGAAGGACCAGCATCCGCCTGCCCTCGTGCACGAATGCATACGGCGCGCGGTGGATGGCGCCCAGCGGCTCGAACTGGGCGCGAAGCCCGAAGCGCTCGCCGTCGTTATTGCCGAAAACGCCCACCATGGGCGCGTTCAGGCCGGCCATCCATTTGGCGTTGAAGGGCGCGATATAGTCCCCGGCGTGCACCACCAGGCCGACCTCCCGTTCGTTGAATAACGCCGTTGCCCTCTCCACCGACGCCTTGTTGTCGTGCGTGTCGGCAATCAGTCCCACCAGATGCGCGTGTGCCATGGCGACCATCCGTTCGGTTGTGGTTTTCGAAGACAGGATTTCTGCTCGGGAAAGGAGACAAAATCAGTGCCCCGTCCCGCCCGCGGGCGCCTTCCGATTTCAAGACAAACTTACGCCTCCTCGGTGGTTTTGTCAACCGGAGGGACCTCTCCCCCGGCCCCTTCAGATAAAGCTGTCAGCTATCAGTTTACAGCCGTCAGCTAAAAGCGGAAGGCAAGGACGAAAACCAAATTCAAAATCCACTTCTCCCCAAATTCCCTGCCTACGGCGTGTTCCTTTTGAAGCGACCAAAAGGAACCAAAAGTCGCCGCTGGGCACGGGGCCTGCCACATGCATGGCGCGAATACCCTCACAGGACGCACCGGATTGGCTGGCCTGCCAGCCCCGGAGGACACAGTTAGTCGGAACGGGACGGAACAACGCGCCCTGCTTTGAAAGCGCTCCGGATTGGTATCGCGTCAGCCAACCGAATGCCTATCTGAATGCGAGCGATATGATTTGGCCGGATCTATCGGCGATACATACTCCACCATGCCGGCGTGGGCCTTTCTTCGCCTGTTTGGGATAGGTTTATGTTGACAAGTATGATGGATTGTGTGAATTTTGAGACCGTCCATGACACGGGCGGGGTCTATAGGGTTCCCCGCCACAGGGGAATCTTCAATGGCGGTCTTGAAAATCGCGCTGCCGTCGGGCAGCCTCCAGGAGTCCACGCTCGATCTGTTCGCGAACGCCGGCTATCGGATTCGCGCCAACCACAGGTCCTACATCCCGTCCATAGACGATCCGGACCTGGAGGGCCTGTTCCTGCGCGCGCAGGAGATCGCCCATTACGTGGAGCGGGGCGTGCTGGACGTGGGCCTGACGGGCAAGGACTGGATCCTGGAAAACGACGCCGACGTCGTCGAGGTCGCGGAACTGCCGTACAGCAAGACCACCGCGCAGCCCGCCCGCTGGGTGATCGCCGTGCCGGAAGAGTCCCCGGTCCGGGTTGTGGCGGATCTTCAGGGGAAACGTATCGCAACGGAACTGGTAAACGTCACCCGGAAGTACCTGGACGCACGGGGCGTACAGGCGGACGTGGAATTCTCCTGGGGGTCCACGGAGGCCAAGGTCCGGACGGCGGGCCCGGCGAAGCAGGCAGGTGATGCCGAGGTGTACGCGCCCGGCCTGGTGGACGCCATTGTGGAACTCACGGAAACCGGGTCTTCGATCCGCGCCAACAAACTCCGGATTGTGGAGGACCTGCTCGAATCCACCCCGCGCTTCATCGCCAACAGAAGCGCATGGGAGGACCCGTGGAAACGGGAGAAGGCCGGGAATATCGCCACGCTGCTGGTGGGCGCCTTCCAGGCTGAAGACAAGGTGGGCCTGAAGATGAACGTAAGGCGGAAAGACCTGGATGCGGTCGTTGGACTGCTTCCCGCGCTGAACAACCCCACCATATCCAACCTGCTCGACGGCGACTGGGTGGCCGTGGAGGTCGTCGTTGACGAACGCGTTGTGCGCGACACCGTTCCCCTGCTGAAGAACAGGGGCGCCGAAGGCATCATTGAATATCCATTGAACAAAGTGATCTACTGATGATTGACGTTGTCACCCACGATCCGGAGAACCCGCCCTCCAGACTCAGCGCCATTCTTTCGCGGACCACCGATTTCGAGCCGGACCTGCTGGCCTCCGCGCAGGAAATCGTCAATGCCGTGCGGGAACGCGGCGACGACGCGGTCCTGGAATACACCCGGAAACTGGACGGCGTGGATCTCACAGCGGACGGGATGCGCGTGCCCGAGCCGGACATCCGGGCCGCGTACCGCGAAGCGGATCCCGGCCTGATCAGAACCATCAGGGCCGCGGCGGAGAACATCCGGCGGTTTCACGGCGCCCAGAAACAGACCTCGTGGTTCATCGAAGACGGCGACGGCGTCGTGCTGGGCAGGCGGGTACTCCCCATCGAACGGGTTGGCATTCTCATTCCCGGCGCCAGCGCCCCGCTGTTCTCAACGCTGCTGATGGCCGCCATTCCCGCCCGCATCGCAGGCGTGAAGCGCCTCTGCATGGCCACGCCCCCTCGACCGGACGGCACCGTGCATCCGGTCGTACTGGCGGCCGCCCACGTCGTTGGCGTTGACGAAATCTACAGGGTATTCGGCGCGCAGGCCGTTGCCGCCCTGGCCTACGGCACCGCGTCCATTCCGGGGGTGGACAAACTCGTGGGCCCCGGCCACCCGTCCGTGCAGATCGCAAAGAAGCTGGTCTTCGGAACCGTCGACGTCGACATGGTCGCCGGCCCCAGCGAAATCGTCGTACTGGCCGACGGGGAGGCGAATCCCAGGCACGTCGCCGCCGACCTGCTGTCGCAGGCCGAACATGGAAGCGGCTTCGAGGCCGTGGTGTGCATCACGCCCAGCGCGGAACTCGCCGGCGAGGTCGCGGACGAAGTCGAGCGGCAGGCCGCCCGCCTGGAGCGCCGCGACGCCATCCGAAAAGCCCTGCGCAACTTCGGCGCGGTTGTGATTGTAAAGGACGTGGACGAGGGCATCCGGCTGGCCAACCGGATCGCCCCGGAACACATCGAACTCCTGGTGCGCGACCCATGGTCCTGGCTGAACGAGGTCAGGAACGCGGGCGCGGTCTTTCTGGGCGCGGCCTCCTCCGAACCCGTGGGCGACTATTACGCCGGCGTGAACCACATTCTGCCGACCGCCGGCGCCGCGCGATTCGCCTCGCCGGTGGGCGTGGATACCTTTCTGAAAAGCTCGAGTATCGTCTCCTACACGGACCGCCGGTTGAAGAAAACGGCCGGCGATATTATCGCGCTGGCGGAAGCCGAGGGACTGGACGCGCACGCCAACGCCATCCGCGTCCGGCAGGAATAGCGCCCGCCCGCCCGCCGGACTTCGGCGACAATGCGGGCGCGGCGTTCTCATTTTGGATCGTCTCCGATGATCGATCCGCCCCTGAAACGCATCCGGCCGGAAATCCGGTCCGCGGACGGGTACCACCTGACGCGCTACGACTGCCCGGTTAAGCTGAATCAGAACGAAAGCCCGTTCGACGTTCCGGACGATCTCAAGAACGAGATTCTGGCAGACGTCCGGAAGCGGCCCTGGTTCCGCTATCCGCAGCCGATGGAGATGGACCTGGTGGAAGCCCTGGCCGACTTCGCCGGCTGGCGTCCGGATGGGCTGATCGTGTGCAACGGCTCCAACACCCTCGTACAACTCGTTCTGGCCGTCAGCACCCGCCCCGGGGCAACGGTGGTCATCCCTTCGCCCAGTTTCTCGCTGTACGGGCTCTACGCGGGCTTCTTCGGGGGTCGCGTGGTTCCCGTGGACCTCACGGCGGATTTCACCTTCGACATGCCCGGTATCCGGGAAGCCGTCCGTCGGGAATCGCCAAACACGGTCATCTTCGGTTCCCCCAACAACCCCACCGGCTGCGTCGTTTCCAATGCGGACCTGAAGGACCTGCTCGGGCAGACCGACGCGCTGGTGATGGTGGACGAAGCCTATGCGGAGTTCAGCGATGAGACGGCCCGCGACCTGATCGGGGAATATCCCAATCTCATCGTGCTGAAGACCTTTTCAAAAGCCCTCGGCGCGGCGGGTATCCGCATTGGCTATCTGATGGCGCATCCGGAAATCGCCCGGGAGGTACTCAAGGCCAAAGTGCCGTTCGACATCAACGTCTTCTCCCATTCAGCGGCGCTGCACATACTGAAACACGAGCGTCTGATCCGGGAACGCGTGGAGACGATCCGGGACGAACGCGAGCGGGTGTTCGCGGCCCTCCGGAGAATGGACGGCGTCCGCCCCCGGCCGTCGCATGCCAACTTCATCCTTTTCGAAGTGGACAACCCGGCCCGGGTCTTCAACGGGCTCATCGAAAGGGGCATCCTCATCCGCAACGTGACCTCGTATCCTCTCCTTGAGAACGCCCTGCGCGTGAGCATCGGCAAGGCCGGGGAAAACACCCTCTTTCTGAACGCGCTCGAAGGGACGCTCAAGGATTCGCGCGTACAGCCTGAATAATCCACGGAACACAAACGTACATGGATGGACAGGATTGAGAACCAGGAACAGGATCAAGCAGGATAAGAAGCCAATTTCAGGAAAGGTAAATCCCCCATGCCGGTCCTTCGCACCGCCCGCATACAACGCAAGACGTCGGAAACCGACGTCGACCTCATGCTGAACCTGGACGGATCGGGAGACTGCCGGCTCGAAACCGGCATCGGTTTTTTCGACCATATGCTCAACGCATTCGCCAGGCACGGAGGTTTCAACCTGGACGTGGCCTGCCGGGGCGACCTGGAGGTGGACGCGCACCACACGGTGGAAGACGTGGGCATCTGTCTGGGCAGGGCATTTTCCGATGCGCTGGGCGACAAGGCCGGTATCACACGCTTCGGACACAGTTTCGTGCCGATGGACGAAGCCCTCGCTCGTGCGGCCGTAGACCTCTCGGGACGGCCGTACCTGGTCTACAATGCCGACCTGCCCGACGAGATGGTCGGCGCGTACCCCACGGCGATGAGCCCGGAGTTCTTCCGGTCGCTCGCGGACCACGGACGCCTGAATGCGCATATCGACCTGATTCGCGGGACAAACGCCCACCACGCCACCGAAGCAATTTTCAAGGCTGCCGGGCGGGCGTTCCGGCAGGCATGCGGGCTGGACCCCGGTGTTGTGGGGATTCCTTCCACCAAGGGCGTGCTGTAGCAGTCCGTTGAGAAAGTCGCTCTGCAGGCCTGCCGGTGAAGTCCTGGCAGGCAGGTAGCCCGGATGGACTTTTTCAACGGGCTGGTAGGGTCTGACATGACTCCCGACGACGCGCGCAACGTGAGCTCTCGATTCAGTCCCGACGCCGGTGGCGGAAAGGTCCTTACGCGGGACCAGGCCGGAGAGGTCCGGCGGCGTCTCAAACGGACCCGCGCAAGGCTGGTCTTCACCAACGGCTGCTTCGACCTGATCCATCCCGGGCACGTGGCTTTTCTTCAGCGGGCGCGTTGTCTGGGCGACGCGCTCCTCGTGGCGATCAACAGCGACGACTCCGTCCGCCGCATCAAGGGCGAAGGCCGGCCGATACTGTCGGTTGACGAGCGGATCGGCGTGCTGTCCGGCCTGGAAGCCGTCGACTATATCTGCGTGTTCGAGGAAGACACGCCGCACGATATCCTTCGAGACCTGCTGCCCGACGTCCTCGTAAAGGGTGGGGACTATTCGCCGGACCAGATCGTCGCCCGCGAAGTCGTGGAACGCGCGGGGGGCCGCGCCGTCACCATATCCACGGCGTTCCAGACCTCGACCACCGCCGTCATCAAACGCATCCTTACGAGTGTGAAATAAAGAAACCGATCCTCTCCCGTCTACCCTCTCACCTCTCACGGCTTTATGAGAATCCTCCACACCATTTACGACGATGTGGACAACCCCTGGTGCGGAGGAGGCGGCGCGGTCCGGGCCATGGAAATCAACCGCCGCCTCGCCCGGAAGCACGAGATCACCCTTCTGACGGGTCACTTTCCCGGCGCCGCCCGGGAGGAAGACCGCGACGGTATTCGCATCCGCAGGGTGGGGACCGGGCGGAACTACCTGTTCAGCCGCCTGAGCTTCTCGGCGCTGGCTTCGCGAGCCCTGGCGAAGCGGCCCTTCGACCTCTGGGTGTACGACTTTTCCGCATTTTCGCCCGTGTACGCGCTTCCGTCCCGGCACGCGCGGTCGGTCATGGTCTTTCACCATCCCATAGCCGCACACGCCACGCGGAAATACCCGGGGATCGGCATTCTGGCCGCCGCCGCCGAAGGCCTCCATACGCGGCTGCACCGCCGGATCATCGCCGTTTCTCCAAGTACGGCCCGTCACCTGGAGCGGCGCGCGCGTCCGAACGCACCCGTCCATACGGTTTGCAACGGCGTGAGTCATCCCGCCCTGGCAGAGCCCCGTGAAGAGGACTATATTCTCTTTTTCGGACGTCTGGACACCTACAACAAGGGCATCGATGTCCTGCTCCCGGCATTTGCCAGGCTGAAACCAACGCATCCGGACGTCCGCCTGGTCCTTGCGGGCCGGGGCACGAAAGCGCGCCGGCGCGAACTGATGTCCGTCTCCCGCTCCCTGGGCATCTCGGACCGCGTGGAACTCACGGGGCCGGTTTCGGAAGCGAAAAAATGGAACCTCTACGCCGGCGCGTTGTTCACCTGTCAGCCTTCCCGGTTCGAAGGGTGGGGCATCGCCGCGATCGAATCCGGCGCCGCCGGAAAAGCGGTGATCGGCACGGAGATCCCGGGGCTCGTCGACGCCATCCGGAGGGACCGGACCGGCCTGCTCGTGCCGGCGGAGGACCCGAAAGCCCTCGCGGGCGCCATGAACCGCTTGCTCGAGAATCCCCCCCTGCGAACGGAACTCGGCAAGAACGGGAGGGCATGGGCCGCCAACTTCTCGTGGGACCGGATTGCCAGGGAGCAGGAGAAAGTGTACGTCCGGACACTCGGCTGATGGCAGACAGGAATGTCTGCCCTACCTTCACACCTGAACCTGCCAGGTTCAACCCTATATGACCACCGGATACGCAAATGACATCTGTATTGTGGGCGGGGCCGGCCGCGTGGGTCTCCCCCTGGCGCTGACCTTCGCCGACAAGGGCTTGCGCGTTATCGTCTGCGACATCAACGAAGCCTCTCTCGAGTTGATCCGCGACGGCCGGATGCCGTTCGAGGAAAAGAACGCCGGGGAGCTGCTGGCGAATGCGCTCGCTGAAGGCCGGCTGAGCGTCTCGTCCGAAACGTCATGCGTGGCCGGCGCGGCCACGGTGATCGTGACCATCGGCACGCCCGCGGACGAACTCTCGAAGCCGATTCTCTCCACGTTCAAGAGCCTCGCGGACGACATGCTGCCGCATCTGTCCGACGATCAGCTTGTCGTACTCCGGTCCACGGTTTCCCCGGGAACTACGGACTGGCTCTACGACTACCTGCGTGCGAACGGCAGAAACCCCAAGGTCTCCTTCTGCCCCGAGCGCATCGTTCAGGGCCAGGCCGTAGAGGAAATCCCGCTGCTCACCCAGATCGTCAGCGGAACCACGGCTGAAGCCGAACGGGAAGCCGCCGCCCTCTTCAGGCGGATCTCGCCCGGGATCGTTCACCTGACGCCCATCGAAGCCGAATTCGCGAAACTGTTCAGCAATGCGTACCGGTATATCCAGTTTGCAACCGCGAACCAGTTCTATACGATTGCAAACGCCGCCGGCGTGGACTACAGCCGGGTGCTCGAAGGTATGAAGAAAGACTACCCCCGCGCCCGGGATATCCCCTCCGCGGGATTCGCGGCGGGCCCGTGCCTGCTGAAGGATACCATGCAACTCGCCGCCTTCGCCAGCGACGGTTTCACACTGGGACGGGCGGCCATGAACGTCAACCAGGGCCTGGTGAACTACCTGGTCGAGGACATTCGCAACCGGTACGGCGACCTGCGCCGACTCCGCATCGGCCTGCTTGGCATGGCCTTCAAGGCGGACAGCGACGACACCCGGTTTTCGCTGAGCTACAAGTTGAAGGACATCCTGGCGTTCCGGGCCCGGGAGGTGATGACCACGGACCCGTACGTGACCACGGACCCGAACCTGCTGCCCGTCCGGGAGGTCATGGAACGGAGCGACCTGCTGGTCCTGTGCGTGCCGCACACGGCGTACCGGCGTCTGGACCTCAAAGGCAAACCTGTCGTGGACGTCTGGGGGTCTCTGAACCTTGAGTAAGCTCTACCTGGTCACGGGCGGCGCCGGATTTATCGGTTCCTCGCTGGTACGACGACTGCTTCACGACGGCCACCGGGTGCGGGTCCTGGACAATCTGTCACGAGGAAACGCCGGCCGCCTGGCGGACATAGGCGACCGGGTGGAATTCATCGAAGCGGACGTCCGGGACGCGGATGCCGTGGGAAGAGCCGCCCGGGGCGTGGAAAGCCTTTGCCACCTGGCCTCGGTGAACGGCACCGAGTGGTTCTACAGCAAGCCGGAAATCGTCCTCGACGTGGGGGTGAAGGGCGTCGTGAACACCATCGACGCCTGCCTGAAGCACGACGTTCCCGAGTACGTCCTGGCCTCCAGTTCCGAAGTGTACCAGACTCCGCCAGCCATCCCCACGGACGAATCCGCGCCGCTCTCCGTTCCCGACCCCCTGAATCCCCGCTTTTCCTACGGCGGCAGCAAGATCATCAGCGAACTCATGGCCCTGAACTATGGCCGGAGTCACGTGGAACGCGTCCTCGTCGTCCGCCCGCACAACGTGTACGGGCCCGACATGGGGCGCGAGCACGTCATCCCCCAGCTCATCCTGCGGGCGGCCGCGCTCGCGTCCGAACACCCTCGCGGCGCGGTACGGTTCCCAATACAGGGCGACGGCTCGCAGACCCGGGCCTTCATGCATATCGACGATTTTACCGACGGGCTCGCTACCGTCCTGGAACGAGGCGCGCACCTGAATATCTACCACGTCGGCAATGATGAGGAAGTCACCATCCGGCGCCTCGCCGAACTGATCTTCAACCACGTCGGCAGGGACTTCGAACTCGTCCCCAAAGCGTTGACAGCCGGCAGCCCCGCAAGAAGGCGCCCCTGTATCGACAAACTCAGGGCCCTCGGCTTCCGCCCGCGCGTCTCGCTCCGTGACGGCCTGGACGGCACGATCGGCTGGTACCTGGACAACCACCGCGATTGAGCAGGAGGATCACGCGTGCCGCACGCAGCCTCCCGAAACGTCACACGCTGCCAGATCAGCCAATCCGCGAATCTTCAGTCCGTTCTCTTCCTGGGCTACGTGCCTCCGGTGAACGACATGCAACCGGTGGGCGCAGAACCCGTCGATCGCCCGATGTATCCCCTTGAGCTGCTCTACTGCCCGGACTCACACCTGGTGCAGATCGGCTGCCAGGTGGAACCGGAAATCCTGTTCCCGCCGGAATATCCCTACACCAGCGGCACCACGCGCATTCTCCGCGAGAACTTCGCGGATCTGTTCGAACGGTGCAGGGACCGGCTGGGGGTCGACGGCTCCTGGTTCGTGATCGACGTCGGCTCCAACGACGGCACGCTGCTGGCCAATTTCAAGGCCGGGGGCTGCCGGATCCTGGGCATCGACCCCACGGACAGGGCACGGCTTGCAAACGAGAGGGACATCCACAGCCTCCAGGCTTTTTTCTCACGGGAGACCGCGAGGACGGTTGCCGCGGAATACGGCCCGGCCGGCCTTGTGACCGCAACCAACGTTTTCGCGCACATGCCCGACGTCGACGAGGTCGTGGCCGGGATCCTGGACATCCTGGATGAAAACGGGGTTTTCGTCTCCGAGTCCCACTACCTGCTGGACCTGATCGGGACGCTGCAGTACGACACCGTCTACCACGAACACCTCAGGTACTATTCCCTGCACAGCCTGAAATTCCTCCTGGAAAAGCACGGGATGGAGATCTTCCACGTGGAACGCATCCCCACGCACGGGGGCTCCATCCGTGTCTTTGCCGCCCGCACGGGAAGATATCCGGTGGATCCTTCCGTTTCGAACCTGTTGAAAGAGGAACGGCGTGCCGGACTGCTCGACCCGGAAACCTACCGCAGCTTCGCCGCGGACGTTCTGCAGAGCAAACTCGACCTCCTGGACCTGCTGCGAGACGTCAAGGCCCGCGGCGGTCGCATCTACGGTATCGGCGCGCCCTCCCGCGCCAGCACCCTGATTGCCTATACCGGACTGGATCGCGAGACGATCGACTGCGTTGTTGAAATCCGGGGTTCGTACAAAATCGGCAAATTCATGCCGGGCACCCGCATCCCCGTTCTCGAAGAGTCCGCACTGTTCAGCGACCAGCCCGAATACGCGCTGCTCTTCTCCTGGCATATCGCCGGGGAACTCCTGCCCAGACTCACGGGCAAGGGGTTCAAGGGGAAATACATCGTCCCGCTTCCGTCACCCCGTATCGTGGCAGGATAGCTGACCGCACAAAGGTTCATGCGATTCGAAAGCCTAACCTCAATTCGAAGAAAGACAACAGTCAATTTGCCACAAAAAGCACAAAAGGCACAGAAGGGGATGGTGCGAAAACGGGGTATTGAGGCCTCTGTTCTTCTGTATAATTTCGACATTCAGGTCCCCGAACAACTGCGAATCAGGTTTAAATCCGACCATGCCCGATCTCGACATCGTCATCCCCGTGTACAACGAGGGCAGCAACATCCTGAACGTACTCAACGCCCTGTGCGATGCGACGAGCACGCCCTTCCGCGTACTGATCTGTTACGACGATGCGTCCGATGACACGCTGGAAGCCCTGAAGAGATTCACGGATACCCGATGCGAAATCGTTAAAGTCCGCAACCGCGGGCGGGGGGCCCACGGGGCCGTCGTCACGGGTTTCAGCGAAGGCGACGCGCCCGCGGCGATCATGTGGCCGGCCGACGATACCTACAACGCGGGCATCATCGACAGGATGCATCGGGAATACGTGAACGGTTGCGACGTCGTCTGCGCCAGCCGGTTTATCGACGGCGGCTGCATGGTGGGCGCGCCGTGGCTGAAATCTCTGCTTGTCAGGAGCTCCGCCTTCACCCTTTATTATCTGGGGCGGCTTCCCGCCCGGGACGCCAGCAACGGCCTTCGGCTGTTCTCCAGGCGACTGCTGGACCGGGCGCGGATCGAGTCCTCGGCGGGTTTCGCCTACGGCATCGAACTGCTGGTCAAATGCCACCGGCTGGGCTGGAGAATCGCGGAGGTCCCCGCAGCGTGGTACGAGAGGACCTCCGGCCGAAGTCGCTTCAGGGTCATCCGCTGGCTTCCGGAATACCTGCGCTGGTTCTTCTACGCCTTCGCAACAACGTATCTTGGCCGGGGTCCGGAGACCGTTCCTGAAACGAAGCATACGGATGCCTGACATGAACCGTGGAGCCTGACCATGAGCAAGCGCAGAAAAAGAACCGCCCGGCGTTCCGCAACGACGCGGCCTGAAACCTCGAAGACCCTCTCCGACCGTTTCGGTCCTTTCCTCGCGTCGCCCTGGGCCCCGGTTGTGTTCTTCCTGCTCCTGAGCGCGGTGTACTTCGCCGGGTTCGTCTTTACCGATCACGTCATTCTCGGACAGGACACGGGAAGGGAATTCCACAAGGGGCGTGAGCCCTTCCTGGAAAAACTGGCCAACCTGGCGCCGGCCAACTGGACGCGCTATCTCGGGGGCACCCCCGTGACCGGACAACGGACGTCGAGCTACTTTCCGCTGGAAATCATCGCCCTGTTTACAACCCGACACCGGCTTCTGGGCTGGCGGTATTTCTTCGCCATGTTCATGGCCGGTTATTTCATGTATCTCTGTATCCGCGGTTTCGGCATGAAGCCGCTCACGGCCTGGCTCACGGGCATCGCGTACGCCTCCGCGCCCGCCCTGCTCACCTTCATCTACGCCGGCCATGAAGCCAAGATGCTGGTGATCGGCCTGTTCCCGCTCATGGTCTGGGGGCTGTACCGCGGCATGGAGACCGGCCGGATGATTTACTACCTGGTTCTGGGCGTCGCCATTGGCGCGGGCATCTACACCCCGCACCTCCAGATGCTGTACTACGCACTCTGCGGCCTGGCCATTCTCTTCGCCGCAAGACTCGGACAGTCCCTGTACGGCGAGCGAGACGTCGCGGCAGCCCTGCGCCGAAGCCTTCTCAGCGCCGGCGCGGTCTGTCTGGGCCTGGGGATTGGCGCCATGGGCGTGTTCCCGCAATACTGGTACACCCGGACGGAATCGAGAAGGGCGCTGGGAGACGGCGAAGGCAAGGGCCTGGAATACGCGCAGACCTGGTCGCTGCATCCCGAGGAAGTCGCTTCGCTGGTCGTACCGGAGTTCGCGCACTTCGACGACCCGGACCGAAGACAACGAAACTACTGGGGCCGCAATCCCTTCAAGCTCAATTCCGAATATTTCGGAATCGCCGTTCTCTTCTTCGCCGCGCTCGCCCTGGGGCGCATCCGCCGCGACCCGAGAATCGGGATCTTTCTCCTGCTCTTTTTCCTCGCCCTGGCATTCGCCCTCGGACCCCATACCTTCGTGCACGGATACGCGTACCGCTATATCCCCGGGATGAAGGTACTCCGGGCGCCGGGTATGATCGCGTTCCTGTTCGCCTTCCCCGCATGCGTTCTGGGCGCCATCGGACTGCAGCGGGTCCTCTACCCGACGGACGTTTCACCCCGTACGCGGCGCAATCTGGCCATCGGCGCCGGGGTTGCCGTGGTCCTGCTGCTGGGTGTCGCCCTGTCTCCCCAGAGCGCCGTAAACGCATGGACCGGACTCTTCTGGTCCGATATTCCGGATTCAGCCGTCCGCGTCGCACAGGCGAACGCGCCCAACCTCAGCCGGGGCGCCGTTTTTGCCGCGCTGATTGTATCGCTCCTGGCCATTCTGACGTGGAGACGCCTGGGCGGCGGCATTTCCCCCGTGGTCTACGCATGCCTTCTGGTTCCCCTGATGCTCTTCGATACCTGGCGGATCGACCGGCAGTTCCTCCGATATTTCGATCCGGACCTGCAATCCCCGCCCGAACGCGTGTACGGCGGCGTGCTGCGGCATTTTGAACAGGACACGGACCTGTACCGCGTGCTGTACGTATCGCAGCTCTCCATTCCCCCGCCGCATCTGGGCGCCGGAAAGCGGACGATCGTGGACCGGGTCCGGGTGGACTATCACGAACCCTTTACCATGCTTCGCTACGACCGGATGACCGAACCCCAAAACCTCCGGCATTTCCCCATCCTGAATCTGCTGAACACCCGCTACGTCGTGACCCGGGAGCCCTTTCCGGACGGACCCGCGTCCGTTGTCACCGACGGCCTGCATATCTACAAAAACGACTTCGCGCTGCCCTGGTTCTACCTGGCGCCCCGATACCGGATCGAGACCGACGAGGACCGCATCCTGAAGCTGCTCTCGGGACCCGGATTCAGGCCCGATGAGACCGTTGTCCTGGAGGTCGAGCCGGAAGGCTTTTCGGCGGATAGTACGGACACGCGAGCGCAGGATTTCATCGAGAAGGTCGTGTACGATGAACGCACCGGCCATATCGAACTCAACGTCAAATCCGGCGGACCGCGCCTGCTGGTGATCTCCGAGAATTACCACCCCTTCTGGCACGCCCGGGTGGACGGAGAGGAGCGGCCGCTGTTGAGGGCCAACTACGCGTGGAAGGCCGTTGCCGTGCCCGGGGGCGAACACCGGGTCGTACTCCGTTTCCACGATCCCATTGCCACGGCGTGCCGCTGGATTACCCTCGTTTCCACCCTCTTCGCCATCGCCTGCGCCGCCGCATGGTACTGGCGGAAGCGCACCGGTAAACCGGCGGCCGCCTCCGCGGAGTAATCCATGGGCGGCAAGTCACCGGTCAGACGGATCGCGGGCAACACCGCGGTCCAGGTATTCGGACGGGCCATCGAGTTCGCGATCTTCCTGTTCCTCGTCCACTACCTGGATCTGAAAGCGTTCGGCGCCTATACGTTCATCCTGACCAACCTGATGTTATGGGGGGTTCTTGCGGACGCGGGGACGTACAATCTCCTGATCCGGGAAGCCGCCAGCGGGGAGAACGCCGACCGGCTTCTGGGGAACGCCCTGTCCATAGGGCTCGTCGCGTCTACGGCAGCGATTCTCACTTCAAACGCCTTTCTCTATCTTGCGGGTCAGGGAATGGAGACCCTCGTACCCGCGCTCATCGCCTCACTCTCCCTGTACATATCGCCCCGGCTCAACGCCTTCCGCAAGATGTTTCAGGTCCGGTTTCAGGCCGAACTCCGAATGGGAACCGTGGTGGCGTGGAACACCGCCTCCCACCTGCTCATGGCCGGCCTGCTGGTCGCGGTTGTCCTCAACAACGGCCTTCTTGTCGCTATCTTCTGCGCGCTGATCGCCGCCGAACTCCTCTCGTTCGCCGGACTGTGCATCACGCACCGGCGCCTGTTCGGACTTCCCCGGTTCCGGTTCGACCCGCGGATCGTCCGATCTCTTCTTCGGCAGAGCATCCCGCTCATGCTGGCCTCGGTATGCGTTACCGTCCACGACAAGATCGGCATTATGATGCTCGAGTCCATCAAGAACAAGGAGGCCGTGGGCCTCTACAATATGGCCGCGCGAATTCCGGACAGCCTGCCGTTTCTCGCTTCGATATTCATCGCCTCCGTGTTCCCCGTGATGGTGAGACACCGGGATGCGAACCCGGTCGCGTTCGACAGAATCTATCGCCGCAGCGCGCGTTACCTGCTGCTCTTTATCGTCCCTGTCGCCGGCTTCTGCACGCTCGCCTCCCGGGACATCCTCGACCTCCTCTTTCCCGGCAGGATACCGGAAGCCATGCTCGGTCACGCCAGCGGGACGCTCGTCCTGCTCATCTGGGCGATGGTGTTCAAATACATGGGCACCGCCTTCAGTTTTCTGACTGTTGCCGTGGGCGAGGAACGACGCCGGCTTGTCTGCCTGGGCGCGGCGGCGCTGCTCGGCATTCTTCTGAACGTCGCCCTGATCCCCGCGCACCACATTCTGGGATCGGCCGCGGCCGTCCTGATCGGGTCCATCGCGTATCCGGTTGCGGGGCTCTTCTTCGCTCCGCTGCGCAGGTATGCCGCCGCGCTCGGCGCCGCAGCCGCCAGGCCGTTGCTGGCGACCGCGCTGACGGCGCTTTTCGTATCGGCCATCACCGATCACTTTGTGGTTGCGGCCGTGGCGGGGCTGCTCGTCTACGGCGCCCTGATCCTGATCTTCAAGGGCGTCACGCGGGAAGATATCGCGCTGTTGAGGGAAATGCGTGAATAGCTGTCAGCTATCAGCCATCAGCAGTCAGCCAAAAGCGAAAGGCAAAAGCAACCCCTCACCACCCCGCAGACCTCTCTCCCCGGCCCTCTCTCCTACCAGGAGAGAGGGAGGAAGAACAGGTTTCGCACGCCGGTCACCAATAGACACTCTGATTGACAGGAAATCGCTGCTTTTACCTTTTTCCTTCTTCCTTCTTCCTTTTTCCTTCAGGACGGGGTCCGGGGGAAAGGGGGAGCAATACCCGGCGTTGGGCAATTCCCCCCCCTATGGTTCTGTTGGATACGGGAGGCATTTGGATTATCATTCGTATTCCACCGCATCGGATTGTGACTGTCGCATTTTGCGACAGTTTCCGGCGTCGGTGCGATGGCGGCGGGAGCGTATCAACAATTGTCATTGAACGTCAGGAGACGCGGTATGTTATCTAATCAACAGGTTGCGGATGCCGTAGAAGACGTCGTTGGGGTATTCAAGCGGGATGGATTCCTGGTTACGAAGGGTCTCTACTCCGCCGAAGAGATGCTGGACTGGAAGGCGCGCATCATCGGCATCCTGGAGGCCGGCGGCCACATGAACACGGAGCCGACGTCCACCGGCGTCCACGTTTTCATGGCCGACGTGCTGGATCCGTTTTTCAGGGAACGGATGAAGGATGATTGTGTGGTTTCCATCCTGAACCGGATTGTTGGACCGAACGTGGAGTTTCTGAGCGTGAAGTCGGTCTACAAGAACAAGTTCACGCGGTTCGGGTCGCCCTGGCACCAGGATTGGTACTACTGGAAGGGCGCGAACAAGAT
Organism: Candidatus Latescibacterota bacterium; assembly: GCA_965116875.1. Lineage (GTDB taxonomy): Bacteria > Latescibacterota > UBA2968 > UBA2968 > JAAXHE01. The sequence goes on from OZ220733.1 coordinate 1,625,148, forward strand.
TTCGGTGTGGATCGCGCTGGACGACGCCACGCCCGAGAACGGCTGCCTGAAGATGATCGCCGGCAGTCATTTCAAGCGGTTCAAGGTGAAACAGGTCAGGGGAGAGAACGGATTCGGGTGGCGTATCGGAAACGAAGAGATCGTCGGACTTCCCGAGACCACGCTGGCGGTGAACCGGGGCGATGCGGTCTTCTTTCACGATCAGACCCTGCACAGTTCCTTTCCGAACACAACGGGCGCGGATCGCTGGAGCTTCATTTCAACCTACCGCGACGGGGCTGAGAGGGACGATTCGACCGTATGGAAACATCCGATGGTTGTCACCGGGGAAAGCGTGAACGGTGGTTGATCCAGGCAGACCGGATTCTGACATTCCCCGACAACAGAAGTGACAGGACTGTGGAACCGGCGTAGCGAAGACAGATCCCGATTCGGAACCCCCTGAATGCTTTCCCTCCGAAATCTTCTCGCAACCCTGCAGCGCCATATAATGCCGCCAGCCTCCCGGCCGTTGGCGGTCGATTTGGGCCTCGCGGCCGGACTCTTCGGCGCATGGCTGGCGCTGAGCGGCTTCGATCCCCTCGTTGCGGCGGCGAAGGACGAGTTGCGACTGGCCGTATCGCCCGGACCATTTCAACTTCGATGGCCGCCCCTCGGACCCACCCTCATCGGCCTCGCGGGCCTGGTCCTGGCGTGGATTCGCCATCGTCGCGTCCCGGATGCGCCACAACTCCAGGAACGCCTCCAGCGTGCGACATTGCTGGCAGGCGCGCTTCTGGCAGTGCGTCTCCTGGCGCTCTTCGACCCGCTAGTCCGCATCTTTCCCTTCCTGACCATCCTCTGGTCTCCTCACGCGTTTTGGGCCCTGGCGCTGGTTTATCTCGGGTACGTACATCTCCCGTCGCCTGGCGCCCGGAAACCCCTCCGTACCGTCTATGTCGCAGGCGCCCTGTTCGCCGTGTGCCTGCCTATGTACGTCTTCTATGCGCTCTATTTCTGCCAGGTCACCATGCTCCACGGAGATGAAGGCCAGTACCTGCGCGTGACGCAAAGTCTGCTCCACGACGGGGACATGGACCTGGCCAACAACCTGGACATTGAGCAGATCCGGGAATTCCACGTCACGGACTTCGGGCTAAACAAGGCGCCTGCGTCGCCTGAAGGCAAAATCCACTCGTCGCATCCGATCGGCCTTTCCGTCGCCCTTGTACCTGCCTACTGGTGGGGCTTGGAAGCATGGGCGAACCCGCGGCTGGCTACCGCGCTGTTCATCGCGCTGCTTGCGAGTCTGTGCGTTCCATTGATTTTCATTTATCTCACGCGGCTGGGAGCCAAATCCTGGTCGGCACTGGCAGCCACATGCATAACGGCCATTACAGGTCCGTACTTCTACTATTCCAACCAGATCTATCCGGAAATCCCGGCCATCGGCATCGTGCTGGCCACCCTGATCGTCCTTGCTCACTGGCAGACTCCCGGCGGCACGTACCAGTCCCTGGGACGCCGGGAAATACCGGTGCTGGGCCTGCTGACCCTCCTGCTTTGCTGCCTTCCCTTTTTGCATCCGCGCCTGGCTCCGCTGGGGTTCTGCGGCGGCGCAATCGTGCTGCTGCAGGCCTGGAACAACAAAAAGCGATGGTGGGCCCTCTCGACGATCGGCCTCGCTGTCGCCGGCGGTCTATTCGGACTTCTTGCCTACCACCACGCATTTAGCGGGGACTGGCTGGGTCCGCTACGTCCGGGAAGCGGCGCCTGGGACAAAAACGCACTCGATGTCGCGATCTGGAAGATCTCCCTTCCCGGCCACTGGTTGCACGTCGGACGGGGCATTCTCAACACGTCGCCGATCTATTTCTTTGCATTATTCGGACTGCTGACCCTCGCCAGGTTGCGCGACCGGCGCGTTGGCGTCGCCCTTGTCCTTTTCGCCGCCTCCGCCGGCATCAATGGGTTGCACTACAATTGGAATTTCGGCCACGGCTTTCCCTGCCGGTTCATGGTTATTGCCCTGCCCGCTCTGGCCTTAGGGCTGGCCTGGGGCTTGCCGTTGGTGCTGCGCCGGGCGACGACCAGTCTACTCGCAGCATTGGCCCTTGCGATCAGCCTGGAAAGCGTTCTACAAACGCTCGCTCTTCCTGAGTTGGGTTACAAAGGTAATAACCTGCTCGGCCGGTCGATCAACCACTTCTATCCCCTGAATTTGCACTTCTTCGAGCCGGACCAGCAAGACCTGCCGCTGCTCGACCTGGCATTCTGGGGTGTGCTGGCCGGTGCCCTGTTCATCAGACCACGGAACGTTGGCCTGCGGGCGGCCGTCGTCGCCGCAGCTGCCTTCGCGCCCCTTGCCTGGAGTCATAGCGAAGTATTGAATTCACGCTTATCGGGATGCAGGTCGCCTTATATGCCGCTTCTCTCAGACGGAATCAAGCCATCGACATACAGTTTCCGCGTCCCGGTTGATTTCGTGCCCGAGGATGCCGCGGACTCCGATGGAAGAATCCGCGCTCAAGAGGGACTCTCCCGACCGGGCCGGGTCGGTTATTCGCGGATGTCTATGCCCGTACTGGGTACGCTCCACCCCGGCATTTACAGGCTGGTCTTCCACGGCCTCCGGGTCGACGCGCCGGAAGGAGAGATCTCCGGCTATCTGACCCTCTCGCGCCGGTATACAGTACCTGTTGTTTCCGTCTGGAGTACGGATACCAATTACCCGCTCTACGCCAGCCGGGCCGCAGAGGACCGCTCACTCGTGTTCGACGTCGTTCGACCTCGCCTCGGTTACGTCCACACCTACTACACGGGAACGGGCAATCTGGCCCTGGACACGATCCGGGTTCGCATGATACCCGTTCGCAAACTGAACGAACCGAAACTCCTTGAGATCGGAAGGTTGGCACATAAAGTAATCGAGCGACCTCTCAACGCGGTTCATCGTATTGCGGACTTGAAAGAAGGCTATTACAGGGTCCGATTCAATCTCACCGGCTCGGCCTTCGCAAGCTTCTGTGAGCGTCACCCCGCGCCGATCATGACCGCCGTCTATACCCTGCCGCCTCCCGCACGCCCCATAGCATACGGCGCGCACCCCCCCTGGTGGATGTCGATCCCGTTCGCAGGCGACGAGACCCGTGAGTTGCGCTTTGCTCTGGACAAGACCCGGAACGTTCATGTGATTCTCCAGTACAATGGAAGGTCCGACCTGGATCTCACGGAAATCGTGCTCTACCGCGAGACTTTCAATCATCGTTGAGGCGGCAGACAGGAATGTCTGCCCCACCCTTAAAATCGGTTTCCTCAGGATGACAGTTCGGGCGTACCGGGACAGCGACGTGGGCAGACAGGAATGTCTGCCCCACACTCACACCAGGTTTTTCTCTCATAGAAATGTCGAGACCGGATAAGTCATTGACAAGAAACCATGCGGCGGGGTATTTTCTGAGGACAGATGATTCAATCCGGACGGATTGACGTTGGAGCGTTTATGCCGGAAACAGAAATCAAGCCAGGAGCCCGGTTACGCAGGACGGTGGTGGTGGAAGGCCGGTACGCGCGGCGATGGCATCAGACACAAGCCGCCATGAACGGCGATCACGGGCTGCTGGTCATTTCAATGGAGGAACTCGCCGCTCGGCTTGCGGGAGGGTTTCTGCGATCCGTCCGAACCTCCGATCTCAAGGAACGGGTGAGAGACGCCGCAGCGGCAGGATCGCTCGACGAACTGGATGAAATCAAGGAGCTTCCCGGGTTTCAAAGGGCGGCAGCGGCCACGCTGTCCAAAGCCTGGCGCGCAAATCTGGGTCTGGCGGGCAGCAGCAAACCGCGCACCCGGTCGCTGGCGATACTCGAACGTGAAATACGTTCCAGGTTGCCGAAGAACCAGCTCCCGGACCCCGATCTGGCATTGCGCGCACGCAACCGGGTTGCTCTTGCTCCCGTCCTCTTTGGGCGAATCGAGATCCATGGCCGCACCGAGTTGTCGCCGGTGTGGCGTGACCTGTTGCTGCGGCTGGGCGTTGAGACGGAGGTGGTCTGGATGGCCGGCGCGAGACCGACGCCCGGCTGGCTTGCAGGGTCCGCCATAAACGTCCATGAGAACGAGGCGGCGGATCCCGAAATCCGCGCGGTGTCGTGCGCCACGCCGCGCCACGAAATCCTGGAAGCCCTGCGTTGGGCGCGGCGACATCTGACGGATGGAACCCCCGCCCAACACATCGCGATCACAGCAGCATCCCCTGCTACGTGGGACGATCACGTACTGGCCATGGCGGACGCCGCGAAGCTGCCGGTCCACTTCATTCACGGCAAACCGGCGCTTGCGACCCGGGAAGGACAGCTTGCCGCGGCCCTTGCCGAGGTTCTGCTGCGCGGGCTGTCCCGCACCCGTATGGTCCGCCTGGTGGGTCTGCTTCGGTCTTCTGCCGGGCGCTTCCAATCATTGCCGGAGGACTGGCGGGAAGTCCTCCCTGACGATGCCCCGCTGCTCGACGCCGACCGATGGGACCAGCTTCTTCAGAGACTGACACCGGAGGACTTTTCCGACGGCAAAGACCATCGACCGTTGCTGCGGCAGATCATCATGGTACTCCGCCGGGGTCTGGCCAGGGCGGAAGAGATCGGCGAGGCGCTCCTGGCGGACTCAGAAGCGCTGGCAATCTGGAAAAGGGCCCTGGTCGAGGGACCGCCGGCCGCTCTGGATGTGACCCTGGCCGGGCTTCGGGTGCAGGACGAAGAAGAGCCGGGCGCCGCCATTGTCTGGGGACCGGCATCGGCCGTCGCTGCGGTGCCCCGGCCCTTCTGCTGGCTCGTCGGTCTGACCTCTCGCTCGTGGCCCCGCCGCGCCGGAGAGGACCCCCTGCTCCCAACCCACGTCGTTCGGCAGGAGGAACTGGAGCCCCTACCCGTTCATGAGTCGGACCGCCGGGATTTCGAGACGATCCGCAGGATGGCTGAACGGCAGGTTGTCTGTTCGAGAGCGCGGAAAGACAGCGAAGGCCGGCTGAATGGCGTCTCTCCACTCTATCCCCAGGACAGGGATGAAGAATTCCTCTCCCAGGGCCGGGTCCCCGGGCATGCCGCAAGCGAGAGCGACCGGCTCGCGGCCAGACGCCGCGAATTCGCCGCGCTTCCACTGGCCCGATCCGCCACCCGGACGTGGAGCGACTGGCGCAGCGAGGAACTGACAGCCCATGACGGTCTGATCAGCAAGGGACATCCAATGCTTCTTCGCGCGCTCGACCGCACGCAATCCGCCACATCGCTTGCCAGACTGCTTCGGGACCCCCTTGGATATCTGTGGACCTACGCCTTCGGATGGACGGCGCCTGAAGAAACGGAGGCGCCGTTGACGCTCGACGCGCTCGCGTTCGGGTCTCTTCTGCACGAGTTTCTCGGAGAAAGCATCAATCAACTGGAGGAATCCGGACGCGGCGGACTTTCCGGCGCATCCGGGTGGGAGATGGAACGCACCGTGACGTTGGCGGCAAACGCGGTTGCGGAACGATGGGCGTCCAGGCGGCCCGTCCCGCCGCCCGTCATCTGGCGGCGGAAGTGCGAGGAGGCGAAGGAGCTGGCCGTGGCCGCGTTGTCGCAGGACGAAGCGCCGCTGACGGGGCAGAGAACCTGGGCGGAAGTTCAGTTCGGCTACGCGGGACGCAGGAGGGCTTCCGGTGGAAGCGCCGGCGCCAGCCCGCCGTGGGACCTCTCGACGCCAGTCTACATTGACGGTACACAGATCCGTATCGGCGGATTCATCGACCGGCTCGATCTGTCGGAAGACCGGCGGCGCGCCCGCGTTACGGATTACAAATCCGGAAAATACCCGGGAAAGCCGCCTCAGATCAACGGCGGCGCCGAGTTGCAGCGATGCCTCTACGCCTTTGCGGTGAGATCGCTCATCCCTGCGCGGCCCGAGGTCGAAGCGCGTCTGGTCTACCCGCGCAGCGACAGGCCGGCCCTGGTCCTTGACGACACCGGGGAGACGCTTGCCGAACTGGTGAAATACCTCAACGCGGCCACGGACCTTTTCGTGAACGGAAAAACGCTGAGCGGCGCCGCGGCTTCCGACCGGTACTACGATCTGTCCTTCGCATTGCCCGGCAGATCGAGAGAGATGTACCTGAAGACCAAGGGGCCCCTCTCTGCAATGGCCCTGATGCCGCTTTCTCAACTCTGGGAGCAGCCCTGAGATGCCTTGCGAACGTCAACAGGCGCCGCTTTCCGACCTGGGCGCGCGCATCGATGCGCTCACGCGCCACAACCGTTCTCTTCTTGTGGAAGCCGGAGCCGGCAGCGGCAAGACGGCGCTCATGGCAGGCAGGGCGGCGCTGCTCGTGGCGGGGGGGACCGCTCCGAGGAACATCGCCGCCATCACCTTTACCGAAGCGGCGGCGGCCGAACTCCTGGAGCGAATCGACCGAATCGTGAAGGCCCTCGTTTCCGGCAATCCACCCACGGAAATCGAACCCGCCATGCCGACCGGTCTGAGCGACGCGCAACGCGCCAATCTCGAAGAAGGCGAAGACACGCTGGACGAGTTGACCTGCACGACCATCCACGGCTTCTGTCAGAAACTGATCACGCCCTATCCCGTGGAATCCGGGCAGGACCCCGGCGCTTCGATCATCGACCCGGCGGTTGCCGAACTCGCCTTTGACGACCTGGTGGATGCATGGCTGTCGGCGCGGTTCGGACGGGACCCGGCCGAAGACGGCCTGGGGCGTTTGCCGCGGATCCAGCATCCCGGCGCCGAAGGGGAGGATTTCTTCGCCTCGCTCCTGCAGAGATCGCCGGACGAAACGCTGCGCCTGATCAGAGAGACGGCCCATTTTCTGAGAATACACCGCACGGCCGGAGCCGGGGTTTCCGAAATCGACGGGGATGCATATAAGAAATGGGTCGACGCCGCACGCACATTCGCGGCCTGGTATGAAGGCACGGGGATTGAAGAACCGGGCGCCGCCGCCATTGCCGATGATTTCCTCAATACGGCGGAAATGATGGCTGAACCCCGGGCCGGCCGGATTCCGGCGGAACACCTCGCGGCTCTGCTCCATCACAGCCCGCCGGACGCCTGCAAGAAAGGCGAACGGAAGTTCAAACAGTGGCGTGCGAAGGGGAAATGGCGAACCGCGGCAAGAGCCGCCGGCTTGAGCGCCGCCGAGGGAGAGACGCTTTTCGCCGCCGGGCTGGAGCGATATGAAGCGTGCGAAGGGGCGTACGGCGCATTCTGTTACACCCTTGCAGGACTGGCGGTTCACCGATTCATTTCCGAATTCGATGCGATCCGGAAGCTCTACCATGAATACAAGCGCAATGCGGCGCTGCTCGATTTCGACGACCTGCTGTACCAGGCCAGGGACCTGCTGCGGGACCACGAACCGGTGCGAAGGGCCCTTGCCGGGCGCTACACGCACATCCTCGTGGATGAATTCCAGGATACAGACCCGCTGCAGGCGGAAATCATCTGGCGCCTGGCCGGTGAGGGGGATTCCGTGGGGCCGTGGCAGGAACGTGAGATTCGTCCGGGCGCGCTCTTCCTGGTGGGCGACCCCAAGCAGGCGATTTACCGGTTCCGCGGCGCGGACGTGCAGACGTACCTCACCGCCCGGGACGCGCTTTCGCAACGCGACCCGGCATCCGTCATCAGCATCACGGCCAACTTCAGGTCGCGGGAACCCATCCTGACGTACGTCAACGGACACTTCGAGAGTCTGCTGGATGAAGAGCGGGGGCAACCCGGATTCACTCCGCTGACGGCAACGCGGGACGGGGACGAGGCGACGGTCGGGCCGAGCGTTGCGGCCTTCGACGTCGTACTGGGCGACGAACACCGCACGAAAAAAGGGAAGCTGATTGTTGAAAGGGTCCGCGAGGAGGAAGCCCACGTCGTCGCGGGAATGGTGGCCCGTATGATCGGGTCCTATCCCGTCTGTGACGCGGACAACGGGAAAACGAGGCCCGCGAAGGCCTCCGATATCGCGCTGCTCGCCCCAACGGGTACCAGCCTCTGGATATACGAGCGCGCCCTGGAGGAACGCGGCATCCCCATCGCGACGCAGGCGGGCAAGGGATTCTTCCGGCGTCAGGAGGTTCAGGACCTGATCGCCGTGGCCCGAACGGTCGCCGACGCACGCGACACGCTGGCTTTCGGCGCGCTGATCCGGGGTCCGCTGGTCGGCCTCTCAGACGAACAGATCGCCGACGAGATTCATGCATTGCCCGTGTATCCGGACCGATCCGTCCGGCTGGACGTCAAGACGGATCCTTCGCTGGTCAGGAACCCGGTCCTGCGGCAGACATTGCAGGCCCTGCAAGAGCTAAGGCGAAAACGACGCACGACGACGCCCTGCCAGATCATGGCGGAGGCGGTGGAGGCGCTGGGGGTCCGTCCGATTCTGATGGCGCGCCACCGTGGAAGCGCCCGGCGCGCCCTGTCGAACGTCGATCTGTTGCTGGAAATGGCGCGTCCATACGCGGTGCGAGGCATCGAGGATTTCGCCCGCGCGCTGTGGCAGAGGTGGGAAGATGCGGAAGACCAGGTGGAAGGCCGACATGACGAGGCGGAAGATGCCGTCTCCATCATCACCATGCACTCGGCCAAGGGCCTGGAATGGCCTGTCGTCATTCCCATCAATTCGACGACCGGGCTCAAGCACCAGGATAGTTTTCTATACCGCCGGCGGGACGACACCGTCCATTTCAGGGTACTGGGCCACGCGGACACCGAATACGAAGAGACGATGCTGGAGGAGATCAGGGAACTCAACAGGGAACGGGTGCGTTTGTGGTACGTTTCGCTTACACGCGCGCGGGATCTGCTGCTTCTGCCACGGCAGAACGAACGCGTGGACGGGGACTGGATGAGCCTGATCGACGTCGACGTGAATTCACTTCCTGCCTTCGACGCGGAGCGGCACAAAAAGGCGCGTACGGTTCAGGATGAACCTGGCGTCAACTGTCAGGACCGTGAAACATGGATGGAGGAGGCGGAATCCATCGCCGCCAACCTGCGCACGATCAAGTGGCGCCGCCCCAGCCGTCACGAGGACGCGGTACGTGTAGAGGAGGAGGTATCGCCGGCCGTATTTGCGGGCGAAGAGGAGGCCATCGAGGCCATTGACGAGCCCGCCGGCGGTGGCCCCGACAGTACAGCGCTGAAACGAGGCCTGATCCTTCACAAGCTGATGGAGGAAGTGCTGACCGGCGAGACGGTGGACGACGACGCCCACGTGCAGGCCCGCGCGAAAGAGCTTATCGGACAGCAGGAACTCGAGGACTCCCCGGATGCCTCGTCCCGTATTTCCAGCTTTGGAATGGCGGAGATGGTCATCCGTACCCTGGAACGCCCCGAGATCGCGTCCCTTCGACCGCGGCTGGCGCCGGAGTACTGGGTCTACGGCAGCGACATCGAAGGCCGGGAGGTGGCCATTACGGCGGGCATTGCGGACGCCGTCACGTTCGATGACAATGGCCGCATCGACGTGGTGGTGGACTGGAAGAGCGACACGCGTCTCCGGGAGAGGCAAATCCGGATTTACCGCGAACAGGTCGGGCTGTACCTCAAGGCCACGGGCGCGAGAACCGGACACGTCGTCTTCCTTGGCCTGGATCACATCGAGACGGTTGTGCGGGAAAACTGAATGGACACTTGCCGACGTCCGCCTTGCATAGAAGCACCGTTGGCGGAAAATTATCGAAATGCAGCAGTTCTTCAGTGCAATTTGCGGTTGATGTTGGACCGGCTCTATCGAAACGGCGTCAAGGAATTGCGGGTTAACGGGAATTTTCGGGAAAACGCATGCGGATTGTCCATGTCAATCAATTCTATATTCCGGGTCTGAGTTACCAGGAAAACATCCTGCCTCACGAACAGGCAAAACTGGGTCACGACGTGTGGATCCTGACCAGCGACCGCCTGCCGCACCCGAAGAAGTACCCCGAATCAAAGGGCCGGCTGCCTCAGGGAATCCACCGCGAAGGCCCGGTACGCATCTGGAGGCTGCCTTCCCTTGTGCCCATCAAGAGCCGCGCGCAGGTGTACATCCGAAAACTGAACCGCACGATCTACAGGCTTCGACCCGACGTGGTCAACACCCACGGTCTGAGGTTCTTTCCGGTTCTTCAGGTTCTGTCCAAACGCCCTTTCTACGTTCACGTTGGCGATGATCATTCCGACAACGGCAATTTGCCCGCGGGGCCTGGCAACGTCATCCGGTTCGGCATTGGAAAGCAGGTATGCCGGCAGATCTGCCGTCTTGGAGGCAGGATCTTCACGTCCAATCCCTTTGCGGAGTGGTTCGTGAAAGAAGTGTACGCGGCGCGCGCGGAAAGCGTCCATCTCCTCCCTCTGGGCGTCAATACCCAATCATTCTTCCCGGATCCGATGAAGCGCGAGGCCTGGCGAAACAGCTTCGGCATTCCGGACGGCGTCTGCTTGTTCGTCACCTCCGGTCGTCTCACCCCGGGAAAGGGATTTGAACTCTTTTTCAAGGCCTTTGCCGACGTACACCGCCGTCACAAGGCAACAAGACTGGCGATTGCGGGTTCGGGAACTCCCGAATACGAAGCGCAGCTCAACGGCCTCGCACGGGGTCTGGGTATTTCCAACGCGGTGATCTTTCTGAAGTGGATGGCCGAAAAGGACCTGTGCACGGTCTACAATGCCGCCGACGTGGGCGTGATGCCCGGTAAACTGGGCGGGATGAAGGAATTCCTGGGCGTAGGCCGTCCTCTGATCGCACCCGACCATCTCGCGACCGGCTATCTGGTGGAAAAGAAGAACGGGATTGCGTTCACCCCCGACGATCGAGCGAGTCTCGCCCGCGCGATGCTGGACTATGCCGGGAACCCGGAACTCAGGAATCGGCATGGTGAGGCTTCTCTTCACGTGTCCGGACACCAACTCTCGTGGGCCGGGATCGCGCGAGACAGCATTCGGGTGTACGAAGAGTTGCTGGAGAATTCCCCTGAATATCATTGAGAAATCTGCACCGCACTGAAGGAAACAAGCAATGAAGATCCTCGATCTGGGTTGCGGCCTGAAAAAATCTCCAGGTGCGATCGGTCTGGATATCTGGCGCGGGTCCGACGCGGACGTGGTGGCTGATCTGAGCGGTCCTTGCCTGCCTTTCAAAGACAATGTGTTTGAGAAGGTGACGTTGACCCACGTCATCGAACACGTATGGGATACGGTTCATCTGATGGAGGAGATAGGACGGGTTTCCGCTGACGGCGCAACCATCGAAGGCGCTACGCCTCACTTTTCGTCGTCCGGTTCCTACGCCGATCCCACCCACTGCCATCATTTCGCATGCCGGACATTCGAGTACCTTTCGTATTCCGATGAAAAACCCGGGTACATCAAGAGGTTCCTGCGTTTACTGTACGATCCCGGCAGCATCAGGCTTAGAACCGGAGGACCCGCGAAGCTCCGCAAGCAGCAGGTTCAATTGAGATTCAACCGGGTATTCGCGTGGATTGGAATCGAGCGTCTGGCGAACGTCTATCCCGAGTTATATGAGGCCTTTTTTTCGGGTATTGTACCCGCCAGGGAAATCGTGTTTCGATTGAAGGCGGTAAAGAAGAAGGCAAGCGAGGATGATGAAGGCGGCATGAATTCGTGCGATGGAGAATCATCCAATCCACATCCCTGAAAATCCGCACAAACGACGGCCGAATCTGATCTGAGGCGCAAGTTTTGTCTGAAACAGCTCCGTTGCTATCCGTCATCATCGTCAGCGTCAACACCGGGAAATGGTTGCAGCCGTGTCTCGAATCCTTGCGGAAACAGGAGAACTTCGAATCGCTTGAAGTGGTGGTTGTGGACAACGGATCCACCGACGGATCGGCCGACACGCTACGACGGAAATTCCCGGGCGTTAAATTCGTGGGCCTGGACAAGACCGTCGGTTTCGGCAAGGCGAATAACATCGGCGCCGCACAGTGCCGCGCGCCAATACTGCTCTTTCTGAATCCCGATACGACAGTCCGCGAAGGCAGCCTATCGCCGATACTGGCGAGATTCGAGGACCATCCGCGGTGCGGCGTTGCCGGCGGTATTGTCCTGGACGGCGGGGGCGAGCTCGAGCGTTCCGCAGGATCCCTTCCGTCGCTCTTCAGCATGGCATTGGGCCGCCTGCTGAAATACCTGCCGCCGGCACGGCCGATTCTGGGACGCTTCTCCAATCAGCACTGGACGGGATACGACAGACCGCGCCAGGTAAACTGGGTTACCGGGGCATATCTGTGGATTCGAAAAGAGATCTACGACAGGGTTGGGGGATTTGACGAGGGATATTTCATGTACTGTGAGGACGTGGATCTCTGTTACAGGGTCAGCCAAATCGGATACCAGTGCCGGTTTTTTCCCGAGGGCCCGATCGTCCACTACGGCGGCAAATCTCCAGTGCCGCGTCCTCGAAAGAAGATGCTGTTCGAAAGCCTCCGTTATTTCGCCGAAAAGCACTACCCGTCTCCCAGATACTGGCTGACAAGATGTGTCTTCCGGTTCATGTCGAGACCTTGACGCCATGTCCGACTTACCAGGATCCCGTCCAGGAGAACAGCCACCCGGCGCAATTTCACGACCCGCCATCATTGCCGCCGTATTCCTCGGGCTCCACGTCCTGCCGCTCTTCTGGCTGTCCGGTCCTTTTTGGGGCGTGGACTTTCTCGTCTATATGCCCGTGCCGGTCCAGGGCGCCTTCATTCTACTTTCCATTCTCCTATTCATCCCGGAATTCCGCCGGCAAGCCCGCGCATGGGTCCGTTGTCTCCCGCTCTCGCTCTGGGGCAGGGGCCGGCGAGTATGGATCACACGGATACTGATTCTGCTCATTGCCCTTGCCGCCTTTGTCACGCTTTCCTCCGCACGCCACTTCCTCGGCGACGGTTATCTTCTAATTCAAAAACTGAAGTCTGAGGCCTTGCAGGATCGTCCGAGAGCGCCTCTGACGTTCACCGTCATCCGCACTCTGTATAGCGCGGGGGCGCCCTTCTGGGAGACTGCGGAGAATACGTACCGCATATACAGCTACATTTCCGGCATACTCTACGTACTGATAGCCTTTGTTGCAGCATCCGCCATCGGAAAAACGACCCGGGACAAATCCATCGTCCTGGCATTCCTTCTCACGGCGGGTTATATGCAACTTTTCTTCGGGTATGCGGAGAATTATGCCCTTTATATGCCCGGCCTTCTTCTATACCTGCTTCTTGGCGTACGCACCTTGGAGGACCGGATGCCGCTTTACGCCCCTGCGTTACTGCTCGGCGTCCTGCTTGCGCTCCACCAAGCTTTCGTTGTGTTTGGACCGTCCCTGTTTTACCTCGCATACCATGACTTTAACAAAAGACGTGGTGTCGTCAGAGACTGGAAGAATTCAGTCATCACTATTGCGGCATTAGGATGCGTTCCACTAAGCACCACAATCTGTCTGGGTTTAGCAGGCATCGGTTTCGAGGCTTACATGAGCCGGATGGGGGGCCGAGATTTCCAAACATTACTTGAAGAACCCGGAATTCGTGCACAATACTACACATTATCCTTCGCACATGCCGTGGACTTTTTCAACCAGCAAATCCTTGCAGCCCCAGCGGCGTGTATGGCCTGCTTCCTGCTTCGGAAAAAGGAACTCTGTCATCAGCGCTTTCTAGCTATTTGCACCGTCGTCACTCTATTTTTCACGTTCCTCGCCAGTACAGAAATAGGTGCGTTTAGAGACTGGGATATCTTCTCACTTCCTGCGCTGCCATTCACACTCTGGGCAGCCGCCGCGATCGTCCGATGCGGACGCTACCGACAATCGGGTTCGCAAGGCGCACTTGTCATTTGTGGAGTGGCCGCACTGCATACCACACTTTGGATTGGTGTGAATGCAAACGCAGTCGCTGCCGAAACCCGATTTGTCCACCATTTAAACCGGCTAACGGGCATGGCCAGCGTTAACGGCTGGCTCACCCTGGGCGAATTCCATCGCGGGCAAAACAACATTGCTGAGGCACTCCACGCTTACAGGCGATCAATCGACGCCGATCCCACAAATCCCAATCGATGGATGACAGTCGGAATCGTATACCGGGAAATCGGTCGACCCGCCACCGCGGTAGAATACTATGAAAAGGCCGTCGAACTTCAACCCGACCTCCCCGTTCCGTATATGAATCTTGGCGCGGCATATAACGATATGGGTCAGTTTGACAGAGCCATCGAATTCACCACGAGAGCCATCGTGCTCGATCCCGATCTGGCAACCGCCCACTCAAACCTCGGCGCCATGTACAGGAAAACCGGGCAGTTCGATAAGGCCATTGAGCACCTTGAAAGAGCTTCCGAGCTACAACCGCGAGACGCTGACACCCAATTGAATCTCGGAGCGGTTTACAACGATGCAGGGCAACACGCCAACGCGATCGAAGCCATGAAGAACGCTGTGGCGCTACGTCCCGACGATTCCGTCGCGTACGGAAATCTCGGAGCCGTTTACAGCAAAATCGGCCAGTTTGACTCCGGTATCCAATACCTCAAAAGAGCCGTTGAACTTCGACCCGACTACACCCAGGCACATAAGAATCTCGGCCTCGTCTACAGGGCCCAGGGCCGGTACCAGAAGGCGATTGGGCACTTCGAGAAAGCGCTTAAGCTTCAGCGAGAAAACGTGAACGCGGCTTTTTACCTGGACATCGGTGATACGTACGGCAAATTGAACGAGCACGATAAAGCGATCTCCTATTTCCAAAAAGCCATTCAACTGAACCCGATCCACGCCAACGCCCACCTGCTTCTGGGAATGTCCTATCGGGCGTTGAATCGCGGGGACCGGTCCAGGGTACATTTCGAGAAGACAATGCAACTCGATCCCGACCATCCGCAATCCGCTCAGATCCGGCAGTGGCTGGGGCGGACTGACGAAGGAAGATGACGAATGGGTGAAAGATCCAGCTCCCTCCGATGGCCGCGTGACATCATTGCCCTCTTGTCGGCGTTTGTTGTACTGTTGCTCTATTTCCAGTACAATACGTTGAATAAGTTCAGCGCGCTTTCGCCTGCCGCGAGATGGGGCAGCCCACACTCCTTCATCGCGGCTATGAAAGAAAACGTGTCGCTGGATGACCAAGATGCAATGGTTGCGTTGTTGATCGTTGTCGTGTGTATTGCCATCGGCGTCGTGGAATTGTGGAAGAGACGCCTTTCCCAACTCCTGCGGAAGATTTTTGAGTCCGAGAGTCGGACGATATTGGCGCTTTTCGTGACATGCCTGATCTGCGTCCGCTACTATTTCGCTATGGGGACGCTAAATATGGCGGCTGATACGACTTTGCATGTTACGTACGCCTTTGTTGCCGCCCAGAGCTTCTCTAATGGCGAAATTCCTATATGGACAAACTACTTCGGGACAGGATCTCCATACCTTCAGTTCTATGGGTTCCTTTTCTTCTACCTGGTGGCCCTGGTCGCGTTGGTGTTTCAAGACTTGCATTTCTCCATAAAGCTGGTAATGGCAGGCGGACATGTATTGTCAGGTATTGGGATGTATCTATTCGTACGTACGCTGTATAACTCACGACGTGCAGGCTTTCTCGCGGGGCTCGCTTATGTAATGAGCGTCTTTCACGTTCAACAAGTTCTCATTATGGGACGTCTCCCCCTTTCAGTGTTTTATGCGCTACTGCCGTTCCCGTTCTACTTTTTCGAACGTACGGTTGTCTGTTCGTATAAGATGCCCTGGGCGATTGGTGGAGGTTTGGCCCTGGCCTTGCTCGCGTTTTCACATCCAGGTTACGCTTTCATTGCGTCGGTCCTGCTTATCCTTTACATATTTATTCGTCTCATTTGCGATCGACACCAGCAGGCCTTCCCTGCCACCGTCTCTTACAGCACCCTGCTGCTCGCCGGAGGTATCGTATTGGGCTCTTACATCACGTTGCCTATGTGGATAGAGCGTAACAATACGTCGCTGTATTTCGGGCTCGACTTTTCGCAGTGGCCTACCCCCACCTGGGGGCAACTCTTAGTCTGGTCCAACTATCGCTTTCGGATGTTCGAGATTGACGCGCGCCATTGGTACGGAGGATATCTGGGCCTGTCGGTGGCTGGGCTTGCCATTGTATCGCTTGCCAGCATGATTCTGTTTCGGGGACGCAGACATGCGCGCGTGCCGTTGGCCGCTGCTGTATGCCTTTTCGTCTCCTCAATGCTGATTATTGGATATCACTGGCCGCACATGAATGTCCTGGGCATTCTCCACTCCTTCAATGCCGGACGCTTCCTGCTCTTCGTCGTGTTTTATTTGTCGGTGCTTGCCGGCGCAGGCGCATCAGCAATAATCCGTATGCGTAACGGCCGCCGAGACCGAAACGGTGTTTTCACGCTACTCTTCCTGGCCTTGATGGTAGATCTAGGCCCCACGACATTCCAACATCCCTATACTGAATTACCTGTCCTCATCCCCTCCAAATGGAAAAACCACTTAGAAAGAGAAGGCGCTCAGTATCCCGATGGCGAACTTCCGAATTACCGCACATTGTACTTACCGCACAACGTCCAACTTTCTACGGCTAGAAAGTGGCTAACTTTCGACGTGGGCGCGACGACACCGGTGTCCGGCTATAATGAGAGGTCGTTCGCCTCTGTTTTATTCGGTAATTCCCTGGCTCAGGTATTGGTCACCAAATACAAGGAGATGGAAGAATCGGAGTCGCGGTCCGATCCTTGGAATGATAGCCGTTTGGTGGATGGTCTCTACCTGTTGAACACGAGGTACCTCTTTGCGATCGATTCCAGTAGAAAGACGGTCGTCACCCTTAATATCCGGCACGAGAGTCCAGTAATCGTCTCTTCCAGGATCTCGGCAGGAGCGCTCCCATTGGTGATAGAGGATGCTCGTGCCGAGCGTGCGATTTTGAAGTTGATAGACGCGATGGACGTAAAGAAGGATGACAACACATGCGGACAGATTTTTCTGGCGGAATTCGAGGGCGGGGAAGATCTTGGCACATCTCCTTCCGTGGAGGTGCTGGAA
Source organism: Candidatus Latescibacterota bacterium (assembly GCA_965116875.1). Classification (GTDB taxonomy): domain Bacteria; phylum Latescibacterota; class UBA2968; order UBA2968; genus JAAXHE01. Next base: position 1,642,166 of record OZ220733.1, read on the forward strand.
CACCGAACGTGGAATCAGCGCGTGGAGATGGTCATCCGCACCTCCAGCCCATGCTTTGCCCGTCTGGCCTATGCATATTATCCCTATCTGAGCGTTACCGTCAACGGCAACAAGGTCGTGCCCTACCAGACGGCCGGACGGTTCATCGCATTGCGTCTGAGCGAGGGAGAGCATCGTATCGTACTGGAACCGGTTCTGTCTCCGCTGAGACGTGGGTTGCTTATTCTGAACGTGGCATTGGTCGCTGCATGCCTGGGATACGTCGGATGGCGGGCTCGTCACAGTGGGCCGATGATGTATTTCCTTCAGAAGGGTCACCGAAGTCGGGAGAAATAATGGTATTGTTCGGGCATCGCCGCAATGCGGGCAACCACAAGGGTTGCCCCTACGAATTCAACGACGGCGCAACGAGGGCAGGATGCCCTCGATCCAGGTGGAGTATTCTGGAGTCCCCGGATTCCCACGTGGGTCCGGGATTTTTTTTTTGCGGTGGGTCGCGCCTCGAATCGAAGCGGCGGATCTGGCAGAACGTATATGCCATTTTGTCATCTCTAATTTACATACATGCCATTTTGGCATATGCGTGCCCTGGAACCGGGACGAATATACCGGATTCTCAGGCGTCGTTTTTCGTATAATTCGTATAAAATATTGATTTCTATGGGTATATATGATTCTCAAGTTCGGATCGGTGTTTCTGGCACGGGGCTTGCGAAGGGTTATTGGCACAGGCTCGAGGGTGAGCAGAAAGTTCTCGAGAACCTCAACAACAGTCAATCGTCGGGGAAACAACCCATCAAAAGGAGGATTCAACCATGACACTCACCCGGTGGCAACCCAGGCGGCGCTTCGGACTCGTGCCCGAGATCGATCGGTTCTTCGACAGCTTCTGGAGAGGTCCGCAACACGATCTCCCGGTCCTGTCCACGTGGAGTCCGGCGACGGACGTGCAGGAGACCGACAAGGAACTGCTGGTTCACGTGGAGCTTCCCGGCCTGTCCAAGAATGACATCAAGGTCAACATGGACAACGGCGTACTGAGCGTCCAGGGCGAGAAGCAGCACGCGTCCGAGGAGAAGGAGAACCGGTACCACGTGTCCGAGCGGACCTACGGCCGATTCGCCCGGTCGTTCACGCTCCCGTCCGAAGTGGACGCGGAGAAGATCAAGGCCGGATTCGAGAACGGCGTGCTCACGCTGACGCTTCCGAAGGTGAAGGCGGCCACGCCGCAGGCGATCGAGATCGCGTGATCAGGTGTCACATCGCCACAGAAAAAGAGACCGACGGAAAAACTGTCGGTCTCTTTTTCTTGTAGCCGTCAGCTATCAGCTCTCAGCCGTCAGCCAAAACCAAAGGCAAGAGCAACCCCTCCACCCAGCGCCGACCTCTCTCCCCGACCCTCTCTCCCACCGGGAGAGAGGGAGGAAAACAGGTTTCGCGTGCCGGTCAAGGTTTCTTCTGGCGCCGAAGGCAAGGAGGAAAAACATAGCGGGCGAGGATTTCTTCTACCGTCTACCCTCTTCCGTCTCCCCGCATTCGGGCAACCACGAGGGTTGCCCCTACATAAACAACAACCGGGTTTCGAGGGCAGGATGCCCTCGCTCCCGGGGGACCTGCCACGACCCCTCGGAGGGAGCCATCAACCGAAAGCGAACCCCTCCACCCAGCCCCGACCTCTCTCCAGGGCCCCTCAGACAAAGCTGTCAGCTATCAGTTCTCAGCCGTCAGCCAAGATCAAGAACAGAAAGCAAGATCAAAAGCAACCCTTCCACCCGGCACCGACCTCTCTCCCCGGCCCTCTCTCCTAAAGGAAAGAGGGAGGAAAGGCACACGTCGCGTGCCGGTCAAGGTTTCTTCTCGTGCCGGAGGCAAGGAGGAAAAACATACCGGGCAAGGATTTCTTCTACCGTCTCCCCTCTAACGTCTCCCCGCATTCGGGCAACCACAAGGGTTGCCCCTACATTGACAACGACCGCGTTCCGAGGGCAGGATGCCCTCGCTCCCGGGGGACCATCCGTCAGGGCTCGAGGTCCAGTGCGACGGCGAGGGCGTTGTTCATCGCGCGGATCTTTCTCGGAGGAAGGGTTCCGATAAAATGCGTCAACCCGGACTTCGGAATGCTGATCAACTGGTCGCAGAAAATGCTGCTGTCATGCTTGAGGCCTTCGCCCACCCCCACGGGTACCTGCGTGGAAAGTCCGTCGTATGAGGAAAAGACCGGCGCGCAGATGACGCTCGAGAACCTGGAGTCAATCAGCGCCTGGCGGCTGACGACCACGAACACGCGGTAGTCCCGCGGATCTTCGCGCGACCCCCGGTAGACCCTAAAAAGTTCACCGCGCGTCACAGGTCGACCTGGTAAGAATGCACGTCCTTCGCCTCGTCATTCAACGCCGACGCCTTCCGGTCCAGAATTTCCGTATCTCGCGAATCCCGGATCCGACGTCTCAACAGAGCGACGTATTGTCTCAATGCTGCTTCCAGGAACGCGGACCGGTTCTTGGGCGTATCGGGCGCCTTCAGCAGGTTGTCCATGTCCCGGACCAGCCCTTCGGACAGGGTAATGGAGGTTTTTATCTTCATTCGGTCGTCCTCCAGGAAATGCGGAAAGTAGTGTGATTGTCTTATTAAAAGTAGGATACATGGATGTGATTGTCAAATGAAGCTGTCAGCTATCAGCCGTCAGCCAAGATCAAGAACAAAAGGCGAAATCAAAAGCAACCCTTCCACCCGGCCCCGACCTCTCTCCCCGGCCCTCTCTCCTAAAGGAAAGAGGGGGAAAGGCCAGGTTTCGCGTGCCGGTCAAGGTTTCTTCTGGCGCCGCAGGCAATGAGGGACAAAACGTCGGGCAAGGATTTCTTCTCCCGTCTCCCCTCTACCGTCTCCCCGCCTTTCTTCTACCGTCTACCCGGTTTTTACCGCCGGTCGCATGGCGTCGATGTCCTCCGGTCCGGTCGCGCAGCAGCCACCGATGATCTGCGCGCCCATGGCCTTCCATTCCCTTGCGAAATCGGCAAGGCTCTCGGACGTGTAGTCGCCCCGCTGCAGGATTTCGCCCGGCTCGTCGGCGGATTCTTCGCCCTCCGCGGGCCCCAGCGGCGCGAGCGGACGGTATCCGATATTGGGATACGCGCCCACGCAACCGTCAAACGCCTCCCTGAGGCAGGGAAGTCCGGCCGAGACCTGCTCCGGCGGGGTGCACATGATCAGCACGCCGGCGACACCGCTCCCCTCGAGGGCCGTTGCGAGGTCCTCGAGACGTTCCTCGTATTGCATGTTGCCGTCGTCCCGGATATGCCGTACACCCAGAAAGACGGGCAGGCCGGTCTCGGCGCCCGCTTCCGCGGCAGCAACGCAGTCGGCGATATAACCCACGTATTCCACCCACACCGCATCCACGCCCACCCCGGCCAGCAGCTTCGCGTGATCCAGAATCTCACCGCGGTAGGCTTCCTCTCCCAGGATGTCACAGTCCGACGCGGTTCCGCCAACCCGCCTCTGGACACACGGCGGCGCAATACCGCCGGCCACAAACGCATCCGGATTCACGGTATCGCGAGCAGTGATCGCGTTTTCACCCGCGGCTCCCGCGTACGTCTCCCACCTGTCGCCCAGTCCGATGGGTTCCAGCCGCGTGGGGCTCGTCCAGAAATTGTTGCTGATGATGATATCGGCGCCGGCGCGCAGGTAGTCCCCGTGGACCTCGCGGACGACGTCCGGCGCGTCTATATTGGCCGTGGCGGACCAGGCCCCGAGGCCGCCCTCGGCCGTGGCGCCTTTCAACACGTCGACGTCTCGCCGTTGAATTTCAGACCCGGTCCCGCCGTCCAGAAGCAACGTGTCTCCGCTCGAGATCCGTTCGAGAAGTCCTTTTGAAGACATTGATACCTCCTTAATAAACCGGGTAGACGTTAGACGGGAGAGGGGAGAGATCGGATGCCGTAAAGGGATTCTTCTCATGCCGCAGGCAAGTCGGAGGAACAAATCGGCAAGGATTTCTTCTCCCTCACCTCTTCCGTCTACCCGCATTCGGGCAACCACAAGGGTCGCCCCTACATTGACAACGACGGCGTTCCGAGGGCAGGATGCCCTCGCTCCGCGGGGACCTGCCACGGCCCCTTCGGAGGGAACCATCAACCAAAAGCAAACCCCTCCACCCAGCAGACCTCTCTCCCCGGCCCTCTCTCCTAAAGGAAAGAGGGGGAAAGGCCAGGTTTCGCGTGCCGGTTATTGATAGACATTCTGATTGACAAGGAAACGCCCCCGGTTTTCCGCTCTCCTCAGCAATCCGCTTCCATTCGATTCTTGCGAGCGTTCGATTGCAGAAGTGACAGACGTCAAAGTTACCGCTACTTCTTCCTTTTTCCTTCTTCCTTTTTCCTTCTTCCTTCAGGAAGGGGGTCAGGGGGTAGGTCAAGAAGGGGTAGTTCTCGCCCGATCTGACTCCGGCAGGGTGAATCGCACCGTATCGAACCGGCGCGCGAGCGCGATCGCCCGTTTCCTTGCGCCATCCGGATCCCGTTTGCTCACCACGTCCAGGATGCAGCCAACGATTTCCGGGGCATCCGTCTCCGTCATGCCGTAACGTGTCACTTCCTGTACGCCGATGCGCAGGCCGTGTTTTCCCATCTCCCGGGGCGCGCCGGCCGCGTTGATCAGGATATGGCAGGCTTCCAGCTGCCTGACCAGCGCACCGCTTTCGCCGAACGCGTCCACAACCGGCAGCACCGTGTGAGATTCCGTAAAGCCCCGGTCCGCGCCCACCACCGGCACGCCCTGTTCCTGAAACGCCCGGCCCAGCGCTTTGGCGTTGCCGACGATCGCATCGGCGTGCGCCTCACCGCACGCCATCCACTCCAGGAACGTACCGGCGAGCGACGGCAGCCGGCTGAGGTGATGGTTGGCAATCATCAGCGGCGATATCGCCCTCGCGATCCGTTCCGCGACGTCCCTGTCGTTGGTCAGAATCATACCCCCCTGCGGACCGGCCAGCGTTTTGTGGGTACTGGTGATGATTACGTCCGCGCCTTCCTTGAGGGGAGACTGGAACCGTCCTCCGGCGATGAGTCCCATCACGTGGGCCGCGTCGTAGACGAGGAACGAACCCGGACTGTACCGGTCCATCGCGACCCGCAGTTCCCGCACGGGCTGGGGAAAGATGAAATGCGCCGATCCAATGCTGACCAGCCCGGGGCGATGCTCCCGGATCAGCGAAACCGTTCGCTCCAGGTCGATATTGGCGTTCATTTCGTCCCACGGGATGGGAATCGACTTCAGTTCCACTTTCAAGTCCGAGTTCGCCAGCTTTGCGGCGTACATGTGCCCGTTATGCACCTCCAGCACGGCATCTCCCGGGCGTGCAAGCGCGAACAACGCGATGATGCCCGCGATATTGCCCGACAACGGCCGCAAGTCCACGTACGCCGCCCCGAAGAGCCGCTTCGCCAACTCCTGCGCAACCTCCTCCATCCGTGTGAGATACGCATTTCCCGGATACCCCCGGTTCCGCGGATCGATGCCGGTATACGACCCGTACCTGTGGTCCAGGTCGTTTACGATCAGCCGCTCCACAAGCGGACTGGGCCTGGTTTCCGAGGCGATCAGGTTCAGACAGTCTTCGCGAAACGCCGTATGTTTCTCAATCAGCGAATCGATTTCCGCGATTTTACTCTTATAGTCCATCAGGAAATTCCTTCTGCCCCGCGTCTCAATTGAACGCATCGATCAGGTCGACTTCACGATAAAGGAGCGCCCGCGCGAAAGCGCCCTCTCCCCGGTAGTCGGATGCGTTCCACGCCCTGGGCGCGCTGTAATAAGCCGTTATGAGCCGGTCCCCCAGCCTGACCGTGGAGGGATAGCCCAGGTCGCTGTCCCCCAGATCGTCGCACACGATCATCGGACCGCTCCAGGTCCGCCCCGCGTCTCTGCTCACCCGGGCCTGGACGCCGAAAGGTTCGCGGCGGACGCCATACACCATCAGAATCCAGTCGTTGGACAGCAGCGTGAGGTCCGCCGGATGTTCACGCTCCCTGGTCACCTCCGAGGGCGCGTCCCAGGCGTACCCTCCATCCGTGGATCGGGACACCGAGACCAGGCCGCCACGGTCATCCGAACGCATCGCAGCCAGAAGGACGCCGTCAGACGTCAGGAGCAGGGCTGTTTCGTTATTCCCTTCCGCGATCAGCGACGGACGGTCCCACGTGCGGCCGCCGTCGTCGGAACGCAGAACATACGCGCAATCGCCCGCCTCCTCCCCGGAGCGGATATCGGAACCGTAGAGCGGCAGCAGCATCGTGCCGTCGGGAAGGTTGACGATGCGGCCGAACGCGGAGTGCTTTTTCATCGCCGGGAATCCGAGGGACCGATCGTCTTCCCAGCTTCGACCCCCGTCGCGCGACCGGACGATGCGCATCTCCACCCTTCGCAATTCCGGCATCCAGCTTCCGTCGCCGCCGTAGGAGCCCTGGGCGTGGTACGCCAGCACGACCGTCCCGTCGGGCGCCACGCCAACCGCGGGATTCCGGTCGTCCGCGGGGGTATCGACGATCACAACCGGCGCTTCCCACGTACGCCCGCCGTCCGTCGAACGCATCGCCTCAAGCCGGCCGGTAACGCCAACGTGACCGGCGCCGGCGCGGATCACGGCCAGGACGTCCTCACCGCCCAAATTGGCGACCACGGGAAAATAGCCGCGGTCCCTGCAGAGAACCACCTCGGATGCTGAAGGAAACCGGCGGAAATCAATAGTTGCCATGAGAAATCCTTTCCATGCGGTTAGAGGGGAGAGGTGAGACGGGAGAGGGGAGAGATTGGATGCCGTAAAGGGATTCTTCTGATGCCGCAGGCAAGTCGGAGGAACAAATCGGCAAGGATTTCTTCTCCCGTCTCACCTCTCCCGTCTCCCCACCTTCGGGCAACCACGAGGGTTGCCCCTACATGGACAACGACGGCGTTCCGAGGGCAGAAAGCCCTCGCTCCACGGGGACCTGCTACGGCCCCCCCGGTCCCGCGCGGGGACTTTACATACTCCACACATGCGGAATCCGCCAGGTGTCCCCCGGTGCGACGTCGTAAATGTAGAACGGTTTTCCGGAAAACGCCCCCGCATGGCCGGGATCGGCGAGCGTGAGCCTGCCCTTCTCAGCCGATTTCAATCGCGGCCCGGTCTGACCGCGCGTGTGCGAAATCGTCTTTCCGTCAAACAAATCGCGCACCACCTCGAGCTTCAGCATCGGGGTGTCCGTCAGCAGCGTTGCGCCTTCCACCTTCGCGACCCGTCCTTCGCTGAGCAGCAGATCCATCTCTTCCAGCGCGATCAGATACCGGCCCTCGCCCGCATCCTCGATGCCCGTGATTTCGTATGACGAGTTGCAGATGTAATCGGGATGCGCGATGACCGCCGTCCGCCCCGTCAGCGAACCGTCCAGCGGAAGCGGGACCCGCGTGGAGACGACGATCCGGCGGCGGTCGATATCCACCGCGTGTACCTGTCCCGCCCATTCGCCGGGCCCCTCCATTTCAATCTCTCCGAAACGGAACGCCCTTCCGTTCACCACCTGCGCCCGCCGGATCGTGCCGCCCTCGCGTTCCACGAATGCCCAGTCTCCGTCGAACCGGAACGGCAAGCCGTCCACCTCGCCCTCCGTGACGCCATCCAGACCGAACAAGACATAGTGGATCCGCCTGCCGATCTCCACCCTCATGCCCGCGGTGCGTCCGCCCACCGGCAGCGGCGCAACCCCGTCGATATAGGGACTGCCCGAAAACGGCTCCAGAACGCCCGCGAACCGGTTTTCCTGCCCATGCAGTCCTGAACGCCGCACGATTACGTACCGGTCCCACGGGCTGTGGCCCTGCAGTCCCGTCCCCTCGGCGAGCCCGGTGATCACCTCTGAACCCGCCTCGCCGGTCATGTGCAGCCGGATGCCGGCGCCGTACTCTTCCGTCCGCCAGACTGCCGTCACCCCTCCGTCCGTGCGGGCCCTCGCCACGTCCTTCACCCAACCGTATCCGGGCGCCTCTCCAAACGGGACGCCGGGTCCGGCGAGGGTGCCCTCAGCCTGCCTATCGAGGGACGCGCCCCCGGACAATGCGATGTCGAACCGTTCCGCATTCGCCCCGGCCCAGCCGTGGAAGCCGTAGTCGTGTTCCGAACCCCCGGCTGTGCGAAACAGGTCGACCATGTAGGCCCGCTCGTCGTCCACCGGAACCAGCGCCACCGTCCGCCGGTACAGGCTCGCAAGGTCCGGATACGCCCGTTCGGCGGAGGCATCCGCAAGCCGCACCCACGGCCCGTCCACCAGCAGATTCAGGCTTCCCGTTGCGAACACCTGGTTTCCGCCGTCGATGACCGCTGTAAAATGGCTGGCCGTGTGCGTCTCCCATCCGTCCTTCTTCGGCGCCACCCAGCTTGGCGGATATCCCAGGTCCGCGGACAGATCGTAACCGTACGCGATGATGTTCACCGCCAGCTTGTCCATATGCCCGTGGCCCCGGTTCCCCTTCCCGTAATTCAGCACCACGTGCCGGCGGCCGGCCTGTTCGCTCCCCGCACGCAGGATGCAGAAGCCCGAATCGTGCAACACGTCGCTCGCGCGCGATGTACGACCCGCCTGCACCGTCTCGCGCCACGGTTCGCAGTGGAACAGGAGATAGAGGTCGCCGTTTTTGCGCGCGGCGTCCGGGTCGCCGCCGGTACCCGCCAGAATCCGGCGCGCGTACCGGTCCCGCGCCTCCGGCAGACGCAGGTAGCCGATCTCGTCCTCCAGCGAATACGGCGTGCGCAACACGCTGTTCCGACCGCCGCCCGTGTCGCCGATCATGGGCACACGTCCGTCGCAGTCCACCGCGCTGGCGAATTCCATCATCTCCCGAAGCCGGAACTTCGGGTCGCGATACAGGTCAACCGGCGACGTGAAGCGGTCGCCATCCTGAAACCCGAGGGTCCATTCGGCCGCGTTCAGCGCGCCCCGTACGTTGCCGGCGCCGTAGCCGATCGAGTCGTACCAGAACTTCCCGTCCCGGAAGAAGCTGTTGGACATCACGTTGTAGAGACCGGTCGGCGCATCGAGAGCCTGCCTGATCATCTCCCCGTTCTGAAGACACGCCCCCACCTCGAGCAGACAGTAGAGCGACGACGTGAGGAAATCGCCGCCGGCGATGGGCAGCGTCCGGTCCAGAAACTCGTAGGCATACGCGAACAGGTTCCGGTGGATATTCAAGTTGATATCCCTTGACGCCGCCGGTCCGTCCCTTCCGTTCCTGGCCTCGAAGAACCCCGCCAGGTCTTCGTCCTCTCCGATCGCCTCGAAGACGAGATCGTACGTCAACGCCACGTTGTGCAGGAAGGACTGCTCCCGTCCGGACGCCTCCCCCACGTAGCCCCGGATCGGGTCCTTGCTCCGATCGTAGCCCTCGTACCCCTCCTTGATGCCTCGCAGCCTCCCGTACACGTCGGCCAGGCGGTTCAGCAGGATCCCCGCTTTGTGTGCATATTTCCGTTCCCCCGTAAAGACGTAGGCCAGCGCCAGCGCCTGGGAGGCGGGCCTTCCCTGGGGCCCCTCGCCCGTCTGGGGAGCGTAGGGATTGGAAAAAAGCCGGTAGAGCAGATAACATCGGTACGCGCCCACGAAATAGTAGGTGACGCCGGCGTTCGGAAACCCCTCGGGGGCCACCCACCCCGGTCCTTCGTCCAGCACCCGGACCGGCTCTCCCGTACCCGGATTCTCAACCTCGATGCCATGGTACCACCACTCGCCGCCCAGATTGCACCGCCACTGGTACGGATGCAGGAGATCCCCTTCGAACGTGGACCGGTTGCCGCCGTGGATCGGGCACCCGTCGTACTGGGCGACGGTCAACGCCATGGGATTCTGCGTGGGCACCATCGCGTAGAGCGTCTCATCCGAGAAGTCCGCCCAGAAGTCGGCGTCCCGCACGATCCGGTCCACCATGTCCCGTGCCCAGTCCAGCCGCTCCGCGTTCCGCCGCGCCCGTTCCAGGTCCTTGCGGTTGTAGATCCCCACCAGACCCTGCCGCTTGCCGACGCCGATCACGTCTTCGTGGAACCGCGAGGCGCGCGCGTACCGGTCCGGTTCGTGGTCCGGCAGCGGATCGCGGAGGTGCAGGTGTTCGTACAACGCCCTCAGCGCCGGTTCATCCTCGACGACCTCTCCCTTTACTGGCATTCTGACCACGTCGTCACCTCCATCCAGGGGCCCGAAAAAACACCGGCCCGAATCGGTTCCGTGCCTCCGATTGTGCTCTTCAGGGTGAAAGAAAACGTTTCAAAATCCAGGAACTTCCCGTTATTTTCTACGAACGACGCCTCCTCCCGGCCCCGCAGACCTCTCTCCCCGGCCCTCTCTCCTAAAGGAAAGAGGGAGAAAGGCCGGACGTCGCCTTGCCTGTATTCTATAGAGACTCTGATTGAAAGGAAATCGCCACCCCGGAACGTTTGCAAGCCCGGTACATCCACCCGTCACCGTTCCCCCTTCCTTCAGGAAGTGGACATGGGGTAGGTCCAAAAATCGGGAAGACGTTAGACGTTAGACGGGAGAGATTACCTGCCTTGAGAGGATTCTTCTCGTGCCGGAGGCCAGGAGGAATAACATACCCGGCGAGATTTCTTCTACCGTCTCACTTCTCCCGTCTCCCCGCATTTATTCTACCGTCTCCCCTCTTCCCTCTCCCCGCCTTTCGGCAACCTCTCAACCCGGTCCTTCGAAAAGTGATCCAGGAGACCGTTCAGACAATGAACAAATCCCTGAAACTCGCGGTTGTGGGCGTGGGACGCATCGGCGTTTTCCATGCCAGGCACGTCCAGGAACTGGGTGAAGAAGCCGGTTCCTGCGAGCTGGTTGCCGTGGCGGACGGCTACGGAAGCACCGCCGGCGACGTTGCCCGGGAACTTGGGCAAAACCAGGCAACCGAAATCCGCGCCTTCACGAGTACGCGGGACCTGGCGGACGCAGGCGTGATCGACGCGGCCGTGGTGGCCTCGAGGACCGAAGACCACGAAGCCGACGCCCGTGCGCTGATTGACGCCGGTTGTCGCGTGATGCTTGAAAAGCCCCTTACCGGCTCGGTGGCGTCCGCTGCCGAATTCGTGAGAAACCTGTCGAGAGATAATACGAAAAAGCAGGTCCTCATGCAGGCCTTTATGAGACGCTTCGACGAGCCGCTGCGCCACGCGAAATCGCTCCTGGACCGGCAGGCTGTGGGCAACCCGTTCAAAGTCGTTTCCGTCCTCGAAGACCCGCACCCGCCGCCGGTGGGCTACAACAGCCCGGGCATCGTGCCGGACATGGCCGTACACAATATCGACGAAGCGATCTGGCTTCTGGACGCGCGACCGGAACGGATCAGCGCCATGGCCGCGAACCTGCACAACTTCAGAATCACGTCCGTAAGGGAAGACTTCGACGACGCGTTCCTGCAGATGACCTTTCCCGGCGACGTCATCGCGCAGATCCAGGTAAGCAGAAACCACGTGGCCGGGTATCGCAACGAAACGTGGATCTACGGCCGGGACGGCCTCATCCACGTGGGTCGCTTCCAGGAAGACCCGCTGCGGGTGACGGTGGAAGCGTACAACCGGGAGGGCGTGATCGAAAAGAAGGACTTCCGGATGAGAGATTACGGCGGGGAAGTCCCGGTGTTCATCCAACGGTTCGGACCGGCCTACAAGCGGGAACTGGCGTATTTCGTGGACCGGTGCCTGAAAGACGAACCCTTCAGCGTTACCCAGGAGGACGGCCTCGATGCCATGCGCGTGGCCGAGGCCGGGATCCGGTCGCTGCGCGAGGGAGGGCAGGCGGTAACAATCCAGCCTGATTGATTCAAAGACCGAACTTACATGGATGGACAGGATGAGCAGGATTGGAGAACAGGAGCAGGATCAAATCTGAACAGGATTGGTTACCAAATGCAGGACCAGAACTGAACCGGATGAACAGGATCAGAAGCAGAGCATTGGCTTTTCGAACCCGCATCCTGAATTCACGTTACCCGGATGGACATGACAAAAGCCACGGGCCGAAAAAACGCCCTGGGTTCCTACACACTTACGAAAGTGGGAAATCGACGCGGCAGTTCCCGCCGTGGTGCGACTTCAGGATCCCCATCATAATCGCCACCGTCTTGCGCGCCTCCCGCGCGGGCGAGACCAGGTCGCCGCCCTCCTCCAGCACCCGGACCAGTTCACCCACCGCCGCTGTCTGGTTTTCCATCGCGTATTTCCCGGACAGGATGGGAGACGTCGACGACTCGAAGTGCGACCTGCTCCGGATCAGGGATGCGCCCCGGTCTGAAATCTCGATACGACCATCCTCGCAGGTCAGCGCGAACTTCGAACCCGGAAAGTCCACCTTGTACGCATTGTAGAATGCCCGTACGCCGTTATCGAACCGGATGTAGGCAGACGCGTACGGATCGACGGCCGGATCTTTGCCGCCGTCCCCCTTGTACTCGGTGAAATGCTCGAACCCCTCTTCGAGTTCGGCCGAAAGCCACAGGGGATTGGCCTCGGCGAAGAAACAGACCATGTCCAGCAGGTGGGTCCCGTTCCGGAACATCATCGCCCGGCGGCTGAACTGCTCGCACACCACCGTTCGCAGAGGGCCGATCTCACCGCTTCGAATGATCTCTCTCGCCTCGAGATAGCTCGGATTCCACCGTCTGGTGTGCTCGATCGAGAGGAGTACGTCGTTGGCTTCGGCGGCGGCGATCATCCGGTCCGCGTCTTCCAGCGAGGTGGCGATCGGCTTCTCGCACAGGATGGCGCGCGCACCCGATTCGGCCGCGGCCACGGTCATATCCGCGTGTACGTGGTCCGACGTCGCCACGCTCACCAGGTCCGGCTTCTCCTTCTGCAGCATCTCCCGGTAATCCGTATACAGACCTACGCCGGGCCAGACGTCTTCCCACTGCGCGCTGAAATCCGCAAGCGCCTCCGCACGGAGGTCGCACGCGCCCACCACACGGGTCCGGGGATGCCGATCGTACGCGGCCGCGTGCGAGCCGGGCATCGGGCCGTAAACAGGCAGCCGCCCGTCTTCCTCGGGCCGCCTGGCGCCAATGCCGGTCAGGCCGATGATTACCGCGCGGTATTCGGGTTTTGACATGGACGTGTCCTCCTGATAATGGTAGTGACAGCCAACATCGAGGAACTTCACCTGAATGGCATCAAAGTCAGCGGGATAGTCGCCAGCTCCAGTACAGCTTCTAATCACTCCCCCCTTGAGGGGGAGTCGCAGAAGCCGAGCCTGCCCGCTGAGCCTGTCGAAATGTAGAAGGCGCCGCCCTGAGCTTGTCGAAGGGGCAGGCGACGGCTGATGCGGTGGGGGGTTTGCCAACTCCTCGCTGACTATTGTACTGACTCCAGTTTTTCAAGCGCCTTTCTCGCGCCTTTATGGTCCTTCTCCAGTTTCAGGACGTTCCTGTACGCGTTGCGCGCGAGTTTCGTCTCTCCCTGGCGCGCGTAGATGCGGCCGAGCCGGTAGAGTCCGTTCCGGCGAGCGACGCGCCATTGCGCCGGCACCTGGCGAAGATAAATCGTCAACGATTCCAGTCCCAGATCCAGTTCCATCCCGGTCAGGGCGGAGAACCTGCCAACCGCATAGAGGGCCTGAAGCCGAAATCCCTCGACCCTCAGCGCTCTCTCGAAGGATTGTACCCCCGGGTGTGAATCGGCCGCCAGCGCCGCGAGGGCTTCCGTCGCGACATCAAGGCTGCGGCGAGCGGCCTGCAACGCCTTTTCGTTTTCCTTCTCCAGCCGATACAGGTTGCTCAGTCGCCGCAGGACCGGGCTACGATCGGGATACGACTGCAGAAACGTCTCGTAGACGCGGATTGCGTCGAGACGCCGTTCGTCGCGGAGATAGTGCGTCGCCAGTGAAATCACGGGGCGCACGTCGCCATTCGCTTGCGCGACCGCGTCAAGATAGGCTGTTTTCCGTTTGTCCTGCGCCTCTTCCTTCGCGTGGATGATGGCCTGCGCCATGTGGCCTTCCAATGGGTTCCGGGACGCGATCTCCGCGGCCTGTTTCAGCGCTATTTCCCTGCTGCCGCCCAGAATGCCCGGCGCGAAGAGATGGTACTCCACCAGCTTGGTGCGTGCGGCGAGGTGATCGGGATCCAGTTGAACCGCCTTCTCGAACGCCTTGCGGGTGCGGCGGGCCTTGCCGGGCTTCCCGAAAATGCTGGCGCGCTGCGCCCTCGCGCCGTACGCCATTCCCAGCCAGAACTGATAGTCTGCCGTTTCGGAATCCGCTTTAGCGGCTTTCTCGAACCATTCGAACGCCGCCTCGATGTCCCCCTCCCATGTATCGATGCGGCCCAGCAGATAACAGATCCGGGCACGGTCGGTCCCGGGTTGGGCGAGCAGTGTCTTCAGACTGTCTTCGGCATCCGCATATCGGCCCTCGATGAATGCCGCAAGGGCGGGACGGATCTCCGGTGACGCCGCCTCGAGGCTCGGCGACAGACACACCAGAACAATAAAGAAGATTACCACATGCCTTGCCAATTCACCCTCCTGAGTCCTATCGTATTCTCGCATTGCGAAACTACGAGAGTACGAAACGGCGAAACTACGAAAGAGCGGGGAGAGGGTAGACCGTAGACGGGAGAAGAAGCCCTTGCCGATCTGTTCCGCCGACTTGCCCGCGGCATGAGAAAAAACTCTTTACGGCATCCGATCTCTCCCCTCTCACGTCTTCCTCTCACCAGGTGGTGGGGCGGGGTGTGGTCCTTTCCCCTCTTCCGTCCAACGTCTACGATAGTATATATGGGAAGGTGTCAACCCACCGCTTCGCTTATCTCCCTCTTTCCTTTAGGAGAGAGGGCCGGGGAGAGAGGTCTGCGGCGATGGGTGGAGGGGTTGCTCTTGCCTTTGCCTCTGGTTTTGGCTTACGGCTTATAGCTGATAGCTGACAGCTTTGTCTGAGGGGCCGGGGAGAGAGGTCCGCTGACTGCTGATAGCTGACCGCTCTGTGTGTGGGGGGATGGGGGCAGAGGGCTTCACTCAATACAAATGTATAGCTCCATCCGGTCCCACATAGCGGCGCGGGGGCAGCGGCTGGTACGGCCGCGACTTTACGAATTCCATATCCAGTTCGACGCCGAGCCCCGGTCGCGGATTCAGTTCCCCGACGTCCACGCAGCCGCCCGAGAGCGGTACCCTCAGCTCCTGCACGTCGTCGAACCACGGTCGAAGCCGGCAATGCTCCAGGATCTCGAAATTCTGCATCGCCGCCGCGGCGTGAGCGGCAGCGGCAAGCGCCACCGGGCCGTACGGGTTGTGCGGCGCGATTGTGATCCCGTACACCTCCGCGAAATGGGCAATCTTCATCAGTTCGCTGATCCCGCCGGCGTGGCAGATATCCACCTGACACACGTCCACCGCGTGTCTCTCGAACCACTCCCGGCAGTCCCACCGCGTGATCCACCGCTCACCGGCCGCAACCCGCATTCCCGGAAAGTCGCGTTTCAACCTCACGTACGGCTCAACCGTACTCTGCTCGATCGGCTCTTCTACGAAAAACAGGTCCAGCGGCTGTAATTCCCGCATCAGGCGGTGCGCCGCCACGGGCGAGAACACGCCGCCGCAGTCAATCATCAATGCCGCGTCCGGCCCCAGCGCCCGGCGCAGGCGGGTCATCTCGCGGACGGCCACGTCGACCTGTTCGTCCATATCGAACGGCGCAACCGTGGGTCCGTGCCCGTGCTTGAACGCATCGAACCCCTCCTCCAGGGCCTGCGTCGCATGCGCCTCCGGCGAATCCAGGTCCAGGTCCGCCCGCGCGTAACACCGTACCCGGTCGCGGACCCTTCCGCCCAGCAACCTGAATAAGGGCTGTCCGGTTGCCTTGCCCGCGATATCCCACAACGCCATGTCGATCCCGCTGACGGCGCTCGTATGAACCACGCCCCGCTTCCACCAGAAATCCCGGTATCCCAGTTGCCAGACGTGCTCCACGTCCATTGGATTCATTCCCAGCAATCTGGGTTTCAGCGCCGTCTCCACCTGCGCCGCCACGGCCATTTCGTGGTGTTCCGTCGTGGCCTCGCCAATCCCCGTGAGGCCGGCGTCCGTCTCCACCTCCACGAAGACCCAGTTCCGCCTGGGCGTCCGCCCGTCCGCAGCCGGTACATTCATGACGTGCGCCCTGATGTCAGCGATCTTCATCCCTCAGTCCTCTTTCTCCATAAACGCCCCCTCCCGTTGGATTCGATCGTAGACCCGGGCGAACGCCTCCGACCCGTCGTCCTCCCACACCTCCGAATTCACGCCGCGGATGGACCCTTCCTCGAATCCGGTGAGCCGGCGCACGTCCGGGATGCTCGGTGCGTACATCCGGCTCCCGCCGGGCAGGTAGAGCACGCCCACGTGTCTTGGCATTTCCGTGGGCCCCACGGCCGCCAGGCGCGCGAGTTTCTCCTCGTCCACGTCGAACCCCAGTCCCGGCGCCTCGGGCACCGGCGAACACCCCTCCGCGATCTGGATACGTTCTGTTGTAATGTCCTCTTCGTACTGGTCGTCCAGATTGATCGAATGCCCCGCAGTCGGCAACACCGCCCCCAGGTGCATGGCCAGCGCCTTCGTCAGCGTGCCCCCGGTCAACTGCACCACGGCCTGCACGTTCGCCTTTCCGTACGCGAACCCGCGGAAGAGCGCGTCACCGAACCCGCCGCAATATTCGCCGATGATGTAGGCGTCCGCCATGCCCATGATCATCTCCTGCAATCCGCCCAACGGGGGCAGATGCATCACGAGGGGTACCTTGCACTGCGCCCGCAACCGCCGCCACCCGTCCACGTCCGTGAGCAACAGCGGGTCCTCGATGAACCCCACCACCCTGGAACGCTCGAGGGCTTTCACGATGGGCAGCACCGTTGCCATCGCCCTGTTGTGGTTCATATCCCACTGCATCAGGAATCCCTCCGGCGCCACGTCCTCCACCGCCCGGTTCTGCTCGAACACATCGTAATGCTGGCAGGTGTGCATCTTGAACATCATATAGCCCTGGTCCACGGCGCGGACGATCTCCCTGCTGAGGTCTTCGGGCGACGCCGGCCGGGTCCACGCCATCACGGGAACGCGGTCCCGCACCTTTTGACCCATCAGCTTGTAGGCGGGTATGCCCAGGTGCTTGCCCATCACGTCGTACAGCGCGCCGCCCAGCGCCAGGTGCAACGTCTCGTGATTGAGAAAGTCGAACGGACTGCGGTCGATCAACTGTGCCACGCTTTCCTCTGGCGGCGGGACCGACCGGTAGTCTCCGTAGCCCACGATTCCGTTGTCGGTCACCACCCTGAAGATGGTCCGCTGATCGATGCCGCGAAACCGGACCTTGTGGTCCGCGTTCCGTGCGGCGAGTCCGGGGTTGATCGGGATGATATCGATATCGACGATTTTCATCTCAGCACTCCTGTAGCAGCTCTTTCGACCTGAAGAACTCCCTGAGCCCGTCCATCTCCTCGTCGTTCAACGAATAGTACGGTTTCCGGCGCCAGCGCCCGGCCACGCCGAAGATTTCCATCGCGCCGTGGAACCCCGCGTTCCAACCGCCGGTCAGCTTGCCGATATAGTCGAAGAACGGCATGTCGTATTCGCGGATGATTTCTCGTGCCGTTTCGACGTCCGTTTTCTGGATCGCGCTCCAGTACCGCCGCGCGATCTCCGGCTTGAACGTGATATACGACGACATATAGCCGTCGCATCCGTACGGCCACATATTCATGTGGTTCACCTTCTGCCCGCCCGCGAACACCGCCACACGTTCGCGCGCGACCAGGCAGAGCCGGCGCGCGAAGTCCCCGCACATGTCGTCCTTGATGGCCACCACGTTTTCGTATCGGTCCAGCGTTTCATCGATCACCTGCAATCCGAACTCCGGACCCTGCGCCGAGAACGCGCCCGTAACGATCATCACGGGCATCGTCTGCGACACCTCGCCGTAGTGTTCCACCAACGTCTCGACCGTACTCGAAGCCCCCCACGCCGGCGGAAGCACCATCAGCACGTCCGCTCCCTGCTCTTTCGCGAATGACGCAAAGGCGATTGAGCGCCGGGTGTCATAATAGCGGTCGGCCGCCACCACCATTCCCCGCCCGGCGTTGTGTTCGCACGTCACCCGGGTGACCTCCGCGATCTCCGCCTCCGACATGCAGATATAGTGGCTGTCTCCCGCCGTGAGCAGCACGGTGCGGCTTCCGCCTTCCAGCACGAAGTCGATCTGATGCCGCAGCCCGTCGTAATCCACGCTGCCGTCCTCGTTGAACGGCGTCGCGATCGACGAAATGATGCCTGTCAGATGCGCGCGAACTTCGTCTCGATCCATGGAAAACCCCAAAAAAAGTAAGAATGAAGAAGGAAAAAGGAAGAGGGGAGAGATTGCCTGCCTCGTGAGGCTTCTTCTCGTGCCGGAGGCAAGAAGATCAACCTACCGGGCAAGGATTTCTTCTAACGTCTTCCGTCTACCCTCTACCCGCCTTTATGCGACCTCTCTCCCCGGCCCTCTCGGAAGCAGCGATCAGCTATCAGCCGTCAGCCATCAGCTAAAGGCAAAGAGCGAAAACCAAAGCCAGGATCAAAAACGAAAGGCAAAATCAAAAGCCCTTCCCAGCCCCGCCGACCTCTCTCCCCGGCCCTCTCTCCTAAAGGAAAGAGGGGGAAAGGCCAGGTTTCGCGTGCCGGTTATTGATAGACATTCTGATCGACAAGGAAACGCCGCCGGTTTTCCGCTCTCCTCAGCAATCCGCTTCCATTCGATTCTTGCGAAAGTCCGATTGCAGAAGTGACAGACGTCAAAGGTACCGCTACTTTTTCCTTCTTCCTTTTTCCTTCTTCCTTCAGGAAGGGGGTTAGGGGGTAGGTCTAGGAGAGAGGGAGGAAAGGCACGTCCCGTGCCGGTTATTGATAGACATTCTGATTGACAAGGAAACGCCGCCGGTATTCCGCTCTCCTGACAGCCCGTTGAAAAAGTCCATCCGGGCTACGGCCGGCCCTTGCGGTCGAAATACTGCGTTGCGCTCCCTCGCCGAATCGAAAGATGGGACTCGGTCGCGCGCCTTGTCTTCGACCACAATGGCTCGGCCTCGCCTGCAGAGCGACTTTCTCAACGGACTGCTAAGCAATCCGCTTCCATTCGATTTTTGCGAAAGTCCGATTGCAGAAGTGACAGACGTCAAAGGTACCGCTACTTCTTCCTTCTTCCTTTTTCCTTCTTCCTTCAGGCAGGGGGCCAGGGGGTAGGTGCCTAAACCGGGTAGACGGGAGAGGGGAGAGATTGCCTGCCTCGTGAGGCTTCTTCTCGTGCCGGAGGCAAGAAGATTAACCTACCGGGCAAGGATTTCTTCTAACGTCTTCCGTCTACCCTCTACCCGCCTTTATGCGACCTCTCTCCCCGGCCCTCTCTCCCACCGGGAGAGAGGGAGGAAAGGCACACGTCCCGTGCCGGTCATTGATAGACACTCCGATTGAAAGGTAATCGCTATCCGGCACATCACAAAGCCTGTAAATCAACCCATCAACGTCCCCCCTTCCTTCAGGAAGGGGGTTAGGGGGTAGGTCCGGGAAAGAGGGGGAACAACCGGCTCCGTGCTAAGGAACAACCTCAAACCCCATCTGCCGGAAGTGATGATCCAGCGTCAATACCCGATTAATGTGTAATTCCCGCATGAGGACGAAGCTGCTGCAGTCCGTAAAGGAGAATTCCTTGTCCCGGTATCCGAAAAAGAGCGCACGGGCACGATCTCTTCTCGCTTCGTCGATCGACTCGATCCTCAGGCGCGATGAGCCGTCGATCTGCACCCACCACGCTTCAGCGGCATGCAGACCCAGGCGCGACCGGATGGTGGTCAACGTCTCGTCGACAACGTAGTCGGTCGTCGTCAGGATGCCCCCGGACGAAAGCCAGTCGTCGCGAGACTTCCGCACCGCCGGACCCTTCGTATCCCGGCTGTCCGCCGCCGCAACCCATCCGGCGGTATCCACGAACATCTGCCTCACCGGTACAACACCTCGTCATGTCGCTCGGCAGCGTCGCCCGATTCGGAAGCACCCACGGGAGGCGCCTGGTAAAGCGGATCCGCTTCGAGCGGCGCGATTTCGATTTGTGGACTGCCAACCGGGACGATGTCAAATGCAGGTCGACTGCGGTACAGGACCGTATAGCGCGCACCGTCGCGCACCTTTGAGACAACCTCCTTCAGACGCGCGCGAAGCTGCTTGGCGTTGATGATTTCGGACATTGCCTGTCCTTTTTGGAGTTTAACTTAAGATAAACTATCAGGATGAAAAAGGCAAGAAGCGGGGAATGGCAGTCAGCTAAACCCTGGAAGCAGCGATCAGCCGTCAGCGGTCAGCAGTTAGCTAAAGGCGAAAGGCAAAGTCCAAAGCAAACCATCCCCCCGGCCCCGCAGACCTCTCTCCCCGGCCCTCTCTCCTAAAGGAAAGAGGGAGGAAAACAGGTTTCGCGTGCCGGTCCTTGATAGACACTCTGATTTACAAGGAAACGCCGCCGGTTTTCCGCTCTCCTGACAGCCCGTTGAAAAAGTCCATCCGGGCTACGGCCGGCCCTTGCGGTCGAATTACTGCGTTGCGCTCCCTCGCCGAATCGAAAGATGGGACTCGGTCGCGCGCCTTGTCTTCGACCACAATGGCTCGGCCTCGCCTGCAGAGCGACTTTCTCAACGGACTGCTAAGCAATCCGCTTCCATTCGATTCTTTCGAGAGTCCGATTGCAGAAGTGACAGACGTCAAAGTTACCGCTTCTTCTCCTTTTTCCTTCTTCCTTTTTCCTTCTTCCTTCAGGCAGGGGGCCAGGGGGTAGATCTGCCCGCTCTAATGGTGTTCTTGCCCGTTGTCGCCGTGCTCTTTCTTCGCTTTGTGGTCGTCTTCCCCGCCTTCGCCGTGCCCATTTGCGCTCGGCCCCCCGATGCGCAGAATATGGCCGTCTTTGTCTGCGACGAGCATCTCCCGCGCCCCCCAGGGCTGGTCGACGGGCTTCTGCCTGATGTCCGCCCCCGCCCGAGCCAGCTTCTTGTGCAGTTCGTCCACATTTTCGACGCCGTAGTAGATCCAGACCGGCCGGGCGCCCTGCGCGTTCTCGCAGAGAAAGATGTTCACCTTGCCATTGGATATGGACGCAAAGGTCTTGTCCGCCACCTCGGAAGGCCAGTCCCAGTCCTTCTTGAAGCCGAGAACACTGGTGTATTGCGCGATGCTCGCTTCAACACTTTCGACGTTCAGAATCGGGGTGATCGCCGTGAACGCCGTCGATCCGGAAACGGAACCCTCGTCCCCACCCTCGTGTGCGACGGCGAAATGGCCGATGCCGACTGCGATTCCTGCAACGACTGCCGCGATTCCGCGACCTTTCATGGATTTCCTCCTTTGTGAGCAACAGCCCTTCGGTACTCGACGAAGTGCGGTGAGGCGTGCGCGGCCCCCCGTCCGCCACGCTGTTCATGCGTTCCAGGGTGGTGTCGCAAAATGCGACATACGTCGTGAATTGCAACGCATTCCGGTCTTCCTCTTTTGCAAATTCCCACTAAATCATTTATAATCAAGTAGTTGAGTCCGAACGGTGCAACTGTTTCCGCTCCGCAGGGTGTTCTGACAGACGCATTCTGCGACGATTCATGCGAGAAAGAGATCGTCCCCTTTAACGGTAACATATTGATATAAAATAATTTACATTGAAAAATTGAAATCGGCACTGATTTTGCACATTGGTTGAACCCCTCCCTCCGGCAGGATGGCGCGCGGTATCTCTCGTGAGATCCGCTTCCGCCCGCTTTCGTCGTATGCCGGGAATTCGCTTCCCGGCATTGGCAGCGGCGCACCCATCCGATGATGCGTCACATGCACGGCGACAGCGTCCTGAATCAAGGCGCGAACGTACGTTATGCGGCGCCAACAGGCAGACGCTGAAGATCACGGGAGGGACTTAATGCCGTCTTCCGGAAACGGACTGACGCAGCGGATGGCCGAACTCTTCCAGGAGTTACTCGAACGGGAACTGCAAAGCGTCAGACGGGCCGTCGAAGCACGCAGGATGGAACTGCTCGAAAACATCGGAACCAGGGAAACGGAATTGAACGATGACGACCAACTGGAAGCCCTGTTCGAACAATACAAAGCCGGCCTGGCGGAATCCGATCGACCGGCAAATCGGGTGCAGGAACGCCGCCTGTATACCCATTGGGAAGGCCGGCTCAGGTCGGAACTGGGCGCCTGGAGAGTGGGGCTGGAAGAACTGGAAAAACGGAGCACCGACGACAATACGGTATTGACAAACGCGCGGAGCAAGGCCATGCGACTCCTGCTGCGTGAGACCCTGGTGGCGGTCAATCGAGGATGTATCAATGGACAGAAATCGGATAAGCGGGAATATGACAACCTTGCGGACTGTCTCATACCGATTGTTCAGGAAATGAAAAGGGGGAAAACCCATACCGAGGCGTTCCGTACCGTTGCGGAAAAACTGGGCGCCCGAAGAACGACCGTCGCTTCTGTATGTACACGAGGACTGGGCCTGACGACGGGACAATTCGTCGATCACGTCACGAGCGGCCGGATCGTCCAGGTTGTGAAGAAGAAATACCCCGAACAAATGGAACTGATCTGCCGGAAGTTGGCTTCGCTCTATTCTTAGCAGCCCGTTGAAAAAGTCCATCCGGGCTGCAGAGCGACATTATCAACGGACTGTTAGAGCTCTGTCCCGACAATTCCTTATCATTCGACTGCCGACTCATCGCGTCTCGCTGAAACGTGCTCATTGCCTGTGCTGAGCTTGTCGAAGCAAGCATGCCTGCATTGAGCTTGTCGAAATGTCGAAATGCGCGCGTTTCAATATCCGTCGATGGCCACTCGATATCCCTTCGCCGACCCTTCGACAGCCCTTCGACAGGCTCAGGGTGGCAGCTCAGGGAGCGGCTCAGGTCTCACCCGCCGATTCCTGAGCCTGTCAAAGGCGCCGTCCTGAGCTTGTCGAAGGAACACGAGCCTGGCGACTCGGCGGTCGAATCCAGGCAACTTATTTCCGTGACAGAACAACGCGTTCACCAATCCGTATGGTAATCGTATGACCCGCGGCCGCCGTGGCACACCCTAATTCTTCAGGGCTTCCATCCCGAAACGCTCCGCGGTATCCAGGGTTTCGCGTACGTCATCCCAGGTCGTACTGTGGTTGATGATACACAGCCTGAGCGAAAACGTCCCGTGTAGATTCGTCGAAGAAAAAAACGCCCGATCTTCCCAGAACACGCGCGCAAGCACGGTCCTGTTCATTTCCTCCAGCGCTTCCTCGGTGCGGCCCTCATTGCATGGATTCACGCGAAAACAAACCACTCCAAGCGACACGGGCGTCAGAAGCTCCAGATTCGGACTCTCCTCGACATACGCTCCGGCGCGGCCGGCAAGCTCCATCCCGTTCGATACGGCGCGCCGGAACGCCTCCATCCCGAACGTCTGCACCGACATCCAGATCTTCAGCGCGCGAATGGACCGGCTCAACTGCAGACCCCGGTCCGCGATGTTCGGATGGTTCGCGCCCCACACCGTATCCTGCAGGACATCCGGGTGCACGGCGAATACGCGCTCGAGGGCGCCGACGTCTTTCACCAGGAGGCATCCCGCCTCGTACGGCTGGAAGAACCACTTGTGGGCGTCCAGACCGACCGAGTCGGCGCGCGCGATTCCCTTCAGGAGACGCTTGCCCGCTTCGGTAACTGCCGCAAAACCGCCGTAGGCCGCATCCACGTGAAGCCAGATCCCTTCCGCTTCGCAGAAATCCGCCATCCCCTCAAGCGGGTCGATTGCCCCTGTGCTGCTGGTTCCCGCATTGGCGCAAACCGCTATCGGGTTGAAGCCCGCCGCACGGTCCTCGGCCACGGACCGCGCAAGCGCGTTCACGTCCAGCCGGAACCGCTCGTCGCTGGGTATCATCCGAATGCATTCCGGCCGGACGCCTACGATCCTGGCCGCGCGGATGTGGGCGCTGTGGCTCTGGTCGCTCAGGTACACGGTCGGCCGATCCGGATGTCCGGCCGCTTCTCGCGCCGCGACAAACGCGTCCAGACTGGCGGCCGAACCTCCGCTGGTGAGCAGGCCGCCGGCGCTTTCCGGATAACCGATCCAGTTTCGCAGCCAGTCGATAACCACCAGTTCAAGCTGGCTCGGACCGCTGGCAACCAGCCAGGTGCAGACGTTATTGTTGAACCCCGCTGCCAGAAAGTCGGCAAGCACTCCCGGCCAGGTGGGTGATGACGGGATGAATCCGAAGCACCGTGGATGATCGAGCCGGGTCGCCACGGGAAGAATCTCCTTCGCGGCCTGCTCCATCACCTCCTCAGCGGGACGCCCCGCCTCGGGTGGCGGCGCCATCAGGCGGTCATCCAGTTCCTGGCGAAATTCACCGTCCCAGGCGCCCTCTTCGGGCAGGTTTTCGGCCCGCGCAACCAGGAGTTCGGCGGCTTTGCGCGCCAGTTCGAGCATGGCCTCGGGGGACATCTGGAGACCGCCGCACTCGCCGTTGTTCTTTCTGTTATCGGATTCTATGGTGTCGTCTCGCTGTTCATCGTTTGCTCTCAGGGATTTCGCCTTAGTGCTGTCTTTTTCCGAATTTACGCTGAGAGTCAGGATTGGAAAAGTTCATTTATTTGCACGAAATGAGTTGACATTTTCCAGAGAAACGGCCATATATATAACCACGGAGACGCAGAATTGCAAACAAGAACGGAACGAATCAGGCGCCTCCTCGAAAACGATGGGTGGTACCTGGCACGTCACGGCTCCGGTCATGACATTTTTCGGCACTCTGACATCAGAGGGATCATTACCCTGCCGAGACACAGAACCGTATCCCCGGGCGTTGCCAGATCGATCGCAAGAAAAGCGGGCTGGACGGAATAATCAACATTTAGGGAGAACCGAAATATGGATCGATACCCTGCGTTAATTGATGGCGAAAAAGGCGCCTATGGGGTCACGTTTCCCGACCTTCCCGGAATCGTCGCTATGGGAAGCACCGTCGACGAGGCGCTGGTGAATGCCGAAGAAGCCCTTCGCGATTACGCAATCGAGGTCGAGAAGGACGGAGAGAAGATCTCGCTGCCAAGCGATTTCGAGCAGTTGGAGGTTCCGCGCGGGAATACGTTTGTGTCAGTCCCGTTAATCCGCGTAACAGGCCGCAACGTCCGCGCCCATATGACGCTGGACGAGGGCGTTGCGGCCTTTATTGACGGCGAGTCGCGAAGACGAGGCATGACCCGCAAAGCCTACGTTGAGTGGATCGTAAAGCGAATCGCGCAGGTTGGCGGATAGGTACCTGAAACCTGCAGTCGGTTGCCGACCCTTATTCGAAAACGACCAGCTCGCCGTCCCTGACAATCAACACGACCGGGTCGTAAACCGCGTCACCATTGTCGTCGAAGGAAAACGAGCCCAGGACGGTATCCAGATCCCGAGTCCCGGCCATCGCGACTCGAATGGCGCCCGCATCGGTTGACCCGGCCCGGGCGATGGCCTCCGAGAGAATGTAGAGGGCGGCATATGACTGGGCAGCCCACGTGCTCGGTTCGGAACCGTATCTCGCAAGATAGCCCGCCACAAAGGCTTCATTTCCGGGCGTGCCGGCAGCGCTCGACCAACTGACAAAAGAAATCGCGCCCTCGGCGGCATCACCCGCGGCTTCGACTTCCGCCGCGGTCATTACCGGAACCAGGAAGGGTATATTTGCGCCGATACCGGCCTCGCGGGCCTGGATCAGTATCCTGGATTGTTCGGCGCCCAGGGCCGAGACGAAGACGGCTTGCGGATTCAACGCCTTGATACGCGTCAATTGTTCTCCAAACGTGGTATCGCCCGTGGCAATCGTCTCTCTTGCCAGGACTTCGACGTCGATCTCGGCCAGCGTGATCCTTATCGACTCGTCACTGCTGCTCGAAAAGACGTCGGTACCATCCACAATGGTTGCCACTCTCCGATATCTCAGCTTTTCCTGCGTCTCCCTGACGGGGCCCGGGATCAGCGCATCGACGTTCAGACCGGACCGGAATATGTAATCGCCGATCGCGCTCAGGCCTGCGGCGGTCGAGGTTGAACTGAATGCGACGACCTCTTTTTGCTGGGCAATCGGGAACGCCTCCCGGGCCGCCGTAGAGATTGCCGGACCGAGTATGACGGACACGCCGTCCTGATCGATCAGTTTGTTGAATGCGTCTACGGCGCCTGCGGCTGTTCCGCGGGAATCCTCTACGATGAAGTTGATGCCGGCGCCGCCGAGTCTGGACGAGTTGTTGATCTCTTCCCGTGCGAGGTCAAAGCCGTCTCTTGCGGGAAATCCGTAACGGGTCTGAGGTCCTGTCAGCGGCAGAACGACGCCGATGGCAATCTCCGCGGGGAGACCGCCCGATGCCAACCTGATCGTACCCGCCGTGCTCGCCATGCCGCCAATCACCAGTTCGACGGTCGTTTCATTACCACCATTGACGGGAATGCTCGACCACGTTCCAAGCTGACTTCCGCCGCGCTTCGCGCGCGCGCGGTAGTAACCCGTTACCCGGACCCCTTCGATCTCAATCCTTGCCCGGCCGCGCGCGTTGGTCGTACCCGTCCATTCGTATTCCACAGCCCGCCCCGAAACGGATCTTCCGATTTCGAGGGTAACGCCGCTGACCGGCGCTTGATCCTGCATCACGCGAGCGTTCAGGACCGCCAGAGTCTGGGCCCCGCTCAAAGCCAGTTTGCCAAGCGGCTTTGCTACCCGATCTTCCGCATTCGGAGCAAGCGCCGGCGTCCTGCTTTCGCCACCGCAGCCCCATAGAACTCCGGCAGCCAGCGCGACAAATATGGCTCCGCGTATCCCGCCGAACATAATAACCCTCCAGCGATTGTGGAAAAACACGACAGACAACCCTGACAATTGATCACGGCATCATGGTACGAATCGATAGACCACGGGCAATTGGGAGGGATCGGTGACGCTCGTGTCGGTGTGGTGGTAGATATTGATGCGTCCGGTGCCGCAGTCGCCGAATTCATCGCAGGCGACGGTGCCGACGAGCGCCTGAAAACCGGACGTCGCGTGGAGTTCCCGTCGCAGCGCGTTGCGGTCCACGATCAGCGCTCCGTCCCTTGCAATCGCCACGGATTCGATGGCGCTGAGGAGCAGGGTCACGGCGTCGTAGGAATGCGCCCAGTACGGCGTGCCGGGAAATCCACCATACGCAGCGTCATACGCGGCCAGCGCCTCGTCCACGCTCCTGCCCGTAACCATATTGACATTCGAGCCGAGATCCGCCACCGGTCCGGCGGCGTACACGCCCTCGGACTGCGGCGAGGCGAGAAACTCCGAATCGAGCAGGGCGGCGCCCGTAATGAGGGTTACCCCTTCGAGACCGTCGAATTCCCTTGCCTGCTTCGCGAACGGCAGACCCTCCTCGTCGAAAAGCGGGAAGAAGATGGCATCTGGTCCCGCTTCCGCGAATTCCGTGAGAACGGAGGTCATGTCCGTTTGTCCTTTGTCTATCCGCGCGCTGACAGGTACCTCCCCTCCAACTTCGGCGAACGCATCGCGGAACGCGCTGACGAGGGCGGTGGTATAGGCGTCGCCGTCGTCGACCGCAACCATGCGCCTCAGGCCCAGTTCATTGTACGCGAAATCCGCGACGGCCCGGGCCTGATAGAGGTCGTTGATCGCAAGCCGGAAGTAACCGGGGTGATAGTCCGGACTTGCGTTGCCCGCCAGGTCGGACGTCAATCTCGGAGACGTATTGGAAGGCGAGATCATGACCAGACCGGCCGCGCTGATGACCGGTGAGGCCGCTACTGCCGCGCCGGAGCAGGAGGTGCCCACGACGCCCAGCACCCGCGAATCGGCGACAATCCGCTCTGCGCCCGACCGACCGCCCTCCGGCCCGCACAGGCCGTCTATCGGATCGCCGAGTTCAACGTTGCGGCCGTGTACGGTCCCATAGTCCCGGACGGCCAGCTCAACGGCCTTGCGCGAAGGATCGCCAAGCGATGCCGCGATCGTGTGGGTGAGCAGCGAGCGGATGTGTACGGCCTGACCCTCGCGGAACGCAACCAGGGCCCGCTCATACGTACCCGTAACGCGCGCCGTTTCCCCAACCGGCAAATCGACGTCGGTTTGGTATCCACCGTTTATCGGTATACTGGACCACGATCCCAGAGCGCTTCCATTCAGCATCGCCCGGACCCGGTAGTAACCCCCCGGCCCGCCGATCTCCACCTTCGCCACACCGTTCGCGCCGGTCGTTCCCGACGCCTCGTAGTCCGCCGAACGCCCGGAAATGGAACGTGCGATTTCCACGTTGGCCCCGCTTACCGGATTCTCCCCCTGCATTACCCGGGCCACAACCAGGGCGGGCGTGGTGTCTCCATCGACAGCCAGTTTACCCAGTGGCCGGCCGGTTGGTACGTCCGCCTCGGGTACCTGCGACGGGGTCAGGCGTTCACCCCCGCAACCCCAGGTTACGGCCGCGACAAGCGCATACAAGAAACTGCGAGAACCGGTAAACATGACAGGCACCTCCAATTTAAGATTCAACCGCAAAATGAACCCGTTGAATCAGTCAGATGGCTCGGGGACCGGCGTGGGAAGCCGGAAAGGAATCGTCTACGCGAAAACGGACACCGTACGTCGTTGACGCAAGATCATTCGAAGATCTCGAATTTGCCACCACGCGCAATCAGCACAACAGGATCGTAAACCGCATCCCCGTCGGCGTTGAAAGAGAACTGGCCCAGGATTGTATCCAGATCCCGGATTCCCGCCATCGCGTCTCGAATCGCACTCGCATCGGCTGAACCGGCAGTCGCGATCGCTTCCGAGAGAATATGGAGAGCGGCATAGGACTGTGCCGACCGGCGGCTGGCGTCAATATCGTATTTGGCTTCGAAATCTTCAACAAAAGCCTGGTTTCCCGGCGTGGCAGCCAGTCCGGTCCAACCTGTAAACGTAATTGCGCCTTCAGCGGCTGCGCCCGCGGCTCGCACTTCGTTCAAGGTCATCTCCAGAGTAATAAAGGGAACACCGGGGGGAACGCCCAGGCGACGGCCCTGGATCAGAATCTCAGACAGTTCTGCTGAAAGGGCCGAGACGAAGACGGCGTCCGGATTCAACGCTTTAATCCGGGTCAACTGGTCGACAAAGGTCGTATCGCCGGTCTCAAACGTCTCCCTGGCCAGGATCTCGACTCCGCTTTCGGCGAGCGCACCGCTCAGGGTCTCGTCGCTGCTCCGGGTGAAGACGTCGATCCGATCGTATATCGTCGCCACTCTCTGATAGCCGAGCTTCTCATGCGTCTGCCGGATGCCGGCGGGTACGAGGACATCCACGCTGAGCGCAACACGGAAGATGAAATCGCCAATCGCGCTCAGGCCGGATGCGCTTGAGGTCGAACTGAATGCCACGACCCGATTCCGTTGCGCGATGGGGAAAACCTCTTTGGCCTCGGTTGAGAGTGTGGGGCCGAGAATGGCGGGAACACCGTCCTGATGAATGAGCTTGTTGAACGCTTCAACGGCGCCCTCTGGCGATCTTCGAGAATCCTCGATAATGAACGCGATGCTCGCTTCGCCGAGTTTGGATGAGCCGTTGATCTCGTCGCGAGCGAGTTCAAAGCCGCTCTTGATCTCCAGCCCGCGCGGGGTGTTCAGGGGCAGGACGATGCCAATCGCAATTTCACCACGGAGACACTCTGATGCCGGAAGGGACGAACCCGTCACGCGCGCGGTCCCGCCAACGGGCAGGTCAACCGTGACTTCATACCCTCCATTTATCGGAATACTCGACCATGTCCCCAGCGGACCACCGTCTCGCATGGCCCGGGCCCGGTAGTATCCGCTCACCCGGTCTCCCCGGATCTCTACCCGCGCCTGACCGTCCACGCCGGTTGTGCCCGACCATTCGTAACCGGCAGCCCGTCCTGAAACTGCACGGGCGAAATCGACCGTGACGCCGCTTACGGGCGTCTGACCGTTCCGCACGCGGGCCAGCACCACGGATCGCGTCAGGTCTCCTTTGGCCGCCAGCTTGCCGAGAGATTGCACCTCCTCGCCATCTGTCCCGGGTACTTGCGACGTCGTCACGCGTTCGCCATCGCATCCCCAGGCTACGGTTCCGACAAGCACGAACAAGAAGAGACGGTGAATGCAGGTTGACATGGCACCCCCTCCGGCTTGAATTCAACCTGTGAAACGAACAGGAGTGGCTGGCTGATCGCTTCGTATACGGGCTTTCGAATCCAGCCGGAACGATCTCTCAGCGCAGAGGTATTGGAACAAAGGACACGTACGATCATTCGAAGATTTCGAATTTGCCATCACGCGCAATCAGCACAACGGGATCGTAGACGGCATCCCCGTCGGCGTTGAAAGAGAACCTTCCCAGAATCGTATCCAGATCTCTGATGCCCGCCATTCCGTCGCGAATCATCCCCGGATCCGTCGAACCGGCCTCCGCGATTGCCGCGGCGAGAATATTGAGCGCCGCATAGGATTGCGCGGCCCAGTGGTTCGGATCGGACCCGAATCTCGCTATATAGTTCTCGACGAAACCCTGATTGCCGGGCGTCGTTGCCGACAGGACCCAACCTGTAAATGTAATCGCACCTTCCGCGGCTTCACCGGCGGCCTGCACTTCATCTATGGTCAGTTCCGTGACAATGAACGGCACGTTGGCGGGTGTGCCCAAACGCCGTCCCTCGACCAGGATCCGGACCTTGTCCGCCGGCGATATCGCGGAAACAAATAGTGCGTCCGGGTTCAGCGCCCCAATGCGGGTCAATGGTTCGACAAAGGTGGTATCGCCCGTTTCAAACGTCTCTCTTGCCAGAATCTCGACGTCCGCGGCGGTCAACGCGCTCCTGAGCGCCTCGTCGCTTGCCCGCGCAAAGAAATCGCTCTCATCCACGATCGTCGCCACCCTGCGATAGCCCAGTTTATCCTTCGTCTTTTCAACGCCTCCGGGCACGAGTACGCCCAGGCTGAGTCCGGCACGGAAGATGTGGTCGCCGATCGCGCTCAGCCCGGGGGCTACCGAAGTTGAACTGAAGGCGACAACCTCATTCTCCTGCGCGACCGGGAAAGCCGCGACGGCCGCGGTCGAAAGCGTCGGACCGAGAATTACCGGTACTCCGTCCCGGTGAATCAGCCCCTCGAACGCTTCAACCGCGCCTTCGGCACTGGCGCGGGAATTCCCGACAACGAACGAGATGGACGCTCCGCCCAGCCGGGATGACACGTTGATCTCCTCGCGGGCGAGTTCGAATCCATTCATGATCGGCTGGCTGAAGGGGCGCTGCGGCTCTTCCCAGGGAAGTACCAGGCCGATCGAAATCCGCTCGGGCAGACCTCCCGGCGTCAACTTCAATGAGGCGGTCACACGGGACGTTTCGCCGACCGGTAATTCAACCGTGGATTCGAATCCCGCGTTGACGGGAATGCTGGTCCAGGAACCCAGTGCGGTCCCATCCTGCATAGCCCGCGCACTATAATAACCGCTCACCCCGTTTCCCGCAATCTTGACGCGGGCGCGCCCTCGTGCGTCCGTCTCACCGGACCACGCATAGTCCGCCGCCCGTCCGGAGACGGATCGGGCGAACTCAACGGTGACGCCGCTCAGGGGCGCCTGGCCCTGACGGACGCGAACGATGACAAAGGTCTGTGTCATGTTTCCGTCTAAAGCGAGCTTGCCCATCGCGGGCGCAACCGCGTCCTCTGCTTCCTGAAGCTGCGACGTCGTGACGCTTTCGCTTCCGCAACTCCAGCTCACGGAAGTGATGAGCGTAAATACCAGCGAACTCCGGAACTTGCTGAACAAACCGGACCTCCTCAGAATAAACGAACTCAGGCGGAACGAGCAGACACGCGCCTTCCGCCAAACCGCAAAATGACAGGCAGCCTGCACTGCCTGTCATTTATGTGGTACAAACCGGCCGGCGCGGATACTCATGACCGGTGAAAAGTGAACTCACCCGGGAAACCGGGCCATGCTTCCACAGAGAATCAAACCGGTCGATTCGTAAACCGCGTTCCAATTCGCATCGAATGAGATCGATCCCCGAATTCAATCCTCATCCCGACTGACGGTCGGCGCTTCACGGTTCGAACCGATAGACCACAGGTAGCTCAGCGGGGTCTACGATGTTTTTATCGGTGTGGTGGTAGATGTTCACAACCCCGGTGCCGCAGTCTCCGAACTCGTCACACGTGAGTTCGCCGATGAGACCCGGAAAACCCGCCGTGGCCCCCACCTCGGCGCGCAATGCGACGCGGTCTATGTATAACGTTCCGCCATCGGTCACCGCAACCGACTTGATGGCGCTCAGAAGGAGCGCCGTGGCGTCGTACGCGTGCGCCCAGTAGGGATTGGTATGCGTCCCCCCGTAGATGGACTCGATCTCGGCGAGTACCGCGTCACTGTTCTTGCCGGTCGCGATATTGACGTTTTCGCCGTGAACCGGCTCCGGCCCCGCAAAATAGATGCCTTCGGACTGCGGTGTGCCCAGGAACTCCGAAAGGAGAAGGGCCGCGTCCGTCAGGAGCGTCGCGTCTTTCAAACCATCGATATTTCTGACCTGCTCGGCAAACGGCGAACCTTCAGCAATGAAGAGCGGGAAGAAGATTCCGTCGGGTCCGGCGTCCGCGAAATCCGCCAGGACGCCGGTCATATCCGTTTCGCCTTTTTCGATCCTGGCCGTCACCGGGACCTCGCCGCCGAGTGTGCGGAACGCATTGCCGAATGCGCCGGTGAGACCCATTGTATACGGGTCGCCGTCGTCAATGGACACCACCCGCCGCAGGCCCAATTCGTTGTATGCGAAGTCCGCGACCGCCTGTCCATGATAGAGGTCGTTGTTGGCCGTACGGAAATAGCCGGGATGATAGTCGGGACCGGGGTTGCCCGTGAGGTCGGAGGTGAGCACCGGCGACGTGTTGGCCGGCGATATCATCACCAGACCCGCCGCGCTGAGCAGAGGGGAAGCGGCCACGGCGGATCCGGAACACAACGTGCCGATGACGCCGATTACCTGCGGGTTGGCGATGATCTGCCCCGCGCTGGCGCTTCCGCCGTCCGGCGAACACATGCCGTCTATGGGCTCGCCGAGTTCAACCTCGTGACCATGAATGGGGCCATAGTCTCTGATGGCCAACTCGGCGCTGTAGCGCGCCCAGTCCGAAACGGACGGTACGACCTCGTGCGCGAGAACCGTACGGATCTGCACCGGCTGGCCTTCACCGATGGTCACCACGTCCCGCGCGGTTGTACCCGTCACGACGGCATTGCCTTCAACCGGCAGGTCTACCTTTGTCTCGTATCCGTCGTTGACCGGTATGCTCGACCACGAACCCAGAACGCTGCCGTCCTGTACGGCCCGCGCACGGTAGTAGCCGCCCACCCCGGGGCCCCCGATCACAACCCGAACCCGACCGCGCCCATCGGTTGTGCCCGACCACTCGTAATTCGCGGGCCGACCTGAAACCGAACGCGCGAACTCCACGGTGACGCCGTTGACAGCCGCATCGCCCTGTTGCACGCGGGCAAGGACAGCGGCCTGCTCACTGTCTCCACCGAACGCCTGTTTGCCGAGGGGCCGACCTGCTTGTTCCTCCGCCTCCGGCGCCTGCGACGTCGTCACGCGGTCACCGCCGCAGCCCCACGCCACACCCGCGGCAATCGCCAGGATCAAAACGCTGCGAATCCCCGGAAGCATTGGAATCTCCTCCCACGGTCAAAGACGCGTTTCGGACTGTTAAGCAGGCGTCCAGGGTCTCCTTGTCATGCAATTGCGGACATTTGAAAAAACAACCCCCAGACACACGACCCCGGCAGAAGCGACTGACGGGTTTATTCGAACAGCTCGAATGCGCCGTCGCGGACGATCAGGACGATGGGATCGTAAACCGCGTCGCCGTCGTCGTTGAACGAAAACCGGCCCAGAATCGTGTCGACGTCACGGGTAGCGGCCATTGCGTCCTTGATTGCGCCCGCATCCGTTGATCCGGCGTCCGCGATTGCATCTGCAAGAATGTACAGCGAGGCGTACGAAAGCGCGGCCCACGGACCGGGTTCACTGTCGTTTGCCGCCATATAGCTTTCGATAAAGGTCTGGTTCCCCGGCGTGGACGCGTTGGTTGCCCAACTCGTAATGCTGATCACACGTTCCGCGGCGTCTCCGGCGGCGGCCACCTCATCCAATGTCATTTCGGGAATAATGAGGGGAATATTCGAGGGAATGCCGGCGTCTCGGGCCTGGAGCATAATTTGAATCATCTCCGACGCCAGACACGAAACGAAGAGGGCGTGCGGATTCAATTCCTTGATGTTGTTCAACTGGTCCGCGAACGACGTATCTCCCGTTGCGAATGTTTCCCGGCCCAGAATCTCCACCTCGCCTTCCGTGAGGGCATTCGTTACCGCCTCGTCCAGGCTCCTGGAATAGACGTCTGCATCGTCGACCATCGTGGCGACCCTGCTGAACCTCAGTTTCTCCTGCAGGTCCTTGACGGCGCCGGGGACCAGCGTACCCACGTTGAGACCGGAACGGAAGATATAATCGCCGATCGCGCTCAGGCCGACTGCGGTGGAGGTGGAACTGAATGCCAGGACTTCGTTCTCCTGGGCGATTGGGAACACTTCCTTCCCCACGGTGGAAATACCGGGGCCCAGGATGACGTTCACGCCGTCTTCGTTGATGAGTTTGTTGAACGCCGCGGTGGCGGCGTCGACCGTGCCCTCCGTATCCTCGACGATAAATTCGATGCTCGCGCCGCCGAGTCTCGAAGAACCGTTGATTTCTCCCTGAGCCAACTCAAAGCCTTCCCGCGCCGGCACGCCGTACACGTTTTGAGGACCCGTCAGCGGCACGGCCAGGCCGATGGTGATCTTCGCCGGCAGACCGCCGGGCGTCAGCGCGATTGCGCCGGTTGCGCTCGCCTTGTCGCCGATCGGCAGTTCAACCGATGACTGATATCCGCTGTTGACCGGGATGCTCAACCACGAACCGATCTCGCTGCCGTCCCGCATCGCCCGCGCACGGTAGTAGCCGGTCACCCCGGCGCCCCCGATGTCCACGTGGGCCTGACCGCGCGCATTCGTGGACCCCGACCACTCGAAACTGGCGGGCTGGCCGGATACCGAACGCGAGAACTCGACGGTCGCACCGCTTACAGGCGTTCCGCCGTCCGACACGTTTGCCACCACCACTGCCCGCATCATGCCATTGAGTGCCAGCTTGCCCGCGGCCTGGCCACCCGCCTCCGGTACCTGCGACGTTGTCAGGCGTTCACGGCCGCAACCCCACGTCAGACTCACTGCCACTGCGAACACAAACACACTGCGAATACCACCGAACATGACGATCCCTCCAATGCTGCGGGTTACCAGCGAAAAGAGCCGGAAAGCCATAAGCAGCGCGCTCGAATACCGCCCACTGAAGCTGGCTCCTGACCCATTCACCAATGTGATTGAAGACGTGAATGAACCGAACGACAACGTCCCTGCTCGAGCGCTCGGATGCGCTGTCGGATTTATCCGTAATAATGAATATAAACGCAATTTCCCTGTACACAAGGGCATGTCCGAATTTCTTTTAAAAAAAGCCCGCTCAATTTCCGGCTTGAATTCGAGCCGACGAGGATACCGATAGACGGAACAGGCTGGGTCTTACAAATGTTGCCACATGACGAAAAAACCAGCGGCCCGAATTGCGGCCCCTGGTTGACGGATAGACGCCGATCGCGCCGGAACCTTTCATATGTCCTTCCCGAAAGGGTTTTCCGCCCCGGCTTCCCGGCAGGGATCCGGAAACCACGCACTGTCCGCTATATACCGAGGATCCCTCGCGTTGCCTGTCTTGCCTCGTCCAGCGTTCTGACAACGCGGTGCCTGGGCAGATGTTTCAGGATACCGAGCGCGTCCAGGGTTCTGGGAACCAGACCGGACAGGCCCATCACAATGCATTCGGTCTGCTCGCTTCCGGCGATATCCATGAGCTCCCCAAGTGCCATGGCCGCGCTCTCATCCAGATACGTGGCGCCGGAAAAGTCGAAGATGACGACGTCGCGATCCCTGATATTCGCGCCGATCACGCTCGCCAGCTTGTGGGAGGATGCGACGGTGAGGCTTCCCCTGAGCTCAACCAGTCCCACGCGAGCCGAATCCGGACTGAAGGCGGTCACGTCGATGTCCTCCTCCTCAGAGAAAAACGTACGGTCCAGCAGCGGCACGGAGATCACGCTATCCAGTTCCAGGCGCTGCATCTGACCCGCGTGTACCAGGCCCGAAACGATAAGGCCGATCGCGGCGGCGGTCAACAGATCGGCAAAGATCGTGAGGCCCAGAGTAACCAGCATGACCAGGAGGTGTTCGCGGCGCAGGCGGCGGACACGCACGAGAAGACGCCAGTCTACGATGTCCCATCCGACTTTCATCAGGATACCGGCGAGAACCGCATGCGGAATCGGCTCCATGTACCGGCCGAGACCAAGCAGGACGCCGAGCATAAGTATCGCGTACAACGCGCCCGATACCGGCGTTTTGCCTCCGGCGCGTATGTTGGTTACGGTTCCGGTTGTCGATCCCGCGCCCGGGAGACCGCCGAACAGTCCTGAAACCATATTGCCGAGACCCTGCCCCACCAGTTCCCGGCTCGGATTGTGCCTCGTTCCCGTGTACGAGTCGGAAGCCAGGGAAGTCCTGAGGCTTTCCACCGAACCCAGCAGGGCGAGGATGAGCGCGGGCACCAGCGCGTGCATCAAAAATGCGGCGGACGGCACCGTCAATCGCAGCTCCGGCAATCCGGCGGGCAGCCGGCCGATGACCGGCACGTCACCGAGCCAGAACACGCCGAGCATCGTTCCCGCGACCAGCGCCGGAAGGGGTCCGGGCAGGTATCTGGCCAGCCTTCGCGGCCAGACCACGCCCACGCCGAGAGCAACGACCGCGACGGCCACCGCGTTGTAGTTCACGTTTTCAATCGCTTCGGACACCGCTCGGATCGCGCCGGTCACACCGCCCGGGGCCGGGGCCGACCCGAGGAACGGAAGGACGTGCATGACCATGATGATGACGCCGATGCCGGACATGAGTCCCGAGGTCACCACGCGTGGCGTATACGCCACGAAGCGGCCGATCCTCGAAAGGCCCAGCAATACCTGCATCAACCCGGCCATGGCCACCACGGTCAGCGCTTCGATGAGGTTGGAAGCGTAGATGGAGACAATGACCACGAGAGCGACGGTCATCGGCGCCGTGGGTCCCGAAATCCGGGTCCGCGTGCCGCCGAATACCGTCGCGAAGAAGCCAACCGCGATCGCGCCGTACATGCCGGCGGCCGCGCCCATGCCCGACGCGACCCCCAGCGCCAATGCGACCGGCAGCGCGGCCACGGTTGCAGTGACGCCGCCGAGCATGTCCCCACGGAGCGTCTGGACGTCATATTTCATTGTGCAGTTTCCTCAGGCATCCGGGAATGACGACCCACACCCGTGCCGCGCGACAGGCTTGACAATGCCCCATCTTGCC
This sequence comes from Candidatus Latescibacterota bacterium, assembly GCA_965116875.1. Taxonomy (GTDB): domain Bacteria; phylum Latescibacterota; class UBA2968; order UBA2968; genus JAAXHE01. The sequence continues at coordinate 1,679,728 of OZ220733.1, forward strand.
GTATCATTTATGTTGGACGATGACTTCCATTCACGAAAGGAACCGACAATGCTGAGATTCCCCGAAGAACTCATGCTCCTGATACTCGACGACGACAACGGCAGGTTCGCCCGCGTACCGGACCAGTCCCTGCGTTACGCGCTTGCCGGCGGCGTGCTGATGGACCTGGCCATGGAAAACCGAATCGACACCGACCCGAACCGGCTGGTCCTGGTGGATTCGACCCCCGTTGGTGACGGCCTTCTCGATCCCACGCTCGCCGACATCTCGCAGGCTGACGAAACCCACGATGCGCGCTTCTGGGTGGAACGCACCGCCATTCGCAGCGCCGCGGGCATTCGCGAAACGTCTCTTGACCGGCTGGTTGAAAAGGGCATCCTCGAACGCAGGGACGACCGGTTTCTGTGGGTCTTCCGGTCGCGGCGATATCCGTCCGTGGACGACCAGGCCGAGCGGGAAGTCAAGCTCAGGATCATGGAGATCCTGTTCAGCGACCAGATCCCCGACCCTCGCGACGTGGTGATCATCAGCCTGGCGCACGCCTGTAACCTGTTCAGCCAGATTCTGTCTGCCAGAGAACTGGCGCGCGTTGCCCCCCGCATCAACCAGGTGAGGAAGCTCGATCTGATCGGCCAGGCGACGTTTCGGGCGATCACGGAGATTGAACTCTCGCTTGCCCTCGCCGTACAGATGCGGCCGTATTAGCAGCCCGTTGATAAAGCCCATCCGGGCTACGTCCGGCCCACTCCCGCAGCCCCGTTCGCCGGCATTGGCAGCCCGTTGAAAAAGCCCATCCGGGCTGCGGCCGGCTCTCGTGGCCGACCGACGGCGTTGCGCTCCCTCGCCGAATCGATGGATGGGACTCGGTCGCACGCCTTGTCTTCGGCCACGATGGCTCGGCCTCGCCTGCAGAGCGACTTTATCAACGGACTGTTACGACGCGCCCTTCACCTGAACGGTAACGATGTCCAGATCGTGATACTTCTGGTGGCGCACCGACGAAGCGTAATGGCGCAGCAGCCGGAACGATATTTCATGCTCGTCCAGGATCTCCGGCTGTTCACTCAGGTACGCCAGCCTGTCTTCCAGATTTGCTCCGGCCGCAGCCGCCAGAAACTCCAGTTCCGCCGTCCCTTCCACCTGCCGGGCGGTGATGACAAGCAGCCGCCCTCCCTCACTCGCACCCTCACCGGCCTGCTCGATCAGAATCGACAGGGTTTCTTCGCCCGCGGCGCGCAGCCGGCCGGTTGCCGGCTCCGTCCATCCGATACCTGCCGAAAACCCGCGGAGGAACTCGTCGATACCGGGAAGTGATTCGGCGGACAATTCCACCTGGAGGCGTTTCCGGCGGCGGGCCGTCAATTCCATGAAAGCGGTCAGCAGGATTGCCGCGAGGCCGCCCGCGGTCATTCCGTTTCCGAGCAGTGTCCCCCACGTCCCGCCAAACAAGCCTGGAAAGATCACCTGATTCTGAAAACCCACGCCCAGCCAGAACGCCAGCCCGACCACGGTGGCCTTCCTGTGATCGATGCCGTCCTCGAAAATCAGCTTCATACCCTGAACGAATAACAGGCCGATCAGCAGCGTGACATAGGCAGCCGCGACGGGATTGGGAATGGCGATCACGAGGGCGGTTACCTTGGGGGACAGGGCGAGCAGGACGAATATGATGCCGATATATATCCCGACGCGGCGCGCCGCGACTCCGGTCAGTTCTGCAAGCGAGACGCTGGTGGAATAGGTCGTATTGGGCGGTGTCCCGATGAGGCCGGAGAGCAGATTGCCCATGCCGTCGGCATTGAGTGCGCCCTGCACCAGGCGGAAGTCGGTTGCACGGGGCCGGCGCCGGGAGACCCGTTGAATGGCGACGCCGTCGCCAACCGTCTCGATCGCCCCGACGACCGTGACCACCACAAATGCCGGAAGCAGCGCCCAGAACTCCGCGCTCAGGGAGAGATCAACCCCCGGCCAGGCGTAGTTGGGAAAACCGATCCAGGGCGCTTCTACGACCCCACCCACGTCGTACAGTCCGAACGGCGCGGCAACCGCGCATCCAACCGCGATTCCGATCAGCGGCGCCCACAGCCGCAGCGATGCGGGGGCCCGCAGCGCCAGCACGACGAGGGTAACGAACGCCGCGCCCGCCGCGGCCGGTGACGCCGCCGCCGGCGTTCCTTCGGGCACGTCCGTCAACAGGCCGAAAACCACAGGCATCACCGTGACAGCGATCAGCATGATCACGGTTCCGGCGACAACCGGAGTAATGATGCGGCGCAGGAGCGAGAGACGCGCGGCCAGGGCGAACTGAAACAGCGAGGATACCACGATCAGACTCGCCATTAACGCCGGCCCGCCCTTCACCAGCGCCGTGATGCACACCGCGATAAAGGCGCCGGACGTACCCATGATGAGCACGTGGCCCGCCCCGATGCGCCCCACCCTCACGGCTTGCAGCACCGTACTCACGCCGCTGACCACCAGCGCCGCGAAGGCAATCCAGTTCAGATAGCTGTCCGGTTGATTGGCCGCCCGGCCGATGATCACCGCGCTGAGCACCACGGGCGCCAGGACCACAACAGCGGCCTGAAAGCCCACCGCGGCGGCGACTGAGTGCGGGGGTCGCTCGTCCGGTTCGTACCGGATGGTTTCGTTTGAACGGGTTTCTTCCGAAGGCATTCATCTCTCCCTGTCGAGCCGTCTTTCCCGCTTACATGCGCCAGACCACGAGCATCTGCGCGATGATTTCGTCTTCGTCCGTTCCGAGCTTATTGCGCCAATATTGGAATTCCACGCCGACCATGAACCGGTTGGCTTCGCCCGCCATCGCCTTGCCCACGTCCCACACCACCTGCGGCTGCGCCAGGATCGATCCCTTGACGTCTTCCCCGAACTCGTTGGAACGACCGCCGATGTATTCCGCATGCCCCGTGAACGTGATTGACTGTTCCCCCGCTTCGATGGGCAGCATCCAGCTGACGTCGAACATGAAGCTGTTGCCGGTCTTCGGGGCGCCGCCGCCGTCCACGCCGGTGTTGTCGTCAATATAGGCCGTCAGGTCCGTATTTAGAAAAAGAAATCCCGGCGCGCTCCAGGAGGCCCTCACGCCCGGCAGATATTTCAATACCTTGGCGTCGCCCCCGGCGTTTACCCCCGCGACCAGGGCGAAGTCCCGGATGGGACCCGCGCGCACTTCCTTTCTTGCCAGTTTGCCGAAACTCAACGTGGGATACCACTCTGAATAAAAGTCCCGGTCGTTGAATCCGTCGCTGCCGCTGTCGTCTATATAATCGAGAAAAAAGAAACTGTCGCCGAATTTCCATCTCGAGGCGTTCTGCACGGTAAACACGAGCGTCCAGTGGTCGGACCCCGAGAATGGATTCAGATGCGAACCGTATTGGAGGTGAAACTCGGTCTGCGCGACCGCGGCGGTGCGTGCGGTCAGCAGCAGGATGCCCGCGATGCCGGCGGATCGGATTTTCATCGTGTAATCCTGACGTTATTCGGATTGGGTTTTCATGATGTAATCCTGACGTTATATTGGATTTGCTCGTCAAGCGTCTTACCGGATGGTGTGACAGACCACGACAGACACAACACATTCCGCTCGGGAGGAAATATGAACCTGTTCAGACTGACAACGCCATTGTGTATTATGTGTATCGGGGCGACCGGCTGCTCGGAATCGGAGGACTCGTCATCCGTTTCGAACAAGCCGGCGTGGGGGTACGGCGCCGAAAACGGACCGGCCGTCTGGGGCCGGTTGAGCGCGGATTATGCGCTTTGCGCCGAAGGGTCGCGCCAATCCCCCATTGACCTGCGGAACCCGACGCCGGCGAACCCGCCGGCCATCACCTTCAACTACCGGCCAACGCCCCTGAACCTCCACAACAACGGCCACACCATAGAGGTTGCATCCACCGGGGAGAACTGGATCGAGGTTGGCAACGAAAGATACAGCCTGCTGCAGTACCACTTTCACGCGCCGTCCGAACATACGGTGGAAGGCAGGTCGTTTGACATGGAAATGCACCTCGTCCACCGGAATGAGGAAGGCGCGTTAGCCGTTATCGGCGTGCTGATCGAGCGCGGAAACAAAAACGTCGCATACGATCGCGTCTGGACGCATTTACCGCAAGCGGCTGGCGAAACGGAACGCATCGAAGGCGTCTCGGTCAACCCCGGTGACTTGCTGCCGCCGGACAGGCGTGCCTACAGGTACGACGGCTCGTTGACAACCCCGCCGTGTTCCCAGGACGTCAGCTGGTTCGTAATCGCAGCCCCCATCGAAATGTCAGAGGTGCAGATTGCCGCATTCGAAGCCATTGTTCACAAAAACAACCGGCCGGTACAGGCGTTGAACGGCCGCGAGGTTTTCATCGACGTTGGAATGGAGGAATAGTCCGGGGATTTGCAGGCCGAAGAATCGGGGGCAGGAATTCTACAGTTCTGATTTCGAGTCTGCGGTGAGCGAATCTCGATGCTTCCGTATGCGTCGTGTTCAGGATTTCCCCGGTACCGGAATCCCATAGCGGTGCAGCGTACTGGCCAGCGTGGGTCGCCCCAGGCGAATCCTGCCGTCGTTCAGCAGATACGTGAAAAGATATCCCGCGCCCAGCATGAGGATCCCGATGAGGAAGCAATACATCACCGCTCTATCGGGATATACATCCTTGAGATACCCGACGTACAGGGGACCCGTGATACCGGCGGCGGCCCAGGCCGTCAGGACGGCGCCGTAGATGGTCGACATCTTTTTTGTGCCGAATACGTCGAGGACGAAGGGCGGCATGGTCGCGAATCCGCCGCCGAAGCAGAGCAGAACGTAGCAGACCAGGGCGGAGAATACCCACGGATTGGTCTCCGTCATCAGGATGCCGAAGACGACCATCTGGCTGGCGAGCAGAACCCTGAAAATCGTAACCCGGCCGAACTTGTCCGACAGCAATCCCCAGAACAGGCGCCCCAATCCGTTGCAGATTGAACTTACGGCGATCAGCGTGGCGCCGTATTCGGCCAGTGTGGTCGGCTCTATCCTGTTGTCCGCCAGGCCCCATATTTCCTGAAGGATTTCCGACTGGAAGCTGATGACGGAGATGCCGGCCGCGATATTGAAGAAGAAGACGATCCACATGATCACGAACTGGGTCGTCTTGAGATACGTGACGGCGGAGTCCGGTTCCCCGTATTCCAGCGCATCGTCGGCTGTACCGCCCGCGGGGCCCGCGGTTGCGGGGGGATCGCTGAGAGCCAGGCTGCAGGGCAGCAGAATGATACCGAATATGATCCCGAGCCAGATGAAGACGAGCGGAAGCGTGCCCTGCGTGGTTACGATCAAAAACGGCGCCAGTCCCTTGCTCAGGAGGAAGGCGCCGACGCCGAAGCCCATAACCACGATCCCGGTGGCCAGTCCCTTGCGATCGGGGAACCACTTGGCGACCGTGGCGACCGGCGTGACGTATCCCAGCCCGATACCCGCACCGCTTATCACGCCGTAGCCCAGATAGAACAGCGGTATCGAGTCCAGCTGAAGCGCCGCCCCGGAGATCAGGTATCCGCCTGAGAACAGGATGCTGCCGGTCACCGCCAGAAACCTGGGACCCAACCGCGAAAGCATGTTGCCCGCCCAGGCGGCCGAGACACCGAGCGTAAAAATCGCGATACTGAACGCCCACGCGGTCTCCGTATGCGTCCAGCCGCCCCGATGCACCAGAATCGTCTGGAAGAAACTCCACGCGTAGACCGTGCCGAAGCATATTTGCAACACGGTGCAGAATAGTGCGATAGCGCTTCTTGGAATACGCAACGTCCGTCCTCCGTTCAATCTGCCTTTTCGGTCGACCCTTCCGGTCCACCGCCGCCAGGCGAACGTCCCGATATGTGACGGAACAGCCGCGCGAGGTCGCCGACTTCATCATCGCGCGCAAGCAGTTCGTCGTCCTCCTGCTTGTCCTGCTTTCGATCGTCGGCCAGGTCGACCGCGTAGGAGAGAAGCCCTCCAAGCGGCTTTGCGGCCAGGTTGACCAGCCAGATCGACGCCAGTACGCCCACAACGAGGAAGATACTGATCAGAATGACCTGCTGGCCGATGGCGCGCTGGATCTTGAGCGCGACGATGTCCAGGTCCATACCAACGTGTACCGTGCCGGCCACTCCGGCCAGGATCGGGCTGCCCACCTCCAGGAAATCGCCCAGACCCGGAATGCTCCGTTCAACCGGTTCGGTGCTGGACGGATCGCTCGCGAGAATTTCCTCGGGGATGCCGGGAACGAAGGTATGCGCCAGATACTCGCCCTTTTCACTGGTAATGTAGATGTAACGGATGCCCTGAATCTCTACGAACTGATCGATCATCGACTGCAGCGTCGCAAGATTCCGGTTCAGCAGGATGTCCACACTGGCATTGGCGATGGTCTTTGCGATGTCTTTGCTGTTGGACGCGTACTCCGCCGACAACTGCGTGTCTACCGTGTAGATGCACAGGAACGAAGTGGACAGTACGATCAGCCCGAAGAGCGCGAAGATGCCGAACCTGGTCTTCTGAAACAACCTTTGAATTTTCATTTTACGAAAGCCAGCTTTCCCAGTCGTTCAGAGTGACAAACCGGCCGTCCTGAACAACGGTATAGTATACGGTTTGCAGTCCCTGTCGCCGGTCGGGCCCGAAAGAGACCTTCTCACCGATGCCGAGGTCGAAATCCCGGACGGAGAAAACCGCGTCCTCCAGACCCGCCCTGCCTGGATTGTCACCGAGACGCCTCAGAATCTCGGTCATCAGCTTGGCATCCAGAAAACCCTCGAGGCTTACGAAGCTCTGCTCGAACGGACTGTAGGGCTCTTTGACGAGCTCCCGGGGAACGGCCGGATTGTAACGCGCCATCAGCTCACGGTACTCTCTCACGGCCGGAATGGACGTGTCTTCGTAGCTGGGCACGACCTGGGAGTTGACGAGATACCGGGTGTACGTCTCGGCGTCCTCCCTGCCCTCGCTGAGCAGATGCAGCAGGTTCTCGCTGCCAACGAACGAGAGATTGGCGATCGGGACCTTCAGGCCCAGATCGATCGCGTCGCGAGCGAAGGCGGCGCACGCCGCGTACGACCCGATACAGATGACGGCGTCCGGAGAAGCCTTCTGCAGAATCTCAACCTGCCGCCTCATGCTCCCGGTGAACCTCTGCCCGCGTTGGTACGTCGCCTCGCCGGCAATGTGTTCTCCGTGCGCCTCGATTGCCGCTCGCACGCCCGCCCATCCGCTGCGTCCGTACGCGTCTGCCTGATAGAACACGGCGATCCGCTTTCTGCCGGTCTGAACGAAATTGTCCACAAGCCCCGCGGTCTCCTGGCGATAGGACGCCCGGAGGTTGAACGCGAAATCCCCGTATGGCGGCTCCCTTTGAGGCTGGGCGCCGGTAAACGGGAAAAACAGATAGACCCGCTCGTCCTGAAACTTCTTCAGCAGCGGAAGCGCGCGGGTCACAGTCGGCGTACCGACGTACCCGAATAACAGGAACACGTGATCTTCCAGCATGAGCTTCATGGTGTTCTTCACACACGGGTCCGGCTGGTATCCGTCGTCGTACAGCTTGAAGACGATCTGGCGGCCGCCAACGCCGCCATTTTCATTGACGTGGTTGAAGTACGACCTGGCTCCCCGGTAGAGCTCGCTGCCCAGCCCCCGGGAGGGCCCGGAAAACGCGGCGGACATGCCCAGGACGATCTTGCCGTCATAAACGCCTTCGGAGCCTCCGGCGCGACTCTGATCGACATCAGAATCCCCGTTCGACCCTCCTGTCTGGGCGCCAACGTCCTTCCAGCCTCCCCAGGAAAACGCCAGCAGTCCGAGCAAGCCTCGACGGAGCATCGACCTTCGCGTCAGGTCGGACGCGTGTTCGTTCCGCGGGTCGTGTCCGTCGGTACAACTGAACATATCCATTTCGTGCCTCTTCAGCTGAAATACGATATCGCCTGAATACCTGTGGCGCCGCGACGAAACTCTCCGAAACGTTTCGAATTGGTCGTCAGGAAGGACATTTTTTCGGTTGACGGCCAGCGACCTGGTGTATCCTGGGTATCCGCAGTTAAATCGCCTTTATCAACTTGCACATATACGAACGAACACACCGAAGAACGACGAATCATGGTTAAAAATTGTAGGTAAAATGGATGTCCAGCCGGTTGGCGATCCCGTCGTTCGGTCCCTTGTAGGTGGTTTTCCAGTACAGGTATTCAACCGCTATCTGCAGCGGTTTCCACGGCCGATAACGTCCGACACCGTAGAAGGCCCCGTTCCTGGTGCGGCCTCCGGCGGGTATGGCCTCCTCATCGGGCTGCTCCATCGTCGCTCCGACGTACAGCTTCCACTGCGCATTGGGCATGATCACGATCTGCGCCCACCCGCCGGTAGAGGCGATCTCCTCGCCCGTCGCTGTGTTGACCCCCTGGCCGATGCCGCCGCGGATGTCGGTGAGATTCTTCCCCGTCCAGGCTTCGCCCTGCACCATAAACTGGTCGGTCAGGGAGATCGAAGCGTCCAGACCGACGGCGGTCGAGGTGAAGCTTGTTTCACCGCCCACGGGCGCGGCAGTCTCTTCGGCGCCCCAATGGGCCCACGCGCCGGCCTTGAATTTCGGCTGCTCGAAACCCAGCCGCGCCTGCAGGAAAGGCACCGCCGCGTCCCAGCCATCCAGAATGCCGTTCCTGTCCAGGTCTTTCCTGTCCACGGCCCCGGTCTGCCCCGCCGCCATCGCCAGGGAAAACCCGCCTTCCGGCTTGTACGTGAGCCTCGCCTGGGGATGACGGTCGCCCAGATTGCCGGCGTGCCACATCAGGCCGTCGTTGTTGGCGATCGGAAAGATCGGCGAAATGACGTCCCAGGCTTGGCCGGCAAGAAAGTGCCAGTCCCCGCGCTGCAAATTGAAATAGGCCTGCCGGAGGCGCAGGATCTGGCGCGATTCGCTGCCCCCGTTCTGAAAATCGATCTCGACGAGACCGCTGATACTGGAGACTTCGTCCAATTTCACAGGTTTGAACCTCGCCCCCAGACGGGTAAGGCGCGGGTACATGGTCAAATTGCCATCGGTCTCGGCGCCGGGATCTTCCGGCTTTACCCAAAAGCCGAACTGGTGGCTTTGCATCTTCGAATCGTCGATAACGGCGTCGAAGCGGACAAAGCCGTAAATCGACAAATCTCCGGCAAAGGCCCACTCCCCCCCGGTCAACAGACAACCCAGAATCACTGCGGCAATTGCCTTTTTCAAGAGTCACTCCTTCGCGGGTGCGTATCCATGTCCGTCCCCGCGCTTGCGGTACGAATTCTCAATGTGCCTGTAGCGTCGAACATCCTGCACTACGACTCGGCGGACTCCTCCGCACCGTCTCCGTTTTTCGCGCGGATGCGTTCCACGTACGACCGGCCCTTGTTTACGGCTCTGTCCACGTTGCGTCGAACGGTCTGGCGGGTTTCGATACCGCTCCGGGGCGCCAGCAAAACACCGGCGATGATCCCCAGGGCCATCCCGATAATTGCGCCGAGGCCGAATACCCCCAGGCAAAAACCCAGGTCATTCGTCTGACGATCCATCCAGGCCTCCTGGTCCAATGGTTGTCCCGCAATCAGTTTCCTGCAAGAATCCCTAATTTATAATGCAAATTATCAGATTAGTCAATGCAATTGGTAGAAACTGCCCCGAAACGGAGCGCATGGTCCACAAGGATTTATTGAAAATTCGCGCATAGTTTACGTTCGTGTTACGATCTCTACCGAACTCCCAGTTACCTCTGATGGAATGGCGAGCAACGGCCGGCGGCGATGATCCAAATACGCTGGAATAAATCGTTGCGGGGCGATTCACGGCCGAGCTGTGCCGTTCGTCGAGCCAGTACTCGATTAGGTCCCTCATTTCATAGTTCAGTCAATTGCGATAACTTCGCTCTGTCTATTAGACATTCCTTTCGAATAATCGATGCAATTCTGCACACGCTAATGCACTTACGCATTTCTGGGCGTTGGTTTTTTTCCCGTCACACCTTCCCAAATCTCAGGTGTGGCGCAATAGAATCGCTTGCCATCATGATCGACTATGTGAAGATTCCCTTCGCCGAGCAATAAGGTGAGAATTGGACGCTTAAGCTCATTTTCTGTGCGCGAATCTTCAGGTGTTTTGCTTTCCTTGATGAGGTAGTATAGCTGGCCATCATAGATGCCGACTAACCCTTGCTCATCATTGACTGTGCTAGGTACCGAGTGGAACACGGCTCGATTCCTTATTTGCTCCAGCAGGCCGTCCTTGATGCGAGCCATTGCTTCCGAAGTTGCCTTTATGACTTCCTTTGCACCCGTGTTCTCGATCGCCTGTTCGTTTTCATCTCTGCAGATGTATTCTCTATAGATTTCGCCGAAATCGCGAAGGCGAACGGGAAGAACAAAGGGTTGATGTGGTGCGCTCCACATGTAACAGTTTCCGGGAATCGGCTCCGCAATAAGATGAGCGAGAATATCGGATGAATAATGGGAGTTGTATTTTCCGAGTACACCAGCATCACCTTCGGACAACAGATGAAAACAGAACCAGTTGTCCGCTTGGCTAAGCAGTTCTGGTGCCATCGCACCAGGTTGTTGTGTGATGAGCATGGCCCCAAGATCGTACTTGCGTCCTTCCTTAACCCATTCGACATACGGGCTAGTATCGTCCAAATTGCGACCAAGGACACTCTGCGCCTCTTCTACAATGGCTACGACAGGTATGATTGGTGCACCGCCAGTGAAGTGCTCCTGATTGTGGGAGAAGATCCTTCGGAGAATCAAGCCTGCGAGCATATTGCCAGCACCAGAACTCAACAGGCTGATATCGATTACAACGATATTTCCGTTCGCAAGAGCCTGCAGCGTTCCAGTCAATACTTGGCTGTTCGAATCATGGAGCGTCCGCACTACGCCATACATGTTGCTACGAGCAGCCCCAATTTCAGCCGCGGATTGTTGGGTCTGCCCCTTTTCGTAACCAAGGAGTCTACCGACTTCCTCGTCGCTAGCTTGCAATCCCTTTTTGTCAATAAGCTCAACGAGTTCACGCCAGTTAGAATCGGAAACGCTCTTGAGCTTAAGCACATTCTGTTGTGTTTGGCGTTCGGAAGAAATCGTAATGCTGATCACATCGCGTGGAGAGAGATCCCTAATGTCTAGTTTCACCTCGCCAGCCTTCCAACTGCCATAGTACGCGCTTGGGGCCGGTCTGTTGGTAAACGCAAGTAGCCGTTCCTTTAGATGTGGCACATCGCATAGTCCCGGACGATCAGCAACACGATCCGGCCAAAAATACTCTCCGTCCGGATCGAAGATCAACGTGCCCACAGGACGGTTGTTTGCAGTCATCGGTTGTTCTTGATACAATTCTGAAACCAGAAACTTGACAAGATTGGACTTTCCATAACCCGCTCTTGCAAAAACGACCGAACGCCTGGATACGAGCTTCTTAATGTCAAATGTTACTTGGAGACAAGGATCAAGAGAAATCAGTTCTGGTTGCGATTGGTTGAATGCAGCACCGCTGTAGACGAATTCGCCCAATACATACATTCCCAGTTCGGTAGTACCCCGACTTAGATTGCAGAGTTCTTGTAGGACTTGATCGCTAGGTAAGGCTACACGAGCACCGAGATGTGGCAGTCTGCGTTGAGAAGGTACGTAAATGATCCCGCTATCGACGGTGCGTACAGCTCCAAGCAGTTTTACTTGAACGCGGTATTTTAGACGTTGCTGCTTCAAATCCTCGGGCACTTCTTGCTGCCTACGCTGCATTGTGTTTACGTAATCTTCTCCTTCTGGAGTTGCGAGCAATCCAGATGGTACAAAACGGGTAATTCGCCCGAGAGACGCTTCCTCTTGGGAGCCTAGTTCGACGAGGAGGAATTGTCCGAGTTGGGGGCGGTCAAGCATACTCGCATCGTATGGGGCTACAATCTCGGCTGCGAATTCAAGACCTCGTTCGTTGAACCCCTTAAACGTCCCCACGATCTGCGAGTCCGCGAACAACATATCAAGCCTCCTTGTATCTAAGGTTCGCCAGCGTCTGCCCTAGATACTTCATACGAAGCATACGTTCCGACTCATTTTCCGTCAGTCTCTCGCACAATCCGTTAAGTACCATGTCCTGGAGATCCTGTATCTCGAGGCCAGATAATTTCGCAAAGTCGTGTGCTCGTTGGATACATATAGGGTAATCGGGAATAGGGAAGCCCTGCTGAGCATCTACTGTGAGTTGCCCGAGGATGCGTTCCGCCTGGTCGATCTGCCAGACTGCAATATCCACTGGCCAAACCGGGTCCATCGGTCTATCGCCGAACTTGACGAGGTAAAGTTGCCCGAGGGACTGATATAGCCTTCGACCGACATCGTCTTCTTCGGTAGTTTCATATGTATCTAGCCAAGTACGATCAAAGTTATAACACTCGGCTTCGATATCATTGTCAACCTGAACAAAACAGGGATACGATTTGTGAAATGTAGCCTCAAGCTCCAGAGCGACGGCGAGTCGGCCAAGTACTGCGCTTTGCTTGGCAACTCCAACCAACGAAAGCTGCACATTTCTTGTCGTATGGGCGGCAACACCGGCGCGAATCTTCCGATCGATTAACGGAAAAACCTCTCGTGAAAACGACTTGGTTCGCAGTAGTCCATCTCGAACCAGGATCGTATCCCCACCCCATTGAAGATTAGGGTTGGCGACCAAGTCATAAAGAACAGCCCATTCTACGATATCACGGTAACATCGCATTGCTCCGGTACTCTTGCCGGGCGTCCCAAGTCCTCTGAGAAGGTATGACATTTGTCTAAGCGATTTGCCGATATCTTGTGCTAATCGCTCTAACGGCGAAATAGTATTCCCCGATCCTTGTTTTGCCCTCGTTTCGAGTTCTTCAATACTAATTGTGCTGGATATCGCGTCGAGCGCGTGTTCATTACCACGTGAATCGACCACACGAACAAGCTCGACAATCGCCGGATTGAAGACGAGACGATTGTCTCCTCCATCAGCAGAAACAAAAGAGACGGCATTGACCGAATAGGTTCGAAGTGGTTTAACGGCACTTCGAAGACGTCGTGCATACTCTCGAAATTTCCGAAGATGTGGTTCGTCAGTGTTGACTGCCTCTGCGACCTTTTTTCGGAGTTCTTCTCTGTCCAGGTTTGCTAGCGACATTTTATCTGCCCATATCTTTGGCTATAGTATGAAGGCGACGAAGGTCATTAATTGTCTCGTCGAGAGTCCACGTTATCCAATCGGGAAACCTGTTTGCTCGAGGAATCGCCCACCTTCGAATCCAATAGTCAGTGATCTGGCTTGATTTCATAGTGATGTACTTTGGGCGTTTTGCTCTGCCCAGAAGGACGTCACGGGCATTGTGTGCGAGAGGAATAACGAAAACCTGCCGGTGTATACCATGTTGAAGCACATCAATCTTAATTCCAAGTTCCGCAGCAGCCCGCCGGATAACGCGGATGCGCCAGTTCGGACCGTCACCGAAGTTATTCCCCTTAGCATAGGAATGACCCCGACGCTCGAGGAGTCTCTGCAGTTCTTTAAATGTATGGTTATCAATATGGAAGTGGCCAAATCCCTTGGTATACCATGTTGGAATACGATCGTCATCAACATTTGATAGGAATGCGACACCACCAGGAATACGTAGGCGGTTGTAGATAGATGATCGACCAAGAGCAGAAGATGTTGTCAGGAGAACAAGACGGGGATTCTTCCTTTTTTCACTAATAATACCTTTATAGTTGGAATACTTGACTCGGAAGTGCTTTACAACTTCGCTAGACGTCGCCAATAAAGCCACCAGTTTGCCACCTAGAATCCTGTTGTATGGTGGAAGAGCTCCAAGCACAAATGCATCCATCGAGTGAACAAGCCGCTCTCGTCGTCCACTGGCGTCCCAACCGACCCAAGCATCTCGTGGAGTAAGGTTAAAGACAGGATCCGTTAAGCCGATTATACCGATGAGTTTACCGTTATTCTTGTCCCATACAAGATACCGCATTCGCCTTCCGAAGCCCTTGCTTACCGGCACTGACCAAAGAAGCGAGGCTGCGTTGAAGATTTGCGAATCGTCATGTCCCGCAGTGACGATACTAAGGTATGGTTTGATGTTCGAAATCTCGATTTCGTTCGGACAGGCGAGATGCTCACGCAATAGATCCATGTGATAGTTAAAAAAACCGTTCATTGACGACATGACTGACAGGCGTCTCTCTGAATGCAAGAAACGGATCTGTTCTTTACTCAGAGAGTTTGACGAGTTAGGTATTTTTCCTGCTACGCGGAGTAACTGTTCCCGGAGAGAGCATTCTTCTGGCGTTAGTTCCATGACTCTTCTTCCGACCAAATTCGACTCGTTTCCTGATCAATAGTCCCACGGAATCCGATACGGGTGAGTAAACCCTCCCGGTTCTTGTAGAACGACTTCAAAGGCGGCGAGGTTCTCCGTCCGCGTCCCAGGATAGGCTCCCCGGTCCGGCGGGCCCACGCCCAATACCAGCGCCTCCGGCATCTCGAAGGCCGACCGGAAACCCAGCGCCTTCAAGACCTCCGTCTTCATCGTTTCGCCCGGTGTGTCCATCGTGCGCAGACGGCAGAAGCCCATGTCCGCGGCGGATTTCCGGACACCATCGAACAACGCGCGGCACCGGTCCAAGCGCCAGGAACCCCGGTGCAGGTACATATCCATCAGACCGATATGGGCCTCGTGCCGGTTGTCCCATTGCGTTGTCCGCCACGGCGCCAGCGTTGAGAACCCGATCAGCTTCGACCCGGAAAACAACCCGAGCATCCGTACGTGCCGCGCCTCGGAACGCCCCTCCGACAGCTTCGGAATCTCCACCAGAATCTGGCCCTCGTGCAGCTGATCGTCGGCGAGCAGCGTCAGCAGATAACTCTTCACCAGAACGTCAGGGTCCACCGCCGAGTTTAACAGGACCTGAATCTCGTTCAGATGGCTGAAATCGAGGGGCCGCACCTCCAGCGGGTCGCCGTCTCCAATACGGAAATACGCATCCAGGTATTCCTGTATACTCCCGCCGCCGTAGTCCAAACCCAGCCATTCCGGATGGTCCTGCACCACATCCCGAAACCCGTACTTTTCATATACCCGGTGTGCGATGCTCGGGCCGGTGTCGATAAACATCGCCTCGGCGCCCGTTTCTCTCACCGCGTCGATGCACAGCTTCAGCAGCCTCCCGCCCAGCCCCTTCCGCTTGTGTTCGTCGGCAAACATCCCATAGTGTCCCAGCCGCCCCCAGGGACTGTGCCGGGACGTCAGCGTCCACCCCTCTCCCACGATCTCGCCGTTGAGATCCGCCACAAACCGCCGGATATTTTCAAAATACCCGTACGGATTGATCCCGCACAGCGTGAACTGCACCTCGGTATCACTCTGGATTTCTCTGAACCCCTGTTCGCGGATCCCATAGTCATCCACCTGTTCGATGATTCCGGGTTCAGACATCGGTCCATCCGTCCACGCGAAATCTCCGTTCCTCGACGATCGGGACCGGGAACTGTTATCGTGCGCCGCTCATGTTCCTTTGCAATCGTAGAACCACGACAGCGGATAGACACGCAGCACCAGTTCGCCGGGTTTCCTGGCCGTAAGCTTCCGTTCGCCAAGCGTCACGGCCTGGCCCGTATCCTCATCCGCCTCCACCCAGCTTCGATGATACATCAGCAGGACCCTGTCGCCGTGAAACCATACGTTCGCATAATCGAACGTCGCGAAGTCCTCCGGAAGGGTCCCGAGTTCCGGAAGCGCAATGACGGGGCTGACCGGATACTGCGGCGAAACCCGGTCCACGTCCTCCATCCCGCCGCTGAGTTCGATCGTCCGGAAGTGCGACCAGCTGGCGCCGCTATCGCTCGATATGGCCGAGGACAGTCGTCCCCGTCTGTACCCTCTGAGGATCTCCTCCCGGGACGTCTGATTCCAGACGCACATCAGGTGGCCCGTACCCGGTATCCGCCTGAGCCTGGGCGGCGAATAGGAAGCGGCGAGATCGCTCGGCGTCACGGGCGTCCAGGTCTCGCCGCCGTCCTCACTGTAACACTGCACCAGCCGCCCAACCGTGGACCTCGCCATCATCATCAGTCGTCCGTCGGGACACACGGCCACGCCCGGCTCGTCTACCGCTGTGATGCCGCCGCGGCCGTTCGGTATGCCTTCCGCGTCGAACCAGCCCATCAACTGCCCCCGGCACATTTTCCAGGTGCGGCCGTCGTCGTCGGAATAGCTCACAGCGGCAATGTCCACCTCCGGGTAATGATAGTGCCCGCTCACCTGCAGGCGCAGGCCTTTCCAGAATCCGTAGCTGCTCACCCGCGCGTACTCCAACCCCGAATGATGGTTATTGCTGTGGCAGATCCGGCTGGGCACCACCATCCTGCCGCCCGGCATTTGAATCATCGTGTCGTAATACGGTCCTCCGAGCAGATTCATCGGCCACTGTCCGGACCAGGACCTGCCCTCGTCGTCCGACACGGACAGGTAGAACGGATTCCAGTTGAACATCTCGGACCCGCGATTGATATTCCTGCCACCGAGGTGCGAGAGGGCAAGCCTGCCCGACTGCAACCGGATGCAGGACAGGCAGGAGGTCTCTCCCATGGAATCCCAGTCGGGCGCTTCCGCTCTTTCCCAGGTCCGCCCCGAGTCTCCGGACCGGTAACACCGGCGGCCTGCGATCATCAGAAGACCGTCCCGCACCTCCACAACGGCCGTCGCGCTTCCGGCGCCCACACCGATATGCTCAATAACGCCGTCGGGGACCGGCTTTCGAAATACCGGCCTTTCTGAATCGGTCATGCCAGTGTCCTCCATATCCCGTTACGCGAATGTCGTCGCTCACATTCCTGGCAATGTGGTCGGCATCCCGATCCCGATGAGTACTCACGGCGCAGGCGCCATCCTCACTGAAAGCGTATGGCGTAGAGGTCGGCCTCCTTCATCGCCGCGCGAAGGCGCACCGGCCTCCCGGCCAGCGCGGATACGTCCGAGCCGCTGTCCCAGCTGACCGTCCGCGCAATCTCGTCTCCATAAATCTCGGCGCTTTCGGACAACGAGCGGCCCTCGATGGGCCTGCCCTGCTCGTCCTGCAACTCGAACCGGATTTCGCCGGCCACCGACGTCGAATAGTTGATGACCAGCTCACTGCCGGCGAAAGTGAAGGGCCTGGTTACGATTTCGCCGCCTTCGAAGGGTGCGTTGACGGAGACGAAACCGTCGGTCCGAAGGACGCCTCGACGGAGCCGGCACGTCGGGTTCCGGTAGTTCTCCACGTAGTAGATCGAGATTTCCCCGGCCCCGGTGGGCACAACACCCACGCCGGCGGCCATATTCCGCTCATTCCAGTTCCTCGTGTCAAGGCCCGGACGGATGAACGGACCCATGAACCGGCGGTCCCACCGGATCCCGTCCCGGCTGGACATGAAGACCCCCTCGGACAGGCCGTCGGACACCCAGTCCCTGTGGAACTTCCGGCCAAGCCGAAGCCGCTTGGGGAACATCAGGTAGACGTGGGGAGCGCGGAAGTACTGGGTCGCCGCGTTGGTGTACAGGTGCTCCTTTTGCCTTCCTCCCATGTCGATCAGCTCCGGCACGGTCCAGTCCAGGAAGTCGTCCGACTCGGCCCGCCGAATCGACCGGTATACGCCACCCTGAGCGGGGCCCCCGCCACCCTCGCGACCGGGCGTGAAGCCCCTCAGGTAGCTGACGTACTTGCGAATATTGACGTCCCAGAATGCCACGTTCGGTGAGTCGAAGCTGGGATGGCCGTCGGGTGGCGCATGCAGGATCGGTCTGTCCCGGATCAGCTCCCAATGGATGCCGTCGGGCGAACCGTAGCCGTAAATCGTACTGCGCCGGTCCAGTTTTTCGCCCCTCAGGAAGCCCTTGTACCGCTGCGAGTCCGGCGCGGCCGGATTGGGATCCTTGAAGACGCAGGCGTTCCAGTGCGTGGCCTCCATCACGATGTTGTTCTCCTTCGAGCCCTCGAACTCGTGGAGCCCGAGAGTTGGACGCTCGAAATGGAGGCCATCGGGGCTTTCGGCGTAACAGGTCGTCCGGTTCGTTCCGTCAGGACCGGTGGCGCGGTACCAGAGGCGGTAGCGCCCTTCGTCCAGGATGACGTTGGCGGCCCACGACGTCTCCCCTTCCCAGCGCCGGTCGAATTCGAGGACGACCTCGGCCGGCGCGGGAGGATGGAGCTTGAGGCTCGTGTTCGTCATCGTGTCGATCAGCCAGTCGTCGACGAATAGCTCGAGCCTGGAGCCTATGTTTCTGATGTCGGCCATGGTTCATTCCCCTGTCCCGCCGCTGATGGCTAATTCCAATCAACCGGCGATTCCAGCATACCCAGCACGGCCCTTCTGACGCGGTCCAGGCCCAGCATCACCGTCCAGCGCCGAACCAGGTCCGAGTCTTCGAAGCGTCGCCCCTCCTCGTTCGTCTTCACATCCCCCGGTCCACGAACGGCGATTGCCGTCGATCTTCCCTCGAAAGGGCCGATCATCGCCAGCCCCACGCCGCCTTCCGGCGCAATCCGGTCTGCCAGAAGTCCCGCCAGCGTCCGCTCATCGTCGCCTTGCCGCAATTCGCCGCGTGCGGCCTCTACCGCCTGATCGGCCCGGCTCCCGTGCAAGGCGGAGACCAGGACGCTCTCGAATCCCGCTTCGTTCAATTCCCGCGACAGTTGTCCCCCGGTCAGCGTATCCACCAGGCCCAGCTTCAATTCCCGCTTTGACAGCAACCCGCCTACGACCCCGGCCACGGTCTCTTTGTCTACACCGTAAACGGCCACACCCAGCCGTTCCCGGAGCTCGGACTCCATGCCGGCAATCAGCGCTTCGGCGTCCGCCTTCGAATCGGCCCGGGCTGTTATGCGAACGTCCGTTTGTCCCGCGTGTGCTGCCAGACCAACCGTCGGGTTCGACGAAGTCATCAGGTCTCCGATGCCACGATCGATATTGCTTTCGCCAACCGCGCACGTCCGAAGTACCCGTACGTGGATGACCTTCACCCCGCCCATCCTCTCGACGAGCAGCGGCACGACGGTATGCTCCATCATGTGCGCCAGTTCCCGGGGCACTCCGGGCAGACAGATGATGAATCCCCGTTCTCCGGTGTCCTCACTCAGAAAACACGGCGCGGTCCCGACGGGGTTCTCCAAAGGAAGCGCCCCCTCCGGCAGGTACGCCTGCCTTCTGTTGTTTGCGGCCATCTTTCGCCCGAAGTTGCGGAAGCGCGCCGCGATCTGTCGTTCCAACTCCTCGCTGTAGATCAGCTTCCGCCCGGTAGCGCGCGCAATCGCCTGCCGGGTCACGTCGTCCACGGTGGGCCCGATGCCCCCTGACGTGATTACCGCGTCGGACCGATCCAGCGCGAGATTGAGTACCTCTGCGATGCGTTCCTCGTTATCTCCAACCGTGGTCTTGTAATAGAGGTCTATCCCGACGTTCCGGAGCGCAACCGCCAGCAGATTCGCGTTGGTGTCGACGATTTCCCCCAGCAGAAGCTCGGTTCCGATCATGACGATTTCTGCGCGCAAATCTCTCCCCTCACCTGTCTCATGTCTTCCCGATTTTGGCTGACAGCTGACGGCTGATAGCTGGTAGCCACATTTCACCGAAAAACCGGCGCGGCGGCGGGTTCAATCGCCACGTTCACGCACGCGGGAAGGCCGGACGCCACCGCTTCGTTCAGCGCGGCCGGAATATCCTCCGCCCGGTCCACAAAGGCGCCGTATCCGCCCAGCGCCTCCGCCACCCGATCGTACCTCGTCCCGAGCAGATCGCACCCGACGGTTCGATCGGACCCGTAGGTTTCGACCTGGAGTACGTGCTCGGCATTCCACCTTGCGTCGTTTCCGACGATAACAACCACCGGCAGTCCATAGCGCAGCGCCGTATCCAGTTCCATCCCATGGTAACCGAATGTCCCGTCCCCCAGCAATACGAACACGGCCCGGTCCGGATAGGCCAGCTTTGCCGCCAGACCCATCGGCAACGCGCTCCCGATTGAGCCGGAGGGCCCGTTGATCAACCTGATCTCCGCCGCGAGACCCGCCTGCGCCCACTGCCCGAACTCCCCTCCATCGCTCACGAAAATCGCCCCGTCGTCCAGGAACGGCTGCACTGCATCACAGACCCCCAGCGGATGCACGGGACTGGCGGCCGGACGCAACAGACCGTCCCAGTCCGCCGGGGTGGCGACACGCAATCTGTTCACGTCCAACCGCCACGACCCGGAATTCCAGGACCGTTCGCGCGCCATTCCCGCAAGCCGCCGGGTGGCTTCCCACGGGTCCGCGCACAGCCGCAACGCCGCACCGTCCCTCAACTCGTTCCGCTCCGCGTCGATCTGAATGAACCCTCGCTCTTCGGAAAAAAACGGGGGCTGGCCGAAGCGCAGCGAAAAATCGAGCTTCTTGCCGAGTAGAAGCACAACGTCGGCACTGGCCAGACACATGACCGCCCGGCGCAGCGCCGGATCGTTCACGCCGCGCGGGCTTTCCATCGGCAGCGCCGGAATCCCCGTTGCGGCCGCAAGCGCTTCCACGGCCCCCCAGCGCTGACCCCGACCCATCGCGGGTCCGGCCAGGATCAGCGGCCGGTCCGCCTTGTTCAGCATCGCCAGCACGGCGTCCAGGTCCTCTTCGGCCGCCTCCGCCGCACGTCTCGAACCGGTCCCCGGAATCTGCCGCGCGGATGCCTCCAGAACGTCCGAGGGCAGGCTCAAATGCACGGGGCCGGGCCGGCCGGATACCGCCTGTTCCAGCGCCCTGGACAGGTCGCCCTCCAGGTCTTCGCTTCTCTCCACCCGCCAGGATGCCTTTGCCACGGGCCGCGCGGCGGCTGCCTGATCGATCTCCTGGAACGCGCCCCGCCCGATTTGCGCCTCCGGACAGTGACCGCTCAGCATCAACAGCGGCGATTCCGCCATCAACGCCACGTAGAGCGCCGTCAGCCCGTTGCAGTGTCCGGGCCCCGCGGTCAGCAGCGCGACACCTGGCGCCTCGGTCAACCTGCCCCAGCCATCGGCCATATGGACGGCCGCGGCTTCGTGGCGGGTGTGGATCAGTTCAATGTCCCGCCCGATGGTGGCATCGTAGACCGAAAGGATCTGATTGCCCGAGAGCGAAAACAGATGCTTTACCCCGGCCGCGATCAACCCTTCGGCCAGCACGTCCGCACCTGTCAGTGACATGGGATGCTTCCTTCCTGTATCTTCGATATCGGCGCGCGGAGCGTACGATCTACATCGCAGACACCCTGTCGAACCTGCCTCTCACCAGCGCCTTCATCTCGCTCGCCCTGCGGAATGTTTCCGTGACTTCCTCTTTCAGCTCCTCCGGCTGGTAGACTTTCCCCTTGCGCACGGTCAACACCGGCGTAATCATCCGCGAGCCCATCTCCTGGTTGTCGCCCACGTCCCTGAACTCGAACGCGCCGTCCCGCACTTCGAACGCCGCCAGGTCCGCCACGGTCCCGACCTTCAAGGTCCCCAGTTCCTCCTCCCGTCCAATCGCCGCGGCCGGCGCGGCCGTTGTCTGGTAGACGACTTCCGGCAACTCCATTCCCAGGTTCAGCATCTTGGAGGCCGTTTCGGGCAGACTGTACACCGGATCGTTTAAACAGAGCACGTGCAGGTCCGTGCTGATCACGTCCGAAGGAAAACCCTGCGCCAGCGCCTTCTTGGCAACCTCGAACAGGAAACTTCCGCCACCGTGGCCGAGGTCGAACAGGACCCCCCGTTCCCTCGCCGCCCACACCTCCGGTATTACCCGTCCCTCCGTGCCGAGGATCGTATCGCCGCCGCCGTGATAGCAGTGGGTGACGATATCGCCGGGGCGAACCTCGCCAAGGACGTCCGGCAGAGGAACGCCGGATCCGGCGTGCACCATCACCTTCGAATTCGAAAGCTCCGCGGCCTTTACCGCGAGTTTCAGGGGCGCAACCCCGTTGTCCCCCACCTGATGGCTTCCCTCGCGCACCTTTACGCCCACGCAGAGTTCCGGCCATCGATCGATGATGTACGCCGTACGTTCCGGGTCCGCGTACCTCAAGTCCAGCATCTCACCCACGGGTCCGCAGGTCAACCCGATTCCGCTGATGTGTACGAACGTAAGTACCTGCGTCCGCGCCGGGGCCGCGACGTAATCGTGGAATCCCATGAAATTCGCCCAACCCGGGCTGCCCGCGTCCACGACCGTCGTGACCCCGGTCGCCAGGCACAGCGCATCCCCCTGGATCCCCCAGGTGGTCGCCCCCGCGTAGATGTGGGTGTGAATATCCACCCAGCCCGGCGTCAGAATCCTTCCTCCCAGATCCACCGTTTCTCTGGCCGGCTCCGCGATTTCCTTCTCCACCGCGGCGATTTTTTCACCTTTCACCGCGACGTCGTACGCCCCGTTCAACCCCAGGGCGCCGTCAATCACGGCGGCGCCCTTCAGCACCAGATCATAGGTCATATTCCTGGTTCTCCGCTTCCCGGCTCCAACAGTCCGTTGATAAAGTCGCTCTGCAGGCGAGGCCGGATGGGCTTTTTCAACGGGCTGTTAAACTTGAACGCGTTCTCGTTCGGCGCCTGCCCGGTTCAGATATTTTTGAAAGAACTCCTGTGGAGACATCCCGGACTCCAGAAATATCCGGCGCAGGTCCCTCCGGTTCACGCCGGCCTCCCGCGGCCAGATCCGGTCCTGCAGACAGACCGTCCCGCAGACGCCGTCCAGTGTATCGCCGATCCACCGGCGGTGCCACCAGACGAAGGGTTCCGGCAGTTGAGTGGCGCAAAAATAACCGGATTCGATTACCTCCTCCGGTTGGGGCGTAATTTCCCGGCTGAGAGGACGGGCCGCGAAGACAACGCTGTGGTTTCCACCTGAAAGCCACCGCGGACTTACGTAGATCCCCACAAGCCGCGTCAGTTCGATTTCAATCCCCGTTTCTTCCCTGACCTCCCGCACGGCCGTTTCCGCGACGGTCTCCCCGTCCTCCACATTCCCACCCGGCAACGCCCACGCTTCGCAGTCCAGCCTCTTGATCAGCAGCACCTTTTCCGCTGACGTGACAATCGCGCTCGCCCCGATCGTCGGCATACTGTCTCCTTATAACACGCCACTCAAGACACTCCCTGACTCCACAGCCAACACAGGAGGCGTACTCCGGTCAATTCCTCCGGAAATGCGGATGTTGCATCACCTCGCGCTCCGCCTCGGTCATGTCCAGAATATAATCGGGATACGACACCGTATGCGCGCCCGCCCCGTACGCCTGGAATGAGGGACTGAACTTGTACAGCAGCGCCCGCCGCTGATGTTCGGCCGTCCACGGCAACGTCCCGTGGGTCAGCGTTTCGGTAAAAATCACCACGTCTCCGGCGCGGCCGTTGACCTCTACGACGTGTTCCTGGTATTTCTCACCCCGCGTCATCTCCCTCGGGCACGCCAGATTCGCCTTGTGGCTTCCCGGCACCACCGCGACTCCTCCTTCGCCCGGCCCCTCGTCCGCCAGCAGATACTCCACGACAGTCAGCCCGCAGTAGATACGCCCGCTCTTGAAGAAATACGCCTCTGAAAGATCCGGACGTTCCACACCGCCCCCGTGCAGCGTGCCTCCCTCGCAGCCCTTGTCCATGGCAATCAGGCCGGGCCCGTGATCCAGCCGATATCCCTTGCCCAGAATCACGTTCAGATGAGGCATCACACGGGGATGCACGAGCATTGCCCTGAAGGGTTCGCACCACGGACGCTCCCACGCCAGCATTCCGCCCAGATCCATCCTGTTCGACGTGCCTCCGAGCGCCGGGGCGCCTATCGTGAGCGACCCATCCCTCTCCCTGAGCTGATCGGCATGGCGATCGATCGCCTCATTGCAGCGGTCGACTTCCTCCTTCGTCAGGACGTCCCGGAGTACCAGGTACCCGTTCAGATCGAACAGATATTTTTCATCGTCTGTCATCTCGTTCCTCCTTAACCTTGATTCATCGAAAAACCCGAACGTACATGGATAAACAGGATATGCAGGATAAAAACCTGAAAGGATCGATGCGATTAAGCAGGATTAGCCTCAATTCGAAAAAACGACCGTTGATTTACCACAAAAAGCACAAAGGGCACAGAAGGTACCGGTGCTGAACGGGGCGTTGAGGCCGTTCAAATGGTTGAAATTTCCGTTCGCCTTCTACATCAGTCCATGCTCCTCCACTATCCGGAGCGAGGGCATCCTGCCCTCGAATTGCAGATGACTCGTCGATGTCCAAATCAAGGGCCGATTGCCTCCCTCCCATCCGAAGCCAAATCTGGAAGAACGGCGCCAGGGCCTCGCGAATAGGCTTTCGAGGGCAGGATGCCCTCGCTCCGGAGAAAGGCGCTTTACCCAGTTACGACGTTCTGGCGATAGTCGCCGTGGGCAATCAACTCGGGCGCGTAGGCGAACAGAGCCGGGTTGCCTCCGGTATGCACGTATACCGCGGTCGATCCTGACGGAATTTCCCCCGTGCGGATCCGGTCGATCACCCCGGACATCGCCTTGCACGTATAAACCGGATCCAGCAGGATTCCCTCCGTCCTCGCCAGCAGGTGCAATGCGTCCAGTCCGGCTTCGGTGACAATCCCGTAGTTCTCGCCCACGTAGGCGTCCGTATTCTCCATTTCACCGGCAGTCATTCGAGCTTCCAGATTCATCAGCGCCGCGGTTTCGTTGGCCACTTCCGCAATCTGCGCGTTTCGCCTCGCGTTGTCTCCCCTGCTCGGTGAGAATCCCTGTGTGCGAACCGGCAGTCCCAGCGCCTTCACGCCCAATGCCAGACCCGCGTGCGTGCCGTGTCCGGATGCAGTGCAGATGAAATTCGTTTGCGCGTCCATCGCCTCGAGTTGCTTGACAATCTCCAGCAGGCAGCCGACGTACGCCACCGTACCCAATACCACGGCCGGTCGCCCGATGATATAGGGTTTCTCTCCCTGCGCCCGCAGTTCCTCCGCCGCCCGGTTCTTCACCTCTTCCTGGTTCACGCCTTCCGCAACCAGCCTGACGTCAGCGCCAAAGATATTGTCCAGAAGCTGATTTCCCTGAATGCCCATCCGGCTTCGATTGTCGTGGCGGTTCACCAGCACGCACTTCATGCCCAGTTTCGCCGCGGCGGCCGCCGCCTGCCGCGCATGGTTCGACTGCGACGCCGCCCCCGTGATCAACGCCGTGGCCCCTTCCGCCAGCGCGTCGCCCAGGGCAAGCTCGAATTTTCGCGTCTTGTTTCCTCCAAAGGCGAGACCGGTCAGATCATCCCGTTTTATCAGTACCCTCACCTTCCCGCCCAGCGCTTCCGAAAAACGCGGACAATCGTGCAGAGGCGTGGGCAGTTCCGCCAGCCCCGCTCCTGGAAAACCATCGATAGCGGCCTGCAATTCCTGAGCGCCTACGGCCATGCATCCCTCCATTTCCACTGTGGATCCGGGTGTTGTGGGTCAACGCGGACAGCACCTCCTTCCGCATTGCGGCGGCGCCGTGGGTGGCAATGCTGCCATGATGGCACAGTTTCCCGCGGATGTCAAAGAAAAAGGGTCTGTGCGCCCGCCTTCAATTTCATTGTGTCCGCCCGGGTCGATTCCTATATTCCGCAGGTCCCGCAGTCCGCCGATCCGTTGGGGTTGAGGAGGGTTTGATGAAACCATACAACGATAGTGTCATCGCGAAAGACGCCCAGGCCTTCGACGAAGAAACCACGCGGAAGATCGTGGAACAGTTCAGCCGCGACGGCTATTATTTGATGGAAAACGTGCTTGACGTCGACGAGATCGACGCGCTCAGGGACGGGATGGTACGCAAATGGAACGATCCCCGGATTCAGGCGGACGAAGCCGGCGATCACATCCGCGGCATCAGCATGATGCGCATGTACGAATACGACCGCAATTATCTGGACCTCATTGAGCGGGAGCCCATTGTCAGCCTTGTGGAGGCCATCCTCGGCGAGGACTGCCATATGATGTCCCAGAACGCCCTGCGTTACGAACCCGGCCAGGGCGGCGGCTGGCACCTGGATGACAGAGTCCACTTCCCGTTGCCGGATGGTGTCCCGCGCCACAGTCCGGAAATCCCCATCCCCTGCTTCGTGATCAACGTGATGATTCCCCTGAGCAGGGCCGATTCTGTGGAATACGGCGTCACACAGGTCATTCCCGGAAGCCACTTTGCGGGCCGGAATCCGAACGACCGTGAGAATCCGACGTTTGAAGGCCGGGGGCCGGTTTCCCTGGTCGCGAATCCAGGCGACGTTTACATGTTCCACAACCAGGTCTGGCATTGCGGTTCGCGGAACAACTCCGACCAGGTGCGATACGTCGGCTCGGTCGTCTACAGCCAGCGCTTCATCGCCCAGCGCCTCTATCCGTTCATCGACTACCGGATGCCGGACTACGTCTGGGAAGGCGCCAGCCCGCGCCTCCAGCGGCTCCTGGGACGGCACGAAAAAGGTGCGTACGGATAGCCAAACAGCGGTCAGACGCAAGACGGGCGACCACAAGGGTCGCCCCTACGAATGCAACGTCGCCGCAGACCTCTCCCCCCAGCCCCTCTCCTGAAGGAAAGGGGGAGGAAAACCAGAAAAACAGGCCCCAAACGGGGACACGGAGACGCAAAGGGAAGACTCGTAACCGAGACAAGGCGGGCGACCACAAGGGTCGCCCCTACGAATACAACGTCGGTGCGGGGAAAGAGAGCGATGAGCGATCGGCAGAAAACGAGAAGGAATAACCCGATGAATACGATGACGTATAGAGGATACGCGGCTCGAATCGACTACAGTGATGAAGACGGCTGCTTCGTCGGTCATATTGCGGGGATCAATGACGTGGTGGGTTTTCACGGCGAATCGGTCGAAGAACTGCGGGATGCCTTTGTAGAATCGGTAGATGACTATCTTGAAACCTGCGAAAAGCTCAACAGGTCCCCTTCTTAGCGCCACTGCTGCACAAGACAGCAACAGATTTGAGACCGGCGTGGTTGGCGTTCCCGGGAGCGAGGGCATCCTGCCCTCGACGCAAATAGAGGTGGGTTACACGTAGTTCGAGGGCAGGATGCCCTCGCTCCGGATACGGGTGGATCACGTCGCGATCCAGGGCTGGTTGACTTTGGTCACGGGGCGCTCGTGGCCGGTGTAGCAACTTTGGTTTTTCCAGAATCTGGGGCCACCCGTACGGAGAAGATTCAAGATCCTATCACAGGTGTCCAGGATAATTCGTAAAAGTCGATTTTGGTCAGGTTTGGGATGACGAATATCTTGAAACCCGTGATAAGCTCTCAACAGGCCAAATTCCGGAAATCTATGGCTAATTGAAGGCTATGTCTGTGAGAAAATAAACGAGTCGACCCCGCTTCAATCAGTTCCTCGACAGGTATAGAAATAGTGCGTAGGGCTGAGCGCGAGGGAAATCGTCTTCGCCCTTGCCATAGCTTCCAATTGTCGGTATTTTTCCACGTGCCACCGGGAATGCGACTGGCTGGGTTTGATCCGATCCCTTGCTCCAGTCTGCACGGTGTGCCATATTCGCAATCGACTCAAGGTAACACGTACGAAGGTGAGAAGGGACCTGCCATGGCGCAAAAATCAAAGGCATTCAATTGCAAGAGAGTGCATGTCATCTCAAGAAGAGATCGTTGGGTTGTCAAGAAGGAAGGGAATTCAAGAGCGTCGAAAATATACGACACCAAGTCTGCTGCCGAAAAAGGCGCCAGCGAAATATCGAACGGTAGTGACGTTGTCATCCACAGAAGAGATGGAACGGTACAAAAATGGATAAAGGCTAAGTGAACAGCCGGGGGGATTTCCATTCCAACGTCTTCATCAATTGTCCGTTTGATGAAGATTACACGCAGCTACTTAGACCTCTCCTGTTCAGTGCTGTTCGTGCCGGCCTGACAGTGAGAATTGCATCGGAGACTTTTGACTCTGGAGTTGCGAGGATACATCGAATATGTGATTTGGTACGTGAATCCAAATACAGTGTGCATGATTTGTCAAGGATCCGAGCGTCATTCGAGGGCGAAATCCACAGGATGAATATGCCCTTCGAACTGGGTCTCGATATCGGTTGCCGGGTTTTCTCTCGCGGCTTGATGAGTCAAAAGCGATGTTTGATATTGGAGACCGAACAGTACGAATACCAAAAGGCACTGTCTGATCTCTCGAACTCCGACATTAAACGCCACCGTGATGAGCCTGAAGAACTGGTCCGGCAAGTACGCAACTGGTTTGTTGAGGTTGGCATCAATGGTGTTCCGAGCGGTACCGTGATTTGGGAACAATTCAACGAGTTTGTGGCCAACTTCCATCACGAGAGGGAGGCCGAGGGTTTCAGGGACAAAGATCTGGAGATGATGCCTGTTCCTGAGTATATCGGATACATAAAAGACTGGGTAGGTTGAATTAAAGTAAATTCGGGTGGTAATGCGTCCAACCTCATGTGAATCTCGCACGAGGTTTTCGTTTATTCAGGTAGTGCCGTCCGTGACTGCATGAGCGAGACTATGGTCGCGCGCAAACAAGCGAGCAATCGTGGGAGCGAAAAGACAGAAGAAGGTCAAACCCGGCTACCTGCCTGAGCAGGAATCTATCCGACCAACATCACCTTTTGAAGTTACTGCGGGGAGTACCCGATCGTTTACGTTTTACCACAATATTGACCGGGCAACCTGAGCCGCTCCCTGAGCTTGTCGAAGGGTCGGCGAAGGAAAAAGGACGCCCAGACGCGGGCGCTTCGACAAGCTCAGCGTCCCCTTCTGAGCAAGTTCCTCTCCACCGTAGTAGGCACAATATATGTCAACTATTTACTGCTCCCGGTAGTATTTATTCAGAAGGCTGCGCACTCCCGCAAGGAGGCGAAGAAATGACCGACTTACTTCAGCAGGCATTATCGGAAATTCAGAAGCTTCCGCCAGATAGACAGGATGCCATTGCCACTCGTATTCTGAACGACCTGAAGGATGAGCATCTTTGGACGGCACGTTTTCATGCCACAACCGATGAGCAGTGGGACCGTTTGGCCGAAGCCGCCAGAAAAGAGATTGCTGCGAGCGAACCGATTTCATTTGAGGATGTTTTTCCGACGGCGCAGACCTCTCCCCCCAGCCCCCTCTCCTGAGGGGAAGGGGAGCAAAGGCAGGCGAACGGGCACATCGGCGACGTTCGCGTCAATGAACTATGGGGCAAATGGCGACAGTTCGCGCGTTATGTTTTCGAGAGTCGACGTTTAACCAACGAAAGGAATCCCATGACGAAATCCGATCCATTCGAACAGGGCCTGGCGGCCGGTGAGGCGGCTGCTTCCACCTCCGGCGGCGCGTCAGAGTCATCGTCGAACGGCGGGCGCATGTACGTGCGCACGCAGAGTTTCGGGTCCTCCGATGCCGAATTGCGCTTTCTGCAGCGGTGCGGCGTACGCCACAAGGCCGTTGTGTTTCCGTTCCATCCCGGCCGCGGATGGGACCTCGACGAACTGATCCAGGTACGGGAACACCACGAGTCCTTCGGCATCACGCTGGATATGAGTTCGCTGCCCATATACGAGCGTTTTCCCAACATCATCTACCATGGCAAGAGCCCGGAGCGCGACCGGGAGATCGACGTCGTATGCGAAATGATCCGGACGGCTTCGCGAGCCGGCATAGACTCGCTGCGCTACAACACGTGCGTACTGCCCATCGACCGGACCGAACCGGAAGAAGGCCGCGGCGGCTTCTTCCACACCGCGTTCCGCCTGGAGAAGATCCCGGCGGAAGACCAGGCCAGGCTGACCGAAGCCGGGCGCGTCACGACGGAAATGCGCTGGGAACGCATCGAATATCTGCTGGAACGCATGATTCCGGTGGCGGAAGAATTCAAGGTTCGGATGGGCAATTCCCAGGAGGACCCCGCCACACCCCCCGGCTACATGGGCGTTGACAAGGTCCTCAATGACTTCGAGGGCATGAAGCGTTTCATCGAGATTCAGCGCAGTCCGTATCACGGCTGGAACTTCTGCGTGGGCTCCGTCGCCGAAGGGCTCGAAGATCCGGCAAGTGAAATTTATCCCATCATCGAATATTTCGGCAGCCGGGATACGATCTTCCTGGTCCATTATCGCAACATCATCGGGGGGCAGTACAGCTTCCGCGAGTCCCTGCCCGATGAGGGAGACATGGACTTCTATCGTGTCATAAAAGCCCTCAAGGACACGGGCTACTGTTACGGCATCGATCCGGACCACGTTCCATGGACGGACGACGATCCGAATCGCTCGTATCAGTCCTACGCGTACTGCTTCGGTTATATCAATGCCATGATTCAGGCGGTGTACGGTTAGCGTATACCCATGCGAGCCCGGGCAAAGGACAACAACATGAAACCAGATGAAATAGCGCGCGAAATCAGGGACAACGGCTACTGCATCGTCGATGGCGTGATCCCCTCACAGGAAGTTGACAGGATCCGCGAGTGCGTTTTGCGTGCGCAGGCCGCCAACGACGCCGCCCACCAGGCCAGGGAACGGGCGACTCGCGCCAGGGGCCACCGCGTGGGCGCACGCGGCGTCGGCGTACTCAAGCAGGCGATCAACCACGACCAGTCGTTCGCGCCGTATCTGGCCGACCGGCGCATCGTGGGCGCCCTCGAGGTCATCTTCGGTCCCTGGCTGCGGATTTCCTGCACTGACGTGGTTGTGAACCATCCGGGGAACGAGCGCGGCTACTGGCACGCGGACTGGCCGTACAACCAGACGAACGCCTCCAATGTCCGCGCCCCTTACCCGGACGTGATGATGCACGCGTCCTCGCTGTGGATGCTAACCGATTTCTCCCCCGCCAACGGAGGCACGCTGCTGCTGCCGGGCACGCACCGGAAGGACCGCAATCCGGCGACGGGAGACATCCCCGGCTTCGACAACGAAGCGCCCCAACCGGACGAGGTCAACGCCGAGGGCAGGGCGGGATCGGTGCTGCTCTACGACAGCCGGCAGTGGCACGCGGTTGCCCCCAACCGGAGTGACAGCCCGCGGGTGGCCCTGATCGTGCGCTACGCGCCCTGGTGGCTGAACCTGAATCCAACGCACACCGGCACGCCGGAGCATGAAATGATGGTGGTGGAGACCGGCGGGAAGAACTACGAGATGGAGCCCCTGCGCCGCGACGTGTACGAGGGCCTTCCGGAGGACGTGAAGCCGCTCTTTCGGCACTTCGTGGGCATGTAGGCGAGCGGAGAGTTTGTGTTGGAAAACACGAGTTGATTGCTGCAAGGGAAATATGCGGTACAAGGTCGCGCTACACAAATCCGAGGAAGGCTACAGTGTCTCGGTACCCGGCTTGCCAGGTTGCTGGTCGCAGGGAGCCACCGAAGATGAAGCGATGGCAAACATCGAAACGGCAATACGCGAGTATCTGGAGGTCGTTGGTAACCCTGACGATAACGTGGAAGTCGTCGATTTGCATTGAGTTGGTACTACCAGGAGGCGACCGACTTGGAATGGTATGAGGATGAGTCGTTCTGGAAAGCGACTTATCCGTTTCTTTTTTCCGAGGCAAGGTTTGACGCTGCCGGGACGCACCTTGAAAGCATCCTGAATCTGGTCGGCCTGGACTCCGGGCCGGTCCTCGACCTGTGTTGCGGCCCCGGCCGATTCTCGATCCCGCTGGCGCAGCGCGGGTTTCCGGTCACGGCGGTAGACAGGAGCCCGTTTCTGCTGGACAAAGCGCGGCAGAGGGCGGCGCAAGCGGATCTGGACATCGAATGGGTCGAGGAAGACATGCGGGAGTTTGAGCGGCCGGAGGCCTTCGACCTTGTCCTCAATCTCAACACTTCTTTCGGGTATTTCGATGCCAAAGACGAGGACGTCCGGGTGCTGCGAAAGATTTTCGCCAGCCTGAAGCCCGGCGGACGTCTCGTGATGGACCTCATGGGCAAGGAAAAGCTGGCACGGATCTTCCAGCCGACGGTCTCCGAGAAGCTCGAGGACGGCACCCTGCTGGTCCAGCGCCACGAGATCTTCGACGAGTGGACCCGCATCAGGAATGAATGGATAATCATCAGAGGCCCGGAGGTCCGCACCTTCGAATTTCATCACACCATCTATTCCGGCCAGGAATTGAAGGACAGGTTGCTTGCCGCC
This sequence comes from Candidatus Latescibacterota bacterium, assembly GCA_965116875.1. GTDB lineage: Bacteria > Latescibacterota > UBA2968 > UBA2968 > JAAXHE01. The sequence goes on from OZ220733.1 coordinate 1,711,907, forward strand.
GGCTTTGGGGATGTGAGACTCTGCGGCAGTTTCGAAGGGGAGGAATACGGCAGGGAATCCGATCGGTTTGTAGCGGTCGCCGGGAAGCCCGCCGTGACAACTGCCTGATCATACGGCAGAATAAGAGCCGACCCGGCGAAGACGTCAATCCTCACAGCAAGTAATACACTCATGGACACAGATCACACGAACTCAGTCAGATACCAAAATACCCTTGAGGGGATCGGGCCCGACAATCTCAAGGGTCACTTCATGGGTTGGCCCAATCCTCCGTCCCCGGATGCGCATCTGAGGATTCTTCAGGGCAGCGACCACTTCGTTCTGGCTGTTTCGGCGCAAGGAACGGTGGTCGGCTGGATTTCCGCCATCTCGGACGGCGTGTCCTGCGCCTATATCCCCCACCTCAGCGTACTCCCGGAATACCAGGACTGCGGTATTGGCGCCGAGCTTGTCAGGCGAATGCTCGAACAGGTTGGCCATCTCTACATGATCGACCTCGTGTGCGACCGGGACGTGGCCGATTTCTACGTCAAGCAGGGTTTTTCCGAGTGCGTGGGAATGGTGGTTCGCAATTTCGAGCGGCAGAATTGCGAATATGGCGGCAAACCATGATATATCATGGCTAAATCAGGACAAAAAACCGCCGATTTATACTATATATAATATGTGACATATCTTATTTGATATATAAAAGCCGTATTCACCCTTTGGAAATGCAAATAATAGAGATGGAGACACGATGAACGTCGATCCGGACAAGGCAATCGCTTACGTTCTCGACACGAATGATCCCGTTCTTTCGAGCCTCGCCCTGTATGCGAGCGGCGGTTGCGGTCGTGACGACGTGATCAGAGCTCTTCAGCTCCACCAGAGAAACGATGGTGGCTGGACGCGAACCGACAAGGACTTTCAGGGTGACCTGTCGATCATCAGCGCTACGTGGGTGGCGGTGCAATGGTTGAACTGGATTGGAGATCGAAACAGTTCGGTACTCGCGGACACGATCGATTACCTCCGAAGAACCCAGCGTGACGACGGCAGTTGGGACGAACCGGATGAGATCGTCAACTTCAATCCGCCTTTCTGGATGCTGCCCGGACGGTACGAGAACCGGGTATGGCTCACCTCCGCACTGTGCTGCAAGCTGAAAGAAGCCGGCCGGGAACATCAGGTGGACTTTCCGAGAGCGGTGCAGTTTATCCGACAGGCGTGGGATGGCGAGAAATTCCCGGTCTACCAGCATACGCACTGGATGGCAATGCCTCTGTTCAGTCTGATTGGAACCGGCGACGAAGCGGACGGGGGAATCATCAACGGATGCAAGAAGGTCCTTAACGATGCGGTGGCGGCAGGCAGGGCGGATCCGGGAGACACGATCTCGATTGCTTATGCCGCCCACCTCGCCGGTGAAGTCGCGGAAGACCTTTTCAATTTATCGCTCGAAAAGGTAAAAGGCTTTCAGCAGGATGACGGAGGCTGGATCACAAATCATGGAGAGGAACACCGCGCGGCCTTTACGGTCGAAGCGCTGTTTCTTTTCAGGAAAATCGGCGTGTATTGAGTCTATGGCGCGCGAGGAGAAATCCGGCGTGACAACTGCCTCGGCACGGGAATTCGCTCCAGGGAACTTCCATATGACGCCTCATTCCAGCGATGCGACGTCCGAAGAAACGGCCCGATACTACGCGGCGCGCGCGCCTGAATACGACCTTAGCGCCGGGTATCTGACTCGTGATAGAGAAACTCTCCGTGTTGCGAAGAAGAAAAGATATCAGCAGCTCTTTCGCGGACACGACGTGATCGAGATTGCGTGCGGGACCGGATACTGGACGGAGGTCCTCGCGGAAACCGCGAAGTCGGTCGTTGGAATTGACGTGAACCCGGAGATGATATCCCGGGCTCAATCGAGGTGTGAACATCTCCCGCATGTGAGCTTCCGACTTACAGACGCGTATTCCCTCGGCCCCGAGGCAGGCGCTTTCACGGCAGGGTTCGCCGTCTGGTGGTGGTCGCACATACCCAGATCACGTTTACAGGAGTTTCTGCAATCGCTTCACCGCAGGCTGATCCCCGGAGCGCTCGTGCTGTTTTCGGACCAGCTCGAATACGACGTTCCCAGGGTTGACGGCATGGCCACGCAACGGCGCCAGGATTCCAACGGCGATACCATCGAACGGCGGGTTCTCTCGGATGGACAGAAGTACGACATCGTGAAAAACTTCCCGACCGAACAGGAACTCGTTGCCGCCGTCAGTGGATTTGGAACGGACGTCCAGTACAACGAGTGGCCCGGCGAGGCGCATTGGGAGTTGACGTACAGCGCCGTCAAGATGGCTCAAACCGAATAAGGTAGGGTACATCAGATGAAACGATCATTGGTAATGCTGACAGCTGTGATGGTGAATATTCCTGACGCTGGTTGGGCAGAGGCTGAAGACCACTTCCACGTTCGAGAGCGGACCGGTTACTCTTCTGAGCCTGTGAGTAGTGCGCGCATTGACAAAACCATTACAGAGTCCGCGTTACGTTACCGGAAACATGGAGTTGTGGCTGCACGAGCCGGGTTTCACGACATTGCGTTTCCAAGGGATAGCAAGGAGTTTCACCGTTTGAATGGATATGGACTCCTGGTCGTCACGGCCATCTCTCAAGACAGTTCCGAGCTTCCGCTCAGACGCGTCTACGTACAAGGCGAACATGGACAGCAAGCCCTGCAGCGGCTTTTTTCAACCTCATCGGCGGTAGAACCTCCGGATGGAGCAGTTGCACAGGTTTTCGGTCCATTTCGATCTGATGCCATGTATCTCTTTCCGGTACACTACAAGTTCAAGGACAGTAAACTGCTCACTGATTTCGAGCAGAATCGAAAAGGCTTTCAACTGGCAACTTTCCCCGAACGTATTCCGTCGGCCTTGAAGGCACTTCCAAAGGAGAAGCCTACGTCTAGTCCTCCATTGGAAGAAATTCGACAGTTCGCACACAGAGAGTATCCCGATCTCAGTCGTTTGCTGGTAGAAGTGCAAAAAGAAAGCGGAAAAGAGAATTGAGTGAGCCGTATCGCTTGGAGTCCGTGACCTTGAATGACATCTATCAACTCCCCCGGTACTACGAGATCGCGTTCTCTTTCCGCGATATTCCGCGGGAGGTAGACGTTCCGGAGGAGACCGCCCGTCGCTTTGCAGAGATCCCTGTCAAAACCTTTCTCGAGATCGGATGCGGCAACAGCCCCCACATGGAAGAGCTGGCAGGCAGAGGCTACGATTTCATAGGAATCCACACAAGTGACGAAATGCTCATGTACTCGAAGGAAAAAGCCAGGAAACGGGGAGTTCACGCGCGGTTTGTGAAGGCGAACATGGTCGACTTTCGCATCGACCGGACTGTTGATTTCGCCTTCGTGATGCTCGGCTCACTTTTTATAAATAGTAACGAGGGGCTTTCCACACATTTCGACGCCGCCGCCTGAACATTGAGACCTGGTGGTCTTTATCTGCTTGATTGGTGCGCCAGGTTCGATAATCAGGATTTCAGCGAGGATTCCTGGGAAATTGAAAAGAACGGTGTCGTCGTGAAGGCCAGTTTCAGTAGTAAATGATAGGAGACTCACCCTGATGAAGGATGAAGTCATTACGCGAAAACCGTGCGGGGCTATATTTCTGCTGTGAAGGACGAAATGGGTGCGACGACACCCAGGAAAGCAATTAGCGTTGCACGGCCCCCTATAGGTGATCGTGATACCGTTCAGGACGAGTGAGAATGTGGGATACGAATTTGCCGTGTTTCATCGGCCGGATGACTCTGTGTGGCAGTTTATTAGCAGCAAGGCAGCCCAGGGGGATAATGAGCGAATCGTAGAGTTGGTGCACTCCGGAATGAGCGGAGATCTACGATATTCTGTCGATTCCATCCCTGGTTCACGCAGAAGGCAAAAGAAGAGTGATACGGGTACAGCCTACCGAAACGCGATTCGTTGACATTCACCACCTGGACTGGGACCTGAAGTGGTCTCTCCAGTTTCCGGAAGTCATCACGTCCATGAACGGCGTGACGATGATGTGGCAGAAGATCTGCCCTCGATGGACCAGGACGGGAGACAATGCATGGGCGTACGAATGGCAAACGACGCCTGAGTACATTAAGGAGCAGATGGAATACCATCAGACGGATCCCTCAGGGAACGTCGTTCGACACAACTTCATAACAGGTCTTGTTCTCCAGGCAGCGTTGTCCGGACTCGAGGACGGCGTAGAACTGACGTTGACCCTCACGAATCAGTCATCCGCGCAATTCTATGACGTCGCTTCCGATGGTGGATGTTTCCAGGCGAAGTCATCCGATTTCATCGATCAAGATGAAGTCAGACGATCCTACGTCCTGGTGAAGGGCAAGCCGGAGAGCATGGGCGATCTTCACAGAACGACGGACATTCGGACCGCGTATCATGCAGACCTCATGGACTATGAGAAGGAGTGGGTCAACAGGGCCGCATGGTTCTGGGGAAGAAGCAACACGGCCATAGACGCACCGGCCATTCTGGGTGCCGTTTCTCATGACCGGTCCAGGGCAACAGCGCTCGGATATGAGTGCGCGACGTCGGCTCTTCAGAACGCTGACGGTCATCATTGTCTGCATAGCAGGCCCCTTTTTGGTGATATTGAACCGGGGCAGTCGGTAACTCGCAGGGGCTATATCCTGTTCGGCAGCGAGTTCCCTGCACTGGCAAAGCAACTCGGCAAACAACTCAACAGACGCTAAGCCTCCGCGTCGGTTCAGCTTCAGAACGTGGCCCGGTCTAACCTCAAATCGAAAAAAGGCATCCGTTAATTTACCACAAAAAGCACAAAAGGCACAGAAGGTGACGGTGCGAAAACGCGGCATTGAGGTCGTTCAGATGGTCAAGACTTCCCTTCACGTCCAGTGACCTCAAGTATCCGGGATCTTTGACGTCAATTTGCCTTTGCTCTTCTGTATACATTCGACATTCAGGTCCCCGAATTATCGCGAATCAGGGCTAACCTTGATTCCTCATTTTTCGAGGACGTTAATTCGAATATGTGTCAGTTAAAAAGGCGATTTAACTGCTGATTACCAGGATACACCAGGACTCTGTACGTGAACGGAAAAAATGGCCTTCATGACGACCATTTCGGCCCGTTTCGAACGGTTTCGTCGCGGTGCCGCGTTGCGGCTTTTTCGGAATTGAGCCTAAGCACATTTTCGGCTCTGAAGTCGCCAAGGCCCTTGCCAGCGTCTTTGTGCATACGTATAATTCCATATACGTACCGAAAACCTGCAATTCGCTCGATTCGAGGCAGTTCTAGGACGGTCCTGTGGTCGCCATCGAGCCATTGATTGGCGGGTATCCGACATCGGACGCATAGGACTGCGCCGGGTGGACAATGAAGACCATAGCCGAACTTATCCTGGAACAGTTTGAGCGATGAAGCTCGAAAACGGAGTTCTGGAGAGTTGGAAATGAGGAATGAATTTACGGCGGTGATCGAACAAGACAACGAATGGATCATTGCCTATTGCCCTGAGATCCCCGGCGCCAATGGACAGGGCAAGACCAGGGATGAAGCCCTTGCAAGCCTGCGGGATGCAATTTCCCTCATCCTTGAGGATCGTCGGGAAATGAGAATCTATGAAGAAGGCTGAATCCGACGAACTGAGACAGGAATATCGCCCTGGAGATCTCGGTCCTGGCGTCCGGGGCAAGTATCTTGAGTCTTTTCGATCCGGGACAAATCTCGTCATGCTCGAGCCGGACGTTGCCAGGGCATTTCCCACGGAGGCGGCCGTGAATGCTGCGCTTCGGTCATTCATTGACGGGGCCAAAGGACCGGCAGACTCGGGGAAGAGCACAAGTTGACTCGTGCGTTGCGATAAATCTTGATATTATCGTGGCAACGGTGTAAATTAGGACGCGCCTATGATCGGGTGCACGTAACGTACTCCATTTGCAATTGGGAGGTCGATCGCCTGCCGAAATACCCAACGGTCTTTCAACAGGAGGACTTTTCAGATCTAAATAGAGCAGCGACTACATAGAAATCTCGGATTCAGGTTACAAAACAGGGAAAACGGTGAAAATCCGTTGCGGTCCCGCCGCTGTAACTGGGGATGTCTCCCGCAAAGATGCCACTGGTTAAATACCGGGAAGGCGCGGGAAACAGATGATCCAGGAGCCAGAAGACCTGCCTGAATCTCAGACCTTATAGCTTTCCTCGTGGATCTGGGAAAAGGTGACATAAACGCGTGCTTCGGCCGCGTGGTTGGCGATACCCCGGATTTCTGCAAGGAAATCGGGGAATTTTTTTGCAGTCAGCTTGAAACGAAACGCAAAGGGCAATGTCCGCGCCGTATTTACATCTGCAGGGCAATCCTTGTGGTTGCCCATGCGAGCCTGGGGATGACGCCGTGTTGAAATCCAAAATCTGGCTTGGAACCATTTGTTGCATCGGAATCTGCGTGGCGCCGATACCTGTGTGCGCTCAGGTGTCGCTGAAATATGCCGAGGGATTCCGCGTTGACTATTTCGACGGGTACAAGGTTGTGACCGTCGTCGTGCCGGGGTCCGAAACGGGGGAAACGCTTCAATACATCCTGGTACAGCGAGGCGGGAATTCACCCGGCGGCTATGAAGGGGCCCCGAGGATCAAGATTCCCGTACGCGCGCTGATCACCACGTCCACAACGCACCTGCCGCATATCGAAAAGCTGGACGAACTGGAAAGCCTCGTTGCGGTCGACAACGTCAGGTTCGTCAATTCGAAGGCCGTCAGACGGCGTTTCGCCGAGGGCGGGATAGCGGAAGTCGGCAGAGGCAAATCCATCGACATGGAGCGGGTCCTCGTACTCCGGCCCGATATCGTCGTCATCGACGCCCCGTCACAGGACAATGCATACCATTCTCTCCGGCAGGCCGGCGTGGCTGCCGTGGTCAATGCCGCCTACGCCGAACCGACGCTGCTCGGGCGCGTGGAGTGGCTCAAGTTCGCGGGCGCCTTCTTCAACAAGGAGAATCTTGCCGCCGCGCAGTTCGACAGTATTGCAGCCAGGTACGATGCACGCAAGTCGTTGACCGCGAATCTGCACCCCGACGGGAAACCCACCGTCTTCGTCGGATCCCTCTGGCGGGGGACCTGGTTCATGTCGGGCGGAAAATCATATCCGGCGCAATTGCTGGAGGACGCGGGCGCGAATTACCTGTGGGGCGACAATGAATCGCGCCGGAGCCTGACGCTGGATTTCGAGTCGGTCTACGAAAAAGCGCACGATGCCGATTTCTGGATCACCATGAGAAACGAATGGCGGTCCATTGGCAACGTTGTCGCGGAAGATGAACGATACGGGAAATTCAATGCGGTCGGAACCGGCAGGGTCTTCAACGCCAATGCGCGCCTCAATGAACACGGCGGCAACGACTATTGGGAGACCGGACTGATCGAACCGGACGTGCTGCTGACCGATATCATCAGGATGCTTCACCCGGAACTGGTCCCCGATCACCAGCTCAAGTACTATCGAAAGCTGGATCCATAGCCTATGCGATGCATTTATCTTCTGATCCTGTCGAGCCTCCTCGCGACCGTGCCCCTTCAGGCGGCGGAGATTACCGGCCGTGTCACCGATGCGGAAACGCGTTTGGCCGTTGCCAACGCGCGGGTTCACGTTCTCAGTGCCGATCTTTCGACAATGACGGACCACCGCGGCGAATTCCTTTTGTCCAATCTGAATGCCGGCACGTATACGCTTGCAATATCGCATATCGCGTACCTGCCCGCGCAGCGCACGGTCAGCGTAACAGGAACGACAGACGTTGTCATCGAGCTTTCGCCCAGGACCTATCCTCTCGATGACTTCCCGGTGATCGCCAAACCCTTCGGCGCCGGCGACATTCACGGGAATCCGGCCTACGCCACCGTGATTACGCGCGAGAACTTTGAGGGCAGAGAGACGACCCTGCCGGACGTCCTTGCCGAGGCCACGGGCGTACAGGTCAAGCGCCTGGGCGGGTTGGGCGCATTCAGCACGATTTCGCTCCGGGGTTCATCCGCCGACCAGGTCGAGGTTTACCTCGACGGGGTTCTGCTGAATGCCGCTTTCGGCGGCGGCGTGGACCTCGGCAATCTGCCGCTTGCGCACGTCGGGCAGATCGAAGTGTATCGCGGGGCTGGGGCCGGCGGCAACGGAATGGGCGGAACCGTACACGTACGCACCCGCCGGCTGCAGAAGCGATGGCGGCATGGCGTTCGCGGATCCTGGGGGGCTTTCGATACGCGGCTGCTGAGCGGCGTCGTTGCCGGTGCGCGGGGCGAATCGGAGTTTCTCGTTGTGGCCGACTACGCGCAAAGCGATAACGATTTCGGGTTTATGGACGACAACGGGACCGAATACAATGCCGGTGACGACGTATGGAGCAGGCGCCGGAACAACAACCACAGGTCCATCAACCTGCTGGGCAAATGGCGACGCGCTCTAGGTGAGAACAGCGCCTTGTCCCTGAATGAGACCATGTATCGGAAGGTCCAGGGCATGCCCGGTATCAGCAACAACCAGTCCCGCAACGCGCAGCTGGAAGCCTTCCGGACGATGACGGAAATCACATACGAGAATCGGGCGCTGTCGAACGGGGTGAAAACGCATCATTCGGTTTACTTCACGCACACCAAAGAGCGGTTCCGGGATCTCGACGGGGAAGTTGGAATCGGCCGCCAGGATAATGACTATCGCACGCGCACCTATGGATGGCGGGGCCGTCTGCAAACGGTCCTGTTCTCACGCTGCCATGCGACGGCCGCGATTGGTCTGCGCCGCGAGGCCTATGTGCCCAAAACACGGATCCGGAGCGTCGCGAATTTCTTCGACAGCCGGCGATGGGCGGGGTCAGCGCGGGCGGGGGTTGAACTTACCCTGCCCGGGAACGTTGGCGTCTGGTCGACGGGCGTCGAACAACGGCTCATTCACAGTTCGTTTACGGGCGCGAATCCGTTCGGCTTCTCGCCTCTTGCGCCGGACTCCGCAAATACCCGCAGTCTCACGAGCGTGCGTACCGGCGTTCGGCTGGATCTGGCATCGCACCTCGCGTTCAAGGCCAATGCCGGGCGTGTGTTCCGGATTCCGTCTTTCTTCGAGCTCTTCGGGGACCGCGGCGGCGTGGTGGGCAACGTCAATCTCCGGCCCGAATTCGGGTTCGCGTGGGACGGGGGCGTACGTTATTCGGATGGGACGAATACCCTTGAACTGGCGTTCTTCGATCACCGCTATGAAGACCTGATCCAGTTTGTCCACACGTCCCAGGCCACGTCGCGGCCCGTCAACATCGGGAAAGCACGGGTTTACGGGCTGGAATTCACCGCGCAAAGGCGCTTCGGAGCCCGCTTCAATCTTTCCGGCAATTACACGTTTCAGGATGCAAGAGACCATTCGGCAATTCCGTATCTGGCAGGCAACATTCTGCCCAACCGTCCGCCCCACGCGCTGTTTGTTCGCGCGACGGCCCGGCTCGGACGTTGGACTCTGGTGTATGATTACAGCCTCGAAGACGGCAGCTATCTGGACCAGTCCAATCGACGTCCCCTATCGGTGCGCCAGATTCACAATGCCGGCGTGAAGGTGGATACCGGGCTGCGGTTGCAAATCGGACTGGAGGCGAAAAATATGTCCGGTGCGCAGGTCGCCGATACCTGGGGTTATCCGCTGCCGGGGCGCGCGTTCTTCGTGAGCGTAAAAACGGAATAGGCAAAGGCGGGACAGAACGGGAAAGCCCCGTTGCGCACCCGCCTTTTTCAACCGAAGTCTTCCTGTCCGGCGAAGACTGAACAACAGATCGCGGACCTTTTACATTTTAGCCGAGGAGGGATTCAATGAGGTGGTTTCTGCTGACGCTGTTTCTTGCAACCGATGCATTCGCGAACCAGGCGGTGATTACGACAGGCGTTTACGGCGGTGGTGGCGGATTATCCAGCGTGGATCTTGGCACGAATATCGCAACAAACGATCACCTGTTAATTCACTCGGATGCGGTCGTAGGTACGTACCGGGACAAGGTCTACGTGATCAATCGCCTCGGACAGGACAATGTGATCGTCCTGGATCGCGATAATCTTGCGACACCTTTGACGCAATATTCCACGGGGAACGGCTCGAACCCCCACGATATCGCCTTTGTCAACGAGGAGAAAGCCTACATATCGCGATATGACCTGACACATATACTCGTCGTCAATCCCGTAACGGGCGATTCGCTGGGCTCGGTGGACCTTTCAACGTTCGCGGATGCCGACGGCCTGCCCGAAACGTCTCAACTCACGGTCCACGGCGGCCATCTGTTCGCGGCCTGTCAACGGCTCGACAGAGAGACCGCGACGTGGGATCCGACCGATTTTTCGGTAGTTGCCGTCGTTGACGTGACAACCGATCTGCTGGTAGACGTGGATCCGCAGGCTGAGGGCATGCAGGGGATTGTGATGGCGACAAAAAACCCGGCGGGCACCGCGCGGCGAGGGAGCAAATGGTTCCTGAGCTCGGTAAATACGACCGGCGATTTGACCGACGGCGGCATCGAGATGATTGATCTGGACAATCTGATCAGCGAAGGAATTCTGCTTGACGAGACCGTTTTAGGCGGGAATATATGGTCATTGGCGATGGTTACCGATGACGACGGATATGTGGTTGTCGCCGACGAGAATTGGGCGAACACCGTCAAGCGGATCGATTTGGCAACGCAGTCGGTGTCCCAAGGGCTGGATGGTCTTTCCGGCGGATTCGTCCCCGCCCTCGGCGTGTTCGGCCAGCGGCTGTATGTTCTCGATCGAGGCAGTTCCGCCGATCCGGCTGCCGCCGGCGTAAAGGTATACGACGTGAGTACGGATGCGCTTGTGGCCGGCCCGATCGGCACGGGTTTGCCGCCGTCCAGCATCGCGTTCGTGGGCAGTGCGGCTGATTTCGATGGGGACTGCGTCGTGGATTTCAGCGACTTCCTGGCGTTCGCCGCCGCGTTCGGCAGGATAGCCGGCGACGATGACTTCGACGCCAGGTTCGACCTGAACGGCAACGGGGAGATCGAATTCCAGGACTTCCTGATCTTTGCCTCGGAATTTGGAGGAGGCTGACCTACCCCCTAACCCCCTTCCTGAAGGAAGAAGGAAAAAGGAAGAAGGAAAGAGTAGCGGTAACTTTGACGTCTGTCACTTCTGCAATCGGACTCTCCCAAGAATCGAGTGGAAGCGGATTGCTGAGGAGAGCTGAAAACTGGCGGCGTGTCCTTGAAAATCCGAGTGTCTATGGATGACCGGCACGCGAAACCTGTTTTCCTCCCTCTCTCCCGGAGCTACCCCCTAACCCCCTTCCTGAAGGAAGGGGGGACGTTGATGGGTTGATTTACAGGCTTTGTGATGTGCCGGATAGCGATACCCTTTCAATCGGAGTGTCTATCAATGACCGGCACGCGACGTGTGCCTTTCCTCCCTCTTTCCTTTAGGAGAGAGGGCCGGGGAGAGAGGTCGGCGCCGGGTGGAAGGGTTGCTTTTGACTTTCGCCTTTAGCTGACTGCTGAGAGCTGACCGCTGTTAGCTATCTCTGCTTATGTGTGAATATCTCGATCGACATGAACACTACGTTCTGATGCGCGATGGGCGTTTTCTGATCGCCGAATTGCTGACCCCACACCAGGTGCTGAGTACGTCCGCCCATGGCGGCGGCCTGTGTACGGGCATCCGATTCCTGGTGAATCATCAGAGTTGCGAGGGCACGGGGCACGACGCGCGCTTTGCGTTGATCCGGCAACTCGGCCTTGCGGGTTATCATCGCCACGTCAGTGCGGAACGCGGCCTGCCTCCGGATGTCGTCGCCGTGATGGGGACGGCCGCGAGTATGAACTGCGCGGCGCACGTCGTGGAAACCCATGCCGAATTACGCGTATTTGCGGTTGTGACGGCGGGGGTGGAGGGCAATGCCGGATGTGCGGGGGACCCGGCAACCTGGCACGAAGAGGATGCGGAATGGATCCAGGGAAATCCACAGGCGGGCACGATCAATACCATGCTACTCATCAACTGGCCGCTCACGCCTGGCGCAATGGCGCGGGCGGCGGTCACGATGACCGAGGGCAAGTCCGCCGCACTGCGTGATCTCGCGGTATCCAGCCTCTATTCTCACGACCTCGCAACGGGAACCGGCACCGACCAGTACTGTATTGCGGCGCCGCTGGATGAAACGAGAATACCGAAGACCAACGCCGGCCATCACGCGAAACTTGGGGAATTGATCGGCAGGGCGGTACGCAAAGCCACACTGGAAGCCCTGCGATGGCAGAACGGTCTGGAGCCATCTCATACGAGGAGCGTCTTCCACGCGCTGAAACGGTTCGGTTTCGGGCGCGACCGGTTCCTGCGTGCGATGGACATACGCCTGAAGGAAGAAGAACGCGTGTTGCTGAAAAAAAACCTCAAGTCTGTCATATATGAGCCGCGCGTCGCGGCGGCGGCCTATGCATTCGCGGCGGTCTGGGACCGCGTGCGATTCGGGACGCTTACGCAAGCGCTAGCCGACCCGGTGTTGAGGCAGCAGGCGGCCACATTGGCGGCCTCGCTCGCGGCGAAACCCGAAGCATGGCCGTCCTGTTACGCCAGGCTTCAGGTGAAGGAAGACGCCCTGCTGGATCTCGTTTACGATGCGTTTGCGCTCGGGTGGCGACTGAAATGGACCTGACCCAGCTTGCGCCGGACCCGTATCTGCTCCTGTTCGCGGTGTTTCTGGACGGCCTGTTCGGGGACCCGGTCTTTGCATGGCACCCCATTCGCCTGATGGGTGCGACGCTCTCCATTTTCGAGCGGATGCTGCGTCGTCTCGGTCCGGACGGCTACGCGGGCGGATGTCTGCTGATGTTGCTCCTGTCCGCATTGTGGCTTGGGATTGTCTGTGGATTGGCGGTGGTTTTGAGCTACCTCCAGTACGACGTCGGATGGATCTTCCAGGCATATATCATATTTAGTATGATCGCGCTGAAAGACCTGTGCAAGCACGGGATGGCCATCGATCGCGCCGCCGATCCGGATGGCGCGCGAACGGCGGTTTCCATGCTCGTCGGGCGGGATACCGACAGGATGGATGCCGCGGCATGCCGGCGAGCGGGCATGGAGAGTTTGAGCGAGAACGCGGTGGACGGTTTTGTTTCACCCATCTTCTGGTACGTGGTGCTGGGGCTTCCGGGGATCGTATTCTTCAAGGTGGTCAGCACCATGGACTCCATGGTGGGATTCAGGACGCCGCGATACAGGCGCTTGGGCTGGTGCGGCGCCCGGTTGGACGACGTACTCAACTATGTCCCGGCAAGATTGACCTACCTGTTGATGGTGGTGGTCGCTCTTCTCCTTCCCGGTTGTTCCGCCCGCAAGGCGCTGCGGGCCGGATGGCGGCAGCACACGCTCGTTCCCGGTCCGAACTCCGGCTGGAGCGAGGCGACGGCCGCGGGCGCATTGCAGCGGCGTCTCGCGGGTCCCATCTGGCAGGATGGCGAGATGATTACAGACGTCTGGCTGGGCGAGGGGTCCGACCCGGAAGGCGGACAGCCCGGGGATATGCGCCGCGCGTGCGCGTTTGTCATTGTCACCTGTCTCCTGGCGACAGGCGCAGCCGCTGCCTGTTTGTTCGTTTTGCGCCCGCACGGGTTGACTTTCTGATGTCCCGCCGCTATCTTCATCTGCCAGGTTTGAGTAATCCGGTAGACCCGATATCAGGAGAAGGCGATCATGAAATCTCTGCTTGTCATTTTGAGTCTGGCGGGTATCTGTTTTTCTCAAGACCCTGCCTCTGCACAGGACAATAGAACGACGGCACGCGACGTGATGGACCGGGAGACCCTGATGGCCTTTGTGGATGGGGCCAGAGATTCCCTCGAGAGCGCCGTCGACTACGCCGCCGTCGGACGATTGGTGGAGGCATTCAGGCCCGAGGGCGACTGGAAGGCCGGTCCGGTCTATCTCGTCATTCTGACCCCGGAAGGCGTGGTGAGTTTTCACGCGGCAGACGTGAAGTTCGAAGACAAGAATGTGATCGATCTCGAGGATGACAGAGGCACAATGTTCGTCCGGGACATGCTCGCCGCTGCCGCTGAAGACGGTGGGTTTGTCTCATACCACTGGGACGACCCGGCCGTGGCGGAAGAAGAGCCGTCCAGACTCGCCTACGCGGTTCCGGTTGCCATTCGAGGGGATGACTTCATCCTTGTTGGCGGCTTCCATATGGATTTGTCAGACGTGGACGCCGAGCCAAACATCTTTGAACTGCTGGAGGTAACGGCCCGGGACGTCAAGGACAGAGCGTCGTTGAAAGCCTTTGTGGAAGGCCTGAGGGTCCTGGTACCCATCATCGAAGAAAAGGGCTATCCGTACCTGGCAACCGTGCAGGCCGCAATCAGGACCGAGGGCGAGGATTTCAAACATGGTTCGATATACATATTCGTCATAAACTCCTCGGGCTACCTTGTCTTTCACGGGACCGCCGACCTCAGTCTGATAGGCGAGAACATGATCGACGTCGAGGACGTCAACGGCCTCAAGATCGTACAGGAGATCATTGCGAAGGCCGAAGCTGGCGGCGGTTTCGTGAAATACTACTGGGACAATCCGGCGGTCATCGGAGACGAGGACACGAAGTCGCCCAAGCTCAGCTACGTGATCCCGGTCAATGTATTCGGTCAGACCTTTATCGTGGGCGCGGGTATCTATCTGGAGAGCGATATCGCGTTCGAAGAGGTCGCCCAGGTGGACGTACAGATTGTCGGCGATGGAGATCCGGGGGGTCTGACCGTTGAGGTTTCGCGGTCGATTTCCGGACGTGCGCCCGTCTATTCGTGGCGCAAGACGACCGATGAGACGGGGCACGCCGCGGTGAGAGTGACGCCGGACGAGCAGCGCCGCGTAAACGGCATGTACCGGGCGCGCGTGCGTCGTGAAGAAGGAGAGACCATTGCAAGCTGGAGCAGCATTCCGCTGATGCCAGGCAGGCGCGTGACTTACGAAGTCAATTTGAATGGCGATGTAAACGCCGTCAGCCAGCTTGCGGCATCGCTGGACGCCAACCGGCCGAATCCTTTCAACCCCGCCACCTCGATTCGTTATACGCTGGACAGGGCAGTGGACGTGAAGTTGGCGGTCTACAACCTCCTGGGCCAGGAGGTCCGGCTGCTTGTTCGACGGTTCCAACCCGCTGGAAGCTATGCGGTCGCGTGGGATGGGCGCGATACCGCCGGACGGCAGGTGAGTACCGGCGTGTACCTGTACCGGCTCCAGGCGGGGACGGACGTGGTTACGCGCAAGATGGTGCTGGCAAAGTAGCTATCGGGTAAGCATACCCGGATAATTTCGGGTAAAAGAGAGAGACGGGTTTCGTGTATGGAGTCAGAAAAGGCGCGGCCCGTCTTTTCATTGACGTGTACGTGTTACGCGATTTCGGAGACGCGTTGTGACTGAGGCGATTCTTACGGCGCACGATCTCACCATCGGTTACAAACGCGGTCGCCGTCCGCCTCGCGTTGTCGCCAGCGGCATCAACGTCACGCTCGATCACGGTGAATTCGTCTGTCTGCTGGGTCCCAACGGCGCGGGAAAATCCACGCTCATGCGCACACTCGCCGGGATGCAGCCGCCGCTGGACGGCCACGTCCATATCGCGGGAAGAGATGTCACGGAGATGTCTGCAACGGAAGTCGCCCAACACCTCAGCGTTGTGCTCACGGACCGTGTCAGCGCAGGGACTATGACGGTGCGCGATCTGGTCGGCCTGGGACGATATCCCCATACCGATTGGATCGGACGCTTCGCACCTGAAGATCAAGAGGCCGTTTCCTGGGCGATTCGCGCGGCGGGCGCCGGGGATCTGGAATACCGTAACGTGGCTGAACTCAGCGATGGCGAGCGCCAGAAGGTGATGATCGCGCGCGCGCTGGCGCAGCAGCCGGACCTGATGATTCTGGATGAACCCACGGCCTTTCTCGACCTGCCCCGCCGCGTGGAAATCATGGCTTTATTGCAAAATCTCGCGCATACGACCCGGAAAGCCATCCTCCTCTCCACGCACGACCTGGACCTGGCGCTGCGCTGCGCGGACCGGATTTATCTCCTGCCGTCAGAAGGCGCATTGCAGACCGGCGCGCCCGAGGACTTGGTCCTCAACGGCGCATTCGAACGGGCGTTCGGGTCCGATGGCGTTCGTTTCGACGCTGATTCGGGCGCGTTTAGGCTTAGGCCGGAACGTGGCCGGTTCACGGTCGAAGTTACGGGAAAGGGCCGGCACGCGTATTGGACGAAGCGAGCGCTGGAGAGAGCGGGATTTCAGGTGAGTGGCGTGGCATCCGGGCGCCGCATCGACGTTTTGGACGGCGAAACCGTCGCCTGGCGGTTCGAAAGTGGGGAAACCGCGATTACATTCTATTCCATTTACGACTTGATCACATCGATCAAATGCGAATATGGAATAGATGCTCGACAGGAATCAGGAAAAACGGGATGACGTCGGTACAGAGAGACGAAGCACGGGAGGTACCGCGACGCACGATCATCGTGCCGGGATTGTTCCTGCTGCTGTTGATCGCGTTCGGCCTGAGCCTGTCGTTCGGATCGGTCCGCATTCCGCTGGCCGGACTGTTCGACGTTCTCCTGGGAAGGGAGGCGGGATCTCCCGCATGGCCCATCATCATTCACACGATCCGTCTGCCGCGGGCGATCACGGGTGTGCTGGCCGGGGCCGCGCTGGCCGTCAGCGGGCTTCAGATGCAGACGTTATTCCGCAATCCACTCGCCGATCCGTTCGTGCTCGGCATCAGCGCCGGCGCCAGCCTGGGCGTCGCCATCGTGGTGTTGACGGCGGGCGCGGCCGGCAGCGCGCTGATCGCGGGACTCGGCTTGCTGGGGGACCTCGGCCTGGTTGTGGCGGCAATCCTGGGCGCCGCCGTCGTGCTGGGGTGCGTGCTGCTGGTGTCCCGCAGCGTGAGCAGCGTGATGACACTACTCATCCTGGGCCTGATGTTCGGATACGCGGCAGCGGCGCTCGTCAGCATTTTGATCTACTTCAGCGTTCCCGAACAGATCCAGTCGTACATTCTGTGGACCTTCGGCAGTTTCGGCAGTGTCACGTGGCGCCAGATACCGGTACTCGTCTGCACGACGCTGTTCGGCCTCCTGCTGGCGCTGCTGTGCATCAAGCCTCTCAATGCGCTCCTGCTGGGAGAAAACTACGCCAGAAGCATGGGGCTCAACGTAAAGCGCGCCCGCCTGTGGATCCTGGTAAGCGCGTCCGTTCTCGCCGGCGCCACCACCGCCTTCTGCGGGCCCATCGCGTTCCTGGGTCTGGCCGTGCCGCACCTGTGCCGCAGTCTCCTGCACACGTCGGACCACCGCGTACTCATGCCCGCCGTCATCTGCCTCGGCGCCACCCTCGCGCTGCTGTCCGATCTGTTCGCCCACCTGCCGGGGAGTCAGTACGTGCTTCCGCTGAATGCGGTGACTTCCCTCATCGGCGCGCCCGTGGTCATCTGGTTCATCCTGCATCGCAGAAACCTGAGCCAGACGATTTAGCGAATTGAAATCAACAGGCGGGGGCTTACATGGATGGACAGGATATTACAATCAATCGATTCCTCGAACAGAGATATCGAGAGGGTGGAGCGGACATTCCTGTCTGCTCACGTTCATAGACCCAGGGCCTCACAATCCATTTTCCAAACACACCCGCGACTCGCCGCCGTCTTCGCCATGGGAAAACGGATAGCGCTATCTATGGGATGACACGAGCGCCTTGCCACCGAAGGCAATCCGCCCTCAATCACGACCTGATCTACCAGTCTTCGGAGCGAGGGCATCCTGCCCTCGAATTTCGCGTGACCCATCAATACCCGACCCAGGGGCTTATTGTTTCCTTTACATCCGAAGTCACATTGATTATGACGGCGCCAGAGCCTCGCCATTTAGCCGTCGAGGGCAGGATGCCCTCGATCCAGCGAACGCCAATCGCACCTGTTTCAGGGCAGATATCGAAAGGGTGGAGCGGACATTCCTGTCTGCTCACGTTCATAAACACAGGGCCTCACAATACATTAACCGTACACGCCCCGTCTCGCCGCCGTCTTCGCCATAGAAAAAGGGATAGCACTGTCTATGGGATGACACGTGCGCCCTGCCACCGAAGGAAATCTGCCCTCAATCACGACCTGATCTACCTGTCTTCGGAGCGAGGGCATCCTGCCCTCGAACTTCGCGTGACCCATCAATATCCGACCCGAGGGCTTATTGATTCCTTTGCATCCGAAGTCACATTGATAATGACGGCGCCAAAACCTCGCGATTTAGCCGCCGAGGGCAGGATGCCCTCGCGCCAGCGAACGCCAATCGCACCTGTTTCAGGGCAGATATCGAAAGGGTGGAGCGGACATTCCTGTCTGCTCACGTTCATAGACCCAGGGCCTGACATTCCATTTTCCAAACACGCCCGCGACTCACCGCCGTCTTCGCCATGGGAAAAAGGATAGCGCTATCTATGGGATGACACGTGCGCCTTGCCACCGAAGGAAATCTGCCCTCAATCACGACTTGATCTACCAGTCTCCGGAGCGAGGGCATCCTGCCCTCGAACTTCGCGTGACCCATCAATATCCGACCCGAGGGCTTATTGATTCCTTTGCATCCGAAGTCACATTGATAATGACGGCGCCAAAGCCTCGCGATTTAGCCGTCGAGGGCAGGATGGCCTCACTCCAGCGAACGCCAATCGCACCTGTTTCAGGGCAGATATCGAAAGGGTGGAGCGGACATTCCTGTCTGCTCACGTTCATAAACCCAGGGCCTCACAATCCATTTTCCAAACACGCCCGCGATTCGCCGCCGTCTTCGCCATGGGAAAAAGGATAGCGCTATCTATGGGATGACACGTGCGCCTTGCCACCGAAGGAAATCTGCCCTCAATCACGACCTGATCTACCAGTCTTCGGAGCGAGGGCATCCTGCCCTCGAATTTCGAGCAACCGACGAATTTCTACTTCAAGGTCAAGCCCTTCCATTCCATCCGTAACCACATCTGGTGTGACGGCGCCAGAGCCTCGCGATTAAGCCGCCGATGGCAGGATACCCTCGCGCCCGGGAACACCAACCGCACCTGTCTCAGGACAGATATCGAGAGGGTGGAGCGGACATTCCTGTCTGCTCACGTTCATAAACCCAGGGCCTGACAATCCATTTTCCAAACACGCCCGCGACTCGCCGTCGTCTACGCCTTTGGAAAAAAGTAGGCGTGATTTACAGGACGACCTGAGGCGGGCAGACAGGAATGTCCGCCCCACCTTCAGATCGGCTTCTTCAAATGCTCGACTATACCCCTCACGCTGCACTCCGGCTTGGTCACGTCAAACGGAACACAGGCCAACGTTAGCCCTTCGTCAAATTCGTAATGTAATGGATCTTTAAATTGATCCGTCTTAGGGTAGACAAGCGCGAGCTTCCTGCATTTGTATTTCTTGCCGTAAGCAAACATCTGGTACATATCTGCCTGTTCGACGCCGTGTTTCGGATCACTATCCATTCCGTTAATTTCCTTCCATTTCGTGTCCAGAATCAATCGAATTCCATCATGACCCGTCAGACAGATGTCCGGCTTCATAAAAAAGACCTTCTTCTGGCCAATAGACGCCAGTTGTCTTGACGGTCCTTGCTCGCTCACCTTGAATTGATGCTGATGTCGCCGGAAACTGGCCGCAACAAAGTCCTCGAATATCTCCCACATCGGAAAAAGCAGCGCCTGGTTGACGTGTTTGCCTGCATACGTGGTCAGGCCTTGATTGAAGAGAAACAGCTCCACCCATTGCATCACCGGATCGTAATGTTGTATCGTACGGTCCACCTGATGCCGGTCCCAGTCGCTTTTGTGGTTCGTGGAACGCGGTATTTCGGAAAAGCCAACGCGCATCTGATGGAGCAACTGCTGGTTTCTCGGCTGGCGTACCGTTCCGGTCAGTTTGTCAATCGTGCTATGAATCAGTCGGTTGGCGGGACGATTGGCGCTGAACTCATCGTAACGAACGTAAAATCGCGCTCGATTGGATGCGTTTTCACGGATGTGTTGAGGGAACAGTATCCGCCCCCGGAGGCAGGGCAGGTTGTCCTCCACGGATTTATAGTGACGGGCAAGACCGCGCTGTGTGAGCGTGACGAGGTTGTTCAAGAACAGGTGGACGAACACCTCCAGCATATTGAAGCGCCGCACAGCATTGATCTGAGTCACGTTAAACACGGCCTGCGATTTGAAACCGCGCCACGTGCGGAGCATGGAATAAAAAATCCGTTTCGTTTCGGACTTATCTTCGTCGTCATTGACGAAATCCACCTTGGGCAGAATTTCAAGCACCGTTCTCTTGCGTGTCTCGATAATTCCGACGTGGTTTCCGGCAAACAACCTGCCGTACCTATCTTGTAGCACCGGCCTGTAGTTGCCGGGGACATCGTGTTTATTCTCCCGAGCGAATTCCTTCAAGTCCTTCAGATCGCCCGTACTCAGGTCGGTCAGTTCTTCGTGTTCTTTAACGACCAGTGGTTTGTTTCCTGGCGGCATGGTCAGGAGCCCGGTTCGGCTTCAGGGGTATCTTCTTGTGGTGGTTTCCCGCCGTAGATCGACTGGTAGTTCGCAGGATCCGTCCATTTGCTATTGGCGGCGGGCAAGAATTCATAGACGTTCTTTTCTTCATCAATCAATTGCTGTTCGCTTCGCAGATTTTCCGGGATTTCACATTCTACGATAAACCCGTTGCGATTCAAGACCAGATCGATTTTCTCCCAGTTGTCGTAAAAGTACTCCTGAAGAAGGGGTAAGATTCTATTCCTGAATCTCTCTTCAAGTGATTTCAAGCCATCAATATTCATGAAATACGTGTGCCCGATTTGATGTTCGCGATCGAGCAGGAAACGGATGCGTTCATTCATAACCTTTAGCAATTCCTGACAATTGATACCTTCGATATCGTCTGGAACGAGCGTTGGATCTGGCATCATCTCGACAAAATCGAACCGTCGCCGCAGTGCGGTATCCAACAGGGCGATTGACCGATCGGCGGTATTCATGGTGCCGATGATGTACAGATTGTCCGGCACTCCGAAATCCTCTCCGGAGTAAGGGAGCGTGGCGGTCGTCTCATCATTTCCACCGATCCGCTTGGATTCTTCGATTAGCGTGATCAACTCGCCGAAGATCTTGGCGATATTGCCACGGTTGATTTCATCGATGATCAGGACGTAGTTCTGTTTCGCTACAGACACCGGCCTTTCTGTTGTCCATTCGTTATCGTGGAATTCTTTCACTCTTTTAAACAACTCGAAATAGTATCTCGCATTTCCGTGATAACTCTTCCCTGATCTATAGGTGGGTTTGATATCTTCCTTCGTCTTTACCTCGCCATTGTAAAAGGCGTCGTAATCTCGTTTTATCATCTTCTTAGACAGTCTCTGATCCGTTAACGTACCGCCAAGCTGTACTGATTGGAAACTGCCCCTAGACCAATGTATCTTGGCAATCGTGACGCCACTCTTGTGATCATGAGGGAAAAGCTTGATTTCATCTTCTGATTCAAGCCTCTCGGCGATCGACACTGCAAAAGCCTCAATTAGCTCGTCTACATCCCATGAATCACCACTCATTTTCTCAGATTGCATTCTGTTTTCATCGGCAAGAAAGGCGATTTCCTTGAAGACGCCGTCGGAAAGCTCATACTCTACACTTTCTTCGCCGGCGCCAGTAAGAACAGGCCTGATGCCCTCGATAAAGTCCTCGTAGTTGTAGTTCTGGTGAAACGTCACCATTTCAATCTGGCCATTCTTCTTCAGTTTATCGAATCGTTGCATCTTGGCTTCACGGTCTTCCTTGCTTTCCATTTCGAGCTGGCCCACTGGTTTGTTGTCAATGATCGCCAGTGCGTGATTGACGGTGTGCCATGTCTTGCTCGTCCCCGGAGGGCCATACAGGATCTGATTCAAAGGATGTGGGTTTTTCATGGGCTCTCTCTTGTTTCCTATCAGCAAATCGATAAGATTAAAAGTTGGTTTGTAAGCATGTGTTTCCTGAAATGCCTGATACGTCTTCCAGTCCGGTTTGATTTTTTCCAGAGCGTTCTGTCGCGTCTTCGTCGACAGGTCTTCGTTGCCCTTGTTTACCCACAGGACGTGAATCCGACTGTCCCTGTTTTTTCCCAGTTCGGCATATTCGTTCTCCTGTACAACTCCAATTGCCCTTCCCTTTTGCACTCCGGTCCTTACGAGGACAATATCGCCCCTCTCCGGTTCAGTTAGCGGATAGCTACCTTCTTCGTCCCATGATTTTCCGGGCCCCGGTCCTCCCGCATAGACCCAGTTGTTTTCCTTGAAGCTGCCGTCACGGTTTTCCCAGTAATCACCGCCCTCAGGATCGAATACGTTCGTGCTGATATGATAACAGCTATCGCTCACTTGGATTCGGAACTTATCAGGCGTGGTCGGTTTTGTCAGATAGAGGAACATATTGATTTCGAAAGGCTGGCACCCCGGAAACACTTTTTTTGCTCTATTGAGAAATGATCGATACGCCCCGTAGCCGCCAACCTCTATTGCCGACGGGATCGGCAGACTCAGAGCTTCAAGCAGTTCCGGTGATGCGCTATCAACCGGTAGAAAATAATGGGGATTGATCAGAAAAAGCGCGTGGGTTAGTTTAGTGATCTTTACTCCTTTAATGCCCAAGACATTCAGGAAGTCATCCGGGTCTATCTCAGGACGATTCTTCGCAGCCTGCCGAAACAGGCGCCATAGTAACGCTGACTGAGGATCCTCTTCATCGTAAAATAACACGCCAAAATTGGTACGTGGAAAGACGTAGTCTTCGTCGACATCTGTATTTATTCGTTCGATTTCGAAGACGTCGCTAACGCTTTCGTACACTGGTCTCCACTTTTTCGGGGTGTTTTTGAAAGCCAGGAAGTAAAAGAAAGAAAATGGATTGATCGCCTCAGCGCCATATTGGAGCAGTGAGGGCTTCCCTCCCCACTCCACTTGCATGGCTTTCTCGACGAGAAAATCTTCCCGACCTTCCTCGATTCTCTCTGCCAATTTTTGAAACCACGGTACCCAATCGTAAATTTCCTTCATTGGATTGTCTCCATACTTTGGATGAATTGCATAACAAAATGTACTGGAATTGAAAGCGAGAGTACGTTGCCTTTGGTCCCGGCAACAGTCGATCGTGCTCTCGACATATGGCAAACCGTTCTGTATGACTCCGGAGCGAGGGCATCCTGCCCTCGAATTTCGCGTGACCCATCAATACCCGAACCAAGGGCTTATTGATTCCTTTGCATCCGGCATAACTCTGTCCAAGAACCGTAAGATTCCTGGAGATGAGGTCCGAAAAGTGGATTCCGTTCGCGATTATGGACGGCTTTGACCTCGACAACGAAAATCGGGTTGCCATGGGTTCGCGTCTGTCGCAGGGCTTCTCACTCTGAACGGAGTCGAAGCATATTTCGCCGCTTCCGTATCGCGCTGGAGGCGGACGTGCTGCCTCCCGGGTATTGAGACATGCAGATCGCGCGGGAATGATGCGATGCTGCAGTAGATCCTTCGTCGGCCTGGCACCCCATCGGGATGACCGTGCGAAGAACGTGTGACGGACGCGTTTCGCCTATGTCGTGCGCAGGCCTCCTCTGGATGACAGCGGGAAGCATCGTGCTTGGCTATCGGCCAGCATGTCATTCTGAGCGGAGTCGAAGAATCTCCCGTCTCTTCGATTGAACGTGTCGCACATGGCTTCTGAAGACGAACGTGTGCGCGGACGCTTTGCCAGACATTCTGCCTCATCTGCATAACATTCGGCCGCAAGTGAGAAGGATACATTTCGCCAATGGCTGAGGAAGAGTTTTCCATCCGTATACTTCGCGCGATTCCGTGACTTTCGTAGTGAATCAAACCCGTTTTTGGACAGGCGTGATCCGAAATAACATCGAGAATGACGGCGCCAGAGCCTCACGATTTAGCCGTCGAGGGCAGGATACCCTCGCTCCCGGGAACACCAACCGCACCTGTCTCAGGACAGATATCGAAAGGGTGGAGCGGACATTCCTGTCTGCTCACGTTCATAAACCCAGGGCCTTACAATCCATTTTCCAAACACGCCCGCGACTCGCCGCCGTCTTCGCCATGGGAAAAACGAAGGCGCTTTCTACAGGACCACCTGAGCCGGGCAGACAGGAATGTCCGCCCCACCTTCAGACATGCTACCACACCTTTTCAAATCACCTCTTCCAAATCATCCTGGACGGCAGTGATCGGACCTGAAATCCTCCCCTTACGGTTCGCCAGGAACGACGGCGACAGAGCCTCGCGATTGAGCCGTCGAGGGCAGGATGGCCTCACTCCAGCGAACGCCAATCGCACCTGTTTCAGGACAGATATCGAGAGGGTGGAGCGGACATTCCTGTCTGCTCACGTTCATAAACCCAGGACATCACAATCCATTATCCGGACACACCGCGATTCGCCGCCGTCTTCGCCATGGGAAAAACGAAGGCGGAATCGACAGGAACACCTGAGCCGGGCAGACAGGAATGTCCGCCCCACCTTCAGACGCGCTTCTTCACTTGTCCAAGATCGTCGTTTCCGAATTATCACATATCCGACCTTGAATCTTCTTCTCACGGGTCGTCAAGAACGACGGCGCCAGAGCCTCGCAATTGTGCCGTCGAGGGCAGGATGCCCTCGCTCCAGGGAACCCCAACCGCAACGGTCCCAGGTCGGTTTCTATACTGGAGAGCGGTGACGCAAAAGCATATTTCGTCGATCATGCACCTTGCGTTCGGTTCAACGTTGAATTCCCCCCACCGAATCAGCCGTCGCCGGACCCTTCGACACCCTTCGACAGGCTCAGGGCAAGTGCTCAGGGGCCGGCTCGGCTTCTGCGACTCCCCCTCAAGGGGGGAGTGATTTGACCGTCAAGCGGACCGCCGAGTGCTGACAGCTGAATACTGCAAGCTGATTACTTATATCAATCCCTTCTCCGTCGCGATTGCGACCGCTTCGGTGCGGTTTCCGGCGCCGAGTTTGGCGAGGATTTCGCTGACGTGGAATTTGACGGTGCGTTCGGAGATGTAGAGCCGGTCGGCAATTTCCTTGTTCAGCAGGCCCGTGGCAATCAGCTTCAGCACTTCTGTCTGCCGCGTTGTCAAGCCATCCGGATCGTTGAGGCTGTCCAGAAATCTGGCAGCGACCGCCGGCGCCAGTAACGAACCGCCTTCATGGACCACTCGCACGGCGCGAAACACGTCCTCTCTCGGCGCGCCCTTGAGCAGATAGCCCTTTGCCCCGGCGCGCATGGCCGAGACAATGCGTTCGTCCGTATCGAAGACCGTGAAGACGATCGTCTTCGCCCGGACATCCATTTCCTTCAGGCGCCGGAGGGTCTCGATGCCATCCACTCCGGGCATCTCCAGGTCCAGCAGCAGGACGTCAGGGTCGCAATCGGCCACCTTTCGCAGCGCCTCCTCCCCATCGCCGGCTTCTCCCGTCACCTCGAAATCGGACTGCGTATTTAACATCGCGGCCAGGCCGTCACGCACAACGGGGTGGTCGTCCACAACAAGTATGCGAATTTGCGCACTCATGCCGCCACCTGCGAGGGAATGCGAATCTCCAGTCGGGTACCGCGACCGGGCGCGCTGTCAAGGGTAAGCGATCCCCCCAACAATTGCGCCCGCTCACTCAGGCCCGCGAGTCCATGTCGACCCTGAAAGGTGTCTGCAGGTTCGAATCCGCAACCGTCGTCTTCAACGATAAGCTCCGCGTAAGCGGGCGTCGACGTCAGTCTGAGGCGCGCCCGGTTTGCGCGTGCGTGTTCCACGACGTTGTTCAACGCCTCCTGCGCCATGCGATACAGACCGGATTCGAATCTGGCGGCAAGAGGATGTCCGCCAACGCATTCCACGCTGACGTCCAGGCCTGCCTCGTTTCCGATCGCCTTTCCGAGATCTTCCAATGCCCCTTGCAGCGAGCGATTCTCGAGCGGGGCCGCCCGGAGGTCCAGTACCGCCCGGCGCGCATCCTCGAGATTGCCGCGAGCCAGCATCATTGCGCCGCGCACAACCTCGGACAGCTTTTCGCGATCCGTATCGTCGTCAAGCAGCGCGTCCAGCGTTTCCAGCCGCATCAGAATCGCGGCCAGATTCTGACCGAGCGTGTCGTGAATCTCCCTTGCGAGTCGGAGACGCTCATTCGCGACGCCGGTCTCCACGCTCTGCTCATATAGACGCGCCCGTTCAATTGCGATGCTGGTCAGATCGCCCACCGTATTGAGCAGCCGCAGATCCTCGGACGAAAGTTCGCGCCACTCCACGCTCGCCACGTTCAATACACCCACTCGCTTTCGGTTTGCATACAACGGAATGCTCGCGTGATAACGCAGACCCTCCGTTCCTTCAACAAGCCCCTTCAGCCGGCTGCAGGCCACGACGTTCACGTTCGCGGCCCCCTTCAGATCTCCTTTCCGGTATGTATCCAGGCAATAGCACCATCCGCCCATCTTGACCGGATTGTCCTGCAACGCGGGAGGCAGATTCTGCGCGGCGGCCAGGTACGGCTCACCCGTCTCTTCGCTCATGAGCCAGATCCAGCTTGTACTCAGGTCGAGCAGTGCGGCAACCTTACGAAGCGTTGCTTCCAGGGCCTGGTCGAGATCTACGGACCGGTTCAGTGCGTGCGCAATCTCGTTCAGAACCGTGAGTTCGCGATTGCGCTGTCCCAGTTGATCGGTTGGCATCGGCAACTTGTCTTGATCGGGCATTGGGTCTCGATTCGCGTGAATGCTTTGCCAAAATATCTCCTGTTCAGGGCAAAATCAAGTGCAGATCGCCAAACTCGTGCCACAGATACCCTTCGTTGAGCGCCGCTTCGTAGGTCACCCGCAGATGATCCAGGCCCGTCAATGCCTGCAGCATCGATAGATGGGTGGCGCTCGGTTCGTGCATCCCGGTCAACAGGCCGTCTACGATCCGCATCGGCCGTTCGGGCGAGATCAACAGCGTCGTCCATCCTTCGCCCGGGTAGACCCGTCCGGTTTTATCGGCTACAGTCTCCAGCGCGCGGACCACCGTGGTGCCCACAGCGACAATCCGCCCGCCGTTTCTGTGTGCGTTGTTGATCACCCGTGCAGTCGGTACCGGAACGCGGTAGTACTCTTCGTACGGCGGCTCATCGGACTCAAGACTCGCGACTCCGGTGTGCAGGATCAGCGGCGCAATCTGAACGCCCTTCGCCACCAGGTCGGTGATGACCCGGGGCGTGAACGCGCGGCCGGCCGACGGCATTTCGGCGCTGCCCGCCTCGGTCGCGTATTCGTTCTGGTAAACCTCGATCGGCCAGTTGTCCCGAACGTAACCATACCGAATGGGCGCGCCGTATACGTCAAGGTACGTGTCAACGTCGTAAGGCAAATGTAACGTTGCGATCCACAAACGAACGTCAGCGTCTGGATCGCCCCTGTGTTCAGGCCTGTAGGGCGCGTGCAGATGCGCCGATCCGTCACCGGGCAACGCCAACACCTCGCCCGGACGCGCCCGAAGAAAAGGTCGCCCGGCGTCCGATGTGCGCACTTCAACAACCCACATCTCAGCCGGCAATTGCGTGGACAAATGCAGCCTCAACTCCGGACCGTCGGGCCGGGTAACCGGCAATGACGCTTTGCGGGTACCGCTGGTATTGATCACCACCACGTCACCCTCATGAAGCACACCGGGCAGATCACGAAATGCGACGTGTTCAATTGAATCATCGCTTCGCCGCGAGACCATCAACCGTACCGCGTCCCGGCTGAGGCCGCGAGCTTCCGGCGGTTCGCCCGCCTCAAGGCGCGACGGGAGTTCAAAGGCCAGGGAGTCCAGCTTTGAATTCACGTTCGCAACGGGCAGAACCGTATTGGCCCTTGTATCAATCATAGGAATCCCCCTTTTCAGCCATCCACCAGGATTCGTGTGTTTTCGTGGACGATCAATCGAATACATGAAACTTGACAAAGGCGATTCAACTGCGAATTACCAGGATAAACCAGGTCGCTGGCATCGAACGGGACCTCTCCCCCCAGCCGCCCGACCACCGGGTGAGACGTGAAACGGGAGAGGGTAGAGATGACCAGCCTTGCGGGGTTTCCTCTCGTGCCGGAGGCAAGGAGGGACAACATGCCGGGCGAGGATTTCTTCTCCCGTCTCACCTCTCCCTTCTACCCGCTTTCAGGTTCTTTACGGCCAATTTGACTGTTGTCTTTTTTTGAATTGAGGTCAACTCGTGACCTCGGAGAATGACTCTCGCGCCGCGTAGCGCCCACTCTCGTGCGATCCTTCCAGCAGTTCCACAAATCCCGCCACGCTCGTCTCCGGCAGGGGGCGATCGCTGATATCCTCTCCGGGAAACGCTTCCTGATGCATCCGGGTCCGCATATCGCCGGGATCGACCCAATAGATCCGCCAGTCCGGACGTTCCGCCGCGAGCACGTTTGAAAGCTGTTCAAGCGCCGCTTTGGACGAACCGTATCCACCCCAGCCCTCGTACGCCTCACGGGCCGCGTCGCTCGTCACGTTGATCACACGAGCGCCCGGTTTCAGCGCCTCACGAACGGCCTGAAGCACGCCCAGCGGCGCAATAACATTGGCGCGATACACGTCTTCCAGGGAATCGAGTGGATAATCGAGCAATTCCGGCTGTGGACTCGGACCCAGCATGCCGGCATTGTTGACCACGGCATCCAGCCCCCCGGCTTCATGCACGGCCCGAGCCAACTCCAGACGATGTTTGGATTCCGTGACATCGCCTGGAATGGCGATCACTTCTGTCGATTTTTCGAGTTCCTCGCGCGCGGCTTCGAGCGCCGCCGCACCCCTGGCGTTGATGACCAGGCGCCATCCGTGCCCCGCGAGTTCTCGAGCGAGCGCAAGTCCCAGGCCCCGGGATGCGCCGGTGATTAGCGCTGTTCGCATTGACATGTTCGACCTCCTTTGTATCTGATGTGTTTGCTGTCTGGACCGCCTTGTCTTGTCGTGGCTGAAATTTAGATAAACAAAAAGCCCTCCGCATCGAACGGAGGGCGTGTTTGCGTCCTGTACTATTGGACAGGGAGAACCTGCCTATGCCATCAGCGTATCCGAGATAACCACAGCTGCCGGGTGCTGGCTGAGAAGAGTTATAATGAGCTGGTGAGGGTCCGGATCGCCGTGGTGTCGCGTTGTGGTGTCCACCTCAAAACCCCGAAAACTTCGCTTCGCCGATCGACGTGAGCGAGCGGTCGGCGGTGTGAGCGAAGGCCGAGGTCCGGATGCGGTAACGCACCGTTCCCGGGATCTCCCGATGCGGGAAGAACAGATGGCGCATGCCATCGCTGTTGACGTCGAATCCGGGGTCGGCGTCCAGCAACACGTGGGTCTCCCCACCTTCGAGCGACACTGCCCGCACCCGGCACCCCCGGGTCGATCCATCGCCGAACGTCACGATCGCGGTTGCCCCTTTCAATGCTTCACTTTCCGGCAATTCGCCGGCAACGACCAGACCGTCATACTCCGCGCCGGATTCCTTCCTCAATGTACCCGTCACCTCGCCCACATAGGCGCCGGCGGCTTCCAGGGATGCCTGTTTCCACTTCAGGCGGGTCCCGCCCCAGAGGCCCATCATTTCCGGCAGGCCGTTCCGCACCCTCACGAACCCCACTTCGCCATCCAGCGAGAGTTCTGCCATGGATATACCGCTGTCACCCGATCCTGTCCGATACACGATATAGTCGACAACGCCGTGATGTCTCACCGTGATCCCCACCGCGTCGCCATCCATCTTCTCAAGTCGCACGTCGTCTACGAACGGTTCTCCGTCAAACGGTTCGTGTACCGCGGCGAACAGACTCGACAGCGGCGCGGGACCCTTCCGGCGCAACAGGAAGATGGGCATCCGAAACCGATCCTGGAGCGCATCGTTCTCCTCCGCCCTGCGAAACGACATGGCATCCCCCGCGAACACATCCGCGCCCGCCTGTCCGGGAATATGCGTCCGCACCGCCACGGGTGAGTCGTCAATGTTGAACGTGATCGACAAATCGTCCGAAACCGCGCCGCCCGATACATTCTGAAAATACGCATAGGCGACATTCCGGCCTTCGGCGTCGCCCCGGTCCGACTCGCCGGTGGGAAGCCGGACGTCCACGCCCGGAAGCATGTTTTCACCGTAGGACGCAAGTGGAACGCTGACCGTCGCGTCCCCGTCCGCATCCGCGTCCCCGTGCAACGCCCAGTCGTGCTGCGAGCCACCGGTCACGTGAAACAGGTCCACCGCGTACACATCCGATTCTCCGGCGTTCACCAGAAGCAGCGCGCGCCGGTAGACCTGCGCCAGCCCGGGGTACGCCGCCTCCCCGCTCGCTTCCACCCACTTCACCACATCGAAATCCGGTTCGAAGGCCAGCAGCCGCCCGTCCGAAGGTCCCTGTCTGCCGCCTGAATACTGCCGCTGCTCATCGATAACCACCGTATTGTGACACAGCGTGCTCGTACTCCACACCCGGTGCCGCGTGTGGGTGTACCCGACGTCCGGCAACAGTTCGCGCCCCTTGGCGAACAGAACCATGTTCAGATTGTCCGCGTGCTGGTGCCCGTATCCGCCCGAAAAGTGAAGATGAAGCTGCACCTGTTCGTCGGCCATGCCACGCCCCAGCCACGCGTGTCCGACTCCCGCCAGTAATGTGGAAGCCGAGCGTTCAGGTACCTTCAGGTTTCTGAAGTGCGCCCAGTTGTCGTGCATGGTCATCTGCCGCCCGTCGGGATACCGGCAGATTTCCAGGATTCGCTCTGCACTGGCGATCACAGGGATGTCCCGTGAAAGGTCCAGGTTGTCCAAACGGGTCCCGCTCTCCGGATGGACATAGCCCGGCGG
This sequence comes from Candidatus Latescibacterota bacterium, assembly GCA_965116875.1. GTDB lineage: Bacteria > Latescibacterota > UBA2968 > UBA2968 > JAAXHE01. The sequence goes on from OZ220733.1 coordinate 1,742,872, forward strand.
GTCGCTATAGCCCCGTACTGCACGGAATACCCTGTTCATGCCGCCCATCGTCATCTGATGATACCCTACGCTGCCCTCCATCCAGAACCCGTCTTCATAGAACATCCGCCTGAACAGTTCCCGGCCTCGCCTTACGCCCTCGTGCACCAGCCCGGGATCTGACAGGACTCGTCCGATCGCAATGTACCCTTCGTATATACGGGGACCCGCATTGCCGTAAACGATCCCGTGAAACTGGTCCTGTCGAATGGCGCCGCGGAAGAAGTCGTTCTCGATGCGCGCCTTTACGTCCGCCCCCACCTCGTCCGAGAGTCGCTCCAGTTCGCCGCTGTCGTAGATCGAATCGTACGCGAACACCAGGTTCGTGGGCATCTCGTCGTGGCGCCACCGCCCCCATTTTCCGCCGCCATTGGGATACGGCGGCTCGGTTGCGAAACCCTTCGGCCTGTGCGGCCAGTCGCGGCTCACGAGGAATCCCGGATAGTACCGTGCGAACGCATCCAGAATCAACACGGCGCGGCGTGCGTAGGCCGGATCGCCCGTCACCTGGTAGAGTTCCCCAAGAATCTGCGCGATCCGCGAAAAATACGATCGCGCTTCACGCCATCCCCGGGCCGAAAACAGGTACCTGTACCCGGTCGCGTCCTCCCAGTAGGGATACGCCACCTCCACGCCCACCGGATTCACCACCTTCATCACCCGATCTTCGGGAAACTGATCGTTCGGAAAAACCATGTCGCAGAATCGGCATTTCACCCGGTGCGGATCGGATATCGACCATCGCAACTGCCCCTCCTGCGTCCCCTCGTCGCAGTTCGGGCAGCCCATGAAACGAAAGCCGGTTTTGTCAGGAACCAGGGCCACCATGTCGGCTTCGGGCATCGCCATCACCCTCGAAACCACGCGCTTCAACACGGCGACGCGTTTCGCCGACACCTCAACCGGATAGACCGGGCGGGTTGGCTCAGCCAGCGCCGACCGCGCCCAGCCCAGGGCAATCAAGCAGCACAACGTCAGCGTCAACACGTCAATAACGTCCATGAGACCACTTCCTTTCAATGACGCATTCGAAGGCCACTTTCGAATCCTGCGAAACACCGTCCACGGCACTTCGCGGTCCGGCTGAATGTCTCTGTCGTTATCTGGCAGCATTCGTTCGGACCAGCTTCCAGACGTCCGGAAACATGTTGTTGCCCGCCACCATCCAGAGCGCATCGTCGTAGACGAATACACTGGCGGCGTGGCGCGGGGCCCACGGCGTATCCGGCAGTTCGGTCCAGTTCACCCCGTCCGGGCTGTACCACACGTCGTTCCGGTTCCAGCTGCCGGTCGCCTCGTCCATCGAACGATGGGCCGCCTCGTGAAAGCATCCCTCCATCACCCATAATTTGTCGTCCCACACGCCAACGTCGTGATACTGTCTGGGAGCCCAGGGCGCCGCACGGGTATGCAATTCCCAGTTGACGCCGTCGGCGGTGCTCCATACGTCGCCGAACATCTTCCGGCTGTTGATACGCGGCGTATCGTACGTCCCTCCGCCCAGAATCCAGATCCGGTCCCGAAAAACGGCGCTGCCGCCGATCATTCCGCGTTCTTCCCACGGCGCGTTTTCAACCACCCGGTTCCAGGTCCGGCCATCCGCCGAATTCCACACGTCGTTGAAAAAGACCTCCTTCTCATCCGCGAATTGGGGGATGGTCTGCCCGCCCATTACCCAGATTCTGCCGTCGTGGACCGCTGTATAGTGCAAGACCCTCGGGCCCCAGGGCACGGGGTCGCAGATCAGTTCCCAGGCGATGCCATCCGCGCTGCGCCAGACGTCGTTCTGATAGTGCCCCTGGTTGCAGTCCCCTCCCACGATCCACATCCGACCGTCATGAACGGCGTAACCGGCCGTGTGCCGCCCCTCCCAGGGCGCCTCCTCGTTCACTTCGATCCAGGTTTCGCCGTCGATCGAACACCACACCTCGCTGTTGCAGATGATTGGAAAATTGACCTTGTCACCAGGATTCCACCCGCCCAGCAGCCACATCTTGTCCTGAAACACCAGCGCGCCCGCGCCGTCCCGCCCCGCGAAGGCGGCATTTTCCGTTACGCAAATCCATTCGTAATCGGGCATGAAAACCTCCTGAATAAGGGGAGACGGAAGACGGGAGAGGGTAGAGATTACCTGCCTTGTCAGGTTTCTTCTCGTGCCGCAGGCAAAGAGGAATGAAATATCGGGCGAGGATTTCCTCTACCGTCTACCCTCTACCGTCTCCCCGCCTTTCTCCTACCACCCCTGCCGCCCCACGTAAAGTCCCCGGTTCTTCATCGGCAGTCGGACCCGCACGCCGCCCAGACGGTGGGACTCGATGAATCCCATCACCATCTCCTGGCTTCGCCGCGCCAACTGGACGGGACCCGATGTTTCCCGTCCCGTGTCCAGCGCTTCGGCAATATCCCGGAGACCGTTCACCGTGCCACTCTCGATCGACACCTCGGGAAACGGCTGTTCCTCCAGCATATGCCTCACGCCGCAGGCCTTCCGGTATTGGCAGTTCATCCCGTTGTCGTACGTCCTCAGCTTACCCTCGGAGCCGCACAGCTCGAATTCAGTTCCGCTCCCGCCCACTGTATAACCAAGGACGCCGTTGTGAAACCGGACGAATCCGGCTGCCACTCCCGGGTCCACGTTCAACCGGTTGTCCTCCCAATCCGCGTCCTCACAGACGATGGTTCCCTGGACGAAATCAATCTCCGGATCGCCCGCCAGATACAACATCATATCCGACCCGTGGGTAAGTCCCCACAGCGCGGAGGTCACACCCTGCTGTACGATCACGGCCTGAACCGTTCCCAGGTCTCCGGCGTCGGCCAGTTCCCGCATCTTCTGATAAACCGGAATATATCGACGTTGGGTGCCATAGTTGAACTTCGTCCCGTTTTTCTCCACTGCCGCCACCATCGCGTCCGCCTCCTCCATCGAACAGCAGAGCGGCTTCTCGCAATAGATCCCCCTGACCCCGTTTTCGGCCGCGAAGACGGCCATCTCCGAGTGGGTCGCCGGGCGCGTGGCGATACACGCGATATCCGGCTTCTCCTTGTGGATCATCTCCCGGTAGTCGGTGTAGCAGACCGGCACGCCGTACCGGTCGCGAATCGACTCCGCCTTTTCGGCCACCACGTCCGAGACTGCCACCAGGTCCGTCCGCTCGCAGGCCACGGCGGCCGCCGCGTGCGAGTACGGGATCCAGAGGTGGCTGTTGGGATGGTCGCGCACCTCGTCATCGATCGTCGCCCCCATCCGCCCGCATCCGATCAACACTGTCCGATATCGATCCGCCATTTTCCTATCCTCGTGATCGTGAACGTTACTCCACCGCGTTGGACTGCATCTCCGCCCTCAGGGGCCCGAACATGCCATGCCCCCATTTGAGATCCGCGTCCTGCACCATCTTCTCCGCTTGCCCGGGTCGGAGCGGCGCCGTACCCAGAATCCGGCCGTCCTGCGCGATGCTTATCTGATCGGATCCAATGGCAAACTCCAGCTTCGTCGGCTTTCCCGTCCAGGCAACGGGCACGGAAACGCTGCCGGGTTTTCTCACCCGGTAGACCTTCCGGTACTGGTCCCACACCTCGTCGTCGTGCAGGAACGAATGCCGCATGTCTCGAACGGGACAACCCTTTGCGCTCACCGAGAGGTAGAGCGCGTCGCCCATGGGCGCCAGACCGGTCACGCGCTGCCCCCAATCGTTGATCACCAGGTCGGTACCGTTTTCCTCGTTATAGGCGACCACCCGGTCTTCGTAGGGATGGTTCATGTTGTTCGTAATCTGCGGTTCGCGGAACATCCGTTTCACAAAATGCCACGCGTCCGCGTGCGCGTCGTACCGCCACAGTTCCGACCAGGGCCATACCCCCACGTAGAGGTCCCCCCCGTAAATCGTCGTAGTCTGCGCCTCGCGCACGCTGCCGGACACGCCCGGCATCACGGGAGGATCGCCTTCCAGATGGCGCAACTCCCTGCCGTCGTACCGGAACAGGTTTCCGGTCGGGTACTGCGCGATCAGCAACTCGTCGTACCAATTCAACATTGAATAGAGCTGAAAACTCACGCCAGCCAAGGAAGCCCGTACGATCTTCCATTCGGACCCGTCGAATACGTACACGCCCCCCATGTTGGAGGAATTCACGATCTCGTCTCCTAGTTGTCCGATGGAGAACGGCGTTTCCTGTGGATACTTGAGATCCAGGGTCACTGCTTTGTCCAGGTCCACCGGTCCGCTTCCCGGCGTCCACGGCACCGCATAGAGGGTGGTATAGGGTGGGTCCGAATCCTGGTCTTTGTGGAAAAACGTAAGGGCGCCAAGCGCGTAATAGAAATGGTGATAGCGTCCTCTCGCGGGTTTATCCAGGACCCTCTCGCCGTCGTACGTGGCCACGCTCTCCTTGAACTGGAACACCTTCCCTGCAATCCGCATCTTTCCGTCGCCGCTTACGGTTTCGCCCACGCCGAAACTCTCGTCCGCCTGCCAGGAGCCCGACTCGTCGTCCCACCACCGCGCGGTCCTGTCCTGGTGATAGCTGCACGAGTACACCCTGCCGTCCAGATCGAACAGATAGCTCCCCCCGTCCTCCGTGGATGGCGGCAGGGTCTCGAATTGCGGCTCCGCCACGTCGTCGCGCACGAAGAACTGCAGCGTGAACCGGTCCATTCTGAACGCGGTGTTGTAGACGCCCACAAATCCCGCCCCCAGAACCGCGCGACCATCCCCGTCCCGGGCTTCGAACAACGAACCCCAGTTCTGTCCCAAGTCCCGGCCGAAATCGATCGTTGTTTCAATTCGCATGATATGTGTCTCCCCGGCATGCCCCGGCAGCGGCCAGAGCAGCAATGTCGCAAGCATCCAGTGCATTGCAAACGAATTCTCCGCGGTTAGATATCTCGTCGCCCGATCCCATTCTGCGACACTGCCGTCTGACGCCATCAGAATGCCAGGACAACCTTGACCGCACCCTCCCTTTCGGGATGCTCGAACGCCAGATCGAATGCGTCCTGAATCTTTTCAAACGGTAACAGGTGCGTGAGAATCGGCCGAACGTCCAGCCGGCCCTGGGAGATCCAGTCCAACGCGGCCGTATAGTCCAGGCCCGGATTCGGTCCGACCGACGTGACGATCTGCAGTTCCTTCCGGAACATCTCCATGAACGCCAGGGTCATCCGTCCCTCGGCGTTCTCCTTGTTCGGCACGCCGAAATACACCAGCGTGCCGTCCTGGCGCAGCAGATCGCCGCACAGGTTGAACGTCGACTCCCTGCCCACGGCCTCCACGGCCAGGTCCACCATTTCCCCGCCGGTGATCTCCGAAACCGCCTCCGGGAGATCGCACGTCTGCGGATTGACGGTATGGGTCGCGCCCATCTCCGGCGACACGGCCAGCCGGTGGGGCAGCGGGTCCACGCCGATGATGTATCTTGCGCCCAGGTTGCGCAACGTTGCGTTGAACAGTTGACCCACCGGTCCCTGCCCCATGACCAGCGCCTTCCGGTTGATCACGTTTCCCAGCTTGTAGAAACAGTGGATCACCGTGCCCAGCAACTGGCTCATCAGAGCGACCTCCGGTTCGAGGTCCATCGGCAGTTTGACGCACCCCGCGGGGTCGGCCAGCACGTATTCCTGGAACAGGCCCCGGTCGAAGCCCCACAGAAGCACCCTGTCGCCGGCGTCAAATGCGCCCGACGGGCAGGCCTCTACGATACCCAGTCCTTCGTGTCCGGTCTGTCCCAATCCCATCGGATAGGACGCGCCAATGCCGTGGAACGCCGGTTTGTCCGTGCCGCAGATCCCCGCCCGCTCCAGACGCACCAGCATCATTTCCTTCGTTGCCGAGGGTGTCTCCACGTCGGCGATTTCCCACCGCTTCGGCGCGACCAGCCTAGCCGCTTTCATCTATCCTGACCCTTCTTTCATTTATTGTGATTCAACGTCTAACAGTCCGTTGTTAAAGTCGCTCTGCAGGCGAGGCTTGGTGTCCCGTCCTGTGATTCGGCGAGGGAGCGCAACGCAGGTTTTCGACCGCAAGGGCCGGCCGTAGCCCGGATGGGCTTTAACGACGGGCCGCTAGTCCCAAACCGGCCAATCCTGACTCTGCAGCCGCTTCCACAACCCGTCGAACCGCTCGCTGCCGTCGTCCTCCCACTCCTCCAGCCGGACGCCGGGCGCAAAGGACTCATCCACACCCTGCTTCATCAATCGCTCGGCCTGCTGCAGATTCCGATAATAGTGCCTGACGCCGCCCGGAAACGTCACCACCGAAAGATGCCGGGACCATTCCGCCGCCGGCGTCTCCCGGTAATTCGTCACGGCATCCTCATCCAGCGACACACCCAGGCCGGGCGCTTCCGGGACCTTCATGAAGCCGCGCTGGATTGGGTGCGGGTCCACGATCAGATCGTCCTCGTAGGAATGACTGGCGGTCACCCCCGGCAACGTCGCCGTGGGCATTACCGCACCCAGATGAAGCGCAAATGCAGTCGTAATGCCCGTTCCCACGTATTGCAGCAGGATGGGCGTATTCGCCGCGGCGAACGTCCATCCGGCCGCCAGCGCGTCGCGGACGCACTCGTGGCTGCACAGCGCGCCTTCGAAGTCGCCGGCACGAAGCCCCGTCCACGGCCCGGACGGCTGTCTCGAGGCCGCCTCGGACAGCACGCGCACGCCGTGCAGATAGAACGGGATGCGGATCTCGGCGTGCAGCCTCCGCCACCCTTCGACATCGTATGCGAAGATCGGTTCCTCGACGCCCTTCACAACCGGAATCTCCTCCAGCGCCCGCAGCACGGGCAGGGCCTTTTCCACGCAGATCAGTGCGCCATTGAAGTCGAATTCCACACGGAAATCCGGCGGCGCCACCTCCTGAATCGCCTGCGCGCATTCCACCACGTCGTAAAACGCGCGCGCCTTGCACTTCAGCCCGCGGTACCCGCGACTCGCCGCCACCCGGACTTCCGCCGCCGTATCCTCCGGGGACATGCTCGGCATCCACCACCCCATCGCCACCCATTGACGCGCCTGCGGTCCCATCACCTTCCACGCGGGCAGGCCCAGGTGCTTCCCCATAAGATCGTAGCACGCCATATCCAGATTGAAACGCCCCTGGCCCATCACGTGGTCGAATGGATCGGCGCCTATGTAGGCATCCAGAGCTTCCCGCCCGATCGGCGGACCGGGATTCTCGCCCAGCCCCTCGAGCCCGGTATCCGTGCGAAATTTGTAAACCGTCACTTCCTCAGACATCGCGAAATGATGGTATGCCTTGCGGATTCGGGCTTCATACGGGACGCGTAGCGGAATCACTTCGATTTCCGTAATCTTCATCTCGATCTTCCTTGTCGGCAATGGCCGGCTGGACCGCCACCTGGGCCCGTAAACCTACAACGCTTGAATTCCGCCATATCCGATGGTATATATAAAGCGGGGAGAGGGAAGACGGGAGAGGACCACACCACCTCCCACAACCTGGTGAGACGGGAGCCGGGAGACGGGAGAGATTACCTGCCTTGTGACGATTCTTCTCGTGCCGGAGGCAAGAAGGGATAAAATATCGGGCAAGGGCTTCTTCTCACGTCTCCCCTCTCCCGTCTCCCCGCATTTCTTCTACCTTCTTCCTTCTACCTTTTTATTGCCTCTTAAAAGGTGTTCCCATGCCCCCGCGCCTCGTCTACTTCAACGGCAGCTACGTTAGCGAACGGGACACCCGCGTCTCCATTTTCGATTCGGCCCTGATGTTCGGCGACATGGTATTTGAAATGACCCGTTCATTCAAGCAAAAACCCTACCGCCCGCGCAACCACCTGGAGCGCCTCATCGTCCAAACCTATCACACGGAGCCACATCCATGCCGTCATACCGAGCGGCCCTCATCGGCTGCGGCAACATCTCCGGCCGCCACGCGAGAGCCTACCAGGCACAGGGCAACGTCGAGCTTGTTGCCGCCTGCGACATCAACCCGGAAAACCTGAACAGAACCTGCGACGAACTCGAGATTCCGGGTCGATACGCTTCTCACCAGGACCTCTTCAGTGATGAGCCCGACGTCGATCTCGTCAGCGTATGCACCTTCCCGAAAGTTCACGCGGAGCAGACCATCGCCGCCGCCAACGCGGGTGCGAAAGGCGTATTGTGCGAAAAGCCCATGTGTCTGAGCCTGGACGAGGCCGACGCCATGATCCGGGCCTGCAGGCGGAACGATACGCGCCTTGTCATTGCCCATCGCCACCGCCAAAGCCCCAACTTCAACAAGGCGCGGCGTCTCATCGCCGACGGCGCTATTGGTGAACCCCGCCTCATCTGGAGCTATCTGACCAGTTGCCTTGTGGACAACGGCACCCACATTGTCGATATGATGCGCTACCTTCTCGGGGATCCGGAGGCGGACTGGGTGATGGGACAGGCCTCCCGCAAGCGCGACACCCTGTATCAGGGCTCCCCCGCCGAAGAGTCCAGCGTGGGGCTGGTCGCGTTCAGGACCGGGACACGCGCGGTGGTGGAAATGGGGGAAAGGACGCCGAAAGACGGGTTCCGCTTTCGCGTTCTGGGAAGCGAAGGGACGATTGACGCCGCTCTCGACGAAGCGGTCCTCACGGACAGGAACGGCATCACCACATTCAGGGAAGAACCCAGACCGGGATTCATCGAACAGACGCGCGAATTGATCGCCTGGGTGGAAGGGGGCCCCGAGCACCGGAGCAGCGACGGGCAGGGACGGGCAGCAACCGAACTCCTGATGGCCATGCACGAGTCCGCCCGCACACGCGAACTGATCGAACTGCCGCTTGAGATCGGATACGATCCCATGAAAAGACGGGTAGAGGGGCGCTGACCTCTCCCCCCGGCCCCCTCAGACAAAGCTGTCAGCTATCAGCCAAAAGCAATAGGCCAAAACCAAAACCAACATCCACATCTCCCCGAATTCCCTGCCTACGGCGTGTTCCTTAAAAGCGGGGAGACGTGAGACGGAAGAGGGGAGAGATCGCCTGCCTTGTGAGTTTTCTTCTCGTGCCGGAGGCAAATCGGCAATGGCTTCTTCTCCCGTCTACCGTCTACCCTCTCACCGCATTTCTTCTACCTTTTTCCTTCTACCTTCCTTGAAGACGGCGCTGCCTTCGGGGTGGCTTTGGTGTAGAGCCCGCCCCGACTCCGGTCGTAGATGACCTCGATACTTCCGTTTTTCGAAACCAGGCGCGGCACGTTGTTGGACTTCTCATCGCGGTCCGGTCCACGCATCACCGCAAGCTGCGCCTCGTCCATCCCCTCCAGAAGGTCCCCCCATCGTTCCTCCGGCGTCGCCATCGCCGCGCCCCCGTTGAAGTGCCGGGAGGAGTACCGCGTGAGAATGACGCGGCGGGGGACGTCGCTTTTCCATGCCAGCGCGCCGTGCGCCTGTGGGCCGTCCATGAAGAAAATGACGTCCCCGGCCTTCGTCAGCGGATGCGTCACCAGCCCCTTGTCGTCGTCACAGGTCCAGACGCCCTTCGGGATCCCGTACTGCGCCTTGTGGCTACCCGGCACGCAGGCAAACCCCCCGTCGTTTACGGTGACGTCCCTCAATTGCCATGCCACACCCACGGACGGGCCTCCCAGCGCATAGCTGCGGCCGTTCTGGAAGGTATAGTTGCGGGATGGGCTCAACGGCTCGTTCCCGCCATGAAGGAAGTGTCCCGCGCCTCCCCTGGGCGTACAGATCGCCTCAAAACCCGTACACCGGAAGCCCTTCCCGCCCATCCAGGTGAGGCGGTGGACCACCGCCGGGTGGGCGAGCATCTTCCTGAACGGCTCGCACCAGGGCCTGGGCATCTCCAGCAGGCCGGCTATGGTGGGCCGCCCGGTCCCGGCCAGGCTCTTTGACCCCATGGCGAGGTCCACGCTTTCAACCACGATACGGTCGGAAAACCGGTCGACCGCTTCATTCGCCAGCGCCAGGTCCTCCGGCGTCATCACGTTCCGGAGGACGAGATGACCGCACAGGTCCCAGAAATAGAACTCCTTCTCGTCGATGGTCGAATCCGGATTCCTGATATAGATGGACGGGTGGGACAGATCGGGTTCCGGGTCCACCCAACAGGTCTCCCCATCCGAGCTGAGGGTGGGAGGCGGGTCGGTTTCGCTATAGCCGGGCTTGTGAAGCATTATGCGCTGCTCCGGCGTCAATTGCTCCATCCATTCGGGTTGGTCTTCCCTCCGGGTCTTCGGCCCGGTGCCAGTGGACTGCACCGCCGCGTGTCCCGCGTAATTGTACTGGAGCAGCCGCTGGGGGCGCTCCCGCGATCCGGGACGTACGCCCTGCAGCAGGGTCGCCGCGCACAGCAGCAGGTCGCCCGCCACCAGCGCCGGCTGCACGGTGAGTCCCAGGTCGTCCCTCCCGGTCAGCACGTCTTCAGGGGTTTCGACGTTGCTCTTGTGGCTGCACGGGACCAGGGAAAATCCGCCGTCTCCCGCGCTCGCATCGGACAGCGCCCAGATGGCGTGTATTCCCTGGCAGTGACGTCGGCCGTTGAGGATGTAGTAAGCCCGGCCTGCGTCCATCGGCTCGTTGCCGCCGGCGAGGCCGCCGCTGTTTGCCTCCGCACTGCCGATCAACTCCGGTTCGCTGTCCAGCCGGAAACCGTATCCGATCAGCTGGTTCAGGTAATTGACCAGCAGGGGATGGACCATCAGGTCGCGGAACGGCTCCCGGTGCGGCGCGGGCCATCCCAGCATCCCGTTCGCCCGGTCCTCCTGCCCGAGCGCCCGATTGCAGGCGTCGACCTCTTCAGAAGTCAAGACGCCCCTCAGAATCAGGTAGCCCGAGATATCGAAACAGTAGTTCTCCTCGTGGCTCATCTCCAGCCGGTCCATTTCCAACCTCCTATATCGTGTACACATTCCAGAAGCCATTATAATATGCAGTAGCCATGATACTTGTCGAAAATCGAAGGTGTCAACAGAAAACGGGACGCGCCGCTCGCAGCGATCAGTCGTTAGCTGTCAGCTCTCAGCCGTCAGCTAAATCCGGTCTACGATACGGACAGGCGATATCGATCCGCGGATGTCCGGTTTTTTGTAGGGGCGACCGGCCGGTCGCCCCTACAGAACAAATCACGCGCGGTTTTATGCGCAGCCACGAGGATTATCCCTGAAAATGCAACAACAGCGAAGCGAGGCCAGGATGGCCTCGCTACGGTACCATGCATTCACGCAACGGCCTGCGGGGGCCGCCCCGAAAAGTGTTACCGATGTGCCCGAACAGATGTTACCCTGGGAAACGGTCTACCAAGAGCGGGAAGACGTGAGAGGGGAGAGGGGAGAGATTGCCTGCGTTATGAGGTTTCTTCTCGTGCCGGAGGCAAGGAGGTGTAACCGATCGGGCAAGGGCTTCTTCTACCGTCTACCCTCTCCCGTCTCACCGCCTTCGGGCAACCACAAGGGTTGCCCCTACGAATGCAATGACGGCGTTCCGAGGGCAGGATGCCCTCGCTCCGGGGAGCGGAAGACGGGAGAGGATAGAAGGAAGCGGACCGCGCCGCCCTGGTCTCGCGCCCTCTTTCGTGATCCATTTCTGTATATCCGTTAGCGAATATCCGGCTTCGAGGATGTCATATGGAAAAGTTATCTAACCTTCTTCCTTTTTCCTTTTTCCTTCTTCCCTCTTTGAAAGGAATTCACCATGTCTGATTTGAAAGCGGCGGTGATCGGTTGCGGCGGCCATGCGCAGTCGCATTTGCAGATGATCGCGGACGAACCGAGGCTTCGGCTGGCGGGCATCGCGGAACTCGACGAAGAGCGGTTGCGCAGGAACCGTTCCGAATGGGCCCCCGAGCAGGCCTTTGTCGACTATCGACAGATGCTCGACGCATGCGCGCCGGACGTCGTTTACGTTGTCACGAATCCCGGGCACCTGCTCCCCATCGTTCTCGATTGCCTGGACAGGGGTATCCACACGTCGGTGGAGAAGTCGCCTGGAATGGACACAGGCGAGACCGAGCAGATGGCGCGCGCCGCCCGGGAGAGCGCGGGCAAGGGCATCGTGTCCTTCAATCGTCGATACTATCCCCATGTGCTCGCTGTCCGGAGGCGCATCCAGGCCGGCGGAGGCGCGGTACACGTCGCGGCCACGTACAACAAGCCGTTATCCCGGTTTAAAGCCGCAACGCCCGACCCGGTGATCTGCGACGCCATCCACCACGTGGACCTGATCCGCTGGCTGGCGGGTTCCGGTCCGGAGGAAGCGGCGATACCCGTGGAGGTGAGGGGCATGGTGCAGGACGGCGAGCGCCCGGTATGCCATCGCCACAATGCCGTGGTGCGTTTCGACACGGGCGCATTCGGCGTCCTGATGAGCCACTATGGCGTGGGCTTTCGCATTCAGCGGGCCGAGGTGCACGGGGAGGACCTGTCGGTCTATCTGGATCTGACGAGGGCGCCGCGGGTGGAAGGATATGAGCGGGGCGAGCCGTTTTCAGTGGGGGACGACGAAATCGAGGCCGTGGGCGGGGCAGGCTTCAACGAGATCGTCCACTTCGTCGACTGCATTCTGGAAGACCGCACGCCATGGTCAACCCTGGACGACGCCGTCCACACCATGCGCCTGTGCGAGGCCATCCGCGCCGGGCATCAGGGGACGTTGTAGGGGTACGGCCCTCGTGGAGACCCTCGCGCGGGGTTGGTGAATCGCAGGGTATGGCTGGCGTGGTGTGAATGGGTACCAGACGCTCTACTCGTACCGCAACGCGTCCACGGGATTCGCCAGTGCGGCCTTGACTGACTGTGCGCCCACGGTCAGCATTGCGATCCCGAGCGCCAGAACGCCGCAAAGAATGAAGACCTCGGGTTCAGGATCGATCCGATAGGCGAAATTCTGCAGCCACCTGTTCATCACGTAGTAGGCGACCGGCCACGCCAGCAGATTGCCAACCAGAACAAGCTTCGCGAATTCACTGGAGAGCAGGAGAGAAAGACTTGAAACCGAGCCCCCAAGGACCTTTCGGATGCCGACCTCCCTGGTTCGTCGTGTCACGGACAGTGATGCCAGCCCGAGCAGTCCCAGACACGAAATCAGGATCGCGAATAGAAACGTATAACCGGTAACCCTGAACCATCGATCTTCATTCCGGTACTGGTTGGCGAGACTATCTTCCAGAAAGGAATAATGAAAGGGCTCGTCAGACGCCACTTTTTCCCACGTCTTCTCAAGAAACGCGATCGTACTGGCAATGTCCTCGGGCTGGATCCGGATAAGAACGAAGGGTCCGAATGCCCTGGGTCCACTGTGCAATAACAACGGCTGAATCTCCTTGCGCATGGAATCGAAATGGAAGTCCCTTACAACGCCAGCGATGGACGGTTCTCCCAGGTTCCGCCACGCTAGATTTCTCAAAATCCTCCCAACCGGTTCCGTCCAGGCCAGCATCCCAGCCAACTTCTCATTCACAAGCGCATACGATGTAGAATCGGTGGAGGACGCTGGTGGGATATTGCGCCCTGCAACGAGCTGAATTTCCAGGGTCTCAAGGTAGTCGCGGTCGATCTGGATCACCCGGACATTGAGACGCTCGCCGTTTTCCTTTTCCATGGGTATGATGTTGTACCCGGTTGTAAACGCCCGATCACTGATGGTTGCGCTGACAACCCTTGGGGATCTGCCGATTTCCGCCTTGTAACGAGCACTGACAGCGTCTGCATTACTCACCATGGCACGAACAACCACCAGCTGTTCTTCGCGGTACCCCAAATCCTTGTCTCTTACGTAGCTGAGCTGTCGAAACATCATCGCTGCGCCGATCATCAGTGCGATCGACAGAGCATATTGTGCGACGCCTAGCGCCCTTGAACCTGCGTTTCGCCTTCCAATCCGCACTTGTCCTTTGAGCACATCAACTGTATGGAGCCCGGGCAGAACCAGAGCCGGATAGCTGCCCGCTGCCAGTCCAACGATTAACACCATAACCGACAGCACCAGCGATGTTCCCCAACCGTCCAGGTAGGGGATGCTCAGATTCTTGCGCGCGAGCCCGTTGAAGACAGGAAGGAACATCTCGGCGAGGGCGACAGCCATCGCCAGGGCAATCAGGCTCAATAGCAAAGCCTCACCCCAAAACTGCCCCATGAGCTGCACCCGCTGCGCACCCATCGCTTTGCGCATTCCGACTTCCCGAGCGCGTCCTACGGACCGGCCGACTGCCAGGGTCATGTAATTGATACCCGCGATTGCAAGCACCAGAAGGGCAAGCCCGAAGAGTATATAGGAATAGAATATGTTGCCCGCGGCTTCGTACGAATTGCCTCTGACGTCAGCATTCAGATAAACGTCCTGTAGCGGCTGGAGGCGTAACAACATCCCACCATCCGTGGGTCCCACTCGACCGTGTTCTTTCAAGAGCCCGATCCTGTCCCCCAGGTGCTTCTTGGCAAAGGGCGGAAACGCGGCTTCCAGCGACTCGGATTCCTGGGTTTCCATCAATTGTACGTATACAGAGGCACTCCCGCCCGTGCCATCCCTGTTTATTGGATAGTTGCCGTGGTACTCAATGGGGATAAGTAAACTGAACCTCAGGCTAGAGGTCTCGGGAACGTCCCGCATCACCCCTGTAACGGCGAATGGCTTGCCCCCAAGCAGCAACGTTTTATCTAGCGCGGCAGGGTAGCCGCCGTCCAGATTTCCAAAGAACTTGAGGGAAACTGTCTCGCTTATCACGACCCCGTCGAGCCGCTGGAGGGCCGTCGCAGGGTCTCCAGCCAGGAGCGGAAATGAGAACATCATCAGAAAGTCCGGTTCCACCATGCCGAAGGATTCCTGAAAGAAGATCTTCTCACGGGATACCTGCGTCCGTGAGCGAATGAACCCGCTCGCCCGCTCGATTCCCGGGAATTCCTCCTTCAGCGATGCTGCAAGAGATGGAGGATGAAGGGTGGAATATCCGACGCTGCCGTCAGGCCTGGTCTCCCTCACGATCACCCGGAAGATATTGTCAGCATTCTCGTGGAAGGCGTCGTACTGCCACTCATGCCGGACGTAGAGAAAGATCAGGATGCAACACGCAATGCCGATCGCCAGTCCGAACACGTTGATGAACGCGTACAGCTTCTGTCGGAGCAGGTGCCGCACGGCCACGATCAGATAGTTACGGAACATTCAGATTCCTCAAGGACCCTGAGTCACATCTGTCCAAAATCGTCGTTTCCGGTTTATTTCGTGTCGGGCCTTGAATCTTCTCCTTACCGGTCGCCGCAGGATCTGGTAAGACTCGGTAGTCCCCACACCGGAAACGAGCCCCCTCCGTCCGAAGGCAATCGGCCTGGGGGGCACCCTTCGACAGGCTCAGCACAGGCAACGAACGTCATTGAGCCTGCACCCTGAGGCTGTGGCTCTTGCGTCGCGCCCTGAGCCGCTCCCTGAGCTTGTCGAAGGGTCGGCGAAGGATTGTGCATCGGTGTCGATCTATTTCCGCGACGGGTCATTGATCCCAGCTAGTTCGGCGCTTGTTCCTTGATGTTCTCCGATACGACGTGGCCGTCGAACAGGTGAACCACGCGGTGCGCGAATCCCGCGTCGTGTGCCTTGTGCGTGACCATGACGATCGTCGTTCCGTTCTTGTTCAGTTCGGTCAGCAGTCCCATTACCTCGTTGCCGTTGGCGGAGTCCAGGTTCCCCGTAGGCTCGTCCGCAAGGATGATCTTCGGATTCGAGATGACCGCCCGCGCCACGGCCACGCGCTGCTGCTGTCCGCCCGACAACTGCTGCGGGAAGTGCTTCTCGCGGTGCTTGATGCCCATATACTCCATGGATTCGTCCACGCGCTTCCTGCGTTCTTTGGACGGCATCTTCAGGTACAGGAGCGGCAGTTCGATATTTTCGGCCACGGTCAGTTCGTCGATCAGATTGAAGCTCTGAAACACAAAGCCGATATTCTCTTTCCGGGTATCGGCTCTCTGCCGCTCCGTGTGTCCGGAGACCTCCACGTCATTCAGGAAGTATTCTCCATCGGTCGGGTTATCCAGCAGCCCCAGTACGTTCAGCAGTGTGGACTTGCCGCAACCCGACGGCCCCATCACAGCCACGAACTCGCCTTCGCTGATCTCCAGGTTGACGTTGCGCAGCGCGGTCGTTTCGACTTCTTCCGTTCGGTAAACCTTCTGTAAATCGACCGTTTTGATCATCGCGAGACTCCTTATGAAAGGGTAGACGTTAGACGGGAGACGGTAGATGAAATGAGTGCCTGTTCGGTCTGTTAACCATATCGACAATTTATACGTAATCGGCACAAGTCATGATTGATATACTTTCTGTCAGTCCTGGCAGTAACGCGATGTGGCAGAGTTCCATCATCGCGTTCAGGCTCTATCCTTTTTGACCCGCCACTGGACGAGGTAGCGAGGTTCTTTCTCCTACGTCTTACCGAGGTTTGAGATGACCCGCCTTGTAGGGCCTCAATTTATGCCGGAGGCATTAAGGTAGAACAAATCGGCAAAGATCTCATCTTCCGTCTACCCTCTCCCGTCTCACCGCTGTAGAACCAGCTTATCGATTTCCTCATAGTTCTCATACGACGAGGTCACGACGCGCTCTCCCGGCGCCAGACCCTCGAGCACTTCGAAATACTCCGGGTTCTGGCGTCCGATACGGACATCGCGCCGCACGGCCAGATCTCCCTCCACCACGAAGACCCAGTTGCCGCCGGTGGTCTGATAGAATCCGCCCCTCGGCAACAGCAGCGCTTCTTCCGGCGCGTCCAGCTCCAGTCGAATCTGCTCCGTCTGTCCGCGGCGGATGCTTCGAGGCGCTTTGCCCACGAAAACCATGTCGACCTCGAACTGCCCCTCCTTCACCTCGGGAAAGACCCGGCGGATTTTCAACTCGAAGATCTCGTCGTCGATATCGATGGTCCCCCTGAGCCCCGTTGTAATCCTCGTGATGTAGAACTCATCGATGGCCGCGCGCATCTTGTACGCGTCCAGAACGTCGACCTGACCGATGCTGGTTCCCTTCCCGATCAACTTGCCGATCTCGGCGTTGAGTTGCGACAACTGACCGCCGATCGGCGCGCGGACGGTCAGGTTTCTCAACGGACGGCGCACGTCATCCAGTTGAAGCTGCAGGCTCTGTGCGCGCTTCTGCAGGGCCGCGAGTTCATTGGCGCGATACATGGAGTCGCGGCGAATGGTCTCCACCATGAACACCTTGAGTTTCTGCGCGTGTTCGTACTTTTCTCTTGCCTCGTTGAATTTGTCTCGCGAGGCGAGGTTGTTCTCGAACAGCGCTTTCTCTTTCCGGAAGTCGCGTTCCGACTTCTGAAGTTCCAGTTCGATATCCATCAGGGAGCGCTTGCGCTCGATATCCTGGATCTCCTGGTTCAGACGGGTGTTTTCCATCCTGTTGATCTGCTCGAACAGCTGTGCCTCCTGGCTCAACACGGTCTGTTCCAGCGTGGGGTTCGACATCCGCAGGATTGGCGTGCCCTGGTCGACCATCGCTCCCACTTCCAGGTAAATCTCTTCCACCTGCCCGCCCTCCAGTGCATCCAGGTAGTGCGTCTGAATGGGCATCACCGTTCCGCGCTGCGGGATGAACTCCTGGAAGGGACCGATGGTGACTTCGGATATCGTGATTCGCTCCGCCTGCACGTTCAGCCTGGCGCTGTGGTCGCCGAAAATGGCCATATAGAACACCAGCCCCACAAAACCCGCGACCGCCCCCGCGGTGATGATGCGCTTCGGCGTCCACAGCTTCTTCTCGATCCTGCGGTCCATCCCGCCGGATGGCGTCTCCCGTTCAGACGCGGAGGCGCCCGGATTCACGAAACCGGGAACAGGTTTGTCTCCACCAACGGAGTCCGCCGGACCTTGAGACGCCTCCCGATCGGAACCCTGCCGATCGGACGCCGCACCGGTGCGATTCAGCCGCAGCACGCGTCCCTTGTCCTTTTTCGGTTTTTGCTCTTCCATCGTTTGACTCAACGTCCTCTGAAACGCCGACCTCCAGCACTGCCGGATTTCAGGCCGCCGCTATGCGCTCCTCTCCATTCCCTGCCGCTCGACCTCCCGCCTCAACCCCTGCCGCCCCCTGTACATCCAGACCTTCAGCGTTCCCATCGGTACCTGCAATTCCTCGGCGATCTCATCGTAGGACCGATCCATAAGATAATGCAGACAGACCGCCTCGCGGTGACGTTCCGGCAGCGCATGGATGCTCCCCTTCACGATTTCCCCGCGTTCCTTTCGGACCATCGCCATTTCGGGATCTTCGCCAGCCGCCGGCAGCCAGCGCGCCTGGATCGCGGGCGCGGCATCCTCAAGGTCGTGCAACCAGGTCTTCCGCTTTTTCAATGAACGCAGATGATTCGTAGACTCATTCAAAGCGATGCGCGTGAGCCACGTGGTGAATGCAGCATGCCCGCGAAATCCGGCCAGCCCCAGAAAGGCCTTGATAAAGACCATTTGAACCAGATCCTCGGTCTCGTCCGGGTTCTCGGAATCCCGGCGCACAATTGCACACACCCGGTCGCGGTGCGCCCTGTAAAGGTACGTATAGGCCCACTCGTCACCTGAAAGCGCCCGATCGATCAACTCCGCGTCGGTTTCAGGCGCGACGTCCAGGTTCCTGCAATCACATTTCATCTCATCGGAAATTGTATACACTCCTTCTTGTATCGAATTTACGGAATTTGACGACCTGGCGGATTTATAAAGCGACAACCGTGCCAACAACCATTTCTATATATTTTTCAACTATTTAGCGCTATTCCTCCCGAGAGCGTGACAAACAAGTGTTCGTTTTTGATACACTAATGTCCGAAAACGAACAGTTTGACGATACCGGCAGAGCAAGTTTCACTCCGTACGCAGCGCATCCACCGGATTCGCCCACGCGGCCCGGATGGCCTGAAAGCTCACGGTCAGCAGCACGGCCAGAAGCACGAACGCACCGCCCAATGCAAAGGTCGGAATATCCGGGTCACTACGGTACGCGAAATCCTGCAGCCATCGATCCGTCGCATAGTACGCCGCGGGGAAAGCAATGAGACTCGCAATGACAACAAGCTTAACGAAGTCCCTGGATAACAGGGCGACGATTCCGGAACCACGAGCGCCCAGGACCCGCCGGATCCCGATCTCCCGGGTCCGCCTGGCCACTGCAAGGGCTGTGAGTCCGAACGCACCGAGGCATGCGATGAAGACCGCAAGCAGCGCCGCGTACCCCACGATCCGGTTCCATCGCTCTTCGTTCCTGTATTGGGCGTCTACTTGATCGTCAAGAAACGAATAATGAAACGCGTTGCCCGGCGCCACCTTCCGCCACTTCTCCTCCAGGAAGGCCAACGCAGCGGAGACGTTCTCAGCACGGATCCTGACAAGCATGTTTCGAGACGCACGTGGAATGAAGGACAATACCATGGGTCCGATCGTCTCGTGCAAAGAGCAAAAATGGAAGTCGTTGACTACACCGATTACGGTGAAGTCCCGGTTGTTTCTGCGCAGTATCCTGCCCGCGACCGCTCCCTTCCATCCGAAACGGCGGACAAGGGTCTCGTTGACGATCAGGGACCGCGATGAACCCCGCCTCACCGGATCGAAATCGGCCCCTTCCACGAGTCTGACGCCCATGGTCTCCAGGAAATTGTGGCCGACTCTGACATCTTCGACATCGATTTTTTCGCCTTCATATTCTACGATATCATGGTGCTGCGTCCTGTTGCTCAGCATGTGACCTGTCGTTGTTACCCCTTGTATCAGATGGTGCCGTATCAATTCGTTCCTGTACACCTCGTGCAGTTGTAAATCCGGCCGCCGCGGATCAATTGCCTGGATGCTCACAAGATGTTCACTATCAAACCCCAGCGGTTTCGTCCTCAGGTACTCCACTTGCCGAACCATCACCAGCGCACTGACAACCAGGAAAATGGAAAGCGCGAATTGCAATATCACGAGCGCCCGGCCGAGACGGTTCGTCCCTCCCTGCATGCTACGGCCTTTCAAAGCCACGGCGGGCTGGGCGGCTGACAGCACGAAGGCCGGGTAGCCGCCCGCCGCGAGTCCGACGGTCACAGCCAGTCCGATAAGAAAGGCCACGCCCGCGCCGTCCGCCTGATCGCCCAGGGAGAGGTCCTTGACCACAGCGCTATTGAAAACCGGAAGGAAGAGTTCCGCGACACACACCCCGGCAACCAGCGCCAAAACGCTTAATGCCATCGATTCTCCAAGGAATTGCGTCACCAGCTGTTTCCGTGATGCGCCTGTCACCTTTCGCATCGCCATCTCCCGGTCGCGAGAAAACGACCGGCCCACGGCGAGGGTAATGAAGTTCACGCAAGCAATCGTCAGGACGAGGAAGGCGATACCGAGAAGAATATATGAAAGCGCCGGATTTCCTGCTCCGGCGGGTCCCCGCTTACTCCGGTTGAGATGCATCTCCAGCAGCGGCTGCAAGCCCACTGACTCGTCCCACCGTTCTCCCCGTCGTGTCTTCAGTACCTTCGAAAGCGAATCTTCCACTTCTGCCGGACGCACGTGTTCCGGTAGAAATGCAAACGTCTGGATTGCGCTCATGGACCATGACGGTCCTATCGACTTGCTTCTGGCGGCAAACGGGTACAGAAAATCGAAACGGATGCTGGAGTTCCCGGGAATGGATTTCGCGATCCCGGTGATAACGAAATCCCGCACCACCGGCGGTCGTCCGAAAAATTCGAGCGTAAGTGCTTTTCCGATAGGATCTTCGTCCCCGAAATATTCCCGCGAAGCGACCTCGGTGACGACAAGAGAGTATGGATCATTCAAGACCGTCATCGGGTCTCCTCGCAACAGGGGAAAAGTGAACACATCCAGAATCGCCGGGTCGGCAGCTCTGAAACTTGCGTGTATTTTCCGATCCTGATACTTCGCGGACAATACGCCCCCAGGCCCAACCCTGGCGGTCCGAGCGCCCGGAATCGCCGCCTCCAGCGCCGGGCCAAGGGGGGCGGGGGTCATGCTCCTCGCGCCTGTACGATCAACGATATAGGCCCGATAGATTCGATCCGCGTTCTCGTGGAATGTGTCGTACGTCCACTCGTTCCGTACGTACAGGAACGTCAGAATGCAAAATGCGATCCCGATCGACAGGCCCGCCACGTTGATCAGGGAATAAACCTTGTGCCGCATGAGATTGCGATACGCAACGATCAGGTAATTTCTGAGCATGGGTCCCGTACCTTTATGGGAGTGATGCGGACGTGAAACGAGCCGTTGCGTTCATTTTCACTTATTTTGTAGTGACGTTCAGGAAGCGGGTGTGAAGGTGGGACGGACGTTCCTGTCTGCCCACATCGGCGCGCGACCCTGGCCGCACTCCGGTCTCGTAACGCTTTCGGCTTATCGCGCCTTCAGTCGAATCGATCCGTTCACGGTTTTCAGGTGAATCAGTTCCCCGCCGCCGTTGATGACGCCGTCGTCGGATTCAGGCGCGACGTCCAGGTTCCTGCATTCACATTTCATCTCATCGGAAATTGTATACACTCCTTCTTGTATCGAATTTGCGTATTTTGACGACCTCGCGGATTGATAAAGCGACAACCGTGCCAACAATCATTTCTATATATTTTTCAACTATTTAGCGCTATTCCTCACAAGAGCGCGACAAACAAGTGTTCGTTTTTGATACACTAATGTCCGAAAACGAACAGTGTCGGCGATACTGACAGAGCAAGTTTCACTCCGTACGCAGCGCATCCACCGGATTCGCCCACGCCGCCCGGATGGCCTGGAGCGCGATGGCGTGTCAGCTCACTTCGTGTTTATTGAGCCATCAGCCGCTCAATGGCTTCGTCCAATATCCTGTGCGTCGTGGGGCTGCCTCCAACCTGATCGTATACCACCTCTCCGCTTGGATTGATGATGACGTTTCTGGGAAGCGCATTCCCGAAAATTTCTATAACCGTTTCGTTGTACAGTGCCTGGGTGTATGCAAAATTGCGACTTTCGAGGAACCGCGAAAGGTCTTCTCTTTTATCGGTCGCAATGGCAAGGAATGAAATACGGTCATTGCCGCTGAATTTCTCTACCAGTTCATTCAACCCGGGCATCTCGGCAATACACGGCGAACAGGTGGTGGCCCACCAGTTGATCACCACGAATTCGCCTCTCAGATCCGCGATTGCCAGAGAATCGCCGTTGAGAAGCTGTACCCGGAAGTCCGGGATTTGAGTCTGCCACTTCAGCCGATTATCGTCGGCCTCGCCTGATTCGTCTCCTCGAACCGAAGCGGAATACGTTTGGTCTTCCTGTCTGTATAACAGCAGTCCGTGGGAGAGTATGACCCGGATCTCGACGTTGACGGTTCCCTGAGTTGCGCCAAGTGTCTTCAGGTCAACCGATCCGCTGTAGAAGTCCGAATCGCCCCGCTTCATTGATCCGGTGGTCATCCTGACGTTTCCTATATTGTCAAGGCCAGCCACCCAGAACCGGTCCTTGCTCTTGCCATCCTTCCCCCAGACGACAACCACGGATCCTGTAGCGCCTTCCACGTTGATCTGCGCCTGCTTTATATCGGTCCAGGAAAGTCGGTTCAAAGGCGAGATTTCTGGTGCACCGTCCACGAAAAAGGATGCGAAAAACGTCTCCGGCTTCTCGGCAGCCCGGGTCTCACCGTCGTGGAGGGTCAGCGCGAGCAGGGAGCAGATGCCAACCACCAGTACCGTTCTGACCATGATATATCCCCTTACGTAGCGTTTAGCCTCAATTCCGCAAGAGCCGCAACGCGGCACCGCGACGAAACCTTTCGAAACGGGCCGAAATGGTCGTCATGAAGGACATTTTTTCCGTTCACGTACAGTGTCCTGGTGTATCCTGGAAATCAGCAGTTTAATCGCCTTTATTAACTCGCACATATTCGAATTAACATCCCCGAAAAATGATGAATCAAGGTTAGAGACGTCTATCAAGAAAGCAATCGTTATGACGGCGCCGGAAGCACTACCGAAGGCCGGACGCTTCCGACTTATCGCTCCTTCAGCCGAATCGACCCGTTCACCGTCTTCAGATGAATCAGTTCCCCGCCGCCGTTGATGACGCCGTCGACGGACTTGCTGATGAGGCCCTTCACGGTAACCGGAAAATCCGTATTGATCTTCCCGTTCACCGTGGATGCTTTCAGGTTTGCATTCAGCCCTTTTGGCAGCGTCGCCTCGATACCGCCGTTCGTCGTTGCGGCGCGGATCTCGTGCTGTTGTTCGCCGCTCCCGCCAACCGCCACCTCGATGCTTCCGTTCGTCGTTTTCGCGTTGATTGGACCCAGGACGTCAGAGAGCCCGATTTTTCCGTTTGTCATCCCCGCCCGAATCGATCCAACGATGCGAGCAAGCCCGATCCGGCCGTTGGTCGTCTTTGCATCGACGGCGCCGGAAATATCCTTGACCTCTATGGTTCCATTGATCGTTTTCAGTTCCAGATCCATCATCTCAGGTACGTTAACTGTATAGGCGACGCTGACGTTCCGGTTCCTTCCTGGCTTTTTGGGTGCGTCCGTGCGGATATCGATCCCCTGCTCGGTCCGGTCGAACTGCACCGTGGACTTCTCCAGAAGCCTCCTCGCCTCGTCTTCGCTTTCGGCACGTGCGCGCTTGACCGCCTTCATCTTCACTTCGTGCCGGTCCCAGGAATTGACCGATATATCCCCGTTCACGTTGACAATGGCGAGTCGTCCCCCCGGCGCAACCTCGACGGAACGCTCGACGACCTCCTCTTCGACGACCTTCCCCGCGCCGCAGCCGGCGGGCAACAGACTAATGCTGAACGTCGCGATCAGAATGCAAACCGGTCTCATGCGGCAGCTACCTCCAGGTTGGGTTGTCGAATAAACCTTTTCTCGAGAGTCAGGAATTTTGTCCAAAATGCCGTTTCAATTACCGTGGGTTGTATTTCTCGACAAACCTCTCCACAGCTCTCACAAACCGGAAAGCCAATAGCAGGCCGTAGATGACCACTGCCGCGACCAAACCCATATATATGACGCCCATCATGGGAATCCATTCCGTATGTAACATTGTTCCGTCCTCCGCAAAAAAGGGTCGATGACGTCGGTACGTGAAAGGCTTACTTGAAGAGAAAATACGCGAGTCTGAACGGTTCTGCAGCTTATTCGTACCGCAATGCATCCACAGGGTTCGCACGGGCCGCCCGGATCGTCCGGGCACTCACCGTCAGCAGCACGACCGCCAGCGTCAGCAAACCTCCCAGAACGAACGTACCCACTCCCGGTCCGATACGATACGCGAAATCCCGCAACCACCGATCCATCGCCCACCAGGCGACCGGCCACGCGATTACATTCGCAACCCCCACCAGCAGCACGAACTCACGCGATAACAGACTCACGACGTCCGTCACACTTGCGCCCGATATTTTGCGGATGCCGATCTCCTTCGTCCGCCGGGTCACGGCAAAAGCCGTCAATCCAAACGCCCCCAGACAGGCAACAAAAACCGCAAACATCGTTCCGTACACGATTATTCGATGCAGTCGCTCTTCGGTTCGGTATTGGCGATCGATGCTTTCGTCGAGAAATGAATAGTGAAATCCCGGAGACTGTGTGACGGCTTCCCATCGATCCTTCATATATGCCAGTGTGCCGGGGATATCTTCGGGGCGTACCCGCACCAGCAATCGGCGGAATTGATAATCCGGCTCGCATTTCAGGAGTGCGGGGCCGATCTTGTGGTGGAGAGATCGAAAATGAAAATCCCTCACCACCCCGATCACCGTCATTTCATTGAAAAATTTCAATGTTTTTCCGATCGGCGACCCCGGTCCCATTTGCCTGGCCAGCGTTTCGTTGATTATCACGGACGCAGCAACGTCGGTCCCAAGATCCCGTGAATAATTCCGACCTTCGATCACTTCGATGTCCAGAGTCGGCACAAAGTCGTAATCAACGAAGAAGATCTCCACGCCCTTGAGGCCGATACCATCGTAAGATACACCACCGCGCGACTGTTGTCTGTTGTCCATCAGGTGGAACATTCCGGTCACGCCGAGAATCGCGTGATGAGACAGGAGCGCGTCCCGATAGGTTTCAGCGCCATTGTTCTCCAGGTCTCGCAGCTTGCCGAGTTGACCGACGGCGATCAGGTGTTCACTGTCGAAGCCGAGAGGTTTTGCCCGCAGATGATCAAGCTGAAAGGTCACGATCAGGGCACAGATGACCAGAGCCGCGGACATCGCGATCTGGAAGACCAGGAGAAATCGGCCGAAAAATCCGGCGCCGCCAATTCTCAATCTGCCTGTCAGCACGTGAATCGGCATGAAACCGGAGATGACAAACGCCGGGTAGCTGCCGGCAAGCAATCCTACAACCAGGGCCAGACCGATCAACGCCGCAAATGCCGTTCCATCCAGATTCGCAACCAATGAAAGTTCCTGGTCCATCAAGCTGTTGAACAACGGCATCAGCACTTCTGCCAGCACAAGGCCGACCAACAATGCGATAAGACTCAGGAGTATCGATTCCAATAGAAATCGCACAATGACCTGAGGTTTGTGCGCGCCAACCACCTTTCGTATACCAACTTCCCGCGCCCGGGATGGCGACCGTGCCAGCGCGAGGGTCGTAAAATTCACGCACGCGATAAATAGCGTCAGAACAGCAACACACAGCAGAATGTAGCCATATGCTGGGTCCGTGGCAGGTTCGGACGCACCGATATTCGGACTGAAATGCACATCCGCGAGCGGCTGCAGTTTCATTTCTTCCTTTTCACCCATGATGGGCCACGACCATTTCACGAAACGCGGGAACAAGCCTTCCAGCCCCGCAACGTCGATCTGATCGCGCAACAACACGTAGATGCTGGTATTGCTTACCATATTCCACGTGTTGAGCGCGTCCTCAACGTTCTCATAGGGCTGCAGACAGTCGAACTGAATGCTGGACGTTGAGGGAATATCCTTCAGGATGCCCGTAATCAGGGCCTGGTGCGCTTCTGAGTCTCTGGTAAATGATATCGATTTACCTATTGGATCTTCTCCACCGAAGTATCTCCGAGCCATTTTTTCCGTTATGACGATGGCATCCTTGCGATCAAGCGCTGTTTCCAGGTCGCCCTTCAACATCGGAAATGTAAAGACATCCCGGAAACCCGGATCGACATATGCAATTCGTGCCCGAAATGAACGGTCTTTGGTTCTGAATGTGTGAGACGTGTAGTAAATTCTCACCACCCGTTGCATTTGTGTGGGAAATGCTTCCGCCAACGCAGGACCGAGAGGTCCCGGCATCGTCGCCATGGCGACACTTCCCCCGCCCGCTTCTCCTCTGCTGTACACGCGATATATCCGTTCTGCTTTTTCGTGAAATGCGTCAAAAGACCATTCGTGCCGCACATACAGAACCGCCAGAATGGAAACAGAAATCCCAATCGCCAGCCCGACGACATTGATCGCCGAATACGCCTTAAAGCGCATCAGGTTCCGGTATGCTGCGATCAGGTAGTTACGAAACATCAAATCCCTCTTTGAAACCGCCGGGCGGCGACAATCATCTACCCTGTAAAATCACACGTAATCTTCATCGAAGCTCGCTTCCGCCACTTCGCCAGTTCCCTGTTGAGATCAGCATCGTCTCTCGATCAGGAAAACACAAGTTCTCACCAGGTGTCTGGCTGGTACTGTGCGAATTGTCCACGCGCCACATGGCCGGCCGATACGGCGCGAGTTCGGCGCGCCGGAATCCAGTGGCTCTCCGGTTGTGACCGCTTAGAATAGCCATGTGCCTGGATTCGGGTAGGCCTCGCCTCGCAGGTCGTACATCAGCCCCTTTGTGCACCGGACGATAGTCCAGATCACGCCGAATATCCACCCGGCTGAGCCTGCCGCAATCATCAGGCCCATCAGGCCGAAATCGTCAGAGAACACAAACCCGATCGAGGAAACAATGGCCGCGAAGGCGATCAGGATGTAAAGCCATCCAATCCAGAACGTCCGAATCTGAAACCGATAGTGCGAAACCAGCCCATCCGGCGCATCCGATCGGCACACATAGGCCAGGACGACACCCGCCAATCCTCCGATAGGACCGATAAAGAACTCGGCCAGGAATAGTATGTAGACGACCCTTGCGGCGGAAATGGTATCCAGATGTCTCAGTACCGTATCAGGCATGGTGTCCTCCTATCGGGAACGACACCCATGATCGAACGATGGGAATTGTGGGGCCTCCCGGCGGTTTATCCTCTTGCGATTATCGTGCCATGAATTCAACTTATTAAATAACAATTATATATGTAATCCTTGTCCAATGACGCTGTTCGGCAAGTGTTCGAAAATGATACACTATTGTCCGAAAACGGACACTGCGACAATACTCAGGACTATTTTCCGTAAAGCAGCTCATCACCTCGAAAATCTCGCGTCTCACATCTTGCCTTTTTTTCGTCCTTCTTCCTTCCTCCTTCTCCCGGCTCTTGGCGAACCGCCCCTACAAATGCCTCCATCCGCAATATTGATATTGCCTTATTATGCGCCGTCGTTGCATTTGTAGGGGCAACCCTCGTGGTTGCCCGCCTTTAGCGATCGCCCACATAACGGCACAGACATCGCCGATAGATTTCGCTTGGCCATATTGCTTACGGTGTTAGCTGAAGGCTGATAGCTGACGCCTGACGGCAGGTTTTGATTTCCTGGAACAAAACCACACGGAAAACGATCAAATCCATGAAACCAACGATGTACTTACTTCAAAAGGGGGTGGTGACCGTGCCACAGATCAAACGGCGAAGACGCCGCCCGAGGCTCATATTCGTCAAGGGTCAACGGCGACCAAAGGGATAATTTAGCGCAAAGAACCACCGGTCCTGGAGAGAGGCCGGTGGTTTTTTTCATACGACCCTCCGCAAGTGGGTAGACGTAAGACGTGAGAGGGTAGAGATTGCCTGCCCGGTGGGGGTTTCAGTTCGAGCCATCGGCAAACAGGTGTAGCCTGTCGGGAAAGGATCTCATCTCCCGTCTTCCGTCTTACGTCTCCCCGCTTTTAGGTATTTTCCATACCAGCAGAACGCCGGCGATCATCAGAGCCGCGCTGACTTCGAATGCCCGCCGAAGGCCATAGGCGTCGCCCATCATACCCAGCAGCAGCATTGCCAGCCCCCGAAGCGCAAATCCCCCGCCCATATAGATCCCGTTGGCGAACGCCCGGTTCTCCGGGCAGCTTTCCTGCACCATCGCCATGACCACGGGACCCGTCGACAGCGCGACAAAGCCCAGGACGACCAGGACCGGGAACAGAAACCATCCCTGGCTGTCGAGAAAGACGAAGAGCAGAATGGGCGTCGCGATCATCGAACAGCCCAGCACCCGCCTGCGTCCCAGCCTGTCGCTCACCCATCCGCCGATCAGCGCCCCCGCGATGCCCGCGCCTTCGAGGACCGAAAGGGACGCGCCGGCCAGCCACAGGCTCGCGCCCTCTTCGCTCAGGAACGTGGGAAGGAATGCGGTGAGCGAAGCCATCGTAAACGCGCGGACGAACACGATGCCGGACAAGGGTACCATAACGGGCGCCATACGTTTCAGGGCGGACCGCCATGGCAGCGCCCTATAGAACGAAAACGCCTGCGCCGAAACACGCCTCATCCGAAACAACAGTACGAGTGAGGCCACTACGCCCGCGGGAATCAGATAGGCCGTTCCGGCAACCCCCCACACGCCAACGACGCTCACGATCAGAATCGGCCCCAGCGTGCGGCCGAGTTCACCGCACAGCATCCAGATGCCCATGCCGCGACCCAGGTTCGGTCCGGACAGGGTTCCCGCCATCGCCGGTCCAACCGCGTGGAAGGCCGCGGAACTGAAGCCGACGATCAACAGGAGCGCGACGAGCGTCGAGTACCCGCCCGCCACGCCGAGCAAACTCATCGCGATGCCCGTGACCGCGGGTCCGAGAATGACGAGAAAGCGCAGATTCGAGCGGTCCGCCCGAAGTCCCACGATCGGCTGAAAGACCGACGGCGCCTGTCTCACGACCATCAGCATGCCGGCCTCGGTCTTGGTCAGAGACATGGTCTGAATGAAGACCGGCAGCAGGGGCGCGAGAAATCCGCTGTACGTATCGTGTACGGCGTGCCCGCCCGAAAGCATGAGCACGTCGGTGGTCTGGAAACGCTCTTCCTGCCGTTTCTGCGACATTGACTTCTCAAAATAAAAAGCGGTCCTGAATGACCGCTTTTCAAGCCTCTTCAATTCACAAAGCGGGAATTGACATGGATGGACAGAATAAAGTCACAAACGCAGGAAAATCGCCCGCGATTGCGGATTGCCCCAATGAATCCATGGACCGCAGACCGCGCAACAACAATGTAGCCAACCTGATTCCATAACGTCAAGCTTGAAATCGTCCCTGGCGTCGCTCCCTGACGGCGCACCGACTTATACGCGTACCCAGTACAGGTGGTTGTCTATTGTCTCGCCCTCAACCGTGTATCGGGAATCGCCCAGCGTGTAGATGAAGGACGGACGGGCGCCTGGCGGGATGGGATTGGCGCCATTCGTGCGTTCCAGGGAAGACATAAGCTGACCCTGTTCAGGGTCGAATGCCAGCACCTCACGCGGCGTGAATGTCTCCCCGTAATCGGACGATTCGAGCCAGACGATCCGCGAGAGTTCCGGATGGTCGCGCAGCCAGAAGGAGGGCAGGCCATGGATGCCCGGGGCCCAGTTCTCATCCGGGTGCCCCAGGGCAACGATTTGGGCGAGAATGCACAGGACGTCGTCGGACGTTATGACCGGCTTGAAGGCGAGTACCCCCCAGCCGGGCCAGTGCGACGCCACGGCCTCGCCTAACGGCAGTCCGCGCCACCTCCCGGCGTCCGGCGTCTTCAGGAAAACGCGACATGGCGTGGGTGTGTGGCGGACGTAGCCGACGTAGGGACGGTCCTTCGAGTCGACGGCCAGGCCGCAGTGGTGAATGCCGGGCTTGGGGTTGTCGCTCTCGCCCTCCTCCAGCAGGTCAAGCGTTTCCGGCGTTGCCGGAAGCGGAACCGGCGTCCCGTCGTCCTTCTGCCAGGTGCAGCCGAAGTCGAGGGAACGCATGTAGCCCACGGCCTGGTACAGACCGGCCACGTCGCGTGAGTGCTCCCCCGCATTCGCCCTGCGCCCCAGGAAAAAGGCCATGCTCATATGCATTGTCTTCCGGTCCGGGCCCCAGGCCACGTCGTTGTTCATGCCGGTGTACCCGGTGAATCGCCGTTGCCGGGTCACGATCAGGCCGCGGCTTTGCCACGGCTCGGCAGTCGGTTTCTCCCACAATTCCATGCCTTTGTGGTCGCCGTCGCGGGCGAAGAGGTGAAGCGCGTCATCGGGGCCGCACAGGAGTACGGGATAGGTGTTTCGGCCGAAGGCCTCGACGGAGGTCCAGGCAGACGCATCGTGCGGACGCAGCGATCGCTGGTACTGCAGAGGCGAGTTGTGCCCGCCCATGACCATGTGGAGGTAACCCTTGCTATCAACCGCAAGGGTGGGACGGGAATGCTCGTCGACGCCCTCGGCCAGGATGGGGCCGCCGGTCCACCGGTCCGTTTCATGATCGAGCGTGCGTACCCGTGCGAAGTACCTCTGATCGTACGAGTCCTGCCAGGCAACGTGGGTTTTTCCGCGGCAGGCAACGATCTTGTTCCCCGGCCCCTGGCTTGCGCGTTCGCCGGCGATCACGGACAGCAAGGCGTCGCCGCGTTTGCGATCGGCAGCGGCAAACGGGTCGTCCACGTCGCAGTTCCTGATACGTTCGAACAATTCAGCTTCCACTTGCTCTCCTCCCTTGCTGTTCATCGTGCGCGATTTGCAATAACCATCGGCGAAATCTGTCGGTCAGGTGTCGGTACAAGTTGCCATCGCGAGGAAGCGTCTGCGTAAGAAAGCCTGGTGCGGGCATTTCGACATTTCGACACCCTTCGACAGGCTCAGGGACCGAGCTCAATGCAGGCATGCTTGCTTCGACAAGCTCAGCACAGGCAATGACCACGCGTGGATATGCGATCTTAGACGTCGCTCAGAACGACATGCTGGCCTATAGTTAAGCACGACGCTTCCCGCTGTCATCCAGAGGAGGCGGAAGTTAAGGTGGGGCGGACATTCCTTTCTGCCCGCATGTCGACGAATCGTCCGCGCACAAGTTTGTCTACAAAAGCCATATGCTACACGTTCGAGCGAGAAGTCACTATGTTAAAATGAGTTGAGCCTCAGCTTGTGAGAGTATACTTTGCCTTTGCCCGTAACAAACACTTTCACAAGGAGGCTCGTGATGGCAAGGTATACCGTTGAAGCGTGGGATGGCAAGGATCTTTTCGTGGGCATCGACATGCATCTCAAGCAGTGGCACGTGACGATTCTCAACGAGGATGGGTTGCGACTGTTCTCCAATCGCATCGCAGGCACAGCAGAGGCGATCGATAAGGTGTTGAGTCGTTATGGCGAAGCGAAAGAGATCTTTGCGGTGTATGAAGCCGGTTATTTCGGTTTCTGGTTATATGATTTTCTTGTCGATATGGGTGTGTCTGCTTCGGTGACGCCGCCGAGCCTGATCCCGAGCCAGAGTGGGAATCGGGTCAAGACGGATTCCATCGACAGCTTCAAGCTGGCGGATTATCTGAGGACGGACCTGCTGGCATCGATCTATGTGCCGACGCATGAAGAGCGGTGCCACCGCCAAGTGAGTCGTCGCCGCCGGCAGTTCATCAAGGATCGGGTGCGTGTACAACTACGGATCAAGGCCGAACTGCGGTATATGGGTTTGTATGTGCACGAAGAATCCAGAGGGACGTGGTCTGACAAGTTCGTGACCGCACTGCGTGGTGTGGACCTGGGGGAGCCGTGTGCGCAGGAAAGCTTCGAGAACATGCTGGAACAATACGATGATCTGTGTGAACTGGTGGGGCGCCAGACGAAAATGCTGTGGGAGCTTGCGCAAACAGACACGTATCGGGATCGGGTGGCGATCCTGACGTCGATCCCGGGCGTGGGATGCTTGTCTGCCATGGAGATCCTCCTGGAACTGCAGGATGTGGCGCGCTTCAAGAACGCAGATGCGCTGGCGGCCTACGTGGGGCTGACGCCCGGCCAGCACTCGTCGGGCGAGCACGTGAGGCACGGGCGCATCACCCGCCAGGGAAAGCCCATTGTACGTGCGTTACTTACCCAGGCGGCCTGGCGCCTGATCGAGAAAGATCCCGCGATGCAGGAAAAATACGAACACTTGAAGGTGCGTGCCGGTGGCAAACGCGCCATCGTCGGTGTTGCCAGAATCCTGGTGGGCCGTATGCGCAGGATCCTGCTGAATGGAGAGCCCTATCAGCTGGGCCTCATCGCCGGGTGAACACACGGTCGCAACAGATGCCTGCGCACGCACCGCTTTTGATCGCGGAGTACAGGGGACGGCGCCTACCGTCTTGTAGACCCACAGGGTACTACGTAAGTGAAGTTTGCACGCCCCGTCCCCTATCGCACGGCTCCGGATAAATGACATGTCAGCGCCTGCACCAGGCGACTACGAATAGTAGATTGGTAGCGTTGCCCCAGCATCTGAGGCCATCCAACAGAGAACACCGTACGCCTGGTCCCTACTGCTGTCGTGCGGCAGGGAACCATTCAGGCCTCAATGACGTTTATTTCGTTCATTCCGACACGCTCGACGAGCGTGTCGGAATGAACGCGTCGCATAGGTACGCATAATGGTAGAGTAACCCCAGCATCTGAGGCCAACATATGGTCGTTTTCTCTTGACTTTTAACATAGTAGACGGGAGATTCTTCGCTCCGCTCCGAATGACATGATGGCCGATAGCCGAGCACGATGCTTCGCGCTATCATCCAGAGGAGGCCGGGGTGCAACGTCTAGGAAACCCATCCGTGACACGTAAGACCAGATCGTCAAGCAGACGAGTCCCCCAGGCCGACGAAGGATCTACTGCAGCATGGGATGATGTCAAAGCGTCTGGCATTCGGTCCGCCAACAAATGCAGCACAATACCGCTTTTGCTTTGACTCCGCTCAGAATGACAGACTTTGCAATAACCACTCGCGAAATGTATCGGTCAAGTGTCGGAACAAACGTTCATGCGGAGGAAGCCGAAAGGCAGTCGAAGCCTCCGCGCACGAGTTTGTCTACAAAAGCCATATGCTACACGTTCGAGCGAGAAGACGGGAGATTCTTCGCTCCGCTACGAATGACATGACTTGCAACAACCATTGGCGAAATGAACCGGCCAGATCTTCGCTCCGCTCTGAATGACATGCCGGCCGATCGTCAAGCCCATTGCTTCCCCCTGCCATCCAGAGGAGGCCTGCACACAACGTCCAGGAATCACATCCGTTACTACGTGAGACCAGATTTTCGTGCAGAGGCGTCCCCAGGCCGACGAAGGATCTACTGCGGCATGGGATCATCCCCCGCGATTTGCACATGGCGACGCCTGAAAGGCAGCACGAAGACCAAGCGTCCGCGCACAAGTTTGTCTATAAAAGCCATATGCTACGCGTACGAGCGAGAAGTCACTATGTTAAAATGAGTTGAGCCTCAGCTTGTGAGAGTATACTTTGCCGTTGTCCATAACAAACACTTTCACAAGGAGGCTCGTGATGGCAAGGTATACCGTTGAAGCGTGGGATGGCAAGGTTCTTTTCGTGGGCATCGACATGCATCTCAAGCAGTGGCACGTGACCATTCTCAACGAGGATGGGTTGCGACTGTTCTCCAATCGCATCGCAGGCACAGCAGAGGCGATCGATAAGGTGTTGAGTCGTTATGGCGAAGCGAAAGAGATCTTTGCGGTGTATGAAGCCGGTTATTTCGGTTTCTGGTTATACGATTTTCTTGTTGAAATGGGTGTGTCTGCTTCGGTGACGCCGCCGAGCCTGATCCCGAGCCAGAGTGGGAATCGGGTCAAGACGGATCCCATCGACAGCTTCAAGCTGGCGGATTATCTGAGGACAGGCCTTCTGACATCGATCTATGTGCCGACGCATGAAGAGCGGTGCCACCGCCAGGTGAGTCGTCGCCGCCGGCAGTTCATCAAGGATCGGGTGCGTGTACAACTACGGATCAAGGCCGAACTGCGGTATATGGGTGTGTATGTGCCCGAAGAATCCAGAGGGACGTGGTCTGACAAGTTCGTGACCGCACTTGGCGGTGTGGACCTCGGGGAGCCGTGTGCGCAGGAAAGCTTTGAGAACATGCTGGAACAATACGATGATCTGTGTGAACTGGTGGGGCGCCAGACGAAAATGCTGTGGGAGCTTGCCCAAACAGACACGTATCGGGACCGGGTGGCGATCCTGACGTCGATCCCGGGCGTGGGATGCCTGTCTGCCATGGAGATCCTCCTTGAGCTGCAGGATGTGGCACGCTTTGAGAGCGCAGATGCGCTGGCGGCCTACGCGGGGCTGACGCCAGGCCAGCATTCGTCGGGTGAGCACGTGAGGCACGGGCGCATCACCCGCCAGGGGAAACCGATGGTGCGTGCGTTACTCATCCAGGCGGCCTGGCGCCTGATCGAGAAAGACCCCGCGATGCAGGAAAAATACGAACGCATGAAGGTGCCTGCCGGTGGCAAACGCGCCATCGTCGGTGTTGCCAGAAACCTGCTGGGCCGAATGCGCAGGATCTTGCTGAATGGAGAGCCCTATCAGCTGGGCCTCATCGCCGGGTGAACACACGGTCACATCAGATGGCTGCGCACGCACTGCTTTTAATCGCGGAGTACGGGGACGGCGCCTCCCGTCTTGTAGACCCTCAGGGTACTACGTAAGTTGAGTTTGCACGCCCCGGCCCCTATCGCACGGCTCCGGATAAATGACATGTCAGCGCCTGCACCAGGCGACTACGAATAGTAGATTGGTAGCGTTGCCCCAGCATCTGAAGCCATCCAGAAGGGAATACCGTACGCCTGGTCCCTACTGCTGTCGTACGGTAGGGAACCATTCAGGACTCAATGACGTTTATTTCGTTCATTCCGACACGCTCGACGAGCGTGTCGGAATGAACGCGTGGCATAGGTACGCACAATGGTAGAGTAACCCAAACATCTGAGGCCAAGATATTATCCTTTTCTCTTGACTTTTAACATAGTAGACGGGAGATTCTTCGCTGCGCTCCGAGTGATTTGACTCGCAACAGCCATTGCCGACGTGAACCGGCCAGATCTTCGCTCCGCTCTGAATGACATGCTGGCTAATAGCCGAGTACGATGCTTCCCGCTGTCATCCAGAGGAGGCCTGGGTGCAACGTCCAAGAAACACATCCGTTACGCCTGAGATCAGTTTTTCACGTAGAGAAAGCCCCAGGCCGACGAAGGATCTACTGCGGCATTGGATGATTGCAAAGCGCCTGGCATTCGGTCCACCAACAAATGCAGCACAAAACCGCTCTTGCTTCGACTTCGCTCAGAATAACACGCTGGTCCATAGTCAAGCGCATTGCTTCCCGCTGTCATCCAGAGGACTTGCCCTGAGCCTGTCGAAGGGGCCTGGGTGAAGGTGGGGCGGACATTCATGTCTGCCCGCTCTCACTCATACCGCAGCGCGTCCACCGGATTCGCGGGCTGCCCGGATAGTCTGGATGACTACGGTCAGTTGCACCGCAAGCAGCAACAATACACCCCCCAATAAAAAGGTGGGAATGTCCGGTCCAATCCGGTACGCGAAATCCTCTAACCATCGTTCCGTTGCGTAATACGCCGCGGGGAACGCGAAGAGACTCGCAATGACCACAAGCTTTACGAAGTCCCTGGATACCAGGACGACAATCCCGGATCCACGAGCGCCCAGGACCTTTCGGATCCCGATCTCCTTGGTCCGCCTGGACACGGCAAGAGCCGTGAGCCC
The DNA here is from genome assembly GCA_965116875.1 of Candidatus Latescibacterota bacterium. Classification (GTDB taxonomy): domain Bacteria; phylum Latescibacterota; class UBA2968; order UBA2968; genus JAAXHE01. The sequence goes on from OZ220733.1 coordinate 1,778,725, forward strand.
AAACGCTCCGAGGCAGGCGATTATGACCGCAATCAGCGCACCATACCCGATAATTCGGTTCCATCGCTCTTCTTTTCTGTACTGCCCGTCCACTTCATCGTCGAGAAACGAAAACCGAAACGCACGGCCTGGCGCAACCTCGCGCCACTTCTCCTCGAGGTACGCCAGCGTACCAGGGATATCATCACCGCGGATCCTGACGAGCATTTGGTAGGATGCGAACGGGCTCAGGGTCAACACCGCTGGTCCGATCGTGTGGTGCAGGGAGCGCACATGGAAGTCCCTTACGACTCCGATAACCGCAACATCCCGCTTGTTCATGCGCAGCATTCTGCCAACGATTGGCATGTCCCAGCCCAGGTGTTTGACCAGGGCCTCGTTCACGATAATGGACGCGTGTGAAGCAGGTTTCAGCGAATCGAAGTCCGAACCTTCCAGAAGTGAGATATCCATCGTCTTAAGAAAGTCGTAGCCGACGTTTACTTGCTCGACGTCCATTTTCTCGCCCTCGTGCTCAATAATCCCCTTGTACCTCGTCCTGTTGCTTAGCGCGTGGAGGGTGGTTGTAATCGCCAGCACATTGGGGTTCTGCATCAACTCGTTTTTGTACACCTCGTCTAGACGCGAGTCCGCCTGGAGCGGGTCCGATGTCGTAATGCGCAAGAGGTGTTCACTGTCGAAGCCCAGAGGTTTCGTCTTCAGGAAATCAAGTTGCCGAACCATCGCGAGCGCACTGATAACCATAAAGACGGAAAGCGCGAATTGCACCACGACCAGCGCCCGCCCGAAACGGTTCGGCCCTCCCAGCCTGATGCGGCCTTTCAAGGCCGAAGCCGGCTGAACACCTGACAGCACGAAGGCCGGGTAGACGCCTGCGGCCAGTCCAACGGCCGCAGCCAATCCAAGCAGAACGGCCGTGCCCGAACCGTCCGCCTGATCGAACAGAGCGATGTCTTTCGCCACAATGTCTTTGAAAGCCGGCAGGAGGAATTCCGCCAGGCCCGTCCCGGCTAACAGTGCCAGAACGCTTAATAGCATCGATTCTCCTAGAAACTGCATCACCAGTTGAATTCGAGACGCACCAGTCACCTTTCGCATCACCACTTCCCGGTCGCGTGAGAATGACCTGCCCACGGCAAGGGTAACGTAGTTCACACAGGCGATCGTCAGGACGAGAAGGACGATACCGAGAAGAATATAAGAGAATGCCGGATTTCCTGCTCCCATTGGACCCCGGCTACCCCGGTTGAGATGCATTTCCAGTAGTGGCAGGAGGCCAATCGAGCGGTCCAACTGTTCTACCATCCATGGCGGGAGCGATTTTCGGAGCAATTGCGAAAACCGTTCGTTGAGTTCCGATGTACGTTCTTTTTTCGAGACCATTACGTACGTTTCGACATCACTAATATTCCAACCCCTCGTGTAGCCTCTGCTGGCAAAAGGCGCGAGGAAATCGAACCTGATGCTTGAGTTCTTGGGGGCGGACTTGGCAATGCCGGTAACAACGAAATCCCGCACGGCCACCGGAGGACCCGATAGATTCACGGAAAGGACTTTGCCCAGGGGATCTTCGTCGCCAAAATATCTACGCGCCGTGGACTCAGCGATCACTACGTTGTATGGATCGTCCAGCACAGTAGCCGGGTCGCCTTTCAGCAGGGGAAAGGTGAACACCTCAAGGATCGCCGGATCGGCGAAGTAGAAACTTCCCCTGAGTGACCGGTCCCCATCTTTTACAGATGAAGCGCCCCTGCCAATCCTGACGGACCGGACGTCCGAGAATGCCTCTTCAAGCGCCGGTCCCAATGGATCGGGAGTCTCACCTCCCGGTCCCATCCGGGATTCGACATAGACCCTGAATATTCGATCGGCGTTTTCGTGAAACGCGTCGTAGGTCCACTCTTGACGGACATACAGGAACGCCAGCACGCAGAACGCTATCGCGATGCCCAGACCCACCACGTTAATCGCGGCATAGAGCGGATGCCGCAACAGATTGCGCCAGGCCACCTTGAGATAATTCCAGAACATCGACCGACTCCTCGCGTATTGGTTCCGTCAAGAATACTTCTTAGTCACGTGTGCCTCAAACTGTCGACCTGAGAAAGTGTCCGCGCATATAGGTTTGCCGGCCGAAGAACTCCTGGGACAATCAACAAGTCACGGGAGATTCTTCGCTACGCTACGAATGACCTGACTTGCAATAACCATTGTCGAAGTGAACCGGCCAGATCTTCGCTCCGCTCTGAATGACATGCTGGCCCATAGTCAAGCGCGTTGCTTCCCACTGTCATCCAGAGGACTTGCCCTGCTTGTGCTGAGCCTGTCGAAGCGAGCCTGTCGAAGGGGCCTGGGTGAGGGTGGGGCGAACATTCCTGTCTGCCAGCCTCTACTCATACCGCAGCGCGTCCACTGGATTCGCCCCCGCTGCTTTCCACGTCTTGTAGCCCACTGTAAGAAGCGCAATGCTCAACGACAGCAATCCCCCCAGAACAAACGTCGGGATCGCCGGATCGACCCGGTACGCGAAGTTCTCCAGCCACCTGTTCATTGCATAATAGGCAATCGGCCAGGCGACGAGATTGGCAATCCCGACAAGTGCAACATATTCCCTGGACAAGAGCAAGACAACGTTGGTAACGGATGCTCCCACCGCTTTCCGGATACCGATTTCCTTAGTCCTTTGTTGCACGCTGATAGACGCCAGGCCGAACAGACCGAGACCTGCCACGACGATCGCCAGAACCGAGAAACCGCCGAACAGCATCCCCAGTCGAACTTCCGCCCGGTATAGCCGGTCAAAAGACGTGTCCAGGAACGAATATTCGAACGGGGAATTCGGTACGACTTCATGCCATTGGGATCTGAGAAAGTCCAGCGTGCCTGGAACATCGTCCGGGCGTATCCGGATGGAAATGTAGTCTCTTGTCCACCCCCCGCCCATCATGATCACAAGCGGTTCAATCTCATGATGGAGAGACTTGTAATGAAAGTCCCTGACAACCCCCACCACGTCTCCCTGGAGTCCCGCTTTCATCATTTCAGCACCTTCTCCATATACGTCCATTCCAATCTGTCTATTCGCACATGAAGTCCATCCTAAATTCCTCATCGCTGCTTGATTCAGCATAAATGCGCCCTTGCGATCGCTTGCAACCTCATCAGACAATGCCCTTCCCTCCAATACTTCAATACCGAACGTCTCGATAAACCCGTGATCCACGTACATCACATTCATCAGCACACCATCTTTGAATGCACCATCCGTGAGGGGAAAAAACACATTGCCGGGCATCACCCCGCCTGGCACAGTCGAAGAGGCTGTTACATTCAGTACGGCGCTGTGTGCCAATACCATATTTCGGTAGCGCCGCTCCGGCTCGCCGCCGCGGTTCGGCATGACAACGATATGTTCCTTTCGAAATCCAAGACGCCTGTTTCGAACATAATCTGCCTGGTCATAGATCAGACCGGTCCCAATGACCAGAATGACGGATATTGCGAACTGAACAATAATGAGCGTCTTTCGCAAACCGCATCGCTTCGAACCGGCGTCCATCACCCCTCTAAATACCAGGACGGGTTTAAGCGACGAGAGAAAAAACGCGGGATAGCTCCCGGAGAACAAGCCAGTAAACAGCGCAATGCCGATCAAAGCCAGCAAAACGTCCCGGCTTTTCAGGAAATCAACGACCAGGTCGCGTTCGACAAAGGCATCAAATGACGGAAGCAGAATCTCCACCATCACACCGGCGATAACAATGGCAATTGAAGTCAGCAACGTCGATTCGCCCAAGAACTGAGCGATCAACTCGCCCCGGTTTGCTCCGACCACTTTCCGCAGCCCGATCTCCTTTGCGCGGTACTCCGAGCGGGCGGTCGAAAGGTTCATAAAATTGATGCACGCGAGCAGCAAGACGAGAAAGGCGATGGCGAGAAAGAGAAAGACATAGCGGATGTCCCCGTTGGGACTGATTTCAAAATCCAGGTTTGAGTGAAGATGAATATCGGTCACAGGCTGCAGAAAGAGTTTCAAACGTATACCCGCGGCTTCCATTTGTGCTCCGAGGTGTCTCTCCGTAAAATCCGGCAACTTGGTTTCAACCTCGTCGGCGGCCTGCGTGGCCTGCAGGAGCAGATAGGTATAGAAGTCTATACTTAGCCAGCCCTTGCTGATGTCAAGCGATGCCAGAAAGTCGAACTGTAAATGCGATCTGTGTTTTGAGTTCCTCAACACTCCCGTAATCTTATACGTATTGCCGCCCAACGAAAGCGTCTGCCCCATCGGATCCTCGTCTCCGAAATATTTAAGAGCCATCGCATCCGTCAAGACAATGGAATTGGGTTCCTGGAGTGCGGTTTGAGGATCACCTTTGCTCAGGGGAAAATCGAAGACCTGGAAGACGTTTGCATCCACGAACAGGACGCCTCTTTCGTAAAAACGACGCTGCTGATTTGCAACCAGCGTCTTTTCATCCTTCCGGTGAAACCTAACCGCGTCTTCTACTGACGGGAATTCCTGAACGAGAGTTGAAGCCATCGGGAATGATGTAAGGGCGAACCGACCGGGCACCCCTTCCGATTGTATCTCTGCGGCGAGTCGGAAAATCCGATCCGCGTTCTCATGGTGCCGGTCATAGCTCAATTCATCCTGAACGTACAGAAGAATAAGGATGCAGCAGGCCATGCCGATTGCAAGACCAAGGATGTTGATCACCGAGAATACCTTGTTCCTCAACAGATTGCGAATGGCGACTTTCAGGTAGTTTGAGATCATGGCATCTGTCTGCCTTGCGTCAACCTGGCGCGGCTTCGCTATGGTCAGCTGTGACTGAATCCGAAAGGCCGACGAAGCCTCTGCGCAGGTAAGCCAAATGCGGGCATTTCGACAAGCTCAATGACCACGCGTCGATATGCAATCTTCGGCGTCGCTCAGAATGACACGCTCGCCGATCGTCAAGCACGATGCTTCCCGCTGTCCTCCAGAGGAGCCCCCTGGGCCGACGAAGGATCTACTGCGGCATGGGATGATGCCAATGCGTCTGGCATTCTGCCCGCCAACAAATGCAGCACAAAAACCGCTCTTGTTTCGACTTCGCTCAGAATGACATGCTTTGCAAAAACCATTGGCGAAACCTGTCGGCCAGGTGTCGACACAAACTGTCGACCTGAGGAAGCCGGTGTGAGGGTGGGGCGGACATTCCTGTCTGCCTGCATGCGGCGGAAGCGTCCGCGCAAAAGTTCGTCTACAGAGGCCATATGCTCCACGTCCTGTCGAGACGGGAGATTCTTCGCTCCGCTCTGAATGACATGCTGGCCCATAGCCGAGCACGATACTTCCCGCTGTCATCCAGAGGACTTGCCCTGCTTGTGCTGAGCCTGTCGAAGCAAGCCTGTCGAAGGGGCCTGGGTGCAACGTCCAGGAATCACCTCTGTTTCACATGAGACCAGATTGTCATCCTAAGGAAGCCGGAAGGCAGTCGAAGCGTCCGCGCACAAGTTTGTCTATAAAATCCATATGCTACACGTTCGAGCGAGAAGACGGGAGATTCTTCGCTGCGCTTTGAATGACTTGACTCGCAACAACCATTGGCGAAATGTATCGGTCAGATCTTCGCTCCGCTCTGAATGACATGCCGGCCGATAGTCAACCAAGATGCTTCCCGCTGTCGTCCTGAGGAAACCGGTGTGAGGGTGGGGCGGACATTCCTGTCTGCCCGCTCTCACTCATACCGCAACGCGTCGACTGGATTGGTGCACGCAGCTCTCCAAGCCCGGTGACTCACGGTGGTCAACGCAATAAACAACGCCAGAAAACCACCCATGACAAAAGGCCAAACATCCAGATCTATGCGATATGCGAAATTCTGTAACCACGCGTTCATTGCATAATATGCAATTGGCCACGCAATGAGATTCGCAAGTCCGATAAGCAGGACGAATTCTCTGGACAATAGCAGAACGACTGTGGAAACAGACGCTCCAAGGACCTTTCTGACGCCGATCTCCTTGATACGCTGTTGCGCGCTGAATGAAGCCAGACCAAACAGCCCAAGACTGGCAATAAGAATGGCGAGGAGAGAGAACAGTCCAAACAATTCGCCAATCTGTTGTTCTGCGCGATGCAGTTTGTCGTAATCGTCGTCCAAAAAGAAATAGTCGAACGGTGTATTCGGCGCAATTTCACCCCACTCTGCCTCCAGAATCCTGAGTGTACCTGCGATGTCATCAGAACGAATCCTGATAACGAAATACTCAAACCAAGTTTCCAGCGTTGTGATTATCAGAGGTTCGATTTCATGATGCAAAGACTGATAGTGAAAGTCCTTAACAACGCCGACAACCTTTCCTCTGTATTCTACCTCAATTTCGTTGCCCTGTGGCCATATTTTCTCCAATTCCTTACCAATGCACGAAGTCCAACCGAATTTTCGCCTGGCAGCTTGATTGAGGATAAGTTCGCCACGATTGTAACGCGAAATGTCTTTTGAGAATTCTCTGCCTTCTGTGAGTTCAAGTCCAAGTGTGGAGACGAATTCGTTGTCAGCCACGACCTTGTTAATCCCAAATCCATCCTCAGATGTGCCATCACCGGGAGACCGAAACAGACCGGTGGGAATTGGCCGACCAGGCAAACTTGAAGTCGTCGCAGTGCTCAATACATTTGTATACTCTGACAATTTCGATTTGTATCGCTTTGTCGCTTGTATTCCGGGGTAAGGCAATACAACGACCTGTTCTTTATTGAAACCCAGTTTTTTGTTTCTGATGTAATCCGACTGATTGTAAACGACAATCGTCCCGACAATGAGAATTACCGAAATGGCAAATTGAAACACGACGAGGGATTTGCGTGAACCGGACTTCTGCAACCCTGTCTCCAGTGTGCCTTTTACGACCCTTGCTGGCTGAAATGCCGAGAGAATCAAGGCTGGATAAATCCCGGAAAGCGAACCTGCAAACAACGTTACCCCAATCAAGACCAACAACACATGCAAAGTTCCCGCATAATCCAAATCCAATTTGCGGGATATAAGGGCGTTAAACGCAGGAAGTGAGACCTCAACAAGAACAACCGCCAAAAATGAGGCAAACACCGCCAGCAGGATCGATTCACCCATAAACTGACGAAAAAGCTGTGAGCCGTTGGCGCCCACGACCTTTCGCATACTCACTTCTTTTGAGCGAGCCGTTGAGCGAGCCGTCGAGAGATTCGTAAAATTGACACAGGCCAATAGCAGCACAAAAAAGGCAATGATCAGGAAGAGATAGACATAGCGAATATCGCTGTTGGAGCTCATTTCCCACTCCAGGCTGGAATTCAGATGAATATCAGCCAGTGGTTGCAGGAAGTAGCTGATTTGTAAACCTGCAGCTTTGGTCTGTCTCCCAATGTGCCTCTCGGTAAAATCAGGTAACTTCGTTTCTAACTCGTCAGCAGCACGGGTGTCTTGCAAGAGCAGATAGGTGTAATAATCGTGGGCAATCCATTCCTTGCTCTTGATGGGCGATGCCAGAAAATCGAACGTTAAATGGGTATTGTGGGCGTGGTCCTCCAGAATACCAGTTATCTTGTACGCTTCATCCTCCATTGCAAGCGTCTGCCCCATTGGATCCCGGTCGCCGAAATATTTCCACGCCATCTCTTGTGTGAGAACAATGGAATTGGGTTCCAGCAGTGCCGTTTGAGGATCCCCTTTGCCCAGTGGAAAATCAAAGACGTGGAAGACATTTGCATCGGTAAACAAGACATTACTTTCGTAGAAATGAACCTGCTGGTTTCCAACAAGCGTCTTTTCATTGGCTTTCAAAAAACGGACTGCATCTAACACTTCGGCATAGTCTTCGACAAGTGCAGGTCCCGTTGAAAATGGCGACATGGCAACCTGACGCACGACCCCTGCGACCTTTGCGGTTGTAGCAAGCCGATAAATGCGGTTGGCGTTTTCATGGTGCCGGTCATAGCTCAGTTCATCCTGAACGTAGAGGAGAATGAGCATGCAGCAGGCCATGCCGATTGCAAGACCGAGGATATTGATGGCCGAAAATGTCTTGTTCCTCATTATGTTGCGAATGGCGACTTTCAGGTAATTCGCAATCACGTTGTGCTACCTCCTGCGGCTTCGTTATGCCCGGCTGCGACCGTAGCCGTCAAGCCAACGACGCGTCCGCGCACGAGTTTGTCTATAAAGGCCATATGCTACACGTACGAGCGAGAAGACGGGAGATTCTTCGCTCCGCTACGAATGACATGACTTGCAATAACCATTGGCGAAATGAACCGGCCAGATCTTCGCTCCGCTCTGAATGACACGCCGGCCGATAGCCGAGCACGATGCTTCCCGCTGTCGTCCTGAGGAAACCGGTCTGAGGGTAGGGCGGACATTCCTGTCTGCCTGCATCGCAGTCCGTCTGCGCTCTGGCTGTCATCCCGAGGAAGCCGAAAGGCAGGCGTTGGGTCCGCGCAGGGAAGCTTAGTGCGGGCATTTCGACAAGCTCAATGACCACGCGTCGACATGCGATTTTGACTCCGCTCTGAATGACATGCTGGCCGATAGCCGAGCACGATACTTCCCTCTGTCCTCCAGAGGACTTGCCCTGCTTGTGCTGAGCTTGTCGAAGCAAGCCTGTCGAAGGGGCCTGGGTGAGGGTGGGGCGGACATTCCTGTCTGCCCACTCTCACTCATAACGCAGCGCGTCGACTGGATTCGCCCCCGCTGCTTTCCACGTCTTGTAGCCCACTGTAAGAAGCGCGATGCTCAGCGACAGCAATCCTCCAAGAAAAAATGTTGGGAACGCCGGATCGACCCGGTACGCGAAGTTCTCCAGCCACCTGTTCATTGCATAATAGGCAATCGGCCAGGCGACGAGATTGGCAATCCCGACAAGTACAACATATTCCCTGGACAAGAGCAAGACAACGTTGGTAACGGATGCCCCCACCGCTTTCCGGATACCAATTTCCTTGGTCCTTTGTTGCACGCTGATAGACGCCAGGCCGAACAGACCGAGACCCGCCACGACAATCGCCAGGATGGAAAACACGCCGAGAAGCGTCCCAAGTCGAGCTTCCGTACGGTAAAGCTGATCGAAAGACGTGTCCAGGAACGAGTATTCAAACGGCGAATTCGGCGCTACTTCCCGCCACTGCGTTTTCAGGAAATCCAACGTGCCAGAAATGTCCTCCGGACGTATCCGGATCGACAGGTAGTTTACCCATCCCCTGTCTACCAGCATGATCACGAGCGGTTCGATTTCGTGATGCAGTGATTTGTAGTGAAAGTCCTTCACAACGCCCACGACGTCTCCCTGGACGTTCACTTTTAATTGACCGCCTTCCGGATAGACATGCGCCAGTTTTTTGTTTTCACAGGACGTCCACCCCAATTTCCGCATGGCGGCGTCATTGAGCATGAATGTCCCGATTCGGTCGCTTCTGAATTCCTTCGAAAAGGCACGACCCTCCAATACTTCGATTCCAAATGTCGAGATGAACCCGTGACCCGCGAATACCACGTTGAATACCGACGCATCGCTGCTGCGGCCCTCGATGACGGGGCGAAAGAAGTGACTTGCGATCATCCGACCAGGCACGGTCGACGAAGCAGAGGCGTCCAATACCGAACTGTATGGCGTCACCGCGTTCTTATATCGCTTCATGGCATCTGGATCACCGTAGGGCATTACGAGCACGTGCTCCTTTTGGAATCCCAATCGCATGTTGCGTACGAAACTCGCCTGGTCATAGACCACTGCCGTCCCAATCACAAGTACGATTGAAATGGCAAACTGAACGACGACAAGCGTCCTTTGCAGACTCAGTTTGTTGGAACCGGCACGCGCCAAACCTTTCAATGCGGCAACCGGCTGAAAGGAGGAGAGAAACAGGGCGGGATAGCTACCGGACAGAACTCCTGTAAGCAGCACAATGCCAATGAAGCCCACCAGGAGTCCACTGCCTCGCAGATACTCAAGATTCAGGCTACGTTCAGTAAAGGCACTAAACGTGGGTAGGGCAGTTTCGACGAACACGACGGCGACAACTGTGGAAATCGCAGCTGTAATGGTCGAATCGCCCAGAAACTGAAAAATCATCTGTCGTCGTTTTGCCCCGACCACTTTCCGCAGTCCCACCTCCCTAGACCGGTACGTGCAATGGGCGGTCGAAAGGATCGTATAATTGATGCACCCCAGCAGCAACACAAAAAACGCGATTGCGACGAACAGGTAGATATATCTGATGTCCCCGTTTGCACTGACTTCATATTCCAGACTGGAATGCAAATGAATATCGGTCAACGTCTGCAGGAAGGGTTTCATCTGCACCCGCCTGGCTTTGTCTCTTTCGCGAAGATACCGCTCGACAAAATCGGGCAATGCCCGCTCCAATTCGGACGCGGCATTTTTGTCTCTCAAGAGCAGATAGGTATAATAGCTGTGAGCAATCCAGCCGTCGTCGTCACTTTCTATGGGCGTTGCCAGAAAATCGAACTGTAAATGAGTGTTGTACGTGGGTTCTTCCAGGATGCCGGTTACCTTATACAATTTCCGGTCCACCGAGAGAGGCCGCCCGATCGGGTCGTCGCCGTCGAAGTACTTCCTGGCCATTGCTTCCGACAGCACGATGGAATACGGTTCCCGAAGCGCCGTCTGGGGATCTCCGTTGCTCAGTGGAAAATCGAAGACCCGAAGGATGTTCGAATCCGTGAACATTACGCCCGGCTCGTAAAAATGGTCGTCTCTGGTTTCAACCAGTGTTTTCTCGCCGATATCCCTGAAGAACCGCACGGCATCGACAACCATTGGATAGTCCTGCACGAGAGCCGGCCCCATCTGGAACGGCGTAACCGCAATACGATGCGTCTTCCCACTCACGCTGACCTCATCGGCAAGGCGAAATATCCGATCTGCGTTCTCGTGATGCCGGTCATAGCTCAGTTCATCCTGAACGTAGAGGAGAATGAGCATGCAACAGGCCATGCCGATTGCAAGACCGAGGATATTGATGGTGGAAAACAGCTTGTTTCTCAACAGGTTGCGAATGGCGACTTTCAGATAGTTCGCGATCACGTTGGTACCTCCTGTGTCGTCACCGGTTCGGCTTCGCTATGCCCGGCTGCGACCGAAGCTGTCAACCCATCGAAGCGTGCGCGCAGGGAAGCTTAGTGCGGGCATTTCGACAAGCTCAATGACCACGCGTCGACATGCGATTTTGACTCCGCTCTGAATGACACGCCGGCCGATAGCCGAGCACGATGCTTCCCGCTGTCGTCCTGAGGACTTGCCCTGCTTGTGCTGCTTGCACTGAGCCTGTCGAAGTGGCTCGTCGAAGCAAGCCTGTCGAAGGGGCCTGGATGAGGGTGGGGCGGACATTCCTGTCTGCCTGCATGTCGACGAAGCGTCCGCGCACGAGTTTGTCTACAAGAGCCATATGCTACACGTACGAGCCAGAAGACGGGAGATTCTTCGCTCCGCTACGAATGACACGACTTGCAATAACCATTGGCGAAATGTATCGGTCAGATCTTCGCTCCGCTCTGAATGACATGACGTTCGATCGCCATCGTTGATATGTATCTGTCTCTCGTCGGCTTAGACTAAAATGGTGTGGGAGCCAAAGGGCTGACGAGGGGTCGCCCGCTCTTACTCATACCGCAGCGCGTCCACGGGATTCGCGCGGGCTGCCCGGGTGACCTGAAGGCTCACCGCCAGGAGCACCATGAGAAGCATGAGCCCGCCTCCCAGCAGAAACGTCCCGAGCCCCGGTTCCACGCGATACGCAAAGTCTCGCAGCCAGCGCTCGGCCACGAAGTAGGTCGCTGGCCATGCGATCAGAGCGGCGATGCCGACGAGGACCACGTATTCCCTGGTCAGCAGAGACACGATCCGCGACGTCGGCGCGCCAAGGGTCTTCCGGATCCCGATTTCCTTGGTCCGCCTGGCCACAGTGAGCGACGTCAATCCGAAGGCGCCCAGGCAGGCGATGAATACCGCGAAAAGAGTCGCGTAACCCGCGATTCTGAACCACCGCTGTTCCTCACGGTATTGACGATCTATTTCCTCATCCAGGAAGTTATGGTCAAACGGAACATTCGGTACGACTTCATCCCACTTCTCTCTCAGGAAATCCAGCGTGTCAAAGACGTTCTCCGGACGAATCCGAACCATCAGCAGGACCCGGAAGTCCGGCATGGACCTGGCGGATGACGAGGACGCCTGCAATTTCAGCACCGCGGGCCCAATGGTGTGGTGAAGGGACCGGAAATGAAAATCACGGACGACGCCGATTACCGTTAATTCCTGCCCATCGATTCGAATCGTCTCACCGAGCGGTGATTCCCATCCGAGTCTCTTGGCGAGGGTTTCGTTGACAAGGACCGACGTCTTCGCATCGTTTTCCCGTTCGAGATTCCTCCCGTCAGTTAGCCTGATGTTCATTGTTTCGAGAAGTCGCGAATCGCAGAAAATCCTTTCAACACCTGCCAAAGTCGTCCCCTTCCAGCTTATGTGAGTATTGTTCCTCATAGAATTGCTAAGACCGTGTGATGTTCTCGTGGATTTCAATACGGAATGGTGTGGCCGGATTGCTTCCTCGAAGACATTAGCCAATTCCAATCTATCTGATATCCCTAATAGTCGAATGACGACAACATGGCTGGATTCGAAACCAAGCGGCATTGATTTCCACGCGCTCATTTGTATTGATGCTATGGTCATGGCTGTCACCAGTGCTGTGGAGATGGCCAGTTGAAATACAAGGAGCGCGCGGCTGAAGGTCCCCACGCGATCCACCTTGAACCGACCTCTCAACGCATCGACCGGGAAAAAGCCCGACATGAACAACGCAGGGTAACCCCCGGCGAATACTCCCACGACCAGCGCCATGACGAACAGAAACACGAGTGACTCAGAATTTCCAAGATCGGACAACGCGAATTTCCTGCTGACCAGGCTGTTGAAACCCGGCATGAACAGTTCGGCCAGTGCCACCCCGAGCGCGAACGCGATCAACGTCAGCAGGACCGATTCCGCGAGAAACTGCCTCACCAGTTGCGTACGCAGGCCCCCGGCCACCTTACGCATTCCGACTTCCCGGACACGGGAAAACGACCGGCCGACAGACAGATTCGTATAATTGACTCCCGCCACGACCAGCACGAGTAATGCAATGCCTCCCAGAAGATGTGAATGGACAGGATTGCCATCGGGGCGCGGTCCCATGCGCCTGCCATCAAAATAAATCTCTCCAAGCGGCTGCAACATCAGCTTACTCAGGTATCGGCTCCTGGTTTCTGATACCTGAAGATCTTCAATGCGGCGTTCGACTTCCAGTGGGCTCAGATAATCAGGGAGCATAATGTAAGTGCTCACTGCACTGACGTTCAAGCCGCGTTCTTGATTGTCCGGTTTTAATGAGGAAAGAAAGTCAAAGCGAATGGTGGAGTTCCTGGGAATGTCCCTGATCACACCGGTTATCGTCATTTCCTGAGTCGGTCGAGCGTCTGCGAATTCGTCCTTGGATTCAGGGGGTTTGCTTTGTCGACCTATCGAAATCACGTTCAAGCCGGATGCTCCCACGGTGAATACTGCCGCCTCGATGTCTTGAACCGAGATTGTCTTTCCAATCGGGTCCTCACCCGGGAAATACTTATCGGCCATTGTTTCAGTTATGACGACATAGTCTGGATCCGACAATGCGGTGGCAGGGTCTCCCTTGATCAGAGGAAAGGAGAAGACGTCCAGAATCTCTGGGTCTGCAAAAAGGAAATCTGCCTTGGTCGTCTCACCAGCGCGCCCAATCACGCGTCCACCGGGATCCAATCTCACGCATTGGACATCCGGCTGAGCTTCTGACAACTTTGGTGCTAACGTGATCTCCGTCCTTTCAGACAAGTAAACCGCATCATTAACCTTTAGCTCCCTTACAATCCGGTAAATCCGATCCGCGTTTTCGTGAAACCCGTCGTACGTCCACTCGTATCGCACAAACAGGAACGCCAGCAGGCAAAATGAAATCGCGATGCCGAGGCCGACGACGTTGATCGCGGCATAGAGCGGATGCCGCAGCAGGTTTCGCCAGGCCACCTTGAGATAATTCCAGAACATCAATAGACTCCTCTTGGATTGGATTCATCGATGAAATGTCCGCGCATATGGGTTTACCGCGCGTTGACCTCATGGACAGTCGAGAAGACGGGAGATTCTTCGCTCCACTACGAATGACATGGCTTGCAATAACCATTGGCGAAATGAACCGGCCAGATCTTCGCTCCGCTCTGAATGACATGCTGGCCGATTGCCGAACACGATGCTTCCCGCTGTCACCCTGGTAGAACATCAGCAATGGGCGTGCCATGTGGATTTCGCCCGATTTTACAGGGATTTAGCGCTGGGTCGACGAAAACGCCGGCCTCTGAGTGTCCGATAATGATACAGTAGTGTGCGAAAATGAACACGCGGGCGGCGCCGGTCCTCGAACCGCTTGACAGGATAAGTCTCTGTGATCATTATGGTTGTGTGTGATTTCGATCCGGGAGGTGTATTGGCACGAAAAATGCGTCATAATGGACTGATAGAGGCTTCCATGAAGACATTCGACAAAATCCTGATTGTGGACGACGACCGCGACGTGCTGCTGGCCGCACAACTCTTCCTCAAGCAGCACGCGGGCCGTGTGGATACCGAAGCCGATCCCGAGCGCATTCCCGAACTGCTGCAGAACGACGCATACGACGTGATCCTCCTGGATATGAACTTCGCGCAGGACGCCACGTCCGGAAGGGAAGGATTTCACTGGCTCGGCAGGATCCTGGAGATGGATCCGTCCGCCGTTGTGGTCCTGATCACGGCGTTCGGCGACGTCAATACCGCTGTGCGGGCCATACGGGAAGGCGCCACGGACTTTGTCCTCAAGCCCTGGCAGAACGAGAAACTGCTGGCCACGTTGTCGTCCGCGGCCAGGCTCCGCCGGTCGCGGCTCGACGTCTTCCGGCTGCGCTCCCGCCAGCGGCAGATCCACGCCGACCTGGACAGACAGTTTCCGGGCATCGTGGCCGTCTCTCCGGTGATGCGCGACGTTTTCGAGACCATTCGGAAGGTCGCCGCCACCGACGCCAACGTGCTCATCCTGGGCGACAACGGAACGGGCAAAGACGCGGTCGCCCGTGCCCTTCACCGTCATTCCGGGCGCGCGGACCAGGTCTTCATCCACGTGGACCTCGGCGCCGTACCTGAGACCCTCTTCGAGAGCGAACTCTTCGGGCACAAAAAAGGCGCCTTTACAGACGCCAGGGAAGACCGTGCGGGTCGATTCGAAACGGCGTCGGGCGGGACGCTGTTTCTGGATGAGATCGGCAACCTGTCACTGCCGCTTCAGGCAAAGCTGCTCACCGTACTCGAGAAACGCACGGTCTTTCGCCTGGGCACCAACAAACCGGTCCCCATCGATATCCGGCTCGTCTGCGCCACCAATACGCCCATCCACGACCTGGCCGCGCGAAACGAATTTCGCCAGGACCTGCTCTACCGCGTCAACACCGTTGAAATCCGGCTCCCGCCGCTCCGGGAGCGCCGCGAAGACCTGCCGCTGCTCATCGGCAGTTTCCTGGACCGGTATTGCAGGAAGTACAAGAAGCCCCGCATCGGTCTGCATCCCGGCACCCTGGAAAAACTCAAGGGGTACTCCTGGCCCGGAAACGTCCGCGAACTGCAGCACGCCATCGAACGCGCGGTCATCATGAACGAAAACGGAACGATGCAGCCGTCCGACTTTCCGCTCAGTGCGCCGGAAACCACGGCGGGCGACCACATTCACTGCGAAGACTTCAACCTCGAACGCATCGAGAAGACCGCGATCCGCAAGGCCATCGAGAAGCACGAGGGCAACATCAGCCACACGGCCCGGGAACTGGGCATTACACGCAGCGCACTTTACCGCAGGCTGGATAAATATGGTCTATAGACACTTCCGGACGCTCTGCATCGTGCGGGTGGCCTTCCTCTGCGCCACCATCTGCGCCCTTGCGTACGTCCTCTTCGAAACGTCCTACTACACCACCGTCCTCATCCTGGCCGGCATCACGCTCTACCAGGCCTATGCCCTCATTCACTACGTCGAGCGCACCAACCGGGACCTCACGCGCTTCCTGCAGGCCATCCGATACGAGGACTTCTCCCAGTCCTTCAGCGGCCGGGGACTCGGTTCCGCCTTCGACGACCTGAAAAAGGCGTTCAACGAGGTGCTGAACGCCTTCCGGAGGACGCGCGCGGAAAAGGAGGAGAACTTCCAATACCTGCAGACCGTGGTCCAGCACGTGGGCGTTGGCCTGGTCTGCTACGGGTCCGACGGCCGCATCGAGCTGATGAACACCGCCGCCCAACGCCTGCTTCGCCGGCCCCATATCCACAACGTGCGGGAACTCGAGGAGGTGAGTCAGACCCTTGCCGACACGCTTCTCACGCTGGGCCCGGGCCACCGGACCCTGGTCAAGGTCCAGGACGAGGACGAACTCCTTCAGATCATCATCCACGCCACGGAGATCCGGATGCGCGGCGAGTCGTTCATTCTGGCTTCGGTGCAGGACATCCAGAGCGAACTTGAAGAACAGGAAATGGAAGCGTGGCAGAAACTCATCCGGGTGCTCATCCACGAAATCATGAATTCGATCACGCCCATTTCGTCCCTCGCATCCACGATACGAGGCCACTTTCCCGAATCCAATCGTCCGTCCGCGCTCGATCCGCAGACCGCGGCAGACGTAAGCGCCGCGCTCGAGACGATACAATCGCGGAGCGACGGCCTGCGACAGTTCGTGGACACCTACCGCCAGCTCACGCGGATCCCCCGGCCCGACTTCCGGATCTGTCCTGTCGCCGGGCTTTTCGACCGCGTTGCGTCCCTCATGAATCCGGAATGCGAATCCGCGGGCATCGCCCTGCGCACGCGGGTCGAACCCGGGTCCCTGGAAGTCACGGCCGATCCCAACCTCGTGGAGCAGGCGCTCATCAATCTCGTACGAAACGCGGCGGAAGCCCTGGCCGGGCGCGATCAGGCCCGCGTCGACCTCAATGCGGGCCTGGACCGAAGGGGGCGCGTGCTCATCCGCGTACGCGACAACGGCCCTGGCATCCTCGACGACGTGCAGGACCGCATCTTCATCCCCTTCTTCACGACCAGACAGGAGGGGTCGGGCATCGGGTTATCGCTTTGCCGGCAGATCATGCGCCAGCATCGCGGCGCTATCAGCGTTCAATCCACGCCCGGTGAAGAAACCGTATTCACCCTCCGGTTCTGACCCCCAGCCCGCCCGCTATCCCCAATCCTCCAGGATGGCCTTCGCGGCGTTGTGCCCCGGGGCGCCGGTCACCTCGCCGCCCGGGTGGGTACCCGCGCCGCAGAGATAGAGGTTGGGGACCGGCGTGGCGTAGCGCGACCATCCGCCGAGGGGGCGCTGGGCGAGGAACTGGTCCGGCACGGTGTCCAGATGTCTGATATTGCCGTCGGTAAGGCCAACCCTCTCCTCCAGATCATACGGCGTGAATAGCGACCAATCCACCAGAATCTCCCGGAGATTCGGCGCATAAATCGACAGCGTATCGATCATGCGCTCGCCCACCTCTTCGCGTCTCTCCTCCCACGTGCCGTCGCGCGGCTGCACGGGCGCGTAAAGGGCCCAGACGGACATGACGTGGTGGCCGGGCGGCGCCATCGTGTCGTCGTAGACAGAGGGTATCTGCACTTCCAATACGGGTTCGCTCGCGGGATCCCCCCGCCTGGCCTCGTCCCAGGCGCGGACGAAGTAGTCGATGGACGGACAGATCTTGATTTCGGCCATCCAGCGCGGATCGAAACCGGATTCGCCCCTCGCGAAGTCCGGTAGGCCGGAAAGCGCCGCGTGGAACTTCAGGTAGGCCGTCCGGGTCTTCAGACGATTCGCCCTTGCAAGAAATCGTCCATCCAGCGAATCCGGCGGCAGCAGCTTCAGAAACGTCCGCTTGGGATCGGCATTGGAGACCACGATCCGGCTGCGGATCTCCGTCCCGTCGGCAAGCGTCACGCCGCAGGCCCGTCCCTCTTCCAGCAGGATTTGTTGAACTTCCGCTCCCGTCTGCAAGACCGCATCGCGAGACCGCGCGGCCCTCGCGAGCGCGTTGGCGATTCCGCCCATCCCGCCCTTGACGATGCCCACGTTCTCCGGCCGGCCGAACACGTTGCATTTGATGTACGCGTAACACCACGCGCTGCCCGGCGCCGCCGGGTCACCCACGTCCTGCGCCTGAATGAACGCGCCCTGGGCCTCATCGGACTCGAAGAACTCCGTCACGAGGTCGGTCATGCTGGTCGTGAGCAGGCGGTCCAGAAACTCTTCGTCGGGCGTGCCCTTGAGCCGCGAGGCAATCTCCCCGATCGTAGGCGGCGCCGCCAGGAAATACGGGTAGATGATTCCCGCGGCGCGTTCCCAGAAAGCCAGCCACTCGGGATAGGCCTCCGCGTCCTTTCGCGAGAACCGCGCGAGTTCGTCCTGGCTGCGTTCCAGGTCGTCCCAGAGGCGAAGCGCGGACCCGTCGGGGAAGGGCTGGTGACGGGAGGGGTCGAGATGATAGACCTCGAATCCGTGCTTCCGCAGATCCAGGTCATCGATCACCCTGTCCTGCAGCAGGTGGCAGATGTAGGAACAGGACGAAAACCGGTACCCGGGAAAGAGTTCCTCGGTTGCGCAGGCGCCGCCCAGAAGGTCGCGGCGTTCCAGCAACAGCACGTCCATTCCAGCTTCCGCCAGGTAGGACGCCGCAACCAGCCCGTTGTGTCCGCCTCCCAGAATCACTGCATCGCAATCTACAGTGGCCATCATTCGTTCTCCACAATATATGTTTCGCTGGTACCAGTCAGCGACAGGCTCATGGATCGGTTAATCCATGCCGGGAGAGGTGAGACGGAAGACGGAAGAGGGCCGCCCACGTCATAGCCATCATCGAACCCCCCAGCCGTTTTCCACCAACCAGTCACGGACCCTTTGACGGCAATCTCCCTGCAACTCGATCGTTTCCCCCCGAATCGTCCCTCCCGTTCCACAGGCTTCTCTCAAGGCACGCGCCAGGTCCTTCATATCTCCCTTCACCAGCACCAGACCTTCCGCCAGTGTTACGACCTTGCCCCGCTTCCTCTTCTCAAGTCGAATCCGGATCCGCTGCTCCTCCGGCGCGCGTGAGACCAGCGGTTCCATGTCGGAGTCAGGCACGTCATCGGACACAAACGCCCATCCCTCTCCGGATACTCGCTTAATCACCTGGTGTCTCCCGAAAATGGGGTACGCTGGTACAATTGTGCGGCACGTCAACCTCAATTCGAAAAAAGGCAACCGCGAAAATGGCCACAAAAGGTATCGGTGAGATTCGGCGCGTGTCGCAACGCCGTCGGCCTGAAGTATCCTGGAAATCCGAAGTTAAATCGCCTTACTTTACTTGCGCATTATCGAATGAACGTCCCCGAAATCCGGCACCTCCGTCAGCGCGCCTCCGTTCATCGCGGACTGGTGCGCCACCAGCCCCGGAACCAGGTACCTCGCCGCCTGCCACACGTTGTTGGGCGGCGTTCGGCCCGTCACGCACGCCGTCACGAAATCGTGTACGAGGAACTGGTGCGCGCCCTTGTGCCCGTTTCCCAGGCCGATGAACTCCCTCGGCAGCAGGTGTACCGGGTGCACCGGAGACGCCCCCTGGTGCGTGCCGTCGTCCCCCGTAACCGCGCCCATCGGGTCATCGGCCGGAGCGGCCGGCACGCCTCCGCAGGACAGGTCCGAGGTCAGGTCCACGCATGTGTTCCGGTCTTTGGTGATCCACACCTGCCCTCCCACCTGCTCCTCGTATCCGGCATCCGTTCCGTACAGGCTCATCCCCACGGTGCCGGGATGTCCGATCCGCCGGAACTCGTTGAACCGCGCCATGCTTCCGTCCGACATTCTGCACAACATGGTCTGGTTGCTGAACGGGTTCTTCCAGACATTGTCCTCACGCGCATAGAGATTGTCTTCATGCCGGTCCGTGAACCCCATTCCGCTCACGTGCGTGGCGTGCGCCCCGGTGACAGACACGATCATGCTGGTCGAATGCGTGGGATAATGAAGCGGCGGGGACCCGAAAAGCTGCTTCCATTTCTCGCCATGCCGCCATTGCGCGACCGCGTACAGTCCGTGCGAGTAATCGTGGTAATACTCCGCCTCCCCGTACACGATATGTCCGAAGTCTCCCTTCTGAAACCGGTTCCGGCAATAGATCGTACAGGGGTAATAGTAACTCGTCTCCCCGATCATATACGTCAGGCCCGTCTCCTCGACCGCCCTGACAAGCTCCGTGATTTCATCCAGCGTCACGGCCGACGGTACCGCCGAATACACGTGCTTGCCGCTGCGCAACGCCTGGACCGCCTGTGGTCCGTGCAGATGGTGCTGGGTAATGATCGCGATCGCGTCCACGTCGGAAATGCACAGCGCATCGAGCGACGGGGATGTGTCCGGAACGTCGAAACGCGCCGATTTCTCCGCCAGTTTCTCCGCGTCCAGGTCGCATAACACCAGGTGGTCGACGCCCGGATGCGCCTTGAACAGAGGGATGAACGAATTCGCAAATGCTCCGGTGCCGCAGATTCCGAGACGGATACCCATCGTAGCTCCAAGAGCAGCGGTCAGCTATCAGTTGTCAGCCGTCAGCTTTCAGCCAAAACCAAAAACCGAATCAGGTGACGTGTCAGCGCTATTGCACGGCCGATCGCGAATGGCGCAGACCTCTCTCCCCGGCCCTCTCTCCTAAAGGAAAGAGGGAGAAAGGCCGGATGTCGCCTTGACGGTCACCGAAAACATCCTGATCGACGGGACAATGCAGTCCCGTCACAATCTCAAACCCAATCCATCAGCCCATCACCGTTCCCCTTTCCTTCAGGAAGGGGTCAGGGGTAGGTCCGAAACGTACAGTCGATAAGAAATACACGTGACCGGCGAATCGCAAGCCCTAAAGCGGCCGGCGAAGGGGCACGAAGGCGGCTCTGTGCGGCATGCGCGATGATTCTTGAACCGCCATTCCCCATTTCGTAAATTGCCCCAAACGAAAGGAGACGCCATGGATCAATCCATGTTCGAAGACGACGCCATTGTTTCGGAATGGACCCTCTCGAGGGGCGAACAGACCGGGCAGATCGACCTCCCCCTGAATGCCGGCGACTGGGCCCTGGCAAACGAAATCCGCGCCGAGATCTTCCTGCCGGAAGGGGTGGACGACCAGATCTACTGCACGCTCACCTCGGGTCATCGAACCGAAGGTATGAGCCAGGACGACGGCTATTGGTTCAACGCCATCGTCTCCCCTCGCGGCGGCAACATCTGGGGGGGCTGGCGCGAGTTCCGCTTTCCCGCGGAGTGTTTTTATGCAGCCGGAATCCCAACGGCGGGGTGGGGCGATATGTCCTCGGGCGATATCCGCGTGCCGCCCGGAAGCCGTGTCCGGAATGTCCGCCTGGTCCAGCGCCGGATTGTCACCGGCCCGCGCATGACGGACGATGCCCTCATCTCCGCGATTGATCTGAACCATCCGGGGCTCGAAGCCGCTTCACGGGCAACCGACCGCGAGGCCCGGCTTGCGGCGATCGCGGCGCACTTCCGTTCCAGCGGGTACGACCGGCGGCACACAACGCCCGATCCGGGACCAGATGCCAACATCGAAGAAGCGGACCGGATCCTGGCCGGTTACATCATGGACCACCACTGGCCCGACGGCGTGGACTGGGACGCCAACCCGTACGGATATATCGAGTGGTCCATCATCATCCACGCGTTCTACTATTTCAAGGCCCTCGAACGCGCGTGGGCAAAGACCCGGGACCCCAGATATCCCAAAGGAATCGAGTCCATCCTGCGCGACTGGATGCGCAAAACCCCCGTGCCCTACGACGTCCGGGCAGGCGGCCTGGCCTGGGGGCATTCTCTGATCGTGAGCATGCGGGCGTTCAATACGCTGGTCGACGCGTTTACCGTGCTCTGCGACTGTCCGGAGACCGAAGACCGGACCATCCTGGACCTGCTCAAGTCCATCTACGAACACGCGGTCTACCTCCTGAAGTTCGAATCCTTCCCGCCTTCCAACAAAACCATTTCGGAAGGCAGGTCTCTGCTCGCAACTGCCTGCTCCTTCCCCGAATTCAAAGACGCCGAGGCCTGGTACGAGGCCGCCGGCCGGCGTCTCATCAACGACATGGACATCCAGGTTTTTCCGGATGGCTCCTCTTACGAACTCACCCCGGGCTATCAGATCTCGATCGCTTCCTGGTTCCTGGATGCGTATAAGGTCGCGGGGAAGTTCGGCCGATCGCTGGATCCGGAACTGGAATCCGGCATCCGGCGCATGTACGACTGGTGCGTCTCCGTCAACCGTCCCGACTTCACGTTTCCGTCGATTTCGGACGCCGGCAGCCTGGACGGTAAATTCGGCGACGCGCTCGCCGGACCGGGCGCCATTCTGAAGAGCGAATCCGCTGCCTGGATCGGCAGTGAAGGCGAAGAAGGCAGCCCGCCGGACTACACTTCCATCGCCCACCGGGACTCCGGTTACTTCGTGATGCGCAGCGGCTGGGACCGCGACGCCCGATACCTCCTGTTCGAAGGAAGTCCGTACGGGCGTTTTCACCAGCACGAAGACATGCTCTCGTTCGATCTCTACACCCACGGTCTGCCCTTCATCGTGGACCCCGGGATCACCTCATACTATCCGAACGACTGGACTTCATTTTATCGGACAACCGAAGCGCACAACACGGTCCTGGTGGACGGCTGCGGGCAGAACCGCCGGGCCCGGACCGTTGCGGAATGGATTGAATCCGCACGCGACAAGACGGTCTGGCGATCCGACGACCGCTCCGACGTGGCCATCGCCACGTACGACGCCGGGTATGCCGGGCTGGATGCAGACGTCGCCCACCGCCGGGTCGTGATGTTCGTCAAACCCGATTACTTCCTGATCTTCGACGAACTCACGGGCGAAGGCCGCCGGACCTACGAGGCGCTCTTCCACTTCATGCCCTACCGCGTGCTGATCGACCCGGAAAGCCGCGCCGTCCGGACCGGGCGTATGCATCCCCCCAACCTGGAAGTCCTCCCCCTCGTCAGAATGACGCCCCGCCTCGTCTGCGGCGGGAACGACCCGGTTCAGGGGTGGCTCGCAATGGACGGGCAGGACGTTCCCGCGCCCGTCGTCATCTACAGGAAACGGACGTCACTGCCGTTCCGGACCGGCTACGCCCTCGTACCCTTCACGGACGGCGTCAGCGCGGGCGTCACGTCGAGGATCACCCGCCGGGGCGATCTCTGGAACGTCCGCATCGCCCATCCCAACGGGAAGGTGGACCGGATCCGCATGGACTGGTCCGACGCGAATGGGCCGGTGCTGGTTTAGTCGTTCCACTGCGCAACAGGAACATACCCGATACACGGCAGAGGAGGAAGGATATGAAAATGCAAAAGTACATCTACTGGCAGGACGGCTCCGTGTTTCTGGGGTATCTCGAAGAGTTTCCCGACTACTGGACACAAGCCGAAACCATTGAAGCGCTGAAGGAGAACCTCATCGACATTTACAACGAACTCACGGGGGGAGCCATTCCCTGTGTGCGCCGGGTCGCCGAGCTACAGGTATCATGAAGCGACGAGACTTGATATCGGAAGGAATCCAATGTTGCCAAACTACAATGTAGACATGCAACTGGACGTGAAGGTCCCCATGCGCGACGGGATCAACCTCTCGGCGGACATCTACCTGCCTCGCGCCCGCGGGAGATTCCCCACGGTCCTGATGCGCACGCCATACAGCAACAACGACGACGGGATGGTCGCAAAAGCCAGGCGCCTGGCCAATAACGGATACGCCTGCGTCCTTCAGGACTGCCGCGGGCGCTGGGACTCCGAAGGCGCCTATTATGCGTTTCGGGAAGGGGAAGACGGGTTTGACACGCATGAGTGGATCGGGAACCGGGAATGGTGCAGCGGCAGGATAGGCATGGCCGGCAGCTCCTACGGCGGCGCCGTACAGTGGCGCAGCGCGCCGTACGGCAGCCAATATCTCAAATGCATGACGCCCCGGGTCATCTGCACCGATTACTACACCGGGCTCGTCCACCCCGGCGGCGCATTCCAGCTCAACGTCATGCTCACCTGGGGGATGCGCACCAACGCCCGCACGGGCCAGACCATCGAGTTTCACAACTGGACCGAAGCCTTCCGCGCGCTGCCCCTCAACAGAATGGACGAAGCCGCGGGCCGCGACGTCGCATTCTGGAAAGACTGGGTCGAGCACGACGCGTACGACGACTACTGGGAGGAATTCAACGACGAGACCCGCTGGGGGGATATTATGGCGCCGGCGTTCAACATGGGCGGCTGGTACGATCTCTACGCCGCCCAGACCTTCAGCAACTACAACGGCCTGCGTCAGAACGGCGGCTCCGAAGACGCGAAGAAAAGCAAGCTCATCGTCGGCCCGTGGCCGCACGCGCTCAGCACGTCGCCAAAGACCGGCGACGTCGACTTCGGGGCGCCTTCCATGGTGGACCTGGAAAGCCTCGAGCAACACTGGTTCGACTACTGGCTCAAAGGCATTGACAACGGTGTCGTAGACGAACCTCCGCTGAGGCTGTTCATCATGGGGGTCAACCGGTGGCGGGATGAACACGAGTGGCCGCTTTCCCGGACGCTGTGGCAGAAGTGGCACCTGCATTCCGCCGGCCAGGCCAACACGCTCCTCGGCGACGGTTGTCTCTCTACCGATTCCCCGGGCGAGGAACGCCCCGATCGTTACACGTACGATCCGCGCTACCCGGCGCCGACCATGGGCGGCAACAACTGCTGCTCACCCCATATCGTCCCCTGGGGGCCGCAGGACCAGCGCCCGGTGGAAATGCGCAGCGACGTGCTCTGTTACACCAGCGGACCCATGGAAGACGACCTGGAAGTCACCGGTCCCATCCAGGTCGTACTCTACGCCGCCACCGACTGCACCGACACGGACTGGACCGCCAAGCTGGTGGACGTATCACCGTCCGGGTACGCCATGAACCTTTGCGACGGCATCCAGAGAGCCCGGTTTCGGGAAAGCCTTACCAGCCCATCTCTGATCGAGCCCGGAAACGTGTACGCCTATGAGATCGACCTGGGTGTCACGGGAAACGTCTTCAAAAAGGACCACCGCATCCGCCTCGAGGTCTCGTCGTCGAACTTTCCCCGGTTCGACCGCAACCTCAACACGGGCGGCTCTCTGGCAGGCGAAACCGAAATGCGCCAGGCCCATCAGACCGTCCATCACTCAAGACAATATCCGTCCCATATCGTCCTGCCGGTCATCCCGGCAACGCGATAGCCGGCCTCAGTTCGAAACAAGACTGCCGTTGACTTGCCACAAATTGCACAGAAGGAATCGGTGCGAAACGGCGCGCGCGTTCCCTGACGCGAAGAGGATCTTCCGATATGCCAGATCCCTGTCTCCTCATTTCCATTCCCGACAAGAGCTTCGGCTTCGTGCCCTGCCGGCGGGTCTCCATCGACGTCCATGTGATCGGGCTGGACAAACAGACGGTGCGCGTCCGGCTCGCGATCAACGATCCCCTGGGCACAACGCGGTACGCATCCGGAGAGGTCAACCGGGACCTGGACGACGGGCACGCCGTTCTCCCGTTCGAGTGCGGCCTCGAATCCGATTTTCAGGCGGGTACCCATCTCGTCACGGCGCAGGTCCACTCTAGGGCGCAGAACTTCAGAGCCATCGCCACCGAATCGTTTGACGTGGTCGTTCCCGGCCGCCGCCTGGCCGACGGCTTTCCGGTTGCGCCCCGAGACCGCATCATCGATGCGAACTACGCCTTCGACGCGACAGACCCCGAAACGCTGGATGCGGCGTTCCGGACGGCGCATGCCGAATGCGAAGCGTGCCGCAACCCGGACGGCGGCTGGGGTACGGTCCCGGATGCGGAGAAGCCCGCGTACCGCTGGCCCTCGGACGTCATCCTGGGTTATCTGTACGGCTACGAAGCGCTGGGCGACGAGCAGTACCGGAAGCTGGCTGTCGACGGCCTGGACTATCTCCTTGCGGAGCAGGACGAGAACGGCGCCTTCCGCTGGTGGTACAAGGGCGTTCCCGGCGGCGTGATGAACCAGCGCGACAACTTCTACGATACGGGCTGGGCGGGGCTGGCCCTTGCGGAGGGCTTTCGGGTTACCGGAAAGGAGGAATACCTCAACGCCGTTCGAAGGGCCGCGGACTGGACGACGTCCTGCCCCTTTACCGGGAACAACAACTACGATGCCTTCGCGCTCTGGTTTCTATCCCTGCTGTACGCGTTCACCGGAGAAGAAAGTTACCTCGAGACGGCCATCTGGCGGACCCGCGGCGGCGTCTTCTTCGCGCAGCTGCCCCGGGGGGGCTGGCCGGGTCACAACTTCCATATCGGCTATCAGTCCATTACCGCGAACGGCTTCGCCTCGCTGTACGACGTTCTCCCCATCGATCATCCATTTTCCGATTCACTCAGGGACCGCCTCTGCGCGGCCCTCAATTTCACCACGTTCCTTCAGACGCGCACGGGAGACTATTGCATGGGCTGGGAATACGACCGGGAATTTCGTATCGACAGCGCAGGCACGCCCACGGGGACCATGATTCCCGCCCGGTCGGAACTCGTTCGCGCCTTCTACAAGACCCGCAACCGCATCGAAGTGCCCGGTAATATCTTCAATGGGCTCTGTCGTTCCACCACAGGTAGAATCGAATCCCTCAAGGACCGCTCCGATCACAGCAAGTCAGACTCCATTTACCTGATGGACATCGGCACCCTCCTCAAATGGCGCCACAACAAATAAGAAGCTGTATTAAAATTACCGGGGAGACGATCGGTATCCCGCGCATCCAGTTGTCGAGTCGCATCTATCTGGGTACAACTTCAATTTCGAACAGCTTCGGCCATCGTTTTCCGGTCACGAACAGGCGCTTCCCGTCCCCGTCATACGCGATTCCGTTCAACGCGGCATCCGCGCCGAGTCGTTCCCGCCCGGGCAGCAGCCCGGCCAGGTCGATCCAGCCCACCACCCTGCCGGATTCCGGGTCGATCCTCGCGATCAGGTCCGATTCCCAGACATTGGCGTAGATTTCACCCTCGACGTATTCCAGTTCATTCAGCCGGGTCACCGGACCCATCTCGTCCCGGACCTCCACCCGCCCCATCTCCTTGAACGTCTCCGGATCCCTGAAATACAGGGTCGGCGTCCCATCGCTCACAATCAACCGCCGGCCATCGTTTGTGATCCCCCACCCCTCGGAGGTATAGGTGAACGACCGAACGCGTTCGAATGTCTCCCTGCTGTAGACGAATCCGGTCCGCGCCACCCAGGTCAACTGGAGGATGCGATTACCGAAGATCGTAATCCCTTCCCCAAAATACCGGGACTCCAGCATCTTGATCCGCGTGACCTGGCCGGTTTCCAGCACGACCTCGCGTAATGAAGACCTCCCGTAAAGCCCCGTTCCCTCGTACAGAAGGCCTCGTTCATAAACCAACCCCTGGGTAAACGCGCCGTGATCGTGGGGATACGTGTTTATTACGCGGTACGTGTACGACCGCGGTTTCCAGGCCGCGCTTGAATCCGCATGCGATGCCGCTCGAGAATCCGGCAAAGCCTGCCGGGCGGCAACCTGATCGATTGCAAGTGGAACCGTCAGAATCGACGCGGCGGAAAGGGCCAGAACGATTCCCGGCAGATCGCGCAGGCGCGGGACAGTCTTCAAAGGCGAATGACGGGTTCCGTTCAGGGACCGTGAGGTCATTACACTCGGTTTCTTTGTCTGATCTCATTCGTCGCTGAATTCGTAGGGGCGACCGGCCGGTCGCCCCTACAAAAACCTTGCATCCGTGAATTGACATCGCCGCTTTTAGGCTTTTCCGGCTGCCTTCTGAGGCGCAGATGGATCGCCTTCAATCCACTCTTCGCCGTCCGTCCATACTTCCTTCTTCCAGATCGGCACGGTTTCCTTCAGCCGGTCGATCGCGTAATGACAGGCTTCCAGTGCCGCCTTGCGGTGCGGCGCGGAAATCGCGATCAGCACGCTGGTCTCGCCGATCTCCAATCGCCCCACGCGATGGAGCATGCCCACCCGGTCCACCTCCCACCTCGCCTTCACTTCCCGGCCGATTGCTTCCATCTTCTTTTCGGCCATCTCCCTGTAGGCATCGTACACCAGATAGCTCGTCCTGCGGCCCATCGAATGGTCTCGCACCACGCCCGCGAAGGTCGCCACCGCGCCATTCGAATCTCTCAGCACGGCGTCGTGCAGCGCGTCGGCCGATATGGTTCCTTCCTGGATGCGGTAAAGATCACCTGACATGCGGTCTCTTCTCCTGCGATCTGGCTTTTGACGCGCAGCCCGCCGGGGCTCCCCCGCTGACCGGCGGAATAAACGCCACCTCGTCCCCATCATTCAGCCGCCGGGTCCGATCCACGTACGCCTGGTTGACAGACACCATCAGGCTGGCTTCCATTTCCTTCAGCCGGGGATGTTCTTCCGCCAGCCGCGCGAACAGGTCAGTAACGCGTGCGCGATCGGGCAGCGATATCGATGCCTCAGGCGTCCCGACCAGGTCCCTGCACGACGCGAAAAACAAGACCTTGACCTCCATATTCCTTCTCCAACCCTTTGTTGGTTGAACCCGCCGGGGGAGGGGTTGTTTCGTCAACGCACCCGCCTGAGCCTGGTATTTTCCGTCACCCCCGGCCTCCGTCCCCGCTTCGAAACGGGCCGCCGTCCCACGGCCTTGATATCGGACGTAAAGTCGATGGGAGACGCTCCGCTGATTGCGCTGCCCACGCCGAACCCGTCCACCGCGGACCCTGCCGCTGCGAACTCCCGGATGCGCTCCGGCGTCATTCCGCCGCTCACGTATATCTTCACCTGCCGATGCCCCGCGCGATCCAGCCCGTTTCGAACCCGGCTCACGAGATCGGGCGTCACACCACCCAGTTCAGAGGGCGTGTCCAGACGCACGCCCTGCAGCCGTCCGCCCATCTCCCGGGCCAGCCGCACACTCTCCTCCGCTTCGTCCATAAATGTATCCACCAGCACGAGCCGCCCGATCGATTCGGGCATGTGCCGGTCGAAGGCCTGGGCCGCCGTAAGCGTGTCACCCATGATCAACATCAGCGCGTGCGGCATGGTGCCCGTTGGATCGCGGCCGGCCAGCCGCGCCCCCGCCGGTGTGGCGCAACCTGAACACCCGCCAACGAGGGCCGAGTATTCCATTGCGTCCGAAATCGCCGGATGGACGTGCCGCGCGCCGAAGCTGATCACCGGAATTCCCTCTGCAGCCTCCACGCATTCCCGCGCCGCCGTCGCCCAGCCGCTCTTCTGGGCGAGCGTACCGAGATAGGCGGTCTCGTAGATGCCGAAGCCGCTGTAACGCGCCTGTATCCGGAGAACGACTTCCTTTCGGGACATCGGCTCACCCTCGCCCAGCGCCCAGACTGACGCATCCTCAGGCAAGACTTCAGCCAGATTCCCGAGGACCTCCGTCATGCCGCAGAGCGTACCGTCCCCGTTCGGAAACACCTCCATCGTAACAACCGGATCGATCCCCTCCCGCGACAACACCTCTCGGGTATTCAAAAAGTAGAGATCGGCCCGGTTTTCGTCAAAAAAGGCCCTGTCCGGCAGCATTGGCTGGTCCAATCGACGTGTCTCCCGCCGCGGTATGACCAGGCGACCACGCTTCCCGCATCCCTGCGCTGCATCGTTACCGTCTTCCGGCCTCGAGGCGTTCCCTCATCGCCTCCACGTAGGACGCGGGCACATCCACGGTCCCGATGATCGGATCCCCCCTGCCGTCGCCGTGGCAATCGGACCCGCCCGTGCACAGGAGGTTGTTGTCCGATGCAATCTTCGAATATCTGGCGACCTGTGAGGCATTGTGCTTCGTGTGCCGCACCTCGATACCGTCCAGCCCGGCGGATACCATGCCCGGTATCAGGTCGTCCCGTCGATACAGCCCGGGGTGAGCAAGACTCGCCAGCCCGCCCGCGGCCCGGATCACCTGAATCGCACGGGACGGCGACTGCGAATATTTGCCGACATAGGCCGGCTTCGAATACCCCAGGTATCTGTGGAACGCTTCGTCGACCGAAGAAACAAGGCCTTCTTCCACCATCACATCGGCGATATGGGGACGTCCTATCGCGCCCGGTCCCGCCCTGGCCAGGACCTGCTCGAGAGGCACGCGCAAGCCCAAACGATTCAGCTTTCTCACGATTCCTTCCGCCCGCTGCAACCTGGCCTGTCGAAACGTGTCGAGCCACGAGATCAGATCCGGGTGATCCGGGTCGATGAAGTACCCCAGAATGTGAACGTCGGCGCCTTCGTTGCTGGCGCTCAACTCCGTTCCCGCAATCACTTCGACACCCAGCCGTGCGCCTTCCTCCTGCGCCTCCAATACACCCCCGGTCGAGTCGTGATCCGTCAAACTGATCACGCTGAGTCCGGCTTCCGCGGCCCGCCGAACCACTTCCCGGGGCGTGAATGTCCCGTCGGAGTTCGTCGAGTGCAGATGCAGATCAATACGCTGGTTCAAGGCCCGGCTTTCGAATTGTCCACGGGGACCGGATCCACATAGATCAGCCCGCGCTTCTGGCGGCTGCCTTCCCGTTTCAACGCGACGAGTTGGCTGCGCAGAAGGTTCCGTTTGATTGCGCTGAAATGGTCCGTCACCAGAACGCCGTTCAGGTGATCCACCTCATGCTGAACCGCACGTGCGGCAATATCCGACATCGTCCCGCTGAAGGCGTTGCCATCCCGGTCAAGGGCGTCAACCCGGACCTGCGCCCGGCGGTTGACGTCTCCCACAATCCCCGGCAGGCTCAGGCACCCCTCTTCACCGACGACCTCGCCCTCATCCTGGCTCAGCTCCGGGTTGATCAACACCGTTGCCTCGGCCTCAGGATCTCCCGGGCTGACGTCCAGAACCACGACACGCAGGCTTACGCCCACCTGGGGCGCCGCAAGCCCGATCCCCTCCGCCGCGTACATGGTCTCGAACATATCGTCCACGAGGGCACGCACCTCTTCCGTAACCGCTTCAACCGGCCGCGCCTTCCTTCTGAGTGTCGGGCAGCCGAATTTCTTGATTTCGAGCAGTGCCACTGATCAGGTCCCGTATGTCTTAGATGCCGTTCACCTGTCCTGGATGTTCAGAAACGTCTCGTTCAAACTTCCGCTGCGGTATCCCTGCATATCCAGCGTAACGTATCGATATCCGATTTCCTTCAGATGCGCCACCACCCGTTCGACGAGTCCGTCCATGAAAAACCGGCCGATCTCCGCGGGTGAAACTTCGATGCGCGCAATGTCGTCATGGTGCCTCACCCGCACCGGGCTGAATCCCAGCGTCTTGAGGAACGCCTCGGCCCGGTCGACCATTGACAGCGCTTCCACGGTCACGGGAGTACCATAGGAAATGCGGGACGACAGGCAGGCCGACGCCGGACGATCCCAGGCGGGCAAACCCCAGGCTCTGGACAACAGGCGGATATCCTCTTTTGTCAGGCCCGTCTCCACCATGGGGGCCCGCACCCCCCGGTCACGTGCGGCCGTCATTCCCGGCCTGAAGTCTCCCACGTCGTCCGCGATGGCCCCGTAAATCAGAAACCGATACCGGCCCTCATATTTTTCGAGAACTTCATCCAGCTTGTCGGCCAGCGCCGTTTTGCAATGATAGCATCGGTCGGGCTCGTTTTTTACATAGTCCGGGTTCTCCATTTCCCGGGTGTGCACCACTTCCATCGAAATGCCGATCCGGCCCGCGAGAGCCCGCGCGTTCTCGAGTTCCCCGGTGGCGTAGCTGGCCGAAACCGCGGTCACCGCGAGCGCTTTCGTTCCCAGCACCCGGTGCGCCGCCGCCGCAAGAAACGTGCTGTCCACGCCCCCGGAGAACGCCACGACCACGCTCCCCATATCCTGGAGAAGCTTCTCGAGCCGGCGCAGTTTTTCTTCGGCCTCCAAGAGCCCCGACCGGGCGCCTTCGTCCGTATGTCGTTCCACCGCTGACATCACTCGCGATCCTCCACCCCGCCCGGCATGACAACCGCATCGACCATCCCGTGCAGTACTTTCTTGTCCGGCGGGCAAACCGTGGCCTGCACGCCCGACAATACGGGCCGCCCGTCGTGAATGAAATAATAAGGCTGGATGCGCACCCGTCCTTTGAGGCGCATCATGCGATCCGACTGGAAATCGTAGTACGACACCGAAAAGCGGGAACCCGTGTGGAACTCCTGCAATATGTGGGGAGAACCGGGAAATTCGGCAAGCGCGGACTCGATCGTGGTCTGCCAGTCCAGCTCCGACATATCGTGGCCGACGGCCACGCCGCGGCTCCCCCAGGCCTGATCGGAGAAACCGGACGGCTTAATCACAAAACGGCGTTGCTTCTGTCCCAAGGCGCCGAGGTCCCGCCAGTTTCCGAAATTCCTGCCGTCCACGCTCAAACCCGGGATAACGGCGTGCGGCGGCAGGGCACGCGGGTCCAGAATCCACGTCTTCGGAAAGGTCTGCATGAGGAACTCCACCGCTTCTTCTCCAAGCTCGCGAAGCCAGAACGAACGCAGGAGGGGATGGTGGAACAGGGCCATCAGCATTTTCTCTTCCAGGTGGGCTTTCAACGGCGGCGTCGCCTTAACCGTTCCCTTTCGGATGGCATATAGAATCAGATCCATCTTCGGTATGTTTTTCAGGTCGAACAGTTCGAAAAAACGATAGAGAACGTCGATCTGCCGTCGACCGCCCGTGCCGTTCACGAACAGTCCGGCTTCGCTGAAGATGATCTCTTCCGGGCGCACCACGCAGGTTTCAAGTCCCGCCCGGTTCAGGGCTTCCCCCAACCACGTCATTTCGGGACGATACCCCGAAGATTCCTCTGAAACCACAATGCCCAGCACCGGCTCTGCAATCCCGGCAACCGAACGCACCATCCCCATGAATCCGTTCACCATACCATCGGCGCCGCCCACGATTCCGAATCCGAACCGGCCGTACCGCTCCGCCAGACTGGCGGTAAACCCGATTCCCCCCGGCACCGAGTCCAGTTCCGAGGCGATCGTCCCCGAGGGGGTCGGAATCAGGTCCGGCCGGATCACCAGGGGCAGATGCTGTTTGAAACGGTTCATCCGGCCGTATCCGATTACGGTTTCGGGCTTCCCCTGATCCAGGTATGCCGCCACCCACTCCGGCTGGATCTTTCGGACACTTTGAGAATACAGAAGGTTGCATGCCTTGTAGAAATCGTACAGATGCGTGCCCAGGCGTTCCAGATGGTCAATCACCCGCTGCGGCATCCAGAACGGTTCGGGCGACACCCGCCACGGGCTGTTGGATTTGGGATGCACCGTGCGCTGCACATCCGTATACAGCCCTCCACCGGGCGTCATTCTGTCAATACAGAGGCTGCGCTCCTTCGCGTCGGTCACTTGTATCGTCTCTTCTTCTGCGCAGATTCCCATGTCGATATCACCCGGCCTGCTTTGTTCACCACGATTCGTTTGTTTTTGTGGACGTTAAATGGATCGTCCGATCTCCGGCGAATGCGGACTATCGCCGCGAATCCTCAGGAACCGCTTCCGCCGCTCCGGCGCTGACGCCGTTTGGGCTTCTTCACTCTCTTCCAGACCAGGGTGGACCCGCCAATCTGCAGCCGGCGCCAGGATTCGGGCGCGCCGCCGTCCTCCCCGCCCCGTTGACGGGTCGGCGACCCGTCAACGGGGCGGGGCCGGCTCCGCAACGCCGCGGACTCGTCATCGGTCAGAAGCGTCTGAACGGATGACAGGGTTTCCGAAACACCCTCGCCGTCCGATTCATCCTGCAGATTCAGTCGGGCGGCAGCGGCTTCGTAGACGGCCTTCGCCGTCTCGACACGCGCTTCGAGCATGCCAAGCGCACGTCTCAGCTCCTCAACCTGTAAGGCCGATGATTCTATTTCGCGGCGTGCGTGTTCGAGTACTTCTTCGTAGAGATCGTTCCGTTCGCCGTTTGCGTCTTCCATGATCTCCGCCCACTTGTCGTGGTTATCCCGCGCAAGGAACTTCGGTTGAGCAACCGGTTTCGCGTTCAACGCCCGGTTTCGCCGGCGAGCGCCAGCTTCAACCTTTTCCTGTACCGTTCCGGGTCTCTGAGAATTCGGACCGCCTCGTGAAACTGTTCATCGCCCTTCAGCCGCGCCAGAATGCGCCCCTTCCTCCCCCAGACCCGGTTTCCCAGTTCCCTTCCGATTTCCAGACGGATAAACGGTTCGGCTTTTTCGAATTCCGCTTCCCGTTCTGACTCAACAACGTTCCGCAGGACTTCCAATGCCCGGTCCGCTTTTGCGTCCAGGCCCGCGGCCGCCAGCGCCCGGTTCAGATTCTCCAGTTCGTTCTGGGCAGGCGTTCGGTAGCGCTTGAAATTGCCAAGTTTCGACGTGTCCGCGAGAAATTCCCGGAACGCGCTGATTTCCTCTTCCCCCACCTCATAGCCCTCCGGGTTCCGGGGAAACGTGGTCCGCGCGGCGTATTCTACGGCAAAGTCGAAAAACAAACCGGCCCGGTACATTTCGAGTATCAGTCGCGGTCTGCGCTTCGGCTTCACCACCACGTCAGGCGTGATGCCGCCTCCGCCGAAGACCGAGCGCCCGCCGGCAGTCTTGAAAACCCTGGCCGAATCCGAGACGTCGTTCGCCACCCGGTCCTCTCTCAACGCCATTCCCAACATCTGCCCCAGCTCCGTCTCGAACAGCTGCTCTGCCTGTTTTGTGGATTCCAGATCGAACTGTTCGAAAAGCCGTGTGATCGCATCCTCCCGACTCTCTTCCCCCGCAATCGTCGCAACCGTCTGATACAGAGGCACCTGCGAGTCCCCGACGTTCAACGCCAGATTGCCGAGCCTTCCGAATCTCCTGTTCTTGTGGATGCTGCGCCCGCTGGGCGTGTAGTAAAGGGCCGTTGTCCACTTCAGCGCTTTCTTGTCACTGACACGCTGAAAGGATTGAACGGAGCCCTTGCCGAATGTTGGTGTGCCCAGGATCAGCCCCCGGTCCGAGTCCTGAATTGCCCCCGCGACAATCTCCGAGGCGCTGGCGCTGTGGCTGTTGACCAGAACCACGAGCGGGATATCCTTAACCCTGGACGCTTCGGCGGTGCGATACTCCTTATTCTGGGAATCCACGCGGCCACGCGTGGTGACAACCAGCAGATCGGGTCCCAGAAACACGTCGGCGACGGCGACGGCCTGCGCCAGCAGCCCACCCGGATTCCCCCGCAAGTCCAGGATAATACCCCTCGTATTCTTCGCTTTCAGCTCGTCCACGGCGGCTTTCAGCTCAATGGGCGTGGATTCCGAGAACCGGCTGCCGATCAGGCCGGACATGGCAATGTAACCGATGCCTTCTTCGATCCCGTCGATGCTCGCCACGCTTTTCACACGAATATGCGCCCGGATAATCTCCTGGTCGAACGGTTGCGACCGGCCCGGTCGTTCGATTGTGATCACGACCCGGTTACCCGGGTGCCCGCGCAGCACGTCCACAACCTCCTCCAGTTTCCGGTTGAGCGTGGGGTCTCCGTCCACCTTCACGATCCGGTCGCCGACCACGAGACCGGAAGTGTCGGCAGGCGTACCGTCGATCACACTCAGAACGACGGGCACCTCGACGCCATTCCTCTTCATCGTGCTGATCGTGATGCCCAACCCGCCGAATTTGCCCTGGGTATCGATCAGAAGATCGTCCAGTCCGCGCCGATTGAGCATCTGCGTATACGGATCGAGTTCGTCCAGCATGCCTTCGATGGCTGAAGTCGTGAGCGAGTCGGACGCCAGTGGCTTATAGTAACTCGTTGTGAGCAGTTTCAGCGTTTCTATGTATTCGTCTATGCTGTTTTCCACGGCGGCGTACCCGTCTTCCCCTTTGACAAGCCGCGAGTCCAGGACCAGGCATGTTCCCAGGAGGCCGATAAGTGCCGTTCCAACCCATATTCGTCTGCGTTTCCGTGCGCTCATATCCCGCCTCCGCATTGTCTGGTCCCAACCTTCCTCGTTGTCGCGGGTCCTGCCCCTGCATTCTCCTGCTGTTTTCGTCGTGGAGCCATCGCTGACTGCCGTCCGCGCCGGTTTTCCTGTCGATCAACCCGTCGGCCGAACCGCGCCCGCCAGCCGTTCCCGTACTTCTCTGTGGATCCGGCGCCCGAGGTCCTCGACAGGGAGCCGGCCGTCAACCCGAAGAATCCGTTCCGGCTCCTCCTGCCAGATCCTTTGGTACCCGTCCCTTACGCGGTCGAAAAACGCGTGGCCGGCGGCTTCGAGTCTGTCGGCATCTTCAGGTATCCATCGCTGCTTCAAGGTTTCGAGGTCCACGTCGATCCAAACGGTCAGTTCCGGTCTCAGCCCCCCTGTGGCCACTTCCTGAACCGTCTGAATACGTTCCAGGTTCAGCCCGCGCCCGTACCCCTGGTAGACGACCGTGGAATCGAAAAACCGATCTGATATCACCACTTCTCCCCGCGAGAGCGCCGGACGGATCACCGTGTTGACGTGTTGAGCCCGATCAGCCGCGAATAGCAGCATCTCCGCGGCGGGGTCCACTTCCGATCGACGTTCCAGCAACAGACTGCGGACCTTACGGCCCAGCCCGGTTCCGCCCGGTTCCAGGGTGAACACCACGGATCGCCCCTCCGCACGAAGACGTTCGGCCAGCCGTTTGGCCTGGGTGGTTTTCCCGCTTCTGTCGATGCCTTCAAAGGTAATGAAGAGTCCCGCCACGCCGATCCACACTCCCGCGCCGCGCGGGGGCGGCTCCGTTATCCGAGCAACTGCGTCAGGATCGCCTTCTGGACGTGCATCCTGTTTTCCGCCTGGTCCACCGCCACGCATCGCCGGCTCGCCATCACTTCCGCTGTCAACTCGTACCCCTTGTGTGCGGGAAGACAATGCATGACCAGCGCATCGGTTTTGTCCAGCAGGTCCATATCTATCTGATACCTGGCAAATGCCTCGACGCGTCGCTTCTTTTCCGCTTCATATGCAGGATCTTCGAAGAATTCCATGTCGATCCAGGTATCCGTATACAGGAAATCCGCTCCGGCCACCGCCGCCTCCAGGTCCAGGGTTTCCCGGAAAAGACCGGTCTTCCTGGCCCGATCGGTAAGTTCTTCGTCTTCAGAGGGTTTGTTTACTTCCGGCGTCACCGTCGTGATTCGCACGCCGGCCTTGGTACATCCGGCGATCAATGAATTGCACACGTTGTTCCGGATGCCCACGTAGACCAGGTGGGCGCCCTCCAGATTTCCACGGATTTCACGTACCGTCATCAGATCGCCAAGCGCCTGGCACGGATGGTACCGGTTGCAACAACCGTTAATCACGGGAACCTCCGCCCCGTCCGCAAGTTCCCGGAGGTCGCAATGACTCAACATCCGGGCCATGATGACGTCTGAATAGCGGGAAAGCACCTGGGCTTCGTCCCTGAGGTCCGCCAACTGGAAATTCGTGGCGCGCCAATCCAGATTCATGGCGTACCCACCCAGCTGATTCATCCCCGTTTCGAACGAACATCGGGTCCGCGTCGATGGTTTCTGAAACAGCATCGCCAGCGTTCGGCCCCGCAATGCTCCCGAAAACCGTTTCGGGTCTGCCTTCATCAACAGACCCGCCTCGATCGTTTCCAGGATTTCGTCAGACGACCATGTCTTGAGTGTAATCAAATCCATTGGCGAACGACGTTCCTCCTCACCCGGCCGGGCGTCAGACGGCCGGCCGCGGGTCGTATCAACCCGGTTGGATCGTTCGGCACGATCCCAATTGCTTCTTTACTGCGGCCAACAGAAGCCGTTTCGCCTCTTCAACGGGCTTTTCGATCCTGCATCCCGAGGCGCGCCTGTGCCCGCCGCCGCCGAACGCTGCGGCGATTCGATTCACATCCACCCCGCCCCGGGAACGCAGGCTGATACGGAACCGACCCTGTGCCTCTTCCTTCAGAACCACCGCCACCTGAACCCCCTCTATTGCCATGGCGTGGTCCACCACGGGATCCGGATCGCCGCCTTTGCGGTACGTCTCGTGGTCCACCACCACGGTACTCACCCGGCCATCGCAATGCAGATCCAGCGTACCCAGAGCGGCCGCCAGCGTCACCATGGTTTCAAGGCTTTCCCGGGCGAACAGCGCGTCGGCGATCGCTTCCGGGTCCGCACCGTAATCCACCAGTTCGCTGCATACCTTCAGTGCTCGTTCCGGATGCGAAACCCTGAACAGCTTGGTATCGAAAGCGATACCCGCGTAAATCTGATTTGCGACCTCCGGCCCGATCTCCGCCTCCGCCGCAAGAAGCAGCCCATAGACCAGCTCACTGGCGGAACTGGCCGCGCTGTCGACGATGCGGACGTCGCCCTGCGGCTTCCGCGCCGCGTGATGATCGATAATCATTGTGCTGGCGCGCTCTCCGAGCAGCCGACACACGTCGCCCACGCGCTGCGGGTCGAGCGTGGGCGTGTCCACAAATACCGCCCTGTCAAAGGACGGTTGATCCGCAAGAGATCCGTACAACTCAATATGCTCAAATCCCGGTAGAAAAGCAAACTTCGGATTCAAAGTCTCGTCGCTGAGGACGAGCCTGCAAACCCGCTTTTTCCGGACAAGCATCTCCCTCAGCGCCAGGAGGCCCCCAATCCCGTCACAGTCTGCATTGACATGGGTTGCAAGCAGAACCGGTTCATCAGGTTCGAAAAAAGATATGGCTGCGGTATAGTCCATCGTTATGTTTCGTATCCGTCCCGTTTAATGGTTTCCTGCAAGCCACAGCGCCGGATTTACGGGCTCCTCACCCCGCATGATCTGAAAGTGGAGTTGTGGAATGCCGTCAATCCGGCCCGTACTTCCCACCGTTCCGAGTACGGCCGCCTGAATCACCGGCTGTTTCGGCAACACATGTACTTCGGCAAGATGCCCGTAAAGCGTATAGTACCCGCCCGGATGGTGCAACAAAACAAATTGGCCGTACCCCGGATACCAGTCCACGAGCGCGACCGTGCCCGGCGCGACCGCCCGGACCTCGATTCCGGCAGGCGCAGCGATGTTGATGCCTCGATTGAACGTCCACGTCTTCAGTTCAGGATCCTGGCGCCGGCCGAAGCGTACCACCACGCCGCCGGGAACCGGCCGGGGCAGTCTCCCGCGGTGGGATGAGAAATCGAATGGCGGCAATGCGGTATGCCGACGCCAGTCCTGTGTCTCCTGGATGATCCGCCCGATCCGCTCACTGGACGCGGCCAGGGCCGCCTGCGTCTTTCGAACCGCCTCCGAGCGGGCGTCCGCGTCCCGCCGGAGTCGTTTGAGTTCAGCCTCCCGCCGTCTGACTCGATTTGCCAGGCGGTCCTCGGTTCTGCGTTTGACGCCCAACAGGGCCTTCTGCCGTTCGTGCCGCACGGCCTGCAGTCTGAGTACGCCGGAAATCCGCTTTCGATCATGCTGAATGGCTTCAAAGTCCCTGCGATCCTGAGCCGCAACCCTGGAGAGATAGCGAAGACGTCTGAACGCTTCAGTAAACGAATCCGCCGAAAAAAGGATCCGCAACGTACCCCGCCTGCCGAGTTTGTACATCTCACGCATACGGCTGGAGATTTCCAACTCACGCACCTTCCTCCGCGCGTCGACGCGGGTCAGTTCACGCTTCGCCGTTCCGAGTCGTCTCGACAGCTTTCCCTGCCGGCGTGCCAGACTGCGCAGCTCGCCCCTGATTCGGACGATGTCCCGTTCCCTTCGCTCCAGATCCAGGGAAACCGCTTTCTGCCGGGACTTCGCCTGTTCCAGCTGCTCACGGTCGGATTGAAGCCTCGCCTTCAAGCTGTCGAGCGCGGCGCGCTCCTCGGCCAACGCTGCCTGCAGGTCAGCCTGCGCCGGCGACGCCATTGCCAGGATCATCAGTACCGGAACGAGAATCCGCATACGCTTCTCTTCCATCCTCAGCTTCGTTCCCACCCTGATCTGTACAGCCCCAGGCAACCTACGCCAGCGCCCGCAACACGCGGTTTAACGATACCCAGCTTCCCAGGATGCCCAACAGGACCCCCAGTCCGATCAATCCGGGATAAACCGGCGCAACCCGTGTCGCGACGGGAATCCAGGCCGCCCACCATTGCGAACTGCTCCACAGAGCCAGTACCGCCAGTACGCCTCCGACGCATCCCAGAACAGCGCCGCCCATCAACACGGTCAGGCGGATGAAACCGCCGGTGGCCCCGACCATGCGCATAACCTCGATCGCATCCCGCTGGGCAAGTACCAGCAGCTTGGTGGTGTTGGCGACGGCAAATGTGCATGCCAGACATAGCACCACGCCCAGCGAAACCCCTATCCAGGTAACCGCCTCCCGCGCGCGGTCCAGAGAGGTCAGCCAGGCTTCGCCTGCATCCACGCTTTCGACTCCCTTGCGGCCGGCTGCGTTTTCAGCGATCGCGCGCGCATTTTTCACCATACCGTCCCCCGCCCGAATTACGACGCGGACAGATGCCGGCAGCGGGTTCCGCGATACGGCATCCAGAAGTCCGTCGCCGAACATGGACCTGAATTCCTCAGCTGCCGCCGCTTTGTCTACGTAACGGACCGAGGCCACTCCCTTCATCGCTTCGAATTCCCGCGCCAATTCAAGCGCCCGCGTCCGGTCGATTCCGTCGTCCAGATACACGTCCACCTCTATTTTTTCCTGTAAGGACTCGAAGATCGACAGCCCGCCCCCGACAAGGAGCACAAATATCCCGAGGACCATCAGTGAAACTGCTGTTGTCAGGCCCGACACCACTCCCGCCATCCCCGTGCGCCTCAACCCCCTCATTGCCTCTCTGAACGCCATCAGAAGCACCATATTGCCCCCTGGCAGCCCGTTGAAAAAACCCATCCGGGCTGCGGCCGGACCAACCCTGCAAGCTCATATTGCCGGAACCGGCTTCAGGACCGGTATTGCCCTCCCGGCCAGCCCCCTCCTGCGATCCTCCCATCCTCCAGCCGAAGCACCCTCCGGCGCTGCCGGGACACCAGGGCTTCGTTATGCGTTGCCACCAGTACCGTTGTTCCCCGCGCCTGTGCCCCGGCCAGAATTCGCATGACGAGGTCTGTCGTCTCCGGATCCAGATTCGCGGCGGGTTCGTCCGCCAGGAGGACAAACGGCTCATTTGCCAGTGCGCGGGCGATCGCCAGCTGTTGCTGCTCGCCGCCGGACAATGCACCGGGACGGACGGATCGTTTATGGTTCAGCTCAACGTCCGCCAGCAGCGCATGGGTGCGCCGCCTGACAACCCCGCGCGGCGTGCCCGTAACTTCCATGGCAAATGCTACGTTCTCGTAGACGGTCCGGTCCTGCAACAGACGGTGATGCTGAAAGACCATGCTTATGCTTCGGCGCACCGCCGGGATATCCCGGTCCCGAATCGTCTCCGAGTTGAAATCCCCCACCCGAACCACACCGGACGTTGGCCGCCGTTCGAACAGAACCAGTTGCAGTACCGTACTCTTCCCGGCCCCCGTCGGCCCCAGCAGGAAGGCGAATTCACCCCGTTCGATTTCGAAATCCACGTCTGTCAGGATACTGCGCCCCCGCTGCTCCACGCCAACCTGCCGAAGCGTAATCACAAAACCTCCAGCCAGGGGGAATTCCCGAGAGTTAACCTTGATTCGTCATTTTTCGGGGAAGTTAATTCGAATATGTGCGAGTTAATAAAGGCGATTCAACTGCTGATTAACAGGATAAACCAGGACACTGTACGTGAAAGGAAAAAATGTCCTTCAGGACGACCATTGCGGCCCGTTTCGAAAGGTCTCGCCCCCGGTGCCGCGTTGCGGCTTTTGCGGAATTGAGGTCAAAGGATCGCGCGCCCGGATGTGCCATCGCCAACTTTGCGCAGTACGAAATGCACCCGGTCCGAACCTTCGTCAGGCCCGCGGAAACCAAATCCGTCGTAGGTCCCTTCCAGCGAAAACGGTGACTGTTCCAGTGCGGTCAACACGTCCGACAGCGCATAGATTCGCTGACGATGTTCCTCTTCCACGGACTCGTCCGTCTGTTTGAACCTGATCTTGAATCGATTGAACTGGATCCCGTTCCTGTAGAAGCTCTCCCTGACGTACGTGAACCCGTCGCCACCGTCCTTATCCGTCAGCCTGCGAAAATATCGCAGGGAGTTCGTTTCAGTACAGACGTCGAAGACGAACAGGCCGTTCGGCAGCAGAATCCGGTGGACCTCTCTCAGCGCCAGGGCGACGTCCTCGATTGTCATGAGGTAATTCATGCTGTCATACAGACAGAGCGCCGCTTCCACCGGCGGCAGGCGGGACAGGTCCGTCAGGTTTCTCTGGAAGAATTGGACATTCTGCCGTGCTTTTTCGGTTTTATCTATCGCCACGTCCAGCATTTCGCGGCAATTGTCCGCTCCGTAAGCCCGGTAGTTCCGCTTCCGAAGTTCCAGCGCCATGCTGCCCGTGCCGCATGCCAGGTCGAACACCCGCGCCGGCGCGACGTTATGTCTGGCGAAGACGGCCTCGATGTAGTCCGCCCATTGCACATAGTCCACGTGCCGCATTACATGATCATAAATCTCGGCAAGCCGGGTGTAGGGCTGCGCCGTGAGTCTTTCTTTCTTTCGTCCGAACATAAATCCAATATAAACAGGTCAAAGCGAAAGGGCAAACAACACGCCCACGCTCTTTCGATTCGGGGTGCGCGCAAAAAAAAGCCCCGCCCCGCAGGGCCGGACACGACGCCTTGACGTCCTCGCAATGGGTGTCTTCAGAAATCCGTGACTTCGCGTACTTCGTCCCGAAGCACTTCGTAATAGGTCCTCGCCTCCGTCCTGGAGACGTTCCCGGCGGGAAGCTTGAGAACTTCCAGCTCCAGGTATCGATCCAGAAAGGATATGCTCACCCGCCTGCCCGGCACGACGGCCTGACCCGGCTTCGCGCGCCGCCCGTCCAGCATGACGATCCCGTTCTCGCAGGCGCGTTTTGCTTCGGAACGCCGCCGTGTCAAACAACATCGCTTGAGGTACAAATCGAGCCGCATATCGAACAAAACGCGTTGTCGTTGGGGAGCACTGCGCCGCCGCACACGGCGGCCTCACTCCCGCGGTCCGCTTCCATAGCCCAGATCGTACGGTCGAACTTCCACGTACAGGCGCTCCCGCGTCTCCGAAAGCACCTCTTCAAACCGTTCCTGCAGGCGGACCTGTTGTATGATTTCCTTCACGGCGTCCTGGTCGTCGTTCACTTTTACGACATGCCATCCGTACTCCGTCTGTATCGGCGCGCTTATTTCGCCCATGCGCATGGTTTTCAGGACGTCCGCGAATTCGGATGGGAGGTTTTTCTGCGTGAACGGGCCGGGAAGCCTTCCGCCCTTCCTGGCGGTCTCCTCGTGCGCGGAATGTTCTCGAGCCAGTTCCGCGAAATCCTCTCCCGCCTGGGCCTTTTTTGCAAGATCCAACGCTTTGTCGTAGGCCGTCTTCACGTCCCTCGTCGAAGGCTGCAGCGGAATGAGAATGTGCCGCGCCCGTA
Organism: Candidatus Latescibacterota bacterium; assembly: GCA_965116875.1. GTDB lineage: Bacteria > Latescibacterota > UBA2968 > UBA2968 > JAAXHE01. The sequence goes on from OZ220733.1 coordinate 1,822,351, forward strand.
CCTGGTCCCCGGACACTGCTTCCACCTTGATGACGTGGTAGCCGAACTTCGTTCTGACCGGCGCGCTGATCTCCCCGGGCCGCAGCGCGAAGGCCGCCTCCTCAAACGCCGGGACCATGCGCCCGCGCGGAAAATAACCCAGGTCGCCGCCGTCCTCCCGGCTTCCCGCGTCGCTGGAAACCTGCTGCGCCAGGGTCGCAAAGTCTTCACCGTTCTTCAGGCGGGCAATGACCGCGTCCGCCTGTGCCCTGACTTCCGCCGCACGGTCGTCGGACGCTTCGATTGCCACCAGGAGATGACTGATACTCAACAATGGCGGAAGTTCGTTCTTGTAGCGCGCCTTATAGTCCTGAACGTCCTTGAACGAGACTTCGACCTGCTGGTTCAGGCGTGTGTACATCCGCTGTCTCAGGAAATCCTTCCGAAACTCCTGCCTGTACTGGTCGCGCAGGTCCCGTTCCGTCACGCCACCTTCGGAAAGCTGGCTGGCAAATTCCTCTTCGCCATGTTCCGCCTTGAGTTCCCGGACGCGCGAACGGACCGCGCGTTCGATGACCTCCTCGTCCACCTCGATGCTGTCCTGTTCCGCCCTGGCCAGCAGGAGCTTTTCCTGGATCATGTTCCCGAGTATAACCTCGAACAACTCACTGACCCTGTCCGGCGTGAGGTCCTCCCGGCTCAGCCCCCGCTGCATGGCAACCAGCGCCATGCTGGACATCACGTCTGAACGCAATACGATCTGATCGTCCACCACCGCGACGATCTGATCCAGAAGCTGCGGTTCTGCCGCGGCGTTGGCCGTGCATATCAACGCAGCAGCAGCGGCCAAAGCAATCCAGGCGCCTCCTGGAACGCTATTTGTCATCGTGTTCCGTCTCCGAATGCGAAGCACGTCCCCACCGCCTCAGCGGGGCGATAGTGCATAGGACACACAGCTTGTATTTGTGACTACCGGGGCGTCGTCCGGTTCCGAATGTTCTGTCCACGTATCCAGCCGGGAATATATCCGATCAGACGAGGCTCTGCAACACCTTTTTGGCATTTGCAAGACGTTCCCTGGGGCCGTCGCCCTCGAGTTCCGCCTCGATCAGCACCTGTTCCCCCAGGGAAAACTGGAGCGGGACCGGCGCAGCCGCTATCCAGGCTTCCACCTGCTTCCTCGTCAGCATTCTGCCGCCGGGAAATACAACCGCCAGCGTGCGTCCGGTACGTACCGTGTGGGCGCGCAGCTGCCTCGCCAGTATCCGCACGGATACGGTATCCAGAAGCGCCGCGGCGGGGTCGGGCAACGGACCGAATCGATCCTCTATTTCCTCCTCGAGCGCCAGAACCTCAACCGTCTGCCGGCAGTCGCCGAGGCGCTGGTAGAACTGCATCTTCAGATCTTCATCCGAAATATAGGTTTCGGGAATATAGGCCGATACGGCCACCTGTACATCCGGCTCCGCGGCGGGCACGGTTTCGTCGCCATGAATCTGGGCGATCGCCTCATCCAGCAGACGGCAATAGAGTTCGAAACCGACGGCCGTAATATGCCCGTGTTGTTGTGCGCCCAGTAGATTGCCCGTTCCCCGGATCTCCATGTCCCGCATTGAAATATTGAACCCGGAGCCAAGATCCGCGAATTCCTCGATGGCGCGCAGGCGCCGAACGGCCGGCTTTTTCAGCGACTTCCACGAAGGTATCAGGAGATACGCAAACGCCTGCCGCGCGGACCGGCCCACGCGGCCGCGAAGCTGGTAGAGCTGCGCCAGCCCCATACGGTCCGCCCGGTTCACAATCAGCGTATTCACACTGGGGATATCCAGGCCCGACTCGATAATCATCGTGGAAATCAGGCAGTCGTACCTGGCGTCCAGAAAATCCATCATCACCTTTTCGAGTTGTCTCTCCGGCATCTGACCGTGGGCCACTCCGAACCGCACCTGTGGGACGAGCTGCTCGAGGAAATTCACCATGGCCGGCATCGACTGCACCCTGTTGTGGACAAAATACACCTGTCCCCCGCGGTCAACCTCCCGCAGAATCGCCTCCGCGACCCTCTCTTCGTCAAACGGCAGGACTTCGGTCGTAATCGGCAGCCGGTCTCTCGGGGGCGTTCGGATGATGGACATATCCCGGGCGCCCATCAGCGACATGTGCAGCGTCCTGGGAATGGGCGTCGCCGTCAGCGTGAGTACGTCCACTTGCCGCCGAACCTGCTTGAGCCGCTCCTTGTGACGCACGCCGAACCGGTGTTCTTCATCGATCACGAGCAATCCCAGGTCCCGAAACCGGACGTCCTGCGACAACATGCGGTGGGTTCCGACGGCAACGTCCACGCGCCCGGCGGCGAGGCCGTCCAGCGCCGTCCGCAACTCACGGGGCGTGCGAAACCGGCTCAACACGTCGACCGTGACCGGAAGACCGTCCAAACGCTCAGAAAACGTGCGATAGTGCTGCTGCGCGAGAATGGTGGTCGGCGCCAGAACCGCAACCTGCTTTCCTTCGGCCACCGCCTTGAACGCTGCTCTTACCGCCACTTCGGTTTTTCCGTACCCAACGTCGCCGCACACCAGACGATCCATCGGCGCCGACTGCTCCATATCCTCCTTTACTTCCCGAATGGTCTGAAGTTGATCCCGCGTCTCCTGGAACGGAAACGAAGCTTCAAGAGCTTTCTGGAGCGCTGAGTCATTCGAAAATTCGATTCCGGGCGTTGCTTTTCGCTCCGCGTACAGAGACAGCAACTCGCCCGCCATCTTGAAGACTTCCTTTCTGGTCTTTTCCTTTATGCGTTCCCAGGCTGCCGTACCCAGCTTGCTCAGCGCCGGGACAATTCCGTCCTGTCCCGCGTATTTTTGCACACGGTCCATCTGGTCCACCGGGACGAACACCCGGTCTCCGCCTCTATAATACATCGTCAGACAGTCCTGCCGGACCCCGTCGACCGTGAGATGTTCGATACCTTCGTAGCGGCCGATTCCATGGTCCACGTGTACGACGAAATCGCCGGCCCGGAGGCTTGAAATGCTGCGGATCGGCGTGGCGTCCTTGAATCGCCGGTAACGGCGACGCCTGCGGGTGAGGGGATAAATCTCGTGATCGTTCAGCACGGCCACCCGCGCCGTCGGGGACGTATAGGTAAAGCCGCTGTGCAGGGTGCCCACGCGAATCGTAATGAGGCGCTCCTCTTCTTCGAGCAGTTCTTCGAACCGCGCTTTCTGGCCCTGGCTCTCGCACAACAGAACCACCTCGTAATCCGCCTGCCAGTGTCTCCTCAAGTCCTCCTTCAGTGATTCCAGATGTCCCTCATATCGCCTGCCGCCGATGCCGGAGAAGTGGACGCCGTCCTCCGACGGCCCGCCCAGCGGCCAGTTCAGGACGCGGCGCATACCGGACAGCCGTTTCAGGGTCGCATCCGGATGACGGGCGACGGAACATGCCGGAAGGGGCTCCGGCTCTCCGCGACGCTTCTTCTGGCGCCGTGCCGCCACCTCCACCCGCGCCCAGGCGTCAGCCGCAGCCGTTTCCACGGCCGGTGGGTCGTCCACAACGACGTAACCTTCCTGAACGTGGTCCAGCAGGCCGGTGTTGTCCCTGTACAATACGCCCAGGTAATGCTCGAGCCCGTCGAATGCGCCCTGACTCTCCATGAATTCTCGCAGCCCTTCAAGATCCATCCCAAGCTGCCGTTCCGCTTCGGCCAGGTGCGTCGCAAACACGTCCGACAACGTCTCCGCCAGGACCGCCTCACGGCACGGCAGCACCCGCACGTTTTCGCGTCCGGCCACAGACCGCTGCGTACCCAGATCGAATGCTCGAATCGATTCCACTTCGTCGCCGAAAAACTCGATGCGGACCGGGTGCGTGCTGCCAAACGAGCAGACATCCAGAATTCCGCCCCTCACGCTGAACTGTCCCACCCCGCCGACCAGGGTCACGCGCTCGTAACCGATATCCACCAGATGTTCCGCCAGTCCATCGGGCGCGACCTCGTCCCCGACCTGAATTTCCTGAACTGCCAGATCAAAAAGGTCTGGCGGCAGGGTATGGCTCATCAGGGCCTCCACCGGCGCAACCACAACCCCGTCACCCACGCCCCGCAACTGGTCCAGCGCCTCAAGCCGAAGCCCCATCACGTCGAGATGAGGCGACCGGTGGTCGTAAGGAGAACCGCCCCAGGCCGGAAAGATGCCCACGCGCGCCGAACCCAGCACGCGTTCGAGATCGTCTCGAACTTCCTCCGCCCGGTCCTCCGAAGCACACACCACCAATACCGGTCCCGTCGTCGTCTCCTCAATACAGGCGATGCCGAACGCAGCCAGCGAACCGGGCAGCCCGCGCACGGGGATTTCCGGGGTTCGCGCGGATACCAGACGCGCCAGTTCCTCGAACGGCCGGGACTTCACCATCCTGTCATATATCTGCCTGATCGACATGAAAGCTCCTGAGCACCCCGCTGTCCGTAACGTTTCCGTACGTAATGACGCCGGCGGCGAATGACGGAAACCACAGGCCGGATCACCGCGACCAACCCCAACGCCAAAAGGCCCGACCCTGCGTTGAGTCGGGCATTCTCAGTACACACACAAAAAACCACCCTTCCCGATGAGACGCTGTATTTAAATTCCCGGTGAGTTCCCGACCGACGCTTTTGCAGCCGCGCGAAGACCGCTGGGAATTTTAAAACAGCTTCTGAAAGGAAGTGGTGGGAGTCCGCAATTCCGCGAAACTTCGGGACGCGGCCTGACCGGTCTTCAGAGACCTCAGTGACCAATAAATGGCGGGGTAGACGGGACTCGAACCCGCGACCTCAGGCTTGACAGGCCTGCACTCTCACCAATGCTGAGCTACTACCCCGCATCGTTGGAACAAACGCCCGGATCTCCCGCATTTTGGGCGGGCGTAAAGATAACACAGCCCCCGGATGCTGTCAAGCCTTTTCAGGCAAATGCCGCGCGGCCGCGCGCTTCGTCGGGTGTCCCTCCTTGCCTCAAACTGCCCTTTGTCTTATATTGATCCGATGTCTCAATTTCGTCCTTGTGTCAGGCTCGATTTCGCGGCGGAAACGAGCTTCGGACACAAGGGTCAACACATGATCAGGAGCATGGATTCCACCATGGCCAACAACAGTCCCATCGGTATCGGTCTCATCGGCATGGGCGTCGTGGGCGCCGGCGTCGTTCGCATTCTCAAACAGCGAGCAGACTATTTCCGCTCAATTCGCGGCGTGGCGTTCGACCTGAGGCGGATCGCCGTGAAAGACATCTCCAAATCGCGCGAAAGTGACCTGCCCGACGATATCCTCACCGCCAGCGCCGGCGAGGTTGTTGACGATCCCGATATCCAGATCGTTGTGGAAGTGATGGGAGGCCTCGACCCGGCCGGGAAACTCTGCCTGAAAGCGCTGGAAAACGGCAAAGACCTGGCCACCGCCAACAAGGCCCTGCTCGCGGAACACGGCAACGACCTGTTCAGCGCGGCCGCGCGCAGCGGCGCAAACATCGGCTATGAGGCAAGCGTATGCGGCGGCATACCCATCATCCGATCACTGACGGATGGCCTGGCCGCGAACCGGATTCAGTCCATCTACGGAATCCTCAACGGTACCACCAACTACATCCTTACCAGGATGGCGGATGACGGAGGTGACTTTCATGCGATGCTCCGCAAGGCCCAGGAAAAGGGGTTTGCCGAAGCGGATCCTGCAATGGATATCGACGGCACGGACGTCGCCCAGAAACTCGCCCTTCTGTGCCGCATCGCCTTCCGAGTCAGCCTGGATCCCTCGCGAATTCTAAAAGAGGGGATCTCACACGTTTCTCCACTTGATGTAGACTTCGCCAGGGAACTTGGATATACCATCAAGCTACTGGCCATTGCGAAAGCGATTCACGACCGGATCGAAGCACGCGTCCACCCCGTCCTGGTGCCTTCCGACGCGCTGCTGGCAAATATCAAGGATGAATTCAACGCCGTGGAGATCGTGGGGAATGCTGCCGGGCCTCAGGTATTCTACGGCCGGGGCGCGGGGCAGATGCCCACGGCCAGCGCCGTGGTATCCGATCTGCTCGACCTCGCCGAACGCCGTCTGAGCGGCCGGTCCGCTGGCCGTCCGGCTCTCGCCGATCTGCCCCAGGCAGAAGCAATTCCGCCCGAAGAGGTCGAAACCAGTTTCTACTGCCGGTTTACCGTGTACGATCAACCCGGCGTACTCGCACGGATCGCGCGCATCTTTTCGGAGCAGAAAATCAGCATCGCGACCGTAATCCAGCACGGCCGGTCCGAAACCGAGCAGGGGACCGTGCCGCTTATCATGACCACGCACGAGGCTCGGGAAGCCAGCATGCGTATGGCGGTTCAGCGGATCGACCGGCTTTCCATAATCACCGAACCTTCGCAGATCCTTCGCATCGAAGCGCTGTAGAATGAACCCCTCGGCAGACTGCTATTGCACGTCTCCGTTGGGGCCGATCTCCGGCGGAAGCCCTTCCGAACCATCCCCGTCGTTGTTCTGAGAAATCACGCACGCGACGTCAATCACCTCGTCGTCACCGTCGAGATTGATCAGCCGCACGCCTTGCGTATTCCTTCCAATTGAACTGATTTCGTGGATCGGCTGCCGGATCAGGATTCCGTTCAGAGTCACTATCATCAGTTCATCCTCGTCCTCCACTCCCCTCACCGCCACGACCTTTCCGTTACGATCGGTTGTCCGGATGTTGATCACGCCCTTGCCGCCGCGACGGGTCAGCCGGTAATCCGTTACACCCGTCCGCTTGCCGTATCCCTTCGCGGAAACCGTAAGAAGCGTGCTGTCGGCGTCCTGCACGACCACCATACACACCACTTCGTCGCCGTCGTCCAGGGAAACGCCTCGCACCCCCCGGGCGCCCCGCCCCATATCGCGCACGTCGTGTTCGTGAAACCGTATGGCCTGACCGTTTCGGGTTGCCAGCACGATTTCCTGTGACCCATTCGTGACTTCGGCTCCGATCAATCGGTCGTCGTCGAGGATGTTCATCGCGATGATTCCGCCGCGCCTGGGCCGGCTGTACGCCGGCAGGACCGTCTTTTTGACCAGTCCGTTGCGCGTCACTTTCATCAGATAACGCCCGTCGTCAAACGCTCTGACCGGCACGATTGCGGCCACCTTGTGACCCTCGCCGATCTCGATCAGGTTGACCACCGGACGCCCGCGGGAAACACGTCCGCCTTCGGGAATCTCGTGTACCTTCAGCCAGTAACAGTGACCCCGATCCGTCAGAAACAGAATGTAGCTGTGGGTGGAAGCGATGAAGAGGTGTTCCACGAAATCCTCTTCCTTGGTCCGCATCCCCTTCACCCCGCGCCCGCCCCTGCGCTGCTGCCGGTAGGTGTCCACCGGAATTCGCTTGATATATCCCTGGTGGGAAATGGTGATGACCATATCCTCGTCGGCGATCAGGTCTTCGATGTTGAATTCCGAAGCGGACAACTCGATTCTGGACCGCCGCTCGTCTCCGTATTTCGCTTCTACTTCCTCCAGTTCGGTCCTTACAAGCCCCATTCGCTCCTGCCTGCTGTCCAGGATCGACTTGAGCCGTGCGATCTCCCTGACCAGCGCCTCGTATTCCTCCTCGATCTTACGGTGTTCGAGTCCCGTCAACCGCTGTATGGTCATCGTCAATACTGCCTGCGCCTGCCTCTCGGACAGGGACAGACGTTCCATCAGGACCGAGCGGGCGGCGTCCGGATCGGCTGCCCCCCGGACAATCCGGATGACTTCCTCTATTGCATCCAGCGCAATTCTCAGTCCTTCCAGGATGTGCGCGCGGTCCTCCGCCACCTGAAGCTCGTACGTGGTGCGCCGAACGACCACGTCGTGCCTGTGATCGATGTAGTGCTGCAGCACCTGTTTCAGATTCAACTGCCTTGGCTGCCTGTCCACCAGCGCAATCATGTTGGCGCCGAACGTGTTCTCCAACTGGGTATGTTTGTACAGCTGGTTCAGGACCACCTCGCTATAAGCATCCTGCTTCAATTCCACCACAACCCGCATCCCCTTGCGGTCGGACTCGTCCCGGATATTCGAAATCCCTTCGACCCGCTTCTCCCGAACCAGGTCGGCCATCTTTTCAAGCAGCGCGGCCTTGGCTACCATATAAGGGATTTCAGTAATCACGATGTTCTCGCGTCCGTTCTTCAGGGTCTCCACGGCGGCGGTCGCCCGCACCCGTATCAGTCCGCGGCCGGTACGGTAGGCATCCAGCACGCCGCTCATCCCGTAAATCACGCCGCCGGTTGGAAAGTCCGGACCCTTGATGTATTCCATGAGATCCAGGACTTCCAGGTCGGGATTGTCGATCAGCGCCACCAGTCCGGCGACGACTTCGCGGAGGTTGTGCGGTGGAATCGCCGTCGCCATCGTCACGGCGATTCCCACGGCGCCGTTGCAAAGCATATTCGGAAAACGGGACGGCAGGACAGCGGGTTCTTCGAGCCTTTCGTCGTAATTCGGATTGAAATCCACCGTGTCCTTGTCGAGGTCCTGCAACATCTCGCTGCCCGGGCCGGCCATCCTCGCCTCGGTATACCGCATGGCCGCCGGAGGATACCCGTCGATCGAGCCGAAATTGCCCTGTCCGTCCACCAGCGGATAGCGAAGCTTGAAGTCCTGCGCCAGGTTGACCAGCGTGGGGTAGACGATTTCCTCGCCGTGAGGATGGTAATTCCCTGAGGTATGCCCGGCGATGTTGGCGCACTTCCTGTGCTGTCGCGTGGGTCCCAGGCCCAGGTCGTTCATTGCAATGAGGATGCGCCGCTGCGAGGGCTTGAGTCCGTCACGCACGTCCGGCAACGCACGATTCACCAGCGTGCTCATGGAGTAGTCCAGCATCGACTTCTTCAATTCGTCGCCGATGTCCATCGGAACGATCCGCTGCCGAGCGCTCATCATGCTTCGTGTCTCCCGTATCTGTCAATTCGGCGCCCGACCCGGCGTGTTTCCGGGACAGGCGCCATACACGTTTACCCGGGACCGCTTACGTCCACGTCTGCTTCCAGCGCGTGGGTTTCCACGTATTTCCTGCGCGGCCCGACCTCGTCGCCCATCATCATCGTGAAGGCCCGCTCGGCCTCCATAACGTCGCTCTGCGTGAGACTGAGCAATGTACGCGTCTCCGGATTCAGCGTGGTCTCCCAGAGTTGCTCCGGGTTCATCTCCCCGAGCCCCTTGTATCGCTGAACCATAACGCCGTTGGCCTCCTCGCCCATGGTCTGAAGGATGTCGTCCCGCTCGGCCTCGTCGAAGGCGTACTGCTGTTTGCGGCCTTTCTTTATGAGGAAAAGCGGGGGTTGGGCGATATAGACCTTCCCGTATGTAATCATGGGCCGCATGTATCTGAAGAAGAAGGTCAGCAGCAGGGAACGGATGTGAGAGCCGTCCACGTCCGCGTCGGCCATAATGATCACCTTGCCGTAACGCAGTTTCTCGACGTCGAAGTCGTCGCCGACACCCGCTCCGAGAGCCAGGATCATGGGCTGCAGTTTCTCGTTGCTCAATACCTTGTCTATACGTGCTTTTTCCACGTTCAGCAACTTTCCCCACAGCGGCAATACCGCCTGAAACGCGCGGTCCCGACCCTGGGCTGCCGATCCACCCGCGGAATCTCCCTCCACCAGGTAGATTTCCGTCTCGTCCTTGTCGTTGAGCGTGCAGTCCAGAAGCTTCCCCGGCAGTCCCCCGCCTTCGAGCACGCTCTTGCGGCGCACGAGCTCACGGGCCTTTCGCGCAGCTTCCCTGGCCCTGGAGGCTTCGATGGCTTTCTGCAGGATTTTCTTCGCTACCGAGGGGTTTTCCTCGAAGTACGCCGTGAGTTTTTCGCCGACCAGCGATTCGACAATTCCCTTCACTTCGCTATTGCCCAGCTTCGTCTTGGTCTGTCCCTCGAATTGCGGTTCGGGCACCTTGGTACTGATCACGGCGGTCAGGCCCTCGCGTGCATCCTCTCCGCTGAGACTGACCTTTTCGTTCCTGAACAGGTTGTTCCTGGCGCCGTATGCGTTGAGCGTTCGCGTAAGCGCCGTCCGAAAACCGGTTTCGTGGGTGCCGCCTTCCTTGGTGTGGACATTGTTCGCAAAACTGTAGATGTTTTCCGAATAGGAATCGTTGTATTCAAAAGAGATCTCCACACCCGTTCCGTCGCGGATACCCTCGAAGTAAACCGGAGGGTGAAGCGCCGTCCTTCCTTCGTCCAGGTATGCCACGAATGCGTTGATCCCCCCATCGAAATGGAACGTTTCCTGAAAGCCCACCCTTGCGTCCGTTAACGTTATCCTCAGGCCGCTGTTCAGAAACGCCAGTTCGCGCATCCGGTTCACCACGGTTTCCAGGTGAAATTCGACGGATTCGAATACCGCGCCGTCGGGCATGAACGTGGTAGATGTTCCCGGCTCCTCCCTCCGGCCAATCTCTTCCATCTCACCCGTGGGAACGCCCCGCTCGTACCTCTGACGAAAAACCCGACCCTGTTTATCGGGCAACGACGAACAGACTTCGACCTCGCACCAGGTTGAAAGCGCGTTCATCACCGAAACCCCCACCCCGTGCAGACCGCCCGATACGGCATAGGTCTTCTTGTCGAACTTGCCTCCGGCGTGCAGGACGGTCATGACCACCTCGAGGGCGGGGCGGTTTTCCGTGGGGTGGAGGTCCACCGGGATACCCCTGCCATTATCCGCGACGGTAAGGCTTCCGTCTTCGTTAATGGCTACGTCCATGCGGTCGCAATACCCTTCGAGCGCCTCGTCTACACTATTGCTCACCACCTCCCAGATGAGATGATGGAGCCCTTGCGCGCTCGTATCCCCTATGTACATCGCGGGGCGTTTGCGAACCGCTTCCAGACCTTTGAGGACCTGTATATTGTCGGCGCCGTACTCCGGCTGCGAAACAACCTCGGCCATAGCAACTCCTTCTAAAATCTGACGTTCACTTAATGATGCCGTGCGCGCGCCGGCCGTTCACCTCCTGAAACGGATGGACGTTACGACCTCCCGTCCCAGGGCCTTGTTCAACCTGGCCTGTATGCGGTGCCGTTCGATCGACAGCCGGTGGCGCACCGCGTCGTGTGTGATCCGGATGACGAGTTCCCCCTTTCGAATCTCCGCCGGTCGGGCCATCGCGTCGGGCACACCGGTAAGTTCGTCAATCAGTTCCGGCAAAAGCATCAACGCGCGCTGCTCAAGGAGCTTCGTCCCGATGCCCAGCGCACGTACGGCCGCTGCCAGGGCCTCTCTCAGTGTAACCGTGCCCGCGCCCGTCCGATCGACCCGGTGCGTGCGGCTTGCGACTTTTTCACTGAAACCCATCTCATGCCGTCCGTTGATAAAGTCGCTCTTCCGGCGAGCCCGTATGGGCTTTCTCAACGGATTGTCACATCCCGGGCAGCCCCGTGCGGCTAAGAAGCTGTTTTAAAATTACCGGTGAGTTCCCGAGCGCGAGCGAAAAAGTGGCGGTCAAGGCGGGAAAATCCGCCCATATTTGTCTATACGGGTGGATTTGACCAACGCCGACCGGCGCTTTTGCAGCCGCGCGAAGACCGCTGGGAATTTTAAGACAGCTTCTAAATCCTCACCAATTGAAATCCGCGATCCTCGAAGTTCATTCCGGGTTCCCGCGCGGCGGTGATGAACACCTGACCGAATGACGTGACAAGCTCCATGGCCGCTTCTGAACGGTGCTGGTCCAACTCCGCGAAGACGTCGTCCATCAACAGCACCGGGAAACGACCGGTGTGGGACTTGAGATACGCGGCCTCCGCAAGTTTCCAGGCCAGCAGAATGCTCTTGAGTTGGCCCTTGGATGCGAATTTGTGCGCGCTTCTGCTGTCCAGCGTGAAAATCAGGTTGTCCCTGTGCGGGCCGACCAGCGTATAGCCCAGGTCCGCTTCATCTGCCCGCTTCCGATTCAGTTCGGCCTCCAGGATTTCCTGGCCGCGGTCTCGTTCGTCAGGGCGTACGGGACTCCGGTAAACGGGCCCGATCTGTTCCCTGCCCTGCGAAATCTTCCGATAGGTTTCGTGGATTGCGGGCCGCATCGCATCCAGCGCGTCCAATCTTTCGTGAATGATTCGCGCCCCAAGCGCCGCCAGTTGTACGTCCCAGGGCGCGAGATGGCGGACATCCGGCGCCCGTCCCTGACCCTCTTTCAGCAGCCGGTTCCTCTGGGCCAGTACACGGCGGTATTGATCCAGATCGGACAGGTAGGAGGCCTTGCTCTGGGAGACGAGGATGTCCAGGAGACGGCGACGCTGGGGGGGATCCCGCAAGACCAGGTCTACATCTTCCGGGAAGAACAGAACGGCGTTAAAGGTGCCGACGAGGTTCGAAAGGCGAGGGAGAGGGGCTGTATCCAGAAGCGCTTTTTTTTTGCCGGCGCGACGATCGAACGCGATCCGGATCGACCTCGAGCGGTCTTCGCAGGCGACGCCCGCTTCGATGACGAAGTATTCCGCCCCCCACCGAACGACGTCCCTGTCTCGCGAGCCGCGACCGGATCTGGCTATGGCAAGAAAATATATCGCTTCCAGAAGGTTTGACTTGCCCGCACCGTTTTCGGCGCAAACCGCGGTCTTCCGGCCCGGAAACTCAAAGTCGACGGCATCGAAATTTCGATAGTTGACAAGCTTGAGCGCCGTAAGGTACAAAACCCTTCGCCATTCAGTCGTTTAACCGTAGCAGGCTCCGAGCGCCGCGGCCGACCGACCGGAGGACCATGCCCACCCATCAGTCGTTTATCCGAAGCGGCATCAGCAGGCAGAGATAGTCTTCGCCTTCCGGCTGCTCGGCCGGACGAATGATCCCCGCGGCCATCGGCCCGTCCAACTCGAACATTACCTGCTCGGAGTCGATACGTCTGAGAATATCGAGGAGATAGTTCGAATTATAACCGACCACCATTTCATTACCGCTGTATTCGGCTTCCAGTTCCTCGCGCGCCTCGCCTCCAATCTCCTGGCTCGAGGCCGAGAGTACGACGCGGTCGGTGTTCATTTCCAGGCGCACCTGGTGGGTCTGCGCGCTGGAAAGGATCGAGACCCGTCGAACAGCAGGCATGAACTGGCCGTTGGGCACTTTCATTCTGGTGGCATTGTCCTGGGGGATCACCTGCTCGTAGTCGACATAGGGCCCTTCGACCAGTCGAGAAAACAGACGTATGGCGCCCCCGGCGCCCGTCCCGGAGCCATTGGCCGCCCGCAGATCGAACACGAGGTGATTCTGACCGAACAGCACCCGGCCCAGGCTGCATCCGGCGGAATCCAGCTTCACCAGATGGTTCAGCGCCCGTGTGGGAACGATTGCTTCGGTTGAGACCTCCTGCGCGTCGGACCGGGAGAGGCTCCTGGAGTACCGGACCAGCCTTGCGCCGTCCGTGGCAACCATGGTCATCCGGCCGCCGCCGACCTTCCAGAACACGCCGTTCAGCACGGGTCTGGTTTCGTCCCTGGATACGGCAAACGAAGTTTTCTGAATCATGTCCCGCAACAACAGACCCTCGCTCCCGGCCTCAGGCGCTTCTTCTTCGGTTTCGAAAGCCATCTCGGGGCCCTCGATTTCGGCGGGCAATTCGGGAAAGTCTTCAGCAGGCGCCGCCATGAGCGCATACGATCCTTCCAGCCCTGACTGGCACTGAAGCGCCACGCGCCCGGACGCTTCCGTGAGAACAACGGGGCCCTCCGGCAATTCCCGTACGATTTCGGCGAATTTGCGCGCCGGGACCGTGGTCGATCCCGGTGTTTCCACGGTACCCTCCAGCATACAGTTGATGGATATATCCAGATCTGTTGCGGTCAGGCAAACTTCACCGCTCTCGTTGGTTCCGACGAGTATATTCGACAGCACCGGGAGGGCTGTTTTCGACGGAACGATATCCAGCACCGAGTTGATGCCCCAGATGAGCATTTCCTGCTCGATAACCACCTTCATTTTAAGTCTCCCGGGAACACGTGCTTCAACGACGTTGCTCCACCAGAATCCGGTTGAAATTCAGGGATTGATTTCGCAGGAAAAAGTGCCTTGATCGGCCGCAGGTTACTAAACCGTAATATACTGATTTTTATCGAATTTGTCAACGATCTTTGTCTATCTCGAGGTCCTCCGGAAAGCCTCTTTCGAAACGCCCGGTACGCCATCGCGACGAACCGGGTTTCAGTCTTTTTGACGCACGCTCGAATTGACCCGTGAACCCGCCGTTTTTCCCTGTCAACTGCTGCGAGAGCCCGCGGATTCCGGAGTGGATTCAACGGTGCTGCGGCGCTCCGGGTCAACGTCTCGAAGGGCCGACACGGCAACCCGTCTTTCAGGAAAACGCATCATCCCGCATCCGGTCGTGTTTATTCACAATCAGCGCTGTGAATAACTATCGCCGGTTCCCACGGAATTTTTGTCAGAATTACGATTTCAAATGTATATTTATACGATAGATATGAGTGTTACTCACCACTTGACAACCGGAACCGGTCCATGTGGAAAATTCTCTGGAGGAATTGTGGAACAGAAGAGCATCGATGGAATCCACGGGCGAACGCGTGAACAACACGCGGCATATCCACATGTTTTCCATAACGATCCAACATCATAGCAAACGCGTTTTCCTGCGAGAGGCCGCCCTGAATCCACCTTCTCCACTTTCCTCACATTCATGTAGTTGTTGTATCTTGAAATCCATGGAGTAAGTAATCAAAAACACTATAAATCAAATACAGCATGTCTCTTGTGGATATCGTCGCGCATTATCAAAGAAAAGACCGATTCATAATACTGAATCGGTCTTTTCATGTGTCAGGGCCTGTGAAAGTACCCGCACCGGTCTGTCCGTACGCCGCTCATCGAAAGGCTCAGGCCGACGCGAACTGTTGAACCCGGTTCTGGATCCGGCTGACAAGAGCCTGGAAATCCGGATCGTCTGCAAGCCTGGCAGCGATGTTTTTGCACGCGTGAATGACTGTTGTATGATCCCGATTCCCAAACTCAGTGCCGATTGACTTGAGCGGCGCCTGTGTGAGGCTTCTGCAGAGGTACATGCATATATGTCGTGCCGTTGCGATTTCCTGCCTGCGGGTGGCGCCGGTCAACATTTCCACCGAAATATTGAAGTATCCGGCGGTACGTCTCTGAATCTCGCGGATGCTGATGGTCGGCGAAGTGATGGATTTTACGCGTCCGAGACTCTTTATGGTATCCCTTGCGATTTCGAGCGAGACGGGCGCGCGTTTATATACCGAAAAAGTTATGAGTTGGGTAAGCGCACCTTCCAGCTCCCGGACGTTTGAATTGATCTGTTCAGCCATGAAACGGGCTACTTCCGCGGGAATCCGGACGCCATGATCGCCGGCTTTCTGATTGATGATCGCCATCCGCGTCTCCAGGTCAGGCCGGTCGATATCCGTAACGAGGCCCCACTGGAATCGCGAGATAAGTCTGTCCTCGAATCCCTTCAGGGTTGACGGGGGACGGTCTGAACTCAGGACGATCTGTTTGTTCAGTTGATATAATGTATTGAATGTGTGGAGGAGTTCGCGTTGGCATGCCTCGGTCTTCACGTAGAACTGAATGTCGTCGATCAGCAGGATGTCGGCGTTTCGATAAATCTCGACGTAGGCCGACGTATCCTGTTTCTGAATGGCTTTCAGATAGTCGGTGAAGAACTTTTCGGCGGATGTATACACGACGCGCCCGGCCGTGCCGTTGCGTACGCAATAATCGGCGATCGCCTGCAGCAGGTGCGTTTTCCCGAGGCCCACGCCACTGTAGATGACGAGAGGATTGTAGGATGTTGCGCCTGGCGACTCCGCGACGGCTCTCGCCGCCGTAAAGGAGAATTGATTGCTCTCGCCGACGATGAAATCTTCGAACCGGTATCGGGGGTTCAGCGGAAATACGGCTTCGGAAACGGGACCGGGAACGACCGGTTCTTTCGAGGGCGCGGGCTTTCGCTCGGAAACCGAACCGTCAGTTGTCAGGAAGTCCAGTGGCGCCCCTGCCGAAGCGGGCGTATTTTTCTTGACGGAGAACCTGATCTCGGGCGCCCATGATGTAATCTCTTCTATTGTAGACCGGATGAGATCAAGCCAATGCTCCTCCAGCCAGTCTACGAAAAAGGTCGTTGGCACCTCGATTACGGCAAGTCTGTCGTCAAGCTGCGTTGAGGATGTCTGGGCGAACCATGTGCCGTAGGCATTCGCCTCGATCTTCCCCTCGATCTTCCGCAAACACTGGTCCCAGAGGCCGGAATGTTTGTCAACCATGGAGACAAAACCGCCCATACGTTAGCGATGGAACTGAGCCATCGCCAAGCCCGATTTGCTATATATGAGAGAGTTGGCGGGGAAGTAAGCCGAGCCCTGCCGGAAGCCAGAAGATCATCTATGGAGGGAGGATTGCAGAAGATATTCTGGGGGGATGGAATTCACGGCAGATAAAGAGGTGAATTCCTCACAAGCGGACAATACAAAGTCCTGCCGGCGGCTGACCGGCCAAATTAAAAGTCAAATGCGAGTATAAATATAGTATACGGGGGAGCCGCCGAAGGAACAGCCTCGGCGATCAGGATGGGGCCAAACTAAAGAATGGAATCGCAAAAGTCAAGACCTTTTTGGCCGATTTTTCAGTTAATTTTATGAGAAAAATTCAAAGGTGTCGAGATACGTTATAATGTATCAAATATTATATATACACAATATATAGTAGTATTTTTCATAAACTTACCGTTGCCGACGAAATCCCTTGACAAAGATTCGCTCCCCGTCTATATTCATAACTTCCTACAATTCATCTAGATACAACAACGGTCGTTCTTCGCGCAAAGCATGGACAATTCCCAATGAAGCGGACGTTCCAGCCCAGCAACCGGAAACGTAAGAACAAACACGGTTTTCGCCATCGCATGCGAACCCCAGGCGGTCGTCAGATCTTTTCCAGGCGTCGCCGAAAAGGCCGCGTTCGGGTCTCTTTTTAGCCTCATGTCCGGGACATTGGGCCGTCTGCGCAGGGAGGTCCGGCATCTACGGCGAACCGGTTCGGTATTCAGGGGCCGCTGGCTTCACGTCCGTGCCGGTAAATCCACAGAAGAGCGTATTATCATCTCCGTGCGCAAGCGGTATGGAAAGGCGGTCGCGCGAAATCGCGCACGGCGGCGAATTCGTGCAATCTGCAGGGAGATGGAGCCGCACCGCAGCACGGGTCATCTGGTCATCATATCAGTCGGCGACGGGTCGGCCGCTGCAGGGTTCCGGGACTTGCGCAGTGATATCGTCGCTGCGTTCGAAAAACAGGGTCTGCTCCGCGGCCCGGCCATCCCGACGTAGCATTCCGTTGATCGAGTCGCTCTGCAGTCCTGCCAGTGACGTCCTGGCAGGCAGGTAGCCCGGATGGACTCTCTCAACGGACTGGTAGGGGTTGCTTCCTCGTTGAATCGCCCTCCGCTCAGTCTTCGGTTGTGTATCTCCCCCCTCATCACGCCCACCGCCGGAATTCCGACCCGGAAACAGATCATCGAGAATCGGCCGATGCGTCTGACCCGACGGCAAAGGGTCGGCACAGGATGGCGCTTTGAATGCGCCACCTTCCGGTCTTCTTCCAGCAGGTCCTCGACAATACAGGTCTGACGGATGGATAAGCGTACAATCTTCGCATTTGTTTTGATCGGCCTGATCATTATTCTCTATCCCCATTATATGGAGTGGATAATGGGACCGGAAGTACCGATTTCGCCACCTGAACCGGTCCCCGTCGAAAGCCTGCGGACGCCGCCTCCTCCAACGGCCGACCGCCCCGTCCATTCGCCCGAAATTGCGTCTGAAGCGCCGCGGATCCCATTTACCGAACAGCCGGACAGGCGAACCGCCCCCGGAGAATTCGCCTCCCGGGACGTCGTTGTGGAGACCGATCTCTTTACCGCCACGTTCAGCACTCGCGGCGGGGTGCTGAACCGGCTTGTGCTGAAGGCCTACGAACATCCCGACGGCGGTCAGCTCGATCTGATCGCTCCCGGGAGTACCGCTCTGGGTCTTTCACTGGCCGGTGAGCCGCTGGATGCATACGAGTTTTCCACTGACACACCCGGACTCACGCTGGTCGGCGCGGAACAGGCCGAGCTGATCTTCAGGTGCCAGGCGGGAACCCGCACGATCGAGAAACGGATCCGATTCCAGGGCAACCGCTACCGCGCGGACATGGCGGTGGCCGTTTCCGCGCTGCAGCCTCAGGAAAAGCTGGGGGTCGGATGGTCGGGCAGCCTGGCCGATACCGAGAACAACCCCGAAGAGAACGCGGCCTATACGTCGGTGGTTACGCGTGCGGGCGGCGAGGTGGAAACCTGGAACGTGGAGGATATGGGACCCGACGGCGACCCCCCGCCCGGCGGCAGGATCTCCTGGATCGGAATCAGGAACAAATACTTTCTGGTCGCCCTGATTCCCCCGGAAGGCAGCTATGGCCTGAATATGGCCGGCGACATGCGCGATATCGCCGAGTGGTACGACGTCGAAATCCTTTCGAAAGGGGTCGATCCGGGACAGCGCTACGGCGTCTATTTCGGTCCGATCTCCTACGATCGGCTCCGGCAGCAGAATCAGGATCTGTCCGGCAGTTTCCGGGAACTGGAGATGGAGGAGTTCATGGAGTACGGTTTTGCCATCTTCCGTCCCATCATCAAACCCATCACCAATCTGAATCTCAGAGCGTTTCTCGCGCTCCATCCCCTGATTCCGAACTATGGTCTGGTCATTATCGTCTTTTCCGTGCTGATCAAAATCGTGGTGTTTCCGCTGACGCACAAGAGTCTCGAGGCTGCCGCCAGGATGCAGCAGCTTCAACCCAGGATCGCCGCGATGCGCGAGAAATACCCGGACGACCAGCAGAAGGTCAGCCGGGAAATGATGAAGCTCTACAAGGAGGAGGGCGTCAACCCGCTCGGGGGCTGCCTGCCGATGGTCATCCAGATGCCCATCCTCTTTTCGCTGTTCAACGTGTTCAGGGGAGCAATCGAACTCCGGCAGTCCGAGTTCGTATTCTGGATTACGGACCTGTCGCAGCCGGACCGGTTATACATCGGCGGTTTTGAAATCCACCTTCTGCCGCTGTTGATGGCCGTTTCCACGTTTGTACAGTCAAAAATGACCATGAAGGATCCGAAACAGGCGTTCATGGTCTACCTAATGCCCGTTTTCATGACCTGGATTTTCTGGAGCATGTCGTCCGGTCTGGTGCTCTACTGGACCATGTTCAACGTGCTCACCATTTTACAGCAGCAAGTCATGGAACGCGTGAAGCGTGTGCTGGGCACACGCTGAGGGTATGTCCGGATGAGACCGTCGGACCGCGATACCATTGTCGCAATCGCCACCGGTCACGGCGAGGCAGCGATAGGCATCGTTCGGCTCTCGGGTCCGGAGGCGGTAGGAATTGCCTCCGGTTTTTTTTGTGGTTCGCCTGAACTGAACCGGGTCGGGGACCGGCGCCTGACGTACGGGAGATTCGTCGTCGGAGACCGGGATCTTGATGAAGTCCTGGTCTCTGTGATGAGGGGTTCGCGGTCGTTTACCGGCGAGGATACGGTCGAATTCAACTGCCACGGAGGCCCTCTGCTTCTGCGGCGCGCGATGGAGGCCCTCGTGTCTGCGGGCGCCCGTCCGGCTGAACCGGGTGAATTCACCCGGCGGGCATTTCTGAATGGCCGAATCGACCTCACGCAGGCGGAAGCCATCGCGGATATGATCACCGCAAGGGCGGACCGAAGTCTTCAGTCCGCATACTTTCAGTTGCGCGGCGGTTTGAGATCCAGGTTCGAGGATTTGGCGGAAGCCCTTCGGGATTCGCTGACGTTGCTCGAGGCAGGGCTCGATTTTTACGAAGACGCGGAGGTCGAGCAGGACGCCATAGGCCCATCGCTGAAGCGGGCATCGGAAGAAATCGAGCGCTTGAGCGCCTCCTACCGCCACGGAAAGGTGATCCGCGACGGCGCGCTTGTTGCGCTGGCGGGACCTCCCAACGCGGGCAAGTCGAGCCTGCTCAACCGGCTGCTGGAAGAGGACCGGGCGATCGTGTCGCCGGTTTCCGGAACGACGCGAGATACAATTGAAGAGTCCATCACGCTGGATGGCATTCGCGTAACGCTGGTCGACACGGCCGGTATCGCACAGCCTCGGGACGCCATCGAGCGGGAAGGCGCCCGCCGGTCACGGGAAGCGATCGCCAGGGCGGCGCTTGTGCTGCTGGTCGTGGATGCGTCCGTCCCCGCAGCCGACGGACTGGAAGAGATGGTCTCGGACGTGGATCCCGCCAATGTGGTTCTCGTAAAGAACAAGAATGACCTGGGTCTCCACGCCGACTGGCGGGGAGATCGCTCATCTCAGGACCTTGCGGTGTCGGCCCTTACCGGGGAGGGCCTCGGCCGTCTCAGGAAACGCGTCGCCGGGCGGGTCGTGACGGCATCCGATCCCGACGCCGTTACGCACGCACGCCACGCCGAGGCGTTGCGGCGCGCGGGGGACGCTCTTGGCCGGGCGACGGGGGCGCTGGATCAGGGGCTGCCGAGAGAAGTGATCGCGGTCGAACTGAGGGAGGCGGCCGACGCATTGGCCGAGATTGTCGGTGAGATTACGTCGGACGAGATCCTGGACCGGATCTTCAGTACGTTTTGTATCGGTAAATAGCGGAAAGGCGGGGAGACGGAAGAAGAAATGCGGGGAGAGGGCAGAGGGGAGACGGGAGAAAAAATGCGGGTAGACGGGAGACGTAAGACGGTAGATGAGATCATTGCCGGGTATGTTATTCCTCGTTGCCTCCGGCACGAGAGAAAACCTCACAGGGCAGGAAATCTCTCCCCTCTCCCGTCTCCCCGCCTTTGCATTTGTAGGGGCGACCCTTGTGGTCGCCCGCCTGATCCCGGTTCGCTTTTGATCTATGCTGACAGCTGAAGACTGATAGCTGATAGTTTTTTTGATGTTCCACGTGAAACATCGGGTGCGGTCTATGGAATCGGCGTGTGGCGTTTTTCGGACGTTCGGGGAGGAGCGGTGACCGATCAGCAATTCCTGGCGGCGGCGGAAGCGTTGTCAGGCAGGCTGTCTGATGAGCAGGCCACGGCGTTCGAACAATATGAGGCGTTGTTGAGGACCTGGTCCGGGCGTGTGCGACTGGTTTCCCGGGGGGATCGGGACAAGATCAGGGAACGCCACTTTATCGACAGTCTGCGGCTGACCCCTTTTCTGCCCCGCGGCGGGATTACGTTGCTGGACCTGGGATCGGGTGCGGGTTTTCCGGGCGTGCCGATCAAGATCGCCCGCCCGGAGGTGAAGGTTGTGCTGCTGGAGTCGGCGCGCATGAAGGGGCTTTTCCTGAACCACCTGGCGGGAGAACTCAAACTGGACGGGCTGTCCGTTTTGGCCGAGCGGGCGGAGGACGCCGGCGAGCGTGCCGAACATCGCGGGAGATACGATATTGTAACGGCTCGGGCGGTGGGCGCGCTGCCCCTCCTCTGGCGCCTTTCGTCGGGATTCCTCAAGAAAGACGGTGAGTTGCTGGCGTTGAAGGGTCCCGGCGCGCTCAGGGAAGCAGAGGAACTCGGCCCCGACGGCCCGGTTGTTTCCATCGAATCCATGGAGACCGGAAGGCCCCACGGGAACATGATGCTCGTCCGGATCTCGGCGCGTCGCGAGTGATTACTCGTCCTGAACGAGTTCGATCAGGACGCCCGATGTGCTCCTGGGATGGATGAAAGCCACCTGTCTCCCGAGCGCGCCCGTCCTGATCGCGCCGGATAACGTGAGCCCCTCTTCTTCGCAGGTTGAGACTGCCGCTTCGATATCCTTGACCCGGATCGCGACGTGGTGCAGGCCCGGCCCGCGCCCCGAAAGGAATCGGGCGAGAGAACTCCCGTCGTGCAGCGGTTCGAGGAGTTCTACTCTGGTCAGGCCGGCGCCACCGAGAAATACGGCCCGGACGCCTTCTGAATCTACGGTTTCATCCTCCATCTTTTCGAACCCCAGCATGGAATAGACGGCCAGGGTCCGTTCAATCTCCTCCACAGCGATGCCCACGTGGTCCACACGTCCGTCCACGACTATCCTCCCGGTCTGTAGGATCCAAAGACAGCGCGCATCCTGTCCGATATCTCGCCCACGGTCGCGCCGGCGGAACAGGCCGCCACAACCGCGTCGGTGATCGACCCCCCACACCTCGCCCGCCGTTCGACGACGTCCAACGCTTCGTTCGTCGCGTCGGTGTCCCGCAGGCTTCGCGCGCTCGCTAGCCTGCTCTTCTGCGTGTCTTCGGTTTCCTGCGGAGGCTGGAAAGCCGAAGCCGGCGGATCCGCGGCGTCCTGATACCGGTTAACCCCCACCACCACGGTCTCGCCCGATTCGATTTGTTTCTGCGCATCGTATGCGGATTCCGCGATACAGGCCGCGGTGAAGCCGCTTGCGGCGGCCTGCGCCGCGCCGCCCTCCCGGTCGACCGACTCGAGAACGGCAACAGCTTCCTCCTCCAGGTCATCGGTTATCCGTTCCACGGCACAGGACCCGCCCATGGGATCCACGGTGTCGGGGATGCCGCTTTCGTATGCGAGGACCTGCTGGGTGCGGACAGCCATCCGCGCTCCGGAGTCAGACGGTAGCCCGAGCGCTTCGTCATAGGCGTTGACGTGCAGGGACTGCGCGCCGCCCAGGACCGCCGCCAGGGCCTGCAGGGTGGTACGCGCGCAGTTGTTCAGGGGTTGCTGGGCCGTGAGTGTCGAGCCGGCGGTCTGGGCGTGGAATCTCAGTCGCCGGGAACGCAGGTCCTGCACACCCAGGCGCTCAACCACGAGCCGGTTCCAGAGTCGCCTTGCCGCACGAAATTTGGCGATTTCTTCCAGGAAATGGTTGTGGACGCCAAAAAAGAAAGAGAAGTTCGGGAGAACCCGCTCAAGTTCGAGGCCGGCCTCGCGGGCGGCATCGGCGTACGCCAGGGCGTGGGCGAGTGTAAAACCAAGCTCTTGTGCGGCGGTTGCGCCGGCTTCTCTCATGTGGTAGCCGCTAACGCTGACGGGATTCCATTTCGGCGCCTCCCGGAGACAATAGCCCATCAGGTCCACGACGAGACGCATCGATTCGGCGATCGGGAAGATATATGTTCCACGTGAAACATATTCCTTGAGAATGTCGTTCTGGACCGTGCCGGAAAGCGCCGATGCCGGCAATCCGCGCTTTTTTCCGAGGGCCGCGTACAGGGCGAACAGGATGCTCGCCGTCGCATTGATGGTCATGGACGTGCTGATGCGGTCCAGCGGGATTTCATCGAACAGGGTTTCCAGGTCCCACAGGCCGTCCACCGCCACGCCCACCCGGCCCACCTCGCCTTCCGCATTCGGATGGTCCGAGTCATAGCCCATCTGCGTGGGCAGGTCGAACGCCACGCTCAGGCCGGTCTGGCCCGTTTCGAGCAGGGCGCGAAAGCGGGCATTGGTCTCCGCCGGGGTGGAAAATCCCGCGTACTGGCGGATGGTCCAGAGGCGCCCGCGATACATGGTGGGATATGCGCCGCGAGTGAAGGGCGGCTCGCCCGCCCGCCCGATCCGGTCCGGGGGGCGCTCTACCCGCGCGACCCCGGGTCGTTGGTGGTCGCCTTCGGCGGCGCCGCCCTGCTCGCGGCCCGCAGGTTCGGCAATCATTCCAGCCATGTCGTCGAAAAGGCGCCTGGCTTCTTTTGTACCGGCGCGCTGTCTGTACGCCTGAACCAGGAGCGCCCTGGGGTCCAGGTCAAGGACGGTCGCCAGGTCGAGACACCGCTCATCCGAGGGAATGCGTTTTCCGTTTTCTATCTGTCCGATGTAGGTACCCCAGACGCCGATCTTCTCGCCCAGCCCGTGCTGGCTGAACCGGCCCCTGCGCGCCTTTTCGATCATTTCTCCCAGGGTCATCTTCGGAGTCTCCGTTGCAAGGCGGAAAAAAGGTAGAAGAAAGGCGGGTAGACGGTAGACGTGAGACGGGAGAAAAAATGCGGGTAGACGGGAGACGTAAGACGGTAGATGAGATCATTGCCGGGTATGTTATTCCTCGTTGCCTCCGGCACGAGAGAAAACCTCACAGGGCAGGAAATCTCTCCCCTCTTCCGGCTCACGTCTCACCAGGTGGTTGGGCGGAGTGTGGTCCTCTCCCCTCTCCCGTCTTCCGTCTCCCCGCTTTTAAGGAACACGCCGTAGGCATAAACGGGATCTGTGTGGCCTGCCGACCCTTCAGCAGTGCCAGTGCAAATGCGCTGGACGGATTGGCACGGAAAAACCCCCCGTACCCCCCCGTCGCCGGCTGTGAAATGCATTGATTGAGCGAAACCCGCCTTTTCTCCCTCTTTCCTTTAGGAGAGAGGGCCGGGGAGAGTGGTCTGCGCCATTCGCGGTCGTCCGTGCAATAGCGCTAACGTCCCTAATTCGGTTTTTGGTTTTCGCTGAAAGCTAACGGCTGATCGCGAATTCCTTTTTTTAGTGAGGCGCATACACACACTTGCGTGTGTGTATATAGGTTATAAACTATTGTTTATTAAAAGGTTTATGAAATTCAATTGAATCTGAAAAATAAGAGCGGATGGCGTCCGGGAAGAGCGGGAACGACGAGGTCTGACGGGAGTCGAGAGGCATTCGGACCCGCCGGGAACGCGCCGGGTTTTCGACGTCCGAGCGGTCAGCCCGAGACAACCGGATTCTCGAGTCTTCCGATACCGTCGATTTCGCAGACAACGGTGTCGCCGGCCCTGAGCCAGAGTTGCGGATCGCGGGCCATTCCGACTCCCGGCGGGGTTCCTGTAAAGATCAGGTCGCCGGGCTGCAGGGTGACGACCCGGGACAGATAGGCGATCAACTGGTCGACCCTGAAAATCAATTGCGCCGTGTTCGAGTCCTGTACGATTTCTCCGTTCAGGATACAGCGAATGCCCAGATTGTGCGGATCTTCAATCTCGTCGGGCGTGACGAGTTCCGGGCCCAGCGGCGCGAAGGTGTCGAAGGTCTTGCCGAGCAGCCATTGACCGCCGGGTTTCTCGAGCTGGAAGTCCCGCGCGCTTACGTCGTGACCCACGGTATAGCCCGCCACGTGGTCCAATGCGTCGGACTCCGGAATATCCTTACCCGACGTTCCGATGACGACAACGAGTTCGACCTCGTAGTCGACGGACTGCGTGATCGAAGGGAGCCGGATCGCATCGCCGGGACCGATAATGGTGGAAGAGAACTTGGAGAATACCACCGGCTCCGATGGAATGGGCATATTGCTTTCGGCCGCGTGGTCCGCGTAGTTGAGGCCGATGCAGAGGACCTTATCCGGTTTCCCGATGGGCGCCGACACGTGGACGTCGCCTGCGTGGATGCCTTCGCCGCGCTCTGCCGCCTCTTCCGCCGCGGCCAGCGCATCCGGACCCGCTTCGAGCAGACGTACGAGATCCGGCGGAACGTCCGGATCGACGCGGCTCACGTCCACGATCGAGTCACCCGATCGGACGCCGACGCGTTGCGAGCCCTGATATTCAAAAGTGAGCAGTCGCATAAGTTGGATACCCTCTTATTTTGGGATTACGATATCCTGCCGAACAGGGTGCGAAGAATAACATGCCGGCCGACTCCTGTCAAGGGATAAGGACGACGAAGCAGTCGTTCGCACGCATCGGCGGGGGTCGACCACCGGAGTCGGATTCGGTATCTGACGCATTCACAATTCACACTGTGGATAAACTGGGCGGCCGCTGGTGTTGATAAATAAACATTTGTTATTTTTTAATTTAAGTGAATTAATTCACAGTCATCCACCGCCGAAACCGCGATATGTGGAAAACATCGGGATAACTACGAATGCGTCGAGCGCGCCTCCTGTCGACGGACGGAAACCGGTCGATCCCCGGCGCGTCCGGGATGGAAGATTTCTCTTGCTACCCCCCTGCGATTACTCTATATTTCGGAAATTCAGCAAAGGGCTCATTTAAGCCCTGAAAGCGGGTATTTGCGGTCTAACAGCCCGTTGAAAAAGCCCATCCGGGCTACGGCCGGCCCTTGCGGTCGAAATACTGCGTTGCGCTCCCTCGCCGAATCGCAGGATGGGACTCGGTCGCGCGCCTTGTCTTCGACCACAATGGCAAGTGTTCCGACCCGGAAATAGATTGCCGAAATTCGACCGCCGAGTCGCCCGGCTGGCAAGGCGCCTGAGCAAGGAGACCTGTCCGTGGTCGCCGAGTGAAGGCAACGCCGCCAGACGGGATGAATCGGCGGATGAATGGTGACATATTTCCGGGACGGGACACCAAGCCTCGCCTGCAGAGCGACTTTCTCAACGGACTGCTATGGAGAATGCCGGCTCGTGATCGAAAAGGTCAAAGACGACGTCGCCGAATTGCTTGAACCGTCCACGCAGTATCTTGTCAAGAAGCGGTTCCGGCCGAATGCGCTTACCCTGGTCGGGTTCCTCCTGAACCTGGTTGCGGCGGTGCTTTTCGGATTCGAATACCTGCGGTGGGCGGGTCTGACAGTGCTGCTTGCCGGAGTGTTCGATTTTCTGGATGGACAGGTGGCTCGCGTGGGGCGGAGCGAAACCACGTTCGGGGCGCTCCTGGATTCCACGGTAGACCGGTATTCGGAAATCGTCATCTGGTTCGGCGTGGCGGTCAGCTTCATACGGTCGGACTCCCTGTGGACCACCTCCGCCGTGTTTTTTGCGCTGGCCGGCTCGTTGATGGTGAGCTATATCCGGGCGCGCGTCGAAGGTCTGGGCGAGGAGTGCAAGGTCGGTTTCATGCAGCGGCCGGAACGGGTCATCGCCATCGGCGTGGGGGCATTGGTAGGAGAAATCGGTCTTACGATAGCGATCTGGGCCATTGCGTTTCTGTCCAACTATACCGCCCTGCACAGGGTGTTGTATTTCCGCAAACGGTCCCGGGATTGACGGGATGACTGTCAGCATTCGACTGAACTGAAGACAGGCGACTGGCTTTACATGCCAAGAGAGAAGGCGCACCGCGGTGCGCCGTTTTTGTTGGAATCGCCAGAGGAATTCCGGGAGAGAAACGGATATGTGTTTTCTGCCGGTTTTTTATATTCTCGCTCTAGCCGCACCGGATGGAGGCAGGGGTTGGCATCAGAAGAAAAGAGATCGAACCTCGCGTTGTTCACGGACCTGGACGGGACGCTGCTGCAGAGCGATCGAAAGGCCAGCGCACGAAGCCTGAAAACGCTGAGGGCGCTGGGCAGAAAGGGCATCTGGCGGACGGTGGTCACCGGCAGGTCCCACATGTCGGCCCGGACCGTTCTGAGCGACACGTTTCCGATCGATTTTCTGATCACGTCGTCCGGCGTTGGAATTTTCGACTTCCGGGACCAGACGCTTGTGGAGTCCCATTCTCTCTCCGCCGGAGTCGTGCGTCGCGTTACCGGGTATCTGATCGACGGCGGATACGACTTCATGGTCCATGCGCCTGTTCCCGATAATCACACGTTCGAGTACTGGGAACAGAACGAGCACAATCCCGATTTCCTGCGCAGGCGTCAAAACAGCGCGGAACATTGTCGCCGGTTGAATCCCGGCTGCCCGGAGAACGGCCGCGCTTCGCAGTTTGTTGTGGTCTGTCCGGCGGATGCGGACCCCTGGCGCACTCACGACGCGCTCTCGAACGCCCTGGAGGACCTGTCGGTGATCCGGACCACGTCGCCTTCGGACCACCAGTCCACCTGGTTTGAGATATTTCCGAAGCAGGTATCCAAGGCCCGGTCCGCGGCCAGGTTGTGCGAACGCCTGGGGGTGGACGGCGGCCGGTCTGCAGCCGTCGGCAACGACTACAACGACTCGGACATGCTGCAGTGGTGCGGTTTTCCGTTTGTCGTCCGAAACGCCCCGGAACCCCTGCGAGCGCGGTATCCGGTGGTGTCCGACCACAACGCGGACGGCTTCTCGGAGGCGGTTCAACGGTGGCTCGACGGCATAGAGCAGGGTTAGGAATCAACATTATTCTCACACAAAGGCACAAAGGCACGAAGGCACGAAGGCACGAAGAAAACCATTCGATAGTCAAATGATCGTTCCCCACGTTTCATCTTGGACCACGATTGAACGGAACAAGCCATGCCTGTAGAACTCACAAAAGCCGACCTCGAAGCCGCGCTGCCGGATGTGACCTCCACGCTGCGCCTGCCAGGGCTGATCGACGCCGTTACGATCTATCGGGACCGGTGGGGCATACCGCACATTCGGGCCGGGAACGAACACGACGTCTTCTTCGCGCAGGGTTTCGCAACAGCCCAGGACCGGCTCTGGCATATGGACTACGACCGGTACCGGGCGCTGGGCCGTTGGGCGGAAATCGCCGGCCGGGACGGCGTTGACCAGGACCGGTTGTTGCGAACGGCGGGAATGGGACGCACGGCGCGGCTGGACTACGAGGCGGCGGGCGCCGAGGCGAAGGCGATGGTGGACGCCTACACCGCGGGCGTGAACGCGTTCATGGAAACAGCGCCGGCGTATCCGATCGAATACAAACTCCTGGACATGTCGCCCGAACCGTGGGAAAACTGGCACTGTATTGCCGTCTACAAGATGCGCAATACCCTGCTGGGAACGTTCGAGCCGAAACTGTTCCGTACGCGTCTGGCCCTCAGAATCGGCCCTGAGAACGCAGCGCGCGTCATCAAGGGGTATCCCGGCGGCCATCTGCTCACCGTACCCCCCGGCGAGGTGTATCGGGGGCCCGACGTAGACGGGCTGGACGAACTCACCAGGGCGCTGGAGGACGTCAACTGGCTGAAGGAGGCGGACGCCGGTTCCAACGCCTGGTCGATTTCGGGGGAACGTACCCGATCGGGGATGCCGCTGATGGGTGGAGATTCTCACAGGGCTCTGGATACGCCGAGCGTCTACTATCAGGCCCACCTCTCCTGCCCCGAATTTTCGATTGTCGGCTCCTCGATACCCGGGGTGCCCGGGATCCTGCACTTCTGCCACAACGAGCACGTGGGCTGGGGAATGACCTACGGGAATGCCGACACGCAGGACCTCTTCGTGGAGCGCTTCCGGGACAGGGCCGGCCGGCGGGAGTATGCATTCGGGGACGCGTGGAGACAGGCTGTAGTCCTGCGTGAGACAATCGAAGTACGGAACGCCGAGGCGGTAGAAATCGAAGTGACGATCACGCATCACGGCCCTGTGATCGCTGGCGAACCCGATGCCGGATACGGAATTGC
This sequence comes from Candidatus Latescibacterota bacterium, assembly GCA_965116875.1. Classification (GTDB taxonomy): domain Bacteria; phylum Latescibacterota; class UBA2968; order UBA2968; genus JAAXHE01. The sequence continues at coordinate 1,851,563 of OZ220733.1, forward strand.
GATCAGCGATCCAGGCCTCATCGACGGCACCCCGTGGCTGGACGCCGCAAGGGAGGCGATGTTCTCGACCACCGTCGAGGAACTGCACGGCGCATTCGAGAAATGGACCGACCGGGTGAACAACTATGCGGTTGTGGACGTCCAGGGCGGTTTCGGATATCTGCACGAGGGAAAGATACCCATACGCACCGAGGCCAATGGATGGCGGGCGGTACCGGGGTGGACCGGGGAATACGAGTGGGAGGGGTATATCCCTCATGGCGACCTGCCCCGGGCGATCTCTCCGCAGGCCGGGTACGCGGTGACGTGCAACCAGCGCGTGGCAGGACACGAGTATCCGTACTACGTCGGGCTGTATTTCAGTCCCGAATATCGGGCCAGAAGACTTCAACTGGACATACTGGATCTGAAACCGGGGACGGCAACCGTGGAGGATATGGCGCGCATGCACGCCGACAGGACCTCCATTCCGGCGAAGATATTTACACAGGCGCTTCTTCGGATAAAGGCGCCGGATGCGGCGTCCGGGCGGGCCCTGGCGCTCTTGCGCGAATGGGACTATCGCATGGACCGGGACCTGCCTCAGCCGACGATCTATTCGCAGACCCGCCTGTGCGCCACGCGGACCCTGGCGGAGCACCTGCTGGGCGACATGGCGGACCCGGCGCTGGAGGGCGCCTCAGGAGCGGAAGCGCACATCCGGATGATCGTACTTGAGATGATCCTGGGCATCGAGAGGAGCGACGGGACCATGTTGCCGGAGGGGACCCGTTGGGAAGACCTTCTTGCGGAGAGTCTCAAGCAGGCCGTTGCGGACCTCAGGGAGCGCCTGGGCGATGAAATGTCGGAGTGGCGGTGGGGCCGCGTCCACCATACCCGTCCGAAGCATCCACTGTCGCGGGTTTTTCCGAAATGCGCGCCGCTTCTGGATCCGCCCTGCCTGCCGACGCATGGGGACGGGGACGTGCCGCTGGCCGGCGGGTACGACGTGGGCGAGCCCTTCATTGCGACGGGGATGTCGGTAAACCGGTATATTCACGATCCGTCGGACTGGAGCAATTCGTTGTGGATCGTGCCGCTGGGGGCGTCCGGCCATCCCGGAAGCGCGCATTATTCCGACCAGGCGCGACTCTGGGCCGACGTGGGATATATCCCGCAACTGTGGGACTGGGAGACCATTGCCTCGGAGGCGGAGACACGACAGGTTCTGGAGCCGGACGAGGGCGCGGGGTGTCGAGCTACGACAGTGTCCGGGCGCCCACAAGGGACGCCCCTACATTAACCAAACAACCGCAAATCGATCTGCCTGGGTTACGCGCCGACCTTGCACTTGTAGGGGCGTCCCTTGTGGGCGCCCGGCTGACGGCTGAATCCTTTTCTATAAGGAGAGGCGAAATGGTACAAATCGTCAAACCGGACCAGAGGGACATGAAGCTGTACGATGCGCCCGGCGCGAAGGTACACGTATCCGATCCGATCCTCGGCAAGGACGACTGCCTCGCCGCGGGATTCACGGAATACCTCGAACCCAGCCGGCTGGAATGGACCTTCGACTACAACGAGGTTTTCTTCATGCTGAAGGGTGGGCTGGAAGTCCACGCCGAAGGACAGGAGCCGGTGCGTTTCGAAGTCGGAGATCTGGGCTATATAGAGAAGGGAACGTCAACCGTGATCACGGTTCCGGAGGGCGCGCTGCTGCTGCATGTCACACAGCCGGCGTGGCGGGAATAGGAAAGAACCAGGGTGTCATTCAACGGAGCGTTCAATTGAACCCGGGTGCGACGTGTTCGGAGAACATGCGCAGGGACTTGCAGACCAGATCGGGATGCAGGTCTCCAATGCGGGTCCAGCCCATAAAGTTCTGTAGCCCGGTGTGTTTCCGGATCCAGCCGATTTTGTCGGCCACGAAGTCCGGATCGCCTACGATGGCGTGTTCGGCCAGGATTTCGTCGAAGCTGATATTCGAGAATTTCTGCTTCAGTTCCTGGTAGAATTCCATCTGGCCGGGAGGCGCGATCTCCGGCGGGGGCGCGATCACCTCGGCGAGCAGGGTGCGGAAATACCACATGAGCTGATCGTGACACTCCTCTCGGGCCTTATCGGTGGTTTCGGCGACGTATAGAAACCTCGCAAGGGGGAAGTCCAGCTTGCCGGAGAGCCCGCACGCGTCCGCCGTCTTGTGGTACGCCTCGTATAACTCGAAAACCTGATCGTAGGGATGCAGGAACGAGGTCAGGACGTTGTAGCCGTTTTTGATGACCCATTCGTACGTTGAGGGACTCACCGCCGCGACGTAAACCGGTGGATGCGGCTGTTGTACCGGCTTCGGGATGACGTTGACTTTCCGGACCTTGTGGAATTTGCCGTCGTATTCCACGGGGCCGGTCCAGGCTTTCAGGATGATTTCCAGTTCTTCCTGAAAGCGTTCGCGGCTTTCCTCCGGATCGATGCCCCAGTTGTGAAACTCCTCCAGCTGGTAGCCGCGCCCCACGCCGAAGAGGAGCCTCCCTCTGGACATGATATCCACGGTAGCGAAGTCTTCCGCGACGATGACAGGGTTATGGAAGGGCAGCACGATGACCGCCGTACCGATTTTGATACGCTCGGTAATGGCGGACGCGTACGCGGCCATGGTGTGGATGGACGGGGTAATCGAATAGTAGTTGGCGCCCGGCGCCTTGTGGTCGAAGTGATGTTCGGCCAGCCAGATGGCGTCCCAGCCCAGTTCGTCCATGAGCCTGAACTGCTCGAACGCTTCGTGGTAGACCTCTGCGTGGTCTTTTCCGGGCGGGGTCTCCAGCAGGTAGAATTGGCCGAATTGCATCGAAGATCTCCTGAATTTTCGTGACTCGCTACCGGTTTTCAACGGGCTGTTAAGGTAAAGATCGGCCCGTTGATGTCAAGCGGTTTTCCGGGTCGATGGCGGACGATGGAACGCCTTCGAGGGAGTGGATTTTGCCCGTCGTTCGCGGTGCAGACCGATGTTTCCTCAAGGTACACGGGAGATTGTGATGACTTTGAATCGAATCGGCGCCGGCAGGCTTTTGCTGTTCGGAGTCCTGTTGGCCGGATGTGCTTCGAAGCGAAACGAGTCCCGGACGATCACCTACTCGCCTGAGACGGCCAGGCTGGTCAGCCACGTGACGTCCGACCTCATCCGCGCGGGAGACCTCATTCGCGTACGATTCGTGTCGCCTGTCGTACCGGGTGACCGGGTCGGGCAGAGCCCCGGGAAGACCGTGTTCACGTTCGCACCGCGCATCGCCGGGACCGCCCGCTGGGGGGACCGGCGCACCCTTCTCTTTCAACCGGATGCTCCGCTTCCGTTCCGGCGGCAATACCGGGGGTCCCTGGATCTCGCCGCCCTGTTCCCGCAGCGGAGAGACCTGCGGCCGCTGGAGTTTGCGTTTCAGGTCGCCGGCCGGGAGATCGTTTCGTTGAACGCGGATTTCGAGTTGTGCGAAAAAGACGATCCGCGGCGCGTGGTCTACAAAGGGCGGGTCGTGTTCAGCGAAGAGACCTCGCTGGAACAGGTGCGCCGGGCCGGCCGGCTGTCTCTGGGCCGGGAGCCGCTCGCCATGGCGTGGAAGGCGGATGAGGAGGGGTATACCTTCGCGTTTGTCTCAGACCCCATCGCGCGGGGGACGGCCAGTCGAGAGCTCCGTTTCAGCCTCGACAGAGAGGGTTTGGAGATATCGCGGGACTACAGGGACAAAAGGACGGTGGCTCCCGTAACCGAGATGAGAATCGTCAAAGTCGAAGGGCGGGAAGATGAGCGGCAGCCAGGCCTCACGGTCGAAATGACGGACGACGTGGACCCCTACCAGGACCTCCGCGGGCTGATTGCCGTGGACCCGCCGATGGATATCAGGATCAGCGCGGCGGGCAGGAGAATCCACGTGAGCGGGGCGTTTGAGCACGGCCGGCACTATACGTTCAGGGTTTATCCCGGCATTCGCAGCAGATGGGGATCGGCGACGGCCACGGAACATACCGAAACGGTCCAGATTCCGGACCTGAAACCCCAGATTCGATTTTCCGAAGACGGGATGATTCTGCCAACGATCAACCGCCAGCGCGTGCGGTTCCGGACCGTGAACGTGAACCGGGCCAGGTTGCAGATCAAGCAGGTATTCGACTCGAACCTGGGCCAGTTCCTGCAACGTCAGAACCTGAAAAGCGGCGCGGACCGCAGGCGGGAATTCTCCTCGTGGGAGGTCAACCGCGTTGGCGTTGGGATTGTGGATACGGTCCTGGAGATCGGCCAGGTCCGCAACCGGTGGCTGCAACACGAACTGGACCTGAACGCACTGCTCGATCCGACCGAAAAGGGGCCGCTTCTGCTCAGTCTTAGCTATAAGCACGTTGACATGCTGTACGGCGCGCCGGGCGAGGCAGAGGAAGCGAGAAAGCAGTGGCGGTGGAACCGGGGGTTATGGGATTACCGCAGCCATCCCTTCTCGCCGGGATACATCAACACATACGGAAGGGTATTCAAGCCGGTCATCGTAGGCGATATCGGACTTACGTACAAAAAGGCGCACCGCCGGCACCTGGTCTACGCCCGGGACATCAACAGCGCGGCGCCGATGTCCGGCGTGGCGGTCACGCTGCGTACTTTCCAGAACCAGGTGGCCGGGCGGGGCGTGACCGACAGGAACGGCGCGGTGACGATTCCCGGCGGAGAGCGGGACGTCTTCTACGTCGAAGCCGAAAAAGACGGGCAGAAGAGCATCATCAAGTGCAACGAAATGGCCTGGAACCTTTCCGCCTTCGACACCGGGGGCGCCTCGTCGCCGCCGGACGGCGTCCGGGCGTTCATTTATACCGAACGGGGCGTGTATCGACCCGGCGACGAGATCCACCTGTCACTGATTGCACGCAATTCGGAGCAGACCTTTCCGGAAAACCACCCGGTTACGCTGAAACTCTTCAACCCCAGAAATCAGCTTGTACTGGAGCGGACCGCCCGAACGGGCAGGGACGGCTTCTATGCATTCAGCTTCAGGACCGAGTCCGACGACCCCACGGGAAACTGGCGGGCGCGCCTGGAGGTGGGAAGCCGGACATTCGACCATACGGTGAAGGTTGAGACGGTGGCCCCCTACCGGCTGAAGGTCCGGATCGAACCCGAAAAGAGGAAGCTGACGCCTGATGACGAGGAACTTCGACTGGTGCTGGCGAGCAGTTATCTTTTCGGAAATCCGGCGGCGGGGCTGGGTGCCGAGGTCACGGTCGATTTCTCACACGAGGCGCGGCAGTTCGACAGCTATCCGGGTTTCAGCTTCACCAGCGATGCCGTAACGTACAAGCCGAGTCGCACCAGCATCTTCAGGGGCAAACTCGACGCGGAAGGCCGTGCGCAGGTGCACTGGAAGCTTCCCGTATTCGGAACGGAGCCATCGGCCGTTCGTGTCCGGATCGATGCCACGGTGCTCGAGAAAGGCGGCCGCCCCAATCGCAGCCGTGAAACGCTCTCCCTGGATCCGTACGTTCGCTACGTCGGGGTGCGAAAGCCGCAGTTCGACTACGGATATGCTCGGCTGGGGTCCTCGCTGGAGATTCCGGTTGTACTGGTGAACCCTCAAGGTGAGGCGGCGCCGGGACTGCCGCTCGAGTATCGCATTTACAGAAGCAAGATGCACTGGTGGTGGGAATACGAGAGCCGCGATCAGTTTCGCCTCAAGTTTAAAACGGACGAATATACGGAACAGATCGAAAGCGGCACCCTCTTTTCAAAGACTGCGCCCGTACCACTGGTGTTTACGCCCGAGGAGCGAGGTGAGTATCTGATCGAGGTGACGGATGCGGCCGGCCATACCGCCGCGTTCTTCATGCGCGCCTATCCCTGGGGCGAAGCGCAGGCCGATCCGAAATCCGCGGGCATGCTCGCGCTCAAAACCGACAGGAAGGCCTACACCGCGGGCGATTCCGCGCTGGTGACGTTTCCCGCGCCGCGACAGGGCGCGATTCTGGTCTCGGTGGAACAGGACAGTCGCATTCTGCAGACCCGATGGTACGAACCGGACGGTCGCCCGGACGAGTTTCGGGTAACGGTACCCATCACCGGGGATATGGCGCCCACCGCATACGTCGGCGTCTCCGTCCTCCAGCCGTACACCCAGACGATGAACGATCGACCGATTCGACTGTACGGCGTGGTTCCGCTCAATGTGAGCGATCCCCGTACCCGCCAGGAGATCACCCTCCGCATGCCGGGTGAACTCAGGCCCGAGACCCGGTTTCAAATTCAGGTTGAAACGGGCGATGGTGAGCCGGCGCAGTTCACGCTGGCCGTGGTCGATGAGGGGCTGCTGGCGCTCACCGGGTTCGCCGCGCCGGACGCGTGGGAGTCGTTTTACAGGAAGCGTCGCCTGGGTGTGGTGACGCACGACCTGTATTCCCACGTGATCGGCGCCAACAAGGGAGACGTCTTCAGGACCTTTGCGGTGGGCGGCGGATTCGCGTACCGGTCCTCCCAGCTTGAGCCGGAACGCGCGAAGCGATTCAAGGCGGTATCGCTGTTCAGGGGTCCGATCGAAACCGACGCAAAGGGACAGGCCACGGTTGACTTCGACATGCCCGACTATACGGGTTCGGTGCGGGTGATGGCCGTTTCCGCCCGCGGCGGACGATACGGAAAAGCGGAGACGTCGGTTCCGGTGAAGACCGACCTGATGGTGATGCCCACGCTGCCGCGCGTGCTTGGCCCGGGGGATCGCATTACCGTTCCCGTAACCGTATTCGCAATGGTCGACAGCATTGGACCGACCGTCGTTTCGATCACTGCCGAGGGCCCGGTTTCGGTTGACGGACCGGCGCGGCAGGAAATCAACTTTTCGACGTCAGGGGAGCGGGAACTCTCGTTTACGCTTCAGGCGGCTTCGGCAGTGGGGCAGGCCAGGGTGGTCGTCGCGGCGGAGGCGCCGGATATCGCCGCTGATCATGAGACAGACCTGAATGTTCGTCCATCGTCGCCCAGAGCGTACGCCGCGCAGGAACAGGACATCCGTCCCGGCCAGACGGTCCGTTTTACGGTCCCGGCCCGAGGAATGCCCGGTACCAATCGCGCCCGGGTGGTTCTGCGCCGGCATCCCGACTTCGGAATGACCCACAGGCTGCTCCGGCTGGTCCGGTTTCCGTACGGCTGTATCGAGCAGACGGTTTCGACCGCGTTTCCACTGCTGTACCTGAACACCTTCGTGGAAGGCGTGAAGTATGCCGGAGACGCAACGGTCCAGATCGACCGGTTTATCAATACGGCGATCCGAAAATTGAGGAAATTCAAGCTCGCCTCCGGCGGTTTCGCCTATTGGCCCGGCGCCAATACCGTCTCGACCTGGGGTTCTCTGTACGCGGGCCACTTTCTGATTGAAGCGGCCAAACTGGGATACCACGTGCCGCAGGATCTGATGGCAAACTGGATCCGGTACGAAAAGTCGCGTTCGCTTACGGTCAAGGACGGTCTGATGGCGCGGGTCTATCGCGTCTATCTCCTGGCGGTGGCCGGCGAATACCAGATCGGCCCGATGAATCTGCTGAAGGAGACCGGGATCAAGGACATGAACGATACGCAGAAGTGGCTGCTGGCCGCGGCGTATCACCTGGCCGGCGTGGAGCGCACCGCGGCTCAAATCCTCATCCCGGCCGGAAAGCGCGTGGAGGAATACAGCGAATCGGGCGGGACCTACGGCTCAGGCATGCGGGATCTGGCGATCATTCTGAATACGCTGGTGACGTTTGAACGCTGGTCGGAGGCGGACGAGGTCGCCAAAGAGCTGGGCGCGGCGCTCGCGTCTCAGAAGTGGTACAGTACCCAGACCACCGGGTTCATGCTTCTGTCCCTGGGAAAATACGTTCGGTCGCTCGACAGCGGGGAGGACGGTCCGCCCGTAATCGCGGGTACGATCCGCCTTCCGGACGGACGGGAGACGCCGTTTGAGACGGACCGGTCAGCCTACCACGTTGAGATCACAGAGGGCTTTGGCCGGGAGATGGCGGTGACACTGGATTCGACGTCGACCGTCAAGCGGGCGTTCGCAACCCTGGACTGGGACGGCGTTCCACTTACCGACGACGAGGGAGAGACGTCCGGCAAGCTGGCGCTGACGGTGGCATGGCTCGACGACGAGGGTGCGCCGGTCGATCCCGCCAGGCTGTCTCAGGGCGAGAACTTCTGGGGTCACTTTCGTGTGCGCAATCTGAGCGTCGTCCGAAACATCGAAGAGCTGGCGCTGGTCCAGGTGCTTCCGGCCGGATGGGAAATCGACAATCCTCGGCTGTCCGATCGGACGGCGCCGAATTGGACGAAGCGCCTGAATCTGAACCGGGAGGAGTATATGGACGCACGCGACGACCGGATGATGTGGTTTTTCGATTTCAGGAGCCGAAGAGATCTGGATTTCGTGGTCCGGTTGAACGCCGTTACGGCAGGGTCATTCAGGCTGCCCGCAACCGTTGTGGAAGCGATGTACGACCGATCCTACCGGGCGACGGCAGCCGGAAAGCGGGTTGTGGTAAAACGGAGATAGAAACCACACGGTTGCCAGCGCCATAATTTGGGCGCCCACAAGGGACGCCCCTACAATACCAAAAATCCACGAATGTATCTCTCTGGATTATGCGCCGATGTCGCATGCGTAGGGGCGTCCCTTGTGGGCGCCCGGCGGATCGGATTGCCACCATGAGGCGGCGAGTACGGGACGTAAGATGAACCGACGATCGTTTTCAGGAGTTGCGAATATGTTTCGGAAGTGGCGGCGGAAACCGTCCGTGGGAGGAGGCCGTCGCGGGACCCTTCCCTCAAACGGCAGACTCGCGAAGTCGGGGGTCTTTCTTGCGCTGCTTCTCGTCCCCGCGGTGCTCTATATTTCCATACCCCTGCCGGACCCCCTCTTTGAGCCGGACTACAGCACGGTTGTACTCGACGAGCGGGGGCGGATCCTGCGGATGTTCCTGAATGGCGACGATCAGTGGTGTTTTCCCCACCAGGGGAACGCCGATGTTCCACTCGTCCTGGAGCAGGCGGTGCTCCTTTTCGAGGACCGTCGCTTTTACAAACATCCAGGTGTGGATCCGCTGGCGCTGTTCCGTGCCGTCTATCAGAATATCCGTTCCTGGAAGGTCGTGAGCGGCGCGAGCACGCTGTCGATGCAGGTTGCACGGATGGCGTCGCCCAGGAGAAGGACCTATCTCAACAAAGCCCTGGAGACGCTCCAGGCAATGAAGATCGAACTCCATTATGACAAGAAGCAGATCCTGAACCTCTACCTGGACCACGCGCCTTATGGCGGCAATATTGTCGGCTACCGTGCGGCTGCCCAACGGTATTTCGGCAAGTCACCCGAACGGCTGACCTGGGGAGAGGCCGCCACGCTGGCGGTCCTTCCGAACGCGCCCGGGCTGATATCGCCTCTGGCCGACCCGGAAGAACTGCGGCTCAGGCGCGACCGGCTTCTGAAGCGGCTGCACAACGAGGGAGTGATGGACGCCGAGACCTTCGGCCTTACGAAGCTGGAGAAGGTCCCGGACGGCGCCAGGGGGTTGCCGATGGACGCCCCGCATCTGGCGCGGCGACTGGAGTCGCGGCATCGGAATACATATTTAAGGACAACCCTTCACAGGGATATTCAAAGGCAGAGCGCGGAGCTCGTCAATCGACACGTCGCGTTCATGCGGCAACGGGGCGTCCGAAACGGAGCGGCCCTTGTGGTCGATACCCGTTCAGGAAAGGTACGCGCGTACGTCGGATCCCAGGGATTCTTCGACGACCGGAACCAGGGTCAGGTGGATGGCGTAGCGGCCGCGAGGTCCTCCGGCTCGCTGCTCAAGCCGTTTCTGTTCGCCCTGGGCATCGACCGTGGCCTCTTGCTGCCCCGGACGCGGCTCCGGGATCTCCCCACCCACTACGGCGCTTTTTCCCCGGGAAACGCCGACGGGAGCTTCGCGGGTCTGGTGACGGCAAAGGAGGCGCTGGTCCGTTCCCTGAACGTGCCCGCGGTCCGGTTGCTTGACGCGTATGGAATGGACCCGTTTTTCAGGTTCCTGAAATCCGCCGGGCTGACCACGCTCATCCGGTCCCCCGGAGATTACGGTCTGCCGATGATTCTCGGCGGCGTGGAAGTCAGCCTGTGGGACATGGCGCAATCCTACCGCGCGTTGGCCAACGGCGGCCGCTTCAGTCTACTCAAGGTCGTTGGCGGAACGCCCGACCCGGAGGGACCGGCGCTCATCAGTCCGGGCGCATGTTATCTGACACTCAACATGCTTCGAGACCTCAAGCGGCCAGGCGTGGAAACTTACTGGCATCAGTACCAGAACCAGTGGCCGATCGCGTGGAAGACGGGTACCAGTTACGGGAAACGGGATGCATGGGCGATCGGGGTGAGCCCCGAGTGGACAGTTGCCGTCTGGATTGGCAATTTCGGCGGCCATGGGAACGCGGACCTTACGGGAGCGAGTGCGGCCGCGCCGCTCCTGTTCGACCTGTTCAACCTGCTGCCGAAGCAACGCGAACATGTCTGGATCGAAGCGCCGGTTGCGGGCCTGCGGGAGCTTCAGCTGTGCGCGCATACCGGATTCCGGGCGGGTATGCACTGCGAACGCCAGATTTCCGTGGAAGCGCCGCTGCATATGAAACCCCTGCGGACCTGTCCCTATCACCGGACCCTTCAGGTGACGCTGGATGGAGGCCATCGCGTGTGCTCGCTGTGCTGGGAACCGGGGGACCGCCGTCCCGTAAGCCGGCTCGTGTTTCCGGCGGACGTCGCGCAGCATCTGCGGGAGCGGGGGCAGGTTCCGGGCATGGTTCCGCCGCACAAACCGGATTGCCCGGCCGGCGCCGGGTCCGATCCGTTGAAGATCGTCTATCCACATCATAACGCCAGACTGTGGCTGCCGAGAGACTTCGGCGGCGCACGGCAGAAGATCGCGATGCGGGTGGCCCACAGGGAGAAGAACCGCGTCCTGTATTGGTACCTGGATGACCGGTACCTGGGCAGCAGCCGCGGCAGGCACGTGAAAGCCGTGGATCTCTCGAAGGGATGGCACACGCTGAACGTCGTGGACGAGAGCGGAAACAGGGACCGGAAACGCTTCTTCGTCGACCTGAAACATCTGCGAATGTCAGCGAATCCTTCGTCGCCCTGATCCGCAGCATCGCGACGCGGGACTTGAAAACCGGGTCTCTCTTTGCTATCTTGGAAAGCGGCGAGAGAATGGTGGGATATTCCCGGACGAACCTTGATTCGTAAGTTTTCGTCGACGTTAAATCGAATATGTGCAAGTCGATAAAGGCGATTCAACTGCTGATTACCAGGATACATCAGGTCACAGGACGTGAACGGAACAAATGTCAGTTTGGACGACGTTACCACCCCGTTTCGTAGGATTGTATCACGACACCCGGTTGCTGTTTTTTTTGAATTGGGGCTAATCACCAGAGACTATGAAACCGCATACCGAACCGCCAGTTGAATCCAAACCTCCGGCCGCGGGCGCCGTCGACGTCTCCATCGTCATACCGCTCCTGAACGAAGCGGAAAGCCTCCGGCCCCTGATGGAACAGGTCCGGGAGGCCATGGCGGCATCCGGGCGCAGTTTTGAGACGATTTTTATAGACGATGGCAGTACCGATGGCTCCATCGGGATTCTGGAGGAACTCCACCGCGTCAACGACCAAGTCAAGGTCATTCAGTTCCGCCGTAACTTCGGCAAAGCAGCGGCTTACGTCGCGGGATTCGAAATGGCGGCGGGCCGGACGATCATCACGATGGACGCCGACCTTCAGGACGATCCGGCGGAGATCCCCCGCCTGATCGAAAAAGTAGAGGGCGGCGTCGACCTGGTTTCAGGATGGAAGAAGAAGCGCTTCGACCCCCTCAGCAAAACCATCCCTTCCAGATTCTTCAATTGGGTCACCGGCCGGATTTCAGGCATTCCGATTCACGATTTCAACTGCGGCCTCAAGGCCTTCCGCGGCGAGGTGGTGCGAGACATCAAGATATACGGAGAACTCCATCGGTACATCCCCGTTCTGGCCCACATGGAAGGCTACCGCGTCGACGAAATCGTCGTACAGCACCGCCCGCGCCGTTTTGGCGTGACGAAGTACGGGTGGACGCGTCTGCTCAAGGGCTTCCTCGACCTGCTTACCGTCATGTACCTGGGGCGATACATCGGTCGTCCGCTGCACCTGTTCGGCACGATCGGTATCGTACTGAGCACGCTCGGCGTTGGCATAAACGGCTTTATCGCGGCGTTATGGTTCCGTACGGGGACGATTCAGCACCGGCATCCCCTCCTCTTTCTGGGAATTCTTCTGTCCGTGCTGGGGGTTCAGTTCCTCTGCACCGGCCTCCTGGCGGACATGATTACGCGACAGACGCTTCCGAACGAAAAATACAACGTGCGGAAAATTCTTGGCTAGCTTTGTTCACGCCGGAAAAATGAGGCCGGGACGTGGAAACACAAAGCGACAGGCCATGACACATGGCCTGTCGCTTGCGATTTGCCGCCGGGTGCCGAGTCCTGGCTCAAAATGCCAGGGGCATTCCATGGATCTGCGGCCGGCCCATCACGGCCTGATCGTGCCGGCGTACCGCGCGCCGCAGCTCTTCCGATCGCTTCTCGTTACCCTTGATTGCATAATAGAGTGCCAGAAACGCCAGGCGGTCGCGCGGATTCAGTGCTGTATTGAGAGCCATTTCGGGGCCTCGTATGTATAGGGGTGAGAGAAAGACATGGGTGTGTGTTCATCAGCTATAGATATAGCGAATATCGTGCCAAGCATTGAAATAGAAGCCACGATTTCGTCTTTTCAGCCGGTTATGGGTGTTTTTCTGATTTTGACTGAAAGCGAGAGCGCGTCGTGCGGGGTAAAAAGTGTTCAATTTCGCCACACAGTGTGAAAAATCTGGCGTAATCCGCCAGTACATTAAGAGCAGCTATCGGCAAAAAGCGGGTAGACGTAAGCCGGTAGACGGGAGAGATTGCCTGCCCCGTGAGTTTTCTTCTCGCGCCGGAGGCAAAGAGGAAGAACATACCGGGCACGGATTTCTTCTACCGTCTTCCGTCTCACCTCTCCCGGCTTTTCGAAAACGGCAAGTGAATAGGGGACGTTTGGGGGTGGCGAAGGTTCCAACTCAAGGTAGCGGAAACGCGGGCGCTTCGACATTTCCACAAGCGCTGCGCAAACAACGCTGGGAGGTGGAGACCATATGCTGGATCTGAACCGGATTCGGGAGGACCCCGGGAGCGTCAGACGGGCGCTGTTGAAACGCATGGACGCGGTGGATTTTGCGGACTTGCTCCAGTGGGACCAGGAGCGGAGGGCCCTGATCGCCAGAATCGGGGGCCTGCGCGAACGACGAAACAAGGTCTCCGCACGGATTCCACAGATGAAGAAGGCGGGCACGGACACAGCCGATATCCAGAATGAAATGAAGGCGGTTTCCGGGAACATCCGGACCCTCGAGGCGGAGCTGTCCGAATTCGAACACCGTATCGGGAGCTTTCTGGAGGTACTGCCCAATATTCCGGCTGAAGACGTCCCTGCGGGCGGAAAGGAAAACAACGAGGTCGTTCGCGTCTGGGGTGAGAGGCCGGAATCGGCGGACGGCGCCAGAGACCACGTCGACCTGGTTACGTCGCTGGGGCTGATCGACTACGAGCGTGGGGTGAAAATGGGCGGCGCCGGCTTCTGGCTCTACCGGGGCGACGGCGCCCGCCTCGAGTGGGCGCTCCTGAACTACTTCGTTGAAACGCACCTCGCCGACGGGTACGAATTCGTGCTGCCGCCGCACCTGCTCACCTATGACTGCGGTTACACGGCCGGGCAGTTTCCAAAATTCGCTGACGACGTGTTTCATCTCACGCGGGAGAGCGAAAAGGAGTCCCGGTTTCTGCTGCCGACGTCGGAGACCGCATTGATTAACTTCCATCGGGACGAAATCCTTCCCGAGGCCAATCTGCCGCGGAAGTACTTTTCCTATACACCCTGCTACCGCCGGGAGGCCGGCAGTTATCGCGCCCAGGAGCGCGGCATGATTCGGGGGCACCAGTTCAACAAGGTCGAAATCTTCCAGTTCACGCGACCTGAAGACTCGGACGGCGCCCTGGAGGAATTGATCGCAAAGGCCGAAGGCCTGGTCCAGGGCCTGGAGCTGCACCACCGGGTATCCAAACTGGCGGCCCAGGACGCCAGTGCGGCCATGGCAAAGACGTACGACATCGAGATCTGGATTCCGAGCATGGGAGAATACAAGGAAGTCAGTTCGGCATCCAACGCGCAGGACTATCAGGCCCGGCGGGGCCGCATCCGGTTCAAACGCGCCGAGACCGGGCGGAATGAATTCGTACACACGCTCAACGCATCGGGCCTGGCGACCAGCCGTCTGATCCCGGCCATTGTGGAGCAGACCCAGCGACCCGACGGTTCGGCAGTCATTCCTGAGGTACTCCGCCCGTATATGGGCGGCCAGGAAATCCTGGAGCCTGTCGCATGAACCTCTCCCCCCTCACCTGTGAGGAGAGGGGGGAAACCCAAAAAAAGCGGGCGACCACAAGGGTCGCCCCTACAAATGCAACATCGTTATGGATTGCCGCGAGGCATTCCGGACCGCGGTTCCGATGTTCGTCGCGTATTACAGTCCGAGAATCCGGTCGGCGGTTTCCATCGCCTGTCTGACGCAGTCGGGTACGGAGGAACCCCGATAGGCGCTGCCCGTCAGGTAAAGGCCCGGATGTTCGCCGGCGAGCGATTCCAATTCCGCAACCCGGTCCAGGTGTCCCACGTCGAACTGGGGCCTACCCTTCCGCCAGCGGTGAACCCGGGCGAACAACGGCTCGGCGGTCAGCCCCATCACGTGTTCGAGATCTTCACGCACGGCGCGTACGAGCATCTCGTCGGGCATCTCGACCGCGTCTTCCTGTTCGTCTCTACCCACGAATCCCCGGATCAGCACCCCGTCATCCGGCGCCCGGTGGTCAAGCTTTGACGACACCCAGGTACATCCCGTGATCCGGCGCCCCTCCGATCCGGGGACCAGGAAACCGAACCCGTCAAGATCATGCTGGGCCAGGACCTCCGCTTTCCGATAGGCGAGAGACACCGTCCCCGAGGACACGTACCTGATCTGCCGGAGCCCGGCCGACAGTAGCGGCGCCATACCTTCCAGCAGATCGGCCACCGCAAACGCGGGCGCGGCCAGGACGACGGCGTCGGTTTTCAGCGCGTCCCCACCCAGGGTAACCTCGAATCCGCGTTCGAGCCTCGCCAGGCCCGTCACGGGACAGTTCGTCCGCAGGTCTCCTCTCAAGCGGTCCACGATCGCCTCAACGAGTTCGCCGAGGCCCCCGATCAGGGTCTGGAACATCGGCGGCGCCTGCCCTGCGTCGCCTGCCGACCTGCGCAGGTTCCGGCCGGCCCGCACCGCCTTGATCAGGCTGCCGTACTTGCGCTCCATTTCCGCAAACTGCGGAAACGTGGCCAGCAGACTCAACCGCTCCGGATTCGCCCCGTGAATGCCCGCCAGCATCGGTCCTCCGATCTTGTCCAGGGCTTCCTGTCCCAGGCGTCGGCGGACGAATGACGCGAGGCTCTCGTCGTCCGTGGCGTTGCGGGGCTTGACGAACCGGTCCATTCCCATCCGCAGCTTGCCGCGAACCGAGAAGAGCGGGGAGCGCGCGATCGGCATGAAGCTTGTGGGCACCAGGGTGAAGTCCTCCGGAAACGGGACCAGGTTTCGTCCCTGCGCCAGGAAGGTCTTCCGCCGGTCCTCGTTCGGCGCAATCAGGCGATCCTCGAGGCCCAGGTCCGCGCAGAGCCCGATTCCCCAGGGTTTTCGCGTCAAAAGCAAATCGGGTCCACCCTCGATGGTGAACCCGTCGATCCGCTCGGTCAGAATCTCCCCGCCCCATCGCCCAGAGGCCTCGGCCAGCGTGTACTCCACGTGGATGCCGTGCGACTCAGCCTTCTCCTGCAGATAAAAGGCGGTTGCCAACCCGGCAATCCCCCCGCCAGCGATGGTCACGTGCATAATGGCACCTTAACAGTCCGTTGAGAAAGTCGCTCTGCGGGCCTGCCATTAAAGTCCTGGCAGGCTGGCGTTGCAGGCAGGCCTCCTGTGGCAACTGTCTTCAGCCACGGATTTCTCGCGTCTTTCGTATACTCGTAGTCTCGTTTTCTCGCAGTTTCGCATTCTCGTAGTTTCGTATACTTATAGTCTCGTATTCTCGTAGTCTCGCAGTTTCTAATTCAGCTTGTCTTCCACAGCGTCCACCACGGCTTCGATGAACGTGGGATCGCTGTTCATGGACGCGATGCGCTTTACGTTCACCCCACGCGACGCCGCGATTTCCTGAACGCCGATATCGATATCGTACAGGATCTCCACGTGGTCGCATACGAACCCGATGGGCGCCACAAGCACGTGGCGATATCCCCTATCGGCCAGATCCGGAATCACGTCTTCGATCTGGGGACCCAGCCATGGCTCCCCGGTGTGAGCGGCGCTCTGATAGGAGAACATCCAGTCCACGTTTCCCAGGCGTTCCGCTATCGCGCTCGCGTTGCCCTTGAGTTCGTCGTCGTAGGGATCGCCCATTTTCAGAAGGCGTTCCGGCAGGCTGTGCGCCGTAAAGACGATCTTCACCGCATTCCGATCATCCATGGCGAATGACGCCAGCACCGCGCGAACGTGCGCTTCCTGTGCACGCAGCAACGCCGGCTGCCGCCACCAGGAATCCACGAACGAGAACTGAATCCGGCTTCCCGCGCTTCTCAAGGATTCATCGACCGCCTCGCGGTACCTTCCGATGCTCAAACGGGAGTAGTGCGGGGCCATGACGATGGCAACCGCTTCGTCCACGCCATCCCGGGACATTTGACCTACCGTGTCCCCGATCCAGGGAGACCAGTGCCGCATGCCCACGTACACGGGAACGTCATGCCCGCGGGCCCTCAGGGCGCCCTCCGCACGTGCGGCCTGTTCAAACGTATTCTCGTTGAGCGGAGACCTGCCGCCGATCCGGGCATAGCGTCGCCTGAACTCGGACACGAATTCCGGGGACATGGGACGCCCTCCCCGGATATCGTTGAGGTACGCTTCCATGTCGTCCAGGGAGTCAGGACTGCCGTAGGCGAGCATCAACACGGCCTTCTTCACCACGGCCACCTATCCGTATGCGTGTACGAAATCGACCAGCGCGGACACGTGCTCGACCGGCGTGTGCTGCAGGATGCCGTGGCCGAGGTTGAAGATGTGTCCCGGCCGCCCGCGGACGCTGTCGAGGATCCGGGCGGCCTGCCTTTCGATCACCGGTACGGGTGCGAACAGCGCCGTTGGGTCCAGGTTCCCCTGCACAGCCACGTCCGTCCCCAGCCGGTTCCAGGCTTCGTCGAGGTCGATCCGCCAGTCCACGCCGATCACGTCGCCGCCCGCCCGCTTCATCAGCGGCAGGATACCGGAGGTACCTGTTCCAAAATGGATCACCGGAACGTCGTACGTGTCCGCGACCATCTCAATTGCACGTCGCGTATGCGGCAGAACGTACTCTTCGTAGTCACCGGGGCTCAGCGCGCCTGCCCAGCTGTCGAACAGTTGCAGCGCCTGGGCCCCGGCCGCCGCCTGAGACTGCAGATAGTCCCCCACCGCCGCCGACATCTTTTCCATCAGGCGCCGCCAGGTCTCCGGCTGTTCATACATCAACCCCTTGGCATGCCGGTAGTCACGGGAAGCGCCGCCTTCCACCGCATAGCAGACCAGCGTAAACGGTGCCCCGGAGAATCCGATCAGTGGAACGCTGCCGTCCAGCGCGCGCCGGAGCTGACGGATGGCAGCCATGGCGAAATCCATGGCCTCGGCCGCGGGACGAACGGCGAGGGATTCCACGTCCGCCGGCGTCCGGATGGGGTTGTGAATCACGGGCCCCTCACCGCCAACGTACTCGAGTTTCAGGCCCATCGGCTCCAGGATCGGCAGAATATCCTGAAAGACAATGGCCGCGTCCACGTCGAACGCCTCAACGGGCTGCAACGTGATTTCGGTGGCGAGTTCCGGCGTCTTCACCATTTCAAGAAAGGCGTATTTTTCCTTCAATCTCCGGTATTCGGGCATGTAACGGCCCGCCTGGCGCATCAGCCACACCGGCGTGACGTCGACCGCTTCGCGGCGGCATGCGTTGAGAAAACGGCTGGCTCGGGACATCAGGCGCTCTCAGATCAATGAGGGAAGGGTTGCGCGGCGCTTTAACTTTGCCCCAATGAAAGACGGCAGGGGCACGACGGTACGTGCCCCTGCCGAATTGCGAAACGATCGCGTCACTACGCGTCAAGCTCGTTGAAATGCGTGACCACCTTGCTGATCAGGCCGTATTCCACCGCTTCCGGCGCGGACATCCAGTAGTCCCGGTCCGTATCTTCAACCACTTTGTCCAGCGGCTGTCCGGTCTCCCGGGCATACAGTTCGTTGATGCGCTCCCGAAGCTTGAGTATCTGTTCCGCCGTGCGCTTTACGTCTTCCGCAACCCCCATGTACCGCATTGAGGGTTGATGGATCATGATTCTTGCGTTCGGAAGCGCGAACCGGCTGCCTTTTTCCGCGGCCAGCATGATCACCGTGGCCGCGCTGGCGGACAACCCGACGCTGACGATTCTCACCGGCGGCCGGATGAAACGAATCATATCGTAGATGGCGAAGCCGTCGTCGGCGCTGCCCCCCGGCGAGTTGATCAGGATGGTGATCGGTTTTTCCGGATCGTCGCTGTCCATCAGCAGCAACTGGGCGATCACCCGCGTTGTGAGCTTGTGGTCGATCGGATCCGAGATCAGGATGGTGCGCGCCCTGATCAGGCTTCTGACGATGAATTCGCCGCCCTGACCGCCACGCTGCTCTTCCTCCTCTTCTTCTTCGTCAGGATCTTCGCTCAACAGAAACTCGTACATCGCATCCCCTTCTTCCCGCGAATAAACGACTGAAAATACGACCGGTTTGCCAGCATGCTAAGGCCGCGTCAATTTATCCTATACGCCCCCTGTTGTCAAGGGCATTCCCCAAAATCCGGCGCCGGTATGAACGATGCGGGAGGTCGCGGGGCTTCACGTTCCCGCCATCGCCTCGCTCAGAATCCGGGAGGTGCCGGGCCGCATGATGCGCGGGTCCACCGTCTCCCCGTTCAGCAGCATCTCACGCACCTGTTTTCCGGAAATGAACACGGGCTGCTCGTCGGGATGGTTCTCCATCAGATCCACCCGCCCGAGGGACTCGTAGAACGCCGCGAAACCCACGTTGAGCGGTCGGATCTCCAGGTTTCCATTGAGCTGGTTGAACACGTCCTGTGCGTCGAAATCGCCCCAGATCGGGCTGCCGTCGTGATAGGGAGCATCCGCGTGTTTGCGTCCGATGATAATGTCCGTAAAGCCGAAGTTCTGGCGGTATATCGCGTGCATGACCGCCTCTTTGGGGCCGGCGTAGAACATCTTGATGTCCAGTCCGATGAGCATCACCCGGTCCGGCACGGCCTCGCCTCTGGGTTGCCACAATTCCGCGTCGCTGTCCCCCTCGCCCAACCCCCTGGACTCGATCAGCGCCTCGTAGGTCCGCATCCGGATTTCCGCGTTGACGTCGTCCGATTTGGTCTCTCCCACCAGCGGGTTCAGACAGGCGCCGGCGTCAATCCCCTGCCGGATCAGCGCTTCCAGGCCGTAGACCAGGGCGTATTCGTGCGCCCGGTGCAGCGGGTTCCGGGTCTGAAACGCGACCACGCGCTTCCAGCCCGTTTCCGACAGGAGACGGCGGACTTCCGCGGGGGTGTGCATGTACCGGCCAAACGCGGAATGCTTCGGCTGCGGCAATACCGTGATTTCCCCTCCCAGAAGGTGGGTCTTGCCGGCATCTCCCTCCAGCACCATATCCGCACCCGGATGGTCGGTCCGCTCCGTCAGGTATACGCTCTTGAGATAGGCTGGTTTGTCCCAGGGGTAGACGTCGCTGATGTCCACGGCGCCCACGATCTGCCCGGCCTCATCCACCAGCGCAACGGTCTGACCGACCTCGAGTTGGCCGGCCAGGTCGCTCGATACGGGAAGCGCCAGCGGAATGGTCCAGGCATACGGCTTCCCGTTGAACTCGATGACGCTCTTGTCGAGTACCCGGTGCCAGGTCTCCGAGTCCATCGGACCGGTGAGCGGACTCAGCCCGCCGTCTCCGAAACGGTAGACCGTGGACAGATCGGCGTCGCTGACCGGAACGCGGGTCAGCTTCGATGCACTCTCGCGAAAAGCGTCCTGCGCGTTGTCCGGAACCATCCGGCACACCGGTGAGGACAATCCGCCATGTAGCGGTATCGAATCGGACATTTTCGAAACAACCCTCCAATAATGTCAAAGTTCCAGGGTCACCAGCCCCCGGCAAGGGATGATGGCATCGTATCTGTCACTCGCCCAAACTGACGAGCAGACGCTGCTGTGAAGGTGGGGCGGACATTCCTGTCTGCCCACATTGCCGACTCTGCGCGCCTGAACTGTCATCCAGAGACCCGCCATACCGACGAAGCGTCTCCATCGATTGGCGCCGGAACCCTGCACCGCTCCCTGAGCTTGTCGAAGGGTCGGGGCAGGGGTGCAGATCAGGAAGCGATAAATATACCGTAAACTTCCACCCGGAACAAAAAAGTTTCCCGCAACGTGCTGGCGACTTCTCCCTGGCGCGGAGACCGGCTGTGTTGGATGTCAGGTCCGGACCAATGGTGTAAACTTAGGAATCATCCAACGCCTTAGCCGAACAAGCCGCGGCACTCGATTTAAGGAGTCCCAGATACAATCTGCCCTCGATCACGACCTGATCCACCAACATCCGGAGCGAGGGCATCCTGCCCTCGAACTTCGCGTCACCCACCCGTATTCCCGTCGAGACATTGTTGCTACCATCGCATCTGTTCGGCCCGACGTATGGGACCTCTTGGCAATTGTTGGCGCGATGCAGGTTGCGTTGCATCACCTGGAACATTACATTCATTTGTAGAAGTCGCATTAAAGAAAAAGGTTCCCCCCGATGACAAGCGCCCATGGGGCTCTCTCCAACGGTGGAGTGGTCGGGGGGGTCGTTTTCTGGTAGCATGCGGTGAAAACCAGCGCTATGAAGAGCCCGTCCGGTCGGTATGCCATTCTTGCGCCTCGCTGCGAATTTTCCGGAATATGACCACCATGAATCTGGTTCAGAGTACAGTCAGAATGCTATTGGTATTCATACTTGTATTCTCTGCAGGATTAGAGACGAGAGCGGAGGATTCAGACGCCGACTCGTCGCTTACGAAGTTTGAGATAAACCAGCGCGGATTGCTTCACATAAAGTATCTGAAAAACGCGTATATCGAAGGGTCCAGGGAGAAACTCTCAAGCTATCTGAACGCGTGGGTTCATTGGACGCAACCGGTCACCCGGGAAGAGTTGGATCGCAAATTACCGTTCGACCGACACGCAAATGACATCCACCAGTTACTTTATAGGCCAACGAACCTGAGATGGTTCACAAAGTGGTTCCAGGGAAAACGCCCCGAACCGCCGTTTTACAAGAAGATCCTGACATATATCGGCGTTCCGGACGACGAGAATTGGGCTGAGAAAATATACGGCGAGGCGCGATACTCACTCATACAAAATGAGATCAAGATTTACATCGTTGAAACGCTTCCGGAACCCGACGATAGATCCTTTGATACGGAGCGCGGATTAGAAAAGCAGATGAAACATGCCATTGCTCACCTGCGTATTCTGGATTTCAGACCTCAAGTCAAACCGCATGGGCGCACGCCGGTTTATCTCGTCCCAACTTTGAAAGGCATACTCGAAAAGTTCCTGAGATCGAAGAAGATCCTGTCCAACGAAACCGGCCTGCAGTCTACAGACCAGGATTCGCTCACGAACAGACGGCTCGAATTCCTGAACCAGGAACTGAAGATCTTGCGGAGCCACTGGGAGGGGTGGCACTTCGAAACCCATCCCCGTATCGAAAGAATTGTCTTCAATCACGATCTCTCAAAGGCCATCGCCGAATACCGGATCAAATACACCGGTGGAAGGGCGTACCTGAACCGGACCGCTGACGGATGGGAACTGGTGAGTGCGGGATTGAGGTGGATAGAATAGGTTCAGTGGATTGCGGACGAGAGCGATTGCATTTGTATCCCATTCGTGATACATTTGGATAAGGAAGGAGGTGTCCATGGCAAAGACGGAATTTATCCGAGCCCGCGTTGAACCTGAGTTTAAAACCCAGGCCGAAGAGATATTCTCGAAGCTCGGGTTATCCCCTACCGATGCGATCACGCTGTTCTATGTCCAGGTCATCCTACACGACGGCTTGCCCTTCGCGGTGAGGATTCCCAACAAAGAGACCATTGAGGCAATGCGGCAGGCAGAGAAAGGAGAGGGCCTAAACGAATATGACGATCTGCAGGCACTAAAGGCCACTAAATGAGTGGTTTTTCTGTTACGGAGGAGCCAGATAAAGAACCCCCGAGAGAAGAATCTCCGGGGGCTTTTTGTCGTGAGTCTTCTGACTGCAAGCCGTTTCAAGTTCTACGCATCGGTGTATAATAACGTGGGCAAGTACGAATTATAATATAGTTGCTTCGAGGGATACGGTCGCTAGGGCCTCTTTTACCAGCCGAGCCGCGGTTTCGATTTCTTCGTGAGTCGTGAATCGTCCAAAACTGAAGCGGATGGAAGCCTCGCTCTGTGCGTCCGACAAGCCGAGTGCCCGGAGCACGTGGGACGGTTCCGGAATGCCAGTTGTACATGCCGCGCCGGTAGACGCCGCGAGTCGGGGCTGGAGGACGCCGAGGATATCTTGCGCATCGCAACCTTCAAAGCCAATATTGGCGTTGCCAGGGTGGCGGCTCCTGCCGGATGGTCCGTTGACGGTGATCGGGAAGTCCCCTTGTTCGAGCAAGCGAATGAACGAATCCCGCAAGCCAGCTACCCGCGTGCGCTCCTCCTTCGCTTCGTCGCTGACTATAATCTCCGCAGCGGCACCCATACCAACGCAAAGCGGCAACGGGACCGTGCCGGAACGAAGCCCCTCCTGCTGTCCGCCGCCATAAATTATCGGCTCGATAGAGTCCTTGAAATCGCGCCGGATATACAATACGCCGATACCCTGTGGGCCGTAAAACTTATGCGCCGAAAGGCTGATCAGATCGGCGTGCCCCGCAAGCCCGCTCACGTCCATCGCACAGGGCGCTTGTGCCGCGTCACAATGAAACAGGATGCCGTGTAACGTGAGCAGTTCGGCAATCCGAGGAATGTCCTGAATGGTCCCCACCTCATTGTTGACGGCCATAACTGAGGCCAACAGGACGCGTTCGTCCACGAGCTTCTGTAATGCATTGAGTTCCACAAACCCTTCGTGGTCCACAGGAATGGTCTCAACGGTGATACCCTGATTCTCAGATATAGCCCTGGCCGCGGCCAAAACACACTTGTGTTCGATAGCACTGACCAGAATGCGGTCACGACCGCTTGGCGCGCGACGGACAAGACCCTGAAGTGCGAGGTTGTTCGCCTCGGTAGCACCGGACGTGAAGACCACCTCATCGGCGTCTGCGCCAATCAGACCCGCAACCGATTCCGCCGCCTCGCGAACGGCCTCGCCGGCTCTCCAGCCCACAATATGGTCGCTAGAGTGGGGATTGCCGAACGATTCGCCCCAAAACCGGGGCATCTTTTCCTGTATCTGCGGATCTACAGGCGTTGTCGCCTGATAGTCGGCATAGATCGTTTTCTGTCTGTTCATGTTGAGTTCGGCGAATAGGATTTTCCGATCAAGATGTCTTCCCCAATAAAATCAAATGCTTACTTCGATTTCGGCTGAATTTGGCTTCTGTTTCGTGTAGCTCCTGGAGCCTGCCGCCAGTTCATTCTTGACAATACTCAGTTTTGTGACTATTGTCAAGCTGGACGTTTCATCCAGTAGGAGAGACGATGGGTCGAGGTCCCCTATACAAAGAAGGCTACCAACCGCAACTGTCTGGGCACGAGACGTTTCCCCTTCGTTATGGTTGGCTCAAGAAGGCATATGATGCCGTTCGGGAAACCGAAGGAGACGAGAACAATCTGTCGGTATTTACGGCAGACTATGCAATCGCACGATTCGGGGTCGGCAAGAACATGGTTGCTTCAATGCGCCATTGGGCCATTGCGTCCGGAGTCATAGAAGAGGTTACTGGCGAACGACGTATCCGATGTACAGAAATCGGCGATTTGATATTCAGTGAGGGAGGTCTCGACAGATATATGGAAAACCCAGCGACATCGTGGTTCATCCATTGGCGCCTCTGCGGTCGGAAAGATAAAACGACGTGGTTCTGGGCATTTAATCACTTCCCGGCGCTCTTGTTCGAACGCGATGAGCTAGCCCGAGGCGTAGCCAATCTGACCGAAGAAATAGGGTGGGCACGGTCGTCCCTGGCTACAATCAGACGCGACGTGTCTTGCTTTGTACGCACATACGTCGCGCAACCGATGTCGCGCCAGGCGAGCTTTGAAGACGCTCTCGAATCGCCCCTTACGGAACTTGGTCTTATCAGGCCGGTTGGCCGACGTGACGGTTTCAGATTCGTGCGTGGTCCAAAGCCGTCGCTTGGCGCCGGCGTATTCGCCTATGCTGTGACCGATTTTTGGTCTCGTTATTCTAAGAACGCTAACACCCTGTCCTTTGAAGCACTGTCGCACGAACCTGGGTCACCGGGCAGGGTATTTCTTCTGGCCGAGAATGATCTTGTCGACCTCTTGGGACTGCTGGATACCACTACGGAGGGTATCTACCGGTGGTCAGAGACTGCCGGGCTGAAGCAGCTCATCCGGGAACGCGAGCTTACGACCGTGGAAAAATTGAATCTCTTGAAGGTGAATTACAATGGTTCAGTTCGCGAGGAGGGCGCTGCGTGAAAGTATTGGCTGATCGCGTGCAGATAAGCCGCCGCTTCCGAAGGTCAATTCGAATCGACACAGACCTTTCCGACCCTACGGCTCTCACGGGTTTCATCTGTCCGCGGTCCTCCGCTCTCGTACTCGAGACGATGGCACAGCACGTCCAGAAAACCGGACAGGCCGCATTTACTTGGACGGGACCTTATGGCTCTGGCAAGTCGAGCCTCGTGGTAGCGCTCAGCGCGGTGCTGAATGGTGATGCCGATCTCAGAAACTCGACTGCCCGGATGCTAGGTTTTCAAACAGCCGAGGCTCTCTGGGCTTCTTTGCCTCCCCAAGCCAAGGGTTGGCGGATCCTGCCCGTCGTGGGAAGGCGCGATCGACCCGCCCAAGTGGTCGGTGAGGCGATTGAGCGTGCTCGTTTTGTTCGAAATGGCACAACTGGCCAGTGGAGCGACGAGGCCGTCTATGACGTCCTGTTAAGGGTCGCACGAAGGAATCCACGCACGTATGGCGGCCTTGTTGTCTTCTTGGACGAAATGGGAAAATTGCTGGAAGGCGCCGCGTACGAGGACACGGACATCTTCTTTTTCCAGCAATTGGCGGAGATTGCCTCGCGAAGCAACAATCGGCTGATTGTCGTCGGGATTCTGCACCAGGCGTTTGAAGAGTACGCTAACCGGCTCTCACGTGAGGTGCGGGATGAGTGGTCAAAGGTTCAAGGTCGATTCATAGACCTGCCGATCAATGTAGGACCTGACGAGCAGCTCGAGCTCTTGGGACGGGCGATAGAGAGCGATCAAGTGCCTCGAGAGGATACGCCACTCTTCAAGGAGGTCGCCGCACTCGGCCATCACTCGCAAACGTCTGAAGTGTTGCGAAGATGTTGGCCGTTGCACCCAATCGTGGCTTGTTTGCTCGGACCCATCTCACGGCGGAGTTTCGGCCAGAATCAGCGCAGCATCTTTGGTTTTTTAAACTCCACAGAACCTTTCGGATTCCAGGACTTCCTGAGAACCGCCACTGAGCGCGATCTGTATATGCCGGAGCTGCTTTGGGACTACCTTCGGGCGAACCTGGAACCTTCCATTATGGCTTCTTCGGACGGTCACCGATGGGCGATGGCAGTTGACGCCCTGGAGCGAAGTCACGGGTCAGGCGGCGATGAGCTTGAGTTGCGATTGCTCAAGACGATCGGCCTGGTCGATCTGTTCCGAGAACGATCGGGCCTCGTGCCGAGTCTGGAACTTTTGATTCTAGCCCTTCGTGATCAAAGTGCTACAGCCATTCAGATGGCGCTGAGCAAACTGAAGGACTCCTCGCTGGTGATCCACCGGAAATTCAGCAATGGATACAGCATCTTCGAGGGAAGCGACTTTGATATCCGGCGGGCCGTAGATGAGGCGTTTGGAGAGATTGACCGGATTGACCATATCCGCCTTTCGGATCTCGCTGGGCTTCAGCCCGTGATTGCCAAGCGTCATTACCACGAAACCGGTGCGATCCGATGGTTCGACACAACTGTCGTTCCGTTGCGTGACCTTGAGGACGTCGCGGGCGCACGTGATATAAGTAACGGCGCAATGGGATCGTTCTTTCTCGCGCTACCCACACCGGGCGATTCTCCCGAAACCGTCGAACGGATTGCGGAACGTACGGTTAGAGGAGCAGAGGACGGCGATGTTATTGTGGGCATCCCCAGGCGATCGACGTGGACAATTACGACTCTTGCGCGAGAGTTGCTTGCACTCGAGCATGTTCGGGACAATACGCCGGAGCTTCGGGGGGACCGTGTTGGGCGGCGCGAAGTTGAGGACAGCATTGCGGACCTGCAGAGCAAAATCGAAGTTGAACTGGACCGAGCTATCGAGAATGCCCAATGGCAGGGAAAGGAACTTCGGTCAAAGTGGCTCGATCATGCCGAAATAAACAGTCTCGTTTCAGATTTTGCGGACGAAAGATTCAAAAAGGCACCTAAACTCAACAATGAGCTATTAAACCGAATCAGACCCTCCAGTAACGCAATCGCTGCGCAAAATGCCTTGCTTCGACGGATGGCGCTATATGAAGGCAAGCCGCGGTTGGGTATCGAGGATTTTCCCGCGGAAGGCGGCTTGTTCGCCTCTCTTCTTAAGGCAAGCGGATTATACCAGAATACGCCAGATGGGTTGCGTTTTGTACCGCCTGAACTTGGAGATGACCCATGCAACCTCGTCCCCGCTTGGGAGGCTGCGAAAGAGTTCCTGGAAGCCAAATCCCACAGATCAGTGTCGATTGCGGAGATCTACGATCTTTGGCGACGAGCTCCGTTCGGCATAAAGGACGGATTGTTGCCTATTTTAGCCCTGGCATTTACACTCTCAAAACGCGACGTGCTCGCATTCTATAGGCAGGGGATCTTCCAAGCATTTTTTTCGGATTTGGACGCGGAGGTTTTGGCTAAAAACCCGACTGATATCCAGGTGAGATGGATGGACTTATCAGCGGTGTCGCGCCGGCTGCTGGCAGATATGGCAGATATCGTGCGCGATCTGGATTCAGCGAACACCTTGCCGAACCTGGAACCGATTGACGTCGCAAGAGGGCTCGTGGCGATCTACGATCGGCTGGCACCGTGGGTCGGTCGGACGCAGCGTCTGTCGTCTAACGCCAAGCGTATTCGACAGCTTCTGAAGCAGGCCAACGACCCAAATCGACTGATCTTTGACGATTTGCCACAGGTACTAGATGATTCTTCAGTCATACTCGCAGAGATCGACACAGACGAGATTGCTAACCGAATTCGAGCAGGCTTGACGGAGTTATGTCAGGCCTTTCCCACAATGCTGAATCGGATACGCGAAATGTTGCTTGCGGAGTTGCAAGTGCCAAACGCTTCCACGTCGATGCTGGCCGAGTTGCGTGCGCGTTCGGCCAACATACGCGACCTCGGCGGGGATCATCGCCTCGAGGCATTTGTCGTTCGCGTAGCGCAGTTTGAAGGCAGTGAAGAGGACGTGGAAGGTTTGGCTGGGATGGCTGTCAACAAACCACCTCGAGATTGGGTCGATGCGGACATCGATCGGGCGTCGATCGAGCTTGCTGCTCTAGCCCAACGGTTCATACGTGCGGAAGCGTTCGCTCGCGTGAAGGGCCGGAAGGACAAGAGACACGCAATGGCAGTCGTTGTCGGTATGGAAGGGCAGCCGAATCTGGTGCATAACGAGTTCGAGATTACCGACCAGGATCAATCCGCTGTAAGAGAGTTGATTGAACGTCTAGACGGAACATTGAGAGGCAACGGCCAGGAAAGACACAACGTAATTCTCGCCGCTTTGGCCGAGTTAAGTGCTCGATATCTGGATTCCGGAAACTCCGCGAAACCGGGCGAGGGCAGGAGGTCCAATACGTGAATGACGGCAATAGGGAAATGCACGTTTTGGGATTGTCAGGTGGCCGCGATAGTGCGGCACTCGCGGTCTACATGCGACAAAACCATCCGGAACTTGACATTCACTACTTCTTTACCGATACTGGCAAAGAATTGCCGGAAGTTTACGAGTTTCTGGTCAAGTTAGAAGGATTTCTGGGCAAGCCGATCGAGCGGCTGAATCCGGACCGCGATTTCGACTTCTGGCTAAAGCAATACAACAACTATCTACCGTCGGCCCAAAGCCGTTGGTGCACGCGGCAACTCAAGCTGCGGCCTTTCGAGCGGTGGATCCGCCCAATTATGGATAGTGGCGTAACGGTGTATAGCTACGTTGCCATCCGTGCGGACGAGGAATACCGGGAAGGCTACACCTCGAAGCGCGATAGCCTTGTGGTAAAGCTCCCGCTAAAGGATGACGGGATTGACAAGGCCGGTGTGTTGGAGATTCTGGAGGGTGCGGGACTGGGATTGCCGCAATATTACGAATGGCGGACCCGCAGTGGATGCACGTTTTGTTTTTTCCAACAAAAGATCGAATGGGTGCGATTGATGGAGCGACACCCGGAGTACTTCGAGGAAGCCAAACGCTACGAAAAGAACGCCATCGATCACGGCTCTCCCTTCACCTGGAGTCAGGGAGAATCACTCAACGATCTCGCGAAACCCGAGCGCATTGCGCAAATTGAGGATGAACATACTAGGCGGCTGAAGAGGATGCGCAACAAACTTCAGGTCAACCCACTTCGTCCGGATGCAGAACCAATCGACATAGATGACCTTTATGGTAAGGCAAAGGTCTGTCTGGCATGTCACAAATGAAAGTAACGACAGAAGACGCGTACGAGTTCTTGGGGTATGTTATTTGGTCGCCCAACCCGCGATGCTAGAGTTGCGAAGAAAGCAACACACTTCTGATAAGCGAGAAACTCCGAGCGACTGTGGGTCAAGTTGTTGATTATCAAACTTGCGGACAACTCAAAGATGGCAAACACGACTTTTACAGGATTCGGCCTGACGGTTTCTCAGTTTTTCGACTCGCTTTCGGATCATGAACTGCGAAGGTTTCTGGATTCCGGTGTTTTGTCAGTCTTGGATGCAATCTTCGACGGGCGGGTACAAGGCGAAGATCTGCGACGTATTGCTCAAACGCTTGTTGATCTAGAAGTACTCATAGGAGATTCGCGAGGAAGAAGGCTTGTCCTTCGATTGGTACCGGATGAGAAGAAACCAGAATTGGAAAGTTATGTCGAGCGCAACATCGTCCCAAACGACGCGGACAAATGGTCAGACGCTGAAGTGAGGCGAATGCGCGACTTTTTCGCATTAGATGAAGAGCGAGTCGTTCCCCCAGCCGTACCGCCAACCGAGCCAATTTCAGCCTGTTATGGATTATTTGAACATCAGAGGAACGCCGTTCGAAGATTGAAACCGCTATTGACCGAGGATGAACGCCGTGCGGTTCTACACTTACCTACGGGAGTCGGCAAGACTCGCACGGCAATGCACATCGTGTGCGATATGTTTCGGACACATGAACCATCAGTCGTCGTTTGGTTGGCATCAGGAAGAGAACTGCTTGAGCAAGCAGTGTTCGCCTTTAAGGAGGCGTGGAAGCATCTCGGCAATAGACCGCTTCAGATTGGTACTATGTGGGGTGAACGGACGCCGGTTTTAGACAGCTTCTCGGATGGCTTTCTGGCCGTAGGCCTAGCGAAGGGCTGGACGTTGATTTCCCGTACTGATCCGGATTGGGCGTCACGACTGTCCCAGCGAGTTCGTCTCGTGGTCTTTGATGAAGCGCACCAGAGTATCGCTAGGACCCATCGGTGGATCACTGACGACCTTACTCTCGACTTCCGATGCGCACTGTTGGGGCTAACTGCCACACCTGGGAGAACTTGGGCCGATATTGACACGGATGGCCAACTTGCCGATTTCTTTTGCCGCAATAAGGTCACGCTTGACGTTCCGGGAAGTAACCCAATCAAGTACCTCATAGAAAACGAATATCTCGCACAACCGATTTTCCGAACACTTCTTTCCGAACCAGGCATCAGTATCAACAATAAAGAGTTGACCCGGATTGCAGGATTGTTGGATATCCCACTGGAGATCATATCCTCATTATCGATTACCAAACAGTATATTGCCGCTGTGCTTGGTGCGATTGTGCAACTGCTCCAGGCTGGCCACCGGCGCGTACTTGTTTTCGCCGCGACTGTCGATCAAGCGCAAATGCTTACCGCGATTCTGGTCGCACGCGACATCCGAAGTGAGGCTGTTACTGGCGTGACGCCCTTCCGTATACGGGATAGCGCCATCCGATCCTTCAGGGCAGATGACGACACACCAATGGTCTTGGTTAACTACGGAGTGTTGACCACTGGTTTTGACGCGCCCAAGGCGAGTGCAGCCGTAATTGCCCGCCCGACGAAGTCCTTAGTGCTTTATAGCCAGATGGTCGGACGTGTAATCCGTGGGCCGAAAGCGGGAGGAACGAAGACCTGCGAAATCTTAACGGTCGTCGATCCTAGCCTTCCAGGATTCAGCGATGTGGCAAAGGCATTCCTTAATTGGGAGGATGTATGGCAGTGAGTGAATCAGTCGAACAACTGGAATTTTCAATAGTCGATACGAGAATGACAGTCGAGGCAATGCGTGACAGCGGTTATAAATCAACGACTCATGCGCTTGCAGAGCTTATCGATAACTCCATTGAGAGTGGAGCTACCGCTATCGAACTATTCGGCGTGAGTCGGCGCGATAGCCGCACTGGAAGATTTACACTGAAGGAATTGGCTGTCCTCGACAACGGCGAGGGTATGGACAAAGACACGCTCCGGGGCAGCCTCCGTTACGGTCATGGGACTCGACAACAGAGAAATGGTATCGGCCGTTTCGGACTTGGTCTTCCGAATTCGTCAATGTCACAGTCAAGACGTGTAGACGTGTGGTCCTGGAAGTCCGGAGTGACAAACGCGTTGCACGTGCAACTCGCCATTGACGATGTGGAAGGCGGTGCCCGAGAGATCAGTGAACCCACGCTCCAACGCATCCCAGATGTCTACCGCGACGCAACCCGAATCGTTCTTGGCGATTCCGGAACTCTGGTAAGATGGAGCGATCTCGATCGAGTCGAATGGAAGCAGGCGACAACGACTTTCAAGCACACAGAGACCCTGCTTGGACGCATGTATCGGCGATTCCTTGTAAATCCATCAGAGAGACTGCACCCCAAAGACTTGAGAACCGACGAAATCGGACAGAGGCGCACTATCACGTGTATTCCGATTCACGAGAAGGAAGGGTTGATCGAAATACAGCACGCCGACATCGTCGAAGTAAGGCCGAATGACCCTTTGTATCTGATGCCAAGCACCTCGTGCCCGGAGGACTATGGCCCGGGGCGAATGTTCGTGGAACTTGACACAAGTCCTTTCTCGGTACCGGTGAAATTCAATGGCAGGGAATTTGAGATTCGTGTAAGAGCGAGCTACGCCCGTAACCATGTTCGTGACCCGCTTGCGCCTGACGCGACATGGCCAGAGGCGTGGAAAGGAAGGGACGCAGGTCATACGCCGTGGGGCAAGCACGCGGATCAGAATATGGGAATCTCTCTGATTCGGGCCCACCGTGAAATACAGCTCGACGACTCTTGGGTCAGTGGCGACGATCCGAGAGAGCGCTGGTGGACAGTGGAGGTCGACTTCCCCACAGCTCTCGACGAGGTCTTTGGCGTCACAAACAACAAGCAGGGCTCGACGACGTTTCAGCGACTCGCACGTTATGACTGGAAGCGCGAGCAGCTCCCAGGCGAAGTGTCAGTCGGTGACGTTCGTCGCCGGATGGAAGCGGACGGCGATTCACGAGTGCATCTCCTGGATCTCCGTAGACAGATCGAAAGGGCAATCACGCTGATGCGGAAACAGGTAAGGCAGACAAAGAAGGCTCGGAAGCGCCATAAATTGGATGAAGATCAGAAGGCTGATGCTAAGGCTACGGCCGCAATAATTCGCCGCCTGCTAGAGGGTTATCAGGGAGAGTCTGATCGAGAAGGAAAGCTCGGTACCGAAGAGGAACAACAAGAGAAACAAATCAAATCTCTGATCGAAAAACATCGACATGACAAAGCCGATGCACTTCAAAGAGTAGCCGAAACAATCGAGGCCAAGAGCCGAGTTCGTTGGATTCAATCGGCGCAATCGAGCCCAGCATTCTTCGACGTCGAACCACTGCCCAACGTGATTCAAGTCGCGCTAAACACGAACCATCCTGTACACTCACACCTTTTTGACATCATGAACCCCGATACAGACGATCTGACCGAGGATGAAGTTCGTGAGAGGCTCGCAAAAGCGTCAGCGGCATTCCGCATTCTCGTGTATTCTTGGGCTCGATATGAGGAGGAGCAGACTGAACGTGCGCGTCGTCAGGTGCGAGATGCGCGTCTGGAGTGGGGAAAGTACGCGGAGGAGTTTCTTGATGAAGACGATGGCTCAGTTGTCCCAACGGATCTGGTCTAGCGCTATATGCCATTAGAAAATGAAACCCAAGGAGGTCGAATTCGTGATCTCTTCGAAAACGCGGTCCACTCGGTGTGGGTTATTGCGCCGTTCATCAAGGTCGATGCGCTGAAGTCGTTGCTTGAGGTTATTCCCGCAGGTATGCATCTTCGCTGTGTTACGCGTTGGCTACCTAAGGACGTGGCGGCGAGTGTATCTGATCCAGATATCTTGAGTCTACTTGATGAACGGGGAGATTTTACGCTTAGCCTCGTAGATAAGTTGCACGCAAAGCTGTACATCGCCGGCACACGTTGTCTGGCTGGTTCGGCAAATGTGACTCTTGCAGGGCTGGGAGAAGCAGACGAGAGCAATATTGAGGTCCTCGTAGAGACAACAACTAATGATCCGGGAGTTTCTGCTACGCTTGACGAAATTTCTCTGGTTGAATACCCTGCAACGGCAGAACTTGCTCAGACGGTTCGTCGCATGGCGGAAATTGTATCCAGCTCAATATCATCTGCGGTTGACCTTGAAATCCCATGGTTTCCAATAAGCAGACGACCGGAAGATGCGTTTGATTTTTACAAGCGCCCGCCGGACGGTTCCTTAAAGGCTGTCGACCGCACTTTGCTTGCAGACTTGGCACACTCCAATCTCCAGCCGGGTCTAGACGAAAATGGATTCCGATCAGCGGTCCGTTCTCTGCTTACGGATATACCAATGTGTAAGGGATTGCTTGGGACTATGGAAGACAGGACGATTACTCGCGCCGACGCTCACGCTTTTCTGGTGGAATTTTCAGGAGAGGATATTTCGACCCAGGACCTATGGCTTGCATTCGTTAATTGGGTGGCACACTTCTTCCCAGACGAAGTCATGAAACAAGAAATATCTGAAATCGCTCTTCGGCGTGCTCAAGCAATATGAGTTGAGAGCTAGGCCAAGTTATGGCGCAGTCACGATTGCCCGTGCCCATATTGATTCATTGAATCTCCCCCAATCTCACCGAAATCGGTAAATGTGCCGAGGATTGTCTCAGTGGGAGATTTGATTACTACCATCATTCTTTGAACACGAACGTGATGCATCGCATAACACAAACCCCCGAGAGAGTTATCTCCAGGTGCATTTTGTGTGCTTTCGGTAGATTGATGTGGCAGTCTATTCCCGCCGTGTCAAAACGAAGCACCGAGAAGGAAGTAGGGAACGGCGCCTCTTGGGTCGGAGAACCCATATCCGGCGCCGGCACGGAAGCGGAATGGCCTGTAAGGGAAACCGTATTCGTAGACGAACTCGGTGCCTGCGGAAAGGAGGGTCTTAGGCGTCGCCTGCGGGGAGTTGTCCCACCCCCGGGCGTTGCCTGAATCGGTGAACAGCGTGAGAAAGACGCGGCCGAAGTGCAGCAGCGGAGTTCGGATGGCAGGGTTAACCCCCGCACGGGCCTATAAACGGAACTGCAGGGACGCGTACCAGACACGCCGACCCGATCACTCGGGGCTCTCGCAGCGCCTCACCAGGAAAATCAGCGACTCGGTTACTTCCACAACCGCACGATGAATCGACTCTGTTCCTCTATGAGATCGGGCTCTGTACCATTGTGGGCGCGCATACCGGGAATGATTTTGTTCCGAACACCCATTCCTCGGGCATCCGCGTAACCGTAGTCACGCATTATGTTTACCAGCGTTTGGTTGCGGGCGTAGCGGGCGCCAACTTTCATCCCCTCGGTAGTCACGGTGTTGGGCAGACGGCCAGGGCTTGTAATCTCCAAACGATCAGAAAAGATCGAGAGCATAATATCGGTACCAACGATACTATAGTCCCGGTGAACGAGTGCGTTCACAATGGCTTCACGAACGACACTCTCCGGGTAGTCCCAATGGTCGATCCTCCGAGCGTTCTCCAATCGGGATCTCGGTATTGTGTTGCGCCGCACAAAGTCCCACGCCTGCTCAACGAGTCCGGATTCTACGACGTTCTCGTGCTGGCCTAACGGAACCATTGGGCCGCGGAGGTTCTCGTCGGCGCGGGTTGCGTAATCAGGTTCATTACCGGGGTAACACAGCGCACGGATTCCTGATTGCGGTAGGTAGCGACTAGGTGCTCCCCCAAAAAGCAGGACACCGTCGATCGTGGCGACTTGGTGGCCCGCGGAAACAGTCATAAGGTCGATATTCCGTAGCAATGTCTCCCAACCCTCACGATCGTCCTCAGCAGGGTGGGTCCCGCTGAGGACGCGAATCAGGTAATCTCGTAGTCGGCGATGATCGAAAGCGTCGAATCCGGCCCCAGGTACCGGTTTCAAACCGTAATGCAGCCGGCCTGAAGCCTGAAACATCCGCTCAAGTTCGTCTTGGCTAGCTTCTTGTGAGGTGTTGCCGACGCGGATGAAATAGGTCTTGCGTTTATTGTGAACACGTGCATACGGCTTGTCGGGTCCGGTCGTAACGCGAACCGCAAGAACATCTCGTCCTGGTTCTGCATTCCTTACCCAAGAAAGAAACGGGGTTACCGGGGGGGCGATCTTCACCCTGCAAAGTTCTGCAACCCACTCTTCCAGATTGTCACGGGTGGTCCCCGAAATTGCTCCGTCGTCTTCGATCCCTAACAGGACAACCCCGCCGTCCAAGTTAAGCAAGGCGACTAGGCCTTTGGCGACTTCATGATTGGCTAAGTCGTCGCGCTTGAACTCGACACCTGAATCTTCGTCGTTGGCGATCAGGGCTTGCAGTTCGCTGTGGTTCACGGAATCTCCTCAGAACCCATACTTCAATCGCCGAGTTTCGAAGGCATCCCTGCCACCTTCGAGAATCTCTTCTACTAGCTCTCGCACGGGCTGTACGTCTATCGAGCCCATATGTTCGGGGGCGACGCTAGCGTAGCCGCCCTCCGCATCTCCCGAGGCGGTGAGCCCGATGATCAATTCGGCGTCGCCGAGTACCGGAATATTGGCGTTATGGGTCGAGAAAACAAACTGCCGCCGGCGTTTTTCTTCGCGAATTCGAGGGACCACACCCTCTGTAATAAAACGGTTATCAAGATCGTCTTCCGGCTGGTCTACGATCAAGGGAGCGTCGGACTCCAGCAGCAGCAAAAGCAAGACGGCCGTCGCCTTTTGGCCGGAAGAGACGAATTCGAGAGCTTGCCAGGACGGCGCTTCACCGGACGGAGCCGTGTTTAGTTGGATAGCAGTAGTGGGCGGAAGATCGAGTTCTTCAATCCGCATAGGCACTTCAGGCGCGGCTTCGGCAATATTACGGGCTTGCGCTGGAGTAAGGTTGTATCTGGCGCGTAGTTCCTCAACTCCTTCCCGGCACGCACTCGCTAAGTCGATAAGAGATATCGAAGGTAAGGTCTCAAGTCTTTCTATAGTGTTCGCGAGTTGCCCGCCTACCTCGGAACGGAGCAATGCGAACAGGGGCTCGCGGTCGCCAGCAGCTGCAACGTTTACCTGGACGCGGCCCTTGAGTCGTCGGGTGACTTTCTTCGCCGCCCTATCTAGGAGTCGAAACTCCTCGGCTTTGACATCCTCCCAATCGGCTAGTAGCGACCGTCGGAGCGAGACGTGTTCGTCCTTCAATTTAGTGAGTAGAGTATGCCGTTCCCGAAGCGGTCGCAGCGCCTCAATCTCCCGCCTCAAGCGAATGAACTCCTCGCCGTCCACTGCCGACTGTTGAAGTTCGCGCAGAATCTCCTCGTATGCGGCCTGTACGTCGCGTTTTCGCTCGTTCCATCGGGATGCAATATGTGCGATTCTCTTTTCAACTCGCGCAATTTCCTCCTCAAATCTCCCTACCAACTCTTCGATTTCCCGACTAAATCTTCCCAGCAAATCGTCGGCGTCCCCGAGAATTCGCTTGCCAGGGAGGTCCTCAAGTGCTTTCGGCGATAGGAACACACGGTCAATTGGTATTTCATTGCGGACACTTGCGACGAGTTCGCGGAAGGGCTCGAGGCGCTGGGAAATCGAATCGATCACTCGCTCTTCGCGAACGAGAAGGCTCCGTTCGCGAAGACGGTCTTCGAGACCGGCCTCTTGAAACTGGTTCAGTGTCTCTTCAAGCCCGGGAAGCATGGCC
The DNA here is from genome assembly GCA_965116875.1 of Candidatus Latescibacterota bacterium. Lineage (GTDB taxonomy): Bacteria > Latescibacterota > UBA2968 > UBA2968 > JAAXHE01. Next base: position 1,888,487 of record OZ220733.1, read on the forward strand.
AAGCGTTCTTCGATCTGGTGCAACTCCACGCTAACTTCAAGGATGGACCGACGTGTCTTTTCTAAGTCGCGGCGCAGTTTGGCTTTCTTTTGATTAAGCGATGAGTCGCGTTCCACAAAACGGTCAAGGAGTCGGGTGCGTTTCTCACTGTTCCTGGCTAGCTCGGAGATCTCGTGTTGACCGTACACTTCGATCCTGGGTATTACATCGTCGGGCCGCAGGTTCAATACTTCGCCGCTTTCATGGTTGCGAATCACAGGTGGGTTCGGCACCGTCCGTTCGATACGATACTGTCGTTGGACGGGACGATAGGAGCGTGCAAGCAATGAAATCTTCGTTCCACTTCGCAGCACGTGGCGGATGATTCCTTCGTGCGCCACGCGGGCATCTTCCCCAATGGGCTCCAAGCCAAGTACATAACGGAGGCTTTCGACGAGAGTCGATTTCCCGGTACCTCGACCGCCAACCAGGACGTTAAGGTTAGAGTTTAGGTGGACAGCGGCACCATCCAAAAATCCACCATCCCAAGCTATTGCGACTAGCTCGACATGTTCGTCCGGCGTCGGGTCACTGTTCAGTCGGACCCGCGACGAAGGGTCGAGAAAAGCTTGGCGCAAACCTTCAATTGAAACTTCTGACATCTTGATTAGACAGGTGGCTGAAGGATCAGCTAGATCCTCGGGTTTGACGACATCCTTGGCGTTTATCGCAGCGGTCGCCAGTTCTTGGCTAACAGTGCGAGCGCGTCGGTATTCCGCATTTTTGTTCTCAAGTATTAAACGCACATCTCGGGACAAACCATTCACCGAGTCAGGAATCTGGATTGCGAGCAAATCCTCATTCTGCCACGCCCGAATACGCGCTTGACCAGAAAGAACCCTGAAAAGACCACCGTCGTTTGTAACGTGAGCTGCGACAGTTACGCCTCCTTGATAACGAACCATACTCAAGATATCAATGAAGCTCTTGTGCGTAGAGGTTGAAGATGGCTTGGTGAGCGTAATCCCAAACTCTCCAAGGAACCGGTGCAATTGTTGGTCTGTAGTCTCTTGGGGGTAGATACACAGGATGTGAACCCCTTCACTAGAGGAGAGTTCGAATCCCGGAAATACGTGAATACCGTGGCTCAAGGCGGCATCTCGAAACACAGGAACACTGCTGGCATCATTGTGGTTGGTGATGGCTAGGACAGAAACGTCCATTTCCGCCGCTTTTTCGACGATGGCCTTCGCGTGGCTCTCAGGATCAATCGGACTATCCTGCCCGCGGAAGGTTCCGCTATAGTCATGCGGGTTGACCTGAAGTGCGCAACGGTGAAAATCCGCGCCGGAAGTCAGCGCAAGAGCCCTACTAATCGGGTCGTCGGTGTTCACTCACCGCCTCCGTATCCTCAAAGGATCTGAGGTGTCCTATCACTGGCGTGGTAGCGACTGGGACTTTTTCCACTAAGATAGCCGAAGCTTCTTGGCTGGGCAAGTATGAAAGGTCCCGGAAAGACTTGACTGCCGACTTATACAAAGCGTCTGAGGGTCGATCGCGTACGTAGGGACAGTAGAATTCATCGTGCTCTGTCTCCCCTATTCAGTGCCAGGCTGCGGGTTGGAAGAGTCCGATGAAACGTCAGAAGTGACAGGCTTCAGGGAAGGACTACTCCACTATCTGTTTTCTGAGTGTGGTCGTCAGTCTACCCGCCGTTCGTTGCGTATCAGCTCAAAACGAAGCACCAAGCAGGAAATAGGGAACGGCCCCTTTTGGATCGGTGAACCCGTACCCCGCGCCGGCGCGGAAGTGGATTGGAACGTAGAGGATGCCGAAATAGTAGACGAACTCGGCGCCGGCGGAAAGGAGCGGTCTGGGTGTGTCCTGCAGAGAATTGTCGCGTCCCCAGGCGTTGCCCGCGTCGGCGAAGAGCGTGAGAAAGGCGCGGTCGAAGTGCAGTAGCGGCGTTCGGATGGCGCGGTTGACCAAAGCGGCCGGCAGGCGTATCTCCAGCGAGGCGGCCCATGCACGCCGCCCGGATCTTTGCGTCCCTTCATAACCCCGAACGGGAAACAGCCGTCGCCCCGCGCCGCCAACCTTGAAGTAGCCCCTCCCGCTGTCCGGTCCCCGTGCCGCCCCCGCGCTCGCCCTGAGCGCCACCACGGGCGCCGCGAATCCACCTCCAGGCAGTTTCCCGTAGGTCCTGAAGTCGCCGGAGACGGCATCGACGGACCGATCGTCTGAAGCCTCACTGGCCAGGTCGAATCGACGCGTCGCACGGACAGAGAACGTCGCGCCGGCGGCCCCGCCCATCTGAAACGCGTGCGACCTGGCGGTGGAGGCCGAGAAATCTGCCGCGACTTCTCCCAGGGTGCTGCTCGGGCTGTCGTACTTCGACAGGTCCGCGGGCTGGAGATCAGAATCCAGCGCCTCCCGGTCCTCCCGCAACAGGCCGCCCGAAAGCGTGAATGAAACCGTACTCCATATCCTGGGGCGCGCAAGGTTCATTGAAACGATCGCACGGCGCGTTCGTTCCAGAATGAACACCGTGTCGGCAGGCGCGTCGTTCCGCTCCCCCACCCTCACGCGCTCCTCGTCCCAGTTCTGCGACGTCGTCAAACCCAGCGTGGGGTTGCCCAGGCCGGCGTACCGATACGACAGAACACCCGCGCCTCTTCCTCCCGAATGTCCTCCTGCCGGCAGAAACATCTTGGCCCCGATGCTGTATGCGTGCCGGCCCACGAGGTCCACACCAGACGTAAAGGCCCCGACGGATGTGCCAAGCACCTTCGTCCGGAGCGTTGTGCCGTTGCCGGCGCCGGAGAGGGACAGAGTCCCGTATGGGAGCCAGTATCGGGGCCGGAGCGTGGAGGACGGCGAATAGTCGCGTGCCTGCCCGCCGGCGCGTGCGTTCCATTCATCCGCCGCGGATGCGACCTCCGAGGCTATCATCCCCGCCGCGGTGTGCGTTGAATCGGCGGTATATCGTGGCGCGGGCGGCGCGGCATGCGGTTCAAATGGCATGCGTTCGATTTCCCATCCGTCCACGTGATACCCTGAAAAATAGAGCCATTGTCCAGACGGGTCCACGCTGGGCCACGCCGCGCCGGTCCGGACATTGGTGAGCATGACCGGAGGCGCCGCCCGGCCACTGTCGACCCGTGCCGCGAAGACATTGAGGATCCCCGTTCGGTCGGAGGACCATACCAGCCACCTCCCATTGGCGCTCCAGGAGGGGGCGAAGTCCATCGCACGGTCATCGGTGACATGGCTGACGAGGCCCCCTTCCGCGTCGAGGATGACGACGTCGTGATTCCCGCCAACCCAACGTGTCGCCGCGATCCATTTCCCGTTGGGCGACACCGCCGGAAACGCCCAGTGGATGCCGGCTTTCGGGTGAACCAGGGACTCGACGGACCCCGTGCGGGTATCGACTCGCGCCAGTCCGGTAGCGCCGTCTCCTTCCGACACCGCGACCGCCCGGTCACCGGGACCGGCCGAAGGCGAGGTCAGACGGGCGCCGCTGGTCAACCATTCCATCACGCCGTCCCGGGTCATGCGGTAGATGTCGCTGTACAGCCGGTATCGCCCTGAGAATTCCAATTTCCCGGTGAGGACGTCCCCGCCGGGCGTGAACGCGAACCTGCCCCCGCGGATCCGCGTGACAGTCGTTTCGCCGCCGCCGTCCAGCCCGGTCGAAACCAGTACGGGATCCGAACGACCATCCGATCGACGGTAGGCCAGTGCCGACCCATCCGGGGAGACCCGCGGATAGAGCGCGTAGCGGGCGCCGTCGGTCAGCCTCTCGGGTTCGGAGATCGCGCCGAACCTGGAGAGGCGGGCGTCCAGCCCCGCTGCCTTCGTTCGCCAGCCGTTCGCCCACGCGGTCCACTCGCTCGACAGGCTGACGCCGAAGGCGCTCCTTCCCGCGGCGTCGAGACGATAGGGTATCCACTGCCCCTCGACCGCCTCGACAAATGCCGACATCCGGTCCCGGCCGTACTTGCGCATGAGGTGTTCGAAGAACAAAGATCCGGAAACGTACGCTCGGAGCCCGCCGGGCCATTGCGGCGACCATCCTCCTGCCTGTCCGATGGACTCGAAGCGGCCCTCCAGGGCTGCCGTTCGAAGCACCATGTTGTGATAGGTTCCCAGGACGCGGCCCTTGCCGGTCAGCGCCGACTCGTACCAGGTGGCGATGCCCTCGATGACCCACAGGGGCGTTGTAAATGCCGGAAAACCGAATACGGGGACCGGTATCCTGCCGAACAGTCCCCGAACGCTGTACCGGCCGCGACGATCGAGATGGAAGATATGCGTCAGTTCGTGAACGATCAGAAGTTCCATCCAGTCGTCGTAGTAGCCGAGCAGGAAGCTGTCCACAGGCGGCCGCGCGTAGAGGACGATGCGGTTCGAGGGAAACGGGGTCGCGTAGCCGTTGGAGACGTCCGTGTGGTCGGTGACGACCAGATCGATGGTTCCCTGCGGTCCCTGCACGAACTGATCGGATAGGGTTGCGTGCGCCCACTCCGCGCGATCGACCGCCCGGCGCGCCAGGTCTTCCAGTCGATCGGGGAAAGTGACGCGGAAGTGTTCCGTCTCGAGCGTGCGCCACGATTCGTCCGGCGGGACCTGTTGCGCTATCGTCGGCGACGTGCAGATTACGACGAGCGCAGATAGTGCCGGTATCACGATCCATGGAAGTGATATTCTCGTCATAGAGATCCATCTACGGTTGCATATATGGCGTGGCGTCGCGGATCCACGCAGTGTATCGCGAGTGCCGGGTTCACATTTTCCCCTTGCCCCGGGCATCCACTTCCTCTTCTTCAGGCCGTGCTTCGTGGAGCGCGCCGAAGCGACGAAGCCCGGGAACACCGGCTGCCGTGCCGAGAACCACGAACAGGGTGCCGATCCCGCCGCTGACCACCGAAACGACCGGTCCGAACCAGTGGGCGACGAGGCCGGATTCCATACCGCCGAGTTCATTTGAAGCCCCGATGAAAACGTAGTTGACGGCCAGCACGCGGCCGCGCATCCGGTTGGTCGTCAGCAGTTGAACAAGCGTGTGCCGGACGACCATGCTGACGTTGTCGAAGGCGCCGGTGAGGAACAGCATGGCCAGGGAGAGCCAGAAGGATTGAGAAAAACCGAAGACGATGGTGGCCGCTCCGAACCCCGCCACCGCGAACAGGAGGTTTCGGCCCGCACGCCGCATCGGCGGCAGGTAGGCCAGGAGGATCGCCATGCAGAAGGCGCCGACGCCCGGCGCGGCCCGAAGCCATCCGAAACCCTGGGGTCCCACCCGGAGAATGTCCTCCGCATAGATGGGCAACAGGTAGACGGCGCCGCCCAGAAGCACGGCGAACATATCCAGCGCCATCAGGGAAAGGATCAGGCGGGTGCGCCAGACGTACCGGATGCCCGCCAGCAGGGTCGAAAGCGAAGCGGGTTCCGCGCTCTCCGGTTCCGCACGGAAGTCCACCCGCGTGAGCAGAACCACAAAAACCAGGGTGCTCGCCGCACTGAGCGCATAGGCGGCGGGAACGCTGTACATGATGACAATGCCGCCAAGGGCAGGGCCGACCACCCAGGCCATCTGCATCAGGCTGGTGTTCCAGGTAACGGCGATAGGGAAGACGTCGCGCGGAACGAGCAGGGGCACGAGTGCGGTTCTGGCCGGCCGACCCAGGCAGGTGGCCGTTGCATCCAGCGCAAGCAGCGCATACATCAGCAGGACCGGACCCTCGCCGAGCGAGAGCGCCAGGAGTCCGAGCGACGTGAGGGTTGTGCCCAGCATGCTGAGCACGACAACCCTTCTGCGGTCGAATCTGTCCGCCAGGAAGCCGGCCGGCAGGGCCAGGACGATCGTCGGCACGGCCTGGGCGAGACCAACCAGCCCAAGGGAAAGGGCCTGGCCGGTCCGCTGGTAGATCTCCCATCCGATCGCGATGCTCTGGATCTGGTTTCCCACGATGGCGAAGAACCAGCCCAGGATGTATCGCCGGTAGTTCGCAATGCGGAATGCCGCGTAGGGATCGTGCTTCCTGGGTTCGGGGATCGGCTATTCCTCCCGTCCCGCGACAGCGTCCCGGATCTCCCGTACGCTTCCTTCCAGCCGGTCCAGCCTCTGATTGGTCGCCTCGACGTCTTTCTGGATCTTCGTGACGATCGCAGTCTGCTCGTCGAGCTCCTCGGCCTGTATGGATTCCTCTTCCTTGACCAGAATGCTCGTCAGCGTCGCCGTGAAGACGCCCACCAGAACCATTCCTGTAATCACCAGAAAAACGGTGAGGATTCTGCCGGATGCGGTTTCGGGGTTGTGGATGTCGGCATACCCGCCCGTGACGAGCGTTGTAAAGCTCCACCAGAGGCTCTGCCAGAATCCAGAGCCCGACTCCATGTGCTCCAGGAACATGAAAACGCATGCGCCGAACACGAGCGACAGGAGGCCGTAAAGAAGCGACCTTTTGAGCAGACGGACGTCCAGCGTGGTGCTGAGGTGGTCCATGCCTCGCCAGAAGAACAGGCCGATGCGCATCAGCCGCAGCGCCCGCAAGATCCGCACGGCACGCAGCAGACGCCCCAGGCGCACGACGCCGAGGTCGCCGGAGGCCGCGATAACCTGCACCGGAGGGAGCGGAATGGACGTGATGAAGTCAATCCAGTTGTTCTTCCAATACCATTTTTTGGAAGCGGCAAGTTTGTGTTCGAAGACGAAGTTGGCCATGAAAATGGCACAGCACACCACGTCGATGATCCAGAAGATCCAGAGCGTACCCACCGGGAAATGCGCGTGCACTTCCACAACGGGGTTCTTGTATTTCGCCCCGCTGTCCACGATGTCCACCCCGGTCAGTTTTCCTCCGGTGACGTGCCCGGAAACGAGCGCGCCGGACCCGGCGTTGTCCACGATGTGTATGTTCACGCGCTCATACCCGGCGCCCTGTTTTTGTATGACGATATTGCTGATCTTTCCCGCTTTGACCTCCGCCGTTGCAGCCGCGCCGCCGCCGTTCGCGCCGATGCCAAGCAGGTCCACGACAAGAATCGAGATCAGAAACAGAATGAGTAAGAAGATGATGATGTCCTTCAGATGAACGTTCCGGACGCTTCCGAGCTTGTCGGCCTGCCTGTCCATCAGATGTTTCTTCTGGAAGGCCTGGTCGATGACCCTTGCTTTGTCCTCCAGTGTCTGTTTTTCCTCGTTCAACGTCGAGATTCGCGAATCGGCCGCGTCCAGGTCCAGTTCGTAGCGGCCGTGCTTTTTCTTCAGGGCGACCGTGTCCGCACTTTCGGCCAGGCGGCTGATGTTTTCTTCTTCCTCGGCCAATTGCTCGTTAACGCTCTCGATTTCCCTCCCGACCACGTCCTTCATTATCCTGATACGGTCGAGGGAACACGATTCGATTCGCTTCAGATTTGCCATCGCTGTCCTTGCAAATTCAGGTTGAGTATGAAATCACTGCTGTCCAAGACTGAAACCGACCTGGGAACGGTGGGGTTGGCGTTCCCGGGAGCGAGGGCAGGATGCCCTCGCTCCGGAAATTAGTGGATCGTGCCGTGATAGAGTGCAAATTGCCGGCAGTCGGCTGCGGCTTTACGCCGTGCGGTCATCGGTTTGCCCTCTCATCGATACCTTCCGCCATAGCCGCGCGTTATCTGCGAAGGTGAAAATAAGAAAGTGGCTTAATAGCGATAAAGGCTAAATCCGCTAATAATGTAATAAAGAAGCACGAGCAAGAAAAGAACTGGCTTCAAATGTGAAAGCCAGTTCCTGGAAAAAGGCATCGCTGGAAGGTGGTTTCCAAAACGTTGACGCTATTCGCCCCGCTGTGCAAGGAACCGCGCCAGGGCGCCCGGTCGTCGCGCCACCGGCTTGAGTGCCTGACCTGGCGCTTCGGATGGCACCAGGATCCCACGCCGTCGAAGATCATCCAGCCGCTCTTCAATCGAGTGCTGTTTTTGACGCCGGATTCTGCGGATCTCATCCACGGATAGTCCTCCTCGTCCTGTCAAACGCATCGTGCAATGCAATCGAATTGTGTAGCCCTGAAGCCCTGCAGAGTTAGGCGGGACCTGCCGACATTGCGGGGCTTTTCACGTGTCATACTTGAAGCGCCTCCAGGTAGCTCCGCACAACCGTCTGCGCGCGGCAGACTTCAGCGGCTCGCACAATTTCGTCCACTGTGACGGCACGCGATCGCAGGGCATCCTCAAGCGCCTCAAGCGCTATATCGAGTCCAATTTTGTTGCGATAGCGGAAACAATCCACGACAGTTCGGGCTGGCGAAGTGATGCGGAACGGCACCCCAAGCACCGATTCGCGGGTTACGCCATAGGATAGCATCGCGCCGGAGAAACGGACTACCCGTACCCGGGCGGGCGCACGGGTGGGTTTGCGGGCTTTTCGGTCAAGAGCAATCCAGGTCACGTGAGGCGACTGTGTACCGATTTCATGGAAGCGTAGCGCCGTCAGAAGGCACATAATGGCGCTCGGTATGGCTACAGCTACCATTGCGATCGTTTCTGACTCTGTCGCTTCAACCTCGGAGATTCGGTAAAGGCCGTTTCCGAGACTGTCGACCAGTCCATCAGCGACAAGACCCGTGAGTTTCCGATGTGATATCCCAAACTGCGCGAGGTCTCTCGGTCTAAAATAGGTACCCAGGCCGACTCTTTGTGGTTGAGCGATATCCATGAGGGTCAATCATCCGCAAATTGATATAAAATGTCGGCAGTTCGAATTATTAGCCGACGTTTGTTGTCATTTGGCCGCACCTACGTGAGGTCTAACACACGTGGTGAAATCGTCTTCAGTTTCTCTGCCTCAGACCGGGTCGCGTGATACAGGTCCCAACGTAGCTGGAGATTCAGCCAGAATGCTGCTGAAACGTTGAAATATCTTCCCAGGCGCAGGGCGGTGCTGGGAGTGATACCGCGTCTGCCATTCACCAGTTCGTTGACCCGTTGATAGGGAACATGAATGGCGGTAGCCAATTCGCGCTGCGTTAAACACATTGGGTTCAGAAATTCCTCCAGTAACATCTCACCCGGATGAGTCGGGACACGATGGGTTGGAATACGTACCATAATCCACACCTCCGATTATTCGTTAGTGATAGTCGACGATTTTAGACAGTTGTGATTACTTACAAAACACCTGGATACAGTGGCAAGTTTGAAACCTGCCATTGCAGTAAGGCGTCGGATTCGACAAGACCCCGGCGGAATGGTTCCGTCGGGGTCTTGTCTTCGTCATCGGACCGTCAGTTGAGACGGCCGAAATCTGGTGCGCCCACAGGGAATCGAACCCCGAACCTTCTGATTAAGAGTCAGCTGCTCTGCCTGTTGAGCTATGGGCGCATTGTCGTGTCAGGAACGTCGCCGGATGCGGGCGCCCACAAGGGACGCCCCTACACGGAGAGGGGTCGGCGACGGGCTGTCGTGTGGCATTGAAAGGATAGCGTAACGCGGGCATTTCGACAAGCTTGCTTCGACAGGCTCAGCACGGGCAATGACCACGCAGCGAGACGGGACGTTTCGGCGGATGAATGGTGGCAAATTTCCGGGTCAACACCTACGTCCGAACGTAATCCCCGCTGCGGCCGCCGGTTTTTCTCAGGAGGCGGATGTCCCGGATGGCCATGTCCTTATCCACGGCCTTGCACATGTCGTAGACGGTCAGCAGCGCCGCGCTCACGGCCGTCAGCGCTTCCATCTCCACGCCGGTCCTGCCCGTCACGCGGACGCTGGCTTCCGCTTCGATCCGATCCTGTCCCACCTCGAAGCGGATCTCAATGCCCGTGGGATCGACCGGATGGCAGAGCGGAATCAGTTCCCACGTCCGTTTCGCCGCCATGATTCCGGCGATCCGGGCGGTTTCCAGCACGTTTCCCTTGGGCAATTCCCCACCGGAAACCAGCCGCGCCGTCTCCGGCGCCATGACGATTTCGCCGCCCGCGACCGCCTCGCGCCCGGTCACGGCTTTCTCCGTGACGTCCACCATCCTCACGGTCCCATCTTCGGCAATGTGGGTCAGATTCGCCATGTCAAATGTATGAAGGATGCTTGAACCTGCAAGTTATTCAGTCAGATGTCTGATAAAGGAAGGCCCTCTCTTCGTTACCATTCTTCCAGCAGCACGACGTCCACCTCCGTGCCCGCCTCGAGCGCTTCGACCTCGGCCTCCACCACGAAGAGGCTGTTCGCGCGGGAAAGCGAAAACAGGTCCGCCGATCCGTGGTGGCCCACCCAGTCGCTCTCCCAGCATCCGTTGACCTTCCGGGACCGGGCCGGTACGAACTGCTTGCGCCCGGGCGACTGCCGGAACCCCTGCGCCAGCCTGCCCCGGACCATCGGCCGATGGACCTCGGACACTCGCTGCATCTTTCGAACGGCCGGGCGGACCAGCAGTTCCAGTCCCACCACCGCCGACACCGGATTTCCCGGAAGCCCGAAGACAAGCTTGTTCCCTCGCGCGCCGAACGTGAGGGGTTTGCCCGGCTTCATCCGGATTCTGTCGAAATAGATCTCCACGCCGCAGTCTCGCATCGCACCCTGCACGAGGTCGTAAATCCCGGCCGATACGCCCCCGGAAAGCAGGACCACGTCGCACTCGTCCAGGCCGCGGGAAATAACGGCTTTCAGGGCGTCTTCGTCGTCTTCAACAATGCCCAGATACCGCGTCTGCGCGCCGGATTTGAGCGCCTGCGCCATCATCGAATATCCGTTGCTGTTCCGGATCTGCCCCTCCGCCGGGTTGTTTCCGGGCTCCACGATCTCGCTGCCGGTGGCGACCACCCCCACTACGGGACGGCGATACACAGGTACGTCGACCACCCCCACCGCCGCAAGGATTCCAATCTCGGGAGGACGAATCCACGTTCCGGCTTCAAGTACCACCTGATTGCGCCTCACGTCCTCCCCGAGCGGCGCGACGTTGCGCCCCGGTTCCGTCGGCGCCAGCACCCGCACGCCCTCCCCGTCCCGTTCCGAAACGGTATCTTCCACCATAACGACCGTGTCCGCGCCATCGGGCATCGGCGCGCCCGTCATGATTCGGGCCGCCCGACCGGGAGAAACCGTCTCTTGAGGAACGGACCCGGCAGGGATTTCTTCGATCACGTCGAGAACGGCCGGTCTTTCCCGGCATGCGTTCGAGACGTCTCCGCCAACCACCGCGTAGCCGTCCATCGTCGCTTTGTCGAACGGCGGCATGTCAATGTCCGACCGCACCTCTTCCGCAAGCGTACACCCCAGGGCGTCCATCAGGCCGGCGGTCGTCTTGTCGATCGGAGACGTATGCTGAAGGACGAGGTCAATCGCCTCGTCCATGGTGATCATATCCATCGGTGGTCCCCAACAATGTGTAACATCGGTCAATAAATATATATAAACCCCGCACAAATGTCACTTCCAAATGGAATTCGCCAACCGGTTCAACGCCAATCGTGTTCTTCCGGGCCCGTGATTTGACATTACCACGTCGAATGCCTACATTATCATCGGACCGAAGCGCTGAATTCCCGGATTCCGCACAACCGCCACGCGATCGCCGGACTCAGCCCGCGATGACCCGGAAGAGGAAGCCGGTTCCGACCCCGTTTTCGACGCAGCATCCTCATCTTGACGCACCTCCGGGGACAAACACGCCATGAAGGATACGCACGTCAAAACCGCCATTATCACGGGCGCGGGCACCGGCATCGGCCGCGCCATCGCAGTTGCCTTCAGCAATGCAGGCATGAATTGCATCCTGGCCGGACGCCGCGCCGACGTGCTGGAAGAAACCGCAGGGTCAGTTCGCGATTCCGGGACAGAGACGCTGTGCGTACAGGCCGACGTCACCTGCAGGGACTCTGTCAAAGCCCTCTCGGACCGGGCCGTCGAGCGTTTCGGGCGTATCGATATCCTGGTAAACAACGCCGGCATCAACACCCTGCAGCGCGGCCTCAGGGACATATCCGACGAGGACTGGGACCGTGTCGTCGACATCAATCTCACCGGCGCCTTCAACGCGTTCCGGGCTACGATGCCGCACATGGAGAAACAGGGCGACGGACTGGTCATCAATATCTCTTCCATGGCCGGCAAACGGTCCGGCATGATCGCGGGCGTTGCCTATTGCGCGTCCAAGTTTGGAATGGCCGCCCTGAACCAGTCCATCAACGCGGAGTTCCGTGAGACCGGTATCCGGGCCTGCTGCATCTTTCCCGGAGAGGTCGATACGCCCATCCTGGATCTTCGCCCCAACCCCGTCTCCGACCAAAAGCGAGCGGCCGCGCTCGCGCCGGAAGACGTCGCCGCCGCCGCGCTGATGGTCGCACAGTTGCCCGGCCGCGCGATCGTCGAGGAGATCACGATCTTTCCCAGCCGGGTCGTTGAAAAGTAAAGGGTTCGATACGCAGGTCAAACCCACGGACGACGCGCATATGTCACTGCGCCGCAACAATCTCCTTGTCTACAGTACGCGTTTTTGTTACATTTGTATAACCTATAATAATATAAGATGTTTATAAGCAACGAAGGGTCAGGTAAATGTGAAGAGCGAAATCGTAATCAACGTAGGGTCGCACGAATCAAGAATTGCCGTTCTGGAAGATGGAAAGCTGGTGGAAATACTCGTCGAATGCGCCGAGAACGAGCGCATGGTGGGCGATATCTACAAGGGAACCGTATCCGCGGTGCTTCCCGGAATGCAGGCCGCATTTGTGGATATCGGCCTTGAGAAAAGCGCTTTTCTGCACGCCTCGGACATGCCTGGTTCGCCCGGATCGATGGTGGGACTGAACGATGAAACCCTCGAGGAAATCGACGCGCGAACCCACGTAAACGGCAAATCGGTCATCCCCATAGAACAACTCATCCAGAAGGGCCAGGAGGTCCTCGTTCAGGTCAAGAAAGAACCCATTGGCACGAAGGGTCCCAGGGTTACGGCGGTACCCTCGCTGCCGGGCCGGTTCATGGTGCTGGTGCCCAACGGGGAGAAGGTGGGCGTTTCCCGGAAGATCACCAACTTACCCGAGAAACGGAGGCTGAAGGATCTCGGGCGAGACATACGCCCCGAAGGTTATGGCATCATCGTGCGGACCGAAGCCTCCGGCAAGGGCGACCGGGAGATGGTGCGGGACCTGAAGCAGTTGATGAACGCCTGGTCGCGCATTCAGAAACAGTTCAGGATCGCCGACCCGGTGAGCATATTGCACAAAGAAATGGGCATGACGTCGAGTCTCATACGCGACCTGTTTACCGACGACGTGGACCGTCTGGTGGTTGACGCAAAGCAGGAATACAAGAAGATACTGGCATATCTTAAATCGACTTCGCCTCATCTCCGGGAACGTGTGGAATACCACAGAGACAGCGCGCCTGTCTTCGACGCATTCGGTGTCGAGAGCGAGATCGAGAAATGCTCTGACCGCAAGGTCTGGCTGAAGGGAGGCGGATACCTGGTACTGGACCACACCGAGGCCCTGGTCGCCATCGACGTGAACAGCGGCCGCTTCGTGGGCCGTTCGAACCAGGAAGAGAACGTTTTGAAAATCAACCTGGAGGCCGCCCGTGAAATCGCGCGCCAGCTTCGCCTGCGCGATATCGGGGGCATCATCGTGATCGATTTCATCGACATGGCCATCGCCCAGAACCGCAAGAAGGTCGAGAATGAATTCCGGCAGGCCGTACGCCGCGACCGGTCCAGGCCCCGATTTTCGGAAATCAGCGAGTTCGGTCTCATGGAGATGACGAGGCAGCGGGTACGGCCGAGCCTTATGTTCACCTTCAGCGAGACCTGTCCCAACTGCCACGGCAGCGGGCGCGTGCCCAGCCGGGAGTCCACACTCGCCCGCATCGAGCGGTGGCTCAAGCGGTCCAGGGCCTCATCCGTGGATCGGAGGCTTACCGTACACGTCAACCCCACGGTGGGTGATTTCATCCTCGAAAACCGGCGCGAACGTCTCAAGAGGCTGCGACGTTCCACCCGGGTCTGGCTGAACGTGGAGAACGACCCCGACCTGTCCGTTGACGGGTACCGGATGGTTTCCCGGAAGCGTAACCTGGACATTACGGACAAATTTAAGACTTGACAAAACCTCCCGTCTTTGTTACCGTTTTCGGCCCGTTTCGCGCCTGAAACGGCCGGATGCGCCAAATCGAAATGTGGAGGTTTTCTTCATGTACGCCGTTGTGGAAATCGCCGGTCAACAGGTCAAGGTTCAGGAAGGAGATCGCATTCGCGTCTCCCGGCTGAAGGCCGAAGCCGGTGAATCACTCACCCTGGATCGCGTACTGCTGGTGTCCAAAGACGGCGAAACCAGCATTGGCAGGCCGCAGGTCGATGGGGCCGCCGTCGAGGCCAGCGTTCTGGGGCACGGAAAGCACGACAAAATCACAATCTTTAAAATGAAACGCCGAAAGGGCTACCGGCGGAAGAACGGCCACCGGCAGCCCTTTACGGAACTCCGGATCGACGGCATTTCACCGTAAACCGACTCCTGCCGCGGTATCGGGAATTTCACCGATCCGCGCGAGGCAGGGGAGGAGGGTATCCGTATGGCCCACAAAAAAGGGGTCGGAAGTTCCCGTAACGGTCGCGACAGCCGCGGACAGCGCCTGGGCGTCAAAGTCTTCGGCGGTGAGTTTGTCACCGCGGGCAGTATCATCGTCCGGCAGCGTGGCACGCGGATCCATCCGGGAAACATGGTACGGCGCGCCAAAGACGATTCGCTTTTTGCCCTGGTCGACGGCATCGTGACCTTTCAGAATATGTACAAGCACCGGAAGAAGGTCAGCGTCTACCCCTCAGCAGCCCATTGAAAAAGCCCATCCGGGCTACCTGCCTGCCAGGACTTCACTGGCAGGCCTGCAGAGCGACTTTATCAACGGACTGATAGCGGAGTAGCCCGGCATTGAAGATCTCAGTGGTTGGCGCCGGCAACGTGGGAGCGACCGCCGCGCAGCATATCGCCGAGCGGGAGTTCGCCCGCGAACTGATTCTGCTCGACGTCGCCGAGGGCATTCCACAGGGTAAGGCCCTGGACCTTGCCCAGGCGTCGCCGGTGGACCGCTTCGATACCCGGGTTTCGGGTACAAGCGATTCCGACAGCCTGTCCGGTTCGGACATTGTGGTTGTAACCGCAGGGCTGGCGCGCAAGCCCGGAATGACCCGGGACGACCTGCTGACGACAAACGCCGAAATCGTCGCTTCGGTCTGCGAACGCGTCAAGGAAACAGCGCCCGATGCCATTGTAATCGTGGTGACGAATCCCCTCGACGCAATGGCGTACGTGGCGCTGAAAGTTACGGAGTTTTCGCCCGCTCGTGTCGTTGGCATGGCGGGCATTTTGGATTCCGCGCGTTTTCGTTATTTCATCGCCGATGAACTGGACGTTTCCGTGGAAGACGTGACCGCCTTCGTGCTGGGGGGTCACGGCGATTCCATGGTGCCCCTGCCCCGCTACTCGTCCGTGGCCGGCATTCCGCTTTCCGAATTGCTCGACGAATCCGTCATCGAACGGCTGGTGGAACGCACCCGGAACGGCGGCGCCGAAATTGTGGCGCACCTCAAGGCGGGCAGCGCCTTTTACGCGCCCGCTTCCGCCATTGCCGAAATGGTGGCGGCCATCGTCCTGGACAAGAAGCGCATCCTTCCCTGCGCCGCCTGGCTCACCGGCCAGTACGGCGTCCAGGATCTGTATATGGGCGTTCCCGTGAAGCTGGGTGCTTCCGGCGTAGAGGAAATCATCGAAATCGGCCTCACGCCGGATGAACGGAATGCGTTTCATTCATCCGCGGAGGCCGTCAGGTCCAGCGTCCACAAACTTGAGCTCTAAGAAGAAAAACCTTCGGCCTACCGATCATCAGGATGCAACTACGGCCGGCTCCATGAAAGGAGCCGGTTTCTTTTTTGTGCTCCCCAGGATCGGGCGCCTGTTTCTCTTTCCCGCAGATTCGAATCCGCGGATCAGGATTCCTTCAGGAAATTCCTGAGAACGGTGTGCAGAATGCCTCCGTTCCGATAGTAGTCGATTTCCACTGGCGTGTCGATACGCACCGTGGCGCTGAACGTCGTGACGGCGCCGTCTTCCGCAGTAGCCGTCACGGTCGCGTCCTGAAGCGGGCGCAGCTCGTCTCCAATGCCCTCGACGTCGAACGTCTCTCTGCCGGTGAGCCCCAGCGACTCCGCGCTTTCACCGGGCTTGTACTGCAGCGGCAGGACGCCCATCCCCACCAGATTGCTGCGATGGATCCGTTCGTAACTTTCCGCGATCGCGGCCCTCACCCCCTGTAGCGCCGGCCCCTTGGCCGCCCAGTCCCGCGACGACCCCGCGCCGTATTCCTTGCCGGCCAGGACGACCAGCGGCACACCCTCCTGTGCGTATCGCACCGCCGCGTCGTAGATCGGCATTGGTTCCCCCCCGGGCAGATGAACGGTGACGCCGCCCTCGGTCCCAGGCGCCAGGCGGTTGCGGATGCGTATATTCGCGAACGTGCCCCGCACCATCACTTCGTGATTGCCCCGCCGGGACCCGTAGGAGTTGAAGTCCTTCGGCGCCACGCCGCTTTCGATGAGGTACCTTCCCGCCGGACTGTCCACCGCAATGCTGCCCGCGGGTGAAATATGGTCGGTCGTCACCGAATCTCCCAGCATCACCAGCACCCGCGCGCCGCGAATCTCCCGAACGGGCGCCGGTTCCTCGGTCAGATCCGTGAAGAAGGGCGGCTCCTGCACGTAGGTGCTGTCCGCGTTCCATGAATAGAGCGCCGCTTCCTGCCCCGCAATGGCGTTCCATGTCTCATTGCCGTCGAATACGTTGCTGTACTGCGTTGCGAACATTTCCGGCTTCAATGCCTGCGCAATGGTATCCGAGATTTCCTCCTGCGTGGGCCAGATGTCCCTGAGGGAAACCGGATTTCCGTCGGCATCCGTTCCCAATGGCTCGTTGGCCAGGTCCACGTCAACCCTGCCCGCGAGCGCGTAGGCCACCACAAGGGGCGGAGACGCGAGATAGTTGGCCTTGACGTGCGGGTTCACCCGGCCCTCGAAGTTCCGGTTGCCGGAGAGCACCGACGCGGCCACGAGGTCGCCTTCGTCAATAGCAGCCACCACGGGCGCCGGCAATGGACCGCTGTTGCCGATGCACGTGGTGCATCCGTATCCTACAGTGTGGAACCCGAGGCGTTCCAGGTAGGGCGTCAGCCCGGCCGCGTTCAGGTATTCCGTGACCACGCGCGACCCCGGCGCCAGGCTCGTTTTTACGTACGAGGGTACCGTCATACCCCGTTCCACCGCCTTCCTGGCGAGAAGCCCCGCGCCGACCATCACCGAGGGATTGCTCGTGTTCGTGCAACTGGTAATCGCCGCGATCACCACCGCGCCGTGCCCGATTTCGGCCCGGCCATTGGCCGCCACGGTCAGCTTCTTCCCGCGACCCGCCTCTTCCACGCCGAAACCGTTGTGACCGACGGGTGACGCCAGCGCTCGCTCGAATCCCCGCTTCATGGCGTCCAGCGGCACCCGGTCCTGCGGCCGTTTCGGCCCGGCCAGGCTCGGCTCCACTGCGCCCAGGTCCATCTCGAGCGTTTCCGTAAAGGCGGGTTCGGGCGTTTCGTCCGTACGGAAAAGACCCTGCGCCCGGGTATACCGCGCCACCAGGTCCACCTCCTCTTCCGACCTCGCGGTGCGTTCCAGGTATCGCAACGTTTCCGCGTCTACGGGAAAGAATCCCACGGTCGCGCCGTATTCAGGCGCCATATTCGCAATGGTTGCGCGGTCGGCGAGGCTGATGCCGGACAGCCCGGTACCGTAGAACTCAACGAACTTGCCCACCACTCCTTTTGCGCGCAGCATCTGGGTAACCGTCAGCGCGAGGTCCGTAGCGGTCGCGCCGTCCGGCAGACTTCCGTACAGCTTGAAGCCCACCACCTCGGGCGTGGCCATGTAGATTGGCTGCCCCAACATGACCGCCTCGGCCTCGATTCCGCCGACGCCCCAGCCCAGTACGCCCAGGCCGTTGATCATTGTGGTATGCGAGTCCGTTCCCACCAGGCTGTCCGGAAACGCCGCGCCCGCCTGGCGCACGATGCCCTTCGCGAGGTATTCCAGGTTCACCTGGTGCACAATCCCCGTGGCGGGCGGCACAACCTTGAACTTCTCGAACGCATTGGCCCCCCACCTCAGAAACTCATACCGCTCGCGGTTCCGCTCAAATTCGATTTCCGCGTTGATGCGCAGCGCGTCGTGGCGCGCGAAACGGTCGACCTGCACGGAATGGTCGATCACCAGGTCGGCGGGAATCCGGGGCTCTATGCGGCTCGGGTCCTTTCCCATGCGCGCCATGGCCGAACGCAGCGCGGCCAGGTCGACCAGGGAGGGTACGCCGGTGAAATCCTGCAAGACCACCCGCGCAGGCATGAAAGGCACCTCCGCCTGTGTGGGAGCCGCGGCATTCCATCCGGCCAGCCCCGCCGCATCGTCTTCGGACACCAGATATCCGTCCAGATTCCGCAGCGCGGCTTCCAGCAGCACCTTAATGGTAAAGGGCAATCGCGAAATCGCGCCGACCCCCGCCGCTTCCAGTCGATCCAGTCGATAGATCCAAACGTCGCCGCCGGCCGCGGGCATCCGGTCGCGCAATCCGAAGGGGTCCTTGATATTGGCCATAGCGAAAATCCTTGAAGAAGCCATCAGCTGAAGGCGGGTAGACGTAAGCCGGGAGACGGGAGAGATTTCCTGCCCTGTAGAGTTTCTTCACGTGCCGGAGGCAAGTCGGAGGTACAAATCGGCAAGGGCTTCTTCTCCCGTCTACCCTCTACCGTCTCACCGCCTTTTTTCGACCTCTCCCCCCGGCCCCCTCTCCTAAAGGAAAGGGGGAGGAAAACCGGGGATTGCCGGCTCGTCGTCCAAAAACACGCTCATTGACGGGAGAATACCATGCGGGCACATTCGCAAATCCAAACCTATCGACCCAGGTTCCCCCGTCCTTCAGGAAGGGGGGCAGGGGGTAGGTCCCGTCTCCTCTTCCTGTCAAAGGGATACTTAAATAATTTATTATATAATCTTAAGCATGCAAGTGGGAATCGGGCCGGTGGATCAGGCTGCCGGAGTGGTCAACGGAAGGCGTCGTCCGCTTCTGAATTCATGGGGTACCCGCTTTACATCGCGAACGAATTTAGTTAAATTCAATACAGTACAAAAGCGAATCATTGTTATAGATTATATTCCCAAAAGGAATAGGTCGGGACTTCAGGCGCCTGCAGGGATCACAGGGCAGGATCGTGAAACGGTCAGGCAGGCCCCACCCGCACACCGGCTTCCGCAAGCGGGGACGTTGAGATATGATCGAGAACATTGAAACCCTTGCGGCGCTTTCCGAGGCCGGCACCATGACCAAGGCGGGCACCCGGCTGCGCATCTCCCAGTCGGCCGTCAGCAAGCGCATCGACGCGCTCGAGAGTGCGCTGGGGCGGAAACTCGTCGAACCGGTGGGCAGGCGCGTCCGGCTCACGGCCGCGGGAATCCAGCTGCTCGAAAAGACGGCGCCGTTCATGGCCGCGTTAAAGGAAGCGGTCGCGGACGAGTCCCCCGTTCAGGCCAGCCGCCTTGTCATTGGCATATCGGAATCCATACTCTCCTCCTGGGGATCGCGCGTTCTGGCCGGCGTCGCACGGGCCATCCCGCAGCTGGAACTCGTCGTCAACGCACACAGAAGCCCGGTTGCCATTGACCATGTACGCTCGGGAGAATACCTGCTCGCGCTGTGCGCCGATCGTGGGGAATACAGCGCGGATGTAAAGTCGGAGCCCCTCGTGGACGAGCCCATGGTCCTGGTTCCCTCGGGACTGGAGCCGCTTCGGCTTCGCCGCGATACGACGCTTCCCGTCATCACGATCGAACCCCATGCCGCGACCTGGGTTCACCTGGAACCACGCATCCGGGCACTCTCAGGCAAATGGAACATCCGCGTCGAGACCGAACAGACCCTGCAATCTTTCGCGGGCATCGCGCAGATGGCCAGGTGCGGGTTCGGTCACGGGCTGGTGCCGCTGGGTATCGCCAGGGCGCTGGGAATTCCCGATCCGGAACTGGTTCGATTTCCCGAACCCGGGCTCTCCCGGCCGATTGCGCTTGTTGGCCGCAGTACCACCTTCGCCCGTCCTATCGTAAGGTCATTCCACCGCATTCTGCGAAAAACCATCCCCCCGAACCTCTCCTGAACGGGCTGGTTTCGTTCCCGTTTCAACTTGCCTTCGGTAAACCAAAATCGTATTTTCCGACTCCGTGATCTCCAGTCCAGAACGACGTTTTGCCGCCCTGATCGTCCTCGATGGGTGGGGCCTTTCTTCCAGCGAGGACCACAACGCGGTCGCGATGGCCGATACGCCAACCATGGACCGCATCGGCGCGGCGTACCCGTCCACGACGCTCAGGACATGCGGACGCAGCGTGGGCCTGCCCGACGGATTGATCGGCAATTCCGAAGTCGGGCATCTCAACCTGGGCGCGGGGCGCGTTGTGATGCAGGCCGTCACCCGGATCGACGACAGAGTGAGGGACGGCGGCTTCTCGCAAAACGGTGCGTTGCTCGCGTCGATGGACCGTGTTGCCGGCACCGATCGCCGCCTTCATCTGATCGGACTGGTGTCCGACGGCGGGGTACATTCCTGGCCCAACCACTACAACGGTCTGCTCAGAATGGCAGCGGGTCGCCGGTTGAAACCGGACCAGGTCTGCGTACACGCGTGGCTCGACGGGCGCGATACGCCGCCCAAAAGCGGTATTCGCCATCTGGCCGCCTTTCAGGAGATGTGCGCGTCGGCGGGAGTTGGCAGAATCGCCACGGTTTGCGGCCGCTACTATGCCATGGACCGGGACCGGCGCTGGGACCGCGTCCGCGTGGCCTTCGAAGCCATGACGCTCGGCCGGGGGACGCACGCGGGGGACGCGCTCGAGGCCATTCAGGACGCGTACGATCGGAACGAGACCGACGAGTTCGTCAAACCGATCGTTGTTGCGGACGGCAACGCGGGATCACCGGCGACAATCGGGAACGGCGACTCCGTGATCTGCTTCAATTTCCGGGGCGACCGGGGACGGCAGATCACTCGCGCCTTCGTGCTGCGGGATTTCGACGGGTTCGAGCGGGCGGCCGTTCCCGGCGTACATTATACCTGCCTCACGCGGTACGAAGCCGGCCTGCCCGTGGACGGCGTCGCGTTTTCGCCCGAAGACCTGGCGCAGGCCATGCCGGACGTGTGCGGGAGGGCGATGAGCGAGGGCGGGCTCCGGCAGTTGCGTATCGCGGAAACCGAGAAATACGCGCACGTCACCTATTTCTTCAACGGCCAGCGGGAGGAACCCTTCGAAGGCGAGACCCGCATCCTGATCCCATCTCCCAGGGACGTGCCGACTTACGACCACAAGCCCGAGATGAGCGCGCCGGCCGTCACTCGAGAGTTCGTCGACGCGATACGATCACGACGCTTCGATTCCGCGATCTGTAATTTCGCAAACCCCGATATGGTCGGCCACACCGGTGTCATGGAAGCTGCGGTCAAGGCGGTGGAGACCGTGGACGGGTGTCTGAAGCGGATCCTGACAGCCATCGCCGATGTCGGAGGCATCGCCATCGTCACCGCGGACCACGGCAATGCCGAACAGATGATTCACGACGGGACCGGCGAACCCCACACCGCCCATACCGCCAATCCCGTGCCATTGGTACTTGTCGATCCGGAATTCCGCGGAAGGCTCAGGAAAAGCGGGCGGCTCTGCGACGTGGCGCCAACCCTTCTGGGCGTACTCGGGCTTCGCAAGCCGGAAGCCATGACGGGAGAAGACCTGAGAGTGGTACAGTAAAGCCCGCTCGTGTCCCCGACCCTCGAATGAGGAGACCTTATGAAAATCCACGAATACCAGGCCAAGGAAATCCTCAAGTCGTATGACGTGCCCGTACCCGAGGGACGTCTGGCCAGAACGGCCGACGAGGCCGGAACCGCGGCGGAAGAGCTCGGCGGCGCCGTTGTCGTAAAGGCCCAGATCCACGCCGGCGGCCGCGGAAAGGGGGGCGGGATTAAGATCGCCAGCGACCCGGAAGAGGCCTATGGATACGCCAGGGACATGATCGGACGGAACCTGGTCACGCCGCAGACCGGCCCTGAAGGACAGAACGTCAAGCAGGTGTGGATCGAAAGCGCTACAGATATCGCCCGCGAACTCTACCTGGGCGTGGTACTGGACCGGGATCAGTCCAGGCTTGTCATCATGGCTTCCGGCGAGGGCGGCATGGACATCGAGGAAGTGGCCGCCGCGACGCCCGAGAAGATCCTCAGGGAAACCGTCGACCCGGCGGTCGGACTTCAACCCTTTCAGGCCCGCCGGCTGGCATTCGGCCTTGGCCTGGAGTCCGGGTCGTTCAAACAGGGGGTGCGGTTCATCGACCGGCTCTTTGCCGCCTACATCGGTACCGACTGCTCCCTGGCCGAAATCAACCCCCTGGTCGTCACCTCCAACGGCAACCTGGTGGCTCTGGACGCCAAGATGAATTTCGACGACAATGCGCTCTTCCGCCACAAAGACATTCGGGAACTCCGCGACACCGATGAGGAAGACCCTCTGGAGGTGGATGCCTCCAGGTTCGACCTCAACTATATCAAGCTTGACGGCGAGGTCGGCTGCATGGTCAACGGCGCCGGTCTGGCCATGGCTACGATGGACATCGTCAAATATGCGGGATCGTCACCCGCGAACTTTCTGGACGTGGGCGGCGGCGCAAACGTGGAGCGGGTGGAAAACGCATTCCGTATCCTCCTCTCGGACACTGGCGTCAAGGCCGTACTCATCAACATTTTCGGTGGAATCGTTCGTTGCGACCGGGTCGCCGAGGGTGTGGTCCAGGCGCTCGGGAGTTTCTCGGCGGACCTCCCTATCGTGGTGCGCCTGCAGGGTACCAATGCCGAGGAAGGCGCGCGGATTCTGGAGAATTCGGATCTGAAATTCACAGTAGCCCGCGAGTTGAAGGAAGCGGCTGAGGCGGTTGTGACGGCGGTACATGCAAAAGCCGGTGAGAAAATCGGGTAGACGGGAGACGTAAGACGGTAGATGAGATCATTGCCGGGTATGGTATTCGTTGTTGCCTCCGGCACGATTAGAAGCCTCACAAGGCAGGTTATCTCTACCCTCTCCCCTCTTGCTTCTACCCGCTCTTAAGGAACACGCCGGAGGCATGATTCTATATAGAAAAGCAAACTACATATATGTCATTTGCATGCCGGATATATTGCTCATAAAATCATTATTTTTCTTATTTTACGTCCTTTTTCTTATGCGCCGAAGAAAAAGGACCAAAAAGAAGGGCGCCCTTCGGCAGGGGGCCGGTTTTTCCACGAACACCCCCGGTGGCACAGATTGGCGAACGTGCCCTGCGCACGAATCCGACCCCTCCGTGCTTCAATACTGAATGGAATAGCGTGGAAAAACCCCCCGTACCCCCGGTCGCCGGTTGTGATGTGTATTGATAGAGCGAGACCTTCCTCCCTCTCTCCTGGTAGGAGAGAGGGCCGGGGAGAGAGGTCTGCGGGGCCGGGTGGAGGGGTCGCTTTTGCTTTTCGTTTCTTGCTGACCGTAGACGCCTGACCGCTGACAGCTTTGGTTGTACACAAGGATGGCTGCAAAGTGTGCAGCCATCCTTTCTGATTTATGCCAAAATGGCATATTACTGCAAAAAAGACAGATTGCGAGCGGGCCCAGGTTACACGTATGATTCGATAACTGCTTGTTTTTCATATATTTCAGTGTGTAATTGATGCTTTGGTACTCATGTTGCTTTAAATGCACTGTCGGACTCTTTATCGATACCGAAGGACTCAGAAAAAGGAAGCCGATTATGCCAACGTATGACTACGCTTGTGAAGCGTGTAGCCACGAATTCGAGCATTTTCAGAGCATTACTTCGTCGCCGCTTCGCAAATGTCCGGAGTGTGGCGAACGTAAGCTGAAACGGCTCATCGGCGCCGGCGCGGGACTCATCTTCAAGGGATCCGGTTTCTATATTACCGATTACCGGAGCGAAGGATACAAGGAGGCGGCAAAGAAGGACGCGCCTAAAGACAAGAAAAAGGACAAGAAAGAAAAGAGCGGCAGCGGCGCAAAATCCAAGAGCAAGGAAAAGGCGGCATAAATCACGCCGTTTTTAAATAGAAAGGAAACCTGCAAATGGGCAAAGTTATCGGAATCGACCTGGGAACGACCAACTCCTGCGTGGCTGTAATGGAGGGGGGCGATCCCGTCGTGATTCCCAATGCCGAGGGCGGTCGCACCACCCCGTCGGTGATCGGTTTCACCAAAGACGACGAACGCCTCGTCGGTCAGGTGGCAAAACGACAGGCCGTGACGAACCCCCAGAATACGGTCTACTCCATCAAACGCTTCATGGGCAGGCGTTATGAGGAAGTGCCCGGCGAAATTGAGGAAGTCCCGTACGAAGTCCAGAGAGACGGCAACGGTCTTGCTACGGCAAAGCTGGGCGACAAGACGTATACGCCTCCCGAGATCTCGGCGATGGTCCTGCAGAAAATGAAACAGACGGCCGAAGAATACCTCGGCGAGACCGTTACGGACGCCGTCATCACGGTTCCGGCGTACTTCAACGACGCACAGCGGAAGGCCACCACGGACGCGGGGAAGATCGCAGGCCTGGAAGTAAGGCGCATCGTCAACGAGCCCACGGCCGCGTCCCTGGCCTATGGCCTCGACAAGAAAGCCGATGAGATCATCGCCGTCTATGACCTGGGCGGTGGTACGTTCGACATTTCCATTCTGGAACTGGGCGACGGCGTATTCGAAGTCAAGTCCACCAACGGGGACACTCACCTGGGCGGCGACGACTTCGATCAGCGCATCATCGACTGGCTCGCGGATGAATTTCAGCGGGAGAACAACATCGACCTGCGCAACGACCCGATGGCGCTGCAGCGGTTGAAGGAAGCGGCCGAAAAGGCCAAATGCGAGCTATCCAGTTCCCTGCAAACGGACGTCAACCTGCCCTTTGTTACAGCCGATGCGTCAGGTCCCAAGCATATGAACCTGACCCTGTCCAGGGCGAAATTCGAGCAACTCGTGGAAGACCTGGTTGAACGTACCAAGAGTCCGTGCGTCCAGGCGATCAGGGACGCGGGACTTTCTCCGTCGGAGATCAACGAGGTCATTCTGGTTGGCGGCAGCACACGCATTCCCAAAGTCCAGGAGGCGGTCAAAGAACTCTTCGGCAAGGATCCGAACCGGGGCGTAAATCCGGACGAGGTGGTCGCGGTGGGCGCGGCGATTCAGGCCGGTGTGCTTTCGGGCGACGTCAAGGACGTGGTACTGCTGGACGTGACCCCCCTTTCTCTCGGTATCGAGACTCTGGGCGGCGTGATGACAAAGCTCATCGATCGCAACACCACCATCCCCACGAAGAAGTCCCAGGTCTTCACGACCGCCGCCGACAGCCAGCCTTCGGTTGAGGTGCACGTGCTGCAGGGCGAACGGGAAATGTCGGTTGACAACCGTACGATCGGCCGGTTTCACCTGGACGGCATCCCGCCTGCGCCACGCGGCACCCCCCAGATCGAAGTCAGCTTCGATATTGACGCCAACGGGATCATGAACGTGTCCGCCAAAGACATGGGCACGAACAAGGAACAGAGCATCCGAATCGAGGCTTCCTCGGGCCTTTCCGACGCGGAAATCGATCGGATGGTGGGCGACGCCCAGGAAAACGCCGCGGACGACAAGAAACGGCGGGAGGGCATCGAGGTTCGCAACCAGGCGGACCAGCAGGTCTATCAGACCGAAAAACAGCTCGAAGAGATGGGCGAAAAGATCAGCGACGACGCCAAAGCCAAGGTGCAGGCCGCGGTGGACCGGGTGAAGGAAACGCTCAAGGGCGAGAATCCGGACGAAATCAAATCCGCCACCGAGGCGCTCACCCAGGAGTGGCACCAGGTGGCCAGCGAACTCTATGCGCAGGCCTCGCAGGCGGGACCCGAGGCCGGGACTCCCGGGGACCCGGGGCAGGCAGCAGGCGAGCAGAAGCAGGACGACGGCGTGGTGGACGCGGAATACGAAGTTGTGGATGACGACAAAAAGAAGTAATCCGGAACAGAAAATGAACGGCGGAGGCGATTCCCACGGGAGCGCCTCCGCTTTTTTGTGTTAGAAACTCTTTTGTTCCTCCGACCTGCCTGCGGCATGAGAAGAAATCCCTTACTGCATCCGATCTCTCCCGTCTTCCTTCTCACCAGGTGGTGGGGCGGAGTGTGGTCCTCTCCCCTCTCCCGTCTTCCCGGTTTCAAGGTTCCGCGCTGAAAAGAGTTCCCACGCCCGTTCGCGCGCGGCAGCCTCATCCCGTGGCGCGTTCAGCTTGTACTCAAAGCGAAGGCGCTGCGTACCGTCCGCAATCTCAAAGACCTCGACGAGCCAGAAGTCGCCGTCATGTCTGGCAATCAGCCTGAACTCGCGGTTTTCATGGCGAATGACCATGGTTCGCCCCGTCTTCCAGGTTCGGCATTGCGCATGCGAACAGAAATGGCAGCGACGGACAACGGTGCGCTACCAGCGATTCAGGCCAAGGAGCCGTCGCCCAAGCGGCGTCAACCGCGCGGTTTCACCTTCCAAATGCTCCTTTTCCTTCTGATTCTTCCCCAATCCCGTGAGGCGTTCGCGCCAGCCCTCAATGCGGCTTTCCCGATGCGACTCGTCCTCCTCCCTTGCGGGAGTCATCGTGATGTATTGCGCGATACGCGGCCGGTCGGCCGAGTTGGGACTGCTTCCATGCGGCAGCAGGCTGTGCCAGATCACGAGATCGCCTTCCCTGCCGGCGATCGGCTTCGCCTGATGTCCGAATTCCTCCTGCATCCGTCGCCTGGGTTCGTCCTCATCCGATAGCGTCTCCAGCCAGTCCTGAATCCGCCGATGGAAGCCGGGTATACACGTAAACGCGCCCTGGTTCTCCGCCGTATCGGACAGATAGAGGACACCCTGAACCATGAAGCGCGACGGATCCTCCAGTGAGACATCCCAATGCAAATACGGACCCTTGAAACTGAATCCAGGCCGTTCCGGCGGATTCAGACTCGTCCTGTCGAAACTCACCCAGAGTTTTTCGGTTCCCCAGACATCCGCAAATGCACCGTGTACCCTCGGGTACTGCCGGTTGTCCCACAGCGCCTGATGCTGGTACATTTCAACCATGATACCCGGCCTCGGCGGCTCCGGATACCACGTTTCCGGATCTGTGGAGTCCATGTCCAGGAACGTCCACACGGCCGCCTCGGCCTCGCGGCAGTTTTCCGGCGGCACAGCCTCGGGCACCACAACGTATCCGTTCTCTTTCCAGAATTCCATTGCCTGGGCGTCCAGAACAGCCATGTCGTCCTCCCTTTTTCATCCCGACGGAAGAGGTAGACTTCCGCCAATTTCGCGTTGGCGCCTTGATATCCCGAATATGGTTCCATAACGTACGCTGTCAAGTCATTTGGACTCTGATTAAGTTCGACTCGAAAGAAGATAACCGTAAAATTGGCCGCAAAAAGCACAAAAGACACAGAAAGAGTCGATGCGAAACGTCGTATCGAGGTCATCGCAATGGATGAAATTTCCGTGGGCGTCCGGTAACCCCAGGTATCTTGGAACGGAGGTGCTCGGGAAGGGTGACTTTTTTTGCCTTTTGTGGCAATTGCCCTTTAACGGCTCACGAAGCGTCTCCCACTCCTCGCGCCGGGTAGGGGTCGCGATCCCTGACCCGGACCCGGCCGGAACCACGGCGCGAATCGCCGATATACCGCGTAAACGCCATTTTTGTGTGGATAATGCGGCGTACTTCTTTATATTTCACAGTCGGCCGGCCATCGTCCGGAAGGACGTTTTCTCCGTTCACGTCCAGCGACCTGGTGCATCCTGCCTGCCTGTCGAACGCAGGCAGACAGGGCAATCCGCCGTCCAATCGGCCTTTTTAACCGGAACACATTCGAACGATCGTCCACGAGAACTTACGAATCAAGGTTCATTCCCGGAACTCCGACTATGACGGTCCGAAAAGTCAAATTCATCTCGGGATTCGCGGTTATCGTTGCGTGTCTGATGTTCCTGGTGATAAGCAGTTCTCAGAAAATGGCGATGTACTACCTCACCGTTACCGAACTGGAAGCCCGGGAGACCGAGTTCCTGAATAAGCGCATCAAGCTGGCGGGCAAGGTTACGCCCGGCACGATACGGAAACTTCCGGATCGTATCGTCGAGTTCCAGATCTGGGAACCCCTGGAGGGAGACGCTTTTTCGACGAAACGACAGGTGGTCTACGCGGGCATCGTGCCTGACACCTTCAGAGACGAAGCCGACGTGGTCCTGGAAGGCGAAGTAGGCGCGAACGGCCTCTTCCGCGCCGACAACCTGCTGGCCAAATGTCCGTCCAAGTACGAAGGTCAGTCCTACGAAGAAATCAAGGAATCCTACAGCAGGTAACCTTCACCCGGAATGCCGGGTCATCCGATGACCCGCGGATTTGACGATGGCTGAATTCGGCAACTTCCTCATCTGGTTCTCGGTTGTCACTTCCCTCTACGCGGCGGTGTCCGGCATACTGGCCGGCCGGACCGGCAGGCTGAATCTCACACTCAGCACGGAACGCGCGGTAACAGCCACTTTTCTGATGGTTATGGCGGCCTTCGGCCTGCTGGAGTCCTTTTTTCTTACCGACCGCTTCGACCTCCACTACGTGGCCGGCCATTCCAGCCGCGATCTGCCGGCGCCCTACAAGTTCACCGCGGTCTGGTCGGGCATGGAAGGCTCGCTCCTGCTGTGGGCGTTTATTCTTGCCGCTTTCAATTTCTTCGCCACGCGCAATACCCGCAGGTTCCGGGGGGCGCTCGCCTCCTACGCGACCGTCGTGATGTCGCTTACACAGGTCTTCTTCCTCGTCCTGATCGGAAATTACGAGAATCCTTTCCGTGAACTCGGTTTTACGGCGGCCGACGGACAGGGAATGAATCCGCTCCTGGTCCATCCGGCCATGGCCATCCACCCTCCCATGCTGTACCTCGGTTACGTGGGATTCATCGTACCGTATGCGTTTGCAATGGCCGCGTTGATGAGTCGGCAGGTGGATGAAGAGTGGATCCGCACGACCCGGCGCTGGACCATCTGGCCCTGGTTTTTCCTGGGGACCGGGCAGCTTCTGGGCGGCAACTGGGCCTACGTGGTTCTCGGGTGGGGCGGGTACTGGGGTTGGGACCCGGTAGAAAACGCCGCTTTGCTGCCATGGCTAACGGGCACCGCCTTTCTGCACTCGGTCATGATCCAGGAAAAGAAAGGGATGCTCAAAGTCTGGAACATGGCGCTCATCATTCTCACCTTTACGCTATGCATCTACGGCACTTTTCTAACCCGCAGCGGCCTGGTATCCTCCGTACACGCGTTCGCCCAGTCGCCGATCGGCAGCGTGTTCCTGTATTTTCTGGCGGTTATCGTGGTCTTCTCCGCAGGTATCCTGTGGCGGCGGCGCGCATTGCTGAAAAGCAGGAACGAGTACGAATCTCCCGTCTCCCGGGAAGGGGGATTTCTGCTCAATAATCTGCTTTTCCTGACCGCCGCGTTCGCGGTGTTCTGGGGCGTGATGTTCCCGGTGCTATCGGAAGCCGTTACCGGTTCCAAAATCACCGTTGGCCCTCCCTTCTTCAGCACGGTGATGACGCCCATCGGTCTGCTTCTTCTCCTGTTGACGGGCGTTGGACCGCTGCTGGCCTGGAGGAAGACGTCGGCGCGCAGCCTGAAGAGGCACTTCGCCGGACCGGGCATCTTCGGTCTCGTGTGCGGCGCCGCGGCGTTCGCCCTTGGCGCGCGCGAAGTGTACGCGTTGATCTCCTTTACGCTCTGCGGTTTCGTGACCGGCGCCATCGCCACCGAATTCCACAGGGGCGCGAAGGCGCGAGGCAGCAGTTCAAGAGAGCCATATTTCAAAGCGCTGTGGTCGCTTACCGTCCGCAACCGCCGGCGGTACGGCGGATACATCGTCCACTTCGGCGTCGTCCTGCTCTTCTTCGGCTTCACGGGAAACGCCTTCAACCGGGAAATCGAGGCGGCTCTGAAGCATGGCGAGTCCGCAACCCTCGGCAAATACCGACTCATTTACGAAGGCTCCTCACAGAGCCAGAATCCGCTCACCATCGTCATTCAGACCCAACTGGGCGTGTACCAGGGAGACGAACGCCTGGGTACGATGTGGCCGGAGCAGCACGTCTACTACAAGCGAAGGGACCAGCAGCGAACGACCGAAGTCGCCGTCCGATCCAGCCTGCGTGAGGACCTCTATGTCCTGTATGAGGGCCCGGACCTCGACGGCGCCGCCATGTTCAGAATCTACGTCAATCCCCTTGTAATGTGGGTGTGGATCGGCGCATGGGTTCTTACGCTGGGGACCGTGATTGCCATCCTGCCCGATCGCCGGGAACGTCTCAGACGCGCACGCGCCATCGGGTTCCCAGCCGCATCCTGAAAGGGTACAGTCTGAAGAAAAACGGAAAATCAATGGCAGACGGGACACGGGATTTTCCCGGCTTGACCGCCGCTTTTTCGCTTGCGCTCGGGAACTCACCGGTAATTTTCAAACAGCTTCTGAGGATGAGCGTCCCGTTGCTCCTGCTTCTCTCGATCCCGGGCTCCGTAACCGCGGAAGTGACGCAGGAACAGGTGAGAGGGGTGGCAAAGGGCCTCGCATGTCTCTGCGGCACCTGCCCGCGCCGGCCGCTGGACGAGTGCGCTTGCGGTTGGGCGGATCAAAAGAGAGCGCGCATTGAAGAAGCTCTGAAAGCGGGTCAGGACAGGGAGGCCATCATCGCGGGCTTTGTTGCGGAATTCGGGATGGAAGCTTATGTGACGCCCCCCGCCTCGGGATTCAACCTTTCCGCCTGGGTCATGCCCATACTGGTTCTGCTGCTTGGCGCCGTTGTGCTTGCGGCCGTCTTGCGTAGCTGGTCGCGTCAACGGGCTGCTCCCGCAGCCGGCATTGTCCCGGAGACGGAAACCGACGACCCGTACAGGCTGAGGTTGGAGAGTGAACTCCGGGAGCGGGACCTGTGAGCGTCCTGTTCTGCATCGTCACCGTCGCCCTGGTCTGCATCTTTGTGTTCCGTCCGCTCCTGACCACGAAGGGCCGGATTGGCGAGAGGGATGCCGGACCCGGCGGTGGTTCCCGGCTCGTTGAGGAAAGAGAAGCCCTTCTTGACGCCATCCGCGAACTGGACTTCGACTACCGTATGGGGAAGGTCGAGGAGGAAGACTATCGCGAAACCCGCTCACGCTACCAGAACCGGGCCGTCGAACTGATGCGGGTGATCGACGAAAACGCCGGTCCAACACCGGGAATCGAGGACCGCATCGAAGAGGAAATCGCCGCGCTCAGGAATGAAGACACCGTCGCCTGCGCCGGGTGCGGATGCGCAACCCCGGAGGGGGCTCGCTTCTGTCCACAATGCGGCACGGCCCTCGCGGAATCACGCCCATGACCAAACGTCTCTTCTGCTTCGCCTTCTTTATGATCGGTCTTTCGCACGCTGCCCCCGCGTATGGCCTCGTCGTTGGCCGCGTCATCAACAAGACGGACTCGAAACCCCAACAGGACTGCGTGGTATTGCTGATCCGCCAGGCCGACGAACCTGAAATCGTCGGTCGGGACACGACCGATGAACGTGGGCGATTTTCATTCCGCGACGACGGCAATGACGCGTTGCGGTTTCTCTCCGCGGCCTATGCGGGCGCCAATTACGTCCAGAGGCTTTCGAACGGCCCCAACGAAATCGCCGTCTACGAAACCACCGACTCGGACACCGCTCTCTCAGTGGTCTCTCACCACATCATCGTGGACGCGGCCGAAAAGCGGGTGGAGCAGATCCTGATTGTCGAGAACAGCGGCAACCGCACGTTCAGGACCGGAGAGGGTCACGGACATGGCCTGGAGGTCTTCCTGCCCGACGGCGTGACGGAGGTGAGAGACGGCCCCCAGGGTCTTCACACCCACGGCGAAATCCTCGTGAATCCGGACCCCGTCCGTCCGGGTCACAGCCAGTTGTTGTTTGCCTTCGACCTGCCCGTCTCGGGGCGACTGTCGCAGACCCTGAGCTACCCCACGGGAACCGTGGACGTCTTCGTCCGTCCCGCGGACGCGGAGGTCGCCGCGGGCGCGCTTCAGGACCGGGGCGAAGTCACATTCGAACAACACAGCTTTCGACGGTTCTCCGGCGCCGGCTTCAACCGGGGCGACCGGATCGACCTGGGAATCAACACATCACCGTGGTCTTTTTCGGCGCTGTGGGGTGATACCGACGTCAGGTTTGGGGTGCTGCTTGGCCTGGCGATCGCCTGCGCGCTGCTTGCCATCTTCTTCCGGCCCCCCGGAAAAACGGGTTCACCGGCGCAAGCGCCGGCCGAAGGCCTGCCCGACCTTCAAGCGCGCAGAAGCGCCCTGATGCACCAGATCGCGGATTTGGATGACAGGTACGAGAAGGGCCGGCTCCCGGAGGAAGAGTACCGAATCCGTCGAAATGCCATCAAAGCGGAGCTTGTCGATATGACTCGCGCCCTGGACGGCGAGGCTTAGGCGTTGTGGCCCCGCCCGCTCCGGCCATCGTCCTCGAAAACGTGGAAAAACGGTTCGGCCGCATCGCCGCCCTGGACGGCGTCGACCTTATCGTTCCGGGCGGCGCCCTTGCGCTTCTGGGCCCGAACGGGGCAGGCAAATCGACCCTCCTGCGGGTCGTTGCGACCCTCACCAGACCCGCGCGCGGACGTATATTCATCCGGGGCGCGGATGCCGGCAAGGCGCCGGAGCGCGTTCGAGCGGACATCGGTCTGATCTCACACCAGACCCTTCTCTACGAAGACCTGACCGCAGGTGAAAACCTGCGTTTCTACGGCCGGATGTACGGTCTGGGCGATCTGAAAGAACGCGTGCGTCAGGCACTGGCGGACGTGGGGCTTTCCGGCAGGGAACACGACCGTGTCCGCGGGTTTTCGAGGGGCATGAAGCAGCGTCTCGCCGTTGCCCGCGCCACACTCCACCGGCCCGCGATTCTTCTTCTCGACGAGCCGTTTGCGGGCCTGGATGCGGCGGCGTGCGGGATGTTGAGCGAACGGTTGCGCCGGCAATGCCGTGATGGCGGTACGGTCATCCTGGTGACCCACGATCTGCAACGGTGTCTGGACCTTGCGGACCGTTTCGCGATCCTGAACCGCGGGCGTCTGGTCGCGAAGGGAGAAACCGCGGGACAGTCGATCGAGCGTCTCGAGCATTGTTACGAGAATGCCATCATCCAGGATCCCGGCGCCAGAATGAAAGCAGAACGGGGAACCGTCGACTTCTGACGTCCGGCACAACGCCCGAACGGGAGCGTCTTTGGCCCTCTTCTTCCTCCAGGTTTCAGCAGTATTCCGGAAGGACTTCAAGACCGAGGTCCGCACGAAAGAGCGAATCAGCGCAATGTGCTTTTTCGCGTTTCTGGTGCTTCTTGTCTTTAACTTCGTGTTCAAACCGGACTCGGAAACCATCAGGAGCGCCGCACCCGGCATTTTCTGGATCGCCGTTACGTTCGCCGGATTCATGGGCCTGACGCGCTCCTTCGTATCGGAACGCGAAAACGACTGTCTGACGGGTCTCCTGCTTTCTCCCGCCGATCGGGGCGCGATCTACCTGGGCAAAATGCTGGCGAACCTGTGCGCCATGCTGTTTCTGGAAGCCCTGATCCTTCCGCTTATGGTTGTTTTTCTGAATATCGCCGTCTGGGAATACCTGCCCCGACTGATTCCAGGTCTTCTGCTGGGGACCCTTGGCTTCGCGGCCGTGGGCACCCTTTTCGCCGCGATGTCGATCCGGACCCGCCTCCGGGAGGCCCTGTTGCCAATGCTCACCCTTCCCGTCCTGGTTCCGGCCCTCCTGGCGGCCGTCGAATCGTTCCGGGCCGTGCTGGCGGGCGGTTCTCTGTCCGATATCTCCGCCTGGATCCACGTCGGCGGTGCGTTCGCGCTCTTGTTCGTGGCGGCATGCGTACTCTTGTTCGATTATGTGATCGAGGAATGATATGGGGAAACAACTCTACCTGTGGTCACGTATCCTGGGCGTGCTGGCGCTGATCGGCATGCTGACTGCGCCATGGATCGCGCTCGTGTACGCAAGTGTGGAGAGGCAGATGGGCCTCGCCCAGAAGATCTTCTACTTTCACGTGCCCTCGGCTTTCGCGATGTATGCCGCCTTTTTTCTGGTCTTCGTCTTCAGTATTCTGTACCTGGTTCGACGGGAAAAACGATGGGACATCTGGGCGTCGTGCGCCGCGGAGGTCGGTCTTCTCTTCTGCACGCTGGTACTCCTTACCGGTCCCATCTGGGCGAAACCCGTCTGGGGCGCGTGGTGGGTTTGGGACGCTCAGTTGACCCTCACCCTGGTCCTCTGGCTCATTTTCGTTGCCTACATGATGTTGAAGAGTTACAGTGAAGACCCCCTGCAGAGCGCCAGGTTTCGCGCGGTTCTGGGTATCATCGGCTTTCTCGATGCGCCGCTCATCCACTACTCCACGCGGCTGTGGCGCACCCAGCATCCCGAGGTGGTACGGGCCGAGAAAATAGGGCTGCCGCCGGACATGCTCGTCGCGTTCGTCATCTGCTCCGCCGTGTTTCTTGTACTCGCCGCCGCTATCCTGGCCAGACGCGTCTCGCTCGAACTCGCCCGGGAAGAGCTTGAAATCCTCAAGTCCGGATTCCGTGGTACGGAGTCGCCGGCATAGCTGATTTCGGCCCGACCGTTCGGCTGATCCTGGAGGATGTCTATGCAACACCTTGGTTACATGGCCGCCGCCTATGCCATTATATGGGCGGTGATTCTCATCTACTTTGTGGGCCTCGGCCGCCGCGAACGCGAAATATGGACCGAACTTCAGGCGTTGCGCGAATCCATACGCGAACGAGGCGCCGAACCCGATTCCGGCGATCGTCAGTAGACGGTGCAGGAAGCTGACCGTCGCCACTGAGTTCCCATGGCCGTAAGAAACGCTCGAAAGATCCTCGCGCTTATCAGGAACCGAAAGGCGCGTGAGCGCGAACGTCAATTCGTTATCGAAGGCACTCGCCTGGTCGAGGAAGCGCTCCTGTCAGACGCTCCGGTGGAGCAGCTCATCTTCGACCGGGAGGCGCTCGAGAACGACGGACGCCTGCAGCAGTTTCACCGCGAGGCCACACGCCGGGAAATTATCGTCCAGCAGACAGATCGCCGCGCGATCAAAAATATGGGTGAACACCAGAATCCCGAAGGTGTGCTGGGCGTGGTACGATACGTGACGCGCAACCGGAAACGGGCCCTGGATGCCAGCGGCCCTCTCATCCTCTTCGACCGGCTGCGCGACCCCAATAACCTGGGGCTGGTTCTTCGCACCGCCGAGGCTGCAGGCGCGGCGGGCATTTTCCTCTCTCGCGGTTCCGTCGAACTCTATAACTCCAAGGTGGTGCGCGCCTCCCGCGGTTCCATCTTCCGCCTGCCCGTGTTTCGAAATGAAGATCTTCCCGCGCTGATCGAAGACCTGCGGATGAGGGGTGTCCGCGTTTTGTCCACCGAGTTGCAGGGTACGCCGTTCTACGAGATCGAACGGGAAGGCCGCATCGCCATTCTGTTCGGTAATGAGACCTTCGGCGTCGACCCGGATCTCGGGCAGCGCATCCACCAGGCCGTCTCCATACCCATGGCGGAAGGCGTGAATTCTCTCAATGTGGCCGTTGCCGCCGGTGTTCTGCTGTTCGGAATCAGAGAACCTCTCTGACGTCAGAAGAGCCCGGCGGTTGTGTACCGCCGGGCTCGACTTCTGCTTCGCCCGCAAGGGCCGGCCGTAGCCCGGATGGGCTTTTTCAACGGGCTGTTAAAGATCCCCGGTTCGATTCGTCACTGTACGCTTCGTAAAGATGCGGACGGCGCTGCAGCCAGTTCACGTCACGGAAACATCCCCCGTTCCAGGTTCGGTACCCGTCCGCCAGGTCCACCGTTGCCAGAATGTGGTCCCGGTCTCCCTCGTTCCACGCCAGGATTTCTCCCTTTCTGTCGATTACACAGCTGCCCTGGGTCGTATTCCGGGCAACCACCATGCAGACCTGGTTGTCCATCGCGCGAGTTCGCATGATGGCCTTCCAGCGATCCTCACTGAAAATGGGCGTTCCCGGACTCCACCTGCTGGCGCGGTGATCGCCCATGATCGGCAGGAGGAGGAAGTCCGCCCCGCTCAGTCCAACCATCCGTGAGGATTCCGCGGCCGAACTGTCCATGCAGATATTGCATCCGATTCGTCCGATCACCGTATCGAACATCGGAAAGCCGTCACCTGGAAGAATCCCGGATTCGCTCTCGCCGCCCACGGCCAGATGCACCTTGCGATACCTGCCGTCGACCGCTCCATCCGGACCCATCAAGGCCGCCGTATTGTGAACCGCGTCGCCGTCTCTCTCAATCAATCCCAGCAGGAGGTACAGCCCATGCCGGCGTGCGAGATCCGCAAACGGCTCTGTCTCCGGTCCCGGCAGGGCTGCCGCCAGGTCTATCGGACTTCCGGAAATCCCCCACTGAAGGGCGATTTCCGGTAAGACAATCAGGTCCGGACCCGAATCGCACGCGGCTTCGCACAGAGGCAGATAATAGTCGATATTCTCGGCGACGGAGGTAAAGGGTCCCTTCCGGGAACCCGCCTTGCCGGTTACCACCGCCACCCTTACCGCAGCGGGGATTTCCGGCGCCTCGACAATCCTTACCTCCGGCAGATGCCACTCGGATTCGCCCTCGGTTGCCCACCGGAAGCTGCAGCGCAACGTGAACCGGCTGGCCCCTTCGGGCGCGGTCAACGTCCGGGAAAATCGGATCGTTTGCGTTCCGACGGGCGCGGGCAGCAGATAGTCCCATCCCTTTATTTCATCAGCACGTACCGTCGCATCGTCGGGCCGCAACTCTCCCCAGTAGGATTTGCAGCGCAGCGTGTCCCTGGGGTGTTGCAGATTCCTGTAGTCCACCTCCCAGGTCGCCCGGAGCGTTTGACCCGGTTCGATCCCCGAGAATATCGCCTGCCAACCGCCCACGCACGTCCGTGTTCCATTGGCCGCCGCGGCGAATGTCCTTCCATCCCGTTCAGTCAGCGGCGCGGCGGAAGGATGCGGCGCCCAGGGCTCGATTCTCTCCATTTTCAGACTGGCCATTTGCTGTCCCCCCGCGATTGTGTTCGGTGTGACGTCAGTCCGGTCGCTGACGATTGGAGGCCCCTACCGCTGATCGCCGGTTCTCAATACGCCATCGACAAACGCATAAGCCTGCTTACGGATTTCCGGTGGAAACGCGTGTTCCGCATCGGGATGTACCGCCAAAAGGCGGTCGGGGACGCCGAGTAACGCGTAAACGGGCGCTGACGCCCGGACGCAGTCTTTCACCCCGGACACTTCAAAATTGGCGTCGCGCAACGGCGCGTTGATGAAAAAGCCCCGGGGCGCAAGGGCCGCAACCACCTCCGTGAAATCAAAAGGCATCCGGTTCGGATCTCTTCCGTACCGTTCGGAAATTCGGGGCATATAGCCTGGATGGCTCCAGCCGGTCAGGTCGCCGCCGTAGTATTTGAAGAATGAATTGAACCCGCAACTGGACACCACGACCTTCAGCCGCCGATCGAACGCGGACAGATACATGGAATTGTGTCCGCCCAGGGAATGCCCGATACAACCAATGCGTCCGGCATCCACCTCCGGCAGCGACTGCAGCAGGTCCACGGCACGCATGTGGTTCCAGATCCCCTTCATCGTCGCACTGGCATACCCGTTTTGATATGGATCGAATTCGTACTCTCCGAAATTCACGTAGTCCGGCGCCAATGTCACATATCCCCTCCGCGCAAGCTCCAGCCCATAGTGCAGATCCGGGATGCCGCCCACGCCCGCGGGTTCGCCTTTGCCGATCTTCGTTGTCTGGTGCAGGCACAACATCGCCGGCGTCTTGCCGTCCAGGCCCTTCGGAAGCAGGAGGTACGCGGGCACGCGGTCGCCCGGTTCCGACAGAAATGAGATTTTCTTCCTGATCACGTCGCCCAGGTCCTCGGTGGTCACAACCTCCATTTCCAGCGGAGGCAGGCTGGAACGATCGGGAAGGGGTCCCATCACTTTCTCCATATTCGCCAGAATATGCGCCCGCCGCTTCTCCCAGTCCTTCGCGTTCGATATCGCCCGTTCCTCGCCCCGTGCATCCACGTAGACCAGCATCTTCATCTTATCCTCGTAGAACGGCGGCCCCTGCCCGGCAGTGGGGACGCCCACCAGCATCGCGGTCCCCAGAGCCAGGCTGACCGTCCATCGTGAAAACTTCCTCGGAAAATCTACCATGGACCATTCCGTCTCAGTGAGCCGTCCATCCCCCGTCAACAAACAACGACGTCCCCGTAACATAGGTCGACGCGTCGCTCGCCAGAAACACCGCGGCGCCCCTGATCTCGCGCATCTCGCCCCAGCGATTGAAAGCCGTCTGTCCCAGCAGGCTCTTCACCTTGTCGGGTGTCTTCAGAAGCGGCCTGTTGATCTCCGTCAGAAAGGGTCCCGGGCAGAGCGCGTTGCACCGTACACCGAAGGGCGCCCACTCCAGGGCAAGCGCCCGGGTCATTCCGGCGACCCCGGCTTTGGAAGAACAATACGCCGAACGCTCCGCCAGACCAACGGCGCTCAGCGTAGACCCCACGTTGATCACCGATCCGCTCTTCCGGGACGTCATGATCGGCCCCGCGGCCCTGCAGCAGAGCCAGGAACCCGTGAGGTTGGTCTCTACGACCTGCCTGAACTCATCGACCGGAAAACGATCCAGGGGATGCCGGATGTTGATTCCCGCACAGTTGACGAGGACGTCCAGCCGACCGAACCGATCCGTAACCGCCTGCATCAGCCGGGTCACATCCTCATCCACCGTCACGTCGGCGGCCAGCCCAAGGCTATCCCGTCCCGCCTTCGCCGCGATCCCGGCCGCAACCGATTCGCAGTCCGTCTTGTTTCTCGAACAGACCACCGTACTTGCGCCCGCCTCGGCCAGCGCCAGCGCCATTTCCTTTCCCAGTCCCTTCGATCCTCCGGTGATCAGGGCTACACGACCGTCCAGTCGAAACAGATCCAGCGTTGTTGGCTCGTCCATACCCGCCTCCGCAGTTTACATGGTGACGCGAACTGGCAGATGCCGCGAATTGACAATTCGCGTTACCGGATCAGGCGCCGGTTCGGCCTATGGTGATCACGGGGATCCATCCCGCGACAGTTCGGCCAGGACTGTCCTTAATATCCCGGCAAACAGCAGCCGCTCCTCCGGTGTCCCCACCGTCACCCTGAAGAACCGGTCCAGCGGCGCCGCCGCGGGTTTCCGAACGAAGGCGCCGTGTCTCTGAAGCGACTCCAGAATCGTATTCGCGCGATCCACCGTTCCGGCATCGAATGCCACGAAATTCGTGGCCGAGGGCAGCGTGGGCAAGCCCAGACTTTCCCCCAGTCGCGCATAATCCGCCCGTCCTTCCACGACCGACATGACGACGTTCGACACGAAATCCGTATCTTCCAGCGAGGCGAGCGCCCCGGCCTGTGCCACGCGATTTACACCGTAGTGGTGTCGTACCTTCTCCAGGGCCCCGACCACGTCCGCGTCCGCAACCGCATATCCGATCCGCGCGCCGGCCATTCCGTGCGCCTTGGAGAACGTGCGCATACGAATGACACGCGGCCTGATCGGCGCCATCGGCGGTGGCGCGTCCTGTGTTGCAAACTCCGAATACGCTTCGTCCAGAATCAGCAGACAGCGATCCGGAAGCATCCCCTCGAGCGCCCTGATTTTCGCCGCCGGGTGCCAGGTGCCCGTGGGGTTGTCCGGATTGGACAGGTACACCATCCGGGCTTCGGTCTCCGCCGCGGCTTCGGCGAGTCCGTCCAGATTGTTTCTGTCATCCCGGTAAGGCACGAAGTGCAGGAGCCCGCCGAACCCGTTTACGTGGTAGTTGAACGTGGGGTAAGCGCCGAGGGACGTTACAACCGTCTCACCGGGCTCGATAAAAACCCTCACGACGAGCCCGAGAAGGTCGTCGATTCCGCTTCCAACGCTGACGTTTTCGAATGGAACACCGTGGAAACCGGCAATTGCGGCGCGGATCTCGTGGTTTTCCGGATCGTTGTACCAGCTCAACCGCTCAACCGCCCGGAACATGGCGTCGCGCGCCAGCGGCGAAATCCCGAAAGCGCTTTCGTTTGCGCCCACCCTCACCCTGAAGGCCTCTCCGCGCCGTCGTTCCAGCGCTTCGGGCCCCACGAAGGGCACCGATGCCGGCAGGCCGCGAACAATTCGGGTAAATGGAAACCGGTCATCCATCATCCGGACTCCGAGGACGCAGAGATATTCCGGCGCCCGTCAAAAGCGGACTCGGAACCGCAGTCGGAATTCCAGGCCTTCCTCACCGGACCCGTGCGGCTCGCCCCAGTCCACCTGGTCCAGGTGCGCGTCCACGTACGCATCGCCCATGCTGAACAGGATCAGGCCAATCGTTGTGTACAGAAAGATATTCCGTTCCGGTGTCGGATCAACCGACGTGCGATCATTCAGCTGGTTTCGTCGAACGAAGAACGCCACCGTGGAACTCACCTGCGCGGCGGCAATCAGGCTTCCCTTTATGGGTCTGTAGTTATAAAACTGCCCCCAGCCCGGCAACGCCAGCGATCGCAACATCGCACCCCTGGGGGGGCGGACCTCCCGGACACTGTCCACGGCCGTCGTATCCGGGCTTTCCGCGGCCGCCGGACCGACCCACGTGAGCATGGCCATTCCCGCCGCGAATACGAACCGTATTGCGGCAGAACTCCCACGGTTGGGATTCGCGGCTCTCCGGCTCCAGGCATTGCGCTTCACGATTCATGCTCCGATCGCCAATCTTGCCGCGCCCAGAATTCCCGCGTCGTCTCCCAGCACACCCGCCACGATTTGCACCCCTTCCTTGACTCCGACCGTCCCGCGTTCCTGGAAGGTCCTTCTGACAGGCGCAAACAGGCGTTCCCCGGCACGCGCGAGTCCGCCGCACAGGGCCACCACCTCCACGTTCGTTACGCTCACCAGACTCACCAGGCCGATTCCCAGCAACGTGCCGGTCTCTTCGAACATGGCGCCGGCAAACGCATCACCCGCCTCCGCAGCCTTGAAAATCGCCTGCGTGGTCAGTCCATCCGCAGTCAGCGCTGTCTCGGGCGACTCAAGCTCAAGCCGATCGCGGGTGCGTCTCACCATTGCCGTTGCGGAGACATAGAGTTCGAGACAGCCAAAATTCCCACAGGGGCAGCGGGGGCCGTTCCAGTCGATCGTGACGTGGCCCACCTCCGCCGCATTGCCGTTGAACCCATGCATCAATTCGCCGTTACATACCCAGCCGCCGCCGACACCCGTACCCAGCGTCACACACAAAAAATGAGGCGCCTTCCTGCCGGCGCCCTGCCATTGCTCGCCAAAAGCCGCGAGATTCGCATCGTTGTCCACGACCACCGGCATTTCGAGCACAGCCTCCAGACGGTCTTTCAGGCGTACGCCATGCATGCACGGCATGTTCTCGGGAGAAATAATGACGCCGTTGAAGGGGTCCAGCGGACCCGGCGCGCCGACGCCCACGCCGCGTACTTCCGTTCCGCCCGCTTCCCGGATCACCTGCCTGACGCACGTTGCGATTCCCGATATCACGCGATCGCTGCCCAGGTCCGGCCGTGTGGGACAACGGTACCGGGCGAGGATTTCGCCAGCGTCCGTCACCAACCCCGCACGGGTATTGGTCCCACCCAGGTCGACGCCAACCGTCAGCGCGTTCACATCCCGGCCCGCGCCTGTTTCACGGCCTCCACAAAAGCCCGGGCAGTCGCCGTCAACGCGGGCCAGTCCTTCTCCGCCACCGCCCGCTTATCCACCATCGCGCTTCCCGCCCCCACCGCACAGGCGCCCGCCCTGATGAATTCCGGGGTGGTCGTGGCGTCCACCCCGCCTGTGGGCATCAGGCGCACCTGGGGCAACGGACCCTTGACATCCTTGAAATAGGAAGGACCGCCCACACCGGCAGGGAAAACCTTGACAACGTCCGCGCCGGCCTGCCATGCGGCAAGAATCTCCGTTGGAGTGAACCCCGCGGGCATGACAACCTTTCCGTAGCGCTTGGCCATCGTGATCACGTCCAGGTTCAACGTGGGTCCCACGACGTACTCCGCCCCTGCCAGAATGGCTGCGCGCGCCGTCTCCGGATCCAGGACGGACCCGACACCGACGATGGTGTCCTCCATTTTCGCGGACGCCTCCTCGATGACCCTGAGCGCCCCCGGTACGGTCATCGTCACTTCGATGGCAACGACGCCGCCTTCCCGCAGCGCCCGGGATACATCCATCAGTTCCGCGGGCGAGTCCGCCCTCAGAACCGCCACCACCCCACAGTCGATAATTCGATCCAGCACACCGGCCATACAATATTCCCTCTGTCTGCGCGATCGCGAGCGCTATCGCCTGATTCTTGCTGCCGCGCCTTTCATGGCGGATTCCGCCTCCGCCCTCGTCGCCCAGTTCACGTCGCCCAGGAAAGTATGCGCAAGCGCCGAATACGCGCCGGCGAAGTCCACCGCCGCCTGGGGATCCACCCCTTCGATCAGGCTTGAAATCAGCCCTGCCGAGAAACTGTCCCCGCCTCCCACCCGGTCGACCATTTCGAGGTCCTCGTAGATTCGAGACAGGTAGAATGCTTCACCGTCGAACAGGAGTGTCCGCCAGTCGTTCAGCAGTCCTGTCTTTGCAACCCGCAGGGTTGTGCCCACGTAGTCCACGTTCGGATAGGACTCGACCGCCCGACGCGCCACGTCCTTGTAGCTGTCGGGATCCAGTTGACTGTAGTCGTCCTTCGAACCCTCCGCCTTCAACCCCAGGACCTTCTCAAAGTCCTCTTCGTTGCCGATCAGTACCTTGACCA
Source organism: Candidatus Latescibacterota bacterium (assembly GCA_965116875.1). Taxonomy (GTDB): domain Bacteria; phylum Latescibacterota; class UBA2968; order UBA2968; genus JAAXHE01. Next base: position 1,931,495 of record OZ220733.1, read on the forward strand.
GCGGAACAATCGTGCTGCTGGTTTCCTGGGCTTTCTCAGAACTCCACAGCTTCGACCGGAAGTTCAAGTCATAACTAGTCGTCACCCCGGCCTCCCTCGCCGCCTCCAGGGCTTCAAGCGTCGTGTCCGCGGCACTGTTGGAAAGCGCCGGCGTGATGCCGCTGACGTGAAACCATTTCGCGCCGTCGAAAATGGACTTCCAGTCCACCATGCCGGGCTCGATATTTGAGATCGCAGAGTTCGCCCGGTCGTAGGTCACCGCGCTGGCCCGCGGCCCGACGCCCAGTTCGACGTGGTAGAACCCGTTCCGTTCGAAACCGACGCCGTCAAAATCCACCCAGCGTATATTGGACACGTCCACGCCGTGTTCCCGGCCCCTGTTCCGGATGATCCACCCCGTCCAATTGTCCACCAGCCGGGATACCCACGCCGTATTCAGACCCAGATGCGCGCAGGCTACAGCCACGTTATACTCGCCGCCGCCTATCTCGACGTCCAGACTGGTGGAATTTTCCAGCCGGCGGTATTCCGGCGACGACAATCGAATCATCGCCTCCCCGAAGGTTACCACATCGTACATTACTCCCCTCCTCAATGAAACCAGGGCGTGGTCTTCATTCGTCGCTTCCGCCCAGGAGGCCGGAAAGGATCAACATCCGGAACAGGAAAAGCACCGCCACCAGCGCCGACGCCACGTAGGTCCAGGCCGCCGCATTCAATACCTTTCGGGCCGCGGGGATTTCCTCTCGGGTGAGATATCCGCCGTCCTGGAGTATGGCAATCGCCCTGCTGCTGGCATTGAACTCCACCGGCAGCGTGACCAGACCGAACAGGACGGCGAAGGAAAAGAATACGATGCCAAGTTGAAGCATAAATCCGGATTGAAAGAGAAAACCGATAAAGAACAGGGGCATGCCCACCCAGGAGCCGAAATTGGCCACCGGAACGATATTCGTCCGCAGGCTCAGGGGAAAGTATCCGTGCGCGTGCTGAAACGCGTGGCCCGCCTCGTGCGCCGCCACGCCGATGGCCGCGAGCGAGCGCGAACCGTATGTGCTGTCCGACAGGCGCAACGTGTGGTCCCGTGGATCGTAGTGATCCGTCAGCTTGCCGCCCACGTTCTCCACCTTTACCGAAACCCGGCCCCGCCGCAGGATATCGCGGGCGACCTGGTCCGCGGTCCATCCACTTCGGGAACCGAATTCATCATACCTGGCGAACGTCCGCTTGACCTTGAACTGCGCCCACAGCGCCAGGATGAACCCCGGAATCACAAGAATCAGCGTTGGGTCCCAGAAGAGAGGAAACATAAACGCAACACCTCCTTCGAGAATGTTTACTGCCTTTTCATCTGATGTGACGTCCACTATTGGCGGTTCCCGGTTGCTCCGCCCAAGATCTCGCCGGTTTCGATCCGGTATCCGCGCACCAGTTCTGCGCCGCTCATCCGCCCCTTTCCCGCAGGTTGCACTTCTTCAAGCGCAACGGTTCCTTCGCCGGCGGCGATCACACAACCCTTCCTCCCGTCCGCCAGGATCACCTCGCCGGGCCGCCCGGCTCCGCTGACGATCACAGCCCGATGCACCTTGAGAACTTCGTCTCTCCAGGTCGTAAACGCTCCCGGAAACGGGTTGGTTCCGCGAACCAGATTGCGGATCGACGCCGCGCCGCGGGTCCAGTCAATCCGCCCGTTCTCCTTCTCCAGCCGTGGCGCCCGTGTGACCCCCTTACCGGGCTGAGGCTTCGATGCCAATTCGTCTCTTTCCAGCCCTTCGACAACCGCCCCAAGTGCGCTCGCCCCCAATACCCGTAACCGATCCGAGAGCTCACCCGCCGTTTCGTCCGGATCGATCTCCACGACCTGCTGGAACAGGAGGTCCCCCGCGTCCACCCGACCGGACAGGCGGAATACGCTGATGCCGGTTTCAGTTTCTCCCCGGATGATCGCCCAGTTGATGGGGGCTGCCCCGCGGTATTTCGGCAACAGCGACGGATGCAGGTTCACCGAGCCGAGCGTTGGAATTTTCAGTACGACTCCCGGCAAAATTACGAAAGCGACCACGACGAAGAGATCCGCGTTGAAGCTCCGAAGCCGATCCAGAAAGTCCGTGGCTTCCAGGGAGTGCGGCTGCATTAACGGGAGTCCCAACCGGTGCGCGGCCGTCTTCACGGGAGGCGGCGACAGTTTCCGTCCCCGACCCCGAGGCCGGTCCGGCCGGGTCACGACCGCGGCGATTTCGTGGCCGCAATCCACCAGACGATCCAGGGACGGCACGGCGAAATCGGGCGTTCCCATAAATACCAGCTTCACATCCGTCTCCAAACCGGGATCCGGTTTCGCCGGAATCCCGGATGCCACTCCGTGTCAGGTACCCGATTACTTTTCTTCCAGAACCCGGGAAACCGATCCCCTGGAAACCTCAACGCGCACTTCCCTGGCGATCTGCACCACGAGGATTCCAGCCTCTTCTTTAATACCCACAATCGTACCGTGAATCCCCCCGGACGTTACGATTTTATCCCCCTTCTTCAGTGCATCGATCATCGCCTGCTGCGCTTTCTGCTTTTTGATCTGCGGGCGAAAGATCAACAGGTAGACGACGATGACCATTAACAACAAGGGGAATATCTGCACGAGGAATCCCGGTGAGGACCCATCGGTCGGCTGGCCGCCCATCGCGAATGCTTCGCTTACGCCAAACAAAGGTAAACCCTCCTTGAAGGAATCAGGTAGATGAAATGAACGGAAGAATAGCTTCACTTAAAGATATTGTTATGCTAACGCTTCGTCGGGTTCAGAAACCTCTCTCTCCACGAGGAAAACCGTCCCTCCAGAATGGCGGCACGCATCTCACGCATGGACGATAGATAGAAGTGGAGGCTGTGAAGGGTCAACAGGCGCAGGCCCAGAATCTCCTTCGAATGAACCAGATGACGAAGGTAGGCTCGCGAATAGTTCCTGCAGGTATAACACGCGCAATCGGCGTCGAGCGGGGCCAGGTCTCGCGCGAATTTCGCATTGCGCAGGTTCATCCTGCCCCTTCGGGTAAACGCGGTACCATTCCTGGCGTTCCGGGTAGGCAACACGCAGTCGAACATGTCGATGCCCCGGCGTACCCCCTCTACGAGGTCCTTCGGCGTTCCGTGTCCCATCAGGTAGCGGGGCGACGCCTCGGGAAGGCGCTGCACGACGGTTTCCACCGCGCGCCAGGTGTCGCCTCCCGGTTCGCCCATGCCCGTACCTCCGACCGCGAACCCCCAGAAACCCATCGCCACCGTCTCATCCGAAAACCGCGCTCTCAGATCGGAATAGGTACTTCCCTGCACGATGCCGAATAACGCCTGTTCGCGCCCGGCCGCACTCAGACCCCCCGATGCTGAATACGCGTCCAAGCACCGGGCGCCCCATCTCAAACTGCGTTCACCCGCCACTTTCGCATAATCATAATCGCAGGGATAGGCCGTACATTCGTCGAACATCATGATGACGTCGGCGCCGATCTCCCGCTCTATCTCGATCACCCGTTCGGGCGTAAACAGATGACGCGACCCGTCGATATGGGACTGGAACAGTACGCCTTCGTCGGTAATCCTGTTCAAACCCGCCAGACTGCTGAGCTGATAGCCGCCGCTGTCGGTGAGGATCGCCCGGTCCCAGTTCATGAAACCGTGCAGGCCGCCTGCCTCGGATATCAGATCCGCCCCCGGACGTAAGTACAGGTGATAGGCATTGCCCAGGATGATCCTGGCGTCCAGATCTCTCAGATCCTGCTGGCCCAGGGTCTTCACCGTGCCACATGTGCCAACGGGCATAAAAACCGGGGTCTCCACAACCCCGTGCGGCGTATGAAGTACCCCTGCTCGTGCGCTCTGGTCTGTGGCCAACACCTCAAACCGGAAGCCTGCGTTACCGATTTCGCACCTCCGCCAACAGGAACCCGGATCCATCAACCGAAGACTTCACTACGCGATTGCCGCAGTGCGAATTGTCCCGGTTCTCGGCTATGGCGCAGCCCAAATATACCAAGCGTTTCTGCGCAAGTCAACGGGTATTGAATTCTGAACAGGGTTCTGCTCCGCCGCAACTGTCATTGTCCCAAAGCTTCCCTGGCGCTGACGAATTCGATTCCCCGTTTTTCGAGTTCCGGCAGCACGCGTTCGAGTGCAGCCAGAGTCACCGGCCTCGCGTTTCCAATGCCGATTACCGTTCCGGATATACCTGCCATTTCCGCCAGGGCTTCGACGGATTGTTCGACCGACTCCTGTGTTTCCTTTCGATCCAGGAACTTCGCGTTCCGGCCGGCCGGCATCCCCATCTCCTCCGCGACAGACCAGGCGATCGAGCGAGGGCTGGTGAAGCTGTCCACGAAGAAAAGACCAAGGCGGTCTATTTCTTTCAATACTCTGCGGATTGCCGCCGGGTCCTCCGTGATACGCGACCCCATATGGTTGTTCATTCCCGTTGCCTGAGGCAGATGGGCTCGCGCCGTCCGAATCAGCGTTCTGATTTTTTCCGGTGTATGGTCCATCAACACCGCGTCCGGACCCGGGTCATGGCGTGGATAATCCAGGGGTTCCATCGACAGGTACACCATGACGCCATGCCCGGCGGCGGCTGCCCGCTCCGCAATCCAGGACGATTTTTCCCGTCGTGGAAAGACCGAGAATGTAATCGTCTGTTTCAACGCGCAGAATCCCCGAATCAACGCCTCGTCCTGATATCCGAAATCGACGACTATAATGGCGACTCGACCCGTCAATCGATTCAGCCCGGCCTTTCGCTCCAATGGGATCCTGTTCGTGCGGACCCCATCCCCGGCTTTTCGCGTCAATGTGATCTGATTCGTGCGGACCCCATCCATACCCACGAACATGGACAGCCTGGCGCCGTTGCGGTCCTCCACGGCTTCAACGACGTCGCCGCCCAGACGCCGGGCCAGCCGGGTCAGTTGCAGATTGAACACGGCCAGTGGCAGCCCGTCGGGCACGTCGGCGGTCATCACCCAGCGGGCGGTACTGTCGGACTGCGCCCGCGACCGCCTGACGGACGCGGCCCCTTCCGGAACACCGAGGTCTTTCAGAACCGCCGGCGCCCGTGATGCCACGGAATCCGCAAACGCCAGCGGGCCTGCCGGGAGCGTCCGCCACTGCGCCTCCTGATTCAACGCGATTTCCTGTACGTTAGCGGGGGCCTCGGCCTCGCGCCAGCGCAGCCACCCTGCCAGACCGACCGCCAACGCCAGCACAAGCGCAAGCGTCCAGAGGCGCAATGACATTCGCCGCCTCCTGCGGGCCATCCTCATTCGGCGGGAACCCCTGGCCTGCTTTTTTGCGCTGGCGGCGCCGGAGCGATTGTTGGAAGTCTTCGCCATAGCCGTATGAAAGATCGCGATACCGGCCGGACCGGCGCAGTCACGACCAGGAGCGGGCAAGCCGGTCGCGACGTACATCGGGGTCAACCGGAGCAGTGTAGATTGATGGACTCAACCGGGGGAGGAACGTGGAGCCTGAAACCCGGAGCAGGGGAGATGGAGCGGGTCCGGGGTAAGAAGCTGTTTTAAAATTTCCGGTGAGTTCCCGAGCGCGAGCGAAAAAGCGGCGGTCAAGGCGGGAAAATCCGCCCATATTTGTCTATACGGGTGGGTTTGACCAACGCCGACCGGCGCTTTTGCAGCCGCGCGAAGACCGCTGGGAATTTTAAGACAGCTTCTAAATTCAGGGCGCCGAAAAACTGATGGGCCGCGGCACAAAACAAAGCAAGAAGATGATGAAAGAAAGAGTTCCCAACAGCTTCCGAGACGGATCGAGGACCAGATCGGGGTCGCCGGTAGGGGAATGCCGGCGCCCAAGCGCCAGCGCGATGAGTATCCAGATGAGCCATCCCGGCCACCGGGAATCGAGCCAGGTTGAGACACCATCCTGGACGTATAGCCAGTCATACGGCGGCCCAAGCGCCCACAGGCCTGCAAGAACGACCAGCGCCGCCTTCGAGACCAGGGCGTGGATGCGCGCCCCTCCGAATGCATACACGATATGCCCGCCGTCGAACTGTCCCACCGGCATGAGATTCAGTGCGGTCACAAAGAGACCCAGCCAGCCGGCCACGAAGACGGGATGATCGTAAATCGCAAATCCATCGGGAAGGTCGCCGATAATCTGATTTGTCAGCCATCCGCCCAGAATGGAATTGCCGAGTGAAATCCCGCCCTGCGCAAAGGTTGAGACGGGCACGATCTCGGACATATGCAATCCGACGATCAGCGCGAGCAGGGCGACCACAAAACCGGCCAGCGGCCCGGATGCCCCGATGTCCATCAACGCTCGCCGATTCGGAATGCGGGACCTGATCTTGATTACCGCACCCAGGGTGCCGATCAATGACGGAAAGGGAATGAAAAACGGCAGAGTTGCCCGCACCTTCCATCGGCGGGAGGTGAGGTAGTGCCCCATCTCGTGGATACCCAGAATCAACAGCAGCGTTCCGGAGAACGGAAGCCCCAGAACCAGATATTCGGGATTCCACAACAGCTCCGTCGAATGCAAATCACGTGGGAAGGACTCCGGCGAAACCGCCACCTGCATGGCGACCGCCATCTTCACGCCCGCCACTGTTGTCGTGTACGCCGTCAGTACGAACAACAGGACGTTGAGCCAGATTCGGTTTCCAGTGTCCCGTCCCGGAAATGTGTCACCATTCATCCGCCGACTCATCCCGTTGCGCAGGTTCATCCCCTGGCGGTCACCGGATCCCGAATTCCAGCCGATGGGAGCCGTCGAGCCCCAATGCGGCGGGCACATAGGCATATTCCATCCGCCAACTGCCGGGCTGAATCCCGAATCCGAATGACCAGTCGCGGATGTCGTGCCCCGTTCGGTACCCGGCACGCAGACACAATGCCCCTTTTACGCGAAGTTCCATGCCGGTATGCACACCCACGGAGCCGTGTCTGGGCGCGCTCAGATCGAGAGAACCGGTAAGCCACTTCGCCTGCCAGGCGATTCCGGCTCGAAACGTCCCCGGTAGAGGCGTCCTCTGCGTATCCATCGCCTCCATCCGTCCCAGGTTCCGGTAGCTGACGCCGGCTGTGAGACCCTCCTTATCGAATCGGTAAAGCAGACCGAGATCCACGCTGAATCCCGATGCCTGCTCCGGGCCGATGGATTCATGCAATGCGCGCACGGTTGCGCCGGCGTATAGCCCCGTTTTGATCCGTTTCGCGTACGTGAGCCCCGCGATGATTTCGTAGATGCCGAATGTACCCTGAGGCTGGGAGGACGGCCCTGTCCGCGCTTCGATCCCGCCTACCGAATAGATACCCAGGCTCAGGGCGACGCCGGACCGGCCATTGCCATATGCCCATCCGCCGTAGATTTGCTGGATTTCCTGGAACGAGCTGTGATGCGTCACCAGAAAGTCCCTGCCGGTCAGTGCGCCGATCCCCGCCGGGTTCCACGCGGCCGCCGTCTGATCGCGCGCGACCGCCGTGTAGGCGCCGCCCATTGCTTCCGCGCGGGCGCCCACCCCCTCGCGAAGCAGAACGAATCCCGCGCCCTTTCCGGATGCCTCTGCCAGACCTGTCGATCCCAATATCAACAAGAGACTCAAGACCGGCAATATTCGTCTTAATGAACTCACGACATACTCCTGGCGTCCTTGCAACCCGCGAAATCTGAATCCTCTCAAACTTTAAACAATGCCGGTGAAAGAGTCAATATCCAAAGGAAGCCGTTTGTGGGATGAGTCTAGCGCAACGCCACGTCGTGTGTATTCTCATCCGCAGCTTTCTGAATCTTCAGCACCGTTCTGGCGGCGCGAACCACCGACTCGGTGCATCGTTCGCCTTCCGCGGCCTCGCCCCGGATATCCTCCAGGAATGCCTGAAGATACCCTCCGGACCGATCTTCCGGTATGGATTGCGACTCCACTCGCTCCGAATCCTTCCACGCGATCTGAATGGTATCCTGCGTCGTGCCCGCCTCGAGCACGCCATCCCGTCCCCAGAACGTGTACCGCCAGTAGAACGGAAGTGAGTATCCCGCCCTGTCAGGCATGAAGTACGACACGTCTCCGAGCACGCCGCAACCGTTGTCCATCGTCAGCATCATCTGCGCGCCGTCTCCAAAGTGGGGAAACTCCGGCGCGAAGGCATTCCAGCACCTGGCGGCGTTGACCGTCTCGAATTCCAGGCCGGTTATCCACGGAAGACAGTCAATGGCATGGATGGCAAGGTCGTTAATGGTCCCGCCGTGTTTGCCCTCTTCGAAGTACCAGCCCGGCCTTGATCCCAGAAGCAGCGGATGCTGTCCGCCAAATGAAATCGCGTGGACCTCTCCGATCGTACCCTCCCGAATCATGTTCCTCGCGCCGATGGTCTGTCCGTGGTCCCGCATGGATAGCATGCATCCGACGGTCAGATTCCGCTCGCCCGCGATCCGTTCGATTTCGTCGAGTTCTTCAAGACGGGTGCACAACGGTTTATCGACGATGACGTGCTTTCCCGCGTTTAACGCGTGAATGGCCGCACCGCCGCGCCCGGCGAAATACTCCCCGATGGCCACGACGTCGCAATCCACTTCGCTCAACATCCGCTCGGAGTCCGAGTGCGTGACGTTCGCGCCGGCGGCGGCAGCCGCTGCCCGCGCGGCATCGTCCGCTTCACAGGCAGCCACGACCTCTACGTCGTCGCGCCCGTTCGCCCGTTTGTAAAGGTCGTGAATGTGCCCATGACGAAATCCGACAAAAGCAAACCGAACCGACATATCGCCTCCCCGTTAGCAGTCCGTTGAGAAAGTCGCTCTGCAGGCCTGCCAGTGAAGTCCTGGCAGGCAGGTAGCCCGGATGGGCTTTTTCAACGGGCTGTAAGGTCAGTAGCGGGACTTTACATGGATGGACAGGATCGACAGGATGAAGATCAAAACCGATCAGGTTTAAGCAGGATTGGAAACAGATGCCAAGATCAAAACCGAACAGGATTAAGAACCAGAAGCAGGACAAAGGCCAAGAGCAGGATTAGTAGCCGAGAACAGGATCAAAACCGGCCAGGATGAAGCAGGAATAGAAATCAGAAGCAAGTCAAAAGCTTTTTCTTCCGGTCCGTCGCGATGAATCCGTCCACTCCACGCAACACATCGCTGACCACCACAGTTCAACCGCACAAGGAAGACTCCCGCTGTATTCTACGCTTCGCTGAGGCTACCGACAGACAACTGAATATACGATAAGACCTCCGGTTTACGCGAATGATTCAAAATAGCCCTTAAATAAGCGAGTATTGTTGTTTGTTGAGCCGAAGGGCGCATTTTGGTGCGTTTGGGTTGATGAGAGCAATGGTGCCTGGCAAATGGTGATGGCGTGAGGTCGTACAGAGGTCTGTCGAGGTGAGTTTGCTGTGTAAAGCGACCGGTTGTGTGTGATTTGGGCGTAAGGGTCCGTTGCGTGATGATGGACGCGAACGCTGTGGTGATCTGCGGTCATCCTTCGAGTTGGTGTCAGGTGAAGCCGGTGCGTTCGATGGTGGCCCAGGCGCTTAGGAGTCTGCTCAGGGACGGCTGATAGCCGATGATGCGCACGGTGGTGCTTCGCGCGTTTCTCACCACACGACAGGGAAACAGGATGATGTGGTTGAGGAAGGTGCGAAAGTCCATCCGGATATAGTGCCGGCGGTGTTTGATGCGATGCATCATCATGGCAAACCACGACTTGATGTTCCAGGCCAGTGCGGCGATGACCATGTAAGCCCAGTTACTGATCAGGTCATACATGGGCACGCGCAGGGCGTTGACACCGTTTTTGAGTTGTTCGATGACGTTTTCCTGGTCGCAACGTTTGTTGGCCGCAAAGACGACTTCGGCAGGTGTGAGGTCGTGGCGCGTGGTGATGTAGAAGAAATACCGGATATTGTCGAAGAGGGTCTGCTCGCCTTTCGTCTTGGAGATGTTTTTTCTCACGGCCACGACGCGGTAGGTCCGTTCGCACTTGCCGGGCTGATAGTCAAACTGTGCCACGTCTTCGAACTTGAGCGCCAGGGTGAGGTAGCCCCGCGCCTTGACGATGCGCTGCTTCTCATTGTCCCGTCGGTGCCTTTTCTGTGGCGCGACAGGCCGGTGCAGGCGATGCCAGGCCGCTTCGTCAAGCGCCTCGGCCCGTGTTCGCAAGGCCTCGTTGGCGTCCATGCCGAAGATGAAATCGACGTTTTTGGCCCAGCGATCGAAGTGACCGGTGAGCGAAAAATCCGTGTCGCCGCGCAGGCATACGCGCCCTGCGTGGGGCTTCACCAAGGAGATGGCCGCATCGATCCAGGATGCGGCGCCCTGGTGAGAAGACGCGTTGCCCGGACGGTTGACCACATACAGCACCTCTTTGGTATTGGCCAACGACACGATCAAAGGCGCATATCCCCACACGCCCTTGTAGGAAATGTCCATACCGGCTTTCTTCTGCCCATACGTTGGCGCACTGGTGCCATCCACGTCGATGTATGCCACCCCTGCCAGGTCTCGGGTAGCGCGTGTGCGCCACAACTTGGCGCGTACCGCGTTAATGCAATCCATCAGCTCGATCACGTCGGCCTCGGTGAAGCGACGTGTGAAGTCACCCGTGGTCGTCGGATCCGGGATCAGATCCGCGTTCAAGGCATTCATGTAGGCCACGTCATGTCGCAAACGCTCGATATCTTCCAGACGCGTGCCGCCGCACATGATGTTGTAGGAAAGGTTCAACACATGATCCGACTCGTGATACGGCAGATGCACCTTCAACAACTGCAACCTCGCGTCGATTTCCTTGACCAAGCCCAACTTCGTCACCAGGCGATGCACCGCCGTGATGCCACCGTAGCTCATCGCGTGCCCATCTGCGCTGACCTCGTAATGTACACGCGTGCTGCCAAACATCGGCTTGCCTTGCGCACAAAAGCGACTCGCGCGCTTCTGCCGTACATGTACCTTGCGCCCACATTTTGTACTGTTCCTGCGGCTTTCTCTTACCGATATTCTTTTCACCGGAAAGGCCCCCTTCGTTGGAGTAGCAATTTCCCGTCCGAGACTGCTAACTTCAACAAAGATAAGTCTTTCCGGTACTTTTATACATTTAAATCTGAAATAACTCGCTTAATTAGAGAATAGCTCAGACTAAATCTCGACAACAGTTCGAAATTCACTATCATGTATGTGGACTTTCGGCGAAAGTTCGTACACTATACCTGCCGGTTTTCCAGAATCCATGTACATCCGAAAGAGGTGCCGATATGCCTGAACTGCTCACGCGGCAGCAACTCGCGTTTTTCGACACGTTCGGATATCTGTGCCTGCCCGGTCTGATGTCCGACGTTATTGACGACGTCATCGACGCCTTTGAGCAGGTCTGGACGGACCGCGGAGGCGGTCACCACGGGAAGCCGCACGACGGAGAACGGCGGTCCTGCATCGTACCGTTCATCGACCAGCACGAACGCCTCTGCGCCCTGCTGGACGATCCCCGCATCAACGGGCTTCTCGTCGACCTGCTCGGCGCGGATTACAACTACGTCGGTTCCGACGGCAACTACTACGCAGGCGATACCGTGTGGCATTCCGACGGCTGGGGCAAGACCGTCCGTTTTGTCAAGATCGCCTTCTACCTCGATCCCCTGACCCGGAACACCGGCTGCCTTCGCGTTATCCCCGGAAGCCATATGCTGGACGATCGATTTGCGAAGGCCGTCCAGGATCAGATCCGGGAATCCGGGCGAAACTGGGGAATCGAAGGCAAGGACCTTCTTCCGGGCGTCGCATTGGAAACCCGGCCCGGAGACATCGCCGTGTTCAACCACAACCTCAAACACGCCGCCTTCGGCGGCAGCCCACGAAGACGTATGTTCACCATCAACTGTTCACAGCGGTTTCCCGAGGAGCGAATCGAAGATTTCAAGAATTACGTTTCCGGCCATGCCCGCTTCTGGATCGACCGTCTCTATGGCGAGACCATGGTTGCAACAGCCGGCCCCGAACGCAGAATTCACCTCGAGCAGGGCATGGCGCACGACGGCCACTTGGCCGAACTGGCTGCCGGGGCACGGAAGGAGATGCCCGAGCCGTCACGTGGATGAGCAGCGCGGGCGACGATGAAAAGGCGCCGCCATTTCCCGATCTCATTCGATATACCCGAGGTTTCTCAATCTTGATGCCAGAATTTCGGCTTCGGCCTGCGTGGTTTCCTGTGCCTGGAGGCGCCTGTAATTCGAGCCTTCCAGGATGCCGCTTCGGGACGCTCGGAAGGGTTTCGGATCGTCACACTGCAGGTCCGAACCGCTGAACACGTCACGCAGCACGAAATCCTCACCGTCGAGTTCTTCTCTGTAGAAGACCCGTCCGTCCGTTACCGACCACATGCGCAGACCATCCTCGTCCCGCGTCAGTTCCACGCCGTCCATCGCCACGCGTGAAGTCACCCGATTTCGGTCCGCCTGCAGATTGCCCGGGTTCAGGAATCCGACGCCGTAGAGGTTGTCGAGTTCCGAATACACCCATCGACCGCGAAAAGAACCCCCGCCGCCCAGCAGGTCACGGCCATATCCTTTATAGTCTACCGTAAGCCCGGCGAGATGAATGATTGTTGGAAACAGGTCGATCGTAGACAGGGGCCCGCGCGGTAATTCCAGTCCATCGTGTCCGGGAAGGGAGACCAGCAGCGGAACGTGGATGACATTCTCGTGCAGGAGGTCCCCGTGCGCCATCCCCTCCTTGCAGAACCCCTCACCGTGATCGCCCAGAATAAACACCGCCCAGTCGTCAGGATTCACGCGCTTCAGGATCTCCACAAGCAGGAATTCCTGCACGTGCGTTACCGCCGCGTAGTAAAACCGGAGCGCTTCGTCCACCATCCCCGCATCCACCAGCGCTTTGAGGTTCGGCGTTTCCGGAATCCCCCTCGCCCCGTAGCCGCCATGCGTATACCAGAAATGCAAAAAACAGAACCTGGGCCGGTCCTCGCCTTTGAACGCCGAATGCAACAGGTCTTCCAATGAGCCGAGATGCTGATCCGTCGCATTGGGATCCATGGGTCCGATATAACGCTCGTAGTCCAGAAAACGGAACACGTCCGTCCGCTCGGAGCGGCCATGGATTTCAAAGCCCGCATCCGAGAACAACTGAAACAGATTCGGAATCCCTGCGAACATCTTCAGGTACGTCTGCCCGCACAGTCCGTGCTCAAACGGGTACAACCCGGTAAACATGGACGTGTGAGACGGGCGCGTGGCCGGGGCCGTCACGAAAAAACGCTCGGCGAACGCATAATCCCTTGTCAAAAGGTCGAATTTGGGCGTATTCAGCCCGCGATTGACCCGGCTTACCGCATCGTACCGGAGGCAGTCGATGGAAATCAGCAGGAATTTGTCTACCGGATGCCCCATGGACTCTCTGTTTGGAAACCGGGACTTACATGGATGAACAGGATCAACAGGATCAAAACCGACCAGGATTAACTTCAATTCGAAAAAACAAAACCGTTTCATTTGCCACAAAAAGCACAAAAGTCACAGAAGGAATTGGCACAAAACGGGATATTGAGTTCGTTCATAAGGAAGATATTTCCATCCACGTCCAGTGACCTTAAGCATCCTCGAACTTCGACGTCTATTCGCCTTTGTTCTTTTACATATTTTCGACATTCAGGTCCCGGAAAAATCGCGAATCAAGGCTTAAGAAATGCGGAGTTCGATTGGCCAGTGTGATCCTGTGCGGTCTACGACAGGTAAGGATTCATCGCATCGGCCCGGAAACGCGAGCAACTGTCCTGCTCCTGGTTGTTATCCTGTTTATCCTGTCTATCCATGTGAGTTTGTGTCTTTGAATAAATGAGGCTGAAACCTGGAAGACTCTAATTAAGTCCGGAATTCGCCATTTGGCAAGTACATCAGTTCCGATTTATTCATAAGAAGTTGTTTTAAAATTACCGGTGAGTTCCCGACCGGCGCTTTTGCAGCCGTGCGAAGGCCGCTGGGAATTTTAAGACAGCTTCCAGGTTGACATCCGCCGGATCGCGTTTATCATGTTGCAGGCGACTCATTCCCGATGGCCGATATGAATTCGACAGAGCGTGGCTTCGACCTGCGCGGCACCCTCGAATGCGGATGGAATCTCTTTTTTCGAAAGGGATACTCGAATCATCCCGGGGACATTTCTGTCAACCGCGCCCACGTAGACCACCTCGCCGAGTCCGGCCTGAACCGGCTCGTGGTGTTCTGGACCAACGCACCGGGCTTCGACGATGCCTGGCACGAAGCGGTCGAATATGCCCATAACGCCGGTCTCGGGCTCATTCGTGCGATGTACGGTTTCAGCGGAGGCGGTTCCGAGTATACGATGGCCGAACCGGACGCGCCGGCGCACCTGCTCAAGCGCAGCGCCAAAGGACCGGATACGGCTCTCTGTCCCCACGACGCCGAGACTCGCGCCTGGATGGGTCGCATTGTCGCCGAACGCCTCGCGCCGGGCGTGGACGGTATCGACATCGAACCGGCTCGGGAAATCGGCCGCAACTGTATCTGCGGGAACTGCCGGGCCCTCCGCCCCTTTCAGTGGGACGCGCTCGTGGTTGAACTTCTCACGGAACGCATCAGGGCCATCAAGCCGGACGCAGAAATCCTCCTGCACCTGAGTATGCCGTCCGACAGACACGGAAAACTGCAGATGTCCCGCGACCTCCGGTGTCTGCCGGAATCCATCCGCCACGTCTTCGCGTGGGGCGCGGACGACGAAACAAGCCTTGTCGACTGGCTCGAAACGGATACCCGGTTCGAACACTTCGCCAAACTCGGCCGCGTCCTCCTGTTTCCGGACGGCACGTCCGCAGGAATTTCCGTTCACGAACATGTCGCCCGCACCTTCCGCTGGTGCAGGCTGGCCGCGGAGCGCGGCAAGACCGGGTATATGTTCGACTACCGGATCTTCGGCGGAAGAGAATGGCAGGGGCACGAGACCGACGTCCCGCATACCCGGCATACGAGCAAACGACCTGCCTCCATCGCCCTTATGGGCGAGGCCATGAACCGTCCCTATCTGGATGCGGACGGCCGGCGCGAGCTCATTGCCAGGCTGAAGGTCGAATGCGACTGGGACCTGGAAGATCCCGCCCGCTTCTACAACTCACCCGCCGCATAGAAGCTGCCTGGAGATTACGAAGAGACGACTACGAGACTACGAGACTACGAAAAACGAAACGACGAAAACCCCGTAGCTGAGATCAATTGCCACCATACGCCCAAAACCACAATCTTGCACTTCAGCCTGGCTATGCAACGAATTTCATCGCGCCCCCAAAAGGGCATGTGAACTGTTTTAAAATTCCCGGTGAGTTCCCGAGCGCGAGCGAAAGAGTGGCGGTCAAGGCGGGAAAATCCGGCTATGAGAGGCGAGCAAGCGCAGCCTCGATCTCGTAAGACGGGCGGGTTTGACCAACGCCGACCGGCGCTCTTGCAGCCGTGCAAAGACCGCCGGGGATTTTAAGACAGCTTCTTAACCTCCCGTTCATCTCAATGCCAGCAATGTCCAATCCCCTCGCCGCCACCGAGCATGCGCCGGCACAAATGCCGGCGGACCGGGGCGTTTCGCTCCGATCGATCCTTCTGGCCATGATCGTCTCGGTGGCCGCGTGCGTCTGGGTCAACTACATCGAGTACGTTATCCACGCCTCCCGCATGACCCTCAGCCACTTCCCGATGGGTTCGCTGATGGTCTACCTCACCCTTGCCCTGCTCCTCAATCCGCTTTGCAGGAAACTCGCCAGGAGATATGCGCTCTCGCCCACGGAACTCAAAGTGATCCTGGCCGGCGGCCTGGTCGGCGGCGCCATCCCTTCGGTGGGTCTGACGGGCTATTTTCTGGGCGCCATCGCGGCGCCGTACTATTTCGCAACACCGGAAAACCAGTGGGGCGAGTTCTTCCACCCCTACATTCCCCAGTGGCTGGCGCCGCGAAACGTCAACCATGCGCTGGACCACCTGTTCGAAGGCGGCCCGCCGGGCATGGACATTCCCTGGGAGGTCTGGTACATCCCCCTGGCCGCATGGATGGCGTTGATCACGGCACTCTTCGTGGCCTCCACAAGCCTCTCCGTCATTCTCCGCCGCCAGTGGGTGGAGAGCGAAAGGTTGAGCTACCCCATCCTGCGCCCGGTCCTGGATCTCACCGACCGGGAGAATTCCGGTTTTTCCGGGCGTTTCTGGATCGGTTTCTCCATTGCCCTGGGAATTATCAGCTGGAACATGATCCACTACTTCGTACCCGGATTCCCGCAGATTCCCAATATCCGCTGGGGTCCCTGGGTGCTATTCGAACGATATTTCCCCGGAATCTGGACCCGCGTCAATATGTTCACCATCTCCTTTGCCTACTTCGCCAATATCGACGTTCTGTTCAGCCTGTGGTTCTTCTGCGTTCTCTTCATCCTGCGCAGCGGCGTCCTCAATCGATACGGCTTTAACGCGAGCAGCATCTATACGACGTCGGGCGAGTTTGCATGGCTTCAACTCGGCGGATTCGTCACGCTGGTTGGCTGGGGGATGTGGATCGCGCGGCACCACCTTGGATCGGTAATGAGAATCGCCATCGGCCGGAGCGCGCCCCTGGATAATGCCGACGAAATGATGAGATACCGAACGGCCGTTCTGGGTTTCATCCTGAGCACCCTCTTCGCCGTCTTCTGGTTCTGGCGCGCGGGCATGGGGTTCGGGGTTGCCTGCCTTTCCGTTCTGGCAACCCTGATCATCTTTCTTGGCGTGTCCCGCATCGTGGCCGAAGTCGGTCTTGTCTTTGTCTGTACGCCGATCGGCCAGCAGGAGATCGTCACCCGGCTGATCGGGCCCCGAAATCTTTCCGGGCCGAGCCTGACTGTGCTGGCTTTTTCCAACGCGCTTACCTCGTTCGGCAAGGGTTTGTTCATGCCCTCCGTGGTTCACGCCACAAAAATCGCCGACCTGTGCCCGCGCGAGCAGCGACCCCGCGTGCTGACCGCAATTTTCCTGGCGTTTGCCGCGGGCGTGGTCGCATCCATCGCGTATACGCTCTACCTGGGATACACTCACGGAGCCTACAATTTCAATGACTTCCCGTTCACCCGATACAGCCGGAGCGGTTTTGCGAATGCGCTGTCGAAAATGAAGGACCCGGCCGTCGAGACCAGCATCCGACCGATATTGCTGGGCATCGGGGCAGCGGTCATGTCCGTCCTTACGTTTATGAAATACCGCTTTCCATGGTGGCCCCTTCATCCGGTAGGCTTTGCCATTGCGGGCATTTCGTACGTACACTTTTCCACCTTTTCCGTGTTCATCGCCTGGTGCATCAAGTTCATTGTCCTGCGTATCGGCGGGGCGGCGCTGTACAGGCGATATATCCCGTTCTTTCTGGGCATATTGACGGGTTATACGACCGGCGTGGGGCTTTCCCTTGTGGTGGACATCATCTGGTTCCCCGGCGCCGGCCATTCGATTCATGGATATTGAAATATACACGGCGATGGACCATGATTAAATTCAATTGGGAAAAAGACTACAGTCAATTTGGCCATAACGAGCCAATATGCGGGGAGACGGTAGAGGTGAGACGGGAGAAGATACCCTTGCCCGGCATGCTATTCCTTCTTGCCTTCGGCACGAAAAGAATCCTCACGAGGCAGGCAATCTCTCCCCTCTCCCGTCTTCCGTCTACCCGCTTCTGAGGGGCAGGGGGGAGAGGTTCTGTTCACGTCCAGCAATCTTGTGTATCCTGCCTGCCTGTCGAACGTAGGCAGACAGGGTAATCCGCAGTTGAATCGCCTTTATTGACTTGCACATATTCGATTTAACGTCCACGAAAACTTACGAATCAAGGTTAGGTCATGGTTGATATCCGCCAGACCTTCAACTGGCACGACGTCCACGGGAACCGGGACTATGTGTTCGGCGAAGACGGATACCTGAAGATGGACGCATCCAGGTCGCCCGTCCAGTGCAGCCGTCAACTCAGGGAGAAGATCACCGACCGTGGCGGCACGCTTGAACTGGCCATGCGTGTGGTACTCGACGAGCCGGAATACCACACGCTTTATACCCTTCGACTCTTCGATAGCACGGACCGCCCCGCCGTCGTATGCCATATCCGGAGGGATGGCTGCCTGCTGTTCCAGGGTGAGAACGAGCTTCTTGACTCGGGCCGGTTCCTCACGTTTCAGGGCGACTGTCCTTTCAACGATCGCACCCGGCGCAAGTGGTACGTCGTCGAATCCGACGAACACGTCTACACGTTCGAGGGCTTTGACTTTTCAAACCGGACTGCCGTCTTTCTTCTGGACGGTGAACGACCGGTCACCGTACCTTTCCGCAACCCGGTACGGGACATCGCAAGAATGGAACTCCGGACGGGCGGCGTAGGAATCGGCCGGTATCTCCGCGTTAGACACGTGAAACAGTTCGCCGCCGGCAGAGAGATCGACCGGGAAGACCATCCGTTCCACTGGAAACCGGTCCCCCCGCCCCGGGACGGGGAACCGGACGACAATGTCTGTGAGAGCAGGCTCAGACCCGTTCAGAATCGATGGCTCGAACTCATCACCCGGTACGGATTCGTGACCACGACCTTTCCCGTCATTCCCAAAGGCACGCTGGAATTCGATGTCAAGTCGCCGGACGTATCCGCTGAAGCCTGTATCCTGCTGGGCGAGTACGACGGATCCATCAAGTGTTTCCGAAAAATCCAGACGGGAATCCTGACAAACCGCATGACCGTTGCCACCGGCCATCCGACGCCCGGCTTCAACACGTTCGATCATTCGGTCGTTCCCGAAAACGACCGTGCATACCGGTTCAGGATTGCGTGGGATGCAGGGACCAACAAGCAACAGATCTGGATCGACGGCGTGCCGCAGCGATACCAGGGCGAAACGGAAATCGAAATCGACGGCCTCTGGGGTAAAGAAAAGCGCATGACCCGTGGCATCGACACCATCTCCCTGCATCCCGGACTGCTGGGGGCCGCACGTCTTACATCCATCCAGAAGGCACAAGGCAGAACGCTCGAGATTCCGCCGGAGCCCCTCCGGACGTGGTGGGGAAACTTCAGGCTGCGCGCCCTGGAATAACCGCCCGCCGGCGCAAGCCGACAACTACGGCTCAATGAGAGATCGCTATGCAAACCCATCGATATCCCTGCACGATGTACAAGCCCGATGACCTTGCGCGCGCAAGGGAGAATATAAACCGGCACGCGTGGGCCAGGGAACTCTACGGGCAGATCAAATCGCAGGCCGCTTACTATCTGACGATGGACCGGGACCGGATGCGGTCATTCATAAGTGACCAGACGCCGCTCGTCACCGTCGTCTGCCCCAACTGCGGCTGCGGTCCCTGGTACGCCTACAGCCTGACCAACCAGGGCGACACACTTCAATGTACGGACTGCAAAACGACGTGGCACTGGGACCCGGAGGACACGTCCGAAACCTGGAATATCCAGGCGGTGGTCCGCACCTACCGCCTGAAATACATCCTCGGCGGCCTGGAGAGCGCCGGTATTGCGTACGGTATCGAAGGCGACGTGCGTTACGCCGAAAAAGCCGCCGTTCTGGTGGAACGATTCGCGGAAGTATTCGAGAACTACAGGCTGAACCAGGTCAACAAGAACGTCTGGCACGATCAGAACGATCCCTATTACGGGAAAATCGACGGCTGGAAGCAGAGGGATGCCTGGTGCGCCCGAACCGTACTGATCGCCTATGACCTCATCCGAGGCTCAGGCGTGCTCAATGACGAACAGCGGCGGTCCATCGATTCCTTTGTGGAGTACGTCCGAGACTATTTCGTCGAGTCCTTCAACAACCCGGGAACCTCAACGCTCGAGGGATATCAATATACCGACGATCTCTCACCGTATCTCTCGCACTTTTCGATACAGGACCACGGCGGCGCGTGGTGGTGCATCGCGGCTTCCGCAGCGCTGACGGGCGACACCGAAATCCTGCGGTCCGTCGTCAGGTTGTACGAAGACATGCTCAAGCCCGAGGCCGGCGTGTTCTTCCAGGACGGCGCGTTTTACGAATGCACGGCCGACTACACCCTGGGACTGCTCCAGACAACCATCGGCATCCCGGAAATCATCCGCGGCAACCTGGACACCGACGTGTACGCCAATCCCCGTTGCGCCCTCCTGGAGAAGTGTTACACCTGGTTCCTGGACGCCGCGTTTCCGAACGACACCAACCCGGCGATCAACGATTCGCACGTGGGAAGTCCGCTGCGCCCTTTCTGTTCGGAAATCGCCTATATCGTCTACAACAACCAGAAGGCGCTGCGTCATCTCAAGACCGTCTGGGGCGCCGAACTGAACGGCGGCACCGAATATTCCCTCTTCTACAGAGATCCGGACGCCGCGGTAGACAGTGACGGCGAACCCTACGCGACGTCAAGCGTCCACCTGCCCGATATCGGACTCATGATTCTGCGTCAGGGCGAAGACAAGCCGTCGCGGACCATGGCCTTCATCGACTACGGCCCCTATATTCCGGCGGCGCACAAACAGAAAGACTATCTCAATTTCGTCCTGTGGTCGTGCGGGCAGGAACTCGTTACGGAGATGGGGTACAACTGGAATCCGGAGTGGGCGCGCCTGTGGGAGCGCGGCCCGCTATCGCACAATACCGTCCTGGAATGCGCGGATCAGGGCGAGGGAGGTAAGCCCCTCCTGTGGTGCGTGACCCCGGGTCCGAAGATCGCTGAGGCGGGCCTCCCGCCGGCCAATACGCGCCTCATCGCGCTGTTGCCTCAACGCGCGGGTGAACCCCTCATCGCCGACATCTTCCGCGTCTCCGGAGAAAGCAGTTCGTACACGTGGATGTTGCACGCCCGATCCGGAGACCTGGACGTAACGGGTCTGGGCGACCTTTCGCCGACGGACGTCCCGGAACCCCTGCGGTCCGGCCGTTCGGGCCGCGCGATGGAAGACGTCACCGCCACGTGGACGATGGACCGCGGCGGTTTGCGCACCGTCATCCCGAATTTTCGAGACACCAGGGTAACCGTTTCGGAGTGTCCTCCCGAAGAGGACGTGATTGAGGACCTGCATGCCGACGGCGGCACCCTGAAACCGGGGGCCGTTCTCCCGTACCGCGGACACCTCCAGGTTACCCGACCCGGCCCGGACGCCATATTCGCAGCGGTTCACGCGCCGTTTCGGCGCCGCCCGCCCGCGATGGATATCGAATGCCACGTCCTGTCCGAGCATACCCTGGCACTTCGGATTTCCACCGGCGACGAGCGTTTTGTCCTGTTGCATCACCTTGCGCAAACCGAGGCGCGCTTCGAGGACCTTATTCTGAACGGGCGCGCGGCCGTTGTCACGCTGAGGGACGGGACGCCGCGGTCACTCTGTCTGGCTTCGGGAACTTCCCTGGTCTGTAACGAAGCCGAGCTTCGTCTGGAAGAAAGCGGCAACGCCTGCGCCGTACGTTCCGGAGACACGTTCAAGAGGGTAGAGCTCTAGCAGTCTGTGGATAAAGCCGCTCTGCAGCCCGGATGGACTTTTTCAACGGGCTTATCGTGTTCTGTCCCGGAAATAAGTTGCCTGAATCGGCGGCCGAATGGTGAGGAAT
This sequence comes from Candidatus Latescibacterota bacterium, assembly GCA_965116875.1. Lineage (GTDB taxonomy): Bacteria > Latescibacterota > UBA2968 > UBA2968 > JAAXHE01. Next base: position 1,953,096 of record OZ220733.1, read on the forward strand.
TTTCGGGACAGGACAATAGGTCTCAATGCGTTATATTGTGCCGTAGGGAAACGCAATCCTACTTCAATACAGGAGACGTGAATGCCGTCAGACTTTCTCAACCGTGTCGCTGAGGGCCACCTGCTCTGCGATGGTGGCTACTATCTCGAATTCGAACGCCGTTGCCTCGGCAGCTATGCTTCGAAAATTCCGATGGGCGTGCTCGACTATCCTGAAGGCGTCCTCGAACTCCACAGAGAATTCGCGCGGGCGGGCGCCGAAGTACTTCAGGCCATGGTATGGGGCGTACGGCCGATGGAACGGGAAGAGGAACTCCACCGCAAGGCCGTGGAACTGGCGCGCGAAGCGGCCGGCCCGGACCGTTTCGTGGCCGGCACGCTCAGCCCCTTCGTCTATTCGGGCCGTTCGAAATGGGACCCGATGACCGAAGCAGACAGGACGAATGCCCGGGAATTCTTCGAGCGTCGCGTCGGCCAGCAGACCTCGGCGGGGGTTGACCTCTTCATCATCGAAACCTTCTATTCCGTGGATGAAGTCAGCCTTGCCATTCCCTTTGTAAAACAGGCGGGGATTCCGGCCGTGGTTACGATGACCTATCGAGACGCGGAAGTTACCAGGGAGGGCTACCGCCCCGGGGAAGCCGCCAAACGCCTGGTGGACGCGGGCGCCGACGTGGTCGGCATCAATTGCATGCGCCCCTGGACGACCATGCGTCCCCTGATGTATGAAGTCAGGGAATCGGTCTCCGTACCCCTGTGCGCCCAGCCCACCGGATATGAACTCGAACCCGGCGAGAATTTCAATCGACCGCTGAGCGTCGCCAATCTCTGGACCCAGGTTGAGCCCCGCGTTGTCACGCGTTTTTCCATGGCGGAGTATACCGCCGAAGCCACGCGCATGGGCATCGGGCTTATTGGTTCCTGCTGCGGCGCGCTGCCGTTTCACGTCCGCGCCATGGCCGAAGCGCTCGGCAAAACCACGGACCTGCCCGACGTTGACCGGGGGTACAGCGGGCTTGCGGGGTGAAACTCGATCGTGGATCCGCGGCGACCCGCTCGTCCGGCATTCAGGCCGTCCAAACATTGGCCCACGCAGACGGGAGGAAGTCATCCATGCTGAATGAAATCACCGCTTGCCTTGAGAAGGGATTCGAACTGGGCGTCCGGTGGACGGACGGGAACGGGGTCCTGAACGACGCCTATGAAAGCAACCGGCCGGAGAACTTCGCTCCCGCCTGCTGGGCCGTCATCGCCGCATCGCTCTACCGGCTTTCCGGCGAGGACGTCTACCTCGAGTGGACGGAACGGTGGATGAAACGCACGGCCGAGATCATGGAAGGCGCCAGGAATTCACCCGGTTTCAGGGAATACGTAATGGGGTACGGCGTGATGGTTTTTCCCATACTTTCCGACGTCGTGGACCGGGATATTCTGGAACGATGGGAAGCCGGTTTTACCGCATCGTATACCGGCGACGCCGGATTGTCCGATTGCCATGTCTCCGCCGCGTCACTGTTGTGCGATCTGTTCCTGGACAGCGGGCGGGAGGAGAGTGCCCGGAAGCGATCCGGAGAATTCATCGCCGCGTTCAACCGGAGGCTGACATCCGGCGGTTTTCTTCGCGACGACGACGTGAACGGACATTCCGTCGCGCACGTCTACCTTACGGGCACGTTCATTGCAGCCGCCCTTCTCAAGAGCGAGTCAGACTTCTCCAGGGTTGCCGAAGACGACCGGCGCCAGATCAGTCAACTCCTCGAGACCGTATGCACGTGGTTCAAAAGAGCCAACGGCCAGTTCCATCTGCCGTTTCTGGCCAGCCGGAGCATCTACCAGATGTACGTCTATCCCATGGTTGCGCTTCTCTCGTTCATAGGTGAAGGTGAAGCGGCCAGGGAGAGAATTCTCTCGCTCCTCGGGTTCTGCCAGTCCTTCAATCCGGATAAGGGCGTATTCTCCCATACGCCCAATCATCTCTCGCCGTTTGCCCTCGCCGGCCTGGAATGGACCTACAACCGTCTGAACACCGACCTGGGCGCGGGCCTCGTTGCCTGGGCGCTGCTTGCGCTCCTGGTCGACGAGGAATGGGCGGGTTTCGGCCCGGTCGCCGCCGCACCGGTGGAAGACGTGGTCGATACGGAAGCCGGGTACGCGATTCTGCACGGCGAAAAGTCGCGCGTGGCTCTGGCCCTCTGCAACCACGACTGGGGGTATCACCTGCCGCTCCAGCCGCTATCCGTCAAACTCGGCAATACCCCGATGATCGAACCCATTGCCGATGCCAAACGGGACGGTGTCAAACATGCCTTCCACGAACAGATCACGGAGCCGGACAGGGCCGATCCGCTGCAGGAACCGTACTTCGGGATTCTTGTCAACGAGGCCGGCGGCGCCTACCGCATCATGGAAGGCGACGTGGAGGTGATTGCCTCGAACGAATTCAGTCTTACCGGCCCGCTCCCGCTTCAAATAAAACTCGATCCGGGGAACAAAACCATCCGGCTGGCGTACCGGGTCGCGGAACTCAAGGACGACGACCAGGCCGTTTTCTCCATGCCCATCCTCCTGTGGGACGGTAAAGAGGAACCGACCTACAGCGTCGACAGCGGTACGATGGTCCTTGGCTGGAAAGGCGCAGCCTACCGCATATCGATAACCGGCAACAGCGGACCCTGGGATCTGCACATGGCGCGCTATCTGCACGCGGGGTGCGGGCTTACCGGAAACATGACCATTCCCCTCGTCCATTCCAACACGCGACTCGACACTGTCGTCAGCATCGAACGGACGGCGTGAGGGAAGGGCCGGTCATGAACCTCGGATTCGTCGGTCTGGGCAACTACGCCAAAAACCACCAGCGGGCCGTCCGGAAGAATCCGGACCTGGCCCTGGTTTCCGTCTACGACGTTGTCCCTGAACGGACCGACGAGGTTGTCCGGACGTTCGGCGCGAAACGGGCCTCCGCCATTGAAGATCTGGCCGGCGACCCCGACGTGGACGGCGTGGTCATCACCACGCCCAACCCACGCCACTTTGACGACTTCAAGACATGCGCCGCCGAAGGCAAGCACGTCTTCGTCAACGTACCCGTCACGACCAGCCGCGCTCAGGCAGCCGAAATGATGGGTCTCGCCAACAAACGCGGCCTGACCTACATGGCCGGCCACAACCTCCGCAAGAACCCGGCCATTTCCCATCTGAAGAAACGCATTGACGCGGGAGATATCGGCACGTTGCACTCCGTGGAAGCATCGGTTGGAGGCGCTTCCGGGTACAGCTTGACGCCTGAAAACTGGCGGTACCACCTTACGAACACGCCCCTTCTGCCCTTTGCGCAGATGGCCGTTGTCTTCATCGACCTGATTCTGAACATCATGGGCGCCCCGGAGAGAATCGCCGCGTTCATGTCCAAGCGGGACGGCGCCGGAGAGTCTCCGGACCTGGGCGCGGTGATCGGCCGCTATGCCGACGGGCGTCTTTCCTACGTCGGTGCGTCGTACGTCTCCCAACTGGGCTACGAAATCACCTTCGCGGGAAGCGAGGCCAGAATCAGGTGGGACAGCCACGACGATAACGCCGTTACGTTGATCGGCGCTGAGGGTCACCACAGGAAAGCCTTCGAACGGATCGACGAACAGTACGAGGAACTCGCCGAATTCGCGCATTGCGCGCAGACCGGCACCGTTCCCTCGGTAAGTGGCCTGGACGCATTCAACGTTGCCGCATACTTCGAAGCCATTGCCGAATCCATCAGTACCGGGCGGGCCGTTCGCTTCAGGCCGTTCGGCGAATAGAAAAAGCCCTGGAGAACGCATCTCCAGGGCTTTCGTCGGACATCCTGTCGGACCTGATTCAGATCACATCGATTTGTTGAGCGGTTATCCAGATATCCTTCTGATCAAAACGAGTCTTCAGGGTTTCCTTGAACTTTCTGATAAATGCCGTGTTTTCCGGGGTATCTTCCGCATCGATTCGGATACGAATCAACCTATCGTCATAGCGGGTACCCTGATATTTCCATCGACCACTGACGACAACTGAATCCGTACTTGTCGAACCAAATTCCGCGACGAATTCCTCATCAGTACGGGTGAATTTCTCCTCTTCAATTCGCCGCCCGTCATTGTAATACAGAGGCAGCAGGATTTCGAATTTGCGCATGAGAGTTCTCTACCTCGTCTTCCGAGGCGTTTCGATATGATATATCCTGGTCATCCAGAATCGACAATGCCTGAACGGGCACGATGTATACGCCACCCGGCAAGCTGGTCACCGTGGCATGGGTAGCCAGTTCGTAATAACCATTCACCTGATGTTTGCGACTATTGAACTTGATATAAACAGTATTCATGCCTACCCCGCTGTACAAAACGTTCGCAATCGACGCAAAATCGTCCAATAGGTGAATTTTAGCAATTTACGCGATTCGTGTCAACCCTGGTTGAAACACGATAGGGCCTCGATTCACGTGTCGACCTCCGCTGTTATCAACAGTTCGACGGCGACCCCAGCGACAGTTCATTCGCCCCGATGGCCAGACGGACGTGGCCTTATTATGCTTCCTGTCCTTTGCGCACGACTTCTTTCACGTACCCAACCAGCGCGTCGATCGCGACGTCTTTTCTTTCTCGCTCGTTTCTCATTTTTACTTCCACCTCCCCCTTGGCCAGCCCCCTGGAACCCACCGTAATCCGGATTGGGATGCCGATCAGGTCCGCATCGTTGAACTTGACGCCCGCCCGCTCGTCGCGGTCATCCAGCAGCACTTCTATCCCGTCGGCTTCCAGTTCCCCGCAGATCCGCTCCGCCGCCTCCAACTCTCCCTTCGGCCGATTTCCCGAGAGCACCACGATATGCACGTGGAACGGTGCGACCGGGATCGGCCAGACGATGCCCTGTTCGTCGTGGTGTTCCTCGATCACGCAGGCCAGCAGGCGCCCGACGCCGATGCCGTAGGAGCCCATCACCAGCGGCCGGGCTTTGCCGTTTTCGTCCAGGAAGTTCGCCCCGAGTTTCTCGCTGTACCTCGTGCCCAGCTTGAAGATATTTCCCACTTCGACCCCGCGCGCCGACCGCAGCGGGCCACCGCAGAATGCGCAGGGCATCCCCGCCTCCACGGCCACCAGATCGGCGACCAGGTCCGCCTCGAAATCCCTGCCCACGTTCACGTTCAGGCAATGATAGTCCACCCTGTTCGCCCCGGACACGAAATTGCCGGATTTCGCCACCAGGTCATCCACGACAATCAAAGCATCCTCGGCGATGCCGATCGGGGACCCGTATCCCGGCTCGGCCCCGATCGCCCGGATTTCTTCCTCTGCCGCCGGCCGCATATCGACAGCCCCGGCCGCGTTGGCCAACTTCGTCTCACTCAGCTCGTGGTCTCCCCGTACCAGCGCGAAGATAAACCGTTCCTCTCCCTGGATGGAACCGGTCATAAACACCGCCTTGGCGGTTCGACTCGCCGGAACGTCCAGGAACCGCGCCAGGTCTTCAATGGTGGTGCATCCCGGCGTTGCCACTTCCTGGAGCGGCTCCGGCGCTTCCGCGACGGCCTCTTCCCTTCGATACACGGCGATCTGACGGTTCGCACGGTATCCGCATCCGTCGCAGATCAACAGCGTATCCTCGCCAACGGGATTCAGATACATGAACTCGTGCGCACCGGTTCCGCCCATCATGCCCGTGTCGCTCTCCACCGAAACCACCTGGTCCGCCAGGCCGACCCGACGGAAGATATTCTCATAGGCCCGGTACATGTCCTGATAGATCGAATCCAGGCCGGACTCGTCCAGGTCGAAACTGTACGCGTCCTTCATCGTGAATTCCCGAACCCGGATCAGGCCGCCCCGGCTCCGGGGCTCGTCGCGGAACTTCGTCTGAATCTGGTACACGCACATCGGAACCTGACGATAGCTCCTGATCAGGTGCCGCGCCAGGTCCGTTACCGCTTCTTCGTGGGTCATTGCAAGACACATGGCCCGCTCCGACCGATCCTGCATCCGGAGCATTTCCGGACCCACCTCGTTCCACCGCCCGCTTTCCTGCCAGAGTTCGGCCGGCTGCACGATGGGCATCAGCAGTTCCACGCAGTCGATCGCCGCCATCTCGTCCCGAAAAATCGCCTCGATCTTCCGCGCGACCCGGAGTCCCAGCGGCAGCGCGCTGAAAATGCCCGCCGCCAGCGGCCGGATCAGCCCGGCCCGCAGGGCAAGCTGGTGGCTGGACAGCTCCGCGTCGGCCGGCGCCTCCCTGAGCGTCTGCGTAAACAGGCTGCTATACCGCATCAAGACTCCTTTCAATGTTCAGTGCCCGCGCCCGTGTCGTGTTTTCTGGAAATTGAATAGTTTCAGGGCGGTGCGGCCCATGATCCATTCAAGCTCGTTTTCGGACAGAAACGTCCAGCGGCGTGGCATCTCTACCGCCATCTCGCAGGTTTCGTGAAGACTCACGGGCGGGAAATCGCTCCCCCACATCATCCGCTCGGCGCCGAACCGCTCCAGCGCCCGTTCGATGAACGGCGTTGCCTCGTCGTAGGGATATCCCTTCCCGAATCCGTAGAAGCCCGAAAGCATGAACACCGTGTTTTCATAGTTCGCGTAACCCATCAGGCGCTCGTATGCCGGTTCGTCCGGGGTCTTCTCCACGTCCGGAAACCATCCCATGTGTTCGATCCGAAACATCGCGTTCGGATACCGCTGAATTCGCTCCTCCATCCGTGGACGAAGCATGCCGGCCATGCCTCCGCTCAGACTGGCCATGATACCGAGTTCGCCGACGGCGTCCCAGACCGCCTCGTTATCGACGGAAGCCGGAATCCGCAGTCCCGCGAGGCCGAACTCGCCTACTTCGCGGCGGATCCGGTCGCCCGCGTCTACGGCCTCGTAGTCCACCGCGCCCAGGGACGCGAACCGGCGCGGATAGCGGTCCATACAGTCTTTTAAATAGGCGTTATCGTGGCATCCGCCGTACTGCACGAGCAGGGCCTTGTCGATATCGGCTGATTCCATCTGCGCCAGAAGCACTTCAACCGCGACGTACTTGGTAAGACCCACGTGGACGTGGCCGTCGACAATGGTCATTCCTTCCCTCCAGGGATTGATTGGGAAATTCACTACCTGCCGTTACAGGTGTCAATCAGATCTCCACCACCAGCCCGTCTTCGGCTACGAGTACCTCGCCGCCGTAACCGCTTCTGATCTGTTCCGCCATCTGGTAGGGAGACGTCCGGTCTCCCGTAATGTCTTCGATCACCAGGTGTTTGATCATTACGCGTTTCACTTCCGCCTTCCGCGCGATATCCGCAATGTCCGCCGGTGTAATGTGCCAGGCGCCCCACGGCTGCGTTTCCAGGAATTCCGGCGTTCCGGAACACTCGATGGCGAGCAGGTCCGCGCCTTTGCAGAATGCCGGAAAGTCCTCATCGGGGGTGCCGTCTCCCGTGATGATTACCCGGCGATCGCCGGCATCCACTCGGTAGGCCAGGGTCGGAATATTCCCGTGGTCGGCAAACACGGCGGAAATCCGGTAGTCTTCCCGCTCCAGAAAACAGCGATTCCCATCCACTTCGATCACGTCCGGGTCGAGGGGCTGGATGTCCTTACCGTGGCTCAGCCGGCTGCTGATGTCCTGTTCAAAGGGCGGCCGGATGATCCTCTCCACGAATTCCCGTGTGCCCTCGGGTCCATAGATTTCCAATCGACGATTCCGCACCTTCACCCATCCCGCGAAAACCAGATAGGGCACATCCACGATATGATCGAAGTGCAGATGCGTCAGAAACAGACGGTCCACCTCCTCGCACCCCACACCGGCCCGCGCCAGGTTCGTACTGGCGCTCCGCCCGCAGTCGAACATCAGCACCTCGTCTCCAACCCGGAGCATCTGCGCGGGACCGCCGCGAACCGGGTTGTCCCGGACCGCGCCGCTGCCCAGCATCACAAACGTTATTTCCGACATGATTATTGCTTTCGCCAAACCTCTTTAGTTCGAAAACCGGAGCATGCATGGATGGACAGGATCGACAGGACAAAAGCGGAATATAGACAGAACACTCTCCAGACCGGGTAATTGCGATGATAATCCCAAGCCAACGGTTCTTGATACGATGTTAACCCCAATCAACAGTTATTACCGGGAGCAATAAATAGTCGACAAATATTGTGCCTGCTATGGTGGAGTGGAACTTGCCCAAAAACGGACGCTGAGCTTGTCGAAGCGCCCGCGTATCGGGACCCCTCTTCCTTCGCCGACCCTTCGACAAGCTCAGGGAGCGGCTCAGGCTGGCCGGTCAATGCTGTGGAAAAAAGGCAAACTATCAGGTGCTCCGAGAAATAACCCTACAGGGTGCCTTGATCTTGCGTTCGGGGCTCATATTGATAGGCCTTGAGCGTCTTTTCAGCAATCGATTCCCACGACAACGCCTTCGCCCGTTGAAACGCGCCTTTCGAGCAGGCAGACATGTCGCGCTCCCGGATTCCCTCCATTGCACGCCTCAATCCGTTCCTGTCACTTGCATCGTAGATGATTCCGGAGTTTTCGTCCAGCAGTTCAGGGAGGCAGCCGATGCCGGGCGCGATCACGGGCCGCGCGAACGACATTGCCGTGATCGCCGATCCCGATGTCAGCATATCCACGAAAGGCAGCACCATGACGTCTGACGCGTTAAAGAAAAGCTGGAGCTCCTCGTCAGGGAAGAATTCGGCCGTCTGCATGAGAATTCTCGGATCGCCGGCGTGCGCCCGGGCGACCACGTCCGCGCTGTATTCGCTGTTCACCTTGGCGGCGAGGAGCAATCTCAGTTGTTCGCCCGGCAGACGGGTGAACACCTCGAGCAGCTTCTCCACGCCCTTATAGCGTTTCACGTTTCCGAAAAACAGATATACGAACGCTTCGGCGGCGATCCCCAACGCTCTCCTGGCCTCGCCGCGCGACACCTTGTTCTCATACGCGTCTATGAAATGGCCGTGGGGAATTGTAAATATGCCGTGGGTCCGGTGAAAGTGTTTCAACACTTGCGCGCGTCCGTACTCGCAGTGCACGATCAGGGCTGTTGCAAGCCTCGTAATCGCCAGGCGCGCAAGCCGGTCCAGGCCCGGATGCGGACGTTCGTGCGGATACAGGTTGTGGACGGTCCACACAACCCGGTATCCCAGGAACCGGGCGAGTGTCAGATGGCCGATCAGTTCCGCGCACCTTTCGACGCTCTCGCCGGCATCGTCCGTATTGTACATATAGGAGGGCCAGTTCAGGTGCAAAACGTCCACGCGGCCCCGGTTTTCCATCAACCACGATTCGCTCAGATCCTCGTCGTATCCGGCTTCCAGTTCCACCCCGAGCCCGGCCATCGCCCGGGCGAGCAAGGGGCCGTAGGGGTTGTTTTTTTCGAAGCCGAGCCCCGCCCTGCCCCAGTAGAACACCGCCCGCATACGTGTCTCCCGGTGTCCGGTCCCGGAAAGATCTGATGATTCACCCGCCTGCGCGAACCGCCAACCCGGCGGCTGTGCGGGGACCGGGACGCCAATGGTCTACAGCAACACCCTCTTAACGGTCCGGCTCCACTGCTTCTGATAATACAGGCCTTCGTTCAAATATACGTTCAGCCCCAGGTTCATCACAAAACAATCCGCGTTGCTCGTCAGCGATCCGGTCGCTTCGGAACGCACCTCGCACCCCGGCCACGCGACCGACGCCGTCTTTTTCGAACGGGTCCAGGCCTCCCCCGGGGTTCTGTTCGACACTCCCATCTCGCCTTCGCCCCCGAACAGAACCAGGCGGTACCGGTCTTCCAGCACGTCGTGCACCACCTGCCATGGCGCGTCGCCGGACCCGGTGGACCTCGCGGGATGCGGCGAAGGCGAATAGTCAAACTCCGGATCCCTCCCGCCGTTCCATACCGGCAACTCGACCTTCGATGGGTAATCCGGTCCCCAGTGTACCGAGATCCGGCCGGACCGCGGCGTGGGCCATACGTTGGGGAAATCCGATCCGTTGATGCTGATCCCGATCCGGTGTCCCTTCGTGAATCTCCACGCCGTGGCTTCCATGTGGAACGTGACCGGAGAAACCTCACCAGGAACCATGGGAACAGCCCGGTCCATCCCCTCCCGCCGGGTCGCATTCAGTATTCCTTTTGTCACGAGCACGCTGGCGCCGTCCGGGGCAATCTCCAATAGCCGAACGGCTACGGGTATCACTTCTACGTCGGAACTGATATACAGGCTGAATGCCGGCGTTCCCAGGATCGACACCGGCTCCGCAAGGGGCGGTGAAACAAAATTGACCGCCCGCGCCGAATCCTCCCGCTGGTCTCCCGGCAGCGTGAAGGGCGTCCCTCCGTCCCACAACCCCCCCTGCCGGCATGCCGCCGGCAGATATGCGACTGAAGCGGCACCCCCTTCTTCTGCCGGGCCGCCCGCCAGGTTTTCGCCATGAAGAAAGAACGTCTCCGGCGCCTGCTGAGGAAGACCGTCGGCCATCCGCCAATTTCCGGCAATCCTGGTGCGATCCGTCAGCGGTTCTTCATATTCCCGCTGGTATACCTGAACCGGGGGTTCTTCCGGAACGCCGTTGTTCATTTCCTTCAGCCAGCAGTCCCACCAGCGCAGCAATTCATAGTAGATGTCGACTCGGGGTCCGCAGTGCGACTGGTCTCCGTACGAATGCGACCACGGTCCCATCAGCAGGCGCCTGGGCGATTGCAGCGCCCGGTACACGCGCAACGGCGGCGTGGGATACCCGTCGTGCCAGCCGCCGATCAACAGGGCCGCCGCGGAGATTCGATCGTAGTGTCCGGAAATAGATCCCACCGCCCAATAGTCATCCTCCACCTGATGGGAAATCCATTTCAGAAGATAGGGCTCGTTCTCCTCCAGTCGCTGCTGCCAGAGTTCGCTCCACCGCTCGCCGACGGCTTCCCGGAACGGGGGCAGCCCGTTGCGGGCGACCATATTCAGGCCGTAGGTCAGCATGTCATAGAAGCCGCGAAGGCATCCCCCCTTGTAGTGACAGTCATCCGTGTATCTTCTGTCCGTAAAATAGGCCGGCGCGATTGCTTTCAACGCCGGCGGGGCCATGGCGGCAACCTGCAGCGTCGTGAAACCGCTATAGGACGTACCCAGCATCCCCACGCGGCCGCTGCACCACGGCTGGTCCGCCAGCCATGCGATGGCGTCGTAACCGTCGCGCGTTTCCTCCTCCATATACTCGTCTCTGCTCACGCCTTCCGAATTTCCCGTCCCCCGTGCGTTCAAATAGACAAATGCATACCCGCGCTCGGCGAAATACCGTGCCATGGGGGACGTTGTTCCGTCCGATCCGCCCCGGTACGGATCGTACCACACCAGGGCCGGAAACGCGTCTTCGGCCAGCGGCCGGGTTATCGTCGCGCCCAGAGAGGTCCCGTCACGCGTCGGGATGCGATATCGATTGCTCGTTTCGAACCCATACTCAGCCGTGGAACACATTTGCCTCTTCGAGATGTCCACCGGTAATCCCTCACCTTTGTATTGACATAGCAATACGGATTGTTTACCTACAAACAGCGTACATCAGTCTGTCAAAGCGGCCAGATCGGGCGTTAACAAACGTTACAGTGGTAAACGTCCCAGTCCAAAGCCTTTAAATGACATCCTTGAGACCTGCCCTGAGCCGTTCCCTGAGCCTGTCGAAGGGTCGAAGGGCCGGCGAAGGGCTCTCGATTCGCGGGCATTTCGACATTTCGACACCCTTCGACAGGCTCAGGGACCGAGCTCAATGCAGGCATGCTCAATGACCACGCAGCCATTGGTTCGTTTCAACAAGCCGGCCTCGTAAAGCTTGCTTTGGGGGCTACGGTTTACCACCGGGATTCGATGACGATTGATTCGTCAATTCGCTTCGGCGGAGGAAGCAATGCGTTACAGGAGCATGCTACACTGCGTCCGGGACCTGGAGAAAAACGGCCACCTCGTCCGGATCCGGGAGGAAGTCGATCCGGACCTTGAAATGGCCGAAATCCACCGCCGCGTCTATCAGGCACGCGGGCCGGCCCTTTTCTACGAAAACGTCAGGGGCAGCGCGTTTCCAGCGGTGTCGAACCTGTTCGGCACGCTCGAACGATCCCGCTTCATTTTCCGCTCCACGCTGAAGTGGGTCAGGCGTCTGATTGAAATCAAAGCCGACCCGCCGGCGTACCTGAAAGCGCCCTGGAAAGCCGCGGGCATTGCCAGCATCGCCCTGAACATCCCGCCCCGAAAGGTCACGTCCGGTCCCGTCCTCAAACATACGACCACGATCGCCCGGCTCCCGCAGATCAGGTGCTGGCCGGACGACGGCGGCGCGTTCATCCTGCTTCCACAGGTCTACACCGAAGATCCTCTGAATCCCGGTATCCTCAGTTCCAACCTGGGGATGTACCGCATTCAAATGTCGGGAAATCAATACGAGCCCGACAGATCCGTCGGGCTGCATTACCAGATCCGTCGCGACATCGGCATCCACCATACGAATGCCATCGAAAGTGGCGAGCCCCTTCGGGTGAGTGTCTTCGTCGGCGGGCCCCCCGCACACACGTTTGCCGCGGTCATGCCCCTTCCCGAAGGCCTGCCCGAAGTCGCTTTCGCGGGCGGGCTGGCCGGCCGACGGTTCCGATATCTATCAAAAAACGGCTTCACGATATCCGCCGAAGCCGATTTCTGTATCACGGGGGAAGTTTACCCGGGCGAAACCCTGCCCGAAGGCCCGTTCGGCGACCACCTGGGATATTACAGCCTCGCGCACGAGTTTCCCGTGCTGCGTGTGGATACCGTCTATCATCGCAAGGACGCCGTCTGGCCCTTTACCGTTGTCGGCCGCCCTCCCCAGGAAGACACCGCCTTCGGCGAACTCATTCACGAGTTGACAGGCCCCATGGTCCCTGTCGAGCTTCCCGGCCTGAAGGCCATCAACGCCGTCGACGCCGCCGGCGTTCACCCCCTGCTGCTGGCCATCGGCAGCGAGCGCTACGTACCCTATCGCGAACGGCAACCCCAGGAGATCCTCACCATCGCCAATGCGCTGCTGGGGTTCGGCGCGTGCTCGCTCGCCAAATATTTATTGATCGTAGCGGGCGAAGACAATCCGGAACTGGACATTCACGACATTGCGGACTTTCTCCGCCACCTCCTCGAACGCGTGGACTGGACCCGCGACCTGCATTTTCAGACCCGCACGACCATCGACACCCTGGACTATTCCGGCACCGGCCTGAATGAAGGCTCCAAGGTTGTGATCGCCGCGGCCGGCGCAAAAAAGCGGGATCTGCCTGTCGAGATTCCTGGCGACCCGAGTCTGCCCGACGATCTGAAGAACCCGAAGGTCGCGCTTCCGGGCATCCTCGCGGTGGAGGCGCCCCCCTTCAACGCTCCCGCGGATGGAGAAACGGCGAAGCGACTGACCGCAGCCCTGGAGTCCGTGGAGCAGGTTCGGGGCTTTCCGTTGATCCTGCTCGTGGACGATGCCGACTTCACGGCGCGCACGCTGAACAATTTCCTGTGGGTTGCGTTTACCCGGTCCAATCCCTCACATGACGTCTACGGTGTCGGTAGCTTCATCGAAAACAAACACTGGGGCTGTCACGGGCCCCTGATCATCGACGCCCGCCTGAAGCCCCACCACGCGCCGCCTTTGGTGGAAGACCCCCAAATCACACGGAAGGTTGATCGCCTAGGCGAGCGCAGCGGCCCCCTTCACGGGTTTGTCTGATGAACAGTCAATATAAATCGTCGGCAGTCGTGACCGCACACCAGCGCGCGGTGAACCATTCTTCGATCAGCGCCTTTCGGGCCCTGGGCGTGCCGATACGCCTGAGCGCCAGCCCCGCATAAAACCGGTTATAGCGGTTCTCGTCGCCGAGAACGTCCACCAGGTCATCCACCGCCGGATCTCCCGTCTCGCCGACGTTGCAAAGCAACAACGCCGCATTCCGCCGAACGCGGTAGTCGGGGTCCTTCACCGCCCTGAATACCGCCGGAAGAACCTTCCCGGAATCCGCCCCGATCGAACGCAACGCTTCCAGCGCGTTGCGACGGACCCACCAGTGATCGTCCCCAACCTTCTCGACAAGGCTGAACACCGCGGCCCGCGCCGCCGGGCCTATCCGGGCGAGCACGTCCGCCGCCATGGCCCGAACCCACCAGTGATCGTCTTCCAACGCCTCCAGCAGCGGGTGGATGGCTGCCTCGCCCATGGTTGACAACGCGCGCGCGGCCGCTCCCGGCGTTGGATTGGTCCCGTGCGCGTTGTCCGCCGTCTTTGCGGTCGTATCCTCGATGGCCGCCAGTGTTTCCCTGCGCATCGCATCCACGAGCAGCGGAATCGACGTTCTGTCGCTGGCGAGCGCATACGCCGTATTGACACGCACGCACTCGTCCTCGTCGAACAGGCCTGCTTCCTTCACGTCCCCGGTCGCTTCCGAACGCCCGTTGTCGGCACTTCCACGCATCCAATTCCAGACGTCCCTGGTCACCGCCGGGTTGGCATCGTCTTCCGGGGGCGTCCAGGTTTCATTCCGATGTTTCCACGTGGGTCCCTCCGGTTCCCGAAGTCGCGTAAACTGAAACTTCAGCATATATCTCTTGTTGTCGCTGACGTTCGGGTTCGCCCGGTGCCACGAGTCGAAATGCATCAGCGTCACGATCCCGGCATCGCCGCAGATGGCATACCCCGGCTCCCGGGTTGCTTCCGGGTTGGGATCTGAAATGGTCTTGTAGTTCTGCATGCGCGGAATCACCCCGGACGGACCCATATCGATCGACGTATTCTGCGGATAATAGAAAGCGAGCACCCACTGAAAACGCGGATGACGGATATTGTGGTCGAAGACGTAACAATCCTTGTGCCAGCTTTGCCCGTTGCTGCCCGGTGGGTTCAGATGGCAGTGCCGATGCGGATTCATGATGTAGTCGGGTCCGAGAAGACTCGTGAGTGCGCCGCGCACGACCGGCTGATCGAATACCTGCTGAATCCGGGGCACGCGCGGGAGTATATTGTTGCCGACGTTGCCTTCGCTGTCGAAAACGGTTTCGATCTCGTCGTAGATCCTGCCGTGCATCCCGGAGATTGCATCCGTCTGGACCGTGATGAAGCCGTCCAGAATAAAGCGCTGGATCTGCGCATCCGAAAGAAGATGATTGTTCTGCATTACCATTTGACCTCCTCGACCGATGGCAAACGCCGCGTTGCGGTCAGCCCGCTCGCGTGCATCCCCCGGGCCCGTTCCACGGCCGCCAGCACCTGTTCAGCCGTGTAAAAATCGCTCTTGAAAACCTCCCGTCCATCCGGCGCATAGATGACCAGCAGCGGGATGGTCAACCGGCCGGTTTCTCTCAGCTTCGCCTTGCCAACGGGGTTGTTGCCCGTGATATCGACCTTGACAGCGGCCACGTCGGGCGCCGCCAGCAGTTTTACAACTTCCGAACTCTGCAGTACGTTGTGCTCCAGTACTTTACAGTTCAAACACCACTCCGCGGTGAAGTCCATGACCACAGCTTGGCCCTCCTCCAGCGCCTCCTGGAACCGCGCGGGCGTGTAGTAGATCCAGTCGATCGGTCCCTTATCCGTAAACCGGACGGCGCCTGCCGCGGAGGAAATGAAAAGCGCCGCGCCGAGAAGACCGAAGACTGCACGCCGTCCGGTCCGGGCGGTGATCCGAAACGTCCCGTAGACCAGCCAGAAACCGGCGGCGGCGCCGAATGCCATCACGGCCCACCAGTATTCCCTGCCCGGCGGATCGGGAGGCGTGACAACAAGCGCGCTGAGGCCGACGCCCACGAAGTAGGCCGCCGCCGCCAGCATCAGCAGCCCCATCACCTGCTTGATCAACTCGCTTGCCGGGCCCGTGCGGGGCATCCGTTCCACCAGCGCGGGAAAGATCGAAAGCGCCATGTAAGGGGCGGCCATCCCGGCGCCGATCGAGGCGAACGTCAGCAGCGTGGTTGCCGGAACCTGTGTGGCCGCCCACGCTGCGGCCGCACCCATGAAAGGCGCCGTGCAGGGCGTGGAAAGCAAGGCCGTCATCATGCCGAACCCGAACGACCCTCCCAGGCTGTCCTGGCCCGGGTTGAACCGGTATACCGCCTGCGGCAACCGGATGTAAAACAGCCCGCACATGCCTACGGCCATGGCTGCGATGATGATGCCCACGAGGATCGTAAACACCGGATACTGAAACAGCTGATTGGTGGCCGTAAATCCACTGATGCCGGCAATCATTATACCCAGCGCCAGCCAGAAGGCGACCACTCCCAGAGACATCGATCCCCCAAGCACAAGGCGCCGGGTCCGATTCTCCGATACCTGCGCCAGCCCGATAATCTTGATGGGAATGACCGGAAGCACGCAGGGCGTCAGGTTAAGCAGCCCGCCACCGAAGGCCGCCACGATCAGGAGCAGAATCAGCCCGCCGCCGGATGACGTATCGATCGAGAACGTCCAGCCGAACAGATCGAAGCGCACGCCGCCAGCCCCGGCGCCCGCGCCGGTTTCACCATACCCTTCGAACAGCGCCGAGTTCAACCGGTTGACTGCCTGTCCGGCGTCCACAATCCGCAGCGACGCCTCCAATTCGACCGTTTTGGGTATGAAACACGTGTACGCGTCGCAGGCCTGGTACTCCACCTCGAGTCGAATCCGCTGAGGTGCCGGCTGTACCTCTTCCCCCACCTTGATGGGCAGGTAAAACACGGTTCGGCCTTCGTACACCATAAGTTCGCCGTCGGCATAGTCTGCCTTTATTGGATGAGGCTTCGGGAAGCGAACGGCTTCAAGGGTGAGTCCGCTCGCCGCCTCAAGAATGCGGACGTCTGTGGGATAGGGTTCGAAATCGCCAACCACCACCACCTGCGCCGGATCCGGGTTGATGTGGAATTCATCGTCGATATCCACCACGATGGCCAGCGCCACGAGGTCGCCGGGCCGCGCACCGTCCACCGGCCAGGCCGTGCTCACGCTGACTTTGTCCTGTGCGTGAGCCGACGCCGGCGTCAGGAGAAACGCGACCATCAGGGCAATCAACCCGGATCTGAGCATATCTGAGTACTCCTTAAAGGTCGATGAGAGGAAAGAAACGGTAGAGGTATCGCCGGTGGCAGGACGCCCGGATTATGGACTGACGGCTGATCGCTTGTTTGATGCCGGCTTACGACTCATAGCCGATCGCTTCTTTCCTCCTTCAGCACGTGTAAAAGAAGCGAAAAGACGTTGTGATGGCAACGCTTTTTTCTTTGCGAACCACGGGAACCGTCCTTAATTTAGGCCGCGAAATTTCCTTCCCGGCGTCCATGTCGTGAAAGCCCGCTTTCTGCTCTGAACCTCTTTCGGGAATCCTTCCTTGAATCTGCTTCGTGCCTACGTCGGCCTTGCGGATCGGCTGAACGAACGGATTGGCGTTGCCGTATCCTGGCTCACCACGGTCCTCGTGGCGGTTGTCTGTTACGACGTGTTCACGCGCTACCTGATGAAGAGCAGCCTGGTGGCAATACAGGAGCTGCAATGGCATCTGTTTGCCGTCATTTTTCTTATCGGGGCGGCATATACCCTGAAGCATGGCAAGCATGTGCGGGTGGATGTCTTCTACAACCGCTTCCCGGCGAAAACACGGGCGTGGGTGGACTTCGTCGGAAGTCTGGTCTTTCTCCTGCCGTTCTGCCTGGTGGCCATCTGGTGTTCTCATACGTTCGTAGCGAACGCGTTTCTCATCGGCGAAGGTTCGCCCGATCCGGGCGGATTACCCGCGCGGTTCATCCTGAAAGCCGCCATTCCGGTCGGCTTTCTTCTGCTGGCCTTACAGGGTCTGGCGCTGGCATCTGTTTCGCTTCTCAAAATCGCAGGGAGCGAGGCGATAGACCCTGAAGCGGAACAACAGGGGACCGGCTCATGATCGAAGCCATGCCGCTTATCCTGTTCGGGGTCCTTTTTGTCCTGCTCCTTTTCGGATTTCCCGTTGCATTCACCCTGGGCGGTGTCTCATTCATCCTGGGTTATCTCACCTTCGGCATGGATTTCTTCAATCTGCTGCCCCTGCGCATCTGGGGCGTGATGACCAACTACGTGCTCATCGCCGTCCCACTGTTCGTGTATATGGGGGTCATGCTCGAAAAATCCGGACTCGCCGAGGAACTGCTGGAAACGATGGCGCTGCTCTTCGGCAAGCTCCGTGGCGGCCTTGCCGTTTCTGTCATCGTCGTCGGCGCCCTTCTGGGCGCTTCCACCGGCATCGTCGGGGCCACCGTTGTCACAATGGGTCTCCTGAGCCTGCCCACCATGCTCAGGCGAGGCTATCGCACCGAACTTGCCACCGGCATCATATCCGCGTCCGGCACGCTGGGTCAGATTATCCCGCCCAGCATCGTCCTGGTATTGCTGGGAAGTATTCTGAATATATCCATAGGCGACATGTTCATTGCCGCGGTGATTCCGGGCCTCTGTCTGGTTATTCTTTACTTGACCTGGATCGTGATCGTCGCTCTGACAAGGCCGGAATCCGCTCCCGCGATGCCCGGATCGGATCTGGAACGGTTTGTGGGCGCCGTCAGGATCAAACAGACCATCCACGCCTTCCTCCTGCCCGGCCTGCTGATAACGGCCGTCCTGGGTTCCATCTTTGCCGGAATCGCCTCTCCGACCGAAGCCGCGGCCGTGGGCGCCCTCGGCGCCACCGTCCTTACGTTGTGCAAGCGCAAACTGTCGCTGGATACCCTCAAGTCGGTTATGGCGGAGACCACGCATCTCACCTGCATGGTATTCATCATCCTGGTGGGCGCCACCGCCTTCGGCCTTGTCTTCAGGGGATTGCACGGCGACGCGTACCTCACGCGGCTGATCGTGGAAGCCGACCCGGGGCCGCACGTCTTCCTCGCGCTTGTTATGGTGGTCATATTCGTAGCCGGGTTCTTCATAGACTTCATTGAGATTACGTTTATTATCGTCCCCGTTGTCGCGCCGATATTCGCACACCTGGGTGTGGACCTTCTCTGGGTGGGCGTCCTCATCGCGATGAACCTGCAGACGTCATTTCTGACGCCGCCGTTCGGATTCTCCCTGTTCTACCTGAAAGGGGTCGCGCCGCCCGAAGTGCAGACCGGCCACATCTATCGCGGCATCATACCCTTTATCGTCGTTCAGCTTATCGGCCTGACCCTCGTTATCGTTTTTCCCGAAGCCGCCACGTGGCTGCCCCGGTACCTGGCGTCCTGATGGATCCGAAACGGAAAAGGGACGCGGTATTTACGCGTCCCTGTACGCCATCACATCTGTCGTTAACGACCGTTGCTATCCGCCGATAGCGGAATAGTACAGCTTCTCCGACAGCGCCGCCCACGGATTGATTTTCTTTCGGAACGCGTCGAAGGAAGCGTAGACCTTTTTGCTCATCGGATCGCCTTCAGCCACCTCGTTTTCGACTTCCACGGAGAATCCGCGCAGCGCCTTGAGGACCTCGTCCGAAAACCTGCGCAACTCGACGTCGTGTTCGTTCGTGAGTTTCTCCAGGTAGACGCTGTTCTTGGCCTCGAATTCCGAGAGCATCCAACCATTGGATCGGGCGGCGGCCGTCTCCACAACCCGCTGCAGGTCCAATGGCAGTTGTCCGAACGCGGTCCTGTTGACGATCAGTTCCAGCGCGGTGCCGGGCTCGTGCCATCCCGGATAGTAGTAGTATTTCGCGGCCCTGAAAAATCCCATCAAATAGTCATGATAGGGTCCGATCCATTCGGTTGCATCGATGACACCGCGTTCCAGGTTGGTGTAGATTTCACCTCCGGCAGAAAGCACAGCGGATCCGCCGGCTTTGGCGATGACCTTTCCGCCGAGCCCCGGGATCCGCATCTTCAGGCCCTGAAAATCGGCGATGCCGTTCATTTCACGATTATACCAGCCGCCCATCTGGACGCCCGTATTGCCCACCGGCATCGCGACCAGATTGAACGGAGCATACAGTTCCTGCCAGAGCGCCAGCCCGCCGCCGCTGTAAATCCAAGCGTTGAGCTGCTGCCCGTTCATGCCGAATGGAACCGCCGCGAAAAACTGAGTTGCCGGCGCTTTCCCTGCCCAGTAATACGCGGCGCCGTGGCACATCTCAACGGTCCCCTGGCTGACGGCGTCGAAACCTTCGAGCGGTGGAATCAGCTCGCCGCCGCCGTAAACCGTAATTTTCAACTGTCCGCCGGACATCTCGTCGATCCATTTGGCCAGCATGTCCGCGCCTTCGCCAAGAATGGGGAAATGCGGCGGCCAGGTGGTTACCATTTTCCATTCGAATTTCTTCCTGGTATGTACCGCCGGCGCGTCCGGTTTTTCGTCTGAGGCGGGGCTGCAGCCGGTCAGGGCCGCAACGCCGCCGGCAACTCCGACGGAAGCTTTTTTTAAGAAATCCCGTCGTTCGAACTTCTCCATTTAACGCCTCCACGCAAGAGTCCGTCACAACAAAGGCAGGCTGTCAATCAACGAGACAAGGTAGGTCGTACAGGTCTCTATCGCAAGAATTATGAGAACCCCCGTACTCCTCCACTACGGCGAGCGGGGGTAGGGAGAATACAATGAGCGAGGCAGACAAAAAGCTTTACCTGCTGGACGGAATGGCGCTGGTCTACCGGGCCCATTTTTCAATGATCCGCAACCCGCGCATGTCCTCCACCGGCCTGAATACCTCAACGGTATTCGTGCTTACCAACACCCTTCTGGATATTCTTTCCAACGCGGACCCCTCGCACATCGGCGTTGTCTTCGACACGCCCGAGCCAACCCACCGGCACCGGATGTTTCCCGAATACAAGGCTCAGCGCGAGGCTATGCCCGAGGACCTCAGCGTGGCGCTTCCTTACGTCTTTCGCCTGTGCGAAGCGTTCAACCTGCCGGTTGTCAGGGTCCCCGGATGGGAGGCGGACGATGTGATCGGGACCCTTGCCAAACAGGCGGAGAAAGCCGGCTTTACCACCTATATGGTTACGCCTGACAAGGACTACGGTCAGCTGGTTTCCGACCGCACCTTTGTCTGCAAACCCGGCCGCACCGGCGACGTTGAAGTTCAGGGCGTTCCGGAAATCCTGGAAAAGTGGCAGATCGAACGCGTGGACCAGGTGATCGATATCCTGGGCCTGATGGGCGACAGTTCGGACAACGTGCCCGGTGTGCCCGGAGTCGGTGAAAAGACGGCGCAGAAACTGATCGGAAAGTATGACAGCGTCGAAAACCTGCTCGACCACGTGGATGAACTCAAGGGAAAGCAGAAGGAACGCATTGAAGAAAACCGCGAACAGGCGCTGCTCTCCAAGAAGCTGGTCACCATCGAGCGCGACGTGGTGCTGGAAGTGAGGCCGGAGGACCTGGAACGTGCGGAATGGGACAAGGGGAAGTTACAGGCGTTGTTCGTGGAGCTGGAGTTCAATACGCTCGGTCAGCGTCTGTTCGGCGAATCGTTCAAGGCAGGTCCCACGGCCGCCACTGACGAGGTTGGAGGCGACGTACGGACCATCGAAGACGTGGAACACGACTATAGACTGGTTGACACCGCGGAGTCGAGAAAGGAACTCATCTCCGCGTTGACAGAAAAAAAAGCGTTCTGTTTCGACATCGAAACCACCGGTCTGAATCCCAAGACATGCGAACTGATCGGCCTGGCCTTTTCGTACGAGCCGCACACCGGATATTACGTGCCTCTGCCCGCGGTTCCGGACGAAGCCCTCGCAATCCTGGAGGCGTTCCGGCCCGTTCTGGAGAATCCCGACATCGAAAAAATCGGCCACCACCTGAAATTCGATCTCAGCGTGTTGCGCTGGAAGGGGTTTCGAGTCAACGGACCGCTGTTCGACACCATGCTTGCCGCCTATCTGGCAACACCGGACCTTCGCCGCACTATGGACTATCTCTCCGAAGCCCTTCTGGGATACCGCCCCATTCCGATATCCGATCTCATCGGCGAGAAGGGCGAGGACCAGTTGAGTCTCACCGACGTCCCCCTGGACAGGGTGACCACGTACGCGGCGGAAGATGCTGACGTCACCGTTCAACTGAGCGAAATCCTGAGGGCCAGGCTCGACGAGATGGGACAGGTGCGGGTGTTCCGCGACGTGGAATGTCCGCTCATCCCCGCCCTGGTCGAAATGGAATTCGAAGGCATCCGGTGTGAAGCCGGCGTGCTTCGGGACCTGTCAGAAGGGCTCGCCGGCGAAATCGGGCGCGCCAGGGAGAGTATCTTCCAACTGGCCGGAGAGAACTTCGATCTTAACTCTCCCAGGCAATTGGGTGACATTCTCTTCGATAAATTGAAGCTGGATCCGAATGCCCGCCGCACGGCCAGGACCAAACAGTACCAGACCACGGAGCAGGTCCTGAGGCGGCTGGCGTATAAGCATGAAATCGTGGAACAGGTGATGTTCTACAGGATGTGCACCAAATTGAAATCGACCTACGTGGACCAGCTTCCCGGGTCGATCTTCAAACCCACGGGCCGTATCCATACAAACTATGAAGCGGCGGTGGCCGCCACGGGACGGCTGCAGTCCCACGGACCCAACATGCAGAATATCCCCATTCGCACCGAAATGGGCAGGGAAGTGCGTAAGGCCTTCGTACCGCGCGACGAAGACCACGTGCTGCTCGCGGCGGACTACTCGCAGATCGAACTCCGGGTCGCCGCGGAAATCAGCGGAGACGAAGCCCTTACGGAAGTCTTCCGGCAGGGCGGAGATATTCACACGGCCACCGCCGAGAGAATCTACGGTATCGAAGGCGCAACCGAGGAGATGCGGCGTCACGCGAAAACCGTCAATTTTGGCATCATCTACGGTATCTCGGCCTTCGGTCTGGCGGACCGCCTGGACATTACCCGAACGCAGGCCGCGGAACTTATCGACCACTACTTCGACCAGTTTCCCGGCATCCGGACCTACATGGACGAAACCATCGAGTTCGCCCGGCAAAACGGTTACGTCGAGACGGTCACCGGACGCCGCCGGTACCTGCGCGACATCAATTCCCGCAACGCGACCACTCGAAGGGGCGAAGAACGAAACGCCATCAACTCGCGCATCCAGGGCACGGCCGCGGATATGATCAAACTCGCGATGAGCCATATCCATCGCGAAGTCCTGGAACGCGGCCTCAAATCGCGAATGCTCCTGCAGGTGCACGACGAACTGGTATTCGATATGCACAAAGACGAAGCGGAGACTCTGCCAGGCATCGTGGAACACGGGATGAAGTCCGCCATTCCAATGCAGGTCCCCATCGTGGTGGAGATGGGCACCGGTTCGAACTGGCTGGACGCGCATTGATATCCGTTGCCTGCGACAAAATGCCGCCGCCTCATGCCATCGAAATGATGCACGCGGCGCCAGGTTTTGCGGGTTGTCTGTTGACAGCAACCGATTTTGGATTAGATTTTTTGTGCGATACACGCGAAAATGAAACAGCCTCGCCACCGTCTGCCACGCGATTTGTATCGATTACGGCTTAATCCAAACCGAGATACGGGGACTCTATGAAATCGATCGCATACATTGTCCTGTTGGGGAGTCTACCTTGCTTGTCGGCGGTCTTTGCAGAAGTCAGCTCCGCCAATGCCCAGGAAACGGTCGTGACGGCCGGCGACGTCAAGGACCCCGCAACCCTGCGGGCGTTCGTGGAATACGCGAAAACGCAACTGGATGACGTCGCCGCCGCCGCCGAACTGGCCGTCATATGGAGCAGTATGCGTCTCGAGGGGGACTGGAAGTCAGACAATACATACCTGATTGTTCTCAACAGCCGGGGGTCCGTGCTGTTCCATGCCGATCAGCCCGATGTAGAGGGGAAAACCCTGCGCTGGCTCGTCGACGCCAGGAGAGACAGCATTGGAAAGAATTTCCTCACGGAAGCGGCTGCCGGGGGCGGTTTTGTGGGTTACTATTGGGACGATCCCGACGTTGAGGGAGACGACAGCGGCCATCCCAAGGTGGCCTATGCCACGCAGTTCTTCTCGGAGGTAACCGATGAAAACTATGTTCTGGTCGGCGGTTTTTACCAGATCCTGCCGGATCTGCCCGCTGGCGATCCCGTTTCCGTACCCCGCCCGGACATCACGGCCGGGGAAGTGGTGGACCGGGAGACCCTGAAGGCGTTTGTGGAAAGCGCCCTCAAGGCGTTTTCCATTGCGCTTGAGCGTATCGGGCTGGAGAAACTTACGACCATTCAGGAAGTCTTCAGAGTCGAAGGCGGGCACTGGAAACACGGCTCGATCTACGCATTCGTCTTTACAACCGGTGGGTTCCTGGTCTTTCACGGGGCGGATCCCGAGCGAGAGGGGAGAGTCATCAACTTCGACCTTGAAGATGCCAACGGCGTAAAGATCGTACAGGAAATCATGAAAGCGGCGCGGGAAGGCGGTGGCTACGTCGAGTATGTCTGGGACGATCCCGCGGTGGATGAGGACGGAGACGGCGAGTTGCGGGGCGATTCGGTCGGCTCATTCAAGGTGAGTTACGCGTTGCTCCATACCCATCTCGGCGAAGAATACATCATCGGCGCCGGCATCTATCGGCGCGGGCCGGACTTCGACGAAGACGGTTCAGTGGGCTTCAGCGACTTTCTTCTGTTTGCAAGCCACTTCGGACTGAACAGGAATGACGCGGGTTTCGACGGTCTTTACGATCTGAACAGCGATGGCGAGATCGCGTTTGCTGATTTCGTGCTCTTTTCCATGGATTTCGGCAAACGTGTGCATTCGAATTGACAGCACCCGGCACACGGGTTGTTTTTGTGGTTTAAATGGCTCGAACGGGAGGCGGTAAGGCGCGAAATAAAGGGAGGATTTTATCGATTTGAGATGAGGCAACGGGCGAGTCGTCCGTTCCTTCTCTGTCGCAGCTATGCGAAAAGATAATGCGACGCGCGAGGAACCCACCCACACAAAGAGGGCCGTGTGATTCACACGGCCCTCTTTGTGTATTGAGAAAGGATCTCGGTTATTCGCTGAAAACGTCGTTCTCAGTTGACAGTGAACGTGTTCTCGCTGGCGTACGTCCCCCTTTCGCCGTCGATGGTAATCTCGGCGACCATCCGGTATTCCCCGGCGCCGGATGTCGAGTAAGGGCAAAGGCCCACGCGCAGCGTTCGTTCAATATCCTCCCATGAGTCGCCCTCTTTGCGCTGCCATTTCGACGTGTGTGTCGTGTACGCCGAATCCCCGATGGATATGCCAATCAGCGTGATGCATTGCTCTGTTGTCGACAGTGCCAGGAATTGCACCCCTCCGTTCGATACACGAAGCCCGGCCAGCGGTTCGATTTCCGCGGGCGTGGTTGCGCCTTCCTCGCAATTCTCTCCGGTGGTGCGGTCGATGTCAGCCAGCCACGACTGAAAGCCCTCGTCGAGCGGCGCGCACAGCCCGGTGGCGTGAAACTGAAGGTCTTCCATCCCGCTCAGATTGGTAAGGCTGAACGGCAGCGCGCCATTCAGGTCCGCATTATCGTTGACCCACAACTGCGCGAGGTCGGACAGGTTTCCCATGGATTCAGGCAGCTCGCCGCTCAACATATTTTCGGACAGATCCAGCCAAACCAGGGTGGTCAATTTTCCCAATTCCGAGGGTATCGGTCCGGTCAACTTGTTGGCGGCGATCCAGGCCACCTCCAGGGAGGACATATCGGCCAGCGCACCCGGTAACTCGCCGGTCAGCTCATTCTCATCGAGTTCCAACCACCTGAGTTCGTCCAGGGCGCCGAATTCCGACGGAATCTCGCCGGTCAGCTTATTCTCGTTAAGCCTGAGCACCTCAAGGACGGCAATATCGGCCAACCCTGGAGGAATGGCTCCGGAGAGTTCATTTTCGTTCAGGTAGAGCCGCTGGAGGTGGTTCAGGTTGCCAAACGCCCCGGGAATCTCACCGGACAGTTTATTCGTGCTGAGCCATATGCTATTCACGTTGACCATATCGCCCAGTTCGGCGGGTATGGCGCCGTTCAGTTCGTTTTCCGAGAAATCCAGAAATAACAGATTCGTCAGCTTGCCCAATTCCGCGGGTATTTCACCGCTCAACTCGTTCTTCCAGATCCACAGGATCTTGAGATTGGAAAGGTTTCCCAGTTCCGCGGGTACCGAACCGCTAAGTTCGTTTTCGTCGAAATTCAGCCAACGCAGTTCAGAAAGGTCCCCGAGTTGTGCGGGTATGGTTCCGCTCAACTGGTTGGCATTGAGAGCTAACCATCTGAGATTGGAAAGGTTTCCCAGTTCGGCGGGAATCGTACCACTCAACGCATTTCGGTGCAGAAAGAGGACTTCATTACGGGTGAGATTTCCCAATTCTGGAGGAATGGGGCCGGAAAGGCCATTCCTCTGAAGGTAAAGGCGTCTGAGATGGGAGAGGCCGCCCAGTTCAGTCGGGATTTCGCCCGTGAGGTTGTTTTCGCTCAGATTGACGACCGAGACGCGACCGTCGAAGGCGATGACGCCATGCCACGTGGAAACGTGTTTGTCGGTGAGCCAGTTCGTCCGTTCCGTCCAGTTGTCACCGCCTGTCGACCGGTACAGCGCCACCAGGGCGTCGCGCTCGGCGGGGTCGACGAGCGGTGTGGGCGGCGGGAGTTCCTTTCCGAACTGGGCGGAGAATTTGAGAAAATCTCCGAGTTCGACCGATCCGTCGTCATCCAGGTCGAAACGTCCATCAAAGGAATCGTCCTCCTGCTGAAACCCGAAATGACTCGCGAACAGCAGAAAGTCGGATAACCCGACCGTACCGTCCCCGTCGAAGTCGGCACGATGCACGTCAAGGCCGGACGACGGGGCCGCTGTACTGTCCTGGAGGGAAATATCGACGTCCAGCGACGCGGTTTCCTTCCGGTATCGGCCCAGGGAGATTTCACCGTGGTCCAACCGGATCGTGGTGCTCGAAAAAGACTCAGACGTGCGAAAACGTGCGGTCCCCACGAGGCCGGTTCTGGGCGTGGTGCGGCTGGCAAACGGCCAGACGGTAATCTCCACGGACGTCGGATGGGTTTCTTCCTTCGTAACCGCTACGGCATTGGTCATGATTCCGCCAACGTCGAACCCGTCGAAGAGGACCTGGCGCGCGTCGAACTGGAAGCGCATCGAGACGGCGGTTGCCCCCTGTATGTCGTCGCCGAACACCTGTATGGAGACGATGTCTTCGGCGGAGACTTCAAGTGACGTCGCGGCCTGATCGCCATCCGCGCCATCCAGATCGGGAGAAAGCGAAAACGGCCCCTGGGAAGAAACCGGCTGCGGGCAAATCCACACGACCAGGGCAATGATTACAATGAACAACCCCAGCCCCACACCGAGATTTCGGGCGGACCAACGAGAGGAATGAATTTTCCATTCGGACATGGATTGGATTCTCCGGATGCAATGCAGTCGTTCTGTTATCTCACATTTAACATAAGGGATTCAAAAGATTTCAACAAGAGCATTGCAGGTTGAACGCTGATCACAGATTCGAATTCGGCATGGCCCTTCTTTCCCCGAGTCGGTGAATCGACCCAACGCCTGACAGGTACAATTCGATCACCTGACATAGCCGCCGGACCTGGAGATATCAATGGAAGAGTACCTCGTCGATTTACACAGCGAATTCGTTGACGACGGAATCGTTGCGAGATCGACTTCCACGATATAAATCCTCCTCCCGGTACTGGTACACTTCCGGCAATCCGCAACGGGACGCCCTCGCGACAGAATTCTCACCGAAAGCGGCACTTTCCACCCGTCCGCAGCGTCCGACCCAGTGTTCTGTCCCGGAAATAAGTTGCCTGAATTCGGCCGCTGAGTCGCTCGTCTCGCATCCTTCGACAGGCTCAGGAGCCACCGCCGGAGCGCAGGCGACCTGGGTATGGTCGGCGAGCGAGGGCACTTCGACAAGCTCAGCACAGGAAACGTAGCGAGACGGGATGAATCGGCAACCGAATGGTGAGGAATTTTCGGGACAGAACACTAGGCCCAATGGGGTTGACAGTAGCGGATTTATGCAATAAATTTCGGATAGGTATAAATCGTCGCAAAGCAGAACGAGGCTCTTAAGGAGTAACGACATGCGACAGATTCTTGTCCCGGCCGTCTGTGCGGCACTGGTTCTTTTCGGACCGGCCCTTGCCGATGAACCGGTCACGGACGACGGGAAACGCGCTATTGCAAATCCGAAGGTGCGGCTGCTAAGCGTCCTGGATGGGGGCAAGAGTTCTTTGCCAGATCCCATTCCTTCGACGGGAGAAGAAACGTTGAAGGAATACGGGCTTTCGCTGAAACACGTTCCCTCCAGGTACGAGATGGTAAACGGTCGTGCATTGAGCGGGAACCCGCTGGACGGTGAGGGAAGGGAACGGCCGCTGCCTTTACAGAGATCGGATTTCGGGGAAGGAAAATCCAGCGGCAAACTGACGAGGGGGTTGAACGTAACCGGGGGCCGGAACGCCTTCGCCGCGCTCATGATTGAAAAGGTTGACGACTCGAATGCAGACGACGGGCACCTGAAACTCCACGTCTCACTGGCTCATACGAAGGATCTGAAAGGGTACGGGTTCTCCGTGCATTATGACCCCGCGAAGTACGAATTCGTGGAAGCCATAGAACTGGATGAGAACTTGCTCAAGTCGGGCCCGGCGGGGCAGACGCTGTTCGTATCCGCAAACCACACGCCGGGCAGGGTGGATCTCGGCGCGGTGAAAGTGGATGGGCAGGGCGTCAGCGGCGCCGGAAAACTCGTCGAGCTGGTTTTCAAGACGGGCGCAGCGGCTTCGACCGGTGATTTCAGGGTTTCGGAAGGCGTACTGATCGGTCTCGACGGCGCTATCGACCGGTTGACGAATGTCGAATTCGCCCGTCATTCGTCACAGCCCGGCGAATACAAGCTGGAGCAGAATATACCCAACCCGTTCAACCCCTCCACCGTCATCGGATATCGCATTCCCGAGGCTGCCCTGGTACGGCTGGTCATATATAACCTTCTGGGCCAGGAGGTGCGCGTTCTGGTCGACCGTCATGTGGAGGCGGGTTCCTTCACGGCGACTTGGGACGGGAAGGACGAAATGGGCCGTCAGGTGTCCAGCGGGATCTATCTCTACCGGATTCATGCCGGCGGATTCCTGGCGTCCAGACGAATGATGTTCCTGAAATGAACCGGGTTTGACGTCGCAACGGGATAGACGGGCCGCCCCGAATGTGAGGCGGCCCTTTCCATTCCAATCGATCATCCATCAGTAAGAAGCTGTCTTAAAATTCCCAGCGGTCTTCGCGCGGCTGCAAAAGCGCCGGTCGGCGTTGGTCAAACCCGCCCGTATAGACAAATATGGGCGGGTTTTCCCGCCTTGACCGACACTTTTTCGCTCGCGCTCGGGAATTCACCGGTAATTTTAAAACAGCTTCTAAGGAAGGAAACATGCCCCGATTATGCGCAATCGCCCTGACGGTACTGGCTGCGCTCGGATTCGTACCGACGGTAGCCGCGGAAGCGCCGGACTTCTATGCGCACTGGGCGGACGGAAAGGCGGAAATCTCCAGCTATCGCGTGTTCCAGCCTCGTTACGGAGAGTCGCGCGAGGGCTACGGCGTGCTCATTTACGTCACCGAAGACCTGAACCGGAAGACCTACATCAAGGTCGAGTCGCCAACGCCGCCGGCGGAGAAAGTCTACGTGCTCAAACTGAACAACGTGCTGAAGTTCACCACCGGCATCTACGACTATTCGGTAATGACGTCTGTCTTCAGCGCCGTCGAAGGTCTGGACGGTTCCGGTACTTTCGAGCTGATGAAAGTGAATCTGAGTTCGCAGGAGTGGTGCGGACATATTTTCGATGAAATTCGCGTGGAAGAGGGCAAGCTGCACGGCGCCCTGAACAGCTATTTTGAGCGTGAGGGCCTGCGCACATACAGTCTGGCTATGCCCGATGGCTTTCAGAGTGAAGACCATCTGCTCATACGAATTCGTGAACTCAAGGGTCCGATGATGCAGGCGGGCGAATCGCGGCCGGTCCGGCTTCTGCGCAGCCTCTGGTCGTTCCGGACGCGGCACCGCCCCCACGCCCTGGTGGACGCAACGCTGAGCAAGGGAAAGCCGGAGACGATCACCGTGTCGAACGAGAGCCATAACGCCATTCCATGGCGCTGGGAAACAGACCGGTGGAGGACGACGGTCTGGGTGGAAACGGCGTATCCTCGCCGCATACTGAAGTGGGAGGACGGGGCGGGCGCACGCGCGGAACTGATGGTGACCGTCCGCGAACCCTACTGGCGTCAAAAGGCGCTGAGCGACGAAATCTACCGAAAGCGATTGGGGATCCCATGAATCACGAATTGGAGGAGAGAGAATGACGCCGATCGAACAGGCGCGCCAAGCCATCGAACAGAGCGACGTGGAAAGGCTGGAGGCGCTCATCGAGTCGCATCCGGAGTTGCCCAACCTCAGGTCGGAAGACAACGATCGCACGCTCCTGCATACGGTCGCGGATTATCCCGGGCACAAACCGAAGGGCGTGGAGATGGCCGGGCTGCTCATCGAGGCGGGCGCCGACGTGAACGCGCGTTTCCAGCATGGGCAGAATGAAGCCGTGAAGGAGACGCCGCTGCACTGGGCCGCGAGCAACGACGACGTCGACCTGGCGGAGCTGCTTCTGGACGCGGGGGCGGATATCGATATCGACTGCGGCGTGATTGCGAACGGGACGCCGGTCTGGAATGCCGTCATTTTCCGGTGTGTAAACGTCGCGAGGCTGTTGATCGACCGGGGCGCGGCGTCGAATCTCATGACGGCCGCGGGCGCCGGTCGGAGAGATCTCGTGGATCGGTATTTCGATGAGGATGGAAATGTTAAGGAAAACGCCGGCGCCCTGCCCTGCTGGGACCCGCCGAGACCGCCGAAGACGGCGCTGGACAGCGCGTTCGGCCTGGCGTGCCGGAACGGCCACGCGACCGTCGCCAGGGTCCTTTTCGAACGCGGCGCCGATCCGGAGTGGGTCAACCCGGCCGGTGAATCCGCATACCAGCAGGCAAAGTCTGGCGGACACAAGATCGTCATGGACTGGATGAAGGCGCGCGGCATCGCGCCCGATGAGACATGAGCAGACGGGTACGTGCAGACTGTGGAGCGCGATTTCGAGTTCGAAGTCTTGACAGACCCTTGGCGTGGGCTATATTTCCCTTGTGTCAACCATATTGGATGAAGTCTTTATGTAGGAGAGCGTGTTATGGCGACCCTGATGGACCGTATCACGGTAAATTCGAAACAGTGCGGGGGACGTCCCTGTATAAGAGGTATGCGCATTCGCGTGGCTGACGTATTGAATCTGCTTGCTCACGACCTCACTCGTGAACAGATTCTTGTTGAGCATCCGGACCTCGAGCTTGAGGACATTCGTGCCTGTCTGCGTTTTGCGAGTGACCGGCTGAATCACCCGGTTCTCGCCGCATGACACTTTGGCTCGATGCGCATCTCTCGCCTCATCTTGTTTCCTGGATTCAAGATACGTTCGGCGTAGACGTGGTACACATTCGCGATCTACATCTAACGCAGGCGGAGGATTCTGAGATTTTCAATCGAGCTCGAATTGCTGACGCAATTGTGATTACTAAGGACCGGGACTTTGTTGAGCAATTGAATCGACTGGGTCCGCCTCCGAAAGTTATCTGGTGTACCTGTGGCAATACTTCCAATAATCGTTTGAGAGCTATTTTATCTGAAACGCTGGGAGATGCACTTGATCTGCTGAATCGAGGAGAAAGATTGGTGGAAATCAGCGACACAGATTGAGCGTTTGCCATGGGATCGACCCCATAGGGCACTTGACGTGAGTCCCGAAGAATTCCCCATCGTCTTCCTGGGCAACGACTCGCAGGGTGGGTCGTATATACTGCGGATTCGCCTTGCGGAGCATACGGCGCTTCAATTCGGCGGATTCAGGGGCGGAAAGACCATCGAGCTTCCGTCGGGTGAGTACATCTACGTCGGATCGGCGGGGTCGGAGAAAGGCGCCGCGTCGCTGGCCAACCGCCTTGTCCGTCACGCCACGCGCATCGGCGGGAAGGAACCGCACAAAATCCGCCGCGAAATGTTACGTAGATTCAGTTCCATCGGCCTGGGAAACGGAAACCTCAAGCCCACCGGCCAAAAGAACCTGCACTGGAACATCGACCACCTGCTCGACCTGCCGGCTGCCGAACTGAACGGCGTCTGCATCCTTCGGACCCCTGGCAATTTCGAAGAACGCCTGGGACGATTCCTGGAGCGCGATCCCCACACCGTCGTTATCGAAAAAGGGCTGGGCGCAAACGACGCGCCCGGCAACACCCACCTCCTGCGCCTCGCGGCCGGCGACGCGTGGTGGGCTACACTTCCCGATCGGCTCAATGCCCAATTCGATATCTGACGCGTCCGGTGCGCCGAAAATAGGGCAACGACAAGGTCTGTCCCTACATGCGCACGATCTACGTAGACGGAATTTCAGAGATGGAAAATGCGACTGATGGATGGCGGTCCGGAGGGAGAGATTCCTGCTCAGGTATCCTGACTGGATTCCTCAAACCGCTGCAGCACCTGTTCGGGTGACGCGGCGCCGGTTGTCCCAATTTGCTGGATGGTGATGGATGATACCAGTACGCCGACGCGGGCGGCATTGACGCAGGACGCGCCGGCGCAAAGCGCGGAGACGATCCCCGCGGAAACGCTGTCCCCCGCGCCCACGATATCGATGGGACCGGGCACGGGGATACCGGGAACGTGTTGAGTCGCCTCCCCTTCGGCGCAGAGGATACCCTCAGGCCCAAGGGTGATAAATACGGGCTGTCCGGTGCGTTCCAGGAGGTACCGAATGGCGGCGTCCGGACAGTTCGCGCCTTTCCTCCCGGAATCCGTTGAAGCCGCCCTGATCGCCTCTTCGCGGTTGACCTTGACCGTCACGTTCCGGAAAAGGCCGATGTGCGATCGGGAATCCGCAAGAAAAATGACGTCCGGATACTCAGTCGCGAGGCCCGCAATGCCCTCGCGAACCCGATCCGTAATGACGCCGCAATTACGTTCCTGGACCTGGTCGAGTACAATCACACCGTGGACCTCGCCCAACCGTTTCTCCAGGGTGGCGAGAATGCGGTCTTCCACGTGTCGTGGAAGGGCCGAGCGATTCTTGATATCCAATCGCTCCATCTCCTTCCCGGTTGTGCTGAGAACCGGTTTGGTATAGGTTGGCGTGACGCGGCCGGGGATCTCCATCAGATCTCGCGTATCGACACTGGATGCATGCAGCCCCGCCTTCAGATCGTACCCCTGTCCATCATCCCCAATCACCCCCAGCGCACGGATCTGTCCCACCTCAAGCGCATTCAGGTTACCGGTCACGGTTCCGGCAGCACCCGGCCGGTTTCGGACCTGTACGACCTGGCGGGCTTCCAGTCCGGTCTCCAGGGAGACTTCGGCGAGGGCAGGATCGACTTCGAGATAGCGATCCAGGAAGTAGTCCCCGATAACCAGGATCGCCAGATCCGAAAACGTACTCAGCAGCTTTTTCATTTCGGAATGGGTCATCAAATAACCGGGTCGTCCCGGACTACGCGTCGAGGAGATAGTCCACGAGCAACTCCTGGCATCGGAAGTCCGGTACAATCAGGTCCGCTCCCGCTTGAATCAGTCGTTCGCGTTTCCACGCATTCACACCCTGGCGAAGGGCCTCATCAGATGCGACGCCCACGGCCGTTCCACCCGCCGACTTGACGTTTTCGATCTCTACGTATCCATCGCCAAAGCCCAGCAATTCCTCACCCTCGATCCCTTGCGAGGCAATCAGATCCCGGATTACCCTTTCTTTTGAAAAGTCCTGGTATCGGTCCAGCGCGCCGTACACGCGGTCTTCGAAGAAGGGCGTCAGCCCCAGAAGATCGGCCTCCTCTTTTACGTATACCTCGTCGGTGCCGCTTGCAAGGTACAGCGCGAATCCCCGGCGTTCCAGGTTGCGCAGAAGATCCAGAGACCCGGGCACCATCAGGTCTTCCATTTCAACAACACCGGAACGCAGACCTTGAATGCGGTCCCTTATGTGGCGGTTGAGCCGTTCGTGATATCGGTGTTTGTACGCCACCGGATCCGGAGGCTTGCCGCCGCGTTTTCGCACTTCCCCGGCGAGCTGGATCATCTGGTAGATCGTCTGTTTGCCGGTAAGCCGGTCGACAAAATCAGCCACAATCCGTGACAGTTGCGCCTCGGTTTCGCCGGTGCGGCATCCGCCGAGCGTTTCGACCATCATCGGCACCATAATTTCCCGCCAGCCCTCGCGAATCAGCGAGAGCGTTCCGTCGAAATCGAAAAGCGCCGAGCGGAAGCGACCCCGGGCAATGCCGTCGTTCACACGTTCTATATCAGCCATACGCAAGGCATCGAGACGATCCGGCATAGACACTGATTCCCTTCTTTCTTTAGAAAAAACGCGTTATTGTCCGGCGGCGATTCTCCGGAATGCCAATCTAAATGTGCCGCCACAATTGTCAAGGCATTTAACCCCAATTCGAATAAAACAGCAACCGGCCCTCGCGGTCAAAAAAATCTGCGTTGCGCGCCCTCGGCGGCACAGCGACGGTTTCAACGGACGGTTCAGCGCTCGTTCTTCGAGTTCAAATCTGCTTGTGAAATTTCAATTCTGCATTATCTTAATACTGTATGTGTTTTGTCATTCATGTTGAAGGAGGTTGAACGGACGTATCAGGGTCTGGCTATGGATCGGCGGGTTGTGCAGCGTTCGTCCACCAGAACGGGTGAATTGCAGCTTGCGTCCGTTGAAGCCGGCACGGTCACCCATTTCGAACTCATCGTCAACGGTGTTTTCCTGATGGCCACCTACAATGCGTCTTCCAATCGCGCATTGATCGACACGGTCATGGAAACATCGAAATCCGGCAGGCACATCAACCTGCTTATCGGTGGTTTGGGATTGGGAATCTCCCTTCGACAGGCGCTCGCCTATTCAAACGTGCGTTCCGTGTGTGTCGTGGAACTCGAATCCCGTGTTGTAAACTGGAATCGCGATTACCTGGACAACGCCGACGTTCTCGACGATGAGCGCACGGAGATGGTCGTCGGCGATTTTTACGAATACGTACAGGGAAATCCCCGAAGCTATCACGGCATCGCGCTGGATATCGACAACGGTCCCGACTGGGTGGTGCGACCGGAAAACCGGCGCGCGTACAGCGTTTCAGCACTTCAGACGCTAAGGACACGGTTGCGTCCGGATGGTACCCTGGCGATCTGGAGCCATGCTGTCAACCGCTCGTACGAACGCGCGCTGGACCGTGTCTTCGGCGGGGTGACTTTTCAACAAACGTGTGACCGCAGCCTGACCGGAAAACCGCTCGAGAGTGTAATCTACTCGGTTCGGGCCTGACCGGCAGGTGCAGACGACTGGAAAGGAATTGTGTGGATGAACAAAGACTCACTTACCATAACGGACAATCGCACCGGAAAGACTTATCAGGTACCCATTCTTTATGGCACATACCCCGAATACGGGGCCGCCATTCGAACCGCTGACCTGAATCAAATCAAGGTTTCGGAGGACGATTTCGGGCTTCTCGGATACGACCCGTCGTATCTGAATACCGGTTCCTGCCAGAGTTCCGTGACGTTTATCGACGGAGAGAAGGGCATCCTCAGATATCGTGGGTATCCGATCGAGCAGCTTGCACAGCACAGTACCTACCTCGAGACGTCGTATCTGCTGTTATACGGCGAACTGCCGTCACAGTCGCAACTGGATGCCTGGAACGAATCGGTGATGGCGTACGTCAAAGCCGAACCGAAGTTGACCGGTCTGGTAAGCGGATTTAAAAGGGGTTCCCATGCAATGGGGATGATGGTGGGCGTGCTGGGGTCTCTGTCCACATTCTACGACAATGCGAGAGACATCGGCACGGAGGAGGTTCAGGAACAGCACATCCTCCGGCTGATGGGCATCGCCCCGGTCGCTGCGGCAGCCGTGTATCGCCAGAGCCAGGGGCTGCCTGTTGTGGACCCCGACCCGTCATTGGGATTCTGCGCCAACTATCTGAAAATGCTGTTCGAAGGTACGAGCGCATATAAGTCCGACCCTGCTCTGGTACGGGCATTGGAAGTCCTTCTCATTTTGCACGCCGACCACGAACAGAACTGCAGCGCGAGTACCATGCGCGGGATTGGCAGCAGCGGAGCAGACCCGTATTCGGCGGCGGCGGGAGCGGCCGGCGCGTTGTACGGACCGGCGCATGGCGGGGCGAATGAAGCCGTCTTGAAAATGCTGAATGAGATCGGGTCGGTCGACAATATCCCGGCCTACATCGAGCGGGTACACAACCGCGAAGTGCGTCTGCAGGGTTTCGGGCACCGGGTTTACAAGAACTACGATCCCAGAGCGGCGATCATCAAGAAGACGGCAGAGGAAGTATTCGAAGTCACCGGGAAGAACCCGCTCATCGACATCGCGGTGGAACTGGAGCGCATTGCACTTGAAGAAGAATATTTCATTTCTCGCAGTCTGTATCCGAACGTCGATTTTTATTCGGGTATCATCTACCAGGCGATGGGTCTGCCCACGGACATGATGACAGTGATGTTCGCAGTGGGCCGAATGCCGGGATGGCTGGCGCAGTGGAAAGAACTGATGCACGATCAGGAGCAGCGCATCGCGCGTCCGCGGCAGATCTACATGGGTGAAGATATCCGGGACTATACGCCGATGGGAGAGAGGTAGGAGTCGGATCGGACGCGACATCGAATCGATACAACAAGAGCGCAAAGGCCACCGGCTTTTGCGCTCTTGTTTTTTTGCCTGCCGGCATTGGCGATTGGCATCGCAATTACGTATCGCGACCCGTCTTGATTGACCGATGATCGCAAAACCACTTCACCGGGGAACCCGTCACAAAGGAACACACATATTGCTAATTCAATGGATGTGCATCCATGTATTCGCGTACCGCATTCCTGATTACCGTTCGAATACCTCCACCATGTTTCCTGCAGTATTCAAAGGTTTCCCGGTCTATAGGAATCTGCGCCAGTATTTCGGTCTTTTCCCAATCTTCAGCGCTCGAGAAAGGTGGCGCGTCGGGGTCGGAACACGCCGCCGCGTTCAATTCGGCTTCCGTCAACACGTTGACCCGATTCCAGTCTGACTGTGAATCTTCCGGCAGGTCATCGCGGGAATATCTCACGATATTTTCTTCGCTCATTTCGATTGGCTCTCCGTGCGGAGATGATTCGAAGGCGTGTGTTGCGAATGGCGTATACAACGTAGAGTTCAGAGTCTTCAACCTTGCCAACGGAAACGTATCGGATTTCTCCGTAGTCTTTCCGGTTATCGATAAAGGTGAATACGGGTCCATCAAAAACGCGCGCAGCCGACAAAAAGCTTACACCGTGTTTCCGGATATTCAACTCGTTCTTGCGTTCGTCCCATTCGAATTCCATAGCCAGTTGATGTCAAAGATATGGGATCGGCCGTGTGTCGTCAAGGTTTGGCGATCACTCCCCGTAGAGCTTTAATGGCGAAAGTGTGATGAGGGATGGCTCGTCGTCGAGGACGCGGGAGACGTGTTCGAGGGTTGGAACGACGCGGAAAGCCTGCCAGACAGAGGATCCCACGCAATGCTGGCTGACGAGACCGGCGGATTTTACGCGTTCGCCCATCACGCTGAAGTTGAAACCGGGCCACATGCGCGAGTCGCCGGTGCTGGCGTAATTGCGCTCGACCCACAGGGCCTGGCTGTAGTGGAATATGGAGCAGACGTTGAAGCCGACGCCCATGAGCAGGTAGAGGGCGTTGCGCGCCACCAGCCAGTCCCATGGTGAGCCGTGGCCGAACGCTTTCTCGTCCCACGGGCTGAAACGAGGCCCGGCGGACCTGTGTCCTCCCATCGCTGCCCCGGCATCGGCCCCGATGGCGGCAAGCGAGTCGCAGCAGTGGTCGCTGCGCACGGCTTCCGGACGCTGGCGGAAGACCTCGGTGATGTGTCCGACGTCCGATGGCGACGAATGGATGTTCCACGCTTCCAGGCGTGTCCGGTAGGTTGCGGACTCGCCATTGACTTTCTGAACGAATGTGGGAACGACCACGGTACCCGACTCGCCGACGGCTTCGACTGCCCCGTCGATGACGGTATCCGCGCCGCCCTCAACGTATCCGAAACTCCTGAGGGAACTGTGAAAGAGTAACGCATCGCCTTCCCGAAGGCCGAGCGCGGCGAAGCCCTGAAGGATGTCGGATTTGCGGACTGTCGGACGGTTTGTCATGGAGTGACCGTAAACGGGGTCATAGCGGTTCAACGTCGGCTTCGAAGCGCGTCGTCGACTGCAGCTACAAGCTGATCGACGTGCCGGTCTTCCATTGGCAATGAGACGTTACCGCCCAGTTTCCAGTAGATCCCGCGATTGAGCAGGGCGAAGAACAGCCACCGGTGCAGGAGCTGGTTGTCACGGGCCGCTTCGCGGTAGTTCCGGGGCCGTTCGGCGAGGAAATGTACGCGGAACAGGGAGCCCGCCGTGATGACCCGTGCCTGGACGCCCGCAACCTGAAAGACACATTCGAGTCCTTCGGCGAGGCGCTGTGTCAGGGATGCCAGCCGTTCGTAGGCTTCCGGCGTGAGAAGGCGCAGGGTGGTGAGGCCCGCGACGATGGCGATGGGGTTGGCGTTATAGGTGCCGGAGTGCGGGATTTCCGGCGCGCTTCCGGTGGGGTTGTAGAGATCCAGAATGTCGGCACGTCCCCCGACCACG
The DNA here is from genome assembly GCA_965116875.1 of Candidatus Latescibacterota bacterium. GTDB lineage: Bacteria > Latescibacterota > UBA2968 > UBA2968 > JAAXHE01. The sequence goes on from OZ220733.1 coordinate 1,991,823, forward strand.
GCGCCGGGTGTGCCGCCGGCAACGACTTTGCCCAGACACGTGAGGTCGGGGCGCAGGCCGTACGTTTCCTGCGCGCCGCCGCGGGACACGCGGAAGCTGACGATTTCATCGAAGATGAGCAGGACGCCGGCGCGTTCGGTGATTTCACGGAGCCGCGACAGAAAACCGTCTTTCGGAAGGGTGAAGCCGGCCGCCGTCGAGAGCGGATCGACAATCACCGCGGCCAGATCGTCCCGGTGATCGTTGATAATTGAATCGCAGGCATCGGGGTCGTTGAACGGGAGGACGATGACGTTCTCGACAGCCTGGGGCGTGAGGCCCCGCGAGGAAGCCACGGATTCGGGACGTTCGGGCGGTCCCAGATTCCCGTCCAGCGGAGGGACGTGACTCACCATGACGTATTCGTCCATCCCATGGTACGCCCCTTCGAATTTGGCGATTCTGTTTTTGCCGGTGAAAGCGCGGGCGGCGCGGATGGCATTCAGGACGGCTTCGGTGCCCGAGCTGCAGAAGCGCACTTTTTCAAACGATCCAACACGGTTCTTCAGAAATTCGGCCATTTCGACTTCGAGGGCCAGTGGACGCGAGAAGCCCGTGCCGTGAGGGATCCGCTCCTGGAGGGCGGCGACGATTTCGGGATGCGCATGCCCCAGGATGAGGGCGGTGTTGTTGTTCACGAAATCGAGAAGGCGGTGGCCGTCCAGATCGATGAGATGGACGCCTTCGCCGCGATCGGCGTAGACCGGAAAGGGGTCGAAGTGGACGCCGGTGCGCGTGTTCCCGCCGGGCAGAGACGCCTGGGCGCGCCGGAACATCCCCCGGGAGCCGGGGTGGTTGTCCATGTATTCGGCAATCTGCCTGTCCAGGGAGGCCTGGAGGTTTCGCGGTTCCATGAAATCCTCGGCGCAGTGAGGGGGGCGACCAGGATGGTGAGGAAAACCGGCTCTGGCGGACGGCGTTGACAGAAGCGCTTCAAAATACCGAAAAACAGGGCGGAATTTCAACTGATGATTGCAGTCGGGGCCGGGCGTCCCGTTGGTTGTGGGAAGGGGTTGACTTGCCCGGGGTACCGGCGTAGCATATAGTGGACGTTCCAAAGAGTCGGATTTGATATCGACGAATGACGGAGGTGTCGTTATGGCGGGCCTGGAAGTCGATGGGTTGCCGCGGGTTTCCAGCGACCTGGGGTTGGCGAAGTCAAATATCGAGACATACGGGTATTGTTTGCTGAAGGACGCGCTGAGCCAGGGCCAGGTTTCGGCCATGCGAGAAAGGCTGGTGGAGCAGGCGGCGGCGGAAAGGCAACTCGGCGCGGCGTAGGAAGACGGAGGACGTGACCAGAACTGGGGATCGTTCCGGGACGAAGGCGGTCGGGTGCGGCCCGAGGCGTTCACGGCTGCGCAGGGGGGCGTCAACCAGCGGCTGTGGATGTTGATCAATAAGGGACGGGTATTTCATGAGGTGTTGTTTCAGGAACGGGTCCGGGAAGTGATTGGCCACGTTCTGGGCGAGGAGTACCTGCTTTCGAGCTTTACCGCGAATATTGCCAAACCGGGCGGGGTGGAGATGGATCTGCATACCGACCAGTGGTGGATGCCCGCGCCCACGCGTCCAGGCCGGAAGGCATTGCCGGTGGGCTCGATCACCCGGGAGCAGTTCGACGTGGACTCTAACGAAGCATCGCCGATGATCGCACCCGCGGCAGCGGTGAACGTACTCTGGATGCTCGTCGATTTCACCCCCGGAAATGGGGCAACGCGGGTCGTTCCGGGAAGCCACCTGTTCGGGCGGCAGCCGCACGGGACTTCCGATTTGGAGGCAGTTTCCGCGGAGGGTCCGGCCGGTACGGCCCTGATTATCGACGCGCGGATCTGGCATGGGACCGGGGCCAACGTGACCTGCGGCGAACGGTTGGCGCTGCTCACGACCTTCTGCGGCCCGCAGTTCCGGCCCCAGGAGAATTTCACAGTGGGCACGTCGCCGGAGGTGTTGCGGGAAGCCTCTCCCGAGTTGCTGGCGCTGCTCGGGTTCAAGGTCTGGCACGCATACGGTCGCATCGAAAACCCTGCCGTGGAGTTCATTTCGCCCGGCGAGCCGTCGCTGGGAGAACTGCGTCCGGAGTCGTGCGATGGCATCCAGAGATCGGGTCGATAGACGGACCATATCAATCCATTGCACCGGATGCCGGACGCTGCTTTACAGATACCGCAAGGGCGGTAGAGGCGGCCTGGTCAAGTGCTTCGTGGAACGCATTGTCGAGGATTTTACCCGCGGAGACCTGAATTGTCCGGAATGCGGGCAGGCGTTTGCGCGTGAACGGGTAATAAGCGGGCGACCCGTCCACAAGATCATCCAGGGCAAGGTGTATACCCGGGGGATGTCGAGAAAGTAATATCAGTCAGGAGAAGAAAATGGCGGAAGAACGCGCGACGTTCGGAGGGGGATGCTTCTGGTGCGTGGAGGCATTTTATCAGGACCTGTCCGGCGTGCTGGAGGTGGTCTCGGGATACGCGGGGGGATCGGTTCCGAATCCGACGTACGGGGAGGTGTGCGAAGGGACCACGGGGCATGCGGAGGTGGTACAGATCCGATTCGATCCGGAGACGGTTTCCTACAGGGACCTGCTGGACGTGTTCTGGCGCACGCACGATCCGACGACACTGAACCGGCAGGGCGCGGACGTGGGAACACAGTACCGGTCCGTCGTTTTTTATCATGACGAGAAACAACGGGCCGAGGCGACACAATCCATGGCTGAGACCGACGCGTCGGAATTGTGGAAGGATCCCATCGTGACCGAGATTTCGCCGCTGAGCGAGTTCTACAGGGCCGAGGAGTACCATCAGAACTACTATCGTTCAAATCGCGCGCAGCCCTACTGCATCTTTGTGATCGACCCGAAGATGAAGTGGTTCAGGGATGCGTTTCAGGGACGATTGAAGACCGGGTAGCGGGATGGCTGGCGTTCGGTATGGATTCAGGCTGGAGGTGACGTCGGCGCTGCCCGCGGATCTCGGGCGTATTCCGATGTCTGTGGAGATGGATTTCGGTCGGGCGGTACAGGAAGTCGAGGCCACGGGCGTGTTCGATCCGAATTCCATCGAAGTTGAGGACGCGGTATCGGGCAAGCCGGTCGCGTTCGCCCGGACCGAGGATTTCGCCTATGGGGATCGGGGCAGAATCGAGTGGGTGATTGAAGATCCCGACCATACGGATTATGAAATCCGGTTTCGCACCCTGCCGAAGAGGCCGCCGCTACAGCCGCAGGAATACACGCCGATGATCGGCGTTGGCGATCTTCTGCGATACAACGCCGGGGTCCCGCGGCCGATTGCGCTGGCGCATTCGACGCGGCTTGTGGACGTCACCGGCGACGGCCGCGCCGATCTGGTGGGGTGCTGGAACTACTATTATCGACCGGGGTCGCCGGTCAGCGGGATTGTCTGTTATCCCCGTGTGGGACCGGAAGAGGATTTCACGTTCGGGGATCTTGCCCGGCTGCGGTACGTGGAAAGAGAAGGATCGAGCCACTACAAGCACTTTCCGGACGTGTACGCCGAAGCGGATTTCTCGGATCTGAACGGCAACGGTTTGCCCGACATCGTGTACGCGGGGATGCGCGATACCGGGGTGACGGTCTACCTGAATTCCGGGAAACGGGACGGAGGCGGTTTGCCCGTCTTCGTGAAGGACATGGAGATTCCCGCGCCGGTCGGTCAGAACGCGGGGATCCACGTTGAGGATCTCAACGGGAATGGCGCTCCGGACCTGGTAGTCAACGGACATTATATCCGGAATCAGAATCCGGACGGCTGGCCGTTCAGGGCCGCCGGGGCGGTGGATCTCGAGGTTGGGAAGCAACTCGTGTTCATGGACCTCGACGGCGACGGAATGCCGGACGTCATGGCGACGCCGGTTGGCGGTTGCGATCACCCATTGACGTGGCGGAAGAACCTGGGAGGCGATCCGCCCCGGTTCGGCCCGGAGCAGAAGCTGCGTGACCTGGAGCTGGACTTCTGCAGCCGCACAAGCACGGTAACGGACGGCAAGCGGAGCGGGATTCTGGTGCAGCACAATGCGTTTCAGAATCTCTCATTCTTTGAATTCGTCGGAACGCAGGACGGCCGGCCGCGATTCGAAAGCCGGGGAATATCCCGCTCGGTATCGGCGGTCATGTCATTCAGCGATCAGGCGTGGCCGTGTCTGTCCGACTGGAACGGCGACGGGGTCTCCGATCTCGTCATCGGCGGCGGTTACGGGTGGCCGCGCGTGGTTGTCAATAGTGGGAGCAATGAGCGACCGGCCTGGACAGAGCCGGAACCGGTTCATTCCGAAGGTCAACCGATCCGTGTGTTGCGGGACGAGATCCTGCACAGCAGCCACTGGCACAATATGGGGTACCCGTATCCCGTGTTTGTGGATTGGGACGGGGACGGCCTGCCGGACCTGATGCTCCCCAATGAAACGAACCGGATTGTCTGGTACCGAAATATCGGAACGCCGGAAGAGCCTGCTTTTGGATCTCGCAGATTTCTCGAAGTGGATGGATACCCGGATTCCGAAGGACTGAGGGCCGAGTCGGGCAGGTACGCCGCAGACGAGACCCTGCCCAACAGTCCCTATCCCTCCGATACGCGGTCCCCGTTTTTCTGGCGGACCGGCGCGGCCTTTGCGGACTGGAACGGGGACGGTCTGATGGATTTCATCACACACGACCATACCCGTAAAGCAACGTTGTTCTTTCAATACAGGGATGGAGACGGTCACCGCAGACTCAGTCGCGGGGACCACGTTCGGCTGGTAGACGGCCGGGAGATCGACGATTCCATCGTGGGCCGGACGAAACACTGGACCGAGTCGTTCCGCGCCGTGGACTGGGACGGGGACGGATTGATCGACCTCGTCTATAATTTCGCGGGGACGGGCAAGATCTATCTGCTGCGCAACGTGGGATCGCTGGATGCGCCGGTGTTCGACCTGCCGAGAGAATTCAGGTGTTACGGCGAGGAGATCGCGTTTACGGTTCACGGACCGAACGCGTGGCCGGTTGATTTCAACGGTGATGGGAAGCCCGATCTGCTGGGATGCGTGGAGTGGAGCGTATATCCCTTCTACTCTCACGCGGCCCTGGAAATGGAGCGTCACCCCACGTACCGGATTGGAACAGCGAAGAGAATATAGATGTCTGTACGCCGGATTTACGATAACCGGACGGTCTCGTCGTTTCAACGCTGCGTAGGCGATTCAACGACGGCCTTCCGGCGTGCGGTGGCAAGCGCTCGGTAGCAGAACTCCGCGGCATGCCACGGGTCGTAATCCGGCCGGCTCCAGATCATGGCGCTGACTTCCGCGCCAACGGGTACTTCGGTTCCGGCATCGAGCAGGGTCTTGAAGTATTCGATGAGGTCAAGACTGCCTTCGCCCGGCAACAGAAACGTCACGGCGCCGTCCTTCATATATCCGTCTTTGATGTGAATGTGGACGGTGTCGGGCAGGCAGAGGCGTGCAGCGCGCTGGAGGTCAATGCCCTGCACGTGAAAGTGGCTGTGGTCGAAGTGGATCTTGAGGTGGGGATGACGGGTGTTCTTCATCAGCCACCCCGCTTTTTCGGGTGTGTCCAGGATTGCGCCGACGTGCGGTTCCACGGCCAGGATGACGTGGTGTTCGGCTGCGAGGTCCGCAAGTTCGACCAGGTCGGCGGCGGCGGCGTCTCTGTCGGTTTCCCATCTTGAGAGAGGTCCGCTTACCGTGGTGGTGATTATGGCAGGGTCGCCGCCGAAATTCAGGTCCCGGGCAAGGACGCAATTCTGGATGAAACGTGCAAGGGCCGCGCCGCGCTCGCCGTTCCGCGCGCACGTTGAAACGGGGCCGAAGAGGACCGGTGGCGGGAAGCCGAGATCCCGCACGGTGTCTGCAAGTCTGCGCCTGGTCTTCCCATTGAGCTTGTGCGGCGCCGTCGGCCACGCGTCGCCGATGGCGATTTCGACAGCTTCGTAGCCGATCGCCCGGATTCTCGGCAGGGCATCGAAGACGTCTACGTTCTGCGTGGCGTAGGTGCTGAAACCGATCGGGATCACAAGAGAACCTAAGGAAGAAGGATAAAGGATAAAGGAAGAAGGGAAAGGCGAGAGAATCGGGTAGAGGAGAGACGATAGACGGTAGAAGAAATGCGGGGAGACGGTAGAGGTGAGACGGGAGAATAAGTCCTTGCCCGGTTTGTTTTCCTTCCTTGCCTTCGGCACGAAAAGAATCCTCACAAGGCTGGCAATCTCTCCCCTCTCCCGTCTTCCTTCTCACCAGGCGGTGGGCCGGGGTGTGGTCCTCTACCCTCTTCCGTCTCACGTCTTCCCGCCTTTCGAAGAAAATCCAACATCCCCTTTGTGTCAAGCGGTGTTGAAGCAGGTGCGGCGGAAGACTTGAGAAGAGAGAACGATATGGAGCGGATCAACCTGGGATTGGTGGGGTGCGGCGGTATGGGAACGCGGCACCTGTACGGTCTGCGGACCCTCGCACAGACGCCGTACAACAGGATTGATTTGAAGGCGGTGTGCGACATCAATCCGGAGAATGCCGGGATGGCGGCCGCGGAGGCCGGAAAGTTGCTGGGTGTGAAGCCCGCGATCTTTACGGACCTGGAGGCAATGGCCGCCGCGATGCCGGAACTGGATGCCGTGGACGTGGTGACCGATCCCGCGGTACACCACGAGGTTGCCTGCAAGGCGCTGGATCTCGGACTGCACGTGATGGTGGAAAAGCCAATGGCGATTACCGTTCGCGCCTGTCTGAGGATGATCCAGGCGGCGGAGCGGAACCGACGTGTCTTGTCCGTGGCGGAGAATTACCGGCGGGATCCTTCTGCGAGGCTGGTGCGCCACGAATTGGCCGGCGGCGCGATAGGGACTCCGTACATGGGCTTGTTTCACGAGGTAAGCGACGGGGACCGGATATTCATCACTCCGTGGCGCCACCTCAAGAGTCGCGGAGGGCCTCTGGTGGACATGGGGGTACACTTTGCAGACCTGATCCGCTATCAGTTGGGGGATATTCAGGAAGTATACGGCGACGCGCGTCTCGTCGAGCCTGTGCGGCGGAAGTCCGAATCGATGTGGAGGCCTTACGAGTTTTATCGGAAACAGTACGAAAACATGGCGCCTGTGGTCCCGGCCGACGCGGAGGATTCGTCCGTGGCGATGTTTCGCATGGCCGGTGGCGCCACCGTGAGCTGGGTGGTCGGACTGGGAGGATACGGGGGTTGCAGTACGCAGTTGATTCTGGGCACGGAGGGGTGCATCGAGGGTTTTGGGACCCGCGGCGGACGGGTTCGGATGCGCCGGGGGCGCGAAGAGTTCCGGGAACAGGAAGAGATGCTCGCACAGGCCGAGGGCTTCGAACAGGATGCGCTTGCCGCCCACTTCTTTCCCACCGGGCTGACGTCGGCGGATCGGGAGGTCGACAGGAAGCTTCTCGCCATGGAGGTTTACGAGTTGGGCGAAGCCATCGCGGAGGGCAGGAAAGTGGAGGTGGACGGAATGGAAGGGTTGAAGGACGTGGCGGCCGTCTATGCGGTGTTCGAGTCAGCCGCGGCAGGCCGGGCGGTACAGATGGCGGAGGTCGAAAGCGGCGAAATTGATGCCTATCAGGCGGAGATAGACACGGCGCTGGGCATCGTGTGAGAGGAGTGCCAAATGGGGGAAAAGCGGCCGAACGTGGTGCTGATCATGACCGATCAGCAGCGAGGGGATTGCGTGGGCCTTGACCCGAATTCGCCGGAGGTCCTGCAGACGCCCAACCTGGACTGGCTGGGCAACTCGGGGGCGTTTTTCGGTCGGGGTTACTCTGAGTGTCCCAGCTGTATTCCCGCACGACGTTCCCTGATGACCGGCACAGCGCCGGCATCGAACGGCGTGGTGGGGTTTCAGGGCACGGAGTGGCATCCGCAGCATACCCTGGCCGGAGAACTATCCAGAGCGGGATATCAGACGGAGATGATCGGGAAGTTGCACCTGTCGCCGGCACGCAAACGGTACGGGTTCGACCATATGCAACTCGCGGACGGGACGAGGGGGCGCGAGAACGACTATGTGGACTGGCTGCGGGAACGACACGGACGCACGGAGGTGGATCCGGGAATGGCCCACGGCATCTCGTCCAACGGATGGGTGGGACGGCCGCACCATTTGCCCGAAGAGCAGATGCATACGTTCTGGTGCGTGGACCGGGCGATGGCGTTTCTTCAGAAGCGGGATCCGTCCGCGCCCTTCTTCCTGAACCTCTCCTTCATCGATCCGCATCCGCCGCTGACCCCGCCGCGGGTCTACTACGACCGCTACGTCAATCGCGAGTTGCCTGAGCCCGTCGCGGGAGACTGGGCGCAGGCGTTCGACGGGCCGCTGAAGGGGCTGGATCCGGATGCTTCGGAGATCTGTCTGAGCGCCTACGACATGCAGTGCGCGCGTGCGGCGTACTACGGGATGGTGAATTTCATCGACGATCAGATCGGGAGGTTGTTTCAATTCGCGAGGGGGCTGCTGAACGACTGCCTTGTCATATTTACGTCGGACCATGGCGAGATGCTCGGGGACCACCACCTGTTCCGGAAAACGTGGCCGTTCGAGGCTTCAGCGAGGGTGCCGTTTCTCATCCGGGCGCCCCGGAGTTGGGGCACCCCTGAATCCGTCACGTGCGGTTCGCCGGTGGGCCTTCAGGATATCATGCCGACAATTCTGGATGCGTGCGGCGTCGACGTGCCGGAAACGTGTACGGGCAAGAGCCTGTTGCCGGTGGTGCGCGGCGAACCGGATGGCGTACGCGACGCGTTGCACGGCGAACACTCGGGGTGCTACGCGTACGAGCATGGAAATCACTATGTGACGGACGGTCGCCACAAGTACATCTGGTTCACCCAGACGGGCCGGGAACACCTGTTCGACCTGGACGCGGATCCGCACGAAACGCGTGACCTGGCGTTGGGAGAAGGCGCCGATGACCTGTTGTCCCCATGGCGGACGCGATTGATCCGGTTTCTCGAGGGTCGGCCCGAGGGATTCACCGACGGGGACAGGTTGATTACAGGCCGCGAACACCGGTCGGTGATGCCGGGGTACGAGCCGTCGTCGATGTTTCCATTCTTATAGAACCATCACGGGCGTGACGGGTTTTGTTTGTGGAGGTTGCCCGTGCCCGCTATATTTCGATAAGAATCTGTGATGGTGTTCATCGCGTGTTGACGGATTCCCGCATTTCGTGTCGTTCCGTCGGTCAAACGTACCGGAAGAAGGAGATACATCCAATGGATTCATTCAAACGCATCGTTGGCGTTTATCTCGTACTCGTCGCGGCTGTGGTGGCAATCCATACGGTCGTCGAACCCCTCTATTATACATCCACAGAAGCCAGTCCATACAGCCCGCATTGGAGCAAGTTAAACGCGCTTATGGTGCTGGCGATCGTTCTCGGCGTGATCTTCGGAACCCTTCGCAAGCGCGGCGCCGGGGGTGAAAGCGGCGGCGCTACCGTAACCCGCGAATACGTCGAGGCCAACGTGCAATTCTACGGTCTCCTCTTCGTTGGCATTCTCTTTTTCTGGAACTTCTTCAACCTGCACAGTCCCGGATTCACCGCCATAGCAAGGGAAACGGTATCCGCGACGTGGATCGTGATCGACGCCGCCCTCCCGTTGCTCCTGGCCTCAATGGGCTTCTCCATGCTCAGATCCAGGGAGTAAGCTCCGGTGAGTCCAAATCGAACCGCCGCGCATGACCGGCACATCTGTGGGGAGGACGAAAAAGCCGTCAGTTGGACTGTAGTCCGGTCTGACGGCTTTGTCATTGCAGGTGCCGATATTGCCTGATCGTGTCATTCAGTGTCGCCGGTTCAACGCTTTCTGTCGCGGGTGATCAACAGGTCGGCAGGGATGCCGAGATTTTCGGTAAGGCGCCTGATCTGCCGAATGGAGAGCGTTCGCTTTCCGTTGTAAAATTCGGAAACACGGCTTCTGCCGCCGAGCCATTCGGCGAGATCCGCTCGCGAGAGTCCTTTCTGTTCCAGCATGAATTCCACGATCTCGTGCGGGTCCATCGTTTCATCAATGGGAAACCGGGCATCTTCGTACGTCTTCACCAAAACGGAAAGGAATTCCAGGCGTTCATACGATTCTGAACCCGGTGCCGGGTCTGAATCCAGCAGGTCGTCGATCTCGCGCACAGCCGCGTCGTATTCGGCTTCGTTTCGTAATACATGAGGCCTTGAGAAGTCCAGCAGTCTGGTCATATTCAATCCCTCTGCAGATTGTTCACAGGTCGCCGCTTCGAGTTCGTCTGTTGTATTCTTCGTGTGTAAGGACGTGTCGGATGTAAATCCTTCCAAGATCATATCGCATATCGACAATCAGCCTGTATTTATTACCTCCGATGTTGAAAACGGTCCGCCATCTGCCGAGGAAACTCGCTGAGGGGAAATCACGTCGAACTTCGTAGGGGCTGAGATAGTTTATAGATTTTACCATGGCCAGCCAGGCCTTCAGTGGCCTCTGTGAATCAGAATGCTTTCTCCAGAATTCCAGTAGTCTTTTGCGGGTAATTACGTGCATAGGGGATTACCTGGTTGCGCAATGCTTATGTTCCCAATATGGTAACTTACGGATGAAATGTCAAGAGATCATTTCTGGCTCTTCAGGTTGATCGCTTACCGAGACGCTGAACCAGCAGGCCGCCGACGATAAGAACCAGCCCGATAACGGTGGAGGGCAGGATTGCTTCGCCGACCAGAAAGTGGATGAAGACCAGGGAGACGAACGGTGAGATGAAGATGAGGTTGGCGACTCTGGCCGCGGTTTCCGACAGCCGCAGCGCGACGAGCCAGAACACGAAGGCGATGCCCATCTCGACCACGCCCACGTACGCGGCGCCCGCCAACCCGTAGAGATCGGCAATGCGAATATCCGAGAAAAACGCACAGAGGATAAAAACAAACGGCAGGGCGAACGTGAAGTTCAGGAAAAGGCCGACCACGGCGTCCCGGTCATCTCGCGTGTTGTAGATCCAGTACAGGGCCCAGACGATCGTGCTGGCAAGGGCAAGTGTCACGCCGAGGGGATCCGACAGCCGGAAGTCCAGGAGGTTGCCGCGCGTGGAGATCACCAGGACGCCGGAATAACACACGAATCCGGCGAGGATTTCCTGCGGTCTCACGCGTTGTCTCAATAAAGGAATGGAGAGGAGCGAGAGTGTAATGGCCCAGGTGTAGTTCAGGGGCTGGGCTTCCTGAGCGGGAAGAAGATCGTACGCCTTGAAGAGGATCATGTAGTAGAGACACGGGTTGAGCAGGCCGAACAGGAGGGACTTCAGATATTGTTTTCTTGAGTACGAGAAGATGAGGCTTCCTTTGCCCTGGATGACGATAATGAGCGCCAGGGTGCAGACGGAAGCCAGGCAGGCATAGAGGAGAAGCTGCAGCGGGTCCAGGTAGCGGAGGGTGATCTTGAATGCGGTGGCGACGGTCGACCAGAGAAGAACCGTTGCGATGGCATAGAGGTAGGCTTTATTCTGGTCGCGCATGGTTGCCGGGACCAGGGCGCCCACAAGGAACGCCCCTACGCATTAAGGGAATACGATTGGGTATAAAACCGAAGGAATGATTGAAATTGTAGGGGCGTCCCTTGTGGGCGCCCGCATCTCGCTGATTGGCGCTTTATTATTCCTTTTCCACCTTATCCAATTTTCGTTCGTAGGAAAGGTCGATTTCAGCGCGGATGTTGTCCACGGGCTTTCTGTGGTCGACGCGCCGTACCTCGGGACGGGTAAGGTTCGTTCGCACTTTGTGGGAGATGACGATGCCGCGGGTGGCATCGATGACCCAGGTGCCATTGCCTTCTCCGGTCCCGTCCACGACCAGTTGCAGGGAGCCGATATTGACGGGCGCCCTGAAACGTACTTTTCTGTCTTCCTCGAATGTGACGATCTTATTTCCCTTTTTGGTGGCGACTTTTTTCACCTTGTACGTGCTCTTGAGCTCCACGATGGCTTCGTCATCGATCATCATGACCGGTGTTTTGAAATTCAGTTCGCCGGTCCACGTGTCTCCGGGACCCACCGGATTCTCAGGAAGGATCGGACCAAGTTCGGGGGTCCAGATCTGCCACAGGTCCGTCAGGATGTCGGGACGGTTGAGGTCTCGTGGGGAATTGTCGCTTGAATGGCGCTGAACCGTTCCGTCTTCCGAGAGAAACCACGTGAGTTCCCAGTCGTCCAACTGCTCCAGCGTGTAAGGGAACTGGTCGTGCGTAAGGCGTTTGTTTTCGAAGAAAAAGCCGTTGACGGCCTTGCTGACGGTTGCGACCAGGCGCGTGGCACTGTCTTCGGACTCACCACCGGCGCCGGCGTGAACGACTTCCCGGCTTCGCCATTCGCCCCTGATCTCTCCCGAGGTGAATCCGCGCTGCATGCGTCCGGGCACAATGACTTCCGAGCGGTCGCTCTTCAGGGCGAATGAATATTTATGCTTATATTTGACGGTGCGTCCGTCCGGATAGGTGACCCGAAGCCCGACTTTCTCTTTGGCATGGAGGGTGGCGCCTATCGACAGAAGAACGGCAAGACACAGGACCGAGGGTGTGGCCGGAGATTTCATGCTGAGTCCTCCTTTGTGGACGATCAGTCTCACTTGAAGAGTAATCCGAAATAAAACAGCGGGCTGAACAGCTTTTTCTTTGGAACCGCGTTGGCGATCATGCCGGTGATGAGATCGCTGATCTGCGGATTTTGTGCGGCCTTTTGAATGACGAGATTGAGCAGGGGCCGCCATCGGCCCAGGTCCTGCAGGCGCTTGCTGGTTCTGAGCTCGTCGCCGATTGCATCCCAGAGGCGGTCTTCGTACCGTTTCAGGAAGGCTTCGCTGAAGTCATTCGCCGACCTGGCTTCGGCGGCGGTTTGCGCCGCGAAACGTGCGGCGTACAGGGCGTTGCCAATGCCCTCTCCCGTAAAGGGGTCGATCAGCCCCGCGGCGTCGCCCAGAAGCATGAAGCCGTTGCCGTAGCTCTTCCTCCGGATGCTGCCGATGGGCAGATTCCATCCGATGGGTTCTTCCATCGCGCGCGCATTGGCGAATCGCCGGTCGAAGGGCGGGCGGCTGATCACCGATTGAAGCGCGTCTTTCAGGTTGACCCTGCGGCGCTTGAGGCTGCTGTGCAGCATGCCGATGCCAACGTTCGCATAGCCGTTCTCGAGGGGGAAGGCCCAGAAGTACCCGGGCAGGACTTCATTGACGAAGTGCAGTTCGATCTGGTTCTTCAGTCCCGTAACGTTCTCGTAATAGCAGCGCAGGGCCACAACCCAGTGCCGGCCGTCGTGGCGATATTGCCCGGTTCGGCGTGCGACGATGGAGTTGAAGCCGTCACAGCCCAGGACCAGGTTGGCGCGGTAGGTCTGCTGTTGTCCGTTGGCGCTGCCGGTTACGCCGTTGACGATTCCGTTTTCCCGGACCAGATCTCTAACCGCAAACCCTTCGACGCATGCGTCGACGCTGTTTTGGGCCTCACGGAAGAGGAAGGCGTCAAAAACCGTCCGGCGGATGACAAATCCCTCCATGGGGAGATTCCGGCCGGTGCCAATGTCGTGAAGCGTATGCCGCTCCAGATCGATCCAGGCATCCACGTGATCCGGGCTGCTGAAGACGATTTTGTTGATGAGGGCGCCGGGAAGATCCCGAATCCTGTCGAGCAGGCCGAGTTCGAGCAGTATGGCAACGGCTTTTCCCGACAGGGCGTCGCCGCAGATTTTGTCTCTGGGAAAAGTGGACTTGTCCAGGAGAAGGGTCTTGAGACCGTGTCGCGACGCGTACAAGGCGGCGGCGGCGCCCGCCGGCCCAGCGCCAACGATGATGAGATCATAAGTGGTTCGTTGAGGGTCCGGCATAAGCTCCCAGGCGCAGAGCGGCTCTAACTTCAACACGTGGTACCTTTTAACATATCTTTATCGCGTGCACGCGTCAAGGGAGAAAACCGTGCCGCACGCAGCAGGAGGGGCCGGGAATTGAGCAGGAGGCAAGCGCGAAAATCAAGGCGGCAGCGCCACGCCGGAGTCCGGAAACCGGCGACCGTCGCAGGCGTGTTCCTGGGTCTCCACGTCCTTCTCGCCTACTGGCGTCCCAATCCCTTCTGGGGCGCGGATTTCCTGTATTACTATACCGACCCGCTGCGTGTTGTGTTCATTCTGCTGGCCGTACTCGTTTTTATTCCATGCCTTCGTACTCGAATCGGCGCGTTGTTCGGGACGATTCCTTCCATGCTATGGGGCAGCGGCGTCCGCACCTGGGCGGTTCGCATTCTGCTTGTTCTCCTGGCGCTTGCCGGATTCATTGCGCTCCAGTCCGCAAGGCATCTCCTGGGCGATGGGTACCTTTATCTGCGGGAGTTGGACGCCGGCATCACACAGCGCGTGGACAGGGCGCCGCTTACCTTCACCCTCATTCGATTCCTGCATGGTGCAGGCGCCGCGGTCTGGCAAACCGCCGAGAACACGTACCGTGTCTACAGCTACGCCTCAGGACTTCTCTATCTGTTGCTGTCCCTGGCCACGGCCGGCGCCCTCGGAAGGAACGACCGGGAGAAATCCGTGGCGTTCGCCTTCCTCGTCACCGCCGGTTACGTACAGCTCTTCTTCGGATACGTGGAAAACTACGCCTTCTACATGCCGGCCAGTCTGCTCTACCTGCTTGCGGGTCTTCGGCGCCTTGAAAACCGCGCGCCCCTCTACGCGCCCGCGCTGGTGCTGGGACTGCTCGTCCCGTTTCACTTTCTGTTCGTCCTCTTCGCGCCCTCCCTGCTCGTCCTTGGCTACCACGGGTACCGGCAGAGCGAGGCATCGATGCCGCGATGGAAGAACGTCGCGGAGAAACTGGCCGCGTTATGTACCGCCCCTGCGGCCGCTGTGCTGGTCCTCTGGATCGCCGGATTCGACTTCGGCGCCTTTCTGGAGCGGACCGGCGGAAAACACCACATTCTCCCCCTGTTTTCCGAAACGGGCTTTCATGTGCCCTACCGCATCGTCTCCATCTCCCATCTTCTCGATTTTGTGAATCTGCAGATCCTCTCTGCCCCCGCCGCGGTGATGGCCGTGTTCCTTTTCGGCGGAAGGGACTTTCGCCACCATCCATTCCTGCTTTCGGCCGCCGCCGTCCCTCTCTTCTTCACGTTTATTGCAAATCCTGAAATCGGCGCCTTCAGAGACTGGGACATCCTGGCGCTTCCGGCCCTGCCGCTTACGCTCTGGGCAGCCTCGGCGCTGCTGGAACGCCGGCGACGGGAGGAACGGACCCACCGAAGCGTCTCTGTCATCTGCGCGGCTGCCGCCCTGCACACCATGCTGTGGATTGGTCTGAATGCCAACCCCGCTGCCGCCGAGGCGCGATACGTACACCTCATGGGCAGACTCAGCGGTCATGCCGGCTCATACGGTTGGGAGACGCTGGGTACATACTATCGTCATCAGGGAAGAACCGTACCGGCGTTGAACGCTTACAGGCGCGCGCTGGATGCGAATCCGGAGAATCCCCGCCACTGGTTGTCCGTAGGTATCATCTACTGCGACATTGGCCGGCCGGACCGCGGGATCGACCACCTCAGAAAGGCAACGGAGATCCAGCCCGACCTCGCTGAGGCGCATATCAATCTGGGCGCCGCGTACCTGGGGAGCGGTCGGCACGAGGCCGCGATCGACCACCTCGAGAAAGCCGTCGAACTCCAGCCCGAAACGGCGCTCGCGCTTGTCAATCTCGGCGCCGCCTACAACGAGGCGGGAAGATACAGTGAAGCCCTGGACCCTCTCGATAGAGCCCTCGAAATCCAACCCCGACACCCGGGCGCGCACGTCAATATCGGCGCCTCATACCACGGCCTTGGCCGATACGAGGAGGCCGTAGAGCACCTCGAGACCGCGCTCGAGCTTCAACCGGCCCTGGCCAACGCGCAGACCTACCTGAACATCGGTGGGACCTACCACAGTATGGGTCGGTTCGAAGAAGCGATCCCGTATCTTCAGAAAGCCATTCAGATCAATCCCAGGCTTACGAATGCCTACTTCAACCTGGGCCTGGCATACGGCGCACTGAATCGCATTGAGGAAGCGAGGGCCAACCTTCGAAAAGTGCTGGAGCTGAATCCCAACGATCCCCAGGCGCCGGTGATCAGGCAGTTGTTGGGAAAGTAAGCTGTCTGCCGTCAGCAATCTGCCATCAGCTCAGAACCAAAGGCGAAAACCACATCTGAGGATATCTGTACCAATGCGATCTCCGTGCGGGGTCTCGCTATCGGATAAGAATTCGGTTTCCGAACGTGATGCCACTCGAGAGGACTACCGGAGCAGGGCGCGTTGTTCCGTCCCGCACATATTCGTGTTATACGCCGGTGTTGGCAGGCCATCGTTTCGGGTGAGTCCGGTGAGGGTATTCGCGCCGTGCATGTGGCAGGCCCCGCGCCCAGCGGCGACTTTTGGTTCCTTTTGGTCGCTTCAAAAGGAACACGCCGTAGGCAGGGAATCTGGGGAGAAGGGGTTGTTTTTGATCTTGCTCTTCATTCTTGCCTTTAGCTGATGGCTGACGGCTGATAGCTGTTTTTTCCGACGTTGGTGACGACATTGGAACGAATCTATTTTATATCCGACGTTCATATTGGTGCGCCCGATATAGAAGGCAGCGCCCGCGAACGGGAAGACGTCCTGATCGACTTCCTGAAGTCCATCCGTCACAACGCGGAGGCGCTTTACATCGTTGGCGACCTCTTTGACTTCTGGTTCGAGTACCGCACGACGGTCCCTTCGAGCGGCGCCCGGGTCCTGTTCGAATTGTACAACCTCGTGGAGTCCGGCGTTCGCGTGATATACCTGCCCGGGAATCACGACCTGTGGCCGGGCGATTACTTTTCGGGACAGCTCGGCGTTGAACTGCCGGGCGGCCCGATTACGGTTACGCACCAGGGTCTCAGGATCCATATTGCCCACGGAGACGAAATCCGGACCGACTGGCGGTTCCGCCTCAGCCGCGGCATTCTGAAGAACCGGTTCTGCGTGGGCTTGTTTCGCCTGCTCCATCCGGACCTTGGGGCCATGCTCGCCAGGTACACCTCCCGGCTGTCCGAATACCGGATCCGGAGAAGGGGTTCCGGAAACCGGGATATTCTCTACAAAGCAGCAAGAGAGAAGATCGGCCAGGGTGTCGACGTCGTCATTCATGGCCACTACCACTTCACGCTCCACGCCCGCGTGGGCGGATCACCAAACCATCACGCGGTCACGGAAACGGGTACCGCTAAGCACACGGATGCCGGATCTGAACGTACCGGCGAACTGGTCGTCCTGGGCGACTGGATTCAGCAATGCACCTATGCGGTCTTGGAAAACGGCGGAATCCGGCTGGGCAAGTGGAATGAGGGTACAATGTCCGAGCAGACGATCCTGACGGAAGAAGAGGATCGGTGAGATCGCGATGCGACAACGACCCATTCAGACACACTCGTGCGATCAGTTCCGGGCGTCTTCATGATTCTTTCAATCGACCAGGGAACCACGGGTACGACCGTGCTCGTCATCAACCGCGGAGGCGATATCGTCGGCCGCGCCTACGCGGAGTTCAGCCAGATCTATCCGCAACCCGGCTGGGTTTCTCACAATGCGGATGAAATCTGGCGCTCCACATGCGCGGTAATCGCCGACGCGATGGAAGATTCAGGCATCCGCCCGGGGGACCTCGCAGGCATCGGGATCGCCAACCAGCGGGAGACCACAGTCCTATGGGACCGTCGCACCGGAGAACCGGTGCATGACGCCATCGTGTGGCAGTGCCGCCGTACCGCGGACGTCTGCCGGCGTTACCGGGAGCGGGGCCTGGAAGAGTTGGTCCGAAAAAAGACGGGCCTTGTGATTGACGCCTACTTTTCCGCGACGAAGATCGTCTGGTTTATGGAAAACGTACCCGGTATCCGTCTCAGGGCGGAGGCTGGCGACGTCTGCTTCGGCACGATCGATACCTACCTGCTCTACCGGCTCACCGGCGGTGACGTCCACGCAACCGACCTGACCAATGCCTCCCGCACCATGTGTTTCAATATCCATTCGCGCGAGTGGGACCCGGACCTGCTCGACGCGTTCGATATCCCCCGGGCGATACTCCCGGAGGTGCATCGCTCAGCCCATGTGTTCGGAAACACCCGGGGCGCGGGACCCCTGCCGGACGGGGTCCCGATTGCCGGTATCGCAGGGGACCAGCAGGCGGCGCTCTTTGGGCAGCGCGGCGTATCCATGGGGGACGTCAAGAACACCTACGGCACAGGCTGCTTCGCGCTGTTCCACACGGGCTCGAACGCGTTTCCATCGGAGAACGGTCTGCTCACCACGCTTGCCTGCGATTCCCTCGGCGGTCCCGCATTCGCCCTGGAAGGCTCGGTTTTCAGCGCGGGCTCGGCCGTTCAGTGGCTGCGCGACGGTCTCGGTCTGATCGCGAATGCGTCCGATACGGAAGCGCTCGCACGATCGGTTCCGGACAATGGCGGCGTGTATCTCGTCCCCGCCTTCACGGGCCTGGGCGCGCCGTATTGGGATCCCGATGCCCGCGGGACGGTCGTCGGCATCAACCGGGGCACCCAACGGGCCCACTTTGCGCGCGCCGCCCTCGAATCCATCGCCTACCAGAGCGCCGCCCTTGTGGATGCCATGGCCGCCGACACGGGACGTCCCGTCACCGGAATGCGGGTCGACGGCGGCGCCTCCGTCAACGACTTCCTGATGCAGTTCCAGGCCGATATCCTCGATGTGCCGGTCATCCGTCCACGCCATACGGAGACCACCGCCCTGGGCGCCGCCATGCTCGCGGGTCTGACGACGGGTTTCTGGACCGGGCCGGGTGCGCTTTCGGACCTGAACCCTCCCGAACGGACGTTCGAACCGTCCATGCCGAAGAAAAAGTGCGACGCCCTGCTGAATCAATGGCGTCGCGCCGTTCGAACCGCCCGCTACCACGGCAATCCGGTAAGTAGAGACAAGGAAGAAGGAAAAAGGAAGAAGGAAGAAAGGAGAAGAGGCGGAAACTTTACTGTATGAGACGCATTGGAATGGACGCGTATTGTGAATAACGAGAAGTGATTCTCAAAGGGCAGCGTGAGACCGTTTGGATGTGATCGTTTCCCGGCTCCCGCCTTCCGCTTTTCTCTTCCTTCTTCCTTTTTCCTTCTTCCTTTTTTTTTACTCGTCCGTCACGCATCCCTCGGAAGCCGTGGTCACGGTCTTGATGTATTTGTAGAGCGTCCCCTGCGAGGCTTTGTAAGGCGGCGCGGTCCAGGCCGCACGCCGCTTCGCCAGTTCCCCGTCGCTCAGATGCACGCTGATCTCGTTGGCCTCCGCGTCGATGGTAATCACGTCCCCATTCTCGACCAGGGCGATGGCGCCGCCCTCCTGCGCCTCGGGCGTGATATGCCCCACAACGAACCCGTGCGACCCGCCCGAAAACCGTCCGTCCGTAATCAGGGCCACGTCCTTGCCGAGTCCCGCGCCCATAATCACCGACGTGGGTGTGAGCATCTCGGGCATGCCCGGACCGCCCGTGGGCCCTTCGTAACGGATGACCACCACGCATCCCTTCTTCACTTCGCTTCGTTCCACCGCCCCGAGCAGGTCCTCCTCCCTGTCGAATACCGCCGCCGGACCGGAGAACCGCACCCCCTCCTTCCCCGTGATCTTGGCCACCGCGCCCTCGGACGCCAGATTTCCCCTCAGAATGCGCAGATGCCCCGTGGCCTTGATCGGCCGGTCCATGGGGCGAACCACCTCCTGACCCTCGTCAAGTCCGGGCAATTCCACGAGGTTCTCCGCAATCGTCCGACCCGTCACGGTCAGGCAGTCTCCATTCAGCAAGCCGTTCTCCAGCAGAGCTTTCATTACGCCGGGCGTTCCGCCGACGTTGTGGAGATCCTCCATCACGTACATCCCGCTGGGTTTGAAGTCCGCCAATAACGGCACCCGGTCGCTCACCGCCTGAAAGTCGTCGATGGTCAGCGGCACGCCAACGGATTTTGCGATTGCGATCATGTGCAGCACCGCATTGGTCGACCCGCCGAGGGCCATCACCACGACCATGGCGTTCTCGAACGCCTCGCGGGTCATGATGTCCCTGGGTTTGATATCCTGCTCGAGCAGATTTCGGATGGCCGCGCCGGACCGGAAGCACTCCTCCAGCTTGCCCTTGTCCACCGCGGGCGTCGATGAACTGTAAGGCAGCGACATGCCCATCGCTTCGATGGCGGACGCCATCGTATTCGCGGTGTACATCCCGCCGCACGCTCCGGCGCCCGGGCAGGCGTGCTGCACAACGCCCTTTCTCCCCACCTCGTCCAGTTCGCCGGCCAGGTACTCCCCGTAGCTCTGAAAGGCCGACACGATATCGAGCTTCTTGTGGTCGCGGAATCCGGGCTTGATCGTACCTCCGTAAATCATCAATGACGGCCGGTTCAGCCGCCCCATGGCCATCACACACCCCGGCATGTTCTTGTCGCAGCCCGGCAGGGATATATTGGCGTCGTACCACTGCGCGCCCATCACGGTCTCGATCGAATCCGCGATGAGGTCGCGCGACTGGAGCGAAAAACTCATGCCATCCGTGCCCATGGAAATCCCGTCGCTGACGCCGATTGTGTTGAATCGCATGCCCAGAAGACCCGCCGCATCCACTCCCTGCTTCACCTTCGCGGCGAGATCCAGCAGGTGCATATTGCAGGTATTGCCCTCGTACCACATGCTCGAGATGCCCACCTGCGCCTTGTCCATATCCGCTTCGGTCATGCCGGTTCCATACAACATCGCCTGGGACGCGCCCTGGGATTTCACCTGGGTGATCCGGGAGCTGTACTTGTTCAACGCCATGCTGTTCCTTTCTCGTTTGTCCGGCTGAAGCCGTCTTGTCCGCGCGCCAGGGTTGTTTCTGGCTTGTTTTCATTCATTCCGGATTTAATTTAAGCGAATGCAAGGCAACGGTCAACTGTGGGAGAATCGGGTAGAGGTGAGACGGCAGCCGGTAGAAGAAATCCTTGCCCGATGTTTAATTCCTCCTTGCCTGCGGCATGAGAAAAAACCTGACGAGGATGGACACCATTCGACGCGCCCCGGATGTCGGCATACCTGGAGGCGCCGGACCGTTTGGACGGGTCGCGCGTGGTGGATGGCAATGGATTCCCCCTTTCCGCCCATCGATGTTCATGACGAGGAGACGCGCTAATGGCCGGAGACGCTACGATAATTGATCCTGCTGGGAACCCGGGCGCCGCTCCCGTTCCACAGACCGAGCGCATCGAATCGATTGACGTTCTCCGCGGCGTGGCCCTGCTAGGCATCCTCGTCATGAACATCCAGGCATTTGCCATGCCGCAGGCGGCGTACTTCAACCCGACCGCCTATGGCGACCTCACCGGCGCGAACCGTTACGTCTGGATCGCGGGCCGGATGCTGGCCGATCAGAAGTTCATGACGATTTTTTCGTTGCTCTTCGGCGCGGGCATTGTCCTGATGACGGGACGGGCGGAGGCACGCGGCGACGCCCGTCGGGTGCACTACCGGCGCATGAGGTGGCTGCTGGTCATCGGGCTGCTCCACGGGCATCTTCTCTGGTGGGGGGATATCCTCTTCCATTACGCTGTCTGCGGGATGCTGGTGTATCCGCTGCGCCGCCTGTCGCCGCGGCGGCTGTTCGCCCTTGGCGTGGTGCTGCTTGTCGCTTTTTCCGCGTTCTGGGGCGTATTTGGACTGACGTTCCCGTACTGGCCGGAGGAGGCACGCGCCGAGTTTGTCGCAGACGCCTGGAAGCCGCCGCAGGAAAGGCTCGATGCGGAAATCGCCACCTACCGCGGCGGCTGGCTCCAACAGATGCCGGATCGATCAGTGACGGCGCTTGGGAGCGAGACGCTGGTGCTGATCTTTTGGGCCGTATGGCGCGCAGGTGGGTTGATGCTGATCGGGATGGCGCTTTTCAAGAGAGACGTGTTTAACGCGCGACGCTCGACACGCTTCTACGTGTCGCTGATCGCTATGGCGGCCGCCGTCGGGATTCCCCTCCAGGCGTACGGAATCGCACTTGACTTCGCGTCCGGGTGGTCGGTCCGGTCGCTATTCGCGGGCCTTCAGCTGGTCTATTGGACAAGTATTGCTGTCAGTCTCGGCTACGTCGGTGCGATTATGCTGGCGTGCCGGACTCGGGCGCTTCGCCGTTACACGCGTCCGTTCGCGGCCGTCGGCCAGACCGCCCTTACCAACTATCTGCTGCAAACGGTTATCTGCACGACGATCTTCTACGGCCACGGCCTGGGATGGTTCGGCTCGGTGGATCGCGTCGGACAGGTCGGAGTGGTGGCCGGTGTCTGGGCCGTGCAGCTCATCGCCTCGCCGCTGTGGCTGCGCCGGTACCGCTTCGGGCCCGTGGAGTGGGCATGGCGGTCTCTCACCTACCGCGCGCGGCAGCCCATGAGGCGGGAAACGGCGCCCGGGCAGTGAGCGTCACGTCGTCTGGCTGGACATAGCTTGCGCGGTGTGTTCTCGCTTGCGATACGTGCAGACTTACGGGTGCATATGACGGCGACTGACGGTTAGCCAGGCCAGGTTATTGGCCTTTCAGGACGAATTGCGCCTCTCCGCTTAAACCCCTGGGGGAGGCGTTTTTCTTTTGAACCACCTCCGCATTCCACCAACCGAAACCGACGACACGTTTCACGCCGGCTCTTCACTTGCCAATTCCGAACTGCGCTTTGGATGCTCCGGCTCATCGTGTTCTGTACGAGCATTGCAGCCGGTTTGACAGGGGGACGCGATGTGGCGTCATGTGCAATTACGCGTATCCGGTTCATCCACATCCGGCTGTATTCAGGCGACTCTAACGGGCAGGAAAGGGAACGGAAGACCCGACGTCTCTATCTAACAAAATGGCCGCCTGACTCTCAATCTTCAGACGCCGGGAGAAAATGGAGGCGCATGTGAAGCGAATTGTGTTATTGGTTTCGTGCGTGTTGGCGATGAGCGTCAGCACTCAGGTTCATGCAAAGGGAACGGTCCGTGGTACCGTGCGTGATGCGACGAACGGTGAGACACTGCCGTACGCCAATGTTGTCGTCGACAGTATGCGCATTGGCGTATCTACGGACAAGACCGGCTACTTTGTCATCGGGAGCCTGCCGCCGGGTTCGCACAGGGTTACAGCCAGCTACATCGGGTACGAAAGCCGATCTGTCCCAGTCACGATTGAGTCGGTTGAGACCCGGCGGATCGACATCGAACTCGATCCCGTTGAATTAAGGGGCGAAGCGATCGAAGTCATCGGCGATCCGGTGGCGCCGACCGAGGTCACACCGGTGAGCGCGTTCGGCACGCGGGTCACCGAACTGGCGCGCATTCCAACCGTGGGACAGCCCGATCTCCTGCGGGGCATTCAACTCCTCCCCGGCGTCCAGGCAGGAAGTGAGAATTCCGCGGGTTTGTACGTGCGGGGAGGTACGCCCGGCCAGAACCTGATTCTGCTGGACGACGTGGTTGTCTATAACCCGAATCACCTGTTCGGGTTCTTCAGCACGTTCAATCCCGACGCATTGAAGGACGTGACGTTGATCAAGGGGACATTTCCCGCGCGGTATGGGGACCGCCTTTCGAGTGTGTTGGATATAACAAACCTGGACGGCAACCGAAAAGCGTTCGATGCGCGCGGCTCAATCGATCTGATCAGCGCGGGACTGACGGCAGGCGGACCGGTGGGCGATCGCGGGTCCTGGATGTTGTCGGGGCGACGTACGTACCAGGACGTATTGAAGTCGCCATTGTTCAGTCACCTGGTTGACGAGATGTTCAGCACCCGAATCGGGACCATTGCCGCGAGTCCCGGCGCCGGCGGAGGTCCGCCCGGCTTCGGCGGCCGCCCGGGCGGAGGACGGTTCGGAGGGACGCGATTCAATTTCCAGCAGCAGACTGGCGATTTCGATCAGGACTACGGATTCTACGATGCGAATTTCAAGCTGAACCTGGAGTTGTCCGACAATAACCGGATCTCCGTCAGCGGATACCTGGGCAGCGACGCACTCAATCTATCCCTGCCTTCTTTCCGCGAGCAGACCCGTGATCAACTCATGGATTGGGGCAATCGGATCGCCCGGTTCAAGTGGATGCGCATCTTTGCCGACAATCTAATTGGCAACGTGCAGTTGTCGGCAAGCCGGTATATATCGAACTTCGACGTTGCCACCAATCAGAACGCCGATCAGAGCGGGCAGGGTGGCGAGGGCCGACTGGGACGCGGATTCGGGCTGAATCGCAACAACGAACTGAACGACCTGACGGCAAAGGCGACATTCGACTTCTATTCCGGACCGTTTCACACCACGCGAATGGGCGCCCAGCTTACGGCCTACGACGCATTCTACAGGCAGGGGGTGGGTGACTCCATCCGAACGGGAATCAATACGGCGTCGTTGTATCAGACGGGTTTTCTGGAGCACGGGTTGCGCCTGGGTCGCCTGGAACTGACCCCGGGAATCCGCGTGAGCCACTTCAACAGCGGAAACTACACCCGGTGGTCGCCGCGAGCGACGGGGCTGTTCCAATTCGATGAGCATATCGCGCTCAAGGGCGGTTGGGGCATTTACCACCAGTTCGTCAATTTGATTTCGATCGAAGCCAACACGTACACGACGGATATGTGGCTACCTGTGGATGAGACCCTGACGCCGGGAAAAGCCGTTCACAGCGCGTTCGGCCTGATGTTGACGCCAAACGACGGATGGCAGGTCGATCTGGAGTTTTATCACAAGGACCTCGAAGACCTCGTGGAATTCCAGTCGCAGGTGCGTCTGGACGATTCTACCCCGCTCTCGGACCTGTTCGTAACCGGATCGGGCAGATCCTACGGCGGGGAAGTCCTGCTTCGGAAGACGGAAGGGCGTCTGAAGGGATGGATTGGATATACATTGAGCAAGACGGAACACACCTTCCCGGAATTGAACCGGGGCGACCCGTTTTCGCCGAAGTACGATCGACGTCATGACCTTTCCCTGGTGACTGACTATTCCCTGGGCAGAGGCTGGAACCTGAACGCCAACTGGGTCTATGGTACGGGACAGGCATACACGATTCCGGAAGCGCGCTATGAGGTGCAACAGCCTACGGGCCAGACCATTCCCTATGTCCATGTCTCTGAGAAGAACGCCTACCGGCTGCCGGCCTATCACCGGCTCGATCTCGGAATCACGCGTGAAATGAACCTGGGCGGCGTCGAAGGGGAACTGGTGTTCAACCTGTTCAACGTGTACAACCGGCGCAACGTATGGTATCGCTCGTTTGATGCGACCGAGCCGGAAGTTCTGGTACAGGATGTGTTACTGCAGCCCATATTGCCGAGTGTCGGTCTACGATTCAACATGTAAGACCGCTGGCGGAGGAAATATCCATGATCAAACTACGATTCATGCTGTGTCTTGCCATCGGTCTTGGATCCGGTGCGTGCAGTACGGCGCCCACAGAATCTTTGGGGGAGTTTCGGGAGACGATTCTCATCGAAGGATATCTTCAGGCGGGAACCAACGTTACCGGTTTATACGTAGGCACGACGATGCCGCTCTCGAGCGAATACGACCGCGACGCCAGCGCGCTTTCCGATGCAGACGTGACGATTGCGGTGGACGGTGTAACGCATTCCCTGTCATCCGTTCCGGATAAGCCCGGCACATACAATCAGCCGGACCTTGTCGTCCAACCGGGCAAGACCTATCATCTGTCAGTCACGACGGGATTGGGGAAGGCGACCGCGCAGACGACCGTGCCGTTCCCGCCGACGGCTTCGGGGGGTCCCGTGGTTTATGCTGGCGGCGATCCATACCGCGTGACGTGGGAAGGCAAGACAAATGGCGGTTACGTCACGTCGAGGCAGGCCATCGATCTTCTGGAGCGAATTCCACCGGAGAGCCAGTTTGGAGGGGGGCGATTTGGCGGCGGCTTCGGCGGGGCGATTGACACCACAGGGTTTGGCGCGCTGAGGGACAGTATCGCCCGGGCGGACCAATGGCGGTTCCTGCAAGGGCAATCCCAGTCGTTGAATCCCCTTCAGTTTTCCTATTATGGCACCTATTCATTTCTGGTCTTCGCTCTCGACGAGAATTACGGTGACTTTCTGATCTCGAGCCAGCAGGACAGGGCCACGCTCGACGAACCTCGTTTCCACATAGAAGGTGGAATCGGGCTGTTCGCATCCATGGCCGCGGATTCGGTCCTGTTTCGAGTAGAATGACCCGTCCCCCGCTTGACAGGGACAGGCTGCCGGGCTATATTTTCAGCGTCCGGGCGGCCAGGCGGCCCGGGACAGGGCGATACCGTGTGGGGGCGACCTGGATTCGACGGGGGTGGAGAGGCGATGGCTGCGTGTCGAGGTCCCATGTCCTCGTTAAACCGTGGGAACACTCTATAATTGCGGACGATACGTACGCAATGGCTGCGTAACGAAAACGCAGTCCGTTCCGACGGGCTTCGCCTGCAGGGCCCGACCGGAGCGCCGACTTATGCGGGCTGGCTCGTGGACCTCCGTTCAAGGGTCCGGGAGCGAGAGCTGATTGAACTGGCGCGTTGGCAACCCCGTTTACCGGGGCGCCCGCGCGTGAGATTCAAAAGGTAAACTACACACGTAGACGCTGTCGTTGATCTGCTTTCGGACGCGGGTTCGATTCCCGCCGCCTCCACCAGATAACCATCAATTCGCATTCTTCCATACAAAACGAACGGAAAACAAGACGGAGAGTCACATCAGGGCTACTGGTGCAATTGAGATGGGAAGACTGGATCGGTGATTCGAGGTTGAAATAGCGAGATTTAATCGAACTGACGCCCCGGCAAACCCGTTTGTCGGGGCGTCATCGCGTTAGATCCAAGGGGTCCGGGCGAATCTCACATCATCCCCGCTCCATCCTCCACCGGTTGAAACCTCGTCTATAGCTCGCCAGTGCGCTTCCTGCCCGGTTCTGTGCGATTCCGAATTGCCTTGCTTTTCAGGTCACAATCAGACATATTATTATCACTTGTAATTAAATAGTGACAATTTGTCTGCGGCTGGACCATGCGTGACCAACCCGAAGAAATCTTCCGCCGGCACGGCGGCCAACTTCGCATGAGCGAAGCCCTGGCGTACGGGATCTCGCGCTACTCGCTCTATATGCTGCGGGACCGGGGCATCGTGGAGCCGGTGAGCAGGGGGATCTATCGGCTGGCGGAACTTCCTCCCATGGGCAACCCGGACCTTGTGACGGTGAGCCTGCGCTTCCCGAAGGCTGTAGTCTGTCTCGTCTCAGCGCTGGCTTTCCATGACATGACAACCCAGATCCCTCGAGCAGTTTCCGTGGTGGTGCCGCGCGGGTCGCGTCCGCCTTCGTTGGACTATCCGCCGGTTCGGGCGCACAGGTTCTCTACGCAGGCATACGAGCACGGTATCGAAACGCATCTAATGGATGGTGCGGAAGTCAAGGTCTACAGCCGCGAAAAGACCCTCGCCGACTCGTTCAAGTTCCGCAACCGGATCGGCATGGACGTGGTACTGGAAGCGCTGCGCCTTTACAGGGGACGACATGGCTTCAATCCAGGCGCCGTGCTGGGCTCCGCCAGGGTTTGCAGGGTCGAGAACGTGATGCGACCCTATCTTGAGGCTATGCTGTGACGACGTCCCGCAACGTGCCCGCCTCGATTCGCCCCCTCGCTCTGGCACAATTGGCTCTTCGCCGGTCTTCACCTGGAACGCAGGCACGCCCGGGTTTCTCGTGACAATCAGCCGATGTCACATATCTCTGTTCCTGTACTTGACAGTCTGAACCTTCCGCCCTATATTCTGCCGGATTTGATTCTCGCGGTATCAAAGAGTTGAGCAAACTGAGGCGTAGGCATTCAATCACGCACTGGCGGATGGGTATCGAGTGGGCGGTAAGGATGGATATGCTCCTCAAGGGGCGCCAGCGGTTGGGGAGTCGAGAGTACGCAGC
The DNA here is from genome assembly GCA_965116875.1 of Candidatus Latescibacterota bacterium. Taxonomy (GTDB): domain Bacteria; phylum Latescibacterota; class UBA2968; order UBA2968; genus JAAXHE01. The sequence goes on from OZ220733.1 coordinate 2,019,844, forward strand.
ATACGTAGACGTTATGATTGATCAGTATTCAGTATCGGGTTTGATTCCCGATGCGTGTAACAAGGGATCGAAGACACAAGAGTTCCGGGCTGTGGCTCGAAGACTGGACGGGTCGTGGGATACTTTCCATACTGACGTTCGATCGCGATCTCCCGAACTGTTGGTAAGCAGAACCGACCGTTTGCCTGCACTTCGCGCATGGTCCATTTACCCTACACGCCTCCGGTACCGCCGGGGGCGTATTTCGTGATGATCATGGCCGATCAAGACCTGGTTTCCGTCATCATTCCAACTTACAATAGAGCGAACTTTCTTGTTGAGTCGCTCGAAAGTGTATTGGCGCAGACGTATCGGAATCTTGAGGTGATCGTCGTCAACGACGGCTCAACGGATGAAACGAAAACGAAGTTGGAGCCATTTCTCCATCGAATATCGTACTTTGAGAAATCGAACGGGGGCAAATCATCCGCCTTGAATCTCGGACTCAAACACATCTCCGGTGACTATGTATGGGTCTTTGACGACGACGATGTCGCGCTGCCTGAACTGGTTGAATTGCATATTTCGGTTTTCGAATCGCAACCCGAGGTTGATTTCGTCTATAGTGGATTCGCGTATTTTGAGGGAAAGAACGCAGACAATGTGATTGAAACGGTAGAGGCTACCTCACATCCGGAAGGAGAAATGCTGGGCCAACTCCTGAGCGGGAATTTTATCAGCGGTGTTTCAGTTGTCGTTCGCAGACAGTGTTACGATCGCGTGGGAATCTATGATGAAAGGCTGATTCGCGCTCAGGACTACGATATGTGGATCCGGCTAGCGCGTGCTGGATTTAAGGCAGGAGTCATACGACAGCCCTTAGTGAGAGTACGCAAACACGATGGTTTACGGGGATCTGGAGAGGATCGATTCAAGACGTCGGAACTGAGGGAAAAACACCTCGAATATCATCGAATCATCATGCAGAAGATCTATTGGGAAGTCCCTTTGGATGTCATATCTCCGGAAATGGCCGAAGCGCCACACGATCCGACCCAGGTATTACGGGCGTTATTGAAGCGCACCTGGATCGTAGCCAATAGAATGCTGGTGGAAGAGACCATCCGAGACCTGGGATTCGTTCGGGATCACATTATGCGGTATCGGGAACTGCATCTGGATGATCGCCAGCGCCGGTTCCTTGCGGCTCTACGTGACTATGCCACAAGGTTACGGCAGAGCGAAATCGCGGATCTGAGCGAGTTGATTTTGCAGTTTAGATGACATTTGCAGCCGGGGAATGATCGCGCCAAATCTTGTGATTCATTAAGGTGGCTTCTTTGAACACGCCAATTGCAAGTACGGTTTTCTTCGCTCTCACGCATTTCCTCAGCTTCTTCGTTGTAGAGGCTGGCGCCGCTGAGGTATGGAAAAAAGTAGAGAAGATCCTCGCGGAGGATCAGGGGCTGATGGTGCTGGACGGGACCGAGAAGGTTTCGCCGCGTTACACAGGGAATGACAGTCCCGTCTATGGGGACTGGCTGGTTTTACATGCGTTCTCGGAGCCGGCAACGCTGAACCCGTATGGAAAGATGGACTATGGCTCTCACAGAATCCTGGAGAACATGTTCGAGTCACTGCTGTACATGGAGAACACGCCGCCGTACAAGTTCAAGGGCAAACTGGCCGCCGATTATCCGACGGTGTCCCCGGACAAGCTTTCCTATGCGTTCGACATTCGCAAGGGCGCCCGCTTTTCGGACGGCAGGCCGGTGACCGCGGCGGACGTCCTGTTCAGCTTCAAGGTGATCAAGAATCCGGAGGTCCAGCTATCCGGATACATGCGAAGCGGCTTCAAGGACCTCAAAGCGGTCCGGCTGGAAGGACCCTACAGGATCACGTTTGTCTACGGCGAACCGTATTTCTACAATGCGATCAACATCGGACGCAGATGGATCCTGCCGAAACACTTCTACGACCCGGACGGATTGATGGATAGCGTATCCATCGACGCGCTCATCGACGGTTCCTGGCAAGCCGGCCCGCAGGCCGACCTCGTGCGCCGTTTCGCGGAACAGTTCAACAGGGATTTCAACCGCCGCGTGTTGGGATCCGGCCCCTACGTGCTGGCATCCTCCGTGGAAAACGCGGCGTCAACCGGAAAGACCGTTCTGAATCGTGACCCGAACTATTGGGGAATCGGAAGGAAGGACCTTCCTTCTCCCGGCTTCGTCGATAAACTGGTCTTCAAAGTGGTCGTCAATCCGGATGCCGCATTTATCGAACTGACGAATGGGAACCTGGACGTTTTGAATATGTATCCGCTGCCGTTCAAGGAGAAAAGCTGGTCGCCGGAGTTTACGTCGCGTTTTCTCAAGGCGATCCGGTACGCGAGCGGAATCAATTACATCATCTGGAACAACACCCACCCGGTTTTTCGCGATAAACGGGTCCGCAGGGCGATGTCGCATCTCACACCGCGCAAGAGCATGATTCGAGACCTGATCCACGGACTCGGCGTTACCATTGACGGACCGGTGCATATGTCCCGTCCGGAATTTTACGCCGGCCTGGAACCACTCGAATACGACCGCGATCGTGCCGCAGAATTGCTCCAGGCGGCCGGCTGGTTCGATACGGACGGCGACGGCGTTCTGGATAAGGTTGTGGATGGTGTCAAGACAGCATTCAGGTTTGAATTCCTGGTGCCCGCCGGTTCTCAACTCAGCAAGGACATCGGCCTGGTCATGCAAGACAAACTGGCGGACGTGGGAATCGTCTGTAACGTACGGGAAATCGATTACTCCATTTACCTCGACCGGTTGCGAAAGCGGGAGTTCGAGGCGTTATTCTCCGGCGGTGGGACCCATCCGGCGGTGCCGCTCGATCTCTATTCAAGCTGGCATTCATCGCAGGTCAAGGACGGCGGGAATTATTCATGTTTCGAAAATGAAGAGGCGGACCGGATCATGGAACGGTATCGCCGGACATTTGACGCGGAACAACGGATTTCACTCTACCGCAGGCTCCAGGAAATCCTGTACGAGGAACAGCCATATACGTTTCTTTTTGTAGGACGTGGCGTAACGGCCTACAGCCGGCGGTTTCGAGGCGTGAATTGGTATCCCTCGGGATGGACGGACTTTCGGGAATGGTGGGTGCCACGTTCGGACAGGCGGTACCCGTAATGATGTTTGAAGGGCAACCTGATCGGGGCGTCGCACCCGCGATTGGTTCCAATGGAGATTGAAACGAAGAAGATATCAGCCATCAGCTCTCAGCCGTCAGACCGCCCATCCCACAACCAATCAGCCTCATTTCCAAAATAGACAGCCGATCACTGCTGTCCAGGATCGTTTGGAAAAGACGATCTTAGACGCGTAAGCACGTGTTTTTCTTTAAAGTCGTTTCGAAGTGCAGATGCAGGTTCACATCTTTGGGCCACGGCTGTCCGAGACAGGAACCGACTTGGGGCCGGTGTGGTTGGCGTTCCCGAGAGCGAGGGCATCCTGCCCTCGAAATCGGACAACTCGTCGCACACGGTGTTTTCCGCGAACCGGTGTTGGATTGAATGGACGCGTCAGTCCCTCGACGCGAATAGGGATCGGTGACGCGAAGTTCGAGGGCAGGATGCCCTCGCTCCGGAAATTCGTGGATCAGGCCGTGATAGTGGTTGGAAAAGCCGATTTTGGACAGGTGTGACAGCCGGTAGATTTACCACAGAAAGCACAAAGGACACAAAAGGTATCAGCGAGAAAGCGGGGTATCGAGGTCGTTCAAAAGGATGAGATTTCCTTGCACCTCCATCGACGTCAAGTATCCTGGAACTGTGAAATGGATTCGCCTTTTTTCTGGTGTGTATAATCCGACAGTCAGGTCCCCGTATGATTACGAATCATAGTTAGAGAAAACGTGAACGAATCTGAAATCGTGTACAAAGATAATCTTTCGCCGGGTTAACTATGTCCGAACTCGAGGCAGGAACGGTCGTCGACGGGTGTTACGAGATCCTGGCTACAATTGGCAGCGGTGGGCTGGGTACCGTATACCGCGCGCGTGACGTAAACGATGACGCCACGGTGGCGCTGAAGATGTTGGATATCGTGGGAGACGAGGCACAGCGGCGATTCCTCAGGGAGTTCAATATTCTCTCGAGAATTCGGCATCCCCGGTTTGTCCGGTCCCACAAATGGGGACTCCATGCCGGGAAGCCGTACTTTTCCATGGACTATATTCGCGGTCACCCCCTATCCGACCTGATCGCCAGCGCGGAAGAGCTCGAACGGCTGAGAACGGGGTGGCTCGTTCCACTCATCCGGCAGATCGGAGAGGGGATGGCTTATATCCACGAACAGGGTGTGGTGCACAGGGACCTGAAGCCAGCCAATATCATGGTTTCGCAGAATCGCGGGACGCCCGAGGTTACGATTCTGGACCTTGGCTTAGCACGTTTTCGAGATTCGAGTGGACAATGCGTGACGCCGCCGGGTACTCCTACCGGGACCGCGGAGTACATGTCTCCCGAACAGATACGAGGACGACAGCCTGACCAGAGGTCCGATTTGTATTCGCTGGGCATCGTCTTGTACGAGATTCTCACCGGGAAACCACCCTTCACGGCCGAGAATCCGGCTTCGGTGATGTTCCAGCATTTGAGAGACCTGCCCCCACCGCCGCGCCAGTCTAACGGCGGTGCTTCCGCCGCGATTGAAGAATCAGTCATGAAACTGCTGGAGAAAGAGCCGATCGACCGCTACGACTCGGTGTGGAGCTTGTTGCGCGATCTACCAGTAGGCAAGGACGGGAGATTCGCCAAAGAGTTCGTTTCACCACTTGCTGCGAGTCGGCCGGTGCTATTCTTGCAGCCGAAATTTACAGGGCGGGAGCGTGAGAAGAAGGCCCTCCGGGAGATCCTGAGGGAAACCGGACGCGGATTTGGGCGCATGGTCCTGGTGAGCGGTGAGGTGGGAATCGGGAAATCCGAGTTGTTGGAGGAGTTCCGGGCCGACGCACGCGTTCACGGAATGTGCATCCTGAACGGGTGCTGCTACGAAAGCGGCACACGTGCTTATGGTCCGTTCCTGGAAGCTTTGGAGGCTCTAGCGGACAGGAGGGGTATCGACGGCTTGGATCTCGAAAGGGAGGTGGAACGTGTCCTAGCGCAGTTTGAACGGCCGACAGACGGGAATCAGACAGATCCTTACGCTTTAATGGAGATTCTCTGTGAATTCCTTGTCGACCTGAGTCGGAAGGCCCCTACCCTTATTTTTATTGAAGATTTACAATGGGCAGACGACTTGACCGTTCGGTTCCTGGACTTTATGAGGAGGAATCCGGACCCGGCGCCCCTAGTCTTCGGGCTTGCCTGCCGCAAAATGGACGAAGAACCGCTGCCCCCGGATATTGACCAGTTGACAGAAGGGCCGAATGTAACTGGTGTTGTACATTTGCAACTCGAGCCCCTCGATTTGGAGGAAACAAGCAATCTTGCTGCGTCCCTTGTTGGCGAGCGGGGGGTTCCCGAGTGGGAAACCTGCAGAATTTTCCAAGAGACCGGTGGAAATCCTCTGTTTGTGGTCGAACTTATCCGCGGCTCAATTGAAGAGGGCTTGATATGGAGGGATTCGTCAGGCATATGGAGGTGGCCGGAATCTACGGAATGGCCGATGCCTCAAAGCATTATGCAAGCCATCGGGTCGCGTCTTGGAAGTTTGCAGCCTGTCCAGAAGCATGCGCTGGAGTTTGTTTCGATATTTCGCGGCGCGATTTCGTTTGACCTGATTTCAGCGGTCTGGCACGAGAATGAACTACGGTTGTTGGAGGTTCTGGAGGTACTTGTCCGCCTGGGTCTTCTGAGAGCCCTAGAGGACCGTGAGGGACGGTACCGGTTTTCACATGCATTGATCCAGCGAGCGGTTTACGCGGGTGCGGTGGAAGAGAAGCGACAGTTGCTTCACCTGAAGGTTGGAACGGAACTGGAGAGACGTTATGTGGCAGGCGACTCGGAGACCTTGGATGAATTGGCCTATCACTTTTCGAGATCGGACGATCTAAAAAAAATGGCGCGGTATCTGACGGCTTCCGGCCGTCTAGCGTTGCGGATGCATAATTTTTCACACGCAGTCGAACAGTTCGAAGCGGTCAATAACAATAGGGGCGTTTTCTCGTCAGATGATCATAAGGAGATTTCCCGGGGATCCGCGATGCACCTGGAGTTTCTTTGCGCCTACGCCGAAGGCCTATCTGGATGCGGGCGGTTTGAGGACGCTCGGCACCTGTTGGATGAGGCAATGCCGTGGGTCTCAAGGCAGACCCAGGCTCAGAATGCACACGTCTTAAAGGTTCTGGGGATAAACCACATACATTTGGGGGAATATAACAAGGCCGTGTCCGTGTTTTTGGAAGCGTTGGGAAATTTCCGAAGATTAGCTGACAAAGAGAACGAACTGGCCTTATTGGGACTATTGTCAGATGTATACATAGCCTTAGAAGATAATGTACAGGCGATACGATATTGCCATTCTGCTGCGAAGAAATGTCGGGAAATGGGAGGAGAAATAAACGAAGCGCGGTCACTGATGTATTTGGGATTCTCGGAAGTTTTCACATTCCATAACAGCAGGGCGAAAACACTTTTGGAATCTTCGTTGGAATTGCTGGATCAGGAGGGTGACCGAGTCTACCGATATACCAGTTTGTACTTGCTGGGGCGTATTGAGTTTAGGCTGGGCAACTTAGACAGGGCTGGAGATATATTCAAGGAACTTCAAGCGTACTGGTATAGACGCGGATCGAGCGATACTGAAGCTGAGATGCACATTCGCTTAGGTAGGGTTGACCAGGAACGGGGAGAAAAAGAGAAAGCGGAGGGGCACGCACGTGCCGCGGAGCGGCTATTGACTGGTAAGAAGAGCGGGGAAGGATATTTCAGGGCCTGTTCGTTGCTCGCCGAAATTACGGCTGAAACTGGCCGCGTTAACGAAGCGCTAGCTTGGTCCAAAAAGGCCTTGCCCGGCCTGGAGTACGGCGGGAATGTACGCGCCGTTGCCTGGGCCGCGAAGGCAAAATCGCTTGCCGCGGCTGGGCGTCACCGAGAAGTCGATAACCTCTTTGTTCATGTATCGAAGGTTCAGTGTGAGCCAAAAGGGCTAGAACAGGTATATCTGGTTCTAATTGCAGGCGAATACTACCTACGGAGGGGGCGTCTTTCCGCTGCACGGCTGACCTTGGAGGAGGCAAGAAATGCCGCCGAAAAGATGGAGATGTGCCATTATGCCCGGAAAGCAGCGGGATTACTGAAGAAGATCTTTGAGGTGGATTGTCTGATGTCGCCAACATCGGAGAGTTCCTCCTCGCTTTCGCAGGAGCACCTCCTGACGCTTTACGAGGCTTCTGAGGACTTGACGTCGATCCTGGACCTGAACGTGCTTCTGGACCGGATTCTGGACCGCCTGAAGATGGTGAGCCGCGCCGAACGCGTGTTGATTGCTCTCAAGGATGACTCGGTAGATCAAGTGGAAGTCGCGCGACGGCATAACCTGGACGACGTGGAGACACACGAGATCAGCCGGGGAATCATCAAATGGTCGATGGATCGAAACGAGCCGGCATTGAGCCTGGATGCTCGCACCGACGAGCGTTTCAGGCGAAGGGCGAGCGTTACGGATTACGGCATCCGTTCGGTGCTCTGCGTACCCCTACGGCACGCGGAGTCAGGCGTAATCGGCGCGCTCTATATGGATCATAGAAAGCTTGAGGATCTATTCTCCGATGAGGATAGAGCCCTGTTTTCGGGATTTGGAAATCTGGTGTCGATTGCAGTCGTCAACGCCCGAAAGTATTCTAAGATCCAGGAGCGAACGACTTATTTGCAGAAGCGGCTTGAAGAGCGCGGACGTCTGGAAAAAATGGTAGGGGCGAGCCAAGTAATGCAGGAGGTGTTCAATCTCGTCGAGGTCGCGTCGGAAGGTGATATTACCGTGTTGATCCAGGGCGAGACAGGAACGGGCAAGGAACTGGCTGCCAGAGCCGTCCACGCCCGAAGCGAACGCAAGTCGAAGCCTTTCCTTTCCGCGAACTGCGCTGCAGTGACTCACGAACTCCTTCAGAGCGAATTATTCGGACACAAGAAGGGTGCGTTTACCGGGGCGTCGTCCGATCGGAAAGGATTGTTCGTTTCCGCGGACGGGGGAACGGTATTCCTGGACGAGATCGGGAATGCGTCCCCACAGTTGCAGTCGAGCCTGTTGCGCGTGCTCCAGGACGGAGAAATCCAGCGGGTGGGCGAGGCAGAGGTGCGGAACGTGGACGTGCGGGTGATCGCGGCGACGAATCGCGACCTGGAAGCGGATGTGCGCAACGGGCTGTTTCGGGAGGACCTGTACTACAGACTGCGAGTGTTGCAGATCGAAATGCCACCCCTTCGCAGGCGTATCGAGGATATTCCATTGTTGTGTGATGATATTTTAACGCGCGTGTGTTCTAACGGGAATAAGGTCGTAGCAGGATTTACGTCCGGGGCCATCCGGGCATTGATGGACTACAATTGGCCGGGTAATGTGAGGGAGCTAGAAAACGAGATCAGGCGGGCGGTGGCGTTGGTGGAGGAAGGCGAAAACGTTTCGCCCGACTTATTCTCCGATAACATAAGGCTTATCTTACGATCAAATCCGATTGAGCAGAGTGAGTTCAAAGCACGAGTCGCTTCCTTTGAGAAACGGATGATAGTCGATGCGCTCGACCAGAGCGGGGGCAACATCACTCGTGCCGCCAGTCAACTGGGTCTAAGTAGAAACGGACTTCAAAAGAAGATGACCCGGTATCAGCTGAGGTAAATCATGGATACAATAAGAGGTTTACTGTAGATGGTGTGCGGGTTGACACGGTCGGTGACGTCGACGATGTTGTCACCGTTTTAACCGTTTGATATTTAAAAATATATAAGCGTCAAAAGGGTTAAATCGATAGCGTGCATCGGTGATATGTATACATTGTATACGCTACTCAGATAATTGATTCTATATAACAGAACAACGACAACCGCTATATTTGCTTGATTTATCGCGTCTGTGTGCAAACACAGGCGTTTTTTCTGTTTTGGTACGAAGTTTGCGTTGAAAAACTAGCGCAAATATACGATTGCCTTTTGCTATTAGCCGTATACACGTCCGAAAGCAAGTATATCCAACCCACTCAATCGAGGCCAACATTGAAACGAGATCAAACCGATCATTTGCTGTTCTCAATCAACGCGGAAATTGACAGGACTGGAAGAATCCAGGGTTGTTTTGCATCGCCGACTCCGATTGAAGATCACGTCTGTGGATGGCCACGTTTTCCCATATTACCCCCGCCGATGACAACAGAAGCAACTCTTGAAGCTCACACTAGGTTGTCTGTCTGAAGAGTGAGCTAGTCCGATTATTTCGATCGACATTGAAGGATGCTAGAATTGATGAAGATCACAAGATCGGAAATACATCTATTCAGGACGCGCGCAAACGCGCGTGCGATTGCCTTTCAGGTTAACACCGGGCTATTTTTTGGGTTAAGCGAGCTTAGCGAGTCGGTTTTGAGAAAGTCTCAGGTGTTTTCGGACGGAACTGTAGCAGTCGAGCTAGGTCGTGAAATTGATCGAAGAGAGGTGCTGAATGCGATCGGTGTACTTTGTAAAGTAGGGCTAATTAATGTTGGGTGCGACGGACTGCATCAGATATGTATACCGAGCGATACAGGGGTTTGTACAAACCAAGAGTCTGCTGGGAAGGCAGATCAATTTCATATAACGCTTCACGTCGCGCACACGTGCAATGTCAAGTGTGCATATTGCTTTGCTCACGGCGGGGATTATGGCGGTTCGCCAAGACTAATGCGGCCCGATGTCGCACGGCAAGCTGTGCGTTGGGCTTTACAGGAGGCAAAGTCATTCCAGAGATGCCAGATTGACTTCTTTGGTGGTGAGCCACTGCTTAATTTCAAACTGATTCGAGAAATTATCCCTTACGCCCGCGAGCATGCCGATTTGGTTGGCATTGCCGTATCATTTGGAATTGCAACAAACGGCACTGTGATGTCGCCGGAGATACTTGAGTTTCTGATCGATCAGGAAGTACAGATTCAAGTAAGCATCGATGGCACCGTGAAAGATCAAAACCGACTTCGTAAGTTTCACGACGGAAGCGATACATACGATGTCGTTGCTGAAAACGTGACGAAGTTGATGGATAGATCGCCTGATAGTGTATCTGTCCGTGCAACAATGACGTCCTACAACGTGGACCGGGAGTCCATCGTGAACGGTTTGGCTCAATTTGGCGCATCCCGCGTGGAAGTAGCTCCGGTTGTGGCTGCGCCTCACGAGCCTTTTGCGTTTCGAGAGGAACATCTCCCTGCAATAAAGCAGAAACTCTGCGAGCTAAGCAGGTATGAGACGGAAAAAATCCTTGAAGGATCGAAGGACCGAGGGTTTTTCGACGATTACATGGAGAGGTTAATGACACGTGCGAAATCTTGTTATGGCTGTCAAGGTGGACGCACATTTTTCGCGGTGGACGTTGATGGAGACATCTATTTTTGCTCAAGTCTTGCCGATCGGCCGGAGTTTAAGATGGGCGATGTTTTCTCTGGTCTTGACAAAAATGTCCAGAATGGATTCAAAGATTCGTTCCATATCGATTCCCGTTCCGACTGCCGGCGGTGCTGGGCAAGAAACCTGTGCGGAGGGGGATGTATATATGATGCCCGAACTGCAACAGGGGACCCAATAAAGCCGAACCCTGTCTCCTGCGAGCAGATCCGTTACAGCTATGAACTCGCCATGGAAATGTGTATGGAGATTCAGAGCGCAAACGAGACTTTGTTGCACGAGAGATACAATCTAACGTGGGTTGATGCAGACGGCGAATCGTGGGACGACGATTCTGTCAAATGACGAATCGAAGGGCCGATTGACCGTGGCTTTTTGACCGATAGATGCCCGCTCTCGTTGAGAACACGTCGTTTCCATCATGAAAACGGGTCATGGCTCTTGCGGGAACAATCCCGGAAATTTACGAAAATGGCAATTGGGTTTCGTTGGTCATGGATTCCAAACGGTACTGTCGTCCTTCTGATATTCGTAAACGTGACTCTCGCGGCAATAGTGACATCACGACATTTCGAACTGAAACGACTTCAAGAAGAAGAACAAAACAGTCTACATGAGAATTTCCCGCCACTGAAAAGGACCCAAGTCAGTTCGTACCTTAATCAGCTGTTTCCAGGTTCTGTGGAATTTGATCATGCGACCTTTGGGAAAACGATAAAATATCGGGTTTATGACCAAACAACACTGCTTGGAAATGCCTATCAAGTCCGAGAAGATATCCATTGCCCGGTCTGCAGGGATGTAAGGTTTTTCATTGGTGTGGATATTGACAACATTATTTCTGGTATTGTTCTGGTTAACCCATTCCACTTCTATGGCGAACCCCTAAAAGCCGAAATTGTAGATGAATTTCTCGGTCAGTTTCTCAATAGGCAAGTTAGTGATCAATTGCACCTTGGCAGTAACATTCACGGAATAACCGGGGCAACCAAGACGGTTGAGCATTTTCTGGACGGAGTCGTTGGAATTCAAAAATTACATTTCGAATAGATACAATGTTGAAAAAGAAAAAGTTGTACTGGGTGATGGCAGTTCCAATATTGGTGTTAAGTGCCATCCAGTTAGCGACAACCGTTGATGATCTGGGACAAGAAATCACTAATGCCAAACTAATCCGAGATCGTGGCAAACGAATTGAGGAATTCTTCACTGAATCAGTTCCAATTGGGTCAATAGCGCCGTCCTTTCAGTTACGGTCCGTCAAAGGAAAATTGGTTTCGTTTGATCCTAGTGCATCGAGATTTTCCTTACTTATTTTCTTTAATCCAACGGACTGTTCATGGTGTCTGCTTGAGTCGTCGCTCTGGCGGGAAATCGATTCCATCTACGACGAAGATCAACTAACCATCCTTGGTATTACAACCGAGGAAGGCCTCAAAGATCGAGATGTCGTGCTTTTTTCCAAAGGGAGAGAGTTGAATTTCCCAATTCTCCGATGTGAAGATAGTGAACTCATTAAGGCATATGGAATTACCCATACACCAACTCGGATCCTTGTCGACGACTCAGGACGAATTCTGGATGCTGGTTCCTCTACTCATAGTACTCAACGGCACACGAAGTTTAAAGAGAAGATCGCGCTCTTGTTGCGTCGAGAATTGAACACTCCCTAGCTTGAGCAAGCACTCAAATGACGCGCCATGTCCAAAACCGTAACGTTCGTTTCATTCACTCACAACGGAGGTTGTCATGAATCGAGTCTACGTAGTTGTTCGAGGGCTCCTGTTTATCGCAATTGTATTTTCCTGCTTTACGCAGGCAACCGCGGAAGACTGCGACCCAGAAGTAAATGTATCTGGATGCCAAGGTCCGAACATGGTAATCCAAGCGTTTGATTGTTGGTCGTCGGATTGCAACTTTCAGGACGAGGACGGAGATTGTTACTATTGTTGTGATGTCGAAACAGGGGAGTGTTTTTAATATCGTTTAGTTGCCCAATCAACTTCCTCGTCTTTGGACATGGCGCGTTTTCTAACAGTGAGGCTAGTTTGTAGAATGAGAATCGGTGGGTTAAGAAATCTTCCGTTGAGTTTGTCTCTGATCATCGGTTGTGGGAACCAGGGTGCAAAGCCTTTGTGGATAGAAACAAATACCATGGAGTTGAAGCAGCAACTCACTATTGGGACTAGCGACATAAAAAGGAACGAATACGTCTTCGGGAACGTATCGGACATTAAATGCGATACCGATGGGGATATTTACATTGCCGATGCTGGATTGTTTCGCATTCAGAAATACTCGTCGAATGGGACCTTCGAAAGGTCCTTTGGAATGGGTAATGGCCGAGAGCCAGGGCAGTTTATGCGATTGATGCATATCGATGTAGACAAAAGCAAGGACGTATATGCAACAGACTACGCATTGCGCAGAATTACTGTTTTCGATTCTATCGGGATAGTGAAGAATACGATACGAGTCCGTATGAAACCGGCACAGATCATCGTCGGACAGAAAGGTTCGATATACATAATTGGAAATCCGATGTCGTATACTGGACCGCTCATACATATGCTCAATTTGCACGGCACATTTGTGAAGAGCTTTTGTAAGCGTGACGGAATACCGGATTTAGCACTCAAATCGGGAAACTTCGGGTGGTTAGCAACCGACAACGATGGCAACATATACTATACACTTACATATCCGATCGAAATTAGGAAATTCACTGAGGATGGGGATTTATTGGCACGATTCACCCGCCCCGTCCCATTTTTGTCGCCGCCAATCGTGGTTCGGGCCAAAGGTGGAATGAAAAAAGTCTGGATGGGGAGCGGGTCCATGAATCTCTTCGCACTTCCAGATGGAAAGTTGGTACACCTCATCTACCACCGTGATAGAAACAAGCCAGAAATGTATCCAAGATTGTATTTCGACATTTTCTCTCGAAGAGGTGAATGGCTTCTCTGTGTTCCATTGTCGCGCTTAGGATTGCGGAAATACGGTACGTTAGGTACGGACTTACGTGGTGGTCTTTATGTCAATCACAGAACTCCGTACTCCCGGGTAACGAAGTACTCACTTACTTTCCCAGACAATGTTCAAGATTACTGACTTCATTACATATTTCATTTGTTAAAGATGGCGAAGAAAACGCAACGAGCAATCGCTAGGACCGATAATACCTGCTTGGCACATGGTCGATTGATCTATATTATGATGTCGTGTTTCTGCATCTGCTTATCGGCCGAAGTTCTGGCTGATGAAATCAGAAGAACGCGCATAATGATGGGAACGTCGGTTTCAATAACGATTGATCAAAACTCTTACGAAACGACTGCAGCAATTGACATTGCTTTCCGGGAAATCGCAAGAATCGAACAAATCTTGAGTACGTATGTTTCCGATAGCCATATTTCAAAGTTAAATCGACTAGGTCGCCTTTCATATCCCCCTATCGAACTACACGATGTAATTTCCCGAGGACTCTACTTCGGTTTGATTTCTGACGGAGCCTTTGATATTACGATCAAGCCGGTTCTGGACCTATATCGAGAATGTATTCGCACAAAACAACGCCCACCAACGGCTATTGAACTTGCTGTAACCACTGCCTTGGTCAACTATCGCAATGTTGCAGTGCATGGAGATTGTATCCAAATACAAAGACGAGGCACTCAAATCACTACCGACGGCATCGCAAAGGGATACATAATCGACCGAGCAATTGCGGTTCTTGAGCGGAACGGCGTCGAATCTGCGCTTATAAATATTGGAGGAGACGCTCGCGCGATGGGCAGGAGATCGAATGGGTTGCCATGGATCATTGCACTACAAAATCCACGAGACCAAGAAGTAAATTTAGCAATTATTCCTCTACAAGATAAGGCTGTAGCGACTTCAGGAGACTATGAGCGGTACTTTGTACCTGAGAAAACGATACACCATATTGTCGATCCTCGCACGGGTCATTCGGCAACATCATTGATAAGTTCAACGGTGATTGCGAAGACAGCCATCGACGCTGATGCCTTGGCGACAACTGTATTTGTGATGGGTCCGGAAAAGGGAATGTCTTTGGTGGAGAGTATTAATGACGTCGAGGCACTTGTTGTTACCCGGGGATTTAGGGTGCTGAAATCAAGTGGTCTCACGTTGTTGACTGAGTCATTCAAAAATCCAATCACGCAAGATTAACGAGAAATTCAACTATACCGGTCAATGTCATTTGAATGCAGTGTGGGCTCAACATCCCGGGTTATGCTAAGTGGCGTAAATCTAATTTCAGGTTTCGTTTCTGGCGGATATATTAGGACGATGAAACGCATTTCAACCGTCGTGATTGTCTTGGTGCTGACGATATTTGGCAAGGGTAAGCTGTTGGAGGCGCAGTCCTCCAACAATGCGGATTTCGATGCCAATGGCATTGTCGAGTTCGGTGATTTCATTCTGTTAGCGCAGGCTTTCGGGACAAATGAAACACGTTTCGACCTTGACGGCAGTGGAAAGGTGGATTTTCCCGATTTCATCCTTTTCGCAAAGCGATTTGGCGAGGGCGCGCCGAGAAGGGACATAAGTGTCACGCTTCCAGGTGGCGCGAAGCTGGATATGCGTTGGATCCATTCTGGGGTATTTCTGATGGGTTCGCCCGTTTCAGAGCCAGATCGCAATGACGACGAGGGTCCTCAGCATCAGGTGACGATTACAAAGGGGTTTTATCTGGGAAGGTACGAGGTCACACAGCAGCAGTGGGAGAGCGTGATGAATACGCGTCCGTGGCATCGGCGAGGGGAATCCCAGGATCCTAGGAGAGTGAACTTCCCGGCCTCATATATGGGTTGGGAGGATGTTGAGAATTTCATACGCAAATTGAACGAAATGGAGGGTAAACAGGTTTATCGATTGCCCACAGAGGCGGAATGGGAATACGCGTGCAGGGCCGGGACCACGACGCCCTGGTCGTTCGGAGACGACTCGACTCGGGTCGGTGACTTCGCACGTTACTATGAGAACTCTCGGTCAGTAATCGTCTTGGCCGACGGTCGTACGGTTTATGGTAGTCGAGAAGCCCAGGAAACAGGAGGCGTGTTTCCTAATCCGTGGGGTCTGTACGATATGCACGGAAATGTCGCCGAATGGGTTCAGGACTACTTGGGACCGTACACGGCACAGCCTAAGTTCGATCCGAAAGGGCCCGACAAGCCCAGTGGAGATGGACCTCCGGAATACAATCATGTCGTAAGAGGAGGAACTTATTTGGACTATGGGCAGGCATTACGGTCGGCTGCTCGTTGGCGAGGTTGGGCGGGGAGCATTCGCATAGGATTTCGACTGTTGAGAGAACACAGATAGATTCCACACACCAAATTAACTGAAGATTCCTCTATTCGATGTATGAGGCTTGGAGTTCTGAACTTCAAGTCCGTATTTTTGTGTCATGTACCCTGATCAGATTGATGTCAAATACGCAAGTGATCCCTTTTATGCTGAACGGAAAACGAACCAACGAATTAGGCGTTCCGGTTTGGGCCGTGTTTTGCATTGTGGCACCTTTCTGGTCCACACAAATTCGTTCAATGGAGACTCGCTTCGTGAAATCTCCCATTGGAGCGATTCGCGCAAGTGCCATCCAACGCGGCGAGCGGCGGGCGTTGCTGACCGAGATATGGCTGTCCCGATACGGCGGCGCCAGTCGCGAAAGGATCAGGACCTACCCGGGCGCGGCGGGCTCGCTCGGATTCCTGCCGGATGGCAGCGCGATCGTCTATCTGGAACGCGGCCTCAGATATCCCGCCTTCGGGTCGTACCTCTCGGGCGGCCGCAGCCTGCCGATCGTGAAGAATCGGATCTGGGAATTGGCGGTCGACGGATCGGACGAGTCCCGCTGGCCGCTTCCACCTGAGCTCAATCCATTGGACCTTGCCGTTTCGCCTGACGGCGATTTTCTCGCGGTACGTGGCGAGTGGGACGCATTGGTGGACTCGGGTCAACCGGGGCTCTGGAGGGTCGACCGAACGGGACAGGCAAAACAACTCCGGATCGGCAGGACAGCCGGCGCCCCGCGCTGGTCCGGAGACGGCGCCAAAGTCTATTTCGCCGAGGGCGATACGACGTCGATGGAAGTAAAGTTCGTGCACGTGGAGACCGGAGAGGTGGGTACTGAAACTGCTTCCGACAAAGCCGCCGGCGTTCGCGTCACTGCTGAGACCCCGCGCTCCAAATTCGAACCCACTCCCGATGCTCGCGAACAGAGTCCCCTGCAAAGAGCCCTGGTCGAGTTGCAGAGAGGATTGAGCCGGTACAGCCGGATGAACTCGGCCGTGCACCGGGCGGACCGTCACAGAGAAAAGGACGCGCGAAAGGCCGTTGAACGGATGTTTGCGGGGTTCCACAAACATTACAAGGCCCTCCGGATCTCGAAAGCAAGCTGCCTTGCTTACGTGGCGGCGCTGCGCGAACAGCAACTCAGAACCGCTGCCGCCGCGGGGGAACACACCTGCCTGGAACACATGCTCGTGTTGAACGACCTGGCAGGGCGCTACGCCGAAAAACACGGCGCCCTTCCAACTGAACACGGTATTCTGTTCGGGTGGTTGAAACAGAAAGTCGATCTGCATGCGACCGGGGAAGCGGAACTCAGGCGGGACAGGGAAGTCCTGGACATTGTCTTCAGTTGCCCGGCAACTTCCGATTCGGAGCCGTTGATCGAACATCTCTACAGGCCGGATGCCGCGCCCGGCATGCCAATCCTGGCGTGTTTCAGGCACCCGGACCGGTATCTCCACCTGACGGAAACGCCGGATGCACGAAGCCTCGAGGCGGTGGAGATGCGTTCTGAGACGGTCGACTCCCTCTTCGCGGTTGTGGTGCAGCGAACCGGAGAGGACCGGTTGCTGGAGGCGGCCGCCCTCTTCCAGCTCGTCGCCGTTCAGCGCCCGAAGGACGCGCCTCTCCACATCGAACTCGGCCACGCGTACTACAGGGCGAAAGACTACAAGCGCGCGATGTGGGCCTTCAAGAAAGCGATCTCTCTACAGGGAGGCGCCAGGGCCTATTACGGCGTGGGTCTGGTCTACGCGGAGATTCCGAAGGAACGCAACCTGGCCATCCACTATTTCCAGGAGGCCCTCGCCCGGGACCACGGGTACGTGGACGCCCGATATCAGATCGCAAGGCTGCGATACCTGATGAATGAGTACGACGTGGGCCGTGCGGTCGACCGCGTACTGGAGCTCGACCCGAACTACGCTGACGCCTATCGCCTGATGGGCGAGTGGTACGCCGATTTCTGGAAGGACTACGAACAGGCCATTGTCTGGTACACCCGATATATGGCGCTGAGACCCGGCGATTCCAGCCTGCGCAGCCGGCTGGGCGTCGCGTATCTGATGATCGAAGACTACGAGAAAATCATGGCGAAACTGCTGGGTTTCGTCGAAGAGAACCCCGATGCGATTGAACTCATGCCGATCGTTGCGCAAGCATCCATGAAGCAGGGAAAGCCGGATATGGCGATGGAGTTCTTCGAGGACTACGTAGCAAAACTCCCGTCTCATGAGCGGGTTTTGTATGAGGACATCCGCCTGGTTTCGTCGTTAGAGGAACTCGGCGAATTCAACAATACTCCGGAGGCTGAACGCGCCGCTTTCCTGAAACGGTTCTGGAACGACCGGGATCCGGATCTCTCCACGCCTGTAAACGAACGTTTGCTGGAGCACTACCGCCGCGTCTGGCACGCACTCACCGAGTTTTCGGAAAACAAACAGCCGTGGGACGTGAGGGGCGAAGTCTACGTACGTTTCGGAGAACCGGACCACCGCTCCAGGTCCGACCGGCCCAACTACAAACAAAGCCTGGCCGTGCAGCGGGTCAAGGAACGCCTTGCCGCGAACATCTACGGCGCCGACGGCATGGGTGAGTCGTTTATGGGTCCCGTCTTTCCGGTTCGCGGCATGCGACGACTGGAGGGTGAATGGTACGAGTTTCGAGAAGCCGAGACTCCGGGAATTCGTGGGGGTGACGCGGGATCGCCCGGCGAAAGCGGAGGGTCCGCGGGCGGGGATGAGTACTCCGGAGGGGGTGGAGGGTTTGGCGGACACGTACCGGTCGCGGACGTTATGGATACCGTGAGGCTTGGTCTCATGGATATGGACAAGCGCCTCGGCTTTGGAGACTATCACCCGGTCACGTCCGGTGAAGACAGAGGGACGATCCCATGGGAGACGTGGATCTACACCGACGTGGGCGGTGGCATTGAAATCACGTTCACGGACGAATTCGGCGCCGGAACCTATGAGTACGCCCCGATGCCGCCGAATCGGGGGGACATCGACCTCGGCCAGACTGCGAAGTTGAGAAACCACTCTCCCAGAGAGATCTACAAGCGCGCGGCGCGTGTAGAACCGAATTACTATGCGCCGGAAGAGGAGACGGCGTCCCTCGATTTCCACTATTCGCTGGCGGATTTCAGGGGCGAGGATGGCCGCAGCTTCCTCGAAATCTACTACGGGGTCCCCATCCTCCCCGCCCACTACGATTCGGAAGAGGACGTCACGCGCCAGGTGCTCACGCACCATGCGGCGCTCATTTCATCCTCGCTGGACACAATTTACCGGCAATCAGACGGGCTGACGTACGAGGCGGAAGGAAACCAGGCCGGAGAGGGCATCCAGGTTCCCGGCGTCCTCAAGCTGAACCTGCCGCCGGGCGCTTACCGGCTGGAGGTGAAGGCGCAGGACCGGCGCAGAGGGCGAATGGGCGCCTATCGACAGCAGGTCGTCGTAGAGCCATACGGCGACGCCGGGTTGCAGATGAGTGACCTGGAACTGGCTTGGAAGGTAGCCGAGGAAAAAGCGGACAGCCCGTTCAACAAGGGAGAACTGAACGTCGTTCCGATGCCGTCACGAACGTTCAGGAAAGGCCAGGGCGTTTTTGTGTACTACGAAATCTACAACCTGGCGAAAGACGCGTTCGGGCAGACGAATTACACTATATCCCATACGATCACATTCAGAGACACACCGGGCGCCATCAGCAACATCTCCCGCCTGTTCCGCTGGGGGACCGGGATACGCGAGGAACTGGCCGTCACCTACGAACAGCAGGGAGAGGCAACGCAGGAAGTGGAATACGTTGAATTGGACCTCGCCGAACAGGTCCCGGGTCGATACTCGCTGAAGGTGGCGATCGAAGACAAGAACAGCGGTGAAACGGCGGCTAAAGACGTTGTGTTCGTTATTGTGAAATAGATATGGCGAGGGTAAATGAAATCTGAATTCAGTTGCAGCGTTCCGGTTTCGATTATGATGTTTAGGAGACCGTCGCGCCACGCAAACTCACAACTCAACCTCCTGGGGCTGGGTCAATTACATTCGTACCTATCCTGAATCAAAGGTCCAGTAGGCACCCCTGGCACAATCGACTATTGTAAAGGCGACATTCACGAGTGGTACCGAGCCTTTGGATGAAGCCAATTTGGTTCACTGTTTGGCCACCTTTCGAGGTGTTATCACTTTGATTCCAGAGGGAAAGTTTTTGGGATAGCTTTCCTAGCTCGTGATTGACGATAGGAGGTTCCAGACGGGCTGTCGTGTCGGCATCACGACCGATCCGGTCAGACGAAAACAAGATTGGGAAAGAAAATATCACAGTCTGAGGAATTGGACAATCCTGAGTACACATTATTCCAAGAGTGCCGCTTAGCAAAGGGAAAAACAGGAGGCATGGAACAGAGGTTCTGTAGCTCTGGCTTTAGGTTTAACTTCCCAGGGAGGATCTAAATGAAGACGATGAATCGATCCCAATTGGCTGTCTTTGCAACAATGAAGTCGCGTGATTCGAAGTTGCAGATGCGGTGGGATCACGACAAGATGGCACCAGCCGCGCTTAAGGGATTTCTCGCTGAACCCTTCCAAGGGCCGGCCGCCAAACTCGTCACCGCCGCGGCGCTCGATTTTCTTGATGACAACAAACAGCTCTTTCGAATGAATAAACCGAAGGAGGAACTGAGCGTCATTCAGAAAACAACCGATGCCCGGGGGAACCTATGCGTGGCGCTGCAGCAGAAGTACGAGAGAATTCCCGTGGAGGGCGCAACGGTACGTGTGCATTTCAACCTTGATAAAACTGTTTATCAGGTTACAAGCAAGTACGAGCCTGGAATCGAGCTTGATGACGTGGAACCCACAATCAGCTGTGAACAGTCATACGCCAGAGCGCTTGAAGATGCCGGAGGCGGTACGCGGGTTGATGCTGTTATCCCCGAACTTGTCATTTGCCCAGAAAAGGATGGACCTAAACTGGCATGGGTCGTCGAAGTGATCGGCGAGGATACCAAGCTACCAATGAAGTACTATGTCGATGCCAAAGACGGCACCGTTCTGCGAAAGTTCAGCGATCTCTATTTCATGGGCACCGGGACTGGGATCTACTCAGGTACGGGCGCTCTACATACGGTTCCTCACAATGGGGCGTTTCGACTCATTGATAACACCCGCAAGGCTACGGGCGGACCTGCTATTCATATCTGCGACATGAACAACAGCGCCTTATACGGGGCAGATACGGAGCCAAAGCCCGACCTGACAAACGTTTGTGAGGATACCGATAACAATTGGGAAGATAACACCACGATCCCCCGCCACAATAATCAACGCACCGAAGTGGATATTCATCGATACATGGGAGAGGTGGTTGACTACTTTCGCGACACCCATGACTGGAACAGTTTCGACAACTTAGGGTCTGATATCTTCTGCGGTGCCCATGCGCGGATTTCTGGGTCGCCAAATAACGCAGCCTACTCGCCCACGAGGAAATGCTTTTACTTTGGCGACGGGGATAACGTTACCTTCAACTACCTTTCCCCACTGGATGTAGTCGCCCATGAGTTCATGCATGGCGTAACGGATTACACCTCGAAGCTATTTTATAATAACCAGTCGGGTGGGCTCAATGAGGCGTTTTCTGATATATTCGCGGCCTTTATAGACAACGCCGATACCCAAATTGGCGAGGATTGCACGACGCCCACCAAGCCCGGTGATTGCCTGCGACGGATGGATGATCCATCAAGCTCGAACGCCCTTTCTCGTATTCCCAACCACGTTTTGGCTTCGCATGACTCCATGAACATCGGCTACTACGACGGTCAAGACCCTCACTATGCTTGCGGTCCGGTTATCTACGCAGCGGCCCTTCTGCTTGTCGGAGGAACGCATCCCAATACCAATATAACGGTTCAGCCAATTGGGTACGCGCGGTGCGAGCAGATCTTCTGGCATGTCCAGTCGAACGGCCTTCTCGGCAATAGCAATGCAACCTTCCTCGAGTGCAGGGAAGCTGCAGTCAACGCGGTGGACGCCCTGTTCAGCGATAATGCAGACTACCTCCGAATACTCAATTCGGTGAAAAACGCCTTTACGGCGGTTGGCATCGGTCCTGACATTTATATCAGGGACAACACCGGTGATGATGGGACCGTTCCGAATACGGCACCTCTTTACAGGAGCCCCGATATCATTGTGCGCCAGAACGAAGAAGCATCGCCCCAGACTGCTTTCGCCGACCTCGACGATGACTCGCTGAGTGAGAATGCTGAAGCGGGCCAGAATAACTGGATATACCTACGCTTGCAAAACCGCGGTTCCGTTGTGGGCGACGTGGAGGTGAACGTCTATTGGGCGGCCCCGAACACTTTTGCGTTTCCCAGCCAATGGAATCTGATCGACACCGTCAATGTGATGTCCATTCAACCGGGTGGTCTTTCCATAGGTGCGCTCAAATGGCGCGCGCAAGATCTGCCTCCCATGGGACACTTCTGTTTGATTGCCGAATTGCACAACACGGTTGATCCAGCTCCGGATAAAACGTTGATCACCAACGGGGAGACGTTCAGCAGATTTGTCGCGGAGAGCAACAATTTCGCATGGAAAAACATCAATGTCGTCGATGTTCTTCCTTCCGGACTGGCTGGTTTCAATTTCCTGATTAGTGGGGACGATGAATCATCGTCGGAGGTCCAGATTGACCTGACCGAACTCCCGGATACTGCTGAGGTATACATGCGGGCTCTTGGTCGGCTCTGTGAAGATGCCGAGATTATCGGCATGAGTTTCCTAGAGGCGAACAGCCGGTACAAGTACTACGATTTGGTACCCGGGACCGTGGGCCGGATACGCAACGTTTCCTTCGCGAACAACGACACGTCGGAGATTCACTTGTACGCACGAATCCCCGAAGGCGCGACCCAGACCTATTCAATTACCACCACACAACTGACCAACGGCAACGTCACCGGCCGCATTACCCAGGTGCTGAACCTGATGTCCGGGGATGTTTTTGGCTTCATAGGCAATGTCAACACCCGTGAAGTCCACGAGCAAAACTGTCGCTGGGTCGGTACAATGAGCGACAAAAACAAACGTGGGTTTCGTTCCCTGAACAACGCTCATCAGGCCGGATACGACAACTGTGCATACTGTATTGGCGATTCAAAGCGGTAAGAAATATCGAATCGTAATTTTCACTTCATTATACTGTGGGGACCGTTAGCCTATGCTATGAGCCTGTCTCAGAACCCCAATTTTGGCCCATCGACATACTATATAGAGCACAACTCCCTTTTTAATACAATATATAGTAGGCCATAAAATGATGGCATAGGTATTCCGGCAGGCGCCTAGGCATATCACATACCCTGTTTCAGACGACCTGATAGAAAGAGTGCTCCAAATCTTAGAAGTGTCTTGGCGGCGTGTTGCCCAAGAATTCGACGCTCAGCGTCCTGATCGGAAAAGTAATACTCAGTAGACATATAAATCCTCCAGTTGAGGGTTTTCTCAAATATCCGATGGTTCTGTACGACTATGTGGTTTAATTCGTCAGGAGCCATACGGAACTTGTCAGCTTTCAGATAAAGGTCGTGTAAAGCGGAAGGCGGAAGCTGGAGAATACAAAAGGATATAATTTGATGGAAAAAAGATTCAGTCTAACATTCGAAATTGAGAATGAGCAAGATAATTCTGTAAAAGGGCTTGATGTGGCAAATGCCATCGTGAATTTAAACGCGATAATTCAAGAAACTGCTGGCGTGGCATCAAATAAACAAGCTAAGACTACATTAAAAATCGAGGCATTCAAACCAGGTAGTTTAGACGTCGATCTACTGATTGTTTTTATGGAATATGGTGAATTATTCCTGAGACATAGTGGGGAATTATTAGAAATGGTTTCTAATAAAACCGTCCATGCATTAGACTTGGTTCGCGATAATCTAACCCAACAGAGAATTAAGGGGATCTTTAATCTTTTATCTGAGCTACGTTCACGAAAACCAACTAGGATTTCACAAGATAAGGAAGGTAATGCAAGATTTCATGTTGGAAATGAAACGATAACAACTGAGTCAATAGTTAAGGACATATTTGAAAATGAAAAAATAAGAACCGCCATAGAGAACTTAACCAAAATCTCAGAAGCTGAAAATATCTCGTCAATTAAGATTAATAAAACAGACAATAGTCAATTTTCCTGCAGATTTGAAAAAAGCGACATCGTACATTATCAATACGTTAAGGATACCCCTATTGTTGATACAACTAAAAATGAGGATATATGGGGTATGGAAGTGATCAGTCCTTCCTTTGGACAATATGCTTGGCGAGTGCTGCATCAAGGCCAAAGTTATCAAATTCGTGTCCTTGACGAAAAATTCAAAGAAAAAATAAGAAACAGAGATATTAAATTTGGAAACGGTGATCAGATAAAGGCGCTAGTTCGCAGAACTGGTGAGACTCGGACTGGCGGGAACCCACAGTACGGTATTGTTGAAGTAATTGACTATAATCCGGCACCAGACCAAACAGAGTTAGGACTTGATCTGTCATAGATTCGAAAAAACACAGAATAAGGCTAACTGCTTTTGCGCGGTTCACTCTACAACACGACAACACACCCCTGGGATACCTCGTAGCCCAAGGGTTTTGATCGATATCTCATAAAGCGTTTGTATTGCCTAAACCCTGTACGTTAGGCCTGAATCCCGGAAAACTTGCCACGGATCGTCCAAGTCACGCGACCGATGATCGGCATATTGGAGCCACTTAGAAATGGCGATTTTGGGGTTTCGGACGTGGGTTCGATTCGCGCCGTCTCGACCAGTTGACGCTATTTTTCGTTTTCCACAATTCCCCCTGTTAGCCAAGATACTTTGGAACAAGGGGTTTTTCATTTTTGTGGCGTGCATACCACTTGGTTTATCGAATTTCTATCTATATAGCGACGCTCACCACGCCGCGGACACGTGCTCTCTTTGCGCCGTGTTTCGGCAGCAGATGATGGAGCAAGCCTCAATCGTCCTCGACAGCGGGGATTAAGCCGTGGGTGAATGCAAGCCCAATCGAACGGCTCCGGACCAGAGTACGCACGAGTCCCAGTTGGGGTGCCGGCCGGAGAGTTTGCGGGGCTGGCGATCACGCTGCTGGCGATTTTCGGCATTGGTACTCGTTACTGCCTCCGAAGCGACCTCAACGTCATCCATCGTCTGCTGAGTCTGTTTTTCGCGAGCAATCTGGCATTTTGCTATTGGGAGATCTGTCTGTTCCTGAGGCGGGACCTGATCGAAACGCGCGCCGGGTATTGACGCAACCGGCGGCGTGAAACCTGCCGAACGCCTCCCGTCGAGTTCCTCTGCGCCAATGTGCCGTTCAGACGGTTTCGTGACGCCGGTTCCCACGCTGATCCTTTAGGCTGCCTGTACCGTCGATTTCATGCCGGCCGTATTTGCCGGCATTTTCGGGCTCGTACTGTCGTGACAGTGGGCCTACGTGACCTTGGTCTACTGGGTCAGTTTTTTCGTGGCCCGGCGGCAGCGTCACATCACCAGGGGCGAGTTGTACGTCTACATTGGCGCATTGAATGCCCCATGGGTGCTTTTCGCGTTACTGGGAGTGTACGTATCCGGTCACCTGATCCTGGATTGGAGCTACAGCGTTCTGGGTTATTGAAAGGCGCTCTGCGCAGGCGTTTGTGAAAAGCCACGGAAAAAAAGATCCTGAGGTACGATTAGAGTCCGGACGGTGCGCTGTCCGGGCTCTAATCATTTGCGTTTTTTTGAACTCATGGCGCATGGTCTGTGTCTTTTGGGAAGGAAGGTCTATGGATATCAGCCTCAGTTAAATGTCCACGACGCAAAAATTGAAGGTCTTGCAATGCCATCTCTGATAGTTCGTCAGGTGGGGCGTTACCGTGCAGCATTGAGTTCTTTGGTGTTGGTTGTACTCTGCATTGGATTCGTTCTCACAGGGCCGAGTGACGCCGGTGATACTCAGCTTGCGGAAAGGCTCTATGAGACGGCGATGGAGCAGGCCGGTCGCGTTTCTGCTAAGGAGAATATTAAAGCCTTCCAGCGAGTCTTGACGGTGGACCGGGACTTTGCGCCTGCCCACTACGAAATCGCGAAGCTGTATATGTCCCTTGACACGCCGATGGACCGTCAGAGCGCCCGGAAGGCGCTGGACGAGGCGATTCGGCTGGATCCAGGCAACGGGGACTATCAATTGAAGCTTGGTGAGTTACTCGGTAAGCAGGGGCTATGGTTGAATGCCGAACGTCATTATGAAAAGGTATGTGAGACCCATCCCGAAAAGTTTTCCGAGGCAGCCTATATGGTAGGTTTTTTTGCCATGCAGGCGTTCCTGAAGTATATCGATATGGAGCATATAGATATCATCAGTGGAGGGGGGCCACCTACATATCACCTGTTTCGTTGGGAAGAATTCGGTGCGCGCGATCGGGAAAAAGCACTGGCATTCTTAACCAAAAGCATAGAGTCCGATCCTCGAATTCGAGCCGCGTATTTCGATTTAGGACTGATACATTTCGAAAGCAGAAACCCCAAAGGATTGCTGATGGCATCAAAGCTATGCCTGGATCAGTATCCCGAGGATAAGGACGCGCTGCTTTATTGCGGCCTGGGACATCAGGAAATTGGCGAAGAGGATGTTGCCTACACCTACTATACCCGTGCCCTGGAGCGAATGTCGGCGCAGGAACGCGCGTTAATGGAGTCGGTGGACCTGATTGCAAGCCAGAAGGAACAAACGGCGCTTGATTCGATTGCGACAACCGATACGACCCGAACCGGATGGACGGATGACACTGAGCGGGTGCGGTTCTGGCGGAAGCGCGATCCTCTTTATCTGACGGCATTCAGCGAGCGGCGGATGGAACACTACGGGCGCGTGGCGTATGCCAATCTTCGATACGGGCAGCGATTGAAGGGCATACCGGGGTGGCAAACGGACCGTGGGAAAGCACATATCAAATTCGGGCGGTATCTCAGCAAAACGGCAACTCGGCTGGAGCTGCCAGGCGGTGTCGATGGGTTAAGCACCGGGATTAGCAGAGTCGTTCAGGGTGGGAATGAGGAGTGGTTCTATAGTGGATTTTCGATTTCGTTTGTCAACAGCGACGGGCTGGATTCGTGGCGTTTCGACACCCGTCCGGGTCGCGTATCGGCTCGATATACGTTCGATCATCAACCGACTCATTATCTGGACCCGTTCCGTCTCAGCAAGTATAGAGTCCCATACCAGGTTGCAAGTTTCAAGGACGGCGACACGTACCGTGTGGAACTGGCGTATGCGCTGCACAAATACAATGTGTCTGCTACCCATGCCGACGATGACTTTGTCCTGGAAAACGGGGTGTTTCTGTTTGACGAGCAGTGGGACGAGGTGTATCAGAAGCGTTCCGATCTCAACCTTAGTTGGCCTGAGTTAACGTCCAGCGGATATCCCGTTGCGGACAGCCTGCGCAATAGCCATCTGGTGTTTCAGCTGGCATTCAAAGTGCCGGCCGGGACGTACCATCTGGTGGGCGAGGTGCGGGACAAAGAGAAGGGGTCGATCGGGACGTTCGGTGAGGAGCGTGGCGTTGCGACTGCAGATTCTTCCTTGTCGATGAGCGATCTGCTGTTGGCTACGCAGATTGAGACGGGGACGGCGTTTCCGGAGAGAAGGAGTCACCTCAACGTTGTGGCGAATCCACTGCGGACCTACCATCATTCTGAACCTGCGTTCATCTACCTGGAAGTGTATAACCTGAAGCGAGATGAGTACGGACGCACGGAATATGAGATCTCCTATCGTATCGGCAGGCCTGGAGAGGACGAAATCGATCCGTACCTGTTCCTGGCGCAGCGGTTGCCGGAGAATGGCAAGTCATCGGGTGCGGCACAGGTGAGTGTGACGCGGAACGAAAGGCTGGAGGTCACGGAGGTGAAAGAGGTACGGGAGCCTGGAGACGATGAAGAGGCCAGGCGGATCAAAGAAAAGGCACGAAGCCAAGAGGGGTTGGAGACGACGGTAACGAGCCGTTATGAGGGAGATCGCGAGGACGATTTCACGTATTTGCAGATCGACCTGGACCACGTCCCTGTGGGTGTGCATCGATTAACGGTGCGTGTCAAGGACGTGCATACCGGACAAACCGCGGCGCGCGAAGAGTTGTTCCGCGTGATCGAGTGAACTGGTTGACGTTGCGGATGTACTCGACGGAGCAGATGCAGCAAAATCAGCATCAGCACAGATGCGTGAAGAAAGAGTCAGGCGTAAAGGCGATGGGGAAGTTCTGGATTGGTCTATTTCGACCAGGGTTTGGAGGTCAGGGTATGTCAAGCCAGCCAGACATTAGGATTCGAAGGTGCTGTCGACGGCTGATTGCTTGGTTTTCAGGGTTGTTGTGTTACGGTTTCTGTTTCACCATGTCGATTGAACCCGCCAAGCAGGACGATGCCGACAGCCTTTATTATGTAGCTATGGCCCGCGTGGATACCGTTGCAATTCAGCAGAGTCTGGATGCATTCCGTGACGTATTGAAGGTAAATCAGGACCACGCACCGGCTCAATATGAAATCGCGAAGCTGTATATGTCCCTTGACACGCCAATGGATCGCCAGAGCGCGCGCAAGTCATTGGATATTGCCATTCGACTGGATCCAAGTAATTGGGATTATCAACTGATGTACGGGGAAATACTCGGCAAGCAAGGGCTATGGCTAAATGCCGAAAGGCATTTTGAGAAGGTATGTGAGACACATCCTGAAAAATACGCTGAAGCGTCGTACATGGTCGCCTTCTTTGCCATGCAGGCGTTCCTGAAGTATATCGAAATGGAGCATTTCGATATCGTGAATGGAATGATGGACGATCCTGCAACGTACCACCAGTTTCGTTGGGAGGAACACGGTGCCCGAGATCGCGAGAAGGCGATGGCTTTTCTGATAAAGAGCATAGAGTCCGATCCTCGAATTCGAGCCGTGTATTTCGATTTGGGACTGATCCACTATGAAAGCAAGAATCCCAAAGGTTTGGTGACGGCATCAAAGCTGTGCCTGGATCAATATCCCGAGGATAAGGACGCGTTGCTCTATTGCGGGCTGGGATACCAGGGGATGGGTGAATGGGAAACTGCCCAAGAGTATTACATGCGTGCCCTGGAAGTAATGTCGACGGAGGAACGGGCGTTAATGGAGTCGGTGGACCTGATTGCAAGCCAAGAGGAAAATTTGGCGCCGGATTCGATTTCGACAACCGATACGACCCGAGTGAGAGGGACGGATAACCGAGAGCGGGTACGGTTCTGGCGGAAGCGCGATCCACTGTATCTGACTGCATTCAGCGAGCGGCGTCTGGAACACTATGGACGGGTGGCGTATGCCCACCTTCGATATGGGCAGCGATTGAAAGGAATACCGGGGTGGCAGACGGACCGTGGGAAAGCGCATATCAAATTCGGGCGCGCTCTCAATAAGAAGGCAAAGCGACTAGAAATCCCAGGAGGTGTTGACTCGTTCGAAGGCAATTTCGGCCGAAATATTCAGGGGGGAGACGAGGTGTGGTTCTACGAAGGATTCTCGATCTCCTTTGTCAATGGCGACGGGCTGGATTCCTGGCGTTTCGACACCCGCCCGGGTCGCATATCGGCTCGACATAGGTTCAACCTTCAACCTGCGCATTTTATAGACCCTTACGGTCATCAAAAGTACAGAATCCCCTACCAGGCTGCGATCTTCAAAGACGGGGACGGCCATCACATGGAACTGGCCTATGCGCTGCCGAAATATAACGTATCTGCCTCGGAATCGAACAGGACCATTGCTATTGAGAATGGAGTGTTTGTGTTTGACGAGGATTGGGACGAGGTGTATCGGAAGCATTCCGATCTCAAACTGAGGTGGCCCGAATTGACACCCAGTGGGTATCCGGTTTCTGACAGCCTGCGGAATAGTCACCTGGTTTTTCAGTTGGCATTCAAGGTGCCGACCAGCGAATACAATCTGGTTGGAGAGGTTCGTGATCGAAAGCGCGGATCGATCGGCACGTTTCGGGAAAGGCGCCGGTCCGGGACGTTAGATTCCCTGTTCTCTATGAGCGATCTGTTGCTGGCCACGCAAATCGAATCACGAACCCCGTTTCCGAATGGAAGGAGCGATCTCACGATCGTAGCGAATCCACAGCGGACGTACCATCGGTCCGAACCCGCGTTTATTTACCTGGAAGTGTATAACCTGGAGCGGGACGAATTCGGGCGCACAGAGTATCAAATTGCCTATCGAATAGGACGGCCGGAGCAGAAGAAGATCGACCCGTACCTGTTCCTGGCGCAGCGGCTGCCCGAGGGCGGCAGGCATTTGCAGGTCACACGTGAAATCAGGACTAGCCATACGGGCATGCGTCGACCTGTCCGGTCGACCGAGGAGGAAGAAGACCGTCAGGGCGGCTTTCCGGTCACGCCGCCGTTAGTGGTCCCGGATTATTTCGACGTGAAGAGGACGGACGAATTTACGTACCGTGCACGGTTTGTGTTTCCGGAC
Organism: Candidatus Latescibacterota bacterium; assembly: GCA_965116875.1. GTDB lineage: Bacteria > Latescibacterota > UBA2968 > UBA2968 > JAAXHE01. The sequence continues at coordinate 2,050,281 of OZ220733.1, forward strand.
GCGGAGGAACTTGCCAGCCGAATAAAGGAGAAGGGCCGAACCAGGGAGGGAGCGGAGACCACGATCACGGCGCGCTATGAGGGCGATCGCGAGGACGATTTCACGTATCTGCAGATTGACCTCACCCACGTGCCTGCTGGCGTTCACCGCTTGTCGGTTAATGTCAGGGACATGCATAGTGATCAGGTGGTATCACGAGACGCATTGTTCCGCGTGATTGAATGAATATCCGGATATTCTGGAAAGTGCTGAAGTGTTGTCCGAGTGGTTGCAGGGTAGACGGCATCCATGATCCGAATATCCTGGTTTCGCCAGTAATTGCACGCTCGGACGCATGACAGATCCCCATTTATCCTCCGGCGGATATATTCGTTAGAACCGGATGATTCCGCTAAATCTTGATTAATAATTTAAATGAACCTACTTTATGATAACGAACGGATGCTGTGATGGCTTACCATTAACAACGTCGGCTATTGGAGAACTGAAACGTGACGCGAGCACTTGCCCGCGCTCAGCGGTCAATGGAGGCCGTTGAAATGTGGAGACGATGTGTAGTTATCGCATTGCTTGCCCTTGGAGCGATGTTGACTGCGAAGCAGTTTGCGACAGCTCAATCCGCTCGTGATGCCGATTTCGACGCCAACGGTATTGTGGACTTCGGGGACTTCATTCTATTCGCGCAGGCGTTCGGCTCGGATCAGTCCAATTTCGACCTTGATGCCAGTGGAAACGTCGATTTTCCGGATTTCATCCTCTTTGCGCAGCGGTTTGGGGAGGGTATGCCGGCAGAAAGCATCACGATAACGCTTCCGAGAGGGATAGAGCTGGAAATGGTGTGGATCCAGCCGGGCAGGTTTATGATGGGCTCCCCCACTACAGAACCAGAAAGAGACGACGACGAGGGTCCCCAACATGAGGTCACGATCACGACGGGGTTCTATCTGGGCAAGTACGAAGTCACCCAGGCGCAATGGGAGAGCGTGATGAATACGCGGCCATGGGCGGGGTCGGGAGCATCAGGTGATCCCGAAAAAGCGAACTTCCCTGCTTTTTTTGTGCGCTGGGACGACGTTAAGACGTTTGTTCGCAGATTGAACGACACGGAAGGAAGGGATGTTTTCCGATTGCCCACCGAAGCGGAGTGGGAATATGCGTGCAGGGCCGGGACATCGAGTCCATGGTCGTTCGGTGACGACTTGACCCGGATGGGTGATTACGCACGCTATTACGAGAACTCGCGAACTGCGACAGTTCAGGATGACGGCCGCGTCGTCTACGGATCTCCGGAGGCGCAGGAAGCAGGGGGCGTGTTTCCAAACCCATGGGGCCTTTACGATATGCATGGAAACGTCCGTGAATGGGTTCAGGATTTCTACGGGCCGTATACGGATAAGCCGCAGACAGATCCCACGGGGCCAGAAGCTCCCGTCGAAGGAGGACAGCCTGAAAACAACCATGTTGTACGAGGCGGCTCTCACAACGACAGGCCACCGGCGTTGCGGTCGGCGGCACGTCTTCGCAGCGGAACGAGCATTCGCACAGGATTCCGTCTGTTGCGAGATCATCAGTAGATTTCCCGTCCCCGCCCCGCCTGGCTATCAGGACCATAAACCGCCCTTTGGGCATTTGTCCCGGGAATTGAGAAGTCATACGCCGAATCGCGTACACGTCGCGGTTCGTTGACCAGCGGGAGATTTGTGTAAAATGAGACGATTTACAATTATTGGCTTGCTTGCCCTTGGAACTCTGTTGACTGCCTGGCAGTTTTCGATAGCACAATCCGCTCGTGATGCCGATTTCGACGCCAACGGTATTGTGGACTTCGGGGACTTCATCCTGTTCGCACAGGCGTTCGGCTCGGATCAGTCCAATTTCGACCTTGATGCCAGTGGAAAAGTCGATTTTCCGGATTTCATCCTTTTTGCGCAGCGGTTTGGGGAGGGTATGCCAGAAGAGAAAATTACGGTAACCCTTCCTGGTGGCACGAAGCTGGAGATGGTCTGGATCCAACCCGGCAGGTTCCTGATGGGATCGCCCGACTCTGAGCCCGGTCGGGAGGATCACGAGGGTCCCCAGCATGAAGTCACGATCACAAAGGGATTCTACTTCGGCAAGCGTGAAGTCACGCAGGCGCAGTGGGAAAGCGTCATGAACACCCGTCCGTGGATCGTAGGATCAACATCGGAGGTACCCGGTAGAGAAAACTATCCCGCCAACAGAATGCGCTGGAGCGAAGTCGAAACATTCATCCGTAGGCTGAACGAAGAGTTAGGGGAGGACGTCTTCCGATTACCCACCGAGGCAGAATGGGAATATGCATGCAGGGCCGGCACAACGACCCGCTGGTTCTTTGGAGAGGACTCGACACGAATCGCCGATTTCGCGCGTTATTATGAAAACTCACGAAGGACGATCGTTAGGGATGACGGTAGCATAACCTATGGAAGCCCCGAGGTGCAGGAAACGGGCAGTGTTTTTCCAAACCCCTGGGGTCTGTACGATATGCACGGGAATGTGCGGGAGTTGGTGCAGGATTACTACGGTTCATTCTCAGACCATCCGCAGACCGATCCCAGGGGGCCGGACGGTCCCACTGGAAGGCGCGCTCCGGACGGGAGTCACGTCGAAAGAGGAGGGTCCAGTTTCGACCGCCCCGAGTGGATACGTTCGGCTGTCCGCTCGGTCGGGTGGGTGCCTAACGCTTTCACCGGGTTTCGCGTGTTGATGGAATACAGATAGATTCGATCAGGAACCGTGAATAGCCTTATCGGCATTGGCCCCGGGAATTGAGAAGTCATAGGCCGAATCGCGTACACGTCGTGGTTCGTTGACCAGCGGGAGACCTGTGTGAAATGAGACGATATACAATAATCGCGTTTGTTGCCCTTGGAGCGTTATTGACGGTTTGGCAGCTTCCGTTCGCCCAATCCGCCCGTGATGCCGATTTCGACGCCAATGGCATTGTGGATTTCGGGGACTTCATTCTGTTCGCTCAGGCATTCGGGTCGAATCAATCTACTTTCGACCTGAATGGCAGCGGAAGCGTCGATTTCACGGATTTTATCCTGTTTGCACAGCGGTTTGGCGATGGTATGCCAGAAGAGAAAATTGCGGTGACACTACCCGGCGGCGCGAAGCTGGAGATGGTCTGGATCCAGCCCGGCCGCTTTCTGAGGGGATCGCCCGATATAGAGCCGGGGCGGCGGGATGACGAAGGTCCTCAGCATGAAGTTACCATTACTCAGGGGTTCTACCTCGGGAAATACGAAGTCACCCAGGCGCAGTGGCAGAGCGTGATGAATACGCGTCCGTGGGAGCGATTCGGTGCAACCGATGAACTCGAAAAGGCAAGATACCCGGCTCGCAACGCGCGTTGGGAGTGGATACAGTCATTTATTCTGAAATTGAACGAGGCGGAAGGAGCGGACATTTTCCGGTTGCCGACGGAGGCGGAGTGGGAATACGCGTGCAGGGCAGGCACCACGACACCATGGTTTTTCGGAGCCGACTCGAGCCGTATCGGCGATTATGCCCGCAATCGTGAGAATTCGCGGAAGGCGACGTTGATGCCCGACGGCCGCGTGGTCTACGGCAGCCTGGAGCCTCAGGAGACGGGGAGCGTATTGCCGAATCCGTGGGGCCTGTACGATATGTATGGGAATGTGATGGAATGGGTTCAGGATTACTGGGCTCCGTATTCAGGAGCGGCACAGATCGATCCCAAAGGGCCCGACGAGCCTGCGGAGTTTGAAAATGTCAACGCCGGATGGCAGGGTTCATTCCATGTTGCCAGAGGGGGATATTATTTCCACACCGCTCTCAGCATGCGGTCGGCGATCCGTTTTCGTGGTGGGGGTATGAGTCAACGAATTGGGTTTCGTTTGCTGATGGAATACAGGTAGATTCGATTGGGTACCGTGAATCGCGCAATCGTGGTGGTTTGCTTACCAGCAGGAGGTCTGTGTGAAATGAGACGATATACTTCTGTCGCGCTGATCACTATTGCAGCGTTGTTGACGGTTTGGCAGCTTCCGTTTGCCCAGTCCGCCCGAAATGCAGATTTCGACTCGAATGGTATTGTGGACTTTGGAGACTTCATCCTGTTCGCACAGGCGTTCGGGTCGGATCAGTCCAATTTCGACCTGAATGGCAGCGGAAGCGTCGATTTCACGGATTTCATCCTGTTTGCACAGCGGTTTGGGGAAGGTATGCCTGAAGGGAAAATTGCGGTGACCATTCCCGGCGGCGCGAAGCTGGAGATGGTCTGGATCCAACCGGGTCGTTTCCTGATGGGGTCGCCGGTTTCTGAGACCGGACGGGACGATGATGAGGGCCCCCTGCACGAGGTCACGATTACAAAGGGATTCTATCTGGCCAAGTTCGAACTCACGCAGGCGCAGTGGGAGAGCGTGATGAATACGAGGCCGTGGCTCCTGGGAGTTTATACTCAGGATCCCAAAAAGCTGGATTTTCCGGCACACAGATTGTCCTGGCAGGAGGTCAATACGTTCTTCCGCAAACTAAACGAACCGGAGGGGAACGAGATCTTCCGGTTGCCCACGGAAGCGGAATGGGAATACGCGTGTAGGGCCGGCACCTCTTCGCCGTGGTCGTTCGGTAAAGACGCGACCCGAATCGTTGATTACGCGCGCTATTATGAGAACTCACGAACGGCAAACGTCCTCGAAGACGGGCGGGCTGTCTACGGCAATCCGGAACCGCAGGAAACAGGCGGGGTCTTTCCGAACTCGTGGGGTCTGTACGACATGCACGGGAATGTATGGGAGTGGGTTCAGGATTATTACGGCCCATTTTCGGAAGAATCCCGGATCGATCCCAAAGGCCCCGATGGGCCGGCGCCCGAGATGGTCGTCAATGCCGGGTGGCCGGGCACGCTCCACGTGATCAAGGGGGGGTCGTTCGGCGACACCGTCGAGGAAGTGCGGTCGGCGGTACGCATGCGCGGCCGCGGATGGGGACAACGCACCGGAATCCGCGTACTCATGGTGCGAAGATAGTTCCGCCATGCTGAATAGGTAGTCATCCTGAGCCAGTTTCTGCAAGTATCGGTGTCCTGGAGGTGAATTCTTCAGGGTCTTTTCTTAACAAGCAGCAACCGAGGTTGGTCGTATGTCCTATTCGAAAACCACCATCAGTCGAACGCCTTTCCGGAATTCGCGCTGTTCTTGCATTGCGATCACGATGGCGCTGATTACCGTAGCGCTCTTTTGCCCCCGGACCGCATTGTCAGGAAATATCCACGCAGTGCGCTCTCCGGACGGGAGTACGCTCGCTTATGCCATCGAACGCGGCGAACGGCGAGCGTTGCTGACGGAGATATGGCTGTCCCGAGACGGCGGCGGCAGTCGCGAAAGGATCAGGACCTACCCGGGCGCGGCGGGCTCCCTCGGATTCCTGCCGGACGGCAACGCCCTGGTCTATCTGGAACGTGGCCTCAGGTATCCTGCCTTCGGGTCGTACCTTTCGGGCGGCCGCAGCCTGCCGATCGTGAATAATCGGATCTGGGAATTGGCGGTCGACGGATCGAACGAGTCCCGCTGGCCGCTTCCACCCGAACTCAATCCGATGGACGTTGCCGTCTCGCCTGACGGAGATTTTCTCGCGGTTCGGGGAGAGTGGGACGCATTGTTGGACTCGGGTCAAAGGGGGCTCTGGAGGGTTGACCGAACGGGACGGGCAACACAACTCCGGATCGGCAGGACAGCCGGCGTCCCGCGCTGGTCCGGAGACGGCGCCAAAGTCTATTTCACCGAGGGCGACACGACGTCGAAGGAAGTCAAGTTCGTGCACGTGGAGACCGGAGAAGTGGGTACCGAAACCGCCTCCGAAGCCGCCGGCGTTCGCGGCGTTGCCGAGACCCCACGCGCCGAATTCGAACCCACACCGGACACCCGCGACCAGATTTCCCTTCAGAAAGCCCTGGTCGAGCTCCAGAGAGGATTGAGCCGGTACAGCCGGATGAACTCGGCCGTGCACCGGGCGGACCGCCACCGGGAGAAGGACGCGCGAAAGGCCGTTGAACGGATGTTCGCGGGGTTCCATAAACACCACAAGGCCCTCCGGATCTCGAAAGCAAGCTGCCTCGCCTACGTGGCGACGCTACGTGAACAGCAGCTGAGAACCGATGCCGCCGCCGGAGAACATGCCTGCCTGGAACACATGCTCGTGTTGAACGACCTGGCAGGGCGCTACGCCGAAAAACACGGCGCCCTTCCAACTGAACACGGTATTCTGTTCGGGTGGTTGAAACAGAAAGTCGATCTGCATGCGACCGGGGAAGCGGAACTCAGGCGGGACAGGGAAGTCCTGGACATTGTCTTCAGTTGCCCGGCAACTTCCGATTCGGAGCCGTTGATCGAACATCTCTACAGGCCGGATGCCGCGCCCGGAATGCCAATCCTGGCCTGTTTCCGGCACCCGGACCGGTATCTCCACCTGACGGAAACGCCGGACGCACGACGCCTCGAGGCGGTGGACATGCGTTCTGGGACGGTCGACTCCCTCTTCGCCGTGGTCGTGCAGCGAACCGGAGAGGACCGGTTGCTGGAGGCGGCCGCCCTCTTCCAGCTCGTCGCCGTTCAGCGCCCGAAGGACGCGCCTCTCCATATCGAACTGGGGCACGCGTACTACAGGGCGAAAGACTACAAACGCGCGATGTGGGCCTTCAAGAAAGCGATCTCTCTACAGGGAGGCGCCAGGGCCTATTACGGCGTGGGTCTGGTCTATGGGGAGATTCCGAAGGAACGCAACCTGGCCATCCACTATTTCCAGGAGGCCCTCGCCCGGGACCACGGGTACGTGGACGCCAGGTATCAGATCGCCAGGCTGCGCTACCTGATGAATGAGTACGACGTGGGCCGCGCGGTAGACCGGGTGCTGGAACTCGACCCAAACTATTCGGACGCCTATCGCCTGATGGGCGACTGGTACGCCGATTTCTGGAAGGACTACGAACAGGCCATCGTCTGGTACACCCGATACATGGCGCTGAGACCCGGTGATTCCAGCCTTCGCAGCCGGCTGGGCATTGCCTACCTGATGATCGAAGACTACGAAAAAATCATGGCGAAGCTGCTTGGATTCGTCGAAGAGAACCCCGATGCAATTGAACTCATGCCGATCGTTGCGCAGGCATCCATGAAGCAGGGAAAGCCGGATATGGCGATGGAGTTTTTCGAGGACTACGTAGCAAAACTCCCGTCCCACGAGCGGATCTTGTATGAGGATATCCGCCTGGTTTCGTCGTTCGCAGAACTCGGCGAATTCAACAATACTCCGGAGGCTGAACGCCCCGCTTTCCTGAAACGGTTCTGGAACGACCGGGATCCGGACCTGTCCACGCCGGTAAACGAACGTTTGCTGGAGCACTACCGCCGCGTCTGGCACGCACTCACCGAATTTTCGGAAAACAAACAACCGTGGGACGTGAGGGGCGAGGTCTACGTTCGATTCGGAGAACCGGACCACCGCTCCAGGTCCGACCGGCCCAACTACAAACAAAGCCTGGCCGTACAGCGGGTCAAAGAACGCCTCGCCGCGAATATCTACGGCGCCGACGGCATGGGTGAGTCGTTTATGGGTCCCGTCTTTCCGGTTCGCGGCATGCGACGACTGGAGGGTGAATGGTACGAGTTTCGAGAAGTCGAGACTCCGGGATTGCGTGGGGGTGACGCGGGATCGCCAGGCGAAAGCGGAGGGTCCGCGGGCGGGGATGAACTCGCCGGTGGGGGTGGAGGGTTTGGCGGACCCGTACCGGTCGAGGACGTTATGGATACAGTACGGTTGGGTCTCATGGATATGGACAAGCGCCTCGGCTTCGGAGACTATCACCCGGTCACCTCCGGAGAAGACCGGGGGACGATCCCATGGGAGACGTGGATCTACACCGACGTGGGCGGCGGCATTGAAATCACGTTCACGGACGAATTCGGCGCCGGAACCTATGAATACGCCCCGATGCCGCCGAATCGCGGGGACATCGACCTCGGCCAGACCGCGAAGTTGAGAAACCACTCTCCAAGGGAGATCTACAAGCGAGCGTCGCGTGTAGAACCCAATTACTATGCGCCGGAAGAGGAGACGGCGCCGCTCGATTTTCACTATTCGCTGGCGGACTTCCGGGCCGAGGATGACCGCAGCCTCCTGGAAATCTACTACGGCGTGCCCATTCTCCCTGCTCACTACGATTCGGAAGAGGACGTCACGCGACAGGTCCTCACGCACCATGCGGCGCTCATTTCATCCACGCTGGACACCGTCTACCGAAAATCGGAAGGGTTGACGTACGAGGCGGAAGGAAACCAGGCGGGAGAGGGCATCCAGGTTCCCGGCGTCCTGAAGCTGAACCTGCCGCCCGGCGCCTACCGGCTGGAAGTGAGAGCGCAGGACCGGCTCAGGGGACGAATGGGCGCCTATCGACAGCAGGTCGTCGTAGAGCCATACGGCGAGGAGGGGTTGCAGGTGAGCGATCTCGAACTGGCCTGGAAGGTTGCTGCGGAAAAAGGGAACAGCCGGTTCAACAAGGGGGACCTGAACGTCATTCCAATGCCGTCGCGAACCTTCAGGAAGGGCCAGGGCGTCTTCGTCTACTACGAAATCTACAACCTGGCGAAAGACGCGTTCGGGCAGACGAATTATAATGTGTCCCATACGATCACATCCAGAGACACACCGGCAACCATCAGCAACATCTCACGCCTGTTCCGCTGGCGAACCGGGAAACGCGAGGAACTGGCCGTCACCTACGAACAGCAGGGGGATGCCGTGCAGGAAGTGGAATACGTTGAATTGGACCTCGCCGAACAGGCTCCGGGTCGATACTCGCTGAAGGTGGCGATCGAAGACAGGAACAGCGGTGAAACGGCGGAAAAGGACGTTGTATTTGTGATCGCGGAATAGGATTGGAGGACAACGTGGTGCCGGAGATACGAAACGGCCGGTCCGCGCGAGGCATTCTGGCGTTCGTAATGTTATCGATTCTGACGGGCTGCGGCAGTAGTGTGACTACAAGTATTGATTCAAACAAAGGCCCGACGGGAATTGAAGTCGCCGGACACATGACGGACAAGCGTCACGGGCATTATTCGATATTGTTGCGGGACGGAAGGGTACTGATCGGTGGAGGCGCCGCGGCGGGTGGGACCGGCGCATATTCGACCTATCATACCAGTGCGGAGATTTTTGATCCCGAAACCGGATCCTCCAGAGCAACCCACAGCATGTCGACCGCACGAATGGGCGACGAGGGGACATTGCTGCCTGACGGTCGGGTTGTATTTGCAAGCGCGACTCAGCATACCCGTTCAAAGACGTACCCGGTGGAAATATTCAATCCACGAACCGGCGAATTTACGCCAATTCAATTCAATCCCGCATTCGAAAAGATCTCCAAGACTACGTTGCTTTCAAATGGAAAGATCCTTGCATTCGGTCGATCCGGCACGATCTGGACGATAGATCCGGAAACGGGCGAGTTTGAATTCAAAAACAGGCTGGCGGTCCCTCGCGGGGCATACACGGCGACAATGCTGTGGGATGGGCGTGCCTTGATTACCGGTGGGATTACCGATCGCGCGGTCAGAGATTCTGAAATCTACGACCCATCGTCCAATATTCTTACGAAGGTCGGTGGTCTGACGCACGAACGGTACGGACACACGGCGTTGCTGCTTCGGGACGGCAGCGTGTTCATTGCAGGCGGCAGAATAGGTGATCCGTCCTCTCCGACGCAGGTGACGGCCGCTGAGCGTTACGACCTCACCAACAGGAGGTTTTCGCGGGCTGGCAGTCCCGGCAACGAGCAGATTCGAGCTGCCGCAGTATTAAACACAGGGAATGTATTTTTCATCCTCCGCAACGGCGACGTGGTACTCTACGACCCGGAAACCGGGACATTTCATCCCACAGGCCACAGTATTGGGCAAGACTACAAGCACTTTAGCGTAACGGCGCTTCGCGACGGGCGTGTGCTGGTTATTGGCGGATCAAAAAACGGAGAAACCCTGGATCAGATCCTGGCGTACCGCCCCTAGCCTCGGCGGCTGTGCGGGTCACGGGTGGACATTTGGTACAGGTCTTGATCCACGACACGAACACCGACGAGACGGCGGAAAAAGACGCCGGTTTTGTAATCGCGAAGTAGGAACGCATTCTTTAACAGATCGACAAACTGAAGCCTTGGCAATCCGACGCGGCCGTTCAAACCGATTTCAAGGATTCGAGAACCGTGAATTTAAGAGCGCGGAAAGTGTGTAATCTAAAGCGTTACAGCTTACTCGTCCGCCAGACGTGGATGGTCGTTCTTGCCGTGGCGTGTATCAGTTGCAGTCAGAAGAATACGCCTCAGGGTCCGGCGCCAACGCAAGGTCCGACTGCGTCCGGCGGGTCAATCAATCTGTCCTTCAGCGATCTTATCCTTACGATGCGGGAAGTCGTCTCCCAGCAGGAAGACATGGCGGGGCTTCGACCGACAGTCGATTTTGCGCAGGATATCCGGGTGACTCTTGAAGACAGCCTGACAATCTTCCCATTGCCGGATTCGGGTTGGGGAGGCAGGCATCCGAGTACGGGGTGGACGACGTCTTTTGTAACGGTCAAGTTGAAACCTACCCGCCTGGAAGTTGTGCAGACGGAGATCTTATCCGGTGAAATGCGATTCGATATGCACAACAATATGCCGGAAGATGTTCGGGTAAAATTGTATTTCAACGACATCAAGAAAAACGAGGTCATTAACCTGGCAGACGTCATTCCCGCGAACGCCGTTAAGACGGTTCGGCTACCCCTGGGAGGTACAGTCTTCAGACCTCAGATGAGTTCGAGTGGAAGCGATTTCATTAACAATATATCCGGAAACATGGATGTAGAAACTTCAGGGCTTCGTCTCATCAGCGAACGGATGGTGGATTGGCGCTACGTCCCGTCCCCCATTGTTTTCAATTCGCTAACCGGCCGTATCGTCGATATGCGAATTCCGTTTGAAACCCATCCGATAGACGTCTCCCTGCCGGCGGACTTCGAGGGCGTTCAGTCTGCGACACTCGAAATCAACCTGGCCAATGGGATTGTATTTTCGAAGGAACTAAGTTTGAATGTCGTGGCTCGTGAGGACACGACAGGCGGGAGGTCAATCTCCCTTGACCTGCCGCCGGAAATGCGTCCACTTGGCGAAGGCGTTCCGGACGATCCTGTGCTTACGACGCTGCGTCTCGATGAAACGAACAGCAACATTGTCGACCTGCTCAACCTCAAACCTGCATTCATTGAGATCAGCGGCGACATCCTACTTGGAGGCGTCAGCCAGTCCACGGTTAGACGGACCGACGGTTTGGATATCCAGGTAGCCATCCGTTCGCCGCTGGAGGCTGCCTTCGAGGAAAATATGGCCGTCTCCGAAACGAAGAATATTAGTATCGATACGTCCACCCGCGCCAGACTTGCACGAGCCACGGGTGGAACACTCACGCTGGATCTGGCCAATGGGTTGCCCGTTGGCGTCGGAATCCGGCTTCTTCTGGGAACGGACGCCGAACGGCTTCTTGAGTCCCCGGACCTGAAGATCCCTCGGCAGGGGGACATTGCCCTCGGCGCCGCTCCGGTCGACGCGACCACGGGTCTGGTCAACGACCCCGGTACCCGCCGGGAACAACTCACGCTCACGGCGGCCGAGGCGGTTGTACTCTCACGGTCACGCCTCAAATCCCTTATGGTGATCACTACAGAAGCAACTAACGACCGGAAGGTTCGCATCTTGGATAGCGACGCGGTCAAAATGTCGATAAGGGCCAGGATATCTGTCAGCGAATAGGACCGGCGGAAATACGCAGAGTGAAAGTGGAGATCTAGAATATCCTCAAGATCACTGCTGTCCAAGATAGTTTGAAAAAGACGATCTTGGATGCGTAAGTACCTGGTTTTCTTGAAAGTCGTTTCGAAGTGTCAATGCAGGTCACCTTCTTTTGGCCACGGGTGTCCTAGCCCGAATAATTCATGAATCGTCAGATAATGCGTTTTAAGGAAGCAGAAAGAGCTTCCGAGAGAGACAAGAAACAAAACAGTGTGGTCTGTGACGGATATGTCGTGTTGAACCGGTATTGGCGGTGGGTGCAGGCAACACGATGGCTCTGAGGCGTCAGGTTGCGCCGAATGCCGCTGTCAAACGTACAGACGTCTCCATGGTCCTTGGTCGTGTCGATGCAAACGTGATGGCGAGGTCAGAACTTCGATGGATTATGGAACCCCTGTTGACAGATTATCGAGGATTTTACGATAAAGGTGTTGGAGTGGAAACGCCGTTGGAAGATGGAACTTGATTTTGGTTTTCAACTCACAAACGCGCGCTGCGACTTTCAAGATGCGGTTTTGCAGGGTATTGAACTGTGCGTTGACCCACTTCGTGCCGCGCAATCCGATGGTCGCCAGGGCATGCATCAGGACATAGGCGACGCTGTGGAGAAAGAGACGGAAGTGATTGGCTTCAAAGGTGTGACAAGAGGTGCGATCGGAATGGAGAAAGGTTTTGTGATTCTTGATGAAGTTTTCCATCCTGCCGCGCGCGCAATAGACGTCTTTGTAGATGAATGAGGGCTGGCTACTTTCGAGGTTGGTCACTACAAAGCGTGCATTGGCTTGTCCCGAAGCGGTGATTTCAGCTTTGTAGATGATGCGTCGTGGCGATGCCCAGGTGTGGGCCTGGTAATCGAAACTGGTAAAGCGCTGCACCGCCTGTCCGGTTTCCCGATATTCTGCCTTTGCCTGTTCCATCAACGGATGTGCCTGTTGTTCAAGCCTGTCGTTTCCAGTCTGTCCCAGCACAAAATACACGTCGTGTTCGTCGCAAAAGTCGTGGACCTCAGGACAAGAAAAATGAGCATCGCCACGCACAAAGACAGCCACGTGGGGCCACGCCTTACGAAGGGCTTTCACCAGTCGCTTGAGAATGCTGACAATCTGTTTGCCGGAAGGACGCGCACCCGGACGCAGGAGGGTCGTGATCAGTTTCCCTGTCTGGCCTTCATAAATGTGCAAGGGACAGTAGCAGCGTTGATCATGATAGCCGTTGAACAGAGACAACTGTTGATTGCCGTGAACCTCGTCGTTGGTGTCATCGAAATCCAGAACGACCGCTTTGGGAGGCACATCGTAGGACGCAATGAACTCATCCACAAAGGCCTCGCCGATGCGAACTAAGTCCCTGCGACGAATCCCGTTTTCCAATCGACTCATCGTGGGTTGACTGGCCAGGTTCGCGTCAGAGGCCGGCAACCGATCACAGGCCATCTTGAACGCGGGATCCTCGCGCAACAAATCGCAATCGTTCGCATCTTCATACGCGCACGCGATCTGGAACACACGCTGACGGATCAGGTCTGCCATCGTGTGGTCCACATAACTTGGATGCCGACGGTCCGTTAACGCCGCCACGATACGCGACAGGATGCCGGTTTGCAACCCCACCTCCCGAAGCAGCATCACCCCCATATCGCTGGTGAGCGCCCCGCCATCGAAGACGGCTTCCACCTGCTTGCCCGAAACACTTGCGAAAGAGAGCGTGCATTGATTATCTTGAACGTCCACGGTAGTTTCCTCCATTGTCGTTGTGTTATGGTTATGACCGTAACCACAATATAATACAATGACTTGGGTATGGAAACTACCTTTTTTATGAATTATTCAGGCTAGACAGAAACCGATTGGGGACCGGTGGGGTGGCGTTCCCGGGAGCGAGGGCATCCTGCCCTCGACATCGGATAACTCCTCGCACACGGTGTTTTCAGTGACCCGGAGTCGTATTGAATGGCCCGATCAGTCTCTCGACGGGAATAGGGATCGGTGACGCGAAGCTCGAGGGCAGGATGCCCTCGCTCCGGTTGCGGGTGGATCATGTCGTGGTTGCGGTTGGAGAGGATGATTGTGGACAGGTGTGCCTCTAGACGTAAAAGAAGGCCAGTGCGAAAACACATTTCGGGGATGCTTTTGGGCTGTGCACGTTTTCCGAGCCCTGATGACTGGAAGACAACTCAGCCATCGTGACCCAGTTACGGCGAAAGGGTGCCAATATGAGATCTCAAATTGGATGCATACGCATAGTCCGGCGGACTATGATCGCGTTTTCCGTAGCGATATTCGCGAGTGTCTGCGCTCATGACGACACAGATGCGCAAACTCGCCGACAGTCGAGATCCGTGTCGAGCGAAGGGACGACCGCCTGGGCGGTGGGGATGGAAACCGGCCCGGTCGCCGTTACGGAGATCTGGGTCGAGAGCGAGAGAGGCGCGCCACGTCGTCTGGGCATCTTTCCGGGTCCCCCCGGGGATCTGGCGTGGACGCCAGGTGGGAAGAAGCTTCATTACCGGTCAATGCCGCTGCAGGTCGCGCTGCACAGTCTTTCAATGGTCCCGAAGCGATCCGAACCGCTGGTCCAGTCCGTCGTTTGGGAAATCTCGATTTCTGATGGATCCGTAAAGCGTCTGCAGGGAACAGAAGTGCACGAACCCGAAACACCACCGGTTGCGACCGGTGACGCATCTTCGGCTCCGAGCATTGGAGCCAAAGCTGCTCTGTCCGGCGTCGCTGCAGCGTTCAAAGCCACGGCCCTAGCTTACAGCACCTTGCATCGATGGGACTTTGAAGAGGCGGAAGACAGGTACCGAAAAGCAGCGAAGGCATGGGGGGCTCTCCCCTCGCGATTCAGCAAACAGGGCCTGTTCAGAGAGCCGCTAAACGCCTATGTCAAAGCGCTCGGCGCGATGTCCAGAGAAGCCGAAGAAAAATCAGGCGCCCGCTGGGTCTGTCGGGATCATCTTGCCGTTATCGGAGACCTGCTGCAGGCATACGAACAGGACCACGACGGCCAGCGGCCAACGGACCTTAACGCACTCAAAATGTGGGTCGAATCCCATACCCTGACCCGCGCCGACTCGGTCGTCATGAAGACGCTGTTCCGATCGCCGGCCGACCCGGAAGGCAGCAGGCCGATCAGCTACACGCACGGCTATCGACCGGAAGCTGTGGCGGGCGAAGCCGTGGTCACGAGTTTCTTCCACGGCGGTCACCTTATAGAATCAGTCCGCACCGGCGCAGGCTATCGAATCATCGATCGACGCGCTGGCCGTGCTCAGATCGACTCACTCCTTGCCCTTGGGATGGAACTCACCCCAAGAAATCCTCTTCGGGCGATCTCCACGCTGGAGGTCCTTGCCGGCGTCGCGCCGGGTTTTGCAGCCGGCCACAGCAAGCTTGGGTTCGCCTACCTGGAGGTTGGGAACCTGGTTCGCGCCATTCACGCGTTTGAAAGTGCGATAGAAAGCGACCACACGCTGGCCGAAGCCTATTACGGTCTGGGTCTCACCTTCCGAAGGTGGCCCAGGGGCTCCTACGACGCCATCCGCTACTTTCAGAAAGCGCTCCAGTATAAGCGGGACTACGTCGAAGCCCGTTACAATATCGCAGAGGTCCGGCACGAACTGGAAGAACACGACGCCCGGCTCGATCTCGAAAAACTGATGGAAATTGACCCACGCTATGCTCCCGCCTACCTGCTGATGGGAAAATGGTACGAAGAGTTCGAAAAGGACTACGAGAACGCAGCGCTTTATTATGCCCAATATATGGGTCTGGCGCCCCACGATCCGGAGGGCAGGAAACGCCTCGCCGCGGTCTACCTGGAAACCCGCAATTACGAGCGTATTGCCGAGATGCTGCAGGAATACGCCCTTGAACATCCCGACGACATCCAGATCCTGCCGATTCTCGCGCAGGCCTGTTCCAGGTTGGGAGCCTTTGACAGGGCTGAAGCATTTTTCAGGGACTACCTCGAGGCGGTTGATGCGGCCGAACGGGCGCACTACGAAGATATAGCTCTCGTTACGTCTTCCGAGCAGTTGGCGGAATTTGAGCGGACCCCGTTGTCGGACCGGCCGGCATTTCTGCACTCATTCTGGTCCGATCGAGACCCCGACCTGACCACGGCGGCAAACGAACGCCGGCTGGAGCACTACCGTCGGGTGTGGTATTCGATGCAGAATTTTTCGGAGGGCAAGCGGCCGTGGGACCAGCGCGGCGAAGTGTATATCCGGTTCGGTGAGCCGGACCACCGGTCGCGCTCCGACAACAGAAACTTCCAGCAGTCCCTGGCGGTCCAACGGATAAAGGAACGTCTCTCCACGGCGCTCTACGGCGCAGCCGTCCCGCCGCACATGTTTCTGAAGTCAGCAACCGATCTGGATGGTATCGGGCACGCCAGGGGCGACGTACCGATTCAGACCTCGGGCCCGGGCGCGACGTACGCCGGTCCGGTCTATCCTGTGCGCAGCCATCGGACCATGAGCGCTGGTGGGTCTCCCGGATTCAGCGCCGAATACCAGGGGGATGGTATCAAATCGAAACAAGCTGCCCGGTTGGGGATCGACCGTGCCGAGCAGGAAGAACAGATACTCGGCGCCGGCAGGGGAAGCGGCAGACCGTTGAACTTCAAACCTGTGACCAGTGAGGATGACGCCTCAATCGTCCCCTGGGAGACGTGGGTGTACGTGAACGTGGGCGGTGGCATCGAAATCACGTTCACCGACGAATTCCACAACGGCACCTATAACTACGCGCCCGCTCCGCTGGACGCCCGAATTCCCAGCCGCCAGCAGGCCATGTTGAATCGCTACAACCCCCACAACGTCTATCGCATGGCCGCTGCGGCAACCCCCGATTACTATGTACCGCCTCTGAACGAGGATCCGATGGAGTTCTATTACGACTCGGCTGACTTCAGAAGCGAACAGGGTTACGATACGGCGCTCGAAGTCTACGCTGGAATACCTCGACGGCAAGGCCATTACCTGCGTGATGAAGACCGCACGGAAATAGATGCCGACCGGACGGTGGCTCTTCGTAATCGAACGACGGGAGCGGTCTACCGTAGTCACGAACTGATACGTTTCGCCGCCAGGGGAGACGTAACCACAGAACGCGGCGGGTTTGTTCCTGACCTTGCCCGCATGGACGTTCCGGCCGGCCTCTATCGGATGGAAGTCAAGTTGAAGGACCGTCTTTCCGCCCGGCACGCGCGGTACCGCCAGGACGTGGAGGTGGAATCCTATAGGGGGACGGGTCTTCAGTTGAGCGATTTGGAAATGGCCTGGCGCATTTCCACGAGCGAGAACGAGGACAAATTCAGCAAGGGAAGACTGTGGGTCATTCCCATGCCCACCCGGACGTACGAAAAAGGCCAGAGCGTATTCGTCTACTACGAAATCTACAACCTGTCGAAGGACGAATTCGGACAGACGAACTACGAAGTGTCCTACACGGTCACGTCAAACGACAACCCCGGCGCCGCCGGTATCATCTCCAGCCTGACCCGGTGGAGGGAAGGCAAACGCGAGGTACTCTCCGTTACGTACCAGCAGCAGGGCACGGCGACCCAGGAAGCGGAATACGTGGAACTCGAGCTGGAAAACCGTCCGGTGGGGAAATACCTGCTGAAGGTAACCGTCATGGACCGGAACAGCGGGGAGACAGTAGATAAAGACGCCGGTTTTGTGATCACGGAAATGGATTAGATTAGACCTTACAGCACTGCTGTCCAAGAACCGCGGGATTCCTGGAGATGAGGTTCGAAAAATGGATTCCTTTCGCGATTATGGACGGCTTTGACCCCGACAACGAAGACCAGTTTGCCATGGGTTCGCGTCTGTTGCATGGCTTCTCATACTGACCGGAGTCAAAGCATTTTTCGCCGCTTCCGTACCGTGCTGGAGGCGGACGTGCTGCCTCCCAGGTATTGAAACGTGCAAATCGCACGGGAATAATGCGATGCTGCAGTAGATCCTTCGTCGGCCTGGCACCCCATCGGGATGACCGTACGAAGAACGTGTGACGGACGCGTTTCGCCTATGTCGTGCGCAGGCCTCCTCTGGATGACAGCGGGAAGAAACACGCTTGCATATGGGCCAACATGTCATTCTGAGCGGAGTCGAAGAATCTCCCGTCTCGATTAGACGTGTCGCAGATGCTCTTTGAAGACGAACCTGTGCGCGGACGCTTTGCCAGACTCTCCTCCTCATCTGCATAACATTCGGCCGAAAGTGTGAACGATACATTTCGCCAATCGTTGTGGGCGAATTTTCCATCCGTATATTTCGTACACTTTCGCATCTTTCGTAGGTTACCACACCCGTTTTTGGACAGGTGTGATATGAGATAAAACCAACAAAGGTTTTAGAGGGTGGGGCGGACATTCCTGTCTGCCCGCATCGCCAGCCCTATCGCGTAGATGTCACACTCACAGGTTTTTAAAACGCGGGAATGGAGATGATCGGCAGATTCCTCATAGCGTTGTTTGTCGTCACGAACTTCTGGGCTTGCGGAAGCGATTCGGTGATGATGCCGGACCTTGAACGGGGTCTCCACGAGGTTGGAAATCTGACACGACCCAGGAATCTGCATGTCGCGACACGACTGCAGAATGGCAAGGTCCTGATTGCCGGCGGCAACGCGGCACTACCTCCTGCCGGAGAAGGTGTTGTGGAGCAGGATCTTATTGTCAGCGCGGAGATTTTCGATCCGGAAACGGGGGTCTCAACGCCTACGGGAGACCTGTCCGCCGGTCGCAGCAAGGACCACGGAATATTGCTTCCCGACAGTCGGGTTCTGATTATATCCAGTTGGTTAAGACTCCCTATTCAGATGTACGATCCTTATTCCGGCAGGTTCGACGCCGTTGCAGACGCACCCTTCACTTTCGGCACCCGGACTGCCACCCTGTTGCCCAACGGAGAGGTCCTTTTAATCAGCGGGCACCCCGGGGGTGGACGATGGCGTGTTTTCGATTCCGCTACAGGCACACTTTCCGACACCTTCGCGATGGACCATCCAGGATTTGGGCATACGGCGACTTTGTTGAAGGACGGCCGCGTGCTGATCGTTGGAGGAAAACCTTTCGGAGGGGAATGGTTGCGGGGACAGAATTTCATCTACGATCCCTCGTCCGAAACCTTTTCAGAAGCAGGCAGCCTTCAGGTCGACCGCATGCGCCATAAGGCGGTGCTCCTTCAGGACGGCAGGGTAATGATCGTCGGCGGCTACAGGCGAGACGGGCGTCGCGCACAGACGCCCGAGATCTATAATCCCGAGACAAACACTTTCTCGCCCGCCGGAACTTCCGTAATGGATCCCCTGGCCGCCCTGCTGCTGCCGTCCGGCAGGGTGTTTTTCATCCACCGGGACAACGGCAATATCGCACTGTACAATCCGGACACGCAGGTATTTTCGCCTACGGGACACAGCATAGGACCGTGGCGATCCGGGCAGACTGTTACGCTCCTCGATAACGGCCGCGTCGTTATCGCCGGCGGATTGAAGACGGCGGATGGCGGTCATACTCCTGAGTCGATTACGGATCAGATTTTCATCTTCACGCCTTAGCCTGCATCATTCAATAAACAGGCAACTGGTGTTCCATTACCCATCGACGTGCTGACCTCGCCTTCACGTTTGCATCGAAACGACCAATGGCCAAGGAGGCGTTTGTGCTTTCGATAGCGGCATTCAGGGCAACCTCACGCCACGGCGCTATCGTGTTCCCAGCACACACCCCACAAACGGCGTGAACGCGCCAAATCCGTCACCGCCCTTGCTCTTTCGTTTCTCGTTTCATCCGGAAATTCTTTCTGCTTCCGTAAAATCCATTATCCGTCGATTCCTGAATGAATCAGGTTAGAATCTACTTTCTGCATTCCGCGAGAAAATCCCGAAGATCTGGAACCCAATGCATCAATCCAATCCATCCCGTCCACAAATCCCTCTCGTCTTCGGCAGCATTCTGACGGCGATGTTTCGTTCAATGCCGATCTGGACGATTCTGACACTCGGAACTTCCGACGCATTGTCGCAACAGACCTTTGTGGTCGACCCGTCGAACGAGAAGAGAGCCTGGACGGTCACATGGTCTGAGGGACCGGTGAGCTTGACTGAAGTGTGGGTAGAGGCGTCCGAAGCGACCCGCCGTCTGGGCACATTTCCCGGTGAGTCGGGTGGATTGGCGTGGAATTCGGCGAGTGACGGGCTCTTCTACCACGAGAAACCATTTGAAACAAAGATGATCGGTATCTCTCTGATGGAACGAAGGTCGTCCCCACTGTCAACTCCGCGCATCTGGGAGATCCCCGTCGGTCCAGGTCCAATACGTACCATCCCGGACAGAAACGTCAGTGATACAGGCGCAGGCAAGGCACACACATTCGTCACCAGCGATCCGGGTCCCGCGTCCAAAGAGACATTGGCCGCGCTGCAAGCTCTGGGGACCGCATTTCAGACAGCCGCGCTGGCCTACACCGCCCTGCACCAATGGGACTTCGAAAGCGCCTCAGACAAGTATCGCATGGCGGCTTCAGTTTTCGAGGCCCTGCGCCGCCGCCATGGGACGGTTGGATTCTATGCGGAACCGATCGCCGCGTACCTGCGCGAACTGAAACGACGAGCAATGGATGCTCAAAAAAACGGCGCGCGTTGGGTTTGCCGAGACCATCTAAGGGTTCTCGCGGATCTCTTCCTTACCTATGCCGATGCGCACGAGGGACGTCGCCCGGAAACCCTTCCATTGCTCAAGTCCTGGGTAGCGGAGCAAGTTTCATCAAAGCAAGACCTGGATGTTCTCAATACTCTGTTTCGCTCTCCTGCGGATCCCGAATCCGGTCGCGAGTTCAGCTACTTCTACCGTGTTGACGCGTCCCCAAGCCAGGCGGTATTGACCAGCTATTTCTTTAAAGGACGGCTGGTGGAACTGGTTCACGATCCGGGTGGAGACGTGGTACAGGACAGATCCGTTGATCGCGCGCAGGTCGACTCACTTCTTTCCGCGGGGTTGGCTCTGTTGGAATCCAGGAATCCGCTTTCGCCCCAAGCGTTGGAAATGGTAACGCGGGTCGCGCCTCGTTTCGCATTGGGACATTCAAAAGCGGGCTATGCCTATCTGGAATCGGGGCAACTGAAGAAAGCGCTGGCATCGTTCGAACGGGCGACCCGATTGGATCACAGACTGGCCGAAGCGTACAACGGACTGGGCCTCGTGTTTCAACAGCGCCCGAAAGCACGGCACGACGCCATTCGATATTTCCAGAAAGCGCTCCAGTACGACCGGGACTATATCGAAGCGCGATTCAACATTGCGAAGATCAGGTATACGCTAAAGGAGTACGACGTAAAGAGTGACTGTGAGAAGCTGCTCGAAATGGATCCGACGTTCGGGCCTGCCCATTTGCTCCTGGGAGAGTGGTACGAGACTTTCCACAAGGATTATGAACGCGCGGCGCTCCACTACGCCCAGTACATGTCCCTGCGTCCGGATGACCCGCGGGGCCGGAACCGATTGGCGGCTGTCTACCTGAAATCCCGGGAATATGCCAGGATCGTCGAACTCCTGGAAAGCTACGCCCGCGAGCATCCGGATGACGCTGAAATCCTTCCCATATTGGCGCAGGCCTGTCTTAAACTGGGAGCCCTCGATCAGGCTGATGTATACTTCAAGAGGTATCTGGAGAGTTTGGGCGCTGAGGAACGTGCACTGTTCGGCGATATCCGTCTCGTGGCGTCGGACATCGAGATGGCGGCCTTTGAAGCGTCGCCGGAAACGTTAAAGGGGGCGTTCCTGGAAAGGTTCTGGATTGAAAAAGACCCTGATTTAACGACGTCGGCCAACGAACGTAAGCTGGAGCATTATCGCCGGGTGTGGTACGCTCGCCGCAGCTTTTCGTCTGGTCGACACCCCTGGGACCGCCGCGGCGACGTGTACGTGCGTTTCGGAGAGCCGGATTATCGTTCGCGGTCCGATATGATGAACGTGGATCAGAGCCTTGCCGTCCAGCGGGTCAAGGAACGCCTTGCCCGTGCGATATATGGTACTTCGGTGCCTGCGAAATACTTTCTCAAGCCGGCTGAGGACGCAAAGGGGATTCGGCACATTGCTGGAGATTACAAGCTTCAAACGTCTCCTTTCGAGTCCATTTATCCCGGCCCGGTCTATCCCGTTCAAAGCCTGCGGCAGTCTTTGGGCGAAGGCCCCGAATTCAGCGCAGAACTCAAGGACGATCCTGGAAGTAACACACACGCCAGCGATGCCCTTCCTCCCACGAACTACAGGCCGGTCTCCAGCGAGGAAGATGCGTCTATGGTTGCCTGGGAGACCTGGGTCTACGTGGACGTCGGCGGCGGAATCGAAATCACGTTTACGGATGAATTCCAAAACGGGATCTACGACTATGCGCCGTCCCCTTCGGATGCTCGGATACCCGTCCGACAGCAGGCAAGTCTGAATCGCTACAATCCGAGGACCGTCACCGCCCAAGCCGCCAGCGCAACGCCCAACTATTATCAGTTCGAAGCCAATGAAGATCCTTTCACGTTCTATTACGATCTGGCGGATTTTCGACGGGACGACCGATCCTCATTGGAAGTTTATCTGGGCGTTCCTCACGTTACGGGACACTACCGGCAGGAGGCGAACGAAACCCGGATTGAAATTGAACGGACCGTCGCGCTACTCAACAGGCAGACCGGTGAAATCTACCGGAGAGACGGACAGCTCACCTTCGAGAACGACGGCGACCTTACCGGGAGGCGAGACGGCTTCGTACCGGATATGATTCGTCTGGCCATTCCGCCGGGGCGTTATCTGATGGAGGTGGGGGTAAAGGACCGATTGTCCCAGAATCGGGGCAGATATCGTCAGGAGGTAATCGTAGAACCGTACGGAAGGCAAGGCTTACAGATCAGCGACCTGCAACTCGCCTGGCGCATTGAAACAGAGCTGACAGGATCCAGATTCAGCAAGGGTGAAGTGCGCGTGATTCCAATGCCCACGAGGACCTACGGGTCAGGCCAGAGCGTATTCGTCTACTACGAAATCTACAATCTGTCGAAGGACGAATTCGGGCAGACGAATTACACTGTATCCTATACCATCACATCCAAAGACACACCCGGCACGGTGAGCGACATTTCGCGGCTGTTCAGGTGGCGAACCGGAATACGCGAAGAACTGGCCGTCACGTACGAGCAGCAGGGCGGGTCTGGCGACGAAGTCGAATACGTGGAAATCGAACTGGAGAACCGTCCGGTGGGGAAATACCTGTTGAGAGTAACCGTCGTGGACCGGAACAGCGGGGAAACCGTTGAGAAGGGCGCTGTATTTCTTATCGCGAAAACGGATTGAGGGATAGTCGCGAGTGTTGCGCGCGAACAACAGTAATCCGGAAAGAGAATTCGCGGCAGGATAGATCGGAAAGGACCAGGAACGATGTTAGGCAACTACATGACACTTGCTTTCAGAAGCATACTCAAGAATAAACTGACTTCGTTGATCAATCTCGGAGGTTTGTCAGTTGCCCTGGCATTCGGCACGCTGGCGGTCGTATTCGCATATAATGAATTGACCTACGATCTCTTTCATGTCAATGCCGATCGCATCTACAGAATCCAGCAGAGAACCGGTGAACAAATCATGAGCCGTACGGCATGGCCTCTCGGGCCCGCCATTGCCAATGAAATTCCGGATGCCACGGTTGTGAGGGTTTTTAAATCCGGCGGTTCTGTGGCATACGGAGAGAAATCGTCCAGATTCCGGGTGAGTTACGTGGATCCCTCGTTTCTCGATGTCTTTTCATTTCCGATGGCACGGGGAGATGCATCAACCGCGCTTCACGATGTGCGTTCGATTGTGGTCACCGAGAGGGTTGCGAGAAAACTGTTTCCAGGCGAAGACCCGCTGGGCAAGATCGTGACTATCAACAAGAAAGATGCCTATACGGTTACCGGGGTCCTGTCAGGACTTCCGGAGAATTCAAGCATTGTGTTCGATTGTTTGGTACCCGCCCACGCTGCAGACAAGCTACTGAATTCGTGGGCATCCGTGAGAGTTCGAATGGTGCGCGAAGATTCGTCTGACAAGGTTCCCGGTGAAATTCCTGATTTGTCGTGGATGATTCAAGTTGCCACGACGTACGTATACTTGCCCGAACATCTGCGCCCTCGAAACGTCGAAGAGAGGCTCCCCAAGGTCGTTCAGAGAGCGTGGGGGCGGCAAGCAACCGGCAACATAAAGATGACGCTGCAGCCTTTACGGGAAGTACGTTTCGACAGGCACACCCAGGGAGTCGAACGAGCGAGCAATCCTGTGTACATCTACGTCTTTCTCGGAATCGCGCTCGTTGTGATTACGATTACGTGCGTCAACTATTCGGCAATGGCCATTGGGCATGCTCTAACGCGTGCAAAGGAAGCGGGTGTGCGCCGGCTCTTCGGTGCCGGCAGGCGACAGTTTGTCTCTCAATACCTCGCGGAATCTGTCTTCATGGCGCTGATTGCCCTGGTTGTCGGCCTTGCACTGGTGAGCGCGGTATTGCCGCAATTCAATTCCCTTGTCGGGGCCAGAATCAGCATGATGGGACAGCTGAGTGCAACGACGTTGCTGTGTATCGTTCTTGTCACGCTGACCGTTGGCATATCGGCGGGCCTCTATCCTGCCCTGGTATTGTCCCGCCTGCAGCCGGCCGACGTCCTCTATTCTCGATCCGAGAGTGTGAATCCCGGTTTTCTCATGCGGCTGCTGCTTGTCATACAGTTCGCAATGTCGATGATTCTGATCATGGTCGCCGTTGTGATGGCGGCCCAGCTCAATCTTCTTGTAAACTCGAATCCCGGATTCCGCACGGATGGCGTTGTTGCGGTCAACACCGGTGAATTGCGGGAAATTTCACCAGACCTCGCGGATGTCTATGCGCGGAAAATAACATCATATCCGAACATTACCGGGGTCGCTCGGGGGCAACATCCGCTCAGCAACAGAAAATCAATCGGCGGATTTGCCAGAGCTGAGGGCAGGACAGTCCGAGGAGTGGAGACGATCGCGGTGGATTATGGGTTTTTGCAAACACTCGAGTTTGAGATGCTGGAGGGCAGGGATTTTTCCAGGTTTCTATCGACCGACCAAGACGCCGTCATCATAAACCAGACCCTCATGAAACAGTTCGGATGGCAAAGCGCTGCAGGCAGAGAAGTGGACTGGAACGGCAATGGAGACGTGCCGATAATCGGGGTGGTCAGAGACTTCCACTTCAAATCCTTCCACCAACAGGTCGCGCCCGCTGTCATTTTCCTGGAACCTGAGTATTGTGACCTATCTTTTGTTATTTCAGCCTCCAGCGAGGACCGGGACATTCTCGAAATTCTCCAAAAGGAATGGCATGAAATCGCGCCGTCTCAACCCTTTCGGGCCAGGTTTCTTGAAGATGACCTCAAGAACCAATACAAAAAGGATGAAAAATGGCTGAATGCCATTCGACTCCCCGCAATTCTCGCATTGGGTCTGGCGTGCCTCGGAGCGTTTGGTCTGACCTCTTTCTCCGTGGCCAGAAGGACGAAGGAAATCGGAATCCGCAAGGTCTTCGGCACGCCTGTATCCCGTCTGATGGCGCGTCTTTCGATTGACTTCACGAAGATTCTCATCCTGGCTGCCATCGTCGCCGGACCGATCGCGTACATTGCCTTGAAAGAGTGGCTTCAGAGTTACGTCTATAGAATCGACTTGATCGCACCTATTGTCGCGGGCGCGGTGTTGACGTCTGCTTTCGTTATGTTCGCGGTCAGTTGCAAGACGTACAGGGCCGCGACCCTGAATCCGGCGAATACGCTTAGAGACGAGTGAAAGCGAGCGACCGAACTCTGCAGGTCCGGAAACTTATTACGGGCAGCACCGTTTATTTTACATCCTCCGCTGCAGCGGCTCAGCTTGTCAAAGCGGTCTTCGCGCCTACCGAAACGTGGTCACTGAGCTTGTCGAAGTGCCCGCGTTTCGGCACTCAGTAGGCTCCATTGGACAGCCCTTCGTCGACCCTTCGACCCTTCGACAACCCTTCGGCCCTTCGACAATCCTTCGGCAGGCTCAGGACAACGGCTCAGGGACCGGAGGCTCAGGGAGCGGTTCAGGGCAAGGCTAACGACCTCAGGTTTGGGAAGCGCCGTTTGGTTAACATTCTCCTGTGTAATAGAACAAAGACTGTCAACGATTTAACGCTTCCCGTAATAGGACTTGATCTTGTGTCGCTTCGCATCCAAAATTACCAGTGAAGATAAACATAGATGCCTGGTGGGGCCACGTGAGGCGTTGTTCCGAGTGATTGATAAAGGCGGATTGTATTCTGATGACATTATCGAACACATCAAGCCACTGGATGGTCTTGAAGGAATATTGGGAGAACAAGCTTGAGTATACGTGAATGGGACAGACCGGGATTACCAAAGCTCGTTACCCGAGAGCGAAAAGAGTCCGGACAAGGTGATTTCCGGGCTTTTTTTTGAACCTATGGCGCCTGGCCTGTGTCTTTCATGAGGGACGGGCGTGGCGGATGAAAGAGCCCGTGGGGACTCCGGTGCGCAGGTCCTAATTTTTCCGCGATTCTGAGATTGGTGTTCTCCTTCGTTCGAAAGGGCCGATGTATGAAGGCAGGTATGATGTCACTACCCGTATTCGCGGTCGTTGTTGTCCTGTGTACAACCAAAGCCCCATTGGACGCTGCGTCGATTGCAAATGCCGGCGGAGTCGATTCTCTTTATCAGGCGGGAATGCGGCTCGCGGAAACGGACTCACTGGTCGCCGCCGCCGCTCAGTTTCAGACCGCTCTGAAGGTCAACCCGAAACATGCGCCTTCATACGTGGGGTTGGGTCACGTCCACCTCAAGTCAGGAAACCTGAAGGATGCAGAAAAAGCCTTTCGCCAGGCGCTAAGGAAGCGCAAGAACTTCGCTCCAGCCCTGAACGGACTGGGTCTCGTGTTTCGCAATACAGAGAAAATGCTGGATTGGGCAATCAAGTATTTTCGAAGGGCCGTTCGGGCTGACCGAGGTTACGTGGAAGCGTACTACAACCTGGCCCAAACGTACCGGGAAATTGGCAATTCGAGGGAACTGGACACGTACAAGAAACTGGTTAAGATGGACCCGGATCATCACGATGTCTGGTTCCAGATTGGTCGGGTCTACAAAGATGGAAGAGCGGGTCGATTTCGAAATGCGCGAAAGGCAGAGGAAGCGTTCCGCCGGCAACTCCAGGTGAATCGAGCACATTTTGGGGCTCGGACCTATCTTGCACAGTGGTTGAAGGAAGAAGGACGCACGGATGAAGCGTTGGGGATGTTCAAGGCAGTCGTGGATACGCCGAATGCCTATCAACGGCGCGCGTTCCTGGATCTGGCGGAGATGTATCAGCATGCGCGGGACCACGATCCGTTTGATGCGATACTGGATGCTTTCCTGGAGGGTCTGCCACCCGGCGAGCAGGCATTATACTATGATCTAAGCCTGGTGGTTAACAGCGATGAACTGTCCCGCTTCCAGGCGACGCCAGATGAAGAGCGCAAGGCGCAATCCGAAATTTTCTGGGCGCCTCGGGATCCTGCGCCGGTGACGGCGGCCAACGAACGGTGGATAGAGCACTGCCGCCGGGTGGCGTATGCACGGGAGCATTTCAGCGAGTACGAATTCCCCTGGGACGTACGTGGGGAGGTGTATGTACGTTATGGAAGGCCCGATCACATCAGTGCGTCGGAGAACATCCGATTTGAGACGGACCCAAAGGTTCTTGCAGTTAAGGACCGGCTGATGAGCCAGGCGGGTGAAGCCCTGCAGCACCTCCTTCTGAGCCGGCGCATGGTCAGCTTCTACAGGTCGATGAGTGGATCAGTAGAGAAGGGTATGGACGACCAGGAGACGCTATCTACGATTCTTGGTTACCCGGTATACCCCGTTCGAGGCGTCTGGGAATACTGGATTTACTCGAACGTCGATGGTGGCGTGGAAGTGACTTTTGTACAGGTACACGGGCCAGGCCCAGGCCCCTACAAGTACGCAGAGGTGCCGCATGCGGGCGCCGCTATCTGGGTGGACGAGATCACAGGGCGAAACCCCGGCACCACCTTGTTGACTGACGGGCTAATGGATGAAATCCCTGATCCTTGGATCGATACTTCGATCGATACTTCGATGGCGACTGACGAGCCAACGGATGAAATCCTTCATCCTTCGATCGATACTTCGATCAAGTCAAATTTGATATGGCAGCGAATGAACCCCGGTCTGGTGATGCGTCGCGTGGCGCGCAAGACGCCGGCGATTTACGAACAGGACTTTGCCACTGCCCCCCTCGATTTCTTCTATGACGCGGCTCGATTCAAGGCAGATGACCGTTCGGTAAAACTGGAGGTGTACTATGGTATTCCCACGCGTGAACTTGACTACAAAGAAGGACCCGACGGAAGGCTGACGGCATACTTGAAGCGGGGCCTGGCGCTGCACGACGAGGATAACAAGCCGGTGTATCGGTCGAGCGAGGATATGGAGCTGTACACGTCGGGACCGATTGATACCACCCAGATCGCATTTGTGCCGGAGATGGACCGGCTTTCTGTCGCGCCTGGCACTTATCGGCTATCCGTGCAGATTCTGGACTCGTCTTCGGATAAGTCTCAGGTCTACAACCGCGAAGTGGTGCTGCATCCATATGCCGATGACTCGCTGAGGGTGAGTGATATTGAGATGGCCTCATTGATTCGTCCAAGCCGTGGCAGCAAATTCACAAAAGGCGAGATCGAGGTGGTGCCTAATCCAAGTCTGTTCTATTTCGTGGGACAGCCGGTGTTTGTCTATTACGAAGTCTACAACCTGACGAAGGACGAGTTCGGCAGGACAAGGTACCGGGTATTGTACGAACTGCATTCGCTCAATAAAGGTAACGTAGCGGTGAAGATCCTGAAGGCGCTTGGCAGGTTGGTCGGCATCGACAGAAAGGCTGAGGTCGTGAACGTGGAGTACGCGCACGAGGGAGACAGAGCCGATGAGTACGGATACCTGGAACTGGATATGTCGAAAACCGATGCGGGGCATCAGTTGTTGAAAGTCAAGGTTTTTGATGAGATAGCGGGCAGCCTGGCATCGTCGGCGGTATCGTTTGCAATTCGATAGCGTTTTTTCCAGCACTGCTGTCCAAGAACCGCGGGATTCCTGGAGATGAGGTTCGAAAAGTGGATTCCTTTCGCGATTACGGACGGCTTTGACAACGAAAACCAGGTTGCCACGGGTTCGCGTTTTTTACAATACCTGTCATTCTGAGCGGAGCGAAGAATCTCCCGTCTTTTCGATTGCCCCTGACGAAAGCGCGCCGTAAACGCATTTGCGCGGAGGCATTGTCGGCATCGAGACGGGCAGACAGGAATGTCCGCCTACCCCCTCACACCGGCTTCACCACCATGACAGCTGGCCGCACCAACGCCTGATGTGTCTTCCGACCCCTTCGCTTTCTATGCATCGACAATATTCCCGTGTTCAGTCCCAACGTCGACGAATGAACTTCGCAACGCCGTCTGCATCATTGCTGCCGATGATCCCGGTTGCGCGTTCCTTGACGGCTGGTATGGCATTCCCCACCGCGAGGGCCTCGTCCGCCAACTTGAACATCCCCAGGTCGTTTTTATCGTCGCCAAAGACGACAAGACGACGGTCTTCCAGACCCTTCAAGCGCTGAACGTACCGTATGCCGGCTTCTTTCGTGGCGCCGGCATCCTGAATGGTCAGCCAGTGCCATCCTGGAGAAGGCAAATTCTCGAAACATTGGGTCTGGATCCGCCCAGCAAAAGGCTGGCTCATTTCATCAGCAAGTTTCTCCATTTCCGATCCCGTTCCGATGACTCTCAGACTGACCACCTGCTCTTCCAGACCGCGCTCCAGGTCGTGCAGATAGTGCATTCGCGGGTCCTGGTTGAGCTTCCTGTTTCTCACGTACCATGCCATGCCTCCATTGGTGATATCGCGGTAGTAACATCGGTCGGTATCGCCGTCATAAGTCGAGATGAAGGGCACGTGGCCGGAACGAGCAATCAGTTGCCACAGTCCGGGCAGGATATCGCGGTGCAGTTCGTGGACCACATAGTGCCGACCGCCAACCAGATCGGAGACGAAGGCGCCGTTGACTTCAACGACCGGCAAACAAAGACGCAGGCCAGCCAGCACCTGGCGCATGGAGGCGATACTGCGTGCGCTGGCCACAGTGAATAGCAGACCCTGATCCATCAACGTGTTAAGGGTATCCCTGCTGTATCGAGATAGAGTCGTTTCGCTATCCAGAAGTGTGCCATCCAGATCGGAGATGTAAAGGGAAGGATCGGGGAGCATCAAGTTTTACCGTTGTTTCGCTGCCCGCTCATGTGCTTATATTTCTCCTGGAGATGCCGAGAATATACCTCTGAGCGGTAGAATCTACAATGTTCGGAAAGGGCGATTCTTCCAGGCTGTAGCAGATGCCCAACCAGACATCCGATCTCAGTCGAATACTCGCCAAGACTTGTCGAAATCCCAAACCATCGGGCATAACCACGCCGCTGAACTCTGGCACTTCTGTCAAATCGGAGTCGACCGCAATGCAGGTCTCTCGCTTTCGAAGTTTCCTGTTTCATTTGGCGAGTATCTATTGGAAAGTGTTTCGCCCGAAGACGTTCGGTGTAAAAGGAACTCTCCCACATCCGGATGACGATCGGCAGATCCTGTTGATCCGAAACACATATGGGAACACAATGCTATGGAATCTTCCCGGGGGTGGCTACCAACCGAAACGGGAATCGCCCGAACGCGCGATCGATCGGGAGATCAGGGAAGAGTTGTCGGTTACGCCATACAACACGGAACGATTGGGGCAGTACCGAACTGACACGGAGGGCAAGCGTGACACGGTAATCATATTTCTTTGTCGAATAACTGCAGATCGCGAGAGAGGTAGTTCAGAAATTGCCGAGATAAGATGGGTTTCACTGGACAAACTCGATCAACTCCAAAACATCGCGCGGGTAGCAGTCCACGGTATTGAACTCTTCAAGAAAAGATTGAACCTCATATAGGTATTACGTTGATACGTGGCGTGAGCTTAGGTCGATCAGTCCTGAAGCGAGGATGGGATTGGGCAGCGATCTGAAATTTCCATCTACGGCTATCAGGTCTCATTGAAGAAGCTCTTTCCGGTTCGGCATACGAGTGATAACATACTGTTTCACCTGCTCATACACCTGATCCTCGCCGCCGCTGGCATCGACGGAATGCACCTCTGTACGATTTAGTTCCTGCAGGTAGTTCCAGATATTGCGGACTTTCGGCTCAGTCCTGAAGTATGAAGGAGCTGCGTAACCCTCCGGCGTGGCACGATGCCGCACTTCAAGCCGCTCCAGACACACTTCGTGCGAACATCGGAGAACGACGGGAATGAACAGCGTGCGCGGATGCCGTTTGAGAATGCCATCCAGCTTCCGCCACTGGAAATCCCATCCCAGGGTCAGGTCGAGAACCACGCTGGCGGACGACGTGATGAATTCATCGCAAAGCCGGAATAGTACGTCGTACGCTACGCGGTACGCGTCAATCCTCCCCTCCCGGATTCCTTTCGACCCCTCGATCGTTCGACCGATGATATCCGAACTCAGACAGGGCAGATTGAACTCGCTGGAGAGTCTCCGGCAAACCGTCGTCTTCCCGGCGCCGGGGAATCCGCCTATTGCAATCAATGCCATCCGATGCTCTCTGGCAGGGAGATGACGCGCGAAATTCGATTCACGTACAGGATGGTACGGACGTTTTTTCAGCCGCTAAGCCAGCTCCACCTTGAACAGGAAGCTCGCGCGGAAGTGGTTGTCCGATTCGGCCACGATGAACGTCTTCGCGTCCACCATGCACATATGGTGCGCCAGCCAGCACCGCGTACCGTCCTGCGTATCCTGAATCGGCCCGAGGTTATCGAACCGCCGGGTTTCCCGGTCATACGTGAAGAAGTGCGTATCGTAGTTTCCGCCGCTGACCCCATAGATCAACCCGTCGGGGCCCTCGATCAGTCCCTTCATACGCGGCGCGACATAAGGTTTTCCCAGATACGTCGCGCACACGCCGGT
The DNA here is from genome assembly GCA_965116875.1 of Candidatus Latescibacterota bacterium. Lineage (GTDB taxonomy): Bacteria > Latescibacterota > UBA2968 > UBA2968 > JAAXHE01. The sequence goes on from OZ220733.1 coordinate 2,082,269, forward strand.
GCCGCTGTGATCCACCTGTACCAGCGCCCCCGCGCTGGTTCCGACGTACATCGTCCCGTCCTCCGTCAGCAGCGACGAATCCATCTGATTCGACCCCTTAATTCCCGGCGAAACGTCCGGCAGGTCCACGTTCGTAAAGTCGATCTCGTCCCTGGCAGGATCGTATCGAAGCAGTGGATAACGCCCGGCCCATTGCATCAGTTCGTACGTGTGCCAGGCGCCGCCGTCCGCGTCCAGGGCGAGATGCTCGGTGGATACGTCGCCCAGCATGGTCAGCACACGCGCGCTGTCGCTACCGATATCGTATCGAAACATCTTTCGTCCGGGAAACGTATCGCCGTAGATGACGCCCCGCCGGCGGTCCAAGACGAATCCCTGAACGTAGTCGTGCTCGATCGGGATGCACAGGAACTCGTACTCTCCGGTCCGGGGGTCGTATCGGAAGATCGGTCCGCCCGTAGCTTTCGGCCAGATGTCGGCGTCGCCCAGTGTGGCGACACCCGCGTACACGCGTCCCTCGTCGTCCACCTCCAGGCCCTGGTGGATCTTGCTTCCGTACCGGTCCCTCTCCCCGGGATAATTCAGGGACGTCCACGTACCCGTCGCCGGGTCGAATGAGTAGAAGATGTCCCTGTCCAGCGCGGTCAGCCCCACGTAGACCAGGCCGTCTATCGGGTTGTAGCACACGCACGTGGGAGAGATCCACTTCCGGCCGAAGACCTCGTCTTCAATCCAGTCCTCGCTCGCCTTCCACTTCGTGAAGTGGTTCCACTTTTCCATACTGATTTCGCATTCCCGAAGCCGATGGGCGGTGATTCTTTCTATCTTCATGATTTTACCCTCGAGTGTGGACGTATGTTTTTCTGCGCGTGCATTCGGGTTTACCGCCGAATCAGCCGGATTCCGCCCTTTGCGATGGAAGGACGGCAATCAGCCGGCAGGGCGCCGCGCACGCGCCTCTGATTTTCATCGGCAAAGCGATCAGCCGGATTCGGGGGGCGGCAATCTCCGCCACGTTCATCAGCGAACCGATCACCAGAACGCCGGATCTCATCAGCATGGGCCAGAAGCTCGGTTCTTCCTCTCCATCGTGCCAGCTCGCCATGTCCGACGCCAGGATCGAAGGCTCCTGATTCACCGCCCAGTCGATCGCGTCGTAGCTGAAATGCGGCGTCAGTTCGCAGCGAATGTCGCCGCTGCCAAACCGGTCGTATCCCGTGGCGACCAGGATTGCGTCCCCCGGATGGATCGTTTCTCCCAGGTCCGCCAGAGCACGACCCAGGTCGGCGGCGGTCACCTTTTCGTCCTTCCCCCTGGGAATATGCATCACCACCGCGGATACGAACAGCCGTTCCAGGCCGACTTCGGAAATCGACTCCATTTCAGGATAGAGGTGTGCTCCGGTTTCCAGATAGTTTCCGGCCTGCACGCACATACGAACTTCCTGAGTGTAACTGCGGTACTCGCGGCCCATGCACAGGGCCTCCATTTCTTCGTCCAGTTCGTGCATCCTGAACGAGGGCAGCGTACCGGTCATATCCACGGGCATACCGTTGAAGTAATCGCAGGTGAGGTCGACGAGCCGACCCACGTCCCACGTCTGGTTCAACGCTACACCCGAAACCCCGCCGCCGCCCGATTCTTCTGTTCTATCCGACTTCATGTCTTGCCTCCGTTTGCGCAAGCAGCTTCGGAATCAGATGTCAGGTTCATTTTACAGGTTCAACGCACCCGACGAACGCCAATAGGATTTGACCTTGAGCCGCTCCCTGAGCTTGTCGAAGGGTCGGCGAAGTGGTATCGATCGGATTGCAAATCGCTGGCATTTCGACAAGCTCAATGACCACGCGTTTACAGGCTAACTTCGACTTGCTAAATGTAAGTCTAGACTATTGCTTACGCTGGCGGCATGGAGTCAAGATTAGCAGACGCGATCGTTGAACGATACGCAGCGCAAATTCACCCTATCCCGCCCTTATGCATAGGGAAAGAACGCATTTGAGACGGTTCCCGTAAAGTAGTCCACAGCGATCCAGACGCCGGTGCAAACGGCCTCTCCAATGATGATTCCCATAAAGAACGGACGCGTCGACCTGTACAGCCGGGCGCCCCCGAACCTCAGCACGAGGTTCTTGACGCCCCAGGCCAGGAATACATTGATAAAGAAGTAATCCGTATAGGCAATCGTGCTGACCGGAAGCGCGACAGGATGCAGGGGCCACCACACGAACCGCGCACGCATCGCCGCCAATAACGCCGCAATGGCGCCCCCCAGCCCCAGATACAGAAATCCTCTCGTGAAGATCGGACTCGGCTCAAGCATGCGCCGCCCGACAAAGGCATCGAACGGAAGACGCGCGTAGTCCAGAAAGTGCCGGTCGAGATTCAGCCCGCCGTGCCCGTAGCCAAGCTTCAGCGTCATCGTGCCCGCAGTGATCAGCCCCACCGCCAGCGCCAGCCCCATCGCCCACACCAGGCCCCGCCTCCGTGCGAATCGCCGCGCAAGAAAGAGGGCGCCCGCCGCCCTGGGCATCAGCGTACTCGTTCGCGTCATCGTCCAGGCGTAGCCGAACCCCAGCGTCACCAGTCCTGCCGGGCCGAAAGCGGAAGACCCGATCATGCACACAGCGAACTCAGACGGATTGATGGGTGAGTACGCGGTGACGAATCCGGTCTCACTCACAACACGCGCCATCACCAGGAACACGATGAAACAGGATGCGAACAAGACCAGGATCACCGGCGGAGACATCCCGGCCTGGTACAGCCAGCACCCCAGATAGAGGGTTCCTCCGCCGATCCCGATCACCGCTGCCCGGTAGGACATCACCTCCTTTGAATCGTCCGCCGCGGATGGTCTTCCCAGCGCCGTGGCCGCAACCTGGCGCAGGTGTTCGCGCCCAACCCACAGGCTGTACGCGGCCAGGACCACCATGTAGCCCATGCCCATCAGGGCCAGCGACGCGTGTCCCTGGGAACTGAAACGGCCCACCACGCCCGAGACATTGTAGCGTTCCGCACCCAGGATTGCCAGTACTCCCCGGACAATCTTGGAGATCACGTTGAACACCCAGATGCTCAGGCTCACGTCCGTATTCACGAAATAGGAGTACCCCAGAATAGCGAAGTGCAGCCTGAGGCGCAAGGGCGTCGTACCGTCGAAAATCCAGATATCGTGAACAAGGCCGATCCGCGGGATCGTGTGAAAATAGTGGTGCAGCGCGTTAATCGAACCGATCGCGAACGGAATCGCGAAACCCGCCCACGTCAACCGGCTCCTGAAGAGCCGTCCCACCCTTCCGCTTCGGGTCTCGCTCACCTCCAAAGGTACCTGCATGATGGGAAACGCGAACCGTTCGTGGTCCTCCCACTGCTTTCGCAGGATTACCGCCAGGCAGATCAGTACCCCGAGAAGCACCAGCAGAAACGCGCCCCAGCTCACGAGCGGGACGAGCCATGCCTCCCACGGCGGGGAAACCCCGTCGGGCAGCCCCTCGTAGAGTCCCCGGACGACCTCGATGTCCCGCGGCGCCGTCCAGGTGACGATGTTGGGCAACACGGCCTCCAGGTCGCGCCGCTCGGGAGATGCATAGTAGGTGACGCCGGTGAGGTACGAGATCAGGTGCTTGACCATTTGCGAAACGGGCAGCAGAAACAGAAACATCACGTAAATGGCCAGCAGTTCGCCGCGATTCAGAGCGAGTCGTTTCTTAAGCGCGGCAAGCAGCGGATTGGCGAACAGGACGAGCAGGAAAAGGAGTACCAGCGCGCCGCGGTCTATGAAATACGCGTTCAGCCAACGGCCCTGGATTACCATGCGATTGTAGGGCAGCACCAGTCCCAGAAAGGCGCACAGAGCAAGGCCGATCAGAAATGCCCGGGGGCTCAGGCCGTCCCGTCCGTCTTCATCGGGCGCGTGGTAGCCGGGTTCGCGGTTCATTCCTGATATGGTCCCTTCAATTCGTGAACGTGTCACTCCCACTCCGCCACCAGGGGAATCACGCCGTCCGCATGGGTGATCCGCAGAGGACATCGGACGGACCCGGAATCGAGCAAAGCGTCCGCCGCGCAGGATGCTTCCGTCAGTCCGTTGAAGATTCGCGAGAGCCGCTTCCCCTCTGGAATCCGGAATCGGATCGACACGGTCGCCTCCGCTCCGAGGTACGACGCGAGAATTGCGATGGCGTATCGAGGCCCCACCTGGGGGAAGAACTGGAACGTGTTCATTCCACGCCGGTCCCAGGGGCGAAGCCGCTGGTAGGCCGTTTCCGGCGGGAAATCCTCCACCTCGACCCACGCCGGCCGGCGAGCCAGGAACCTGACCACATTCCCGATCAGCCGGCGCGTGTGGTTTGGCAGCTTCACCAGAGGTTCATACCCCGGCTCGCGATGATGGAGCACGGGATCGCCCGCCAGGTAGACGAACCTGCCTTCGCCCACAAGGCTCGAGACCAGTCCCGGCGCGCCCGTGTCGCGTCCGTCCGCGTCCACGAGCGTCGCCCAGACTTCCCCTTCCACACGGCCGATTCTGTATGGATTCTCCACGACCACCGGCGCCGTGATGTTTTCCCGCACCGGACAGGCGCTCGTAAACGCGAGACTGTACTGCCCCGCCAGCCTGTCGCCGCTGCACAACGCACCCCATTGTGAAGGCAAACCCTCATCGACGGGGACTCCCTCCTCGTCGTACAGTCCCAGGTCCGCGATCGCCAGAACCCGTCCGCCGCCTTCCAGATAGGCCGTGAGCCTTTCCCGCTGTTGCAGGGAGAGACAGCAAACGTGGGGCAACACCAGCGGGTCGTTCCGGCTCAGATCCGTTTCCTCCAGGCGGCTGTCCCACACGAACGCATAGGGCAAACCCTCGTCCCGCAGTATCCGCGCAACGGGATGGATCGCCAGAGCGTCGTAGTCCACGTCGTGATACCGCCACACCTCGCTCTGTATGGAATGCAACAGGCTGCAGGAGAATTCCGGTTCCGTCTCCTTCAGATAGCGATCCAGGCGGAGCGTCTCCATATACCCTTCGTACTGCGCCGGCGACGTCCGCAAGGTCTCGTAACACCACGGACTCACGTACTCGGCGCCCACCGCAAACGGCAGGATACCGATCCACTGGCCGTCCTTGCGCGTCATCTCCAGCGAAGTGCCGGGACAGAACGCCTGCACCGCCAGTCGCAGCGGCTTTCCCTGAAGCGCGCCGACGAAGATCGAGGCCATGTCGAGTACAATGGGGAAACGCGGCGTGAAATGATGGGTGCCCCGCGTGACGCCATGGTAAATCCCGGTGTTCATCGTATCCAGGGCGCGGCTCATCGCCCCCAGATCCACTGCGGAAGCCCACGGCCGGATCCCCATCAATTCGGTACACGCCGTGGCCATGCCCACCCCCAACCCGGGGCGTACTTCCCGTACCGTATCCCGAAACTCCGCGTGTACCGCCGTCCACTGTTCGAATCGCCACTTGATCCAGTTTCGCCACAACGCGTCTTTCCAATCGATCCCGGTTGGCGGTTCCTCTCCGTAACGGTCCGCAAAACGCGCGCGGCAGAAGTCGCAATAGCAGGCCATATCGCCGTACGCGCCCAGAAATCCTTCGTCGTTCAGGTACACGAACCTCAGCGCCGGAATCCGGGTCAACTTGCGCAACTCCGCCTTATATTGACTCTTGTTCGCTTCGTTGAAGGGACAGAGCCAGTTCACGCTTCTGATGCGGCCTTCCACGGAGGTCAGGTCGCGGGACGCCTGTCCTGAGGCCGTCTCCCGGCTGCGTTTTCCTGTTCCGTCGCCCCGCAGAACCATCCGACGATCGGGATGATCCAGCACGACCCGCTCGTGATATTTCATATACCCCGTATTCACGAGCACGCCCATCCCTTCCCGTTCGGCCAGTCTTCCGACTTCCATTGCGGTGGACAGACGAAGCCCGCCGATATCCACGCCGGATTCAACCTTGTTCACGAAAAAATACAGGTCCGTGAAGCCCAGATTTCTGGCTTCAGGCACGACATCTTCCGGAACCCAATCCGTGGGGATGTGCAGGTGGGCGAGGCGTCGTATTTCACGCATACCTGAATCTCCAGTCAGGGTCGTACGCGGGAAGGCACGGGCCGAAACACGCGTATCGGGTCAGGGAAAGACACCTGTACGAGCGAGGCGCTGTTCAACGAGGGTAGGCGACTTCGGTGTACCTGTCTTTGCGGAGCGGAAACGGATGTACCCGCATTCTCCGGTCGGCGGAGGTCATAAAGATTGCATGGGACGTAATCCAGTTCGCAATGTTGGCCTCCGGCATCTGCAGGATACGACCGGGGGCGTGCAGGTCGAATGCAAAATCGACCAGCTCGTCGAGTGTGGACATCCGCGCAAACGCATCCCTGTGGTATTGCACGTACTGCACGCGGTTCTGCGAATTGTAATAGTAGGGGCTCGTCCAGAACTCCGGTTGGAACTTCCGCGCCGGATCCTGAAGATCCGGATGCTGCCAATGGTTCACCTCCAGGACCATGCCGTCTTCGGGTTCGCGAAATGCGATATTTCCCGACTCCAGTTCGAAACCGAGGACGTTGCCCCGGGCGTCCACAGCCGTGCCGGTCAGCCCCTTCAGGCCGGAAATCCGGTATTGTGAAAGAAACCGCCTGACGTCCTCGCAGTCACTGCAATGCTGGGGAACCAGCCCTGTGATCTGAAACAGATTGACGTGTTCCGGATTGTCCGGCCAATGGAATTTCGGCGCCCCCGACGCCCAGCCCGTCAACAGACCGGCGTCGTTGACCGACGTATGGACCACGCAGAAGTGATGCCCGCCCATGCCCACGTATCCGTGCGGGCGGCAATCCGGAAACGCGGCCACGAAGCGATCCCTGAGGAAGTACTCCGTTCCCGCGGCATCGGAAGGGTCGTACGTCCGCAACAGGGCCGGTCCGTCCTCCCGAAGCAGAATTCCGAACGCGGAACAAGCTTCTTCGTCGCGGCCGGTATTGACTATGTGCAGATAGTACGTGTGATCGAAATTATCGATACCCGCCGCCGCGCCGTAAGCCTCCATCCGTTCCATGAAATCCGGAAACTCACGCCGCATAAACGCCATGTTCTTGCGAAAGTAGGGGTGGTCGAAATCGTGAGGCCACGTCAACCATTCCTTCAGCCGCGAGCGGAGAAAACCCGGGTCCAGGGAACCGTGAGCCCTGCCCATCTCGGCGGGGCTTCCCCGGAACACGTGGAATTTCACCGGTCCTTCGCGAAGCAAACCTACAGGATCGGGCATTGAACTCTCCTCAGATTCCGCCGATGGTCTCAGCAAACAGACCCTGTGGAATGCGACGAGCCGGAAAATAGCGCCCTCGAAAAAGAGAACCCGCCTGAAAACCCTGCAAGCCTCGCAATAGATGCTCGTCAGGTGTGTTCAGACGGGTTCTCAGGATCTGACTTCCCGGCTGACCGTATGGCGCTACTTGAGGTACAGCAGCCGTTGCGTCTGCGCACCGCCAGGATAGCTCAGGTGGGCAATATACACCCCCGTCGACAGCAGCGTGCCGCCCTCGTCACGCGCATCCCACCTGACCTGGTACGAACCTGCCGTTCGTGTCTCATCCACCAGTGTCCGTACGGGTTGCCCCAGCAAGTTGTAGATCACGAGCTTCACCGGACCCGGGCCGGACAGGTGGTACGTGATCACGGTCGCGCTGTTGAACGGGTTGGGTGAATTGGGCGCCAGACCGCTGGCTTCCGGCACTGCCTCTGCTGAGAACGCCGGCTTGGCAGCGGCTTCAGGACTGGATGCGGCCAGGGCCTCGGCACGTATAACCCGCGCTGTGCCGCCCAGCGTCAGTTCCAGAACCTGGCGTTTATTGAGATTGAGCGGAATGCTGTTCCACTCCCCCACGATCTCGCCTTCGGTGTTCCGTGCCCGCGCCCTGTAGTATCCGGACCCCACATCCGCACCGGAAATAGTCAGGTAGAAGGAGCCGTTCGCATCGGTGACGCCGCTCCAGGCGTAGTCGGACGGCCGCCCGGCGATGGCGCGGGAGAATTCCACGTCCAGCCCTGCAACCGCATCACCCAGCACCGTGGCCCGCACGTCCGTACGGCGAACCGCCGCGATATCGGATGCACGACCATAAAAGCCCGATCCGACGATGATGTCAGCCGAGACTGTGCTTCCGTCCGGTCTCTGTAACTCGACGGCGAACTCACGTGCGTAGCCCACCTTGGGGATATCGGCGCTGTCGGTGTCGTCGGTGGGATCGTCGAAGAAATACTGTACGAAGCCGCCTTCAGGGTTGCCCTTGGCCGCCTCGATGACCTGCGGCAGAATGAACTCTCCGGTCACGGCGTCGTGGACGGTCGGCACCAGAGGCCGATACTCGAACCTGTCCGGAAACGCTGCGTGAAATAAGATGATGTTGCTTGCAAGATCCAGGACGTAGAGATACACGGAACCGTGTCTCCAGGGCCCGTCCGGATCCCGCAGGGCGATCCTGGCTTTCGAGGCACCGGCTGCACCGCCGGTCTTCATAAGTTCAAGGAAGTATTCTCCCGCCCCCGTGACGTAGGCCTTCAGGGTCTCGCGGTCCACCACGTCCTCGGCAGTGACCTCCGGGTCGCCGTAATCGATCTCTTCATCAACCACGTGAGATTCGTCGAGGTCGAATCCCATGAGCAGTACAACCGGAGTCCCTATATTGGGCGAGACATATACGGCGGCATGGCCCGAGGCGCCTGGCATACCAGGCTGAACGAATGGTCCATCCGGTTCCTGTGACAAAACGCCCATGACGGTGGTGAGAGCCTGGCCCATAACGGCGGGATCGGGAGATGCCAGATTCGCCAGATCGGCCAGGGATACGCCCAGTGCCCGAAGGATCGCTCCATAGATCACGGGGTTGAGCAGACGGCCCGACAGCGCCATGTCCTTCGCGTGAATATACACTCTTCCATCCAGCGTCAGGCTCACGATGTACGTGGAACCGGAACGCCAGATCCCATCATCCTTCCTTATGATACAACCGATATATATCCCCTGCTCCAGGGTCGCAGCCCCCGCGGCGTATTCTCTGGATCGCTCGCGCACTGCCAGCGCGAAGTCCTTGAGAGTAGCGCTTCCGTCTTCCACCTGTTGCGCCGTCACACTTGGGTCGTCAGGGTGCGTCGCACCTTCAGGGAGCGGACATACTGCCACGGCCGGACGCGCGAATGCAAAGACGGCGGCCAGTATGAGCAGACCTGCAACGGGGTTTACGTATGCCTGCGCGAACAGTGTTCGGAACTTTTTCATGACAGTCCTCCCTCCCGTGAAGACAAGGCCGCAAGAGCGACCACGACTGGTTTTCTTCTTTACGATACATCGGTCCAACACACGGGACCACATCTACAATTGGGGATATTAATTAAAGCTCACCAGTTATGCAAATAAAAAAACCCGTCTGAAATCACAGCAAGCCTCGTTCTTCGGGCTCAGGGGCGATTCCGGACGGGTTCTCAGGTTGGAGGCATCTAATCGACCGTTCGACGCTATTTGAGGTACAGCAGCCTTTGCGTCTGCACACCGCCAGGATAACTCAGTTGTGCGATATAGACTCCCGTCGACAGCAACACACCATCGTCGTCGCGCGCGTCCCACCTGACCTGATAGCTGCCCGCCGCACGGGTCTCATCCACCAGCGTCCGTACGGGCTGGCCCAGCACATTGTAGATCACCAGCTTCACAGGTCCCGCGCCGGCCAGATGGTACGTGATCAGCGTGGCGCTGTTGAACGGGTTCGGCGAATTGGGCGAAAGACCACTGGCTTCCGGCACGGCCTCCGCCGCAAACGCCGGCTTGGCGGCAGCCTCCGCCTCCGCCGAGGCCAGCGATTCGACCCGTACGACTCTGGCGCTTCCGCCCAGCGTCAGTTCCAGAAACTGGCGCTTATTGAGATTGAGCGGAATGCTGCTCCATTGCCCCACGATCTCGCCCTCGGTGTTGCGAGCGCGGGCTCTATAGTAGCCAGCCGCTGCATCCGCGCCGGAGATGGACAGGAAAAAAGAGCCGTCCGCGTCCGTGACGCCGCTCCAGGCGTAGTCGGGCCTCCGGCCTGCGATTGCGCGGGAGAATTCGACGTCCAGCCCGGCAACGGCGCCCCCCAATACCGAGGCCTGCACGTCCGTACGGCGACCCTTAGCGACATCGGATGCGCTTCCGTAAAAGCCCGACCCGATGATGACGTTGAATCGGACCACCAACTCGCCTCTTTCCCATCCACCCTTGAACTCACGGGCATAACCCACCTTGGGGATATCGGCGCTGTCGGTGTCGTCGGTGGGATCGTCGAAGAAGTACTGCACGAAGCCGCCTTCAGGGCTGCTCTTCGCTGCTTCGATAACCTGCGGCAGCACGAGTTCGCCGGTCACGACGTCGCGGACCGTCGCGATCAGAGGTCGCAACTCGTACCGGTCCGGATTCGCGCCATGAAACAGGATGATGTTACTGGCAAGATCCAGGACGTAGAGATACACGGAGCCGTGTCTCCAGGGACCGTTCGGATCCCGCATGGCAACCTTGGCCTGTGAGATGGCAGCGCGACCGCCGGTCTTCCCGAGACTGCCAAAGAAACGTCCTGCCTCCGCAACAAAGGCCTTCAAACTCTCCCGGTCCACGACGTCCTCTGCAGTAACGGCCGGGTCGCCGTAATCGATGTCTTCCTCAACCACGTGAGACGCGTCGAGATCGAATCCGGCAAGCAGTATGAGCGGGTCCGACCGCCGAGAACTGACGTAGGCGCTGGCATAGCCGGAGGCGCCCGGTATACCTGGCGAAACACCAGGAACAGGTGCGGTCGCATCAAATGCACCGTGCGGTTCCTGCAACAGCGTGGCCATTACGGAAGCCGGGTCGGTCAATTCTCCCGGGGCGACTCCCAGCGAAACAAGGATTCGTGCAAGAATCGCGCGATTAAGGAGTCTGCCCGACAACGCCATGTCTTTGGAATGAACGAACACCCTGCCGTCCAGTGTCATCTGCACAAGGTAGGTGGAACCGGAACGCCAGGGCCCTCCCTCCTGCCTGACCAGGCATCCAAAGTGGTACGCTTGCTCCCCTCCCGCCACGGAAATGTCTTTGAACTGATCTCTTGCAACCTGTGCGAACTCATCCAGGCGGGCACTGCCGTCTTCCACCTGTTGCGCCGTCACACTCGGGTCCGCAGGAGGCGTCACGCCGGGAGGGAGTACGCAATCTCCCTGCGCCATGGCGGGGGGCGCATCGAAAAAGACGCCGGCCAGGACGAGCAGGCTGACAGCTGGAATAAAGGATGCCGATGTTAACGATGTTCGAGCTTTCTTCATCGCGGATCTCCCTCTCGTAAAAGGATGCTCACAAACGTGACCACAGCTGGTTGTCCACTCTCTGAGAATTGACGTTGTTACCCCTGACCGAATCCCGCAAACGCGCATGGTAAGTGAATTCTTTCGGCCATGCAAATGAAAAATAGCGACTAAGATACGTCTACACATCGGTCTGCGAGGGGGACAGAGTGACAGCCTGAAAGTCTCTGGTCCGGTCCCGGTATGTATTCGCCTTTTTCAGTAAGTATGCCCCTTGAAGCAAGAACCCGTCGGAGGACTCAGCAAGCCATGCGATCAGGGTTCATCAGGTCTTTCCGGACGGGTTCTCAGGAGAATACGACCTTCAATCAACGGATTCGCGCTATTTGAGGTAGAGCAGCCGTTGCGTCTGAACACCGCCGGGATAGCTCAAACTTGCAATATACACTCCCGTAGACAACATCGCGCCCCCGTCGTCTCGCGCATCCCACCTGACCTGATAGCTTCCCGCCGCGCGAGACTCATCCACGAGCGTCCGTACGGGCTGACCCAGCACGTTGTAGATCACCAGCTTCACAGGACCGGCGCCGGCCAGATGGTACGTGATCAGCGTGGCGCTGTTGAACGGGTTCGGCGAATTGGGCGAAAGACCGCTGGCTTCCGGCACAGTCCCGGTTTCGAAAACCGGCTTGGCGGCAGCCACCGCCTCCGCCGCAGCCAGCGATGCCACCCGAACGACTCTGGCGCCACCGCCCAGCGTCAGTTCCAGGGCCTGGCGGCGGCCTTCGTTCAGAGGGATGCTGCTCCACCGGCCCACGACCTCGCCTTCGGCATTGGTGGCCCGGGCCCGGTAGTAACCGCTCACCCCATCCGGGCCGGAGATGGTCAGCGACAACAGGCCGGCGGCATCGGTGACGGCGCTCCACGCGTAGTCGGACTGCCGGCCGGCGATGGCACGGGAAAACGCCACGTCCAAACCCTCGACGGAGTCGCCCAGCACCGTGGCCTCCACGATCGTGCTGGGATCCGTCGTGACCACGTCAGCGGGTGCGCGCCCATAGAACCCCGAGCCGACAATGAAGTTGTACGGGACGACCCTTCCACCTAACTCGGTTTGCGTTTTGAACTCGCGTGCGTATCCCACCTTGGGGATATCGGCGCTGTCGGTGTCGTCATTGGGATCGTCGAAATAATACTCCACGAAGCCGCCTTCCGGGTCACTCTTCGCCGCTTCGATGACCTGCGGCAGGATGAGTTCTCCGGTAACCGCGTCCCGGACGGTCGCGATCAGAGGTCGAAGCTCGTATCTGTTCGGAAACGCAGCGTGTATTTGGATTACGTTGCTGGTCGTATCCAGGACATAGATGTACACGGAACCGTGTCTCCAGGGCCCGTTCGGATCCCGCAGTGCGATCCTGGCGATCCCACCGGGGAAATTGCCGGTTTTCCGAAGTTCGATACAGTACTCCCCTGCTGCCGTGACGAAGGCTTTCAGGGTTTCTCGATCTACCACGTCCCTGGCGGTAACGGCCGGGGTAATGTGATCGATCTCTTCTTCAATTACGTGAGTTTCATCGAGCTCGAAACCGGCGATCATCACAAGCGGACCTCTAAAAAAGTCCGAAAAATATGCAGCGGCATAGCCGGAGGCGCCCGGTATGCCGGGTCGCAGGCCTGATATAGGGGCGGTCGCGTCGAATGCGGCATCCGGTCCTTGCGTCAATACATGAACCACGTCTGCATTCGCCTGGGCGGCAATCGCAGAATCGGTAGACTCCAGGTTGGCCAGAACGGTTGAGGGTACTCCCAGGGCAGAAAGGATCTCTGAATAAATAATCGGGTTGAGTCGCCTGCTCGACAATGCCATGTTCTTCGCGTGAATCAAAACACTGCCATCGGCCCTCATAACCACGATGTAGGTGGAACCGGAATGCCAATAACTCCCTTCTTCCCGGAAGAGACATCCGTAGTAGACCACTTGTCCCAGATTCTCAGCCGTCTGGAGCTGCATAACGAATTGCTCCCTCGCGGCAAGCGTGAAGTCCTTCAGGCTGCCGCTGCCGTCTTCCACCTGCTGCGCCGTCACACTCGGCGCCACAGGGGATGTCACGCCGGGAGGGGGCGGACATTCTGCCAGGGCGGGCGGCGCGCTGGCGCAGACGCCGGCCAGCACGAGCAGACCGAATACAGGAATCAAGGATGCCGGAGTAAATAGGATTCGAACCTTCACCATCACGGTTCTCCTTTCCGAAAAGACAAGGCACCTTTGGAGACTACGGCTGGCAGACTTCGCACTGAAAAACGGACCTTTCGCTTCGGGCTGAATCCGCAAACGCGAATGTTAGGTGAATTCTATCCGCCATGCAAACAAAAAAACCGTCTACGTATACTTTCGCGTTAGTGTAGCAAATTGTGACAGCACGGTCACGGCACGCTGCCGCGGATACCGGGCGCCGGCGGGGCGTCGCGCGGGCCGTCAGTTTGAGACCATGTGCTGGCACCGCCATAGCATGATTCAGAATCGTAAAAAAAACACCCCGGCAAGAAACCGGGGTGTTGATCCTGCTCGTAATTACCTTGCACGGCAATGGCCAATCAAACTCGCATCAAAACGATCCGCTCAGGCTGAAACGAAGCGGCGGTTCGAAGTCGTTGCCGTCGCTGTACGCGAAATCCACGCGGACAACCTTGCCCTCGACGGGCTTGACCTTCAAACCCAGGCCCAGACTGAACACTTCCGTATCGTATCCGGGTTTGACGCCGGCCCGCAGCGCGAATGCGTTCTGGAGCCAGAGTTCGCCGCCGATGCGATACCGGGGCTCGGAGTAATCCGTCGCGTAGTGACTCTCTCCTGTCAACGTCAGATAGGAGAGATCGCTGCCTCTTTCTCCGAAGACTTCCATTGCGAAACCGAAATCGAACGCGACCGGCATCTGATAGTTGAGTTCGCGGGACTCGATGTCCTTACCCAGGTTCTTGAACGCCATCCCAAGCCGAAGGCTCCTGAACCCTGTGTTGAACGTCGTGCCGAAATTGAAGTCCACGCCGGTCAGCCTGTCGACGTCGATGGTTTCCTGCGTCCACCTCACCTGGAATCCGAACGAGAGCTTGTCGGTCAACTTCGTCGCGTAGGAAGCGCCAACGCTGAAGTCGCCGATTTCAAGCATCCGGCCGGTCCCGACCGGCTGGTAAATCGTCGTCTCCTCTACCTCCGGAACCGAAAACGCCATCACGGCCAGCCCGACCACACCGCGTGTCGTATTGTAGGCCAACGCGCCCGAATAGAACCGGGTGTCCACAAGCCAGCGGGTGTATGAAAGGGTGTACTCCCTCTCTTCCACATTGGTGAGTCCGGCCGGGTTTACGAAGATCGTGCTGATGTCGTCGGCAATGGCTGTAAACGCCCCGCCCATGCCGGCGACACGCGCCCCATGGTCCACCTTGTGCACGGAGAATACGGCCTGGCCGAGCCGCTTCTGCGTGTCGCTGTAAGCGGTCTCGGGCAGCAACAGCGCGTATCCTGCGCCGGCCAGGATTCCAATCCACAAGATCCGTTTCATAGGTCTGTTCCTTATCCGTTTCGGTTGAACGGTTCGACGAACACGCGAACCGGGATACCAGGACGCACTGATGCGGCCGTCTCACTTGCTGATCACGAAAATCCCCCGTTGCACCCTTCCGGACGTGCCATCCACCTGCGATTCGACCACGTAGAAGTATACGCCGGCCGACGCCGAACCGACGTTGTCGATGGTTGTCTGGCTCCAGGTGGTTTCACCCCGCCCCTGGTCGTCGTGATTCACCTCGGCGATCAGATCCCCGGCAACCGTGTATATCCGAATCTGGCATTTCCGGGGGATGTTCAGAAACCGGATCTGGCCCTTGGTCTCGTAGGCGTGCGCGCCGTCGTCCCGGTACGGATTGGGGGTGACAATCACCTTCCTGTCCAGTTGGTCCGACTGCGCCGTGGAAGGGACGTACGGCGTCGAGACTTTGACGCCGTTCACCCACTGTTCCGGCGAACTGTTTCCGCTCTCCAGGGACGGAATCGCCATGCCCGTCCCGTTCCAGTCGTTGTGCGCGGCGCTGTAGGTGCGGACGCTGTAGTCATACAAAAACCCCGCAATCGACTTTTTGTCGACGAATTCGTACTTGCCTCCGCTGTAGAATATGTCTGACTTCAGCGGGATTTCCACCATCAGCTCCCAGGCGTCACGCTTGAAGAGGGACCGGTAGACCCGGTAGCCCAACACGTCATTGGCCTCCGCACCCGAGTAGTCCGGATTGGCCGCGCCGTCGGCCGTGTCGTCCCATACCAGATTAATGAATCCCTCGGTCGTTACGCCTGCATCCACCTTCACGTCCGGCGGCGCGTCGGGAAGGTCGTAGTTCCACTGAAAGGCTTCCTTGGCCCTGTTAACGTGCTTGACCAGGTTGTTGAACGCCTTGTCCGTACGCATCTCGTCCTGATTGCCCTGCTTGGCCCAACCCCAGATATTCTCTTCCACGGGAGCTGCGGCCGCGAGGACGAAGACGAATTTCGCCTTTTCGCCCGGCGCCAGGTCGTAGGGTCCGTACGCGATCGACCCGTGCCAGGCCCCGACCACCGGTGGATTGTCCCTGATATCGGATTCGGCGCCCGCCAGCATGTCGTAGATTTCCCGGTAGGAATGATTTTCCTGGTCCGGCTCATCGAAGTCGCCGCGATTGCGGTATTCCCACCACCGTACCGTATGAGGCTGGTCTTCGAACCTTGGGGCGACGTAGTTGCCGTCGCCGTTCGTGTCGTAGGAAAAGGCGCCCGGGTCGTTCGAGGTTGACGGCAGGTACGCGATGGGCGCGAATCCCGCGTACTGAAATGCCGTCAGTTCGCCAGGTACGCGCACCTGCGAGGGTCGCCCGCGATACCCGGGATTTGCCGTGGACGGGTTGTACGGCTTGCCAATGTCGTCCCCCGGCATCAAGGGGTTATCCCCATCAAAGGCGTACCACATTTTCATGCCCGTTCCCGAAGCGGGTCCGTCGTAGTTGGCCGCTTCCGTAAACTTGAACCAGTCGTCGTTGTCTGCCAACTTGGTATTTCGATACCAGGCATCGTAGTTCATCCATCCGTGACCGGACTGAGAGATGAAGAAGCGGACGGAAAAAGCGAAGAACGTGTCGTTCAGCTGCAGCCCTGCGCCACCGTTCAGGTCCGCCGCGCCGTCCCCGTCCGAGTCCCCGGTATTCTCGAACTCGTAGTCCATGATCTGGAAGTCATCGTAGTCGGGGTAGCTCCACGTATACACCTTTTTGGTGACTGTGATCCCCCGCTTCGTGGTCCAGCGCATGATGAGAATGCTCTCGGGAAAGTTATCTTTATCCGAATCCATATAGTGGCCGTACCGGTAGTTGTGAATCTCGGTAACGTACCTGCTTTCCACGGGGGACTCGCCCGGCCACCAGTTGGCCATCGCAGGACCCACTGGAGAATAGTTCGGGTATCCGATATTCGCTTCCGGCCCCATGGACGCATCGTAGGACATCATCCTGATGTCATCGGTGATCGCGCGGGGCTTGGAGATCGACACGTAGTACTCGCCCTCGGGATCGTCCCCCACGCGCGTTGCTATGTACGTGCTGAAACCGGGCATCGTGGCCGTGGATTCGAACAATGCCGCGTAGGCCGGATGCAGGGTTCCCCAGTTCCGCTCTCCCCAGTAGTCCTGGAATTCCGTGGAATACTGTCGCGTCCACACGCCGGGATATTGCATGCCCATCTGGCGGTAATAGCTCAGCCAGGCGTCCGGGTCTTCGGAAACGCCCTGGGTCCCGTAGTTCCAGAACATATCCCACACCTTCGCGCGGGTCTGGAACCTGTGGTTCTCCTGCGACCCGGCGGGGTCAGGCACGCACAGAAGCAGCACAAGAAGCACAGCCATCGCCTCGATCTTCGGAATCTTGCTCATATCCAGGGTCTCCTTCGTGACGGCATCGAATCTTAGAAGCTGTTTTAAAATTACCGGTGAGATCCCGAGCGCGAGCGAAAAAGTGGCGGCCAAGGCGGGAAAACTCGCCCATATTTGTCTATACGGGTGGGTTTGCCCAACGCCGGCCGGCGCTTTTGCAGCCGCGCGAAGACCGCTGGGAGTCTTAAAACAGCTTCTTAGGACAACCTGTTTGCCCGGCTGAATCAGAACCGCAATCGAATACCCACGTGTGTGATGCGCGGATCGCCTACGTACCGGCTGCGGTCCTGGAAATCGCCGTAGTTGAGATAATTCGCATCGTTCGGCCGGGGCCTCTGCAGCCCCCACCACATATAGTCTGTTCCGGAAGCCAACGCGTCCTTCTGATTGAACATATTGAACACCTCCAGAAAGACGTCCGCGCTGGCGCGGCCCAGTTCAAAGCGTTTCTGCACGTTCAGGTCCATCACGGTGCGCAATGGACCTCGTGCGATCTGGCGTGTACCGTCCAGGACCAGATACGTAAACTGGGACCCGGTATAGATCCGGTAGATCAGGTTGGCGTTGACGCCCCCGAGAATCGTGTTGCCGCCGATCTTCGGACCCATCCCGAAATCCTGCGGCGTAGACAGGAACATCTGAAGACTGCCCTGGCTCCTGCGGCCCACGTCCGTACCCTCGTTCGCCCTGTGACCATGTACGATCCACAGGCCGCGGGCCCCTTCACGGGCGGCATCCGAAAGCCACTCTTCCTCCCAGGTGGGCACAATGGCGTCCCTGTTTGTTGCAAAGTCGTAGACGTAACCCCCCGCCACCCGCCGGTCCGCCTGGGCGGCCCGTATGGCCTCGTTGGCTCCGTGACCGATGATGCGGATCTGTTCATCGGTAAGGGTGACAGGACGTTCCGAACTGCCCGTGACCTCCCAGGCGAAGAAATAGTTCCCGCTGGCGATGTAATTCGAGTCCGGGATTACCGTTGCGCCGTTGCTGACGGCGCCGCCGCCGCCGAGACTGTAGTCGCTCCAGGCCAGGTTGAGCGCGGCGCGGAACGAGAAGTAGTGGCTGAAGCCCTTCCTCAGACTGAACTCCAGGCCGCGCGTGTCTTCGAGGCGGATGTTTGAAAGGGTGCTGGAGAGACGCTGGCGGAGGCGGACGCCCGCGCCGCGCAGCTCAGGATAGAGGAATACGTCCCAACCTCCGGTTTCCTGGAAGGAGGCGCTCTTGTAAAACGTCGCCAGCGCCAGGGTATAGTCGGATACGATATTCCAGTCCGCGCCCAGTTCGAAGCTTATCGTCCGCGCGGTATTGTCCCATATCGGCCTCGAGATGGACGTGGGCGCCGGACGGTAGTGGCTGGTGTATTCGCTGAAACCGATGCCCGGTATCCCGTCTCCCGAACCGAACCACTGGTCGTGAAACATCTGGTAGAAACTCGGCAACTGGTAGAAATGCCCGTAGAAGAAATGGAGGCTTGACCGGTAGGTGATGGGGTGCGAGATCCCCAGCCGCGGACTCCAGTTCACAATGGGCTTCATCGGGTACCTGGGCGCCGTGAGATATCGCGACATCGTGGTATACTGAAATGCCCGCAACGCCCCCATCACCGGAACGTCGGCGCCCCAGAAACGGTCGTAGCGGATGCCCGCGTTTACGATGAAGCCCTCGAACTCCATCTTGTCCTGGACGTAGGCCGCGAACTGCCTGGGCGTTATCGGCTGTCCTGGCTCGGGGTTGCCGATGTATAGAATCTGTTTCCGCGCGTCGCCGGGCGTATTGCCCTCACGGACGAAATGATTGCTGTAGCCCGTGAAGTCGATCCCGATCTTGGAAAAGTGCGTCTTCGTAAGCTGGCTCGAAACGTCGAACTTGAGCGTGCTCCTGGTCTGCTGGCCGAACGTATACGCGCGCACGCTTCCCCGGCCCGTGTAAAACCATCCGTCCGCATCCGTCCCGATGTCCGCTGTCGTATTCGAAACGCCGCTGGTATCCTGTGTACTCTGATACCGCGAGATTCTCATTTCGTAGAAGGTCCGCGGACTGATCGTGTGCGTGATCACGCCGTAGAGGACGCTCTCCGTATTGATCGTCTCCCCCGCGGGCGACCCTTCAGGCAGGAAAACGTCGCGGCCCGGTCCCCTGAGGACGTTCCGGACGGACGGGGTTGTTCCGCCCAGCCCGCCGTTGTTAAAGACGGTCCACCGGTCGTAAATCCAGCCGATCTGCATCTTGACGTTGTCGTGCGCCCTGACGGTCAACTTCGCCGTGTTCCGGGTATTGAAAGGTCTTACGGACCACGCCCCCGGAAATCTGGCGGCATCACGCCGGAGTCGCGAACTCACGAAAAAGGACGTTTCAGGCAGGAGCGGGCCGCCGAGATAGGCGTCGAAATAGTGACCCCGCTGGTCCGTATAGTTCGTCCGCTGGTGTACAAGCGCGCCGGTCTCCGGGTCCACTTCCGAAGTCCACGCGGGATCGTTCCACCGCATATGTCCGCGGTGTTCGGGGGCATCGTAGACGTTGGCGCCCCAGTGTTTCTTGCCGCCGGGCGTCAGCCGGTACTCGGCCTCGCCATGGTAGTTGGATCCGCCGTCCCGCGTTACCATCTGCACCACGCCCGCCTGCGCGTTTCCGTACTCGGCGTTCATCCCGCCCGTGATTACGGAGACCTCCTGCAGCGCCTTCACGTTGGCGCCCCACCACTGGCTGCCCCGGGACGTGGGACCCGCGCGTCCGTCCTGGTTCTGCAAACGCACACCGTCGACGTAGATCAGATTGTCTTCCACCTGGCCGCCGCGGATCACCCCGCTGCCGTCAACCGCGACGCCCGCTTCCAGTGCCACGAACTCCGAGGCGTCTCTGAGAATCGGCGTCCGCGCAATATCCTGGGCGGTCACCACGTACCGGCTCTCCGTCTTGTCGGGCTCCACGGGGGGCGCTTCCGCGACGACGACCATCTCCTCCAATTCCAGCTCGGTCTCGCGAAGCTGAAAATCCACCGTATTGGTGAAGTCGGACCGGACCTGGATCTGCTCCTGTGTCACCGAGTGATAGCCAACCATGGAGGCCGTCATCTTGTAAACACCGGGATCGACGGAGATGATCACGAAAAACCCCTCGGCATCCGTGGAGGCGCCCAGCCGCGATCCCTCGATGACCACGCTGGCGCCCGGCAGCCCTTCACCACTTTCGTCGGTCACCTTCCCGACGATTTTCCCCGTCGTCCCGGCCGATGCCTCCCCCGCCAGAACAAACGCGGCAAAGAGTGCGATCATGACGGTAAAACCGGTCCTTGACATGTACATACCCATCTCCTTCCACAAGATCCGTTCAGATACGACGATTCGGAACGACAACAAAATTGTCCATTGCTTTACCGGCCCAATTCCGGAAAACATCCTCCATTTGAATTAACTAATATTAGCTATCGATTGACTTTATTGTCAAGAGAAATATCGTCCCTCTGTAAAAATAGCCGGGCATGCAAGCTCCCGGCGCGAAGGCGGATCCGCGTCTCTGTTGAATGGTGTTCATCCGCAACAATTCAGGCCCTTGTCACCGACTCTCAATCTCACGTCGCGCTCAACAGTGCCACAGCGCCGTCCACCAGCGCTTCGCCCCCGTCCGGACCCACCGGAGTGAACGCCGTCTCGTAGCCGCCCTTTTCGAAGGCTTCCCGTTCGGCGATGTAGCTGACCGCTCCGAATTCGTTCGCGAGCGCGGCGATCAGCAGCCGATGGGAACCGGACCTGGCCCGAATGTCCGTACCGAGAGATACGAACGGTTCTCCGGGAAGCCCGAGAAAGACCCCTTCGCCGACCCCAAGCGCCTGAACCTCGGTGAGGTGATGGGATTCGGGCGCTTTTCGCTGCCAGTCCGCGAGAATCACGCCATCCGCGTGTCGGTATCCTTCCTTCAACGGAAGCGCCACTTCCTTCCGGCGGGCCCGGAGTTCCGGGGACTCGTCCCAGTGAACGATCCCGCGGACGGCCGCCATCGCTCCGTCCGCCACCCGGCCGCCCAGACGCGCCAGTTCACGGTCGAATCCACGCTCCCTTCTTGCGAGACCCGCTTCGGGGGCCTCGCCGGACCGGGTCCTCCAGACCGCCTCGATATCGATATTCCAGATGGGCGTCACGTCGCCCTCGGGGCCGGACGTATATAAAACGACCGGTGGTTCGCCCCCGTCGCGCCCCCAGGTTTTCGCCACCCGATCGGACGCCGCGCCCGCGATCTCGGCGGAAATACCCGATCCGCAGAAAATCCAGGGATGGGTACCGTAATTGACCACCGCCGCCAGCGGCGCTTCCGTTCCCTGCTCTTTCACTGCGAATACCCGCACCAGCGGATCGACACTCGTGCGCGAAACCACGCGGACGCCCTCGACGGGGTCCCGCCGGGGATCTCCCCAACTGCCGTCCGACATCAGCACGCGCCTTGAACTGGCCACGCCCTCCACCCGGGCCTCCCCGAATCCCACCGAGGACGGCCGCAGCGTGCCGTACGCCTCCTCCACCGCCTCGACCGCCTGCGCGACAAACCGCGCCTTCCATTCCACGTCCGTTTCGCCCACCCAGCTGGCAGACGACGATACAGACGTAACCTGGCCCATGGCGGCGGGCGCCGATCCATCGCCGCGTATTGTGAGACGGGCCATGTCTTCGGGGCTGTACGCGGTGGCCACCGGGCAGAAAGCCGGTCCCGAATGGGTGTGCGTCGCGCAGACCATGATTGTGTCAGGACTCAGTCCGGTCCGCTCCGCGGCGCCGTGACGGACCTGCTCCGTGGCAACCGCGTCCACGCCCGTCAGGTCGACGGCAACCAGGGCCCACGCCCGGCTCCCGTTTCGCAGGACCAGCGCCCTGGCGTAGAGATCGTCGTGTACGTAACGCGATCTGATATCCCCGGAAGCCCGCGGGTTCCACCCGGACAGCGACACGCCCACCGGCGGTGTGATCACCCGCTGGGCCGCGCCTGCATACAGATTCTGACGATTCATACCTGAAATTCCCGCCGGTGTGAAAGGAATCTGTAAGCCTTCGACTCTCGGCGAACAGTACATCCCACACCGCAACGGGGTCTACCTTCTACTACACTTACCCCGTTCTTTCAAAACTGAAGATCCGCCCGTCATACGTTCCAACAACCAGGCCGCCCTCTACCGTGCACGGAGACGCCGTGATCGGGGCGCCGAAGGCAGCGCTGTCCATGCATCGGCCCGAAGCCGGGTCCAGCACGTACAGCAATCCGTCGCACCCGCAGACGATGAGGGAACCTTCGTGCATCACCGGAGCGGCCAGAATGGACCGCACGCCCCGGCGATACGGAACCATATCCAGCAGGTCGTCTCCCGTCCGGAACCGCCAGTGCAGCGCACCGTCGTCCATGCCGAAACAAAGGGCTTCGCCTTCCGGGGTGGTCGCAAAGATCCGATCGTCGCCAGCCAGCAGCCCCGTGGGATACCGGGAGGGTAGAATCGGTCTTTCCCAGACGACCCCGCCGGAGTCCCTTTCGACGGCGACGAGAAGCGAGGGCTCGCCGGAGAAGTGATGGAGGTCTTTCGAGCCGCCCCCGCTCAGGAGAAGGTCTCCCGACAGAACCGGTCCGGCATAGGGAAACTCGACACCTGCCTGCCGTTCCCAGACCACGTCCCCCGTCGCGCGGTCCAGCGCCACAAGCCCCCGTCGCTGCACGAGAAGGAGAAGCAGGTCTCCGGAGACCTGCGGGCTGGCAAAACACGCCCAGTTGTCACGGTCTTCGTTCACCGTATGCCAGAGCCTCCGACCCGAGGCCAGATCGAAAGCCGCGTAACCCGCCTTGGCGCCCGCGTAGACTGTACCATCCGCGATCACCGGAGCGGTATAAACCCAGCGCTCCGGATACTCGGGCAGGTCCGCCTCCCACGTCGAACCGCCGGACACCGCGTCCATCAGATGCACGCGACCGGTTACGGACACCGCCGCGCAGGCGTCGCCATTCACAGCGACGCTGTTCTTTACAGCCGCATCCGTCCCGGAGTGCCAGACCAGATCCCCGCTCGCGGCATCGAGGCAGCAGACGCCTGCCTGCACCGGCCAGCCTTCGTCGCGCAGGCTGAGAAACACGCGTTCACCGGACGAAACCGGCGCCGCCCGGTGAAGCCCGCCCGGAATCTCCCGCGCCCATTTCAGGCGAAACGATCCGCCGTCGAATCCAATGTCCCGCGGGGACTTCTCCCGCGAATTTGCCGCAACGTTGGCGGCCTGGAGTACGCTCAGGCCGAGGGCGGCGCCACGATCGCTGAACCGCACCACGCGGTACCCCCGGGGAGACGTGTCGATTCCCCCGAAACAGACCGGCGGGGCGGCGGCCACGACCATATCGCCGGTCGAATGAACCTTGCTGGAGTGCCAGTGTCCGTGCAGGACGAGTCGGACGTTGTACCTGCTCAGTTCGCGCAGAAATGACACGGGCGGCGGCGTATGGACCACGACGACGATTTCACGGTCAGCGGGTTGAAGCGCGAGGTCCGACCGGAGCCACTGCGCCTTGCGCTCGAGGTCCGCCGGAGGGTAGTACGCGTCTTCATTCGGGAAAAATGCAAAATGGCGTCCGCCCCAATCCAGACTGTAATACGTTGGCCCGAAAAACGCCTCGTAGTGCAGCGTCGCCGGAAGACCGGCGAACTTCCTGCCGATCTCCTGCAATTTCGGGTTGTTCGGCGTGGCTTTCAATTCAACGAACTCATCAACTGAAATACCGCCCATGCGCTCCTGGTTCCCGTCGTGTCCGCCGAACAGCGGGAGGACCGGGATCGAGATCGTCCGGACGGCGTCGCGAAAGGCGGTCAACTGGTCAATCGTCCCCCAATCCGTAAGGTCGCCGCTGGCGATGATCAGATCGGGCTTCGCCTCCCGTTCGATCCGGCGCAGGGCTTCCGAAAGCACGGGACCGGAAGTCAGCGTATCTCCTTCCGTAACGATGTGGGTGTCGGTAATCTGTGCGAGTGTGAACGACCGACGGGCCCGATCGGGAGACGGCGTAAGCCGGAAATCCACTCCGTCTTGCGCTTCCGACCCGTCCAGCGTGGATCGATAGTACCCGTCCTGTGCGGAAAAGCCGTCCGGAACCGTGATAAACACGAACCGGTGCGTACCGGTTTCCACGTTGATTTCGTACCGACCCTCAACGTCAGTCTGAACGATTCGCTCACCGTTCGAAACCGAAACTCCGGCCAGGCCTTGCTCCGACCGGTCAACAGTTACGCGCCCTTTAACCTGAATTCTCACCTGCCGCCTCCTGTTCCGGGAATCTCAACCCGTTTCTTACGCTTCCACGGGCTGCCAGATCTCTATGGGAATGCCGTCCGGATCGAGTATGTAAAATGCGATGGCAGCCACACTTCCGTCGCGGACGATTTCCGTTGGTGGGCTCATTGCAGGCGCCCCGGCCGCGGTCAGACGTTCGTATTCGGCCGCGGCGTCTTCCACCTGCAGCGCCAGGCTGGACGCCCCCACGCAGTTATTGCGCAATTCACGCGCGATGGACCTCGGGTTCTGAAACTGAACCAGTCCCAGGACAAAGCCCGATGGCCGGTGCAGAAGCATGCCCACCCGCAAGCTCACGTCCTGCATGTTCATGATCGTATCGTAGGATGCAAGCCCTTCCCGCGCGGCCTCATAGGTGACTTCGAACCCGAGCAGGTCCCGATAGAACGTGAGCGACCTGTCCAGATCGCCTACCGAGTACTTGACGTGATGGACCTTCGTAAACGCCATCGACGCACCTCGCGTGCCGGTTGCAAGTCTCACGCTCATCCGGGCGGCCAGGCCCGGTGGCGCGTGCAATACCGGTCCACCGCGTCGAGGTCGACCTCGACACCCATGCCGGGACCCGCGGGAATCAGCACGAGTCCGTTTTCGACTTCCAGGTCCCGGGTGAGCAGATGGGACTCCCGCAGCCACGGCCCTGCCTGGTCGGGGGTGGTGCGCGGCATCCAGTAATCCACGGGCACCCGGTCCCGCCACGCGCCTCCCCACAGCGCACACAGGGGCAGACCGGCGCGCCTTGCCGTGAGATCGCTGAGGGCCATCTCCACGAGAGCCTGCAACGGATGGCGCAGTCTGTGCTGAAGATTGGCAGGGTCGGCCGCGTACGGAGAGGGCGGCGGCGGACGCTGCCAGTAAAGCGCACCCTCGGGCCACAGGTCCAGGAAGGAAAGCCTGAGTTCCGTGACCGGAATGTCCACGAGACCGGACAGTGCCTCGTCGGTAGACGACCGGGAACCGGACCTTACCGCCTCCCCCCACCCTTCGAAGCCGTCTTTGTCCGTGATGCACAGCACATACCGGTCGTCGATACCGGTGGGATTGGCCCCGAATACGGGGCTGGAGGCCCATTCCTCGAGCAACGGAACCGTAACTTCCCAAAGCCTGGCCTGTGCGATGACCGGTGAAGCAGCCACTGCCGGTCTCCAATCTATGTTTCGTGTTCCTGGCGTGCCCGGAACGAATCCCGTTCTCCGAACACCTTGACGTAGTTCTGGCCCGACATCTGTCCGCCGTCCGCCACGATGCCCTGGCCGGTGACGAACGCGGCCCCGTCCGACGCGAGGAAGAAGATGATGCTGGCGATATCCTCAGGGCTGCCGATGCGGTTGAGCGGTATGAGCCTGAGGTAATTCTCCACGAAGACCCGATCTTCGAGCAGGTCCCCATGAATCGGCGTGTCGATAAACCCCGGCAGCACCGCGTTCACGCGGATGCCGTCGCCGCCCAGTTCCACGGCCAGCGTCCGCGTGAGGGCCAGCAGTGCGGCCTTTGCGGCGTCGTACGTCGCCGCGCGCGGGCTGCTCGACAGGGCGTTCCGCGAAGCCACGTTGACGATGGCCGCACCGTCCACCCGCTTCATCCCGGGGACAAACCCGCGGATCAGCGCGGACGCCCCAACAAGATTGGTATTCAGGGAGGTTTCCCACATTTCGTCAGTCGTTTCGGTGATATCCGCATAGAGGCACACGCCCGCGTTGTTCACCAGCGCGCGCGGCGGGCCGAGCGCCTCGACAATCCGCCCGGCGAGCGGCGTGAGGGACCCCACGTCGGCCAGGTCGCAGGGAAACGCGTGGATCCGCGGGCCGATTTCCGATTCCGTCAGCCGGTCCAGTCCCTCCCGCGAACGGTCCAGCGCGGCAACGACGAAGCCCGCGGCGACGAAGCGCTCCACCGCGGCCTTGCCGATGCCGCTGGCGCCGCCGGTCACCACGGCGAGAGGGTCGGATAAGCGTTGAGACATTCGATATTTCCTATCTCCTGAACGGTCCGTTCGCGGACTCAAACCAGTGTGAACCTCGTGAACCTGTCGAGAGAGGGGAGCCCTTCGTTCAGCCACATCTCGCGATTCCTGCTCACGAGTATCACGCCGAAATTCGTGATCATGTTGTTCTCGTTATTCCGCGGCCGCTGGCAGAGACCGCCCGGACTGTACTCATCCATCAGGACCTCCTGCATCTCCCGAAGCGTGAGCGATTTCCCCCCGTTTCCGAATCTCCCGTAGAGGTGGGCGATCCGGTTCAACGAATTCTGAAAATACCGTGTACTGATGAAACCGGGATCCCATTTCCAGCCCACGGCCTGCATCTCTTCGCTGAAATAATGGTTGGTGGAGAAGACGACGCCATGCTCCGGCTCCCGTACCCCGTTCATGGCGCACGCGTTCTCCGTTGCCGCCGCGTTTCCCTCCTCGTCGGCCAGCACGATGTTGATGCCCTTTCCGGTCAGCGTTGTTCGCCTCAGGAAATCAACGGCCTCGCTCACGTTCCCGCACCGCTGCAGCACAAGACGGGGGGCGACGTGCTGCGGCACGCCGGACCCGTCCTGCCTCTTCATTGTGGGATGCCCCGAGTTCGTCCCGACGCAGAGCCCCGCCTCGTTTACGCCGCATTCGGTCCACACCGTCCCGATCTGGTTTACGCACAAAACGTCGTACCCCACGTCCGAACGTATCGTCAGGATCGTGAGCCCCCCAAGGCGGTCCGAATCCGGGCGAAAACTTCCGTCGTCGGTCTTACCGAGGATGGGCCCCACGTCGCTGGCGGCAAACGCAACGCTGCTGCAGGCGAGATCGTCGGCCATCGCCGGGGCGACGGCGTTGTAGGTACTCTTGTAGAACGCTCTCTCGTCAGAAATCCCAGCCCCTCGTGCGATACCGCGAATCTCTTCGATGATTTCCGGGAATTCGGCACGCAGATGCCCGCGCATCGCCTCCATCAAGGCGGTCTGCCGGGTCCGCACTTCGCTGATCCCGGAAAAACGGGGGAGGCTTCCGCGAATCTCCTTCCTGAACCGGCGCCCGATCTGCTCCCCACGCTGAAATGGCGTTCCCTTCGCTTCGAATTCAGGAATCATCGTTCGCTCCCCCGTCCGTGCAGGTCCTCCAGCAGGGCAGGTCCGCCGCGTCCCGGATCCTGTGTGCGTACTCGAACAGCCGCCCGAGACGCCGGACCGTCTTCTCCCGGCCGCTGGCGTCGCGGACCTCCACATAGAGCGGGCCGCGGGTGATCTGATGCGTGGACCACGCCCACAGAAAACCGGCAAAGGAAATCCGGCCGCCGAATAGCTCCGTGATCTCGTGATGATTGGAAAGCGCGCCCGACGTGGGATCCGTGCCGACCTGGTGGATGTGATATCCAAGGATTCGCCGCCCGAGGCGGGCATACCAGTCCCCGAGGGGTTGCAGATTGTCCAGATCGCCCCCGTTGTTGCGCGCGTGACCCACGTCCAGCAACGCGCCCACCCTCGATCCGGCCGCATCCCCCATTTCAACTGTGACCGCGTCGATCCATCTCAGGTATTCGTCGATCCGGGTGGCGAATTCCCTCACCGGCGAACCCGCGGGCGTACCGGCAGGATTGTGGATGTTCTCAATCGCGATCCCAACGCCGGCGCCGGCCGCTTCCCCGAATAAATCCGCGTAAGCTGCCACGAATTCCAGGAAGCATCCGGTGGGTTCCGGTCGATCTTCCCGAACACGCTCCATTGTATTTGCGTTTGCCCTGGGGACGTGAACCGTCAGGCTGTTCGCGCCCGCCGCCAACGCGCAATCCACGTGCGCCCGGACTCTCTCCACGCCCCCGACGCGTCCGGTCCGTGGGGTCCATTTCACGTCGGGCAGGTGATAGGACAGATACAGAGGACCCCGACTTCGAAGATCACGAAGCGCGCCTGAAAGCGCACGTGGCGAAAAATCGAGGTCCGTCGGCCGGATTTCGAGGCAGGACAGGCCGGAAGCCAGGGTCTCCCGCGCCGCCGTTACCGGATCGCCCTGTATCGACCATCCCACGGGCAGCATTCCATTGGGCAGGTCCGCGGGCAGCAGCCGCATCGCGGGCGTCCAGGGAATGAACGTCTCCGTCCAGGAGCCCTTTTGACCACTCTCGAAAAGGTTGATCCCCGGAAGGTCTCCGATCGCCTTGTCCGGATCCAGCCCGCGGACCACGACCTCGACGAAGCCGTTTTCGCGCCGGGTCCGGTGGAAGTGGCTGTGTCCGGCGACGAGAAGCTCGACGCCGTTCTCAGAGAGCCAGCGCGTAAACCACGCACGGGCCTCTCCGTCCATCCTGTCCAGCGGATAGTGGGTGATGACCAGCAGCCGCTGTGCGCGGTTCGACAGGAGACTCCGCTTCAGCCACGAGCGTTCGTGGCCGGGAAGGCTCCCGGTCGACGTATCGGGCAGGAGAACCAGCAGGTCGCCGAACGCGGCCGCACGGCGTTCGGGCGACGCCAGGTTTTCGAACACCGACATCGCGTGCCCGCCCCGTCGTTCCGCGTTGCCCGGGGTAAAGAGTACTGGGACTTCGACCCGGTCCAGCGCCTCCAGGCAGCATGTGGCCGAAACAGCCGTTGAAAAGGTCGTAACGTCTCCGGCCACAGCCAGGAAATCCGGCCTTTCCATGTTCACACGGTCGACCGCCCAATGAAGCGCCTGGCGGGCAGCCGTATCCGGGTTGTCCGAAAGATGGAGGTCGGCAAGCACGATAAATCGATGCGTGTCTTGGGTCATTTCCGGTTTTTTCTCATACCGGTTCTCCGATAGGTACCCTGAAGATCAGTTCGCGTAGCTGTGTCGGCCCGGATTTCCTCGTGCGAGGTAGAGACGGAGCCCGTCCCAGTCGAACCCGGACGGAGAAACGAACGTGCGGTCGATTGCGGCATGGGTCGAGATGTATTTCAACGTGATTCCGCAACGCCGACGGGACGACCGGTTGGGATTGGAACCATGCAGAATCCACGGGTCGTGAACGGAATACTCACCCGCGCGCAGCTGCACGTCCCTGGCGTCCGAGAGGTCCGGATTCTCCAGTGACATCGGCAGCGTCGTGCCGGAGTCCAGATCCACCTTGTGCAACAGCACGGCTCGCTCCCGGTGGGTGCCGGGAAGCACCCGCATGCAGCCGTTCTCCGCGTCGGAATCGTCCACCGCCAGCCAGAGTGTGAACGTATCCATCGGCTCGATCGGAAAAAACGCGGCATCCTGATGCCAGTCTACCGCCAGGCCGTCGTCCGGGCGTTTGCTGATCACGTAGGAGGTGAACAGCGCGACGTCCGGCCCCACGATCTGTGCCGCCACGTCGATGAGACCGTCGCTCAGGAAGAGATCGCGAAGATATCCGTTTTCGTAGTGGAGCGACGGCATGTTCTCGGGCCGCCGGCCCGATGGAAGGCTCTCGATAATGGAATCCAGTTCGCCCCGCAGCCTTGCGAGCTCGATGTCATCGAGAATCCGTCCGCCGGCGGCATAGCCCTCGTTACGGTACTGTTCGAGTTGGGCATTCGTGAGCGACATGGCGTTACCCTTCCGCGTTTTCCGTCCGGGTCGATTCCTGAATGCGTTCCGGTTCGCCGTCCCGCGCGGCCGGCGACTCCGATGCCTGCAGGTACTTTGCAATCAGCCTCTCGTATATGCCGACGAATTCGGATCGCCCGTTGTGCAGGTTGTAGAAATAGCACATCGGGTTCGGATTGATCTCGATCACCCGGAATCCCGCGGACGACCGAATCACATCGATCGCATAGAACCCCAGCTCGATAACGCCCGACACCCTCGCCGTCAGCCGCGACAGCGCATCGATCAGTTCCGGTGCGTCCACCGGCCTTGCGCTTCCGGTTGGCCCGTGCAGCGGATTCAGGTCGCGGCTCGGCGATTCGCTGACTTTCTCGTACGCCAGCAGCAATTCATCCCCGGCGGCGACGACCCGATACTCGGGTCCGCTGACGTGCTCCTGAACCAGCATCAAATTGTCCAGGAATCCGCTGTTTTCGAACAAGCTCCGCAGACGTCTCTTCAGATCGCACCGGTCTCCCTCCAGGAATACGCCCTGGGCCAGCGACCCTCTGTTTCGCTTGACGACGACGGGATAGGAAAACCGACGTTCAACGTCCGAAACCACCGCGTCGACGGACGCATGAGTCCGGTAACGCGAGAACCGTTCGTCCGCAAATGGATTGAACGCCACCAGGGTTGCAGGAAGCGGAAGCCCGGCCCGCGCGAACAGTTCGTACTGGTATGCCTTGTCCTCCGCCAGGCGGGCAGCCACGTAGTCGTTGAACGGATGCCGGTTGCGCAGAAAATAGACCGGCCCCCGTCCGGGCGGCCGGATGCAGACCAGATTTCCGTCTTCCGAAGCCGGTTCGACTCGAACACCCAGGTTGGCGCCGGCTTCCGTGAGGCACGCGAGACTCTCCTTGTGCAGGTCCTCTCCGAACCCGTCCCGCTCGCACGGCAGCCCCAGCGCTTCGCGCGCCCTGCCAATGAGATGCAGCGATCCCATGATACAGACGTGACTCTCCTCCCGCAACCCCGCGCGTCCGAGCGCGTCCGCAATGTCATGTGCGCAACGGGCGGAAAGCCCCGTGGGAAGGCTCTGCCGCAACACGTCGACAGCCAGGGCTTTCGGGTGGTCGGATCTTGTCAGCACCACTTTTTTTGCCAGCGGCCGGATCGCTTCGAGTATCCCCCCGGCGTCGTGACCCGCGTTCACCCCCACCACGAACGTCCACTGCTTCGACATCCTGCCCAGATCGTCCGCAAGGGCCGCGGCGCCGGAAGGGTTGTGCGCGCCATCCAGTACGACCCGGGGGGTTCGCCGCGCCACCTCGAATCTGCCCGGCAGGTCGAGACCGGTCAGGGCCGCGCTGATCCGGTCATCCGAAAGGTCCTCCCCCACAAGGTGGCGCCCGACCGCAATCGCCAGCCGGGCGTTCTCCCGGAATACGGACCCGCGGTCCGGCATATCCGGACGCGGGAAATCCGGAGCTGCGCAAACCCGGTCTCCGTCCGTTTCGACGACGCGAAGATCCACGTCCCGGTCCCGGCACTCGCGGCGCAACAGCGCGAGCACATCAGGTTTCTGCGTGGCCGAGGTGAAGAGCGGCCTTCCGGCACGGGCGATTTCGAGCTTTTCCAGTGCGATCGCCTCCACCGTATCGCCCAATATTTCGGTATGATCGAGATCGATCGACGTGAGGACTGCCACACCCGCATCCCAGGCGTTGGTTGCGTCGAATCGGCCGCCCAGACCCACCTCGAACACCCCGATTTCGACGCCGGCATGTGCGAACATGGACGTCGCCAGCGCCGTTAACGCCTCGAACCTGGTAAAGGAACCGTATCCCTCCCCTTCGAATCCGCGCGTGCGATCGTAAAGGTTGGAGATCCACTTCGCCCAGTCGTCCTTATCCAGAATCCGGCCCTCGATCCGGATGCGTTCGCGGATCGTGTGCAGGTGCGGCGAGGCGTAGACGCCGGTCCGTCGGCCGCATGTCCGGAGCAGGGCGGCAATGACGCTTGCCACCGTTCCCTTGCCGTTCGTACCGCCCACGATGACAGTCGCAAAATCCCTCTGTGGACTTCCCATCCGTCGCAAGAGGGCCCGCATCCGGGGCAGATAGTCCTCCGGCGAACCCGCCGCCGTCCCGTCCCGTTCCCAGTCGTGAAGCGTATTCAGAAAGCGTTTGCCGCGAGAATAGTCCATACAGACAGGGTTCCCGTCCAAAACATCAGGCCCGGTTTCGGTGTCGCGCATGCAGGATTGGCGACAGGAGGCAGCCCGTCCCTAACATAAAAAAAAACCCACCTGGAAACAAAAGGTGAGTTTATCCGGCCCGGCATCCTCTCTCGGCGCTTCCCCGCCTCTCTGGAGGGAACCGCGGGGGACGTCCGACGACGTCGGTTGCAGCTTACGCTGCCTTGTTCACGCGGCCGAGTTTAATACACTTCGTGCAGACCTTGATCCGCCTGGCCGTCCCGTCCACCAGCGCACGCACACGCCTGAGATTCGGATTGAACCGCCGCTTCTTCTTATTATTGGCGTGACTGACGTGGTTGCCAACCATCGGGCCCTTTCCGCAAATGTCACATCTAGCAGCCATCTCCAGTGCCTCCGGAATTCCTTTATTCTATTCGCCCTGTCATCTTGAAGTTGAAACCGATACGCGCCCACGTCCCCCGGCGCCCTCCGAAAAACGACGAGACGCCCCGGCGACGCGCTGTATCCAACACAACAAATATACCTGTCAGACGTCACTTGTCAAGAAAGAACCCTGATCGGGATCCCTTTCAGCGACTCGGGATCCCTGCCGGGAGCCCCGCCTTTCCACGCGTGCGGTTGGACGTTTCGCAGGTTGCGTCGGGTTTCGCGCGTCAGGATATGAATGCCGCCCGTCATCTCGGAGGCTGACTTGAGGTGCGGAATCGTACGAACCACAGTTCAACATTCGGAAGCGTTCCGGTGCTGAACACTGCACAGGGCTCGCCGGGTATCAGGCTACCGCTGGCCGGTGCGATCCCGTACAGGAAAAATGCATTCTTCAACCCGAAACCCTCAAAGCTACCGAGGGCAACCGCGGACCAGCTTCGGGCGCTATCTTCGCCGCGGTACAGCAGGAGCGCGTTTCCTGCGGTGCTGGACGTCCACATTCGCCCGCGTTCGCGAGGACTCTCGAAGATCGCGGCGATTCCCGCGCTTCCAGTGAATACCGCCTTCCACCGGCGCTGATCGGGATCCCGACGGTAAACGAGCAGTTGGTTCTCTCCTCCCTCGGGCCGGAGTGTGGCCGTCACAAACAGCGCGCCGTTTTCCGATCGCCAAATCGACTGGGCGAAGGCGAGGTTCTGTTTCCATGGATTCACGTCGGCGATCACTTCCGAAACGGCTGACGCCGGGTCACCATATGGCACGTACAGGTAGTTAATCCGGTTGTAATAGGAACTGCGGTAGGCGTTATTACTCACGACGAGGTGGAAACCCTCGCCGTCCGGGACGATCAGTGGGTACAGCCACGTCGTCCACGGCTCAATCGACCGCTGCTCCCGCGCAAGAACAAACGGGCCGGCCCAGGAACCGGACTCCAGGTCG
This sequence comes from Candidatus Latescibacterota bacterium, assembly GCA_965116875.1. Lineage (GTDB taxonomy): Bacteria > Latescibacterota > UBA2968 > UBA2968 > JAAXHE01. The sequence continues at coordinate 2,115,905 of OZ220733.1, forward strand.
ACCCACGCGACCTGAAAGGAATAGGACCCGGGTCTGCCGATATATCCAAGGACGAGCCGATCGCCGTCCATGGCCGCACCGATATAGCCGGCGCGATCCAGCCCGACCGGCAGCGCGATCCGGGCGAATCCGCGGGGGTCGCCGCGCCTGCGCTGATGCAGAATCCGGGGTCCGGTGTCGCGGCGGGCATGGATGAGTACGAGGCGCCGTCTCGAGTCCAGCAGGACCATCCCCGGTTGATGGTGGAGCCCCTCCCATTCGAAGAACGTCTCCCAGCCGTCTTCCGTACTCCGGTAAACTGTCCCCCTGGCGGCGTCCTGGCGCGGCCCCCACCGGCCCAGCGTGTAAAAATGGTCGCCGTCGAACACCAGCTTGGGCGCATTGTAGCCCCAATACGGGCTGACCGATGCAATGCCGCTGTCAATGCGGGTCAGTTCGAAGTCCACTTCCGCCTCCTGCGCGGCCAGAGGCAGGACGCCTGCCAGCAGTACGAACCATCCACTGAAGAACGATTGAGAGATCAGGCGTATCATACGTTTTTGGCGGATCAGCAACCATCTTCCGCTTGACAAAATTCAGCGCATCGACCATTTTTTCTGCAGGTCCTGCGGTCAACTCGTTCTGAAGTTCTCCCGCCGCCCGTCGTTCCGGGGAGTTCCCAATGCCGTCAGTAAACCTCATAACGCTCGGATGTCCCAAGAATACCGTCGACTCGGAACGTATGCATCGTCTGTTGGAGCGCAACGATTACGTCGTGGCAGAAGAACCCGATCACGCGGACATCATCGTTGTGAACACGTGCGGCTTCATCGAACCGGCCAAGGAGGAGTCCATCGCCACAGCCCTCGAAGCCGCGGACTACAAGGAGACCGGCAACTGCAAGGGCCTGATTCTCACCGGGTGTCTGGCCGAACGATACCGCGGGGAACTCGAAGCGGATATTCCCGAGGCCGACCTGGTCGTGGGCCTGGCCGGCGAACGCGAGATCGTCTCCCATTGCGACCGGCTGCTGGGTATCTCGCGGCCCCGCGTCTATCGTGACGAAGGCGCCCGTCACCTGCTCACCCCCGGTCACTGGGCCTACCTGCGCATCTCCGACGGCTGCGACAGGACCTGCACCTTCTGCGCCATACCCGGTATACGGGGCGCGAACCGCAGCGAGTCCATCGAGGTCCTGGTTGCCGAAGCCTGGCGCATGGCCGCAGGCGGCGTGAAGGAGATCGCGCTGATCGCCCAGGATACGATGCGTTACGGCGCCGACCTCTACGGTCGTCCGCGCCTGGTGGACCTCCTGCGCGAACTCGTGCGCATCGACGGCCTCGAATGGATCCGCCTGCTCTACGCGTACCCAACCGGCTGGCGGGACGACCTGATCGACCTCCTGGCGCGGGAGGAAAAGCTGTGCGCGTACTTGGATATGCCCATCCAGCACGCTTCCAATGCCATGCTCAAAGCGATGAATCGCGGCGCCACGGTGGAAAATACGCGCTCGCTAATACGAAAACTCCGGGACCGGGTGCCCGGCCTGACGCTACGCTCCTCCGTAATCGCGGGTTTTCCCGGCGAAAGAGAGGAACACGTACAGGAACTTCTGGAGTTTGTCGAGGAGATCCGCTTCAACCGGCTGGTCGGCTTCCTCTACTCGCACGAGGAAGGCACCCGGGCAGGTCTCCTCGAGGACGACGTGCCGGAAGACGAGAAACGGGACCGGCTGGACCGTATCCTCAGCCTCCAGGCCGTAATCTCATCCGAAATCACCTCCGGGTACGTTGGCGAAAGCCTCCGCGTCCTGGTCGACCGTCCCGCCGACGATCCTTCCAGCGACTATGTCGGTCGAACGCGAATGGATGCTCCGGAGATCGATGGCGAAGTTTTCGTTTCAGGCGAAGCGCAAATCGGCGAGTTTACCGACGTTGAGATTACGGACGCGCTCGATCACGACCTCATCGGACGATCCACGGCCGTCCCGCGCCTGCTGGATATCGCCGCGCCGGGGGGCCAATGACCGTCATCGCCGCCATGGCCGACAACCGGGTGATCGGTAAAGACAATGCCATGCCATGGCGCATCTCCGAGGATCTCGTGCATTTCAAGAGAACGACCACGGGCGGCGTTCTCATCATGGGGCGCAAGACTTTTGAGTCCATCGGCTGCAGGCCCCTGCCGAACCGCCCCCACGTCATCGTCAGCCGCTCACTCCCGGAAACCGCCGGCGTCGACGTCTGCCGCACGTTCGAAGCGGCGCTCGAGAAAGCCAGGTCCTACGGGAAGCCCGTGTTCAGCGCGGGCGGCGCCGAGATCTACCGCCAGTCCATTCCCCATGCGGATCGAATGTATCTCTCGCGCATCAAGGGCGACTATTGCGGCGACACGTACTTCCCCGAATTCGACGAGAGCGAATGGCGACTGACCAGGGAAGAAGAACGCGCCGAATTCACCCTGTGCGTGTATGAAAGAAGGGTAGAAGTGAGAGGGTAGACGGCAGAAGAAATTCTTGCCCAATCTGCTCTTCTTCTATGTCTCCGGTCTGAACTCAAACCTCACGGGGCAGACAATCTCTCCCGTCTCCCGTCTTCCGTCTAACCGTTTTTATTGACCGCTGACGGCCGAAGGCCATTCCGGCAGGGAATATAGGGAATATAATGAAACAATACCTCGATCAGCTACGATATATTCTGGACAACGGCGTCAGAAAGGAGGACCGGACCGGCGTCGGCACGATCTCCTGTTTCGGCCTGCACGCGCGGTACGATATGAGTGACGGATTCCCCGCCGTCACCACGAAAAGGCTCGTGTGGAAATCCATGCTCTCCGAACTCCTCTGGTTCATCTCGGGATCCGACAACATCAACGACCTGAAGGAGATCTATCCCTACAACAAACTCTGGGACGGCAACTACCAGGACTACCTCAAGAGAATCGGCCGGGGCGACAACAGCGGATCGATGGGGCGCATCTACGGCGTACAGTGGCGGGATTGGCGGGGAGCGGAGCGGAACGTGGACCAGTTGAGCGAGGTGATCGACCTGATCCGCACCAACCCCGATTCAAGGCGCATGATCGTGAACGCCTGGAATGCCGCCGAAGTCGCTCCCGAGGACGTCGCCCTTCCTCCCTGCCACTCCTTCTTCCAGTTCTACGTTGCGGAAGGCAGACTTTCCCTGCTGATGTACCAGCGTTCGTGCGACATGTTTCTCGGCGTCCCGCTCAATATCGCCTCCTACTCACTCCTGCTGCACATGGTTGCCAGGATCACGGGCCTGGAACCGGGCGAATTCATCCATACGCTGGCCGATGCCCACATCTACCTGAGCCACCTGGACGCGGTCAGGGAGCAACTGTCCCGCGAGCCGTTCCCGCTTCCGCGCATCCATATCGCGGACCGCGGCCAGAAAACCATAGACGAATTCGTCTACGACGACTTCCGGCTGATCGACTACCGCTGCCATTCCGCTGTCAAGGCCGAAATGGCGGTGTGAACATACGTCGGGAGTCGGTCCTGCCACAACTTCTGTTTCCCTTTCGCGAGGAATTTCGCCATGTCAGATCCAGCAATACCCTGGCGCCCCAGGGTTATCCTCCCGGGACGCAGCTTCCGCCTGCCCGTTCAGGCGGCCGATGGCAACGTTAACCTGTCCGCCGAACACTTCGAAACAATCGCCACGAGGTGGTCCGATCGGGACGCCGCGCTCTACCACTATCTCCGGTCTCCCGCACGGGCGGGGGAATATACTCTCAGCGCCACGCACGGCGGCGGATCAGCGGAAACAACGATCCGCGTCAGCACCCTGGACGACCTGCGCCGTCCGCATACCTACAACGGCGCGGCCTGGCCCCGCCGCTGGCCTCTGGAGAGGAATTACCGGTCGACGAAAACACGGCAGACGATGCAGAACGAACCCTTGCCGGATCGATTTGACGAAGAAACCGTGGCGTGGTTGTCTGCCCAGTCAGATGAAATCCTCTGGGCGCAGCTCCCCAACTCGGAACTGCCCAAGGCCCACTTTGCCAACTGCCACCAGGGCTGTCCGAACTGCGGTACGGCGATCTTCAGATACAGCGGTTTTTATCCCTGGGTGCGCAGCCACCATCCGTGTGATTTCAGGTCCGAGTGTCCCAACTGCGGTTCAGCCTATCCGAGCAACGACCTGGCGGGCGAAGACTTCATTTCGGGCGAACATCCGGACGACGGTTTCGGATATTTCGACGCCGAGGGCCACATCTACCTTTTCGCCGCGACCTATCACAGGGATCAATGCCGCAGCTACAATTCGGGAATCGCCGCGATGACGAACGCGCTCCGCGCCGGCGGGTTCCATGAAGCTCGCGCGAGGCAACTCGGGCTGCTCCTTCTGCGCTATGCAGAGGAAGAACTCTACCTGGCCTCGGTCCCCCAGTTCCGCTACGGCCCGTCGAAGGGCGTGGAAGAACCCTGGGACTGGGGCCAGCCGGACTGGGCCGACGACTCCGACCCGGTCCAGGCGCTTCGGGCCAAGGGCAGCATCCGTTACAGCATCGATACCCCGTATCTGATCGAAAGCCTGGCATTGGCTTACGACACGGTCTGGCCGTTGATGCGCGAAGACCGCGAGCTCATTGGACGAGCCCGGGCCGTGGGCATCTCCGTGCGGTCCCCCGAGGACGCCTGCCAACTGACGGAAGAGATGCTGGCCGCCCTGCTTCAGGTCACGCTGGACCGGGGCGCGTCCAGCAACCTTCCCAGAGAGAGCCAGGGAGCGCTCAATATCCTGCGGTGCCTGGACCGGCCCGACGCTCGGGACGTGATGGAGTGGGTCTACGACGAGGGACCGGACACGCTGCGGGTCTTCACCACAAACGATTTCTTCCCGGACGGCATGCCGCAGGAGGCCACCGGTGGTTACAATTCTATCCACAGCGACGGCTTGTTCGACCTGGAGCATCACCTGCGTCATCTGCGCGACCTGCAACCTGAGGCCTACCCGGCGTCCGACTTCCCCTCGCTCTTCGAGGATCGCCGTGCCGCACACGTTCCCCGGGCGCTGCACGAAATCACGATGTGCGGCAAGTCGTATTTCCAGTTCGGGGACGGGTCCGCGCCGGGTTCCGCGGGCTCCAAGGGAGAGGGAACGATCCGGCTGGAAAACGACCTCTTTCACGCGCCGATGGATCCCAATCTTCTTGCGAGAGCCTTTGCGTTCACGGACGACCCGCTTGTGCGGGAGATCCGGTCGGCCGTTGAGGAACGCGGGCACCGGGCTCTCGGCCCCACGGTCCACGACGGCGTTGGCATCGCGATCCTCCGAACCCGCGAAGCGCCCGAACGTGCCGCGGCCGGCATCGTCTACGGGGACACCCTCCACCATCGCCACCGGGACCTTCTGGACGTGCAGTTGTTCGCTTTCGAGCGTCCGTTTCTGACCGACCTCGGATACCCTCAGTCCTGGGCCAGCATGTCCCCCTGGGAATCCCACTGGGCAACCCATAACACCGTCTGGTCCGACCTGCCTCCGGGTGAATCCGTCGCCGCCGGCCGGGGGCGCCTGGTGCGCAGCCTGTTCGTCGACGGGCTGCAGGTCCTGGACGTCGAGGCGCACCGTTGGTCGCACGAGGAGTCGCGAGGCTGGCACAGGCTCGGGGTAGCCTACCGTCGGCTTATCGCCCTCGTCGAGACCGACGGCGAAGGCGTCGCCCTCATCGACCTTTCACGGATTACAGGAGGCGGTGACCACTGGCGTACCTGCCGTGGCCTGGAAGGTAGTTTCCACTCGGACAACGCCGGACTCCTGCCGCGAACCGGAACCGTCGCCGGTCCCCGTATCGAACGCGGGCAGACGGACAATCTTCCTCATCCGGACCACACCGCCCTGGCGTATATGGATGACGTGTCGGCCGGCCAGGCGCCTCCTTCGTTCAGCGGGGCCTGGCGCTCACAGGCCGAACCCGCCGTCCATCTGGATCTTCATCAGGTCCACGTCTCTCCCGGTACCCGTCTTTTCACCGCACGTGCGGCACAGGCGATGGGGACACCCGATGAGTCCAACTACCTGTATTCTCCGGTCCTGTGGCGACGGTCGCCGCAGGACGACACCACGTGCGTCGATCTCGTATTCGAGCCCCGAACCGGCGAAGCGACCGTTGCGGAAGCCGTCGCCGTATCCGCGGATGCTCCCACCGCCGCGGGGGTCAGACTGACCACGGCGCACGGCAAAACGATCGTGCTTTACTGGTCGCCCGAGGCCGGTCCGGCCGACGCCACGCGCTTTGAAGACGGCGTCACGTTGCACGGCGGCTTCGCGGCCGTGGTGGACGGACGGATATCGACCGTGGGCGCTTCCGCGTTCCACTCCCCGGCGACCTCGATTGCAGTCGATCGGGCGCGGCAGGCCGGCCGCATCGTCGCTCTCGACCGGGATGCGTGTACGATCGACGTGGAGGGCCTGGAGGGCGTCGCCGCCGGGGACCGTCTGACCGTGAATCCCGACGAACGCGCCCACACCTACCGTGTCGAAGCCGTCGAACCCGTTGGCGCGCCGATCCTTCGCCTGACGCTGGACGTCACCTCCCTGCTCGGCCGGGCGAGCGTGGTCGCGGCCCAGGACGGTAGAATCGACTTCGGCTTTCACATCCTTGCGAAGTCGGGAAACCTCAACGGCACTCGGATTCAGACCGGCGCAAACGACGACTGGGCGGTGATTTCCAACGCGAGCAATGAGCGTTCCTGGCCGCCCGGCCCCGTGCGCACCACGGTCCTCATCGACCCCAACAGGGGCGACGGGGACCGGCTTCTGAATCTGGCAACCGGCGCATGGGTTCAGATCGTGGACTACGTCGTCGGCGATTCGGTCCTCTACGAGCCAGTCGGGTCCAGTGGATGACAGATACAAGATTGCCGGACTGAAGAGTTATCGCGATCGACACCTTGACAGGGTGGAGCGGACATTCCTGTCTGCTCGCATCAATTAGGCCGAAGGCTTGGAATGTAGTCGCCTGGCACGTCAAGACACACCACCCGAATGATCCGAATGGCCTTTCTTCGGAGTAGGCCTGACTGATCAGGCCAAACTCGAGCAACAGTTCGACAGGGTGGAGCGGACATTCCTGTCTGCTCACGTACATAATACCGAAACAGGCATTTGCTGTGTCGAAACACATCGCAACTCGCCGCCGTCTACCCTAATGGAAAAAGGTCGGCGCTATCTAGTGGATACTCCTTCCCCAGGTGACGCGATCCCTGTCGCAACCGGACTGTGCGACCACGAATATTGGATACATTAAGGCGAGCAAGGCTTGCTTCAACCTGCAGTCCGGCAGAAGAAACATGAGGCAGGCAGACAGGAATGTCCGCCCCACACTCAGAGTCGCTTCCACAATGTCTCCGAAAGCCATTGTGCGAGGTTGTAATTGGGCGATTCACGACCTATGCGGGCTGACCCACGACATTTGCTTCAAAGGGAAGTGGAGGCAAGTAAGGGCATTTTTTCTCGGTCGTTGTTAGATTCAAGCGATACCTTGAACACGGGATTTTGAGGGTGGAGCGGACATTCCTGTCTGCTCACGTACATAATACCGAAATCGGAATCTGCTGTGTCGAAACACATCGCAACTCGCCGCCGTCTTCCCCACTGGAAAAAGGACGGCGCTATATATTGGATCACATTTCGCCTGGCTGATGCGATCCCTCGAAACAAGCATCGCGCCCTGCGCCAGGAACGCAACCTCTGGCTGAGTCGTCACCCCGAACCGTGGACTGACACGGAGTGGAAGGAATACAGTCGACGGTTCGAAGAGAAAATGGAATACTGGCTCGACGCTGGCAAGGGTAGTTGTCTCCTGGCGTGCGTCGACGCGCGTGAGGTCGTAAAAAAGTGCATTTTGCGTTTCAACGGCGAAAGGTTACGACTTCACTCGGCCGTGATAATGCCTACACATGTTCACGGCCTGATCGAGCCGTTTGAAGGCCATGAGCTTTCGAGGATCCTGCAGGGCATAAAAGGCGCATCTGCTCGGGGTATCAACAAGCTCAGGGGCGTCACCGGCAGTGTTTGACAGGACGAATCCTATGATCACGTCGTGCGCAGTGAAGAACAGTATTGGCGTTTCGTGCGGTATATTGCGGAGAACCCCTCGAAAGCCGGACTGCGCGACCACGAATATTGGATTCATAAAGGCGGAGCAAGGCTTGCTTCAACCTGCAGTCAGACAGAAAAAACATGAGGCAGGCAGACAGGAATGTCCGCCCCACACTCAGAGTCGCTTCCACAATGTCTCCGAAAGCCACTGTGCGATGTTGTAATTGGCCGATTCACGACCTATGCGGGCTGACCTACGACATTTGCTGCAAAGGGAAGTGGAGGCAAGTAAGGGCATTTTTTCTCGGTCGTTGTTAGATTCAAGCGATACCTTGAACATGGGATTGTGAGAGTGGAGCGGACATTCCTGTCTGCTCACGTACATAATACCGAAATCGGAATCTGCTGTGCCGAAACACATCGCAACTCGCCGCCGTCTTCCCCACTGGAAAAAGGACGGCGCTATATACTGGATCACATTTCGCCTGGCTGATGCGATCCCTGTCGCAACCGGACTGCGCGACCACGAATATTGGATACATTAAGGCGAGCAAGGCTTGCTTCAACCTGCAGTCCGGCAGAAGAATCATGAGGCAGGCAGACAGGAATGTCCGCCCACACTCAGAGTCGCTTCCACAATGTCTCCGAAAGCCATTGTGCGAGGTTGTAATTGGGCGATTCACGACCTATGCGGGCTGACCCACGACATTTGCTTCAAAGGGAAGTGGAGGCAAGTAAGGGCATTTTTTCTCGGTCGTTGTTAGATTCAAGCGATACCTTGAACACGGGATTTTGAGGGTGGAGCGGACATTCCTGTCTGCTCACGTACATAATACCGAAATCGGAATCTGCTGTGACGGAACACATCGCGACTCGCCGCCGTCTTCGCTAATGGAAAAAGGACGGCGCCATGTACTGGACCACCTTTCGCCTGGCTGATGGGATCCCTGTCGCAACCGGACTGCGCGACCACGAATATTGGATTCATAAAGGCGGAGCACGGCTTGCTTCAACCTGCAGTCCGGCAGAAGAAACATGAGGCAGGCAGACAGGAATGTCCGCCCCACCTTCAAACCTGCTGCCGCAGCCTCGACAACGACCAATAAACCGGGATCTTAATGGATAACGCTCAGGTCCAGCTCGACGGAGACCCGCGCAAGCTCGCGAGAGCCATCTGTCGGGCCGCGCGGGAGTCCTGCCGCGAAAAACACGGACGTCTGCCAGGCCGGGACGACATGAAGGCCGGCATGGAAGCCGAAATCCCCGCGCTTGCGAAACAGATGGTCGAGGCGCTGGACAGCCATGCGCGCGACGTCTACCTCATCAATGCCCTCGAAATCCTGGCGCTCTACTATGCCCGGAGCGAGCTGGAACAGGCTTCGAAACGTCCGGAGTGAATTCGCGGATTCGCGACGTGGATATGGAAATAACAACCAAAAAAAGTATTGACATGTCCACACACACTTGTGAGTGTCAGCCTCGAATCGCCTGAACTGTGACGCCGAAATCGGATTCGGTCTATTGAGTACCAGGGAGTCTTTCGCTGCAGATTGCGATCAGAGGTGGGATACGGAGGGTTATTGCGACCGGTGTGTCAGCGGCGGTCGTTCTTTGCGAACAGGGCTTTCACCATTCGCCAGAACAGACCGGCGCCGACAATCAGTATCAGCGCGGAGGAAATCAGCAGAACGATGCGGATGACAACCGGAAAATCTTCAAAGATTGGCATAATGCGAAACCGTTGATTTGCTTGGCGTCGTGATTGAACAGCAAGACGGAGACCAAAGCATCATCCGCCTCACCCGGCGTCGTCATACGGAGAAGAACGATGACCCAGGCAACGATACTGGTCGCACCCACGGCGGACGACAACTGCCTGACGCAGGTTGTGGATGCGCTTCTGCACAGGGGAGTGTCGGTTGAGGCAGGCGTTCTGGATGGCTGTCCCGCGGTGGAAGAGGCACTGGCGGCATGCATTGAACAAGGAGCGAAGCGGATCGCGGTCCTGCCGTACATGTTTCGCGAGGACGAACAGGTTCTGCATCGGTTCCGACAGCGCCTGGGCAGGTTTCAAAAGGATCATGCCGATCTGGAAATCCACGTCGCGCCGGCGGTCGGTTTCGACGCGCGGCTGGTCGAAATCGCGCAGGATTACATCGAACAGACGGAATTCGGGCTGCACAATGATGACGGCCCGTCGTTGCTGACGATGGATGGATGTCTACCGGGGCCGATGGTCTTCACGTACGCGGACCTGAGTGGGCTTCCCGGGCAGATCGAGGACGTCGGCCGCATCATTACCGGGCGCCGCGGATCCGCGGTTTCCGTCGCCGGTCTCTTGAGAAGCGCCGCCGTGGGCGACGACGCGCGCCAGGCCGTTTTTCATTCGGCCGATGACGGGTACTTTGCCCGCGTCTCCCTCGCTGCGGCAGTTGAAAACGGCATCCTCGTTTACCGCATCGGCGAACATCCGCTGCCGGAAAGACTCGGCGGCCCGATAAGACTGTTCATTCCCGAAACCGACGACAGATGCGCGAACGTCAAAAACGTGGTCCGAATGGAGTTGATCCCGTAGTACCGACTCCGGCAACCGTCAGCGCGATCCTGAGCGCGGCTGAACAATTCTGCCTGAATTGGCCTCCGGGTATTGACTTGAAATCAACAATCGGTTACTCTTTACATGAATCAGGACGCGGGCCTCTGTCTTGTGCTCCGTCTGCCGTCCCCCCGGCAGCCGGAATTACGGATAGAGGCCCGAATCAATTGAGGACTGCGCTGCAAACGTAAATCAGATCTGACCGAAGGCGTCTGCGAACTTCACAAAGTCGCCGAAACCGATGGCGCCATCCTCATCCAGGTCGAACTTTGCGTCATATCCCGCGTCGCCTTCCCGCAGTCCGAAATGTCGCACGAACAACACAAAGTCAGCGAAGTTGACTGCCCCATCACCGTCGAAATCGGCGTCGGGAGTTTGCGGAGGCACGGGAGGAGGCGGTACGTCATCGGCGAGATCCCATATCAGCATCGAGCCATCCCGCGATCCGGAAACCAGCGTGCTCCCGTCATCCAGGAACGCCACCGAATACACCCAGCCGGCATGCCCCTCCAGCCTGGCGGTCTCCGTCGTCGTGGCTACGTCCCATATCCGGACGGTGCCGTCCTGCGATCCGGAGGCCAGCATACTCCCATCCGCGGAGAACGCCACCGAATACACCCAGCCGGTATGCCCCTCCAGCCTGGCGGTCTCCGTCCGAGTGGCCACGTCCCATATCCGGACGGTGCCGTCCTGCGATCCGGAGGCCAGTGTGCTCCCATCCTCGGACAAAGCCAACGAATAAACCCATCCTCCGTGTCCCTCAAGCGTGGCAACTTCCGTCCTCGCCGCCACGTCCCAAAGCTTCACGGTACGATCGCTGGACCCGGAAAACAGCGTATCCCCATCTGGTGAAAACACCACCGAGGCGACCCCGCCCGTGTGCTCATGCCCTTCGAGAACGGCAATCTCGGCGTGGGTCGCCAGGTTCCACACCGTCGCGGTACCCTGCCGCAATCCGGCAGCCAGTGTGCTCCCGTCCCGAGAAAACGCCACTGAATACACCCAACTGCGCGCGTCAAAGGTCGCAACCTCGGATCGTGCCGCCATGTCCCACAGCCTCACGGTATGGTCGCTCGAGCCTGAGGCCAGCTTGGCGCCGTCGGACGAAAACGAAACCGAGCGCACCCAATCCGTGTGCCCTTCCAGGGCAGCCACCTCGGTTCGCGTCTCTGCGTCCCACAACCGCACCTTGTTGTCCAGCGAACCGGTGGCGAGGATGCTCCCGTCGGGCGAAAGCGCCATCGACGTCAACGACCGATGCCCGTAAATGGCTGCCGAATTTCCCGTTTCCAGGTCCCGGACGATGACGTTGCCGTCCTCCGACGCGGACGCGAGAGTGGAGGCATTCCGCGAGAATGATACGGAATAGACCGGGTGGTTATGCTCTTCCAGCGTGTTGATCAGTTCCCGCGCGGTGACGTCCCAAAGCTTGACCCTGCCGTCGGTCGAACCGGAGGCCAGTGTGGCGCCGTCACCTGAAAACGAAACTGAGGCGACGGGACCGCCATGCCCTTCGAAACGTGCGACCTCGATTTGCGCGACCACGTCCCACAGCCTTACCGAACGGTCGCTTGATCCTGAGGCCAGCATGCTCCCGTCCGGGGAAAACGCCACCGACGTGATGCCATTCGCATGCCCCTCGAGCGTGGCGACCCGGGCTCGCGCGGCCACGTCCCACAGACTGATCGTATTGTCGCTCGATCCCGATGCCAGCCTGCCGCCATCGGGAGAGAACGCCACCGAAGCGACCCCAACCCGCTCGCGTTGCAAGGTGGCGACCCATGTACGCGTGACCAGATCCCATAGCCGGACCGTGCCGTCCTCGGACCCGGAGACGAGTGCGGTCCCGGTGGACGAGAACGCAACGGAACTGACGCCGTCCGTATGCCCGGCAAGGGTGGCGATCCTCGCGCCTGATGAAACATTCCAGAGTTCGATCCGCCCATCGTACAACCCGGCGGCGAGGTTCCCCCGGCGGGAGAACGCCACAGTGCGAACACGACCGCCGCCAGGCAACAACACGGCTGCGCGGGAGACGATCGCGTCATACAGCCACACGCCCACACCGCTGGCAACGGCCAACGTGCGTCCATCCGGAGACAGGGCGACCGCCCGGTCGCCCTGGGCGATTGCGCCCTTGCCCAGGCGCGCCGTGGCCCGCCAGGGCAGTTGCCACTTCCGGTAGTCTCCGTCCATTGTGATCACGGAAGCGCCTACTGCGTCAGCATTGAAGGTCGCCAGTTCCCTGCCGCCAAGGGTGACCACGACGGCATTCGCGCCGGCCCGGTTCCCCAGGGTCAGGGTGACGGCTGCCCGGCCGTCCGCGCCCGTGCGGGTATGCTGGACTGTATAACTGCCGCTGAGCCTGCCCTGGCCGGCGGTAACCGCAAACGTGACCGCGGCATCGGGCAAGGGATCGCCGTTCCGATCTTTCACTTCCACGACAAACGGGTCCGCAAGAGGCCCCCCGGGCGCGCCCTCCTGTCCATCTCCGGAGATCACCTCCAGCGCGAATGGCTGCAACCTCGGCCACTCCGACAGATCCCACAGCAGCACCGTGCCGTCTTCCGACCCCGAGGCCATCGTACCCCAATCCGGCGAAAACGCGACGGAATTGACATTGGCGTTATGCCCCGTCAGCGAAACGACCCCGGTTCGCGCGCCCACCTCCCATATCCGGATCGTGTTGTCGTCTGATCCGGACGCCAGCCTGCTCCCATCCTGTGAATACGCCAGGGATGTTACGCCGCCCTCGTGTCCCAGAAGGGTTGCGGCCTGCGAATGGGAGGCCGCGTCCCACAGCTTGACCGCATTGTCGCTCGATCCGGAGGCCACCGTTCTCCCGTCCTGCGAAAAAACCACGGCATTGACACTCCCTCTATGCCCCTCAAGCGCGGCGATGCGCGATTGCGAGGCCACGTCCCACAAAATGACCGAGCCGTCCTTCGAGCCGGCCGCCAGCGTCTCCCCTTCAGGCGAAAACACCACCGATGCGATTCCGTCCGAACCGCCGTCCAGGGTCGCGGTCAGCCGCCGCGTATCGTCTTCCCACAGCAATACCGTTCCATCATCCGACGCGGTCGCCAGGATGGTCCCGTCGGGCGACCAGGCCGCCGCATTGACGCCGTCCTCATGTCGTTCGAAGGCGGCGGCCACCGTCTGCGCGGACATGTCCCAGAGAATGACCGTACTGTCTGCGGATGCGGTGGCAAGCGTGTCTCCGGCCGGCGCAAATGCCACGGAAGTCACGCTGCCGTCATGCCCCCGGAGGATACCGAACTGCATGCCCGCGTTCACGTCCCACAGCTCGACCGCGCCGTGTACGGAACCGGTCACAAGCGTGTCCCCTGCCTGCGTAAATGCAAGCGACGTGACGGCGGGTTTGTGGCCGCCGAATGCGATAAAGTAGCCTGTCTCTACATCCCAGTACCGGGCCGTACCATCCTCCGAGGTGGTGGCCAGTATGCTGCCGTCCATTGAAAACACGACTGCAGTGACGCTTCCCGTATGGCCTTCAAGGGCGTCGAACTCTCTTCCTCTGTTGACGTCCCAGAGCCTCACCACCCCATCCTCTGATACGGCGGCGAGCGTGTCCGTTTGCGGTGAAAACGCGACCAGCGTGATAGGACCTGTTTCCGCCTGGAGGGTGTCTGCCGCGGATAGCGAGGCGACGTCCCACAGCAGGACCAGACTGTCGCCTGACGCGGTGGCCAGTGTGCCGCCGTCTCGGGAAAACGACAGCGCAGTGATACGTTTCGGAACCCCGTCGAGGCTGCCGACCCGCGTTCCGGTACTTACGTTCCACAGCAAGACCTCGCCGTCTTCCGACGCGGCGGCCAGCGTGCCGCCATCCGGCGAGAATTCAACCGAAATGACGGTCTCCGTATGCCCTTCAAGGGTCGCCGCCAGTGTGCGAGACGCCGCATCCCACACAGAAACTGTGCCATCTTCCGAGGCTGCGACCAACGTGTCCCCTGTCGGCGAGAACAATGCCGAAGAGATATCGCCCGCAAGCCCGTTGAGAGTCCCAGTCTCCGATCGCGTCGCGACGTCCCAGAGCAATACCGCGCCATCCTCCGTAACGGCCGCCACCGTCCCCCCATCCTGAGAAAAGGATACGGAATTGACCCGAACGTGACTCGGCAACAGCGCAAGGGTGTGGCCCGTCGCCCCATCGTACAACCAGACACCGATGCTGCTGGCCACGGCAAGCGTATGCCCGTCGGAAGAAATGTCCACCGTGCGGTCACCGGAGCCGATCGCTCCTTTACCCAGACGCGCGGTCGCACCGTCGGGCAGATGCCGCGTCCGGTGGTCCTCCTCCATCGCCTCGGCGGCCGCAGCGCACACCGGAACCCCGCCGAGTACAGCGGCGAGCGCCAGAATCGACACTGTCAATTTCCCGTTGAAATACGCGCTGCCCATGCCAGACCCCTTTTCCGTTGCCACGATGGTGAAAACCTCCACCCGCTTCGCGCGTGGTGGAAGCTCCGGGGTTCGACCACGGGGAGTGTCGCGCGCGGAACCCGGATCAAACCCTCAGCGTCGCAATAATATACGCGAATTGCGGGTAGATTTGTGATCTTTTTTCATAAAGACCGGGGGCTGGTTTCGGGGAAATTTAAGATTTCCACGCGGCGTTTGATCAGGCCCCTGGCCGCTACCGGGAGACGAAGAAGACGCAAAAGGCTGAAGCCGTAGCATCAACGGTCGACCAGGGCGCCGCGGCTCCCGCGTTCTCCTTGCCGGCGGTCAGACGGCGATCCGGAATGCCGCTCGCCTGACCGATCTACACACACTTGTGTGTGTAGATCGGGTTCCGCTCTTCGCGACACGGGAATTCGGCATATGGGTCTTGACTGGAAGGCGGGAATCGGATATATCTAATTGTGATTCAGGACGCGGGCCCCATTCGAGTACTCAGCCTGTTTCTCCCTCCCGGCAGGCGTAGATTCGAATCGGGGCCCGTATTTCATTACCCCCCGGCGATTTCCTGAACGCGCGCTGGACCCGCGTGCAAGGCAAACTGTCACCACACGGCGGGATGGCTGCCGGCCAGAATCAGCGGGCGGACGGATTCGGCCTGGTACTGCGCAGCCGTAATCAGTTCGTCGTTCAGGAGTTCCAGTAGCAGGCGGTTTCGGAGATTGATCGCGTGTTCCGGTTCGTCTACCGGGGGAGGCGCGTCGGGAAAGCGGGCGAGATGGAACAGCAGGATGGCTTCTCCCGTGGTCATCTGCCCGGGAGATATTCCAAAATAGGCGCGCGCCGCGCGTTTGAAACCCGATACGGAAGTACCTCTGGGCAGGGCGAACGGCGTCCGTTCGAAAAAGAAAGCCTGCAGGCTTTCTTTTTCGTATTTGCGGGCGATCAGGAAGGCGAAGCAGGCGCGTTTGAACCCGCCGACAGCGTCCGGACCAACCGGAGGCGCCAGTTGTTCCGCGAGAAGCCGGGAAAGGTCTGCCGTGGAAAGCGAGTCCGCAACCCTTTTCAGAATGGAAGGGAGGCCGGACGCCGCGGGCGCTTCCGGTACAGCGCCAAGAAGGCCGTCCAACTCACTCGAATACCCGTTGAGGACAACGCCTGCAAGCGAGGCCGCGAGCGCCACCGGTATCATGATCATCAGGACGGATCGAAGAGAGCGTCGTGGCATCATCCGTGGTCCAGAATCCAATCCGCGGCGGCGCCGAGGTCGTCGGCAACGAGATCCGCGTGTCCGGGATGCATCTTCGCCAGCGCCTCAGGACCGGAACCCGTTCTCACCAGGATGGACGCGCGACAGCCGGCGTTGCGCCCGGCGTCCACGTCGGTCTTCCGGTCGCCTACCATCACTGATCCGGACAGGTCCAGATTGAGGTCTTCGGCTGCGGCGTACAGCATATCGGGACCTGGCTTTGTTTCCGGAGTATCGGTGCGATGTTGCGGCAGCACGGCGTTCCGACTGCCATAGCGGCAGTAGACCCCGTCCAGTTCCACGCCTGAAACACCAAGCAGAGCGGCCATGCGGTCGTTCACGGCCCCAACGGTCTCGGCGGTGACGTATCCCTGTCCCACGGCGGTCTGGTTCGAAACGATGACCAGAACGTAACCGGCGCGCTTCAACTTCCCAAGCGCTTCCGCCGCACCGGGCAGCAGGTGGAAGTGCTCCGGACCGGTTCGGTAGGCGGGAGCCGGGCTGACGGTGCCGTCACGATCCAGGAAGACGGCGCGCCGCTTTGGCGCGTTCGCCCGCAGAAGACGGCATTCAGTCTGCGTGACGCCGCCCCCGTCGATGGCGTAGATGCGAAACGGATGCGGCGGCTCCCCGAACGCGGGCGCGTTGGCGAAGTAAACGTGTCCTTCCCTGAACAGACTGTCCCCTTTGTGATAGTGTCCGCTGAGTACCAGGCGTACGCGGCTGTCGGCCAGGAGGGCCGCCTTGATGCTTTCGGCTTCCCGGTAGGCGTGGGGATAGCCGCCCGTGCGCTCCGGTGCGACGAGGTAGTGCTGGAGGTGGATCTGCGGCGACGGGTCGTCGTCGTTCATCGCGGCGACGAAGCGTTCACGCTGCGCCCCCATTCGCTGGGGAAAATTGGCGTCCACTTCATCGTCGAAAAACAGCAGAACGCGGTGGCCGGCAACGTGAAAATCCGCGGGAAGGTCGCCATAGACACGGTGGAAGGACTCCGGGTGGTCGTGGTTGCCGTAGAGAAAGGCGACGGGGCAGGTCAACGGCGCGAATCGTTCGCGGACCAGACGCAGGTCTCTTTCGCCGAGGGCGATGAGCTTCGCATCGTGCATCCCGTAAAACGGATGGTCGACCAGGTCGCCGGTAACGACGACGAGATCCGGGGACTCCCTGCGAATGCGGTCCACGGCCTGAGACATCAGATCCGGCATGTGCCGGCTCAGGCGCCGGGAAATGGTGGAGGTGCCGGGAAGATGATGGCGGAGATGAAAGTCGGAAATGTGGGCGATCTTCATTCAGGCATCCATTTTACGGGAACGATCGGAATTCGTAATCCAGTTGTGCAACGCGGTTCGGCTGATACGGCGCGCAGAAATCCGCAGCTCCGGGCCGGCTTCCGCGGCGCGGTAGAATGAGCGGAATTCGTCGATAGGAAACCCGTTGCCTGCGTTGTGGACGTAGAGCGGACCGGGTGCGATCAGCGCGGCGGCCGCGCGGAGGTCGCCGGCGGCGCGAATTGCAGGGATGAAGAGGTGTTCGGCCCAATAGACGTCGTCATTGGCGCGGAACCGGTTTCCGTCGATGATCGTGCGGCCGACGTCCGGCGCGAGGGCCCGCGCGAACAGGCACCACGGGCCGGCCTCGCCCATGCCTGCCACGTGGCAGACGGTCACGTCTCCGCGGGAGCGGAGATACGCCAGCGCCGTCAGAATGTCCTGGATTCGGCAGGTTGCATCGCTGGGGTTGTACGTATGGAAGTGCGGCGCGCTGGTGTCCCGGACGCCGGTGTTCGAAGGCGATGCGCCAACCAGGAACGGACTGATGGTGAGAACACGCAGGCCCCTTCGGAGCAGATCGTCGACTGCGGGGCCGGGCATGCCGCTTTCGGGGTTGGAGAGGGCGTCAATGCCGCCAGGGTGTACGAGCAGCGCGCCGGGCGATGTCTTCCGGCCGTTTCGCGGCAGGAACAGTCGCGCCGGAACGCGGTCGCCGAAATCCAGCCGCCCGATCAGGAGCCGCTGGACGACAAATCTGCTGTTCCTTGTTCGGCCCATGTCCCTGACCAGCGTCGCCTTCGGATACCCGGCGGCGACGGCATGCCGGAGGGCCGGTGCGAAACGCGCTTTGAACCTGCGCAATGAGGCCGGGCTGTCGGGCAGTGCGTCTCCAAGACGCGACTCGGACCTGGCGATCAGGAAATTCGTGAGCCCGTTCGCGTCCAGCGCACCCGCGGGCGGCTTCCTGTCATGGAAAACAAGCAGGCCCTCGTCGGGCTCAACGGCAAAGGACGTCTCCCTGAACGGCTCGTCCCTGCCCAGCAGCCATCTTCCGAACCACCGGTAGACAAGCTCCCGGCTCTCGCGGTTGTAGTTGTGCCCGGCATCGACCTGCGCGGTGGAGACCCTGTCTGCAGCGTCGTACAAACTGTAGACTTCCCGTATGGCAGGGTATTCCAGTTCGGGCGTATTGCACGTCCAGTCGCCGGAGGCGGAAACGATGAAAAGAGGGCGCGGCGCCATGGCGGCCGCGATCTCGACGTTGTTGATATCCAGACGGAGGTGGCCCTGGTTTTCACAGTTGCATCCGCCCTGCATGTGGGCCGAGACCATATTGACGGGGGCCGCCACGCTCACCCTGTCGTCCACCGCCGCCAACAGAAAGGTCTGGGTACCGCCGCCGGAAGCGCCTGTGCAGCCGATCCGGTCCGGGTCCACGCCCGGCAGCGACTGCAGGAAGTCGATAACGCGGATGCTGTTCCACAGTTGCAGCCCCAGAACGCCGATCCCCCACAGGTCTTCCCGGGTTCCGCCGAATTCACGATGCTCGATCTGGCTGCTGTCGTTGTATCCCGCCATGTCATACGAAAACACCACGTGACCCTGCCTGGCCAGGTTGATACATCGTCCAGGTATGGAAGCAAAGGACGCATCGTCATTTTCCAGACGGCCGCGGCGGCAGTGGCCGTGCGGGCAGGCGATCCCGGGGTGGGGTCCGGCGTCGGACGGACGATACAGGTTGCCGCACACGAGGAACCCCGGTAACGACTCGAAGAAGACTTTCTCCACGGTATAGCCCCTGCGTTCCACGCGTCCGAAAATGCGCGCATTGAGCGGGCTCTTCCCGGGCAGCGGGTACAGGCCCGCCACAACGAGAATATGTCGGCGTATCCGTGCGGCGCGAGCCTTCCATGCGTTCAGGGAAGACCAGGAGGCAAGCGTCCACGGCGTGTGTACGTGACGCGACTCCGCCAGGCGCACGTCGGTTATAGCCTCGGAGGTCTGATCTGCAACGGTACCCACGTGGTGATACTCCCCGGTTTCACGTTCGTCCGAAAACCGCAAGACGCGACGGATTGCGGAAAGATAAACCCGGCGACCACGAAATGCAAGGCGCATCGGGGCAATAATCGGATCCGCAGATCCGGCTGGATTGATGCAGGGGATTTCGCTATATTGACGCGTCAAACCTATGGCGGTATACTCAACACAGGAGGCAGAGCGATGGGCAAACGGGAGATCAAACACCCGGACAAACAGGTGGATACGGGAGCGTATTCGGCGGCGGTGGAAGCGGATGGCTGGGTCTTCGTGAGCGGACATGCGTCGCTGGATCTGGTCACGGGCGAAGTGATCGGCGACGATATAGAGACCCAGACACGCACGACGCTGGAGCATATCCGGAAAGTCCTGAGTGAAGCCGGCTGCACGATGGACGACGTGGTCAAGTCCACGTGCCACCTGGCGGATATCGGTGATTTCGCCGCATTCAATGGCGTGTATTCGGAGTTCTTCGCTGGCGTTCGACCGGCCAGAACCACGGTGCAGTCCGTACTGCCGGGAATCCTTGTGGAAATCGACGTGGTCGCCAGAAAGCCGCAACCATAATCCAACGAGCCGGCGCGGGACCGACCCCGGGTGACCTTGACCATGGCTGTCACGGAAAACGAGATTGCCTTTTTCAGATACCGCAACCGGTTGATGGCCGGGGTGTGTCTGTCTTCCGCGGGGGGGAAAGCCCGTTTCGCGACGGCCCGGAAGGAAACTGTGACCACGCCGGTCAGGAACGTGCTGCTCTGTACCGGTGATACGGCCAGAGACTGGACGCGCGCGGCCGAGTGGATGACGCGCGCGGAGGAGGAGAGCGAAGGCATAGACCTCGTGGATGCGTGGGAGCTTGTTCGTGACGAAGCGGACGTGTGGACCGTGGATGGATTGGCGGATCTCTATTTCGGCGGCGAGCCCACGACGAGTCAGCTGGCCGCGTTGCTGGTCCAACTCGAGCAGAACCTCTATTTCGAGGCGGAAAGGCGCGGGGGCGGGTATCGCGCATTGAGCGAGGAAGAGGTCCTGGCGCGACGGGCCGCGGTTGTCCGTCAGGAAGCGCGCAACGAGGAAAGGGCCGGATTCCGGCGTTGGCTGCTGGAATGCACGGACGAATCGCCGGAGATTGTCGGCGGATGGGTCGACAGGCTGAAGGACTACGTGCTGCACCGGGAGAGAAGTGTTCACGCCGGGTGGGTGGAACGCATGGCGGGCGCGCCGGTGGATCCGCGATTTGTCTTCAATCGCCTTGTCCACGACGGCATATGGGAGCCGGATGAACACCTGGACCTGATCCGGGCCGAGGTGCCGATCGAATTTCCGGCGGCTGTCATCGGGGAGGCGGAGGGTTTGTGTCTGGCGTCGTTGCTGGACGACGGCCGGCGACGGGATCTCACGGATCTTGCGGTATACACGATCGATGACGCGGCAACCACCGACATGGACGATGGCGTATCGGTCCTGATGAGATCCGACGGTACCAGGCAGGTCGGGGTGCATATCACCGACGTGGCGGGATTGGTTCATCCTGACTCGGAGACCGACCGGGAGGCCGCGTCAAGGGTGTCGAGCCTTTACTTCCCCGACGGGAAGATCCCCATGTTTCCGGAGACGGTTTCCAGCAATCTGGGCAGTCTGCGACCGGGCGCGCCGCGGCTGGCTGTGAGTCAGCTGTTCGAAGTTTCCGCGGATGGTACGGTCGGAAGCGTTGACATCATTCCATCGATCGTTCGATGCCGTGAAAAGCTCTCGTATGAAGCCGTGGACGGGATTCTTCGGGATCCGTCCCATTCACTGAACTGCGACATGTCCGCGCTGCACGCGGTAGCCGAGTGGCACTGCATGGAGCGCCTGCAGAACGGCGCAATAGACGTGGAACATCCCAATCGCCGAATTGGAATTGCGGCTGACGGGCAAATCGAATTCGCATTGCACAACGGCAGGTCTCCCGCCAATCTGCTTGTGAGCGAGATGATGGTAATGGCGAACTCGGCGGTCGCGAGGTTCTGCCGGGACCTGGAACTTCCGGTGTTGTACCGGGTCCAGGCGGCGCCCGACCTTCAGGATTTCAGCGACGTGGAGAACGAGGTTTTGCGCCGGTACAGAGTGTTGCGGCGGATGCGCCGGGCGTCGATGAGCCTGGCGCCGGATTTGCACGGCGGACTGGGTGTGGAGGCATACTGCCAGGTCTCTTCGCCGTTGCGCCGGTACACGGACCTTGCGGTTCAACGCCAGTTGGCGGCGCATCTTCTGGGTCAGCCCCATCCCTACGACAGTGAGCGCATCCAGCGTGTGGTTTTCGAAGCCGAGGAACGCATGCGCAGTCTGATCCGTATCGAGCGGCAGCGGGAACGGTACTGGCTGTTGCGTTACCTGCAGGGACGGATAGGCGATGTCTTTGAGGCGGTGGCGCTGGAAACGCGCGATCGCGCCCTCCACGTCGAGGTGCTTGATTTCGCATTCCAGACGGATATCAGGCCGTCCGTGAACGTGGAGCCGGGCGACAGCGTGTCCGTCCGGTTGGGACGATGCGATCCCTGGCTGGGCGATATTACCTTTTCTCCCGTGTAGTCTCCTCCGTGGGTGAATTTGACCCACGCCTACCGGCCTGCCAGCAGCGCAATACGCTGCGCAGGCAGGCGCGAAGACCGCTGGGATTTTTAAGACAGCTTCTTATGCGAGGGCATGCATGGCAGGCAACATTCTGGTGGTTGAAGACGAAGTCGATATTCAGGAGATCGTCTCCTACAACCTGGAGAAGGCGGGATTTACAGTGGCTTCCGTGGATTCGGGCGAGGCGGCGCTCCTGTCGATCCGGGAGGGGCTCCCCGATCTGGTCGTACTGGACCTGATGCTGCCGGGAATGGACGGTTTGGAAGTATGCAGGCTGCTGAAGCAGGACGCGGCCACCCGCGATCTGCCCATTCTGATGCTGACCGCGCGCGCCGAAGAAGTAGACCGCGTCGTCGGCCTGGAACTGGGAGCGGACGACTATGTCGTAAAGCCGTTCTCGGCCCGTGAATTGACACTGCGCATCCAGGCCATCCTCAGGCGGTTGGCGGAAGGTGGGGATGCGGCATCGGCCGATACCGATCCGGAAGCCATGAGATTCGGTACCCTTACCATAGACAAAGCCGCCCACACGGTAACCGTGGACGGAGATGTACTGGCGTTGACATCCACTGAATTCAGTTTGTTGGCCACGCTGGCGGAGCGCAGAGGGCGTGTGCAGTCCCGCGAAGAACTGCTGAACACGGTCTGGGGTTACGATTATGCCGGTTACGGCCGCACCGTGGATACGCATATCCGCCGGTTGCGGGAAAAACTGGGCGGCGCCAGTGAGAAGGTGGAGACGGTTCGAGGGGTCGGCTACCGATTCACGGGAGAACACTGAGGGGTTGAGATGTTTACATTGGCGGCTTCATCCGAAAGCCAGGGCATTCCTTCACGGGCCGTCCTGAACTTCCTCAATCGGGTCAACTCGGAACGCATCTGCATGCACGGGTTCCTGCTCGTGCGTCACAACAAGATCGCGGCCGAGGGGTACTGGGCCCCGTGGACGCCTGAGCGCAAGCACCGCATGTATTCCGTCAGCAAGAGCTTCGTGGCGCTGGCAGTCGGCCTGATGGTCGACGAAGGCAGGCTCGCACTCGAAGATCGGGTCGCCGACTACTTTCCGGACAAGGCGCCGCGAGACCTGCATCCGTGGCTGTCTGCAGCAACAGTCGGGGATCTCCTGACGATGTCGACCCCGCATTCGAGAAACTCCTATACGCGAGACGATCCGGACTGGGTCCGGACCTTCTTCGAGATGACCCCGTCGCATCCTCCGGGATCGATCTTTTCTTACGATACAGCGGCAACGGTCGTACTCACGGCCGCGGTGGAACGACTTTCCGGTATGCC
Organism: Candidatus Latescibacterota bacterium; assembly: GCA_965116875.1. Lineage (GTDB taxonomy): Bacteria > Latescibacterota > UBA2968 > UBA2968 > JAAXHE01. The sequence goes on from OZ220733.1 coordinate 2,139,446, forward strand.
CTTCCTGGACTATATGCGACCGCGTTTCCTGGACCGGATCGGATTCTCCCCTGACGCGTGGTGCATCCGCACGCCCGAGGGGGTTTCGTGGGGCGGATCCGGCGTCATCTGTACCCTTCGCGATCTTGCCAGAGTCGCGCTCGCGTGTATGAATGGAGGCACGTGGGGCGACCAAAGGGTCCTGCCCGAGAATTACGTGCGAGCGGCCACCGCCAGACAGATCGACAATGCCATCCGGGGCAATTGCGGATACGGGTATCAGATCTGGCGGGAGAAAGAGAACGGATTCTCGTTCCGCGGGATGGGAAGCCAGTACGCCATCTGTTTTCCCGACCGGGCGTTTCTGTTCGCGTGCACCGCCGACACACAGGGCGCACCCGCCGGCAGCGCCATTCCCACCGTGATGCGCGAGGAACTCCTTCCCCACCTCTCAGGCTCCCCGCTCCCGGAGGACCCGGACGCCCGGACGGAACTGTCCGAAAAAATCGCGCGCCTGCAAGTCCTGCCGGTCCCCGGAAGACGCGACGCGGCGGCGGCATCGGGCGTGAACGGCGTCTGGTATGTTCTGGAAGACAACCCGATGGGGATCACCCGCACGCGCCTGTCCTTCGAGGGCGATCGGGGTGCGTGGGAGTACACCAATGGTCAGGGCGACAATGTCCTGCGTTTCGGTATCGGACGCATGGTGTCCGACAAGTTCCCGCAGCGCAACTACTTCGGCGAACAGATCGGCGTGGTTCCAGGCGTCGAATACGAATGCCAGGCCTCGGCCGCCTGGATCGACGAACAGACACTGAATATGGAAGTTCTCATTACGGACATGTACCTTGGAAGGCTCATGATATCTTTCGCCTTCAAGGGCGAGGAGATCGGCGTCTTCATGACCAAGCAGGCCGAGTGGTTCCTGGACGAGTACAGCGGGTTCGCCGGAGGCAGGCGCATCTGACGATTCATCCGTGCTCTATCATTTGTCGTCCTTTGTCCTTTTTGCTGCCGAATGTCGAAGTTATTGTCGAAATTGTCTGAAATTTGATATATTCGATATGCGTCTGTCCAGACTCCATTCGGATGGCGAAGATGAACTGGCCCTATTGGTGGAAATGGGAACTGGAAATCACCCCGCACGTCGAAAAGCGAATGGAGCAACGGGATTTTACCGAAATTGCGCTGAGAGAGATGTTGGACCGTGCCGTGGGATTCCGGCCTGATGAGCAAACCGGCAGATATGTGGTTGAGAGCCGGTATCGTCGGACGGGTTGGGAGGTGATTGTCGAGCCGGATTCTGAATGTGAATTGCTTGTCATTGTCACCGCCTATCCAGTCGAAGAGAACAAAGAGCGATGAGAGACAGATATCTTGAAATCACGTTTCGAAACGGGAGACCGCTGGCAGCGTACTTGTATTTCCCAAGAACGGCCGGAGCAAGGAGTGTACGGACGGTGAAGATTGGGAACGGATTACTGGTTGACTATGCGGCGGAAGGGCGCCCGATCGGACTGGAGATCACTTCCCCGACTCACGTGAATTCGGACCAGATTAACGAAGTGTTGAGGGAACTGGACGTTCCCCAGCTTGATCCTGAAGAGTTGGATCCTCTTCAGGCAGCATGAGTTGGTTTCGGACCGGCGGGAGCGTCCATCGAAAGTGTATCGGATCAAGTTGAAGTCCTGGATTCCGGATTGTCCTATATGAATGGCCTGTGTCTCTTGCTTTAAAATCGGCACGGGTCATTTTTGTGAATTCCAGGACAGAGCGATTCGGGAAAGGCGCATGAGATGCGACTTCATTGGCGGCTGATGTTGCTCTGCGCGGCGGTGATCGCCATGGCCATGGCGGCCGTGCATCTGTATGCGTCCCGTACGATTCGCGAGGTCCTGCTGGCACAGCGGCGGGACGCGCTGACAACACAGGTCAGGACCGCCGCCGAGAATCTCGCCGACCGGTGGGAAGAGGCAATCGCTTCCGGTACCTTGATTGAGATCGCAAACCGGACCGCACGGGCGCCGGACGTTCGCGCGTCTGTGATTGACGGCGCAGGGAACCTGTTGTGGGATTCGGAGGTGCGTGAGAAGGACCTCCCGCGGTTGCGGAACCAGGCGGAAAGCCCTGAAGTCCGGTCAGCCTGGGATGGCTCCGCGGGATGGCACGTCCGTACCGGAGAAACCACCGGAATGCGAATGCTGTACGTGGCCAGGACCGTTCCCGGGTTGCGCGACGGGCGGGTGGTCGTTCGGCTGGCCGCGCCGCTGAGATACGAGGGACCGCTGCAGGACCGTATCAATCGTGCGATCCTGCTGGCCTCCGTGCTGGGCCTGGCCCTTGCGTTTCTTCTGTCCCGCAGTGTCTCCCGGTCGGTGTCACGTCCCATACGGAAGCTGACCGGCGTCGCGCGCTCCCTGGTGGCGGGCGACTTCGATGACCCTTTGCCGTCCGGCGCTTTTCCGCGCGAAATCGGGGATCTCGCGCGGGCCCTGGACTCAACGCGGCAGCAGGTCCGGGACCGGATCGCGGCCATCCTTGGCGAAAGGTCACAATTCGAGACGATTCTCGCGGACATAACCGTGGGGATCCTCGTTACGGGACAGGACGGCCGCGTTCTGCTGACCAACCGCACGTTCGAGCGCCTGTTCGGCGTGACCTCCCCCACCGGGGGACGGCTGCCGGTGGAAATGATCCGCGACATGCAGGTTCAGGAGGCAATCGAACAGACACTGAGGACCGGCGGCGCGCAGACGCGTGCGATGACGACTTCGGGGATATCCGAACGACATTTCGACGTGCACGTGGGACCCGTTCGGCGGGATGGCGTGGCGACGGGTGTGGTAGCGGTCTTCTACGACACGACCGAACTGCATCGGCTGGAGCGTGCGCGCAAGGATTTCGTGGCCAATGTATCGCACGAAATACGTACGCCGCTAACGGCCATAAAAGGGTGCGCGGATACGCTGGCCGGGGGTGCGCTTGAAGACCGCGCAACCGCCGATCGATTTGTGCAGACCATACTCAGGCATTCAGACCGGCTCCAGTTGCTGCTGGAAGATCTGCTTGATCTGTCGCGGATGGAGTCCGACAGTCTGACAATGGAAATGGATGACTTCGCAATCCGGCGGGCGGTGGACCGGGCGTGCGACTCAGTCCGTCAACAGGCCGCCGGAAAGGACGTCTCCATTCTGGTGGAGGTTCCGGATGAATTGACGGTTCGCGGCGACCCGAAGCTGATCGGGCAGGCGCTGGTGAACCTGTTGGACAATGCGGTGAAATATACACCGGAAGGCGGGAAGGTTCGGGTTGCTGCCGAGCGGATCGGGACGGATGAGGATATCGCGGATTCCGGCGACACGCCGCTGTTTGTTCTGGCGGCGGATGCCGGCCGTCCGGATTCGGTTACGAGGCCGGACGGCTCAGCCGAACGCGTGGTGCTGGAAGTCGCGGATAACGGAATCGGGATCCCTTCCGATTCACTTCCGCGCGTATTCGAACGGTTTTACCGCGTGGAAAAGGGACGTTCCAGGAGTATGGGCGGAACGGGCCTGGGGCTTTCGATTGTCCGTCACGTCATTGAATCCCATGGAGAACGGGTATACGTGAAGAGCATACTCGGCGCCGGGTCGACGTTCGGCTTCACGCTGCCGATTGTATAGCAAAGCGAAAGAAGTGATGACGGGGGATCGCAGAAGCGTCCCCCGTTTTTTTTTCAGGCTTCAGCCTGATGGCGGGCCCGGTCCGTTGGCGGCGAAAAAGTCCGGAATCTCGAACTGCTCCCCTCTCGCCAGCCCCATCAGGACTTCCTGCGAGGAAACGGCTGTCCGTCCGTTCGTCGCCTCGACGCGGCGATGGTCGCCGTCAGGCAGGACCTCGCGTGCTTTGACATTATCCGCCAGACATGGTGAGAGAATCCAGGACTGGATTCTCCGGATGAGTACCGGATCCTCGATCGGGCAGAGGATTTCCACGCGACGCCTGAGATTGCGAGGCATCCAGTCCGCGCTTCCCGTGTAAATCTCGGGTTTGGACCCGTTTTCGAACATGTAAATCCGGCTGTGCTCAAGATAGCGCCCGACAATACTCCTGACGCGAATTCGATCGCTGATTCCGGGAATGCCCGGGCGGATACAGCAGATCCCACGGACGATCAGGTCCACGTCAACGCCGTTCCGGGAAGCCCGGTAGAGCGCTCTGACGATCCTTGCATCCTGAAGCGAGTTCATTTTGCAGACGATGCGGGCCGGTCGCCCCCCCCTGGCGTGTTCAATCTCCCGATCGATTTTCGCAAGAATGGATTCCATCATATTAAAGGGAGCCACAAGCAGCTTTTTGACTTCAGGGCGTTCGGACTGGGTGGTGAGCAGGTTGAACACCTCGGCCACGTCGCTGGTAATGTCCTCCCTGGCGGTCATCAAACCCAGATCCGTATATATCCGCGCCGTCGATGCATTGTAGTTGCCGGTACCGATGTGGACGTATCGGCGGAGGCCATCGGCTTCGCGCCGGACCAGCATGGAGAGCTTGCAATGCGTCTTCAGGCCAACCACGCCGTACGCGACGTAAACACCCGCATCCTGCAGTTGCCGGGCCCATCGGATATTGGATGCCTCGTCGAATCGGGCTTTGAGTTCCACGATTACCGTTACCTCTTTGCCCGCTTCCGCGGCCTTGAGCAGCGCATCCATGATGGGCGAGTCTTCGGTGGTCCGATAGAGCGTCTGCTTGATGGCCAGCACGTCAGGGTCCCGGGCGGCGGACTGAATAAACTGCACGACCGGATAAAACGAGTCATATGGATGGTGCAGCAGGATGTCCCGTTGCCGGACCTCGGCGAAGAGCTGGTCGAAGTCTTCGGCGAATGGGTACTCTGCCGGAATATACGGCGTGTCCTTCAGGTCCGGACGTCTTGTGGCCGCGTAGAGCATCATCAGCCGGTTTAGATTGACCGGCCCGTTGACGCGGTAGACCTGCTTTTCGCGCAGATGATAGATCGCCCGAAGCCGTCGTTCGATCTGTTTCGGCGCCGACGCGTCGATTTCCAGCCGGACCGTATCGCCCTTGCGCCTGCGTTTGAGTTCGTCTTCGATGGCCAGAAGCAGGTCGTCGGCCTCCTCTTCGTCGAGGTAGAGATCGCTGTTGCGTGTGATTCGAAAAGCGGCCGTGCCAAGAATCTTGTAGCCCCGGTACAGCTTCGGGATGTGCGCGCGCACGAGGTCGGCCAGGAACACGTAATCCATGCGCCTGCCCTCGTCTTCCCTGGGCAGACGGATGAGACGGGGCAGCACGCGCGGAACGGTAACGACCCCGAACAGGGTGTCGCCCTCGCTGTCCCTGAGCAATACGGCAAGGCAGAGCGACTTGTTCACCACACGTGGAAAAGGATGGGCCGGGTTGACGGTTAGGGGCGTGAGAACCGGATGCAGTTCATCCAGCCAGTACTCCCGGATAAATGCCTGTTCCGCGCTATTCAGGTCTTTCAGCGAACGGATATGCACGTCGGCCTTTTTCAGGGCGGGCAACAACTCGTCGTTCCAGCAGGCATATTGTTCGTCGACCATCCGGTGGGCTTCACTGGAAACGGCTTCATATAACTCTTCCGGTAACAGCCCGTCAGGGCCGGCATCGGGAACACTGGCTTCCATCTGCTGAAGCAGGCCCGCAACGCGGATCTCGAAAAACTCGTCCAGATTGTTCGCCACAATAGCGAGGAACTTCACCCTCTCCAGCAGAGGATTCTTCGGGTCCCGGGCCTCCTCGAGGACGCGTTCGTTGAAGCGAAGCCAGGATATTTCCCGGTTGGTATACAATTTTGGATCGTCCAGATTCATACCGCGAATCCCGTTGTTGACTTACGCCATCTACGTCTGCCACGCGCCAAGATAGGCCAGCGCAATGCCCCAGTCAATCGGAATCGGGCTTGCAAGTCACTACTGTTCTGGGGTTTGACGGACCCGGTGTTCTGTCCCGGGAACAAGCTTTCTGAATTCGACCGCCGAGTCGCCCGTCAACGTTCCGACGCCATCGCCTTCAGTTCGTGCCAGAGGTCCTGATACGCCTCCGCGGCAGGCGAGCCCGGAGCGAAGCATGGGACCGGTTCCCGGTGGATTCCCATTTTTTCAACTTCCGAGGCGTAGGGAATCTGCGTATCCAGAAAGCGGTGTTCCCGTTCTTTGCCGGCGGTCAGGATTTCGCTGTGCATGCGCTTCCGTTTCTCGACCATGGTGAAAAAAGGGTAGATCCCGGAGACGTCCCGGACCCTGGATTTGAAGAAGTCTACCAGTTGGTCATAGGTACGCATGGATAACGTGGTTGGAATACAGGGTACCAGAACGATGTCTGAGGCAAAAAGCATGTTTTCGGACACCAGGCCGATGCCCGGCGGACAGTCGAGAAAGATGAAGTCGTATGTCTTGCGATAGGGCTTCAGGATGCGACGGAGCCGCTTCGAGGAGCCCTTGAGTTTACTCAGCATCGTATCCAGGTTTCGGAACGACAGGTTGGAAGGAAGCAGGTCCAGGTTCTCATAGTCGGTACCGCGAATCCGCTTCTCTATCCTGCGCCCGCCGCGAAGGAATTTTCGTCCCGGGAGTTTCCTGGAGGGTTTGATTCGAAAATAGAACGCGGCCGATCCCTGGGGGTCCAGATCGAACAGAATGGTCTGTGCCCCATCGCGCGCCGCGAGATAGGCCAGGTTCACCGCCGCAGCGGTTTTTCCCACCCCGCCCTTGATATTGTACAGGGCGACTGTTGCCATGGAATTAGCCCCAATTCCGCAAAAAACGCAACGCGGCACCGCGAAAAAACCTTCGTAAACCCGCCGAAATGGTCGTTAGCAGTCCGTTGATAAAGTCGCTCTGCAGGCGAGACCTGGTGTTCCGTCCCGGAAATATGTCACCATTCATCCGCCGATTCATCCCGTCTGGCGGCGTTGCCTTCGCTCGCGCTCGGGAACTCACCGGCATTTTGAAATGGCTTCTCAGGCGAACAGGCGTCGGAACGTGGCGGCAACCTCCGCCCGGTTGAATTCCGCAAAGGTCTTCGAAAACGCCGCGCGGACGGTCTGTTGTTCGCGGTAAAGGCAGCCGATAAGCCCGCCGATGGCGGCGAAGGTTTCCGGGTGAGTCCTCGCCGGAGACAACGCTTCCAGGTACGACTTCAGGTCGTCCTGTTGAACGGAAAGGTCGTTGAAGTCACCCAGGTTGTCCTGCAGGTTTTTGAGGTGTTCGACAATCAGCCGGACCTCTCCCGCAGGGAAAAGGGACGCGAAGAACTCGAGGAGGTATCGCAGTTTCTTGCACTCGATCCGCAGCCGGTGCAGTTCGTCGTCCGGCGTGGACCCGTCAATCGCGGCGCCCAGTTCGATCACGCGACCGTATCTCTTGTCGATAAACCCCTGCGCCAGTTTTTTCGCCGGCGCTTCCGCATTGTCCGGAGAACCGGATTCCGGCGGGCACTTCAGAAACGCCGCCCAGTCCGCTGCGATACTTCGATACCTTTCGCCGTCCAGGGCCGCGGCCAGACGCCTGTGTTCGCCCGTACGCTCCGCCCGAAGGTACTCGAATAGCGGATCCAGTCGAGGCCGCAGATATCCGGGCAGGAGGGACCGGTACGCGTCCTGCTTGAGCAGGGCGACGTCCAGATCGCGCAGGCGATTGGTGAGTTTTCCGAGATAGGAAAAGTCTTTCCGGAAGCGACCGAGCGGAACTTCCGGAAAAACGGATTTGATCTGGCTGAGGGCTGATCGGGTACGTCGGATTCCCACCCTGAAATCGTGCAGAAATTCGGTATCGAGGTCCTTTTTGATCCCCGTTTCATTGCGCCTGATGGTTCTGAACAGGTGACCCAGGATCCGCCTCGCCGCCTCCGCGCCGTTCAGATCGGGTTCCAGAGCGATATTGAGTTTCGAGGTATAGTCCCCGGGGTTTCTGCCGGTCGCACGCATGGCGGCATGGAACAGGTCTTCGGTCCGGGGTTCGGCGCCGGCGTCGCGCAGGGACCGGACAAGCCTGCGGGAGTGCTTCTCATACCCCCGGACGGGCCGAAGCGAAACCGTGTTGAACGGTTGTCCGTTACGTGTGGCGCCCGCCACCCTGGCCCGTTCAAGTTCTGCGATAACGACGGTCTTTTCATTCCTGTTGAGAACACGGACGGTCTGCCTGCGGATTCTGGCGCGCGCGAGGGGCAACAGCGCACGTACGCTCAAATGTGCCTGCAGGACCTCCTTCAAGTGTCCCTCGGGTAAATCCGTGCTGTATACCGGATCGGTTCCGCACGGCAGGTTGAGCGATGCGACTGTTTCGCTGTCACACAGTCTGTAGAGAAGGTAACGGTCCTGATCATGTAACAGCACAAGATTCCTGTTGAAAAGGCGCCAGTCGAACGTGTCGAAAAAGGTCTGCACCTGCACCGTGTCGTCCATCGGTTCGCAGGTATGGGAACCGGCGGCCTCTTCCCAGATGCTGCGTGGATCGACCGATGCCGGCAGGCGCAGTGAACATCGTCTGTGTTTCATGGCGTCTTTTCCATCAACGCTCGCCCCGGAGGTGCGACGCGTACAGCCGTTTCAATCCGTGAAGCTGGAAAACGTGCCCGATAGACAGAAGGCCGATGCCCAGAGACATCAGCCTTTTTCGCACTTCCCTGAGGATTCTTCGTTCAGTCCTCATAGCTCAGGAGTCTGTAACATACGTGATGTGCCGCATCAGCCTCAATTCGAAGATAGACAGCAGTCATATTGGCCACAAAAAGCCTGAAAGCGGGGAGACGTTAGAGGTGAGACGGGAGAAGAAGCCCATGCCATGTATGTTCTTCCTTCTTGCCTTCGGCACGAGAAGAATCCTCACAAGGCAGGTAATCTCTACCCTCTTCCGTCTCACGTCTCCCTGCTTCTGGGGCGCCGGGGGAGAGGTCCCGAATACGTCCAGCGACCTGGTGTATCCTGGTAATCCGCCGTTGAATCGCCTTTATTAACTAATACATATTCGAATTAACGTCCACGACAGCTTACGAATCAAGGTTAGAAGCAGGCATTGCGCTATCCGGATAATAATACGTTGAACCGGTCCAAAAAACAAGAAAGACCGCACAGGCGCTGAAGCGGTCATCCTCCGCACGGGCCAATCCGGTGTTCCGGAAGCCGGCCCGATCATCGTAACACACTTGTCACACGACGGTCACCTTTCCGTAACGGAAGCGCGATATATTGGCTCCGTCTGCGATCGTAAGTTCGGATCGGCGGCAACGGAACTGCGCTGGTGTGAGATCCCCGGCGTAGCGCCTTCCGTTCGATCCTTCACCTCGGCAAACGGAATTCGGGGATCCGCAGGTACCGCCAGGAAGGATGTCCGGGTCGATTTGCCGCCCACACGGGAGGAGCTATGCTGCTGAAGGGGATCGTCTGGGGATGTGCCGCGCTGTTGAGCCTGGGTCTTTTCGGGCCCGTGGAGGGCGCCGAAGGCAAGTTCAAAGGGATTGCCTTCGGTGATTACTATTTTGTTGTCGCCGGCGCGGAAAAGAACGAAAACGGTTTCAGGTTCCGGAGGATCTATCTGACGTACGACCTCAAATGGAATGACCGCTGGTCCGGACGGGTGCGCTACGAAGCAAATGATGCGGGATTCGGCGGCGAAGACAAGATGAGGCCGTTCGTGAAGCACGGGTATCTGCGATACGGTGCGAACGGCCAGACGGTGAACATGGGGTTGTTCGGCACACCCACCTGGAACGTGTCCGAACGAATATGGGGTTACCGGTCCATTGCAAAGACAATCATGGATCTGCGCAAGATCGGCTCTTCCGCGGATCTCGGTGTGGGGTATAAGGGAAAGCTGGATGGCGCCGGCAGGGTGAACGCGCAGCTGATGTTCGGAAACGGCAGCGGCCAGCGTCCGGAGGCCGACAACGGCAAGAAAGTGTACTCCCTGCTGCATCTGAAACCCACGGACGTCGTTGAAGCCACGGTCTACGTCGATTGGGAAGGCAAGCCCGAAGGCAGGGATCGCATAACGTTCGCGGGGATGCTGGGTACTTCAGTCGAGAGTTTTCGCTTCGGACTGGAGGGATTTATCCGAAATAACAGAAGAGCGATGTCAGGCGAGGACGTGCGGATACGGGGCATTTCGGTATTCGGTGCCGTTAACGTAAAACCTCAAGTCGACGTATTCGGTCGCCTGGACTTTTTCGATCCCGACCGGAGCACGGAACAGGACGAGGAGTTCATGATTATTGCCGGAATCGACGTGGCGCCGGCAGGGAACATCCACATCATGCCCAATGTCGTGGCGACGATCATGCGGTCTCCCGACGCGGACACCGAAGTGATGCCCCGGATGACGGCGAGCTACAAGTTTTAGTCCTGCCCGATCATTACTAACCATTCGGCTGCCGACTCATCCCGTCTCGCGTAATCCGCCGTCTAATCGCCCTTATTTACAATTACATATTCGAATTACCGTTTCCGAAGACTTACGAATCAAGGTTAACCCTCAACATCAGGAGGATCAGAATGATCATACGAACACTCGTCGGCGTATCTTTGCTGATCGTCGCGGCGGTACCGGTGCAGGTGCAGGCGCAGACGCTGGAAGTCGATCCACGAATTCCTGCCTACACAAAGGCGAGAGGGGTTTCGGGGAGCGCCAGCAGCATCGGGTCGGATACGATGAACAACATGATGGCGCTGTGGCTGGAGGGCTTTCGGAAATACTATCCCAACGTCAACGTCCAGATCGAAGGCAAGGGATCCAGCACCGCGCCGCCCGCGCTGATCAAAGGCACCGCGCAGTTCGGGCCCATGTCCCGCGCGATGAAGGCGACGGAAGTGGACAAGTTCGAGCAGGCGTTCGGGTACCCGCCCACGCAGTTGAGGACCGCCCTCGATGCCCTGGCGGTCTTTGTCAACAAGGACAATCCCATTAAGGGATTGACCCTGCAGCAGGTGGATGCTATTTTTTCGAAAACCCGTCGACGGGGTCATCCCGGGGACATCCAACGTTGGGGCGAAGCGGGATGGACCGGCGATCGGGCATCGGCGCTGATCAGTATGTACGGTCGGAATTCTGCATCCGGCACGTATGGTTTCTTTAAAAAGTACGCCCTTTCCAAAGGCGACTTCAAAGATGAGGTCAAGGAACAGCCGGGATCGGCTTCCGTCGTGCAGGGGATCGCGGAAGACCGGTTTGGAATCGGTTACAGTGGAATTGGATACAGGACGTCGGACGTGCGCGTCGTACCGCTCGCGGATGATCCTTCGGATGGATTCAAAGACGCCAGCATGGAGAACGTCCTCGACGGCACCTACCCGCTGGGCCGATTCTTGTACATTTACATAAACAAGACACCTGGCAAGCCGCTCGATCCGATCGTGCGAGAGTTCTGCAGGTATATATTTTCGAAAGAGGGACAGGAGGTCGTAATCAAGGATGGTTACATGCCTGTACCTTTTGAGGTCGTTGAAGAAGAATTGGCGAGGCTTGAAGCGGACGCTATGTAGTCGGGCCTCCCGCCCAATGGATCGATTCAGGGTTTGGCGAATGGCGCAAGAAAAAAACACGGATGCCGGGAAATCCCGATCGCTGCCGGGCATTACGCCGGCAGCGCGCGCAATGGACCGCATTGGGCGCTGGGTGATCGCCGTGGGTGGCGTGGGGGTGATCCTGGTTGTACTCGGCATTCTGGCATTTGTGTTGCTCGAAGCCTATCCGCTCTTCCTGTCGCCTGCGCCTGCGACGATCGTGACAAGCCACGCCGTTGACGGCAGTCCGGACCAGAGGCCGTTGGCGGCGGGCGCCGACCCGTATCGCGAAGTTGCGTATCTGGTGCGGCGGGAAGGGATCGACTTCATCCGGCTGGCAACGGGCGAGACCATTCGTCAGGAACGCGGCGACGTTTTCCTGGACCGCCGCGTGGAGTCGGTGCATCCTTCGCTTACGGACGGATACCTGGGCCTGGGTATGTCGGATGGCCGCGTTGCCGTGGCAAAGGTCAATTATCGGGTGACCTACCCCGAAGGTAGACGTTCCGTCACGCCAGAGCTGGATATTCAGGGCAACGTGGCGCTGGACCCGGAAGGTGAACCCGTCATCCGGGTTTCATATCGGACAGACGGGACGCGTCGGTCGACCGCGGCGGGAGTCACGTCATCGGGACGGCTGCTGATGGCCGCAGTGATGAAAAAGAAGGGGCTGCTGGGCGTCGGAAAGCTCGAATCCTACGTACACGACCTGACGGCCGAGGTCGACGGCACGCCAACAGCCGTGCTCGTGGACGGGAGCGGTCGGTATCTTCTGGCCGGCACGGACCGCGGAGAAGTGGTTTGCTGGGACGTAAGGGAGGTTCAGGGTCCGCCGTCTCTCGTACAGCGATTCCGTGCTTCGGACCTGGCGGTTACGGCCCTCGCATTTGTCCTTGGCGACGTATCGGTGGTTGTGGGCGACGCCGGCGGGCACGTGAGCACCTGGTTTCCGGTGCGCGGTCCGGACAGCAGTGTCTATGCGCCTTTCCGAAAGATCCACGTCTTTCGTTCACATCGCACAGCCGTGAGCGCCATCGCGCCGTCCGCGCGCGACAAGCAGTTTCTGACGGGCAGCGCCGGCGGACGCGTGATGCTGCATCACATGACCACCGCCCAGACGTTCTTCAGCGTGTCGAGTGGATCGAACGTAACCGGGCTGACGTTCGCACCGAAAGCAGACGGGTTCCTGAGTCTGGACGGCGACGGGCGGTTGAACCACTATCGGTTGTCCAATCCGCATCCCGAAGTCACGCTGGAGACATTGTTCGGCAAAGTCTGGTACGAGGGATATACCGAACCCCGGTATGTTTGGCAATCCACGGGAGGGACCGACGAGTTCGAACCCAAAATGAGTATCATCCCTCTGGCGTACGGCACGGCGAAGGGTACGTTTTACGCGATGTTTTTCGCGCTGCCCCTGGCTGTGCTCGCCGCCATCTACACGTCCGAGTTCGCCCATCCCCGAGTGCGTAACGTGGTCAAACCCACGGTGGAGTTGATGGCATCGCTGCCAAGCGTGATTCTCGGATTTCTGGGCGGTCTCTGGCTGGCGCCGTTGCTGGAGCGCCATGTGGTCGGGGTCTTGCTGTTGTTGCCCACCGTGGCACTGACGGTTGTCTCTGCTTCCTGGGTCTGGTCCAGGCTGCCGGGCCGAATAAAGAACCGGCTGCCGGGGCCGGAGGTGTTCTACGTGGCGGTGTCCCTCCTTGGCGTCTGGTTGGCTCTGGCGCTCGGGCCCTGGATGGAAGGCGCCTTCTGGGGCGGTGATTTTCAGCGCTGGCTGGCGGATTCCGCCGATACCCGCTATGACCAGAGGAACTGCCTGGTGGTGGGTTTCGCCATGGGCTTCGCCGTGATCCCCATCATCTACACGATCTGTGAAGACGCGCTGACAAGCGTGCCTTCGCACCTGAGGGCCGGATCCCTGGCGCTGGGCGCAACGCCCTGGCAGACGGCCGTCCGCGTCGTGCTCCCCACGGCCAGCCCGGGCATTTTTTCCGCGACGATGATCGGCTTCGGGCGGGCGGTCGGCGAAACGATGATCGTGCTCATGGCAACCGGCAACACGCCCGTCATGGACTGGAGCATCTTTAACGGGATGCGCACCATGTCGGCCAACATCGCCGTGGAGATTCCCGAGGCGCCGCACGAGGGTACGCTCTACCGCGTCCTCTTTCTGACCGGTGTCCTGCTTGCGGGGGTGACTTTCATCGTCAACACCGTGGCGGAAATCGTGCGGCAGCGGCTTCGGGAACGGTACAGCAGAATCTGACAGCCCGCTGAAAAAGCGTCTGGAGTCAATGAAATGAGTGGTTTTCGGAAGTCGGGACAGGCGTATATCTGGCTGACGGGCGGTGCGCTCGCGTTCTGCGTCCTGATGATTGCAGGGCTGATCGGCCTGGTGGTCTATAACGGACTCGGGTTTTTCTGGCCCGCCGAACTGACGGCGTTTCGTCTCAACGGCGATGCCCTCGTGATGGGGCAGATATGGCACCGGCAAAAGATTTCCGATCGAGACGGGGAATTCCGGGTTCAGTTGAAGGTGGCGAACCGGGACGCGTACGGCGCCGATTTCCGGTGGATAGACGAATCACGAATTCTGGAACGAACGCTGCCTGTGGACGCGGTGGTGTTCGAGAGGCGGGAATGGGGACAGCTGTTCGGCTTCCTGGACGCCGTGTATGAAGGCGAAGACAAAGTTGCCGGAGGCGGTCCTGCCGGCTGGGCGGCGTTTCAGAAGCAGTTGAAGCGTACGGGCGTGCTTCTGGACCAGGTTCGAGACATCGAGCACAACGCGATATCTGACCTCAGCCGGCGGATCGAACAGCTTCGCCTGGAAAAGCGCAGGCTGGAACTGGCGCCGAATACGCGGCGGGAGCAGGTATCTCAACTGGACGAGAAAAACCGCGAATATTGGACGAGGTACGAATCTCTCGCGGCCGAACTGAACCGCCTGAGGGCCTCGAGCGAAATCCCGCAACTTGACGTCCGGCTCGCGGAGGGCGAAATTCGTCGGGTGGCGGTTGCGGACGTCGTTCGCGCATATCGGCCCAACAGTCTGGAGGCCTTCGGCAAGACGGGTGTATACCTGGAACGGGTCTGGGAATTCCTGTCTGCAGAGCCTCGCGAGTCCAATACCGAGGGCGGCGTGTTCCCTGCAATCTTCGGTACCGTAATGATGGTCATTCTGATGAGCCTGGCGGCAGTGCCTTTCGGGGTTCTTGCGGCGCTCTACCTGCGTGAATACGCCAGCCAGGGTCCGCTTGTCCGGGCGATCCGGATTGCGGTGAACAACCTCGCGGGCGTTCCCTCCATCGTCTTCGGAATGTTCGGTCTGGGATTCTTCGTCTACGGCGTTGGCGGCAACCTGGACCGGCTCTTTTTTCCCGAGGCGTTGCCCGCCCCCACGTACGGCACCGGCGGGATCCTCTGGGCGTCGCTGACGCTGGCTCTTCTGACCGTACCGGTAATGATCGTGGCTTCGGAAGAGGCCCTGGCGTCCGTTCCCGGGGACGTGAGGGAGGGCTCGCTGGCGCTGGGCGCCACCCAGTTTCAAACCATCTGGCGGGTGGTCCTTCCAGCGGCGCTGCCGGGCATTTTGACCGGCATCATTCTCGTTGTGGCCAGGGGAGCCGGGGAGGTGGCGCCTTTGATGATCACAGGCGTGGTCAAGCTTGCGCCAACGCTGCCGGTGGACGGCACCTGGCCGTTTTTCCACCTGGAACGCAAGTTTATGCACCTGGGTTTCCATATTTACGACGTGGGCTTTCAGTCGCCCAACGTGGAGGCGGCCCGTCCGATGGTCTATACCACAACCCTGTTGCTGATGTTTATCGTGCTCGCACTGAACCTGACCGCGATCCAGGTCCGGTCGCGCCTGCGGAAGCGGTACCAGAAAATCGGTCTGTAACGACTTAACCTCAATCCGAAAAAAACTGCAACGCGGCGACGCGATAAAACCCTCCGAAACGGGGAGTTATCGACGTAAAGAAGGACATTTTTTCCGTTCACGTACAGTGTCCTGGTGTATCCTGGTAATCAGCAGTTGAATCGCCTTTATTTACAAGCACATATTCGAATTAACGTCCCCGAAGACTTACGAATCAAGGTTAACGAGTGGTATCATCGAGGTCAGCGGTCTGAACGGATCTCGAAAGGAACTTTCAACCAGGAGTCAACAAGGATGGACGTGGAGACAACAACGCGGGAAAGTTCTGAATTCGAGACTCCTGTCGTAGAAGTCGAGTCCCTGAACCTGTACTACGGTGACGTCCAGGCGCTTCACGACGTGTGTCTGACCGTACCGCGACACAACGTCACCGCGTTGATCGGGCCTTCGGGCTGCGGGAAGTCGACGCTGCTCCGATGTATGAACCGGTTGAACGATCTGATCGACTCGGTGAGGATAGAAGGCGCGGTCCGGATCGAAGGGGAGGACATCTATGCCTCCGGCTACGACGTAATCTCACTTCGACGGCTGGTGGGGATGGTGTTTCAGAAGTCGAACCCGTTTCCAAAGTCGATCTACGAAAACGTGGTGTACGGGTTGCGAATCGCGGGGGAGAACCGGCGTGCCGTTCTGGACGAGGTTGCACAGCGAAGCCTCCGCGCGGCCGCGCTATGGGACGAAGTCAAGGATCGACTGGAAGAATCAGCGCTCGGGCTCTCCGGTGGGCAGCAGCAGAGGCTTTGCATCGCCAGGGCGATCGCGGTCGAGCCTTCGGTGATTCTGATGGATGAACCCTGTTCGGCGCTGGACCCCATTGCGACCGGTCGAATTGAGGAAACAATCGAGGAGTTGAAGAAACAATACACCATTGCGATCGTAACTCATAACCTCCAGCAGGCGTCCCGTATCTCGGACTGGACGGCGTTCTTTTACCTGGGAAAGCTCGTGGAACACTCGCGGACCGAGAAGATGTTCACGAATCCGGGGCTGAAGCAGACGGAGGACTATGTAACGGGCAGGTTCGGTTAGCGGAAACACCGCGCCGCGGATGCGCACGGGTTTTATCAGATAGGATTCGTTATGGAACGGACACTGGATCAGAGGTTGGAACATTTGAAAAGCGAATTGCTGACGATGGGCGGCGCTGTCGAAGCGTCCATCGCACAAGCCGTAAAGAGCCTGGTAGACAGAGACGACGATCTGGCGGGCGCCGTGATTTCCGGCGGAAAGTCCATCGACGAATGGGAAGTGGCGATCGAAGAAGAATGCGTCAGACTGCTGGCAGTGACCCAACCCGTCGCGGGAGACCTGCGTCTGATCGCAACGGTTATGAAAATCAACTACGACCTCGAACGGATCAACGATCAGTCGGTGAATATCGCGGAACGCGCCGAAGTGCTGAACAGGACCACGCCCCTGAAACCGCTTATCGATATCCCCAGGATGGCGGAACTCGTCCGGGGCATGGTCAAGGATGCGATCGACGCGTTTGTCAATCGAAACGTGGACCTGGCGAACGACGTGCGCCGGCGAGACGACGTGGTGGACGGCCTGAGGGACCAGATTTTCAGGGAATTGCTCACGTATCTCCACTATCGCGCGGAACCGGATGCCATCGATCGTGCGATCCATCTGATTCTGGTTTCCCGGCACCTGGAGCGCATGGGAGACCACGCGTCCAATATCGCCGAAAACGCCGTCTACCTGGTCCAGGGGCGGATTGTTCGGCACCAGAAGGAGAATATCGGCGAAGAGGAATAACGCATCGCGGGAGCGGGCCCGCGCGGCGGGTGGATCCGCCCATCCCTTGCGGCGGCATTCCATCGCGGAGAGGTACGCGTTCTGAACCGCATGTCTGGAAAAGGCTGCGGTTTTCCTGTGCCCTCCAGGAGGCGAAAAAGGCTTGTGAAGCGGTCCCAAACCCGTATATTTAGACGATCGGGCCCATTCTGCCGGAGGATTTCTTCTCAGTGGCGAGCGACCATCACGCGCATCACCCGGGCGGCGTACGCTTCTGCGAAAGATGCAGCGGGACGCTGGTGCTGAAATCGGTCGAAGGCCATCGTCGACCCGTCTGTCCGGCATGTGGGTTCGTGGTCTACCTGGACCCGAAAGTAGCGGCCGGCGTCATCGTGACGCTGGATGACGAAATCGTACTTCTGAAAAGGGGCATCGAACCGGGGATCGGGAAGTGGGTCTTTCCCGGTGGATACGTCGATCGGGGCGAACAGGTGGAGGCCGCGGCGGCCCGGGAAGCAATGGAAGAAGTGGGGCTGGAGGTCGAGATCGAAGATCTGCTCGGTGTCTATTCCTACCCGAACGTAACGGCGGTCCTGGTCGTGTACACGGGCGTCGTGGTCGGAGGCAAACTGAAGGGGAATTTCGAGACGCTGGAGGTGCGGACGTACCCTCCGGAGAGGATTCCCTGGTCCAAACTTGCATTTTGCAGCACGGTCGAGGCGCTTCGCGCATGGGTTGCGCGATATGCGGAAAGCGACCGCTGAAAACGGGTCGGTCCCTGGGCCGGGAAGCTGTTTTACAATTACCGGTGAGTTCCCGGGAGCGAGCGAATACATGGCGGGCAAGGCGGGAAGATCCGCCTGTGAGCGGCGAGCAACCGCAGCCTTGATCTCGTAAGACGGGCGAGTTTGACCAGCGCCGACCGGCCTGCCTGCAGCGCAGTACGCTGCGCAGGCAGGCGCGAAGACCGCTGGGGATTTTAAGACAGCTTCTGTGAAAGGGGAGAAACGGGTCGGATGTTAAAATCAATAGAGGAAGTCGAGACGCGGTTTGGCGGGGAGGGATATATTGCGGATCGGACGCTTGCCACAACGGTCTATCTGGCCGTGGCGCTGGGAAAACCGATATTTCTGGAGGGCGAGCCGGGGGTAGGCAAGACTGAAGTCGCCAAAGTCATGGCGCAGATCCTGGAAACGGATTTGATCCGGTTGCAGTGCTACGAAGGGCTGGATGCGAATACGGCTCTGTACGAATGGAATTACCCGAGGCAGATGCTGGAGATGCGCCTGGAGGAAGCCCGCGGCATCGAAAAACAGGAGATCGGCCGCAGCATTTTCAGCGAGGATTTCCTTCTGAAACGGCCGCTTCTGAGGGCGATCCAGGGCAGCGGAAGCAACCCGCCGGTGCTGTTGATCGACGAGGTTGACCGGTCCGACGAAGAATTCGAGGCCTTTCTTCTGGAAGTGTTGTCGGATTTCCAGATTACCAT
Source organism: Candidatus Latescibacterota bacterium (assembly GCA_965116875.1). GTDB lineage: Bacteria > Latescibacterota > UBA2968 > UBA2968 > JAAXHE01. The sequence continues at coordinate 2,158,121 of OZ220733.1, forward strand.
CCCCGAGATCGGCACGATTGCCGCCCAGAAAGTGCCGTTCGTCGTGCTCACGTCCAACCGGACGCGCGAGTTGCACGATGCGCTGAAACGGCGTTGCCTCTACCTGTGGATCGACTATCCCACGTTCAAAAAGGAGATGGAAATCGTCGCGTCGCGAGTTCCACGGATTCAGGCCGGACTGGCGCAACAGGTGTGCGGGTTCATGCAACTGATGCGCACACGGGACTTTTACAAGCGGCCGGGCATTGCGGAAACCATCGATTGGGCGCTGGCACTGATGCAGATGGAAATCGACGAACTCGAACCCGATACCGTAAACGCCACACTGGGCTGCGTGCTGAAGTACAAGGAGGACATAGAGAAACTCCAGGAGGACGGACTTCCGCAGATCATCGAAAAGGCGCGGGCGCTCAAGGATCGGGCGATGCGGCTGAAGAATTAACGAACAGACGGACCGGGAGACCTTCCCATGGGTTGGACCGAATGAAACCAGTACGGGTTGAAGACCGGAGCATGATGGGACGCGTGGTTGCCTTTTCGCGCGCGCTGCACAGGGCGGGCGTGGAGGTGAATTCCGGCAATCTGATCGACTTCTGTCAGAGTTTCAGGTTCATCGATATCGGCAGGCGCGGAGATTTCTATGCGGCAGCCCGCGCCACGCTGGTTTCCCGTTTCGACGACCTGGAGACATTCGACCGTGTATTTCAGGCATACTGGAGTTCCCCCGTCCGCACACTTGAAATGGACGTCGGCGAGGAAGAGACCGACGATCAGAACCTGGATGCGTCGGATCAACTCGACGAACCGGTGGAAACCGCGACGGAGGAGGAGGAAGACACCGACGGCGAGGGAGACTCCGACGAGATCGGTTACAGCCCCGACGAAGTATTGATGCGCAAGGACCTGGCCGCCATGAACGACAGGGAAATCGAGAAGGCCAGGCAGGTCATCGCGCAGATCGTCGACATCATCGCCAACAGGCGCAGCAGACGGCGGGAGCCGCAGAAGCGGGGCGTGGAGATCGACTTCCGAAGAACATGGCGGAGGAACGCGCTTTACGGACGGGACGGCGTAGCCCTTGCCAGGCGCCGGCGGCGGATCAAGAAAACAAAGCTGATGCTGTTGTGCGACGTCAGCGGGTCGATGGACTGCTACAGCCAGTTCCTGATTCAGTTCATCTACGCGTTGAAACGGGAAATCCGCGACGTCGAAGTGGGTGTATTCTCCACGCGTATGACTCCGATTTCCAGGCTGCTGAAGAACAAAGGCGTGGAAGAGTCGCTTCGGGAGGTCGCGGACACGGTTCACGATTGGGCCGGCGGTACGGACATCGGCGGCTGCCTGCGGGAGTTCAACGACCGGTTTGCGCGCGAGATGTTGAAAGCCAGGACGGTGATGATTATCGTCAGCGACGGCTGGGACCGCGGAGACGCGGATCTCATGCGGCGGGAGATGGAGCGGTTGCGCCGGCGCGTCCATAAGCTGATGTGGTTGAATCCCCTCCTGGGCAGCCCCGGGTACCAGCCGCTTTGTCTGGGTATGAAGACAGCCCTGCCCTATCTGGATCACTTCATGGCCGCGCACAATCTGGAAAGTCTCGTGCAACTCGCGAAAACGTTGCGTTCGGTCTGGCGATGATACGTTCGTTGGGACCTTTTGGAGCGCCTATAGTGATGAAAACCGGCGCATTGCCGGGCTGACATGCAACATTGTGGTATTGCACGTCTTGCGGCATCTGATTCCAACCACGGATTTTTCGCGTATTTCTTCGTCTCGTCTTTTCTTCTTTCGTTATTCGTAGTTTCGCCTTTCGTATTCTCGCAGTCTCGTATTCTCGCCGTTTCGCCTTTCGTAGTCTCGCCTTTCGTAGTCTCGCCTTTCGTATACTCGTATTTTCGTATTCTCGTATTCTCGTATTCTCGCGTGTTCGCTGTTTCTGATGTTGTTTTCGAAGTAGCTTCTGAAGGGGGTGGTTCTGATGAAGGACGTATTCTCAGAAGCCCTGGACCTGATTTCATCAGGAGAGAATGCGGCGCTCTCAACGATTGTCTCCAGCAAGGGATCCTTGCCGATGAGCAAGAAGGCCAAGATGCTGGTGCGTCCCGATGGCGAGATCGTGGGGACGGTGGGCGGCGGCTGCCTCGAGGCGGATGTATGGGCCGAGGCCCGGGAAGTGATGGAGACGGGCGTGCCCACACTTCAGCGTTTTATCCTGACCGAGGAACACGCCGGCGAAGACGGATTGAACTGCGGCGGCAACGTGGAAATCTTCACAGAGCCGCTGTACAGGGGCCGGTCCGAGACTGTACTCGAGACCGTGGCGAAGGTCCGCAAAGCCCGGGAATCGGCGGTGCTGGCCACCCTGGTGTCCGGAGGGGATCCCTCGAAATGGAGCGCCAAGCTGCTCGTTCGCGCAGACGGGACGATCACCGGGTCGCTGGGATGGCCGGAGGCCGACGCCGCGATCCTGAGCGAAGTTGGTGAAATGGATACGATTCCCGAGGACCTGCTCGACGTGGTTTCGCTGGACGTGGACGAATCCGCGGGTCCGCTCAAGGTCTTCTTGGAATCGGTCTGTCCGGAGCCCACGCTCTACCTGTTCGGCGGCGGACACGTTTCGTTTGCCATTGCCCGGATCGCGGTCACCGTGGGGTTTCGAATCGTCGTTATCGACGACCGTCCCATGTTCGCCAACAGGGAGCGCTTTCCCATGGCGGACGAGACGCTCACGCTGGAGATGGAAACGGCGTTCGAACACCTCGTAATCGACGACCTGTCCTATATCGTCGCGGTAACCAGAGGACACCAGCACGACAAGCCGGTTGTGGAACAGGCGGTATGGACCAACGCCGCCTACATCGGCATGATCGGCAGCAGGCGCAAGATCGCGTTGATGTGGAAGGAACTGGAGACCGGGGGAATCAGCCGGGAGCGCCTCGACGAGATACACGCGCCCATCGGACTGGATATTGGCGCCGACTCCCCTGAGGAAATCGCCATCAGCGTGGTTTCCGAACTCATTCAGGCGCGCCGCTCCGGAGGCAAGCCCATGCATGGTGCGAGGTCGCTTTCAGGAGCCCCCGCGGCATCCTTTCGGGCGTAGACGTACGTCACGACAGAAGGGAGAGGTTCACCCCGAACCGCTCCGGTTTCGCGCCCGCTTTCGTGATCCATTCCCGTCTAGCCATGATCTAACGTCCGGCATCGACGGCATGATATGGGAACGTGATCTACCCTTCTTCCTTCTGCTTTCTTCCTTTTTCCTTTTTTTTTAACAGGCGCATTCGGCCGTTCGGGTTGGCGTTTCACGCCAGGATCCCGATCGGCCTTTTTTTGTATGTGAAAAAAAATGTCATAAAACACCTGTTTATTGATAGATTCGATTTTTGGCACGGTATTTGTTTTGTCTTCAGGCAACACGGAAGCGAACATCCCAGGGAGGAAATGCCACACCAGCTACCGAAAGGAGACCGGCATGGCCGCAGGGACACTGTCGAGGATCGCGAATGTCATCCGGGCGGACGTGGACGATTTGCTGAACCGGATGGAAGACCCGGAAAAGATGTCGCGTCTGATGATGACGGAAATGGAGAACGCCGTCAACGATGCCGTTGCCGCCGTGGCCGACTCCATAGCCGGCAAGCGACTGCTCGAACGCCGGGTGAAGGCACGGAGGGCGGACGCCGATGCCTGGGACCGGACGGCCGAGCGGTCCGTTTCACGAGGCGACGACGACCTCGCCCGTCTGGCGCTGGAGCGAAAGGGCGAGATCGAGGCGGAGGCCGAAGAACTCGGTAGAGCGCTGGCCGAGGCAGAGAACGTGACCGCGCGGCTCGAGCGGCAATGCGCGCGTTTGAAGGTTCGTCTCAATGAGGCCAGGGCGCGTCAGAGGACCCTCGTCGCCAGAAGCCGCGCGGCAAGAGGATTCGATTCAGCCGCAGGGTACACAGTGCGGATTCACGAAGAGGCGTTCGAGCGTTTCGACGCACTCTGCAGGCGCGTAGACCACGAGGAAGCGGCTGCCGAGGTTTACGAGGAGCTCGCGGGCGACAATCCGGATGCGGACGAACGGCTGGAAGAGATGGCCCGGAAGGAACGCGTCGACGCGCAGTTGCGGGAGATGAAAAAGCGGTTAGAGGCAAGAGATGAGACCAAAAGATGACCCGCCTCGTTGGGTTTCAATGTTCGCCGGAGGCATAGAGGGGAGCATCTCGGTTTCGAACCACTGGAACCAAACATTCCAGAAAACCGTTGGTACCGATGCTCGTTTTGAGTATTTTTGAGCATCGAATGCCGACGGTTTTCTTGTGCCTGCAAGTGAGTACATGACGTATGCGAATCAGGGAGACGGCAATGTCTTTTGCTGAGAAAAAAAGCCCGGCAACCCCGGACGACGTGGCGTTTTACCGGGAAAACGGATTTATGGCATATCCCGGGTTCTTCTCAAGACACGAGGTTGCCGCGCTCCGGGATGCCATCGACCGGGCTATCGAGACCAACAGGGAGCGGATTGTCGGCACGCCGGGCGGCGGCCGGAATTCCGAGGCGTACGAAAAGGTCTTCAACCAGATGGTGAACCTCTGGACGGATTTTCCGGACGTGAAAGCCTATGCGTTCAACCGCGCCATGGCCGAAACCGCGCGGCGCCTCTCGGAGTGCCGCCACGTGCGGATCTATCACGACCACGCCATGGTCAAACCGGGCGGGGCCGGCAGCCGCGCAACCAACTGGCACCAGGATTTGCCCTACTGGCCCATGGACCCGGACGGCGCGCTTTCGGCTTGGGTGGCGGTGGACGACGTAACGGTCGAAAACGGGTGTCTTCACTTTGTCCCGGGCTCGCATAAGCTGGGTCCGCAGGAGCCGATCGCGCTGGGGGTGGCGGGTGAAAGCATCGTGGACAAGATGGCGGAGACGGGGCACACGGTGGCCGAACCCGTCGCGATGGAAATGGCTGCGGGCGGGGTGACCTTTCATCACGGCTGCAATTTCCATCACGCAGGCCCCAACCTCACCGACAGGCCGCGGCGGGCGTTCGCCGTGATTTATATCCCCGACTACGTCCGCTTTACACGGGGCAAGGACGCGGCCGGCGCGGCGGATGAGATGACTCCGGGGGGTCCCTGGGAACATCCGCTTCATCCCATCCTTGCGGGTTCGGCGTAATGTATACTCAGCCGATTTAAGTACCTGAAAGGATATCCTCGATGTTAACCGATGCGCAAACCTCCGAGTTTCACAAACGTGGGTTCCTCAACGGGGGCCTCCTGCTGGACGATGGGCAGGTCGAGACGCTGCGGCGTGAACTGGACCGGGTGATCAGGGACCGGGAGCGGACGGACGTTCCGCAGCCCGTTCACCTGCGGAACCTGAACCGGAACCCGGAATCGCCCGTTTGGCAGATTGTCAATATCTGGGCAGCCAGCGACCCGTTTCGTGAACTCACAGGCATGCGAAGGGTCGTGGAGGCGGTGGCGCAACTGACGGGAGCGGAACGGCTTCGCGTGTGGCACGATCAGATCCAATATAAGCCCGCGGAACGTGGCGGCGTCACCATGTGGCACCAGGATGCGCCGTTGTGGCCGATTCTTGCGCCGATGACGGAGGTGAGCGCGTGGGTGGCGCTGGACGACGTGGACGAGTCGAACGGATGTATGAGTATGGTCCCGGGGTCGCATCTGTGGGGGAACCAGATCGAATTCATACGGTCGGTCGAAAACTATGACGACATGCCCGGGGAGTGGAACGGAAACCGCGTGGAAATCGTCCGGTGCCCCGTGGAAAAAGGCGAGGTACACTACCACCACGCGCTGACCTGGCACGGATCGCACGCCAACACGAGCAACCGCCCCCGCCGCGCCATCGCCATCCACTATATGACCCACGAGACGCGCTTCGTGGCCTCCGGACAGCACGTGATGAAACCCTTCGTCGAGGTCGAAGACGGGGCGTTGGTGGAAGGTGAACACTTCCCGCAGGTCTGGCCGTAGACAGGAAGCCTGTCACGGTTCCCGCGTTGCCCGCGTTTTGCCGTAGCGCGAAATGGCATTTCGCGCCGCCAGCCCGCAGCCGCACTATTGGCGAAACGCGTTTTGATAGGACAGTTTTCACGGATTCGTTAGATTAGACGGAGCAATAGAAAAAGCCCAACGGTTGCGCGACGCCGTTGGGCTTCTTTGTGTCTCTTGATTGCTTTATCGGTTTTGCCACGATACAGGGCGAATCCCATTCCCCTGACTGGCTATTGCCGACGCGGAGTCTGATCAGCCGTTCTGTCCCGGCCGAAAGGTTTTCAGGTCGAGTTCGTTGATTGCGCGGTAGTGTTTTCTGTTGGCCGTGCAGAGTGTCGTATGATGTTCGACGGCGGTGGCTGCGATCAGGGCATCCGCCAGGGAAAGCGCGGTCTTGAGGGAATATTCTTCCATATACACGGTTGCTCTGTGTCCGATGTTTTCCGTGAGGGGCAGAGTCTGAAAGGCGTAATCATTCAGGAAGTACTTGATTTCCCTCAATTCCTGCCTGTTCCGCGCACCCTGGACCAATTCCGCGTACGTTACAAGCGATATCTTGCGTTCATCGTGCCCTTCTACAAGTTGCGCTGCCCCTTCATGGCCCCTGAAGACCCAGATCAGTACATCCGTATCAAAGATCATCCAGCCGGCCTTTTCTCAGATTACGAACGGTTGCGTCAACGTCCGCCATATCTTTCCTGTCTCGCCACATCCCAAAGGCTGAATGATCCTCTACTGGCTTTTTCGTGCGCTTCAGGCTGGGCAAGAGGATCGCCTTCTCCTTGCCTCGATAGTAGATGGTGACGGACTCGCTGCGATCGAGCGCGAGCAAGACGTCTTTCATGCGTCGTCTCAAGTCGAGAATGGTTGCCTTCATAATGCCTCCTTAAAGTGCACACTTAATATGTGCAATTAAGGAATGAATGTCAAGCCGGAAATAAGATCGTGGAACGGCGTAGATTATGGCTGGATGGTATCGAATCCTCGAGGCTTCAATCCTGGTTGACCTGTCCATCCATGTAAGCTGATTCGGTTCAGACGCCGTAGTAGGCTTCGACGGGGATGCCGGGCAGGATTTCGCGCGTGGTTCGGGCGATGCGGTCGACTTCGGCGTCGCTCAGGGCGGTGACGTACCGTTCGGCGGGCTTTCTCGCGACGGTGTAGATCTGGATGTTCTTGAGCTGCCCACCCTGTTCCAGGACGTCGGACAGGACGCGGCAGAAAGCGAGGATTTCGTTATCGGGAGGCGGCTGGCCGTGAATGCGCATGAACAGGCTCTGGATCACCAGGGGCCATCTTCGCGCGGCCAGTTTCAGGTTGTCTACGATCCGTTCGAAGGAGATGCGGGTACGTTCCACGAGATGGTAATACTCGGCCGTGCCCGCTTCCAGCTTCGCCCAGATTTCGCCGTTGTTCCTGTGCATGACTTCAAACGCATCCAGAACCGCCGGGACGTGAAAGCGGGTGCAATTGGTGATGGCGGTAATTTTGACCTCCGGCAGGTCGAATGCGCGTTTGACGTCCGCGGTCTTCTTGACGATTTCCCGAAACCGCGGATAGGTAGTGGGCTCGCCGTCGCCGGAGAATGCAATATCGTTGATCCGCTTCAGGTTGTCCGGAATATCCAAGAAGGCGGGGTGCTGAGAGAGTCTGCCGGAAAGCGTGTCGTCAAGCAGGGCGGTGAGTTCCTGGATGATCCGGTCTTCATCCACCTTGCGCAGCACGGGCGGAACCGTGCGGTCCACCTGGCAGTAGATGCAGTCGAAGTTGCAGATCTTGTCCGGGTTCAGATTGATGCCGACGGAGATGCCGCCGGAGCGGCGCGAGAGTACGGGATAGACGTACCTGTTATCCTCGAACAGCCTGGGGTGAGAGGTGACGGCCCGGCGCACGGCCGTCTCGCCGGATGGCTTCGACATTGTTTCATTCTCGTCCATAAGGATTGCGCATCCTCGCTCTTTTCATCAACGGCGTTCCTGAAAGGGGCGTGCCCTTCAGAAGTACTCTAATATACCAAAAATGGCCGGCTTGCGCACATTTCAAACGGTTTTCGCCGGGATTGCCCGCGGCGCCGTTTTCCGCTTGTGTCCCGCGGCGAAAAACGATACCTTGTAGGCCGGTGGAATGGAGAGGTAAGTCGGGAGACCCGGGCGACCACAAGTGTCTGCCCTGCAACTGTAATAATAGAGCGCGGACGTCGATTTAAGGTATCATCGCCTTTGCGCCTTTTGCTGATGGCTGACGGCTGAGTGCTGACAGCTTCTTTGAGGGTTCAAATGTCCACATTCATCGGCAACTTGCCGGAGCGTAAGAAGGTCTGCAAGGTTACGTTCACGAACTGGGACAAAACGGTCGAGTGCAAACCGCACACCAACCTGCGGCAATTGGCAATCGATCACGATATCGGGCTGTACAACGGGATCACCCGTTTCGTAAATTGCGAAGGCAATGGATTGTGCGGTACCTGCACGGTCGAAGTCGTCCCACAGGACGGGCTTACCGTGAAGGGCGCCCGGGAGAATCTGCGCTTTCTGCTGCTGAAGGGGAATCTGCGCCTGGCCTGCCAGGTGGAGGTTACCGGAGATATACAGGTTACCAAGCACGCCGGTTTCAAGGGAAACAAGGGATACGTGCCGGGAATCGACCGGACGGAGGTGGTGCGTCTCTATCGGGACGAAGGCAAAACCGTAACGGAAATTGCAGAGCGGATGCTGTGTTCGGAGGCCCGGGTGGTCACTCTGCTCGAACAAGGGCGCGTCGAGTTGCGACGTCCGGGTTCGGCAGCGTAGGCAAAGTAGCGTTGAGGGGATCGGAATGTTCATGGGCGACGAAAAGTCGCTTTTTTTATTGTCTAACTGAATCCAAAAAGCGAAATTTCACATCGATACACAGGATGGACAGGTTGAAACCCGATTGGCGTTTCATCCTTATTGAAATCAGACGTTATGATCTGCCGCCCTCTCCAATCCGCCACACGCACGCTGTCCCTCGTCGTATTGACGGTCGGCCTGGCGTACTTCCCGGCAGGCGCCCAATCCCAGGCCACAACAGGTGTAATCCGGGGCTTCGTGTGCGATCAGTTCAACAATCCAATCGTAGGCGCCACTGTCATCCTCAGAGAAGCCGGTACCAACTACCGGAGAGTACTGGCGTCGTCCGAAGCCGGTTTGTTCACAGCCACCCTGCTGCCTCTCGGGTTCTACGACGTGACGATACGCGCGGAGGGATGGGCCGAAGCCCGTCAGACCGGCGTGCAGGTCCGGGTTGGAGAGACCGTTGAACTGACGATCAGGATGATCATTGAAATGGAAGAGTTCGTCGTTGTGGCCAGAAGGCCGGCCGTAGACGTCACCCGCACAGAGACGGCCACGCGCCTGCCGGAAGAAGCTGTACAGGACCTGCCCAACAACGGCCGCAATTTTCTCAATCTCACACTCCTGACCCCCGGCGTGAGCATCGTCCAGGGTCCGGACGGAGACGAACTGACCATTGGCGGCCAACGCGGCATCCACAACAACATCTCGGTGGACGGCGCTGACTTCAACAACCCGTTTTTCGGAGAGCAGCGTGGGGGTCAGCGTCCGGCCTTCACCTTCAATCTGGACGCCGTTGCGGAAATCGTCGTCGTGCCCCAGGGCGCGAACGCGGAATTCGGACGCTCCAGCGGGGGATTCGTCAACGTCATCACCAAATCGGGCACGAACACGCTGAGCGGATCGGCGCATTTCTTCGGCAAACACGACGCACTCTCCGAAATCGCCAGGCACAACGGCACCGAACGCAAGCCGCGTTTCAAGCAGGGGCAATTCGGCTTCACGCTCGGTGGTCCTCTGAAGCGGGACAAGGCGTTCTTCTTCGCCGCGTACGACCAGCAGGTGTTGAGGGACACACGGCAGAGCGACGCGGAACGCATGGACCCCCGTTTGCGTGACTTTATGGACACGGGGTTCGAAGGGGTGTTGAAGGGCGACTACGGCCCGATCGACCGGACCAACGACGCCCGCGCCTTTCTTGCCAAGGTGGATCTCCGCCTCTCGAAAGAACACACCGCCACCTTCAAATACAACTACACGTGGTCCGTGCAGGAAAACGGCACTTTCGACGTGGACTCCTGGGCACGCAGCGCCAACGCGATTGAGAAAGACTGGTCGCACGCGTTCAACGGCAGTCTGGTTTCGCTTCTCTCTCCGAACACCATCAACGAATTCCGGTTCCAGATCTCCCGCGAGGACCGTCCGCGTCCCTACGAAGGTCCAATAAACCCCTATACCGGGCGCCCCTTCCCCGATACCGGCATGGACTTCGAGCACGGCTATCGCTTCGGGATGCCATTCTTCATCCCGGTGGAGTACTACGACACCCGCATCCAGCTGCTCAACAATATCTCCTTTGCCAGGGGTGGCCACCTGTTCAAAGCAGGCGTCGAGTGGAACCGGGTCGAATCCGTTCAGACCTTTATCGGTTTCGCCAATGGTCGGTACATCTTTGACTCGGTGGACGGGTTTCTCAACTTCGTAGAAAAGGGCAATCGCTACCTCGAATGCTCCGACGGCAGTTTCAGCATCCAGGGCGCATGTCCCGAAGGCGCACGAATCACGGGACCGATCCTGTTCTATCTGGAGCAGGCCGGCGTGGGCGGGCTGTCCGTGGAGGAGGCGGGCACACAGCATATTCCGCAGCACGAACTGGCGCTGTTCGTGCAGGACAGTTGGCAGGCCTCCAGCAGACTGACGGTCAACTACGGACTGCGCTGGGAGGCGCAGGTCCAGCCGGATCCGATTACCGATCCTTCCCGTGTCTTCTTCGCCGATTTCATTGGCAAGACGGTGACCAATGACGAGGGCGCCCACAGGTTCCCGTCCAACGGCAGGATTCCCTCCGACCTCGACATGGTCCAGCCGCGGATCGGTCTGGCCTTTGACGCGCACGGTGACAACCGGACGCTCCTGCGCGCCAGCGCAGGGATCTACTACGCCCGCATACCGGGACTGAATCTGGCCAGCACCCGCTCCACGAACGGTTCGCGAGGCCAATCTCTTTTCCGGTCCAGCGAGTTGACGCCGGTCTTGGGGCCGCCTCCCACGTTCGGTGAGTTGCTGCCATCGCCCGTGGGCGGACCCTTTCAACCCAACATATACGTCTTCGATGAGCGCTTCGAAAACCCGCGGACCATCAGCCTCAACGCCGGTATCGAACATGAGTTTCAAACGACGGAGCTTGTGGGTTCCATCGATTATACCTACGCCCGTACCGACAATCTCACGCGATTCGTCAACCGCAACGACGCAGCGTTTGGTTCGCCATGGTCAACCGGTCTGGGGCCGGAGGGAGACAACGGTATCGGCGACCTTACCGTCGTGGAGAGTACGGCGCGGTCGCGATATCACGGCATCAGTCTCGGGCTGCGGCAGATGGTGAACAAGAACCTGCAGTTCCAGGCGAACTACACGATGTCCTGGGACAGGTCCGACGACGACAACGAACGGGACCCGTTCACGTTCCGCTATGTCGACCCCACCCGGCTGGATGGGGAATGGGGCTGGTCCGACCGCGACCAGCGCCACCGTTTCAATGCATGGGCGCTGGCCGTGCTGCCCGTCGACGTCTATATGAACAATCGCGTGAGCTATTATTCACCGCAACCGGTCTCAGCGTCCTGCGGCGGCAACAACCGGGCGACGTCGAAGCATTCGACAAACCCGTGGGGGCCCACGTCCGACCGCATCTGCGCCAACGGCAGCATCGTACCCCGCAACACGCTGCGCAAGGAACACGGGTTCTTCTCGTGGGACGTGCGCCTCACCCGCCCCTTTGCCATGGGTCACGGCACCCTGGAGGCTATCGTGGAGATCTTCAACCTCCTCAACACGGACAACTACCGCGACCCCTCCACCGCCGGCCTGCTGTTCAACTTCGACGGCACGGTCCAGTCCGGCCTCGGCGATCCCCGCGAAGTCCAGATCGGGATGCGGTACGTGTTTTAGTCCTGTCTATTCAGATATCCAAACTTACATGGATGAACAGGATGGACAGTATTGTAAACCAGGAGCAGGATTAAGCAGGATGAGAACCCCAGGTGCAAGATCAACACCAATCAGGATGAACAGGATGAGAAGCCGAAAGGAGGATCAGGTCCGAGCAGAATCAGGTACCAGAAAGCAGGATCAAATTCGGCCAGGATGAACGGGATTGGAAGCCAGGAGCAGGACAAGTGCTTATTGAACAGGTCCAACTCGATGAATTCTTACTTCCCGAGACCACGCGACACCAGACTGACAATTCAGTTTCCGCATTTCTTCAGATGATGTCGTACAGGACTTCCCTGAATTTATCGAAATCAACCTGTTATACAACAAAACCACTGGTCATCGAGGGAGAATTACCGCAGGCGCATACAATGTGAGTAGATGCCCGAATCTTTGAAAATGCACGACGTGTCGATAGCCTGATTTGGAGGGGAAGAACACCATGACAACGCTGAAGAACGTGGAGATCAAGGGATTCCGGTCGATCAAGGAAATGGAATTGGAACTCAAACCGCTCAATGTCCTCATTGGCGCCAATGGTGTCGGCAAGAGCAATCTCATCGCCTTTTTCAAGCTGGTGAATGAACTGATGGGAGGACGCCTTCAGCAACATATCGGTGCGACGGGTCGGGCCGCGGGAAATCTGCATTTTGGCTCCGGAGTGACCCCGCAGCTGGAAGCGAGAATGGTATTCGAGGTGGAGAACGGAATGGACACCTATCATATGAGACTCTTCCACGCCGCGGGCGATTCTCTCATATTCGCGGAAGAAACAGTTGCGTTCCATCAGGAAGGTTATCCGAGCCCCAAGACAGTGGAGCTGGGCGTTGGCCATCTGGAAACGAAGATTGGAGAATTGGCGGAACGGGGGGAACCCACGGCGAGAACGCTCAGGGCATTGTTGAATCGTTGCCGCGTCTATCACTTCCACGATACATCGCCGACTTCGAGAGTGCGCCAATACGGTTTCATCGGAGACAACCGCTGGCTCAAGCCCGACGCGGGCAACCTCGCGGCGATGCTCTACGCGCTCAAGTCCACCAGCGAAACCGATTACGTGCGCATTGTCACCACGATCCGTCAGGTGGCGCCGTTCTTCGATGACTTCGACCTGGAGCCCGCGGATACGAGAGACATCCTCCTCAACTGGCGACATCGCGAGTCCGATCTCGTCTTCGGCCCGCACCAGCTTTCGGACGGCACCTTGCGCGCCATCTGTCTGATTACGCTCTTGTCGCAGCCTGCAGAGAAACTGCCGACCCTGATTGTGGTGGACGAACCGGAACTTGGACTGGATCCCTGCGCGGTGGACGTGATCGCCTCCCTGTTTCGTTCCGTAAGCCAGCATGCCCAGGTGCTGGTGAGCACGCAGTCCAGCGCGTTCGTCGACAGCTTCGAAACGGACGATATCGTGGTCGTGCAGCGTGATCAGGAAGCGACAGCGTTTGAGAGACCCCAGGCCGAAGAGCTCGACTCGTGGGTTGAGGAATACGCGCTTGGGCAAATCTGGCAAAAGGACGGCGCCGAGGAAGAGACGGTTTGACGGTTCGACTCCTGGCGGAGCCGAACAGAGTATCACAGAAAGTGGCTGGCACTCGACTATTTTTCCTACGCGCCCAAACGACACGCCTCATCCATTTTCGCAAGATGGGCAGCGAAGTCGCAGTACCGGGAAACCGCACGGCCTTCCCGCGTCGTTGTGTCCGCCAGATCACGGGACAGGACACGTATGCCGTCGCGCAGCACATGGTAGTACAGAGCCGGAGGGGCCTGGTTCAGGATCAGGAGATCGATATCGTTGCTGTTGAGGCCGGCCATGATCTCCGTGATGAGTTGCGCCCGGTACCCGTATGCGCCTTCTTCAGCGATCAATTCATCGATGTATACCGCAACGTCAATATCGCTGTGGGGCTGTGCCCGGCCGAGCGCGTGAGATCCGAACAGATACGCCTCAAGAACCTCCGGCCGAGGTTCGAGTACGCTCGCGATTCGCTGTTCCAGGATCTGGCAGGGTATTATTTGCACGTCGATTGTCCGCGTCGTAAAGGAAAACTCTCGCCGGCAATTCACACATTTCCTGCCGGCCATATCCGAAACATATAGGAACCAGCGGCAAAGTTTAAGTGTCGTAGGCACCCAGATGTTCGAGGCGGAAGCCCTTGAGGTAGTGAATTGGGATTAAGTGGCCAGGGAGTTCGAAAGGCCCACGCCGAATAACTCGACACATGGTTGTAGAATTAGACGAACGGGGAGACCTCGGAAGAGAACGCCGTCGGAGAAGGGCCGTATTGAACGTCCTTCCGCAATCGGTACCCATCTAGCATGTCATGAATTCACTTGGCAAGTAAGCAATGAGAATAAAGGGCATAGATTTCCCGAAGCAAGTACTGAACGCTTTGCGTGACGACAAGCTAGTCGTTTTCGCTGGTGCCGGAGTATCGATGGGAGACCCGGCAAATCTTCCGAGCTTTAAGGATTTGGCAATCGCGATCGCTCACGGCACTGGTGAGACTTTGCGGGATCACGAGCCTGAAGACCAATTCCTGGGCAGGCTGGCACACAACGATACGCGTGTCCATGAACGCGCCAGTGAAGAACTTTCACGAGACTACCCCCAACCAACCGAACTACACCGCGATCTGCTGCGGTTGTACACCACAAGGGGTTCGCCCAGAATCGTCACCACCAATTTCGATCTATTATTTGAAACGGCAGCCAAGGGTGTTTTTAAATCGGAACCGGAATCCTTCAAGGCTCCAGCACTGCCATTGGGTAGAGAGTGCAACGGGATCGTCAATGTCCACGGCACTCTCGACCGTCCAAATGGAATGGTACTCACTGACAAAGACTTTGGCCGCGCGTATTTGACCGACGGATGGGCGTTGCGTTTTCTCGTCGAATTATTCCAGACATTTACGGTTCTATTCGTGGGTTACAGCCACAACGATACGATCATGAACTATCTGGCGCGGGCATTGCCGGTAGAACAGGCCGAAAGTCGTTTTGCGCTCACGAGCGAGGACAACGACAGCCGATGGGAGTTCCTCGGCATCAAGCCAATCCGTTACACCCAATCGCCGTGCAAAGGCCATTGCGCACTTTACGCGGGCGTAAGCGGTCTCGCTGATTACGCCAGCCGGAGCATTCTGGACTGGCAACGCGAGATAACGGATATCGCAGAGAAACCCCCGCCGCTCGACGAAGAAGAAATAGATCTCATTAAGGAGGCGCTGAGAGACGCGACTAAGACGCGCTTCTTCACTGCTGCGGCGATTTCAGTTGAATGGGTCGATTGGCTCGACAAGCGCCATCATCTCGGCAACCTCTTTGGTACCAGCGATCTAAGTGAACGAGATGTGTTATTGGTAGAGTGGCTCGCCGAGAAATTCGTACGCAGGCATCCAGATGAGCTTTTTCTGTTGATCGGACGGCGGTATTTGCCGCCGCATCCGAAATTTTGGGAAGCACTTTGTCGATCTATCGCGTTACGGGACGATGAGGCGATTGATGCAGATACTTTGTCCCGCTGGGTTTCCCTTCTCCTTGCTACTGCTCCCGCAGGATTGGAAACAAAGCATCCGTTGTTTTGGTTGGGAGAATGTTGCGCACAAAACGATCTTTTGATTCGCACCGTCGATGTTTTCGATGCGATGGCGGCAAGTCGCATGGTTGTAAAACGAGCTCCTTCGTGGCCCGATACAGACGAGGAAGAATTGAGTCCCCGTATTGATATGGAAGTTGGGTCTGCGAGCGATCACTCCACGATGAACAAACTATGGACTGACCATTTGAAACCAAATCTCGATCGTGTAGCTGAGCCGTTGCTTAAATCCGTTGTTCGGCACTTGGAGGTACAACACCTGACATTCGAGGCATGGCAGAAGGCGACACGCGATTGGAGTCCGACAAGTTTTCACCGAAGCGCCATTGAACCCCACGAACAGGACGAATACTCTCGGGCTGTCGATGTCTTGATCGATTCTGCACGCGACAGCCTGGAATGGCTTGCATCTAATCAGCCGGAGAAGGCAGGGCAATGGTGTGATAGACTCGCAAGTGAGGAGTCACCGCTTCTTCGCAGACTGGCGGTGCACACGTTGTCAATCCGCAATGATCTGAATTCCAACGAAAAAATCGGATGGTTATTAGATTGCATGGATCTTTACGATCACACCGCGCATCATGAGCTTTTTGTCTTCTTGCAAAAAACTTACCCGCAAGCCGGCCAACGCCATCGAACGGCTGTCATAAATGCCGTTCAGGCCTATCGCTCGCCGGAAAAGAAAGATAAGGACACGGAAACCATAACTGCCTACCGTCACTTCACATGGCTCGATTGGCTCCAAAAGTCGGCACCCGATTGCTCGTTGGCCAGAAAAGCTCTAAGCAATGTGCTGAGTCGCTATCCAGAATTCCAGCCGAGCGAACGCCCTGATCTAACTCACTGGATTAGTTCCGCCACCGGTGGCCATCAGAGCCCATGGACCGTGGACGAGCTTCTTTCGAAACCTGCTGACGAGTGGGCCGGAAAACTATCGTCATTCCAGGATTCAGGAATTCATGAACCAGACCGTCTTGGGCTTAACTTAGCGGTCTCAGAAGCAGCTAAGACGGATTTCGAATGGGGACTCGATTTGGCGGATGCGTTGGCAGCGCAAGGCGCTTGGGAAACTGAATTGTGGAATTCATTGATCCGGGTGTGGTCGGAGTATAAACTCGACGATAATACGGCTTGTAATGTACTAAAGCGATTGGAAAGGAACGAACTACACGCAAAATACGCACCTCCAATTGCCGATTTTCTTTTTTCTTTTATTAGAAATCGCGACACCCAGCTTGTATGCAAGATTCTGCCAAAAGCGAACGAGATAGCCACGAGCCTACGACGTCATCTCGAACCTGGGCCTGTGGCGTTTCATTTTGATCATTGGCTGACACGCGCAAGAAATCATACTGCCGGGATTCTCGCATATTTCTGGCTACATAGCCTTGACAATTGGCGGAGTCAGCAAGAACCCAAGCCAAAAGTCCTGAACGACGTATATCTCAAGGCTTTTTCGAGCATCGTAAAAGATGAAACGGTCCTTGGAAGATTGGGGCGTTCGGTTCTTGCTCGTTATTTTTCCTTTTTGCTTGCTTCCGACGAAGAATGGACAAAATCGAACCTACTTCCCTTGTTTAGCAATTACGCCGAAACGGAAGACTATATGGCGGTTTGGGATGGGTTCCTCTATGGAAATCTCAGTTCCAGTTCTGCTGAACTCGTGAAAGACCCTGTACGTGAGGCCGTTTCCCGAATCGTGAATGATCCATTGAGTGAGCGTCAGCAACCCTTCATACGCCGATATGTGACCCTGCTAACGTACTTTGTTAACGATCTTCATGGAGACTGGATTCCAAGGTTTTTTGCTCACGCTGACGAATGTGCACGGCGCGCCTTCGCAGGGCATATTGGTGACCGTCTCAGCGATATGAGCGATGTTCAGCAGCGGGAATGGTGGGATCGCTGGCTCAAGCAATATTGGGCCAACCGGGTGAAAGGTATTCCAAGGGGCCTCGACAGCGTTGAAGTCGAATCCATGCTTCGCTGGCTGCCCAATCTGGAGCCGGTCTTTGGCGACGCGGTTGATTTGGCAGTCCAGTTGCCAACGAAGAATGCGAAACATGATGGTGAAGTGTTACATCGGATAATTGAAAGCGACCTGTGCGAGAATCAACCACAATCCGTGGCCGAATTCCTGATTTATCTCGGAAAGACGGGTACAGAAAACTTCGCGAGATCTGAGGAAAAACGACTCATCGACATCCTCAGTCGAGCGAAGCTTCCCGATGAACTAACGCGAGGACTTAAGGAACTTGCTGCAATGCGGGGTTATGCATAGTTCCGTGAGAGAAACAACCGAAATTGTCGGCACCAACGAGCTATGTCTGTCGGTTCGATATATTTAAACTCGGGGCATCCGTACACGACAAAAAGAGACCAACGTAATGAAAAAATTCACAACTGAGATTGAGGAGTACTTTTCCGACCTTCGACGAATACGTGCGTCCGGCGGAGGAACCGGCGAACGGTCCAGCTACGGGCCGCTGGCCAATTTGCTGAACGCCGTCGGAAAATCGCTCAAACCGAAGGTATTCTGCGTTGGCGAGTTGGCCGACCAGGGCGCCGGGCATCCGGATTTCGGGCTTTACACGGCAAAGCAGGTACAGAAGGGGCGTCCGCGCCAGGGACAGACGCCGGAACGCGGAGTCGTTGAAGTAAAATCCCCTGCAGAAAATATGGGCGCGTCTGTGGTTCAAGACCAGGTCGTCCGCTATCTGAACAGATATGGCCTCGTGCTGTCGACCAATTTTCGAAAATTCGAACTCGTTGGCGTCGACGCGACGGGCAGCGAGGTGGTTCTGGAGTCGTTCATTCTCGCGGGTACCGAGCAGGAGTTCTGGCGCAAATTGGACAAGCCACGCGCCTTTGCAAACGAGGTGGGCGCAGGGCTGTGCGAATACCTGACCCGCGCGCTATCCCACCAGGCGGCTATCACCGAACCGAAGGACCTTGCATGGTTGCTCGCGTCGTACGCCCGCGATGCTTTGGCGAGAGTGGAGGCGGCCGACGATCCAAAATCGCTTGAGGCGATCCGTTCGGCGCTGGAAGAGTCGCTCGGAGTCCACTTCAAGGAAGAGCGAGGCGCGCGTTTTTTCCACTCCACGCTCGTGCAGACTCTCTTTTACGGCGTTTTCTCCGCATGGGTGATATGGGCACGACAAAAGCCGGCGGCCGGCAGTACGTTCAATTGGCATGAAGCCGTTTGGCATTTGCGCACGCCAATAATGCAGGCTCTATTTCAGCAGATATCCCAACCAGGCCGGCTACAGCCGTTAGGCCTGGTAGAGGTGCTGGACTGGTCTTCCGCAGCGCTTGCCCGGGTGGACCGGGACGCCTTCTTCGCCCGCTTCAACGAAGGTGAGGCCGTCACTTATTTCTACGAGCCGTTCCTGCAAGCGTTTGACCCCGAACTGCGAAAGGAATTGGGCGTATGGTACACGCCATCAGAGGTGGTCCGCTATATGGTCGCCCGCGTCGACAAAGCGCTCAAGGACGACCTCGGAATCGTTGACGGGCTTGCTGCGCAGAATGTCTACGTGCTGGACCCATGTTGCGGCACCGGCGCCTTTCTCGCCGAAGTCCTGCGCCGCATCGCCGCAAATCTGGCAGGCCGCGGGCTCGGCGCGCTGACAGGCGCAGAGGTCAAGAAGGCTGCAATGGATCGAGTGTTCGGGTTCGAGATCATGCCTGCTCCCTTCGTCGTTGCGCACCTTCAGATCGACCTCGCTTTGCGAGAACTTGGCGTAGCCCTTTCCGACGACGGATCCGAGCGCGCGGGGATTTTTCTCACGAACGCCCTGACCGACTGGGAGAGCACAGGCGAGGGATCGCAGACAGTTGCATTTCCTGAACTGCAAGAGGAACGGGATCGGGCAGGTCGAGTAAAGCAGGACACTCCGATTCTCGTGATCCTGGGCAATCCGCCGTACAACGGCTTTGCACGGATGGCAGTGGACGAGGAACGCGAACTATCCTTGGCATACCGAGACACGAAGCGAGTGCGCCGACCCGAAGGCTCGGGATTGAACGATCCTTACGTGCGGTTCTTCCGGATGGCGGAGCGGCGAATCGCGAAAACCGGCTTGGGCGTCGTCTGCCTAATCTCCAACTATTCTTGGCTGAACCGCTCATCTTTTACGGGGATGCGAGAACGCTACCTGGAGACATTCGATGCGATCCGCATCGACTGCTTGAATGGTGACAAATACGAAACAGGGAAAATCGCTCCAGATGGCTCGCCTGACCCAAGCATATTTTCTACTGTCGGCGATCCCGTGGGCATTCAGGTGGGAACAGCTATTGCAACGCTCGTGCGTAATTCGGTACACACCTCCGCCGATTCGATTGGATTTCGCCATCTATGGGGCAAGACCAAACCCAAGGAACTTATTGACACTGCCGAGGCAAATCCAGAAACGCTTTACGACCAGATCGAGCCGGTTTTAGGCCTAGGATTGCCCTTCTATCCTGCGGCCGTAAGTGAGGAATGGTTTGACTGGCCGGCGCTAACCGATCTGTTCCAAGTATCTTTTTCGTCGATCAAAACTAACCGGGATACGTTTCTCATTGATATTGATCGCGCTCGCTTGGATGCACGAATTGATGAGTATTTCGATCCCAATTATTCCCACAACGAAATAGCACATCGCTATCCAGCAGCAATGCGCACGACTGCGAAGTTTAATGCACGTAAAGTACGCGATGCATTGATTCGTCGTGAAGGACCGGATCCAGATGGTTTCATCAGATTCGTATACCGGCCTTTTGACATTCGTTGGCTTTACTGGGAGGTAGAATCTGGCCTTCTCGATACGCCCTGCGCCGATTATAAACCTCACGTCTTTGAAGGGAATCTCTGGCTCGAAGCACGAAAACGAGAAACCAGAGAAGAATTCTGCCGCGGTACAGTCGTTAGACATCTTGCAGACAATTTTGGCAATGGGATGTCATACTTTTTTCCCGCATATCTACGATATGTAGGTGAGCAATCGGATGCACCACAGCACAGGCACAACTTGACCATTGAAGCCGGAAGCTACCTCGGCAATGTCGATGCAGATGTAGTGGGCCTCTTTTACCATGTCATTTCCACTCTCCACGATCCTGATTACCGCGATGCCAACGCGGGTGCGCTGAAAATGGGGTGGCCACGCATCCCTTTGCCTGGATGGCCAATCGGCAAGGCTGAAGGCGCAGCGCGGCAGTTTGGTGATTCGGTTGCTCGTGGGCGTGAGCTGACGCGGCTACTCGACCCCGACACACCTGTCCCGGCCGTGACCTATGGCGCACTTCGACCGGAGATCGCCGCGATTGCGGTGCCATCAACGGTTAACGGCCTAAACCTGTCCGGTGATGATTTCGTACTTGCCGCAGGATGGGGGCACCTTGGCTCTGGTGAGGCGGTGATGCCCGGGCAGGGCCGAGTTGAACAACGAAAGTACACCGCGAATGAAATTCAGGCGCTTGGCGCCGCGAAATCGGTACTCGGCGATAGCACTTTTGACATATACCTGAATGACAATGCCTTCTGGCGCAACGTCCCCGCCGCCATCTGGAACTACAAACTCGGCGGCTATCAGGTGCTCAAGAAATGGCTGTCTTACCGGGAAAAGAAGGTACTCGGCCGAGCACTCAAGCCCGAGGAAGTGGGCTACTTTGCGGAGGTGGCGAGAAGGATTGCGGGGATATTGATGCTGACACATCGAAGCGAGAAATAATCATGATGTACGGGGAAAAATTCAATAGTCCGAAGGAAGTTCAAGCCTTTCTAAACTCCGATGGGTTTGCAGACGGATTCAAGCGGTGGCTGGTTACTTCAGGCATCCTTAGAGAAATGAGCCGCGAAATTGAGCCCCCATTACGAGCGTGGCGTAATCTTGTGGAAATCCATGCGTCGAAAATATCAACCGCAATTTCCGAGTTGCGAAAATGGGATCTTAGTTGCGAGATTCTTGGAAGGGTCGGCTGGTTGCCACACTACACGATCCCATTCGAACAGATCGCGGAATTTGGCGATGACGTTGAATTGATCCGAAGCGAACTCCTGGACTACTACACGAGCAACTGGCAGAATGTGCGTGCCGAAATAGAAGCCCGATTGTCAGATTACATGGTAGACGGAGAAGCGAAAGCGACCCTTCGCGAGGCACTCGATGCTCATGAGGCTGGATTTTATCGGTGCGTATGCCGTGTATTATTTCCAGAAATCGAACGGGTGTTTCGCAAAGGACTATTTGGGAACAAGATCGGACCTATCCCATACTCGGAATTTATCGAGAAGCTGACGGATGACGACAAGTCCATTGATGCATTTATTCATCGAGGCCTTTACGATCTTACCATATTCGCACATTTGACAGAAGCCGTCCGAGAAGAGCAACGAATTGCGGAGGGACAAAAACCGACGGCGAGTGACGACACAATCTTCGGACTGTTTACCGGCGTCAGGCGTGAAGAGCACGTTGAAAGACTAAAGAGAAACGCGATTCCGAATCGCCATGCGGCTATACACGGGTTGGTCGCTTATTCTACACAACAGAACAGCTTAAATACGATTTTCGTGGCCGATTACATCTTCGAGGTGGTTGGGTCATTCAAATTGCGTCGGCCCTGTCGAAATGTGGATCCTAGGCCCTTCGCATCGACCTAAGGCCGATGCTTGCCATCCACGCATCACGTCCGACCTCATCGTCAAGCCAATTCGGTGTTGTCGCGTTATTGCGCATTCATCAAACCCGTGAAACGTGTTCAGAATCTGATTACTTGATTGTCCAATCCTATTTTTCCCAGCATCCCGGCGGAGATTTCGGTCCATTAGCTCGGCGTTTTTTGATCTTAGAGAAACGGCAGTCATAGCATGAGCTCGAAAAAGCCTCGGCGCATTCACTCGGAGACTTGTGCTACTTGGCCAAGATAGTGAGTCCAAATTGAACTACACAAGCCAGATAAATCGGATAACGAAGGAAATCGCAGATCTCCGAAAAACTGAGGCACGGGAGACAAAAAAGGAAGCCGAAATTCACGCGAGGATCAATCGCGCGAACCAAGCAGTATCCCGCACAAATAAACCCACGACACTACAGAATGAACTGAAGAAGATTGAGCGTTCAGCCGCGGAACTCGCGAACGTCCAGAAGAAACGCGCCGAAATCTCAGGAAAGATCGCTACCAAGGGAAAGAGCTTGAGTTCATACCAGGAGCGCCAAGCCCGCGAAGATGAACGAGAACGGAAGAAGATTTCTGACGAGCAAAAAAGGCTGATTCGTGAGCGTGAGGAACACGAAAGGAAGATTACAAGTGAAATTCAAAGTCGAGGCGAAACGTGGCGTATCCGTCCTGACGCCACCGAAACACAGCAGGTTGGCTACGACTTCTTTATCTCACATGCAAGCGAGGACAAGGATATCTTTGTTCGTGGATTGGCAGAAGCGCTTCAAGCCAGGGGAGCCACCGTATGGTACGACGAATCTACTCTGAAGGTGGGAGACAGCTTGCGGAGAGAGATCGATCGAGGCCTGGCGAATTCTCGCTTCGGTGTTGTCGTATTGTCGAAACACTTCTTCAGCAAGGAGTGGCCACAAAGAGAACTTGATGGCCTTTGGTCACTCGAAGTCGAAGGCGCCGCCCGAATCCTGCCAGTCTGGCACGAAATCTCAAAGGATGAAGTAGCACACTATAGTCCGATGTTGGCGGACACAATTGCCTTTAATACTTTCGTAATGGGCACCGATGAAATCGCGGATCGCCTATTTGCATTGATCGACTGACTGTCAAAAGCCTTTAGATTTTGGGTCGGTGGTGGTCAATGCGTGGGAACTGTTGATCTCGTCACGTCCGTGCCAATTGGGAAAATGGCAGGTGATGGTTCACACCTCAGAATTCTGACTCTCTGAGGCGATTTCCTGAACAACCGACTCCATATAAATCACAGTATCCAGGCACGAAATCAGGATTTCTCCGGGCAACGTTTCGATCCGAGTATTCATGGATCTGTCCTTATAGGAATGGTGCGCGAAATGGTTCCGTGCTGCGTTAAATCGCAATATTGACCTAAAGATATGGTGCTGAATCTCGCTCCATCTGTCGTTCCCAGCAAGTCCTTCAATTCGTGCGAATATCTCATCGGGTTTTCCGAATAATTCACTTTTATCCCAGTTCGATTTCTCTGAGACTTCGGACAAGATACTACGAGCCATTGAACTTGGGGATAGGTTTTCCAAAAACCCACCAAATACCAATCTCAGCGACCGAGGTTCTTCAGGTTTGACTGCTGTTCTGAAGAACGCTCTTATCAATATCTCGGTTCGGACTGCCAGCACAAGAAGACGATCAAGTATTCGAGGTTGCCTGAAAACCAATGGTTTCTTCGGGCTCGTAGGTACCTGTTTGTGATGTACGTCGCTGAATGCGCGGATCCATGGCCAGAAGCTATCGTATTCCACTAATCTTCCATAGGCGCCTTTTACATCTGCAAGAATTCCCGCGTTAACCAGCGGCTTTGAATAGTCCGGAGCACGTTCGCAGAAACTCTCTTCTAATTCGAACTCCTCAAAAGAGATCACCTCTCTAAGTCGAACATAGCCCTGATTAGGTCGACCCCATTTCTCGAAATAGATCTCCGCCCGTTTTCCAGTCAGGGGACAAAGCCATTCGAGGAGGAGAAACACATCATATCTGAGTTGTTCTATAGCGTGCTGGTAATACCTTCGCCCCGCTTGCTCTCTCGCTCTCCAGTGTCCGAACAGGATCAGAAGCTTTTCAAGGTCACGCTCCAACAACTCAGTGGAACCATTCGAAACTTTCAAAATGAACTCCGAGAGTTCCCTTCCACTTGTTGCACAACAGTCACCCTGCCAAAGGGTCAGAATCGTCTTTGCCGTTCTATAAAATGATATTCGATCGAAAATACCGTCATATTCGACTTCCCACCTCTTACTCGTTTCACTGTAGTTCGAAATCACGGTCTCACGGCCGATTTTGGACGACAAGAACCGACCTATGTCTTCGTAGCCGTCAAGGGCCTCGACGAATATGTAAGCCTTCCAATATCGCAAGTATGCTTCAAATGGTCGAAAGGAGATTCCATTTGGATGCTCGAATTTTTCGAGATTTGGAGGTACTTTCTCCGAAAACCTTTCGACAAAGTCGCTCTTTAGTACACTATCATAGGGATGCAGTGCACATTCAAGAGACCATTTTCGGTGATCGTCAATCAACCGGCATTGGCAATCAGACCACACCAGTTCTTGCGGAATCTCGGAGCCATCCAAAAGAGGAAACCGCTTCCACATCAGGAAATAATCGCGAGGCAACCCAACGAATAAGTCCGGTCTTAGTGCGCCCTTGACGATCAGGTCTGCTATCTGGAGTCCACAAGGCATCCGCTGAATCCCCAGTCTATCTTTAAGGAAGTCACCAAACCTGCCGCGGCAAGTCTTCGCTGAAGGCCCTATCGAGTCTGGATCGTCCGCTTGAAATAGCCCCACATTTAGATATCGGCAGTACTTATCCAGTCCGTTGTAGTTTACGTATCTCCACATCGCATACCTTCCGGGGGTCCTTGTGACTAAACTCGAGCCTGGCTGGATTTCGCAGCTGATTTCCTATAGGTCACAAGCATTTTCGAGGCGGGTAATTCGCGGTTATTCAAGCGAAGGAAGACAAAGTCCAGGAAGAGCAGCCGTTATCGGCATGCGGATGACTGCACTGACGTCTGACCGGACGATTTAGGCGGTACTGAATGCCCGATATGCAATCTGCCATTGGTCAATTAATGGCGGCTTCGAGATCTTGTCAAGGGAGTGTACAGAGAGAATTGACGCCTCGAACCCGATGTATACCACGGTCTAAAGTGACGGCTGTTATAGAGTGAGAAATGCCTGCGCGGTTCTTGCAGCACGATTTGAAGTGTCATCGCTCTATGGCACGGTTACCCTGCGGACTATCGGAGGCGTATCCGGGATCGTCCGCCTATCCCTGTACTTCAGGCCTGGGTCGCACAAGGGCTCCTAGAGAAACACCACATCGCGAAGATATCCGGAGGGAAGCGATGCAACCTTTAGTGCTTTCGATTCCAGGGGATTTCTGGGATGTGCAGATCTATCGTGGCCGCCTGTATCTCTGGCACTATGATGGCCGCATTTCCGTGTACGATTGGGAGAGACTGATCGAGTTGGCATATCCAAAAGCCGGCCGGTCTCTCGCAGTCAATGCGGCCTGGTTGCGGGGAAACTCACTGTACCGTCCTGACGTACTCGCTGTGTTCGATGATCCCGGATTTCGCAACGTGCTTGACGCAGATTTCGCGAAACTACGGGCTGAAGCACCGGTCATCACTCCAAAATTACTGAACGGAGCCCTTTATGGCGAACAGGACAATCCGGTCAAGGAACTTCCGACAGATACCGAGATCTTCAGCAATATCCTCTATCTCGTGACCTATGACGGATTCTGGTCTGCCACCGCACACAGAAACAACCGGCGCTACCCTGTCAGTTCCAGACCGCAGAAGCGTTGGGACGGCCAAGCCTTTTCGGCGTCGGCGTCACACGGGCGAATCGCTCTTTCCGCTGGCGACGACGGACTCTTCGAATACGATCTCCGGCACCGCGATGATAATTCGAGCAATGGAAATTTGTACCGTCCACAGTCGCATAATAGGGATGGCAGCGTTAGCCAGTTAACGGGCAGACATTCTTCTTATGCGGACTGGGCATTTGCCAGTGTCTACAGCACGTCATTGGTTGGAGAATCCTGTCTGCTGGCCTTCCGTTGGCAGCGCGATCCTGCCGGACAGAGGGGTTTCCTGCGGGAGTTCGTTCGCGAATTCGATGAATCCGAGATACTGCAGACAGGACGTGTGAGGGGCTTGAGTTGGGGCGCGGGAGACAAAATCTGTGGCATCGACAGCGCCAGATTAACTGTGATGCGCTATGATCAAAAGAAAGTCACAGAGCCAGAAACCGGGACCCCGCAAGCACTGCTGGTATCCGAAAGAACGACGATTCCAACAAGCGCCAAGGCGATGAGCGACGGTAAATCCCCACGTGCGGAATCTCCATTCGGTTCTGTTGGTTCAATTCCGCTGACAAAAGAAGCCGACGTAATTAAGGCCGGTCTGGCATATTTCGGGATTCTGCTTGAGACGAACGAGCAACTCGTTGTATACCGTAGCGATGGTGATCCCTGGACGTTTCCAGGGCCAATTGTCCGATGGCGCACCTATCCTCGAGCAAAGTTCTACGAGAATCAACTCCACATTGTCGCCGAGGACGCCGTACACATTGTCGCTTTCGTACACGACTATTGGCAAGGCCAGGAAGAAAAGATCGCCGGTATCAGTTACCGGCATCAAGATCGCCAGAGGCGGTTGACATCCTGACCAGACGTGCTACAATTCCATGAGACCTGACTTCCGTCGAATTCAGCGCAACAGGCAAAGTGGCTTACCGGCTTGCATACGGATGAACGAGTCTACCTCATAACGTAACGTACCCGGGGCAATCCAGGCCTGCGGGTCGTGGCTATTGGATACTCAAAAAAGTGGAAAAATTCCAGGATGACCCGATTGTCGCCGAAGTCCGTGCTGTCAGGGATGAACACGCGGCGAAATTCGACTACGATGTCAAGGCCATATTCGAAGATCTTCGAGCACGGCAAGAGGCTTCCGGCCGCAAGTACGTGCGTTACCCTGCTCGCCGCATATCCCCTGTGACGGATATATGTTCGTCCGGTTAAGTCGTCCAGGGGGTTTCGAGTTCGAACGCGCGAGTTCTCGGCGCAAGGTATTGTCGTTTGTGACACTTCACTCCACGGCAAGGGTGTACCTGTGACATCGGGTGACGGCGTGCAACGAAGTTATTTCAGACGAGCAACAACATCGACGAAACGCGTTGAGAAAAGCGTTTTTGTGAAATCGCGTTTCGGTGAGGAAACAGATCGGTTTCTGGGTCGTAACGGAAAACGTTAGACGAGGTCGTAATGGGTGCAGGCGCTGTTGTTCTGGGATGGATCAATCGAGTAGTAAGGGGTGGTGAACGTCCGGAGGACGTTATTGCGGAATTTGAAGAGGATAACTCGTGGGAGAGGAGACGGGGCAAACATCTGATGAAAGAATATCGCAAGGGTAGGATAGAGATGCTTTCGGTAGACGAGACAAGGAAGGCCATTGATGATTTAGGGCGTAAGTGGTCTTCCTGAAGGCCCTGTATACGGTGTCGGACCGGGCCGTGAAGGCGGCGATGGGCGCCTCACTGTCTCTGGCACCGTTCAGAGTTTTCCGTCATTGGTGAGGAAAAGTAACGACGACGTTATCGCCAAACGTATTTTTTCTATGTTTGGCAGCGACAATCTTCCTCTCTTCCTCCAACTGTAACAATACCTGTTTATAGTTCTTCGCAATGTAGGGCGTGTTTAAGTTATGCTGTTCGTATATCTCTTTCATTTTCAATTTCTTTCCTGAGAATTCTTCTAGTAGCATGTCACCGAGGTCGTCAAGCGGACGTGCGTATCCAAACAAAAACGGTTGTCGGAGATCAGCGGGATTGTATTCAAACGTCGCGACGCCTTGATGGCTGTCAGACGACTCTTTAGCCATGATTTCCTTCATGATCTTGTATCCCCTTGAGTGCTTGCTAACAAAGATCAGATGATGGCTTGTTCGAGTTCCGTGATCGTCCTTGAACCTGAACGGCAGCACAAATCCCGGGCCTGATTCTCTAATTGCCTGGCAGAGTTCCTCAACAATGGTCAACTCACGATCTCGCGGGCTTAGCTGGTCAAGCCTCGCTCGTAAGATTTCGGCTCTCTCTTCGCCAAATAACGCATCCATATGTTCCCGCACCGCTTCGTTATTCAGGCCCATATTGATTCGGTTGTAGTTGAAGAAAAAAATACAATCACAGCCCCAGTCCTTTAGCACCGAATTCACCAACCGAAGCGAAAGCCCCTTGTATCCCCACGGGTCAACAAAAAACAGCGTGGGAATCAGACTCATCTGCTCGAACATACTAACGATCTCTTCCCCGACCTCTTGAGTCTCGATCTGAGGTGGGTAAGTGAGTGTCTCGACGCCAGGCAGATGGTTAATTGCCTGCTTCAGTGAATCTGAATTGTCTTCGTCTTTGTCATTGAAGATCGTAACCAATCGACGACGCAATACATCGTCCTGAATCGCCTTTCTTACGACCATTAGCGGTGTTGAAATTGTCCCGTCAGAGTATCTTCCCCTCCCAGCGAAAAGGTCAATGTATGCAATCCTGTTTTCGGAACCACGCAACCTGTTCTGGGTCGCAATCATTACCCTTGACCAAGCGTCGAAATATTTCGCTACGATATCGGACTTCACTTGCGACTGTCCTGTACTCACATCGAAAAAGCTTGAGTCTGTCATCGTAGCCTGCTCTTGGCGGGCACGCTTCGCCCTTTCGGTTTGATGGACATTGGTACTTCGCTTCCGGGGCATCGACGAAAGTGGGAAATCTGCCCTCGAGGTATGATCGCTCTATCTAAGTTGAATTGGACGCAAAACCCTCGACGTCCGGATACTCCATCCACTGTCTCCCATCGAGCGTATTTCCTCCCGCTTTCGGCGTTCGCCCGCCCCATTGCTTGAAGAAGAAAGCCACGTGCTGGGTCTCGCACTGATCCCGCAATTCGCGTACCCAATCCGGCTCAACCGGACGGGCTCCGGGTCCGCTTTCCCCGCCTGCAATGACCCAGTGGATGTTCTCCAGATTGACCGTACCCGCTGAGCCGAGCAGCGGCTCGAATGAGACGAATCGGACCGAAGCGTTGGTCTCTTTGAGATGTCTCAGCCGCGTGAGTGCAGCGTCGTTTTCGATGGAGACGCCGAGCCAGATGTGTGATGGCGCATGCCCGTTCGTATAGCGTTCCTGGACGAAGCGGCGCATCAGGGAGCTGCGCTTGGTGAGTACCTGGTAGACGTGCCAGTCGGCGCGTTCCATGGTGTCGAATACGCGATGGATGTACTCCGCGGGAATATCCTTGTGGAAGAGATCGCTCATCGAATTGACGAATATCAGTTGAGGACGGCGCCAGCTCAGCGGCTGTTCCAGTCGCGCGGGTCGCAACACCAAATCGAATCCGGACTCAAACGGGTGCCCCTCGACGCCGCGAAAGCGCTCGGACAGGCGCTCGGCATAGCAATTGTCGCAGCCTGCGCTGACCTTCGTGCATCCGGTGACCGGATTCCAGGTGACGTTGGTCCATTCGATGGCGCTATTGCGGGACATGGAAACTACCTTACGCAAAAATGAGAAACATGGATACACAGGATGAACAGGATTTGGTCTCAATTCCGCAAAAGCCGCAACGCGGCACCGCGACGAAACCTTTCGAAACGGGCCGAAATGGTCGTCATGAAGGACATTTTTTCCGTTTACGTACAGTGTCCTGGTGTATCTTGGTAATCAGCAGTCTAATCGCCTTTATTAACTCGCACATATTAGAATTAACGTCCCCGGAAAATGAGGAATCAAGGTTAGAATCGGGGCATTTGTCCTGTGTGTCCTATTCTTCGATGTGAGCGTTTCTCAGCAATCCCAGTTCCACACGAATCAACATACGGGATATATTGACATCATGTCTTACGTATCGGCAGATTGAAATTCAACCGACGATTTCCTCCCGGTGTGCCTTATGCGATTCCTCGTAGAGGGTCAATACATCGACGTCCGGCACCTCATCCGGCGCAAAATGCCACTTGGAGACGATCTCTTCACCATCGACGGCGATCACTTTGAGATCAAAGAACACATCCTGATCTCCGAATGTCTTCGAAATCAAATCCCTCACCTGTTTCAAATTCGCCGGGAAAGCAGGCCCTATTCTCGGCGCAGTGAGTTCCACGGGGACGAATCGAGGCATCTGTTGGTTGAACTTCGTCAATCCGTGAACAGGCGCGAGCAGGTCGAGGTAATGGCGAATTACCCTGTGCTTGTATTCGTCGACAGAAATCTCGCCGATCAGCGCGCGAGCAAGTACGCGTACAAAACGCACTAAACCGTCGACTTGATCTCCGCTAAAGGTCAGGGTTGTTCCCTTCCTGGAACTTGACAGAGTCAATTCGTCCCCAGATACAGAAAAGCTGTTGCTATGTATAACCTCGTTGCGATAAGGCACCAGTTTGCAGAAAACTGCTCTGGCATAGGTAAAAAGGTGGGGATGGATATCGAAGAGACGAGGTAGTTGGAGAATTGATGCTTTCTTGAGCATTTTCTCCTTATCGGCAAAACGCCACGGAACCTTTGGGATTTTTCCCAACTTGCAATTCTCTTCGACGACCCACTCGAAGATCATATCGAGCACCTTGAAAGAACCAACAAAAGTGAGCGGCATCATTGCATGGATGAGCGATTCATCGTTTGAAAGTGAATCTTCGAACGTCATCTTGATGTTCGCGGGTACAACTCCGCTTGTGATCCTGAGCACAGGGCTTTGGTCGTTCTCTCTTGCCCGATCAATTCGCTGTTCCAGAAAAGTGAGAAGCCAGATCTCGTATTCCATTTTGGCACGAAGCGCCTTGTTTTGGACGACAGCCGGTTCCCTGGCTCCATGCTCTGACTTTGATTCTTCGTGACGTTGCGCCCCCTCCGGCGTGTAGAGGCGCTCCCCACATTTCCCGCATACTTCGGTCCGGACATTTACAGTCTCCCTTACAATCCCCGCTTGCAGATCCTTCTCGACTTCCCTCTCAGCAATCGGGCCGCCACACACCGGACATCTGTCCAATGACGCCTTCACAGGTTCCTCCTGTTGCGCCAGTCAATCCAACGCGTCGGATTCGGACGATAAACGGTAATCAGCATTGTCATTTGACTCTTCTCATTGTATGCCCATACACTGTGGATGGGCACTCCATCTGCGTTTCTTCCATATATCAAACAACTGGGGTAGGGCCTGTCGTCCGGGTAAGATTCGATAACTTCGCCATTATCTAGCGCATGAAAAATCTCTTCAAGCTTCAGTTGATCATTCGCGGCTTCTTCCATTGCATGGTGAGTGATACGATAGTTTCTGACTTCTACGGATCTGATGATGTTGCGAATATCCATCCACAGGTCTCGATTTGCATCCGGCAGCGTTGGCGTGTTGCGATGCCGGCCAGATCTAATGGCAATAGAACGGTATCATTGTGTTGGGCCCGTGTCAAGCAAAGGTTTGACAAGAGTTGAGACTACGCGGGACTCTACCGCGCGAGGGACAAAGTCGAGACACGGAGGGTCCCTTCCCGACCGGGAGATATACTGCACATTAGTATAGTATTTATCCCGCTCAATGTCAAGGGGTTGGCCGGTCGGGTCCGAACATGCCCGTAATCTGCAGGTTGAGACCGCGATCGCCGGATCTCTGATCCTATTGCGGTTCTCTTCGTCTTTATCCTGTCCATCCATGTGAGTTTTGTCTGGTGTTCTGAAGCCCGCACGGGTCGCGATCCGCTGATTCGGGTTGACAGGGTGTGTTCCCCGCCGTACTTTGCCATCCGTTCCGCCGTTTTATTCAATCTTCCGGGTCCCCGCGTTGCGCCGGTGTGACAGGCGCGTATCGCCGGGGCCGGCTCATTCTGGAGACGACATGATCCGACTCGCCACCTTTCAATCCGACGTGACGCCGCCGCTGGGCCATCCGCTCTGCGCGGGGTGGTATCCGTCCGCCAAAGGCATCCTGGACCCGCTGGCCGCCCTTGGGCTGGTGTTCGTACCGGACGACCAATCGCCCATGGTCCTGTGCGCACTGGACTGGGCCGAGTTGAGCAACGGCGACTACGACCGCTGGCGTGAAGAACTGGCCGAAGCCGTGGGCACCGATGCCGACCGGGTGGCCGTGCATTGCACGCACGCGCACGACACGCCCTGGCCCGACCGCGATGCCCAGGACATTCTCGACGCCCACGGCCATCCCGATGTCATTATGGCCGGAGACTGGGCCGAGCGCGTTCGTACGCAGGCGGCTGGAGCAGCGGGCGAAGCCCTCAACAGACTGCAACCCTGCACGCATATCTCCACAGGCGAAGCCAGGGTGGACCGGATCGCCTCCAACCGGCGGGTGATGGGGCCGGACGGCAAGGTGGCCGCGGTGCGCTGGACCAAGACGCCCGACCCGGAGGTGCGGGCCGCGCCCGAAGGCGTCATCGACCCCATGCTCAAGACAATCGGCTATTACAATCAGGATACGCCGCTGGCCCTCGTTCACTACTATGCCACACATCCCACCAGCATGGACGGCACGGGGTTGGTGACGCCCGAATTCGTCGGCCTGGCGCGCAACCGGCGCACGGAACAAAGCGGGGTGCCGCACATCTACTTCACCGGTTGCGCGGGCAACGTCACCGCGGGCAAGTACAACGACGGCGTTGCGGACAACCGCGAATTGTTCACCGGGCGCATCCTCACTGCTATGCTGGAAGCCGAGCAGGCCAGTACGCGCCAGCCCCTGGAACGCGTGGCGTGGACCGTGGAGCCCGTGCGGCTGCCGCCGAGGGAGGACCTGAACGAGGAAAACCTGCTGGCGCAAATCGCAAGCCCGGCCAGCCGGTCCAAGGGAAACAGCAAAGCCGCGCTCATGCTGACGTACCTGCGCCGCCGCGAGCGCCCCATACCGTTTACCTGCATGCATCTCAACGACGGTGTGGCGGTGGTCAATCTCCCGGGCGAGATCTTTATCGAATACCAGTTGCACGCGCAGGCCAGCCGACCGGATGCCTTTGTCGCCGTGGCGGGATACGGTGATCTGGGGACCGGTTACATCACCATGGAAACGTCCTTTGACGAGGGGGGATACGAGCCCGTGGACGCCTTTGTGTCGGGGAAATCCGAGAAAATCGTCCGCGCCGCCATCGACAAGGTTCTGCAAGCAGGCTGAAACGCGACCGCGCCCAACGCGCATCTTGAAAGAAGGAAACATGGGTGTTCAGGAAGGACAGGCGGAAGATGCCGCGGCCATCGATCGGGCATGGACGGATAACGCGGCGGGCGAGACGGTACCAGGCGATGTTGTAAAGGGTATATTGGACGGAGGATCGCCCTTGCGCGTGTGGCGGAAATACCGTGGATTGACGCTGGCTTCGCTTGCCCGGACGGTGGGCGTTTCAAGGGGGTATCTGTCACAGATCGAGAACGGGCACAAGTCCGGTACTCTCGACCTGTTTCGCAGATTGGCCGGCGCGCTCAACGTATCGATGGACCAGCTGGTGGAACCCGCGCCAGGTCCCGGCGACGACCGGTGAACTTCGGCGTTTGCCGCGGGGTCGTGGAAATGGGAAGCATCGTCGCGATCGGTGGCGGAGACGTCAGAACCCTGGCAACCCGTCCGATGGACCTTGAAATCATCAGGCTCTCGGGTTCGTCGAGCCCAAAAGCCCTGTTCATACCAACGGCAAGCAGCGATTCGGTCGAATACTGGGAAGGTTTCGACAGGGCGTACCGTGAGAACTATGGTTGCGCCACGGACGTGCTCTACCTCCTGGGCCGGGCGCCTTCACCGGAATCCATAGCCCGGAAGATCGACTGGGCCGACATCATCTACGTTGGCGGTGGCAACACGCTGAAGATGATGCGGCGCTGGCGGCTCCTCGGAGTCGACCACCTGATTGGATCGGCGCATGCGCGTGGCGCGGTTCTGTGCGGCGTGAGCGCCGGGGCGATCTGCTGGTTCGACCGGGGTCACAGCGACTCTATGTCCTTCTACAGCCCCGACGACTGGAGCTATATTGCCGTCACGGGCATGGGCCTGTTGAGCGGTCTTGCGTGTCCCCATTACAACGGGGACACGGCGGGAGTTCCGAGGAGGCAGGACTACCACGACATGCTCAGGCGGAAGGGCGGAGACGGTCTGGCCATCGACAATGACTGTGCAGTCGCCTTCACGGCCGAAGGGTACAGGGTGATCGCCGCCACCCCTGGCGCCGGCGCTTACTCGCTTGATGTCCGGCGTGGCGCGGTCGTCGAGCGGGCGCTCCCTGTTACGCCTGACTATCGCCCGATCGAGTCCCTTTACGAGCGGGCAGACGGAAATGTCAGCACCACAGGCAAACGGAATTCCCCAACGGGACCGTGTTGACCCTAGAAATAAGACTGGAGCTGCGGTGTTGCGGCGAATCATCCATGGTGCGTTTGTGTTCGCGGTGGCGTTTCTCCTGATGGGTCCGTTTTCGCACGCCATGGTCGGGAAGTCGGGCTGGCTCCACACGATGGGGTTGGGTATGGGATGGGGGCTGGCGCTCGGATTGATCGTGGGCATGGGCAGCGACATCAGCACAGGCGTTGGCATGGTGCTGGGCCTTGGCGCGGGGGCCGGAATCTACTGGGGCCCGTTCGACGGGGTGATCGTCGGGTTTGTCGCGGCCATACCCGCTGCCATGGGCGTGGGCCTGGTGTCGATACTGCTGGACTGGAGCCTCGGAGCGGGGCTCTTCTGGGGTCTGTCCCTCGGCATCAGCGCCGTATTGCTCGTATTGCTGGAGGGCGGATGGGCGGTTTTCGCCGCTGCCGCCGCCGGGTGCCTGGCCGGTCTCGGCATCCGGGTTCTGCTGAGGACGTGGTCGGACCGGCCCGGACAGACGACGGAATGACCCGGGTTTTGCCGGGCCGAAAAGCGACAAATCCCGGTTAACTTGCACGTATTCGATTTAACGTCCACGAAGACGTTTACCCTGGCAGGAGGACATGATGCGCCCACTTGTCATCTGGTTCACGCACATCTTCTTCGTATCCATATTGGCCGTAACTGTACAGGCGGAAGAAGCCAAACCCGACACCACAGCGGCGGATACCGCGAAAGTCAAGGCCAAAGAGGCAAAGGCGGATACGACCGCGAAAAAAGACAAGAAGAAGAAAAAGAAGACCTTCAAGGAAGTCACGAAGGAATTCGAAGTCGTCCCGGGTCTCTTTACGTTCTACCGAAAGGACGACGAAGCCAAAATCTACATGGAGATCAGGCCCAGACAGTTCGACAGGCTCTTTCTATGCGCCGTTACCCGTGAGGCGGCAGACGGTTATTTCTTCGACGCAACGGCCCTGATTCCCAGCTTTATGAACTACGGCTTCCCCTTCATTCTCAAACGCGTTGGCAAGAACGTGCAGTTCCTGCACAAAAACCTCTACTTCCGGGCGGATGAAAATATGCCGATCGCCGGCGCGGTGGAGCGCAGCGTCACCAATTCCATCCTGAGCGTTGCGAAAATCGTGGACAGCCAGCCCCACCCGGAAAGGAAGAGCATCCTTGTGGACGCAGGCGGCTTCTTCCTGCAGGACCTGGCAATGGTGGCGGCCGCGTTCAGAGATCGAAAGGCGAAGTACCGTTTCGACGGCAAGAACAGCTACTTCGGCAAGGTGAAGTCCTTTCCGCTGAACACCGAGATCGAGGTCGTCCTTCACTTCAACACCTCCAACCCCGAGTTCGCGGCGTACACCTTCCCCGACCCCCGCAGTTTTCAGCATGTCTATCACTTCAGCCTTTCAACCCTGCCCCGGACGAGTTATCAACCCCGGCTGGGCGACGACAGGGTGGGCCACTTTCTCACCATGTACCAGGACTACAGCACAGTTCAGAAGGAGACGCCCTACAAACGTTACGTGGAGCGGTGGCATCTGGAGAAGGAGAATCCGCGGGCAAGGCTCTCGAAACCGAAGAAGCCGATCGTCTTCTGGCTGGAAAAGACGGTACCCGTAGAATACAGGGAAGCGTTGAAAAAAGGCCTCCTGATGTGGAATGCTGCCTTCGAGCGCATCGGCTTCAAGGACGCGATCGTCGTCAAGCAGCAACCGGACGACGCGGAATGGGATGCCGCCGACGCGCGTTACAACATGGTCCGCTGGTTTGTGAATCCGCGAAGGGTATATGCCCAGGGGCCCTCCCGCGCCAATCCGCTCACGGGCGAACTGTTCCACGCGAGCATCCGCTTCAGCGCCGATTTTCCGCGTTCGATTTTCCGCGAATACGAGGAATTCGTGGATCCCTTGTCCGATTCCGGCGAACCGTTTCCAGAACAGGTTCGAACGCGGGACTATTCGCGGGGATTCTGCGACTATGCGGAAGGCGCCGCCCACCAGGCCGCGTTTACCGGGAACCTGCTGGCGGCCCGCGGAGAAATCGACCTTGCCGGGAAGGACGGCCAGAAATTCATCAACGAATATCTGACGATGATCGCGGCGCACGAAATGGGGCACACCCTGGGCCTGCGCCATAATTTCAGGGCAAGCACGCTGCATCCCACGGACCGCCTCCAGGACAAAGAGACCGTGAAGGACGTATCCAGTTCGGTGATGGATTACCTGCCTCCCAATATCGCGCCGGAAGGAGAGCCGCAGGGGCACTTCTTCCCCACCACACTCGGTCCCTACGACCTGTGGGCGATCGAATACGCCTACAGGCCCATCGACGCGGAGAGCCCGGAGGCGGAACTGGAAGAACTGAACGGAATCGCCTCCAAAGTCGCGGACCCCAGGGTTGCCTACGGCACGGATGAGGACGCATTCGGCGCGCCCCGGGGCATCGATCCGTCTGTCAATCGATGGGACCTGGGCGCCGATCCGCTGGCTTTCCACCGGAATCGCATCGGCCTCGCGAAGGAACTCTGGCGAAAGATGGAAGGCGAGTTCGAGGTTCCCGGCAGGCGTTACCAGAAGCTGCGGAGGGTGTTCGGACAGGGCCTTACGGAATATTTCCTCGCGGCGCGCAACGTGACCAAGTATATCGGCGGCATCTATCACCGGCGCGATCACGTGGGCGACCCGGGAAGCCGGCTGCCGTTCGAACCGGTCGAGGCAGCCAGACAGCGGGAGGCGTTCGACTTTCTCAAAACCCACGTTTTCGGACCGGATGCCTTCGATTTTTCCCCTGCGCTGATGCGGAAACTCGCCCCTGAACGCCTCTGGGGCTTCACCGGTGCGGTCTGGCGCATGCAACGCCTGGACTACCCGATCCACAGCCGGATTCTGAGCATCCAGCGGGGTCCCTTAAGCGCGCTGTACCATCCGCTGCTGCTGGGAAGGCTGCAGGATCTGGAATTCTGGGTGGGTGAGGACGGTTTCGTCATGACCGAACTCTTCGACGGCCTTCGGCAATCCATCTGGGCGGAACTGGAGACCGCCGCGAACGTAAACAGCTTCCGTCGAAACCTCCAGCGCCTGCACCTGGACCATGTGGTCGCCCTGGT
Organism: Candidatus Latescibacterota bacterium; assembly: GCA_965116875.1. Lineage (GTDB taxonomy): Bacteria > Latescibacterota > UBA2968 > UBA2968 > JAAXHE01. Next base: position 2,195,936 of record OZ220733.1, read on the forward strand.
CGTGAAGCCGCCTCGCGACGCACCGGCCGACGCCACCTCCCTGGCCCGCGCCGACCTCGCTGTCCTCGCGGCCGCCATCCGGAGCGTCCTTTCCGAGGAGGGTCTGGAACGCCAGACCCGCGCTCACCTGGAAGAGAGCGTCACCCGCATCGATGCCGCTCTCGAAGCAGGTGTACAGCGCCACCTGGGCGGATAGAGGCATACTGAGCAGAAGGCGCGCCGCGATTCCATCCCTTGCCGATCAACGGAGCCACAATGCCGAAACTGTCCGATATCCGCATCCGCAACGTCGAACTCGACTTCGAAGCATACCCGTACCGCACCCCGCTCAAGTTCGGCGGCGTGGTCACGTCGCACTGCAAGCTGATGAACGTGACCGTCGACGTTGAAAACAACGCCGGCGGCATGGCATCCGGATTCGGGTCCATGCCCCTGGGGAATGCCTGGTCCTTTCCCTCCCGGTCCGTCGGTTTCGACGAATCGATGCAGGCGATGGTCCGGCTCGGCGAACGCATGGTCGAGGACACCCGCACGAATCGTGATAGCGGGCATCCGATCGACATCATGGCCGACCTGGAATCCCGGTTTCTAAATCTCGCCGTGGAAACCGGATCGGAACTGAACCTGGCGGAACCGATTCCCAAACTCTGCACCCTGGTCACGGCAAGTCCGATCGATGCCGCGCTGCACGACGCCTACGGCAAGGTCAACGGGATCAACGCGTACGACGGCCTCTCCGCGGAATGGATGAACCGCGATCTGGCCGGATATCTGAACGACGACTTCAAAGGCGAACACCTGGACCGGTACACCCTGCGCGAACCCAAGCCCCGGATGCCGCTCTACCATCTCGTGGGCGCCCTCGATCCACTCTCCAACGCGGACATCGATCATCGGCTCGACGACGGCCTGCCCGAGACCCTTCCGGAGTGGATTCGCGCCGACGGCCTGACCCACCTCAAAGTCAAACTCAACGGGGATGACCTGGCATGGGACGTGGACCGCGTTTGCGGCATTCACGCCGTCACCGCGCAGACCCAGGCCGAACGCGGCGTTTCGGACTGGGCCTACTCGCTCGACTTCAACGAACAATGCCGTGACGTGGCCTATCTCCTGGATTTTCTCGCGCAGATTCGGGAGAAGAGCGACGGCGCCTTCGAACGCGTGGCCTACATCGAGCAGCCCACGGCCCGCGACCTCCGCGCCAACCCGGAGAACAGGATGCACGAAGCCGCCGGAATCCGGCCCGTGGTGATCGATGAGTCGCTGGAGGACTTCGAGAGTCTGCTGCTCGCCCGTGATCTGGGTTATTCCGGCGTCGCGCTCAAGACCTGCAAGGGACAGTCGCAGGCCCTGCTGATGGGCGCCGCGGCAGAAAAATACGGCATGTTCCTCTGCGTGCAGGACCTCACGTGCCCGGGGGCCTCGTTCCTTCACTCCGCCGGTCTGGCCGCGCGTGTGCCCGCGGTTACCGCCATCGAAGGCAACGCACGGCAATACTGTCCTGGCGCCAACGGCGAATGGGCGGACCGCCATCCTTCGGTCTTCAACATAACCGACGGCACGGTGGATACATCCGGCCTGACGGGAAACGGACTCGGACATTGACAAACTCACCGCGCATCCATCGGGCGCGAAGGATTCGCTCATGAAAGCCAGACAGCTTGTATTTCCGGAATCGATGAAGGTTGAAACCGTCGACGTCGAAATCCGGGACACCCCCGGGCCCGGCGAAGTTCTGGTCGAAAACCTGTACGGCCTGATCAGCCCCGGCACGGAACTGGCGATGTTCACGCGGACACACGTGGGTTTCACGCGGGAGGACTTCGATTACGCCAGTTTTCCCTTCCACCCCGGCTATGCCTCTGTGGGCCGCGTCCTCCTTACCGGACGGGACGTGGATGCCGTGCGCGAAGGCGATCTGGTGTACGTGAGGGGGAAGCATGCCTCACATGCCCTCGTGCCTGCCGGCCGATCTCTTTTGAGACTTCCTGAAGACATGTCGCTCCAGCATGCGCCGTTTGCGGTGATCGCAAAGATCGCGCTCACCGCTGTCCGCCTTTCAGACGTCCGGCTGGGCCACACGGTCGCCGTGTTCGGGCAGGGCCTGGTCGGCAACCTCGCCGCGCAGCTGATGAATCTGTCAGGCGCCCGCCTGGTGATCGGAATAGATGCGGTTCCGGAACGGCTCTCCATTTCAAAAAGCTGTGGCATCCACGCCTGCGTCAATCCGGAAGCGGAGGACCTCGCGGACCGCGTCAACGCAATCACGAACGGCGACGGCTGCCAGATCGTGGTTGAGGCGACGGGCAATCCGGATGTGGCCCCCCAGGCAATCAGGACCGCGGCGCAGATGGGACAGGTTGTCCTTCTGGGCAGCCCGCGGGGCAGTGCCGAAATCGACCTGTATTTCGACCTTCACCGAACCGGCGTGTCCGTCATAGGCGCGCACGGCTCCAGGCAGACCGACGCGTTGCAATTCGGAGATCCTGACCCGGACGAACTCATGCTGGACTTTATTGCCCGCGAACGCCTGAAGATCGCCCCCCTGCTTACCCACGTCCTGCCCGCCTCGCGTGCCGCCGCGGCCTACCGGGGCCTTCTCGAAGATAAAGGCGCCTTTCTCGGCGTCCTCCTCGACCTTACCCGCTGGGAGTAACGCGCGCATGCGAATCGCCCGCGCCGATCTGGAAATACAGCGCCAACCCTTCGCCAGGCCCTTCGCGTTCAAGGGCGCCGCCTTCCACGAGAAGTGGAACCTGATTGTACGCCTGATAGAGGAAGACGGTACCGAAGCCGTGGGCGTGGGAGGCACTGCTGTGCTCTGGTCCGACCCCGACGTGTTTTCGAACCACACCGAAGTCGGCGGCAATATCCTCATGGCCGCGCTCCTGGAATTCGCGCTTCAGCAGGCGGTGGACCGGGAGTTCCCGGACCCGCCCTCCTTGTTGGAGGAGCTCGTGCCGCATGTGCACGACTACGGCAAAACAGTTACCCGGAACCGCGGACTGCGACTCACCTTTTCGCTGATCGCCCTGGTCGCCCTGGACAATGCCGCATGGATGTTATATGCGAAGCGTAACGGAATCAGCACGTTCGATCAACTCATACCCGTTACTTACCGACCCTTTCTTGCGGACCGTCAGTCCCATATCGGCCTTGCCCCGGCCGTTGGCTACGGAATGCCCGTCGAAGAGTTGCAGGCCATCCTGGACACGGACGTCTACATCCTGAAGATCAAGATCGGCCAACCCGGCGCCGAGGATGACATGGTCCGGAAGGACATCGAATGGCTCGACCGCATCCATCGCGTGGCCGCGCGATACAGTACGCCGATGACGGATTCAGGAAAAGTCCTCTACTATCTCGATGCGAACGCCAGATACGGAAAAAAAGAAACCATGCACCGTCTGCTGGACCACGCCCTCAAGACCGGTTTACACGAGCACATCGTCCTCATCGAGGAGCCCTTTCGGGAGCCCGATGGTCTCGACGTGGACGACCTGCCGGCCAGGTTTGCGGCCGACGAGAGCGTACAGACGGTGGAGGACGTGGACAGGAGAACCAATCAGGGGTACAGCGCCATCGCTATCAAGCCCGCTGGCAAGACCCTTTCGCTCGCGTTCCGGATGGTGCGCGCCGCGGCGGAAGCCGGCGTGCCGAGCTTCGTGGCCGACAACGGGTGTATTCCCCTCCTCGTCGAGTGGAACAAAAACGTCGCGGCCCGTTTGCCGGGATTCCCGGGTATCCGGGGTGGGCTGATCGAGTCCAACGGGCCCGAGAACTACGGCAACTGGGCCGACCTGCTCGCCGCGTATCCGATCCCCGACGCCCCATGGCTCACGCCCGAATCGGGCGCATTTGTCCTGGACGAAGACTACTACCGGCAAAGCGGCGGCATATTCCACGATCCCGTACCCTACTCGTCGATGTTCCGTACCAAAGCCTGATCCACGATTCCGTCGTCAGATCCGAACGGCGCATGGAAACGCGACGCACCGGTAATTTTAAAACAGTTGACATGCCCCTTTTGGGCACCCATAACGATGAGAATCGCTGCAATGCCAGGCTGAATTGCGGTTTTGCGCGATTTGTGACAATTGATGTCAGCCACGAATTTTCCGCGCATTTCGCGATTTTGTCTTTCGCCATTTCGTAGTCTCGTAGTTTCGTAGTTTCGTAGTCTCGTAGTTTCGTAGTCTCGCAGTTTCGTAGTCTCGTAGTCTCGTAGTTTCGTAGTCTCGCAGTTTCGTAGTCTCGCAGTTTCGTAGTCTCGTAGTCTCGTCTCTTCGTAGTTTCCAAGCAGCTTCTTCCGGAGAACGCCATGCAGTCGCCTCATGGTATCGGCCATCACGCTTTTCGTCCATCCGTGATGGGGAAAAACGGGCTCGTTGCCTCCGGCCACCCCCTGGCGTCCCAGGCCGGCATCACCACGCTGATGGCCGGCGGAAACGCCATCGACGCCGCGGTTGCGACGGCCGCGGCGCTGGGCGTGGTCGAACCGGCCGCATCGGGCGTTGGCGGCGACGGCTTTCTTCTCATCTACCGGGCCGATACCGGCGCCGTTTCCGCCGTCAACGCCACCGGCGCGGCGCCTCGGGCGGCCACTCGGGAATTCTACCTTCAACGCGGCGGAATTCCCATGAGAGGTATTCTGAGCGTCTCCGTTCCCGGCCTGGTGGACGGCTGGCTGATCGCCCACGAACGCCATGGCCTCCTCGCTCTCGAACAGGTCCTGGAACCGGCCATCTCCCTTTGCGAAGCGGGATTTCCCGTCAGCCACAAGTTGTCCGGCAGCCTTGCCGCCTGGAGCGGGAACTTCTCCTCGGATCCGTACACCCGCAACGTGTTCACCCGAAACGGCCTGCCCATCGGACCCGGCGACCTCCTTCGCCAGAGCGACCTGGGCGCCACGCTGCGCCGGGTCGGCGCGGAAGGCCGGGCGGCCCTGTACGAGGGAGACATCGCGGAGGCAATCGTTGCATTCAGCCGTTCCAGGGGCGGCCTGCTGACCAAGGAAGACCTGGCGGACCACCACGCCCACTGGTCCGATCCGATTCATACGACGTACCGGGGCCATACGGTGTATGAGATGCCGCCCAATTCCAGCGGCCACATCCTGCTCCAGGAGCTCAACATCGTCGAGCGCTTCGATCTGCAATCCCTTGGCTGCAACACGGCCGAGAGCGTCCATCTGATGGTGGAGGCCAAAAAGCTCGCATTTTCCGACAGGGAAGCCTTTGTCGCCGATCCGGACTGGCTGGATATCCCGCTCAGAGGCCTCCTCTCCAAGTCCTACGCCGAACAGCAGGCGCGGCGCATCGACCCCGAGCGTGCAGCCACGGACGTCCCTGCCGGGCGGCCCGAGTCCCACGAGGACACCACGTGCTTCTGTACGGCGGACCGGTGGGGAAACGCCGTGTGCGTGCTGCAGTCCATCCAGTCCGGGTTCGGCGCCGGCCTGATCGCGGGAAACACCGGCATCCTCCTCAATAACCGGATGACGTACTGGCACCTGGAGGAGGACCATCCCAACTGTCTCATGCCCGGGAAACGGGTGCGCCACACCATGAACCCGGTCATTGTCACCCGGGACAACAGGGCCGTACTCGTCTGCGGTACGCCTGGCGCGGATACCCAGGTACAGACCAACCTTCAGCTGATCACCCATATTCTGGAATTCGGCATGACCCCGCAGGAAGCCGTGGAGGCCCCCCGCTGGCGCAGCCTGCAGAACCCGATGGAGTCCACCGTCCCGCATATCTGCGAAGACGTCCTTCAACTCGAGGGCAGGTTTTCCGAAGACGTCCGGGAGGGCCTCGCCCGGCGCGGCCACGACCTCCGGGTCCTGGGGGACTGGGACGGCCCCGGGAGCGCCCAGGCGATCGCCATTCACCCGGAGACCAACACGCTCGTCGGCGGGTCGGATCCGCGCCGGGACGGTTATGCGGCGGCCTGGTGAAATCAGGGAGAGGCAAAAGGAATACCCCCATGGGACTCCACGAAGATTACCTGAGTGACGGCTATGCCATCCATCCGCGGCCTGTGATTCCCGAAACGCTTGTCCGCCGCGCCATGGACGGCATGGATGACGTGCTGGCGGGACGGTACGAGACCGGAATTCCCCCTCAGCCCTCCTATTGGAACCCCGGCGACAACCCGCACAAGCTGGGAAAAGTCGAAATGCCCCAACTTGCCAATAGCGCCATTATGGAGCTTGTCAGCCATCCCGCTGTCGGACGGCTCGCAGCGGAAGTCACCGGCGCGAGGCGGGTACAGGTCTGGTGGGTCCAACTCCTTTCCAAGCCGCCCTTGAGAACGGAATCCGGGACCGGCGTCAGCGTCGGATGGCACCAGGACCGGCAGTATTGGAAGACCTGGAAGGAGGGCAGCGAATTGTTCACCGCGTGGATCGCCGTTTCCAACGTGAGCGCTGACACCGGCCCCATGGCCTTCGTGAAGGGTTCGCACAGATGGGGACTGCTCAACCAGGGCGATTTTTACTTCGACGACATCGAGATTCAACGCGAGCAGATCACACTGCCCCCCGGCGAAACGTGGCGTGAGGAGGAAGCCATCCTTCCGCCGGGGGGCGTCTCGTTCCACCACTGCCTCACCTTCCACGGAAGCCGCCCCAACCGCTCCGGCGCGCCCCGGCGGAGTTTCGCCATCCACATGCGCACGGAAAACTCGTGCCCCGTCGCCCCGTCGGAAGGTACCCTCGCCCAGTTCATTCACAGGCAAGACCACTGCCCAGTCGTGTACGACGCCGATAGACCCGATTTGCCTCCGCTCGGCTGACGCGCCGTTGCGCCATCCCCCCTATGCAAATGAAAAAAACGCAACGGCAATACATCCTGCCGTTGCGTTTTCTTTCAGTTCCGTGAGAACCGGCGCGGCGGTCCGGCTCGCGCCAGTCTCATTCCCGTTCTAGTAGTGAAAGCTGTATTTCGCGTACCAGAACGCGCCGCCGAATCCGAACGGGCTGAACTGGCTGTACTTGTTGCCCGTCCTGTCCCTGGCCTTCTCGTGTTCGTCGGGATAGGTATTTAAGATGTTCTGGGCGCCGATCGCAATCTTCGACCTGTAGTCGTCGAACGAGACGCTGGTCTCGGCGTCGATCAGGACCTTGCCGCTGTAGACCTGATCGTCTTCGGAGTCGTACCACTCGCCGAAATAGCTGATGCGACCCAGCACGTCCCAGCGGGTCGTGAGCGTTTGGGTGATGGTCAGGTTCCCGCGCTGTTTGGGGAGATTTTCCTCCAGTTCCCTCAGCCGCAGATCGTCCAGGATCTCCGGATTGTGTTCCGTAACCTTTGTTCCCGTGTAGTTGTATGCGACGTTCATCGCGCCCAGGCCCACCGGCACGGAGAACACGACGTCGATCCCCTGGGTCTTGGAGTTAAAGTCGTTTGTGAAAAAGCGGAATTCCTGCAGCCCTGCGGCGCTGGTGAGCCCCTCCCGGATGAGTTGCTCCCTCTCAGGATCTGTAAGCGCAAAGTCCTGCGAAACCGTCAGGCGGTCGTTCACCCTGATGTCGAAGTAATCGACCGTCATGCTTGCCTTGCCCATATCCAGGACGACACCCAGCGAGAGGTTTTTGGACTTCTCGGGCACCAGAGGCTTGGCCCCTTTCAACGCGGCCGCCCGGCTTGTGGAGGGAACCGTTCCGTTGTTCACCAGGTCGTTCTTCTCGAAGTTGAACTCGGTGGTGATGTTGAAGGCGCTCTGCTGGCCGGGCGTCGGCGCCCGGAAGCCGGTGCTGTAACTGCCGCGCACCCTGGCGTCCTCGGTTACGCCTATGTTGAAAGCGGCCTTGTAGTTGCTGGAATTGTACGTCTCGGAAGTCAGCGGCGGCGTGTTCGACAACGTTTTCAATTCGTCGAAACGCTCCTGGCGCAGAGCGAGGGAAAATGACGCTCGGTCCGAGGGCTGAATGTCCCCTTCCGCGTAAACCGCTATGTTCGGTCTGGACCACCTGCCGGCGGCCACTTTGCTGAAGCCGGAAAAGCCGTTCGTCGCCGGCTGAAATCCCTGGCTGGCCAGCGGCTGGCCGATAATATAGGACTCGATCTGGCCCTCGACGATCTCAAACGTTTCTTTCCGGTATTCCAGACCCGCCGCAAGGAAGACCTGCGGGTTCACGGGGTAGGTCACACCCAGGTCCACGGTAACGTCCGACTGGACGTAGGAGCCCGGATCGAAATACGTGGGCGTGGCGGGACCCATGGATGCGTTCACCGTATTGAAGATGAAGTAGTCCGCCTCGTGACGCCCGTAAGACATGCTCAGGTCCCAGGATGCGAGCGCCTGCTGCCCGATGCCTGAGCCCTTAATGCCCATCAGGATAGATTCATCGGTTGTAAACGCGCCGAACCGCGGCGTGAATCCCCCCGGAAACATCTTCAGGAAGGAGAAACAGTTGGGATCGTCGCGAACCTGGAGCCATGCGTTCTGTTCGGGTCTGTTGTCAATGATGGGGACCGGCGCACATTCGCTGCCCTGACCCACACCGTCCAGATCGCCGACCAGCAGAGACGGCGTCTCTGCCTCGCCGTCCCCGTCCAGGTCAATCAGCGGACCCTTGAACACACCGCTTCGGGTATGTGGATTCCGGAAATAGAACCCGCCCTCCGTTTCCTTGTCCGCGTAGTTCGCGTGGCCGTAGAAATCGACGCTTTCGCCCAGAGTGGCGCCGTAGTTCGCGAAGATTTTCAGGTCGTCGCGAACGAATGGCTGACCCCAGATCTGGGCGGGATTCGCCACCTCTGTGTTGCCCGCAGAAATCAGCCCCGCGGCGTCATTGCGCTGCACGGATCGGATGGTTTCACCGGTATTGCCATATTCCAGGCTGAGGTTGGCCCAGGTGTTTTCATTGCCCAGACCGATGTTGAACGCCGCCGTGAACATCTCGCCGTCGCCCAGGAACTTCCCTTCCCCATCCTGAAAGCTCCCCACCTTCACGTCCGCGGCCATGCCCTCGTGGCTGTCTTTCAGGCGGAAGTCCAGCACGCCCGCGATCGCATCGGATCCGTATTGCGCCGAGGCGCCGTCGCGGAGCACCTCCACGCGTTTCAGCGCGATGGCGGGGATGGCGGTGAGGTCGGGGCCCTGCGCGCCGTCCGCGACGCCGTTGCCCAGCCAGTGGATCACGGCAGCGCGGTGGCGGCGTTTGCCGTTGACGAGAACCAGTGCGTGGTCCGGCGCCAGGCCTCGCAGGTTGGGCGGCCGGACCACCGTTCCGGCGTCGCTGATGGGTTGGGAATTGACGTTGTAGGAGGGAATCACGTTTCTCAACAGGTCGGTCATGTCCGTGCCGCCCTGCTTGACGAAATCCTCGCTGCTGACCACGTCGATGGGAACGACCGATTTCGTCACGGAGCGCGGTCTCCGGGACCCGATCACAACCAGCTCTTCCAGCTCGACGATCTCGTCAAGGATGATTTCCGATGTATCGGACTCTGCCGCCTCCCCGGATTCCTGCGAGACGGAGACACCGGTCATGACGTGGAGGATGGAAATTGCAAATACAACGGGCAACAGAACAAACTTCGTCGATCTGAAACTGTAACGGGACTTCATAGCGCAATTCCTTTATGTTTCGGGTTTCGCGAATCGGGCTGATGGTTGGTTTGATTCGCCGTGAAAGCGGCCGTCAACTTCGACGTCGTCTGTGGTGACTCAGTTCATGACGACTCATATGGACTCGTTCTGGTGTTGTCCGTTAAGACCCGGACCGTGTGACCGCCGGGTCCCGGTCATTATCGCGACGGAAAGGCGTACAAACGACTCCTCCCTCATCACCATAGGCAGTCTCTCCTATTGCGGTGTGACAGGATGTCATCTAGTGTCTCTTGACCGTTAAGGGATTCCGGGGAGGTTGTACCGGGCGCGGTTCGGGAATGAGAGCCCGCGGGGAAAACGCGCCTGGTAAGCAGAAATGCTGCAATTCTGTTACTAATATAGTAAAATCGCCGCAAATGGCAATGAACGAGCGAAAAAATATCCGGTATTTCGCACAATTCAAGGCTGAATTTCGGTCTGCGATGACCGCCACGCTGTCCCACAGGCGCAAGTGAACGGCCGGATGTTCGTATCGAGCCGCCTTCTGACCGGGAATCAGACTCGTCTGCTATTGTCATCGGGCCGGATGTACCGACACTCGTCGCTTCTTGACTTGCACAACCGAAAGAAATATACTACTGCTCGTCAGGTTCGCGGAGTCGTGCGTCCGGCGCGGCAGGGAGGCGATTCTATGCCGCGCGCCTGAACGCGATGCAGCCATATCGGCGTCATTTTGTTCTGTGCACCATGAGGGATTGCAATGTCAACCGTTAAAGTCGTCATGATGGCCGGTCCCTGGACCGAATGGCGGGAACAGCTCGAATCCGTTTCGCCGCGCGTGACGGCGGTCGCCGCCCATTCCGAGGGGGACCTGCTGCGGGAGATTCCGGACGCGGAAGTCGTCTACGGGAGGCTGCCGAGAGCGCCATTTCTGGAGGCCGGAGAACTTCGATGGGTCCAGAGTATCGGCGTGGGATTCGAAACCATGCTGTATCCGGAAATGATCGAGAGCGACGTGGTCATCACCAACACCGCAGGCGCATTCGACGCTGCGATGGCGGAACAGGCTCTCGCATTCATGCTGGTTCACGCGCGCGGGCTCCTGGTTTTCGAACGCGACAGGAAGGATCGTATCTGGGACCGGCACACGGAAACGGTCTCCCAGATCCACGGAAAAACGGCGTGCATACTCGGCCTGGGATCCATCGGTCGCAGCATCGCCGCCCGGCTTAACGCCCTCGGGCTCGCGGTGACCGGTGTAGACGCCCAGGTCACGACGCCGCCCACGGGCGTGGGACGCCTGTTCAGGGCCGATGAACTGCTGGATGCCGTCGCCGATGCGGACTACGTCGTCGTAGCGCTGCCGCAGACCGAAAGTACCACCGGCATTATCGACGAGACATGTTTCAGCCGGATGAAGGCGTCGGCCTTTCTCGTGAATATCGCACGCGGCCCCATCGTAAACGAAGCCGACCTGGTCCGCGCCATCCAGGAGAAACGTATCGCCGGAGCGGGCCTGGACGTTTTCGAAGAGGAACCGCTTCCCGATTCCAGCCCGCTATGGGACATGCCCAACGTCGTGTTCGCACCCCATTCCGCCGGGTACTCTCCCGAGGGTCGCGGAAATATCCTTCGCATCTTCAGAGAGAACCTTCGGCGCTACCTGGCGGAGGAACCCCTCATGAACGTGGTGGACAAGCGGAAGGGATACCTGATACAGACGTCTTGATGGCACGTTCGGGAAGGCCATACCAACCGGTTTTGCGGGACCGCCCGGGTTCAGACAGGACCCGGTAAGCGGCCACTCCAATAGAGGAAGCCTGATGTCATCCCCTGCCGCCTTCTCCGTTGTCGAAGCGGTTGCCCGCGCCTTCGAAGTACAGCCGATCGTCGATATCCACACCCACCTCTATCCGATTCAAATGGGTCCGCTCTGCCTGATGGGGCCCGACGAACTGCTTACCTACCACTACCTGAAGGTCGAAACCTGCCGCCAGCTTCCCTCCGGAACCTCCGTCGCCCGGTTCAACGCACTGTCAAAGCGCCGCCAGGCCGACGTTGTCTGGCGCACCCTTTTCGCGGGGACCGGCAGCCCGCTCTCCGAAGCGCAACTCGGCGTGGTAACCGTGATGTCCGCGCTCGGCCTGAACCCCCGGGCGGACAGCCTGGCCGAATTCCGCGCATTGTTTTCAGAGACGGACCCGGAAGACTACGTTGATCTCATCTTCCGCAAGTCCGGGGTCTCCCGCGTCTATATGACCAACGATCCGCTGGACGACCTGGAGGCTCCCGTCTGGCAGGCGGGATTCGAGCGGGACGCCCGTTTTGTGGCTGCCCTCCGGCTGGACAGCGCCCTGGCCGGGTGGCCCGCGCCCGTGGCGAAATTGAAGGCGCTGGGTTACAGAGTGGAAGACGTACTCTCGCCCCGGACAGTTGAGGAACTTCGGCGCTACCTCGCCGACTGGATCGCGAGAATGGATGCCCGGTACCTGGCTGTTTCCCTCCCGCCCTGCTTCGACTATCCTTCCAAATCCGCCGTTGCGAAACTGCTGGACGCCGCGGTCTTCCCCACAGCCCGCGAACGTGGAATTCCCGTGGCCATGATGGTGGGTGTCAGGCGCGGGGTCAACCCCCTGTTGCGGGACGGGGGCGACGGCATGGGAAAATGGGACGTCGCCTTTCTCGAGAACATCGCCCGGGAATGGCCCGGGGTGAACTTCCTCGTCACGCTGCTTTCCCGCGAAAACCAGCATGAACTCTGCGTGGCCGCCAGGAAATTCCCCAACGTCACGCCGTTCGGATGCTGGTGGTTCCTGAACAACCCCAGCATCATCCCGGAAATCACCGCCGAACGCCTTGAACTGCTGGGAACCGGCTTCGTGCCCCAGCACTCGGACGCCCGCGTCCTGGACCAGCTGCTATATAAGTGGACCCATTCCATCAGCGCCATCGCCCCGGTATTCGTCCGAAAGTACGAAGCGCTCAGGAACGCCGGTTGGCCGCTGACAGAACAGGATATCCATAACGACGTCGCACGGATGTTCGGCGGCGGCTTACTCTTTGCGAAGGAACAGGAAGCGGAATCGGAATAATGAGAATGAACGCGGTGACCGCCGCCAGCCTTCTGGCAAATGTCGTCCTGCTCGCCGTTCTGCTGTCGAACGGCGACGTCAGGGAGGACCGATGGCAAACCGTGGAGGGCGACAGCGCGGATCTCTTCGACGGGGAATCGCTGGACGGGTGGCGGCCGCTCTCGGAACAGTGGACCGCCGGGGATGGAGCGATCGAGTGTCCCACTTCCAACGGGATACACTACCTGATCTCCGAAAGGATCGTCGACCGGCCGTTTCGACTCCGCTACCAGGTGATGCTCGTCGAAAGGTCGAGGAACGACGGCAAGATCGTGGGCTTCGTCGACGACGCGGGCGACAACATGCTGGTGGCGATCGATGACGACAATCCGCACACGATTCAGATCGACAGCGGGCGCAAGGTCTTCGACAAATCCGGTATCTACGGCCCCTGGAAGTTCGAGTCCAATGCGGATTTCCGGATCGAAACCGGCCGATGGTACGACGTGGTCTGCACCGTGGACGGGTCGGACTTTACAGTCGGCGCCGGCGACGTGCAGTTGAGTCATCCATACAGACCTGAGTTTCCCGTATCGATCTGGCTGGAAGTACAGCGCACGGGCGCGAAATACCGAAACATCCGGGTTGAGAAGCTGTAGTTGCCCGCGTGCCGGCCCGCCTTCGGGAACGCGCTGGCGGTTTGGCCCACCGTATCGGGTGACCGGGTTGCCGGTTCAACGAAGCCACGACCACCGCGCGGCCACCTCGCCCTCCTCGCCGTGCCGTTCCCGGAGCATCGCTTTTTCGGCAGCTCCCGCCCGGAGCAGGCCCACCAACCGGTCGCACGTCAGTTCCACTTCCGCGTCCGTCATTTCCATCGCATCCACGGTGAAGTACCCCTCGTCGGTATGGTGCGCGCGAAGACGGATGGAGGGATCTCCCTCCATCATCTCGAGGTTGATCACGGCGGCGCTCAATCCCGTTTTCTCCGCATCCACGGTCACCCTCGCGCGGCTGAACGGGTTCCCGTTGGGATCGGGATCCACGCTGAGACCGACCCCGTCTATCCCTTCAAGGCGCGCCATCACCCGGTCCAGTTTCCGGTTCTGCTCCGCCTCCCAACCCGGCACGTCCAGACGCATCCGATACTCCAGCGCCGCCATCGCGCCGACGATTCCCTCTTTTCCCACCTTCATCGGCCTCCCGATCCCCCTGTTCTGCAGGTTCAGCGCCCGCACGAGATCCTCCCGGCCGCAGACCACGCCGGCCGTGGTTCCCGAGAGATATTTATGCCCGCTGCAGACGACCAGGTCCGCGCCCGTGTCCAGGATCCTTCTGATGACGAACGATTGCGCCGCCCCGTCAACGATCACCGGGACCCCGTGCTCGTGCGCGATCTCGACCACCCTCGCCAGGGGCAGGGCGCCGTACCGGACGGTATGGTGCGACACCACGAAGACCACAGCGGCAGTCCGGTCTCCGATGGCGTGCCTCAGATGCTCCTCGGTGGAGCGGTGTACCGTACCAATCTCCACGGCCACGGCGCCGGCCAGCCGGATCATCTGCGTTACCGGGGCGCCGAAGTTCACCGCGTGGCCCTTCTGAATCACGACTTCGTTGGCCATCCCGGTCGTGTCCGGAAGCTGCCAGACCCGTCCGACGTCGTTTCCGGTCATGGACGCGGCGACGCCCAACGTGATGCCGGCCGCGGTACAGGCGGTCACGCACCCCCACTGCGCGCCCGTGGCGCGTACGATCACCTCTCCCGCGCGCTCCTGGAGCTCATCCAGATCGTAGAAGCAGCCCATCGCGCGCGTCACCTCTTCGACGACCTCAGGCAATACGACAGCCCCCGCCAGATGCGTCATCTTCCCGCAGGCGTTGATGACGCGGGTCAATCGGTACTTTTCGTACAGGTCCATTTTCGTTCCTCCGAACTCCACAAGGGGCGGGCGGCGATACCGATCGGTCCTGTTTCTTTCTGCGCTCCGCCAGGGGAACAATTGAAAGGGCAGACATGAATGTCCGCCCCACCTTCAATTCGGCTTTCTGAAGGTCTCGACAGGACAATGTGGGCGAAACGACGAATGATTGGCGATCAATGCGGCCTGGATGGCACGCTCCGGAGCGTTGGGGACGGTCTTCCGCCCGTCAACTTCCCAGTGCCTCGTCGACCGACTCGCCCAACACCGCAAGCCCCTCTGCCACGGCTTCCTCGTTGATCGTCAGCGGCGGCGAGATCTTTACCGTCTGTCCCCAGGACCCCACCGGCGCGAAAAACAGCAGTCCCTTGTGAAAGCAGCGTTCCACCACGTCGAAAGCCAGATCCGGATCCGGCTCCTTCAGACCCGGCCTGACCATCTGCAACCCCGCAACAAGCCCCCTTCCCGTGCAATTGCCGATCACGCGCGGATGACGCGCCTGAATCGCGCGCAATCCGTCCATCATCAGAGGCTCCATCCGGGCCGCATTGCCCGCCAGGTCGTCCCCCACGATTTTCTTCAGGCTGGCCAGCGCCGCCGCCGCGCAGACCGGGTTGCCGGTATGGGTGCTGGTCATGGATCCGGGCGGATATTGATCCATCACTTCCGTCCGGCCGATCACGCCCGAAAGCGGAAGGGAACTGCTCACGCCCTTGCCGAACGTGATCATATCGGGCGTGACGCCGTAGTGTTCGAACCCCCACATGGTTCCGGTCCGTCCGAACCCGGCCTGGACTTCGTCGAAGATCAGCAGAGCCGCGTGCGCCCGGCACCATTCGGCCAGGGCCCGGGCGTATTCAACCGGCAGAAAGTCGGGTCCCACGCCCTGGTAGGTCTCCACGATCACTCCGGCGACGTCGTCGGCCTCAATTCCCCTCTCATTCAGGGTCGTGCAGAAGTGGTCGAAATCGGTATTCCCGGTCCAGTATCCGTCTGGAAAAGCGGCCTGTACGATGGCGGGATCCTCATTTACGATCCAATCCTTCTGCCCGGGCATGCCGCCGGCCTGCTGCGCCCCGAGCGTCCGCCCGTGGAACCCGCGTTCAAAGCCCACGATCCCGATCTTTCGGCTCCCGCCCTGTGCGATTCCCCATGTACGCGCCAATTTGATTGCGTTTTCGGTGGCTTCCGAACCCGTTGTCAGCAGAAACACCTTTTCCAGCCCCTCCGGCGCCAGCCGAACCAGAAACTCGGCGAGCTCAGCCCTCGCGGCGTTGGGAAACACGTAACTGTGCAGAAGTCCGTTGTTGACCTGATCCAGAATTGCCTTTCTCACCTCCGGCATCCCGTGGCCCGCGTTGGTCACCAGCACCCCGGAACTCCAGTCCAGCCACATATTTCCGTACTTGTCGTAGACACGGACGTCCTCTGCCCGGTCCCACACGACGGGCGGCTGTCCCCGCATGGAAGTCGGCTCGTACGTTCGCAACGCCTCGAGCACGGGAACCGACTCCGGATGCGGCAATCCGGAGACGATTCGCCTGTATTTCGTGTTCACGCGGGGAACGTCCCGGGGTGTGATATCGAACTCCCTGCCCATCGCATCCTCCTGAGAAGCTTCCTGAATTGAACAGCGGGCCGCAAGCTGCCGTCCGAACCCGTCGGCGCGGCGTCTCACGGCCCGTTGTTCCCTTACCTTATATTGGCTTTTCGTAAATTCGCTGAAAGACCGCTTCCGGTCCTTCGTCTATCCTGCAGGGATCGATGATGGTGATGCCGTCTTCGCCGAATCGGGCCGTCACCGGCGTCCCCCTGCCTTCCTGCAGATACCTGAAGTTCAGATCCCGCACGCGCCTGGCCGCGTCCACGATCGCAACCGTAATCCGCCCGTCCGCCGCGGTAGGGTAGATCCCGTCCACGTCCTCCCGCGTCTCCCCGAGGAATTTGATGCGGCAGGCGGCGACCAGCCCCACCGTGATGCTGTCCACGCCGTAGCCGATATACGCCTCCGAGCCATCCGGGCGCCTGACGTCGCGCGTCATATGGTTGTTCGCCGTACGGCTGCCGCCCCCGTTGTACCAGAAACGCAGACCCCGGTATTGCTGATCGGACTCCACCTTTCCGTCGGTACCCACGATCTCATGCCCCTGATTCACCGGTCCCTCGAAATCGTCGGGCGTGATCCAGTTGTTGTGGAAATAGATGCTCATTCCATTGTCGAACTCCACCCGCACCTGAACCGCGTCGTAGGCGTCGATGCCCTCGCGAACCAGCCGCTTCTTCTGTCCCACAGCCGAAAGCGCGACCGGTTTGCTCCTGAAATAGTTGTAAATCAGGTCCGTCCAGTGTGGGCCGACATAGCTGAACGGGTCGCTCTGCTCCGCCCATTTGAACGTACTCGTGGACACCTCCAGCGGCTCTTCGAGTACGGCCTGCCCGTAAAGCGGATCACCGATCCGGGTGGAGAGATCGTGCTGGACGCGGAGATGATCGGGATCGTATCGCTTGTGCATATCCACGCAGACCACCAGCCCTTTCGCGTCGGCAAGTTCGATGATCTCGTCCGCCTCCTCGATCGACAGACACATCGGTTTTTCCATGACCACGTGCGTTCCGTTCCGCAGCGCGGCCAGCGTCACCTCGGTATGCAGGTGGTCCGGGGTGACTACGGCCATGACGTCCAGATCGGGTACGTCGCGCAGCACGTCCTCCCACGGCTTTTCACCCCAGTAGGCGCCCGGCTCGCGCCCCGTGGACGCCCTGAAGTTCTCACTTGCCTTTTCCGCGGACCCCCGGGACCGCGTGGCCACGGCCACCAGGTCGAATTGTACGTCGGCCAGGTCCCGCGCCCACGGGTCCAGACCGACCCGCCCGAGATTGCCACTGATTCCCATCCGCTGCAGATCGGCGAATGCCCTGGCGTGTACGTCGCCGCCGAACATCCCCGCGCCGATCAGCGCGATCTTCATCGTGCGCTGCATTCGCTACCTCGCCTTTCCATTTTGCCGGCACTCTTCCGGCGGCCGACGTGACAGGTTTGTCGCTTCATCGATTCGAGTCGACACGACGGCCACGGGGCCGGAAACGGGCGCGGTGTCATCTCGTAAAGACGGTTCCCCTTACGTAGTCCGCGTCGTCCGAAACCAGAAACGCCAGCACCCTGCCAACGCCCTCGGGCTTTCCCAGCCCCGCTCTCATCTCCTCAAGGTCCCGCCCCTCCAGGTCCGCCTGTTTTTTCAGGACTTCCATCTTCAGGGGCGTATCGAGGCTCCCGGGACACAGCGCATTCACCCGGATTCCCCTGGAAGCCAGTTGCTGCGCGAGCACCAGTGAGAGCCCGTGTACGCCCCCTTTGCTCGAACCGTATGCCGCGGACGAACTGCCTCCCCGCACCCCGGCGCCGGAAGAAACCAGCACCAGCACCCCCCCGCCGGACCGCTCCAGAACCGGCGCCACGTGTTTGCACAGCAGAAAACTGCCCTTCAGATTCACGTCCAGTACGCGATCCCATGTTTCCGTCTCAAACAGGTCGACCGGTACCAGCGCCCCTTCGAGAATCCCTGCGGAGTGAATCAGACCATCGATGCGTCCGAACGTACCGGCTACGCTGTCCACCATCGCCCGGACCTCGCCCTCTGCGCGAACGTCAACCTGGAATCCCCGCGCCTCACCCCTCGAACCGTCGATTTCACGAACCGTTGCCGCGATGCCGTCCCCGTCACAATCCGCCACCGCAACGCGAGCGCCGGCTCTCGCACAGCAGATCGACGCAGCGCGACCGATGCCCGAGGCCCCCCCGGTTACAAGAATCACTCTCTCTTTCAACGACATCCTGTGTTGGGTCCCGTCGCGACCTACATGCCTATTGCGTACAGTGTATTGCGTGTCCCGATGTACAGCACGCCGTCTTTCGCCACGGGCGTTGTGTACACCGCGCTGCCCATATTGACTTCGTTGACCTTCTCGAACTTCGCCGATGCGTTGAATATCATCACGTCGCCGTCTTCGTCTCCAATGTAAACCTTTCCGTCGGCCACAAAGGGCGAACCCCAGATGGCGGCGTAGGCATCGTAGGTCCAGTGGGGCTTTCCAGTCTTCAGATCCAGACAATAGATAAATCCGCTCAGGTCCGCCGCGTACAGCAGCCCGTCGTGGATGGCGACCGTTGACATCGTCCGGTTGAAATCCTTGCCTCCCAGATGCCAGACGGCATGGGTGCCGGTGACGTCACCCTTGCCGGTGGCGTCAATCGCCCAGAGATGCCCCACCCCTTCGCCGTGCTCGGGATCCTGTCCCACGCCGATAAAGACCTTGTTGTCGTAGATCACGGGCGTGGCGATGATCGCGTTGCGTGTGCCCCGTCCGCCAAGCTCCCAAACGGAGTCCTTCGGATTGCAATCGAACTTCCAGATCAATTCGCCCGTCTTCGGCGCCACGGAATAAACCCAGCCGTCCCCTCCCGGGAGGATGACCTGCGATTCCCCGTTGATCGTTCCGTAGGCCGGGTTGGACCACTGCCCGTGCAGGATATTCGTACCGGGATAGGCCTTTTCCCAGACGAGCTCCCCGGTATCCAGGCTGAGTGCGATAAAGCTGGGCGCGAACGGCGCCGGGATGGCCACGTGGCCTTCATCCACGCCATTGCTGGTGATCACGAACAGCATCCCGTCCGCACCGACAGGCGAACAGGTGGCCAGGTTGTGCGGGAACACATCCAGTTCATCCATCATATCGTATTCCCAGACAATATCCGCGCCGTTGGCGCCCGTGACGTCCTCGCTCCGGTACGGCCCGTCGTTTTCCGAGTCCAGAAAACCCTCGGTATCGGCGCAGACCACCCGACCCTGGTTGGAAACATAGAACAGACGATCGCCCTGGATAAACGGCGTCGAGCAAACTCCCTGCAGCGGCCAGTCGTTCACCCTTCCCGCGGGCAGCTTCGGGTGGGCCGACTGCCACAGGAATGCCCCGTCGGATTCCCTGAATGCCATCACCACGCCGCGATCACCCTTGATATCGGGATTTCGTTCGGCGTGGTTGTTGGTCCCCATAAACACCTTGCCGCCCAGCAGAACGGGTCCGGCGTAGGATTGGGAGCCGAGGGCGGCCTTCCACTTAACATTCTCTCCCGTCTTCGTATTCCAGTCCGTTGGCAGATTCTTCTCGCCCGATACCAGGTTTCGTGAGGGCGTGAATCCCCACATCGCGGTCTCCTGGGCGCGTGCGCCCGAAACCGGCCAGAACAACGTAAATGCGACGAAGTATATCCATCCAGATTTCATTTTTGTCTTCTTCTCCGGGTATCATTGTTCGTGTTGACGCCCATCCGGCGATTTATCGGACGTCCGGCAGGAAGCCCGTTCAGTACACGCTGACGTTGTCATAGTAAATGTTCGCCGGCGAGTACCCATACAGCCCGGGGCTGCCTTCCCGAATGGGAAGCGGGTCCTCCGCCTCGATCGTCCATGCGTCAGGTTCCCTGTCACTCCGCTTCCAGACTTTTCCCCTGACAATCGCCCGACCGCCCTCGAAATCCACTCGCATCTTCATGGTATACCAGACGTCCGGTTCCCATTCAAAAGCCACGCGGTGAACCATCCTCAAATCAGACGACCAGGACCGGACTTCCAGTCGCTTGTAGGCGCCCTGCAGATCCAGGATGTACCGGTGAGCGACCAATCCCATGTCCGGCAGCCAGCGCTTGCGT
Organism: Candidatus Latescibacterota bacterium; assembly: GCA_965116875.1. GTDB lineage: Bacteria > Latescibacterota > UBA2968 > UBA2968 > JAAXHE01. The sequence continues at coordinate 2,216,200 of OZ220733.1, forward strand.
CTGCCGCCCATCAGATCGGCCTGGACGGTATATCCCGACATTTCAGGCGGCCCGATGTACAGATTGGACCGGTCCAGTCCGCGCGCCGCGGGCGGCTTCACCAGGACCTTGTTTCCGTTTTTTTCCTCGACCCTGAACCCCCTGCCTCCCCACACCCAATGGCGCGGGTTCTTGCCCACGGCGACTCCCTCGAAGTCCTCGGTCCAGGGCGGCTCGGGCGACACCCGTACCCATGCCCGCGCGGTCAGCCCCCCGGTCGCGGCAACCACCCATCCGGCCTGTCCCCGTTTCGCCGGTGAAAACCGACCGCTCTCAATCCGTCCGTCCAGCGATTCGAGGGACCACGTCACGTCGACCTCTCCAATCAGCCGGCCCAGGTCGTCGTACGCCCGTGCGCTGAGTGGCAGCACCTCATCGGGTGTGATTGTAATCTCCGCGGGGACGACAAGGATCGACGCCGGATTGCCTCCCGGCGGCGCCCGGGGGCCCGTTTCAGACGGTGTGGACGCAGGCGCGAATGCCGCCTCACCGTCGCCCAGACAGAACAGGCCCGCTTCGGTTGCGAAGTAGACCCGGCCGTAGGCGACGGCGACCGAACCGTAAATCTCCGCGGGCCTCCCGCCGGGCATCATGATCTTCCGGTCATCCAGTACCCGCGCCCCCTCATCCGCCACCTTGAGAATCCGGAATCCGCCGTTGACTTCGGTGACGTACAATTTTCCGTCGGCCCAGGTGGGAGAACCCTTGCCCACCGTGCCGATGTTCTGCTCCCAGTATTTCCGCCCGGACTGAGCGTCCAGGCAGTGTACGTTCGCCGAATTGTCAACGACGTACAGGCGCCCCGCGTGAAGGGCCGGCGAAGCATACCCCGCCGCGATTCCGTCCTGGCGCCAGACCTCTCTTCCCGTTCCCGCGTCGAGGCAAACAACCCGACCCATCGTGGTGTTGTCCACGTTCTCTTCGCTGTGGGTGGCGTACACGAGATTGCCCGCCGCCACCGGAGACGTGTTGATCCCCCGCCTGCTCAAGGGGAAGCCCCATACCGCTTCACCCGTCGCGGCCCTGAAGGCGAATATCCCCCCGTTTCCGTTCCCCGCGATCAACAGCCTCCGGCCGTCGACGGTCGCGGCTACAGGTGTGGAATATACGGTCAGGTCGGCCTGTCCGCCCCCGCCCGGCCGCGCCATCCACACGGTCTCTCCAGTACGCTTGTCGAAGGCCATGTACCTGTGGGATGGAGGGCGGTCCGCCCAGCCCCGGTTTCCCATGCTGATGACGACCAGGTCACCCTCGACCACAGGGGTATGCAACCTGCCGCCATAGCCCGAAAACCGGTTGAATTCCTCGGTCAGCGACCGGCTCCAGAGGACCCGTCCATCACCGTCGAAACACAGCAGGAGGCCGTTCACCAGGTGCGCGTACACATTGCCGGTTTCCCCGTCGCCGCCAAGATTCGCCCAGCCCAGCCGGTTGAACGTGATGGTGGAATGCCACACATTGAACTTGCGCTCCCATACCAGCCGTCCGTCCTCCGCGTCGAAACAGGCGACGTGTTCCTGCCTGGTTACCCCTTCGCCTGTTCTTCCGATCACGTAGACCCGCCCATTCAGCACCACGGGCGTGGACCGGCCGATGAATTCCGACCGCCAGACCAGATTCTCTCCGTCCGGAGACCAGCTGGAAATCAGACCGGTTTCCGGAGACGCGCCGGTCTGCATCGGCCCGCGCCAGTGCGTCCAGTCCGACGCGGCGCCGGAAGTCGACCAGGCGATTGGAAGGAGACCTGTCAGACAGGCCGTGCGAAGGTGCGCTTTCAGCCGACTCTTCATTACAGGAATTCCTCTATTTGATGGTTCGATTCAAGGGTCGAAACTTCACGCCCGGTGGCGCCTCACCGGCTGATCATACCACGCCGGCGCGGCCTACCGGAACGTCCCTTCCGCAATATCCGATTCACCGGCGAATTGCTTGAGATGCTCTATAGCCCTCGCCAGATCGCTTCGGACCCACGGATCTCTTTCCGTCCGCATTGCGAACTCCAGAATGGCAATGGCCTCGGGCCGTTCGATATGCATGATTGCGACGGCGGCCTGTTGGCGTGTCCGACGGCTGCCGTCTCTAAGAAACGGCGCCAGGTCGGGAAGCGCTTCGCCGGCGCCCAGCATCCCCAGCGCCCAGACAGCCTTGGCCCGCACTTCCGGAACCGTGTCTCGCAGCGCCTGTCGCAAATGGGGAACCGCCCCGGGTACGCGGTGTGCGCCCAGGTATGCCGCCGCATCCTCGCGTTCGCGCGGCGATCCGGACCGGAGCCGCGTAAAGTGATCGTTGTCGCCGGCGCACGCCGCCAGGCCGAGCGACAATATGAGGATTACGCTACGCATTCTTTCAGGGCCTTGTATTGCGCTTCAACCGTTCGGTCGATATCCTCATCCGTATGCGCCAGCGAGACAAACGTGGCTTCAAACTGGGAGGGCGCAAGATACACGCCCTGTTCCAGCATCAGACGGAAGTAGCGCGCGAAGGCATCCTGGTCGCAGGCCACGGCGGCTTCGTATCGTGTCACGGCGCGGTCCGTAAAGAACAGGGTCATCATCGACCCGACCCGGTTCAGGCGAAAGGGCAATCCGAGCGACTTCAGGTTTTCCCGGAAACCGGCTTCCAGCGCGGCGGACTTTCCTTCGAGCGACTCATAGGCGCCCGGTTCACGGAGTTGCCTGAGCGTCTCGTAACCAGCCGTCATCGCGAGAGGATTGCCCGAAAGCGTCCCGGCCTGCGATACCCCCCTGCCGAGCGGCGAAATATGCGACATGATCTCACGCCGTCCGCCGAACGCGCCCACCGGCAGGCCTCCGCCGATAATCTTCCCGAGCGTGGTCAGATCCGGAGTAATCCCGTACAACCCCTGGGCGCCGCCCGGATGAATGCGGAAACCCGTAATCACCTCGTCGAAGATCAGCACGATGCCCGAATCGGAGGTGAGGTCGCGCAGCCCCTGCAGGAACCCCTCCGCCGGCGGAATCACGCCCATGTTTCCGGCCACCGGCTCGACGATGACCGCCGCGATCTCGTCCGGGTTCTCCGCCACGATCCGCTTGACCGCCTCAATGTGATTGAAGGGCGCCGTGACGGTACCCGACGCGGTTCCGGCGGTCACGCCGGGGCTGCTGGGCACTCCCATGGTCAGCGCCGACGACCCCGCCTGAATCAGGAAGCTGTCCGCGTGCCCGTGCCAGCAGCCTTCGAACTTGATCACCTTCTCCCTTCCCGTATACCCCCTGGCCAGACGTACCGCGGACATCGTGGCTTCCGTGCCCGAGTTTACCATGCGTACCATATCCACGCCAGGCACGAGTTCGGTGACCAGCCCGGCCATTGCAACCTCGATTTCCGTGGGCGCGCCGAAACTCGTTCCATGTTCGCAGACTTTCCTGATTGCCTCGACGACGACCGGTGGCGCGTGGCCGAGAATCAATGGGCCCCACGAGCAGACGTAGTCGATATATTCCCGCCGGTCCGCATCGAAAACCTTCGATCCGCATCCTCGCGTCACAAAAAGCGGCTGGCCGCCCACCGGGCCGAATGCCCGCGCCGGGCTGTTCACCCCCCCGGGAATCACCCGCTGCGCCGCTTCGAATAACGCTGCCGAACGTTCACCCAATGAACACCTCCGTTTTCGTGGCGGCTTCGGGATCTTCCGTTGTTGCACACCAGCCCTTAACAGCCCGTTGAGGAAGTCCATCCGGGCTGCGGCCGGCCCTTGCAGCCGAAATACTGCGTTGCGCTCCCTCGCCGAATCGCAGGATGGGACTCGGTCGCGCGCCTTGTCTTCGGCCACAATGGCTCGGCCTCGCCTGCAGAGCGACTTTCTCAACGGACTGTTAATTTTCCGATTTTGACCGTCAATGTCAAGTGGCGATTTTTGGGCTTGCGACGCGGCACCCGCGACGTATATTTCGGGCGAACGTGTTCGCGGCAGCAGCTCACATTTGGCTTCGGACCGGAAGGTCGGCGGTTCGAGCCCTGTCTGCCGCACCATCCGGAACCCCCGGTCGTCCAGTCGGGGTCTTGCCTCCCGTATCCCGCATGCCACCCGTCAACGAAGCGATCCGCATTAGAGGCGCCCGCCAGCATAACCTGCGGGGCCTCGATCTCGACATACCCAAGAACCGGTTCGTGGTCATCACGGGTCCGTCCGGCTCGGGGAAATCCTCGCTTGCGTTCGACACGATCTACGCTGAAGGACAGCGCAGGTACGTCGAGGCGATGTCCGCCCACGCGAGACGGTTCCTCGAGGTGATGGAAAGACCGGACGTGGACAGCATCGACGGCCTCTCTCCGGCCGTGGCGATTCAACAGCGGCGGGCCGCGGGAAGCGCCAGGTCGACGGTTGGGACCCTTACGGAAGTCCATGACCATCTCAGAATCCTGTTCGCGCGTGCCGGTATGCCGCATTGCCCGAACTGCGGCAAACGCCTTGCATCCCGGACCGTGGGTGAGATTGTGGATACCGTGCTGGCGCTGCCCGATGGTGCGCGTCTTCGGATTCTGGCGCCGCGGATTCGAGAACGAAAGGGTCGTTTCGATCAGGAACTGGAACGTCTCCGGCGCGACGGATACGTGCGCGTGCGAATCGACGGAGAGGAACGCGCCCTGGACGATGAGATTCGCCTGGACCCAACGAAACCGCACACGATCGACGCGGTTGTCGACCGTCTGGTCGTCCGTCCGAAAATCGAACGCCGGCTGGCCGACTCACTGGAAACCGCCCTTTCCCTTTCCGGGGGTATGGTCGTTCTGGATATCCTCGAAGGCCGCGAGTTGCACTTTTCAACCCGGCTGATCTGCCGGGACTGCGACGTCGGCTTTGTGGAACCGTCCCCGCGTCTGTTCTCGTTCAACGGACCGTACGGCGCCTGTCCGGCCTGTAACGGAATGGGCGTGAGGACCGATATCGACCCCGACACCGTCGTCCCGGACCCGCACCGTTCCATCGCCGAGGGCGCCATCGCACCCTGGGGCGTCCCCAAGGGCCGTGCGACGCTCGATCTGCTCCAGAGGCTTGCGGACCGGTATCGTCTCGATCTCGCCGCGCCGTTCGCGTCTCTGCCGCCCGAGGCGAAGGAGGCCATTCTGTCGGGCGATCGTTCCCTCGGCTTCGACGGCGTAATCCCCTCCCTGAAAAAGCGGCTTGCGGATGCCGGCTCGGACGACGCGGCATCAAGACGGGATCCGTACGCCCGCACCGTCGACTGTTCCGACTGCGGCGGCGCAAGATTGCGAACGGAGGCCCTCTCGGTCAGGATCGAAGGCATGAACATCGCGCAGGTGTCGGCCATGAGCGTCGATGACGCCATTGATTTCATGGATCGCCTGGAGGGCAGGCTTGGGCCCCGTGACGTCGTTGAACCCGTTCTTCTCGAGATCCGCAACCGGCTTGTCTTCCTGAGGGACGTGGGCGTGGGCTATCTCACCCTGGAAAGAAACGTCGCCTCGCTCTCAGGCGGCGAAACACAGCGGATCCGCATGGCCACGCAAATCGGCGCCCGCCTGTCCGGAGTACTCTACGTTCTGGACGAACCCAGTGTCGGTTTGCACCCCAGGGACAACCGGAAGCTGATCCATACGCTCGAAATGCTCCGTGACCACGGCAATACCGTTCTGGTGGTGGAGCACGACCGGGAAACCATGCTGGCGGCGGACCATCTGATCGACCTCGGTCCGGGAGCGGGCGAGGAGGGCGGCGAACTGATGGCCGAGGGCGCCGCCCGGGATATCATGACCGCCGGTGAAGGCATCACGGGCGCGTATCTGTCCGGACGGAAGACCATCCCCCCGCCTCCCGAAAGACGGGAACCCACCGGCCGGATCGAATTGAAGGGCGCGCGAGGACACAATCTCAAGTCAATCGACGTATCCCTCCCGCTGGGCATACTCGTCTGCGTCACCGGCGTTTCCGGGTCGGGCAAGAGTACGCTGATCAACGGGACGCTTTACGCGGCACTGGCGAAGATGCTTCACAACGCCTCCGCCGAACCTCTCGCGCACGACGGTATCGAGGGCATGTCGAAAATCGACAAGATCATTCGTATCGACCAGACGCCCATCGGCCGCACGCCCAGGTCGAACCCGGCCACCTACACGGACCTCTTCTCGGACATCCGCGATCTCTACGCGCAACTGCCGGAATCCAGGGTTCGCGGATATACGCCGGGTCGATTCAGCTTCAACCTGAAGGGCGGCCGATGCGAGCCCTGCCAGGGCGACGGCCTCAGACGGATCGAAATGGACTTTCTTCCGGACGTCTACGTGACCTGCGACGCATGCGGCGGCAGCCGATACAACAGGGAAACCCTGGAAATCCGTTACAAGGGCTGTACGATCGCAGACGTTCTGGATATGACCGCGGAGAGGGCGCTCACCTTTTTCAGGGATATACCGGGCGCAAGCCGGAAGCTGAAGACGCTTTCGGAGGTCGGCCTGGGATACATCCGGCTGGGCCAATCGGCAACCGCCCTTTCCGGAGGCGAAGCACAGCGCATAAAGCTGGCCGCTGAACTTTCCCGTGTGGCAACCGGAAAAACGATGTATATTCTGGACGAACCGACAACCGGGCTGCACTTCGAGGACATCCGGTCGCTTATCGCCGTTCTCGACCGGCTGGTGGACAGGGGCAACTCCGTCTTTGTCATCGAACACAATCTGGATGTGGTGAAACGGGCGGACTGGATTGTCGACCTCGGCCCCGACGGCGGCGATTCCGGCGGCCGGATCGTCGCCGAGGGTCCCCCGGAACGCATTGCCGCGGCGCCGTCCTCCCACACGGGTCGCTTTCTTAAAGAGGTGATCGAATCATGATCCGCATCGACTTCGGCACCCTGTACGAATTTGAACGGGAAGACAACAGTCGCCGTCGGGAAAACCGGAAGAAGATCCAGGACTTTCTCAGCCTGTGCGAGACGCACAAGGCCACCATTGTCGAGCAGCGGGACTGGAACACACGCGACCTCATCCATTTCCTGGGTATCTCGCCCAACCTCGTCTTCACCATCACGATTTCGGAAAAATACCTGGGCGTCCAAACCAGCCAGATCCGCGAGAAATTCCAGACGTTCAGGGCCGAATACGTTTCCGTGCCCGATCGGCAGGCGATATCTCTCGAGCAGCCTCCGGCGGAAAAACTGGGCCTTCACGACGTTGTGAACTGCCCGTCGTGCGGGAAGAACACGCCCTACGACGGATACTTTCAGCACTGTGTGCGTTGCGGCGAAAAGCTGGATACGATGGTGAAGTCATGCAAGACCTGCACTCACGGCGTCCTTTACCATCCCTCGTATGCCTGCTGCCCCATCTGCGGCAACGAACTCCAACCGGATTACGACAGCCCCCCTCTGAACGAGCTGGACCCCCACGGCCTGATCTGGGGCATCTCGAACAAAGAAGAAACCGCCGAAGAAGGCGAAGACCTCTTCGGCGGCGGCGGTCCGCTTGGGTAGAGTCAGTCCGAATCCGTCCTTTCCGCTTCCCTTTCACACACCCTCGCCCGTATCGTAGACGAAGTTATTTTCGGCGTCGGCGAGTGTGGGGAGTTCGAGGTCCTTCACCGAGAGAATTGGATCGGAAACCGGCCAGTCGATGCCAACGGCCGGATCGTTCCACAGGATCCCCCGGTCCAGATCGGGCGCAAACTCCGACGTGACCTTGTAGACGAATTCGGCCTCATCGCTCAGCACGCAGAACCCGTGGGCAAAACCCTCCGGAACGTAGAACATCCTGAAATTCCCTTCCGACAGCACAACCCCCTCCCACTTTCCAAAGGTGGGCGCATTCCTGCGGATATCCACGGCAACGTCGAACACCTCGCCCTTCACAACCCTCACCAGCTTGGCCTGTGCCTTCGGATGCAATTGATAGTGCATTCCCCTCAGAACGCCCCCTGCCGAATGGGAATGGATATCCTGTACGAACTCGGCGGCAATTCCGTTGGCTTCGAAATCCGATTTCTTGTAAGACTCCATCAGAAAACCGCGACTGTCCTCAAAGACCCGGGGTTCAACCAGAATGAGTCCGGGAATTCCCAATCTTTGGAACCGGAACGGCATGCAGTTTCCTTTCCGGGAGAAATACGCACGACGGGGATTGGTGTCCTGTCCCAAAAATTCCTCACCATTCGACCGCCGATTCATCCCGTCTCGCTGCTTTCCCCTCGTTCGCCGACCATACACAGGTCGCCTGCGCTCAGGCGCCTTGCGAGCCGTGCGACTCAGCGGTCGAATTCAGGCAACTTATTTCCGGGACAGAACACTATGACCGCGGGGACGAACCCTGCTTCCAGCCCTCTTCGTCCACGTCCAGGCGTTTCAGCAGGGGTTCCCACCATGCGCGGTTGTCCGTGTACCAGAGTACAGTCTCTTTGAATCCGCGTTCAAATGAAACTTCCGGACGCCAACCGAGTTGCGTGCGCAGCTTGTTCGAGTCGAGAAGGTATCTTCGGTCGTGTCCGGGGCGGTCCGGAACGTAGACCTTGTGGGATCCGTCCAGCCCGAGCACGTCCAGAATCGAATCTGCAATCGTCTCCACGTCCACCTCAACGCCGCTCCCAACGTTGTACGTCTCCCCGATGGTACCCCTCTTCAGGATCAGGTCGATTGCCCGGCAGTGGTCCTCCACGTGCAGCCACTCCCGCTTGTTCCGGCTGCTCTTGTAGAGCGTCATCTTCTTTCCGTCGAGCAGGTGCGTGACGAACAGCGGGATTACCTTTTCCGGGAATTGATACGGCCCGTAGTTGTTCGCGCAATTGGAAATCGTAACCGGCAGCCCGAACGTGAGATGGAACGCCCGGACCGCCAGATCGGCCGCGGCTTTCGATGCGTTGTACGGCGTACGCGGCTGATATGGGTCGGTCTCCGAAAAGCTCGCTTCAGAGTCCAGCGGCAGGTCCCCGTAGACCTCGCAGGTGGAAATGTGGTGGAACCTGGGCACTCCGGCGTCGTGAGCCGCCCTCAGGAGGCGCTGGGTCCCCAGCACGTTGGTTTCGAAGAAGACGTCGGGATTGACAACCGCCCGGCTGTTGTGCGACTCGGCGGCGAAATTCACGATGCAGTCCGGCTTGTGCCGTTCGAGAAGGTCCCGCGTCAGCCTGTAGTCGCCGATATCCCCCTGAACGAACTCGTACCTGCCGGCACAGGCTCCGGCAACGTCGGCCAGGTTTTCCGGAATCCCCGCGTACGTGAGCAGATCGTAATTAACGACGGTGTCGTCCGGGTACCTGGACAGCCAGTACCGTATGAAGTTCGATCCGATGAACCCTGCCCCGCCCGTCACGAATATCCCGCCCATATTGTACCCCTATAAGAACAAGATCCCGGTTAACGCCAGGTACGCGCCGTATATCGCAAGCAACACGACTCCCTCGATCCGGGTCAGCCGGTGCCCCGTGCGCATCATGATGAGCATCGCGAAAACGATCACCAGCATCGCCGGGAATGAAAAGTGGATTACCTTTTGCGTCACCACGAGCGGATTGACCACCGCGGATGCGCCGGCGATCCAGCAGATATTCAGGATATCCGCTCCCAGGATATTGCCGACCACGATCTCGCCGTGCCCTCTCCTGGCGGCCGTGACCCCGGTGGCGATCTCAGGCAACGACGTGCCAATGGCAATCACCGTGAGCGCAATCACCGCTTCGCTGACGTCCAACGCCTTGGCGATGACCACGGCGGATTCCACGATAAAATGACTTGAAATCAGCACCCCCACCAGTCCCACGCAGAACCAGAGCATCAATGTCCCGAGACCTCGACCCTCGATGGACGCCTCGATCTCCTTGAGATCCTCCATCCGGTTCCCTTCAGCCTCGGATGAACGACTGCGTGTGACGTAGGTAAAGACCGTGTACGCCACGAAGAGCAGGAGCAGCACGCCGCCCTCGATCCGGTCCAGCGTGCCGTCGAACGCCATCCCGTAAGCCGCCAGATCTACGACGACCAGAAAGATTCCCGTCGTCCACAGCAGATACGGATTGATGAGGATGGGCGACCCGGCCACGAGGACGCCCAGCGCGAGCGCGACGCCGTCGTCCACGATCACGGACCCGATGGCATTGCCAAGCGCCATCTCGGGATGGCCCTCGAGTGCGGCGAGTACTGAAACCGCCAGTTCGGGTGAGGTCGTCGCTAGGCTCACCAGCACGATGCCGATCAGCATTTTCGGTACGTTCAGGAATTCGGCAATCCCTACGGCTCCGTCCACAAACCAGGACGCGCATTTGGAAAGCACCGCGAAACACACCGCAAGAACGCAGACTGCAACCGTTATACTCATATAAAACAATCCTTTATCAGTCTATACAGACGCTCGCCACCTGGCCGGCGCAGCGGGCTTCGACGGCCGTGGCGGAACGCGCCGCTCATCTGCCGGCCACCCGCGCCACCCAGATGCTGAATTCGTAAAGCAGTACCAGCGGCAGCGCCATCATCAGCTGGGAGATTGGATCCGGCGGCGTGAGCAGCGCCGCCAGGACAAAGCCCACCACCACTGCATACCTCCTGCCGCGGCGCATCAGTTGCGCGGTCAGCAGGCCGATCCGGCTCAGGAAGAACGCCGCCACCGGCAGTTCGAAAACGACACCGAAGGCAACCAGCAGCCTCAACACGAAACCGATGTAGAAGCCGATGTCGAACTGGGGTTCGACTCCGGTCCCTTCGCCGATCAGAATCAGGAATCGAAACGACAGCGGCACCACGCTCACGTAAGCGATAGCGCCCCCCAGAACAAAACAGATCGAGGATGAAAAGACGATAAAAGATACGTACCGCCGCTCGGTTGTCAACAGACCCGGCGCAACGAAGATCCACAGTTGATACAGGAGAACCGGCAACGCCAGGACCGCACCGCCGACAAGGGCAATCTGAAGTTTGACGAGAAACATCCCCATCGGTTTCAGATAAATCAGCTTGACGGGCGGCTCAACGGGCGCCACCCCCAACAGCTTCATGACCGGGGTCGCCTCCCGGACCGGCAGCACGAGCCACCCGAGAATTTCGTCAGAAAATATCCCGCAGATTATTGCGCCGACAACAAGCGCCGCCAGCCCCTTCAGCAGGCGCCAGCGGAGTTCCTCCAGATGGTCCAGGAAGGGCATCGCGCTGTCGTCGGCGCCGGAAGACGGTTCCGGCGCGGGTTCCGCGGACGTGTCGGCGTCGGGGGGCAGAATGGAATGCTCTGCAACCACCGCGCGACGGCGGAAGGCCATCAATACCAGGACGGCGCCCAGGACCATGCAGATCTGCGCGAAAAGGTCTCCGTACCTCGTATAGAACGTCTTTGCGGTTCGCGGCGTGACTCCCTGCGTCAAAACTGCCGGATGGAAGATCCCCGTTGTCCCCGACTTCCGTCCCCAGGCGTCGATAAACGTGGAAACGCCCGTGTTCGCGCAGCGTACCACGGCCCGCCGGTTCTCGATGGCGCGAAACACCGCGGCCTCGGCATGCTGATAGGGTCCGGAGGTTCGGCCAAACCAGCCATCGTTGGTGATGATCACCAGGAATTCAGCGCCCCGGTCCACAAATGACCTGACGAACCCCGGAAAGACCGAATCGTAACAGATCAACGCGGAAAACCGGGCGTCGGGACCGTCGAAGACCGTACGGGTCTCTCCGGAGTCCCAGTTGCCCCCAACGAATCCGCCCCCGGTGAACCGGATTTTTCGCAGGAAAGGGAGTATTGCCGGGAACGGCGCCCGTTCGCCGAAGGGCACCAGGCGAGTCTTGTCGTAGTATCCGGAGATCCCTTTTCCGGGCACGAACAGAAAAGAGGAGTTGAACACCTTCACCGGGTCGCCGGCTTCCAGTCTGTACGCGCCCGTGTAGAGGTAGATCCCGAGCGAGTCCACCATTGCCTGCACCCGCTCGCGGTGGCGCCGGTACAGTTCTCCCTCAAGATAGCCGACCGCTGTCTCGGGCCACACCACAAGCCGTGCCCCCTGGCCCGCGGCTTCCGCGGTCATTGGCTTCAGTTTGCCGAAATTGTAGTCAAATCCCCGGTATTCCTTGGCCACCGGCGGCATATCCGGCTGGACCAGGCCCACCGCCACGGCCTGTTCGTCCGGAACGTTCTTCAGCGCCAGGTACCCGTTCGCCGCCGGTCCCGCGAAAAGTACGGCCAATGCGGCTGCCCACACCCGGCGCCGCGCCCGGTTTCTCCAGAGCATCATGATGCTCAGATTGACAAGCACAATCCAGAACGATACCCCGTACACGCCCGTCACTTCCGCATACTGGATCAGCCACAGATAAGCGGTCTGCGAGTTTCCCAGCACCACCCAGGGAAACCCCATGTCGCCCAGAGAGTTGAAATACTCGAACCCCACCCAGAGGAACGGCGCGCTCCACGTCCCCGCAGTGCCGTACCGCCTGACGACGTGGGCGAACGTCCACAGGAACAGACCGCGGAACAGGGACATGTAAATCGCCGCCCCGGCCATGCCCGGCGGCGTGACTGATCCGATCCAATAGAGTGTCGTTCCGTAGAAAAAGATCCCCTGGACGAACCCGGCGCCGAAGGCCGCCCGGCCGCGCAGCCGTTCCGCGGAGACCAGCAACGGGACCAGCGCGACGTAAGACAGGAAGCCGAGAGGCAGCGGCGGAAACGCCGCGCCGAGGACAAGGCCCGAGACCGCCGGAAACAACGCCAACCATTTCCAGTCCATACCCTGTCGTGCCTCGGTCATCGTGCCGGTTCCTCCGAACCCGTCCGCCGGGATTTCACCTGCCCCGGCTTCACGATTCAGGTTGGACGAAAGAAAAACCGGTTGGACGCAAGCAGTGAGTCCCGCAAACCGGTCTGATTGAACCCCGCCCCATTATCAAAGACAGAATATACGCGAACGAACCCTGTTGTCAAACCAGTACCATTCACGCTCACCCGCTTGACAAGCCAGGGGGATTTCCATAATTTCCGTCCACCTTTCATCCCCGTTGCGCACGTAATTCATCGGTATCCTGACAGTGCTTCCCCATCTCGACACGGAGCTGGACAGTCTCAGATCCCGCGGGCTCCATCGCAGCCTCCGCCTCGTGGAGGGTGCGCAGGGTCCCAGGGTCCGAATCGACGGCAAAGAACGCCTCCTTTTCTGTTCCAACAACTACCTCGGGCTTGCAAACCACCCGGCGCTCAAGGACGGCGCGGACGCTGCCCTGCGTTCGTACGGATTGAGCGCGGCGGCCTCCCGGCTTATTTCCGGAAACATGGAACCCCACCGGATACTGGAACACCGGATGGCGCGTTTCCTGGGTACGGAATCCGCACTCTGCTTTCCCACCGGGTACATGGCGAACCTCGGCGCCGTGAGCGCACTCATCGGCGCGGAAGACGCGATTTTCAGCGACCGTCTGAACCATCGCAGCATTATCGACGCGTGCCGGATCTCCCGGGCGAGGACCTTCGTCTATCGCCACCGGGACGTGGACCATCTGGACGGATTGCTCCGGACAGAACGCGAGTACCGGCGACGGCTGATCGTCAGCGACGGGTTGTTCAGCATGGACGGAGACCTTGCCCCCCTTCCCGGGCTCGTGGACGCCGCGAACCGGCACAACGCCATCCTGATGGTGGATGACGCCCACGGAACCGGGGTCCTGGGCGCTTGCGGCCGTGGGATTCACGAACACTTCGGCATCACTCAGGGTGTCGACGTTCTGACAACGTCCGGCAGCAAGGCCCTTGGCGCGTACGGAGGATTCGTCGCCGGGAACGCGGAACTCGTCGACCTGCTGATCAATCGCGCCGCGGCCTTCATCTACACCTCGGCCCTGCCGCCCGACGCCTGCGCGGCCGCCACGGCCGCACTGGGGATTGTCGAAAACCGTCCGGATCTCCGTGAAGACCTCCGGCATAACGTCAAGACCGTACAGGATACCCTGAACAACTTGGGATTCGATACCATGGACTCCCAATCCCAGATTGTTCCGGTCCTTATCGGTGACGCGGCGCGTACCATGGCGATTTCGGACCATCTCTTCGAGGAGGGCATCTATCTCAGCGGCATCCGGCCGCCAACCGTTCCCGATGGCGAGAGCCGCCTCCGGCTCACGCTCATGGCCGACCACAGCGAGGAAGACATCAACCTCCTCATCCAGGCGATGGCAGATGTCCGTGCGGCCTTCTATTAATCTTCTCGCCTGCTTTTTCGCCCTGCACCTCGTTCCGGCGCCCGCGAACACGGCATCCCTGATCGGCACGGTACGGGACAGCGTGACGCGCGCGCCGTTGCCGTACGCCACGGTCGTTCTGCCGGAACTCGGACGGGGAGATCTCACCGACCTCTACGGACGCTTCGCGGTTTCAGATCTTCCGACGGGCCCCGTACGCATCCGGATCTCATATGTCGGCTATCGAACGGTGTCACGCGAGATTGCCTTACGTGAGGCCGCGGATCGAGGACCGGACATCCTGCTCCCCCCGACTCCGGTGACCCTCAAGTCCCACGTTGACATGCCGCGCCCATCTCTCGAGACCCTTCTGGAAAAAATCGGTCGGGAACCCCGTGAAAACGTCTTCCACGCGCGCTACGCGGACCTCCTGTCCTATCGATTCGCTTTGAACGGGATCCAGACCCTGTACGCCGACACCCGGGCAGGCACTCACGTCCTGGCGCGGATCGAATACGACGGTCGGGGATTTTATCGGAACCCCGGGAAGATCGTCCAGGACATCACGGCGTACCGGTCGCGTCACGCGCCGGCGCAGCAATTCGGCATGCATCCCGGCGTCATCGTCAATATCCGCAGCGGACGACTCAACGGCCGTGATTTCGACGTGGGTCCTCTGCCGCTGGAGACGGACGCCAGGAGGGATTACCGCTATCGTCTGGTCAGCACCGTGCAGATGGGAGACGTGGCGGTACACAAGATTCACGTTGAACCGAAGAAAAAAAGACGCCCCGGACTTGAGGGTGCGATCTGGATATCCGCGAACGACCTCTCGCTGGTGGGCTACGACCTGCGCCTGAACAAGAGGGTCCGGGGTACGCTCGGCGTCAGGGAACTGCGCACCTATCAGCAGAACGCGCTGTACTACGACCGATACTGGCTGCCGGTTCTGCAGACCGTGCGCATTACCACCGACTCGGGCGCCATGGCCGAACAGACCACGCGCATCGGCGGCTATGCCCTGAACCCCGCACTACACGACTCCCTCTTCAAGCGGGACGCTTTTTCGATGCGTCGAGACGCCACCCGGCGAGGCGCAGCCTATTGGGAAGCCCGCGCCGACAGCCTGGAGACCGCGAAGCGGCGGGCAGTGAAGATGCTGCTGGAAACCAATACCGTTCCCCAGGGGTGGAAACGCCTGTTGAGTCAATAGCGGACGGGCGAAAGGAGCAACAGATGTTGCAAAAGACGACCGCACCGGAATCGCTCAACCGTATCCGCGTTGTCCTGGCGGGCGCAAAGGAGCCCGGCAACATCGGGTCTGTGGCTCGCGCCATGAAGAACATGGGGCTCTCGAGGCTCTACCTCGTGGATCCGCCGGACCATACCTGCGGCGACGCTCGAAAGATGGCCCATGGCTCAGGCGACGTGCTCTACGGCGCCACCGTATGCGAATCGCTCGAAGAGGCCCTGTCGGGAACGGTACTCTCGGTGGGGACGACTCACCGGAAACGGGAGCACTTCGACGTCCTGTACGGCCCGCGGCACGCGGCGGAAAAGCTGGTCTCCCTGCCCCGTGACGAGGAAGCCGCCCTCGTTTTCGGCCGCGAGGAAAACGGCCTGACCAACAACGAACTGGGCCTTTGCAGCATCATCGCCAATATCCCCACCGCACATAGATATCCCTCGCTGAACCTCTCTCAGGCCGTCCTCATCTTCGGATATGAACTCTACCGCGCGGCGGCGACGCCGGGCGAGCAACCGGAACTGGATCTGCCGACGTTTGAAGAGATGGAATCGCTCTACGCCCACGTCGACTCCGCGCTGGACAAGCTGGGCTTCCCCGCCGACTACATGCCCAAGGCCTTCCCCCGGTCCATCCGCCGCCTCTTCGGCCGCACGTCCATGGATCGTCGGGACGTTGCCACGCTGCACAGAATCTTCCGCCAGATCGACAAGTTCGTCGCCGTACATAAATCGAACGCGGAATCCGGATGATCCCGCGTCCCAATGCGTGCTCCCCATGTGCTCCGGATTCCCTTGGGCAACCGAATGCATGCTGCTCCGTTACGCAGTCGCCCGATTCTCCGCTATTTCCCCACCGCCCTGCTGCGCCGTTCCATCAGGACAACGTCCCGCCAGATTCCGTTCAGCTTCCCCAGTCGCTCCTGCCTGCCGACCTCCCGGAACCCGAACGCCTTCTGGAGCGCAATGCTGGCGGCGTTTTCAGGAAACACCCCGCCCTGAAGGGTCCAGATTCCTTCGCGCTCCGATGCGTCGACGAGTTCCGCCATGAGGGCCTTGCCCACCCCTCTTCCCCTGAAGCGGGATCCCACGTACACGCTGACTTCCGCGACGCCCGAGTGGACGCACCGGCTCGAGACCGGACTCAGAGCGGCCCAACCTGCAATCTCTCCCTCTACCCGTGCGACAATTCTGCATGCTTCCAGATGGCTCCTGCCCCAGGCGTTCCAATCAGGGACTTCCGTGTCGAACGACGCGTGTCCCGTGGCGATGCCTTCCTCGAGAATCCGGCGCACCGCCTCCCAGTCTTCCGGAATCATTGGCATGACAATCGGTTCCATCGTCGGATTTCCCATCGCGTGAGAATTAAAGAAGATCCGGAAGGTACCTGAAAAGATGCGTCTGCCACTGCGACAGAGGGCTCCTGCCCGTCCGCCGGTAGAATGCCAGAGAATCCCGCGCATTCATGGCCTGGGAGCGTCGCAACGGATTGCAGAATTCGTATCCCAATCCTCCTTTGGTCTCTTCTCTCGCATACACCTTCAGGCAGTTCAGAAGGTCCGTTCGCCGGAGGTCGAAAGGAACGCACGCACTTCTGGCCAGGATTCCCTCGTGGAAAAACCCGGGGACGTCGCGTTCCAGCCGTGCAATCCTCCGTCTGCCGTATTGATATGAAATGCTCAGGAAGACCCGACCGCCGTCGCGCAGAAAGTCCCTGGCGCCCCGCAGGACGGTCCGTCTATATCCGAATCCGTCATCATCTTCGCTCGAGATCGGGTTGGCGATCAGGAAATCCGCGCGCCCCTTGAGCGATTCAAGAAAACGCCTGTCCCCATCCTCGAACGGCGAATATGAATCGGACTGCAGGAAAGCCGCCTTGTCTTCGACGCCGTTCAGTCTGGCGTTCCGCCTGGCGACGGATACGTTGATTTCGTCGATTTCCAGCCCGACAACGCGGGTTACCCCGGGTGTCCGTGCGGCCAGGATGGACAGGCAGCCGCCGCCGCTTCCCCAGTCGATGCCGATTCCTTCGAGCAGACGTCCATGGCCGGCGATCGCCTCAACGGAAATCATACTGGCCGGCGTGATGGGTGTCGTACCCGGTGGATGCGTGAGCGTGATCTCGCCAAGCCCACCCGTGACCTCGTCTCCCAGCGTCGTCTCATTGCGCTTCGCCATCGATTCCATCCCCCATGTGAATTCATCCATTTGCAGTCAGATTTCGCCTAACCCACGGTACCGTCGTCTCGGCGATGGATGCAGAGCAGGTTCCCCCACGGGTCCTTGATCCAGGCCATCCGGCAGCTTCCGCTATCGGCAGGCTCCATCACAATCCTGACGCCCTTCTCGCGGAGCTCGTCCACCGCCTCGTCCACGTCGTCCACCGCGAGCGCAATCCCGGCTCGTCCCGCCTCCTCGTCCCACCGCACCAGAGCGAGGCTGACGGGACGCGTATCGAACTCCGTCCACGTGTCCTGCCTTCCGTCCCCCTTGATCACCCCGTCGTTGATGAAATCCTGATCCAGCCCCAACACGTCCCGGTAGAAACGAACCGCTTCTCTCGTATCGGTCACGTGGGAAATTACGAAATCGATCGCTTTCACTTTCACGGATCGCATCCTCCTCCCGAGGCATTGCATATCGCAGTACTCAGGCATTCCTCAACTGTTCCGTTTCTTTTCCATGATGATGACGTCACGTACGATCCCGCAGGGCAACCGTTCCGGAGACCGGCCTGCCTCGGTATATCCGTGGGCACGATAAAAGCAAGGCGCTGCAACGTTGTATTACGTATAACACAGCCGGGAGGTGTGATGTCCGGCGAGTAGAATCTCCTCCTCGGCCACCTGCAACAGCATACTCCCGATTCCGCGCATCTGGAAAGAGGGATGGACCCACAGATCGGCGACTTCGCAACCGTCGGCGCTCGTCAGACCCAGGATTCGTGTCCCCTGTTCCGCAACCGTGACCTCAGGCCAGATTTCCGGATACCGCGTCCGTTCGAAATCATCCTCGAACCAATCGCGCACAGCCTCGATCGGCGCCAGTTCGCAGTTTCCCGAAAGCCAGGACCACTGCGCCAGATCGACGAGCGCCGGTACGTCCGCCTCAACCGCACGACGGGTTGTAATAGCCAGTCTCATTTCGTTTATTTCGAGAGGGATGGCAAACAGAAAACTTCCACACCGATGCCATACGCCACATGTCAAAGGCGGCGTTCGCACCCTGACACGATAACAGTTATCACTGCAATCTTCGTCTCAATACAAGACAACAAGAAAAGGATCAGGCTCCGCGGCAGGAAGTAGGTGCATCGTCGAAGAGGCGTGCTTTAGCGGCCTCGAGCACAGCTACTGCCGCTTCTCGGGAAACGGAGGGAAAGTCATCCAGAAAGTCATTGAGGGAAGAAGTTCCCTTCAGATAGCCAAATAAGTTCTGAACCGGAACCCGCGTACCGGCGAAAACGAGATCTCCGCTGTGAATTTCAGGATCACGTGAAACGACTTTCTGTAGGTCTATCGTGTTTCGTTCTCGATCCGCCATTGCGAAATCTCCGGTTTTAGTCGACTTGATTGCCTGACGTCTAAATTACCCTGAAAATCACCGCTGTCCAAGAACCGTGGAATTCCTGGAGACGAGGATCGAAAAGTGGATTCGATTGGCGATTATGCACGGGGATGATCCCATGCTGCAGTAGATCCTTCGTCGGCCTGCTCTGCATGGCAGTGTGCTTTTACGTGTAACGGACGTGTTTCGCCGACGTCGTACGCAGGTCACTTCGACCCTTCGACAATCCTTCGGCAGGCTTGCTTCGACAGGCTCAGCACAAGCAGGGCAAGTCCTCTTGATGGCAGTTTTGGCGAAGGCGTGGGCTAAACGTTTCACCAGTGGCTATTGCAAAACATGTCATTCTGAGCGGAGTCGAAGAATCTCCCGTATTCTCGATTGGACGTGTCGCACATGCCCGTTGAAGACGAACCTGTGCGCGGACGTCTGGCCAGCCTTTCGACCTCCTCTGCATACCATTCGGGCTAACGTGTGAAGGATACATTTCGCTGATGGCCGTGGACGATTTTCCATCCGTACATTTCGCGCATTTTCGCGACTTTCGTAGTGAATCAAACCCGTTCTTGGACAGGTGTGCCTGAAAATGTACGTTCGTCGAATCAAGATTCAAGGGTCCAGGAAAGCTATCCGAGAGGAATTCCGTTCTCCACTCGAAACATTACCAGTGCGAATCCCCGAGGTGGCCCTTCATCGGGAGGCCGAGCGCACCGGCGATTCTTTCCGCGAAGGCGCGAACCCCCGGCAGTTCGGTATAGTTGTGCGAATACACCAATACGTTGACGTTGTTGTACTTCGCGTACTCCAGCAGGTAAAGATTCGTCTCCCCGGTGACGTAGAGGTCGATATCGTAACTCAGCGCATCTCTTACAAGCGTTGTATAGATTCCCGCGCCGGTTGCCGCTGCCACCCTCAGCACGGGATGGCCGGCGTCGTGCACTCTGCAGGGCTCTTCGGTCATCAGATACGAGAGTCTGTCGCGCAACGCCGCCAGGCCGACGGGCTCGCAGAGTTCCCCCACTCTCGCTTCCGCATGAGGCAATACCGCCAAAGGCGCACAACCCAGTTCCGACAGCAGCGATGCAGACGTCCCGAAGTCCGCCAGGTCCAGCGGAAGATGCGCCCATACGTGCGTGAGTCCGCAATCCTTCAACAGGGACTGTACCTCCTCCCGCTGCTCAAACATGAAATCCCACGCGTCGTGATGCGTCACGATGAGGTCCACATTCCGATCGACCGCCGTCCGAATCGTCTCCGGCGTCATCGTGGTCGCATAGCCCACCGCGGACGGATGTCCACAATGATCGGCAATTCCCCATTCATCCGGGTGGTCGTCGAGCAATTCCCTGCCGAACATGCCATCCAGTATTTCGCGGATCATAAGTTCGCCCCGGATGTTCACGGGTGAATCGGCTCCGCGCCCGTACTACACGAAACGTCGGACGTCGAGCCGGACCGCCATGATCAACACACACAAGTGTGTGTGGTCTTATTTCTCCACTGCGTCACAGGACCATCCACACGCCACCCACGCAGAGTATCACGCCCGCCACCAGCGGTAACGTCAGCTTCTCCTTCAGAAAGATGACGGACATCATCAGTCCCAGAACGGGTGACACGGACGCCAGCGTGGCCATCTTGGCGGGCCCGATCCGGGCGATCGCCATCACGTAGAGCAATGACCCGGCGCCCACGCCCACAATTCCGCTGGCGGCCACAACCAGCAGCGCCCGCCGGTCGACGTCGCGGATGCGCATCACGGGTCCCGCCCACGCACGGGCGAGAAAGAGAACGGCGGCCGTGAGCGGCACGCGGACGCTGTTGGCCTGTACGGACGTCATTTGCGCGATCGCCGGTTTGAGCATCACCGTACTCAGGCCCCACAGCAGGCAGGCGAACAACGCGAGGGAAACGCCGAGAGCGAGCCGGTCTGGCCGCTCGCGCTCAGGTTGTCGAGACCGGCTCGAAAGAAAGACGACCCCCAACGCCACAAGGCAGATGCCAAGGAAGAAGCGCCGGCTGAACGGATTCTGCAGCAGCGCCCACTCAAAGAAAAAAGTGGACAGGGGGAAGGTCCCCGAGAGCGCCATCGCGCGCGATACCCCGATCTCCTTGATCGCCGCGAGGTACATGGTTTCGCCCACGGCCATCCCGATCAGCAGGCCGCCCAGCAGGAGCGCCCACTCCGTTCCGGTTACCAGCGAATAGCTGGAAAGCGGCCGCCCGAACGGAAGCATCGCCCAGAAGAAGACCGTGGCCACGGCGCACCGGATGCCGTTCATCATCGCCGGCGGAATGGCCTGCGACTGCGTGCGGACCATCAGGCTGTTGACCGCCCAGACCAACGAGCAGGACAGTCCGAAGATCTCACCCGCTGAGATTGAGAATCCCAATCATGTTCCCAAGAAAGGAAGACGTATCAATATACCTGGCAAGTACGGGGATGGGGAATCGCCGCAAAGGAAGCGGTGGGCCGGCGGGCCCGGCCAGACGTGGAACCTGTGCCGACCAGTGCCGGTCAGACCTCGTATTTGCGACTGACGATGGGTACGCCGGGCTCGTTGGCGATCACGTAGAAGACCAGGTCTTCGGTGTCGCTGGCGTTCCGGATTCTGTGCCGGGTGCAGGCCGGCTGCATGAAGCAGTCTCCGGCGACGGCTTCGGTGGATTGCCCTTCACGATCCACCACGGCGCGGCCCGATACGACGATGAAGAACTCCCACATCCGGTCATGCGAATGTACCGGACACGGGCGCGCACCGGGGGGCAGACGCGTCAGTTCCACGTCGAACGGATGCGGCGATTCCGGGGTATTTCCCAGGGCAACCGAGACATGGCGGCGATAGCGTTCGTAGTTTCCGGTGCTCCACGTCCACTTCTGATGTTCTTCAGGCACGTCGTCCAGATTGATCTTCCAGGGAGTCATGAGTCAGACACCTCCAGGTGTGGTTGGGAGGACAATGCGTATCACTGAGCGTAGGCCTGCCGTCGGACATTCCGGGTAGGTCAACGATTTGATAACGTCATGCGGCGATGCCAGGTTTGTTTCTCGACGGTGAGTGCGAAATTTCCTGCGGGGATGGAGTTGATGACGTTAATGCGCGAGGAGAGTGAGCCGCTATCAACAATCTGGCGGACGTGTTAACCCGCGGCTACAAGGTACTGGCGAGGCTGGTAGTATTCAGCCTGCGGTCGACTCTGACTGACCAACGTCTTCGATCCGCTTTCGCAGTAAGGAAGTAAATTCCCTTCGGCTCGTTTTTTCTCGCTCCGTAGTGTCTCGATATATTGCCGGCAGATTATAGTTGAATTTCCTCGTATCGCCTCGCGTTTCTTCCTGAACTCCTCGACAATTGGATCTCGCCACACAACGTCATTGTTCCGATGGTACCTGGCCACGGATACGGATCCTTGCTTCCGTGACTGCCACTGATGTGGGAATTCAGGATCTAAACACCATCCACGGCTGTACTTATCGGTCTACAACATCAATATGCCTGATTCCTCTGCGAAGTTTCCGCAGTAGTCTCTTCGCCAACTGTATGGAGCAACTATACTGAGTCAGCTTACTCTTTGGCAGACTAAGAATCCTCCGACTGCCTCAGGAATTCATCTGGAGTGAGAATCTCCATACCACGAAAGGGACTCAACGCCAGCATGTCGTCATCGCCACTGATGATAAAATCAGCTGCTCCACTTATCGCAAGTTCGAGGAACTTATCATCTTTGGGATCTCGGCAGATCCTGATATGGGCATCAGGCTCAATGAATCTTGCCCGCCGTACCAACGCTTGAAGGAATTCGTCCCGCTCCTCTGCGGACACATATCGCCCAAACTTCGCCCGACTTATCACTTCGGCTATTTCCTCCAATGCTGGCATGGATAGCAATATCTGACCGTTTTGAAGCGCATTCCGAACCGCTTGACCGGGCTTCGAATTTTTAAAAATGAGCGCACTGACAAGGACGTTCGTGTCGAAAACATAGCGGGCATTACTGTTCATTCAGGATGGACTCCAGAATCTCCGACGTCATGCCTCGCTCCTCTGCCTTGCGACTGATCTCGTCCATAACCACTTCAAGCGGCCGTTGCGCACGTCCCACATCGCTAAGCTTGAGGCTGAGCAGGGCATTCAACTTGCGTTGTTCCACGTCGCTGGCTGCCTCATAGGTCTGAGCCGCATCAGTGCTGACACGAATTCGAATCACTCTTGTTTCCATTCCGTTCTCCATTTCGATTCTCAATCAAGCGAATCAGAAGAATGCAATCCAAATTTACCCTTACGATCCTCGATCAACAAGGCAAATCCCACGCCAACGGATTTTTCGGGTCCATTTTTGGCGGACTGCCAGAGTCCCGGGGAAAGGGCGAATGTGCAAATACTCGCTCAACGTCTTGCAAAGTTCGGATTCGAGAAAACAAGGTGACGCTCCACAACCAGTTACGTAGGTGTCATCCAAATTAGACCGTCGAAGTCTGTTTTCTGTTCAGTTCTGTCAGTGACATCCTTCCATCAGGGTTCCGATACAGCCACATCCGCATGTTCTTCTTGACGTTGGGCCACTCGCTGTCCATCAGCGCGTACCAGGCTGTGTCCCGGTTTCGTCCCTTGATGATCATGTGCTGTCTGAAAACCCCCTCGAACCGGAAGCCTAGACGCAACGCCGCCAATCGGGATCGCTCGTTCAGCGAATCGCACTTCCATTCGACCCGCCGGTATTCCAATCTGTCGAAGGCCTCGCAAAGCATCAGGTACACGGTCTCGGTGTTGACTCTCGACCGCTGGGAATCCGGCGAATACCAGATATGGCCCAATTCCAGACGTCGCATATCGGAAGCGACGTTCAGGAAACTTGCCATCCCGACCCGCCGACCGGATGCACGATGGTGGACGGTCAGGAAGAGCGGGTCGATTGACAAGGCCCCTTCCTCGAGCCACGCTTGCATGGCGTACACGCTGTCAAATGGACCGTAACCCATGTAAGTCCAGATCTGTTCACACAATTCAGACCCATGGGAGCCCTCGAAGAGTTCCTCGGCGTCGGCCGACGGGCTGACGGGCGACAGGGTAACGAACTTACCCTCATAGTGAGTCCGTCGGGGGATTTCAACGTTGGCGGCGGTTTCTACGACATATCCGTGGGGCAGAGACGGCATGTCGATTCCCTTATGTGTGAGACAGATTTGTATAACGACGCTCTAACGAGGGACCACGTCGACCGGGCCACTCAGTCGGACTGCTCAGAAAACGTCTCCTCGCCCCGTTCCTTCTGTTTCCGTCTGATCTCCGTGATGTCTTCGTCGGTCAGACGCTCCTGGTCAGACACATGTGTCTTTTCGATGAATTCCAGTTTCAATTCACGCCTGGTGAGCCACTCCCAGCCATCGACATTCGCCGGATGAGGATGCGGATAGATATCCTCAGGCCCGATCCCCTCGGAAACGGTATAGAGAAATCCGGGCGTGACGCCATCGTGCTTCACCCGACAATCATCGGACAGCGACTCGCCCGGGCAAGACCTGCTGACAAGCGAGGGTCGGTGCGAAAACGCTTTCGCCAGGTTCCGGATCTGCGTGATCGAACTGCCAACGCGAAGTTCGGTCAACTTCTGCTGGGAACCATGGTACCAGGTAAGATCGAAATTGCACTCCGGCATGTCAATCCTGACATCGTGATCGTGGAACCGAAAGCGCCGGCGATCCCCACGTCCCGTCCTTTCGTCTGTGGATGAAGATCGGATTCCCGCCGGTATCGGCGATCATGGCGACGCGGCAGGTGGAGAGTTCGTGCGGACCCCACTCAATCGGCACGCCTTTACGGGACAGTTCATCGAGCGCATCGTCGAAATCCTCAACAGCGAGGGAAAGACCGGTACCGCCCCTGCCGCTTGACAGTGGCGCGCCGGCGTACGTCCCAAAGAGGACCAGTGTGACGGGCGGAATCGAGAACGACGTCGAACCCGCCGGCCGGCAACGAATCCGGATCCAGCGCATCCGCAACCCGGAATCGCGCATCCGCGCCGGCTGCGGAGGAACGTTGTCTCGCGCGCTCGATGGCAGCCTCCGAGACGTCGATACCCAGGTACCGATATGCCAGCCCGGACAGAAAGATCCCCACCGTACCGTCACCGCAACCCACATCCAGTATCCTCGTCTGCGTCGGTGAATGTCGGATTCGTCCGAGCATTCCCTTCAGGCGCCGAAGTTCCCGCTGCGATCCCCCCTCACCAAGGAACGTCAGGCCTTCTTCATAGGCCACGCGATAGTTGTGATCGTATGCCTTATAGTAGGTACCGTCGTCAAACTTCATCTTTATATGCGACGTCCTGTCGTCAAACGTCCCGAAATCTATGGCTTCATCTATCTCGGCTGGAGTAGGACGTGGATACGCTCCGGTTCCCGATGATCGCTGACAGGATTCCGAGGAACAGGGCCAGCTTCAGGGATGCAAACCACGAGATTTCACCCGCGATGAGTCCCTGTTCGACCGCCCCGGGGAACAGATCGGGAATCGTCCACGCCCAGAGGATCTTGATGAGAAACAGGGCGGCAAAGATGAGCCCTGCCGCCAGCAAAAGAAATCCCTGAAGCGCTGCCGCGAGACCTGCCGCGAGCCATCCTCTTTTCATATTCCTCTCCGCTTGAAATGACATCTACCGACATTTTCGACGAGACTTCAACGCAAAAGCGACCTCGACGTGAGGCCGCTCTTTGATCTTACAATCCTCTGAATCCGATCCTGGCAACGGGACCTGATGCGTATCCTGTTCCACCCGTCTCTGAGGCGGTCCGCCCGGGGTGCCGTCGGTCGCTTACAACTCGACCGGCTTCAGGGAGTGGGTGCGCGTTTCAAACTCACACCCGGTGAGCAACCGCGAAAGCGTGTTGGTCATCCGGACGGCAATTCGGTTTTTCCCCGGTTTCAGCCACTCTGTCCTGGCCGTCCACTTGAACGGCGCCCATGCCCTCGTCCCAAGGGAGCGGCCGTTGATGGCCACCTCAACGATATCGGTTACGTCCTTGAGTTCCTCCTCGAGCGAGAAGAGGAACTGCTCTGACTCGGGTAGTTCGGCAAACGTCATATCCTTCGTATAAACAACCGTTCCCGCATAGTATGGCATTTTCTGGTCGTCGAGTTCGCCCGGGAAACCACGGTCGACCGGAGCGACCATTCGCAGGTTTTGGTTCAGCCAGCGCCTCACGCCGAATTTGCCGAAGAGATAGAAGGCGTCGACCAGACCCTGATTGAGATCGTCGAGCTCCACCCGGATTGCAAGGACGTTTCTGCCGGTGTTCACGCGACGCACAACCGCGCAGGTGACGTTGTTGTGATCGTAACGAAACGTGGGACGGAAGGCCTTTCCCGGCAGGCGGACACCGTTCAGAAAGATCTGGTAATCTCCCAGAATTGCGCTGCGGTCCATCACCAGGGAGAGCTTGGACGGCACGACGTCGGCTAAAAATGCCGTCCTGAACCAGCAAACCAGTGGAAACTCGATGCCCGGTCCCGCGGTTTTGCCGGGGCCGGCGTTGTTGAACGTAAAGGGCAGGCCGGAAAGGGACGGCAGATCACCGATATGTTCAACCACCGGTTTGGGGGTTACGGACGTCCACCGGTTGTCCCTGTAGCCGGGGTTGTGCCAGCCCTGATCGAGCCCCTTGTTTTGCGGATCGAGTTGCATCTGGAACCTGTCCATGCGAAGACAGTTGTCTTCTTCGGCATCGACTTTCCACGCTCCACTCATGTCGGGACGCAATACGACCGCCGTTTCCGATTCCGGCAGCGGCTGGGGTTTGTCTTCCGTTACGACAACAAGGTGGGATTGCAGGCGATCGAAGTCGAGGTTGAACCTTATCCGATCGGCGTCCCGCTCCGCCGTCATCGGGGTCCGCCGGCCGGTTTCCAGGTCCCACCGTTCCACCTTTCGGCGACGAGACGGCACCCGTACCGTGACCCGGGACGTAAAGGCGTTTTGATCGGTATTCGTAAAGAAAAACAGATCCTCGTTCGACGTTTCCCTTCTCTGCGACATGACCGCCGACCCGTTTTTCTTGTCGGTCTCCACGATCACGTCGGGGGGAAGGATTCGATGGAGAAGATCCGCAAGCATTCGCGCGCCGCGGTTTTTTTCGACGGAACCTCCCGTACGGATGAAGTAGAGGTCGCCTCTTTGTATAAGATGTACGCCCAGTTCGTGGCCAATATAGTCACGCCTCATTCTGCCGGGTTCCATGTCGGTCAGACGGGAGAATGCCTCCACTACCGAGGGGCCCTCCTGGATGTCTTCTATGGGAAGCAGACCGAGACAGATGACTTTGCCGCCGGCATTGATAAATTGCCGGATGCGCTCGAACGCGTCTCGCTCCAGGTTTGTCATGGGCGGCAGGATGAGTACATCGTAGCTGGTTCCCTCGGTCTGAAGTTGGCTTCCGGCGACGTCGGCCGCCGCGAGGGTTTCCGGATCCAGGGAGTCGAACTCGCGCTGCATTTGACAAAGGGACTCGATGAGATACGCCCAATCCGACGCGAGACGCCCGGTAAGCTTGGCCTCATCCTCATCGTAACCGATATATTCCCATCCGAGGCCCGGACTGCCGAGGTGCGCCCAAAGGCTCGTTACCGGATCGAGAAGGGCCAGATTGGCTCTTCGTCGTCCCTGGCTGAGGGCGTATGAGAGACGGCCGGCGTAGTCCGCCAGCAGCCGGAAATGTTTCCAGTACGGGTTCTGGTGGAAAATTGACGGCGGGCTGTGGTGCTTGCGCAGCCCGTCCAGCGTGTAGGACAATCCCCGTGCGTGAAACAGGTTGGCGCCAAGGGCGCCCATCCGGTCGATCGTCCACTTCATATCCTGGAGCGTCAGCGACCATCCGGTATCATTGAAACACGTGTTGAACGCGCGACCGCCGTCGTGGGCGGATACCGAGAACCTCGGGTTGCGTCGGTAAGCGGCGGCATGCGCGTCCCGTTCTTTGAATCCGCCAACCTTTTCCCCGCCTCCGCAGGTACCGGGAATATGGACGTGTCGCCTGTGGGCGTTTCTGAAGACCGTCACGTCAGAAGCGTGCAGCACGTTGCGTTTCGCGCACCACGTCTCGAATGCCTTATGAAAATTATCTCTGAGCATCTCACTCAGCGTCTGGAAGTAATCGTACCGGATCCGTGCCGTATTCGGACCGAAATAGGTCATCAGTGCCGGCAGACAGTTGAGGAGGTCATACTGGTTGCGCTCCCGGAATACCCGGGGCAACGTCGGAGACCAGGGCCATCTGCCCGGCATGGATAACGCCTCGGTGGTCAGAATGCCCTGGATCGCGCCGCCGAAGCTGTCCGACAGCCCGTTGGCGTACCGTCCGTGGGTGGTCTCGAGATAACAGGCCACGGCTTCGGCGTTGAATGGATCGAAGTGGATTCCATGGGGTTCTTCCGCATCGCTTTCCCTCTGGATGAAGACAATTACTCTCCAGCGTCCCGGCGGCGCCTTCCAGAAAAGCCGATGCATGAGATGGCGGGCGAGAAATCTCTTGTTGTGGTATCCTGCGACGTCAGCGTGTTCCCTGTAGATTTCATGACTCTGGTTTGCGCCTATATATTCTCCGATGTCCTCCACACTCTCCCACAGGCACCGGTCCCGTTTGAGCGGCACGGCGAGGGCGCGCAATACGGTGCCCCACGGCAGATCCATGTCGACCTGCTGACCTCCCTGAACCGTGATCTCATCGAATGTAAGGTGTTGGCCCCGATACTGGGGATGGCCCAACGATACCTGGCCCCCGCTGATGCCGTGCGGGTGGGGAAATTCATCGTGCAGCCAGACCTGAAGTCCGCACTCACTGGCGGTTTCCACCGCGAGCCGAACCCGATCGAACCAGATTCTGGAAAGGTACGGGATTCTGAGCCCCGGACCCGCGGAGAGACAGAAACCCCCAAGGCCCTTTTCGCTCATCTCCCGGATCTGGCGCACGATCTCTCCCTCCTCGATCGTGCTGTTCCATTCCCAGGAAGGCAGGACCCGATATGGCGCCGGAGGATTCAGGAATGTGCTGGTGTCCATCATGCGGCTGTCCGGTTGCCGAAGCGAGGACTGCCCGCGCAGGATTCCCGTGCGGATTCCCCGCCGTCCGGTTTGGGTGTACACTACGTCCGGGTCACGTCACTGATACGCAGGTTTCACACAGATACGTTACGGTTCGATAACGTTCCGCGAGGCGGGTGAGTTTGATCCGACCCTCTTTCTCTCCGCAGCGCTCGCAGGGACGCTCGAGGCGGGTTATCGACCCGGCCTCAGGCGCCGCCTCGCAGACTTCGCAACGATAAGTGACCTGTTTCTCGCCGTTCACGACCCGGGTGGAGACCCGTGTGGCGGTACGCGTTTCACACGTTTCACAGAGCACCGGAAATGGCTTCTCCCGAAGCTGGCGCTGCCTGATATTCGACACGGTCGATATTTTAAAGAAATGTAATGTACCATTTAATGTAGAAAAGTCAAGTCAAAGCGTAGTTAAACGGATTTAATTATTTGTTTTTAAATATTTTATGTGTGATTGGATTTTGTTCTCGCGGATCTGCGCCTGTGCCCCCGACACCGGTGCGCACTTCCTGTCCGCCGGCCTTTGTTTTCCCTTGACTGTGGTGATTAAGTGTTTGTTTTTTAACGTGGAGCATCCACCTTCGACCGCATTTGCAGTCGCAGGTCGGAAGTTGTGGTCTCCCCCGCCTTTTTTTATTATACTTGACGTCCAAATGAAAAAACGCATCTGCGCCCTGGTGCCGGCTGCCGGAATGTCGACACGCATGGGGTCTCCCAAACAGCTGTTGCCCTTTGGCGAAAAGACAGTACTGCAGACCGTGGTCGATACGCTGCTGGAAGCCAATCTGGATGGAGTCCTGGTCGTGCTTGGCCACCGGGCGGATGCCGTGCGGGACAGTCTGGCCGAGCGACCGGTATTGTTTCATTTGAATCCCGATTATCGCAAGGGGATGTTTTCGAGTATCCTGAGCGGGCTTTCCGCCATGGAAGAATCGGCGGATGCCGCTCTGATCGCCCTGGGGGATCAGCCGAACGTCCGTGCGAGCGTGGTCACGAAGGTGGCCGCGGCGTATCGAAACGGCAATAAGGGAATCGTCGTTCCGGTCTACCGCGGAAGACGAGGGCATCCGGCGCTGGTGGATCTGGGTCGTTATTATTGCGAGATCCGGTCTCTATCCGGCGAGGAGGGGCTTAAACCCGTCATGCGGGGGCACCCCCTCGACACGCGGGAGGTGGAGGTGGAGGACGAAGGCGTCTTGAGGGATATCGATACGCCGGAGGAATACCGAGAGGAACTGGACCGGCTCTAACAGTCCGTTGATAAAGCCGCTCTGCAGGCAGGCACCCCCGATGGACTTTTTCAACGGGCTGCGAATGGAAGACGCCTCTTGTGCTGTCCCGAACCGGTCTACGCGGGCGAAAGCTGCGCTCCGCCGTCTACACGCAGGATCTGGCCGCTCACGAAGCTTGCCAGTGGAGAAACGAAGAACTGCACGGCGCGCGCGATCTCATCGGGATACGCGTATCGGATCAGCGTGGGCCGGCTCATCGCTTTCATAAAATCCGGGTCTGCCTGACCCGTGGCAAGAAAACGACCGCTGGGGGAGTCGCCCGGCGCAACCATGTTCACGGTGACGTTGTGTTGGCGGAGTTGGGCGGCCAGGCAGCGGGTATAGTGGGTCTGTGCCGCCTTGGCCGTAGCGTACACCGGGCCGCCCCCGGGCTCGCCGGTAAAGCTGTCCACCGAACCGATGTTGACAATCCTGCCTCCCCCGCGTTGAATCATGCCCGGAACGACCGCGCGGCAGCAGTGCAGGGTTGTGTCGAAGTTTCTCTTGAACACGGCCTCGATATCTTTCAGCGGGATGCCGATCGTATCGTTCGGGTTCGGTTTGCCGCCAGCGGCGGCAATGTCACCCCCGGCGTTGTTGACCAGAATGTCGATCGGCCCGAGTTCGGATTCGATGCGTCCAACCGCTGCTTCCACCTGCAGCGGATCCGAAACGTCGGCAAATACGGTGATCACCGCGTTGCCGGTTTGCGCGATTTCCCTTGCCGCGTGCGTCGTGGAGGGGGCTTCGTCGAATTCGGCCGCCGTCCGGTCGGATCTTGCGTGAACAGCGATCGAAGCGCCGCAGCGGGAAAGCCGTTCCGCAATCGCCCGGCCAAGGCCCCGCGCCGACGCCGTGACCCAGGCAACCTTGCCGGCCAGAAGTTCAGGATGTACGTAATCCATATCGTTCGTGACCTCCGTTTATGACAGCGAGTCGCGCAACTCACGATGAATGGTGTCATGTTCTGATCGGACGCTCCGGGTCGACGGACAACGGAACGACCGGAAAAGATACACCGCCCGCGTAATTCGGACAAGCCCGGATGACTCGCCCGCCGAATTCAGCCGGACGGGTTCCGGGACAGCACAATCCTCCGGGAGGATTCGATTATGGGTAGTCGGACCATCGGTTTTGCAATGATCGGATGCGGCGTGGTGGCGGATTATCACATCGGCGCCGTGAAGGATACAGACGGGGCGGAACTGGTCGCCGTATACAGTCGAAGCGAGTCGCGCGCCAGGACCACCGGAGAGGCGCACGGCTCGCCCTGGTTTACCGATCACCAGGCCCTTCTCCGCGTTCCGGAAGTGGACGTGGTATGTATCTGCACCCCCAGCGGCGTCCGAATTCCAATCGTGACGGATGCGGCCGAAGCGGGAAAACACCTGATCGTGGAAAAACCGCTGGATGTGTCGATACGGAATATGGATCGGATCATCCGGGCCGCCGAGGATGCGGAAGTGAAGCTCATGGGGGTGTTTCAGTTGCGGTATGGACATGCCGTACGCAGGGTGCGCGACGCTGTTCAGACCGGCGCGCTCGGTAAAATGGTGCTGGCTGACGCCTATATCAAATGGTTCCGGCCACAGGCTTACTACGATGCGGACGACTGGCGGGGCAATTGGGCGATGGAGGGCGGCGGGGCGCTGATGACGCAGGGCAGCCACACGGTGGACCTGCTCCAGTGGATCATGGGCCCCGTTAAACGCGTCTATGCCAGAATGGGCACGTTGATCCACGATATCGAGGTGGAAGATACGGTGGTTGCCACGCTGGAATACGAGAGCGGGGCGCTGGGTGTGATTGAAGCGTCTTCCGCGGCGTATCCCGGGTTGCCGGCACGGATGGAGTTGTCCGGAGACCGGGGTACGGTTGTGGTGGAAGCGGACCAGATAACCAGATGGGACGTCGAGGGCGAGAGCGTCGAGGAGACGGCGGCCGACACGTCGGACGTGGCCAGAGCGGCATCGGATTCGAGAACCTTCGGAACGGAAGGCCACAAGGCGCAGGTCGCGGAGATGGTACGTATTCTGAACGAAGGCGGTGAACCGGAAATCGACGGCCCGGAGTCGAAGCGGGCGATCGAAATCATCCTGGCGATTTACGAATCCGCGAGGTCCGGCAACCCCGTGACGCTGCCTTTCAACGGGTGAACCGGGAACGAATATTCTACCGGGAGCGTTCTATGGAGCCGATCAAGATTGTGGTGACCGACTATATCGAGCCCGACCTGAACTGGGAAGAGGAGGAACTCAGGAAATACGGGCACGTCACCTTTGAATATCATCAGCTCAAGTTCAGGCCGGAGTCCGAACTGGTCGAGAAGATCGTCGACGCGGATATGGTTCTGGTGAATATGGTAAAGATGACCGCCGGCGTGATCGATCAGCTGGATAGGTGCAAGCTGATCCTGAGGCACGGCGTCGGATACGACAACGTGGACGTGAGCGCCGCGACAAAGAAGGGAGTACGCGTTGCCTACGAGCCGGACTATTGTTCGGACGAGGTGGCGGAACACGCGATTACGCTGTTGTTGTCCGGGTGGCGGAAGCTGAACGTGGGACGGAAGATTCTGAATGCATCGAGTCGGAACGGGATCTGGGACTTCACCGATGTCTATCCAGTCTATTCCGTCAAGGGCAAGACCGTGGGCATCATCGGTTGCGGCCGCATCGGGAGCCTGACGCTTCGGAAACTCGCCGGGTTCGAGGTGAATATCCTGGTGTGCGATCCGTACCTGCCCGAAGAACGCCGGAAGGAACTGGATGTGCAGGTGGTGGATTTGGACACGGTATTGAGAGAATCGGACATGATAACGGTTCACGCGTCGCTCGACGACGAATCGTACCATCTCATCGGCGAAAGAGAACTCAAAGCGATGAAATCCCACGCCTATCTGGTGAATACGGCCAGGGGCGGCCTGGTGGACGCGGATGCGCTTGCCCGGGCCCTGAGGGAGGGCTGGATCGCCGGGGCGGCTGTCGACGTATACGAGCAGGAGCCGCCCGATCCGGAGATGGAACTGTTCAATCTGGAGAATGCGCTCCTGGCGCCCCATCTCGCGTGGTATTCCGAAGAGGCGAACTGGAGTATGCGCGAAAAGGTAATGGAGGACTTCGTGCGTTTCATTGAAGGGCGCCCGCCGCGTTTCCTGATCAACAAGGAACTCTTATAAGCGGGTGCCGCAATCACCCTGTCGGGAGATCCGAAATGGCGCTGGTGGCGAACGAGATGACATTGGAAAAGCGAGAGGTTCCGGGACCCCGCTCCGCCGAATTGCTCGAAGTTTCCAGGGAATACGAGCCGCCCTGTATGGCCGATCAGGTCCCTGTGGTGTGGGATCGCGGTGAGGGCGTCTGGGTGTGGGACGTGGACGGCAACCGGTTTCTGGACTTTACTTCCGGTGTCCTGGTAACCAATCTCGGTCACTCGCACCCGCGGCACGTGGAGCGTATCCGGGAACAGGCAGGGCGGCTGATGAACTGTTATTCGTTCCCTACGCCGGAGCGGGTGACCCTGTCAAAACGGCTGACTGATCTGCTTCCCGGCAATATCGATCAGACGTTTCTGCTGACAACGGGCGCCGAGGCCACCGAGGCCGCCATCCGCATTGCCAAACGGTTCACGGGCAAGCACGAAGTGCTGTCGTTCTACGGGGGATTTCACGGACGCACGTACGGGCCGATGAGCGTTGCCGGAAATATGAACACAAAACGTGCGTTCGGACCCCAGTTGCCGGGTGGAATCCTGGCGCCGTTTCCCTATTTCTATCGGGATTTCTACAAGAGCAAGACCGAAGAAGAGTGCGCTCGGCGCTGCCTCGACAACCTGGACAGGATTATCGACTCCACGTCCACGGGCGACGTGGGCGCCGTGATCACCGAACCCTACCAGGGAGGCGCGGGTTTCATCTTTCCGCCTGCCGGCTGGCTGAAGGGGCTCGAAGCGTGGGCGCGGGAGCGCGGGATGGTCTTCATTCTGGACGAGGTGCAATCGTCGTTCGGGCGCACCGGAAAGCTGTTCGCGCTGGAGTGGGAGGACCTGCAGCCGAATATGGTCTGTCTGGGCAAGGGCATCGGCAGCGGAATGCCGGCTTCGGCCCTTGCCGGCGAGAGTCGCATTTTCGAGTGTATGGGAACCGGCGAGATGTCCAGCACGTGCGGCGGAAATCCGCTGGCCAGCGCCGCGTCCCATGCTGTACTGGACGTCATGGAAGACGAAAGGCTGCCGGAAAACGCGCAACGCGTGGGCGATTACATGATGGCGCGGTTTCAGGCGCTGAAGGCGAAATACCAGGTGCTGGGCGACGTGCGCGGGCAGGGCCTGGTGATCGGACTGGAGTTCGTACGGGACCCCGAAGAGAGAACCCCCGCGCCGAAACTCACCTCCGATCTGCTGCTGCGGGCGGGAGAGCACGGTCTTCTGCTCGGCAAGGTCGGGTTGTACGGAAACGTCGTCAGGATCGCGCCTCCGCTGGTGATCACCGAAGCGGAAGCGGGATTGGGCATCGACATCCTCGACCGTGCGCTGGAAGAACTCGCCGGATGACCCGGCCGCAGCCCGGATGGACTTTTTCAACGGGCTGCTTACGGTGGATCCGGAGTCACACGCCGCCACGGATCCCGGGAGTGCGCTTTTGGATAACCGGCTATTGAAGTCCGCAATCGAGACCCACAAGGAAGATGCGGTGGAGCTGCTTTGCGATCTGATCCGCATCCCGTCCGTGCGCGGCAGCGAAGGACAGGCGATGCGCACGTTGCACGCCAGGATGGAAGAGATTGTCGACGAACGTGAACTTGTGCCCATTCCGGACACGATACAGGAAGACCCCGACTATTCGTTCAGGCTGCCGGATCTCAGTTATGCCGACCGTCCGAATATGAGGGTGGTAAAAAGGGGAACCGGCGGCGGTCGATCGTTGATCGTGAATACCCACCTGGACGTCGTTCCCGCCTCGTCGGACCAGGACCGTCCTTTCGAGGGGCGCGTGGAAGACGGGGTCGTATTCGGTCGCGGTGCGTGTGACTGCAAGGGACAGGCAGCCATGCTCTACCTGGCGCTCGCCGCCCTGAAAGAGACGGGCATGGCGCTCAGGGGAGACCTGATCGGGCACCTGGTGGTCGAGGAGGAATGCGGCGGCAACGGAACGCTCGCGTTCGTGCGTGGAAACGACCGGGCCGATGCGGCGCTGGTCCTGGAGCCCTCCGAATTGAAAATCCTGCCCTCGATACGCGGTGCGGTCTGGTTCACGGTGAACGTCTATGGTCGGGCGGGCCACAGCGGACAGGCGGGGCGCACGGTGAGCGCACTGAAGGAGGCCATGCGCGCAATCGAGATTCTGGAGGGATATCACGAAAGACTGTTGGGTGAATCCAAAGGACATCCGCTTTACGATGCGTATGAAAACCCGATGCCCATCACGTTCGGCACGCTGGAGGCCGGGGACTGGCCCGCGATGGCGCCGAGAAAAGCGACGTTCAAGGGCGTTCTGGGATTTCTGCCGAACAGGAACAGGGAGGAAGTGATGCGCGAAATGGAGGGTGCGCTGAAGGCCGCCGGAGGAGACTGGCTCCCCGACCATTTCGACATGGAGTTCATGTACCGTCATGACTGCAACGAGGTGCCCCTGGATCATCCGATCGTAAGGACATTGCAACAGGCATGTCTTGCAAGCGGACAGGCCGCCGAGGTGGCGGCGATGCCCGCGTCGTGCGATGCGTGGTTTTATTCCAATCTGATCGGCGTCCCCGCCGTCGTGTTCGGCGCGGGAACGCTGGGCGTGGCACACTCAAGCCAGGAACAGATCCCCGTACACGGTCTGGCCGCGGGCGCGGAAGTCCTCGCACGCGCGATCGCGGACTGGTGCGGATAAACTCACACAGCCGTGCGAAGACCGCTGGGAATTTTAAAACAGCATCTAAAGGAGAATGCGATTCGATGAAGAGGCTCGGGGTTGGGATAATCGGATTTCATCACCTTCATTCGCTGGATTACCTTCCACATTTCGATGCGATCGACAGTACAGAGGTACGGGCGGTTGCGGAAGCGGATCCGGCGGTTCTGGAGCGGGTTTGCGGGCAGACGGGGATCGACGGACACGGGGACTACAACGCACTTCTATCGCGGGAGGACATCGGCCTTGTGGTGATCCTGCTGCCGCACGCGGAGTGCCCGGACGCGGTGGATCGGGCGGCGTCCGCCGGCAAGCACGTGATTGTGGAGAAGCCGATGGCGGATACCTCCAGGGGTATCCGGCGCATGATTGCCGCCACTGACAAAGCGGGCGTGACGCTGTCCTCTCCCTATTGCTGGCGTGCGCATCCGGCTTCCAGAAAGATCAAGGAGCTTGTCGATCGCGGCATACTGGGGCGGATCGTCGCGCTCGAGGGGCGATGCGCGGCGGGTTCGCCGTTGCGCTACCTGGAGGACGGGATCTCACCCTGGCTGAACAAGAAGGCAGTTGCGGGCGGCGGCCCGATGCACAATCTGGGTACGCACTGGATCGATCTGTTCAGGTGGATCCTGAAGGACGAGGTCCAGCAGGCGACAGGCATGGTGAGCCACCTGCAACACCGGCTGGATATCGAAGACAACAGTTTCGGCATCGTGAAATTCAGATGCGGCGCGACAGCCACGCTCGATATCAGCTATTCCGTACCGAAGGCCTTTCCCGCCGGGAGGGATCTCTTCATCGGCCTTCGAGGCAGCCTGGGTACGGTGTCGTGGAGCCCGGCGTGGGGGGGAACCGCCGACGAAGTCTTTGTGGTCAGCGACCATCCCGACTTCGCGGACGGACCCCGGACGACGCTGAGAATCGCTTCCGAAGCCGCAGAAGGATACGGCGGTGTATCCGGCCGGGTGTATCTGAACGAAACGGTCGACGCCATTCTGGATGGGAAACCCCCCGGAATTTCAGGCGATGACGGGCTGAGGGCCGTGGAAGTCGTGGAAGCGATTTACGCCGCCGCGGAAACGGGCAGGGTCGTGACGGTGGAAGACTGCCGCGCCTGAATGCGCCGGACATCAGAAAAACAAAAGGAACAGCCGCACGCGAAACCGGCTGTTCCTTTGTGTTTTACTTGCCAGGAAGCTGTCTACCAGGCGTCCATTACGATTTCCCGTCCGGTCCGGGCGGATTCGTAGATGGCCAGGATCAGGTCCACGGACTTTCGTGCGGACTCTCCCGGGATGTACGGCTCGCGGTCTTCCATTACGGCGCGGGTAATGTCGTTTACAAGAAAGCCATGGCCGGGCGCGACGGCGCTGGCGGCGCCCACGTTGCCCGCCGCGGCGATCTGCCGTGGGGGAAACGCGTCTTCCGCGCGTCCGTCTTCCTCGGTTGCGGTGGCCCATCGTGTAATCTGTGTGCCGCTCATGGTGATGGTCCCGGAGTTGCCATGAAGTTCGATGCGAGACGCCTCCCCGGGGTTGCAGGACGTGGTGCCGATCAGCGTCCCGAAGGCGCCGCTCCTGTATTTGATCGTGGCGACGGCAGTGTCTTCCACTTCGATGTCGCGCACCTTGTTTTCCGCGCGCGCGAACACGGATTCGACGTCGTCATCGATCAGC
Source organism: Candidatus Latescibacterota bacterium (assembly GCA_965116875.1). Classification (GTDB taxonomy): domain Bacteria; phylum Latescibacterota; class UBA2968; order UBA2968; genus JAAXHE01. The sequence continues at coordinate 2,254,091 of OZ220733.1, forward strand.
CACAGCAGCAGGTCCACCCCGTGCACACCCTGGTTCATCAGCGCGCCGCCGCCATCGTCTCTCCACGTACCGCGCCAGCCCGCACTGTTGTAATACTCCTGAGAGCGGTAGTTCTTCATCAGGGCATCGGCCAGCACCAGTTTGCCGAGTTCTCCGTTCCTGATGGCGTTCCGAACCTGAATCGCTTCATCGCTGGTTCGGCTTTGAAAAATACAGCCGAGCCTGACGCCGGCATCGCGGCAGGCATGGATCATCCGGTCCATCTTTTCGCGTGTGACGTCCAGCGGTTTCTCACACAGGGAGTGTACTCCCGCCCTGGCGGCCGCAATCACATTGTCGGCGTGCATGCCGGACGGGGTACAGATACCGGCGATGTGCACGTCCGGATCCGCGACCAGGTCCTGATAGTTCCTGTAATATTTGACTCCTCCGGACTCGGCGGCGAATTTCTTTCCCTTTTCTTCGTTGTAATTGCATACCGCGACCAGTTCCGCATCGGGACATGCTTCGATGCCGGACCGGAAGTGGCCCGCGATCATGCCGGCGCCAATGATGCCCCAACCGAGTTTGCTGTTTTTCGCCATTTTTGCATCGTCCCTCTTTGGGAGTTGGAGAGCGGCGCGCCTTGCGGCGGCCGCGTGGGGTTCAGCCCGCGTGCCACACCTCGACTTCCCTGCCCGAACGAGCGGACTCGTAGATTGCCAGAATGAGGTCAACCGCGCCGCGGGCGGACTCGCCGGTAACGTATGGGTCGCGGTCTTCCCTGATTGCCCGGACGAGGTCGTCGACCAGGAATACGTGGCCCGAGCTTCCGATGTCCCTTGGGTCGGCAACCGCGCCTTCAATTTCGATTTCCGCTGGCGGTTCGCTGTCTTCGGCGCGGCCGTCTTCCTCAGCGGTGTTCGCCCAGCGGGTTATCGAACTGCCGCTGACCGTGATCGTGCCGCGGGCTCCGTGCAACTCGATGCGACGGGCCTCGCCGGGGTTGCACGAAGTGGTGCCGATGAGCGCACCGTACGCGCCGTTCCTGAATCTCAGATTGGCTACGGCCGTATCTTCCACTTCGATGTCGCGCACCTTGTGTTCGGCGCGCGCGAACACGGATTCGACGGGGCTGCCCATAAGCCACAAAAGAAGGTCCACGCCGTGTACGCCCTGGTTCATGAGCGCGCCGCCCCCGTCCAGCGCCCAGGTGCCCCGCCATCCCGCGCTGCGGTAATAGGCCTGGGAACGGTAGTCCTTGAGATAGGCGTCGGCCAGAATCATCCGACCCAGCCGACCGGCCTGAATGGCTTCGCGCGCCCGGATCATGTCCGGACTGGTGCGGCTCTGAAAGACGCAGCCGAGTTTCACCCCCGCATCACGACATGCCGCCGTCATTTCCGTCATTCGGCCGGCGTCGATCTCCAGGGGCTTCTCGCACAGCACGTGCTTGCCGGCCCTTGCGGCCGCGGTCACACCCTCGCAATGAAGGCCGGAAGGGGTGCAGACGCTGACGATGTCGACCTGCGGATCCTGAACCAACTCTCTGTAGTCTGAATACGTGCGAACGCCGGCGGCGTCCGCATCCATGCCGGCAAGAAACGACCGGATCTGCTTTTCGTCGGTATCGCAAACCGCCGCCAGTTCGGCCTCGTCGCATGCATCGATCGCCAGGCGATGCGTGGGCGCGATCACGCCGCAGCCGACGATTCCGAAACCGAATCGTCCTTCCTTCATTCGCTGCCTCCGTATCCAGAAGCGGTTTGAAAATCCCCGGCGGACGCAACGGCAATTTGCAACACCGCGCCGGGAAGATTTCGAGCCGTGTGCAATGTAGGATATGCCCTTCGGGATGTCAACGGGCATTTTACGCTTTTCGGCAATCGGGCTGTGCATATATTAGCCCCAATTCGAAAAAAACAGCAACCGGGCGTCGTGATGCACTTTCCCCAAACGGGGCGTAACCGTCGTCCGGACGGACATTTGTTCCGTTCACGTCCATTGACCTGATGTGTCCTGGTAATCAGCAGTTGAATCGCCTTTATTAACTGGCACTTATTCGAATTAACGTTCTCGAAGAATAACGAATCAAGGTTAGGCGGTCGGCGAATCGCCGTCGTTTGGGGGCACGGATATGGAAGAAAAGAAACCATCCGGCACGAAAATGCAGAGAATCGGTCTGTTCGCCGGACCCGCTCTGGCGATCGCACTTCTCCTGTTCTTCGAACTGGAACCGGGACGGCCGGCCGTGACCGGGACGGCTGCCGTGGCCTTGCTGATGGCCGTCTGGTGGATGACGGAAGCCGTGCCGCTCGCGGCAACCGCGCTGCTCCCGGTCGTGCTGTTCCCGCTGCTGGGGATCATGGACGGAAAGGAAGTTGCGCCCATCTATTTCAACCACGTCATCTTTCTCTTTGTGGGCGGCTTTATGGTGGCTCTGGCCATGCAGCGCTGGAATCTGCACCGGCGGATTGCGTTGCGCGTATTGCTCTGGTGCGGCGTTCAACCGCGCCGGATTCTGCTGGGATTCATGGTTTCGACGGCGTTTTTGTCGATGTGGATCTCCAATACGGCCACCACGATGATGATGGTGCCAATCGTACTGGCGGTGGTGTTGAAGATCGAGGAGAATGCGGCGCAAAAAAGACTTGCCACGGGTTTGTTTCTGGGCGTGGCTTACGGCGCCTCCATCGGCGGCGTGGCAACGCTGGTGGGAACGCCGCCGAACCTCTCGTTCGCCCGGATTCTGAATATTCATTTCCCCCACGCGCCGGAGATCTCGTTCGCGAGCTGGTTCCTGTTCGCATTCCCGATTTCCCTGCTGTTCCTGGTCCTGGCCTGGCTCCTGTTGTGCTGCCTTCACACGGGCGGCCGGCACGAGAAGACTTTCGACCGGAGTGTTCTTCGGGATCAGTACAGAGCCCTGGGGCCCCTCTCCTACGAGGAGGCGGTGGTTCTGGCGGATTTCGTTCTGCTCGCGTTTCTCTGGCTGTTCCGGAACGAGATCCGGATCGGCGCTGCGGTAATACCTGGATGGTCGGGGCTGTTTCCGGGCGGTGCGTATCTGAATGACGGCTCCGTCGCGATGGGAATGGCGCTTCTGCTTTTTCTGATCCCGGCGCGCAGCGCTTCCGCGGAGAAGATTCTGGACCGGCAGACCGTTGGGAAACTCCCCTGGCATATCATACTGCTCTTCGGCGGAGGCTTCGCCCTGGCGACAGGGTTCATGGAATCGGGTCTGTCCATGTGGTTTGGTCATCGCCTGGCGGGGCTCAGCGCGGTTCATCCCCTGCTTCTGGTGACCGTCCTCTGCCTGATGATCACATTCCTTACCGAATTGACGTCGAACACCGCCACGGCCGAGATGTTCCTGCCCATTCTGGCGGCGTTGGGCGTCGCGATTCAGGTGAATCCCCTTTTCTTGATGATTCCCGCCACGCTGTCCTGTTCGTTCGCATTCATGCTGCCTGTCGCCACGCCGCCGAACGCAATCGTGTTCGGCACGGACCGCGTCCGGATGAGGGATATGGTGCGCGTGGGTCTGATATTGAATCTGACGGGAGTCGCCATCGTCGCCGGCGCCATTGATCTGCTGGGCGGGTCTGCTTTGGGAATCGAGCTGACGGGCTTGCCCGAGTGGGCGAAATAGCGCCCGTGCGGAAACGTTAGACCGGACGGGCCGGAGGGGCTCCGGTATCCGGTTTCAGGAGTGAGGAACGCGATGTACGAACCCATTGACACGATCATGCTGAAGTCGGGCGAACGCGTGGAAGCCGGAGTCGTGAAAGGGCCGGACCCGGATTGGGCGGAGCGGATCGAAGCGCTTCTGGAGCACAAGGGCAAAATCTGGCGCTGGGGTAATACGATGGTACTCAGGGAACGCCTGGACGTCGATGCGTACTTTTATATTCTGCATCGCGGCGGGATTCCTTTTGCCAATATGAGCACGGTCGAAACGCGGGGGGTGGGGATATTCGGACACGTGTATACGAGACCGGAGGACCGGCGGAAGCGGGCGGCGACGGAATTGATGCGCGTAATGATGGATCATTTCAGACGGCGGGACGGACGCGCGCTCTACCTCGGGACGGGTTACGACTCGCACCCCTATCACATATACAGGGCGCACGGATTTGAAGGCCTGGAACCTCACAGCGGCTATATGGATTACCATACGACTTCGAGGGATGCGTTCGAGGCGGGATATTTCGCGAAAGGACCGGCGGAAGCGGCTGCGCTGGACTGGCGGGACTGGCCTGCGTCGACGGCCCTGTTCACCGGAGGTTTTCCCGGTGTGACGCGATGCGCCGGAATGCGGATTTTCGGACGGCAGTCTACGGAGAGCCCGCTCCTGCCGTTCATTCGGGACGCATGTACGCGCAGGGAAGACGGCAGAAACGCGCGGGTACAGGTGATGCGGCAGAGGGAGACCGCGGCGGTGACGGGCCTGGCGATGTGGTCATCCGACAGTCTATGGCCGCGAAGCTGTGTGGTGGACGTGTATTGCCATCCCCATTTCTGGGATCGCTCGCAGGACCTGTTGGGCGCGCTGTCGCTTCCGGACGCGGAAAGGTATCTGGCCTATTGCGACGCGGGATTCGAACCGAAGGCGGAGGCGCTGTCCCGGGCCGGATTCCGCCCGTCCGTGACGTACGGACGCCGGGTCGCCCGCGACTGCGCGCGAACGGGATACGTCGACGTGACGGCGTGGGAAAAATGAGCGCGAACCGGCCAGGCAAGCGGCAACCGAGAGCGGGGCGTTCCGATGGACCGCCCCTTTTATTCAGTCGGCCGCGTTATTCCTGGCCTGGGGAATACGCCAGCCGCGTGAAATCTCCTGCGTACGCACCATGCGGGCGTAGAGCCCATCCTGAACCATCAGGTCCTCATGGGCGCCCGACTCAACAATGCGTCCGTCGTTGCAGACGAGAATCTTGTCGGCATTGCGCACCGTGGACAGCCGATGTGCGATCACAATCGTTGTACGATGGCGCGTCAGGCGTGCGATGGCTTCCTGGATAAGGATTTCGGTCTCCGCGTCCACGGAGGAGGTGGCTTCATCCAGGATCAGGATCGGGGCGTCTTTCAACACCGCGCGGGCAATGGACAGCCGTTGCTTCTGGCCGCCGGAAAGCCGGATGCCCCGCTCTCCGACAAGCGTGTCGTAGCCTTCGGGCAGATCCAGGATGAATGCCTCCGCGTTTGCCGTCCGGGCCGCTTCCCGGACCTCCCGGTCCGTCGCCTCTGGACGACCGACGAGCAGGTTCTCGCGTACCGTCGCATGAAACAGAAAGACATCCTGGAAAACGGTCGCGATGTGTGAGCGCAGGTGGCCCAGCCGCAGGGTGCGGACGTTGTGCCCGCCAACGAAGACGCCGCCGCGCTGCGGGTCGTAAAAGCGTGGTATCAGACTTGCGACTGTGGTTTTGCCGGCGCCGGTAGGACCGACGAGGGCGATGATTTCACCGGCCTCAACGTCGAATTCGACCCCATTGAGTACGGGACTTTCCGGGTCGTAACCGAAAGTGACGTTCCGGAACCTGATGTCCCAATCCATGGATTTCGGCGCAACGGCGTCGGCGGCGTCATAGATGTCCGACTCGACCTCGAGGAGTTGGAACACGCGGTCCGTGCTGGCCGCGGCTTTCTGAAGGATGTCGTTGAACGAGGCGAGTTGGAGAAAAGGCTGGTAGATGTGGCCCATGTAGACAATGAAAACAAAAAGGTCCGCAACCGAAATGACGCCTTCCAGCGCCATATTACCACCGCTCCAGATCACCAGAACAATGCCGATACCGCCGGCGGCTTCAATGATGCCTGCCGGAAGAAGGGATATGCGGTTGGCGGTTACGCTGCTGTCTCGAAACTTCCGGCTCCGGGCCTGAATCAGGCGGACGCGCCGGGTTTCCTGCGCAAAGGACTTGATTACCGGGATGCCCGAAAAGCTGTCCTGAACCAGGGCGATGAGATCGGCCAGATGCGCGCGAACGGCGCTCCAGAGGGCGCGAACCTTCGAGACGTAACGGTAAACCAGAAAGGCTGTCAGCGGAATGGGAATCAGGGTGATGAGTGCGAGTTCGGGGTTCAGCGTGAACAGCACGACAATCATCGATACGGGTATGATCGCGGCCAATGCCGTCTCCGGAATACCGTGAGCGACAAAGTCCTCGAGGGCTTCAACGTCGTTGATCGAACGGGAAATGAGGTTGCCGGTACGCTGCGTGTTGAAAAAGCGATGGGGCAGGCTCTGCAGGTGTCGATAGATCCTCACCATCAGGTCGTGCATCACGCGGTAGGCGGCAATATGGGAAAAGTACCCGTATCCGTATCTGGTCGCGCCGCGAAAGAGGTAGACCCCAACAAGAAGCAGACTGATCCGAATCAGATCGGCGCCGGTTGCGCCTTCCGTCAACCAGCGGATGAGTTCCCTGATCAGTAAGGGCGGCAGGAGGTTTGCGGCGGCAAAGAGGAGCCCGCAGACGACGGCGAGGGCGACAAGCAGGTGTTTGCCCTTCAGAATGCTGTAGAGTTGACCGGGAAAACTCATGGACAAAAACGATTCCTGCGGGCAAGAGGGATCCTGTGTTCGTGCGGGGCCGGATGCAGGTCTGATCGGGTTCGGACCCTGACTTGTGCGGAAGACCTAACAGCCCGTTGAAAAAGTCCATCCGGGCTACGGCCGGCCCTTGCGGTCGAAAACCTGCGTTGCGCTCCCTCGCCGAATCGAAAGATGGGACTCGGTCGCGCGCCTTGTCTTCGACCACAATGGCAAGTGTTCCGCCCCGGAGATAGATTGCCGAAATTCGGCCGCCGAGTCGCCCGGCTGGCAAGGCGCCTGAGCAAGGCGCCCTGCTTACGGTCACCGAGCGAAGGCAACGCCGCCAGACGGGATGAATCGGCGGATGAATGGTGACATATTTCCGGGACGGGACACCAAGCCTCGCCTGCAGAGCGACTTTCTCAACGGACTGCTAAACCTAGGTTTCTCCGGGAGTAAAGTCAACTCCTTTGACGACACGGGGGCGTATGCACTCCAATTTTCGGTTGTGTAAGAGGAACTTACATTCTATATTGTTGTCCAGTGTACGAAAATTTAGTGTTTTTAATATCTGCGCGCGCATTTTTAAAATAAATGCTTATGGAATCCCGGTCGCGGAAGCAAGGGACTTCGTACCCGGTGCACGGACGCCACCGCCGCCGGCCGGAAGCGATGGCGTTACCTGACGAAGATCGTGCACAACGCCCAATCTATCGGCTGGACGGGGCGCATGCTTTAAAGGAGCGGCGATGGAGACGTCGAAGTTTACCATTGATCCGATAGAGACCGAAACCGCGCTTGTCGAACGGATGACTGAACCGGTTCCCGAGGTGAGGGATGCGGTATCCAGAATCAACGGCGAGATTATGATACTCGGCATCGCCGGCAAGATGGGGTTGACGCTTGGCGAACTCCTTGTGCGTTCCGGCGCAGCCGGCGTCATCGGGGTCTCTCGGTTCTCCAGTCCGGGTGATCGGGAAACCCTTGAAGCGAAGGGGGTACGGACGGTTCAGTGCGATCTGATCGATGACGATTCGCTTCGCGCCCTGCCCGATGCCGGCCATATTATCCTTCTTGCCGGGCACAAGTTCGGCTCAACCGGAAACGAACCCCTCACATGGGCAATGAACGCGATGCTTCCCGGCAAGGTGATGCAGCGGTTTCCGGATTCACGAATCGTCTATGTTTCTTCGGGAAACGTCTACCGGTTTGTTTCACCGGAATCCGGCGGATCGGTGGAGTCGTCGCCCCTGGGACCGGTCGGTGAATACGCGCAGTCCCGCCTTGGGGGCGAGCGGCTGGCGGCCTACTACGCCGAACGGAACGGTACTCCACTGGCAATTGTCCGGTTGTTCTACGCAACGGAGTTGCGCTACGGCGTATTTCTGGATATCGCTCAGCGGGTCTGGACAGGACAACCGATCGATCTGAGCATGGGATATGTAAACCAGATCTGGCAGGGAGACGCGAACGCCTATCTTGCGCGGAGCTTTCCGTTCTGTGAAAGCCCCGCGCGGATTCTCAACATGACGGGGTCCGAACACCTGGAGATCCGCGACGTCGCATTGAAGCTGGGCGTGCTGATGGGGAGGACGCCTGTTTTTGAAGGCGAAGAGAGCCACACGGCCCTGCTGGGCAATGCGAGCGCGCTGTTCAACCTCCTGGGACTGCCCAGGGTCTCGTCCGCGGAGATGATGGAATGGGTGGCCGCCTGGGTGATGAATGAGGGTCCAACGCTGGGCAAGCCCACCAAGTACGAATCCCGGAACGGGCAGTTCTAGTATCCGGTCCATGATTAACGGTCTGATCGAGCGGGTTGGGAGATTCCGGCGATGGGTGAACTGAAGGCCGGCGTTGCCGAGGTTACGATTACGCCGCCTGTCGGCATTTCCGTTTGCGGGTTCGGAAACCGGAAAGGGCCGGCCGAAACCGTATACGACGATCTGTTCGCTCGCGCGCTGGTATTGGACGACGGTCGGACGCGGTTGGCCATCGTTACATCGGATCTCATCTCCTTCGCACCCGACCTGGTTCAGCGGTTACGGGATCTGGTCGAACGCGATGCCGGAGTGCCGGGCGAGGGTCTGTTGCTGAACGGATCGCACTCTCATTCCGGACCCACGGTGATGTCGTTCCGCAGCATGGGATCGCGCGACGACGCGTACGAAGACGTCCTGTGCCGGCAGGTCGCCGGCGCCGTCCGGATGGCGGTGGACCGGCTGGTGCCCGTTTCGCTTCGGATCGGCCGGTCTCCGGTCAGGATCGCCCATAACCGTCGCGCCCGCCGAAACGGACGGATGACGATCGGCCATAACCCCGAGGGCGCCGAAGCCCCCTGGGTGGACGTGCTTCGCATCGACGACCGGTCCGGTTCCCCGCTCGGGCTTCTTTATACGACGGCGGCCCACCCCGTCAATCTTCGTGGCCTGGCGTTCAGCGCGGAATTTCCCGGATATGCGGCACGGAAGATCCGGCGCGAGCTCAAAGGCGCGCTGCCGATGTTCGCGCAGGCCTGTTGCGGCGACATCAACTGCACGCCGATGGACGGCACCTTGAAGACAACCGTTCGGCAAGGCGAACTGCTGGCGGGGGCTGCCGTGAACGCCGCCTGTCACGCGGAACCGCTGCAATCGAACGGTCTGGGGGTGGCGCGCCAGGTGGTTTACCTTCCCACGAGAATCCCATCCGTGGATGAGGCGGAACGCGCCCTGGCAGATCAGAAAACCCGGGTGCGGGAAGCGGAGAGGGACCCCGAAGCAACCGAATATCTTGTCTGCCAGTATCGGGGACAGATCGAGTGGGCTGAAGATTATCTTCGTACGGCGCAAAGCCGCCGTCCCCGGCCGGAAGCGTTCGAGATCCAGGCGATGAGAATCGGAGAGGCGGCGCTGGTGGCGTACCCGGGCGAGATGTTCGTGGATTATCAACTGGAAATGGACCGGACGTCGCCATTCAGGAAGACGTTCACCCTCGCGTACACCAACGGATGCATCGGATACGTGCCAACGGCGAAGGCATTTCCCGAGGGGGGTTACGAAGTTGACCACGCATACCGTTACTATGGTACGTTAATGATCACATCGGCGTGCGAACGGATGATCAAATCCGCGACCGTCGAATTGCTGAACGGATTGAAATGCGACAGCTGATGCCGGACAAGTTTATGCGCTTACTGCTCTTGTGCGGGTTGGTGTGCGTCTGGACGACACCGGGCGAAGGTGCAAGTATCAAGAAAGAGTCATTCGCCGAAGGGACGAGTTCCGCGGAGGAGGCGTTTGCGAAATATCGCCCGAAACGGATCGGGCTCATGGTTTTGGCGTCGGACCGGAACCCTGATCCCGGACTCCGATACACGGGTCGGGTTAACCTGGGATTCACGCGCCAGTTGCAGGGGGACCCGTTTCGGATGCCGCCCAGGTACGAACTTCGCTTATACGAAGCCATCCGTTCGGCGCTGCAGGCCAGGGGATACGAGGTCAGGCACCTGGGCAACTGGAATGGATTGCGACTTGGAGACGTGATTGACCGGTCAACTGACGTGGACGTGGTGTGTGCGGCCCATTATTATATTAAGCGCAACCACGCCATCGGCGAATTCGACGGCTTCAGATGGTCGTCTCCTTTCGAGGGAATGCATCTCTTTCTCAATGCCAGGTTCTACCACGTCGCAGGCAGGGAGTCGTTTTACGGACTGGATGCGACGGCGCTTGGCACCGAGGAATTATATGAAAATCTGGGAAAAATCGTGGTAGAGGAACCACTCTATCCGGACGGCTACGACGAGCACGGGAGCCCAAATGCCTACAAGATCGCGGTGTACCAGACCTCACTGCGTGACTTGAAGCTTGCTGAACATCCGGTCCCGATCATACGGACGGCGGAAGGATCGCTCGACGTCACTTATGACGGCGGATGGATCAATAAGGGTCGGGTTCGGATGAAGAATGTGATGCGACGACTCAATATTCCCATTCCGGTGGAAGTCGCCAGACAGAACAGCGTACTTGCGCGGATGCTCGAATACGTACCGTTCCGCCCGGGAAACGATGACAGAGAATATTTCGATCTGCTGGGTGTCACCAGACTCGGGCGCATCATACAACAGAGAATTCCCGATCAACGTCCGTAACAGTCCGTTGAGAGAGTCGCTCTGCAGGCGAGGCCGGATGGACTTTTTCAACGGGCCGGTGAGGAACGGAATCGGAGGGCGGTGCGTCAGCACAGGGCGATTGCGGGAGTTACGTCCGGCCGTTCGGTCCTTAATTTTGAAACAAAGGATACGAGTCCATGGCTAAATTCAAACAGGATGAGTTGGAACTTGCGCCGGACATTACCGGAATAAAACTGGACACCGATTGTTTCTCGATGGTTGTTGTTCCGGAATTGGGTGGAAAGATTACCTCTCTTGTAAACAAGGCGACCGGACGCGAGTTTCTCTCGCGCACCAATATCCCCTACAGGAGGCGAACCTACGCGGACCGTTTCGAGAATTACGAACGTGACGGCGCAGACGAGTGTTTTCCCACTGTCGAAGACTGTCCGTATCCCGCCTTTCCGTGGGCGGGAGTGCCGGTTCCCGACCATGGAGAAGTCTGGACGCTGCCATGGCAGTATGAAGTCAAGCAGGGACGCCTGCGGATGTGGGTGAATGGCGTCCGGTTTCCATACGTGTTTCAACGGGACATCCGCTTCGAGACACTGGCACGCGGAGAAAAGCCGTATATCCGGTTTTCTTACACCGTTCGGAATGAAAGCCCGTTTGACTTGCCGTTCGTGTATGCGTTCCACCCGCTTTTTAAGGTGGAAACCCGATCACGGATCCTGATACCTTCCGGTACGGATGTGGTATCCTACATGAGTACAGAAGACCGCCTGGGGCCGCCAATGACGCGGCATGCCTGGCCCAAAGTGACGGATTTGACGCTCGACAAGGCCTATAACCGGTCCTCGATCCGATCCAGTCGTACCAAAGAGGCGGAGAAGATCTACTCCACGCGCCTTGAGCAGGGCCGCTGCGCGCTGGTCTACCCGAACGGGGAGTTTATCGGCTTTCTGTTTCCGGCGAAAAAGCTCCCCCATCTGGGCTTATGGATTAACGAGGGCGGTTGGAACAACCTCCACCACGCGGCGCTGGAGCCCTCCACGTCGCAGGTCGACCGCCTGGATACGGCGTGGGGACTCAAAGCGTGCGGGGTCGTACCGGCCAACGGCCAGTATGAATGGGATATCAGCCTGATTCTCGGCGAAGGCGAAGAACGTCAGGAATTGCTCGGGGAATTTTGAGTTGCACCATCTATGGATCACGGTTCTGGTCGCATTCACTCCGGCGTCGGCGCCCGCCCAATCCCCCGGAGATGAAATGGTCCTGGTACAGTCCGGCCAGGAACGGTTCTACATGAGCAGGCATGAGGTGACGGTCGAACAGTTCAAGGCGTTCGATCCGGACTATCATCCGGCGTACACCTATTTCGACGATGCCAATATGCCTGCCACAGCGATTACATTCACGCAGGCGAAAGCGTATTGCGAAGCGCAGGACAAGCGTCTGCCAACGTCCGATGAATGGGTCGTAGCGTGCGGCGGTCTGGAGGGAACGGCCTACGCCTACGGAAACAATTACGACCCGAACCACGCGCGTGCGGGACGAAAGAACTGGACCGACGGTCCCAGGGCAGTGATGAGCTACGGGAAAAACTGGGCGGGACTGTTCGATATGTCCGGAAACGTTTGGGAGTGGGTTGAAGACGGCGGCGAAGGCGGTATGCAAAAGGTGTACGGCGGGTCCTGGACGGATGGTCCCAGGTTGACACGGTGCGGTTCCGCGAGGCGGGCGAAAGTCGATCTGAAATCGCTGAACTACGGTTTCCGATGCGCCCGCTCCCTGACGGAGGCCGACCGGATTCGCCTGGCCAGGAAGGAGTCGGAGGCGCGGCGCAGAATCCAGGCGCGTGTCCGCAGGGAGGCCGCCCGCCGAAAGGCCGTGGTCAAAGCCAAAGAGGCCGCCCGAAGGGCGAAAATCGACGCACAGGCGAAAACGGCCAGAGAGGCCGAACTCGCCGAAGAACAGGCAAGGGCGGCCGAGGCGGAGCGAAGAGCCGCCGCTTTCGCCAAAAAGGTCGAAGGCATGCTGAAAATTGAGGCCTCCGCTTTCCAGACCTTTTACATCGATCCGCACGAAGTCAGCGTTGAGGCATATGGGGCGTTTGACTCCGCTTACAGGCCGGATGAGTTCTCTAACGGACCTCGAATGCCGGCCACCGGAATGACTCACGAACAGGCGCGGGAATACTGTGGTTCTCTCGGCAAGAGGCTGCCGACGTCCGAGGAATGGGTTGCGGCGTGTCTGGGCGAAGCGGGCGATATCTATTCCTACGGAAAGCGCTACGATCCCGCCAGGTCCCGGACCGGACTGGCCTGGAGTGCCGGGGCCGGAGAAGTGGCCACTGGAGACCCCAACGTCTATGGCGCCAGGGACATGGTGGGCAATGTCTGGGAGTGGGTGGACGGTTGGTATGGAAACAACAGGAAACTCCGTGCAATATACGGCGGCTCATGGCTTGACGACGAAAAGCGGGCGAAATGCACCGGCGCAGGATGGGCGAAACCCGATGAAAGGCGGTCGGACGTCGGGTTTCGCTGCGCGGTGGGAGCCGAATAGGAATGCGTAACTCAAACTGCAGGCGGCCGCATGCGGTTTGGCGGTCTGCCTGGTTCATTCTGATCTGCGTCGGCGCCTGGAGCTGCGGCCCCAGTCGGCAGGAAGTGGAACTGGCCGAAAGTAACGCGTTGAATACCGTACTCGGTCTCGTACACAACGGCGAACTGGATGGCGCCCTCGTTGCGGAGGCTGTATCGGTCCTGGCGGGTTTGGATCGCTCCGATGTTCGATCCGCATTCCTGACCCTGTTGGAACATCCGGATGAAATCGTCGTTCTGCGGGCGGTGGAAGCGCTAGGAAAACACGATGGGCCCGGTGCAGTCGATGCACTCAGAGGCGTGCTCGAAAAGACCGAAAGCGCTTTCGTGAAGGTGGAGGTTGCGGCAGCGCTGGAGCGACTGAATGCCGGGACAATGGCGCCCTGGCTGGCGGAAACGCTCGGGAACGGTCAGATGGCCATGGTTCGATCCAAAGCGGCCGCCGCATTCGGTCAACTGGAGAACCCGGCGGCTGTACCTGCGCTCAGACGGGCGTTTGGAGAAGATCCGGATCCGGTTGTGCGATCTTCCGCGGCATTGGCGCTTGCCAGACTGGCGGATCTTCAGAGTCTGCCTGTCATTGCCGATACCCTGTTGAATACCCGGCAGCTTTCCACCTCGCTGGTCATGGTAGATGCTCTGGAGGAGTTTGGTACCGCCGACGCGATCGACCATCTTGAGACTGTAGCGAAACAGACGTCGTGGCAACATTCACTGCGAATTCGCTGCCTGGAAGCGCTGGGAGGATTGTCCGCCAGGAAAATTGGCGTCTACCTCAAGGAACAGCTGCTGGAAGAAGGACACCCGATGAACCGGCTGCTGGCGGTGGATGGGTTGGGCTGGATTCAGGACTCAACGGCGGTGGAACTCCTGCGATCAGCCTTTTTCGGCCCCGATAATCAGCCGCTCCGGCTCAGCGCGGCGTGGTCCCTTGCCCGGCTCGGCCACGGAATGGAGATTTCGGAGGAACTGGAAGACGACCTGAAGAGTACGCACGTTCCGTTTCGAAGGCGCGCCGCGGAGATCCTGGGTATCATCGCTGATGAACGACGGATCCCCGCGTTGAGGGACGCGTTCTCGGAAAACAGGGAATTCTCCGTTCGTCTGGCGGTTGTGCAGGCGCTGGGCAAAATCAATAGCGCAGCGTCGGTCGAGGCACTCGCGTGGGCGTTTCATCAGGACCCGTCGCCGGAAATCAGGGAGACCATTATTGACGCTCTTGGACAGATTGCGCTGAAACAGGCGACTGAAGCGCTGAACGATATCCTTGTGGAGAACGAAGAAGCGGTCCTTCAGGCGGCGGCTTTGAGAGGATTGACGCGATCCGGCGACCTGCGACAGCTGAAGACGCTTCGCACGTACCTCGGAAACGCCGAACCGGGCTTGCGCCTGGAAGCCGCCAGAGGAATCTTCGAGCTCGCCCGCGGGGAGAATAAGCCGGGTTGACCCGTAAGTCATTTGATCCACGATTATTGCGGCCATATTGTTGCGAAGGTAAGATGAGCTTACGCCCCAAAATCCAGGTCTGGTTGTACGCTTTCGGTATCCTTATATCGACCGCGTCGGCGCAGACCACTCCCGATATCGATTTCGACGGCAACGATGTTATCGATTTCGGGGATTACGTCCTCCTGGCGGAGGCATTCGGAACCGGGGACACGCGGTTTGATCTCAACGGCGACGGAGCCGTCGATCTTCAGGATTTTCTGATATTCGCGCGCCTTTACGACAGGGCTCAACACACGGTGATGCATTCTCACGTAGACGAGGAACTTGCCGTCGGTTCCGTCGATGTGTATACCGTGCCGACCCTGGGAAGCCAGCCACGGGATATCGTGGTCGACGCCCTGGGCCGGGTCTGGTTCGCGCAGACGGGCGCAAACCAGATCGGCCGTTTCGATCCATCAACCGAGACATTCGTCGAATATCCGTTGCCAACCCCCGGTGGGCGGCCGGCGCGGCTTGCCGTTGACGGCCGCGGGATCGTCTGGTTTACGGATATTGTTGCGAATGCGATCGGCCGGCTCGACCCGATTTCCGTAGAAATCCGGGTGTATTCCGTTCCCACCCCGGGAAGCCGGCCCAAAGGACTGGTTTTCGACCGTAGGGGTTACCTCTGGTTCACGCAGGAATCCGGAAACCAGATCGGTCGACTCGATCCTGATCGCGGCACGTTCGAAGAGTACCCTGTGTTCACTCCCTCGGCCGGTCTGGACCAGATACTGGTCGACAGCGAAGGAATACTGGTGTTTTCGGAACGAGCCGTCGGAAAATTCGGCCGGATGAATCCGGAAACGAAAGAGATCGCGGAGATCGAGATACCCATCCGGAATCTGACCACAAAACAGTTCGTGCTGGATGCCGGAAATCAAATCTGGTTCGCCGCGAATTCCTTTCAACTGCACAAGTGGGACCTTCTGGCCACCGGGAACTTCACGAGCTACATCCTGCCTGAAGATGGACCGGATCCATCCTCGCTGTCCGTGGATCTCAACGGACGAATCTGGTACGCGGCCGATCAGTCCAGGAATTTCGCCAGATTCGATCCGGAGGCTTCCAGTATCAGGATACTCGAACTGCCGTATTCGGTTTCAGGAGTGGGAGGCATGGCAAGAGATCGGCTTGGAAGGACCTGGTTTACCGATCCTTCCGGGAACCGGATCGGAAGCGTGGAGGACATCGGGCCTTGAATCGTCTGCCTGATCGCCTGGCGTGTACGTCTCGATCTTCAGGATTGCGGCGTTTTTTTGTGCGACGATAGAAGGAAATCGACACGTTCGGGCGGCGTCGGTACCATTCCGGCTGAAGTCGCAGGCGTGAAATCAACACTCGAGTTGAGACGAATGGACCGGCCATGAAGCTCCGAATTCTGACTTTGTTCTGCTTCTGCATGCTCCCCGTCACAGCCCCGGCCGCAACAGATCGGCTGGTTCTGATCTCACCGCATCCGGACGGAGTGCAGAATGAGTTTGAAACGGCTTTTAAGTCGCACTATTCCAGGCTGACGGGCAGGGAGGTCATCCTGGAATGGCTTGACGTCGGCGGTGGCACGAGCTCGATTCTGAGATACGTCAAATCGGAATTCCGTCGAGCGCCCGGCGGAATCGGTATCGACGTCTTCTTCGGCGGAGGCATGGACCCTTTTATGGAAATCGCCGATATGGGACTCTGTTCGGCTCATCGCCTGCCTGAGGCGCTGCTGGATCGATTGCCACGGAGAATCGGGGGCATACCTCTGTACGATCCGGACTATCGCTGGTACGGCGCCACCCTGGCTGGTTTCGGAATCGTGTACAACCGGGCCGTTCTCGAGCTTGTGAACCTGCCGGCCCCGCGGACCTGGGCCGACCTTGGGGATCCGAAGCTGTTTTCGTGGGTCGGTTCGGGAGATCCCAGAAGCAGCGGCAGCGTACACATGGCCTATGAGTTGATCCTGCAGGCATACGGCTGGGAGCGAGGCTGGGAGGTCATCACGACACTGGGCGCCAATGTCCGCAATTTTACGTCAGGCGGCTCACAGGCGCCCAAGGACGTCGCCGCTGGCGAGGTGGCTTACGGTCTGTCCATCGACTTCTATGCCTGGGCCCAGGCCAGCCAGGTGGGAGGAGACTATATCGGATTCACGATGCCCGACAACCTGACTATTGTCAATCCTGACGGGGTTGCCATCCTGAAAGGCGCATCCAACCTGCGGGCGGCACGGAGTTTCGTCGAATTCGTCATGTCGGACTCGGGCCAGAAACTCTGGTTTCTGAAAAAGGGGGTACCGGGCGGACCCCTGGAAACCGCGCTGAACCGGTTTACGGTATTGCCCGATCTCTACCGGAGGTACCGCGGTGAGGCCGCCGTTGCGCTGAACCCGTTCGAGTGGACGTCGGACCTCGTCTATGACTCGGAGAAGGCGTCAACCCGATGGCGCGTGTTGAACGACCTGATCGGCGTCATGGTGATCGATTCCCACCAGCAGCTGCAAAACGCCTGGAAAACGGCGATTACGGAAGGAATAACCCCCGAACGTGTTCGACGGATCGCGAAAGTACCCGTCGGCGAAGAAGCCTGCGGCCGCCTGGGCGCCCATTGGCGCGATGCGGAACTGCGCAACAGGACCCTGGCGTCATGGACGGAATTCGCACGGAACAAATACGGAGTTTCACAGCCGGCGTTTCGAAGTCGTCTTCTGGACAGGCTGACGCTCCTGTTCCCATTGGGCCTTGCAGGCGCCATGGTGATCTACCTCGCAAAGACGTCGCTTCGCTCGTTTCGACGGTAACTCGTCGCCGGCGCCCCGGAAGCAGGGAAACGTGAGACGGAAGTGGGGGAGAAAAACGGGTAGACGGGAGACGTAAGACGGGAGAAGATATCCTTGCCGGCGAATTTATCCCTGCTTGCCTCCGGCACGAAAAGAAGCCTCACAAGGCAGGTAATCTCTACCCTCTACCGGCTACCGGCTCACCGCTTTTGGTCTACCGTCTCACGTCTTGCGTCTACCCGCATTCAGGCTCTTGTAGCCAATTTGACCGCTGCCATTTTTCGAATTGAGGCTGAAAACAGCCTCCAGGGGACATGAGGGCGTACCATGGTGCGTGTTTGTCTGCAGGATGTCACAAAGCGATTCGGCAACGTCGTTGCTGTTGAATGCGTCAATCTCGAAATCGAGAAAGGCGAATTCTACTTTCTGCTGGGACCCTCCGGATGCGGCAAGACCACGTTGTTGAGAACGGTCGCCGGTTTCTACAGGCCGGAACGCGGACGCGTGTTTTTTGACGATCGGGACGTTACCGGAGTCCCGCCGGAAAAACGAAACACGGGAATGGTCTTTCAGAATTACGCTCTCTGGCCTCATATGACGGTCTGGCAGAACGTGGAGTACGGCCTTGCACTGCGCGACATTGCGTCGCGAAAACGCGCTGACCGGATCCGGCAGGCGTTACAGATGGTGAGAATGGAAGGATACCGGGACCGGACCCCCAACCAGTTGTCAGGTGGGCAGCAGCAGCGGGTGGCGCTGGCGCGGGCCCTGGTGATCGAACCCGACGTGGTGCTGCTGGACGAACCGCTCTCCAATCTCGACGCACGTCTGCGGCTGGAGATGAGGGAACAGATCCAGGCGCTGCACCAGAGCCTCGGGATTACCATGATCTATGTCACCCACGACCAGAAGGAAGCGCTGGCAATGGCCAGCCGCGTCGCCGTGATGCAGGCGGGGCGGGTCGTACAGTCCGGTTCTCCCAGGACGTTGTATTCGAAGCCGGCCAACCGGTTTGTCGCGGACTTCATCGGTGAAATCAACCTGATTTCGGGCAAGGTTGTCCTGCTGGACGGGAACATTGGTGTGGAAACGGGGGTGGGCGTCCTGTACGGCAGGCCGGGCTACGACGGGATCCGGAAAGGCGACCGCGTACTGTGCGCCGTCCGCCCGGAAGCCATGGAGTTCCTCGCTGGCAGTCCGGACGAAGCGGACCACGTCGTCACCGGAACGGTCCGGAACGCGATATACCTGGGCGAAATGGAACAGTTCGTTGTGGACCTGCCGGATGGAACGCAGGTGAAGCTCGTTGAGAGCCATCCACTGGTTCAGAGAGCATTTCCGGGCGATCGTATGAGCATCCGGTTCGACCGGGACGCGGTAACAATTCTACGGGACGACGGTGAAAACCTGGCTTGATCGATACGACCTGACCCGGTCCAGAATCCTCTTTCTGGCGGGACTGTCTGCCTTCTTTGTGTTTTTTCTGTTCTATCCGCTCTGGTACGCCGTTGTGCGAGCCCTGTGGGTAAACGGAGAATTCTCGCTCGTTTTCTTTGAGCTGATGGCAGGAAATCCGGTCTACACGGAGATGATTCTGAACAGTTTCCGTCTCGGAATGTTCACGACAATCGCAACGACACTGCTGAGTCTTCCCGTTGCATTCCTGCTGGTACGGTATGACTTCAGGGGCAAGAACGTCCTCAATGGTCTGATCCTGGTGCCCATGGTCCTCCCGCCGTTCGTGGGCGCGATCGGGATGAAACAGATGTTCGCCCGCTTCGGATCGATCAACCTTCTGCTGCTCGAGCTGGGAATCGTCGACCAGCCGATCGACTGGTTCGGGGGCGGGTTTACCGGCGTGGTCATTCTGCAGGTGTTGCACCTTTATCCCATTATGTTCCTGAACGTGGCTGCGGCGTTGGCGAATATCGACCCCAGCCTCGAAGAGGCCGCACGCAACATGGGGGCCCGCGGTTTCAGGCTGTTTCGAAGCGTCACCTTTCCGCTGATGTTGCCCGGCTATTTCGCGGGTGCGATCATTGTCTTCATCTGGGCGTTTACGGACCTTGGAACACCGCTGATCTTCAACTATCGCCAGGTGGTGATGGTCGAGATATTCAATGCTATATCAGATATCAACGAAAACCCCATGGCGTATGCGCTCGTGGTTTTTCTTTTGCTGCTGACCGTGTTGTTTTTCTACCTGTCCAAGCTGTTGCTGGGCAAACGGAGGTACGAAATGGTTGCGCGGGGACACGTGGGTTCGGCAACCCGTCGTGCGACACCCGGGATGACCGCGTTCATCTACGGAGTCATGATCTCACTGACAGCCATCGCGCTGATCCCTCACCTGAGCGTTTTCCTGACCTCCATCTCCGAGCGCTGGTTCATGTCGATCTGGCCGCAGGAAATCACCGGCAGGTACTATCCGCTCGTATATCGGCACCCGATCGCGGGCCCCAGTGTAACCATGAGCCTGATGCTGAGTACTTTCAGTACGATTTGCGACGTGGTACTCGGCATATCCATTGCCTATCTGCTTGCCCGTACCCGGGTCCCGTTCAGAGGCGCGCTGGACGCGGTCGCGATGCTACCGCTGGCCCTGCCGGGCCCGGTGCTGGCATTCGGGTATCTGGCCGGGTATTCCGGCACCTTTCTGGATGCGAGACACAATCCCGTGCCGCTGCTGGTTATCGCGTACGCGGTGAGACGACTGCCATATATGGTCAGATCTGCCTACGCAGGATTCCAGCAAAGCAGTGTCGCTCTCGAAGAAGCGGCCAGGAATCTGGGCGCGTCTCCACTGCGCACGACTTTGCAGATTACCTTCCCGCTCATTCTCGCGAATCTGGTCGCCGGCGCCATTCTCTGTTTTTCCTTTGCCATGCTGGAAGTCAGCGACAGTCTGATACTTGCGTTGAAGACACAGTATTACCCCATCACCAAAGCCATCTACGCGTTGATGGGCAGGATTGCGGATGGGCCATACATTGCCAGCGCGATGGGCATGCTGGGCATGCTGCTTCTCATGCTCAGCCTCTTCCTGGCCGGACGGTTCCTGGGCCGGCGCATGGGGGAACTCTTCCGCGCGTAGGTTAAGGAGAACTCAGGAGATGGTCTATATCGCTGTGGTTGTCCTGCTCATGCTCGCGGTTATCTTCGCGCTCACGCGTGAACGGGAAACGCGAGGCAGAGGGGCTCCGACAGGAGACGATGCGCTGGCGGCGGACATGGCGGACCTGGTAATCGAAGGCCGGAAGGAACACCTGCCGGCTGTCGGCCATCCGATATTGGGTGGGGCGCTTTGCGAATTGCTGGACCGCCTGGGGATAGAAGCAGAGCAGGTGCTGGTCGATCGTGGCTTTGCACGAGGCGACGGGGCGATACGCGCGGAAGACGAAAAGACCCGGAATCTGAAGGTTTTCGATCCCGCGGAAAACATGATCCAGGTTGTAGAGCGGGCATTGCTCGTGGGGATTCAGTTGGCGCGCGCCGACGATGACTACGCCGGCGTGGGCGATGATCACCTGGATCTCGAGGCGCTGGCGCGCAAAGCCGAAGCTATCGAAATGGATCTGTTCGGCGACGGAAAGCGCGATCGTTACGTGTTCTACGGGAAGGCAGCGCTGGTGCTCCAGGATATGCTTCAGGATGAAAGAGAAGCGGCGCGACGGGAAGTCCTGCGAGGGCTGCTGGAGATGGTCGACGCAGAGATCGATGCCTTCCAGGAAGAGCTGGACCGGTCGATGGCGCACATCCCCGAGCCGGATACGTTGAGGTGGGGCGACCGGAGGGATCGACAGTTGTATTATTTCAAGATGGGCGTAACGAATTCACTGAGACGAAGCGGGCAGCTGGAGAGCCTGGGACACCTCTACCGGTACCGGGGGGTAAATTACGACGTCCTGGAAGCATATGACCTGGCGGCCCAGGACTGTCCGCAACTCTTCGCGGCTGACGTAATTGGAATCGACGGATTGCTGCGACTGGCGTCCGGAGAGGTCCGGGCGCTGGCACGGCAGTCGCTTTCCGAGGGCGGAAGGCGCTAAGAAATGTTGGAAAAGAAGTCAGATCTGCTGACGTGGTGCGTACATCGCGTTAGACACAGGACAGAACAAGAATCGGAAATGGAATTTGCGGACTTGCTTACAACCTTCTTCGATGGGCCCCAAGATCGGAGATCGACCACAAGAAAGCCATGTTCAGATTGACGAGTGCGAGCAAGACACAATTTACACCAGTTGATTTGGCCAGGGTCTGGAAAAGTAGACATTCCTGACAGCGGCGACCTAACGGTTCTTCCGTTTCATGAACCTGATTGGAGTCCCGTACGCTGGTCCGCTTACGTCATTAACTTCACGATGAACTATATCCGCATTCGCGCCCATCTTGCTTGTCCAATGTCCATTCTCCAATTGTCTCGCCGCATGCGTCGGGATAAGGCGTCCATCATCGCTCAACTGAGCATACAGGGCGATTTTTTCGTAATTTTCCTCTAAGTCGCAGTCGTCACATTCCTGAAAATCCAATGATTCGAAAAATCCCAACAACGACTCGACAGATTCGTCCTTGTGTGTCTTTAGCGGCCAGAAAAAGGATGTCGGCCAGAGCCAGCAATCGTCAAAACCTGCAGCCCAGGCTACGCAGTTGTACACGCGAGTCGGCGGACTGTTAATCGAGTAATGAGCAGAATTCAGGTAAGGGAAATCGTCAGAATTCCATCTACTATCCACTCTTGCCTCTCCACCACGCGAGCCACGCTTTAGCCATTCGTACAGTCTTTCCGTAGTCTTCTTCCTGTATCGGAATCTCGCCTGTAATTTCGTGCAGGGCCATAAACCAAAGATCGGGCTCTTCCTTGTGCTTTTCCAGGTCCTCCATTATGAATGGAAGCGCCCTTTCTCCCATTTCGACAATTTTCCGGTATGACTGACATTTGGCCATTGCAACTGGAGAAGACGTAAATCCTCGCTCTTCATGCCACTTCTGAACATGAATGGAAAATACGGCGCTATCAGGGAGGACGAACATCTCTGGATCGGAGGAATAGTAGACATCTCCATCAAACTCGTGGTGTTTAAAGTCAAACTCCGGAACACTATCTGTCCTTCCCTCCCCGTGTAGAACAGGGTGGGTCTGGGCACGAGCATAGCAGATTACCATATCATTGCTCCTGCGTCAGGGGGCTGCTATGGACGTTTATTATATTGTTGCTCTTGACAACGTAGATTGGATTCCCAGACTGGTCAAACCGATTTTCGACGCGAACGACTTCCTGTGGAGTCGCTTTTATGTTTAGAATCGTCCCGTCATCAAGGCGTATTTGGCTAAACCTCTCGACGGATTCAATTATTGTAACTTTCGTGCACTCGACCTCTTCGTTGTTCAAATTAATCTTCGGCGACATACGTTTGCTCCACATCTGCCTGCGTGTTAAGCAGCTTTACTGTGTTCTCCCACGGGCATTTTCGTAATAGGGACGCACGCGTTCGATGACTTCCGTGTCCAGTTTGCATTCAGAGACGATACGCGTGAATTCCTCTTCCGGCAAGCCGAGTTCCTCCAGGAACTTCTGGTCGGCCGGTCAGGGGTAGACGTAGTCTCCGATGTTGTTCCGCAGCATCGCCCGGGCCTTGTCCGTAATCCGCGGCAGCCAGGGGATACCGCCCATGGCGAGTGTTCTGCCTCGAGGGCGGAATTCGATGGAATCGTGCATGGTATCCATCTGTTCGGCTCCTTTCCGAATAGGGGTTGGACAATAAAAGAATACCGGTATGAGCATACAAAAGCAAGCAGATATGGGGGTCCGGCGCTCACCCGGATCAGCACACGGTGTTGTAGATGGATAATGAAGTGCCGCCGTAGGTCTTCCTGACGCACAGCGAAAGGTGTTGTACAGTCACAGGCGTTTCAAGGTCTGCAGCATGTTGAATGAGGATATGGGTGGAACGCGCAACGAGGACCGATCCGCTCAGGCGGGAAAGCATGGCAAGTGCGTAAGGAACGCCGTTGATTCCAAGCTGGTAGGGCGGGTCAACGAAAATCACATCGAAAGGCCGCTGTTCAGACTCCAGCAACGGCAGGAGTCTTTCCGCGTGAAGGTTCGTGACGCGGATCTGTTTTTCCGCCCTCCAGTCCTTCAGCAGCTTCGAAATAAAGCGGTGCCTTCCAGGTTCCGGTTCGTTCAGAAGCACCCGGGCCCCGCGGCTGTACGCCTCGAGGCCGATCTGGCCTGAACAGGAAAACAGGTCGAGAAAATGAAGATGATCGAGCCTGGCGCCCAGGATGTTGAATGCGGCCTCTTTGATCCTTGCCGGCGTTACGCGGGCGTTACCGTGTTTCCTGACGTCAAAGGGGATGGTCCGGCCTTTGAGTTTTCCGGTGATAATACGCATGAGAAAGACGCTTCCCGCCACCCTGGCAGTCCGTTGAGAAAGTCGCTCTGCAGGCGAGGCCTGGTGTTCCGCCCCGGAACACTAGAATCCCTCCAGGCGGCTCAGGTCCGCAACGCCGTTGGCGAGAGAGGCGATGCGTTGAACCATGGCCAGGCGCGCCCGGCGTAGTACCGGATCTTCATCCATCACCAGGACGTCCTCGAAGAAGCGGTTGATCGGGCCGCGAAGATCAGCCAGCACCGTTCCAAGGGTACCGATCCCGTCATCCGAACGGTCCATTGAGCGTTGAGCCGCTTCCCATTTCAGATGCAGGGCCCGCGAGGAAGGATCCGGATCTGCCTCCGGATTCAGGGAATAGGATTCATCCAGGTCACGAACGATGCGCTTGCAGCGCGCGTATGCATGGAGCGTTTCCGACCAGTTTTCCGAGCGGACCATCTGATCGAGTCCTTCCACGGTGGTTCTGAGCCCGAACGGGTCGTCGCATCCGCCCCCAAGCGCAGCCTCGACAACGTCATGACGAAAACCTTCCTCTTTGAGCTGTACGCCCAGGCGTCGCAGGATGAACGTATACGCTTCGTCCAGCCGATTGGGTTCAACCCGGATTGGAAGCCCGGCCGCCGCGGCCTCAAGTCCCTTCTTCAGGGAAAAGTGACGGCGTCTCCCGACAAGCAGCGCCAGCAGGCCCAGCGCGTCCCGACGCAACCCGTAGGGGTCGGCGGTCGACCGGGGCTTGATTCCGGCGCAGAACAGACCGGCCAGGCTGTCCAGCCGGTCGGCGATGGAAACCGCGAATCCGGACTCGCTTGACGGCAGTACATCGCCGGGAAACCGAGGAAGATAATGCTCCTGGATGGCCGACGCCACTGCGTTGGATTCCCTGGACAACAAGGCATAGTAGCGGCCCATCACGCCCTGAAGGGACGTCATCTCCACGACCATTCCGGTGGCCAGATCGGCTTTGCACAGGCGGGACGCCCGTTTGGCCGTAATCAGCTCTCCTTCGTTCAGGCCCAGATCTGACCCGACGACAGGGAGCAGTTGCTCGATTCTCACGCTCTTGTCCCTGACGGAGCCCAGTTCGTCCTGGAAGGTGAGCGTATCCAGACGCGGCAGGTATTCCTCCAGGGCCTTTCGGCCGTCTTCCCGGTAGAAGAAAGCGGCGTCCGCATATCTGGCGCGAACGACACTCTCGTTCCCTCGGACGACCGGACCGGGATCGGCCGGCCGGCCGTTGGACACCGCCACGAACCACGGCAGCAGCCGGCCTGTTTCAGGGTGTACCACGGGAAAGCAGCGCTGGTACTTCTTGAGTACGGTGACCAGGACCTCTTCGGGAAGTTCGAGATGCGACTCGTCGAAACCGCCGCGCAGCGCGAATGGCGCTTCGACCAGGTCGGTAACTTCATCGAGCAGATCGGGATCCTCCGGAACACTGCCGCCGACCTCGCGCGCCCGCTCGAGTACCTGATTCCATATGGCTTCCCTTCGCCGTTCGCGGCTGACGATCAGGCCCAGTTCCTCCATCTTCGGGCGATAGGCGTCTGCGGACGCCAACGGAACGGGCGGATCGCCATCGGGCCTCAGGCCGCGGCTGGTACCTCCACTCCGGATCCGTGCGAATGGAAACGATATGATCCGGTTTCCGAATAGGGCGACGATCCAGCGCAGAGGTCGGGGATAGGCGAAGCCGCCGGAATCCCAGCGCATCGTTTTCGGGAAGTTCAACCCGTCGATCAGGCCCGGAAGGTGTTCGGTCAGGACTTGCGGCGTTTCAAGTCCGGGCTCGTGGCGCCGGGCATAGACATATTCAACGCCTTTATCGTCCTTCCTGTGTTCCACCGAACCGGTCGAGATACCCTGTCCGCGGCAGAACCCTTCAAGTGCGCGCGTCGGCCTGCCTTCACCGTCGTACGCGGCCCTGACGGCCGGACCGCGGACCTCCCGCTCCCGGTCGGGCTGGCGTCCCTGGAGATTCCTGACGCTGGCTACAAGCCTTCTGGGCGTGCCCGTTATTTCGATTTCGTCATAACCAAGCCTCTGTTCTCGCAGAAGCTCGGGAAGGGACCGTTCGAGCTGCTCGATGCCGGAACGCACGTCATCTGGTGGCAATTCCTCGGATCCGATCTCCAGAAGCAGGTCGGCGCGCTCCTGTGAACCAACGTCCCCACCGGGTTTCGGAGCGTGCGCCTCCACGGTTTTCCTGATGAGGGGGTGGCCTGACGCTTCACGCTGTTCCACAAACCCTTCGGCGACCTGCCTCGCGAGGTCGCGTATCCGTGCGAAGTACCGCGCACGCTCGGTTACGCCTATGGCGCCCCGGGTGTCCAGCAGGTTGAAGGTGTGAGAGCAACGCAGGACGTAGTCGTGGGCGGGAATCACGAGTCCGCGGTCTATGGCGGCTTTCGCTTCGTCATGGAACAGATCGAACATGGACTGCAGGCGACCGACGTCCGCGTGGTGGAACTCGTAATTGCAATATTCCACCTCCTGCTGCCGGAGAATGTCGCCGTAGGAAACCTGTTCGTTCCAGCGGAGTTGCCAGACTTCGCGAACGTCCTGCACGTACATGGCGATACGTTCCATGCCGTAGGTGATCTCCACGGGCACGGGGTCGAGCTGCTGGCCTCCGGCCTGCTGGAAATAGGTGAACTGGGTGATTTCCAGGCCGTCGAGCCAGACCTCCCAGCCCAGGCCCCACGCGCCGAGACCGGGCGATTCCCAATTGTCCTCCACGAAACGGATGTCGTGGTGCCTGCGGCTGAGACCCAACGCCTCCAGGCTGTCCAGGTAGAGTTCCTGGGGGTTGCCCGGCTCCGGCTTGAGAACAACCTGGTACTGCGTGTGCATCTGCATTCTGTTCGGGTTTTCGCCGAATCGACCGTCGTCGGGTCGAAAGCTGGGTTCTACGTACGCCACGTTCCACGGCTCCGGCCCCAGCACCCGAAGCGCCGTACTCGGATTCCATGTGCCCGCGCCCACCTTTTCGCTGAGCGGCTGCCAGACGATACACCCATGATTCGCCCAGAATCGCTCAAGGCGAAGAATGAGTTCCTGGAAGGTCGTTTCGGCCTTCACGGGCCTTTTCCTTTCTGTGTTCCCGGCGGACGATTTCCGATCGAGCAATCTAACCCGACCCGGAGATCCGCTCGATGGGCGTCTTGGAGACTCTGGCTTTAACGATTTTCTGGATCTGCCTGATCGAACGCTCGACGTTCCTGACTTTCTTCTTGCCGTTGTGTACGGCAACCGTAAGGTCCATCCGGCGGGTATCGCCGGCATCGAGGCTGACGACCCGGCCCTGTTTGCGCTCGAAAGGCTTCGGGTTCGGGTAGTTGGTGGCCGGTTCCAGGCCCGCGACGTACCCGTCTTCGGCTGCCGCGGTATTCTTCCAGAGCGTAAAACAGGGCAACTGGTTGAGCGAGCAGTGCAGGCTGGAACCCAGGTCTCCTTTGGCGTTCCTGAGCAAGATCGCCGTCTGTCCGCTGCCACGCTTTCCCGCCAGTTCATAAAAGAAGACCTGTTCGACAAAACCGGACTCCGGCGCCCCGAATTTGCCATATGTGGAGGCCCCCTTCTGCGCCGTGGCGTCTCTGGGAGATACGGATTTCACGGGCGCTACAAGGGCGCTGCCCTCTTCCAGCAGCGGAGGGCCGTAATTGCAGTGGTACAACATCTGCATTTCGGCGGGTCTGTTGTTGAGATTGGTAATCCGATCTGAAATGGTAAAGCTGTTGGATCCGGGCTCCGTGGAAATGTGCGTGGTCAATCGCAGCGCGGGACCGAACATCATGGCTTCGTCCACAACGCCAACCACGGTGATTCGATGCGGCGGAGACAGGTCGATGAGAACCTCGACGCGGCGCGCGGGAATGTTCGCGATCTTCCCGTGCAGGGGAAGGAAAACGGTGGCATGGTTGCCATTGTTGTCGATGACCACGTCGTTCGTCGGCGCGCCGTTGCTTTCCATGCCGCAGCGAACGATCCACTCGTTGAAGCCCTTCAGCCAGCCGAGGCCACCCCGGTCGTTGGCATCGACGTGGGCCGGATGGACCAGGTCGCGAACGGGGGATTCCCAGCCCAGTGGGATACCCCGGTAGACGCCCTTCCAGATGCCCATGCCGCGTGTCGGTACGATCGTGAACGAGAAAGCGCCGTTGTTCACTTCAACAAGGTCGATACCCGCCTGCAGGCCGCCGTGAAGGGTTTTCTTTTGTACGCTCCACGCATATCCGGTCCCCAGCGAGAGGGTTTCCTCATCCATGCATCCGGACTCGACCCATTGGCCGCGATCCACGTCGGTCAGCACGTGACGAAACACGCCGCCCATGTCGAACTCCTTGTATAATAGGAGGTTGTAATACGAGACACGCCTGAAGCCCAGAGTTCGAAATATACTGTACCCCTGACTGTGTGTCAATGAAAGAAGCCCTGCGGAATCCATCCTGAAACGGCCATGCGGCTTCATCCATCCGGTCCGGCGGAGGATTTTCGAGGTTCGGATTCCCATCGATTTACCAGTACACTTGACAATCCGTACGCCGGTCTTTAGCATGGTGTCAATACGCGATTTGGTTGTAAGAAGCTGTTTTAAAATTCCTGGTGAGTCCCGAGCGCGAGCGAAAATGTGTCGGTCAAGGCGGGCAAATTCGCCCATATTTGGGTATACGGGTGGATTTGACCAACACAGACCGACGCTTTTGCAGCCGCGCGAAGACCGCTGGGGGTTTTAAGACAGCTTCTAAGGCGAAAGGAGAGGACGTGGCGGCTCTCAAGACGGTTTTTTTCTGCGGCATCGGGGGCAGCGGCATGAGCGCGCTGGCGCAGGTGTTGCGCCATCAGGGGCTTGCGGTGAGGGGGTCGGACCGTCGCCGGGACCACGGCCAGAGTGCGGAGCTGTTCGAGAATCTCCGCGCTCAGGGGATTGCGTTGTTCCCACAGGATGGGTCGGGCGTTGATTCTTCCGTTGACGAACTGATCGTGTCAGCCGCGGTGGAGGAACATATCCCCGACGTGCGCGCCGCGCTGCGCCGGGCGATTCCGGTGCGCAAGCGCGCGGAGGTGCTGGCCGAACTATTCAACGCGGCGGAGGGCGTAGCCGTTGGCGGCACGAGTGGAAAGACGACTGTTGCCGGTATGATCGCCCACGTCCTGAAGCAGGCGGGCCGAAACCCTACAGCGATTCTCGGAGGTTCGCTGCTGAACGGCTCGTCACCGCCGTCGGGCAACGCCATCTGCGGCGATTCCGGTCTGCAGGTGATTGAGGCAGACGAGAGCGACGGCACGATTGTCCTGTACGAGCCTTCGATTTCGGTTCTGACCAATATTTCGCTGGACCACAAGCCACTGCCGGAACTGCGCGGGATGTTTCTGGAGTTTGTACAAAAGGCCCGTCGGACGGCCGTCATCAATATGGACTGCGAGCTTTCCGCGGCGCTCGACGTTGAGGGGATCGGTTTTGGGGTGGACAATTGCCGCGCGCATGTCTGCGCCGACAATGTCCAGCCAATGGCGGATGGCGTGGCGTTTGAGGTCAGCGGGACCGACTTTCGCCTGATGGTGCCCGGCAGGCACAATGTTTCGAACGCCGCCGCGGCCGTGGCCGCCTGCTTGGCATTGGATGTTCCCCTGGCGCAAACGGCCGACGCGCTGGCGACCTTTGCGGGCATCCGGCGCCGCCTGCAGGTACTGGGCACCGCGGGCGGCGTGACGGTGATCGACGATTTCGCACACAATCCCGACAAGATTGCGGCCACGCTCTCCGCGCTCAGAGAACAACCCGGAAGGCTGCTGGTGATGTTCCAGCCCACCGGATTCGCGCCAACGCGGTTTCTCAAGGACGGATTGATCTCGGCCTTTTCAGCGGGGATGGCGTGTGAAGACGTGCTTGCGATGCCGGAGATTTTCTACGCGGGCGGAACCGCGGTGCGCGATATTTCGTCCCGTGATCTGGTCGAAGCGATTTCAGGGCAGGGCGTGAACGCGGCGTTTTTCAATACGCGAAAGGAAGTCGCGCGCTGGCTTGCCGAAGAAGCGCGACCGGGGGACCGGGTCGTAATCATGGGCGCGCGCGACGACACGCTGACCGATTTCGCCAATGGGATATTGCAGTCATTGGCGTCCTGAAGCCCCTTGCAGGTTTTTCGCCCATTTGACGTCGTTTGATCTGAATTCGGGAGCGTCCTTTTGATTGTTCCACCATATATACAACCGGGCGACCTGATCGGAATCGTGTCGCCATCCGGATCCTTCGAACGGGAGCGATTGCGACCCGGCCTAACGTACCTCCGGAAGAGGGGCTTCCGGGTGCGGGTTGGATCGGCGGCTTACGACCGGGATCGGTACCTCGCGGGAAAGGATCCCGAACGCGCGAAGGATCTGAACGCCATGTTCGCCGATCCCGAGGTCAGGGCAGTCTTTGCGGCCCGGGGCGGATTCGGTTCAGCGCGGATCCTTGGGTCTCTGGACTATGGTGCAATCCGCAAATGTCCGAAGCCCCTGGTGGGGTTCAGCGACACGACCGCGCTGCAATTGGGGATTTACAGTCGCACGGGGATGGTGAGTTACTCCGGCGTGACACTGTGCGCAGACGTTTCGGCCTCCGGAATGCCGGACGCAACGGAAACGTCTCTGTGGAACGCGCTCATGCACGGGCGATTTGACGACGTGGCCGGCGTCGCGGCGATTCGGGGTCGAGCCGCGGAAGGAAAGCTGCTGGGCGGCTGTCTCTCGGTGATCGCCTCGCTCATGGGTACCGGATATATGCCGGATACGAGTGGCGCTCTTCTCTTTCTGGAAGACGTGAACGAAGCCCCCTACCGGGTGGACCGTATGCTGACGCAGTTACAAATGGCGGGAGTATTCGACCGTGTGGCCGGCGTCGTATTCGGGCAGTTCGAAGGCTGCGATCCGGAACGGGAGGAGGTCGAAGGAACCGTGGACGGCGTTCTCCGTGATTTTTCAACTTCGGTCTCCGCCCCGGTCTTTTGGGGACTGCCTTATGGGCACGGCGAGGGACGGCGCGTGCTGCCGATCGGCCGCCGGGCGACCGTGGACGGAAGCCGGGGGACGTTGATAATCGAATCTCAATGAGAGGCCACTCTCGTGATGTCACGGATGATTTGCTTGCGTCGGCTGATTACGGTCTTCCTGGTGGGATCGGTGGCGTCGTGCGCGACGATCGGCCGGTTCAACATATTGAGCACGGAACAGGAAGTCGAAATCGGCCGCGAAGCGGCACGGGAGATCGAGCGTGAGCTCAAGCTCTACAACGATCCCGTCGTGACGGCGTACATCAACAGCCTCGGCCAGAAGCTTGCGCGGTATTCGCGGCGTTCCGGCCTGACGTACTATTTCAAGGTCGTGGATACGGACGAGGTGAACGCCTTCGCGCTTCCCGGAGGTTGGCTGTACGTGAACCGGGGTCTCATTACAACGGCGGAGAACGAATCGGAACTCGCGGGAGTTATCGGTCACGAAATCGGCCATGTAGACAGGAAACACGGCGCCAGGGCCATCAGCAGGCAGCTTGGTGCGGCGATGTTTCTGGACGTGACTCTGGGCGGAGCGGACGCATCCGCAAAACGCCGGGCAGGAAGGCAGGTCGCCGCTTTTTTCATCGGCGTGAAACAGTTGAGTTATGGCCGGGATGCCGAGCGGGAATCAGACCGGTTCGCCGTGGAATCAACATACGCGGCGGGAATCGATCCGGAGGGTACGGCCACGTTTTTCGAAAAGCTCGTGGCGATGCAGAAGAAGGAACCGGGTCAGTTGGCGAAGATGTTCTCCACCCATCCTCCGAGCCGGGAGCGGGTTGAGAATGTGCGGGCACAGATCGGCGGACTGCCACCTAGGGCAGGCTTGACGGCGGATTCAAGACGGTTTCAGACAATTAAAAGGAGAATTCTCGAACGCGAGCGGTCGCGGCGGGGGAAGGAAAGGCGGCGGCGATAACAGCACGGACCGGCTGAAAACCGTATCTATCTCCTCAGCTTGTCCAGGTATTGAAAGTACGACGGGAAGGACTTGTCGACGCAGGCCGGATTCCGTATTGCGATCCCAGGCGTTTTCAGGCCGATCAATGCCATGCTCATGGCCATGCGGTGATCTTCGTACGTGTCGATTTCGGCCGGGCGGATGCGCGAGGAAGGATAAACCGTCACGAAGTCCGGCCCGGCGACCGCGCGGACCCCCAGTCTGGTCAGTTCGGTCGCGATGGCAGCGATGCGGTCGGTCTCCTTGATGCGCAGGTTGGCGATGTTGCGCGCCGTGACCGGCCCGGCTGCAAAAGGAGCGAGCGCGCAGAGGGTCTGAACCACGTCAGGCATCGCGTTCATGTCCACGTCGATGCCGGAAAGCCGCTCAGGACCGCGGACCTCGATGCCGTCGGTCCGGTTGCTTACGGCGCAGCCCATTCTGCCCAGAACGTCCACGAATCCCAGGTCACCCTGTGCGGACTCCGGAGAAAGGTTGCGGACCTTGATCCGGCCTCCCGTGAGCGCCGCCGCGGCGAAGAAGTAGGAAGCGTTGGAAGCGTCCGGCTCAATGGAATACTCGGAGGGTGTGTAACGCTGCCCGGCTTTCACGTGGAAGACACTTGCGTCGCGAGCGCCGACATGCACGCCGAAGTCGCGCATAATGCGTACGGTCATGTCGATGTACGGCCGGGAGACCAGGTTGCCGGTAACGCGGATCTTGACGTCCTGTCGCGCATACGGCGCCACCATGAGAAGGGCGGAAAGATACTGGCTGCTCCGGTTTCCCGGCAACTCCGTGCGCCCTCCTTCGAGGCCGGCTCCGTGGACGACAATCGGAGGACACCCGTTTCCCGCCAGGCTCCGTGCGCGAACGCCAAGGGGACGGAGCGCGTCCATCAGGTCCTGGATCGGCCGTTCTCTCATGCGGGGGTCGCCGTCCAGCGTATACTCGCCACACCCAAGAGAGATATAACCGGTAAGAAAACGGGCCGCAGTGCCCGAGTTGCCTACGAAGAGTCTGGCGTTCGGGACCGGTATCCGGCCGCCCGCGCCGTCGACAATGACGGCGCCTTCGCTTTCGATCCGAGACCGTACACCGAGCGCGGACAGCGCGTCCGCCATATACCGTGTGTCGTCGCTTTCCAGGGCGCCGGAAAGACGGCTCCGGCCGTTGGCAAGCGCCGCGATCAACAACGCCCGGTTGGTGTAGGACTTGGAGCCGGGCACCGACACATCGGCGTCAACGCGCCGCTGGAT
Source organism: Candidatus Latescibacterota bacterium (assembly GCA_965116875.1). GTDB lineage: Bacteria > Latescibacterota > UBA2968 > UBA2968 > JAAXHE01. The sequence goes on from OZ220733.1 coordinate 2,287,184, forward strand.
CGGTTGGATTTTAATCATATCGGACATCGTGAGGAATCCGGATTCAGGGACGGGTGCAGATACCACCTCGCGGTGGACTGAAATAAGGTAACGCAATGACGCGGGAAGTCCAATTGAAAAACGCTATTTTCGGGCGGAACTGCCCCGGACACCGTGCAAGACCGGACGCGCCATTGCGGTTGATTTCCTGAGGTTGTTTTTGAAGGTTCCAGGACGGCGACCGTCCGGATTGCACGCAGGGAAACAAGGGCTTGCCCGTCAGTCCGGCGGTTTTTTCAGGCAGTCCTCTGTGAATCAAACCTGTCAATCTCTCGCTTGACTTTTCATTGGCCCGGAAGTAAGATTATTCCAACACCGGGATATCTGTGCGCGCCGCGGCGCGACGCGCGTGCGGGTTCCACGGTTTTCCCCTCCCCCGGCGCAGTTCCCCATTCCAGGCAGCCCTGTTCTCCCGAGACATTCCCGCCCGACCCGGTACATCCGGAGAAACTCTCGATGGCCGAATTTGTGCATCTCCATAGCCACAGTATGTACAGCCTGCTGGATGGCGCCTGCAAGATTGACAGTCTTGCCGCCAGGGCCGCCGAGTGGGGGATGCCCGCTGCCGCCATTACGGACCACGGCAATCTCTTTGGCGCGGTGGACTTTTACCGTGCGATGAAAAAGGCGGGCGTCAAGCCCATTATAGGGTGCGAAGTATATTGCGCCATCGAAAGCCGATTCGACAAGAAACCCTCGCGTGGCGTGCCCAGCGGGTCGAACCATCTGGTATTGCTCGCGAAAAACACACGCGGGTATTACAACCTGGTAAAGCTGGTCTCGGCCGGATACATGGAAGGGTTCTACTACCATCCCAGAATCGACAAGGAGTTGCTGCGAGAACACGCCGAGGGCCTGGTCTGTCTGTCGGGATGCCTGAGCGGTGAGGTGCCGCATCTGATCGAGCGTGAGGGCGTGAAGGTTGCGATGTCCGCGGTGGAAGAGTACCTCGACATCTTCGGCGAAGACTATTACCTGGAAATCCAGCGGCACGGCATCGATAGAGAACCCAGAATCAACGACGGACTCATCCGGATTCACGGCGAAACGGGCGTACCGCTCGTGGCGACGAACGACTCCCATTTTCTGGGCGCGGACGATCACGAAGCTCACGCCGTACTCGTGGCGCTACAGACCGGAAAGACCCTGAACGACCCAGGCAGGATGTGTTATCCGGAAGACGTCTATTTCAAGTCCGTGAGCGAGATGCAGGCGCTCTTTTCGGATCTCCCCCAGGCTCTTGAGCAAACGCTGGAGATCGCTGAGAAGGTCAATATAGAACTCGCGTTCGGGGACTACCTTGCGCCGGAGTTTCCGTTACCGGCTGAATTTCAGTCGGCCGACGACTACCTCAAACACCTGGCCAGACGAGGTCTGCAAGACCGTTTCGATCTTATTTCGCAGAATCTGCGGGATCGCCTCGAGTTCGAACTGGACCTGATTGTAAGCAAGGGACTCGCGGGGTATTTCCTCATCGTCTGGGATTATGTCAACTATGCAAAGGGGCAGGGAATCTCGGTGGGGCCGGGGCGCGGCTCCTGCGCCGGGAGCCTGGCGGCATATTCGTTACGGATAACCGACCTGGATCCGATAAAGCACAATCTGTTGTTCGAGAGATTCCTGAACCCCGAGCGCGTGAGCCTGCCCGACATCGACATCGATTTCTCGGACAAGAAGCGCGACCAGGTGATCAGATACGTCTCGGAAAAGTACGGCGAGCGCAACGTGTGTCAGATCATCACGTTCGGTACCCTGAAGGCCAAGGCGGCAATCCGGGACGTGGGTCGCGTACTCGACATGTCATTTGGCGAGGTCGACCGGATTGCCAAGCTGGTACCCAACGATTTGAAGATGACGCTGGACAAGGCGATCCAGCAGGTGCCGGAGTTGAAACAGATGGCGGACGGCGACGGTAATGAGGCGCAGCTGATCAGGCATGCGCGGGCGCTGGAAGGGCTGGCCCGGCATGCCTCCGTCCACGCGGCGGCAGTGATTATCGCACCGGACAATCTGACGAATTTCGTGCCTCTTTACAAAGCCCCGAAAGACGGCAAGGTGACCACCCAGTTCGACGGGCCGACCTGCGAGGACATCGGCCTTCTGAAAATGGACTTCCTGGGCCTCAAGGAACTTTCGCTCGCCGACGAAACAGTCGATCTGATCAAGGCGAAGGAACCGGCGTTTGACCTGACGAAGATCCCTGAAGACGACGAGAAAACCCTGGATCTGTTCGGACGTGGCGAAACCGTGGGCGTGTTCCAGTTTGAAAGTCCCGGAATGAGGGAATACCTGGTGCAGTTGAAACCCGATTGCATCGAGGATATCATCGCGATGAATGCCCTCTACCGCCCCGGACCGATGCAGTACATCCCGAATTTCGTCGCGCGCAAGCACGGAAAAGAAGGGGTGGTTTACGACCATCCGAAGATGGAGCCCATTCTGAAAGATACGTACGGGATCATGGTGTACCAGGAGCAGGTGATGCAGATCGTGCAGGTCCTCGCAGGGTTCAGCCTGGGCCAGGCCGACATCCTCCGGGACGCCATGGGCAAGAAAAAGCCCGAAGAAATGGCGCGGCAGAAGGACGCGTTTATCGACGGGTGCAAGACGCACGGTGTGAATACGAAGCTTGCCCGGAAGATTTTCGCCGATATAGAAGTATTCGCGGGGTATGCGTTTCCAAAGGCGCACGCGGCGGCGTATGCGGTTGTCGCGTACCGGAACGCCTACCTCAAGGCGAACTATCCACAGGAATACATGGCCGCCAGCCTGAACGGTGAAATCGGCAATATCGAGCGAATGGTGGTCGTGATTGAAGAGTGCCGAAAGATGAAACTGGAGGTCCTGCCCCCGGACGTGAATACCTCTTACGTGGACTTCGTGGCTTCAGAAACGGCAATTCTGATGGGAATGGCGGCGGTGAGAAACGTGGGTCGCGGTGCGGTTGAGGCCATTGTAAGCGCGAGGAAAACGGGTGGAGCATTCAGTTCCCTGTTCGAGTTCTGTGAGCGCGTGGATTTGCGAGCGGTGAACCGCAGGGCTATCGAGAGCCTGATTCGCGCTGGAGCCATGGACCACCTGGACGGACATCGAGCGCAGCTTCTACAAGGCCTCGACCGGGCCCTCGACGCGGGTCAGTTCGCGCAGGCAGCCCGGCAGCGTCGTCAGACATCGCTGTTCGACATGGAAGCCCTTGCAGACCAGTCGGCGGTCATCAACAACCACGTCCTTCCCGAGGAGCCGGAATGGACCGAGCGTGAAAGGCTTGCACACGAGAAGGAGATGCTCGGATTTTATCTCTCCGGTCATCCTCTGGAAAGGTACCGGGTGGATCTGGCTGCCCTGGGTGTCCGTTCGTCGCAGGACTTGGACGCCCTGCCCGAGGGAGCGGAAGTGAAACTCGGCGGGCTGATCTCCGAAACCAGGTCGCATACCGACCGAAACGGACGGCCGATGGCGTTTGGCACCATCGAGGATCTGGACGGCGCCCTGGACCTGGTTGTGTTTCCCGATACGTTCGAAAAGGTCAGGACTTCGTTTGTGACGGACGCAATGGTGGTAATCCAGGGCAGGCTCTCCGGACGCAACGGTCGACAATCGCTGCAAGTGGAGAAGATCCTGTCCATGGAGAACGCGAGGGAGACGCTTGCGGACGCGCTGAATGTCAAGCTTCCATCCGAGATGCTGGAATTGGAGACACTTGAACACCTGAAAGAGCTGCTCGAAGGTCACCGCGGCGAATGTACGGTCTATCTTCACCTTGAACTGGGCGTTGGAAAAACGAAGGTCATTCGTTCCCGGAGGCTGACCGTAAACCCCTCTGAAGCGCTGATCTCGGAAATCGGCGCATTCCTGGGCGAACGGCGCGCCTGGGTGTCTCAGAAATCCTGAATCCGCCATCTCCGGCGTGCAGGGGCGCGTCCGGTAGAGAAACGCAAAAGGCGACCTTACGGTCGCCTTTTGCGTGAGGATTATGCCTGCAATGCGTATGCTAATAGTACTCGTGCCGGTAGGCATAAAAGTTCAGCAGCAGACCCGCAAGTATCAGATTGACCACGAGTTGTGATCCACCGTAGCTGAAATACGGCAGGGGGAGGCCGGTAACCGGTACCACGCCGACGGTCATCCCTATATTGACAAAAACGTGAAAGGTCAGCATGGCAGCCAGACCGATGGCCACAAGACTTGAAAACCGGCTCTTCACAAGACCTGCAATATGTATGGCGCGCCAGATGATCAGAAAGAACAACGCGAGTACCAGAATTGCACCCACGAAGCCGAATTCCTCTCCGATTACGGAAAACACGAAATCGGTATGCTGTTCCGGAAGGAAGGAGAGTTTGGTCTGCGTGCCCTGCAAGTACCCTTTCCCGTTCAGACCTCCCGAGCCAATTGCCACCTTGGATTGCATGACCTGGTAGCCCGCGCCGAGTTTGTCCATGTCCGGATTCAAGAACGTGAGAATCCGCCGGCGCTGGTAGTCGTGCAGCTTGTTTTCCCAAAGATACGGCGCGCCAACCGCGACCGCGAGATTGACCACGACAATCGCGGCAGTCATCAATCGCCCGGGTCGGACCAGAAAAATGACCGCGGCAATCATCAGCACCAGGACAACAAGCGCTACGTAGTGGAAGGCGCAGATCACACTCAAAAAGGGTGAAATCAGGAAAAACAGGACAACGGGTCTCATCCCGGCCCAGTAAAACATCGGCAGAAGTACCGAGATGAAAACAAGCGCGGTGCCCAGATCGGGCTGTCTGAATACAAGAACCGCCGGAAGCAAGACCAGAAGGAACGGTGTGAACAGCGAGCGAGGCCGGTCCAGATCCAGGTTGCGCGTGGAGAGGTATCTCGCCAGCGCAAGTATGGTTGCGATTTTGGCCAGTTCCGACGGTTGCATATAAAAGGGGCCCAGATCGAACCAGCGACTCTCTCCGAACAGCAGAACCAGCACCAGTAGGCAGACTGAGACGCCGTAAAGGATATACGCGAATGCATAATAATATCTGGGTGGGACGAACAGGGTAAGCAGGACCGCAGCCGCGGCAAGCGCGCTCCAGATGATCTGCCTCTCGTAGATGCTGCCCGCGGCGCCGTACTCCCAGTTGTAGGTAGCGCTGTAGATCGCACCAATTCCGAACAGCGTGGCAAGAATCACCGAAAGCAGCAGCGGAAAGTCGAATTCCTGCTTGAGCGTGCGTGACAAGATCACGTGAAGATTCCTGCGAGACGGATGTTGGGAAAGGGAGATCGGGGCCCGGATGTTCCGCCGGACCCTGTCTATCGCAAGACGACTGCCGGCGCTGAATTGCCCGATTGCGCGGACTCGGCGTCCTTCGCTTCCGCGGGGGGCTCGGCATCGACGTGCGAAGCCACAATGACGTCCGCTTTCTCCTTCGGTTGCGCCAGGTCGAAATACGCTTCCAGGACCCGCCCCGCGATGGGCGCCGCAACCGCGCCGCCGTGGCCCGCGTTTTCGACCACGACCGCGACGACGATTTCAGGGTAATGTGCGGGCGCAAGTGCGGTGAACCAGGCATGATCTTCGCCGTGGGGATTCTGCGCCGTGCCTGTCTTGCCAGCCACACGCACGCCTTCCACCCTGGCGCGTTTTCCAGTGCCGTACGGGTCCTCGACGACGTCCAGCATGATGCTTCGTACGGTCTTCAGGGTCTGTGCGGAAATCTGGACCGGCGTGGACTCGGGCTTCGTTTCCATAAGGATATGGGGCCGGGGTAGTTTTCCAACGGCCAGTACACTGATGTAACGGGCGATCTGGACGGGCGTTACAGACGTCTCACCCTGTCCTATGGTCAGATTCAGCATATACCCCTCCGCCCAGTGTCCGTAGCGTTCCTTATAATACGAACGGTCGGTCACCAGACCTGCCGCTTCGCCGTCGCCTCCGCCGGCGATGTCGATCCCGGTCGGTTGACCGAATCCGAGCATTCTGGTGTAGCGACTCCAGTTGGCAATGCCCACCTTGCGACCCAACTGGTAGAAGTAGACGTCGCAGGACCGGACGAGCGCTCCTCGCAGCGACAACCGACCGCACCCCGTGGCATTGTGGCAGCGGAAAACCCTGTCTCCGAACTTCATTCTGCCACGGCACGGGCGGAAACGCGCCGTTTCCGAGTCGATCAGGCCCATTTCGAGGCCGGCGATCGCCGGAATCATCTTGAATACCGACGCAGGCGGGTATTCACCCCTTATGCTCCGGTTCAGAAGCGGATTTGACGTGTCGGCCTGCAGGTTCCGCCATTGGCGCAAGTTCCGGATGGACCGCGGATGAAACCCGGGTTTGCTGACCATGGCAAGGATCTCCCCGTTGTTCGGATCCATTGCCACCAGGCTGCCTCTCAGCGAATCGGCAAACGCCGACTCCGCTGCCTGCTGCAATCGCCAGTCGAGGGTCAGGTGGATGTCGTTGCCACGCACGGGCCGGGCCGTCTTGTCGGGAAAGCTGCCGACCTCTCTGCCGAAGGCGTCCACTTCGATGAATCTCATGCCCTCCCGGCCCCTCAATTCCGACTCGCACAGGCGCTCAACGCCCCGCTTGCCGATCTGATCGTCCAGCCGGTAACCCATCTCCCGTTTGCGCTCATAGGTCTCCGCATTCATCAGCCCTACGTACCCGATGATGTGGGGCGCCAGGGGAAGGCCGCCGTTGTAGCTCAGATATCCTCTCCGTGATTCGAATTGTATTTCCACGCCCGGCAGATCGTGGCGTTCTTCTTCCACCACGGAAACGACGTTGAATCCGACGTCGCGCAAGATTCTAACCGGCTCGTGGAAACGACGGTTTCGGTCCGCGAGTCGACGGTTGATGTGCTGTACCGGAAGACCCGCAACCTGACTGAGTCGGTTGACCACGTGCCCGCGAATCGCCAGATCGGTATTTCGGCGCAGTCGCTGCGGAAGCACGGAGATGGTGTACGAGGGACGATTGTCTACGAGGACCACGCCGTTGCGGTCCCTGATGAGACCGCGGCCGGCTTCGATAGGCACGACCTGCATTGTGTTCTTCTTGGATTGGATGCGGTAGCGTTCGCTGTCTGTAATCTGCAACCGAAACACTCCGACGAACAGTATGGCGAACAGTCCGATCACCACCGACATCATCCATCGCGCCCGGGTTTTCCGAAAGCCGTTATCCATAAAGTCGTCGTGCATCGAGGTAAATCCCCTTGTTGAAACGAATGGACAATACCAGCGAAATGGCGACTCCAACGACTGCGGTGTATAATGCCGTCCCGAATCCGAACCTGAAAATCAACCACGGTATCGCATCCGGATTCGAGAGAATATTGGCAAACAGAAAGTATATCAGGTCGTGCAGAACGACTGCTACGAACAGCAGCAGAGCCTGTACCCGGAGATCTTCGAAACTGACGCCCGTCCGAAAGTGTCCGATGGAAAACCCGACCACGCTGTTGGCGAGCGCATTGACTCCCATCGTCTCGGGGCTGTAGACATCCAGCAGAAACCCGGATGCGAATCCGTAAAGGGTGCCTTCAATCCGTCCGCCGCGTAAGCCCAGGTAAACCAGTACGATGATCACAAGGTCCGGGCCGACGTCCAGAATTCGGACCGAATGCGCCCAGGAAGTCTGAATCAGCAGCGCCAGGGCGATGAGCAGAAGGTTTCGAACAACTCTCACAGGCGACGGATGGGGCGTGGGCGTATCCTCCTCCTGGTTGACTCAGTCCACCGTCCGGAACCCGGACGGGCGAATCAGAAGCCGGGCGCCCACCCTCAGGCTTGCGGGTTTCCGTATACGGTTCCATTTCTTAAGGTCGTTGACGCGGATACGGAAACTGCGGGCAATGTCCCAGAGCGTATCCCCCCGCCGTACAATATAGAATTCGCCGTGACGCCCTGCAGGATCGGCCAGGGCGACGTGAGAAGCCTCAGGCCTCCAGATGATCAGCCGGTCTCCGGGCGTAATGTGTTTCCTGATGTGGTTCCACGACCGGATCTGGTTTGGGGTGACCCCATACCTGCGTCCGATTTCCCACAGGGTGTCCCCCTTCCTGACACGGTGCGCGACTTTCCCGTGGGTGTCCGGATCGGGCGTCGCTTTCGCGCGCGCAAGTTTTCTCGTCGTACGACCGGATTCGCCAGTCGGAAAGATCGGGATCTTCAGCACGGTGCCCACGCGTATGCGCCTGGGATTTTTAATGTTGTTCGCATCGAGCACGACACTGACGGGAACTCTCATCTGCCGCGCGATGGCGGAAATCGTATCTCCGTAACGCATCCGGTACTCGACGATCTGCTTTTTCCGGCTGGCCGGCAGTCGGGCATAATTGGCTTTGAACCTCTCGGCTGTACCGGCCGGTATTTTGAGTTTGTAGGGCCCGCGCGACGACGGCGCCGTGTAACCCAGCCGAAGTTCCGGATTGAGGTTGCGCATGCGTGCGTACGTTGTCCCCGCGCATTCGGCGGCCACCCGGAGGCTGACCCATTCCGATACCGGTACCATGTCGAATTTCGTCGGCGCCTGATAGGCCACGTCGTGAAAACCGAACCACTCCGGATCCCTGGAGATGATCAGAGCCGCCATAAACCTCGGTACGTGTCGTCGGGTTTCCCGCGGAAGGCCCTTCAACTTCCAGAAATCACTCGTACCCGAACGCTCGATGATGCGTTGAAGCCGACCCTGCCCGCAGTTATACGCGGCTATGACGAGACGCCAGTCGCCAAACAACCCGTAAAGATGCTTGATATGCCTGATGGCCGCGCGCGTGGACTTTTCGGGGTCGCGGCGTTCATCGATACCGCTGGTGTTCCTGAGACCATAAAGCCGCGCCGTGCCTCCCACGAACTGCCAGATTCCCACCGCCCTGGCCCGAGAATAGGCCCTCGGGTTGAAGCCGCTTTCAATCATTGCCTTGTAGACAAGGTCCTCGGGCAGACCCGCTTCACGCAGGGCATTGCGAATCATCGGGACATAAAGAGGCGATCGTGAAAGCCAGGCCTTGAATGCCTTCCGGGCGGTTGTCCGGAAATAACGGATCGTCTTGACCACCTCGGAGTTGTAGTCGACCGGAACGTCGGCGGAACCTGCCAGTTTTCGCACATAGAGATCTTTGTAGTTGACGTCATCACGCAAGTGCGGGACGAGGCTGTCGGGAATCGCGTCGAGCAGCCTCGCCAATACGGAATTCGGCGGCACGAGCGCGGACGGAGGGAGCATTTCCCGATAGCGCTCGAACGTCGCGCTGAGCAATTCGAGATGGCGCGCCGGCGGAAGGGACCGGGTGACCGCGGAATCGGTGAGCAGAATGCTTATGCGTTCCACGGACATCGCAGAACTGTTCTGCCGGACCTCGTTGAGTGTCTCCAGGGCTCGCCGAATTCGTTCGTGTCTTTCCCGACGAGGCCGATCCGTCCCGACTGTCGAGGAATCCGCGACGGTCACCGGGGGCCGGACCGCTTTCGGCGGCGTTTCCGCATCGGGAAACGTCGCAACCTGCTTCGTGGTGGAACACCCCGAAAGCAGCAACGTCACAAGAAGGCTGCAATACGCGACGCCACGGTTCAGCGGACTGACACTCATCTGCAGATTCTGGAAAAGTCGATCCATAAACACGGCCACCGGAGACTCCGATGAACGGGTAACGGACCGGTCGCGCAAAGCAGGCCTGCATTTGCGGCGGCCACGGCAACATGACCGCTCGCGGTCATTCCCGTACGCGTTCAGTTGTCGGTTGTCTGAGCTGTGGATACTTCAATCTGTGTACGGACCACGAAGGGTGTCTCGTATCCGTACGTCTGCAGCCTTTCCATGAGCCTTTCCGCGGCTTCCCGCGTTCGGAAATTTCCAATCCGTACCTTGAAGTACGGGGGCTCCGATTCTATGTAGACGTCGTCCTGTCCCAGAGTGCCACGGACATTTTCCATCTCGCCTTCGGCGGCTGCCCTGTTCGATGCAGCGAATATTTGAACGCGGAATCCGGCTACCGGTTCCGGTCCGTAAACCGCGGCGCGAGGGATTTCGATTCTGGTACGTACGATGAATGCTTCCTGGTACCCCTGGCCCTTGGCAAGGTGACGCAGGGCTTCAACCTCCGTCGCGGTTCGTCCGTTTCCCGCGTGAATCTTGTGCAGGCCAGTGTCCGGGTCACGGTAGACGTAAACCGTGACGCCCAGTTTCGCCTCCGCTTCGTTCCTGACGACCCGGGCCCGCTCAGCACTCGACACAACCGCGACCTGCACGCGGAATCCGTCCACGTGAACGTAGGAAGCCGCCGGCGCGCCGGTTTGATCGACGCGGGTTGTCTCCGCCCCGGCGGGCGGTTTCAGCAGGAAGTCATCGTCGTTCAGGCCCTGCGGATCGAAATCCTCTGTAATGACCGCTGCAGGGGGAGCGATTCTCCGGCCGGGCGCCGCGCATGCCGCATTCAACGCCAGCAGACCGCCCAGGAGAAGAACTCCGTATCGTCGTGTGATCGAACAGGACACGGCCAGCCGTCCCAACATCTTGTGATCTTGAAAAGTGTACTACACCATATATTACGGCACAAAGTTGACTTTGTCAATAGATTGAGGTTCGTTATTTACGGAAAATAAGGTATTTAGACTACTTTTTCGCATTTGACTGAGGACATGGTCCCGCTATCTGCCCCGTGTACCGGAAATCGGCTTCTTTGAACGGCCCGACCCTTTCCCTGAAGGGCCGGATTACCGGACGGAGACTCCCGTGGAAAACCACGAATACGTACAGTTGTTAATCACGCTGGCAGCGCCAGGATGAGGACCCACATGGATTGTTTCCCCACGGTATAAATCCTTAATGGACACAGCCGGCCGCTTTTTTCGTCAATCCGGTAAGACGCCAGTTTTCCGGAATCCTGGCCCCCGGCAAAGAGAAAACGACCCGTGGGGTCGATCCCGAATGCCCTGGGTACGGGTTCCGTGGGCTGAATGCCAATTCCCGTGAGCCGGCCGGTACCGTCAACCGAAAAACACGCAATGCTGTCATGGCCCCGGTTGGAAACATAGAGAAACCTGCCCGAGGGGTGCATGTGAATCTGGGCGCAGGTGTTTTCGCCCATGAAGCCTTCAGGCAGGGTGGACTGTGTCTGCACGGGTTCGAGTACGCCTGAGGAGGTGTCGAGTGAATATGCGGTTACGCTGCTGCCCTGTTCATTGGAACCGTAGACCGTATCCAGTTCAGGATGGAACGCCAGGTGCCGGGGGCCCATGTCGGGTTCGTGGGACGTCCGCGAGACCTCACGCAGCGTGCCCGTGTCCTCGTCGAAACGAAATCCTATAATGGTGTTGGATTCTCCCACGTGCGGCAGGAATGCCAGACGATTCGACGGATCCGTAAGAATGAAGTGGGCTTTCTGCAACGTTTTGGATGTGTGGACCGGCGAGTCGCTCAGCGTCCCGTCCTGCCTGATGGCGTGCACGTATGCCATCCCACCGCCGTAGGAAGCCGAGAGCAGAAAGCGTCCTTTTCGATCCGTACTCAGATAACACGCGTCGGCTTCCACGGAAACCGAGCCCAGAAGGGCAACCCCACCCGTGCCGGCATCGATTGAATAGGCTGAGATCTCGCGAGCGCCGCGCCTGCTGAGATACAGGTACCCTCGACCCGGATCGACCGCAAGCGGCCCGGGCGCGCCTTCGGCTGGGATGCTGTATTCGAAATCGAGATCGCCGGTACCGGGATCCATCCGGTACTTCAAAATCCTGTCTTCGCTGGAAACGGTAATGTACGCGTGGTAGTTCATCGACTCTCCGTTCAACGACGGGCATCCAATGTGGTTCTGTTTTCCTTTGCAGAACACGAGACCGGCGGGATGACCATGGCTCCAGTCTGTCGCCAGCGAGGTGTATTAATCTGGTTTCGCAACATTATAATTTGCCTGCATCATGCGCGCAAGTGTTTTCTGTATCGGTATTTAGAGCGAATTCGGGGAGGTCTCGACCGTGTCAGGACATCGCGCACAGACATGTTTCAAGGCGGGTTCGCAGACCACCGCGGATCGGATTTTTACGATCGGAAGGACGTACGGGATTCCCACTTCAGGGCCGGATTTGTCTTGACCCTGCTTTCGCCACGATGTATATTTCAACGTGTTCCCAACCGACCGGTTCGAATTCTCGAAACAACCGTGAGCGTATTTATAAGTCTTTGAAAATAAATAACATGAAATTGTCACTCCGTGCCTTCAGGGAAAGACCGAAGTGCCCTGGAGGCTGAACATACGGCGGCCTTTCGGAGGCCAGGCCCGGTTGACGGCTATCGCCCGTTGTCGAGGTTATCTCGACAGCGGGCGTTTTGTTTGCCTGACGCAGCCGCGCACAAAACTCGAATGAAAGGAGAACGGCAATGCCACACATCCTCGTTGATCGTCTGGTGAAAACCTTTCGCGTAGCTGAACGCAAACCTGTACGTCACGGTCTCCGTCCGCGGCCAGATGCAGTACCGGGCTTCATTTGTCATGCTGGCCGCGGGATACTCTCTGATGACCGGGCTGGATTTCGTCGCCCTATGGGTGCTGTTCGATCATTTCGGAAGCATCCGGGGATGGACCCTTCCCGAAGTGGCGCTGCTCTACGGCATGGTCAATATCGCATTCGCTCTGGCCGAGGGCATGGCCCGGGGATTTGACACTTTCGGGACGTGGGTGAAGAGCGGTAATTTCGACCGGCTTTTGCTGCGCCCGAGAAGTACCGTCCTGCAACTGGCCGGCCAGGAACTCCACCTCCTGCGCATTGGGCGGTTGCTCCAGGGGCTTGCCGTACTCCTGTGGGTGCAGTACACGCTGGAGGTGCCCTGGACTGCCGCCACGGCAGCGCTGGCGGTTGGCGCGATTCTGGGTGGAGTCGGCCTTTTTACAGGCTTGTTCATCCTTCAGGCCACGCTCGCCTTCTGGACGACGGAGGGCCTGGAAATCGCCAACGCCCTCACCAACGGCGGCACCGAGACCGCCCAGTATCCTCTGGTGATCTACCCCGGCTGGTTCCGCCGCCTCTTCACCTACGTGGTCCCGCTGGCCGGTATTACCTACTTTCCGGCCCTGGCGATACTTGGCAGGGACGACCCCCTTGGTTCAGCCACGTGGATGCATTGGCTGTCGCCTCTCGGAGGCATGATATTCCTGCTCATGGCTCTGCGCGTGTGGCGCCTTGGGGTCCGCCACTATACGTCGACCGGAAGTTGATTCCCTGGCGACTTCCCGGGTTCGCGTGTGCCTGGCTGGCACACCCCCCGGTATGGCTGCTGGCGGAACGGGTTGAAATCAACTTGGGATTTGGCTACTTTCCATACCTGAAGACCAGCGTGGAGCCGTCAGCTATCAGCCGTCAGCCAAAAAACGAAAGGCAAGATCAAAGGCAACCCCTTCAGCCGGCCCCACAGACCTTTTACCACGACCCCGTACCGAGTTGTTTATACAAACGAAATGATCGATCTTTCGCTATACGACACGATCTGGCTGGTTGGCGCAGCCATCGCCGCCGGGCTGCTCTGGGGTATTTTCGTATCCGCGATCAAGCGCAGGGGCACGCCGCCCCCACTGCTGCTGTTGATTCTGGCGGGCGCGCTGTGGTATACGGGCGATGCGCTGCGGGTATTGATACAACAGGCGTCGCCCGGCGCTCTTGCGGCGACATATGCGGCCCAGATCGCGCGCTTCGGGATGTGCTTTCTACCTTCCGCGCTACTGGCGACGGTGCTGATTGCGGCCGACCAACGGGAATCCCGGATCGCCCGCGGGATACGCCGCAATCTGGTTGTACTCGCGGTCGTGCCGGGCTTGATCGTATTCCTGATCGGTTTGTGGGAAATGCCACACAAGCGGGCGGGCTTCAGCCTGTACGCGATTCTGGCGCTGCTGTATTCGGCGTGGCTTTGCCGGGGGTTCGCCGGACAACTGACAACGGAGGTTCAACGGTCGTTCTACCGGCTGACGGCTCTCGCGCTGACGGGTATCGCGGTATTGGCCGGCGCGGCGTATCCGATGGGGGGAGTCGATCTTCCGCTCGCGGGACCGGCGCTCGACCTCGCGCTGTTCCTGTCGCCAATCGCGCCCGCCTACATTCTCGGCTACTACATTTATCGGTACAGCTTTTTCCGGATCGTTGTGAATCCCGCGCTGCTCTATTCCGCGCTGACCGGTATCGTCCTCACGGTCTATCTCCTCGTCATCCGACGCGTCGCCGAGGAACTCGGACGCCTGGGCGGCGGGTTCCGGGTGGAAGTCGTTGAAGCGGTGCTGATCTCACTTCTGATCTTTCTCTTTCAGCCGGTCAAGAATCGGCTGCAGGGGGCCATCAACCGGCTGTTCTTCAAGGCGCGGTACGAATACCAGCACCTGCTGGGGACGCTGAGCCAGACGCTGAACGTGCCGGATGCCCTGGAAAGCCGCTTGAAGGCGGTTGTGGACGCCGTGGGCACTGTACTGAAGGTACACCTCGTTTCGCTGGTGCTGTTTGACAGCGAGGAAGGGCGCATCGATGCCGTGAGGGTGATTTCGGGAGGCGGGCTGGCCGGATTCGATCCGCCCACGGCGCCTTTCAGCCGAACCGGGGGGGGCCATGAGCAGGTTCGGCAGGTGGCGGACTGGATGTTGTCCCACCGGAGAGCGCTCGACGTGGGCGAATTGCATCGTCCGGCTCTTGCAGCGGTGCTCGCGGAACAGGGCGTCCGGCTTTGCATACCGGTATACCACGAGGAAAAGCTCGCCGGATTTCTTTGCCTTGGAGAGAAAAAACGCAGCGTGCCCTTTTCGCCGGAGGAATGGGAGTTGCTGGGTACGCTGTGCAATCAGATTGCGCTGGCGGTGGAGAATACCCGCCTGGTCGAGCGCAGGCTTCAGTTGGAACGACGCATGTACGAGGCGGAGCGGCTTTCTGCGCTGGGACTGCTCTCGGCGAGCATCGCTCACGAAGTAAAGAATCCATTGAGTTCGATGAAGGCGATTACGACCGTGCTGCGGGAAGACCTGGAGGATGATCCTGAAAAAGCCGGCGATCTGTCAGTTGTGTTGAACGAAATCGAACGGTTGGGCCGCGTGGTGGACAGGCTGCTCAGGTTTGCGCAACCGAAACACGGGGATACTTTCGAGCCCGTGGACATCAGGGGCGTACTCGAAGACGTCGTCCTGATCCTGTCGCACGAAGCCGAACGGCGGAGGGTGGAGATCCGGGCCGAGGTGGCCGGCGGCCTGGTCGTTACCGGAGATCCTGAAGATCTGAAAGAGGTGTTTTTCAATCTGATCCTGAACGGAATCCAGGCGATGGACGACTCGGACCGGCCGACGGACCGGCGGCTGACGGTACGCGCGGGGCGGTCGGGCAGGGGCGTCTCGGTTTCGGTAGCTGACACCGGGCCGGGGATATCAGCGGAGGCGCTCTCTCGCGTCTTCGAACCGTTCTTTACCACAAAGGCTTCGGGGACGGGCCTGGGGCTTGCCATTGTCAAACGGGACGTGGAGCGCATGGGAGGATCGATTACGGTTTCGAACGGGGAGGAGGCCGGGGCGGTTTTCGAGGTTCAACTTGCTGGAGTGGACCATGCGGCATAAGATTCTGGTTGTGGACGATGAACCGGCGGCGCGCCTCGGTCTCAAGCGCGCGCTCGCGGCGCTGCCCTGCGAGGTTATCGAAGCCGGAGACGGAACGGCGGCGCTCGAGGAAATCGCGCGCGGCGGTCCCGATCTGGTGATCTGCGATATCCAGATGCCCAGAATGGACGGTCTGACGCTCATGAAGCGGCTGGCCGAACAGGAAAACCGGCCTCCTGTCATCATGATGACCGCGTACGGATCGGAGCGGATCGCCGTGGATGCCATGAAGGCGGGCGCGTACGATTACGTCAGCAAGCCTTACGACGTGGACGAACTTCGCTGCCTCGCACAAAACGCGCTCGAGACCGTTCGGTTACGGAGGGAAAACGAAACGCTGCGCGACGAGATCCGGCGTCAGTCCGGGTTTGGATTGTTGATCGGCCGCAGCCGCGCCATGGATCGGGTCTGCGACATGATCGACAAGGTGGCCGGGACCGACGCCACAGTGCTGATAAACGGTGAAAGCGGGACGGGCAAGGAACTTGTGGCGCGGGCGATTCACGAACAGGGAGAACGAAAGGACCGCCCGTTTGTCGCGGTGAATGCCGCGGCGCTGCCCACCGAGTTGATCGAAAGCGAGCTGTTCGGTCATGAGAAGGGCGCATTT
Source organism: Candidatus Latescibacterota bacterium (assembly GCA_965116875.1). Lineage (GTDB taxonomy): Bacteria > Latescibacterota > UBA2968 > UBA2968 > JAAXHE01. The sequence goes on from OZ220733.1 coordinate 2,303,417, forward strand.
ACGGGGGCCGCTTCCAGGCGAAAGGGCAAATTCGAGGTCGCGGACGGCGGAACGCTTTTTCTGGATGAAATCGGGGACATGCACCTCGAAACCCAGGCGAAGCTGTTGCGCGTGCTTCAGGAGCAGCGGTTCGAGCGGCTGGGCGGCTCGGAGACGGTGGCGGTGGACGTCCGGATGATCAGCGCCACCAACCGGGACCTTCCCGACGAGATCTCGCGGGGGCGGTTCCGGGAAGACCTCTACTATCGGCTGAAAGTCGTTGATATCTTCCTGCCCCCGCTGCGCGACCGCCGGGAGGATATTCCCATGCTTGTCCGGCATTTTCTCGAGCAATCCAATCGGAGACATGAAAAGGCGGTAACGGACGTGCCACCGGACGCGATGAGACTGCTGGCGGCGTATGCCTGGCCGGGGAACGTTCGCGAACTGATGCACGCCGTGGAGCGTGCGGTCATCTTCGCGGAGGATGCGGTCCTCGGCGAAGATCTGTTACCCGCGGAAATCCGGGCGGGCGGGGCGGAACCCACGGGCGCCGGAGCGACAGGCTGGTCGGAAGGCGTCATGTTTCAAAACGCAAAACAGGAGGCCGTGCATTCCTTCGAAGCCGCGTTCATACGGTCGGCGCTGGAGCAGCACCAGGGCAATATGAGCCGCACGGCCCCGGCCATAGGCATGAAACGGCAGGCGCTTCAGCAGAAAGTCAGGGAACTGGGGATCGATCCGGAAAAATACAGATAAGGGAAGAAGTAAGAAGGTAGAAGGAAGAAGGAAAAGGGCCACACCGCACACCACCAGTCATCGATACGGCCTGGCGACCGGAGACACATCTCGTGTTTCCGGTTTTTTTTCATTCGTGCCAACGGCGCTTTGCATGCAAGAACCGGATTGCAGGTGCAAGTTTCGGATGGCACCTGCACGTTTTTTTTGGGACGGATTGTCCTGGAATCGGCCTGTTTTCGCGCACAATCGGTTATGGCACGGGGTTTGCACAAGGTGTGCTGCAGGAAAGGAGGACGTAATGTCCACGCACACATTGACGTTTGCAGCCACCCTTCAGCGCCACACCGCCAACCTGATTACCGCCTTCCGCGTCGTCTGCCTGTTCATGGCGGCGGCTTTTGCGGTCACCGGAGATACCGTACTGGCCTGGCTTGCGGTTCCCCTGGCGTTCGCGGCGCTGTTGATGGACTGGCTGGACGGGTTCGCCGCGCGCCGGCTGGGATGCGAAAGCAAGGTGGGCGGCCTGCTCGACATCGTGGGGGACCGGATCGCGGAGAACGTGTGGTGGGTGGTGTTCGCGTGGCTGCATCTGGTCCCCCTGTGGGTGCCGCTGGTGGTGCTCAGCAGGGGATTCGTGACGGACGCCATTCGGAGCTGCGCGCTTTCGCAGGGGCAGACCGCGTTCGGAGAGACGACGATGATGCGGTCGCGCATCGGATACGGTCTGGTCGCCTCCCGCGCAAGCAGGGCGACGTACGGGATTGCGAAAGTGATCGCGTTTGTCGCGCTGTTCATCCAGAACGCGGTTCAACACTCGACAAGCCTTGCTCCCGGATTGGACTCAGGCGTGGAGTCGGTCGCCCTCGCGGCGACCTACCTGACCGTCGCCCTCTGCGCGATACGGGGGATTCCCGTGATCACCGCCGCAAAAAGGGTTGTCATCTAACAGCCCGTCGAAAAAGTCCATCCGGGCTCGCCTGCAGAGCGACTTTCTCAACGGACTGCTAACGGATCGGTTTTCGAGGAGAACGTGATGAAACAGGAAGCATATATACTGCTCTGGTTGCTGGGCCTGGCATGCCTTGGCGTGCTGCTTTATCAGCTCGGTGAACCGGAGGTGTGGCGGCACGTGGTGGTGATGGGCTGGGGATACATCCCGATAATTGGAATTACCCTGGCAGCCTATGTGAATAACGTCTGTGCATGGCGGGAGAGTTTTGACGGCGGGACCGAAAGGCCTCGAATGAGACCGTTGCTCTGGGTGAAACTGGTTGGCGAAGCCCTGGGCAACGTGATGCCGGCCTCGCAGATCAGCAAAGAGGTCGCGAAAGTGATGATGCTGAGGGAGCGGATGGGCGTGACCGCCGGGGTGTCGTCTCTCGTGCTCACCAAGACGGGCGAGATGGTCAGCGGCGTTCTCTTCGTCCTGGGCGGCGTTCTGGCGGGTCTTCACCGCTACGTGTTTCCTGAGGAAATCCGATGGGCGCTTTTTGCCGCGCTGACAATCGCCGTCGTCGGCACCGTGTTTACCGTGGTGAGACAGCGCCGCGACCCTTTTACCGGGCTTGTGAACCAGTTGGTGCGGATGCGGATCTCGTTTGTGGCGCGGTACCGCGACCGGGCGGGGGAAATCGATCGGAATCTGGCCGCGTTCTACCGGCTGAATGGTTGGCGTCTGGCGGGCCTGCTGGGTATGCACGTGGTGACATGGGGCCTCGGAACGCTTGAGATCTATGTGATCCTTCATGTGCTGGGCGAGCCGATGCCGCTGGTTTCGGTCTACCTGTTCCACTCGCTGATGATGGTGATCAATGTCATTTTCGGTTTCGTCCCCTATGGCATGGGGGTCTTCGAAGGCGGACACGTGTTCCTCTTCCACCTGATGGGACTGGATCCGGGGACCGGACTGGCCGTGGGCATCGTGCGGAGAATCCGGAAGATCTTCTGGATGCTGTTCGGCCTGCTGCTGCTTCTGCTGGGTTCCCGCACAATCCGGTTCAGGACGCCGAAGGAGAAGGACGGTCTCGAACGAATGGAAGCCACGGCGTCATTGCACCGCGGGTAAGCACCGTCTGGAATCTTTATTCGGTACAACGGTTTGGTCCACGAGAGACACTGGAGGAAGATCGTGAAAATTACGACACTCATCCTGACCGTGACAATCGTGTTCTGTGCGATACCCCCGTCCGCTGCACAGGCGGCCTCACAATTGCGGGTCCCGCGGCAGGCGGATCCGGCTGTTGAAGCGGCCATTCAGAGGCTCAGTGAGAAGACGGTTACGGTAATGCCCGGTAAGGACCTTGATCTGAATAAGCTCTCGTCCGGATTGTATACTTACGTGGTGTTCAATTTGAAAGAGACGGAAAGCGCGGCGATGGGCCGGATTGTCTCCTGCGACTCGAATCGAATCGTCGTCGCGGCGGGTGCAGGGAGTGGATGGGAGATCGCGCTTCACGATATCGTGGTCCTCGCCGTGGCCGACAACCCGGGCGGTATCGAGCTGTGGCGAATGGCGCGGCGTGAGATGTTGGAGGTCCGGGAGACGGTGATATCCGGCGAAAATCCCAATCTCGAAGATTTGAGAATCGGATGGCACGCACACGTTGACTATCGATCCTCCGATATCGAGCGCTCCGCCACGGGAGTGATAACGCGTATAGACGCAGATCATATCGAGATCAAACCAGGGAAAGAGCCGGAAGTCCGGCAGAGAATCCGGAAGGGTAATATCGAGCGCATCTTAATTTTCCGAGGTCGCAGCAAATTGGATCGCTGGCGGAAAGCGAGGGAGGCAATGCGCCAACTGCAGGGTCCCAGGGTCCGGTTGAGGGCGCCCTCGATATCGCCGGAATGGATGATCGGTAGGTTCGCAGGTTCCGTCCGTGACACACTTGTGGTCCTGTCCGAACGCGGTACCGAACGGGTCCACCGTACTCTCGTCAAGGATCTGGAAGTAAGCATGGGTCGCCGCCGAAACACGATCAAGGGTATGGCCATAGGGGCTCTTGCCGGACTCGGCACGGCATTTCTGTTATATCCTTATAATGTATCTGACGACGATAGAAGAGGGGAGATTGCAGAAAGGGACCGCGCGGACCGATTCTTCTACGCCGTTCTGGTGGTGCCACTCGCGACAGTCTGTGGCACCCTCGCCGGCGCCAGGACGATTGCCGAAAAATGGGTCGAAGTCCCCCCTTCGCGGATCAATCTGAGCATCGCGCCGACAAGGGAAAGAGGACTTCGAGCCGCGGTATCGTTCAACTTTTAGGTGTCTGCCAGGGCGCAGGGGTGCCGCGATTACTGTGTCAATAGACCGTCTACCCAGGTGGCAAGACTGTAACGGAGGGAAGAAGGAAGAAGGAAAAAGGAAGAAGGAAGAAAAACCGCAAAGGCGGGGTGACGTGGGACGCAGGATGCGAGGGAAATCCGAAACGAAAGGAGCGAGGGAGACCTCTCGCGTCCTGCGCCTCGAACAAACCGCGTTTTCCTCTTCCTTCGACTCTCGTTCTTCGTGCCTTCGTAGAGCCGGACAATACAGGACAATTGTCAGCGAGGCGGATTCATGAAGACAAACGCGATGTTGTTGTTCGCAGCGATCTTGACCACGATTGCCGCGCCCTCCGCTTCCTTCGCCGCACAAGGTTCCGAGAGCGGGGGCGTCATTGTGATGTCGCGCGGAGAGGTGAACCCCACGACGCTCGAGACGGGTATGTACGCATACGCGGCCTACAAGGCGAAGGGAATCGAAGGGTCAGCGTGGGGTCGAATTGTGCGAATCGAGCCGGACGGTATCGTGATCGAATCCGAGGCCGAGCCATTGGAAACACGGAAAATATCGTTTGGTGACGTTGATATTCTGGCCGTCGCGAAAGATCGGCTTTCCTTCGAATCGTGGCTGGATCTGAGACTGGCCGCGGAGAAGATCACCGTCATGACCCGCAATGACCTCGACCTGACGAAGCTCGCGACCGGATCGTACGCGCACGTGGTCTATACGTGGCGGGGTCTCAAGAGGGCGTCATTCGGAAAGGTCCTGGAGGTAGCGCCGCATGGCATTCTGGTCCTATCCGGGACTGAGCAGACTGAGACGGCGAAGATTGCGGCCGCCGAGATCGACACACTCGCGTTTGCCAATTCCCTGCAGGCCGTGGAGCGTTGGCAGAAGTGGTCCGAGCGCGGCATCGTCCAAATGTCGCGCTGGGATTTGAATCCTTCGATGCTCGAGGAAGGGCTACACGTTCACGTTGTCTACAATTCCCATGGCAGAAAACGAAAAGCAGTCGGAAGAATCATAGGCACGTACGGCGATAGAGTTGTGATTCAGTACCGGGTGGGAGGCAAGGCCACGTGGGCGCACCCGGAAAATCTGGAAATCGCATATCGCGACGTCGAGACCGTCATTGCGGCCAGGGATCGACAAGACCTCCAGACTTTGGGACGGACGAGGACCTACTTCGGTTACTCCAATGGGCACAAGGTTGAGGGCCGGGCCCGCGTTGCCATGAAGCTGATTTTCGGGTCGGCACTCGGCGCTGTTACGGCTGCGCCAGCGGCCCTGAGTCACTTCCCCGAGCATTATCGTGATGATCCCGGTCCTCCATTGGAAGTTGTTCCTGTAGCCATTCTACATGTCGCCGCAACAGCCTGGGTCATCAACAAAGTGGATCCGCTCGCACGATATGGACCGACATTTACAGGCAGTCTGTTAGGGTGCGCTGCTGTTTCCTCCGCGGTTCTGCTGAGTGATCTGGATGGCTACCAGGGTCCCGCGGTTGCGTGGCTCGGGTATATTGCGGTAACGACACTTGCTGCAACAATTGCCTCCGAGATTTCACGGGAACTGCCTGACGGACCCGGTTTCTCAGTCGGCCTGGCTCCGCGGAGAAACGGTAGCCTGTCCGCTGTCGCAGCGTATCGATTCTAGCAAACGAACCGGTCTCGCTTCGCGTCCGCGTGGTCTACAAACGTCCCGAAAAGACGGACGCGGTCCCGAACGGATACGCGGCGGACCATGCATGGATGGAGTTCCAAGAGTTTAGGGAGACGTTTTCGGGGCACGGGATGGAGGGGAAGAGAATGAAGGAAGAAGGAAGAAGGAAGAAGGAAGGAAAGTAAAAGACGGGAGAACAAACCACAGCGGAGATGGCGATCCTGGTTGCACCGGGATACTCTAGGCGCTGTGAACACGCACCTCCCGATCGAGTTTGCCGGAGAGGGTGTCGCGGGCGTTTTCAAGGTCGTACCGGGTTTGCAGGTTCATCCAGAACTGAGCTTCCATTGAAAAAAAGCGTCCCAATCTCAAGGCTGTATCCGCAGTAATGCGCCGTTTCCCGTGGATGATTTCATTGATGCGCCGCGGCGGCACATTGATTGACTTCGCCAGGTGATACTGACTCATCTGCATCGGCTTGAGGAAATCTTCCAGCAGGATCTCGCCCGGATGAATCGGCGGAAAGTCGCGGGTCTTCACAATATCTCCTTAATGATAATCGACGATCTCGACGTCGTATGCGTCATCGTCTCGCCATACGAAACACACACGCCACTGGTCGTTAATGCGAATGCTATGCTGCCCTTTACGATCATGGGATAACGCTTCGAGTCGGTTGCCGCGAGGTACGTGGAGCGTTTCAAGGATCGTCGCGGCGTTCAGTTGCTCGAGCTTGCGTGCGGCCGTTCTTTGAATATCCTGCGGCAATTTCAGGGAAAACCGGCCGCGAAATATCTTCTCGGCTTCCCTGTCCCTGAAGGATCGGATCACCCACTAAGCATAACAACCTCTAGTAATAACGTCAAGCGTTATTGTGTGAAAAAACATGGATGAACTCGCAATCGCGACAGGAGCGCTGACTTACTCGGGGATTTGAATAGACGTTAAATGGCGAATGATGATATCATCTGCCAAAGGGGGGTTTATGAAACCGACCTCGTTCGCTTGGGTTGCAAGTTTTCTGTTGGAGATCCTTGCCCCATGTATCTCGCATGCCTCCGGACAACTGCAAGTCGAGGAGGCCGGCCGCGTTGCGAGATCGAACACTATCAGCGATAGCGGCAGAAAACAAACGCCGGAGGACGACACTGCCGCACACGTCGTGCAACGGGTTTACAGAGGGTTCGACGACAATGATATCATCCCGCTGGCACGGGTGAATGTGGAGCCGAAGCGCCCAATCGAGGGGTTTGAAGAGGAAGCTGCAATCTACACATCACGGGATGAATTCGACCCGGAGAGGATTAAGAAGGGGTACTATGCCCATGTAGTTTACTCAAGGAGAGGTGAGTGGAACACGGCAGCGGGTAAGATCGAGGATACATTCTCGGACAATTTCATAATCAGATCGGTCTCAGGATTTTGGATGAGTTGGAGGATTGCACATGACGAGATTGAAACGATGGTTACGTATCGAAACCGGCGGAACATCGAGTCGTGGCTACAGACGAGAACGGCCATAGTACGCTTTCACGAGACTCTCCTGTATGTTATGACGCGGGACGACATCGACCAGGCAAGGCTGAAGAAGGGCGCCTATGCCACTGTATTTTATAGTACGGAACGCACGATGAAAACGGCATTTGGCAAGATTGCGGACAAAGACGAGGATCAGATAGAGATCCAATCCAATCCCTTGATGAGATGGAAAATCACAAAAGGCGACATCGACATGCTGGTTCTTGGTGAATCAAGGAGCGACATGGATGGATGGTTTCGTGAAAAATATCCCGCAATCCGGGTAAAAACTGGTTCGATATCGAGAAGGCGAATCACCGGACGTTTTTTCGCAGTAAAGGGGGACACCCTAATTGTGGTTTCCGATCGCGGTTTTGAACGGATCCATTTATCGTCAATTGACGATTTCGAAGTAAGCGTAGGACGGTACAGAAACACGGGCAAGGGCATGTTAATCGGCGCCGCATTGGGACTTGCAATCCTTGCGCCGACCGCACTCTCGCAAGATGACGACTACGAATTACAGGGGTTGGTAAACTATGGCGTGACAGTGTCTTCCTTATGCGTTTTCATTGGATCTGCGATAGTTGGCTATGCGAAAAAATCCAACAAATGGGTTGACGTCTCACCAATCCGCCTCAATCTGGGTATCGCGCCCACGCAGAAAGGAGGTGTTCATACCGCGCTGTCTTTCGATTTTTAGGTGTCTGCCAAGGCGCGCGGATGTAGCGATTACTATGACGGCAGATCGTCAATCCATGTGGCAAGACGCTAAAGGCGGGGAGACGGAAGAAGGAAGAAGGAAGAAGGAAGAACGAAGAAGGAAGAAAAACGGCAAAGGCGGTTTGACGTGGGACGCGAGGGAAATCCGGAACGAAAGGAGCGAGGGAGACCTCTCGCGTCCTGCGCCCCGAACAAACCGCATTTTCCTCTTCCTTCATCCTTTCATCTATAGGGAGAACGACGTGAGCGAACCGTGTTACTTCATATCCGCCGGAGAACTGCGTGCGATTGTGGGGGACGACACGGACCACGGCGGGGGACGGGACGAACACAGCGGGGTCTGGTTTCTGACGTCAACAAAGGACAGCCATACGGCGGTATCTCAGGGGAACGGGATCTTGCTCTTCGGCCACCACAGGGGCACGCGGCCTTCGGTGCGGCGGCTGGACGACACGTCGGTCGAGTTGTTCAAGGAGGCGGGCGATGCGAACAACCACGTGGAAACGCGGGGGACTTATCGCCTGGTGGCGCCGCACTACATTGACTACGAGATGACGGCAACCGCCCGTTCCGGGCACCGGCCGCAGGACCGCACGTCATTCAGCTGGTGCTGTTACGTAAACTCCCCGGCGGAAAAGGGCATTCACTTTATTGAAAACGGCCTGTGGACGTATTACTTCAATCCGGTACACGGGCAGGGCGCGATGGTCTTTCCAACCGATCTGGACGCGACCGAACGGGAACCATGGGGCCGCGAGCCGGCCACGGCGTTTCTGGACGGACAGCGGAACTTCAGTCATTCCGATTCGGGGCGTACCTTCGATTATCCATTCTATTTCGGGATGATCCGCGGGATGATGTTCCAGATTATGGCGGACGATTTTCCCGGCTTCCGGTTCTTCATCTCGCCGTCGGGCGCGGGGCAGTCGCTGCTGCGTGGGCAGAGCAGTCCGGCGTGGGATTTCGCGTGGGAGACGGATGGGCTCAGGGTGGACGAACCGGTCTCGCTTCACGTCCGCGTGGTCTACAGACGTCCCGAAAAGACAGATGCGGTCCCGAACGGGTACGCGGCGGACCATGCATGGATGGAGTTTCAGAGGTTCAGGGAGACGTTTCCGGTGCGGGGGATGGAGGGGAAAAGGAAAAACGAAGAAGGAAGAACCGGAAAGGCCGGGAAAAGAATGAAGGAAGAAGGAAAAACGAAGAAGGAAGAACCGGAAAGGCCGGGTGACCTGAGACGGGAAAACAAACCGGAGCGGAGTTGGTGATCCAGGCTCCACCGGGTTACTCTAGGCCGTGTGAACACGCACCTCTTGATCGAGCCTTCCAGATAGGGTGTCACGCGCGGCTTCAAGGTCGTACCGGGACTGCAGATTCATCCAGAACTGAGCTTCCATAGAAAAAAAGCGCCCCAGTCTCAAGGCCGTATCTGCAGTAACGCGCCGTTTTCCGTGTATGATCTCATTGATGCGGCGCGGCGGCACATTGATTGCCTTCGCCAGGTGATACTGACTCATCTGCTTCGGCTTGAGGAAATCTTCCAGCAGGATCTCGCCCGGATGGATCGGCCTTAAACATGTGCTATGGCAGTGACGTCAATACTCACATCGAAAAACTGCAAAAAGGGTATGCTCCATGAAATCAACGTTCCTCATATTGACCGCGTGTCTTATGTCTCAGATCCTTTCGCCATGTCACCCGTACGCCTCAGGTCGGCCGCAAGCCCGGAAGTCCGAACGGGTAGACAAAAGAATCGCCGCCTGGAGGCAGGCCATTCAAGGTGTATCGACAAAGGGCAAAAGAGTTCGTGTCAAAACACTTGCAGGGCCGATTGTTGGCTGGCTTGCGGAGGTGAATCAGGGAAGACTCGCAATTCTGACCAAACACGGTTTAAACCAGGTGCCGGTTTCTTCGATCAGAAAACTGGAAGTCAGCATTGAACGGCGCAGGAACACCATGGCCGGCATGCTGATCGGTGGGTTGCTGGCAATCGTGTTTCATCAAGGGCTGTACGTCCCCTGGGAATCGCAATACATCACCTATTTTTCTTTACCCATATTTGCCGCTTTCACTTGTTTCGGCGCTTCCAGAATATCGGACAAATGGGTGGAGATCCCCCCACGGCATCTCCACCTGGGGATAGCGCCAACGCGGCACAGCGGTCTGCGAGCGGCGCTCACGTTTGATTTCTAAGTGCCCTCCGTCGCTTTCCCGGGCGTTGGTGAAAATTACGGTGTACGCAAATGTAGAAGCGTTCTGCAACCGGCCGTGAAAGCGTTCCATTGCTCCTGGGCAACACCAGATCAACACTTGCAATCGCAATCTTGGAGCGGAAGAAATCGCCGTATGAAGCGCTCTGTCAATATCATTTTGATCTTCACGGTTCTTGCCCAGACAGTCGGATGTGGCACACAGCGCCATTTTTTTCGCGTGAGCCAGTACCCGGCCCATAGCGAGCAGGCTAGGATCAGACTGGAAATTCAGCGGAAGTTCAGAGAGTGGTCGGATGTTACAATAGTTGTCCGGGAGAGCGCCCGGAATCGCTTCAAGGAAAAGGTAATTGAATGTACAATCGAAAAAATCGGTACGGAGATGCTGACCGTGATTCCCAGGAAGGAGTACTTCGGTGGTGAATCCAGGCGTCTGGCCGTACGTTATTCCGACATCGCAGGTATCGAATACCGCAGTACGGACCCCTTGCTTGTCGCCGGGTGTGTCCTGACATCGTGGGTCATACTCCTGATTTACGGTGTCTCGCAAATTGAACTGGACTGACCGGATTAATACAGATAGTCGCCGGACCACGGAGTGCACGAATGAAACCAAAAGGCGGGAGGTATACATGAAACAGGTCGCATCAGTTCTGATCACAGTCGTTGTACTGGGTGCTTTCTGGGCCGGTCATTCGATTGCCGCACAACAGGATGCAGGGCTCGAGGTCGAAGGCAACGCATCAGCCGACACGCCCCGTACGGCAACCGCCGCTGAAGACGGTACAGACGAAGAGCAAACACCAAAGGAGACCGGTGCCGAGCAAGTATCCGAACAGTGGTCACGTGACATGGGCGTTTTGGTAATGTCGCGTGCGGACCTGGACGCCTCGAAGATTGTCAAGGGGTGGCACGCGCACGTCGTCTACGCATTGGAGGGCAGCCGCGAAACCGCGAACGGGCAGATTATCGGAAGAGACGCGGATGGCATCGTCGTCAGATCCGGACCGTGGGAATGGCCGAAAATCGCCTATGCGGTGATCGAGACACTCGCCGTCGCGCCGGACCGGCGGACCCTTGAGAGATGGCGAAAGGGCCGGGAAGCCGCAGATTACGTGACGGTCATGTATCGGAACGACCTCGATCCGTCGCAAATTGCGACAGGCTGGTATGCTCATGTGGTTTACACGGCGGATGGAAAGGAAAGCGCGGCGACCGGAGAGATTGCGGCGGTGGACTCCAATGGTGTCACAATCGAAACCGCGCCTCCCGTCAGGCGGCGGGGCTTCGCAAGACGAAGAAGCCTGCAGATTGCGTTCGAGGATATCATCGTGGTCGCCATTGCTGAAAAACGCGAAGCATTGGACGCGTGGCCGAAAACCGGCCTGGCCACCGGACTCGAAAACCGGAAGAGACCCTGGTGCGAAATCGGCGCGAACCTGCTTTCGGTCTTAATCCTGAAGGGCCAATCCGATGATACCGTGACGTTGGTCAACGGTGGGGGCGGAATGGCACGACTCATGCCGACCTTTTATATGTCCTCCTTCTTAACTGAGAGAATCTCCTTCGATTTTGGAATGTCCATCACGTACCAGGCGACAACGGGCAGTCGCAATACAACCTTGCGGGTCGCACAGGGCGGTTTTGGTTTCTTCTCAAGGGGGTCGGCTTCGGAGTCACCGTATTGCAGGATCCTGGCCACGACTCTTGACGGGGATTTTTTCGACTCCCGATTCGGGGGCGGGATCAGCCTGGGCACTCGCCACGTCTTCCGTAACGGCATCGCTCTAAGGTACGAGGTGCAATACGTTCGATGGTTGGGGGAAGAATACGAACAGGCAAACCAGATCGGACTCCTCCTGAACGTTGGCGCGGTACTCGGCGGCAGATAGCCGCCTCTGCGAGAGAGGGTCCCGGCGGACACAACATCTCGAATCGTTCCCGGGCTCCAGTGGCTTCGACCCATCGCTCACGAAAACGCAGCCGAAATCCGGAATCACGCACTGCAGCCCTGTTCCGGCGCTCACCATCAGTTCCTGTCCGGATGTGGCTCGAAAATTATACAGGTTCGACACCGCAATCGATCCCATAGAGTGAGCAAAAAATGAGACGCATTATTCTGGCAATACTCTGCGCGCTGTGCGCCTGTCCGCTGCCACGTCCAGGATACGCCCAGGAGACGCCAGACCCATTCACGGGATTCAACTTCATGTGGCAGCCTTTCAGCGCCCGCGACGAAGCGCTTGGCGCCACCGGGGTGGGTACCGTCGGAACCGCTATGGCCCTTATGTACAATCCGGCCGGGATCGCCTTCGTAGAGGGATTGGATGTGGGTTTCACGTTGGCGAACACAAACAGGAAACGCAACGACGTCTGGATCTCAGAGGAGCGAAGATCCGCGAACCTCGATTTTGATGAAAAGAACTACGTCGTCGGGTTTGCCGTGAATGCGGGGAAGAAATGGTCGCTCGGTCTTTCGGTGCAGACGTACGATCACGGTTTCGATGATGAAGACACAAGCCAGTATGCCGCATCCGGTGCCTGCGGCTGGAGGATTGCCGATCAGTTCGCGATTGGATCCGCCCTCAAGCTCATCCACGAGGCATTCACTGGCAGGAATGAAAACGTGTATGCGTTCGACCTGGGCGCGTATTACGTGTCGAAGTCCGGCAGTACAGTCATCGCGCTGGGCGCGCGGAATTTGACCGGCGGTTTCCTTGGCGAGCCGGCGGATTACCTCGTGCCAAAGCGTATCCGCGCCGGGGTACTCATCGACCTGGTTTCTGCCGTCGGTCTGGAGCCGTTTCCGCATTACCTGGATTTCGCGGCGGACCTATACAAACCGATCCGTTCGTTCGGACATACCGCGCTGCGCGTTGGAATCGAATATACGTATCTGATGCGACGAGCGGAGGGCTATACACTCGGCATATCACTACGGGGAGGACACGCATCGCCGAATCCCATCGGATGGGGTTGCGGCCTGGAGTTCAGGTCTGCCGGCGGCCGGCGAATCGCCGTGGATTACGCCCGAAGAGGTCTGGGAGTTGGGGGCGATGAGGCCTTCATGCGCGCAATCATCAATCAGGCGATCAAGGACGACGTCACGCAGTTGATAAGCATTTCGATTGATATGTAAAGGGATATGGCGCGATTTTGAGGCAGGTCATCCCGTTCAATTTGGACGGGCAAACCCGATGTCCGATTCGGAAATCGAGTTCTTCACAGCAGGCGGCAGAGGACTCGCTCTGGATTACGCCAACAGGCGTTTCAGCTGGTCCATAGGAGACGAACGGATACACGTATTCAGCGTCGCATTGAATCTTTGAGTGGACGGCTGGCAACCCCGTTGCATTGTGAGCCGCACAACACGCACAGAAGTCCGATTCGATGATCGATCGAGTTGTCATACTTCCACAGATTGGGGAGACTGAAGAGTGATACGCGGCATCAATATCGTCCTGATCGCAGCGATTCTGTCACATACGGTCGGTTGCAGTACTTGGAAACCTCTGGCTCGCACGAACGAGGCCTCCGAGGATGACAGACAGACCTATATGCGTGAGCAAGTGAAGGAGAGACTCAAGGAGGGTATGACTGTAAGAATAACAATCCGCGAGGGTACGCCTGCGCCAATCAGAGGGCAAGTAATCGAGTGCATAATCGAAGAGATAGGACAGGAGTCGCTGACCTTGATCCCCTTAACGGACCATATCCGCGGTACGGTCAAGAGAGAGTTCGCGTTGCGTTTTGCTGACATTGTGGACATCGAAAATCGTGAATTCAATCATGGTCTAACTAACGCAACTATAGGCATGGCGGCTGGAGCTATGTTGGGCTTGGTGTTGTTTGCAATCGGACTCTCAGGGTTAGAGTAATACTTACGCGACGCCTACGCAGAAACTCCTCAAAAGCATGAATGGCGACACACCCCATTCGCGATCATCTTTCAGTCGTGCGTCCGTCATTTCCTGACAGTCGCGAAGAATTGCTTCCCCATGGCTTGGAACAGTGCCGTCACTCTGTCGAAATGTGAGGAGGCTTTAGGATGATACGCGCCATCAGTATCGTCCTGACCGTAGCGATTGCGATGCAAACGGTCGGATGCAGTACATGGCAACCTCTGGCCCGCGTGAACGAAATCTCCGTGGAAAAGAGACAGTCTTCCATGCGAGAGCAAGTCCTGGAGAAACTCAAGGAAGGCATGCGTGTAAGGCTAAGAATTCGGCCCGGAACCCGTGCGCCGATCACGGGTCGAGTATTCGAGTGTGTGATTGAAAGGATCGGGCACACGTCGCTGACCGTAATCCCTTACACGTCGTTTGGCTGGGGTGTTGAGATAACGCTGCGTTATGCTGACATTGTCAATATCGAATATCGTTCCGGTCGTGATTCAACTGGTCTTGTGGGCGGCGGCATAGTGGGTCTGTTGTTGAGTTATTTCCTTATTTTTCTGGTATATCGGGGCTGAATTCGACCAACTGTACTTCTGCCCTGTACACCTGAAGTGTCGCACTTTTCGCGCCATGCGACCGCGACCGTCTCTCGAACTTCAACCCCGTGCCCAAAACTCGGCGCGAACGCGAACCGTTCTTTGGGATTGGGTCATTGTCGCCACTGAGTTGTAATGGTAAGGGGGCTTCGAAATGATACGCGCCATCAGTATCATCCTGATCGTAGCGATTGCGCTGCAGACGGTTGGCTGCAGTACCTGGAAACCCCTGGCTCGGGTGGACGCGGTCCCTGAGGATGACAGGCAATCTTCGATGCGAAAGCAGATTCTGGGGCGACTTACGGTGGGTATGCGTGCGAGGATAACGGTTCGCGAGGGTGCCCCTGCGCCGATCATTGGTCGAGTTATCGAATGCGTCATCGGAAAAGTCGGTCCAACGTCGCTGACGGTAGCCGCTTCGGCGCGATTCGTGTTTCCCGATAACTCGAGCCGGAGGGTAACGTTGCGTTATTCAGACATCGAGAGTGTCGAATACCAGGAATCGAATCGTGGATTTGGCGTTTTCGCGGCAGGCGTTGCAATCGGAACGTTAGCAGGCTTCTACCTCTTGATTCGTGCCATTGCCGGAATTACGTTGGACTGACACGACAGCTGCGACGGAATTTTCGAAGCGCAGGTCCGACGGCGCCCAATGGCGTCTCTTTGTCTCGCTTTGAGGAGGCTGCAAAATGATACGCTCGATCAATATCATCCTGATCGCGGCGATGGTGTTACAGACAGTCGGATGCAGCGCGTGGAAACCCCTGGCTCAGGTCAACCCGAACCCGGCCGACAACAGGCGAACTTCCATGCGAGAGGAAGTCTTGGGGAAACTCAAGGAAGGAATGGTTGTAAGGATAAGGATCCGCGAGGGCAGCCCTGCGCCGATTGAGGGTCAGGTTATCGAGTGTGTCATCGAAAAGGTCAGTCTGACATCGCTCACATTAACCCCCTTCGAGGGATATGCCCGCAGTAATGACGGAAATGAGTTTATGCTGCAATATACCGACATCGTCAGCATTGAATACCGCCAGGTTGGTGATGCAACCGTTCTTGTGGGAGGCGTTGTCGTCGGAGCGATTTTGGGTTTCTTCGGTATTGCGATTATTGCGTTCAACGAGCAGAAGTAGGAAGACTGCCGAACGCAATATCTGAAGTTCCGCCCTTTACGCGCAATGCGACCGCGACCGCCCCTCGGAATTCCTTCGCGGGTTGTCCTGTTGTCCATTTTCCGAACGATACCGAGGGCTTATCTCGGCGGGCCGCACCTGTCGACCGACACGATACCCCTTCCCTGACTCTCGCATTGATCCTTGGACGACCGGTGGAGGCCGTTTCGCTTTTGATTTGTCATCCGGCTGATTTCACCGTACCTTCACAGGCAATGATCGTAATCTAACCGACTTTTCACGAAACTGCCGGCGCACGTGTGATCGCGGAGACTCCCGTTTCCGGGATCAGGTGCGCAAAGTTACGTCCGGCTCGAACGCTGGAACCGGAGCGTCGTGGCGACAACAACCAGAAGGGGCTTATGATGTATTGCAGATTTAATCTGTTTGCGGCGGCCATTGGCGTGCTCGCTTGCGCCGTTCCACGGCAGGTTGCGCAACCTCCGGCTCCCGAATCCAAACCGTCGATGATTCCCGACAAACAGTTGCGTGCGGTCTTGAGGGATAGCCTGAATAAGGCCGCTGGCGAGCCGATCACGGCCGCCGATCTGGCGGGACTGTCTCGTCTGACGGCACAGAATGACCGTATCGCGAGGGTCGACGGGCTTGAGCACGCAAAGAACCTGGTATCGCTGAATCTTGACGGCAACGACATCACCGATCTTTCGCCCCTTTCGAGGCTGGCAAAGCTGAAAAGACTGCGACTGGATGGCAACCGCATCAGCGATATTACGCCACTATCCGGGATGAAAAACCTCGAAAGGCTGTATCTCGGCGACAACGGCATCGATGACGTGGCGCCGCTTGCCGGGCTGGCCAATCTGAAGCGGCTGCGTCTTGAAGGCAATGGCATCAGCGACGTCGCGCCGCTGACCGGGCTGAAGAATCTCAGAGAACTCGACCTTGACAACAACGGGATCAGCGAGTTGTCGCCCTTGTCCGGCCTCGTCAATCTGACCGGATTGCGCCTGGAGGGAAACGGAATCAGCGACCTCAAGCCGCTGGCCGGACTGAAGAACCTGAAGGAACTGGACCTTGACGGCAACGGGATCAGTAACGTCGCGCCATTGTCCGGACTGGCCAACCTGACGGGGCTCCGTCTCGACAGCAACGGAATCAGCGACCTGAAGCCGCTGGCCGGGCTGAAGAATCTGAAAGACCTGGACCTCGACCGAAACGCCATCGTTAACCTGGCGCCGCTGTCCGGATTGACCGGTCTGAGGCGTCTGTATGCGGAAAGGAACGCAATCAGCAGTCTGACAGCGCTTTCCGGTCTGATTCATCTGGTGAGGCTGAATCTCGGGCACAACGGTATCACCGACATTTCGTCTCTCGCGGGCCTGGCCGAACTCGAACATCTGTACCTGGACAACAACGCCGTCAACGATATTCAGCCGTTAACGGGGAAGAATGCCCTGCAGACCCTGGACCTCGCACACAACCGCGTAATGGACCTGTCGCACGTTGCCGGGCTCGTGAACCTGACCAGGCTGATTGTCCGAGGAAACCCTCTGTCAAAGCAATCGATACAGAACCTGATCCCTGAATTCCGGAAAAGAGGGATGCGGGTGGCCTGGGAGAAGCCGAAAGCGGAATGACCTGCCGGAAGGACCCGCGGCGCTACCTGGGACGGGACCCATGTGTTCAGGCAACAACCCGGATTCGGTAATTCAACAATAAATAATGTCAAGCGGAATGCCTCGCCCGTGTGGAACAGAAGCTCTCGGGTCGGATTTCAGTTAGCGACCGGTAAGGAAAGGCGCTGCCGGCAGCGAAACTTGATAAGTTTATGCGCTGCGCAAGACCCGGATTGGAATGGAAAGCGATTGATATGGCAAATCGAGAGCAACAGGTATTGATCGTCGAAAGCGACGCGAAACGCGCTACCGATCTGTCGTCCTATTTATCGAAAAACGGATATTCGGTCTCCGCGGCAGTTTCCTGCGGGCGCGAGGCCGTTGGATCTGCCGAAAGCGCGCGCCCGGACGTGGCGCTGGTGGACATCAACCTTCGCGGAGACCCGGACGGACCGGACGTCGGCAACCAATTGGCCGGACGGTTCGACGTTCCGGTCCTGTACCTGACGGACGTTTCCAGCGGAGACCTGTTTGAACGTGCGCGGGCAACCGGACCGTTCGGTTATCTGCTGAGGCCGTTCGATTTACGGCAACTGCACCTGGACATTCAGGCCGCGCTCCACGCGCGCTGCAGGGAAAGCCGGCTAAGAGACTCTGCAAGGCGTCTGAAACGGATTATCGGCAAATACAGGAATCTGACCCGGCTCATGAAAACCGTGTTCAACAGCATGAGCGAGGGCGTTATTGCCGTAGACGTCAACCGGAGGCCTCTCTTCAACAATTCGAGCGCGCAGCGAATCGGCGGCGACTATCCACTGGAGAAAGACCTCGACAAGTGGCCTGAAAAATACGGCATTTTCCAACCCGACCGGAAGACGCTGGTTCTGGCGGACGAGACCCCTCCGGCGCTTGCGGTGAAAGGCATATCCACGGACGGCGTCGAGATGTTCATCCGCAACGAAAAAAAACCCGACGGCGTTCACGTCAGCGTCAGCGGTCGACCCCTCCTCGGAAAAGGGGGCGTCTTGAACGGCGGCGTGATCGTCGGCCGGGACGTCACCAGGCTTAAGCAGGCGGAAGCCGAATTGGAACGGACGATTGAGCGGCTGAAAGAGCAGGCCCAACTGATGGATACGGTGTTCAACAGCATGGACGAGGGAGTCGTTGCCGTGGACGAGACCGGCCGAATCCTGGTCTCCAATTCAAGCGCACGTCGAATCGGGGGCGATCTTCCACTGGTGAAGGAAATCTGGAAATGGGCTGAAATCTACGGTGTTTTTCTTCCGGACGGCAAGACGCCGTTTCCATTCGAGAAGAGTCCAGTGGCTTCGGCGCTCCGGGGCAAAGCGACCGACGAGGTCGATGCGCTTATTCGCAACGAATTCAGGCCCGAAGGCGTACAAATTCGGATCCGAAGCAGACCCCTTCTGGGAGAAGGCGGTATCTCCCGGGGAGCGGTGCTCGTGTTCCGGGACATCACTGACAGCGTGGCTGCGGAGGAGGCGATCGAACGAGCATTCGACCAGGGCCGTTTGGAGATGGTCGATACCATTCTGCACAACATCGGCAACGCCATGAACAGCGTCACCACGGGTATCGAAACCGTGCGCAGGAATCTCCTTACCAACCGTGCTGGAAGGCGACTATCGGCGCTGTCCGAAGCAATCACGGCGCACCGAAACGACTGGGTCGCCTACATAGAAACCGATCCTCAAGGCCGGAGAGTACTGCCGTTCGTCATCGAACTTGCAGAAGACTTCGACCGGCTCAACAATGATCTCATGAGAACCGTGGGACGCGTCAGGGACCAGGCAAGTCATATCGCAGACATCATCCGCACCCAGAAAGCGCTAGACCTTTCCGATATGGACCGCAAGGACATCGACCTTCACGAAGCACTATCGGGCGCCTTCCGGGTGTTGCGGGAATCCCTCAACAGAAGGGGGATCCGAACCGACGTGGACTGCGGGAACGCGCCGCATGAGATCCGTGTTCGGGAGAGCCAGTTCCACCAGATGCTGGTCAATCTGATAAAAAACGCGATCGAAGCCATCGATGAGCTCGACATCAAGGGGGCAAATCGTGGAACGCCCCGAATCCATATCGGCGCCGGGATTGAGCGGGGCGAGCTCGTTATCGAGGTTATGGACACAGGCATCGGGATCGATGCCAAAGACGCCCGGAAACTCTTTATGCCGGGATTCACCACGAAGGAGTCCGGAACCGGGCTGGGCTTGCACTCGGCGGCCAATTTCGTCATTGCCTGCGGTGGACGAATTGAGCCGATAAGCGAAGGTCCCGGAAACGGTGCGACCATCCGCGTCACGCTGCCGCTTTCCACTGTTGCGCCCCACGTAACATCCGGTAGCACGACCACGTGGCGCCCGTGATCGTTGCGCCCGTACGCAACACGACCGTTATGGACAGCATGAATGCCATATCGTCCGAGACGCGTCGTGCAATGATCCGGCTCTCACCGATGTATCGAATTGTGTTGCAAAATGCGACATGATGTGCAATTTGCAACACACGTTTATTCTCCTCAGCGGCCTGAGATCCATAGAACTTTTATTTCCAATAATTTATCACAATTGAATCGCCGCTGGCTCTCCTGGTCCGTGGATGTGCGACGTTGCAAATTGCGTCCAATCACATTCCGCCGCAGATGCCAGGAGACCATCCAACTCGTTTATTTTCAGTAAATTGAAATTTTCATTATCTGTCGGCACGGGATGTGCATGTCTCCAACGGTCAGGAGTGGGTCCTGAGTTGCCGTAAACAGGCAGTTAAAAATGACCTGTTGTCCGTTCATTCAGAAGGTTTCTCGATGAAAGAGGGTAAATTCAAAAACACGCGCGTTCTGATCGTGGACGACCAGCCCGAGATACACGACGACTTTGCGGAGATGTTGACGCCGAGCGTGGCAAACCCGTCGGCCGATGATCTGGCGGCGGCCTTCCTGGACGAGACAGAGGTGAGCTTTCTGCCCGAGTTTGAATTGCTGCACGCCAGCAACGGGGAACAGGCATGCGAACTCATCCATAAAGGAAAGGAATCGAGCCGCCCCATCGCCCTGGCGTACATCGACATCAGAATGCCTCCCGGCATGGACGGTGTGGAGACGATACGCAGGATACGGCTGATCGATCGGGAAATCGAAGTCGTCGTCATGACCGCGTACACGGACAGGTCTCTGCCCGGAATCGTCGAAGAGTTGGATCTGATGCACAAAACACTATACGTCAGAAAGCCATTTACCCACGAGGAGATTCAACAGATCACGCTGTCCCTCGTCGCCAAGTGGAACATCGAGAGGGAGCTTGAGCGGAAACGACGTCAGTTGACCGACAGCCACAGAAGGCTCGAGGCTGTGCTCAACGCCACCGGAGACGCGATCGCGATGTACAATGTCTCGGGACGCCTGGTTTACGTCAACGGGGCATACGAGAGGTTGCTGGGTATGAAGGCAAGAGCCCTGATGGATCTGTCATCCGAAGATCTCGCAGCACGTTTCAAGAAGCGTTTTCGAGAGCTCGATCCGCGCCCGGAGAAGGACGGATCCCCACCCGACAACGTCAATCTCATAGAAACAACCGGGGTGGGCAATGAGCCGAATCGACGGTATTTCTTCAACTCGGCGGCGCAGGTGCGCAATGACGAAGGCGTGGTCATTGGAAGTCTCGTGGTCTGCCGGGACGTCTCCACCGAGCACCGGGGCCAACGGAAAGCGGCGAATGCCACAGACCTTCGAAGGGCAGCGGAGACCACGACCTCCTTTGCGGGAATGGTGGGCGGCAGTCCCGAAATGCGTCGCGTCTACAAACTGATGAAGAGGGCAGCAGAAAGCGACATTACGGTGCTCATCCAGGGCGAGAGCGGCACAGGCAAAGAACTGGTTGCCCGCTCGTTTCACGTGACCAGTTCGCGAAACGAAGGACCGTTCGTTGCGCTCGACTGCGCTGCCATCCCCGCATCCCTGATTGAAAGCGAGTTATTCGGACACGAGAAGGGCGCATTCACCGGCGCGATAACCAGAAGGATCGGTGCTTTCGAGCGAGCCGACAAGGGCACGATTTTTTTCGATGAAATAGGCGATCTGCCTTTGGACGTGCAGGCGAAGCTGTTGAGGGTCTTACAGGAGCGTGAAATCCAGCGGATCGGCGGCGCATCGCCAATTCCGGTCGATATCCGTATCGTAACGGCAACCAACAAAAACCTCGAGAATGCGGTAAAGGCGGGTGATTTTCGCGAGGATCTGTTCTATCGCGTGGCGGCTTTCCCGATTATGATTCCTCCTCTGAGAAAGCGGCGTGAGGACATTCCGCTTCTGGCCGAACACTTTGTGAAGAGATGCGCAGAGAGCCTCCATAAGTCGATCGACGGTATATCAAAAACAGCACGGAGTCTGATATCCAGGTACGACTGGCCCGGCAACGTGCGCGAACTGGAGAATGCCATCCAGCGCGCGGTACTGTTGGAGACGTCTCCGGTGCTCCAGGCTTCCAACCTTCCGCCAAAGCTCTCACCTGTTATCAAATCCGCGCAACCTGACGGAAGGCCGGCTACCGTCCTTCCCTTGGCCGAGGTTGAGCGACAGGCGCTGCTCCGCGCGCTGGAGGCCGCGGACAACAGCCCGAAAGAAGCGGCCGACGCCCTGGGCATCCACCGGACAACCCTGCACCGAAAAATGAAGAAATATAACATCGATATCGACTGAACCGGCGCGGGCAATGGACACTGCGTTACCAACCTGGGATCCCGTTTCGAGGGCGAATCTGCGAGCCCTCAGCAATTCGCTCCCGCCGGAGAACGAAGCACGCCTCGTCCTTGCCGCACCTTACCTTCCAAAAAGGCTTCAACAATCCCCTCCCAGCGTTCCCCCGGTCTCGAATTCCTGCCATGTTTGTCGCAAAACGCACCAGGCGTTGCAAATTACAGCCTGCAACGCAAAATGCACCACGATTCCCTTCCTCCGGTCTGATTTCCTCCATAAGAGACGTACAAACATACATGAAATCGAAATACCGGTTTCGTATACACGGCGGCAGTCATGATTCGGACTATCGTGTTCGATATATACTATTTATAATATGATCCCGCGCTTTGATGCGTGCGAGTCACACCGGAACAGCCTGAATGTCGGTGTTACGTGTGTGTTGCGATTATGAGATATATACTATTTACAATATGTCTATCCTGGTGCGCCAGAGATCCATACGGTGGTCCCCAGGCCCACGTCTTCAACGACGCGTGGATCCATTACCGCAATGGAAACGCCTCGCAACCGGCGAATACGAAGAACCGTCTTCAGGCCCCCTCCCGGTCGAATTCCTCGATTGGAACAATGTTGCAAAATGCGACATATGCAACAAACTGCAACACGACCTACCCGTCAACTCTGAAGAGTTCTCCACTGTTTTGTTTCTTGTCTCTCTAAAGTCCTTATTAACAAATATATAAATCGTCATCCATTCTCTGTGGAAATGCCGTCTCAGGGGTTTCATGCGTGCATCTTGCAACAATTTACAATGTCCGAAGTCAGTCTGGAAACAGGTATAAGATTTTAATTAACAATAAATTACCAAATATATATGATTCTGGTACGAAATTTGCATATCTGTGGGCAATGTCGGCTGAATCTAATATGAATGTGATCAGAGTCGTACCGGTTCGAATAAGCGTTACCGGATTTTTTTTCATCGTCAGGCAGGGCCACGCAACCCGGCCGGTCGGTCGCCGCTCAAGAGGTCACCAGGATGTCCAATGCAAGGATACTGATCGTCGAGGACGACGTCACCGGCGCCGCTCGGCTGGAGGAATGTCTGAAAAACCTCGGATACATGGTGTGTGCCGTGGTTTCCGGGGGGCTCGAGGCCATCGAGAAAGCCCGGCAGACCCGTCCCGACCTGGCCCTGGTCGACCTCGAGCTCGAAGGGGAGGTGAGCGGACCGGAAACGGCCGAGCGCATCGGCAGCCGGCTCCACGTTCCGGTAGTGTTCCTCACGGACAAGGCTGACTTGGAATTGTTGCAGCGGGCGCAGGCGAGCCGCCCGTACGGGTACGTACAGAGGCCGTTAGAAGCGCGTCAGCTGCACTTGAACATCCTGACCGCCGTCTCCATGGCCGAGAGGGAACGCGGTCACCGCGAGACGAAGACCCGGCTGAAACGGATCATCAGGAAATACAAGGACCTGATCCGGCTGATGAAAGCCGTGTTCAACAGCATGAGCGAGGGCGTGATCGCCATCAATGAGAACAAGATACCCATTTTCAACAATTCGAGTGCGAGAAAGATGGGCGGAGAGAATCCGCTGGATAAGGACATCCACACATGGGCCGAAAAGTACGGACTCTACAAACCCGATGGAGAGACGATTTACAACGTGGAAGAGAGTCCGGTGATTGCGGCCCTGAACGGCCAGGCCACCGACCCGGTCGAGATGTTCGTACGCAACGAGACGAAGCCGGAAGGCGTTCATGTCAGCCTAGACTGCAGCCCCCTTTGGGGTAGCGCAGGTGATTCGAAGGGAGCCCTGATTGTCCTCCGCGACATCACCTGGCTCAAGAAGGCGGAAGCCAGGCTGGAACGGACGGTAGGCCGGCTGCAAGACCAGACCCGGCTCATGGAAACCGTCTTCGACAGCATGAGCGAGGCCGTCCTGGTCATCGATGAGAATGGCGAGCCGCTGATTTTCAACTCGAGTTCGCAAGAGATGTTGGGCGTATCTGTGCTGGAAGGAGAAATGAAAGGGTGGGCTGCCAGATACGGTGTACATGAATCCGATGGAGAGAGGTTCATCCCCATTCTCCCCCGGGATGATGGCGTCGTGCAGCGCGCCCTTCGCGGCAAGGCCACGGAGGGCATCGAACTGCTGATTCGCAATGAGCAGAGACCGGACGGCATCTATGTCAGAACGAACGTCAAACCCCTCGAGGGAAAGAAAGGGAGGTAGACCGACAGGGGTCGTGTTCGTCTCCCGCGACGTCACCAAAGAGGTCGAGGCCGAGAAGATGAAGTCCGAGGTGCTTCGCCTGCGCGCCGAATTGGAAAGGGCCTCCCCCTTCACCGAGATCGTCGGCGACAGCCCCGGAATGCGAGAGGTGTACTCGCTGATGGAGCAGGCCTCTGAAGGCGATATCACGGTGCTCATTCAGGGCGAGACCGGTACCGGCAAGGAATTGGTGGCCAGGTCGATTCACTCCCATAGCGCGCGCAGGCAGGGGCCGTTTCTGGCTGTCGACTGCGCCGCCGTTCCCGAAACGCTCATTGAAAGCGAGTTGTTCGGACATGAACGAGGGGCTTTCACGGGAGCGACAGAGCGGAGAATCGGGGCTTTCGAGCATGCTGACGGGGGCACGATCCTCCTCGACGAGATCGGCGACATGCCATACGCGCTGCAAGCCAAGCTGTTGCGCGTCTTGCAGGAGCGGGAAATCCGGCGGGTGGGCGGAACCACTCAAATACCCATCGATATCCGGGTGGTAGCGGCCACCAACAAGGATCTGGATCGCGCAGAGAGAAAAGGCGAATTCCGCCAGGACCTGCTCTATCGCGTCTCGGCCTTCCCCATCGAGATTCCGCCGCTGAGAGAACGCCGCGAAGATATTCCCCTGCTGGCCAGACATTTCATCGATGGACACGCCAGACGCGCCGGCAAATCCATCAGTGGGATTTCCACCCTCGCCTTGCGCGTGTTGCGCGAGTACGATTGGCCGGGCAACGTGCGCGAACTGGAGAACGCCATCGAGCGCGCCGTGCTGTTGGAGAAGACAGGTGAGTTGCAAGCAGCCAACCTGCCGTTCCAGCTGTCGCCCATCGATTCCGTAAAGAGCCTCTCAAAGTCAGGGCCCCTGTCGCTGGTCGAGGTCGAGCGGCAGGCCCTGATCCTCGCGCTCGAATTCACCGGCAACAACATCCCCAGGGCTGCCGGAGCGCTGGGTATCGATCCGACGACGCTGCGACGAAAACTGAAGAGGTACGCCATCGCTAAGGACTAGCATTACTTCAAAAAAACGCCTCCGGGCCGCTTTCCCTCCGCTGCAAAAGCCCCGTGTGCTGCAAAATGCCCGCACCCCCCTCTTTGTTTTATAACCCCTTTATAAACAGATAGTAACGTAATTATCTCAGTGGGAAAATGCCGTCTGAGCCAATTACGGCGTGCATTTTGCAGCATTTCCGCGCATCGCGCCACTCCCGGCATATTGCCATAAACCGTTAATTTACAATATGTTATATATATACGACAAGACTGGCACGAAAATTGACATGTATTTAACAGGCTATCAGGCAAATACTGTCGCAGAATGCGTCTCTACGGCAACAGACCCACATGCCGCGCGGATGCACAAGCCGTCACGTGTCCCTCAGTTCGGTCGGATTTTTAAAAATCCATGTCTGTTGTGGACCAATAAAGACCATCGCAGTCTTGAAAACACAAATCTTCACTCGCCTTTCACCATCCTCTCCGCTCGTACGGTTCATCGCCAGCCTGGTGTTCCTGGCATCGGCCGTCGCGGTGGATTCGCCGGCAGTCACAGCCGCCGAGACCGTGTCGGCGTCACTGAACGTCACCGGCGCGACGGCCGCCGAGGGCGACGGGAGCCTATCGTTCACCGTAAGCCTGAGCCAGGCAGCCGGCGACGCCGTGACCGTGGCCTGGACCACCTCCGACGGGACGGCAGAGGCCGGGTCGGACTACACGGCCGCCAGTGGCACGCTGACGTTCCCCGCCGACGGTGAGACGCTGAGCCGGACGATCACCGTGGCGGTCACCGACGACGCCGTGGACGAAGCCGACGAGACGTTCACCGTCACGCTGAGCGAGCCCTCGAACGCGACCCTGGCGACCGCCGCGGCCACCGCCACGATCACCGACGACGACGACCGCGGCGTGACGGTCTCTCCGACGGCGCTGACGGTGGACGAGGGCGGCGACAGCTTTTACTCGGTTGTGCTGGCATCGCGGCCGACCGCCGACGTGACGGTGAGCGTGAGTGCGCCCTCCGGCACGGACGTGTCGGCCGATCCCACGACCCTGTCGTTCTCCGCCAGCACCTGGAACACCCCTCAAACGGTAACCGTATCTGCGGCGGCCGACGACGACGCGACAGCCGACGAGGCCGTGACGCTGACGCACGCGGTCAGCGGCGGCGACTACGACGGCGAGACCGCCGCCGATGTAACGGTCACGATCACCGAGACCGATACGCCGGCGCTGTCCATCTCGGACGCGACGGCCGCCGAGGGCGACGGGAGCGTATCGTTCACGGTAAGCCTGAGCCAGATCGGCAGCGACGACGTGACCGTGGGGTGGGCTACCACCGACGGCACGGCCACCGGCGACGACTACACTGCGGTCAGTGGCACGCTGACGTTCAGCCCGGGCGAGACGCTTAGCCAGACGATCACCGTGGCCATAGCCGACGATCAGATAGACGAGGACGACGAGACGTTTACCGTCACGCTGAGCGATCCGGCGAACGCGACGCTGGCGACGGCGACGGCCACGGGCACGATCACTGACGACGACACCCGCGGCGTGGCGGTCAGTCCGCAGACGCTGACGATGGACGAAGGCAGCGACGACACCTACGAGGTGGTGCTGGCCTCCCAGCCGACTGCCGACGTGACCGTGAGCGTGAGTGTGCCCTCCGATACGGATGTGTCGGTGGATCAGACGACTTTGACGTTCACCGCCAGCGACTGGAACACCGCGCAGACGGTCACGGTGAGTGCGGCCGCCGACGACGACGTGATAGCCGACGACGACGTGACGCTGACTCATTCGGTCAGCGGCGGCGACTACGACAGCGCAAGTGCCGACGATGTGGTGGTGACCATCACCGAGACCGACACGGTGGAACTGAGCATAGCGGGTGGGAGTGCGGCCGAGGACGCCGGTAGTATCTCGTTCACCGTAAGCCTGAGCCAGATCGGCAGCGACGACGTAACCGTGGGGTGGGCAACCGCCAACGGCACGGCCACTGCTGGCGATGACTACACCGCGGCCGACGGCACGCTGACGTTCAGCCCGGGCGAGACGCTTAGCCAGACGATCACCGTGGCCATAGCCGACGATCAGATAGACGAGGACGACGAGACGTTTACCGTTACGCTGAGCGATCCGGCCAACGCGACGCTGGCCACGGCGACGGCCACGGGCACGATCACTGACGACGACACCCGCGGCGTGACGGTCAGTCCACAGACGCTGACGATGGACGAAGGCAGCGACGACACCTACGAGGTGGTGCTGGCCTCCCAGCCGACCGCCGAGGTGACCGTGAGCGTGAGTGTGCCCTCCGACACGGATGTATCGGTAGATCAGACGAGCTTGACATTTACGGCGGACACTTGGAACACGGCGCAGACGGTCACGGTGAGTGCGGTCGACGACGACGATGTGATAGCCGACGACGACGTGACACTGACGCATTCAGTCAGCGGCGGCGACTACGACGGCGCAAGTGCCGACGATGTGGTGGTCACGATTGTCGAAACGGACACGGCGGAACTGAGCGTAGAGGGTGAGAGTGCGGCCGAGGACGCCGGTAGTATCTCGTTCACCGTAAGCCTGAACACAGAAAGCAGCGACGCCGTGACCGTGGCGTGGACCACCGACGACGGCACCGCTACCGCTGGCGACGACTACACCGCGGCCGACGGCACGCTGACGTTCAGCCCGGGCGAGACGCTCAGCCAGACCATCACCGTGACCATAGCCGACGATCAGATAGACGAAGCCGACGAGACGTTTACCGTCACGCTGAGCGATCCGGCGAACGCGACGCTGGCTGCCGCTTCGGCCACCGCCACGATCACCGACGACGACGTTCGCGGCGTGACGGTGCGTCCGACGGCGCTGACGGTGGATGAGGGCGGCGACGATTCCTACGAGATCGCGCTGACCTCGCAGCCGACCGCCGACGTGACGGTGAGCGTGAGTGCGCCCTCCGGTACGGACGTTTCGGCCGCCCCCACGACGCTGACGTTCACCGCCGGCGACTGGAACACGCCCCAAACGGTAACCGTCAGTGCGGCCGACGATGACGACGCGATCGCCGACGATCAGGTGACGCTGACGCACACGGTCAGCGGCGGCGACTACGACGGCGAGACCGCCGCCGATGTAACGGTCACGATCACCGAGACCACGTTGCCGGAGCTGAACATTGCCGACACCACGGCCGTCGAGGGGGACGGCAGCCTGGTGTTCCGGGTGAGCCTGAGCCAGGCCGGCGGCGAGGCCGTGACCGTGGCCTGGACCAGCGTCGACGGCACGGCAGAGGCCGGTTCGGATTACACGGCCGCCAATGGCACGCTGACGTTCAGCCCGGACGATGGGCTCAGCCAGACCATCACGGTAGCGATCGCAGACGACGACGTGGACGAGGCCGACGAGACGTTTACCGTCACCCTGAGCGAGCCGGCCAACGCGACGCTGGCTGCCGCTACGGCCACGGGCACGATCACCGACGACGACGTCCGCGGCGTGACGGTCTCTCCGACGGCGCTGACGGTGGATGAGGGCGGCGACGATTCCTACGAGATCGCACTGACCTCGCAGCCGACCGCCGACGTGACGGTGAGCGTGGGTGCGCCCTCCGGCACGGACGTGTCGGCCGATCCTACGACCCTGTCGTTCACCGCCGGCGACTGGAACACCCCTCAAACGGTAACCGTATCTGCGGCGGCCGACGACGACGCGACAGCCGACGAGGCCGTGACGCTGACGCACGCGGTCAGCGGCGGCGACTACGACGGCGAAAGCGCGGCCGATGTAACGGTCACGATCACCGAGACCGATACGCCGGCGCTGTCCATCTCGGACGCGACGGCCGCCGAGGGCGACGGGAGCGTGTCGTTCACGGTGAGCCTGAGCAAGGCCGGCAGCGAGGCCGTCACCGTGGCCTGGACCACCTCCGACGGCACCGCCAGCGCCGGCGAGGACTACACCGCCGCCAGTGGCACCCTGACGTTCAGCCCGGGCGAGGCGCTGATCCAGACGATCTCCGTGGCGCTCGCCGACGACGCCGTGGACGAGGCCGACGAGACGTTCACCGTCACGCTGGGCGAGCCGTCGAACGCGACCCTGGCGGCCTCCACGGCCACCGGTACCATTATAGATGACGACACCCGCGGGGTGACCGTCAGTCCGACGGCCCTGACCGTGGAGGAGGGCGGCAGCCAGACCTACACGGTGGCGCTGACCTCCCAGCCGACGGGGGACTTGACGGTGACGGTGGGCGGCGCCTCCGGGGACGTGACCGCGGACACGGATTCGGAGACGGCCGGCGACCAGGCCACGCTGACGTTCCCGGCCGGCGACTGGAACACCCCCCGGACAGTCACCGTCAGCGCGGCCGAAGACGACGACCTGGCGGCCGACGATGCGGTGACGCTGACGCACGCGGTCAGCGGCGGCGACTACGACGGCGAGACCGCCGCCGATGTAACGGTCACGATCACCGAGACCGATACGCCGGCGCTGTCCATCTCGGACGCGACGGCCGCCGAGGGCGACGGGAGCGTGTCGTTCACGGTGAGCCTGAGCCAGGCCGGCGGCGACGCCGTGGCCGTGGCGTGGACCACCGGCGACGGGACGGCAGAGGCCGGTTCGGATTACACGGCCGCCAGTGGCACGCTGACGTTCCCCGCCGACGGTGAGACGCTGAGCCGGACGATCACGGTAGCGATCACCGACGACGACGTGGACGAAGCCGACGAGACGTTCACCGTCACGCTGAGCGAGCCCTCGAACGCGACCCTGGCGACCGCCGCGGCCACCGCCACGATCACCGACGACGACGACCGCGGCGTGACGGTCTCTCCGACGGCGCTGACGGTGGACGAGGGCGGCGACAGCTTTTACTCGGTTGTGCTGGCATCGCGGCCGACCGCCGACGTGACGGTGAGCGTGAGTGCGCCCTCCGGCACGGACGTGTCGGCCGATCCCACGACCCTGTCGTTCTCCGCCAGCACCTGGAACACCCCTCAAACGGTAACCGTATCTGCGGCGGCCGACGACGACGCGACAGCCGACGAGGCCGTGACGCTGACGCACGCGGTCAGCGGCGGCGACTACGACGGCGAGACCGCCGCCGATGTAACGGTCACGATCACCGAGACCGATACGCCGGCGCTGTCCATCTCGGACGCGACGGCCGCCGAGGGCGACGGGAGCGTGTCGTTCACGGTGAGCCTGAGCCAGGCCGGCAGCGAGGCCGTGACCGTGGCGTGGACCACCGGCGACGGTACGGCCGACGGCGACGACTACACGGCCGCCAATGGCACGCTGACGTTCGCCGCCAACAGCGAGGCGCTGACCCAGACGATCGCGGTGGCGCTCGCCGACGACGACGTGGACGAGGCCGACGAGACGTTTACCGTCACCCTGAGCGAGCCGGCCAACGCGACGCTGGCTGCCGCTACGGCCACGGGCACGATCACCGACGACGACGTCCGCGGCGTGACGGTCTCTCCGACGGCGCTGACGGTGGATGAGGGCGGCGACGATTCCTACGAGATCGCACTGACCTCGCAGCCGACCGCCGACGTGACGGTGAGCGTGGGTGCGCCCTCCGGCACGGACGTGTCGGCCGATCCCACGACCCTGTCGTTCACCGCCGGCGACTGGAACACCCCTCAAACGGTAACCGTATCTGCGGCGGCCGACGACGACGCGACAGCCGACGAGGCCGTGACGCTGACGCACGCGGTCAGCGGCGGCGACTACGACGGCGAAAGCGCGGCCGATGTAACGGTCACGATCACCGAGACCGATACGCCGGCGCTGTCCATCTCGGACGCGACGGCCGCCGAGGGCGACGGGAGCGTGTCGTTCACGGTGAGCCTGAGCAAGGCCGGCAGCGAGGCCGTCACCGTGGCCTGGACCACCTCCGACGGCACCGCCAGCGCCGGGTCGGACTACACGGCCGCCAGTGGCGCCCTGACGTTTCCCGTCGACAGCGAGACGCTGAGCCGGACGATCACCGTGGCGCTCGCCGACGACGCCGTGGACGAGTCCGACGAGACGTTCACCGTCACGCTGAGCGACCCGTCGAACGCGACCTTGGCGATCGCCACGGCCACCGCCACGATAACCGACGACGACGACCCGCCCGCGGTGAGCGTGGCCGACTCCAGCGCCGCGGAAGACGACGGCTTCATTGAGTTTGCCGTGAGCCTGAGCCAGGCCAGCGGCCGTTTTGTGACGGTGGAATGGACGACGGCAGCGGACGACGAAGGGGTCAGCCCGGCGACGGCGGGCGAGGATTACTTTGAGTCACTCGGTATGCTGCTATTCGAGCCGGGAAGCACGGAACAGACGATCCGCGTTCAGTTGCTGAACGACGAGGAGGCGGAAGAGACCGAGACCTTCCGGGTGGCGTTGAGCAACGCGGAGCACGCCACGCTGGAGGAAGCGGGCGCCGCGGCGGTGGGGACGATTACCGACGCGGACGATCCCCTGGTGGTGCAAGGGCAGACCGCGGGGGTGTGCGGCCGCACCGATAAGGTGCGCGTCGCGATATTGGCAGCGGCGCCGGTGAGCGCCTGTGGTGACGTCACCTCAGACCATCTATCGGCAATCACCAGCCTGGACCTCACCAGTAATCAGATCTCGTCGCTGCAGGACGGCGACTTTGCCGGGCTGACCGGCCTGACGAGGCTTGAGCTGAACAACAACTCGCTGACCAGCCTGCCGGCTGGCATCTTCTCCGGGCTGACCAGCCTGACGTATCTCAGTCTGAACCACAATTCACTGTCCAGCCTGCCGGCCACTCTCTTTTCCGATCTGACCAACCTGACCACGCTGGTTTTCCCCAGCAACGACCTGCCTGAACGACTGCCTGCCGGCATCTTCTCCGGGCTGACCAGCCTGCAAAACCTTCACCTGGACAACAATCAGCTACCCGTCTCTCTCAAACGGGTCGGCGAAGGTCAGTTCAAGGCCACAGTCGAAACCGGCGCGCCTTTTGCCATGACCATGACACTCACCGTCACCAACGGCACGCTCCCGACGGGCACGACCAGCATCTCGATTCCCCAGGGCAGTACGGAAAGCTCCACAACTCTCACGGTCACGCGCACGGACGGCGCCACCGGCGCCGTGACCGTGGATATCGACGTACTCCCGACGCCGGTCGGGGACACGGATACCGGTGCGGGCCACCATAACTACACGTTCGTCAAGTCCGCCGACCTGCCCATCGTGGTTCTGGACGAGCTCGGCGTGTGCGACCGCACCGAGGAGGTGGCCGACTACCTGGTTTTCGCTACAGCTGCCTACAATTGCAGTCAAGTCACGGCTGCCCTCCTGGCAGAGATAGAGTTGGCCAGTATGGACCTGCAGCTTGCCGGCATCTCCTCTTTGAAGTCCGGCGACTTTTCCGACTTGCCTGACCTGGAAGACATCGTCCTGAACGACAACGAGCTGACCAGCCTGCCTGCCGACGTCTTCTCCGGACTGAGCAACCTGACAGGACTCGTCCTGAACGACAACGAGCTGACCAGCCTGCCGGCCGGCGTCTTCTCCGGACTGAGCAACCTGAGAGAACTCCACCTGGAAGACAACGAGCTGACCAGCCTGCCGGCCGGCGTCTTCTCCGGACTGAGCAACCTGAGAGAACTCCACCTGAACGACAACGAGCTGACCAGCCTGCCGGCCGGCGTCTTCTCCGGACTGAGCAACCTGACAGTGATCTACCTGTACGGCAACGACCTGACCACCTTGCCTGCCGGCGTCTTCTCCGGACTGAGCAACCTGAGAGAACTCCACCTGGAAGACAACGAGCTGACCAGCCTGCCGGCCGGCGTCTTCTCCGGACTCTCCAGCCTGGTGGATCTCGATCTGAAGGGCAACGAAGATCTGATCAGCCTGCCGGACGGCGCCTTCTCCGGACTCACAAGCCTTGAGTCCCTCAAATTGAGCGATAACAGCCTGCCCGTTGCCCTCACACGGGTTGGCGGCGGGCAATTCAAGGCCGCCATGGCCACCGGCGCGCCCTTCGACGTCGTCCTGAACATCAGTGCGGCCGAAGGAGACGAGTCGCTGGACGATTTCGACGTCACGATTCCCCAGGGCAGCGTGGAGAGCGAGACCATGGCCGTCCGACGCCGCGGCACGGACGTGGTGACCGTTGACGTCACTCGTCTCCCTGGTTTCCCCAACAACAAGCATTCAGGATACCTCCTGAGCAAAGCGCCCGGCCTCCCCTTGCAGATTCACGATGCGGTGGTGCAGGCCGCGGTCGAGGTGTCGGCCTACAAGCCGGACGGCTGGATGGGCGATCCGGTGATCTGGTCGGGCAACGACGCCGTCTTCACCGTCAAGCGATGCGACCCCAGCACCGACGCGTCGCTATGCGCCGCGGGCGTCGCGTCCTCACTGAACGTGTCCATAGAGGTGTCCGGCCAGGCGAGAACCGCGACCATCCCGGCGAATCAGTACAGCGTCGAAGTACGGGTGCCGACCACCACGGCAACGCAGGACCTCTCGGTGAACCTCGTGGCCGCCGCCGGCTACGTCATGGATCCCTACCGCACACAGGTTCGCGTGGACGTCCATGACGCGCCTTCCAGCACCTTCTTCCTCTCCGGGACGCCCGAACCGGTGGTGGAAGGCGCGGCCATCGACTTCACCGTGCAGCGCTGCCGCTACCTCGAATCGGTCTGCTTCGACGAGGACCTGCCCGAGCAGACCATCAACCTGTCCGTGACCGATCAGGGCAACTTCATCAGCGGCACGCCGCCGGCGACGCTGACCTTTGCCGCCGGCGCCGTCAGCAATACCCTGACGGTCTCCACGCTGGACGACGTGGTGGATGAGGACGACGGCTCGGTCACCGTCGCCGTCGGGGCGAGCGACGCGACCACCGGCGCCTACCAGGTCGGCGCCCCGAACAGCGCCACCGTCGCGGTCACCGACGACGACGCGGGCCTGGTGCTCGCCGTCAATGACACGACGGCCGCCGAAGCGGACGGCTACATCGACTTCACGGTGACGTTGACAAAGCCCGGGGACACCAACGATACCGAGCGCACGGTGACGGTCGATTACGCCACCGCCTCGGGCACGGCCGTGGAGGACGAGGACTTCCTCGCGGCAAGCGGCACCCTGACGCTGGATCGCGCGACGCCCGGCAAAACAGTGCGCGTGTCCCTGGTGGCAGACACCCACGAGGAGCCGCGGGAGACCTTCACCCTGACCCTGCGCAACGCGGTGAACGCCACCCTCGAAGGCGGCGAGATCACCCTCGCGGTCACCGGCACTATCGAGGCCAACGAAGCCTTGACCGGCGTGCCGGTCACGATGACCGCTCCCGAACACGTCACGGAAGGCGAGGACGCCGTCTTCACGCTGACCCGTAGCGGCAACACCACCGCACCGCTGGTGGTGGAGGTGGAGGTGCAACGGTTGAGGGCGAGCTTCCCGACCGGCGATGCGGTCCCGCACGCGGTGTTCTTCCCGGCCAATCAGACCGCGGCCACGCTGACCGTACTGAGCGTCGAGGACAACGACAGTCTCGATCCCGACCGAACGCTCACCGCCCGCCTGACGCACGAGACGGGTAACGTCCGGCGCGTGCCCATCCACGACAACGACCCGCCCGAGATTTCCATCCGGGGGACCGGATACAAGCCGGACGGCTGGACCGGGCATCCCGTCGCTTGGGAAGGCAATGAGGCCTTCTTCATCCTCGAGCGCTGCGACCCGGCCACGGACCGCTGCGAAGGGTTCTGGACGCCGGAGGAATTGACCGTGAGGGTCACGGGAATCGGGAGTGGAGTCGGCGTCACCGAGGTAACCTTCCCCCGCGGCGTCTTCTCCACCGAGGTGAGTCGCCAGACCTACGAGGCGGAAAGCCGGGGGTTGCAGGGCTATGCCACCGCGTTCGTGCAGACGGGCGAGGGGTACACGCCCGCGCCCGACGCCAGAGTCGCCGACGTCCTGGTGTACGACGTGCATCCCCAGACCGTCAGGTTGTATGGCTTTCCCAACCCGGTCCCGGAAGGGACGTTGCTGAACTACCACCTCGAGCGTTGCCGCGCCATCGAATCGGTCTGTTTCGACGAGGACCTGCCGGCACTGACCGTGAACCTGTCGGTGACGGAGGAAGGCAGCTTCATCAGCGGCACGCCGGCGGCGACGCTGACCTTCCGGGAAAACGCCCTCTACAACATCTATACGGTGCGGACTGTCGACGACGCCGTAGCCGAAGACGACGGGTCGGTGACCGTGGCCATCGCGGACAGCACCGCGACCTCCGGCCCCTACCTGATCCACGCCACCGAAAGCGCTCACACCATCGCGGTCACCGACAACGACGACCAGCCCCGCATCGGCATCGAAGACGCCGCCGCCGGCGAGAGCGACGGGTCGATCACCTTCCCGGTGACCCTGAAGATCCCCGACGGCACGGACTACTCCGACCAGACCGTGACCGTGCAATACGCCACCGCCAGCGGCACGGCCACACAGGGCACGGACTACACCGCGGCCAGCGGCACCCTGACCTTCGCGCCCCGGGAGACCGAAAAGTCCATTTCCGTGACCGTGACCGCCGACGTCCTCTCCGAGGTCGACGAGACCTTCACCCTGACCCTGAGCAACGCGAACAACGCCGGCCTGTCCGGCGGCGGGGCCACCCTCGCCGCCACCGGCACCATCGTCGATGACGATCTGGCCCACGTGAGCATTGCCGCGGACGCGGCGGCGGTGATCGAGGGTCAGGCCGCGGCTTTCACCCTGACCCGCAGCGCCAATTCGACCGGCGCGCTGACCGTGGACGTGGAAGTGACCACCGAAGACGACCCGCACGGCGACCTGCTGCTCGGCGCCGCGCCGACCTCGGCCGCGTTCGAGGCCGGGAAAACCGAAGCGGCCCTCAACGTCTTCACCGCCGACAACAGCAGAGTCCAGTACAACCGCGCCGTAAAGGTGACGATCGAACCGCGCGGCGACACCGACTACACCCTCGTCGCCGACGCCAGCGCGGCCAGCGTCGCGGTGCGCGACAACGAAAAGCCCCATGTCACCGTGACCAACTACACCCCTGTTGTCAACGGCCGGCCCCGCCGGTTGACCGAGGGAGACCCGGTCGAGTTGAAACTCAAGCGCGTCGGCGACCTCACGGCGGCGCTGACCGTGCCGCTGGAGTGGGCCATCGAGCGCTCCGAGGGCCTGGGCCGGAACTGGGAGAGTTACTTTTCCACGCCGCGGCCGCAGACCGCCACGTTCCCCGCGGGCGAGTCGAGGGTCACGGTGACGGTGCCCACCGACGACGACAATCTCGACGAGCTGGATATCGTCATCAGCGGCGGCCCCCCGAACCCCGATGGCGATCCCCAGCTGAAGCTGCTCTACACCTCGGACTGGCGCAGGAGAACAGCCGAATTCCGCATCCAGGACGACGACGGCCCGCAGGTGACCGTCAGGGCGCGTACCACGCCGGTGGCCGAAAGCGCGGACGCGGTGTTCAACCTGACCCGCACCTCGGACTCGGGCGAGATGCCGGTGCAGGTGACGCTCGCCCAGACCGGCGACTTCCTCGCCTCGACGACGACCCCCGTCACGGTCACCTTCGCCGCGGGGGATCTCGACACGACGCTGACCGTCTCCCTCGACGACGACGATCTCGACGAGGACGAGGGCTCGGTCACCGCCACCCTTGTCGAGGGCGACGCGTACGAAATCGGCGATCGGTCCAGCGCCACGGTGGTCGTCACCGACGACGACGACGCGCAACGCGTGACCATCGCCGCGGCCTCGACCGGCAGCGTGGTGGAAGGGGGCAACGCGGTCTTCACGCTGACGCGCCGCACCGTCAGGAACGGTCAGGAGGTCGATGAATCGAGAGAGAAACTGATCGTCAACGTGACCGTGTCTCAGAAGGGGGACTTCCTCACGGCGTCGCCGCCGGCCCGGGCGGTCTTCCCTGTCGGCGACAACGAGGTCACGCTGCGGGTGCCGACGGTCAAGGACTACGTCGCCGACGGCACCGGCTCGGTTATCGTCACCCTCGCCGAAGGGGCCGGTTACGGCATCCCCGCGGCCGGGCAGACCGGGCGCAAAGCCACCGTCACCGTCACCGACGACAACCAGGGACAGGAGGTGCGCATCGCCGCGGCCGCGGCCAGCGTCGCCGAGGGCCAGCCGGTCGTCTTTACCCTGACCCGGAGCGTTTTCACGCGCGCCCGGAGCCTCTCCGGCGAACTCAGGGTGAGCGTGGACCTGAGCGACCCCGACGACATCCTCAGCGGCACGCCCACCACGGCCACCGCGGTCTTCAACCACGGGTCCGCGCGGACCACCCTCAGCCTGCCGACGACCGACAACGCTTACGTCCAGGATGACCCGAGGGTGACCGCCACCCTCGCCGAGCAGAGAGGCTATCGCGTGCCCCCGGCCGATCAGACCGGGCGCAAAGCCACCGTGCGGGTCAACGACAACGACGGCAGGGTCAGGGTCTCCATTTCCAGCAACGCGGCGCAGGTCACCGAAGGCGACGACGTGGTCTTCACCCTGAATCGCAGCGGCGACCCCTCGGGGCGGCTGCAGGTGCTCCTCTATCTGGGCGGGCACGTGAAGATCATGACCGAGGGGACCCTTGAAAAAAGGTTCAAGCGGTTCATAGCCAACTTCGACGCCGACCAGTCCAGCTTCGACCTGCGCTATACCACCGAGGCGGACGAGAAGAACGAAGGGGACGGCAAGATCTTCCTGCAGATCAAGACCTCGCCCACGGGGTCGTACACGGTCAGCGGGTCGCGCAGCAGGACCGTCATCGTCAAGGACGACGACTATCCCGTGCTGACGATGAAGGAGAGCGCGCTGACCATCGACGAAGGGTCGCCGATGGGCTGGACAATGGTCCGCACGGGCGATCTGTCCGCTCGGCTGTACATTGGCTGGGGGTTTTCCATTACCCGCAATCATTACGTCCATAAGGACCGCTTAAAAAGATACTTGGTGAGAGACACTGACGAACCCGGTACCGACCCGAGTTCTTGGTACTTTGCTAACGGTGCATCAGAGCGCTCTTTCTTACAATATCCCACCGGATTATATAACTATGTCGGCCCCGAGGGCGGAACGGCAATCTATACAATCCTGGACGACGGTTGTGACGAAACAACGGAATACTGTGAAAACCCGGGTTACACCATCGGGGAACCGAGCGCCACCACAATCACCATCAACAACATATACGCCGCGGTCTTCATCCGGCCGGTCAGCGCGTCGGTCAACGAGGGCGATCCGGCCACCTTCACCCTCGAGCGGCGGTGGAACTCGAACAACATCAAAAAGAAGCACACGGACGTCACCATCCGCGTCACCCAGACCGGCAGCGTCATCAGCGGCACCCCGCCCACCACCCAGCGCCTCGAGATCGGCGACAGCGAGGCCACCCTGAGCATTCCCACGCTGGAGGACGTGGTCAAGGAGGACGACGGCGCCGTCACCGTCGAGATCCTCAGCCCCGGCCCGCTGGACGAGCAGACCGACAACACCGCCTACTATCCGGCGGGCACGGTTGACGGCGTGAACTACAGCCGCGCCACCGTGACCGTGCGGGACGACGACCAGGTTCCCACGGTGACCGTGCGGGCGCTCGCCGAGTCGGTGGAGGAAGGGGAGACCATCCGCTTCGAGTTCGCCCGCACCGGCGCCGCCGACGAGGCGATGAAGTTCAAATTCAAGGTGGATCGCATCTACGATTACTTCTATGGCTTTCCCGGCACGAGCACGGCGACCTGGACCTGGCCGGCCGGCGATTCGAAGTTCACCTATACGCTGCGGACCGCAGACAGGCCGGACATCGATCCCGACGGCGCGGCGGTCGTGACGGTGCTGGCGCCCGGGGAAGACACGGATGAATTCCCGGTACAGTACCTCGTCGGCGACCCCAGCGTGGCCCGCACCGAGATACGCAACAACGACGCCGCCCGCATGTCCATTGCGGCCACGCCGGAGCGGATATCCGAAGGCGAGACCGCGGTCTTCACCGTCACCCGCACCGGCGTCACCGACCGGGCGCATACCGTGCTGGTGTCCATCGACGACCCGGACAAACTCGCCGCGGTCGCCCTGCCCACCTCGGTTTCGTTCAGCATCGGCGAGACCGAGAAGACGGCGATTTTCTCCACCATCGCTCCGGACCCCATCCGCCAGGGCGACCGCACCATAACGGCGACCGTGAAGCTCGATCACAACTTCGAGCCGCCCGAGGGCTCCATCCCGCCGGACTACCGCTTTCCGACCTACCTGCTCGGCGATCCATCCAGCGCCACGGTGACGGTAGCCGATGCGCCCTTGCCGACCCTTACCGTCTCCGACACCAGCGCGAGTGAGGCCGACGGCAACCTCACCTTCACCGTGACGGCCGGCGGCTTCCGCTACGGCGCGATTACGCTCGACTACACCACCACCGGCGGCACGGCCGCACAGGGCACGGACTACACGGCCACGTCCGGCGCGCTGACCATCGCCACCACGGAAACGGAAAAGACGATCGCGGTGCCGGTGACCGACGACGCGCTCGCCGAGGCCGAAGAGACCTTCACCCTGACCCTGAGCAACGCGGCGAAGGCCGTCTTCGAAGGCGGCGGCGCAACCCTTGACGCCACCGGCGCCATCGAGGACGACGAGGTGCTGCAGGTGGCGATCGCGGCCGCGGAGGAAACCGTGATCGAGGGATCGGATGCGCGCTTCACCCTGTCGGTGAGCGGCGCCACCTCCACCGGGGACGTCGAGGTGGGGTACACCCTGTCCGGCACGGCCACGGCCGGCGCCGACTACACCGCCCCCGACGGCGCCTTCACCATCGACGCGGGCCAGACCGGCGGCACCCTCGCCATCCCCATGCTCAATGACGGCGAGCGCGAGTTCGAGGAAACCCTGATCGCCACCCTGAACTCGGCCAGCAACGTCGCCGAGGTGCAACTGGCCGCGACCAGGGCGACGGTGAAGATCAGGGACGCCTCGACCCGGATTTTCCTGTCCCTGGACCGCGCCTCGGTGGCGGAGAACGACGAGGACAAGACCGTGCGGGTGAGCGCGGCCGTGAACGCGTCCCTGCTCCCGACGCCGACCACGGTGCGGGTCTCGGTGGCCGGCGGCACGGCCACGGCCGCGGACTTTGCCGCGGTGAGCAGCTTCGACGTCACCATTCCCGCCGAGACGCGCGAGGGTAGCGGCGCCTTCACGCTGTCGCCGGTAGATGACGCGGTGGATGAGGAGGACGAGACGATCACCGTCAGCGGCGAAGTTACCAGCCTGACACCGGGGCGGTCTCCCCCGCTGACGGTGACGTCGGCGGACCTGATCCTGACCGACGATGATGATCGCAAGGTGGTCGTGACGCCGTCCGAGCTGACGATCGACGAAGGCGGCCGCGGCTCCTACGGCATCCGGTTGGCTTCGCAGCCGACCGAAAACGTGACGGTGACGGTAGGCGGCGCCTCGGGGGACGTGTCGCCGACCCCCACCACGCTGACCTTCACCGCGGCGAACTACCAGACGCCGCAGCCGGTCGTCGTGACCGCGGCGCCGGACGAAGACGTGGTGGCGGACCCGGACGTGACCCTGACGCACTCGGTCAGCAGCTCGGGCGACTACAACGGCCTGACCGCCTCATCTGTAACAGTGACCATCACCGAGACCGACGAGCGGGGGGTGACCGTCCGTCCGACCGAACTGACCGTGGATGAGGGAGGCAGCAATACCTACACGGTGGTGCTGACCTCGCAGCCGACGGGGGACGTGACGGTGACGGTGGGCGGCATCTCCGGGGACGTGAGTGTGAGCGGTCCGCCGCTGACGTTCACGGCGAGCGACTGGGACGACGCGCAGATCGTAACCGTCCGCGCCGCCGAGGACGACGATGCCCTGGCCGACCCCAAGGTGATCTTGACGCATACGGTGGCCGGGGCGGACTATGGGTCCAACTCGGTGACGGCGGACGACGTGGTGGTGACGGTTGCCGAGAACGACACGCCCACCCTGGCCATTTCCGATACCAGCGCGGCCGAGGATGCGGGCAGCCTGGTCTTCCGGGTGACCTTGAGTCAGGCCACGAGCCAGACGGTGACGGTGACCTACTCGACCGCCAACGGCACCGCCACGGCCGGGTCGGACTACACCGCGGTGACGAACGGGACGCTCACGTTCAGCCCTGGGGGTGGGCTGAGCCAGACGCTGACGGTGAGTGTGGCCGACGATGACGTGGACGAAGCTAACGAGACGTTCACGGTGGCGCTGAAGAATCCGCAGAACGCGACCCTGGCCGATGCGGCGGCCACCGGCACGATCGAGGACGACGACGGGCGGGGCGTGACGGTCAGCTCGGCGACGCTGGCGGTGCCGGAGGGGGGCAGCAATACCTACACGGTGGTGCTGGACTCGGAGCCGACGGAGGACGTGACGGTGACCGTGGGCGGGGCGTCGGGGGACGTGACGGCCGACGTGGATACGGGCACTTCCGGCGACCAGACCGTCATGACCTTCACGCCGTCGAACTGGAGCACGGCGCAGACGGTGACGGTGAGCGCCGCCGAGGACGCCGACGCGGTGGTCGATGAGGTGACGCTGACGCACGCGGTCAGCAGCAGCGGGGACTACAGCGGCGAGACGGCCTCGTCCGTGGCGGTGACCGTCACCGAGAATGACAAGCCGGCGCTGTCGATTGCGGATACGACGGCGGCGGAAGATGATGGGGACATGGTCTTCCGGGTGAGTATGAGCACGGCCAGCAGCAAGACGGTGACGGTGAGCTACTCGACCGCCAACGGCACGGCCGCGGCGGGATCGGACTACACCACGGTCTCGAACGGGACGCTCACCTTCAGCCCCGGCGGGTCCCTCAGTCAGACGGTGAGCGTGAGCGTGACCGACGACGCCGTCGTCGAAGGGAACGAGACGTTCACGGTGACGCTGAAGAATCCGCAGAACGCGACCCTGGCCGATGCGACGGCGACCGGCACGATCGAGGATGACGACGCGGCGTCGTTCTCGCTGTCGGTGAGTTCGTCGGCGGTGGCCGAGGACGGGGGGACCTCGACGGTGACGGTGTCCACGGGTGGGGTGAGTTTTCTGGCGGACACCACCTTTACGCTGACGCTGGGCGGCACGGCCACCAAGGGCACGGACTACACGGTGGGTTCCGAGAGCCTGGAGCTGACGGCCGGCCAGACCTCGGTGACGACGACGGTCACGGCGACCGACGACGACGTAGATGAGGCCGACGAGACGGTCACGGTGTCGGCGAGCCTGGGCGGGAGCACGGTCGGTTCGCAGAAGACGGTGACGATCACCGACGACGACGGACGGGGGGTGACCATCAGCAAGGCGACGCTGGCGGTGCCGGAGGGAGGCAGCAGCACGTACACGGTGGTGCTGGACTCCGAGCCGACGGAGGAAGTGACGGTGACCGTGGGCGGCGCCTCCGGGGACGTGAGCGTGGACGTGGATACGGAAGGCGACCAGACCGCGATGACGTTCACCGCCGACGACTGGGACGACGCGCAGACGGTGACGGTGAGCGCGGCCGAGGACGCCGACGCGCTGGCCGATGAGGTGACGCTGACGCATACGGTCAGCAGCACGGGCGACTACAGCGGCGAGACGGCCTCGTCCGTGGCGGTGACCGTCACCGAGAATGACAAGCCGGCGCTGTCGATTGCGGATACGACGGCGGCGGAAGATGATGGGGACATGGTCTTCCGGGTGAGTATGAGCACGGCCAGCAGCAAGACGGTGACGGTGAGCTACTCGACCGCCAACGGCACGGCCGCGGCGGG
This sequence comes from Candidatus Latescibacterota bacterium, assembly GCA_965116875.1. GTDB lineage: Bacteria > Latescibacterota > UBA2968 > UBA2968 > JAAXHE01. Next base: position 2,346,557 of record OZ220733.1, read on the forward strand.
ATCGGACTACACCACGGTCTCGAACGGGACGCTCACCTTCAGCCCCGGCGGGTCCCTCAGTCAGACGGTGAGCGTGAGCGTGACCGACGACGCCGTCGTCGAAGGGAACGAGACGTTCACGGTGACGCTGAAGAATCCGCAGAACGCGACCCTGGCCGATGCGACGGCGACCGGCACGATCGAGGATGACGACGCGGCGTCGTTCTCGCTGTCGGTGAGTTCGTCGGCGGTGGCCGAGGACGGGGGGACCTCGACGGTGACGGTGTCCACGGGCGGGGTGAGTTTTCTGGCGGACACCACCTTTACGCTGACGCTGGGCGGCACGGCCACCAAGGGCACGGACTACACGGTGGGTTCCGAGAGCCTGGAGCTGACGGCCGGCCAGACCTCGGTGACGACGACGGTCACGGCGACCGACGACGACGTAGATGAGGCCGACGAGACGGTCACGGTGTCGGCGAGCCTGGGCGGGAGCACGGTCGGTTCGCAGAAGACGGTGACGATCACCGACGACGACGGGCGGGGGGTGACCATCAGCAAGGCGACGCTGGCGGTGCCGGAGGGCGGCACCAACACCTACACGGTGGTGCTGGACTCCGAGCCGACGGAGGAAGTGACGGTGACGGTGGGCGGGGCTTCCGGGGACGTGAGCGTGGACGTGGATACGGAAGGCGACCAGACGGCGCTGACGTTCACCGCCGACGACTGGGACGACGCGCAGACGGTGACGGTGAGCGCGGCCGAGGACGCCGACGCGCTGGCCGATGAGGTGACGCTGACGCATACGGTCAGCAGCAGCGGGGACTACAGCGGCGAGACCGCCTCGTCCGTGGCGGTGACGGTCACCGAGAATGACAAGCCGGCGCTGTCGATTGCCGACAGCAGCGCGGCCGAGGGCGACGGCGCCCTGGTGTTCCGGGTGAGTATGAACGTGGCCAGCAGCCAGACGGTGACGGTGAGCTACTCGACCGCCAACGGCACGGCCGCGGCGGGATCGGACTACACCACGGTCTCGAACGGGACGCTCACCTTCAGCCCCGGCGGGTCCCTGAGCCAGACGGTGAGCGTGAGCGTGACCGACGACGCCGTCGTCGAAGGGAACGAGACGTTCACGGTGACGCTGAAGAATCCGCAGAACGCGACCCTGGCCGATGCGACGGCCACCGGCACGATCGAGGACGACGACGAACCGTCGTTCTCGCTGTCGGTGAGTTCGTCGGCGGTGGCCGAGGACGGGGGGACCTCGACGGTGACGGTGTCCACGGGCGGGGTGAGCTTCACCGCGGACACCACCTTTACGCTGACGCTGGGCGGCACGGCCACCAAGGGCACGGACTACACGGTGGGTTCCGAGAGCCTGGAGCTGACGGCCGGCCAGACCTCGGTGACGACGACGGTCACGGCGACCGACGACGACGTGGATGAGGCCGACGAGACGGTCACGGTGTCGGCGAGCCTGGGCGGAAGCACGGTCGGTTCGCAGAAGACGGTGACGATCACCGACGACGACGGGCGGGGGGTGACCGTCAGCAAGGCGACGCTTGCGGTGCCGGAGGGAGGCAGCAGCACGTACACGGTGGTGCTGGACTCCGAGCCGACGGGGGACGTGACGGTGACGGTGGGCGGGACGTCGGGGGACGTGAGCGTGGACACGGATACGAAGACGACCGGCATACAGACCGCCGTGACGTTCACGTCGTCGAACTGGAGCACGGCGCAGACGGTGACGGTGAGCGCCGCCGAGGACGACGACGCGGTGGCCGACGAGGTGACGCTGACGCACGCTGTGAGCAGCACCGGCGACTACGGCTCGGTGACGGCGGACAATGTAGCGGTAACCGTCACCGAGAACGACAAGCCCGCGCTGTCGATAGCGGACACGAGCGCCGCCGAGGGCGACGGCAGCCTGGCGTTCCGGGTGAGCATGAACGTGGCCAGCAGCCAGACGGTGACGGTGAAATACTCGACCGCCAACGGCACGGCGAACGCCGGGCAGGACTACACGGCGGTCTCGAATAAGACGCTCACGTTCAGCCCCGGCGGGTCCCTGAGCCAGACGGTGAGCGTGAGTCTGACCGACGACGATCTCGACGAAGCCAACGAGACGCTCACGATGACGCTGAACAGTCCCGAGAACGCGACGACCGCCGACGCGACGGCCACCGGCACGATCGAGGACGACGACGAACCGTCGTTCTCGCTGTCGGTGAGTTCGTCGGCGGTGGCCGAGGACGGGGGGACCTCGACGGTGACGGTGTCCACGGGTGGGGTGAGTTTTCTGGCGGACACCACCTTTACGCTGACGCTGGGCGGCACGGCCACCAAGGGCACGGACTACACGGTGGGTTCCGAGAGCCTGGAGCTGACGGCCGGCCAGACCTCGGTGACGACGACGGTCACGGCGACCGACGACGACGTAGATGAGGCCGACGAGACGGTCACGGTGTCGGCGAGCCTGGGCGGGAGCACGGTCGGTTCGCAGAAGACGGTGACGATCACCGACGACGACGGGCGGGGGGTGACCATCAGCAAGGCGACGCTGGCGGTGCCGGAGGGCGGCACCAACACCTACACGGTGGTGCTGGAGTCGGAGCCGACGGCCGACGTGACGGTGACGGTGGGCGGGGCTTCTGGGGACGTGAGCGTGGACGTGGATACGGAAGGCGACCAGACGGCGCTGACGTTCACGGCGAGCGACTGGGAGACGGCGCAGACGGTGACGGTGAGCGCGGCCGAGGACGCCGACGCGCTGGCCGATGAGGTGACGCTGACGCATACGGTCAGCAGCAGCGGGGACTACAGCGGCGAGACCGCCTCGTCCGTGGCGGTGACGGTCACCGAGAATGACAAGCCGGCGCTGTCGATTGCCGACAGCAGCGCGGCCGAGGGCGACGGCGCCCTGGTGTTCCGGGTGAGTATGAACGTGGCCAGCAGCCAGACGGTGACGGTGAGCTACTCGACCGCCAACGGCACGGCCGCGGCGGGATCGGACTACACCACGGTCTCGAACGGGACGCTCACCTTCAGCTCCGGCGGGTCCCTGAGCCAGACGGTGAGCGTGAGCGTGACCGACGACGCCGTCGTCGAAGGGAACGAGACGTTCACGGTGACGCTGAACAATCCGCAGAACGCGACGATCGCCGATGCGACGGCGACCGGCACGATCGAGGATGACGACGAACCGTCGTTCTCGCTGTCGGTGAGTTCGTCGGCGGTGGCCGAGGACGGGGGGACCTCGACGGTGACGGTGTCCACCGGTGGGGTGAGTTTTCTGGCGGACACCACCTTTACGCTGACGCTGGGCGGCACGGCCACCAAGGGCACGGACTACACGGTGGGTTCCGAGAGCCTGGAGCTGACGGCCGGCCAGACCTCGGTGACGACGACGGTCACGGCGACCGACGACGACGTGGATGAGGCCGACGAGACGTTCACGATCTCGGCGAGCCTGGGCGGAAGCACGGTCGGTTCGCAGAAGACGGTGACGATCACCGACGACGACGGGCGGGGGGTGACCGTCAGCAAGGCGACGCTTGCGGTGCCGGAGGGGGGCAGCAGCACGTACACGGTGGTGCTGGACTCCGAGCCGACGGGGGACGTGACGGTGACGGTGGGCGGGACGTCGGGGGACGTGAGCGTGGACACGGATACGACGACCGGCATACAGACCGCCGTGACGTTCACGTCGTCGAACTGGAGCACGGCGCAGACGGTGACGGTGAGCGCCGCCGAGGACGACGACGCGGTGGCCGACGAGGTGACGCTGACGCACGCTGTGAGCAGCACCGGCGACTACGGCTCGGTGACGGCGGACAATGTAGCGGTAACCGTCACCGAGAACGACAAGCCCGCGCTGTCGATAGCGGACACGAGCGCCGCCGAGGGCGACGGCAGCCTGGCGTTCCGGGTGAGCATGAACGTGGCCAGCAGCCAGACGGTGACGGTGAAATACTCGACCGCCAACGGCACGGCGAACGCCGGGCAGGACTACACGGCGGTCTCGAATAAGACGCTCACGTTCAGCCCCGGCGGGTCCCTGAGCCAGACGGTGAGCGTGAGTCTGACCGACGACGATCTCGACGAAGCCAACGAGACGCTCACGATGACGCTGAACAGTCCCGAGAACGCGACGACCGCCGACGCGACGGCGACCGGCACGATCACCGACGACGACGGGCGGGGGGTGACCATCAGCAAGGAGTCGCTGACGGTGACCGAGGGGGGCAGCAACACCTACACGGTGGTGCTGGACTCGGAGCCGACGGCCGAGGTGACGGTGACGGTGGGCGGGATGTCCGGGGACGTGAGCGTGGACACGGATACGAAGACGACCGGCATACAGACCGCCCTGACGTTTACGCCGTCGAACTGGAGCACTGCGCAGACGGTGACGGTGAGCGCCGCCGAGGACGAAGATGCCCTGGCCGACCCCAAGGTGACGCTGACCCATACGGTGGCGGGCGCGGACTATGGCGACAACTCGGTGACCGCGGACGACGTGGCGGTGACGATAGCGGAGAACGAGACCCCCACCCTGGCGATTGCGGACAGCAGCGCGACGGAGGACGCGGGCAGCCTGGTCTTCCGGGTGACCTTGAGCCAGGCCACCAGCCAGACGGTGACGGTGCGCTATTCGACGTCGAACGCCACGGCGACGGCCGGATCGGACTACACGGCCGTCTCGAACGGGACGCTCACGTTTAGCCCCAATTCACTAAAGCAGACCGTGACGGTGAGTGTGGCCGATGACGATCTCGACGAAGCCAACGAGACGTTCACCGTCACGCTGAAGAGTCCGAAGAACGCGACGCTGTCCGACGCGACGGCCACGGGCACGATCGAGGATGACGACGAGCGCGGGGTCACCGTCAGTCCGACAGCCTTGACGGTGACCGAGGGGAGCAGCAAGACCTACGAGGTGGTGCTGACCTCGAAGCCGACGGATGACGTGACGGTGACGGTGGGCGGGGCCTCCGGGGACGTGACGGCCGACGTGGATACGGGGACTTCCGGCGACCAGGCGGCGCTGACGTTCACGCCGTCGAACTGGAGCGCCGCACAGACGGTGACGGTGAGCGCGGCCGAGGACGACGACGCCCTGGCCGACGCCACGGTGACGCTGACGCATACGGTGGCCGGCGCGGACTATGGGACCAACTCGGTGACCGCGGATGACGTGGTTGTAACGATTGCCGAGAACGACACGCCGACCCTGGCCATCGCCGACACGAGCGCCGCCGAGGGCGACGGCAGCCTGGCGTTCCGGGTGACCTTGAGTCAGGCCAGCAGCGAACAGGTGACGGTCACCTACTCGACCGCCAACGGCACGGCGACCGCCGGGCAGGACTACACCGCGGTCTCGAATAAGACGCTCACGTTCAGCCCCGGCGGGTCCCTGAGCCGGACGGCGAGCGTGAGTGTGGCAGACGACGACGTCGACGAAGGGGACGAGACGTTCACCGTCACGCTGAACAGTCCCGAGAACGCGACGACCGCCGACGCGACGGCCACCGGCACGATCACCGACGACGACGAGCGGGGCGTCACGGTCAGCAAGGAGGCGCTGACGGTGACCGAAGGGAGCAGCGGCACGTACACGGTGGTGCTGACCTCGAAGCCGACGGGAGACGTGACGGTGACGGTGAGCGGGATGACGGGGGACGTGTCGGTGAACAAGACCGCCCTGACGTTCACGGCCAGCACCTGGGACGATGCGCAGACGGTGACGGTGAGCGCGGCCGAGGACGACGACGCCCTGGCCGATGCCCAGGTGACGCTGACCCATACGGTGGCCGGCGCGGACTATGGCGACAACTCGGTGACGGCGGGCAACGTGGCGGTGACGGTTGCCGAGAACGACGCGCCGACGCTGGCCATCTCGGACACCACTGCGGCGGAGGACGCGGGCCATCTGGTATTCAGGGTGACGTTGAGTCAGGCCACCAGCCAGACGGTGACGGTGGGCTATGCCACCTTGAATGGCACGGCCACCGCTGGCGAGGACTACACGGCGGTTTCGAATGGGACGCTCACGTTCAGCCCCGAAGCGCTGAGCCGGACGGTGAGCGTGAGCCTGACCGACGACGACGTGGACGAAGCCGACGAGACGTTCGCTGTCAAGCTGAAGAGTCCGCAGCACGCGACGCTGGCCGACGCGGCGGCCATCGGCGCCATCCTCGATGACGACGAGCGGGGGGTGACCGTCAGCAGGGCGACGCTGACGGTGACCGAGGGGAGCAGCGGCGCCTACACGGTGGTGCTGGACTCGAAGCCGACGGATGACGTGACGGTGACGGTGGGTGGGGCGTCCGGGGACGTGACGGTGAACCAGACCGCCCTGACGTTCACGGCCAGCAACTGGAACAGCGCGCAGACGGTGACGGTGAGCGCCGCCGAGGACGACGACGCCCTGGCCGACGCCACGGTGACGCTGACCCATGCCGTGGCCGGCGCGGACTATGGCGCCAACTCGGTGACGGCGGGCCACGTGGTGGTGGCGATTGCCGAGAATGAGACCCCCACCCTGGCCATCTCGGACACCACGGCGGTCGAGGACGACGGGAGCATGGTGTTCCGGGTGAGCCTGAGCACGGCCACCAGCGAACAGGTGACGGTGCGCTATTCGACCTCGAACGGCACGGCCACCGCCGGCGAGGACTACACCGCGGTCCCGGATGGTACGGTCACGTTCAGCCCCAACACACTGGCGCAGACGGTGACGGTGAGTATCGACGACGACGACGTGAAGGAAGCCAACGAGACGTTTACCGTGACGCTGAACAGTCCCCAGAACGCAACGCTGGCCACGGCGACGGCCACCGGCACAATTGTCGACGACGAGCCACGGCGGCTGGTGAATCCGGCGAAGAAGCCGCCGCCGGGCAACCTCATCGACCCCGAAGGCGTGCTGACGGTGACGCTCGTGCTCACGCCGGCGGAGATTCAAGAGAACGGCGGAACGACGACGGTGACGGCACTATTGAACCGGGAATCGACCGAAGCGACGACGGTCACGGTGACGGCGGAGCCGGAATCGCCGGCGAGCAGCAGCGACTACACGCAGAGTGGCAATGCGCTGACGGTCACGGCGGGAGAGCAGACGAGCACGGGCACGGTAGAGATCACGGCGGTGGACAACGCCCTGGACGGACCGAGCAAGCAGGTGAAGGTGTTGGGGACGGCCAGCAACAGCGAAGAATTGACTAGCCTGGCCAGACAAACGTTGACGATCACCGACGACGACGAGCGGGGGGTGACCCTCAGCAAGGAGGCGCTGACGGTGACCGAAGGGAGCAGCGGCACGTACACGGTGGTGCTGACCTCGAAGCCGACGGATGACGTGACGGTGACGGTGGGCGGGGCGTCCGGGGACGTGACCGTGGGCACGGATACGAACGATGACGGCGACCAGGATGAGCTGACGTTCACGCCGACGGACTGGAGCAGCGCGCAGACGGTGACGGTGAGCGCGGCCGAGGACGACGACGCCCTGACCGACGCCACGGTGACCTTGACCCATGCGGTGGCCGGCGCGGACTATGGGTCCAACTCGGTGACCGCGGACGACGTCGTGGTGACGGTTGCCGAGAACGACACGCCGACGTTGGCCATCGCGGATACGAGCGCGTCGGAGGACGCGGGCAACCTGGTGTTCCGGGTGAGCCTGAGCCAGGCCACCAGCCAGACGGTGACGGTGCGCTATTCGACGTCGAACGCCACGGCCACGGCGGGGTCGGACTACACGGCGGTGACCAATAAGACGCTCACGTTCAGCCCGGGCGGATCGCTGAGCCGGACGGTGAGCGTGAGTCTGACCGACGACGACCTCGATGAAGCCGACGAGACCTTCACGGTGACGCTGAAGAGTCCGCAGAACGCGACGCTGGCCGATGCGACGGCCACCGGCACGATCGAGGACGACGACGAGCGGGGGGTGACCGTCAGCAAGGAGGCGCTGACGGTCACGGAGGGAAGCAGCGGCACGTACACGGTGGTGCTGACCTCGAAGCCGACGGGAGACGTGACGGTGACGGTGGGCGGGGCGTCCGGGGACGTGACGGTGGACACGGATACGGACAATACCGGCAATCAGACCGCCCTGACGTTCACGGCCAGCACCTGGGACGACGCGCAGACGGTGACGGTCAGCGCGGCGGAGGACGACGACGCTCTGGCCGACGCCAAGGTGACGCTGACCCATACGGTGGCCGGGGCGGACTATGGGTCCAACTCGGTGACGGCGGACGACGTCGTGGTGACGATTGCCGAGAACGACACGCCGACGTTGGCGATTGCGGACAGCAGCGCGTCGGAGGACGCGGGCAACCTGGTGTTCCGGGTGAGCCTGAGCCAAGCCACCAGCCAGACGGTGACGGTGCGGTATTCGACGTCGAACGGCACGGCCACCGCCGGGTCGGACTACACGGCGGTGAACAATAAGACGATCACGTTCAGCCCCGGAGGCGGGTTGACCCAGGCCGTGACGGTGAGTGTGGCAGACGACGACGTCGACGAAGCCGACGAGACGTTCACCGTCACCCTGAACAGTCCGCAGCATGCGACGACCGCCGACGCGACGGCCACGGGCACGATCGAGGACGACGACGAGCGGGGCGTCACGGTCAGCGAGGCGACGCTGGCGGTGCCGGAGGGGGGCAGCAATACCTACACGGTGGTGCTGGACTCGGAGCCGACGGCCAACGTGACGGTGACGGTGGGCGGGGCGTCCGGGGACGTGACCGTGGACACGGATACGGACAATACCGGCAATCAGACCGCCCTGACGTTCACGGCCAGCACCTGGGACGCCGCGCAGACGGTGACGGTCAGCGCCGCCGAGGACGACGACGCACTGACCGACGCCACGGTGACCCTGACGCATACGGTGGCCGGGGCGGACTATGGGTCCAACTCGGTGACGGCGGACGACGTCGTGGTGACGATTGCCGAGAACGACACGCCGACGTTGGCGATTGCGGACAGCAGCGCGTCGGAGGACGCGGGCAACCTGGTGTTCCGGGTGAGCCTGAGCCAGGCCACCAGCCAGACGGTGACGGTGCGGTATTCGACGTCGAACGGCACGGCCACCGCCGGGTCGGACTACACGGCGGTGACCAATAAGACGCTCACGTTCAGCCCCGGCGGGTCGCTGAGCCGGACCGTGAGCGTGAGTCTGACCGACGACGACCTCGATGAAGCCGACGAGACGTTCACCGTCACGCTGAACAGTCCGCAGAACGCGACGCTGGCCGATGCGACGGCCACCGGCACGATCGAGGACGACGACGAGCGCGGGGTGACGGTCAGCAAGGAGGCGCTGACGGTCACGGAGGGAAGCAGCGGCACGTACACGGTGGTGCTGACCTCGAAGCCGACGGGAGACGTGACGGTGACGGTGGGCGGGGCGTCCGGGGACGTGACCGTGGACACGGATACGGACAATACCGGCAATCAGACCGCCCTGACGTTCACGGCCAGCACCTGGGACGCCGCGCAGACGGTGACGGTCAGCGCCGCCGAGGACGACGACGCACTGACCGACGCCACGGTGACCCTGACGCATACGGTGGCCGGGGCGGACTATGGCGACAACTCGGTGACGGCATCGAACGTGGCGGTGACGGTTGCCGAGAACGACACGCCGACGTTGGCGATTGCGGACAGCAGCGCGTCGGAGGACGCGGGCAGCCTGGTCTTCCGGGTGAGCCTGAGCCAGGCCACCAGCCAGACGGTGACGGTGCGGTATTCGACGTCGAACGGCACGGCCACCGCCGGGTCGGACTACACGGCGGTGAACAATAAGACGATCACGTTCAGCCCCGGAGGCGGGTTGACCCAGGCCGTGACGGTGAGTGTGGCAGACGACGACGTCGACGAAGCCGACGAGACGTTCACCGTCACCCTGAACAGTCCGCAGCACGCGACGACCGCCGACGCGACGGCCACGGGCACGATCGAGGACGACGACGAGCGGGGGGTGACGATCAGCAGGGAGACGCTGACCGTGACCGAGGGGAGCAGCGGCACGTACACGGTGGTGCTGGACACGGAGCCGACGGGGAACGTGACGGTGACGGTGGACGGCGCGTCCGGGGACGTGTCGGTGAACAAGAACACCTTGACCTTCACGGCCGGCGACTGGGAGACGGCGCAGACGGTGACGGTGAGCGCCGCCGAAGACGCGGACGCGGTGGTGGACAGGGCGACGCTGACGCATTCGGTGAGCAGCACCGGCGACTACAGCGGCGAGACCGCCTCCAACGTGGCGGTAACCGTCACCGAGAACGACACGCCGACGCTGGCCATCGCGGATACGAGCGCCGCCGAGGGCGACGGCAGCCTGGTCTTCCGGGTGACTCTCAACGTGGCCAGCAGCAAGACCGTGACGGTGGGCTACTCGACGTCGAACGGCACGGCGACGGCCGGATCGGACTACACGGCGGCGTCGAATCAGACGCTCACCTTCAGCCCGGGCGGGTCGTTGAGCCAGACGGTGAGCGTGAGCGTGAGCGACGACGCCGTCGTGGAAGGGGACGAGACGTTCACGGTGACGTTGAAGAGTCCGCAGAACGCGACGATCTCCGATGCGGCGGCGACCGGCACGATCACCGACGACGACGAGGCGTCGTTCTCGCTGTCGGCGAACCCGTCGGCGGTGGCCGAGGACGGGGGGACTTCGACGGTGACGGTGTCCACCGGCGGGGTGAGCTTTCCCGCGGACACCACCTTCGCGCTGACGCTGGGGGGCACGGCCACGCAGGACACGGACTACACGGTGGGGTCGGAGAGCCTGACGCTGACCGCGGGGCAGACCTCGGTGACAACGACGGTCACGGCGACCGACGACGACGTGGACGAGGCCAACGAGACGGTCACGGTGTCGGCGACCCTGAACGGGAGCGCCGTCGGTTCCTCGCAGACGGTGACGATCAACGACGACGACGACCGGGGCGTGACGGTCAGCAGGGAGGCGCTGACCGTCACCGAGGGGAGCACCGGCGCCTACACGGTGGTGCTGGACTCGGAGCCGACGGCCGACGTGACGGTGACGGTGAACGGCGCGTCCGGGGACGTGTCGGTGAACAAGACCACCCTGACCTTCACGGCCGGCGACTGGGAGACGGCGCAGACGGTGACGGTGAGCGCCGCCGAGGACCACGATGCCCTGGCCGACGACAAAGTGACCTTAAACCATTCCGTTGCCGGCGCGGACTATGGCGCCAACTCCGTGACGGCGTCATCCGTGGTGGTCACCATTGCCGAGAACGACACACCGACGCTGGCCATTGCGGACACGAGCGCCGCCGAGAGCGACGGCGGCATGGTGTTCCGGGTGACGTTGAGTACGGCCAGCAGTCAGATGGTGACGGTGAGCTATTTCACCTCCGACGGCGAGGCCACGGCCGGGTCGGACTACACCGCGGTGACCAATGGGTCGATCACGTTCGGTCAGGGCGGCGCGCTGAGCCGGACGGTGAGCGTGAGCGTGACCGACGACGCCGTCGTGGAAGGTGACGAGACGTTTACGGTGACATTGAACAGTGCGCAGAACGCGCAGATTGTCACGTCCGAGGCCACCGGCAGGATCACCGACGACGACGAGGCGTCGTTCTCGCTGTCGGTGAACCCGTCGGCGGTGGCCGAGGACGGGGGGACTTCGACGGTGACGGTGTCCACCGGCGGGGTGAGCTTTCCCGCGGACACCACCTTCGCGCTGACGCTGGGGGGCACGGCCACGCAGGACACGGACTACACGGTGGGGTCGGAGAGCCTGACGCTGACCGCGGGCCAGACCTCGGTGACGACGGCGGTCACGGCGACCGACGACGACGTGGATGAGGCCGACGAGACGGTCACGGTGTCTGCGACCCTGGACGGGATCGGAGTCGGTTCCTCGCAGACGGTGACGATCAACGACGACGACGACCGGGGCGTGACGATCAGCAGGGAGACGCTGACGGTAACCGAGGGGAGCAGCGGCACGTACACGGTGGTGCTGGACTCGGAGCCGACGGAGGACGTGACGGTGACGGTGGGCGGCGCGTCCGGGGACGTGTCGGTGAACAAGACCACCCTGACCTTCACGGCCGGCGACTGGGAGACGGCGCAGACGGTGACGGTGAGCGCCGCCGAGGACGACGATGCCCTGGCCGACGACAAGGTGACCTTAAACCATACCGTTGCCGGCGCGGACTATGGCGCCAACTCGGTGACCGCGGATGACGTGGTTGTAACGATTGCCGAGAACGACACGCCGACGTTGAGCATCGGCAATGAAAGCGCCGCCGAAGGCGCCGGCACCATCGCGTTCACCGTAACGTTGAGCACGGCCGGCAGCCAGGCCGTGACGGTGGCGTACGAGACGTCGAACGGAACGGCGACCGCCGGGGAAGACTACACGGCCGCCAACGGCACGTTGACGTTCCCGGCCGGAAACACAGCCGCTCAGACGATCACCGTGCCGATAACCGATGACGCGCTGGACGAACCGGACGAGACGTTCACCGTAACGTTGAGTAACGCGCAGAATGCGGCGCTGTCCGGCGGTCAGAATACGCTTTCGGCCACCGGCACGATCAAAGACGATGACGGCCGGCCGGTTTCGCGGGGCGAAGACGAATCGCCGGCGTCGGACGAGGACGAAGAGCCGGCATTGACCCTATCGCCGCTGCGGTTGCCCGTGCCTGAGGGTGGGCGGGCGATATACACGGTCGTTCTCGCCGCCCGGCCTACGTCGAGCGTTACGGTCTCGATGACGACCGATCTCGCAGGTACGGATCTTTTGATCGACAGGGCGACGCTGACGTTTACGAGTCAGAACTGGAACACGGCGCAAACGGTTACGGTCAGCGCCGCGGAAGACGACGATCTGTTGGTCGACCCGGTGGTGAGACTGACGCATACGGCCAGCGGCGGGAATTACAACGGCATTTCGGGCGTGGTCGCGGCTGCAATCGTGGAGAACGACCTGCCGGCGCTCTTTGTCGATGACGCCCGCGCCGGCGAAAGCGACAACGTGATGGTGTTCGCCGTGCGGCTGAACGCGCCAGCCGGCAAGGTGGTGTCCGCAAGTTGCAGGACGGCCGACGGCACGGCGAAGAACGGCGAGGATTTCGAGGAACCGGTCGGCAGGGTGGTCATTGAGCCCGGAGCGGTGGAGGGGACGATCCGGGTGTCGATTATGGATGACGAACGTGACGAGGCGGACGAATCGTTCACCTTGTTGCTTGAAGACGTGCGGAATGCAACGATCGGACGCGGCGCCGGGAAGGGGACCATCCTCGATGACGACCTGCCCAGGGTGCGCATTGCAGCCGTCATGACCGAGGTATCGGAAGGCCGGGCCATCGCCTTCAGCCTGACGCGCGAGGGGGATCTGACGGTCTCTCTGGAGGTGCCGGTGCGGATCGAGACCGAAGGCGCGTTTTTCTCGATGCCGCCCCCGCGCGCCGTGACATTCGAGAAGGGCGCGGCGGTGTCCATGCTGTCCGTGCGAACTCACGATGACGAACTGGATGAACCCGACGGCTCGATAACGGTGACGATCGGGGACGGCGACGCCTTTCTGGCGGACCGGGATAGAAGCGCGATCGTACGGGTGACGGACGACGACGACCCGCCTGAGATATCGATCGCCGACGCCAGCGCTTACGAGGGCGGCGGGCGAATGACGTTCACGGCAACGCTGGCGGCGGCCAGCGCCCGCGAGGTCTGGGTGAGGTGGTCGACGAGCGACGGAACCGCCCGCGCCGGAGAGGACTACGAGAAATCGGAAGGGACCCTGCGCTTCCAGCCGTTGGAGATCGAAAAGTCGTTCTCGGTGCCGGTACTTGACGACGGGCTGGATGAGGCGAACGAAACCTTTGCGGTTGCTTTGCGAGACGCGGTTAACGCGACCGTGAGCGGCGCCGCGAAGGGGACGATCATGGACGACGACCTGCCGAATGTGGTCGTCAGGTCCGACACCGCTTCCGTGACCGAGGGCGCCGTCGCCGCGTTTACGTTGTTCAGGACCGGAGACTTGACGGTTTCGCTGGACGTTTCCGTGCAGGTATCGACGGAGGGGGATTTCATTTCGAGTCCGCTTCCGGAATCCGTCACCTTCGAAGAGGGGGCCGCTGAGGCCACGTTGGCCCTGCAGACCGAAAACGACGCGTTGGACGAACCCGATGGTTCGGTGACGTTAGCGATATCGGAGGACAACGCGTACGAGGCGTCCGAACCGTCCAGCGCGACCATACGGGTCACGGACAATGACGACCCGCCGAAGATAACCATTTCGGACGGTCGCGCTGGCGAGGGCGACGAACAGATGGTTTTCGCCGTGACGCTGACAACGCCCAGCGCCCGCGAGGTGAGCGTGGAATGGACGACGGAAGACGTCTCCGCGGGTGCGCCCGCAACCGCTTCGGCAACGGCCGGTGAAGATTACGGGAGCGCGAGCGGCACGCTGCGGTTCCCCCCGTTGGAAGTCAGCAAATCGATTCGGGTGGTCGTATTGGACGACGACCTGGATGAGCCCCGGGAGACGTTCACGGTGCGATTGAAGAATTCCGTAAATGCCGCCATAAACGACGGTGAAGCCATTGGAACGATCATCGACGACGATATGGCGATTTCCAGAGCCTGGCTGGCCCGGTTCGGCCGAACCGTGGCCGGACACGTTCTCGATGCGATTGACGAGCGCTTTTCCGGCCGGGACGCGCCGAACGCTCATCTCACGTTGGGAGGGCGGCGGCTGGGCGCATCGGAAACGATGCCGGCGGTTCTTGAGACCGGCCAGCGGTCTGCCGGCGGCGCGCCGGGCCTGTTCGGCTTCACTGGAGAAGGACAGGATGAGAGGGCGTTCCGGTTTTCGAACGTGGGCTTGCGCGAATTTCTGTTGAACAGCTCCTTTTCGGCATCCCCGCGAACGAGATGGACGGCATGGGGCCGCGGCGCGACGACCCGTTTCGCCGGCAGCGAAGCGGGACTTTCGATCGATGGCGAGGTTGTAACCGGCACGTTGGGCGCGGATTACGAACGTGGACGCGTGCTCGGGGGTGTGGCGGTGGCGCACAGCGTGGCTGATGGCGAGTTTACCGTCCCGGAAACGTCCTTTCGCGCCGAACCGAAGGCCGCCTTGACCAGCGTTCACGTCTACATGGGCGTTGACGCGAACCGGCGCGTGCCGGCGTGGGGTCTTCTGGGAATCGGACGGGGAGATATATCGCAACTCGACGGCGGCGGCGCACGCGGAATCGGTCTCAAAATGGGCGCGGCGGGCTTGCGGGGCCGTCTGTTGTCTCCGACCGGGGGAAGCGGGTTCGAACTTTCGGTGAGGTCGGACGCCTTTACGGCGTTGATGAACGTCGACGCCGTCGACGTTCAACCTCCCGTGGAAGCGAAAGCCAGCCGGCTGCGCCTCGCGCTTGAAGCCGAACAGGTCCTTGTTTCCGCCGCCGGCCGGTCGGTGACGCCTTCGCTTGAAGTCGGGGTGCGGCGCGACGCCGGCGACGCGGAGACGGGAGCCGGCCTCGAATTGGGCGGCGGCCTTCGTTACACCGACGGGAAGAAGGGCCTGACGATGGAAACGAGCGCTCGCGCCTTGATCGCCCATGAGGACGATACCTACCGGGAGTGGGGCGTGAGCGGTTCGATTAACCTGACCCCCCGGGCGTCGCAACGGGGTATTATGCTCAGGCTGAGGACGTCCTCGGGCAACGCTCAAAGCGGTGTGGACCGCCTCTGGGCGCCCGGCGGAGCGCAGGGAGTCCGGGGATCCCCGTACGGCGGCGGGTCCGGCGCATTCGACGCGGAATTGGGCTACGCAATGAACCCGCGGTGGACGAGCGGTCTCCTCACGCCCTATGCCAACGTCAGGATGGCTGCCGGCGCAGGTCCCGCCTATGGCCTGGGCTGGCGCCTTAAGGCGGACAGATCTTTTAATCTGGACATGTCCGCCTACCGCCGTGAACGCCCCGGCGCCGCGCCGATTCACGGACTCCAGTTACGCGTTGTTCTATACAGGTAATCAGGCGAGGACGCCGAACCCGAGAGGCAGGGTGGACCATCGCTGACGGCGGTCAAATATGGCAGTCGTACGCTTTCCGCCTCTCGAGGTTCTATCGGCTTATCGCACGCTTCGCCCATTCCGCGCCTTACCATCTCAGAAGATCCGGACAAACCCTCCCAACTGCCCCGCGTTTTCTCTTTCCTGCCCTGCTCGTGTTGCAAATTGCACAAGGTGTTGCAATTTGCAACACGAGCAGCTTCCTCCAGCCGGATCTTCTCTATAAAAGGCGAATAAACATAGATTAATCGAAGTCCTGGTTCCCTGAAATTGCAGTGGGTATCTGATTTCAGGACGCATTCTGCACATTTCCGGATTGAATCAACCCACCGGTTGTATGTTGTAACGCTTTCAAAATCATAGAATTACTCGACATTAGTGCAATTGGCACGGATTTCGCAATTGTGTCGCATTTTGCGTCACGGATACGTGAGTCGTGCGCGTAACGGGACACTGGCATTCGAAGCTATGTGACCGGTGTTCTGTCCTGGAAAAAGGGTTGTCTGAATCCGGCGGAACAGAATCAGCAAAAACAGCGGTCATCTCACAACCGTCAGCTCGAATCAAGGCCTCAGGCAGTAACCTCGGCGCCGTATAGAGCCAGTACCGGAATGGTCGAAACCTTCGTTAGTTCATGCTCTGTGTAAGCTTGAACGGACGTCGCCGGATGCGGCGCGAAATCCTTGGCGCATCACGGGAAACCGTTACGCCGGTTTCAGTGAACGATCCGGCAAGGGCGGACCTATGCCGCGGCCTCCTCCACTCACGCGGCGTCGCCCTGCGGTTTCCCGTGAGTTCTTCCGTTGCCTGTCTCGCAGAACGCGAACCGGAGCAAGAGTGATGCCCAAAAAACCCGGCAATACGTATCAGGAGGCAAGAATGAATCCAAAGATGATGGTCGGGCCATTGCTCGGGGTAGAAAGCGACTCGGTTTACACCGTCTGTTATTTGTCTGATCAGACCGTGAACGACTGCGATCTGTTCGTGAACGATGCCAGGGCGTCATTAAGGACACCCGAAATGAACTGCCCGTTCGGCTCGGACACGTATATCCGAACGCGCAACTATGCCGTGCTTGAGGAGGGAACCGACAGGAAAGTGTGGGTGAACTGGATCTGTGAGGAAGAGGTGCGGCTATGGATATGAACGGCAGCGGCGCGATGGATTTGTCGGACTTTCTGGCCTTCGTGCAGGTATTCGGTACCACCTGACACGTCCAGTGACCTGGTGTCTCCTGGGAATCCGCCGTTGAATCGCCTTTTTTAACTCGCACATAATCGAATCAGCGTTCACGAAGAATTACGTATCAAGGTTAACCCGTCGGGATGCGTTGAATATGCGGTTCAGGCGTGGGCGACCTTGAAGGCCGTTATGTTTCGGGTGTTTTTGCTGAATTCTACCGCTATCAGGTGGATCGGCCGGTCCAGTCCGCGATATTTGTCCGCGTATTGCTTCTCCTGCAACTGCGCCATCGCCGCCCCCTCAGACGCCAGTTCAACCACTTTGAACTCGAACAGGTAGATATTGTCGTTGAATTGAACAGCCATATCCACACGCCCGTGACTGCTGCTGTCTTCCACGGTGACGTCAAACCCCAATCCCGCGAAATAGGAATAGAAGACGCTGGCGTAGTAGCCTTCGTAGTTGGCGACGTCGTTGTTGGCGTACCATTCGTAGGGGATGCTTGCGAAGATGGCGTGGAAGAGTGTTTCGAGGCTTGCGAAGTCGTTGGCTTCGAGCAGGCGGAACAGACGGACGCTATTCGCCATCTGCCGGGTTGCGTCCTTTACCAGATAGCGCAACAGGCTCTCATTCAGGCTTTGACGCACCTCCCGATTTGGATAGCCCAGCCGATAGAGGGACTTGCCGCCGAGGTTTTCTGTCCGCGTGATCGTGAGGTAGCCGGTCTGGAACAGCAGGGCCTCGGTTGCCATGTCGTCGACGTCAAAGGTAGATAACAGCTCTTCGCCGCCGATCATGTGATCCAGTTCCAGGGTACTGACGCGGCGTTGGAAAAGGATTTCGATGAGGAACGTGGGGGTACCGGTCTCGAACCAGTACGCGCCAAAGGTGCGTTTGTTGAATAGCAGAAGAATATCGAAGGGGTTGTACACTTTCTCCTCGCCCAGCCAGCTATAGCCATTGTACCACTCACGAATCTGCTCTCTGTCCAGTCCGGACAGTTCTGGCGCGAATACGGTGTCGACGTCCTCTTCGGTGTAGCCGCAGATGGCGGAATAGCGCGGGTCGATGGTGATGTCCGTGAGGTTGTTGAGGCCGGAGAAGAGGCGCACTTTGGAGAATTTGCTGACGCCCGTGAGGAAGGTAAATCGGACATGCGCGTCACAGTCTTTGATGGTGGCATAAAGGCCGCGCAGGAAGTCGCGGTTGGCGCGGGCGATTTCCGGGAACTCGAGTGCGTCGAGGATCGGTTTGTCGTATTCGTCGACAAGAACGGCCACGCGATGACCTGCTTGCTCGTGAAGGATTTCCAATAGGGATGCGAATCGTCCGGGAGCCGTGGTGTAATCTGAGACGACCCCTGCTCGACGTTCAATGGCGGCGAGTTGCTCCATGAGGTTTGCCTGAAGGTAGCCCGGCTCATTAAAGTTGCCGCTGCCAAAGCTGAGGCGCAAAACGGCATAGTGCACCTGCCAATCCCAGTGGTCATGGATGTCCAATCCCTCAAACAATGGCTCGTTGCCTTCAAACAGCTCTTTCAAGGTGTCCAGAAACAGGCTCTTGCCAAAGCGACGCGGCCGCGATAGAAAATAGTGCTTGCCCTCGGTCAGTAACTGCCGGATGTAGGTGGTCTTGTCGACGTAGTAGCAGTTCTGCTCCCGAATCTCGCGGAAGGTCTGAATGCCAATGGGCAGTCTGCGTCTGGTCATGGTACCCCTGTATGCGTTCGCCGGATCGGCCGCGTTCAACCGGGTGGCGGCATTCCTCTCACGTAGGTGACAGAAGCTGCAGGCCGGGGGAAAAATATAACGAGGCGCCTCCCGGAAGTCAAAGCCGCAGCGCAACGGTCTGGCGGAGAAAGCGCTAAATCCTTTCAACTTTTTGCGGCTCCCTGAATCGCCATACGAAAACCATCTCAATTCCGAGCAATATACGGAAAACCTCTTGTCTCCACCTGGAAGTAAATGCCACTTCAGCAGGAAACAGTACTCGACACGAGATGTAAAAAGGAAACCGGACTTTCCGGAAAGGGCGCCATGATACCCCGTATTTCACGTTTATCAGTTGCAATGTTGCTTTACATCCTGTCAGCGCCGACCGATGTCATCCACGCCTCGCCTCCGCCCTGGGACGGCGTCCGCTTCCCGGGACCCGAACTCGGCCCGCAGCGGATGCCGCATAGCCACCCCGCGGCCAAGCGCGCGGCGGGCGTGAACGTGGGCGAGCCGCGCACGGTGCGGATGATCTACTTCCTGCCCAACGACCGCCAGGCCCGGCCGGACATAGACGAGACGTTCGATATCCTGATGAATCAAGTACGACTATCATACGCCGAGCAGATGGAAAACCACGGATTCGGAGGGCGAACCTTTCGGATCGAGACCGACGCCGATGGAAGGGCTCTGGTGCATCACGTGAAGGGTAGATTCGGCGATGCGCATTACCGTACCGATATGTTCGATACAGTATGGGATGAAGTGACCGAACGCTTCGATACGAGAAAGAACATCTACCTTGTGTCCCTGGACGTAAGTGACGCCCCCTATTGCGGATTGGCCGCACCCTGGGGACCCGAAGGTGGAATGGCGGTCATTCCCTACGCCATCGTTAAGAAAGAGCATGCCTGGGATTGTGGTAACGTCGCCGTCATTGCCCATGAACTCGGTCACACATTTGGTCTGGCCCACGATACCTTCAGAAATGCTGCTCGCAGCCCATCGTCGTACCATACCGACTGGATGGTAACGTCGTTCGCCGCGACCGAATGGCTGGCCGCCCACCGCTATTTCAACGCCGGCAAGAGCTATCCTGAAAGAGATGATCCAACCGCGATTCATAATTCCCGCCCTGCTTGCCCCGCAGAACGTGTCGATCCCGGACGGAAATCTCGCCGCGGCAGTCAGGGATACTCTTGAATTGACGCCAGGGGAATCCGTGACGCAACTTGATATGCTGGGGTTGAGGAAGCTTCGCGCCTCCTCTCGTCAGATCACGGACCTTACCGGACTTGAGCACGCGGTGAATCTGATTGACCTGGACCTCGGCGGGAACGAGATCCACGACGTCACCCCCCTGGCCGGTTCGATCATTCTGGAAGTGTTGGCTCTTGGAAACAACCGCATATCCGAAATTCAACCGCTGATGCGGATGAACAATCTGCAGCGGTTGCGGTTAAGTGGGAATTCGGTATCGGATCTCTCCCCCCTGGCGAAGTTAACCAACCTGAAAGTGATCCTGCTCGCGGGGAACCCGATCGGGAATACGACGCCGCTGCACGGGCTGTTGCGTCGGAATCCCTTTTTGGAATTGGATATTGACTCTCACTCGCTGGAGATCGTCTCAGGCGACGACCAGGAGGGCGCTCCCGGGTCGTTGCTATCGCAGCCCCTGGTCGTGGAAGTCCGCGACCCGCGCGGCGATCCCCTGGCTGGGGCGCGCGTCACTTTCACGGTCACCGCCGGCGAGGGCAAACTCAGCGGACGGTTCAGGGTGCAGCACACCACCACAGATGCCAGCGGCCGGGCCGGGTTGAACCTTACGCTGGGTCCTGATCGAGGTTCGAACACCGTGGTCGTGTCTCTCGGCGAGAGGGATATGGCAACGTTTACCGCCCGGGGCGCGGGCGACGCCGTGGCGGAACTGGACGGGGACCACCGGGCCTGGCATCTGCCGGAGGCAGCGACATTGCGCCTGGGCAGGGGCGCATTGGGAGAAAGCGACCGCGCAGTTACCCTTTCGCCGGACGGTCGCTGTCTGGCCGTGGCAAGCGGCATCGGCGTGTGGCTGTACGAGGCGTCTACGTCGCGGGCCCTGGCGCTGCTGCCGACGGCGAGTGCGGTCCGTTCGGTGGCGTTCTCCCTCGAAGGCACTCTGGCGTCAGGCCTGGATAACGGCCGGGTCGAGCTTTGGGACGTGGAGACGGGCGCGTTGATCGGCGGAATGAGGCATGACAACTGGCGCGGAGTCACCGCGGTGGTGTTCTCGCCGGATGGGACTCGCCTGGCATCCGGATCGTGGGACCAGGTGATCAAGCTATGGGATGTCGAGGCGAGGCGCGAGATAGCCGCCTGGGAGGCGCCGCGGGAGGGCGCCTCTCGCCACAAGTGCCGGATCCGGACTTCGACGGCGACGGGACGGTGGGTTTTACGGACTTTCTGCAATTCGCGGCGCAGTTCGGTCTTGGACAGGAGGATACTGGATATGACGCGCGGTTCGACCTGGATGGCAACGGCGCGATTGGGTTCAGCGATTTCCTGATTTTCGCAAGCAGCTTTGGCCGGGGTGTATAATTGC
Source organism: Candidatus Latescibacterota bacterium (assembly GCA_965116875.1). Lineage (GTDB taxonomy): Bacteria > Latescibacterota > UBA2968 > UBA2968 > JAAXHE01. The sequence continues at coordinate 2,368,083 of OZ220733.1, forward strand.
CGCACATCGCACCAAAAAAGGTGGGAGCCGTCTCCCGGCGTTGTCCTGCCGCTCCCCGCTCCCCGTTCGCCGCAGGCCTGTGCGAAAACTGCCCATACGGAGGTATTCGAGATGTCCGATAACCCTCAATACCGCGGCGCAAACAGCCGGCGCAAACAGCGGCGATGCCTGGCATGCGGCGAGATGTTCAGCAGCGCAGGGCCGGAAAATCGCATCTGCCAGCGTCACAGGGGGGACCGCAAGCGCACAAAGTATGAAGACTGGGCCGAGGCGTCCGCCAACGAATGATACACTCTCGCAAGGCACGTAAGGCCAATGCAAGCGACACCGGCAGCACATGGGTTGAATTCAGCAGGGCCGGGGGTGAGTGGATCAGTGGGCTTGCATATCGCCGCGACCGCTGCCGGGATATCACGTGCATGTTGTCAGTCCAGAATTCGCATCGCTTCGAGATCGTGCCTGAGTCTGCGGCTATTGTGGAACCGGATACTCCTGATGCCAACCGATTCCGCGGTCTGTACATTCCGGATTCGATCGTCGACGAACAGACACTCGTCGGGTTCCACGCCCAGCGCATCGAGAACCGTCTCAAAGGCCGCCGGTTCTTCTTTCATCCTGCCCAACTCGAAAGAGTAGAACCGCTCGTCGAATAACCTGAGAAACGGATGGACCGAATTGATGTAGTGAATCCACTCGCGGACGTGGTCCGAGTGCAAGACAACCCGATATGTATTCGCCAATCGGCGGAGAACGGACAGCGATCCCTGCACCATGCGGTGGAAGTTGCGGCGGATGATTCGCTTGAGCGACCTGGCGTTGAGATTCCACCCTGTTCTTTCCAGGACCGAAGCCAGATAGGCGTCCTCGGAAATGCGCCCTTTCATCAGTTGAAACAATGCATCCTTGCGAAAGGACTCCAGGATGCCCTCCTCCGGAATGCACAGCCTCTTTGATACGCGTTTTTCCAGACCCTGCAGGCCGGCGATGAATACCTCTCCCAGGTCGAAAATGATGCAGGCGGGCGGGTTCGCGTCAGCCATGAGAAAACTCCATGTCCTTGGAGGAATCGCAGAATGGTGAAGGAAGACACTCCGGATCGCCCTTGCGGCGAAGATCGGATTGAAGCAGCGGACGGGTCCGGTTCGTTGCAAGCGGATCGACCATCAGGAGTAGGCAAATCTCGGACCCGGGCTGGTTCGTCCGTTTCCTTTAATCACTGGAACGCCGATCCCTGTCAGTCCGCTCGTCTACCTGCTGCTTTCGTCGATACGTCCTCTCGGGTTCGAGTGCCTGCGACCCGTTCATACCCGTTGAACGCCCGATCGCCGACTTTGTGCCCGACCATCGATTCGAGTTCACTCAAGACGCCGGTTAACAGGTATCGAACATGCGTGAAGAAAAGATAAGATTGCTCTGGATCTTCGCCCTCGTGTTCCATGCAGGCGCGGGTCTTACGCCTGATGTATCGACCGCCGATGAGTTCTTGTCGTCCGACGTGAAAGCCAATTCGCAGGGAACGCTATGCCGCGGTGATTTCGACAATAGCGGGACCGTGAATCTGACGGATTTTCTCGCGTTTGCCAGAGTGTTCGGCGCGCGCTCCGGAGACCCGAATTTCGATGGGCGGATGGATATGGACGGCAGCGGCGCGATCGACCTGGCGGATTTTCTCGCGTTTGCGCGCGTTTTCGGGACCACCTGTGAGCCGCTGCCGGCGCCGCCGTGCGACGTCACGCACCCGCCCGTGGACCCCACGCCGGTTTCTCCCGTCGAGGTCGCGTGCGAGGACTGGGCGGAATTCCACGTGGGTCCCAACGGCCGGGTGGGGGTCCCCTTCACCGGCGACCGCTGGTACAACAGCAACGTATGGAACAGAGCCGCCGCCGGCGGAGAGCCATACGAGCAGTGCATCCTGAGGCGCGTGGTGGACGGAAAGGACGAGTACGGGTGGCGGTGGCGGTGGCCGCTCGGGAACGGCGACGTGAAGGGCTACCCGGAGGTCATCTACGGGTTCAAGCCGTGGAACCTGCCCACGCGCTCGGCGCTTCCGAAGCAGATCTCAGACCTGCGCGAACTCCGGGTGGACTACGAAGCGTATCTTGCCGCGGAAGGCGCCTACAACCTGGCCTTTTCGACGTGGGTGACGCGCGACAACCCGCCGACGCCCGAGGGGATCACGCACGAGATCATGGTCTGGATGGACCGAAGCTGCGGCTTCGAACCGTACCCGGATTCCCGGGTTGCCGAGGTCGAAATCGGAGGCGTCGCGTATACCCTGGTTATCGAAACCGCGCAGTCCACGTTCGGCCAGACCTACGTCGCCTTCGTGAGCCACGTGGACCAATTCAAGGGCTCGGTGGACTTCGCGGAATTCCTGGCTTACCTGGTCGAGAATGGCCGCGTCCCGGCCGATCATTTCGTCACCGATATCGAGTTGGGAAACGAGGCGATCTCCGGCACGGGAGAACTCTGGCTGAAGAAATTCGAGGTCGAGGTGCGGTGACGCGTGGGGCAGTCCGCGCGGATGGATGCCCGCACCGAAAAGCGATCACTCCCCCCATGAGGGGGAGTCGCAGAAGCCGAGCCGGTCCCTTTGCCTTGTCCTGAGCCTGCTTGCATTGAGCGTGTCGAAATGTCGAAGGCGCTGCCCTGAGCTTTGTCGAAGGGGTCGGCGACGGCTGATGCGGTGGGGGGATGGCAATAACTGTCACACTCTACATGACGCACATACGCCCGAACTTTCATGCCGGGGACGTCGGTGTGAGGGTGGGGCGGACATTCCTGTCTGCCCGCCTCGCTGTCCTTCTGTCGGGAAAGTGACAGCGGATTTGGCCTTAACCGCCGCAAGAGAGCGAGCTATGTATTGGAGAATCTCAGCCAGCGTCCTGTTCGTCGGGTTGTTGGGTTCATCGGCTATTGTCGACGCGAAGCCCGTCCCGAGTCCCGATTTCGATGGTGATGGGACTGTCGGATTCAGCGATTTTGTTCAGTTTGCGGGCGTGTTCGGTTCGACACCCGACGATCCTATGTACCAGGCGAAGTACGATCTCGACCGCGATGGGACGATAGGATTCCCGGATTTCGTGATCTTCGCACGTGACTTCGGCAAATCGCTCGATGCGCACGCGAGACCCGTCATCGAGGCCTTCTGCGATGAGGAGGATCTGATAAAGACACCCGGGTTCGTTTACACAAACAACATGTGGGGCAGGGGAGACATCACCGACTACGAACAGTGCCTGCTCAGGTGCATCGCCGGCGCCGATACGACCTATGGTTGGCGGTGGCGGTGGCCCTTGGGAAGTGGCAGCGTCAAGGCGTATCCCGAAGTCATATTCGGCCATAAGCCGTTGGGACATCCGCCCATATCGCAAACCGCACCGGGCCTCCCGAAGCGCATATCGGACCTGGACCGCCTGCAGGTCAGCTATGAAGTAGAGATGACCGCCAGGGGCCTTTACAACCTGGCCTTTGAAATGTGGGTTACCAGTGCCAATCCGCCAACAACTGGAAAAATCACACACGAAGTGATGATTTGGGTGGACCATACGATCTGGCCTGCGATGCCGGAGTTCATCGTGGACGAGGTTGAGATCGACGGCGCAGTCTATGACGTGTATATCGATCCGAGGAGCGAGTCGGAGGGCGACAGCAAGTACATCGCGTTTTCAAGCCGCAAGAGGGCGCTGAGCGGCAAGCTCAATTTTGAGAAATTCCTCGACTATCTGATTGCTCACCACTCTCTTCCCGATGATCAATATGTGACCTCCGTCGAACTCGGCAACGAAGTCATAGAAGGCACGGGGGAGACGTGGCTTACACACTACGAGATCACCGTTGACTGATTCGAACTCGTCAAGTTGCTGTGAAGGTCGATTGCCGTAGCGAGAGAATTCCCATTGGCTGGAAGTACTGACACTCGGATGAAGAACTGCATCGGCTGAATATATACACGTAAATCGTCCATCTTGGACCGTTATGGAGGAAAGAGCACATGTTACAAAATGGGTCGTTTCGGGTCGTTGGATTGCGCAGGATGATCACGGGCGGGTTGCTCGTGATGTTTTGCTGCACGGTTGGCGCCGCCGATCGATCGCACAGGGACGTCGCGCAGGTTAGACAGGAACGAGAGGATCAGGGCGGAGCTCAGGCGAGTCCTGAGAATCGCTCGCTTTGGGGCGCGCTGGCCATAGACGCCAACCAGGGGCAGAAATGGGGCTGGGCGATCGACTTTGCGACGGTACGAGAGGCGGAACAACGCGCGCTTGCGGAGTGCGGCGGACCAGGAAAAGGGCAGCACGATCTACGGCTGGGCGAAGGACAGTACGAGCGCGGCAGCGAAGAACAGAGCGGTGAACGAATGCCGCAATCGAGGTGGGAAATCCTGCATTGTGCGCGTATGGGGCTGCACGCGGCGATGAGAGAATAACGGGCGATATGGACACCGGCTGCGATAGGATATCGAAATTCACAAGATTCGCCCGACTGCAACGAAGCCTCTTCGATGACAATGAAGGCAGGCATGATCCCGTGTACCAACGACATCCGAATTGGTGTTCTGGAATCTCAAGACACCGCAGTGACAGGGGGAATAAATGAAGCGGAAACACGTAGAGAGATGGGGTAGTCCTGTTGAAAAGCCGATCCCCGACCGTATCAAGAACAGACTCCGTAAAATTGTGAAAGCGATACTTCGACCGACCCGTTTTGTGGCGGTAATCCTGGCTGTGACGTTGGCGTGGTTGCCGCTTCGGGTGAACGCGACCCGCACCGCCTCAGACCCGGTCATCGTTGCCGAAGACTCTCTCACGGTGGCAGGACGCGCTACCCTGAAGCTGGAAACGTTACTGGCTGAACCGGACTCTTGGATGGAATCCCTGGCGTTTGACGCAGACAGGCGCGTTGCCGCCGTCCCGAATGACGACGTGTTCGGAGATTTGATGCAGCCGACGTTGATGAGCCGGTACATGCATCTCGCGCAACAGGATACCATCGTACTTGACCCGGAGACGCAAGAGGCAATGGAAGAACTCGCTGGTGCGATTCCCTACGAAATCCTCGTGATTGCAGGGATTATGGTCGTTACCTATCTGATCGCAAAGTCTTTAGGCTGGTGGGATACGGAATAGAAATAGCGGACACGGAGACCCGTCAATGAAGGTACCGGTCCATATTGGCGACGATCGATCGAAAAATCTGTCGATGAGCTGTAAGTCAGTAATGTCATGCGTGAAAAATTGGAGTTTACCCGGATTGTAGAAGGTCCAAATCTCCGGTGTAGATCACAATAAGAGCTGGTACCTTATACACGGCCGTAATCAAACCCGGCCCGACGTCCGTTTTGTTCCACTCGCCGAATCGTCAAGTCCGTCTAATTGAACAGTTGACATTGTGTAATTCATCGCTTGTAATACTGCGCTTACCGCCTTCACATTCTACTCTGGAGGACGCTGATGGTTCGCAAAATCTCCGTTTTAGCTGCCGTTATTCCGTTGCTGTTGGTGACCGGCTGCATGGTGCATTATCCCACCGAGATGTATCCGTTCGAAATCTTCGAAGTGTTTATGAACAAACAACGCGTGCACCCGAAAGGCACAATCTACAAGCGTTATTCGGACGGGAAGCACATTATGCACTTCGACCGTATTGGCAGGACCAACGCAATTTACGGATGGATTGTCTGCCATGAATGTACCTGGAAACGCAAGCGAGTTGCAGCCATTTACGATGGCAGCCAACTTTACGTAGTCTATGGCGCGCATGAGAATTTGTTCAATATCGAAATATTACCATTCGAGCCCCTTAACAAGGACGGCAACTGGAAGACCAATTGGTTTTGGAACGTCATCAACATCTACAAGATAGAGGGGCAATCTCTGATGCACCACTCGCAGTACCGGAAATGCATATGGGGCGACGCGCCTACTGTCAGAGAGTGGACCAACGCGCCACTAGCCAAGGGCGGCGACAAACTGGATTGCAAGAAGCAGCAACCAGGACGCTACGAAAAATTCTTCATTGCTGTCGATGACGCTACGCTCCAGTAGGATCAGGGAGCGTAGCGACGCGAAATCGTGGAACATCTATAGACAGGACCGACACGCACGTCCCAGAATTCGATTTAGACAGCCCAATTGCGATGGATACGGCGGCCGGTGGGACGATGATATTACGACGCCAATAGGGTCGTTCCCCGCCAATCCTTGGGGGCTGCATTACATGCGTGGAAACGTCGAGGAGTGGGTAAAGGACTGTGTGCCTGAATTCAATGATGGTAACGACTATGAGGGAGCACCGTCGGATGGTTCGGCTTGGGACGCCGGTGGCCATTGCGTGTACGTGTTGCGCGACGTGTTCGCCCCTCTGAACACTTATCATGCCCCCGCTCCGCGCCACGTGACACGTATAATCCCTCGCGGGGGTTTAGCGGCAGTGTTCGAGTCGCTCGGACGGTAAGCCCTTGAATTGGGAAAAGAAGCCAATTGCATTCAGCGGTCAGCCCTCGGCTTGAGGCAATAACCAATGCTAAGGGAAAATCCATTCAGCCCACATATGATGGGAAATCGGGAAACATCGATTAACAGGATGAGTCCCAAAAGCCGACATATTGCACAATTCGCAAGGAAGACATCATGTACCGCGCCCGATTGCTGCCTCGACCGAGGTACGCGAGTCCTCGTACGCATGGCTTGATCGCGCAATAGCAGCCCGGGAGCGACGACTCCTGCGAACAGGCCGTTGCCCTCGTGGACCGTGGTCGCATTTGCGAAATTAGTCGGCGAGAATAGCCGGATGGAGAGAAACCGTACGTGGTATAGTCGGGAATTCCTTCGTTGTTCTGGGTAGCTTGGATACTGCCTGTCTACTTTCGGAGAGGGCTGCGGCAGAGTTGCCGTCAAAGGTTTTGACGGAGAAATGCCTGATGGATGCAAGCGGAGGAGGTGGAAGACACCCTGCACTACGTTCAGAGACCGCAACATCACCAATTGACAGGAGGAGATCGAAATGAAATCTGAATACACGTGGGCAATCATAGCCTTGATAATTGGCTCGGGTTTAACGCTTATCGTCGACAGGTGGGTCATCAAGGAGCAGATCCACCGAGAGCAGGTGGTGAGGGCGTACGATGACTTTGTCTCCGCAGTTGCTGGCATTGCCTATGGGGAGTCATCCTCAGGCGAAGAGCGAAAATTGCTCAGTAAGGCGAAGACAGCTATTGCCGACATCGCAATCTACGGCAACAAGGATGTCATCGAAGCCCTTGTAGAAAATGTCCTCAAAGGTGGGGCAATAATGGGCTACCCCGATGACTTCGTGCCTGTGATCCGAGCCATGAGAGAGCATGTCGGGTTCGATCCAGTGTCGGTCCACCACCTGCAAAGTTTACTTTTCAACGAGCTAAAGTTAGATGTGAAGTCGCTGCCAAATTGCCTCGAAGTGAGTGGCAAGGCCACGGTCACCCAAGTGGCGTTGCTCATGTCACGCTTGGACGGTAAGCGGTGGCAAGTCGGGGCTACGGTCTGGAGTGATAGCCTTGGGTGTTCCACGTCTACCCGGCCCATGCATGTTCCTCCAGAGCTCTCGGAGTGGATTATGGAAACCGCGCTCCGGCTCACGAACCAAGAAGCCGGTGCTCCATAGCCCGAGGAGTTTCAGGACTACTGTGAACTGGGTTATGAAATCGTCAGGGTGACAGACTTCAAAGTAGATCTAAACGCACTGCTCGGTGGGTGCAGTTGATTGAAAAACCGGGCTTAGATTTGTTCGCAATACGAAGCAAGCGCAGCTCTATTTCATGTGGTCTTGAGTCAATCGACGGATAGATTCAGTCACGAAGAGAAGGGAGGAATCCCCTGTGAAAACCATTGAAATCACACTTACGGATTTTCGATTTCCGAGATGTCTGCCTGACGGAAAGGCCAACTTTCGATTCGTTGTCGACTTGCGGTACATAAATCACAAGGGTCAGTCCGTCACACAGCAGGCTGTATTGCCAAGCCCCGATACCTCGTTTTGGGAGTGTGACAAAGAGGAAAAGTGCGCGCCGAACTACGTTCGTGACGATGGGGATGAAGACGGTTACAGCCGATTTGACATGTGTGCCGTCAACGACTGGGATAAGCTGATTTTCTACTTGAAGGCTGAGAGCGTCCACTCCATTCAGTTTAAGATTTTTGACGTGAATAGGGAAGATGCCTGGGACAAGATGCGGGATTTTGGGGCGGCAGTCACCGGAACGATCTTCGGCAAGATTACAGGCGCGTTTCCTGAATCGTTGGGGCGGGTCGCTGACGAAATACATTCCTTTCATCTGAAGAAGATTGTAGGGGGAGGAGACGATAAGGTCCTATTCAGAGGATCGACCAAACTCGATGTCAAAAACCAGAATGACAATTCAAAGTGCTGCTCTGTGAAAGGTACGGGGACGTGTGGAAGATACAAAATCGCGTTTAGTTTGAAGGTTGAACAATGAGCGAAACGCAATTGGTACGAATTCGAAAAAGTGAGCGCCAAAGAGCCCGTTTTCTGAGGAAAATTTTGGTACATCCGACGGTGCCGGATCGCCCGTGACTGGATTGGAGGATGGGAGTCTGGTTTCATCGAAAAGCGGTGTGGAGACTGCTCGTTGTTGTGAGATCGTCTGAATCAAAATCGCCAAACTGCCTGAACCCGCGTACCATTAGAACGAACCATTGGATATATAAAGCCAATTCGTGTACGGCCTATATGTGCATCGCAGGTGCTTTTCTGGTTGTGTGATTTTTTTATCCGAATTTCTCGGAATTCGTCCGAGGGATGATTCGCAATTGGCCCAAATGACGGCAAAACCCAATTAACGCAGAAGTGCTATTTCAGAATGTCGGGATGTCAGCAAGAACAGGACAACGTAGGGAGATTCCGATTCGGATGAAAAAAAGTCAAGTCCAAGCGTGTGAAGACGAACATCGTTCAATTGTGATTGGAGGAATCTATGTCACAGAGACAAGAAAGCACGTCGAAAGTTGCCGCGACAGCCGAGGGAGACCCCGGAAACAAGCCAGTTTCATTCGATAGCGAGAGTGAGGAAGGTCGCCGCGAGACAATGCGCAGCAAAGTTAGAATTCGTGTCACGTATGTGGCGACTCTTTTTCTGTTTCTCGGTGGCTATCTTTTGGTGACCTATCTAGCATTAACGGGCAGCAAACAGGAAGCCAAAGACCTTTTTCTTGCGATTTTGCCGATAAGTGCTGCCGTAATCTCCTTTTGGTTCGCCAAGAGGGACAGCCAGAAGACAACGCGCACCAACGATGGCGGCAACGAACGTTGACTCGATTATTCTCGGCGGCGTTGACTTGGACTATCCGGAAGGACAAGACCCTTTTCGCGTTACCCCGGATAAACCACACAATTTGTACTGTTGTATTTGGGGTTGGCAGCGCCCATCAACATCGGAAATTGGATTCCGGAGTTGATCAAGAGACAGCTCGGTAGCTAACTTTGGTGCATTGGTTGGGCAATGCATGAATTCGCGCCTGGTGTGCGTTGTGGCTGCTACCGAATTGGATTGTGAAAACAACTGACAGGAGAGAGACCATGCGTGGCATAGTCGGGAATTCTTTCGTTGTTCTGGGCGCCTTCGCCGCTGTCTGTCTGCCCATCGTGCGGGCTGCAGCCGAACTCCCACCTGAGATCCTGGCGGATCGACATTTGATCCAGGCAGAGCAGCTTCACGCCGACGGGGACCACGCGGGCGCCCTTTCGGTGATGAATGAGATAATCGCGATGCAACGGGAGCACAATTTCAAACTCTCAGACGAATTTCATTTCAAGTATGCGCGCGTGGCCATGTCTGCAGATTCCATCAGGGTCGCGCTTGATGCGGCGAACAGGTATCTTTCGACCGCGGGCAGGAACGGCGAATTCTACAGGGAGGCTTTGGCTCTCTCGCTCAGCGCTGAGGAGACATTGGACGTTCCTGAGATCGGTCCCTCCGAAACGTGTACAGGAAAGCAGCTTGGCTCGAGTTGTTGGATGGCGCTGGCCAACCACCCTGATTGCTACGTTTGGAACCCTTTTTTTCAAAGGGATGCGACCGCGTCCTGGTCTGGGATGTGTTATGGCGGCGTGGGTAGAGGTGAGGGAACGATCAATTGGACTTTTACAAGCAATAGAGGCCTTGGTAGCTTGTGGGATAAGGCAAACAGAACGGAATGGGGACGCCCGAAGGAACACATGTACGGTGGTTTAACGGAAACCGGGCGCATTAAGAAAGGCTGGCGTCACGGCGAATGGGTACTGCGTTTACCTGACGGAGCCACTCTACAGGGCTCCTATGTTCGCGGCAAGAGGCATGGCCTATGGGTCGAGCGCGATTCCAGCGGTAGCGAAACATACGTAGCGAGAATCCCTTATTCCGCTGGCAAGAGGAATGGTGTGATAGAAGTAGAGGTAGTTGAGTGTGCGAATTCATCAACGCGTCATCCTTTTGAGATTACTATCCGCGGAGAGTTCATAAGAGGCAAGAAGCACGGCCAATGGAAGAATGAATGGGAAAACGGTCTCTACGCCTCCGGTCGTTACGAACATGGGACAAGGCAAGGAGAATGGGAAATCAGGGGCGTTTCTTGTGCTGAAGTCAAAAGCAATTACACTTCTGGTTGGGATTGGAATGACTACAAAACAGGTCAGTATCTGGACGGCAAGAAGCAGGGCAAATGGAAAGAAAATAGTGGTAGTTACATGAGTGAAGGCACGTATGAGAAAGGGAAGAAGCATGGCCGATGGAGAGAAGGCTACAATTATGACTTTGAAACCGGACCCTATGTAGAAGGGAAGAGGCACGGCTATTGGGTCGAGGAGGATGGCAGGCACCACAGTCGTGGCACATATGCTGACGGCGAAAGAAACGGAGTATGGTACTATTGGGACAGCGATGAACGCAAATGCCGGTCCCGCGAATACTATTTGGGATCTGAAACCGGCAAGCGAAAAAAAGTCAAAAAGAAATTCTGCCGGGAATGAGCGAATCAGGTGGGCAGATGACGCCTGGCGGTGACAACCGGGATTTCGTCGAATGTTGTTCCTTGCGGCTCGTGGTTCAGCGATCCACTGAAACGGACGTAAGCGATCACGGTGACAATACGCCAGTATTCGTCGCAGTACCATCGAATATCGCGTTTCCCTGAAATTATCCGGTTTTTCCAGGAATGCCAACGGTCAGCCTACAGCGTCATGCAAGAGGAAAAGCAGATCCCGGAACAGAGAAGCGCACTGGTTCCCGCGAAACCGTCGTTGAATTGGCAGGATCAGTTGGGGACGGGTTTTTCGTGTTCCCGTTCACGGCAGAGGGATTACAGCAGGACTGTTCGCATAACCTCGTTGATTTCTACAGACGGTTCAGTATCGGTCAGGAACTCATTGTCCGCCGCTGGATATACCGGTTCCGTGCGTTTTCAGTAAGTGACACAGGATCCAGGCCGGCGGGCCTGAGCGCATACTTCGCCCGTCCGTCGCTGGCAAGAATGAAGAATTCAGGATGGCTTTTTACGATCCGGTTGACCGTTTCGGATGAAATCTTGAGATCTCTTGCAATCCCTCCGGGCGTGCGCCAGTCTCCGCTCGAGTGATAGATGACTCTCACGATTTCATCGATCGTTTCCCGTTCACTTCGATCCACTTTGTCTCTCCCCGGATCGGGTCCGCCGGACGATATCATCTACGATGTCCGTCAGCTACAGTGTCTCGAAATATACCACTTTCACGGAGTTTTACCATCTTTTCAGCGCCTAGTTGTCCGTCGCCCATTTTCCTTTTCAATCTGAACGAAATCTGCCGGAGGTTTACTCAGAAACGTTGCCCACTCGCTCGGTAGCGTCAAGAGTTTTCACGACGAAAAAGAGGTCTGAAGAATCGGTCTTAAGGACGCTGGAAATGAGAAATGTGCGAAATCGGGAAACATCGATACGGCAAAAAAACTGCACTGAGAGCGAAGGGCGCAGCCACAAATGAGTGCGCAAGAACACCCGGAAAGAACTGCGTTATCCGCGAGTAGAGGATTCACAAGCCGATAATGCGGACAAAACTGCCCGGCATGGCCGTTTGGCCTTAACGATCCAGACGGAGTTTTTGTTTCTTCACTGCTGAGAATTGATTTTGAAGTGTGATTTTGAACCCTGAGAAAGCAATCGGTGAATGAGCAAGTTTGACCCATTAAAACATCATCTGCTTTGGCTGACCTTAGCAGTCCGTTGATAAAGTCCGAGCCATTGTGGCCGAAGACAAGGCGCGCGACCGAGTCCCATCCTGCGATTCGGCGAGGGAGCGCAACGCAGGTTTTCGACCGCAAGGGCCGGACGTAGCCCGGATGGACTTTTTCAACGGGCTGTTAGGGATGTTCCCTGTGGTGGTCGTATCTGAATTCATCGGCAAAGCTGAATCCCCTGAGGGCATTTGGATCGTTGTCGATCCGGAGCATTCGCCCAATGGGGCTGCAACTTCAGTACGTGCCGGGTACGCGTCATTGAGCGACGATTACTTCAGCAAGTTTGCGTCTGTCAGACTTATGCTGACCTGCGGCAGCAATAGTGATGTCGTTCGGTGTGAAATCAAGTGAAAGGAGATTACCGTGAAGGACGTGACTGATGTGAGACAGTTTAAGACAGTTGTTATCGTCCTCCTATGCCTGATAGCATCCGGTTGTTATGCTCGCCCTGAGCCGCACCCGGGCAAAGCGTCGGCTGATACGAGGGCAGATTTCATCGAAGAAGACAATGGAATATATAACTATATCAACGGTGACATGGTTGAAGCGAAGTCAAGTCTATGGTCCGAAACTGTTGTAAGTTGCTGGATTCCTGATAAAACCAGAGTGAGGATATTGGGAGTTTACGAGAAGAAGAGACGACTTGTAGATACTGATGTATGGTGGTACGTCCTCTATCTTGAAGGGAAATGTTCCGGATGGGTGACAAGCGACGAGATTTCATCTCATCCGGAAAATTGGAAAGACACGAAGGAGTCTCGTAAGGAATCCGGCAAGAAAACCAAGATTCCTGTGTTCCTGGATCCTGGAACGACTTCAAAAGAACCCACTTGCCCACCTTCACCGTTTCCGAAGCCTGAATAGTTAGAGTAGATCAGTTCCTGATTTCGGTGGTTAATATGAAATGGCGATCGCCGTGTGGCAGAATTGGGCCTCGATATTTCAGTGCTGGCCGCCTTTTACAATTAAAGGATTACTTGATTGCGAAGCGATGTTGCGCGGCGAAACACCCAGATAAAATATCGAATGGTATCACAACGATTACTGCTGCGAGAGAAACAAGAACGTAGTGTGAAACGCGGGAAGTGAAATAAGGACGTCGGTGGCAGGATGTTCCTGGGAATAACGCAGTGGGCGGCGACGTTACGGTTTACCGCGGTTGACGATGACAGCGCCGTTGGAACGGACCCGGTGATCGTAACGATTGTGGAGCACGGGGGATTGTAGATTGCACGAGGAGTCGAATCGATGGATGCATTGGAGGCCGGAGGATCCGGACGGGCAGCGGCTCATCAGAGAGGAGGACGACATGAGATGAATTCAAGGACCGGCGTCGCAGACAATCGTAGAGGGTGGCATTCAGTCAGGTGGATGCCGTGCAGACAATCCGTGAGGCTGAGGGCTGCCCGGACCGGCAGTATCCGATTTGTGTCGGATTGAACCGTGTTTCAACCGGGTTAGCCGGAAAGCCAATTAATCGAAAAGTGGATAACCATTCATTTTAACGAAATTGTGTTGAATATTCGACAAGGAGAAACACCATGAGGAAAGCACCCGCATCGTTCACGTCGGCATACTTAAATCCCGTTGTCGGTCTACTCGTACTGGCCGGCGTCTTTTCCGGTGCGCCTCTCGCCCTGGCGCAGGACGATTGTCCACTTCCCGCCGGCGTAACCCCTTCTCCGGCTCCGCCCGTGACGGCGCAACAGGTGGAAAACGGCAGCGGCAGCCTGAGAGACTTCACGTTGGCCTTACGGGATCAATACGGGCAGGGTACAGCGAGTCCGGAGAGAGCCATGTACTATGGATGTCTCTACAGGCAGGAGGGGAGCCATTGGCGTTCCGGTTCCACCTACCTGGTGATCCTGTCGCCCGATGGCAGGGTGTTCCTTCACGCGAAAGACATGGCATTGTCGGGCCGGCTGCTCAACCCCTTGATTTATGGGGCGATTCTTTCCGGGCTGGGAATCGAACTGGGCGTCATCGTCAATCTGGCTTCTCCCGATCCCGCTATCGCCGCCCAGGCGGTCACCGCCGTGATGAACACCTTGTCGCAGGAACCGCACGGCGCATTCGACGCAACCGTCCCCATACCAGGCCTGCGGCCTGGCATACCGGGCGCCTCCGGCTACGCCGCGGTATATCTGTCGGCCGTTTTCGGACTCCCGGTCGTGATGATGGCCGGATTCGATCTCGATGAATCTCACCTGGCGGAAGAAGAAATCGATTACGGCGACCCGACCGTTACCGCCGTGGACGTGGTAGACCGAGAAACCCTGAAGACATTCGTGACGCAGGCGGGAGAGTGGATTCTCGAACTCCTGAAGGACGACATAGGCGCTATCTCGAAAGCCAAGGTCTCCCTGCGGGACCCGAACGGCCCCTGGAGGCACGGTTCCGTGTACATCTACGTCCTGGATCTTACCACCAACATCATCGTATTTCACGGCGCATTTCCGGACAGATACGAACTGAGGCCTCTCGTAGCAACCGTCAAAGACGCGGTTACCGGAGAGCTCGTTTTGCCTCAGGTCATCGAGGCCGCGAAGGGCAGCCAGGAAGGCGGATTCGTGGAGTACTACTTCGACGATCCCAATGACGACACCGACAGCGACGATATCCCCAAAGTGGGTTACGCCCGCCAATTCGCCGACTTATTCCGGCAGGGTGACGGAACCGAAGTCCCAATCAACTTCATCGTCGGGTCGGGTTTCTATGGGAAAGCGCGCGAGGTTGTCACAACCGGTCCCCGTACGGAAGTGGAGGCTGAGGTCCTGGGAGGCGCCGTTGAGGGACTGGACGTCGCGTTTTCCCGCGCCATCGCCGGGCGTGGGTCCAACTACGACTGGAGCGCCGTCACCGATGCGGCCGGCCTATTGTCCCTGACCATTTCCAGTGAGCATGGGGTCAGCGGATACTATCGGGCCCGGGCCACCAACGCCAGTGGCGATATTGTTGGTCAGTGGAGCAGCATTCCTCTGAATGAGGGCAGCCGCCAGGTCCTGGAACTGACGCTGAGCGGCGGTGCGCGGGTTGTCCGGGTCGAATCGCTGGCTTCAGCCGAGCCGGTGGCAGCCGCCAAGCCGGTATTCGAAGCCGGGACAGCGCCGGAAGCCAGCGGTCTGGCGCCCAATTCGCCCAACCCGTTCAACAGCGCCACCCTGATCACGTACCATCTGGCTACCCCTGGCCCGGTGAAGCTCGTGATCTACAACGTGCTGGGGCAGCCCGTACGGACGCTGGTGGACGCGTCGCAGGCCGCAGGCGCCTACCAGGTCCGGTGGGACGCCCGCGACCGGTTGGGCGTCTCGCTGTCGACGGGGATGTATATCGCCAGGCTGAGCTATCCTGGCGGGGAGCAGTCCGTACGCATGCTCTATCTCAAGTAGCCGGAACGATCCGGTAAAGAGCGAACGTCCGAGAATCCGTCCGGAAACCTCTGATGAGCTTCCATCACAGGACACTCAGGGTTTGCGGACGGGTTGTTGTTTCGAGGGGCCTGGCAGACCACAGCCTGCCAACAGATCTACTGGCAGGCCGGATGATAGCGGGACTCCGGGGCCTCTGTCGTTACTCTTTGGCGTTGGATCTTGCTTCGTTCGCGGGGATGCGTTCTCCTTGCGCTTTTTGCGTTAGCATACTTCAATCGGTACTTTTGATCACCGCCAATCGTGCCTGAATGCATCTTCAGAGTGCAGGAGGCACGGTAATACGGCAACGCACAGAACGGCGCAACATGAAACGTCTATCGATCCTGTTTGCGGCCCTCGCATCCTGTCTTTGGATCTGCGCGCCCCTGGCGCACGGGTACCAATCAGGTCCCTTCCCGGACTTTGACGAAGACGGCGTGGTGGGCTTTGCGGACTTTCTGCAATTTGCGGGGAGATTCGGTGCACATCGCGGCGATGGGAAGTACGACGACCGATTCGACCTGGACGGTGACGGTGTGATCGGCTTTTCGGATTTTCTGGTCTTTGCCACCACCTTTGGAAAAGCGTCTCCTTACGCCGGTGATGAGAACGATGTTCATATACCTGACGCCAATCTCCGCGCCGTGATAGCGGACAGCCTCGGCAAATCGCGCGACGCGGCCATCACTCGTACGGAATTGGCGACCTTGATCGAGCTCAAAGGGCATGATGCGAGTATCCGTGATTTGACCGGACTGCAGTTTGCCGTCAATCTGACGGAACTGTGGCTTGACGGAAACGAAATAACAGACCTGTCCGCGTTGTGCGACCTCACTGCACTGACGGATCTGGTTCTCTACTCGAATAAGATCTCAGATATATCAGCCCTATCCAACCTGGTGAATCTCCACCATCTCAATGTTGCCCACAACACGGTCTCTGACGTCTCTGTGCTCACCGACCTGACTCAACTCCGGTACCTGGACCTCTCGGGGAATGAGGCCTCCGACGTATCCGCGCTGGCAAACCTGGGCGGTTTGGTACTGCTCCATCTTGAATCCAACTCGATCTCCGACATATCCGCGTTGTCCGGGATGACCAATCTGACGGAATTGAATCTCAGCAACAACTGCATTTCAGATCTGTCTGCGCTTGTTAAGCTGGTCAACCTCAGACGCCTGAATCTCTACAACAACAGAATATCGGATTTTTCGCCACTCGCGGCCAATACGGGACTTGGCCAGGGGCACGAGATCGACGTCAGGAAAAACCCATTGAGCGAGGCATCGCTCAACACGCACGTACCCGCGCTTCGGAACAAAGGCGTTGACGTGCAATTCGAAAATCAGCCGGTGTTGGCATGTATTCCAATTCTTCCAAAAGGTAATTCAGTGGACGCAGGCAGCTCTCACACGTTACAGACCAATTACCTGTACGTTGACCGCCAAGCAATAAGGCAGGGAGGACGGCGGGGCGGAGTACATGCCGTGGCGTACGCCGATTTCAGCGGAGACGGCCACGTAGACGTTTTTCTCTCGCCGCTGGACGGCACACCGCGGGCAACGCCTGCCGAATTGTACCTTAACGATGGGATGGGGTGTTTCTCCTTTTTCGCGAGTTTTCCGGGGGGGAATCCACCAGGTCTGGTACATCCGAGAAAGGCGCTCCCGGGTGATTTCAACGGTGACGGCCGAATGGATTTAATGGTATTGGGTCACGGCTATGACAAGCCTCCGTTTCCCGGAGAAGCGCCGTACGTGATTCTCTCCAAGGGAGATGGATACGTGCTTGGCAGCGGGTTAGAGACCTTTGTCGGGTTTCAGCACGGCGGCGCGTCGGGTGACGTGGATGCGGACGGAGATATCGACGTATTCGTCACCCACCTGAATGCCACTGACGGGCCGTTCTTTTTGATAAATGATGGTACAGGTGCATTCGCATTGGATGAGGACCGCGTTGCAGGTCTTGCGCATAAGGCGCTATTTACCGCGGAATTGGTTGACGTCGACGGCGACGGTTTCCTTGATCTCCTGACCGCCGGTCACGAGTACGATCCCCCACAGGATCTACAGACGCAAATTCTGTGGGGCGACGTCGACGGTGTCTACAGCACAGCAAGAGCCACGACCCTGCCGGGTGTCATCGGCCGCGGCATTGTCGTGGATATCGACGTGAACGACACGGATGGGGACGGCGACAACGACGTCGTCGTCAACCGGACCGGCGACGAAAGGACTTCCACATATCAAGGATACTATTTGCAACTGGTCGAGCAGGTGGGTAAACGCCGCTTCGAGGACAGGACCGCACAATTGCTTTCTGAACACGAAGATTCCAGCGCCGAATGGTTCGACTGGATCCGCATGTGCGATTGTGATGCCGACGGAGACGTGGATATCGTGGTGGACGATGCCTCAAGAGACCTGATCTGGGTAAACGACGGAACCGGCAAGTTCCGGCGGCGATAAACGCGGACCTCCATCAAACCAGGACTGACGACGCGGGTACGGATGGACCTTCAGGCGTCTGATGGAGATGCGCAGGCGAATGATGCATCGCCTGCGCATCTCTATGTTGCAAATTGCACATGTTGTTGCAAATTGCACAAATCGCGTGTCGACGTGCGGATAAGCCAACACAAATAGTATAGAAACAGATATTTGTAACGCTGTATTTGCAATACGGCCCACTTCGAGTCGGGCTTTTTTTTTGTGCGTTTTGCAACAATCCTGACCGGTGCGATTTCAATCGATTTGTCCCTTACTCACTTATTAACATTATCTTATATAAAAAACCACATTTGGGCACGATATTTGCATTCGGGTTCCCGTGCACTGTGCAAAACCGGACGATTCCAGGCTGTGCCGCATTATACGGGAGGGTGAATTCGGCCCCCGTCTCTCGCGGGTACACAGAAGTTTCGGGCGTCTCGTCCTCGACACAGCGCGCGGCCTACTCCCCACGGGCCGACCCGTGGCGAGTCTCTCCTTCCCAGGCGCGAGACGCCCGCTCTATTCGAGGTATGAATTTCCGGAATGAGATGCGCTTCAAGAACACGCGCCCTTGCGCTCGGCTTCGCGGGTCTGGTTTTCCTGCTGTTGTTCGTGCCCCCATGGTCGCCGTCCACGCAACCTGCCGGGTATTCTCTCACACTTGATCTGGACAACGCCGCGGGCGACCAGGCTGTGTCGTCGCTCGACCTCCTTCCCGATCAGCCATTCTCCATCCAGATCTTCGGCAAGAACATTTCGGGCGCGACCGGCATTTCCATGCGCTTCCGATACGAACCATCCCAGGCGGTGTACGAGGGCTTCGACCCGGGCGACGCGCTGCCGAACGCGCATGCCGCCGTTCAGCCGGACTCCTCTTGGGTCCGTATCGACGTGTCGACGTCGAGCGGGTCGGCAACGGCGAACGCCGGTTGGGTCGGCACGTTACGATTCCGTACGACGGCTGCATTCACCGATACGGAGATCTGGCTTGTGGACGCCGGGCTTACCCGCGGCGTGCGGACCGAGACGATCTCGCCCGCCGTCGGCGTGGCGCTGCAGATTGCCGCGGCGCCTTCTCCGGACTTCGACGGCAACGGCGCGGTGGGTTTCTCCGACTTCGTGGCGTTCGCCGGCAGCTTCGGGTTACGGGAGGGGGATGAAGCGTTCGACGCCACGTTCGACCTGAACGAGGACGGCGGCGTCGGATTCGACGATTTCGTTATCTTCGCCAGGCGTTTTGGCGAAACCGTGAATCGCCCGCCAACGTTCGGCGAGACGGCGCCGCTTGCGCGCTCGGTGTTGGAAAACGCTCCGGCGGGTGAGCCGATCGGCGAACCGGTCACTGCCATGGACGCCGACGGGGATTCTCTCACGTACCGCCTGCGCGGCGCGCACACGGACAGCTTTGCCATCGACGCGTCCACGGGCCAGTTGCTCACAAGGGAGGGGACCTCGTACGACCACGAGGCCAGGGACACCTACTCCGTGACCGTACGTGCCAGTGACGGACAGGGGGGCCGCGCCACAATTGCGGTGGGCGTCGCCGTCGCGGACGTGGACGAACCCCCCTCCGCGCCGCCTGACAGCGTGCGGGCGGCCTCCCGAGACACCACGCTTGCTGTGTCGTGGCTTGCGGCGATGGACGAGGCGGGCAAGCCTCCCGTGAGCGGGTACGAGGTAGCGTCTAAGCAGGTGGAGTCCGAGGTGTGGCCGAAGGGGCTGCTGGTGGACGGCCGCACGGATACCAGCGCCACGTTAGGTGGACTGACCAACGAGCAGGCGTATCACGTGCGTGTGCGCACGTTGAACGACGAGGGCGAGAGCCCCTGGTCGGCGCCGGTTGCCGGTGCGCCCACGGCAGGTCCGCAGCCCAGGGGCGTGGTCCGCGACCTGAGGGTAGACGTAGACAGCGTCGCGCAGGTGAACCTGGCCGGCCTGTTCACACGGCCCGCCCTCGGGGCGCTGGCCTACGACGCGACGTCGTCCAACGAGGGGGTGGCCACGGTGACCGTGTCGGATACGCTGGCGACTGTGCGCGGCGTGGCGGCCGGGCGCGCGACCCTCACCGCCACGGCCGGGGACGCGCACGGCAACAGCGCACAGACGACCTTCGGCGTCATCGTAAGCTCTACATCGCCGCCACCGGGTCCCGGCAATGGGGATGGCGGCCCCGTCGGGCCCATCGGACCCATCGGGCCGCCGCCACCACCCCCACCGCCACCACCCCCACCGCCGAACAACCGGCCGCCGGCCTTCGACGACGGGTCGAGCACGGCGCGCACCGTGGCGGAAAACACACCCGCGCGCCGTCCCATCCAGCATCCGGTGCGGGCTACCGATCCGGACGGGCACCGGGTGACGTACAGACTATCGGGCCCGGACTCCGCCAGCTTCTCCGTGGATGCCGGCAGCGGGCAGTTGCGCACGTTGTCGGGCGTCACGTACGACTTCGAGGATAACGACAGGTATTCCGTTGACCTGGAAGGCAGCGACCCCTACGGCGAATCCGCCACCATCGGCGTGACCATCCACGTGGCCGACGTGAACGAGCCGCCGGAAATTCCCGCAGCGCCGCAGGTACAGCCGGCGTCGACGACCAGCCTGACGGTCACGTGGGACCCGCCTGACAACACGGGTCCGGATATCACCGACTACGACGTGCAATACCGGAAGAGCGGCAACTTCATGCCCCACTCGCACGACGGGCCGGGCACGAGTGCGACGATCATCGACCTCGACGTCAACACCCGCTACGAGGTGCAGGTGCGGTCGTCCAACGACGAAGGGACATCCTCATGGTCCCGGTCGGGCTTCGGCGCCACCAGTTCCAACCTCCCGCCGGTGTTCGACGATGGTAACAGCGCCACGCGTGAGGTCGCCGAGAATACCACAGGTGTGCAGGACCTCGGCGCCCCGCTGCGGGCGGAGGACCCGGAGAACACCGCGGTGACCTACCGCCTTTCCCGCGGCGACACGGAGAGTTTTGACGTCGACACCAGCACCGGTCAGCTGCAGACCGCCGACGGCGTCGACTACGACTTCGAAACGAAGAATCGCTACTCGGTCACCGTGCAAGCGAAGGACGAACAGGACGGACGCGCGACCATTTCCGTAACGATTGACGTGACCGACGACGACAGCGAGACGCCGGAGACGCCCGACAAGCCCACGGTGACGGCACAGACGTTGAACAGCCTTTCCATACGCTGGACGGCGCCTGCCAACACCGGTCCCGCCGTCAACGACTATGACGTGCAGTACAGACAAGGAAGCGCCGGCGCCTTCACAGACTGGCCTCACACCGGTCCGGGAACCACCACGACCATCGCCAGCTTGAACCCGAACACCGCGTACCAGGTGCAGGTGCTGGCGCGCTCGCCGGAGGGAGCAAGCGCGTGGTCCGCGTCCGCTGACGCCAGTACCGTGGCCAACCGCGCGCCCACGTTCAACGAGGGCGCGAGTACGACGCGGTCTTTGGCCGAGAATACCACGGGTACGAACGATATCGGCAATCCGCTAAGTGCCAGGGATACCGATGGCGGCACGCTCACCTACGCCCTCGAAGGCACGGACCAGGACGCCTTCGCCCTCGACGGCAATCAGTTGCAAACCCTGTCGGGGCAGACCTACGACTTCGAGGCGAAGCCCCGATATGACGTCATCGGGCGCGTCGAGGACGGCCAGGGCGGCAGCAACACCATTGCGGTCACCATCAACCTGACGGACCAGCAGGAAAAACCAGGCACGCCGGACGCGCCGGACGTTTCCGCGGCCTCCTCCACCAGCCTGGGCGTGACGTGGGGTGAGCCCGAAAACACCGGCCCCGATATCAACGACTACGACGTGCAGTACCGGCAAGGCGACAGCGGCGGCTTCCGTTCCTGGACGCACAACAGCGCCGGCCGCGCCGCCACGATCACGGCCCTGATCCCGGACTCCTCCTACCAGGTTCAGGTGCTGGCGCGGTCTCCCGAAGGCACGAGCGACTGGTCGGCGTCCGGCACCGGAAGCACCGACCCCAATCAGTTGCCAACATTCACCGACGGGTCCAGCGCCACCCGCACCCTCGCTGAAAACACGACGGGCGTGAGGGACATCGGCGATCCGGTTGCCGCCACGGACGCCGAGAACACCAGGCTGACGTACGCGCTGGAAGGAACGCACGCGGACTCCTTCTCCATCGACACCCGCAGCGGGCAGCTCAAGACCCGATCGGGCAGGACGTACGACTTTGAGGCCCTGCCCCGATATGCGGTGAACGTGAAGGCCGCCGACGGCCACGACGGCGTCAACAGCATCCCGGTTTCCATCGACCTGACCGATGTGAACGAGGCGCCCGTATTTACCGGGGAGGAGACGCTGGAGGCGGCGGAGAACCAGTCCTTCGCAGGGACGGTATCCGCCGTCGACCCGGACCAGGCCGACGCCATCACGGACTACACGATCACGGGAGGCGGCGACCGCGCCAGGCTCGAGATCAGCAACGCAGGCGCGCTGACTTTCAGGGTGAACCCTGACTTCGAGAGTCCTTCGGACGCCGGAGGGAACCGGCAATACAACGTGGCCGTCACCGTCACCGGCGGCACGGGCGGCCGGGCACTGACGGCCCAGCAGGCGATCGCCATCACCGTCACCGACGAGAACGAGCCGCCCTTCTTCACCAGCGCGGATACGTTCGAGGTCCGGGAGAACAACCGGGTCACTGGCCGCGTGACCGCCCGGGACGTCGATGCCGCCGATGCCGTCACCGGCTACGCGGTCACCGGCGGGACCGACCGGGACGAGTTCGAAATCGTCAGTACCAACCAGTTGCGCTTCAAGGACGACGATGACCCGGACTTCGAGCGCCCGGACGATTCGGGGGGCGACAACGAGTACAGCGTACAGGTTACGGCCACCGGCGGCGTCTCCCCCCGGGACATGACGGAAACGAAGACGGTCACCGTCCTCGTGGAGGACGTAGACGAGCCACCGGGCAAGCCCGACACGCCCGTGGTGAGCGACACCACGGAAAGCAGTCTCACCGTAAGATGGGACGAGCCGGACAACACAGGTCCGGATATCACGAACTACTTCCTGCAGTACCGGCACAGCGGCTCATTCACCGCCTCGCCCGATAGCAGCACGACGCGTACCCGCACCCTCTCCAACCTCCGCGCGGGCAGGACCTACCATTTCCAGGTGCGGGCCAAAAACGACGAAGGCAAGGGCGCCTGGTCCAACGCGGGCAGGGCAAGGACGCTTACCGCCCCGACGGTCACCAGCGTCGCTTTCACCTCCACACCGCCATCGGGGCAGAACGGCGCCTACAGGAAGGATGACGTGATCGACGTCACCGTCACCTTCAGCGAGGCGGTGGCCGTCACCGGCACGCCCCAGATGGACCTGACCATCGGCTCCACCGTGCGTAAGGCCGGCTACCAGAGCGGCTCGACCACGACCAGGCTTCTGTTCCAATATACTGTGGCGGGCGACGACGTGGACACCAATGGCGCAAGCATCAACGAAAACGGTCTCAAGCTCAACGGCGGCAGCATCCTGAGAGCCAACTCCGCAATCAATGCCGATCTTTCGCACGGGGCCCGTGCCAATCAGTCCGGCCACAAAGTCGACGGCAAAGCGCCGTCTATCTCCGACGCGGGAGTAAACGGCAGCCGGTTGACGCTGACCTACGATGAGACCCTCGACAGCGGTTCCAGGCCGGCGGCGGGCGATTTTGCAGTGACCGTGGATGACACGGCGAGGAACGTCTCAAGGGTTGCGGTGAGCGGCACTGCGGCGACGCTCTCCCTCGCCTCCGCCGTAACAGCGGGCGAGGCGGTAGCCCTGGCCTACACCCCGGGAACCAACCCGATCCGCGACCGGGCGCGCAACCCTGCCATTGCCCTCACGAAGCTGACCGTAACGAATCGAACCCAGGACACGGCTCTGAACATGTGCAACCGCACCCCCCAGGTGCGCAACGAGATCGTCAGGCAGGCCCCGGTGAGCGCCTGCGGCGCGGTGACCGCGGAACACCTGGCCGCGATCACCAGCCTCCCCCTGGATGACGAAAGCATCTCGGCCCTGAAAGCCGGCGACTTCTCCGGACTCAGGGGACTGGTAGAACTCGACCTGGAAGACAATAGTCTCAGCAGTCTGCCGACGGATATCTTCTCCGATCTTTCGGCGCTGGAGGTCCTCAACCTGGAAGGCAACAACCTGGCCCTCAGCGCGAACGCGTTCTCCGGGCTGACCGCGCTGAAATCCCTGGACCTGACCGACAACAGCCTCGGCAGCCTCGACGCCACCCTGTTTTCCGGGCTGACCGCCCTGACCTATCTCAAACTGAGCGGCGCAGGAATCACCAGCAGTCTGCCGGCGAACGTGTTCTCCTCGTTGTCGGCGCTGGAAACCCTCATCCTGGAATACGCCGTCCTCGGGAACGTCGACGCCGACACCTTCTCAGGGTTGTCGGCGCTCAAACGCCTCGACCTGTCCCATACCCGAATCAGCAGCCTGCCGGCGAGCGTGTTCTCCCCGCTGTCGGCGCTTGAATACCTCGAACTGACCCTCAGCCGAATCACCAGCCTGCCGGCGACCGTCTTCTCGGGGCTGACGAACCTGGAAGAACTCCACCTGGACAGCAACGAAATCGCCAGCCTCGACGCCGGCCAGTTCTCCGGACTGACGGCGCTGACCCATCTCGACATTTCCAGCCTGGATCTCACCTCCGTGCACGGCAACCTCTTCTCCGATCTGACGGGGCTCAAGTTCCTCAGTCTGCGCTATAACGACCTCACCACACTGCCGGACACCGTCTTTTCCGGACTGACGGAGCTGAGAACGCTGAACATGACTCACAACGACTTCTCGATCCTGCCGGACAGCCTTTTTTCCGGACTGACGGAGCTGACCCAGCTCTGGCTCGCGTACGGCAAGGTCGACCCGCTGCCGATCGTTGTTTCGCTGGAATCGGAAGGGACGGACCAGTTCGTTGCCAAGGCCCACACCGCCGCCCCCTTCGAGCTGGTCCTGCCGCTGCGGCTGACCAACGGCGAGTTCGACAGCGGCGAATCGAGCATCGCCATCCCCCAGGGCAGCGTCGAGAGCGAGGCCCTCTCGGTCTCACGCACCGCCGGGACCCGCGCCGCGGTCACCGTCGATCTCGTCCCCCCCCTGCCGGGCATTCCAGGCAGCGACAACGGCTACAAGCTGGTGCTGTCCGACGACCTGCCGCTGGAGGTGATCGCCGCGGAAAAAGGGGTGGAGATCTACCCGACGGAGCTGACTATGCCCGAGGACGCCAGCGACACCTACACGGTGGTGCTGACCATGCAGCCGACCGCGGACGCGACGGTTACGGTGACCGTGCCGTCGAATGCCGACGTCACGGTGAACCCCTCGCCGCTGACCTTCACCGCCGACAACTGGGCTACGCCGCAGACCGTGACGGTGAGCTCCATCGCCGACGGCGACAGCGATGACGACGAAGTCACCCTCACCCACGCGGTGAGCGGCGGCGGTTATGGGAGCGTGAGCGTCGACGACGTGTCGGTGAATATCAAGGAGACCGCGGTCACCACCAACAATCCGCCGTCCATCTTCCACAGTTCCCATTCCGTGGACGAGAACTTCACCGGTCACGTTCGCATTGTGGGCACGGATACGGATGCGCAAGACTACATCACCGGGTACGAGATCACCGGGGGCCGCGACCGGGCGCTGTTGGAAATCTCCACCCGGAGCGGCGTGGGTGAGTTGAGCTTCGTGGACGTACCGGACTACGAGCGTCCGGCCGGCAGCAGCAACCGGCATGAGGTCGTGGTCACCGTCACCAGCGGCATGGGCGCACGGAAGCGAACCGGACAACAGCAGATCACCGTCACGGTGACCGACGTGGACGAGCCGCCGGGAACACCGTCGGCGCCCGGGTTGAGTCGCCTGACCGTTCCTCCCGGCATCAGGGTGAACCAGGGCCGCACCCGTCCCGTGAATACCGGGCCGGACATCAATGCCTGGAGAATTCGATATCGGGAAAAGGACAGCGGCGGCGACTTCATCAGCGCCACGCACAGATCCTCGACCCTGGACGCGCGGATCGAGAATCTGGCGAAAGGCGTTACCTACGAGGTGCAGGTGCGGGCGAAGAACGACGAGGGGGACAGCGAGTGGTCTCCCCTGGCGGAGATAGAGCTCCCCAACGAGCCGCCGCTCGCCGTCCGCTCCTTCGACGACCTCACGCTGGCGGTAGGAGGCCCCGTCGAGATCGCGTCCGTAAGTGGCGTGTTCGACAGCCAGGACGGGGACCGACTGACGTATTCGGCGGCGTCCGGCAATTCGGCTGCGGCTTCCGTTCGGATGATCGGCAGAGAGGTCCTTGTGGAGCCCGGGTCGGCCGGCAGCACGACAATAACCGTGACCGCGAGCGATCCTTATGGCGCATCCGACTCGGAGTCGTTCGACGTTTCCGTCCGGACACCGGCCCTTGCGGCGCCCACTCTGAACGTCAGCGGCAACGTCTTCACGCTGGCGTTCACGGATGACTTCGCCGCCGACGAGACACGGGCCTACGAAGTCAGAATCCGTCACAAGACGAACCATGGTGCCTGGGCGACGGGGTGCCATACCGAATCCAATGATCAAGCTTCACCACAGTCTATTTCAGTAACGCTGCAGGACGCGGTCTCCGATTTCTTCGAACCTGGAACCACTTACGAGGCGGACTACGGGTACCTGGGGGACTCCTGCGACGGCAGCCGGATGGGTTCGCCGTCCGCGACCGCCGAGGCGACCACGTCCGGGACTGCCTCCTTCGATATCGACGTTGTCTTCGTCGGCAGCATCTCGTCCGAACACCGGTCCCTGGTTGAAGCCGCTGCCGCGCGCTGGGAGGAGATCATCACCGCCGATCTTCCCAACCATCGTTTATCAACGGAAGTTCGCGATGACCTCAACCGGCGGTATTCGGGGACGACGGCGCCAGAGGTTGTGGACGATCTCGTGGTCTACGTGAGAAGCGGTAACACGATCGGGATCGCAGCGGCGACGTCTTTGTGGCATCGGGACCCCTCGGCTCTGCCGTTCGCATCCCAGATAACACTAGGAACCCGCTACGTGCTCAACGACCTCGTCGTTCTGCACGAGATGGGCCACGCTCTGGGATTCGGAACGAAACCCTGGTACGATCACGACCTGTTGAAGGACCCTTCCCGAGGTCCATTCGAAACGCTCATCAGTCCCTCCCCGGATACCTATTTCTCGGGCGCCAAGGCGATTGCCGCCTTCAACGCCGCAGGTGGGTCGAGCTATACCGGCGCCAAGGTACCGGTGGAGAACAAATCGGCGAACTATGGCAGCCGGGACAGCCACTGGCGGCAGTCCGTCATGCAAAGCGAA
This sequence comes from Candidatus Latescibacterota bacterium, assembly GCA_965116875.1. GTDB lineage: Bacteria > Latescibacterota > UBA2968 > UBA2968 > JAAXHE01. The sequence continues at coordinate 2,395,604 of OZ220733.1, forward strand.
CTGATGACGCCAGGAATCTCCGATCCCGCTCCGCTCAGCGCGATCACCATCCAGGCGATGGCCGACCTGGGCTACACCGTGGACGTCACCCAGGCGGACGCCTACACGCTGCCGGCCGCGTCAAAAATCGCATCAGGATCCGAAGGGCAGATTCCGCTTAACTGTGTGATCGAGCATCCGAAGGCCGGATCCGATAGGCCCGAGGCGATCATTCTCAATCTTCAAAGGGTCGGAAACGACGACTGATAAGGGCCTGATATCGGTCACCGTGTTTCGAGCCTGACCAGCGAAACAAAGAAACCGTCGGTTCCCTGACCGGCCAGAGTCGAAAACCGACGGTTTTCCAGGAAGGCGAACACCCGTTTTGCCCCGGCACAGTTGTGCCGTAAGACCGGATGCGGCCCTCATTTCGAAATTTAGAGACCGCGTCCTGCAATGTCAATTACAGCAGTCGTTCGTCGGCGGAAACACTCGAGGCCCGGCTGCAGCACATCCTGAATTCCTGAGCGCGCCTCTCGCGCTTTTCCCCTTCCCGAAGATCGGCCTTGTTTCTTTCAATCAGGCCTACCCTTCCACCGCGGCATCCACTCCCGCTTCGCGCGCGTCGATTCGCAGCGAACACCTTCAATTCCGGTTGACAGGAATCGATTGAGCCGAATTGAATCGTCAAGAAGCGCGTTCGATGTTGCAAATTGCACATGTCGTTGCAATTTGCTGAAACTCGTGATCTGACGTGCGGATAAGCAGATAAATCATATAGAAACATCTATTTCCAACTCTTCGTTTGCTGTACTCCCCACTTCAAGCTGGGTTTTCTTCGTGCGATCTGCAATGATCCAGCCCCATACGATTTCAAGCGATTTAGCGCTAAGTTCTTTATAAACTTCGTTTTGTTCCGAATCTCAGATTGTGGCACGCTTTTTGTAATAGGACTCTTCGTCTGCCCGCCCTGTGCAAAAACCGGATGATTCCACCGCGTGCGGCAATGCGATACGTTTCCGCTCGCGATAGCCAAAATGGGAGCGAAGAGTACAATGAATCCAATGCGACGAATCCTGATTGTCACTGGCGATGCGGCCGTCGAAGCGCACCTGAAGGAATACCTGCGGGAATTGAGATACGTGGTAACCGCGGCGGTTTCGCGAGGGCGCGAGGCCGTTGAAACAGCGTGGAGCGCACGACCGGACCTCGCACTTGTCGACCTCGGTTTCAATGGAGACGTACCCGGGCCGGAAGTCGGGGAACTGCTTGGGAAACGGTACGATATTCCTGTCGTGTACCTGACCGACAAGACGGACGGAAACCTGTTCGTACGTTCGCAGGCAACGAACCCGTACGGCTACGTATTCCGTCCGTTTGATGATCGGCAACTCGACCTTACCATCACGAACGCCCTCTCTCTGCACCAGAGGGAACGCAAGCATCGGGAATCGCGAGGACGTCTGGAACAAGCCATCGGTGAAGCCAATTATCGCGCCGAACTCATGGAAACCGTTTTCAACAGCATGAGCGAGGGCGTGGTGGCTGTTGACGAAGAAGGGGCGATTCTGTTTCATAATTCAAGCGGTCCGCGCATCGGCGGCAGCCATCCGCTTGAGAAGGACATCGCCAGATGGCCCGAAGAATATGGAGTCTTTCAGCCCGATGGAAAGACCGTCCCCAGTGAGGACCTGAATCCGCTGATGCTTGCTATCAGAGGTCAGTCGACGGTAGAAACCGAGTTGCTGATCCGAAATCACCGGAAGCCCGATGGCGTCCGGGTGAACATCAGTGCGAGACCATTGCTGGATAAGGCAGGATCTCCAAAGGGTGGTGTGGCGGTCATAAGGGACGTGACAAAACTGAAACAGGCGGAAGCCAGGTTGGAACGAACGGTCGCCAGACTGCAGGAACAAGCCGAATTGATGGAGACCATTCTCAAGAGCATCAGCGACGGCATCATCGTTGCGGACACCGCCGGAGACTTCCTCTACGTGAATCCGGGGGCCAGGCAAATCGTCGGTGTGGACATAAACGACGGTTTTCCGGATGATTGTGCTGCAAGACACGGTGTGTACTTTCCTGACCGGGAAACGCCCATGAAGATGGAAGATCTGCCGCTGATGCGAGCCATACGGCACGGCGAATCCACGGATGAGAAGGACGTGTTCATACGGAACGAGAAAAAGCAGGACGGCGTCTACATCAGAATGAGCGGAAGGCCCCTTCTCGACAACGCCGGGGAAATCAGGGGCGGCGTCGTAATCTTCCGAGACGTTACCGAGCGAGTGCTCGCCGAGGAGTCCTTGTCGAGAGCGTTCGACCAGGGGCGGTTGGAGATGGTCGATACCATTCTACACAACATAGGCAACGCGATGAACAGTGTCACGACGGGAATCGAGACCGTCCGCCGCAAATTGACGAAAGACCAGGCCGGTCGTCGCCTGTTCGCGCTTGCCACCGCGATCGATGTGCATCGGAACGACTGGATCGACTATATCGCAAACGACGCACAGGGTCGGAAAGTGATGCCGTTCATCATCAAGTTGGCGGACGACTTTGGCAGAAGGAATGACGAACTGATGAATACTGTCGTCCGCGTCAGGGATCGGGCCAATCGCATTGCGGATATCATCCGCACCCAGAGGACCCTCGACCCGTCCAATATGGATCGCAAGGATATCGACCTTGACTGTGCGCTCTCGGGCGCGTTGCGAGTATTGAGAGATTCCCTTAATAAGAGAGGTATCCGAGCCGACGTCGAATGCGAACACACACCACGGCAGATTCGCGTCCGGGAGAGCCAGTTTCACCAGATGCTTGTCAATCTGGTTAAGAATTCAATTGAAGCCATCGATGAACTCGCGACGCTTCACGGACTTCTTGAAAAGCCGCATATCCGGGTTGTGGCCAGTACCGTGAATGAGCATCTCGTCCTGGACGTCATCGATAACGGCATCGGCATACAGAACAAGGACAAACGTGTTCTCTTTACACCCGGCTATACGACGAAAAAGTCGGGCAGCGGGCTCGGCCTCCATTCTGCCGCCAATTTCGTCATTGCGTCCGGCGGCAAGATTGAACCCGTTAGTGAAGGCACAGGAAGGGGAACGACTATGCGCGTAACGTGGCCGCTTACCGCGGTGGCCTCGCGGATAGACGCGGAGAGCGATTGATAGTGAGTCTCAAACGCGTGTTTTCGATTTTTGCCCACCGTGCGCACAAATCAGCCAGTCGCCGCCGTGATTCCCGTCAGGAACACCGTACTCACGATGCGCGTGGACGTGCGGCGACCACTTCTGGGCCCGATTCCCAAAGTCCGCTTTACCTGGATCGACGCAATCTCTTGTTTCCTGTTTCAACCGAGACTCGTTGTTATTGCCATACCTGTCAAGTAGGACTCGGAGAGGAAATCGGCCCCTGGCGTGGCAAAAGGCGACTACAGTCGCATTTCGCAACACTTCCGCCATGCCTTTGGCGGAATAGTCTCACAAATTACATATTAACAGTCATTTAAGAATCTTCATTTGATTTCCACGCGACCGCGCCAGGAATCTGCAGTGGCGCAATATGCAACACAGATCGATTCCTGCTTCAGGTTCCTGTAAATTTTAAACCGTTAATTTACAATTATTAATTCGTATTCAAGCACAGTTGGCATAATTTATGCGGTAAACCGTGAAGGGCAGGAAGAAACATGAATGTACCGTTCACAGAGATCCTTTCAGCCGGACCGATTCACAGGTGGTCGATGGAAACCCAAAATCACGGAAACAACCGGGTTCTGATCGTCGATGATCAGCCCGAAATCCACGAAGATTTTAAGGAAATGCTTTGTTCCGGCACCGTGAACACGCCGGATGACGATCTCACAGCGGCGTTCGTGCGTGAACAGGAAGGAGACTATCTCCCGGAGTTCGAATTGCTGCATGCGAACAATGGGGAAGAAGCCTGCAATATCATTCAGAGGGGAAGAGAATCGAACCGTCCGGTTGCTGTGGCCTATATCGATATTCGAATGCCCCCCGGCATCGATGGTATTGAAACGGTCCGCAGAGTAAGGGAATTCGACCGGGACGTCGAAATCGTGATTATGACCGCTTACACCGACAGATCGCTGCCCGAAATCGTCTGCGACATGGAGTTGCTACACAAGTTGCTCTATATACGAAAGCCTTTCACGCATGAGGAAATACAGCAGATCACCCTCTCACTGGTCGGAAAGTGGAACGTCGAACGGGAACTGGGGGAACAAAGGCGGAAACTTGCCGTAACCCATGGAAGATTGGAAGCATTGCTCAATGCAACCGGCGACGCCATCGGTATGCACGACGTTGCCGGCAGATTGGTATTCGCCAACGAAATGTATCTGAATCTTCTGGGTCTGGAGGGAATCGAACTGGAAAAAATCACGCCGGCTGATCTGTCGGGACGTTTCAGGGTGCGTTTCCGGGAACCTGACCTGAGCCATCTGAAGGGCAGGTTTTCCGATCATCGTGGAGAACTGGTGGAAACTACGGGAGCGGAGGGCTTGCCGGCACAACGGCTGTTCTACCGCTCGGCCGCACCGGTAAGTGACCCGCAAGGCAACGTAATCGGCAATGTGGTGCTCTTTCGCGATGTGTCCAGGGAAATTGACGCCGAGCAGATGAAGGCGGAAGTCCGGCGGCTGCGCACCGAACTGGAAACGACCTATTCCTTTGCGGGAATGGTCGGCGAGAGCCGGGGTATGCAGCGTGTGTACGCGCTGATGAAGCAGGCTGCCGAGAGCGACATTACGGTGCTGATCCAGGGCGAAAGCGGCACCGGTAAAGAGCTTGTCGCCAGGTCGTTTCATTTCAACAGTCCGAGGAAGGAAGGTCCGTTCGTGGCTCTCGACTGCGCCACCATGCCCGTGTCGCTCATCGAAAGCGAACTGTTCGGGCACGAAAAGGGAGCCTTTACAGGGGCAACTACCCGGAGAGTCGGCGCATTCGAGCGTGCAGACCGGGGTACGATCCTGATCGACGAAATCGGCGACCTTCCTTACGCGCTGCAGGGAAAACTTCTGCGCGTGCTGCAGGAACGGGAAATCCAGCGGATCGGAGGAAAAGCCCCGATATCCGTCGACATCCGGGTGATTGCGGCCACCAACAAGGACCTGGAGCGCGCGGTCAGCACGGGCGAGTTCCGCGAAGATCTGTTCTATCGAGTCGCAGCATTCCCGATCGCAATTCCCCCGCTACGAGAGCGGCGTGAGGATATTTCCCTGCTTGCTGAACATTTTATCGTGAAATTCGCCCAGCGAATGAACAAATCCATTGCCGGCATTTCGGCGGCTGCCATGCGCCTGCTGCTGCAGTACGACTGGCCTGGCAACGTACGTGAACTGGAAAACGCCATCGAGCGTGCGGTGCTTCTGGAAACGGAAGATGTCATTCAGGCCGGCAATCTTCCGCCTCAACTTTCCCCGGCAATTGCAACCGGACAGGGGACCGGCACATCGACGCCGGTCCTCTCGCTCAAAGAGGTTGAACGGCAAGCCCTGTACGTGGCCCTTGAAGCCGCTGACGACAACGTCACCCGTGCCGCGCACGCGCTGGGCATACATCGGGCGACTCTGCACAGAAAACTGAAGAAACACAACATGGACAGGGACTGAAACGCGTACGGCATTCGGGCTGAGAATCCGCGAGACCGGCCATCGAGGATGGCCGACCCGACACAGCACGCGGTCCTCTCCCCTCTCAGCCCGGCGCTCAGTACTGCCCGTTCCGCCCCTGCGCCTGATGCACTACTATTTCGCGCAGCGGCCTCACCATACGGCCGCGAGTACGAAGAAGATGGTGTTTTTTTGCTAAAAACAATCGCGGCAGTGTCGCAAATTGCGACACTGCCGCGATCTGTCAATGTGCCGACCCTACGACTTCCTCGCCACAAAGAACATCCTGCCGGGTTCCTGCGCACCCTCCAGAAGCGGGTCCTCGCAGTCGAACGTCCGGATCCCCTCGAATCCGGCGCTCCGGAGGCGTTCCGTGATGCCCATCTCAGGATACCATCGCTGAAGAAGTGAAACGTCTGTCCGCTTCCAAGCCATCTCCTCCGACTCGAACACGGTCAGGTCCATCCTGCCGATCGTCTTCTCTTCATCTCTCGACGATCGCGCCACGCATACAAGATCGTCCTCGACAATGCCGAAACTGCCTCGCCATCGCTGCACGTAGGCCTCTTCCATGTTCAGGTCGAATTCGAAGCAGCCGCCGTCGTCCAGGACGGAGTGGACGTTTTGAAAGACCAGCTCGAGCTCATCCAGGCTCATCACGTGGTTCAGGCTGTCGAAGGTCGAAAACACCGCAGCGAACCGCCGGTTCAGGGAAAGTTCACGGGCATCCTGGACAAGGAACTGCACGTCAGGTGCGTTTTTCCTCGCGATCTCGATCATCCCTTCGGACCCGTCCACGCCCGCAACCGCGTATCCCTTGTCGGACAGAACGGCCGCAAGCTGTCCGGTGCCGCAGCAGAGATCCAGAACGGCGCTGCCGGACGGCAAGTCGTGCAGGACGAGACGATCCAGCACCGGATAGATCCCGTCTGCAAAATATCCCCAATGCCTGTTGTAGACGTTGGCAATGGGGTCATACGCTTCGTAGCGTACCATAGGGGGATTCCCTCCCATCGACGCAGGTTATGCCTATATGAAGACGGCCGGAGAAACACCGAATCGTTCTGACAGCGTGCGAATCTGCCGGAAGTCATTCTGGGAGATGTCGAATCGGTTTCACGCCTCAATTGGCGTCAGGCGGAAAACACTCGCAAACTGTGACGCGCGCTCCAGGTCACCACGCTCCAGAGCCTCGCGAACATCATCCAGTTTATCCGTGTCGCTCACCGAGAGGTATGGAGCCCATCCCGCTTCACCATCGATCAACTCCACCTCGACCTCGGCAGCATATTCTCTGACGCGTACCAGTTTTTTGGTTGTCATGGTGGTGATGTTCTCGTCTCAACGAAACGCTCATCAGCGCATTCGGTAGACTCGCTGCTCCCACGTACCAAGTGTTGTGGGTCGGACTGCAGACTGTCCATTGCACTTTCATTTCGGCACCTTTCAGTGCGACTCAATATATCTTTTTCGCTCTTGAAATCCACCCCATTTGCGATGCGCTTTTCGAAGTTCCACGTCGATCGTATGAACGGTACTTTCTCCAACTTTCTTCGACGCTGTGATCGATTCCTCGCCGCTGGAGTCATACGCGAGACAGGCGAAGACCTCGGTGCCTTCATCTGAAGCTCCTGGCGCGGAATGAAAGGCTGCAACCAGCGGAGCGTGTAACCAGAACGAGGCGGATTGACCTGCTTTGTGAAGGACGGACCAATTATGAGGTGTCCAGAAATATTGATCCGTCGGGGCCAATATCAGGTCGGGCTCATGCTGTCCCGCCGCCAGCACCGTTTCCGGCAGCATCCAGTCCGCACAGGCCAGGATTACCACCTTTTGGCCGCGAAATGGAATCGAACGAATCTCCTTCCCGGACGAGAATATGGGAGGACGTATCGGGTTTCCAGCAAAGACTTTCCGCTGGATACCGCAGAGTACGCCTTCGGACGAAAGGCAGTGGGTCAGATAAAACTTGCCGGCTTCGGATTCAACAAAGCCTACGCAAACGGCGGTGGAACAGTCCTTCGTAAGCTGATTTACCATCCGCAATGCTTGCGATGTATCGGCGACGCCACGGAGCTGGGCGTTTCCGCCATCCAACCCGGTCAAAACCGCTTCGCCGAAAACGAACAGGTCTATATCGTCATTCGTATTTTCATTGAGCACGCGCCCGACCGCTTCAAAATTTCGCGAAAGCGCATTTGCTGCGACCGGGACGGACGCCAGGCCGATCTTTAATGCGGGCATGTTCTCGATCTTTCCTTTGCCGCGGCGCCCATCTCACTCACGGATCCCGCCGCATCAGGGAATAGCTCTGCGCGGTGGGGCCGATGTCGGGCTGCGTCGCCAGAAAGAGCGCCATCGGCACGACGTCTTCGGGAGACTTGAACCACTCGCCTTCGATGTGGAGTACCGCGTCCATATCCGTTCGTACCGGTCCCGGGATGAGTTCGTTTACGCTGATGTTGTGCTGCCGGAGTTCCTGAGCGAGAACGCGCGTCAACATCCAGAGCCCGGCTTTCGAGCAGCAGTAGGCCGAACTCTCCGCGAATCCCTTGTGGCCCATGCCGGAACCGATGGTGATGATCTTTCCCGCGCCCCGCCGCTTCAGGGCCGGAATCGCCGCCCTGGCGCAAAAGTACGCGCCAAGCAGATTCGTGCGTATCGTCTCCTCCCAGGCAGCCGGATCGCCCTCCTCAACGGAACCGTGATCCAGGTTCACACCCGCATTGAGGATGACGATGTCTATGCCACACAGTTCCGCTTCCGCAAATTCGAAAAGCGCATGTACAGTATCCTGTTGCCTTACGTCCGCCCGGAACGCGACCCCGATTCCGCCCTCTCCACGAATTTCCCGCACGGTTTCCTGAATCTCGGTTTCGGTCCTCGCCGCACAGCAGACCGATGCGCCCTCCCGTGCGTAACCCAGTGCGATCGCGCGCCCGATGCCGCGTCCGGCGCCGGTTATGACAGCGACCTTCCCCTCAAGCTTCCTTCCAACGTGTTCAGGCATTGAGCGTTCTCCCGTCACGAACCACATTCAGGCGTGCTTTTGGTTGATTGCCTTACGTGCACTCGACTTATCGAATCCAGCCTTCTGCCGTGTGGTCATTTAGCATGCCTGCATTGAGTTCGTCGAGTTGCTCATTCGCTGCTACCCATCACGATACTCTTCGCCGACCCTTCGACCCTTCGACAGGCTCAGGGACCGCAAGCTCAGGGAGCGGCTCAGGATGCGGTGCAGCTGGCTCTTATCCCACGGAAAAGTGCAACTTTCTCCCGATCGCTTCCGCATACTTGCGCAGTGTTGACAGTCTGATATCCTGTGCATGGTTTTCCATTCTTGAAATCGCGGATCTCCGGGTGTTCAGCTTTTTTGCCACCTCCTCCTGGGTAAAGCCGGCCTCCTTTCGGGCTTCCCGGAGCAAAACACCGATCTTGAATTCCAGATAGCCGCTTTCGTAGTTCTCGGCGAATTCTGGGTCTCTTGCTTTGCGTTTCTCAACGTATTTCTTTAGATCGCTCATGGCGTTTCCTCCTGAAATAATCCGTCTTTCTTTGTTCTGCCAGGCGGATGTCAGATCTTCTCGTCTCCTGTGTCTTCTTAGAAAATGCGTGACCAAGAACCACCAAACTTGGTCCGTCGAAAAAGGAAAGAAACCTTAACGAACCGTTTCCAATGTTCACCCTGACCTCCCAGATGTCGTCCGTATCGACCAGTTTACGGAAGTATTGTTGCGGGACGATCTCCAGTTCTTCGATGATGCCCAACGTCCAGGTGGCTTTTGCACTCTGCTTTGAAGTAAGAGAATCCAGAAACTGTTCGACAGGGCATCGACCTGATTGTGTCCGGTAGAATATGATCTCTCTCATGTCCAAAAGTTAACAAATATGTTACGAAGTTCAAGAAAAATATAAATTATTTTTCGTGATCAATGTCAATCGTTCTAAGGTAATTAGGACAATTGGCCCAGTGCCTGATTCGTCCATCATTTCGTCCGATTCCTTCTCGCCTCCCATTCACATCGCAACAGACCGCACCACACCGTATTCCTGAACTTCCCCCTCACGTATTGGTCCTGTCGCAACACGCCCTCGCGGACCATGCCAAGCTTCTCCAGGACCCTGGCGGAACCGGCGTTCTGCTCGTCGGTCGTCGCCTGGATGCGATTCAGGTCGGGACAGACAGCAAACGCCTCGTCGATCACGGCGCCGGCCGCTTCCGTGACCAATCCTTTCCCCCAGAGACGCCTGGCAATGCTATAGCCGATTGTGCCGACGCGATTATTGAGGTCCAGCCCGATATTGACGCCACCGACGGCGGACCCCGCGCATTCAATCGCCCAGGACGCACGTTTTGCGCGGTCCTGCGACAACTGGCTCTTCAGATACCCCTCGGCGTCGGCTCTCGTATAGGGATGCGGAACCGGGCCAAGATAACGCGCCCATTCGGGATCGGATGCGTAGGAAAGGACGTCCTCGACGTCGTCGAGGCTGTATGGTCTGAGGATCATCCGTTCTGTTTTGATAACTTCCGGGAGCATTCCCCAATCCTTCCTTGATGACCTGAAGTGACGACGGGTGGCGGGCGTTCACCGTTCGCTCGACCTCTGGCCTCACCAACGGCTAATGCCCTGGGCAACTACACTTTACCTTAAAGTCCACTGTTGAACTGAAAGTTAGTTCATATCAGACGAAGTATTACGATTCAACTTTCCTAACTTGCCCTTGCCGCGAATACGCAACTTCGATATATTATCCTGACGCCCAGGGTCAAACGGCCCTATCGAATAGGAGGATACAGAAATGGCAGAAGCGATACCATTTCCTGAAACAAAGGCTCTGGAAGACAAATTGCCCATAAATATCACGGCAGTTGAGAAAATTTGCGACTCTTATAGAGCGCAAAAAGAGAAGACTCGATTTGTCAGAGCCGGCGTCAAACGCCTTTGCGAAGATATGCAAGAAATAAACGATGACATGGTCGAAATCCTGAGTTCCAAATACACTTTTTTTGTAGGATCATTAGAAATCGTCGACGTAGATTCACTTGACGAAGAGTCGTTCAACAGAATTGCGCGTTATCTGGAATTGACTGAAAAAAGAGAAACAGACTATGTTGATTGGAAGGGCAGGATAAGATCTGCAATTTTGAAAATGAGGGAATGTAGAGTGAGATTTCCTGGAGCGGCGATAGAAATATTCAAATTTACAAGAATCGCAAATAAGACAGTGAAGAACATGGATCGCATCTTAAGTGTTTTAAGGGAGAGCCATTGGCGAATGAGCATTATCCATAACGCACGACGGACTCATTCCCCGAAGATTCATAGTTCAGCAGATGAAGCCTTAAAGGCATTGCGGGGATAAAATCACCTGGAATGAAACTCCCCCCTGTAAGATACTTCGAGGATCCGGACAACCATTCAAAAATAAAGAAACAATTCAAAAGACTCCCTTCACAAATACAAGAAGAAGTGGACAAGCTTTATGTTGAGATTGAAAAAGGACATTTGCCGAGAGGAAGAAGGCTGAAGAGGATCGATTTTTTTTATCAGGTTCGATTGAATAGGAATTTCAGGATGGCATTCTCGATAGTCAATGGGACGTTTAGACCCCTCCACATTGGTCCACATAGTTCTATGGACAAGTATATCAGACTGATATTGAAGCTTGGCCGAAAAACGAAAAAGGCAATGGTGGACAAGAAATAAAAAGCTTGACATTGATTGATTTTCCGCGGTGACACGCCGTCGTTGAATGAACCCCACGATCCTTTGTGCAAAGGAGTTGTGGGGCTGTTTTTTTTTGAAATGAGGCTGTGTAAATAGTCAAAGCCGAGCGCGATTCCATACCATATATTGATTCAAAACAAATAAAACCCCTATATATAGTATCCGATAGAGTGATAAATGGAGTTTTTGCACACTTTGGAAATGCAACAACGAGTACGAGCAAACTGACGTCGTTTCGATTGCCTACCCAGACGTTGGGAAGGATTTCCAAACACGTGCAACGACGCTGCAAATTGGCTGAAATTTGGGAAGATATCGAAGAGTCAAACCATCATCGAGCAAATTGGGATTCGATAGCGTTGACGAGACCCGGTACGTGCGGATCGAAGCCGTGATTCAGGGCAAAGAAGAGGACGAAGAAGAGCTTTCGATTCGAATGGTAATCCACCCTCGTCCAGAAATCGTCACCCAGCGGCAACCGGTAGGCCTCGGCCATATCCTCGGCGAACGGCTTCCCGAACCTGCGGTAAAAGGTAGCGAAATCTGTCGCCGGATCGTTCAGGCTGATGTCGCCGAAATCGATCACACCGGCCAGTTTCAATCCCGCCGCGTCGATCAGGACGTTGCCAGTCCCGAAATCCGAATGGGTAACGGCATCCCGATACGGTGCGGACGTGATTCCCGATAGCGCCCGATGAAAATAGCCTTCGGCAATCTGCCGGGTAGAGGGAAGTAGACGCGGCGCGGCGGCCGGCCACAACTCCTCCCAGAAATCGCCGCCGCCGAACGGGGTGGGCTTGAGATGCCGCTGCTCGAACGAAACGGAGTGGAGACACGACAGGAAGTCGCCCAGGGCCGCCGCCAGTTTCGTTCGCGCGTTCCTGCCGAGACGCTTGAATATCGCCTCGGAAAACTTGACACCTTCGATCTTTTCGTAGGCGATATAGTTGTCGCCCGAGTACCGAATCTCGGGGATCGGTAAGGGTGAATGTTCCTTGAACATCGGCAGGAATGCCTGCTCGACAGAAAGCTGCATATTCGAAGGGTCCCGGACGAAACGAAAGATCCACTTTCCGTTAACCTCCAGTACGATGTGCGTCCAGCCCTCATCCACGCGAACGATAGATTCGACTGGATCCTCAAAAACGTCCCGGACGATTGATTCACAGGCATCCATTCGGTCCATCACCAGGGTTTTCGTCGACCCGTCTCGACCCGGATAGTCTTCGGCGTAGGGGCGCCCCTTGTGGGCGCCCGCCTTTTCAGCGAGGCGATTGCCTGCGATTTCAATCCCTTCCTTCTCGCTTCCAAAGTTCCAACGCATGCCGAAAGCCGATTTCGGGGCTGCTGAGGATCGGAATAGAGACTTCCGGGCACAGATTTGCGGCTCCCGCCATAGAGGCCTGGGCCAGTACGATGACGTCGCCTTCGGACGCACGCTCCTTCAATTTTCGGGCGATTTCACTGAAATAACCTTCGTTGTCACCCTCCTCGAGCCTGCTCCAGGCATTGTCACAGAGAACCTCGATCAAATCAATGCGCTTTTTGCGCGCACTCGCGACTTCGAGAATCAGGTTTCGCGTTGGAGCAAGGGTACTCTCGAGAGCCGCGGCAACGATGATTCGAGACCCGGTTTCGACGGCTTTCTCGGCCATCGGGCGGTCGACTCGAACAACGATGCCGTCCGCTGTGTCATTTGCACCCTCCGCACTCGCTCCAATTGTCGAACACGTGCAGAGCACCACACGCGCGCCTTCTTCGATCGCGGCGCCGATGCGGCCCTGAATACGTCCATCCAGGTCCTGGCTGATTCCCTTTTCGCGAGCCTCCGTCAAAAATCCTTCTTCAACAATATGTCTGACGGGCAATTCCGGATCGGCTTCCCCTACAAGGCGATCAAATGTATCGATCAGCACGGGTGTCGTGTGAAGAAACGCCAGGTGTGATTTCATACGATGAATTCCTTTCGTTGATAGGAAACGTCGTAATGCGGAGGAACCCAGGGCAACCACAAGGGTTGGCCCTACACGGAATGAGGTACCCGCAGATGGAAAGTGGACGTTCCGGTCTCTTTTTTCACGGCGCCAATGCGGCGATCGTCAGCCAGGCCGGCAGACCGGCACGTGGATTCGTCCGCCAGTCCAGCAATGAATCGTCGGCATCGGCCTCCCCATTGCCTCCCCGCCAGTATCCGGAATCCCCGGCCGGACTTTCGATGACTTTCTTCAACACCAATCCGGCTTGCGCCAGGGGATTGAGCAGGTCGGCGAGGGTCCAGTGATGCTCATACGAGTCCTCTACGGAGCCGTGGAAAGGACCGGTGTTCCAGTAAGGTTTCGTCATTTCTATGGGCGCGACCTGTTCTTTCCACGGGCGCGTGAAGGGATGAACGTCGTAGAAGACGTATGCGCCTCCCGGCTTCAGAATGCGCGCGACCTCCGAAAATACGCCATAGAGATCGGCGATCCACACGAAAAAGCCGTTCGTCGAACACATCAGATCGAAACTCGAATTGGACAATGAATCGAGGCTGGCGGCATCCGAACGCACGAAATCGATCGACAGACCCAGCGCGTCCGCCCGGTCCGACGCCAGTCTCAATCGTTCCTCGGAGATGTCCGTTGAAGTAACTCTGGCGCCCAGACCCGCCAATGCGCAGGCGGCCAGGTTGTCGCCGCTGCCAATCACACAGACATGCTTTCCGTCAAGCGTTCCCATCATTTCACGGATGGTCTCAAGCGCCCTGCCTTCGAATGCCAACCCGGGTTCCCGGTGACATCTGCGCCAGAGGCCGTCGCGATTCAGTCGTTCCTCCCAATCCCCGGCCATGTCGTCCCATCGCCGGCGGTTGGCTTCGTGTATCTCGTTCATGGATTTGATCCCGCGAAAACCCCTTCTGAGAGTCGTCCCAAATCGTACAAAAAGCAGAATGCCGTGAAACAGGAGATCGGATGGTCTCCAATCAGGACCTGGACAGAATCCGCTTCAGCGACTCAGGGTACCGTTGTCGCAATTCCAGAAGCCTGGCGGCCGTTCCCACAGGCTTTACGCGGGCGGAACGCGGGACTCGCACCCGTTCCTCGATGATTCCTCCCTGCGCTTCCAGGTTTTGGACGGTGAACGATTCCGTGGCGAATTCGTAGAATAGACTGGGCCTCAACGTCGCAATGGCCGCAAGATCGCCCGGCTCCGCCCGCCCGATCGCATGGCCCGCGTATACCGCGACCACGTCGCCCGGGACAAAACCCGGGTCGTTTCCTTCCCAAAGGAACTGCACGCCATCCGGTACGCGACCCGGCGGAAGCGACGATACCGTTCCTGCCGGGTCCATCGAAAAGGGTTTCGCAGAACTGTCGAACGCGACTCTGCAGCCGATTTCTTCCATCGCCTCCCTCTGCAGGGCGTCCTCCAGGGACTCGCCTTCCTCAACCGTGCCGCCGATGCAGCTCATGCCGATCTCGACCACCTCATCTCGCCCGCGCTTCCATTTTTCCTTTCTCTGGAGTTCGAAGAGAAATCCATTCTCCTCTCTCAGAATGATCGCAGCGCCTATGATCACATAGTCTGACATCTCATCATCGACCGTTGGAGTTGGTTGCGTTGACCCGATGCATGGCGATGGGTGTTCCGTTCACAACTTTCCCTCTTTGATCAGTCCGATGGCAGAGGGGCCTCCCTGCACTTTGTAATGCGTATTTGTCCTGTCAGAGAAGTAGTCCGCAACGCGTTCCACCTGTTTCGGCACGGTGTTCCCGGGGATACGATCCAATGAAAAGTACTCGATCCGGTCCGCCTCGTCCGTGAGCCGGACTGCGCCTCCGGTGACCCGGCAGAAGAACGACAAGACAATCTCATTGCTGTCCGGTTTGCTGTAAACGCCGCTGAGACGGACGGGCGCTGTTTCCAATCCCGTTTCCTCCCGAATTTCCCGAACGAGGGCATCCCAGGGATTTTCTCCAGTCTCGACGCCGCCGCCAGGCAGGTTCCACAGATCGTAATCGCGGCGGTGACACAACAGAACGCGGTCTTCTTCATCGGTGATGATGCCAAAGACGCCGATCCGGAACACGATCAGGTTCCCTCCCTTAAAACTCGCACATACTCCAACTCGGCTTCGGAGATACCGAGACTGTCAAGTTCACCCATCGAAACAAATGCAGACGAATCTTCGTAGTCATCATCGCGCACTGAATCCGGATCATATTCTACAGCACCGGCAGTATAGACGACTTGAAAAAAGTGAGGGTGGGGAAACCGGTACCCGCTCGGTACCGGCCCGAGATGTTCCAGGTGGATGAATCCAAGGCGCGAGACCGCGTCAATCGTCCAGCCCGTCTCCTCCACGACTTCGCGACGAAGCGTCTGCTCGAAGGTTTCTCCCGCTTCTAGGCGGCCGCCCGGCAGGATGTGACACCCCTCGCGATTGCGGAGTACGAGGACGGAATCGTCCTTGAGTACGAGACATCGAACAGAGGTTACAAGCCGTTCCGGCGGCTGTTCGTTGGAAACGAAATAGCGCACGCGCAGAGGGAGCGTGCCCTCTGCCCATCGGGTTTCCGTTTCGCAAAAAGGCGTCTTGCCGGCCAGAAATGCACGTATTTCGTTGTCAGGATTCAATCCGCAAACCGTTGGAATTCGCACGTGGCATAGGATTACTATCAGTATTCTTGTCAGTTATTCATATCGCAGGGAATCCACTGGATTGGCAGTTGCAGCCATAAGTGCCTGATGGCCAACTGGTATGAGAGCAGCCAGTAGTGCCAGGAAGCCACTGATGATGAAAACTCCAACAGATGGCGAAATATAGTATGCGAAATTCTTCAGCCAAAGTTCTGCACCAAAGTATGCAATCGGCCAAGCGAATAAATTCGCAAACATGACCAACTTGACATACTCCTTTGAGAGTAGGAAAACAACGCTCCATAAAGAGGCACCCAAGACTTTGCGAATGCCTATTTCTCTTACGCGTTTCTTAGTGGCCAGAGCCGCTAGACCAAAGATTCCAATACAAGCAATAAAGGTGGAAAATATAGAACCATATAGACTGATTAATTGCCATCTTTCATCCGCTTGGTATTGAACGTCTATGTCCTCATCAAGAAAGGAGAACTGAAAGGGCAGATCGGGATTCACTTCCTTCCAAATCTGCTCCAACCGATTTACAGTATTTTTGATGCCGAAGGGACTTACTCGAACATAATATCGCCGGAGGATCTCGGGGTGCACTAATTTAAGCACAACCGGCTCAATCTGATAATGCAGAGATCGAAAGTGGAAGTCGTGAACAACACCCACAACCTTTCTATTCCTGAACTCTGGAATCGTCTTACCAATTGGTGAATCCCATTCTAATTTCCTTACCAACGACTCATTTACAATTATACTTCCCTCGGAATCTGCGGCGGAGTTCTGAATGAAGTCTCTTCCAGCAACTAATCTGAGCCCAAGGGTCTTGATGAAGTTGGAGTCGATATTGAAGAATTGGACATCGGTTGTCAAACGCTTGTTTCTAACCGTAGTAGTCGCAGTATTTACACCGAAGTGTCTCCAAGAGGCAGTGATGCTTAGAACGTCGGGGTCATTGGACAACTCAGACCTAAAGATCTCCAAAACGCTCGATCTATGTTCCTTCCCTACTTCGGAAGCATCAATAGTGACGACTTGCTTATCCTGGAATCCTCGATCTTTCCCTTTGACGAAATGTATCTGTTCAACGATAACAAGAGCGAAGATGATCAGAAAAGTCGAGGCCGTAATTTGACCGATTAGAAGAGACTTACTAAAGATATCCTTGCTTCCAATTCCCACATTTCCAATGAATAGGTTGACTGGATCATAGCGGGACAATACGATTGAAGGATAGATCCCAGCAGTTGCTCCAGCGGTGACACCTAGCGCAACCAGTGAGAGAATCTCATTGCTTCCGTAACTCAAATCTAATTTCTCGTTTACGGCATCATTAAAGATTGGTAAAGCCAGTTCGGCGAATGCGATTCCAACCAATAACCCAACAAAACTCAAAAACAACGCTTCTCCCCAAACCTGTTTCAAAAGTTGTGCTCTATTGGCGCCTACAACCTTGCGTACGCCGAATTCCCTGACGCGATTTGAGGCTAGAGCAATGGAGATATTGGCAAAGTTGAAGCATGCAACAAAAAGCACAGTGACAGCAATTCCAAGTGTGACAATCGAAAAAAACCTGTCTCCCGTAGGTGACAATCCACCTCTGATTTCCGAATCGAAATGAACATCTGAGAAAGCTTGTAGACCTATTCGCAGAGGATCCTCGCTCAGGGCCATTGCACCGAATTCTTGGTAAATTTGAATTGATGGCCAATAGTGCTCTCGCACAAATCCCGGAAATTTTCGGGTAAGCTCTGACGTGTTAGCCTTTTCCCGTAATAGAGCAAAGGCTATGACTCTGGAACTACCCCATAAGTCTGCCCATCTCTCGTAATTCGGCATCCTTTCAATTGGCAAGAGCAAGTCGAACTTTATGCTGGAATTCACTGGTGTCTCTGCTGCAACTCCTTCCACGACAAAGTCGACATACTTCTCGTCAATTCTCACTGAGATCCGCTTGCCGATGGGGTCATGTTGTCCGAAATACTGACCGGCTGTCGTTTGACTCACTACGATTGATGCTCGATTTCTAAGTGCAGTCTGGATGTCACCTCTCAGTAGAGGGAATGAAAAGACTTCAAGGATTTCAGGATCGACGAAGAGTAGGTTTTCTACAGAGATCTTTTCTCTATACTTAACGGTGCCTTTTACCTCTCGAAATCTCACAACTTTCTCGATGTCGGGAAAGTCCCTTGCCAGAGCAATAGCCAATGGCGCGGGAGTAAATGCGGTTTTTTTTTCTACATTGTTCGGAGTCTTGTAGGATTGGTAGATTCGGTAAATCCTACCTGCATTCTTGTGAAATATGTCGTACGTCCACTCATTGTAAATGTGGAGAGAGGTCAATATACAAAATGCGATACCGATGGACAGGCTCAGGACGTTAATGAAGGCATAGACTTTCTGCCTCACGAGATGACGCACTGCGACCACCAGATTATTCTTGAACATAAAAAGGTCTCCAGCAAAGCATCCGCATTTGTTGGTGCATTCACATTAGATGATGCTGGAGAAACAAGAAAGTATCCGGCAGTTGTCCCTTTGGGTCGAATTTGGCTTGTCGGGGTAGTCGGCTAAGTCCCTCCTGGATATCGAGACTCAATTGTCGAGGAATTAGGGGTTACAGTTTAGTCCAACGCCTTAGATTTGCCCTACGAAGACGTCTCAAGATCGATCAAGACATTCGAGATGCTTTCGCCGGTTACCAAACGCATGCTCTTCTTCAACTAAGAACGAAACTCTCCCGCTATTCATAACGCAAGGCATCAATTGGATTGGAACGCGCCGCACGAATGGCCTGAATGCTCACGGTACCAAAGGCAATTATCAGGGCCAGTATCGCACTAACAACAAATGGCGCTACACTTAAGGCTGTCTGATAAGCAAATCCGGCGAGCCAGTCGTGCATCAGATAATAGGAGATTGGCCAAGCGATTCCGTTTGAAAGTAGAGTGAGCAACAGAAATTCGCGCGAAATTAGCATCACCAGATGTGATGTGGATGCACCCAGCACCTTCCGCACGCCGATTTCTTTAATGCGAGATTGAACCATGATAGCAGCCAGACCAAACAGACCCAAGCATGCTACAAAGATTGCCAGCAATGAAAACACCCCAAGCATTCTACCGGTGCGTCTCTCGTTGGTATAGATCCATTCCATGAATTCGTCCATGAATTGATATTCAAATGGCTCCTCTGGGACAAAGCGTTTCCACTGCGTTTCGAAAAAAGACAGGGTCTGCGCGGTTTCTTCTGGTCGGATGCGTAGGACCAGTGAATAAAAAAACTCCCATCGGGCGACAAATCCCATTGGGGCTATTTCTTCTCGCAACGACAAACTGTGGTAGTCTTTTACAACGCCGATCACCGTGAGAGTTCGGTTTACAAATGCCGGTGACTCGATCTGTTTACCAATCGGTTCATCCTCCCAGCCGAGCAGGCGCACGGCTGTTTCATTCAAAATAATAGCATCAGATGTATCGCTAGCCACAGCGGCTGAAAAGGCGCGACCTCGAAGCACGGGAATCTCAAATGTCTCGAAATACGAGTCATCAACCTCGTTTATGCGAATCGTGTGTTCTTTCGTACGGTCTCCACCGGGCCAAATCAAGCGCGGTCGCCCCCCGTATCCTTGAATGCGGTAGCGCAGTGCCGACGCACTAAGCACATTGGGGTGTTCGAGAAATACCTGTTTCAGTACCTGGTGTCGTGCCGAAAGACGTTTTTTCGTGTTGGGCTCTTGGAGAAAGTCAGGTACAAAAATGGGTAAACTCACAATGTGATCGCGTGTAAACCCCATGTCTTTGGTGTCTATAAATCGTAATTGCTGATAAACCACGAGTGTGCAGATCACCAATAATACGGACATGCCAAACTGAAAAACAACGAGTCCTTTCTTCAGCCAGGCAGAACCCGAGGAAGAATACGCGCTGTCTTTTAACGCTGTCACGGGGCGAAAGGAAGAAAGAAAAAAAGCTGGGTACCACCCTGCCATGACTGCGAGCGACAGCGTTAGTGCCATAACCGCTGGCGCATATCTAGCAATTGTAACCGCGTCAAGATGTAAATCGCCACGCACAAATTCGTTGAATAAGGGCAGTAACAAATCGACCAATACCATGGCAATTAGCAGGGCAGCGCAAGTCAAGAGGATAGATTCACACAGAAACTGAACCATCAATTGCAGGCGATGTGCCCCAACCACCTTTCTCACGCCTACTTCAAGCCTGCGTGTGACAGCCAGTGCAGTCGCCAGATTTGTAAAATTCACACATGCAATAGCCACCACAATCAGTCCGATAGTCGCCAGTAGGTAAATATGTTGGATGAGGCTGTCGGCCGTTGGGACAAAATCGGATTCACCGTACAAGTACACGCGGTGTAGTGGCTGTAGATGATAGGCGTTTTTTGCCGCAACTTCATCCCCCATATACTGCTTAATCAACGACTGAATGTTCGCTTGTAGTGTTAGTACATTTCCTCCTGCTTTCAATAGCACGAATGTCTTTACTGGCCGCCATGATTGCGTGGGTCGCCACATTGTCCACGCCTCTTGTGTTGCTCCTACGGGGGGTATCGTAGTTGTGAGCATGTGGAAATGAAGGTCTGATGAACGATGTGGTTCCTTTACGATTCCGGTCACTGTGTAATCGCCGGGGAAACTGACGTTATCGATCGAAAATGCCCGACCCATGGGCTCTTCATCACCGAACAAGCGTTGTGCCATGTCGTCGGTCATTACCACGGAGTAGGGCGTGCGAAATGCGATCTCTGGATCCCCTTTTATAAGAGGAAAATCAAACACATCCAAAAAGCTGTCGTCAACCAGCCCGAGCTGGTACTGACCCTTGCGCTCGCCGTATCGTGCGGACACTGGCCATTGCCAAATACGTACGGTTGTTTCTACATTGGGAAATGTCTCTTCCAATGTAGGACCCAGTGCGCCTGAAGTTCCGCTGCCAAAAGTTGTATGAGTCGTGCTACGTTCTTCTCGAATCACCTTGTAGATTCGGTCGCCCAAGGTGTGAAATTGATCTACCGAAAATTCCTGACCAATGTACAACAGGATCAAAATGCCACACGCTAACCCAATTGCGAGTCCCAACACATTGATTGAGGTGTACATCCTGTGCCGCAGCAGATTGCGGATCGCAGTAGTCAGGAAGCTTTTAACCATGGGTGTCTCCTATGGTACAATCTTTGTTAAAAAAGAAACACAGATACGGAATGACGCCTGCCAAGTACTCCTAAGGTTGTTCGTATGGGTGTTATCTATGCACAGATAGGTTTCCGCAACAAATGGGAGGCTTTAAGGACGACGGTTGATCCGACTGAAATTCGTGGGTGGGTTTACGCCTATCCTGGGTTCGTGGCGATTCTGTGCAAAGCGTACGACGACGGATCGTATGCTATTTGGTGGAGACATGTCAGTCTGCCAGACACGCATTAGTGGCAAGCTTTTGTCCTGACTTTCGACTGCATGCGGATTTCGAATCAAGGTGTACAAGCTGCGCTGCAATCAAAGGGAGGTTGTTCTTGACTAGAAGCAAATACTCTGCCATAAGAATCAAATAGCGAAATAACAATAGGTTACAAAATAACTCGAAACTAACAGTTCCACAAGTGTCCGGTTATGAAACAGTAATGTCCGAAAATGAACATGAGATGGTTATTAGAATGTCCGAGATGATCGTCTCATCACTGCAGGAGGACGCCTTTGTGAATTCTGTAACGGATGATTCACCAGCCGAAGCGATCCGGCATGTCAAAGACGTCGTAAACTCGCCGTAAAGACAATGGAGAGAAATCGCAATGTACAAAAACGAGATTCGGGATGGGACTCGGATCAGATCATGTCGAGTACCGGGCGCTTAGCGTGGGTTATCCAAGAATTTCATAGCAATATGGCGGCGGCGCTCCAGTCGGATCGGCAATTCTAAACTGGAAGATTCCCGGTGTCCGCTGATCTTGTTTCCCCTAGCGACGGCGCTTGCACGGAAAGCGTGGAAGATCCAGGAACGGATACGAAAACCATAACCAGAAGCCTGGATTTGAACGATCGAAATAAGAGGTACTCACCCGGAATTCTTACGCACATCCCGACGCGTCACCTTCTTTGACTCCATCAAATAAAGTCCAGATACATGCGGCTGGCCTGAATGCCCCTGTTGTTCTGATATTTCCCGCTCTTATAGGTTTCGAAATCTCCATCCAGGGTGTGATAGTAGATCTGGCAGATTTCCACGTTGGGATAGATCCGGACCGGCTGAATGCAGAACATCTCCAGCGTCCAGTACCCGGCGAAACCCACGTCGCCGAAACCCGCGGTGACGTGCACGAACAGCCCCAGCCTGCCAACGGACGATCGCCCCTCGAGCATGGGGACGAAATTCTCCGTTCTGGTGAATTCCGCCGTTCGTCCGAGATAGAGCGTCTGAGGTTGCAGTTCGAACCCGTCGCCTGGAATCCGGATGGACCGCGTGGGGTTTTTCTTCTTCATATCCAGAACGCCGGCCCGATACACCACGAGTTCATCGGCCAGGGTGAGATTGTAGCTGTTCGGATTGAGTCTTTCCTGATCGAACGGCTCGATAATGAGGTCTTTTCCGATTCGCTCGTGGATCATCTTTCCCGATAGAATCATGATGTGGGTTCCTGTTGTGCCGGCAAATGTAATTTGCACAAGTCTGCGAAGAAACGAGACGATTTGTCGACATCGATTAAATCCGGACAGGCCATATTCTGTAGACTCGACAAAACCAATCAGGATTTCTTTCTCGTTACGTCCACTGCTGTCCAGGAGAGAAACCGATTTGAGATCGGTGTGGTTTCAGATGAAATGTAACGCGTAAGACAAATTGGTCGGGATCGATGCAGTTCAGTTCAAGCCCTGAGTGGGTGTCCCCGATGTGGGTATCGATGGGTCACCTGCTAATCGAGGGCAGGATGCCCTCGCTCCGGTACTACTTTTCAAGGTTATCTGGAAAAGACGATCCTGGACAGGTATGCTTTTCGTCACGTGTTAATTTACGGACGTGAGCTACCGTGTTCAACAGCGTTGTTCCTTCAGGCGGTCCGGTAACCCGCCTGGATATCAATTCAGCGCTTTTTGTTGGGTTAAACCTTGCAGAAAGCGGCGGAATTCATTATGTATAAAGTGGAACCACGGCGAAGCGTACAATTCCTGCCCGCGGCGAGTGCTTTCAGACCGAGTGCGGGCCGGGGGCGGGTAATACGCATACGCATCGATCAGCCAGCGATCAAAAACGGTTCCCGGCTGGACGTGTTGGGGACCCTACCGTCAACCCTAATATGGGAGATCATCGGATGAACAGGCTTTACTCGGGTCTTTCCCTCGGCCTGCTCCTCTGCATCGGCCTGACCGCCTGCGGGGAAAGCGAAGTGGAAAGACAGAAACGCGTAATTGCACAGAAAGAAGCCAGCATCGACTCGCTCCAAACCGAGGCGGGGAGCGCACAGGCCGAACTCGTCACCCTCAAGACGCAACTCGACAGCCTCACCAAGTTCGAGATGCTCCTGCAGGAGAAGAACCAGCAACTTCAGAAGGAAGTCAAGAAATACCGCGCTATTGCCGCGCAGCGCAAACGCAAGAACGAAGAGTTGCAGCAGGCGATCGCTCAGTTGCAGGATGAGAAGACGGCCGATGAAGCGAAAATCGACCGGCTGCTCACCGAGTCCGACAGCCTGAGCGCGGCGCTGCGCGTACAGAGAGACGTCACCGTGAAGTTGACGCAGGATCTGGCTTCCGCGAACGAGGACATCGAAAGAACACAGAAGAAACTCGACGAGGCCAAGCACGCGGTGCGCGTGGTGGTGGGCACGGAAGACCGCCTCAAGGCGGACGGATTTCTGGAAACGGGCCGGCGCTTCTTCCGCAAAGGATACAAGCTGGTGCAGAAACCCGGTCACGACGACCTGAAAGTCACGCTCTTCTCAATCGGAGAAGGCCCAACCCTGGATCGAGGGCAGAAACTGAAGGAGTTGATCGGTCGTTCCGGAAAGCTCAAAAAGGACAAGGACTACACGGTCAGGTTGAGCGCGGACGGTACGCATATCACGCTGGTCAGCGAACTCCTTAAAGGCGAGGCGGTTCTGGTGGTCGTCGAGTAGCGCGTCTTTTTGATCAATTCCGCTGCATAGGCCAGTTCACTCTGAGCCAATCCATCCATCGCAACGCCAGTTCGACCCGGGCAACCCTCAGCGCATCACCCTGCGGGGGTTGCCCGGATCTGTATGCGGGTTCCAACGGCAATCGCTGTCCCGTTATCGCCTCCAGCGCATCTCTCCTCGCGGCGAAGTTCGCGATGCGTCCCATCCGGGCGTCTTTTTTTTCGCACGCGTCTCTATGCAACGTCCAGAACCGCCTGAAGATTCCTGGCCGCGATCATGAGCAGCGTTCGTGCGGCGCCGGACGGGCGGCGCCGGGCTTGTTCCCAATCCTGCAGCGTCCGAACCGATACGCCCAGCAATCCGGCGAACTGAACCTGCGACATACCGGCTTCCTTCCGAATCCGGATGACATCCGGCACATTGATCACACGGCCGTGCTCGCCGCGCCTGAGTTCTCGGAGCCCCTCCAGAATCTCGCTGCCCACGTCTCGTTTAACCGTAGTCATTTTGTACCTCCTTCCGGATCCGTCGCAGGACTTGCGGCGGGATGTCATCCGTAACATTCTTCGGATACATGGTCAGCATCCAGAAAACACGGGATGCTCTTTTCACAAAGTAGATGACCCTGAATCCACCGCGTTTCCCTCGGCCTGACAGCCTCCATCGCAACTTGCGAACACCTCCTGACCCCGGAATGACATCGCCGGCGTCAGGGTCCGTTACCAGGGTCAGTTGCAATTCCGAATACTCCTGATCGGACAGGTATCTCAACACCAGGCGTGTAAAGAGCTTCGTCTCGACAAAGCTATACATAAAAAGAAATATACGGCAGTGCCGTATAATGTCAAGTCACGGATAATTGGTACTATGCCCCAAAGAAATCGGTAGGGGAACGCTTCATTTCTTTCTGTTCTCCTCGAGCCAGCCGACGGTGAAATCCACAACCTCGCGTTGCGGCATGAGTTGGCATTCCGCGAGACCCACCTTGCCCCTGCGCACCACTGTCCCCGCGTCCGACTTCAGAAAGTCCTCACCGATGCGATTGAAATCCGAACTGTCCGGTTCGACTTCCTCGAAGGTTGTCCACCGCCGCGATCCAGATGTATGGATCGGAGCGCCTTCACACACAACCTTCCTGGTTGGAAAGTCCGCCCGGTATTCCGCAAGATGCATCGAAGTATTGGATCCGTGGCTCGTGCCGAGAAGAAGGACAAAACCGTGCAGATCGTATATTCTCGCGAGCGGCGAACCCTCGCCCATACCGAAAGCCAGCGAATGATCATCCACGATTCGGGATGCCTGGGGACCGTGTGCGCAAAACGAGACCTGCGGGTGAGAACTGCGGAGGACTCCTCTATGCTTACGGAATGTCTCGGCGATAACGCCCATCGAATGAGTGGGAGTAAGCTCAGGATCGTAGGCCGGCATGTTCTCGCGTATGACCGGCCACCAGGACTCGGGGACCGGAGGGTTCTCCCACTTGCCGGGCTCGGACAGGCCGGTCGAGTGGGCGGGCATCACCAGCGTTCCGGAAGGTCCCAAGACCTCCTCAAGAGCAGCAACAACCGCGACGGCTCCCCCGCACACCCATCCCACCGCGCTCAAGGATGAATGGACAATCACGACCATCCCCGGCCGTACGCCGAGACTGCGGAGGTCCCTCTGAAGTGTTTCAATCGTCGCAGGCGATTCGGTTTTTTCGATGACCTTGCATTCACTCATCTGAAGGCTCCGGGTGTTCCTCCTGTCTCGCGGCGATGGCCACGATCTCAACAAGGGTATCTCCCTCCAGCCCGACCTCCACGCAGGCGCGCTGGGGCCAGTGGTCCGGTCCTATCCACCCGTCCCAGACCTCGTTGAGGATGGACTTTCCGGACATGTCCGTGATGTAGACCGTCGCCGAGAGGAGCCGCGTTCTGTCGGTACCGGCCTTGTCCAGATTCGCGTCGAGTTGTTCCAGCGCCTGCCTGGTCTGGCCCCTGAAGTCCGCCGACAGGTCCGGCGCAATCACGGCTGTATAGACGAGGCCGTTATGTTCGACGGATTCGCTCCGGCCGACCGCCTTTCCCGGGTATCTTGTGATGGACATCGAAACTCCTTTGTTGTCGCGCGAAATGTGAAAAGAGTTGGTCTCCGTGAAGTAAAAATCCTATATTGCGTGGAAATCGAGGCGGACTCTTATCTGAAGCATGAGATTCCGCGTGCATCATTCCTTCCAGTCCGGTGCCTGCGGACGGTTGCCGCGAGGCGCTCGAGAAAGAATTGATTCATGTCACTATTGACGTTCAAGCTGCTCGCCGCTGTTGCGATCCTGGCCGTTGCCGTGATCGGGGGCGTCATCCCCCTCCTTGCCGCCCGCCACGAATCCAGCCGGCGGTTCTTTTCATTGGGCAACGCCTTTGCAGGCGGCCTGTTCCTCGGGGTCGGCTTCATCCACCTGCTGCCTGAGGGGATGGAAAAGCTGGAAGGGATCGTGGAATTCCCGTTGGCCGCGCTTCTGGCGGCGTTGGGCCTTGGCGCCCTCTTGCTGATCGACCGCGTGATCTACGGCGACCATCACGCCGATCATTCGCCTGGCAGCGCCCAGTTACAGCATTCCGTCTACCCGTATGTCCTCCTGGCGCTCCTGTCGATTCACTCCATCATCGCCGGAATCACGCTCGGTCTCGAATCGAACGTGATCGGCTCGTTCGTTATTCTGCTCGGGATCCTCTGCCACAAGGGATCCGCGGCATTCGCACTCATGGTGTGCATCTACGAGGCGGGCATCCGGGCGAGAAAACAGAAATCCATGCTCGCAATCTTTGCGATAATGACACCAATGGGCGTGGTCATCGGCCTGCTGATGGCAGCGGTCCTGGGTGAGCATGAGAACATCGCGGCGCTGATCGAGGGGAGCTTCAATGCGATCGCCGCCGGGACCTTCATCTACGTGGCTGCCGTTGAAATCATAGACGCGGAGATGTCCACAAGGGAAATGCGCCTGGCAAAATACGTATTGAGCGCACTGGCCGGGGACGACGACGTGCCCATGCCCGTGAGGGATACCGACAGGTTGGTAAAATTCGTACTCATCATAGTCGGTATCTCCCTGATGGCGCTGCTCTCGGAGTGGCACGTACATTGAGAGCATACCGCCTGCCCGCGCCGCAAACTGCACACTTTGAGGTTTCTGATTCACTGTCATGACCTCAAGTCGCAATATCGGTTGCCCATTCAATTATACGTACTGCTCAAACCACGACACCATCCTGTGCAGATATTCCACGTGCATCGCCGGGTGACCGCTCCTCCTGAAGCCGTGTGACGACTCTGGAAAGCGTACGAACTCCACGGCCTTTCCCTGTCGCTTCAGCGCGACGAAGAACTGCTCGGCCTGTTCTATCGGACATCTGTAGTCCTCCTCGCCGTGCATCAGCAACACCGGAGTACGCACCTCCGGCGCATAGGTCAGCGGCGACCGGCTCACGAGCGCTTCCACGTTCTCCAACACTGAACCACGCCACTGATTCTCGCCGAACGACACGCCAATATCCGACGTCCCGTACATACTGTGCAAATTGATACATGGCGCGCCGATCACCGCCGCTTTAAAACGATGGTCGTGACCGACGATCCAGCTGCTCATAAACCCGCCGTAGCTGTATCCGTGGACCCCCAGGCGATCCGAATCCATGTAGGGCCGCTCGCAGAGCAGATCGACGCCTGCCATCAGATCCAGAAAATCTTCCCCGCCCCAGTCCCCGAGCACAGCCTTCAGAAAATCCGGACCGTATGACGACGACCCCCTCGGATTCACGGCCAGTACGATATACCCCGCGCCTGCCAGAATCTGATGCGTGACGTCGTACGAATCCGAAAAGCGCCCGTGCGGCCCACCGTGAATGTCCAGTACCATTGGATACGACCTCGCGGCATCGAAATCGTCTGGAAACAGCACCCGCGCCTCGATCGCCCGGCCGTCCCGCCCGAACGCGAACTTCTCCATGCGCGCAGCGGGATGGGCCTCCAGAAACCCAACGTTTACCGCGGTTACCTCCCGTTGACGCTTCGGAACTACTTCAAGCACGGCCACGTCGCACGGACAGTAAGGGGACGACGTCACCGCAGCCGCGCACGCTCCAGCGCGGTCAACCGACAGACCCGTGAATTCACGCCCGCCGCCGCCCAGAACCCGGGTCCGTGGAGCAGACACACTCGAATCCGCCCGGCATAGAAAGGATTCGCCCTCCCTGTCACCGATGAACAATATCCCGCCGTCCGGCGTCCAGCTCCGCGACGCCAGCGGTTGTACCACAGTATATACATCGCCCGCCACGCACACCGGCTTCTCGGCCTCATCCAGTACGAACAGCCACGATTGTCTTGAATCCCACACCTCGGGATCGTGAGAACCCGCGACCGCCAATCGCGTTCCATCAGTCGACCACGCCGCGGACTCAGCACGGCTCAGTCCTCTCGACCAGCATCGCGACGTCCGGCCCACCAGTTCCATTACGTGGACCTCGGAACCCCGAACGAAATCGCGGGCCTCTATGCAGTCTGTCACAAATGCGATACGGCTTCCGTCGGGAGACCACGTCGGCGCCTCGTGATTGCCCTCCCCGTCCGTTATCTGCTCCGCCAGGCCGGTTGCGGCGTCCACCAGGAACAACTGCGAAAAGGCGTCGCCCCGCCAGCCGTCTCCATCGTCACGGTATCGCACGCGGCGGGCGACCCGCGTTCTCGGCAATGTCTCTTCGTCGTGATCGTCAGGCGACCGGTCCGGGTCCACCCGAGAGACAACGACAAATTCCGAGCTGTTGGGCGACCATGCCAGATCCTTAACGCCATCCGGAAGCGTCGTCAGCTGATTCGCGTCCCGGCCGTCGACCCGCATCACCCATACCTGCCTCCTGTCATCCTCTCCGGAACGCAAAAAAGCAAGAGTCTGCCCGTCTGCCGATAGCCTGGGCGCCGCGTCCCGAGGCCCCTCTGTCAGGTCGATGGCAGAGCCGGTCTCAAGCGGCTGCATCACGATCCGGGACTCCCGCTTCATCGTCTCCCTGTTGATCTCCTGCCGCACGAAAACAACGGCGGAACCGTCCCCCGCGATCTCCACGTCCGATACGTCAACCAGATCGTAAGTCTGCTCGGGTTTGAAAGGTGAGGACATAGGCCTCCCTCCATTTCGTTTCACGTTCCATGTGCTTGCCTACGCGTATAGACCCTTCCGCCCTTGACGACGGTCACGGGGACCAGATTCCGCTTGCCCGTCCGGACCTCCCCTGTCGAGTCTTCGAGGCGAAAATCTCCTTCCCGCAGCTCGAACACCACGGCGTCCCCGAACGCTGCGTTCGCCAGCGTGCCCACCTCGCCCTCCATCCCGATGATTGCTGACGGCACGGACGTCACGCGCGAGATCGAATCTTCAATCGACAGCCCCAGATGCAGGAACTTGGTGACCACGGATGCCAGGTCGTACACGGGGCCGTTGACATTGTAGACGTGCAGGTCCGATGAAATCGTGGTGGGAAGCACGTCCTGCGACAGCGCCTTCTCAACGATTTCCCACGAAAAGGACCCCGCGCCGTGGCCCACGTCGAACACGACGCCCCGTTCAATCGCTTCCAGCACCGAATCGCGGATACGACCTTCATCGTCGAGAATCCCGCACGGGTAGTCGTGGAAACAATGGGTCAGAATGTCTCCGCCCTTCATCACCCCGAGTATATCGTCGATCGATTCGCACCAGGCGTCCTGGGGATGCACCATAATGGGCAATCCCGCCGCGTCCGCCGCCTCCCTTGCCCTGTGGAGCGGGAGCATGCCGGACCGTTCGCTGACGATGGTATTCCTCGTTAACCGTACCTTCACGCCCAGGACGACGTCGCGGTGCTGTTCTATCATGCGGCACGCCTTGTCCACGTCCGCGTATTCGGGAATCTCGAACTCCCCGATCTCTTCGGTGAGCATACCCTGCGACGAGATATTCATCTGCGCCAGGATCCGCGTCTCGCTCACGTCGATCACGTATTTCCGGAAACCCGGGAAGATATCCGCGCCCGCGGACCCCGCATCGACTACGGTCGTCGCGCCTCGGGCCAGACACGTAGGATCGGGTTCGATGCCATAGTGACTCACGCCGGCAAATACATGGACGTGAAGATCGATCAGACCGGGCGTCACCACACAGCCCGATGCGTCGATCACCTCACGGGCGTCGACCTTATCGAGACGCTCGCCGACAGCCGCAACCCGTCCCGCCGCGAACCCCACGTCCCGTACGCCGCTGAGGTTCTCCGCCGGATCGACCAGCGTCCCACCTTTAACCAGCAGATCGTACTTCATACCACCCTCCGTTCAAGTGGCAGGCAGCCAGGTTCCTCTGGCTGCCAGGTACGTACTGCAGGAATCAACACTTCACGTGGCCTCGTCCGATCCGACTGACCCCGAATACACGAAATCATACGTCAGCGCATCCCCCACCGGCCTGTATCCGATATTGGTATAGATGCTGTTGGACGTGGGATTCAGTTGATCGGTAAACAGGCTGCAGAACGAATGGCCGTCTGAGAGGAGCTTCTTCGTCAGCGACCAGACGCACGACGTCGCATATCCCTGATTGCGATGCTCAGCAGGCGTATACACGCCATTGATGGTGATGCCGTTTCTGGTCGCACGGGAGGTCTTCGCCATGGAAACCGGCCCCCTACGGTCCCAGATGTACAGTTGCTCGGTCCGAATGTACTGCTTGGCGGCGCCGGCGGCTGCCTCCGGATCCGTTGGCTCACCGATCTGCTCCGAGAATTCCGCAGTCCACCGCGCCATCAGCGGGTGATCATCCATAGACGCCAGGCGCATTGTCCCCGCGGAAAGGGGCACGTCGGAGACCGCTCTGATTTCGAAGGCGCGCATTCGCATGGTCAGTCTTGAAGATGCGCCAGGTACCGCTTTGACCCAGGAATCGGAAAAAGCGCGGGCTTCCTCCTCCGGCCCGACAACGCCGGGTACCGAGACCTCGTTCAGGTGCAAATGGCAGACCAGAGGAACCACCGCATCCGCAGGTTTCACGTCGAATCTGCTCAGGATGAGTTTTCTTCCCTGTGTCATGATTGCCATACCGACGGCCCGGCCCTCGTCCATGACGCTCAGCATAACGGGTGGTTCGTCGCCTAAGCGCCGCGGATTCCCGACAAGCCCGTACATCAGCCCGAGCGGCAGGTTATGCTCGCTCTCATGCAATTCCAGGTACGCGGCGGTTTTGGAAATCAGGTCCTCGGCACGCTCGTGAGACAATATCTCCATCACTCTTTTGTCCTTTTTGCCATTAAGCCGGTGGTTCGCATGATTGCGGCCTGATTACAGAGCGGCAGGTGTTGCCGGATCGCGCCGTGCGCGATTTAGTGCGTCGCGTCTTTTCTGGTCTTGCGACGTCAGGACAGGACCCGTCGTCGAGACAGATCGCGCCTCAACTGCCGGGCGTCACGAAAGTGAATGGACGGTAGGCCGACCGATTCCGCGCTCCTCACGTTCTGGATTCGATCGTCGATGAACAGACAATCGTGAGGCCCGTACCCCAGAGCGTCGAGAACCTTCGGAAAGACCGTCGGGTCGGACTTGGTCTTGCCCAGTTCGAACGAGTAGAACCGATCGTCGAAAATGTCCAGAAACGGATGAATCGATCTGATGTATGGAATCCACTCCCGAACGTGGTCCGACAGCATGGCGACGTGATGTGTTTTCACGACCTCGTGCAGAATATCGAGTGAGCCCTCGATCCGGACGTGGAAGTTGTCCCTGACCATTCGCTTGAGCGACGCAAGGTCCAGATCCCAGCCCGTTCGCTTCAGAATCCCGCCCAGATAGAGTTCCTCTGAAATTTCCCCTCTCAGGACCTGCATCACCGGCTCTCCCCCAAAGCACTCCAGGAGACCGTCTTCGGGAATGCAGAGTGCTGCGGAGACCCGCTTCTCAACTCCGGGAAGCCCCGCAATGAAGACTTCAGACAGATCGAAGATCAGGCAAAGCGGACGGTTATGGCTGTTCATTCAGGTACACTTGCAGAGGGGGGCGATTTCTGAGGAAAGGAGTCGGTCTAGAGGATTATACATTCCGTCATTTATCGGCGCGCTCGTCCAGCCATCGTTGAAAGGACCGTTGACTCTCGCCGGATGGCTTGCCAACAAGCAGACCTTCCACACTGAGGTCCTCATCCAGATCCGGCCAATGAAATCCTTCTCCGTTACCTACAAATCTCCAGTTGTTACGTTCTTTGGACGTACCATGAAGCAGCCGGGGATACCAGGCCAGAGGAACCGAAATGCTGCGCCCGTCGGCGAAATCGACGGTCAACGTATCGTCTGTCACAGCAATATCCTCGGCTTTTGCAACTATCCGTTCAGTCTGTAAAGAATCCATCCCATCCTCGCAACAGAAGTTCCAAGTTGTTCGCTACTGTTTTTTGTATCCGATTGATTTCAGCGCGATTGAACCCGCCGCTGTTTTGAAGTCGAATGGGCCTTAGCCAAAACTTGGCTTTCTTATTTTCGCGCTCGACGTGAATATGCGGCGGTTCATCACGATCACACGAATAGAAGAAAAACCGGTAGGGGCCAACTTGGCATACGGTAGGCATCGCTCACACGAAATACGCGTACGTACATTAGGATTTGCAAATTCAGACTACCTTTACGCGGTTTCTCTTATTCGGACGACCACGCGTGTCAAGACCTACCGGATTGGCCTTCGACAAAAAACACGGAAGGTAGTGGTTTGTCGTGCAGATTTCGCGGCTGAAATTTGGAACGTGATTATTCAGGCCAGCCTTTCGATAACGTAGAAAAACGGGGAGGTATTGTCAAGAGTTGTTGAGGATTTCGATCACTCTGACTGGAATTGGGTCGTCAGCCTGCAACTCGCAGCAGCGCGACGCCTTGACTCGCTGTTTCGTGTGGACGCCAGCCTACCGGTCGTGGAATCCCCTCCCTTCGAGGATTTTCCGCCGGTACTTCTCGATTCTCGCCGCGCGGGTCTTCGAGTGTTTGGCGCCGGAAAAATGCAGAACGTAACCGCGCTGCCGTCCGGGCGTCAATCTGCGAAACGCGACCACGAAATCCGGATCGTCGTCGAATCTGTTGAGAAGCTCTTCAGGGTACTCGAACTCCGTCGCCTTCTCCACCTTCAGACCTGCTCTTTCGACTTCGATCGCTTCATGCACGAATGCCTCGATGCTCTTTGACATCCTCGCGACGTCCTCAACGCTGGTGAAACGCATACGAAATCCGGAACGGGAGTTCGGCCCCTGCCTTTGGAGAAGGCCGTGCGGATCTTTCAGCAACGCGCCTTTGAAGAACAGGAGCGCGAGAAAGTCCTTCATGCTCTGGATAATGCAGATGTTCTTCCCGTCATGGGCGTAGCAGGGCTTTCCCCACTTCAATGCTTCGGTCAGGTTGCACTCAAGCAAAACCTCTCTCAACTGGTTCACCTCCTGCCGCCATCGCGCGGCGTTCAGGATTACTGCGTCGACCGTGGCTTCTCCATTCATTTTAACGGCGCCTCTTCCTCTGGTCGTATCCGTTCGGTACCGGTCATCGTGTGCGCGAGCGATCACCTCGAATTTCTTGATGGTGACGTGATTCTTGTATCGGAAGGTGCTGCAGCCTGATCCAAGTCAGACTGTCGAAGTTCTAACCGGCCTCGCCATGGAGCCAGCGAAGGCCGCCCGGCCAGCCCTGTTCGGCCATGGACAGGATCGCGCGATAGTAGTCATTCAGGCCGGTTATGGTATAATCGTACAGTTCCGAATGCTGCACGCTGTAGTTGGCGATTCCGGCGGCGTTAAACTGGGACGGGTGCGTAAACCAGGCTTCCGGACCCTCGTGCCGCCTGACCAGTTCGGCGTCGTTCATCAGGTCCCACGTCGTTGACGGCCGTTCCTCGTCGTTCCGATAGACCACCCCCGAATTCGTGTCAACGGCGCCCCACGTTCCGATTCGATACACTTCCACGATGACGTGTCCGCTGTAAGCAGCGTTGAGATTGAAGAGAAACACGATGCGGCTGGAAAAGCCGGCAACCTGATACAGCGAACAGCCCACTCGCGCCACGTCGGTACACCAATCCGTGCCCCTCGCGATAATCTCCTCTTCCCTTCCTCCGAATTTCAAACCGGCCAGCGCGGAAGGGGCACACTCATGATCCAGACGCCTGGTGATTTCAGCGATCCGGACAACCTGCCGTTCAGGATCCCCAATCGGCAACTCGGCTTCGGAGAGCAACTGTTCCAGAATTGGCCGGGAACCTTTCACATAGCCCGCGGTAGGGTCCGTGTAGTCTCTGTAAAGGCAACATGCGGTTTCACGGCAGAGCCTGATCATGCCCGACGCGATCTCGCGATCAACGCTTCCCTCGGCGTGAGGGTCGTTTTCGATCATGATCCGGTACGCACTGCCGAAAGCCTTCGGGCCTGTAAACCGACTGAGGTCTATCATGGTCGTAAATAAACACGTGAGTGGCGCCCGAATCGACGGGCTTTGCCACCCACCGGGGATTCATTCGCATGTGAACGAGCGGTTATTTTGTGGGCGCGTCTTCCGCCGACCGAATCAACCTGGCCCTCTCCATCTTGCTTCCGTACGCAAACAGCCTCGACTCCCTGGTGCAGGGTGGTGACACGCTGTCGCCGTAGCTCCACATCACCTGCATATCTCCGGGCCCTGCCTGATGGTTGAAGACGACCTTGACGTTGTTGTGCGACAGGTCCGAGCCCGCGGTGAGCGGCTCTCCCCTTTGCCAGGGCCCGTGCCCGTCTGCAGACCGCCAGACGTCGATCTCCCCTCCGTCTTCACGCGGCTGAGACGCCGTGGTCGGCGCGTAGACGGTCACCGATCCATCTTCGATTACCATGCCGCCGTCGTCGTACATGTGGTCTCCCACCGCGATATCGCTGAACCGCCACCCGTTTCCGCGCAGTTGCCCGCATTTCCAATGGCTCACGTACGTGAAGGGATCCGCGTCGATAAACAGGATGAGGGGCCGTCCGTCCGGACCCAGCTGGATGTCTTTCAGCCACACGCCCCGTTGTCCGCAGTCGTAGAGCTTTTCCGCGTCCGCCTCCTTCACCGGGAGGTCGTACGGGGCGCCGTCACTGCGTTGCCAGGTCCGCCCTCCGTCTCCGGAACAGGCGTAGTATACGTTGTAGCGCCTCGCCCACAGGTGCTTCGTGCGGATCTCCTCGTCGGATCCGCCTCCGAGCCGTGACCAGGCGAGATGGATACTGCGGGGATAGTCCCCCGTCTCCGCAATGGAAACGGCGTAAATGTCGCTTTCTTCAAAGTCGACGATATCGACCGGCTCCTCCCACGTTTCCCCCCGGTTTCTCGAAATCCGCGAACGCCAGCCGCCGGATCTCTCGCGGTACGACGCGAAAATCTCGCCGGGAAGGAGCTGGAACGGCTGGGGATATGAGGTCGCCGGATCGACGATATCGGCGCACGCGCGCCAGGCCCCGGTTTCGTAAGGCTTTTCCGAGCGGAGAACCATGGTGGGATCGTTGTGAGCGCCGTAGAACACGTAGAGGTGTCCGGTATCGTCCAGTAGCAGGGTTGGATTGCGGTGGGCGTCACCGTCCGGGTTCGCACCGAGAATGACGGGACGGGCGAATGTTCGCGCGTCGTGATCGTAACAGCCGATCGCCGGCGCATTCCGCTCGTTCCCAAAGACAAAGTAGGTCGTGTTCACCTCGGGTGCGTAGACGGCCATCGGTCGATGCCAGGCCGAATACGTGGCCATCGGACCTGAATAGACATGATTATTACCGTCGAGTACGTTCACGGTTCCGCAGCAGTACCAGACGCCTCGGTAATCGCTCGCCATCAGGTCCACGTCCATCTGCGAAGCCTTTCGAATGATCTGCGAAACATGCGCCGAGTTTATACAGTACCGTTGTAAATCCGCACCGGAATGGTTATATTCCGCGAGGCCCGGCTTCATGTCGTACCTCTGTTTCCAAACCGGGATCACTGCCTTTTCCTTTGTGTCTTCGCGTCTCCGTGTGAGCCGAATCCCGATGACCGATACCCAGCTCTTGCAGGAATTCGAAGCCCTCGCCGAACGCCTGGACATTCCCGTTACGTACGCGAATCTGGGAGGCGGCAACGGCGGGCTGTGCGTCGTGAAGGGCGAGAGACGCTTTATCCTGAACAGGAGCGCTGAGGCAGGAACACGAAATGAGATCTTCGCGCGGGAATTCGCGCGGCTGTCGCTGGAGGAGGTGTACATCCGGCCCGTCGTTCGAGAACGCATTGACGCCGTCCCGTCCGACCAGGGATAATCGCCCTGCAACACCGCGACTTCAGTTTATATGTACCGTATATTCTTCCCGAGCATGGCAAGCGCTTCGCCCGAGGCGACCATCGGGCGTAACGACCGTGCCCAGAAAATGGAATCCTGGGGGGCGTAAACCGTCTCGAGTACACTGCCGAAGGGATCGGTCACGTCCGCAACGGGGTCGCCCTTTTGCAGATGGTCGTACAGTGCGGCCCTGTACTCCAGAAAACCGCCCCGGGCGGCGAGGAGCGAAAGGAAGCCGTCCACGACAATCTGGCGAAGGGGCGTCTGGACCCGGCCCTCGATAAACCCGTAGTGCTTCAGAATATTCTCCACCCCCGCCACGCCCTTCTCTATGCTGCCTTCATCCCATCCGACACAGCCCCCCAGTTCCGGATCGATCGTCGGAATTCCTTCATCGGGGGCCGCCCGCGCCAGCTGTCCGTCCGGACCCCGGCAGTCCAAGATGTACCCAATACCAAAAACGCGGGCCATTTCCAAACACGCCCGATGGATGCGTTTCCGCCGGTCCACCCTCACCCGGACTTCGTCGATCATGGGCCGGACACCGCCCTGGTGCAGATCGATACAGTAGTCCGCCTGTTTCACCGCACGATGGAAGAGTCGATACGCCACCCGCTCGCTCGACGTGCCCTCCTTGCGACCGGGAAAGCACCGGTTCATCTTCTTCCCGTCCACGGGATTCATGGACTCGCCGGCGTGAAACGCGTGGAGGTTCACGATCGGGGCTGCGATCAACCTGCCCTTCAGTACCGCCGGATCCAGCCGCTTCAGCACCCGCCGGATCACCGCGATACCGTTCAGTTCGTCGCCGTCGCTCGCCGCCTGCATATACAGTGTGGGTCCCGGCTCGGCGCCGTTCAGCAGCACGATTGGGAGGCGCACTGGGGAGTTATCCTGCATCTCACCTACCGTCAGATAGCCGTCCCGCCGCTGCCCCGGCTCGGCTTCGAGATGCTCCACCTTGAGAATTTCGCCCATTCAGACCTCAGCTTCGATCACCGTTTGTCCTGATTCAACATTAAACATGCACGGTACCATCTGCATTTGTCAACAGAAAAGGGCCAAATCCGGACGTTTTCAACACGGTTACCGAGACCTTCCCCTTAACGCCCTTCCTGAAGGAAGAAGGAAAAAGAAGCCATTGCCCGGTAAGTTTTTCCTCCTTTCCTTCGGCACGAGAAGAAACCTCACAAGGCAGGCAATCTCTCCCCTCTCCCGTCTCACCGATTTTTTGTTTTTATATTATCTTTGGACTATATATTATTTAATATGTGGACCATCGTCGAACATCGCAGTGTCGGCAGGCAGATCGAATCCATACCTGGCGCTACTCTCAAGCGTTACGAGACGTGGAAAGACGTCGCAACCCTTTCCGGCCCGGAAGGCGTCTGTTCCATCGAGGGCTTTCGTGACGAGCCGCGTCCCGGGAAGAAGAAAGGACGGCGACAGTCCTGGCTGGACGCCGGGTGGCGCGTTGTCTACAGGGTCAGAAAACGGGAAATCCGCGTGAGAGCCATACGCGGACAATGATCACGGGAGATGACGAGATGGGAAAGAATCGCAAGGCGCCGAAGCGCGCGGCTGTCACCGTTGGAGAGTCGGTCCGCACAATCCGCGAACTTCAGAAACTCAGCCAGAACGAGCTCGCCAGGCGCACCGGCATCCCTCAGCCGACAATCTCCGCCATCGAAAACGGGCGCATCCGGCTTGGCGTTGAGCGCGCAAAGATGCTGGCGCGGGCGTTAACGTGTCATCCGGCCGTCCTGGTGTTCCCGGGTTGGGAGATCGAACGGGCTTCCGGCGCCTGATTCGGCTTCTCTGCCAAGAATCTGAAAAGCGTCGCAAGAGCGACCGTGCCCTTTTCCTTACCTTTCCGATGGAGGTCTGCCATGAAGCGGATCGCAATCAAGGTCTTTGCCATTATCGGCGGCGTGGCCACGCTGTTCTTCCTCGTACTCGCCGCGGTTGCTATCGCACTGATCTACAAGGATGAAGAACAGGTTCCGCCGCTGACGGTGCTCGAAGTGAACCTGGAACGGAATATTCCCGAGCACGTGCCGCACGATCCGATTGCCGAAATCCTGTTTCCCGATGCGGTGACGGTACGGGATCTGGTCGAAGGCCTTCAACGGGCCGCTTCCGACGAGCGCGTCGTCGCGCTCCTGGCAAGGGTAGGGAACAGCGGCATGGGTCTCGCGCGGCTGCAGGAGGTGCGAGACGCCGTTCACGCCTTCGGCGAAAGCGGAAAGCCGGCGGTCGCTTACGCCGAGACGTTCGGCGAGTTCGGCCCGGGCAACGGCGCCTATTATCTTGCGACCGCTTTCGACGAGATCTATCTCCAGCCTTCCGGCGTGGTTGGGCTGACCGGCCTGATCGCCGAGACCCCCTTCATTCGCGGAATGCTGGAAAAACTCGGCGTGGTCCCGCGCCTGGATCATCGCAAGGAGTACAAGAACGCAAGGAATACCTTCACGGAACGCCAGTACACCCCCGCCCATAAAGAAGCGACGCAGGGAGTGATGGATTCGCAATTCGATCAACTCGTGCGTGGAATCGCGGACAGGCGCGGGCTGTCCGCGGAGGCTGTCCGCAACCTGTTCGACCAGGGACCGTTTCTGTCGAAAGACGCGCTGGAGGCCGGGCTGGTGGACGGGCTGGCATATCGGGACGAGGTGTACGAGCGCGTGAAGGATCAGGTCGACGCCGGGGCGAAATACCTGTCGCTTCGAAAATACATCAGAAGGCTGGAGGAGTCTCAGGAACAGGCGGGGACCGTTGCGCTGATCTACGGTGTTGGCGGCGTGACGCGCGGCAAGAGCGATTTCGATCCCGGGTCCGGCTCCACCACGATGGGATCGGATACAGTCACCAGGGCCTTCCGGAATGCGGTCAACGACGACGAAGTCGAAGCGATCCTCTTTCGCGTCGACAGTCCGGGCGGGTCTTACGTCGCCTCGGACGCGATATGGCGCGAGACCGTGCGTGCCCGGGAAGCGGGAAAACCGGTGGTCGTGTCCATGG
Source organism: Candidatus Latescibacterota bacterium (assembly GCA_965116875.1). Lineage (GTDB taxonomy): Bacteria > Latescibacterota > UBA2968 > UBA2968 > JAAXHE01. The sequence continues at coordinate 2,435,063 of OZ220733.1, forward strand.
GCGACGTAGCAGGCTCCGGCGGGTACTTCGTGGCCATGGCCGCGGACCGGATCGTGGCGCAGCCGGGCACGATTACCGGTTCGATCGGCGTGGTGGGGGGCAAAATGCTCACGTCCGGGCTGTGGGAGAAAACCGGGATATCATGGGACGAAGTCCACACCAGCGCCCACTCCACCATGTGGACAGGCACCAAAGACTACTCGGAGGAAGAATGGACGCTGTTCCAGGAATGGCTGGACACGGTGTACGAGGATTTCACCGACAAGGTGGCCGAGGGGCGTTCGCTGCCGAAGGAGCGTGTGCTCGATATTGCCAGGGGGCGGATCTGGACCGGGGAAGACGCCAGAAAGCTGGGGCTGCTGGATGAACTGGGCGGCTATAATACGGCGTTGAAACACGTTCGCGAAACCGCACATTTGTCGCCTGATGCCGAACTCCGGCTCAAGGTTTTTCCCAGGGCGAAATCCCCCTGGGAGTATCTCCTGGAACACGGCATTGTCCGCACCAGCGAATCCGCCGCCGCTTCCGCATTCGTACAGACCCTTCAAGAACTGCAACCGGTGGTCGCGTTCGCGAGACGCCTGGGTCTCATCCCCGCGCCCGGGGTGTTGACGATGCCGGAACTCGCGCCTTTCAGGTAGGGCCGATTTCGGGAACGAGAAATAGTCGCGGGGTCAACGGTCCGTTGAAAAAGTCCTTCTGCAGGCGAGGCCGGATGGACTTTTTCAAAGGGCTGTTAAGGTGAAATTGGACCATGACCGCACAAGGTGCTGGAACATTGGATTCGAAGGGGCAACCCCTGGAGTTGCCCGCCGGAGGATTGAAGAACATCCACAAATTGGTTGATTGAACCTTGACGATTAATGCCAATTCGGCTACAATACAAGAGTCCCGGTGTCGGACAGGCAAGGAAGGTTCGTTTAGAAAAAAACGATCGGCGTCAGTTGACGGGCTTTTGCCGATTTCCCAAGGCCCTGAGTAATTTATGCGGAAGCCTACTTTCGCTCAACGTGTCGCATTTTATGGCGTAGAACCTGGCTTGTAACATAGCTGGACTGCATTGTTTCCGACGTACGCGGCAAAACCTACCTGCTCTCACTCGAAACATCCGCACGGGGACTCGCCCACCTCCGATATACCCCGATTGCAATTGAGGACAACAGATGCAAGACCTGAAAAGGTATCTGCCAAAGGCCGTGCGTACCGAAGCAGATCTTGACCGGCTCATTCCCACGTTGGCCAAGTCAAGCTCTATAAACGCTATCGAGATGGCAGCAAGGAGAATCCCCACAAAGCACGTTCTCCATCTGGGGAATTCGACCCAGCTTGAATTCGCGGATCGAGATGCCGTTCATCTGGCTGTGACGTCTCCGCCTTATTGGACCCTGAAGAGGTATCGTGACGGGAAGGGACAACTGGGTCACGTTGAGGACTACGATCAATTCCTCGAACTGCTCGACTCCGTGTGGCGAAAAGTGCTTGAAGCGCTTGTCCCGGGCGGGCGACTGATTTGCGTTGTCGGAGACGTGTGTTTATCCCGTCGCAAGAACAGGGGTGAGCATACGTGTGTTCCTCTCCATTCGTCGATTCAGGAACGCTGCCGCCGCATGGGATACTCAAACCTTGCTCCGATCATTTGGCACAAAATCGCAAACGCTACCTATGAAGTAGACGGAAACTCCCGGTTCCTCGGCAAGCCGTATGAACCGAACGGCGTAATCAAGAACGATATTGAGTACATTCTTATGCTCAGGAAACCCGGAGGTTACAGGAGACCTGGCAAAGCGGCTCGTCTGCTGAGCACAATTTCCGATGCCAACCACAAGCGATGGTTTCAGCAGATATGGCACGACGTGACAGGTGAGTCTACCAGGCAGCATCCGGCGCCGTATCCGCTTGAGTTGGCGACGAGACTGGTAAGGATGTTCAGCTTCGCGGGCGATACGGTTCTTGATCCATTTATGGGAACGGGCACAACGAATCTGGCTGCGGCCAATTGGGGCAGAAACAGTATCGGAATCGAACTGGACCCGCATTATTGCGCCATGGCCGAACGCAGACTGAGAAACGCGGCTCAGGATATGTTTTCCGATATTGACGTGTCCGTCCGGAAACCCGTGTTGGCTTAGCAGCCCGTTGAAAAAGTCCATCCGGGCTGCGGCCGGCCCTTGCGGTCGAAAACCTGCGTTGCGCTCCCTCGCCGAATCGCAGGATGGGACTCGGTCGCGCGCCTTGTCTTCGACCACAATGGCTCGGACTCGCCTGCAGAGCGACTTTATCAACGGACTGTTGGTCCGCGGGGAAGAATCATGTGTTCAGACTACAGTTCGCAGGCAGACTATCTGAATGCCGTACAGGGCGACGCTGAGAAACGAAAACTGGATGTCGAGCAAGCCCTTTCCGAGGCGTTTTCCGATTTCATTGAAATACGCGAGACAAGCGTAATCCTCTTCTCATCAATGACCGCTTTAAACCTGGCTGAGGGTATTCTGCGATATCCGCTCGTACTCAAACCGTTGATAGCTGTCTGCAATATCGCGGCCAGGGCGATCGAAAGAGATCTCGGCATCAGAAATCTGAACACCTACGAGCCGCGACTGACGCGTGAATCCGCCAACGTAATCGCAGGTTACATAAAGCCGTTTCTGCCCCAATATCTGGAGATTCCATCACTGGGCACGGTTGATCGCGTCGCGTACGTAGACAAAGAAATCAGGAAGAATAAGGGAAACTGGGAACGGAGAATATCGGACGAGCTCAAAAAGCGCGCAAAAAAGGCCTTCAGCAAACGCAAATTCACGGTCGGTGGAGAAACGTTCGAGCTTGACGTTGCCTTGCCCGGAACGGGCGACGTTGAGGTAGGAATTGACGTCAAGCGTATTGAGGCCCGTCGCGACATCCACAAGCGATGCGACGAAATAGTAAATAAAGCAAGAAATCTCAAATCTGTTTTTCCAGATTCCAGTTTTGCTGCCGTCATTTACTATCCCTTCATAGATGAACACATAAACATCCAGCATCGACTGCATTCAGACGAAGTCGACTGTGTCGTGTTCGCATCCGATGGCGAGGATTCGATCCGAAACGCCATCTTGAACCTGATCCGGACGCTGAAGGTCTGAGGGCAGTTCGTGAAACCCCCGTCTCGCATTGGGACGGGCAATTTTGAATCGTTGGGATGTGGTAGAGTGAGGAAACCATCGGGAGCGAATTCGGCTGTCGTAGGGCAAATTGGATGAGTAGGAAAGCGAACGCGCGAGCTCGCATCGGCAGCGCGCAGGACTGGCTGCCGGGTTTTTTTTATTCGGCCAGCGGCAATTGGGCCCGAATCATCGCCTGCTGATACTATCGTACCGCATGTCGGTTCGCCATCCGTGACTACAGAGGCTGAATATCGACGTCGTTGATATCGCCCCGTTACGGGCCGTTGTTGTTGGCCAACCGCTGGTTTTTCTTTGTGTCTTGGTGTCTTAGTGTGATGATTGGGTACGTGTACGACGAGGTTTTTGTCCTGGTTGATACATCGAGAAGAACGAGGATTCCCATGTCGCCCTGGAAGACCTATGACGACATCGCCGAGCAATACCGCGACTCGAAGCTGCTCCCGTTCCGTCACGCCGTAGAGCGTTATACGATTTTCCAGCTATTGGGCGGCCTGCGAGGGAAGACGGTACTGGACCTGGCGTGCGGGGAAGGGATCTATGCGCGTCAGTTCAAGCGCGCCGGCGCGTCAGCGGTGACGGGGGTCGACGTCTCGCCGGAGATGATCGCGCTGGCCGAGGCCGAGGAAGGTGCGAACCCAATCGGCTGTCGGTACGTGTGTCAGGACGCCGCCGTGTACGAACCGCCGGCGCCGGTGGATATTGTTACGGCCATCTATCTGCTCAACTACGCCCGGACGGCTAACGAACTGTCGTCCATCTGCCGCGCCTGTTTCCGCGCCCTGCATCCGGGCGGCCGTCTCGTGGGGTTCAACGACAACGTTCGCAACCCCCCTCTGCCCGATCGGTCGCTGGCGAAATACGGTTTGGAACGGACCTGCCGTCATCCCTTGCACGAAGGCGACGTCATCCGCTATCGGATCACCAACTCCGACGGCCAGGTGTTCGAGTTCGACAATTTCTACTTGGCGCCCGCTACCTATGAGCGGACGATGCGAGACAGCGGATTCGCCGACTTTCGCTGGGTCGACGCCTCCCTCGACCCGTCCGAGCCCGACGCTACATTTTGGGAGGAATTCCTGGCGCAGAAACCGCTCGCCGCCTTCACCGCGACCAAACCATAGCAGCGAACGCTTGGACTGACATAAGCTACCCTGCTTGATGGAGTTCCAGGAAGAACCGCAAACAACGTTGAGGGAAAAGGCCCTGCGATGGATTCTGCAAGACAAATCGCATTGAACGCGGGGTCTCTCGAAAGCTAGGTTTACGTCCAACGAGACTGTACGTACGGCTAGTGATCAATTTCGTCCCGGACCTCAGAAACGAGTTATATTCAAAAGTTGTGGATGAGATAAAAAAAGAGCGTATCCTTACGTGTCACCAAAAACTCGCGAGGCCCCTCGGACGAGGGAGAAAGGATACGCTCGATGAGACAATATACAGCCTCCGAAGTAGAGACGATAGTCAAAGATGAAGTGACGTTGAGCCTGGAAGCCCTGATCTGTGTTGGGGCCAGGCGGATGTTGCAAGCCGCGTTAGAGTTCGAAGTGGACGCCTACGTCGAGACCTTGCAAGACGAGAGAGACGAACAGGGTCACCGGCAAGTGGTCAGGAATGGCGCTCACAAGCCGCGGGACCTGATCACGGGTGTGGGCCCCATACCGATCCGCCAGCCGCGTGTGCACGACCGCTGTGAGGGCAAAGCGTTTCGTTCTGCCATCTTGCCGCGATATATGCGTCGTGCGCCTTCGATCGATGCGTTGATTCCGGCGCTGTATCTCAAGGGCGTGTCCAGCTCGCCGTTTCTTGAGGCCCTTGCCGCCATTCTGGGCGAGCAGGCCCCTGGATTGTCACCAGCCAACGTGGTTCGTCTCAAACAGATTTGGGAACAGGAATATCAGGCGTGGCGTCATCGGGATCTTTCGGATAAACACTACGTGTATGTGTGGACTGATGGCATCTATTTCCAGGTGCGGCTGGAACCGGACCGTCCCTGTGTCTTAGTCCTCATCGGCGCCACCAGGGACGGCCGCAAGGAACTTTTGGCCATAGAAGACGGGCATCGAGAAAGCAAGCTGTCCTGGCAGGGCGTGCTGACGGACCTGAAAAGGCGAGGGTTGAAGGAAGCGCCCGCCCTGGCGATTGGCGATGGGGGTCTTGGGTTCTGGGCGGCACTGGAGGAAGTCTTCCCTCAAACACATCATCAGCGCTGCTGGGTGCATAAAAGTGCCAACGTGCTGGATAACTTCCCCAAGACGATCCAGGCGCAGGCCAAAGCGCGCCTCCACCAGATGTATCTGTCGCCCACCCGACAGGATGCCCTGAACGCTTACGAGGACTTCCTGTCCCTTTATGAAGCCAAATACCCAAAACGTGTGCGTGCCTGGAAAAAGACAAGGACGTGCTGTTCACGTTCTACGACTTCCCGGCTGCCCACTGGCGACACCTCCGGTCCACCAATCCCATCGAATCCACTTTCAGCACCGTTCGCCACCGCACACGACAGACCAAAGGATGCGGCTCCCGAAACGCCACGATGATGATGGTCTACAAACTGGCAGAACAAGCCCAAAAACACTGGCGAAAACTACACGGTCACAAACTCGTTGAACTCGTCGTCCAGGCGTCGAATTCCAGGACGGAGACGTTAAAGCCGCTGCTTAATCCATCAGTATGCGCTCGCCATCATCCACAACATTTGACAATATCTCTACGCGGCCTGGTATATGCAACTGTCAAGTTTGGCGTTATTCGCCAGACGGTATTTTTCGACATAGTACGGAGGATCGAATTCCCAGGTATCATTGTCACCGACTGTTGTGTTGCCTGCGTAACAACGCACATGGGTGAGAGCAACCAGGAGTATGGTAACCGCTTTTCGGACAATAGGCACAAATGGATCCTTAAGCGGCCCTTGATGTTCCTATTCACAGGACCATCACTGGCTTGTACCTGCTTTCCATTATCCCAATCACGGTAATCAAACCTGACGATACCGCTAATTGTAAATACCTTCAGCACTGGGATTCAATCCGACAGAATAAGCAGGTTACCATTCTGTCAATCCGAGAGAAAGGTGGCATTACGGTCGTTCGAATGCGTCTCTTATCCGTTTATAACCTGTGACTTCAACAATCTTCGAAGTGGGAGATCAATTCGCCATTGTTCTTACGGTCAAATCCGAGCGAACGTCGGCGAAATATGTGCAATTATGGTTATCAGAATCAAAACGTAACTTTCAGATCTGCCAGGAGGCTCGCCTCGACCTCCGCGAGCGATAGAGTCTCTCCCTTCCATTCCAGCTTGCCGTCGACAATGGTCTGCTTGGCATCCTTGACACCTGCGATCTCGTAGTACTCGCCTCCGGTGTTCTTCACGTAAAAGAAGCCGACGCAGTCCGGGGTTGCGTTTATCGCTACTTGGTCGTGCCCACTGGTGGGAGTGGCGGAAAGGAGCAGAAGGACCTCTTCGCCAACCTCAAATTGCGGTTCACCCGAAGAAAGAATAAAGGATCTTTCTCTAATCTTCCTTCCTCTAATTAGCTTTACCTGGATCGTGACGGGCCCGGCACCTTTGATGTATTTCACAACCTTGATGTCGACCCGGGTTCCATACGCGCATAGCTCTTCTTCCTTCGAAACCGCCAACACCCTTCCTGTCACAATGAGATCGGTCATCATCAGGTTCCACTGAAAATTCCTCAGAGGATCCCGCCAAAACCTGTTCCTCATAGCCTGGACTGTCCAGAAGAACCGCTCCACGGCGATCTCTTGTTTGCCGATCTGATTAACTTTCGTGCCGATTGGGCTGCGTCCCCTTAATAGCAGACTCTTGCGAAGATAGTCATCCTCCAGAAAGGAGTCTTTACCCTCGGCGACCGCCTTGGAAACCATCCCAGTCAGCCACGACATCGCTGCTGAATCGTCCAGAGCCTTTTGTGCCTGGCATCGCACATCCGTCGGTACACCAGAGAACCACACAACGAAACCGATAAATACAAGGCACCCTTTCGTCTGGTTCAACCACATATTGAGAAGCCTGTAAATTGCGGTGTCAGAACTTAAAGACTCATGCAAATAATGACTCGATCCGAATCCCTGGCTCATGCTGAGGTGCTGCCGTGGCGCCTCGATTTCTTCGCTTTAATCCTGCTTTTTTCGCACGTGCGGCACAGGATAAACACGCGGCCCCGGAAACCCAGGACGACGCCGAGTTTCCTTTTGCAGAAACGGCAGTGTCTTGGAGCACACGGGGCCGTGACGGACACCTGTTCCATTTCTATCAGAAACCATCATGCGGCCAGAACCATCTTCAGCAGCGCCATCCGAATGTAGAGTCCGTTGTGCGCCTGCCGGAAATACGCCGCGCGGGGGTCGGTGTCGACAACGGGGTCGATTTCGTCCACGCGAGGCAGGGGGTGCATCACGCGGCCGTTGTCGGACAGCGCCTCCATCACTTTCGTATCGATGATGTATCGTCCACGGGCCGCTTCGTAGTCCTTCGTGCGGTCACCGAACCGTTCCCGCTGGATTCGAGTCTGGTAGACCACGTCGACCTTCTGCACGACCTCGATCAGATCTTCCCGTTCCTCGAAATACACCCCGTTCCGGACCAGGTATTCCTTGATATCGGCCTTCATGCGCACCATTTCCGGCGCCACGAAATACAGCTTGACGTCGTTGTACCTGGTGAGCAGATAGGCCAGCGAACGCACCGTCCGGCCGTTGGCGAGGTCGCCCACCATCGCCACCGAAATCCCGTCCAGCCGGCCGATTTCCTTCCGGATGGTATAGACGTCGAGCAAGGCCTGCGTGGGATGCTGGCCGGGACCGTCGCCGGCGTTCAATACCGGCACCGACGCGACCTCGGCCGCGCGCTTTGCGGATCCTCCTTCGTAGTGCCGAAGGACGATCACGTCCGCGTATCCTTCCACAATGCGGATGGTATCCTCGAGGGTCTCGCCCTTCGCCGCGGAGGAAAACTCCCTGGCCGACTCCGTCGTGACCACGTTCCCTCCCAGACGGATCATGGCCGACTCGAAAGACAACCGCGTGCGGGTACTCGGTTCGTAGAACAACGTGGCCATGATCCGGCGGTTGAGTATACTGGACCCGTAGACGCTCACCACCTCCTCCATCTCCCTGGTCACCGCAAAAATCTCGGTCAGCAATTCCCGGTTGAACTGCTGCGCCTCGACCACGTGGAACAGGCTGTCCATCGAAAACCCTTTCTCACAAAAAAAACTCCCCGTCAGGGGAGCTGAATAACGGCAGCCGGGGAGCCGGTAATCCGGTAAATTCGATTTCGTATAGAATAGATTCCCATCTAAAGGGCAAATATAGTCCGGCCGCACAACGGTTGCAAGTGGAAATTTGCGGATCGGATTCGACGGTCGACCCATGCGATTTCGCAAATGCCTCCGGCCCCGGGGAGTCGTTGCGGCACGACGACCTGCAGGGCTCGCGCACATCCTTGAAATTCTGCCAGAAATGGGTTGACCGGACCGCGGAAGTCCGATATATTGATGTTGGCGCGACATCATGCGCCAGTGGGTGAACCCACGCCCCGAGCCACCGTCAACCGGAAAGCGCTGAGTCCGAAAACGAGTCAACTCCCGGGCTTGCAGTACCATTATCCCGCCCGGGTTTTTTGTGCCCGGACGTCGACCGTCCATCTATTGCGTGTGGGAGAAAGAGAATGGCACAGGCAACACCACCTGCCGAAGTGATGCGCTCGACGTCGCCGCTTGCCAGGTATCTCGCCGAATCCGCCGCCAACGGCAATCCAGCGGATCCCGGGTTCGTGGCCTGCCTCGCGTCGCTCCAACAGATCAACGCGGTCTCGCCCCGGGTGGCCGCATCCATCGTTTCCGAGCTCGAGGACCAGCGGGCCAACCTGAAGATGATCGCCAGCGAGAATTATTGCTCGCTGGCCGTTCAGCTCGCACAGGGCAATCTCTTCACAGACAAGTATGCCGAAGGCGTACCCGAACGCCGCTTTTATGCCGGCTGCGACAACGTGGACACCGTGGAAAAACATGCCGCTTCCCTCGCCTGCGACCTCTTCGGGGCGGACCATGCGTACGTTCAGCCGCACTCCGGGGCCGATGCAAACCTCGTGGCGTTCTGGGCGATTCTTTCCGCCCGCATTCAGGCGCCGTTCATGGATCGAACGGGGCACACCGATCCCTCGGCCCTGTCCGACGACGACTGGCGGGAGCTCAGAACCTCGCTTGGCAACCAGAAATTGCTTGGACTGGATTACTACTCAGGCGGCCACCTCACCCACGGATACCGCCAGAACGTCTCCGCACGGATGTTCCATGTAGAAACCTACGGTGTGGACCCGGAAACAAAGCTCATCGATTACGACCGGGTCCGCAGCCAGGCGAAGGCGTTCAGACCCCTGATTCTGCTGGCCGGGTACAGCGCGTACACCCGCAAGATCAACTTTCGCATCTTCAGGGAAATCGCGGATGAGGCCGGTGCGGTCTTCATGGTGGACATGGCGCACTTTGCGGGCCTCGTTGCGGGCAAGGTCTTCACCGGCGACTACGATCCCGTCGCCCACGCCGACGTTGTGACCACCACAACCCATAAGACCCTCAGGGGCCCGCGGGGCGGCATGGTCCTCTGTAAAGATGAATATGCCGAACACGTGGACCGGGGGTGCCCGATGGTGCTGGGGGGTCCGCTACCCCACGCGATCGCCGCCAAGGCCGTCGCTTTTCAGGAGGCACGCGCCGACGCATTCAGAAACTACGCGCGCCGCATTGTGGAGAACGCGGCGAATCTGGCGGAAGCCTGCGTTGCAGAGGGACTCGCATTGCTGACGGGCGGAACGGACAACCACATGGCGCTCATCGACGTGACGCCACTCGGTCTCACCGGCAGACAGGCGGAAGCCGCCCTTCGAAACGCACGGATCACCCTCAACCGCAATGCCCTGCCCTTCGACACGAACGGCGCCTGGTACACGAGCGGCCTCCGCATCGGCACGCCGGCGCTAACGACGCTGGGCATGGGAGCCGACGAAATGGGGAGAATCGCCGCCGTATTGCGCCACGTGCTCTCCAATACCCGGCCACTCCGGATCAAGAAAGGGCGGCAGGCCGGAAAACCGAGCAAGGCGCGCTGCAGGACCCGGCCGGAAGCGCTCGAGGAAGCCCGCGCGGTGGTGGCGGACGTGCTCCAACATTTTCCCGCGTACCCCGAACTGGACCTCGAAACCCTCAAACAGGCTCTGAGATAATGTCCCCTTCGCGGGCTTTGTGACCGATCTTCCGCCGGCCGATCCCGGCCCGGTCTCCCACGCTCAGAATCTTACCGCGTTCATCACCGCATCGTGAAATTCGGGGCGCAACTTCCGGATCCCCTCATTCTCGCGGGTGGGATGCACCCTGTTTGTCAGAAGTACCACGCCGACGTCCCGTTCGGGGTCCACCCAGACGGAAGTCCCCGTGAATCCGGTATGCCCGAAAGATCGGGCCGAAAAGTGCCGGCCCGCTGAACTCCCCGCCGCCGATACCGTATCCCACCCGAGCGCGCGGGTACTGCCGGGCGCCAATCCCGCCCGCGACGTGAATCTGCGGATGGCAGCTTCGGAAAACACGCGCGTTCCCTCACGTTTCCCCCCGTTCAGTATCACCCGTAGAAATCGACCCAGGTCCGCCGCGGTCCCGAAGAGTCCCGCGTGCGGCGCAACGCCGCCCATCGCCCAGGCGTTTCCATCGTGCACCTGACCGTGAATCAGCCCTCTGCGTTGCTCGGCCTGAAATTCGGTTGGCGGAATTCTGCCCAATTGCTCGCGGCGCGGCAGATACATCGTCTCTTTCATCCCCACCGGACCGAGGATGTACCGTCGAGCCAGCTCCTCGAGCGGCGCCCCGCCCACGCGCTCGACGGCCGCTCCCAGCAGCAGGAAACTGAGATCGCTATAAATCGTCCTGGTCCCCGGCGGGTACGCGAGTGCCGTCCGGCACGCGGCCGACAATACAGCCTCCCTGCCCCAGCAGGTCTCGAAAAAACGCTGGTGGGCAGGCAGTCCCGCGCAATGCGCCAGAAGGTGCCTGATCGTCACGCCATCTTTGCCTTCCCCCTGGAACGCCGGCACGTATTTATCCACCCGTTCATCCAGGTCCAGGTGGGGTTCAAGCGCCATACAGATCGAGGTTGTCACAACCACCTTGGTAAGAGACGCGAGGTCGTACAGGTCGTCCTGACGGACGTTCGGTGAATCCGGCTCGTACGTGTGCCGCCCCGCCGTCCAGCACGCGATTCCGCCCGCGCCTCGCACGAGGAGACCAATCGCGCCCGGGGTACTCTTCGCCCGCACGTGACGTTTCAGGACCTCCCGGGCGCGCCTCAGCCGCCGCGGATCCGGTCCATTCCTGCGTTCCGTTCGCTCCGGTTTCATTACGCCTGAGCACCTCGGATTCGGGCCGAATGTCGCCGGCGAAGCCGGTTGATCTGACGAAGATTCAAAGCCATTCTCACCTTGACTTTCCCGTCCTTCTGCATATCTTCAGCGACGCGGGTTTCCGGGTTTTTCCCGGCGGTACGCGGCCGGCCACGGTACAGCAGTCCGCCAGAAAACACTACCGGTATGGTTTTCCACCTTCGGAGAGCATCCCATGTCTGAAGTCAGGAATTACGTCGTGTTCGTCACCGCCCCGAACGAAGCGGATGCCGCCAGGATCGGCCGCACGCTCGTTGAAGAACGCCTGGCCGCGTGCGCCAATATCGCGGGACAGATCCGGTCCATCTACCGCTGGCAGGACGCCATTGAAGACGAAGCCGAATGTCTGATGGTCCTCAAGACGTCACATGCCAGCCTCGATGCGCTGATCGACAGGGCGAACGAATTGCACAGCTACGAGGTGCCTGAGATCATCGCGCTTCCCATCCACCACGGGTATCCGCCCTACCTGGACTGGATCGCCGAAAACGCCTGATCCGCGCTCGCTATCCTGCCCGCGCAACGACCCCCCGTGTCCGTCGTTCACAACGATCCGGACAGGACTGCTTCACAACATTTGACAGGCGCCAACGGGAAGGACCCACAGTGGCCGTTCATCCCCAACACGCGATCGGCATCGATCTCGGCGGGGGAAGCATCAAGGGCGCGCTTGTCGCCGCCGACGGACGCATGGCAGCCAATGCCCGCTGTCCGACCGACGTGGATAGCGGCGAACATGGCGTGGCGGACCGGATCGCCGAACTCTGCGAGTCCCTCCGCGTCAGGGGCGGACTGGATAACGGGGATATTGCGGGTATCGGCATCGGCGTACCGGGTGTCACGACGTCGCAGGGCGACGTCATCATTGCGCCCAACCTCCACTGGCGCCATGTCCCGTTCAAGCGGATCCTCGAGGATAGGATCCGCCTGCGCGTAGAAATCGATAATGACGCCAGCGTCGCCGCCATGGGTGAAGCGCATCTGGGGGCGGGCGGCGGCTGCGAGTCCCTCTTTCTCATCACCCTGGGGACGGGCATTGGCGGGGGACTCGTCCTGGGCGGCGACATTCACCACGGCGCCTCCTTCGCGGCGGGCGAAATTGGCCATATGTGCATGGACCCGGAGGGACCCCTTTGCGGATGCGGAAAAAAGGGATGCCTGGAAGCCTTCGCCTCAGGCCCCGCGATGGTCCGCTACGTTCGCCCGCGCCTTCCGGACGCGGTGTCCACTTCTCTCCCCGATACGGAGTCCCTCTCACCGGAAACCATCTGTCTGGCCGCGAAAAACGGCGACAGCCTCGCCCGTGAAGCCGTCGCCCGCGTTGCCCGTTATCTTGGCATCGCCCTTGCCAATATCATAAACGTCATCAGCCCCGACGTGATCGCCATCGGGGGCGGCATCTCTGCGGCCGGCCGTGTTCTGCTCGACCCCATCGCCGCCGCCGCCCGGGAGTACACCCTGGAGGGGATGTTCGATCATACCCGGATCCTGCCTGCCGAACTCGGTAACGACGCCGGCGTCCTGGGCGCCTCGCGCCTCGTCCTGAAGTAAGAAGCTGTCTTAAAATTCCCAGCGGTCTTCGCGCGGCTGCAAAAGCGCCGGTCGGCGTTGGACAAATCCACCCGTATAGACAAATATGGGCGGATTTTCCCGCCTTGACCGCCACTTTTTCGCTCGCGCTCGGGAACTCACCGGTAATTTTAAAACAACTTCCAAGCCGGGAAGTTCCAGCTCCCGTTCGGCACGAACGCTTGATCGGACAACGCCGTTACTCCCTCGCCAGATCTTCCAGCACGGACTTCAGATAGGCAATGTCCTGCTGTGCGAACCACTCCCTGTCCCCCTGTCTCGGGGCTTCGATGCACAAGGGACCGCTGAACCCGGACCGCTTCAGCGCCAGCAGATACTCCCGGTGGTTGATGATCCCGTCGCCCAGACCCACGGCGTTCCGTCCGTCTCCGGCGGGCATCGAGTTTTTCAGATGCACCATGAACAGCTTCTCTCCCAGCGTGGATACGGTATTGCCGATTGACGGACAGGACGGGAAATACACCATGTTTCCATAGTCCAGGTTCGCACCGACGAACGGGGAACCGATCATATCCAGAAGTTTCATCGTGGGCGCCGGCAGGTCGTGAACATAGCCCATGTGGATCTCGAACGCGAGTCTGAATCCAATCTCCTCGGCGACCGCGCCAAGTTCCCTGAACCCCTCGGCCGCCCAGGTGTAATGATGGTCCGTCGCGGCGCCGGACCCGTGCAGATGATGCGCCGACCCTGCATTGGGGTCCGAACTTCGCAGCGTCCCCGCCATGATATTGCAGACCGTGAGGTCCAGCCGTTCGCCCGCGAGTCGATAGAACCTGGTCGCCTCCTCAACCTGCGCCCCGCGGATGCCGGCATCTTCCTGCATCAGTTCCACACCGGGGCCGCCGAACAGCACGTGCGTCAATCCCGATGCTTCCGCTGCCGCGGCAATCGTATCCAGGTATTGTTCCGGCGTCTCCTCTTCGCCCCTGCGATGACGGCGGAACTCGATCCCGTCATACCCCCACCCTACCGCCTTCCGGCACATCTCCGGGATCGTCTGTCCCTGTTCACAGTAGTTCACATGCATGATGATCGGTAACGCCATTCAATCACCCCTCCGTAAAAGAACTCCTCACAAATGGGTTTGCCTCACCCACGGATCGTGGCTAAAATGGCAACGAACCCCGGGAAAGTCAACCGCAACCACCAGCCATCGAGGAGATCTGTCAATGGCCAGCTGGTTCTGTCTGTTCCTTGCCATCGCTTTCGAAGTCGTGGGGACAACCTGCATGAAACTTTCAGAAGGATTCGCCCGTTTGTGGCCCTCTATCGGTGTTGCCGTCTTCTATCTGGCATCACTGGCAGGCCTGACGATGGCGCTCAAACAAATCCCGGTCAGCATCGCATACGCCGTCTGGGCCGGCCTGGGGACGGCGATCATCAGCGTCATCGGCTTCTGGTACTTCAAGGAACCGGTCACCGCGGTCAAGCTGTTCTCCATCGCGCTGATCATCGGTGGCGTCACCGGCCTGCATCTCTCAAATTCGGCGCAATGATCGTCCGTCCGGGTACGCGGTTGAATCGCCGGATTCCAGTCGAGAGTCGAAAAATTCACCGAATTTAAAAAAATGAGTTGACAATCGACCGGGTAGCGATTAACTTTCATGCAAGGATGTAAATAGAAGGACGTTGTTTCTGTCTCCTGTGCAGTCGAAAAAAACGATGCGGCAAGGATCAGAATTTCCGGTCCTTGCCATTTTTAATTGCCTGCACATTCAGTTCAAGGTAGAAAGGTGGTGAATTAGCAGTGGCTGACGGTCGAGTAAAGTGGTTCAACGACGCCAAGGGCTTTGGTTTTATCGAGCAGGACGGCGGGGAAGACGTATTCGTGCATTTTTCGGCAATCCAGGGAGAGGGTTTCAAGTCTCTGGCCGAGGGTGATGAGGTCGAATTCGATATCGTCGAGGGTCCCAAGGGGCTCCAGGCGGCAAATGTGACGAAACGATAAGGGTAACGGAACTGTTGTACGTACAGACGGACGCCGATGAGTCGGCGTCCGTTTTTCGTTTTTTGGATCGGGAACAGCACGCGAAATGACATTTCGCGCTACCGGAAACGCGGCGACGGCCTGACCCGACAGCCGTAACGCGAACTCGTACACACACCGCCCGTAACGCGAACTGGCAGTTCGCGTACAAAAAAAACGCCCCATTTCTGCCGGGCGTCTCTGTCTGACTCTCGCGAACTAACCTTGATTCGTAATTTTTCGTCAACGATAATTCGAATATGTGCAAGTTAATAAAGGCGATTCAACTGCGGATTACCAGGATACATCAGGTCACTGGACGTGAACGGAAAAAATGTCCTTCCGAACGACGTTACCACCCCGTTTCGGAGGGTATTATCACGACACCCGGTTGCCATTTTTTTCGAATTGGGGCTAACGGTTCGCGTTTCGTTCGGAGGTCTCACTCTGAAACCTTATCTTCTATCTCATCTTCAGGACCACGTCCAGTATCACCGGAAGCCAGGTCGCGCAGGCAAGGTTGGAAGCCGACTTGAGATTCAGAAGGGCTGCCCGAAGGGTCTCTTTCGCTTTCCCGTCCTGACGGGCCGCGACCTGTGCCCTGGCAAGGTCCGCGTAGCTCCACGTCGTGATCCCCGCCGCACCCGTGCCGGTCAACCCCGCAGCCGCGGATCCCAACGTCCTGCGAGAACCGGTGAGGTCGCCTGATTGCGTCTGCGCCAGCGCGATTTCCGCCAGCGCGCGGATCCTTTTATTGGAATCCCTGATGGCCCCCGCGGTTTCCACGGCCTTCGTGAACCGTCCGGCCCCGGCCTGGGCCGTTACGATTTCCCTGAAAACGGCGTCCCGCCGCGACATCGGATCAATCTTTCCCGCATTGTACAGGCTCCGCCGGATCTGGCCGGTTTGCGCCTGGCGCATCGCGACGTGATAGACCAGATCACTCTTCGCCTCGATATCTCCGCGGATTCTCGATACGCCGATTTCGAGCAGCGTTTCAAGCTGGTCCGCCGGTATGTGGTAGACCAGGTCCCGCGCGAGGTTGTGGTCGCCGGACGACATGATGCGTCGGGCAGCGGCGTCGATGGCCCGGCCGGCGCCCCCGGCGTCTCCAGCCGCGTTCTGCGCCGACGCGATATTAAACAGCCACTTCACCTGTGCCGGTGACGCATCCTCGCTGACAGCCTGCCAAGCCCTGTCCAGCGTCTTCCGGGCGCCATTCAGGTCCTCGACCCTCACCTGGGCCCCGGCGATCTGAATGAGGACGTAAGGGTCAACGTCGGCCATCGACGCAATCGTCGCTCCGGCGCTGTAGACGTCCATCCCCGTCCCCCCGGCCTGCAGCGCTTTGTCCAGCGTCTTGCGGGCGCCCGGTTCGTCACCCGCTTCGGCCTGTGCCCAGGCGACCTTTCCAAGCGCGATTGCCCGCCGGTATCCGTCGATGATGTCAGCGGCGTCCTCAACCGCCAGATCGAAGAAGGCCCCGGCGTCGTCCCGTCTGCCTTGCCGCGCAAGCGTCGAAGCCACGCCGGCCAATGCCTCGATCCGAACCTGAATATCGTCAATAGACCTGGCGGTCGCGCGGGCGGAAGCTGTATATCCCACTGCCGCCTGGGCCAGCGCGACCCTGTTCAGATTCCGCGCCCGACGATCGCCTGTTCCATTCGAGCGAGCAGCCGCGACAGCGATGCGGAAACTCTCCAGGGCGGCCCCCAGGTCTCCTTTCCCGGCCGATGCGGACGCCACGCCAACCAGCGCATCGATCCGACCCTGAACGTCTCCAATCGACCCGGCCGTTGCGCGCGCAGAAACCACGTCCCCGGCCCCAGCCTGCACACGCGCGACATCGCGCAACGCCCGGGCGCGCGCGTATCCGCCTTTTACCTTCCTGGCCGTCGCCACTGCAAGATCGAAGTGTTCCCTGGCTTCCCCTGCATTGCCGGCAAGGGCAAGCGCAGACGCGCCGGCGGCAAACGCGACGGCGCGTATTTCCAATTCCCAATCGGACCTCGCGTTGAACGCCCTTGCGGCCTGAAGCGTCAGCCGCGAGATACAGTCCGGACTTGCAAAACGCCAGCAATTCGCGGACCCTCTGTCGACAGCATTCGCCGCCGCCTGCGAGGGGTTTACGATCCCGTTGCCCATCGCCAGCGCGGCCGAGACGATCCACACATACAAATTCATCGTCCATCCTCTGGTTTACATGGGCAGTTCTCGCCGTCGAACGTAGGCAGACAGGGTAAACCGCCGTTTAATCGCCTCTATCAACTTACATATATTCGAACGAACGTCCCCGAAACCATGCGAATCATGGTTAATATTCAAACGGCGACACCTGCGCTTCTGTGATTTCCACCCCGAACCCCGGTCCGTCCAGCGGCTTCATTCGTCCGCCTCTGGGGACGGAGACGCCGGGGGGCCGTGCGGCGGCGTCCGGGTCGACGCCCGGTGGGCTGGCGATGTAACACTCTGTCCACGGAATCGCAGGCATCGCGTAACAGACGTGCTGCCCGTACGGCGTATTGCCGCCGCCATGGGGTATGACCGAAATGCCGGCGGCCTCGGCGATCGCGCAGATCTTGACGATCGCGGTCATTCCGCCCACCCAGTTGATGTCCGGCTGGAATATGTCCAGGAGGTGCCGGCTGGCCGCGTGCTGGAAAGGCACGGTCGTATACCAGTGCTCTCCCGTGGCCAGGGTCGCCCAGGGAAGCCGGCGGCGCAATTCGGCATGGGCGTCGAGGTCCTCCGAACGGAGCATTTCCTCCATCCACTTGAGTTTACTTGGGCGCAGTTCCTCCGCAAGGCGAACGGCGTACTCCACGTCGAACGCCATCCAGCAGTCCAGCATGAGTTCCACGTTGTCGCCGGCGAGGTCCCGCGTGCCGGCCACAAGATCCACGTTTTTCTTCAGGCCTTCCAGGCCGTCGGCCGGACCGTACGGGCACGGCAGCTTGATGGCCTCGAAGCCCAGTTCCAGGTACCAGTCGGCGTCGCCGCCGGTGGCGTAGCAGAACATCTCGTCGCGCGCCGGCCCGCCCAGAAGCTCGTAAACCGGCTTGTCCAGCAGCTTACCCTTCAGGTCCCAGAGCGCGAGGTCGATGGCGCTCACGGCGTACGCATGCAGACCGGTGGCGCCGTACGAGGCCCCCATCCGGACCATCATATCGTAGCACTTTTCGGTTGCCAGGCAGGGCTCGCCCTCAAGACGCGGCCCGAGAAAATCGTCGATGATGGCCGCCACGGGGCGTCCGTGACTGGCGCTGGCGAAACCCAGGGTGCCGTCTTCGGCTTCCACGACACAGCCGAAGCCGCCCCAATTCGGCAACCAGGAGGGACGAAATGCGGCGTACCGCGGATAGCGCGTCATGGGATTGGCGACGGGGCCCTGGGCGGCCCATGACGGACGACGCGCCGTCCTGTATTCCACGGCGCCAGGTTTCGCGCGTCCGTACGTATCGGGAAAATTCACGTTTACGGCACGTATGGACTTGATCTTCATGTTGATATTCCTCCCGATTGCCAAATCAACTGCCGCCGGTCCGGGCGGCGAGGGGGCCTTCCGATCACCCCTGCCAGTCCGGTGGGAGTTCCAGGGACCAGACTTCGCTGTTCAGCGGCCGGGCATGCCCGCCGGCCAGCCAGATCCTGTCCTTGAAGACGTAGGCCGAATGCTCGTGCCGATTCGTCCAGATCACGTCGGATTTGAGTTCCGTCCAGTTCGCGCCGTCCTTCGAGTACCACACGTCGCCGAAGTCGCCGTCCTTGCGCGACCATCCCCCCAGGACCCACATATGGTCCCGGTAGACGACGAGGGAAAACCACATGCGCTTCTTCCAGGGCGCCCCGGCCGTTACCTGCGTCCAGTTCACTCCGTCTTCCGAGCACCATACGTCGTTGAGCGGGATGGTCTCCGGCTGCCACGCGCCGCCGCCCATGATCCAGATTTTGTTCTGAAAGACCACGGCCTGGGCGTGCGTCCGCTTCGGCCATGCGGCATGCTCGATCTCGCATCTCCAGTTCCTGCCGTCGGCGGTGGACCAGACGTCGTTTTTGAGCGTCGTGTCATCGTCCTGATAGAAATTCTCGGTCCCGCCCATGATCCACATCCGGTCCCTGAATACGACGAACGACGGCGATACCCTGGGGCACCACCCCGGATCATCCGTTTCCAGGACCCATTCGGCGCCGTCGGGCGACGACCATACCGTGTTCGTATTCTCCGCACCGGGCAGTTTCCGCCCGCCCATCAGCCATATCCGATCCCTGAACGGCATGGTCGCCGGAAGGTCGCCGTGTTCCCACGGCGCAACCTCAACGGTTCGGGTCCAGTTCACCCCGTCGGACGACTTCCAGACGTCACGAGGATTGGGCGTCTGCGGGGTGAACCATCCGCCAAAGATCCACATGTGACCGTCCCACACCATCTCCCCCTGTGAGTCCCGCGCCTGCCATGCCGCCTTCTCGGTCACGCATACCCAGTCGGGGCCCTTCATCACGTTGCTCATATCGGTTTCTCCCGGAAAAGTGAGCATTTGCCCCTGCTCTTGACTTTTTTCCTGCCTTTCGTGTCCATCCATGCAGGTTTGGGTTCTTAAATGAGTGAAGTTAACTCAGCGTCCAGCCCGCTGCGTCGACCGCCAGCTTCCTGTGTCCCCTGTAGCGATCGTATACCGCGTGCATTTCCTCGATGCTGTCGAAGTAACCTACGATATGTGCCGCGCTGAACGTATCTCCGGCCCTTACGGGCAAGCCGTGCATTTCAAGGATCATCACGATGATATCCCCCGGCCGCTGGCTGCACCAGGCCTCGTAGACGACGGAAGGATCCAGCGTGAGGCCGCCCAGCCAGGGCCCTTCGCCGCCCGTTTCCGGATCCCGATGCCGGTACGCCCGGATGAAATGCCCGGGCATTCTGTTCAAATCGCGGCGATACCCGAACTTCCGGTCCGGCGGGAATGGATCGAAGAACTCGCTGGAAGGGATACGCAGGCCGTTAGGACCGCTCAGATAGCTGAGGTAGATTTCGCTGAACCTGTCACCCCTCGTGTGCCGGACGCAGCCGGGCGTGTCGTTCCTGAGAAACATCTCCGGGGAATCGTTCACGCTGTCTATCTGATCCATCAACACGAAGAACCGCTCGTCCCTGGGAAAAACAATCAACTGGGTCCATTGCGACCCCGTGTTGCGGCCCGGCGCCGCATATTCGAAACGATACCGGGTCCTGACGGCGATGAAGTCGCTCCCGCGAGTCACATTCGGCTGCACGGGTTTCATCCGGTGGCAGAGCTGCGGCCCCTCGATCATGCGCTTGCGATGGCTGCTTCCGTGCGCCAGGTTGGCGTATTCCCGGCTCCCCGGGTCCGACTCGTTCTCATGCCAGCGGTATCGCCCCAGGCCATGGCCGTCGTCGCTAATCACGCTCGCGCCATACGATTCGTCGCTGCCGGGCTCCATCAGCCAGTCGACCACCATCAGTCCGTCGCCGATTTCGGAGAATCCGGTTTTCTTGTCGACGAACGAACCCTTTTCGATCCCCGTCATCCACTGCTTCGGGTCCCGCTTGGGAATCGCGGCTTCGAGTTCGGCGGTCTCGATCCGGATCCTTCGATCGTCTTCGATCACGTTTGCCCACGCGGCATCTTTCATGAATCGGCTCCCACATTTCCGGCATCAAATTGACAATCGGTGATTGGGGGTGAGAAGGGAGAAAACCGGGTAGACGGGAGACGGAAGAGGGTAGAGATCGCATGCCGTAAAGGATTTCTTCTCATGCCGCAGGCAAGGAGGGAATACATACCGGGCGAGGATTTCTTCTCCCGTCTACCGGCTCTCGTCTAACCGCCTTTCTTCTACCCTCTCCCTTCTCACGTCTTCCCGCCTTTAGCTGATAGCTGAATTTTAAGCCATCGCACCAACAATATCAACAGACATCGACCGATCAGGACAGAATCTCGTGAAGTTCGTTGCTTTCCAGGGTGATCCGCACACTTCCGTTGTCCGTAATCACGAAGACATCCTCCCACAGCATCTGAACCCCTTCCGCGGACAATCCGGGCTCTGTGCTCAGAACCATCCCTGACGCCAGCGGCGTATGATCGTCAGGATGTATGCTCGGCGGCTCGGTAATCAACATGCCCTGCCCGTGGCCCATACGGGAGGGTCCGAAACGCACCAGCCCTTCTGACTGCGAACAGGCCGTCCCGATCGCTTCGTTTCCCACGCGGTAGATCTTGGAACACGGCACCCCGGGCCCAAGCGCCGCGGCCATGCTCCGGTTCACCTCCAGCAGCGCGTCGTACATGCGTTTCAACGCATCCGTCGCCCGGCCCAGGACACCCCACCTCGTATAGTCGATGGTATACATACCCACGCGGGCGCCCGCATCCACACCCACAACCTGGCCGGCCTCCAGCGGCCGGTCGTAGCCGAACGGGTTCCGCGATCCCGGAATACCCAGAAGCAACATGACGAACGACGTCCCGTCGCCGCCCTCTTCCAGAATCAGCTGCCGCAAGAGACGGATGGTCTCGCGTTCCGTCATCCCCGGTCGAATCATCCCGAACAGCCGCTGGCGGGCTCTTGCCGTCACCTCTCCCGCCACACGGATATACGCGATCTCTTCCTCCGACTTCACCATCCGCAATGTCACGATGACATCCGCGGCGTCCACGAAAGCGACGTCGGGTAACACAGCAGCCAGTTCCAGATACGCGCCTGGTTGCATTCCCATCCGCTGTTCCAGCCCGAGCTCCACGCCCACGGACCCCCCGGCCGCCCCCGCGTCCCGAAGCGCCTGGACCACGACGGCCCGCGGAAACTCAAACAGGTCCGCGTACCCGCGCACATCGGTCACGTAGGACCCGAGCGCCAGGTTGTCCTGTCCCTGCGTGACAACGATCGGCTCCGTCTTCAGAGGAAGGATAAACACCGACGGACGGGTCAGCGAAGCGTGGAGGGCGGCGCTCGCCGCCGTGCCGGCGAAATACTGAAAGTTCTCTTCGCCGGTAACGAACAGGGCGTCCATCCCGCGCCGGTCCATTTCCTCACGCGCGCGGGCATACCGCCGCTCCATCTCCCCGCGGGAGAACATCGCGTATTCAAGATCGTGAGATGGCATCGCCTTTCCGCCGCCCGGTGTGTGACCCATCCGGAACGTCGCGGTTCATGTCGACCCGAACCGCTGTCCCGCGAGTTTCGGAATTGACCATCATCGGCGACTCACGTTGTCGAGCAAATCGGAGTCAACAAAATCATATTATTTGTAAACTGATTTCTATTTATCACACTATAATCGAAATATCCTATTAATATTGTAATATATATTGACAAAATTTTATTAATATTGTATAATTTTGTTCCAATCCCCAGGAACGGGACAACCAAGGGATGAAAGTGGCCATTCGCAGCAAAGGCAGGGCCTCCGACCCATGGCATCGAATTCTACGTTTGGCTGGCGGCATCCAAGATACCGCCAGCCCGAAACCGGCGCAAGCCACTTCGCTCGACGAGTGGGCCTGTGCGCGGGCGCAGGGCGAGGTTTTCGTCCATTCAATCGAATGTCAATTCAACGCAGGCCATCCAATCAAGGAGAATGTCAACCGTGCGGAAAGTACTGGAAGGATGTCCGACGTGCGGCGGTGAACTGACGATATCGGGACTGCAGTGTCACGCCTGCCATACCAGAATCGAAAGTCAATATTCAACGTGTCCCTTCTGTCGTCTGCAGCAGCAAAGCCTCGACTTTATCGAGATCTTCGTCAAGAACCGGGGCAATATCAAGGAAATGGAACGCGAACTGGGAATCTCCTATCCCACGGTGCGCAATCGTCTGAATGCCGTTATCGCCGAGCTTGGCTACGAAGTGGGCGCGGAGGCAACCCCGGCAGACGATCGGGCGGAAAAGCGCGGTGAAATCCTGAAACGACTCAATGAAGGTGAGATATCCGCGGCAGATGCGGCTGAACTGATCAAGCAACTGGGGAGGAGATGACAATGAGCACGGAAAGACTCGAAATCCTCAAAATGCTCTCAGAGGGAAAAATCAGCCCCGAAGAGGCCGAGTTGCTATTGCGCGCGCTCGACGAGCCGTCCGATCCGGTGGAGGAATCAGACACGGTCGCGGGCCGGCGCGAGAAGAGAAAAAGGCCCTTCGACAGATTCACGGAAGTCTTCAGCGAACTCGGGAGAGAGATTGAGAACGAAGTGGGCAATGCGATGGACTCGGTCCGGTGGCAGGACATCGGGAAGATGGTGAACGAGGCGGTCGATCAGGCGACTTCCTCCCTCGGCGACGCGTCCGATGAATGGAAACGAGGCGCCGGAAGAGGCCGGGCGGAAAAACAGCAGGAATGGACGTTCGATGCGGCCGGCATTGCGACAATCGACGCCAGGACCGTGAACGGCTCGATCTCGGTCAAGAGCGCCGATTCCGACAGGATCGTCGTCCGCGCCTGGAAAGCGGTTCACGGGCAACGCGACGCGAGAGAAGCGTTCGATCGGGAAGTTGAGGTGCGCGCCGAGCAGGTGGGCGATGTTCTCCGCGTTTTCGCCGACCATCCCAGACCGCCCGGCGGCGTGAGTCTGGCCGTTCACTACGAAATCGAAACACCGCGTGCCATGTCGGTGTGCCTGCACACGGTGAATGGGAAGATCAGTGTTGGTGGAATCGATGGCGCGGTTGATGCCGAAAGCGTCAACGGCGACGTGGCAATCGAGGGTGATACCGGCCCTGTCAAGGCACAGACCGTCAACGGAAAGATCAGGGCGGAAATCGGAAGACTCCTCAATGCCGCGAGCTTTCTTACCACCAATGGATCGATCGACCTGGACGTGGACGAGTGTGCGGCTTCGGCTACCGCCAGGACCAACAACGGCGCCGTCAAAATGACGCTTGGTTCCGGATATTCAGGCCGGATCGACGCCAAAACGAACAATGGGCGCGTCCGCTGCGATTTTCCAGTCGCCGCCGAGCGCCAATCAAGGAAACGACTTAAAGGCGTCATCGGCAACGGAAGCGAAGTCGTTGTGAAGCTGCGAAGCGTGAACGGAAGTATCCATTTGAAACACCGTGAGCGTACGCAGTGAATCACGCTTGACGCACATGGCGATATCGTCTGCCGTCTTTGCAGCGATTATGCGATTTCTTGCCACACTTGGCTCATTCCAGCTATTTCTGCTTGCAGAGAACAGCAACAAACGCTTCCAGATCCGCGTTCTCTTCAGGCGTTAGTTCCGCTGTCGAATCCTCGGGCGCTGCATAGCGAACTGCCCCTTCCGCCAGCCGTGCATTCTTCTGATCGGTCAATCCAGCCAACTCCAAGAAACCGGTTCGTGGCATATGGAAGTAGTCGGCAAGTTGATAGGTCGTCCGAAGCGCAGGTATATAGCACATATCGCTTTCAATTCCGGCAAGTTCCGTTAGAGTCACGTCCGCGTCTGCGGCAAGCTGCTCAAGACTGATCCTTCGCTGCCTGCGCATAAGGTTGATAAGACGACCGAAGACAATGCTCGGTTCGTCGTCTTTTTCGACTCCAGGCAAAGTATCACCGTCAAACACTGGATCGATCGCAATGCGACCGGCCCCAATTTCGGCGTCGCCCTCAATCTGGGCCAGACGCATACACCACTCCTTACTGATTATCAGATTCATAGCTACCCCCCTTATTGACGAAGGCCTGCGCCTGTACGGGCGTCATCTCAAAGTAGTGCAGGCCCTCATAGTCGAGATCGGTACCTAGATTGGTCATGCCACAGGTATTGGCATAAAAGCTATTTGCCTGTGGCAGCGAATGGAGCCCGATGCGCCCACGGAACTCCAACTCCTCGCTCAGCGCGACAGCAGCCCGGATGAGAATACTACCTACGCCACGGTATCGTGGTGGGGTGAACAACTCGGGGCGGTTCCAGGGCGCGTTCTCAACGTACTCTACGTACACCAGATGTTGGCCATTCTGGACGTCCATCCGGCATCTGTGGGTTGCCGTATCAACAATCATCAGGCCCTGCGTCATGCCATCGCAGACAAGAGCGAAACCCGGGCTTGCCAGCATCCCGTGAAGGACGTTTACCTTGTTGCGCCAATTCCAATGGCGACTTTGAGGCCAATGAAGCCTCGCGACCCCCTCACGTTTCAGGCGCTGTATCGCGTTGAACAACGCTGGCAACCACTCGCCCTCCCAATCTGCAAGATGTTGTTCCGTAATGGCCTGCGTGAGTTCGGCTGCTTCCGATTCACCCGTCGACACGTTCGAGAGATGGACAACCGAAACCGGTACTGTCATACCAACATGACCTCGGCCTTCTTTTCGGTTTGTTCATCCTCGAAGAACAGCTTTTCGCCACACTCAAGCCTTGCTTCAATCAACTGATATATACGCAGCGCCTGGCGCAAGAGCGCTGTCTTGCTTAAGTCCTTCTTCTCGCTCAACGCCTCCAGCACCCCCATCTCTGCCTCCGTGAGGTTGAGTGTCATCGTCCTTTTGGTACTCATCAATCCATCCTCCTTTTGGCCGTCAGAACATTATACACAGTATAATAATGAAATATCGGCTATTAGTCAAATGATAATTACATAATATATGATCATTAAATAGCTACCTTTTAGCTGCACATTGCATACACTTTCGGCAGCCGCGGTGATTTAATTAATGAAGTCTCGTCCGCGAAAACATCAATTCGAACACCGGATCGAGATCTGTAAAGGTTACCGCTAAGAAGCTGCTTAGAAAATAACACGATAAACTGCGAAGAAACGAAACTACGAGACTACGAAAAACGAAAAACGCAGCGATGAATAATCCGTGGCTGAGATCAATTGCCACAATAGGCCCAAAACCACAATGTTGCACGTCAGCCTGACAATGCATCGATTTTCATCATAGTGGGTGCCCCACAGAGCACATGGCAACTGTTTTAGAATTACCGGTGAGTTCCCGAGCGCGAGCGAAAAAGTGGCGGACAAGGAGGGAAAATCCGCCCATATACGAATGTATCGTGGCTGCGCGCCCCTCGCCACTCTTGGGTGGATTTGACCAACGCCGACCGGCGCTTTTGCAGCTGCGCGATGACCGCTGGGAGTTTTAAGACAGCTTTTAAAGAGATTTGCCAACGAATGGGCCTGATAACGACACAAGTGCCACGCGGAGCACCCATCTGAAGAAATGAAGGGGCGACCTGAGAATCGTCCTGTCGCCAACCGAAGTACCGATTGATGCCCGGGCTTCGGTCGCGGGGAACCTGCCTCTTTCCAAATTTACCCTTTACGCAACCCCTGTTTCTGTTTATATTCGCCCGGTCTTTGTAGCGACAAGAAGGAATGCGATATATACGAGCAAAGGAGCAGGAAATGGCGTTGGAGCTGTTCACGCGGGTTTTCGACGTAGAGAAGATCAGGCTTTCCGGCACCGAGGAATTTATCGTCCGTGGCGGCCGCGACCTGTTTGAAAAGCTGCCGCAGGCACTGGATGGCATCCGTCAGATCGGGGTCATCGGCTGGGGTTCCCAGGGCCCGGCACAGGCGTTGAACCTGAGGGAGTCCCTTCAGGGCAGTTCGATTGCCGTCAAAGTGGGCCTGAGAGAGGGTTCGGGCTCCATGGACGAAGCGCGGGCGGCCGGCTTCACGGAAGAAAACGGAACGCTCGGCGAGATGTACTCGGTCATCTCCGAATCCGACCTGGTCCTGCTCCTCATCTCCGACGCCGCACAGGCCGAGAATCACGAACGCATCTTCGATGCCCTCAAACCCGGCGCCACCCTGGGACTCTCGCACGGTTTCCTGCTTGGGTATCTGAAAACCGTGGGCGCTGCATTTCCGCCGAACGTCAACGTTATCGCCGTGTGCCCCAAGGGCATGGGTCCGTCGGTGCGTCGTCTGTACGAGCAGGGCCGGGAAGTCAACGGGGCGGGCATCAACGCGAGTATCGCCATCCAGCAGGATATCGATGACAGGGCCACCGACTACGCCCTGGGCTGGTCCATCGCCCTCGGGGCGCCTTTCACGTTTCAGACCACGCTGGACAAGGAATACCTTTCGGATATCTATGGCGAGCGCGGCATCCTGCTCGGCGCCGTACATGGGATTGTCGAAAGCCTCTACCGCCGGTACGTTTCCCAGGGACTTTCCGAAGAGGATGCGTTCAACCACTCCTGCGAGTCCATCACGGGCCCCATCTCCAGGTGCATTTCCCACCACGGCATCCTGCGCCTCTACGAGGACTTGGACGATAACGGGAAGGCTGAATTTCGAAGGGCCTACTGCGCCGCCTACAGGCCCGCACAGGAAATCCTCCTCGAAATCTACGACGACGTGGCCAACGGGAACGAGATCCGGAGTGTCTACGCCGCCCACAAGAGAGGGTTCCCCATCGGGGAGATCGACGGCACACGGATGTGGGAGGTTGGCAAGGCGGTCCGCGCCAGACGCGTGGAAGACGAGATTCCCATCAACGCCTTCACCGCGGGGGTCTACTGCGCCACCATGATCGCCCAGGTGGACATTCTGGCGGACAAGGGGCACACCTATTCCGAGATCTGCAACGAGTCCGTTATCGAATGCGTGGACTCCCTCAACCCCTACATGCATTTCAAAGGGGTCTCGCACATGATCGACAACTGTTCCACCACCGCCCGCCTGGGGGCACGAAGGTGGGCGCCGCGTTTCGACTATAACCTCACTCAGCAGGCCTACGTCGCCATCGATACCGGCGAAGCCCTGGACGATAGCGTCTTCGACCGGTTCCTGTCCCACGAGGTCCACGATTCGCTCGCAACGTGCGCCGAACTACGCCCCTCCGTGGACATTTCCCTGGCGGAATAGCGGGAATAAACCTCGGGCCCACGTCACGCGACCGCGTCAGCCTGAACTTCGTCCCTGCGTCATCTCACCAGGCGTCTGAACAGATCCTCCCGCATCTCGCAATGCAGCAGTTCATCCAGCCGCCCGTTCTCCAATCCATCCCGGATCACCGCGAAACTCTCCCTCACCGCCGCCTCGGTGTGGTCCAGCGCCACGTCGTCGTGCGCGCAGTTGAAGAAGAATCCCGTGGAAAGGATCAGGCCCCGTTTCGCGTTTTCCTGGATGAAGAGCGTAGTTACCTTCCTGGCGTCCTCAGGGTCGTCTACCTGAAAACGGATGCCCGGGTGGGCGGCAACGCCCACGCATTCGGCGTCCACGCCCACGTCCCCCGCCGCCCGGTTGATCCTCTCTTTGAAGGACGCCCCGATCCGTTCGAAGTGCGCCACCGCGTCCCGCCGTTCCAGCTCCCTGACGGTCGTCAGCGCGGCCACGATTCCGATCGGGTCGTCCCAGTACGCGCTCGAAATGAACATTCTCGAAACCGGCTCCATCACCTCCCGCCTGCCCACCACGGCAGCCATCGGATACCCGTTTGAGATCGCTTTCGCGAACACGGACAGATCGGGCACCACGCCCGTGAACTCCTGTACCCCGCCCAATGCGATTCGAAAACCGCATGACACTTCGTCGAAAATGAGTACCACGCCGTACTTTGTCGCCAGCGCGCGCACCCCCTCCAGGTATCCCGGCGGCGGCAACTCCGTGCGCATCGGCTCCATGATGATGCAGGCGACGTCATTGAGGTTCGCCTTCAGCAGGTCCTCCAGCATCTGCAGGTCGCCGTACTCGAAAGGTATCGTCGTTCCTTCCAGCGCTCCCGGTACGCCGATCGGCTCGATTCCCGGCCTGAGGTGCCCGTCGAGCCGCTCCTCGCCCAGATTTGCGGCCAGGTACCAGTCGTGCCATCCGTGGTAACCGCAGAACAGCACCCTGTCCTTCCCCGTAACCCCCCGGGCAATCCGAACCGCCACCGTACAGGCCTCGCCTCCGCCCTTCGCGTAACGCACCATCTCCGCCGATGGTATCAGGCGGACCAGCTCTTCCGCCAGTTCCACGGCGCTATCGTGTACGATGCTGCAGATGCCGCCTTTTTTGATCTGCCGTCTTACGGCCGCGTCGACGACCTCGTCCGCGTAGCCGAGAATGATCGGACCCACGCCGCTCATCCAGTCGACGTACTCGTTGCTGTCGACGTCCCATATCCGGCACCCCTTCGCACGGTCGGCGTAGACCGGGCTCACGCCCAGGGCCGCCTGCGTGGGACGACGGCTGAGCAACTGCGTCACGCCCGGTATTACCGCCTGTGCCCGTGCATACACCGCCATCGACCTCGCAACGGAATGTTCAGCAGGCGTTGCGTTCTTTTCGCTCATCTCCGGTCCTCTCGAACGTGCGTTCGCGATGCGTCGCCTGTCTACCATGACGTCCAACCTCCGTCGATGGTCATATTCTGCCCGGTCATGTAGCTGCTTGCATCGCTGGCGAGAAACACGATCGCCCCCTTGAGCTCGTGCGGCTTTCCCATGCGTCCCATCGGACTCTTCGTGCAAAGCCGGTCTACCATTTCTCCAGGCGCCGTGCTCATGTTGGGAAAGGGACCCGGACTCAGACAGTTCACCCGCACCCGGTCCGCCGCCCAGTAGACCGCCAGGTGCCGCGTCACGTGAATGATCCCGCCTTTCAGCGCGTGATAGGCCGCGGGGCTGGCCGGACACACCCCCGCGTACGCATCCGGATACGACGCCACCTGTCCGTACATGGAACCGAGCATGACGATGCTCGCGGGGTCTCCGCGTTCCACGGCGTCGTTTCGCACCAGTCGTGCCAGCGTGAAATACCCGGCCACGTTCCCCTGTTGCCACGCGAACTGCTCGTGTGTCACGTCCGTCCAGTCGTTCAGTACGCCCTCGTTCCCGTTGTTCACCAGAACGTCGATCTGTCCGGCGGCTTCCACGGCGTCGGCAAAACCGGCCTCGATGGATCCGCCGTCCATATGGTCCAGCCGCACGCCCACGTGCGCGGCGTCGCCGGGCAACTTCGCGACTGCTGCCTCGGCGCGGCTGCGTTCCCTGCTGCTGATGACGACCCTCGCCCCTGCTTCGGCCAGCGCAGTGGCGAACGCCGTTCCGAGATAACCCGTACCTCCCGTCACCAGCGCCACCTTGCCACTCAAGTCGAACAGTCTCTGTACCGTCGGTTCGTTCGTTGCCATTTCATCGCCTCCTGTGCCGTGCGAAACCTCTATCACCGCGGAATAATCGGGAGCACAATGTGGGAAGGCCGCTCGAGGTCCATGTACACCGTATTTCGGGCAACAACGGAGTGCGTATGCCGTCCCACGGGTTCGCCGGTATTCGGATTCACGTCGAAACGGGGGAAATTGCTGCTGGAGATATCCACGCGGATCCGGTGGCCGCGCACGAACAGATTGCTGGTTGGCGTCAGCACGATCCTGACGGCGTATACTTCGCCGGGAACCATCATCTCGGGTTGTTCCCACCCGTTCCGATAGCGCACGCGGATAATGGAATCGACCAGATTCATGTGGTAGCCATCCGGATCATCTTCGCCGGGTGGGTAGACGTCGATCAGCTTTGCCGTAAAATCCGTGTCGACAGCGGTCGACGAGATCCAGAGATTCACAGCCAGCGGGCCGGTGACTTCAACGTCCTCCACCAGCGGCTCCGTCTGGAACACGAGCACGTCTTCCCGGGACGCGAGGGTCAGGTACGGAGGCCGTGCGCCAACGATGCCCGGCGCCTCCTTCTGGTGGGCGGCTCCGTCCAGCACGATGCTGCGCATCCGGGCCCTCGGGGGCGTGTACCGCTCCACCATCCCTTCGCCCAGCGGCACCATTTCGTAGAATCCGGTCACATTTCCCGCGATGGTGGGCACCGGGTGTTCCGGATCGTGAGCATAGCCGGCCGGTGCGCCGTCCACACCGGGTGTTTCCGGACCGAGGCCGCCGCCGCCGTGAAGATAGTACGGCGTGTACCTGGTGCGGGCCAGCGGCCACGCGCGCTCGGACCGCCACGAGCCGCCGTGGTTGAGACGGCCGGCGTCGTTCCGCCGGCCATCGCCTCCTCCCATCACGAAAATACGCACGGGGGGGTCGTCATCCACGTCGTTGCGGACACCCTTCAACCAGCGGTCGAACCAGCGGAGGCGCTCCCGGTTGTACACGTCGTCGCCCCAGGCCGCGTCGGGTCCGAAATCCACGTCGCCGGCGAACGAGTCGCCCTCTCCCCGTATGCCGCCGTGGTTCCACGGACCCATCAGAAGCCGCTGGGGCGTCCGGTTCTGTTTTGACATTGCGGCGAAATAGTTCGTCGTCGCCCCCGCGAAGGGATCGTACCAACCTCCGCTGAAGACGGAAGGAATATCGCCGTGCCGGTCGAAATAGCGCTCCTGGTCGCAGCAGTCCTGCTGCCAGAACTCGTCGTACTCGCCGCGATGGTAGTAATCGAACAGCACCCGTTCGAGATTGGGCACCAGCGCCAGGGGCGTATCTCCCGGCTTGAACGGCGTTGTATAGACCAGTTCCCTCATCCGCTCCATGGCGTCCACGAACGCCTGCGCCGCGGCCGGATCGTCCCTGATCTCCTGCGCGTCGTGCCCGTGCAGAAACAGGGCGCCGAACATATGCAGCGCCATCGCCCCTCCCTCGCGGGAGCAATGCGCGTACATATTGGTCGGTCCCACGTCCTGCCACAATGCCGCGAGATTCGGCGGCCGGTACAGCGCCATCGCCGCCTGAACGATGGCGCCGTGCGAGCTTCCCACCGTGCCCACCCGCCCGTTGGACCATGACTGTTCCGCAATCCACTGCACCGTGTCGTATCCGTCCCTTCCCTCGCCGGGATTCGCGGTATGGAAATACTGCCCCGTACCCTCAGACCGGTGACGCCCTCTCAGGTCCTGGATCACCGCCACGTATCCCCGCCGGGCGAAGAACATCCCCACGGGCTCCACCCACATCTGTGGACTGCTCTTGTCATAGGACGTCCGCCCCAGAATCGCCGGATATCTGCCCGGCGCGGGTTCACCGTCGACGGCGGGGCGGTAGACATCCGTCGCCAGCCGGACGCCGTCGCGCATGGACACCATAACGTCAGGCGCGATCACGACGCCGGTTTCGGATTCCGGGTTCATGTTCTTTCTGCTCCTCCAATTGACGCGAACTGTGACGGGCTGTTATGCCAGGATTCCGTCTCCCGCGACAACGGCCGGGGCGCCGGAATCGAACCGGACCTCCACAAAATCAGTCTCCGCTTTCAGATCGAGCGCGGTATTGCCAACCTGTACCGTCCTGCCCTTGCAGATTGCGACCGACAACACGTCGCCGCCGCGTCTCCGCCGAACCATGCAAAGTTCCGCGTCGGTCCGGATGTCCATGTCCTTCTGCACCATCCGCCCGCCGTCCCGCCCGAAGTCTTCCGCGTCTATGGCCAGGACGACGTCCCGACGTCCATCTGCGAGCTCGATTTCCACGGCCACGTCCGAATCTGAAGGGGCCCGGCCGTCTTCGTCCTCCAGCGAAAGACGTCGTACTCCGGTGATGGCCGGCTCACCCTCATAGGGTTCGATGACGCCCACGAACGTGGACGCCAGCGGACCCGCGTCCGACCGCCGCCGCACCATCACCCTGGGGATCCAGGCCGTCTCGCTGCCGCCATAGCCGCGCAGCGCAACCCAGGCCTCGGCCGTAGATGCCTGCGCGCCCGCCGTCAGGTCGGTGTAACGCAGGTGGACGTCACGGTCCTCATCGAGATATCCGAACCGGTCCTCCACCTTCCAGTCCACGTGCCATCCCGGGACCGGCTTCTCATCGCTCATGAAGTCGCGCATCTGCGTCTCGTACCCGTATTCGTCGGCTGGCGCCAGCGTAAGCCCCCGTGTCGAAATCTCTCCGAAATGACTGTGCATGAACTTCGCGTGGTCTCGCCCGCCTGCGACGCGGAACACATCCAGAAGGTAGCTTCCAATGTCCGAAGTGTCGACCATCGCGACGGTCCGTTCATAGCGCGGTATCCCGTACAGCGTCGAACCGCTCGCCCGGACCGCCCGGAACCGCTCGCCGTCCGCCCACAACGTGGACTCGCCATCCGAGGGGCGTTCCTGGTCCTTCCCGTCCACAACCACGGTGTTGTGACCGGCGGTACTCACGTACCAGTGAAACTTCGGGCCGCTCCACCCTCCGTAATGTACCGGCGGGTAACCGAAATCCGGCATCAGGTCCAGGCCCATTGCGAAAAACCCGAGGTTCATCCCGTCGGCGTGTCCGTGAGGTCCGCCCGAGTCGTAGTCCAGCCACGCCGCGCGTCTTCCGTCGCCCCGCCCGGATCGAAGGATGGCCAGTCGCCACTCCGTCTTGTTGGCGCTGGCCTGCCGGATTTCCGTACCGCTGGCGTCGATAACGGCCTGCACCCCGGCCTGAAATGCCGCCGGATCGTCCGAAAACAGGTCGTACGGCAACCCGTCGACCGCACTTCCGTTGGCCTGGAAAAGCGCCTGAACGTAGGCCGCATCGCCCGTTTCCCGGTACAGATGCCACAGGAACGCGTACATCGACGGCTCCAGCCCGGGATCATCGGAGAAGGAGACGCCCACGTACTTGTCGACCTTCCCGCCGTAGTATCCCGTGTCGCCGGCTTGAGGATAGTATTGTTGGAGGCACCACGTATCGATATGAAACCGGTACGTCTGCCGCAGCTTCGGGTGCCGTGCCAGCATATCGCCCAGGAATCCGGGGTCGACCCTGCTGAACCGCGCCAGGAACTGCGCCAGGCTCTGTATCACCCCTGAACAGTAACCCGCAAGTCCCTTTTCCCCTGTCACGCCGTCCACCGCCGTGGCGCGCTCCATCATCTCGGCGATCAGGCCATACACCTTCTCCCGGTTTCCCTCCCAGTCCAGGACAGAGTGAATCGTGATCAACGCGATTTCCTTGCGGGGATAGTTGGACCGGATCCGATCATGGTTAACGACCGTATCCTGGAGTATCCCCTCCTCGATATGCCGCGTCACGTCTACCGGCGACGCCTTGCTCACCTCAATGCCGTACCTGGCAGCCTTTCCGCTTAGAAATCCCGCCAGGGCTTCATCTTCGCCCAATGCGTCACGGACCTGGTCATACGCCTGCGCGAGTACCCGCGCTTCCTCGCACGCGTCGTGCCAGGTGGACACGTACCCTGCGTGCGCGGGACCTTCGTACATCATCGCCTGATCTTTGAAATTGAACGTCGTGTACAGGTCCGCCACCCGGTCGAGCAGCACGCCCGCCTTGTGGGCAAACACGGGTTCTCCGGTTGCCGCGTAGGCCTCCGCCAGCGCCTTGATCCCGCCATGCACGATCTGCTTCCACTGGCCGTAGACCAGGTAGGTCCCCACGAACCACCAGGTATTCTCACCGTCGCGGTACCCCTCGCCGTCGTCCACTCCGAACAGGTGCAGCGGATCCGCCGGATCGGGATGCTCCGTGTTGAACAGGAGCGAGCGGTCCGCAAGGCCGTGTTGAAACACTCCGTGTTCATCCAGACCGGAGCGGTAGAACGCCTGGAAGTCGTTTTTGGGAAACAACTCTTCGCAGTGCGGGCATCGCAGCTTCCACGGGAGGCGCAACGCCTGGATACGCCAGTTGTACATGGGCACGCCCTCCCCGCACGCCGGGCAGTGCCCGTTCGACCAGACCATCCAGGACCTCCGGATGGTACTCCCGAACATCAGGTCCCACAACTCATCGTCCGAAAACGCCACCCACGGCTGAGCGGCCTCGACGATCCGGTCCCGCGCCCGCTTTGCCCACACGTGGTTTTCCGCGTTGCGCTTCGCCTTTTCAATCAACTCCGCCGGGTAGAACAGGCTGCCCTTGCTCACGTCCGTGCCTCCTCGTTGTGTTGCGGCGCCGGGACAATCCTGCTTGATCGACCCGACGCGGCGCCCTATCTTCGCTCGAAGAAATCTCCTTCAAATGACCACGGAACAGGAAACGGACCCATGCTGGTTGCCTCACAGGACTTCCGCTGGCACGACCGCGGCGAAGGAGGCGTCTACGTCTTCGGTGACGACGGCTACCTCACGATCGACGGCTCGCGAGGCCGCGCGCGCTGTTCCCGGCGAATGAAGAACCGCGTCCGGCGCACGGAGGATGCAGTTGAGCTGAAACTCCGGGTGGCCCTCGGAAAGCGCTACCATATCCTCTTCACTCGCGCGGACGACCGGATTGCGCTGGATTGCCGGATCGACGTCGACGGGCGAATCCATCTGACCGGGGACAGGGGAACCGTCGACTCCGGCAAGTCCCTGACCTTTCACTACGGCAGACCCTACGCCGATCCGGCCATTCGCCCGCCTTACGTCGTGCCGTCCGACGAACATCGCCTGACCTTTTCGGGATTCGATTTCGAAAACAGAAAGTTTGTGTTCGCCCTGGAAAAGAACGACCCGGTCGAGATTCAAGGATGCATTGGACCGGACATTGACGAAATCAGTACAATCGAACTGGCCACGGGGACTGTTGAAACCGGCAGTCTCATGCGCCTGAGGGAATACGCCGAATACAACGATGGCGCCGTGGCATCCAGGGAGACGTTTCCGTTGTACTGGGCGCCGGTTCCTCCCCCTCCGGACGGCATGCCGGACGACAACGTCTGCGAGACGGTCATGCGGCCCGTGAATTTCCGGTGGCTGGAGACGGTCACGAAGTACGGTTACGTCAAGGTCCGGATCCCGCCGCTGAAAGCGGGCGCCGTGGAATTCGAGATGAAGCCTGCCGACGCGGCGCTGGAGTCATGCCTCATCCTGGAAGAACACCAGGGCATCATCAAATACGGGAATATCCAGTTCGGGTTGCTCCGGGGCAAGATAATCATCTGCACCGGGAAAGGCATCACCGAATTCGATCAGGCCGTCCAGGTCGCGAGCGGCAGGGTGTACAGGTTCCGGATTGAATGGGATGCGCGAAACGGCGAGGTGCGTCTCCGGATCGACGGGGAAACGATGACGCACAGAGGGTCGGACGCGTTCTCTTTCGCCAACCTTCCGGTCAACGGTATCGATACCATCACGCTCCATCCGGGAGACGTGCGGGCGAGACGAAGTCTTATGGAGAAACGCCTCGGCGTAGAGCCGCGAGAGGTTTCCACGTCGATCGTACACTGGGGCGCGTTCCGGGTTTACGATCTGGCCGGGAGCCAGGTTGACGCACATTGACGGCGCGGCCAGGCGATTTCGATTCGCGCACAACCGTCCGGTTCAAGGTTTTTTTGGAACCCTCGCCCGGCCGGGTTCGTCAGCGAGGTACGTGGCTCGAAGGTGCAGACGTCCTTGACTTTCCGGTCGCATTGCTTAATTTCCGTTCGGTCCCCTGCGTTCAATGGACGGACCGAACATCGAGATCCCCGATAGACGGACGGAATCAGCAAGTTGCCGCCCGCCGCCGCCAGGGAGAAATCATGGAGGAACGATCGTGCACGTCGCCATAATCGGCAACGGCGTCACCGGTGTTAGCGCGGCGATCAGGCTGCGGCGCAAACAGCCGGACTGGCGCATCACCCTTATCTCCGGCGAATCCCGATACCACTATTCGCGGCCGGCCCTGATGTACGTTTTCATGGGCCATATGACCTATCAGGGCACCAAACCCTTCGAAGACGACTTCTGGTCCATAAACCGGCTGGACCTGCGCCGGGACTGGGTCGCCGGGATCGACGCCCCCCGAAAGTGCCTCACTCTCCACCGGGGCGGTGACTTCCACTATGACAAGCTGCTCATCGCCACCGGCTCGAAATCCAACAAATTCGGATGGCCGGGACAGGACCTCAAAGGCGTTCAGGGCCTCTATTCCCTCCAGGATCTCCGCACCCTGTACGACAACGCGAAGCACACCCGTCATGCCGTGATTGTCGGCGGCGGCCTCATTGGCGTCGAACTGGCCGAAATGCTACATTCGCGCAACATCCACGTCACCTTTCTGGTACGCGAGCCATCCTACTGGGGCAACGTCCTTCCCGGAGAAGAATCCGTTATGGTCAACGAAATCATCCGGGAACAAGGCATCGGACTCAAACTCAGCACCAGCCTCAAGGAGATCCTGGACGACGGAAACGGCAGAGTCTGCGGCGTTGTCACGGAAGACGGCGAATCGCTGGAATGCCAGTTTGTGGGTCTCACCGCAGGCGTGTCACCCAATATAGACCTTGTCAGGGACTCCGAAATCGAGACCGGCAGGGGGATCCTTGTCGATCACAGCTTTCAGACCAGCGTTCCTGACGTATATGCCGCGGGTGACTGTGCCGAAATCGTCACCGGCGGCGAGCGGAATCTGTTGCAGCAGGTCTGGTACACAGGCAGGAAACAGGGAGAGGTCGCGGGGGACGTCATGGCGGGCGAAACCCGTAGCTACGACCCGGGCATCTGGTTCAACTCCGCCAAGTTCCTGGACCTGGAATACCAGGTCTACGGCCGCGTCAACCTCAATGTGCCGGGCGAAAAGAACCTCTATTGGCAACACCCCGCACAGCGCCAGTCCGTGCGAATCGTTTACACCGAACCGGACGTGATCGGCATCAATCTCATGGGTATCCGCTACCGCCACGAAGTCTGCGAACGCTGGATCTCGGAACAGCGCCCGGTCGACTTCGTGCTGGACAACCTTGCAGACGCCAACTTCGACCCCGAGTTCTTCGACCGGCACGAATCCGAAATCGTACCCGCCCTCAGGGAGCAGATGTCATGATTGATACCGCCACCCTCGACTACGACTTCGATGAGGAAACGCAGGGCTTCGAGGAACCGCCCGCGCAACAGGCGCCACCGGCATCCTGGCCGGAAAGGCTCTCCATTTCGGCCGTCGCGGTCGGCTTCCTGGCACTCATCGTGACCCTGCTCGGTCCGCTTTCCGGTACCTGGACCGGCATCCTGCTCAGCTTCGGCCTCATCGTGCTGGGATCGGCAGCGTATTTCTGGTTCACGTACAGGAACACGGTTCCGGGGATCAAGCACGACGGCATCATGTTCGGCAGCGCGACCCATCTGGGAGCCATCGGATGGGCCCTGGGCATTGTCATCACCGGATTTTACGTCTTGCTCTATTGGTGGCCCGAAACCCTCGAACGCGGCGTCCGGCTGGTGGACCCGCTATCCCAGGCGTTGGCCGGGGGTCCGGCGGACCGATGGTTCTTCTACGGCTTCCTGTACACGCTCGCCATCCTCGTGTTCGGTGTCCGCATGTTCATGAAGTACCGCCACAACCGCTACCAGATCATCCGCACCGCGTCCGTAATGTTCTTCCAGCTTGGCTTCGCCTTTCTCATACCGCAACTGCTCAAGAGCTTCAACCAGCCTGAGTTCTATTTCACCTATTTCTGGCCGCTCAAATACGACTACCTCTTTCCCTCCACCGTGGGCAGCCTGACCGGCCATCCCGGCGCCCTCGGCGTCTTCATGGTCTTCTGGGGCGCCGTGGCCACCTTCATCGCCACGCCCGTACTCACCTACTTCTACGGAAAACGATGGTACTGCTCCTGGGTATGCGGCTGCGGCGGCCTCGCCGAGACCCTGGGCGATCCCTTTCGCCAGCTCTCCAGCAAGACGACCCGCTCCTGGAGGATCGAACGGGGCATCATCTACTCGGTCCTCATCTTCATTACCGTAACCACAATCGCGCTGTGGGTCAACTCCGCCACCGAAGGCCGCGTCTTCGGCCGGCTGTCGGGGCCGCTTGCCAGCGCGTACGGATTCTACATCGGCGCCCTGTTTTCCGGCGTCATCGGCGTGGGCTTCTATCCACTGATGGGCAGCCGGGTCTGGTGCCGCTTCGGCTGTCCCATGGCCGCAATTCTGGGCGTCTTCCAGCGTTTCTTCTCACGCTTCCGGATCACCACCAACGGCGGCCAGTGCATGTCCTGCGGCAACTGTTCCACCTACTGCGAAATGGGCATCGACGTACGGGCGTACGCCCAGCGCGGCGAGAACATCGTTCGCGCTTCGTGCGTGGGATGCGGCATCTGCTCCGCCGTCTGCCCGCGCGGCGTACTCAAGCTGGAAAACGGCCCCACGCACGCCGACCGGTATCCCGGCTCAGATCGTCCCCTGGCCGCCTTCCAGGAAGCGGTGAGCGCCGCGAAGGTGTACGAGGGAAAAAACGGGTCGGCCGCGCCGGAGCCCGTCGACCCTGCCCTCCTCAGCCAGCGCAGGCCGCTCAAATCGCAATTCAGACGGCGTCTATAATGGCGTTGAAGATCCCGCTGGGACGCATCGCGCTGGCGGTCTGGTCCGGATCGGGCGCATAATAGCCGCCAAGATCCACCGGCTCACCCTGGGCGGCCAGCAGTTCCGCGCTTATCCTGTCCTCATTCTCCTCGAGTTTCCTCGCGACGTCCCCAAACCTTGCTTTCAGTTCCGCGTCGCTTTCCTGCGCGGCCAGGGCCCGCGCCCAGTACATCGCGAGATAGAACGTGCTGCCCCGGTTGTCGATCTCGTTCACCCTTCGTGAGGGCGACCGCGAATTCTCCAGGTATTTCGTGATGGCCCGGTCCAGCGTATCCGCAAACACCGCGGCCTTCGCGTTTCCCGCGGTCTCGGCGATCAGCCGGAACGACGGCACGAGGGCGCAGTATTCTCCCAGCGAGTCCCACCTCAGGTGCCCCTCCTTCAGGAACTGCTGGACGTGCTTGGGCGCCGATCCGCCCGCCCCGGTCTCGAACAGTCCGCCGCCGTTCATCAGCCTGACGATCGACAGCATCCGCGCACTGGTCCCGAGTTCCAATATTGGAAAGAGATCCGTCAGATAGTCGCGAAGCACGTTGCCCGTCGCCGCGATCGTATCCTCTCCCCTGCGTATCCGATCCAGCGAAAACCGCATCGCGTCGCGGGGCTTCAGCACGCGGACGTCCAGGCCCTCCGTGTCGTGTTCAGGGAGATAGACGTCCACCTTTGCGATGATTTCCGCGTCATGCGCCCTTTCACGGTCCAGCCAGAACACCACCGGCGTTGCGGAGACGCTCGC
Source organism: Candidatus Latescibacterota bacterium (assembly GCA_965116875.1). Lineage (GTDB taxonomy): Bacteria > Latescibacterota > UBA2968 > UBA2968 > JAAXHE01. The sequence continues at coordinate 2,475,100 of OZ220733.1, forward strand.
CCGCCTCACCGCCAGGCCCACCCAGTCCCTGATCGCGGCGTCCTTCGTCTGACACATCCGGAAGATATCCCCGACTTCCACCTCCTGAACGAGCAACACGTCGCCGGTCGCGTCCACAACGCGAATCACACCCGCGCCGGGAGCTTCGAAGGTCTTGTCGTGTGAGCCGTATTCCTCGGCCTTCTGCGCCATCAGACCCACGTTGGCCACGCTGCCCATCGTGGCGGGGTCGAACTGCCCCCGCGCCTTCGCGTCTTCGAGAATCTCGCTGTACATGGTCGCATAGCACCGGTCCGGCACGATGGCGATCGTATCCTGCAGTTCGCCGTCCCGGTTCCACATCTTCCCGCCGTCGCGGACCACGTTGGGCATCGAGGCATCGATAATCACGTCGTTCGGCATATGGAGATTGGTGATGCCGCGATCGGAATCGACCATCGCCAGTCCGGGGCGACCCTCATATACCGCGGCAATGTCGGCCTCGATCTCCGCCCTTTTGCCGGCGGGAAGGCGATCGAGCCGTGACACCACGTCGGCCAGGCCGTAGTTCACGTCGGCGCCGATCGCTTCCAGCGTATCGGCATGTTTCTCCAGCGCTTCCTGAAAATAGACCGAAACGCAGTGGCCGAATATAACGGGGTCGGAGACTTTCATCATGGTGGACTTGAGATGCAACGAAAGCAGCGCGCCGTCCCGCTTCGCCGCATCCATCTGCTCCGAGAAGAACCGCCGGAGGGCGTTCACGTTCATCACCGCGGTGTCCACCACCTCGCCGGCTTCCAGGGATATCCCGTCCTTGAGTGCGTTGACCCGACCGTCGTCGCCGGCGAACTCGATTCGCACCCGGGTCGCTGCGATCACCGTGGTCGATTTCTCGCTTTCGAAGAAGTCCCCGCCCGTCATGTGGGCGACCCGCGCCCTGGAGCCCGATTTCGGCCATGGCCGCATCATCCTGTGCGGATTCCTCCGGAAGAATGCCTTCACCGAAGCGGCGGGCCGCCGGTCGGAGTTGCCCTCGCGCAGGACGGGATTGACGGCTGAACCGAGCACCCCTGCGAATCGGGTCTGCAACTCTCTCTCAGCGTCGGTTTGCGGCTCGTCCGGGTAGTCAGGAATGTCGTAGCCCTTGTCTTGCAGTTCCTCGATGGCCGCTTTCAATTGCGGAACCGTGGCGCTGATATTGGGCAGCTTGAGGATATTGGCCTCGGGTTTCCGGGTCAGGGCGCCGAGTTCACCCAGGCAATCCGGAATCCGCTGCGCTTCGGCCAGGTTTTCCGGAAAGCTGGCGATGATCCTGCCGGCAAGGGAGATGTCGCTGAGTTCGACGTCAATGCCGGACCCACGGATGTAGGACCGTACAACCGGCAGCAACGCGGCGGTGGCCAGCGCGGGCGCTTCGTCGATCTTCGTCCACATGATTTTGGCTGTCGCCATTTGCTGTCCTCTCCTTCTTGTATGGATCAACCAGGCGTAGGTCGGGTTTCGGGTTGTGTCATCCGTCCACACGCAGAAATCGCAGTTCGGAATTCTCACGTCCGAATCGTAACTCGTCAATCATTCCGTCCGGCCGGCGGACCTCCAGCCGTTCACCGTCCCATCGACACATGGGCGTCCCGGTTTCACGGGTATCCGGCCAGATGACCGTCAGCAATTCCACCTCGCTTCCGGCCTGTGTGGTTGCATGCAGCGCGCGGTCGGTGAGCTGGGTCATCACGCAGTCCGGCGGCGCGACGCGGTCCAGAGTCACATCCGGGCCCGCAAACGCCAGAGACAGTCTCGTCTTGATTCCCCTGATTTCACAGCCCCCGTCCCCGTTGACGATCTCTCCAGCCGTATGCGCCATAAACGTCACCTGTACCGGTAGCTCGCTCCATATTTCATCCAGAACAACCAGGTACCGCCCGTCTACCATGACGACGTGGCGGCGGGCGCGTCCGACGTCGTCTCCGAACGACCTGTCCGCCTCCGCCGCGATGGCCAGATGCCGGGATGCCTCGTCCCAATACAGGAACGTCCCCGTTCCCGGTCCCTGCGGCCTGCCGTTCACCAGCGTGGTGCTGTATCCCACAGGCGGCGTACTGTAGTCGTGGCTGCGCCGGATCAGCGGCTCTCCCCCCGCCACCACCTGGATCGCGTTCAGGTCCCGGCTCGTATGGCCGAAACCGGGAGCGGCGTATCCGCTCTTGAACGACACGTACAGCGCCGGATCGGGCCATTCCGAGGCGAGCGCGGCCCACCGGATCTCCTCGTAGACACGCAGGCGCTTCAACCCCGTCATGATGGATCCCAACAACGCCGGCGCCGGCCTGTCGCCCACGACGGTACGTGACGCCTCGTGCTGATAGGGAATCCCGGTGGAGCGCCACATCACCGTATACCAGTCCGATCGCCTGTTTTCGCCCTCGCCGCCGTATGCATCCGCAAACAGCGATAGGAGAGGTTGGTCAAACCGATGCGCCAGAAGATGCAGAAAAGGCGCCGCTCCGGTGTTCATACCGTCGTTGAACCCCGCAGGAACCCCACGCGGCGTAAAATAAACGGGAAAATACCCCGCGTCACGCATGCCCGGCAATGAAAAGACACCGTCGTCCCCGCCCGTTGCGGATTCCATTGCCGCGCCGTGCAGTATGATCCCCCGCAGAAATACCGCCCAGTAGTTGACGGATTCCGGCCAGGACCCATCGGTCGGAAACGCGCGCATCGGCGTTCCGATGTCTTCCCTGGCAATCCTGAGAACGGCTTCCGCGTCGAGCGCTTCATCCCGGAGGCAAAGCGCCAGCACGGTCGCCACGCTATCCGAAATCGGCGTCAGATTTGCAATCCTCCCCTTCCAGTACGCCTGGTCATTCTCCATGGCCCACAGGTACACCAGCAGCCCGTTCTCGACCAGCCGATCCCTGAGTACCCTGCGTTCATCAGGCGGGATCAGGTCTCCCAGCCAGTCCATCGCCAGCGCGCAGTACATCGCCTTCCACATCAGATCGGGATCCGCCCCGTAAACCCTCGGATCTCCCCACAGCACGTGCTCCACGAGCACCCGGACCATCTTCCGGGCAAGTTCCCCGTAGCGGTCGTTTCCCTCGATCAGATAGACCAGGGCCGCGGCCATCATCTGGTGAGGGTCCCGCTGAAACAGCGTATCCTCCGAGTGGCCCTGCATCAGCAGGTCGTCGCCGGCGAGCAGGTCGTCGATCGCGATCTCGCGGACCTCGGTCCCATCGGGCGTGAGGCTGCGCTCCGAAATCGCCCCTCGCTGAAGCACTTCATCCACCTGCGCCCTCATTGCGTCATAGTGCGGTTTCAGGCCCCCTTCCTTCGCCTGCACCCGCAGCCGCTCCACGTCCTCGCTTCGCAGCAGAACACGCGGCTGACGACCCGTCCCCATAACGTTACAGGGACATTCCAATCCGCCTGTCGCGTTCAACCCGATTGGCGCGAGGCGCAGCCGGTAACGTCCCCTTGGCACTTCACCGATACAGATTTCAAACGTCGTCTCTTCCGAATCCGCAACGACCCGTCCCCGTTCCAGCGTCTCGCCGGCGTCATTCACCATCGACGCCTGCCATTGCGTGCCGGCCAGGCCTTCGCCGGCCAACCTGAATCGGCCGCGGCCGCGCTGATCGTTGCCCAACCGCAGCGGATCCAGGCGGATCCCCCGGGGCGGTACGAACTCGCATTGCGTTTCCGCCAGTATCGCGCCGGTCTCCGGATCGGAAACTGAAACCGCCAGGCGCGATGGATGAAGGAAGCCTCTGAACGTCCCGAACAGGCAGTCCAGACGCATACGTGTTTCGCCCTCACCGCGGGATTGGTCCACGAAAACGGTTTCGCGTCCGTATGGATCGACAAGCACGACGCGAACGTCCAGCATTTCGGGCAGCCCGGTGGAAGGCTTCAGATTCATCCAGAGTTCCTTCTGCGTCAGACCCACGTCGCGAAGGCTCAGATTCTCGATTTTCAGCCGTGGACTCAACACCAGGCGCCCCAACCTGTCCGCCCGAAGGGGATCGCCGACAATCGGATACCGCACCGCCCGGCTCAGCGTGCTGACTTCCAACCCAGGCTGGATGCGGGAGAGACCGTTGACCACGAATCCGTCCGGTAACATCTCGGGCGGCGGCGTATCCGTCCAATCCGTAAACCGCGAGACGTTCAGGGGAATCTGCAGCCCGGACCGGGGACGAACGCCGAGCATCGCCCAGGGCGCCGTCAGACGCGCCGACCACCCTTTCCCGCCCGTGTCCACGACGAACTCCGCCCGCTCCGCGCCATCGGGCAGCCGGACCGTCCCATCCGAAAGACACGCCAACTGAAGCAGCCTGTCTTCCCCCGTCACGATCGACACGACAATGCGGTCTTCCCCCTCTGTCCGACCTTCGCACGTCGCCGAAACCACCAGCGTCCGGCGGGTCCAGAACGCGGAGACGCGCGTACGTCCTCGCGGCCGATCCAGATGCGGGCGGACGGGGTCCATCATATTTCGCGTTCCCCGGCGCTTCGCGTACTCGAATCCGGTCAGCTTGGAACTCCGCCGGCTGTCCCAGATGTGCTTCGCAATCTCCATCCGGGCCAGTTCACCCAGCGCCGTGGATTCCCGCCCCGCGGGCCATACGTCTTTCCGATTCAGTTCGATTTCCATTATTCGGACCAATCTGGCCGGGCGCCCACAAGGGACGCCCCTACCATTTCAATCCCCATTCATTCACAAATCCGGAACTTACATTGTGTGCCCCGTACCTCGTAGGGGCGTCCCTTGTGGGCACCCTGCGTTTCGGTTGTCTCCGGGTTCTCGTTGCGCCGTCGTGTCTTCGTGTGAGCTTTATTGGCCAAACGCATTGAATTTGGGAGATGTCCCCGGTCAAAACGTTAACTGAATCCAATTCAAAACAAAAGCGAATCATTGACATAGATTCTATTCCAAAAGGGAATAGATTGCAAATGGGCCGCCAGAACCCGCCGCGCGCGCTCGATAGCACGCCACCAACCTCATCCCGCTTCGGTAATCCTGTACAACGGCTCCAGCCCGCGCGCGATCCGATCCACGTTTTCCGCGCACGCCTCTCCACGCCTCCTGGATGTGCCATAGGTCTGACCCGCGGTGTGGGGCGTGGCCACGACGTTCGGCATGTTCATAAACGGATGGTCCGCGGGCAGCGGCTCTTCGGCGTACACATCCAGCCCTGCGCCCCGGATCCTCCCGCTTCGCAACGCCTCCACCAGCGCGTCTTCATCCGCAATCTCCCCCCTTGCCACGTTGATCAGCACCGCCGTGGGTTTCATCGCCGCCAGGGCCCGGCCGTCGATCATATGCCGCGTTTTCGACGTCAGCGGCACGTGCAGCGACACGTAGTCGGCCCGCGCGAGAATGACCTCCAGTTCGGACGGCGCCCCGAACGCCTCCACCCCGAGCTCATCCAGCCGTTCCCCGGGGATATCGACCGCGTCCACGGCCGCAATCCGCATTCCCATCGCTTTCGCCCGTGCCGCCAGCGCCTGTCCGCTCGCGCCCAGCCCGACGAGCGCGAGCGTCTTCCCCTCCAGCTCCTCGCTCACCGGAAAGTAGAACACCTTCGACCGGAGGTTCCGCACGTGTTCGTCGAACTGCTTCGCGAAGTAAAGCATCAGGAACATCGCGTGTTCCGCCAGCGCCACCGCGCTGAACGGGCCGGGGGTATTGGCCAACATCAGACCCTTTTCGAGGAAATACGCCACGTCCACGTGGTCCACCCCGGTTCCCAGCACCTGCCACAGCTTCACGCGGGCAGCCAGCGCGGCGTCGATCAGAGCCCGCGTTCCCACCGATCCGCCCTGGTCCACCACCACCTCCACGTCCTCGAACTGCCCGGCCACGGGTTTCTCGGGATCGTACAGGCATACCGTATGCCCGTCCCCGACCGCCGATCTGAAATCGTCGTACCACGGTTGGAGCATGCCGGGTACGTTCAGGTACAGGACCTTCATCTGATATCAACCTCCGGATTGTGTTTGGGCGTTCGTGACCTACCCCCTGACCCCCTTCCTGAAGGAAGGGGGAACCGGGGTTCATCGGTGTCTTGTCCTTGAGAAAAAACGGAGATGACGTTACCGCGTCGATGAGAGTTTATATGGGAAGGCGTCAACGCACCGCTTCGCTTTTCTCCCCCTTTCCTTCAGGAGAGGGGGCCGGGGGGAGAGGTCCCGCTGACGGCTGACCGCTGATTCTTTAATAATTATGAAACCCGTGCCCCTGTCCGGGAAACCAGATCAGGTCGACGACCTGTGCGATGCCGATGCCAACGCAGTAACCGATCACCGTCCCGTAGAAAAACGGCTTGGCTTTTTCGTACATCCGCGGCCCCCCGTAGTGTACGATCAGCAACTTGGCCGCCCATACCAGCATGATGCTCAGAACATAGTACCTGGGTCCGGTGGTGTACTGGAACGCCAGGCCCAGCGGGTGCAGCGGCCACCATGGAAACCACGTCCGCAGCAGCGCCAGCAAGCCCGCCTCGGCCGCGCCGAAGAGCCACACCCCCAGCTTCTGCGGGTCGAACACGGTCCGGTCGGTTTCGCCGATAGACGTAGCGAGGCCGTTGAATATGCCGTGCGGCCCCTCCCATAACGTCCACGACCTCAGAAACAGCGCGGACTCCGTGTAGCAGTAATAGACGATGAAGCCCACGCAAACCAGAAAGCTGACCACGAATCCGACAAAAACGGTCCCGCCGACCCATCCCCGGCGGGACTTCAGGTGGTCCATCGCCTTCAGATGATGGGGCAGCATCTGAATCGTCTGCAGCCTGCCCCCGCCAAAGAAGACGCTGCTGTTCAATAGCCCCAGTCCCACCAGGTTCCGGGTATCCATCGTGGCCGTGCCGGTGATGGACTTCAGCCACCATCCGCCCTTGCCGCCCACGGGAACCAGATACCCGAACCCTGTCGCCGCCATGTATTTCGCCACGGTGAAATACGCAATGAACATCAACGTCATCTGTCCCAGTGCGAGGCTGAACGAGAGGCCCACGGCCATGAAGAACCCGCAGACGAAACTCGCACAGACCAGGAGTCCCGCCACCGCGGTCCTGTAGGACACCGGACCCTCTCCCTCACCGCCGCCTTCCCAGGCCTTCTTCCAGACGTACGCGAGGTGACGCCTGGCCATCCACAGCGACCACACCACCAGGACCGTCATCGCCCCGTGGCTTTCCAGGTTGACGATCTCGTTGCCGGTGGAGGGTTGACCCGCCATGCCCACGGTGAATCCCGTGCGGTTCATCACCCCGACCTTCACCACCGCCAGCAGCCCCATGAACCAGAAGCTGAACAGCAGGTCCAGGCGACACAGATAACCCAGACCGATCACCAGAGGCAGGACCCGGTAGTAGACGCGCGGGAAATTCTGGGCGACTACCATCCACTTGGTATTCACCGAATCGAACAGCGTCACGCGCGGCACCTGCGGATACCAGAACGTGATGATGTTCCAGCAGATGATGCCGGCGGTCCACGAAAAGCCCAGCCAGAACACGGGCGACCGGAAGAGCCCCGGAATGGCGTGACCCGGTCCGATCCCCTCGGTCAGGTCCGTGGGAAAACTGACCAGCGGATAGGTCAACCGCTCGGCATCGGCCCACTGGCGATGGAAGATCGTGGTAACGAAAAAAGCCACGCCCACCATGGCGAGGCTTCCTGCCAGCCACCATCCCACCGGCGCCAGCCATCCGGACCAGGGAACGGTCTCCCCCTTGCGCAGCCCGAAATAGAACCGGTCCACGATTTCCGGCACAGGCTCGGGGAATGCCCAGTGCGGCAGCTCGTCGAGGAACAGGTCCGCCCAGCGGTTCTCGGGGGTCGCGAAGAAATGCGGTGCGGGCAGCGCGCCCGTCATATACCCGGTCCAGCCCACCCCGGGCATCATCCCCGCGATCCAGGCCATGGCGAAGATGACCATCATCTCGGTGCGGGAAAGCACGCTGCGCGGCGCAACCCGGGCGATCGCCATATTGACGACCACCCAGATTGTAAATACGAGGATCAACGAGACGGGGAAATTCGACTTGACCAGCGACCCCACGTGCAGCACCATCGACCCGGCAATGCCGTAATAGGCCGAGGCGGCCGCCGTCAACAGGCCCAGAACCACCGACCGCGCGGTGATACCGCTTTGCGCGGACACGGGGTCGTGCAAACCCTTCTGTTGATCCGAAAGACGGGCCTGGGCCATTTCACCGCTCCCCAAGGCGAAACCGGCGGGCTGTCGGTGGTTCGGTCATCCCGTCGTCTCATCCGCCCGGAACAAACCGCCTGAGATAGTCGACCGCTTTGGGGACCGCCGTCTCCTCCGCCTCCACCGCCTGACCTTCGTACACCACGGAAACCCAACCGTTAAAGTCCACGCCTCCCAGGATCTCGAAGATTCTGGGATAGTCCAGCCAGGCCTCCTCTCCGGTCTGAATCCGGTAAATTTTCGCGCGCACGTGCACGGCCAGAGGGGCCGTTTCGGCGATGCTCCCGTAGAAATCCAGCGCGGGGTCCTCTCTCCCGTTCGCTCCGCTGGCGCCTGGCGATCCAACGTACTGCCCCGTGTCCAGGATATGCGAAAGATAGGCATTGTCCACGGTCTCGATAATGCGGCGTACGTCCTTCCCCGTCCGGGTCACGCACCCGTGGTTGTGGTTGTGCAGGCCCAGCACCACGCCTTTCTCCTCGCCGTAGGCCGCAACCTCGCGCATACACGGCATCATTCGCGCCCACACCTCCTCCTCCGTCGCGCCGCCGCGGACCCACGCCGCGAATATCCGCACCATCGGGACCCCCATGAAAGCCGCCACGTCCACCCACTCCTTGACCTCGGAAACCGCGCCGGCAAGCTCCGGCTCCGGCCGGCCGAAGTCGTTGCTTACCCCGATATAGGAAATCGCCAGCCCGCGCTTCAGACACCGCATCCTGATTTCCCGCAGGTACGCCGGATCCGTGGAGGCGAACGCCCGGGTATGGACGTCGATGCCGTCCAGCCTCAACTCATACGCCCGGTCGATAAACCCCTCCAGGTCCATCGCGCCTTCCGCAAACCTGTCCTTGTAGCTCAGCGACATGCAGCCCAGTTTCATCATACCGTCGATCTCCTCCATCGTGCCCGACAACGACTCGTGCCGGACATCTCGCAGTTTATATCCGTTCCAGGACTTCCAGAAGCCTGTCCACGTCCGCGCTGCCATTGTACAGATGGGTGGACACCCGCAGCCGGCCGTATTCCCCCCAGCACAGCACATTGTGCGCCGCGAGAGCCGTTTCGAGCCCCTTGGCGTCGTCCACCGCAAAGCAGGTGTTTCCGGAACGCGCTCCGCGTTCCCTCGGGCTGATCACCGGGTATCCGAGCCGGTCCAGGCCCGCGCTCACCTCCTCCGAAAGATCGCGCGCGTGCGCATCGATTTGTTCCATACCCACGCCCAGCAGAACCTCCAGCGCCTTGTCCAGGTGCATCACCACCATCATCGCCGGATTTCCGGGCTCCATCCGGTCCGGCATCGGCTTTTCATCCACGTCGGGATGGCGCTCGGCGCGCTGGGCCGGCCACACAGCCAGATTCCGCCAGCCATAGCACGTCGTTCCGATCTGGGACTCCGCGTGTTCGCTCACGTAGTACGGCGCAACGCCGTGCGTTGCCAGCAGCCATTTGTAGCTGCTGCTCACGGTCACGTCCGTCAACCCCGCGTCGACCCGCACCACGCCGGACGCATGGGTGGCGTCAACCGCCAGCAGTACGCCCCTCTCGCGCGTTCCCTCGGAGAGCCGCGCCACATCCAGGTTCTGCCCCGTATAGAAACTCACCTGGCTCACGGCCAGCACCCGGGTGCGTGAATCCACGGCATCCAGCAGGTCCGTCTCGTGGACAAACCAGTCCCGATGCGGAACCAGGCGCACCTCCACACCCAGCCGGTCCAGCTGCTTCCACGCGTATGCCACCGACGGGAACTCCAGATTCGTCGTCACCACATTATCCCCGTCCCGCCAGTCCAGGCCCCGCGCCAGCCAGTTGATCCCCTCGGCCGCGGACGGCATGAACGCAATTCGATTTGCGGGCACGCCCCATAAATCACCCATCCGGCCGCGACAGCGGTTCCCGATCGTGTAGATCACGCCCCGCCCGTCGTATCCCCCGCTCTTCAGGCGCGAGAACTCGGCATAGACCGACTCCTGCGCCTTCAGCCACGGGCTTTCACCTCCCGTACACAGATGTGTGATTCCTTCAAGCCCCACGAATTCTTCCGGTGAAATCAACGGCTCGATCTTCATAGACCCTCATCTGCGGAAGCTGTCTTTAGAAGTTGTTTAAAATTCCCGGCGGTCAAACGTGAAAAATGTACAGGTCCCGGTCGACTTCGGACGGCGCCACCCGGGCCCCGTTCCTGCGATGGCTCTCGGCCACTGCGAAACAGGCCTCCGTGACGTGGTGCGTGACCTCCACGTTGCCCAGCGACGGCTCGCCCGATTCGTGGGCGGCCACCAGGTCCTCCAGACATGCCACCACGGCGCTCCGGGGTTCCACCTCCGGAAACCCGGCCGCTTCCACGAACCTGTGTCGTCCCCTCTGTGCGCCCATCTTGCGCAGTTCCCATCCGGCGCCGTTGTTCCGCGATCGGATCGCCCCATCGCTGCCCACCACCTCGAATTCCCAGTGACCCGCGGGAATTGTCCACGCTTCGACTCCGTCTTCGAATTCCAGATGATACCTCGAAACCGGATCGTCATCCAGGCGGTTGTTCTCCATTGACAGGTCCTCCGGAAGAAGCTCCCCCCGTACCCGCTCAATCTTCGGATCGCCCAGCAGATATGAGAGCGTGTCCATCGAATGAACGTGTCCGTGAAGGAGATTCGAGCGGGCAAAATGCACTGCCACACTGGCCTTGCCGATTTCGCCCTGTGCGATCAGGGCCCTCGCCGCGTGGTAACGGTTGTCGAACCGCCGAAGCACGCCGGTATTGAATACGGTCCCGTGTTTCCGGCACGCATCCCGGACCGCGTCGGCTTCCGCCATCGAACACGCCATTGCCTTTTCCAGGTAGAGCATCGGAACGCCCGACTGTGCGACGGCCACCCCCATCTCGGCGTGCAGGACCCCCTTCGTGCACACCGCGACCATATCGGGCCGTTCCACTTCAATCATCTCGAGGTAATCCTCGTATAGCGCCGCCACCCCCCATTTCTCGCCGAATGCGCGACGTTTCTCCGCCACGAGGTCCGATCCGGCAGCGAGTTCCAGGCGTTCACTCGCCACGCACGATGCGGCCACCGAATACGGCAAGGCGATGGATGGATAGCCCACCACTTCCTCGTCGATCGTACTTCCCATGCGACCCAGGCCCACAATGGCGACCCGATACGTCTTCATAGATCTGCTCCTTTTGGAAGCTGTCTCTAAATTCCCAGCGGTCTTCGCGTGGCTGCATGCCGTCAACAATCAGCGAGCCACAACGCCGGCTTTCGCCATTCAGTTTTTCAGTGCAGGCAGAAAGATGCATTTTAACACCCGAAATCGGAAGCGTCAAGGTCAAAAACGCACATTCGGAGACCCCGCTTGCGCCGGCGCCGCCAATTCCTTATTTTCCGGAATAACGCAGATGCCTCAAAGCGAGACAGACGGGCGATCGGACAGGGGCGGATTAATCCGGATCGGACACTCACCATGCAGGAAGGCCACGTTGTTGATTCTCTCCTGATTGACGGGACTGAGACGCGCTTTCGGTATCCTCGCTGGAGCGACCTCGACGCCTTCATCGACATGCACCGGACGCTTACGCACGAAAAAGTCATGTGCAGACGACTTGAACTCGACGCCGCTTCAGGGGGCCGGAAACTCTCACATGCACTTGTCGGGATTCAGCAGAATCGATCCAGTTATCTCCTCGTCGAACAGGGTGGCGTTCTCGTGGGCGAAGGATTCACCCTCCGAAGCGGGCACGAATACCAGACCATCGGACTGGCCCTGGTAGCTCGAGCGCGGGGCCGGGGAGTTGGCACCCGCCTGATGCATGTCCTGGAAGAAGAGGCCCGGAGGCTGGGCGCGCGCAGGCTGTATCTCACCGTCTGGTCCGCCAATGTTTCCGCGGTCCACGTCTACCGGAAAGTCGGCTACGTTGAATGCGGATGTCGCCCGGACTGGGTATTGATGGACTCCGGCGAGACCTGCGATCTTATCGATATGGTGAAGATCCTGGAATAGAAGCTGTCAGCGATCCGCCGTCAGCCAAAACAAAAGCAAAGGCAAAAACCCCTTTTCCCTTATTCCCTGCCTACGGCGTGTTCCCTGAAACCGGGAAGAGGAGGGTAGACCGTGGACGGGAGAAGAAGCCCTTTACGGCATGCGATCTCTCCCCTCTCCCGTCTCACCGATTCAAGGTAAGTTCCGGTTTCTGAATCGAGAGGCCATTGAAATGCTCCCCCAAATGACCCGTTCAATCCATGTCCAATAAAAACGAAAAACAACCCATCAACTGGTCCGCGCTGACGTCCTTCAGCTTCGCGGGCGTACAGGTCGCCGTGATCGCCGGTGTGGCCGTGGCGGTGGTGGCGGCTTCCGAACTCGTGGTCCGCGCGTGGGACATCCCGTCCTACGTTTTCCCGCTTCCGAGTGAGATCGCATCCGCGCTCTACAGGTCTTTCCCGCTCATCTGGCCCCACTTGCTGGTTACGCTCCAGGAATTGGGTCTGGGATATGCGATCGGGGCCGTCGCGGGCATTCTCCTGGCCGCGCTGATCACGCAGTTCCCGTTTGCGGAAAAGATCGTCACGCCGTATATCCTGATTCTGGTTACCACGCCGATGCTCGCTCTCGTGCCGCTGCTGATCCTCAAGTTCGGATTCGGCCAGACGCCCCGGGTCATCGCGGTCGCTCTCGCGGTGGGTCCAATGGTCATGATCAACGCCGCCACCGGCTTCCGCAGGACCGACCTGGCGAAGATCGCCCTGGCCCGCTCATACGGCGCCTCGACGCTTCAGATCTTCTACAAGGTCCGGTTCCCACTCGCGCTGCCGATGATCATCGTGGGATTGATGGTCGGCGGCATTTTCGGCCTCTTGACCGCGATCGGCGCGGAGATGGTGGGAGGCGGTTCCGGCCTGGGCAATCGCCTTGTCTATTATTCGTCGCTCGCGCGCATGTCCAATTTTTTCGCCGTGATCATCCTCATTGCGGCTATTGGCATCGGTCTGTACGTCGCCTTTTACCTGATCGGCAAGAAATGGGCGAACTGGGAGAATTAGCGAAAGCCGGGGAGAGAGGTCCGGGCGCGTTGTCAATCCGTCAAGATTCAACCAGGAGGATATGAAATGAAAACAGACACCCTTACCCGCCGCGAATTCCTGGGGTATTCATCGGCCATGGGCGTCATGCTCTGCATTCCCGCCAACCCGCTCAGCGCGGGCGAAGCCGACAAGATCGTCTGGGTCTCTCCTCGGGGAAACCTGGAGGTGATGGACGACTTCAACCTCTGGGTCGCCCACGAAATGGGCTACTTCAAGGAACTGAACCTGGACGTGGTGCTGCAACCCGGTCCCACCGAGGCGCTGGCGGTGACCAAACTGGTGGGCCAGAAACAGGCTGATATGGGGTTTCCGTCTCCCGGCGTTCTGCTGTCCAGTATCGACGCGGGGATCCCGGTTGTCCTCGTGTGGGAAATGGTGATGAAGCAGGTCTTTGACTTCGCGTTACCGGAAGACAGTCCGATCACGAAGGTCCAGGACCTGGCAGGGAAGAAGATCGCCGTCGCCTCGGAAGGATGGCGCGTGATCATCGATCCCATTCTCGTGGAGGCGGGGGTGGATCCCGGTTCCGTCACGTACCTGAACGGCGGCCCTCAGTGGGGACAGATGGTCGCGCTTGGACGCGCGGACGCGGGGCTCGCCTGGAGAGGGCTGGCCGCCCAGTGGAAGGCGCTGGGAATGAAGCTCAAGTTTCTTGTGGGTATGGAGTTCTCAAAACATCCTTCCAACGGTTATGCCATCCACCGCGACGACCTGAAGGATGAAACCCGCGTGGACATCTGGACGCGGTTCTTCAAGGCCAATTGCATGGCCTACGAATTCTCGCGGGCCAACCCGCGCGCGGCCGGCCAGATCACCTACGGCCGGTTTCCGGCCCTGCAGGAGCAGATGGCGCCGCAGCTTGCGCTGGATTCCATGCTCGAACTGGGCACCATCTACTTTGACGGCGACCGCATCGGCAAAGGGTACGGATACAGCGACCTGGAATCCTGGCAGGCCTACATCGACACCGTTCACAAACTCGGGCAGATCCGGAACCACTACAAGGCCGAAGACGTCGTCAGCAACGTTTTCGTCAAGGATGCGAACGACGTCGACAAGGACCGCGCCCGCGCGGAAGGGAAGACCTTCGAACTGAACGATGACTTCAAGGATCTGAAAATCAATTATCCGGTGTAAAAAAGGAAGCAGGAGACACTTGTCATGACCGACGAAGGCAACACGACGTACCCGGGCATCAGGATCACGGGCGTGGACACCTTCCTTGTGGAAGGCAACTGCTGTTTTGTGAAGATCAGAACAAACGAGGGGATCACGGGACTGGGCGAGGGGTCGATCAGCGACAACAAGGTGGGCACCATCGCCCAGTGCATCAAGGATTTAGAGGGTCACCTCATCGGAAAGAATCCCACGGACATCGAGCTGCTCTGGCAGGGGCTGTTTCGCTGGAACCGCTGGCACGTGGGCGTACTCTTCACCACCGCTCTGAGCGCCATCGACATCGCCCTGTGGGACATCCTCGGAAAGATCGCCGGCCTGCCGATTTACAAGCTCCTCGGGGGCGCCGCGCGGGACAAGGTGCGCATCTACGCCGGTGGCGGGGGGAGAGCAGGCGTGCAGCGCGCACGGGCCATGGGATGCAATGCCGTCAAGACGGGGCCGCCGGTGACAAAAGCCGGTGACCCCCTCACCGTACCCATGCCCTGGGACCTGAAGCGCGCGGTTGCACAGATCGAGGAAATGCGGATCGAAGGGGGCGATGACTTCGATATACTCATCGACGCCCACGGCCGGCTGACGCCCACCATGGCCCTGGAGTACTGCAAGGCCGTGGAACCCTACCGCCCCTTCTGGGTGGAGGAGCCGATCCAGGTGGAAGGATCGAACGACGCCCTCGAGTGGTTGAGCGACCGGACGACGGTGCCCCTGTGCATGGGCGAGCGGAACTTCACCAAATGGGGATTTCAGGATATCATCGCCAAACGCCTGGTGAGCTACCTCAATCCGGATATCGTCCACTGCGGCGGCATCTCGGAGTTCAAGAAGATCGCGGCCATGGCGGAGGCGCAGTACATCCAGGTCTCACCCCACATCACCTACAGCAGGGTGGGTGTGGCCGCCGAGATCCACATGGGCCTGAACTGCCCGAACAGCGTGATCCAGGAAATGGCGTCGTATGCGGACGATTCATCCAGAGAAAAGACCGGCTGGCGGGACGACCTGTTCCACGGGCACCGGTTCCAGGTCGAGGACGGTTTCGTAACGTTGCCGGATACCCCGGGTCTCGGACTCGAACTGAACGAGGAGGTCGCCCTGGCGCATCCCTATAAGCCGATTCTTCGGGAGGAACTCAGGTACGAGGACGGATCCGTGGAGGATAACTGAAGAACGGGACATCGAAGGACTCCCTGGCCGGCGTATATAGCCTGTCATGTATTCATCACGACCGCCGCATAGCTTTCCGGGCCGCAAACCCCCGCGCTGTTGCGCGCCTTGAGCCGAAGTTGATTCAGGCCTTCGCGCAGGCGCCATTCCAGCGAGGGGGTTTTCTGTTCCCTCCATTCGGCTCCGTCGATCTTCACCAGAAAGGCGTCAAAGCAAGGCGTCTCGGTGTCCGCATCCACGTGCAGGACGTCCGGTTCGGCGGTTTCGCTCAGGAAGAGTTCCGTCTGGTTGAGCGGGGGGCTGAAATCCTGCCAGCGCCTGGTGTGTTGATGGTATTCCCGTTTGCGGGGGAACACGTCGCTGTAGAAACAGTAGAAGAGATCGCTTCCCCAGTTGCTGGAAATCCGCCACGGCAGCGGCCAGGGCCGGCTGGCAAAATCGTTGCGCCGAACCATTTGCAGGTGTCCCTTGAGCATCAGGTGCTCCGGGCCTCCGCTCAGGTCGTCAATTGAAAATGCATTGTCGCCCTGGCGATAGGCAACGCGGGCGGCGCGGAGCATTTCGAGGTCCGGCAGGCGCCACTGGATGGGATACTCCCACGTCGCCGGTCCCGGCATGATTTCGGCCAGGCGCTCGCTGATTTCCACCAGACCCAGGGGAATCCCCGTGTCGGGATCGTAGATGTAGTAATCGCGCGTGGCATCCAGGAATATCCACTTGTCGAACTCGTTGGACCACACTTCCGCCACTTCGTGGCCGTAGGTGTGCTTCGTGGAGATATTGACCCACCGGGCCGGAAAGCCCAGGGACAGACAGGCGGCGATCAGGGTCAGGTTGCAGTAGAGGCAGTGGCCGTCGCGCCGGCGTTGCCGGTATTCGTCCAAAAGGCGGGGACGTCCGCTTGCATCCCTCTCGAGTCGAGGCAGATCAAGGTAATTCCATTGGTACGCATCCAGGCGATCGAGCGGCACTAAATAGGCCCAGCGCATGAGTTTCAGTTGCGCTTCGAACTCAGTGGCCGCGTCCGAAACGATCGCGTCCAGTTCAAATCGCTGGCGCAGTTCGTTCAAGCGGGCGAAATCCTCGTGGACGTAGGGCAGAGATGGGCGGATGACGCGACCGTTACGGAACTCCAGAAGGCGGCATCGTCTGTCGAAGCGGTGCTTGTGCTCGCGGTACCTCGTTTCCACGGAAATGCCTTTGAACACCGGCGTCACCAGCGGACTGTGGGCGCGCATGACAATCCTGAATTGCATGTAGCGCCCGGCGGGAGCGCGCCAGGTCCTTGAGAGATTCCCTACAGGCTCGAACGGTGGCCATGCGGCGGCTGAAGGTACTGGATTGTCGCCCAGGCGCGCCTCTACACTCACCTGGCTTCCCTGGGGCACATCCGCCTCCCATGTTACCCGGCATTCTTTCAGGTCGAGCAATTTCCCGATCCCCTTTGCGTCGTCTCCGGTAGCCAGGTCGATCACCGGCGAGACAAAGGCGCCCTGCGGTACGCTGCGATCCAGGCTCAGGCGGATGGCGTATTCGCCGTCGATTTCATCTTTCCAGCCCAGGCGCTCAAAATCCCAGGTGCGGCCTCCGTCCCGGCTCTTTGCGCTGCGGTTTGGGTGGCAAAGTCGCGTTTCAGATCCACGCCTGTATTCTCCATCGGCAGCCACCATGATTTCCCAACTGGTCTCCTCCGATTCGGTCCAGAGGACGAACTCATTGGTACCCTGCCGCAGGGCGCCCACCGGAACGGCCACGACGAACCAGTTGTCGAAATGCGAGCCTCCCCAGTCGCTGGTGTAGTAGTGGCGGGCGGCGGGGTGGGCTATCTTGCTCGGAGGCCGGATCAGTTGGTGACCGTTGACACAGATGTGCAGCGCATGGTCATTGTCGTCCATTTCCCGTCCATTGAAGACCAGATAGGCAGCCGTGGCGCGAGGGTCGTCCAGGACCAGATCCTTGCGGACCATCACGCCTTCCTGCAATTTCTCGAACCACGACCGCTCCTCAGCGCCCTGGGGTTGGCCGATGCCAGGCGCATCGTCTTCGATCAGGAGCATATCATTGAGGACGATGGTCTTTGTCAGTTCGCAGTATTGGACCTGATCGAACTGACCCCGCGCTTCCAGCGCGGCGGCATTGAGCGAAAAACAGAAATCGCTCTCCGTCGACATATTTGAAACCTCCTCTGACAAGTGTCCTGTCCCAGAACTACCTCACCATTCGACCGGCGATTCATCCCGTCTCGCTGAAACGTGGTCATTGAGCTTGTCGAAATGCCCGCGTTTCAATATCAGCCGATGGCCTATCGATATCCCTTCGCCGACCCTTCGACAAGCTCAGGGAGCGGCTCAGAGCTCACCCGCTGACTCCTGAGCCTGTCGAAGGATGCGAAACGGGCGACTCGACGGCCGAATCCTGGCAACTTACTTCCGGGACAGATCACCGATCCCGGTCATCTCCACGACGCGCGCAGCAGGCGGATCCAGTTTCCGTGCATGACGTCGGCGACGTCTGCCTGCGAGTAACCGCGCTTTTCGAGGATGGCCGGAATCTTCCGAAGGTCGGCGATGGTGTCGAGATCGGAGGGGCACTGCTCCTTGCCGAAGCCGCCGTCCAGGTCGGTGCCGATGGCGGCATGGCGCGAGTTCCCGGTCAGCTGGCAGACGTGGTCGACGTGGTCCACCACGGTCTCCAGCGTGATGCCCGTGTTGTCCATAGCGGCCCGGTCCCACAATGGGGAGACCATCCAGACGTCCAAGGCGGCGCCAATAACGCCGCCGCGTTGCGCCAGCGTCTTAATCTGTCGATCATCGAGCTGGCGGTCGTGGTCGCACAGGGCTCTGCAGCAGTTGTGCGTGGCAATCACGGGACCGGTGAAGATCTCCAGTGCCTCCCAGAATGCCTGCTCGGCCAGGTGGCTCACATCGAAGATGATTCCGGCCGCGTCCAGGGCTTCCAGCATCGGGCGTCCTCTGGCAGTCAGGCCGCCGGGAGCCTGGGTCCCGTGTGAGTATGCGCTGATCCCGTAGTGACACAGGCTCACGATCCGCAGGCCTTGATCCCACCACTCCGGTACCTGTTCCGGCGCCACAATACCGTCCGCCCCTTCCATGCTGAGGACAAACCCCAGCGGGGTCGTCTGCGGATCCTCATCCCACTCGGCCAGATGGGCGTCGAGTTCGGTCCGGTCGCGTATCTGGCGCAGGACGCCCCTGGCCTCCATCAGGCGGTAGTAGGCCAACTCGCCCCTGCACCTGGCGTAGGCGATGTCCTGGGTGCGCACGCCGGAAAAGCGATTGCCCATCGAAGCGAGCCGGGAGTGCACCGTGACGAAGAAGAGTCCGATTCCGCCGCGCCGCAGTTCGGCGAAATTCACCACGTTCATGCCGCGGCCCTTCTGCATCATTCCTGCCTCGGCCTCGCGAATTTCGGCGATGGGCTGGAGCAGGTCCCTGTCCCATTCGAGCGCGTTGTGGGCGATGTCCAGGTGAGAATCGACGATCAGCATGGAGATTCTCCTATCGGAAATGTCATTGGGCAATCCGCCCTCGCTCCAGGGAACGCAAACCGTACCGGTCCCAGGACGGTTTCTTTTTCTGTATTCAGATGAATCACTTTTCAATTCTTTCGAACAACGCCTCGACCTCCGCCTCCTTCTCCGCGCTGCGCCTGGAGAGGTAGCCCTCGCCGAAGTAGATGGTCAACGCGACCAGGATTTCCAGACCCGTGTAGATTTCGAATCTGTCGGTAAACTGAATCGCGATGAAATAGGTGATGACGCCGCCGATGAACGAGAGAATCGCGCCGCGCGCCGTCGGGCGTTTCCAGATCATGCCGAACATCAGCGGGATCGCGATGGGCGACAGGAGCCCGCCGAACAGCTTTACCGTCAAACCAAACACTTTGTTCATTCCCTGGCTCTGGGAGATCACGATCGCCGTCACCAGGACCGCGAGCCCGAAAATCGCTGTTATGGTCATGCCAGCCCTGAACAGCGCCCGGTCGTCGATATCACGCCTGAAGTTCCGCTGATAGAAGTCCTTGGTGAACACCGCGGCGAGCGCATTGATATCGCTGTCGATCATGGACATGGTGGCGGCGAACATCGAGCATACCAGCAGCCCGATCAGTCCCGGCGCCAGGGCCGAAAGGATCTTCTGCGTAACCAGGATATACGTCTGGTCCAGATCGAAACCGGCGATCGGCTGGAGTGTGTTCGGATCGAAGTATTCGGGAATCAGCAGCGGCGCCGCCCACGCGGGGACGAAAATGACGATGGGATAGAACAAATAGAGTATCGCCGACAAGAGCGCCGCCCTCTGGGCATCCCGTGGCTTTTCAACGGAAACGAATCGCTGCGCCAGTCCCCACGTTCCCCCGTTGTAGCTGAAGATGATCACAACCACATAGACCAGCCAGAAGCTCGCGCTGATTCCCCCTGCCGCATTGAAAAAGCCCGCGCGCTCCCGCGGCAGACTGTCCCACATCGCGTTCCAGCCACCCACCATATCCAGCGCGATGAACAGCACGGCCAGACTCATGACGAGTTGGACCACGAATTGCACCAGGTCCGTCAGTACCGTCGCCCACAACCCGCCGATAAACACGTACGCGATGGTAATCAGGCCCGAAACGACGATCACCGGCAGCACGGCCCATCCGGTAACCACGTGCACCACGATCGATATCGCGAACAGCTTGATGCCCAGGTCGATAAACTTGATGAGGATACCGGAAACCGCAATCAGGCCCCGCACGGAATTGCCGTAGCGCGCTTCCAGGTATTCCACCGGCGTCAGCACTTTCAACCTGGACCATCGCGGCGCCCATACGAGGCATCCGATCACCAGCGCCACGAACACCCCGAGCGAAAACAGGGTCCACATGCTGAATCCCGTGACCGCCGCGCGACCGGCGAAACCCACGAAGGCCACCGCGCTGTATCCCGAGACATGGTGCGAGATCGCCGCCATCCACCAGGGCAATCCGTGCCCCGCCACGAAATACTGTTCGACGTTGGCGGACTTCCGCTTCGCCAGAATCCCAATCCAGGCCATCAATGCCGCGTAGACCGCGATTACCGCATAATCCGTTTGTGTCAGCATAGATCCTTCCTTATCAATCTTTGCGCTATCCTGTGAACAACGAAAACATAAGCCGCACCGTTCGCAATGCACAGCCCCCGAAGAGTCCATTCGGATCGCAGCAGCAGCGGCCGAGGAATCCGTTCCGTTCCTCGAATCGCTCTGCTGTGAACTCGACATGACCCTCGTCGTCGGTACCATCGAGCCAGCGGGCGAGCACTATCGCACGCCTATATAGTAATACCCGTTACAATCTGTTACAAAGCAGAAAATATCCATTTACACTGCAAGGTTTTCTTCTCCTTACAGAAGAAAGGACTCATGGTAATGGATTCAATTCTGATCATCGATGATGACCAGGAACTCACCGACCTCTTAAAGACCTACCTGGGAGACTTCGGCTACCGGACAACCGCTGTACACAGCCCGTCTAAGGGTCTCGAGCTCCTCGGAACAAGAGACTTCGACTTGGTCATTCTTGATGTCATGTTACCAGAATTGGATGGATTCAAGGTGTGCAAGACCATCCGAGAAACGAATACGCTGCCCATTATTATGCTCACGGCCCGTGGGGACATCACAGATCGTGTCGTCGGACTCGAACTCGGAGCAGACGACTACCTGCCCAAGCCATTTGAAGCAAGAGAGCTGGTCGCGAGAATACAAGCAGTCCTCAGACGAGGGCACAAGCCGGCCAGGAGAGACCTTCTCCACGTCGGCAGTCTCAAAATCAGCCTGGAGAAATACGCCGCCACACTCGATGGCGTCGCCTTGAATCTCACAACAACAGAATTCGAAATGCTGGCTCTGCTCGTCCAAAGCCAGGGAAGAGTCCTCAGTCGAGACTATATCATGCAGAGTATTCGAGGAGTAGACTGGGAGGCCTTCGACCGCTCAGTTGATGTCCTCATATCCAGAATACGCAACAAGCTAAAAGACGACCCGAAAAACCCTCGCTACATACGAACGATTCGCGGTGCAGGATACATGTTCCTCGGTGCCACGGAGGCAGTATGAGACTCTTCAATATCAAGCGGTCGCTCTTTCTGAGGATCTTCCTACTGTTCTTCCTCGCCGTTGCAATCACGACAACCCTCCTCCTCTGGCTTGAAGACCGTGAACTGCAAAGCAGCATTCTACCGGCCCTATCAGGCCTCATGGTGAGGCACGCACAAGGCATTGTAGCCGACCTTGGACCACAACCCGATCCGCATCGACTACAACAAACAGCGGACAGCCTGCAAGTACACATCAGGTATGAAAGCAACGGCGTCATTTGGCAGAGTGAACCCGACATGCAGGTGAAGAAGAGAGAGGCCATGATCCCCTATGAGGAGGATGATCGAGTCAGGATCATGATCAGCGAGGAAAGCGAAAGCGAAGGCATATTCGTAGATCTGCAATCAGACCATGGCCACTATCAGTTCAATCTCCTCAAAGCCGGCCATCTACCTCAAGATGAACTCTATGATTTCATCTCACTTGGACTCGTCATATTCTCCTTCTTCGCCATCTACCTCCTACTTCGCAACCAACTCAAACCCATAAAAGCACTACATGAGGGCGTAAGAGCAATTGGGGAAGGCAACCTCGACTTTGAGATCAAGACCAATAGCGTCGACGAGCTTGGCCAGCTCGCACTCTCGTTCAATCACATGACCCAGCAAATCCGTGAGTCACTCCAGGCACGCGACCAGTTGCTGCTCGACGTGAGTCACGAGTTACGCTCACCGCTAACGCGCATGCTGGTCGCTCTTGAGTTTCTCAAGCACGACAAGACCAAGCAAACCCTCCACAGGAACATCAAGCATATGGAAGCAATGGTGACAGAAATCCTCGAAACTGAGCGCCTGAACAGCTCCTACGGAGGACTCCGGCCCGAACCGATCAATATCCTCGATCTCCTGATGGAAACGTGCAAGAATTACCAGGACCAGAAACCTGGTGTTATCCTCCAATTCCCACCTGAAGACCTCATAGTGAGCGTCGACCCCACAAAAGTAACAACGGTTCTCAACAATCTCCTCTCGAATGCCGCCAGACACTCCAACGCGAAAGATCCCATCGAAGTCACCTGTGCCCGAGAGCAAGGGAAGATCCTTGTCAAGGTGCAAGACTACGGATCAGGCATCCCGAAAGACGATCTCCCCCACATTTTCGAACCCTTCTACCGCGTGGATAAATCTCGCTCCAAACATACAGGCGGCTATGGCCTGGGCATGAGTGTATGCAAGAAGATCATGGAGGCACACGGAGGACAGATCGATATTACGAGCCAACCGAACAAAGGAACATGCGTCCTCCTTACGTTTCCCTGAATCCGTGACCACCCCTCTTTGTCGGTTGTCCGAATTGTGGACTGACTGGCAATAGAGGTAATGAGGGCGCATCCACGCAGCCCCCAATAGCTTCTCATAACAACATCCCCCTACCATCCTTGCTTGAGGCAAGACAGAATCTGCCCGGGCACGAAATAATCGTGCGTCCGCAACGCTCCCACCGTTCACATCTTGTTACAATTCGTTACCCGGCAGAAATCCTCGGTTAACAGCCGTATCGTAATATTTGGTTGTGACGCTCGTCAGATGACCACTGCACGGTGCAATACACAATCCTTGTGATGGTCACCGAGAAGCCTTGTCGCACATACCCGTAGCTATTAACCTCAATCCGAAAAAACAGCAACGCGGCGACGCGATAAAACCCTCCGAAACAGGTCGTTATCGACGTAAAGAAGGACGTTTTTTCCCTTCACGTCCAGTGACCTGGTGTATCCTGGTAATCAGCAGTTGAATCGCCTTTATTTACAATCACATATTCAAATTAACGTCCCCGAAGACTTACGAATCAAGGTTAACCAGGAAAGAAGATATGCACAAATCCCTCCTGACAGCTTGTCTGCTGCTCACGACGATTACAAACAGCGCAGCCCAGGAGAAATTCACCGTTAGCGGCCAAATCAAGAATGCAGCCGACGGCGAAGCCCTACCAGGCGTAAACGTCGTTGTCACGACCCTGCAGGTGGGTACAACCACGAATGCCTACGGGCATTACTCGCTACGACTGCCAGCAGGAGTTCATGAAATCAGCTTTAGCTTCATCGGCTTCGAATCAATCGTGCGCATGACAGATCCGCATCAGGATCAAGTGCTCAACATCGAAATGCGGGCAGCCGTCATCGAACTGGGGCAGATCGCAGTCAGCGCACACCAAGCCGATGAGAATGTGGAATCGATCGAAATGAGCGCACCCGAGTTGGACATACAGACAGTACAGCGCACGCCGGCTATATTGGGCGAAGCAGACGTGGTACAAACAATACAACTGTTGCCGGGAGTGACGACCGTACGCGAAGGGGCTGCGGGCTTCAACGTACGCGGTGGCGCAGCAGATCAGAATCTCGTCCTTCTCGACGAAGCCATCGTCTATAACGCCGCTCATCTCTTCGGCTTCTTCTCAGTTTTCAATGCCGACATCACCAAAGATATCAAGATCTACAAAGGCGGTATCCCGGCGCAATATGGCGGACGCCTGTCTTCAGTGCTGGACGTGCGACAAAAAGAGGGCAATACCAAAGAGTTCCGCGGCAAAGTGGGAATCGGCATCCTCTCGGGGCGGCTGCTCCTTGAAGGACCGGTCGCCAACGGTCGCGGATCCTACGTGATCGCCGCTCGCCGTTCATACGGCGACATCTTCTACAACGCGTTCAGCAGTGACAAGAGCACCGCCCACTTCTACGACATCAACTTCAAAGGCAACTACAATATCAACGACAACAACCGGCTCTTTGTCTCGGGCTACCGTGGCAGAGACGCGTTCAAAGTAGCCGACATCTTCGGCAACGCGTGGGGGAATACCACAACCACCATCCGCTGGAACCTGTTCAGCCGGCGACTCTTCGCGAATTTCACGGGAGTGTTCAGCAGGTATAGCTACGATAGTGATACATTCACGGCAGGCGCAGAACACAATTGGTTATCACACATAACCAACTACATGCTCAAAGCGGATTTCTCATACTCACTGAGCGAAGGAAATGCGGTCAACTTCGGCGCGAGTACCATCCATTACAGCTTTACCCCCGGCACCATCAAACCCATTGGGAAAGCGTCTTCTGTTGTGCCGACGGAACTGGATCAACAGAACGCCATAGAACCAGGCGCGTACGTCAGCCTGGACCATCAACTCACCGGCTTTATATCCCTCCAATATGGGTTGCGTCTCTCAGCGTTAAGACGTCAGGGCGCCCAGAACCTTCCCGCCTATCGTGATAATGAACCCATCGTCTACAACGAGGCCCTGGGCCGGTACGAAGCCGGCGTGGTCGAAAGCGTCATTTCGTTTGGTGAGAGGGAAAACATACAGAGCTTTGCTGGTCTGGAGCCCCGAGCGTCGGCACGATTGTCCTTGACAGAGTCCAGCTCGATCAAGGTGAGCTACAATCGCATCCGGCAGTACATCCACCTCATCTCCAATACTGCCGCGTCCCAGCCATTGGACATCTGGAGGCCCAGTGGACCTTTTGTTGAGCCGCAAACAGCGGACCAGATCGCCGCCGGCTACTTCCGAAATCTCCAGGACAACACGTATGAAGCCTCGATCGAAGCCTACTATAAAAGAATGAACAACCAGATCGACTACGTCGACGGAGCCGACCTGACCGCCAACAACAACCTGGAAACTGAGCTACTGAAGGGCGAGGGCCGTTCCTACGGCGTTGAGCTGATGGTGCGCAAGCGCACCGGACAATTAACCGGTTGGTTGGGGTACACGTGGTCGCGCACCGAGCGGCAAGTCCCTGGAATAGGTAACGGCGATCCGGGCATCAACAACGGGAGGTACTACCCAGCCAGCAACGACAAGACACACGACCTGACCCTGACAACGGTATACGCGCTCAACCCCCGCTGGTCGCTATCGACGAATCTCGTCCTTGCCACAGGTACGCCCTCCACCCTCCCGGCGAGCCGCTACGAATTCGCCGGTTTTATTGTTCCTCAGTACGAGACTCGCCATGGGGCTCGCCTGCCAGCCTATCACCGCCTGGATGTGGGACTGACCTACACGACAGCCAATGAAAACAGTTGGGCCTTTACCATCTACAACGTGTACAACCGACGCAACTCCGCCTCAGTATACGTGCGGCAAAACCAGAAGGACAAGCTTGTCACCGAAGCCGTACAAACATCCCTTTTCGGAATCCTGCCCAGCATAACCTACAACCGGAAATTCTAAATATGAAAAACGTAATTATGGCCGTCTGGCTGTCAGTCCCCGTGCTCATGGGATGTGAAAGAGTCGTCAATATCGATGTAGAAGAAGGACCGGAACGACTCGTAGTTGAAGGTCGCATTGAGCGCCACCAGGATGATCGCGAATTCGTGCAGTCAATCAGATTGTCGACCACAGCCCCCTATTTCAGCAATGAACCCACACCGGTGGTCAGCGGAGCAGAGGTGATCATACACGACGATGAGGGCGCCACCTACCTCTTTGCTGAGTCCCGGCGCCAGGCCGGCATATACGAAAACAGGGACATGCGGCCAGAAGTTGGCAGAACCTATACCCTTGAAATCGACATTAACGGCGAATCATATCGAGCAGTCGAAACACTGCATTCAGTCGCGCCCATCGACTCGATCTACCAGCAGTTTGAGAAGGCCAATTCGTTCGAGGACGGAGGCATTCGAGTAAAGATCAACTATCAAGACGTCCCGGGTCGCGAAGATTACTACTTGTGGGAGCAATTCGCGGACGGCGTACTACAGGCAGAGCCCGATCCTGGTAATTCGCTCAACTTTGTCGGATCGGATGAGTTTTTCGACGGAGAGTACGTCATCGGTTTCGAACCCAATCAGGAAGCCACGGTAAAACCGGATCAGTTGGTACTCGTGAGACAGCTCTCCTTATCGAAAGAGGCCTTTAAATATCACTTCCTGCTCTTTGAGGAAACAGGGCAAGATCCCCTCTTCACTACGCCTGCGTCGTTGATCAGGGGCAATGTAGAGAATCTGACCAATCCCCAGCGATATGCATTGGGATATTTCGGAGCCAGTGAAGTGGACACTGCCGAACTGCAAATCGTGGAAGAGAGAGGGCGCTGACCAGGACAGATATGGTATCTCATTACGACCAACTCTGTCAAAAGTTCGGAACCTCAATAACTGATTGGTTGGTGAAAGCCGGGCGATATGGCAACTTTGCCCGGAGGTTGAGGTGGTTTATCCACAAAAATTGCATCGACGATTGCAGGCCGGAAGGCTGTGAGCGATACTATCCAGAGCAGGATATTGATCTACTGTCATCCCCAAATAGCAAGCCCACCTTCGCTGCGTTTATTCACCAGCCGATCGCATATGACGTTGAGCGAGGGTCCGCACCACCCATCCGCGTGCCGGCCCTGGGATCAATTGTAATCGCGCACACCCGGCTGACTCCGGCGCTCCATTCGTCATTATCGTCGACGATGTGCCCCCGGCCTCGCAGATCCTCACGCACGTGCGGGGCGATGCGGGCTTCCACCGTCACCTCGCCGGGCAACGATCCGTGGGGCCAGAAAGAATTCGGAAAGCTGTGGCTGATGACGCGCGGGGCGTCGATCGCTTCCTGCGGTTCCATTCCGAACTCGATGATATTGAGAAACACCTGCAGCATCCCCTGGACCTGCGCATCGCCGCCGGGACATCCGAAGGGCATGAACGGCTTTCCATCCTTAAGGACCAGCGCGGGATTCGGGGTGAGGCGCGGACGCTTCCACGGTTGCAGACAGGAGGGATGGGCCGGATCGAGCCAGGTCTGCGTGCCCCGACCCGATATTGGAAAACCCAGACCCGGCACGATCGGGGTCCAGCCGACCACGTCGGACGGGGTCGATGAGAAGGCGTTGCCCTGTTCGTCCACCACGCAGAGGTAGCTGGTGTCGCTTTCCCAGTGCGACAGTCGTTCCGGCTGCGGGCGGTCCGGATCCATGGCCGGGAAGGGACAGTTATGACCGCGCGATTCCGGATGGAATGGCCACGGATTGCCGGGGGGCGGCATGTCGGCAGCGGCGCGATCCGGATCAATCGCGTTTCGTCTTCCAGCGGCATAGCGCTCGTCGAGCAGTCCGGCCAGGGGCACCTGCACAAAGTCAGGGTCGCCGAAGTACGCCTCCCTGTCGGCAAACACCAGTTTCATCCCCTCGATAATCGCATGGAGAGAGTCCGCGGATTCGTGCCCCATCCTCCGCAGGTCAACCCCTTCGAGGATCTTCAGGGCCATGTTCAACGTCGGCCCCTGGCACCAGGGGCCGCAGGTATAAACGTCGTAGCCCTTGTAGGTGACGTGCGACGGCGGTTCCACCCGGACCGAGAATGAGGCGAGGTCCTCGTACGTGAGCAGTCCCTCCTCCCGCGCGTAGAAGCCGGCAATTTCCCGCGCGATTTCTCCCTTGTAAATCAGATCGCGTGCGGCCCTGATTCCGGATTCCCGGTCTCCTGCTGCCCCTCGTTCGGCATCGATCATCCGCCGGAAGGTGTTCGCCAGGTCCTTCTGAAAGAATATCTCGCCGATCTGTGGAATATGTCCGCAGGGATTGAAGACCGCAGCCGTAGACGGCGCATCCCCCAGCGCCCCGCTGGCGAAGGCGTGGAACTGATCGTCGACAGGGTGACCGTTTTCGGCAAGGTCCAGCGCCGGCTGGATGACCTGCTCGAAGGTCATGGTGCCGAACCGCGCCAGCGCCGTCAGCCACGCATCCGGGGATGCGGGCATAATCGTCCGCAGGATGCCGGGGGGCAGGTCGCCGCTGTGGCGTTTCTTGAAGTAGTCCAGGCTTGCCGCCCGGGGCCAGCGTCCGAGTCCGCTGACGGTTTCAACGGGCGCGCCCGTACCGGGGCAATAGATGATCGGCGCGACGCCGCCGAAATGGGTGGATCCAGGCTGCAGCACGTTGATGCAGATCCCGGTGGCGACCCCCGCATCCGCGGCATTGCCGCCGTTTTCGAGGATGCGCACCCCGCCCATGGTTGCGAGATAGTGCAGCGATGAGACGACGTACCGCTTTGCGCGGATCGAGGGACGTTGACTTCCTGACATTCCGGTTCTTTCTCGTCGAGATAGTTACGAATAGACAGATGGGTAGTTTTCAGAAACGCGCGCGGTAGTTGATTGGCTGCAAGTGTACGTGATGGCCGACGTCCCCGTGTAACTGGAATAGCCCGGGGCTCTGCCGAAACTGGAACAGACGGTAGAGATGGTAGGCGTTTGCGTTCGCCTCGGAGAACCGGACCTCGCCGGCGCTGATGTAGAATGGTGTGAGTTTGCCGTAACGTGGCGTTTTGACCTCGATGAATCGGTCCTGCCCGTTGACTTCGTACGAATGAATATCGAATCCGGCGTGGTCGCCCACGGTTTTGGAAACCTGCTCGACGTTTTCGGCCAGCCGGTCCTTGCCTTCACACCGCAGGCGGGTGCGCTCGAACCTCATCACCAGATCTTCTCCCGCATCCCCAAGGGATCGATTGAGCGCTTCCATCTGAAGATAGTTGATCGGTGGGCCAGGTCAGCTGGAAACGACGTATTCGATCGGTCTCTCAGCTACCGAAACAGAAGCAGGCACTGGCGGATCGACGCCGATACCGAGCACGTCGTCGACGGTAAACGGGTCCTGGAGTGCCGTGACATCTGCTACGACCAGATCCTCCAGCGACGAAAGCTGCGCACGCACCACTTCCCTCAGCAGGTTCTGGACGTTTCCAAGGGGTTTGTAACCATTGATATACGGGAACCCCAACTCGATCAGAACCGCGCTGATGTTCTGGTGTTTGCGCTCCACCGCGCCCCGCGTGCGGTCATCCAACCGATCACGGAGCGCACGGTTGTGAGCGGCTTTGTTAAAACCGTCCCCTCGAAGTTCCGAAGCCAGCATATCGAAATAGTCTCGAACGGTGGCTTCGACCTCCTGTTGGCTCCAGGCACTTGACATCGGCACCAAAGTTCACTTTCGTCTTCGTGGGTCCGGGGTGTGATGCTCACTCGTAATTTTCGCCACAACACCAACGTCCATTCAGAATACAACAAATCTCATCACCAGCATAGTCACCAGAATTACAATTCCAAGACTACACAGGAGACTCCACAAGAATTGGATCCACTTTCCCCATTTCTTGTGTCGAAAAACGCTGTACCAGAACGTAATCGTCAATCCGACCAAAGCAATAAGGCTGATCCCAAATAGCTTTAACAATTCAAAGGTATGGAACATGTATCCACGCATAGTAAAGCTCCGAGCATCCCGGAGGGCATGCCCATGGATGCTCGCTGGAATTACTCCGTCGTCTTCGGAATCAAGGTGTTCTTAGTTGACTCGATCCGGGTAATGGTTTACACTGAAATATGACCGCTCTGTCTATACTCATTCTTCTTTTGGAAATGAGTACTGGTGCCAGTGAACATTGGCACCTTACCACGGAGCATTCTCCATTTACCGAAATGGAGGTATTGACAGTTCGTGGGAGAGTTCACCATGCATATAGTTCCTGGTATGGATCTCCAGCGCCGGGTGATTCACTTTACTGTGTCCTTTTGATTACCCCCACTATGATCGCCATTGAATACCCATTGGAAAGGCTTCCTCGCTGGAGTGAATCAAACACCTTTCATCAAGATATGGTGGTTTTATTTAAGGGAAAGAATAGGCGTCCTCAGTTAATAGGTACGTTCCGACGGGCTTTTGGTGAAATACATGGTGAACGCAATCTTCTATTGATGGCACCCAAAGATCGGGCAACTTTATTGTGGGCATTATTTCAAGATAAATTTCAAACAGTCGAGGTGCATTTGCAGACCATCCCTAAACGTAAGGTAGGACAACATCCAAACGAACTTATACGAAATCTGGGTCACGAACACTTCAGGTTTAATCTCACAGGTTCGGGGAAGGCTATTCGGCGATTATTTGAGGTCACCAAGACCGATACTGCGATCTATACAACAGTTGATTGGAGGTAGACGTGGTTATTTTCCTTTTGGGTGCATTGACCGTTTTTGCACAATCGGGTCACATTACCCATGGCCTTACTCCTGAATCGGGTATCAAAGGACGTGTGATTGAAGACTTTCATACCGTTGGAAAATTCGAGGTATTTGAATCACCGACGTCGAAACATCCCATAATAAGATCAGACGGTGAAATCTTACATTGGTATGGGCGCCCCTTGTGCAAGCTCGGTTATTCGGGCAATTGCACCAGGTTGTTTTTTTTGAAACGAAATGTAGTTGGCGATGCTTCTCTCTGGTTGCCCTACTTTGAGGAATCGGTGGTCGGGGGACAAACATGGTATCTCATTAAATGGTTTCAACCACCCTCACGTGATACTCGCATAATTAGTCTTCAATTCGGTTGGGTTAGGGCCGCGGATTTTCCCGAGGCCCAATCCCTGCAGGAGATTATCAAGTCACACAAAGGTATGTTGTGCCTAACCAGAAAATTGGATTATCTGCGATTTTATGATGATTTAACCATGGAACCCAGGCTTCTCGCAGCAGAGCCAAAGGTTGTGTGCAATGCCTGGGATTTGCAGGAAAAGGGTTTGTCGAACGAAATAAACGTGCAAGAGTTCGTCACGTTTCAAGGCGTCGAATTTGTAAAGTTGAAATTGGATATTTATGTTTGTGATCCTTTGAAGAACAATCCAAAATCTCTTATGGCTGAAGGTTATATCAAGTTTTGGGACGTGGATTATCGACCTAATATCTGGGTGTGTTACATGTCGGATTGATCCGTGATAATAAGTCCATCTGAGTTACTCTGACGGTACCTCTACAATATAAATATCAAAAGTCGTCTCGGGGTTGGAGAGGAAGGCGACTTTCCCGCCATCAGGCGACCAGGCCGGAAAATACTCCGCATTCTCGCGATTCGTCAAGCGCTTGACATTCGTACCGTCGGCGTTCATGACGTAAAGTGGGCCATCTCCCACGGCTGAGTAAACGACTCTGGTTCCGTCCGCCGACCAAGCGGCATCGACCCACAAATCATCCCAGATATCCTGATTAGTCAGGCGAGAAACCTCGCTGCCGTCGGCATACATCACATACATATCGCCATAGTTTGTACGGGCATTGTCGCGCCTTGACCAGAAGGTGATTCTGGTTCCGTCAGGCGACCACGCAGGCAGAACACTACCTTCGGTATCCGCGGTGAGTTGCGTAACCGTTGCCGACACAACATCCACTACGGAAATTACAGCGAACTCGTTTTGATTGGAATCGACTCCTATGGACGTATAGGCGATTTTCTTACTGTCGGGTGACCAGACCGGAATCAGATCCTGGAAAGTATCGATCGTCAGCCGTGTGAGATCTGAGCCTTCCGGATCCGTCACATAGATTTCGAAGTTCCCGTCCTGGTTAGAAGAAAAGGCGATCCTGGTGCCGTCAGGTGACCAGGACGGGTATAAATCTTCTGCGTCATTATCTGTAAGACGAGTGAGACCTTCACCATTTGCGCCTGCCTTATAGATCTCGGCATTCCCATCCTGAGCAGAGGAAAAAGCGATCTGATCACCGTCCGGTGACCAGGCGATGGTCGTGTATGATTCGGTATCGACTGCAATCGAAGTGGCCAATCTCAAAGAATCACCACCATCCGCATTCATCACCCACAATTCCGGGTCTTCAAAACCGGAAAGATAAGCAATCTTCCGGCCGTCCGGAGGTGACCACGTGGGATGTAACTCGATGGTCTCGTTATTCGTCAATCGGGTGAGTTCGGCAACACAGGGTTGACCGAACAACCTCGCGAAGGCCAGAAAGTCGGCCAGATCAATTGAGCCATTCCTGTCCAGATCCATCGCAGCGTTATAGCCCGCCTCTCCCTTCTGACTGCCAAATGCACCGGCCAGCGCAAGAAAGTCCGCGAAGTCAATCTGACTGTTGTTGTCGAAGTCACCTGGGCAACCGGAAGCCTGGGTTGCGATAGCCAGGATTGCGAAGAAGACAACTGATCTGAAAAACAAAGAGGTCTCCCCAATAGCAAGCCGGATACATGCCAATATCGCCTGACCTGCAAATAAAAAAGGTAGTTTCCTTACACAAGTCATTGTATTATATTATGGTTAGACAATTAACCAAACAACAATGATCTTGGAAGAAACTACGATGGAACGTCAAGATAATCATCACGGAGTGTCTTTCGCAAGTATTTCGGGCGAGCAGATAGAAGCAGCCGTCGTCGGGGGTCTGCCAGCGATCAGAAAACGCTATGCCGAAGGTTAAAAAGCACAGACACGGATCGCCGTGTTGGGTTGATCTGGCGACAGTTGATTTGGCCGGGGCGAGGGCGTTCTACGCCGGGTTATTCGGTTGGGAGTACGTGGATGAGGAGATGGGGGAGATGGACATCGGGGTTTATTCGATGGCGATGCTGGGCGGGTCGACAAGCCGCCTCCCGAGTCCCTGAGCACAACAGCCGGCGGTCGCGCCGGCCGGAAAGGAAGTTGATTTGACAAACCCTCCAGCCATCTGGGAGATACCCGAGCCGCTGTCCACGGACAGCGTGAAAATGGACGACGACGCCGTCATCGTCCTGAGACGCCACGGGAATCCGGCGGGTCCCCGGCTTGTCCTCAGTCACGGGAATGGCCTCGCCATCGACCTCTACTTCCCGTTCTGGTCGTTGCTGGCCGCTGGCTTCGACCTGGTGGTTCATGACCTCAGGAACCACGGCTGGAACGAAGTCGGAGCCCTGGAGAACCACCGTTTCGATGCGTTTTCCCGCGACCACGACAGCATCTTCGAAGCGATCGAGAGGCTCTACGGCGAGAAACCCACGGTGGGCGTCTTCCACTCCATTTCTGCCCTGGCGGCCATGCACCTGCCTTCGAGAGGCAGTCAGTACTCCGCGATGGTACTGTTCGCGCCGCCTCTGTGCAACAAGGGCTCGGGATACAGGGAGTTCGAGCTGCGGGCGATCCGAACGGGTGACATGCTCAGTTGGAGGGCGCCATGGTTCAGGGCCCGGGAAGAACTCGCCGAACTTCATACCAACCTCCATTACTTCCAGCACGCTGTGCCGGGCGTCCTGGATCTCATTGCCAGGACGACCCTCAGGGAGTCCGGGACCGGACAGGGTTTCGAGCTCCGATGCCCTCGCGAGTACGAAGCGCAAATCTGGTATGAAGCCTCGCAACCGGCGGTGTCTGTGGACTTCGGCTCCCTGCGATGTCCCACCAGGATCGTCGGTTCAGATCCCGCCCTGGATCCGAATCGTCCGAAGTTCGACTACAGCGCCGCCACAGGCGTCGACCACGAGATCGTGCCCGGAACCACACACTTTCTGCAGCTCGAGAAACCGGAGGAGTGCGCGGCGGTGATGCTGGACTTCCTGAGCCGGCAGGGCTTTGTCGAGAGTCCGCGATTGACCGCGGGACACGCGCCGACGTGACGCGAAACGTCCACTGCCGAATGATCGGTGGACCCGCAGGAGGCCGTGTTCGGTGTACGTGGTTGGCCGATGGCGATTGATGATGAAAACCAGGTCGACGAGGTCTGCAAGGAATCAGGAAACGCGATGCCGGAGGTTGAAATGTACAGACACGGAACGCCGTGCTGGGTTGATCTGGCGACAGTTGATTTGGCCGGAGCGAGGGCGTTCTACGCCGGGCTATTCGGTTGGGAGTACGTGGACGAGGAGATGGGGGAGATGGACATCGGGGTTTATTCGATGGCGATGCCGGGCGGGTCCGCGGCGGCGGCGATTTGTGAGTCGGGTCCAGGGCAGATCCGCTCAGACGGGGCCGCGAAGTGGAATCTCTACGTCTCGGTGGATGATGTCGACGCCGTCCTCGGACGGGTGGCGGCGAATGGCGGGGCTGTGCTGGCAGGTTCGAGAGACGTGGATCGCGCGGGTCGGGTGGCGGTGATCGCGGACCCGACGGGTTGTGTGACGACGCTGTGGGAGCCCGGCGAGTTCGTGGGATGCGGAGTGATGTCGGAGGTGGGCGCGTTTTCCTGGTGTGAGCATCTGAGCACGTACCGGAATCTCACGCGTTCCCGTCCGTCAGAATCGACACCACCTGCGGGACGGCCTCTTCCACGCATTCATCCACTTTATCGCCTTCCATGGGTGCGGTGTGCGCGCGCAGTTCGATATTCCTGTAACCTGCGACGCCGTCAAGGGTACTCGACCAGGCGCCGGCGCCCGAAGGCCTGAATCTGGCCTCCAACTCCTTTCGTGGATACTCCCATCGCAGGTCCCTGCCGCGGTAGTGGACCCGGTCCCCGTCCTTCACGTCGTGCATCCGCATCCTGCGGTGTACACCGAAGTGAATCAGCCTGCGATGCGCGTTGTCCGGCTGCGGTCCGGCCTCCTCCCACGCCTCAATCAGGTAGTTTCCCGTCGCATGCGACAGCCTGAAACCGTCACCATCTCGTTCGATCATTGGCACCCTGCCCGCGGCCGTGATGTAGGCGGTGGGGACGCCTCTCAACTCGAACTCCAGCATATCGTGCAAACTGCACGAACTGGCGCCGCATCAGTCCACCACCCCCATGACAAGCCCGTCGCACTCCGGGACGATCTCCTCCACGAGCTTCTTGGTGCAGACGCGGTAGGGCGATGACTTTTTCCAGGGTCCCACCACAGTCGCGTCGTACTCCGCCGCGAGCCGCTCACCGACGCCATTGAGAACGGCTCCCGCGGTTCGCTTTCCCGGATCCAGAAGTCCGATCCTGGCGCCGTTCAGGCGGGTCAGTCGGGATGCGGGTTCGATTCTTGACACAGGTTTGCTCCTTTCTGATCTTTACCCTCGGGTTAACGTCCGCAGTGTCAACGTATTGGGAATGTCGCCGGATTCGGTGCGTCCGAGCGCTCCTGCCCTTGACTCCGGTAATATAGCCAATGATCGATCAGGTGTCTGCTACAAGTTTGCGTGATCATTCCCGGCGGATGTGGTCCCCCGCATCGCTCGTCGCCTTTGCGCGACCGTAGAATCCGAGCAAATTCGAGGAGGTCTTTATGTTGACTGGCAAGCAGGTCCGACAGTTTCGGGAAGACGGCTATCTCGTTTTCGAAGCCCTGATACAGGGCGAGCGACTGGCCTATTACAAGCGGGTGTTCGATGAACTGGTCGCCAAGGGGAGCGAGTTGACCGAGGAGACGCCGCACTGGTCGCTCGAGTTGGACGAACACGGTAATCCACGGGCGGGTCTATTGCACAAGGTTCAGGGGGTTTGCGTGGTGGATGCCCGTGTGCTGGAACTGGCACGTGAGTCGGCGATTCTGGACCGCGTGGCCGTATTGACCGGTGAGAATATCGACGTGTTTGGCACCAAGTTCTTTCCGAAGCTGCCCAACGGCGGCACGTCGACAAGCTGGCATCAGGACAATTACTATTTTGGCACCGATACGGACCGGATAATCAGTTGTGGAATCTATCTGGAAGATTCAAACGTGGAGAACGGGTGTCTGCGGGTGGTTCCCGGCAGCCACCGGACGGGAAGGATTGTCGAACACAGCAGGAATCCGGGCAGACATGGCAGCTGGACACAGGTCGATGAATCGCGGGCCGTGGATCTGGTCATTCCGGCTGGTACGGTCGTTCTGTTTTCCGCCAATCTCCTGCACGGCGCTTATGATAACCACAGCAATCGCACGCGCTACAGCACGGCCTGGCATTATCTGCCGGAGGAACTCAATCCGGACAGGTTTCCAAAGGGCGTATACGAAGATCGACACGTGGCGCGTACACATTGAGAAGCGTGGCCGACCGATGCGCCGGGAAGAGTCCTATCTGGGTCAGAGCATTTCCGCAATTTCGTCGAGATACTCTTTAAGGGACAATCCGTGGCTTCTTGCCAAAATCGCCAGCGTGTCGATTCTTGTCCGTTCCCCCTTTTCAATCCTTCGCACATGGCGTTCAGAAAGCCCTCGTATATCGGCCTGTATAAGCCCGCACTTCTTGCGCAATTCGGCAACGGCCTCACCGAATCGGAGGTCGTACATCAGTCTTTCCCGATCCTTTTTCTCACGCCATGTTTCGTCTTTCAGGTAGCGAACAGCATCCAGGTCAATGTGTACATCGACCTCAGGCCAGTGTATATAACTGCCTTCACTGGAGATGGTAAATGAAGAACGCTGTTGGGATGGAATCCGCTCCAGGGCGGGCATTTCGGCAAAACCCGCTCTGAATAAGGTATGATCACACGCCATGACAAAGAGTTCCTCACCTACGACCTGTGCATCGGCAATGAGTTGATCAGGGCATCCAAGGCTCCAAGCCGTTAGCACACGCTTTGGAACATCCTTCGTCGAATGCACAATAATATGTCGGCTGCTCTTGAGTTTTGCCTCGTAAAGCATCTGCGGCAAAAACTGAGCGTTGCCGTCTTCGCGAACGAATAGGGTTCGAAGATGGTTCCGCTGATTGGCAGCACGGACAAAATCACTTACCGTAGGAAGATCGGCAACGGAAGTTAATACGAAAATATACCGAGCGTTCACCTCGCTTTCATCCGGTCTAAAAACGGTGAAAGTGGGCGGAATGATGTCATAGCTAAATTGATCTTGAGCCCAGACAATCATTTCAGCAGTCCTTGCCATTTTTGGCTCCTTATATCACTTTGGTTTCCCACTCGGCATAAAGGGCGTCTCTATGCTGAAGCACCAGACTTAACAGTTCTCTCAGCTCTTTGCTTGAAGGGCCTGATCCCGACGGGGGAAACTTCACATTAAAAGCCAGTTTCTTGCGTTTACACGCACGAAAAAAGACGCGTATCTCCCATTTGTCCGGTTTGCGAGCGTGAAAATGAGGAGGTTCGTGATCCGAGGAATTGAACCATAAATCCAGGCCTGCCAATTGAAAGCATTCCAACCTTCCCAAAAGTTGGCTCCTTGCTCTCTACCAGAGAACATATCCAAAACCGGACAATTGTTCAATTATACACAAAATTAACAATGTCCGCCATCTGGCCGCAATGATTTAGTTTGACGGTAGCTGATCGGCTGCCATTAAAATCACTGATTCTCAGGTTATCGTTCAATCCGGAACCATGCCGCCGCGGATGTTTATGGTCTGGCCGGACCTGTATCGCGGAGGCCGGGAGG
Source organism: Candidatus Latescibacterota bacterium (assembly GCA_965116875.1). Taxonomy (GTDB): domain Bacteria; phylum Latescibacterota; class UBA2968; order UBA2968; genus JAAXHE01. Next base: position 2,512,897 of record OZ220733.1, read on the forward strand.
ACGCCACCGCTCGGTGAGCCTTGGGGCGTGCGAGCGTACTGCGATGGATAGCCGCTCCAGCCCGTCGACTTCCACGTCCACGCGGTCCCCGTCGTTGATATTGCAGAGACCTCCGTGGTGGGTGCCGCACGCGATCACGTCGCCGGGCATGAGGGTGATGTACCGGCTGAGCCAGGCGATCTGCTCAGAGATTGAGTATGCCATCGCAGACGTGTTGTAGTCCTGCTGTAATTCATCGTTCAGCCACAGCCGCACCCGTACGTCCTGCGGGTGGGCAATCTCGTCTCTGGTCACGAGTGCGGGGCCCATCGGCGCCCAGTCATCAATCCCCTTGGAGAGGAAGGTGGTGCGCCGCGCCTGCAGCCCCCGGCAGGACACGTCGATGAAGTTGACGTACCCGAAGACGTGGTCCATGGCGTCTTCCCCGGACACATGCCGGGCCTGTCTGCCGATGACGTATGCGATCTCCGGCTCCGGCTGATAGGCCAAAGCGCCTTCCAGATCGGGTACCTCAATCGTCGTTCCCGTGCCGACGATGCTCGTTGCGCCCTTGTAGAAGAAATCGAGGGCGCCTCTTGTCGCACCCTCCCGTTCCAGGTAGTTCGAGAACGCGCAGAGCAGGTGGCGCGGTCTCGGCAGCGGCGCCAGGATCCGTACGGAGTCCCTGGGTACGCCCTTCTCGCCCCGTGCCAATTCCTCGAACCGCGGGCGGTACTCATCGAAGGCTTCGATCACGGCTTCCATGCGCCATTGCGCGGGCTGCTCGGCCAGGCTGCCGAGTGCCGGACTGAGGTCGATGACCCGGCCATCGTGGAGCAGGCCGCTTCTGGCATCATCGAACAGGACGAGTTTCATCCGTTCCCTCCTCCCGAGACAATGTCCTTCGCCGCCCATCCCGGATCAGGGTCGCCCGCCATCGCCTTCCGAACGTCCGGGCCGGGCGCCCCTGCGGTACCCCACAGATCCGAAGTTTCAGGCGCCCGTTTCCACACCGTGGGTTCGTGCGTTGCTTCGTCCTCGATGTACTCGATGTCGCTGGAGTATTCGTTCACGTATCCGGCCGGATCCCTGTAGTAGCAGAAGATGTTGTTGCCCGGGCCGTGACGCCCCGGTCCCCAGTCGGGTTCCTGTCCCCGGGCGCGCAGGTTGGAGACCCCTTTCATCACCTCGTCCACGTTCGACATCACGTACGCGACGTGGTTGACCGACGCGTATTCAGCGCGAGTGAAGACAATGACGTGATGCCTGAGGCCGCATCGCAGGAAGGCCATCCGGTCCTCAATCCGGTCCGAGACCCGAAACCCGAGAAGATCGGTGTAGAACGCCACGATCTGCTCGAAACACGGCGTGTTGAGACCCACGTGGCACAGCCCGCGGGGGGCGACTTTCCCGGTAGAACGGCCGTTCGGATATTCGGCCACCCCTGCCGACAGCTCGATGCAGCGGTTCTCCGGATCGAGAAACCGCAGCCCGTAGCCGCCGCCGGGTTCGTCCAGGTCGCCCGGCTGCGCCACCAGCGTTGTGCCCCGCCGTTCGAGTTCGGCCGCCGCCGCGTCAATCGCTTCGCGCCCGTCAAGGCTGAAGGCCAGGTGGTGGAGCCCACGCCGGTCGGCCGGATGCAGGCTGAGAACGTGACGCCCGGTCGACGCGGCGCGGAGATATCGAGCGTGCCGGTCTTCTCCGGCCGACTGGAGTCCCCAGACCTCGAGGTAGTAGTTCGTGTGGGCGGCGATCGCCGGCGACAGCAGCCCCACGTGGCGGATGTCCCGGATTTTCATCTCAGTGTCCTGCTGGATTTCCGGTGGGTTGCGCTCCGGATTTCTTCCGTGTCAAATCGATCTTCAGGTCCCGTCGAATGTAGATTTCGATGAACTCACGCAGCCACACCTCCTTCGCATGCGTGAATCGCTCGATCAGTTTCTGTCTGGGCGCATCCGTGAGGTAGACGATGCGCCACAGGTTAAGAGGTCGCAATTCACTGCCATCGACCGCGTGCTCAACGTGAAAGAGAGGCTGTCCTTCGCCCGCCCGAAGCAGGTTCCCGCCTTCGTCGAGGAGATCCGCCGTCCCGATGAAGGTGGCGCTCTGCCGGACGGGGTTGAGGAAGACCTGTTCGAGGACCAGCCCGCGCTCGGACGGCTTCAGCCAGAGGCGCTGCAATGAGCATCGCACGAAGGATTCGGCGCCGTTGGCAGCAGCCTGCCGGCGCCAATATCGAGAGCTGCCCGCCGTTACGACCGAGGGAATATAGAGATCGGGCCGGAACGCCTTTTTCACCTCCATGTCCCATAGCATGCTCCGGGTAAACCCAAGCGGCTTGCTCGTGCGGTAATGCCGGGCGAGCACCATGTTGATATCAACCGGAGACAACTCGACCCGGGTGTTGGCGGGATCAGCCCAGGCACGCTCGAATTCTTCCTCATGATTCAGCCGGGCGACAGGCCTCGATGCTTCCCCGGTTTCGCCGGTGCGTTTAGGGACTCCCACGACCCGTCTCCGGAACTTTCACGTGGACGGTCAGGATGTCCGTGTCGTGGAACTGCTGGTGGCGGACGGAGGACGCGATATGCCGCAACAGCCGTAGCGAGACTTCCCGCTCCATCAGCACGTCATCGGGCCGGTCCGCAAGCAATCCGATCCGGTCCTGGACGTTCTCCTCGCCAGCCGCGGCAATGAACTCGAGGACAGCTCCGCCGCTCTCCTTTTGCGCCTTCAGCAGCAGGCGCCGCTGTTCGGGTTCATCACGACCTTCGTCCTGTCCGATCAGCGTGAGCAACGTCTCTTCGCTGGCAGCCTCGAGACGGTCGACCATATCCGCGCCCCAGCCGTTGCGGGATGCGAACACACCGAGGAAATCTCTGATCTTCGGGAGTACGGAAAGATCGAGTTCCGTTTCGATCCGGCCGCGGCGCGACCCCGTGACTTCCAGAAACAGGGTCATGAGGATCGCCGTGATACCGCCGGCCGTGATGCCGTTGCTCAGCAGGCCGCCCCCCAACTCATCGAGAATCTCGGGAAACAGGAGGTCGTTCTGGCAGCCGACGCCGACCCAGAAGGCGACGCCCGTGATCAGCGCTTTGCGGTGATCGATCCCGCCCTGCACCACTTCCGTCATCCCGCGGACGAAGGTCATCGCCAGCACGACGGTCAGATAAGCGACGACGACCGGGCTGGGTATCGCCAGTATCATCGCAAGGACCCTGGGCAGGAACGCAAGCACGATCAGCACGCCAGCCGCGACGAATCCCACCCGGCGGGCCGCGACACCCGTCAGTTCGACCGTAGGAACGCTGACTCCGATGGTCTGGGTCGGCACAATTCCCGTGACGCCTGACAGCAGTTTGCCGATGCCGTCCGCCGTAACGGCGCCCTCCACGGCCCGGTAGTCCACGGCCCGCGGCCGGCGCCATGATACGCGCTGGATGGCGACCGCCCCGGTGATCGTCTGGATAGCGCCGATGAGGGACACGAACGCAAAGGCGGGCAGGAGTTCCACGAAGGCCGGACCGAAGTCGAGCCCGATTCCCGGCCAGCCGCCCTGTGGCAAGCCGATCCACGGAGCCCGGGCAATCAGGGCATGGTCATAGAGACCCATCGATCCGCCGACAACGGATCCCGCGATCACCCCGATGAGCGGAGCCCACAAACGCAGCGTTGCCCCTGCCTTCAACGAGATGCCGCCGATGACCAGGCCTGTCGCCACCGCGGTGAGCGGCGAACTGAGAGCCGTTTCGGGAGGCGCATCGGCCAGGCGACTGAATACAACCGGAAGCACGGTCGCAGGGATCAGCATGTTCACCGTGCCGACGATGGTTGGTGTCAGAAGTCGCCTGAACAGGGCCAGACGCATCGAAATCACGATCGGGACGAGCGACGATGCCACGACCAGAGTGGCGAGCAGCGGTGGCCCGCCCTCGCTGAGCGCGCTGACGCAGACCCCGATGAAGGCTCCGGCGGGGCCCATGAAGAGCAGGTATCCTGCTCCGACCCGGCTCAGCCTGAGCGCTTGAAGAGCCGTGCAGACGCCACTGACGGCGACTGCGCCGAACACGGCCCAGGACAGGTACGCTTCGGTTCCGCCGCCGACCCGAATGATGATCGTGGGGATGAAGATGATGCTGGTGATGCCGAGAACGACCAGCTGCAGGCCGCTGCCCAGAGAGACAAGCGCCGGAGGATTCTCGTGGGGTTCGTATTGAACGTTGGAAGCGCTTTGCTCGTTGCCGCTGCTCACGAGTCTGCCCTTACCAGCACGTTGAAAAAGTCCATCCGGGCTGCCAAGACTTCACTGGCAGGCCTGCAGAGCGACTTTCTCAACGGACTGTTACAGTGTTGGGCGGTCCGGAAACGGGCTCAGGCAGGTCGACCCGTCAGCCAGTTCCATGGGCGGACGTGGGACTCGGCAAAGATGCCCGCCTGGGCATAGGGGCTGCCGGCGACAAATGCCTGGGCCGCCTCGAGCGAGGGAGCTTCGAGTACGAGGACCAAACCGGTAACGGACTGTTCATTTTCGCTGAGTGTCTGCCCGCCATGATGAACGGTCACGTCCGGATGTTGGGCATGATCGTGAAGGTAAGCGGCGAATGAATCCTGCAGTTGAGACCTTTCCTGTCCCTTTTCTGCCTTGTGAGTCGCGAACACGACGCAATACATAGGACTCCCTCCGTTTGCTGCCGGGATGCGCGCAGGACCGCCCGGATTTGCGGAAGCGCGGGCAGCCGGCAGTCGATCGCTTGAGTTGCGGGAACGTACGGATTCTCCACGTTTCGGCGCCCGGTCGTCCCAATAACGTCTGTGATGCAACTGACACAAATCCGAACGCCGATAATGGAGGTTTCGTATTAGATATTATAAGGGAATTGTTGCCGATGGCAACCCTGAGGTCCATCCCGGTACGACGAGGCAGAATGTGGGCGGGCCTGGCAGGAAGCCCCAGGATGTGGGATCAGACTCGGAGGTGAAGTTGTCTCAGTCGATATCGGCATGCAGGGTCCGGCGCTGGCGTCGTATAGACGCCCACGGACTACCTTGATCCATTGATGTCGTATCTTGACACGAAATTCCAGATCAGCGCGCCTGTATTGGCACCGTCGTAGCTGATGTCGAACCAGACATGACCTCCGTTGATCACCTTGTAATGCTCAACGGAGGTATTCTTGTCTCCATTCGAGTAGGAATGGCGTTCAATCGTTGTCGCGCCGTCGGTGATGCGATTCACCGTGGGAGTTGCGCCGGTATTGTTGTAATCCGTCCAGTACGCGAGCACGTCGTCGGTCGACTTCAGTCCCACGGCCCCGCCATACGGGACAATGGCGTCCGATGTGCCGTGGATATTGATCATGGCGGTAGGGTGTGACGGGTTACAGTTGTTGTATGTTTCCTCCATCATCGTTCCTGCAACGGAACCGATCGCCGCGATTTTGTCACTGTGGTAGCAGGCGAGCGCGTACGTGAAGAAAGCGCCGTTCGAGTAACCGCAGGAATACACTCGTTCCGGGTCGATCCTGTAATGGGAAGAGATCTCGTCGATCAGCGCTTCCACGAAGCCAAAGTCATCCGCATCGCTCTTGTTGGCATCTGATTTCAGACCCGCATTCCAGTGCGGATCACCATCCAGCAGCGTGCCTTGAGGATAAACCAGTATGAAATTGTCCGATTCCGCCTGAGGCCGCATGTCCGCGAATCTCAGATACCGGTCCGCCCGCTGACCGAATCCATGAAAGTTGAGCATCAGCGGGACGCTCGCATCTCCGCCGTAAGAGTCCGGCACATACACGATATATTCTCTTGTTATGCCGCTATGGGAAAGTGTTCGCGTGAACAGACCCGATGAATCCGGCGCATCGAGCGGCACGTCGTCGTCTCCCGAACACGAAAACAGGAATGACATCGCCGCAATGGATATAAAAAAAAGCCTTATCATCAAGGCGGTCCCAATGTTCTTGTCGTTAAAACATCTCTCCGCCTCTCTTCGCTCTAAAGAGCCGGGGTGAGAGGTCGCGAACAGGCGGTAAGACGGTAGAGGGTAGACGGGAGAGGAAATCTTCGCCCGGTAAATTCCCCCTCCTTGCCTTCGGCACGAAAAGAATCCTCGCAAGGCAGGCAATCTCTCCCGTCTCACGACTCGCGTCTTCCCGCTTTTGGCTGAAGGATGGCCTCGATCGAGGTCAGCAGCGTCTTCCACCCCTGCTCTGCACGCTCCGTGTACTTCGCGAAGGCCGTAGGCATCCTATGGGTGAGCCTCGCCGAGCAACCAGTCGCTTGAGGAGTGATCTCGATCTTGACAACCGATGATCCCTCCTTTTCCGACAATTCCCTTGTAAACCAGGTACACTGGATGACCGAGGGGCGCTCCAGGGTCAGGTACGTGCCCCAATGCCGCATCTCTTCGCCATCACGCATGTCGCTGAACAGGAAGGCGCCGCCGGGACGAGGATCGATCTCGATTCGAACGATCTTTCCGGAAAGGCCGAACGTGACCAGGGCATGGCTCATCCACCTCCGGACTTTCTGAGGGTTGATCCACGCATCGTAGACCTCGTCCGCCGTCGCAAGCCGGAAGTGATGGTCCGCACTGACTTCGACCGCATCACTCATTTTTGCACTCCGTCCCCTTGAATCTGCGTCGTGGGGTAGCGCCGCATTGAGGGGATCGGTTCAGTTGACGAAAACCGTCGACGCTCTCGGGTTTTACAATTATTCGACGCAGCGGTCCAGCGGGGTAAACAGCGAACAGATGAGCCTCGACTTCATCAGAAAACCCTTTCCCCGGGAAGGGCGGCGGCCTGCTCGACCCAACTCGCCAACTGCTCTTCGTCGAGGCCGTCATCCTCGTGAATATGGAGGTAGCGGACGTTTGGTACCTTCGACGCCTTTGGGGGCAGGGGCCTTAGCTGCCCGCCGTTCAGGAAGGTCACCTGCACGTAGCGCGTGTAGCAGTAGAACGCGAGAAACCAGCCCTGTCCTTCGATCCCGTAGAATGGCGTGTTCCAACGCACCGCTTTCCGGATGCGTGGCACGCGCGCATCCACCAGTGCGTCCAGCCGTTTCCCGATCGCCTGTTTCCACCCGGGCATGGCCGCGATATATGCCTGGACCGGGCCGTCCCCATCCCCTCTGGGGATGTAGGGGTTACCCCCGGCGTTTCTCCTGGGCGCCGTCATTCCTTGCGCCTTCGGCGTCATCCGTCGCCACTTTCCTCTACCGATGACGGCTGCGGTGAACAGGAATGAGACACGTGGGCCTCCGGATTGCGATCCGCCACCAGATTCAGGGCGATTCCGTGCTCCAACCATGCCTTGAGCGCGGCGAGGACGAGAGAGAAGCCGCCCATGGAGTCGAGCGCCATCCCGACAACCTCTTCATCGGTTCCCTGGAACCCGGTGTTGGTGATCTGAACGAGGGTGGCTTCCGCTTCCAGTGAAGTGAACTGCCACTCGACCGTCGTCGGCGGATCGTCCCATTCGATGAGAATTCTGGAGGGCTGTTCGATCGCCTTGACGTGGACGTCCGCGGAGACGCCGTACATCTCCCATTCCCACGTCACCTTCGCGACCGGCTCCAGCCTGCCACTGCTCCCTGTGAACCAGAATCGCGTGGTGACGGCGGGGTCCACGAACGCGTTGAACACTTCGTCGACCGGCCGCCGGACGAGCATCTGCGTTTGAACCGTTGGATCGATCACCCTGACCCCCAGGGGTTGCCACCCGGGAAAGACTACCGGCCTGAATCGCGCAGCGCCTTGAGTACGGCCGATCCGTGCCCCGCGGCTCGGGCCCGTTTCCAGACCTTGATCAGCACTCCATCCGGGCCGATGATGAACGTTGACCGCGTCATCCCCTCGAACCGGCGCCCGTACAGGACCTTCTCGCCCCAGGCGCCATAGCGCGTGGAGACCCCGGCGTCCGCATCCACCAGCAACGGAAACGGCAGACGCTGGCTTTCGCGGAAATCCCGGTGCGAATCGGCATCGTCTCGCGAAACGCCGAGAACAACGGCGCCCTCGGCCAGGATTTCGGCATGATGGTCCCGCAGGGAGCAGGCCTGAATCGTGCAACCCGGCGTGTTATCGCGCGGATAGAAGTAGAGGACGACCGTCCGGCCCCGGTATCCGGCCAGCGAATGGATGTTGCCGTCCTCGTCGGCGAGTGAAAAATCCGGGGCGGCGTCACCGGCCCCCAGCGTGATCGGCATCGCGATTCCTTTCTTCCGCTACATCAATTGCACCGCTGTGGGCGTCCGACGAGATCAGGCCAGATCGAAGCGATCCAGATTCATGACCTTGTTCCACGCGGCCACGAAGTCGCGCACGAACACGTCCTGCGCATCGTCGCACCCGTAGACTTCCGCGTAGGACCGGAGTTCGGAGCTCGAACCGAAGACGAGGTCCACCCTGGTGGCGGTCCACTTGACTTCGCCGGTTCCGGCATCCCGTCCCTCGAATACGTCCTGCGAATCACCGGACGCGTTCCACTCCGTGTCCATGTCGAGCAGATTGACGAAGAAGTCGTTGCTCAGCGTCTCCGGACGGTCGGTGAACACGCCGTGTCCGGACTGCCCCGTATTCGCATTCAGGACGCGCATGCCGCCAACCAGCGCCGTCATTTCGGATGCGCCAAGCGTCAGCATGCATGCCCGCTCCACCAGAAGGTCCTCCGGTTTGCCTTCCTGCCCTGCCTGCAGGTAGTTGCGGAACCCGTCCGCCGTGGGTTCGAGTACCGCAAACGACTCCGCGTCCGTCCACTCCGGGGTTGCGTCCGTGCGCCCCGGAGCAAAGGGGACCTCAACGTCATGTCCGGCGTTCCTGGCAGCCTGTTCCACGCCCGCGCACCCGGCAAGGACGATCAGGTCGGCGAGAGAGATCCTCGTACCGCCGGACTGCGAACCGTTGAACTCTTCCCGGATCCCCTCGAGGGTCTCGATTACGCCGTTGAGGGCGGCCGGATCGTTGACTTCCCAGTCCCTCTGCGGGGCGAGGCGGATTCGTGCGCCGTTCGCGCCGCCGCGTTTGTCGGTCCCGCGGTACGATGCCGCGGACGCCCATGCAGTGGAGACCAGTTGGGAAACGGACAACCCGGAGGCGAGGATTTTCGCCTTGAGTTGTGCGATGTCCTGCTCCCCGACCAGCTCGTGGTCCACGTCAGGGACGGGGTCCTGCCACAATAAAGGCTCGGATGGAACCAGGGGTCCGATATACCGGCTTCGCGGCCCCATATCGCGGTGGATCAGCTTGAACCACGCCCTGGCGAAGGCGTCTGCGAATGCCGCGGGGTTCTCGAGGAAGCGCTTTGCGATTGGCGCATATTCCGGGTCCATCCTCAACGAGAGGTCCGTGGTGAGCATCATGGGCGCGTGCTTCTTCGACGGATCGTGCGCGTCCGGCACCGAGGCCACTTCAGCCGCGTTCTTCGGCGCATATTGACACTTGCCCGCCGGGCTTTTCGTCAATTCCCAGTCGTGTGCGTGCAGGTTCTCGAAGAACTCGTTGTCCCACTTCACCGGGTTGCTGGTCCATGCGCCTTCCAGCCCGCTGGTGATCGAATCGCCGCCCTTGCCGCTGCCGTGGCTGCTCTTCCAGCCGAATCCCTGCTCCGCGATGTCGGCTCCCTCCGGCTCCGGACCTACGTGGTCCTCCGGAGCGGCGCCATGCGCCTTGCCGAACGTATGTCCGCCGGCAATGAGCGCAACCGTCTCCTCGTCATCCATTGCCATGCGCTTGAAGGTCTGCCTGATGTACTGTGCCGCGGCGCACGGATCGGGATTGCCGTTCGGCCCTTCCGGGTTCACGTAGATGAGGCCCATGTGGTCCGCACCGAGCGGCCCCTGGAGCCCGCCGTCGGCGTCGTGGCGTTGATCGTCGAGCCAGGTCGTCTCCGCGCCCCAGTCCGTCTCGTCGGCCTCCCAGACGTCGGGCCGTCCGAAGGCGAAACCGAAGGTCTTGAAGCCCATCGACTCCAAAGCGCAATCGCCGGCGAAGATGATCAGGTCGGCCCAGGAAAGGTTCCGGCCGTACTTCTTCTTGACGGGCCAGAGCAGGCGCCGCGCCTTGTCCAGGTTTCCGTTGTCGGGCCAGCTGTTGAGGGGGGCGAAGCGCTGATGGCCGGAGCCGCCGCCGCCGCGGCCGTCGCTGATGCGGTACGTGCCGGCCGCGTGCCACGTCATGCGGATGAAGAGCGGCCCATAGTGTCCGTAGTCGGCCGGCCACCAGTCCTGCGAGGTCGTCATCACTTCTTCGATGTCCTTCTTCAGCGCATCGACGTCGATGGACCTGACCGCCTCGGCGTAGTTGAAATCCCTGTCCATCGGATCGGATGCGGGTGAATTCTGGCGGAGGGGCTTCAGGTTCAACTGATCCGGCCACCAGTCCTGGTTGGATGTCATTTCGTTCCTCCTGTAAAATCGAACGGTTGTGGTGAGAAATTTCGGTATCGTTATATGCCTGCGCAGAGGGAATAAATACGGAATTCCCTCGCTCTCAGGCAAGGGGAATCTGGTTCACACAATTGCGGAGGTCCGGCTCGTCCACCATGCGTAGCCGTAGTACTAATAGCGGGGCCGATGGCCGTGGATGCTGCGCCTTAGTTCCTGAAGCTGGGCATCTGATTTCTTGCTGGATTAGTACAAAGATAAACGCCCGTACGCAGGTCCGAACATTATCACCATGACACCGCTACAGGCATTCGAGAATACTCTACAAGCGTTGAGCAAGTTGGAAGCAGCAGCAGAAACGTGGCCCAAGCAACTATCCTTGTGTAGCGAGCCCTATTAACGCTCTCTACCACCTGCGTCTTGACCTGCTTTGTCTCCCGGTCTTTAGCGCCTACCACCGGGGTCTTGCCCACCGTACCACGACCGGCATGCAGCTTCTTTTTGGCATGCTTGTTGCCTTCCTTGCGGCCAATATAGGTTTCGTTAATTTCGATCGGTCTGGTAAGAAGACTACCAGGACTCGAAAGCGCTTCCCGAATCCGGTGAGTCATGAACCATGCCGTCTTCTGCGTTACACGAAGACGCCTGTGAAGATGCATGCTTGAGACGCCCTTGATGCTGGTAGCGCAGATGTAAACAACATACCCCCACTTTCTGAGAGAAACCTTAGACCTCTGCAAGACTGTACCGGTACGAACCGAGAAAAATTCTCAGCAATTCTCGCAACGGAAAGGCATGGGCTTGCCGTTTTCGACAACCACTGTCTCTCCATGATTACATCGTTGACAGGGACGTTTTCCGTCCGGCCAGCGCTGCTCAGCGAACCAGTCTGCGGCGGTTTTTTCATCAGGAAACATCTCGGCCAGCTCAATGTCGCTGATGCCGAGTCTACAGGCTTATGGGTTCTCGGGAACTAAATCATTCATAAGCGCGTTACTCCTGCTTGTGACGCGTCTCTAGTCTGACCTGCCGTCGGTTTTAGTCCGGTATTTTCTCGGGCGGGCGGCGATCTCGGCCGCTTCCTTTGCCAAGGCTGCGCTTTTCGACGCGAGCAGATGGGACACACTTGCGGCCGCGACGTTACTCATGGCCTCTTCCGTGGCTTTGACAGTCAGGCGGGCGGCGGTTTCGGCCCGTATGGAATTGCCCTCCCTGGCAGCGCTCTGCGCCCGTTCCGCCTCAAGACGTGCGGCATCCGCGGCTTTGCGGGCCTTGCGGGCGCATTCGGAGGCGCCCGTGCTGGCAGTTGCCGCCGAGAGCGCAGACTCAAGAGCAGAATGCGCCAGTGCTGATATTTCTTCGCCCGTCTCGCTGGCGAAATCCGTAGCGGCTTTGTATTTCTTGTACGCGGCGGTCGCGCGGTCGGCCAGGTATTGCCCCCATGCGGCGGCGTTGTATGTGCGCCCGTCGGCATGGTATTTCTTGAACTCGGCGTTGTACTTATCGACGTCGATGCGATATTTCGTAATAGCAACGTCTCTCTTGGCATAGTATTCCTCCGAGGAGGCGGCGCTGGCGGCGCGAAATTCCTCCAGTGCGGCACCACCAGGGTCGCTGGCGGCCCAGTACTTTGCCCTGGCGTGGGCGTATTTTTTGGCCCGGTATTCCGACGCGGCGTCTGTTTCGGCATTGTATTTCGCCCAGGCTGAGGACTTCTTGTATTCTGCCCGTGCATCCTCTACAAAATCAAAGCCGTCGTCCAACGCCCTCATATAGGCACGGGCCGCCTCTTCAGCGGCGGACGAATGCCTACTGGCGTCCTCGGCGTAGGGCACTGCGTCCTCCGCCAAGTCCTGCGCCGCCAGTGCGGCGCTGTCCGCCCTGGCAGCATATCGGGTGGCCACTTCCGCCGCGGCATTGGCGGCTTTCTGCGCTTCACTCTGGCAGGATAGGACCAACGCCGCGGCAGGTAATGCCAATGCGATCCGTTTCATTTTCCCTCGCTTTCTCCAGTCCATACTTTCTCCGTTGATTTCTTCTGGTCGTGCAATCGAATGGAGCTCGTTTAGACCATATCCCATAATCGCGAAACGTATTTCTCAAATTGCATATTGCCGCCATCCGCGAGTTATATTTTTTGCAAGTGGATAAATCATCCCCATTTTCACGCCCCAAAAATTCATCTGTGGAACAGCCTGAATCCGCCGCTTAGCACGCCTACTCTGACTTGTCATATTCCTCGGCTTCGGTCTTACCCTGCGTTTGGGCTGGCTCGACTTCTGGAAGCCGGCATTCTCTCCAAGGCCGCTGAATGTATTCGCAATACTGTCGTGCGCTAAAGGAAACGCAGTCTGGCCATGCGCACTTGGTTTTTCCTTTTTCAGTCGTCTTGAACGGGATACACATCAGGTCCCCGTCGACGTCTCCGAACATCTTGATCAGATAGAACTCCTGAGGATGATGGTAGAGGTACACTTTGTGGCATTTTAGTAGGTTCTCTACCTGCGATATCCAGCCAGGAAATGCATCTATGAAGAAGCGGTAGTCGGTCTCGTTACCCAAAGGGTTCTCTGCATGAAGAATGTTGCCCAGCCGTCCGTATATCTTGATCAGTTTGTTTTCGCTGAGGTAACTGCCCTTCAGTTCTGCTGGTTCCTCACTTGCTGCGCTTTCCTGTAAGGCTACGGGCTTCGGGTAAAAATCTGGATGGAGGCGATTCAATTCCTTGAGCTTTTTGTTTATGTCTTGGGAGCTCCGCAACTCCTTTTTCGACTTCTTCCAGGCATCCTTGTTGGACACCAAGGAACTGAACACGATGAGCTCCAGAATCATCCTGAGTTGGAGGCAGATCGACTCGACACGGGTTTGAATCCTGATTTCGGATATTTCCAACAATTGTTTGATCGATTCGACTCTGGACTTGACCTCTTCCATAAGATCGCAGTACTGAGCGATATCCAGTCCTTCTGCCTGCTTGATCGTCCATTCGCAATTAAGGCAAACTATGTTCCAGCCCCATTCGACAGGGCTATCCCCCTCAAGTTGCAGCGCGTCTTCTCCACACGCCGGACAGATTGAGTATTGGTGACCATCCACCCCCTTTACCGATCTATCTCCGTATAAATCCGGGCTCATCATTGCATTACCGAACTTGGGAATCTCTCCGCAATCGGGGCAGGGCTCGGTAGGTTGGATCCCGTACAACATGAATGCCAGAGCTTCCTCCCGATGGCCGTGCGGGCATTTTCCCAGATTTCCCGATTCCTTCTGATCGGCAGACATAATCGAGACTTTCTCGCAAATTCAAAGCCCCATGCACAGTTCGATGTTTTCGATGCTCCTGCTGGTAAGTCGAAGACTCTCGCTGGCACGTACGAACTGATGCTTCTCGTCCTCTACTGTTACAACTTCCCCGGCTTTAGGTCTTCCGTAATGCGATTCGCTATCGACTAACAGACACTTCCGTAGATGTCGGCGTCGCCGGTCTTGAGAAGCTCTTCAAGGGGCTGGATTTGTGACGCATTTCGCCTGGGCCGGTGTGATTCGTCTTTGGCCAATTCATACCCACGGATTGCGTATTTATCTGTCTCTCAGATTCAGCGTCCGTCGTTCTATGTAGCCGGACGTAAACACCTGAGTTTACTGTACCAATCCTGCCATTCCGAGTGCGTTCTGGACTCACGAATGCCATCTACTGACTATAATCTACCAAGATTGGCATTGACAATAGCGACCGCATTAAAGCTCGTCTTACATGATAGCCATCTCCCTCGCGCTCGCTCATTCAGTCTTGCGTCGGCCTTGTCGATCGTGTACGACTAGGTGTTGAATTCCGTCCCGTACAGAAGCGTGGCTACCGTCTTGCGGTGAACCGATGCAAGCAGGTAGCCACGTCTCCGTTTCAACGGTAAACATTCCTGCGTGTAGCTTATCGTACAACAAAACATCAAGATCAGCAGTCTCAACTTAACAGGCCGAGCGGCCGTTCTGTGGACAAGCCTACGCCCAAATGAAGCCGACTATCGGCGGAAGCGACTGACCAGAAGGGCTACGTTGGTGCAGTAGTGATCGGGCTGATCTTCATTGGTGTTGAGGTCGCGGATCGCGGTTCGAAATACAGATCACCTTCACGACGTCCTCGCTGGTGACGTACTAGGTAGCCCTCTCGATGGAGATTCACCAACCTATTTGTCGCCGCGGACGGCCTAATCCCCTCCTTCATTGCTAGCTGGGACGCGGTCACACGCCCGCCCAGTACATTTATGGTATCTAATGTGCCTTTTTCTGTTTCCGTCAATGCACCGACGGGGTTTCCTTCCCTTAAGTCGAACGGTGAGTGCGAAAGATAGAGCGGCAATTGGTGTGTATGCGCCATGTACCGAATGAAATCGCCTACGCCCGGGTCGGTGGTCGTGATGACAAGCCGGACAATTCCATGCTCGCCGCCGCGGATTCGCTGGGCGAGCGGCAGGATCAATTCCTGCAAAGCCGCAGGGGTGTACGCAAATCCCGCCAGATCCAATACAAGTACCTGAGGATTCTCTGTAAGGTTCAGCATTGTGGCCAAATGATCACGCGCAGTTGCCGCATCTTCTTTTTTGTTAAGAAACCGAGTTGCGTTAAGTCGCGATTCAGAAGATTCGCGAAATAATCCTGATAGAAACACGATGCCTGCAGTAGGAAACTCGTTCATTTGACCGATCCCCCGATGTGGTACTGGTTGCCGTTTAAGTCCCACAACGCCCAAAGGGTACTCAAGCAACTTGGGGTGAGTCAACTCCAAAATGGGGGTCGGCTTCCGCTCCATACTTTTCCTTATAGGTTGAGATAAAATCCCGATCCTCACAAATACAGCTGCCAGTCCCGGCCTTCAAAGCCGGCTGGGGAGAAGGATCGCGTTCCGTTAAGGGTTGCATGACGTCCAGTCTGCGCACAAGGGTTCTGCGTTGATTACCGTCGGACAGCACGTCGCGCACCGTTTCCGCAGCCAGCAGCACGCCAGCGAGTGCCGACTGGAAAGCAAGCGGTACTTGCAGTTCTCTAGGTGTGGGTCCGGCTTCTCCGAGTGGTATAATGCCGCCACCACAGATTCCCTCTATCCAAAGCTCATCTATTGGCCTATCTACGTATGGTTCCATTGACTCGACTGGAATCGCCCAAGCTGCAGCAACAGCTTCGCAGATCACCTTGCCGGTCGCTTGTCGATCTCCCAACCGAAAGCGAACCTGATCCCTGAGTTGAGGGATCCTAAGACCTTCAGCGACTAATTGGTCCTGGCTCTTGGATTTCTGGGCTGGCAAGTAAAGGCAGGCTAGGCAGGCGTCACGACCCAAGAAGGTATGACAAGACACGCCGAGATCGCCGGCTTGGGTCCACCCGTTAACTATCCATCTTGGCAAACTCCCTTGTACAGCTCGCCTGTCATGGGCGGAGTCGAGGGCAACCAGAACGCGATCCCACGTGTAGCCCTTGGCTACAAGGAAGGATGCCCAGGTACCCAGATGAAGCAACGCCTGTAGCGATCCGTCGAATTTCCCTCCAACGATTTCAACCTTTTCGCCGCCTTCATCGCCCCGTGCACAAAGTACGTAACGCTGGAGATTGCTGAGCTCCACGACTTGTGGATCTATTAGGTGGATCTCGCCACTGAGTGGTGTGCGCGTTAGGGCCCACGCCGCGCCATTGCCGACCGCTCCAATGCCGACCAGCGCAAGGGATTCCGTCAGTGTGGTCGCTGTCAGCTTAGGAAAGCAATCGCCGTAGGGAGGGAAACTGACGTCCGTGTCAAGCAGGGATGCGCCGTTCGGGAGAAAGAGAAATCGAAAAAGGTTAGCTCCCGCCAGGCAGGCGGCAAAGCCTGCTCCAAAGGGGTTGCCTAGATCGCTGGTATTGTATGGCCCCTCAGTTCCGACCTTAGCCAGCCAGCCATCGCAGCCAGCGAATAAGGTTGGTGTGTCAATGGTGGGCGCACCCTTGCCGACAGCTAGACCAACATTGGCAGTACCCTTCCTAGACAACTCGATGTTAGGGTTGATGTTACTGGCCAGTGCCATTAGTTCATCGGCGAGCCGATTGCCCTCAGAAACGGTGGAAAACACCAAAGCCGGGTACAAGCGGGCCGCTAACCTGACAAAGAGATCAAGAAGCTCGCGTCCGTCTCGACTGTCCGCCGCATCTGCGCCGAATGAAATAGCCACTCGGACACCCTCAAGCTTTTCGGTGAAGGCGTCGATCTGAAAGCCTTGGAGGACTTGTGAGATGGCGACCGCGTCACGATGAAAGTAATCAGCCAACGACATCTCTAACAGACCTCTATAAGATTACTTAGTGAAGGGCTTATTTCGAGCCACCCGTATTTTCCGAGACGATAAGCGGCAATACCACTTGATCCCCAACCGTCGCGCCCGAAGTTGGGAAGAACGATGGATAGGCTACCGACCAAGGTGGTTATCGGGAAGGTCTCGTCGGTTTTTGAGTGATAGGCATCCGTTGGATGGCCGTGGACCTGTACGCCTATTACCTGCTTTGCCTCGTAAAGCCACACGTTCAAACGATGCAATTCGGAGCCGTCAACTCGTACGCAGAGACCTGAATCAAGTTTGTAGGAGACTTGGTCCGGGATATGCACATTGGCGACGTTAAAAGTGTCGTGATCACGTGTACCTGACCAGACTACGAACAGCTCGTATCCATCCTCGCCCGCCGAAAGAATCGCCTCCACGGTTTCGCGTATGTAACAGGCCGGGATTCGAAAACGCCGCACGCCTATTAGGTTCACTGAGGCGCCTCCGAAACAGCAAAGGAGATCTGTGGTACAAGGTTGACACCCAAGTCGGTCACTGGTTCGAGGCCGTATTTGGAAATCACGCCCAAGAGGCGAACCAGACGACCACCGCCTGCGATCCTGTGAATTTCCCAATGGTCTCCGGAGTGGCCTGGGTGGTCGTGGTACTCCTTGACCCCTGCCACACAGAGGAAGGGTAGGTCTTCGGGGGAATAAGCTTGCATCAGGTCCTGCACCCTAGTACTTCGCATCTTAGTGCCGTCGGGCATGACCACCTCCGGCCCAAGGATCGTTTGAGGGAGACGTGTTGGGAGCTCTTTGAATACAAGGGATCGTCCAGAGAATGGATCGATCAGACGAACCGAAGGCGGCTCAACATCATAGTTCGTATAGTCAAATTGGACGGCCGTCACAATCGTCGGTGGGCTTGTTTTTTTTGAAGCCAGAACAACGACTGCCACGGGCCATTGTGCCTTCACGAGAAACCAGCCGCGAGCGTGATAGTCAGCCTCGAGGGACCGGAAGTCGGCGATCTCCCGCTCAAACTTCGCCTGTGACACTACCGGGTCGACATACTGTTCGGCTTCACTAGCCATGGCCGCCCACCCCGGCTTTGAGATTAAGGAAAAGGCGAACCTTTTCATCAAAGCCATAGTCCTCGATCTTTTTGTCCAGGTCGAGCAGGTTTCCATCGGCGTCACGGAGTTCCCAGTTTTCTGGCGGCTGGCCGGAGTTTGCTGTTTGTCGCAAGGCATCCGGAATGATCGCGCGGAGTGGATCATCCTCGACAGCATCGACGACCGTGGGTTGTCCGTTGACGACCACTGTAATCGAGATTTTCTTTGGAATGGACATCGATTGGTCTCCTTAAATGTGGACATCGGCTGATCCTGTTGGCAACGACATTTCAAATATAATACACGGAATTCATTAAATCAAGTGAAATTTGTGACAAGCGGGATGATCAGAGGAAAATCGTCGGCCCGCGACTACCGCTTGCACCATTCACGCGAATGTCGGTACGCCTCGATCGAGGCGTACCGACCTCGATTCAAACACGTCGCCAGGTAAGTCTTCGTCGCCCGTGATGGACCCTCGCGTACTTACTATCCAGCGAATTGCCTTATACCGATGTTTTCCCGAAATTCCCGATATTTGCTGCATAGACCCTACATTCTGGCCAACGCCTTCGCGAAGTCCGCGCACAGATCCTCCGCGGCCTCGATGCCGCACGCCACGCGGACCAGGCCGTCGGTTATGCCCAGACCCGCCCGATCTTCCGGGCTCATGCCGCTGTGCGAGGTGGCGGCCGGACGGGTAATGAGGGTTTCGACGCCGCCGAGACTGGGGGCCGTTACCGGCAGCGTCAGCCCGGACAGCAATCGTTTGGCCGACGCCACGCCGCCGTGCAGTTCGAAGCTCAGCACCCCGCCCGCTCCGGATAACAACCGCTGTGCCCGTTCGTATTGCGGATGGCTCTCCAGCCCGGGATAGTTCACCCGCGCCACCTGCTCCTGTCCGGTCAAAAATTCCGCCAGGCGCAGACCGTTCTCATTGTGCTGGCGCATTCTGAGCGCCAGTGTCTTCATGCCCCGTTGCAGCAGAAAACAGGCGTGCGTATCCAGCGAACCGCCCAGATGATTCAGCTTGTGTCTGATGGTCTCGACGTGTGCGGAGGACCCCGTGATCGCGCCCGCGACCAGGTCTGAGTGACCGTTCAGGTACTTGGTGGCGCTGTGCAGTTCGATATCAAACCCGATTTCCAGCGGGCGGAAATTGCACGGAGAGGCAAAGGTATTGTCGATCAGGGAGACCAGCCCGTTTTCCCGGGCGAACGCCACGACGGCCTCCAGATCGGCGACCTCCAACAACGGGTTGGTCATGGTCTCCACGTAAATCGCCCGGGTTTCCGGTCGGAGCTTCCCCGCCCACGTCTCCGGCGCGTTCCCGGCGATGAAGTCGAAGCTCATCCCCAGGCGCGGCGCATCCTGCGTCACAAAATTGTGCGTGCCCCCGTAGAGACAGTCCTGGATCAGCAGATGATCACCGCTTTCGAGTACGGCTATCAATGCCGTGGTGATGGCGGCCATCCCGGAGCCGGTGACGAGCGCGTCCTCACCGCCGCAGACCGCGGCCAGCTTGGCATGCAGTGCGCGGTGATTGGGTGTGTTGTTCAGGCGGAGATAGCGGATGGCGTTGTAGTCCTGCTCGTCCTGCGACACAAAGGTCGAGCTCTGGAAGATCGGCAGCACCACGGCGCCCTCGATGCGCTCCTCGCCGGCGTGAATGAGACGGGTTTGGATATCCATGCACGTTTCCTCGGGAAATTACAGCGTGACTTCTGCGCAAAATGGATGCATGTATTCTGAGCAATACAGTAATCGTGGACCGACATGAATAGGCAGGATGAGCAGGATGCGGGCCAACGGCAGTACAACCCGAAAAAGCGAGTATTGTTCCCGGATCGAGGAGGGAATCCATTACCCGCGGTGCGTCCGACGTCATGGTGACCGCCCCGATCCGACACCGACAGTGACGGACACGATTTTGCGGCCGGTCCGTCGTCGAACCCATTGTACCGTTTAACGCATTCATCGCAAAAAGGAAAAACCATGCCTGAGACTGACCATTTGCAAGCCGGAGCGGCGATGGTTGACATCACGCCGCCATTGAGGACGCATCTGGCCGGAAGCGGGGCCGGTGAGCACCGACCGGCCGAGACCGTTTTGGATCCGCTCTTTGCAAAAGCCATCGTCTTCGAAGCCGATGGGCGGCGCGTCTGCATGGTGATCCTGGATCTGACAATTGTCACCCAGGACTATACGAACCGGATCCGCGCCGCCATCCGCGAGCGCACGGGCATCCCGCCGGAGGCGATCATGGTCCAGGCGACCCAGACGCACTCCGCCCCGAGCCTGGGCTACTTTATGCTGGATCCGGATTTCCCGCTGGAGACCAGCGAGGCGACGGAGTACCTGCGCGGGGCCGAACGCGCCTACGGCGACCGCGCGGCGGCCGCCGCGGTGGAGGCAGCCGTCGCTGCGGCGGGCAGGCTGCAACCCGCCCGCATCGGCCTGGGGCGCGGCGTGTTGGGGGACCTGGCGTTCAATCGCCGCGGCATCCGACGGGACGGAACCATCACCATGCCCGCCCCCCTGGGCCGGGAAGAAAGGCCGTTCGGAAACACGGACGTCTGTTATCTCGAAGGTCCGATGGACCCGGAGGTCGGCGTGTGCTGCGTCCAGGACCTGGAGAAACGGCCGCTGGCTTTTCTCCTGCACTACACCTGTCACCCGGTCAATGCGTTCAGTAATCGCGACACCTATCGGGCTGTGTCGGCGGATTGGCCCGGCGCATGGACGCGGGAGATGCAGCAGGTGTTCGGCCCGGACGCGGTGCCGCTGGTCGTCAACGGCTGCTGCGGCAACATCAACCCCAGGCATCCCTTCGATTCGGATTATCGGCCGGACCACAGGAGAATGGGGCGCGAACTGGCCGGGATGACCGAACGAATCGTCCACAGTATGGCGTTTGACAAAGAAGCCGCGCTGGCATTCAACGTCGAAAACGTCCGGCTGCCCTTCCGGGAGATTCCGGCAAAGCGACTGCGCGAGGTCGAAGCGATCCTGTGCGAGAGTCCCGAACCGTCGCGCGGAGCAAATGGCCAGGTGGACCCGCACTGGTTCCGGGCGGCGTCGACCCGAAGCGTCGAACTGTGTCGGCAGCGGGACGCCGCGTTCCCCTACGAAATCCAGGCGTTCCGCATCGGCGGCATGTGCGTTATCGGCCTACCCGGAGAGCCGTTTGTGGAAGGACAACTCGCACTCAAGACGAACTCGACGGCGCCGTATCTTTTCCCGGCGCACCTCACGTCGCACTACGTCGGCTACCTCCCCACGCGGGAGGCCTATGCACGGGGCGGACACGAGGCCAACGAAGACGTGACCTACTGGGCCAAACTCGCGCCGGGCTGCCTTGAAACCGTGGTGGGTCGGGGTCGCGCACTACTGGAAGATCTGTTCTCGTGAGGGATTCAACGAATGTGCTGCCGCACACGGGAAATTTGAACAAAAGGGATGAACCGATGCAGAAGATCGTTACCAATCTGTGGTTTGACGGCCGGGTGGAGGAAGCGCTCGAACTCTACACGTCCTGCTTCGAAGACGCGCGCGTTACGAAAATCACACGCTACACAGAAGCCGGCATGGGCAATGCGGGCGATATCATGACCGCAGAATTCGTACTGGCGGGGCAGGCGTTCTGCATCATCAACGGCGGTCCCATGTACACACACAGCCCCGCAATGTCGCTGGCGATCAACTGTGTTGATCAGGACGAGGTGGATACACTCTGGGAACGTTTGACATCCGATGGCGGCGAGGAAGGCCGATGCGGCTGGCTCACCGACCGCTTCGGCGTCTCCTGGCAGATCGTTCCCACCGCGCTGGGCGAAATGATGGCCAGCGACGATGCGGCGGCGGTCGAACGCGTCACCGCGGCATTTCTGAATATGAACAAGCTGGAGATCGCCAGGTTGGAGAAGGCGTTCCGCAATGAGTAAGAAGCTGTTTTAAAATTACCGGTGAGTTCCCGAGCGCGAGCGAAAAAGCGGCGGTCAAGGCGGGCAAATCCGCCCATATTTGTTTATACGGGTGGGTTTGACCAACGCCGACCGGCGCTTTTGCAGCCGTGCGAAGACCGCTGGGAGTTTTAAGACAGCTTCTAAGCCGTTCCAGACCGTCACAAGCCGCCCGTCGCCTTTGCCCGGCTGGCTGCGGGCGCCGATTCAGTCAAGATTTCAATCGACATCACACCTGTCCAAAATCGTCTTTTCCAACCGATATCACGACATGATCCACCTGCAACCGGAGCGAGGGCATCCTGCCCTCGAACTTCGCGTTACCTACCCCTGTTCGCGTCGAGAGACTGACGGGTCCAATTAATCCGACACCGGGTCACGGAAAACACCGTGTGCGACGAGTTATCCGACGTCGAGGGCAGGATGCCCTCGCTCCCGGGAACGCCACCCCACCGGTCCCAAATCGGTTTCTGTCCTGGACAGCCGTGGCCAAAAGAAGGTGACCTGCATTGGCACTTCGAAACAATTTTCAAGAAAAACAGATACTTACGCATTCAGCATCGTCTTTTTCAAACTATCTTGGACAGCAGTGAATCGACATCAAGGGGGAGGACGTACGTATGACCGGGAGTGACCGCTACGAAGCAGGCCGCAGAGTTCTCTCGAAGATGCTCGGAAAGGCCGCTGCGGAGGCCTCCGCCGAGAAGATGCGCAACCTTCATCCGGAGTTCGAGCGACTCGTGATGGAACAGGTGATGCATGACCTGTATGGACGCGACGGGCTGGACGTCAAGACCCGTCTGCTATGCACGATCGCGGCCTTGACGGTTCTCGGCAGGCCGCAACAACTTGCTGTCCACATCGATCGGGCCGTGGGTTGCGGATCCACGAGGACGGAGATCGAAGAGGTCATGTTGCAGATGAGCGCTTTCGGCGGATTTCCGGCGACCTGGGATGCACTGACCGTTCTCCGGGGTCAGAACCGGGAGGAATAGTCAGATCCGTTTGAGCTGGACGGCCCCAGTCCGCGTGTTTAATCCCGGTCGAATAGACGCACCTGGGTATCGTCTGCAAGCGCCAGTTCGTAGCAGACGGCCTCGCTGTCCGTGCGCACCAGCAGATAGGGTGCGGCAAAGGACGGGGGATTCCAGGTTTTGCCCGCGAAGGCCGTCATGCGCGCCAGTTCGACGTGGCGGTCCGGGCGGGCCTCGACCAGTACCACGTCGCCCGTTTCGCTCATGATCAGCAGGACGTCGTCTATCAGGATGAGCTGGCCGTGGCCGTAGCGCCCGCGCTTCCAGCGGCGCTTGCCGTCTTGCGGGTCCAGGCAGACCAGCACCCCGTCGTCGAGGCCATAGACAAAACCGTCGCGATAGACCATGTTGGCAAACTTGGCCTTGAGCCTTGGGCTCTTCCAGACGATATCGCTCGTCAAGCCGCCGCCGGCATCGGCGTTTACCTGATACAGCCTGGCGCCAATGCCGTAGCCGGTGGAGACCAGAACCCGGTTCTCCGGCAAGGTCAGTGGGTTGGCAACGCACTGGACCTGGTCCCAGGGCTGACGCCAGAGGGGTGCGCCACTGTGCGGATCGTGCGCGACCACACTGTGGCTGTTGAAGATCAGGATCTGCTCGCGTCCGGCCAGCGTGACCAGACGCGGCGAACTGTAACCGGCCCTGTCCGTGCCCCCGCCCCAGACAAACGCGCCGGTCTGACGGTGATAGGCAACCAGCGAGCGCTCATCCGGGCCCCCTGCACTGACCACGACCAGGGTGTCTAGAACCAGAGGCGAACAGCTGATGCCCCACGCATTGGCCTCGGCCCGGTTGTCGGCGAGGATGTCCCGCGACCAGATCAGCGCCCCGCCGGCCAGATCCAGACAATTCAGGATGCCGGTCGCGCCCAGGGTGAAAACCCGGTCTCCAGCGACGGTAGGCGTAGCGCGCGGACCGACGCCGGCGACGGCGGACTCGTAGCGAGTCGAGTCGGCGTGGCGCCAGAGCATGCGGCCCGTTGCCAGGTCGTAGCAGACAACCTGCTCCTCGGGGCCGTGTTGCTCCTGGGTTACGGCCCGGCCTCCGGCAATGGCAAAAGAGGACCAGGCGGCGCCGACCGGGCGACGCCAGATTTCACGCGGCGGGCGCCTGGTCCAGTCGCGCTCGAGGCGGACGCCCCGGAGGCGGTTGTTGCGCTCGGGGCCGAGAAATTGCGGCCAATCGCGGGCGTCGAGCGCGGTGGCGGCCCCGCCCTCCGCGACGGCGGCTTCTTCCTCAGCACTCCAGCGCCATTCGAGGACCGGTACGAAATCGCCGCTCAACCCCTTGACGCGAAAAAGCCCGATGCCAAGCGCAATGACGAAGAGAATGCCGCCGAAATACCTCAGACGCTGTCCCCAGGCCAGCCGCGATGCAAAGAGCAGCCAGAGCAAAGCAAGGATAACGGCGAGTATGGAGATGCCCATGGTGCGCATCACCTGTTGCTGGCGATGGAGGGACTCGGGCAGCCAGATCAGCAGGAGCGCCAGGACGACGATGCCTGCGAGCAGATAAAGAGGCCACAATCGAGGGCCGGTCGAGGACATAGGTATTGTTCGCCTCCGGTGACGGTCTCCAGGCGGACGAAATCGCCGCTGGTGACCGAGAGGGCAATGAGGCCGCGGCGAAACACGGCAATGGACAGGAGCCGCCTTTTTAATCTACGTGTTGCAGAACAGCGTTAATCGATGGCGTAGGCTTCGATCTCAACGACCAGGTGCGGCTTGAGCAGCGCGGCTACGACAACCAGGGTCGAGGCCGGCCGAATCTCGCCAAATACCTCGCGGTGAGCTCGGGTGACGCCCTCTGCGTGGGCTGCATCCGTGATGTACGCCACCGTCCTCACCACGTCTTCGAGGCTGGCGCCGGTCTCGTCGAGCGCCCCGGCGATGATTCTCAATGCGTTCCTGGCCTGCTCGTAGGCATCGCCATGGTCATGCGGCGGCTGGGCGCAGGTTCCGGCGACATGAATGTGACGGTCCGCACGCACGGCGCGTGAATAACCAAATTCCGCGCCAAATGGACTGCTGGTCGGTATGCGTTTGCGTTTCATGGTTTCCCCTCGTCTTATGGGTTTCTTCGACCGTCGCCCGCGCCTCCAACCGGGGGCGCCGCCGGATCCTTGCGCACGGTTTTTTCGAACTACATATTATCGATGTGGATATGGGAGATACCCGCTGCTTCATTCCACGTCGAGGATGTAGCGCGCCAGCGGCGAGAGCCGTTTGTCGGTTTCGGGCCGCAGGTACTCGCGCTGGTTGGTCTGCTGGGCGTGCTCGCGGGCGATGAAGGCGCAGTGCAGGGTGCGGCGAGGGGCATCGGTGCGATTGCGGTATGAGCCGTGCCAGAGGCTGCCGTTGAATACGGCGACCGAGCCGGCGCGTCCGGTCAGTTGTACCTGGTCCGGGTGATCGGCCATGGCGTCGGCTACGTGGTCCGAGGCCCTGCCGGGTCTGCGATGGCTGGCCGGAATGCAGCGGGTGGCCCCGTTTGCCCGCGTGAAATCATCCAGCATCCACATGGAATTGACAACGTGATACTGCCCTCCGGCCACGGTGGGCCCGCCCCAATCCGTGTGCAGGCCCTGCAACCCGCTGCCGGGTAGCGGATCGTGACCGTTGAGCGAGTGCAGCTTGAACGGCCGCCGCAGGACGTGCCAGACCGCCGAGAGAAGCGTCGGTTGCAGGTATACGTCGTCGAAGACCGTCCCCTTGTTGACCAGGTCGGCGAGGCGGCGCACGCCTTCCATCTGAGCGACCTCAACGCCGGCCTTGTCGCCCTCGCGGGCGAAGATTTCGTCAAAGGCCTGGCGCAGCGCTGCCAGCCACCCGGGAGCGATGACGTTTTCAAGAATGACGAAGCCATTGGCGTCCAGGGCGCTGCATTGGTCGGACGTCAGCGGCCCGGGGATGAACCCCCGTTTCAACAATTCGCCGTCCATAGTGGATGATCCTCGGGAAAGTACATCATGCCCCGCAAGAGCAGGGTCCTCAACGTTGGTGATACGGCCCCGCTGTTCACGCTTCCTTTGCACCAGCAGCGAGAGGTGTCGCTGGCGTCGCATCGGGAAAAGGAACACGTCGTTCTGACGTTCTTCCGGGGGACCTGGTGACGGAGAAGCCGTCGTCAGTTGGCGACCGCACAGGAACACGTCGAAGCGTACGCCGAACGGAACGCGACGTCGATCGCTGTCGGCGCGGGACAGCCGCTCTGCCAGATGCGTGAATACGCCGAACGCAATGGCATCACGTTTCCGCTTCTGGCGGACGAAGACTGGAGCGTCATCAGGAGTTACGAGGTCGGCCACTGGTTCGCCCTGGCGATGCACAACTTCGCCTATACCATCGTCCGCCCCGCGACGTTCGTCATCGACAGACTCGGCTTTGCCATGCACGAATGGACCGGCCTGGCGGACCACGTCCTGAGCAACAGCATTGCCCGCCCCGCGACGTTTGTCGTCGACAGACTCGGCGTGATCAGATATACGTACATCGGATCGAGCCAGTTCGATCTGGCCGAACCGCAGAAAATCCTCGACCGCCTGGATTCGCTGGCGACATGAGATCCGCAAAGCGGGACCTCTCCAACGGCCCTCATACCTCTCTCCCCGGCCCTCTCTCCTAAAGGAAAGAGGGAGAAAGGCCGGACATCGACTCGCCGGTATTCTATAGAGACTCTCATTGAAAGGAAATCGCCGTCCAGGGTAGTTTGCAAGTCCGGCACATCCACCCGTTACCGCTCCTTCTTCCTTTAGGTCGGGGCCAGGGGGTAGGTCCGGGAGAGGGGAGTTGAGCTGAGGATCATGTAAATTCAAGGGATTATAAAAATGTATAAAGACATCATCAGCTACAGGTTGGCGGAGAATATCTCGGAGGAACATCTTCTGGCTGTTGCACGCGACGTTCTGGACAATTGGATGAACCGACAGTCGGGTTTCATAAAGTGGGAGATTCACCGGAATCGTGACGGAGGTTACACCGACATTGTCTACTGGGAATCCGAGGCCGACGCGAAGAACGCACAGGCGGACATGGTGAATATCCCAAACGCTGGAGACTGGTATGCCTGCTATGAAGAAGGATCCATATCCAGCATGAATCTCGATCACGTAACAACTTTCAAATAGCGGGGGACTGCCATAGGATTGATTCAAATCATCTATCCCGGCATGATCCACTAACATCCGGAGCGAGGGCATCCTGCCCTCGTACTTCGTGTGACCCATCAATACCCGAATCATTGAAAATGACAGTGCCAGAGCCGCGCGAATCAGCCATCGAGGGCAGGATGCCCTCGCTCCCGGGAACGCCAACCACACCGGTCCCAGGTTGGTTTCTGTCCTGGACAGCAGTGATCCTCTAACGTTGGATTGATCTTCCGATATATGATTCAATCCATCCAGGAGACGCCCATGCTTACGCAAGCGCAGTTGGCCCAATACGACCGGGACGGGTACGTGCTGGTGTCGGGGCTGATTCCGGAGGAGACGATTGCCGGCGCGGAGGCGGCGATGTGGTCCGTCCTCGGTATGGATCGGAACGATCCGGCTTCATGGTCTCCTTTACCGGACGATGCCGACGGCGTTACCACGGTGGCCGGCCAGGGGGTGATCGAACATTTCGGGCTCAAGGACCCCGCATTGCTGGCCTGCTGTACGCCCGCGTTTTATGACGTGCAAAGCCGGCTTGTCCGCGAGAATGAGGATGCGTTCCACTGCCGGAGACCTCAGCCCGAAGCCGTGTGGGCGCGCAGTGTATTTCCGGTCCCCGGAGATTGGAATCACCATAGCGGGCACGCCGATGGCGTTCATCGACCGTTCGGCGTGTTTCCCGGATCATTCCGCGTCTCGTCGCTCACCTATCTGGATACCGGGGTCGCACGGGGCGGAGGAACCACGGTCTGGCCGGGGTCGCATCGTACGCTCAAAGAGGCGGCGGTGCGGGACCCTGACAGGTTTCGCATGCTGCCGGATTTACAGAACCCAACGCAAAAGTTCGATCTGAGCGCGCCGATCGAGTTGACGCCGTCCCGGGGCGACGTTCTGTTCTTCCACTATCTGCTGGTCCACGCCGGGTCGCTCAATACCGGCGACAAACCGCGTTTCGCAATCCGCTGGATGTGTACCTGCGACGCCTGCCGCATCTGGGAAAAGTACGGCAGGTGGAATATCTGGATGCCATGAACGTTGATTGCTAACGCGATGTGGCGAAACGTGGGCATTTCGACAATGGACGACCGTGCCGCAAACTGCCAGTTTGCGCTACCTGATAAAGCACGATCGGCCTCGAATGAACCAGGGCTACCCCTTCTCCGTCATAAACGCCTCGTACAGAGCGAGCGGTTGCGATAACGATTCGTCGATTTCGGTGACGGCGAAGCGCACCTCCACGGTCCGTTCATCCCCAACGCGGAAGTCATCCCCGAACAGCGAGAGGTAGAGCGGGTTCTGGTCCCGGAACGGGTCCTTCATGTTATCGCTCTGGTACCCGCTGATGACCGCGTAACAGTCCTGGGGCCTGGACATCAGCACCCCCGCGACGCCCTTTTCCAGGTTCGCGCTCATGATCAGCGGCAACTCGAAATAGCGCTGGGGATTCCACTGGTAGAGTCCCCAGATCCGGTCCCATCGCCCGTCCGTTGACCGCCTCGCCGCGT
Organism: Candidatus Latescibacterota bacterium; assembly: GCA_965116875.1. Classification (GTDB taxonomy): domain Bacteria; phylum Latescibacterota; class UBA2968; order UBA2968; genus JAAXHE01. The sequence continues at coordinate 2,541,317 of OZ220733.1, forward strand.
GCTGGTCCCTCGAAAATACGAGTCCCGTTCCCACGAAAACGTCGTTTACCTCCGGCGCGATCCATCGGGCCCGGTCTGCCGGGATATCGAACGGACTGCCCTGAACATACACGTACGGCCGAAGCGACAGATCGAAATAGTTGGACAGGAACACTTCATAGGCCGGGTACGGCCAGTTGGACGCCACGGTGATCGACAGGTCCACCGCGTTGGGCTCGACAACTTCGTACCTGGCCGTCATCTCCGCCTTGTGATCGTCCGTCGGCGCCCAGTGCACGTCGATCCCATTGCCGTCAGACGTAATGCTTCGCTCGTTCTGACGGGCCTGCCCCATGCAGTGGTTCTGCGAAAACATGAAAAACAGATTCAGGAGATCGTACTTCGGGTGTACTACCTGCGCGCCGGTCGGTTTGTGCGTCAATTCCTTGATCCCATGCCGGTCTCCGTCCGGCTGAATGGTGCCCGCCATCTGCTCCGTCTCGAAGTGCCAGACGTTCTGCCCGGCATCGTGCCTCAGCGCCATTTCATAACCTCCCTTGAGTTTGTCAATCTCATCCCGTCTGCGTCTGCCGCCTCACCTGATCCGGAGACATCTTGAAAATCCGTACGGATGGACCGGAAGCAGGGGGCCGGGCATCGGCGGCGTATCCCGGACAATCGTCTGCCTGGCGGGGGCCTCGTACCCGGCGACCCAGGCCTTGACCGTCAGTGCATCCAGGCTGTCGCCCGTAAGATCCACCGTTACCGAGGCCCATCCGCTGTCGTGAATGTTGAAGAGATAGTCGTCACGTTTCCTCGGTCCCACGGGGGGCAGGAACCGGGCCGAGCCGTGGCTGCTTCGGCCCTGCCGGTGGATGCGCTGGGTCACGTACGCGTATCGCGCCGGCACCCCCTTGTACCGGGATCCGCCGGCGCGGATGCTCACGCCATCCAGCACCTCTTCCGGTCCGAGCAGGACAACCTGCAGTTCCGGCCGCTCGAACCGGTGCGGCACCGCGACGTACCACTGCAACGTGTGGGTACCGGCTTTCCGTTCGTCGCAGGTCGTCTCGGCGGAGAGGCCGGGGATCTGCATATCCGGATGCACCGTGGGCCCCACGCCGCCCGGTAGCCGCCGGTCTCCCGGAAACAGGGTTTCCCATCCTCCATCGCACAACCGCGCCATGAACGGTGCGCCCGGTATGGGAGAGACGTCCTCCTGCCGTTCGGCATAGATCTTCAGCAGGCGGACTTCATTCCCCAGCAGGGTCACCGACTCCTCCATGTCCTGCCAGAACGGATGAACCTGCCGGATGGTTTCGGGCGCGTACGCCAATCCGAGGTCTTCGCGAAGGTCCACCGCCTGCGGCTCGACGGAGGGATTTCGCAACAGCAGCCACGCGCTGCCGTCCGATGGATGCAGGAAGCCATACACTTCGCCGAAAGCCGGGTTGCCCAGCACCATCCGCGTCTCTTTCGTGCCCAGTTCGTCCGCGTTGAAACGCATCCAGTCCATCATCCCCTGGAGGTGCTCCGCCCGGTCCACCCTGAGACTTTCGGGATTGATCGGCATCGGCATATAGGTGGTGCCGCGGCAGGACGCCAGCACGAGATTATCCAGCCACGTGTGGGGCGGATCGCCGAACGCGTTGGTCAACGCCTGGACGAATTCGTGATTGTCATACCCGTCGAAGAAGATGGGCGTCTCGGCCTTGCGCATAATCTGATAGTAAACCGTGTCCCGGTGCGTAAGGGCCCGGTCGCGCTGGGTGCGGGCTGGCCACGACGCGTATTCGCAGTCTCCCGAATGGATCAGCCACGTGTGGTTCGCCAGACACAGCCACCACGGGCTGGGCCACCATCCGTTTCGAGTCACCAGGTTGGGATTGATCGCACGCAGCCGGCGGTCGATCCGATTGAACGCGTTGATCGAGGCCTCCCGCATGTGGTGTGGAGTCGGGAAACGTTCCTGGAAATCGGGATGGGTGGCGCACTCATTGTCCCAATCGATCTTCAGATGGACCGTCCCCACGTCTCGCACGAGCCGCTCCCAGCGCTGCGCCACGGCCTCTTCGAAGGACGGTTGCGCCATGACCACAAAGGTCCCGCTTCCGTAGGAGCCGGGCCCCTCGCCTACCCGCCAACCCTGTTCCTGAATCCAGTCGGTGTCGAAGCCCACTGGACCGTTGTGCGTCACCCACAGCGCCAGCGAGAATCCCTTTTGTTTCAAGTTTTCCGCGAACGCGATAAGCCGCGAATCCTCCTCATCGTCGCCCTTGTGCCGGTAGATGGTCTTCCTGTCGAACCAGCCCGCGTCAAACGCCAGCGAATCCGGCTTCAGGCCCAGTTCCGATACTGCATCCGCATAGGCCTGGTTCATTTCGAACGAATCGAGATACTCCCGATTGCCCAGATAACGCACCGACCACCCCACCGAAAGATGGAAGATCGGCTTCGACAGCCGGGGAAGGCGAATCTGCCACAGATAGTCCATGAACGCATCCCGCACCGTCTCATGACGCTCTGCCGCGCCGAAGACCGCCGTATAGCTCTCGATGCGCCGTTCATCGTCCCAGACCGGGTGGTGGAAGAGCTCCAGCCTCTCTCCCGGCACCACAAACCCCACCGGATGCTCAAGTCCGGCAAACCAGTCACCCGCCCACACCGGATACCCGCAGCCCGGTACCGGCGGGGCGTATGAGTCGAGCCCGGATTGCTCTTCCGCGTCCGGCCCGCCGCGGACGCTGTATCCCACGCGCCGCATCGGCCGCGGAGGATTTTCCTGAATGTCCACCCAGAGACGGTCCGGCGTGGGCGCGTTTGGGCTGTCCGGCGCCTCGAGCGTCAACTGCTTCCTGAACCAGGGATCCTCTCCCTCGATCCAGTACCGCACCCGGGCCCGAATGCCGGTTGTTTCGTGCAGATAGCCGAACACCACGTCGTCCGTTCCGGCCCGCAACTCGGTCTGTACGAAACGGTCCGCCGGAATCTCCACGTCGCCGAGCCGGATCATGAAGGCCGGAAAGTCGAAGGTACGGCGAAGGCCCGAGCGCCGATTCTCGACCTGAAGTTTGCCGCCCTCCCACTTCAGGGAAAGGGCGCTGTTCCGGAGTATGCACGGATCGTTCACGGAGTGTCTCCTCGTAATTTCGATATCCAGGAAAAACCGCGCGGCCGCTTTGCGCTTGCCCTTAGCCGTTCCCTTCGATAAACTCAGGGCAATGCCTTCAATCCTTCGACATTTTGACACCCTTCGACAATCCTTCGGCAGGCTCAGGACAACGGCTCAGGGACCGCCGGCTCAGGGCAGGTTATGAGTCTCCTGACAGGGACTTAATGACGTCCAATGAACCAAATAACGCGTGGTCATTGAGCATGCCTGCATTGAACTTGTCGAAATGTCGAAATGCCCGCTATTCAAAAGCCCTTCGACTCTTCGACAATCCTTCGGCAGGCTTGCTTCGACAGGCCACTTCGACAAGCTCAGTGCAGGCAGCACAAGCAGGACAACGGCTAAGGGACCGCAAGCTCCAGGAACCGGATCGGCTTCTGCGAGTCAGCATTGACACGATCTGTGCTGACAATGAAGGCAGCGTACACGTTAAGTAGCTCAATGACGGCGTTTCGACAAGCTCAACGAACGTCATTGAGCCCGCAGAAGGTTATCGATCGTTTCCCTCACGATAGTGAATTCACATTTCAATTCGAATCGTCCTTCCGGCGTCGACCGTCCGTTCCTCGCCGTCAATATCACCGCCTGAAATCCTGACCACCTGCCGACCGGAACCGGTGTTTACCACATAGATCCCGCCGTCAGGTGTTGAATCGATCCTTACATCCCCATCCACGCTTAGCGAGTGCGTCGCGGCCAGAAGGCAGGCGCTCACGCTGTTCAGCTGTACGTCATACCGTACGGCGTCTCCATTGGCTACAACCGTAGCGCCCGAATAGACCACGATTTCCTCGCGCCTGTTCTGAGTAAACGCACATACCCGGCGGTCGCCGGAGAAATTGGCGGCCGCGAGGTAGCCCTCGGTAACCAGGCACGCGCTCTGATCCGGCCCGGTCAGGACGTCGAGACGACTGGCGGGCGTATCCTCGTGGGCCTGCTCGGGTATCAGCAGCGCCGTGAGATTTCCCGCTTCCTCGCCCGCCCGAATCGCCCGGCCGTTCCCCTGACGGGAAAGCGTGAGATCATCCGCGATCGCGCGATACGGATTGTAATAGTGCCGATTCAAATAGACCGCGTCTCCCGTTCCCGAACATACGATCCCCAGCCGGTTGTCGATATTCAGCCAGGCCGGCTTGCCGAGGGCATCCTCGACGTCGTCCGCTTCGCGCTCGCCGAGCCAGCCTCTGTAGTCGGTCGATCCGCCGGGACGGTACAGCGTGCGGACGCCGCGGCAGTTCGGTTCGAGCATCGGAAAATGCTCATTGGTAATCCGCAGGAACCCCTGGTCGAGTGATTCCACCTTCAGGTCTTCCAGGGCCGTGAACCGCTCGAAGGACAGCGCCCGTCCATCCGGCAGGCTGGCGAACAGCACCTCCTGCCGCAGGGACTCCTGGCACCGGTCCATGACCATCGCGGCGGCGAACCCGTCGTCATAATCGGTCACCCGCACCCGCTTCAGACGATGGCTGTCCGGCCGTCCCTTCACCACCGGTCTTCCCAACCAGCTGTCCGAACAGGGCGCGATCGTATAGATTCCCTCCCTCGTCAGCGGCATCGCCATGACGGAATTCCGCCAGGAAAACGAAGTCTGCCCCTTCGGGTGCCGGTGATGCACGAAACCCGCGTGCGGGTACTCCCGCACCCCGGCCAGCCGGCGTTCGAGTTCATCATCGGGGGTGGGCGCCGCCCCGGGGCCGAACAGCCGGTGAAACAGGTACTGGTGCGCGACCGCGCCGATGGTGACTTCCCGCATGATCATGGGGTCCTGTTGATCGTGCGCCCGTTCCGCGAAATCCCTGTCGTACATCCGCCCGCCGTTCCCGTCCTGCCGCAGTTCAGCATTGCGCAGCCCCCTGCGCAGGAGCGCGGCGGCGTCGGGGTCGTCAAAGAACACGGCGGCGGCCGAATGCGGCGTATCGGTTCCGGTGGTTGGCAGATAATGCCAGTCCATCCCCTGCACGGCCTGGGCATATCCGGACCCGTCGGTCATCGCTTTGAGGTTTTCGTAGACCCTGCGCCGGTTCCAGAACACCTCCGGCGGCAGTTCCCGTCCCCACAGCTTCAATTGTGCTCCCGCAGAGGTGAGCGGCCGAACGCCTGATGCGGTGTAGTTCGGGTGTACCATCCCGTGGTTTTCCGCCCAGTAATCCGGCAACGCCGTGAATATCTTTCCCGCCAGCGCCGCCGCCGTGGCGCCGTTCAACTTGCCGCGGTCCTTTGCGTCCTGGGGCGTTGCACACGTGGAATACATCCAGCGTCTGCACGTGGCCTCCCACTGAGCCGCCTGTTCGTGTCGATTCAGAAACAGGAAACACGATGTCAATCCGTTGGAGGTCCACGCATTCTCTTCCATCTGAGTGTCGACGTAGATCCCGCTCTTCGGCGCCATGTTCCCGAACCTGACGGCATAGTCCGCGTGTACCCGCGCCATCATCATCCAGGTCTCGTCGTCGATCCGGTCCCGCAACAACAGGCATACCCGCCCCAGCAAGGAAATGCCGTGGCCGCACTGGCTTTCCTTGAAGAACCCCAACCCGCGTTCACCCCACTTCGTCCCGCAGATTTCGGGCCGTCCCATTCCCGTGTCGGGCCGCAAGCAGTCCGGCGGCCCGGAATCGTGTGTGAAACACAGGTACCGCAACCCCATGATCGCCATGCGCTGAAGGTCGCTCCTGGAAACGCCGACGCCCTTCTCGTCATACTCCGGGGAGATGCTGGCAAGCGCGAACGTTTCCACCGGCGGCGCCGTCTCACCGCCGTACCAGTGACACCCCCCGAAGAAATGCCCGCAATTCGGCCTGTCCGGCCATTCCTGAAAATACTCGACGCCCGTTGGAATCCACTTCTCGATCATCCGCAGATATCGGCGGCTGAGTTCATTCTCCTCATCCGGCAGGAACGGCGCCTTCAATTCCGTTGTGTCTGACATTCGTACCATATCGAAATCTCCTAAATCTAGAAGCAGCGATCAGCTATCAGCCATCAGCGGTCAGCTAAAGTCAAAAACGAAAGGCAGGATCAAAGGCAACCCCCACCGCCCCGCAGACCTCTCTCCCCGGCCCTCTCTCCTACCAGGAGAGAGGGAGAAAAGGCACACGTCGCGTGCCGGTCATTGATAGACACTCTGATTGACAAGGACACGCCGCCGGTTTTCCGCTCTCCTCAGCAATCCGCTCCCATTCGATTCTTGCGAGAGTCCGATTGCAGAAGTGACAGATGTCAAAGTTACAGCTACTTTTTCCTTCTTCCTTCAGGAAGGGGGTTAGGGGGTAGGTCCCGCGTCCCTAATGTTCCGTCGCGGGTCGATGTCTCACGTCCATGATCTCGTAACGATTCTCGCCCGACCATGACCTACCGGGGAAATAGACGTGCCGGCTCGTGCCGTCCGGTTTGATTTCGAATCCGGGATCGTCCGCCAGCACGAGAACCGTCCCTCCATCTCTTCGGATGACATCCGTCAGACGAAGACCAAGCGAAAACCCCGCGCCGTCTTTGACAACGACGGTCAGATCCCTTAACCGGTCGCTATTGGGAACATCGCCGTCCACAACCAGTCCGTTGATGTCCGAACCGCTTTCCTTTCGCAAAACGCCCAGAACCGCGCCTTCGAAGACGCCTTCTCCCGAAAGTTTGACATTCCCCTTTCGCAGCAGCGACCCGCCCACCAGGGTCATCTTCTCCACGGCGCCGTCCCGTTCACGCATGAATCCGATCCGGCCATCCAGTACGGTATCTCCCGCAACCATTCGTCTTCCTTCCCTGCTATGCAAAAGGAAGTCTGTATAGTCGTCGCCTTCAATCTTCAACGCCAGACCGTCGGAGTCACTGTCCAGCATCTCCACGGAACGCAGGAACGGCGCTTTACCGAAGGGTTCCAGCACATTCACGAATTCGCTGGAGAGGTCCTTGCCCTCCCTGCGATGGATCAACGCGGGCATGGTAACTTCATCGAGCCGGCCTTCGCTCTCTTCCGCGCGCCTGACCGATGGCATGCTCCCGAATAGCAACTCTCCATCCAGTCCTGAAACACCGTGAACGCGGACGCCGCCCTTCGGTTCGCCCTCGCTGGTGAAGACCACGTTCCACGGCGCGGAGATTTCCGCCCGGCGCACGTCCCGCACGTACGCGTACACGAAGTTGTGTCCCTCGGCATATCCCGGTACGGTCTCCCCGCTGGGCAATACAAACTTCACATCGGGCGGCAGCAGCGTCTCGCCGTATGGCGATCGATCCAGGTCCGTTTCGATCGACCCGTCGTTATTCGCGTCGCCCACCAGTACGTATTCGTGCCGATCTCCGCCGTCAACGCGAAACACATCGACCACGTAAGCATCCTGCGCAGAAACACCGATCATCACCAGCAGGCGCCTGTAGTCCCTGACGACCCCGGGATAGGCCCGATTGCCCCGGGCGGCCACTGCCTGGAACCCGCTGTTTCCCGGGACAAACAGCAGCAGGTTGCCGTCGGAAGGATTGTTTTCGTCCCCCCGCGCCTGGTCGTCGCCGTCCACAACCACGGTGCTGTGCGAAAGCGTGCTCGACGCCCACTGGCGCTGGTGGGTCCAGGTGTAGCCGATATCGGACAGTCGTTCCTGTCCGTGTGCAAACAGGGTGATACTCAAGAGGTCCGCGTGCGCGTGCCCGTATGCTCCCGAAAAGTGCAGGTGCGCCTGCGTCTGGTTCGCGCCGCTTCCCCGTCCCAGCCACGCGTGTCCGGCGCCGCCGAGAAGGTACGGGCCGGAGCATTCAGTGGCGGCGCGATGCTCCCGCGCCCAGGTATCGTGCACCGCAACAACGCGACCGTTCGGGTATCGCAGGAGTTCCGGAATTCGCCTGGCCTTTTCGAAGAGCGGAAACCCGTCCGACAGATTCAGGTTCTCGTAACGCACGCCGCTTTCCGGATGAACATAGCTGCCTGGATCGCTATACCCCTCAAGCAGGTCCATGACATCGGCAAGTCCCTGCACCGTCTGGTTGTGGTACGACACCGCCGCTTCGCGCCACATCCCATCCACGAAAAACTGCTTGCGGATCAGGTCGGTGATCCATTGCACGGCGTCGTGCACGTACGCCGGCTCGGCGAGGACCCTGCCCGCGGAAATCAGTCCTCTGAGGATCACAGGGTCCATGTTGCTCAGCGTTATCGGATAGGACCGCACAAAAGAAACGCTGCCGCGAATCAGATCATTCTCAATCCTCCAGCGCATCCCGTCGTCCACCTGGCCGCTGTCGCGAATCAGGTCGTAGGCGAAGACCAGGTTCGACGGGATATCGCCATACGCCCAGTAGTCCCACTTCGCAGCCAGATACGGAGACACCGGAAAGGGAAACGAGCGATTGCCCTCGAAAATTACCTTTGGGCGGAACGGCGCATCGAATCTGGGACAATACCCCGGATAGACCTGGGCGAACCGGTCCAGGATCAACGCCGCCCGCCGCGCGAACTCGGGATTCCCGGTCAGATGATAAAGCTTCCCGAGGCGATGCGCCGCATCGGAGAAATATTCCCGGGCGACGTACCATCCCTTCGCCCGGAAATAGTGCCGGTACTTCGGATCGGGTTCGATATGAGAAAGGGACCCCTGCAGTTGCGCAGGCGGCGGAAACGGCGCCTCCCAGTAGGGATACTCCTGGACTTCGCCCCGCGCATTGGTCACCCGCATCACCCCGTTTTCCGGGTAGACCTCGTTGGGAAAACGCATCTGGCAGAACTGGCAGAAGACCCGGTCGGGTTCCTCGATCGACCACGACAACTGATTCTCCTCGGCGCCTCCCTCGCAATTCGGGCAATCCACAAACCGGAAACCGGACCGGTCCGGAATCAACCGCGCCAGTTCGTCTTCGGACAGCGCCATCAGGTGCGCCAGGCTCTCCTTCAGTCCAGCGACGTGACTCCGGTCGACATCGGGCCGAAACACCGGTTCAGCGTTCAACCGTTGAGGAATCAGGCACAATAGAATCGCCAGGGCCAATATGATACAGATCAACATCATCCTGGGTTCCGTCAGGGAGAGAATACGACGTCGTCGTCCAGTGGAAACACGGGACGACGGATCCGTTCGTAGGACAAGTTCTCCAGCGCCAGGGTGGTACACCCGGGACTGACCGCCATCAACGCCGCCCCGGCGATTTCACGAAGTTCAGGTGCGAGGTACCCGTGTTTCACAACCACGATCTCGTGTTCCAGGGGGTTTACGTTCGCCTCTTCGAAAGCCCGCAACTCCAGGAACGGCATGCGGTCGGCCGTCAGGACCACCCGGACGCCGTCCACCTGAAACACGGCGATCCTCGGCGGGTTCATCGAAATCACCCGGCCGGTCACGTTCAGAGGAGAACCATTGACCCTGTCGAGCCTGCCGCCCAATGTCAGCGTCAGCACGGCGCCGACGCCGGCGCCGGTACACAACTCGACCGCCGGGGCGTCCGCGATCCCGGTGACAACCGCATCCCGGGCGCCGGCCTCGAGCAGCGTCTTCAGGACGAGGGGGACGTCGCCCGCCGCGCCCGCGGTTACATTGTCACCTGAATCGGAAACAAACACGGGATGCCGGGCCTGGCGGATCGCTCGCTGAACGACCTCTTCCACCGGCAGCGTCACCACGTCCGGCTTGAATTCATCCCGGCGCCGCCAGATTTTCACCGCGAGGCGCTTCGCGTGTTCCTCTGCCACGTTTCGATTCTCCGAAACCACGATCGCGGCAACGGACGTAAACGGCGAATCCGTCCACGCGCACCCGATCGTAATCGAGGCGTCCATAATCTCCGGGTGCGCTTCTGTCTCCTCGAGTCCTGCGTACAGGGACCGGGCGGGCTCCACCCCGGTGGCCGCGTGTTCGCCGGGCAGCAGCATGGGCAGCCTTACGATGGTGTTCGCCGGGTGGATATCCTCTTTTACGCAGCGGACGAGGTGTCCGATCGCGCGCATCTGCGTCTCGCGCCGGTCCACGTGAGGCGCGGTCCTCAGCGCCGTGAGTACATTGGTCTTCTCGATGACCTCGGGCGCAAGATTGGCGTGCAGGTCCAGACTGGCGACGATCGGAATCTCGTCGCCCACCGCCTCGCGCACACGGCAGACCAGGTCGCGTTCCCCGTCGCCGATGCCGTCCACCTCCATTGCGCCGTGCAGGTCCAGGTACACGCCGTCCACGGGGGATGCCCGGCGCAGACGTTCCACCAACTCGTCTGCCATGGACTCGCTGGCGTCCCGGAGGACCAGTCCATGCGGCTGCGCCTTCGAGACCAGCGTGGGCGCCCACTCGACGTTGTCGAACGCCTGCCAGGGTCCGTCGGCCAGTATTTCCTCTCCGCGCAGGACGTGAAAGTCATCGATTCCCGCGCGTAACGGGGAGAAGGTGTTCGTTTCGTGCCTGATCCCACAGATCGCCAACCGCATTTTGCATATTCCCGTCTATTGGCCCGTAGACACGGACCGTTGAAAACCCAACCTGAGACTCATCCTGGACGTCAGATGCACGCCACCTGTGCCGCTTCCATCCGAAGGGTCAGTTCTTCCCCGTCTCTCAAAATGATCACGTCGACCCTTCGCCCCGCATCATTGGTGACATACGCGTCTCCGCCGGGAACCGCTTCGATGCGAATGTCCCCATCGCATCGGACCTTCATGACTTCCTTCATGCAGACGGCTTCGCCGCCCTCGATGGGCACTGAATACGCAACGCGTTGTCCGGTGACGCGCGTGGTGCTTCCAAAGACCGGGACCGGATTCCCGACTCCCGTCGTAAACGCACATAACTTCCGCTTCTCGCCAAAATTACCCGCGCAAAGATAACCGTCCACGAGTACACAGACGGTATCTTCGGACGACTCGGCGACTGTGAGAAACTGGTCCGGCGTTTCCTCGTGCGGCTGCTCGGGGCAGATCAGCATGGCCAGCGCGCCAACCTGTTCACCGGCGCCGTATTCCTTCGCCCGTTCTTCGAGGCTCAGGAACAGATCGTCAGCGACCGCCCGGAAGCTGAATGGCGGGAAATAGTGACGGTTCAGATAGCGGGTCCCGCCGGTTCCTTTGAACACAATTCCCAGTTGATCGTCCACGTTCAGCCAGCCGGGGTTACGAAGGTCGAATACCACGTCCCCGGCGGGATCATTACCTGGAAACCCGGGAAACGGCTCCGCTCCGTCCGGATGATAGAGAACCCGTTCTCCGTCGCACTGGCCGCCGACGAGGGGGAAGTTTTCGTTGACGACCCTGATGAATCCCTGATCCAGCCTCTCCACCGTACAATCCCGCAGCGCCTGGAGCCGTTCGCTGCACACCATCCTTCCATCGGGAAGCGAGCAGCACAAGACGCGCTGGCGGATCGTGTCCTGAGCCCGGTCGTTTTCCATGAGCGCCGCGAACCCGTCGTCCGTCTGGTTGATCCGCATGACGCGAAGATTCTGGCTTCCCGGCCTGTCCTTTACCGTTACGTTGGCCAGCAGACTCCAGCGGCTGGGTCCCACCGTATGCACGCCGTCGCGCGTGAACGGCAGCGCCATCACGTAATTTCGCCAGGACAGGGAATTCTGGCCCTTTCCGTGTCGATGATGCACGAACCCGGAATGCGGAAATACCCGGACGCCGTTGAACTTCGCCGCAATCTCCGCTTCCGACGCGGGCGCCGGCGCCTCCGCATCCATCAGCCGGTGCAGGAGATAGGGTTTGACGATCCCGGCGATCATTTCCGATTCCTTGATTTCCATGGGATCTTCCACCTCGTGGCACGTCGCCGCAATCACAGGATCGATCAACCGGCCCCCGTTCCCTTCCTGTTTCTTTTCCCGGATCTCCAGCGAGACCTCCTCGAAATATCCCGCGTCCGGGTCTTTCAGAAACAGATAGGCCGATGCGTGCAGCACGTGTTGTTCCCCCAGATAGAGACGGTCCATTCCCTGCGTGGGCATCGCCGAACCCGTCGCATCCGTGAGCAGCTTGATCGCATCGTAGACCCGCTGGCGGTTCCAGTAGGCCTCGGAGGGTTCGATTCTTCCATACATCCGGTAGAGCAGTCCCAGGCTGGCCACCGACTGGACTCCGGAAGCGGTATAGCCGGGATGGACCATCCCGTGGTTCTCGGCCATGTAGTCCGGCAGCGTGGTGAACGTCTTTCCCGTCAACGCTGCCGCCGTCGATCCGGATTCCAGCGCCCCTTCGTTGAACCGGTCCTGCGGGACCGCGCATGCCGAAAACATCCATCGACGGGCGCAGTCTTCCCACGCTTCCGCGCGTTCGTGTCCGGACAGAAACAGATAGCATGCCGCCAGGCCGTGCGCCGTCCACGCGTTCTCCTCCATCTGCGTATCGGCGAATACCCCGCTCTTCGGCGCCATCTCTCCGAACCGATCGAGGTAATCCAGGCAGATCTCCGCCAGCATCATGCGCGTTTCGTCGTCCACGTACGGCCGCAGCATCAGGGCCGCGGACGTCATGTTCGCAACGGTCCCGCCGCACTGGCTTTCAGGAAAGAACCCCCGGCCCCGTTCCCCCCACTTCGTGCCCCAGGACCTCGGCATTCCCAGCCCTCTGGACGGACGCAGGCATTCCCCGGGGCCCGTGTCGTGCGTGAAACACAGGTATCGGATGGCCTTGATGACGACGTCACGGAGGTCGTCGATCGACAGTCCCGTGATATTCTCGTCGTATTCGGGCGACGTGCCCACCGCGGCCAGGGCGTGCAGCGGGACGGCCGTCTCGATGCCGTACCAATGGACCCCGCCGAAGAAATGACCGCAATGGGGACGCTCTTCCCATTCCTCGAAATAGCTCAGCGCGGTGGGAAGCCACTTCTGCGCGATCCCCAGGTAGCGCCGGCTCATCGGCGTTTCGACGGGGGGTATGCAGGCGCGTTCCAGGCCTGTGATCATGTCGGCGGTGACCATGTGTCGATTCCCTCCAAAACGCTCAATTCAACATCCGTTCAGCACGTTTGTAACAGATTTCCTCCAGCGTTTCCTCATCCACCGGCAACACCGCGCACTTGACCCTCGCGGCGGAAGGATAGGAGAACGGTGCGTGCGTGCCGAATACGAGATGGTCCGCGCCGCCCTCGTCGATGAAGTTCGCCAGATCGCCCAACTGGTTCACGTTCAGGCTCAATGAGTAATGGACTTCCGCGAGGGACAGGTCGAAATACCAGTCGCGGTCCCGGATCTCCTTTCGCTGCCACACGGCGGAACCAGCAATCCCCCGTGCATTGGGGACCACGATGGTCGCCCCAGGGACCGCGGCGATCAGATTCGCCACGCCATTGAGGTCCAGCATACGCCCGGGGTCCATCCAGTGCTTCTGTCTGACGTCCTCGATCCGGTGGGGTATGAATACCGGAAGACCCCGCTCCGCGCATGCGGATACGACGTTTCGGGCCTCCGGTCCGTCAACGGCGAATTCGTGATACTCCGGGAACAGGCGCGCCCCCTTCATTCCCAGGTCTTCGTGGCAGCGGCGCAGATCGCCTTCCCAGTTCCGATCGGCCGCATTGATCGTCGCCATGGGAATCAATCGATCGGTATACCCCTCCAGGTCCTCGGCAAGCCGCTCGTTGGCCGGCTGAACGCTGCGGTGCAATATCGCTTCGATTCGGGACACCGCGGCGTTGCCGATTCCGGCGCGGTCAAGCCTTCGGATGAGTGTTTCGGGCGTATTGTCGCGCAATGCCCGAAAGGGCCACGAACCCAACCATGCATTGAGATCGAAGTATTTCATGCCATTGCCTCCTTCCCCGTCCGGATTGGCGCGGCGCCCTGCGCGGCCAGGATCCGCTCCGCGTTGCCCCGGAAAATCAGGTCCTTTTCTTCGTCCGTCAACGTTGCGTCGATGACCTTCCCCACGCTGCCGGACATGGTGCCGTCCGTGCCGAACAAGACCCTGTCGGCGCCCATTTCCGCCACGGCGAGTTCTACCTGGCCATCGTCAAGATTGCTGCCGCTGACGTCGCAGACCAGGCTGGGGGACGTGTCCCGCATTGCTCGGATGGTATTCTCCCAGTCGCCGCCGCCACCGATGTGGGCGTGAATGACGATCGCCTCAGGATACCGCCGGTTCATCTCCGCGAAGTGGGGTCCGTTTGAAATCAACGGCTGCCCGTCCAGGAATTCCCTGGAGGTGGGCAGGCCCGCGTGCTCGAGAAGCGGCACCCTGCGCTCCGTGATGCGTTCGAGAACCGGATACACCGCCGGATCGTCGATGCGGTACTGGTTGTAGAGCTTGACGCCGATCATCCCCGCGTCGAGGCATCGATCGATCTCTCCCACCGCGTCCTGATAGTGTCCCGGAATGACGAAACACAGACCCCGGATATGGTTGGGAAACCGTTTCATGGCCCGCAATACCGCGTCGTTCTCCGCGCGTACTTCCTCGATACTGGCGAGGCGACCGCCCGTAATGGGCGACGAACACCAGTATTCCGTTATGCCCAACATGTCGCCGGTGGCGATCAGCCGCTCCGCGGACGTGGCCTCGTCCTCCTCGTTCCCCAGATTCCAGACGTGGCAGTGCACGTCGATCTTGGGACGGCGGAGCCATCGTTCGATATCCAGGCTCATATCAATTCCTCCGTGGGTTTGAATGCGAATAAAGCGATCAGCGATCAGCCGTCAGCAGTCAGCTAAAGACGAAAGGCAAGATCAAGAGCAACCCCGCCACCCTGCCCCGCAGACCTCTCCCCCGGCCCCCTCTCCTGAAGGAAAGGGGGAGGAAAGACGGGTTTCGCTCTATCAATGTATTTCACAGCCGGCAACCGGGGGTTTGGGGGGTTTTTCCGTGCGGATCCTTTATGTGCCGTAGGCAAGGTAGGACAGATTACCGGGCAAGGGCTTCTTCTCCCGTCTACCCTCTACCGTCTCCCCGCCTTTCAGCGACCTCGTCCAGCGGACTCCTCGGAAAGAGCGACCGGCGATTTACTCCCTATCCCAGGGAAACGCGAATGTGGGTTGATTCGCATATCGCTTCGTGGTAACCACAAGCCGGCTGCCGCTTCCGGGCGCCAGTCGTACCGTGAAGAACGGACAGTCCATGGAATGGGTGATGCCATCAGACTGAACCGCGGTCACCTGGTGTTCTCCGTAGGCGCCCGCCTGAACGATCAGCGTGCGATGATCCACGGGGTTCAGGTTTACCAGGGAGACCGTGGCCGTTTCGTCCGTCAACCCTTCCACGAGCGCCGCCACGTCCTCCGGTATCCCCGCCCGCCGTCGCACGGGATCGAAATATCGCAGGCGGCAGTGCAAGGCTTCGCCGTACCGTGGGTTCAATCCACCCAGCATCAACTGGGTCAGACAGCTGTTGATGGCCGGATTGAACTTCAGCGTATCGTCCGACATCCGGGTATCCGGCGAACTGGTGTCCCGCCGCATTCCGTTCATCTTCTCGCGGATGGACGCGAACTCCCGTCGAAGGGCCGCCTCCGCGAATCCCTCGTTTTCGCCATCCAGAAACTTCAGCCATGCGTCCTCGGGCACGTATTCCAAATCCCTGCGATCCATCGACCAGTAGTAGACGTCCACGGCGCCATGGTTGTAGGGCGATTCCTGGTAGTCATACCAGCCGTCGTCGCCGTACATGTGCGGGTACATGGTTGTTCCGTTCACCGTCCGTGAATTGCCATTCACCGCCGCGAGCATCCTGCGCCAGACGTCCACGTATTTTTGTTCGCCCGTCAGGAGCAGCGCGTTGCCAAAGCCCGCCACCCCACGGGAAATTGCATTCCTGTTCGACAGTTCGCCAGTCTGGGGCACGACCACCGTAAACCCCCAGCCGTAGCACCCCCCGTACCATTTCCCGCCGCATTCGCCGCCGATTGTGCCGTCCAACCCGATATTGCTGGGTAGAATCCCGTTGTTCGCGGCGGCCCGTTCCGCCCAGGCATCCACGTACTCCACCACCCAGTCCCTGTATTTCCGATCTCCGTCGACCATATAGGCGTTCAGCCCCAGGGTGGTGGCCGCCAGGTTGATGGGATGATCGCCCACGACGTCGGTGTAGTCTTCAAAGTGCGCCAGCATCTCCTCGAAATTGCGTTCGCCGTGCGCCGGGTCGAACCGTCCCTCGATTTCGATCGGGTCACCCGCCCAGTCCAGCGCCGTCGCCTTCCGGAGCAGGGGCCCGCGGCTTCCGGTAAACAGGCTGCGGATGATCCTGTGCTCAGGATCGTAATTCTTCGCCTGTGGGTCCTCATCCATATAGAAACCCGCGTAACGGCGCGCACGGTGCTGAAAACGGTTATCGTACGGATCGGACAGTCCCTGGAGATTGAACACGGCCAGGCTTTCGCCGTGGTGGAACCAGTCCAGGCTTACCGGGAACTCTTTATATATCATCCCGTCTCGCGCCAGCGGAACGTCCGCGGTTTTCGCCTCCGTATACTGCAGCAGGTGCCCCTCCCACCCCAGTTTATACATGTCCAGAATGCAATCCGGCGCGCCCACCGCGTGCAGAACGGGCCAACCCGTCAGGTTCTCGATGGCGTCGTCCGGACCGTCGTTCCCGCCCCAACGGGGTACGCACTGGAGATAGCCCCGCGAGTCAAAGTAGCGATGGAAGAATTCATCGCACGCCCGTGTCTGCGCCCGGATCAACGCCCGTTCGAGCAACGCCCATTCCGGCGGCGGCATGGGCGTCTCGATGGCAACGGTCAGTGCATTTGGATTCACTCTGGACATTGCGCTTCCTTTCAATCGACAACGAACATGGATACACAGGATAGGCAGGATTAAGGGCAAAGTCCGGAAAAACACGCAAACAAAGCGAGATGTCCCCTTATCAGCCCGTTGAAAAAGTCCATCCGGGCTGCGGCCGGCCGGGCGATCGTAAGATCCACGATGGCGAGAATCAATTCACGGCGACGTTGAATGTGTAGGGGCAACCCTTGTGGTCGCCCGCTTTTCGACAAACCGCCGTAAAATAGGGAATGAGTCCCGGTCATACAACGCAAAAGGACGCGCACGCGAAGTGCCGCGCAGGACAAATCGAGGCGGGATCGGGATCCACGTCTCACAGGAACCAGCGACAAAGTGACTGTTCGGAAGAAAAACCTTGACGTGTAATTGCCGTTTATCTATCTTAGCGGCGCTATGACACCACTCAACACCACTCCGGCCAATTTGCGGGAACCGGGCGATGTTTCCACCGGCTCCCTTTGCGCCTATGCCGTCCATTGCCATGCCCATCATGCGGGTACGGCGACGCTTCTCGCAATCTGCTCGGCGGTGGACTAGATCTGGATTTCAATTGCTGCAAGTGAACGCCCGCTGTCGAGAGACAGCGGGCTTTTTTGATGGGCAGCGCCGAATCTCGGATCCGGGGATGACCGCGGCGCTACAGGTCGGACCTATCATGGAGGGAGTGCTGAAAATGGCACACAGCGACGACGCGTACGGACAAATGATGTGGGACTTGCATTGCGGCATACCCGCCCGGGAAATCGTGGAACGGGACGACGGGTGCATTTCCGCCGGCAAGTCGCATGTTTATTTCGAGCCCTTCAGCGAATGGCCGCATCACCATCAGGAAGCGATGACCCACGTGTCGGGGCGCGTGCTCGATATCGGCTGCGGCCCGGGACGACACGCGATTCACCTTCAGCAGAAGGGATTCGACGTCATGGGCATCGATGCCTCGGCCCTGGCCATAAAGGTCGCCCGCGAGC
The DNA here is from genome assembly GCA_965116875.1 of Candidatus Latescibacterota bacterium. Taxonomy (GTDB): domain Bacteria; phylum Latescibacterota; class UBA2968; order UBA2968; genus JAAXHE01. Next base: position 2,559,110 of record OZ220733.1, read on the forward strand.
GCGGCCTCAGGAAAACCGGCGTTCTGAACGTCACTCGGATCTCCTGCCGTCTGGGCGAGTTCGACACCCTGCTGATGATGGGCAACAATTTCGGTCTGTTCGGCAACCTGAAACGCGCCCGGTGGCTGCTGCGAAAAATGCGCAACATGACGTCGTCGGACGGGAGGATCATCGCCGAATCCCGGGATCCCTATGGGACCACGAGAAACGCGCATCTGGACTATCACGAAACCAACCGGAGGCGCGGCAGGTTTCCGGGCCAGCTCAGAATGCGGATCCGGTATGAACGGCTTGTCGGTGCCTGGTTCGAATATCTCATCGTTTCCCGAAAGGAAATGGCGTACATACTCGAAGACACGGGATGGAGGATTTCAAGGTTCATCCCCGAATCGGGACCCGCATACGTCGCCATTATCGATAAAACCCGAAGGTCAACCGATCCCGGGGAGGAAGGAAATCGCTATGGACATTGAAAACGTACTTGAAGAGTGCACGGAGATCCGGCTCGATTTCGAGAAGCTTTCCAGGGTTGCGAATACCGGCCATGCCGTTATTCCCGCGGCCGTGCAGGACGTGGACAGCAAAGCCGTTCTCCTGATCGGCTACGTGAATGAACAGGCGCTGCGCCACGCGCTCGAACACCGCGTGGCGACATTCTGGAGTACGTCGCGCAACGAACTCTGGATCAAGGGGGCCACGTCGGGGGATATGCTCGACCTGATCGACGTGCGCGTCAACTGCGAGCAGAACTCGTTGCTCTATATTGTGCGCCTGAAGGGCGAGGGAACGTGCCACACGAAGGTCAACGATCGATCGCGCTATGGTTGTTATTACCGTAGAATCGTCAACGGAAGACTCGGATTCACGGATCCGAAAACCATCCCGGAGTAACCCATGGACTTCACGCTCGGCCTGCCCAACGGCAGCATGCAGGCCCCGCTGTGCGACCTGCTTTCACGAATCGGCCTCGACGTTCGTCCACGGGGACGCAACGGCCAGGTCCGTGTGGACGGGCTCGATCTGTTCAGTCAGGCCGTCTATATGCGGCCCCAGGACATTCCCGCCGCCCTGTTGAAGAGACAGATCGACTGCGGCATCTGCGGGCTGGACTGCGTGGTCGAAACCGAACTGTCCCGGACGGGCGCCTTCAACACCCGGATCGAACGCCTCCAGGAGTTGCGCATCAGCCGCGATACCCGCGACCCGGCGCGGGTCGTCCTGTTCGGCCGACCGGACAGTCCGCCACTGTCGCAAAATGCGACAGTTACGATCAGTTCGGAGTATCCGGCGATCACCCGCGACCGGTACCCCAAAGCGGATGTCGATTTTTCACACGGCAGCACGGAAATCAAGGTGGCGATGAAGCTCTTCGACTACGGCGTGGGCGTTACGATAACAGGCATCAGTCTGCGGGAAAACGGACTCGAGATCGCCGATGAGTTCATGGTATCGCCCATTGTCGTCATCGCGCGAAGCCGGATTCCCGAGTTCGTTGCCCTGGGAGACCTGATGGCCGGTGCGCTCGAGGCCGAAGACCAGCAACTCGTCAAGTTGAACGTGGATAACCATCAGAAAAACGCAGTCCTGGATGCGCTGCCTGCCCGGCGTGCGCCCACGCTCAGTCGACTGTCGGATTCCGCCAGCGCGATCGAGACCGTGGTGCCCAGATCGCAGACCGCAGGACTCCTGATCCGCCTCCGGATCCTGGGCGCAACGGATATTGTCGTTCAGGACATCAATGCGATTGTGGGATAGCGCAGGACACCAAAGGCGGGCGACTACGTCGGCGGGACGACCGCGCCGCTCCAGAGCCGGTCGAGGAAATCCCGCCACGGCAGGATCAGAATACCGTCCGCGGTCCGGCGCGGCGCTGGCTCCCGCGAAACGACGATGTGCCGGGCCAAATTGAACTCTTCCTTGTACGCTCGAATGCCCTTCAGGTGCCGGTCCTGGATCCGGGGCGTCGATTTGACCTCGAGAGCGACGTCTTCAAAGATGAAGTCGACCTCGTGGCCGGACGAGGTACGCCAGTACGAGACTGGGAAAAATGTCCCGGAATAGCTGGAATACGCTGACACTTCCATGAATATGAAGTGTTCGAAAGCGCGTCCGAACAGCTCCGAACCCGGTTGGACATGCCCGCGTCCCGTCAGATGGGCCACCACGCCGATATCGAAGAAATAGAACCGGGGCGCGACGACGACGCGGCGCTTCACACGTCTGCGAAACGCCGGTACGAAGCTCCCGATCAGAGTATCTTCCAGGATCTGGAGATACCCCTTCGCGGTGGGCGCGCTCACGCCGCATTCCGAGGCAATTGTGTTGTAATTGATTAACTCTCCGTTCGACAGGGCCGCGACTTCGAGAAATCGGCTGAAGGCAGGAATGTTCCGTGTCAACGCCTCGGCCGCGACTTCCTCTCGCAGGTAATCGCCGACGTAGGCCTGAATCAACCGGCGAGGCCGGGCGCTTGGATAATGCCTGGGCAGCAGACCGGCGTTCAGTGCCTTTTCAAGTGAGAAATCGGGAATTTCATGATAAACCAGCGGATGTAACTGATATCGGACGGCCCTCCCGCCAAGCAGATTGCCCCCACCGCGTTTCAATTTCCTCGCGCTCGATCCACACAGAAGAAAACGCAATCCCCTGTTTTCCACGAGCCAGTGCACTTCATTCAAAAGTTCCGGAATTCGCTGGACTTCGTCGATCACGATGGGATCGGCCTGAGAATCGCCATCCAATCCGGCGGCCAGACATTCCTCGCGAATCAACTCGGGCCGATCGATCAGCCGGCGATACACGTCGGCCAGCAGGAGGTCGTAACGCCTGGCCCGGGGATATAGCGTGCGGATGAGCGTGCTCTTGCCGGTCTGACGCGGACCCCACAAAAAACACGTCTGTTGTTCCGTAAAATCTAAATTTAGTATTCGATTATACATGAATATCTAAAATAGAGATTTATATATTCAAAGTCAATCCGAATCTTTGAGACCGTGTCTGACGGAATGATGGGGATGTCACGGCCTCCGTTGCGATCCCATCAGACCGAGCCAATGGTTCTCACGCAGGTCACGAAATCATCGGAAACCGCGGAGGTGGGGTTTCTTGGAAGCTCCTGTTCCGATAAGCGCCACCGCCGCTGGAAAAGCGCCGTTCAGGAATGTCACGGGTGATGATCTCCTACCGGCGCGCGGCGGTGTCTACAGCGCAGGATCGGTAAGTGGAGGAGATGCTGACGACGAAGACGAGGTTGATACCGAAGGATGCGGTACAGGACGTGGTCACCTCGGTGATCGCGGAGCGATATCCACTCAGACTGCCATCGCGATAATCGCCGAGGTATCCGTATTCGGCCCTCACAGTCGGGTGGGGATCGAAGAAATCGGAGGGTGCGTCCTGCAGTGTTGCGGAAATGGATCTTGGCGATTCTTGGTCGTTGCTTTTGGTATGGCATTCAGTCGCCCAAGTACCATGGTTCGCCTTTTGGCGGATCCTTACCCTGTACGTCCGTGTTTCGTCTGTGGCGCAGTCAACCGTGAATTCCAACGTAACCACAGTGAAGCCGAAAGGAACGGTGTCTGTTGAAGGCAATACATTAAGGCAGGCTGCGTAGACGCGGAACCCGGCACGGTGGGCTATACGGACGTCTCCAGTGCTTACAAGAGGCTGTCAATCGTTCACTATAAGATAAGCAGGTCCCGCAGCGCGCTGGAGAGGAGGTGGATTGCCATGTCCAAACGAACGGCGTCGATTCGCTGTGGGTTGTGCGGGACCTGGAAACGGCCTGCGGGCATATCAGGTTTTACTCTATGGTTCCCGTTTACTCGTCAGCCCCCAGGCGATAGCCTTTGCCGGGTTCGTTGAATATGTACGTCGGGTTGTCCGCATCGTCGCCAAGCTTTCGTCGTATGTTCTTCACGGCGGTGCGCAACCGTGCCCTGTCGTGAATACCCGGAGTCTTCCAAACCCACCGCAGAAGATCGTCGTGTGCAACATGTTTTCCCGCATTTACCGAAAGCTCCGCCAGCAATCGGTACTCGACGTTCGTTAACCGTACCCGCCTCCCGCTAACGGCCACGTCCCGCCTGGTGTAGTCAATCTTCAGATCACCCATTACGAATGGTTCTTCCGGCATGGGATTCCGACGTGTCTCCCTTTTACGCAGCGCGGCCCTTATCCTGGCCGCCAGTTCCGTCGGTGAAAAGGGCTTAATGACGTAATCGTCGGCGCCGGCGTCGAAGGCGCGTGCGATTGCTTCGTCATGTCCGTAGGCAGAAATAAAAATGACCGGTATATCCGGGTCCGAGATGACGTCCGTCATCACCTGGACTCCGTCGGTCCCGGGTAGCACAAGGTCCAACAACACCAGGTCGGGACGGTGCTGTTCCATAAGTCCTGGTACTTCGTCGGGGTCACCGGTCACGAGCGGGGCATATCCCTGATCCGCAAGGGCGTCTCTAACGCTCCGCAATGTGCGCGGATCGTCGTCGACTACCAGGATTGACCGTCGTCCCTCTCCCTTGGTTGACTGTGACGTTGCAGCAGCAGCGGCTCGGTGGTGCGAAATCACTTTGTCATCGGCGATTGGAAGGGTGAAAGTGACCTGCATTCCCATACCCTCACCCTCACTCTTCGCCCAGATCCGCCCGCCGTGTGCCTCCACGATGCCCCGGCAGATAGCCAGGCCCCATCCCGATTCCGCATCTTTGTCCGTCTCGTCCTCGCCCCTCTGTCTTGTGAACGTGCGAAAGAGGCGCGGAAGGCGCTCGGGCGATATACCACGGCCTCTGTCAGCCACGCAAATGGCCAGATAGACGCCTTCCTCCGTGGCCGTCACACGAATGGGAGCAGTCTCGGAAGAGTACCGGGAGGCGTTGGAAAAGAGGTTGCCCAGAACCTGGACGACGCGCTTGCTGTCCGCCAGGACATAAGGAAGATGCGGCGGCAGATCGATGTGGATATGGTTTCTGCCGACTCCGCTCAGGAACGCGCTACGAGCCCGTTCCACGAGTTCGGTCACAACCATGGGTTCCGGGCTGACATGCAATGTGCCTGTCTCGATGCGGGCGACGTCCAGAAGGTCTCTGATCAGGCTCCGCATCAGGTCCGCCTGTTCATCTATGATCCGGAAAAACTGACTCGTCTCGGCGGCGTCATGGTTTGGCGTGTCTGCCAGCGCCGTGGTGGCGACGCCTTTGACGGCGGCCAACGGTGTCCACAGTTCGTGACTGACCATCGCCAGAAAGTCGATTCGAAGCCGATCAAGATCGTCCAACGGCGTCATGTCCTGAAGGGTCACCACAAAATACGCCATTTCTCCGTCATCCGCGCAGACCGGCGTTGCGTTCAGCAATGCACGTACACTGCGGCCATCGGGGACGTGAAAGACAATCTCCTCAGCGCGGACAGTCTCGCCAACGCTAAGGGCCTGGGTTAACGTGAGTTCTTGAAGGGAGAACTCACGCCCGTCGGCTCGCTGGATGTTCGTCAACTGAAGGAGTTGCTCCGCCTTCTGGCCTGGCTTGAGGAGATCTTTTACAATCCTTCGTGCCTCCCGATTGATAGACACCGGTTTCCCATGCTTTACGTCGAATACCACCACGCCCACCGGAGATGTATCTACCAGAGTCTCAAGGTCGAGCCTCGTCCGTTTTTCCTCCTGATATCGTTGGGCATTGGCCAGCACGAGCGCCGCCTGCGAGGCGAACATCACCAGGGTCTCTTCGTCTTCGCGGCTGAACTCACGGCCAGGGTCACTTTTTGCGACAAAAATGTAGCCTACCTCTTCGCCCCCATATAGGATAGGGGCCCATAGCGCCGCAGTCACGGATACGGGCAGACTGAATTCGGGAAGATCCAACGAGCGGGCGTAACCGACAATGTCGGGGTGCCTCAACTGTCCCGGGTTGTCTCTCAGGGACTCGAAGAGCTCCGGGCCTTCAGGCATCGTCCACAGACAGTTACTCTCGTCCGGCGTCAGGCCGGAAGAAAGCAAATCGCCGATCCCCAGTGTATCGTCAATGAGGACCATCACCCCATAACGGGCGTACGTCAGCGCGCGGGCACTGTCCAGAACCCCCTGCAGCACCGTTTCGTAGTCCAGGCTCGCATTGATGCGAAGGCTGGCCTCGCTGAGCTTTGACAGGCGGTCGCGGAGGGCCTTTATCTCCCTGTCGCGCTCGTTTTCGTCTGTCACACGTATACCTTTATCGGTTAACAGTAGCCCGCCGGTCACAGGCCGTCAATAGCCGGCAGGCGCGAAACGTTTGGCAAAGGCCGATGAATCACGCCATTTCGAATAAAATTCACGATAAACTCATCATATATGCACAAAAGATCACAGACTCATCATGGATTTCTTTCTATCTTGGAAGGAATATAGGACCGTATTTGCCAGTGATCCAAGACTTTTCTATACATCCACGCCGGGATGACATAAACAACCGCCAGTACCCTGACCCACAGGAGTCAAAAGCCCACGGTTTTCAGAAGACGCCCAATGGACCGTGATCCCCGGTAAAGAGTCGCAGGCTTTGGTATCGGACGGAAGAATACATCGCGAGAGATGAAGCCCCAAGCGCCGGTGTCGTGTCGCGTGCACGAAACAGACCGACCACCTTCCTGTTTAACACGCATCCTGGAACCGGGACCCGCGCAAGGCGCGTCAAGAAAATAAGAAAGGGAAGACACCATGGCGACGTCCAGATGTCTATTGAGCCCTCCCGTACACCGCTGTAAAGGCTTGGCGCACTCCTACTCTATTGGGATCGTATGCATTGCGCTGATATTCTCTCCGAGGGCAGTGGGGTCCCAGGACGGTTTTTCACTGTCCGCGGACGTTGATGCGACTGCGCGGGACCAGGGTGTGACGACCGCCGAGGTTTCCCCGGAAACAACTGTTTCAATCCAGGTTTTCGGGAGTAACCTCGGCCCTACCCAGGGCTTGTCCGTTCGATTCGTGTACGATAGCGGTCAGGTCGTGTATGAAGGTGCGGACGCGGGCGATGTGTATTCCAGCGCCCAGGTTCTTGTAGAAACCGGTACGCACCCGACGTCGGTCACTGTGGGTGTCGCGTCGCCGGGCGGTCGCGCCTCCGCATCGGCCGGGCTCGTCTGTACAGTCGGCTTTCGCTCGTCGGCTTCGTTTACCGGCACGACGATCCGCATCGTGGAGGCCGTACATGGAGGAGACGGCCAACAGGACACCTTGAAGTTGAGCCTCGCCATCAAGTTGGTTCCGGCAACGGAAGGACCGTCTCCGGACTTCGATACAGACGGGACGGTCGGTTTTCCCGATTTTCTGCTGTTCGCGTCGCATTTTGGATCAACGGCGGGCGAGGGTGACTATGACGCGAGGTTCGACCTGAATGCAGATGGGTCTGTCGGGTTTGCAGACTTTCTCATGTTTGCGGGACGATTCGGCCAAAGCGTGGCGGTACCGGCGCCGGACCGCGGTCCGCTGGTAGCCCTGTATGACGCGACCCTTGGGTACAATTGGACGACACAGACAAACTGGCTGACGGACAATCCCATTTCCACGTGGCACGGCGTCACGGTGCAGGATGGTCGCGTAACCGAGATAACCCTGGTCCAAAACAACCTTACAGGCTCGATTCCGTCCGAAGTGGGCAATCTTTCCAATCTCAGAGATCTGAAACTTTACCAGAACCAGCTGAGCGGATCGATACCTGCAGCACTGGGTAATCTCCCCAATCTCGAAGTGCTGCTTCTAGACCAGAACGCGCTCGGTGGGGCGATCCCGCCGGAATTGGGCAACCTGACCGGCCTGACAGATCTGGATCTTCAGCAGAACCAGTTGACGGGGCCGATTCCGTCCGAACTGGGCAATCTTCCCAACCTGATCGGTCTGAGACTCTTCCAGAACCAACTGAGCGGATCGATTCCTGCAGCACTGGGTAATCTACCCAATCTCGAAGTGCTGCTTCTGGACCAGAACGCGCTCGGTGGGACGATCCCGCCGGAATTGGACAACCTGTCCGGCCTGACAGTTCTGAATCTTCAGCAGAACCAGTTGACGGGTCCGATCCCGCCGGAATTGGGCAACCTGACCGGCCTGACAGATCTGAATCTTCAGCAGAACCAGTTGACGGGGCCGATTCCGTCCGAACTGGGCAATCTTTCCAACCTGATCGGTCTGAGACTTTTCCAGAACCAACTGAGCGGATCGATACCTGCAGCACTGGGTAATCTACCCAATCTCGAAGAGCTGCTTCTAGACCAGAACACGCTCGGTGGGACGATTCCGCCGGAATTGGGCAACCTGACCGGCCTGACAGTTCTGAATCTTCAGGAGAACCAGTTGACGGGGCCGATTCCGTCCGAATTGGGCAATCTTTCCAACCTGGCAAGTCTGAATCTTCAGGAGAACCAGTTGACGGGGCCGATTCCGTCCGAATTGGGCAATCTCTCCAACCTCGAAGTGCTGCAACTTCACCAGAATGGACTCAGTGGATCTGTCCCGACCGAGATTGGCAACCTGACCCGTATGCAGTTTCTGACGTTCCACGCAACGGATCTGAACGGCGCGCTTCCCCTGAGCCTGACAGCATTGACCGAACTGGGGGGATTCTTCTTCAGGGGGGACGGAAGTCTTTGCGCGCCGCTGGATACGTCTTTTCAGGCGTGGTTGCAGCTTGTCGAAGCATTCGATGGCCCAAACTGCTCGCAATAGATTCCGCGTGATCCATTGCGTACAAACCACTCGCCCGAGCCGTCGAACACATGAACCACCCGGGCGCATCGAGAAGGTTCGCCGACTGGCTCCGCCCAGCAACGTGGGGTGGGAACTCCGGGTGCGCCCGGACGGCTTCGTCCTCGACCTCGGCGGTGGTCTCACGCTCTCCGGCCCGTCGCGCGGGCTGCAGGCCGAAATCAGGGGGCGCGGCCCGCTCTCCCACGAATCAGAGGGCTTCCGTGAACGTGGCTTCTCGGGCTCGCTCGCCTGGTCCCAAGCTGCCCCTGCATTGGCTCGCCAATCGGCTTTTTGCGCATGCACCGTCCGGCGACTCCGATGCAGAGCCCGGACAGACCCGGCTAATGTCCGGCCATCCGAATGGCCCTGAACGTCCGGAATACGCACAGGAAAGCCTTTGGGCGATCCGAGGTGTTGCGCGTCCTGTGTTGCGCGGTATGAGGATATAACTGCCCACGGGTCTTTCTGGGCGTACAGGGATGTTCTAGAAGAGTACCCCGTATTCCTGGGTCGCGGGAATCGCCTGTGGCCTCTCAGGTCGTACGCCGGCATCTCCTGCCAGGGCCACGTGCCTTCGGTCCATGTCATTGCGAGAGATCGCACCCGCCAGGGCGGGGTAGCGCAGATCTTCAACATGATGCGCCATCTCAATTCATCCACGTCTGCGCCCGGCACTGCGAGTATGCTGTGTTTGCTGTTTTTCGCGGTTCCTTGGTCGCTGTCCTCGCAGACTGTCGGGTTTTCGCTCTCGTTGGACATGAACGAAGCTGCGGGCGACCAATCCGTGTCCTCGCTCGACCTCCTTCCCGATCACCCCTTCTCGATACAAATCTTCGGTGCGGAAATTCAGGACGCCACTGGAATTTCCGCGCGCTTGCGTTTCGACGCATCCCAGGTCACGTACGAGGGCTTCGACCCGGGTGACGTGCTGCCCGGCGGCCAGGTCGTCGTACAGCAGGATACAACGTCGGTCCAGGTCGGCGTGTCGACGTTGAGCGGATCGGCATCTGTAAACACCGGCTATGTGGGCACGCTGCGTTTCCGAACGACGGCTGCATTCTCTGATACAGAGATCTGGCTTGTAGACGCGGCACTTACCCGCGGCGGGCAGACCGAGACGATCTCGCCCGCCATCGGCGTGACGCTGCAGATTGCCGCGGCTCCTTCACCGGACTTCGACGGCAACGGCCTGGTGGGTTTTTCCGACTTCGTGGCGTTCGCGGGCAGCTTCGGTTCACAGCGGGGCGATAGTAAGTTTGATGCGAGATACGATCTTAACGGCGACGGTGGCATCGGTTTCGACGACTATCTGGTCTTCGCCAGCAGATTCGGCGAAGAGGCCAACCGGGCGCCGGTGTTTGGCGCCGTGCCTCCGGTTCGGCGTACCGTGGCCGAAAACACGGCGGCCGGTGAACCCATCGGCGACCCTGTGACGGCCACGGACGCCGACGGCGATTCCCTGACGTACCGTCTGCGCGGCGTACACGCGGACAGCTTTGCCATCGAGGCGGGCACGGGCCAGCTGCTGACAAGAGAGGGGGTTGTCTACGACCACGAGGCCAGGGACGCCTACTCCGTCACGGTGTGGGCAAGCGACGGTCAGGGGGGCCGCGCCACGATTGTGGTGGGCATCATGGTTACCGACGTGGACGAACCGCCCACCACGGCCCCGGACAGTGTGGCGGTGGCCTCACTCGACAGCGCCTTATCTGTAACGTGGCTTGCGGCGATGGACGAAGCGGGCAAGCCTCCCGTTAGCGGGTATGAGGTGGGGCACAAGCAGGCGGAGGCCGAGGCGTGGCCGGAGGAACTGCTGCTGGTGGAAAGGCGCGCGGATACGGGCGTGACGATACCGGGTCTGACCAACGAGCAGGCGTATCACGTGCGTGTGCGCACAATGAACGAGGAGGGTGGCAGCCCCTGGTCGGAGACCGTTGCCGGGGCCCCCACGGCGGGTCCGCGGCCCAGGGGCGTGGTCCGCGACCTGAGGGTGGACGTCGACAGCGTCGCGCAGGTGTACCTGGCCCGCCTGTTCACACGGCCCGCCCTCGGGACGCTGACGTATGACGCGTCGTCGTCCAACGAGGGGGTGGCCACGGTGACGGTCTCGGATACGCTGGCGGCGGTACGCGGCGTGCGGGCCGGGCGCGCGACCCTCACGGCCACGGCCCGGGACGTGCACGGCAACAGCGCCCAGACGACCTTCTTCGTCATCGTAACGGGAACGGGGCCGCCACCGGGATCCGGCGGCGGTGGGGGCGCCGGCCCCGTCGGACCGTTCGTGCCGCCAACGCCGCCTCAGCCACCTCAGCGGCCAACGCCGCCTCAGCCGCCTCAAACGCCAGCGAACAATCGCGCGCCGACGTTCGTCGACGGTTCGACCACGTCGCGAAGTGTGCCTGAGAACACCCCCGCGCGTCAGCCGATACAGCACCCTGTTCGCGCTACTGATCTCGATCAACACCAGCTAACGTATACACTCTCGGGCCCGGATTCTGAGCGATTTGCCCTGGACACGGATACCGGTCAACTGCGCACGCGGCCGGGCGTGATCTACAACCACGAGGCAGCAGACCACCATTCGGTTACGCTTAAGGCCGACGATAGCAACGGCGGCACGGCAACAATTGACGTTACGATCCATGTGACCGACGTAGACGAACCGCCGGCGCGGCCCCCGGCGCCTCGATTGACGGTCCCGGACACCGGTTCACCAGCAATCATCGTGTCGCCCGACCCAGAACCGCCGGCGAATACAGGACCGAGAATCACGCTCTGGGAAATACAGCATCGCAGCGGGAATACCGGAGAATTCAACATCTACAACCCGGATCCCGAGCCCGACTGGTCCAAATCCGATTGGGAGGCCACAATCACAGGCTTGAACAGAGACGCAACCTACGAGGTACAGGTACGCGCGAGAAATGACGAAGGGGAGAGTGGGTGGTCTCCTTCGGCCGAGGCAACGATCTCCAATCAGTCCCCGATTGCCGAGGGTTCCATCCAGGACATATCGCTTCCGGTGGGTGGTCTCACGGAGATTGTATCCGTGGACGGCACGTTTCGCGATCCCGATGACGACGGAATGACCTATACGGCAACGTCGAGCAACGCGGCTGCCGCGTCGGTCAAAGTCATGAATACCAACGTTTTGGTCCAACCCCTGTCCGCGGACACCGTGGATATTACGGTGACGGCGACCGATCCGTGGGGGGCGTCCGGCTCGACGACGTTTACCGCCAGCGTTCAGGCGCCCGCGCTGTCGGCTCTCACGGTAAGCATCAGCGGAGACCGCGTCACATTCGAATTCACCGACGATTTCAACGCCAACGAGACCCGGGCATACCGGTTCAGAATCAGGCAGAAGGAGCCGACCGGTAGTTGGGCGACCGGCTGCTTCACGGAAACCAACGATGAGAATTCCGCGAAGACTGTCATGGTCGCCGTTGAGGATGAGGTCTCCGATTTCTTTATGTCCGGAACCACATACGAAGCAGACTTTGGATATCTGGGGACGAATTGTAACGCCGACTTGACGGGCGTACGCTCTGCGGCAGCCGAGGCGAGAGCCGCCGGAACATCTTCCTTCGATATCGAGCTTGTCTTTGTCAGCAGTGTCCCCGCAGAATACCGGTCGGCGTTTGAAACTGCCGCGCGGCGCTGGGAGCAGATCATCATCGGGGAGGTCCCGAACCATGATCTGTCATCCGCCGCCCGCGCCGTGTTGGAATACCTCTATCCGGGGACCACCTCTCCCACGGTTGTCGACGATCTTTTGATCTACGTTGAGACTCCCGCGATTGACGGTGTCGGCGGTGCGCTTGCCGCGGCGAGACGCCTCGTATGGCGGGTCCCGTCGTCCCTTCCCGTCGCAAGCGGCATCAGACTCGACAGGAACGACCTTGACGCCATGACGGATCAGAAGCGCTCTGCCGTCATTCTTCACGAGATCGGCCATGCGTTGGGATTCGGACTTGAGTCATGGACGGACCTCAACCTCCTGAAAAATGCGTCTCTCGATAGCGACAACACCCCGATAACGCCCGCCCTCGATACGTATTTCGCGGGTAAAAAGGCGATTTCCGCGTTCAATGCGGCGGGAGGATCCACGTACAGCGGCAAAAAAGTCCCGGTAGAGAATTCGGGTGGCGCCGGCAGCCGGGACAGTCACTGGCGGGAATCCGTATTCGCGAATGAACTCATGACGTCCACCGTGAACAGTAACGTCACGCAGCCACTAAGCGCAATCACGATCCAGTCGTTGGCAGACATAGGCTACGGCGTCGACTCATTACAAGCGGATTCGTACACCTTGCCTTCCTCCTCTTCCAAGATTGCAATTGAGTCCGACGGGCTGAACCTGCTCAACTGCGTGGAAACGCACCCACTTGCCGGACCCGATGAACCTGATCCCAAAATCCTCAATCTGCGGAAGGCGGGCGGCCACGAATGAATGATGTGGATACCTGCTCTTCGGGCGCGACCACGGCAGCACCGAATGCGGTCAATCGAATGCGGCGCCCGAAAACGACCGGACACAGTATGCAATGACCATCCGACCAAAACGTCTGTCGCTCATTCGCCGATACTGTCTTCCTGAGGAGGCCTCCAGGCCGACGAAGGAACTTCTGCGGCATGGGTTCATCCCAGAGCGTCTGGAATTCGCTCCAACTTAAAATGCGGCACGTCCCGTAACTGGGCTGCGCTAAAGAATCATGAGAAAATTTATCGTAGGCATCTTGACCTGTATGGGTTACGCGATTGTTATCGCAATTGTCTATTTTCTGGCTTGGTGGTTTGTTGGTGGATTTCTCGATAATTGAGCAAAGCACATCCAAAGTTGGAGTTGCCGCGGTCTTATCGGGGGTGTAACGCTTGCAGGACAAGACCATGTCTTTATATCCCTGACGATAACCGTCGCTCGATTGACCATTCGGTTCACTATTGCCTCTGATTCCACTTATAGCCAGATCGCTTTCGTGATGCGTCATCACAAATCAACCACGTTGGAGCTTGGTGTTGCGGGTCTTCTATGCCTGTTCGTGCTTCCCTGGCCGCCGTCGACGCAGCCCAGTGGTTTTTCCCTCACGCTGGACCTGGACGCCGCTGAAGGTGACCAGTCTGTCTCTTCGCTTGACCTCCTTCCCGATCAGCCGTTCTCAATACAAATCTTCGGTGCGGACATCCAGGGCGCCACCGGATTGTTCGCGCGCATCCGTTTCGACACATCCCAGGTCGCGTACGAGGGCTTCGATGCCGGCGATGCACTGCCCGGCGTCGATGCCGTCGTACAGCAGGATTCCACGTCCCTCACCGTCGGCGTCTCTTCCCTGAGTGATTCCGCATCGGTGAACGCGGGTCGGATCGGTACGGTGCGCTTCCGTACCACGGCTTCGTTCTCCGATACAGAGATCTGGCTCATTGACGCGGAGCTTACTCGCGGCGAACAGACTGGGACGATCGCGCCGCTCCAGAGCCGGTCGAGGAAATCCCGCCACGGCAGGATCAGAATCTGGAAATACCCCTTCGCGGTGGGCGCGCTCACGCAGCATTCCGAGGCAATTGTGTTGTAATTGATTACCTCCAGCCGGCGATACACGTCGGCCAGCAGGAGGTCGTAACGCCTGGCCCGGGGATATAGCGTGCGGATGAGCGTACTCTTGCCGGTCTGACGCGGACCCCACAAAAAACACGTCTGTTGTTCCGTAAAATCTAAATTTAATATTCGATTATAAATGAATATCTAATATAGAGATTTAGATATTCAAATCAATCCGAATCTTTGAGACCGTGCCTGGAGCGGCTTTGAATGTCTTGCAGATGCACCGGTTTCCTCATGTTTCCGAAATATTCAACTGGCCGATCCATCTCCGGCAGGCGGCATAACCGGTTGATTTGATCTGTCGTCTAAGCCGCGCGACCGATTCCGTTCTTTCCTCCCGATTGAACTCCCGACTATCCAGGCTCTTGGCCACACTGACGTTTCCGGAACCAGCCAGGAAACTCCTCGTAAGACCAATCACTTCAACTTCCGCCACGCCAGGATATCACGAAAAATACACAAATAGTACGAAAAATACTTCCTTATATCACAAATTATCGTATATTCGCTCCAAATTGACATGTTTATTTCGCAATAATTCGTAACGGGAACGGCCATACCGGTACTCTGGACCCCTCCTGACGCCCGCGGACCGCCTGCGACGTCCCGGTGTGGACTGCTATCGATATCACAGTGTCTCCGGCACATCCAATCACGCTGCGGGAGATGAGAATGCAGATGAGTCCGGCGGCGTGTTAAACGGGACGTTGGAAACCGGATCTAATCGTTTCGTGGGGAGCACATCATCGGCTAGCCGTGAACGAAAGCGATTACAGGCAGTTGGAGATACAGGAAGATGTTATGCCTTTGGCCGTAGTCGACATGCGAAACGACATGCGCAGACCTCAGATGGATGGATAACCGAACCGTGCTACCGGAGAATGACGTCGGAATACAACGTCTCGCCCCCGGCGTCCTCATTCTGCTTTGCCTGTTGTTGTTCGTGCTTCCCTGGTCACCGTCAACGCAGCCCAGCGGTTTTTCCCTCACGCTGGACCTGGACGCCGCGGCGGGCGACCAGAGCGTCCCCTCGCTCGACCTCCTTCCCGATCAGTCTTTCTCTATCCAGATCTTCGGCACGGATATCCAGGGCGCCACAGGTGTCTCTATCCGCTTGCGTTTCGACGCATCTCAGGTCACCTACGAGGGCATCGATGCCGGCGACGCGCTGCCGTACGCCCAGGAGGTCGCAGAGGAGGACTCCTCGTCGGTCCGAATAGGTGTCTCTTCGCTGACCGGTTCCGCAACTAAAAGCTCCGGTTGGATCGGCACGCTGCGATTCCGAACGACGGACGCATTCTCTGATACAGAGATTTGGCTGGTGGATGCCGAGCTTACCCGTGCCGGGCAGACCGAGACGATCTCGCCCGCCGTGGGTGTGGCACTGCAGGTGGCCGCACCGCCGTCGCCTGACTTCGACGGCAACGGGGTGGTGGGCTTCTCGGACTTCGTGGCGTTCGCGGGCCTCTTCGGTGCGCGGCGCGGCGACGGCAAGTACGTGGCGGCGTACGATCTGGACGGCGACGGCGGCATCGGCTTCGACGACTTTGTGGTCTTCGCCAGCAGCTTCGGCGCAGAGGCCAACCGCGCACCGGTGTTTAGCGTATCGACGCCGGTAGCGCGCACCATGGAAGAGAACACGGCGGCGGGAGAGCCCATCGGGGATCCCGTGTCGGCCACGGACGCTGACGGCGACTCCCTGACGTACCGCCTGCGCGGCGTACACGCGGACAGCTTTTCCATCGAGGCGGGCACGGGTCAACTGCTGACAAGAGAGGGGGTTGCCTACGACCACGAGGCCAGGAACACCTACTCCGTGACGGTGCGGGCCAGCGACGGTCAGGGCGGCCGCGCCACGATTGTGGCGGGCATCACGGTCACGGACGTGGACGAACCGCCCACCGCGGCGCCGGACAGCGTGGCGGTGGCCTCACTCGACAGCGCCCTTTCCGTAACGTGGCTTGCGGCGATGGACGAAGCGGGCAGGCCTCCCGTGAGCGGATACGAGGTGGGGCACAAGCAGGCGGATGCCGAGGCGTGGCCGGAGGGAATGCTGCTGGTGGAAGGGCGCACTGATACGGGCGTGACGATACCGGGTCTGACCAACGAGCAGGCGTATCACGTGCGTGTGCGCACAATGAACGAGGAGGGAGGGAGCCCCTGGTCGGAGACCGTTGCCGGCGCGCCCACGGCGGGTCCGCGGCCCAGGGGTGTGGTCCGCGACCTGAAGGTGGACGTCGACAGCGTCGCGCAGGTGAACCTGGCCGGCCTGTTCACACGTCCCGCTCTCGGGACGCTGACGTATGACGCGACGTCGTCCAACGAGGGGGTGGCCACGGTGACCGTATCGGATACGCTGGCGGCGGTACGCGGCGTGCGGGCCGGGCGCGCGACCCTCACGGCCACGGCCGGTGACGTGCACGGCAACAGCGCACAGACGACCTTCGGCGTCATCGTAACGGGAACGGGGCCGCCACCGGGAACCGGCGGCGGTGGGGGTGGCGGCCCCGTCGGACCGATAGGACCATTCGTGCCGCCAACTCCGCCTCAGCCACCTCAGCCGCCTGCCAACAATCGCGCGCCAACCTTCGACGACGGGGGCAGCACGGCGCGCACCGTGGCGGAGAACACACCCGCGCGCCGTCCCATACAGCATCCAGTGCGCGCCACCGACCCGGACGGACACCGGGTGACGTACAGGTTATCGGGGCCGGACTCCGCCAGCTTCTCAGTAGACACGGGCAGCGGGCAGTTGCGCACGTTGTCGGGCGTCACGTACGACTTCGAGGATAACGACCGCTATTCCGTTGACCTGGAAGGCAGCGACCCCTATGGCGAATCGGCAACGATCGGCGTGACCATCCACGTGGCGGACGTGAATGAACCGCCGGAGATTCCCGCCGCGCCTTTGGTACAACCGGCCTCCACGACGAGCCTGACGGTGACGTGGGACGCTCCCGACAACACGGGTCCCGACATCACGGACTACGACGTTCAATACCGGAAGAGCGGCAGCTTCCTCCCCCATACGCACGACGGGCCGGGTACGAGTGCGACGATCAGCGACCTCGACGTGAATACCCGGTACGAGGTGCAGGTGCGTGCAACCAACGACGAAGGCACCTCCCAGTATTCCCGCTCCGGCTTCGGCACCACGAGTGCCAACCTGCCTCCGGTGTTCGCCGAGGGTCGGAGCACGACGCGCGAAGTCGCTGAGAATACCACCGGTGTACTGGACCTGGGCTCCCCGGTCAGCGCAACCGATCCGGAGAACACCGCGGTGACGTACCGCCTCACCCGCGGCGACGTGGAGAGTTTTGACATCGACGCGAATACCGGTCAGCTTCAGACCGCCGATGACGTCGACTACGACTTCGAGACGAAGAATCGTTACTCGGTCACGGTGGAAGCGCAGGACGAGCAGGGCGGGCTGGCGACCATTACGGTGACCATCAACGTGACCGACGACGACAGCGAAGACCCGGAAGCGCCGGACAGGCCCACGGTCACCGCACAGACGCTGAGCAGCCTGTCCATTCGCTGGACGGCGCCTGCCAACACGGGTCCGGCCATCAACGACTACGACGTGCAATACAGACAGGGAAGCAGCGGCTCTTTCTCCCCGTGGACGCACGACGGGCCAAGCACGACCACGACCGTCACCGGCCTGAACCCGAACACCGCGTACCAGGTGCAGGTGCTGGCGCGTTCTCCCGAAGGGGAAAGCTCCTGGTCTGCGTCGGCAGATGCCAGGACCGTGGCCAACCGCGCGCCCACGTTCAACGAGGGCACGAGCACCACGCGCTCGCTGGTGGAGAACACCACGGGGACGAACGATATCGGCAATCCCCTAAACGCCAGGGATCACGACGGCGGCACGCTAACCTACGCCCTGGAAGGCACGGACCGGGCCGCCTTCGCCCTTGACGGCAACCAGCTGCAGACGTTTACCGGACAGACCTACGACTTCGAGGCGAAACCCCGATATGACGTCATCGTCCGCGTTGAAGACGGGCAGGGCGGCAGCAACACCATTGCGGTCAGGATCAATCTGACGGACCAGCAGGAGAAACCGGGCACGCCTGACGCGCCGGACGTCGCCGCGGCCTCGTCCACCAGCCTGGAGGTGACGTGGGACGAACCCGCAAACACCGGCCCCGACGTCAACGACTACGACGTGCAGTACCGGCAAGGGGAAAGCGGCGGCTTCCGTTCCTGGGCGCACAACAGCACCGAGCGCACCGCCACCATCACGGCCCTGGTCCCGGACTCCTCCTACCAGGTGCAGGTGCTGGCGCGGTCTCCCGAAGGCACGAGCGACTGGTCAGAGTCGGGCACGGGAAGCACCGACCCCAATCAACCGCCTGAATTTACCGACGGAAACAGCGCCACGCGCACCCTGGCGGAGAACACGACGGGCGTGAAGGACATCGGCGATCCGGTGTCCGCCACCGACGCCGAGATGACAACACCGACCTACGCCCTGGAAGGCACGCATGCGGATTCTTTTTCGATCGACACCCGCAGCGGACAGCTCAAGACCCGATCGGG
Organism: Candidatus Latescibacterota bacterium; assembly: GCA_965116875.1. Lineage (GTDB taxonomy): Bacteria > Latescibacterota > UBA2968 > UBA2968 > JAAXHE01. Next base: position 2,577,976 of record OZ220733.1, read on the forward strand.
CAGGACCTACGATTTCGAGGCACTGTCCCGCTATTCGGTCAGTGTCAAAGCCACGGACGGCCACGGCGGCGAGGGCAGCATCCCCGTGTCCATCGACCTGACGGATCTGAACGAGGTTCCCGTGTTCACCGGGGAGGCGACGCTGGAGGCGGCGGAGAATCAGTCCTTCGCCGGGACGGTCGCCGCCGCCGACCCGGACATGGGCGATGCCATCACGGACTACACGATTACGGCAGGCAGCGACCGCGCCAGACTCGACATCAGCAGCACGGGCGCGCTGACCTTCAGGGATGACCCGGACTTCGAGCGTCCCGTGGACGCGGGAAGCAACAACAGATACGTCGTACAGATCACCGTCACAGGCGGGTCGGGCGGTCGCGCGCTGACGGCCGCGCAGACGGTTACGGTCAACGTCACCGACGAGAACGAGCCGCCCCACTTCACCAGCGCGGATACATTCGCAATCAAGGAAAACGTACAACTGGCAGGGCGGCTGGCCGCGCAGGACGTGGACAGGGACGATGGTATCACTGGATACACCGTCTCCGGCGGTGCGGACAGAGATGACTTCGAAATCAAAAACACGAGGGAGCTGCACTTCAAAGAGGATCCCGACTTCGAGCGGCCGGCGGACGCGGAGGGCGACAACGAGTACACCGTCCAGGTGGAGGTGACGGGCGGTGCGGACACACGGGCGCTGACGGCGACGCAGACCATCACCGTGACTGTGGAGGACGACGTGGAGCCACCGGGCAAGCCCGCCCCGCCCGTGGTGAGCGACACCACGGAGAGCAGCCTCACGGTGCGCTGGGACGAGCCCGACAACACCGGTCCGGAACTCACGAACTATTTCCTGCAGTACCGTGACACCGGTTCGTTCACCGCTTCTCCTGACAGCAGCACGACGCGTAACCGAACGCTCTCCAATCTCCGCGCGGGCAGGACCTATCAGTTCCAGGTGCAGGCAAAAAACGACGAAGGCACGGGGCCCTGGTCCAATATTGGCAGCGGGACCACGCTCACGGCCCCGACAGTATCGAATATCGCTTTCTCCTCCACGCCGCCGTCGGGACAGAACAGCACATACAAGAAGGACGACGTGATCGACGTCACTGTCACCTTTACCGAGGCGGTGACCGTCACTGGCACGCCGCAGATCGACCTCACCATCGGATCCATCGTGCGCGGGGCGGACTACAAGAGCGGATCGACGACGACCCAACTTCTGTTCCGGTACACGGTCACAGACATCGACGAGGACACCAACGGCGCGACCATCAACGCCAACGGCCTTAAACTCAACGGCGGCAGCATCGTCCGGAGCAATTCCACCATCAATGCCGACCTGGCGCACGCCGCCCGCGCCAATCAGTCCAGCCACAATGTCGACGGCAAAGCGCCGACCCCCACCAAAGCCGAAGTGGATGGCGACGAACTGACCCTCACGTACGGAGAAAGGCTCGACGTCGCTTCGAGGCCGGCGGCCGGGGATTTCGCTGTGACCGTAGACAGCGAGGCGCGAAGCGTTACCGCGGTGGTCATGAGCAATACCGCATTGACACTCACCCTCGCCTCGGCCGTGAGTACGGGCGAGACGGTGGCGCTGGCCTACACCCCGGGGGCCAACCCGATCCGTGACCGGGCGCGGAACCCCGCCGGCACGCTGAGCAACCTGGCGGTGACCAACCTCCAGGACGTCTGCAACCGCACCGCGCAGGTGCGGGACGAGATTGTGGATGAAGCAGGGGTCAGCGCCTGCGGCGACGTAACTGCGGACCATCTGGCCGCGATCACCCGCCTCTCCCTGAGCGACGAGAGCATCTCCACGCTGAAAGCCGGCGACTTTGCCGGGCTGACGAGCCTGGAGACACTCTACCTGTCAGACAACAGCATCAGCACCCTGCCGGCGAACATCTTCTCCGACCTGTCGGCCCTGGAAGAGCTCTACCTCAAGCAGAACAACCTCTCCAACCTCGGAGCGAACACGTTCTCGGGACTGACCTCCCTGTCATCTCTCGACATGTCCTTCAGCCAGCTCGGCGACTTCGACGCCGGCCTGTTCTCCGGGCTGACGTCCCTGACCCATCTCGATCTGCTGAGCGCAGGTATCTTCAACCTGCCGGCCAACGGCTTCTCCGCGTTGACGGCGCTGGAGACACTCATCCTTCGAAGCAACCCCCTGGGCGACCTCGCCGCCGACGAATTCTCCGGATTGTCGGGGCTGGAACACCTCGACCTGAGCAGTACCCGAATCACCAGCCTTCCCACGGACGTCTTCTCCAACCTGTCCGGGCTAAAGCGCCTCGACCTGGAGTATGCCCGGCTCACCAGCTTTCCGCCGACCGTGTTCTCCAGCTTGTCGTCGCTCGAACACCTCGGCCTGAACCTCAATAGGATGAGCAGTGGCAGCCTAGACGCCGGCCTGTTCTCCGGGCTGACGTCCCTGACTCATCTTGACCTGCGCAGCATGGATCTCACCTCCGTGCCCGCCAACCTCTTCTCCGGGCTGACTGACCTCGAGTTCCTCGATCTGGGCTACAACAACGACCTCGCCACACTGCCGGCGACCGTCTTTTCAGACCTGACGGAACTGAGAACGCTGAACATGAGAACCAACGACATCTCCACCCTGCCGGTGGACCTTCTCTCCGGACTGACGGAGCTGAGATCGCTGGACCTCAGACAATGGGACCTGTCGAAACTGCCGGACGGCGCCTTTTCCGGACTGACGAAGCTGACCAAGCTCCAACTCCAGTGGAACACGGTCGACCCCCTGCCGATCACCGTGTCGTTGGAATCGGCAGGGACGGATCAGTTCGTTGCCACAGCACACACCGGCGCACCCTTTGATATGGTTCTTCCGCTGCGGCTTTCCAACGGCGAGATCGACGGTGGAGAGACGAATATTACGATCTCCCAGGGCAGCGTCAGGAGCGAGCCACTCACGGTTTCCCGCACCGCCGGGACCAGTGCGGCGGTCACCGTCGATCTCGGGGCGCTGCCGGAACTGCCCGGGAACGACAACGGCTACGAGTTGGTGCGGTCCGCCGACCTGCCTCTGGTCGTCATCGCCGCCGAGAAAGGCGTGGAGATCTATCCCACGGAACTGACCCTGGCGGAGGACGACAGCGACACCTACACGGTGTTGCTGACCATGGAGCCCACCGCCGACGTGACGGTGACGGTGACCGTGCCCTCTGGGGCCGATGTCACCGTGAACCCGTCGCCACTGACCTTCACCACCGGCAACTGGGATGCGCCGCAGACCGTGACGGTGAGTACCAGCGCCGACACCGACACCGACGACGACGAGGTCACCCTGACCCACACGGTGAGCGGCGGCGGCTACCAGAGCGTGACCGCCGCCGACGTGGAAGTGACGGTCACGGAGACCGCGGTCACTGCCAACAGCCCGCCGTCCATCTTCCACAATTCCTGGACCGTGGATGAAAACTTCACCGGTACCATTTCCATAGTAGGAACGGATCCGGATGACAGGGACTATATCACCGGATATGAACTTACCGGAGGACGCGACCGGGCGCTGTTCGGGATCGTCACCCGCGGTGGACAGGGCGAGCTTTCCTTCGTCTCCATACCGGACTACGAGCGTCCGGCCGGCACGAGCAACCGGAATGAGATCGTCGTCACGGTCACCAGCGGCATGGGTACCCGGCAACGGACGGGGCAGCAGCAGATCGCCATCAATGTTTCCGACGTGGACGAACCCCCGGGCCGGCCGCCGGCGCCAAGGCTGAGTTTCCGAGACGGGATTACTCCCACCATCGCGGTGAGCATGGGGGGCCGGATCCCGCCGGTGAATACGGGGCCGGAAATCACTGGCTGGGGAGTGCAATACCGGGAGAAGGACAGCGGCGACGATTTCACCAGTGCCACGTACACGTCCGGGACCCTGGACGGGCGGATCGAGAATCTGACGAAAGGCCTTACTTACGAGGTGCAGGTGCAGGCGAAGAACGACGAAGGGGACAGTGAGTGGTCCCCCTCGGAGGAGATAGAGATTCCCAACCAGCCGCCGGTCGCCGTCGGCTCCTTCGACGATCTCACGCTGGCGGTGGGAGGCGCCGTCGAGATCGTATCCGTAGACGGCGTGTTCAGCAGCCCGGACCGGGACCTGCTCACCTATACCGCGTCGTCCGGCAACACGGCTGCCGCTACCGTCCGGATGATCGCCACGGAGATCCTCGTAGATCCGCAGGCCGCCGGTAGCGCGACAATCACGGTGACGGCCAGCGATCCTTACGGGGCATCCGACTCGGAGACGTTCGACGTCACGGTCCAGACACCGACCCTTTCGGCGCCCAACCTGACCATTGCCGGCAACCTCTTCACGCTGTCATTCACCGATGATTTCGCGGCCGACGAAACGCGGGCGTACACGGTCAGGATCCGGCACAAGTCGAATCATGGACCCTGGGCGACGGGGTGTCATACCGAGACCAACGATGAAGCTTCGCAACAATCCATTTCGGTGACGCTGGAGGACGCGGTGTCGGATTTCTTCGAGCCGGGCTCCACGTATGAGGCGGACTACGGCTACCTGGGGTCATCCTGCGACGGCAGCCTGACGGGTTCCAGGTCCGCGACCGACGAGGAGACCACTTCCGGGTCCGCTTCCTTCGATATCGAGCTTGTCTTCGTCGGCAGCGTCTCCTCGACATACCGGACCTATGTTGAAGACGCGGCCGAGCGCTGGGAGGAGATCATCACCGGCGATCTTCCCAACCATCGTTTACCCAGCAGCAATCGCAGTTTCCTGAATGGGGAATTTCCGGGGACTGCCGCCCCCGAGGTTGTGGATGATCTCCTGCTCTACGTGCGCGTCGTTGACCTGGTCGGTGTGATCGGACAGGGGGCGTCGGTGGTGCACCGGATCCCCTCCTTCCTGCCTGCCGTATCCCGAATAAAGCTCGATACGGACATACTGAGCACGTATTCGGAAGAAATACAGAGAGCCGTCGTTCTGCACGAGATAGGCCACGCGCTGGGATTCTCAGCCAAAGCCTGGACATTTCTCGACCTGCTGAAGGACCCCTCCCTCACTCCATTCCAAACTCCCATCGATCCCGCTCCGGACACCTATTTCCCGGGCGCCAAGGCGATTGCCGCCTTCGACGCGGCGGGCGGAACGAGCTACACCGGCGCCAGGGTGCCGGTGGAGAACTCCGGCGGAGCGGGCAGCCGGGACAGCCACTGGCGGGAATCCGTAATGGACGGCGAACTGATGACGTCAAGGCTGGAAGCCTATTCCAATCCGCTCAGCGCAATCACCATCCAGGCGATGGCCGACCTGGGCTACACCGTGGACGTCACGCAGGCCGACGCCTACACCCTGCCTGCCTCTTCAAAGATCGCGATAGGAACTGCCGCAGAGCAGGTTCCGCTCAACTGTGTGATTGAACACACGGAGATCGTGGCCGATCAGCCCGAACCCGTCATTCTGAATCTTCGCAGGGTCAGTGACAGTCAAACCCAGGAGTAAAGCATATAAAGCAAGAGTACGTACGACGTTCCCGCCTCGTCAGTCGATTCCACTTCCCCCTCCCACGACACGCCCGCGGTCGTGCGCTCAGTCGTCCCTCCGGCCCCCGTGCAGTCTATCCTGTCTTTTCTTCCTTATTACCAGTCGTCGCGCACCTGTGAACGGCCTATTCGGCTGCGCCAAGACGATAGCCCACGTTGTGTTCGCTGAAGATGTACGTGGGGTCCTTCGCGGAGTCGCCCAGTTTGCGACGGATTTTCTTTACGGCGGCGTGCACCGGACGCCTGTCACGGATTTCCGTCCTGCCCCAGACACGTCCCAACAGATCCTCATGGAGCACGGTCCGGCCGGCGGAGATCGAGAGATCCTGCAGCAACAGGAACTCGATTCTGGTTAGATCCAACGGCTTTCCCGCGATCGTCACACGGCGGCGAGCGTAGTCAATCTTCAGATCTCCCATCACGAACGGTTCAGATGGTACGACCTGACCGGGAGGCGTCCGGCTCCGAAGGATCGCCCGGATTCTGGCCGTCAACTCCGACGGCGAAAAGGGCTTAACCAGGTAATCCGCTGCTCCGTTGTCGAAGGCCCGGACGACGGCGTCTTCGTGACCGTAGGCCGAAAGGAACATGACCGGCACGTCGGCTTTTTCATTGATCTTCCGCATCAGATCGATCCCGTCGCCGCCGGGAAGCACAAGGTCCAGCAACACCAGTCTGGGCTCGTGCTCTTCCACGAGTTGCAGCGCTTCGCCCGGTTCGCCGGTAACGACGGATTCGAACCCGGCCCGCGACAGGGCTTTCCGAATGCTGCGCAGCGTCTGCGGGTCATCGTCTACCGCCAGGATTTTCATTCGTCCATTTGAATCCCTTCGCGGTCCTTCCCGGGGAACACCGGACGGTCCGGTGTCGACGTCTGCTACGCCGTCGGCGACCGGAATGGTGAATTTGAGCCGGGTTTCCGCGCCTTCCCCGTCGCTTTCGGCCCAGATCCGGCCTCCGTGCGCCTCCACAATTCCCCTGCATATGGAAAGTCCCCATCCGGATTGGGCATCGCAGTCCGATCCCGTGTCGCTGTCGTGCCGGGAAAACTTGCGAAACAGATGCGTTATGCGTTCCGGGGGCAGTCCGCGCCCTTTGTCGGTTACGCAGATCGTCAGATTTCCGTCCTCCTGCTGAGCGGTCAGCAGGATCGGTGAAGCCTCCGGTGAATTCTGAGCCGCGTTGGTCAGCAGATTAACCAGAACCTGCGCAATCCTCCCGGGGTCCGCCATGACGGGCGGCAGGCCCGGTTCGATGTCAATGTGAATGTTGTCCCTGCTGGCGCCGCTCAGAAAGGTGTTTCGAGCTTTATCCACCAGGCCCGTCAATCTCACCGGAACGGGATCGACAACGAGGGTTCCCGTCTCAATGCGCGCCACGTCCAGCAGATCGTTGATCAATAGGCCCATATGCTCGGCATGCTCACGGATAATGCGCATGAACTGGACCATTTCGGCCTGACGATACGGAAACGTGTCGCGCATGGCCGCAGACGCCGAACCCGTGATGGCGGCCAGCGGCGCGCGTAGCTCGTGGCTTACGATGGCCAGGAACTCGGCCCGCAGGCGTTCCAGTTCCTCCAGCGGCGCCATGTCCTGAAGCGTCACGACAACGGACTCCAACCGGCCGCTATCGGAGCGATTCGGAGTCGCGTTTACGATCGCGGTAACGCTGCGGCCGTCGGGGACCTTCAAGGTGACCTCTTCCGCGCGCACGGTCTCTCCTGTTCCCAGCACTTCTACAACGGGAAACTCCTTGAGAGAAAACTCGCTCCCGTCGGCCCGCCGCACGGTCAACGTCTGAAGAAGGTGTTCGGGGTCGCGATTGTCCGTCAGCAGGGCGCCGGCGATTCTCAGCGCCTCCCTGTTAAACGATATCGGCCTTCCCTGGTTGGCGTCCATGACGACCACGCCAACGGGTGTGGTGTCGATCAGCGTCTCCAGGTTGGCCACGGCCCGGCGTTCGTCCCGGTAGCGGCGGGCGTTCGTGATCACCAGGCCAGCCTGGGCGGCAAACGTCACCAGGGTCTCTTCGTCTCCCTCCGTGAAGGCCCTGCCTGCCTCCTTCTCGACCAGGAAAATCGTCCCCACTCTCTCTTCTCGATGGCGGATCGGCGCCACCAGGCACGTCAGCTTCGGACTCACCGGCATTGCCGGTTGAAAATCGGGCAGCCCCAGGCGCCGTACGTGGCTGTGCATATCCCCAAGCCTCAGCGGTCGGTCCACGAAGGCGAAGGTATCGAACAGGGCCTCGTTTTCCGGTACCTGCCGAAGCCGCCGGACCTGCTTGCGCGTGAGTCCGGAGGAAATGCAGTCCTGTATCCGCCGCCCATCCTCCGTCACAGACAACAGTCCGTACTTCGCGTCGGTCAATGAACGGGCGCTGTCCAGAACACGCTGCAAAACCGACTCTAAGTCAAGACTCTCGTTGATGCGCTGAAACGCCGTGCCCATGCGTGAGAGGCGTCCTCGCAATACTTCGTTCTCATGCTGGAGCTTTTCGACCGGATGCATCATCTCCTCCACCTGCGCGGGCAATTGCATTCTCCCTGACTGCCCGAACGATGTGTCGGAACACAAGTACCGGTTTCCCTGCCGCAATTCCGACACTCGCGAATCTCAGTTGTACCGGGCGATACAATGATCACGAAAAAATCATATATAATATCCCATAAATCAGCAACAAATCATAATTAAATCGCGAAATGATCCGTATCATGGTATACCATGAAATGTAAAGTCATACAAATGTAAAATACATCGGTCAGGCTTCGTCCGCCCAGCCCTGAAACCTGCCGTTCAAGCCGTTATTCGCATTTCATATTGAAAAAAGTGTAGCCCGTGACAAATCCAGGACGTTTCGGCAATCATTCGGCATTGACCTGATCGGCGCAAACAGAGTAGACTTTATCTACGCGTCAGTCTCTTTGTCCGTAGATGGGTCAATGGTGAAAACCGCGCGCCGGATTGGCTCCATTCATGCATACTCGCATCCGGCATCAGGACAACTCACGAAGGGAGAGGAAACACCCCTTCGTTGTACACGATGGGAGCGGTCCGAAGGCGGCTTGGACGGTGGGCGTCCACCGCCTGAAGGGCAACTACGTGCCGGCAGAGGTGGCAACCGGGCTGCCGGCCTTGCCCGGCCGCTCCCAGACGCACCAGTGAAAACACCCTCATTGTATCGTAGCGCCTCCTTCTGAACTCGATCTGAAGGGAGCACATTCCAATGAGCGCGCGACTCTCCAGTTTTTTTTTCTCATCAGTTCTGCTGACCCTCCTGTTCACGCCGGAGGGCTTCGAAGCTGTTGAAACAGTACCCACGACCGCGTCTCTGCGCGCGCAAGTCGACCCCAGCGAGAGCCGTTGGCCCTCGGCCGAGCGCCCGATGGGGAGATCTGAAGCGGCGGCCCGCAGGGCGGTGATGCAGTTCGTACAAGATCATCTCCGCACGCTGCCCGAGTCCGTGCGCGCGCATCCGGCGGCCGCGGACTTCCCCGGATCAGTGCCTGCCAATGCCCCGCGCATCACGCGCACCCTCAACATAGACACGACCGAACCTGTCGGGCACCTCACGAGTCCTTATTCGGAGCCGCACGAGTCTCGCTGGCATTCCACCGGCCTCTACGCCGCGCCGGGCGAACTGGTCAAGGTGACGGTGCCATCCGCGGTCGCAAGTGCCGGGCGTTTCCACGTGCGCGTGGGCGTCCACAAGGGGGATATCTCGGTCCGCGAAGAATGGACGCGCATGCCCATCATCAGCCGCCGCTTTCGGGTCGTCTCGGTCACAACCCTGGTCGCCAATGCGTTCGGCGGCCTGATCTACATCGAAGTTCCGCACAAGGCCAACCTCGGAAAGATCGCCGTCAGGATCGAAGACGCGGTGGCCGCGCCCCTGTTCGTTCTGGGGGAGACTGACCCGGGCGCATGGCGCAACGAGATCCGCCATGCGCCCGGCCCGTGGGCGGAGATCGCCGGGAGAAACATGATCGTCACCACGCCCTCTTCCGAAGTACGCGGCCTGGACGACCCGGCGGCCGTGGCGGAGACCTGGGACCGTGTGCTGGATCTGAACACGGAACTGGCCGCCTGGCCCTCGCCCGCACGCTTGAGACGGGAGCGGTTCGTCGTGGATCGCCAGGTCAGCCATGGGTACATGCTTGCCGGCTACCCCATCTTGGCGCACCTGGACCAGCAGGCAAAGTTAGTGGACGTGGAGCACCTGCGAACGGAGGGGAACTGGGGCATGTTCCACGAGGTGGGTCACAACCACCAGAGCTTGGACTGGACGTTCGACGGCACCCTCGAAGTCGTCGTCAACCTGTTCACGCTGTACGCCTACGAGTTTCTGTGCGGGGTCCCGGTCACCGAGAGCTACTACGGCTGGATCGATCCGCGATCGCGGGCAATGATCGCGCGTTACGACTACGAAAATCCGAACTTCGAATTGTGGAAGCGCCAGCCGGCTATGGCCCTGCTCATGTACGTGCAGATGCAGGAGGCGTTTGGCTGGGACGCCTTCCGGCAGGTGTTCACCACGTACCGCGCCCTGCCGGACGCCGAACGACCGAAGAGCGACGACGAGAAGCGCGACCAGTGGCTGGTGCGCTTCTCCCGGCAGGTGGGCCGCAACCTCGGGCCGTTCTTTGAGGCGTGGGGCGTGCCGACGTCACCGACGGCGTGGGCCTCGATCGCCGACTTGCCTGTATGGCTGCCGTCCGACTTTCCGGAAGTGACGATGGTCTCGGACGTGGCGATCATCTCTGGCGACGACCAGCAGGGCGTGCCTGGAAAGGCCCTGGCTCAGCCCTTCGTCGTTGAAGTTCGAGACCAGAATGGCAATCCACTTTCGAATACGGTCGTCACCTTTACTGTCACTGCCGGAGAGGGCAAACTCAGTGGCAGGTTCACCTCGCAGCGTGCCAGGACCGACGTCGAAGGGCGAACCGAGTTGTTCCTTACTCTGGGACCCTTTCCAGGTCGGAACACTGTGGTGGTTTCCGTTGGCGGTCGAGTCGGGATGATTACGGCCGAGGGCGTGGGCGGCGGCGTCGTGGAACTGGAGGGAGACTACCGTACCTGGCATCTGCCGGCGTCGGCGACGGCGCGTCTGGGCAAGGGCGCCATGGGCGAGGGCGACCGTGCGGTGGCCCTTTCGCCGGACGGACGCACGCTGGCCGTTGCAAGCCACGTTGGCGTGTGGGTGTACGATGTGGCCACTACCCGGCCTCGTGCGGTGCTGCCCACGGTGCGTCCGGCAATCTCGGTGGCCATTTCGTCCAACGGCGTCCTTGCGGCCGGCACGCACCATGCCGGGGTTGTGCTGTGGGCGGTGGCAACGGGTACGAAAATTGGGACAATGACGCATACCGGATACGTTACCTCTGTGGTCTTTTCGCGGGACGGCACTCGCCTGGCGTCCGGTTCGTGGGAACAAGCCATCAAGGTATGGGACGTCGAGTCGAGGCGCGAGGTGGGTACATGGGAAGTGCAGCGGACGAACGATATTCTCTACTTCATCTCCGTAGACTTCTCGCCGGACGGGAGGCGGCTGGCATCGGGCTTTCAGGACGGCACCGTCAGACTCTGGGATCTGGCCGCGCAGACGGAAGTGGCCAATCTGGAGGGGCACACGGACCGTATCACTTCGGTGTCGTTTTCTCCCGACGGCGCGCTCGTGGCATCGGGTTCGGGGGACCGTACCGTCAGGTTATGGGACGTTTCAGCGCAAACCGAGGTCGCCGTGCTTCGGGAGCACGCAGGCCCGGTACACTCCGTATCGTTTTCTCCCGACGGCGCCGCTCTGGCATCGGGTTCGTGGGACCGCACGGTCCGGCTGTGGGACGTGGCGACTGAAGACTTGATCTCCATCTTCGAAGAGCACAAGGATCCGATCTATTCGGTGACGTTTTCTCCCGATGGCGCCGCCCTTGTCTCCGGCGCCGCCGATGGCACAGTGCTGCTGCGAAACCTGGAGACGGGCAATGCAGCCGGGTTCTCCGGTCACGAATCCTTGATCTCGATGACGCAATCCGGCGACGGCGTTACTCTGGCTATGGGCTATAGGGACGGCACGATCAGGCTGTTGGATGCGGCCACAATGGCGAGGATTGCCGCGCTGGAAGGGCATAGGTCCGGGGTCGCTTCCGTATCGTTTTCTCCCGACGGCGCCCTCCTGGCATCAGGATCCTGGGACCGCACCGTCAAGCTGTGGGACATACGGACCCGGGAACTGATGGGTACCCTGGAAGGGAATCTGGATCTAGTCACGGCAGTCGCTTTTTCGACGGACGGGAGCGAGCTGGCGTCAGGGGAGCGAGATGGGACGGTGACATTGTGGGACACGGCGAAGAGGAGCCGGATCTCCGTCTTAGAAGGGCATGCGGATCGTGTCGCATCGGTTTCGTTCTCTCCGGACGGCGCCGCCCTTGCATCAGGTTCTTGGGATCGCACCGTCAAGCTGTGGGACCTGAGAACGCGAGAACTGGTGGAAACTCTGGAAGGTCACACGGGTTCAGTGCATTCGGTGGCGTTTTCGTCCGATGGGAAGACGCTGGCGTCGGGGGCGGGCGATGGAGACGGTACCGTGCGAATGTGGGACGCACGCACGAAAACCCATATCGCCACGCTGAAAAACCCGTTCGCGGTCCATTCGGTGGCATTTTCTGCCGACGGAGGAGTTCTTGCTTCGGGCACCTGGTTTTCCGTGATGCTGTGGGACGTGGAGACACGGGGACAGATCACCAAACTGAGCGGGCACACGGGCCTTGTCCATTCCCTGGCGTTTTCAGATGACGGCGACGTCCTGGCATCGGGCGCATCGGATGGTACAGTGCTGCTATGGGATATCTTCCGCTACATCGCACCATCTGTCGCCAATCCGGACTTCGACGGTGACGGGACCGTAGGCTTTGGTGATTTCGTGCAGTTTGCCGGGAAGTTCGGTCTGAGTCAGGGAGACGCGGGGTATGAAAAACGCTTCGATCTGGACGGAAACGGTACCATCGGGTTCAGCGACTTTGTCGCTTTCGCCGCCGACTTCGGCCAGAGCTCGAACTGATCATTGAACGTGACAACCGATGGCCTGTGGTCGGTGGGGGATTTGCCGAGCAGATCCTCAATGGAGAGTGGTTCGGCGGCGAGGGCGGACGTGTCGGAAAGCTCCAGCGATCCTGACGGTGACAGGATTCAATTAAGGCGGCGGGGCGGGGCACAACCATTGCCATTTAGGTCTTCGCGACGGGAGTGAGAACGTCCCTACGATGCGAACCTTAAAGATAAAGAAGGAATAAGCGGATGATGATTCCGCTTAGAAGCATGAATTGTGTTGCCGTCCTCGCGCTTCTGGCACTCGTGCGCCCCGCCTCTGTTGACGCGAACTCAGATGACGAACGTGCGACGTCTCGTCTGATGTCCGTGGACGCGAACGGAGAGGATACCGCGTCAATTCCGGACTTCGACGGCGACGGGATGATCGGTTTCAGCGACTTCGTGAAATTCGCCGCTAAATACGGCCTGGGACAGGACGACGACGGCTATGACGCCCGGTACGATCTTGATGGTGACGGCGCGGTCGCCTTCTCCGACCTCCTGATTTTTGCTGAAAACTTCGGCAACGAGGTGCCCTTGCCGGCCGTCATGATCCCCGACGCCAAACTGCGGGTGGTCATCGAGGCTAGCTTGGGCAAGAGCAGCGGCGCGCCGGTCACACAGGCAGAGATGGCGACCTTGGACAGTCTCGATGGCGACGATGCTGGCATCAGCGCTGTGGCCGGCTTGGAGACCGCTGTCAACTTGACCTACCTCAGCCTTAACGGCAACGACATTGCGGACATCTCGGCACTATCAGGCTTGACAAGTCTAAGGGTGCTAATCCTTCGAGCTAACCGTATATCTGATATTTCGCCATTGGTTGCAAACACGGGATTGCGCAGTGGAGATACGGTCGATTTGCGAGGCAATCAGTTGAGCAGTATGTCTTGCAATACACTCATTCCAACCCTTCGAAGTAGAGACGTTCGAATAGAATACGACAGTTGCCCACAGAATGTGGTGCGCATCCTCTATGTATCCCCAAGGGATCGTCCGTTTCGGACCGTGTACAGTGAGGGAATATCCAAGGCGATCATCCACGTGCAGTCCTGGTTCCGCAATCAGCTTGAGGGACTCACGTTTCAGCTCTATAGCGCCACTCCCGAGTGGTGCCAGATGCCCCTCGATTCCCACTACTACAGTCGTGGCCACGCCTGGAAAAAGGTGATGGACGGTGTGCAGCACTGCTTCCCGGTGGCTTGGAACTCAGATTCTGTGTGGGTTCTGTACGTAGACGTAGACGAAGCATGCGAAGAGTCTCACGAACTTGGAGCAGGCGGCTCCGGAATCGTAATGGTGCCGGCCTGGGATCTGAGAGGTCTGGCGAACCCGGGGCCATATTACACTTGTGACAAGGGACCCTACAATGGTCCAATTGGCCGGTGGTTCGGCGGACTTGCACATGAGATTGCCCACGCGGTCGGTGTTCCACATCCGCCGGGTTGCGATGCGGGGCTTGCGACCTGCGATTCTAAGGCACTGATGTGGTCGGGTTATGCCAACTACCCGGTCACCTACTTGCGTTTCGACGAGAAGGAAATCCTGATGCGCTCGCCATTTTTCACGGGAGATGCGATGCCGATGGACCCGGCCGGCACGAACGAGGGCTTATCGATAGTGCATGGTGTGGTCCTGAGTCCGACCGGCGCTCCCGTTAAAGGGATCCGCATCTCGTTGGTGGCCGATTCCTTCTGGAACTGGGGGGAGGCAGGGCAAAACGGGACTTTTCGGATTGGCGTTCCCAATGAAGCGTCTGGTCCGTTCGTGGTGTCTGTCCACGGTGGGCAAGCCGCCAGTTGCCACTGGCTTGGGTACCACGGCCCTGGCGGGCTGACCTCACAGCGCGAAGACGCGACACAATTCGCGATTCGTGCGACGACGGGGATCGAGGTCAGGCTGCCGTTGATGCCCGATGTGTTGTGCGGTCGGGACAGGACGATAAGCGGAACCGTACGCGGACCGGACTGACGACTCGTCTGAGCAGTCGCGGCTCAAATGTTCAGCGAGGTGCGGCTCACCTCACAGGACGGGACCTTTGAGCTTGCCCTGCCTGAGCGAGCTAGCCGGACTTCGGTGCGTAAAACGATTCTCCGCCGCTGCTTGCTCGAGAACTACCTCACGGGGGGCGCCGCTGGCGGAGAGTGGTGCCGTCTATTGAGATTGGCCAGGTGGATCTGACAGGAAACGAATTCAGGCTTGCGGTTAGCCCGGATGACTGTCAGTCCGAATTGACTGTGGCGCCAGTAAAGAAGGGAATGAACGCTTTAGGGTCTTCCCGTTTCCACCCGCAATGACAAGGGCCGATTGCGATGGCATTCTGGCGACACGTCAACTTCGGTTTCGATAATCGCCTGTATGTACGGCCTGGCGTCTTTATCGACCTTCAGCAAGTCATTCACGGCGAGAGTTGGTAGAAATTCGACCACGTATCGCAGAAACCGGATACCGGGACAAATCCAGGACATCCGGACAAACCTTAGGACCTGATTTCGGTGTTCCGTCGAGGGTTTTCTTGTGGACCGGCTGCAGGATTGCAGATTTCGGAATGCCGGTGCGCCGCTCAGGTAACAAAAAAGGAGGCAGCTATGTGGACTCGCGTTTTTACATCCATTTGTACCGCGTTTGTGTTGTGCGGGCCGGCACTTTCCGGAGAGATGACCCGTGGATTGACCATTACCGGAGGCCGGAACGCCGGGGCTTCGCTGAAACTGGAACGCGCGAACGAACCGGGCGACGAAAGCGGCATTCTGAAAATGCTCGTGTCGGTGGAGCAGACCAATGATCTGAAGGGATACGGGTTTTCGCTGCAATTCGATCCCGTGAAGTACGAGTTCGTTCGTGCCACGGAACTCGACGGCAGCGTGCTGAAATCCGGTTCCGGACAGGAGACGCTGTTCCTTTCGTCGAACCGAACGCCGGGGCAGGTGGATATCGGCGCGGTGAAGATCGACGGCCGGGCCGCCGGCGGCGACGGGAAACTCGTCGAACTCGTATTCAGGACGGGCGGGACGCCGTTGTCTTCCGACTTTCAGGTATCCGAATCCGTCCTTTTGGGCATGGATGGCGCCGTCGACGTGCTGCATCACGCCGAAATCGGCGATCTGAAGCCGCTGCCGGATCGCTTCAATCTGGAGCAGAATACGCCCAACCCGTTCAACCCCTCCACCGTAATCGGATACCAGTTGCCGGAGTCGGGTATGGTCCGGCTGGCGGTTTATAATCTGATCGGCCAGGAGGTGCGCGTACTGGTGAACGAACGCAGAAACGCGGGGTCGTTTACGGCGACGTGGGACGGGGCGGACGCGTTGGGCCGGCGCGTCGCCAGCGGCGTCTATCTGTATCGGATACAGGCGGGCAGTTTCTCGGCCACCAAAAGGATGCTGTTGTTGAAGTAGATCCGGAGAGGAATGCCGCCATCTGGCGGTCGCGCAGGAACGTCTCGACTGCGACAGGCATCGGCAGAGTTTATGTCGCGCAAGAGGGGCCTGTTTTGAAGGCTGACCGCGCCGCAGGCTTATGATCCAAACGGATACAAGGGAGGACTTGCCATGAATCCTGTATCTCGCGTGTTGTTGATTGCGGTTGTCGGCCTCTCCGTGTTAACAGGCGCAGTCTTCGTCGTGTCCAGCGAAGACGGGGTCTCGTCTCTTGCCCCTATTGCCGGTGGCGAGTTGGCTACCGGCGTGGATAGTGACTCCGTCGAGGGTATGTTGACGGAATACGCCGCGAAAACCGCCCTGGGCAACAACGCAAACGCGATTTTGTCGGTGGACCTGATCGCCGATGGCGGGGCAGGCAACCGGAGGGACGATGGGGTGACCACGGGCGCCGTGTCGGGACGCGGCACGAAAATCGCCCTGGAAGTCTTCGCCACGGGGGTTGCGACCACTCTGCGCGGCGTCATCCTCAAATTCGACTTCGACGCCTCTCTCGTGTCTTTCGTCAAAGCCGAAAACACCGCGTTTGCCCTTTCGCTGCCCGAGGGATCCATCGGCGCAGCCCTCGCCGCCACTTCGCCCGCGACACTGGCGTCTTCGGGATTCCTGGCGCGCGCGGAGTTCGAGACGGTGGCAGACGTAACGGGCAGGGCGTTTTCCATCGGCATCGAGTCTGTCACACTCGCCGAAAACTCGACGTCCAGCGACGTACTCAGGACAAGCAGTGAGATCTCGTTCAACACCGCGCCGTCCCCTGACTTCGACGGCGACGGGACCGTTGGTTTTTCAGACTTTCTGACTTTCGCGGGCGCGTTCGGGTCGAGTCAGGGCGATGGGAAGTACAATACCGCGCAGGACCTGAATTCCGATGGTTCGATTGATTTTACGGATTTTCTCATCTTTGCCGGCGATTTCGGCAGTCAGGTCCCGCCCTACGGCGGCGGGGGAACAACGACGCCACCGTCCGGCAACCCCGATCTGATCGTTGAATCCCCTTCGGTAGACGACGATACATTGACAACCGGGCAGTCGTTTACGCTGAACGCCACGGTGCGCAATCAGGGCAACACTTCGGCAGCGGCCACGACCCTGCGGTATTATCGCTCGTCCAACGCGACGATTTCAACGGATGACACGGAAGTGGGCACGGACGCCGTGAGCAGGTTGTCGGCGGCGGCTACCAGAGCCGAGTCGATCAGCCTGAATGCGCCGTCGGATGCCGGGATCTACTACTACGGAGCATGCGTTGACGGCGTCAGCGACGAGAGCAATACGGGCAACAACTGCTCGTCCGGCGTAAGCGTCACCGTCAGCGGAGGTGGCGGCGGTACCGCCAACCTGGGCGCCTGCCGCGTCGGGTTGGTCGTGCGGCCCAATCAGAGCTGTACCGTCAGCGGTGGGTCGTTCAGAAATATCGGCGGCGGATGTTACAACTATACGCCGTTCGGTTCCGGCAGGATTTGCAGCGCGAGTTTCAACCTGAACGGATTACAGGGCTCCCGTGCCGGCGATGATTTTCGAATCACTGCGGTGCCTTGATCACCGAGGAACAGCGGGCAAAACGCCTACGAACAATGGTACCCCGCGGGCTCCGGCGGGCAGTTTCTCAGCGACCAGGAGGATGCTGCTGTTTAAGTAGACTCCGCGGCGAATGCCGGCCGCTGGCAGTTGCGCGAGAACGTCTCGACTGCGCCAGGTATCAGTAATGCTTTTTCCGTGCAAGTGGGGGCAGATTTGGTGGCTGTCCTCGCCATGGGCCTCTTATCTAAACGGATACAAGGGAGGATTTGCTATGAATCCTGTATTTCGCCTGTTTTTGATTGCGATTGTTGGCCTCTCCGTGTTAACAGGTGCGGTTCTCGTCGTGTCCAGCGAAGACGGGGTCTCGTCTCTTTCCCTGATCGCCGGCGGTGAGCTGGCCACCGGCGGGGGTGGTGACTCCGCCAAGAATTCGTTGTCGGAACACGGCGCAAAGATCGCCCTGGGCAACAATGCGAATGCGGTTTTGTCTCTCGACCTGATAGCTGACGGCGGGGCGGGCAACCGGCGGGACGACGGCGTGACCACGGGCGCCGTGTCGGGACGCGGCACGACCATCGCTGTTGAGGTATTTGCGACCGGCGTGAGGACGACTCTCGCCGGCGTGAGGATCAGGTTCGATTTCGACGCTTCCCTGCTGTCGTACGTCAAGGCCGAGAACAGCGCGTTTCCACTTTCGCTTCCGGAGGGGTCCACGGGCGCGAGTCTCGCTTCCGCGTCGCCCGTGACACTGGCGTCTTCGGGGTTCCTGGTGCGCGCCGAGTTTGAGACGGTCGCGGATGTCTCGGGCCGGGAGTTTTCCATCGGCATCGAGTCGGTCACCCTCGCCGAGAGTCCGACGTCCAGCGACGTCCTCAATACGAGCAGCGAGATCTCGTTTAACTCCGCGCCGTCACCCGACTTCGACGGCGACGGGACCGTGGGGTTTCCGGATTTCCTGGCATTCGCCGGCAATTTCGGGTCCAGCCGGGGCGATGCGCGTTATGAAGCGCGGTTCGACCTGGACGGCGACGGGTCCGTTGCCTTCGCGGATTTTCTCATCTTCGCCGGCGCCTTCGGAAGTCGGGTTCCGCCATCCGGCGGCGGTGGAGGCGGAGGTACGCCGCCGGCAGGTAACCCCGACTTGATCGTTGAATCTCCCTCGGTCGACGACAATACGCTTACCACCGGGCAGTCGTTTACGCTCAGCGCCACGGTTCGCAATCAGGGCAATGCTCCGGCAGCGTCCACGACCTTACGGTATCTTCGCTCGTCCAACGTGACGGTCTCGACGGATGACACGGAAGTGGGTACAGACGCTGTGAGTACGCTGTCGGCGGGGGCTAACAGCCCGGAGTCGATCGTCCTGAATGCGCCATCCTCGGCGGGGACCTACTACTACGGCGCCTGCGTTGACGACGTCAGCGACGAAAGTGATACGGGGAACAATTGCTCCGGTGGCGTGACGGTAACCGTCGCTCGGGCATCCTCCGGCCTTGCCCCCGCAGACCAGAATGCGTTCAATCGTCTGGCCGTCGGTAAGCGAATCCTGGCCGAAACGTATTTTGCGGATATCGTGGCCGCCGGGAAATTCACGGAAGGATTCTCAAGAGACGCGGGAAGCTATACATATACAAGAAGGGGTGGGGATACCGGCGAGCTCACGCAAATCTACGACGATTCGGAGCTGTTCGGGGGCAGGTGTACAATCGAACTGACGTTTACGTCAACGACCGCGGGCACTTTGGGTTACACGTGTGCCGACGGCGCCAGCGGCGAAGCGGAGAATTGGAAGCTTTCAGATCTCTCGACTCCGGTTTTTGCACGTGCTTCCGCGGATACACTGCATTTCGCGATTCTGGATACGTGGCGGGCGGGACAGACCAGAGCTTATGACCTCCAATTGAGGACAAAGACACCTCAAGGGCGTTGGAACGACGTATGTGTGACATTCACAAACCGGTCGGACGAATCCATTACCACCTACGTGGGTCCATGGATCTACTCGCCGGACCTGGAGCCGAATACGACCTACGAATTCCGTTACCGTTACAGAAACTCGGCTTCCTGCGATACCGGCTCACCCGGTTCCTGGTCGCCAATTGTCGAGGGCACAACCGCGGCCGCTGGGACGGGTGGCGGCGGGAGCGGAGGTGGCGGAGGAAGTCTTGGCGCTTGCAGGGCCGGGTTGGTCGTGGATCCCGGCGAAACCTGTACTTACAAGGGCAATACCTTCTCTGTTTCCAGTTCCGGAAGGGGATCCATCGCGTTCTTCAACGCCGGTACCGGTATAGACGCCAGAGGTGCCACCATAAACGGTGTACGGTGGAACTTTCATGCCACGAAAAACAGTGGCAGCAACAGTTGGACGATTCACGTAGCCGATTAATGACTGCTGCCGTCGGACGGTGTACACCGGCTTCACGTCCCAATCGGAGCTGTACAGTCAGCGGAGGGTCGTTCAGGATCATCGGCGGCGGTTGTTTCAACTCTAAACTGTTCGGGTCGGGAAGGATTTGCAGCTCGAATTTCAACCTGAACAGATCGCAGGGCGCACGTGTGGGCAATGATTCTCGAATCACTGCCGTGCCTCGATTGCCGTGGAATAGCGGCCAAGACGAACAGAAACACTGGTACCCCGTGCGTGCCGGCGTGAAGTCCCCGGCTGGCCGCCGCCGTTCCGGCTTCTGTACGGGAACCCATTGACGACGAGAGGCAATGTCGCTTATGAAGCAACGACGGGCGGATCCGGATGGCCGACCGGGCCGCAGGTCTGGTATCGAAGTTGATACAGGGGGTTCTGCAATGATTCCATATTATCGCAACTTGCTGTTTGTTGTCGTTGGTTTCCTGGTGTTTGGTGGCGCGGCGTTGCTCAGGGCCGATTCAGCAGCGGATTTGCGTCCGGACCCGATTTCCGGCGGCAAGCTGGAGACCGGTGGGTATGACAACGCTCCGGACACGATGCCGGAATACGCCGCGAAGGTCGCTCTGGGCAACAACGCAAATGCGATTTTGTCGCTTGACCTGATCGCCGACGGCGGGGCGGGCAACCGGAGGGACGACGGGGTGACCACGGGCGCCGTATCGGGACGAGGCACGACAATCGCCCTGGAAGTCTTCGCCACGGGAGTTACGACCACTCTGCGCGGCCTCATCCTCAGATTCGACTTCGATGCCTCTCTCGTGTCGTTTGTCAAAGCCGAAAACAGTGCGTTCCCTCTTTCGCTTCCGGAGGGTTCCGTCGGCGCAGGTCTTGCCGCTACGTCGCCCGTGACGTTGGCCCCCACCGGGTTTCTGGCGCGCGTGGAGTTCGAGACGGTTGCAGACGTAACGGGCAGAGAGTTTTCCATTGGCATCGAAAAGGTCACGATATCCGAAAGCGTCACGTCGTCCGATGAGCTGACGACGACCGGCGAAATTACGTTCAACGCCACCGGCTCTCCTGACTTCGACGGCGATGACTTCGTGGGATTCACGGACTTTTTGATTTTCGCGGGCGCATACGGGTCCAGGCAGGGCGACGGGAGGTATAATGCAGCGCAGGACCTGGACTCCGATGGTTCGATTGACTTTGCGGACTTTCTGATCTTCGCGGAGAGCTACGGTGGTCCGCCGCCATCAACGGGCGGCGGAGGCAGCGGCAATCCGGACCTCGTCGTCCAGTCCCCTTCCGTAAGCAACGGTCGCGTTTCGCCCGGGGCGGCATTTACGATTGGCGCGACGGTCCGGAACCAGGGTAACGGGCCGTCTGCCGCGACGACGTTGCACTACTACCGCTCGACCGACGCGACAATCAACGCCAGCGACACGCAGGTAGGCACAGACGCGGTGAACGGACTTGCGGCAGGTAACGTCAGCGCGGAGTCGATCAATCTGACGGCGCCATCGTCCTCAGGCACCTACTACTACGGCGCCTGTGTCGACGCGGTTTCCGGCGAGTCCATTACCGGGAACAACTGCTCCCCCGCCGTCTCGCTGACGGTTGCCACTGCGCCCCCGCCGCCCACGGGAACATCGAAGCTCTATTGGACGGACTGGGGCACGGACAAGATCCAACGGGGCAACCTCGACGGTTCGGGAGTGGAAGACCTGGTCTCCGGCGCCGGGTTGAAAGGGCCGGACGGATTGGCGCTGGACACGGCGGGCGGCAAGATGTACTGGACGGACGCGGGAACGAACAAGGTGCAGCGCGCCAACCTGGACGGCTCCAACGTGGAAGACCTGGTCACCGGATTGGGAATACCGTACGGTCTGGCGCTGGACGTGTCCGGCGGCAAGATGTACTGGACGAACAGGCAGACGAACAAGATCCAACGTGCGGATCTCAGCGGGTCTAATGTGGAAGATCTGATCACCAGCGGTCTGACGTTTCCCGGCGGCCTGGCGCTGGACGTGTCCGGCAAAAAGATGTACTGGACCAATCCAGGCGCGAACAAGATTCAAAGATCCAACCTGGACGGCTCGGGGGTCGAAGATCTCGTCACCAGCGGGATAATCAGTCCCACCGGGATCGCGCTCGACGTATCAGGCGGCAAGATGTACTGGACGGACCGGCGCTCGGACAGGATCCAGCGGTCCAACCTGGACGGGTCCGGAGTTCAAAACCTGGTCACAAGCGGCCTGCGCAGCCCGAACGGTCTGGCCCTGGACGTATCGGGCGGAAAAATGTACTGGGCGGATGAGGAAACGAACAAGGTGCAGCGCGCCAACCTGGATGGGTCCAACGTGGAAGACCTTGTAACCGGATCAGACGGGCTGGTCGACCCGTCGAGTGTAGCCCTGGAGACCACGTCCGGCAGCGGAGGACGCGGTCCCGGTCCGGGCGGTGGTGGCGGAGGAAGACCCTCGGCCGACCTGGTGGTTGAAACGCCTTCGGTCAGCAACAGCAGCCCGACGGCCGGATCTTCCTTGACCCTGAGCGCGACGGTCCGCAATCGGGGCAACGGCCCGTCCGCGGCTACGACGTTGCGTTACTTCAGCTCTTCGGACGCGACCATTTCCGCGAGTGACACGGAAGTGGGAACGGATGCGGTGGGCGGGCTCTCCGCTTCCGGGTCCAGCGCGGAGTCGATCGCCCTGACGGCGCCGTCGTCCGCGGGTACCTACTACTATGGCGCCTGTGTGGATGCGGTATCGGGTGAATCCGACACTGGGAACAACTGTTCATCGGCCATGACCGTAAATGTTGTCGCCGCGCCCGTTCCGGACCTGGTCGTCGATGCCCCAACGGTCAGCAACAGCAGCCCGACGGCCGGATCTTCCTTGACCCTGAGCGCGACGGTCCGCAACCGGGGCAACGGCCCGTCCGCGGCAACGACGTTGCGTTACTTCAGTTCTTCGGACGCGACCATTTCGGCGAGTGACACGGAAGTGGGAACGGATGCGGTGGGCGGGCTCTCCGCTTCCGGGTCCAGCGCGGAGTCGATCGCCCTGACGGCGCCATCGTCCGCGGGTACCTACTACTACGGCGCCTGTGTGGATGCGGTATCCGGTGAATCCGCCACGGGTAACAACTGCTCTCCGGCCGTAACCGTAACTGTAGGCGCCGCAGCCGCTCCGGACCTCGTCGTCGATGCCCCAACGGTCAGCAACAGTAGCCCGACCGCCAACCAATCCTTCGTCCTGAACGCCACCGTCCGCAATCAGGGCAACGGCCCGTCCGTGGCCACCAACCTGCACTACTATCGCTCGACCGACGCGACGATCACGACGCAGGATACGGCCGTGGCCACCGACGCTGTTGACAACCTGTCGGCGGGGGCCGCCAGCGCCGATACGATCCGTCTGTTTGCGCCGTCGGATGCCGGGATCTACTACTACGGCGCGTGCGTTGACGACGTCAGTGGGGAGAGCAATACCAACAACAACTGCTCATCCGGCGTCACCGTCACCGTCAGCGCCAGTGGCGGCGATAGTCTGGTCATAGCCGCGGGAGCAGAGAAAGAATACACAACGTCCTTTCGTGGTGGTTTCAGTTATGACTCTTTCATAGAGAGCCTTAGATATCGGGCCGTGTCATCGGACATTGACGATGGTCTGTTGGGTTTGTCAGACGTTGAGGTGGGAATAAGGTACCAGCAATCCAACTTCGATCCGCAGAGATTTGTAACCGAAGTGACATTTGGATACAAACTCGGAGTAAGCTCAACAATACCCCTGGATTCCACACTACGGGCTACAATTGTCTATGCCATCACAAAGCAACCATTCGCACCTGTTCCTGGTACTCGCGTGGCAACGTATACCGTTTCCATAGTCGTGCTTGTTAGTAACGATGGAAGCATTAGAGGAAATGCAATCCCGGGAGACGTGGAGTCGTTGGAGCACGTCCGCATGCAGGGTCGTCAGTCTCGAGTTATCCTGGAAGAACGCTGACGCTTCTCATCGCGAACAGTTTACGTGACACCTCCCGCCGTGGTTTTCCGGAACCGGCGCCAAAAGCACGAGCGAATGTAAACTCCGATGCAGAACGTCCTGGAGCGTCAGGGGCCGTAATATTGGACGCCTACGTGACTCCATCGAGAAGTAACGCCCATTTGGTTTGACGATCCCTCCGGCTCCTATGCACAGGCCGGGTCAGGTGGTGCTATACGCCCTGCTTCGCGCGAGGAAAAGGGAGCAGTTTCATGAAAACGTTGAACAGGAATCATAGGTGCCATGTCCCTTTCCTGGTTTTGGTCTTGCTCGCCTTCGGGTCACGAGGGGTCGCCTACGGGCAGGGTTCCACGGATGCAACGCTGAAAGAACTTACAATCGGCCCGGTGGACATTGTGGGCTTTGACAGTGCGGTTACCGGATACCATATCGGCGTCACGTATTCAGTAACGCAGGTCATTATTACGGCCACCGCGACGGATGCTGGCGCGACCATACAGATAGGTAAGAGTAGAACCGACGTTAGCACGATCGCAAGTGGTTCCGGGCATGTCGTCCCGTTGGCTGTGGGTCGAAACTCCGTGGGGATACGGGTCACGTCCTCTGACGGAAATACAAGCGAAAACTACACGATCGTAGTGGGCAGAGGCGTTGAGTCTGCTTTCGGCTGGAATGCTGCAGATGACTTCAACACACTCTACGCCGCAGGAAACCAAAATCCAGGAGACATCTGGTCGGACGGTGAGACGATGTGGGTGACAGACCAAGTGGACAAGAAAATATACGCCTACAGTATGGAAACTAAGAAACGCGACCTCCCTAAGGACTTGGAAACCTTGGATGCCGCAGGGAATGATAGTCCCATTGGAATCTGGTCAGATGGCGAAACCGTGTGGGTAGCGGACAGGCAGGACGGGAAGCTATACGCCTACGATCTTGCCACCAAAGCGAGAAGATCTGACAGGGATTTTGACTTTAGCCACCTGTGGGCGATCATACCGACCGGTCTCTGGTCAGATGGGAAGTTTATTTACGTACCGACCTCCGTTTCCGCTTCTGTCCCACGATTCGACCTGAAAAACGAGGTTTGGGACTACAGCCTGCCAAGTGTAGTTTCCCCGACCGGCCTCTGGTCAGATGGCGAGACTCTGTGGGTCGCCAACAATTCCCACTATAGACTGCATGCCATTAATCTGGCGACGAATAAGCCGAACCCGGAAAAAGACTTCAACACACTGGATGATGCCCAGGCTTTGGAACCAGGAGGCATCTGGTCGAATGGTTCCACCATGTGGGTGGTTGCAGGCGCCAAAATATACTCGTTCAATA
This sequence comes from Candidatus Latescibacterota bacterium, assembly GCA_965116875.1. Classification (GTDB taxonomy): domain Bacteria; phylum Latescibacterota; class UBA2968; order UBA2968; genus JAAXHE01. The sequence continues at coordinate 2,603,273 of OZ220733.1, forward strand.
TGCCATCCGGTATAGTTTCCTACGACAGCGACGGCGACGGGCTGATTGAAATCGGCAGCCTGGCGCAGCTGAACGCCGTCCGATGGGACCTGGACGGCGACGGGGCCGTGGACAACAGTGCGAATGCGGGTGCTTACGCCCATGCCTTCCCGAATGCCGTCGCCGGTATGGGTTGCCCAAACACGGTAGACGATGCAGATGATAACGACTGCACCGGGTATGAGTTGACGGCCGATCTGGACTTCGACACAAACAGCGATGGTACCGTAGACGCGTCCGACACCTACTGGAATGGCGGCGCGAGATGGCTTCCCATCGGGAGTTCCGGTTCCGGCAACGAATTCGTCTCCACGTTCGAGGGGAATCGGCATACCATTGACAACCTTTATATATACCGCTCGACTTCCACGGTCGGTCTGTTCGGTGTCGTCGGCGCCCGGGGACAGGTGCGGAACTTAGGGATTCGAAAGGTCGTTTCGGTGGGCGATGACGGGAGCGTCGTTGGTGGGCTTGTGGGGATCAACCGCGGCGGCATTTCCGGCAGCTATGCGGCGGGGGTGGCATCCGCGGGCGAATCCAGCAGCGTTGGTGTGCTGGTGGGGGCAAACACTGGCACAATTGCCACCAGCTATGCGACGGGCAAGTCGTATTGCGGAAACGACGGCAACGCGGGTGGGCTGGTGGGGTTGCACGGTAGCAGCGCCGGCAGAAGCATTATCACCGCCAGCTACGCGACCAGTTTAGTGTCCGGCGCGGACGGAAGCGACCTCGGGGGGCTGGCGGGACAGGTCGCCGTCGTCGGCGGTAGCACCAGATGCATCATCACCGCCAGCTACGCGACTGGTGTGGTATATGGAGAGAGCGACGGCAACGTCGGTGGACTGGTGGGGCAGACAGCCGCCCTGGGCAACGACTGCAAAGCCATCATCACCGCCAGTTACGCGACCGGCGAGGTCTCGGGGGTCGGCAGCAACGTCGGTGGTCTGGTGGGGTACAACCTCAGTGGAGGCCCTGACAGCGGTGGTATCATCACCGCCAGCTATGCGACCGGTGCGGTGACCGGCTTGGACCACCGCAATGTCGGCGGGTTCGTGGGAAAAGACTCCACGAATCTGAACAGCATAAACGCCGTAAGCTACAGCTACTGGAATAACGAGACCTCCGGGCAAATTGCGAGTGACGGCGGCGTTAGCAAGACGACCATCGAGTTGGTGTCGCCGACCGGGTACGCTGGCATCTATGCCACCTGGAACCTGGATCTGGACGGTGACAACACGAAGGACGACCCCTGGGAATTCGGCAATTCCAACGAGTATCCGATGCTGCGGGCCGACTTCGACGGCGACGGCGACATTGACGCGGACGACGTAGACCCGCAGCGGCGGGTCGTCGCGTCCCCTGCAGCATCAACCGATTTCAACGGCGACGGTACGACCGATTTCGTGGATTTCTTCCTCTTTGCAGACGCGTTTGGCAGTTCCGATGCGCGTTACGATCTCAATGGCGACGGAACGGTGGATTTCATCGATTTCTTCAGGTTTGTGGATGCGTTCCGTTCGTAAATCCGATATAGCTCGATGAAATTCGGGTGCGGCTGCAGAATGGACGCGTTGGGCGGCGCGTTGTCAGCGGTGTCTATCTGTATCGCATACAGGCGGGCGGTTTCTCACCCATCAGGCGGATGCTGTTGTTGAAAATAGGCCTATTGGCAAACATCGCCATTCGGCCGCTGCGCGGTAACGCATTCACGACGATCGTGAACTCAGCGCTTCCGGCGACGGCGAGGTTCTTGTTCGGACCGCCGCCCGCGCGGCGGGTCTGCTAACGAAACTGATACAGCGGAGGTTCCGCAATGACTCCATTTTATCGCAACTTGCTGTTTGTTGCCATTGGTTTCTTCGTGCTTGCGGGCGTGGCGTTCCTCAGGGCCGATTCAGACGCGGATATGCCTCCGGGCGCGAAACACGGCGGAGAGTTGGATCCTGGCGCTGAGTACGACGGATTCCGCGTCGCGTTGCCTGAATTCGCCGCGAAATTCGCCCTGGGCAACAATGCAAACGCGGCATTGTCGCTGGACCTGATCGCTAACGGCGGGGCGGGCAACCAGAGGGATGACGGCGTGACCACAGGCGCCGTGTCGGGACGCGGTACGAAGATCGCCATCGAGGTTTTCGCGACCGGCGTGAGGACGTCCCTGTTAGGATTCGAAATCGAATTCGACCTTGATTCTTCTCTTGTGGCCCTTGTGAGGGCAGAAGACAGTATACATCCACAGCTGGGGCGAATCCGAAACAAAAGTGTAGTCGCTTTTGGCTCCCTTCCGCCACGTTTGTTGTGGTTGTCGCCTTCCGGGTTTCTTGTGCGCGCCGAGTTCGAGACGGTTGCAAACGTTACTGGTCGGGAGTTCTCCATCGGGATCGAGTCTGTTACACTCGCGGGAACTTCGTCGTCCATCGACACACTCACGACAAGCAGTGAGATCTCGTTCAACGCCGCGCCGTCCCCCGACTTCGACGGCGACGGGACCGTGGGGTTTTCCGACTTCCTGATTTTCGCCGGCGCGTTCGGGTCGAGTCAGGGCGATGGGAAGTACAATGCCGCGCAGGACCTGAATTCCGATGGTTCTGTCGACTTCACGGATTTTCTGATCTTTGCCGGCGATTTTGGCAGTCAGGTCCCGCCCTCCGGCGGCGGTGGGACACCTTCCGGCGGTGGCGAGACTGTGACCATTGCGGATGCCAATCTCCGTGCGGTAATAGCAGATAGCCTGGGTAAGGCGCGCAATGCGCCGATAACCCGGGAGGAGATGACGACCTTGACACGTATTGACGCGCTCAATAAGGGCATTCGCAATCTGACAGGCCTCGAGCATGCAACCAATCTGCGATGGCTTAACCTTGGTTCCGAGCGCGTGAATGATGCGTGGGTCAACAGCAACGATATATCTGATCTCTCGCCCCTCGCCAACTTGACTAACCTGAGACTACTGGGACTCGGGAGAAACAGCATCAGCGATATATCAGCACTTTCCCGTTTGACCAACCTGACATGGATGACTCTATACAAAAACAACATTAGGGATATATCAGCGCTGTCCAACTTGACTAACCTGGAAATACTGTACCTTTGGGGCAACAGCATCTCGTCTATATCCGCCCTTTCCCGTCTGACGAACCTGATAGAGTTATATATCGGCTCTGTCGACATCTCAGACATTTCGAGTCTATCCAACTTGACAAATCTGACAGACCTGTTTCTTGACAGAAACAGTATCTCGTCTTTAACTGCGCTCTCTCGTCTGACGAACCTGACAAGGCTGAATCTTTACAACAACAGTATCTCGGACATTTCGCCATTGGTGGCAAATACGGGCCTGGGCGATGGAGACAGGGTTGATTTGAGAGACAATCCCTTGAGCAGTACTTCGCGCAACACGCACATTCCAACTCTTCAGCGACGAGGCGTTAAAGTAGAATTCGACGGTAGCGGCGGTGTGAGAGCGTGTACTGCCGGGTTAGTCGTAAATCCTGGCGAAAGTTGTACTTATAAAGGAGCGACCTTCTCTGTCAGTTCTTCTGGAACGGGAACCATTATTGCCGGGGGATTGGTAATGAGGTCAGGGCGTGGAATTCAGGAGTCGGGCACCATAAATGGCGTACGGTGGAACTTTCATGCCACGAAAAACAGTGGCAGCAACAGTTGGACAATTCACGTAGCGAATTAATGACTGAGGCCGTCAGACGGCGTCCACCGGCTTCACGTCCCAACCAGAGCTGTATCGTCAGCGGCGGGTCGCTTACAAATGGGGGCAGCGGCTGTGTCAACTATTCACCGTTCGGGACCGGCAGGATTTGCAGCGCGAGTTTCAACTTGAACGGATTGCAGGGCACACGTGTGGGTGATGATTTTCGAATCACTGCCGTGCCTTGATCCGGCATGACCGTTGTCGCGGGCCAATCAGTGCCGGCGCCAATTCTCCTGTCGAATGCAGGCATTGGTCGGCCCCACAGACCGATACAATTCAGGCCGACCCGTATCGGGCAATTGCGGCGGCCTCCGTCGGCACCGGTGTCGTCGTATGGATGTTCACGTGGCGAAAATTTACAGTGATGTCGCGATCTGGGACATCACAATGCGTTTCGCTGTCGCAAATTGCGACAGTTCTATCCATTCGTTTTACGGATTCGCGCCGTTTTTCGCCAAACCGTCGACAGGTGATTAAATATCCGGATCGTTGAGATTGATCTTGTCTGAGACAGACTACGCTGACAAAGAGGGAACACGGGAATGACGGCTTCCTGGAAGTGCATAACGTGTCTTGTTGGCGTCGCAAACCGCCGCTGCCCGCCGCCTGATAACTAGATCGAGAACATCGTGACGGCGATGGCATGACAGCCGCTTATTGCAACGAGGATGTAATGAAACGTCCTGTACTTCATCTGTTCCTGTTCGTTTTGCTCGGGTTTTTCTTTGCTCCTTTGTCGTCTGTCCCTGCGTCTTCCCCTCCCGGTGACAGCCTGCATATCTGCGCCGTCGAGGACTATGAGCTGTTGCGACGTGATCACGAACGCCCCGCGGCGAAGCGGATTGCGAATCTGAACACAGGCGAGCCGCGCACGGTGCGAATGATCTACTTCCTGCCAAACGACTGGCCGTACCGCGCCGAAGTGGTGGATTCGATGAAGTCGGTGATCGTGCGGAGTCAGACCTTCTTTCGCGAGCAAATGCAGGCACACGGCTACGGCGAATCGACCTTCGCCATCGAGACCGATGTCGGGGGCAGACCGTTGGTGCATCGTGTCGACGGCAAGCATCCCTTCAGCCACTACGACAACACGCTCGGCATTGCGGTTATCGCCGAGCTTGAACAGATTTTCGATCTGGATGCGAACATCTATTTCATCGTCCTCGGTACCGATGCGCTTCGTCAGGGAAATGGAGAGCCGGCGGGAGGCGTCGGTCGATGGCGGACGAAAAATGGCGGCAATTTGGTGGTGTCGGATAGGTTTGGTATGTACCTGATAAGTCATGAACTTGGTCACGCCTTTGGACTATCCCACGATTTCAGGGATAGTCGTTACCTCATGTCATACGGACCCAGCCGGAACAGGATCCTGTCGTCGTGTGCCGCGGAGTACCTGGCCGTACATACCTACTTCAATGCAGACAGCCCAACGTTCGAGGGGGTGCCGCCGACGGTAGAACTCTCCTCGCCTGACAGATATAAACCCGGGACAACCAGCGTACCCGTTCAACTTCAGGTCGCCGATCCGGACGGTGTACATCAGGTCGTCCTGTTTGGCCGCGGCTTTGGCGGTTTTGAAGTGGTGGCGTGTCGTGTATTTGACGGGCAGCGCGAAACACTCGTCGATTTCGAGTATACCGGCGCGATACCATCAGTTGACGCATCCAGACTCGCGGACTCTCCTGCACATACATTGTACATCGAGGCTCTAGACATTCATGGCGACGTGCGAATTGAGGAATACACCCTTGCCGAGATTTCTCCGTCCAACATCGCTACCTGGAAGGGTCATTCGGATTGGGTTAATTCGGTGTCTTTTTCACCTGATGGAAAAATACTTGCTTCCGGATCTGAAGATCGCACGGTCAAGCTGTGGGACGCTTCGACCCAGGCGCACGTCGCTACCCTTGAAGCACAATCTGGAGTCGATGCTGTGGCGTTTTCACCCGATGGCGCCACGCTGGCTGTCGATTCGTGGGAAGCTGTCAAGCTGTGGGACGTGGGGACCCGCGATCTGATCGACACTGTGAAAGGACATAGCAGTTTCATCCTGTCGGTGACGTTTTCACCTGATGGCAAGCTGCTCGCTTCCGGGTCGGGGGATTTCACGGTCAAGCTGTGGGACGTAAGTACCCGCGATCTGATCGACACCCTGGAAGGACATAGCGTGATGGTAACGACGGTGTCGTTTTCACCAGATGGAACACTGCTCGCTTCCGGATCTCACGATAACACGGTCAGACTGTGGGACGTGTCAACAAGGCGCAATATTGCCACCCTTGCGGTTCAGAAATTTGGAGTCTGGTCTGTCGCGTTTTCACCCGACGGGGCAACACTCGCGGTCGCAACCGTCAGTGCGGTCGAATTGTGGGACGTGGCCAGGAGCGTACGTATCGCTTCGATCGAGGAATCGGGTGGGGTTAATTCGGTCGCTTACTCGCAAGACGGAAGTGTAATCGCTTCCGCAGCTTACGACAGAACGGTCAAGCTGTGGGACGCCGCGACAAGACGAAATCTCACCACCTTTCCACATACTGCTGTGGTCAATTCAGTTTCGTTTTCATCGGATCGGAGTACCCTCGCCGCCGGGTTACAAGATGGAACGATCGCTCTGTGGGATGTTGCGCAGTACATCGCCCCGCCAGCACCGGATCCCGACTTCGACGGTGATGGAACGGTGGGATTTCCGGATTTCCTGCTGTTTGCGGTTGTTTACGGTCTGAGCCAGGGAGACGCAGGATATGATGAGCGCTTCGATCTGGACGACAACGGATCCATCGGTTTCAGCGACTTTCTGATCTTTGGGGAAAGCTACGGCAAGAGCACCTCGTAAAACGAATGGTCCGCATTATCGTGGTTCGCAAGGGCTTGAACGTGCTTCCTGGACGCGCATATCTGTTTCAACCCGATTCTCCCGGCTGAAGCCGGGCCTCGACCTGCAATTGAACACGGCGGTTTGACCTGTGACTCCCTGGAAGCGCAAAATGTGTTTTGCCGCGCTCGCACTGCTGGCATTCTTGTGCCACGCCGCGACTGGCGTCAGTTCAGACGATGATCGCTGGACGCCTCATGTCATCTCCGTCGACGCCATGGGCGAGGATACCGCGTCCATTCCCGACTTCGACGGCGACGGCATGATCGCCTTTGGCGACTTTCTGATCTTCGCGGATGTGTACGGTACACGTGACGGCGACGACAAATACGACGCCACGTATGATCTGAACGGCGACGGGGCGATCGGATTTTTCGATTTTGTGATCTTCGCGGAGAACTACGGGAAAGAGGTGGTGGTCGCGCAGGCAATTGTGTCGCTGAAGGTGGAGCCTGCGCGACTGACTCCTGCTCATGCGGGCAAACAAGGCGCCGATACGATCGTAGTCACGGCCCTGGACGGAGAAGAATCACCGGTCGCGGGCGCCATTTACGGATGGTCAACCGACCGGTACTCCGGCTGGGTGTACCCTGCGCACGGCGTCACGGACCGCCTGGGTCGTTTACAGACGACCTGGGTGGCGGGCTGGCCGGGAGAGGGCACATTGTCGCTCACCGTGGAGAACGAAAGCTTTCGCGTCACGAAAGAACTGGCGACGCTTTCCACGACACCGGCCAATCCTCCCGCGGGCGATGCGACCATCTGGATCCACAACCGGAATCACCCCAGCGCGGGTTACTCGATCGACATGACCCCGCTGACCGAACCGACGGGTACCTTTTACGCAGCGATCCAGTGGGACGGAGGATACACGGGACTGCAGCGGGGAGGAGACCTTTACGATCGACAGCTTCAATTCTCGGTGTGGGACGCTCCGGGATTTGGCGATGCGGAACTCATCGAAAGGGCGGGCGACGTCGTGTGCGGGACTTTCGGAGGTGAAGGAACGGGGGTGAAGTGCAGGTTGGACTATCGATGGACGGTCGAGTCGACATATCGCTTCGAAATTACTGAGGAGGAGATGAACGGGGGCAGTGCGATCACCCTGCACGTAACCGATCTCGCGACGGAAAGCAGGCGCTTCGTGGGCACCATACGCTTCGCGAGGCGCGCACGGATGAGGAGCTTCGGGATGTTCGTGGAGGACTTCGCAACAAGAGCACCGCACTGTCTTGCCCGCGAGGTTCGAAGCGTTGCATTCCGCCGTCCAAGGGCGTGGCTCGACGGCGCCTGGGTCGCGCTCTACGTAATGACGCGCGGGACACTTTCCGGGTGGACCAATGACGCTTGGAATCCCGGGACACCGAGATGCGCGAACGTCGCCGCGCGCGAACATACTGCAGGACTTGAACTGGTCATTGGAGGAAATACGGCCAGTGACCCCAATGCATCGCCCTACTACATTATACCGGCGAACTGAGGGGCGATTCGGCCGGGCGACGTGCGCAGAAAGTCGGGACTACACCCTGGACAGTTCTCATCCTCCTGGAGCCCATTCATACCGGGCTTATTTGGCCCGCTATGTGGCCCTGTAGAACAGCCTGAGCGTGTTTTCGTTTCCAAACAGAATATCCAGAAGCGCCTGTATCTCCGGGTCGATCTCGTCCTGACCTCCAAACTGGCTGATCAGGTTCAGGTATCGCTCCTTGTTCAGGATGAGCGTCAGGTCGCCGCCGTCCACATCGTACTGGCATTGAATGGTAAACCCGTCCTCGGCCACGATCGTGAGCACGTCGTCCTGAACGGACCAGACGCCGGAACTGCCGGAATTGTCTTCGAAGGTCCCGTCCGCGTTGAACCGCAGGACGGAAAACCCGGTATCTCGGAAACCCGCTTCCATCTCGTTCCGGAATCCGTCCACCATCCGCTGTGCGGACGCCAGGTTCCAGCCCTGGCCCATCAGATAATCGCGGAGGTTGGCCGCTGCCGTGGAGCCGAAATCGGTGCCCCGGTATGCCCACGAACCGACAAGACCGCGGACAGGCTCCGTGGGTTTGTCTTCCCCGCAGGATATCACAAAGCCGATCAACACCGCCAGGCCGGAAGCCAATGACACCCTCATCCGGACGCCCTCCGTCTGTGTTGCAGGCCCGGCTTCGATCCCGCTATCTGGCCCGATAGAAGAGTCGCAAAGAGTCGCCGTCGCCAAAGAGGATATCGAGAAGGGCCAGTGTATCCGTGTCCAGCTCAGTCGCGCCCTCCGTCTGCCTGATGACGTTCAGATAGCGCTCCTTGGTCAGGACAAGCGTCAGGTCTTCGCCGTCGATAAAGTACTGGCATTGAATGGTAAACCCGTCTTCCTCCACCATCGTGAGCACGTCGCCCAGGACCGACCACACGCCCGAGTTGCCGGAATTGTCTTCGTAGGTCCTGTCCTCATTGAATCGCACGATTTCCAGGCCGGTTTCACGGAAGCCTCTATCCATCTCGTTCCGGAATTCCGAGACGAACTGTTGCGCGGCCGCTGCGTCCACCCCCTGACTCAGCAGGTAATTCTGCAGGTTCGTCGCCGCCGTCGAACTGAAATCGGTTCCCTGATACGTCCATGATCCTACAAGATCCTGACCCGGCGCCGTTGGTTTATCGTCGCCACACGACAGCACGAAACCAATCAGGACCGCCAAGCCGAAAGTCTGTGTCCGTCCCAAGAAAATCCTCCTTTGTGATTGTGTGACCGACGTTGCACGACACGATGGATTTGCGCTTCGCCGGAGAATGAGAGGCGTGTTCGATTGACGTGATCAGAAAAGCGAGAACTCAATCTCCTTCGCTGTAATGAACTCCAGCAGCGCCGGAACGCCTTCTTCCGTCTTCCTGATTCCCCGCTCGATTGCCGGCACGATATCGTCCGGCGATTCCACGCGTTCTCCGTAGCCTCCGAATGCCTTCGCCATGTCCGCGTAATGCCCGGAAATATCCGTGCTGCGGTATTTTTCCGTGGACACCGGCATGATCGGAAGCTCGATTGCCATGCTGAAGTTGTTGAACAGCACCGACAGAATCGGGATCCGCTCCCGAACGGCCGTCTCGAAGTCCATACCCGTAAAACCGATGGCGGCATCGCCCCATACGTTGATGCACAGCTTGTCCGGCCGGGCCAGTTTGGCGCCCATGGCCAGGCCGAGTCCGTAACCGAGCTGGGTGGTCTTTCCCCATCCGATGTAGGAAAGTGGCGTATGGGACTCCCAGAAGGGCGAAAGCTGGTCCCTCGGGCTGCCCGCGTCGTGGGTAATGATCGTATTGGGCACGTCCACCGTCTGCATCAGGTCCCGGATTACCCGATACGGCGAGAGAGGCGCCTCGTTCAGCGTCAGCTTCGGCATCCACTGAGAGAGCCATTCGCGCTTCACGGATGCAATCTCCCTTGCCACCTGTTCCGCCCGGCCGCGCGCCCGTCCGTTCAGCCGCGCCCGAACTTCCTCTCCAAGCGCCTCGAGGGTGAGTTTCGCGTCGCCCGCCAGGGCGTGTTCGACTTCCACGTCCTTGTTGATATCCTCCGTGTCCAGCGTGGCGTGAACCACGCGTTTCCCCTCCGGAATGGGCACCCCGAAATTGGTACGCGTAAAACTGCATCCGATTCCAAAGACCAGGTCTGCCTCTTGAAGGAAGTGGTGCACGGTTCCGGGGATGGACCTGCCGCCGGAGCCCAGGGACAGCCCGTGGTTCTCCGGAAAGGCGCTTTTCCCGCCCAGGCTCGTGGTGACGGGCGCTTCGAGGAGTTCCGCGAGGTCCCGCAGGGCATCCCACGCCTCGGCATAGTGCACGCCCTGTCCTGCGTAGATGACGGGCCGCCGGGCTTCCAGCAGCATTGTCGCCGCCTTCTCGACCTCGCGCGGGTCCGGACCGGATTTCAACGAAGGCACGGGCCGGTAGTTGAAGGGCTCTGCAATCTCCTCGTCGAAGACGTCGCCCGGAAATTCCACCAGCACCGGACGCGGGCGACCGTTGCGCACCTGCGTAAATGCGCGGCGCATCACCTCGGGCACGGTTTCCGAAAGGATGACCTGCTCGGAGTGCTTGGTCACGTGCCGGTAGTTCAGCGCCGAGTTGAAATTCGGCTGCACGTTCGTCAGCATTCGGGAATAACCCAGAGGCAGCACAAGGATCGGCGCCGAGTCTCCGAATGCCTGGGCGACGCCGCCGAAGGCGTTCTCCGATCCGGGGCCGCTCTGCATGCAGAAGACACCAATCTGCCTGCCTGACGTCATTCGGCTCAGCGCGTCGGCCATATGCAGGCCAATGCGCTCCTGGCGGACGAGAATGGGCCGGATATCCACCTTGGCCGCGGCCTCAATGAGAGGATTCACAGGATAGGCGAACAGGTACTCCACGCCCTCGGCCTTTAATACATGGGCTACCGCATCTGCTACGTTCATATGAATCTCCTCATTGTTGCATTTATTGACGATAGAACCGGTACTATTTTCTTTATCTTTTTCTCTTAAGAATAGGGTAGAAGGAAGAAGGAAGAAGGAAGAAGGAAGAAGGAAGAGATCGCCTGCCTTTAATGTTCCAACTCAGGCCCCTGGTGTCCTGTCCCAAAAATTCCTCACCATTCGGCCGCCGATTCATCCCGTCTCGCTACGTTCCCCTCGCTCGCCGACCATACCCAGGTCGCCTGCGCTCCGGCGCCTTGCGAGACGGGCGACTCAGCGACCGAATTCAGGCAACTGATTTCCGGGACAGAACACTGGCAAACCGGAGGAACCTACAGGGCGAGGATTTCTTCTACCGTCTACCGTCTCACGTCTTCCCGCTGTTCCGGAAACGAGTATTATGGGATCTCTCCTCGAAACGCGTGAGTGCCGTCCTCCCACGCCCCGCCGACCGGCCGCAGCTGGCCGCCGCCCGTGACGCTCCGCTTGCGGCCGTCTTTCTCCGGGTCCGCATAGGTCGCGAACCAGTCTTCCATCATCGCCCGCATCGACGTCATCCGTGAGGTCTGTGCGGCGTCGTTCGCCAGATTCTCGCGTTCTTCCGGATCGTTCATCAGGTCGTAGAGTTCGTTGGGACCTTCCGGATAGCGGTGAATATACTTCCAGTCCGCCGTCCGGACCATCCTGGTTGGTCCGTATTCGTCGTAGACCACCACGGATTCCCGCCTGGAGTCTCCGCGGCCGAGCAGTGCCGGCAGGAAACTTTCGCCCGGCCGATTCCCTCCCTCGGGAACCGGCAGGTCCAGGTAGTCCAGTAGCGTGGGCATGAAGTCATACGCGCTCACCATCGCGGGCTGCACGAGTCCAGCCGGGATTCGTCCCGGATGGCTCATCACGGCCGGCACCTTGACGGAATTCTCGTACATGTTCAGGGGGCGCGTACCGTTCCCCTTGCCCCAGAACCCGTGGTGACCGCAGCTGAACCCGTTATCGGATACGAAGACAACCAGCGTCTCGTTCCGTATCCCATGCGACTCCAGCCTGTCCAGGATCCGTCCCACGTCGGCATCCATTGCCGTCACCGCGGCGAAATACCCCTTCAACATTTCCCGGTTGCCCAGGCATTGGTCCGTCAGGCCGATGGCCCAGGGATGCCGGGGTTCCTGCGGGCAGGAATCGAACGCGCAATCGTTGTAGGAATCCACGACGTCCTGCGGATGCCCGGTCCACGGACTGTGCGGCGCCGTGTAATGAACGCTCAGGTAGAACGGATCGTCATCGTTTGCGTGCCGGTCGATAAAGGCGAGCGCGTCGTCCGTAATCACGTGGGTCACGTAACCCGGCGCATCGATCCGTTCGCCGTTTTTCACCATCGGCGCATCGTTGTACCTGCCGCCGCCTCTTTGATGTACGAACCAGTGTCCGAATCCATGCTGAGATACCTGGCTGTTGCCCAGATGCCACTTGCCGCTGATCCCGCAGTTCCAACCGTGTTCCGCCAGCACGTCCGTGTACGTTACCTCTCCCGCAAGGTACGAGGCCGCATCCGATCCCACGTTTCCGTCTCTGATCCAATCGTGCACGCCGTGCTGGGAGGCGATGCGGCCCGTCAGAAACGTCGCGCGGCTTGGGGAACAGACCGGCGTCGCCACGAAGAAATTCTCGAACCGAACGCCCGTGTTCGCGATCCGGTCGATATTGGGGGTACGGATCTCGGGATTGCCGTAGCACCCCGCCGCCCAGACGCCCTGGTCGTCGGTGAGAATAAACACTACGTTCGTTCTGCGGGAAACCACGATCCGTTCCCTTTCTCAAATCCTGCAGACCGCCCTGGCAACGCCGAAAAAAAGCGCGGATTCAGACCGAAATCGAGATTCCGCAATCTAATGCGACCGTCTTCAAAAATCAACGTCTATGGCCTGCGACCCCCGCGTCATTTGTCCTTGCCTTCCGCCGGTGAAGGGCGGTATTCTACAAAGACTGGGAGACGGGAGAGGGGAGACGTGAACGGAGCGGGCGCAAGTCGGAGGAAGACAATGGAGTTCTCATGTCTTGACCACTGCATGACGGACGAACAGCGGGACCACTTCGACCAGCAGGGTTTTCTGATCGTCGAGAACGCGCTGGATCCGGAAATGCTGGAACGTCTGCTGGACGCCGCTGACCGCGTGGATGCGCGCGAACGGGAAAAACAGGGGCTCGGTCCTGGGAAGCTCATGTCGAAATTCAGAACCATCGTTGAAGACAACGCGTTCCTGGACCTGCTGGACGTGCCGAAGACATTCCCGCTCATCTGGGACATTCTGGGCTGGAACGTCCAGCACTATATTTCCCACCTGATCTATTACCCGCCCGAGCCCGGGGATACGGTCCAGGCGAAGACGGGCGGCTGGCATCAGGACGGCGGCCGACCCGTACCGGAGATGGAGCGTCCGCATCCACGGCTGTCGCTGAAGGTCGCATTCTGGCTCTCCGACACGAGCGCGCCGAACCGGGGCGGGATTCGCATCGTTCCGAGCAGCCACAAGCGCGACATTCCGCCGGAACGCTGGCCGGAAAGCGGAAACGGGTCCCCCGAAGCGTCAGGGTTCGAAGACATGATGCAGGTCCGGGTCAAGGCCGGAACCGCGGTCCTCTTCGACCGGCGTCTATGGCATGCACGGGGGCTGAATACCTCCGAAGTCACTCGAAAAGTGTTGTTTCTGGGCTACAGCTATCGCTGGCTCAGAGGATTGGACTATAACCTGATCCCGGACGAAATCCTCGAAAGATGCGATCCGGTTCGACGCCAGCTTCTGGGTGACGGCGTGGACGTCAAGGGATGGTGGCAGCCGACGGATGAGGACGTACCCCTGAAGGGGTGGCTTTTGAAGCACAAGGGTGAGTCCTACGTGGAACGGATCGGACAAAAGCAATGGGAACGGGAAAAATGGGCGGCTGTGTCCTGATTCCCGTCCCGAGTTTCAAGGAGGAAGCGTGATGGACCGCGAATCCATGAGCCACGAAGAGAATTACTGCTTCGACGTCGGAGGATACCTCATTGTCAGAGGCGTCCTTGGCAGGGGCGAGGTGGCCGCCCTGAATTCGGCGATCGATACGCACGGTAGGACAGAGGGCATGCTGGGATGGCCGCAACCCCTGCGCGAACCCTTCCGCGACCTGCTGGTCCATCCGCAACTCGTCTGGTACCTGAACCAGATTGTCGGCCAGGGCTTCCGCCTGGAAACAGAACCGGAGTTGCTTCACGAGGAGACATGCGAGACGGACGCGCCCCTTGAAGGCGGGAACGAACCGCGCGACCCCACCCGCGCCTATTCCTATCAGAACGGTCGCCGTTTCAGCGAAACGGTCCGCGCGGTATGGGCCCTGGCGGACGCGAAGGCCGGTGCGGGCGGTTTTGTTATCGTGCCTTGCTCTCACAAATCCAACGTGGAGACCCCGGACGACGTACTCACCGGCCAGGACGATATGGGGCTCACGGTGCAGCCGGCGCTCAGGGCGGGCGACCTGCTTCTCGTCGCCGGCGCCCTGCTGCAGGGCATGCGGCCGTGGAAGGGAAGCGGCCCCCAGCGCCTGCTCTCGTACGAGTACGCGGGCCGGGGGGTCATCCGGTCCAGGGGAAGCGGGCACAGGACAGAGGAAGAACCCAGGCCCGAGTGGATGTCAGCCATTTCGGCCGAACAGAGGGCCGCCCTCTGGCGACCCGGCTACGAGAGCACGTCGCCGCCGCCCACCATCCGCACGGACGGTGAGACGACGCGCCTGGACGAGTCCCGGGAAGTTTACCATCCGTCCATCTTAATCAAAAATCCCGACTCCGGCATCGACGAAAAGGAATTCTATTTCTGGGACCTCTGCGGCCACCTCGTCTTGCGGAACGTGATGGATGACGCATGGCTGGAAGCCGCCAACGCCGCCATCGACCGCTTTGAGGACCGGATCGAAGTGGGCGATGAACTCGCCCGTGGATCGAAAGCGCTCGCCGGGACCGGCCGTCCGCTGCTGCCCGGCCTGTTTCGGCTTCCGGAGCCCTACTGCAACCCCTTCCGGCGCATGATCGCCCACTCGGTTGTGGAGCACCGCCTCAACTGGATGGGGGCCAGCGGCGTCCGGCTGGGCGATGCCACGGCCTTCTGTTCCGTCAAGGGCGGTTCCGGCCACTCGCTGCACGATGCGAACGAACCGCTAAATCCCGGCCGCGGCTACGTCTACCAGAACGGCCGCAGCTATTGCGAGGCCGTGACGGTGAGCTGGCAGTTGCGGGACGTGCCCGCGGGCATGGGCGGGTTCGCCTGTGTGCCGGGCAGCCATAAGGCCCAGTACCGCGTTCCCCCGGGCGTGCGTTCCTGCGATGACCACATGGGCCTGGTCGTTCAGCCGGAAATGAAGGCCGGCGACGTGCTCTTCTTTATGGACGGCGGTCAGACCCACGGCGCGCTGGCGTGGAAGAACGAGATCGCCCGCCGTGCGGTCCTGATCAAATACTCCTCCCGCAACTTCAACCGCAGTGGGGGCGAGATGGTGCATCCGGAGAACCGATGGGGTGGGCTTGTCGACGATATGACCGACGCCCAACTGGCCGTGATGCGCGGGCCGGACCGGGACGTCTTCAATCAGAACGTCCCGAGGCTGGAAGTCAGCGACGGGCAGGTTTCGGTGTCGTACGAGCGGGGCGGCGCCCTATACAGCAAGGAAGCCCCAGCCGGGCCGCTCACCTCGAAGGACAGCAGCACAACCGAACATCGTAAAGGGAACTGATGTCAACCGGTCTCACCACCATATTCTTCGATGGGTACGAGACGCTGTTCGCTGGCGCCATGGATAAACTGCACGCCATGTGCGGCCGCATCGTCCGTGAGCAGGAACTGGACATGTCAGGGATGGATTTCTTCAACACGTGGGACCTGGCGTTTTTTCCGCTCCTCCGGGGCGAGACGTTTTACACCATGCGCCAGGCGCATCTCATCAGCCTCGAACGGACGCTTGAGAAACTGGACAGACGCGTTTCCTTCGAACATTACGTCGACGGCCTGTTCGATGTTTTCGCCGACGCGCCTGTCTATGAAGACGTCAAACCCGCGCTGGCCGGGATCGAGTCCTGTCGGACAGGCGTGATATCCAATGCGGACGAGGACCATCTGAACATCGCCCTCAGGAAAAACAAGCTGTCCTTTCCGGTGGTCGTCAGTTCGGAATCCGCCCGCGCCTACAAACCGGCGCCGGAGATCTTCCGTGAAGCCCTGCGCCTGATCGGCAGCCGTCCGGATGAGACCCTCTACGTTGGAGATTCCCAGGACGACGACATCGTCGGCTCGCGGCGGGCCGGCATCAGGATCGCCTGGCTGAACCGCACGGGCGAGACGCTCAAGCCGAACGTCCCGAAACCGGACTTCGAAATATCCAGCCTCCAGGAGGTTGTCAAACTCGCGTCGTAGGTCAGGTCATCCCCAATTGGGTTCCGGATGGTTCGCGTACCGGACCGGCCGTCGACCAGACAAAAAACAGCCTGCAATACGCTTCCTCGGAAGACGCATTGCAGGCTGACAGGCTTCAAAGCCCGGAGACGGGCTATTTGTTTGGCTGCGGTGTGTACCTCAGGTAGGGCTTGATGGTTGTAAACCCCCTGGGAAATTTCTCGGTTGCCTCTTCGTCGGTCACCGCGGGAACGATGATGCAGTCCTCGCCGTCCTCCCAGTTGACAGGCGTTGCCACCTGGTGGTAGGCCGTGAGCTGAAGTGAGTCGATCACCCGCAGGATCTCGGCGAAATTTCGCCCGGTGGAAGCCGGATAGGTCAATGTCAGCTTGACCTTCTTGTCCGGCCCGATCACGAAAACGGACCTGACCGTGGCCTTGTCGTCCTCGTTCGGATGGATCATGTCGTACATGCTGGCCACCGATTTGTCCGGGTCTGCAATCAGCGGAAAGTTCATCGTGGTGTTCTGGGTCTCGTTGATGTCGCTGACCCAGCCGTGATGTGAGTCCAGTGGGTCCACGCTCACCCCGATTACCTTTACGTTCCGCTTTTCAAACTCCCCCTTCAGCTTGGCGACCAGGCCCAGTTCGGTGGTACAGACCGGCGTAAAATCGGCGGGATGCGAGAACAGGATGCCCCAGCCGTCTCCCAGCCATTCGTGGAATCGGACCGTGCCTTCGGTTGTCTCGGCCGTAAAATCAGGCGCGTCGTCCCCCAGCCGCAGTGGCATGGCAAACCTCCTTATTCTTGTGATACGTCGGGATGTTTCGGTTCGCCTGGAGTATTCCGGTTACCGAAACCCTTCCAACGCGTTTTCAGATGCCGCAACCTGCATCGAATAGGACCATAAGGAAAGGAACTGGAATATCGATGTCAAGGGATTTATTCGAAATGAGGCGCATCAGTGACTTCCGATAAACGGACGACTTCCATGCCGGAAACAGCAGGTGAGGCGACCCTGCAGGACCGCGCCCGACTGGTTGTCATCGGCGCCGGCATCGTTGGCTGCAGCACGGTGTACCATCTCACCCGGATGGGCTGGAAGGACATTACGGTCCTGGACCAGGGGCCGCTGTTCGATACCGGCGGTTCCACGTCCCACGCGCCGGGGCTGGTTTTTCAGACCAACTTTTCAAAGATGATGACCGGCCTGTCGGAAAAAACGGTTTCGCTGTACAACTCGCTGGACCTGGACGGCGATCCCTGTTTTTATCCTGTCGGAAGCTTCGAAGTCGCGTACACGCCCGAGCGTCTGGAAGACCTGAAGCGCAAACGGGGCGCGGCCAGGGCCTGGAAGCTGGAAGCCCACCTCATTTCGCCCGAAGAGGCCAAAGCCAGGCTCCCCCTCCTGGATGCCGGTCGAATTCATGGCGCATACTACGTCCCATCGGACGGTATCGCCAAAGCCGTACGCGCCTGCGAAGCGATGGCGCGCGCCTCGGCGCCCGGCGCGGCGTTTCACGGCAGAACCACGGTTACCGGAATCGAGGTGGCCAACGGCAGGGTCAGGGGGGTCAATACCAGCCGGGGCCGAATCGCCGCGGACCAGGTGTTGATCTGCGCCGGGATATGGGGGCCGCGCATCGGCCGCATGGCGGGCGTCTCCATTCCGCTTACGCCCGTACAGCATCAGTACGCGCTCACCGCGCCGCTTCCCGAACTGGCGGGAGAGACCCGGGAGGTGGTCCATCCCATCCTGCGACACCAGGACTTCGCCATGTATTTCCGGCAGCAGGGCGACCGGTATGGTATCGGCTCTTACAGACACGAGCCGCTTCTGGTGCGTCCGGACGACCTGGTCAGCCCGGATGAAGCACTGCGATCGCCCTCCATCATGGAATTCACGCCGGAACACTTCACGGCGGCGCGCGAAGCAGCGGACGAGCTTCTTCCCGCACTGAAACACACCGGCCTCGAGGACAGGATCAACGGTCTTTTCTCCTTCACGCCGGACGGGCTGCCCCTTCTCGGAGAATCCGTCGACGTTCGCGGGTTTTGGGTTGCGGAGGCCGTGTGGATCACGCACGGCGGCGGTGTCGGGCAGGCGGTGGCGGAATGGATGGACTCCGGCGCGCCCGAAATCGATCTGGGTGACGCCGATCTCAACCGCTTCGGCCCGCACGTCCATACCCGGGAGTACATCGATACCCGGGGGGCGCAGCAGTACCGCGAAGTGTACGATATCATCCACCCGCTGGAACAGATGGACCATCCGCGGGATCTGCGCGTCAGCCCGTTTCATCCGCGCCTGGCGGAACTCGACGCGGTGTTCTTCGAAGCCGCCGGATGGGAGCGCCCGCAATGGTTTAAAGCCAACGGCGTCCTGCCGGACGAAGAAAGAGATTTGCCATCGCGCAACGGATGGGAGGGGCGGTTCTGGTCTCCCATCCAGGGCGTGGAACACCGGGCCACCCGGCGCGGCGCGGGGTTGTGCGACATCACTCCGTTCACGAAGATCGAGATTGCCGGCGCCGGCGCGCTGGATTTCCTGCAACGCATCGCCGCAAACCGGATCGACCGCCCGGTCGGATCGGTGATCTATACGGCGCTGCTCAATTCACGTGGAGGCATCGCCGCGGACCTGACCGTCACCCGCGTGGCCGCCGACCGGTTCCTGGTGCTCACCGGCGCCGCTTCCGGGATGCGGGACCTGGCATGGATTTCCCGCCACGCCCGGGACGCAGTCGACGTACATATCGCAGACGTGACCTCCAGTCATTGCGGCCTGGGCCTTTGGGGGCCCGAAGCTCGAAGGATCTTGCGGCGGGTCTGCAGCGACGATCTGACCAACCGTGCATTTCCGTACTTTTCCGCGCGGGAGATCCGCATCGGCGCCGTCCCCGTCCTCGCGCTGCGGCTGTCCTACGTGGGAGAACTGGGGTGGGAACTCTATGCGCCGGCTGAATTTGGGCTTTGCCTGTGGGACGCGCTCTGGGAAGCCGGCGGCGATTGCGGACTCGTCGCGCTCGGCGGCGGGGCGTTCGACTCGCTACGGCTGGAAAAGGGATACCGCCTGTGGGGCGCGGATATCCACACGGAGTACAACCCCTACGAGGCCGGCCTCGGATGGGCCGTCAGGCTCGATAAGGGCGACTTCACGGGTCGGGACGCCCTGCTGAGAATCCGGAAAGAGGGAATCAGCCGGAAGCTCTGCTGCCTGACCCTGGATGATCCGGAAGCGGTTGTGATGGGCAAGGAACCCATTCTGGACGGCAGCCGCGTTCTCGGGTACGTCACCAGCGCCAATCACGGATACTCCATCGGTCAGTTCATCGCCTATGGCTACCTGCCGCTGGAATTCGCGAAGCCGGGCGCATCCGTCGAGATCGAATATTTCGGCCATCGCTATGCGGCCACAGTCTCGCGCGAACCGCTCTACGATCCCCGGGGGGAAAGAATGAAATCCTGACGGGTAAAACGGGCGTCACATAAATCAGGGCACCCACAAGGGGCGCCCCTACAACGTCGTGGTCGTTCGTGGGCGATTGCATTTGAGAGGCACAAAAGAAATCGGGGAACACGCCTAATGGAATTTTGTACGTTGAATTGAGGACATATGTTGCGATGTCTGACCACCTGGGTGAAATTGTTTCAGGTGTAGGGGCGTCCCTCGTGGGCGCCCCGCCTGTCTTTTGCCTCGCTTGGGGGCTTGACATTGCATAAAAAAGTAATTACTATAATTACATAACCTCCTTCACGATTTTCATCCAACAAGAGGTCGGCAATATGGAAATCCGGGATGTCAAACTTATCGCTATTGGCAACTCCAGGGGTATTCGGCTACCGAAAGCTGTGCTGCAGAAATACGGATGGGGAGACTCGCTCGTAATGGAAGAGACCGAACGAGGAATTCTGCTTTATGGGAAAGAACGTAACAAGCTGTCCTGGAAGGAAACGTACCGCGAGATGGCCGCTGAGAATGAAGACTGGAGCGACCTCGATGCGACGATCGCCGATGGTCTGGACTGATGTCCACGTTTCCCCGCCGATACACGATATATCTGGCCGACCTCAATCCCACCGTAGGTGGAGAGATCCGAAAGGTTCGCCCGGTTGTTGTCATCAGTCAGGATGAGATGAACAGGTTTCTGGATACGGTCGTCGTCTGTCCTCTTACCTCGTCGCTCCATCCTCATTGGCGGGCTCGAATGCAGGTCGAATGCGCAGGCCGAGAGGCTGAGATTGCTGTGGATCAGATTCGCACCATCAGCAAACAGAGACTAAAACGACGGATTGACAATCTGCTCGCCGAAGAAGCGGCACAACTCCGCCGCCTCATCACGGAGATGTACGGGGAATAGTAACGATCATGGAAGGGTGCGGATCCAACTGCCGCAGTAAACAAGTTTGCTCGAAATGAGATGAGGGTTCTCCTGCGCAATAAGGTCATTAATATACCGCAGCGAATCTGACGTAAGAAAATCGGCGTGGTCGATTCGTCGACTGAGCTGGCCGGTCCTCATTGATCGAGGATCGGCTTTTTTGTCGATCGCCTGCGCAAGCCAACTTGATTCCAGGGTGAATATAGACTATATTGGACTATATCGGTTGAGAGGAGATTAAATGACCACACAATATGACAAGCCAGGCCGGGTCTGGACGGTCGCGGAGGCAAAGGCCCGCCTGTCGGAAATCCTGCGCCTTTCCGTAGACGAAGGCCCGCAGCGCATCGGCGTGCGGAAATCCTACGTCGTGGTGCCCGAGCATATATGGAAGGCTCAGGCGTCACCGCGCAAGCCGCTTGGCCGGTGGTTGATTGACAACATGCCGCGCGGCACGAATCTCGATATTCCTGCAGATCGAATATCCCGGCGGGAGATCCCGTTCGAAGGCAGAGACACCGGATGAACGGGTTTCTCCTGGACACCAACGTCGTATCCGAATTGACCAGAAGCACGCCCGACACGCGGGTGATGGCATTCCTGGCCGCGCATCACGACCTTTGGTTGTCGGCCGTAGTCGTGCATGAGTTGGAGTTCGGCTTGCAGCTGTTGCCTCACGGACAACGGCGTGACCTCTTGAGCGCCGCGCTGGCGGGGATTGTCGACGAATACCAGGACCGCATCCTGCCAATCGACAGGGAAGGCGCAGAGTGGGCAGCGTTCTTTCGTTCGCAGGCGCATCGCGGCGGACGGGTGCTGGACCTGGGGGATGCGCTCATCGCCGGGACCGCCCGGGCACACGATCTGTCGGTTGCAACCAGAAACGTTGCCGATTTCAGCGGCCTGGACGTCAACGTCATCAATCCCTGGGAACCGCGGTGACGGGGAGAGGAACGAGGGCACCCCTTGTGGGCGCCCGCCTGTCTCGACATCCGAATAATTGCCTTGGATAACACATTCGTAGGGGCGCCCCTTGTGGGTGCCCGGTTTATTTTCTGCCAACGAATCCTTGACAACATCCCGTAAAGTAACTATATGACTTCTGTACCTGAAAGAATTGAACAGAGGTTCGCAATATGGCAAAGTCGAACGTGAAACATATTTCAATTCAATCCGCGGACTCTCACCCGACTGTCGCTGATTACGGTCCGATTCAACAGGAGAACGTCTGATGATTTCGATTGTCGAGGAAAAGGTCGACGAACTGCAGCGACTCTGTGTCCGTTACCGCGTACAGAAGCTTGATCTTTTCGGCTCAGCTGCCGGGGACAAATACCAGGGTGGCGACAGCGACCTGGACTTCCTTGTTGAATTCGAGACCCTGCATTCGGGAGAATATGCCGACGCCTACTTTGGGCTACTTGAGGCTCTGGAACTGTTGTTTGGACACCGTGTTGACCTTGTTGTCGATTCGGCAATCAAGAACCCTTTCTTCCGACAGCGTGTCGACGAGACCAGGACACCGCTCTATGCGGCTTGAAGCACTCAAATATCTGTACGACAAACAGAATAACGCGGATGAACTGGCAAAAGCGGCTCCAATTGCGTACCGCAGAATTCAATTGTGTGTTTTGACGGCCACTTGTGGCCAACAAACTGATTTGATTGCCAAAAAATATAGAAAGTGGCCAACAAATCGGTTTGTTGGCCGTAGACGACCCACAACGACTGTCCCTTAAGCATGTATGGAAGTAGGACGCTGCTTTTCTACAATGGCCGCGTAATTGCTAAGATGGTTGCGGCCCTGGTATGCAATCCAGGCTTGGATACGTTATATGACGCCTGTCCAATACCACGCCGGTCGTTTCCCTCCCGAAAATCTCGACTGGTCAGCGCTCATTCCACTCATTGGCCCGGCCGCGGCGGCGGTGGCACGTTACGACGGTACACTTGCCACCATCCCAAACACCGGGATTCTGCTTGCGCCGCTGACAACCCAGGAAGCCGTGCTATCCTCGCGCATTGAGGGCACTCAGGCAACGATGGGCGAGGTGCTGGAGTTCGAAGCCGGACGGGAGCCGGATTCTCCCGCACGCAGAGAGGATATTCACGAAATAATCAACTATCGCACCGCCATGCGGCGGGCGGAAGAATTGCTGGTAAAGTTGCCGCTTTCCAATCGAGTAATTCGCGAAGCCCACAAGGAGCTATTGGCCGGTGTAAGGGGAGAAAGTAAATCTCCGGGAGAATTTCGTCGCGTTCCCAATTGGATTGGCCCTCCTGGATGCACCCCAGATGAAGCCAAGTTTGTGCCGATTGGGGCGGACAAGCTTCCCGAGGCAATGAGTGCGTGGGAACGTTACATCCACATGGATGCGGCCGACCAATTGGTTCAACTCGCTATTTTGCACGCCGAGTTCGAAGCCCTGCACCCGTTCCTGGATGGCAACGGCCGTCTTGGGCGAATGCTGGTACCGCTGTTCCTGTGGCAATGTGGCCTTATACGATCTCCCATGTTTTACATCAGCGCTTTCTTTGAAACCCACCGTGACGCCTACTACGACGGGTTGCTTGCTGTTTCGAGTGACGACGACTGGACCGGATGGTGCCGGTTTTTCCTCGAAGCAGTCCGGGTTCAAGCTCAGGACAACTTGAAAAAAGCACAGGGCATTATCGACCTCTACGAAGAGATGAAGCGGCGCGTGGCCGACCTCACACAATCCCGCTATGCAGTGCATGCACTGGACTGGATCTTTGAACGTCCGGTTTTCCGCAGTTCTGATTTTGCGGCTTCCGCAGGGTTTGCTGGCAGGACTGCACGGCGGATACTGGATGTCTTGTGCGAAGGGCATGTCCTGCAGGTGTTTCATCACGGAAGGGGCCGCCAGGCAGCTGTTCTCGCATTTCCCGAACTTATAAACGTCGCAGAAGGCAGAAAGGTGTTTTGACGGCCATTCATGTCCCACAACGGACGTTGTTGGCCATTAAATAGAAAAAGTGGCCAACAAAACGTGTTGTTGGCCATAGCTGTCCAACAAACGTTGATTCTGAAGAGTCCCGAGTCGAAACGCTTCAATACGCGCCCGAGATCCCCTTGGCCGTTGAATGCAAAACTGAAACGCAGTTGATGTTCATGAATCTTGTTTGCTTGTAAGAAAGAACCGATCAATATGCGCCTATCCTGGAATGAAATTCGTACCCGCGCCGCCAATTTTGCACGAGAGTGGAAGGACTCGGGGTACGAAAAGGGCGAGACGCAGAGCTTTTACAACGAATTCTTCGAGATATTCGGCGTAAAACGTCGCACGGTCGCGCGCTACGAGGAGCAGGTCAAACGCCTGGATGACTCCAGCGGATTCATTGATCTGTTCTGGCCGGGCGTATTGCTTGTTGAGCAGAAGAGCGCGGGACGTGATCTGGAAAAGGCACGCGAACAGGCAGACGCCTACTTCGACGCCTTGCCAGCGCACGAGCAACCACGGTACCAGATGCAATGTGACTTTCAGACCTTCGAAATGATCGACCGGGACGAACGAGAGGAAGTGCGTTTTGCACTTGCAGATTTGCCGGATAACGTAGAAAAGTTCGGCTTTATTCTCGGCGTTCAGAAAAGGACGTTTAAGGACCAGGACCCGGTCAACATCGCAGCGGCGGAACGCGTCGGCCATCTCCACGACGCGCTGGCCGCTTCAGGCTACACCGGACACGACCTGGAACAATTCCTCGTTCGCATTGTGTTCTGTTTCTTTGCGGACGACACCGGCATCTTCGAGCCACGGGACATCTTTCTGGATTACCTGGAAAACCGTACGAGTGAAGACGGGTCGGATCTTGGCAGCCGCCTGATGCATCTGTTCCAGGTTCTCAACACGCCCGAAGACCGGCGCGTTAAGACGCTCGATGAAGACCTCGACCGCTTCCCATACGTCAATGGCGAACTGTTTCGTGACACGCTTCCCATTCCGTCATTCGATTCTGAGATGCGCAGGAAGTTGATTGACGCTTGCAATTTCAATTGGTCGAGCATCTCACCGGCGATTTTTGGCTCGTTGTTTCAGTCGGTTATGGAGAAGGACCAACGGCGCCGGCAGGGCGCGCACTACACCACCGAACAGAATATCCTCAAAGTAATCGAGCCGCTGTTCCTCGACGAATTGCGTGAGGAGTTCCGCACACTGAGGGCACGCCGGGACACTCGCCGCATTCCGGCACTTCACACCTTCCGGCAACGGCTGCGCGACCTGCGCATTCTCGACCCTGCCTGTGGCTGCGGAAATTTCCTCATCATCGCGTACCGCGAGTTGCGCGCGTTGGAAATCGAGGTACTCAGAGAGATTCACCCCAAGACCCAGACGGACGTCTTTGCCACCCAGCTTGTAATTGTCAACGTCGATCAGTTCTACGGCATCGAGTTGGGGGAATTTCCGGCACGCATCGCCGAGGTGGCGCTGTGGATGATGGACCACATTATGAATGTCCGTTTGAGCCTCGAGTTTGGTGAGACATTCGCTCGCATTCCACTGGAGAAGGCGCCGCATATCCGGCAGGGCGACGCGCTCGAATTCGATTGGTCCGAACTTCTACCTGCGGAAGGATGTTCCTACGTACTTGGCAATCCGCCGTTTGTCGGGGCAAAATTCCAATCTCAAGAACAGCGTGAACAGGTACGCCGAATCGCCGCGCTGGGCAATAGCGGCGGCACGCTCGACTACGTCACGGCTTGGTTCATCAAGGCCGGAAAGTACGTAGAAAAAAGCTCGGCGCGAATCGGCTTTGTGGCGACCAATTCGATCACACAGGGCGAACAGGTCGCGCAACTCTGGCCGATTTTGTTCGAACGTCATCAAATGGATATCGCGTTCGCCCACCGCACCTTTGCCTGGGGTTCGGATGCGCGTGGCATGGCGCACGTTCACGTCGTGATCATCGGATTGTCCAAACCGGCAGATGCACCGAGACAGAAACGTTTGTTTTCATACGAATCAGTCAATGGTGATCCGGAACAGACTCAACACGCGGTTCTTTCGCCGTACCTTTTCGACGCAAGCGGGTTGACAGATCGGCGAGTTGTTGTAAGGGAGGAACATGTACCTATCAATGGGCTACCGAAGCTGATTATCGGTTCGAAGCCTATTGATGGAGGCCACTACATTTTCAAAGCCGACGAACGCGAGGCCTTTCTCAGCCAGGAACCGGATGCTGACCCCTATCTGCGACCCTTCGTCGGAAGCCGCGAATTTCTGCAAGGCGGAATGCGCTGGATATTGCATCTGGCCGACGTGCCACCTCAGATACTCAAGACTCTTCCGAAAGTTAGGGAACGCATAGCTGCCGTTCGTGACTATCGGTTGGCGAGCAAGAGCAAGCCAACCCAATCGCTCGCAATGACGCCAAAGCTCTACCATGTTAACGTCATTCCTAATGCGCCATTCCTGGTCGTTCCGGAGGTTAGTTCCGAACGGCGTGACTACATCCCAATCGCATGGCTTGAGCCGCCAGTGATTCCGAGTAATCTCGTCCGCATTGTTGAGAATGCCAGCAAACCTCTTTTCGCACTCCTCACCTCCGCCATGCATGTAGCCTGGATGCGCCACATCGGCGGTCGGCTAAAGAGCGATTATCGCTATTCAATTGGCCTTGTTTATAATACGTACCCGGTGCCCCCAGTCCCGCCAGAACGACTGGATCGCATTTCGTCGTATGCAGAAGCCGTTCTCGCCGCTCGCGCCAACCATCCAGAAGCAACACTGGCCGACCTGTACGACCCAGACCTCATGCCTCCCGACCTCCGCAAGGCCCATCAGGCTCTGGACCGTGCCGTCGACAAGCTCTATCGGCGGTCCGGCTTCACCTCCGAGCGCGAGCGCGTGGAACACCTGCTCGGACTGTACGAAAAAATGGTCGCGCCGGTGACTGCGATGGTGAAACCGAAGCGGCGACGGCGCAAGGCCAAATAGGACTGGCGGATCAGAACGATAGCTCAAACAGGGATGAACTTACTTCGTGACGAAATGGACTCGAAACATTTCAGCAGGAACTCTCACAAATCAGCAGAGTTTCGTATAACACGGACTGTTCTGGACTGCAAGACCGTGCAGGCTGTGGAGACCGCATGACATCTGGCGGAATTGCTGACGATGATTGGGTGGACAGACTCGCTCAAGTTCTTCCGAAACTCGCGAAGGTGCAGGAACCATTTCTTCGCGAGTATTGGGAGCAGAATGCGGGTGTTCGTGTCGTATATGACCGACGGTCTGGCAAACCGGTTTTTCCATTGGACGATCTGCGCGATCTCTATGCGATAGCGCGCCATAGCAACGAGTTGGGCGCACGAAAACATTACGCGCCCCTACTCCGTGCGTTAGATCCCGCGCGGCATATCCTGCTTTCTCATCCCGTGTTAGCGCAGGTTGTGGGCCCGATTATTGGCAGAGACAACTTCTGGATGCAGATCCTGAACGGAGGCACTTCGATCAGTCCGACGGACTTGATTGCGGGACTGTTCGCACGTGCCCATGAACTGTCCGATGACAGCTTCCGGCAAGCTGCGAGCGAAATGAAAGCGTTACTCGATCCGGGCGTCGAACGCGGGACGCTCTCCCTGCCGGGCGGTTTGGATGTCGGATACAATATGACCCTGTTTTACGGCCTGACCGTGACGGAGATTGCGAATGTCGGGGAAGGTATCGCGATTCTGCCGTACGAGGATGTGGCGCCGTTCGTGGACGAGAACTGGATAGACGAACTCGCTCCGGACGGCGCCGGGTTTCACCGCTGGCGGTCAGTCGGAGCGGTGGTGAGACCGTTCCGGTGGAAGCCGCTGTTCAGCCGATCTGGCTACGAACGGGAGCCGGTGTTGCAAAATCCCAAGTCGTTTTTCCGGGACGCACGGATCCTTCTGGATCTCCTTGCCCTAGCCCACGAGGCGCCAGTCGTGCCTCTGGCAGAATCGTCCTATTGTATCAACCGGTCCACAGGCCGACTCCTGGGTCGGGATGGTCAAGGGCACGGTGCCTCATGGCGGAATCCGGCCAAGAACATCGAAGGATTCGAAGAATGTCCGGAGCTGGCGCTAGAACCGCTTGCCGAAGCGAAGGAAGCCTTCGACAACCGTAAGAGCCAGCAATATAACTGGATGGCACCCGTCGTCGGCTGGCTCGCTGAGGCGCTCGGGCGATCCGGACGTTTTGCTGCCGAACTCAGGGTTGTCGAAGTTGCGATCGCTCTTGAACGCATGTACGAAATAAATGAGCGTGGAATTTCGCGCCATTTGCAAAACAAGATATCTCGCGTCCTAGGAACCGATGACGAAAGTCGAGAAAAGATCAAGGTGAAGGTAAAGGAATTTTACGACGCCCGGTCGGAAATCGTCCACGGGAGAAGGGACAAGTTGAATCCTCTCCGGACCGACGCGGCCTTCTTCAAGGGATTCAGTATCGCCAGGCAGTCTGTGTTCAAGCTCCTGCGCGAGGGATCTCCCGAAGACTGGGAAGCGTTAGTGCGAGACGAAAAGTGAAGAATTGACAAAAGGCGCGCACCGCGTTGGAATACTAGGGATTCGATAGGATGCAAGATTGACGGTGCTTCGATACAAGCGAAGATTCAGCTGCCTGACGGCTTCCAGTTTGAAGTCTGTTTAGTTACTCGAAACTCAATCCGTACACGAAACAAGCAGAATTAATGATGAGCGCCCCTATGCAACAGTGTACTACCGATACGATCACAGCGGAAATCCCAAGGACAAGAGAAACTCAAATCCAATAGTCCCATTGTTCCTTCAGATTACGTATCGGTGAATCTATCTTTTCGAGCAGCACTATGGACACAGCAACGACCTATGTCGCCCCGAGGACATGCACTGTAGTCGACGAAGGCGGGGTAGCGGGCGACGCGAAAGATGGCGCGGCGCCGTTGAGCGACTACGCGGACGTGGCGTCGTACGTGCTGATTGCCGAACCTGGAGCTGGCAAGACTACGGCATTCAAGGCCGAGGCAACCAGCCATGGGGGTGTATATGTCACAGTTCAGAACTTTCTGACTTTTGACGATAATCCGGAGTGGCATGACGCCACGCTGTTTCTGGATGGGCTCGATGAGTCGCGCGCCGGAGTACAGGATGGCCGGACGCCTCTTAACGACGTCCGAAGGAAGCTGGATCGCCTGGGATGCCCGCCCTTCCGCCTGTCCTGCCGGTGGGCTTTTTGGATGGCGGCAACTGATAAGAAGGCGTTGAAAGACGTCTCGTCTGACGGCACGGTCATTGTGGTTCGGTTGGATCCCCTATCGGAACAAAACATCAAGGCCATACTCGCTAAGAACCACGGCGTTGAGGACGCCGATGACTTCGTCAAGGCAGCGCAGGAGCGTGGGGTGGATCGGCTGCTGAGAAACCCCCAGAACCTTGACCTTATTGCCAAGTCCGTCTCACGAGGAAAATGGCCGGATTCCCGCAAGGACACATTCGATCAAGCTTGCTGGATGCTCGCTCGCGAGCCGAACGGAGAGCATATGGCGGCGAACCCGTCCAGTGCAGACACGGGCCTGTTGATCGACGCGGCCGGACGGCTGTGTGCGGCGCAGCTCATTTCCGGTGCGGTGGGGTATAGTCTGCCTGACAGGGCGGAGCCTGACGGAGACTTTCCTTTCTTCACGAAAGTCTACGGAGAGATCGGTTATAACAACGCGAGGAACGTCCTGGGAACGCGCCTGTTTGTGGGAGTGTCTGAAGGAAAGCTGGCGCCGGCACACAGGCAAGTCGCGGAGTTTCTGGCGGCCAAGTATGTCTCCGGCCTACTCGATGCAGGTCTCCCTTTGGGCCGAGTTCTTGCCCTGATCATAGGTTTCGACGGAGAACTGGTGCCATCGTTCAATAACTTCGCATCGTGGTTGGCCGTGTTAAACAAACGATCCAGAAGAGTGCTTAGCCGTATGGATCCCAGCGGTATGATATATGCCGGCGACCGCAAGACGTACTCGGTCGAAGAGAAGCGGGAAATCGTGTTGAACCTGCGCCGGGAGTCCTATTGGAACCCGTGGTGTACACGGTCACTGTCCATGACGCGTGGCATCGGCGGGATCGTATCGCCTGAAATTGAAGAGACGTTCCTAGAAATCCTGACAGAAAGCGAGCGGGGCCGCGAGTACCAGTCCTATGTGATGCTCCTGATGCAGATGCTGGCCGATGGCGAGCCACTTCCGGCACTTTCAGACGTGGTGGAGCAGGTCGTGCGCGATAGTACATGGAATATGGGCGTCCGATGTGCGGCTCTCGACGTGCTGACCAGTTACCACTCCCAAGGGCGAATCGACTCCGCAGGGCTTAAGAGAACGGTGGCCGATATCGACGCCGGCTTACTCGATGACCCGCAGGACGAACTCCTAGGAATCTTGCTGAAGGCGCTCTACCCGAACGCTCTGTCAATAGCGGAAGTTCAGCGGTACTTGAAGAAACCGAAGCTCGTCGACAGAACCGGTGAGTATGTCGACTTCTGGACGAAACACGTCCCCGAGGAATCCACGCCGGAACAGTTAGCTGAGCTGCTGGACGGAATCGTGGAGCGATTCGAAGAGTACAGGCCGTTCATGATAAGTGACGTCGGCCGGATGACGGATCTGAGCCAACTACCGGTGAAGCTCTTGGATCGGGTTCTGACGGATATTCGCCGGAGTAATCCCCGTGGCAGCGTCGCCGTAGACCGACTTTATGAGTGGCTGGGTGTGGTCTCGGACCCAGGTCTACGTTTGCCGGAGCCGCAAACCGAGCACATCAGGTTTGATTTGGCCTGGGATGCAGAGTCGCTAAAGGCCCTTATAACCTATGGTGTCGAGACATGCGTACGCACGGGCGAAGAATGCGAGGATTTGGTTGACCGGCGCCTGTTCGGAGCTCGCCCGTGGAGATACGGTCAGTGGTGCCTGGACATGGCACTGGGCGCCGACGAGGGCAAGGTAGCGTCCTTCTATATCCAGGAACTCATCAACTGCGTGGAGGACGGGTCCCGCGCTGACGGGTTGACTTTAGAAGGGGCCCGTGCGGGTTTTGCTGGGGATCGGGCGTTGACGGACCAGTTCGACGAGATTGTAGCACGTGGGTCAAGCGACGATGGCCAAGCGGAACGCTCCCCAGGACATGCATCTACGGCCGAAATGGGGTCGGCTGAGGACACCGCAGGCCAACGGATCTGGCAGGCGGAGACTGAGGCGCAGGCTACAGAATTGCAATCAGGGCGCGGTGCACCTGATCTGCTCCATCGGGCAGCTGAGGCTTACCTGGGCGTCCACGACACCTTTGCGGGGAAGTCTGCTCGGCAGCGTCTGGACGATCTCGTCGGCAGTCGTGCTGATTTGATTGACCTGCTTCTATCTGGGATGGAAGGGTCCATCACACGGGAGGATCTACCGGACTGCGACGACGTCGTGCGGCTGTACGACCGGAACCGTGTTAATGTATTGGTGATGCCTTTCGTGGCCGGGCTGCATAGCTTGGAACAAGCGGGCAGGCTTCTGGACGACGGCCTGAACGGGAGCCAGATCCGCCTGGCAGTGACGGTTCTATATCTGCTTCCTCGGCGATTCGTCGACCCGGACAGTAACGACGGGAGTAGCGTGTACCGACCGGCGTGGTTTCGATCCGTTCTTCGTGACAATCCGGCGTTGGTCGCTGGTGTGGTACGCCGTAGTGCTGGTCTGAAGCTTGAGAGCGGCGTGCAGTTGCCTATCGAACTACACGAGTTGGCCAAAGCCGAGGATCATCGGGAGGTCGCCAAAATGGCTTCCCTGTCCGTGCTTGAAGATTTCCCGAAGGTGGAGACGGATGAGGCCCTGCAGGCGCTTTGTTGGACGCTCCACGCGGCACTGGAGACCTGCGACTGGCTGGCTGTGGGCAGAGTGATCGAAGATCGAATCGAGAAAGGCGGACGGGGGGTGGCGCAGCGCGGATGCTGGTTGGCGGCGGGATACTTCGTCGAGCCTAAACGATACCGGGATGACCTTCGGAGTATGTCGGACGACGTAGAGGGATTGAGGTCGCTCGCGAGGTTCGTGGCGGCGGGAAGATTCCCGAAGGAATTCACCCGAAAATTCGCCCCGGGCGATTTCGTACCGATCGTCACAGTGCTCGGTGCGGCACTTCGAGGTGAAGTTTTATCGAAAGAGGCGTATTGGAAGGTTTCCGATCTGATTGATACCCTCGCCGAGGATCCAAGTGCCGCCGCTACGGATGTAATTGAGGCGCTATCGAACCTGTCCGACGTTGAACCTTGGGAGCCCGCGACAGCTGACGCAAAGGAACGTCAGGCGCGGAAACGGCGGGAGCACGAGTACCGACATAGTGAAATCGAGAAGGTAGTCCAGACCCTCGACGGAGGTCCTCCGGCGAATGCGGCGGACCTCGCGACGCTCGTGTCACAGGAACTAACGGCTCTATCCCTCAAGATTCGCGATGGAAGCACCTCGGACTGGCGCCAGTACTGGAACGTCAATCCATACAATCGACCGACTGATCCAAAACCGGAGGATGCCTGCCGTGACACGGTGCTTTCCGATCTGCAGGAACGGATCGGAAGGTTTGAAATCGACGCGCAGCCGGAGGGAGTTTACGCCGAAGACAAGAGGTCGGACATCCGCGTCAGCTACGGCGGGTTCAATGTTCCGGTGGAGATCAAGCGAAGCTGCCACAGAGACCTCTGGATGGCGGTCAAGAGTCAGTTGGTCGCAAAATACACTCGAGACCCCGGGGCCGCAGGGTATGGTATTTACTTGGTGTTCTGGTTCGGTGACACGGAGAAATGTCGGCCCATAAAGTGCGGCGACTGGACTCCCGAGACGGCAGCTGAGGTGAAGACGAAGATCGAGGAGTCATTGGACGATCAGGAGGGGCGTTTGATTTCGGTGTGTGTGGTGGACGTCTCGAAGCCGCGCTTGGCCTAGGGTTGAACCATCAACGTGAGAAAGTCGAAGTAACGACGTCGCTTCGCACGCGCCGGCACTTCGCGGTCCGACCGCAGCACCTTGGAGGTCCCGCGCGGGATCTCTACCAACCAAAGACCCCTGCGTGTCATTATCTCCAACATCGGTTCTTGACCGCATCTCGTACTCTCCTCTACGCCAATATACCACATTAAACTCGGAGGGAAAGTCGTCTCACTCTATATTCACACGTCGGGCCACCTTCGCCGAAGCTCGCGTGACAATGCGGTGGATAAGATTATCGTTGTTGAAAAGAAGCAATTTAAGATGGAATTTGACAGTCCGAAGCAAGCCGAATAAAGGCAGATAGTCGAATGGCAGACCTGGACCTCACTCAATCAGAAGCAGACGCTTTGATTGAGATGGAAAAACATCGTGTAAATGATGATCAGACTAACTTCCCGATGGGAGGCGAGTCGGTTGTCGTTCCCCTTCAGTCCGTCGACCGGAGAGAGCAATTCCTGCTAGACTTGAGTCGTGCGAGCATCAATCTCTCCAAAGTCAAATTGCAGACTCGCGGGCGGCAAGTGGTCGTATTGGTCCGACTGGATTTGGGTGGTGCGCCACATCGAAACCCGGATGGCGAGGAAGTACCGGTGCCGCACCTGCACATTTACCGTGAAGGCTTCGGCGACAAGTGGGCATTTCCCGTTCCCACCGAAGGGTTTCGAAAAGTCGGCGATGTCTGGACAACTTTCGAAGACTTCCTGCAGTACTGCAACGTTACGCGACCGCCAAACGTCGAACGGGGGCTCTTCACATGATTCACGAAATTAAAAATCTCATCGACGAGTATTATGCCTGGCTTAAGGACAAAACAGTCCTGAACCAGATCGACCAGTGGGTCGAGATCACCACACCATATCTGGATCGACACAACGATTATTTGCAGATCTATGCAAAGGAATCCAACGGTGGGTTCGTGTTAACGGACGACGGATATACCATTGAGGATCTTGCCCATAGTGGTTGCAATCTCGAAAGTCCCAAGCGTCAAGATCTACTCCAGATGACACTCAATGGTTTTGGCGTCCAAATAGACGGACGTGCGTTACAGGTCAATGCGTCAGCCGAAAATTTCGCAATGCGCAAACACAATCTCTTGCAGGCGATGCTCGCCGTCAACGATATGTTTTACATGGCGGCACCCACCGTAGCGAATATCTTCTATGAAGATGTAGAGGCTTGGCTTGATCGACACGATATTCGCCATACGCCAAAGGTAAAGTTCACCGGAAGAACTGGATTCGATCACCTATTTGATTTCGTGATTCCAAAGTCCCGGCAGAAGCCGGAACGGCTGATTCAGACCGTCAACCGACCGAGTCGTTCTAACGCTCAGGCAGTGGTGCTCTCGTGGATCGACACAAAAGAGGTCCGTACGTCCGGATCGATTGTTTACGCTTTGCTTAATGACTCCGAAAAAAAGGTGGACCACACAGTGATGGCCGCGCTTCGGATCTACGACGTCAAACCGGTGGTGTGGAGCCAGCGAGAAGACTCCCGAATGGAATTGGCGGCTTGAGCGTCAGGTCTCGCTACTCTTCGTCAAAACCTGCCACAGCCTGCCCATCATCCCTCGAACCCGAAAAAACACTACCATTTACTCAATACATTGAGTATAATTACTCATTATGTTGAGTAATTTGTCATATACGCGTCCGCACGGGGAGGACCTGCTGCGTCGTTTGCACGAGCCGCGCCGGTTTATTCAGGTGATTACCGGGGCGAGGCAGGTGGGCAAGACGACCCTGATCACGCAGGTTGCGGAGAAAACGGGGTTGCCGTATCGCTACGCAAGCGCAGACGAACCCACGTTGCGCGGCTCGGAGTGGATCGCCCAGCAGTGGGACGCCGCGCGGCTTCTCGAGGGCGACGCGGGGGACGACGGCGCGCTTCTCATCCTTGACGAGGTACAGAAGGCGCCGAACTGGTCCGAGGTGGTCAAGCGGCTGTGGGACGAGGATACGCGGAGCCGGCGACGGTTGAAGGTCGTGTTGTCGGGTTCAGCGCAACTTCTGATCGGGCGCGGACTCACCGAGAGCCTCGCCGGGCGTTTCGAACGGCTCCACGTACCGCACTGGAGCTTTCTTGAAATGCGGACCGCGTTTGGCTGGTCCCTGGAGCGATTCCTGTTCTACGGAGCCTATCCTGGCGCGGCGCCTCTGGCGGCGGAGCCGGCGCGATGGTCCCGGTACATCAGGGATTCGCTCATCGAAACGACGATCTCCCGGGACGTCCTTCTCCTCTCCCGGGTGGACAAACCGGCCCTGTTGCGCCGGTTGTTCGAATTGGGTTGCGCCTATTCAGGGCAGATCCTTTCCTATTCGAAGATGCTGGGCCAACTCCACGACGCGGGCAACACCACAACGCTGGCCCACTATCTCGACTTCCTGGGCGTCGCGGGGATGCTCGGCGGCTTGCAGAAGTACGCCGGGGCCGCCGTGCGGCGTCGGAGTTCCAGCCCGAAGTTTCAAGTCTTCAACACGGCCCTGATGACCGCCGGGTCGGGCCTCACCTTCGCCCAGGCGCGAGCCGACCGGGAGTTCTGGGGAAGATTGGTTGAATCCGCTGTAGGTGCGCATCTGGTGAATTCCGCCGCCGGTGGCTCATGTGAGGTCTTCTACTGGCGCGACCGCAACCGCGAGGTGGATTTCGTCGTGCGCGCGGGACGGACGGTCACCGCGATAGAGGTAAAGAGCGGAAGAGCAGGTCACGTCCCTTCGGGAATGGCGGGCTTTGCCGAGGCCTTTCGACCGACTCGCAGCCTGCTCATCGGAGGCGACGGCATTGCGGTCGAAGAGTTCCTCTCAAGACCGGTAGAGCATTGGACAAATGCATGAAATATGTTCAATCGCAACGAAACCCAGGGCACCCACAAGGGGTGCCCCTACAACATCACGGTCGTTCGTGGAGGAATGCGGTGGAGAGGTACAGGCGAATCCGGACGATAGGCCAATCCTGGTTTTTCGATGAATTGGGAACATCTGTTGCAAATGATTCACCACCTGCTCGGAAATGTTCCAATTGTAGGGGCGCCCCTTGTGGGTGCCCGCCTTCCTGATCGCAATGGTCGCCGCAGCGAAACCCAGGGCACCCACAAGGGGTGCCCCTACGACGTCACGGTCGTTCGTAGGTGGGTGAGGGGGAGAGGTACAGGCGAATCCGGACGATAGGCCAATCCTGGTTTTTCCGATGAATTGGGTACATTTGTTGTAAATGTCTGACCACGTACGCGAAATTGTTCCAATTGTAGGGGCGCCCCTTGTGGGTGCCCGCCTGTCACGACATCCGAATAATTGCCTGGGATAACACATTCGTAGGGGCGCCTCTTGTGGGCGCCCGCCTGCCTCGGCAACCGAATAATTGCCTGAGATAACACATTCGTAGGGGCGCCCCTTGTGGGCGCCCGGTCTTTCCGAAAAATTGGTATCAATCCGGAAAAATTGGCACGACGGTTGCAATATTGAAGGAAGTCCGCCAGATGACGGAGATTGTAAATGCGCCTGTTTTGGGCGCCACAACGGGAACCAGGGCAACCACGAGGGTTGCCCCTACGAAGGATAGGCGTGTACAATCCGGACATCCACAATCGCAGGTCGATGCGACTGAAGGGATACGACTATTCGAAGGCAGGGGCGTACCTCGTAACCATTGTCGCGAAGGGTCGATTAGCGCTGTTTGGTGATGTGGTTGATGGCAAGATGCGGTCGAATCCCGTGGGAGAAATGGTAAAAAGAACATGGTTGGAAATGCCCAGTCGATTCCCAGCTATCGTTTTGGACGAATTTATCGCCATGCCAAACCACGTTCATGGAATCATCATCCTGCCACGT
Organism: Candidatus Latescibacterota bacterium; assembly: GCA_965116875.1. Lineage (GTDB taxonomy): Bacteria > Latescibacterota > UBA2968 > UBA2968 > JAAXHE01. The sequence continues at coordinate 2,639,925 of OZ220733.1, forward strand.
GCGAGGCTTGGGGACGGCCCAGCAGCTAAAGGTGGTCCGGACATCGATATAGAAGCCAGGGCAACCACAAGGGTCGCCCCTACAAAGGATGGGCGCACGAGACTGGGGGATGTGGTCGGCGCATTTAAATCATTGACAACATTGGAATATATACGTGGCGTGCGCGATATGAACTGGCCACCGTTTGCGGGGCAGTTGTGGCAGCGGAATTTCTACGAACATGTCGTTCGGACCGACGTTTCGTTGCAGAAATATCGCAAGTATATAGTTGACAATCCGGTACAATGGCCGTTTGATCGTGAGAACCCGAAGGCCGCAGGTCCCAGGTCTCATTCGACATAGGCATCGATATCCCGGCCGTCACCTCAATGCGGACAGACCAGGGCACCCACAAGGGGTGCCCCTACGACGTCACGGTCGTTCGTAGGTGGGTGAGGGGGAGAGGTACAGGCGAATCCGGACGATAGGCCAATCCTGGTTTTTCGATGAATTGTGAACATCTGTTGCAATTTCAGACCACATGCGTGAAATTGTGCGAATTGTAGGGGCGCCCCTTGTGGGTGCCCGCCTGTCTCGACATCCGAATAATTGCCTGGGATAACACATTCGTAGGGGCGTCCCTTGTGGGCGCCCGTTTCAGGTCGGCGACGGAAGCGTACAGAGATATCCGGGAGCAGTCCGGCCCCGCTCCCGGATGATGAACGGAACACATCGATTCGACCGGCCCGACCCGGCCGATTCACCCGGTCGCACACTCCCAACAGGTCACTCTGAATCCCTCTCCCTTCAACGCCACGGCCCCCGCAAAGCCGCGCCCGGGCGCCAGGGCCCGCATAAACCATTCGGAAGGCGCCGTTGGGTCATCGTCAACGTGCAGCAGGGCCGCGGGCTCCCACGGTCGCAGCGAGACTTCGAATCCATCCAGGGGGCACGCAAGCCCCGTCCCCAACGCCTTGATATACGCCTCCTTGCGGGTCCAGCAGTTGAAAAACGCCTCGTACTGGACCTCTGGGGGCAGCGCCCGGATCGCGGCGACTTCGCCGGTCGCGAAATAACGGCCCGCCAGCCGCAGGTGCTCCTTCACCTCCCGTATACGTTCAACGTCTACGCCGATTCTCCGTGCCCGGATCACCGCGAGAAGAGCGAGGTCGCCGGAGTGGGAGAGGTTGAAGCGCAACCGGTCTCCATCCGAACCCTTTTTCAAGAACGGCTTGCCGCGCGATCCATAGCCGAATTCCAGCCGTTTTGGATCCATCCCCACGTACCGCCCAAGAATTCTCCTGAGAAACGCCCGGCCGACAATAAAACGCGCCCGGTGTCTGTCAAAGACGAACCGGGCGGCGCGGGCGGTTTCGTCTTCGGAAAGCACACCCCGTAACTCCTGGACCTCCGGTGCCGGCCGGTCCAGATTCATTCGCCAGACTTGAATCTCGTGGTCCGATGCCACCGGACGTTCGGGCGGTCGGCGCCAGATATCGGTTGCCGATCGGTTGGGTTGACTCACGGAGATGCACCGCCGTTCAGCCGCTGCACGATCGCCTCCACGTCGTAAACGCATCCCCCCCAGGTCCCGCCGCCCACGTTTTGAAGGGCCGCCCACAGCCGTGTATCGTCGGGGAGGTCCGCGTCGGGCGCCAGGTCGGGCCGCGTGGGCCTCTCGCCCAGAATGCGGCATCCCTCTTCCGGCCCGAAACGCGTCTCGCCCACACCGACGAAGTGGATGCTGCCGGAAAGCGTCTTACGGTCGATTGCAATTTCCACCACGTCGCCGTCCACCAGCTTGCCGATCGGGCCGCCGGCCAACGCCTCCGGGCCGATGTGTCCGATGCACGCCCCGGCCGAAAAGCCTGAAAACCGCGCGTCCGTGAGCACAGCGACGTGTTTCCCGAACGCCAGGTACTTGAGCGCGGTGGTGATCTGGGCGATCTCCTCCATCCCCGCGCCCATCGGGCCGCGACCGATCAGCACCATGACGTCCCCCGGCTTTACGCCTTTCGGGCCGGAATCCTTCAGTGCGGCGGCAGCCGCCCTCTCGGTGGTGAACACCTTGACAGGACCGGTCATCCTGTAGACGCCGTCCGCGTCGACGACCGAAGGGTCGATGGCCGTGCTTTTAACGACGGACCCTTCCGGTGCGATATTTCCCGTGGGGAAACAGACCGTGCTGGTCAGTCCCCTGGAACGCGCGCGGTCCGCATCCATAATCACGTGGTCCGGGTCGACTCCGTCCTGATCGCGCAGCGCCTGCCGGAGCCTGACCCGCCTTTCGGATTTCTCCCACCAGTCCAGGTTCTCACCCAGCGTACCTCCGGATATCGTGAGGGCGTCCGTCTCCAGCAGCCCCAGTTTCCGCAGGTGCAGCATGACTTCCGGGACGCCGCCCGCCAGAAACGCCCGGACCGTGGGGTGGAACTCCGGACCGTTGGGCAGAACGTCAACCAGGCGCGGGACCTGCCGGTTCACGCGGCTCCAGTCCTCAACCGCGGGCCGGGAGCGCCCGGCCGCATAAGCGACAGCCGGAATGTGCAGGAGCAGGTTGGTGGATCCGCCGAACGCGGCATGCGTGACCATCGCATTGTGAAGAGCGGCATCGGTGATCACGTCGGCCGTGGTGAGTCCGGCCGCATGCATCGCGTACACCGCACGGGCGGACCGGAGCGCCATATCCAGCCAGACCGCCTCGCCCGAAGGCGCCAGGGCCGAGTGGGTGAGCGCAAATCCAAGCGCCTCGGCCACCACCTGCGAAGTCGCCGCCGTACCCAGAAACTGGCAGCCGCCCCCGGGGGTTGCACAGGCCCGGCAGCCCAGGTCCTGCACCTCCGAAAGCGACATCTCCCCGTGCGCCAGCCTGACGCCGACCGACTGGATTTTACCCGCGTCCTCCCCGTCTTCCGGCGGAAGCGTCACGCCGCCGGGCACGATCGCGGTGGGCAGCGAATGCATCGCCGCCAGTGCGATCATCATCGCGGGCAAACCCTTGTCGCAGGTTGCAACGCCGATCACCCCTTTTCGCGTGGGAAGCGACCGGACCAGCCGCCGGAGCACGGTCGCCGCGTCGTTTCGGTACGCCAGACTGTCCATCATGCCGGTCGTGCCCTGCGAACGTCCGTCGCAGGGGTCCGAGCAATATCCCGCAAAGGGAATACCGCCCAGGCGGTGAATCTCCAGGGCGGCCTCCCGCATCAGCAACCCCACCTCCCAGTGCCCGGTGTGGTATCCCAGCGCGACCGGGCGTCCGTCCGGTTCGCGAATCCCTCCCATCGTACTCAGGATCAGGAATTCGGGCCGGCCCAGTTCGGTAGGATCCCAACCCATGCCCGCGTTCTGGCTGTAGCCGAAGATATCCCCGCTGGGAGATTCAACCACCAGCTCTTCCGTGAGGGAAATCAGCCGGCCTTCGGGTCCAGGCGCGCGCGTTCGGACCTCGAAAACCGATTCGTCGCCCGACTGCAGGATGGATTGCACGGATGGATTGCTTACGGCAGGCATGAAGACTCCTCAATTCAGCGCAGAACGCTCACTCCAGTCCCATGGCCTTCAGATTCCGGAGGCTGATGCCCAGGCTCTCGAACGGGTCCCGCTGGCACGTGTCCTGCTCCACGATGTACCACCGGGTGCCGGCCGCCGTGCACGCATCCAGAATGGCCGGCCAATTCAGGTTGCCCTCGCCCACCTCGGCGTAGAGCTGCTCCCGGCCGCGCATGGCCATATCCTTCACGTGAACCAGGTCGGCCCGGCCCGCGGCCCTGCGAATCCACTCGGCGGGGTCTCCGCCTCCGTGCTGGACCCAGTAGGTATCGATCTCCAGTTGGACGACCTCGGGGTCGCTTTCCTCAAACAGGATCTGCAGCCCCGTCCGATCGCCGAATCGCTCCAGTTCAAAGCTGTGGTTATGATACCCGAACGTGAGTCCGGCCACTGCCAGTTTCCGCGCGACTTCGGATGCCTCGCGAGCGAACCGCCTGTAACCCTCGCCACCGCCTTCGCGATAGCTCTGGGGCAGGCCGCCGATCGCCGGGTACAGGCATCCCCACAACAGGTGCTCGTCGATGACAGACTGGGTCTCATCCCGCATGCGTTCGTAGCTGGTGTGTGTGGCGCAGATCTCGAGGCCCTCGCCATCGGCCATGTCCTTGAGTTCCTCCGGGCTGATCTCTCCGAATGCAGACACCTGCATGGCGTCGTATCCCAGCGCCTTCACCTTCTTGAGGCTGGCCGCGACGTCCGCGGGTGTCTGCGTAAATTCACGCACCGTATACATCTGCGCAGCCAATACCGTACCGGCCATCTTCCGCTCCTTTCCACAATCGTCAATGCATTCTATACACCTTTTTCTCAAGTACCAAAATACCAAAGGATCGAGGAACTTCCAAGCCAAGTTTTCCCGCCGGAAGCCTGAAATCCTACGACGCTGACAGGAACGATTTTTAACTGGTATTTTTCCGAAACCAATGTATTTTTAATTCGAAGTTTCCGCTCCCTGACAGTCCGTTGAAAAAGTCGCTCTGCAGGCGAGGCCGAGCCATTGTGGTCGAAGACAAGGCGCGCGACCGAGTCCCATCCTGCGATTCGGCGAGGGAGCGCAACGCAGTATTTCGACCGCAAGGGCCGGCCGTAGCCCGGATGGGCTTTTTCAACGGGCTGCTACTTCCTCCCCGTTTTGCGCGATCCCCTTTTTTCGTACGAGCCCGCCTCCCTCGCAGAGGAGCCCGTTTATGTCCGCATTGCAGCACGCGACAACGCAACAGGAGCGCCGCAACCGGACGCTTCTGGGCGGTTCGCGATATCTGTCCGACAACGTTACGTCACAGGTTTTGCCAATACATATCGACGTCCGCCAGACCGATTCGTTGACGGATGCGCAGGTCAACCATTTTACAGCCCTTCAGATCGACGCGGCCCGTACGGCAGTGCGTTCGCTGGCATCCCTGGCCGAAGTCGGAGAGGCGGACCACCTGGGCGGCGGCATCGGCCTGATTCCGCCATTGGTGCTCACCCTGGCGGTGGTCGACTTCGAGCGTATCGAGTACACCATCGAACACGCCCATACCAGCGTCGGATATTTCGCGGCGCTTTCCGCGGTCGGGTTTGTGGAACCCGAACACGTTGTGACCGACTTTCGGCGCGGTCTGGATCTTCCCGGCCACGTTTCGTGGCTGCCGGGGGGCACGCAGATGAACGGCGGACGCCTGGGCGTGATGATTCCGGTTGCGGTTGGCAATGCGCTGGGTAAGCGCGGTTCGTACGGCGACGGATGCTGGGTTGTTGCCCATTGCGGAGACGCCGGCTGGATTTCCGGCCAGGCGTTGAACGGCTTCAACGCCGCGCACGTTCACGGCGCGCCAATCACGTTTGTCATGGACCGAAACGGGATCCAGCTTTCCGGCAGCACCAGGAGCATTCTGGACAAGGACCCCCGGTCCATCATCGGCGCAATGGGTGTGGAGATTCTTGAAATTCCCACGCTGCACGATCCCGCCGGCCTGTACAGCGCGTACCGAGAGGCGTACGGACTGGCGCAGGGGGGCCGACCCAGCCTTATCTATCCGGTCGGCTTCCGGTCCGGGAACGGTACGCGGATCGACCTGTCGCATTTTGGTGAAACCCACGGCATTCCGGATGAGGTCGAAGCCTTCGCGGGACGACACGACGTGCCTATGGACCGCGAGATCTGGGTCCCCGGATCTCTGATGAGCTATAGAGACGTGGAGCCCATGCTGGAGTGCCTCTTCCTGGTGAACGACCTGCCTGGCGGCGCCGGCCACCACGACGGGGGCATGAAGGGCCGCAACGAAGCCGACGTGCTCGCCGGTTCCATGTTCCGGGCGACGTCCGGCCAGTCGGAAGCGCTGGAGAATCTGAAGTCGCAGCCGGCCCTGGAGGTCGTGACCCGCGCCCGTCCGGCGCCTGGAAGCCCGAATCTGGTACTGCCTGAAGGCGCGGCGGCAAGCGTCTCCTTACCCGGGCCGGGTGAGATGAAGAGCGCCCGCGACGGTTCGGAAGCCGGTTACGCGCTGGTGGCCGAGACCTTTCCCGAACGTGTCTTCGTGGTCAGCTGCGACCTGGACGCTTCCACCAAACTGTCGAAGGCCCGGAGTCACCTGGCCGAAGACCATCAGTTCGAGATCAGCATCGAAGAACAGGCGGCCACCCTCATCGCCAACGGCCTGGCCACCAGTACCCCGAACCCGCAACTGAACGTGGTGTCCACCTTCGCGGCCTTCTTCGAAGGCATTGCCCGGGAAGGCTTTGACATGTGGCAGTACCAGCGCAATCTGACGGGAGCGAACGAAGGTCTGAACGTCACCTTCCATCTCTCTCACGTTGGCGCGTGTACGGGCCGGGACCATTTTTCCGGATGGGGGCTGGACTGGATCAACGTGGGGCTCAACTACCTTCCGTACCTGCACCGGTTCTACGCCCCGGCCGATGCGCGGTCCGCCTTTCTTGCCGTGATCGACCTGGCCGCCAATTACGGCGGACATATCATCGGGATTCCCCGGGACAACCTGCCCGTCCTCGAAAAGCAGGACGGCTCCGGCCCGCTCTGGACCGAGGGGGAGGCGTGGCAAGCCGTCACGCCCTGCCGGACCTTTGCCGGGGCCCGTCGCGCGATCCTGGCTTTCGGCGCGCCGGCATTCCTGGCCGCGGAGGCCGCGGACATCCTGAACGACCGGGGCGCAGGGGCGGACGTGTACGTTGTCAACGGGCTGCCCCTGCCGACGGGGCGCCTGGAATCGTTGATATCACGATACACCGGGGGCGTCGTCACCATCGAAGACGGAAAGATCGGCACGCCTCAAACCGGACTCAGGGGGTTCGCTGGCCTGGTGGCCACCGCGGCCTCGTCCCGGAACATCGCCCATGCGCACGTGGGTCTGACGGATCCGACAATCGCCCCGTCCGACGGGCATATGGAGACCTGGGCGCACTTCGGCATCACCACCGACGCGCTGGTCGATGCGGTTGATCGTCTGCAGGGGTGAATTGCAGCGTTCGGGGAAGGGACAACTGGAGGCGGGTGGGACGGACGGCGCCGACCGGCGCGCGGACCCGGAGCTTACACGGGCGGGAGGAACGAGGCTTTCTTCGCGTGTGTCTTTGTGAGAGGCAGAGAATCCGCAACACGCGTCGCCATGCGGTTACGACCCTGTTTCCGCACAGAAGCTTTCCAACGCTAGAAAATCCTGTAGCTCAAGCCCATATTGAAGCTTTGCCTGGACTTTTCGCCTCTGGCGACGCGAAAGGACTCGGAAAGCGTCATGTTGAATTTGTTTTCGATATAGAAGCTGAGCGCAAACGCGATATGTGAGATGATCTCGGCTTCCCTATCGTTGCGCTTCTGTGCGCGAATGGTCTTCAGTGTCGTGAACCGGACCCTGTTCGTCACCTCGTAGATGAAGTCCGTTTTCAGGCGCAGGTTGTAGTCGCTCCCGAAGGCATTCGAAAATGGCGTATCGTAGTGGAAGTCGGTATTGATCTGCGTGCTCCAGCTGATCGGGTGGGAATATCGAAAATTGATGAGGAAACCGGGCGGCGGCCGGTCGGTGTCTTCATAGGGATTCAGCACCTGAAACTGTACGCCGGTCGTGATGTCCCATCCATAGAATCTCTTGCTGATCTGCTCCTGTGTCAACACTTCCTGAATCCGCACGAGTCCGAATCCGATCTCATCGCCCAGCACCCGGCGGGACCTCCTGATCTCGGCAAGCATGTCCTCGAACCAGTAGTTCTCGTAACGGTCTCCGTGCTGTTCCTTGTATTCCCTTTCCCTGTCTATAATATGCGCCAGTTCGATCATCGTCTCCTTGGAGAAGTGTTCGCCGATGATCCCCTCCTCCAGGAAGAATTCCTCGATTCTTCCCGCTTTCCGAAGGGCGGTGGCGTCGATGAACCGTCCGTGTCCGATGCCCAGCGTCATCTCGATGTTGGGTCGATCGTATCCGGAATCCAGGTCCGAGTCCGTGCCCCACGAATAGAAGAGGCTGCCTTCGTTCCGGTGATATTTCTTCAGGTTCGTCTTCAGGTGGGTCAGGGCGTCCCGCTCGTTTTCCTTGGTGATGATATTCTTCCGGATCGAACCGTGACCGGTTGCGTCCACGGAATAGGCATACGGCAGCGACTCGTAGAACTTCTTGTAGACGACGGACACGTTTCCATTCTGTACGACAGTCTCGTCGCCCTCCGTTGCGTAGTTGAAGCTGAGCGCGTCGACGCGCAGGTTGTGCGCCCTGCTGACGGGGACCACGTAGTCCGTAATCGACACGTTTTGCGCCGTCGCCGCGGAAGCCGTCAGCAGGCAGAACATCGCCGGCCGTACAAGCGCCACCCGGAGAAGGAAATGTACGCATCCCGCCAGTTCGCGCGGAAGGTCCGCCAGCGCCCGTTGATGCAGATACGGCCCTCTCTCGGTGCAACTTCGTGCCGGACCGCAACCGGGACCCGCCGGCCGGCCCACTGTCGCCATTCGCAGCTGCTCTCGCCTCGTTCCCGTTTTTCCTGTCATTTCTCTTCTCCCCTGTCTTCGTGTAAGGGATCGGCCTTCGATGAATCGGGTGGCTCCATCAGGAATGTAATGTCGTCGTAGTCCGCTTTTACGAACGACTTTGTGTTGTCCGAATCCGTCAGCACGGCAACGGCCTTCACCAGCCGCGGGTCGCTACCGAAAACACGTTTGTAGTCTTCATAGGCATTGACCTCTTCCCACATCCATTTGCCGGTATTCCTGCGTCCGGATTGCAGTACGATTACTTTTGTGCTTTCGTGGTGCGGGCTTTCCGTGTGCGTGCCCGCCGGCAGTGTCGCACTCCACACGTACTTGAGCGTTTTGGGCCGGATTCTGCCACCGAACACCAGGCGCACCGCCGCGGCGCTGTCGTTGGTTTCCTTGTCGTTTTCATTGCCGTCTTCCGGGAGCTTGTGCACCCGCCACCGCCATCTGAGCTTTTTCCAGATACGAAGGTTGACTTTTACCGGCCGGCCCGCATTTGTCGCCCTGCCCACGGTTTCGGCGCTCAGAAAATGGTCGCCGTTCTCCTTCTGTATCGTGTAATACAGGTCCTCCCTCTTCTTTGCCTTCTTCTGGCGCCAGCCCACCCGCGCTTCCCAGTTCCCGGGAAACCGTCCGAGCTGCCCGGGGTACTCGAATCGTTCCAGAATGAGGACGGAATCCCGGGAAGGCGTATAGAAGTGAGCCGGTGGATCGGCCGCGTACGCCGTGGATCCGATCAGGACCCCGATGATTGTTTTCTGAAGTCGTCTCATAGGAAGTCGGGTCGATGCCGCTTCACGGAACGCCGTGGAACCGGGAATTCCGCAGGGATTCTACGTCAATCCGTACCGCCCTGCCGGCACCTCAGAAAATATAGGAAATAGACTCTTCAAGGTGTACAAAAAAGCCCGTGAACAGACCTTCGGCCGGGCCCGCGGAACAGGCATAAAGATACCGCCACGGAACCCGTTCCCGCGGCGGTGACGACGCCTTGAGCGTTCACGCCTTCGCTATGCGCCGAATTCCCGGGCGAATCGAACGAAATCTCCAAACCCGACGCGACCGTCTCCGTCCAGGTCAAATCCGGTTTCGTAGTCCGCGTCACCCGCTTCGGAACCGAAAGCCCTCGCAAACAACAAAAAGTCGGCAAAATCCACCTGGCCGCTGCCGTCGAAATCCGCTGATCTCCGCTGGACGCTGACGCTTGCCACCGGCAGGATTCCTTCGCCGTAATTCCAGCCCGTCCCCCAGTCCACCTTCTTCGTTTCCGCATCGACAGCACCGACGTGATACCAGAGATCCGAACTGTTATGAGATTCATGCACCTCCGTGGTGATTCCACTGTCCAGTGCGACGTTGGGAGCGAGGCCCCGGTCGAACTCCATTGCTTCTCCCCACTCGACGGTCTTGCGCTTCGCGTCCAGTATGCCCACGTGGTACCATAGACGCAGTCCGCTGATCGACTCATGCATCTCCATGACCACGCCGTTGTCCATATCCACGGAGGGCGTCTGGCCGCCGTCGTATTCCTGCGCGTCACCCCACGCAATGGACTTCGACGTTGTATCCACCATACCCACGGTGTACCAGAGACGTTCACCCTCTTCGGATTGATGGGTTTCCACCACAATTCCGTCCCAAAGGGCAACTGACGGGTACTGTCCCCCGTCGTACTTCTGCGCCTCACCCCAGTCAATCGATTTGGCCTGTGTATCCACGAGGCCCACGTGGTACCACAGATTCGTACCGAAATGGGACTGATGCACTTCCACGACGACGCGGCCTTCCAACGCGACCATGGGAAACTGGCCCGCGTCGTACCTCGTACCCTCGCCCCAGAGGATGGCCTTTTTTCCCGCGTCAACCTCGCCGACTTTGTACCAGAGATTCGTGCCGAGGTGGGACTGGTGCACCTCGACGACAAGGGTTCCATCCACGGCCACGGAGGGGGCCTGGCCGTCGTCGTGCGCCCCCACCTCCCCCCAGTCGACCGTACGCGTATCCGCGTCGATCACGCCGACCCGGTACCTCAACTCCGACACCTCTTCCTCCTGGTGCATCTCCACGACCACGTCGGCCGCCGGAATTGAAATGCCCCAGAGGCACGCGCACAGAAAGATGGTGAATCGAAAGACTCGCATCGTGTCTCAATTCGCGAAATATGGAGCCCGGATGGGCTTTTTCAACGGGCTGCTATTTAAGGCATAGTCCGCCGTCCACTTTCAGAATCGTCCCCGTAATATAATCCGCCGCGTCGGAACACAGAAACGCGGCCGCTTTTCCCAGGTCCTCGATCGTGGCCAGCCTGCCCCATGGCATGCCCCTGGCGGCCTCCCTGATCTGCTCGTCCGTGGCGAATTGCCGTTCGCCCGGCGTGTCCGTATATCCGGGTTCGATCACGTTGGCACGGATTCGATGCGGCGCAAGCTCGGCCGCGATCGTGCGGCACATCTGGTTGATGCCCGCCTTGGCCGAATTGTACGGCATGGACGTTGGCATCGGTACGTGCGCCAGCACGGAACTGATGAACAGGATGCTTCCGCCGTCTCCCCGGTCCACCATCTGCCGGGCGCCGGCCTGCGCCGTGTGGAAGCTGCCCCACATGCAGACCTCCCACGTCCGCCGCACAGCCTGTATCGAGAGTTCAAGGAAAGGCTCACGCTTGCTGTAATAGGCATTGGCCACGACAACGTCGAGTCTACCGAACCGGTCCGCGGTTGCTTCGACCATCCGGTCCACGGCCCCCCGGTCCGACACATCGGCCTGCAAGACCAGCGCCTCACGACCCTCTGCGCGGACCTCGTTCGCGACGTTCTCCGCGTCTTCGGGATGCGAATGGTAATTCACCGCGATATTGGCGCCCGCGCGGGCCATCTCTACGGCGCAGCCGCGTCCGATGCCCCGGGAAGAACCGGTTATCAACGCCACCTTGCCTGTCATATCAACCATAAGACCTCTTCCCCTTCAATATCGCCGGCGTCTGGTGTTCCGTCCCGGAGACAGATTGCCGAATGGTGAGGTATTTCGGGGCCGGGACACGAAAGATCCGGTGGATACCCGGGACAGTACACTATCCCCCACTCGAACCGTCTGATGCATGCATGGGTGTGTGGACGGGCCCGCTGCCGGCATCCCCTGCTGTCCGCTGTTCCTGCGCCTTCTGCCGGCGGGATTCCCGATGGGTTTCGCTGTATCGATCCGGAATGACCAGTTCGTCGCCGAGATCGGGCGCATGAGGGGTCACCTTCCAGAAACTGGGGAGGAATTCTTCCCATCGGGCGACAATGTCGCTCGCCCGGCGGCTGTTGGTCTTTTCGAGGTGTCTTCCGATCATCCTTTTGAGTTGCTCGACGTCGTCCGGCTCCCGGACACGTTCGATGCCGACGAGTTGGGGGTTGTATCGGCTCTCAAACGATCCCTCTTCGTCCAGCACGTATGCGGTTCCACCGGTCATTCCGGCGCCGAAATTCCGCCCGGCACTCCCCAGAATAATCACCAACCCGGCGGTCATGTATTCGCACCCGTGGTCTCCCACGCCCTCCACGACCGTGCGACCGCCGCTGTTCCGTACACAGAATCTCTCCCCCGCCACGCCCGCCGCGTAGAGTACGCCTCCGGTGGCGCCGTACATGACGGTGTTCCCGACGATGGCATTTCGGTGGCTGGCAAACCCGGCGTTGCCCGGCGGCCGCACGATGAGTTCTCCGCCGTGCATGCCTTTGCCCACGTAATCATTGGCCTCGCCCGTGAGGACCAGCCGTAACCCGCGTATGCAGAATGCCCCGAAGCTCTGTCCCGCGCTGCCGCGAAACCGGCACTCGATCGTGCTGTCGAGCCCGCGGTCTCCGTAGTGAAACGCGATCTCTCCGGCAAGCTTGGCGCCGACCGCACGCCGCGTATTCTGAATATCGTAACTGAGCGTAATCGAGCTGTCTTCCTTGATGGAATCCATGGCGTCCTGAAGCAGCAGGTCGTCAATCGATGCATCGGGCCGGTCGTTTCGATCGCGGGTATGCAGCCGCGGACGGGTGCCGGCCGAATCCGGGTCGGACAACAGATCGCTCAGGTCGATCCCCCGCCACCGGTTTCTCTTCGGGTCGACCCTGGCTTCCAGAATCTCCGGGCGGCCGATCAGGCTATTCAGCGACGTGTATCCCAGACCCGCGATGACCTCGCGGACCTCCCCGGCGAGATTGGTAAAATATCGAATGACATTCTCGGGGGTGCCATTGAATTTCCCCCGCAATTCGGGCTTCTGCGTGGCCACGCCAACCGGACAGGTATTCAGGTGGCACTGCCGGGCCATCACGCATCCCATGGCGACAAGCGCCGCCGTGCCGAATCCGTACTCTTCGGCGCCCAGAGCAGCCGCGACCACCACGTCTCTGGCCGTCTTCAGACCCCCGTCCACGCGAAGCACAACCCGCCCGCGCAGATCGTTCATCACCAGCGTCTGCTGCACCTCCGCCAGGCCCAGTTCCCAGGGCCCCCCCGAATGTTTGATGGCGCCGAGGGGGGAAGCGCCGGTGCCGCCGTCGTGCCCGCTGATATGGACCACGTCCGCAAACCCTTTGACCACGCCTGCCGCGATTGTGCCGATGCCCGCGACCGACACCAGCTTGACACACACTTTTGCCCGGGGATTCACCCGTTTCAGGTCGTAGATCAGCTGTGCGATGTCTTCGATACTGTAGATGTCGTGATGAGGCGGCGGCGAAATCAGCGTAACCCCGGGAACGGAGTGGCGGATCATCGCGATTTCAGCTGAGACCTTGTGACCTGGAAGCTGCCCCCCTTCGCCCGGTTTGGATCCCTGCGCCATCTTGATTTCCAGTTCCTTTGCCGACGCCAGGTACTCGGGTGTGACGCCGAATCTGCCGGAGGCCACCTGCTTGATGGCGCTGTTGGGCCAGTCGCCGTTGGGCATCCGTCGATACCGGGCCGGATCTTCGCCGCCCTCTCCGCTGTTACTCTTCGCGCCGATCCGGTTCAACGCGATGGCCAGCGTTTCGTGCGCTTCGCGTGACAACGCCCCGTGCGACATTGCCGAGGACACGAAGCGCCGGCAGATGGCCTCCGCCGGTTCCACGTCCTCAATGGGGACGGAGCGTGCTTCACGAAAGGTCATCAGATCCCGGAGTGTCGCGGCCGGCCGCCGCTCCACCAGCCTGGAGTACGCCTCAAAGTCCTGAAAATCTCCGGTCTTCGCCACGCTGTGGATCGCCTTGAAGACGGGAGGATTGAATGCATGATACTCGCCGTCCCTCCGGAACCGATAGATGCCCGCGTCTTTCATTGCGGGTGACGCCTCTGGCTGGAACGCCAGCTGATGCCTTTCAGCCGCGTCGTTGGCAATTTCCGCGAGTCCGATTCCGCCAACCTGAGATACGGTACCCGGGAAATACCGGTCTACCACGTCCGGATGCAGGCCGACGGCGTCGAAAATCTGCGCCCCGCAATAGCTGCTGAGTGTGGATATCCCCATTTTGCAGATCACCTTCAGGATACCCGCCTCCAACGCGCTCCTGTAGTTGTCCAGCGCTTTCGCGTAGGTGATTTCCCCTTCCAGCGCGCCGCTCAGGACAAGCTCGTAAAGGTTTTCGTAAATCAGATAGGGATTCACCGCGCTGGCGCCGTATCCGATCAGCGAGGCGATGTGGTGCACTTCCCTGGGCTCTCCCGACTCCACGATCAGGCTCGCCTGCATCCGCTTTCCGTTCCGGATGAGATGATGATGAACGGCGCCCACGGCCAGCAGCATGGGGATGGGCGCGTGGTTCGAATCCACCCCGCGATCGCTCAGTATCAACAGGGTTTTGCCGGACTCGACCGCGCGTAACGCGTGGTCGCACAATCTGTCCAACGCACCTTGGAGGCCGTCGATGCCTTCGGAAGCAACGAACAGCGCGGACAGTTTTTCGGCTTCGAACCCCGGCAACCCGGAACTGGAAAGCCGGCGGAATTCTGAATCCAGCAAGACAGGGGAAGGGATGCGGATCAGCCGCGCGTTCCCCGCCTTTTCTCTGAAGATATTCCTTCGACGCCCCAACAGGACGTCCAGCGACATCACCAGTTCTTCCCGCAACGGGTCGATTGGCGGATTCGTGACCTGCGCGAAGCGCTGCGTAAAGAAATTGTATAGAATCTGGGGCCGATCGGACAACATAGCGAGAGGCGTATCGTCTCCCATGGATCCTACCGGTTCTTTGCCGTCGTTGGCCATGGGCACCAGCACGTACTCGATTTCATCGGCGGTGTATCCGAATGCCAGCCGCCTCCGCGCCAGGTCCGTCCGTTCTCCAGCAGGCGTGGGTTCATTGCGGGTTTCCGATTGTTCGAAGCAGACCAGATTGTCACTCACCCATCGCCGGTAGGGTCGGCGGGCAGCAAAATGGGACTTGATCTCGTCATTTTTCAGCAATACGCCCCTGCGCGTGTCCACCGCGATCATCTGCCCCGGCCCCAGGCGTCCCTTCTCCACGACGTGGCGGTCGTCAATCTCAAGCATACCGACTTCGGAACCCATGACGATCAGGCCGTTGTCCGTAATCTTGTAGCGTGCCGGCCGCAACCCGTTCCGGTCCAACGTGGCGCCCACGACCGTGCCGTCACTGAACGCGACCGAGGCGGGCCCGTCCCAGGGCTCCATCAGGCAATTGTTGTATTCATAAAAGCCGCGCAGGTCCTCCGGCATGTCGGGTATCTCCCGATACGCCTCGGGGATCAGCATCATCATTGCGTGCATCGGATTCCGCCCTGCCACCACCAGCGCCTCAAATACGTTGTCGAGCATCGCCGAATCGCTCCGGGTCCCGTCGACAATGGGTTTGATCCGATCCAGATACCGCCCCCAGCCCCTGGACCTGAGTTCCGCCTCGCGCGCATGCATCCAGTTCACGTTGCCCCGCAGGGTGTTGATTTCGCCGTTGTGCGCGAGATACCGAAGCGGCTGCGCCAGAAACCAGTCGGGCAACGTGTTGGTGCTGTAGCGCTGGTGAAAGACCGCCAGCGCGGTTTCGAAATCCGGATTCTGCAGGTCCCGGTAAAACCTCGCGAGCTGCGGCGCCACCATCATCCCCTTGTAGACGATGGTTCGGTTGGACAGCGAGCAGATGTAGCAGCCCTCTATCCCGTGCCGACGCACGGATCTTTCCACCTGCCGTCGAACCAGGTACAGCGCCCGTTCGAACTCCGCATCGGACATCCGCTGTCCCCTGGCGAGAAGCACCTGCTGAATATCGGGCATCAACTCCGCGGCCCGGTCGCCGAGGACCGTCCGGTCAACCGGCACCGGACGCCAGCCAATCAGTGTCAGCCCGTAGTGATCGGTCGCTTCGTCGACGATGATCCTGTACCTGTCGTTTGTTACCGTGTCCTGAGACACAAACAGCATGCCGATGGCCAGATCTTCGGCGCGGGGCGCGCGATAACCCAACCGTTCAGCCTCCCTCACGATCAACCGTCCGGGAATCTGGGTAAGCACACCGGCGCCGTCGCCGGTCTTGGCATCCGCGTCCATCGCGCCCCGATGGGTCAGATTCGCCAGCCCCAGCACCGCCTGGCGCATGATTTCACTGTTCCGGTTGCCTCCGATATCCGCAACAAAACCCACACCGCATGCATCGTGCTCGAATTCGGGCCGGTACAGCCCGGTTTTGGTAGTTGCCTGCATTACTGCTTTCATCCTTCCGTGTGAAATGTCATTTTAGGTCAAACCCTGGGGGAAAAGTCTCCTGAAGGCCGGTAGACGGTAGAGGGAAGACGGTAGAAGAAATGCGGGTAGACGGTAGAGGTGAGACGGGAGAAGAAGCCCTTGCCGGTCTATTCTTCCGACTTGCCTGCGGCATAAGAAGAATCCCGTTTCGACATCCGATCTCTCCCCTCTCCCGTCTTCCTTCTCACCAGGTGGTGGGGCGGGTCGTGTTCCACTACCCTCTCCCGTCTTCCGTCTCCCCGCCTTTGGAGTTTTCCAAATTCAAAATGCCAGGATCGGCCGATCCTGGCATTTTCTCCAAGTCGTTATGCACGAGCGAAGAGGTTGATACGCCCTATTCGAAAGCCTTCGCGTTAATTTCGATATATTCCTTCCATTCGTCAGGTGTATCGTCTTCCTCAAAAATCGCCTCAACCGGGCACTCGGGCTCGCAGGCGCCGCAATCGATGCACTCATCCGGGTGGATGTAGAGCATCTGGCGTTGCTCGTCCTCGGGCAGATTGGTTGCATCGGGCTCGTAGATGCAGTCGACCGGGCAGACCTCCACACATGCCCTGTCCATGACGTCGATGCATGGCTCGGCGATAATGTACGTCATTCTCTTCACCCCTTTCCTTGAGTCGGCCTACAGGTCGATCTTGTACCATGGAATGCAGGTTCGTGAGACCGAATCCGGTGAACAAAGACGGATATTGGTACCGCTCACGAAGTCCGCATCGCTACCCCGACGTCCCCGTACATCTCACTCGAAATATAGAACTTTCTTTCGGTTTGTCAAGCGTCAAAAAGCCAGGAAGCCGTCTTACAATACCCAGCGGTCTTCGCGCGGCTGCAAAAGCACCGGTCGGGGTTGGTCAAATCCACCCGTATAGACAAATGTGGGCGGATTTTTCCGTCTTGACCGCCGCTTTTTCGCTCGCGCTCGGGAACTCACCGGTAATTTTAAAGCGGCTTCTAACAATTCCCATTGAGACGCCGCAATAAATCAGCGACGCTTTCCTCGCTGCCTGAATCGACTTTCAGGGTGAAGCGATGTCTGGGGTCCGGATCGCGCTCGATGTTCATATCGGCGCCATGAAACAGCCTGTCGAGTATCCGGTCCAGCGCGGCCCGGAGCGCGGTATGGGTTTCTTCTGAATTCGGGGCGAGCAACCTGTCGTTCAAGGCAATGAGAACCTCATTCGTCCTGAATCTGGCGGCGCCGGCCAACAGGGAATCCCGTTCCAGCTTGCCGCAGGCCTTCAGCGCGGAAACGAATGCGGACTCCAACCGGTGGGCGAAGCTGCCCTCAGACGGCTGTTTGCGGTCGTACAGGAGACCGGCCTTCCCGTCCGTCCGGTCGATACTGTAGTTCGCCTCGTGTCCGACCAGCAGGGTCACCGGCCCGCGGTGCACGTGGCTGTAGTCCGCCACGTCGACGAGCACCTCGTCCGTGGTCTCGGGAATCCAGGTGTTGAAGACGCGGAACCAGGTTTCCGGCGCCACGTCCTCCCCGCGCTCGAGGTAGAATTTGATCTGAATTCGATACGCGTTCATAGTTCAGGAGCTTACGACGTTCATCCGGCCGTAGCAGGCGTACGCGGCTTCGATGAAGAGCTGTGTCTCCTCGATGAACCGGTGCGCCAGGTCTTCGTTGTAGGACTCGACGTTTCGCCTCTGGGCGTGGAAGAGATAATTGGCGAACTTGCCGCGGGTTACCGGATTGTCGTGCAACAGGCCCGAGTCGACGATTCGGGTGCGGAATTCCGACACGATCGTATCCGGATCTTCCGGAACGTCCAGGAACTGTGTCTTTACCAGGGCCTTGGCGGCGTGTACCATCGCGCTGTACGCCTGTTTGTAGGCCGTTTCGTACTGGCCGCTTTCCAGAAGCACCTGGGCCTCGAAGGCCTCCCGCTCGCAACCGGACAGTTCGAACTGAACCAGCGGCACCACCTCGCCCGCGCACTCGCCCTTCCCCATGTCTCCGGTGGTGAATACCCGGCTGTCTCCCCAATCCATATAATAGGAGGAGTCGATCTCATAGGGCGGCACCTCGGTCAGGTCGTCCAGCATCCGTTTCACCTGCACCTTTCCGATACGCCGGATATACTCCTGAAAGCTCTCGTCCCCGGATCGACCCTGAATGTAGCTTTCGCTGATTCGCACGACGACGTCGGGGATCCGCCTGGACGGGACTGCTCCCATCGCCAGTCCGAAGGACGCGGCGTTGCCGGTCCACTGGCCGCCGAGTACCACCTGAAAATGCGGCACCGTGTAACCGCCCACCTTGCGGCTGATTCCATAGAATCCCAGGTCCGCGACGTGGTGCTGCCCGCAGGAGTTGAAGCAGCCGCTGATCTTGATACGGAGGCCTTCCACGGAGGCGTCCATTTCCAGGCCCTTTTCGGACAGGCGCGCGCGCATTTCGGCGGCCAGCCCGCGGGACGACGCAATGCCCAGCTTGCAGGTATCCGTTCCGGGGCATGCCGTCACGTCCACGATCGTCCCCGCGCCGGGTTCATTCAATCCGATCTGAGCCAGCGCGTTGTAGAGTTCGGGGAGGTCCGCCTCGCTCACCCAGCGCAGCACGATGTTCTGTTCCACCGTGGCACGGATCGTATCGTTCACGAAGCGTCTTGAAATATCCGCGAGGGACCGGGTCTGATTGGACGTGAGGTCGCCGAGCGGCAGCGTCACCGTAACCACCGCGTAGCCGTCCTGGCGCTGGCGGTATACGTTGGTACGCGCCCACTCCTCGAAGCCGTCCGCGGCCGCGGCGCCGTTCAGCGGTTGTGCGATCTTCAGCGGTTTTTCATCATAGGCATGGAGGTCCGAAAGGAACGCCGTCCACTCGGGGTCGTCGGGCATCACCTTCCGTTCCTCGTCCACCAGGCGCTTGAACTCCTCGAGGCCCAATCTGGCGATCAGGAACTTCAGCCGCGCGCGCGCCCGGTTCCGCTTCTCGCCGAGGCGGGCGAATACGCGGGAGATCGCCTGGGACACCGGCAGGAGCTCCTCTTCCGGCAGGAATTCCTCGAACAACTTTGCCTGGTGCGGCACGGCGCCCAACCCGCCGCCAACGTAGAACATGAACCCGCGTTTCTCCCTGCCGTCCACGGTCCTCGTAACCGCGATTGCGCCGATGTCGTGCATATTGACAAGCCCGCAGGCCTCGTGTTCGCATCCGGAGAAGGCGATCTTGAACTTCCGGCCGAAGTCCTGCGCGTCCTGGT
Source organism: Candidatus Latescibacterota bacterium (assembly GCA_965116875.1). Lineage (GTDB taxonomy): Bacteria > Latescibacterota > UBA2968 > UBA2968 > JAAXHE01. Next base: position 2,659,345 of record OZ220733.1, read on the forward strand.
GACCCAGCAGGAATCTTGAGCATGCCCGGGCATAGGGCGTTACGTCGAACGTCTCCGACCTGCACACCCCCGAGAGAGGACATGCCGTCACGTTTCGCACCGTATTGCCGCAGGCTTCGCGGGTTGTGATGCCCACCGACGCCAGGCGGTACATCATGTCCGGCGTATCGTCGATATGCACGTAATGCAACTGAACGTCCTGGCGCGTCGTAATGTGCAGGATCGCATCGGAATACTCCTCCGCAACGTCAGCCAGCGTATCCAGCTGGTCCGCGGTCAGGCCCCCGAACGGAATCTTGATACGCTGCATCCCCGGCGCGTCCCACACCGTGTCGGGCCCCTTCACCAGGTCTCCGCTCGGGAAATCCAGATGCTGCGTATTGCTGCCGTCGAACCGTTTGCCGTTGTCGTAACGCTGCCCGTATACCCCCCGGCGCAGGCGGGTTTCGGCGAAAACGGTATCTTCGATTTTTCCCTGTTTCCGCAGCTCGATCTGGGTGGAGAATATATCGACTTCCCGGCCCAGTTCATCGGGGATCTGATCCGCAAGAGCTTCTTTCCAGGTTGTTGATTCAGACATGGCAGCGTCTCCCGGTTCCCATTTCCAAACGCGACGGCGTCGATCAGGCCGGTAATCTATTGAACTCATCCGGTGAAGTCAACGAATTTATCCGGAAACAGGTTTCTCCGGGTTCCGAACGTCAGGGTACACGCGTTCCCCCGGATGAAACCCGGTACAATCTGCAAATATGTAAAAAAAACACGCCACCTTTCGAGAAAACCGGATTTTCGCAATCAGGCTTCGGTTCAGGTCAGATCCATGAAAGGGTTGTATGCGATCTCCCAAAGGTATCCGTCCGGACCGGTTCTGTGACGTGAATACAATTGTTGAGTATTATGATCAAGATACTCATAAATATGATGCGTTAAAGATAGGATGCCAGGTGCCTGTGTCAACAAAAAAGAGAGACTATCGTGTCTCCCTGCCGAATGAATCACCGCACTCCCGGTTGCAGTTTGCAGACGCGGCGCGTGAATCGTGCTTTCAAACGATGTTCAACCCCCGATCTGGTACATTTCCACCTTGGAAAAGGACGGCATTTCCGCGGTCTCGGCCGTCCTCAATTCGGAATAACGATCCTCCCGGCCCTCCCAGATTTCCGAGATCGTCGCCAGAAGATCTTCATCCGTGGCCCCGTCGCGGAGGGGACCCCTGAGATCCACGCCGGTACCTGCAAACAGGCAGGTAAACACCTTGCCGTCCGTGGAAAGCCTCGCCCGCGTGCAGTCGCCGCAGAACGGTTGGGTAACGGAGGCGATGACGCCAATCTCCCCGCTCCCGTCGAGATATCGATACCGCCGCGCGACCTCGCCCGGATAGTTCGGGGCCACTGCGGTCACCGGCATTTCCTCATGGATTCGTTTCACAATCTCGGCGGCGGGGACCACCTGATCCAGGCGCCAGCCGTTGCGGTTGCCCACGTCCATATACTCGATAAAGCGAACGATATGCCCCGTTCCGTGAAAATGCCTGGCAAGATCCACGACGGTATGGTCGTTCACCCCGCGCTGAACCACAGCGTTGATCTTCAGTGGAGCAAATCCCGCCGCTTCCGCCGAACGGATCCCCTCCAGCACCTGAGAGACCGGGTACCCTCGTCCGTTCAACCGTTCGAATACGTCCTCGTCCAGGGAATCCAGACTGACGGTTATCCTGTGCAGCCCGGCGCCCTTGAGTTTCCCGGCCATCCGCGGAAGCAGATACCCGTTGGTGGTAAGCGTGAGGTCTTCCACGCCGTCGATCGCCGTCAGGCGCCTGACCAGCGCCGGCAGTTCCCGCCTCAGCAGGGGCTCACCGCCGGTGATCCGGACTTTGCGCACGCCCAGACCCACGAAAAGACGCGTGAGCCGTTGGATTTCCTCGAACGTCAATATTTCGGCCCTGGGCAGGAACGAATAGTTCTCCCCGAAGACTTCGGCCGGCATACAGTACGGACACCGGAAATTGCATCGGTCCGTAACTGAAATCCGAAGATCCCTGAGCGGTCTGCCGAATCTGTCTGTCGCCGCGTCCACCATGGGAACAGCCACTTCCTCATTTTCGCGTTTAACCTTGATTCCTCATTTTTCGAGGACGTTAATTCGAATATGTGTCAGTTAAAAAGGCGATTAAACTGCTGATTACCAGGATACACCAGGACACTGTACGTGAACGGAAAAAATGTCCTTCATGACGACCATTTCGGCCCGTTTCGAAAGGTTTCGTCGCGGTGCCGCGTTGCGGCTTTTGCGGAATTGAAGTTAATTCAACTACTCAGTACGATTCCACTCGTGTAACCGCCGTTTCGAACTGTTTCTTATCGACAATCGCCCCTCGCAGTTGCGCCTCGTACAGGAATGCGCCGTTCAGGTTGGCGCCGCGCAGATCCGTTCCCCTGAAGTCCGTCGCGCCCACAACCGCCGCTTCGAGGTTGGCGTTCCTGAAACTCGTCGGCAGCCCCGAAGGATTCGGAAACGATGCCTGTACCACGCCCAGGCTCGCGCGTTTCAGACTGGCGCCCGTGAAGTTCGCACCGCCCAGTACCGCGCCCGACAGAAACGCATCGTCCATCACCGCGCCCGAAAGGTTTGCGCCCAGCAGGTCCGCCGCGACCAGATATACCCGGTTCATCTTCGCGTCTCCGAGGTCGGCGCCCTTCATGCTCGCGTTGTGAAACCTGGTTTCCACAAGGGTTGCGTTGCTGAACGTTGCGTTGTCCAGCCGCGCGCCTGAGAAATCCACGCCGGAAAGGTCTTCTCCTTCGAAGTCAATCCCCGTGAGATCCTCTCCGGCCAGATTGCCGGACGTTTTCGCCCTGGCGATCAGCGCTTCCTTATCGACGAACGCGGCACTCATCCGGTATCCCTTTTCGAAATCGGCTTCATTTGGTGGAAATATAACAAACTTGCCATGGCGGTCAACCTGTATCCCCCGAGTACAAGACCCGCGCCATCGATTCCCGGTCAATCCACCACAATCGTTTCCTTGCGGTCCGGTCCCACGGACACCATGGCAATCGGCGTGCGGCTCAACTCCTGGATTCTGTCCAGGTACCGCCTGGCGTTTTCCGGCAGATCCTCCCACTGCCTGACGTGGCTCGTGGGCGATTGCCAACCCGGCACCGTTTCGTACACGGGTTCGCAATCGGCCAGCACCTTCACGTCGCTCGGGAAGTGCTCCAGCCGCTTCCCGCGGCAGGTATAGTGCGTGCAGATCCGGATCTCGTCCAGGGGATCGAGTATGTCCAGACGGGTCACGGCGATTCCGGACAGGCCGTTCACCCGGGCGGCGAACCTGAGGATCACGGCGTCCAGCCAGCCGCATCGCCGCGGCCGGCCCGTGGTCGCCCCGTACTCGTGTCCGATTTCCCGGATCCGGTCTCCGATGGCCCCTGTCAGTTCGGTGGGAAACGGTCCGTTGCCCACGCGTGTGGTATACGCTTTGACCACGCCGACGACCTCGGAAACCCGGGTGGGTCCGATTCCCGCGCCGGTACAAGCGCCGCCTGCCGTCGTATTCGAAGACGTCACAAACGGATAGGTCCCGTGATCGATATCCAGCAATGTGCCCTGGGAGCCCTCGAACAGGACGTCCTTGCCCGCGTCGATCATCTCGTTCAGGTACACGGAGGTATCGGTGACGTACGGCGCCAGCCGTTCGCTGAACGCCATATAGGCCTCGATGATCGGCGTGGCATCCAGCCCTTCCCGGCCGTACACGTTTTCGAGGATCTCGTTTTTCTGACGCACGTTCTCCCGCACCCTGGCAGGCAGCGCGTCCACGTCGTACAGGTCTCCCACGCGAATGCCGGAAGAGCGGTTGACCTTGTCCTGGTAGCACGGTCCGATGCCCCGGAGCGTGGTCCCGATCGCGTCCGCCCCGTCCCTTTCCTCGCTGGCCTGTTCAACGCGTTTGTGATACGGCATGACCAGATGGGTATTCGGACTGACAAACAACCGGTTCTCAATGGAAATGCCCTTCGACTCCAGTTCCTCCACCTCGAGGAACAGCGCCTCCGGATCCATCACCACACCGTTGCCGATCACGCAGGTTTTGTCGGGATGCACGATCCCCGCGGGAATGAGATGAAATACGAACTCCAGATCGCCCGCCTTGATGGTGTGCCCGGCGTTGGCGCCACCCTGGAAACGCACCACGACGTCCGAGTCCGCCGTCATATAGTCCACCACCTTGGCCTTGCCTTCATCTCCCCACTGGGCCCCGAGCACAATGCGCACGGACATACGTTTATCTCCCAAAAATTCGGAGAGACGTTAGACGGGAGAGGGGAGAGAACTACACCCCGCCCCACCACCTGGTAGAGGGGAGCCGGGAAACGGGAGAGATTACCTGCCTTGTGACGATTCTTTTCGTGCCAAAGGCAAGGAGGAACATCTCGTCTGGCAAGGATTTCATCTATCGTCTTCCGTCTTGCGTCTACCCGATTATTACGCCTCTACCGTCTACCCGATTCTAAAATTTCGCCTGTCTGACCCACAGGAATTCCGGCGCTTCGGCGATGCGCTGCAACACGTCGTCCGGCGCGGGCGAATCCAGGCTGATCATCATGATGGCCTGCCCGCCCCGGCTGTCCCGCCCCAGCGCCATATCGGCGATATTGAGTTCCTCTTCGGCCAGGAGCGTCCCGATCCAGCCGACCACGCCCGGAACGTCGCGGTTGCAGCAGATCAGCACGTCGCCTTCCAGTCTGGCCTTCACTTCGAACCGGTCGATACGCACGACACGCGCGTCGCTGCTGCCGAAAACCGTGGCGGATATCGAAGTCCTTCCCACCGTCGTTTCGTAATCCACCGTCATCAGATTCGAATAGTCCTTGTGGGCGCTGCTCCGCGTTTCGTCGATCTTGACCCCTCGTTTCTGTGCGAAAAGCGGGGCGTTCACGTACGTCACGAGTTCATCCGTCAGATTTGTAATGGCCCCTTTCAAGACCGCCGCCGTCATCGGCGAGGTTGCGAATTTCAGGATGTCTCCGTGGTACTCGATGGCGATTCGCCGCAGGCTGCCCCGGCTCAACCGGGCCTGCAACGCACCCACCTTCTCGGCCAGCAGAAGGTACGGCCGGACGTCCTCGTAGAGCGACGGATCCACCGAAGGCATATTGACCGCCCGGTGGGCCGGCCTGTCCTTCAGGACCTCCCAGACGTCCTGTGCGATCTGGCGCGCCACGCGGTCCTGCGCCTCCGTGGTTGAAGCGGCCAGATGCGGCGTGCAGATCACCTCGCGGCGCCGGAGAAGCGGGTGATCCTTCGACGGGGGTTCCTCCTCGTACACGTCGAGCGCGGCGCCGGCCACCCTCCCTTCCTCGATTGCGTGCAGAAGCGCCGTCTCGTCGACCAGCCCGCCCCGCGCACAGTTGAGAATACGCACGCCGGATTTGCATTCCTCCAGGGACGCCGCTGAAATCAGGTGGCGCGTGGCCTCCATCAGCGGCGTATGAAGCGTGATATAATCCGACGTCGCGTAGATTTCTTCCAGGGACGTCAGCTTCACCTGGTATCTGGCGGCCATCTCTTCGGAAAGGAACGGATCGTGACCCAGTACCGTCATCCCCAGAGCCCGCGCCAGGCGGGCGACGTGCTGTCCCACCCGTCCCACGCCGACAATACCCAGCGACTTTCCGTTCAACTCCACGCCCGTATAGGACTTTCTTTCCCACGCGCCGCGTTTCAGAGAGGCGGTTGCCTGCGGAATGTTGCGGCTGAGCGCAAGCAGCATCCCAACGGTATGCTCGGCCGTGGCAATGGTGTTCCCGCCGGGCGAATGTACCACCACCACGCCCCGCTCCGTGGCGGCGCCAATGTCTATATTGTCCACGCCGACTCCGGCGCGTCCGATCACGCGGAGCCGGTGCGCCGCTGCCAGTATCTCACGGGTCACATGCGTTTCGCTTCGAATGATCATCCCGTCGTAGGCGCCGATTTCACGGGTCAGCGCCTCGGGCGAGAGGCCGGTCCGGACGTCCACCCGGACATCCGGCGCCTCCGCGAACACGCTCTGCCAGCCGCGGGACAACGTATCTGCGATTAAAACCCGCTTCATAGGTATCAAAGAAAGCTGTCAGCTGTCAGCGCTCAGCGCGTCTTGCGCGGCCCTCACGCCCGCTCCGGCTTCGAATTCCCATCCGCTCTCCCGGAGACCGAACTCAAGCGCCGAAACTGCCTCCAGAGTCCCGGCGTCGTTCACGTGACCCAGGTTGGAGATCCGCACCATGCGGCCCCGGTAATCGCCCAGCCCTCCGCCGACCACCACGCCGCGCTCGCGCCGCATCGTTTCCATCAGCTCGAGGCCGTCCACGCTCCCCGGCAGCAAAATCGCGGTCAGCGCGTTCGAAGGCCGCCGCGCGAAACAGGTCAGTCCCAGCGCTGCCGCGGACGCCCGCACCGCCCGGGCATGCCGGGCATGCCGCTCCCAGACCTGCGGGAGACCCTCCTCGCGGAGCATCTGAAGCGCGACCTGAAGCCCCGAAAGAAGCGTAACCGGCAACGTGGCCGGCGCCCTGCCCTCCGCCATCGACCTCCGGTAGCCTGCCAGATCCCAATAGTACTTCGGAAGCCGGGACCGCCCGTGCGCCTTCCATACCCGCGGCCCCACGGCTGCCATACCCATACCGGGAGGCAGCATCAGCCCCTTCTGGGACGCCGTCACCGCCAGGTCCACGTTCCACGCCTCCGGCGGCAGCGGGTGAGCCGCCACGCTGGAGACGCCGTCCACGACAAGCAGCGCTCCCGTTTCCCTCACCACCTCGCCGATCGCGGCAACGTCGTGCAGGACGCCTGTCGAGGTCTCGCTGTGTGTGGCGAATACGACCCGTAAGCCAGGGTCGTCCCGAAGCGCCTCGGCCACGACCTGCGGATCCACCGCTTCACCCCAGGGAAACTCACGTTCGACGACCTCGACCCCGTATGCGCGGCAGAGGTCCGTCCACCGCGCGCCGAACTGCCCCGCCTGCACGACCAGGGCCCGGTCCCCGGCGCAGAGGGTATTGGCGACCGCGGCCTCCATCACGCCCGTACCCGAGCAGGACAGCAGGAATACGTCATAGGACGTGGGAAAGACCTCCTGAAGCCCAAGGACCGCATTTCGAAGCAACTCGGGAAACTCAGGACCGCGGTGATAGACCGGAGTCCCGGCCATCGCGGCCTGAACTCTTTCAGGAATGGGCGTCGGGCCGGGTGTAAAGAGCCGCTGCCGCCTCAGACCGTCGGGCGAACCGTGGTTCTCCACAAACGCCGGCCTATTCTTCAACGACATTCCGGATCCACCTCCAGACAGCCTGTCTGCCCAGACCGGATACCGCCGAAAACGGTACGAGGTCGAATTCACCCACCCCGGAAAGCAGGTCCCGCGTACGGTCCAGCCGCGATTTCTGCCGGCTTCCCGGAATCTTGTCAGCCTTGGTGGCAATCACCAGAAACGGACGGTCGAATTGCATGAGCCATGCCGCCAGCTCCACGTCGCTGCCCGTTGGATCGTGCCGGGCATCCATGAGATGCAATATGCCGCGCAATGAGGTCCGCGTATCCAGATAGCCGTTGATCAGTCCGGCCCACTGCCGGCGCTCCTGCAGCCCCCGCTTTGCGTAACCATAACCGGGCAGATCCACGAAATGCAGCGCCCCGTTGACACGGTAGTAGTTCAGGGTACGCGTCTTGCCCGGCGTCTTGCTGGTGCCCGCCAGTTGTCTGCGGTTCAGCAGCCGGTTGAGCAGGGAGGATTTCCCCACGTTCGAACGGCCGGCAAAGGCGATTTCCGGCAGTCCCTCCATCGGAAGTCGGTCCGGATGGGCGACGCTGGTCACAAAATCGGCGGTACGGATGTGCATAACGGGTATCCGGGGACGGCTTCATTGCCGGACACATAGAAAACCGGGGCAATGGACCCCGGTTCCGAAGGTAAACGAACGGTGAAACCGCGACTACGCGCTCTTTTTCTCTTCAATGTGAAGCCGGGGTTTGGACCTGCCGGCCACCATCTCCTTCGTGACCGAAACCCGCTTGCGATCCGGGGAGGAAGGGAGGTCGTACATCAGATCGATCATGATGTCCTCCAGAACCGATCGCAACCCCCTGGCGCCCGTTCCCTTCTGGACGGTTCGCCGCACCACCTCGTTCAGGGCGCCGTCTTCGAATTCGAGATCCGCGCCATCCATTTCGAACAGTTTCCGATACTGCTTGGTGATCGCATTCTTCGGCTCGGTCAGAATCTTGTACAATGCATTCTCATCGAGATCGCTGAGGGAACACGTTATGGGCAGCCTGCCGACCAGCTCGGGAATCAGGCCGTACCTGATGAGGTCCTCCGGCTCCACCTCGGCAAAGAACGTGCCCGCGCTCCGTTTTTCCCCGGGGCTGTCCTTCGCGCCGAAACCGATGGTCTTTTCACCGATCCGGTTGCTGATAATCTCCTCCAGGCCGTCGAATGCTCCGCCGCATATGAACAGAATATTCCGTGTATTCACCTGGATCAGGGGCTGCTCGGGATGTTTCCGTCCTCCCTTCGGCGGTATGCTGGCGACGGTGCCCTCGAGGATCTTCAACAGGGCCTGCTGCACGCCTTCCCCGGATACGTCGCGGGTAATCGACGGATTGGCCGCCTTTCTCGAAATCTTGTCGACTTCGTCCAGGTAGAGAATGCCCATTTCCGCCTGGGCCACGTCGTAGTCGGCCGCCTGCAGCAGGCGGACCAGGATATTCTCAACGTCTTCGCCCACGTATCCCGCTTCGGTGAGAATGGTCGCGTCCGCGATGGAGAAGGGAACGTCCAGGATGCGCGCGAGCGTCTGGGCAAGGAGGGTCTTCCCGGTTCCCGTGGGCCCGACGAGCAGTATGTTGCTCTTTTCGAGCTCAACGTCGTCCGTGGTGACGCGGGACCGGATCCTCTTGTAGTGATTGTAAACCGCGACGGATAGCGTGCGCTTGGCCGCCTCCTGCCCGATCACGTATTCGTCGAGCCGCGTTTTGATGGTCGCGGGTTTGGGCAGCTTCTGCCTGGGCGAAGCCGGCTTCTGCCTGGCGTCCTCCTGCAGCACTTCGTTGCACAGCTTGACGCAGTCGCTGCAAATGTGGACCGAAGTCCCCGTAATGATCTTTTCGACCTGGTCGTTGCCCTTGTCGCAGAAAGAACACCGCACATCGGCTCGTGAAGTTCGTCTCTTCATACATTTACCCAAGATAACGCAATCGTGGATGTCTGAAGTTCTTGTCGCCGCGCAGCCGCCGTTTACTCATCGTCGTCGATCACGAGACTGTCTTCCTTGCTTGGCGCCAGCACCTCATCGATCACACCGTACTCCACGGCCTCGCCGGCGGACATGAAGAAATCCCGGTCGGCATCCTTGGCGACCCGCTCGATCGGCTGCCGGGTCTGTTCCGCCAGGATCTCGTTCAGCCGGTCCCGCCACTGGAGGATTTCCCTGGCGTGGCGTTCCACGTCCGAAGCCTGTCCGCCCGCGCCGCCCATGGGCTGATGGACCAGGATCCTGGAATTCGGGAGGGCGCGCCGCTGTCCCCTGGTGCCTCCGGCGAGGAGTACGGCGGCGATGCTGAATGCCTGTCCGACGCACACGGTTTCAACTTCGTTGGGCACGTACTGCATGGTATCGTATATGGCCAGCCCGGCCGTTATGCTGCCGCCGGGCGAATTGATATACAGCCGAATGGTCTTTTCCGGCGATTCCGAACTGCAGAACAGCATCTGTGCAATGACCAGGTTTGCAATGGTGTCGTTAATTGGAAACCCGATGAAAATGATATTGTCCCTCAAGAGACGGGAGAAGATGTCGTAGGACCGTTCACCGAGCCCCGTCTTCTCCAATACCATGGGTACAAGTGCCATAGGCGTCTGTTCTCCCTCCCTCTCCTTGCCGGAATCCAAACGATGGGTCGTCCTATTTCGCCTCGACGTCTTCGATTTCCGCGTGTTCGATCAGTAGATCGAACGTTTTCTCCGTCAGCAGGTTGGACTCGATTCGTTCGATCTGGTCCGAACGCTTGAGAATCTGGCGGAGTTGCTCGCGTTCCGTGTTGTATCGACGCGACATAACGTCGAGTTGGCGGTCCAGGTCCGCCGCTTCCACCACCAGATCTTCCTGCTTCTGAATTGCCTCCAATAATAGATGACGCTTCAACCCGCGAATGGTGCCCTCCCGGCTTTCACGGCGGATCGCCTCTTCATCTATATCTTGGTCGTGCCCCTCGTGTTCCCTCTTCTGATTCTCCACCAGCGTGTCGAGCGCGTTCTCGATCATGGTCTCAGGGAGATCGAACGCGTTCTTTCGAATCAGCTCGTCGACGATGTGGCCCTCGAGGTAGCGACGCGAGGCGAAGTCTGCCTGCGCCTGCAGATCCGTACGGATCTGGGTTCTGAATTCATCCAGGGACTCGAACTGACCCTGGTCCCGGGCGAACTCGTCGTCCAGTTCCGGCAGCGTGCGTTCCCGGATCTCCCTGGCGGAGAACATCATGCGGATCTCACGGCCCGCCTGGTGTTGCGCGCCGCCGGCATGGGCTTCGTGTTCGTCTCCCTCCGCATGCGTCAGCAGAATCTGCCGGGTTTCGCCCGTTGAAATGCCCACCAGCTGGTTGTCGAGGTCGTGGTTGGCGTTGCTCCCGCCAATATGAAACGGGCGTTCTTCCTGTTTGCGGCCGATAATCGGCAGTCCGTTCTCATCCAGTTCCTGCAGATCCGCAACGACAACGTCGCCCGATTCGGCGGGCCGGTCGACTTCCTGCTCCGTGGCGCTCTGTTCCCGGACGCGCTGGAGTTGCTCTTCGATATCGGCGTCGGCGACTTCGAACACCGGGCGGGTGGTTTTCAGACCCCGGTAATCCTGTACGACGATATCCGGCTTGACATCCACGGAAGCCGTAAACTTCAGCGGCTCTCCCTCTTCGTAATTCACGTCTTCGATGGTGGCTTCCGAGATCGGAGTCAACCCCTCCGATTTGCTGGCCTCGCGGTAGTACTCCTGCATCACGTCCTGCAGGACCTCGCCCTGGATCGCCTTGCCGAACCGCTTTTTGACCAGGCTCACAGGTATCTTTCCCCTGCGAAAGCCCGGCAGGTTCAACGATTTGCTATAGTTTTTGTATGCGGTCTCGAATCGCCGGCGCACGTCTTCGTCCGGAACCTCGATCACCAGCGTCCTGTGCCACGTATCCGACTCTGAAACGGTCACCTTCATGACGTACGGCATCCTTCCGGCACTTCTGCAGCGTTTCAAGGACGATCCAAGCGGGAATGATAAGCAAATGCGGCGGAATTGTCAATCCGTTTACCGCAACTCCGACGCTGCGAATGACAGAACCCGTTCACACTGCCGCGAAAAAAAATCCGGACACAACTTCTGCCCGGATCTGTTCGACGTCTGTGGGCGGTCCGCTCAGGAGGCCACCGGCTCTTGTACGTCCGGCGCCGCAACGATCTTTCGAATGGTATCCTTCTCGGAGCCGCAGCAACCGTTGTCTTTCGGACTGTCGTTGATGAGGGGAAGTTCGAGTTCGCCGTTTTCCGTCTCCCGGACCCGCAGTGTGTGTTCCGCTCCCGGCAGCGGCATGTCGCGGTTGCCCGCGTAAATGGGGTGCCGGCCCTTCGTCTTGAACCAGTCCGCCGTTGTGGCGGTCATATGCATATTCTCTATAATCTGACGCCATCCGACCCCCGTGTTGTACGCGCAGAAGGAGATTTCACCCTCCTGGGTACCGTACGGGATCACGCACATTTCAGTCCGGCGGAAGTCGTAGGTCCACAGGTCCTGGAACCACATTCCGCCGACCCACATGATGCGCCACTGCCTGTCGTCCGGCCTCGGTCCGCCGCTGATGGAACCCCCCACCCTGCGGTCCAGTATGCGTGCCAGATCCTGAATGCCGAACCCGGCCGGCGCCTTCCGCGGATTGAAATTCCGAAGCAGCGACATGCCCACCTGCAGCTTGATCCATCCGGGGTCCCGCGCGGTGTCCGTCATCACCTCGATGTCCTTCATGAACTGTTCCTGGTTGAAGAACTCGGTAATGGACGCCCACTGCCTGGTCTTCTCGTTCACGACAATATGGACGGCGGAACCGCAGTTGGGATGACAGGAGCAGGTTTGTCCCCCGAACTCGACGTCCTGCCCGCGCAGATGGTCGGCCAGCGTGGTAAACAGCGTCCCCGATCCCAGCGGGTACCAGTCCCGATGGGCGTCGATCTTCCCGCCCGACCACGAATGGAGATCGTGGGCGAGGTGGGAAATGGTGTAGCGCTGCCGATGCCGCATCTCGTCGGTGATGTCCTCGTCGCGCCCGGTAAACGACACGGGCTGGAAGGAAATCGAACCGACTTTGTCGCTGTTATCGATGCAGAACTGGAGAATCGGCCCTACCTGATCGTTGTTGATGGAGTTTAAAACGGTCGTGACCGGGGTGATATCGACACCGGCGCGGGAGAGGTTCTCCATGGCCAGCAACTTGGCGTCGAACAGATTGGAAATGTGCCGGTGCTGATTGGCCTCATTGGTTACGCCGTCGAACTGCAGGTACGCCATGTCGAATCCGGCCGCCTTCGCCTCGAACGCGAAATCCGGTTCTTCGGCGAAGCGAAGCCCGTTGGTGGCGGCCTGAACGCACCAGTAGCCGACCTCTTTGGCATACCGGCACGCATCCAGAAAATGAGGCGAAATCGTGGGTTCTCCGCCCGAAAACTGTACCGACATCTGCCGGCGCGGTTTGAAGGAAATCGAAGCGTCCAGGATCCGCTTAATGTCGTCCATCGTCAGTTCGTGGACGTAACCGACCTGGTTCGCGTCCATGAAACAGGGATTGCACATCATGTTGCAACGGTTGGTCAGGTCGATCGTCAGCACCGCCCCCCGCCCGTATTTGATGCTGGACGTACCGTGGCGGTGTACGTGCTCGTCTCCCCATGTGCTGTAATCACGCCCCGGAAACCGGTTTTCTATCAGGTGCGTAAATTCCGGATCGATTGAGAGCACGTCCTCATACGGGCCATGGACCGAACACGTCTTCCGCATCAGAACGCACCCGTTTTCCTCGAGGATCTGCGCCTTGATCTCCCCGGGATTGCCGTGTACGAGTTCTCCAATGTCCCGCGTGCCTTCGATGATGGCGGACCGAACCTCCTTCACGCAATCGGGACACAGCGAATCGGTTTCACGCGGAAACCCGAGCGTGGGCATGGATCGCTGGTAACTCTTCAAAAGCGGCGCCGACGCCCATGCAGGCTGGAATGGCTGACCCTCGGGGAGCCTGGTATTCACGCTCTGGAAGACATTCCAGGCGACGTTGGCGGCTCCCGAAACGACTTGGTCGCGAAAACTCATCTGGAGGTCCCTTCAAAATGGTCCAAACGAAACCGTTACCACATTGTGTAACGTAAAGTTACGGCAATACCGGATGGCCAATGCGAGAGGCAAAGAGAATATAAACAAAAACGTATCGCCGTCAAGCGCTTCGTGTTCAGTAGTTACACTCGTTGCCGCATAATTCGTTTCATGTTTTCACCGAAGATTCCCTTGCGCTGCCGCGCCGTGATCGCCGCTCCCAGCACCTTGCCCACACCGTCCTCCATCGACACATCCGTCGCAAACAGCACGCGGGCCGCACCCAACTCGCGCACGGCCATCTCGATGAACCCGTCGTCGTTCAGACTTCCGCTGGTGTCCACGTAGACGTTCGGGACATCCCGCAGTGTCTTGATCGCCCACTCCCAGTCTCCCACGATCGGATGCCCCTCTATTATGGTAACTTCCGGATACTGTCGCGCCAGCCGGGCAAAGTCCGCGCTGTCCGATCGGTAGGTCTGCCACGGCCGGCCGGACACCGGCGTCTGCTTTCCCCCGTGGTGGAGAATCGGCACGCCCAGATCGATGCACCGCTCCACAATAGGCAACACCAGGGGGTCCCAGCACCTGCACTGGTTATAGAGCTTCACGCCTATCATACCGTGCTGTAGAATACACCGGTCGATTTCATCCTTCGCTTCGTCCTGGAACCGGGGATCCAGAAATACATACCCCAGAATGCGATCGGGAAACCGCCGCATTGCGTGCAGGACGCTGTCGTTCACCTCCCGCATGCCGTCCGGCCGGGGGTTTTCCAATCCCTGTATCGGTATCGAACAGCAAAGCTGATCGATCTCCAGCCGGTCCGCGGCATCGATCACCACCCTGTCGTCGGTCCATTTGCCCCGCCAGCCCACGGACGCGAGATTACCGGCGACGTGCATATGCGCATCGATCCGCATGCCTGCTGTTCCTGTTCGAATGACCCTGCCGCAAGACCTTGACGCTCCGATTTCCAATCCCTATTATGCCTCACGCGGGACGGATAAACAAGTGATTTTCGCGTGATTACAGTTTCGACCGGAACAGCGTGCTACCCGGCGCGGCTGACGCCGAACACCCCAACGCGGGCGCGCCCGTGCGGATGCGCCCCGTATTTCAGAACAGGAGAGTTCCCATGCGGCGGTTTACCCGAAAACCGTATCTGACAGGGTCCGAAGCCGTCGAACGCGGCCAGGTTCGCGGCACGATCGAGCTCGGCGAGACGCTCGTCATCGAGACACCCGGCGGCGCCGACGGCGACCTGAAGCCCGGCGTGATTCCCGAAACCACCACGCCGCGAGGCTCCCGCCAGGGAGGACCGTTTCTCATTGATGGCATCGAACCCGGCGACTGGGTTTCCATAGAAGTCATCGATATCGAGGTGGGTCCCTACGGGTATTACAACAACGGCGGACCGTTTCGAGGCAGCCTGCGTTCGGTCGCTCCTGTCAGGGACGGCCTCCTGCACTTCCCTCCGGACTTCGTGGTCCCCATCCGCCCGATGATCGGCGTGATGCAACTGGCGCCCGTATCCTCGGATACGGGTCCCTGGAACCACGGCGGCAACATGGACTTCAATTCCATCTGTCCGGGCAGCATCGTGCATATCCGCTCGCAGCGATACGGCGGTCACTTCTACGTGGGCGACGTCCACGCCCGCATGGGCGACGGCGAACTCACCGGCACCGGCGTGGAGATCGATTCCGCGCTCACGCTGCGCTTCGATCGCTCGCCGGGTTTTCCCGCGGGCGGCCCGGTTGTGGAAACCGCCGACGAGATCCTCACCAGCGGTATGGGCGCGAACTGGGAAGAGGCGTTGAAAATCGCCTGGACGGACATGGTCGGACTCATCGCGGACCGTTACGATACCACGGTGGAACATGCCAACCTGATCGTGGGTACGATTGGCGACGCGCGGCCGGGGTACGCCGCGGGCCAACTGAATACCCGGGGCTTCAGGAAAGAAAACGCGTACGTCACCTGCCAGATCGGCATCACGAAAGACCTGAACAGGACCGGGCGCCCGTTCCGGCCGTAATTGACGTCTTCCTCTTCGAGAGGGCACCTCATGTTCCATCATGACGAATTCCCCGATCGACTCGTTCACATCTCGGATGTCTCGTTCTTCGAAGCACTGGACCCCGATCACCCCGGGCTTGAAGAGGTCCGGTGCGCGGCGGATTCGAGACGCTACGATGAGGCGTTCGCCGCATGGTGGCGGCATTTCCTCTCCCGCAGCAACCCGGTCAATCCCTTTGCGCGTTCGGCGGATCAACTCACGCCGAGGGTTGCCGCCAACCCGGACCTGGCGGACACCATCGTCAACGGGGGACGCCGACAATTCGGACAGGTCGATATCGACTTCTCCGGGCCGGTCGCGTTCAACGCCTGGTTTGGCGACCAGTCCAAATACGGCTTCCACTACCTGGGATGGATGGATTGCCTGACCAGGGCCGCCCTTGACACCCGCGATGTGCGGTACATCGACGCCTACCTCGAAATATTTCGACAGTGGTACGCCGCGAGACACGAAATCACGGGCGCCCGCCGGATGCATCCTGTTTTCTACGAACTCGGTCTCTCTGTAAGAAGCCACCGCTTCGTGAACTTCCTTTACGCCGTCAGGCTCCTGGAAATGGGCCGCCTGCTGACTCCCGACCACGTCCGCCTGTTCTTCAAGTCGCTCCTGGGCGCGGCCCGGTGGCTGACGATGGAACAAAACGCCAAAGGCTACCGCGAGGGAAACTGGCAGGTGCATGGCATCTCGGCGATGATCCTTATCGGGTTCCTGCTGCCCGAACTCCGTGAGTCCGGCGACTTCCGTTCCGTCGGCGCGCACTACCTCGAGCAGCACATGGAGAAAGACTATTACGCGGACGGCGGCCACAGCGAACGCTGCTATTCCTACGGCAGCGGCTGCCTGCGCCACCTGGAAGAGGCCACCCTTCTGGCGGAAGCCAATCCCGACCTTTCCGTGCCTGCGACGCTCGATTGGCGGGAGCGAACCTCGAATGCCTACGCCTGGTTTCTCAAGATGTCCGGACCGGGCGGCGAAATGCCCGGCATCAACGACGGCGGCTTTCTGAACGGGACGGGCATCCTGAAACAGGCGTGCGACTTCACCGGAGACGGGACGTATCTCTGGCCCATCCGCCACAAGCCGGCCGCGAACGGTCCCGAGCCGGCAGAACCCGGTTTCGAGAGCCTTTGCCTTGATTCCAGCGAGTTCTGCGTGATGCGCTCGGGCTGGGAACCTGAAGACGGGTTCCTGCTCGTCAACCACGGGCAGTGGCCCGGCGGCCACAGCCACATGGGCATTCTGGACATTAACCTGTACGCCTACGGGGTGCCCCTGGCAGCCGAAGTTTCCCGGTTCGGTCCCTACGACGCACCTTGGGACATGTACTTCCGCTCCGAACAGGCGCATAACCACGTCGTCATCGAAGGCGCGCCCTCCGCCCGGCCCGAAATCCGGGGCGAAGAGATCCAGTTCGGCAGCACCGAGTCATGGGACTTCTTCTCCGGCCGGCACCGCGCGTACGAAGCCAGCGCGGGCGTTGTGATCGAACGCAGGATCCTCTTCTTCAAGCCGTGGGGCTTCCTCGTCTCGGACGCGGTCGCGTGCTCGCATCGCCGGAGAAGCGCGCTCTGGTACCTGCACAGCGTCTTTCCCTTCACCACGCACGACACGGTCGCCTGCGCCGAAGGCGATCGCGCGGGCCTCCTCGTTGCCCCTGCGAACCGCAGACAGCTCAAATATGCGTTCAGCGGGATCGATTACCTGGAGGAAATGGTGCGCGAAATCCCGGTCTACTCCGGCGATCCGCCCGTCGCGCCGTGGCCGGACCGGTATTTCATCGCCCTTCGGGGCTGGGGTGTCGCGGAGCCCGTCGTCCCGTTCGACGTCCTTCTGCTGCCGTATCAGGGCGCCCGTCCGGATGCGAGCGTCACGACCCTCGAGTGCCGGATCGACGGCCGCGCCGAATCTCCGGTTCTGCCCCGCGCGTTGAAGATTGCCGCCGGAGACCGTCACGTTCTCGTGATTCACGGCGCTCCGGGTGTCTCCGTCACCGCCAATGACATTTCCTTCTCGGGACACGCCGCCGCCATCGAAACCAGGAACGGCCGTCCGGAGAGGGCCTTCATTCACGGCGGCCGCCTCCTGACGGTAGCCGGGCGGAGCATCCCCATCTCAAGCCGGATGACGCAGGAAATCGAACTCTGATTAGACCTACCCCCTGGCCCCCTTCCTGCAGGAAGGGGGAACATGGGTCGATAGGATTGGGTTTGCGCATGTGCCTGCATGGTATTCTCCTTTCAATAAGTGTGTTTTTGAACGACCGGCAGGGAATCCCCGGTTTACCTCCCCCTTTCCTTTAGGAGAGGGGGCCGGGGGGAGAGGTCTGTGGGGCTGGGTGGGTTTTGAATTTGGTTTTCGCTTTTGGCTGATGGCTGACGTCTGATAGCTGACAGCCATGTCTCAATCAAGGAACACGAGATGCCCCAACCACGCATGATGTTCTACCACGACGGACGCCACCCTCTCATCTATATGTACGAGCCTCCGATGCAGAAGGAGGAATTCGAAGCCGGCGTGGACGAACTGGCGGGCACGCCCGTGGACGCCATCATGTTCTGTCTGGGTGACGGCCGCACGTTCCTCCACGACACGAAAGTGGGCGAAATCTGGGGCCACAACGTGGAAAAATGGCCCCACCTCATCTTCGACAGGGCCAACCGGAACGCCATGCATCTCATCCGGGAAGGCCACGATCCGCTCCGCCTTATCTGCGACCGGGCCCACGAGAAGGGCATGCTCGTCTACCCCACCCTCCTCGTGCAGCAGGGGCGCGGGGACCGCGGCGAGGATGTCCGGTGCTCCGATTTCCGGTTTGAGAACGCCCACCTCGAAATCGGCGCGCGTGGAGACCTCGATCCTGATTTTCCCGGCTTTTCCTGTCTCGACTTCAGTCACCGGGAGGTCAGGGATGAACGGTTCGCGATTGTCGAGGAAACCCTGAACGCCTACCCGGTCGACGGCTTCGAACTGCAGCTCAACTACACGCCGTATTATTTCCACCCGGACGCGGTTGAAGAAGGCAGGGAGATCATGACTGAATGGATCGACCGGGTCCATCGCGCCGTGAAGAAAAGCGGCGGTGAACGCGAACTTGCGGTGCGCATTCCGGCCGACGTTGTGGGATGCCTGCAGGTGGGGTTGGATGTGCGGGAGTGGCTGCGGCGGGGAATCGTGGACGTCCTGATCGGGCAGACGTTTTCCACGCCGGAACTGCTCGACTCGACGGTCGACTTCGGTCCGCTCGTCGACGCGGCCGAGGGCGCCGGATGCCGGGTCCACGCCGCGCTGCACAGCCACGTCGACTCCGACCGCCTGGCCGAAGCCACCGTCGAAATGATCCGGGCGGCGGCCTGCAACTACTGGGCCCAGGGGGTTGACGGACTCTACCTGGCCCACTGGTTCGGCAACTGGCCGTACCAGGCGTCTTTCTATGAGAAGCTGAGGGAACTGCCCCACGCGGACGTGATGGCCTCGAAGGACAAGTACTACTATGTTCCCACCGAGACCGGGCGGTACCCCAGGCCCGTCACCGAACCCGGCATCGGCATGAATCTTCCCGCGGGGCTGACCGTGGGAGGACCGGCCCATATAGAAATCAGGATCAGCGACGATCTCCCCCGCTGGGATGCAACCGGGCGGGTACACGACGTTGTCCTGCGCGTGCGGATCATGAATTCCACCGAACTGGACCGGTTCCGTTTCCGTTTGAACGGGAAAGACCTTCCGGACACGCAGATGCGAAGGATCAACGAGATGTACCGCATGAGCGCCCCGCGATACCGGACCGGCTCAGGATACTGGTACATATTCCGTCCGGACCGGACCAACTGGCCGCGCACGGGCCGGAACGAGCTGGAGGTCCACCTGATCGAGCGGGACCCGGGTGTCACTCCGGACGTCTACGTCCGCGACGTGGAACTGGAGATCCGGTACCTCATGGGGAGGAGCTTTCACCGGATGGACGATCCGGACCTGGGCCCGTCCGAACCTTCGGGGGAGTAGTCGCGCGGGATCAGTTCGGCTGGACGGGGAGAGACATCATCGGGAGGGATGGGAAAGGTAATCAATGAGAAAAAAACGCACGATCTATTTCAACGACGCCCGCCACTACTATCTGTTCGTCTTCGAACCGCCGATGCGTCTGGAAGACGCCTGGGTGCCCGTAGACGAGGTCGCCGGTACGGCCGTGGACACGTTTGTCTACGGCGTCTCCCGTGCGGACGGTCTCTTCTACCCCTCCAGGATCGGCATCATGTTCGGTGACGATCTGCGGCCGTTCCGGCACGTCCACGAGTGGCGCGCCTGGGAGAACATGCAGAGTCTCATCGCCCGCGGCCTGGACCCTCTGACCGTCCTGGTCGACCGCGCGCACGAGAAGGGCATGGACTTCATCGCCAGCCTGAGGATGGGCGGCTACGGCGGCATGGCCCCGGAACACGCGCTCAATAACGGAGGGCGGGGTTTCGTCCATCCGGAAGTGCGCGATCATCAGCGGGCGATCCTGGAGGAACTCGCCACGCGGTACGCGGTCGAAGGCGTGGAACTGGACTTCGCCGCCTCGCCCGGCGGATGTCCCTTCTGGCTGCGGGCGGAAGACGCGTCCGAATACACGCCGGTGATGACGGATTTCGTAAGAGAGACCGCCGAAATCGTCCGTGGCCGGCCGGGGGGTGCCGCGTCGATCGGCGCCCGCGTCTACCCCACGGAAGAACTGAACCTGAAGGCCGGTCTGGACGTGCGGACCTGGATTCGGGACGGGTTGGTCGACTTCCTGGTTCCGATGCTCTATCTCGACTTCGTCCTGGACGCCAATATGCCGGTCGGCTGGCTCGTGCAGGCCGCCCACGACCACGATATTTCCGTCTACGGCATGCTTCAGCCCTACAGCAGCGACGAGAGCCGGCGGTTCAATACGGCCGAAAACGCGACCGCCCCGATGATGCGCGCGGCCGCCGCGAATTTCCGGGAACTGGACGTCGACGGCCTGTACACCTGGTTTCTCCCGTGGCCCGTGGACGAAGCCGGCCGCAGTCTCCTCTCGCAACTGGGCGATGCCGAGCTTGTACGGGAAGCCGACAAGCACTACTTCCTGCGCCGCCGGTGCGACGAGGCAGCCGAATACGACTACGGCGCCTATCTGCCCCTTGAGATTGCCTCACCAGAACCGGGAAGATACCGCGAGATCCCCTTCTCCATCGCCGACGAACCCGAAAACGACCGGATACGGCGCATCCGCCTGAGGATCGGGGTCAGCAATCTCGTCTCGGCGGACCGGCTCGAGATCCGGTTGAACGGCGCCGGACTGGACGACAGGTCCTGTCGTCGTTCACCGATCCGTTCCCGGGATCCGTACGCGGGTCAACTGCTGGAATTCGACCTGGAAAACGTTCGTCCCCGGAAGGGCCGGAATGTGCTCGAAATATTCCTGCGGGAACGGCCTCCCGGATTCGAAGGAGGGATCGTGGTCGAAGACGTGGATATCTTCGTCGAATACGGAACATTTCCGACTCCTCATCAGGGGTCGATCGAATGACCCGATGGGAATCAGGGCAGGTATCCGGCGGCGTCAATAGAGAACGACCACTTCCACGTCCGTCAGGACGAGGTCGCACGTCAACTGCGGATGGCGTTCAACCAGGCCGACGTTGACGACGTGCTTCCCCCGGGAGATTTCCGTGGATCGCAGCGGGAAACACAGCCACACCGCGCGGCTCACGTCGGAAATACGGCGGATGCCGGGCGGAGGCTGGAAGGCGCCGCCCGGAGGATTGGTGTTGTCCATGACGCAGTAGCGGACTTCAGGGTCTTCCAGCTCCCGGCCGTCCAGGCATACCCGAACGCGATCGCCGTCCACCCACTGGTCGAGGCGGACGCGGAGTTCCAGGTGCGACGGGCCATCGCCCCCCACGTCGTCGGCAATGTCCAGCGTGATGGCCGGCATTTCGCCCGTCATCGTATTCTTGAGGGCAACCGGCACCTCCCCCAGGATCCGGTCGATGCGGTAGGCGCCGCGCCAGGGTCCTTCCTTCTGAATGAACCGGTGTGTGGCCGCATAGACCTTATCGGTGCGGCGGAGCGTTTCGGGCGATGCGATCTGCGAGAGCAACTCCCGTTTCATGTCCCGGTTGGCGTGCCAGTTGAACACGTAGATGCCGTCGGCGCCGGCGCGATGGTAGCGGGAGGCAATCGCCCGGGTGCGCATTCGATCCTTGACTTCAGGCGCTTCCGGGCCCACGAACGGGTCCGGCAGTCCGCTGTCGAATCCCGCGTAGACGGCGATCCCCCTGTCGCGGCACATCTCCACGAACGGGGCCACCTCCAGAGACGCATCGGTTACGGCGCCCCCTCCCAGAATCAGGACGTCCACCAGTCCCTCTTCGATCCACACGGGGATATCGTAGCCGATGCGGCGGCACATTTCCTGAGAGCCTGCCACGCGCACCGCCAGATAGAATGGCCTGCCGCGCCGCTTGGCAACGTCGTCCGTTAACTGCCGGACCCGCCGCTGGAGGTCGGTAAGCACGTACCGCAGCCGGTAGGCCTCGTCCTCGGGAAGGTGAAACGCGTGACGCTGCCAGTCCAGTTCCACGCCGTCCCAGTCGTACCGCCGGACGACCTCCTCGATATGGGTATACCGGTGCTCGCGGACTTCGGGGACAGCCATATTCCACGAGAGCGCGAACCACTCCGACGTCCGCTCGCCCAGCACCCACTCCGGGTGCTCCCGCCGCATCTGGGTCAGTTCGCTGTGGTGAAGCGTTGGGAGGTCTGCCACCTGCGCCCCGTCGAAGTGGTTGTCGTTCATGCGCACGGATGCGTAGACGGCCATGCCCCGGGCGCGGCCGTGTTCGATCAGCGAGACGTGCGGGTCCTCTCCCCGCTCGAGCATCAGGCGGATGTTTTCGGTGTGGGTATACGCCGAGACGTTCTCGTACCTTCGCCCGTGAACGTCGCCCAGCATTTCGAGCGCGGAATCCGGCCAGCGGGCGGCGTGCTCGCCGATGCACCAGAACAACGCCCCCACCTGCGTTTCCTCGATTGGCGCGTAGGCCTTCTCGAGAAACGCTTCCATGGACTGGGGCACTGGGGAATAGCCGTGGGGCGCCCCGTCCCAGTTGTAGATGATCCCGTAGTCAAAGGGTCCGGACATCGATACCTCCTGTTGAAGTGTCCTGCTCCCGGGAAATCTTTTCATTCGGGCAACCAGCCTATACGATCAAATCGCAGCGAACGTTTCCGGTACCAATTTGCGATTGACATTACATCGCGTCCCTCTATTTTACGGGCGAATTCACACCTTTCAAACATCAGTTTCTGACGCTGACGGCAGTGAACTTGTCAACTGCATGAGCCCCGCAGTATTCGTCACCAGCTTGCGGTTGTTCTGCACTGTTTAACTCATTTTGTGCTTTTTGTGCTTTTTGTGGCAATTGTTCCACTCAACCCGCTCTTATGAAATCCGCATTCTGCACCAACGCATTCGGCAACGAACAGGCCGATCAGGAAAAGGCCATCCCCTACCTGGCTGAACTGGGTTACGACGGCATCGAGCTCTGGCAGCAGTACCTCTGCCAGGCGGACCTGGCATGGGTCCGCTCGATCGCAGCCGGACACGGCCTCGAAATCGTGCAGATCTGCCCCTACTTCGACTTCACCACCAGCCAGGCCACCTGGGACCAGAGCATCCGGGATGCCGAGACCTTTATCGAATACGCGGTCGCGCTCGACTGTCCCTTCATCCGCACCTACACCGGCAACGTGGGGAGCGCGGACGCCACCGCAGGGCAATGGGACGCCTGCGTCCGGGGCCTGCGGAGAATCTGTGAAATGGGCGCCGCGTACAATATCGTCTTCCCCTTGGAAACACACCAGGTGATTCACCATGGGCCCAACCTGACGGATACCAGCCCGAGCACGTTGAAACTGCTCGACGACGTGGGCATGGAGAACCTGACGGTCAATCTCCAGACGCCTCTCGTCGGCGAATCCGTCTTCCATACCGTCGAGCAGCTCGGGGAACGCGTTGTCCACCTGCACGCCCACAACTGGGTGGGCGGCTGGCCGGAACTCACGTTTCTGGACGCCGGCGACGTGGATTTCACCGCGTTCGTCCGGCGCCTGCAACACAAGGGCTTCGACGGCTATATTTCGATCGAACACGGCAGCCATCATCCGCCGTACGAGACGGCTGCGCACGAAATCGCATACCTGAAGCAACTCATCGAAGGACAATAGCCCGCAGCCTGAAGCAGCCGGTCAAAGGCGTTGTCCCGGCTCAGGAGACAGATAAGAAGCTGTTTTAAAATAACCGGCGAGTTCCCGAGCGCGAGCGAAAAAGCGGCGGTCAAGGCGGGAGAACCCGCCCATATTTGTCTATACGGGTGGGTTTGACCAACGCCGACCCCCGCTTTTGCAGCCGCGCGAAGACCGCTGGGGATTTTAAGACAGCTTCTAAGGTCGAGTCGACGATCGGAGTCCGCCATGCCGCAGCGGAGAATGCCCCTGAAGAACCTCAGCCAACCCAAACCGCGATACCCGGACACCGTCCTTGTCGAACAGGGGCGCGCCGCGTCCGCCATCGTACGACCGTCGGACGACAGGTACGTCGCCGTTGCCGAGGCCATTCGCAGGAAAGTCCGGGACCTTTCGGGCGCCGATCTGCCCATTCTTGACCACAACGCCGCCGTGAGGACGCCCCGACGAAACCTCATCCTTCTGGGCAATCTGAACAACAACAGGGCGGTCTTCCGGCTCTACGGGTACAGCTACACCCCGGCGGACGACCACTTCCCCGGCGCCGGCGGCCATCTTCTCCACACAATCCACGATCCCTGGGGCAATGGCAGAAACGCCGTCGGGGTTTTCGGCAGCGATCTGTCCGGGGTCGAAACCGCCGCCGGCCTGCTGCTCGAGCGCCTGGAATCGGGAGCGACCCTTGCTCCCGGCCCCATGTTCGACGTCAGGTACGGCGCGGATGCCCGGAAAGACGCCGGAATTCCAAAAGAACCGGACCCGGACGCCGAAATGGCGGAAGCGGAAGAGGACCTCGCGCGTGGTTCCCATACCGGCCTGTGGAGCAGGATCGGACAACGGGGCCTGCTCTACGGGCTCACCGGGAAAGACGTCTACGCCGAAATCTACAAACGACTGGTCTACCGGATGTACGACCACGTCCTGTCCGATCCGGACAATTACGGCAGCGTATGGGGTTTTGACGCGGACTTCGCGCTGCAGTACGTCATGCCCGGGTGGGACCTCGTGGAAGAAAGTCCCGCGATCTCCACCGACGACCGCCTGCGGATCACACGTATCCTGTTTGAATTCATCTCGGATTGCGTATCTCACGTGGGTGACGTCGAGAACGATCGCGTCCGCCACAACCACGCGACCTACGCCGCGCTGGGCCTTCACTATGCCGGCGCCTATTTCAAGAAATATTACAGGGCTACGCAGGCCTACCGCTGGCTGGCTCTGTCGGAAAAATGCTTCAGGGTGCAGGTCAACGCGTTCAAGCCGTACGAGGACTGCGGGCACTACCATTGGCGCACCCATTTCCACGCGATGCGCTACACGCTCAGCACGGGCGACATGACGTTTTTCGATACGGGAAATGCGAGGCGCGCCGGCGACTACGCCATCCTGACAACGGACAATCTGGGCTGCGCCGTGCCCAATGGAGACACGGCCTCCCCGTTCGGCACATGGACCGAAATGCCCTACCTGCGAGCCATGGTCTGCGTGACGGGAGACGGCCGCTACCAGTGGATGCTCGACAAGAAGAAGGCCATGGCGCCGCGCCCGCACCCGTACGAACACAGCCGCGACGTGGAGCCCGTCGAGCCCACCGACCTGGAGGGGGCGCAGGTCTATCCGGTAGATCCCGGATATTACGATTCAACGAACGGCAGCGACCACCTGCCGCTGGACAGGACCTTCGACAAGGTCGTCTTCCGGGACGGGTTCGCGCCTGAAAACCAGTATCTGTTTCTCGACGGGCTGTCCAACGGCGGTCACAAGCATTACGACGGCAACTCGATCTGCCGCCTCACCCAGAACCGCCGCATCTGGCTGGCCGACTGCGACTACATCAAATCGCTGCCCAAGTTCCACAACGGCGTCCTGATCTTCAAGGACGGGCAATCCGCCGAAATCCCTCCCTTCGTGGAACTGGAGCGGTTTGCCGCCAACCGGGATACCGGGTTCTCCCGGACGACCCTTCGTTCCTACAGCGGCGTGGACTGGCGCCGCAACATCCTCTGGAACCGGGGGGCCTTCTTCCTGGTCATTGACGAGATGGAGGCCCTGGGAGAAGCCGAATACAGCTTCCGCGCCGTCTGGCAGACGCTGGGCGACGTGAAGCTCGACAGGGGCGGCCTGGCGGTGGAACAGAACGGCGAACGATTCTTCATCCACGGCCTGCCGGGGCCCGGACTCAGGCTCGAGGACGATCCGGTTACCGGCAGGAACTGGGACCGGTACGAACACGCCGAACCGATCGTGCGCATCCTCCAGCAGATTGCCAACGTGCGCCTCGGGGAAGGGGAGGCATACCGGTTCTTCAACCTGCTTTATTGCGGCCCGTTGAGACTTGAGATGTCGCAGATCGCAGAGAACGCCGTGCGCATTGACGGCGGTCCGGAAACCGTTTTCGCGGGTGTCGGACAGACCCGGGCCGCTACGGTGCTGCCTTCCGGCCCCCGGGTCGCTGCCGCCCAATTTCAAATATCGCCGCTTGCTCTTGCCATTGTCGACGGCACGGAAGTGTCGTGGGAAGACACGGTGTTCAGGAGCGATCGTCCCGTGTCTCTCGAATACGACCTGTCGGCTTCGCGGGGCGCCGTCGCCGCCTCCGGTCCGGCGGAGATCACGCTGTCCGCCGGAAGCGGGACGGTGGTGGAAGTGGACGGCCGGCCGGTCGATGCCGGCGTTTCCGGCGGCGCCGTCACGTTTCGTGTGCCCGGAGGCAGGCACGACGTCGCGTTGATCCCCCCTGCCCTCGCGGGAATTCGCCGCGCCGAAGGCGGAACGACCGCAACCGTTTTCGTGCCCCGCTTCCGGACTCCGCGCGGGAGGGGCCGTATTCCGTCCCTGCAAGCCGTCTGGTCTCACAGGGAGGACAACGCCCTGCTGTCCCTGCAGGCCGCGGACCTGGACCGCGACGGCAGGGATGAAGTCATTGCTGGCGGCCGCACCGGGGCCATCCACGCATACAGGGACGGAAGCCCGCTCTGGCGGCATCCCACGGGCGGCGCCGTGAGGTCCGTCTGCGCCGCGGACCTTGAAAACGACGGCCGGCCGGAGATCATCGCCGGTTCGGAAGACGAACACGTATATGTTCTGAATGCAGCGGGCGATCTCGAGTGGGACTTCAAGATTCCGTTTTACTTCCAGGAACCCGTCGTGCGTTCCGTCTTCACCGGCGACATCAACGGCGACGGACGCCTCGAGGTCATCGCCGCCGTGGAGTCCTGGCGCTATTACGCCTTCAGCCACGACGGGCAGGAGCTCTGGCACCAGATGACCGTTCGCCCCTCCTCCACGGGCTGCGCCGCGGACCTGGACGGCGACGGTCGTGCCGAGGTTATCGCCGGAACGGACTACCACCGCTGGCACTGCATTGACGGGAACGGAGATATCCGGTGGTCCTACCATCCCGCCACGGGCCCCCGCGCCAACAGCGCCGCGGCCGGCGACGTCAACGGCGACGGGCTGAAGGAAGTTGCCTTCGCCGGCGCCGACACCCACGTCCACCTTCTCAACGCGGAGGGGGTCCTGCTCTCGCGATTCAACACCGGAGATGAAGTCACCCGTGTGCTTATGGCCGACGTGGACGGCGACGGGGTGGATGAAATCGTCGCCTCTTCCATGAGCTTCAACGTATACGTCGTCAGGGGCGACGGCAAGACATTACACTGGCGAACCGACCTCGGCGAAGTCGTCTGCTGCATCGCCGCCGCGGATTTCGACGGCGACGGGAAGCTTGAAATCGCCGCGGGCGTGGAGGATGGAACCGTGTACCTCCTGGCCAACGCGGACGGCCGTCCTCTGGGCCGTTTTCAGGCCGGCGGACCTGTTCTGGACATCGTCCCCGCGGACGTCGACGGGGACGGCATTCCGGAAATCGTGGCCTGTTCGGAGGACGGCTTTCTTCACGCATTGAAAGCTTGATTTGGCCACAAAAAGCACAGAAGGTATCGGTGTGAAACGAAGAAAGCGGAGGTTTGAGTACAGTTCCCGCCGACTCATTCCTCGTTCAGGAGATCCCCAATCCTCTCCTCCAGGTGGTCCGTCCGACCAAACGAGACGTCCCTTAAGATTCCCTTGCGGTCGACCAGGATGGTGGACGGGGTTCCGCGCAGCGCGAATTTCTCAAACGTCTCAGCCGAATATTCCTTCGACCTCAGATAGTCCTTCACTCTCTGTATGATCTCCACTCTGTCATTCTCGGGCCGAGAGTCGAAGTCGGGTATCTGTGGATAGATGAGGTCCATGATCGCATCGCGGCCGGGTTCGCCGGACGTCCTCGTCAGTTTGTCCATACCGAGCGGGAACGGGATTTCATAGGGCAGCCGGTTTCCTTCCCGCAACTGTCCGCTCATCGCAAGCGCCTTCCTGGTTTCCCCGATCACCCGACCCGTCTCGGCAAGGAGCCTCAGGTTCTCGAGCGTATTCCTGTCAAAGTCCTCGAAGGCGGTGGCCAGTCCGATCACGCGCACCCCGGCATCCCTGTATTTATCGTACATGCGTATCGCCTCGGGAATGGCATATATGAAGCATCCGGGACAATTGACCTGGAAGACTTCCAGCACCACGACGTGATCCCGCTCCCTGTCGAAGTTGGTCGGGCCGCCCTGCACCCAGTTCGAGACGCCGAAGTTGGGCGCCATCTGTCCGATCTCTACTGACATTCTTCCGGATTCCTTTCGCCCTCGGGTGTGTGGTCGCGAAGTATATTGAATGGGACAACCGCGTGGATCTGCGTCGCTTCCGCGCTTTGTTGTTTTCGTTCTCCCGTACCGTCGATGCGTAGGTAGGGGCGACCCTTGTGGTCGCCCGCCTCATGACGTTCGCGATCGAACCGGTTAAGAACCCGCTTGCGCAGGCTGCCGCCAGGCGTGAATATTACACAATACATCGCGAGTTGAAAAACCGGATCTGTCGCGCCCATGGCGCAACCATCGCACGCTCCGATTCCCGCCGGTCATCCTCACGCCAAAGGAAATTACCATGAAAATCGCCGACATTGAAATCATCCCGATCTACCCGAAAATCGCGGCACGGAATGCCGATCAGAAAACGCGCTTCATCAATCTGAACCACCGCACCATTTTCAAAATCACGACGGACAACGGTATCGTGGGGTACGGCGACGCGCGCTGCGAGGCGCCCGACAGGTCCACCGTTGAACACGTTGTCGGGCGCGATCCCTTCGACTTCATCAACGCCAATCTCAATTCGGGCCTGATGGGGGCGCTGTACGACGCCATGGGCAAGCATCTCGAAATACCGGCGTATAAACTCATGGGGCAGAGGATACGCGACCGGGTGCCCGTGGCGGCGTGGACCCGGCCCGCGTCGCCGGAAGACCTGGCCAAAGACGTCCAGCGGGCGGTCGGCGAGGGATACATGATCTTCAAGATCCATACCTGCGCCCATTACGACGTCTTTGAGCAGAACCGAGCCGTGGAGGACGTGGCGCCGCCGGGATTCAAGATGCACTACGACTTCAATCACAACCGGCCGCTGACCGCCGTTCTGCGAATCCTGAAGGAACTGGAAGACTCGCCCGTGATCGGGATGATCGAGGACCCTCTCGTTCTTTCCGACGTGGAAGGGTGGCGCCTGCTGCGGCAGAAGACCAGCTTTCCGCTCCTGATGCACGTCCCGCAACTCGGCGGGGGGCAGGAAATCATCCGGGGCTGCGCCGACGCCTACATGATCGGCGAGGGCGGAATCGGCCCCACCCTCGTACGCGGATTTGCCGCGGCCCTGGCCAATGTCTCCTCGGTCATCCAGTTGACCGGCGGTACGCTGACCAAGGCGATGGCCCTGCACATGGGCGCCGTGATTCCGAACGTCGCTCATTGCACGAACCTGGACGACCAGTACGAGCAGGACGTTGTCAAGCAGCGGATCGAGGTAGCCGCCGGTTCGTCTCCCATACCGGAGGGTCCCGGCCTCGGCGTGGAGGTCGATGAAGACGCCCTGGCCGTATGCGCGGCCAACGAACCCACGGTTATCCCCACCACAATCGGCATCCTGCACCTGCCGGGCGGAAACAGGCTCTACACGAAGGGTTTCCCGAACGTGCCCCGCGTCACGGGGTTTCCCGAAGGCAATATCCGGGGCATCCGCCTGGAGGTGTGGGAAGACGACGGCACCGGGGCCTTTCAGGAGACGCTGCAACGGATCGAACGGAACGGCCCGTTCATGGAAAATTAGAGTTTCGGCAATCGTCCTGTGGCGCGTTTCGCTGAATCGAATCGAACAGGAGACGTCATGCCTCTTCTCAACGTGGAAATCGCTCGCGAAAACGTGCGCCGTCATTCCTGGGCGCAGGCCATCGTCGAAGGCTGGAAGCAGGAGGTCGACTACATCATCGGCAGAGACCGGGATTTCGTAGAGGCGATGATGCCCGATCTCACGCCGTGGCCGGAGTACGGCCAGAACTGTCCCGTATGCGTGGACCGTCTCTCGTCCATGGGCGAGACAGGGATCTACGATTGGGATCCGGCCGACCCGGACCGGCTCGTCTGCAAATACTGCGAAACGGAGTACCCCAACGCCGATTATCCGGAGACCGGCAGTGTCACCGCGCCCCTCATGAACCAGACGTTCACCTTCTATCTCACCGAGGCGGAACGCGCGCACCCGGAAGACAGATCGGGTGAACACGCGTTCAAATGGGTCCGCACGCCGGTGCATACAAGCTGGACCGGCGTCATTCGCGCGAAGAAGGGCCGCTGGTGCTTCGAAAAGATATCTCCTCTCGCCAAACTATACGCGCTCACAGGCGACGTCCAATACGCGCAGATGAGCGCGTGGATCATGGACTGCATGGCGCGGCGGTATCCCAACTGGCTGTTCCATTCCTACGACGGCACCGTCGCGGACTGTCCTCCGGCAGAGGCCGCGGCATCCATGGGCAGATATCCACCCGCGGGCCGATTCCCCGTAGAGACCATCATCTCCGCCTTCGACGGGCGGCACCGTGTGGGTGACCACGCCGTCCTCAACAACGGCTTCTGGGGCGCCGGTCGCTTCGGGTGCAGCGGGTCCGACGGGTGGTTCCTTCTCTCGATCGTACACGCCTACGAACTGGTCAGGAGCGCCCGGAAAGCGGACGGTTCACCCGTCATCACGCCGGAAATGGACCGGCGCATCGTGGACGACCTCATCCTGGCGGGCTGCGCAGACACCGAAAACTGGAACGACATCAACAACAAATGCGGTCCCGGCCGCGCGCTCAGCGCCGCCGTGGGTATTTTGTTCGGGAAGCCGGAAAGCGTGCGCCGCGCGGTCGAGGGGTTCGAATTGTTGATGGACGACGCCTTCCATTTCGACGGCTTCTGCACGGAGTCGCCGAGTTATTCGGCCATGCACCTCAACCAGTTGCGAGAGATTCCGGAACTGCTCGATGGGTACTCCGATCCGGACGGGTACGAACCGGAGACTGGCGCGGCCATAAAGAACCTGGATCCATTCCGGCATTTCGACCGCTACCGTCTGGCGCTGAAAGCATGGTCCGCATGCTGGACCCGAACCTGCAGGAACCGGTCATTGGAGACTCCAGGGAAGGCCGGAGCATCGAACCCGTCTACGCCGAGATTCTGGCGGCCCATTACGGCAGCCGCTACGCCGGTCTGCTGGAAGACGCTCAGGGGGCGCCGCTGGCGGAGAAAGGGGACGAATACGCCCTCTGGCATCGCGACCCCGATCTGAAGGCGGACGACGACACCGGCCTGCCGCACCGTACGGAATGGTTTCCGGGATGGCACGTTGGCGTCCTTCGAGCGGGAAATCCGCGGGGGCATACCGCTTTTTATCTGAACGGCTACGCGTACGGCGGCCATCGCCACCGGGATACCCTGGGCATCATCTATATC
This sequence comes from Candidatus Latescibacterota bacterium, assembly GCA_965116875.1. Lineage (GTDB taxonomy): Bacteria > Latescibacterota > UBA2968 > UBA2968 > JAAXHE01. The sequence goes on from OZ220733.1 coordinate 2,690,913, forward strand.
GCCCATGGCCGGGAGATGGCGGCCGACAGGGGATATATCTGGGACGATCCCAGAAACGCCTGGACCGGCAGCACGCTCGCCCACAACATCGTCACCGTGGACGGCCGGAGCCAGGCCGGCGACAACCGGCCCGCCGCGCTGGAGTTGTTCGGTACAGGCGCGGGCGTTGAAGTCGTGCAGGCATCCGCCGCGCCGTACGAGCAGTGCGATCTGTACCGGCGCACCTGTGTGCTGATCCAGGTCCCGGGCGATCAGACCTACGCTGTCGACCTGTTCCGGGTTGCCGGGGGCGGCCTTCACCAGTACGGCTTTCACAGCAACGGCCGGCTTACGGACATTTTCGGCGCCGCCCCGGAACCTGTCGACGATCGCATCGAATGGCTGTCCGATATCCGCGCAGCCCGGCCACGGGGTCCGTTCACCGCGACCTGGGACAACAATGGCGTGGGTATTGACCTCACCCTGCTCAACCCCGTCGATCGCCTGCTGCTCGTGGATGCGCCGGGCTGGCGTTCGGACCTGGGGGAGGAACTCAACGCCCCGCCCGTGCAGCAGGTCCTGGCGGAACGTCGCGGCGATACGCACCTGAAGAGCGGGTTTGCCGCGGTCATTTCACCCTACACGGATCGATCGCCCGTCCTGTCGTCCCGACTCGTGCTGGATGATGCGGACACCGGCGCGATGGCGGTCGCCGTCTGTCGCGAGGGGTGTACGGACTACGTCTTCTCCGCGCCGGACGGCGGCATCCATGACTTCGGGCCGTTGTCCGTATCGGGCCGGTTCGCCTTTGCGTCCGTGGATGACGACGGTCGACTGCTGCGCGCATATCTGCTTTGCGGCGCCGAACTGTGCTGCAACGGCCACGCGCTGGGCATCGACAGGGCGGAGGTTGGGCTTGAAGTCGCCCGCGTCACCGACCGCACCTGCCACACGCGAAACGCAGTGCCGGACCCCGATACCCTTCCGGGCACGTATCTGCTGTGCGGCGATACCGGGTACGAAATCGAGGACGCCACCGAAGGTTCCATCACCGTCCGGGATTACCCCGCCACAGAATGTGACAGTATCACCCTTCTCAAAGCCGTTGAGTTTGTAGCGGGGGAATGAATACGCGACGGCCGTTTTCGTAGGGGCGACCGGCCGGTCGCCCCTACAGGTCCACGAATCCCGATAATACCCGTTTCTGTCCCGCCACGTCCAGAATCCTGCGAATGACCAGGCTTTCCTTCCTGTCAATACCGGGTTTTTCGGATTCGAACAGGTCCAGCACGGCGCCGGCGGTGTTCAGAAAGATGCGGCCGGAGTCGACCTGGAAGTACCGCGTCGCTTTGGCTGTGGTTACCGAAGCCGCAAAGGGGGTACTCGAACCCGCATATACGTTCACGACCGCGGTTCGTCCTCCCGCGTAGTCCAGCAGCAATTGAGACTGTTTTCCCGCCCCGCGGCGCATCAGCCGGCGCACACCGGGCCCCATGCAGCTGACGGCCAGTTCGAGGGAATGGATCGCGTATTCTCCGAATGACCTGCCGCCGCCCCAGGTGACCATGTGCCGGACCTGCGTGCGCCCCGTCTCCTCCACGTAGTCCTGCACTTCGGTATACCGCAACGCTGAACTTGTCTGCATGGGCACCCATGTCTGTCCGCCAGTGCGAAAATGCGTCTGGCCGAACCCAGGTCCGGCGCGAAGGTCTTGTCCACGTACGTGGGCTTTCCGAAAGGAAATACCTGTTGGCACAGCTCCAGGTGCGTCTCGGGGGTGGACGGCGCAAGTACCATGAAGCAGTCCACCGCCTCGTTCAACCCGGCCGCGTCGGGAAACCAGGGCACGCCGTTCGTCTCGGCCCACTTCCTGCCGGCTCTGGGACGCATCCCGGTGCACCCCGCCACCACGAAACCCCTGTGCTTCAGTTCATTTCGCAGCAGTTTCAGGTAGACGTTGGCGTGGAAGTTCTCCAGATTGTCATCCACAAACCCGATCCGTTTCTCTCCATCTGTCATCTGTTGATCCTCTCTTCTACGGCCACGCGGGCGCATCCGCGACGCGCACGATGCCGCCATTTTCGATGGACCGGTGCCAGGCGTCCAGCACGGCCGTGGCGCGCCATCCGTCCAGCGCCGTCACAAAGGGCGCCCGGTCCTCGATGACGGCGTCGACAAAGCTGTTCACGCACGAAGGAAACGCCCCCACCCATTTGTCGAACACCCTGTAGTTCAGCAGCGACCTCGGCCACTTGAATTTCTCCTCCGTGCTCATTTCGATCGCTTCGGCCTTCCGGTCCAGATTCACGTGGCCCCTCTCGCCGATCACCTGCATGAAGGAGTCCGGCATCGACGGATGGGTATTGGGGTAGATCCATGCCGATTCGAACGTGGCGACGGACCCGCCGTCGAACTTCACGAGTCCCTGCATCATGTCGTACGTATCGATCCCCCGGGCGGACAGCACCTTCTTGATCCCGTAGCCGTGGACTTCGACGGGACTTTGATCGAACCACCAGCAGATCAGGTCGATATCGTGCGCCGACAGGAACCAGGCGGGCGAGGACTTTGCGGACCACGGCAGCATCTCCGTCGGCACGGAGATGGGGTTGTTCTTGCGCGCGTAACCCATCAGCGGTCTGCCGATTTCCCCGTCGCGAATCATATTCCACGTGGCGTTGTACGGCGCCAGCCACCGGTGGTTGTACGAGACCTGCAGCTTCAATCCGGTGCGTTTCACGGTCTCCACGATTTCGGTGGCCTCTTCCAGGTCCGTCGTCATCGGTTTCTCCACGTGCACGTGACAACCCGCCTCCAGACATGCGATAACCGGCTCCCTGTGGGCCCAGTCCGGCGTGGCGATATAGACGATGTCCAGCGCCTCCTTCTCCAGCATCTCGTGATAATCGACATACCCCGCGGAGACCGAAAACTCGTCCTGCGCCCTGCTCAGCTTTTCCGTGTCCAGCGTACAGAAAGCCGCCAGCTCGACCAGCGGATTCCTGTGCAGGACCTGCGTCACGCTGCCGCCCATAATGCCGAGGCCGATCACACCCACGCGCTGCGTCATCTGCTTTCCTCCTTAACACCGAATTGTGTGTCGTTTCGAATAAACGGGTAAATGGAATGCAACTTCAGGAGGATCGTTGCCGTCAAAGCGTCGCGAAAACCAATGGTCGTGCGACACACGAATCCCCCGGTCCCAGATCGTAGATCACCGGCATGTCGTCCGGCGCGCCGGGCCATGGAATCCCATCCCGCAGGACGAACCTGTGCCCGCCCTCCTCGCGGGGTATCACCCGGTCGATTGTGTGGAGCCGCTCCCTATATGCCAGCCTGGCGCCCTTGAGGTAATGGCATCCGGAATCTTCCGTATCCTCCCATTCCCGGTGAATCCAGGTCCGGGTCAGCAGGCCGTCCTCCGTCTCCGCTTCCACCACGAACCTTCCGATGTGCAGTCGTTCCGCGTCCAGCGAACACAGCCATCCGTCGCCCGACGCTTCGACTGATCTGATGGGGAAGTTGCATTCGTGGGGCGGGTTCGACGCCATCAGGGTCTCCCCAGCCGGGGGGGCTCCGCCAGTGTCCGAAGTCACCGTCACCCGGCAGTTGTCCGCGTCGACTCCCGTAATCCGACCGCGCCACGTACCGGTTCCCTCCACCTCCACGTTTTCCCATGCCAAGCGCCGTCCCGCCAGGCAGGCCCATAGAGGACGGTCGTTCGCATCCAGGTTCAATACCCCGAATCCGCCGTCCAGTTCAAGGCCGTCTTCGAAAACCGATCTCCCTTCGTCCGACAGCGCGCTCAGCAGATAACATGTCCCACCGTGCCAGGAGATCTCCAGTCCGATCGCGTCCTCGCCTTCGGCCACGTCCAGGCGTCTGACGCCCGTCAACCCCGGGTGTTGCCGATAGGCTTCGCATACAACGGCGAACAGGCTGTTCAGGTCGTCCTGCCGGCGGCCCGCGCGATTTCGCAAGAGGACGTAGTCCAGGTGCTCGGCCGCGCCCGGCTTGCTGGGCGGCTTCCCGTGGGCCGTGATGACTTCCTGAGCGACGCCCTCCGGGACGATCATGCGCAGTCCCATTTCTTCGTCAAGCCAATCCGCCCGGAACTCGCCCGCCGGCTGCCCCCGCTTCACGTCATACAGATAGGAGAAGCCGCTGCCCCGGTACGAGTGATAACTGCGCTTTCCGTCCGTCCCCGGCTGCCCCGGCAGGCTGGCGTGCCGTTCCAGTTCGGGGTCGTCGTACAGCTTCCGGAACGGAACGGCCGGTCCCGCCAGCGTGCCGCCTTCCTGCGCCTGAGACGCCGCGCCAGACGTTGAAAACGCCCCGTTGAACCCGTGGAACGAATAGTCGTGCGCCCAGCCGCCCCGGACGTGGAAGAGGTCCACGAGTACCTGCAGGTCCGGCGCCAGCTCCAATAGCGTAATCCCCCGGCGATACACGTCGGCCTCCAGGTAGGCCCGTGGCGCGGACAGTTCCACGTGCTGTACGTGAGGGACCGCTCCGAACCGTTCCAAACGGCCCTCGTCGGCCGTGTCCTGCCGGCTCTCGTTCACCACCACCGTGACGTGGCTGACGGTATTCTTCTCCCATACCGGCGGGTCCGGATGTTCGGCGGCGTGGGTGGGATAGCCCGTATCGGGCACCACCCGCTTGTTGCCCGCGATGACCTCCAGGTTCAGCCGGTCCCGATGCGCGTGGCCGGCGTTGGCGTGCCCGTACTGGAGCACCGCCGCCAACTGGTTTTCCGCCCGTCCGCTGCGCAGGATCACGAATCCCACCCCGCCGAGGTTGTCGCTCGTTTCCGGCCACCGCGGCAGGTCGCCCGCCGCGCGCTCCAGTTCGGCTTTTGTCAGCGGTACTTCGAACAGGTCGTCGTAACTTCTGAAGCCGCGTTCACCGGTTACGCCTTCGTTCAAGAGCGCGCGCGCGTATTCCGGCCACCCGTACCCCCTGAAAAACCGCTGCAGCGACGAAACGTCCAGCATGGGGTAGGTGACCCCGGCGCCCGTATCCGCGATCGATGGCATCATGCCGCCCCAGCACGCCAGCCGCCGGGACCAGTTGCCCAGCGAACGCACGTGTTCCCCGGGCAGCCGGCGCTTGCCCAGCCGCTTCAGCACCAGGTCCGTATCCAGCATATAGCGCGTCCAGCAGCCGGCCGAATAACCGATGGCCACCTCGAACGAGACACCGTCCCGGAAGAGGAAATTGTCCAGCGCGTGGTTCCATCCCTCCACCCCGTACGCCCAGACCGCCGTCGTTGGACCGCATCCCGTGAACGTCTCCAGTTTCCCGATCGCCCAATCCGTAAATGCGTCATCGTCGATCACCACCAGCGCCTTCACCGCGGAGGCCTGGTGCAGCCCGTAGTTCCCCCGGATCTTTCCCTCCCAGATATCCCGCACCGACTGACGAACCAGGTTGTCTTCCACGTGCTTGATCAATGTTGCGGGTTCTTTGTTCAGGAACCCGTGCACGTCACTTTCGGACTGCAATGCCGGAAACAGATTGTCGTACGCTTCGGCGTAGAGCCCGATATTGAACGACTCCTGAACGGCGTAGAGGAAGCGTCCCGTATATCCGACCTGATAATTCAGGCCGTACCAGGACTGCGCCGCGTGGTCCATGGCGGGAAAGAGCGCGGCCATCCTGTCCAGCAGGATCGCACCCTTGCGGCCGTACCGCGCATCGCCGGTGATCAGATAAGCGCGTCCGAGGTCCTGCAGCGCAGGAATCAGCCGGTGCCAGAGGCTGTAGCAGTAATGCGCCACGAACCAGAACCGGGACCGCCCGTCCCCCGGGTCCCATCCCGTCCCGTCGTCCGGATAGTCGCCGGTAACCAGGGCCCGGTCTCCCGTGCGGTAATACGCCATGAAGTCGTTCGAGGGGTACTCCTCGCCGCCCACGGCGCACCTGATCTTCCAGGGACGGTTGAAGATATCCACCTGCCAGGGACCGCCGGGCGCCTGAAAAACCGCCTCGCCGTGGACCGGACACCCGTCGAAAGACGGCAGAAACCCGCGGAATATGTCCGCCGAGGGCGGCAGGTCGCGAACGTACGCGTCGTCCAGTTTCGCCCAGACCTCCGCCCGGTCCACGATCTCATCGGCGATCTTCCTCGCCGCCGGATACCGCTCCACGTGGTCCACCATCCTGCGGACCTCATCGTCCGTATGCAGCGTACGTCCGGTCTTCATTTCACGAATTCCTTTCATCCTCGCCGAAATCAACGTCGAATTCCGTAGCAGCAAAGTAATCAGGAAAATGCGAAAATGGAAAAGGAAAATCGGCCTGATTTGTGCGCCGGATTCAACCTGAAACCAAACCTGTCCAAAAGCGGTCAACTACGAAAGTCGCGAACAATATGGCTGGAAACCCGGCCAAAACACCCTTGTCATTGACCTGTCTGGTGAGTATATAATCATACCCGCAGGCCACCGGAATCGTCCACATGAATAAAGGGTTTCCGCGGCGGCAACGTAACTTCCCTTAGCCTGCCAGTGCCATGCAGGCGAAATCGACCGTTTCGAAATCCATTTGCGAAGTTATTCTCGAGTTTTCTCCCCGTTCCCCGATTATTCTCTTTCCCGATACCGATATTCCCTGCGAGTAAGTTTACTGAGCAGGTACAGGTAGAACGATGAACGAACTCCAGGCGGACCTATTCAATCCAAAAGAGTTGGATGGGATTGGAATTTCTCCAATTCCGGCGGTGAACGTCGCCTCGGTGCCGCAGCGAAGCCCTTTGCGATATCCGGGCGGAAAAACCTGGCTGATCCCGCATATTCGCGCATGGCTTCGGGGGATCAAGCCGATGCCGCGACTGCTGATCGAACCGTTCGCCGGCGGCGGGACCGTTTCGCTGACTGCCGTAATGGAAAGGTTGGTCGACCGATGTCTCATGGCCGAACTCGACCATGATGTGGCTGCTTTTTGGCATGCGGCGTTGAAGTACGGTCCCGAGCTTTGCGCAAACGTAATGCGATTTGAGCCGACACGGGACGCAGTAAACGCGCTTGCGAGTAAGCGTCCTCAAAAACCGCTGGAACATGGTTTTCGTACTCTCGTGTTGAACCGAACGCGCCGGGGCGGCATCCTCGCTCCCGGTGCGTCACTCAGCCGCGCGGGAGAAAACGGGAAGGGCGTGGCGTCCCGCTGGTACCCGGAGACGATCGTCAACCGCTTGTGGGCAATTGCGGATCACACCGACCGCATCGAATTCCGGGAAACGGACGGGATGCGCTTGCTGGAAGAATTCGTTGCCACTCGCGGTCGTGGTTCGGTGGCGAATTCCGCCGCTGTGGTTTTTGTAGACCCTCCGTACACTGCAGGAGGCAAGCGTGCGGGTAAACGCCTCTATGCCCAAAACGAGGTAGATCATCCGAAACTGTTCGAATTGCTTGCCGATTGCGGTGCGGAATTCCTGATGACGTACGACCGGGCGCCGGAAATCGTAACCCTGAGCGAGAAACACGGTTTCCACGCGGTCCGGGTTATGATGAAAAATACCCATCACGCCCGAATACCGGAACTGATCATTACACCAAAGCCGGTGTTCGCGGGTTCGTGACTTAACCCGATTCCCACCATGAAAATCCTCATCACAGGCGCCACGGGCGTCATTGGCAGCAGGCTGGTCCCTGCGCTGGAGGTCGAACACGAACTTCGGCTGTTGAGCCGGCGTGATTTCCCGGACGATTCCCGCTGGCGCCGGGTGGACGTGACGGATATCGACCAGGTCTGCGACGCCGCGGAAGGAATGGACATGGCCATCCACCTGGCCATCGCCACGGGACGGGAGGGCGACTACGAAGAGGACGTCTTCAACCGCCAGCGGATGGATATCAACGTCAAAGGCACCTACAACCTCTTCGAAGCCGCGCGACGTCACCGGCTGAAGCGGGTGATCTACACCAGCAGCCTGACCGTGGTCTGGGGCTATCCGCCGCCGCAATGGGTCGACGGCGACGCGCCCGCGAAACCCGTAGGGACCTACGCCCTTACCAAATACATGGGCGAGAAAATCGCTGAATACTACGCGGAACTGCACGGTATCTCCGCACTCTGCCTGCGCATCCCCAAACCGTTCGACGTCCACGATACAAAGCTTGCGAATTCATCGATTCTGCCCCAGTGGCTCGCCTTCCCCGACCTCATCCGGGCCTACGAACTCGCCCTGACCGCACCCGACGTCGGCTACGAGATCGTCACCCTTGTCGGTGAAAGCAGCAGGCGCCGGTGGGACCTCGCCAGGGCGGAGCAAGTCCTCGGATACCGCCCCCGGTACCGGCTGGAAGACATGGGGTACACCCTCCGCGACGAACCGGATTCCTACAACCGCCCCAATATCGTCACCCCGCCATGACCCTCTGGAGCCCCGTCCGTTGCCGCCGGCTCCGTTACAACTTGCCGTTCACGTGTTTTTCTTCGTAAGTTACGGACCGCGGTCACGCGGTGTTCGCGGCCGGCAGCCTTGAACTGTCGGCGTGCGATGACGTTAAGTATTCAGTCCCGATACCACGGAGTCGAACATGGAATCTCTGCCCCTGCTTTCAGGCGATACGATGCCGGTGGTGGGCCACGGCACGTATCCGCTGAAGGGCGAGCAATGCAAGCAGGTGATCAAAAAGGCTCTTGAACTGGGCTACACCCACTTCGATACGGCCTGGATCTACGGCAATCAGCGGGAGATCGGTGAAGCGCTGCGGGAGGCCGGCGTCGACCGGTCGAAGCTGTTCATCACGACCAAAGTCGGTCAAGACTACCTGCAGTACGACGTTGCCATCAATCAGGCGGAGGAGAATCTCCAGTATCTCCAGATGGACTACGTGGACCTGCTCCTGGTACACTGGCCGCCCCCTGACGTGCCCATGGAAGAAACCATCGGCGCGTTCAACGCGATCCATGACGCGGGCAAGGCCAGAAGCATCGGCGTCAGCAACTTCTCCGTCGAGCAGATGCGGGAGGCGTTTTCCGTTTCGAAAGCGCCGATCAGCGTGAATCAGATCAAGTATCATCCGGGCTATGAGCAGCGCGACGTACTCCAGTGGTGCCTGGAACACGACGTCGTCGTCACCGCCTACTCGCCGCTTGGGAAGAAGAACATCCTGGAAGATCCCGTGCTGACGACGATCGCCCGCAGCCACGACAGGACGTCCGCGCACGTGGCGCTCAGGTGGCTGATCCAGAAGGGCATGAACGTGATCCCGAAAGCCAGCACGGACCGGCATCTCCGCGCCAATCTGGATGTCTTCGACTGGACTCTGTCCGAAGACGAGATGGATTCGATCGACCGAATGGCGCTGTAAGAAAACCGACCAATCGTCCGAAAGGCGCCGTGCGGCACGTTCTCTTCCGAAATTTCGTATGGTAAATCCCAACAGACAACGGGTTAAGCATGAGCTATGACGCCATCGTCATCGGCGGGGGGATCGTGGGGATGTCCACCGCCTGGCACCTCGTCCGCGCCGGCGCGAGGACGCTGCTTGTGGACCGCGGGGATACGGGACGTGCGACGGATGCCGGGGCGGGCATTCTGTCTCCCGCCACCAATACGCGGGACCCGGACCCATGGCAGCGCCTGGCCGCATTCGCGGTCGAATACTACCCTGGCCTCATTGAAAACCTGGAGGCCGAACAGGCGGGAGAAACCGGCTTCGCCGTCTGCGGCATGATGATCGTCGCCGTCTCCGATGACGAACTGGAGCCCTTCGACGTCGCCCGCCGGCACATTTTCAGCCGCCGGACCCGCCGGGGAAAGCCCTCCGCGGAAGCCCTCCGCGAGATCACGTCCGAAGAAGCCCGCGAGCGGTTTCCGGCCCTGGCAGACGTGCGGGGCGCCATCTACTACCGGGACGCGGCCCGCGTCGACGGCCGCATGCTGACGGGCGCCCTGCGGCGCGCGGCGGAAGCCCGCGGGCTCGTTATCCAGGAAACAGCCGTTGAAGGCTTGCGCATGGACAACAACGCCGTCACAGGCGTCATCACGGATGAGGGGGCCACTTCCGCAGCCAATGTGGTCATCGCGGGCGGGGCGTGGTCGCACGCGTTCGGCCTTCAGCTGGGGGTCCAGATCCCGGTGGAACCGCAGCGCGGCCAGATCATCCATCTGGGATTGCCTCCTGCGGCAGATACGGCATCCTGGACGATCGTCAGCGCCGTTCGCGGCCACTATATGGTGCCCTGGCCGGACAACCGGGTGGTTGTGGGCGCCACGCGGGAAACCGGATCGGGTTTCGACGCCCATACAACCGTGGCCGGCGTACGGGAGGTGCTCGGCGAGGCGCTGCGGGTGGCGCCCGGCCTGGCCGAGGCGGAGATTCGCGATATCCGGGTCGGCCTGCGTCCGTACACGCAGGATCTCCTGCCCGTGCTCGGCCCCGTTCCCGGCAGGAAGAACGTCTGGCTGGCAACCGGGCATGGTCCCACGGGTCTGCAACTGGGGCCGTACAGCGGCAAGCTCATCGCCGATCTCATTGTCGGTAATGACCTGCCGATTGAACTGGACGCCTATCGGATCACGCGGTACTTATCCTGAGATTCAGCGCGCTGCCCGGCGGTCCGGACCCGCTTCCGGCGTGAAAGGACACGGAGATATCGATGTCCGACAGTGACTACAAATGCCTGCTCGTGAGACAGGAAAATGACGGCTATGTCCGCACGGTAGAGCGTCGGCCCGTCGACGCGCTTCCCGAAGGCGACGTACTGATCCGGGTGCATTACTCCTCGCTGAACTATAAGGACGCGCTGTCGGCCACCGGGCACCGGGGGGTCACCCGGCGCTATCCGCATACGCCTGGCATCGACGCAGCGGGCGTTGTCGAGGAAAGCAGGGACGGACGCTTCACACTGGGCGATGAAGTCATTTGCACCAGCTACGATCTCGGTGCGAATACACCCGGCGGATACGGCCAGTACATCCGCGTGCCCGCAGGGTGGATCGTCCCGCTTCCCGCCGGGCTTACCCTGCGCGAGTCCATGGTCTACGGCACCGCCGGATTCACCGCCGCGATGTCGCTGCACAGGTTTGAACGCCACGGCATTGAACCCGGCACCGGCGAGATTCTCGTCACCGGCGCCACGGGAGGCGTCGGCAGCATGGCGGTCGCCATCCTCGCCCGGCTGGGGTACAAGGTTGTCGCGGCCACCGGCAAACCGGAGCGGGAGCGCTTCCTGCTCGACCTGGGTGCGAACGCCGTCGTGCCTCGAAACGATGTCGACGATGAAAGCGGCCGTCCGCTGCTGGCGGAACGCTGGGCGGGCGTGGTGGATACCGTGGGAGGCAATATCCTGGCCACCGCCCTCAAGTCAACACAAAGCCGGGGCGTCGTCACGTGCTGCGGCCTCGTCGCTTCCGCGGACCTGAATGTCAGCGTGTACCCGTTTATCCTGCGGGGCGTCAGTCTTCTCGGAATCGACTCCGCGGAGTGCCCCATGCCGGAACGGAAGTACATCTGGGACAGGATCGCCGGCCTATGGAAGATCGACCCGACGGACGACCTGGTCGCGGAACGCACGCTCGAAACCCTCGAACCTGAAATACAGCGCATCCTGCGGGGCGGACAGACCGGCAGGGTTGTGGTCAACCTGGCTGAGAAGCCGCGTTAAAATTCCCAGCGGTCTTCGCACGGCTGCAAAAGCGCCGGTCGGCGTTGGTCAAACCCGCCCGTATAGACAAATATGGGCGAATTTTCCCGCCTTGACCGCCACTTTTTCGCTCGCGCTCGGGAACTCACCAGTAATTTTCACACAGCTTCTGAGAAATGAACCGCGCCAGAATTGGTGTCATCGGCCTGGGACGTTTCGGCGCGCAACACGCCCGCGTCCTCGCTCAGTTGCCGCACGTCGAACTCACCGCGGTGTGCTCCCGTTCGGCGGAGCGCGCCGCCAATGTCGCCTCGACGCACCATGTTCCGAAGCACTATACCGACTATCGCGACCTGTTACGGGACCCGGAAGTCGAGGCCATCGACGTCGTCACCGAAGTGGACCGGCACACCGAAATCGCGCTTGCCGCGCTTCGATTGCGCAAACACGTGTTCAGCGAAATCCTTCTGACCGACAGTCTGGAAGAGAACGATCGATTGATCGCCGGGGCGGAAGAAAGCGGCGCCGTGTTCATGGTCGGGTTCCTGGAGCGCTTCGACGTGAGGCGCGCGAACATTAAACAAAAGATCGACGCGGGCGAACTGGGAGAACTCGTCTCCATCTACGGCCGCCGGAACATCTGGCGGGGTATTCTGGATGCGCCGCGTTTCAAGCCCTATCCCCTGGTCATCCAGCCCGGGATTCACACCATCGACCAGTTGCTGTGGATGGCCGGCGAGGACGTCCGGGAAGTGTATGCCAGGGCCCGCGGCATGGCGGAAGCGGGCCGTCCGGATACGTGGTGGGCCATGCTCACGTTCGAAAGCGGCCTCATCGGCGTCATCGAACAGAGTTTCTTCATGCCCGACCGGCGGCTCTACTGGTCCAATGCAGGCCTGGAAGTGGTGGGCACGAACGGGACGGCCCACATCGCAGAACCCAATGACGCCGCCTGGATCTGGACGGGTGACGCTACGTCCAGTCCGGATCTCTATCTCTCGCCGGAACTTCACGGTAGAGTCGTGGGGGCGCTGGAGCAGGAACTCACCCATTTCGCGGACTGCGTCATCAGACGTCGAAATCCGGCGCACGGCACATTGCGGGACGCGCGCGATGCCCTGCGCGTGGGTCTGGCTATCGTAGAGTCCGCGCGGACAGAACGGGCAATACATCTGTAATCACGGGGAGCATGCCGCATGACCGTACCTGACGACACGTACCGGATCGGCGTGGCCGGCGAAGACATCACGCCGCCGGTCGGGATCTACCTGGCCGGGTTCGCCGCCCGTACGGAACCATCCACAGCCGTCTACCATCCCTTGAAAGCCAACGCCATCGCCATAGACGACGGCAACGATCCGCTCATCATCGCCAGCGCCGAGATCCTGGGTTTCTACGAACACACCGAAGAGGTCCGGTCCCGCATCTCGGGGGCGACCGGACTCGAGCCGGCAAGTATCGTCCTCAGCGGATCGCATACCCACTGCGGCCCCTGTATCCGGGAAATGGACCGGCATCGCCACGGCGAGCTGGATGAAGACTATATCGAGCGACTCCTGGCAAGGGTTACCCGGTGCGCGAAGACCGCGTGGGAGACCCGGTCGCCGGCCCGCCTTCGGTTCAGGCAGGGGCACTGCGATGTCGCCGTTTCCCGCCGTAAACCCGACGGGAAGGGCGGCGTGGAGTGGAAACCCGGTCCCGGCGCACCCCACGACCATGAGGTGCCGGTGCTGGCCGTCGAATCTCCCGATGGCGAACTTCGCAGCGTCATCTTCAGCTACGCGTGCCATCCTACCAGCCGCAGCGGTACGCTCATCGGCGGCGACTACGTCTGTTTCGCCTGCGACCACGTGGAAGCCACGTACCCGGGAACGACCTCGTTTTTCCTCCAGGGCTGCGCCGGAGACCAGAAAACAAGACCCGTCGATCCCGCGTCGGAGACGTTCGTGCCCAGGAGTGTGGATGAAATCCGCGACATCGGCGTCGACCTGGGGGAATCCGTGGTCCGAACCCTCGCCTCGGGCGGGCTCGAGCCGGTAACCGGCCCGATTTCGGTACGCCGGACCATCCTCAACCTGGATACCGAACCGATTGACATGGGCCTCGTAAAAGCAGGCCTGAAAGACAATCAGGCATTCGTTCGGGCGTGGGCCGGGCATCTGCTGGATAGCGTCGAAAACAACACGCCGGTTGTCACCCGTATCCCTTTCGAAATTCAGACCGTGCGATTCGGAGACGCGCTGACGGTGGTCACGCTCGCGGGTGAAATGACCGTGGAGCACGGCCTGCGGCTGAAACGGGATCTGGGTCCACACTTCGAAAACGTACTGGTTCTGGCATATACCAACGACATCGTCGGCTATGTTCCCGTCAGGCGGCAGATCCCCGAAGGCGGCTACGAAGTCTGGTCCAGCCAGCAGTACTGGAAACGCACGGGACCCTACGTGGCCGAAACCGAAGACCGGATCCACGCCGCCGTGGGCCGGTCCCTCGGCATCTCGTAGCCAGACACGTCCTGCATCCCTGGCCTGGCAGACATGACTGACGCGTTGCCCGAAATCGCCCTGGTCCAAATGGACGTGAAGCCGGCGCGGCCGGACCTGAACGTCGAGACGATGCTGCGTTACATCGACGGTTGCAGGGCGGCGGGCGCGGAACTGATCGTCTTTTCGGAACTCTGCATATCGGGCTACATCCTGGGCGACCTGTGGGAGGTGGACGCGCTCGTCGAGGATTTCGCGGCATACAGCGAAACGATCCGCGAGGCCAGTCAGGACATTACGGTACTCTTCGGCAACGTGGCGGTGGATCGCGCGAACATCGGGGAGGACGGGCGGATCCGGAAGTACAATGCCGTCCACGTCTGCGCCGGCGGCCGTTACGTGGCGCGGGAAAACGTCCCGGCCGGACTTCCCGCCGGCCTGCAGCCCAAGACGCTGCATCCGAACTACCGGTTCTTCGACGACGACCGTCATTTCTACTCGCTCCGGAAACTCGCCGACGCTTCCGGGAGATCCGTTTACGACTGGACCGAGCCGTTCGATGTCCGCCTGAGGGATGGCCGGACGTTCCGGTTCGGCGTACAGCTTTGCGAAGATATCTGGTGCCGGGACTACGGCTACGCGGAAGACATCCTGGATACGCTGCGGATATTTCAAAACCGCGGGGCGCAGGCGCTGTTCAATCTGTCCTCGTCCCCGTGGACGTGGCGGAAGAACGCAAAGCGAAACCGGGTCGTGAGGGAAATCCTGCGGCGTTCGCCGATCCCTGTCTTCTACGTCAACCAGGTGGGGGCGCAGAACAACGGAAAGAACATCATCGTCTTCGACGGCGATACGACGGTCTATTCCCCCGCGGGAGAAATCCTGCGCCGCGCGCATCCCTGGCGGGAGCAGACGGTCCTCTGCCGTGACGGAGAGCCGCCGGCTCCTTCCCAGGACGAGATTGCCGCGATCTACGATGCCATCCTGATCGGACTGCGGCATCTGGACGACGTCCGCGAAGGGGAGAACCGGTTTCTGGTTGGCGTGAGCGGAGGAATCGACTCGAGCGTCGTGGTATCGCTGCTGGCGCAGGCCGTCGGACCGGAGCGGGTGTTCGCGGTAAACATGCCCACGCGGTTCAACGCGTCCATCACGCAGGAAAACGCGAGGCAGGTCTGCCGGACGCTCGAGGTGGATTATCTGAGTTGCCCGATCCAGGACCTGTACGAATTCCTGTCCGACAAGATCAGGGGCGTGAGCTTTTCCAGTACGCCGGGCGACTATACCCGGCTCGTGGACGAAAACCTTCAGGCGCGTATCAGGGGAGCGGACATTCTGGCCGGACTGGCTGCCAAATTCGGGCTGGTCTTCACAAACAACGGGAACAAGACCGAGACGGCGCTGGGCTACGCCACGCTTTACGGGGACGTGAACGGCGCCGTGGCTCCCATCGCGGACCTTTACAAGGTGCAGGTGCTGCAACTGGCGCGGTTTCTGAACGGTGAGATTTTCGGCAGGGAGGTCATTCCGGGTAACCTGATCAGCGGGGAAACGGTGCCCAGTGCGGAATTGTCGGAGGCCCAGGACGTGACCCGGGGCCTTGGCGATCCCATCAAGTACGGGTACCACGATGCCATGCTTCGCCAGATCATCGAATACCGGAAAGACCCGGTCGATTTTCTGCACTGGTTCGTGAACGGAATTCTGCTGGAGGAGATCGGGTGGAGCGACAGGGAGAAATTCAGGGCCTGGTTTCCGGACGTGAACACCTGGATCGAAGACCTCGAGTGGGTCGTGCGGCAGGTGAGGATCAACTATTTCAAGCGCGTGCAGGCGCCGCCGATCATTGTGCTCAGCAAACGCGCCTTCGGGTTCGACCTGCGCGAAAGCCAGTTGCCGGCGTACGAGACCCGGCGCTACGGGGAATTGAAAGAGCTGGCGCTTTCCATGGAAATATCTTGAAACCGGTATCCGTAACGCGAAGTGGTCGTTCGCGGACTCGGTAATCTGAAATGACATCCATCGATGCAGCGATCTCCCGAATCGAAGCGACCGTTGGCGTGGCCGCCCGGCACCTGGAAACCGGCCGGGAGATACAGCACAATGCCGACGACGTGTTCTTCACCGCCAGCACGCTGAAGGTCCCCGTACTCGTGGAACTCTACCGGCAGGTGGACCGCGGCATCGTCGACCTGAACCGGCGCGTCGAACTCACCCAGGACATGCGGGTGCCCGGATCCGGCATCCTCAAGGAAATGGACGCGGGACTCAACCCCACCCTTCACGATCTGGCGATGCTGATGATCATCATCAGCGACAACACGGCGACGGATATCCTCTATGATCTGGTTGGCCGCGACAATCTCAACGACACGATGCGGGAACTCGGACTCCATAAGACCCGCATCCCGATGACGGTAAGGCAACTGCTCTTCAGCGTCGTCGGCCTCGACCCGGAGAATCCGGACCATACATACGAACGCTGCGCCGAACGGCTGTTCAACGAGGCATACGTGCCCGATGCGGCGGGTTATGATCCCGACCGGTCCGACGTTTCGTCTCCGGCCGATATGTGCAGACTTCTTGAGCTCCTTTACTCCGTCGATTTCCTGTCGCCCGCGTCCCGTGAGGGGGCCCTGGACATCCTCAAGCGGCAGCAGCTCAGGACCGTGATCCCGTACGCGCTGCCGGTTGGCACCACGGTTGCGCACAAGACGGGATTCTATCTCGGCGTACGCGCGGACGTGGGGATCGTCTGTTCGCCGACCGGACCCTATACGGTCGCCATCATGGCCAAACACGTGACGTCCCGGGACCGGATGACGTTCGACCTCAGCCTCTCGGCGCTCGCAAGAGCGGTTTACGACACGCTGGTCGAATAACAATTTCGGCGTGGATGATCTACATGGACAGGCCAGTGTGATCTTGCGCGGTCTATAATAGGTAGGGATTCATCGCTTTGGTCCGAAAACCCGACATTTGTCCTGCTCCCGGTTTCTCATCCTGTTCGGTTTTGGCTTTTATCCTGTCTATCCTGTTTATCCATGTTCGTTTGGGTTTCTGTGAATAAAAGAGGTGAAGGAGATCAGGCTTCCGAGGAGAGCCGGGACGTGCGAAAGACCGTTGAAACCAATCTCGACGCGCTCAGGAACTCGCGGTATCCGGGAAGGGGCATCGTCATCGGCCGGACGCCCGACGCCAGGCACTTCGTGCAGGTCTACTGGATCATGGGCAGGAGCGCGGGGAGCCGGAACCGGGTGTTCGTTGCCGGGGACCAGACGGTCAGGACCCGGGCTTTCGATGAGTCCGCGCTGGAAAACCCGTCCCTGGTCGTCTATCGTCCCGTCAGAGTCCTGGGCGCCCGGCACATCGTGTCCAACGGGGACCATACGGACACCATTGCCGACGCGATTCAGGAAGGCGGGACCTTCGAATCCGGCCTGAACACTCGGACATTCGAACCCGATCCTCCCATCTTCACGCCACGCATCGCCGGCATCGTGGACCTTGACGATACCGGTGCCGCCTACCGGATCGCCATTCTCAAGGCCCTCGCCGGAAGCGGCGGATTCGCGTCCCGGCAATACTTCAGCTACGAAACGGCCATACCCGGGATCGGCCACTGCATTACCACCTACATGGACGACGGCGACCCCCCGCCCGCGTTCAGCGGCGAACCGTATGCCGTCGAACTGCACAACGGGATCGAATCGACCCGCGACTTCTACTGGGACCTGCTTGACGAAGCCAACAGGGTATCCCTGCTCGTCAAGTATATCGAAGCGGCATCGGGAAACACCGACCTGAGAATCGTCAACAAGTACCGTTAACGCAAATGTTGAATACCCTCAAACAATTCTGGCCGGCCATCGTCTGCGCCATCGTCGCCCTGGCGTTCTGGGACACGCCCTACGTCAAACCGTTCAGGGTCTTCGTGGTACTCATTCACGAAATGGGCCACGCGGCCGCCACTCTGATTACGGGAGGCGAAGTCCTTGAAGTCCGCATCAACTGGGACGAATCCGGCCACGCGCGGAGCCGGGGCGGTATCTTTCCGATCATTGCCTCTGCCGGATACGTGGGCTCGGCCTTTCTTGGCGCCTTTTTCATCTACGTCAGTTCCTGGCCTCTGCTGCAACGGATTCTGCTCGCCGGGATCGGCGTGCTTGCCATAGCGATGTCGGTACGTTACACCCCGTTCGGCAGCATCGATTTCCTGTTCGGACTCGCGTGCGGCTTCATGCTTCTGGTTCCGGCGGTCCTGCTGCCCCGGGTTGCGCGATGGGTGGCCACCTGGGTCGGCGTGATGCTTTGTCTCTATTCCCTCTACGACTTCCGCACGGATCTCTGGCAAGTTGCCGAACGCACCGATGCCGGCATCCTAGCCCGCCACTGGGATGCGCCGGTCCTGGCCTATCCGATCGCCCTGGTCTGGGCGTTGATCTCCATCTACGCGATGTATCGATCCATGAAGTCGGTCGCGCGGAGGGGCCGGATGCGGGAAGCGCGTGACGTCACACCGGACGGAACGGCTTCCGCCGGGGAGGCATGAGCCGCGGTCTCCCTGACTCGCGGGGCGCGGAAGTATCCTGCCGGCAAATCGCGCCGGTTCATCCCGTTACTCGAGGTTGCCCGAAATGCATACCAGCCAGGTCCTTTCCGCCCGGGATTTCGAATATCGGCAACGGGACGGGAACGGTTTTGGGCGCGTGCCCTTCGAATCCTTCTGCCCCGATTACCATGAGTCCGACCGCACGGGAGTCGTCTCGCCTCTTCTGGAAGACGGCATCCTGCACACCTCACTCGCGATTCTGGGGCTGACCACGGCCTTTTACGACGCCTGGCGCGCCCGGACGGACGACTTCTTCATCTATCCTCAGCACTTCGCCATTCTGGACATTTCGGCGGAAGGGATCAACTCCGGCAGCGGCCGACTTCGCCTCGACAGAGACCGCTTGGGGTGGCCGTGGGGTAACCTGGACGTGTGGCCGGACTCTCAGTGGGTGCCGTCGGACGGCAGCGTGTCCGGCGCGCTGAAGAGCGCGTTCGATCTGCATATCAATCGCCTGTTCTGGCCCGAGTCGTTTGTCCCGGGTGAAGGCGAAAACCGGTTGCCTGAATATGCGATGAAGATTATGCGGACGCGCCTCAAAGCGGTCTTCTATTACAGAACGGGCGATCCCAATGTCGAGGTTCGCGGCAATTCGAACCCGAAAGAGGTCGCGGACCAGAGCGTATGGCGGCTGTCTCAACTCGAGGGATTGTCTGCGGAGCATCTGCCAAGGGCGGATGATGAAGATGTATCAGAAACAGGCCAATGTTGCGTGGAACGGTATCGCCGGGTAGAGCCGGAGCAGTTTCTGAGAGACGTGGGCGTTTGTTTCGAGAGCGGCGGGTAGAAGCGTCCGGACAAGAGTGGCGACTTGATTTTCGGGGTACCAGATGCAAGCCGCGCGAGGTTCACATCGGCGACCGGGGGGCGGCGTTCTCGCCCTTCCCGTACGCGTGGGTCTGATCGGCGCCGGAAAATTCGGAACGATGTTCCTGGCCCAGGCCCGCCGGATTCCGGGTCTGCATGTCCTGGGCGTGGCGGACCTGTCCATTGACCGGGCCCGTGAGGCGCTCGCCCGCGCTGAATGGCCCTCGCCCCAATTTGCCGCAACGAGCTTCGACAATGCCCTCGAAACCGGGGGCACACACGTCACGGACGACGGCGATGCTCTCGTCTGCGCGGATGGTCTCGACGTGGTGGTCGAAGCCACGGGCAATCCGCTGGCCGGCATCCGCTACGCCCTGAAAGCCATCGAAGAGGGCCGCCACCTGGTGATGGTCAACGTGGAGGCCGACGTCCTCGCGGGTCCGGTGCTGGCGCGACGGGCTGAGTCCGCCGGCCTCGTCTACTCGCTTGCGTATGGCGACCAGCCCGCCCTGATCTGCGAGCTTGTCGAGTGGGCCCGCACCAACGGATTCGACGTGGTCTGCGCGGGAAAGGGCACCAAACACCGGCCCGTCTACCATACATCCACCCCCGATACCGTCTGGGACCACTATGGAATCGATGCGGAAACGGCGGCCCGCGGCGGGATGAACCCGCGGATGTTCAATTCCTTCCTGGACGGCACGAAATCGGCCATCGAGATGGCCGCGGTTTCAAATGCCACGGGACTCGCACCGCAGCCGGGGGGGCTGAACTTCCCGCCGTGCGGCATCGACCGCCTGCCGGACGTCTGCCGGCCCCGGGACGAGGGCGGTCAGCTTGCCCACAGGGGAACGGTCGAGGTTGTATCCTGCGTGCATCCGGACGGCGCCGCCGTCGATCAGCACCTGCGATGGGGCGTGTACGTCACCATCGAAGGGGCGGGAGACTATATCCGGCGCTGCTTCACCGAATACGGGTTGCCCACGGACGATTCCGGTCGGTACACCGCCGTTTACCGCCCCTATCACCTTGTTGGCATGGAACTTGCCACCAGCGTGATGCGGGCGGGGATTCAGGGTGAGGCGACCGGTTTTCCCATTGGGTTCGCGGCGGACGTGGCGGCTACCGCCAAGCGCGACCTCGCGGCGGGGGAGATCCTCGACGGGGAGGGCGGGTATTGCGTTTACGGCAAGCTCATGCCGGCAGAGAGCGCCGTCAGGGAAGGCCTCCTGCCCATCGGGCTGGCGCACGCAGTCAGACTGAAGCGCGGGGTTGCCGCCGGGCAGCCGATTCTTCGGGCCGACGTGGAACTCGACAAAGACTCCGACGTTCTCCGCCTTCGCAGGGAAATGGAACCAACGCTTTCGGACACGGGCTGAAAAGGAGAGGACAACAATGCATGTTTCAGAGGATCTCGGCAACGGGTTTCGCCACCACGGTGTTGCTACCGACATCGCCAACAGCCGGGGGCTTGTCGCCACCGTGGACGGGCAGGGCCGCAATGTGGTTCTGCTCTGGCTGTACGACCATCGCGGCTGCTACGGCCTCCTGCTGATCGATGCGGAAACCGGCGCCAGCGAGCAGTTCGCCCTTCCTTTTCCTCCGGGCAACGACTTCAATGCATGCCCGTTCTCGTCGATCCTTTCCAGCGGCAACCTCTTCTGCTCCCACTTTCACAACTGCTTCCTGGCCTTCGACCCCGCCGAACGGGCGTTTACGTTCTGCCACGAAACCGTACCGCAGATGGGCATGGCGATGACCGAAGACGACGGCGGCCGCATCTGGACGGCCACCTATCCGGACAGCGGCGTCGCGTCTTACGATCCCCGTACCCGCGTGTTCAGGGACTACGGCCACGTCTACAGTCAGAACTGGCGGCAATACCCGCGATCGATCGCGGCCGACGCCGCCGGGTGGATCTACTTCGGCATCGGCAGCACCGCCAGCCAGATCATCTGCATGGAACCTGACTCCGGCGCGGCCGAACCCATTTTATCCGAAGACGAACGCGTCCAGGGGAGCGGTCACGTCTATCGCGACCTTAACGGGAAGGTCTACGGACATTCCGGGGACACCGCCCGCGGGTGGTTTGAACTCTACAAGGGCGCGCGCAGACCCGTCGGGACGCTTGAGCAACAGAACGAAAAGCCGATCGTGACGGGCAGCCAGGGCCTTTTCCACCGGGCCTTCCCGGACGGCAGACGCCTCGTAGCGTGCGATCTGGAAACGCGTACGCTATCGGTTGAGGAACCGGATTCCGGCGAAGCCCGTGAAGTCGAATTCGATTACACCACCGAAGGCGCCCACGTGATGGGCCTGGCTGCTGCGCCGGATGAGACGATCTGCGGGGGCACGACGTTTCCCGCGCGCTTCTTCTGCTTCAATCCTGAGACCGATCGCTGGATCAACCGCCCGAACCTCGGCCAGTGGAATACGGTTGCCAGGCAGACGGACCGATTTTTCGCCGGCGCCTACACGGGCGGCTTGCTGCTGGAGTGGGATCCCGCCAATGCCTGGGTTCCCACGGAGAAGGGCAACCCCGGTTCCAATCCGCGTTTTCTGACGGAATGCAAACCCGACATCAACCGCCCGCACACGCTGCTCGCCCATCCCGACGGGAAGACCGTAATACTGGCTGGCACGCCGGATTACGGCCGCACCGGCGGCGGGTTGCTGTTCTGGGATCGGGAAACCGGGGCGCGCGTTCTGCTCGACCATACCGATATCCTCCGCGAGCACAGCACAATGAGCCTGGTCGCCCTTCCGGACGGCAACCTCCTGGGCGGCTCCACTACCGATCCGGGTACGGGGGGCGAGCGGAAGGCGGAAGAAGCCGAACTCTACCTGATGGATCTGAAAACCAGGCGGATCCTCTGGCGCGAGGTCGTTTTCCCCGGCGTGCAATCCTACACAGATCTCTGCTCCCGACCAGACGGCCTGGTCTACGGGGTTGCGGACAGGGAGCGCTTCTTCGTGTTCGATCCCGATTCCAGGGAAGTCCTCCGAAGCGAACGCACCGCGGAGAGCTACGGGCTGACGGCCAGACAGCAGGGTCCCCGTGTCTTCGTGACCACGCCTTCAGGCAACGTCTACATGCTCTTCGTCACGGGAATCGTTCGCGTCAACCCTTCAGACCACAGCCTCAGCCTGCTGGCTGCGTCTCCGGTTCCCGTCAGCTTCGGCGGGGACTGGCTGAACGGACGCATCTACTTCGGAAGCGGCTCCCACGTCTACAGCTACGGGGAATGCGAATAGGGAAGGAATTCCGAGGGAAGAGCAGTGCCGTAAAACAACGGCGACGTCCGGTCAGAATGGCGTCGCCGTAGACTTTATGTGTGAAGAATCCGTATCGATTATCTCGAACTTGGCGCAGCTTCTCAATGCTCAGCCGCAACCCAATGAGTTACGATGAACGGGCGAGCCGGTTTGGCGGTTCAATCACTCGCCTCTCAAGGGGG
This sequence comes from Candidatus Latescibacterota bacterium, assembly GCA_965116875.1. GTDB lineage: Bacteria > Latescibacterota > UBA2968 > UBA2968 > JAAXHE01. The sequence continues at coordinate 2,713,850 of OZ220733.1, forward strand.
AGTCGCGGAATCCGAGCCGTCCCCTGAGCTTGTCGAAGGGCCCGGCGAAGGCTGATGCCGTGGGGGTATTCAACGCCTCGCGGGACGCAAGCAGCGTGAATTTACATGAGCGTATTCTGCGTTGAAGTCTTACCGTAATCCCTTATACCGTTCACTATACGAGAGTGTATTCGCGTTTACAACTCCATTGGAATTTTTCCATTTGTTATTTCTTTCTTTACGATGGAGGCATTTGACACCCGTCTCGCGCTCAATATACTGTGAGATGGGGATTTCAATGTTCAGAAGTAATGGAGATCGACGTTTTCGCATAAAGCCATAACCAGATGAGATCGCTTTCGCCTTTTTCTTGACAATATAGGTTTTGCTCAGTATCGTCGATATGGAGACGGCCACGAGAGTCGCACAGCGTATTCGCCGCCTAGCGTTGAAGATTGATGCGATAGCCGGAATAGTTTAAAAAAATTTCAGTGGCAGGGGAGGAGTCGGTTTGTAGGTTGTTCGTGGAGGCGTGTCGGTAGTTAAATTTACGGGGGATTTAATGTCCTTTGCTGGTTTCTGGAAACGATTTGCCGCGTCACTCATTGATGGTTTAATTACTGGTTTAATAGGCGCGATTGCAGGTGGTTTTTATGGTGGATTACATGGACTTGCTGGTGGTTCCTCTGATGAGAGTTTTTGGGTGGGTATGATTATTGGCGTGTTGGGTCAATGGATTTATTTTGCTGCTTTTGAATCTTCAAATAGGCAAGCGACATTAGGAAAGTTGGCACTTGGGATAAAGGTAGTAGACCTTGAAGGTGATCGTGTTAATTTTAGTAAGGCCTCTGGACGCTTTTGGGGAAAATATGTCTCAACTCTAATTGTCTTTATTGGTTATATCATGGTTGCTTTTACTGAGAAAAAACAAGGACTTCACGATATAATGGCTGGTTGCCTGGTGATTGATAGCGAAACTGACAAATAAAACCGGGCCGACACTCAGAGGTCAATTCCTGCAATGTCAGTTCAAATTTGCAGACTCTGTAAGAATGAAGGACAACTACAAAACTCTCATATATTTCCCCAATTGCTTTCAAAATACCTTCGAAATGAAAAAGGAAACTTTACAAGATATGAGCCCCCACACCCTTTTCAAAAAAACACGAAGTTCCAGAGGAGAATCAGACAGGATAGCTTTCGTGAATATCTTCTATGTGAAAAATGCGAAGGACTCTTGGGTGAAAACGAGAGGCATTTTAACAATGTTTGGTATGGTAGTGATCGACTACCAACACGATTTAATGAGAGATATTGGCAATTAAAAAATCTTAACTACACTTCGTTTAGGTTATTTCACTTAAGTATTCTTTGGCGTTGTGCTATGGCCAAGAATGAAGGCTATGACAAGGTTAGACTTTGTGATCATGCAGGAAAAATCGGTCATTTATTATTAAACAGTAATGCAGGTAAAGAAGATGAATATCCAATTATAGGACAATTTCTGATCCATGAAGGCGCTATTCTACACGGTTTGATTTCACCTCCCTATCGCTTTAAATATAAAGGGATGCACTTATACTTAATTACCTACGGTGGATGTGAATGGTATTTCCCAATTTCAAAAAATAACCGTGCTGAATTTAAAGCTCTACAGTTGAAGTCAGATGGCAGTCTTATTCTCGGACACATGCCGTTTAAAAGATCTGTTACTTATATTCTTTACAATTATGATGTACGGACTCGTCACAGTGAATTGTTGTTAGAACAGCATTGTGGATTAAGCGAAACATACAATGAATGGTTAGCCCGCACGAAATTCTAATATTCCCATGATCCTCCGTCTCCTCGCCATAGTGTTTCCCCTCGTCTCGTGATCCAAATCCCGTGTCATTTTCCTTATTCGGGACACCGTTCGAATCGGTTTTCTAGTCTCCAGCGATCTTTCCTCATGCGCCGACGATGCTCATTTGGCTGTAGACGAGATCAAACGCCAACGGCGGTCTGCTTGACAATCGACAAAGAAAGTTCGGAGTCGCCCCGGTTTTGAAAACGGTTTTAGGCATTGAAATCAAGCCTGAGATTGTCGGTCGTTCTCGTAGGTTTCGGGTGAGTGGTAACCCAACGCTGAATGCCTGCGATGTGGATTGTACCACCCCTCCAGTTCAAGACCAATTAATATACAAGACATTACGGACATTGGGATTTTTTCAGTCGTCATTTCCTTCTTTACCATGGAGGCATTTGACATGGCGGGTGCGTTAACCGAAACGGTCAGAAAGTGGCAATTCAATCGAGGACTCAAAAAAGGGCGCCGGGAGGCCGAAGAGAGATACGTCAGATGGATAAGAGAGGAAGAAACAAAGGGAACGATCTTCAATAGTCCTCCTCCATCCGACAATACGAAGGAGGAATAACGCACATGAAATGGTAGCGGAATCTGGAAACATCAAGGAAAAGAAATCCAGCGTATCACAAATGGCCTCCAGGGGCATGATCCCTTGAGGCCATCTCTATTTGGACGTCGCACTGACGTAGAAAGCAAAGGGACATGCGGTATACAACAGGCAATGCGCCTTTTCGGACAAGTGAAATATCTGTTCATTTCCCAGACCCGGAATTGTAAGCATCTGTCCCGCTTCAGGCTTCTATTCCTGTCCATCCGTGTAAGTTTCGGTATCTGAAATTTGACGGATTCACACCCGTCCAAAGCTGTCGTTTCCAAAATACCCCATATCGGACCGGGAATCTTCTCCTTACGGGTCGCCGCAAAAACTGATTAAACCCTATAGTCGCTACACCGGACACGAGCACCCTGCGACCCAACGGAATCTACCCGCTATCGCTGCATGATCCACCAATATCCGGAGCGAGGGCATCCTGCCCTCGAACTTCGTGTGACCCATCAATACACCTATCAAGGGCTTATTGTTTCCTTCGCATCCGAAATTATATAGAAAATGACGGCTCCAGATCCGCGCGAATCAGCCGTCGAGGGCAGGATGCCCTCGCTCCGAGGAACACCAACCACACTGGTCCCAGGTCGATTTCTGTCTTGGGCAGCATTACCCCTAAAAAGGCGATCTGAATTGGCGTTACAAAACGATTTTCAAGAAAACCAGGTACTTACGCATCCAAAATCGTCTTTTCCGACTTATCTTGGACAGCAGTGAAAAGGGCTAGAATCTGAACTCGCGATCCCGGATCCGAAATCCAAGGAGCGTCGCGCGTCCCTCCGGGTCGACCTGGACGAGTGCGGCGAAATCCTCAGGGTGCTTCCGGACGTCTTCGATAATCCGCTCACGCTGCCGTTCCGGGACATCGCAGTAGGAGATTCCGAAGTCCACGAATTCCCGCCATATGGACGCCCACGCCACGGCCTCGTCCCTTCCCAGCCTTCCGAAGGGTTTTTCCGCGTGTCCGGTTGCCACCGAATCCGCCACCCACGCTCCCGCGGAGGTCTTGCGCAGCAGGACGTGAACGGGCATATGGCGACGGGCCGCTTTGCCGCGGATCAGGATGTACCCCGCCGACAATTCTTGCGGCCTTTCCCTCGAGAATTCATCAACAGTCCACGTGGAATCCGATTGCATGCTCAGTGTGACGTAGACCGTCTCTCCCCTTTTTTGACGGACGTTGAGCCGTGCGACGTCATAGTCCAGTCGGATGCCCGATCCTCGCATCACATCCCGTAGATTCGTTACTTTCGCGGAAAGCCAGATCCTTTTTCCCGACTCGTCACGGCCCAGGGGCAACGCGGCCAGGATGCCGATCTGCACGAGCAGCGCGGCTGCGAACCAGACGTATCTCTTAACCATTGTCCGCGCCCCCCGGTTTGAGGTGCCGTTCGAACCGGATCCCTCCCAGAATCACCCCGATTCCGCAGGCGATGAAGACGAATGACTTGAGGAGCAGGTGGGTCTCCCATTGAATGAAGTTCTGGAAGACGACCCACGCCAGAAGCAGGAGACCCGTCCAGAAGGACATCCTGCGATGGATCTTGACCGCTGTATAGAGCAAACTCGCGCCGATTGCGGCGACAGACAGGTGGGCCGCGAGAGTCAATCCGACGGGCTGCATGGTCAACGTGCCACAGGCAAGCAGGACGCCGGCGACAAGTACCGCTTTCGAGCGATGTTTCAGATCGTCCCTCGAAGGCGGTGTCCGAACGACTGAGACCCAAACGGCTATTGCCGCCGCGCAGACCAGACCAAAGGGTACCGCCCACAGCCATCCGGTCGAGATCCAGTGGCGTTCCATCAGTTCGGTGGCCACTTCCCGAAACGACATCATGTAAGCCAGCAGCAGAATCCCGGCCATACCGATACTCCTGGCAATGACTCCCATGAGCCTTACCGATTCGATCCTCTCCAGCCGGAGACCCAGGCCGTAGAGCAGCGCGGCGACTACCGAAACTGCCAGAACGGCCGGCCAGCCTTCGCCGCTGTCGAAGGCCGCGCAAACCGGAATTGCCGCCCCCGCCGCCAGGACAAGGCCGGTGAACGCCGACGTGCTGTGACGCTTCAGAAACGGAAGACCCGCAGCCCCGATCACGAGAGGATACCAGCAGAACAAATGCGGGTTCCCCTCGGTATGGCCGACGAACCACACAAAGCTCGTGATGCACGTCAGCAACATGCAGGGTCCGCTCATCGTCGCGAAGGCAATGAGCCCCGTTCCGATCGCCCAGATCCCGAAGGCCCCGTACGGTTCTCCGTGCAGATTGAACATTTGCGCGATCAGTACGACATTGGCGCCAAAGACCAACCCGCCCAGCACGACGAGGGCCTCCCCCAGTTTTTTTCGGGTCCCGGACACCTTCCAGAGGTAGAACCCCGCGACCTCGAATGCGAGCAGCGTAGTGAATAGGAGTGCCATTCTCACGGGCACGGGGATCTCTTCCCATCGTGACGCCACGAAGCTGATCGCGCCCCCGCCGATCAGGCAGGCGCCGATCAGATACAGGGCCTGTACAACAAGGCCGCCGGATTTCTGGGTCTCCTCGTTCAGCGCATAACGTTTCTCTATCGCGGCGGACTGATCGGAATCGACAACGCCTTCGCTCACCCAGACGTCAAGCTCCCGTCGAAGGGTCGTCCGGAAGCCCGGGGACACCCGTTCCCTGCCCGAATCTTCTTCACCCATCGCCTAATGATCCTTTCCTTCGTAGATCCACATCGGTTCCGTTTTGCCGGCTCTCGTGAACCCGCATTTTTCGTAGAAATCGATCGCCCTTCCATCCGCAATCAGCACGTGCTGATGGAAGCCTTCGTATATAGCCTTCAATCTTCTCATCAATTCCGATCCGATACCCTTTCCCTGGTATTCCGGATCCACCAGCAGGTGCGGATAATAGACAACAAGATGACCGTCCGAGATGGCGTTTCCCAGCCCGACGAGGCGGCCGCCATCCCACGCCGTCAAGAGAGAGTGTGAGTTCATCAACGCATTGCGAAGGTCATTCGGCTTGTTCGCTGAGGACCATTCATTGGCTGAATAGAGCCTTAACAGCTCATCCAGGGGAATGTCCCGGGTCTGGCTGTACGTAATTGAAGAGCCGCTCAAAACGTCCTTCCCGCTGCAAAGGTGCAACTGACAATCAGTGATTCCATTGCATCATCGCTTCTATTTGGTCGACCCGGTCCCGTACGAATCCCGGGATGCCGTCGCGCAGCCCCGGGTTGTCCCGTCGGCCGGCCATCCAGACGGCGATCTTCAGTCGGTCTGCGATCAGAAAGGAGGTCAGCATTCGCTCGTGTCCGGCATCGAGGGGTCGGACGCTTGTGTATCCAAGAAGAAAGGCGGCGCGCAGCGAGGCGAAATCCTCCCGGCTGACCAGTGGACCGAGGGTAGCGCCCATATCGCCGAGATAGTAGCCCCATCCGCAGTCGTCGAAGTCAAGGGCGCGCGCTTCGCCCCTCAGGAATACGTAGTTCATCTGATGCAGATCCCCATGGATGAGACCGAAGACGGACGCAGCCTCTCCCAATCGCTCCATTGCAACTCGTGTGCTCGATTCCGCCCTGTCGACGGCGGCCCGTCTTGCCGGATCGAGCACGGCTTTCGCATCCGCGGTCTTTCCACCGTAGACACCGCCGAGTAAGCCGCCGGCGTCCCAGCGGATGCGCGTGAAGCCGGCGGGCGGCACAAATCCCTCGGCGTGGCAGTGCAATCTGCCCATCAGGCGGCCGACCCTTTCCAGATGTCGCCCGGTCAGGTCGTGCTGGCCGCAAAACCGGCCGTTCACCCACCGGAAAAGCGCGCAGACTCTCGGTTCCGGGATGCCCGGCGACGACGCGACCGTGAACAGATTTCCCTCCCGATCCGCGACCGGTACGGGCACGACGAGGTCCGTATCCCGGGTGATCGCATCCAGCCACTCCAGCTCCGACCGGAAGAGCGCCAGGTCCCTGTGCCCCGGCCGGTTGACGCGCAAGACGTACCGGCAGCCCCCCGCTCTGATCAGGAACGTGGCGTTATGCCGGTGTTGCAGTGGCCGAAGCGTGAAATCACCCAGATCGTAGGACGCAAGCGCCTTGAGCGCGAGCCGTCGAAGGCGGTGCAACTGTCCTCTGTATGTAAGGTTCTCAAAAGGAATCAAGAATCAGGGTTCCCTTTTGTCTCGCGCGTTTTCCCGTCGGAGACGGCGTTGGTTCGACATTGCACGTTCTACGTACGTTGTAAAAGGCCGAACAATGGCTATGAAATCCGAGTACACAGATCATCAAAGCCTCAGACAGGCATCCAACGCCACCCGGAAGAGCGCCTGTCTGGCAGAATTCTCTCTTCCCATTTCTCTGGGGTCCCATTCCGCGCCGCTGACGTCGTCCGATCCGTAGAGTAGTTGCGCCAATTGTACGCCGCGGAATCTGGCGGCCGCGAATAACGCCGCAGCTTCCATCTCAACCGTGATGCATCCATCCTGCCGGCGTCTTTCGACCTTTGACCGGGTCTCTCGATAGAACGCGTCCGTCGTCCAGGTCTTTCCCTCGACGTACGGGCATCCGTTCTCGTTAAGCGACGAGACAATCGCCTGGACGGCTTCCGGGGTTGGTTCGACCTCCCGGCTCGGGGGCAGGTAGTGGTACGACGTGCCTTCGTCCCGCAGAGCTGACGTTGGAACGACGATATGGCCGCTCGCGATGGACCTGTCGAGAACCCCCGCGCTCCCGCACACGATGAACCTGCGGCCGCCTCGAGCGATGATTTCCTCCAGGCATCCCACGGCGAGCGGGGCGCCGACCGCGCCCGGTAGAATCGAGAACTCCTGCCCGTCATATGTTCCTGAATAGACGGGGATCTCGCCCATGATACACTTGACGGGACGAAGGGGCCGCAGCGCGAGTTTCTGCTTTTCCTGTTCGATCGTCTGTCGGAAGTAGCAGACGACGCAGCGCTCCGGAACGTCTCGATGCCTGATGGCTTTCGACGGCTCGATGACGGCTTCCCGTTCCTCATCGAACTCCAGAATCGGATATGTAGCAGGCAATTTGGGCACCGCTCCTGAATTTTTCGTTTTCAATTCTTCTATGGGTCCCGGCGTCACTCGCCAAGGCGCTTCAGAATCGCGGCGGCCACCTGATCGGCCAGACGCTCGGAGCCCTCTTGTGTGAAGTGCACGTTTTCCGGCAGCTGGAGTTCCTTCAGTCGCGGCAGGGCGAAGGCATAGAGATCGTTAATCGTAATGCCTGGCTGATTCATGATCTCAACCGCGGCGGCGTTGTATTTCGCCGCGTCTCCCTTCTTCCGACTGTTGGCCCCCGCCGGCACGGGTGTCGTCGTCGCCCAGATCAGCTTCGCTCCCGTCGTCTTCAGCCTCGACACCAGGTTCCGCAGATTCTCCTTATATTGATCGACAGACGTGAAATGTCTGCCCTTTCCCGCGTCGGTGAGTTTACCCTCGCCGTCGACGAATTTCAGGTCATGCAAGCCCCAATTGAAATGGATGACATCCCACTTCAGAGTGCCCAGCCACTCTTCCAGATGCGCCAGCCCGCGGCTCGTCGGACCGCAGTTCCGCGGTGGACGGTGGACGTTCGCCCTGCCCTTGAGGCGTTCTCGAGTCGGAATCGTATATCCCATCGAAATCGAGTCCCCGATCAGCAGCACGTCCGGCAGGTTCGGATCGCGGGTTATCTCCACAAATGAAGCATGGCGTCGGGCTGGTTTCGAAACTTGCATAGAGCGCTCCCTGGATTGAATCAGATTCGGGATTACGGTTCGTGAGCGTCCGTTGTAGAGTCTGAACTTCGGATCCCTGAAAGGATGGAAAAAAGTACCGCGGACGCTGTCATAGATTTACCTCCTTGCGAATAATGGCTCGTTGACGAAATCGGTCCCGTTCGCAAAGTCCAACTTCTGGTGCAGGTTTCAAGCTACCCCTGTTTCCCAAATCACAGATCCTCCATCCATTCAAGAACGAACGGTTCACCCTCGAGATATTTCCGGCAGGCGCCTTGCGCAAAGCGGGAAAACGTCGGGAAGTCCTCATCTGGATCCATTGCACGCCAGGAAAGCAGGCGAATGCAGGACTCGATAAAGAAACTCTCGATTTTTCGCAGATGGTCGTCCGGCAGGCTGTGCTGCTGTTCGTACCCGTTGAGAAAAGCCCGGCAAAGCGTGGGACTCATCGGATTCACGGCAAAGCACCAACCGACGTCGGCGAGAAAATGCCCGAATCGACACCAGTCGAAATCAATGGGACGAATCTCGCCTCGATGTACGATGCAGTTGCCGCACGAGAAGTCTCCGTGTAGCAATCCCCGGAACCGCGGAGATCTTTCCATATCCGTGACATGCTCGATGAATCGACTCACAGCCCGTTCCAGTACCGCGAAGTCGAGGGCGCCGATGCGACCATCGTCTGTAGCGGGACGCAGCCGATTCAGGTCGAGTCGCAGGTCTTCGGGTACGCCCCCGGGGCGCGTAAAGCCTTCCGGAAACGTCCACTGACTGCTGTGCCGGTGAATTTTTCCGAGGGCCGTTCCCACGTTGTGAAGTATTCCCGGAGGCAGGTCAACAAATGCCTCGTCCCCGTAGTTGTCCCAGACCAACTCGCCGTCGACCCAGCGGAGAAGGGTCACGAGAAAGGCCCGATTGCCATTGGACGTCACGGGGGTGATGAAGTCTCCCGACAGGCTCCGGACCGGTCTCTGTACGACCAGATCGGTGTCGCGGTCCAGGGCTTCGAGCCAGAGAAGGTGGGACCGGATCGTTGCTTGATCATCGTGAATGTCCCTGTCACGCTCGGCATAATACACGGTGACGAGGTAACTCCCGGATGCCCCGTCAGCACGGAATTTGACCATGCTGTAACCTGAAAAGCCGATATGGCCCACCTGTCTGCGCTCGGCGATGCGGGCTTCCCCTGTCTCGTAGTTCTCCAGGGCTCGATCGGCGGCGTGCAGGTAATGGTAGAGGCGTTCTCCCATTGGCACTCAACTTAAGGATTGAAGAAGCGATTCGCTGGAACTGGCAACCAAAAAGGCGGAACTGATCGGGAGCCCGTTTGATGCTCCAATTACTCCCCCCTTGAGGGGGAGTCGCAGAAGCCGAGCCGATCCCTGAGCTTGCGGTCCCTGAGCCAGTCGAAGGGTCGAAGGGCCGGCGACGGCTGATGCGGTGGGGGGATGGCAACACCTTGTTGTTAACTTGCAGCATGAAGAAACATCGACGCACTTTGTGCGAAAGTTTCCAGTCAGCCCCGAATCCCTATTGCCTGCGTCCCACCAGGAGCGTGTTGGGCGGGTCCTGCCAGGGGCATGCGGCGACAAATCCGGCTTCCCGCAGGGCAGCGAGTTCGTCCTCAACCGGGAAGTACGTGTCTTCGGATGCCCATTCGTCGAAGTGCTCGCGTGCACGCCGTTCGCTGATTCCGCATGAAACGAGGTGGGCCGTCCAGATGCGATAGCACCGTTCGCGTTCGTCCGGGTCCGCGGTCATCGTCACATCTGTGGTTACGAACACTCCGCCGGGACGGAGTGACCGGAAAATGTGCTTGTACAGAACCCGCTTGCGTTCCATCAGAGGAATGTGGTGCAGGGCCAAGCAGGCCGCCACGGCGTCGCACGCGGGCAGCGGCGCTTCGAACGAACACTCGCGAAACCGCACGCGGTTCCCGAATCGATTCAGCCGGATGCGTGCCCGGTCCAGCATCTCCGGATCGACGTCGATGGCTTCCACGGCGCCCACGCATTCGTGTTCGAGCATCGCTTCGGCAAGGGCCCCCGTTCCGGTGCCCAGGTCCAGCGCAAGGGCGGGGCGGATGGCGGCGACTTCTCCGGCGATCCTGCTCAGGCCTTCCTCGTAGCCCGGGATGAACCGGCGGATGGTTTCGTCGTAGGCATCGATCTCGAGACGCAGATGGCTGCGGACGGAATGACGCATAGGGCGGGTACGTGTGGATGCCGATTTTCGCGAATTCGGCAGTCAGGCGCTGCGAGAGGACGTGAAGACCCATCGGGCGCCGCAAAATCAGGTGAGAACGATGCGGAGTTGCTTACCCAGGGCACGCGCGGCGCGGTCCATAGTACGCAAGGTTACGGAGGAATTGGAGGAGTCGAGCAGGCGGTCCAGCGCCGAACGACTGGTTTGCATGCGTTTTGCCATCGCCGACTTGGACAGCTTGTTCTCCTCCATGAACTGACGCAACTGATACGCAATGACGCGTTTCGTTGCCGTGGCCTCAGCTTCAACGAGAAGGCTCTCTTCAGCGAGGAAGTCGTCACAGCTGCTACCGACATGTTTGTTCATTTTGTCCCTCTTAGCGTCATTCGCCTGGTGTGTGCCCTACTTTTCAACGACGAAGTGAACGTGGTTCGTCGTATCTCTGAACTGGGGCAATTCCGATGTTTCCGCCGCGAATTCCAGGACGTTAGCATATGCTTCCGGTTCATCCTTCCTGAGTGAGTCGAGAAGCGGCGCCATGCCATTTGGAAATCCCTCTGCACCGGCATAACTGACAATTCGCAGCCCCGCATCCTGAAGCTCCGTTCCGGCGATCTCGGGGTTGGACCAGTGACATTCGGTGAAATTGGGACGTTCAGGATCTTCAAAGGTCCTCTCACCGAGCATGCTCCGAAGAAAGTCGGGATCATTGAAGCGCTTCGGGAAACCGGTTATTCCACATCGAAGCAGGCCCCACGAATTGAGAAAGGCCACAATCGCCCTACCGCCCGGCCTCAGGATGCGGATCATCTCCCTCAACGCCTGTGATCGATCCTCTCTTGCGATCAGGTGATAGAGAGGTCCGAGAAGGAGGGCGCAATCGAATGATTCGTTCTCGAAGACACCCAGGTCGCGTGCGTCTCCCCGAACAAACCGTTCCGCGTTGATTCCTTCCGCCGCAAACGCCCGCTCTGCTCTCTCCAACAGCTTCCCGGAGAGGTCGAGCAGTGTCACCTGGTACCCGCGTCTGGCGAGTTCGATGGCGTAACGGCCCGGTCCGCTCCCGATGTCGCATATCGCGCCGTTCGAGGGGAAGTATTTCTCGATCAGGCGCAGGGTGGATCCGAACTCGATTCGCGAAAGCCCGGTTTCCAGTCGTTCCCACTCACGTTCAGGCGCCGAATCGTAATAGTTTCTGACGTATTCGCTCATTCAGGTTTCAATTGAAAAGACGGTTCCTGTTGAGGCTCGTCCAGTCTCTTTCACATCAACCTGATATCTGTTGGATCCATCTGCTTCGTGTACCCAGGCTTCCAATCTCAAATGAAGTTTCGCAGGTCCAGCAGGTTTCCAATCTCGGCGAATGGCTGGATGTCGCCGGGATCCCTGTCCTTCCGATTCACCCAGATCCCCCGGATTCCGGCCTCCTGCGCTCCGCGGATGTCTTTCCGGATATTGTCTCCCACCATCAGGATCTGCTCCGGTCCGGTATTCGCAAGCCGAATCGCGTTCTCATAGAAAACTGGATGGGGCTTGGCGAATCCGATGTCTGCCGAGACGAGTACGGCATCAAAATAACCCGCCAGACCGCTGGTCTCGAACTTCAGTCTCTGCAGATCGGATGCGCCGTTGGTGGCCAGAACCAGTCGAACGGCGCCATTGAGTTCATCCAGTATTTCGGCAGTCTCCGGAAAATGCTCGAACAGTTCCGTCCGGGTCTCGACGAATTCGTCAGCCAGGGTTCGAGCCAGCCGTTCGTCGTCAACGCCCATGTCGTTTAGCGCACGTGACCAGGCCTCGAACCGGTACGTCGGAGCCCATTCACGCAGCCAGACGAGGTTCTCATCCTCGCCGGCGAACCCGCACCACAAGCCCTCCCAGGAACTGATCCCGACCCGGCGGCAGTACTCGATCGCCGGCGTTGAGCGCCAGAGTTCCCCGGCCCGCTCCAGGACCCTGTCCCTGAGTTCGGACGGATCCACGCCTGCGACAGCATTCGCGCGTTGGCCGGTCTGCTCGACCGCTCTCAGCGCGATTGGTTTTTCAAGAATGAGGGTTTCGTCAAGATCGAACAGGATCGTCCTGACCGCGGTACAGACCATCGGTTTACTCGATTTCCACCATCCTGAATGAAGACCTGCGGTTCTCGAATTTCTTTCAGGTCGTTGGCTGACGCCGCGCGGCTTCCCATAACGTCGGCACATCCTGAATGTTTCTGACTTCTGGGAAAAACCGCGCCATGTTGTCGGCGCATATCGATTGGACCATGTCGTCGATGTAGGCCGGGCTGACGAGGGACTCGATGCGTTCGTTCCAGGTACTCCGGTTCTGATGCCCGCTTCCCGCGTCGAGCGTATCCACCGGTATTCGCAGGAAGTCCGCCAGTCGCCGATGGGAACAGGCCAGTTCGTGAGTCCTTATCAAGAGCCGCCGGTCCTCCGGGATCTGCCGGGTACACCTGTCGACATGCCCGTTCCAGACATTCAGATAGGCCGCAACCGAATAAAGCCCTCTCTCTGCGAGCGCGCGATCATGCCGTGAATGGGGATGGTGTTCCGGTTTGGACCACCAGGGTAGGAAATCCAGGATTTCAGAGGGCATCTCGCGGCTGAGGATGTGCCCGACGGCCGATTGAAGCCACGAATAACAGTCCCGGATGAGCACGATGAACTTCGAAGCGGGGAAGACATCCAGCAGATGGCCGATGACGAACTGGTTTGCCCACGAAACATCGTATTCCAGGTTGAGCCGGGCGTCCCGCTCGATTAGAAACTCTCGGAATCCCTCTGCGGTGACTTCACCGTTGGATTCACGGAGGATCATGTCGAGTAACTCCGGCCGTTCCGGCTCGTGGGCCGCGCGGTAATGCGCGGAAAGCAGCCCCACGAGAGATGCCGTACCGGACTTCGCCTGCCCCACGCAAAAAGCTTTGACCCGAACTGGATTGCGATTAACGGTCATGGTGTTCCCGGAAGCGCCTGAAAGCGTCGTTTTTCCGACTTGGACAAAATGACGTCGAACTCCGCAATCGATTCGTCCGCAATTCGAAAATTGGACTTCGATTCCAAACGGTGCCCGCGCAGCCATTACGCAGATTGAGAACCGTTGTTGGTTTTTCCAAGGAAACAAGCGTGGTGAACAACGATCTTTCGATCTCTCGTATAGTGTATGTCGAATTCAATAGCATCGGCACCGATTTCAATGGCTACTTCAAAGTCCGACAGAGTATTCTCCGGTGCCTTTTGGCCAGAGCCCCGATGGGCATGAATTGCTGGAAAAGACATTGCCATGAAAAAGCTAGTCGCTCAGGGACGAAATCTGGTTTCCAGGGGTGCGTTGATGATCACGATCGCTTTACTGTTCAAAAACCTCGAGGTCGCCGAAGGCTCGCCAAAAGGTTTCGACTCCTGCCCGAAGTCAATTGTCAAATAACATGGCCCCAACGGCTTCAAGTCGATATTGGTCGCCATCGTATGCTATGGTCGTAACCGAGCATTCTCGAAAGACTTCTCCACCGTATGGGTCATTGCAGAATTTAGGTCTGACGCGAGTCAGCTCTTCAGACGAAAAGACATTGAGAAGGAAGTCTGCCAGGACACCACCATGGGTCACCCCGATCACCGTATCCCGGGATGACTGACGATAGCGATCGGAAACGAAATCCTCAATGCGCCGCCCGGCCGCTACGCTTGAATCACCAACAGCGGGTTGGTAGTTCCGTTCTCTGGAACAGTGCTCCCACTGAGCCATAAATTCATCGAATGATTGGCCCTCAATGTCTCCCCAATTCACTCGTTCCCGCAGCCGTGAATCTTCGGTAACTTCGAGATTCAAGACGGCGGCGACGATCCCCGCAGTATCTCTTGTACGTGCCAGTGGACTGCTGAAGATTCTTGTGATGCCGTGTGTTGCCAACTTCCCGGCGAGCCGTTCCGCCTCTTCCCGACCTTCTCGTGTCAATGGCGGATCGCCGATCCTGTGTTCTCTCTTACCATGGCGAATAAAGTGACAGCGCATCAAGTGTACCTGTTTTCCGGTTTTTCTTGTCCACACCCGGGATCGCGCCGAATTCCCTTTGTCACGAGTCAAGAGGTGCAAGGTCAATCGGAGTCAACACGCCGAAAAAGCCATACTTGGTTCCGGAAGGATCTCCTTTCCCGGGTGGAAAGTACTCCTCAATCAAGTCCAGAAGACGACGGTTGAACTCTGCCGCCTGCTGTTCCGAGAGTCGCGCGCGGTTGTGGTTGACGGAGCTTTGAAAACTCGGCCCGAATATACCGTCCGCACTCTCCCGAAACGCTTGGTTGAACTGGAAGGCAACTTCCGAAGGTACCGGCTCGGTGTTTTCAGCATTATTGTCACGTCGGTCCGGGAATCGAATGCTGTCCGCCGCGGGGATGCAACGCCAGGCCCCGGGGTCACTGCCGGTTTCATTGAGGCGTACGATCTCCGATTCCGCGAGTCGCTCCAGGTGTCGAAGGATGCGGGAATCAGTCACACCCAACGTCGACGAAATCTCCGCAACGGATTTCCCTTCGCCAAGGGTTTCAAGGATGCGCCGGCGGATGGGGTCTGCGAGCAGACAGACTCGCTCGTCATCGATAACAAGCAGAGAACCCCGTCCTGTTTCAACCGGAAATGTGAACTCGATCCAGCCGGCCATCCGGAACCCCCATTTGACTGTCTTTGACCTCGTTGTATTGAGCAAAAAAACGACTCCAAATGCCATGCAAACCGCATCCTCGGTGTGAGATCACCCGCGACCGACACCCAATATCCGAGGCAGGTCGGCCAACGAAGCAATCTCGAAATCGGCCTGGATCCCGGTGTCGTTCCTCACGCCATCGCGATTCAACCACACAGCAGGCGCTCCGGCATTGTGCGCTCCCGCAACGTCGTTTTCCAGAGAATCCCCCACGTGCAGAAGCTGCTCCAGCGGACAGCCCGCCCGGCGCGCGGTAATCTGAAAGATCCGTCGATCGGGCTTCTCAATGCGCACATCCTGAGAAAACACAACGAAGGCAAATCGTCCTTCAAGTCCGCAGCGTTCGGGATAGCTGTTCCCGTTTGACAGAAGTCCGATCCTGAAATGCGGTGTCAGAATGTCCAGAGTCGGCAACACATCCGGATACAATTCGATGTCCTCAAACCGGTGCTTCCGATATACCTGATTCAGATGAAGAGCCAGATTTCTGTCGTGGCAGCCAACGCGCTCAAGCGTCCTCTCGAATGCAATTCGTCTGATTTCCGAAAGATTCCAGACCTTGCCCCTCAATTCGTCGGAAACCCGATCGCGAATGTCAATCATCTCGTCTACCGTGAGGCGCGATGCAGGCTTTGTAGGGACCTTCCTGCGCAGTTCCACCAATGCGTGTTTCAGCGAATGCCTCATGACCTTATGAAAATCCCACAGGGTCATGTCGCCGTCAAATGAAATCGCTGAAATTCGCAAGGTTTCCGCCTCCGGCTGACCTTACCTACGACGCGTCACCGCTTGCACTCCGCGGCGCTCGCTGCTTCGCCATCCTGGCAATCAACGTCTAAAGAAATCCCGCTAGAAGAGTCGTCTAGCGGGAACCCGTAGAGCCCGATAAATTGCTTAGGATCGTGGTTGAAAGGATCTGGTCTACAATCACCACTGCCTCAGACTGAAATCTCCAAATATTCACCAGGGGCCATTCGTTCAACCGCGCTCTGGATGTCGTCGATTCGCAACCGAATGCGAGGCCATGAGGTCGTAAGCAGAACCATGATCGCCAACTGTCTATCGGACAGATTCTGTTGATATCGGAGATTCTGGTCTGTGGAGATCAAGAGTTCGTAACCATCCTGCTCACTTGCCTGAAACAACTCGCTGTTCTGAAGGTGGGACCATCCCCGCTCAAATGCAGTATCGACAGAATGATTCGACAGATATCGTCGAAGAGGCACGGGTGTGCCCTGATCAAAGAGAATCTTCATGAATCAACGGAGTGCACCAACGCTCTTGCTTCGTGATCGAGAACCGTTTCAACCTGCCATCGTTTTACGCCGGGGAACCACTTCAGAAACTGGTCGATCGATGCCCCATCTTTGAGATTCTCGAACAGCGCGGAAAGAGGAACTCTGGTGCCACGGAAGATCCAGGTTCCGCTGACCTTCTTCGGATGCCGTTCCACCGCCTCGCAGGTTTCCCAATTTGCCATACGATGACTCCACTTGCTAAATGCTCGGTATAACTTCAGCCAATAAAAAATATCGGGATTCGGTGGAATGAACAAGAACTTTATGGGCGGTGTCAGCACGGGATCGTTTCTGCTGTCGGGTTAAGGATGGCCTGGTCCGCAAGGGTTCCTCCGCAGCTGTCCCTACCTACGCCACGTCACCGCTCGCACTCCGCGGCGCTCGCTGCTTCGCCATCCTGGCAATCAACGCGGTTCCAACGGCCGAAGCTGAGCTCAGTACAGTCACGGCGCTGACGGTTACGACGCCCCACAGCCAGAGCGGAAGGGCGGGATGCACCGTTCCTAGAACAAACGGAAGCACGCCAACCAGCAAACCGCTCACGGCTCCCCAGGCGGCGACCCGCGACAACGTCAACGCATCGAGTCTGCGGCGGCCCTCCGCAATCCCGATCGCCGCGGAAAAGACCGCACCGCAAAGGAAGCCGGGATACGCCCCGATCGCCACCCACATTTCATCCATGGATCCGCCCGGGTCCACCATAATCCCTGTCAGCACGCCAATCGGCGACCATACCACGGCCCAGGCCGCGGCCACCAGGACGACATTGAAGATTCGTCTGAAGCAAATGCTCATTGGATAATCCCGTTAATTCAGAAACCCAAACTCACATGGATAGACAGGATAAGCAGGACAACACCCAGGAACAGGACTTATGCTCGCGTCTCCGGGCTAATGCGATGAATTCTTACTTATTGTAGACCGCACAAATTCAAACTGTCCGATCGAATTCCGCATTCCTTTTCATTCTGTCGTACGAGACTTCGCTGAATTTATTGAAATACAACAGGTTATACAACGCAAATTCAGGTCTTCGTGAATTATTCACCATCACTGCTGTCTTAGAAAGTTGGAAAAGGACGATCTTGGATGCGTAAGTACCTGTTTTTCTTGAAAGCCGTTTCGAAGTGCCAATACAGGTTCACATCTTTGGGCCACGGCTGTCCAGGACAGGAACAAATTTAAGGCCGGTGTGGTTGGCGTTCCCGGGAGCGAGGGCATCCTGCCCTCGGCGTCGGCTAACTCGTCGCACACAGTGTTTTCCGCGAGCCGGTGTCGGATTGAATGGACGCGTCAGTGGCTCGGCGCGAATAGGGATAGGCGACTCGAAGTTCGAGGGCAGGATGCCCTCGCTCCGGATATTCGCGGATCATGCCGTGATAGCGATCGGATAAGACGATTTCGGACAGGTGTGTCCGTTTACAGTTGTTTCCAGGATTCCTCTGGATTGCATCATTCAAATCTATGGCTGTCGTCGTGAGCCGAAGTCGTTCGAGCAGCTTCGGAATGCCTAAACATCTACCTGGTAGTTCAACGCGGCTTCGTCCCCCGTCATGCCGCGGAATCCCCAATTGACGGCAGGAGTCTCGAATAGGGTAATCTCCACATCAAACGGCGCGATTCCCAAATCCTCCTCCATCCGGTCGAACAAAAGGCGGATGAGCTTCTTCCTGGCTTCGGCTGACCGCCCTTCCATCAGAGAAATTTCAATTACCGTGTACGCATCCGTACGGCCGTCGGGATAGAAAAAGTCCTCAGGATCCATCGGAATGAAGCGATGAGCGCGCTTGTCACCTGGAAATGACAGGGCGTCAACCATACATTCGTTGATCACATCAGATAACTTCGCCTTGATTGGATCCAGATGCTTCCTCAGGCCGTAGACTCGAATCATGCGGATTCTCCGAAACGTCGCCGCGAACCGCGCCAACTCTATGGACGCGCACGATCAAACCATTGTTATCCGGTCATGGAAGAACCGAAGCCGGTCACCTAGAGGCGGGAAATGAGCTGCTCGTAGGCGGCATGGGATCCAATCCAGAACCAGACAATCAATCCCTCAGCTCGCACGCCCACGGCACGGTAATAACGTGTGATCCGGACAGCGTAGATCGGTTCGGATGGGTGTATCTTTTTGAATCGCAAGCTCGGATGGTTCGGATTGATCCGAAAACGGGCGTAAGCAACGGCCGCTTGAACCTGGACGGGGAAGATCGAGTAGCGCGTCCCGAAAACGACGTGTTGTCCGGGATATCATGAGCCGTGCGACTCGAATGGCTCAGTCTTGCCTGCTCGATATTCATCAAGGGCCTCATTTGCAAGGCTTGATAATTGCTCTGCCGTCGAGTCAAATGCGCGTTCCCACTGGCGCTCTGACGCCAACTCCGCCATAAGGACGGCCGCAATCGCGTCCTGCTCATCATTCGAAAGCTTTTTGATTTCCGAAATCGCTGTTTCGAGGAGTTGAGTCATTTAAGCCTCCAAATCTGGAGTACCCTACGTTTAGAGAGTTGCTCTGTAACTTGATTCATGAGTGCAACCTCTTCGCGAGGATGCCCACTAAGCCATCCGTTAATTGCGGTTCCGATTGCGCCTAGAGCTTGAAACGCAACTTTGTCAAAGTCGATAGTTTCTGGGTATGCCATCTTCAGTGACCCTTGAAGGAAAACTCCAGAATTCGTTGCTTCTTCACATCACGACAGAACTACCGAAGATATCCTTCACTCCCAAGGATTCGCGACTGTACGGAAACGCATCACCCTGAAATTTCTGCGCAACAAATATACTAAAAAATGCCCCGTGAGGGGCATCATCTTTGGTTAAAACCAATCTGCTTTCTCTTCATCAGTGATCCAGTGGGATTCAGAAAACCGAGTTATCCTGTTCCGTGGCCGGGCAGCGGAATCTGTGGGGTAGTCATCCTTGGTACGCACAGGATGTCGTCCAACTGGACAGTCAGGGGACCGCAGGCGTTACGTCTCTGACATGTAGAATTTCACCCGCCATAGGAGAACGTACGGCGGAATCTTCCAGGGTGAGAACGGCGATAGTTGTGCCGCGGGTATCGACGAACTCGACCTCGGACGCTTCCTTGTCCTCGTATCTATGCACCACCGCCCCGACGTCGCCTGCCTCCAGGCCGTGTTCAACTATCGATTCCTTGAGAACGACCAGATCCAATTCAGTCATCTTGAATCGATCTCTCCAGACTTGATCCCCTAAGCGATCAGCGCGGCGGCTTTTTCCTTGAGCGCGGGCAACAGGTCGTCCGCCGCACGTTCGAGCGCGGCGAGCGCTTCATTCGCCTGTTTCAGGTCCCCTTCGCGCGCCATGATTTCCAGCCGCAGCGCCGCCTCCACGGTCGAGTTGGCAAGAAAGACGGCCGCCGAGCCCTTCAGCGTATGCGCCGCGCGCCGCAGCAGGGTGCTGTCGCCGTGGCCGATCGCCCGCTTCATTTCTTCGAGGTGCCTGGCGTATTCCGTAACGAACAGCCCGGCCAGTTCAGCCAGAATCGCCTCGTTACCCCCAACCTGATCCAGCGCCCCCTGCCAATCCAGCTCGCCGCCGTCAACGCCGGTCTCCGTCGGCATTTCATTGTCCGATGGGACATCGGTTTCCACAATATCGTAGAGGTCTCCCGCCCGGATGGGTTTGGGGAGATAATCGTCCATTCCCTCTTCCAGGCAACGTTCCCTGTCGCCCTGCATCACGTGGGCCGTCATCGCCGCAATTCGTACGTGTTCCCCTGTCGACCGTTCGCTTTCCCTGATCATTCGCGTTGCCTCCAGTCCGTCCATCTCCGGCATCTGGATATCCATGAGGATCAGATCGAACGTGTCGTTCTCCAGCGCCGCGAGCGCTTCCTTGCCGTTGTTGACGGCCGTAACCCGGTGGCCGCGCGGCTCGAGCAGGTCCACAATCACTTTCCGGTTGACCAGGCCGTCCTCCGCCAGCAGGACGCGACGCCTGTCGGCGGGCGGTACAGGTTCCAGTATTCTGGGTACATCCACAGTCTGGACAACACTCACCTGCAATGCTTCCAACGTGGCATCGAGCAGGTCGGACTGCTTGACCGGCTTTGTCAGACACCGGGCAAGCCCCAACGCGTCACATCGCACGGCGTCGTGGGTTCTTCCCGCCGATGAAAGAATCAGTATCGGTACGCCCTTCGCCGCGGGATCCTCCCGAAGACGCTCCGCCAGGGCGAATCCGTCCATATCCGGCATCACCGCGTCCAGAAGAAACAGGTTGAACGGCTGATCCGTTTCGCCGGCCTTCCGAAGCGCCTCGAGCGCCGCCGGACCCGATTCCGCGACCTCGATCTTCATGCCCCAGGTTCCGAGCATCTCCTCGAATATGAACCGGTTCGTACGATTGTTGTCCACCACCAGCGCACGGAGGCCCACCAGGGTCTGCAGGTCGGCCGCCGACCGCTTCGCCAACGGAGGCTGAGCCTCGAAGACCGCTGTGAAACAGAACGTACTTCCCTTGTTCAGTTCGCTTTCCACCCACATCCGCCCGCCCATCATCGAGGCGAGTTGAGATGAAATCGCTAGGCCCAGCCCTGTGCCGCCGAACCTCCTGGACGTAGAAGAGTCGACCTGGCTGAACGATTCGAAAATCAACCGCTGATCTTCGGGTGCGATGCCGATTCCCGTGTCCCGCACAAAGAACCTCAGACGAACGGTGTCTTCTTCCCGGGCGTCCACTTTCACGTCGACCAGCACGTCACCCTTTGCCGTGAACTTGATTGCATTGTCCACCAGATTGATCACGATCTGCCTCAGACGCCCGGGATCGCCAAGCAGCCGGTCAGGAACGTCCGGAGCGACGTGGCACGCCAGCTCCAGCCCCTTCTGAGTGGCTTTGACCGCGAGGGTCTGCACGGTATCCCCCAGCGTATCCCGGAGGTCGAAACCGATTGCCTCCAGGTCCAGCCTGTTCACTTCCAGCTTGGAAAAGTCGAGGATATCGTTCAGGAGCGCCAGCAACGCTTCGGAAGACTGTCTGCTCAACTTGAGGTACTCGCGCTGTTGGGGCGTCAGTTCCGTGTTACCCAACAACTCCGTCATGCCCATGATGCCGTTCATCGGCGTGCGGATCTCGTGGCTCATATTGGCCAGAAACTCGCTTTTTGCACGATTCGCCTTTTCCGCAATGTCTTTGGCTGCCTGCAGTTCCGCCCCCGAGCGCTCCAGGGCGACCGTGCTTTTCTTCAGCGCTTCGTTCGCCTCACGCTCCGCGGCCGCGGTCTTTTCCAGTTCGCGGTTCTTTTCCTGAAGCTGTATCTCGGCGTGCTTGCGCAGTGTGATATCCCGGACCGTGCCGATCATATGCACGTTCTGGCCCTCCGTGTCGCCAAATACGCGCCCTTTGTTTCCGAGCCAACGGATCGTCCCGTCCGGCCAGGCCACCCGGTGCTCCACTTCGAAACCCACCCCTTCCTTGATCGTTCGCCGCACCGCACCGCGGACCATTTCCCGGTCTTCGGGATGCACGAGTTCATAAAACGCTTCGCGCGTACCCTGGAATTCCTCCGGTTTGAGACCGAACAACGGCGCCACCAGGTCCGACCAGACCAGTTCACCGGTCAACAGATTGGAGTCCCAACTCCCCATACGGGCGGCTTCCATGGCCAGCTTCAGTCGGGCCTCGCTTTCTCTCAACGCTTGCTCCGATCGTTTCCGTTCGGAATCCACGTCTGCGAGAGACCGGGCGTACCACCAGATCAGAATATTGAGCGCTACGATTACCCCAAGCGAAAACAGGGACATTCCGGACTCGAACCCCAGAATTCCCTCGCCGTGAGGCCAGAGCCAACCCAGCGCCAGGGGTATCAGGAAAGCAGCCGGCAGCAGCCTGCGCGCCATCGACCCGCCGGCCGTTGTGCTGACAATTGTCGTGGTGGGCTCAAGGGCCGGCCGTGACAGAAACATGCCGATGCACAACAATCCGAACGCCAGTGTGGTATAGACGCTCAGATGTACGTCCCACGATACCTCCCTGGGGGAGACCGCGTGGTAGAAGTGGCCGACCGCGTAGCCCGCGGAGAGGATGGAGGCGATCGATAGGCACGTCTGCGCCGGCCAGGCGTTTTCGCGGATACGGAAATGCCAGAGAAACAGCGCCAGGCCGATGAGAGCGAAGTTGCACGCTTCATCTCGCAACATGTGCCCGGCGCCCGCGCCGAACCCGATAAACTCGGGGCCCGCGCCGATCAACTCCAGGATTGCGAAGACAACGACGACCGCGCCGATTGCCTTCCCCAGAAACTGCCTGCGCGCGGACGACCTGCCGCTGCGAAGGAGCCACAGCGCCACGCCGGTAAGCACGAACATGCCCGCCGTCAACAAAGACATCCATTCGGCCACGGGTGCGCTGACCTGCCATCCCGCCAGAACCAGGACGGACAGCATGACGACGATCAGATTCGCCGTTTGCGCGGCGATCGCGGCAATCCGGACCAGACGCGGATCTGCGTAATCGTCCATATCAACTGCTTCCTACGGAAACAGGCCTCTCAGGAGTTTCGCCTGCGTCACGCGGTGAATTCCTTCGATCAGCGCCGCCGTGCGTATATCCAGGCCATCGCGTTCGGACCGTTGAATCGTCCGCTGGAACGCATCGAGCAGAATCTGCCTGAGTCGGTCGTTGATCTCCTCCAGCGTCCACACGTAATTCTGCGTGTCCTGTACCCACTCGAAATAGGAAACCGTAACCCCTCCGGCATTGCCGAGTACATCAGGCAGAATAAACACCTCTCTTTCCTTCAGGATCTCATCCGCTTCGAGGGTTGTCGGTCCATTGGCGCCCTCGGCCAGGATTCTGCACGAGATCCGTTCGGCGTTGTCGGCGTTGATCTGATTCTGTATCGCGGCGGGAACGAGGATGTCGCATGGGATTTCCAGCAATTCCCTGTTGCTCACGGCGTCTCCGTTCTCGTAGCCTTCCAGGACCCGGTTTTCGTCCGCGTGCCGCAGCAGCGAATCCACGTGCAATCCGTCAGGATTGTAGATACCGGTGGTCACGTCGCTCACGCCCACCACCGTGACCCCGCAGGCTTCGAGGAATCTCGCCGCGCTGCTTCCCACGTTTCCGAACCCCTGCACGACGGCGGTCGCGCCATTCAAGTCCATCCCGATGTGTCTGGCCGCCTCTTCGACCAGATACACCAGTCCCCGTCCGGTCGCTTCGCGGCGTCCTTCGGAGCCGCCAAGCACCACCGGCTTGCCGGTTACGACGGCGGGTACGGTATGTCCCATCTGATGGCTGTACGTGTCCATCATCCAGGCCATCACGTTTTCGTCCGTGCCCATGTCCGGCGCGGGGATGTCCTTCTGCGGTCCGATAACGTCGATGATCTCCGACGTGTACCGCCGTGTCAGCCGCTGCAGTTCGCGCCGGGAAAGGACGGTTGGATCGATGCGTACGCCGCCCTTCGCGCCGCCGAACGGGAGGTTCATCAGGGCGCACTTCCACGTCATCCACATGGCCAGGGCGGTGACTTCGCCCAGGTTCACGTCGTGATGGTAGCGCACGCCTCCCTTCGTGGGCCCCATCGTCAACAAATGTTGAATCCGGTAGCCGGCAACCGTCTCCACGTATCGGTGCTCGTCCCGCCGGAACGGAAACGTGACCACGTGGGTACGCTGAGGAAACAGCAGCCGCTGCCGGATATTGTCGTCCAGTTCCATCAGGTGCGCGGCCTTCAGGAACTGCTGCTGCGCCAGGCGGAACATCGGCGACTCCCACTCGGCGTGCTGCGCCCGGCTGCGTTCCACGGCGTATCGGATCGATCTCACCAGGAGCGGGCCGTCCAACTGTGATTTCACCAGATAGTCCTGCGCTCCCGCCTCAACCGCCCGCGCCGCCAGCTTGATGTCCTCCATTCCGGAGAGGATCACAACGGTCAGATCCGGATACGCGGCCCTCACGCGCAGATACGTCTCCAGGTCCTCGCTGTCCGGCAGTACCAGGTCCAGCAGCAGCAATTCGTATCCGCCGACAGCGAGCCGGTTCAGCCCTTCCGCGAGCGTACCCGACGAATCCACCTCGAATCCCGGGCCGTCGGACTCGGCAAGCAGTTCCTGAATCAGGCGGCTGTGAAGCGGATTGTCTTCAATCAACAACGTTTTCAGGTTTGTGCCCGGCATCGTCACATCGTCTGCGCCTGGCGCGATTCAGGTTGCGAGGGTGTACATCGGAATATTTAGTCCGATCGGGTATTTGTGTCAAGTCCAAAGCGCTTTAAGAGCCGCATTTATGCAATTCGCCACGATAATGCCCGGTGAAACGGACCGGGTCAGATCCACCCGTCAAACGAGATCGAGGCTGCGCTTGCTCGCCTCTCATAGCCGGATTTTCCCGCCTTGACCGCCACTGTTTCGCACGCGCTCGGGAACGCACCGGTGAATTTCAAACAACTTCTTAGACGATCAGACCGGTTTCCGGTTGCACGTTATCCTTCACCGGTTCTCGCGCCGGAGGTCCAGCCAGTCCAGTTCGTCCTGCGACAGCCGGATCTCCATCGCCTCCCGGTTCAGGCGGCCTTCCTCGACCGACCTGCAGCCCGACACCGTAAAGACGTTCAGAGGCTGGTTGAAGAGGTACGCCAGTGCGATCTGCGCCACGGTCTTTCCGCGCTGGCCGGCGAGTTCGGTCGCGCGCTCCAGCCGTGCGAAGTTCTCTTCGTACCCATAGACCTGTGCGCAGCCTTGCGTCATTTCATTCGCCATCCCGGCGATGTTCTCGCGCGTCAGGAGACCGGAGAAGAACCCCTGCGCCAGGCTGGACCAGGAAAACACGGGCATCTGCGACTCACGGTACCACGCTCTTTCCTCGGTCCCGCCGCGACCCGAGATACTCAGGCAGCCCTCCCAGACCTCCTTCACGCGCACGGCCAGGCTGAAATTCGGGCTGCTGGCCACAAAGGGCATCAGGCCGTGGTTCTTCGCATAGAGGTTCGCTTCGCGGATCCGATTCACCGTCCAGTTGGAGCCGCCGAAGGCACGGATGCGTCCTTCGGCGGTGTGCTCGTTGAGCGTCTCTACGAGCGGTCCCACCGGCACATCCGGATCGTCCCGGTGAAGCAGATAGAGGTCGATGTAATCCGTCCTGAGCCGCGCCAGGGAATCGTACAGGTCGGAGGCGACGTCGAACACGGTTACCCTGCGGCCGCGGTCCGCGTTTGGATGGCCGCCCTTGCTGAGAATGAATACATCGCTTCGATTGCCTCGCCGGTCCATCCAGGCGCCCAATGCCCGCTCCGCCTTGCCGTTACCGTATACCGGCGCGGTATCGAAACTGTTGCAGCCCAGGGCCCGAATCCCGTCGAGCAAATCGATGCTCGCCTCGAGATCGTCCGTCGATACCATCAACGTGCCCTGGACCAGCCGCGAGACCGGTTTGTCGATTCCTTCGACGCGGCCGTATTTCATGAGGGATCCATATTAAATATGATATGTTTTGTTATGTCGAAAAAGCGATCAGAGTAAGGCGCCCATTGCCCGGATATCGATATTCAATATCCGCACATCGACAGGGCGGGCAACCAAAAGGGTTGTCCCTACGCATTCAACAACGACGCGGAAGGCAGAGGGTTCAATTCGTGGATGCCTGTTTATGTAGGGGCGTCCCTTGTGGGCGCCCGCCTTCCCGAATTCATTCCATCGGAAATTTCAACCCGATCTGGTCGCGGATGGTATCCATGGTTCCCATGATATCGACGGTCTCATCCAGCGGGATCTCCTCGCTTTCAAGTTTCCCCTCGCGGAGATAACGGCCGACCGCTTCCGCCTGGCAGTTGTACCCGTTCCCGTCGTATGGGCGCTCGACGACCTCCTCTTTGCCGTCCCGCACCAGCGTCGCGGTGGTCCCGCGCCAGTATGGCGGATGAATGCGGATCATCCCATCGGTACCCATGATGTGCGCCCAGTGAGACGTGCTGCACTGGATGGACGTATACAGCATGGCCATGGCTCCCGCGTCGTATCCGAGCATCATCCCGGCCTGTTCGTCTACCTCCAACTCGCCGATGTGCCCCATGCTCAAAACGCGCGACGGTCTGCGTCCGAACACCATGGAAGCAAATGACAGCGAATAGATGCCCACGTCCATCAGCGCCCCGCCGCCCAGGGCCGGGTCATAGAGGCGGGACTTTGTCCTTCCGGGACGGGAGCCGAACCCGAAGTCCGCCGAAACCATGCGGACGTCGCCGATGGCGCCGTCGCGCAGCCACTGCCTCACATGGTACATGATCGGCAGGAAGCGCGTCCACATGGCCTCCATCAGAAAGAGGCCCTCCTCCCGGGCAACCGTGACGATGCCGGCGGCTTCCGGACGATTGATCGCGAACGGTTTCTCGCACAGAACGGGTTTGCCCGCCCTCAGACACAGGATACTGTTCTCCCTGTGCAGGGAATGCGGCGTTGCAACGTAGATGACGTCCACGTCCGGGTCGTTCGCCAGGGCTTCATAACTCGGGTGCCGACGGGGAATGCCGAATTCGTCTCCGAATGCATCGGCAGCCTGTTGGGTCCGCGAACCCACGGCGACCGGCTCCGCGTCCCCAACCGCCTCCAGGCCCTTCACGAACGACCGTGCAATGGCCCCCGTGCTCAGGATGCCCCATCGGATTCTTTCGTCCATCTCTTCATCCTCTCTGTGATTCCCATGATCGTCGGGTTCTCGCGAACGGCCACGACGGAAGGACGGAAACGATCATCCGCCGGCGCCGGGGGGTGTTCCGTCATCGTCCGCGGCCAGTACGCGGGGCGCCAGCTTCTCCAGCTGCGCCAACGGCTCCTCCAGGCTGCGGATCGCCTGCACCCAGAAGTCGGGCTGTTCGAGGTCGCTGTCGAGACTTCGCTTCGCCACGTTCTCCGCAGTGTCGCTGCCCGTCAACCGCAGAAAGCGCTCGTAACGGGGCAGGAAGTCCGGGCCCTCCCTCCTGAACATGGCATAGAGCCCCCGGCTCAACAGATAGCCGAATGTATACGGAAAATTGTAAAACGTGACTCCTGTAATGTAGAAATGCAGCTTGGATGCCCAGAACAAGGGGTCCTCTTCCCCCTCCTGCAGCACGTCGCCGAGTACTTCGCGCTGCTTGCCGGTCATCAGCGCTTTCAGCTGAGACACACTCAACTCTCCGCTGCCGCGCTCCTCGTACAGGGCTTTTTCGAACTCGAACCGGACCGGAATGTCCAACAGATAGGTGCCCCCGTGGCCCACCTCCGAATCCAGGACCACGGCCTTCTGCAACGCATCCACGTCCGGGTCCGAAAGGACGCCGTCGGCCAGAATCATCTCGGCGAAGGTGGAGGCGGACTCCGCCAGCGTCATCGGGTAATGCCTTGCAAACGGCCGCAAGTCGCGCATCACGTGGCTGTGAAACGCGTGCCCGGCCTCGTGCGCGAGCGTCAACGTGTCTCCCATGGTGCGGTTGTACGTCATGAAGATCCGCGACTCGGAGATCATCGGCGATCCCGTGCAAAAACCGCCGGGACGCTTTCCCGCGCGCGGTTCATAGTCGATCCACCGCCTGTCGTACATATCCCGGGTAAAGCTCCCCAGGGCCGGGTAAGCCGTGGCGAATGCGCCCTGTACCAGGGATTTGCCCTCATCCCAATCCATGGGCGACACGTCGGGAAAGGGCAGGGGGGCGCCAAGGTCGAACCAGGCCACGTTTTCCAGGCCCATCGCCGTCGCCCTGAAGCGCTGGATCCGGCGCCCCACCTCGATTTCGGAAAAAATCGCGTCGAACATCGCATCCAGCGTCTTTCGCGAAATCGCGGACTGGAACAGGGCCACCTCGAGAAAATGCGGGACCTCGCGGTAGCGATTCATGGTCAGCCGCGTGCCGGATATTGCGTTCAGCGCTGCCGCCGCCACGTCTTCCACGCTTTCCCACGCGGCGTTGCCCCCGTCGAACGCAGCCCGCCGGACCCGCCGGTCCGGATTCTCCATCAGCGACCGGCGCTGGGAGACGGGCACCCTCTCCTCCCGTCCGTCGGGAAACCGCATATCGAATTCCAGCTTTCCGGACAGGGTATCGTAAAGCCGGCCCCACGCCGAGATACCGTCCACCCTCAGGTCGGCCGCCAGCGCCTCGCGCGCCGAATCCATGGTATACTTGGCCTCGCGGCGCATCCGGCCCAGAAGGTACCCCGCGTCCGAAAGCGACTCCCGGCCCGCGAGCGCCTCGAAGCTGCCGTCGGACGCCGTCTTCAATCCCCTCAGCAGCTCCGTCTGAAGCTTGGTGGCCTCGGCGTATTGCAGCGTCAACGCGGCCTCTTCCTTCAGATACGCCTCGTTTCGCGCGTCGGCAGCCGTCAGACATCCCACGTAGGAGGCCACGTGACGCAGCCGTGTAAAAAGGTCCTCGCTTCGGAGGAAGATTTCCTCCCAGGTTTCAACATTACCCTCGTCCAGCGGCTCCAGATCCTTTGCCGTATCCAGCAGATCCCGTGTATCCGTCTCCAGGGCATTCTTGAACTTCACCATCTCCGGCCCGTTGAACGCCGGGAAATAGCTCGACAGATCCCAGTTCATTTCCGTTTCCGGTGCAGTCTCCACCATACGTCAAATCCTCAAGGTTCGAGTTTCACGCCCAGAATCCTTGCCGCGGTTCCCCCCATGATCATCCGCAGTTCGTCCGCGCTCAAGAACGCGCAGTAATTCTCAATCCACCGCCTCGACTGCCTGTACGTACAGAACCGGTTCTGGAACGGCATATCCGTGCCCCAGTTCAGGTGGTCCGCGCCCACGTTGGCGACCATGGCCTCCAGCACCGGCCGCGCCTCCCGGTACGGAAAGTCGAACCAGTCTCCGATTCGAACCGGGAAGCAGACCTCGAGATTGCAGTTCGGGTTCTCGAACGGCAGCCAGATCTCCCGCGGCATCGGCTGGAATTCACCGTCCGAGACGAACGCACGCCAGGGAAATCCGTGCGTCAGGTTCACGATCGTATTGGGATAGCGTTCCATCCAGCGGACCAGGACCTTCTGCTCGTCCAGGTAGCCCTGACGGGCGCCGTCCGGCGTCATCCGGCGCGTCACGTCGCCCGGTCCGGACCCAAGCGTAAAGAAAACCGGCACGCCGAACGAGGTTGCCGCATCCCAGAACGGCCGGCAGGATGCCGCGTCCCACGGTTCGGTGGCGCCGAAGTAGGCCGGCCGGGCGTTGAACTTGATCGCATGGAGTCCATGGTCCTGAATGGCTGTCCGGAGTTCCTCAATGACCGCGTCCGTCTCGGTCCGGATGCGCCACTCGTCCACGGGCGCCATGGACCGGAGCCGGTCCGGGTATTGACGCACGCAGCCGGCGAGGAATTCGCTGTTGCGGGTCAGCATCGGGTTCGTGTGGATGAGCGCCATGTCCACGTCCGCGTAATCCATCTCCGCGATCAGGCTGTGCGGCGTGAATTCCAGGTTCCTCAAATTGGGCGGATAGAACTGTTTCGTATAATCCTCCCCGTCGATCGTCCAGACGACCCGCCCTTTGCGGCCGTCCACGCGGAAGTTCACGTCGGGCAGATCGCTCCAGGACTCGTAATCCGTCGGGATCAGTCCGTCCGAAGTCGCCGCCGCCCGGTCCCGCACGCGCCAGGCCGGCTGATGGTGCAGGCCCTGGGCCTCCTGGACCCATTTCAGGTGCGCCGCGCTGTCTTCGAACCCGGCCGGATCGTCCCCCGGCTCGAAACAATAGGCGTGGGAATCAAATATCATCAAAACGCTCCTCTACCTATGCCGCGACCTGGTCGGGCATCAATGCGCCGTCACCGAAGATCATCGAAAACGACGACTTTCGACTGGAACGGGTTCGCGCGTCGATATAGCAGACACTGAACGCCCGCCTGGGAATATCCATCCGGTTTACCCCCGACCGGTGCAGCAACCAGTTGTGCAGGATCACGACCTCGCCCGGCTCCATCGTCAGGTCGACGATCCCGTCTTCGGGACAGTATATCCGTTCCTGTTCGTCCGTAATGGTATGTCCCTGCTCGCTCAGAATCCCCAGTTGATGGGAACCCGGCACCACCTGTACGCAACCGTTTTCAGTGGTGGCCGGGTCCAGCGCCGTCCAGACCGTGACCAGCGGGTCCCGGTCCAGGTGCCACGAACCCCCGCCGTCCTGATGCCACGGCAGGTCCGAGCCCTGCTGCGCCGGTTTGTTCATGAACATGGCCCGGAAACAGGCGATCGAGGCATGGGCGCCGTAGACGTACGCGCAGGTCTCCCTGAAAACGGGTTTCATCATGTAGGCCAGAAACAACGTGTCGAACTCGAGTCCCTGGATCTTCCGGTAACCCAGACTCGCGCCCTGATGGCCGATTCCGCCGCCCTTCACCTCCTCGTATCGGTCGGTGTTCGTATCCAGTTGCATCGTCAGACGGTTGTAATCCAGCGGCGCCCGGCCCAGCATGATTTCGTCGATCCGTTGCTGCAGCCCCGCCAGTTCCCCGCTGCTGCACTGTGTGCCGATTTTGAGGAAACCGTTCCGGTGGTAATCGTTCCACTGCTCCTGCGTGATGATCCGCTGCATAAGGATATCCCCCGGTGTAAACTGAATAAACGCTCGAATCCGAGCGGTTGATTCGGCAGGTAAAATCCGACGTTACGTAGCCATTGCCAGCCGGTCACGCACGACCTGCTTTCGGATCTTGCCAACGGACGTCCTTGGCAGCGCATCCACGAATTCGATCCTGTCGGGGACCTTGAACGCCGCGAGCCGTTTCGCACAATAGGTACGTAACGCATCCTCGCATAGATCCGCACCCGCTTTCGGAACGACCGCCGCGACGACCCGTTCGTCCCGAATCTCATCGGGAAGGCCCACCACGCAGACGTCCACAACGCCCACGAACTCCTGAATGACCCCTTCCACTTCGATACTGGAGATATTCTCTCCCGCCCGCCTGATCAAGTCCTTGCCGCGGTCCATAAAATACAGAAATCCGTCTCCATCCGCCCGTACTGTATCCCCGGAATACAGCCAGGTCCCGTCCGGTCCGTTTCGCAGGGTTTCGGCAGTTGCCCCCGGATTCTTCAGATATCCCAGCATGATCGTTCTTCCGGGGATCCCCTTTACAATTACCTCGCCCGGCGCGCCGGCATCGACCTCCCGATCCTGTTCGTCAACCACCTTCACTTCGTAACCCCGCACAGGCTTTCCCATTGCCACGAGGTTGCGTTCGCCCGTCAACGGACTCATGACGGGCAGCCCGCAGGTTTCGGTCATTCCCCACAACTGCTGCAGGGACGCTCTGAATCTCCGATGCCAGGTTGCGTACTGGGCCGAGGTCAGATTCTGAGCGAAGGTGACGTTGCGGATCCCGTGTGCAGCGTCGGTCCTTCGCTCCGGCTGGTTCAGCAGCATCCGCAGCAATGCCCCGAACAGGGCGGCCATGGTGCAACCGTATTCAATGGCCTGCTCGAAGAACCGGCTTGCGCTGAAACGGGACATCACGGCCACACTCGCGCCGGTTGCAAGACACGGCCACAACGCGTGGCATTGCGCCCCGGCGTGAAAGAGGGGAAGCGCCAACAGGTGCCGGTCGTCACGTCGCAGACCCGAACCCGCGGCGAACACTTCCGCGCCATAGACGAAATTGGCATTGGTCAGCATCACGCCCTTGGGCCGCGAAGTTGTACCGGACGTATAGAGGAGTTGCACCACGCGTTCCGCCCGTCCGTGCCCTTTCGGCGGCTCGACGCTCTGCCCGGACAGCGCTTCTTCATAGACCGGGTATCCGCCGGGCAACGCATCTCCCGTATCACACACGACGCTAGGGATTCCCGAATGCGCCGCAACTTCGTCCGTCACCTCCAGGCATGCCGCTTCCGTAAATATCGCCTTGCTTTCCGAATGGGCGACCAGGTACGCCAGTTCGTCCGTTGTCGAGGCCGGATTCGTGGGCATCACCGTGGCCCCCAGGTACGATGCGGCAAGGATCAGCTGTGCGCAGGCCGGATGGTTGGACAGGTGCAGATTGAAGACGTCTCCCGCGCGGATTCCCAGTTCACGCAACAGATTGGCCGCCTGATGGATGCTCTCCAGGAACGCGGCATAAGACCACCGGAATACCCGCCCGTCTCCCCGTTCGTACACCATCCACTCCCGGTCCGGCTGCTTCCCGGCAAAACCCGCGAAATCGCCGTAGAGCGTCCGGTCCGCCGCAACGTCGATCATCGGTCCTTCTTCCGTGCCATGAACGCCGCCATGTTTGCGCGGGCCTCCTCTGTTTCGAAACAGGCTTCGAACGCTTCGGATGCGGCGGCGTCCCACCTTGCGTCGCGAGCGGAGGATATCCGGTTCAGCAGGCGCCTGGTCTCTCTCAATGCCGCCGGAGGAAACGACGCGAGGCGCAACGCAAACGTCCGGACACGGTCGCGCAACGCGTCGTCGGCGACGCATTCGTGCACCAGTCCCAGACCCTTCGCCTCCTCGCCGGTCACCGTTTCGCAGCCCATCGCGATCCACCGCGCGGCCGCCCCGCCGGCCGCGTCGACCAGCCGTCCCAGCCCCCAGGGCGGCGTCCATCCCAATTCCACCTCCGGCATCCCCAGCCTTGCCGATTCCGATGCGATCCGGAAGTCATGGTACGCCGCGAGTCCCACCCCGCCACCCAGGACGTGGCCGTGCAGCATCGCGATCGAAGGCTGCTGAATGTCATCCAGTTTGGCGAATGCATCCGCATGCAACCGTTCCGCCTCCGCGGCCCCCTCAGCAGTCAACGGCGCCAGCTCTTTCAGATCGCTGCCGGCGCAAAACGCCCGGCCCGCGCCGCCCGTCACCACAACCCGCACGTCTTTGCGACCGCGGATCCCGTCGAGGTGGCCGCCGAACGCGCGCACACTGTCAAGATCCATCGCATTCAGCACTTCGGGCCGGTTCAACGTCAGCCACGCGATTCCGTTTTCGATCGTCAGGTCGATCATTTAACGTAAGACCGGATTTTACATGGATGGACAGGAAAAAAACCACCATACAACATCACACTGACCAATCAGATTCCGCATTTCTTCTACCGTCTTCCCTCTACCCTCTACCCGCTTTCAGGCTCTTTGTGGCCAATTTGATGGTTGTTTTTTTGATTCGAGGTTAAATCATGCACGTCCTATACGTGTTTTTTCGGATAATCGTACGACACCGTCCTGCCGATGCCGACCGCAATGCTCGCCCAGGAGTCAACCTCCAGATCCACGCAAAAGACGGCGCACGTTGGCATATAAACGCTGGAATCCGAAGCCAGGTAGCCGGCCAGGTCCGAGAAGCCCGGATTGTGGCCCACCATGATCACCTCGTCGCAAGCGTCCGGGATCTTCCGCACGACGGCAAGCAGGTCGTACAGGCTCGCATCGTAGATCGTCATTTCCTTGACGATCTTTCCGGCAGGGAAGCCCACTGCCTTCGCGATCTCGCGGGCTGTCTTGACGGCACGTCGTGCGGGACTGGAGACGATCATATCCGGATGCGCGCCGCCTTTTTTCAAACGCGCGCCCATAAACGGCGCGTCCCGTTTGCCCCGCTTGTTCAACGGGCGTTCGAAATCGCCAAGCGCCGGATCGCTCCAACTGGACTTTGCGTGTCGAATCACATATAGCCGCTTCATAGGTTAACGCCTCCAAAGCCAGGAGAGAGGAAAGAGGAGTGAGGAGTGAAGAGCGAGGAGAGAGAAAAGAGGAGTGAGGAGTGAGTAAAGATAAAAAGCGGATCGGGAAACGCGAAAGGAAAGAGGACTGAGAGGCCTTTGCCTCGCCTTCTCTCTTATCTCACTACTCTCCGCTCTCTCCTCGCCTTTTGCCTTCTCTCTTATCTCACTACTCTCCGCTCTCTCCTCGCCTTTTGCCTTCTCTCTTATCTCACTACTCTCCGCTCTCTCCTCGCCTTTTGCCTTCTCTCTTATCTCACTTCTCTACACTCTCTCCTCTACTTCTCTGCCCTGTTCCTGCGACGCATCGTCGTTAACATCCGACTCACTTCGTCCAGCAGCGATCGTAGTGTCTGGGTCTCCTTCGTTGGGAACCAACCCAGATCTTCGCATAGTGTCAGCAAGGTTTCCGTCTCGGCTAGGGACCCCTGAGCGATTGCCAGAAAATTCGCTTTGTCCTTCGTTGTCTCCCGCGTCCAACCCTCCGCGATGTTCGCTGGAATCGAGACTGCCGAGCGCGTGATCTGAGAGCGCATTCCGTAGGTCTCTTCCCGAGGCAGTCGGGGCGTCAGACGATACACTTCGCGTGCTGCCTCCATCGCCTTCCGCCACAGAATCGTCTCTCGATAGTGCATGCTCAGTTCCTTCCCCCTCCCGCCTCGACTTCCCCCCTCTTATCTCACTACTCTTCACTCTCTCCTCGCCTTTTGCCTTCTCTCTTTTCTCACTTCTCTCCGCACTCTCCTCGCCTTTTGCCTTCTCTCTTATCTCACTACTCTTCACTCTCTCCTCGCCTTTTGCCTTCTCTCTTTTCTCACTACTCTTCACTCTCTCCTCGCCTTTTCTCCGTACCGCCGGCATCCCAGACCAGGCGCGGGCCGGCGGCGAGCCCTCGGATATGCCCGTTCTCCCTTTCCCGGGGGTACCCCAGACAGTGGGAAATATAAGTTACGCCCTCGATTTCGCGAAACCGGTTGCGATGCTGGTGGCCGTAAACGTGTATCTTCGAACCGAGGCGCCGGATCTGCGCATCCAGGCCCCGGCATCCCGCCACTCGGCTGAAATTGAACGCGGGATGGGGATCTCCCGGCAACTTGCCCAACCACAGCGGCAAGGGGCTGCCGAATATCAGTTCGCGTCTCGGCAGGAAGTGGCTGAACGAAATCACCGGCGCATCGTAGTCCCGCGATATATTTCGTTCATTCACGCTGAGGAAGTACTCCGCGGCCGGCCTCGCGGTCTCCGGCCACCTGACGAAATGGTCATCGCTCCACATCGAAAGCGTCTCGTCTTCACCCGCCTTCGGCGCGTATAAACTGCCGGGTCCCTCCTCGGGTTTCAGATACCAGGAAAAAAGGGGTACGATCCAAACGCCCTTCCCGTTTCCTATTTTGCCGGGTCGCGTCCTCACGTCGAGACGGTCGCACAGGGCAAGCACCTGGTCGAATTTGCTCAGCGAGCCGCGGGGCGTGCCCGTTCCACGTACCCACAGTTCGTGGTTCCCCGGAACAAAAAACACACCTGCGAACCTGCAGCGCAAACCCGCCAGCGCCTCTTCCAACCGGTCCATGCGGTCGCTCACGTCGCCTGCCAGAATCAGCACGTCCCGCCGGAAGTGGGACTCTGAGAGCGAATTCATCCAGGCCCGATTGAGCGCGGAGTCCACGTGGACGTCGGACAACGCGAAGATGCGCGCCGCTGCTTTTTCGTGATCTCCCATGGCTGTCAAACGGTCCGCACAAAGGAAACGGTTCCGTCCGCCGGCGAGGCGCCGCCCGCGGGTTCCAGGTCGAGATTGACGGCCCTATCGTCTCGTCACCCGGCATACCGCCCGGGAACCGGCGTCGCAGTACCAGAACGCTCCGTCCCTCATCGTCATCCCATGCGGTTCAGGGTAGCCCGCCGGAATCTCGATCTTTTCCAGAATTGCTCCATCCGACACGTTCAAACGGTAGATTGCGCGGTGATTGGTTTCAACGCACCAGAGATCCCGGCCCTCCCACGCAATACCGTGCGGACGGTCCCCGGGGGCGGGGATCGAGTGTACCACTTCGAAGCCGTTCCCGGGTTCCACCTGATAGATCGTTGCCGCCGGGGGTACGGCCATCCACAGGCGTCCGTCCCGGATCTCCAGTCCGTGCGCCCCGGTTCCGACCGCGCCCGGCGTATCGAAATGTTCAAGGGTCTCGCCTGTTCCGGGATCCACGCGAAGAATCTTCCGGTCATACGTGGAGGCCAGCCACAGCGCCGGACCCGCGTCCGTGATCCCGCTCCCCCGGTCCGACGCCGTATTCAGCGTTTTCAGGGTTTCACCCGCGAATGAAACCAGGGCCGCCTGGTTCGTCTTCTGGTCCAGAATCCAGATGCCGTCCGCCGTGGCCTGCATGCCGTTCGGCTGCGGGCCGGGCGCGTAGAACTCGTGTGTGACGTCAATCATTCGAATCCTCCAGGTTGCCCGGGTTCCCTCGAATTCAACCGGACGACGGCCGGGCTATGCCACCCTCGTC
Organism: Candidatus Latescibacterota bacterium; assembly: GCA_965116875.1. Classification (GTDB taxonomy): domain Bacteria; phylum Latescibacterota; class UBA2968; order UBA2968; genus JAAXHE01. Next base: position 2,750,375 of record OZ220733.1, read on the forward strand.
TGCGGCATATTCATCAATCCGATGATGCTGTCCGGGTGCTCGTCGCGGGTGCTGAAACCCGGCGATTCGCCACGATCGCGGTAGCTCGCGGTACGCACGTACGGCGGTTTCATGTCCGGATATCGGAAAGACGAAGGATCTGTCTTCAGCTTTTCGATTGCGTTCCTGGCGCCCTCGCGGATGAGCGCGCGGGACCGGGCCGGCGCGAGGTTGACCGCGCTCAGCTTGGCGCGGCTGTATGCTTCCGCATCCAGGTGTTCCAGTCCGTCGGGAAGGAGCCCGCGTTTCACGCCCACGGTCAAAACGCCTGGCGTGAGCGCTTCTGCCTCCGCCGCGAACGCGTTTTCGCCCGCCGCGAATATCGTGGGCACCCCGAGCTCCATCGCGCACAGCACCAGTTGCCCGTATTCGCCGATGGAGATTCCGTTGATCGCATAGTCCACGCACGCGAAACTTCCCGTATGGGTCAGATGGGACCAGGGCGTCCCGGCCTTCGCGTGCTGCCCCACGTATGCCAACCCGTGGTACGAATCATCCAGACTCCATGGCCAGATCGGGGCGGCGTGGCCCCGCATCAGTTGCGCGCGTTCGTCCAGGAGTTCGGGATCCATTGCGCCGTGTCCGTGTCCGTCCACCACCAGGATCTCTTCCGCGCCGCCTTCGCTGAACCCGTCCACCGCGGCGTTGACTTCCAGCGTCAGCAGCCGCTTCGCTTTATCGTAATACATTGCGCCAGGCGTGCACCAGTCCTCGAAATTGAGAATTCCGGCCACGCCTTCCAGGTCCGTCATAATCATCAGTTTCATCGCCAATCCCCTTCATTTTACGATCATCGCCGTTCGCGCCCCACCCAGAGGTCGTTGAAGCCGGTTACCGGCCCGTCGTCGTTCGGTCCGCTGGCCAGGTCGAGGCCGCCGAACAGGTACACCGAGTCATCCAGCGCCGCCATGCCCGGTACCCTCCGGACGCCAGGGCACGCCGCGGACTCCGAATAGTCCTTCGAACCGTCGTGCGCCTGCAGGCAGGTCCACTCCCCGGTGCCCAGATTCAGGCGCCACAGATCGTTCAGTTGCGGCCCGTTCACTTCTTCCGGCATGAAGGTCCCCTGCGGCCCGAACCCGCCGAAGATATACCATCGATCGCCGATCCGTGCCGAACCCTGGCCGTACCTGGCGGAAGGCCGGTTCATCGCCCTGAAGTCGTTTTCAGCGAGGCAGGTCCATTCGCACGCGGCCGGATCGAAGCACCAGAGATCGTTATGGAACTGCGGATCCCGGTCCTGCGTGTCCCGCCCCGCCCAGACGTAGATCCGACCCTTCCAGGCCGTCATCGACATGACGTACCGCTTCGGGGGGCACGCAGCGCCGTCCGCCGCTTCCATCCGTTCCCAGGCCCCGGTCCGGGTATCATAGGTCCAGAGTTGTCTGCTGAGCACCGCCGTTTCGACCGTCGGGGGAAGCGGCGCCCGGTGGCCCCAACCGCCAAAGAGATAGATCCTGCTTCCGATAACGGCCGTTCCGAATCCACCCATTGTCGCCGGACGTCCCCGCCCGGAAAAATCCGGATGCTCCAGCAAAACGCCGTCATCCGGCTCCAGCAGCGTCCAGCGCCCATCTGAAGGGTCGTACATCCACAGATCGTTCAGCAGGGTAAACTTCCAGCCTTCGCTCAGGATCGACAACCCGCCGAACAGATAGAACCGGTCGTTGATTTCAACCCAGGCGGGCAGCATGCGGGCGCACGGCCTGTCTGCCGAGACGTCGAATCCGGCGGCGCCGTCGTTCGCTTCCAGCAGGTCCCATCCCTCAGCCGACGGATCGTACACCCACAGGTCGTTCAATGCGCCCAACGTGGACTTGTTTCCCTGCCCGGAGGAAGCGCCGTATCTGAGAGTACCGCCTCCGAACATATAAATTCGTCCCCTGTACGGCAGCAGTGCGCCCGGCGCCTCTCTGGCGCAGGGCACGTCGCCGCGGGCCGGCTCGAAGTCGGGGTGGCAGAGACGCCAGTTGAATTCCGAAGTCATTTGAATATCACGCAGCCAATCGCAGCGTAACCCATTGCCCGTTCATGGAACAACCGGCAGGTTCAGGTGTGAAGGATAGTTCCGGGAGTGATGAACTTCCTGTATTGCCGCCACGAGTTTCGTCTCCGCGAGGTCGTTCCCGCCCGAGTTGTGATTCCGGTCGTGGTTCGGAAAATCACTGCTGGTGATTTCAAGGCGTATCCTGTGCCCCGCGAGAAACCTGCAGGCCGTGGGCGTCATGCGGATGCGGTATTCGGTCACCGCGTCCGGCGTGATGAAATCCTCTTCGTCCAGCGAATGGCGATGGCGGGCGCGAACCATTCCGTATGCGACGTCCATCGCCGGACCGCCGGGAACTTCGTCCACGAGCCGTACGAAAAAATCGGTATCCGCCGCCGAAGTCGCCGCGTAGAGAACGACCTCGGGATATCCCACCGTCTCCACGTCTGTTTCCAGGGTCGGCGTGCGGAAGATCAGGATATCCGGGCGATAATCGAGCCTCGTTCTGTCCGACGGTTCCGTAAACAGCGCGGTTGACCAGAGCGTGGGAACCGGGTCGTTCGGATCGTACACATAGGTGTCAGGGCTCTCGCCGGCGGCCGGGGCGTCCAGCAGACGGCCGGACCCCGCGGGCAGGTGCGCATCGCCGTCGCTGTCCAGAAAGTAGGCCGCCCGCGTCGTCTCCTCCGGCGGCCACGTCGACGCCGTCTTCCAAACCCCGGACCCCATCACGAAGTACCGCACGGCCGGCTCCCGGTCCACCCCGTTGTCATCCCCCTTCAGCCAGCGGTCGAACCAGCGGATCATCGCGTCCTGGATGTTCAGCTTGGCCGCCGACCCGAAGTCGAAGGGACCCTGTCTGCGGCTGCCCAGGTTGTTGTGGTTCCACGGTCCGATCACGAGCCGGCTCTGCGTTCTTGCGTGATCCGTCCGTCCGTGCTTCTGCATCAGCCCGAGGTGGGCCATCGTGCCTCCGCAATGGTCGTACCAGCCGCTGAAGTCCAGGTTCGGGACCTCCACTTCGCGGTGCACTTCGTCGAATTTCCAGCACCTGCGGTTCGGATGCCTCAACCAGTCCTCAACGTACCCGGAAAGCCCCTCGGGCAGGTAGAGCGGCAGGTCCAGCCACGGCATGAAATAGAGCCATCGCATATGCTCAACGTTTTCCCAGATTTCCACCGCCTCGTCCCTGTGATGCGGACCCGGAGCGCCCTCCCTCCGCCGGATATCCGGCGCCATGGTTCCCATCCACCACTTGACGCGCCGAGCGGGCCGAAAAGACCCCCACCAGTCCACTTCCGTATTCTCCAATGGAATCGACCATGCGCACATCGCGACCAGGTGCGGCGGGCGCAACTTCGCCAGCATCCACTGCATCCAGGCGTTGTAGGACCCGCCGAACGTGCCGACCTTCCCGTTGCAATATCGCTGCCTTGCCAGCCACTCCACGCTCTCGTACCCGTCCTGCGCATCCGGCGTGCCGCCCTCAACGGTATACGGGATATACGTCCCGTCCGAAGCATAGCGACCCCGTGAATCCTGGGCAACCACGACGTAACCGGACCGCACAACACGTTGGAATCCGCCGTTCGGCTTTCCATAAGGGGTCCTCATCAACAGTCCGGGGTACCGCCTCGATCCAGCCGGCCTGAACACGTTCGTGCGCAGCACCACGCCGTCGGACATCGGTACGGGGACGTCCTTCTCCTCGATGATTTCGGCCGAGCACTCTTTTTCCGTCATCCTACCCATTCCGGTTGCAGGAAGTTTACAGTGCACTTATTGCGGATAGTGCATCTGTCCTTGTTTCGCAGGCAGCCCATCGGACCGCAAGTGTTCTGCCCGGGAATTCGGTTGTCCGCAATCGGCCGTCGAGTCGCCGGGCGTACATCCCTTTGACGAGTTCACGGCAACGCTCAAGAACGGTCGCCTGTGCCCTGAGCCGCTCCCTGAGCTTGTGGTCCCTGAGCCTGTCGAAGGGTCGAAGGGTCGGCGAAGGGCAGTGAACAACTCCGGACGAGTAACCAAACACGGGCATTTCGACATTTCGACAAGCTCAATGCAAGCATGCTCAATGACCACGTTTTGGCTGACGACGCGAACGCTGAGATACATGTTGAATCGGCGGATGAATGGTGACGTCTTTCCGGGCCGCGGCACTAAATTCGCATCAATATGTCCCGAAGTCCGTTTACGGCATCCCGGAAACCCGAAACGCCGGGCAGCGGCCAGAGGCAGAAGACCCCGTCGAAACTTCGACATCTGAGGTTGGAGAGAATCTCCACGAGTTCCGCGTTGCCTCCGCCGGGAACCGCCGGGTCCCCGCTCGCCGCGACGACGTCCCTGAAGTCGACGTGCCTGACAGACCGCCGGACCGGCCCCTTGTAGAGTTCCATATAGAACGGGCTTCCGCCCAACCTCGCGACGGCGGCCGGATCGTATGCCATGTTCAGTCTGGCCGACCCGATCTCTCTGAGCCCTCCGGCGATATCCGACGGATTCACACCTGCGGGGTTCCCCACAAGCACGTCCATCCCATTGTCTTCGGCGACCCTGGACAGCCTTTCAAGCGCACGGTTCAGGTTCGCGAGATCGAGGCCTTCGGGAAGGCGGACGTGCAGGTACTCGGCATCGAGACCCGCTGCAACTGTACAGGCCTCCGCCAGCGTCCCGGCAGATGCGAGCCGCGTGCGCAATACCACGACGTTGAGGCCCCGGTCCCCGAGGTGACCGCGAAGGCCGTCGACATTGACCAGATGATTCGTATGCACTTCCACCGATGAAATCCCTGCGGTAGCGACCGGATCCAGCGCCATTTCGGGATCGGCATCCACTGCCCACAGCGGCACGCTCAGGGTGAATCCCTCGTCTTTCAGCATGGACGTCAGCGATTCCGCGGGAGGGGCTGATTCATCGCGCTGGACCGCCCGACGGCCGGCGGTCGATCTCGCGATCTTCTTCCTGTATCCCACGCAGTCGGCGCAATTCGGATTCTCATCCAGCGCAAAGCCGGGGTCGCGCGACATCTCGCGCCGCATGATGGCCGCGGCCCGGAGAGCGTCGATCAGACGGCACACCGCCGGACCGACCGTACCCACCCGCATGGCCCCCTCCGTCCTGAACAGCCGATCGAACTTCAACACGCCCCCGCGATGCCCTCCCGGACACCGGCGAATCGTCATCGCGCGGACCTCGCCGTCTTCGGCCACGTACTTCATTTCCAGTTCGCGGAGATAGGGCAGGTCCAGTTCCGCTTCCACCGTGTGCAGCAGCGTCATCGTATCCAGGTCGCAGCCGACGTGCAACACCTTTCCGCCGAGTGTGATCAGGCGGCCGTAGGGCGTCTCCGGCCCGTCCGGCGCCGCGCTCTGTTCGTGATCGGACAGGATCTCTTTCGCCCTTGCGCCGTACCCCGCCACCGGATGATAGGGGTGCCGGCTGCGCATCACGCCCGGCCGCAACCGGAACGTCTCGCTGATCACGCCCATGTCCGATGGGATCACGTCCGGATCGAACGTGCGACCGTCCCGGGCGGGATGCGTGGGCATCATCAGGGTTCCGCCGGGCCCCACGACTTCCACAAGCGCGTCGATCACCGCGTTCGCGCCGCCGTCCACAGGTCCCAGACTGCTCAGGGACGAATGGACCACCACAATCGCGCCTGGCTGCAATCCGAGCGCGGTCAACCCGTCTTCAATGTCGCGTTGAGTCAACATCACGGCTTTCTCAGGATAATCCGGAATCGACGTTTTCGGCCAGGCAGACCCTTTTGTGTTTTTGTGCCTTTTGTGGCAAATGCCTTTTGGCGCCCTGTACCTACCGCCATTCGATCAGCGCCTTCGCGTACGCGCGACCCACCAGCCTGGACCCTTCTCGAAGATACGGAATATGATGTCCTGACAGGATACAGTCCACGTGCAGCGTGGAAAGCCGTTTCAGGGTCCTTATATACGTGGGTTTGTCGAATTCTTCGCCTCCCTGCCAGCCCAGTTCCGGCTGGTAGTAGGTATTTCCGCAGAACAACACGTCGCCGGCAAGCCAGATGGTCTTGCCGGTGTGTTCGAATCTGTAGATGACGCATCCGTTGGTGTGGCCCGGCGCGTGGATGACCTCGAACCGGAATCCGCAAGCCTCTATGGTATCGCCGTCCTCGACCACTCTGTCCACCTTGCAGGCCGGCAGACGGAACCCTGCGGCGTACGGAATCGTGCGCGCGTCCGATTGCTCGATCCCATCCGCGTCGCCGGGCCCGGCAATGACGAAGGCACCGCGTTTCCGGATCGCCGCCGCGTTGCCGATATGGTCGTAGTGGCTGTGGGTCAGAAACAGATAGTCCACTTTCTCCAGTGAGATCCCCCACAAGGCCATCTGTGCTTCGGCTCGGTCGAGGTCGCCGGGCACCGACCCCGAGTCGACCATGATCGTGCCGGCATCGTTATGCAGCACGTAGAAATTCGGATGTTGGGCGTAAGCAAACCCGTCCGCCAGATAGATATTCGGCAGAATCTGCATACCGGCCTCCATGGGCGCTGTGACCAACCTCAATTCGAAAAAAGACAACAATCAAATCGGCCACAAAGAGCCCGAATGCGGGTAGACGGTAGAGGTGAAAAAATCGGGTAGACGCAAGACGGGAGACGGGAGAAGAAACCCTTGCCCGTCTATTCTTCCGACTCGCCTGCGGCATAAGGAAAATCCCGTTACGGCATCCGATCTCTCCCGTCTAACGTCTTCCTTCTCACCAGGTAGTAGGGTGGGGTGTGGTCCTCTACCCTCTTCCGTCTCACGTCTCCCTGCTTCTGTGGGGCCGGGGGGAGAGGTCCCGTTCACGTCCCGTGGGTATCCTGGAAATCCGCAGTGGAATCGCCTTTATCAACTTGCACATGTACGAATTAACGTTCCCGAAAAACGACGAATCCTGATTAGACGTCCGATATGCCCTTGTATCCGGGAGGAATGAGCCCCCGTTGATGGTCCCTGCAATGCTCCAGGAAGCTGCGGTCCCTCAACAGGAATCCGGGATCTTCCACGATACACCGGGTGCCGGCATCTATCAGTTCCCTGGCGTTCATATTCGTGACTTTCGCGTCGCCGATCCTTCCGTACCTCACGAGATCCAGCCTCTGCATCTCGGGCTCCATCAGAAAGTAGTCCCTGGGCACGTTCGGCGTATGCACCTTCTGAACGTGGACGTGAATCCGGCCACGTTCGTCCGCCACTTCCAGCCGGGAGGGATCGTCCATCAGCGCGTAGGGCGCGTGCCCGTATTCCTCGCAGGCGTGCATCATGGTGCAGCTGGTCCATCCCGTTCCCAGGAACATGTAATGCGCGTCTATTTCGCCCAGCTTTCCCCAGGCCGTATCCCGTCCGCACGGGGTGAAGCAGCGAACCGCGCCTTCCGCGAGGTACTCCGCCTGGCGTCCGATCGCACACATCGGATTGCTGGAATCCAGGCATCTCACGGCATCCGGATGATGCCGTAGGACTTCCGTGATCCGACCCATCCTCGAGGGTGAGCGTCGAACGTCGAATGCGGGACTTCCGCTGTTGAGCACGTACTCGCAGTGCCACCCGTTGAAATGACACGTGTGCACCGCGATCGTGCCCCGGGGCCCTACCGCCTCCAGAAACGCGCCGATCACGGTTTCCGCCCCGCCCTCCACGTACCCCATACTGCTCAGGGAATTGTGAAAAAATACCGCGTCGCCGGGATTCACCCCCAGGTTCCGCAGGCCTTCGATGATGTCGTTTTTCCTGACGACCGTCTTTCCTTCCGGTGACCAGGGTTTCTTTGCCATCCGTGCAGTCTCCCTGCAAATAAGCAGTCCGTGTACCAATATCAGATTCGTCCACCGCCGCGTCACCCAACCGTTCAGTCGCGGTACGCGGCAAGTGACGGATGGTCCAGGACGGAAGCAAGCCATGCCCATCCATCTTTACATCGACTGTAGGTCTCAAACGGGATGAAGTCGAAATCCAGGTATAGGTTGATCGCTCGCGCGCTGGTGGTCTGGGTGGTCAGATAGGCGCGATCGTGGAAGTCGGCGATGCGTTGAAGCGAGGCCGCCAGAAGCGGTTTGGCGAGTCCACGGCCCTGATACTCAGGTCGGATGGCGATCCAGTGGATGCGGCCGTAGTCCTTTCCGTTGAACGCAGGGTTGTACCAGGCCGTGCTTGTGCCGATCACCCGGCCGACCGGGTCTTCCAGATACAGACACCGCTCCTCCATCCGTTTCCGGCCCGGTCCGAACTCGCGTTCGAAGGCGGCAAGCGCCCCGTCCATCGTATCGAACGACGCAACGGAGACTTCGATTTCGGCCCAGTGGTGGTCTTCTCCGGTCCGGTAGTAGCGGAGGCTGTACCCCTCGGGAAGCGGAAATGCCGGGAGGTCCGTGAGGTCTTCCCTGACCATCACCACCGGAATGAATTCCTGCTTCCTTTCCCAGACTGCTTCGATTTTCACGATGCCTGCCTCCTTCTCGCTTCCGCCGGGGATCCACACCGGGCCGCTAGGCCTTAAATAAGCGAGTATTGTTGTTTGTTGAGCCGAAGGGCGCATTTTGGTGCGTTTGGGTTGATGAGAGCAATGGTGCCTGGCAAATGGTGATGGCGTGAGGTCGTACAGAGGTCTGTCGAGGTGAGTTTGCTGTGTAAAGCGACCGGTTGTGTGTGATTTGGGCGTAAGGGTCCGTTGCGTGATGATGGACGCGAACGCTGTGGTGATCTGCGGTCATCCTTCGAGTTGGTGTCAGGTGAAGCCGGTGCGTTCGATGGTGGCCCAGGCGCTTAGGAGTCTGCTCAGGGACGGCTGATAGCCGATGATGCGCACGGTGGTGCTTCGCGCGTTTCTCACCACACGACAGGGAAACAGGATGATGTGGTTGAGGAAGGTGCGAAAGTCCATCCGGATATAGTGCCGGCGGTGTTTGATGCGATGCATCATCATGGCAAACCACGACTTGATGTTCCAGGCCAGTGCGGCGATGACCATGTAAGCCCAGTTACTGATCAGGTCATACATGGGCACGCGCAGGGCGTTGACACCGTTTTTGAGTTGTTCGATGACGTTTTCCTGGTCGCAACGTTTGTTGGCCGCAAAGACGACTTCGGCAGGTGTGAGGTCGTGGCGCGTGGTGATGTAGAAGAAATACCGGATATTGTCGAAGAGGGTCTGCTCGCCTTTCGTCTTGGAGATGTTTTTTCTCACGGCCACGACGCGGTAGGTCCGTTCGCACTTGCCGGGCTGATAGTCAAACTGTGCCACGTCTTCGAACTTGAGCGCCAGGGTGAGGTAGCCCCGCGCCTTGACGATGCGCTGCTTCTCATTGTCCCGTCGGTGCCTTTTCTGTGGCGCGACAGGCCGGTGCAGGCGATGCCAGGCCGCTTCGTCAAGCGCCTCGGCCCGTGTTCGCAAGGCCTCGTTGGCGTCCATGCCGAAGATGAAATCGACGTTTTTGGCCCAGCGATCGAAGTGACCGGTGAGCGAAAAATCCGTGTCGCCGCGCAGGCATACGCGCCCTGCGTGGGGCTTCACCAAGGAGATGGCCGCATCGATCCAGGATGCGGCGCCCTGGTGAGAAGACGCGTTGCCCGGACGGTTGACCACATACAGCACCTCTTTGGTATTGGCCAACGACACGATCAAAGGCGCATATCCCCACACGCCCTTGTAGGAAATGTCCATACCGGCTTTCTTCTGCCCATACGTTGGCGCACTGGTGCCATCCACGTCGATGTATGCCACCCCTGCCAGGTCTCGGGTAGCGCGTGTGCGCCACAACTTGGCGCGTACCGCGTTAATGCAATCCATCAGCTCGATCACGTCGGCCTCGGTGAAGCGACGTGTGAAGTCACCCGTGGTCGTCGGATCCGGGATCAGATCCGCGTTCAAGGCATTCATGTAGGCCACGTCATGTCGCAAACGCTCGATATCTTCCAGACGCGTGCCGCCGCACATGATGTTGTAGGAAAGGTTCAACACATGATCCGACTCGTGATACGGCAGATGCACCTTCAACAACTGCAACCTCGCGTCGATTTCCTTGACCAAGCCCAACTTCGTCACCAGGCGATGCACCGCCGTGATGCCACCGTAGCTCATCGCGTGCCCATCTGCGCTGACCTCGTAATGTACACGCGTGCTGCCAAACATCGGCTTGCCTTGCGCACAAAAGCGACTCGCGCGCTTCTGCCGTACATGTACCTTGCGCCCACATTTTGTACTGTTCCTGCGGCTTTCTCTTACCGATATTCTTTTCACCGGAAAGGCCCCCTTCGTTGGAGTAGCAATTTCCCGTCCGAGACTGCTAACTTCAACAAAGATAAGTCTTTCCGGTACTTTTATACATTTAAATCTGAAATAACTCGCTTAATTAGAGGCTAGGCAAGGGCCGTTCCGGCGTCGGTAAGCGTATAGGCCGGGCCCTCCCCGAACACCGTCCCCCATCGTTCGCGATCCTGGTGCTCGAGTACCAGCCTGATCGTGCCTCCGGGCGGACCACCCAGCATGAAAATCCGCTCCGGGCGTTGCGGAAGCACCGGTCCGCGGACCGGACTGGCGACCTGCTCCGCGGGAGGCACGAGAACCAGTTGAGGCGCGGCGCCCGGAGCGGTATACCAGAATGAGATCATCGATCCATCGGCCTGTTGTCCGGCAACGCATTCCCCTCCGCAAGGCAGAATCGCCCACAGGACGTCGAGCGACGTCTCGCCGGCCATCGCAAACCGGAAGCGGAGGTCCGCATGGTCCATCGCCTCCAGGTCTTCGGGCGGGATGTCGTAGCCGGACAGGTACTCCCTCCAAAACGGGTCGACCGGTTGCGGAACTCGTTCGAACGCCGCCGCATGCGAAGCAGCGTGATAGAGGCCGCATGCCTGTCCGGATGGCGTCTCCAGCCGGAGCGATCTGTCCGCGCCGATCCGGGTATCGACCTCATGTCCGACGTGAAAGTGGGCCTCCACGGGGCGCGTCTCATGACCGGAGAACCGGACCCGATCCAGCACGAATACGGCGTGCCGGTCCCTTGCGTGCAATACGGTCCGCTCGAAACCGGACAGGTCCGGGACTTCGGGGTACGCGCACGCCGCTTCGCACCTTGCGGCTGAGTACACGTCGTTCTCGCCCCGGTAGACACCCGTCATCTCGCCCCCGGCGCCGGGTTCGACCGACTGTCCCCGGCCGTCGAAGGTGAGCGTATTCTTGAACGAGGTATCGAACCGGAAATATCCGGACGGCCGGAAAAAATAGTGACCGTTTACAAAGTACGTAAAGGACGCCCGGTCTTCATAGTGGGCGTGCTTGTTCTGCGTTATGGTCTGTATCGGAAGCCCTTCGTCCAGCAGGGACTGCGCCAGCGGGGCGCCGGGAACGGTACACTCGAAGCTGAGTACGGATGCGCCTTCGTCAAATCCCGTACGGGAGAAAAACTGACCCATCGACGGAAAAGCGGCGGCGGCCGGCAATCCGTCCGGAGGCTCCGCCGCAACGCCGGGATCGTACCACAGGAAGCTCCAGCCGTAGTCGTGATAGTCCTTCAGGAACGATCGGGCGGATTCCCGTTCCGCCTGCCACTGCGCCAGACCGTCATTGAACTCGGACGCGAGTTTGTACAGTTGAAAAGCCACGACCCCGCCGGTCTCCCCGTGATACCGGCCGCTGGGCGTCGAGTCGTCCAGAAATACGTAGTTTCCATCCGGAAGAAGGTGGTAGGTCCGCCAGCGGGGCAATGCCTTCAGCCAGGGCACATCAAACGCGTTTTCGCCGAATACCCGCTTCCTGCCCTCCAGGTAGAACAGCATCGGTCCCAACGCGTAATTCAGCGGGGCCACGCCCTCGTTCCAGGCCCCGTCCTCACCTTGAATGGAAACGATCCATTCGACCTCTCTCTCAACATCGGTCAACCACGACCCGGCTTCGGGCGCGTAGGGCAACAGGGCCAGACAGCCGACGCCGGCGCCGAAGACCGGCACCCAGCAGTCGTGGTAATGGTATCGCCGGCTCCAGCCTGCCTCCCCGGTATTCATGTACCGGACCATCCGTCCGGTCTCGACCCGCAATACCTCGATCGCGCGACGAATCAGCGGTTCAGGAAGAACCCGGCCGAACAGGTCCACGCCGTAGGCCAGCGCCATCACGTGAAAGGCTACGAGATATGAGGATTTGACCTGCTCGTTTCCCGCGCTGTCCGCATCGACCCATCGCGCCATCCAGCGTTCGGCAAGTCCGCGCCACCGCCCGTCGCCGGTGACCTGCCATGCAATGCCGCAGTTCACCACCAGAGTAAAACAGATCTCGAGCAGATCGCTGTACGCGGGCTCCTCCAGGTCCCAGAGCGTGCCGGGCGGATCGACATGCAAACGGGCGTGCAGGTCTGCCACCATCGGCCGGAAGAACCGCGCGTGTGACGAAGCGCTGCGATCGCGCAATTCATCCAGTTCGTTCTCGGACAGAATCAACCGCGGCGCCGCGGGGTCGACCATCGGGGACGTCCATTTCCGAATCAGGGTTGAAATCGAAATGGCCCGGCTTCACAGAACCCCTCATCCCAAGTCTAAACCATACCGGGAGGGATTGCAAGTCCCTTTGACCGTGGATTGGATGGCTGCACGACCCCGCCGCGCCGGTCAGTGCGCCCGGCATGGCGAAATAAAAAAATCACTCTTTTTTTCTCTTGACAAAATCCGCCGGGTGGTGTTATCATTACTTATAGTATGTTTTAGTAGTGTGTTTGCTTCAAGCGAGTGTGGTTCGAAACGGCATCGCGAGGGCTTTCTCTGTGGGAGGGGCACCGTCTTGCCGTAACTGTAATTATCGGCCCTCCCCCGGAATTTGCGGACGCCCGTTCCGGATGCCGCCGAACGGGCAATCAAAATCACGCCGGGGAGTCGGTGACAGGTTGAGCCAAAGTACTGCAAACGGACCGGATTTAGCGAGAATGTCGGCGGCGATCGCGCGGCCCGGTCCATCACAAGGAGGGCAGTCTATGGGCACATGGAGGGTTGCGGCTGTTGCCGGGCTTCTGGTGGCTCTTCTGGCACCGGATATCGGCGCGCGGGAGTTCGACCGGATCGGAGGGCGGATGCTGTTGGGCTACAACCTGCCCGTAATGGGGCTTCGGACGAACTGGTACACACAGGCGGTACGTTGGGGCGGCAGCGTTGTTTACAACCGGAATATCAACAACGCGCTTGAGTTCGAGTATCACCGGCTCGAATACAACGACGGCAAGATCGAGAGTCAGACGTTTACCTGGAACGAAGACTCGAAGGATTATGCAAGCCCCGAGTCCGACGCCAGTATGCGGATCAACAGCGTGCTGTGCAACGTGGTTTTCCGGCTCGGCGACAAGTCTCGGCTGTTCTATAACCAGGGCACATCCCCTTACGTGGTCGCCGGCGGCGGGTTTCACAGCTACAGCAATCGCGTGACCGGCCTTATTTATCCCGGGCAGAAGGGCATCCCGGTCGAGGGTTCGGAAGAGAATATGCTGGATCCGAGCGTGGTTCTCGAACCGGTGGTGGAGAGCCGGTGGGCGCTCGGGGCCCATTTCGGGTTTGGCGTCGAACGGTTCATGTCGAACAACTTTTCACTGGATTTCCGGGTTCAGCACAATTTCCTGGTGGGGACGCTCGGGCCGCGGGAGGCCTGGGGCATCAAGGGCGTGATGCCGCTGCTGCAGATGCTGGATCTGGAGGTGGCCGTCAAATTCTACGAATCGGGGAAAGATTAATTCGTCTCGCGTGCCCGGCGATCAGGGAGGAGGCACGATCCAAATCGGGCATAAGTGGCTGAAGATAACCAGCTCAGACAATACAAATGGAGGTTCGGCAATGAAGAAGTGCGTTTTGTTTATCGGAGTTCTTTCCCTCTGTACGGCGCTGGCGTTGAGTGGTAACGCCTGGGCCGGCACGACTGGAAAGATTGTTGGAAAGGTCCTGGACAATCAGGGCGAACCGCTTCCCGGCGCCAACGTGGTCGTCGAGGGCCTCAACCTCGGGTCCACAGCCGATGCGGAGGGGTTCTACGTGATTCTCCGCGCCGATCCGGGGCTGTATACGCTAAAGGCGTCCCTGATCGGTTATCAGGCCGAGTCACAGACGGACGTGCGTGTGCAGGCCGACGTGACGACGGAGGTCGATTTTACGTTGCAGGAGGCGACGCTTGAGCTCGGGGATATGGTTGTCAAGGCGGAACGTCCTCCGGTTGAGGTTGACAAGACCTTCAGCAAGTACATCGTAGGCGCCGATGAGATCGAGCAGCTTCCCATCGTGCGCACGACCAGCGAGTTGATCACGCTGCAGCCGGGCGTGCACCTCGACGGGTCCGACCGCATGCGGGGAAGCAACCGGCCCGGTGAATGGCGGAGCCGCACGGGCGGAGACGTGGCCTATTACGTGGACGGCGTGAAAATCGTGAACAGCGACGGCGCCGGCTCCCACAACTGGAAGGCTATCAACCGGTCGACCGTCCAGGAGATTTCCGTGGTCACGGGCGGGATGAACGCCGAGTACGGCAATGCCCAGGCCGGCGTCATCAGCATTATTACAAAAGACGGAAGCCAGAACTTCCACGGGTGGGGCGAGTACCGGCGGACCCCCCCGGGGCAGAAGCACTGGGGCGCAAACGCCTACGAAAGCCCGTCGCATCTCGACAAGATGAAATGGGGCGAGGGCGAGTGGCAGAACGAGCGGGACCCGGATACGGGTCGACTCGTCCACCAGCGCTCGGACTACGATGAAATCACCGGCCACGAGGTGGAGGGGAATGTCTCGGGTCCGCTTTCCAGGAGCGCTTCGTTCATCGTTTCGGGCAAGACGGCACGGAAGGCGCCCATCTATCCCTCGGGGACGGAGAGGGGCTACTATGACGACATAGGGCGGTTTGTTCCTTCTTTGAACAACTACCAGGGATCATACAGCGTCACCGTCCGCGCGTCCGAAAATGTAAAGATGAAGATCGGCGGTTTGTTCGAATACAACAAGAAGTTTATCGGTACCGACCGGGATTCCTACCGGAACGAACGGTCCGCGGGCACCTCCAGCGGCGTCATTCGCGGTTTAGGCAAGAACATCTTCCTGCCGGCGGACTGGAGCGCGGCGGGCAAAATGAGTACGAACCACAATATGCAATACCTGGCCATCACCCATTCTCTCTCGCCCAGGACGTTCTACGACCTCCGGATATCGCGCTATTCAACGGTCGACGACACCAGCGATATCGCGGCGAGAACGTCGGACGTGCGTACGGATGCGGACGGATGGTTTGCCGTGGACCGGGAGGTCCGCCATTACCAGGTTGCGGACCGGAAGCGGTACCAGGTCAAGCTGGATCTGGCCAGCCAGATCACGAAGGGGCATTTCGTGAAGGCCGGGTTCGAATTCATCAAGTACAGCATGTTCCTCACCCGTTACACGGGAGAGAGCGCACAGGCCAGGCGGCTGGAGTTCGCGGGCGCGCAGGGCGTGGTCGGAGATCCTGTCAAGCCCCAGCACCTCGCCATCTACGCGCAGGACAAGATGGAGTTCGAAGGCATGGTCATCAATGCCGGCCTGCGTCTGGACCTGTTCGATCCGGTATCCAAGTTCCCGGCTTCCGGCGCCTATGCGTTCTCGCCCATGTACAACTCGCCACTTAGATTCCAGAATGCGCCCCACCGCGAACCGGTCGTGTTTAAAAACCTGAGCCCGCGGGTGGGGGTGTCGCATCCGATCACGGCGCGTTCGTCCATGCATTATTTCGCGGGTCTGTTCCTGGCCTATCCCGACATCTATTATCTGTTCAACGGGGACTGGCGGACATCGGGTCCCGATCAGGACTGGAACGGGAACGGCGGGATCGATCCGGGTGAGCGGTACAACGCCATGCGGCCGTCGTACCCGATTCGCAGCGGGCAGGGCACCACTGAAATCCGACCCGAAAAGACCGTGTCGATGGAGGTGGGGGCGGACTGGAACTTCGTGCAGGACTACACCGGCGCGATCGCATTGTACTACAAGAGCGCAAAGGACCAGTACCATTATCATTCCGACGTGCGCTTTTACGCGCCGCACAGGCCCGGTTGGGTGCATCCCTACGCCCGGATCCTGCACAACAACGGGTTCGAAGAGCAGCGGGGTCTGGAATTTTCCCTGCGGAAGCCCCTCAGCCACAACTTCGCCATCAATCTTGCGTACAACATGACATGGGCGCAGGCCGGTTGGGGCAATTTCGACGCCTGGTTCAACTTCCTGTATCCGGACTCCATGTACATCGCCAGCGGGCGATACTGGTACGAGTACAGGGTGGAGAACGGCGTTGAAGTGCCGGTGCCCCTCACGGTCGAGCAGATCCGGGAGATCGGCGCCACCGCCAACCGAGTCATCCGGAATAACGCGAAACGAGACGGCAGGCCGGGAGGCAGAGGATACGAGCAGACCCGGATGACGGCCCGGGAATACGGGCTCATCGGCCTGGACGACTTCGAACTGGACCACATCCACGTGTGGGCGAGGGGTTATCAAACCGGCCTGAACGCCGACGGCGGCAACATCCGGAACCAGGGCAGTGTACAGTTCCTCTACCTCACGCCAGGGGACTACGGGCCCGATTTCAAGGTGTTCGGTAGCAAGTTCCTCGCCAACTGGCGGGTCAACCTGCTCTGGCGCATGCAGAATACGGGTTCGTTCTGGTACACGCCGGCGAATTCCGGCCGCGAACGCCGGCTGCGTCCTATCCGCACCTGGACCGACTTCGCCATTGAGAAGCGTTTTCCGTTCGGTCTGGGACGCGGCGACGTCAGCCTCTTCCTGGAGGTGCGAAACCTGTTCAACCAGAAGGACGACAGTTCATACAATACCACCGACTGGACCAACTGGGGATTGCTTACGGCCCGCCCGGACAACTCCGAATTCCTCCTGTACGGGGATACGCGCGACCGGAACTTCTACAACCATCCCCGGCGCACGGAGATGGGTTTGAGAATCCAGTTCTGATCCATTCCGTCGTCAACACGCCATGAATGAGCGGGGGCCCCGGGGTTGCCCGGGCTCCCGCCGGTATGCGATTCTTAATTGAGGACCTATCAACGCTGAGGAGGATACGATGCGTTCGAACCGTATGAACACCGTCCTGAAAGGGTGCGGTGGATGGGCGTTCGCAGCAGTCCTGGCGATATGCTGGTCCGGACAGGTCTGGGGCCAGGCGAACCACCCCGGGTCCGCCGGCAGGGCGCCCCTGGAACGCGGGATGCTGTATACGTCCGTGACCAATCTGGGCACTCAGGGAGGCTCCATCGGCGCGGCGCTCTCGCGGTCATCCAGCATGGTCTACCCGGCCACGGTGGGCGGCGACATCATTACAGGTGACGGTTGGGCGAGCCAGTTGCCGTTCTTCCGCGTCGACTGCAACAGCGAAGGGCGAATCGAAGCCACGTCGCACGGGGAGGGCATTGGCCTGGCGCTGCGGCTTCCATCCAGTTTCCAGGGCTCAAGAGCCTACGACAATTTCTCCAAGAACGGGTACTACGTGGTGCTGACCGGCCCCCGTTCGGACATGCTCGACGAGATTGTGCCCATGGTGGCGGATCCTTCCATGGATGAGGAACTGCAGTACCTGGGCGGGGAGATCAGGGTGCAGCCCTCCTCCGCCGAGAATCCGGGCTTCGAATGGCGCAAGGGCGCCCCGTGGTACTACGCGCCCACCTGGAGCGAGAACCTGGCGCAGATTCTTGAGAATGCGCCGCTGAACAGGGCCCCCGTGAGAATCAGCAACTGGTCGTGGGGGGAGTACGCGACTCCCGGACCTCCGGGCGCGCCGTCATCCCGTTCCGACGAGTGGCCCGAAGAGATAATCGTGACCAAGTGGACCACGCTTGCCGGCGTTACCTTTACGCGGCGCACGATGGCATGGAGCTACCCCGCGTGGGACGACTTCATCATTACGGAGATCGAAATCGAGAACACGGGCGACAGCGATGGCGACGGAGAGAGGGACCTGCCCGCGGAATGGCTGGATAATGTATACGTTCCTATCATCGGCTCGTGGATGCTCACGGACGCGGGGCTGTCCCACTACAATCGCTCGGACCGCTGGCACTGGTACAACGTGGGCGGTCTGGACGACTGGATCGTCTATACCGAAAATGCCGGTTATTCCGGTCCTGCCAGGGGGCTGAAAATGATCGTGGACTGGGACGGCGACAGTCCGGAGTTTCCCTGGGACGATACGGGCGATCCCGTAAACCGGCTGATTATTTCGCCCTCTTGCGATACGGGCCGCAAGGACGGTGAATTCACCTCGTACCAGTATATGGGCTTCGGACCGCTGGCGTATGAGGACGGCGGGGACTGGGGATTCAATACCAGGGACGCGGGCAAGTATGCCCAGCCCCAGGGCGACCAGCCTCACGCAGTACGCTTCTGGCGGATCGAAAGCACCACCGTGTCCGCGGACCCCCGGCCGGGGGCTCACGACCGTGAGACCATGTTCAATATGATCGCGGAAGCGGGCTTTCAGGCCAATCCCAGCGAAATCGGCGTGTTCTACAGCGCCCAGACCTTCGGGCCGTATTCACTTGGACCCGGCGACAAGGCCAAGCTGGTGGTGGCATGGGTGGGCGGCTCGGGCGCCGGAGAGAGCGACCTCTACACATGGACGCGGTCGCACCTGTATGACTTCGACGGTCTGAAGAAGGGCGAAGAATGGATGGTCGAGTTTTTCAAGCGCGCGAAGTGGGCTTATGACAATGAATACGACGTGCCGGATTCGCCGCCGGACGTGTACGTGGACGTCACAAACAGCCCGGACGCGCAGAACCTGCTCACGTGGAACTCGGCGGACGGCGCGATGAACCCGGACTATATAGGAGCGGAGGCGCAGGACGTGGCGGGTTACCGCATCTACCGCTCCGAGTGGAACCCGGACGGGCCCTGGACGAGAGTCGGCGAGGTCCCGGCCGGGACGCATACGTTTACGGACGTTGAGTCGGTAGCCGGGTTTAATTACTGGTACTCGGTAAGGCCGTTTGCAAACGGCCACGAGGACTGGGTGGGACGCGTGGGCACGATGGCCACGCTCCCCGCCATGGTGCAGGCGCAGGTAATGGCCGGCCTCGAAGGCGGCCAGTGGGCACGGTCCCAGCGCAAGCCGCCGTTCTTCAGTCCGAAGCAGCCCGCGGTTGGCGAGACCGAGGCGTTGGGCCGGGAAGTCTTCGTGGTACCCAATCCCTTCCGCGTTGGCGACGCCAATCTGCAGTACCCGGGCAAACCGCAGATCCGGTTCGTGAACGTGCCGAGCAAGGCCTGGATCTACGTGTTCAACAGCGCCGGCGACATGGTCGGAAAGATCCTCCACGACGACCGCACGGATGCGCCCGACGATCCGAACGTCTGGCTGGGCGAAGCGCAGTGGGACCAGCTGGCGATGTCGCTCGGCACGGGGTCGATTTCCGCGGGCGTCTACTTCTTCGTGGTGGAATCTCTCGTTTCCGAAAGTATGGGGAAGAAACGGATTGGAAAATTCATGGTCATCCGATAGCCGGCGTGAGGCAATCCCGGGAAGGAGCGATTAGCTTATGAAGCGGATACTTTGCATGACACTGATGACCGTTCTCGTGGCCGGCGCAATCGGGAACTCGCCCGCGGAAGCGCGGGACGTACCCGAAATCCTCAAGTCCGAGGATTTCCGGAAACTGGGACTGGCGTCGTTTCCGTGGATGAAAGTAACCCAGTCCTCGCGAGCGGCGGCTATGGGAGACGCGTTTACGGCCATATCGAACGACATCAACGCGATCTTTTTCAACCCGGCCGGCCTGGTTCACCTGAAGCGTTTCGGGTACCAGCTTTCCCACACCCGGTGGCTGGTCGACACGGGGTTCTACAGCGGCGCGTTTGCATACCGGACGGGCTGGGGCGTTCTGGGCGCCAGCGTGTTGAACTACGACGTGGGCGATATGCCGGTACGGACCATATTCAACCCCGAGGGCACGGGAGAGATGATCAAGGGCGGCGGGACCTCCGTGGGCCTGGCCTATGCGTTTCAGGCAACCGACAAGCTGGGCTTGGGAATCCGGGTGGTATATATCTCGGAGACCCTGCACGTCGACAACATGACCTCCCTCGTTCTGGACGCCGGCACCCACTTTTACACGGGCTTCAGGAGTTCGCGAATTGCCCTGGCCATGCGGAATTTCGGGCCGGATACCAAGGTGCTGGCGGAAGACCAGAAATTCCTGATGCCGATGAATTTCGATATCGGCGTGGCCATGGAGCTCTTTGGCGAGATGGACGAGCCGAATTACCTGACGGTTTCTTTCGAGAGTTCCTACCAGGTGGACTACGAACAGCGGTGGCAGATCGGCAGTGAGCTCTGGCTATCCAACGCGGTAGCCCTGCGCGCCGGCTACAAGTTCAATCACGACCTGGAAACGTACAGCTTCGGCGCGGGATTCAAGGGCGATTTTGGCGGCCGGACGGTGCTGGTTGACGTCGCCTATACAGACGTCGGCGAGTTGCTGGATGCACCCATTCGGTTCAGCATTGGCGGCGCGTTTTAATCTCGGATACCTGGGCGGTCCCAACCCGGGCCGCTCATTGTAAACAGCGCTAACGGCGGCGCAATGTGTCTCCGGCCGGGTCGGCGGGAAGGGGCATTGGCCGCCGTTTTGTTATCGGTGCCCGGATCGGCAGCGAGAGAAGCAGGGCGGGCACAAAGGGACAAACCGGACATTTGCCTTCGACCCGGCGTAAGGCGGCCCATGCGTGCCATCGGCTTTTTCTGCTTTTGTCTGATTTGGTGGGGCGTTCTGGCCTGTGGTGGCGCGGATGAGCCGCCCACGGGCGCCGTGGAGGAATTCGACCCAGGTAAGGATCGGCCCCTTCCGGTGGGTCTGGTGCGGCTTTTCCGCGGCGTTGAGATGGTTCGGGTGCCCTCGGGTCACTTCACGATGGGCATGGAGCGCGGCCCGGGGGACCAGCAGCCGGCGCGGGAGGTGTACCTGAGCGCATTCTACATAGACCGGTATGAAGTGACCAATGCCCTGTATTTCCAGTTCTGGGCCGCTCCGGACGGCGGCAACCGCGAACGGCATACACCGGCCAGCCATGGGTCCACGAACGGTATTGGCGACTGGCCGGACCGGGCGGAAACCAGGCCGGATTTTCCGGTCGTGGGGATCGACTGGTTCGACGCGGCCGCCTACTGCGCCTGGCGTGGAGCCAGGTTGCCGACCGAAGCGGAGTGGGAGAAGACCGCGCGCGGAGACGAGGCGAGGGAGCCCTATCCGTGGAACAAGGGGTTGAACGGTTCCCGGGCGAATTACCGGGACGGCGACGACGGGTACGACAATACCCTGGCGCCGGTGGGAAATTACCCGGAGGGGGTCAGTTTTTACGGTGCAATGGACCTGGTGGGAAACGTGTGGGAGTGGTGTGCGGACTACTACGATGCCGAATATTACAAAGTGAGTGCAACCATCGGACCAACGGGACCGGATCAGGGCAAATTCCGGGTACTTCGGGGCGGGTCCTGGCGGACCGCCGCGGGGCAGGATCCGAACAAGCTCAGCATCACTTTTCGCAGCTGGTCCGATCCTTCGGGAGCCACGGACGGATGGGGCGTCCGTTGCGCAAGGGACGTAAACTGAGCATGCGCCGGTGCAAGCGGTGGCACGGCGCCTGGTATGTTCTCCTCCTGTGCGCAGGGTGCAGCGGAGGAGAGTCCCTCCTGGACGAACTGCCCGAGGGGGTCTTCCTGGACCGCACGCCGGCGGGTACCGTGGACACGATGCTGGTCGTAAACGCAGGCGATTTCCTGATGGGCACGAATCAGGGTTTCGACCCCGAGGGCCCGGCGCATGTTGTTTATCTCTATTCCTATTATATAGACAAATACGAGGTGACCAACGCACAGTTTCGGGCGTATGTGCGCGTGACGGGAGCATCGTTGCCGTCTGAATCCGGAAACCCGTTATTTTCCGGAGACCGCCAGCCGGTCGTGGGGGTGACGTGGACGGAAGCGGATGCCTATTGCAGGTGGCGGGGTGGACGCCTGCCCACGGAGGCGGAGTGGGAAAAGGCGGCTCGTGGAGCGGACGGACGCACCTACCCCTGGGGTGAGGCAGCGCCCGGCGCCGACTACGCAATCATGGATCTGGGCGGCAGGTGCGGCCGCACCAACTGGGCGAATCCTTCCGCCGGTCCGGTGCCGGGCGAGTTTTGCAAAACACGGCCGGTGGGTTCCAGACCCAGAGGCGCGAGCCCTTACGGGTTGCTGGACATGGCGGGCAACGCCTGGGAGTGGTGCAACGACTGGTACGACGACACGTACTACGGTCGCAGTCCCCGGGAAGATCCATCCGGCCCTGCGACTGGGACGTTTCGCGTTGTCAGAGGCAGTTCGTGGCACCACCTGCCCCATTACCTGAAGACATCCGCCCGGTTCAGATTCTATCCGGACCAGAAGGGCAATTTCATTGGTTTTCGCTGTGCTCGGGACGTACGTCCATAGCCTCTGCGACGGCTCGGTGGGCCGCACGCTGTGGCAGGGAATGCTGGTGGTCTGCGTTTCGTCCGCCCAACCTCTGGTGGCGAGCGACGTGGGGTTCGCCCTGGAGGACAGCGTTACTGCCAGGTTGAACGACGCGATCGGACTGACCTCAGGGACGACGGCGGGATTCGGGATGGGGGCGACTCAACGCGCATATCCGCCATTTGCCGAAGCCGCCAGGCGTGTGGCTGACAGCAGAGGTCAGAGCGGGGCGAAATGGAACCTGACCCGTCCTGCGATCGCTTTCGCGGTCGCGCGGCTCCGGGATGCGCTGGCGACCGCCCCTGAATTCGCAGCGGCTCACTACCTGCTGGGCCTGATGGAAGCACGGCAGAGAAAGTACGGCGACGCGCTGGCGGCATACCGGCGGGCGGCCGGGGCGGGGCCACCCTTTTCCAAAGATCCCATGAAGGCGCTGTTCCTGGGGGCCGTCGCCCGCTGCCAGGCCGCGGCGCAGCAGGTTGCGAAGGGCACCCAGTTTCTGGACAGGGGAAAGGTCGAGGAGGCGGGAACGGCCTATGCAGAGGCCGTTGCGCTGATGCCGGACTACGCCGAGGCGCAGGCGAACCTGGGTCTCGTCCGCATGCTCAGCGGAAATCTGGACGGGGCCGTTTCGCGGCAACTGGAGGCCATCCGTCTGGATCCTGACCTCGCCGAGGCGCATTACAATCTGGCCAATGCATATTCCCGTCAGGGAAGGCACGAGGAGGCGGTGACCTCGTACGAGGAGGCCATCCGGCTGAAACCGGAAAGCGCGCCGTCCGACTCGGTCGTGTCGGTTGTCGACGCGAATCAGGGGGCATATACCCGATCGGTCGCCGGGTTTCAGCATGCCATGCGTTACGCGGGCCTTGCCAACGCGTATTTCAATCTCGGCGACACCGCGGCAGCGATTGAGGCCTACCGGCACGCGGTCCGCCTTGCCCCGGACTTTGCAGACGGACACTACAATCTGGGCGTCATTCACGAACGGGAGAGGAACGCGGAGAGCGCCATCGTCCACTGGCGGGCGTATCTGAAACTTGCCCGCAACGATCCGGCACAGAAGGCATGGGTTGAAGACGCCATGGCAAGGCTGAGTCGGCTGGAAAATTCGCGAAAAGAATAATGCGCTTCGGTATGATATGGACAGGTCTCGTGTTTCTCACGAGCCTGGTGGGGAAATGCCCCGCGCAGGGCGTGACGTTCAGGGACGTGACCGTGGCGGCCGGGATCGGATTCATCCACGACAACGGCGGGTCCGGCAGGGAATATATGCCGGAAACGATGGGGTCCGGGTGCGCGTTCCGGGACTTTGACGACGATGGGGATGCGGATATTCTATTGATCAACGCCTCCCCGCTCCACGAAGACGCATCAGAACGGCAATCCACGATGGCGCTCTATCGCAACGATGGAAGCGGGCGCTTTTCGGACGTGACGGCCCTGGCCGGTCTCAAGCAGCCGCTCTACGGGATGGGAAGCGCGGCAGCCGATTATGACAATGACGGGGACATCGACCTGTACGTGGCATGTCTGGGCGCCAACCGGCTTTACCGGAATCAGGGAAACGGACGGTTCGAGGACGTCACGGCAGAGATGGGGGTGGGTGACTCCACGTGGAGCGTCTGCGCGGTATGGCTGGACTACGACCGGGATGGGGACCTTGACCTTTTCGTGGGAAACTACGTACAGTGGACCGCGGAACGGGATGACTGGCTGTCTGCGCGTTCCAACGCCCGATCCTACGCGCCGCAGCTGTACGACCCCGAGTACTCGCGGCTCTACCGCAACGACGGCAGACGGTTTGTGGACGTCACAGCCGAATCCGGAATCGGCCGAAAACCCGGGAAAGGCATGTCGGCGGTCGCGCTGGATTACAACGGGGACGGATGGCCGGATATTCTGATGTCGAACGACACCATGCCCGACTATCTCTACCGCAACAACGGGGACGGCACGTTTACAGAGGATGGCCTGCTGGCGGGCATTGCGTACAGCGCCGCCGGAGAGGCGAAGTCGGGCATGGGAGTCGACGCGGGAGACGTCCGCAACGCCGGCAGGGAGGACGTGGCCATCGGGAACTTCTCCTACGAAATGATTTCCCTGTTTCAGAACCAGGACGGGGCATACTTTACGGACCGGACCCTGCCTTCCGGCGTGGGCCACCCGAGTGCGCCGTTCGTCACGTTCGGGATCTTCTTCTTCGACTACGATCTGGACGGCCGCCAGGATCTCTTTGCGGCAAACGGACACGTGGACAGCCGGATCCGCCAGACCAGACCCCATCTCAGCTACGCCCAGCGACCGTTACTCTACCGGAACGAGGGCGACGGCAGCTTCAGGGAAGTTGGCGCCCGATGCGGCGATCTGGCCGATCCCCTGGTTGGGCGCGGCGCCGCGTATGCGGACTATGACGGCGACGGCGACCTGGATGTCCTGGTAGCCACAAACAACGGTCGCCCCGCGCTCTATCGCAATGAAGGAGGGAACCGGAACCGTTCCCTGAGGGTAAAACTGATCGGAGGCGGTGCTCCACCGGACGACAGGTACCGCAAGCCGGATGGAGGGGCGACCTGGTCCAACCGGGACGGGATTGGCGCGAAGGTTCGGCTGCGTTCCGGGGAGTTGACGCAGACGCGTTCCGTCAGGGCGGGATCGAGCTATTGTTCGCAGAGTGAGCTGATATTAACATTCGGCCTGTCGGGCGCGAGGGCCGCCGACGAGGTTGAGGTGGTCTGGCCTTCCGGTCGGATAGAACGAATCAACAACATTACAGCCGGGCAGACGGTAACCGTTCGGGAGGGACGGGGAATTGTTGCCGGAACGCCGCTGACAGACGTACCGTCGGCGGACTGAGACAAGGGGGCACATCATGGATACCGGACGTCGATTTCAGCCTGTCCTTCTTCAGCAATTCTGCGTAGTTGTTCTCCTGTTGGGATTCAACGTACCGGCGCGAGCGGATGCGCTCTCGGTGACGGATTCAATCCTCGCCGTTGGCGAACGGCAGATGGAGAGCCGCCGGTTCGGCGAGGCGCTGGATACCTTCCTGCGTCTTGCCGAGACCATTCCCGGAGACGCGCAAATACTGACCCGCCTGGGGCAGGCGCGTCTCAAGGTTGGGGACTTCAAGGGGGCCCAGGAGACATTTGAGGCGGCGCTCGACCTGGATAAGAAGAATGCCGCAGCACACGCCGGCCTTGCACTCGCGTACGCCGAAATGCCCGCCAAGGGCATAAGCGCCCTCCACAACTTCAGGAGGTCCATCGGGGCGGCCAAAAAGGCCATCGAACTCGATCCCGAACAGGCCGACGCGTACCGTGCGCTTGGGGAGGCGCACGAACGATTCAAGGAGGACCACGAAAAGGCGCTCGGACATTTCGACACGTACCTGTCGATGGAACCTGACGACCCCGACGGCCTCTACTTCTTCGGCCTGGCTTGTATACAGGCGGAATCCTACGACAGGATCGCCCGTCATATCGTTCCATACGTGGAAGCCTCTGACGAGGAGACCCGCTTGCTGCCCATCGCCGCCCAGGGCTTCGTCCACGGGGAAAAATACAATGAGGCGCTGGACTATTTTCAACGTTTCCTGGGAACTGTCGAGCCGCGGGAGCGGGAGTTGTACGAAGACGTCACGAACGTGGCTTCCAGGGAAGAACTCCGGGAGATTCAGGCGCTGACGGACTCGACGGCGCGTCAGGCCTACCTGGAGCGGTTCTGGCTGCGGCGAGACCCCGACATGATGACCCGAGTCAACGAGCGCATCATCGAGCATTACCGGCGCGTCTGGTATGCCCGCACCTTCTTTGCCGATAAGGTCTCGCCCTGGGACAAGCGGGGTGAAGTCTATATCCGATACGGGAAGCCGGACTACCGGTCCCGGTCCTACCAACGCGATCTGTCCGTTACCCCCGACGTGGAAGCGGTCCGCATGCGCATGGCGGCCAGTCTCTACGGGGCCGAAGCTTCCTTTATGACGTTTACCGGGCCGGTGTTTCCGATAAGGGCGTTTCGCCATCCCATTACGCAGCGAACCCAGGACAATCTCCACGGTTTCGGTTCCGCCGATCAGCGTGATGCCAGTTTTCTCGAAGATGGCTTTACGTCAAACACGGATGCCGCGGATGAAGAGGAGTTCCAGGAGCGCGATCTGGAAGGAACCCCGCTGACCGCGCCGCTCACACGGAGCGATTTTGACGACCAGGACGGCGCCCGGTTCGAAGAACTCGGAAATCAGATCGCAAGGATGAAGTTCGGCGACTACATTCCTGTAACCATCCACACCGACATGGCCACGGTTCCCTGGGAAACCTGGATCTACACGCAGATCCAGGGGGGTATCGAAATCGTGTTTACCGATGAAAACAAGAGCGGTCAGTTCAATTTCGCCCCGATTCCCCCCGTGACCGGTCTCAATAACCAGCTCGTCAACATCACCCGCCTGGTCAGATACGCTCCCGAGATCATCTACCAGAACGCCGCCCACGAGACCCCCGACTATTACCGGCCGGGCATCCAGGGACCCGCCCTGAATTTCTATTACGACCTGGCCAACTTCCAGGGTACCGACGGTCAGACCAACGTCGAGGTCTACTACGGCATTCCGCCCGAACAGGTCGAAATTGCCGAGCAGGCCGACTCGGCGCAGGTCCTCGTACAGTGCGCGATGGCTCTGGCGGATGCGGCCCATACAACAATCTACCGCGATACCCGCGAGTTCTACTACGAAGGACGGGCGGACTTCCATCGGGTCAGGGGCGCATTCTTGCCGGAAATGCTCAAGACCGGGGTGCCGCCGGGCAAATATGAGCTCCAGGTGCAGATCAAGGACCTGGCTTCCGGGCATACGGGACTCTACAAGCAGGCAGTCGAAGTTCCCGACTACAATGTCGAAGAGCTCAGGATCAGCGATATCCTGCTGGCTTCTGAAATCGGCGACGCGGATTCGGCCGGCAAATTCAGGAAGGGCGATATCCGGGTCGTGCCGATGCCCACGAGGAATTACAGAAAAGCGCAGAAGGTGTATGCCTATTACGAGATTTATAACCTGAAAAAGAACCGTTTCGGACAGACCGACTACGAGGTGAAATACGTGGTCCGGACGGTTGTGGGGCGATCGGAGGGGGTTGTTGGCGCCGTTGCTTCGCTATTCAAGCGCAGAAAGACGCAGATATCGGTCTCTTACGAACACGCGGGAACGGAAACCACCGAACAACAGTACTTTGAAATCGACCTGGACAGGGCCAGGCCGGGCGTACAGGTCCTGGAGGTGAAGATCAAGGACAGGGTCAGCGGAAAAAGCGACACACGCGAAATTCAGTTTCGTTACGGAATCTGATTCCGGGGCAGGCGCGGCAAATCTAGCGCCACCCTCGAAATGAGAGTTGCAACCAGGGCGCAGTACGCTGCGCCCTGCGTGTATCTGCGAACCCGTCCATCTCTGAAGGCTCTCCGTTGCGGGAGGAAAACGGATATTCTAATGTAGTATGTGATAACCCAGGGATCATTGTACAACAGGGAGGAAACTGAGAATGTCTGAAATTCGCGCGGGGCTGATCGGATGCGGAGCGATCGGCGGCGTGCATAGCGAAGCGGTTTCCGGGCTGCACGGCATACGCATGGCGGCGTTTTGCGACGTGGTTGAAGAGAAGGCGCGCGCCCTTTGTACTCGCTACGGAGGCGACTATGCCACCTCCGATGCCGGGCGGATCCTTGCGGATGAGTCGCTGGACACGGTATATATCTGTACACACCACGACACCCACGCGGATTACTGTATCCGGGCGGCCGAAGCGGGGAAGCATGTTCTCGTGGAAAAGCCCCTCGCGCTGACCGTTGAAGACTGCAGGAGGATCGGCGACGCGGTAGAGCGTGAGGGGATTCAGCTGTTTACGGCCTTCAAGATGCGGTATTATCCGATGGTACAGAAAGCCCGGGAACTGATCCCCGAGCCGTTGATGGTGGTGATGCAGATGATGGACAACCGATGGGGGAATACCTGGGCCAACGATCCCGTCCTGGGAGGAGGCAACGTGTACAGCCAGGGATGTCACTCTTGCGATCTCCTGAGATATGTGGCCGGTTCGGATCCGAAGGAAGTCTACGCGGCGGGCGGGAACTACTATCAGCCGAACGGCAGGCTGGACAATCTGACCGCCACGTTCAGGTTTGAAAACGGCGCGGCAGGCTGCTGGATCCAGGGGGATGCCAATCAGCCGGCGATGACGAGCAAGCTGTTCATGGAGATTTTCTCCGAAAACCGGTCCGTGCTGCTTACCGACCGGTTCTGCACGCTGACGTATACGGAGACCGGGAGGGAGCCTGTGGTCTACCGCGGCGAAGAGGGTGGATTCGTCGAGGAGAACCGGCTGTTTGTCGAGGCGCTGAGGACAGGCGCGCCCATGGCCGCGGACCACGTGGACGGGCTGATGGCCACGCTGATGATGATCCAGGCGGGTCGGAGTATTGATCGCGGACGGCCGGAGCCGGTGGCGTCGCTTGCAAGGGCCTGAAGCCGCTACAGTGCACATCGTCTGATATCGTTCACATCACAAGTAGAATTGCGAGGTAACGGCATGAAGGAACACAGACATCCGCATCCGCACAAGGATCCGAGACAGCCCGGTGACGGGACCGGTCCGCAAACCAATCCCCCTGTCTTCGCCTGGCTTCCGTTGGATTCCGCCTCGGGCTATCGCCTGCAGGTGGCGCGTGACCCGGCTTTTAAGAACATCTGCCTGGACAAGGGCGGCCTGCAAGAACCGGTATACCTGCCGGAACGGGCGTTTGAGCCCGGAGAGTATTTCTGGCGGTGGTCCGCGGGTTGCGGCGCGACGTCAGAGGATTTTTCGTTTGAGATCCGGCCGGAGGCCACAGTTGTGGAGGTGCCCCCGGCAAGCGAGTGGCTGAAGCGATTCCCGTCTGAACACCCGCGGGTCTACGTGCGGCCGGAGGAGGTGCCGGCGCTCCGGGCCGCCTCCGCCGGCGATGCTTCACAGGCGTGGGAGGGCCTGCGAGACAGCGCCGACGCCGTGTTGGCCGAACCGCACGAGATCGAAGAGCCCCCGTTTCTGCCCGACCGTAGCGAGAACTATCAGAAGTATCACGAGACGTGGGCGCCGATCATGTGGGAGTCCCGGCGCTTCGTCAAGGGCGCGGAGACCCTGGCGCTGGCGTTTCTGGTGAGCGGGGAGGACCGGTTCGCCCGCGCCGCCTGCCAACGGATGGCGTCCATATCACGCTGGGACCCGGAGGGATCGAGTCACCTTGCCCACAACGACGAGGCCCACATGTCCGTCATCTGGAACGGTTCCAACGCGTGCGACTGGGTGTGGGACCGTTTTACGGACGAGGAACGCGATGCCGTTGTGGCGCAGTTCCGGCAGCGGGGACGGATTACGTTCGACTATATGCACAACAGGGGGTCGTACGGGGTGACGCGGTTCGACTCGCATGCCGGCCGCGAGATCGTGTTCCTGGCCCACATCGCGCTGGTGTTTCACGAAACCATTCCCGAAGCGCAGTCGTGGCTGGAGTGGCTCAGGCCCGTGCTGTGCGGCATCTGGCCGATCTGGGCGGGCGACGACGGGGCATGGGCGGAAGGACCCTCCTATGGACTGGCCTATGTCACGATTATGTCCATGTTCGCCTCGGTGCTGAAGCGGGGTATCGGCGTGGATCTGTACCGGAGACCCTTCTGGAAGAACCACGCCCGCTGGCGCCAGTACTGTTTGCCGCCATACGCGGAGTGGATGGGATTCGGCGACCATACGGAGCGGTGGGCAGGCTCCTGGAGGTCCAATGCGGACCTGGTGGACCTGATCGGGCGCGAGACGGATACCGGCGAGTTCGCGGGATACGTGGAAGCCTTCCGCGCCGAGGCAGAGCAGATGCAGACACCGGAGGAGCGGCGAAGCTCGGGCGTGATGTCGCAGCTCTTCCTGGCGCAACCTGAAAAGGTGTGTCCGGAGAACGGCGGAAAAGAACCGATATTTCGCGTGTTCCCGGCCGCCGGATGGGCCGCGGTCCGGACGGACCTGAACGATGCCGCGCGGGACGTTGCGCTGATCTTTCGCTCTTCTCCGCTCGGCGCCATCAGCCATTCCCACGCGAACAACAACGATTTCATTCTGCACGCCGGCGGCAAGGTGATGGCGATGCCCAGCGGCTATTACATCGGTTACGGTTCGGATCATCACACGCACTGGGTCTGGCACACCAAGTCCCACAACTGCGTCACACTTTCGGATGCCTCCCAGATCATGCGTTCGCACGACTCGCTCGGTAAGATCGAAAATGCGTTCGAGGACGAGGGAATCGTCTACTTTGCAGGCAACGCGGACGCCAGCTACAGCGACCGCGCGGAACGGTGCCGGCGGCACGTTTTCTTCCTGAAAGCGCAAAGCTGTTTCGTGATGATCGACGAGTTCGTCGCGGCTCCGGGCATCGATTCGGCGCTGCAGTGGAACATCCACTCCTGGAACCGTTTTTCGGTAGACGAGGAGAGACGGACCTTCCTGCTGGAGCGTGAAGGGAGTACCCTCGAAGGGCATTTCATGTACCACAACAACGCGTTCTTCTCCCTGAGCGAGGGGTGGGACCCCCCACCGATGCGGACCGGCAGGGACGAATCGCAGTGGGGCCAGCAGTACCATCTTCGGTTTACCACATCCGGCCTGGTGAGCCGGCGCAACCTGGGCGTCGTGCTGTGTCCGGGACACGCGTCGCTGGATCGGCCCGGAGTACAGACCGAGCGGTCGGGCGAAACGGAAGTGGCGCGGATCGGGGACGACCTCGTGCTTGTTGGCGGTCGGGACGGCGTGGCATTCGGCAGCCGTCGCTCCGGCGGGCTTGCGTTGCTGGTCGTTCAAGGCCGGGAGTATGAACTTGGGGATGCGGGCGTCGCAACGAGGAGATGAGCATGAATAACGGACCGACGGGCCTGAAGGTGGATGTGTTGAAGGACATGTGCCCGGAGACGGCGCTGGTTGTCAACTGCGAGCCGGAGGCGAAGATCGTCGTCGGCGGGGATGCAACCCACGCAAGGCAGGCGGCCAGGATCGTCGAGCGGGTCGAGGCGGCAACGGGGGCGCGGTTGGAGGTGGTCCGGGCAGCGGACGCGGCTGCCGGGGTTCTGCTGGAGGGGAACGTGGTGGCGCTGGGGAATATGGCCGACAACGCCTTTATCCGGTGGCTTTATTACCAGTGGTGGGCGGTGGAAGACCGCTGTTATCCCGGCAGGGGCGGGTACGCGCTGCGCACGCTGCACAACCCCCTGGGGAACGGGCACAACGTGGTGCTTCTGGGCGCCAGCGACGAGGCGGGGCTGGAGCGGGTGGTGTCGCGTTTTGTGGACCTTGTACGAGATGAGACGACGTTCAGCGTGGGATGGACGATGGAAATCCGGCTGGGTCCCGGGTTCGACGCATTTTCCCGTCCGCCGGAGGGATGGCTGCAGGAGCGGCGGGAGGACTGCATCGCGCGGGCGACGGCGGCTCACGCGTCCGAGTCGGGCGCCGGTTTCCAGCTGATTTCGGAGGCAGGCGCGTATGGACTGATGTATCACCGGACCGGACACGAGGCGTACGCGTCCGCCGTTCTGGAAATTGCGAAAGCCCACCTGAGGATGGGCGAGTACGGGGTGATGGCGCACTTCCACGTCTGGTGGCTGGCAGCGGTTTGGGACCTGATCGAGGAGAGCCCGGTGTATACCGAAGAGGACCGGCTGAAGATCACGCAATACCTGCTGTGGATCATGGATTCCACGGAGGGGGCGTATACGCGGTTCTTCAGGGAGGGTGTGGGGCACCGGATGGTCCGGCAGAACCACCAGACGCTGGTGGCGCTGGCGGCGTGGTTCGGAGGAAGGTATTTTTCGACCCACTACGGTTTCGAAGAGGCGAAGGAGTGGATGGCCGCGTCGGCGGAGGTATTCAGGGGGCAGGCGGGGTCGTTCAAGCCCATCGAGGATGCCAATGCCTATCAGTGGATGACGCTGGACCATATATTGACCTATACACTTGCCAGCGGAGATACCACCTATATCGACAATGGAAACTGCAAGCGCTCCCTGGACCAGGCGGTGTTGTATTGCAACAACCGTGGCGCACTGCCCGCGTTTGGAGATACGGGTGCGCCGATGGACGGATACCCTACGAATTTCCTGGCCAAGGCGGGTCATGTACTTCAGGACGGGCGCGCGGTGTTTCTGCTGGGCAAACGGTTCGACAGGCCCTCGGACTATTTCCGGCCCCAGAGGGCGGGAGAGCGGTATGAAACCGTGAGCGATCCATTGCTGGTGAGGAGTTTCGAGAAATATTTCGACGACGGCCTCGAGCCACGTGTCCCGGACGAGATGGCCGGCGTACAGGTACTCGAGGTCGCAGGGGGATTCTACGATCTCGCCGAAGATCCGAAGGCGAGACCGCGCGAAGTGAAACCGTTGAACCTGCCGAGAGAAGAGGCGTTCGACACGGTCTGTTTCCGTGAAGGCTTCGGCCGGGACGACCAGTACCTGATGTTGCATGGGATCTACTACGGCAACCACAGCCACGAAGACGGGAATACGATCCCGGAGTTTTCGGCCAACGACCGGATTTTCCTTGTGGATGCTTCGTATACGGAGGGACCGACGCTCAAGCACCACAACGGCGTGACGGCGGTGCGGGACGGGGAAGCGTGGGACGTTCCGGCGCTGTGCCGGCTGGAGGGTGTGGCGGACCTGGGTCGTCTGGGCATCAGCCGGACGTCGGTCGATGGTGAATGGGGCGCCCTGTGGGTCCGGAACGTCGTGTGGCGCAGAGGCCGATCTTTCGTGGTTGTGGACGAGGTCGAAGCGACGAAGCCGGGAGCGTTCGCGCTGCAGTGCCACTGGCGCACGTTGGGGAGGCCGGCATTGAACGACGGGACGCTGGAGGTGGTTCAGCGGGACCCCGAGACCGGGCGCGAAGACCGGTTTGTTCTGCAAAGCGCGGGAGGAGGCCGGATGTCGCTGGAGCGGGACTGGGAGAATTTCGGTCACTGGTGGGACGCATATCCCTATGCGGATGACTATGTGAATATTCTGCGCGAGTCGGTTAACCGGGAGATGCAGGCGGGAGACCGGCACACGTTTATCAACCTGTTCCATGCCTCCAACCGGAAGAAACCCGTGGACGACCGGATTCGCCGCGTGGGGGATTCCGCGGCGGTGGTCGAGGGGTCGCAAGGACGGTTGCTGGTGGGGACCGGGGGCGGAACGGGTACGTTTGAGGTCGGGCCGTTATCCGGCCGCGCCGGTATCTACGCGGCTGGCGACGGGTGGTTTGCGCTGTGTAACGGGACATCGCTTTGTTCGGAGCGCGCGGTTTTTGAAAGCGAATACCCCGTTTCAATCGAGTTCGATCTGGATGCGGGCGAAGGTGTGGTTGTGGCAACGCGGCCCACTGAGATCACGCTGAACGGAGAGCGGTTACACGTTGCGTCCGGGCGGCAGGAAGTGACAGTGCGTACGCCGGGGGCAGGTGGTTTTTCGATGGGCGGGATTGCGGCCCTCCCGGCGTACGAGGCGGACTCTCAGGCGTCCGCAAAGACAGTGGCCGTGCCCGGGCTGCGCAGGGTCCGGACGTACGACGCCGGCTCCGGGGTGCGCTGCGCCGCCGCGAGCCGGGACGGGGTGGTCCTTGGCACGGAGGACGGACGGGTCCTGGCGCTGGACGGAGACGCAAAGCCGGTCTGGTCCTTCCATGCGGAGGGGCGCGTGCTTTCTGTGTGTACTGCGGAACTGGAAGGCCGAAGCTGCGTGATCGCGGGCGCCGGCGACAGGCGTCTCTATCTGCTCGAGGAAGGCGGACACGTACGGTGGTCCCGCGAATTTGAGATATACAGGGGGACGTGGGACCGGTACGCCCGGAACTCCGCCGTGGAGTTCGTGACGGCGGCGGACCTGCGCGGCGACGGTGGGATGGACGTCCTGGCGGCGGTCTCGGACCGGAAGCTCCACTGTTTCGACGCGAACGGGGACGAGCGCTGGAGTTTTATGATCTACGGAATATTCGCGCCGCTGCGTGTCGCGGACATCGATGGGGATGGAAGGCAGGAGGTCATCGGCGGTCCGGGCCGGATTACCTGCGGGGGCACCTGTTACGTGCTGGATGCCCACGGCGCAGAGATTGCAAGCCACGGGCTGGACGGGTGGGCGTCGATGATGCCCGCGTGCGACGTGTGGACGAAGGACGAGGAGCACCTCATCGTGTGCGGAACGAACCGGTCGCACGTGTTTGGCTTGAAATTGGACGACAATCGACTGGAGACGCTCTGGAAGCAGCGGGTGGGGGAGGAAGTGAACGCGGTCTGCGCCGCGGACGTGGACGGGGACAACAGGCCGGAAGTCCTGGTCGGGTCGGACTGTTTCTATCTGTATCTTTTGGATGAACAGGGTAAGGAACGATGGCGGCGAAACCTGGGGGCGCCCGTTCAACAGGTGTTGGTGGCTGAACTTGAGGGAGACGCAAAGACCGTCGCGGCGTGTGAGGACGGGTCCGTGTGGGTGCTGGACGGGGATGGCGCGCCCGTTGCGAAACACCGGACGGGCGGGGCGGTTCACGTACTCGCGGCAGACGGCAGAGGCCATCTGATTCTCGGCGGGTCCGACGGGACGCTCTCGGTCATGGGCCTGTGAGGCGGTCGGGCAGTGGCGTACCAGGCGCCTTGATCCTCCGGCACGGCAGGAAACTGGCGGCGGTCGGCTCCGGATTCTCGGGGGCGTCGGGGGAGGTGGAATGATGCGGCGATATTTCTATCCTGTCCTTTTCTTTGTCTTGTGGATGGAAAACCCCGCCGCTGCAGTGCCTGATGATCCTTCCAGGAGCGATCTGATAAGAGAAGAAGAGCTCTTTTCGGCAACGGGTGAAGGGCTCAACAAGGTTGCTTCCGGGAGATTCGATCTGGTCCGACGCGAGCCGGGGACTGTGGTTCGCACCCTGGGGACGGATTTCGCGTTGACGCTGGAACGGGACATGACGCCGGGGATCTACCGGCTGAGCGTGCTCTGTTCGGCTCCGACAACGTCGACCGATTCCTTCTGGCTGGAGGTGAACGGGGAGCGGCAGCCGCAAGCGATCGTGTTGCCCAAAGACGAGTACAGCGAGGTGCATCGGGGCTTTCGGCTGGACGTGCCGGGAAGGACGTCTATTCGTCTGGTGCTGCGGGAACGTCCCGGCGTGAGCGTTGCCCGTCTGAAGCTGACACGTCTGTCGGTACATTTCAATGCCGCGTCGGTTATCCGTCCCTCTCTGGCCGGGCAGCGCCCGCGACTGTTCGTGACGCGGTGGGACATCCAACGTCTGCGCGACGCCCAGCGCAGCGAGGACGGACAGCGGCTCTACCGGCTGCAGGGGATGTTGCGGGGGACGCCGCCTCCCCGTACGGGTCCGCCAAGGCGCGCGGGATGGGCCTGGCGCATGGAAAATCAGGCGATCTCCTGCCTGCTCGCCAATACCCCCGATGCGGCCGAACGCTTCGAGGCCATCCGGCGCCACGTTCTCACGATATGCACATACGATAAGTGGCTTCCGGACGGCTGGTCCCACGCGACACCCGATCTGGATCTTGACGCGGCCTACATGATCCACGGGACCGCCGTCGCGTACGACTGGCTCTACAACTGGTTCACGGAGGATGAACGACGGATCATCCGGGAGAAGCTGGCGTATCAGGCCAGGCTCATGTTCGAGGCGTCCTTTCTGGAGCGGATGTACTGGGCGCGCACGGTGCAGCAGAACCACTACTGGTTCGACAATTACGCCATCGGCGCGGCCGGCGCGGCGCTCTACGGTGAGGTGCCGGAGGCCGAGGTATGGATGGCCTGGAGCTGGGACCGCCTCCAGGGGACGCTGAAGACATTCGCCCGGGATGGGGGGTTCCACGAAGGACCTGCCTACTGGAACTTCTCCATGGGTTCGCTGTTTCGATGGATCGACCTGTACGAACATACAACGGGACAGACCATCGCGTATGCGGATACGTGGCTGCGGAAGACAGGTTATTTCCCGATCCACTACGTCTATCCCGATCTGCTTACCGGCGCAGCGTTTGAGGATACGTTTCGACCGGGGGTTGTTCCCGGGTTGGAAACGCTGCTCTGGCTGGCCGCCCGGAACAGAGACGCACGGCTGTTCAGGGTTGCCGGGTTGATTCACGAGGGGAAGCGGAGCACGCATTGGTGGACATTGAAAGCGCTGGCCTCGGGAACCGACGACGTGACGGGGACGCTGGACGACCTGTTGCCGAAGCTGGCCTATTACCCGGATGTGGAGGCGTACTTCGCGCGGACCTCGTGGCGGAGGGATGCCACGATGTTTGCGCTTGGCGCGCGACCCCTCGGCGGTCACACGCTGGCCCGGCTGATCGAGGCTTATCCGTGGATCGGCGGCGTAGGGCACAACCATCCGGCACAGAACAGCTTTGTGCTATACGGCGGTGGAAAGGAGCTGTTGATTGATCCCGGCTATACGCTGAAAAAGGAAACCGCGAACCACAACACGGTCCTGGTGGACGGACAGGGGCAGTACGGCGACGGCGAGCGGTGGCCGCGCTGGTATCCCGGATGGTCGTACATCGGGTACGCCTCCACGAAGTTCCCGTATGTACGCGGAGAGGCGGCATCGGCGTACCCTCCGGAGCTGGGACTGAAGCGGTTCACGCGCCAGATGTTGATGCTGGACCACCAGCGCGTCCTGATTGCCGATCACCTGGAGGCGGACCGTCCTCGCCGGTTCACGTGGCTGCTGCAGTTCGATGAGGACGCGGAGGTGGTGTCAGCGGGCAACGGGCGGTTTTCAGCGACGTACGGAGGCGCATCGCTTCAGATCGATGTTCTGACTCCGGACGACATGGCATCGCAATTCGACCGTTACGAACCGACGTGGAACAATATCGCCCGGCCCGACTACCACGACAGGGTCGGCCGGCTGCAGTTGACCACCGCGCTGTTGAGGGCAACGCCGATCGTGGCCGCGCTTGCCCTTGACCCCGCCGCGGCGCGCCCGGTGCTGGAGATCAGGCCCGGCGTCCTGTTGTTGACGTTTCCGGACAGCATTCGAGTGGGGTTCAATAGAATGGGCGAGGTGGTCGCGGTGGATGGCCTGGAGACCGACGGGCGCGCCGTGGTGATTACGCCTGACGGGACCGGCGGACGGAGGGCACGGGTTCTGGACATGCTCCGGTATCGCGACGGGTCCGGCCGGCTGCGTGATTTCCAGGATGGAGAGGGTGAATTCGTCCTGGCGAACGGCGCCTGGCTGCCGGCGTTCGCGGAGGCGCCGGTTGTGCTGACCGCGGACTTCGACGGGAACGGTACGGTGGGTTTCAGTGACTTTCTGAGGCTTGCGCAGGTGTTTGGTTCGCGCGCCGGGGCGGCGGACTGGGACGCCAGATTCGACCTGAACGGCGACGGCGAAATCGGGTTCCGGGACTTCGTGATCCTTGCGGCCCAATTCGGCAGGCGCAATATCGGAAACTGACCCGGCATCCCGCGATCCATCGGATCTGGCGCATGAAATGCGGCAATCTGTTTCATTTGGCGACAATCTCACGGCTCGTTTTTTGGGTGCAGGAGGGAAACAGACTTGATCGAACTCGTTATTGCCGTCTGTACGGTTATTCTCGTCTCCGCAATGTGTTCTCTGTTTGAAGCCGTTCTGTACGCGGTTCCCGTCAGTTACGTCG
The DNA here is from genome assembly GCA_965116875.1 of Candidatus Latescibacterota bacterium. Taxonomy (GTDB): domain Bacteria; phylum Latescibacterota; class UBA2968; order UBA2968; genus JAAXHE01. The sequence goes on from OZ220733.1 coordinate 2,788,615, forward strand.
AGAGCCTCGCACAGAAGGGAGCGCTCTCCGGCCGGATACTCAAAGACCTGCGTTTGCGCAATGTCGACCGTCCCATCTCGGCCATTCTCTCCTTGAACACCATCGCAAATACCGGTGGCGCGTTTGTGGCCGGCGCGGCGTTCATCAAGGTCTTCGGAGGACAGTGGGAACACTACTTTACCATCTTCATTACGCTGTCCGTGCTGCTTCTTTCCGAGGTCATTCCCAAGACCGTCGGGGTGGTCTACAGCCGGTCCCTGGCCAGTCTGATCGCCATTCCGCTACAGTGCCTGGTCTGGCTCCTTTATCCCCTGGTGGACATGTGCCGGCTCGTAACCCGGGCGTTTGCAAAGGGCCGTTCCAGCCAGGATGTGTCTGAAGACGAAATCGCCGCAATGGCGCGCATGGGCCGGCAGACCGGGGCGATACAACCCGATGAAGCCCGCGTGATGCAGAATATCCTCTCGCTAAAACGCAAGACGGCCAGAAACGTGATGACGCCGCGAACGGTCGTGTTCGCGTTGAGCGCCGATCTGACCGTTGAGCAGGCGCAGAAGGAGGCCGGGACCTGGCAGCACAGCCGGGTTCCCGTTTACGAGAATGAATTCGAAGACGTGATCGGCGTCGTGATGCGCCGGGACGCGCTGAATGCGATGGCAGAGGGTCAGGGGCAGCAACCGATTTCGAAGCTGATGCGCCCGGTTCACTTCGTCGCCGAGACGGTGTCTCTGGACCGCGTCCTGGAGATGTTCCTGGAACGGCGGCAGCATCTCTTCGTGGTCATCGACGAATATGGCGGGTTGGCCGGAATCCTGACGCTGGAAGACGTGCTGGAAGAGATCCTGGGCAGGGAGATCGTGGATGAGTCCGATACGGTGACGGACATGCGTGAACTGGCGCGCCGCCGCCGCCGGCAGGTATCGGAAGGGGAGTAGCATGTGCTTAGACCGTGCCGCGAATTGCCAATTCGCGATACCGGATCATGCGCCCTCAGGGCTGAGTGGCTCCTCGTCGCCGTATAGGGGCGTCCCTTTGGGCGCCCGGGCCGGCGTAAGAGATGATGCTCAGTAGCCAATCGCGGACCATGGCGATCTGAATTCTTGAATCCAGGCTATCTCCCGGAGGAGTCGAGTGGCCGTTCTGCAGACGGAGTTATTCGACCGCACCGATACGTCAATACGACCCCTGTCGTATGAAGAGTTTCTTGGCGATATCGTGCGTTTCGACGACTTTCACAAAGAAACGTCGGTCCTGGAATTCCCGGATCCGGAGTTCGACATTCCCGTCTGCGTCAATGAATTCTGGACGTCGCGACAGAGGGCCGCTCACTCGCTGCACGAGGTCTCGTACCGCGCCTGCTTCAAACCCCAGTTGCCGCGATTTTTCATTGAGCGGTTGACCGGTCCGGGTGACGCGGTCTACGATCCCTTCCTGGGTCGCGGGACGACCGCCATTGAGGCGGCATTGCTCGGGCGCGTACCTATTGGCACGGACGTTAATCCTTTGAGCGAGATACTCGTGGCGCCGCGTCTCGATCCTCCTCCCCTTGCGGCGGTTTCCAAACGCTTGAGCGAACTGCCTCTTGAAGGCGACTGCGAGACGCGGGACGACCTGCTGGCGTTCTATCATCCGAATACGCTGCGGCAGATAAATAACCTGCGGAATTACCTGATCGCGAAGGAGCACGACGGCGGTCTGGATACGGTTGACCGGTGGATCAGGATGGTGGCGACCAACCGGCTGACGGGGCATTCGCCTGGTTTCTTTTCGGTGTATACGTTGCCCCCAAACCAGGCTGTAACAGTAAGCCGGCAGCAGGACATCAACCAGCGTCGAAATCAAACTCCGCCGGTGCGTGACATAAGGGAACTGATCCTTAAGAAATCAAGGTCGCTCCTTGGCAAACTGGAGGAACACGAATCCGAAAGGATGAGAAAGGCTTCTGAAACGGCATTGTTCCTCACCGGTTCATCGGACAGTACCCCCGGGATTGAGAGCGGTTCGGTCAGCCTCGTCGTCACGTCGCCGCCGTTTCTGGACGTGGTGGATTACCAGACGGACAACTGGCTGCGTTGCTGGTTCAATGGTATCGACCCGATGAACGTGGAGGTATGGCACTTCAATAGGCCGCAGGAATGGCAGGCGGCCATGGCGAGCGTATTCGTCGAACTCAGGCGAGTGCTTGAACCGGGGGGATATGTCGCTTTTGAGGTCGGGGAAGTCCGCGGCGGGAGAATCCTTCTGGAATCGCTCGTCGTGCCTGCGGCGGCGCAAGCGGGGCTGGAACCACTCATGGTCCTGGTAAACGACCAGATCTTCACCAAGACGTCGAACTGCTGGGGCGTGGATAACATCAAGAAGGGAACCAATACCAACCGTATCGTCTTGCTGAGAAAGTCATAGGGATTGGCTGTCGAATTCAGCGGTCACCAGGTTTAGACGCGCTGCAATCGGCAGTCTCAGGTGAGAATCGGCGCCAATGTTCGATATACGGCCTGAGTTGAACCCATTTACGCCAACCTTCCGTGGAGAGGAATGTGCCGGATGACTGCGAGAGAGCGTATCGTATCAATTGCCACGTTGGCGTTTCTGTTGTTCATCGTTTCTTTGGCCGCGGATTCGAACGCGTTTGCCGACTCCATGACGTTACAGAGACCCAAGGCCAATTCTCACGGCCACGTCGCCACGTCTCTTCCGGATTTCGATGGCGACGGGACGGTTGGCTTCGGTGACTTTTTGCTGTTTGCAGAAAACTTCGGACTGAGTCACGGCGATGATGGATATGATGCGCGGTTCGATCTGAATGGGGATTGGGAAGTCGGATTTTCGGATTTTGTGATCTTTTCACGGAACTTCGGACGGGACGGGTCTACCGATAAGCTGCAGCCCTGGGATCTTTCGAAGATTGTGGTCATCGACTCCGTGCGGTCGGCGCCCGTGGGTACCCCTGTGTTCCTCCGGACCGAATTCGCCAATGGCGAACTCGTCGACCTGGAGATGAGATTCATCGAGGTGGTGGATGATTTCATGCCTCCGATGCCGGTGTACATGGTCGAGGCATCCGATTCTGTCCTGGTAAGCCTGGGAGGCATCTCCAGGGGCATGAGCGGCTCCCCCGTATTTACGGAAGAAGGCACCTGGGGTGCGATTGCCTTCGGATTCAACTCACAGGACAGCCCGCCCTATTATTTTTTCGCCACGCCCATCGAATGGGTGATCGGGAAAAAGGGGACGGTACCCCTGGCCAAACGCGCAGCGGAATGGAACGACAGCCGCGTCGTACCCCTGGACATCCCGCTTCTGAGTACCGGTCTCAACCGTGTCGAGCTACGGCCGGAAGGAAGTCCGTCTCTCCTGAGCAACGCCGTTGCCGCGGGTCTGACGCGTCAGCGCCAGACCAGCTTCGCGCCCGGCAGACCCCTGGCGGTCGCGTTGCTTCTGGGCGAACTGACGTTCGCCGGCCTGGGGACCATCTCCTTCGTGGACGGCGACCGGGTCTATGGATTCGGACATTCGATGTCGGACGCCGGACCCGTGGCGCTTCCGATCATTGAGGCGAAGGTGCTCGGGGAAATATCCAGTGTGTCGGCGCCGTTTAAATTCGCAGCGCTGAACCCCACCGTGCGGGGTACGCTTACGGAAGACCGGCTGCCGGGTGTCCGGGGCGTACTGGACGACGGACCGGACCTGGTGCCCATCAGAAGCGTATACGCCTTTCCATCGGGCGGCGAAGTTGAACTCCTGCATACGATGCCCACGATCGGCCTGACCTCTAATACCTCGGTCGAACTTGTCGCCAACGCGTTCTTCAGGCCGCTATCCAACCGGGTGGAGTTGGATCCCGATCACAGTATCCGCGTTACCGTGGACGTTTCCTTCGACGGTACCGATTCCACGCTCTCACGCACGCGACTCTACGCCTCGCCGGAAGGACACCTGGCCTCTCTGATCCATACTGCGTTCGCCGATATGTCCTTTACGCTCGCCGGTCTGGTGACGAGGGCCGATTATGCATTGCAGGTTTCCGATGCGGGGGTTCGCGTCGAAGTGATTTCAGAGCCCCGATTCGCCCAGATCGTCGGAGTAACCGCGGACACGGTTATGAGTGCCGGGGACTCGTTGGCCGTTACCGCATCACTGCGAGTGGGGCGCCGGATTGACCGTGAGATCGACCTGGGGCTCAGCCTTCCCGATACGTTTCCTGCAGGTATCTACCGTCTTGAAGCGAGTTCGGCTGCCGCGTTGGAAGACGACGCTTCGGGTGGAGACGGACCGCCATTGTTGGGCTTTTTCGGACCCTCCAATGGATTCGACGGCAATGAGACGCTCGAAGAAGCATTTTCAAGGGCCAATGCCAGGGACGACAATGTCGCAATAAAGGCGCGGTTGACGTTCGCCATGTCTCTCGAAGCAGTCGCCGACTCGACTGTTGCGCCCGGTGCGGGGTTCATCGGCGCATTGACCGGTGGGCTGGTGGGAGAGGGAATTCCGCCCCCGGGTCCGACGCCGACTGTTTCCGCACAGAAGGACGTCGATCTCTTTCTGGATGGCTCAGCCAGCCTGAGCGTAAGGGTCCACGCACCGCCGGATCCGTGATTTGCAGGACGTTGAACTGGCGGGGCGTGGAATACCTCAAGACCGGATTCAATACCAACAGGATCGTACTATTGAGAAAACTCTGAGGATTGCCATCTGTCACGAAAAAGAATAAGGGAGATCATATGACCCACTGACACCATTCTTGACAGCGAATCAAGACAAGCCCTTTGGACTCTCGAATGGGCTGAAATACCGACAGCAAGTCTACTACGCAACTCGATTTATCCGCGTTAACGCTAACCAGCCGGGGTAAGGACCGCTTTATGACATCAAGGGAGAAATTTGCTTTTGCTTGCATTGTAGCGTCGCTGGCATTCGTTTCATTCATCGCCGCGGGCCTGGACGCGCATGCCGATCCTACGACATTGCAAGAGGGGACCGTCAATTCCGACGACGAAGACACGACATTCCTGCCGGATTTTGACGGCGACGGGACGGTCGATTTCAACGATTTTTCGCAGTTCGCGTCAAAATTCGGACGAAGGCAAGGCGATGACGACTTTGAGGCCCGGTTCGACCTGGATGGAGACGGGGAGATTGGGTTTTCTGACTTTGTGTCGTTTTCGCAAAATTTCGGGAAGGACTTTTCTTACGGGATGCTCCTGCCCTGGGATCTTTCCAGAATCGTGCCGATCGACTCAGTCAGGTCCACGCCGGTCGGTACGCGTGTCTTCATGCGGACCGAATTCGACAAAGGCCGACTCGTCGACCTGGAGATGACGTTCATCCAGGTGGTGGACGATTTCCTGCCGCCCATGCCGGTCTATATGGTGGAAGCTTCCGATTCCGTGCTGGTGGCTCTGGGAGGCATCGCCAAGGGGATGAGCGGTTCCCCGATTTTTTCGCCGCAGGGCGTCTGGGGGGCGATCGCCTACGGTTTTAACGCACAGGACAGCCCGCCCTACTACTTTTTCGCCACGCCCATCGAATGGGTCATCGGAGACAGGGGCACGGTTCCACTGGCCAAACGCGCGGCCGCGTGGGGCGAAAACAGTATCGTGCCCCTGGACGTGCCGCTGTTGAGCACCGGCCTTAACGGTCATCAGATTCTTCCCGAAGAGAGCCCGTCGCCCCTGAGCCACGCGGTCGCCGCCGGTCTGACAACACTGCGCCAGACGAGTTTTGCGCCCGGCAGACCGCTTGCGGTGGGTTTGCTGCTGGGCGAACTGACGCTCGGCGCCTTCGGGACCATCTCCTTCCTGGACGGCGACAGGGTCTACGGATTCGGACATTCCATGGATGACGCCGGCCCGATCTCGCTGCCAATCATCGAGGCAGTGGTTCTGGGAGAAATCTCGAGTTTGTCGGCGCCGTACAAATTCGTGACGCTGAACCCGACGGTACGGGGAACGCTCACCGAAGACCGCATTCCCGCGGTGCGGGGAATACTCGGCGAAGAGCCGGAGCTTGCACCGATCCGAAGCGTGTATTCGTTTCCTTCCGGCGGAAAAGTTGAGCTACTTCATACGATGCCCACCGTTGGAGTCAGCCCGGATATGTCTGTCGATCTGGTCGTGCGTGGGTTTTTCAGACCGCTCCTGGGCAGGGTTGAGAACGATCCGGACCACAGCATCCGCGTAACGTCGAATGTCTCATTCGACGTTACCGATTCCACGCTGACGCGAACCCGTCTCTTCGCCTCCCCGGAAGGACGGTTGTTTTCCCTGATCAGAAATGCGACCTCGGACCTGTCCGTCTCGCTCGGCCGGTTGATGGGGAGGGACGACTACGCTTTGCAGGTGACGGAAGCCGGGGTCGACGTAGAGCTGATCGCAGAGCCCCGATACGCCAGGATCCTCGAAGTGAACGCGGACACGGTCGCCAGCCCCGGGGACACGCTGGACGTTACCGCGTCGTTGCGGGTTGGGCGGCGGATCGATCGGGAGATCGATCTGAGACTCGGCGTTCCCGAACAATTCCCCCCCGGTGTCTACAGTCTGGTCCTGGGTTCGGCCGCGGAGCTGGCGGCGGGCGGCGGACCGGGTTTCGGCCGATTCCCAATCCGGCAGACGCTGGAAGAAGCGATCGACGAGGTCAACAGCGCGGATCACAACGTCGTGCTGGAAGCCATGCTGACGTTCGATATGCCCTTCGGATCGCCCGGAGGTCAGGGACGTCCACCCGGTCAGGGGGGTGGCCCGCGGCCGTCCACCTCGGTACAGAAGGACGTCGATCTGGTCCTGCGTGGGCTGGAGAGCGTGTCCGTAAAGATCGTTGTACCGGCGGAGTAGTGATATGGAGGACGTTGATATCCTGAATAACGACATAGGGATTGGAATTATCGGCGGCGGGAAAGCGGGGCGGAATTTTGCCCTGGCCATCCGGTCGTGCGCGGGCGCCGAGGTGCGAATGTTCTGCACGCGGAACGAGGACTCGGCACGGGCGGCGGCGGAATCATGTGGTGTTCCAGGATGGACCGCCAGCTATCCCGAGATGTTGCGGGATCCGGATATCCACGCGGTCATTGTCGCCACGCCCGATGAGTTTCACTGCGAGCACACGGTCCTGGCCGCCGGGGCGAAAAAACACGTGCTGTGCGAGAAGCCGATGTGCCGCTCTCCCGAAGAGGCCGATCAGATGATCCGGAAGACGCGGGAGAACGGCGTAATCCTGATGGTGGGGTTCACCGAACGGTACAGCCACCCGTGTATGGAAGCCAGGAGGCGGATCGATGCAGGCGAGATCGGCACGCCCCGGATGATGCTCGCCAGGAGGTGCCATCCGCATTCCGTGCTGAGAGGCCGGGCGTGGGTGAACGACGAGGAGACCGGCGGGGTCCTGAACTATGCCGGACCGCACAATATCGACCTGATCTGCTGGCTGATGGGCGGGCCTCCCGAGCGCGTGTACGCGGAGATGGGACAGCTCATCCTGAAAGACCAGGACTTCACGGATTGCGCGGTGATGACGTTCAGGTTCCCCAACGGGTCCATCGCGACGCTCTACGAGACCTTTGCATACCCGGGGACCTATCCCCATGGCGTGGACCGGAACATCGAGATTCTGGGAGACCGGGGCGTCCTGCACGTGGATTTCATGTCCCAGCCCCTGAAGGCGTTTACGGATTCCGGCTACCAGGTGGCCGATTCGGTGACGTGGCCGATGGGGGAACGGGGCATCCAGGGAACGCTGCAGGCCGAAGTCGAGCATTTCATCGGATGCGTACGAGAGGGAAAAACGCCGCTGACAACGGGCGAAGACGGCAAACTGGCCATGAGAATCGCACTTGCGGCAAGAGAGGCGGCCAGTTCCGGCAAGGCAATACCAATCCAGGACGCGTAAGTGAATCGCTGGAATGCGCTCGGAGGTGAAGATGATGTTGCCTGTCGTGCAGGATGCGCCGGTCCCGCGGCCGGGACGGTCCATCTGGTACACGGTGGATGCGATTCGGAGGGCGCGGGAGAATATCCGTACCCATGCGTGGGCAGAAAGAGAGTGGGCGCGTATCAGCGCGGTTGCGGAGAAGTGGGTTCGGATGACTGACGACCAGATACACGCACTGGTACCGGCCCGGGGGTCGATTTTCTGCAGCGGGCGGAACGGGAGCCCCTGCTGCAAGGCGGCCTGGCGGTGCGACGTGTCGCAGCCCGAAAAGGCGTACTGCGAGGCGTGTGGAAGGGAGTATCCCGAGACTCGCAAGGGGTCTCCGTTTCGGGACGAAGGACACGGTTTCTATTACGAGGGGAAATGGTTTGCGCCGGTGCCCGTGTGGAACAGCTTTATTGTCAGTATGCTGAGTACCTATTCGTACGGGTCGGGCGGCCCCACGGATAACGCACTGTTGAATCTGGCACTGGCCTACGCGATTACGGGCGAGACCCGATTCGGTGAAAAGGCGCTGTTCATTTACGATGCGCTGGCCACACTGGCGCCCACAACGATCGGTCCGCTGGATATTCCCGAGGGTCAGGAGCGGGAGATGGGTCGCATGCACGCGGAAACCTGCCACGTCAACCGGCAGCGCTTCGTGGACATGCAGGCGTACGACCTGATCTCCGGTCTTCCGGCAATGGACGAGGTTTCGCCCTCGCGGGAGAACGGGCGCACAAGCATCCGGGAGAATATCGCCGGGGGGATGCTGGAAGACTACGTGATGACGGAGGGCGGCGGGTACAATCTGCGCGAAGGAAATCTCACGCACTTCCAGAATCACGAACTGGACGGATTCCGGGCGCTGCTGTCCATCGGACTGGCGACGGACAGGCCCGATTTCATCACGTGGGCGGGCAGCGCGTTCCGGTCCTTTCTGGACAACGTGATCGGCCGGGACGGGGGGTACTACGAGAACTCCGAGATGTACGCGTACTTCTCCGGTACGCTGATGCAGGACGTGGCGGAGTTGATGTACCACTACGATCCCGCCAGGTACGCGTCGTCCGAAGAATACCCGAGGGCGGAAACGCTGATGGGGATCAGAAACGCATTCGATCACCCCCGCCTCGTCCGGCTGTGCCTGGAATACCCGGAGCTGACGCGGGCGTGCGGGCGCATCCCGTCTTATGGAAACACGAACGCGCTCCCGGGTTACCGGCCGCCTTCGGAACGGCAGGTGATGCCCTCGCAATGGTCTCTGCTGGAGCGGCTCTACACTCGGAGTGACGACGCCGGAACGAGGCTCCGGGCGAAGGAACTGATGCTGGACCTGTCGGACGGCGCGGCGGAAAACGTCCGCAACGGCGCCTGGGCGCTGTTCAATTCGGAACCCGGGCCTGCCGGGGAAGGGCGGGCCGGTCCGCAATCCGCCTCTTCGTTCGCCGGTCACAAGGGCGTGGTGGTACTCCGCAGCGGCGCCGGCGACCGGTCGCGGGCGCTGGTTGTGCGGGGGGGCGCGAATCTGCTCTCACAGGACGACCAGTTGGCGGTTTTCCTGTACGACAGGGGCAGGACGGTCATCGAAGACGTGGGGTACGCACTGGCCGGTTCGCAGGTGCACAAAGGATGGGGCATGCGGGCGATCTCCCACGCGATGGTGACGGTGGACGAGGACATTCCCACGTCCCAGGGCTACGAATTCGTACCGAGTGCGGACCTGGTCGCCTTCGAGGACCTGGGCGACGTGAAGGTGGCGGAATATTCGGCGCCGCTTTCACGCGTTCACCAGGGCGCAACCGGGTACCGCCGGGCGCTGGTCTTCTGCGACGTGGATGAGGCAACGTCCTATACGCTGGACCTGTTCCTGGTGGCCGGGGGGCGCATCCACGACTACGCGATGAACGGGCCCAGGTTCTTCGAAGAGGACTCCGGGTCGTATTCGCTGGAAGGCGTCTCGCCCCGGGCCGTCCCGGGGGTCTGGACACTTGCGGCGCTGGGGACGATGGACGGCTCCGAGGAGGCGAACGCGCCAGGCAGGAGTTGGGGGGAGCGGATCGGCCCGAACGACCGCATTCAGGGCGTGGCCGCCCCGGATGGAAGCCCGTTGCCCTACGGGTGGCTGCCGCCCCCCGGGAACGGGTACGCGTTCATCCACGACGTCAGGACCGCCCCGCTGGATCGCGACGCGTACGCTCGCTGGCGGTTCGGAGATGCGCGGGATACCCGGTTCGGCGTCTGGTTTCCCGCCGATCCTTCAGCGACGCTGGTGGCAGCGAAGGGTCCCGATCTGCGAGGCGCGCAGCAGATCCACCGTCTGATCGTTCGGAGGGAAGGCGAGAACCTGAAGAGCCTCTTCGTCAGTGTATTCGAGGCTCATTCCGGGTCGCGCAGCGTGACGGGCGTAAAGGTGCTTGCGCGAGAGGAGGAAGCAGGGAGCGCGGCCGTGCGGGTCGAACTGGCGGACGGCCGGCGGGACACGCATCTGTTTTCAAGGTCCGGCCGGATGGAACTGCGTGACGGCGACGGGGTACCGATCGCGCTTGAGGGACGGTTCGGCGTTGTTCGCGAACGGAACGGCGAGGCGGCGCTTCACCTCGTGGAAGGGACGAGACTGCGGTATGGGAGCACCGAAACGCGGCTCTCCCGGGCGGTCTTCGACGCACGAATCATGGAGCTGGACGCCGATGGGGAATCCGTCACGATCGACCGGAGTCTCCCGGACGGTTTGCCGCTGGACGGGCGCCTGTGCCGGGTGGAATCGGGCGAGGCGGAAACGCCCTATTCTCACGGCTCCGCATATCGGATTGCCGCCGCGGAGGACGGGAGGAACGCCCGTCTCCTCCTGCAGCACGGCGATCCCCGGCTGGTGAGAGGCAAGATTGTCTCGGTCGAGCCCCCGGACGTTCTGGTCTGCGACGTGCCGCTCGCGTTTGCATGGGGGTTCAACAACAGTGGGGACAAGGGTGAATACAGGGGAAAGCAGTTGCGTACGGAGGACGGCGCCTTCGCGTCGCGAATCGTCGAACTGCTTGCATTCAAGAAGATCCGGCTGGAAACTGTGGCAGGACTGCGGGCGGGGAGCCGGTTCGAAATCCTGGACTTCAAGCCCGGCGATCGGATTTCGATTCCGAATTCCGGCAGCGAATGCCTGGATCGGCGGGGCTGAAGAACGGTCAAAAACGGATGGGGGAATGCCGCCGCGAGGCTTGATCACACGGTTCGGAGTTCGGATGTGGAGGCCCTTTCCCCTTGAAAATTCGAGATATTTCCATATTATGCGCGGTGTCGTTTCCCCTTTTCCGTTGCAGTCGGGACGGCAGGCCGTCCGGGTGTTGGTACACGTGAGAGTTCAACCCGGTTTCGGCGCCTGAAAACCTGGAGAGGGATATGCAACAGACGCAACCGGATTCGATTCCTGAAACGGCGTCAGGCCTGGAACGACGCGGCGTAACCATGCGGGCGGTGGCGATCGGGCTCGGCGTCGCTCTGTTCATACAGGGCTGGGGCATCTTTTCCAGCCGGGTGATCCGGTCGTCCGGCGTGACGTCCGGATTTCTTTCGCCCGCACTGTTTATCGCGATCCTACTCGTCCTGTTCGTCCTGAATCCCTTCCTGAGGCGGGTCGTTCGGTCCGCGGGGCTCAGCCTCGCGGAGATCCTGACGATATTCGCGATGGGACTGATGGGCGGCGCGCCCATCGCGGCATTGTATGCCTTCATCACCATACCGTACTACCTGGCCACTCCGGAAAACCAGTGGGGCGCGCTTCTTCACCCGCACCTGCCTTCGTGGGTCGCGCCCCTCGACGTGGACGGCGCCGTTACGCTCCTGTTCAACGGCCTGCCGGGCGGTCAGGGCGCGATTCCATGGGGGGCGTGGGTCGTGCCCATGTTCTGGTGGGTGCTGCTGTTCTGCGTGCTGGCGTTCGCCGCGGCTTCGCTTTCGGTGATCCTCCGGAAACAATGGGTGGAACACGAGCGGTTGAGATACCCGGTGCTGGAGCCGATCGTGGAGATGGCCTCCGGCTCCGATACGGGCGGTCTGTGGCCGAAATTCGCCCGGGGCAAGCTGTTCTGGTTCGGGGCGGGGTTCGCGTTCGTCTTTATCTTCTGGAATGCGCTGCCCTGGATCTCCCCCGCCTTTCCCGAGATGCCGGTTCGGGGGCGGGTGTACGCCTTCTTCGGGCGGGATATGCCGCCGATGTTCAGCTATATCGATCCGTTCACGTTCGCGTTTTCCTATTTCGCGAATCTGGACGTTCTGTTCAGCGTGTGGTTCTTCTTCGCCGTGTTCGTGCTGGAATTCGGGATTTTCAACCGGCTGGGCTACAGTATCGGAGGGCGCGGCGACCGGTACGGTTCCTATGACGCGGCATCAAGCTGGCAGGGCCTGGGCGCGTTCTGCGTCTTCGTGCTGTTCGGTCTGTGGATGGCCAGGCGCCACCTGAAAGACGTTGTGATGAAGGCCTGGCGGTCCGACCACTCCGTGGACGATTCCGGTGAGATGCTGTCGTACCGCACCGCGGTTGTCGGCATTCTGTTGGGCTTCGTGTTCACGGTCGTGTGGCTGAACCGGGCGGGCATGGACCTGCAGATGGCCATCCCGCTGGTGGCGATGCTGTTTGTTCTCTACATCGGCGTGGCGCGGATTATCGCCGAATCGGGCCTCCTGTACGTGCAGGGCCCAATGACCGCCCAGAGTTTTTCGGTCTATCTGCTGGGGGCCAAAGCCGTGTCGCCGTCCAGCCTGACCACGCTCCTGTTTTCCTACCCGATCCACGCGAATTCGACCTCGCAGATGTCTCACGTGGCCAAGGTGGGCGAACAGGTCCGGGATCGCGGAAGGCGCCTGTTCTGGGCAGTGGGCCTGTCCTTTCTGGCGACGACAATGGTCGTGATCATCGGGACGCTTTTTCTGGGCTATACCCGCGGCGCCGAGAATTTCGGACACGGCTTCATCTGCGGGGGCGTCCATAATTTTCCGGATACCGTGAGCAAGATCAAGGAGCCGTTCGACGTCGACTGGAACCGGATCATGTTCTTTGGTATCGGCGCCGCGGTGATGGTGGTCCTTACGTTCCTCCGCTACCGGTTCCCGTGGTGGCCGATCCACCCGGTGGGGTTCGCCATTATGGGTACGGATCTGGTACGGAATTTTGCGCTGACCCTGTTTCTGGCGTGGTCGTGCAAGACGGTTATCCTGCGGGTTGGCGGGAACTCACTGTTTCGGCAGGCGCAGCCGTTTTTCCTCGGCCTGCTTGTGGGGCACGTCCTTGGGATAACCGGGGCATTTCTCGTGGACATGTTCATGTTCCCCGGAGCCGGGCACAGCATCCATCCGTGGATCGAATAGACTGACGTAAGAAGCTGTCTTAAAATTACCGGTGCGTTCCCGAGCGCGAGCGAAAAAGCGGCGGTCAAGGCGGGAAAAGCCGCCCATATTTGTCTATACGGGTGGATTTGACCAACGCCGACCGGCGCTTTTGCAGCCGCGCAAAGACCGCTGGGAATTTTAACACAGCTTCTAAGGGTGAACGATGATCAGCGGAATCAAAAGGGTACTGCTTTCTCTGTTGACGCTCGGCGTCCTCGCACTCGTGGTGGTGTTCGACCCCGAGGATGTGTCCGACGTGATCAGGGATACGCTCGATATCCGGCAGTCACCGCCGCCCGCAGAGGTCCGGGGGGACCTGTCGGCCGCGGACCGGGCGGTACGGCGGGTTGTGGATGGAATCTCTGAAGACGACGTCCGCGCCCACGTGGCGGCCCTGACCCGGATGCCGTCGCGCGTGGTGGGATACGGCGGCGAACGGCAGGCGCGGGCCTACATCAGATCGCAGTTCGAGGCGCTGGGTCTCGAGCCGGTGAGCACGGAGACGTTCGATGTGACCGTGCCGGTGGACCGGGGCGGCGTACTGAAGGTGACCGCCACCGGGGAGGAGATTTCCATTTACGGCCTCTGGCCGAACGACGTCCGGACGCCGACGCTCCCGGCCGGAGGCGTCGAGGGGCACCTGATCTACGGACGGCGCGGGGAGTTTTCGGACTTCAACGGGTCGGTCGTGGACGGAAGCGTCGTGTTGATGGACTTCGGCTGCGGACAGAACTACCTGAACGCGATGACCCTCGGCGCGAAGGCCATTCTCTTTTTCGACGACGGGAACGTGACCCGAGGTGAGGCGGAGGACAAGTTTCTGGAGGTGCCCGTGAACGTGCCCCGGTTCTGGGTGAACCGGGAGGATGCGCAACGCCTTCTGAATAAGGTTGAGCGCGGAGACGTCAGGGTGCGTCTCACGGCCCGGATGGACTGGCAGACGGTGAAGGCGGCCAATGTCCTCGGATATCTGCCCGGATCGGACGCGCGCATTCCGGGAGGAACGGGCGCCAGGTGGAAGGACAGGCTGATTGTGGTAAGCGCCTATTACGACGCCATGTCCGTGGTGCCCGCGCTCGCCCCCGGCGCCGAAAGCGCATCGGGAGCCGCCGCCCTGCTCGAGGTGATCCGTTCGCTGAAGCGACACGGTTCCAGGTACTCCTTCCTCTTTCTGGCGACGTCGGCGCACTTCGAGGGGCTGACGGGAATCAACGATTTTCTCTTCAGACATTCCCGCCGAAGCGATTATTTCCGGGACCGGATCCCCGAGGGCGAACGGATCGATTTCAGCCTGTTCATCGGGCTGGACCTGTCCAGCCGCAGCAGACAGGTGGGCGGATTCGCGATGGGGACCTTCTACAACGCCCGCAAGGGGACGGACGAATACCTGAAAAACCTGCTGACGCCCTATTCGCACCGGTTCCGCGAGTACACCGGAGCACTCTTTCCGGATGAAGAGCGCTACGTGGACGTGGTCGCCCCTGCCAAGCGGCCCTGGACGTCGTATATGCCGGTCCCGCTGGCGCTGGAAAGCGAGGCCGCCGTTTTTGTCGGTCAGGAGGCGATGACGCTCGTGACCCTGTATGACGGTCGCGTCCGCACCGACACGCCGCTCGATGTTCCGGAGGCGATGGCCTTTCCCCGGTTGACGGACCAGGTGCGGTCGGTTGCCGCAATGATGATCAGGGCGGGTAACGACCCGGGCTTCTTCCGCGAGACCCAGCTCCGGCTGATGGACCGCGGGCACCGCCTGTCCGGGCGGATTCTCTGGTTCGACCGGGACGTTGACTTCGCGATTCCCAGGGTGCCGGTTCCGGGAGCGCTGGTGACGTACAAGCAGCCGGGCCCCGGCAGTCTGGCCGGCGTGCGGACGCTCATGGTCACGCAGACCACCAGAGGCCCGATTTACGAGGGGCCGGCCTCCGGAGGGGGGTTGTACGGTTCCGGGAAAGCGGTCGCGCAGACCGGCCGGTTTGAATTCGATATCGTGAGAAACCGCTTTTCAAATCAGATTCTGGCATATGAACTCGACGCTGAGGGACGGATTGTCTCGGCGCCGGATATGGGAATAGACGGCGCCGGGTCGGATGGAAGAAACGGGAAGTATCCCCTGGTCCAGGGATACGGATGGTGGGACAACGAGATGATGGGCGTGCTGTTCAGGTGCCGGTCGCTGAGCCTGTTCGAGATTGTGGATTCCAGCTATCTGTCCGTGCTGGACCATATGAAGGTGCTGGGAAGGGACAACAGCGAACCGATAGAATACGGATTCCGGTACGTGGCCAACCAGGGCCGGAAGGAAGGAAAGGTCACCCAGGCGTCCGTGGCATTCGCTCCACCCGGCGAGCGGATCAAGATCCTGATGAGCAGCGGGCTCTTCGGAATCAAGTACCTGCTCATCAACGCGCCGGAAGACCTGTTGAACGATCCCGTGGCTGCGCGACAGGTGAACGCGGAGACGGTGAAACGATCCATGGGAGCCGGGTACGTCCCGGACGGAAATGCAATTACCCTGCCTTCATACCGCGCGGCGCGGGATATGTGGATCGTGGATGACGTCCGGATGAAGCAGCTGGCCCGGTACGGCGTCGAGAACCAGAGGCTTTCAAGGCTTCACGACCGTGCGCGCGCGTCTCTGCTCGAGGCGAACAGTCACCTGGAAAACCGCCGGTACGACCGTTTCATTGCATCGGCCAGGGAGGGCTGGGGGCTCGAGGCGCGCGGCTACCCCGAGGTGAAAGAGACAGCCAACGACACGGTCCGCGGCGTCATCTTCTATTTCGTCCTGCTGCTGCCGTTCTCGTTCTTCTGCGAGCGGCTGTTTTTCGGGTTTTCCGACGTCCACCGGCGGATTATCGGATTCGCCGCGATTCTCATTGCCATGTTCCTGGCCTTGCGGTGGGTACATCCCGCGTTTCAACTGTCCGGTTCTCCGTACATCATCTTTCTCGCCTTTGTCATCCTGTGTCTGGGCGGGGTGGCGATGGTGATCGTCGTGTCCCGGTTCGCCGATCAGGTCAGGCGCCTGAAGCAGTCCGCAACCGGTGTGTACGAAGAGGACGTGGGACGGATCTCGGCGACCATTGTGGCGTTTACGCTGGGGGTTTCGAATCTGCGAAAGCGACCGCTGCGCAGCGGGCTCACGGCGGTGACGCTGACCCTGCTGACCTTCACGGTGCTATCGTTTACGTCGGTTCAGACGTACTTGCGTTTCTACAAATTGCCGAGAGACAACCGGCCGCCCTACGAGGGAGCGCTGGTGAGAGACCGGAACTGGAGGGGCATGCAGCCCTCCGCGCTGACCTATATCCAGAGTCACTTCGGCGGCTTCGCCCGGGTAGCGCCCCGGGCGTTTTACATTTCCGAAAAAAGAGGCGAGCGGGCGTATATCGACTTTGAGGAACCCGAAAGCGGCCGGCGGAGTTTCGCGAACGGGCTGCTGGGCGTGACGCCGGTGGAGCCCCACGTGCTGGGGATGGACAGGCTGCTGACGGCCGGCCGCTGGTTCCGGGAGGGCGAACGGCACGCTGTCATATTACCGGGCGAACTTGCGGAACTCGTGGGGATCACCGGTGCGGACGTCGACGCCGGCCGGGCGAGGGTGCGAATGTTGGGGGTGGAGTTGGCCGTCGTCGGGATTCTGGACTCCGGGGCCGTGGACAGGCTTGCGGATATGGATGACGAACGCCTGACGCCCATCGACACAACGATGGAGACCGCGGGAACGAGCGACTGGCGCAACCTGAGCCAGGACCCGAGGCTGATGGGAGCGGAGCCGATCGAGGCGTTCATTCACCTGGACACGAGCAATACCGCGCTGCTCCCGTACGAATTCGTCATTGAAATCGGGGGCACCCTCAGGTCGATTGCAATCACCGATTTCAAGGACGCCCAGGGCAACCCCAGCCCCGACGTCCGCGGGCAGATCGAAGACTTCATGTCGCGGGTTGCGCTGACGATGTTCGTTGGGATCGACGACGAGGTGACGGTTTACAGTTCCATCGGCACCACCTCGCTTTCCGGCATCGCGAATCTCTTCATCCCTCTGGTGATCGCCTCGCTCATCGTCTTGAATACGATGATGGGCGCCGTGTACGAAAGATTCCGTGAAATCGGTGTCTATTCGGCGGTGGGGCTGGCGCCCAGCCACATTTCCGCGCTCTTCCTGGCCGAAGCGGCCGTGTTCGCCACACTCGGAGCGGCGTTCGGCTACCTGATCGGCCAGGCGGTGGCGATGGTCCTGTACGAGCGGGGGGCGCTGGGCGGGCTTTCGTTGAACTACTCTTCCCTGTCGGCGGTTTCTTCCACGCTTATGGTCATGCTGGCGGTATTCCTGTCCACCCTCTATCCGGCCAGGAAGGCCGAGCAGATGTCCGTACCGGACGTGACGCGGCGGTGGCAGTTTCCGGATCCGGAAGGGGACGCCTGGACGTTCGACTTTCCGTTCACCCTGGCGGGATCGGAAGCCCTCGGGATGTACACCTATCTCTTTCGGTGTTTCGAGTCGTTTGGCGAGGGTTCCCTGGGCCGCTTCGTTTCGCAGGACGTGCGTTTCGGGTCCGATCCGCTTCCGGCCGGAACGGGATACCATATCGCGCTGCGGATGTGGCTGGCGCCATACGATCTGGGCATCAGCCAGGACGTTCAGATGGTTGCCATTCCCACGGGAGAACACGAAATTTACCGGATAGAGGTCCGTATCCATCGCCTGAGCGGAGACGTGAACTCGTGGCAGCGCGTGAACAGGGGCTTTCTGAACGACCTCCGCAAGCTCTTCCTGGTATGGAAGACGATGCCTCCGGAAACGAAGACGGACTATGCGCGGCAGGGCGAGGCGGAACTGGAATCGTCGCCGGTCCGGGAGGTCGCGTCCTGAACGGGCAAACTGAGGAATATGCGGTATGGCGAGTCCCGCCGGGCAACGCGAAGTCGATGCAGCCGGACCGAAGTTGGCGATCACCGGGGTTTCGGCGCGCGCCCTGAGCGTAGGCCTGGGCATTGCCGCCCTGCACAATTTCTGGAGCCTGCACTCGCTCTATATCATCCGGGGATCATGGCTGAACCGGACTCACTTCCCCATGGGCGTGTTCGTGCCGTTCCTGATCCTCGTCCTGGCGACTCCGGTCCTCCGGCGGTTCGTACCCAGATGGGCGATGTCCGGCCCTGAACTCCTGGTGGCGCTGTGTGCGGGCCTGGCGGGGGGTATGGTGCCAACGTTCGGGCTGTCCACGACCTGGATCGGCATGCTGGCCATCCCGCATTATCTCGCCACGCCGGAGAATCAGTGGGGAGAGTACCTCCTGCCCCACGTGCCGGGATGGATGGTGCCGTCCAACGCGCAGGGAGCCATGAGATGGCTCTTCGAGGGTCTTCCCCCCGGTGAAGGGATTCCCTGGGGTGAATGGGCAGTTCCCCTCTTCTGGTGGACGGCGCTGCTGGGCGGCATGGCGCTGGTTTCGTTCTGTACGGTTGCAGTGCTGCACCGGCAGTGGTCGGGGCACGAACGGCTGGCCTATCCCATCCCCTCGGTGGCCTCGGACATGGCGGAGGGAGCCGTAGGCAGAGGTGAATGGGCGGGGCTTTTGCGGAACCGGCTGTTCATTGCAGGATTGTCGGCCGCGCTGGCGATCAAGGTCTGGAACATGGTGCCGGCCTTCGTGCACGGATTCCCGATGATCCGTCTGTTTCACCAGCAGTTGTGGGTGTATTTTACGCAGTACTCCATGGTCCACGTGAGCCTGAACTTCTACACGATCGGGTTCGCGTACATGACGGGCCTGGACCTGCTGCTGAGTATCTGGCTGTTTCATCTATTCTACATTCTGGAGATCGCGGCGTTCGCCAGGGTTGGGCTGGGCGTCGCGGGATTTTCCGGCGGAGACGTGTCATGGCAGGGCGGCGGAGCGATGATGTGTTACGTGGGGCTGGCGCTCTGGACGGCCCGGGGGCACCTCCGGCGCGTGGTTCGCCGGGCGCTGGGACGAACGGACGGCGCAGAGGACGCCGGGGAGATCATGCGGTACCGATGGGCGGTGTGGGGCCTGGTTCTGGGGTTGGCTTTTGTCATCTGCTGGTTGCGGATGGCCGGTATGGGACTGCTTCTGGCCACGGCGCTGACCCTGCTGTTGTTCATCAGTTACCTGGGTCTCGCGCGGATCGTGGCGCAGACCGGCCTGCTCTACGTCAACCTGCCGCAGAGCGCCCAGGGGTTCGTTCTGGGCACCGCGGGCGCGGCGTCCATTCCGGGATCGGGACTCACGGCCATGGCGTTTACCAATGTCTTCGCCAACGACCACATGGGCCTGTTCATGCCGGCCTTCGTGCAGATTGCAAAGCTGGCGGAACGGGTGGAGCGTCACCGCAAGCGGCTGGGTTGGGTTGTGGGGCTGGGCCTGTTGACGAGCATCGCGACGTCCGTGGCCCTCACCCTTTACTGGGGGTATTCCGGCGGGGCGTACAATTTCGGCAGTATCGCGCTGTTCCGGAGAACGGTGCCGAGCGTGAACGGATACGTGAGCCACATGCGCAGCCCGGACCCCGTTCAGGCGGCGCCGTTCATTCTCTTTGCGGCCGGCGCCGCGGGGATGGCCCTGCTGGCGTTCCTGCGATACCGGTTCAACTGGTGGCCGGTGCACCCGGCCGGGCTGGCGGTGGGCTACACCGGCATGACGAGGCACGCGGCCTTCAGCATCTTTGCCGCATGGGTCTGCAAGTTTATCGTGATTAAAACAGGCGGCATGCTGCTCTACCGGCGGACCGTGCCGTTCTTTATCGGGACCATTGTCGGATACGCTTTGGCCGTTCCCCTGGGTTACGTGCTGGACGTAATCTTTTTCGAGGGTCAGGGGCATGCCGTACACGCATACTGATTCAGAAGCCCCGTATGTCACGGAGGGAATGATGCGATGCGAATACCACCGGTGTACACGAAACTGAAGGACCTGAATCTCGATACGCAACTGGTCCTGAGCGGTAAGGCAAATGCGACGATCGTTGTCCCGGAGAGTGGACTTTACGCCGGGGCCGCGAGTCGCGTTCAGGCGGCGATTCAGGCACAGACCGGGGTACTCTTACCCGTTGTCAATGACACATCCGCAGCCGGAGGCGTGCCCATCTCCGGGCATCTCATCGTCCTTGGCAACCGGTCCGGCAACCGGACCATAGAATCGCTCTACAACCTGTACTACACGCTGCTCGACCTGCGCTATCCCGGACCGGGCGGGCACGAGGTCCGGTCGCTTCACAATCCGTTCGGCAACGGTTGCAACGTGATCTTTGTGGGCGGCAGCGATGCGGAGGGCGTGGAAGCGGCGGCCGACGTACTGGCGGGGAAGGTGTTGGACGCGGAGGCCGGGGAGGGCGGGCTTACCCTGGGCTGGCTGATGGAGATCGAACTGGGTCGGGGGGTCCGGGTTCCCGAGGACATCCGGGAATTCGAGACCTGGGAGGCGTCCGCCGGGTACGGTTCGGTGGGGTATTTCGGGTGGAACAGCATCAGCAAGCGAATGGCGATGTACTACATGACCGGAGACGCCTTTCACGCGCGCGAAGCCATCCGGCTGGCCTTCCCGGACGACCGGGCGATGGCGGAAATTACGGAAATCGACGGAGAGCGGATCGAGAACAAGGACGAGCCGCTGAGCGGACCCTACCATTACAACGCGCATATGATGATCCTGTACTGGGATCTGATAGAAGAAAGTCCCGTATTTACGGACGATGAACGCCTGCGTGTGACCAACGCGTTCGCCGCACAATTCGGCCACGCGCAGGACCAGGGCGCCAGGCGGCGGGTCGTTGAAAACGTGCGTCGCGGCGCGAGTGGATTCGGAGAACCGCCGCACAGCGTGGGGTCGCGGCACGGGCAGTGGTCCGCGATTTCACTGTACTGCCTGGGCCGTTACTTCCAGGCCTGTTACCCGAGCCCCCTCTGGGAGCAATCCATGGATGCCGCCAGGTGGCATTTCGCATCGCTGCATCACCACGCCCTGGTGGACGGGGAACACGACAATCTATTCTGGTACAATACGGGAATGGCTCCTGTTCTGAGCTATATGCTGCTTACGGGCGACCGGAAGCCCATTGAAAACGGCGTGATGGCCAATCTGCTTCGCGGGCAGGAGATCCTCGCCTCGGGGCGCGAACCCGACTGGGCCCTGAGTTCCGCGTCCATCGGATTTCTCAACAAGGCCGCCTATCTGACCGGTGACGGCCGTTACCGCGAGTACCTGCGCCGGACCGGGATGGACCTGAACATCTTCCGGCTGGGGCAGTCCTTCTGGCCGGAAGACGATATCGAGCCCGGCCTGCCCACGGATCTTGTGAACCAGTGGTCCATCCATCCCATCCCCGAGCCGCTGTGGCAGGAGCGTCACAGCGGATTGCCGCTTGAAGACTCCTTTCTATTCGGCAGTTTTCGGAGCGCGGCGGATTCGACCGGCGATTTCATCCTGGCGAAGGGGATGAACGGCGCGTCCCGAAACGCGTATCACACCTTTGTCGTCCTGGAGTTGCGGCTGGATGGAGAAACGTTGCTGGAAGGCTATCTGAACCAGGTGTTGACGCGTTCCGAAGGGATGGTGGAGCCGGTGGTGGCGATGGATTCCGCGCTGAAGTATCGGGACGTGGTCGGTGGGACGGCCGTGGTCGCGGCAGAGGTACCGAGGGCGGCGTTCTGCGCCTGGCGCAGGACGCTGGCGCAGCGCGTCGGCCGGTATACCCTGTTTGTCGACAGGCTGACATTCCGTGCGGACAGCGAGGAGCTGGAGGTGGAGTTCCTCTGGCAGGGGAAAGGCGCGTGGGCGGCATTGCCGGATGGCGGCGCCACGCGTATCCGGGAAATCGCCCGGATCTGTATGTCGGATCCGGTAGAGACGAACGTTGAGGACAGCCAGGCCCGCATGCTGTGGCGGGGTGCCGTGAAGAAGGGAAGCGGGAAATGCTGGTTTTCGTTACTGGCAGGGGACGGGACGGCGTGCGCGCGGCTGGACGAAAACGCCGCGGCACTGGCGCTTCCGGAGCCGGCCGTGGCCGTCTCTGGGGAATACGAGGGACTGAACGGCGAGCTTGTGGTGCTGGCCGGTACCCATCTGCACGGCGTCAACCTGACCGCGGCGGCGCTGGGCGCGTTGCTGTTCCGCGCCAGCGCGCCGGTTCAGGTCGACTGGGACTTTTGCAGTGGCGCCATGGAGGTGGTCGCGGATGAAGAGACCGAGGTCCGGCTCACCGTTTCCGATCCGGACGGCGTGCGCGTTGGCGGAAACGTCGCGGAGTACGGGACGGATGGACCGGGTGCGGCGACCCTCCGAATCCCCGCGGGGAGACATTCAGTTTCCGGCGCGGCGCCTGACGCGGCCGCGCTTGAAAGGGTGACGGCGCGGCTTGCGGGCCTTCTGGAGCAGGGCCGGGATGCCAGACGGCAATCCGCGGCCGCGCCATCGCCCGTTTTGCCGGATGTGCCGTCCCTGTCGCCGGTTTTCGCGTCCCGGGCGGGTGGCGGCGTGGTGGACCTGGTCGCGGTGGATTCCGGCGGGAGAACGCTGATCTGCGCTGCCGAAAACCGGAATGTCCACGTGATTTCGCAGGACGGTGAAAAACTCCGATCCATGCCGACGGACGGTCCCATCCGTCTCCTCCACTGGTGGGGGGAACACGGCCTGCTTCTGGCCGGATGTGAGGACGAAAAGGTCGTCGCGTTCGATCCGCAATCCGGCGTCCGGAAGTGGGTCTTCGTTTCCGAGGAAGACCCCGCCGTGTTCAGGGCCGCGAAACCCTACTGGTTCAAGACGGCGCCGGGACACGCGGGCGTTCACGGACTCCATTCAGGCGTTTTTCTGGATGGCAGAAGCCAGGCATTCGTGGGCAGCGCCTGTACGCTCGAGATTCTGGATGAGGACGGGAACCTGGTGAAACGGCTCCCGGTATTCTGGGGCCCGGGTTCCCGGTTCGCCCTGATCGACGGGCCCGAAGGCGGCATCGATCTGCTGATCGCAAGGCAGCCCACGGATTCCCACGCGATGGCCGTGGTGAATAACCGGGAACTGGATCCGAAGCAGCGCGCTTTCCGCGACGTGCCGGACGGGCATACGGATATCGGCGGGTGGGCTTGCATGAGCCGGAAGCACATTTTTCACGAGGACCTTGACGGGGACGGCAGGAGGGAAGTGGTCAGCGAGATCAACGGGACCTGGAACCGGGTGACGGTCTGGACGGAGGACGGGCGCGCCCTGCACAACGTACATCTGGGCCCGGGGCAGCGTATTCCCGCGGACAACGTGCGGGACTTCGACGTTATCGACCTGGATGGCGACGGAAGGAAGGCGCTCCTCGCTGCGCTGTCGGGCGGGCTGATTCTCGCCCTCGATCACCGGTGTGAGAAGGTCTGGTCGAGGCGGCTGCCGTCACCACCGGCAGTGATGGCGGCATCGAGAACCGGGAGCGGCGTGAGTGTGGTGGCGGGATGCGAAGACGGGACCCTGGTCGTCCTGGACGGCGAGGGAGAGGTCGTCCGATCGGGCAGGTTGGACGGGAGGCCGACCTGCATAGAGGCGATAAACGGAGCGGTTGTCGTGGCCACGGATGAGGGGCAGGTCAGCGGGTGGCGCGCGGACGACGGGCGGTAAGCCGGAAGCACCGGGAGGAAAAATGAGATCGGATCAGGGGTCGGTCGGACTGAAAGTCGACAAATTGAAGGACATGCACCTGGAGACGGTACTCGCGGCCGGCGGCCAACCCGGCGGGAAGATTGTCATCGGGGACAGCCCGGCGCAACGGCGTCCGGCAGACCGGATCGTCGAACGGATCGAAGAAACCACGGGCGCCCGTCTGCCGGTCGTCCGTGCCGGCGGGGTGTCGGCTGCAAGGGGGCTGCTCGATTCGCACGTTGTTGCCCTGGGGAATATGGCCGACAATCCCTTTATCCGCTGGCTGTATTACCAGTGGTGGGCCATTGAGGACCTTTGCTATCCCGGTGCGGGAGGGTACGCGCTGCGGACGCTTCACAACCTGCTGGGAAACGGTAAGAACGTCGTCCTGCTTGGCGCCGGCGACGAAGCCGGACTGGATCGCGCCGCGTCGGGGTTTCTTGCAAGAGTCGGAACGGGTACGAGTGTGCGCTTTGGATGGCTGATGGACGTTGAGTTGGGCCCTGCCTTCGATTCACTCGAACATCCGAAGGACGGCTGGCTGGACGAGCGGCGCGAGGACTACCTCCGGCAGGTCAGCCAGCCGCACGCCTCGAAGGCCGGTGCGGGGCACGGGATGGTCACCGAGGCGGGAAGGCAGGGGTTTGCGTATCACCGGACGGGATACGAGGTCCATGCGAAGGCGTTGCGCGAAGCGGTGGA
This sequence comes from Candidatus Latescibacterota bacterium, assembly GCA_965116875.1. Classification (GTDB taxonomy): domain Bacteria; phylum Latescibacterota; class UBA2968; order UBA2968; genus JAAXHE01. The sequence continues at coordinate 2,813,244 of OZ220733.1, forward strand.
TGCGCACCTGAAGATGGGTGAGCACGGCGTGATGGCGCATTTTAACGTCTGGTGGCTGGCGGTGATCTGGGAGTTGATCGAGGAAAGTCCGGTTTTTTCGGATGAGGACCGCCTGCGGATCACGCGCTATCTGCTGTGGCTGATGGATTCGCACGAAGGCGCGTATAACAGATTTTTTCGTGAGGGCGTGGGCCACCGGATGTTGCGGCAGAACCACCAGACGCTGGTGGGCCTGTCGTCATGGTTCGCGGGCCGGTACTTCGCCACGCATTACGGGATGCCGGAGGCAAGGGAGTGGCAGGAGGCATCCGCGGACCTGTTCAAGGGGCAGGCGGCATCGTTCAAGCCCACCGAGGACGCGAATGCCTACCAGTGGACGACGCTGGACCATCTCCTGACCTATACGATGGCCAGCGGGGACGAGACGTACATTGAAAACGGCAACTGCCGGCGGTCGCTGGACCAGGCGGTGATGTACTGCAACAACCGGGGAGCCATGCCGCCCTTCGGCGATTCCGGGGGATGCCAGGTGCCGCCGCCTGCGAGTTTCCTGGCGAAGGCGGGACACGTGCTGCGGGACGGACGCGCTGAATTTCTCATTCGCTCACATTCGGACCGGGTGTCGCTCATCCATGGATTCGAGAAATATTTCGGCGACGGCCTGGCGCCCGAAACCCCATCGGAAATGGCGGGCGTGCGGGTGCTGGAGGTTGCGAACGGCTTCTACGACTTCGCCACGGACCCGAAGGCGCGGCCGTCGGAGGTGAAGCCCCTGAACCTGCCTCGTGACGAGGCCTTCGACACGGTGTGTTTTCGCGAGGGGTTCAACCGGGACGACCAGTACCTGATGATCCACGGGATCTCGTACGGCAACCACGGGCACGACGACGGAAACACGATCGTGGAATTTTCGGCGAATGACCGGGTGTTTCTGGTGGATGCCTCCTACACGGAGGGCCCTACCCTGAAACATCACAACGGGGTGACGGCGGTACGGAACGGGGAGCCGTGGGAGGTGCCCGCCCTGTGCAGTCTGGATCGCGTGGCGGACCTGGACCGGACGGGCATGAGCCGGACCTCGATGGATGGGAAATGGGGAGCGCGATGGACAAGAAACGTGGTCTGGCTCAAGGGGCGTTTCTTCGTGGTCATCGATGAGGTTGAGGCCACGGAGGCCGGGACGTTCGCGCTGGAATGCAACTGGCGGTCGCTGGGGACGCCGACGCTGCATGGGGATCGGCTGGAGACCGTGCAGAGGGACCCGGACAGCGGGCGGGAGGACCGGTTTGTCCTGGAAGGCGCCGGAGGAGACCGGGTGACGATGGAGCGGGACTGGGAGGCCTTCGGGCACTGGTGGAAGGACTATCCGTATTCGGATGATTTCGTCAATATCCTGCGCCAAACCGTCAGCCGGGGGATGTCCGCGGGCGACCGGCACACGTTCATCAATCTGTTCTACGCGTCAAACGATGCGAAACCGCTGGACGTACGGATGCGGCGCGTCGGAGAGACCGCGGTCCTGATCGAAGGATCGGAGGGGCGAATGCTCATCGGGACCGGCGGCGCGGATGGTTCGTTTGCGGTTGGCCCGATTTCGGGAAGTGCAGACGTGTACGCGATCGGAGAGGGGTGGTTCGCCCTGCTCGGAGGCACGTTGTTGCGCGGAGACGCAACGCTTTTCGAGAGCGACGCGGCGGTGTCCGTCGAGTTGGACATGGAATCCGGCGAAGGTGTGCCGACTGCGCTGTGGAGACTTCCCGAATGGCGTCCCGATGGCGGATCGGCCATCCGCAAGGGTTCGGCGCCGTCCCTTCGTCCCGTATGGTCACATGACTTCGGGTCCGCGGTTCGATGCGCGGCGGGCAGGGGAGAGGGCGTGGTTGCGGGGACGCAGGACGGGCGCGTGGTTGCGCTGTCACGGGAAGGAGAAACCGATTGGACGTTCCGGGCCGGGGACGCGGTGTTGTCGGTGTGCGCGGCGGGGCGGGACGGGGACGCGGGCACTCCGGTGGCGGCCGGCGCCAATGACCGGTGTCTCTACTACCTGGATGGCGAAGGCGCCGTGCAATGGTCCCACGAGTTCGAAATCTTCCGGGGCGGATGGGCGTGGTATACCCGGAATTCCTCCGTCGAGCTTGTCAAGGCGGCTGACCTTCGCGGCACCGGGCGGCCGGATATCCTGGCGGCGGTCACCGACCGGCAACTTCACTGTTTCGACGCGGACGGCAACAAGCGCTGGAATTTCTTCATCTACGGGATCTTCGACCCGTTCTGCACGGCGGACGTGGACGGAGACGGACTTCCTGAAGTGATCGGCGGGCCCGGCAGGATTTCATGCGGCGGGACCTGCTACGTGTTGGATGCGGATGGAAATGCAATCGCGGAAAACGGGCTGGACGGGTGGCCGTCGATGCTGCCCGGGTGCGACGTGTATCTGTACGGGAACGGCGACAATCTGATCGCGTGCGGAACGACCCGATCGAAGGTGCACGCGCTGAGGCTCGACGGCCAGAAGCTGGCGTCCCTGTGGACGCGGGAGGTGGGCGAAGAGGTGCATGCGGTTGCCGCGGTGGACCTGGACGGCAACGGGAAGCCCCAGGTGGCGGCAGGGGCGGACTGTTACTACCTCTACCTGTTCGACGAAAACGGCATCGAGCGATGGCGGCGCAACCTGGAGGCCCCTGTGCGTCGGCTGTTTGGCATCGACGTGAATCAGGACGGCGCGCCGGAGATCGTCGCCGGGTGTGAAGACGGGAGCGTCCGGATCCTGGACGGAGACGGGCGCACCCTCGCTCTCCACCGCACAGAGTCAAAGATCCACGCCCTGTCGCCGCACGAGGACGGCCGCCTTCTGCTCGGATGTTCGGACGGAACCCTCTCGATGCTGGGGCTGTGATTGCGGCGATCTTCGCGACGTTTTCGACCTGCTGTATACATAAAGCCCTGGAATACGCCTTCTTCAGGAGATCCTTATGTCGAATCCACTGCGTGTCGGGCTGGTCGGTTGCGGCGGCCAGACCCGCATGAATCTCGCACCGGCTCTCTCCCGGATCGATTCCGCCCGGCTTGTTTCGTGTGCGGACGTGGACGAGACCAGGGCCCGACAGGTGGCTGACGCCTTCGGGATCGAAACGGTACACGATTCTGTGGCGGAAGTCACGGAGAGCGCGGACGTGGACGCGGTGGTCGTGGCGGTCCCCCACCGGTTCCTCAAGGACGTCGCGCTGTCCGCCATCGGCGCCGGGAAGCACGTCTTTATCGAGAAACCCATGGGACTCAATGCCGCGGAGGGGGCCGAGGTGGTGGATGCCGCGGAAAGCCGGGGCGTGGTGGCCATGGTGGGCTATTGCATGCGCTACTCTCTCAGCCGGATGTTCATCAAGTCCCTGCTGGATCGCGGCGTTGTGGGAGACGTCAGCTTCGTGGCGGCCGGCAAGGGCGGCGGCCCATTGGGAGGGTGGCTCGGGGGGCCGTACGCGGAAGGCGGCGGTCAACTTCTCTTTCTGGGCTCCCACCTCACCGACCAGGTACTGTGGATGACGGGCGATGACGCCGAGTCGGTGTCCGGAACCGTGAGATGGAATGCGGGAGGGACGGACGAGACGTCGGCCTATACCGTGCGCCTGAAAGGCGGCGCCGTCGCGACGTTTTCCGTCTCCCAGGCATCCGGCGTCGGGTACGATTTCGTAGACGTGTATGGTACCCGCGGGCGGGTTCGGGGGGACTGGAAAGGCGACGTTGTGACGGTTGAGAGCCGGGTGATCCCTGAGTACGCCCACCCAACGGTCCTGCGCATTCCCGGCGACAATCTCGAAGAGATGTGCTACCGGGAACTGGCCGCGTTCGTCGAGGCGACAAACTCGGGAGCACGTGCTCCCATTCCGATGTCGGACGGTCTTCGTGTGCTCCGGATCCTGGATGCCGTGGTCGCGTCGTCCAATACGGAGAGCTGGATCGACGTCTAGCGTACGTGCGGTTTCAATTCTCAACGCCAAAAGGCGGGAAGACGCGAGACGGAAGACGGTAGAAGAAATCCTTGCCCCGTCTGCTCTTCCTCGTTGCCTGCGGTCTGAACTGAAACCTCACAGGGCAGGGGAATGGGGGACGTAAAGGGGGTGGGGGAGGCGCTACGTCAATCAAGGATATTTACGTGCCAGCCACAGTGCAGAACCGATGGAAAAATCACGCGGTGACCCGCCCGAATCCGGACGGAGAACCGGCTGAACTCCCCGCCCGTTCGCAGATCGTGACCGAGAGTTGGAACCGGGTGGTGGCGGTGCCCCATATCGTCTATATGCCGGAAATGGACCGGGTGCTGATGCTGGTGAGTTGCGACTATCCCGGCAGCCCGTGGGTCCACTACGCCATGGTCCTGTTCAGCGGCGACGCAGGCGCGACGTGGAGCGCGCCCCGGTACGTCCACACCGACGCGAAGGGCAATCCCGCCTGCGGGCTCGGCCACGCGCTGACTTATCTGGGCGAGGGCAGGTTGATGATGTACTCCTGCCATCCGCCGGTGAGGTGGTTCAGCGCCGATTACGGGGAGACCTGGGGCGACACCGTGCCCGTGGAGCCGGCGCCGGGCGGGAGAACGTGGATGGCCTGGGATCCGGTTCTCGTGGACAGGGATCCCCAGACGGGATGCGTGAGGCGCCTGATGGAAACGGGCTATTGGGGCGATTCCGTGACCATGGACTCCCAGGCCTACGTCAGATTCAGCACAGACGGGGGACGAACATGGACCGGCGCACGTCACGTACCGGAATTTGAAGGCATCAACGAGGTTTGCCCGGTTCGGGCCGTGAACGGCGATATCGTCGCGACCTGCAGGACCGATCCACCCGAGGCCTGTAAAAGCCTGCAGTTCGATCACTACGAAGGTTTCGGGATTTCCATCTCACGAGATAACGGTTACACGTGGAGTGAAGTCCAACAACTCTACGACTGGGGGCGGCATCACGCCAGCACGGCGCTTTTGCCGTGTGGCTACGTTGTGGCTACGTACGTGGTTCGCCTGGGCTATCCCGACACTGCGGAAGGGTTCCCCCGGTTCGGCATCGAGGCGGTCGTGAGCGATGACAACGGCCGTACGTGGGACCTGGACCGCCGGTATGTCCTCGCCAAATGGACAGGAAACAGGAAGGGCTCGCCATCGCCCGAGGGCAAACTGCGCTCCGGCGGCTGGCACGCCAGCCCCCATACGACGTCTTCGGTTGTGCTTCCCGACGGTTCGATTCTCACCGCCTACGGGACGGGCTATCGCCAGCGGGACGATGCGTTTGGGCCAGGGCTGTACGGTCCGCGAGACGTGGGTCTGATAAACTGGAACATCGAGACGAGACAAGGTCGAAACTCCGCCGGTATCGGCGCATATCATCAGGACCATTGAACAGGCGTTGGACACAGCGAAAGGGGCGGGTATGATCACCGATCAACAGGTCGAATTCTTCAGGACGTTCGGCTTTCTTCCGCTCCGGGAGGCGTTCAGCCCGGAGGAGATGGCCCCGATCGTCCGTACTTTCGACGACATGCTGGAGAAGGACCGGGAAGGTCAACGTTTTCCGGGTGAAAAACGCCAGGCCCTGTATGGAATCGCGGAGCGCCATCCGCTGCTGACGGAACTCGCCGGGGACGACCGCATCCATTCGACGGTGGAACGCCTGCTGGGGCCGGGGTTTCACTGGCTCTGCTCCGAGGGCAATCTGTACGTGGGCGAAACGGAATGGCACCCCGACGGCAGCCGGCTGAACTTTCCCCCGATGAAGGTCTCGCTCTATCTGGATACCCTCACGCGAAGCAGCGGCTGTCTGAGGGTGATCCCCGGGTCGCACCGTCTCCCGCTTCACGAGGCGCTGAGGCCCATCGAAAAACTGGGCGTACCCGGCGCGGACGTACCGTGCCACTTTCTGGAGTCAAATCCTGGCGACGTTTTGTTCCTCAACATGAACATCTGGCATGCGGCGTACGGCGGCGCGGTGGGACGACGCCACCTGGCATTGAATTTCGTACCGGAAGCCACGGAGCCCGAGCACGTGGAGATCATGGAAAGGAACCACCGCGTCCTGATCGACCTGATGGCGCGGTTCCAGTACAGCCAGCCGGGTCGGGCGTTCACCGACGAATTCCTGAACAGCGAAAGGCCGCGCATCCGCCGGATGGCTTCAAAATGGGTGGAACTCGGTTTACAATAGGGTTCTGTTCCGGAGACTCGTTTCCGGGACGGGACACGGAGGATAGCGGCGATGTCCGGAGGTGCCGGAATGCGCAAGATGATCCGCGTTTCCGAGAGGGACGGATTCAACAGGAGAAATTTCCCGTGCTCGACAAAGCTGGACTTCAGGCCCGGTGAATTCATCGCAGACGCATCGGCGAGGATGCTGGATACGGAAGGTGAACCCCGGCCCGTGCAGGTGGACCCCCGGGAGACGTGGGACGACGACAGCGTGAAGACCGCGGAGGTCTCGTTTTCTGCGCGCCTCCCCGCCGGAGGAGAGGAAGTCCTTGCGTTCGAGTACGGAGAGGGGACGCCGCCGCCTCCGCGGCAGCCGAACCCGATCAGAGTTCGCGATCGGAAAGACCGGATCGAAGTGCAGCAGGGGCCGGTGATCTACCAGGTGCGGAAGTGGCGTTTCAACTTTGTGGAGAACGTGATTTTCGACGGCAGGGCATTTCACGGTCCGGGAGCGCCCGGGCCGGCGCTTCTCCGCAAGGACGGCAGGATCCTGTTTCCATCCGGGGAGGTCCTGATCGACGTCGAGACGCGGGGTCCCCGGTCGGCCCGCCTGCGGGTGGACGGGACCTACGGCGGCGGGTACGGGTTTGTCGCGTATCTGACCTTTTATTCGGGGGTTTCCTGGTTCCGCGCGGAACACGAGGTCGTGTCGGGCGATGTGTCGCAGATTGCGACAGTTGTCGTCGAAAACACCTTCAACCTGCCGGACGCGCCGCTCGTCTCCGCGTTCGGCGCACGCCAACGGGCCGACGGCGAGGGCACGAGTTGGGCCGTGGTTACGGACAATACGGCAACCGTGGACGTCGCCGCCGTCGGCGCATGGTCCGGGAGGGGATCCGTGCGCTACGAAGTCGAAGCCAGCGGACGCTTCCGGACGGTGTTTCCATCCGCCGGGGAACCCGGCGTCTTCTACGTACACTACCTGACGACCCCGCCGATGGACCATCGCCACACGCCGGCAGCCGCAATGGCGACGGACCTGGAATGCCGGGTCATCCTGGATCCCGATCCGGAGAAGCCGTGAGCGATACGACGTACCGTGTGGGAATCATCGGCTGCGGGCGCATGGCCAGCACGATGGACGGCGAGAAGCGCCGCCAGCCTGGCCGGGTCCCCCAGCCCGGCGTTCTGGCGGGGGCCTACGGTCAGGTAGCATGCACCGAGGTTGCGGCCGCGGCGGACATCCACGAGGAGAAACTGGCGGATTTTTCGGCCCGCTGGGGCGTCCGGCGCCTCTATGCCGACTATCGCGAGATGCTGGCGGCGGAAGCCCTGGACATTGTCAGCGTGGCGACGCACGCGCATCTTCACGCCGAGATAACGGTGGCGGCCGCCGAAGCGGGCGTGAAGGCGGTCCTGTGCGAGAAGGCGATGGCGCCCAGCCTGCCGGAAGCGGACCGGATGATCCAGGCCTGCCGTGAGGCCGGAACCACGTTGTCGATCCTCTATCACAACCGGTGGGATCCCCTGATGGTCCGCGTGAAAGAACTGGTTGACGAGGGCACGATCGGGGAGCTGATCAGCATCGCGGGCAATATGGGTCCCGAACTGGTGCACGAGGCGACACACATGTTCGACCTGATGCGTTTCTGGTCCGGCGATGAGGCGGCTTGGGTATTCGGCCGGCTGGACGGCGCACGGGAGCCGCACGAAGACCCGGGAGGCAGCGGATACATTCAGTTTCAGAACGGGATGCATGCCTTCGTGAACGCGGTGACCGGATCACCTGTGGGGTTCGAGTTCGACCTGGTGGGTACGAGGGGGAGGATCCGGATCGGGTACCACGTGGACGAACTCTGGACCCTGGAGGAAGGCCTTTATGAAGGACGCGCCCTTCTTGGACGGAAGATCCCCCAGAACATCGAAGCCAGGAGCGGCGTTGTCAAAGCGATCGAGGAACTGGTAACCTGCATCGAAGAGGGGAAAACGCCTTCGTGCTCGGGCGAGGACGGTCGCAAGGCGCTGGAGATCGCGCTTGCTTTCCACGTTTCCCACCTCGAGGGCGGCGTGAAGGTGGAATTGCCGCTGCAGGATATCTCTTTGACAGTGACGAATCCGAAGTATTTCAGATAGGGAAAAGCAGCGATCAGCAGAAGGCGGGCGACCACAAGGGTCGCCCCTACATCTGCATCTTCGGCGCGTTTGATTCCGCGTCATTCGCTTGACACGCGATTGTAATATACATACATTGTATGTATGGAGAGAATCCGGTTTGAATGGGATGTGCGAAAGGAACGAGCGAATTTCAGGAAACATCGGGTCTCGTTCGAAGAAGCGCGGACAGCCTTCTACGATGAAAACTCAGTTCAATTCTTCGACCCCGATCATTCAGAAGATGAAGACCGGTTCCTGCTCCTGGGGATGAGTCTCAAACTGCGTGTGCTTGTTGTCTGCCATTGTTTTCGAAAGAGTGAAACGAGCGTACGCATCATCTCCGCTCGAAAGGCCAATAAGACCGAAGAACTTGACTACTGGAGGAGACGCTCATGAGAGACCACTATGATTTCTCAGAGATGAAGGGACGCAAGAATCCCTATATCAAGCATCTGAAGCAGCCAGTTACCATGCGGCTCGATCGGGACACGGTCACCTATTTCAAGGATATGGCGGCGGAAGCGGGCATTCCATACCAGACCTTGATCAATCTTTACCTTCGCGATTGCGCGGTCCATAAACGAAAGCTGCAGATGAAATGGGCTACGTAGCGTCGCGAATCAAAGGAAGCGATCAGCTTTCAGCCGGTTTTCGTAGGGGCGACCGGCCGGTCGCCCCTGCAAATGCCGCAACGTCACAAGACCTTGTGCAACCTCTTACATTGGTCCCTCGCCCCAACGGGAGGGAGAGGAAAACCAATGGATTCGCAAATGCCGCCTGGCGGTCGTATCTGCAAGGTTGCACGAAAGGAGTTACAGGATGATGGGAATTCTGGTCATAACCGGAGCGGTTCTGCTGCTGTTGGCGGCGTCGCAGACCATGGCATCCGAACGCCCTTCAATTGACGAGACGCCCGGGAAGCCCGGCGAGTGGGGCTTTCGCCCGGCGGACGGGAGTGTCTCCCAGGTGACCCCGCCCGGGTTTTCGTGGCGGCCGCAGAAAGACGCCGCGAGCTACGACCTACAGTGCGCGCGGGACAGCGGTTTTACCGAAGTGGCGTACGAAGCGAGCGGCATCACGTTCAACGTCCACTGTCCGCCCCGTACGCTGCCGCCGGGTCGTTGGTACTGGCGATACCGCGTTTACGATGGATCGGGCACGGCGTCCGGATGGAGCAGCGTGCGGATGTTTACAATTGCGGAAGATGCAAACGCACTCCCGCTTCCATCGCGCGATGATCTGCTGGCGCGCATTCCAACCGGCCATCCCCGGCTGTTCGTGCGGCCGGAGCAGATCCCGGAATTCCGCCGCCGGGCGAAGACGGACCTTGCGGATCAGTACGAAAGTCTCGTGGCGGCGTCGGAGAAACTGCTGGAGAATCCGCCGCCCACCGAGGAGCCGCCGCTCTACCCCGAGGGCACGGTCCGGCTCAGCGAGGAGTGGCGGGCGATCTGGTGGCCGAACCGGGAGTACACCATCGCGGCACTGAACGGCGCCGCGACCCTGGCCTTCGCCCGGCTGCTGGGCGGGCGCGAGGAGTACGGGCAACTCGCCCGGGAGATTCTGATGGCCTGCGCAGAGTGGGACCCGAAAGGGGCGACCGGATTTAAATACAACGACGAGGCCGGGATGCCCTACGCGTACTATTTCTCCCGCACCTACAGTTATCTCCACGATCTGCTCACGGACGACGAGCGTGAGACGTGCCGCCGGGTGATGCGGATTCGTGGACTTGAAATGAATGCGCACTTGAATCCTCGCTTCCTCTGGCGCCCGTACGGGAGTCACGACACCCGGTCCTGGCATTTTCTGGGGGAGGTTGGCATCGCGTTCCTGGGCGAGATTCCGGAAGCCGCGGACTGGGTGTGGTTCGCCGCGAATGTGTTCGCCAACACGTACCCGGTCTGGAGCGATGACGACGGGGGCTGGCACCAGGGCATGGGTTACTGGCGAAGCTACATCCAGCGGTTCACCTGGTGGGCGGACATCATGCGCACGGCCATGGGTATCGACGCCTTCGACAAGCCCTATTTCTCGCAAGTCGGATATTATCCGATGTACCTCCAGCCGCCGGGAACCCGGGGCGGCGGGTTCGGCGATCTGACGGCCCACCTCGTTTCCGCGCAAAACCGCGGCGTGATGGCTCTCTTCGCCGCAATGGCGCAGAATCCTTACTGGCAGTGGTACGTCGAGGCGCACGGTGAGCAGCCGTCCGAGCCGGGTTACGTCGGCTTCGTCAGGGGCGCCCTGCCCCGGGTGGCGGGTAAGCGACCCGTGGACCTGCCCACGTCCAGATGTTTCAGGGGTACGGGGCAGGCCGCGCTCAATACCCATCTGGAAGACGCCCGGTACAACGTGGAGGTGATCTTCAAGAGCAGTCCCTTCGGGTCCCACAGCCACGGGTACGAAGCCCAGAATTCCTTTCTGCTCTATGCGTTCGGAGAGCGGTTGCTGATCCGTACGGGCCGGCGGGACATCCACGGCAGCGAGCACCACAGACAGTGGATGCATCACACGAAGTCGGTAAACTGCATCACCGTCAACGGCGAAGGGCAACTGCCGAACGCCAGCGACGCCCTGGGCGAAATCCTGGACTTCCACACTTCCGAGCATCTCGATTACGTTTCTGGCGAGGCCTCCCGTGCGTACGCGGGCAAGCTGGAACGGTTTACCCGCCGCATTCTGTTCCTGAAACCGGAAGCGGTTCTCATCTTCGATACGCTGCGCGCGCCCGGACCCGCCCAATTCGAGTGGCGGCTGCACGCGCCTGTGGAGATGGCAGTCCACAACCAGAGGGACGTCCGGGTCGTCAACGAAGCAGCGGCCTGCCGTGTATCTTTCCTGTGGCCCGACAATCTGGCGCTCAGCCAGACGGACCGGTTCGAGCCGCCGCCCCGGCCTCGTATAAAACTGATCGAGTATCACCTGACGGCGATTCCCTCCGCGCCTGCCCGAGACCAGACGTTCGTGACGCTTCTCAGGCCGCATCGATCCGGCGAGACGTTGGAAGGCGAGGCGGCGTTATCGGAAATCGACGGCGGGTACGCGGTCACCGTGCCGCTGGCTGAAGGACGCGCCGTGGTACTCCTGCAGTCATCCGGAGGCAACGTCCTGACGGGCGCGGGCATCCGGACCGACGGCGAGGTCGGCGCCGTCGCATTCGATGGGCGGGGAGAAGTGAGGCAGACGCTTGTGGCCGGGGGGACGATGATCGAAGCGCTTTGATCATCGTGAACGGTTCCATTGAAGAGGATTTGTGACGCGAGGTGACACCAATGGCTGAAACGGGAGGTCGCAGCACACAACGGCGCCGGCAGGAGTCGTACGATATCGAGATCGAAAACAGGGAAATCCCTGTACTGAAGGATCTCCATCTCGAGACGGACCTGTCCGATCATGTACTGGTGGTGCCGCCCGACGATGAGTCGGGAGATGAAATCGGCCGCAGAATCGCTCAGGCTCTGGGCAGCGGGGCCGAAGTCCGGGCCGGATCGGAGGTCGCAGAGAGCGACTGGGGAAACGCGCAACTCATCGCAGCCGGAAACGTCTTCAACAACGCGGCGATCCGGCGTCTCGGGATGAATTTCTACGCGTGGACGGACGAGTACTACCCCGGCGGAGACGGGTACGAGGTTCGAACGGTCCACAATCCCTTCGGATCCGGCCGCAATGTGGTGCAGTTGGGCGGAAGTACTCCCGAAGGGGTGACGCGGGCGGTGGACGAGTTCCTCGCGATCGTGGAACGGGATGGTCCGCGCATCGGACGCATCAACCGTTCCGTGTCCCGGCAGAACCCGGACTCTTCGCCCACGGACGCCGAAGCGCGGGAGATCATCGATACGGTGAATGAGCAGGTGGCGCTTTCCGGAAGCCAGGGGCCGCTGCGACGCATGGTCGACCATGCCATGCTCTATTATCTGTCCGGCGACGAGGTCTGGGGTCGCATCTTCAGGGAGGAGTTCCTGTTCTTCATCGACCTGGCCCACGAGGCGGGCGACTGGTGCCTGTCGCAGGGTACGCATCTCTACTTCTGGATTTACCGGATGCTCACGGCCTGGGACGTGATGGAGGAGGGGCAGGCGCTGAGCGACGCCGACCGTCTGAAGATGACGAACGCGATCTACAATATCATCCGGTGGACGTCCGAACTCACGCACTTCCGCTTCAAGTCCGTGGACGACGTGGTCCAGAACCAGAACCACCAGAGCTTCGCCGCATTGAGCCTGTTCATCGGAGCCAGGTATTTCAAGAAGTACTACGGGCTGTCGGATTTCGATGAAAAGCTGCCCCTGGCGCACCGCACACTGGAACTTCACGCCAGATCGTACAAGCCGAACGACAACGCGGGGACGGGGTACGTCTGGATCACGCCCGGGCACCTGATCAAGTACGGATTGATGACGGACGATCTCTCGTACCTGGAAGACGGCCACCTGGCGCGGCTGCTGGACAGCGCCGTGCTGACCATCGACAGCAGGGGCGACGACTGTACGTACGGGGACGTCGGCGCCTACCGGGCATCCCGCGCCAGCCGCCCGTCCGGGCTGCAGGCCGCGTCGATCGGCGCATGGTTCTACAACGACGGACGGTACCGGTGGCTCTACGACTGGATGGAGCAGGGGCAGCAGTGGCGGGACTCCTTCCAGCGGCAAAGGAACTGGGGCATCGGCGGATGGGAGGTGTACGACGGGTTTTTCTTCAGGGAAATCCCGTCCGTGGAACCGGTGGAACTGCTGGGGGTTCGCGCATCCATGCTGGACGAGGCCGCGCACGACCTTGCCCGGGATCGGGCGCGGAAGACGGGACAATACCACGGAGACCCGCTGGTGGAATCGGATGTCCCCCTGGCGGAGGCGTTCGACAAACTGGCGTTCCGGCGCGGCTTCGACAGGCGCAGCGAGTATCTGTTGATCGACGGACCTACGGGTTTCTCCCATTCCCAGGAGGACGGCAATTCCATCATCCGTCTCTGCTGGAACGACCGCATCTGGCTGGCGGACCTGGACTACATCCGGCGACTTGCAAGATACCACAACACGGTGGTGATCGTGAAAGACGGGACGTGTTACCCGAAGCCGTCGCAGACGGCGCTCAGGGCGATTGGAGATTTCGAAGAATGGGGGTACAGCCAGACGGTATCGCCGGGGGACAACGGCGCGGACTGGGCGCGAAACATCTTCTGGCGGAAGGGATCGTATTTCCTGGTAATCGACTCGGTAGACGCGCGGGAGGGGGGAGATTTCCTTCTGGACGCCATTTGGCGGGTTCTCGGACAGGTGGACGTGGAAGAGAGCGCATTGCGCATCGAACAGGACGGTGAGCGACTCCACATTGTGAACATGGACGACTCCGAAAAGTCCCTGACGGACCGCGAGGCGGATTTTGCGCCGGACTGGGAGAGCAACTGGGAGAATTACGAGCACGCGGACGGAAAGGTACGGATGTGGCACCAGAGGATACGCCTCTCCATGGAAGCCGGCGACCGGACCGCTTTCGTGAACCTCCTCTATCCGTCGAATGACGGGATGCCGCAGGCATTCGACCTGGAGCGCGTGGGGCCGTCCGTTGCCCTGATTCGCGACCGGCGGTCGGGAGAGGTCGTCATGGCCGGCGCAGGCGCTCCGGATCACGGCGAACTGAGCCTGGAAGGGAAGCTGTTCCGGATCGACAGCGACGGATTTGCCCTCGTGGAGGGAACCGCGCTTTCCTGGGAAGGGCCGTTGTTCAGAAGTTGGGCGCCCGTATCCGTGGAGATGGATCTGGCGCGGGGGAAGGGTACGATCGAAACGCGCGCGGAGACTCGCGTGGGCATCCGCGCCGACGGGGTCCGTGTGAACGGCGAGGCGGTCACAGGCGCCGGGGAAGGAAAGTTGCTCTGGTTCACGCTGCCGGCCGGCCGGCACGATCTGGAGGTCTCGCCGCGCATGCCCGGAATTTTCGACAGACTGCTGCGGGAGGCGCCTTCGTACCGTTCGAAACCTGTATCCACAGAACCGGCGCCCGTGGTCGGTCGTGGTCTCGAACCCCTGTGGACGTTCGACGCGGGATCGGGGGTGGCGGCCATCGACTCCGATGGATCGGGCCTGACGCTGGCGGGGACGTTGGACGGGAGCGTCCACCTGCTGGGCGCGGACGGCGCCGGGGAGTGGTCATTCGACGCGGGCGGCGAAGTCCGGGCCGTTCACCTCTCGGATATCGACGGGGACGGGGCGTCCGAAGCGGTCGTCGGTACCCACGACTGCAGGCTGTACGTTCTGGATGCCGGCGGCGGGGTGCGCTGGGAGCACGAGTTTCCACCGGGAAGCGGGATGCGCCCCCAGCGGCTGACGACCGTGTCCTCTGCCGACCTTGACGGCGACGGCAGGAGGCAGGTGCTGGCCGGCGCCGAAGGGTGGCTGTTTCACGCGTTCGAGGCCGACGGATCGTTGAAGTGGCAGACGGAGACCCATTACCATTGTATTACCGGATGCCTTGCCGTGGACCTGGACGGTGACGGAAAGGACGAGATCCTGGTTGGAACCGAGTACTACACGATCAATTGTCTGAATTCCGACGGGACCGCGCGGTGGAGGCGGAGCACGGGCTGCGTCTCGCCGACGATTCTGTCCGCGGATATCGACGGCGACGGCGCGCTGGAGGTGGTCTATGGCGACTGGCGGGCGGTGAACGCGGCGACCAGCGGCGAACTGTTCGGACAGACGGGCCTGGGGGGCAGCGGCAACTTGAAAGGGCCGGCGACCGCAAACAGCCGGCGCGGACGGCCGGGCGCGCTGTCCTGGCGCGTGAACATGGGCGGCGAAGTGGAGGACATCGCCCTCTCGGACGTGACCGGCGACGGACGGCCGGAAGTGATCGCGGGCAGCGACGTGGGGCAACTGGTCTGCATCGCGGGAGACGGCGAGGTTATCTGGCGCCGGGACCTGGAGGACAAGATCACCTGGCTGACCACTTTTCAGAATAATGGAAACGCGCAGATCCTGGTGGGCTTCGACACCGGCGAGATCAGGACGTTTAACATGGAAGGCGGTTTTGTCGGCGGGGACCGGGTTGGCGGGGAGGTGACGCACCTTCGCGCCAACGGCGACCGGGTCGTGTGCGGCACTTCGGCGGGGACCGTGACGTCGTTCCGGCTGGTCGGATAGATTCAGATCGCCGGCGCCGGAAACTCGCCCGGGGACCGAGGGGCGACTTCATGAGAGGGTGACGATGGCCGGGCTGAAAGATCATCAGCTCACTGCATTCATGAATGACGGGTACCTGCTGCTGGAGGACGTACTGCCGCCCGGAGACCTGCAGCCGCTGATCGACGACATCGTCAAAGGGATTGATCGCAAGGCCCGCGCAGCCTTCGCCAATGGCGAGCTGTCCGATCCGTTCGAGGATGAGCCCTTCGAACGGCGCCTTGCGTGTATGCGCGACGCGATGGACGATGCATCGGAGATCGAAAAGGCGGTAACGGGAAAGCGCCTCAAGACGGCGGGGATGTTTGCCGTAATCACGCACCCGGCGATTCTGGACATGGTGGAATGCGTCATCGGTCCTGAGATCCTGGCCCATCCCCAGTTCAACTGCCAGGCAAAAATGCCCAACGAAGCCCGGTCGCAGATCCCGTGGCACCAGGACCTGGGGTTCCTGCATCCCGAAGCGGAAGACACGTTCATGGTAAACTTCTGGATTCCGCTGGTGGATGTTACCGTTGAAAACGGATGCCTGGAGGTGATACCGGGGAGTCACCGCGCCGGTCTGATGCCGCACGGGGAAGTTGAGGGCTATCCGAACGCGGGGATCCGGGAAGGGTGGGCTCCGGATGGACAGCCCATCGCCTGTCCGGTGCGAAAGGGCGGCGTGGTGGTGTTCCAGCACAAAACGGCGCACCGGTCCTTCCCAAACCGCACGGACCGCATCCGCTGGAGCCTGGATATCCGCTACTCGGACCCGTCGAAGCCAACGGGAAGAGACGAGGTGCCGGGATTTCTCGCGCGCAGCAGGGCCCATCCCTCAAGCGTGGCGAAGACCCATCTGGACTGGTTGGAACGGATGCAGGGCGTGGACGAAAGTCTGCACGAGTAGACCCGGACGCACCACCACCTCAATTTAAAAAAAGACAGCCGGTAAATTTACCACAGAAAGCACAAAAGGCACAAAAGGGTTCAGCGCGAGAGCGGGGTATCGAGGTCGTTCAAATGAATGAAATTTCCCCTCATGTCCAGTGACCTCAAAAGTCCGGGCACTTTGACATCAATTTGCCTTTGTTCTTCTGCATATATTCGACATTCAGGTCCCAGAATAACCGCGAATCAAGGACCACACGTGACGACAGGAACGCCGCCAGGCCCGTTACGCGGGGACCGGATATTGGGGTTTTCCATAAAACAGGTTGTGAAACACCTGCCAGAACGTTTCGCCTTTGCACCGAATCGTCACGTCGTCCACGCGTTCAGCCCCGTCCGGCACGGAAAGACGATCGGGTTCGGGACGCGTCACCTCCATCACCACGGGACTTTCGGCGATGAGCGGTTCGATGCCTCTTGCGACCGCCATGGCTTCCTGCACGCGCTTCTTGATCAGGACGCGGGCATCTGCCGGCGCCATGTGCAAGGCGCATAATTCTCCCAGGCCTTCCTTTACAGGCGCCGTGACAATGCCGCTGACCCAGCGTTCTGATTCGGTGCACGCGTGCAGGTCGCCCGATGTGAAGACCCAGGGTATGCCCAGATGACCGCACAAGTACGCCGCCATTTCCATCTCGCCGATTTCGGCGCCATTCACGCGATAGACCATATCGCGGCTCATCGAGTGTGCGAGGCATCCGTTGGGCGTGCCGGTCATCGCGTGCATGCCCACCTGGATCAGCGCGTCAAACCGGGGCGATAATCCCGGCAACCAGCACGGCCGCCTGACGCCCTGCACCAGTTTCACGCCTGAGACCAGTTCTTCTGACAAGATCGTGCGCCCCGCGCCGTGGGCGTCATTGATGGTCACTTCTTTGACACCTGCAGCGAATAAGCCTTCGGCCGCGGCGTTGACCTCGCCTGTCAACAGGCGCTGCATCTCGGCGCGATCGTACACGCCTTTGGCGGTTGTCGCATCGTCCCGGTGTCTCGGGTCCCAATCGTCGACGCCGGCCACGCCTTCCAGATCGGTCATCATGTACACGGATTTCAAGGTCATGGGATTCTCCTGGTTTTCGGGTATTTCCGAGACCCTTTTTACAGGCAGTTTGGCGGTCGTCAGCCTCCCGCGTGCGCAAGCGCTTCATCGACCTTTTCCGTCCACGGGTCCGCGACGCGCGCCTCGTACCTGCCGTCGTTGAAGTAGGCGGATTTGGGCATGTTGCGGTCCTCCAGCACGGCGTGGCGGTGTGACCTCTTAAGGCGCGGCCTGAGTCTTCGCAGTTCCGCCGCTTTTTGCCTGGCCGCGGGTCCCGGTCGCATTCGCTGGACTTCGTCCGCAATATGCCAGCCGCGGATGAGGGTTGCTGGAAAGGCAAACCAGCGGCGGATGTATTCGATTCTCAACCGGACAAGCGGGTCCCGCGTGGCCCGGTAGGCACGCGAGAGCGCGGCCTCGAGGTCGTCCGCGTCGCCGGCAGTGTAACAGGGAACCTGGTCGCGAAACCCGCGCAGGCCCTGGAACCACCGGCCCTCCCGCGGCCGGCGCCAGATGGCTTCGAGACGGTCGTAAAAGGCGCGCATCTCGCCCGCCGCCCCGCGGTACAGACGGGAAAAGAACTCATCAAGAAGCTTTTCCGGGTCCTGTCCGGCGTCCCACCAGAGTCTGGATGCCAGCCAGATCTGCGGCCCGGCTGCCGGCCAGTGGGGATAGGCTTCGGCGTAGAAGCCCTTGACACCCGCACTGTGCTGGAACTTGATGTCGTCGGCCATCAGGCCGGGAAAGTAGCGCGGCAGCACCCAGCCCAGGCCGTAATAGTCGTACTTGCACACGTGGTCGCAATGCTTGAGCCAGGAGAGGATGAATTCACGGTCCTTGTCCCGGTATTCCGGATCCAGGTGCTGGGCGGTGTCCTGTGTGAGGTATATCGCCGTATTGGGCTCGAGGCGTTCGATGCGTCTGGGTGGCTCCTCCACGTTGTGGTAGGCCAGACATCCCACGAATTTCCCGGGATGGGACTCCTGCAGCGCGCGTGCGACGGCGTTGAAGTAGGTGAACCACCGGTCGGAATAGATCGGACGCCCCCGGAACGTGAGATCCGGAATGTCCAGGGCGCGGCAGTTGTCGCACAGGCAGAAGTTTCCGTTGTCATTCATCCCCAGTGAGAAACAGTGCGCCTCGGGGTGTTCGTCGAAGTAGGCGCGCGTGGCCGTGATGGTGACGTCCACGACCTCGGGGTTGCTCGTACACGGCTGGCCGAACAGACCGTTGCTTACGGCGTCGCTTTCAGGAATCAGCCGTTCCCCGTCGATAAACGCGTAGAACTCCGGGTGGGTCTTTCCGTATTGGTCGACCGGAAAAATCTTGTACAGGGCGTGGTGGAAGCCGGCGTAGGGCAGTTCGTGCCTGCGGCTGGAGACGCGGTTCCGGCGTTCCCAGCGATTCCCCTCCGACCCCCCGATACCGCTGAAGACGCGGAAGAGGAAGTCGGGGGTTCTGGTTTCGCGTACCGGCGCGATTTTCAGGGTGGTTTGCATCGGGATGTCTTCGAAGAGTTCCCCGGGCATGAACCACCGAACGCCAAGATGGTCTTCCAGCAGGCCGTAGACGCCGTATGCAGTGCCGCTATCGCTTCCGCCGAGGATGAAGAGGTCCCTTCCGGCCGTATGGATGCGGTAGCCCTCCACACCCGCGTCACCGGCATCCAGGTTCAGCTTCCGGGCGTACGTGGTGAGCCCGACGTGGATGGCGGTTCTGCCGCGGGGCGCGGGCTTTCCGCTGTCCGTGCCCATCGGGGGCGCCATACCCGTCATCTTTTCGAGGACGGACTGCAGTTCACCGGCCGCGTCGCGGAGGATCTCTCCGGCGTCGTCCGGGACGATGATGGCGGTACGGGACTGACCCCTGTCCGCCAGCGTGAGCGTTCTGTATTGTCGCATATCAGTGTCCCTCCTGGTGAGGTTGAGCCTGTTTTTCCGAGTGCAGAAATTTGGGCGCCAGGCGCCGGCTGATTTCAGGGTAGATGGCGATGAAGTGGTCCCGCATGGTCGGAAACTGGAAATCCTCCGCGGTTTCGAACCCGGTTTCCAGGTCCTGTTTCCGGGGCATGTGGCAGTCGATGCAGTTGGACTGCATCGCGTCACCGAGTTCGGCGGACATGCCGCAGGCGTGGGTCTCGTGGCACGCCGCGCAACGAAGGGAAAACAGGGCCAGGTTCCCGCGCTCCAGGGCATGCGGATTGTGGCAGGTGATGCAGGTCATCGCTGAACTCTGCCGGAAACACTCCGATTGGGTCAACCGGGGCAGTTGATTGGTACTGTGGACCCCGATCTTGTTCAGTTCTTCGTTGGCGTCCAGTTCGAGATAGTCGCTCAGGGACTCCCCGGGTCTGTAGGAAAAAGGCCGCTGGCTCGGCGCGCCGACGCCCGAATGGCATTGCGCACAGAGGTCGATCAATCGCGGCGGGTCGAGCCGGCCGGGGTGCAGGATGTGCGGGATGTCCTTCGCATCCGGGTTTGCGCGTTGAAAGGCCGCGTGTTCCGCCCCGGGGCCGTGGCAGCGTTCGCAGGAGACGCCGAGGACGAAATGTTTCCTGTTGTATTTGTTACTGGTATAGGATTCCGATTCGAACCAGGTGGCGTGGCACTCCAGGCATCGGGGGACAACGCCGCGTGCAAAGTTCACCTCGCCGTCCGGATAACCCGGGCTGTTGATCCACCGCTGCTGCTGCGTGAAGTAGGAAATGGGCAGTTGATAGAGGCGGTCGCCCTGCCAGAAGAGGTAGGTCTGGCCGATTTTTCCGGAGCCGGTGACAATGTCGATGCGCTCGGTCCGGCGGTATCTGCCTTCACCTCTTCCGATGATTGCGGTCTGATAGAATCCGTCTTTTTCAGCAATGATTTCGAAGCGGAGGTTGGGGTTCCGGGTCCGGACGATCGCGTGTTCGGGGGACAAGTTGCCCGGAATCGATTCGGGACCGGGAAAGCGGGAGGTGAGATGGTGGGCGGTGCGCCGGAATTCCTCGAACCGGTCCCGGTGGCACTCCGCGCAGGCCTGTGCGCCGATGTAGCCGGGTGAACGGGTCTCGCCGTCCGCGTCATCGGCGTCTGTAATCAGAAAAGAAACGCCCAGCGCCAGGCCCGCAACGAGGCTGAGGAGGACCGATCTGAAGATAACCCTTGCCATCGCCTTGCCATTTCAATTGGAAGGTGGGAGGGTTTCTCAAAGCATACCCCTGACGGGTGTGGATGTCAATCGAAAACTCGATTAATTAACCTCAATTAAAAAAGACAGCCGGCAAATCTACCACAAAAAGCACAAAAGGCACAAAGGGTACCAGCGCGAAAGCGGGGTATCGAAGTCGTTCCAATGGTTGAAATTTCCGTTCACGTCCAGCGACCACATGTGTCCGGGCGCTTTGACATCAATTCGCCCTTGTTCTTCTGCATATATTCGACATGCAGGTCCCAGAGTAATCGCGAACCAACGTTGATAGGTGCCTCCTGCACGTAAGTACGGTCGACTCCACTGCTGTCCAAGAACCGTGGGATTCTCATAGATATGGTTTGAGAAGTGGCTTCAATTCGCGATCTTGAACGGGTCTGATCCGGATAACGGAAACCAGGTTGCCATCGGTCGGTGTTTGGTGTAACGTATGTCATTCTGAGCGGCGTCGAAGCATCTTTCGCCGCTTCCGTCTCGCGCTGCAGGCGGACGTGCTGCCTCTCCGGTATCGAGACGAGCAAATCGCAACAGGGTGATCCGATGCTGCAGTAGATCCTTCGTCGGCCTAGGGGCCTCCTCTGGATGACAGCGGGAAGCCACGTGCATGACAATCGTAAGACATGTCATTCTGAGCGCGCTGGCCTCCTCAGGATGACATGTTCTGCGAAGGTGTGGGCTCAGCGTTTTGCCAATAGTTATCGCAAGACATGTCAATCAGAGCGCAGCGAAGAATCTCCCGTATTCTCGAATGTACGTGTTGCATTTGGTCTTTGTAGATGAACTTGTGCGCGGACACTTCAACTGCCTGATGCCCCTTCGACCCTTCGACAAGCTTGCTTCGACAGGCTCAGCACAAGCAGGACAACGGCTCAGGGACCGCAGGCTCAGGGCAAGTCCTCAGGATGACAGTCTTGTCGAAGGTAGGACCGCCTCGTTTTGCCAATGGTTGTGGACGATTTTTTCAGACATTCATTTCGCGTATTTTCGCGATTCTCGTATTCAATCAAATCCGTTTTTGGACAGGTGTGGGTCGACTCGATTGCGGGAATGGCCCTGTATCCGGATCGTCTATGGCCCTGGATGTACCGATCAGGTTCGCAAGGGGATTCTCTCCCGGAAGACTTGTACGCGTCCTCTATTCCCCTAAAAGAGCCTTTACCGAAGCCCGAAGCCATCCGACGCAACTGGATTGGATCGTTCCCGCAGCCGGCTACTGGATCATCGGCATAATCGCCGTGGTTGCGGTGCCCGCCGCAAGTGCGCTGGCGACAATGGATGGCGACGCGGTCGCCGATGTTCTTAATGAAGGCCTGCGGCTGCTGATGGGGATGTTGGGTCAGTTTTTCTTTGCGGGGGCTACTTTCGTATTCTGGACCACTGTTTACATCTTTTTGGAAGTCGTCTATCTGCTCGTCGTTTTCAATGTCTTTCTGGGCCGGGACATTGGGTTCAAGTGTGCCCTGATTGTCCTCGGATACACGATGGTTCTGGACAGCCTTGAAATCGTATTGATGGCAATTCCTTTGGCTGTTGACAGTTCATATACACCCGATACTACGTTGAACCCACTGATTCCGGATCCTTGGAAGCAGACGACGGCTGGGTCAATCCTGGCCGCTGCGGACTTGAAGGATCTATGGAAGAGCTTTTTGTTCGAAACCGGGACGACGGTCATGGCGGGCCAACAGCGCCGGTCGTGGTTGGTGGTGCTTGCATTGTGGTGTCTGTGGACCATCGCCAGAGCATCCGGCGTTGAATTCACCCGGTAAACGCAGCAATCGATTTCCGAAGTCTCCAGTGCGGAGCCGGCCGCATTTATGCGCGGTTTTCTTCAATATGCGCGAAGGGTACGATGCTGTGATTTGCAGCAGACAGGTCTCATGAAAACGGCGTAATCCACAACCTGATGGAGTGAAGATGACGGCGAGGAAGCGTTGGATACTCAGGGCTGTAATTCTGTCTCTGTTGGCATTTGTCCTGTTGCCAATCCCAATCCCGAACGTAGGAATAAGCGGTACGCTTAAGATCGGGCCTCGGCAGCCGCCCCTGACTCGGCACATCGAGGTCGCTCGAGATTCGATAATTACCACGGTAAAATTCGGGGTTGATACGGTCGGGTACTTTACGACCCGAACGGCCGTCGCTCTCGAGCGGACGCCGCAGGGGGATGCGGCTGGCGAACCCACGTCCGAGTCCCGGAAGCCGTGAACGAGGGGTTGAATGCCAGGCAACTCATTGGGCTGACACGTAGGGTTGAGGCTGGCGGGTAGTCGAGTCAAACATCGAACCGGGAATGCACCATGTCGAAAGCGCGAACTACAGTTTTGGGGGACGACAACAAAACCCGGCTTCGTGGCAGGGCGTTTCCGGATACCGGCGGGGCGGAAATCTGCGGTGTGGCCGCCTGCTTTAGACTGGCGACGTCGGTTGCAGTCGTCGCACTGAGTTGGTTCGCAGCCACCCTTACGGCGACCGCTCAAGGCCAGGACGGCTTCTATCTGCGGGGCGATTTCGGGGACTCGGACGCCTTGACCATTCGGGGGAGCATGGAGGGTGTCGACCAGCCCACGCGTTGTGACCGGCTGTTGTATCCCGATCCGACCGCTCTCTCAGACGACCCGGCCTGTTCTGAATCCGCTTCCGGCGTGTTCGCGACAACGGCATTTGATCGGGGCGCGGAAACCATGACCAGCGCAACCGCTCTCGCGTTGGGGTACTCCCGTGGCTGGATCCGACTGGAAGCCGAATTGAACAACACCGTGCTGGGTGCAACCTCGGCGCCGCTGGTGGACGCGGGCCGGCTGGCGTCAGAGCGGGTGGACGAGTGGAGCGCCGTCGAGGGACCTCAAGCCAGGGTTTCGGGATTCAGCATTACGGACCTGTTTGTGAACGTACTTCTCGACTACCAAAATTCCTCGCGTTTCACGCCGTTCTTCGGCGTCGGTGGAGGCGTGTCCAATGTCATACTCGTTTTCGACGGTTTTCGGGTCCGGCGAACGCTCACTGACGGATTCGCGCCCGCAGGCGGCGTAGACCCTGCTGCCGACACCCTCATTCCTGCATGGCAGTCGCGGGCGGCGGGAACGGCCGATACCGTGTCACTACCCTTTGCCGAATCGACGACGGGGACGAACCTGATCGGAGGGGTGGCATTCGAGGCGGACGACAGATTCAGCATTGCGCTTCGGGGGCGTTACGCGCGTTACGGGGATGTCCGCAAACCTGGCAGGTGGGACCAGATGCGAAGTCACGCGCCGGTGCTCGCAGACGGGAATACGCCCGCAACCTTCGACCTCGTTCTCGGTGACATCGTGTATTATTCGGTCACCGTCTCGTTTATGTACGACCTCTAAAAAGCTGGCCTCCCGGGATGATATTTCGGACGAACCCGCCACGGCATTGCCGCCGAAGTGAGGAATCGGTTCCAGGTTCAGTAAGCAGGATGCGTGAACGGGAGGATTGGACGTTTATTCCAGGTCGAACAGAAAACTGAAAAGGAATTGTGCCATGCCTGAAGCGCGAATCGCGATTGTGGGCGCCGGAAATATGGCTCGGGTCCGGGGCCATGCATTTCTGGATACCGGACGAGCGGAGATCTGCGGCGTGGCCGCCCGTCGACGGGACACGGCCGAACGCTGCGCGGAGGAGTTGGGTTGCGCGGTTTCCGGCGATGACTATCGGAAGTTGGCCGAGTCCCGCCCGGACGCGGTCCTGATCGAAGTGCCGCATCGCGTTCAGGACGAAGCGGCGATGTGGGCGCTGGATGCCGGCTACGACCTCCTCGTCGGCGGCTGCCTCGCGTCTTCTCTCGAGAACGGGAAGCGGATTGTGGAGATGGCAGACCGGTCGGGGCGAATCGTGGAGGCCGGGTTCCAGCGCCGCTACGATCCGGCCTGGGAAGAGATCCGGCGCATTGTCGCGGGAGGAGAACTGGGATCGCCGGTGATGGCGGTCACCATGGCCCTGTGGAATCCGGATCCGGACGCCTGGTACTACGATCAGGAGGCCAGCGGGGGCATGCCGCTGACCCACATGAGCTACTGTTATCTGAATGCCGTACGCTGGATACTCGGCAAGCCGACAGCGGTGTCCGCGATGGCCAACAAAAGGCGGAATACGGGGCCCGGTCACGTTGACGAGGAGACGTGCGGGGCCCTGATCGGATTCGAAAACGGCGCATTTGCGTCAGCCACGGCCAGTTATATCGGCCCTGAGGGCATGACCGACCCGCAGCCGCGATTCATCTGTGTCAACGGCGGAATTCAGACGAATGCCGGGAGCCCGCCCGGCAAGGACGCCATTACTGTGTATAGGGAAGGTTGCTCCGAAGTCCGGAGCTTTGAGGCGGAACCATCGTCTATGGTGAGGCAGGCGCACGCCTTTCTGGACGCCATCGAGCGCCGTCTCGAGGCCCGCAATCCTCCCGTGGATGCCTTGCTTGACGTCGAAATTGCGGAAGCCATCTCCATCTCGGTACGGGAACAGAGGACCGTCACGATCAATTCGCGGATGCCCGATTTCCTGTAGGGGCGACCGGCCGGTCGCCCCTACAGATTCACCATCACATTTAGAAGATGTGCCTGGATAATCATCGGCTGTTGAAACCATTGTGCCGTCTGTTCGTCGCAACGCTCTTCATTGCCGTGCCAACAGACGCAAAGGAGGCCCATGTCATGAAAACCGATGAAGGTACGACGGAAACCGGGAATTCGAAGACGATCGGCGTTACCGGATCGGTCTTCATGCAGGCAGAGGCCGCCGGGATCGACACCCGCCGGGCGGAGGTCGTCGCACAAAGCGGTTTCTCCGGTGAAAAGGGCGTTTCGCTCAAGGCCGGCGTGGCCGCCAACGTGGAGTCGTCCGGCGTCGGCCCGGACCTGGTTTTCAGGGTACGTGCGTCCAGGGCCGGGCGGTACGTGATCCGCACGCACGCGGCCACGGACGCCAGGGGCAGCGAGACCATGCGAAAGGCCAGGAGTAAGTTTGATTCAATGTACCTTAAGATCGCCGTCGGAGATGCCCGCCCCACCAAACGCGTGGTATTCGTGCCATGGAGCCGACCGGAGAGTTGCACGCAGACAGCCGGAAAGTTCAATCTCGACGAACGGGATCAGGAGATCCGGGTCTGGCTGCCGGAGGGCGTGCGCCTGGATTACCTCGAGGTAAGCCCGTACACGCCGCCTGACGTCCCTGAGGCCGCGACCGAATACCGGCCGGAGGTCGTTCCGCCGGCATCCCGTCCGCGTGTCTGGGTGAACGAACAGTCGCTGCCGGCGGTCCGGGCGAACCTGACAAAAGGCGAAAACGCGCCGCTCTGGGACCAGGTGAGGGAACAGGCGGCCGAACCCTTCGCGTTTGAAGCTGAACCGGGTACGGAAGTTCCCTATAACGCCGAACTCGAAAAAGCCGCCGTTGCCAGGGCTTTCGTTTATTTGATGAACGGTGAAGAAACGCCCGGCCGGGAAGCGGTGGCGCTGGTTCGCGACTATCTTGCCGCGGTCGAATTCGGAAACCTGCTCGACATCACGCGGGAAATCGGTCGCGCCATCTACTCTGCAGCTCTGGTCTACGACTGGTGCTACGACTTGATGACACCCGACGACCGGGAGAGCATCCGCGGCAATCTCATGCGTCTTGCCGACGATATGGAAATCGGCTGGCCGCCGTTCAAGCAGATCATCGTCAACGGCCATGGCAACGAGGCGCAGGTCAACCGCGATCTGCTATGCATGGCCATCGCCATCTACGACGAAGACCCGGTGCCGTATCGATACTGCGCCTACCGCATCCTGGAAGAACTCGTTCCGATGCGCCGGTTCGAATACCAGTCCCCGCGCCACAACCAGGGCGTCAGCTACGGCCCGTACCGGTTCGGCTGGGATATGCACGCCGCCTGGCTCTTTTACCGCATGACCGGCCAGCGTGTCTTCGACGACAATATCGCGGACGTCTGGAAGTTCTGGCTCTACATGCGCATGCCGAACGAAGAGACGCTGCGAGACGGCGACGGGTTTTCTGACGGCAGGCCGGCAAGTCTCGGCGCTACCGCGCTGCTCAGTTCCGCGTACAGCAGCGATCCGGTTATCAAGCGCGATTTCGAGCGGCAGGGCGGGCTTCCCGCGGACCCGATCATGGTGCTGCTGCTGAACGACCCGGACCTGAAGGCTGCGGAAAACTTCGATTCATTGCCGCGCACCATCGACTTCGGCCCGGTCCTCGGTTCGATGGTTGCCCGGACCGGCTGGAACATGGGCCCGGGCGTGTCCGACGTGGTCGTGGAGATGAAGGGCGGGGGATATCACTTCGGCAATCACCAGCACGCTGACGCGGGCAGCTTCCAGATCTACTACCGCGGGCTCCAGGCGGCCGATCTGGGGCAGTACCATTTCTATGGAACGCCCTACGATTTCAATTTCTGCAAGCGTTCGGTTTCGCACAGCATGATGCTGGCGGTCGATCCCGATGAGCAGTACATCCGCAATACCGTCAATGACGGAGGCGCGCGCTTCATTCAGTCATGCCCAACCACACCGGAACAGGCGCTTTCGGATCCGACGTTCGCCAACGGCGAGGTCGTCTCGGCCGGCTTTGGCCCGTCGCCGCAGCGGCCGTTCTACAGCACCTTCTCGGTCAACCTGACGTCGGCGTACAGCGAGAAGATCGAGGACTACGTCCGGTCTTTCTGCTTCCTGAATCTCGACAACGAGCAGACTCCCGCGGTTCTGATCGTCCTGGACAACATGACCACCGCCAGACCGGAGTTCAGGAAATACTGGCAGGTCAACACCCTCAACCCTCCCGAAACCACGGACGACGGCGTGATCCTGAGAAACAGCGACGCTGACGGGACCGGAAAGGTCGTACTCCGGATGCTGAGGCCGGGGGCGAATGAGCGGGACCTTCAGGTTCTGAGCGGCAAGGAAGCCAACAGCGTGTTCGGACAGGTTTTCACGCCGCCGAAACCCGACCGGCCGGAAGCGAACGGGCATCGTGTGATGTTCTCGCCTGCCAACGAGCAGGCCAACGATGTGTTTCTGACGGTGATGTCGATCTCTGAAGAACAGGCGCCGGACCTGCCGGTTGACCTCGTGGAACTCCCCGAAGCCTTCGTCGTTTCGCTGGCAGACCGTGTGGTGGTCTTGAGCCGGACCGGCAAGCTGCTGGAACAGCCGCTGAAGGTTGACGTTGCCGCCGGCGAAAGCCGCCAGTTGCTGCTGGCCGGCCTGGCGCCGGGCGACTGGAGTATTCGCGACCGGGACGGTAACGTCCAGTATAACGCCCGCGTCGAGGCTCGGAGAAACACCGCGTATTTTGTGGTTCCCGGCGGGCAGTACACCGTTCAACCCGAAGCCATCCCCGGCGCGACGGAGTTCCAGGCCCCACCGGACTTCATGCCAGGGCTCTGATAGGTGCCAGGACGAAAACAAGCTAGATTGGATTTCGCTATGCCGGTTTTCGGGCGTGGACGAAGTACATCGGCGTGAAGATTCCCAGCCGACCCGCTTCGACCATGGCTTCCGCACAGAGGTCCAGAGTTTCCACAACGCGGACCGATCCATGCGGCGCCACGCGGGTCGCCTCGAGCGCCTTAAGGGTATTCCTGGTGATCCAGCGCCCGAACCTCGATCTGCGAAAACCTGCCAGAGAAAAACCGGAACCGATCAGCGGTTGATACCAGGGGATGGACGGACCACTCTGGATCGAAAGATCCCGAACTTCCAATAACTCAAAGCCAACCGTTCGAAGCGCTTGATCGACCGTGTGCGTGTCGTCGATTACGAACAGGCTGCCTCCCAGCTGGATGTCGGCCTTGATTCTGAGATGGTGGGGATCGCCGACGTCGAAACGGTCGGTCAAGCAGTATTGGTAACCGCCAAAGCATCCGCCCGGTTTCAGAAGACGAAAGATCTCGCCATAGATGCTGAGTTTATCCGGTGCATGGCAGGTCGCCTCGATATCGTAGACAGCGTCGAACGACTCGTCCGGGGCGTCCACGTTCAGGAAGTCGCATTGCAGGAACTCGACCTGGTGCGTCAGGCCCGCTTCTTCCGTGCGTTTCCGGGCGCGTTCGAGTTGATAGGCATTGATGTTTACCCCGACGATCCTGGCGCCGGAAAAGCGTGCGATCTCCAGTAACGGCCCGCCAACGCCGCAACCCACGTCGGCAACGACCATCCCGGTTTTGAGTCCGAGTACCTGCGCCAGATGGCGTTGGTGGCGTACAAGCGATGCCTCGAAGCTCTCTCCCGGGACACGCGGGGCAAAGTGAAATGATCTGCCCCATCCGTATTCATAGAAGTCCGTAACCAGATCGTAGTAGAGAACGCTGACTTTCCTGTCGTCGCTGTCGTCATTCCCCGCGACGGCTTCCCTGGCCATCCTGAAACCTTCCTCGTATTCGCGGATGGTCTGTTGGGCGCCGGAATTGTCCTGTTTGTGTTTCAGGTCTCTTGAGAGTTTGACTGGCATCGAATTGCTCCCCGGCGCGTTCTTTCGGTTTTATGGCCCGTGGCACGGAATCCGGAGACCGGACGGCCTTCCTTTCCGAAATGTAAACGAAAAATAGGCCGCCCGCCATAGAGAAAAAAATCGGCGCCTTGTATCGGAAACACAGGGCGCCGATATCGCTACAAAGTCGCTCGCTGAAACGCACTCATGGGTTCAAACCGCACCTTCGCGACCTGCCCCGGTCCCTTCCTAATATTCCTGGATATCCACTTTCTCGCGAAACGCTGTCAGGTCGAGGTCTCCCCGGCTATAGGCATCGACATCCTGCTTCTTGACCTTCAGCACTAAGCTACGTTGTTTTAGCTTGCTGCTGCGTAATCCTACAAGGAAGCGAACTTCAACTACGATGTATTCATCACCCGCGGACTCGTCCTGATCACGGGTATGTGTCAGGATACCGATTGACATCATAAGGGATTTTAATCATGGTTGGATCATGATGAAGAATAGCGGGTCGCTCGTGTATGTTTTCAGTCTGTATCGTCATCAGAACACTCGCGGCACAACCGACGCAACGAGCCGTCTGAGCGCATCCCCGAATCACAATTTCGGGGAAATGCGGGATAACAGGAGAACGTGAATGAAATCGGATTTGCGGAAGGAATATGATGACAAGGGATTCTGCATCGCGAGCGGGGCGATAGACGCGGGTCTGGCGGCAGAAACGGTCGATCACGTGCGGTGGCTGGTCAAGAGGCATCCCGAAACACGGCCCGAGAAATTGCACCATCGTCTGCTTGTGGACGATCCGTTTATGCACCGGCTGGTCTGCGACGACCGGCTGCTGGATATCGCGGCACAGTTCATCGGACCCAACGTGGCCATGTTCGGCGCCCACTATATCGCCAAGAAGCCCGAGACCGGGCAGGCCGTGCGATGGCACCAGGACGGATCCTACTGGCCGCTGGAGCCGATGGAAGTGACAACGCTTTGGGTCGCGGGAACCGATTCCACCGTTGAAAACGGGTGCATGCGGGTCTTGCCGGGGACGCACACCCGGAAACTGTTGAAGGCCTCGGAGATGGTGGAACTGGACACCAAAAAGTACGTTCTCGGAATCGGTATGCGTCCCGATCAGATCGACGAGGCGGATGCCGTGGACGTGGAACTCAAAGCGGGGGATATTTCCATCCACCACCCCAATATCATCCACGGCTCCAACTACAATACGTCGGACCAGTGGCGGGTGGGGCTCACCCTTCGCTATATTCCCACCAGCACTCACGTCACACGGAAGGAACAGCGGTCCATCCTGTGCCGGGGGGCGCCGATCCCCGAGGTCGGAAACTTCTATGTGCCGCGGCCGAAATACGTCGAAGGAAAACACATGGCCTTTGCGGGGTGTGAGGCGTGGGTGTAGTCCGGGTTCACGGGATTGAGGATATCTGGGGACCGAGGGCGCCTGCCCGCGGCGGGGAATGTGCGGAGCCGTGCCGCGGTAGCCACGAATGCCGTTCCCGGGAGCGAGGGCAGAGATGTCCTCGACGGCGAATGCGATAGGCCGTGGCGCCAACGTTTCTATGAATCCGGGCGATAGATCCGACGAGTAACCGCTGTTCTCCCACAATATCTCGAGTCAACTTTCCGATGAAACTGGAAGATCTCAAGCCGGACACGACCGTCCGCGGCATCGTTCCCGACGGCGTCGTGACCGTCGTAAACGTGCAATGGCACGGCTCCGGAGCGCTTACACTGATCTACCGTCCTTCCTCCGGACAGGTTGCCGAGGAGATTCTCTACCGGCACGACGAGGCTCGGCTCGAGATCGTCGAGCACGGCCGCCCTTGGAGTTTCGACGGGGACGGCGCGTTGTTCCGTCTCGTGTCCGAAGCTTACCGCATCCGTCTCGCCCACCTTTTCGATCCTGTCCTGGCTGTCCATACCTCGCTGGTAGAGCCGCTCCCGCACCAGATCACGGCGGTATATGAGGCCATGCTGCCCCGCCAACCGCTGCGTTTCCTGCTGGCGGACGATCCCGGCGCCGGAAAAACAATCATGGCCGGCCTGTTGATGAAGGAACTCGTCGCCCGCGGCGATCTCAGGCGGTGCCTGGTGGTATGCCCCGGAAGCCTCGCGGAGCAGTGGCAGGACGAACTGTACCGGCGTTTCAACCTCCCCTTCGAGATTCTGACGAACGATAAGCTTGACGCCGCCCGTACCGGCAATTGGTTCCTCGAAAACGACCTCGCCATCGCACGGTTGGACAAACTCGCCCGCAACGAGGACCTGCAGGACAAGCTGGGCGCACGTGACTGTCGCTATGACCTCGTCGTCTGCGACGAAGCGCACAAGATGTCGGCAACCTTTTTCGGAGGCGAGGTGAGATACACCAAACGCTACAGACTTGGGCAACTGCTATCCAATCTCACCCGTCACTTCTTGCTGATGACGGCCACACCGCATAACGGCAAGGAAACGGACTTTCAACTCTTTCTCGCCCTTCTGGACGGCGACCGTTTCGAAGGACGATTTCGGGACGGCGTTCACCAGGTGGAGGTTTCCGATCTGATGCGCCGTATGGTGAAAGAGAACCTGCTCAAGTTCGACGGACGCCCGTTGTTCCCCGAACGCATCGCGTATTCCGTGCCATACAAGCTGACCGACGCCGAAGCCCGGCTGTACAAAGAGGTGACGGACTACGTCCGTGAAGAGTTCAATCGCGCGGAGGCGTTGCAAAGCGATACTCGTGCGGGCACCGTAGGCTTTGCACTCACCATCCTGCAGCGGCGCCTGGCATCCTCACCCGAGGCGATTCACCAGTCGCTGAGGCGGCGGCGTGAACGGCTTGAAAGTCGCCTTCGAGAACTGAGTCTGCTGCAACGCGGCGCGGGGCAATCGGAAGCGATCCCGCAGTCCGGTCCGTTATTCGATGCCGAAGACGTAGAGGACCTGGACG
Organism: Candidatus Latescibacterota bacterium; assembly: GCA_965116875.1. Classification (GTDB taxonomy): domain Bacteria; phylum Latescibacterota; class UBA2968; order UBA2968; genus JAAXHE01. Next base: position 2,845,310 of record OZ220733.1, read on the forward strand.
ACGCCCCTTACGAAGAGGTAGAGGCCACGGAGTCCCGCTTGCTGGACGAGGCGACGGCGGCCGGCACGATCGCCGAATGGAAGGCGGAGATTACTTCGCTCAAGCGCCTGGAGAGCATAGCAGCCGGAATCCTGAAAAGCGGCGAAGATACAAAGTGGCGCGAACTGTCCAACCTGCTGGGAGAGATATTCACTCAGGCCGGTCTGGGCGCCCCGGCTGGTGAGAAGGCCGAACCGTACGGCAGCGGCGCCATCCCGCCGCCGGTACCGTCGGCGAGCCAGAAACTGGTCATCTTCACCGAGCACCGCGACACGTTGAATTATCTCGAGCGGCGCATTGCGACACTCCTTGGGCGGCCTTCGGGCATCGTCACCATTCACGGGAGCATGGGGCGCGAGGATCGCCGCAAGGCTCAGGAGGCGTTTCTCCACGATCCGCTTGTGCGGGTGCTGCTGGCCACGGACGCTGCTGGCGAGGGTATCAACCTTCAGCGCGCCCACCTGATGGTGAACTACGATCTGCCGTGGAATCCGAACCGTATCGAACAGCGGTTTGGGCGCATCCACCGCATCGGTCAAACTGAGGTCTGTCATCTCTGGAATCTGATAGCGGAAGAGACCCGGGAAGGTGACGTGTACCGGACCCTGCTGGACAAGCTCGAGCAGGCACGAAGCGCCCTGGGCGGCCAGGTCTTCGACGTGCTCGGTAGAATCCAGTTCGATGGTCGCCCGTTAAGAGAACTGCTGATTGAGGCGATCCGCTACGGCGAGCAGCCTGAAGTGCGTGCACGGCTTTCCGAGGCGGTCAGCGATGCAGTAGACCAGCCGCATCTACAGGAACTGATCGAGGAGAGGGCCCTCGCCCATGACGCAATGGATTCGACCCGGGTCGCGAGGGTGCGAGAGGAGATGGAACGCGCCGAGGCAAGGCGATTGCAGCCGCATTATATAGAGTCGTTCTTCCTGGAAGCGTTCAGACGACTCGGCGGTGCGGCGCGACGCCGCGAACCGGGCCGGTACGGGATTACGCACGTCCCGGCAACTGTGCGCAACCGCGACCGGCAGATCGGCCTTGGCGAACCCGTTCTTGCGCGCTACGAACGCATCGCATTCGATAAGAAACACCTTACGCCGCAGGGGCAGACGCCCGCCGCGTTCGTCTGCCCGGGACATCCCTTGCTCGATGCCGTTCTCGACCTCACATTGGAACGCCACCGCGACCTCCTGCAGCGCGGCGCCGTGCTCGTGGACGAACGGGACCCGGGCATGGAAACGCGGGTCATCTTCTCGCTGGAGCATGCAATTAAAGACGCGAGTGTCGTGCCGAGCGGCGAGGGTCGCGTTATTTCACGCCGGACGCTATACGTGGAGATCAATCCCGCCGGTGTGAAACGCCGTCTCGACTACGCGCCGTACCTCGATTATCGGCCGCTGGCGGACCACGATCCGGGTGTAGCCGACATCCTGGCACGACCCGAGTGCGGATGGATCACCCGTGAGCTGGAGCAGCAGGCGCGGGAAGAGGCCATCGCCGGGATCGTACCGAAACACCTCGGTGAAGTTCGGGACCGGCGCCTCACTCTTGTTGCGAAAACCCGCGCGGCGGTGAAGGAGCGGCTGACCAAGGAGATGTCGCACTGGGACCACCGCGCACAGGAGTTGAAGCTCCAGGAAGAAGTCGGCAAGGCCGGGGCAGGGCTTAACTCACGCGAGGCCCAAAGGCGGGCCGATGACTTGCAGGAACGCCTCCACCAACGCATGGCCCAACTCGAACGCGAGGAAAAAATCTCCGCGCTTCCACCCTCCGTCATCGGCGGGCTTGTGGTGGTACCCATGGGACTTCTGGCTGACATGACTGGAACCTCCGCGCCCCGGCGCCCCATCGACACCCAGAAGTCGGCGGCAAAAGCCCGTGCCATCATAATGGAAGTCGAGCGCGGCCTTGGATTCGAGCCCGTTGATCGCGAGACCGAACGCCTCGGCTATGACATCGAGAGTCGCGTTCCTGGAACCGGAAAGCTCCGGTTTATCGAAGTGAAAGGCCGACAATCCGGCGAAGATTCGGTTACCGTAACGAGAAACGAGATTCTCACCGCACTGAACAAACCGGACGACTTCATCCTCGGCATCGTCGAATTCCTGGATGGCGGCGACCATCACGTACACTACCTGCGCCGGCCCTTCCAAAAGGAGCCGGATTTCGACGTAACCAGCGTCAACTACAAACTGAAAGAGTTGATCAAGCGGGCAGGGAAACCGGCCTGACGGGAGGGAAATCGCTTCGGCCAAATCGGTTCTTGACAATTTCTGATAAAAACGTTACCTTTTAGGTAACGAAAATAAATACTCTCACGAAGTATTCGTCAAGAAACGAAAGGTGGAACCGATGCGAAAGAAGCGAAGAGACACATTCACCTACGACCTCAAACGAGGCCAGAAAGTCGTGTACCGCGGTTCGACCAAGAATCCGAGGGCGCGTGCGCAGATGCATAAAGCTGAAGGGAAGCAATTTGACCGGTTGGTCGTAACGTCCGGTCGAATGACAGAATCGGGAGCAAAGAAGAAAGAAGCTGCGAAACTCAAGACGTATCGAAAGGGACACGGCGGAAGGAATCCACAGTACAATAAGACTCGCCGCGGATGAGTGTTCGACAGATTTGCCTGTGTGCATCGTCGGCGTACAACTAGCTCGGAACCTCGGTACCCGCTGCAAGAATGTTGTGTTTGGCGGCTTCCGTGGTTCTGTGCCAGACGAATCCCATTTAATCCCTCCTTGACATACCCTCACTCAAATCGTTACCTTCCGCGTAACGATGAAAGTCGTCTTCAAAACCCGAAAGCTCGAAAAGACCTTAAACTCCGGGAGCCTCCTTGAGAGGACGTACGGAAAGAACAGGGCTCGGGCAATCATGATGCGGCTCGCTGTTCTAGCGAACGCGCCGACACTTGCCGCCGTTCCTCACACACCCCCCGAACGACGACATCAGCTTACAGGTGATCGTGAAGGACAGTACGCGGTTGATCTCGATGATCGCGCGCGGCTGATTCTTGCGCCGAACCACGACCCTGTACCCCTCATAGACGACGGCGGAATCGACATCCAACGCGTCACGGCAATTACGATCATGGAGGTCACAGACTATCACTAAAGGAGAGCGAGCGATGGCGACGAACCAGTACCGCCCCGACTACGCGGTTCCCCCTGGCTGGGTTCTCGCAGAGCGTCTCGAAGCCCAGGGCATCTCACATGCCGAGTTTGCAAGACGATGCGACCGCTCGGGAAAGCTCATCAGCGAGATCGTTGCCGGAAAAGCCCCCATCGAGGCAAAGACTGCGCTTCAATTCGAGAGAGTACTTGGGGTCGATGCGGATATCTGGTTGGGAATTGAGAAGGACTATCAATTGTATCAGATCAGGGAAGCCGAAGCGCGAGAAGCGCAGGAGTCAGTCGCATGGGCGAGGACATTTCCCCTCGTCGAATTGACAAAGAGAGGTGCGATTCAAACGCGATCGGCAAATCGAGAAACGGTATCGGAATTGTTGGCATTCTTCGGAGTGGCGTCAATACAGGCGTGGCGGACCGAGTACGGGAGGGCCAATGTCGCATACAGGCACTCACCGAGCTTCAAGAGTGACGAATTTTACCTTGCTTCTTGGCGGAGGCTTGCCGAAATCGAAGCAGACAATCAACAGTGCCAGGAGCGTTACGTAGATTCCACATTTAAAAATGTGCTAAGTCGGATCCGGCGCTTAACTACGAAGCCTTTCCGTAAAGCTCTGGAAGAGACGGGTAAACTCTGTAACGAAGCCGGTGTCGCACTTGCGCTCGTCAAGCCGCTGCCAAGGATGCGTGTAAGCGGTGCAGCGTGGTGGCTTTCAAGGCGAAAGCCGGTCATCGCGTTGAGCGCACGCCACAAAACGGACGACCATCTGTGGTTCAGCCTCTTCCATGAGGCGGCACATATTCTTCTACACAACAAAAAGGATGTGTACGTTGACGGGACAGACCGTCACGGCGATGACCATGAGACGGAGGCGAACGATTGGGCGACGAATTTCCTGGTTCCCCGGTCGGACTGGCGTCGATTTGTAGATGAAGAGGGATTCACGAGTTTGGACATTCGCCAGTTCGCCGATAAACAGGGCATCGCGCCGGGTATTGTTGTTGGAAGACTTCAACACGAAAGGCACATCGGGTGGGATTGGCTGAACGATATGAAGGTTCGTTTGGAGTGGGTTGAGAATTGATGTCCGAACGGGTAAAAAGAAACGCCCCTTTCGGGGCGTCGGGCCGGAGATGCTATCTCCGGCGGGGTAATGTTTAAATTATAGCTTTTACCAGGCAGGTGTCAATCGCAAAAAACGCAATCGGAAGACAACATAAAACGACTGATCGTCGGTTTGCCGCCGAGCCGGCATTCTGCGCAATTTCGTACCGTTACTACGGCCGCATTCACGATTGGCCGCAAGGTTATCAAGGACAGTCAATTTCCGGACGAGGTCACCAAGCCCTACGGCTTCGTTCTGCGCCGTCCGGCCAAGTGGAATTGAGACCTGCAAGAAATCGTCGTTGTACCGCGAGAAACTGATTCAGCTTGTCCGAGCGCGCGACGCTGCATGCATAGTATACGCCCGCGAAAAGCCGATCCGGCACGGCGATCCAGGTGTACAATCGACTTGGGACCAGCGCGTCCGTAGATCCGAAGTGAGCTGAGAAGCTGGAAGACATTTCCGCACCGGGGATATGAGAAATGGACGATTCAACCGCACACGACTCGCTTGAACTCGAAGTCACCGATTTCGGACCAATCATTGAGGCCAATATCGAACTTCGCCCACTGACCGTATTCGTCGGTCCAAGCAATACGGGAAAGTCTTATCTTGCGACCCTGATTTATGCACTGCACAGATTTTTCAGCAGTCGATCTGCACCGTGGCGTTTTCTCTCGACTTACGATAGGTTAATGAACGTCACCCCTTCAAATGTAAGTAAAGATACTATTGAATCGCTTGATACGTTTCTTGAGCAAGTCTCGACGGAAGCAAAAAAGCCACTTAGCGAGCGGAAAATTGTTTTACCCACTCCGATAACTGAAGCGATTCGCTCTGTTTTCAACGCGCATGGCGGCAATATTGGAGATGAAATCTTACGATGCTTCGGAATCAACGATATCGGTGGTTTAATCCGTAAGGGATGCGGGAATGGTGCAAGTGTCGTTCTTTGTAGGCGTTTGTTCGGGGAATCGGAGCCATTCAAACACGTACTAGGACTTACAACGGGGACGGCTGAATTCACAATGTCAGTTCCTAGGGAACGTATCTTGTCTCCGATTGCCATAGGAAAGGGGACAGTCCTTGTCGACGCTTTGAACGACGAGGTCCAAAGCGTCGTTTCAAGGGTAATACGCGCGGGCAAAGACCAAGAGTTTCTCGCACGGGAACTGATTGAAGTGATTATAGATTTCGCGCTACCACACCTTGCCGGTCCCCTATATTGTACCGCATTCTATCTTCCATCTGCCAGAACAGGCGTAATGAAAGCACACAGCACACTCGTTAGTAACCTAGTCGCGAGTGCGCCGATGGCTGGCCTTCGCCACGGTACCAGGACGCCTGCACTATCTGGTGTTTTGGCGGATTTTCTGCAACAGTTGATTGAGCTTGTAAGTCCGTCGCACGTGCAATCCAATCCACTATCCGTTGTCGACAGAGAGATTGAAGAAAAAATCCTCAAAGGTACAGTGCAAATCGAGAGTTCTGACGTAGTTAGCTACCCACGGTTTACTTATCAGCCCCAAGGCTGGAAAGAAACGTTGCCCCTAGATTATGCATCTTCCATGGTTTCCGAACTCGCCCCCGTAATTTTCTATCTGCGCCACTTGGTCCAGCGGGCAGACACTTTGATTATCGAAGAACCCGAGGCGCACCTTCATCCTGCAATGCAGGTCGAATTTACCCGTCAGATCGCTGCGCTGGTTCAGGCAGGTGCGAATGTTATGGTAACTACTCACAGCGAGTGGATACTTGAGGAACTCGCCAACATCGTGCGACGTTCGGAGCTCACTGACGCGGGTCGGAAGGAGATGCCCCACGGCGAATACGCCCTTTCTCCCGATCAGGTGGGGGCATGGTTGTTCAAGCAGAAACGCCGACCGATAGGATCGGTCGTCGAAGAAATTCGATTCGACCCCGATGCAGGTGGGCTTGAGACTGACTTCAGCGAAATTGCCCAACAGGTCTACAATGATTGGGCGACGATCGGTAACCGTATTGCAGGAAGCGCTAAATGATGTGTGGGGTGGTCGAACAGCTGAAAAACGAACTACCTGAAGGAACAACCGTCAAGCGGTGCTCGGCCGAAGGCTGCAACGTTCCGTTGAAACATGCCCCGACGCCACATTTGGTTATGGATCTGGATCACCCCTTCTTCGGGCTGAAGGATAAGGTCCATTGCGATTTCCTGTTTATCAGTTGGGACTGCAATGGTGGCGACAACTGGGTTGTCCCACTGGAATTAAAACGTGGCAGCCCGAATGCGACAGAAATGGTATCGCAGCTACAGGCAGGATCAGGCGTCGCCCAGGCTCGGATTCCGGACGAACACAACACGCACTTCCTTCCTGTTGGGGCCTTTGGAGGTCGATTGCATATTACACAGAGGGATAAGCTCAGAAAGTCTCGTGTTTCGTTTCGTGGGAAACAATACCAGATCAAACTCATTCGATGTGGAACCCCACTGAAGACCGCTCTTCCGTGAAATCAAGGACCTTATGAATACCACCCGCAAAAAGCTCATTGAAGTCGCCCTTCCATTGGACGCAATCAATGCCGCGTCGGCTCGCGAAAAGTCGATTCGCCACGGCCACCCCAGCACCCTTCACCTCTGGTGGGCGCGACGGCCTTTGGCGGCGGCGCGGGCAGTGATCTTCGCGCAGATGGTAGACGATCCGTCGGCCTGCCCAGAGGAGTTCCCCACTGAAACCGACCAGGAGAATGAACGCCAGCGGCTGTTCCGGCTAATCGAGGAGTTGGTGAAGTGGGAAAACACGACCAACGAGGCCGTGTTGAAACGTGCGAGAGCGGAGATCCGCAAGTCCTGGCGTCGGACCTGTGCCGACAATGCGGACCATCCGCGTGCCAGCGAGTTGTTCGACCCGGACAAGCTTCCTGCTTTTCACGACCCGTTCGCCGGGGGCGGCGCATTGCCTCTGGAAGCCCAGCGACTCGGCCTTGAGGCACATGCCAGCGACCTAAACCCTGTGGCCGTGCTCATCAACAAGGCGATGATTGAGATCCCGCCGAAATTTGCCGGCAGACCGCCGGTCAATCCGGAGTCTAGACTCGGTGGATCGTCTGAGACGAAGTCACTTGTCGAACCTGAATGGAAGGGGGCTGAAGGGCTCGCGGAGGACGTACGCTACTATGGCCAGTGGATGCGTGACGAAGCCGAGAAACGCATCGGGCATCTGTATCCCAAGGTCGAAGTTATATCGGAGATGGTGCGGGAACGACCCGACCTCAAACGATACGAGGGGCGAAAATTGACGGTGATCGCGTGGTTGTGGGCGCGCACGGTAAAAAGCCCAAACCCGGCCTTTGCCGACGTGGATGTTCCGTTAGTCACAACCTTTATGTTGTCGACGAAGCGGGGCAAAGAGGCGTACGTTGAACCGGTCATCGACGGGCGAGGATATCGGTTTAAGGTTAAGACGGGGAAGCCGGAGGACGTGGACGCAGCGAAGGCTGGAACGAAACTGTCACGGGGGAGCTTTGCGTGTCTGCTTTCGAGAGTGCCAATTCGGTATGAATACATTGACGATGAAGCCAATGCCGGGCGGATGAGTGATCGTCTCATGGCTATTGTTGCCCAAGGGCATAGAGAACGAGTTTACCTTTCGCCGTCATCCTTGGCCGAAGCAATTGCACGGAACGCAAAGCCAACGTGGAAACCGGACGCCCCGAGTCGAGGAACGTGGGCAAGTAATGCACAGGGGCGTCGCTACGGCTTTCGGACGTTTGGCCACTATTTCACCCCTCGGCAACTCGTCGCACTGACCACCTTCTCGGATTTAATAGGTGAGACGGTGGACCGCGTAAAGGGGAACTACCTGGAACGGAAACTCTCAGACAACGGTACGCCACTGTCTGAAGGAGGTGATGGCACAAAAGCATATGCGGAGGCGGTGGTTGTATATCTTGCATTTGCGTTATCAAAGGTCTCGAACATCGGCTCATCACTTGCGTCTTGGATGAATGATCGAGGCGCATTTAGAGAGACGTTTGCTCGACAAGCAATACCAATGGTTTGGGATTTCGCTGAAGCGAATCCGTTCGCTGAAGCAGGTGGAAGTTTCGGAACTGCCCTTGAAAAAGTAGCAATGGTAATAGAAGCGTTTCCTACACGAACAACTGGAACTGCCTATCAGTTGGACGCCGCCTTCCAAGAAAGGAGTACGGACAGGCTGGTCTCAACCGATCCGCCTTACTACGACAATGTCGGCTATGCCGACCTTTCCGACTTCTTTTACGTATGGTTGCGACGCGGAGTACGGGACTTTTATCCTAACCTTTTCGCTACGCTGGTTGTTCCGAAGGCCGAGGAACTGGTCGCGATGCCCTATCGACACGGCGGCAAGACACAGGCTGAGGCGTTCTTTCTCAACGGAATGACGGAAGCGATGCGTCGACTCGTCGAACAGGCACATGTGGGTTTTCCAACGACGATCTATTACGCCTTTAAGCAGTCCGAGACCAAGGGCGTAAGCGGCATTATCAACACCGGTTGGGAGACATTTCTTACTGCGGTGATTCAGTCTGGTTTTTCAATTACAGGAACCTTGCCAATTCGTACCGAGAGTGCGGGCAGGATACTTGCGAAAGGTTCCAATGCCCTGGCGTCCAGCATTGTGCTCGTCTGCCGCAAACTTTCCACGGGCTTACCGTTGGCCACCCGACGCGAGTATGTCGCCGAGTTGCGCGAGGAACTTCCAGTTGCTCTCGCTCACCTCCAAAGCGGCAACATCGCCCCAGTGGATCTCGCACAGGCTGCCATTGGGCCCGGAATGGCCGTGTTTACACGGTACTCCAAAGTACTCGATGCCCAGGGCAACCCCCTTTCGGTAGGCGAGGCCCTGGCATTGATCAATCAAACGATGGACGAAGTGCTAGCTGAACAGGAAGGGGAATTCGACCCTGACACACGCTGGGCCCTGGCATGGTTCGAACAGCAGGGCTTCGACGAGGGCGAGTACGGCGTGGCGGAGACCCTCTCCAAGGCAAAGAATACCAGCATCGACGGCATCGTCGAGGGCGGCATCCTCGCCTCAAAGGGTGGAAGAGTGCGCCTGCTGCGACCCAGTGAAATGGCCCGCGACTGGGATCCAACGACGGACAAGCGGTTAACGGTGTGGGAGGCGATCCACTACCTCGTTCAAGCCCTTGAGTCCGAAGGTGAATCCGCTGCCGCTGAACTGGTCCGACATCTCGGGGGCCTCGCAGAAACCGCGCGCGAATTGGCTTACAGACTATATACTATCTGTGAGCGCAAAGACCGAGCTGAGGAAGCCAGATCCTATAACGGCCTCGTCCAAAGCTGGCCGGAAATCGCGCGATTGGCGCGGGAGCGAGCACCGGCGGAGCAACTTAGGTTTTTGGGAGAACAGACATCAAGAGGTGATACGACTGCATCTTCTTAATCTTAAACGTCTACGAACGGTATTTATACTGCATGTGAAGTTCGCCCGACCAATCGGCCGCGTTGCAGACCGGCCGTAAGTAACGCACATGTCGCCGCAATTTTCGAAGTTGGAGCATTGCGTGTTGCGGGCCATGGACTTATCGGAGGTTTGAAGTGAGCATTTCGTGGGATTGGCCAGGGTCTCGCTGGTGGCGCGTCGATCTTCATACGCATTCGCCCGCGTCATACGATTTCGGAAGTCAAAAGGATAGAGAGCTATCTGATTGGAGACGTTGGATTGAATCAGCGCGTGATGCCGGGCTTGATGCTGTAGCTGTTTCGGATCACAACACGGTCGCTGGCATTTCAGAATTGCAGCAAGCCGCTGAATGCGTTGAGAATGCCCCGGTCATTTTCCCTGGTGTGGAGCTCACTGCAGGCGATGGTGTCCACCTGCTCTTGTTAATGGATCCAGCCCGCTCGCACCGGCACGTAGGAGAATTCCTAGCCCGAGTCGACGTTCCGGTGAGCCAACAAGGGAGCAAGACCGCGCGTTCTCCACTTAGCGTTGAGCAGATTCTCGGTAAATGTGGGGAAGATACGCTTTTAGTCGGAGCCCATGTCAACGCCGAAAATGGACTCCTCGAAAAACACGAAGGCGAACAGCGAATCGCTGTGCTGAACCATGTGAATTTAGCCGCCGTTGAAGTCGACCCAGAGAAAGATATCGACGAGACCTGGATTGATGGAACAAAGGGTTCGGTAAGACGAAGGGTCTCGCAGATTTGGTCATCGGACGCACATAGTTTTGAAAACTTGGGCAAGCGCTTTACGTGGGTGAAAATGACCCGGCCTGATCTGGAGGGGCTTCGCCTAGCATTAATGGATGGCGCCTCATCATTAATGCCATCGGCCAAGGACAGCACGGCTAATCCCAATTCCCATGCGGCTTTGTCAATTGAAAGTCTAACTGCCCACGACGGCAGATATATAGGGCGGCCGTCTAAGACTACCGTTGCTTTCAACCCGTGGCTGAATGCAGTCATCGGCGGAAGGGGAACGGGAAAGTCTACGATTATTGACTTCTGTCGTAAGACTCTCCGCCGTGAAGGTGAACTCGATGGTAGTGTCCAAAGTGAAGATGGTTCGCTGAGACATATATTTGATCGCCGCATGCGTGTACCTAGATCTCACGGTGAGGAAGGACTACTAACCGATGATACGCGCGTGGAGCTTGTTTACCGTAAGGACGGTGAGCGTTATTTACTTTGTTGGAGTGAGAGTGGAGATGCCCAACCTATTGCCCGCTTGGATGGGGATACGCAATTTCCCGAAGAAGGCGACATTGGCGAACGATTTCCGGTGCGCATCTACAGCCAGAAACAGCTTTTTGCGCTCGCCCAAGATCCGAACGCACTGCTGACAGTTATCGACAACAGCCAGGACGTCCGAGGTGATGAGCAACGCAGGATGATCGAGCATCTTGGAAACCAATACTTGTCTCTGCGTTCTCAAGCTCGTGCTGCACTGACTCAAGCGAACGAACTTCCTGCCCGCAGAGCGTCTCTTGAGGATGTTCGACGCAAGCTTGATGTACTTGAAGGAGGCGGGCAAGTGCAGGTACTACATGAATACCGAAAGCGACGCCAGCAGGACGAAACCTGGCGTGCGATTCGCGATGCGGCTTTGCAAGCTGTCGAGTCGGTTGCTGAAAGAGCGAGTGAGCTTTCTGTGGCCGATCTTCACTTTGAAGCCAGAATTGAGGAAGATCATGCACAAGAAAGTCTCGTTCGGGCACACGAAGCACTGCGGCGGACAGTCGAGAATTTGGGACAAGGAGTGTTGTCCAGCGTCGATAAAGCGCGAAAAGAAATTCGAGACATTGCCGATGGTGAGGATATCCGGCAATGGCGTGCAGCAGTGGAATTCAGCGAGCACGAATTTGAGCAAGTAATGGCTCAACTTGATAAAGAAGGCATCTCTGATCCAAACGAATACACCGACCTGCTTGAGAACGCGACCAGGATCGAGAGAGAAATCGAGAAACTAGAGAACAGGCAAGTCCAAGCAGAGGAGTTTGATCAAAAGGCCACCTCGACCCTAGACGAATACCGGGCACGTCGCCGCGAGTTAAGTGACAGGCGCAAGAGTTTCGCGGAGGGCACGTCTGGAGAGAACATTCGAATCGAAATAAACGAGCACGCGAACCATGGAAATCTCGCGGAAGATCTAACTGAAATCTTGGGTATTGGGAGATTCGAGAGCGACCGACGATATTTGGCAAATCGGATTCGGCCTCAACAGGATCATACGTGGAACTGGGATGATCTTGACGCTGTAGTTGATGAGATGCGCCAGCTTCTATCGGGAGACCTTGACTATTGGCCAGCGAAAGATCACCGTTTCGAGTCAGTTGTAAGGAAACTTCCACCCGAAAGGATTGACCGCCTTGCGTTGTATCTACCGGAAGACTCTGTAAACGTCACTTTCAGAGATCGTACCGGAAGTGATTGGACTCCTCTTACTCAAGGATCACCGGGTCAACAGACCGCTGCGCTTTTGGCTTTCGTTCTCGGCTATGGCATAGAACCTATTGTTCTGGATCAACCTGAGGATGATTTGGATAACACGCTGATTTACGAACTTCTGGTAAATAGACTTCGTGAGACTAAGACCAAACGTCAGGTTGTTGTCGTCACTCACAATCCGAATATCGTCGTACATGGCGATGCCGAACTCGTTCTCTCACTTGAAGCTAGGTATGGCCAGAGTCACATTGTCTGCGCGGGTGGCCTACAGGAGGGTACCGTTCGAGACGAAATCTGTCGGGTTATGGAGGGTGGCAGGGAGGCATTCGAGACACGATACCACAGGATAATCCCACACGGACACTGAAACCATGCTGGATCCCGACGACATAGTGCGCCGTGTTCGACTCGGCGAGGACTCCACGTTGGAACTAAAGCGGGTTCTAATGTCTCGTCTCAAGGTAACTGCGCCGAAACGAGACGAATTTGCCGACGAATTGGCTAGCATGGCAAACAGCCGAGGTGGAATCGTGATATTGGGTGTTGACGACAAAAGTCGCGACATTCTGGGTATACCGGTTGGCAGATTGGACTCTCTGGAGGCATGGGTTCGCGAAATCTGTAACGACTCGGTGAAACCCGCACTTGATGTAACTATTACAAAGGTCGAACTACCCAACTCTGACGGCCGTTTTGTCGCGGTAATTTGCGTTGAGATCGACCGAAGCTTGTTTGTACACCGGAGCCCGGGGGGGTATTACCGTAGAATTGGGAGTTCCAAGCGTGAAATGCCGCCCGAGGCGCTAGCCCGCCTCTTGCAGGAACGAAGTCAAAGTCGCGTAATTCGATTTGATGAATCCTCGGTTCCTGGAACAACACCTGAAGACTTAGATGGGTCTTTGACGTGGCGATTCTTGCGCGAGGGCATCTCGCCATCCGCGAATACCTTGCGCAAACTTAGGATTGTCGCCGAGGATGAAGACTCTGCCGACAGGATAACCGTAGCCGGAGTATTGTTGTGTACTCATGAACCGGTACAATGGTTACCACATGCACATATTCAGGCAGTCAGTTACATGGGGGAGCGGCGAGACGTAAACTATCAGAACGATGCTCGTGACTTCAATGGCCCGCTTGATGAGCAGATTTTCGAAGCATTGCACTTCGTACGCCGCAATATGCGCGTCGCGGCAGCGAAAAGTTTGGGTCGTGTAGACCAACCTCAATTTAGCGAACGCGCTGTATTTGAAGCCCTCGTCAACGCCGTCGCGCACCGCGACTACTCTATCGGAGGTGCAAGAGTGCGGCTACACATGTTCGGTAACCGAATCGAGCTTTACGTCCCCGGAAACCTCGCGAACACCCTTACGCCGGACAGTATGGTCCTTAGACAATACAGCAGAAATGAACTCGTTGTGTCTCTGTTGGCGCGCTGTCCAGTTCCTCGCGCACGCGAAGATTTGGGAAGGTCGCATATAATGGATCGGAGGGGTGATGGAGTACCCATCATTCTCAACGATAGCCTGGAATTGTCCGGTCGCCGACCCGAATACACACTAATTGATGATAGCGAATTACGGCTCGTGATCTGGGCGGCAGCATAGACGGGCTCAAATGGCGTCTCTGAGACCTTCAGACGAATTTACCAACTAAAAATATCCACCATCGGCTTTACAAGAAAACCCGCGCGCCGTTTTTTCGATCTGCTTCTCGAGTCCAGCGCCAGGCGTGTTGTGGACGTGCGGCTCAACAATGGGTCTCAACTCGCCGGTTTTGCAAAGAAGGACGACCTCGCGTATTTTCTGGGCGAACTCTGCGAGACGGATTACGTTCACGTGCCCGAATTGGCGCCGACGAAGGAGTTGCTGGACGATTACAGGAAGCGGCGTTGCGATTGGGCAGCCTATGAGGACCGATTCAATGCGCTGATGCGTAAACGGCGGATCGAAGAGACCGTTTCGAAAGAGATTGTCGCCGACGGGTGCCTGCTGTGCAGCGAGGATAAGCCCCATCGGTGCCATCGACGGCTTGTAGCCGAGTACCTGAAACAACAGTGGGGCGACGTCGAGATTGTCCATCTCGGATAGGTAGTATCGAATGAACCTACCTGCCTCGGAGACGTTCATACCGATCATGGTGGAGCGCATCGTCGCGCGCTTCGACCCCTATCGCGTGATCCTGTTCGGTTCGCATGCGCGAGATACAAACGTCAAGTGGAGCGACGTGGATTTCCTGGTCGTGCTGCCGGACGGCACAGATCGTCATCATGCAGCCGTCGAGATTCATCGGACGTTGGGCGATTTGCCCGTGGCCAAGGACGTTTTCGTAACCACTCCTGAGGAGATCGACCGTCGAGGTCACGTCGTCGGTAGTGTGCTGTACGCGGCGCTTCGAGAGGGCAAAGCCGTCTACGAGCGACCCTGAACGCATTCTTGTAGCGTGAAGACCTGGAACCCATCAGCAGCAAGTCGATATCGAGCCAACATTGATATCTCCCATCTTCGATGAGGAAAAAGGACCATGGCAGTAACCAACCGTGAGCGCGTTGGAAAGGCGCTCGATCTATTGAAAGCTGGGCTCGGTCCATTCGCCGATCGCGAAGTCAAGAATGCAATCAAAGCGAAGCGACTGGATCAATACGGTTTCCATAATTTCCCGGATGACCCGAAACTCAAGGGAAAGTCTGTCACGGAGTGGGACGCGTCCGCGCTGCTGAAGTTGATGTGGGACACATGGAACGACGTATTCAGATACACGCTCGGACATACAGACCGCAGTCTTGTCTCCGAACTGCGCGATTGGCGCAACAAGTGGGCACACCAGGAGCATTTTTCAAGCGACGATACGGACCGGACGCTCGACTCCGCGGAGCGGCTGCTGACTGCGGTATCGGCATCTCAGGCGGGCGAAGTGAATCGTGTGAAGATGGAGCTTCGCCGCCTGGTGATGGATGAGCAGGTAAGGGGAGAAAAACGCAAGGCTGCGGGTACGCTCATCGAGTCCTCGGGCGGCGGCGTATTGAAGCCCTGGCGCGAGGTGGCGATGCCGCACAATGACGTGGCCACGGGCGGGTACCAGCAGGCGGAGTTCGCCGCGGATCTGTGGCAGGTGCATCTCGGAGAGGGCTCGGATGAGTACCGAGACCCTCAGGAGTTCTTCCGTCGCACGTATCTCACCGAGAGTCTGAGACGTCTGCTCGAAGGCGCGGCGAGGAGGCTGGCTGGCAAGGGTGGCGATCCAGTTGTACAGTTGCAGACCAACTTCGGCGGGGGCAAGACACATTCCATGCTTGGGCTTTACCACCTGTTTTCCGGAACGGCGCCCGGAAAGCTTGAGGGGATGGAAGAGGTGCTGGCGGGCGCGGCAGTCGAGAAACTCCCATCGGTACTGCGCGTGGTGCTGGTTGGAAACCGCATATCGCCGGGGAATCCGGATAAAAAACCGGACGGTACAGTCGTACGGACGTTGTGGGGCGAACTGGCGTACCAGCTTGGCGGTCGTGACGCATTCGAGCGGGTCCGGGCTGACGACGAACAGGCGACGAATCCCGGTGATGCGTTGCGCGAGCTTCTGATCGAATACGGGCCTTGCGTAGTGCTCATCGACGAATGGGTATCCTACGCAAGGCAACTCCACGATGAAGGCGACCTGCCCGCAGGCACTTTTGAGACCCAGTTTACCTTCGCACAGGCTCTCACCGAATCGGTTAAGCTCACGGGCAACTGCCTGCTGGTGATTTCGCTTCCGGCTTCGGACACGTCGGATTCGAGTTCACCGCATACCGGGGCTGACGATGCGGAGGTGGGCGGGATTCGTGGCCGAAGCGCCCTCGATCGCCTGCGCAATGTACTCGGTCGGGTGGATTCACCCTGGCGTCCTGCGAGCGCAGAGGAGAGTTTCGAGATCGTCCGCCGACGGCTTTTCGAACCGCTCGCGGGGACGGACGCATACAAGCAGCGCGACCTGACGGTGCGGGGCTTCGCGGAACTCTATCGATTGCAGCAGGTGGAGTTTCCAACTGACTGCCGGACGATGGACTACCAGCGCCGCATTCAGGCCGCGTACCCCATCCATCCGGAAATATTCGACCGGCTATACTCGGACTGGTCCGCGCTGGCCGGATTCCAGCGAACCCGCGGCGTCTTGCGATTGATGGCTGCGGTCATCCATAGCCTGTGGGAGAGTGGAGACCGCAATCCGTTGATTCTGCCCTCCACGATTCCCATTGACGATCAGCGCGTCCAAAATGAACTGACGCGGTACCTGCCGGAAAACTGGACGCCGGTTATCGAGAAAGACGTCGACGGTCTTGGCGCCTTGCCGCTCAGGATCGACGCCGAGACGCCGAACCTGGGGAAACTCTCTGCGGCTCGGCGCGTGGCGCGTACTGTCTATATCGGCTCCGCGCCGACCTCGGCTGCGGCCCACCGGGGGATCGATGATACCCGCGTCAAACTCGGATGCGTGATGCCGGGGGAGGCGCCAGCCTTATTTGGCGACGCACTACGCCGGTTGGCGGCGGCGGCAACCTATTTGTATCAGGACAGCGCCCGGGTGTGGTATGCCACGCAGCCCACCGTCACCAAACTGGCCGAAGACCGGGCAGAGCAGTTGAAGGGACAATCCGACGAGGTGGCGGCTGAACTGGAAAAGCGACTTAAAGCGGATCTACGGACACAGGGCGACTTCGAGCGTATCCATCCAATGCCGCAATCGGGGGCTGACGTGCCCGACGATCTGGACGCGCGGCTCGTGGTACTCTCGGCAGAGCAACCGTATTCCAGAGAGTCGGACAATGCGGCCGAGGTCGCCGCAAAGGCAATCCTGGAAATGCGCGGGAATACGCCGAGGCTCTACCGGAATTCGCTGGTTTTCCTCGCGGTGGACAGGGTGCGGTGGCAGGACCTGGACGAAGCCCTGCGCCGGTATCTTGCGTGGGAATCGATCCTCCGGGACAAGGTCGAGTTGAACCTGGATCCACACCAGGCGCGCCAGGCCGAAAACCAGAGGAATGCGGCTGATGACACCGTCACGGCGCGACTTCCGGAAGCATATCAATGGTTACTGGTGCCGGAACAGTCAAATCCACAGTCGTCGATGTCATGGAATGCCATCCGACTGACCGCATCGGGAGGGCTTGCAGAACGCGCTTCGAAGCGTCTGCGCAGCGACGAGATGCTGATTTCATCGCTTGGCGCTACGATTTTGCGAAAACATCTTGACGATGTCCCGCTCTGGCGTGGCGATCACGTGGAAATTCGGCAACTCGTTCAGGATTTCGGGCAGTTTCTATATCTTCCACGGCTGGCGGGTCCGGACGTCCTCACACGTGCGATTCAGGACGGCGTGGGACTGCTTACCTGGAAGCTCGATAGTTTTGCCTACGCTGAAAGCTACAAGGAGGCGGAGAATCGTTATCTTGGGCTACGAGTGCAGGAGTCGGTCACCATTACGCCCGAAAGCAGTGCGCTTGTCGTAAAACCGGAGGTTACGGCGGAGCAGTTGAGAGTAGAACAGACTCCGGAAACCGCAGGGGAGACTCCCGGCCAGCCTGGCGTTCAAGTTCCCGGGGTAGACCCGGCGCCAACACCCCCGGAACCACCCACGCCGAAACCCCGTCGATACCATGGCGCTGTGACGCTGAACGCCCAGCGGGTGGGTCGCGACGCAAGCCAAATCGCCGATGAGGTGATCGCGCATCTGTCCGGCATCGTGGGCTCCGAGGTTAGCGTCACACTTGAAATCCATGCGGAGATACCGGACGGCGCCCCGGAGAACGTGGTGCGTACCGTCACGGAGAACAGCCAGACGCTGAAGTTTGAGAGCCACGGGTTTGAGGAGTCGTAGGACAAAAAGGATGAAACCTCGGCGATCAGTCGACATCGAATGGCTTCGTTGGTCGCTATTGGGCAAAGCCGTGCGATGACATATTATTGGGAGGAAGATCGATGCCAGGGCAAGGTTCGGCCGGTAACGTCCTTGCAGCTTTGTGTAGCCTAATCGTACCCGGTTTGGGTCAGTTGCTTCAGGGACGGTTCCTGATCGCCCTCATTCAGTTTTGCCTGGCCGCCGTGCTGTGGGTTTTTCTGTTGGGGTGGCTGATCCACCTTTGGTCGATTCTGGACGCTGCCCGGTGGAAGCCGCCGGATAGTCCAACTCGTGCGGGCGGTCCGTGATCGAGGCGCTGATTAAAGTGGGTGCCTGCAGAAGACGCTGATTGTAGAGTACAAGAGAAGTCCAGGGACGATGTGGGCGGGATGTCCGTGCGGTGGGGGGTGCTATTGGAGTGCCCCTTTATTTCTTTGATTGGAGAGTGGACTCACACTGAGCTTGCGATTCGCCAGATCGTACGCCATGTGTCCAATTCGTCATCAGAGGGTGCAGTTGTAAAGCATTGGATTTGTTGAGACCCATTGGTTAGATATGAAGACGCCTTTGCAAGAACGATCCCAATCGAATTACGGTAAATTGGACCAAAGCGACTCCTGGAGCGACCAGGATCGAGAGGATCTAGCCTCCGTTTCCTTGCATTACGCGTCGACGCTCTACTCGGAGGAGGAGGACCTTGTTTGATCCGGGCGACGTAGTAGTGCTTGACTTTTCTGGCGTTACGGGCGTCAAACGTCGACGGATTGCGGTCATTTCATTTCTGGACTCGCCGGCTTCACCAGGTTCATGTCAAGAGCCCTTAATGCGCTTTTATGATCAGTCGCCTGCTATTCGAGGGCAGGATGGCCTCGATGCGGGGCTCTCGCGTCCCGAAAAGCGACAGCGTAGTTTTACAGGTATCCGCGGACACCCATAACAGTCCGTTGAGAAAGTCGCTCTGCAGGCGAGGCCGAGCCAATGTGGTCGAAGACAAGGCGCGCGACCGAGTCCCATCCTTTGATTCGGCGAGGGAGCGCAACGCAGTATTTCGACCGCAAGGGCCGGCCGTAGCCCGGATGGACTTTTTCAACGGGCTGATAAGGAGAGGATTCCATGTCCAATTTCAATTATACGTCAGACGAAGTCGCGTCACGCGGTGAATCTATGTACATAAATCGGATTCGGGACAAGTTGAATCCCGAGTACAAAGGCAAGTACCTGGTCATTGACGTTGAAACCGGTGCATATGTCATCAACCATGACGACCTGGCGGCCACGAAACAGTTACTTGCCAGCCATCCCGATGCGGTCATCTACGGTTTACGAATCGGGTATCCGAGCGCCTATCGCATCGGTAGTGGGTCTTCGGAGAACGCACGATGATTCACGGACGGGTTACGGCTAACCGAGAAGTGATCATTGAACTGAAAGTCGTTAGCTCCACTCAGCAAAACGAAGCCGTAGATGCCGTCATCGATACCGGCTTCAACGGCTATCTGACCCTGCCTGCCGATCTGGTCAAACGCCTGAAACTCCGACCCGCGGGAGATCGGCGCGCTACCCTTGGCGACGGAACGTCGGTGGTGTTGAAAGTGTATCTGGCAAAGGTGATATGGCATAGCCACGAACGTGAAGTTCTCGTTTTACAAGCAGAAGGCGGACCGTTGATCGGTATGTCGCTGCTCTTCGGAAATCGCATTACGTTGACACTTGTCCGGGGCGGTGACGTAATCATTGAACCTCTCTTATGATCCCTCCGGAAGACATGGAGGCGCTGCTGGTAAGTAAAGGGGTCGAGAATAGCGGTTTTCGAATCAAACGGAGGAATGAACCATGGCGTTTTCACCTGCGATTCATGAAACGGATCTGGGGCAAGGGGTCTGCATATCGGCGCCGGCAGGGAATACCTACCAGGAAGCGGCCGGCAGTCTGAAGGCGGTCCTCGAGGATATCCTTTCGGGGCGCGTGGATGTGCTTCCGGACGAGAAGCTGGATGCAGACGGACGGCACGTGATCGCGTTGGGGAATATGATGGACAGCGCCTTGCTGCGAACGCTCTACTTCCGGGCTTACGATCTGACCGACCGCGTGTGGCCGGGTCCCGGAGGGTGGGTGGTGCGCACAATGCCTCATTCATTGGACGGCGTGGGGCACGTCGTGGTGGCAGGCGTGAGCAGCGCGGAGGACATTGACGCTGCGGCCGGAGCGCTGGGTCGTTCGATAGCGGAAGGTGGACCGATTCTTCCGTTCCAATTCGAGGTACATCCGGGCAGATGGTCGGATCTGTATGTGAATCCCGCCGAAGAGCTACTGGCCAAGAGCAACCGGGACATCGAGCAGGAATCCATCGGCGGCGGATCCGGCGACTGGACCTATATGATGGTTATCGCCGATATCGGGATGCTCGCGGTGCAGACTGGAAATCAGGGTTTGATGTCGATGTTCTGCCACCAGGTCCGCCACTTCGCCCGCACGCGCTGGTTCGAGCGGACGCTGGAGGACCCCACGTTGATCCACGGATTCATACGTGTGCTTCTGCTGCCGTTCACGATCCTGGAAAACCATCCCGCGCTTCCCGCCTCGCAGCGGGAGGAGACGCTGGAAGCGCTGCTGGGCCTCTTCAGGTCCGCCGAAGGGGCCGGCAATACCGGGCTGCTGAGCTGTGTGGGCGTGGACCGGGTGCGCCAGAACCACCAGACCCGTTCCGCACTCGATATGTTTTACGGAGGCCGCTATTTCCACCAGGTGCATGGGCTCGCGGAAGGGTTGGCGTGGATGAAGCTGGCGGAGGTCTTCTTTGCGCCGCAAATGGGATCGAACAAGCCCGTATGCGATTCGTGGGGCCATCAGTGGGGGGCCTCGCTGTTCAACACCGCGGACTATGCGCTGGCCGCCGGAAAGATGGACTACTTCTCGAGCCGGCCCTATCTGGAGGGCGTGGACCGGGCGCTTATGGCGCACAGCAACCTGGAGCGCGGGCCGGAACAATACTGCCGCATGGCCGCGGCGGTAACGGGCAATGACGAATATCTGCAGCTTTGCGAATCCATCGACGAAGGCGCGACAGCGGAACGGACCATTCGAGGGGCCGAGGAGCCCTTGCGGACATGGGTGACCGGGCGGCGGCCGGTGGCGCCGGAACGGCTGGGCCGGGTTGGTGTGGCCCCATTGTCGCGATTGTTCTACGATTCCCTCGAAGAATACACCACGTTTGCGCCGGTGAACGGCGTCTATCTGAGGAATCTGCCCTACGAACAGACGTTCGACAAGGTGTATTTCAGATCGGGATGGACGGACCGGGACGATTACCTGCTGCTGGACGGCATCTCGGGGGGCTCGCACTCCTACCAGGACGGCAATTGCATCGTGCGTTACACCAGCCGCGGCGCATCCTGGTTCAGGTTTGCAGGAGGCCACCAGCCGGCGACGGTTCGGGACTACACGGGCGTGAGTGTTTCTGTGGACGGCGCCGGGCCGGGGTGCGAGTCCCGGTACGCGGCGCTGCGGTATCTGCACGAAGGGGAGACCCTTGCCGTGGCCGGCACGTCGATGACCTATCCTGAGCAGGGCGACTGGTATCGACACATCGTGTACAGCCGGGAGGGGTGGTTTCTGGTGATCGACGAGGTCTGGCCCGCCGTTACAGGAGAATTTCTCGTGGAGTGCCGGTGGCACATTCTGGGCGACACGACCCTGACAGACGGCCTGTTGCAGTCGGTTCAGGGAGACGCGCAGTTGAACATGCGCCATGCCGGGAGCGGGCGCCAGGAACTGGCTGCATCGGACTACTGGTGCGCGGAAGACCACTCGCGGTGGGTCCAGCGTTCCCTGGCGGGGCTCCGGCCGGGAACAGGGACTCGCATGGCCACCCTTTTCTGGACAGACCCGGTGGCCGATGGCAGAGATTTCAGGCTGGTCGAGGAGACGACCGGTTTTCGCATTGAAGGGGACGGCGAACCCGTCACGGTTGTATTGACTGAGGGTAATGATACCCCTGAGGTCACCGGATCCGTCGCGACGCTGCCCACGGCCGGTGGGGTTGTGGATGGATCCGATGCCGCGTCATTTCAGATTACCGGCGGCGAAGCGATGCCCGTCTGGCGTACCCGGTGCGCAGATGCCGTGAGGGCGCTGGATTTCGGAAAGGATAGAGGTTTCGCGGGCGACGACGGCGGAGTGACCGCGTTCGATTCTGACGGCGATCCTCTGTGGAAACGAGAGATCGACGGTGGCGTCCGTGCCATTGCGGCCATGGACGACGGCGGTGCAGCCGTGGGAGGCGACGGGGAAACCGTATACCGGCTGGACGCATCGGGAGAAATGCTCTGGTCCTATCAGATCGAATGGCAGCCCATGAACTGGGATAGCTGGTCCAGGAAGAACTGCGTGGTATTGAGCCTTGCTGCGGGGGATATCGACGGGGACGGACGGGAGGAAATTCTGGTCGGATGCGCGGACCGTCACGTGTACGCATTCGACGCGGACGGCAGCATGCTGTGGCGTTCTCCATGCCAGTGGGGACCGCCGGTTTGTCTGGATACCGCGGAGCTGACGGAAGGGCCGGAACGACAGACGCTCGCGGGCCTGGCGGACCCGGCCATTCACGCACACACGCTGGTTTTCGCGAAGGACGGGACGCTGGGGCGGCCCCTGCAGCGGCCGGATATCGTCAGTTGGTCGATCCCCTCCTGGTCGCGCTGCCTGCGCGTAGCGGACGTGGATGGGGACGGCCGGGACGAGGTCATCAGCGGGGTGGACACAAACCACCGCCAGTTGATCGTCTACGGGCGGGAGGGCGAGGTGATCTGGGACGCGGATCTGGGCGGCGCGGTGCTCGCGGCGGAGGTCCACGGCGGACGCCTGTATGCCGGCGCGTCCAACGGTTTTGTACAGTGCTTCGACGCCGCTGGCAGCCGCTTGTGGCATCGGCTTCTCGTCGAGCCCGTGGCCGGCCTGGCGCCCGCGGGAGATGGGGGATGCCTGGCGGCACTGAGAGGCGGACGCGTGGTGTCCCTCGAAGGCTCCGGAGAGATCCGGACGACTGACGACGGGGACTCGGATGTGACGGTTACAGAGTGGGCATCCGGCTGGCCGGACGGCGGCCTGCTGGTGGGCCGAAAGAGTGGAGCGCTGGAACTCTACCGGTAGGCGTCGCAAGTCTCCATCCTGGCCGTCAATGTAAACTCCGGCTTTGTGGTTTAGATTGGTATGTACGCAGAAAGGAATGTGAAATGACATTCCGCAATGCCATTCACGAAACGGACCTCACTTCCGGCGTCTGTATCTCGTCGCCTGGTGGCGGGCCGTATCGGGCCGCGTCGAAGCGTCTTCAATCCGCCCTGAGAGATGCGCTTTCGGATGGTGTGGAAATCCTGCCGGATGCGCGGCTGGATGCTGGCGGGCGCCACGTGATCGCGCTCGGGAACATGATGGACAGCGATTTTCTGAAGACGCTGTATTTCCGCGCGTACGATTTGACGGACCGGGTCTGGCCGGGTCCCGGCGGGTGGGCGATACGCACGGCGCCGCACTCCCTGGACGATGTGGGGCACGTGGTCGTCGTGGGCGTGAGCGGATCGGAGGACGTTTCCGATGCGGCGGATGCTCTCTACGGCGCGATCGTCGAGGCGGGCGCCGTGCTTCCATTTCAATACCGCGTGTGCCCGGGGCGGTGGTCGGATCATTATCTCGTGCAAGCGCGGAAACGGCTGGAGGCCGGCGATGCTGACCTCGAGCGGGAATATACCAGCGGCGCGGGCGACTGGACCTATATGCGGGCGATCGCGGACATCGGGATGCTTGCGGTCCGGACCGGGCAGGAAGCGTTGATGGAGATGTTCTGCCGGCAGGTCTGTCATTTTGCGCGCACACGGTGGTTTGAGCGCCATCTGCCGGACCCTCCGCAGATCCACGGGTTCTTGAGGACGATGCTGCTTCCGTTCACGATTCTGGAGAACCATCCATCCATCCCGACAGCCCGGCGGGAAGAGACGCTGGACGCCCTTCTGGCGCTGTATCGATCCGGGGAAGGGGCCGGGAACAACGGATTTCTGAGCCACGTCGGCGTAGACCGGGTTCGGCAGAACCACCAGACCCGGACGGCGCTGGATCTGTTTTACGGGGGACGGTATTTCCACCAGGTGCATGGCCTCGCGGAGGGATTGGCGTGGATGAAGCTGGCGGAGGTCTTCTTTTCGCCGCAGATGACATCCAACAAGCCCGTGTGCGACTCGTGGGGCCACCAGTGGGCCGCTTCGCTGTTCAATACGGCCGATTATGCGCTGGCGTCGGGGAGTTCGGATTACGTTTCGAGCAAGCCGTTTCTGGATGGCGTGGACCGGGCGCTGATCGCGCACAGCAACCTGGAAGCAGGACCGCAGCAGTACTTTCTGATGGCCGCAACGGCGACGGGGAACGATGAATACCTGCACCCTTGTGGTGTGTCCGACGAAGACGCCCTGGCCGGACGAGCCCTGAGCGGGCGGGAAGAGCCGCTTCGATCGTGGGTGACGGGGCGACGGGCACTGCCGCCGGAAAGGCTGGGAAGTGTGGGCATGGCGCCGCTCTCGCGACTGTTCTACGATTCGTTGGAGGGTTCCAGCGGCTTTGCGCCCGAGGGCGTGTACCTGCGCGACGTGCCGTTCGAGGAGGCATTCGATAAGGTCTTCTTCCGTTCCGGCTGGTCGGATGACGACGACTATCTGCTGTTGGATGGCATTTCAGGGGGGTCCCATTCGTATCAGGACGGCAATTGCATTGTGCGTTATACCGCACGGGGACGGAACTGGTTCGGGGATCGCGTGGGACCGGCGTCGGTACGGGACCACAACGGGGTGAACATCGCCGTGGATGGGGCAGGCCCGGGATGTGAGTCGCGATACGCGAAACTGCGATACCTTGAGGAGGGTGAAGCTTTTTCTGTGGCGGGCTCGTCGATGCGATATCCCGGTCAGGGCGACTGGGATCGCCATATCGTATACGGCAGGGAGGGGTGGTTTCTTGTGGTCGACGAGATTTGGGCGCGGGCGGCGGGGGAGTTCCTGGTTGAGGGCCGCTGGCACGTGCTCGGTAAGGTGACGCTGTCCGACGGGGTTCTGCGCTCGGTTCATAGGAATGCGACACTGAATATGCGGCACGTGGGATGCGCGTCGCAGGATCTGATACGGGTGACTTCGGCACTGGAAAAGGGCGGCACGCGATGGATCCAGCGCTCATTGAAGGCGCTTCATCCGGGCGAAGGGGTGCGGTACGCGACGCTTTTCTGGAGTGACGATCAGGAGCAGGACCGATCGTACGCGCTGGAACCGGAAGAATCGGGGTTTCTTATCGAGGGGCAGGGCAGAACCGTGACGGTCTCGTTCGCGTCGGACAGCGAGGGCGTGAACCTGGAAGCCGATGCAGTCGTCCTCCCGGCGGCCGGCCGCATCGTCGAAACAACTGACCCGGGGCCGTTTGTCATCGCGCAGGGCGAGGCGAAGCCGGTGTGGAGCGGCGCATGCGGCGGAAGGGTGGCGTCGGTCGATGCGTGGGACGGGGGCTGCTTTGCGGGCGACGACAGCGGATGCATCACGGCGTTCGACCGGAACGGCGGGAAACGATGGACCCGTTCAATGTCGGGAGGCGTACGGACGGTGCTCGCCCTTGCCGACGGCGGAGTGGTTGCCGGTGGGGATGCCGAAGCCATACACCGGCTGGACGCGTCGGGGCATGAGTTGTGGTCACATCAACTCGAATGGCAGCCGATGAACTGGGACTACTGGACGTGGCTGAATTGTAAAGTCCTGAGCCTGGCGGCCGGAGATATCGACGGCGACGGAAACGACGAAATACTTGCCGGTTGCGCCGACCGCCACGTCTACGCGTTCGACGGCGAGGGCCGTATGCTCTGGCGTTCGGCATGCCAGTGGGGCCCGCCCACCTGCCTCGCGGTGGCGCGGTTGCGGCAAGGGGACCGGCGTCAGGTGCTGGCGGGGATGGCGGACCCGTCGATTCACGGATGCATCCGGGTGTTCGAGTCTGACGGGGCGTGTGAACAAACGCTGTCGCGACCGGACATCATGAGCTGGTCGATTCCGTCGTGGTCGAAGTGCCTTGGCGTGGCCGACGTGGACGGAGACGGATGGGACGAGGTGCTCAGCGGGGTGGACACCAACCACCGTCAGTTGATCGTGTACGGAAGGGATGGAAAGGTGTTGTGGGACGCGGACGTCGGAGGCGCGGTCGTGTCGGTCAACGCCTGTGAGGGACGGGTGTACGCGGGGGCATCCAACGGATTCGCGCAGTGTTTCGCGGCGGACGGCACACGTCTGTGGAGCCGGTTTCTGGCCGAACCGGTGGTTGGCCTGGCCCCGCGTGGAGATGGTGGGTCTCTGGCGGCCCTGGAAGGCGGAACCGTCGTCGGCCAGGACGGAACGGGAGAGATCACATTCGCGGGGATTGGGGCATCGGAAGCGACCGCGGCGGCATCAAGGGATGCGGGGCTGTACGTGGGACGAAAGGATGGCGCACTGGAATTCTACCGGTAGGGGACGAACACGCCTGTTCATCTGATTCATCTCAATTCGAAAAAAGACAACAGTCAATTTACCACAAAAAGCACAAAAGGCACAGAAGGTGACGGTACGAAAACGGGGTATTGAGGTTGCTCAAACGGAAGAAATGTCCCTTCACGCCCAGTGACGTCAAGTATCCGGGACCCTTGACGTCAATTCGTCTCTGTTCTTCTGTACATATTCGACATTCAGGTCCACGAATAATTGCGAATCAAGGCTAATCCTGCTTAACCCTGTCAATCCTGGTCGGTTTTGGTCCCGCTCATCCTGTCCAACCATGTCAGCTTCCGCATTGTGGTTTCAGATGTCATGTGCGGAGAAAGGAATGTGAAATGACATTCCGCAATGCCATTCACGAAACGGACCTCACTGCTGGGGTCTGTATTTCGTCGCCCGATGGCGATTTGTATCAGATAGCGGCGAAGCGTCTTCAATCCGCCCTGAAAGATGTGCTTTCCGACAGCGTGGAGATTCTGCCGGACGCGCGGCTCGACGTCGGCGGGCGCCACGTGATCGCGCTGGGGAACATGATGGACAGCGCGTTTCTGAAGACAATGTACTTCCGCGCATACGATCTGACCGATCGGATCTGGCCGGGTCCCGGCGGGTGGGCGGTCCGCACCGCGCCGCACTCCCTCGAGGGCGTGGGGCACGTGATTGTTGTCGGCGTAAGCCAATCAGATGAAATCAACGAGGCGGCGGAAGCGCTTTCGCGTACGATCGAGGCATCTGGCGCCGCGCTTCCGTTTCAGCACCAGGTGAATCTGGGGAGATGGGCCGACCATTACCTGAAGCCCGCGCAGGAGCGGCAGGACCAGGGCGACGAGGCTTTGGAAAGAGAATTCACGAGCGGTCCTGGAGACTGGACCTACATGTGGGCTATTTCCGAGATCGGGATGCTGGCGGTGCAGACAGGCATGGAGGGACTGATCCCGATGTTCTGCCGGCAGGTCCGCAATTTCGCGCGCGCGCGGTGGTTCGAACGCCATCTGCCCGACCCGCCGCAGATTCACGGGTTCCTGAGGACCATGCTTCTGCCGTTCACCGTTCTTGAGAATCATCCGGCCCTACCCGGAGACCAGCGGGAGGAGACGCTCGAGGCGTTTCTGGGGCTGTACCGGTCCAGGGAAGGCGCCGGCAATGCCGGATTCCTGAGTCACGTCGGCGTGAACCGCGTTCGACAGAACCATCAGACCATGTCCGGGCTGGACCTCTTTTATGGAGGAAGGTATTTCCACCAGGTGCACGGATTGGCGGAGGGGCGTGCCTGGATGAAGCTGGCGGAGGTATTCTTCGCGCCACAGATGACGTCGAACAAGCCCGTGTGCGATTCGTGGGGGCATCAGTGGGCGTTTTCGCTCTTCAATACCGCCGACTACGCGCTGGCCTCAGGCAAGATGGACTATTTTTCCAGCAAACCCTATCTGGAGGGTGTGGACCGGGCGCTGGTCGCGCACAGCAATCTCGAAGGGGGGCCGCAGCAATATATGTTGATGGCCGCGGCGGTGACGGGAAACGACGAATATCTGCAGCTTTGCGAAGCGACTGACGAGGACGCCCTGGCCGGGAAGGCGGTTCGGACGAACGTGGAACCGTTCCGGACATGGGTGACGGGACGAGGCTCCGCAACGCCGGAAAGGATGGGCCGTGTGGGCGTGGCTCCGCTCTCGAGGCTGTTCTACGATTCTCTGGAGGACATCGGGGGATTCGCGCCGGAGGGCGTTTACGTTCGAGATGTGCCATACGAACAGACCTTCGACAAGGTCTATTTCCGATCGGGCTGGACGGATGACGACGACTACCTGCTGCTTTGCGGCATCTCGGGCGGCTCCCATTCCTACCAGGACGGAAACTGCATCGTCCGGTACACGGGCCGCGGAAAGAACTGGTTCGGAGGTCGCGTGGGTCCGGCATCGGTCCGGGACCACAACGGGGTGAGCGTCGCGGTTGACGGCGCGGGGCCCGGCTGTGAGTCCCGGTACGCGGCCCTGCGATACCTCTCCGAGGGAGACCGACTCTCTGCCGCGGGAACGTCGATGGGGTATCCAGGTCAGGCGGACTGGTGTCGTCATATCGTGAACAGCCGTGCCGGGTGGTTTCTGGTCATCGACGAGGTCCGGGCGAAAGCGGAAGGCGAGTACCTGATCGAGTGTCGCTGGCACGTGTACGGGGAGGTGGAGAGTTCCGGCTGTACGCTTCGTGCGGTCCAGGAAGACACAAGACTGGAGATGCGGCATTCGGGAAGCGGCGCCCAGGAACTCGTCCCGGTGACGTCTGCTCTTGCAGAAGGAGGAACGCGGTGGGTGCAGCGCTCGTTGAAATCCCTCAAACCCGGTAAAGCGGTGAGATTCGCCACCCTGTTCTGGAGCGACGATGGGAACCGGCCCCGGTCTTTTGCGCTTCGTCCCGGAGCGTCCGGATATCGGGTTGAGGGAGATGGGACAACCGCGACCGTCTCGTTTTCGCCCGAACGTTCCAATGTAGAGATCAGCGAAGACACGGCAGTGCTCCCCGCGGCGGGCGCCGCCGTGGACGGATCGGATGCGGGATCCTTTGTCATCGACGCAGGCGTTGCGAAGCCGGCCTGGCGAGGGACGTGCGGCGCTCCCGTCACGGCAATGGACGTGTCGGAGGGGGGCTGCTTCGCGGGCGACGATGAGGGCGGCATCACGGCATTCGACCGGAACGGAGAACCGCGCTGGACCCATCGTCTTTCAGGCCGCATCCGAACGGTTCTCGCCCTGGCCGACGGCGGGGTGGCGGCAGGCGGGGATGCCGAAGCCGTGTGGAGGCTGGACGCGTCGGGACGCGAGGTGTGGGCGAATCAACTGGAGTGGCAGCCGATGAACTGGGACTACTGGACGTGGCTGAACTGCAAGGTCCTGAGCCTGGCTTCCGGAGACATCAACGGCGATGGAAGAGAAGAGATTCTGACCGGCTGCGCCGACCGTCACGTCTACGCGTTCGACGAGAGCGGCGCATTGCTGTGGCGTTCCGCCTGCCAGTGGGGCCCGCCCACGTGTCTGGCGGTAGCACGGTTGCGGGACGGGGAGGGCCGGCATGTGCTCGCGGGGATGGCCGACCCGTCGATTCACGGCTGCATCCGCGTATTCGATGCGGACGGGGCCTGCGTGCAGACGCTCTCGCGGCCGGACGTCATGAGCTGGTCCATTCCGTCGTGGGCAAAGTCGCTGTGCGCGGCGGACATAAACGGGGACGGGCTCGACGAGGTGCTCAGCGGCGTGGACACGAACCACAGGCAGCTGATTGTCTACGGCGGAGACGGCGAGGTGTTGTGGGACGCGGATCTGGGCGGCGCGGCGCTGTCCGTAGCGTTCGCTGACGGGCGCGTCTACGCGGGTGTATCGAACGGTTACGTACAGTCTTTCCAGGCGGATGGTCGCCGGATATGGTACCGTTTTCTGGCGGCGCCGGTGGTCGGTCTTTCGCCGGGGCGTGGTGGAGGGTGCCATGTGGCGCTGGAAGACGGAAGGGTGGTCGCGTTGGACGATAATGGCGAGATAAGGTCGTCAGGCGTAGGTGCGGCCATCTCCGCTGTGGCGGTGCGTCCCGACGGCGGGCTGCTGGTGGGTAGGCGGGACGGAAAGATCGATTGCTTCGCATAGCGTGAGGCAGAACTCTCAAGGGGGAACGGCACAATGCATATCGAACGTCCGCGTCCACTCGAGCCTGAAACGCCTTTGCACACTGCGACCCGCGTTCTGGTGGCTGCGCCCCGGTCCGGGCATGGCCGGACGGCGGCGGAACGTATCCACCGTGCGCTGCGGGACCTGACGACCAGCGCCGAACTCCTGGAAGACCCGCCTGGGGACGTGCTGACCGCGGCTGACGGTCCGGTGATCGTCGTCGGGAACCTGTCGGACAGCCGGTGCGTACGGGAACTCTACTTCCGGTTCCTGTGTGCGACGGACCTGTGGTATCCGGGCCCAGGAGGGTTCGAACTTCGGACGCTCTGCAACCCTTTCGGGACCGGCTGCAACATCATCCACGCGGGATACAGCGACGCCGCAGGCTCCGCGGCGGTCACGGAGGCGTTCCATTCACGCCTGAACGATCCGATTCCACACCTGGCTGTGCTGAACGTCACAAGGCTGCCGATGTCGTCGCACGAGGCGGCTCAGGTCCGCGCAGAGCCGCTCCTTCCAACGGCGTGGCAGATCGCGAATACGATGCAGGGTGACCTGAAGGGTTATCTCTACTATCTGACGGGAGACCCCGAACTCGGAGCGGAATACCGCCGTGCGTGGGAGGCGGTTGTCGAAAGCGGATACGTAAAGTCGGAAAAAATCGTCCAGGCGCACCTGTACAGCCTCAGTCGCCTGCAGCCCTGGCGGCTGGTTGAGCACATGGATCTTTTCAACGAGGCGGAACGGCTTGCCATCACCCGGTTCATCTATGGCTGGGCCGAAAGCGAGGAGGGTTGGCATCATGTCGAGCGCTGTCCCCGGGTGGTGAGCATGCACGTGCCAAGGCAGAACCACGAACTCATTCCAGCCTTGGCGTTGACCTTTGCGGCGACCTATTTCCGGACGCATTTCCCCGAACTGTCCGGTCCGGATCGATGGGAAAAAGTCGCCCGGCGAGCGTACGCACCGTACGGGCCGTCCTGGAAACCGTTGTGCGACGGACTCTGTCACGGCTGGTGGATGTCGCAGCCGGTGATGGTGGAGTATGGGCTCAACGACCCCTCGCACGGGTATTTCGAGCAGGGCGGCGCCAGACAGGCCGCGGACGCCGCGATGGCCGTGGTGAACAACGAGGGATGGCTCCCGTCGGGCGGAGACAGCGATTTGAACCGGCAGTTTCCCGGGCCGAGCCTGAGGACGGCCGCGGCTTATTATAACGACGGTCGATACCGGTTCGTTCACAACCTCGCCCCGCCCGCCCGGAGGCTGGTCAACCTGACCTCGCTCCCGCGTGCGTTCGACGCGGGCGTGACTCCGAGAGTACCGGACGATCGCACGGGCGTTACCGTTGTGCCTGTCGACCCGCTCCTGTACCACGCGTGGGAACGGGACCCGGGCGGTGCGCCGGGCGTTGTGACCACGCCACCGTCCGCTCCGATCGAACGGTGTTTCGACAAGCTGTCGGTGCGTACGGGCTGGGCACCGGAGGACGATTTCCTTCTGATCGACGGTTTGGGCGGCGGCAGCCATTCCTACGACGACGCGGGCGGCATTCTGGACTACGCCCGGCTGGGTCTCTCGCTGATCGTGCAGGAGGACAGCTTCGTACACTCCGCGCCCGAGCACATGTCGGCCGTTACGGTCGTGCGGGACGGCGAGTCCGGGGAGATTCCGGGATTCGCGATTCTGGAGGCGAACGAGACGGACGAAGACGGAAACGTGTACCTGCGGATCCGGTTGAAGGAGTACGCGGGCGCGGACTGGGTGCGCGAGGTCCATCTGCTGCCGGGAAGCTGCGTGGTGTTCAACGATACCGTCATCGCGAACCTGGCCGGCGACTATGCCGTAGAGGCCCGCTTCCGAACCCCGGCGCGGCTGGGCCTGGACGGTCGCGAGGCGCTGTGCGAGAGGCACAGCCCGTCCGCCGGGGACGCAGGGTTTCGGATCGAAAGTCTCTGCGATGCGGATTCGCTGGCGGTCGTGGAAGAGCCCGTCCACCTGCGGTACAAGAACGCGGTGGATCAGGAACTGTGGAAGGAGCGGTACCATACGAACGACGTCATGCTATCGACACTTGTGGCTCGCCGCGCCTTGCGCCTGGACCCCGGTGAGGGGGTGCGCCTGACACACGTCGCGCAGGTGTGCGGCCCGGGAGAACCCCCGGTCCACATTCAGGATTCGGGAGACGCGGTCCGCCTTTCGGCAGGCGAAAAGTCACGGCGCCTTGACATGCTGTCCGTGCGTCCGCCCGTAGCGAGGCGGTTGAACGACGACGGCCGTCCGGGGCAGACGGGCGCAATCCGCGTGTATGACGCCGGCGATCGAATCCGCGCAATGCGCCCGCTTGGCGATGGAACGCTGGTTGTGGGATCCGAGGGCGGCGTGGTAACCTTTCTCGATCCGGATGGGCGGCCGGTCTGGTCCGCGGATCTGGACGGCCCGGTGTACGATATCGGCGCGGCGGAGGGCGACGCCACGGTCCTGGCGGTCGGTCACGGCGCGAGCAGGCTGACCGGACTGGATCACGTCGGTCGTCGCATCTGGCAGACGGACATCGAGCGGGAACCCTGTCCGTGGCCATGGTGGGAACTGCCGACGCCGGCCCCTGTACAGGTGGAAGGCGGAGTGTTTGAGGGCGAGGCCTTCTTTGCCGCGGGCTGCGGCGACATCCAGATCCGGGGGTTCGACGGTGCGGGCCGGGAGCGATGGCGCCAACGTTACAACGAGGGGGTGCCCGGCCGCATCCGGGTGGCCGACGTGAACGGGTGCGGTGAACCGGAAATCGTCGTTGGGGGCGAGGTGCTCAGCGATACCTCGAAATGCCGCATTCTGGACCCGGACGGGAATTTTCAGGCCCACCTCGACGTGGAGGGGTGGACGAGCATCCTCACCGCGCTGGCGTTCGATGAGACCGGCGGCCGGCATCTGCTCGGCTGCGGCGCAAACCGCGGCCGGAACCTGCACGTGTTCGAACTCGATGAGGAAGGGCAATGGCAAAGGCGCTGGTTGAAGAGGCTGGGCGGGCGCGTCCCGGGCATCCGGATACTGGGGACCGGCCAACGTGTGATCGCGGGTACGAGTCAGGGTTTCCTGCTCTGTTACGACCTGGACGGGAATCGGATCTGGCGCCGGCTTTTCGATCAGGGCATCCGTCACCTGGCGCCGCTTGGAGTCGAAACGCTTGTGATCGACGATCAGGGACAGCTTAGCGCGGTTGGCGCGTCAGGAAGCGTCCGACCGCTTTGCGCGCTGCCGGCGCCCTGTTCGATCGCCGAACCGGACGGCGCGGGCGTGTTCCTGGCGTGCGGCGGCGAAGTGTGGCGAATTGGACCGCAGGTGGATGTCGGCGTGGATTGATTATTCGTCGCCGACCTTTCGACAACCCTTCGGCCCTTCGACAATCCTTCGGCAGGCTCAAGACAACGGCTCAGGGACCGCAGGCTCAATGACGTTCGTTGAGCTTGTCGAAACGCCGTCATTGAGCTTGAAGAAGTGCGCGTAATTGTGAAATAGACAACTATCTCGGGCAGCGGTACCGGTTTACGTCTCCCTCGGCAGTAGACGCAATCGCCAACGAAGTTCCGCAACCTGTTGTATTTCCAGACAAACACGAAAACAGCATCCGCAAAAACAGGGAGGAGCCCATGGACGACTATGAGCGATATCATTTCGACGTGAACGGATATATTGTTGTCGAGGATATCCTGACAACCGACGAGGTGGCGGCTCTGAACGAGGCGATCGACCATAACCCGGACCAGGTCCACATCCGGAAGGACGAGATGCTGTTGTCCGGCGCCGCCAAACAGCACGGGGGCAAGGCCGCGCCTCTTTTGAAGGGTTCCCACGGACGGGGGGATATCATGAATATCCTGAACTGGCCCAAACCCTGGTGCCAGCCCTTCCGGGACCTGTTGACGCACCCGCGGACGATGCGTTACATGCTGGAACTGATTGGCGACGGGTTCCGCTACGGAAACGCGAACGGGATCAGCATGACGGCCGGCGCCGAGGGCTTCCTGTTTCACGGGGGCGGCACGCCGAGGGGTCCGTACTATTACGATTTTCAGGACGGTCGGATGTGGAACGGGCTGATGGCGGTCTGCTATCAGCTTACGGACATCAACCCGGGGGACGGCGGATTCGCGTGCATTCCCGGCAGCCACCGGGCGAACTATCCCTGCCCGAACGACGTGCGGCGGCTGGATGTCCACCCTGAGTGGTTCAGGCATCTCCCGATGAAGGCGGGATCTGCGCTGATCTTCACCGAGGCGCTCACCCACGGCACGCTCCCCTGGACGGCGTCCCACGAACGCCGAACGCTGCTGTATCGATACGGCTCGGGAGACATGGTATTCGGATCAGGGCCGGCGATCCACCCGGACGGGTATGAGTCCTTCAAGGATGAATTGACGCCGCTGCAGCGCGCATTGATGAACCCCCCCTTCGCCAGCAGACGGCCGAGCCTCGTGCCGCTGATGGAAGAAGAGGAAACGCGCCTGGAAGCCGCATCCGGACGAAAGGCCTGAGTCGCTCGCCCGGTTTTTGCCGAGAGGTCCATATGCTCAATTCTTCATACGTGGACGCCGCGCTGGTGGAAATGATCATGCTGGCGATGCCTCTCGTACTGCCCTGCCTGGGCGCGGTATTCTACCTTTCGAGGGATGGCGACGACTCGGGCCCGGGCGGACGCGAGTCTCCCTGGCGAAGCATCGATCGCGCGAATGCCGGCGCGGGGCCGGGCGACACCGTGGTCTTTATGCCGGGGAACTACCAGGGCACGATCGCGCCGAAGTCCGATGGGAGACCGGATGCGCCCATTCGATTCCGGTCGGAAACGAGGCACGCGGCGGCGCTTGCGGGCGGAGGCGGGAAACGGCCGGCAGTGGATCTGCGGCGGAAACAGGACATCGGCATTGAAGGCTTCCGGTTTGCACCCGGCGACGGGCGGTGGATGCGTGCCGATGAATGCCACCGCCTTTCCGTAACGGGTTGTTATATGGAGAAAGCAGGCGACGCAACGCCGTTCGTGTTGACCGGATGCGAGCATGTCCGGCTCATCGACAACGTGTTCCGCAAGGACCGCGTTGGCGGCAATATGTGCCAGGTCGTCGAATGTACGTACGTCGTCATCGAGGGAAACGCGTTCTCGCGGGTCGGGCATTGTCCGCTGCAGATTTCCATGACGAACAATCTGGTGGTACGGTCGAATTGCTTCCACAATCCGTGGGGGCGCAACTATGAATTCTGGGCTTCGGGAAGAGTCCTGGTTGAAGGAAATATCGTTACCGAGGCGCTCGACAGCGCGCATTCGGCCGACAGCCGGGCAAAGAATCTGCTGATCGACGGCATCATCCGCTTCAACCGGGTCTTCGGCAACCGGCATACGCCGCTCAATTCATCGAGTTACGTCCCTGTTAATTATCACGTACGGGATCCTTTCCGCTTCGTCAATTCCAGGGTGTACCACAATACGATCGCGGACAATCTCGGATACGGGTGGGAACTTGCCGGGATCAACGTAAGCGCGAATGTGTTCGTCAACAATATTTTCTACCGGAATGACACGTACGGGGGCGGCGTCCAGATCGCGAGAGGCGCGGGAATCGCGGGTGACAACCTGTTTCTGAACAACGTGTTCCGGGGCACGGAGGCCGGACAGCGGGTGGTGCAGTACGGTGACCGGTCCCGCTCGGTGGACGAGGTCAACAGGGACTCGGTGGTCCGGGGACACTGGCGGGAATTCGAGGACAATCTCGACGTCGATCCCTGCTTTGTGGATCCGGAAAACCGCGATTTCCGCCTGCGCCCCGACAGTCCGTGCATCGACGCGGGACGTGCGCTGACGCGGACGAGACGTGCCGGGCGGAGTCGGAAGGTCCCTGTCGACGACGGCAGATACTTCTACGACGGGTTCGGGATCGAAGGCGAGAAGGGAGACCGGGTCGCCATAGGGAGCGGCGATCGGACCGCCCGCATCCGGAAAATCCTGCTCAACTATTACCAGCCGGACGTGCTCGTTCTGGACCGGGAGATGGAATGGGACGCCGGCGCGCCGGTTAGTCTTCCGTGGTCGGGAGCGGCGCCGGATATCGGCGCGTACCAGCGTGCATCGGGGGCTCCGGGGCGTCTGATCGCGAGGGCCGAGCCGGTCAGGGTGGAACCAGGGGATGAAGTCAGATTTCACGTCGAGCCTGCGGAAACGGACGCCGCGGCAGTCCGGTGGGACTTCGGCGACGGCGACACAATGGAAGCGCGGAAAGCCGTTCACGTGTATGAGGACTGCGGCCACTATCCGTCTCGGGTCAGGGCGAGGAACGCGGACGGTGACGATGACGTAGACGTGGCGTTTGTCAAGGTGGAGCGGCCCCGTGATCCGCATGCGCCGATGCTTGTGGTCGATTTCGAAGAAGAGACAACGCTGGATTGGGGGTACCTGTTCAAAATCTACCGTGGAAACCGGCTGACAGGCCACAGTTTCGTTACCGGCGGTATCGGGGGTAGCCGGTGCGTTCGGCTCTTCGCTGAGGCAGACGGGTCCGACCTGGGGTGCAGTCTCGCTCCCGGGGAATGGGATATCGATACCTACCCCTTAATCAGGTTCGCCTACCGGATACCCGAGGGGGTTCCGGTGGGACTGTGGCTCCAACCGTTTCCGGCGGAAGCCTACGGGGAGGGGGTTGTGATTGCGGGAGGTACGTCGTCGCGCGATTGCGGTCCATACCCGGATACGGACACATGCGCGTTGCTGGATGACGACCAATGGCACATTGCGGAACTGGATGCGCGGACGATTCGCGAACACATCGAGGAAGTCCGTCAGTTGCGGCGGTTCCGGTTCTATACGCACGGAAACGCAAGAGAAGGACAGCACTTCTGGTTCGACGAGTTCGCGATTCTACCGGCTGAGGGATAGACTCCCCAACCAAAAAGCGGAATAATACGAATATGGACCCATCCGGGGTGAAATCCCTTTCGGATTCACAGCCTGCGAGAATGAGGGAAGGGATCACCCTCCGCGCGGTGGTTATCGGTGTGCTGGCCGTCGTCGCGATCAACCTCTGGGTAACCTATGCGGAAACGGTCGTACGCTCCTCCCGTCTCAATCTGAGTTTTTTTCAGCTGACGCTGCTGAGCATATTCATCGCCCTGGTGGGCGGGGTGAACCCATTGCTCCGGCGGATCCGGCCGCGCGCCGTTCTGTCTCCTTCCGAGCTGTTGACGGTGGCGGCGATCGGGATGGTGGGCTCGGTGGTGCCGACGTCCGGGGTCACCGGGTTCCTGGTGGGTGTGATCGGCAGTCCGATCTATTTCGCAACGCCGGAGAACGGGTGGGCGGAGTACTACCATCCGCATCTTCAGGCGTGGATGGTCCCGTCCGACAGAGACGCGCTGCGGGCGTTTTTCGAGGGCGGCGCAGACGGGGCCGACGCCTGGCAGGCGTGGCTGGCGCCGCTGGCGTGGTGGGGCAGCCTGGTCGCCGCGCTCCTTGTAGGTTCTGCCTGCGTTATGGTCATTCTGCGCAGGCAGTGGGCCGAGAACGAAAAGCTGGTCTACCCCCTTGCCGCCGTGCCCATCGAAATGGCGGAGGGCGCGTCGTCCCGGAGCGCGCTTCCGGATTTCATGAGGGGCCGGCTCTTCTGGTTCGGCGCCGTTTTCGCGTTCGCGCTGTTCGCCTGGCACGCAACGTCATGGTTCTTTCACGGGATGCCCGGCATCCGGTTCTTTCCCCACGCGGGCTACTTTCGCTTCACCCGCTATTCCCCGGGCGTCTATATCCAGCCCCTGCAGTTCTACACCATCGGGTTTGCGTATTTCGCCAACCTGCAGGTCCTGTTCAGCGTCTGGTTCTTTTTCCTTGTGCACGTGGTGGAAGGCGGCATCTTCAACCGCCTGGGGTACCAGATCGAGCGGTCCACCGATACGTTCAGCGCGGATCCGCCCACGGAGGCGTGGCAGTGCTTCGGCGCGCTGGCATGCCTGGTCGCCTGGCGGCTGTGGGTCGCCCGCACCCATCTGAGGGACGTATTCCTCAAGGCGCTGCGGCCGGACCATCCGCTGGACGACGGCCGGGAGGTTCTTTCATACCGGGCATCGGTCCTGGGCCTGCTGCTGAGCGCGATTTACGCGCTGTTCTGGCTCCATCGGTCCGGCATGGACGCGATTTCGGCGGCGATGTTCCTGTTTGCCCTCGGCATTATCTATATCGGGCTTGCCCGAGTGGTGTCCGAGGCCGGAGTGGCGTACGCGCAAGGCACGGTGACGCCGCAGGCTTTCGTGATGGACCTGCGGGGCACCTACGGACTCTCGGGCGCCTGCCTCACGTCCATCGCGCTCTCCTACGCGCTGATCGACTATATGCGAGGACTCTTCACGCCCGGGCTGGCGCAGGCGGTGCGGCTGGCGGACCGGATCCGGGGAAACCGGCGCCTCCTGCTGTTCTGCGTAACGGTGGGCGTGTTCGCGGGTCTCGTCTCATCGATCTGGTTCACGTTATACCTGGGCCACACGCACGGCGCGTACAACTTCTCCCGGCTGTTCTTCAACGGGAATCCGAAGGCGGTCTTTTCCACCACGCTGGGGCAGATGCGCACGCCGGGGGCGCCCGAGTTGAGCCGGGTGTTGTTCTTCGGGATCGGCGCGGGCCTGATGGCTGTGCTCACGTTTCTGCGGTACCGCTTTTCCTGGTGGCCGATCCACCCCATCGGACTGGCCGTGGCCGCCGCGGATAACGTGTACAGCCTGGCGATGCCTGTATTCATGGCTTGGGCCGCGAAGGCGGTCGTCATGCGCGTGGGCGGGGTCGCCCTCTACCGCCGGTCCAAGCCGCTGTTCCTGGGTCTGCTGGTGGGATACACGGCTGGCGTCGTACTGGCCTTTACCGTCGACGCCCTCTGGTTTCCCGGGCAGGGCCACCAGGTGCACTGGTGGTAGCCGGCAGCGTTTGCGAGGCCCCCGCCGATTGAACCTGCCGATCTTCCGTTTCCGGCGCATGCGGAAGGATTTGCCACGCGCCGGGATCTCTCGTCTGAAGCCCATTCGAAGTCATACCCATGGAATCGTCGCCGATACACGACGCGGAGCCCCTGACCGGAACCCCGAGGGATACGAGAAGCGGAGTCACGCCGAGGTCCGTCGGAATCGGTCTGCTGATGGTGGTCTTCGTCAACTTCTGGATCCTCTACTCTCTGTACCTGATCCGGGCGTCGTGGCTGCAGGTGACCCATTTTCCCATGGGGCTGTTCGTGCCCTTTATGCTCCTGGCGTTGTTCGTCAATCCCGTACTCAAGGCGCTCGGGCGCGGCAGGGGCCTGTCCCGGTCGGAGATTCTGGTGGTGGCCGCGATGGGGTTGACCGGTGCGATGGTCCCCGGCTTCAGTCTGATGACCACGCTGTTGGGAACCATCTCGGTCCCGTATTACCTGGCCACCCCGGAAAACCAGTGGAGCGCTTTCTTTCATCTCCACATGCCGGACTGGATCGCGCCGCAGAACCGGGGCGGAACGATGCGGATGCTGTTCGAAGGCCTCCCTTCGAGGGATGCCCCGATTCCACTGGGCGCCTGGGCCGGACCGCTGAGCTGGTGGATGGCCCTCGTGGGCGCCTTCGCCTTCGCTTCGATGTGCCTGATGGTGGTCCTGCGCCGGCAGTGGGTGGAATACGAGCGCCTGGTGTACCCGCTCGCGCAGGTGGCCGCCGACATGGCCGGCGATGTACGGGACGGAGGCTCGTTTCCGGGGTTCACGCGGACCCGTGCGTTCAAGTTCGGATTCGGGGCGGCCACCCTGGTGATGACCTGGAACATGATGTCGCATTTCGCGCCGGGGTTTCCCGAGATTCCTCTCGGCATCCCGTCGCGATGGACCACGTTCTTCAAGGGGTTTCCACCGCTCCACACCACCATCAATTTCTATACGATCGGCTTCGCGTATCTGGCCAATCTGGACGTCCTCTTCAGCATCTGGTTCTTCCACTTCATGGCGATGTGGGAGGTCTTTGCCTTCGGGCGCCTGGGCGTCGGCGGGATCTCCGGCGGGGCGGCCGTGTCGTGGCAGAGTATCGGCGCGCTGTGTACACTGGTGGTGTGGGGGCTGTGGACCGCCCGGAAGCACCTGCGCCAGGTCCTCAGAGGGGCGCTCCATCCGTCCGGCGACGACGCCGAGGAGATCCTGTCCTACCGGACGGCCGTTTCCGGCGCGGCGTTGAGTCTGGTCTTCATCGTTGCGTGGTTTTATAATACTGGCATGGGTCTGCTTCTCTCTTCCGTGCTGGTCCTGCTCTTTTTCATTACCTATTTAGGCATTGCGCGGGTGGTGGCGCAGTCCGGCCTGCTGTACGTCAGCTCGCCCATGTTCCCGCAGACCGCGATCCTGCGCACCGTCGGCCCGGCCGCGATCCCCGGGCGCGCGATGACCGCGCTGGCATTCTCCTTCGCCCTGCGCAACGACGGCCGCGGGCTGTTCATGCCGGCGCTCGCGCACGTGGCGAAAATCGGCGACCTGATCGGGGGAAACCGGCGGCGGCTGGGCCTTGCCGTCGCGCTGGGCCTGGTCGGGGCCGTGGCGACGTCGGTCGGTCTGACGCTCTACTGGGGGTATACGATCGGCGCGTACAATTTCGGGAGCATTGCGCTTTTGCGGCGCACGGTGCCTACCTTCAATTCAT
Organism: Candidatus Latescibacterota bacterium; assembly: GCA_965116875.1. Lineage (GTDB taxonomy): Bacteria > Latescibacterota > UBA2968 > UBA2968 > JAAXHE01. Next base: position 2,886,245 of record OZ220733.1, read on the forward strand.
TCGTGAGCATGATGTCCAGCCCGGACCCTGTGAAACCCGAGGTCTTCGGGTACTTCGGCGCCGGCTGCGCCGCGATGCTTGCGCTCACGTTTCTGCGTTACCGCGTTCCCTGGTGGCCGCTGCACCCGCTGGGCCTGGCCGTTACCTGGTCGGGAATGACGGTGCATTCGGTACTCTCGGTATTTCTCGCGTGGTCGGTGAAGGCTATCGTACTGAAGGCGGGCGGCGTTTTTCTTTATCGGCGTTCCATTCCCTTTTTCCTGGGTTTGATGGTCGGGTATGCGCTGAACGTAGGGGTTTCGTTCGTGCTGGACATCACCTGGTTCGGAGGTGAGGGGCACGGGGTTCATGCCTATTGAAGGACGGGAGAAACCTGAAATGAAGATGAGTCGATGGCTATCCGCAGGCTTGTTCTTCCTCTCCGCGCTTACGGCCTGCGGCGGGACCGATGATGGATCGCCCGGCGGGAAGGTGACGCTCAGAATCGTATGGATGGGCCCGGAACGGGAAGCATTCCGTGCGTGGAAGAAGGGATTCGAAGCGGAACATCCGGATGTGAGGATCGAACAGAGGTTCATCCCGTACGATCAGGGTCCGACGGTCTACAATACCATGATTCAGGGGGGCACGCTGCCGGATCTCGGGTATCTGTTCATGGGGATGATTTCGGAGTACGCGGAGCGGGGGGTGCTGGAGCCGCTGGACGACTACATGACGGCTGACGAACGCAACGCGTGGATTCCCACGGCGCTGAGCGCTGGCGAGTACAGGGGAAAGACGTACGGGGTACCGCTGTGGGGCGCGAACCGGGTTCTCTACGCACGCACGGACTGGATGGAAGCGGCGGGGGTGAGTGCGCCGCCCGAAACCTGGGAAGCGGTCCGGGACCTGGCAATCAAGTTGAACAAGCCGCCCGATCGCTACGGGATCTGTGTGGGAGCGGGAAGGCCGAAACACCTGATGCAGGAGCAGATCGCCATGATGTGGGGCTTTGGCGCCGATTTCTTCGACGGCGACGGCAGGCTGGCCATCAACAGCCCCGAGGCGGTGGCGTACGTGACGTTTCTCACGGATATGCACCTTGTGGACAGGGCCATGCCGCCGGGCATCCTGAATCTGAACGCGGATGATTGCTATGCGGTTATGGATGCGGGAAAGGCGGGTCTCACGTTCAGCGGTCCGTGGCAGTACGGGCGGTGCCGGGACGCAGGAGTCGTGTGCGAGCCGCTGATGACGCCGGCGGGACGGGACCGGAAGATGCTGCTGATTCTGGATATTTTCTCTGTGTTTTCCACGTCGAAGCAGAAAGACCTGGCGTATGACTTCATCCGCTTTACGCAGCGGCCGGAAAACCGCGAGTTGATGGACGTGGAGAACGGGGGCGTGCCCGTGACCGTGACGGTGTCGGAGCACGCGTATTACAGGACCGTGCCGATCCGCAATTACCTGGCGCAGGCGGACCTGACCAGGCTCACTCCGAAGCACCCGGAATGGACGAAGATCCAGGATGGATGGGGAGAGGCGATTCAGATGGTGCTGGCGGGTACGGCGTCTCCGCGGGAGGCGCTGGATACGGTTTATGCGCGTCTGATGAGAGAATTGGAAGACCCCGCGCTACCTCGCGAGGACTAAGAAGCTATATGGAGCGGGAAAAACGACGGCTGGCCTACCTCTACGTCGCCCCCGCGGCGGTGTGGTTGTTTCTATTTATGGGATATCCCATTCTGGACGTGATGGAGACCAGTCTCTACCATACGTCCTACAGGGGAGAGACGTTTGCCGGGTTTGGGAATTACCTCGGACTCTTGGAGGACGATCTGTTTCTGCTGGTGCTGAGGAACACGGCGCTGTGGACGTCACTGGCGGTCGCGATGAACGTGGGATTGGGGCTGGGTGTGGCGCTGCTGTTGAGCCGCGAGTCGGTGTTGAGCGAATGGGTCCGGGGCATGCTGATCCTGGCGTGGGCAATGCCGCTGGTGGTGGCGGCGATCACCTGGAAGTGGATGTACAACGGCGAATACGGGCACCTGAATTCGCTACTGCTGGGCCTGCATCTCATCGATACGCCGGTTCAGTGGCTGACGGACGCTTCAACGGCCTTTGCCGGGGCGCTGGTGGCCCGGTTGTGGACGGCACTGCCGTTTACCACGTTCGCATTCCTGTCGGCGCTGCAGTCCATCCCCGTCGATCTGTACGAGGCTTCCAGGATTGACGGAGCTACGAAATTCCGCCAATTCCGCCATATCACCCTGCCACTCCTGCGTCCGGTTACGCTCGCGGTCCTGCTGGTCAGCGTGATCTGGTCCTTCAACAGCTTTGTCTTCATCTACGTGATCACGGCCGGCGGCCCGGCAAACCAGACCCAGATTATGGTCACTGAAATCTACCGGCGCGCGTTCGGCTATTTCAACTTCGGGCAGGCCGGCGCCCTGACCGTTCTGGCGTTCTTCCTGCTGCTTGGGATCAGTCTTCTTCAGTGGCGGGTGTTCTACAGGCGGGAGGTTTAGCGATGAAACCGTCCCGAGTACGACCGGCCGAGGGTTTGCGGGCGCTGCTGATCGCGGGTGTCGCCGCTTTCGCGCTGTTCCCGTTTCTGGTTGTTGCGGGGACCTCACTGAAGACGTTGGGCGAAGTGTTCCAATCGCCGGCGACGCTGGTGCCCAGGCTGTTTGCGTGGCAGAATTACGTGGATGTCTTCGTCCGGATTCCAATGGCGCGCCATCTGGCGAACAGTCTGATTATCGCCACGGCAACCACGATTTTGAACATTGCCGTGGCGACTCCGGCGGCCTACGCGATGGCGCGCATCAGGTTCCGCGGGCGCGGGGTGTTCGGTCTGGGCATCCTCGTGATGCAGATGTTTTCCCCGGTGATCGTCCTGATTCCCCTGTTCAAGGTGATGAAGGCGCTCCATCTTCTGGATACGTACGGCGGCCTGATTCTGGTGAATACCGCCGTTACCCTGCCGTTTTCGATCTGGATACTGGCGGGGTTTTTCAGGGGCATTCCGGAAGAACTGGAAGATGCCGCGATGATCGACGGCCTTTCCCGGACGGGCATGCTGTTCAGGGTCGCCCTGCCGCTGACCGGGCCCGGGCTGGCGACGACCGCGATCTTCGCGTTCGTGACCGCCTGGAACGAGTTCATCTTCGCGCTGGTGCTGGTCTCCCGGCGGGAGATGCAGCCGATCACGATGGCGCTCTATTCGTGGGAAAAGAACAACGTCGTGGAATGGAACCTGCTGATGGCGACCGCGGTGGTGGCGACGGTTCCCACCGTGCTGCTGTTTCTGCTGGTCAGGAAGCGGCTGACCGCGGGCTTGATGTCGGGAGCGGTAAAGTCCTGAGCGCGTTCAGGCCCCGCATCCGTTCGCTATTCGGTCGTATCCCGGAGCAGCGCGGCTTCGGTCTCCCGATCGAAAAAGTGGACGGCGGAGAGATCGAATGCCAGCCGGACGTCCTCGTCCACCGAGGGTACGGGATCCGCGGCTACCCTGGCCACGCAGGGGGCGCGCCCAACGGTCAGGTAGAGCCAGGTCTCATGTCCCATCGGTTCGACGAGCTCGACTTTTGCGGTGACCTCTTCGGACTCGCCGGACCCGCTTGTTGAAGACGCGTAGTGGATGTGCTCGGGGCGAATTCCAAGGATGACGCGGCGGCCCACGTGTCCTGACAGGCTGTCCCGGCGCCGGTCCGGTATCGGGAGGCGAAGGCCGTCTCTCCGGAACGCGAGGCCGCCGTCCCGGACGAGTTCGCCCTCGAGGAAATTCATCGACGGGCTGCCGATAAAGCCGGCGACGAACCGGTTCGACGGTCTCCGGTAGAGATGAACAGGGGCGCCGACCTGCTGAATTCGACCGTCTCGCATCACCACGAGCCGGTCGCCCATGGTCATTGCCTCGACCTGGTCGTGGGTGACGTAAATCATCGTGGCGGCAAGCCGGGTATGCAGCTTGCTGAGTTCCGTGCGCATCTGGACCCGCAGTCCGGCGTCCAGGTTGGACAGGGGCTCATCGAAGAGGAAGACCTTCGGTTTCCGAACGATGGCCCGGCCGAGGGCAACCCGTTGGCGCTCTCCTCCGGACAGTTCCTTCGGCTTGCGGCGCAACAGGTCTTCGATTCCCAGAATGTCCGCCGCTTCACGCACCCGGTCGTCGATCTCCTCCCTGGGATATTTTCTCAGTTTCAGCCCGAAGGCCATATTCCGGTAGGCGTCCATATGGGGGTAGAGGGCGTAGTTCTGAAAGACCATCGCGATATTCCGGTCTTTGGGCGGAAGGTCGTTCGCCAGGCATCCGTCGATGTGGATTTCACCGCCGGACACCTCTTCCAGGCCCGCAATCAGCCGAAGGGTGGTCGATTTACCGCATCCGGAAGGCCCCACCAGTACCACGAACTCTCCGTCCTCGACGCAAAGGCTGAAGTCGTCAACCGCGACGGTGTTCCCGTTATAGGTCTTTCGGACGTCTTTGAGATGTACGGTTGCCATACTCACCCTTTCCCGGCCTGTGGCGCGATCAACCGGGTAAAGTAAGCATATCCTTTCGGAATGACAAGCTCCGCGGGATTCTTGCCGGCCAGCGTCTCGCCGATGGACCGGCCCTCCTGGCAGGCACGGACCGGGGTGCGATCACCGCGCTGAGTCGGGCATGATGCGTATCTTTACGAAATCAGGATGGGCAGGGGTCTGCACACTCGCTGCCTCGATGGCGGTTTCATGGAGTTCAAGTTTCGGGGGCGAGCACGTGAATATCCGGGACCTGCTGGGAGACCGGGGAATCAGCGGGACGTTGCTGGAGGCCGAACGCACGCATCCCTATCTCTTCTTCTCGGCCGAAGACGTGCCGCGTCTGCGCGAAATGGCCGGGCGGGAACCGTACCGGACGTGCGCCGAGGGGATCGTCCGGGCGGCCAGGCTGACGTTGGGAAACCCGATTCCGAAAGAACCGCCTGCGGGAGCGGCCGACAGCCGTCTGCCCGATGGCCGTTACGACGAATCGTTTCTGAAGGCGACCTACGATTTCCTGTCCTATGCGTACGCGATGCAATACTACGGCCCATTGTACGCGTTCGCCTACCTGCTGACGGAGGAGGAGGTTTTCGCGCAGCGCGCCAAGGCGTGGGCGCTGGCGTACGCGGAATGGGAGAACTGGGGTCCGGCGGCCGATCCATGGGATATGGAGGCGGCCATGATCCTGTCCGGAGCGGTGATCGTCTACGATTGGATTCCCGATCGATTCTCGCGAGCGGAACGTGAACGTCTGCTCGCGGGACTGCGCGAGAAGGGGCGGAAGCTGTGCGAGAAGGATGCGTATTGGCTGACGCAGGACCCGGCGGCGCGTCGGGGGTCGCTTGCGAATAACCACAGGTGGCGGAGCATACCGCTTGAGGGACTGGCGGGGCTGGGGCTGCTCTACGAAGTCGAAGAGGCGCGGGACTGGCTGGATATGGGGCTGGTGCTCACGCGGGATTACCTCCTGCCCGCGGCCTACGGGAGGGACGGAGAGCGGATGGAGGGACGCGGCTGGCTGGGGGTCTGTCTGAGCGACGGGGGTCGGTTTATGGAGGCGCTGGCGCGAAACGGCGGGCCGGACCTGTTCGATACCGGGCCGCTGCGCCGGTTGTCGCACTTTCTGACTTTCGGGATGGAGATGTACAGGTCGCGCGGGCACTACAACGATCGGCCAGGCCTTCTGGCGCACGCCGCAAGATTGCGGGACCCGGCGCTTCAATGGCTGGCCCTGAAGCACGATCTGCGACCGGATATGAAGGGATACCCGGCGTACTGGTATAACCGGGATAAAGTGCTTTATCAGCCTCAGACCTTTTATACGGTTTCCCTGCGGTGGGATGCCGGGTCCGGCGGGATGCGGGTCGAAGTGAATGGCGTCGTGCGGGACCTGCAGGATATCGAACGCGTGGAAGGGATCGACAGGGTCACGCTTCAGGTTGAGGGCGACCGCGTCGACGTCGCTTCTCTGGAGGTCCTGGACGCCGCCGGGGGCGTCGTGGATCGGCTGGATGGACCGGTGGCGCTGACGGATGAACGGCGGGAGACGGCCCTCGGATTCGCCGGCATGCGCGCCGGCGAGATCCGGGCTTCCCTGCGTAAGTACCGATCGTACACCGGGCAGGCAATGCTGATGCTGATGTCTGGAGCGCGGCGTGTGAGGGGAGTCGCATTCACAGGCGAACACGAGATTGCCAAGGCGGTTGAGGAGATGGACGGAACGTATACGCTGGGAGTTGCGGCGGCGAAGGGGCTCTATTTCCACGGGCCCTGGGAGTTCCTGTTCTACGACGAAAGCCTGGCGCCGGCGGCGCCGAAGCAGGATGCGACCGGGTTTCACTTCCGGGACCTGGGGCTGGTGAAGTTCCACGACACGCTGCACACGGAAGGGGTGCACGTCACGTTCACGTCCGGACCCGAAGTGAGCAAGGAACAGGGGGACAAGAATGCGTTTACGCTCAGCGCGTTCGGGGAGCGGCTGTTGGCGCCGCTACGGACCCCGAAGACGGGGGAGGCGGCGCTTACGCAGGCGCAGTACGATCTGACGGCCTGGTACCGGGGCACACCGGGGCGAAACACGATTCTGGTGGATGGACGGGGACAGCCGACGGTACACGAGGAAAGCCCTGTGCCGCGTGAGTACGAATTGCAATGGCTGGGACCGGAGGACGTTGCGAAGAGCGGCCGGATCGAGGCGACCTTTTTCTCCAGGGACTACGACTACGCAAGAGGGGAGGCGGCGCACGCGTACCGGCCCCTGCTGGAGACCTACCGGCGCCACCTGATGTTCCTGAAGCCGCAGGGCGACCCGGACCTGCGGTACCTGGTGCTGTTCGATGAAATCGAAACCGCCGGGAGGCAACCAAGACAGATCGAGTGGCGGCTGCTGAGCCCGATCGGCAAGGTGACAGTCGCCGGCGGGACGTCCAGAATCGAGGGACGCGCGGCATGGATGCACATCAGGCACCTCTGGCCTGAGGCGTCAACCGTCAGGATCGATTCCACGCCCGCGCCCCGGGATGCGGATCGGCAGCCCTATCTGCGGTTTCCGACGCCGGAACCCATGGAAAAGGCGCACTACCTTCACCTGCTTCAGCCGCTGCGTTCCGCTGAGGCCGAACCGGTTTCGGCGACGCGGGTGATGGGGCAAGGCGGGATCGGCATCCGGGTAAGCGGCCCTGATGGAACCGCTCTGGCGGTCTTCAGAACGGGAGAGGATACAGTCATCGCGGGCGAGCTGACCACGGACGCCCTCGCCAGTCTGGTGCGAAGGGGAACGGACGGCGGCGGGTCGTTGGTCGTACACGGCGGGACGTTTGCCGAGTTGGACGGGAGACGCGTCTTCAATTCCGAGGATCAAACGAGCGTTCGGGTCGAGTTACCGGTTGAGTAGGCACGGACGATCATACGTGTGGCAGGCAAATCCGGACGACGACGCGTGGTACGGAGCGGAGGTTGCCGAGGCCGCATCCTTGATGTCGTAGAGGTATTTGAGTATTTCAGAGTCCATAGATGTTTACCCTTTCGTCAAGGATGCTGCGACGAAAGTAGGGGTTCTTGAGTCCGTTGAACGTAAGCAGGTCAACCTTGAAATTCAGCTTGTCCTCGAGATGGTGTAAAAGCCCAAAAAACCCCTTCGAAGGAAACGAAGTAGGATCCTCGAACTCCACGATTAAATCCACGTCGCTGATCGCGGTACCCTGGCCCCGGCTCAATGATCCGAACAGATCCAATCTTTTTACCCTGAATTCCCGACATGCAGGAACAGCGATTTCCTTTATTTTCTCTATCGTCACTGGATAGAATCTCCAAATTGAGGTAAAGACACTATTACCATTAAGATACGCGAATTGACGCAAGCTGTCACGCACATTCCGTGCATTCAAACGTGAATTCCTGCTGCGTTTGAATTCCACCTGAAGGAAAGTTCGATGGTCGAGGGACGTCTTGACAGCTTGAAGGACATGCGCCTGACCACGGATCTTCGTGAAGGGGCGGAGATCGTGGCGCCTCTCGATTCGGACTGGGCGCCTCTTGGCCGGCGGCTGCGGGAGATGATCCGGACGGTTGCGGGCGTGGATCTTCCGATCGTGGATCCGGCCGCGCTTTCACCCGTGCCCGAGGGCCGGCACCGCGTGCTGCTGGGCAACGCGATGGTTAACGATTCGATCATGGCGCTTTACCGCCGGCAATATGCTTTCGTCGACGAATTCTATCCTGGCGGGGACGGGTACGCAATCCGTACGGTACACAATCCGGAGAATTGCGGCTATAACGCGTTGCTGGTGGGCGCAAGCCGGGTGGAGGGGGCGGTCGCCGCACTCGAGACGCTGCAGGGCGTCCTGGAAAAGACCCGGGGGCGTTTGGGATATACGAATCTGTCCCGGTCGGACGTCCACGAGACATTGCTGCCGGAAATGACGCCGGAGGACTTCCGCGAATGGGTGGCCGAGATGTACCGGGACAATCTCAGTTACTACCCTGTCGAACAGGGTACCTTCCTGGGTCTGGCCCACCACCTGACCCACGATCCCGGCTGCGCGCGCATGTTCCGGGACGCGCTCTTCTACTACGAGGACCTGGTGAGGAACCGCTATGGCGGGAATTGGCTGTTCGAGCATATGCTGTTCATCTATTCCTGGGCGTGGCGGCTGTTCCTGGTCTGGGACCTGATCGAGGAGAGCGATGCGTTTACAGACGCGGACCGTCTCCGGATCACAAACATCCTGTGGGGGTTGGCGAACTACGTGGCCGGCACCCACTATTTCAATGGCGATGCGCCGCCGGCTCCGGAGATCCGGCAGAACCACTGGACGTTTGCCGGACTGAGCGGGTCGATCAGCGCGGGTTATTTCGAAACCTACTACGGGATCACGCGATTCGAGACGCAGAAACGGTTCTCCAGGGCGGTTTTCGACGGGCAGGCGAAAAGCTACAAGCCGAACGACGATGCGGGCGGAGGGTGGTGGGGCTATTGCTGGCTGGCGCCTTACCACCAGGTCATTTATGATCTGAAGCGTGACGATTTCCGCTTTCTTGAAGACGGCCAGCTCAAAACCTTCGCCGACTACGGCATACAGGTGACGGACAATCTGGGGGTTCCCGTGAGCTTCGGCGATATGTGGTCCTATATCGAGCCGGGGCGGTATGCCGTGGCGCTCAGGAACAAGACCATCTCGCTTGAGCTCTCGATGGCGCTCTGTACGGCGGCATGGTACTACGAGGACAGCAGCTATCTCTGGGCGCTGGACTGGATGGGCGGCGCGCCGTATCCCGGCTGTTATTACCGTGCGCTTCCGAAACACGCGCCCGACAGGCTGGCCGGGGTCACCGTGGCGCCGTTCAACCGTTCGCTTTACGATTGGGTGGAGCGGCACGCGCGCGGAGGAGCGAACGTGCCGATGGAGGAAGCGTTCGACAAGCTGGTTCTGCGCGGCGGGTTCGGCAGGGACGATGAATACCTCCTGCTGGACGGGACGTCGACGTTCGCACACGGGCACGAGGACGGCAACTCGATCGAACGGCTGACGTGGAAGGGGCGGATGTGGCTGGCGGAGTTGGACTACATCTGGAAACGTCCTCGTCATCACTCGTCAATCGTGTCGATCTGCGAAGGTGAAACCGCCGAGATGCCGCCGCTGGCGGCGTTGAAGTGGGCGGAGAGGTTCGGGAGCGCGGCGTTCACACGCACGGTCGTGCCGGGATACACGGGTTGGACTGGACGCGGGATATCTTCTGGGTCAAGGGCGGGTTCTTTCTGATCGCGGACTCGCTGCGGCTGCTCAGGGAGGCGGATTACGATCTGAGGTGCCTCTGGCGGACGCTCGGGGATGTAAGGCAGCGCGATCCCGAACTGACCGTGGAACAGGAGGGCGTGTATTTCCGCATTCTGAATGCGGATGATTCTGAAAAGTCGCTCCTGACGGAAGAAGCCCGCGTTGCGGGAACCGACCCTTACGAACTGTATCCGTTTGCAGACGGCCCGATCCGGATCTTCAGCCAGCACAAGGCGCTGCACGGTCGACGCGGCGACGTGGAGCGTTTTTTCAACCTGATGGCGGCGGGGACGGAAGCGGAGATCGATTCCTGGCGGTTCGAGCGAATCGGCGAGGGCATGGTGCGGGTGGGGCATCCGGACGGCCCATCTGTATTCGGCATTGTCGATGGGGAGGCGCGGATTGGGGCCGTCAGGATTGTCGCCGGCGCTTTCGCGTTGACCAAATCGTCCCAGACGTTGCTTGACGCGACGGGCCTTTGGGCCGATGGAGCGATGTTTGAGAGCGACGCGCCGGTGCATATCGTACTCCATCCGGGCGAGGGCGAAGTCCGCGCAGGAAAGGAGACTCGAGTGCGGGCGCAAGGGTTCCGTTTTGAGGGGGTGGCAGATGGTGCACCGGAGAGTCTTTCGACCGGGACGCATCGGATCTTTCTGGAGACCGGTATGGACGACATCTTGCGTGAGGCGGTTCGGTGCGGCGCGCCCTATGTGCATCGGAAAGCGCCGGGGACGCACGGGTTCGTGCCAAAGGACACGCCGCTCAGGCGTCTCTGGGAGACAAACGTCGGGGGACCGGTCCGATGCGTCGGTGCGAGCCGTGACTGGATCGCCGTCGGAACAGCCGGCGGGCAGGTACTCTTGCTTGACCCCGGCGGGCGGGTCCGGTGGAAGCGCGAGACCGGTGGCGAAGTGCGCGCCGTGCACCTTGCGGACATGGAAGAAGGACGGCTTCTGGCCGGGGGACGGGACCACGCGCTGACGCTGTTCGATTCAAAGGGTGAGGTCTGCTGGAAGCGCGCGTTTTCACAGTCGCACGGGGTGGACCAGAACGTGAACGCGGTGACCACGGCGGATCTTGCGGGAAACGGCAAGCCGGTCATCCTGACGGCAACGGACGGGTGGCTGGTGTGGGCGCTGGCGCCGGACGGAGAGGAGGTCTGGCAGCGGCAGATCGAACACCACGCCGCGCGGACGCTGGTGGTGGGGGACGTGGAGGGAGACGGCAGGCAGGAAATCCTGGTGGGTGCTGAATATTACACGTCGAATCTGCTGGAGTCCGACGGGAGGATCCGGTGGACCGTCAACGGGGGACCGTGTTTTTCGGCGCTAGCCCTCGCGGACCTGAATGGAGACGGCGTGAAGGAATCGATCTACGGCGCCATGGACGGAAATGTCTATGCGGTCGATTCGATATCCGGAAGGACCCTCTGGACGGCCAACCTGGGGGACGACGTCCGGCATGGCGTGACCGTTGGGGGAAACGGATTCGCGGCGGGAAGCGTAAGCGGGCACGTGGCGCTGTTGACCGGCGGGGGCGGGAAGCGCTGGCGCCGCGACCTCGACGGGGCCGTGACCGGGCTTCTCCTTATCGGGACTGGCGACTTGGGGATGATCGTGGCGGGGACTTCAGACGGCTGGATCGTGTTCCTGTCTCTTGAGGGGGAAGTTGTGGGCAGCCACCGCATGGAAGCCGGCGTGACCGTGTTAAAGTCCCTGACGGTGCAAGGAGAGTCCGCCCTTCTTGTTGGGACGGAGGGCGGCAGCGTGAGCGCCCTCAGTCCCGATCCGGCGGCATTCGATTTGCGCATCAATCCCTGATCGTATACATTGGTACGTCTTTCAAACGCCGCATGAACGACATGTCATCACGCCGTCCATACACCCGATTCCGGAGAACGATCCAATGAGATTCGCACTCGTCCTGTCGCCCCTCGACGAAGAACGGATGGCCCTGGCCCGTCAGATCGGCGTGACCGACCTGGTGACGACACTCCCAAACGGCGGTCCGATCTGGGATTTTGACGCCATCGTACATCACAAGCAGCGCATTGCCGACGCGGGCCTGACGTGGTCCGTGGTGGAGTCCGTACCCATCTCGGACCGGATCACGCTGGGACTGGACGGACGGGACGAGGACATCGATGCGTACTGCCAGACCATTCGCAACCTGGGCGCAGCCGGTATCGGAATCATGTGCTGGAACTGGATGGCGGTGTTCAACTGGATGCGGACGTCCTTCACCACGCGCGGCCGGGGAAATGCGTTTGTGAGCAGCTACGATGATGTGCTGATGGAGGACGCGCCCCCAACGAAATACGGGGAAGTGAGCGAATCGCTCCTCTGGGAAACCCTGGAGTACTTTCTCGAAAGGGTCATTCCCGTGGCCGAGGAGGCCGGCGTCAAGCAGGCGCTGCACCCCGACGACCCGCCCCTCTCGCCCGTGCGGGGAATCGGCCGCATCATCACCAGCGTGGACGCGTTCCAGCGCGTCGTCGACATGGTTCCCAGCGACTGCAACGGGATTACCTTCTGCCAGGGTAACTTCGCAGCCATGGGCGCAGACGTGCCGTCCGCCATCTGCCGGTTTGCGGACAAGATCCATTTCTCTCACTTCCGCGACGTGAGAGGCACCGTACCCAGCTTCGAGGAAACCTTCCACGACGAGGGCGACACGGATATGGCGGAATGCATCCGGGCGTACCGGGACATCGGTTTCACCGGTCCCATACGCCCCGACCACGTCCCGGTGCTGTCCGGCGAAGACAACGATCCGCCCGGCTACACCCTGATGGGCAGGCTCTACGCCATCGGCTATATGAAGGGGCTGGTGGACGGAACGGCCTGAAACCGTTCCGAGTCTACGGAATCGTTGGTCCGGACGATTCCGCGACGTTGTCGTCAGACGTACGGTTGACTGCGAGATCGGGATTCCATGCGTGAAATCAGAATCGGCGCCGCCCAGTTCGAAGCAAGAGACGCCGACAAGCCCTACAACCTTTCCCGGATCGACGCCCTTACGAGGCGGGCCGTTGACGCGGGCGCCGAAATCGTTTCCTTCCACGAGTGCTGTATTCCCGGTTATACCTTTCTGCAGACCCTCTCGCGTTCCCGAATCGCCGAGTTGGCCGAACCCGTTCCGGGCGGTCCCTCCACAAAATGCCTGATCGACATCGCGAGGAAATACAACGTCGCCGTCCTGGCCGGCCTCGTGGAAGCGGAAGGCGACGCCCTGTACAACACGTACGTCGCCGTGGGTCCGGATGGTTACGTCGCGAAGCACCGCAAGCTGCACGCCTTCATCAGCAGGTTCATCGACTCCGGCGATGCGTTCACCGTTTTCGAACTCCGCGGCTGCCGGGTGGGCATCCTGATCTGCTACGACAACAACCTGCCCGAAAACGTGCGCATTACCGCGATGATGGGCGCGGAGATCGTCTTCATGCCTCACGTTACCTGCGGCCTGCCCTCCGACATGCCAGGAAGGGGCGTCATCGACCGCGCGCTCTGGGAAAACCGCCATCGCGACCCGGTATCGCTCCGGCAGGAATTCAACGGCCCGAAGGGCCGGGGCTGGCTCATGCGCTGGCTGCCGGCGCGCGCCTACGAGAACGGTGTCTACGCCGTTTACACGAATCCCATAGGAGTGGATCACGATACCGTCAAGAACGGCAATTCGATGATCCTGGACCCGTTCGGCGAAATCCTGGTGGAGTCACGGGCGCTGGAGGACGACGTGGCGGTGGGGTTGCTCACACCCGACAAGATACCGGTCTCCTCCGGGTACCGCTATCTGCGCGCGCGCCGCCCGGACCTCTACGGCAAACTGGCGGAACCCCTTCCGCGTGACATGCAGGGCGGCACGAATCCGGGGTGGAAACTGAAGGTAACGGAGGACTTGTAGATCCTTCGACGACCCTTCGACAGGCTTGCTTCGACAAGCTCAGCACGAGCAGGGCGAGTGTTCAGGGAGCGGCTCAGGAGCCCAGCTCGATGATTTTCGCTCCCTGCGTCGCGTGCGCTCCTGAACCCGGGCTCCGTATCCGTCTGACGGTACCCGAAATCCATTGAAAGGGAAAGATGGCGCAGAGTTCCGCACCTCGGGTGGAGTCCGAACCCCGCACCGCACTGCAGACAGACGCGGTGACGCTTCGCGCCGTTGCAATCGGCCTTCTGCTCGTGCTTGTCGTCAATTTCTGGATTTCTACCACCGAATACGTCATCCACGCCTCGCGGATGCAGCTTTCCTTTTTTCCTCTCGCCCTCTTCGCCACGTTTCTCCTGCTGGTCATCGTCAACGGATTCGTCCGCCGCCTGCGGCCGAACGGCGCTCTCCAGTCCTCCGAACTTCTCACGATCCTGGCGATGGGGTTCGTCGGTGCCGTGGTACCTACGTCCGGCATCACGGGCTTTCTTCTGGGCATTCTCTCCGGCGTCTACTATTTCGCCACGCCGGAAAACCAGTGGGCCAACTACCTCCATCCCAATATGCCCGGATGGGCCGTACCTTCGAACGAAAACCACGCGATGACCTGGTTTTACGAGGGTCTGCCCGAGGGGCAGCAGGCGCCGTACCACGCCTGGATCGCCCCGCTCATCAGCTGGATCTTCTTTCTGCTTGCCCTTTGCACGCTCCTGTTCTGCATTGCGGTCATCCTCCGGAAGCAGTGGGTGCGGAACGAGCGCCTGGTCTTTCCGCTTGCGTCCGTGGGCGCCACGCTCACGCGTGGGGACCGAGGCGGATTGCTTCCCGATGCGCTTCGCGGAGGGCTTTTCTGGGGCGGCTTCGGCGTGGGCTTCGGCGCCATTTCCTGGAATATCCTCAACTATTTCTGGCCCGTCGTGCCCAGGATCCCTTTACAGGGCAAGTGGGTCGTCTTTGCGAAAGGCTTTCCTCGCGTCAACACCCGCATCAACTCTCTGACAGCCGGATTCGCGTACTTCGCCAACCTGAATATTCTTTTCTCCATCTGGGTCTTCTTCGTGCTGTTTTTCTGGTTCGAAAACGGCATTATCAACCGCATCGGGTACGTCATCCCGCGCAAACCGCTCAACTTTTCCGCCGAAACCGAGGTCACGGCCTGGCAGGGCTTCGGCGCGCTTACCGTGCTGGTTCTGTGGAACCTCTGGACCGCCCGCACCCATATCCGGGCCGTCTTCGCCAGGGCGTTCGGGAAGGGTGACGCCGACGATGCCGGTGAACTGCTTTCGTATCGTTTTGCCGTGTTCGGACTCATCGGCAGCCTCATCTTCATCTGCTCCTTCTTCTCCAAACTGGGCATGCAGGGCAAACTCGTCGCATTGCTCGTGCCCGCCCTGATCATCAACTACCTCTCCATCGCCCGAATCGTCTGCGAGACGGGCCTGGCCTATATGCGTACCACGTTGACCGAACAGTACGCCGCCCTGTACACGATCGGCACCAGCTCACTCTCGCCCTCAAGCATGTCCGGCATCAGCCTCACCTACAGCCTTGTCTGCCAAGGCAAGGGCACCTTTATGGCGCCCTTTATGCACGTGGTTCGACTTGCGGACCTCATCCGCCGCAACCGGCGACGGCTCGTACCCGCTCTGGCCCTTGTTGTGGTCGTGGGACTCGCGGCCGACTTCGCCCTCACGATCATTCTGGGATACCGGACCGGCGCTTTCAATTTCAACGCCTGGCCCTTCTCCAGCGCCGGACGATTTGCCTACGACCTGACGGTTACCCAGATGAGAAGCCCGTTCGACACCAGCTGGGAGCGCCTGGCCGTATTCTGCGTGGGCGCCGCCGCGATGTCCCTGCTGACGTTTCTTCACTACCGGCTGCCCTGGTGGCCCTTTCATCCCATCGCATTTCCAATTGCCTTTTCATGGAACACCCAGCTCACGTTTTTCTCGATCTTCGTCGTCTGGGCGATCAAGGCCATCCTGCTGAAGGTCGGCGGCGTCAATCTCTACAGAAAATGGCAGCCCGCCTTTCTGGGCCTCCTGACCGGCTATGTCCTGGCCATCACGCTCTCCTTCCTCGTGGACGCCGTCTGGTTCCCCGGCCAGGGTCACGGGGTGCATAATTACTGATCGCGTTGGATCCCCGATATCCTGCCACAAAAAAAGGCCGGCGATACTCTCGTCGACCCTTCGTGTCTGCCCGCCTGTCGAGTGTGGCTCAGGGCATCACCCGGAACACCGCCGAACTCGCCGCCCTGCTTTCCGCCTGCCGGTCCTCCACGATCACCCGGAACGCCCATGGCCCGGGCGTGGACCCCTCCATATCCAGGGTGAGATAGTGCGGCTGCCAGTCCCTCGTCTCCCTGTATGAGTTGGTCACGGCCGTTGTCCATTCGGGAATGACCACGTCCTTTTCCTTCCATTTTTCAGGAAGCAGGCGGGTCTGGTACGTGATCCGGTAGCTTGTTGCGCCGAATTCGTCACGCTTCAGATTGTAAACCTCGAAGTAGAACGACATGCTGGCGTCCCGCTGGCACTGCTTCAACGGGTTGGGCAACACCATGAACCTGTCCCGTCCGAACGGGCGGTCGTCCTGTTCAACCACCCGTTGCGCCAGCAGCAGATCGCTGATTTGCAGCCTGTCCCTGCCGTACGCGCTGACCTTCAGCGAGTCGCGGAGGGTTCCAAGGCTTTTTTCGTTCAAGTCCTCCGTCTCGACCGCCAGGTGGTACGTTCCCGGATCCATGGCAAGGCGCTCGCCCCAGAAGAGGTAGCCATCCCGTACGGCATTGCCTTCGATCCACGGCATTCTGTGAATGGGAGAAATCGTCTTTTCAACCTCCCGCCAACCCGCGTCGAATAGGAACAGGCCCTGCATGAGATCCACCGCCTGTATTCCCGAACTGACCTCACGATGCGCGACGTGTTCGCCTGAAAGCGCATAGTACAGCTCCACCCGGGTCTTGCCGTTCTCGCCGCGAAACTGCGCGATCTCGAATGGCGCGTCGTACCGTTTCAGCCAGTACGGGTCGCTGTAGTATTCGGGAATCCGCTCCACGAGATCCTTGAATTTGCTCCGTACCGACCCCCGAATCGAAATGTGCAGCACATCCCAGTCGTTTTCCCCCAGGCGTTCGAATGTTACGCTGAACCCCGGATAGCTCCATGTCTCTCGGAGCAGCACGTAATTCATCCGGTCCAGATAGATGTTTCTCGCGTCGGGATGACCATATCGGATGTACACCTGGCCGCGGTCCGTCTCCCAGCCCTCCACGCCACGGTCCGGATCGGCAAACCTCAGATTGGCATACGCCACGCGCCTGCAGTGTTCAAGCATCCGCTCGTTTCCAGGGGTCAGAAACAACGGGTCCCGTCCCGTCCAGAACCGCCTCAGGGCGTCTTCATCCGGAAGTTCCCCCCCGTCCCGCAACGCCTCCCGGTCCGTCAATACCACCACTGACCTGATAAACTGCTGTTCCAGCCCGGACATCAGGCCCAGACCTTGCGAATAGGCGGCGAAGGCTTTGTCCAGTTCTTCACGGGTCTGGTAACCCAGCCCGGTGAAAAAGTACGCGTCCCAGTCTTCCGGATGGCGTTCCGTATATTCTTCGAACAGTTCCTGGAGTCGATCGGGCATATGTCCTTCGAGGTAGACCTGCCCCAGCAGAATACGCGCCGGACGATGTTCCGGGTCCACTTCCAGAACGCGGGTCAGATAACCGATCGCCTGCTCCCGCATATTCCTTCCATAACTCCCGTAGTGAAACCTTCGCTTCCGTTCCAGGCCGGATTTCAGGGTCTCCCGTTCCAGATTGTACATCATCTCCCGGGCGGCGTGCCTCCCCGCCAGATAGAGCGCGTCGGCGTCGTTCGGCGACAGCGCGATCGCGCGGCGGATCTGCTCGTAAAACTCGTCCCTCGAACCCGCCTGCCAGAAAATCTCCGCGTGGGTCTTCACGTAGGCGGCGTTTTCCGGTTCGCGCTTCATCGCCCGTTGCACCCACTGTCTCGCGAACCGCCTGGACAAGACGGTGCCACGACTCAGATAGTGCCTCGCCAGCGCGTGCATCGCCCGTCCCGATGGATCGTATCGGACCGCCCGCTCCATCAGCGACACCCGCTTCATGTGCGACAGCGAGGTGTCCGCCGCGGAGGCCAGCAGGGCCGCCACCTTGTATGCGTCCCGCTTCGCGGCTTCCGACGGTCCGGATACACAGAGGATGAATGAAAGCAAAATGGCAATTCGCAACATGACGAATTCCACCTGATCGTGCGGGGACGGGCAACCGGCGAAGCGCGGGTTGCAGGCGCGAGCGGGAGCCTGTTCCAGTCCGACTCGCGCGTTACAATGTAGACCCTCAGGAGAAGGGAAAGGTTCCCCGGCGTGGGCGGCGTCTTCCTGTTTTCCGCGGGCTACCACCTGACGCGAAAGCGTGTCGTGGATTCGGCCTCGGCGCCGGCCAGCAGGTCCTCGACGACCACCCGGAACGTGCGCAATCCCGGCGACGTTCCGTCCATGTCCACCCGCAGATACCGGGGTTCCCAGTCCCGGACGCCCCGGTACGTGTAGGACACCGCCGTCGTCCACTCCGGCTCCGGGTCCTCCAGCCGCCGCCTTTCCGGTATCACCTGAGTCTGATAGCCAATCCTGTAGTGCGTGGCGCCGAAGGTATCGCGCGCCAGGTTGTACACCTCAAAATAGAACCATGCGCTTCCATCGCGCGAGCACTCCCGCAACGGATTGGGCAGCACCATGTACCTGCCTCGTTCCACCGGCCACTCGTCGCGTTCCACGATCCGGCGCGCCATCAGCAGGCTGCTGATCTCCAGCGAATCGGGATTGAACCGCCTCACATCCAGCGGTTCCCTGAACGTACCCACCTTCTTGCTTGGCTGGTCCTCCGCCTCTCCCGCCAGGTAATAATCTCCCGGCGCCAGCGTCAACTGCTCGCTCGCGATCAGGTATCCGCGTTTGGTCGAGACGTAGTGCAGCCACGGCATCCGCCGCACGCGGCCGACCTCCCGCCGAAGCGTATCCCACGCCGCGTCGAACAGGAACAGCGCCTGCACCACGTCCACCGCCCGGACACCGGGACCCACCTCTTCATGCCTGACCTGATCCCCGGAGAGCGCATAATACACTTCCACGCTCGTTCTACCGCCGTCGCGCCGGAATTGCGCGATCTGATACGGCACGCTGTACTGATAGGGATAGCGATAGTAATCCGGGACCGACTCCACCAGTTCGCTGAAGGTCAGCGTCTGGCCGCCCAGCTTCGACTCTCCGAACCGCCACGAGTCCCAGGAGTTCGTATTCAGGAACGAAACCTCGAACCCGTCGTACGTCCAGGTATCCTTTCGCGGGTGGAATTCGAAGATCCCGCCGGACGCGGTCCTCCTCATTCGCGCTTCTTCCTCGATGGATTTCGTCAGGCCCAGGTCGATGTCCGCCGGCGTCATGTTCCGCGCGACGGGGTCCCCGTACCGGATATAGGCCTGTCCGCGGTCGGTTTCCCACCCGGCGTACCCGTTGATGGGGTCGCCGAAACGCAGGTTCGCAAAGGCCACGCGCCTGCATTGCTCCAGCATCCGCTCGTTGATCTCGCTCAGATACAACGGGTCCTTCCCGAACCAGAATTTCCGTATCGTATCCTGGTCCGGCGGGGGTTCCTCGTTCTTCCACGATTTCCTGTCCCGCATCAGGAAGACCGATTGCATGAAGCGGCGCTGCCGGTCGGACAAACGCGCCAGACCGTCCACGTACGCGCGGTACGCGGCTTCGGGGTCGTCCTTTTGCTGATAGCCGAGTCCCATGAAAAAGTAGGCGTCCGCACGACCCGGATTGCGTTCGATATCGTCCCGAAACAGGGAAATCAGCGCATCCGGCTTTCGCGACATATAGTATGCCAGCCCGAGATGCACGCGGGACGGCCAGTGGTCCGCATCCAGCCACACGGCGCGGTCCAGGTATTCGATCCCCACGTCCACGTCCATGTCCGCGTACCCGCGCTGCGCGAACGTGCGCCCGGTCGTCACGTCACCGTCCCCGGACACACGCATGGCGTCCCCTGCGTCCTCCCGGGTGAAGAACGTCATTTCCCACGACCAGACCACGAACCGCCCCGCCCAATAGTATGCGCGCACGTTCTTCGGGTCGAGCGAGATGGCCTCCCGCGCTCTCCTGTAGGAACCGGACCTCGGCCCGGTGCGCCAGAGCAGTTCCGCGAGGGTCGCGACATAATTCCCGTTCTCGGGTTCCCGTTCCATCGCCCGCGTCAACAGGGAACGTGCCTGCTGCCGCGAATACGTCGTACCTTTTTCCAGGCGCAATCGCGCCAGCGCATGCAGGGCTCTTCCCGTTCGGTCGAGCTCTATCGCCTCCTTCAGGAGGTCCCTGCGTCCGTCCATTCCAAGGGAGGTGTCGGCGGACGCATGAATCAGGGAGTCAACCATCGAGGGGACGGCGGATGCGCCCTGCGCCGCGGTCGTCAACCACATCAGGCCGCTCAAGATCAATGCAATCATCCGTATCTCCGAAAACCCGGCGGGATTTTCTTTTTTGCCTCGCCGACACCTGACACACGAAATGCTAAGACGCCTGAACGGTCTCCCGGGCCCGGCTGTACCGTTCCACCGCCGCCATATCCAGCTCGCATCCCAGCCCCGGCGCCATGGAGACCGGCGTGAATCCCTCCTCAAAAACCCTCGGCTCGCGGATCAGGCTGTGTTCCCGCACCCAGCTTCCCACGATGTCCGACGCCATGGTGCAATTGGGCGTCACGGATATTGCGTGCACGTAGGAGGCCTCCAGGATCCCCAGATCCACTCCGGAACCGTGCCAGCAGCGCAGCCCGGCCGCCTCCGCGACGGCGGCGCTCTTCGCGAAGCCCATCATGCTCCCTCCCAGGTTCACGCAGTCCACCACGCCGGCCTTCACCGCCCGGATGACGTCCGAGCCGCTTCCGAGGTGCATCGCAATCGGGATATCGGTGGCCTCGTAGATTGCAGCATAGCCGTCCAGGTCCGACTTGGGAATCGGGTCTTCGAATACCTCCACGTTGCCCAGGGCCTCGAGTTCGCGGGCGAGTTCAATCGTCTGCGCGGCCGTGCGAAAGCGCTCATTGGGGTCCACCGTGACCTTGAATTCCGGACCGGCGACGTCCCGGATGGCCCGCAGCCGTTCCACCATCGGCTCTTCGATCTTGCACTTGATCTTGATGCCCTTGAAGCCGTGCTCGAGCGCCCGCGCGACGGTCCGCTTGCCGTCTTCGGGCGTCTGGGACCCCATCCAGTAGTCCGCGCGCACCCGGTTGCGCACCGCGCCGCCCATCAGTGCGTGTACAGGAATCCCGCGCGCCCTGCCGATCAGGTCGAAGACCGCCATCTCCAGGGCGTGATAGGCGGGCCCGGTTCCCAAGTCCAGCATCGTCTCCGTTCCGTCTCTTCGCGGCTCGTAGATGTTCTGCAGCGTCACCGTTTCCGGGTCCCGTCCCAGCACCCTGGCCGCGCCCGCCCGCACGTCCTCGATTGGCACGCCGCGGCCGGTCTCCCCCAGCCCGTACAGTTCGGTATCCGTGTTGATCCGGAGGATATGCTTGGGTACCACGTCCCACCCCACCTCCGGGACCCATTCGGGGCTGTTCACGCGCCCCGGACGACTCGGCACCACCACGGTCCACACGTCCATCGACGTCATCTTCATTGTACGCTCCTCGGTTTTGGGATTTCCGAAAAAAGTTTGACATTTACACTGTCATACTGTATATTGATAGTAATACACTAATACACAATGGAGAATCCACAGTGCTGATCGCGATCGATCACCACAGCGGCGTGCCGGTCTACCGGCAGTTGATGGACCAGATCAAGTTTCATATCGCCAGCGGCCTGTTGAAGCCTGGAGAAAAGCTGCCGGCCACGCGCACGCTCTCCGCGCAACTCGGCGTCAACCCGATGACGGTCAGCAAGGCCTACGGCTACCTGGAGGCCGATGGCATCGTGGAGCGGCGCCGCGGGCGTCCGTTGACCGTCAGTCACCTGGAGCCGGAATTGGTCGAGGTACATAAACTCGACCGGCTCCGGCAGAACCTTGCGCCCGTTGTCGCCATGGCAAGACAGCTTGGCATCGAAAAGACCCGGGCCCAGGAAATCTTTGGCCGGATGCTGGACGATGCCGGCAATCAGGAGGAGCCATAATATGGAATCCGCGTTCGAAGTCAAGAATCTCACCAAGTCCTTCGGCGACGTTACCGCGCTGGACAACGTGAGTGTGTCCGTCCCGAAGCCGGCTGTCGTGGGTCTCATCGGCAGAAACGGAAGCGGGAAGACCACCCTGCTCCGCCACGTCATCGGCCTGTATCTGCCGACCAGCGGGCAATGCACGACCCTTGGTTGCTCCAGCGGCAAACTGGGTCCGGACGAACTCTCCCGCATTGGCGTGGTGCACCAGGAGAACCGGTTCCTGGAATGGATGAAGGTGGAGCAGCAGCTTCGGTACGTCTCTTCGTTCTACAAACATTGGGACCGGGACCTGGAAGAGCGCCTGCTGGCCGAACTGGAACTGGAATCTTCGGCGCGAGTCGGGACCCTATCGCCCGGCAACGTCCAGAAACTGGGCATCATTCTGGCCGTCTGTCACCGCCCCGACCTGCTGATCCTGGACGAGCCCGTCAGCGGCCTGGACCCCATCACGCGCGAGCAGTTTCTGAAATTCCTCCTCGAACTCTTGCAGCAGGACGCCAACACGATCGTGATTTCGTCACACGTCCTGCACGACATCGAGAAGATCATCGATCGCGTAATCTGCCTCGACCGGGGACGGATCAGGGCGGATGCCTCGCTGGACGACCTCCAGGAACGCTACGCCGAATGGCGGGTAACCGCCCGGAACGGCAGGCTTCCGTCGCACTTCGAAGAGGACTTCGTCATATCCCGGGAGGGCGACAGCCGCCAGGCCCGCCTGCTCGTGAAAGGGGCTTCGGACAACCTGGACGCGTTCAGCACGAAATATGGTGCGGACGTGGCCGGCAGCCCGCTGAACCTGGAGCAGATGTTCCCGCTCCTCCTGGAGGAGGCCGAATGATTGGAATCTATTCGCTCTACCGCCTGTTTTGGCGTCCGGCGATTCTTGCATTCTACGTATTCTTCACCGGGCTGATTGTGATGTTGCTCTGGGCCGCGGGCACGAAACTTCCCAGCCTGTCTGAACCGGGACGCCTCATTCTGATCACGATGGCACTGCCTTCAATTGCAGGCTTGTTCATCGGCCAAAGTGTTGGCGAGCTCCAGCACACGCTCCTTTCCTGGTCGCTTCCCCGTCTTCGCAGGCTGCTCTTTTCATTCATATGTATCACGGGAATCGGACTCGCCGCCCTGACAGCCTGGGCCTACCATGGGATGGGCGGCTTCGCCCCCGCAATTCCGATTCTTGCCTCCTGTTTCCTGTGGTACAGCCTGGCATTTACGGTCGGGACCTACGAATTCGTCGACGCCCAGTCATTCCGGTACCGTAAATCCTCGGTCTTGTTTATCGCACTTCTGATGGTTGTTATCGGCATCCTCTCGATCAATAGAATCACCGATTATTACATCGCCCAACCGGCGCTATGTACTCTTGCCGCGTTGATCGGCGCTCTGCTCTATCTGAAACGTTGTTTCGCCATCAATGCCGCCCGAAGAAAATCGCTCGTCTCGTTGCCGGTGTTCCATCGGTACACGTTCGGACCTCACCAGACGGCGCGATTGACCGCACGACGAGACTCCAGGCGGAAATGGAATCGAGCAGCTCCGCTCACCGGCCTGGTCGACTGGATCCGGGCTGGTGAATACGAGAACTATGGCACGGTCCAGATTGGATGGCTTGGTTCGGCGTTCCTGTACTCGTCTGTCATTCTGGCTACCGTGGCGGTCCTGATTCAGTTATTCGGCGTGGCAGAAGCCGTTATCGTTCCTATCACCCTGGGTCTTTGGATGCTGCAACTGTCCCTGTACGTGAAAACCGGATGGCTCTATCCTCTTTCGAGACTAGAACTGGCTAGGCTTACGTACTGGTGTAGCCTTCTACACAACGCTCTGCATTGCGGGCTGATGTTGTTGACGTTTCTTCTGCTGGACGGCCTGACCGGAATCTTCGCCGGGCTCGACCTCGCGCGTCCTGTCCTGCTGATATTTATCTGTAACCCGGTCATCCAATGGGTACGCTTTCGGAACGAACAATTCAGAGTGTTTTCATACGTAATCCTGGCAGTTTTCATCATCGGCTATTCAATCCTGATTACGATATGGCTCGAGTTTGGCTGCTGCATTTCTTTCGCCTACGAGGCCGCTGCGGTTGCAGGTCTCATCCTGCTTTCCCAGTACCTCTTTCGTTGCAAAATCCGGCAACATTTCAAATTCGGCGATCTCGTCTGATTGGCGTTTCTGCCTGATCCTTATGGGGATCATCTTATGGGTTTCTACGCAGTATTCGGTCTGCTGTTGCGTCCATTGCACATCGCGATGTCTGTGGCCATACTTGCATTCCTTCTATTGCAGATTGGATTGACTGACAACCGTCTAACACTGTCGATACCGGCATTTATCGGCATACTGTTTGGTAGAGTCGTACAAGAACTCCGAAACACACTGTTGTCATGGACTTTACCAAACCTGCGCCGGCGACTCTTCTTTTCGCTGCTCCTTGCCGGTGTTGTCACGGCGTTTTTCCTGACGTGGATTTATACAACCGCTGGTGGTATCGCCCCCTGGTTCCCCATCTTCTCATCCATTCTCTTTTGGTACGGTTTGGGATTGACTTCGGGTACGCATCCGGTTTCGGCGACGATGTCAATGGACATCCGGCGATATGGTCCAGGCCTTCTCATGGGGATCCTGTTCTTAACCGCGATGTATACGATCGATCGCATCATCGCCTTCTACACTGCCCAGCCCGTTCTGTGCGTCCTCCTGGCATTGACTGGCGCGTCGCTTTGCTTTTGTCGTTTCTTCAACGTCAATGTTGCCAGAACTAACGCACTTGGTCCGCTGACGCACGCGCAGAGCTTGAAGGGTGAATCCCGTCGTCAATGGCAACATATGGGGCCGTTCACGGGACTGTTTGACTGGATTCGTGCCGGCGAATACGAAAACTTTGGCTTCAAACGAATAGGATGGCCGGCCAGAGCGACCTTCGTCCCGGCCATAGCCATTCTTGGCGCGTCAGCGTGCATCTTTTTTCTGACGGACGTGCCCGGTAAAGCCTTGCAACAGAACTCCGTAGCCTTCCAGCGTGTGCTGAACATAATCGTAACCGTTGTTCCCGCGATTTGCGCTTTGATGTATTGCCTGGACGAATGTCTTTTCCTCCAGAAGGGTTGGGTCTATCCCATCTCACGGATGCAATTCTCAAGACTGATCTACTGGAGTGGGCTCCTATATAGCGTCGTCTTTTTTGGTACCCTGTTACTTGCCTTTCTGCTCAGGGACATTCTGATGGAACAATATGCCGGTTACGACTTTATCCGTCCCGTAACCCTTATGTCCATATTGATACCTTTCTTCTTGTGGTTGCGCCTGCGATATGGCCCACTGTTTTCTCCAAACATCCGGGGATCTGTGTCGTCTTTCGGTCTTTTAATAGGCATTTCGGTATTAAGTTGGTATTCGCACAAAACGGCTCCACAGATACCCGATCTCTATGAGTTCGCAGGATTCGCTGCTCTCATCTTTCTCTCCCAGTTCCTTTTTCGCTACAAAGTGAACATGCATTTCAAGACAGGCGATCTCGTCTGATCTGTAGTGGAAGATAGAATGAATCCGAGGGTGCTCTACGGCAACGTGTCGAACTCACTCCAGACCGCGCCCGCCTTTCCTTCCTCGATGCTGCTGGCCGGCAGAAGGAAGTACAGCGCCTCGATCCGCTCTCTCGGTTTCATCCACCGGTCCAGGTTGCCCAGCAGGAAACATCCGACCTCGCCCAGGGCGAACCCGGCGGCGCGGGCCCCCTCCCCGGTCGCGCTGAGGAACAACGCCTGTCCATCCTTCCCGACGATCCCGCCCCAGTGCCAGTTTCCGCCGCTGGTCCAGTGGGGCGCCGCAAATGTCGAGACGGATTCCTCGGTTGCGTTGTAGAACCTGGCCGTCCCGGGCGACGCGGCGAATGCGGGCCATACGCCGAAGCCCAGGTCCCCGTCGGCGCTGATGCCCAGTTCGTCGCGGCACGTCACGCGAATGGCCAGAACGTCCGCGCCGGGCGCCAGCAGGTATTCCCATGCGATCGACTGACCGCGGGCGTGCTCCTGCGCGATCCGACAGTGGACGCGCACCCCGCGCCACACCAGGCCCTGGCGGCCCTTCCGTTCGATCACCCGGTACCTGAACCGTTCCTTGTAGAGCGTATCCTCGAGCCGGTCGTATTCGGGTGAAAGGCCGCCGTACCATGGATTCATCCATGCGCGCGGTTCTGCATTGGGATACGGACAGTTGAGATACTCCATGCCGTCGCGGCTGAGAGAGATAACCGATCCCATGAAAGCCGGCGCGACCTTCGCGGACAATATCCCGTTGTCAATCGCAAGGACGCCGCCCTTCTCCCGGCGCGACACCGTGACCTCGCGAGCGTCGGCGGGGAGCACCAGCGCTTTCTGTGTGAACCGGTAGACCGCCTCTTCGGTCTCGAAACGCGCGCGGATATCTCTCGCGCCCGGACGGACTCGCGCCACGCGGCGAAAGACCACCTTCCGGACAACCGGTCTCGACTCGCAAAGCCCCGTGACCTTGACCGCCCCAATGTCAGGGCACAGACCGTCGGAATCCTCCAGGATCAGTTCCCCATCAAGCTTATACCGGCCCACATGGTCCAGGCGCAGTTTCGCTTCCACGGGAGCTCCCGCCACGACCGGCGGGCGCGGCTCGATGCGGCACTCGATCGGCCTTCGCGCAGGCGCCTGGGATGTCTCAACCTCCGGAACGCTGTCGCACAGGGTCCGCCACCAGGCCCTCACCGTCTGCCAGTTCCCGTCGCCCACAAAGGCGTAGACAGGGTCCAGGGACGTTGACGCGCCCGGCTTCACGCGAACGGCCCGGGTTCGTAGACTGCCCCAGGGGCCGGGGCTCACCCGATCGGCCCTGCCCCACAGAACGCCGGCGGCACAGCCATCGTCTCGCTCCACGCAGAACCATCCCTCAAGCCACGCGGACGCTTCCTCCGAAAGCCTGAGGTCATCCAGGTCCCGTCCGCCCGAACCGAACGCCTGCCGGGACACCCCCTGCTTTCCCGGTACGACGAGGGCCGCCGTGCGGCCCATTTGTATCCACCAGCTCTGCGTTACCGATAGGTCAAGCGGCAGCGATGTTCCGTTGATGACCGTATCCAGCACCCTGACCAGCGGGCCCTTTCCAACCTGGACGCTTCGTTCCAGCCACACGCCCGGTCGAGTCACGGAAGGGGTCCGAAGCCGAAGCACAAGCCCGAAGCCATCTCGTTCGACCCGTGCCTCGGCCTTCTCCTGAAACAGGTCGCCACCGGCGAAGGGCGGTCCCAGCCTCGGGGCCTGCAGCTTCAGCCGGCGGGACCTGAGCGCCCGCAGCGTGTGAAAGATGTATAGCTCGCCGTTGCGCAAATCGGCGCTGACCGTCAGCCCGCCGCCGCACAGCAGGGCGCTCTCCGTCCCTACGGCGCCGGACGCGCCTCCCGGCTCAACGGCCAGCAGATCAAGGCGTTTGGTCTTGACTGGAATTTCCTTACCCGCCGCCGCCGCGCTCGTCCGGACGTCAATCGAAACGGGCCCGGCGCCTGGGGCCTCAAGCGGTACCGTCAGTTCGGCCCCTCCCTTCGGATCGAGCATCATCTGCTGCTCATTGGCGTCGACGTCCACGCCGCCCGCCGGCATGACCCGAAGTTCCGCCGCACAGGCTTCGTCCAGGTTGGAACGAAGGGTCAGTCTGGCTTCGTGCGGCTTCCCCGGCGTCAGGATGGAGCGGGGCGCATCGATAGAGACATCCACGGCCTGGCGAACGTCGATCCCCGCCGCGAGTTCGATGCCCACGCCGTCGATCACCAGGTCGGTCCGCAGCACAGCCGCTTTGGGTTCCCGCGTCTTCTCCTCGATGTTCGGATCGATGACGAACGTATCTTCTATTTCGGCGGTGTCCGCAACGTCCAGCGCCTCGCGCTTTTCGACCCTGACGCCCGGATCGCCCGACGTGGCGAGAAAGACGTGTGCCGGGTGCGGCTTCTTGTTGACGATACGCCAGCGGACAGCGTGGGAGATTCCCGCGACCAGCTTCTCGTCGGGCAGACTGCACGACACAGTCAGGTCATTGTTCTCGATCTCGATGATCCCCCAGCTCTGGCGGTCGAACACCAGCCTGAGCAGATCGCCGTCCGGGGCGCGCCAGAGGTATTCGTAGACCTTCACCCTGCCCCGCATCATCACGTCCTCTTCGGGCTCGAGTTCCCGAACCTGGGTCTCGTACCAATCGTGCTGGTCGAAAAAAGAGGCGGCGAGGGGATGCCGTCGGGCGGCGGGCGTGAAATTCTCCATGTGTACGGACGAATCCGGACGCCACATGAAGCCCATCTTCTTGTACAGGGGAACGGCCTGCAGGTTCCCCGGCCACGTGTACAGGTCGACCCGCTGATAGCCCGCCTCGTACGCTCGTTCCATCGCGCCCCACAGCGCCGATTTCCCGTGCTTCTTCCCGTGGAAGTCCGGGTGGCAGTTGAGGTGCGGAATGAACGCCTGCGCCTTCTGTCCCGGCGTCGCTCGTATCGTACACAGACTGATAATGCGCTCTTCATTCTCCGTGACGATTGCCCCCAGCAGGTTGCTCTCTTTGATGTTTCGCTCCTGCTCCTCGGCCGTCGTCTGCCATCCGCCGCCGCCCGGCCATCCCACGTCCGCTTCCATCTCGAGCGCGGCGAGTTTCCGGGCGTCGCCTTCCCGCCAGTCCTCAACGAGATTTCTGGTCTTATGCAGCAATGACTCCTCCATTGATATCAGAATTGAATACTATTGAACATCCATTGCGAATAATTCAACAACAATTCGTAAAAATACAAGATCAATTACGAAAAACACATACGTCGCCGATCAAAACGCAGCCTGGCTTCTCGACACACGAATAGCCGGCGTCCTATCCATTCCGTCCGCGGAGCCGTTCGTTCACTCAACCACCCGGAACACCACGTCCCGTTCCGCGATCTGACCGGTATACAGGTCCTTCAGTGTGACAATGAGCTTGTGGAAACCGGCGGGGGCGTTCGTCGCGTCGATCTGAAGGAAGGTGAAGTCGTCCTTCTGATTTCCCCGGTATTGCGCCGTGACCGTCGTCTCGGCGCCTTCATTCTCGCGGGGCGTATCCTCAATCTCTTCGGAGATCCTGTTTCGTTCCGGCAGGATGTATCTGACGCGATAGCTCACGGTCTCCTCAGGTTCATCCCGCCAGAGGTCTTTCTCGCTCTCGATGATCGATTCCTCCACGACGGTCTGAATTTCCACCGCGGCGCCCGCGTCCGGCGCATCCAGGGCAGTGAACTTCTCGGGTCGGATTTCCTCTCGATCGGGCCGGGTCAGCCGGTAGGAAATCCGGTATTTGGTTCCGCCGAATCTGTCTTTCTTGAGATTGTAGATTTCGAGATAGATGAAGACCGGCTCGGATCGGCCGTAGGTATGTATCGGATTGGGCGTGACGCGAAGGTCCTCGCGCCCCTCGGGAAACGCTGTCTTCGGCTCGATCCCGGACGCCAGCAGCAGATCGCTCATGGCCAACAGAGAGTCCACGACCCGGAACTCACGGACTTCGCGAAACGTCCCGATCGATCCTGTTCCGCGGTCCCGGACCTCGACCACGAGCCGGTGCTGCCGGGGAGCGACCCGCAACGTTCGGAAGGAGACGACGTGGTTGCGCCGCAGGCTGTCGCTCTTTGATTCAATCGCCCGGTCGAAAACCGGCCATTGCATTGCGACGTCCATCTTCTTTCTGTATACTTCGTCCCAGCGTTCATCGAACAGAAACACGCCGTCCTCGAGATCCACAAATCCGTTCGGTTCGGATAACCGGACCCGCGCCTTCGGAATTGCATAGGCGAATTCCACGCGAATACTATCGTCCTCATGAAAGGCCGCGACTTGACGAGGCAACTGATATTTCAGTTCGAGATACGGGTCGATGTACCGCTGAGGCGTGTCGCGATACACATGCCGGGCCGGTGGTTCGAATGATCCCCCCAGTTTTTTTCTTCGTCCCTTGACGGAATAAAAATCGCCGAGTTCGCTTCGCAGTTGTGTGATAAAGAAAATGCCACCGTCTTCTTCTTCAACCTCGACGCGCTCTGTCAGGCTTCTCGCACTTCCACCCCTGTGGCCCGATCCCAGTGCGAAACGCCATCTGTCCGCCCCGTCGTTTTTTTGGAAGCGGATGCGAAAGCCCTCGTAGAGCCATACATTTTTCCATATTCCCGAGGAAGATTGGAATATATGCTGTTTCAGATGCGGACCGAACTTGATGATCGTCTTGCCGGGATCGGTCTGCCACCCGGCAGTTTCCCTGAAGGGACGGCTGAACCTGAGATTTGCGTATGCAAATCGTCCGTAGTGCTCGATCTTTCTCTCGTTGAACTCGGTTAAAAACAGCGGATCCAGACTGCGCCAGAAACGGTCGCGCGCAACAGGGGTCCAATCGTCCGCATCCGTGTCTTGGTACACAATCGCCTGCTCCATCCGGCTGCGGTCGGCTTCCGAAGCAACCAAATCCAGCGACTCCATCCCGGACGCCTCGTCGACGGTCATCTGCTCGAGGGCTCGCCTGTAATAGTTGTGCGCGACGTCCAATTCGCCCAGCATCTGGTAACCCAGGCCGCAATACAGAAGCGCGTCCTTATCCTCCGGTGCTCGATCCAGAAGGCGCTTGAAGAGGAGGATCATCTCATCGGGATGCCCGGTCTCCACGTGGAGGAGCCCAAGCAGGTTATATGTGCCGCGAAAATCGGGGTCCGCGTCAATACCGCGTCGAAAATGAGACTTCGCCAGATTGAGGTCCCGGTCGGCAAGATGGTTCCAGCTGTCGTTATCCAGGTAGGACAGATAGTCCTGCACCGCAAAATACCCGGCCCAGTACGCCGCCTCCGCGTTTTCCGGCTCCACTTTCAAAAGCTTCTCATAATGACGCACCGCATGCCACAAGAACCCCTGCCTGCTGAGCAGTTCGCCCAACGTCATCTGATAGTCCTTGTTCTCCGGGTCGATACGCATCGCTTCATCCAGCGCCTTTCGGGCGCTCTGGCGGGTGAGCGGCGTGTTCAATTCCATATAAAGCTTTGCAATCTCATAGTGCGCGGGCGTGAATTTCCAGTCCAGCTTCAGGACCTGCTCAAACGCCTTGATACTCGCCTTCGGATGCACCTGGCCGACGTTCGCCAATGCCTCGCGATACAGCGAATCCCGTCGCGCATCGTTTGTCCCGGCTGATACTTCGGCTGTCGCCAGAAGCACCATTGCCAGGACGACCAGACCTGACATCAGCCAGACCGGCCGGAAATATACGGCAGAGTTCAAACCGTCCATTTTCAAGACCATTCAGAAAGCCATCTGACGTGTGCGTGTACCTACGGTCGGCATCACTTCATCACGAATCCCGCGTCCTTGGTCACCGTCTCACCGCTGTTCAAATCCGTGACCGCCACCTGCAGCACCTGCCGGCCCTCGTTCCGCTGTCCCAGTTGCAATGCGACGTATTCCACCTCAGTGGGGTCGGTTCCCACCTGCTCCGATGCCACCTCGATCTCCACCTGCCGCTTCCCTCGCAGCCTGACGAGCCGAGCGATATTGCCAGCATCGGATTCTCCCTTTCTGCCCACGGTATAGGCAACCCGGTATCTCGTCCTCCCGAACGTATCCCTTGCCAAATTATATATTTCGTAGTACACGTAGACGCTGTGTCCCCTGCGGTAGGTGCGGGTCGGCATTGGGACCACGTGCAGGTCTCCTTTGCTGAATTTGTCATCCAGACTGGTCTCCGAAATGCGCCAGGCCAGTTCAAGGTCGCTCATCCGAAGACCTGTCTCCGGGTAGGCCTCCAGGTGGATGATCTGGCGGTACCGCCCACGCCTGCCGGTTTGTTTGTCCCTGGTCTTCACCTCCATCCTGTAATGGCCCGGCGGAACATCCAGCCGAACCACGTCAGGAACAAACGCGCCCTGTTGTTGCCTCACGTCCCCGATTTGCCTGAACCGAATTGCGCCGCTCTTGCGGTAGACCTCACCAGTTTCCTTGTTCAGTAAAGCCACTGTCCTTTCGACGTCCAGCGTCGTTGCGTCCTCGGCCTCCAGGTACTGCGCTGCGTGCTGCGGAATTCCGGCATAGATTTCCAGTGCGGATGCCGCTTCAGCCCGCCCTCGGAAATCGGCCAGATCGTAGTAGAATTCCAGCGGATCTTCGTTCACAGGCGGCTGGTAGTAGTCGGGGTATCGCGCCGCCGTCCGCATGCTCACGTTTCGGGGACTGAACCGGTTGAACGCGGCAAGCTTTTGGATGTCGATATCCACGTCGATCGGCGGCGGCGCGAAGTCGAATTTCCCGTTCAACATCTCATCCGTAAACGTCACCTCCATGCCGCCTCCCGCGCCGTTATTGACATAGACCCAGCTTTCCCATGGTACCATAGATTCGTCCGGTCCATTCGCAATCACCGGTCTATATGCGGGAGCCGTGAATCCGCCGAAGTCGTGCCCCTCGGGGATACTGCGAACCGGAAAGGCAACCAGGATGTCTCCCCAACTCGCGACGTGTGCCGCGCCGTGGATCTGCCCTGCAAGCGCCTCCTTCACACGCTGGACGTCGAGATTCTGCTGGAAATTCACCCAGTCTGACCTGGAGCGATGGTCCGGCTCTCCGAATCTCACGTATACTTCTCCCCGCGTATCCCAGGGTTGCCGCGATTTGGAAAAATGCCGTCGCGCGAACCACACCCGCCGGTAGTGCTCCAATTGCCGCTCGTTGGCGGCGGTTGTCAGATCCGGGTCCCGGTCTCCCCAGAACCGGGTCAGATAGGCGTCTTTATCCGGCGCACGAACAAAAGCGTCGTACTCGTCCGGAGAAGCCAGGAGACGGATATCCTCATACAGCATCCGCTCCGCCGGTTCGCAGGCTTCGAGATATCTCTCGAACGCGACCTCCGCCAGGTCCAGGGAATCTTGTGCGAGATAGGCGTTCGCGAGGACGGTCGACATTTCGATTGCATCGGGATGGCTGAGCATCTGCGTGCGCATCAGGTCGACAACGCGTGCATGGTCGCCGGTCTTACCGAGCGCGTTGGCCAGCCGTAGAGCGACCTCAAAATCATCGGGCTGTAGAGAGAGGAATCGTTCGTAGTGCTCGGCCGCGCGAAGATGATCTTCCTTGAATGTCACATACCATTCACCGAGCAGCCGGTGCGCCGGCGCAAACGTGGCATCCATCTGGAGCAGCTTTTCCGCTTCCCGCTTTACATCGTGTTCCCCCAATGCGTACCTCGCCTCGGCGATATGGTACCTCGCTTCGAGATAATTCCGATCATATCGCAACGCCATCTTGAAATAGTCTATCGCCGTGTACAGGCCCTTCGGTTTTTCTCGCCACACCAACCCGAGTCCGTTGTATGCCGGAGCGTATTTGTGCTGTCTCCGCCGCGCATTCATGAATGCCCGTTCGGCGGCTTTCAGATCGCCCGCCTTCAGGAATACGTGGCCCAGACCGACGTGAGAAGGCGCGTGTTTCCTGTCGATCTCGATTGCAGCCCGGAAATTCGCCGCGGCCGCGTCCAGACTGTCGCTTTCGAGCAGGTCCATCCCCTCGCTGTAAATTTCCTCAATCGACGCATGGTCCCTGGCAGAGATCGACGTCGCCGCGGCCTGCGCAAAGAAGAACGTTGCCGCCGCAACGACCAGAACCTTCAGAACCGTCGCTGGTCTCATATCGATACTCCCGAATATACGTAGCTCGCTCTGCTAATTTGCTGCCGATTCAGAAGAGCAGGATTGCGCGTACCCGCACTGTCTTGCTCCCTCTCTCGAGACCTACCCCCTGGCCCCCTTCCCACGGGAAGAGGGAATGGTGACGGTTCGATGTTCGCGGTCGTGCCGTGACAAAGTTGTCCTATCGATCAGGATGTTTTTAGAACACCTGTACGCGACGCCAGCCTTTCTCGCCCTTTCCTTTAGGAGAGGGGGCCGGGGGGAGAGGTCTGCGAGGCCGGGCGGAGGGGTTGCTTCTGATCTTGCCTTTCGTTTTTGGCTGACGGCTAATGGCTAACAGCTGACGGCTTTGTGTAAAGCGCCGAGAGGAGAGGTTCGAAATCACGAACCCTATTCCAACACCAGTTCCACCGACTGCTCCCGCTCCGTGCCCGCGTGGACGTCGCGGACCTTTACCTTCAGCAGAAACTCTCCTGAGCCGGCTTTGTTCAGGTCCAGCGCCAGAGACTCCCGTGTGTCGGGAGAATCGCCGAGTCGCTCCACCGTGACGGTGGTGGCGGGTTTTTCGCCGCTGCCGAAAATCCTGAGCAGCCGCTTGATTCCCTTCCTCTTCAGCCGGGTCAACCCGTACGAGACATCGAACGAGGTCGTGCCGCGCGCATCGGGTGTCAGATTGTAGAGCTCGAAATAGATGTACACCGGATCCTTGCGCGAGAACCGAAGCGAGGGATTCGGTACGGCCTGAATACCTCGAAGATTGAACCCATGGGAACCCTCGACGTCGGCCCGGATCACGTGGGCCGGCACGAGGCTGCTCATGTCAAGAGTCGTCTCCGAGAATTCCGGTATTCGCAGGTCCTGCTTCCACCCGCCAAGTAGGTTGTCCCGCGAGGGGCGGAGGAAAAACGCCGCGTGGCCTGAATCGGGGTCCGCGGAAAACCGGAGCACGCCAAAGCTCCG
This sequence comes from Candidatus Latescibacterota bacterium, assembly GCA_965116875.1. GTDB lineage: Bacteria > Latescibacterota > UBA2968 > UBA2968 > JAAXHE01. Next base: position 2,920,849 of record OZ220733.1, read on the forward strand.
GTCTTTGTAACGCGACCGTTCGACGTGGGATTTACCCACGTATCCGGTCAGGTTTTCGTACCGGTTCCATTGCATGTCATGCAACGCCAGGCCGTATTCATAGATCGCAGCCGTATCGGGCAATTGACGAATGTCTTTCTTCAGGGCATTGAATGGCATTCCGTAATACAGTTCAACGTCGCCCCTTCCGCGTTCGCCCTTGAAATACGCCAGGTAGGACTCGTAATCGAGGTCATCCACGTCGTCCTCCCAGGTATGGCGGTCCGTCTGCAGCCCCGTCTCTACTGACCGTTGCACTTCGCGCCTGAGTTTCTCATTCTCCCACCGGAGGCGCCGTCCGTAGTTCCCCGAACCGGACAGGGACTCCACAAGACGCCAGTTGGAGCCCATACTGCTGGGCGTTGCCGCGAAATTGAACACCATCTTCTGAAATGCATCCGTCTTCCAGTAGTGCCAGACTTCGGCCATGGAGAATTTCTGCGTATCCGACGGGCGGCCGTGACGTATATAGATGAGCCCCGGATCGTTGAACCGGTCGTTCAACTCAACCGTCGTCGGATACGGGATGTTGTCGCCCTGGTCCGGATCGTAGAACCAGGTACGAAATCCATCGTAAATGTAATACCGTTCGGCATACAGGATCCGCCGGTAGTGCTCCGCCAGCCGAACGTTGGGAGACACGGCCGGGGTGGGGTCCCGGCTCACCCAGATCTTGCGGAAGAATTCCCGATAGGACTCCGGCGTTTCGAGCCTGGAAAACGCATCCATCTCCTCGACGGTTACGATGTATTTCACGTCCTCATACATCAGTTGCGCGTCCAGGGAGTCCCGAATGCTTTCCACGGCCTTGTAGTAATGGGATTCTCCCGTTTCGACTTCATCGCTTCCGTAAGCGATGCGCGTCAGGGAAAGATAGGCGGGTATTGCGCTCAGGGAAGGGTCCGACGCCAGCCAGGACCGCAGGACCGTGTCGGCCCGCGCCGTCCGTCCGGCGAGTCGCAGGGCCTCGCCCTCGAAGTACTGCGCGTATTCGGTACCATGCCTGCGCAACCACTTCAAGGCGTCCTTCGGATCCGTATTGTCCAGGAAATACAGGTATAGACGCCGCAGCCTGCGCCGGTGTATGAGTTCGTCCGGCTTGATCCGCACCTGACTCTCGCCGAGTCGGATCGCCTTTCTAAACGCCTTGTCGTAGCGTCTGAGTACCGCAAACTGATACAAAACGTCCCGGTATTGCGGCGCTTTATCCAGAAGTTGCCTGAAGTGCCGCTCCGACCGTCGCCAGTCCAGCCAGCGCGCTACCGTCCCCTTGTGCTTGCCGGATTCCCGGTAGGCGATCGCCCGCCGGTAGAGCGCTTCCGGGTTTTGCGGATCCCGGGCCAGAATCTGCCCCGTCCACTTCTTCTGGTCCCCCCAATCCTCGCCCCGCATCGCCACGTCGCTGAGCGCCTTTAACGCCGAAGGAGACCCGGGCGACCGCTTCAGCGCCTTCTTCAGATAGTATTCCGCGTCCTCCCCGGCGCCCTGCTCCATATAGACCCTGCCCAGCCCCACATAGGAAGGCGCGTACCCGTCGTCTTCGGAGATCGCATCTTCGAACCGCTGTCTCGCCTCATCGTATCTGCCGGCAACCAGCAGCCCGACGCCCTGGTTGAATGCCGTCGGCCCCCGGGGGTCCGTCGCCAGCGCCGCGCGCGGCGCAGTGCGTGGGACGACACCGGGTCCGGAAGAACCCGGCCCGTGCCTTGCCGGAACGGGCGGCACACCGCGTTGCGCCCAGTATCCCGCTTCAAAACCCGTCGTCCGCTTGAAAGCCGCGGTCCGCTTCCGCGGCGCGGCCTTCAGGCGCTCCAGCAGCTTGTCGCTGTTGACGAGGTGGACCACGTGGACGCCCTCCATGTCCCGGATCGCCACGGGCTCCGCACGATCCAGCAACAGCCGTTCGGGGCGGGGCACCATCGTGGACGGAAAGACCACCATCCCACGCGCGGGCGGGTCATCCGCGGTCGCCCCGGGCGGCGCGTACACCCCGGTGGGATCCGAGACCGAAACCACGGTGATCGCACCGGAGATGCCCCCGCCCTGAGCTTCATCGAGCCCCTCGGTCGCCAGGGCTACCGCCGCGGCGCTATGTACGGAGACATCCGCATTTACGTTCGCCGCCTTCTCCAGCGTATTCTCGTCCGGCATGGCCTCCTTCGCAAAACCGGAGAACGCGGGAACATACACCACGCGAATGGTATCGGCGTCCCAGACGTCCGCCGCCAGCTGTCCCCGGGTACGATTTACGATCAGGATGTTGGGCGTCGCCGGCGCCGCCGTGAACAGGCGCACGGGGTCGCCCCACAACCCGTACAGATCCTCATCCTGCGCAACGCGGTTCATAAAGCCCATCAGGTTCAGGCTCACCCGCGCGTCTATGCGGCGCATACGGATATCGGCCAGAAGCAACCGGGTCTCGTCGGCGCCGACCGAGCCCGCTTCCAGCGCCACGTTCATCGCGTCGACGTCCCGTTTGAGCTCCAGAAGCGACTTGCGGTTCCGGACTCGCAGGTCCTTGAGCATCTCCCTGAAGTCGCCCGTGGAGGACGGTGTCTCCGGCGCGGGTATTTCCGTGGAAACAGGCCGCCTTCCATCCCACTTCAGATGGATGCTGTCCACCGTTCCCCCCATACCCTGTACCTGCACGTCCACCGTATCCCCGCGGGCCGAATTCGTGCCTGCCAATAACGCAAAGCCCAGGACGACTGAAATCACGTGTCGCATAGCCGCTATCTCCACTGTTGCTCCAGTTCGGCTTCCATATCCAGGATTGACGCCTTGATCTGAGCCAGTTCCTTCCGCACCGGCGCCGTTCTTCCGTTCCCCGCCGGTGCGTTGGTTTCATACACCTCGATTCCCCAGACCGCAAGCATCAGCACCGTGGCCACCGCAACGGGCGCAAGCACCCCGCGAGGGATCCTCTCAATGAGGTCCTGGAGGCGCCATCGAACCCGTCCCGGCCGGGTCCCCAACCGTTCCGACAGACCATCCCAGAACCCGGCTGGCGCCGCCTCGTTCGCGACGGACGCCGCAAAATGGCTCCGGACCGCGTCCTCGCTTCGCTGCAGCCGCTCGAACGCAGGCGCGCAGTCCCCGCACCGCACAAGGTGTATTCGCATCGCCTCTTCTTCCGCCGGCGATAAATCGCCGTCCAGATAGCGGTGCATTCGCTTCCTTGTCATACGACATTCCAGATTCGGCATGTTGCAATCCTTTCTTAGAAGCTGTCTTAAAATTACCGGTGAGTTCCCGGCGCTTTTGCAGCCGCGCGAAGACCGCTGGGAATTTTAAGACAGCTTCCTGTTTCGGTCAATCCAGCAGATCCTGCCTTTCGATCTCCCTATGCAGTTTTTCGCGCGCCCGGTGGAGCCGGGACTTGACCGTGCCTTCAGGGATGTTCAGTATTTCCGCGATCTCACCGCAGGCGAGTTCCTGCAGATAGGTCAACACCACAACCTCTTGGAGCTTTGCCGGCAAACGGTCGATGATCGCCCGCAGGCGAATTCGCGCGTCCCGTTTCGCAAACTGGGTGTCGGGCGCTTCTGTATCCGACGACGCCAGTCCACCGAACCACGCGGGCGGCGTCAGTCGCTCGAACAGACGCCGTCGCCTCCGCCTGCGCACGTTCAGGGCGGTCCGAATCGCAATGCGGTATATCCACGCCTGAAACGGGACCTTCGCTGAAAACGAACCCAGCCCCCGGTACGCGCGGACAAACGCATCCTGAGCGGCCTCTTCCGCCTCCTCCCGGCTGCCCAGAACCGCGAGCGCAACGCGGAAAACGAAGTCCTGGTGGGGTTCGATCAACCTCCGGAACGCGTCCTGATTTCCTGTGAGACATTGCTGGATCAGGAACCGTTCCTGGGGCATTCGGGACTCCGGCGTATCGGCGCGCTGAGGAATCGGTATCGTGAGTTGATTTTGTAGTTCTACGGATAACACTTTTTTACCCGCAATCGGCAGAAGAAGCGCGATATTCCCTGTTTCACACTTTACAAGACACAGCTCGAGTGGAGCCGGTTCAGTATAAATTCGCCAGTTCGTCCGAAAAAGCAACAGTTATTGCGTGGAAACGAAACGCATTCCTGCAGATTCCGTTCACCTCGAGGCTGCCCGCCGCCCGCCGCAGAATAATCCCTTGACGCGTATTACCCATGTCCGTACTATTTCGTTGTTGAGGCGCAACAGAGCGAACACGCCCCGCCCCTGTTCACCAACATCTCGGAGATTTGACCCATGCCGGACCCCAAATACCTTCTCGACGACCGGAAAATGCAGGAATTCATCGCCAATGGGTTCATCACGATCAAGGTGGACCTTCCGCCGGAGTTCCACGAAGAAATCTACCGGAAGACCGACGAAGTCTTCCTGAAGGAAGGCAACCCCGGCAACAACGTCCTGCCGCGCATTCCCGAAATCCAGACCGTATTCGACCAGCCGGAAGTCAACGGCGCCTTTTCGTCCATCCTCGGGCATGATCACACCATGCACGTCCACCGGCACTGCCACTTCAACAAACCCAACGGCCCGGGCGGAGGATGGCACAAAGACAGCTACTGGGGTTATTACAAGCTGCGTTATCATCGCAACCGGTGGGCGATGGCCTTCTATTATCCCCAGGACGTGGAATTGATCAACGGACCGACGGGCGTCATTCCCCACACGCATTGCTACATGGACCGCCTCGAGGATCCGGACGACGCCGGAGTTTCCGTATGCGGAGAAGCGGGTACGATCGCAATCGTCCATTTCGACATCTGGCACAGGGCCATGCCCAACCAGGTGGACTTGAGACGGTATATGATGAAATTCCAGTTTACCCGCATGTCCGATCCCACGCAGCCGGAGTGGAACCACACCGACGAGGCCTGGAGCAACACGGACGTGGGCGACAGGCACCCGTTTGTCTGGAACAGCATCTGGGAGTGGTCGCGCGGCTCGAACGCCAACGGACACGCCGGCAACGTGGACGCGCTCACCCGGACGCTCCGCGACGGCGACGAACATGCCCGGCTCAACGCGGCGTACGAACTGGCCGCTACCGGAGAGCCGGCTGTCGGTCCGCTTTGCCGGGCCCTTCAGGCCGAGGATGAAAACGTCAAGCTCAACGCCGCCTACGCGCTGGGCGCGGTTGGAGAACCCGCAGTATCCGAACTGGCGGCTGCGCTTGGTGATGACGATGAGAAGGTGCGCGGCCATGCCGCCTTCGCGCTGGGCGACGCGGGACCGGCGGCCGCGGAAGCGGTGTCAGCACTCGCGAATACGTTGAAGGATCCGTCTGAATGGGTACGCCACCACGCGGCCGAGGCCCTGGGCACCATCGCCGGCAATCCGGACGAGGCCGTGCCCGCATTGGCGAACGCGCTGAAGGACGATGACAGCCAGGTCCGCTACACCGCGGCCTACTCGCTGGCGCGATTCGGGGCGGACGCCGAAGGCGCCATTCCCGCGCTGGGCGAGGCACTGCAGGATGAGAATCGCTACGTCTCCGGGCATGCCGCGGTGGGGCTGCAGTATATCGGCACGCCTGAGGCGCTCAACATCCTTCTGGACCATCTCTCCACGGCGCGATGGTGTCCGATAACGACGAGGGAAGATCTGTATTAGATATGTTCCCAATCGGGACACCATCTGCGCGTTGCGGTGCCGGGTTTCGCATGAAGCGGTGAGACGGTAGAAGAAACCCTTGCCCGGTATGTTTTTCCTCCTTGCCTTCGGCACGAAAAGAATTCTCACGAGGCAGGCGATCTCCTCCCTCTTTCCTTTAGGAGAGAGGTCTGCGGGGTTGGGGGCAGAGGTCTCCCCGGGGTGCATACATGAGGTGTTTATGCCAACAACATTGTCCAGAACGCTCATCTGTCTCGTCGTACCGATTCTCCTTGCGGCCTGCGGCGGGGAGGAAAAACCCGCGCCCCCTGCGTCGGCGCCGGCGCCTGCAGAGACCACGGACAACACCCCCCGGCAGCCCAGACCCCTGCTGTCGGACAGCACGTTCGGCGCCGACTCGAACCCCACGGGCAATCCCATCGGCGGGGGAGACGGATACGACCAACTGGTCGAGGAATACGACTACTTCGTCACCGGCCGGGCGGAGCTTCTCGACGCGCTCAAGCAGGCGACCCAGGGCCAGGTGGTCTATCTGTCGGACACCTCCAGGGTCGATCTGACGGGCGATCAGAATATCGAGATCCGCGCCGGCGTGACGCTGGCCAGCGGGCGGGGCAAACCGGATTCAGAGGGTGGTCTGGTCTTTTCCGACGAACTCGAGACCATTCCCCTTTTTTTGGCGACGGGTCCAAACGTCCGTGTGACGGGCCTGCGGCTTCAGGGTCCGGATACGATGAGGCGCACCGAGCAGATGAGGCAACTGTATTCGGAGGACAGGTACTACAGCATACCCAACTCGCGCGCCATCCAGACCGCGCATCCGAAGCTTGAGGTGGACAATTGCGAACTCTGGGGCTGGAGCCACGCCGCGGTTTTCCTCCGGGCCAATTCCACGGAGAACCACATCCACCATAACTTTTTTCACCACAACCAGCGCAGCGGGCTGGGTTACGGCGTCTCTATGGACCGATCCGATGCCCTCATTGAAGCCAACCTGTTCGACTGGTGCCGTCACCACATCGCCGGTACGGGCAGGCCCGGCACAAGCTACGAGGCCCGCTACAACCTGGTCCTGGAAAACGCCAACAGCCACAGCTTCGACATGCACGGCGGCAGGGACCGGGACGACGGTACGGACGTCGCCGGCACCGTTATTGCCATACATCACAACACGTTTCTGGCGATTGACGTGGCGGCTGTTGTCATCCGGGGCGTTCCCGAGGAATATTGCGACATCTACAACAACTGGTTCATCCACGCTGTCCCGGGCGTCGCCGTCAAACAGACCAACGCCAAGGGCAACGTCCGCCACTACTCAAACCAGTACACCAACGATCGGGTCGTCAAGGATTGAGATAAATACGATGGACGATCTGTTAAAGAATAACGCGATGGTGAGCGGATCGATCTTCTCCACGGGATGAGGTCAGATATGACAACGTCCGTTATCAAGCTGCTTGCCTGTCTCGCGGTTCTTTTTTGTGTCGCGTCCTGCGGCGGCGAGGAAACGCCGCCTGCGCCCGAGCCGGAGCCCACCGAACCGACGGGCGGACGGGACCTGAGCGACCGCGCACTGTTATCGGACGACAAGTTCGGGGCCGACTCGAACCCCACCGGAAATCCCATCGGCGGCGGCGAGGGATACGATCAGCTTGTCGAGGAGTACGACTACTTCGTCACCAGCCGGGCGGAGTTGCTGGATGCGCTGAAGCAGGCGACGGGGGGGCAGGTGGTCTACGTGGCGGATACCGCGAGGGTGGACCTGACCGGTGACACGGACATCGAGATCCGGGCGGGCGTCACGCTTGCCAGCGGCCGGGGCAAGCCCGATTCCGACGGCGGCCTCATTTTTTCGGAACAGCTGGATACGGCCCCGTTGTTCGTCGCCATCGGTCCGGACGTTCGCCTTACCGGACTCAGGCTGGAGGGACCCGACTCGATGAGGCGTACCGAACAGATGACGCAACTCCTGTCGGAAGGGCGGTTCTACAGCATACCCAACTCCAGGGCCATCGAGACCTTCCAACCAAGGCTGGAAGTGGACAACTGCGAACTCTGGGGCTGGAGCCACGGCGCGATTTTCCTCCGGAGGAATTCAACGGACAACCACATCCACCACAACTATATCCACCATAATCAGCGCCACGGCCTCGGCTACGGCGTGGTGATGGACAATTCCGAAGCGCTTATCGAAGCCAACCTGTTCGACTGGTGCAGGCACCACATCGCGGGCACGGGCAGGCCGAACACCAGCTACGAGGCCAGATACAACATGGTCCTGGAAAATGCCAACAGTCACAGCTTCGATATGCACGGCGGCAGAGACCGAGAAGACGGAACGGACATTGCCGGGAACGTCATTCTCATCCACCACAACACGTTTCTCGCCGTCGACGTGGAGGCGGTGGTCATCCGGGGCATACCGCGGGATATCTGCGAAGTCTACAACAACTGGTTTATCCACTGGCTCCCGGCTACGGCAATCAGACAGGTCTACGCCACGGGAAATATGAGAAACTACTCAAACCAGTACACGCACACCCGGGTCGTGAAGGACTGAGCAACGAACCGTTGTTCGCCCGAATTGCAGGGTAACGCGACGTTTACGGCCTGCGAACCCGAGCGATTCAGAGCCGGGAACCACGCATTCAGGTCGCGCACGATTGCATACAGGAGTCCTGAGAATGTCGAAGCAGTGGAAGGTGTACCTGGCCGGCGAAATCCACAGCGACTGGCGGGACCGGATCGTAAGCGCCGCAACGAAAAGGGATCTTCCGGTTTCCTTCACGGCCCCGGTGACCGACCACGCCGCCAGCGACAACTGCGGCGTGGACATCCTGGGCCCCGAGGAATCCTCATTCTGGAAGGACCACAAGGGCGCGAAGATCAACGCCATCCGGACACGGACGCTCATTGGCGATGCCGACGTGGTGGTTGTGCGCTTCGGAGGCAATTACCGGCAGTGGAACGCGGCGTTCGACGCGGGCTTCGCCGCCGCCCTCGGCAAACCCATTGTCGTGATCCACGACGCGGGCATCGCCCACGCGCTCAAGGAAGTCGACTCGGCGGCGCTGGCGGTGGCGGAGACACCGGAACAGGTGGTGGACGTACTCGCTTACGCGATCCGGGAGACCTGAACGGCGTATTCCGAAATTGGTTTTTTCCCCGCATCCGCCGTGCCGGCGCACAAAAAACACCTTGAAAGATGAACAAAGATGCACTATATTATGGTGTTGTCTTTCCCCTTTATTTCCCCACAGTTAAGTTCGTTTTCAGCTCCTTGACCCCACGTTGGGTGCGTCTTCCTCCCCTGATTGTACGGTCTTCAAGCGGGGTTGCGTTTTCCTGCGATCCCGAGAAGGTATGTTATGCCTGAAACAAAATCGACACTGCGCGGTTCGGGTCAGCTTTCGCTTTCCATAAACGGGAAGCCCGCGCCTGCCCGTCGATCCTCCGCCAGGAAGAACAACGGCGAATCCCCCGAACACGGGTACGACGAGTCCAAGGTCAAAACACTCAGTTCGCTGGAACACATTCGCCTGCGCACCGGCATGTACATCGGCCGGCTTGGCGACGGTTCCAATCCGGACGATGGGATCTACGTCCTGCTGAAGGAAGTCATCGACAATGCCGTAGACGAATTCATCATGGGCTACGGAAAAAAGATCGACGTCAGTATCGAGGACAACCGGGTCCGGGTCCGTGACTACGGCCGCGGCATTCCGCTGGGCAAGGTCATCGACTGCGTTTCCATCATCAATACCGGCGCGAAATACAACGACGACGTCTTCCAGTTCAGCGTGGGCCTCAACGGCGTGGGCACCAAGGCCGTCAACGCCCTCTCTTCCGACTTCAGGGCAGTCGCGTACCGGGAAGGAGAATACTTTGAAGCCCGCTTTGAACGCGGCCGATTGAAGAAGAAGATGAAGGGCCTGAAGCCGGGCGAACCCGACGGGTCGTTTTTCGAGTTTCTGCCCGATGTTCAGATCTTCGGCGATGACTTCGCGTTCAACTTCGATTACGTCCGCCAGCGGCTGTGGAACTACGCCTGCCTGAACAGCGGACTTTCCCTCGTCTTCAACAGGGAACGATTCGTATCCAGGAACGGTTTGCTGGATTTCCTCACCCGCGAAGTCGGCGAGACGGCCCTCTATGAGCCCTTGTATCACAAGTCCCAATACCTCGAGTTCGCGTTCAGCCACACGGCCAGCTTTGGGGAAACGCATTTCTCTTTCGTCAACGGCCAACACACCAGCGACGGCGGGGCCCACCAGAGCGCCTTTCGCGAGGGCATCCTCAAGGGCGTGAACGAATTCTACACGAAGAATTACAACGGCATCGACGTTCGGGAGAGCATCTCCGGCGCCGTCGCCGTCAAGCTCAAGGCGCCTGTATTCGAGTCGCAGACAAAGAACAAACTGGGGAATACGGATATTCGGGGGTGGATTGTCGCGGAGGTCAAGAGCGCCGTGGTCGACCTCCTGCACAAGAACCAGACCGCGGCCCAGAGGCTGTCCGATAAAATCGCCCAGAACGAAAAGTTGAGGAAGGAACTCAACGCCGTCAAGAAAGAGGCGAAGGAAGCCGCCCGGAAAATCGCAATCAAGATTCCGCACTTCAAAGACTGCAAATTCCACCTGGGCCACAGGAAGCATGGCGACGACTCAACCATCTTCATCACCGAAGGTCCTTCGGCGGCGGGATCCATGGTCTCCGCGCGCGACGTCCTCACCCAGGCGATCTTCGGCCTGAAGGGTGTTCCTCTGAACGTATTCGGCAAGAATAAGGCCGCCGTGTACAAGAACGAGGAACTCTACAACCTCATGATGGCGCTCGGTATCGAAGACGGCATCGAAAACCTGCGGTTCAATAAAATCGTCATTGCCACCGACGCCGACCACGACGGTTACCATATCCGGTACCTGCTCCTCACGTATTTCCTGAACTATTTCGAGGAACTGGTGCTGGCCGGCCATCTCCATATCCTGGAGACACCGCTCTTCCGCATCCGGAACAGCAAGGTCACGCGCTACTGCTACAACAACCGGGAGCGCGACAGCGCCCTGGAAGAGGTCAAAAACCCCGAGATTACACGGTTTAAGGGGCTCGGGGAAATCTCGCCGAAGGAATTCGGTCAGTTCATCGGCGACGATATGCGGCTGGTCAAAGTCAATATCCGTTCCATATCCGAAATCGCCAACACGCTCAGCTTCTACATGGGCAAGAATACCCCCGAACGCAGGGACTACATCATCGAAAATCTGGTTTGAATACAGGGTCGAATTAACGTCCCCTAAAGTTGACGAACCGAGGTTAACCAGGATTCGTAATTCTCCGTGCACGTTAATTCAAATATGTGCTTGTAAATAAAGGCGATTAGACGGCGAATTATCAGGATACACCAGGTCACTGGAAGCGAACAGGAACTTTCTTCCGGGCCCCTCAGAAACGGGTAGACGGGAGACGGTAGAGGGGAGAGATTTCCTGCCTAGTGGAGTTTCTTCTCCTGCCGGAGGCAAGAAGGAATAGAGTAGCGGGCAAGGGCTTCTTCTCCCGTCTTCCCTCTACACTCTACCCGCATTCAGGCTTTTTCGAACCAAGGTTAATGCAGGGGTCAGGAGAAAACCGAGGTCCCATCTTTCCCTGACCCCTGAGTTCTTACGCGGTAAAGAGGAGAAGCCGTGGCATACGTCGATACGCTTTACGACAAATACTATCTGGAGTTTGCGTCCTATTCCATCAAGAACCGGGCGATCCCCAGCATAGACGACGGCTTCAAGCCGGTTCAGCGGCGCATTCTGCACGCCCTCCACGAGATGGACGACGGCAAGTACCACAAGGTCGCCAACGTCGTGGGCCAGACGATGCGGTATCATCCCCACGGGGATCTCTCCATTTTCGGCGCCCTCGTCAACCTGGCCAACAAGGAGCTGTTCATCGACAGGCAGGGCAATTTCGGCAACATCTTCACGGGCGACGAGGCCTCCGCGGCGCGCTATATCGAGTGCCGGCTCACGCCTCTGGCCAGAGAGGTCCTGTTCAACCCGGAGACGACACAATTCGAGGATTCGTACGACGGCCGCAACCGTGAGCCGCTCGCCTTTCCCGCGAAGATCCCGGTCTTGCTGGCGATAGGCTCGGAGGGCATTGCGGCGGGAATGACCACCCGCATTCTCCCGCATAACCTGATTGAGCTGCTCGAGGCGCAGATCGCCTGCCTGCAGGACCGACCCTTCCGACTCAATCCCGACTTTCCCACGGGCGGGATGGTGGATGTCTCCGGATATGACGACGGAAACGGAAAGGTTCTCGTCCGGGCAAAGCTGGATACGAAAGACCCGAAGCGCATCATCGTGCGGGAACTGCCTTTTGGCACGTCAACCGAGACCCTCATCGCCTCCATCGAAGACGCTTCCAAAAAAGGGAAGCTCAAAATCTCGGGTATCAGCGACTATACGACCGATCAGGTGGAAATCGAAATCCAGCTCGCGCGCGGCGTGCACACCAAAGATACCGTAGACGCACTCTATGCATTTACGGACTGCGAGACGTCAATTGCGGCGAATCTGCTGGTCATTCGCGAGAACCGCCCGCAGATCACAACCGTGACCGACGTGATTCGATACAATACGGACCGCCTGGTCGAGCTGCTCAGGACCGAACTCAAGCTGGAAGAGCGCCGGTTGACCGTCCGGCATCACGCGAAAACGCTCGAACAGATCTTCATTGAAAACCGGATTTACAAGCACATCGAGGAGGAGACCACCTCCGAGGACGTCTACCGCGCGGTGTTCGACGGGTTCGAACACTTCAAGGAAAACATCAGGGCGGAAGTCTCGCGTGAGGACGTGGATAACCTGCTCAAGATCCCCATCAGGCGCATCTCGCTCTACGATATCAACAAGGCCCAGGAGGAAATGCAGGAAATCCGCAAGCGCCTCAGGGAGGTCCGCGCCAACCTTCGCGGCATCCAGGCCTACGCTATCGGGTTCGTCGAAGGGATCATAGAGAAATACCGGGCAGATCACCCCCGGAAGACAGAGATCGCGAGCATCCAGAGAGTCGACGTCCGGGAGGCGGCTCAGCGAAATCTCAAGCTGCGCTACGACAGGAATACCGGTTACCTGGGCCACGAGGTCAACGGCGTCGCCCTTTTCGACGTGTCGCCTTACGACCGTGTTCTGGTCATTCGCAAGTCCGGAACCTACTCCGTGGTGGACGTCCCCGAAAAGCTCTTCGTGGACAAAGGTATGCTCTTCTGCAATTTCATTGACGAAGACCGCGTCTACAATATCTTCTACAAAGAGAACAAGACCGGATATCTCTACATCAAACGGTGCAAAATCGACAAATTCATTCTGAACCGGGGATACGAACTGGCGCCGGAAGGCTGCCGCATCCTGAAACTCACCACCAACTCCAAACGTACGATCCAGGCCAAATTCAAGCCCAAACCGCGCGTGCGAATCACCGAAGAGGAATTCAACATCGGCGACTATCCCGTTCGCGGCAACAGGGCGAGGGGCATCCGCCTGGCCAACCGCGAAGTCAAGAGCGTGAAGTTCATCTGACCGCGGGTGTCAGACGGGATCGGTCGATACGGTCGGAGGTGTCCTTCACCTCCCCGCCTCACGCAGAAAGAGAACCTGATGTCCCCAAAACCCCTTGCCGGCCTTCTGGACCTGTCCGGACAGGTCGCCATTGTTACCGGCGCGAGCCGCGGCATCGGCAGGAGCATCGCCGAAATCTTCCATCAGGCGGGCGCCAGTCTCACGCTGGTCGCGCGCAACGCGGGTCCATTGGAAGCGGTAGCCGATGCGCTGTCTGACGGAGGAGACGTACTCGCCGCGGCGGCCGACGTTGCGGACGAGGCACAGGTCAACGCGTTCGTACAAAGAACCGTGGACGCGTTCGGCCGTGTCGACATCCTGGTCAACAATGCCGGGGTGTCCAGCCCGGGACCCTATACGGGCGTGGACCACGCCGAATGGCAGCGTGTGATCGGCGCCAATCTCACCGGCGCGTATCTCTGCTGCCGGGCGGCGGCCCCGTACATGGAAAAACAGAAAAACGGCCGTATCATCAATATTTCCTCCATTAGCGGCCAGACGGGAGGTGTCGCAGGCGGCGTCCACTACGGCAGTTCGAAGGCCGGAATGATCGGGATGACCAAGACGCTCTCTCGCGACCTGGCTGCGAGCAATGTCACGGTCAATGCCATTACCCCGGGCGTCATCGAGACCAGCATGCAAATCCCGCCAGAGACCCGCAGCCGGATCAACGAACTCATTCCTCTGGGTTACGTCGGCCAACCCGAGGAAATCGCGTACGCCGCACTCTTCCTGGCCTCGCGGATGGGGGCATATATCACCGGCGCCACGATCGACGTGAACGGCGGGATACTTAAGCGGTGAAAAAAACAGCTATCAGCGGTCAGCCGTCTGCAATCAGCGAAAGGCGGACCTCTCCCCCCGGCCCCCTCTCCTGAAGGAAAGGGGGAGAAAGGCTGGCGTCGCGTACCGGTGTTCTAAAACATTCTGATCGATGGGACAACTTTGTCACGGCACGACCGCAAACATCGAACCGTCACCATTTCCCCTTTCTTCAGAAAGGGGGCAAGGGGGTAGGTCTCGATAGGTGAGAAAGCAAAGGAGATCGATATGACAGCACGTTTAGATGAATGGAAACCTGGTCCCGAGACGATTGAATCTCTGTCCTCGCTGATCCGGTCAAAACCCGAGGAAGTCCGGTGGACGGAAATCGGATGGGATACCGACCTCTGGGCGGCCCGCCGCCGCGCGGCCGCGGTGCGGAGACCGTTGTTCATCTGGGCGATGAACGGCAACCCGCTCGGCTGTGTCTGAAACAACGGCATCGCGGGCCGTGAGTCCGTTTTCTCCCATCCCGACATTATCCGGATCCTCAACGAATCCTACGTTTCGGTTGCGGACAACTGCAGCTATACCCAGACGCAGAAGGACGCCAAGGGCGAGTTCTTCCGCCTCGTGGCCGAACAGGGCCATTATGGTGGAGTCACCGAACCCACGGCCACCCGGCAGGGCCTGTACGCGTGCACGTCCGACGGCGAGTTGCTGGGGTCCATCAACACGCGGGACGCCGCCCCGCTTCTGGAAGTGCTCGAGCAGAGCCTGGAAAGGTGGCGGAAACGCCCGGATGGCGGCGATTCGCCCGACATTTCCGAAACCTATCCCGTCGATCCCAGGCTCGGATGGTCCTATCCGGAAAACGGCCTTGTGCTGAGAGTCACGGTTCGCGACCTTCCGCGGAACTCCGGCGACGTCGACCCCCGGCACAACATCGACTTCGCGTGGTTTACCCGGGAGGAGACCCGGTCTCTCGCGCCCGGGAATGTCGTGCCCGGCCAGACCTGGCGCGCGCCGGATTTCTTTACCAGACGTCTCGCCCTGCGCCACTTCATCGACACGGCACGCGGTCAATCGCCTGGATGGAAGGAAGAAAATCTGAAGGACGCGGAGATCCGCCTGACCGTCGAATCCGTCGAAACCGACTGCGTCCGGCTTCGCATGGAAGGACGCATCCACCTGGTGGGGGAACCCAGTTTCGAATCCAATCCCCACAGCGGCCTGACGGTTGACAAGCCGCGGGGTCTCGATTTGACCCTATATGGGCGCCTCGCGTACGATCCCCTGCGGCGGAGCTTTAATGCCTTCGATGCCGTTGCGACGGGCGACCGATGGGGCTGCACTACCTACAACGTTCGCTTCGACGACCCCGGCCCCGCGCCCATCGGTTTCGCCTTCGAACTCGCGTCGGACAATCCCATCGAACGCACCCCTCCCGCATCCATCAGGCAAAATTACTTCGATTGACATTGCCATTGGGATGCTTCAGAAATATCGGATTGATGCAGCAGCCATTATCGCATACAAACGCGAAAAGCGCCCCGGTGAAGAGCCGAGGCGCTTTTGGTGTCAATTATACATGCCGCACATACGCCCAAACTGTCATCCTGAGGAAGCCCCCCAGGCTGACGAAGGATCTCCTGCGGCATGGTCGGATGTCCTGGCTACTTTGAATCGACAACACATCAGAAGCAGCACAAACGCGCAAGATTCGCGGGAGGCCGGCGAACATCGGGCGATCTGTGTCCAATCGGCGCCGGTGCGGGGTGAATAATGGCGCGAAACTTCCAAGCCTGGGGCGGACATTCCTGTCTGCCCTTCTAATCGTCTTCTCGCCGGACTGTATGCAGTCGTAGACCTCGCGCCAACTGATTTCCTCATACCCGCGCGGCGGGGCGACCCGGAGCCTGAGCGGGCTCCTCGAAACGTCGTATTCGACAGGACTTTGGTGCCTCAGGCGGTTCCGTCACCAACCGACCGGTGTTCCTGTTCCAATCTATCGCCATAGCGCTCGCTCGCCTCGTCCAGCTTTCCGCGCACTTCGGGCGGCAATTCCAGCGCCTCACCGGCGATTGTCTCATCCACGTGGGCTGTGTTCTCGGGGCCGGCCAGTACCGACGTCCAATCAAGGAGATTGTCCATGAACGTCCCACCGACAGACGGGTTTCGCGTCCCCGTCGAAGACCTGCGTCGCCTCGTATGCGCAATCTACGAAGCCGTGCCTCTGCCCGCGGAGCACGCTCGGCTGATCGCCGATCTGCTGGTCGACACCGAACTGCGCGGCGTGGTCAGCCATGGCGTGATGCAGGTGGAGCGCTACGTCCGCTCGTTCCAGGAAGGACGCGCCAATCCCGATCCCACCATCCGGGTGCTCCACGAAGGCCCCACGACGGCCGCGCTCAGCGGTGACGGCGGCCTGGGGATGATCGTCGCCACACGCGCGATGCAGATGGCCATTGCCAAAGCCAGGGAACTGGGCGTCGGCGTGGTCACGACGGTCTATCACGACCATCTGGGCAGTTCGGGGAAGTACGTGCGGATGGCCCTGAGGGAGGACCTCGTCGGCATCAGCCTCTCCGGCCGGAACGCCGCGCCATCCTACAATCGTGCCGACAGCATCCGCGGCTCGATACAGGGCAGCCCACCGCTGTCGTTCGGGATGCCCGCGGGCCCCGGTCGGCCCAACTTCCTGCTCGACTATGCCAGCCATTTCGAGGCGGACGACGAGGACGTCCACAGGAATCCGGCGGTATTCGTGAAGGCCATCGGCATGTCCCACGTGGCCAACATTCTCTCGGGGACCCTGGGGGGACAAATGCTGCCCGAATTCGACCGGCGAGCCACGAGGTTCCAGGGCGCGGACCAGTCCGGTTTTCACATGGCGCTGGACGTGAGCCGCTTCACCTCACCCGACGCGTTCAAGGCGGACGTGGACTACCTGATGGACGAGACCGCGAAGATGCAGCCGCTGCCCGGACTTACGGAAGCGGGTCTGCCGGGGCAGAGGGCCTGGTCCAAGGAGGCGGGCTATCGGAAGAACGGCATTCCCGTCAGCGCGAATGCGATAGCGGCGCTTGAGGGCCTCGCCCGTGAGTTTTCCCTTCCGGTCCCGTGGGCGTAGGGTTTGGCCGCGCGATCCGGAACCCAGATTCTTTTCTCTAGCGGAACCAGTCATAGTTCAGCCCGAGAGACCGGTCCTCCAGCGGCAGTTCCACGCGCTCTCCGCCGCGGGCGGATGAGAGTTTCAGCGCAATCTCGACTTCCAGGGCCACAGCAATCCGCCGGCCCGAGTTCTTCGGTTCGTCCAGGCGGCCTTCCATGCAATCGATCACGTCGTTCAGCGAGTAGACCGCGCCGTACGGGTGCACGAACTGCGGCTCCGGCCACGGCATCTCCACGCGAATGTTGCCGGTCGTCTCCAGTTGCTGTCTCAGGTGCCATTTGCGGCCCGCTCCGAACTCGATCTCACCCGTACTCCCCGCCAGCCGGACCCCGGGCGCTCCCGCCCGAAAATGCACGACCGTCCGGTCCGCCGTGACCATGATTCCCTGGCCCCTGAATTCGTCGCTTCCACCGGGGCCGTCGAATTCGTCGGTGCCGGCTCCTCGACGGGGGAGGTCTCCAATGCCCGAGACCCACGCGGGGGCGCTGTCCAGGAAATACGACCAGTTCTGATGCTGCGCGAACGGCGAGTTGGCCTCAATGGACAGGATCTCCCCGATGGCCCCGCTTTGCACCAGTTCTCTGGCTTTTCCAAAAGAGGGGTGGGTCGTCGAGATCGCACCGCAATTGAGGGGGACGCCCGCATCAGCGCAGGTTGAAACCATGCGATCCGCCTCCTCGAGCGTGTGGCACATCGGCTTGTCGGTAACAATGCCGCGCGCCCCGTGTTGCACCGCGAGACAGGTCAGGTCGACGCGTCCCTTGGTATTCGTGGCGATGGCCACGATGTCAGGACGCTCGGCGCGAAACATCGCTTCGGCATCCTCGTAAGTCGCCTCGATCCCGTAGCGTTCGCTGAACGCCGCGAGTCGTTTGGGGTCCCGGTCGGCCGCCGCCGCCAGTTCCACCTCGGGACGGTTGTGCAGCGCTTCCGCGTACGTGGAGGGGTTCCCCTCCGTGCCCGGGTGGTCGTGGTGATAAAACCGGCGATGGATATCCAGTTCGGGCGTCGGGCGGTCCACGTCGTCCACGTCGAACAGGTCGGGGATGCGCTCTGCAAGATCGTACAGCATGCCCATCCATCCCAGGCCGATCACTGCTGCTCGGTATTTCGCCATAAGATTCTCCAATCGTAATGATTTGAAAAGTAGCGGTCAGCCAGAGTCGGTTAGAGGTAAGAAGGTAGACGGGAGAAGAAATCCTCGCCCGGAATGTTTTCCCTCCTTGCCTGCGGCACGAACGGAATCCTCACAAGGCAGGCAATCTCTCCCCTCTACCGTCT
Organism: Candidatus Latescibacterota bacterium; assembly: GCA_965116875.1. Lineage (GTDB taxonomy): Bacteria > Latescibacterota > UBA2968 > UBA2968 > JAAXHE01. The sequence goes on from OZ220733.1 coordinate 2,939,326, forward strand.
TCCGTCTCCCCGCTCTTAAGGAACACGCCGTAGGCAGGGAATCTGGGGAAGAGGGGATTCCTGGTTTTGGTCTTTGCGATCAGCGATCAGCCGTCAGCCATAAGTAAAGCCGTCAACACCTGCGCCTGTTGCGCGTCTGTAGGGGCACCCCTTGTGGTTGCCCGCCTTTTCGCGGTTTCCTCAAGTCAGAAGTTTCTGGTGTTCCTGTCGCGTATCCTGTATGGTATACACCTGTACGAGAAAAATATCAGTCCAATTTCCCGGTCCCCTTGTTCAAGGTCCAGATCGCGGGATCCGGAAGGATTCAATCCTTACTCCAGGAGTCACCAATATGCGCAAAAGCAAACTGCTCGCGAAGCTGCGCGATGGCAAACCGGCCAAAATCTGCGGACTCGGTCACTTCATACCCGCGTACATCCGCATGGCCGCGAACGCGGGCTACGACTGTATCTGGCTGGACGGGGAGCATCGCTGTTTCACCGACCGGGAAATCCAGTCGATGCTCGCCTACTTTCACCTTTTCGACATCGACTGCATGTTCCGACCGCCCACCACGGAGAAAACGAGGCTGTATCGTTATCTGGAGGACGGTGCGACGGGCCTGATGATCCCCCACGTCTCGACGCCGGAGAAGGCGCGGATGCTGGTGGACGCCGTCAAGTTCCCGCCGGTTGGCGACCGCGGCCAGGACGCGGCCGGGCTCGATGCGGACTTCTATATGTCAGGCGGGGAAACATACGTGGACGATGCCAACCGCGAGACCTTCCTCGTGGTTCAAATCGAAACGCCCCAGGCTATGGAAAACCTGGACGCGATCGTATCCGTGGAGGGCGTCGACGGGCTGTTCATCGGACCCGGCGACCTCGGTTTGAGGATCGACCGGCTGAAACCGGGATTTACGCTTGACGAGGCCGTTCGAAGGGTCGCCGCCGTCGCGGGCGAACGGGGGATGGCGTGGGGCTGTCCGGCGGCGTCTCCGGATCACGTAAGAGAACTCTACGACATGGGAGCCCGGCTGATCGCCCACGGCAGCGAGTTCTTCGCCCTGACACAGATGCTTGAAGCGTGTTCGGACGACCTGGACCGGGTCTACGGCGACGTCGACTGAAGTCCGCGGCCAGTCACTCAGTTCTCCTCGAACCGGGCCAGCAATTCCGCCGCCCGTTCCTTCATCGCGGGATCGTTGTGCCGCGCGATGATGCGCTGGAGCGCCGAGATGGCGGTTTCGTCTCCCTGCTCGGCCATGTCGAAAGCCATCCGGTCACGCATGTCGTGGTACCTGTTGTCGTATTCCCTGATCTCCAGTTCGTATTTCTCCCAGTAGTACTTCAGCGATTCGTCCTTCCAGCCCCGATAGATGTTCTCCCAGGTGTTCGGCTGGCTGTGGGGGAGTATGCTTCCCGGCGCGATGGGATCGCCGGTCCTCTGATATCGCGCGTCGATGGACATGCGGAGCAGGTCGGAACGGTTCGGAAGGCCCTTGTGAACGAGCATGCTGTGGAAGAAGAGGACGTCGCCCTGCGCGAAAGGACTGTTGACCCATGCGCCTTCGAGGGGATCGGTAATCTCAATACCCCCGGCTCCCATGGCCGGCTTGAAGTCATACACCCCTTTGCTGTGAGATCCTGCGGCAACCTGCAGGCCGCCCATTTCGGACGGCAGGTCGCTGAGCGGTATCCACGCGGTGTACGTTTCGGCCGTCCCCTGGATGGGAATGAAGTCCTGGTGGGCGGGGGTCGTATAGGCCTCCCGTTGAGGAAAGATGGTCCTCGCGATAATGCGCGAATGCGGCAGCATCGGCTCACGCGCCATTCGCTCAAGAAGCCTTACGATGTTCGGATGATGCTGGAGCGCGTGAAACGCCTCGATGCTGTACATGTCCGCGTACACGTCCATGTAGGCCGGCTCCGGCTCAACGCAGAAACCGTTCAGGTCCGCGATCCCGTCCTCCGGCGGCGTGTCCTTCCTCGCCCATCCGGCCTTCCGTGCAATCTCGAGGAACGCCGATCGCAGCGCTTCCAGGATCTCTCGGGGCAACAGGTTTCGGATGAAGAGGTATCCGTCCTCCTGCATGCGTTCTCGCAGCAGAGGTCCGTTTCCCGCGATGTCCGTTGCATCGTTGAATGGATTCAAAGCCAGTCCTCCCGTCATGCGCGTATGAGACGTATCGTGTGCGATCAAGTCAGATTGCGGAAGAAGAAGCCCTGTGCCGTTCCCCAAAGAATGGCGTCTTTCTCCGCTGGGCTGAGGAAATCCGCGTGGTCCCGGATCAGCGCCACGGCAGCGGGGTAGTCGGTCATCGGGTCCTCCATCTCAATGGGTCCGCCGCTGTCGGACTCCCACATGCAGCGATGGGCGCCGTACGCTTCCACCACCCTGCGGATCAGCGGCAGGACGTCCAGGTAAGGCGCCCGGCGCGAGCACAGCGCCTGGAGCGGACCGATCTTGACCATCACGTTCCGATGCCGGGCGAACCGGAGCAGGGCTTCCAGGTCTTCTTCGCTGTAGTCGGCTTCCCGGATCCCCACGTGGCACACGTGGTCGAGAATGACCGGCGTATCCGGAAATCGGGTACACAACCGGTCCAGGTCCGGCAGCAGATCGACCTGCATATTGAAGCTGAGTGCGAGCTCGTGTTCTGCTCCGGCGGCGAACATCTTTTCGAATGCCGGGTGATCCAGTGCGTCGGGCGGTTCGCGAAAGGCCAGACACCCCTGTTGCGAAAGTTCGAGCATGGTCCTGTCCGGCTCCGGATCGTCCAGACTGATCATGCCGGTGCCCGCGAACGTCTCCGGGTCGCCGGCGATGAGGTCGAGGATGTAGCTGTGATCGTAGTCGTACCAGATCATCTGTACCAGGTTGATGCGCACGTCGCCCACGGACCGGCTGTAGCTGAAGTACTCCTCCGGCGTGAAGGTTGGATGCCAGAGGTCCTCTTCCCTGACCCTGGGTGACAAAGGGTAGCGGTCGAAATCGTCCGTCCAAACGTGGATGTGCGCGTCGACGATCCGATGGGAGGATGTCTGGTCTGCCATTGGAACACCCCGTTCGTGGTTCCCTTTGGGGCGCGACACATCCGCGACCCTGGTCAACCTTTCCGCCCCTTTTGCGTTGTGCGATCGTATTGGCTATATTTGTCGGTCCTGAAAGAACCTGAATCACGTCGCACGGACTACGATATGGCAAAAGCAAAATACGAAGGCTTGTGGCAACCCGATATGCTGGACCGTTTTCCAATGAATCCGAACGTCATGGTGCGCGACCTGGACCGTGAGCGGCTGGACCTTCTCCTCACATACGTGGCGGAGACCGGCCGAAGCGAGTCCCTTTCCGCTTTCATATCGGGGATCGTGGATCGTCACCCGAAATATCTGCGCGTAAAAGAACTCTTCGAGACGTTCGAGGCATACCGGCGCATCGGCCAGGCCGTCTACGAACAGTGGCGCGCGGGCAACGTGGAGACGATATACGACATGGCCTGCGGCCACGGTCTGCTGGGCATTCTGCTGGCCTGGCGGTTTCCCGCGCTTCGCGTGGTCTGCGTAGACCTGGAGCGCCGGCCGGCCTTCGACCACTACCTGGAGATCGTACGCGAGCAGGCGGTGCCGATGGAGAACGTGGAATACATCGAAAGGGACTTCAATGACGTGGAGTTGGGCCCGAGGTCCTACGTCATCTGCATCCATGCCTGCAACGAGGGTACCCGGGATGCCCTGGAGATGGCCGGCGCGGCGAACGCGTGTTTTGCGGCCATGCCCTGCTGCATCCGGGACCGGCTGTACCTGCGCCGGATCAACCACCTGGACGATGACGCGCGATACACGGCGGCCGTTGGCGTTATCGCAGGCAGGTACGGGGCCTACAAGATCACCGCGATCGACGATCGCATCACCAACCGCAACCTCATCCTCCTCGGCGCGCCCGCGCCGTCATCGTGACCCACGAAACGCAATGCCGCCCCGGACTGCCGGCCTCGTCCAGTCCCTCGCGCCGCATCGGTCTTACCCGAACGCCGTCTCTCACCACCGGAAGTCCGGCGCTCCCGCCTCGAAGGCGGCGGCCGACGCCATCATTGTCTCCAGGTCTCCCCTGGGACGGTACCCGATCAGGGATTTCGCTTTCGTGACGTCGTGATCGTACATCCAGCGCACGGGTACCGTTACTTCCAGGGGCTCCCGTCCCCTGATCTCGCCGAGCAGCCGTGCGCCCTCCGGATACGTGAAGGGAGCGGGGGCGCCGCCGTTGAACGACTCGCCAACCGCATTCGGAGACCGCAGGGCGCACACGATGCACTGCGCAATATCCCGCGCGTCATTCGGCTGATAGTACCAGGGTCGCCCGGCCTCGTCCCGGACGGCGCACGGCTGATCAGGATCTTCGGCCCGCGCCTCGATCTCGTGCCAGAGTTCGGTACCGTCGTGCATATACATTTCCGTACGCGGACCCGCCTGTCCCGCTTTCAATATCGCGCAGACCCGTCCAGCCGTGAACTGATCGAAAATCGCGCTGCCGGACAGCACGTGGCTGGGCCGAACGATGGAAATCCGCAGCCCGGTCTCACGGGACGTCCGTTCCGCCATCAGTTCCCCGATATACTTGGACAGGGAATACTCGTTATCGGGCCGCTTGGGATGCAACTCGTCCACGGGATGGTAGGCGCAGGCGATGTTCTCGCCATTATTCGGAAACACGCCGGACGAACTCACGTACACGTAGCGCTCCAGGCTGTCCGCGAACCGCCCGCAAGCCCGCGACACCTCCAGGTTGATCTGCGTGTTGATCTCGAAATAGGGTCCTACCAGGTTGGCCGTGTGAATCACGGCATCCGTCCCCGAGACAAGCTTCTGCGTGAACGCTCCGTCCGCCAGGTCTCCTTCCACGAGCTCCACGTCCAGACCGTCCAGCCGGCTCAGACAGGGGTCGTCCGGCAATACGCAGCCCCGGACGTCCAGGTTCAGGTCCAGTAGCTGACGTACCAGCCGGCATCCCACCTGTCCCGCCGCGCCGGTCACGAGTACCTTCATGGCAGACCTCCTGATCGATTTGCGGAACGGCAGAAACCCGCTCTGCAGTCACTGCGGTGGGCGAACGAACCCAATATATCCCCTGGGGTCCGATATCGCAACCCCGCCGCCAACGTACAGAACTTCCAGCGCGCCTTTCATTCTATTGGAATGTGCCTACCCGATTTGCTAAATTGACGAAACTCCGCACGCGTTCATCCGTATGTAAAGTCCGTCGCGCGAAACCAAGACATCCCTGTCGTTCGGCCTCCCAGCCCATCCCGGAGCGCAGCCCATGTCCACCGCACAACGCTTCCGCCCCGCGCACATGCACGCCATCGCCCGCAATCTGTTGTCGGCTGCCGGCGCCCCGCGCCACGTCGCAGATACCGTTTCCGGAGTCCTCGTCAACTCCAACCTCTCCGGCCACGACTCCCACGGCGTGCTCCGGATCCCCACCTATCTGGACGGTATTTCCGGCGGCGCAATCGTGCCGGCCGCCGAACCGGAGATCGTCCGGGAGAACGGGAATACGCTGATTGTGGACGGCCATAGCGGGATGGGGATCTATACCGCGCGAAAGGCCATTGACCTCGCCATCGACAACGCCGCCCGGTCCGGGGTGTGCTGCATCAGCTTCAGACGCGTGGGCCACTTCGGACGGCTCGGAGAATACGCGGAGATCGCCGCCCGCGCCGGCTGTATCGCCATCATCACCATCGGCGTGGGGACCGTGGACGCCGTCGCGCCGTACGGCGCAACCCGCGGCCCCCTCGGGACGAATCCGATCGCCTTCGGAGTGCCCACCGGCGATGCCGCCCCGTTTATCCTGGACATTGCCACGAGCGTCGTGGCCGAAGGCAAGCTGCAGGTGGCCCGCGCCGAGAAGTCGTCCATTCCGGAAGGAAATATCCTGGACAAACACGGCAAGCCCAGCACAGATCCGCTGGACTTCTACGACGGAGGATATCTCCTGCCGTTCGGGGCGCACAAGGGCTCCGGGCTCCTGCTGCTGACCTGCCTGTTGAGCGGCCTGTCGGGCGTTCCGGAAGTGGAAGAGGGTACACTTTCGGGCGCGTTCATGCAGGTGATACGCATCAGCGCCTTCACTCCGCTGGCGTCCTACCAGCGCGGGATTCGCGCCTTCCTGGACATGATCAAGGCCATCCCCCCGGCGCCCGGCTTCGACGAGGTCCTCGTGCCGGGGGACTTCGAACACCGCACCCGCGCGCAACGCCTTCGTGACGGATTCGACGTCCCGGGCCCCATCGTGGAGGCGTTGACGGATCGCGCGGACCGGCTGAACGTGTCCATGGCGGAAGACACCGTTGAGCCTGGAGATGAGGAAAGGTACATGAGGCGGTGAGACGGTAGAGGGGAGACGGGAGAAGAAGCCCATGCACGGTATGGTTTTCCTCCTTGCCTTCGGCACGAGAAGAAACCCTATGCGGCACGCGATACCCGCCTTTCCTCCCCCTTTCCTTTAGGAGAGGGGGCCGGGGGGAGAGGTCCCGTGCGCATCGACGTTGCAATGGTAGGAGCGTCCCTTGTGGGCGCCCGCCTTTTCAAAAAATATACTGAATTAATATAATTATTATATTGAAAATATATGATTATTGTATATATTCTATGCGGAATCGCTGAATTGGATGTTTGATAATGGCCGAATGGACGGACCCTGTCAATGGAGTTCGAATTCGACGATTCGAAGAGTCAGAGAAATATGGAAAAACACGGCATCGACTTCATTGAGGCTCAAGGGATCTGGGATGATCCCGAAATCATCGAAATCCCGGCTCGGGTCGTAGACGAACCCAGGTTTCTTGTGATCGGGATGATTCGCGGGACCTGCTGGTCTGGTATCGTCACGTATCGCGGGGAGAAGGTCCGGATCATATCCGTCCGCCGGTCCAGAAAGGAGGAGATCGAAATCTATGAAAGCGCAAGAACTTGAGGAGAAATTCGACAGCGGAGAAGATGTAACCGGGTACCTGGACCTGGATCGGGCGAGAAGGCCAGCCCAGGAGCCGAAGCGGGTGAACGTGGATTTTCCAATCTGGATGGTTCATTCGCTCGACAGGGAAGCCGGGCGTCTGGGTGTAACGCGGCAGTCGATCATCAAATTCTGGATCGCGGAAAAGCTGAAGGTCGTGTCTTCGTGAGATGGAGCGGAGGGCCGACCGGGCAGTGGACTCCTGGTTATCGCCGGTGTCCGGGCGCCCACAAGGGACGCCCCTACAAGACCGGACATTCACGAATTGGACTGTCCGGAATCCGTACCGACATTACATTCGTAGGGGCGCCCCTTGTGGGCGCCCGCCTCTCCGGTGTTCCTCTCACAAGAATGAAAACGGGGGCGAGATGAATCGCCCCCGTTTACCTTTCATCATTTTTCCCCGCGCCTATACGTGCGGGCCTCGTTCCCTGATAATCCGTAACGCCAGGTCCGGATCGATCTGAACGATCATCTCCGGTTCGATTTTGCAATGGCCGGGCAGGTCGAACCCCGCCACCGCGCTGCGGGCGTGCCATCCCGACAGCGATGCGTCCATCCCGTCTTCGCCGAACCGCGAACCCGGTCCTCCGAACACGTCGTGGAAGACCGTGCTGTACCCGTCCACGACCTGGGGCGACTTCGAAAAGGAACCGCCGCCGGCGGAATTCACCATCCCGATGCATTTTACGCAATACCACACGTCGTTCAGCGTGCCGAACGGGTCCAGCGCCCAATGCAGCGTCACGACGTGGGAAATGCCCGCCTCCCTTCCGGCCTCGAAACCTGCTTCCACGTCCGCGTCGTCATTGGTCACCGCGCCTGTCCCACCCCCCGTCCCTGATGTAAACACCAGCCCGGAAGGCGTAAACGTGGCCATGCAGATCCGCCGTCCCTGAGGCGCAGGACACGCATCCTCCCTGGATCCCAGATCGATTCCCAGCTCCTCCAACCGGTCGTATACGTCGAAATCCCTCTGCCATGAACCGTGCAGTTCCGCCATTTGCTCTCCTCCGTGTAAGTTGGCGATTCCGAAAAACGTGCACTTAAAATATAGTCTGTATACGCGATGTCAAGCCTCGAAAACGGCACCGCGTACCGGAATTTTCCTGGCGAGATCGTCGCGGAATCCGGTCTCTCTCCGCGTTCCCGCTACCAGATGGTGGCGGCGATATACCGCTCACCGTCGGGCTCGTCGTCGTAATAATACGCGGAAACGACCCTGCCGTCCGGCCGCTGCACCGCGCGTGGATAGCCGACGTCGTGGTCCCCGCCGTCGTCCCTCAGGACAATGGGGTCGGTCCACGTCGCTCCCTCGTCTTCGCTCACCACGGCCCGAAGCCCCGAAGGCGCGTCGCGGTACCCGTATACGAGGCAGAGGCGCCCGTCGTCCAGCAGCATCATCGCGGGCGGGTTGCCCCCCGTCCCGGTTTCGGCCACCGGCCGGTTGACGTAGCGCCAGTTCGCCGCGTTGTCGTCCGAACTGTACAGGTCGATCCAGTTGCCTTCCCTGCTCCCGCCGCCCCCCCGGCATCGCACGGACACCAGGATGCGTCCTCCGGGAAGCCGGATGCTGGCCGGCATGATGGCGAATCCCTCCGGTTCATCTCCGATCCAGGACAGGAACTCAAACGTCCTCCCGCCGTCCAAGGTGCGCGCGCAGAACACCCGGCCCTCGCGCCCGTCGGATTTGGCCGACGTGAGGAACAACGTGCAGGTGTCCGGTCCATCCAGCAGATAGTCCGTTCGGGCCGCGATTCCCCGCAGCCCGAACATAGGCAGACCAAAGGGACCGTCCCATGACCGGCACCGGTCGGTCGACGTATAGAACCAGGACCGGGCGCCGTCTGCAAGTCCTGTACGGGCGCACATCAGCGCGATATCCGGATGGCTGAAGTCGATCCCATAGGGATGCCCGGGCGGCAGCTTAGCCGCCACTTCAATCTCCAGCGAGCGGTTCACATGCTCGTTCGCCGATACCCCCTTGCCTTCCGGAGAGGCGATCGGTATCGGTTCGACGGACCAGTTCAGACCGCCGTCCGGACTGCGCGCCTGCATGGTCTCAAAGGGCCGGTCCCGGTCGCGCCGGTGAAACCCGCCGTCCGACTTGTGATACCCCAACGTGAAGCCGACCACGATCTCGTTTCCCCACGACCAGATCCCGTAGTTCGCCGGCCACCCGGCGTATCTCCCCTTTTCCCTGTAGACGACGACGTGTTCCATGTTCAGTACTCCCATCTTCGGTAATATGTATTACTGATGGCGGTTGTCGTTGAATTCAATCAGATCACCCGTATCGCAAACCACGCGTAAAGGTTATCGCTGGATATTCTGACGCCAGCCCGCGCAAATCCGCCTTGTGCGCCATCACGGGCGGCATTATTCTATACCGGCCGCGGCATACAGATCTCCTCGCCCTTCGCGTCCGGACCCGTATAAACAGAAAGGACCTCTCGATGGATACACTGCAACTGGCGGCGCCCACCAACGCCTTTGTCCTGTTCAACGGCAGGGACCTCAGCAACTGGACCGCCCGGGACGGAGGCGATCCCGGATGGTCCGTGGAAGACGGCATCCTCCAGGTCGTGCCCCGGACGGGTGACATCATCCACACCGAGCCCCTGACCGACTTTTTTCTCCACCTGGAGTTCCGCAGTCCGGACATGCCCGAGGCCACGGGACAGGCCAAGGGCAACAGCGGGGTCTTTTTGCAGGGCCTCTACGAGATTCAGGTCCTGGATTCCTCGCACGTCAACGTCCCCGGCACCGGCGACTGCGGCGCCTTTTACCTCGAGTCCGCCCCGCTCGTGAACGCCTGCAGACCGGCCATGGAATGGCAGACGTACGATATCTGGTTCCGGGCGCCCCGCCTGGGCGACTCCGGCGACGTTTCCGAACACGCCCGCGCCACCGTTCTCCAGAACGGCATCGTCATCCAGAACAACGTGCAGATCTCCGGCCCCACGGGATCCGCTTCCGGCTTGACGGTTGGAACTTCCGGCCCGCTGCGCCTGCAGGACCACGGAGACCGCGTCGCCTACCGCAACATCTGGGCCGTTCCGCTTCCCACAAAGGGTTCCGACACGTACGAACCGCAGTAGCATTCGCGATGGAACCCGCGCTGTATTGTAATCGGCACGACTTGCATACAATGACGGTCTCCCATGAATAACGCCATTGATCTGGCCGGCCTTGACACGGATCCCGGTCTCCTCAGGTTCGCCCTGAACGGAAGTTGTGTCGACGGCCCGTCCTTCGAAACCTGGAGGCGGGCGCGATCGTTCATCGCCTCCGAGATCCATCGGCCGGGTGCCATGCTGGATATCGGATGCGCCAACGGATTCCTGTTGCGTTGTCTACAGGAATGGTCCGAATACCCGATCACTCCGTTCGGTATCGACTCCAGCGCGGGCAGGGCCCGGGACGTCGCCAGGTTCTTTCCCTCGCAGCGAGACCATTTCGCCCGTCTTCCCGTAGAGCGGATGGGCGAAATCGACGCTCACGGTCTTCCCACCAAATACGATTTCATCTACTGGGCCGTCTGGGACAATTACGGGTTCGACCGTCAGGACCGGATCGACCTTCTGCAACGGGCCTTCGAGAGTGTGAAAGACGACGGACGGCTGATACTGGGCTTCTACGACCGCGATCCCAAGACGATCGATAACAAGATCGCCCGGATTCAGGACCTCAATCTCGGGCACGGGGTCCGCGTGGCGAATCCCAACGGACCGCAGGAACTGTTGCGGATATCGAAATAGCAAAGGCGGGCAACCACAAGGGTTGCCCCTACAATTGCACATCAGGCGCAGGTGTTGATGTTGATTTTTCTGACGGCTGACGGCTGAGAGCTGCTTCCCACTCATCTCCTGATCACGTCCTCGAACTCCTGGAACATTTCGATGCTGATGCCGTCCGGGTCCAGTGCGTACATCGCACGGGCCACCACCACCCCGTCGCGGTCCACGTCCGTGGGCGGATTGATCGAACCGAAACCCGCCTCCTTGAGTCGCGCGTGCATCGCGTCCACGTCGTCCACCTCGAACGCCGCGTGCGATGCGCCCAGATACCGGTTTTCCTGGGGCCGGGGCTCAACTTCCGGATGAACGTATTGAACGAGTTCCAGTATGAACTCGTTCACGGGATGCCGCAGGATCGCAATCTTCAGATGGACCTCGTCGTAGCCCAGAATCGTATCGTACGACGGAAGGTCCTTCCGCTCGGATATCCGCACAAGCTCCAGCCCGAGCAGGTCCCGGTAAAACGCAACCGAACGATCCAGGTCCGATACCGTAAATCCGTGATGGTGCCCCATTACAATGCCCATATCTCTTTACTCCATGAAAGTAGACAGCCGCGAGGATGGTAATGAAAAACCTGCCGAAAGGGCGCTGTCGATTGCTGTTCGCACGGAAATCATACCCGAAATATACCACTCTAAATCATGCGAAGTTATGAACGCCATTTTAGCTAATATATAACCGGGAGTGACAAAAAGCCGACATTTTTCGCACCTCCTCGACGTGTATTTTCGCAGCGCGTTCATTGAGCTTGTCGAAATGCCCGCGCTGCGGTAGCCAGTCGTTGTCCTTCGCCGACCCTTCGACAATCCTTCGGCAGGCTCAGGACAACGGCTCAGGGACCGCAGGCTCAGGGGGCGGGAAAGGTTGCGCGAGATTGAATCCGTTCGCGGTGGCATCGATCGAATACAGGAATCGACCCAGACGTCGCCCTTGGTTTGCGGGAACCCGCGCCCCGTCACGGTCGTATATATGGCATCTGTGGCGGTGACCCGCTGACTGTTCGGAAAGCTACGGAACCGGTCTGACAGACGTGGGGCCGTCCGGCGCGGATACCTGCTGAACCTTCCGTACCCTATCGACGGAATGGGGCTCCGGCAGTTGCGTCGATTCCGTTGTCCGTCCAGGCAGGGCGCGCGTCCGATCATCGGGCCGCGGCCGGCCTGGTCCGTTTTCAACCTGTTTCAAAGGAGTTGATCCATGCGCATCCGAAGTACGCTTTCTGTCGTCACCCTTTCGCTCTTTCTGATGGCCGGATCCAGTCTGGCAGGAACCGTGGAGGTACCGGGCGACGGCAACCCGGCCCTGTACGTCGTGAAGGTACACGCAGACTGGTGCGGCGCCTGCACGGCGCTGATACCCGTCCTGGACGAGGTCCGGACGTCACTTGCGGACAAGCCGGTTCTGTTTCTCGAGCTGGACGTGACCGACGCGAAGCGCACCTCCCAGTCGCGCCTGCTGGCCGCCGCCCTCGGTATCGAGGAGCCGTTCAAGGCCAACAACAAGACGGGCCTGGTCCTGCTCATCGATCCCGCGAAGAAAGCAGTCGTGGAGACCCTGACGCGCAAGAATCCCGCGGACGAGATGACGGGCAAAATCAAGGGCCACATCGCCGCGAATGGCAAGTAACGCTAGTGTAAGCCTGCGACGTGGCAGTCCGTTGATAAGGTCGCTCTGCAGGCGAGGCCGAGCCATTGTGGTCGAAGACAAGGCGCGCGACCGAGTCCCATCCTGCGATTCGGCGAGGGAGCGCAACGCAGTATTTCGACCGCAAGGGCCGGACGCAGGCCGGATGGACTTTTTCAACGGGCTGCTAAGGTCGGGTGACAAAAGCATTGCGGAGAAGCGATCCCCGAGGTTTCTTTCTGATTGAGATATCCGGACGTCAACCCGTTCCGCGCATCCGGGAAGCTCCCGTCCCCGTCGACTAAGGATTCGTTCAATGATCATCAAAAACATCAGCGCGACCACGGTCAGCATCCCCTACGCCGCGCCCGTCGGGCCGTACGTCGGTCGCGGCGCCGGAGGCGGCACGCTGGGTGGAACCGGCCTCATCGTCAGAATCGAGTCCGATTCGGGCCTCGTGGGTTGGGGCGAGGGCACCGGCGGCTTCGCAACGGACCCGAACGCGGTTCTGTCAGGCGCCCACGTTTCCGACGTTGAAAAGGCAATCGGCCTCATGGAGCGTGCGGGCATTCCGAGGGGCCCGATGTCCGGCATCGAAATGGCGCTCTGGGACCTCCTTGGCAAGCACGCCGGGCTGCCCCTCTGCCGCCTGATGGGCGGTATCGTGCGTACGGAGGTCGACTTCACCGCGTGCATGGGCCTGAAAGCGCCGGAAGAGTCGGCAGCCACCGCCCGTGAATACATCGACCGGTGGGGATTTCGCGTCATCAAGACGAAAGCCGGAAACGACCCCGCGCAGGACCTGGCCATTGCCGAAGCGGCCCAGAGGGAAATTGGGGACGAAGCCGCATTCCGTCCGGACGCGAACGGCGGCTATCCCCCTGAAGAGACGCTGGAGATCATGAGGAAGATGGCGGATCTCGGCGTCATGCATTTCGAAGACCCGTGCGACACGGAACACGTGGAAACGCTGGCGCGTGTGCGGGCCGAGGTGGGCACTCACATCCTCGTGAACGGCGGCGTGGCCCTGCCCGGCAGCATCCGGCCTTTTCTGGAGTCAGAATGTGCGGACTCCCTGATGCCGGACACGCCGGCCGCCGGTGCGCTGCTCCGCGTGAGAAAAATCGCGGACGCGGCCGAGCCCTGGGGCGTGCCGTGCCTGATGCACTGTTCGCACGACCTGGGCCTTAAAACCGCAGCCATCACCCATATCGCCGCTTCAACGCCCAACTTCTCGGGTCCCAACGACACCTGCTACCACGGGCTTGTCGACGACGTTCTGGCCGAACCGTTCAAGTTCGAAAACGGGCGGCTGAAGGTTCCCCTCGGCCCGGGCCTCGGCGTGGAAGTCGACGAATCCAGGGTTGAAAAGTACCGGGTCTGAACCGCGCGAAGACCGCTTGGGGTTTTAAGACAGCTTCTGAAGGGTCCGGTATGGATTTCGTCCGCGTCGACGACCGGGACTGGTCCAAACTCACGCTGGGCGAACGCATCCGCCAGATCGAACTCGACGGATACGTCGTCATGCCCGATCTGCTTGAGCCCGGTCACGTTACCGAGCTCAAGGCCGAGACCACCAGGCTCGAGACGCGTGCGGTGGACTACAGCGTCCGCCAGCAGGTCTGTCCGAACCTGCAATTCATGGGCGGTCCGATCACCCACCTCATCGCCCATCCTCCCACCCTCGCCTTTCTGAGAGAACTCTTCGGCGGCGAGACCATCTTCATGTCCTGCACCTACGCCCGCTCCGAGCCCGGTCACCCCGGCATCAGTCTCCATACCGACGGGCAGCCCTACGGTTCACAGATCTTCGGTTACGGCGGCAGCGTACCGTTCATGGTGAGGGTGCTCTATTATCTGGACGATCTCACGCGGGATGTCTCGCCCTTTCGCGTGATCCCCCGCTCCCATCTGTCCATGCACGCGGACGCCAACCCGTACAAACGTTACGAGGACCATCCCGAACAGGTGATGGTCCCCGTTACATCCGGCGGCGCCGTTCTGATCAACCACAAGGTCTTTCACGGGAACTTCCCGAACACCGGCGCCCACGCCCGCGAAATGATTGCCATCGCCTACCGCCCCGCCTGGGCGGGACCCATCGACGAAGTCCCCGCGTGGGACGAGGCCGACCTCGCCGCCCTGCCCGATACCGTACGCCCCCTGTTCGCCGATCCCAACACCCGCCACTGGGATTTCCACGGCGGCAACAAACCGGCCGATATGGCCAGCGAAGCGCCGGGAATCAACCCCAGCCGATGGGATCGTCGATAGAAAACCGTCCGAGATCGGCAGGAGGCGATCCTCAACCGCGCTTCACGTCAGCGAATTCCACTCCGCTCCCAGCGCATCGAACTGCCCGTAGAACGCCTCCAGGACGGGGTCCGCGAGGGGTCCTTTCGCCGTCAGCGCCAGGTTGTGCCTGGCGTGATCCGGATTCGTGGTGCCAACGATGGCCGTGTCGACAGCCGCCTGAGAAAGCGTAAACCGCAGGGATAGCTCGATGGGATCTTCCGGGGCCCCGTCGGGAATCTCGAGTTGCTGCGCCCGATCCCAGTACGCGTCGGCGTAACCGTAGGGGGACGCTGCCTTGCCGATCGCTCCGTTCGCGATCGGCCGTTTGACGATCACGCCCATCCCAGCCTCCTGCGCCTCCGGCAGCACGTTGCCGCGACCCTTCTGGTCCACCAGGTTGAAGGACGTCTGCAGCGTGCTGAATACCCCCATCCGGATGGCTACCAGCGCGTCCTCTCCGTCGCCGCTGTACCCCACGTACCGCGTCTTGCCCGCGTCCTTCGCCCGCATCACCGCGTCCACGGCCTCTCCCGTCCGGAGCACGTCGGCCGAACACGTGTGTAGCTGTACAAGGTCGACGTGGTCCGTCCTCAGCCGCTTCAGCGACCGGTCGATGCTTTCATCGATCACCTCGCCCGACCACGGCTCCCCGGTTGCATCTCCGGTCACGTGGCCGCACTTGGTCGCCAGCACGTATTCATCCCGCCGACCGCCGATGTGCCGGCCGATCAACTCCTCGCTGTTGTGATAGCACGCCGCCGTGTCGATCAGCGTGATCCCGTCGTCCAGCACACGGTTCAGCAATCGCCCGACCCGCTCAGGGTCCACGTCTTCAAGTCCGATCCTGGCGCCGCCGAACCCAAGGCGGGTCACCTCCATGTCCGTCCTGCCAAGCGTGCGCGTTTCCATTGTGAGACCTCCGAAAGAACCGTAAGACGTGAGACGTGAGAGGGGAGAGATTGCCTGCCCTGTGAGGTTTCTCCTCGTGCCGGAGGCAAGGAGTAAAAAAAATGGGGCATGGATTTCCTCTACCGTCTCCCGCCTCCCGTCTCCCCGCATTTCTTCTACCCTCTCCCCTCTTGCCGTGTTTCGGGCAAGATACCGCCAACGACAGGATAATGCAAGAGGTTACCCCGTGATCCCGTTTTGGGTTGACAGCATAGCCCGTGTGGTTTAGGTTTGAATAACACGATCCGGGATGAATCGGCGCGAGAACGGTTGGATAATTTCGAGGCAGGATACCAGGGGGAAACACCGATGGAACAGACCCGAGACCGGGTGGCCTTTGACAATTACGTCAACGACGGCGGCTACACCGCGGACCTCTACGAATACCACGAAATCGACGAAGGAATCGAAAGCCTGGATGCCGCGACCGATGCGGACGTGGATTTCTTTCATCGGAACGGCTATCTCGCCGTCAGGAACGCGTTCACGAGCGCCGAGGTCGAGGATATGCTCGATGGCCTCATG
The DNA here is from genome assembly GCA_965116875.1 of Candidatus Latescibacterota bacterium. GTDB lineage: Bacteria > Latescibacterota > UBA2968 > UBA2968 > JAAXHE01. The sequence goes on from OZ220733.1 coordinate 2,955,516, forward strand.
GATCTCATTAAAGGGAAGAATCCGGAGTTCAAAGGCGTTCAGTTCGAGGCCAGTTACAAGGACACCCTGGACACGCTTTCGGACGACGAACGGTGGGACGCCGTGAGAAAACTCCAGTACTTCATGGGCTACGATCATCGCCTGACGGTTGTGGCCGAACACCCGAGGATCCTGGACGTCATGGGGCGGATCCTCGGCGAGGAGCCGGCGCTCTATTCCCACCAGGCCATCCTCAAACCGCCGCTGGTCGGCCGTGAAAAACCCTGGCACCAGGACCACGCCTATTTCAATCTGCCCATGGGAACGCAGATTGTAAGCATGTGGATTTCACTGGACCACGCCACGCCCGAAAACGGATGCATGAGGGTGATACCCGGCACGCACCTGCGGGGTCCCGTGGTCCATTTCAAGCGACGCGACTGGCAGCTTTGCGATACGCACGTGGTCCGAGACCGCGTCGTGGCGGTCCCGCTTAAGCCGGGCGGCTGCCTCATCTGGTCCGGCCTGATCCATCACGGCACCCCCGCCAACACCACGTCGCAGCGCCGCCGCGCCCTCCAACTCCACTATTTCCCCGCGCGCGTGAAGGAAACCACGTCACAGGAACGCCTGGCCGTATTTGGCAGCGAGGGCAAGGACGTCACCTGCTGACGCTCCCACGAACTCCAAAGCTCCATCGAACAAGCCCCGGTGCATTTTCCTCCGGGGCCTTTTTCGCCCGGGTCCAGATATGGACACCAAACTCCACATCCTGGTACGGATCCTCCTCGGCGGCCTGGCGCTCTATATTTTCTACGGCGCCGTCCTCTTCTTCGCGCAGCGCCGCTTCCTGTTTCCGCGGCACCTGGTCCGGACGCCGCCCGGCGTCGCGTCGGATGCATCGGATATCGAACGCATCTGGTTGACGTCGCGCGCCGGCCGAACGGAAACCTGGCTGCTCCCGCCCCAGAACGGCGCGGGCCCCGCTCCGGCGTTCATCGTCGCCCACGGCAATGCCGAACTCATCGACCACTGGGCCGGCGAAATGGCGGCGCTCAGACGTCTGGGAATCGCGGTCCTTCTCGTGGAATACCCCGGTTACGGACGGTCCGAAGGTTCGCCGACCCAGGCCCGCATTACGGAGGCCTTTGTCGCCGCGTACGACATGCTGGCCTCCCGGGAAGATATCGACGCGGACCGGATCGTATTCATGGGCCGCTCGCTCGGAGGAGGCGCCGCATGCGCGCTCGCGGCCGAACGTCCCCCGGCGGCGCTGGTGCTGATTTCCACATTCAAAAGCGTCAACGCCATCGCCGCGGAGAAATTCTTCGTCCCTTCGTTCTTCGTACGAGACCCGTTCGACAATCTGAAGACATTAAAGAACTATCCCGGGCCCGTTCTCATCGCGCATGGCAAGCGGGACAATCTGATTCCGTACAGCCACGGCGCCGCGCTGCGAGAGGCGTCCGGGCGCGGCCGCCTCATCACCTACGAGGCCGGCCACAACAACTGCCCGCCCGACTGGCCGACCTTCTGGGCGGAGGTCGAACGCTTTCTCAAGGAGGAAGGAATTCTACCGTAGACGCCGTGCCGGCCGGTCCGATTGCGATTCCGCCCGAGACCTCCGCTTGAACGACCTCGATACCCCGCTTTCGCGCTTATACCTTTTGTGCTTTTTGTGGTAAATTTACCGGCTGTCTTCTTTCGAATTGTGGTTAAACCCTGCAAAGGAACGGAGAATGCACGCATGCAGGCCATCGACTTCCACAACTCGTACCTCGGCTGGCGGATCGACTGGGACGTGCTTCCGCCCGATACCGCTTCGCACAGGCCTCCGTGGGCGCTCAACGAAGTCCGGATCCCTATCGAATGCCGGTGCATGGTAACGGAAAAGGCGTCGGGAGCGTCGGGGGAATTTGTGCTGGGGGCCAACTGCAAGACCGAACGCGTCGGGGTGCCGAAGGATATCTGGACGACCCCCAACGCGGATTTCGTTCCCATCTTCACACACGACCGCTTCCTGATGATCAAGACGTACGACCACGTCGGCCGGCGCGTCCCGGCATACCCTCCCTCGCTCGGCGAGCAGCCGGAACGACAGACCGGCCTTTCCGGAGAGACCTTCGTAGACGTTCGCATCGACATTGCAAAGCGCGAGGGCATGCTGTTAGACAATGCGAATGACGTCATCCGGGCCGTGTCCGACAACGGCCAACTCGTTGCCCGCACCGAATTCGAGTATGAGCGGTACCTAGCTGTAATCGACTATCCTGTGAGGACGATCAATACGAACGAGCGGGACGGTTTCTTTCAGACCGACACCGGACCTCTGCTCTTCCCGGACCTGAGCCGGGAGCCCGACGAATTGATCGAAGGAATGGAACTCGCGTTTTCGGCGTTCAACTCGCCGGACTGGATTGAGTTTCTCGTGAGGGTCCCGTCGCCGCTGACCGACGGTCTCAGCGTCTGGCACTATTCCAGGTCCGTCAGGCTGGACTGCAGGAACACGGTCGTTCGGATCTGACTTTCCGCGCAAAAATGGTGTGTGAAACCAACCGCAGGGAGTGAAACATGGGCGTAGCTGTCATAGACGTGCCGGTTGCGGGAGAATTATCGTCTCTGATAGATCGTTCAGCGCGTGAAAACATGGATGCATTGTCGCGCTCTTCAATTCTAGGCGAGATATACCGGAATTTCGAAAATACCAATGAGGCAGTCTTGAATGCCATGTCTGATTGGCGCGAGTTTCTGAAGCTTCTTGAACAGAAACCGGAAAATTACAAATCCATGTGCCGCAATGGTGACGTGGAAAGGGCTATTGCTGGCCTGGATGAAGCCGGGAAGACAGTGCGCAGAGAGAGTTGGCTGGTTCTGGGGGAAGAAATCAGGGAGAACTACCCGGGCATTTACGATAGATTTAAAGCGGTGGATGAGAATATTGAAGCCTATGGCGCCCTGCTTCAAGAGGTAAGCTGGACCATGTTGATTCTGCATCGGGAAAACCAGCTAGGCACGGGAAAGACGTTTGCCGTAGGCGAGGCAATAGCCGATTTGTGGAGATAGACGTAGCTGGATTGTCTCTCCTGCCAGTAAAAAAAGCCGAGGTTTTCACCTCGGCTTCTCTTTTATCTGTTGTCTCGTGGCCCGGGCGGTGATTGCGGCCTGGGTGGCGCTTGTGGCGTTGTTTCCGGCCTTGGAGGCGGTGCGGGTCTGGGGCGTTCGGGATTGCGCGGCGGCCTGATTGCTCTTTCTTCGCTGGCCTTTTCCGGCATCATGCCTCCTTGATCGAATATTGATCTACCAGCGAATCATCCGCTTCTCTCTGGCTCTGCCTGTTCAATCTGTCATTAACTGAAATATCTGCCCATCCCGGAATGCTTGTGGCCCTCTCGCCGGCCTCGACAAGATCCATCAATATATCGTAGGCTTCGTCGTTGCCTATTACATTGTTTTCTATCTTCGACCACAACGCTTTGTGTTTATCCTGCAAGTCAAAACACATCACGCTGACCGCATGAAGACTGGCAGATTTTCTCGCATAATTCCCGAGTAAACCGAACACACTGACAGCTATAATGCCCAAATCGACGATGACTTCAGCCAGCCGGCCGATGTAGTCCGAAAACATAAAGCGCCCGGCTCCGGCGATCGCGCACAGAGCGAGTCCTATCATGACTGCATTGTGCCGCCTGCGATACTGGCGTGAGAGTTTATCGTAGTATCTGGCTGCCCGCTCCACGTCCAGGTATTCGTTCCAGGCCATATTTCGAGTCGCATCACTCACCATGGCAGACCTCCGCCGTCAACTGAATTCCGTCGCAATTTCCCAATGCGGGTCTTATCCCCTTGACGACAAATATAAAGTACCGGATCGTACCTGTCGAGTCAAGCCGTATCCGGGATCCGGACTCGTTTTCTGAAGCCAGTTCTTCTCCTGACCCATCATCAGCCGGTCTTCAGCCCCCCGGCAATTCTACGCTCCGGCCGCTTTCCAGGTCCATCGTAACGGCGCGGAACTGGAATCCGTATCGCTCGACCACGTCCCCGCGCGTGTCCCCATCGACGTCAAGCAGCAACACTGTCGCGCCCTTCAGGTTCGCTCCGGCGCTGATCTCGTACGCGCCGTTATCGCGACGTCCGAACCGCACCGTGCGCCGCGCGCGTTCCCATGCGTCGATCCGCTCCGCCGTCCACCAGGGCATTCCCTTGTCTTTGGTGTATCCGACGATCTCCCTGAGTCCGCCGCGTACGGCCGGTTCCCACACGTGGGCGGGATGAAAGAGAAAATGCGCGATCCCGTGGTGTCCGAATGCCCGGTCCGCGAAACAGTGCGCCAGACGGGTGGAACACCGTTTGTGGATGTCCTGCACGGTCAGATTCACTTCCAGCACGTTGATCGGCGGACCGCCCGGCTCTTCGTCGTCAATGGGAAACCAGGGGTGGCACCCCCCGAAGGGAAAGCCGTTGGTATAGGGTGTATTCGGCCCGCGGCTCTGTTCCAGGGTGATGCCCAGGCGTTCGCACCAGCGGAAGAACTCCAGCCGGCCCTGCCAGCGCAGCGTATGGTTCTTGTTGGTGGTGACCGGCCTTCCCGCCGCTACCGTAACCGTCTTCAACTGACCCGCCAACTCGTCATATCCCCATTTCAGATGGGCGGTCTCCGGCTTCCGGTCGTCCGGCGCCGTCTGCCAGGTCTGGGCGTCGTAGTGCAGCGCCACCTCCGAGCCGTAGTCCTGGATGGCGCGGTAGAACGCCGGCTGGTAGTGGCCCGCCATGTTGCACCATGTCGTACGGATGTCTACCTCCTGCGTCATACGGAGCAATGACCACCCCAACGCTTCGTCTCCGCCGTCCGAGTCGTGCGACATGTGCGCGATGGCGTGCAGATTGTCCGGCCAGTACCACAGGAGGGGCAGGGAGACGCCGCACTCCCGGCAGGCGTAGAGAACGGACTTGATGATCAATTCCCGGAACTCATCCGCGATCGGCTCCAGGAAGACCAGGTTCTCCTCTTCGCCGGGCACGGGCGACCGGTCGCGGTCCAGGTCCAGCGCCAGGCCCTGGATCACGTCGATCCGCGTGGGACCGGTCGCGGGGGGAACCGGATGCCCCTGCTGGATCTGCACGATGGTCCGGACCACGTCGGGGCCCACGGCGATCGCCAGGCCGTTCCCGGTGCGATGCTCCACCACCCCGTCGCTTGCGCCCATCACCCGCGCCAGCGCCGTACCATCCACCGCCTTGATTCGCCGCCCGCCGAAACAATGCAGGCTGCTGTCAAATCCGGAGGTGACCGGGTGGTCCTTCGCCGTCACCTGAACGTATCCATCCGCCATTTCACCCCGGTCCGCCGCGCCGAATACGTCGTCGAGCCCGGACATGCCTCCCAGGCCGATCAGCGCGCCGCCGGATTCCACGAATCCCGCAAGCAGCGTCCGCTCCGACTCTGCCAGCGGCATATGCCAGGGCAGCAATACCACGCGATATCCATCCAGGGCGGCCAGGGGACGATCGATCTCGTCATACGGAATACCGGCGTGCGCGAGAATCTCCCGGATGTAGAACCCGCCGTACACCCGGGATCCCTCCGGCGCCGTCTGCCCTTCCGGGTCCGTTACCACGCAGAATGGAAGACTCATTGATGGTCTCCTGATTTGAAAACGGGTCGCCCGAACTGTTCTCAGAGGCGACCCGTTTGAACATGCGGATGGAATCGGTTGTGGATTTCCAGAGTCATCCGGAATCCCGTTCTGCGGAACCTCTCACGATTGCTCGGCCATATCCTTCAGCCGGTTCAGCTGACTGTCGCTGCCCAGCGCGATGAGTACGTCGTCCTGGAAAATCGTGACGCCCGAGAGCCCCGCCGAATCCGCCGGATCGACCCGGGGTTTTCCGTCCGACCCCTGGATTCCCACGACAATCGCTCCCGTCCGCTGCCCGATGTCGGTCTCCTTCAGTTGTCTGCCTACGAGCGGAGACTCGTTGCCAATGTGGAACTGTTCGAGTCGCATCGCCGCCTCGCCCTCGCCCACGACCACGTCAAGAAAGTCCACGATCGACGGACGAAGTAGCGCCGACGCGATTCTCCGCCCCGCCAACTGGTAGGGCGACATCACCCGGTCGGCGCCTGCGGTCATCAGCTTTCCAATGGTCCGCTCCTCCGCCGCACGCGCGACAATCGTCAAATCGGGATTCGCCTGCCGCGCCGAAAGCACCACGAACACATTGAGCGCGTCCTCACGCAGCACGGCAATCAGGCCCTTTGCATTGTGGATGCCGGCTTCGACCAGCACCTCATCATCCTCCGCACGGCCCGCCACGAATAGGACGGTTTCGTCCCGCCCCAATTCGGAACGTTCCGGATCCTTATCCACGATCACGAAGGGCATGCCTGCCCGCTTCAGTTCCTGCGCCACCTCCTTGCCCACCACTCCGCCGCCACAGATGATGTAGTGATCTTTCAGGTTCGAGACCAGACGTTTCATTCTGCGCCCCCGCATTGCGTGGATAATCTGACCTTCGAAAACGAAACTGATAACGGTTGTCACCGAATACCCGACGGCCACAAAACTGAACATCAGAAACAGGATCGTGAATCGTTGACCCATCGGCGAAAGCGGATGCACCTCGCCGTAGCCGACGGTCGTAATCGTAATCACCGTCATGTACAGACTTTCCCACAATTCCCATCCCTCAATCCAGACGTAGCCCAGCGTGCCGCCCAGCACCAGCAGTATCGGAACCATGAACGCAAGGGCAACGCGAAGAAGCGGCGACATCTGGAAACTCCGGGAAGGAAACCGCCAATCGGGAGCGGGTGACGGCGGGTACGACCGGGCTTCGCAAGCTGCGGCGTGCACACCGCGCGGTTCAGTCTCACGCGGTACGCCCATCGTGCAGGGTGACGACGGCCGACTCAATCAACGAGGATGGGCTTGTTCAGGTACCCACGTCGGCATTGGCCACCAGGACCGGATCCGCGAGTCCGTAGGCGTTGTTCCGGACCCGGGTCTTTCCGTCCGACCGTACCGACAGTTCATCCGGTTGCTGGTAGAGCCAGTTGTGATGGATATCCACGCCCTCTTCGGGGACGCCCCGTATGACGACGGCGGTTTCGGGACAGCGGAACGTGTTGTGATGCACCTTCATCCAGGTGCCCGCGACGTCAGTCCCGTCCTTACGGTCCCTGCCTCCGTGCATATCGAAACAGTGGCTCAGCGATTCACCGATTTCCACGTTGTTCCGGGCCTCGTACCCGCTCCCCGATCTGCCCGTTCCCGCCAGTGAGTGCCGGTTGTAGTCGAACCGGTTGTATTCGATCAACGAGAATGCCTCGTCGTGGCTCACTCCGTATCCCAGGCCGTTGTATTGGTTGTGATGGATGAAATTGTGGTGGACGTGATGTCCGTCTCCGGCGCTGAGATAGACCGCCGCGTGGCTCCAGCCCGCAAGCTCGCAGTTGTCCACTTCCAGCCCCGGCTGTCTGGTGGTGATCCCATTGGATGTTGGGAATTTATAATAATACTCGTGCCCCCTGCCTTCGCGGAACGACCGGTTGTGGTGTTCCAGGCACCGCTTGGGATTGGGGCCTTTTATGCGCAATCCGGAGACCCTCACATTCGGCCCCGTCACATGGATCAGGGGATTTGTATCGAACGTGTCGCTCAGGATCATCCCGCCGTCCGAACCGCCCACGCCCCTGTCGCTGGCGAGGGTGACGCCTTCGGGGATCTCCAGCACGATGGACTCGATATATACGCGTTCGGTGCAGTCGATTCCCGCCGCGCCGTCAATGTAGACCGCGTCTCCGGATTTCGCCTGCGCCAGCGCCTCGAGGAGGTCGTCCAGCGTCGAAACGGTGTCCGCCGGTGCGGATACCGCGCTTTCATATCCCTCGCCTCCACCGATGGGGCCTCGTTCGTCTGCCCGTGCGCCGAATGCTACACCTTCGATTTCGATCCAGGTCTGTCCCAACGGTTCCATTTCGCTGCCGAACATCGCCAGCCTCCTTTTCAGTGCGGTTATTCACTCAGCGCTACCACGTAACCCTTTTTATTGTCCACCACGTTCAACAGCGGTTCGCCGTCCCGGAACCGCTGTATGTTTTCCAGAATCAGGCCGATCCGTCGATCCTCGATCCGGTCCGAGATTGCCGCAACGTGCGGGGTGATCATCACGTTCTCCATCGCCCACAGCGGATGCCCTTCCTGTAGCGGCTCTTCCTCGAAGACGTCCAGCCCGGCGCCCGCCAGTTCTCCCTTCTGCAGCGCCCGCGTCAGCGCGGCAAGGTCCACCACCTTTCCCCTGCCGATGTTGATGAAAATGGCGCTCGGTCTCATCGCCTTCAGCGCCGCGGCATCGATCATCCGGTCGGTCTCGCCGGTATGCGGGGCGCAGATGACGAAGAAATCCACCTCACCCAGCATCTCGTGCAGTTCGTTCACGCCGTAAATCCGCTCGACGTGGTCGGGGCGCGCTTTCGGCGCCGGATCCAGCGCCAGCACGCGCATGCCGAACGCATGGCCCCGTTCGGCAACCGCCAGCCCGATGCCGCCCAGGCCCAGCACGCCGAGGGTTGTGCCCGCCACGTGGATTACCGGTACGGCTTTTTTCTCCCATCGACCCTCCAGTTGACTCCGGAAATATGCCGGAATGCCCCTGGCCAGGGAAAGCAGCAGCGCAAACACGTGCTCCGCAATGACGTCGCTGTAGATCCCGCGCAGGTTGGTGACAGTGACCTTGCTTTCTCGCAACTCAGGGAAATAATAGCCGTCCAGCCCGGCGCTCGTTGCCTGAACCCACCGCAGCTTCTTTCCGGCGGACAGCAGCGACGGCGTCATGCGGCCGTAGTATGCGTCGGCATCTCCGATCAGATCCAGCGCCGCCGCCTCGGAATCCGCTTCGCACGCCTCCACGTCCAGCTCCCTCACCCGTGCCATCCAATCCGGCTTGAACGCCGGCCAGAATACCATTTTCACAGCCATTTCATAGCTCCTCCACCGGAGTGTATTCACCCCTGTCGTCAATCGTGATGGTTGCCCAGACCTGCTCCGGGTCGTGGGGCCACGCCACCAGCCAGCCTTCGTCGGCCGCCTGATTCAACACCTGCTGCCGCACCGTGAACGTCTTCCTGGGATACAGGTCGAACGCCATGATGTAGACCGGGTGCACGTGATGTCGCGTGGGGACCAGGTCCCCAATGAAACAGACGGTCCCGCCACCCGAATGTACCAGGACGGACTGATGCGCCTTCGTGTGCCCGGGCGTAAGAAAAACGCGCACGCCATGGCAGACCTCCACGTCGCCCTCCACAAGCTCCAGTACGCCCGCGCGTTCCAGCGGCAACAGGTCGGACGCGGCGTTGTACCCGTGAACGGTCTGCCGGTCCGCGCCAACGGCGTCTTCCCATTCCTGTCGTTGCACGATGTACCGGGCGTTCGGAAACGCGGGCTCATAACCGTTGTGGGTCCGAACCGTTGTCCCGCCCGCGTGGTCCATGTGAAGGTGGGTGAGTACCACCCGGTCCACCGCCTCCGGCGCAACGCCCGCATCAGCCAGCGCTTCGATTACTCCCCGGGAGGGGTCCACGCCATAGATGTCCCGGTACTTCCCGGACAGCTTCTCGGCGCCGACGCCGGTTTCAACCAGAACGGTCTCCGCCGCTGTCTCCACCAGCAGGCAGGTCAGGCCGAGTTGGATCCGGTTCCGCCCGTCCGGCGGGATCTTCTTTTCCCAGATCGACCGGGGGACCACGCCGAACATCGTCCCCCCGTCGAGACGGAGTCGCCCCGCGTCCAGCGCGGTTACGCGGATGTCCCCGATCGTCCTCGAATCGACCTTTCGATTGGATTCGCTCACCTGACTCCAATGTTGAAGTGGCTAAGTCCTGACACCGGTTTCCAACAAGGATTCGTGCATTTGACCTCATTTCAAACAAGGACAAAGGTCAAATTGGCCACAAAAAGCCTGAAAGCGGGGAGACGTTAGAGGTGAGACGGGAGAAGAAGTCCATGCCCTGTATGTTCTTTCTTCTTGCCTTCGGCACGAGAAGAATCCTCACGAGGCAGGTAATCTCTACCCTCTTCCGTCTCACGTCTTCCTGCTTCTGGGGCGCCGGAGGGAGAGATCCCGTTCACGTCCAGCGACCTGGTGTATCCTGGGTATCCGCAGTTGAATCGCCTTTATCAACGTGAGCATATACGAATTAACGTGACCGAAACACGACGAATCCAGGTTGACCGCAGTCATTATGCAAGCATCGTTCGCTGGATGTCAAGCGCAAAAACAGCGCCGGTATCCACGTTCGGCGTTGTAAACGCGACCGGCGCAGACAGACCGACAATCCTGCTGTTAGCGGACATGCCGGCTTTCCCCGTCCTTCGATCACTGACTCTTCCAGATTACGCAGCCGGATTTTCACGTAGTCCGTATCGGCGTTTGGCGATGCTCCGTTTTCCGTCAATATGAGTTTCAGTCCACAATTGACCTGCGTTAATGTAGAATGCTATTGCGTCCGACAGGCATCCGATATGTCGATATGACACGGACTTCAGCAGATTTTTTTTAGGATTCGGGATCGGGGGTCACTATTATGATAGGAGCAGGGATCGATTCACGAACCTTTGGCAAGGTGCCCAAACAGATCCCTGTAATGTGGAGGTTGTATGGACGTGGCAGACAGCATATTTGTCAGGCGAGTCTTGTCGGGCGACAAAGACGCTTTCGAACCGCTTGTTGAACGTTACAAGGGGATGGTGTACGCTCAGGTCGTGGGAAGGACGGGAAATTTCGACTCTGCGGAGGACATCGTCCAGGCGACTTTCGTAGAGGCATATCGGCAATTGAAATCCTTGAGAGACCCTGCCAGATTTCGCGCGTGGGTTCGGGGTATCGCTATGAATCTTTCCCGGGAATGGAATCGGAAACGCAAGCAGAACGTACCGATTGAGGATATGGACAGTTCACAGGACGCGGCGGTTTATGACAAGGTTCTGCCGGATACACTCGTTGAACTGCCCGCGCCGCCGGACAGAGAGTTTGAAGCGGAAGAAACACGAGACTACGTGTTTCGTGCGGTCGAACGACTTCCGGAAAAGTATCGAGAGGTCGTGCTCCTTCACTACATGGAGGGGTTGAAGTACAGGGAAATCGCCGAGATGCTGGAAGTACCCGAAAGCACCGTGCTTGGCAGGCTTCAGGTGGGCCGCGACCAGCTTCGCGAAGATCTGATGCCGATCGTCGAGGAGACATTGAAGGAGCGCCAACCGACGTCTGAACTGACGAAAAAGGTAATGGCCGCACTGCCGCCGCTGCTCCTGTTGACTCCGGATTCGATCTGGGCAAGTGCAAAGCGGTTCTTTTCCCGAAGTCCGTACTGGCGAACCGGAGGTATTCTGACTGCAGCAGTTGTTGGAACGGGGATATACTATTCCGGATTCGTCGCCATTGTCCAATGGGAGAACGGCTCAGTTTCGTCACCGAAGCCGGAGGCGACCGCCGAGCAGATGACAATCGAAATAGAAAGGGACGACCCGTCCAACCCCGTCAACCGGCCCAAACAGGCGGAAGTTGCCCTTCAGCAAAACGCTACGAAAGGAAGAGCAGATGGGCAGACCGAAAGTGCCGACACCACAAGATTCACGCAGCAACGGAAAGCTTCAACAGACAGTCCTGCCAAGCCAACGCTGACACTGTCCGATTCGCCGGCGGATTCCGTGTTAACGATTGCCTACACAATTCCTGACTCCGCATTTAAGGATTCCGTGCACGTTGGGCTCAAAGTCTACAATATGTCTGGAATGCTGGCTGCATTGCTTGTAGACGACATCCAGAGGGTGGGAAGTCATACGTTACTACTCGAAAAACGTCGCCTGTCGGACGGCGTTTATATTGTCGATCTCAAGTTAAACCGGTCTAGAACGCATGCCGCGCAGAAGACATTTAGTCTTTTTTGGGCGGACAGACGTTAATAGGAGGCCCGAATGTTGACATCAATGTTAGAAATGAAGTATCGAAGTCGTCTTATGGAAATCGCTGTTCTGGTTCTGATTGCGATATTTCTGAGCTCGGACGCTTATGCAGGCGCACCGACTTATTCCAGGGAGGAACAACGGCGCTTTTCAAAGGCGACAATGAAGCTTGCACGCGCAGAAGAAACAGAAGAGCACTGGGATGGGATACTCGCACTCGAAGCATTCCGCACAGAATATCCGCAGACGAATTTGAAGGTAGATGCGCTGCAGTGGCTGTTTGTTCACTACAGCATGGTTGTCGATGATCCTGTGTTCCTCCTTCGCCTGGCTGAGGAAGCCATTGCGTTACAGCCGAATCGAAACGGTCTATACAGAAAGATAGTTACGACTTTTATTGACAAGGAGATTTTCCCGAGTCAAACCCTTATTTTCGCGCAAAAGTCACTGGCAATCGCGGAGAGCTTACATACCAATTCAGGTGACGGTTACCAGCGAGGTATTCTCCAAAGACAAGGAATGTTGAGCCAGGCTTTTCAGATGGCGAATCAGCCAGAGGAGGCATTGAAGGTAATCCAGCACAGCTTGCAGCAGGCGGAGGCGCTGCCTGTGACGGCCTTCCCGGATCAGGCAACCCGCCAGACAACCGTAGACGGGATTCGGCTGGATCTGCTGAGGCTCTACATCAAACAGCGCCGATGGAATCCTGCGTATGAACAGGCATGTGACCTTCTGAAGAGATCGGTGAACCGCGAACCCGTCTACGAACTCTGGAGCAGAGCGTATGTCGGGAAGTTCGGTTCTGCGGAGGGGATTATCAATGTTTACGCGGACCTGAAGGCCGAGATTGAAGAAATGCGCAAAGCCCGGATGGTTGAAAAACGCGTGAGGCGACCGGCGCCGATGTTCACATTGAAGACCTTGAATGATGAGACAGTGAGTTTGGAATTGAAGACCTTGACTGATGAATCAACGAGTTTGGAAGCGTTAAAAGGGAAGGTCGTGTTGATTAATTTCTGGGCCAGTTGGTGCGGTCCATGTCTTGAGGAATTGCCTCAACTCGAAGCGCTGACGCGTATATTTAAACCGGAGTCGGTAGCGTTTCTGGCCGTCAATCTGGATACGCATGACGAGGAGGAGTATCGGAAGGATCTGGTGTTGAGCACAAAGGCGCGGTTGGCGCCCAGCATGACTTATCTGATGGGCAATGATGAAGTGAGGCGTGAATTCGGTTTCGATAAAATACCGTATACGTGTATTGTGGATCGAGACGGGCACATCCGTTACGAAAAAACCGGCCTGAGCAGCGATTTCAAGGCATCCATCAAAGATCAGTTGACGTGGGTGATTGGATTATCCAAGACTGAATGACGGAGGGTCGTTGGGCTGGGATTCGTGAATGGATAAGGCGCAGCGAATAGCGGATTCCGTTTCTGATATTTCGTTGACATTTACGCTCCTGAGAGTAGGGACTCGGGAGCGTTTCCTGTTTACGACCGTCGTCACCTGTATTTGCACTGTCAATAAACCTTGTTTATATTGAAATTAGTCCAACTGATGTTTCTGCGGACTATTGAGTGAGCCGGTAGGGTTTCTCAGATAAGACTTCAGTCCCGCGCGCTCGATCCGGAATCTGAACGTGATATTCAAGAAGCATTAGAAACCGGAATGGAGAACACAATTGAGCAGGGTTCGCGCCTATATTGAATCGAGCCCAACATCTCCTGTGCCCATCTTTCTGATCGCTGCCGCGCTTATGGTGGGTACCATTGCCGGGTGCGGATGGACCGGCGTTGTGGATGAGATTCCGGATGAACAGCACATTCCCGAAAGGACAATACGAAATGCAGGGAAAGTAGCGCTTGAAATGCGAGAAAGCGTCGAGCTTGTGTTTGATGAGGACATGCCAGAGATTCGGGATGTTGAGTGGATAGGTATTTCACCTGAGGGCACCTTGTTGGTTACCGACCGTGAAAACCATCAGGCGCACGAAATCAACTACCGGGACTTAGAGTACATTCGCTCATTCGGGCGTACAGGCAGAGGTCTAGGGGAGCATTTGTCGGCTGACAATATGACGATAGATCCTGAGGGCAGGGTCTATCTCCTGGATGGAGTTCAAGGGCAGATCCTGCGATTTGATCGCAAGGGCCGATTCCTGGATCGGACCCAATCTGTCGGGGTATCGAAGATTCACGCGGGTCGCAATGATGGGGTATTTTTTCTACGCGTAAACTCAAGCCTTATCATGGAATTACAGCGCCGGGACCCGTCGACGTGGGGCGTTTTGAGCCGTACACCGCTTTCCGATCCAAAACAGAGTTATGTGTCGTTTCGGATGAGGTATCTCGCAAAGTTGTGCTATAACGCGTCATTGCAGGTGTTTTATTATCTGGGCCCGAATGACTACATGGTCAAAGAGATCGATGCGGTAACAGGTGAGATTACGGCGAAATTCGGCCGGCGACCCAACGGGTTCGTTGCCGTGCCCGATCTCTACCACCATATCGGGCGCGGAACTTTTGATGAATTGACACCTTTGGATATTACCACTGTAGGATCTATGACACTGGTTGAGGATCGATATCTATTCGTCTCACACGACCACCCGGAAACTTTAACGAGGGAATGGGTCGTCTATATGATAAACCCGTCCGGGACGTTCGAAGTGTTCGATCTGGATGACGTTACGATTGGACGCCTTCGCCAATTCAGCGGCCATGGCGGTGTGCCGGGGATGGGAGCCATCACCGCCGCGAAGGAATCCATATATATCTGGAGGCCGCCTCGCAGCGAGGTTGCGGACAAATCCATCGGTACGATAGAAGAATATGCGGTTGTGTCGGGCCTGAACTAAGAAGGGTCGCCGGGGCACTCAGGGATTTCGCGAAGAGTTCATTTCATTTGTCATCCAGGCTGTCAGCACGCGATCTGCGGGTCGATGTGTCTATGCGAATCGAAATTGCCATCGCCGCTGTTTTCGGTCGCGCGCCGACAATGCGGCAAGCCGTTTGAAGGCTGTGGGTTGCAACCGAAGGGTCCGTCGAGGACGGCGGCAAGGAACACTCAATGAAGGGAGAACACCAATGAGTATGGTTCGTGTGTACACTTATTTGTGCTCGATATTTCCTGTTCGCGTCTTTTGGATCGCTGGCGCGCTCATCGTGGGTACTATTGCCGGGTGCGGAGGGGATCGGGTCTTGGAAGGGGTATCGGATGACGAGCGCATTCCCGAGAAGCAACTGCGATATGCTGGGAAAGTGGCGCTTGAATTGCAAGAAACCCTCGAGCTTGGGTTTGATCAGGACATGCCCGGGATCGGGCTTGTTCGTTGGATGGGTATTTCACCTGAGGGCACCTTGTTGGTTACAGACTTTGAAAGCCATCGGGCGCACGAAATCAACTACCGGGACAACAGGTACATTCGCTCATTCGGGCGTACAGGCAGAGGTCCCGGGGAGCATTTGTCGGCTGAAAATATGACGATAGATCCTGAGGGCAGGGTCTATCTCCTGGATCCGGCTCAAGGGCAGGTCCTCCGGTTTGATCGCATGGGCCAATTTCTGGATCGGGCCAAATCTACCGGTGCATCGAAGATCCATGCCGGTCGCACAGGAGAGATATTTACTCTTCGTGTAAACTCAAGTCTTATCATGGAATTGCAGCGCCAGGACCAGGCGACGTGGGAAGTCTTAAGCAGTACACCGCTTTCCATTCGAAAGCAGAGTTTTGTGTCGTTTCGGTATAGAAGTGCGGCGCAGTTGTGCTATAACGCTTCGCTGCAGGTGTTTTATCATCTTGGCCCGAATGACTACATGATCAAAGAGATCGACGCGGGAACAGGTGAGATTACGGCGAAATTCGGCCGGCGCCCGAATGGATTCGTTGCGTTGCCCGATCGCTACCACGATATCGGGCGTGGAACCCTAGACGATTTGGAACAACTGGATTTTTCCCTTGTAGGATCAATGACATTGATCAGGGATCAATATCTATTGGTTTCATACGACCATCCAGGATCTCGAAGGTGGGAATGGGTCATGTATATGATAAATCCGTCCGGGTCGCTTGATGTGTTTGATCTGGATGACGTTACGAGTGGACTCTTTCAGCCGTTCAGCCACGACGGTGTGGATATGGGAGCCATCACGGCCGCGCAAGAATTCCTATATATTTGGAGACCACCTCGTAGGCGAGTTGCTGACAGATCCATCGGTACGATAGAGAAATACGCGGTTATGTTGCACCGGAACTGAGAAAGGTCGCCGGGCCAATCAGGGTTTTCGAGTTGATTTCAATCATCCGCCGGACCGTCAGTGAGCGATACGGAGCCGATTTGTCAACAACGAGTTGTACTCGCGATCGCCGCTGTTTTCGGTCGCGCGCCGACAATGCGGCAAGCCGTTTGAAGGCCGTGGGTTGGAACCGAAGGGTCCGTCGAGGACGGCGGCAAGGAACACTCGATGAGGGGTGGACACCAATGAACAGGGTTCGCACGTACACTGATTCGAGCTCAAAATTTCCTGTCCGGGTCTTGCTGATCGCAGGCGCGATGATGGTGGGTACAATTGCCGGGTGCGGAGGGGATCGCGTTTTGGAAGGGGTTCTGGATGAAGAGCGCATTCCCGAAAGGCCGCTGCGATATGCCGGGAAAGTGGCGCTTGAATTGCAAGAAACCTTCGAGCTTGGGTTTGATAAGAACATGCCTGAGATTGGGCGTGTTGAGTGGATGGGTATTTCACCCGAGGGCACCCTGTTGGTTACCGACCGTGAAAGCGATCAGGCGCACGAAATCAAATTCAGGGACAACCAGTACATTCGTTCATTCGGGCAAACAGGTTTCGGTCCCGGTGAGCATGCGTCGGCGTACAGTATGTCGATAGATCCTGAGGGCAGGGTCTATCTCCTTGATAGGCGTGGAGGGCAGATCCTCCGGTATGATCGTATGGGCCGATACCTGGATCGGACCCAATCTATCGGCATATCGAAGATTCACGCAGATCGCATGGGAGAGATATTCTCCCTACGCGTAAACACAACAAGCCTCATTATGGAATTACAGCGCCGGGATCCGGCGACGTTGGAAGTATTGAGCAGTACACCGCTTTCCGATCTGAATCGGAGCTTTGTGTCGTTTCGGGTGAGCAAATTCGCGAGGTTGTGCTATAATGCTTCATTACAGGTGTTTTATTATCTGGGCCCGAATGACTACATGGTCAAAGAGATCGATGCGGCAACAGGTGAGGTTACGGCGAAATTCGGCAGGCGCCCGGAAGGATTCGTTGCGTTGCCCGATCGCTACCACGATATTGGCCGTGGAACCTTCGACGATTTGAAACAATTGGAAATCACCAAAGTAGGATCTATGACATTGGTTCAGGACCGATATCTGTTCGTCTCATACTACCACCCGAGACCTCCAGTGATCGAATGGGTGGTCTATAGGATAAATCCGTCCGGGTCGTTTGATGTGTACGATCCGGATGACGTTACGAGTGTACTCCTTTATCCATTCAGCGATCGCGCCCGTGCGGGTCGGGCTGAAGCCATCACGGCCGCGCGAGAATTCATGTATATCTGGAGACAGCCTCCTGGCGAAGTTGCGGACAAATCCATCGGTACGATAGAAGAATACGCGGTTACGTTGGACCTGAATTGAGTAAGGTCGCCGGGACACTCAGGGAATTCGCGTGGCCCGTTTCATTTCATTCATCCTCCTGGCTGTCAGCATGCGAGCCGCGGGCCGATGTGTCCACGCGAATCGGAATCGGCATCGCCGCTGTTTTCGGTCGCGCGCCGACAATGCGGCAAGCCGTTTGAAGGCCGTGGGTTGCAACCGAAGGGTCCGTCGAGGACGGCGGCAAGGAACACTCGATGAGGGGAGAACACCAATGAGTATGGTTCGCATGTACACTTATTTAAGCTCGATATTTCCTGTTCGCGTCTTTTGGATCGCTGGCGCGCTCATAGTGGGTACTATTGCCGGGTGCGGAGGGGATCGGGTCTTGGAAGGGGTATCGGATGACGAGCACATTCCCGAGAAGCAACTGCGATATGCTGGGAAAGTGGCGCTTGAATTGCGGGAAACCTTCGAGTTTGGGTTTGATCAGGACACGCCTGTGATCGGGCGTGTTGATTGGATGGGTATTTCACCTGAGGGCACTTTGATGGTTACCGACTTTGAAAGCGATCAGGCGCACGAAATCAACTACCGGGACAATCAGTACATTCGCTCATTCGGGCGTCCAGGTAGAGGTCCCGGCGAGCATTGGTCGGCTGAAAGCATGTCGATAGATCCTGAGGGCAGGGTCTATCTCCTTGATGGGGTTCAAGGTCAGATCCATCGGTATGATCGCAAGGGCCGGTTTTTGGATCGGACCGAATCCATCGGCATATCGAAGATTTATTCCGGTCGCAAGGGAGAGATATTTTCACTACGCGTAAACCCAACAAGCCTTACTATGGAATTACAGCGCCGGGACCCTGCGACGTGGGGAGTTTTAGGCCGTACACCGCTTTCCAATCCGAATCAGAGTTTCGTGTCGATTCGGATGAGGAAATTCGCGAGGTTGTGCTACAATGCTTCATTGCAGGTGTTCTATTATCTGGGCCAAAATGACTACATGATCAAACAGATCGATGCGGCAACAGGTGAGGTTACGGCGAAATTCGGCAGACGCCCGAAAGGATTCGTTGCGTTGCCCGATCGCTACCACGATATCGGGCGCGGAACTTTCGAGGATTTGCAAGAAGTGAGAATCACCCTTGTAGGATCTATGACACTGGTTGAGGATCGTTATCTGTTCGTCTCATACGACCACCCGGAATCTCCAGTTAGGGAATGGGTCGTCTATATGGTAAATCCGTCCGGGCCGTACGACGTGTTCGATTTGGATGAAGTATGGAGTCTACGCCTACAGTTTAGCGGCGGTCACGGCCGTGTGCGGATGGGCGCCATCACCGCCGCGCATGAATCCATATATATTTGGAGACCGCCTCGCCATAACGAAGTTGCGGAGAATTCCAACGGAACGTTAGAAAAATACGCGGTTGTGTTGGACCTGAATTAACCTCAATTTGAAAAATGACAACAGTCAAATCGGCCACAAGAGCCTGAATGCGGGTAGAGGGTAGACGAAATTCGGGAAGACGGTAGACGTAAGAGGTTAGAGATGACCCGCCTCGTTTGGTTTCAATTCATGCCGGAGGCATTGAGGAGAAACGAATTGGCAAAGATTCCTTCTTCCGTCTCCCCTCTCCCGTCTTCCCGCCTTTTTGTTCTTTCTCCTCCCCTCTCACCAGGTGGTGGGACGATGTGTATACGCGAATCGAATTTGGCTTCGCTGCTATTTCCGGTCCCGCGCCGTCATTGCGGCGAGCCTTTTGAAAGCGGCGGGTTGAGGGCCGTGCTTCAAATGTATTAAAATTGCCCGGCTGCATTCCTCCGGACGCATCCTCGCGGTATCGACTTCGAGGTCATAGATTCCTGGTTTGTGCACTTCGCGGTCCCATCGATGCACGCTGTAGGGCGGCGGCGTGTCATCCGCGATTCGCTGATCCTTGAGCCATGTGTTACGCCGTCGTTCCCATACGATTTCAACAGGACAACGTACGCCAACGAACCAAACGGGCAGGCCTTCCATTCGCCGCGCACAATCGTACAGGATTCCTTGAGGAATATTGTAGTCGTCATGGTGACCGGCGTCGGTAACGACGTTTATACCCAGACGACTGTGTGCCGCAATCGACTCATACATCGCTGCATACATTGTTGGCACCAGGAGTTCGATCTTCTCTCTTTGCGCAAACGGTTCTTCTTCCATTCTCTCGATGCCGGCTGGCCGAAGCCCGACGCCCGGACGATACTGTTCGGGTGTAATGCGTATGTAACGATCTGCGCCGAGGTTCATCCACGGTTCGTCCGACGCCTCCTGGATCGCGGTGGCAATGCTCGACTTCCCGGATCGCGGAGCGCCGTTTAGTATGATTACCTGTCCCAGCTGAGTTTCCTGTTCCATCATTTATCGTGCCTCGATTATGGTCATGGAACCTGTGCTTTCAATCTCGGATAAATTATCTCCTGACTCAAAGGAACCGGCCATACGCGCTTCTTTCTTGCTCATCCACAGTTGTTGATTAAAACGCTCCAAAATCCCACTATTCCTGCTTGACAATTCGCGTCCACTTGACGTTCTTTTGCAAGAGTTGTGTATAGAACAACCTGAACTGCCCGGAGCGTGTGATGAACGGGAAATTTCTCAACAACGACAACATTCGCATGGCAATCTTGCTGTTAACCATCCTGGGTTCCTGGTGGCACCTGTCCTCTGAAATCAGCAGACAGATAGACCGTGTGGATCGAAGATTGGATTCGGTTGATCGAAAACTGGAGAGAATCGACGAACGCCTGGATTCCTTCGGAGAGCGAATTGCCGCGAACGAAACAAGACTAAGCGTAGAAAAGTAAGAGCCTGAGTCCTTAGTCTACGTCAACAACCTGCCTGCCGGTTTGCTAAACTGGCGGGCTGAATTTTTCCTCCTTACCACCTCCACCACACCCTCCGACGGCCGCATGCGGACGGTATCGCCGGTCCGGATGGTCGCCAGCGGGTCGGGTTCGAGTTCGTGCATCAGCGCCACGTTCGCCAGAACGGCGCCCTGTACCATCACCGGATTCGTGCGTCCGAAGATGAAACCCGCCGGGCAGGTTCCCCTCTCAACCATATCCAGCATCATCCACGACGTGGCCACGCCGCCCTTGGACGTGCGGAACACGACGATTTTCGCGGAGATCGACTGCCCGTAGAGCGGATGGGTCTCCCGGCTGATCACGCCCCGGTACCGGTCATAGTCGTACCGGGCGCTGAAGCCTTCGTCGCATACCAGCGCGACCCCTTCCGCGTGGGGTCCGACACCCGGATGCCCGTGAAGAACAGTGGTCTCAGTCATTATTGTGTTCTTTCTATCCACCGGCGAAGCCTCGGAAGACAAGGTCCCGTCGCCGCCCCTTTATCCAACTCTTCCCGTCACCGCCGCATCGATACACGTCTCCACAGGCCGGAATACCGGGTTGTATCCATATCCGGAAATGATATTCGCCAGTTTTGCCGAATTCGTCACGAGCGTGCGGTACTGAAACCGCTGTTGCAGGACGCGGGCGTTCATGATATAGAAACAAACACCCGTGAGGATTCTCCCTCCCGCACTTTCGACGATTTCCGTGTATCCCATCCGGTCCGCCAGCGCTTTGATCTGATAATTGGTGGTGAGATACAGCTTCGAGCCGGAATGGACGCGCCGACCCCGCAGCAATTCCGCGATCGACTGAAGTTCGAAAAGAGAAAGCTGTGGCGTGCCGCAGACCACGAGGTCGACCGCTTCCTTCTCCGGCTGGAAGGATTCGTACGCCGCCCGCAGCGTCCCCGGCGAAATCACGATCGTCTCGTCCGGTATTCGACCCCCGTACGCCTCTTCGGTCGTTCGGGCCTCGGGCGTCACCCCCACCATGTGGAACATCGCCAGCGATCCGTAACTGGCCAGCGCCGCGCCCAGGTGCTTCAGGTCGTCGATCGACGGCTTTACGTCAATCCCCTCAAATACCGGCACCCGCCAGTAGTCGTCCGCCCGCCGCCCCACCGCGCAGCCAAGCGCGCCCCAATCGCTGTTTGACCGCGGCTGGTCCTCGACCATCACGCGCACCGATCCCCGCCGCGTTTCGGGAAGGTGGAATCCGTAGCGCGGCACCCTGCCCGTAAGGCCCGCCCACACGGCCGCCGGTCCGGCCTCGAAGTTCGATCTGGCGCCGGCAACGGAGTTCGCGAAAATCACCGTGCCGGTATCGCCCCAGCCCAGGTGTTCGCCGAATCGCGGCGGGTCCACCGTCTGATAATTGATGCAGGTGTTGCACGGCAATGCGCCCATCGCCGTGAGCGCATCCACGATACGGCGTTCCCTGTTTACGGTATCCTCGTCCTGTCCTACGTCCCGCCACAGGGCGAAGTCCACGCTCCTCGGGTTGGTCGTTACCGGGACACGGAAACGTGCGCCCGCCGCAGCGGTTTCTTCCAGAAAGCGGAGGCCCGGCTCCGCCAGCGCTTCGATGTCCGCCATCACGTGCACCGTCCGTACGGGCACGAAGTCCTCGGCGCGAAAGAACCTCCCCACCTCCATCTGCCGGGCAAGCGCTTCGCCCGCTGCCGTCCCCATCTCTCCGGCCAGCATCGCCTTCTCTTCGCACGTTAATCGCATCAGTATCTCACCGAAGGCCAGGCTGTGGATTCCAGATGTTTGAAGTCTTCGTTGCCTCCAGCACGTAAAGAAACCCTTCAAGGCATGTAATCTCTTCCCGCTACCGTGACTCCCCGCATTTTGACGACCTCTTCGGAGGTGCACCCCGGTGG
Source organism: Candidatus Latescibacterota bacterium (assembly GCA_965116875.1). GTDB lineage: Bacteria > Latescibacterota > UBA2968 > UBA2968 > JAAXHE01. The sequence goes on from OZ220733.1 coordinate 2,977,864, forward strand.
TAACATTTAACTCGACTCAGCTTCGTTCCGTACGTCCTGGAAAATCGTCTGTTTGATTTCGGCGACAATTTCGAAGAAATGGGGTTCGGCGGTCACGGACAGCGGCCGCGGGCGGGGCAAATCGATATCGTAGATTCTTGAGTTCCTGCCCGGTCGGGGCGTCATCACGTAGACCCGGTCGGAGAGGTACACGGCTTCGGGGATCTGGTGGGTGACAAAGACGATGGTCTTGCGGGACTGTTCCCAGATGTTCAGGAGCATCAGGTTCATTTCGTCCCGCGTGAAGGCGTCCAGGGCGCCGAAGGGTTCGTCCATCAGCAGGACCTGCGGGTCGTACGCCAGCGCCCGGACGATGGAAGCCCGTTGCTGCATACCGCCCGAGAGTTCGCCCGGATAGTGACGCTCAAAACCCTTCAGGGCCGTAATCTCGATCAGTTCGTCGATACGGTCCCGGTAGCGTTCCGGGTCTTCCCGCATGATCTCAAATGGAAACCGGATGTTCTGCAGCAGGTTCCGCCATGGCAGCATGTTGGAGGTCTGGAAGACCATGCCGATCTCCCTTCGCGGCTCCAGGACCTCTTTTCCGTTTACCGTTATTCTGCCCTCGGTGAGCGGCCAGAGCGCCGCCATGGCCCAGAGCAGGGTGCTCTTGCCGCAGCCGCTCGGGCCCACGATCGACACCAGTTCGCCTTCCGCCACCGAGAGATTGAAGCCGTCCAGCGCATGGACCTCCCCGCGGTCTCCGGTGAAGGTTTTCGATGCGTTTTCGACTGTGATGATGGGCTGGCTTTGCATCTGCAGTACAAAAGGGAACGCCGCGATCGCGCGGTACGAGGGCGACTCGTTCAGGCCCAGCGAATTGGGCGTATCGCGGCGGGTTGGAATCGATTAAGACAGCTTCTAAGGGCGAACGGGAGTATATTCGATTTCGGGAGATGGAACAAGGGATTTCTGGCGAGCAAACCAGCGACAGGGAGGGCAACCACAAGGGTTGCCCCTACAAATACAAGGTTGCCACGCGGGTCGGCGATATCAATTCACGAACGCATGATTGTGTAGGGGCGACCGGCCGGTCGCCCATTTGCAACCCACAAACCGGGCTCACACAAAGACACGAAGGCACAAAGGAAATCGGAAACAGCGACAAGGCGGGCAACCACAAGGGTTGCCCCTACAAATACGAGGATATCGCCCGGCGGGTGGGACCTGCCTGCCAACCATAACCTGGCGCAGGCAGATGCCCTGGCACAAAAGCATCTGTATTTTAACCTTTTCGCTTGACAAGGTCTACCTCTTTGGCGTACTTTTTTCATACAGATCGGAGGTACGCCTTGAATGGGAAAATCTTCAACGAAGACAATATGCGACTGGTACTTTTGCTATTGGCCATCTGGGGTCTGATGTGGAACTTTTCCTCCGGAATCAATAAAAGAATAGACAGATTGGAAGACAAGATGGAAACGAAATTCGATACGGTTGACCGGAAATTGGAAAGAATAGATGCACGCCTGGACTCCTTCGGGGAACGTATCGCCGCAAACGAAGCAAAACTCAAAGAGTAAAATTCCATTGCATCCATAACGTCGTCAACGGCCTGCCAGTAAGACAAACTGGCGGGCTTTTCTTGTCTCCCCTACTTTCCCCGTAATCCTTGCCTCCATTCGTGCATTTTCTTAAAATTACATGCCCGTGGGTGTTGCGCGGGAGGCAACCCGACGCGTTGTTTTCGAAAGACGACTGCCGTTTCTATCAACAGGTGAACCAATGCAGACCGACTACGCGTTTGAGATGGGGACTTCGAATTTGCGGTTCGGACCGGGCGCGACGAGAGAAGTGGGGATGGACCTTTCCGAACTGGGCGCCAGGCGGGTGATGCTGCTGACGGACCCCAATCTCGTGGACCTGCCGCCGGTGCGGACGGCGGTCGAATCCCTCAGGAGCGAGGGGGTCGATTACGCGCTCTACGACCGCGTCCGGGTCGAGCCCACGGACGTTTCGTTTCAGGAGGCGATTGACTTCGCACATGATGGAGATTTCGACGCCTTTGTCGCCGTGGGCGGGGGCTCCTCGATCGATACGGCAAAGGCCGCGAATCTCTATTCCACCTATCCGGATGATTTCTACGCGTACGTGAACGCGCCGATCGGGAGCGGCAAACCGGTTCCCGGCGCGCTCAAGCCGCTGATCGCGATTCCAACGACCGCCGGAACCGGCAGCGAGACCACGGGCGTCACGATATTCGATATCTCCGCAAAACACGTCAAGACCGGTATCGCCCACCGCCGCCTGAAACCGTCGCTGGGCATTGTGGACCCCGAGAATACGCGCACCATGCCGCCGGTTGTGGCGGCCTCGACGGGGCTGGATGTGCTCTGCCACGCCCTCGAGTCCTATACCGCGATTCCGTACGATCAACGCCCGCTGCCCGAACGCCCGATTCTCCGGCCGGCGTACCAGGGCACCAATCCGATCAGCGATATGTGGGCGCTCAGGGCCATCGAGCTGGTCGCGCAAAACATCGTGCGCGCGGTTGCGGACCCGGACGACGACGAGGCCCGGTCGAACATGATCCTCGCGTCGAGCATGGCGGGGATGGGGTTCGGCAACGCGGGCGTTCATCTGCCCCACGGGATGTCCTATCCCGTCTCGGGGATGGTGCGGGATTACCGGCCCGAAGGGATGGTTAGCGACCATCCCATCGTACCCCATGGGATGTCGGTCTTCATGAACGCGCCGGCTTCCTTCCGGTTTACCGGACCTGCCTGCCCGGAACGCCATCTCAGGGCCGCGCAGTTGCTGGGCGCGGACATTTCCGGCGTGAAAGACCCTGAGGCGGAGGCGGGAGGCGTTCTCGCGGACCGCATCGTGGCGTTGATGAAGCGGCTGGAAATGCCCAACGGACTTTCGGCGATCGGGTTTGCGGAAGCGGACGTGCCCGCGCTGGTGGAGGGCACGCTGCCCCAGCACCGTGTGACCAAACTGTCACCGAAACCCGCCGGCAGAGAGGACCTGGAAGCGCTGTTCCGGGACGCGCTGACTGCCTGGTAGAAGTACAGCGGACATCAGGAGGATGAGACTCGCATGGCTTCGACAGGATCGTCAGAGCCACAGGTCAGTTCCGCCAGAGAACGCGGCGCTGCCGAAACTGATCATCTGCCCCCGTTCCCCGAGGGTTGGTATCTGGTAGACACGCGGCAGTCCCTTCTGCGGGAGAAATTGATCGAAAAGACCTGGATGGGAGAGGAAATCGTCGCCTGGTGCGATGAGGAGGGCCGTGTCTGCGTGGCCGACTCGATATGTCCGCACCTCGGCTCGTCCCTGGGACCGGACGTTGGCGGGAAGGTCTGCAACGGACGTCTGGTCTGTCCGTTTCACGGGTTTGAATACGATGCGACCGGCCAGTGCGTCGCGACACCGAACGCCCCGGCGCCCAGAGCGGCGAAGCTGAAGGTATACGAAACCAGGGAGATCCTCGGCCTTGTCTTCGCCTGGTTCGGGAACGGCGGCAGGCCGTCACACTGGGAACTTCCCGGCGAGCCGACCACCGGTCCCGAGTGGAGTCAATTGGGTTTCCGGCGTCTCCGCTTCCGCAGCCATCCCCAGGAAACGGCGGAGAACGCCGTGGACCTGGGACACCTGCGCTACGTGCACGGCTACGACAAGGTCAATCCGGTCGGCGCGCTAACAGTGGACGGCGCCTATCTGAAGAGTTGCTTCGACTTCAGACGCACCCGCAGTTTGCTGGGTCTGATCGATCTCGTGTATGAAATCTCCGCCGTCACCCACATCCATGGACTCGGCTACTCCTACGTTGAAATCCACGAGAAAACCATCGATATGCACGCGAGACTCTGGGTGCTTCCCACGCCTGTTGACGGCACCGTCATCGATCTCGTTCTGGCCGGCCAACTGATGGAATTCCGCAAGCCCGGGCGGTTCATCACGGGTCTCGGCTTCGTGCCGATGAAGCTGCGCCAACGGCTGATGAATCACATACTGCTTGGGCAGCAGAAACGGGATGTGCTGCAGGACGTGGTGATCTGGGAAAAGAAGCGGCACCGGTCGCCTCCCAGGCTGTGCCGCGCCGACGGCCCTATCGGCGCCTACCGCCGCTACTGCAGGCAGTTCTACCCGGAAAAGCATGTAACTTGATCGATGCGGCATCCCCCGGTAGCGGGTCGCCGGAGATCGGATCCTGGGGGAGGGGGCACAAACCTGCCTGCATCTGTCGACTGAGGAGCGATCCGTCGTTCCCCTACGCCGCCAGGGCTTCCGGTACCGTCTGCCGGACCAACTCCCCGGAGGGGTCCCGCGCCGGTAGTCCAGCCGCCTTCGGAAGTTCCGCGAAGGCTTGACAAGGCACCTGAAATGCTGTATCATATCGTAATATGAACAAGTTACCCACTTCCAAAGCGAGTTCGAGTCCTTCACCTTTACTCTTGTTGATGGAGTTTAATAAATCCGCTTAATTGGGAACAAGCCGCAATTTCAAACTGAGACACCACCCAAATACCCGTGCCCTTGCAAGGGCACGCGCGAAATGTCAAAAATCGTGTTCAGAACGCTCGAAATCCTGCGAGGGAGAGGATAACTGGTTAACTGATGACACGAGAAACAGCAGTTGGAACGGGCCCGGGGGCGTCCACGGTGAGTCTGCCTGAGGAGCTGCTGCTGGCGCTGCTGGACGAGGAGAGCGGTTATTTTCGTCAGGTGCCCGGCTGGAACCTGAACTGCGCCATGACCGGCGCAGCGCTGGGTGAACTGTCGCTGCTCGGCCGTATCGACACCGATCTGGAGTCGCTGTCGCTGTTGGATGCGACCGATACGGGTCGTCCGCTGCTCGACCCGATCTTGCGGGAGATCGCCACCGAAACGGAACCACACGACGCCCGCTACTGGGTTGAAAGGCTTGCTCCACAGTCCGAGGAGATGATCCCCCAGGCGCTGGACGGGCTCGTTCGGCGACAGATTCTCGACCTCCACCCGGGCGATTTCTATACCTTCACCAAGCGCCAGCGGCAGGGCGAAACACCGCCGGAAGAAGAACACCTGGCGGGCGAGTCCGTAAAGGCCCGGCTGACCAGGATCATCTTCTCGGACGAGATTCCGGGGCCGCGTGACGTGATTATCACCGGCCTGGTCAACGCCTGCCGCGTGTTCCATCTGATGTTTCAGATCGACGAGGAAGTGGAAGAACGGATTCAGTTCGTCAGCCAGATGGACCTGATCGGCCAGGCGATTGCGGCGGCGGTGGGCCAGAGCATCGTCGCGCCCACGCTTCGGCATCCATCGCTGACCAAACCGATTCCAACCGTGTCCCTGCGTGATCTCGTGTTCAATCGAGAGCTGCGAGAGGGCAGGCTGCCGGCAGGGTTCGCCATTCTGGCCGAAAAGTACGGTCCGGTATTCGAGCTTCGGCTCCCGTTCCGCCAGAACATGATTGTACTGGCAGGGTTGAAGACAAACGAATGGGCCCATCGCATGGGGCGGGTGTTCTTGCGGTCGAAGGAGTACTTCGAGGGCGTCGACAAAGCGTATGGCGTGTCCCGCTCGATGCACTCGGTTGACGGTGCAGATCACTTTCGTTTTCGCAAATCGTTGCAGCCCGCCTACTCTCGCAGGACTTTGACCAGGCGTCTGGATGAGGTCTATGACCTGGCCCGCGCGCATATGGCGAGTTGGGAAGTCGACGAAACGTTCCCGGTTCAGGAGATGCTGCGGCCGTTGCTGAACGCGCAGTCATCGCCGCTCCTGGCCAGCATTGACACCCAGGGCGAGATCGTCGACGCGCTGGAATACAAGATACGGGTGCTCAATGTAGGCATCGTCAAGATTCTGCCGCGTTTCATGCTCTATACCCCGTCGATGCGCCGCCGGGCGAAGGCCATGCAAAAGATCATCGAACGCATGGAGAGGACGCATACGGCCGCGCAGCGGGCCGGGATGCATGAGGACGTGGTTGACGCGTATCTGGCCCTGAACGCGTCCGATCCCCAGTTCCTACCCGAATCGGACCTGACGCTGCCGCTGGGGGCGATCCTGATGACCGCCATGTACATGGGCGATCAGGTTGGCTTCGCTCTTTACTGGTTGGTGCAGAATCCCGAATTGTACGAGCGCGTCACGGCTGAAGCGGACGCGTTGTGGGCTGAGGGCGATCCCGGCGAGGAGGACTTCACTCGAGAACGGATCGACGTGACCCACCGGGTGCTGATGGAGACTTTGCGGATGTCGCCGATCGTGGCCATGTCGATGCGGACGGTGATGAATACCAGCGTGGTGGAGGGATACGAGCTACCGGTCGGGTCGCAGCTCCTGATTGCGCAGACGGCCACGCATTACTCGGAAGAGGCGTTTTCCGATCCGTGGACGTTCGACATTGACCGCTACCTGCCCCCGCGGAGCGAGCACCTGGGCAGAGGCTACGCGCCCTTCGGGCTCGGCACGCACTCATGTCTCGGGAGCCGCTGGGCCGAAATGCATATGGCGATCAACCTCCTGATGCTCACGCATCACTTCAAAATCGAACTGGCCCGCCCCTACAAGCGGTTGCCGATGGATCCGTTTCCCTCCCAGTCTCCCAGCAACAAACTTAAGTTCAGGCTCGCCGAGCAGCGGCACGAAATTCGTGTCTGAGTTCGCTGCGTCCGCTCTTCCGGCGCCCGATCTGGTCTACGACTCGCGAATTGAGCCTTTCACAATGAATTCATCTGGCGGCGGACGACCTCACACCGTACGGGTGATCACGGGGGCGAGCGGGCAGATCGGTGGGGTGTTGGCGCGGGCTCTCGCCGACAAGTACGGGCCCCGTCAGGTTCGTGCGATCTTTCGGAAGCGTCGAGGGACGGCGGCGGATCTCGACGTCGCATGGGTCAAGGGCGACATTCTCAGCAAGCAATCGCTGATCGCCGCCTTCGCGGGCGCGGAGACTGTGTTCCATTTGGCCGCGTTGGTCTCGATCGGTACCGTCAGGGCACAGGAATTCCATCGCACGAATGTCCTGGGCACCCGCAACGTCGTGGAAGCGGCCCTCGAATGTGGGGTGAGACGTCTGGTTCATGTCTCCTCGATCCACGCTTACGACCCGTTCCCGCTGGACGAAGTGCTTGACGAGAGTCGCCGCCCCGCGGACAGCCCGCGCGACGCGCCGTACGACCGTTCGAAAGCCGCCGGCGAAGCGGAGGTCCGGCGCGGTATCGACCGCGGTCTGGACGCCGTAATCCTGAATCCAACCAGCGTGATCGGCCCCTATGACGGCGCCCCGTCGCCTATGGGGCAGTTTTTTCTCGACCTCCACCGCAGGCGTCTTCCCGCACTGATCGCGTCTGGCTACGACTGGGTTGACGTGCGCGACGTCGTGGCGGCCACGATGGCCGCCGAGACACAGGCGAGACGTGGCGAGAACTACATCGTCTCAGGTCACTGGCACACCGTCCGCGAACTGGCGGAGCTGTCTCAGCAGGCGACCGGGGTAGCCGCACCTCGCCTCCAGTTCCCGATGTTCGCCGCCCGGTTATGGGCGCCCTGCCAGGTCGTCCTGGATCGGTGTCGCGGACGTCGTCCTCTCTACACGCCGGTGTCCGTCCGCGTCATGGCCCATGGCAATCGGCGGATATCAAGCGCCAGGGCGAAGGCGAAACTCGGGTTCCACCCGCGCCCGCTCGCCGAATCGGTCAGGGACACGTACCGCTGGTTCGACGAACACGGCATGCTGGATTAACAGTCCGTTGGAAAAGTCGCTCTGCAGGCCTGCCGGTGAAGTCTTGGCAGGCAGGTAGCCCGGATGGACTTTTTCAACGGGCTGTAAAGGTGCGTGAGATGATCGAAGAGCGTCTGCACGGGATGCTGATATGGGCTGTCGTCGCGTTGGCGCCTGTGACGTTCCTGTACCTTCTCCGCAGGCCCGCGCCCTACGGGCGCCACTACGCGGGCGCGGGCTGGGGGCCCCACGTCTCCGCCAGGCTCGCATGGATCATCATGGAACTGCCGGCGCCCGCCGCCTTCCTCGTCGTCTATCTCAACGGCAAGGGCGCTTTCCAGATCGTGCCGCTGCTGTTCCTGGTCATGTGGCAGGGCCACTATCTGAATCGGACGTTCGTCTATCCGTTTCGTGTCCGGGCATGCGGTCGGAAGACGCCCCTTCTGCTGGTCGGATCCGGCTTTCTCTTCAATGCGATCAACGCGTACCTCAACGCCCGCTTCATCTCGGAATTCGGCGAGTACGGCACTGAATGGCTAGCCGACCCCCGCTTCCTGGTCGGCGTTGGGATATTCCTCGCCGGGCTCGCGCTCAATCTCCACGCCGACAACACGCTTATGCGCCTGCGTCAACCCGGCGAGACTGGCTATGCGATACCGCAGGGCGGCGGGTTCCGCTTCGTCTCGTGTCCGAACTACCTGGGGGAAATCCTCGAATGGGCGGGCTGGGCGGTGGCGACCTGGTCGTCGTGCGGCTTTGCATTCATGCTGTTCGCATTCGCCAATCTCGCCCCGAGGGCGTGGAGCAACCACCGATGGTATCGAGAGACGTTCAGCGATTATCCGGCACATCGCAGGGCCCTGATACCGGGCATCTGCTGACGCCTGAGCAATCCCGCGCGCCAGACGGCGCCCGTGATCCTCTGAATTGGCCAACGCGCCTTGAGTTGAAGCCGGCAGACGGCGGCGTTCGCTGAGAGCGATGTGCAGCGCGTCCGAATGGCGCCCGTTTACGTTACCGGACGGGAACCAGATGCAGACGGATGGCGTAAAGCGCGGGGACGATCATCAGCAGGATTGACGTGGCGATGAGGATTCCGAAGCCCAGCGACGCGGCGAACGGGACGAGGAACTGGGCCTGAATGGCGCGTTCCAGGATGAGTGGAAAGAAGCCGAGGAAAGTCGTCAATGAAGTGAGCATAATCGGCCGAAATCGTCCCTTTGCGCCTTCGATGATCGCGGTTCGCACAGGGGTGCCTTCCTCGAGTTTCTGATCGATGAAATCGATCATCACCAGGGAATCGTTCACAACCACGCCGCTCAGACCGAAGACGCCCATGAAGGAAACGGCGCTCAGTGCCAGCCCCAGGACCCAGTGGCCCAGGATCACGCCGATCAGACCGAACGGAATGACCGCCATGATGATGAACGGTTTGGTGTAGGACCGCAGCGGGATGGCAAGCAGCGCGAAAATCAGGAGCAGGGCAATCGCAAACCCGCGGAACAGCGCGTCGAGGGACTCGAGCTGCTGTTGCTGCTCCCCGCCAAAGGTGTACGCCAGGTCCGGGTACAGGGCGGTCAATTCCGCGAGGATCGAACTGGCGAGGATATTGTTGGCTTCGTCGCCGCTGATTACCGCCGCGTCCACGTCAGCCGTGACCGTGACCACCCGCTGTCCGTCTTTCCGCCGGATGGCAGGCGGCGACCTTCCTGAATTCATGGTGGCAACGCTGGTCACCGGCACCTCCGCTCCGCTCGGGGTACGGATCAGGTACCCTTCGATATCTGTAATGGAATTCCGCTCATCGCCGGGCAGTCGTACGTAGACCCGGACTTCTTCCCGTCCTCGCTGCACACGGACCGCTTCCTCTCCGAAAAACGCGGCGCGCGCCTGTCCGGCCAACCCCTCAAGCGTGAGACCGAGGGTCTGCGCTTCCGGCCGCAGCTGGAGCTGGACTTCCGGAACGCCCGGGGTGTGATCCGAACGTATATCGTGGACGCCTCCGATGCCGCGGAGCCCTTCGACCACGGCGTCTGCGATCCCCAGGAGGCGCTCAGGATGCGGATGAGACAGCACGGCCTCCACGGGGTTGCCGAAGTCGATGACCTCGCCGCTGTAGGTGATACCGCGCACGTAGGGCAGCACCCCCACCTCCTCTCGCCACGCCTGCACGAAATCCACGGTGGAGATCTCTCGTTGCTGCGCGCCCAGGAGTTTGAATTCGATGGTGGCGATATTGGCTTCCGGATTCAGGGTTGGCGCGGGGTTCAGTCCGCCGCCCTGGACCCGCGGCCGCTGCCCGACGGTCACGATAACGCCGGAAAGCAGCGGCGGCGCATCCGCGGCGCGGTCGCGAGAGAGGCGTTCGATGACCCGGTGTCCGGCGTCCTCCAGTTCCCGCGCCGCCTGGTACGTCCTGGGAGCGGTCGTACCGTCCGGCATCTCCAGAGTGACCGTGGCGAAGTCCCCTTCGACTTCGGCCGCCAGGGTCGTCGGGATGATGCCGGTTCTCACCAGAGAGAAACTCAGCACGAGCATTCCCACCGCCCCCGCCATTGTCACCCAGGGCTGGTCGGCCGCGAACTGCAATGCCCGGTCCAGGGGGCCCTGCACGAACCGGTTCAGCAGCACATCCACCCGTCCCTGTACCCGTGCGAAGAACCGGTCGAAGGCATTTGCCGGCGCCCATTCCGGGCCGTGCATGTGCGACAGGTGGTTTGGCAGGATCAGCAGCGATTCGACCAGGGAAACCAGAAGGATGGAGATCATGATGATCGGCAGCGCCCGCCAGGACTCACCGATGCCGCCCGGGATGAACAGCAGCGGCACGAAGGCGACCACCGTCGTGAGGACCGCGAATATCAGCGGCACCTTTATGCGCCGCGCGCCCCGGATCGCAGCCTGAACCCCGGGGGTTCCACGCTTGCGTTCGCTCTGGATGAGTTCGGACACGACAATGGCGTCGTCAACGACGATTCCTATGGCGAGGACGAACGAGAACAGGCTTTGCGCGTTGATCGCAACGTCGAGTACCAGCATCACCGCCAGGGCGCCGATACCCGAGACCGCAAGGCCGACGGCGACCCACATGGCAAGCCGGATCTGGAGAAACAGGCTGAGCGAGACCAGCACCAGCAGAAGGCCCAGTATGCCGTTCTTCAGGAGGATCTCGGTACGTTCCTTGAAGTCCTGTGACTCGTCGTTCCATATCGTGACGCCCACGCCGTCCGGCAGTGCCGGAATCACCTCGTCCGCCAGGTGCTCCCGCACGGCCGTGGCGACTTCCATCACGTGCTCGCCGTCGGCCCGGAAGACCTCCACGAATACAGCGGGATGGTTCTGATGCCGGACAATCAGGTCGGCTTCCTGAAAGCCGTCGCGGACTTCGGCGATATCGCCAACGCGCAGAACCGTGCCATCGCTGTTGCTGAGGAGGATGATTTCCTCGAAGTCCTGCTGGTCGTAGTTCTGACCCAGAGTCCGGACCCTCACCTGAGATTCCCGTGTATCGATACTTCCTGCAGACAGGTCCAGAGAACTGCGGCGAATCGTGTTGGCGACATCGTTGAGTGTCAGCCCCAGTGACCTGAGTCGATGAAGCGGCACCTCGATGGAAATCTCGTAATTCCTGACGCCGCTGACCTCCACCTGGGACACGGAGGAAAGCGTCTTGAGCTCGTCCTCGATCTGGTACGCCAATTCCTTCAGCGAGCGTTCCGGCACGTCGCCGTAGACAATGAGCCGCATCATGCTCTGGCGATTGGTCATCTCCCAGAACAGGGGACGTTCGGCGCCGCCGGGGAAGGTCTGTATACGATTGACCGCAGACTCGATATCGTCCAGGGCCCGCGCCATGTCCGTCCCGGAATCCATCTGGATTCTCACGGACGCGATCCCCGGCGCCGCCACCGACTTGACCGCCTTCACGTCGTCCAGTCCGCTGACCCGGTCCTCGATCTTGACAACGATCGACTCCTCCACCTCCTCAGGCGTAGCCCCGGGATAGGCCATCGAGACTTCAATGTGATAGAAGGGGACCGTAGGCCACGCTTCCCGCTCCAGGCCGGTCAGCGAAACCAGACCGAACGCGATAATTGCCCACATCAACAGATTGGCCGCAATGCCGTTGTCGGCCATGTAGGCGATCGGCCCGGGCCGTTCGCCGTGGCTGTGTCCGTTTGTGCTCATGGCGACTCGTCCGTCTCCGTCTGGACGGACATTCCCTCCGTGGCGAACTGGATCCCGCCGGTGATTACCGCCTGACCGTGTACCAGCGTACCTGTCACGTACACTTCATCGTTGGCGCGCTGCAATACCCGGACCGGAACGATGTTCACAACGCCGCCTTTCACCATCCAGATCTCGTTTCCGGGTCTCAGTGATGCCCGCGGTACTTTGAAATAGCCCTCCAGCGCCAGGCCATCGATTTTCACCCGGACGAATCCGCCTACCAATAACGGTGGATTGCCACCCGGACTGCCGATTCCATTCGACGCAACGCCCGCGGAAAACGGATCCGGAACGCGCACGATGACGTTGATGGTGCGTGATTGCTCGTCCAGGGCCGCCTCGGCCCGATCCACGAAACCTTCCCATTCATAATTCGCATCGCCGTACCGGGCAACCACCCGGGCGGCCGCGCCACGATTCCAGTCACCGGCCTTCAGACGCCACAGGTCCGGGATCAGGGCCGCGTCGCTTTCGGGCAGGGGTACGACCACTTCCACCGCATCGGAGGCGAAGAGCCGTCCCACCGGCTGGCCGGGATTGACGACCTGACCCACGTCCACGGTTTCCTCGCGCACACGGCCGTTGAAAGGCGCGGTTATCCTGGTTCTGGACAGGGCGAGCCTGGCGTCGGCAAGCCTGGCCTCGTCGCGACTCAGCGCGGCGGTTGCCGCGTTCAACTGGGGCTCTCTCAGCGTGAGAGGACTCGTATCGGAAGGCGACGCCGGATTTCCCTTCTGTCCCGCATAAGACTCATACTGCGAGCGGGCAATCGACGCCTGTTCCTGTTCCCGGAGCAACGCCACCCGGCTGGCCGCGAGAATGGCCTCCGCTTCCTGCACCCTGAACCGATAGTGGACCTCTTCGATTCGGAACAGGCGCTGTCCGGCCGTCACCCGGCCCCCGCTCTTGAATCCCGGATCCACCCAGACCACCCGGCCGCCCACTTGAGGAACGATATCGACCTCCGCGCCGGGCCGAACGGTACCGGAACCGAATACCGGTATGGGCCCGGATCCGGCCGCAACCCGACCCGTCTGCACGAACGGTATCTGGGGAGGCTGTTCGATCCGCGTCGGTTCGGGCGACAGTAACCCCAGAAGGGCAGCCAGACCCACTGAAAACACGACAATGGCGACGGAAATCAGAATGCTGGATGTACGGGACATGACGATCTACTCCATCGGTGGTCGGGAGATGCTCCCCCCCGGCGGTTCCTGGCCGAAGGCCTGGCGGGCGTCGGGGGTCCACGCGCCGCCCAGCGCCCGGTGAAGGGCAAGCCGGGCAAGACCCAGATCGCGTTCCGCCGTCGAGAGTAAGGACAGCGCGGTCAACCGCATCTGCATTGCGGAAAGCAAAGCCTCATAGTCGACCACACCCGAAACGTACCGCTGTTCCTGCAGCAATTCCTCCGCTTGAGCCGCATTCGATCGAGCCGTCAGCAGCGAATGGCGCCGGCGGCTGGCCTCCAGCCCGGCAAGGGCGGCTTCAACCTCGTTGACGGCGGTGATCACGGATCTCCCGTAGGCCGCGACGGCGCCTTTCAGTCCGGCTTTCGCAAGCGCAAGATTACCGCGAAGCCGGGTTCCCTGGAATACGGGTCCCAGCAGGTTCATGCTCAGATTCCGGAACCATTGCTCCGGGTTGAACCACTCGCTCGACTCCGTACTCTGCAGCCCGATGGATCCGTGAAGGGACAGTCTCGGCGCCAGGTCCGCGCGGCGGGCGCCAACCTGGAATCGGGCCGCTTCCATCCGCTGCCTCGCCGCGATAACGTCCGGACGCTGCATCAGCATACGGGTTGGAATACCCGGTGGAACGGGCTGAAGGTCGCCGTCGCCGGCCGGGGAATCGGACATCAACCGCGCGAGGTCCACACGGTGGTCTCCCATAAGCACCCGGAGCCGGCCCTCGGCATTGGCCAGCAGCGCTTCGATCTGCGGGAGTCCGGCCTGTGCGCCGCGCGCATCCTGCCGCGCCCTGAGGAGGACGCTCACGTCGGTCAGCCCGCGGTCGTAGCGGGACTCGGCCAGCGACTCTCGTTGTCCGGACACCTCCGCCATATCGGATGCCAGCGTCCGTTGCCGGCGCAGGTTGACGATTTCAAGGTAGGTCCGGACGGTTTCGGCCAGAACGCCCATCCTGGCCGTCATATAGTCCGCCTCGGATGCAAGGCGCTCGGCGCCCGCGGCCAGACCGTCGTTCCGGTTCCTGCCCCAGAAATCCAGTTCGTAGGCGAACTCCACACCGGCCGTGTAGGTCGTCAGCCCGAGTCGTTCCGGGAGCGTGATTCCCGGCACGCCGGCTGCTCCCGAACCGACTCCCAGTTCGTCCAGCTGGGCGCCGATTCCCGCGTTGGTGGGCGCGTCGAACTCGTTGACGCCGGCTGTTGGCTGAATGGATGGAAAAAGGGGCGCCCTGGCGATACGTGCCCGCGCTCTTGCCTGTTCGACGCGAGCGACCGCGGCGGCCAGGTCGAAGTTCGATGCCAGCACGCCCTCGATGATCCTGTTCAGGGCCGGGTCGGCGAACGTCTTCCACCATTCCCGCCGCTGGATGGAACCGGCGGACTCATTTCCGTCGGATTCGTCGTTCAGCGCCACGACCGATTCGGCGACCGGCGGCGCTGAACGCGGCGCCAGGGTGCAGCCGGAGACGAGAAAGCCGAGAAAAGCGGTTGTCAGTGGTTTCAGCGAATGAGACATGCCGGTGAACCGAAGCCAATCGACCCGGCGCTTCGGGAGGCGCCACGTCGTTTTCTGAACGTCCAGTCGAGCTTCGCGATGAAACAGTCCCGGCGGCAATGCCATGCGAGACCGCAACTTTCCATACGAAAATCTGCCCATCTTGTCAAATTAAAAATCGGATTCGGGGTCCCCATAGGCCGTCTTCCGGAGCGTGCCAGGGCGAGCCTTTTTCCTTGAATTAGTCGTTGCCAATCGTGGGTTTTCTTCATACCTTGCCGGGCCTGTACCTCGTTTTTCTCCATTTCCATGGGAGGGTAGGACGTTGTGGAAGCCAAACTGATCTGGTTGCTGATATTTGTGGGCCTGTACTGGGCCTATTGTCTTTTCTGGGGGTTTCGGGGGGCCCTGCGGTCGCGCACGTCCGCGGATTATTTCGTGGCCGGCCGGAGCATTGGAATCTGGGTCTTCGTGCTGGCCGCCACGGCCACCAGCTTCTCGGGCTGGACCTTCGTGGGGCATCCGGGTCTCATTCTGGAGGCCGGCCTTCCCTATGCGTTCGCTTCCTTCTATGCGCTGACGATCCCGTTTACCGGCGTGCTCTTTCTTCGGCGCCAATGGCTCATCGGGCGGGCATTTCAGCATATCACCCCCGGCGAGATGTATTCCCACTACTACGGCGGCGATACCATCCGGCTATTGACAGTTCTGGTGGCATTTCTGTTCAGCGTGCCGTATCTGGGTGTCCAGCTTCGCGCCTCGGGGTTTTTGTTCAACGTGCTCTCCGACAACCTGCTGAGCGTGGAAGTGGGTATGTTCGCCCTTTCCGCCATCGTGATGATCTACGTGGCCGCCGGAGGGCTTCGATCGGTGGCCTACGTGGACTGCGCGCAGTGCATCCTTCTGGCGTTCGGAATCGTTGCGCTGGGTTTCGTGGCCATCCACTTTGCCGGCGGATGGACCGCATTTACGGACGGAATCGGGAATCTCGTCCGGCAGGACCTCGTGTCCGGCAATGAGCTAACGCCGGCGGGGCATTCCCGTTACGTGGCGTTGCCCGGCTCAATCCAGGTTGTTTCCGAGGGGTCGAAAGCGGTTGGCGGCGTCTGGACCGGCATGATGTGTATGACCTATATGTTCGCGCTGATGGGCATTCAATCTTCCCCCGCGTTTTCCATGTGGGCTTTTTCCAACCGTACCAGCGAACCCTTTCGCTGGCAGCAGGTGGTGGCGTCCTCGGTGATCATCGGCATCATCCTGTTTACGTTCACCATTTTTCAGGGCCTGGGCGGTAACGTACTGCTGGCCAACGGAGTTTTCGAAGAGGTGAGCCGCCCGGAACTGGTGCCCCAGTTGATCAACCTGCTGGCGGACAGCTATCCGTGGCTGGTGGGACTGCTTGCCGTTTGCGCGCTGGGGGCCATGCAGAGTACGGGGGCGGCATACATGTCCACGTTCAGCGGGATGGTGACACGGGACCTCTACCGGCGTTATGTTTCGCCAGATGCTTCGGACAGCACGCAGAAGCTCTACGGCCGCATTTTCGTGATCGTCGTTACGCTTGCGGCGCTGATCGTGGCGGCCAGGTCCACGCAGGCGATCGTGATGCTGGGCGGGCTGGCCGTGGCGTACGGATTCCAGATGTATCCGGCGCTGATGGGGCTTTGTTATTTCCGTTTCTTTACCCGCAAGGGGGTGGTATGGGGGCTGGTGGCCGGACTGGCAGCGGTGACGCTTACCGACCGCACGGTCAGCGAGGTGCTTCCCGTGATCATGGGATTTGTGAAACTGTTCCTGCCGGACCGCATCGCTTCCACCGTCAGCGACACGCCCTGGGGTGCGTACCCGCTGACGATTCACAGCGCGGGCTGGGGTATCTTCTTCAATATGCTGGTTGCCGTTCTTGTATCGTACCTGCGGCCTGAAACCGGGGAGGACCGGGAGAGAAAAGCGGACCATCACCGCTTCGTTCAGGCTGTCTCGGGTATTTCGCAGGATCGGCGCAGGCATGTACCCCTGGCCTGGCTGCTCACTGTGGCCTGGTTCCTCGTGGGCTTCGGGCCCTTTGCCGTGGTCGGCAACTCGCTGTTCGGCGACCCCAACGTTCCCGCGACGTGGGGGCCGTTCGGGCTGCCATCGCTGTGGATCTGGCAGTTGTTGATGCTCGGCTTCGGCATCTTCGTCATGTGGTACCTGGCGTTTTACGTGGGGCTTTCCAGGTCGATCCCGCCCGAAAAGGTGGAGGAGGCGCGAAAGACGCACCTGGCGGAACCGGACGACGCGACCTGATTCGTGCCTCAGGATTAAGAATAGTAAGGTCATTTCATACAGGGCGCAAATCCACACATGTGAATGTGGATTGTGATCGAAAAAAGGACGGGTTCCCGCGGAGCCCGTCCTTTTCTGCTTTCTGAATACGCTGACCTGAAGAAGCCTACGGCAGCAACTCCGGTCCTCGTTCGTCTTCCCAATCCATACGCACGCGGTCCCGCCCGCCGCCGGTATGGTCGATACTGACGGTCCACACGTTCGCGCGCCGGACGGTTTTCGTCGTGATTCCGGCGGTGACGCGGTCCGCGCCGAAGGGGTATATCACGTACCCTGTCCGGAACGGGAGCCGCGCCCGTCTCCTATATATGGCCACCGGCGCCGGCACGTCCTGTCCGCTGACCGCCAGCCAGCCCTGGACCGGGTCGTGCCGGCCGCAGACCGTCCGGGGCTTCATCCGGGTCAAAGGAAGCAGTTCCAGGTTGGGTGCGTCCATGCGCCCCGTCCGGACGGCGCCCGTATCCGGATCGATGAGCAGACGGAACGGCATGAAGTGGAACAATGCCTCGTACGTATGGCTGCCTTCGCCTGTCAGTTCATCGAAGACGATGAAATAATCCGGTTTGACGAAAATCACCGCACGGCGATGCCGGACCGCCGCATCCAGATCCGCGTAGGCCGCGTCGTAGCTCGCAGCGGCAACGTCGGATCGGTCGTCCGAATTCCAGAACGTGGAATCGTGGGCGGACCGGGTCCATTCATCGATGGTCTGACTTCGGCCGCGGGCCTGCGCGCAGCCGTCGACAAGGACGGTATTGTGGGCCTGCGTGGTCGTATAGAACCGGGTCCACGGGTTGGTGTAGTACGAGGCGATGCCCGGATCCACGATGTACGGCGTGCCATGGGCGTAGACTTCGATGCTGAGTTTGTCCTCGTGCTGGTGCCAGCGGCCGTAGGGTCCTCCCTCGAAGAACAGATACCGGGCGTCGCGGTCCCAGCCGCTGCGCATGATGAAGTAGCCCGAGTCGCGCAGGGCGATCGAATGGTAGTCCGGCGGCGCGCCCTCGCGGCCTTCGGTGCCCACCCAAACGGCGGCGGGATTGTCGAAAATACGGCCCGGGCACGCCAGCGAGTCTCCGTATTTCGAGTCCATGCTTCCGGCATCGGAAACAGAGGGGTGGGTGAAGTCCGGGCGGGTGATGGCCACGCACCAGTCGAACATCGATCGAATGCCGGCTTCCAGTTCCGGGTCGATCGGATGGTTGAATTTTCGCGCAACCCGAAATGACTCGAGAAACCAGGTGGCAATGCTCATCTGGTAACCGGGCGTCAGCTCGTAAGAAGCCCCGTCGGGCATCACCTGGATGCGCATGTCCTCCAACAGCCGGCGATACCCTTCTTCGCGCCAGCTCGCTGCGTCCCTGAATTCGGGAAAGGCACAGCCCAGAGCCGCAATGGTCCGGGCTTCGGCGATGGTTTTGTTCGAGGGTGGGAAGGATTCGAAGCGCAGCAGACAGGCCTGGTGCTCGTAGATGGACTTGAGCATGTCGATGATCGTGGCGTCACCGGTTTCCGGACATGCGCAGAGTACGCGGAAAACGTCCACGAGTGTGCTGAACGGCCGGATGGCCGCCACAAGCGAATGGCCCCACGGGAATCCGCCGGCGCGAAGGCCGCGGGGGACCGGACAGCGCCGCATCCAGTCCGCGATGTATCGCTCGATGCCCTTCGCGTATTTCGCGTCTCCGGTCTGCCAGAACGCGTCTATCGCCGGCCTCAGGAACAGGAGATAGTGAATGGCCAGCGTCCATTCGATGTAGCCGGTGGGATTGGCTTCCCAGTCGATCTCCGCCGACCAGTCCTGTCCCAGCACCCTGCCTTCCAGCACGCGGTCGGCCTGATCCGGATCGGTATTCGGCTCTTGTTCGCTCGGGACCAGTTCCCGGTCGAAGCCGCTGGACCGGAAATACCTTGCAACCTCCGAAAGCGTAGATCCGCTCGGCGCGGCCTTCAGAAACTCCAGGCCGGTGTGGTCCGGATTCAGCGCGGCGATGAGGGCTTCATCCGTCATCCGCGGGCCGGGCGTTATTGCCCGTTCCACTAGGCGAATATTGCGAAACCGGCTGCCCTGGGGCCCCTCAATCGATGCCGATCGCATCTGTTGCCATCCCGAAGGAATCCCCTGCGTATAGAAACACTCGGCTGGGATCCGGAACTCCCGCCAGCCCTCCCAGATGTTTCCGCCGCGAGGCGAGACGATGGCGTGGAACAGATAGCCGTCGTCCTCACTCATGCCCTCGGTGCGATGGCCCGACGTCATCCGGCACCAGAGCAGTCCGTTCGCGCCAGGCGGCAGAAAGACGTCGGCGCGAATCTCGTTTGACCGCCGCCAGTCCCCCGTATCCACCGGCAGGTCGACGTTTTCTTCGCGCTCGGATTCAAAAAGAAGCTGCTCCGAGACGACCGTATCGTCCTTAAACTTCGCGAGGTCCATGGATTGTCCCTTTCGCGCAAGCGGTATCAAATCCACTTCAAGTGATACGAAGACACTCAACATTCGTCCGCACTACAACCGTACCGGCGATAAAATCATGTACCGCCCGACGCTTATCATTCGTGAGCATAGTAACGCATTCTGCAACCCACCAGGCCAGTACGACGACAGACGTCCACATCTCACGTGAAGTCGTTGCATCGGTATCAGTTTCGGCGCCAGTTAGCAACTCACCAATGGGTAATCCCACTAAGAATCGATACGACTCGTAAATAAGTAAGGGGGCCAAGATAAGCAATGGGATGCTGTCTCGGATCAAAGCATGTTTAAAAGTTATCGGTTCCTCGGTTTTTGCATCAACAACCCTTACGTATGTAGAACGCTTCCCGACAGTTTGTCCAAATCGACCATGCATATAAATTGTATAAACCCACCAATAAGCAGTATTCACTACCAAGACAATCACGAAAAACCAACGCATATTCGCCCAGAATGAAACCTCTAGAGTAACATAGTATTGTAGAATCAAGGTAACTGGAAAGAGCACCACTCCATCAGTATAACTTGCCCATAGTCGAGGCCAGAAGGTTCGATATTTCTGGTCAGGATAAGCAGAATATCCCTTATAGAATCGCCAAGTATACAATGGAACAACAAGAAGTGACATACCAAAAGCTGCAAGAAATACGAACGCAAAAAAAGCAAATATCATATATGCCTCCTGGTCCCACTCCCAAGATCATATGTAATTTCCACCCAGACAAGATTTTATTTTACTACCCTGACAATGTTGAAAAAGACAGGCTGATATGTATCCGGGCGGCCCGGTTACGCCGACTGGTCGGGCAGCTTTCGAACCTGCCTCCGCTGTGCCCTTTCACGCCAGGACGTCGCCAAGCCCGGCTTGAACACGGGGGTTGACAACAGGACCGGGAAGGGTACATTCAGATTGTGCGTGGATTGGCATCCCGCGCCGCATTTTGCTCTTTTTGCTCTTTGTTTCCGATCCTGCTAATCCTGGTCCGTTTTGGTCTTGCTTTTGGTTCTTAATCCTGTTAATCCTGCTAATCCTGTGAATCCTGATCCGGTTTGGCCTTTCTCCTGTCCATCCTGTCTATCCATGTAAGTTTGCGTTTTTGAGAGAAGAGGTCATATGGAACTGACCTATCGACCCCGGCGGTTGAGGCGCACGGAACCCATACGGACCCTGGCGAGGGAGACCGTACTGAACGTCGGGGACCTGATCTATCCCATGTTCGTGACGGAAGGCGCCAACGTTCGCGAAGCCATCGACTCGATGCCCGGGCAGTTCCGGTTCTCTGTCGACGAACTCGTTCGGGAATGCGAGACGGTGTACGGCCTGGGCATCTGCGGCGTGAATCTGTTCGGCTATTCGGAGGAAAAGGACGAGCGCGCCACGATGGCGTACGCGCCGGATGGTTTGATCCAGAGGGCGGTCCGGGCACTGAAGGCGGCGCTGCCTGATCTCTGCGTTCAGACGGACGTGGCGCTGGACCCCTACACCACGCACGGACACGACGGCCTGCTGATCGACGGCGAGATCGCCAACGACGAGAGCGTCGGGGTGCTGTGCAGAATGTCGCTTTCTCACGCCGAGGCGGGCGTGGACTGGGTGACCCCGTCGGACATGATGGACGGCAGAATTGGCGCCGTCCGGGTGGCGCTGGACGACCATGGATTCAGCAATGTGGGCATCATGGCCTATTCCGCCAAATACGCATCCTGCTTCTACGGACCGTTTCGGGGCGCGCTCAAGTCCGCGCCCGTAAAGGCGCAAGGCGTCCCTGAGGACAAGAAGACGTACCAGATGGATCCCGCCAATATCCGGGAGGCGATGAAGGAAATCACGCTGGATATCGAGGAAGGGGCGGACGTGGTGATGGTGAAACCCGCACTGCCGTACCTGGACGTCATCTCGAGCGCGCGGCAGAGCTTCGAAACGCCGATCGCGGCCTACAACGTGTCCGGCGAATACGGGATGGTCCTCGCGGCCGCCGACCGGGGCTGGGTGGAGAAGGAGCGCGCTATGGTCGAAACGCTGACGTCCATCAAACGGGCGGGCGCAGATATGATCCTGACCTACTTCGCCGTTGAAATGGCGCAATTGTTGAAGAATGCGACATAGGCGTCTCTCAGGCGCGTCACGCGTGGAAAAACCGGATAAAGCAGAATTCCCTTGACAGGGCATTGAGAATTCGATATCGTTGACCGGTCATACACAATCCTGATGAAAAGGAAATTGAAAATGGCGGCGCGCTGTGGAAATTCCGGAAGCTGGTGGCGGTACGACCTCAATCGTACCGGCCAGCTGACTGCGTGCTGAATCTGAGAATCGATTTTTTGAGATCAACGTCCCTGCCGGCCCCCGGCGGGGATTTTTTTGGAGATTATGGAGATGGATGAACGAAAACGGATCCTCACGGGCGACCGGCCCACGGGGAGAATGCACCTGGGACATTACGTCGGCTCGTTGAAGAACCGGGTGCGGCTGCAGGACGAATACGAGTGCTTTTTCCTGGTGGCGGACCTGCATATGCTCACGACCCGGCCGCAGAAGGAGCACATCCATGCCCTGCGGGAAAACGTGCGGGAGATGCTGCTGGACTATCTGGCGGTGGGTATCGATCCGTCCAGGTCGACCATTTATCTGCAGTCGGCAATCCACGCCGTATACGAGATGAATCTGTTCTTCGAGATGCTGGTGACGCTGCCGAGAGTCGCACGTTTGCCCAGCATCAAGGACATGGCGCGCGCCGCCAGGCTGGACGAAGAGGCGATCCCCTTCGGGCTGGTCGGATACCCAATCTTGCAGGCGGCGGATATATTGACCCCCAGGGCGCACCTGGTTCCCGTGGGCAAGGACAACCTGGCGCACGTGGAGGTCACCCGGGAAATCGCCCGCCGGTTCAACAGCTACTACGGGGAGGTCTTCCCGATTCCGGACGCGCTGATCGGCGAGGTCCCCGTTCTGGTGGGTACGGATGGCCAGGCCAAGATGAGCAAGAGCCTGGACAATGCGATTTTTCTGTCCGACGACGCGCAGACCGTGAAGAAGAAGGTGCGCGGGATGTTTACGGATCCCAATCGGATCAGAGCCGACGTACCCGGTAGGGTGGAAGGGAATCCCGTATTCGTCTACCACGACGCGTTCAATCCGGACAGGGAGGAAGTAGCGGACCTGAAGTCGAGGTACCGCGAGGGGACGGTCGGCGACGTGGAGGTGAAGGAGAAGCTCACGCGGGCGCTGAACGACTTTCTCGACCCGATCCGGGAGCGGAGGGCGCGATACGAAGCGGATTCCGGGTACGTGGAAAAGGTACTATACGAGGGAACGCAGCGCGTCCAGGTGGTCGCCGATGAAACGCTCAAGGCCATGAAGAAAGCGATGGGGCTCACAGGCGTCTGGAACCGCATTTCCAGAAAGGCCCGGGACCGGATGCGGAAGCAGGAAGCTACGGACTCAGGATCGTGAGAATATCCCTGGAACAACGTCCGGGCAATTCGACACGTATCGAATTCCGGTAATCGCAGTTCACCCCGCGGGAACAGCCCGCTCGCTGTCGGCCGCCTCGAAGAGGCCGGCGGCGAGCGCTTCAAGGCGGTCGCGCCAGGCCAATTTTTCGAGCCATCGGGCGGGGGCGCCCGACAAGCCCCACAGCGCGCCGGCGAGCTGTCCGGTCACCGCGGCCACCGTGTCGGCGTCACCGGCGAGATTGGCCGCCAGAATCAGGGCATCCTCAATCGAATCAGTCCGGTCCACGCACCACAGCGCCGCCTCGAGCGTGTGCACGACGTATCCCGAAGAGGAGATGTCATCGCGCTCCTTTGCGCGCCACGATCCGGCGGCCGCGTCAGCGATCAGGTTATCGCCGGTCCAGTCTCTGGCGCGCATGACGGTCTCCTTCGGCGCGCCGGCGATCGCCTCGATCAGCAGTTCGGCGTAGAGCGCGCAGGCCTCCACTGCGTGAGGGGCGCCGTGCGTAGTACGGCTCTGCAGCCGGGCGGCAGCCGTCGCTTTGCCTCGATCGCGCCACCAGCGGATCGCCACCGGCGACAGCCGCATCAACGAACCGTTGCCGGCGGTCCGGGGATCGGTGCTGCCGCTCAGCGGCTCTCCGGTTTTCTTAAAAGACAGGAGCGCGGCGTCCGTGGCATTCCCGATATCGAAACACACGCCGGTGACCGAATTGTATCCTTCCTCACGCCACCGGAGGAACCGCACCATCAGGTCGTGAATGTCCAGCCCACCCCGTTCCATCAGCGACTCCGCGAGACACAGGGCCATGCTGGTATCGTCGGTCCATTCCCCGGCGGCCAGCCCGAACGGACCCCCGCCCACCAGATCGGTAACCGGCGGATTCGAGTCCCGCCCGGAGAATTCCAGCGTCGTGCCGAGCGCGTCGCCCAGCGCCAGCCCCACCAACGCCCCCCTGGCGCGATCAAGCGCCGCGATATCTGCCGTGGACTCAGCCATATCCCTCCACGATTCCGGTTTCTCTGCTGCCCGCCTGCTGCCAGGTATGAAAAGGGGTACTCGTCCTCGCAAAAGAGGGGGTGCGGCGGTCGCCGCACCCCCTCTTTTGCCATCCTGCGGCTACATCAGAACCGCATGCTGACCTGGCTGAACACGAGCCGACCCACTTCCGGGGCGCCGATGAATGAACGGTACCGTGTATTGAAAAGATTGCTCGCATCCAGATGCAGATCCACGTCCCTTTCGACGGGCAACCGGTATTTCAGCGACGCGTCGACGACCGTATAGGCATCCACGTCGCCCACGTACACCCCGGACTGCATGGGAAAGGAATCGGTGAAGCGGAGCGCGCTGCCAACCGACAGGCCCAGCCCGGTGAAGTCGTATGAAGCCCCCAGTTTGAACTTGTGCCGGGGCGAATTCAGGGTGATATCGCCAACGCCAGGGACGAGCGTGTATTTCAGATTCTTGAAGAAGTTCTTGTCCACGTATGAATAGTTGCCGGTAAGTCTCCATTTTGCCGTCGGATACCAGGCCAGGCCCAGGTCCAGCCCGCGGATGGTGATATCTTCATAGTTGCGGTAGGTCAACACCATCGCGTACGGATCAGACGCCTGTTCCGGCGACACCGTTCCGTATGGAATCGCCGCCGCCCCGGCCACGAAGATGGCGGTCAGTTCGTCCACAGGAGATCCGTTCCGGTTGCCCTCAAGGAGTCCCGGCACCTGCACATTGTCAACCAGTTGGAGACCGGCGGCGAGCACCGCGTTCGACGGATCGGACAGCGTCTGTTCGAATCCACGGCTCAGGGCCTCGGCCAGACTCTCCGGTTCGAGAAACACGTTGGGGGTTTCCACCGACACCGAACCCACGTAGTTCTGGATCCTGGACTGATACAGGTCCGCGGCCACGATGAGCTTGTCCGCAATGACGCCCTTGTAACCGAACTCGATCGTCCTGGTAATCGCAGACCGGATGCGCGGAACGTCATAGGCCGTGACCGGGGTGGCGCCGTCCGACTCCACAAAGAAGAACGGCTGCTGAATATCTTCCGGATTTTCCCCCAGCGGCGGCGTTGCGATGTTCAGCCGGCCCATGACGTTGCGAAGACCTGTCAATCGCTCGGGAACGATGCCGGGGAAGGCCTCGGCCAGTCCGTTCGCAAAGTTCCGGGCTTCTTCGGCTCCCATGCCCTGTTGGATCAGGATGTCGACGGCCATTTCCTTTACCGTCGGCAACAGCTGCTCGAGCACCACCTCCCTGCCGATCCCCCACATCACGTTGGTGAATTCCGGGTCGTCCAGGCGAAGATACTCATCGGCCGGAAGACCGGCCATCGGGGCAAACGGCGAGCGGAAGAGCGGCCGGCCGCCTTCCCGCCGGAACGTGAAGCCGAAGTCGTTGTCCTGGTAGTTGCCCTGGGTCCAGAGATCGATCGGGTCGAACGTCAGGCCGCGCGCCGTGAACATCGGCGAGAAGATTCCGCTGAACCCGAATGGGTCTCTGGTTGCCAGCAGATCGAGATAGAGATTGTTCGAGGTGGGCGTGGTGAACGCTCTGTTATATGTCAGCCGCCACGTCTGGGTCGGCTTCGGCTTCAGCACCAGCGCGGCCCGGGGTGAGAATTCGGGGTCCGCGAGGCGGCTGTGGTAGTCGTAGCGCAGGGCAAGCACGAGGTCAACCATTTTGGACAGGGAGGTTTCACTTTGCAGGTAGACCCCGAACTCGTTCAGGTCGTCGTCATCCTCGTTCCTGCCCATGACGGTTTCTTCGGTATCCGGCCGGGTAAACAGTGCGTCCAGGCCATACGTGAACCGCTGGCGGGTACCCAGTTTCGACACGTGCTGCGCCTGGAAGACCGTGAGGGAGGACTTGTCGACAACGGGATCGCCCGTTCGCAGCAGGAAAGTGTCGCCGGAATCGGTCCAGTTGCGGAAGGCCTGGACAAACCAGTCGCCGTACAGCACGCGCATCTGAGCGTAGTTGTACTGCCAGTCTCTCGTCTGGGAGGCCCCCACGCCGGTAAGCCCGACCAGGTCCGCCTTGTTGTGTCCGGACGAAAAAATGGCGGTGAAGTTGTCGGAAGCGCGCCAGTCCAGACGCGCTTCCAGCCCGAGATTGTTGGTTTCGGGGTTGCGCAGCGGAAGAGACGGCAGGTTCAGACCTGCGGCAATCTGCTCCTCCCGGCGTTCCCTGGCCCTCACCTCTTCCGGGTCGACATATCCCCACTCCGTCCCTGTATAGTACCGGGCGGAAACCTTGTAGCCCACCCGGTCCCCGATCTTTCCCGCGTGGCGAATCGAAGCCTGGCGCAGGTTGCGCTCTCCGTATCCGAAATGTGCGCTCGTGCCCTGCGAGGTAAAGGGCGAATGGGTGATGATGTGCATGACCCCGTCGGCGCTGTTGGGTCCGTACAACGCCGATCCGGGCCCAAGTACCACCTCGATTCGTTCCACGTCGTCGCTTGAAATGGGAATGAAATTCGGGGCATTGACCCGCACGGACGGCACCCTGGCAAGCCGGTTGTCCGTCATCATGAGCAGGGTGCCGGTGAATACGCTGTTGAATCCGCGCACCACGATGCTGCTGTTCGCCAGTCCGGTTTTCGCGAAATCCACCGACGGCAGGTTCTTCACGTGGTCGGCCACGTTCATCGAGGGGTTGTTGCGGATATCGGCGGTCTCGACCACCGAAACGGAGGCGGGAGCGTCCAGGATCTTTTCCCTGCGGCGCGAGGCGGAGACCACGCTCTTCTCGAGAAAGATGACCTGCTCCTTCAGAATCACATCCAGCGTGGTGGATCGGCCCGACTGCACCGTCACGTTCTCTCGAATCTCGGACCTGTAACCGATGAATGTAAACTCGATCCGGTATTTCCCCGCCGGAACGGCAAATCGGAACCGCCCCTCGTCGCCGGTCGCGGCCAGGGTCTGCTTCCCGAAGTCCACACCCGTAACCACGACGTTGGCGCCGGGAAGGAACTCACCGCCCTCCCCTCTCACCGTCCCTTCGATATAGCCGTTGGGCTGGGCCGAAACCGTCACCCACCCCAGCACCAGCCAGCAAAACAGGAATACGCGCACCGTCTATCTCCCTCAAACGATCAGGGCCGCACCCTGAAGATGGCGAATCGGGACAACAATCGAATCCGGAATTCGTCGACTTACCAATGACATAACAACCATTTCCGCCGACTCCGGACGTCGTTGGAAAACCGACCCACAATGGTTAAATTCGGCCAATTCGGAGAATCCATGACAATCAGAAATTTCCGAAAGCCTTCCTCCTGCCATTGTTCAATCGTCGAATTTTATTATATATTAAAAGTTACAACCGATGCGACGGTCTTGTCAACTTCATCGCACACCCGCCGCCGTGTGGATGATCTGAAGATCCAACAGAATCTGGCGGACGATTGAGCGAACCAGATTGCCGGGAACAACGCAACAGGAAGTCGTCCACCGTGGAGGTACTCCGGATGCGTACCAGGAAATTTGTCGTGCCCGCAATCCTGTTCCTGGCAACTGCCGCCTGCGACGATGCGGCCGGACCGCGTTATATCGAGACCGTTGAAGTCACCGTGGGTCCGACCCTCGCCAGGTGCTACGGCGTCGGCGAGCAGACCTGCATGGTGGTAGACGGCAGGTTGTTTTACGACGCCATCGGTGGCTTTACCTTCGAAGCCGGCTACACCTACCGGCTGCGGATCGGAAAATACGACCCCTGGGATGGAGGAGAACCGCCCCAGGATGCAGGCCGTTACGCCTATCGCCTGCTGGAACAACTGGAAAAGACCCGCGCCCCATCCACTCCGGCGACGCTGGTTGTGGGGCCCACACGGGTTACGTGCTCGAATTCGGATGATTTCTGCCTGCTGATTGACGGTGTTCCATACGACGACATCATCACGAATTTTGATTATGAGGCGGGTTTTTACTATACACTAAATGTAAGCAAATTTGCCGATGGCCGCCATGTGCTGGATGAAATCGCCACAAAGGACGAGGCGACGGGCACGGAAGAGGAAATAATCGTGGTTGGGCCGGGCAGAGTGCACTGCGACGATAATCGTTCCATCTACTGCAAAGTTGTCAATGGAGCGCCGTTCCGAAGTGAAATCGTTGGCTTCCAGCCATTGCACGGCTATAGCTACCGATTACGCGTGGTACGATTCAGCATGTTCCCTGGCGGGGTTACGCCGCCGTCAAACAATATCCCGACGTACGGGTATCGCTGGCTGGAAACGCTTGAGCGAAATCAGGGCAATTGAATATCCGCGTGCCTGCAATGCAGGTCACAGTCGATTTATATACTGGCCGGAAGATGAACGGTCCGGTTTCGATGCAGTCCGCATATAGGAGAAGGACATAATGGAAGCAGGTGGCCACACTGAATCTTCGGGAGTCATCAACGAAATTAAAGTGAATTCCGGCTCCTCCCAGCCGATAGCAATCGTGGGTATGGCGTGCCGGTTCCCCGGTGCGCCGGACATCGCTTCATTCTGGCGATTGCTCAGGGCCGGGGGGAATGCCGTCAAAGAAGGTACGCCGGGCTCGGGGACAGGGCGCTGGGGCCTGCTCTTCCCCGACGACGCGGTACGGAGCGACGGTTGCCGTTTCGGAGCGTTCGTCGACGACATCGACCTGTTCGACGATACATTCTTCCGGATTTCACCGGTGGAAGCGGAGTTTCTGGATCCGCAGCAGCGCATGATGCTTGAGACGAGCTGGGAGGCCCTTGAGGACGCGGGGATCGATCCGGAGGGTTTGAGAGAGAGCCTCACGGGCGTCTACACGGGGATCAGCAACGACGAATACCGGATGCTCGTGGTGGACTCTGTCAAGCCTGACGAGGCTGCTGGATGTCTCTATGCGCTCAGCGGCACGAATCTGAACGGCGCGAGCGGGCGGGTTTCGTTCGTGCTGGGGCTACGTGGACCGGCCAAGGCGGTAGACGCCGCGTGCGCATCGTCCATGGTATCCGTCCACGACGCCGTGGCGGACTTGCAGCAGGGGAAGGCGGACCTGGCGATCGCCGGGGGCGTGCAGGCGATCCTGAACGGTCGCATCTACGAGTTGCGCGCTGAAGCGATGATGCTCTCTCCGGACGGGCAATGCAAGACCTTTGACGCCTCGGCGAACGGCTATGTGCGTGGCGAGGGCTGCGGGGTCGTCGTCCTCAAGCGGCTGAGCGAGGCGGAGGCCGACGGAGACCGGATCTGGGCGGTGATCCGGGGTGCGGCCGTGAATCACGGCGGGGCCAGTACGGGGCTGACGGTACCGAATACGCCGGCGCTCGAAGAGGTGATCGAAACCGCATTGACCGACGCGGGCATCTCCCCGCTGGAAGTGGACTACCTCGAGGCGCACGGGACGGGAACCACCGTGGGCGATCCGATCGAGATCAATGCCGTGGCCAACGTCTACGGGCGTGGACGGACGGACGACCGGCCGCTCCTCATCGGATCGGTCAAGACCAACATCGGGCATCTGGAATCGGCCGCCGGCGTCGCGGGTGTGATCAAGGCCGCGCTGGTGCTGAACCGGGGCGTGATTCCCAAACACCTCCATTTCCGGAATCCAAACCCGAGCGTGGACTGGGACGGTCTGCCCCTGCAAGTGACGTCCTCGATGTTGGACTGGCCCCAACGATCCGGGAAGACACGCCTCGCCGGGGTGAACTCCTTCGGCATTTCCGGAACCAACGCGCACATTGTCATGGAGGAATACCGCGCGCCGAACGGCGGCTCTCCGGGAGAATCCGGGAATGCCGGAGCCGCGAAGCCGGTGGCGGTTTCACTCCCGCCGGCGATGGGCGATCTGCCGCCAACCGCTGGAAGGGTCCGCTCGCGCCCGGTTCGACTCCTCCCGTTGTCGGGAAAATCCGACGACGCGCTGCGCGACCTCGGGGGTCGTTATCTTACGTGGCTTGACGAACGCAATGGCGAACTTGCTTCGGAAGAACGGGAAATACTCGCGGACATGGCATGGACGGCGGGCGGGGGCCGGAGCCATTTCGATCACCGCGCAGGGGTTGTCTTCCACGACGTGGAATCGCTTCGAAACCAGCTGAAAGAAGTCGCGGAAGGACGTAGTTGCAAGTCGTCGCGACCGCCGTCCCGGGTTGCGTTCGCCTACACCGGACAGGGGAGCCAATGGGTTGGCATGGGACGGGATCTGTACGAGAGTGAACCGGTGGCGCGGGCGGTTCTGGATCGCTGCGAGGCGGTCATTCTTGAAGAACGGGGAGCCTCGCTGCTGGACATGATGTTCGGGAATGACGGAGGCCGGGGAGAACTCGGCGACACAGCGTGGGAACAGCCGGCGCTGTACGCGCTGGAATGCGCGCTGACCGCGCTCTGGTCGAGCGTCGGTGTCCGTCCGGACGTGGTCCTGGGACACAGTATCGGGGAACTTGCGGCGTCGCAGGCGGGAGGGGTATTCAGCCTGGAAGACGGGATGCGGTTCGCCGCCGTACGCGGCACGCTGATGTCGACGATGGACGAGGGAAGCATGGCCGCGGTGTTTGCGCCCGCCAATCGCGTCGAGGAGGTTGTGAACGCGACCTCCGCGGATGCCGGGCTGAGCATCTCGGGATACAACGGTACCCACCAGGTTGTCAGTGGTCCTGCAGCGGGTATTGAGGCGATCTCGAATCGATTCGCCGCGGACGGCGTCAGGGTCAGGCGGCTGAACACGAAAAAGGCGTTCCACAGCGGCCTGGTAGAGCCCATTCTGGACGAATTGGAAACCTTCGTCAGCGGCCTCGAGATTCAGTCTCCCTCCCTTACCGTCGTCAGCAATCTGACGGGTGCGGCCGTCCGTCTCGATCAGGCTCAGGACGGTGCATACTGGAGGCGGCATGCCCGGGAGCCCGTGGCGTTTGCCCAGGGTGTGAAGACACTGGCGGATCTGGGCGTGGACGCGGTACTGGAGATCGGTCCGCGATCGGTACTTGCCCCGATGGCGGCCGCGTCCTGGCCGGAATCGTCCGGGTCGCCGGCGCCGCTGGTGCTGTCGAGCCTCCGCCCGCCGTCGAACGACGGAGAGAAACCCGGAAATTCGGACGGTTTCGTGGGGGCAGCGGCTGAGGCCTATGAAGCGGGACTCCCGATTCATTTTGCCGGGCTCTTCGCGGGAGAGACGCGGCGCCGGATTTCTGTGCCCAGCTATCCGTTTCAGCGCCGGCGACACTGGATCCAGCCGCCGAGACGACGCGCCGGCGTCGCCGGTCACCCGCTGCTTGGCGACCGGCACGAATCCGCTCGCGGAGAGGTCACGTTCGAGACCGAAGTGTTTCCCTCGGATCCGGCCTGGCTGAACGACCACAAGGTTTTTGGCCGGATCGTCGCGCCCGGCGCGCTCTACGGCGCGATGGCCTGTGCCGCGTCCCGCCTCGAGGAAGGCGGACCCGTGGCCGTTGAGAATTTCCAGTTGCACAATGCCCTGGTTTTGGAAGAGGACGAAGACGGGACGGGTGACGCGGGCCGGAGGATGCAGGTCATGCTCGAAACCGGCGAACCGGGATCGCCGCGCGGTGTCCGGATCTTCAGCAGAGGAGGCGAAGGAGACTGGACCGTCCACGTGGAAGGCGTGCTTGCTGCGGGGGCTCCGGGCCCCGAACCGGGCGGGCGAATCGATCCTGAAAGCCTGAAGTCCGTGCTTTCGCCACTGGACGTGGCGGACTACTACCGCCACAGGGCGAGTACCGGCGTCGACCTCGGCCCGTTCTTCCGCACGCTTGGCAGGGCCTGGTCGCGTCCCGGTGAGGCGCTGGGCGAGGTGTCTCTTCCCGAGGCGCTTTCCGGGCATGGGCTGGATGTCCATCCGCTCGTGCTGGACGGCTGTTTTCAGGTTGTGGGTGCGGCGCGCAACCCGGAAGGCAGGGAAGGCGGCGCAACGTATCTGCCGTTTGCCTGGGAGCGGCTCTGGCTGGCGGGACCGCTGCCGGACCGGGTCCTCTGTCACGTGCGGCTCAGCGAAGCATCCAGCGAGGCGGAAGCCGGGCCGGGCGGGCCGCCCGAAGTACTCAGCGGTGAAGTCAACATCTACGACCCGAACGGGAAGCCTCTGGGCCGCCTGAGCGGTTATACCGTGAAACGCGCGACGCCGGAAGCGCTGCTCGCCGCGGTGGAAGGCGTCAAGGATCTCCTGTACGAGGTGGTCTGGCGCGAACGCGACCTTCCTTCCCGAATCACGTCCGCGGGCTTCTTCCCGGATCCGGCGGACGTCGCGGCCGGCACACAGGCGTTCACCGGCTATCTCAGGGACGCGGGAGTCGATCCCGACGACCGGGACGCCCTGCTCTCAGACCTGGAAAGCTGGTCCCGGTCCCGCGCGCTCGCGACGCTGGAGGAACTTGGCTGGCAACGGCAGGCGGGAGAAACCGTCGACCCCGAGGTGTTGCGGGACGAATTGAACGTCCTCCCGGAGCACAAGCGCCTCTTTCGGCGGCTGTTTGAGATGCTCGCCAGGTCGGGGGTCGTGACGGAAGCGGGCGACGGATTCACCGTGGTCCTGGGGCCTGGTGATCCGCTTCCCGAAGGCCTGTCCGCCAACCTCGAGGAGGTTGCCTCGCGCATGGTCGACCGGCACCCCGACGGCCTGATCGAGATCGGCCTGTTCCGGCGTTCAGGCATCGCCCTGGCGGAGGTGCTTCGCGGTCGTGAAGATCCGCTCACGCTCCTGTTCAGCAGCGGCGAACCGACTGCGGCCGATCTGTATCTGAAAGCGCCGGTCGCGCGCGCGGCGAACCGTATGCTGGCGGATGCGGTCAAAGCGCTCGTGGCTACGCTGCCCGAAGGCCGGCGCCTGAGGGTCATCGAGGTCGGCGCAGGAACCGGATCGGCGACCGCTTCCGTACTTCCTGAGCTTCCCGACGGGCAGTTCGACTACATGTATACGGATATCTCCGCGGGTTTCTTTTCCGAGGCGGAAGCGCGGTTCGGCGACGGCGGCGGATGCATCGAGTACCGTCCGCTGGATATCGAAAAAGACCCGGCCGAGCAGGGTTTCGACGCCCACGGATACGACCTGCTGATCGCATCCAACGTGCTGCACGCGACGCGGTACCTGACCGAGACGCTGGGCCATTGCCGGGACCTTCTCGCGCCGTCAGGGCATCTGATCGCACTCGAAAACCTGAGTGGGCTGGGATGGATGGACCTGACCTTCGGCCAGTTGGACGGCTGGTGGCGGTTCGCCGACGACTACCGCCCACACCACGCCCTCGCCGGTCCCCCCGTCTGGCGTTTCGCTCTGGGCGGCGCGGGATTCGAAGGCGTGGAAGTCCTGGGGGTGGATGAGTCCGACACGTCCCGGACATTGGACAAGGGTGTCATCGTGGCGCAGGGTCCGGCGAAAGTAGCCGAGGCGCCCGGCGTCTGGGTTCTGGCCGGGGATCGGGCAGGCTCCGCGTCGAAACTTGCAGCCGAATTGGCCGCACGGGACCAGACAGTCGTGCTTGCCGGCAGCGGAACGCAGGACGACAGCGGTCCTGTGGGCGACGGCCCGGGGGTATTAAACGCTTCCGTGGAAACCGACCGGCGCGAGTCCTGGTGTGCGATTCTGGCAGGTCTGCCGGACGAAGTGCCGCTGCGCGGCGTTGTGCACCTCGCGGGACTGGACGGTCACGGGCCACAGGCCACGACGCAGGAAATGGCGGAAGACGTGAGAGGGGCGGGAGCGAGCGCGCTCGCGCTCGTGCAGGGCGTCGCCGACGCCGATGTCATCCCCGAAAACGGATTCTGGCTGATCACCCGGGGCGCCCAGATACTGGAACGTGAGCGGGGCGGTGAACTCGTTGGCGCAACGCTGTGGGGCTTCGGCAAGGCCGTGGCTCGTGAAGCGGCGCATCTTCAGCCGAGGATGATCGATCTGGACCCGGTCGAGACGGCGCCCGCGCCCGACCTCGTCAACGAGCTTCTCTATCCGGACCCCGAAAATCACATCGCGTATCGGTCAGGCCGCCGTCAGGTGGCGCGCCTGGTCCGGGCGGGGACCGAAGGGGAGCGGCTGTCGCTCCCAGAGGAGTCGGATTGGGTGCTGGCGCCGGACCCGACGGGCGTGTTCGACCGGCCGCAGGTCCTCCCCCTGCCCGTAGGGTCTCTCGAACCGTGGGAGGTTCGCGTTGGGGTGGAAGCGTCCGGGCTCAACTTCTGGGACGTCTTTCGTTCGCTGGGCTTTATCGAAGAGGGCAATCTCGGCAGGGAAATGTGCGGTCACATTCTCGAGGTCGGCTCCGAAGTATCAACCGTCTCGGTGGGCGACCGCGTGGTCGGATTGGGCTTCGGCGCGTTCGCGCAGCAGATGGTTACACACGAGCAGCTGGTGGCGCCCGCGCCATCGGGATACTCCGTCTCCGGACTTGCCACGGTGCCAAGCGCGTTCGTGTCCGCGGCATTGTCATTCGAGTTCTCCGGGCTGGAGGCCGGCGAGCGGGTTCTGATTCACGCGGGGGCGGGCGGCGTGGGGCTGGCTGCCATCCAGCTGGTGCAGGCCGCGGGAGCGGAGGTCTTCGCCACCGCGAGCGCGCCCAAGCAGGCGTATCTCCGATCGCTGGGCGTGAAACACATTTTCGACAGCCGCACGACGAACTTCGGCCGGGAAATCCTGGAGGCCACGGACGGCGCGGGCGTGGACGTGGTGCTGAACAGCCTCACGGGAGAGGGCTTCATCGAGGCGAGCCTGTCCTGCCTCAGGCACGGCGGGCGCTTCGTGGAACTGGCCAGGCGGGACATCCTCAGCGAAGAGGAGATGGCGGCGGTCCGTCCGGACGTGCCTTACGACATCCTTGAACTGGACGTGATGAAGAAGACCGACCCCGAATGGGTGGGAAGGGTCCTACGGGACGTAATGACTCGCCTCTCGTCCGGAGAACTCAAACCGATCACCCACAGCAGGTGGCCCCTCGCCGAGGCCGGAGCCGCCCTGAGCTTCATGCGCGCCGCACGCCACCTCGGCAAGATCGTCGTAACGACGCCGCCTGTGCAGAACGGCAGGTTACGGCAGGACCGGACGTATCTCGTTACAGGCGGACTGGGCGGAATCGGATGCGCCGTCGCCGCCTGGCTGGCAGACCGCGGAGCAGGGGCCATCGTATTGAACGGACGCCGTGCGCCCGATGACGAGGCCGAGGAAGCGATCGGCAGGCTGAGGGAGGGCGGAGCGACCGTGGAGGTGGAACTCGCGGACGTGACGGACGCCGACGCGATCGATCAGATGCTGGCCAGGATGGATGCGACGCTTCCGCCGCTCGGGGGCGTGATCCACAGCGTGGGCGTGCTCTCCGACGGCGCGCTGACCAACCAGACCTGGGACCGATTCGAAACGGTACTCTGGCCGAAGGTACTGGGCGCCTGGCACCTGCACCGGGCAACGTTGGACCGCGATCTGGAACTGTTCGTGTTGTTCTCCAGCCGGGTCGGCGTCATGGGCAATCCGGGCCAGGCGAACCACGCGTCGGCCAATGCGTTTCTGGATCAGCTTGCCGGTCACCGCCGCGCGCTGGGACTCCCGGGTCAGGCCATCGCCTGGGGGGCGTGGTCTGAGATCGGCGAGGCGGCCGAACAGCGGGACCGCATCGACCGGCAGCGTTCGGCGCTGGGCGGGCGCTGGTTCACCCCGCAGCAGGGTCTCCGGGCATTCGACCAGCTCGTACGTCAGGACGTTACGAATTCCGTGGTGATGTCCATGGACTGGTCCGTGTTCGAGGAAGCTGTCGAAGACCGGCCGCCATTTCTCGATGATCTGCTTTCCGCGACGACGGATGACGAGACCGGCACGGCTGCGTCTTCGGAAGACCTGATGTCGAGGCTTCAGGGAACGCCCGCGGCGCCGGAGGAACTCCTCGTTTCCTTCCTGCAGCAGGAAGTGCAGGCGGTACTCAGGCTTCCGGCGGCGCCGGAGCCTTCGGTGGGGTTCTTCGATCTGGGCATGGATTCGCTTATGGCGGTAGAACTGCGAAACCGTCTGAATCGGGCATTCTCCGATCAGTACGTCGTGCCCAATACCGTGGTATTCGACTATCCGGACATCGCCAGTCTGGCGAGCCACCTCGCTGAAGAACTGGGCGGGGTCAGCACGGAACCGGCCACTGAGGAAGAGCCCGAGCCGGAGGTCATTCCCGTTACACAACGGGAGAAAAAGCACGACGGCATTGCGATCGTGGGTATGGCGTGCCGGTTCCCCGGCGCACCCGATATCGATACGTTCTGGCGTCAACTCGTAGCGGGAAAGGACGCGGTGACGGACGGACGCGGAGATTCAGGCACATGGGGGGGGCTTACCAAAGAGTTGCCGGCTGAGTACGCCGCGTACCGCCAGGGCGGATTCGTGGATGAGATTGACCGGTTTGACTCCAGGTTCTTTCGGATTGCGCCAATTGAAGCGCGCACGATGGATCCGCGGCAACGCATGCTTATGGAGACAAGCTGGCAGGCGCTTGAAGACGCGGGGATGAATCCGGACTTGCTCCGGGGCAGCCGCACCGGAGTCTATGCGGGCATATCCACCAGCGAATACCGGGACCTGATGACGGGAAGCGCCTACGGCGTCAGTTACCTGGGCACAGCCGCCAGCATGGCTGTCGGGCGTCTTTCTTTCGTGCTGGGACTGGAGGGACCCACCATCCCGGTGGAACTCAACTGCGCGTCGTCACTGGTTGCGGTACATTATGCCGCCGCCGCCCTGTGGAACGAGGAAGTGGACATGGCCCTGGTTGGGGGCTCGCACGCCATTCTTTCGCCTACGCTCACGAGAGAAATGGGCGATCTGGGGATGCTGTCGCCAAGCGGGCGGTGCAGGGCCTTCGATGCATCCGCCGACGGTTTCGTGCGAGCGGAGGGCTGTGGAATGGTCGTTCTGAAGCGATTGAGCGAAGCGGAGGCCGACGGGGACCGCATCTGGGGCGTAATTCGTGGTTCGGCGGTCAACCAGAACGGCGCCGCCGCCGGTCCGACGGTGCCGAACGGCCCCGCGCAGGAACGGGTCATCGAGTCCGCCCTGGCGCGCGGGAACGTGGAACCTCTGGAAGTTGATTATCTCGAGGCGCACGGGTCCGGATCGGGGTTCGGCGATCCGATCGAGGTGCAGGCCGCGGCGGCGGTCTACGGCAGGGAACGCGAAGCCGAACGGCCGCTGTTGATTGGCTCCGTGAAGACGAACATCGGGCATCTGGAGCCTGCCGCGGGGGTCGCAAGCCTCATCAAGACCGTGCTGGCGATGCATCGCGGCGTGATCCCGCGTAATCTGCACTTCCACGAACCGAATCCGAACCTGGACTGGGACCGTCTGCCCGTGCGCGTGGTGTCGGACAACACCGAATGGCCGGCCCTCGCAGATCGACCGCCGCGCGCAGGAGTGAGCGCCTTCGGCATATCGGGCACGAACGCCCACGTCGTGGTGGAAGGGTACCCGTCCGAGGACGATGCGCGCACGGATGCAGACCCCGTCCTCGCGGGCGCCCCGTGCTTTGTGGACGTATCGCTGCCGGAGCCGATGGCCGACCTGCCGCTGCCGGATAAAGAGGTGTTGCAGGCGCGGAGGACGCGTTTCCTCCCCCTTTCCGGAAAGGCGGATGGCGTGCTGATCGATCTGGCTGGGCGGTATCTGGACTGGCTCGACACCATGGCCGGGACCATCGCTTCCGATGAGGGGCCGCACGACCTGCTCGCCGACATGGCATGGACCGCGGGAACGGGGCGGAGCCATTTCGACTACAGGTCCGGCGTGGTCTTCAGTGATGCCGGGTCGTTACGGGACGGATTGAAGGCGGTGGCTGACGCTCCCGAATCGCCGGAACCGGCGGAGGCGGGGAAGGTTGCTTTCGCGTTCGGAGGGTCGGGCATCCAACAGACGGGCATGGGCAGGACGTTGTACGAAACGGAGCCGGTCGCCCGTGCGGTCCTGGATCGTTGCGAGGAAAGTCTTGGCGAGATTCGCGGCGATTCGCTGCTGGACGTGATGTTCGAGCGCGCTGGAACGGACGGTCTCCTTGAAGATCACGCGTTGGCACGACCGGCCGTCTATGCGTTGCAATGCGCGCTCACCGCACTGTGGTCCAGTGTGGGTATTCGACCGAACGCGGTCGCGGGTCGAGGCCCCGGAGAACTCGCGGCGGCGCAGGCGGCTGGGGTTTTCAGCCTTGAGGAAGGTCTGCGAATTGCATCGGCGTGGGGAACGGATGAACTTGTGACCGAGGTCGCTTGCGCGCCGCCTTCGCTGGACTACGTCAGCAGCGTAACGGGGCGGGTCGTTGCGCCGGACGAGTCGCTCGACGCGGAGTACTGGCGCCGCCAGGCGGATCCACCGGCGCCGTTCCGCAGATGCGTCGAGACACTGGCCGAATTGGGGAACAACGTCATCATTGCAATCGGTCCGGACGCTCTACTGAGTACGGACCTGCGTCAGGCCTGGTCGAAGGCCGCGAACGAAGGCGAGGCGCCGGTTGTGATCGACAGCCTGCGAATACCGGGAAATGAAAGTTCGGAGGCGGATGACGGTGGAATCGTCAAGGCGGTCGCAGACGCATACGAGGCGGGGATCGCAATACGCTTCGAGGGTCTGTTCGCAGGCGAAGCCCGGCGCCGCATCGCTCTCCCGCCCTATCCCTTCCAGCGGCGGCGCCATTGGATTTAACGATGGGGTCGACAGCACCGGGACGTCCGGAACATCGGTCCGGCTGCGTGGCGAAAGGACTCAGAGAAAGGCTTCGACGAATCGGCGCGCGGAAATGGCAGCCGGCACAGGCTGATCCCAGTCGACACCCTTGAGTTCAACCACCAGCGGGCCATCGTAACCGCGGTCTGTCAACAGATTCAGCAACTCCGCAAAAGGCGCTTCTCCTTCGCCGAAGGGCACCGGCTTGTCCGCCACCTGGTCGCGAAGATGGACGCGACCGATACGCCCCGCCAGGGCGTCGGCAAAGGGCATAATGGATTCGCCCGCCGAAAGCAGATGTCCGGTGTCCAGGAGAACGCGTGCTCGATCCGGCAACTCGGACATCACCGCCTGAAAGTCACCGAGCCCCTGGAGACGGTTTCCCTTCCCGTTGCTCAGATTGAGGACGATATCGGCGATGTTTTCCAGGAGCGTATTCACGCCCTCGATGAGGTCGGCGAGCGCTTCGGATGTGCGGTCGCCTCCGCTCGTATTCAGGGTCTTCGTTCCCAGGGCCCGGCCCAGGTGGACGTCCCATTCGAGTTGGCGCCGGTTGTACGCGAGGTTGCGCTCGTCCGAGTCTGCCTTGCGGCCCGTGAGGTTGCGGATGTTGAAGCCGGATAGCTGCATTCCGGCGTCGGCAATGGCGGTACGGACCATTGGCACGGACCAGTCGGGGTGGACAGGCGAGCTTTGCGTACAATCGCGGAAGAGTTCCAGGCGTGTGAAGCCGGCCGCCCGGGAAAGATCCAGTATCTCGGGCAACTGCAGATCGGGACAGAGCGTCGGACTGAAGACGAGTTCCATCAGCGGATACCCTCCCAATGCGCCCATTGATCG
Source organism: Candidatus Latescibacterota bacterium (assembly GCA_965116875.1). GTDB lineage: Bacteria > Latescibacterota > UBA2968 > UBA2968 > JAAXHE01. The sequence continues at coordinate 3,017,228 of OZ220733.1, forward strand.
TCGCAGGTCTCGAAGCGGATATCGTTGGCGTCCCTGCGAGCGAAGCGGCCGATCAACGCCATGCGGATGTTGCGGTTGACGTTTTTGGATCCCGTATGGAAGAGCTGACTGTGCCAGAAGATGGCATCGCCGGCGCTTCCGACAAATTCGCGCCCCTCCACCAATGTCCCTTCGGGATAGACGTCACTGGAAGTGCCGCCGCGGACCGACAGCAGGGAGTGCGTCCTGAAGTACTCGTACGAGACGTTGTGGCTGCCCGGCCAATAGGTGAAGCAGCCGCCTTTCGATGCGACGTCGATGACGTAAATCGTGAGGTTGATCGTCGTGTATCCAACGGTCCCCTCGGGCACGCCGTTGGTCGGCGTGTAGTACCCGTCGAGATGGCCCCGTTCCGGAAGAGACCATGCCTTGTCCGCGGACGGGTAAACCAGTGCCGGACCCGCGCTGCCGGGATTGAGCCGACCCTTGCCGACCATTTCCTCCATCATCTCGAAGAGCAGCGATTCGTGAACCGTGGCGCGGATGGCCGGATGGTTGGCCGGCACAGGCGTACGGGGCCCCGCGTCGATCCAGGTTGCCGGATCGTCGCGGTCGGCCTCGATGCCGGTCCAGAGCGCATCCCGTGCGGCGCGAACCTGAGCGGACGTGAGCGCGCCGCGAACGATGAGGCAACCGTTTTCCTTGAAGAAACACTTGTCTGAGGCGGAGAGATAAGGCATGGCATTTCCCCCGGGAGTCGATATATTGTCGATGTATCGCGTTGTCCAGGCACCCAATATAGCGGAAACACCGGCCGCGGAAAGTTTTTTTCGGTATTGTGACCGGCCCGAACAGAGACCGCTTTCGCGAAACACCGATCCGCCCGAAAAAAACGAATTGACTTCACATTTGTTGATCGCTATCTTATCCGTCCGTTCAAACCACCTATCCAAATGAAAGGACCGTAGCTATGGCTTCAACGGAAGATCGTCTCAGAAGTCTCATCTCGGAGAATCTCGAAGTCGACGGAAAGCCGATCGCGTTGCCTGATGATCTGAACATCAGCCTGATGGAGGCCGGTATTTCCTCCGTGGACCTGGTGGCGTTCGCAAAATTGGTCGCACAGGAATTCGAGGTCAAGTTTACGCTTGAAGATTGTGGTGAGGTCAAGAGCGTACGGGACCTTGTCAATCGTCTCGATGAAGGCTGAGATGCATTCCAGTCTGAGTGCGTTCACTGCTTGAAGAATGGCCCCGGATTCCGATCCGGGGCCAAATTGGATTTGCGGCGATTCGGCAATGATCTCTTCATTCCATCCCGGATCGTGTTGTTGAATTCTCCAACCACGGCGAGACCAGCGACTTGACCATGAATTCCAAAGCCGTTTGGGACATCCCGGAACCGCTCGCCACATTCGATGTTCCCGTGGATGACAACACCCGCATCACCCTGCGGCGCCATGGAAATCCCAGGGGTCCCCGTCTCATACTCACCCATGGCAACGGTCTCGCGATCGATCTCTATTATCCGTTCTGGTCATTGCTGCTGGACGAATTCGACCTGATTGTCTACGACCTGAGGAACCACGGTTGGAACACGGTCAGTTCCATTCATGAGCATAGTGTTCCCACGTTCGTGAATGACCACGACCGTATTCTCGAAGCGATCGACCGGCACTGGGGGAAGAGGCCGAAAATAGGCGTATTCCACTCGGTTTCGTCCCTGACCACGCTGCTTTCGCCCGTCAGAGGCGACGGATTCTCCGCGTGTGTTCTTTTCGACCCCCCTCTGTGCAAGCACGGCGCCAGTTACGAAGAATTCGATGCCGCGGCGGAGCGCGTGGCCGCGATGACGCGACGTCGCGCGAACCATTTCAATACCAGGGAGGAATTCGCGGACGTACTGCCCTATCTGCCGACGTTCCAGCGCGTCGTGCCCGGCGTCTTCGAACTTGTGGCAAGAACGACGCTTCGCAGATCCACGAACCGGCCGGGTTTTGAACTCCGGTGTCCGCGTGAATACGAAGCGCAAATCGTCGACTATGCCGCCACTTTTGCCGTGCTGGTGGACTTTCCGAAGTTTCGTTGCCCGTTAAAGGTGATCGGCGCCGATCCCACGTTGCCATTCTCATATCTTCCGACGCTCGATCTTAGCGATATCGTAACCGTCGACTACGATTTCCTCCCTGAAACAACCCACCTCCTGCTATTGGAACAGCCCGCGGAGTGCGCCGAGGCGATGCGCGAATTCCTCGAGAGTCATTCGCTCATCTGATTCCATGGCGTCCCACTTTCGTACTTCTTTCATGCCTCGCCTGTCGTTGTTTATCATTGCCGGTATTCTTGCCTGCCCGCCTGCTTCCTCGATAGCGCAGGAACAGTCCGAAGACAGCGCGAAGGCGTGGTCAACAACGCTCAGGATGATTCGCGCCAGGTTTCCTGCCGTCGCCCAGGTCCCGACCGATTCGCTGCAGTCGTGGCTCGACAGGTCGCCGAAACAGGAAGATCTCATTCTGCTGGACGCACGGGAATCAGAGGAATATGCCGTCAGCCATCTCCGCGGCGCCCTTCCGGTGGCCTCGAAGGAAGAGGCATTGAAAGTACTCCGTGGCGCACCCGCGAACCGTCGGATCGTCGTGTACTGTTCCGTGGGGTACCGATCGTCTGAACTCGCCGGATTCCTTATGGAGAAAGGCTACAGGAGAGTCTGCAATCTGGAAGGATCGATTTTCAGATGGGCCAACGAAGGTCGGCCTGTCTACCGGGGCCGAAAACATGTGCGGGTCGTCCACCCGTACGACGGTTACTGGGGCCGCCTGTTGAAGAAGCCTCTGCATCCGGTGGATCCGGCCCAATCGCGGGATTCACAGTCGCCTTCGCAATAGCAGTCCGACCCGGAGTTCAGAGTGAAACTGATCGTTACGAACGACGACGGGATTGACGCCGAGGGGTTGAAAACACTGGTTCGCCTGGCAGCGCGGTGGGGCGACGTCGTCGTTGCGGCGCCTGCAGAGCCTCAGTCCGGGGTCGGACACAGGTTGACGACCGACCGTCCGATTCGTGTGGATCGAATGTCGCAATCTCGTTACCGGATATGGGGTTCGCCTGCGGACTGCACGCGTCTGGCCCTGAGCCGGTTGGCGCCCGATGGCGACTGGTTGCTCTCCGGGATCAATAACGGAAGCAATCTCGGGGTGGACGTCTACGATTCCGGGACCGTGGCAGCGGCCCGAGAGGCGGCCATTCTTGGATATAAGGCCGTCGCCCTGTCACACTATCGGGAGAAGGACCGGACCATCGACTGGCGTCTTGCCGAAAAACGGCTTGAGCCGCTTCTGAAAAGAATACTGAGGGAAGCGCTGGAACCGGGGTGTTTTCTCAGCGTGAATCTGCCGCATCCTCAACACGAAAGGGACCGTCTCGAAACAAGAACGACACACGTGGACACCAGTCCCAACCTGATTACGTTCGCGCGAACGGGGGACGAATTTCTGTACACAGGTATCTATCAGGACCGCCCGCGAAAACCCCGTAGCGATATTGACACCTGTTTCAACGGCCATATTTCGATCTCGAAAATCCGCGTTTGAGCGAATCGTGCCGTTATCACTGTGCTGCCCGGAAACGACCCTGAGCACGCAAAGGCGGGCGTCCATCAATCGCGTTTCGCTTCGTTCTCTATAATGAGTCAGTCAAAACGTGGACATTGAGCTTGATGCGAGCCAGGTGCAATGGTGACCGAAATTCAGCGATCTCATTCCGCGATAGAACCCAAGGAGGCCCTATGCCATCGCTCTCAAACACCAGCAAGGGAGTCGACAATCCCTGGTACCCGGAAGGCGGTCCGGGACGCCACCTCAAAGCCCGTCTGAAAAAGGGCGAGGTGTTGATCGGCGCGACGATCGAGGCGTACGCCCATCCTTCGCTCGTTAAGATGTTCCAACATGCCGGCTTCGACTTCGTATACATCGAGTACGAGCACAGCCTCTTCGACCTGCAGGACCTGGCCGACACCATTCTCTCCGCCCGAGACAACGGCTTGCCGGTCATCGCCAAGACCCCCCAACTCGAACGGCAAGAGGTCGCGAAGCTGCTGGAGGCGGGCGTGGTGGGAATCCAGCTTCCCCGTACGGAAACCCGGGAGCAGGTCGAGCGCCTGCTCAGCTACCTGAAATTTCCCCCCGCGGGGACCCGCGCCGTGGCGCCGGGGTGGGGCAACAGCGACTACAGGGAGGTTACGGACTGGCGGGGCTGGATGGACGAACAGGACCGGGAGACCACGCTCGTGGTCCATCTGGAGACGGTCAGGGGATATCGAAACGCAGAGGAGATTCTGAGTCACCCCGGCGTGGACATGTGCTTCGTTGGACCGGGAGACACCTCCATCGAGTTCGGACATCCCGGCGACTTCGATCACCCTGAGGTGCGCCGCCCGATGGAAGATGCCCTGAAACTATGCAGGAAACACGGCGTGGCCTTCGGCACCATGCCCTGGAGCGCCGCCGCCGCGGGGGAGTGGGCGCGAAGGGGCGCCACGTTCTACGAAGCCACTTCGGAATTGGGATTCATCCGGGAGGGAGCCGCCGCCCTGGTGGAGGAATACCGGACTCAACTGGCGTCCTGTCCCGGGAATGCCTGATCATTCGGCCGCGGATCCACCGTGTCAGGAACCTGCCTGCGGGGACACTCTCACGGTAACGATGTCCATGCCGTGGTACTTCTGGTGCCGGACCGAAGAAGCGTAATGTCGCAGAATTCGAAACGATATCTCGCTCTCGTCCGGGGTCTCCGCCTGTTCGTCGAGATAGGCGAGACGGTCTTCCAGGTTTTCTTCGTCGAATACCGCGACGAATTCCAGTTCCACCGTCTCCCCTTCTTTGCGGGCAACGACGATCAGGCGCGGCACGTCGTCCGGAGAGCGTTTGTTGGCCGGCTCCAGCAGGCTCGCAAGCGTCTCCTCGCCCGCGGAGCGCAACCGCCCGGTCGCTTCCGCGTCCCAGCCCAACCCCTCCGCAACCTCCGTAAGAAACGCGTCGATACGCGGAAGTTCTGAATTGTCCAGCCGCGTCTCCAGGCGTCGGCGGCGCGGACTCGTCATTTCAAGGAAAACTGTGAGTCCGATGGCCGTCGCCGTACCGATGGTCATCCCGTTGCCGAGCAATGCGCCCCAGGGACTTCCCAGGATATCCTCCAGGATATTCTGGTGTTGCATACCGAGGCCGATGGAGAACGCCAGCCCAGCCACGATCGCATGTTGCAGGTCGAGGCCGGCCCGCGACAGCGTCTGTATTCCCTCAACGAAAAACATGCCGAGTGCGAACAGAAGAAAGCCGCCCATGACCGGACCGGGAATGGTGAGCAGGACACCCGTTACCTTGGGAAAGAAGGCCAGAATCACCAGAAGGCCGCCCATGGAATAGCCAACGGTGCGGGCGGACACGCCCGTGAGATTGATGAGCGACGTCGTAAACGACGAATAGGTGCTCGTGGGCGGCGTGCCGGCAATGCCGGACATCAGAATGCCCGCGCCGTTGGCATAGAGCGAGCCTTGAATCAATCGGAAATCGGTCGCGCGAGGCCTGCTCCGCGCCACCCGTTGCGCCACCACCCCGTCGCTGATGCCCTTGATGGCCTGTACCAGGGTCACAATGAGAAACATGGGCAGCAGCGCCCAGAAGCCGGTGCTTGGAGTCAGGTCCACATGCGGAAAACCGCCATAGGGAATTCCCACCCAAGATGTACCGCTCAATCGCGCGAAATCGAATAGCCCGAACGGCGCGGCGGCCGCACAGCCCGCGGCGATTCCTCCCAGTAGAGACCACATTCGCAATGACGGGGGAGCGCGCAATATCAGCATCGTTGAAACAACCAGCGTCACCGCCGCAACACAGGGACCCGCCGCTCCGGGTGCGGTTTCAGGCACGTCTTTCAACCGATCGAGGGCAAACGGTATGACCATGGCCGCGATCAGCATTTGTACGGTACCGGAGACGACAGGCGTTATGATACGGCGCAGAAGCGGAAGCCATGCGCCCACCGCGACGTAGAATAAAGAGGAGACGACAACAAGCCCGGCCAGCATTGAGGGACCGCCCTCCTCCAGGGCAAGAATCGAGACGGCGATGAAATTCGGCGTGACACCCGTTATCAGCAGGTGGCCGCCGCCCAACCGTCCGATCCTGGCGGCCTGTAAGGCGGTGGCCGCGCCGGTAAGGATCAGTGCCGCGAACACGGCCCACGACATGAATCGTTGATCCTGGCCGGCTGCAAGAACCGAAATGGCCACGACCAGCACAGTGGGCGTCAGCACGATCACGATACCCTGAATGCCCACCCCGATTGTCAATAGCAGGGGGCAGGCCTGGTCCGTTTCGTACCGGATTCTCTCGTCTGCGGGGACCGGCATCAGGTGCGCCTCCCGTTCAGTCTCTTGGGGAGTCGGGTGAATCTGTGGATCGGTTCTACCTCACGAAAAAGCCCTTTTAAAATCCTTTGCGGGTCGCCCGCGTGCCCACTGTCCGAATGCTCGCGCGCCGCCCGGTAATCGGAATTCTAAAAAGGCTTCCTTGCGTTCCAGGGCCGCCTGTTTCGACCCCCCGGTCACAACATCCCGTACCCATCATCGCAAGATCGTTGTTTCAGGACTCCCTCAACCATTCCGGGACTTCCGGCAGGATGGGAACTTCCGCTATTCCCGCCTATCGACAACCTCGCTGAGCTTCTCATCTGCCAGACTGAACAGCCCTGCCAGGTACTGTTTGCGCAACAGGTTGAGTTCATTAACCTTCTCCCAGAGCGCCTCCTCGATCCTGGCGGCCGCTTTTTCGCGCACGTCCGAAGAGAGGGTGTTGTCATTCCTGAATTCATACTTGTCGATCGTGAATTCAGCGATGTCGGAGATGTTATCGCCGATGATTTGCATGTCGATCGCGCTCTGCATCGATCCGATTTTTTCTTCATCACTGTTCATCTCGCTACTCCGTTTCGGTTGGGTCGGTCTTCGGTTTCACTGGTGAATAGATATCGCGCAAGATGCAACTCAATTACTTTTGAACGCCGAAATTGCATCGGCCTGTGAGTCGTAAATGTCGATAATTTGATCGAAACCGCTGACTGAAATAACCTCACCGACCGGATCGGTGAGCTTGCAAACGCCGAATCGCTTTCCCGGATCCTTGAATTTCCAGGCGATGATCACACCAACGCGAAGCCCCGCGCTGCTGATGAAAGTCACCTGCTCGAAATCCAGAATCAAGGCACTGTCTTCCGGGCCGATTCCAAACTCCAGCGTATCCTGAAGAACAGCGGCATTGCTGCCGTCGATGCGACCCGCGAGCACCGCGATGAGAACGCCGTCCTTCCGCTCCCATTTGATGTCCAGATCCATGACAAGCAGTCCTTCCTGCCTATTTTCAACCCGCCTAGAACGAATGGAACCGCCACGTTGCAGTACTCGGGAGGACAAATCACGTCTCTGAAGCCAATGACACGAAGACAGTCGTTGACAACGAGGGTGGACTATATAAAAAATCTAAAGGAATTATCGCCAATCGCAACCCTGCGAAGCGTCATTTCGGGAATGGCGCCGCCGGGCACATGGAGGGCGCGGGAGGAAGGGTCGCAGGGTACGGCATCGCAGGGCCTGTTTTCTCTAACGGACACGACGCCAGTGTCCCAATCGCTCCCGATAGTACTGAGGAAATTTCACGGGCCCCGAGCGGACCTGGAAATTCACGATCCGTTCAGGGCCGAGGTCGACCGGTTGGTAGGTTGTTCCGCCACAGGCTCAGGGGCTTTCAGGATCCTCGCACAATTCAGCTATCATACCCGCATTTTCTGCGAGTTGGTCGTTGAATTTCTGGTACATCCCCACCAGAAGGACGTCGTTGGCCTTGATGTTTCTGAGGGCAAACGCGAATTCCTCCCGGATCTGGTTTCTCGAAGCGACGGCGCGTCCGGCCGCGAGGACTTTGAAGACGATACAGGGTTTGTCGGTATTCTGAATCAATCCACACATCCGGTCGCGATGTTCGCGGAGATAGATTTCACCAAGGGGCGGATGGCCGAATTTTCGTTCGAACTCCTCCCGGGCGCCTTCCAGATAATACAGGGCGGTCATGTAATAGTCGATGTCCCAATCTTCCTCTTCGGCAATATCGACGATACGGGGATTGTGTACCGACAAGCCGACCATCGCGCCGGTGTTTCGAATGCGTTTGAGGATATCCCGAAGATGTTCGAGGCGATTCTCCCTGAGACACCGCCCGGCGACACCGCTTCCGTGGGGGGCCATTCCGATGGGTTCATGCGTAGCGGCTTCGTCGATCAGCGAGGGTTCGTCGTACCAGTTTCCGCCCCCGCTGAGACAGAAGTAATGGATCGCGCCTCCCTCGCCGCGGTATCGCCGAAGATCGGCGGCAGAACGTTCGGTAAGCGTATTCTGCCAGGCGTTTACGCCGACTTCTTCCGCGCGGCGCAAGGTCGCCATCACCTGGTCGGAAGTATTGGCTTCTCTCTGATGTTCGGAGAGCAGTTGATTGAAATGGGAATAACCGTAGATCGGATTATCGCCCATGATGAGCCGGCTGATCCGATATCGCCCGAACGGTACGGTTGGCAGGGTGTGGGCATTTGATGAAGGCAAGTCGTTTCTCCTCTGTCCAGTCCGCAACGAAAGTTTCGTCTTCTTCCCGAAGTACTTGACCGTGGTGAGGCATTCCTCAATCCAACCCTGATGACGCAGCGGTTGTCTGATGGGTACCTGTCATTCAAACACCAGCACCGTTCGCGCCACTTTCCCCTGGAGCATGTCTTCGAACGCCTCGTTGATCTCATCCAGAGGTCGATAGCGGGAAATGAGTTCGTCCAATTTAACTTTCCCTTGCCGATACAAGTCCAGAATCCAGAGAAAATCCACGCGGGCGCGGGCGGCGCCGTGCCAGGAACCCATCACGGCGCGGTCCATTAGCAGATCCTCACCGGCAATGCACACATCCTGTCCGGTTGGCTGCACCCCCACCATAACCGCGGTACCACTGGTGCGGACCGATGCAAACGTCTGCCTGACCAGCGCCGGAAAACCCACGACCTCGAAGGCATAGTCCGCCCCTCCCCCTGTAATCTCCACGATCCGCTGAACGGGGTCCTCACTGTCCGCGTTGACGAAATGCGTGGCGCCGAACTGTTCCGCCAGTTCCAACTTGTAGGGCACCGTGTCCACCGCAATGATCTTGCCGGCCGATGCGAGCACTCCGCCCTGGATGACGTTGAGGCCCACTCCGCCGCAGCCGAACACGGCCATTGCGGCGCCCGCCTCCACCTGCGCGCGATTCACCACGGCGCCGATCCCGGTGATGACCGCGCAACTGATCAGGCACGCTTTCCTGAGATCCGTGTCATCCGGCACCTTCACGCACGCATCCGCCGATACAATAGTCTGTTCGGTATAGGTGGGCCTGTTGTGAAAATAGACCGTCCCGTTCCTGGATATACGATTCGCTACTCTGCCCTGGTGGGTCTCGCACAGGGCAGGGCTTCCCTGGCTGCAATTCCGGCAGTGGCCGCACATTGCATCCAGCGAGAGGATGATCTTGTCGCCGGGACGTACGCTCGTCACGCCGGGGCCGACCTCCGCGACCACCCCCGCGCCTTCGTGTCCCATGACCCAGGGAAGCCCGCGAGGCGCGACGTGACCGTCAACGTAGTGGTAGTCGCTGTGGCAGACACCGGCGCCGACGATATCCAGAAGCACTTCACCCGCCTGGGGCGATGCGATATCCACGTCTTCGACGGAGACGCGGGTCAGCGGTCTGTGGAGGACGGCGGCTTTCATATCTGTCTCTTTTCGCAAATGGCGTTGGAAAACAAGGCGATATATCGGAATGACAGATGTGCTGATCTCAGGGCGATTCCGGAAGGGTCAACCCGTCTCGACGCCGATGCGGGCAAGGACGTCCGACCACCGTTTCGCGTGACTGTCATGGGTGTGCAGGGGCCGGAAGCCGGCGGAGAGATAGCTCTTGATGGCCGGGACGCGCCAGTCGTCGGTCAGCAGGTGGGCCTGGCGATAGCCCAGGTCCCTGAGCCTGTGGAGTACGGCCGAATTGACAAGGTGTCCCAGGCCTTTGCCGCGCTGGTCTTCGAGTACGGCAACCATGTGCACTTCACCCACGATACGCTCCGTCAGGTCCCGGCTCCAGGCGCACGCGGAACCCACAAGCCGGGAATCGAGGGTGGCAAAAAAGAGGCTGTGGGGGTGAAACCGCGGATCGTTAACGAGTTTCTCGCGACACAGTTCAGGCGTCCAGTCCCGCCCCACGTTGCCTTCCATGATTGCGCACCACCCTGCTTCGTCGCCGGAACGGTAGGTTCGCAGGCCATACCCTTCCGGGATCCGGATTTCCGGCAGGTCCTGCAACGTATCCCTCTGCATTTCCAGCTGGGGCGACGGTGGTGGCGGCGGCTTGGCGTTCAACATGGAGAGAATCCTGCGAAACATGGCTTGTTTCTCGTCAGAAATCCGTGCCAGGAGCCGGACACAGACCGGACAGACGCTTTCAACGGTCCGTCAGGGGACCCCTGGAGACCGTCGTCGACGGATTCGTGATTGGCGCATCTCACTTCAATCGTACTCCGTATTGAGCGACAATATGAGCGACGTCGCAGTCTGTGTCAACGGATATTCGCCCGTTCGAGCCGTGAATCGGCGGCCGGGATTCCCGCGTTCAGGGCTGGATTGCCGCTCCCTGCCGGACCTCATAAACGCACGCTGAAATATGCGTATTGATTGTTCTGGAATGGCTTGACATTTAACAATCCTTATGATATACTAACACCGCCGAAAAGCGGTCGTCGGAAGAAGTGCTGTTTTTTAGCCCGCGAGAGGTCCAGGGACACGATGCTGGTCGATTATCTTCCGATTGTTATTCTGATGGCAGTGGCCGTGGGTTTTGCAGCCGTCAGTTTAATCATTACGCATCTGTTCGGACCCCGCCGTCCCAACCCGGTGAAATTGTCGCCGTACGAGTCGGGCGTACCTCCCGTGGGGGACGCCAGGCTGCGGTTTTCCGTCAAGTTTTACGTTGTGGCGATGCTGTTTATCGTCTTCGATATCGAAGTCGTTTTTCTATACCCCTGGGCCGTTGTCTTTAAGGATCTGCTGGCTCAGGGGACCTTTGTTTTTACGGAGATGGCGGTGTTTCTCGGGGTTCTGGTTCTCGGGCTCGCGTATGTCTGGCGGAAGGGCGGGCTGGATTGGGACTGAGATCGGCAGAGACCTGGAAACAGACTTTCAACGACTGGAAATGATTGGGCCAACGCATGCCCCAGGAAGAGAAGAACGGGACTCCGGTTGCGGACGTGGAGGTTGAAAACCTGACTTCGAAGAAGCTGGAGGAACGGTTCGGCGAAGACGTCCTGGAGGTCTCCGTGTCCCGCGGCGACTGGACGGCGGTTTGCGAGGCGGACCGGGCGCTGGATATCCTCGCGTTCCTGCGGGACGATCCGGACCTGGCGTATGACCGTCTGTCGGATGTGACGGCGGTTGACTATTCCGAGTATCCGGGACCGCGACCCGGCACCCGGTTCAACGTGGTCTACCACCTTTATTCCCACCCTCACAACCACCGGTTCAGGCTCAGGGCGAAGGTAGACGATGAGACCTGCGGCATCCCGTCCGCGTGCGGGTTGTGGAAGGGGGCCGAATGGCCGGAGCGGGAAGCCTACGATATGTTCGGCATCCGCTTCGAGGGACATCCGGATCTCCGTCGCATATTGATGCCGGTGAATTTCAGGTATTATCCCCTGAGGAAAGATTACCCGGTAAACGGGCGCGGAGAGAGGGACGTCATTGCGCCGGAAGATCCCGGGTTCGAGGGCAATCCCTTCGAAGGTGACGATTCACCCGATGACGACCCGCTGGCGTCGGAGCGAATGGTCCTGAACCTCGGGCCCCAGCACCCGGCAACCCACGGTACGCTTCGGCTCACGCTCGAACTGGACGGCGAGCGCATCTCCAGGTGCCTTCCGGACGTCGGCTATCTGCATACCGGCTTCGAAAAACTGGGAGAACACCACACGTACAACCAGTGGGTCACGGTGACGGACCGGATGAATTATCTCTCGCCGTTGTGCAATAACATCGGTTTTGCAATGACGGTGGAAAAACTGATGGGCCTGGAAGTCCCGCCGCGCGCCACGGTAATTCGCGTCATCCTCTCGGAACTCTCCCGCATCGCGGACCATATGGTCTGGCTGGGCACCCACGCGCTGGATATCGGCGCGATGACGGTATTCCTGTACACCTTTGAACAGCGCGAACGCCTGTACGATATCTTCGAGGCCGTCACCGGTACCCGTTTGACCACGAGTTATACTCGTGTGGGAGGCCTGGGATGGGACGTGCCCGACAATTTCCACGAACTGGTTACCGATTTCACGGCGCAATTCCCCAGGGCGGCAGGGGAGGTGGACAGGCTGTTGACCCGGAACAGGATCTGGATTGACCGTACCAAGGGTATCGGAGTGATTTCCTCCGAAGACGCCATCGCGTGGAACCTGACGGGACCGATGGCCCGCGGATCGGGCGTGAACTACGACTTGCGGAAGGCCGAGCCCTATCTGGGTTACGAAGAATATGACTTTGAGATTCCCGTGGGCGAAAAGGGTGACGTCTACGACCGCTACCTGGTCCGGATGGAGGAACTGAACCAGAGCATCCGGATCGTCGAACAGGCCGTGAACCATCTGCCCGGGGGCGGCGTCAAGGTCGACGACGCCAAGATCATACTTCCGGAGAAAGACGACGTGTATACCGGGATGGAATCGCTGATCCACCACTTCAAGGTAACAATGGACGATCACGGGATCGCGCCGCCGCCCGGCGAGATTTACGTGGCTACGGAGAGTCCCAACGGGGAATTGGGCTTCTATATTGTCAGCGACGGAAGCGGGGCCGCGTACCGGCTTCGCGTCAGACCCCCGTCGTTCATGAATTACCAGTGTTTTCCGCAACTGGCGCATGGACATATGGTTGCGGACGTTGTGGCCATACTGGGAAGCATCAACGTCATCGCGGGAGAGTTGGATCGTTGAGAGGCCTGAGCGCGGTGCAATTTCCAGGGAACCATTGAAATGGCGATCGCCCTGTCTGAACAGACGCGGAAGAAGTGTGAGGAGATCATCACCCATTATCCGCCGGAGTGGCGCAAGGCGGCAATCCTTCCGGTTCTGCACCTGGCGCAGAAGGAGTGGGGGTATATCTCTCTGGAAGGGCTGAGATACGTCGCGGACCTTCTGGGAATCCCGCCCGCCCACGCGGCCGGCGTGATGAGCTTCTATCCGATGTTCCACAAGGCGCCCGTGGGCAAAACCGTCATCCATGTATGCGGAACCCTGTCCTGTGCGCTCTGCGGGGCCGGTGAAATCACGAATCACCTTAAGGAAAAGCTGAAAATCGACGTGGGCGAAACCACCGGGGACGGACGGTTCACGCTGGCCAAGGTGGAGTGCATCGCGGCCTGCGAGGGTGCGCCGGCGGTACTGATCAACGAGGATCTGCATCGCTGTGTGACGCGGGAGAAGCTGGACCATCTGCTGGACCGTTGCGCCTGAACCCCTGAAGCAGGACAGATATGCCGGAAGAATACAAGATCATCACCGAACTCTTCGGGGTCGAAGGCCTCTGTAATATCGACGTGTACAGGGCCCATGGCGGATATACGGCCATCGAGAAGGCCCTCGGAATGTCGCAGGACGAGGTGATCGACGAGGTGCGGGATGCGGCGCTGGCGGGACGGGGAGGCGCATGGTTTCCGGCCGGCGTCAAATGGGGTTTCATGCCGAAAGAACCCCGGGAGCCCAGCTATCTCTGCGTAAATGCCGACGAGAGCGAACCGGGCACCTTCAAGGACCGCCACCTGATGGAGCAGAATCCGCATCAGATGCTGGAAGGTACCATCATCGCCTCGTTCGCGATGCGGGTGAGCGTGGCATACGTCTATATCCGCGGCGAAATGTTCGAGGCGAGGACGATCGTGGAACGGGCGATTACCGAGGCGCGGGCGGCAGGATACATCGGCCGCAACATTCTGGGCTCCGGCTACGATCTGGAAGTCTACGTCCATCCCGGCGCCGGGGCTTACATCTGCGGCGAGGAAATGGGCCTGATCCAGTCCCTGAACGGCAACCGGGCCGAGCCGCGTTCGAAGCCTCCGTTTCCCGCCCAGCAGGGGGTTTTCGAACGGCCCACCACGGTGAACAACGTCCAGACGCTGTCCTATGTACCCCATATCGTGAACCGCGGCGCGGACTGGTTCAAGGCAATCGGCAGCGAACGGTTTCCGGGTACATTCATTTTCTGCGTCAGCGGGCATGTGAACAGGCCGGGGATGTTCGAACTGGAAACCGGTTCGGTTACAATGCGTGAGATCGTGGAGGATTTCGCCGGCGGCGTGCGCGACGGGCGTGAACTGAAAGCCGTGATTCCGGGCGGGGCGTCAACGCCTCCCATGACACCCGACCAGATCGATATCGTCATGGACCCGTCGAATTTCCTCGCGCCGGGCGGCGGCGACTTCCAGGGCATGTTCGGCACGGGCGGGATCATCGTGATGGACGAAACAACCTGCATGGTAGACGCGCTGCTGAATTTCATGGTCTTCTTCGCGCACGAGTCCTGCGGTCAGTGCACGCCGTGCCGGGAGGGATGTCCGTGGGCGCGAGACATCGTGTCGAGAATCGAAAAGGGACAGGGGAAGCCGGGCGACCTGGATACCCTGCTCGACGTTGCCCATAACGTCGGGCCGTTTTTGTGTCCGCCCTCGAGGTTGACAACCATCTGCGGTTTCGGCGGGGCATTTGCGAATCCGATCCACGGCTTCGTACAAACGTTCCGCAGCGAATTCGAGGCCCACATCGAAGAAGGACGTTGCCCCGCCAGACAAGACAAATCCATCCGGGTTCCTGGGTAGACAACAATGTCGACATTTAGCATAGACGGCAGCGAAATTGAGATCGTTCCGGGAAAGAACGTACTTCAGACGGCGATCGACAACGGAATATACGTTCCCCATTACTGCTACCACCCGGGGCTGAGCGCGCCGGCGAACTGCCGCATGTGCCTTGTGGAGATGGAAGTGGGCGGGCGGCGCAGCCTCGGGCCTTCCTGCTCTGCCATGCCCGCCGAGGGTATGGTTGTGGATACGCAGTCCGACGTCGTCAAGGAAAACCAGAATGCCGTGATGGAGTTCCTGCTGGTGAACCATCCGCTGGACTGTCCCGTGTGCGATCAGTCCGGAGAGTGCGAACTGCAGGATTACAGCTATACCTACGGATCCGACAGGAGCCGGTTCCACGAGAAGAAGCTGGTGCAGCCCAAGAAAGACGTCGGCCGGCACGTGTTGTTGTATTCCGACCGGTGCATCCGGTGCACCCGCTGTATCCGGTTCTGTGACGAGGTTTCCGGAACGGGCGAACTGGGGTATTTCAACCGGGGCGTCTATAACGAGATCGACGTCTTTCCCGGGGAGCGGATGGACAATCGGCTGTCCGGCAATACGGTGGACATCTGCCCGGTAGGGGCGCTACTGGACAAGTCGTTCCTTTTCAAGCAGCGCGTATGGTTTCTGAAGTCGGTGGACACCATCTGCCCCGGCTGCAGTGCGGGATGCAACATCCGGGCCGATTACAACAACGAGCGGATCTACCGGCTCGTGCCGCGTCAGAATCCGGACGTGAACGAGTACTGGATGTGTGACGACGGCCGCCACGGGTGGGGCTACGTGCATGGGGACGACCGCCTGCTGTTTCCGATGTCGGGAAGAGGCGAGGAACAGGAACTGTCGCTGTGGGAGGTCGCGCTGGAGGCGGTAAGGGCGGGGTTCGAACGCATTCGGACGGAATACGGCGACGGCGCCGTGGCCGGGGTTGCATCGACCTGTCTGACCAACGAAGAGCACTATCTGTTCGGCAGTCTCTTCCAGGACGGGCTGGCGGGCGGCCAAGTCGCGGTTCGCAGCCGGGTCAGCGACGAAGGCGACGTGGTGTTCAAGGGCGGATTCACCATCCGCGCGGACAAATCTCCGAATGCAAGAGGCGCGCGGGCCGTTCACGAGGGCATGGGGCTGCCTCTGGTGACGACTTCCGAGATCTGGCGTGGCGTGGCCGATGGCCGGATACGGGGACTCTACCTGGTGGGCGGCGATCCACTGGATTCACTGTCTGAAGAGGAACAGACGGCCCTTGAGTCCCTGGATTTCCTGGTCGTTCAGGATGTCTTGTCCCGCGGTTGGACGTCGATGGCGGACGTGGTTCTTCCGGGCGCTGCCTTCATCGAGAAAGAAGGGACGTTCACGAACGCCGACGGACGGGTGCAACGGTTACGGCAGGGCCTGGCGCCCGTGGGCGACGCGCGGCCGGACTGGGAGATCCTGCGGGACGTCAACCGGTTGATGGGGGGCGAGGCCCCGCACACCGCGGTCGAAGAGGTCATGGTTGAAATGTCGAATGCCATCGCGGCATTTACGGGGATCAACTACGACGCGATCGGTGACGGGGGCCGGCCGCTCGTTGAGATCGAGGCAGCCGGGACGGAACGCTAGTGTTCTTCCCCGGACGGAACGCCAGACGCGCTTATGGATTATGCGATTGAGAGTACAATCAAGGTCGTTGTGGTATTCGGCGGGCTTATGGGCGCCGTTGCCTATCTCGTACTGGCGGAACGAAAAATCAGCGCGTACATCCAAAACCGTCTGGGTCCGAACCGCGTTGGGCCGTGGGGACTGCTTCAGCCGATTGCCGACGGCCTCAAGTTTCTCTTCAAGGAAGATGTGATTCCCCGGCACGTGAACCGCTTCGTCTACCTGGCCGCGCCGCCCGCCATTCTCGTCCCCGCACTGATGGGATTCGCCATCGTGCCGTTCGGAGATTCCATTACCCTTTGGGGCCGGGAGATCCGGCTGCAGATCGCCGATGTGAATATCGGCATCCTCTACCTCCTTGCACTGGCATCGCTGGGGGTCTACGGGGTTGTGCTTGGCGGATGGGCGTCCAACAACAAGTACGCCCTGCTGGGCGGGCTTCGCGCGTCCGCCCAGATGATCAGCTACGAACTGGCGCTGGGGCTGTCTCTCATCGGCGTGCTGATGGCCGCGGGCACATTGCAGCTGGACGAAATCGTGAGACAACAGTCGGAGCAGACGCTGTTCGGATTTCTGCCGGGATGGAACGTATTTACGCAGCCGCTCGGGTTCGTGTTGTTCACCGCGGCGGCGTTCGCCGAGAGCAACCGTCTGCCCTTCGATCTTCCGGAGTCCGAACAGGAACTGGTGGCCGGTTACCACGCCGAGTACAGCAGCATGAAGTTCGCCATGTTCTTCATGGCCGAATACGCCCACATGATTACGGCGTCAGCCGTAATCGCCACGCTGTTCTTCGGCGGCTGGCATATGCCCTGGCTCGTCGATCCCGGAAGTACCTCGATCGGCGCCAGCCTGCTCAAGGTGCTCGCGTTTCTGGTCAAGACCGGATTCTTCATGTTTCTGTTCCTTTGGGTGCGCTGGACCCTTCCTCGTTTTCGATACGATCAGGTGATGTGGCTGGGGTGGAAGGTCCTGCTGCCGCTGGCGCTTCTGAACGTCTTCCTGACCGGTCTGTATCTGACGCTGACGAGATGAAGCGCGGCGCCCCGCGGGAGGGATAATGGAGCAGACCTTCTTTTTCGTTTTTGCCGCAATCGCGCTGCTCGCGGCCGTGCTCCTCGTCGCGTTTCGCAACCCGGTCTACAGCGCCCTGTCTCTGGTGGCCGCGTTCTTCGCCCTGGCGGGGCTTTTTGTTTTGCTGAATGCGTATTTCCTGGCGGCGGTGCAGATTATCGTGTATGCCGGCGCAATCATGGTACTCTTCCTGTTTGTGATCATGCTGCTGAACCTGGGTCATTCCGATGCGCTTGAGCGCGTCGCGGGCAAATATCGGCGCGTGGCGGTTGTCCTGCTGGCGGCGGTTCTGGTGTCGCAACTGGGCTTCATGGCGGGACGGCGTTGGGCCGGCACACCGGCGTCGGGAGAGGCGCCGTTGTTTACAGACAACATCAATACCATCGGCAAGATGCTGTATACCAGATATCTGTTTCCTTTCGAGGTGGTTTCCCTGATTCTGCTGGTTGCCCTGATCGGTGTGATGGTCATGGTAAAAGGGGACCGCGGGAGCGGAGAAAACCAGCCCCGGAAGGCCCCTTGATTCGTCCAGGCGAACGCCGGTCCGCTTTTCGTTTTCGCGGCGAATTCATACTGGATACGTATCCTGTTCACCCATGTAAATTCTGAGTTTATGAATTAAAGAGAAACAGTGAGATCGAAATGGCCGTTCCGGTTACCTATTACCTGATACTGAGCGCGATGCTTTTCGCCATCGGCGTGGCGGGCGTGCTGATTCGTCGCAACGCGATCGTGATCTTCATGTGCATCGAACTGATGCTGAACGCGGTCAATCTGTTGTTCGTGACGATGGCGCGTTATATGGGTTCGGGTTCCGGACAGGTTTTCGTGTTTTTCGTGATGGCGGTGTCCGCCGCCGAGGTGGCGGTGGGACTGGCAATTATCATTTCACTTTACAGGAACAGGCAGACACTGGACGTGGGCGAGGTGAATGTGTTGAAATGGTAGGCGCCGTGGGAATCCGGGTCGGCGTTTGCGATTTTTCCTTCTGATTCGAATGGGCCTTGCATGTTGACCGTTGTCATTCTGATCGTTCTCTTTCCGCTCGCCGGCGCGGCCGTAAACGGTTTGTTCGGGTACCGGCTGCGGGAGGCGTCCGGATATATCGGCGCCGCAGCGGTCGGTCTGTCGTGGGTTCTGTCTCTGCGCGTTCTGTTCTGGGTGATGAGCGGTGGGGAACTGAACGAAAACGTGTACGCGTGGATCGTGGCGGGGTCGTTCAACGCCTCGGTGGGGTTCCAGGTCGATGCGCTGTCGACGATCATGATCGTGACGGTTACGACGATCTCGTTTCTGATTCACGTGTATTCTTTCGGGTACATGCGCAATGACCCGGGGTTTGCCAGATTCTTCGCCTACCTCAACCTGTTTGTGTTCTCCATGCTGGTTCTGGTTCTGGCAAACAACTATCTGCTGATGTTCGTGGGCTGGGAAGGCGTTGGATTGTGTTCATATCTCCTCATCGGCTTCTGGTACGAGCGGAAATCCGCTTCGGACGCCGGTAAAAAGGCGTTCATCGTCAACCGGATCGGGGATTTCGGTTTCCTGCTTGGGATCTTTCTGATGGCGAGTTACCTGGGCACGGTGCAGTACGCCGAGGTATTCGAAAAAGCGCCACTGATGTTGTCCACGGGGGTTGCAACGGCGATTGCGCTGCTGCTCTTTCTGGGCGCCTGCGGCAAGTCGGCGCAGTTTCCGCTTTACGTCTGGCTGCCCGACGCAATGGAAGGCCCCACACCCGTCAGTTCATTGATCCATGCGGCCACCATGGTCACGGCGGGGGTCTATATGGTGGCCCGTTCGAACGTGCTGTATACTCTCGCGCCCACCGCCGGATCCGTGGTCGCATGGGTCGGCGTCGCCACGGCGTTGCTTGCCGCGACCATTGCGCTGGTGAATACCGACATCAAACGGGTGCTGGCCTATTCAACGGTGAGCCAGTTGGGGTACATGTTCATTGGCGTGGGCGTCGGTGCATATACGGCCGGGATTTTCCACCTGTTCACGCACGCGTTCTTCAAGGGTTTGATGTTCCTGGCCGCCGGCAGCGTGATGCACGCGATGCAGGACGAACTGGATATGCGTAAGATGGGAGGGCTGCTGGGCAGGATGCGGATAACCGGCGTTACGTTCTGGATCGGCGCGCTCGCCATCGCCGGAATACCGCCGCTTGCCGGCTTCTGGAGCAAGGACGAAATCCTGGTGAGCGCCTACCGCTCGGGAAACGTGGCAATCTGGGCTCTGGGGGTTTTAGGGGCGATCCTCACTGCGTTTTACATGTTCCGCCTGATCCTGATGACTTTCCATGGACAACCCCGGGATCAGCACCTGTACGACCACGCTCACGAGTCGCCGGCGAACATGACCGTGCCGCTGGTCGTTCTGGCGCTGGGTTCGGCCGTTGTGGGTTTTGTGGGCGTTCCCCCGGGTCACGGCTGGATCGATGGGTTCCTGAGCGATTCGGCCGGCGCGTCCCATCATTCAGGATCCGGAGGATTGTCCGGCGGGATGCTGGTTGGGATTTCCGTCCTCGCGGGTCTTTTGGGAATCGGATTCGCATACCGGATGCACAGGGCAGGCCGGCTGGGAGCGGCATCCTCAAACACCGTTCACGGGCTGCTGATACGCAAGTGGTACGTCGACGAGATTTACGACACTCTCATCGTGCGGCCGATTCATCGGATTTCGCTGGTATTGGCGCGTGTCCTGGACGCAATCGTGGTGGACGGAATCGCGAACGGGCTGGGCCTGCTGGTGAAAGGCGCGGGCTGGATCGTTACCCGCTTTCAGTCCGGCAACGCGCCCACCTATGCGCTCTGGATGGTGATTGGCGTGGTCGCGGTAATCTACTACGTCTCGGGGAACTGAACCCATGCCCGGACTCCTTACAGGCCTGATCTTCATCCCTTTGATTGGCGGCGCGCTGGTCCTGCTGTTCGGTCGCGGCCGGGACGGATTCAGCCGGGTGTTCGCTCTGGCCGTGGCATCTGTGAATCTGCTGCTGTCCTTTTTGTTGTATGCCGATTTCAGAGCCGGTGTTCCGGGGATGCAGTTTGTGGAGAAGGTAGAGTGGGTGGGCCGGTTCGGCATCTCGTACTTCGTGGGTATCGACGGAATCAGCCTGTTGTTGGTACTGGTGACGACCCTGCTCACGTTCCTGGCGATTCTCGCCTCCTGGTCGTCGATCACGTCCCGGGTGCGGGAGTACATGGCGTCGATGCTTCTGCTGGAGACCGGGATGGTGGGGGTGTTCTGCGCCCTGGACCTCTTCCTCTTCTACGTGTTCTGGGAGGCCATGCTGATCCCGATGGTTCTGTTGATCGGCGTCTGGGGCGGCGAACGCCGGATCTACGCGGCCGTGAAGTTCGTGCTGTTTACCCTGGCCGGCAGCCTGTTGATGCTCGTGGCGATCGTCTATCTCGGCCTGCAGTTCGGTACCTTCGATCTCATGGCTCTTCAGAAGATGACCTATCTACACCCGCAGCAGCACTGGCTCTTCCTGGCGTTTTTCCTGAGTTTCGCCATCAAGGTCCCTCTGTTTCCGCTTCATACATGGTTGCCGGACGCGCACGTCGAGGCGCCGACGGCGGGCAGCGTCATCCTGGCGGGGGTTCTGCTCAAGATGGGTACCTACGGATTGATCCGGTTCTGCCTTCCGCTGTTCCCGCTGGCTGCACTGTACTTTACTCCTTATATCATGGCGCTCTCCGTGGTCGGAATCGTGTACGGCGCGCTGGTGGCGATGGTACAGACGGATATCAAGAAGCTGGTGGCATATTCGAGCGTGAGCCACCTTGGGTTCGTGGTCCTGGGAATTTTCGCCATGAACGCCCAGGGAATGCAGGGTGGAGTCATTCAGATGGTGAACCACGGGCTGTCCACGGGAGCGTTGTTTCTGATCGTGGGCATGATCTACGAACGCCGGCATACGCGTCTGATCGCCGATTTTGGCGGACTGGCCAAATCCATACCGGTATTCGCCACCTTCTTTTTGATTACGACGCTATCTTCCATAGGGCTTCCCGGGCTGAACGGGTTTGTAGGCGAGTTTCTGATCCTTCTCGGAACTTTCAAGGCAAGTATGGTGCATGGCATCATCGCGGCGTCGGGTGTCGTCCTTGCCGCGGTGTACATGCTGTGGATGTTCCAGCGGGTCGTGTGGGGAGAGGTGAGAGACGAACGCAACCGGAAGCTGCCGGACCTGTCCCTGCGCGAATGGCTCATTCTGACGCCGCTGGTGATACTGATGTTCTGGATTGGCGTGTACCCGGGCGCACTCCTGAAGAAAACCGAACTGTCCGCCAAGCTCGTGGTGGAACAGGTGCGGATCCGGCAGATCGAAAGCCTGAACGAACTGTACGTGATGGATCGCAAGGACGGGGAAAACCGGATAGAATGAACCGGTCGTCGGACGCGTTCGGCCGTCGCATATCGCGGCGTGGAGGAAACCGGGTTTGAGAATTCTGTTGAGTCTCGTCGTTATGTTGTTCGGTGTCTGGCTGCTCTGGTCGGGCCAATATTCAATCGAACGTACGCTGGTTCTTGTGCTGGGAATCGTATCATGCCTGGCGGTGGCAGGCATTGTCAGGCGGATGGGTATTGTCGATTCCGAGGGGCATCCCATCCATCTGGCAATACGCGCAATCGTGTACGTTCCGTGGTTGCTGCTTGCCATTCTCCGGTCCAATATCGACGTGGCATTGCGAATCCTGAATCCACGCCTCCCCGTCAGCCCCACCCTGATCCGTACCAGGGCCAGCCAGAAAACCGCGCTGGGGAAGGTCATCTACGCCAACTCGATCACGCTCACTCCAGGGACGGTGTCGGTGGACGTGGAAGACGATCTTGTTCTGGTCCACGCGCTCTCGAGGGAGAGCGCGGAGGAACTCGCTGACGGTGAGATGGACCGGCGCGTCCGGGCGGTGGAGGGAGGGTCCTGATGTTTGCGGCGGCGATGGCAGCGATTCTGATCACGATGGTTCTGGCTCTGGTTCGGGCGTTCGCGGGCCCTACGGTTTACGACCGTATCCTCGCCGCGAATATGTTCGGGACCAAGATAATTCTTCTGATCGCGGTGCTGGGATTTCTTACCGGCAGGCCGGACTTTCTCGACCTGGCGCTGATATACGTTCTGTTGAACTTCGTCGGCACGTTTGCCGTGCTCAAGTTCGTTCAGTACGGCAGCTTCGGGTCGACTGACGGTTAGAAGTTGTTTTAAAATTCCCGGTGAGTCCCGAGCGCGAGCGAAAATGTGTCGGTCAAGGCGGGCAAATTCGCCCATATTTGTCTATACGGGTGGATTTGACCAACGCAGACCGACGCGTTTGCAGCCGCGCGAAGACCGCTGGGGGTTTTGAGACAGCTTCTTAGAACGGAGAGTCCACCAGATGATGGTCAACGACGTGGCGAGTTGGGCGTGTCTGCTCCTGGGGTCGTTCTTCTGTATCGTGGGCGGTATCGGGCTGATCAGACTTCCCGATTTCTACAGCCGCATGCACGGCGCCGGCATTACCGATACGCTCGGCGCCGGGCTTTTGCTCGTGGGGCTGATGCTGCAGGGCGGACTCAGCATGGTCACCGTCAAGCTGTTTCTGATCCTCGTGCTGGTTTTCCTGACCGGCCCCGCATCGACCCACGCGGTTGCAAAGGCCGCCTTCACTTCCGGGTTGAAGCCGGTACTTCGGGAGGACAACCACCAGCCATGATCGAACTCATCGACGTTGTTCTGCTGGCTTTCCTGGTTGCCACCGCCGTCGCCGTCGTTCTCATCCGCAACCTGCTCGCCTCCGTGATCCTGGCCGGAATCTTCAGCCTGCTTTCCGCGGGGTTGTTTACCGTGATGGACGCGGTCGACGTGGCTTTTACCGAAGCCGCCGTGGGAGCGGGCATCTCCACCGTACTGCTGCTGGGCACCCTCCTGCTGACAACACGGGTGGAGAAGAGGCCCGCCCGGGTGTCGCCGCTTCCCCTTCTCGCGGTCCTGGCGACCGGGGCGGTCCTGATCTACGGAACGCTGGACATGCCGCATTTCGGAGACGCCGGGGCGCCCGTCCATACCCATATCGCGCCGGAATACCTCAAGGATTCCGTGCCGCACGTCGATGGCCCGGCGCAGCGCGTCGACGTTGAGAATATCGTGACTTCCGTCCTTGCCAGCTACAGAGGATACGATACGCTTGGAGAGACCACCGTGATCTTTTGCGCGGGCATCGGGGTGCTGCTGCTGCTGAAGGGGTCACGACCGGGCCGCGGACGGGAGGAGGAAGGCCGGTGAAACATCAGATCATACCCAGGGTCATCGCCAAGCTGTTCATACCGCTGATCCTTCTGTTTGCGCTATACGTCCAGTTTCACGGCGATTTCGGACCCGGTGGCGGGTTCCAGGCGGGTGTGATCTTTGCGGCGGGATTTGTGCTGTACACGCTGGTTTTCGGCCTGCACGAGGCGAAGCGCGTGGCCAGGCCCGCCGTCGTGGAAATCGTCATTGCCCTTGGCCTGCTCCTGTATGCCGTCACCGGGGTCGCGGGGATCCTGAAGGGCGGCCGCTACCTGGAGTACTGCGTACTCGGAACGGATCCGGTGGGCGGTCAGCATCTGGGGATTCTGTTGATCGAACTGGGCGTGGGAATCACCGTGGCTTCGGTGATCATCGGGGTCTTCTTCGCCTTTGCCGGCAGGGCACGATCATGACCGCGTTCCCTGGTTTATATAACTATTGGATCGTTATCGTCCTGATGATGATCGGGTTCTACGCGGTGATCGCCAGCGGCAACCTGGTGAAGAAACTGATCGGCCTGAATATCTTTCAGACGTCGGTCTTCCTGTTCTACATCAGCATGGGCAGAGTCTCCGGCGGAAGTGCGCCGATCGTCGCTGAGGGTGTGCAGAGCTATTCGAACCCGCTTCCGCATGTACTGATTCTGACGGCGATCGTCGTCGGGATCGCAACAACGTCTCTTGGCTTGGCGCTCGTGGTGCGCATAAAGGAAGCCTATGGCACAATAGAAGAACCGGAAATCTACGGTCAGGGTGAGGAGACGCCCTGATGTCCGCTCATCTGCCCGCTCTTCAGATCGTGGTACCCCTCATTGCCGCCCCGGTCTGCCTGCTGCTCAGGCGAAGGATGCTGGCCTGGGCCTTCGCCACGGCTGTCGCATGGACCGTGCTAGGGATCGCCGCGCTGCTGCTTGTCAGGGTCCTGGCCGCCGGCACGATCTCATACGCGCTCGGAAGCTGGAGCGCCCCCTGGGGGATCGAGTATCGGATCGATGCGGTCAATGCGTTCGTCTTGCTCCTGGTGGCATCCATAGGCGCCGTTGTACTCGTTTACGCGCCTCACAGCGCGGCCCGGGAAATTCCGCACGACCGTCACTATCTGTTCTACGCGGCATATCTCATGTGCCTGACGGGCCTGCTGGGCATCGCCATTACTGGCGACGCGTTCAACCTGTTCGTCTTCATCGAGATTGCCTCGCTTTCAACCTACGCGCTGATCAGCCTTGGAGAAGACCGCCGCGCCCTGACGGCCGCATACCAGTACCTGGTGATGGGCACCGTGGGGGCGACGTTCATACTGATCGGAGTGGGGTTCCTGTACATGGCGACGGGGACCCTGAATATGGCGGACCTCGCGGTCCGTCTGGGCCCGGTCCTGGGCACCCGCACGGTGCTGGCGGCGTTCGCGTTTCTCAGCGTGGGCCTGTGCCTGAAACTGGCCCTGTTTCCCCTCCACATGTGGCTGCCCAACGCGTATTGTTATGCGCCATCGATGGTGACGTCCTTTCTTGCGGCAACGGCCACCAAGGTCTCCATCTATGTCCTCCTCCGGTTCATCTTCACCGTGTTCGGACCCCGATTCGCATTCGATACAATCGGGATCCAGGTCGTGCTGTTGCCGCTTTCGCTCCTGGGTATCTTCGCGGCCTCAACGGTGGCCGTCTTCCAGACGAACGTCAAGCGCATGCTCGCCTGGTCCAGCGTCGCACAGGTCGGATACATGATGCTGGGCGTCGGCCTTGTGTCGGTCAGCGGCAGCGGTCCGGATCTCCGGTTCGGGCCGGGGTCGTTGAACGGGCTGACGGCGGGAATCGTCCACCTCTTCAACCACGCCGTGATGAAGGGTGCGCTGTTCCTTGGCATGGGTTGTATCGCCCTCCGCGTGGGCTCCGTGCAACTGGACGACATGCAGGGTCTCGGACGCCGCATGCCGGTGACGATGGCCGCTTTTGTACTCGGGGGCCTCAGTCTGATCGGCGTGCCTCTCACGGTGGGATTCATCAGCAAATGGTACCTGGTTCTGGCGGCCCTGGAAAAGGGCTGGTGGCCGGTTGCGGTTCTGGTCCTGCTGGGTTCTCTGCTGGCGGTCGTCTACATATGGCGCGTGGTTGAAGTCGCCTACTTCCGCAAGCCCCCGGTTCCAACCGGTGTAGACGAGGCGCCGATGCTGATGCACGTCCCGATGTGGATCCTGATTGCGGCCACCCTCTACTTTGGATTCTCTACGTCCTTCACAGTGGGCGTTGCCCGGCAGGCCGCCGGATGGCTTCTGGGAGTCGCGCCATGACCGCTTCGGACGCCACGCTGCTTGCCGTTGTGCTCCCTCTGCTCGGCGCCCCGCTGATCGGGCTGCTGGGGCACAGGCCCAATCTGCGCGAGACGGCCACGCTGGTCACCGGCGGCGCGCTGTTTTCCGTGGTGCTCTCACTGGTTCCGGAGATCCTCTCGGGTTCGAGACCCGGCATACAGATTCTCGAGGTGATGCCGGGACTGGCGCTGGCCTTCGAAGTCGAACCGCTGGGCATGCTCTTCGGGCTGATCGCCTCGGGACTCTGGATCCTGACGTCTCTGTATTCCATCGGGTACATGCGCGGCCACCACGAATCCAACCAGACCGTCTTTTACGTCTTCTTCGCGGTGGCCATTTCGGGCGCGCTGGGCGTCGCATTCGCGCGAAATCTGTTCACGCTGTTTATCTTCTACGAAGTGCTCACCCTGTCCACCTATCCGCTGGTCACCCACCATCGGACCGGGGAAGCGCTCCGGTCGGGCAGGATCTACATGGGCATACTGCTCGGCACCTCGGTCGGGCTGATGCTGATGGCAGTGGTGTGGACGTGGCACCTGACGGGCACCCTGGAATTCGTACCCGGCGGAATCCTCGCGGGCAAGGCGAGTCCCGCCGTGGTGGGCGTACTGCTGGCGCTCTACGCGTTCGGTACCGGCAAGGCGGCGCTGATGCCTTTTCACAAATGGCTGCCCGCGGCGATGGTTGCGCCCACGCCCGTGAGCGCGCTGCTGCACGCGGTGGCCGTGGTCAAGGCGGGCGTGTTCACGGTGATGAAGATTGTGGTCTACATCTTCGGCATCGACCTGCTCGCGGACACCGGCATGAGCCTCTGGCTGGCCTACGTCGCCGCGGCAACCCTGCTGATCGCGTCCCTGGTTGCATTGACCAAAGACAATCTCAAGGCGCGTCTCGCCTATTCCACGGTCAGCCAGTTGTCCTACGTGGTACTCGGCGCGGCTCTTGCCAATTCCTGGGGGATTGTCGGCGGCTCCATGCATATTGCGATGCATGCCTTCGGAAAGATCACGCTGTTCTTCTGCGCCGGCGCAATCATGGTGGCCGCGCACAAAACGGAAATCAGCGACATGGCGGGTATCGGGAAGACGATGCCGGTTACGATGTTCGCATTTTTCGTGGGATCGCTCAGCGTGATCGGCCTGCCCCCGCTCGGCGGTTCGTGGAGCAAGTGGTACCTGGCGTTGGGTGCGGCGGATGCGGACCGGATCATTTTCGTGGCCGTATTGCTGATCAGTTCGCTCCTGAACGTCGCGTACCTGATGCCGATCGTCGCGCGCGCATTTTTCGTGGCGCCCTCCCAGGCGCCATCCAACCCGTCCGGCATCCGGGAAGCCCCGGCGTTCTGTGTGGTTCCCCTGTGTCTGACGGCGCTCGGGTGCCTGGTCCTCTTCTTCTGCGCCGAAGAGATCTACCGGCTTCTGGCGCCCATAGCAGTTCGTTGAGAACGTCGTTCTGAAGGCGAGACCATGGAAGAACACGGAAAGAAACGGTCGAACAAAGCCGGGAACGCGAAGGCAATCCACCGGGCGCTCTATGCGGTCTGCGCCCTTCTGCTGGCGGTGGATCTTGTCATGGTCAGACACGGCCATTTCACGGCAGAGGAGTGGTTGGGCTTTTACGGGTGGTACGGGTTTGCGGCCTGTGTGGCGTTCGTTCTGATCGCCAGGGGGCTGCGAGTCGTACTGGGACGCAAGGAAGAGTATTATGATTGACCCGTTTCCGCCGTCACTGATCCTGATTGCAGGGTCGCTGCTGATACCGGTCCTGCGGGGACGCCTGCAATCGGCCTATATGCTGCTGCTTCCGGTTGCCGGGCTTGCCCATCTGATCGGACTCAGCCCGGGTGAATACTGGAAGATCGGGGTCTTCGACTATTCCATTACGCTGGTTCGCATTGACAGGCTCAGCCTGGTTTTCGGCTATGTCTTCCATATCGCCGCCCTGCTGAGCGTCATCTATGCGCTCCACGTGAAGGACAATGCGCAGCACGTCGCGGGTCTGTTCTACGCGGGCAGCGCCGTTGGCGCCCTCTTCGCGGGCGACCTGATCACCCTGTTCGTCTTCTGGGAACTGACGGCAATCTCGTCCGTATTTCTGATCTGGAGCCGCCGCACCGACCGCGCCTACGCCGCGGGAATGCGCTACCTCATCGTACAGGTCTGCTCGGGAATGGTTCTGCTGGCGGGCATTCTCATTCATCTGCGTGAGACGGGGTCGATCGCATTTACGGAGTTGGGGCTGAATGGCCTGGGTACGACGCTTGTCTTCATCGCTTTTGGAATCAAATGCGCGTTTCCGCTTCTTCACAACTGGCTGTCGGACGCCTATCCGGAGGCGACGGTAACCGGTACCGTGTTCCTGAGCGCTTTCACGACCAAGCTGGCGGTCTATGCGCTTGCCCGGGGCTTTCCGGGTACCGAGATCCTCATCCCGATCGGCGCGGTGATGACCCTGTTTCCCATGTTTTACGCGATCCTCGAGAATGACCTCAGACGGGTGCTGACCTACAGCCTGAACATCCAGCTGGGATTCATGGTTGTCGGCATTGGAATCGGAACCCAGATGTCTCTGAACGGAACGGCCGCCCACGCAGCCACCCACGTCATTTACAAAGCCTTGCTGTTTATGTCGATGGGCGCGGTGCTTTATCGAACGGGTACGGCCAGGGCTTCGGAACTGGGCGGACTCTACAGGTCCATGCCTCTGACGGCGGCTTTCTGCATCATCGGCGCGGCGTCGATTTCCGCCGTTCCCTTCTTCAACGGTTTCGTCAGCAAATCATTTGTCCTCGGCGCCGTGGCCAATGGACACTACGTCCTGACCTGGCTGGCGTTGTTGTTCGCTTCGGCGGGCGTGTTGCTATATACGGGCATCAGGGTCCCCTACCTTGCCTTCTTTTCGGAGGATTCGGGGATCCGCTGCAGGGAGGCGCCTCTGAACATGCGCGTCGCCATGGGCGCGGCGGCCGGCCTGTGCGTCCTGATCGGCGTCTATCCGAAACCACTCTACGCTGTTTTACCGTTTGCCGTCAATTACGAACCCTATACGGCGGAACACCTGGTTACCCAGTTCCAACTGTTGTTCTTCGCCGCGCTGGCCTTCGTTGTGATGAAGCGGACCGGCGTTTATCCGTCCGTCCTGCGGTCCGTAAACCTGGACGCCGACTGGGTGTATCGACGGCTGCTTCCCGGTATCGTCCGGACTGTGGCGCGGGTGGGTGGTTCCGCCGGAGGTTCGATCCTGGAGGGCGGAAAGGCGCTGGTCTCGGCGGCCGTTTCCGGCTGCCGTCAATACCACGGTCCCCAGGGCATTCTGGGTCGATCCTGGACGACGGGTACTGCCGTGTTGATCGTGACGATCTCTCTGGCCGCGTTCATGATCTTCTGCTTCTGATGCCAGAGAACGCCAAGTATTATGTAAGTAGCATAAAAACAATTATCTGTAGGTATTCTCCGGCCCGCGAAACCACTTTGCCATTCCGCAATTTCCCGCCAGCGCGCCATTTTCTAACTTTAGGCTTGACTTTTTTATCGCATCCCCGTTAATTAATGCCGCTAATAATTATCGCCGAGGACCAATGCGTTGCCTGACCTGAACTGGACTGTACTCGTTCCCTCGCTGATTGTCGCGTCAAGTGCGCTGCTGATCCTGTGCATCGACATCGTCAGGCCGGCAAATCGGGGTGTGGGAGCCGCATACGCGGCCATCATCGGAACGGGCCTGGCGGCGGTCGCCTGCGCGGGTCTCTGGGGGAGGTCCGAACAGGCCTTCGGCGGGATGCTCGCGCTGGACAATTTTGCGCTCTTTTCCAACATCATATTTACGGTTGGCACTGCGCTGACCATTTTTATCTCCACGGGGTACCTGAGGCGGGAACAGGGCAACCGCAGCGAGTACTATCTGCTGCTGCTGACAGCCACCCTGGGCATGATGCTCATGGCCGCGGGGACGGACCTGATCGTGATCTTCCTCGGGTTGGAGCTGATGTCTCTGTCGCTCTATATCCTGGTTGGATTCCTCAGTTCGCGTTCCGTCTCCAATGAAGCCTCCCTGAAATATCTTCTGCTCGGCGCGTTTGCGACCGGGTTTCTGCTTTACGGGATTGCCCTGATCTACGGATCGACCGGCTCCACCAGCCTCCAGCAGGTCGGCGCAATGCTGTTGCGGCGGGTGGACGGCGGCGGGCTGATGCTATATGCCGGCATGGTATTGCTGGTCGTGGGCTTCGCGTTCAAGGTGGCGGCGGTCCCGTTCCATATGTGGGCGCCCGACGTCTACGAAGGCGCGCCCGCATCGGTTACGGCCTTTCTCTCGGCCGGGCCCAAGGCGGCGGCCTTTGTCGCGTTCCTGCGCGTGCTGATGGTATCTCTGGAATCGTTGAAGACGGAATGGACGGCGGTGCTTTGGATCCTGGCGGCGTTGACCATGACCGTAGGCAACCTGAGCGCGCTGGGGCAACGCAGCATAAAGCGAATGCTGGCCTATTCCAGCGTTGCGCATGCCGGTTACGTCCTGGTTGCACTCACCGCGGCCAGCGGCAAGGGGATTTCCGCCGCGCTGTTCTATTTGCTTGCGTACACGTTTATGAATATCGGGGCGTTCGCGGTCGTGATTCTGGTTGCGAGGAAGGGCGAAGAGAACGTCGACATATCGGATTACGCGGGGCTGGGTTTCAAACATCCTGTCCTCGGGCTGACGATGACGCTGTTTATGCTCTCGCTGGCGGGTCTCCCTCCTACTGCCGGATTCTTCGGGAAGTTCTACATATTCCGGGCGGCAATCGACGCCGGTCTTGTCTCGCTTACCATTATCGGCGTACTGAACAGCCTGGTTTCGGTTTATTTCTATCTGGGGGTCGTCGTCAGTATGTATATGAAACAGCCCGCCGACGAAAAGCCGGTGGGCGCATTTCCACCTCTGGCACGAACGGCGCTCCTGGTCACGTCCCTTGCAACCCTCTATATTGGCCTCGCTCCCTCGCGGTTTCTGGAATTGGCCATGCAGACGGTAGACAACCTCATTGGAACATAACCCTCCTCGAGACTTGCTGTGTACGAGGAGTTTTCAGCGCAGATACCCTTCTGTCCGTAACAGTCCGTTGAGCGATGGCGGAGGAGAAGAAACAAACGGGGCTGGCCGCAGCCTACCGGAAAGCCGGTCCGTATCTGAACCTGGGAATCGAGTTTGCGGCGTCATTCATTCTCTGCCTGTTTGCCGGAAAATGGCTGGACGGCAAACTCGGTACGGCCCCCTATCTGATGTTGGCGGGATTGGCTCTGGGAATCACCGTCGGCTTTCTGAACCTGTACAGAACGGCGATGCGACTCCAGGAACGCGAAAAGCAGGACCGGAGTTAAGCGCCGTCCGGAGGTGAAACGTGCAAACCGAATTCCTCCGATTTGCCGGACAGGTCGGAATTGTCCTGACCGCGGCGGCAATCCTGGGCGGATACCCGCTTTACGTCTACTGGGGCGTTGAAATGGTCCGGGCGGCAGCCGTGGGGTGTGGGATCGGCGCACTGAACGCGCTGGCCGGGGGGCTTTCGGCCATCTGGTCGTTCGACCGGCCGCAGGCGGTCTTTCTGAAGGCGTTGTTGGGCGGTATGATCGTTCGGATGCTGGTCATCTGCGTTGGCCTGGTGCTGTTGATCAAATTCACGGCGTTGTCGGTTTACGGTCTGGTTTTCTCTCTCTTTTTGTCCTATCTGCTCTTTCAGATTCTGGAAATCCGGTACTTCGTGAGGCGCGCCGCGGTTCGGCGGGTTTCATAGGCAGGGGCTTGATTCTATGGCTTCACAAGACGCCGCGGAAGGCAAAAAAGACTACATTATGGAGCATCTGCTCGATTCGTCGGAGCTCCATTTGCCCTTTGTGCATGTCGAATTGCCTCGTTTCGAACTGTTTGGCATCGACGTGTCCATTACGCGGCACGTGGTCATGATGTGGGTCGCCTCGGCATTTCTCCTGTGGGTCTTCATAAGGACGACCCGGCGCCGGGGCCTGGTACCCTCCGGGCTCGCAAATCTGCTGGAGTCGGTTGTCGTATTCATAAGAGATGAAATCGCCGTTCCCAACATCGGCACACGGGAAGCCGGACGGTTCCTGCCCTTTCTGTTTACCGTCTTCTTCTTCATCCTGACCTGCAATCTGCTGGGCCTGGTACCATATGGCGCAACCGCGACGGGAAACGTCAGCATCACCGCCGGGCTGGCGATCTGCGCCTTTCTGGTCATTCAGATGGGCGGCATTCTGCACAACGGCTTCCTGGGGTACTTCAAGGGGCTGGTGCCCCACGGACTGCCGCTGCCGATTACGCTCCTGATGATCCCGATCGAGCTCATCGGTCTGGTTGCCAAACCGTTCGCCCTCTGTATTCGTCTCTTTGCCAATATGACCGCCGGACACGTGATCATCCTGGCCTTGCTGGGGCTGATCTTCATGTTCAAGTCGTACGCCGTCGCGCCCGTGTCCGTGCTGTTCGCGCTGGCGATTTATCTGCTCGAAATCTTCGTGGCAATGGTGCAGGCGTATATCTTCACCATGTTATCCGCTGTTTTTATCGGGATGGCGGTGCATCAGGATCACTGATTGTTCAAAAACGTTGTCAACGTTTCATCAATAAACCATTAACTTCCTAGCGGAGGAGGTACGTTGTGGCAGACGTGGCATCCGTGGCGGCTGAAGCATACGGTTATTTGTCCGCCGGCATAGGCGCGGGACTGGTAACGATCGGCGCCGGAATTGGAATCGGACGTCTGGCCGGTATGGCCGTGGAGGGCACCGCACGCCAGCCTGAAGCGGCAGGCGATATCCGGACTTCCATGATCATTACCGCTGCCTTCATCGAGGGTGTGGCCCTCTTCGGGCAGGTGGTCTGCTTCCTTCTGGCGACAAAAGGCGGCTGAGAAAGCATACCGTTGAGGACGTCCAAATCAGAGGAACGGGTATGTTGCTGAATGTCGATACAGGTCTGATGTTCTGGACCATCATTACCTTCGTCCTGCTGCTCCTTGTTCTCAGGGCGGTTGCCTGGAAACCGCTGCTGGCCATGCTGGACGAGCGCGAAGGGCGTATTCGGGATTCCCTGAACCAGGCGGAGAAAGCCAGGGAGGATGCCCGGAACGCGGCCGAGGAAAACCGGCGCGCAATGGAGCAGGCGCAGGCCGAGGCGCGACAGGCCATTTCGGAAGGACGGGAGGCGGCCGAGCGCGCAGCCCAGGAAGTGCGTCAACGCGCATCGGACGAAGCCCGGCAGATGCTGGAGCAGGCCCGACGGACGATTCGGCAGGAGAAGGAGCAGGCGATCCAGGAACTCCGTTCGCACGCCGCCGGTCTGGCCATCGAAGCCGCCGGCAAGGTGTTGGACGAAAACCTGGACAACGCCAGAAACAGGAAGCTTGTCGACGAGTTCATCGACAGCATTCCTGACAATGGACAAAACTGATTTCCGGAGCGGAGCTTGAACGAAATCCCCGTCGCAATACGTTATGCCAGGGCGCTCATCCAGGCGGCTGAAGAGCGGGACGCGCTGGACCGGGTTCGTGAGGACCTGGAGGGCCTTCTGAACCTGATCCGGGAATCGGAAGACCTGCGTGCCTTTCTCAGTGACCCTCTGATCGTTCCGGAACAAAAGCGGACCGCGGTTCGGAGGCTTTTCTCAGGACGGATCGGGGATCTCACCCTGAATTTCCTGCTGCTTTTGTGCGACAAGCGGCGCGAGCGGGGGCTCGACGGTATCATCCGGGCGTTTCTGATGCTCCTGGACGAGCAAAGGGGTCTGATCACCGCCTACGTGCGGTCGGCGCAGGATCTCTCGCAGGACCAGAGATCGAGGCTCGCGCAGCGGTTGGCGGCTTATTCCGGGAAGCAGGTACGGCTGGACGTCGAAATCGACGAGGGTCTCAAGGCGGGCTTTGTAACCCGGATGGGCGACCACGTATTCGACGCAACCCTCGAAGCGCAGCTGAACCGGATGCGCCAGAGGTTGGTATCGGGTTTCATTTAGCAGTCCGTTGAGAATGTTGTTCGAGCCATCGTGACCGAACGCAAGGCGCGCGATCGAGCCGGATCCGTGGATTCGGGCAGGGAACGCAACGCGGTCATTCGGCCACAAGGGCGAGCCGCCTGCCTGCAGCGGGCAGACCGGATGAGCTTTTTCAACGGCAGATAACCGAGGTGTAGACACTTATGGCGATGAACTTGCAGATTCGCCCCGATGAAGTCTCCGATATTCTCAAACAGCAGATTCTGGAGGCGGAACGGGACATTGACGTTTACGAAACCGGGACCGTGCTGCAGGTGGGCGACGGCGTGGCGCGCGTTCACGGGCTGGGCAACGCGCAGGCCAGCGAACTGGTGGCGTTTCCCGAAAACATCATGGGCATGGCGTTCAACCTGGAGGAGGACAACGTCGGGTGCGTCCTCTTCGGAGACGACACGGCAATCAAGGAAGGCGACCAGGTCAAGCGGACGGGACGCGTCGTCGAAGTGCCCGTGGGAGACGAATTGCTGGGCCGCGTGGTTACGCCTCTGGGCGAGCCGCTGGATGGCAAGGGGCCGGTTCAGACTTCGCAGACGTTGCCCGTGGAACGGATTGCGCCCGGAGTGATTCAACGCCAGCCGGTGGAAGAGGCGCTGCAGACCGGAATCAAGGTGGTGGATGCCGCAACGCCGATCGGACGCGGACAGCGCGAGTTGATCATCGGCGACCGGCAGACCGGGAAGACGGCCATCGGTCTGGACGCGATTATCAATCAGAAAGACAGCGGCGTCAAATGTATCTACGTGGGGATCGGACAAAAGGCGTCGTCCGTGGCCAAGGTCGTCGCCGAGCTCGAGGCGAACGGCGCCCTGGGGTACACCATCGTGGTATCGGCCACGGCCAGCGACCCCGCGCCGCTCCAGTTCCTGGCCCCGTATGCCGGTTGCTCGATGGGCGAGTACTTCCGCGACAAGGGCGAACACGCATTGATCGTGTACGACGATCTCTCCAAGCAGGCCTGGGCATACCGTGAAATGGCCCTGGTCCTGCGCCGGCCGCCCGGGAGGGAAGCCTATCCGGGCGACGTGTTCTACCTGCACTCGCGCCTTCTGGAACGCGCCTGCAAACTGAGCGACGAAGAGGGCGGGGGCTCTCTCACGGCGCTGCCCATCATCGAAATTCTGGAAGGAGACGTATCCACGTTCGTGCCTACCAATGTCATTTCCATAACGGACGGGCAGATTCTGCTGAAGCCGGAATTGTTCTATTCAGGCATCCGGCCGGCAATGGACGTCGGCGCTTCCGTCTCCCGGGTCAGCTCGGCGAAGACCAAGGCCATGAGGGCGGTTTCAGGCACCTTAAGCGGCGATATCGCGCGTTACAACGAGGTGCAGGCCTTTGCGCAATTCGGGGCATCGGACCTGGATACGGCCACGCGCAACCTGCTGAACCGTGGCGAGAAACTGATCGAAATCCTCAAGCAGGACCAGTACCTGCCGATGTCGCTCGGAGCGCAGGTGGTGTCTCTCACCGTCGGGGCGAGCATCGATGAACTGCCCACGGAGGACGTCAGACGATTCGAGGGCGAGGTGCTTGCCTACATGCGCGATCACCACCAGGACGTGGTGGACGAGATTTCGAGCAGTGAAGCGTTGAGCGACGAGGCGCGTGGCGTTATAGACGCCGCCATCGAGCATGTCAAACGCGGCTTTCAGGCGTCGGCGTAGACGTACGGAGGGGTAGCCGGTGGCGACATTACGTCAACTCCGAAACCGGGTGACCGGCGTCAAGAATATCCAGAAAGTCACCCACGCCATGCAGCTGGTGGCCGCGGCCAGGGTGCGGAAAGCCCAGGATGCCATCCTCGCTGCCCGGCCCTACGCCGAACAACTGGACCGTATTCTTCAACGGCTGACCGCGAGTATAGACGCGGACCGGCATCCCCTCTTCCGCCAGGGCGAGTCCGGCAGAATCTCGGTCGCGGTCGTGACCGCGGACCGCGGTTTGTGCGGCGGGTTCAACGCCGGGATCTGCCGCAGGGTGCTGTCGGAGCTCGAAGAACACGGTGACGTCGAACTGGTCGCTATTGGAAGGAAGGGGCGGGATTTTTTTCGACAGCGTGGATTTGCGATCAGCCGGGAATACCTTGACGTTTTCGGCGAATTGAATCTGGGTCAGGCCGTTTCCATCGCACGGGACCTTACGGGTCGATTCACGTCCGGCGACGTGGACCAGGTGTGGATCGCCAACAACGAGTTCCTCTCCCTCGGACGCCAGGAGCCGGCAATCAACCGGCTGCTGCCGATTGTGCCCCAGGAAGCCGACGAAGAGAGCGCCGCCGGCGAGTACATCTTCGAGCCCGATCCGGAGCAGTTGCTTGAGACGCTCGTTCCGAGACACGTGAATTTCCAGGTCTGGCGCGCCCTTCTGGAGTCCAATGCCGGAGAGCAGGCCGCCCGAATGGCGGCGATGGACAACGCGACGAAGAACGCCGGTGACCTGATCGAAGAATTGACGCGCGAGATGAACAAAGTGCGCCAGTCTTCGATTACCCTGGAACTGATGGACATCATCGGCGGCGCCGAAGCCGTGGCGTAGGGGGAATCACATTAAGTTTCGATCCTGGTTTTCTCTTTGTCTCACTGCTACCGTGAATCACGTCTCACGATTTTTTAATTCGGTGAGAAGGTAGAGGTTAGACGGTAGATGAAATCCTTGCCCGGTGTGTTTTTCCTCCTTGCCATCGGCACAAGAAGAAAACTCACAAGGCAGGTAAACTCTACCCTCTACCGTCTCCCGTCTCACCGCCTTTAGCTGATCGCTGATCGCTTCTTTTGAAAGGTTTCTCCATGAACGAAGGCGTAATCAAGGAAATCGTGGGCGTTGTGGTGGACGTGGATTTCACGGGCGGGGAGTTACCTGCCATATACAATGCGCTGGATGTTTCGCGCAACGGCAGCGGCCGCCTCGTACTCGAGGTACAGCAGCACTTGGGCGAACACCTGGCGCGGTGTGTCGCCATGGATTCAACAGACGGCCTTTCGAGAGGCGCAAAGGTGACGGATACCGGGCTGCCGATTCAGGTGCCGGTGGGCGAAAATGCCCTCGGACGCCTGTTCAACGTGATCGGAGACCCGATCGACGGCAAGGGGCCCGTGCCGGAGGATACGCCGCTGCTGCCGATCCACCGGGACCCGCCCGCGCACGCGGACCAGGTCACGTCCGACCAGATGCTGGAGACGGGCATCAAGGTCATGGACCTCATCTGTCCGTTTGCCAGGGGCGGCAAGCTGGGACTGTTCGGCGGCGCCGGGGTGGGGAAGACGGTGATTCTCACGGAACTCATCAACAACGTCGCCAGCAGTCACGGAGGATACTCGGTATTCGCCGGCGTGGGGGAACGCACCCGCGAGGGGAACGACCTGCTGCATGAGCTGTCGGATTCGGGCGTAATCAACCGGACCGCGATGGTATTCGGTCAGATGAACGAACCGCCCGGCGCGCGCCAGCGCATCGCCCTCACCGGACTGACCATCGCGGAACACTTCCGCGAAGAGGCCGGACAGGACGTGCTCCTGTTCATCGACAACATCTTCCGTTTCATCCTGGCCGGCGCGGAGGTGTCCGCGCTCCTGGGCCGGATGCCCTCCGCGGTGGGTTACCAGCCGACGCTGGCGACCGAAATGGGCGCGCTCCAGGAACGGATTACGACAACCCGCAACGGTTCCATCACGTCGGTGCAGGCCATCTACGTGCCCGCTGACGACTATACGGACCCCGGCGTGGTCACGGCATTCAGCCACCTCGACGGCCGAATCGTCCTGGAACGCGCGCTGGCGGACCAGGGGATGTACCCGGCCGTGGACCCGCTGGCGTCCAGTTCGCGAATTCTCGATCCCCGCGTGGTGGGCGAGGAGCACTACGAGGTTGCGCGCCAGGTGCAGCAGATCCTGCAACGTTATCGCGACCTACGGGAGATCATCGCCATTCTGGGAATCGACGAACTGTCCGAGGAAGACAAGCTGGTGGTGGCGCGGGCGCGCAAGATCCAGGCCTTCCTCACCCAGTGTATGCACGTGGCTGAGGGTTATACAGGCGTTCCCGGCGAGTACGTCAAAATCGAAGATACGGTGAAGGGGTTCAAGGGATTGGCCGAAGGGGAATACGACGACGTTCCCGAACAGGCCTTCTATCTGGTGGGAAATATCGAGCAGGCCATAGAGAAGGCAAAGACCCTTTAGTACCGGGAATGCGATGCCGACGTTTCAGCTT
Source organism: Candidatus Latescibacterota bacterium (assembly GCA_965116875.1). Taxonomy (GTDB): domain Bacteria; phylum Latescibacterota; class UBA2968; order UBA2968; genus JAAXHE01. Next base: position 3,055,753 of record OZ220733.1, read on the forward strand.
GAAATTGTCACACCGGAGAAGACGGTTTACTCGGGCGAGGTGGAGCGGCTGCGGGCGCCGGGAACCGAAGGCGGTTTTGGCGTGCTTGCCGGACACCATCCGATGCTGGCCTCGCTGAGCGTCGGAGAAATGGTCTTTTCCGAACAGGAACAGGGGCCAAGGTCCATCGCAATTGGCGGCGGGTTTGCGGAAGTCCAGCGTGACCGCGTCACCGTGCTGGCCGAGACGGCGGAACTCGCGCAGGAAATCGACGTGACGCGGGCAGAAGCCGCCAGGGACCGCGCGAGGGAAAGGCTGGCGCAAAAACGCGATCAGCAGATCGACGAAGCGCGGGCGAGCCTGGCCCTGGCGCGGGCGATCAACCGGCTGCGGATCGGGGTACAATAGGGCGGACTGGAAGACAAGGCCTCTGCCGCGGTACAGCGTGGGTGGGTTTCGAAACCCACCCGCTTTTTTTGTAGGAATAAAACCTTCTAACGTGCGGGGAAACAACAAGCAGGAGATCCACCCGAAACCGCTTCTGCGATTTGTCGAATTTTGTTCTCTTTTGTTCGTTGATATATGATATAAATACCTATTTTTTGGGGCATATATACAATGTTAGCCAGACGGCCCTGCGTGTCTCATCGGTCCAGAACCGCCACAAACCACTTATTGATTTTTTCGCCAATTACAAGGCAAACGTGTTGCCTTTCGGGGCAATTTGCACTATAATATAAAATAGAACGGCAGGCCGGTTATCCCCGACCTGCCGGTGCTGATTCTGTTACCAGCAGAAGCAGCAAGCGCCCAAAGTATTCTGGGTACAAAGAGCGCAATATCAAACGCCAATTTACGCCCAATTGCCTCTAAAGTCAAGCCCGGATTCAGTGAGCGCTGAATCCGGGCCTTTTTTGTCTCCGGCAAAGGAGGTGAAGAAACTTCCGCCGGGACGCAAACAAACCGATACGCAATAATACGAAAAATAGGAGAATATTTCCATGTCAAAAGGGAATATCCAAAAGTCAGGCGAAATCGCCGATACCTCCGGTATATACGGAATTGTAGGACCGCGCGGTGGACACACTGGCATAGAGCGGACTGTCGTAAAAGGCGAACCCCTGCCCCCGGTGCTGGAGCCGGGCCAGGGATTCGTGCTCCTTGACCCCACGAATACCGACGGCAAACGCTGATAAGCCCGGAGGCCAGATTCGACGAGGGACGGCTGAATCTTGGCCGCCCCTCGGTCATTCCTCCCCACAGAAATCAGGAGACTCGGATGAATTCTGAATTCAACTGGAAGCGTTGCCATTACCTGAAGAGAATCATGTACGACGATAACGACCTTTTGACAGGTACACAGGAACCCACATCAATAGACGTCATTAATGAGTGCACTGACAGGACATACAAACCAGGCGGCTTGAATGTGGGATGCGATGAAACGGAATGCAACAATCCCAACCGGAAGCACGGACGCCCCAAATTCGTCACGGGAAATTGACAACCTGACCCGGAAAAGGAGGTCTACCCATGTTCACAGAAGAGGAAACTCAAAAATACGCATATCACTCCATAAAATCAGACGCGGATGTTTACCACGTATGCCGAAACTGCACAGAGGGAAACGACATTGAACCTGAAAACAGATCCGCTGGCAAGGGAGACAAGAAAAAACTCTGCGAAAAATGCAAAAGCATGAAACAATGCGACATGGATACGGAAGAACGCGTGAGGTCCAGAGAAAAAGGATTGAAAAATTGGAAAAAGATGCAGAAAGGGAACCCCAATCTAAAATGACGGCCTGAAATACTTCCCGAATCGTACTTCAAACGCAACCCATCCTCCGGAGGGTCAATTCCATGACCTCAGCACTTCAGACAGTTCCACTCGCTTTGTGATAAACTCCGTCCAATCAATAAATCTAATTGCTTCTGTGGCTCAAAAACTGGAGGAGATGACCATTCGTATAGAAGAAGAGCTTCGGAACTCTCAACAACCCCCATCGTAGACGAGCAAGATAAGACCGAGTCAACCGCAGTAACCTCACTCATAATGTCCTGCCTCCCTTTGGGTTATTTACAACACCGCCTATTTCAAGGGACCAAAATGGATCTTATAGAAAATCTTACCCACAAAGAGATTGTCCTGTTCGGCGCAGTTGGGAACTGGGTGGCGGCATTCGCAACAGCAACAACTGCCATCGTTGCAATCTGGTTAGCACGTTATCCACATAAAACCAAATTGAATATTGAAGCAGGATACGCACTTCTGACACCTGGCAGAAGGTCGTTCAGTGAAGGATTGCGAATAAACATCGTCAACATGGGTAGAAAAACGGTAGTAATCAACAATATTAAACTTCTAAAAAACGAAGGAAAAAAGAAGCGTTGGGTCTTTCTCCATCATTGGGACGATGCTCGTATTATTGAAAGTGAACACGACGCGCAAATAGATATTACACATTCAGAATACGACAGGTGGAAAAGAGACCTGATACACGATTTAAAACTGGTTGACGATGAAACATTGAAGACAATACGCCTTCAGATTACCACATCAACAGGATATACCAAAGGTGAAGTTGAACGAGCACTTCATAGATGATCTAAGACACGAAATCGAAATGAGGAACATAGAAAGAGAAAAGTCACAATAACCGCACCCCTCTATTCCCTCCCTTTTCGCTGGCTAACACTGTATATAAGCCCCTATTTTTCAATTTCTTGATTTGTAGGGGCAACCCGTGTGGTTGCCCAGTAGTGACGCGGACACCGCCGATAGACGTCGCCGGGACATATCGCTCGCTTTCAGATAGGCATTCGGTTATCGAGCGCGAAGTCTCTCGCGAGCACTTCCAGAGCAGGGCGCGTTGTTCCGTCCCGCACCGATTTACGTTATCCTCCGGGGTGGCAGACCAGCGTATCAGGTGCGTACCGTGAGGGTATTCGCGCCATGCATATGGCAGGCCCCGCGCCCAGCGGCGACTATACCAAAATCGGTAAGAAGGTAGAGGGAAGCCGGTAGAGGAAGTCGTTGCCCAGTATGTTTTACCTCCTTGCCTTCGGCACTAAAAGAATCCGCACACGGCAGGTAATCTCTACCCTCTCCCGTCTCACCTCTCACCGCTTTCAGGGGTTTCTACATGACAAATCCCACCATCGATCTCCTGATGTCGCATCGGAGCATTCGCAGGTTCAAGGATCGGCCCCTTCCCGAAGGCGTCCTCGAAACACTGATCCGGTGCGGGCAGCAGGCGAGCACGTCCAGCAATGTGCAGGCCTACACCGTCATTCACGTTTCTGATCCCGAGCGGAAGAAACGATTGGCCGAACTGTGCGCCGACCAGGTGCAGATTCACCAGAGCGCGGCGTTTCTGGCCTTCTGCGCGGATCTGCACCGGGACCGGATGGCCAACCGGATGCACGACGCGGAGCGATTCGACGGGGACTATGCGGAAGCCCTGATGATTGCGACCGTGGACGTGGCGCTGATGATGCAGAACGTGGCCATCGCGGCTGAGTCGCTGGGACTGGGCATCTGTATGATCGGCGCGATGCGGAACAATCCGAAATCCGTAGGGAGGTTACTCGACCTTCCCCCTTACGTGGTGGCCGTGGCCGGCTTCTGCATCGGGTATCCGGACCAGACGCCGGAAGTCAAACCGCGCCTGCCCCTCGACGCGGTCCTGCATCGCGAGCGATACCTGTGCGACGAAACGCATCAGTTGGCCATGGAGGAATACGACAGGACGATGGTCGAGTTCTATGCCTCGCAGGGGATGCACGAGGGTGACGAGCGATGGACGAAAGTCATGGCCGGGCGCACAGGACAGTTTCACGCCCGTGCCGAACTTGATGAATTCCTCACGGCCCAGGGCTTCCGGCTCCGTCGCTAAAGTCCCATCCTACCTGCCTTCCCCTTGACGATCTCCACGTCATTGCGTATACATTGAGAAACAGAACGGCCCGCACATCCGCTGGAGAAAAGCGTAATGTCCGATTCTACAATAGACAGGCTCGTGGGCGAGGTCGTAAAGCGTGTTAACCCCCCGCGAATCGTGCTTTTCGGTTCGGCGGCCAGGGAGATCGATGATACAGCCCCCGGTTACGCTAAGTCATTTATCTAAGAAAACAGATCATGGAAAACGTCATTGAACACATTGATCTATTGAAAGCGGAACTGGACGCATTGCGGCCACTGCCTTCGGACGTCGTGGGGCGGGTAGAACAGAAGCTCCGGATCGAGTCGAACTACCACTCCAATGCCATAGAAGGCAACAGCCTTACCCTTGGGGAGACACGAAGTCTGATCCTCCACGGACTTACAGCGCACGGGAAATCGATGCGCGATCATCTGGATATCGAAGGTCACGACGAGGCGGTAAAGGCTATCGAACACGCGGACGATGACAAAGAAGTACTCAACGAGGTCTTCATCCGCAACCTCCACAGAAAGCTTTTGAAAGAGCCCTATGAAATCGACGCGCAGACCCCCGATGGGCGGCCCACGAAACGCCTCATTACAATTGGCAACTACAAGACTCAGCCTAATAACGTCCGTACCTCAACGGGTGAGATCTATTACTTCACGCCACCCGATCAGGTAAAGCCGGCGATGAGCGATCTCATGGACTGGTATAGAAAGGCCGAGAGCCAGGGCGAGCATCCCATCGTCATCGCCGCCACGTTTCACTATCGCTTTGTCAGAATTCATCCGTTCGACGATGGCAACGGTCGCATGGCGCGACTCTTGATGAACATGATCCTGATTGTGCATGGTTACGCGGTTGCGATCATTCCCGTACAAAAGCGAAACCGATACATCGACTTTCTGGAACGGGCCGACAAGTCAGAAGACCTGGCCGAATTCATCTCCTATGTTGCCGGTTGCTGCGAACATACACTGAACCTCCATCTGCGCGCTGCCCGCGGCGAGGATATCGAAGACGCCGAGGACATCGATAAGGAGATCGCGCTTTTTGTCAAAAAGAGCACAAGCAACACAATCGATGCGCACGATTTGCGCATATAGGCAAACCATGAGGCAATACGAGAAGACCCACCCCTGGATCACGTTTCAGATCGATCTCCGTGAAGTGCCCTATACGCTTTGGATCAAACTGGGTGAATGTACGTCCAAGATCGAGCACATCTCAAGGGTGCCACTGGTACATGACTCGGCGGAGGATCTCTATAAGATTTATCTGGCCAAGGGTGTCCATGCCACCACCGCAATTGAAGGCAATACCCTGTCCGAAGAGGACGTACTGCGGCACATTGAGGGCGAACTGGAACTGCCGCCGTCACGTGAGTATCTGGCTCAGGAGATTGACAACATTGTTAAAGCGATAAACCTCACCATCGAGGGAATGCGGGAAGGGTCGGTTGAACCACTGGAGATTGAATGGATCATAGAGATGAATAAGGCTGTTCTCGACAAGCTCAATCAACAGGAAGGATCGACTCCAGGTACGATTCGGACCCATTCCGTGGGCGTGGGTGGGAGGTATCGAGGAGCGCCGGCAGAGGATTGTGAATACCTGCTGGAGAGGCTTTACCGGTGGTTAAGAGAAGAATTCAAGGCACCGGAAGGCGAAGAAATTACGTTTGCAACCATCAAGGCGGTACTAGCTCATCTCTACCTGGCCTGGATCCATCCGTTTGGCGACGGAAACGGTCGCACCGCCCGGTTGGTGGAACTCGCAATCTTGTTGCAGGCGGGCATACCGGTACCCGCATGTCACCTGTTGAGTAGCCATTATAGCGCTACACGTGCCGAATACGCGCGGCAACTTGCGCGGACCAGCCAATCCGGAGGAGAGATTGTACCTTTTCTCTACTATGCCGTGCAGGGATTCCTCGACGGGCTTAACGGTCAGTTGGAGATGATCTGGAAACAGCATCTGGACATTGTCTGGCAGCACCATATATATCAACATTTCCCGAAACAGGATACCGTCGCCGGCAAACGGCGCCGCGAACTGTTGCTGGAACTATCAAAAAGCGATCAAGCAGTAAGCGCATTGGCGCTTACTTTGTCAATTGAGAGTTTAGGACCGTCGTACATGAAGAATCCATTCATCATCACGAAGGATCTGCAATGGCTCACTGAAAAAGGTTGGATTTCAAAGGACGGGAATAGCTACGTCGCCAATAAAGAGACGATGCTGAATCTCCGGCCGTTTCGGGTGCCTTCAAGTGGGAGATAACTTCAATTGATGAGGCCGAGAATCGACGTCCGGAAAAACAAGATCGCCGCATTCTGCCAGCGGAACGGAATCAAGCGGCTGGCGCTGTTCGGCTCGGTGCTACGTGACGACTTCACTGCGGAGAGCGACGTGGATGTGATCGTGGAGTTCGAGCCGGGCAAGACGCCGGGACTGAAGTACATCGACATGCAGGATGAGTTGTCGGTGATATACGGGAGAAAAGTCGACCTTCACACCTTCAGAGGGGTCGAAAGCAACCCGAACTGGCTGCTTCGGAACGAAATACTAAACTCAGCGGAGGCGGTCTATGAGCAGACGTGATGACCGAGCAAGCCTCGCGGATTTGCTTATGTACGCCAGAGATCTTTAACGTCTGATTGGGAAATTGGAGACAATCGTAAGAGAGTAGACGTAGAAACCCAACGCGGCCAGATGGTTGAGTCTGACCGGACACTCCGGCGTTCAACGATCTGGCCGCGTTTCGGTGTGATATCTGTTTCCATTGTCAGACAGAGACGGCGGTCCGCGCGAAGGCGGCGGCGAGGACGTAGAGGATCCAGAGGCCGAAGACCCCCATCCCCGCAAGCTTTGTCCGAATCCCCGCAACAGCCCCCAGACCCACCGCAATCAGCAGGTACTTCCATACGGCGAAGACGGTGATCATGGAAAGGAAGTGATCCGCGAAACCCCCTTTCATGGATTCAGACACAAACAGACCCAGGCCGACCTGCACCGATGGCGAATCCCATGCCGTGGCAAGCAGAACCGTAACGATGGCGGCGGGGATGACCACGAGGGAGCTGTAGCTCACAACGGCCAGGATCTTTTTGAACGTGCCGTCCCCGCCGAATACGAAATTGGCAAGCGCGAAAAATATCACCGCCTGGACGAAAATCGTCACGGAAGTCCCGATGGAAGGGAGGACAACGGCGCCCAGGCCCATCACCCGCTGCGCGCTTTCCAGGGCCAGCGCCCGCTGTTCTTCCGTAAGGGATTCATCTTGCGCGAGCCGCTCCTGCATGGCCTCCATACCGGCCGTCTGCGCGGCGGGCATGAGCTGGTACGCGGAAATCATGCCCACAACCACGATGATGATCATTGGGAGATACCAGTCCCGGTGATCGACCTGCGCGTTTACCGCGGCGAATGTCCGTCCGGGTGAGACCAGGGCTCCGATCATCCTGCTGACGATTCCCATCTCCTCTCTACTCTTCACATCCTGGGCATCCGTGGATTCTTCCATTGTTTTCTCCTCCGAATGTGTGTCTCGCTTCATTCAGGTTGCTCTCCCGATTCGAAGTGCAGACGTCTCCTGTAATATAAGCTCTCAGGCATAGAATACAAACCGGATGCCGCGACGTGACGCTCGTCCACCGGACGGTTTACGGGTTGCGGAAGACAGGATGTTTCGGCAAAATGGGGGACACGTGGACCCGGGCTGATATGCGAATTTATCATGCGAACGGAAAGGGGTGAACCGAATGTCAATCGGGAAAAAGCGTAGCCGGTTTGTCAGCGCGGCGATGCGGTCGAACGCGGTAGCGAATGCGACGAAGCACGGATGGGCGCGCGAGCAGCAGGAACGCGCGGTTGCGGCTGCCGGCGAGTGGGTGGACCGTTCGGACGATGCGCTGTGGGCAATGGTTACCGCACAGGAGCTTCCGCGGACGGTCTACACGAACGAAGGCGTTACCTATAAAGGCCAGCAGCCATACTGCCCCGGCTGCGGAGAGGAGGCGCCTGCGAAATCGGGACGCGAATGGTGGGAATTCAGCGACGCCAGGCCGTGGAAGATCTGGTGCGAACACTGCAAGGAGGTCTATCCGAAGAACGATTTCGGTGCTTTCTACGCGACCGCCCTGGACGCGCAAGGGATGTTCAGGCGCGAGTTGGGCGACCGGTCGCTTCTCTTCAACGCCGACCATCCCGACCCGTCGGATCCTCTGCGCGAGCTCTATGTCGACGACGGCTACGGGATGTTCGACGAACAGGGCAACCGTCACGACATCATCGCGTACTACAATTTCGAAGCCGTATGGCGCCGGATACAGCGAGGCGTCGCCGCGCTCGCCGAAGCGTACTCGCTCACCGGCGACAGGCGATACGCTCACAAGGCCGGCGTACTGCTGTACAGAATCGCCGACGTCTATCCCGAAATGGACTACCTGCCGCTGCACGAACTGGGATTTCAGCACAGCCAGGGCGGCTCCGGAAGAGGCCGTATCGAGGGGTGCATCTGGGAAACATTCGTCGCGCAGTGCCTCGCCCGAAGCTACGATCTCATATTTGACGGCATCCAGGAAGACGATGACCTGGTGGCGTTCTGCTCGTACAGGGCCGGACGATTCGCGCCGGGGACCGAGAGCAGCATTGGCGTAATCTGCGGACACATCCACGAACATCTGCTGCTGGAGGCGCTCGCATCGGTGAAGGATGGCAGGATCAGCGGCAATACCGGAATGAACCACTCCTCCCTGGCAACCGCGGCGATCGCCCTGGACGACCCGGAATTGACGCCGCAGTGGCTGGACTGGCTGTTCGATCCCGGTTTTCCGGGGAAACACGCGGCGCAGAAAGACCCGGTGACCTGGGTGTTGACAGAGGGACTCGACAGAGACGGCATGGGCGGTGAGTGCGGCGGCTACGGGCTGATCTGGACCCGCCACATGCGGGAATTGGCGCAGATTCTGTCCACGTATCCTGAGTACACGAAACACAATCTCGTCGCGGATTACCCCAAGCTCAAGCAGGCGTATCTGGTGGAGTCCCGGCTGAACGTGCTGGACGCGATGATGCCCAATACAGGTGACAGCGGCGCCGTTGGCGCATGGGGCAGGCAGGGCGATGCCGCGACCTATGCCCGGGCGTACAGGCTGTACGGGGACCCGCGTTTCGCATCGCTGGCCTGGAAGGAGCACGTTGTGCACGGGTCCTCACTGCGCCTGGACGACGACATTTTCCGGGAGGATCCCGACGCGCTGATCCGGGAGATCGAAGAAGCCGGACACTTGGCGACAGGCATCCTGACAAGCGATCACTTCGGCCGGTACGGGCAGGCGCAGTTACAGACCGGAAGTCCGAAAAACGGTCGCGCGGTGTTTATCCACTACGGGCAGGGAAAGGGTCACTCTCACCACGACGCCCTCAACCTGGGACTGCTGGCGAAAAACGTGGCGATGATTCCAGATCTCGGCTACCCGGAATATACCGGGTCCTGGCCGAAACGGCACGCGTGGACGGCCAACACGATCAGTCACAATACGCTGCTGGTGGGAGATACCAGGTCGGCATACAGCCCGGGCGGGCAGATCGAAACCTTCGCCGTTGAACCCCCATTGCGCGCCATCCAGGTGGATGCGCCCAATGCCTATGAGGAGATGCGAACCTACCGGCGTACGGTTGCGCTGGTGGACGTGGACGAGGACAACAGCTACGTACTGGACGTGTTTCGCGCGCGGGGCGGGGCCAACCACCGGCTGTCCTGGCACGGGGCCGCGGAAACGGCGCAGGCCGCGGGCGTTGAACTCGCCGGTCAGGATGGCGGCACGTTCGCCAGCCCGGACGTTTCGTTCGCCACGCTGGACGGCGAGAACGAGGAATTCTACAAGGAGAGCGGCTTCACGTACCTCTACGACGTTGCGCGCTCGACAGGCCCCGTACAGCAATCCTACACCGTTGACTGGAAGATCGAAGACATCCGCGGCCGGATCCCGGAAGGCAGCGAACCCCATCTTCGCCTCCACGCGCTCACACCCTGCGACGAGGTCGCGCTGGCTACGGGAGATTCGCCGCGCCGGCTGCAACGGCCCAGATATCTCATCCAGAGCAGGCTGGGCGAGGAGGTTCAGAGCCGGTTTGTCAACGTCCTGGAAACCTTTGATACCAATCCGTTCATCGTTCAGGTACGCGATCTGGAGGTGAGACACGGAGGAGACGCCTGCACGGCGGGCGCCGTGGCCGTGGAACTGGCCGACGGTCGCAGGGACATCCTGATCAGCTGCGAGGAGACGATGGAAGTCGAGGTGGAAGGCGGAATCAGATTCAACGGGATGTTCGGAATGATCCGGCAGGCGGGCAATGAGGTCCAACTGATGAGAATGATCGGCGGCACATCGCTCGCATCAGGGGGAACCGAACTGACGTCGGAACGGGCCGCCTGGCGCGGGACGGTTGCCCGGATCGACGCGTCCGATCCCGCGGACAATACGGTCGACCTGGATCCGCCGCTGCCGCGGGATGCAGACCTTGCCGGCCGGACGATCCACTTCATCAACAATCTGCCGATGGACACGAGCTACAGAATCGCGGCCGTCACGGATAACGGGGTATCGACAGGCGACATTACGATTGTCAGGGGACTCAGGGAAGGTACCGACGTCGCCAGCGGGTACACGTACCTCGTCAATCCCGGGGATAAGTACGTTGTGCCGGCGATCACAGCGTTCGGAGACGAAACTTAACTCAGCTCACACAAAGACACAAAGGCACGGAGGCACAAAGGAAGCGAGGGGGGAAAGGCGGGCGCCCACAAGGGACGCCCCTACAAATGCAACATCGGTGCGGGACGGAACAACGCGCCCTGCTCTGGAAATGCTCGCGAGTGACTTCGCGCTCGATAGCATGATGCGTTTCTGATAGCGAACGATATGGCCTGGCACCGCCAATCACGTACGTCAGCGCCAATATGTGGGCGACCGGCCGGTAGCCCCTACAATCTCAGTGGCGGCGATGGAGTGTCATCGTTCCAAGTTTCAGCCCTTCGCAACTTTCCCTTTTTCCTTCTTCCTTTTTCCTTCTTTTTGATTCTCTCCCGTCTCCCCGCATTTCTTCGTGACTTTGTGTGAGATAAGGTTCTGCCACGGCACCCACGGTCTTCCTATCTCATCCCCTTGTAATCCTCGCGGGTAATCTCGAAATCCAGCACCTTTCCGCCATCCACCTCTCGCGCGACGGTCAGGCCGAGCGATCGCCACAACGCCGCTGAGCGCGCATTGTCGATGTGTACGTCCATCGGGCAGAAGCGATCGATCCTCAGTTCATCAAACGCATGGGCCATCAGACAACGCACGACTTCCTTGCCGTACCCCCGACCCCACAGCGACTTGTCCCAGATCCCGATGGGCATGCGCATCACCCTCTCGCCCTCGATTTTTCCACGATTCAGATTCATCCACTGAAGACACACTTCGCCGATGGTCCGGCCGCTCGCCTTCTCGACGATGGCAAACAGGAATCCCTGTTTCGCCATCGCCTTGCCGGCGCCTTTGAGATACTCGATCGTGACGGGTTCGCCCGGCGGTTCCGCTTCCATCGCATTCAGGAAATCGGGGTCCCGATAGAACGGAACGGCCAGATCAAAATCCGCCTCATCGAACGGCCGCAGCCTCAGGCGAGGCGTTTCCAGGTGAAGGTTGTGACCGGCAAAGTTCTGCATTCTCCGGATTTCTTCCTTCCCGGTGTCGCGGTATGCGGCGGATCTCAACCCTGAGCCGAATACGACAGCTCCATCCCGTCTTCTGCGTCCACCGTGATTCGCAGAACGCAGGGGCGGACCAGGGTAGCAGGCACAGGTTGGCTGTTTACGCGGACCCGGGGATACCGGCACCACGCCGCGGGTACGTCCGCGTCCAGGGTGAGCGCCCGGCACGTGACCCGGTCGGACAACCCGTCCACGTTCAGCCGATAGCGCTTTTCGTCGGCGGTATCGGCGAGATCGGTAACCCTGGTGTGGCGTCGGGTGAGATGGTAGAAGATGGCTTCCTCGGGCACGGCGCACCACACGTCTTCGCCGCCTTCCTCGACGACGGCCTCAAAGCGGCGTCGGAGCTGTTCCGCGGTGCAGTCCTTGTTCGGGTGGACCACCTCATCCAGCGGGCAGTGACAATAGTCGATGATCCATCCGCTGTCCGCCTGCGCATGGCGTATGTTTCTGTACGGATCGAACTCGCTGTAGAAGGGTTCGTAGAACTGGTCGTGCAGGGCCGTGCGGTTCAACCAGAAGAGTTCGTCGACGGGCCGGTTGAGCGCGTCCGTCAGGCTCATCGCGCCCAGGTAGCCGTACTCGCGACAGGCTTCCAGGACGTGATCCGCCATGTTCGTATTGTTCCCGGGCGAGCAGTAGAGGTCCACCGGTCCGTCGATGGCGTCCTCCAGTACCTTCTTCGCTTCCCTCAGTTCACGGTCCAGCATGTCCGGCCGGATCACTTCGTGGCTCCATGAGTGGTTGCCCACACCCCATCCGCGGTCGACCATCTCCTTCATTTCCTCACCGTTCATATGCCGGAAACCGTTGTAGCTGGAAGCGCCGAGTTGCCGGATTTCGCCGATGTGACCCGCTACCGCCTCCATGTGTCCCGGTATTCCGAATGCTTCGTGAATCGGCACGGCGCGTTCGTGCAGTTCGATCAGGGCTTCGTCGTACGTTATGGAGTAGACCCATTTCTTTCCGTGTTTCCAGTCACAGATTCTGAGCGCCATAGCGTCTTCCTTTCTCCGGCTTTAACCTTGATTCGTCATTTTTCGGGGAGGTTGATCCGTTTCCGAATCCATGGCCTCCATGAACGCCTGGAACGTGGTGCTGTATCCGATTTTCCATTCGAAAATGTGGATGCCGTAACGCGTGGCAAGACGCTCGTCAAAGGTGTCCGGACGTTCCACGCCCACCGTCCCGTCCCGCATCAATATGCAGCGGTATCCGCGCGACAGCATCGCCTGCCCGCCGCCTTCGGAGCCCAGAACGCACATATCGGCCGCGAATCCCGTGTAGATGAGGGTGTCGATGTCGTTGTCTTTCAAATATGCGTCCAGGGTGTCTGTGTAAAAGACCATCGGCTCGTCGCCGACGGGGGACACGATTGCAGCCCGGCGCATCTTCGCGAGCGGGGAGTGTTTCATATAGTCGGGGCCATGCGCGCGGTCCAGCATTTCCTTCTGGCGGCCGGTGGGTTTCCGGACGTTCGTCCTGTCCCGCCTGGACGGGATGTGCGGATACTGTTCGTCCATCCAGTCCGCTTCCACGTGTACCACGGGAAGGCCGATCGCCCGCGCCGCGTCCATGGCCGGGCGCATCACCTCGCACATGATGCGGTACCCTTCCGCGGTGGCCTCGGGCCAGCCCAGGTCCACGCAGTAGTCCATGTTCAGGGGAGGCCCGTCGGGGCAGCCGATGTTCCAGCAGTGCATGCCGATGAGCGCCGTTCGCCGGACGGGAAGCTCGAACCTGACCGATTCGTACCCCGGGCTGTCGATCGGCAGCGCGCGATAGTAGCGCGCATCCAGATGGATCGTAGCGGAATCCGGCATGTCAAACGCCTTTCGGGAACGACGACGAAACGGAAGGAATTCACGGGATGCGCCGGCCTTGACAGTCCGTTGATAAAGTCGCTCTGCAGGCCTGCCAGTGACGTCCTGGCAGGCGGGTAGCCTGGATGGACTCTCTCAACGGACTGTTAACGCATCGGTCCGCGGCCGTCAATAAGGATGTCTACGGGATGGGACAGCTGGACGAGGTCTTCGATATCAAACTGCTCGAGCAGGCCGAAACAGAACGAAACGGGCTCCCGCGTGTAGTCCACGCTCCAGTCGATGAGCCTGCGGAGGGTGTCGGGCAGGTTTGCGCTCAAAGCGTCGATGCCCCGGGGCCGCAGGGCCGCCGCGCACAGGGCGATCAGCCCGGTGGAGAGGCCGTGTGCGTTGATGCTGAGCGAACCCACGCCGGCAGCGGACTCGATCCAGTGCCGTAGGGCCAGCAATTGCGCGGTACAGATGCCCAGGGGACGGTCGCCCGCGGCGGCGATGCACTCCATAAACAGGTAATGATAGTCGCCGTCCGCGATCACCTGTTCGCCAAATGCCAGCAGGTCGGCTGCGAAAACGCGTTTGCCGGCCTCAAGCGCATTCTTTACAGCCCTTGCCGCGCCGGCCCGGCCGTTTTCCGGGAGGACAAGCAGGACTTCGCGCGATCCCGTCGGATCGAATTCGGTGATGGGGACGTTCCAGCGGTCCATTTTCAGAAGATGGTGCGAGATCCTTGTCCCCGCCAGCGTCCGCGACTTGAGAGCGGTTTGCGATTCCACCGTGTACGCGGACGGCAGGCGCAGTACCCTGGCAAGACGTCTCCGGTCCTGCTGCCTTGAATCGGCGGTCGAACGTTTCACGGGCAGGCGCCCGGCGAGGTCGGCGGCGATAGAGAGGAACGTGGGATTGTCCGGCGGCAGCCCCACGTTGAGTTCCCATTCCGTGCGGATTTCGTCTTCGCACGGGATGTCCTCGGTGGAGATATCGAGGGTCCACGCATTCTTCAGGAACTTGTAGAGTCGCTCGCGGATATCTTTCTCGTAGTTATGGGTGCCCGGGTCTTTGTTTGCGTAGAACGCGATATTCCTGGGAACGCCGAGTTTCTCGTAAACCTTTCGAGCGGGTGAATAAAGGGCGGGCCGCATGAATTCCGGGCGAAAAATACCGTCGTTGACGCTGTGAACAAGCAGCGCCGGACGGGGCGCGAACATCGCCGTGAGGGTGTCGTAATCGGCCACGGTGCACAGATCCACGGGTGTCTGTTCCAGGTCGCCGTGGTCCTGCCACCGCCTGGTCGCGCGATGCCAGATCGGGGAGTGTCCCGATACCGGCACGGAAACGCCGATGCGTTCGTCCAGTGCGGTGAGCACCGCCGTCTGCCATCCGCCTCCCGAGAGACCGGTCATGGCCACCCTGTCGGGGTCTGCGTGTTCGTGGTCGAGCAGAACGTCCAGGCCGCGTTTCATGGCCAGGTACATGGCGCTGACACCGGCGACGCCGCACAGGTCGACGTGGGCCTGCTGCATGTGGTTGAGCGAGCCCTGTAGTTCGCCCATCCCGATGAATTCGAAGTTCAGGGCGAGCATGCCGCGCCTAGCCAGGTTGATGCACCGCGCCTGCTTGTAGTCCATGGCCTTCCCGCCCCGATGGTGGCCGTTGGGATTGAGCACGACCGGCGCCTTCCCCCGGAGATTCTCGGGCTCGTACAGCAGCGCGGGGATCCGCATGCCCGGATACCCCTCGTAATGGCATTTCCGGATGCGGTAGCCGTTTCCCTTGAGAACACCCTTCCAGCGAACGTCCGGCGGGCGATCGTTGACGTCCGGATCGAGTCCCGTCAGGTAGACTTTCTTCAGGAGGTCCCTGCGAATCCGGGCGGTCCGCTTCTTCCATTCGTCCGGGGATTCAGGGATTTCGAGGCGCGGCAGCTTTTCCGCATAGTAATCCATCATAATGCGGGTATGCCGGTTGCGCAGGAGTTTTCGCGAAAGCGCGTGCGCGATCTGACTGGACGTGAGAGACATGGAGATGGTTCCGGGGCGTCCGGGCGCAAGGGGTTCCGGCAAGCGCGCCGGTCAGTTCAGCGAATAGGTCACATACGGGTTCTGACAGGGGTTGTTCCTGCTCACGTGCATGCGGCCTGCATCGGTTTCAATGATCACGGAGAACGCGGTCGCCCAATACCCGGTCGTGGGATGATCGTTGGGATGACGGCAGATGGAGGTGGGATGGTCTTCATGATCGCTCAGGGCGGCCTTCATGCTCTCGATTGCAAAGGGCCGTTCCATTTCATTGAAGAGTTTCTGGATCCGGATCTTCCTTCCGCCGGACTGGATGAGTTCGGGGAAGACGTCGTTGTTGTGTATCAGTTCCGGATGCTCGCAGTGGTTGGTATGGGTCACCAGGCCCACGCCGTCGTCCCGGATCACGTGTACGTTCTCCAGCGTCACCTCCAGGTCCGCCGGCCCCTGCGGCGTGGAGAGGATGATGTTGGCAGGGATGGCGCGCCTGGCCCTTCGCACCGCCTGTACAGCGTCTTCCATGGTGGCGGTCTCGTAAATGCCCCGGACCGTGAAATAGTGCGGCACACCCACAGGACGGGAGGGCGCAGGCAGGGTATTCAGGCAAAGCCCGATCCCCTCGCTGTTCAGGCCGATATAGGCGATGATGCCGGCCTGGGTGATATTCAGCACGGCGGGCTTGCCTTCGGGGCGGCGGGTGAGGACGATGGTAAAGGGGTTGAGGCCCGGGTCGTTGTCCCAGTTCTGGCCCACGATGTTGCCCGTTCCGGCGGGTCTGTTGACAGAAAAGGAAGTACAGCCGGAGTCCACTTCCGCCTGAAGCTGATTGCGGACCTGGAGCATCATGAGATTGTCCAGCGAGACACCCGAGGACTCCGACATGCCGCGCATCTCTTCGAGCATATGGGGCGCGTATCCCTCCACGTACGGAATGCAGTCCCTGGCGACGGCCATCGCCCGCTCGACGGAGACGTTGACGCTCTTGTTCACGCGTTCAAGGGCGATGTCCGCAAAGCCCCTCACTTCCTCGCGGGCGGCCTCGCCGATCTGCCGGCCCATCTCATACGGCGAACCGGCGACTTCGATCTCACGGTATCGTGTGTCTGACATTCGGACCTCCTTGGAACCTGAAGGCGGGAGAGGGGAGAAGAAATGCGGGGAGACGGTAGAAGAAGCCTTTGCCCGGTATCTTATTCCTTCTCGCCTCCGGCACGATTAGAAACCTCACAAGGCAGGTAATCTCTACCCTCTCCCGTCTTCCGTCTCACCAGGTGGTGGGGCGGGGTGTGGTCCTCTCCCCTCTCCCGTCTGACGTCTACCCGCTTTTATCGGTTTCTTTCCGCCACTTCCCTTACGATCTGTGCGGCGAGTTCGCAGTGTTCGGGTTCATAGCGTTCACAGAAGGATGACCAGCGTACGAAGGATTCCAGAAAGCGCTGTGCATTGGGGCACGTATCGCCGTTGTACGAATATTCCCTGGAAGCAGGGGGCATCGAAAAAGGATACGATCTCTGCTCCGCCTTTTCGGCGAGGAAGGGCAGTGCAGGGGGCATCAGGTAGTAACGACCCGTGCCCGCGCCCGGGATACCGCCTTCCGCGACCTGCTGCGCAAACGAATCGGGGGTACAGGCGAATGCCTCCGGATCCACGCTGAAGCCTGCCATCCAGCAGGAGTAGACGTCCATGTATTCCGGGATCGGCAGCGGGGTGATGCCCGGAATCTCTTCCAGCATCTCGGCCAGCAGACGGATCATCCGGTCCCGCTGTTCCACGTTGGGGCGGATGATTTCGAGTTGCGCCAGGGTGACGGCGGCGGTGCATTGCGGCATGCGGTGGGCGAATCCGGCCACGACGTGCTGCCGCCCGAATCCCTCGAGCATCTGGCCGCCGCGGCTGTGGCCGATGAAACGCATACGCTCGGCGAGTTCGCCGTCGTTGGTCACCACGCAGCCGCCGATATCCGAACCCATGGTTTTCTCGGAATCGAAGGAGAACGCGCCGGCGGTGGACAGAGACCCGGCGAACCGGCCCTTGTATTCTCCAAAGACGGCCTGGCAGGCGTCCTCGTAGACGATGAGACCGTGCTCTTCCGCGAGTTCCACGATGGGATCCATATCGCAGATCGTGCCGGTCATGTGTACAACCAGAATGGCGCGGGTACGATCCGTAATGCAGGGCGCAATGGTCTCGGCGCTGCTGATCATCGTTCCGGCGTCCGTGTCCGCGAAAACGGGGATGTAGTTCTCCCGGATGATCCCCTGGACGGTTCCGTAGTCCGTTACCGAACTCACGATGATTTCATCACCGGGATCGAAGTCCAGCGCGCAGGCCAGAACGGCCAGAGCGGGCGTGCAGCCTGGCGTGGCAATGCAGTGTTCCACGCCCATTTCTTCCGCGAACGCGTCTTCGAATCGCCCGATCATGTTGCACGTGAGACCCGAGTCGACCACCTCCTGGAGATAGGCCATCGCGTTGGGTCCGACGGTGCGCGGAAAGGGCTGGGGCAGCGTGCCCGCGAGCCCCGCGGCGGCATCCGCGCCGAATCTTGCCCGTTCGATGCTCATGGTTCATCCTTTCCGGCAATTCATGCTGGCGGAGCGTTATTTCTTCGGCTGCGAAGCGTACATTTCCTTCGAATAGACGTGCGGCTGTATCTCGGGGTTCGCGGCGTCGATCATGCCCTGAAGGTATTCTACCGTTTTCGCGACCGCAGCCTCAACGAGAATCTTCCCCAGTTCTTCGGTCGCTTTCGTGGGCTCCCGGTTCTCCTGGTCCTGCATGGCTTCGTGCCGGATGTTCTCCGGGCAGATGACCATGGCCATGGCGGTCTCGTATTCGCCCGCGTGGCCGGGCACCCTGCTCGTGCAGTGCTGCTCGGCGATTTCACGGCTCAGATTCCAGTAGGAGTGGAATTGCACGTTGGCTTCCGGTGCGGTGAGCTGAAAGAAAAGTTGCCACTGCCGGAGGATGCCCATCATGGGCGCCTCGTTACCGCCGTGTCCATTGAGAATGAGTACGTTTTTGACGCCGTGGCGCACCAGGCTCTCAACGGCGTCGAAAAGTACGGACAGCCAGCTTCCGGGTTTTGCAGTGACGGTTCCTTTATGGATCATATGATGTTCAGAGATACCGACCGCCATCGGCACGTTCACGACAACATCGGGGTAGAGCCTTCCGGCGGCTTCGGTAGCCACGTACGTCGCCGCACGGATGTCATACTCCATAGCCAGGTGCTCGAGGTGCTGTTCATTGCTTCCGGTGGGAATGATGGCGGTTCCGAATCGACCGGCTTCCAGGGCTTCCCGGAATTCTCTCCGGGTGAATCTGGCCAGCGCGACTTCCTGGTTAGGCATTTGGGTTCTCCTTTTGGGACCTGGGATCTCTGTTCATTCGACGGGTGCTGTCCAGGTGAGCCGGCACACGGGCACTTCGACAAGCTCAGTGACCACGTTTCGGTAGGCTCAAATACCACTCTGACAAGCTGAGCCGCTTCTAACGGAGGATGTAAACGAAAGGTTCCTCACCGTAACGAAAAGGGGTTCAAACCGGACCGTGGATGACGTGTTAGTGACACCCGGATTGCGGGACCGGATTCAAATCGCTGTCTTCAGACGGGCAAAGTGGATGGTGTCGTCCAGCACGATCAGGGCCATATACGTCGTCACATCGGTACGGGATTCATCCAGACCTGCAAGGACCCCGCGGAACCAGGCGCGCCGCTTCTCGTTCCAGGGTTCGATCGTGCCGATATCACTGTTGAAATCGCGGATTTCGGAACTGGTCTTTCCGTGGTTTTCGTTGAGCCAATCGAAGATCTCTCCGTCCGTTCGGCCCGCCCTGATGAGATCGGTTAAGTCGACCATGGCAAACCCGTAAAACTCCGCGATCTTCTTGTCCAGCCCGGATTCTTCCGCGTACTTGTATTGACCCAGCAGATCGTGGATTGCCGCCCTGCCCTTGTCGATCATCCGGGCCAGGCCGAAGAGACCGCCCACGGAAGCGTCGTACGGGCTTCTGGGCGGATGGCGGGTCAGATCCACAACGCCGAATGACACCTCGTCATCCACGTCGAGCAGGTCGAACCAGGTGGTGATGTCGGTGCGGTTTGGCGCGGCGTTCGCGAGCGCAGCCTTGAAGATCGCGCATTCCTTGATGTCTTCCGGGCCTTTTCCGGCTATTCGATGGTTGAATTGCGATATTTCGCCTGAATGCGCGCGGGTGTGTTCCCGAACCCAGTCCCCTAGCTCCACGTCGTTCGGGTTCCGGTAGGCGGCATCCTTGAAGTCCTCCGCCGTAAAGCCGAAGCAGTCGGTGATGGCCTGGTCGATCGGGCAGTTGTAGATGTACTCGCCGGGGGTCCCTGCCATTTCCGCGCGGGCCTTGTCCGCCATCCGCGCCAGGCCGAAGATCCCCGCGACGTCCCGGCGGTACGGGGACCGCGGCGCCCTTTGCGAGAGGTCCACGTCTCTGAAGTTGGCCCAGTCGTCCAGTTCGATGGACTGGAATACGGTGACGATGTCGGTTCTGCCAGGCGCGAATTTCTCGATGCGGTCCTTCAGCCGCTGTTTGCCCGCCTCGTCGTCCGGCTCGCGCTGGAGATGATACCGATTGAAGGCGTGGATCTCCTCGTCCGTACGGTCCGAAACCTCCCGTATCCAGCGTCCGAGATCAGAATCGCCATAACGCCCGGCGGCGTCGGCAAAGTCTTCGTGCGAGACGCCCAGAAAATCCAGCAGAATCTTGTCCAGGCCCGAATCGTCGCCGTACAGGAATTCACCCAGCGTACGGTAGTTGTATGCGCGGGCCTTGTCCGTCATCCGGGCGAGGTTGACGATTCCGGCGATTGAGACGTTGGAAGGGCGGCGCGGCGGTTGGCGGCTCAGGTCCACGTGACTTCCTTTCTGCGCGAAATTTCACAACGTAAATTGCTACCATCTTGCAAGAGATATCGCCTCTATTTCATCAAAATGGGCGTCCCGGGCAACCAGAGTCAGCCGGTTTTGTACGGACTGTGCAGCAATCCATATATCATTCTCCGGTATTGGGCGTCCCATCAGGCGAAGTTGATTCTTGATCGTACCATATTGACGGGCCGTTCCCAGATCACATCCGATCACGTTTGAAGTGGATGCCAGGTCATTTATGCGTTCCAGGTTGGAAATCACTCGAGTCGATTTCTCCGCACCGTAATACAACTCGCCCAAAACAACGTTGGAAATAAAGACCTCGCCCGCTTCGCCAAGTTGCCGCTGGATGTTTTGTTCATTGGCAAAAAGAGCTATGACGATCGTAGTATCCAGCAGATATCTACCATTCATTATAGTCTACTCGTTCGCAACCTCTTTCAATCGCCTGAGCTATTTCTTCAAGGTTTGCCTTGTCGATAGCACCAGCAAACCTCAGCAGGCATTCACCTGATATGCCGGGCGCTTGGTCATTGACCAGCGAACGCGCGAATTCCAGGACACGTTCCTTCTGTGGAGTTGCCAACTTGTGGACCTCATCAAGGATATTTTTTTCTAAGGATGTCTCTGCCATATTCTTGCTCCAGCCACAACGATGGATATTGGGTGACCTACTTATGCATAATGGCCCTTCACGTTCGTCGTCAGTATCGAATGACCGTCGACTCGTACTCGATCAACTCTTCTGCACAGGCGAGTGCCGTCCTCAGGTCCTCGTCCGTGATCGCATATTCCGTGCAGACCTCGTTCGGATCAGATCCGCCCGCGAGACTCCCGATAACTCTATGTACAGGTACTCTTGTTCCCCTGATCACCGGTTTTCCATGACGAATTGACGGATCAATAACAATGCGATCGTTCATTTTACGGCCTCCTCCAATTCCAGGTGACATCCAGCCGACTAATGGGCCGCCCGCGCACCGATCAATAGTACGCAAACCCCCATGCAGTGTCAAGGAATCCGGAAAGTCACGACCGGTCTGTGATCGGTGCAAAGGATGCCGATGTTCAAATTTACGTATTCATGCGGGTGAGCGTATCGCGGTCGTTGAGGAACGGGACGGACCGGTCCAGAAAGGCCTGCAGGAGGCTGTCCGGGGTCAGATCGGACGTATCGATTTCAAACTTGCGCATGATCCAGCAGGCGCTGTACTCCGCCTGGAATTCGTCCAGGATTTCCTGGACGTCGTCCCTGGGAACAACGTGATACGTATGGCGGTCCTCTTCCATGCGTCTTTCGATGACGTCGGCGCTGGCCTTGAGATGGACCAGGATGGTGTCCCGGGGCATCTCCGCTTCCCAGGCTCTCGGCGTTTCGGAGAGGCGGCCCACGGCGGGATAATAGTACCTGGGGCCGTAGATATACTCCTCGATATGAAACCCGCCCAGCAGAATGTGTTCGTATTTGTTGATCAGCCGGACGTGGTAGGCAAGCTGGAACCGCTGGTAGCGCTCCTTGATGGCTTCCGGCAGACCCAGCATGATCCGCTGATCGCCTTCGGTTTTGAGCATCTGGCAGTCGGGAATGCTGAAGTGGTCGTCCAGGTGATGGACGATGCCCCGTTCGCGCCCCCACTGCATGAGGCCGTCGAAAAGAGTTGTTTTTCCGGTGTATTCACAGCCGATCGCGATGATGCGCATGGCGAGATCTCCTTAATAAATCAGCCGACGCGTCCGTAAGACACGATGAGGCATGACGTGTTGTGATGCAAGATCGGGTAGACGTAAGAGGTGAGACGATAGAAGAAATCATCGCCGGGTATGTTATTCCTCCTTGCCTTCGGCAAGAAAAGAATCCTCACGAGGCAGGCAATCTCTCCCCTCTACCGTGACTTACGTCTCACCCGGTGGTCGTTGTGATGGGCGAGGTAACGGCCTGGATGAAGGCGCTGACGCGGATGACGTCGGTGACGTCGATTGAGAATTCCGGGGGGCGAAGCTCGCCGCCCATGAAGGCATTCGGATTGCGGTACGTCATCCGGCCGGGAACGCGGCTCCCGGCGGCGACGTGAATTTCACGCGCGCCGGTGCCGGCGATCACCTTCGCGACGTTGCGTTCCGAAATGCCGCCGCCGGGCATGATCACGATGCGGCCGGCGGCCTTCTCGATCAACCCGGCAATGAGGTCGACCCCTTCCAACGCCGAAACTTCCTGACCCGAAGTGAGTACCCGGTCCACGCCCAGCGAAATCAGGTGGTCCAGCGCCCGGTGGGGATCGGAGGTCATGTCGAACGCCCGGTGGAACGTCACCGGAAGCGGGCGGATGCGTTCGATGAGAGCGCCCGTGCGCTCCACGTCGATCGATCCGTCCGGATTCAGAATGCCGATCACAATCCCGTCCGCGCCCCCTTCGGCGGCCGTTTCGACGTCGCGAGCCATGGTTTCGAACTCGACTTCGGAATAGCAGAAGTCGCCTCCTCGCGGGCGTACGATCACGTTGAGACCGATGTCGATATGCTTGCGGGCAACATGAATGGCGCCCGCGCTGGGGGTGGTGCCGCCCTCGATCAGATTATCGCACAGCTCCACGCGGTGGGCCCCGCCTTCCTGTGCGGCGACGGCGCCCTGCGCGGAACCGACGCAGATTTCAAACAGTACCGGCGTGTTCAATCTTCACCTCCGTCATTGATGTCAGGGGACCTCCGAAAACGGGACTGAAACCCTTCGAAAGCGGCGACAGGAATTAACCTCAATTCGAATAAAGACAACCGTTCATTTACCACAAAAAGCACGAAAGGCACAGAAGGTGACAGTGCCAAAACCGGGTATTGAGGTCGTACAAATGGATGAAATTCACCCTCACATCCAGTGACCTCAAGAAACCGGGACCTTTGACGTCATTTCGCCCTTGTTCTTCTGTATTTATTCGACATTAAAGTCCCGGCAAATTTACGAATCAGGGTTCACTTGCAATATACCCGAACTCCATATCGTCCATCCAAAGGACCTGATCGGGTTCTCCCCCTGAATCGAACGCGACGGACACGGTTGTGTAGCCCGGTTGGACGTCCAGTTCCGCCTGGTACGCGGTCCACGTCTCAGCGGGCCTGACGTGGACGTCGAGTCGGGTACCCTGCTGTCCGGACACGGTCACGCGGGCATGGGTGGCCGTGCCGCGGGCCTTGAATCGCAGGTGGTACCGGCCGGTCGTGCGCAGGCGCATCGGTCGGCTGGTAAGCGACATGGGGTCCGTGGGTCTCGTAAACTTGAGGCAGGCGTTGCCTTCCGCGGCATCCTCCGTACACCATGCCGGCCAGGCGGTATCGTGGGTGCGGGAGTGCTGCACGTTCCAGCAGCGGGGCGGGTAATCCACGATGCCGGCTTCAAAACCGCCATTGCAGAGCAGGTTGATGAGTCTGCCCATGCGACTCTCTTTCAGGTGGGCGCAGACGTCCGGCCGGTCGTCCGGCGGATAGCGGACGAAGATCTCCGCGCCCTCTCGCAGGCAGGCGGTCACGCGGCCATTCCCGCGTACGCTCACATCCGGGTCCCACCGGTCCTGAACGAGCAGTTCCGCCCCTTCCGCGACCAGTTCGTAGACGCCCGGCTCGCGTGGGGAAATCTCGGAAGAGGCGACAACATCCCCGTTGTCCGCGATGGCCGTCTGCAATTCCACCGTCTGCCGGCCATCGCCGTCTGCAAGCGTCAGTTGAAGCGGTTCCGGGGTCGTCGTCAGGTCCGAGACCGGGTCAACCCACAGGACGGATTCGCCCGCGTCGATGAGGTCGACTCGGAGCATCCCGTCACGCCACGTGCAATCGACGGGGATCACGTTCCGGGGACGCTCCGGATGTGTAACGAACACCGAGCCCGGCGCACGGGGAAGGTGGATGGAGAGCCGCACCGGCGTCCCGTGCCGGACCTGGAGGTGCGCGACGGCGCTACGGGTATTGTAATTCGCCGCGGCGTCGCACTCCGCATCCGCGGACAGGAGAATCTCCCCATGCAGCTTGAGATGGGCGCCGCCGTGAAGCAGCCAGCGCTCGAGCCGGTCACCGGTTTGGCTGACATTGGCAACCCTGCCGTCCGTTTGTATACCCGCGGCTTCAATATCGCCGCCTTCCCGGTTTCGAAACAGGACGCATTCGGACCGGTTCCCCGACTGAAAGCTGACGCCATCGCCGCCGTCTGCCTCCACGCGGCGGATATTGTCGACCTGCGGTCCTTCCGGATTCGTGTACGCATGCAGGACCGCCAGGATTTGCTCGCTGGTCCTCTTCCGGGTCGTAACCCGGATGTTCCACTGCTGGGGGAAGGCTTCGGTGACCCGGCACCAGTCCCGCGTTTTCAACGGAAACGGCCTGTCGTTGTTCTGCGAGTACCTCAGCACACCGCCCGCCAGGTGCCGGACCATGAGCCGCTGGTCCCGCTGCCGGATGGTCATCGTCTGACCGGCCTCGTCTATGTCCGCGCGTTCGAACGTGTTGAGCGTCCAGGTATATTCCCGCGGTTCAGCCGCTTCGAGGATGTCGCAAAGGACGAAGACGCCGGGGCGGATGAAGAGGACATGGCGGTGGAACGTTTCGAGCAGTTCCCCGTACGCGCCCGAGGCGTCGCCGGTGAAGAAGCAGGCGTCGGGCGTATTGAAAAATGCCGTGATTTCTCCCTTGTGGGCGATGCCCCGGCGCTGGCTTTCCCCGTCCACGAGGATGGAATTGTGCGCCTGCGTGGTCCGGGTCCATTGAGCGTGGTACGTGTCCCCGGAATAGGTGTAATACCCCGCGTCGCAGCAAAGGATCTCACCCCCGGCGTGGATGACGAATCCGTTCTGGTCCTGGTGCGCGTGGCTGTGATCGCCCCAAGGGCTGCTCCGGAAGAAGATGCGGCTGCCTCCGTGATCGTAGAACCGGTCGTAAGCGGCGAGTTGTCCCACGTCGGGAAACAGGCGCGCCTGCGGGACATCCACCGGCGGCCCGGGCCTGACGCCGCTGCCTGCGAGGTACTGAAGCGGGAGATGCACCGGGTTGCATACCCGTGTATCGCTCCACCATTTGACCGCGGGATCTCCGGTCATCGCGGCCAGGAATGCGGAAACGTAGGTGTCCGCATCGCTTCCCAGATTCGGGTCGATCAGGGAATAGCAGTCCCCCCAGTGGTTCCACCAGTAATTGAGAGACATGCAATACAGCCAGAACGAGCCGGTATTCTGCCAACGGGGTTCGCGGAAGACGTCAAGACCCGTCGCGGTTTTGAGTGCGGCCAGGGCTTCCAGGATGAACTGCACCTTGTGGCCGTATTTCTGGCCTTCGGTGTACCCGCCGTCGCTGCTGCCCCACGCAACCCGGTTCACGTACTGGCGGATCAGGTAGTCGGCCCATTCGCGTGTCCGCGCGGATTCGGTCGCCACGGCGAGAACCGTGGACAGCAGCGCGTGCATGCATTGTTGACCATGGGAATTCTGATAGTTCAGATGGATCTGAAGTCCTTCCCGGATCCACTGATAGGCGGCTTCGCAATGGAACTCGACGTGGCACATTACACTCGAACGTTCCAGGGGCGTAAGCAGATCGTAGAGTCGATCGTACGCAAGGGCCATGCCCTTAAGCCCGTATTCGTAGCAGTAGACAACGGTATCGTGCTGTCCCCGGTCTTCCTGGTGGATGTCGACGCGGAAGTTCGAGATGAAAACCATCCAGCGCCGCGCGGCCTCGGCGTACTGTTTCTCTCCCGAGATCAGATAGGCGAACGAGAGCGCATTGACGGTATCGGCGCCTCGCTTGAGTTCGGAGATCCGGAAGTCCACCGGAAACGTGATGCGGCCGTCTCTCAGATGAAATACCTGACCGCGACGTTCGTCCAGGCCCGCGGGCACGGACTGCAGATCCAATCCGGGAGGTGCGCTTTGAACCAGGGCGTCCGCGCGGTGCTTGAGGTGACGCCATGCTTCACGGCCCGGCCCATGCCTGCGGGCGCGGAACGCCTCCAGGGTCTCGGGGGTGACAAAGATACGCGGGTGGTCCGGCATCGCGTCGAGGATGCGCTCTGACGGGGGTATGGGAAGCGACACGGATTGGGGCGTGACGTGAAAGCTCCGCACGGGACCGGGCCTGGAGCGTTCACCCGCTGACGTAACCGCGAAATAACGCCAGTGCCACCGTCCACGGTCGAGTTCCACCGGCGGATTGAAGAACGGCACGTCGATGCCGGCGAAGCGCATGATTTCACCCCTGAAACCGTCGTGCCTGCAGATCTCCACGATGTATGAGTCAGCCCGGTCGTCCAGGCGCCAGATCAGGGCCGGGGGGTTCTGGATCGCGATGGAACCGTCAGCAGGCGTGATCGGGGGATGGCGGTCCGGCTGAGGCGACGTGTCAACGGCAAAGGCCATGTGATGGGCTCCGCTGTAGATCGGAATTTTCCCGGGCTATCGACATTTCCTGCACAATATAGCTACCCCTCCGGTCCACGGGCAAGCACCTTGACATGCCGTTGCCGCCGGGCTATCTTTCTACGACTGAATCAAGCGCCCGATGTGCCCCTTACGCTGAACATACGTGCATTTCGTGAGTTGCTTGTACTTAGCTTGCATGTAATGAGCTCCGTCCCTGAGCTCGTCGAAGGATGTCGATGTGTCGATGCGTTCCGGATGAACCAAGGAGATGCTTATGCGACAGTTGCGATGGCCGGTAATTGCGTTCGCCACACTCTGGATTGCCGGGTGCGGCACGCGGGATCCCGTTCAGGAGATGCAGAAGAGCCTGGCGAAGGCGCCCGAGTATATGATCATACTGGAGGACATGCGGGAGGACGGCACTTTTTTTACCAATTACTATCACCGATACACGGTCGTACAGGGAGAGCGGCGGGGCACAACCGAATGGATTGAGGTACCGGAGGAGGTCTATCGGCGGTACGCGGCATTTCTCGGTATGGCATTGGTCGCCAAGTCGGACGAAGGGATGAACAGTACCCCTCATCCGCCCGGATACCACTACGTGGGGAACCCCAATTACGGGCACTGGGGGGGCGGCGGGAGTTTCTGGGTGTTCTACGGACAATACGCGTTGATGCGTGATTTAATGGGCGGGGGATACGGGCGGCAGATTTACCGCAACGACTACAACGACTATCGCAACAGCCGAGACCGGCGCCGGCCGTACTACGGGCGCAACCGTGAGTACGGTACCGAAGGATCGGTCACAAAGAAACAAAGGCCGGCGTTTTATCAGCGCCGGCAACGGGCCATTGCAAACCGGCAGCGGTCCTTTTCCCAGAGGGTCAGGGACCGGTCCGGCCGCAACCGGTCGGGCTTTGGCAGCCGCAGCAGAGGGAGGTTTGGAAAATGATGTGGGACAGTTTGCTGGAAACCGGGATTTACCTGGTCTGCGCGTATGTGTTGTTCTGGATCGGCAAGCTTGTTTACGACTGGACCACGCCGAGCTACCGCGTGAAGGAAGAGCTTGTGGAGAAGGACAACACAGCCCTGTCGGTGGCAATCGTGGGGTACTTCTTCGGGCTGGTTCTGGCAATTGGCGGGGTGATTTCCGGACCCTCGCACGGGCTGGAGGTGGACCTGACCGACGTACTCATCTACGGCCCGCTGTCGATCGTGCTGATGAATCTCTCGCGGGTCATCAACGACCGGCTGATCCTGCACCAGTTTTCGATCCGGGACGAGATCGTACGTGACCAGAATGCGGGTACGGGAGCGGTGGTTTGCGCGTCGTACATCGCCACGGGTCTGGTGATTTTCGGGGCCGTGTCCGGCGAACTCGGCGGCCTGGGCACGACCGTCGCGTTTTGGGTTCTCGGACAGGCGGCGCTGGTGCTGGCGGGCATTGTCTACAACTGGGCCACACCGTACGATCTGCATACGGAAATTGAAAGGGACAACGCCGCGGCCGGCGTGGCATTCGCAGGCGCGCTGGTGGGGATCGGCATTGTGGTTCGGCACGCGGTGGCCGGAGATTTTATTTCCTGGGCGGCGAGCCTTCAGGACTTCGCCCTCGAGGTGATCATCGGGCTCGTCCTGCTGCTCGTGGTACGCGTTGGCACGGACAAGATTCTGTTGCCGGGCCTGAACCTTGCGGCTGAGATCTCGGATCCCGAAAAACCTCACCTGGGCGCCGGGTTTATCGAAGCGTTCTCGTACGTAGGGGCATCGCTCTTGATCGTGTGGGTCTTGTAGGAAGCGGCTGCCATGGCGCATCGCCTGAAAGACAAGATCGCAATCGTGACGGGGGCCGGCTCGGTCGGGCCCGGATGGGGAAACGGCAAGGCGGCTGCCGTACTCTTTGCGCGGGAAGGGGCCCGCGTTTTCGCCGTGGACATCAGCCCGGAGGCCGCGGAGGAGACGCAGGAGTTCATCGCGCGCGAGGGAGGGGACTGTACGGCCCACCAGGCGGACGTGTCGCGGTCCGAAGACGTGGAAGCCCTCGTCGCACGGTGCCTCGATACCTACAACCGTGTTGATATTCTGCACAATAACGTCGGCATTCTCCACGTGGGCGGATGCGTTGAACTCAGCGAGGAAACCTGGGACCGCGTGGTCGACGTGAATCTCAAGAGTATGTTTCTGACGTGTAAGCACGTACTGCCCCAAATGGAACGACAGGGCGGCGGCGCGATCGTGAATATCTCTTCGATCACTTCGATTCGCTGGCTGGGCGTGCCCTATGTCTCCTACAGCGCGACCAAGGGTGGGGTGAATCAGCTCACCCAGAGTATTGCGATGCAGTATGCCAGGAAGAATATCCGCGCCAACTCGATACTGCCCGGATTCATGAATACACCCATGGTGGCGAAATCCCTGGCCGAATTCTACGCACAGGGCGACGTGGAGAAGATGATTCAGATTCGTGACAACCAGTGTCCGATGGGCAGGATGGGCGATGCCTGGGACGTGGCGTATGCCGCCCTGTATCTGGCTTCGGATGAGGCGAAATACGTCACCGGCGCCGAACTCGTCGTGGACGGCGGGTTGACGTGCAAGGTGGTGTAGCGCGGGACAGAAGAACAGGGTATGGCCGCAATAGACAGCGACCCCGAAGACCATGGTGGCAGAGGAGCGCCCCCTCCCGTATCCTCGGGAGATTCGGGAAGCGGCCGTCTGTTGAAGGCGTGTGTGTTCGCGACCGGACTGGCGGGAATCGTCGCGGAATTCGTGCTTTCCACGCTGGCCAGCTACCTGCTCGGAAACCCCACGTTGCAGTGGACGCTGGTATTGTCGCTGATGTTCTTTACGATGGGGCTCGGAAGCCGTCTGAGCCGGCATCTTTCTGAGCGGCTGCTGGACCGGTTCATCGCGGTTGAGTTCTTCCTCTCGGCGCTGTGCGCGACGTCCGCCGCAGCGGCCTATTGGGGCACGGCGTTCGTCGAGGCGACGGGCGCCGTTATTTATGGCTATGCCGGCGCGATCGGATTCCTGATCGGACTTGAGATTCCCCTGGTAACACGCATGAACGACGCGTATGAGGAACTCAAAACCAATATCGCGTCGGTTATGGAGAAGGACTATTTCGGCGCGCTGGCGGGGGGATTGCTGTTTGCGTTTTTCGCGCTGCCGAAGCTGGGGCTCACCTATACGCCCATCGCGCTGGGCACGGTGAACTTCGCCGTTGCATCTACGCTCTTGTGGCGATACCGGAGCCTGCTGGCGCGGCCGGGCGCGCTCATCGCCGCGTTCTGGATCACCGCGGGAGGGCTTATTGCTCTGGGCGCGTTTATGCAGCCCATCATGCGGTTCGGCGAGCAGAGCCGGTATCGGGACCGGGTGGTTTTCGAGACGCAGACCCCATATCAGCGGATCGTGATCACGCAGTGGAAGGGGTACCACTGGCTGTACCTGAACGGCGGAATGCAATTCAGCACGTACGACGAAGAACGGTATCACGAACCGCTCGTGCATCCGGCAATGGGACTGGCCGCAGCCAGGGAGCGCGTACTGATCCTGGGCGGGGGCGATGGACTGGCGCTCCGGGAAATCTTGAAATACGAAGACGTAAAACGGGTCACGCTGGTGGACCTCGACCCTGAGGTGATCCGGCTTGCGCGCACCCATCCGGTGTTCGTGGAAGCGAATGAAGGGGCGCTGGAGGATGAACGGGTGGACGTGGTCACCCGGGACGCGGGCCGGTTTCTGGCGGACGACGCGGGCATCTACGATGTCATTCTGATTGATCTGCCGGATCCGAAGGGTCCGGACCTCGCCCGCCTGTATTCGAAGGAGTTCTATTCCGCGTGCAAACAGCACCTTTCGCGGCACGGGATACTCGCGACGCAGAGTTCCAGCCCGCTCCACGCCAGGCGGGCGTTTCTTTGCGTGTACCGAACGATGAAGGCGGCGGGGTTCCAGGTCGTACCCTACCATAACGCAATTCCGACGATGGGAGACTGGGGGTGGCACCTGGCCATGAATGAGGAGGTGATTTCGAAGCCGGACCTGAAGCGGCGAGCGATGGCGCTTCGCTTTTCGGACGTCGAAACGGATTTTCTCAACGGAGAGGCAATGGTGGGTATGTTGCACTTCTGGAAGGGAATGTTCGACGGGGTCGAGAACGTAGCCGTGAATACCGAACTGGCGCCGGTGGTGGACAGGTATTACCGGGAGGGTGATTGGGGATGGTAAAGAGCGGGGAGACGGGAGAAATTAAAAAAAAGGAAAAAGGAAAAAGGAAGAAGGAAAAAAGGAAAATCGGTCGCGTCAAAAGGAACACGCCGTAGGTATGATTTGGAAGGGAAAGAGAAACAAAGGTTCTGTCCTTGCATGCCAGCTCTTTCCTCATAAATCCTTTGTTTTCTTGTTATTTACGTCCTTTTTCTTATGCGCCAGAGTGTGTCAAAAGTAATTATAGATTGTCTATATCTTTGTTCATGCGTACCGTTGTGAAGTCCTCGTCTGTCTCCCATCCAAAAGGCGGCACAATATGGATTTCATTCGCGGTGAATCAAGAGATCAAGGCACGTTGTTTCCGGAGCATTTGGACGATTATATCGGCAAAGATAACCCGGTGCGTTTTATCGATGTCTTTGTGGATGACCTGGATGTGAGCGCCTTGGGTTTTCAGCGGATCGCGCCTGCCTGGACAGGGCGTCGGCCTTATGATCCGCGTGATCTGCTCAAGCTGTACATCTATGGGTATCTCAATCAGATCCGTTCTTCTCGCAAATTGGAACGTGAGACGCATCGCAATGTGGAAGTGATGTGGCTTCTCAGAAGGCTTTGTCCGGATCACAAGACGATAGCCAATTTTCGTAAGGACAACCCCAAAGCGTTTAAGGGGGTCTTTCTCGCCTTCACAGCCGTTTGTCGGCAGTTATCGCTGTTCGGGGGTGAGTTGATCGCCGTTGACGGCAGTAAATTCAAGGCCGTCAACTCTCCGCAACGCAATTTCACCAAGGACAAGTTGAAAAGAAGGCTTCAAGAACTCGAAGAAAAGATCGAGCGATATCTTCAAGAATTAGATGACCAGGATGCTCAAGACGCAGAAGCGTCATCGTCGGAAGCGGATGCTTCTATACGTGAGAAAATGCAACATCTGAGAGAACGAAAAGTGACGTATACCCACTTGTTGGACGACCTTGAGGCGCGCGGTGAAACCCAGGTCTCGCTGACGGACCCGGACAGCCGGGCGATGCCTAAGAGCCCGAAAGCTAAAGTGGGATACAATGTCCAGGCAGCCACCGACGATAAGCATCATCTCATTGTGGAACAGGATGTGACCAATCAGGCCAATGACAAGGCACAGTTGAGCAAAATCAGTATCGGTGCAAAAAAGGTCATGGGCGTGAAGGCCTGCCGCGCTGTTGCCGATGCGGGCTATTACAATGGTGAAACGATCAAGGCATGCGTTGAGGAACACCTTGAGCCGTATGTGCCCAAGCCCGACACCTCCAACAGCAAAAGCAGAGGCTTATATAGTAAAGACGACTTTATCTATGATCCCCAACAGGATCATTATCTATGTCCCGCAGGGCAAGTGCTCACCTATGCTTATGACGCAACGTATCGGAAAAAAACATCCGACCCAGCCGTCATCAAAAAACATTACACGACATCGGCGTGTAGTACCTGTGGGGTGCGGTCTTTATGCACGACAAACAAGAATGGACGCATTCTCACGCGGTGGGTCGATGAACACCTCCTGGATGAGATGGCGCAACGTCTGGCAGAAAACCCCGAGGTGCTTAACAAACGACGAGAAATGGTGGAGCATCCCTTCGGCACGCTCAAGTTCTGGTATGGGTATGCCCACTTTCTTGTCAAAGGCCTCGACAAGGTCAAAGCCGAGTTCTCTTTGATGAGCCTTGCTTACAATATCAAGCGGACCATCAACCTCGTCGGCGTGCACAAAATGGTTAACGCCGTCTCCTGAACAGCTCACCCGGCAAAGTCTTGTCCAACAGCCACACGGTCAGCCGCTGTGCTGAGGCACTTCTACAGCCGACTCTCAACGACTTGCAAAGGACTTCTCGAACGCGGCACCGATACCTGGGCATCCGCAACGACCTTAACAGGCATCATGGATACACCCTGGAGGCATTGTGACCCACCTCCGAGTGTAATGAGAGTTTTTACACGGTCTCGCGCGGAAGAAAAAGGACCAAAAAGAAGCGCGCCCTTCGGCAGGGGGCCGGTTTTTCCGTGAATCACTCCAAAGGCATAAACGGGATTTGTGTGGCCTACCAACTCTTCAGCAAAGCCAGTGCAAATGCGCTGGACGGATAGGCACGGAAAAACCCCCCGTACCCCCGGTCGCCGGTTGTGAAATGCATTGATAGAGCGAAACCCGCCTTTCCTCCCTCTTTCCTTTAGGAGAGAGGGCCGGGGAGAGAGGTCTGGGTGGCGGGGAGTGGCGGATCTTGATCTTGCTTTTCGCCTTTTGCTGACTGCTGATCGCTGACCGCTGATAGCTTCTTTTATAACCTGAAAGGTTTCCAACGATGGATTTCGACGAAATCAGACACCGCCTGTCCCTGCTGGATACCGCGTGTGTATGCGATGGATACAAGGCGCTCGACCGGCCCGTGAGGGCCCTGGACCCTGGCATCCGGCCCATTACGTCCGGGTTAAGGCTGATCGGGCGCGCGCATACGCTGACCTGTCACGAGGACTTTCTGACCGTGATCGTCGCCCTTCGCGACGCCTTGCCCGGCGAAGTCCTGGTGATTGACTCTCAGGGAAGCCGCAAGGCGCTGACCGGGGAACTGTTTCCAACCGAGGCGCGGCGCAAGGAGCTGGCCGGAATCGTGAACGACGGGCCATGCAGGGATACGGCCGCGATCCGACGACAACAGCTTCCCTATTATGCCCGTTCGGTCAACCCGGTTGCCGGCGCGACGGAAAGGCTCTTCGAGACACAGGTCCCTGTGACATGCGGCGGCGTGCGCATTCATCCGGGCGAGATCGTCTTCGGAGACGACGACGGCCTGATCGTGGCTGCTGAGGATGAGATCGCGGAGGTGATTCCCGTTGCGGAAGAGGTCCGGAGGAAGGAAGCGCGTCTGCTTGCGGAGATGGGGAGAGGCCGGAGTCTCATCGAAATGCTGAATCTCGAGGATCACTGCACGAAAATTCGCGCCGGCCAGGAGAGTAAATTGCAGTTTCTGGTATAAACGGAAGATGTGTCAGTAAAACGGGGCGGACGACGTTGTGTCATCCGCCCCGTTTCGTTTATCGAAAACTGTCTACTCTGTCGGCAGAATGTCCGAGAACTGGTACTCTTCGACGATTTCGCCGATGGAGGCTTCAAAGTCGTCTTCGCCCCATTGCTCGATCGTCAGCGTCTTCCGTTCGGAGTCGTCCAGGTACTCCCAGGTAATCAGTTCCCGCGGGGGTCCCTCGCCGTTCTTATAGAATTCACCCGCATCGGAAGATTCCGCATAATAGGTCACGCCGTCGAAGGTCAACTCTTCGGGCGGGTCTTCGTTTTCCACGATGTGCGATCTCAGGTCGCCGTCGATCCGGGACACGGGGACCTTGCGCGAAAGG
Organism: Candidatus Latescibacterota bacterium; assembly: GCA_965116875.1. Taxonomy (GTDB): domain Bacteria; phylum Latescibacterota; class UBA2968; order UBA2968; genus JAAXHE01. The sequence goes on from OZ220733.1 coordinate 3,090,155, forward strand.
CTCCAGCAGAGACCGTCGTCCTCCTCGCGGTCCAGGTACATCACTTCATCGGCGCAGGTCAATTCCCATTCGTCCACGCGGTCCCCATCGAAATCGTAATGGTTCTGTGCCGTGACCTTCCAGGTCTTCAGGTCATAGTCAACCACGTACCCGGGCTTGATGTCGGAAAGCGTGAAGTCGACCACGGGGTCGACTTCATCGGTCTTTTTCCTGAATGGATTCCAGTTCATTGGATCGCCCCCGCGGCGCCGTGATCCTTTTTCCCGGACCGCGGCGCGCCGGTTCTACGCCTGGATTCCCATCTTGCTCTTGAGTTCGGCCAGCTTGTCCGCGCCCGGACTCTTTTCCTGAAGCGCGGTGTCGATCTCCTCGTCCACGCTCTTGGAAGCGTCTGCCACCTCGCCGTAGGCCTCGGAGAGGGACTCGTCCTCTTCCACCCGCTCCTTCATACGTTCGAGCATGGCAAGCGTTCCGTTGGAATCCACTTTCGCCAATTGTTTGTTGATTTTCTTTGTCGCAGCGGCTGTACGGGCGCGGGCGCGCAGCGTCACGAGGTCGTTTTCATAACCGGCGATGGAGGACTTGAGCTTGTCCACCTGGGTCTGCAGTTGCGCGGCCATCTCCTCCTGCTTGCGGGCGTTCTCGCTGAGGGTGGCGGCCCGGTTTACATTCTCTTCCTTGCGAGCAAGCGCTTCGCCGGCCAGTCGGTCGGCTTCGGCCGTATCGATCTGGTCTTTCTGGGCCCTCTGAAGCAGCGCCATGGCTTTGCGTTCGTAGTCCTCCGCGGCCTTCTTGCTGTCCGATGCCTGTTTTCGCAGGCGGATGCCCTGCCCCTTGACTTCGGCCAGGCTGGTCATCGCATTGCTGAGGTCTTTCTTGAGATCCCGGATGCCCTGTTCCGTGAGGCGAATCGGATCTTCGAGTTTGTCGATGGCCGCGTGAACTTCGGCTTGACCGACGCGAAAGATGCGTTGAAAAATTCCCATGGTGCGCTCCTCTCTGATGCGGGATTCGAAGGCCGGAGGTCGGAGACCGTAACGGACCGCGTCTCCCCGGGTCTGATCCCTGTTCTCACGATTGTCTGCTGTAACTCAAGAGCTCTTCGGCGTTTTCGCCCAGCGCCAGGCCGAGGGCGTTGACGGTGCCTTCGATTTCCGCCCTGTCCAGCGTATCCAGGAGAAGCGTATCGCGAAACAGGACGGTTCCGGTTTCCTCGTCAATTGCGAATGCGCCGTGGATGAGCGTCCGGTTCAACTCCAGCAGGCGCTTGTAGAGGTCGCCCGGGTTTTTGGGGATCGGCATGATGGCCTGTTCCAGGATGAGAATGGGATCTTCACAATCGACGATAAGACGGTGGATCCCCCGGTCTTCGTCGGTGACGACCACCAGTTCCTCTCCTGAATCCTCTTCTTCAATGACCAGCTCCAGGTCCTGAAGAAAGGCCTTTACGGTTTCAAAGTGCCGCGACATGAAGACTCCTTTTGAAATTGCGATGACAGGTTCTGTCCGCACGTTGGTGATTATTTGATTCTCAAGGGGGCGTTTGGTTTCAAAAAACGTCGCTGTTTCATAGCCCAAGCAACTTTCCAACCCGTACGGCGAGGGATATGGGAGTCGCGGGTTTTTCCATGACGTGGCCGCGTGAGATTCCCAGAGCGGCGAGTTCCTCCAGACGTTCGGGAGCCGGGTTTTCGACGAGCACCAGCAATGGAAGGCGGGCGAGCATTTTTCGAATGAAACGAATGCAATCCGGCCCGCTGATTTCCGGCAAATCGTATGCGAGAATGACGAGGGCGTACGCCCTGGGATTTGCCGCGAGCGTCTCCAGGGCGCTGCGCCCGTCGGTAACCACGTCCAGTTCGACGTTCTGGTGATCGAACAACCCACCGGCAAGGCTCATGGCCGTTGGACCGTCTTCCGCGAGGAGAATTCTGGGCAAACCGGGAACCGTTTCGATTTCACGTTGACTCAAGGTCGGTAATCCGAATGTCAAATATACCGAATTCGCCCGACGCGCCAAGAATTATATTTTCCTGAAAGGCATTTTCAACCGCACGGACCCCGATTCTATAGGGGCAACCGGCCGGTCGCCAAAAGACGGGGAGAGGGTAGACGGAAGACGGTAGAGGAAGTCCTTGCCCGCTATTTTAACCGTTCTTGCCTCCGGCACAAAAAGGAGCCTCACAAGGCAGGCAATCTCTCCCGTCTAACGTCTCCCGTGACTCACCTCTTCTACGGGGCCGGGGGGAGAGGTCTGCGGGGCTGGACCTACCCCCTAACCCCCTTCCTGAGAGGAAGGGGGAATGTTGATGGGTGGTTGTACAGGTTTTGTGATGTGCCGGATGGCGATTTCCTTTCAACCACCGTGTCTGCCAATGACCGGCACGCGAAGCCTGTTCTTGCGCCCTCTCTCCCGGTGGGAGAGAGGGCCGGGGAGAGAGGTCTGCGGGGCTGGGTGGGGGTTTTGAATTTGGTCTTGCCTTTTGGCTATTGGTTTTGGCTGATTGCTGACCGCTGACGGCTGATAGCTCCGTTTGAGAGGTCTCACGTCGCGGCACGGATATTGCATCTAGAAATCGCGAGGCCGCAGGTTTTCTGGTTTTAGCTTTTCGTTCTTAGCTGATGGCTGATAGCCGATGCCTGATAGCCGATGGCTGATAGCTGATAGCCACATGCCTTTTGCCCGTCGCGAAAACTCATGATATATTATTCAACGCTCCCCTGCGGAGACCCATCCATTCACCTTTGAGGTTCCAATGCAGAAATACCCGGTCTGGACGCTCAGGCACAAGAGGGACTCAGATTCCGGCGCGGACGGTTCGCCCGAACCGCTCATTGACGTGGTGCTGGCGAATCGGGGCCTGACGGCCGAGGACATCGAGGATTCACCCGAAGTTCTCGAGGATCCGTTTTCGATGAAGGACATGGACCTGCTTACCGAGCGAATCGTTCGAGCGGTCCGCTCCGGCGAGCGCATCGTCGTTTTCGGCGACTATGACGTGGACGGCGTGACGAGTACGGCCGTTTTTATGGACTTTCTCGGCAGGGTGGGAGCGGACGCGGTGTCCATCCTGCCGGACCGCTACCGGGACGGATACGGCATGAAACCCGCCGGCGTTCAGCAGGCGGTCGACGTGGGCGCGCGCGTTATCGTGACGGCCGACAACGGTATCTCCTCGTTCAATGCGGTTGAGGCGGCGAATGCCGAGGGAATTGACGTTCTGGTGACCGATCATCACGAGCCTCACGGCCGGCTGCCCGACGCCTTCGCGGTGGTCAATCCCAACCGCCCGGATTGCGGGTACGGATTCAAGGGGCTTGCGGCTGTGGGCGTGGCCTTCAAAGCCGTGCAGGCCCTTTCGGACTCGCTGATCGATGGTTCGGAGCGCAGGGCGTATCTCAATTCGCTGCTGGACCTGGTCGCAATGGGAACGGTGGCGGATATCGCGCCGATGTTGGGCGAGAACCGTCTGCTCACACGCAGGGGAATGCAGATTCTGGACCGGACGCAGCGTCCGGGACTTCAGGCCCTGAAAGCCGTCGCCGGCGCCGATTCACGTCCGGTGGATACGACGACGATCGGATTCTTCCTCGGGCCTCGCATCAACAGCGCCGGGCGGCTGGCCTCCGCGGACCTGGCGCTGGACCTGCTGCGCTCCGCGGAGACCGGCGAAGCGGCCCATCTGGCGGAACAATTGAATGCGCTCAACCGGAAGCGGCGGGAATTCGAACTCGCCGGCGTCGAACAGGCCGGGGAACAGGTGGAAACCATGGCGCTGGACAAGCAACGGATTCTCGTCACCAGGGGCGAGAGCTGGCACTTGGGCGTGGTGGGGTTGATTGCCGGCCGCCTGGCGGAGCGGTATGCCAAGCCGGCCATCGCCTGTAGCGAGGTCCGCGGGGATGGAAGTTTTACGGGATCGGCGCGTTCGGGAGCGGGCTACAACATGGCGGAAGCGATTTTTCGCTGTGCGGATCTGCTGACCGAGTACGGCGGACACGCGGACGCTGGCGGCTTTACGGGCCCGCTCGAGAACTTCGAAGCGTTTAAATCCCGGATGGAGGCGGATGCGGCGGAGCGGATTTCGGAGGAAGACTTGAGAACCAGGCTGGAGCTGGATGCGGCGCTACTGCCCGGGGAGATCTCACTGGAAACGGTCTCGGCGTTGTCGGCCCTGGCGCCGTTCGGTTCGGGAAACGAACCTCCGCTATTTATGGTGCAGGATTGCACGGTTGAGCGGGCAATTGCAGTGGGAAAAGGGGCGCACCTCAAGATGAATCTGGACACGGCGTCTTCCGCCGGCCGGGCGGACGGCTCGACGCCGCGGAGTCGACGGATATGTGACGCCGTCTGGTGGGGGCAGGGCGAACTGGCCGGTCGACTTCGCCGGGGGGATCCCGTGGACGTGGCATGCGCGCTGGAAGCCAACACGTGGAACGGCCGGACTCAGGTGCAACTCGTTCTGAAAGATATGCGTCCGGCGCAGGGACAATAGCAGTCCGTTGAGAAAGTCGCTCTGCAGGCGAGGCCGAGCCATTGTGGTCGAAGACAAGGCGCGCGACCGAGTCCCATCCTTCGATTCGGCGAGGGAGCGCAACGCAGTATTTCGACCGCAAGGGCCGGCCGTAGCCCGGATGGGCTTTTTCAACGGGCTGAATAGCGAACGGGTTCAACGCGCTTCCTCACGTCATCATTGGACTTCCACGCGCTTCCCGGTCCGGGCGGATTCGTGGGCGGCCATGGCGACGGCGACCACCCGACGCCCGTCTCTGCCGTCCGATCGCGGTGCTTCACCCCGTTGGATGCAACCCGCAAAGTGTGCGATCTCGTCCGCCAGACCGTTGTTCCGGGGCACCTCGATGGCGGCGGACTTCCCGCCGTGCCGTGCGAGTATAATGGGGCCGGCCGGGACCTCGAGCTTCATAGCGCCTCCCGTCCCGGCAACGCCCAGTTCGTAGCTGTTGACCGGGTAGACCCGGCTGCTGCTCAGGGATCCGATGGCGCCCGAGGCGAATTCGATGCCCATGAAGATGCTTTCTTCGATTTCGTTCGCCGGATCCTCTCCGAATTTCATCACGGCGTTGACGGCGCGGATTTCGCCGGCCAGCCAGGCCAGTTGATCCAGTTCGTGGCTGTACATCGAAAACATCCCGCCGTACTGATCCTTCCGCGTTTGCCACCCTCCAACCCCGCCCGGTGCGCCGGTGCCCAGACGCACGGCGTGCGCCAGCGTGATTTCACCAATGTCCCCGCGGTCCAAACGACGTTTCAGTTCCCGATAGGCGGCCTGAAAACGGCGAACATAGCCTATCATCAGAAAAACGCCGGATTGTTCCGCGGCGCGGATCATCGCATCGCAGTCACCAACGGTCAGCGCCATGGGTTTTTCGCAAAAGACGTGGGCGCCCGATAACGCCGCGTCCGTACTGATGCGGCTGTGCGTGTGGTTGGGCGTGACCACCAGCACGGCGTCCGGATTCTCGGCAGCCAGCATGGCGCGGTGGTCCGCGTAGGGCTCCGGGCCGGATTCGAGTTGCGCGGCAAGACGATCCGCGGATTCCGGGACCGCGTCGCATACGGCGACGAGCCTCACACCCTCCAATGCTTCCACGTTTTTGGCGTGGGCGCGGCCCAGCCCGCCGCACCCGGCCAATGCAACTCTCAGCGGTTCTGCCATTACGTATACCTGATTTGGTTTTTCCTTTTGCTGACAGCTGACGGTTGATAGTTGATAGCTTCGTCCGAGGAGGCCCGGGGGTCGAGGTCCTCATCTTCTGATTTTCCGGACAGCCATGAGTTTCTTCACAACGAAATCGGCGTGGAACCGTTTTCGGCCGATTCTTCAGCGGCAAAACACGCGGCGTGGGTGTTAACCGCTACCTCCAGATTGTCGTGCGATTCCACGTCGTCCAGGATGCACTCCACAAGGTGGTCGATCATCTCCTGGAAGGGATGGTGAGAAACCGCGCCGCTGTCGGGCAGGACCGTGGGAAAGCTGCCAAAAGCGTCCTGGCCGGAAAGCTGGCGGGTGTAGAACCGGTTGTTCCGCATCACGCCTTCGGTGCCGAAGACCTCGACGTTGAAGACGTAGGGCATGAAGAAAGCCGTGGAGCCCGAGAACTTTCCCGCGGCGCCTCCCGCAAACGCCACCGTGGCGACCGTTGTGGACCGGTAGTCGTTCTCGTGTGTGCGATGTCTGGGAGAGACGCCCGTGACGCGGGTGACCTTGTCGTTGTCCAGGATGAACCGGGCGGCGTCGAGGGCATGGCAGCCGCCGTGCACAATGGCGCCGTTGACCATCGGGTTCCAGCCGGCGCGGCTGAATTTCCGGGGGCTGGCGTTGGTGGGGCCGTGCCAATAGTCCGCCTGAACGAGCAGCGGAACGCCGATCCAGCCCTTCTCGATCGCCTGTTTCATGGAAATAATGAGGGGGTTCCATCGAAGAACGAAGCCGATCACTGTTTTTACGCCCGCGCTCTTCACGGCCCGGTGCATCTCGTCCAGTTCCTCGTGATTCGTGGCCACCGGTTTCTCGATCAGCAGGTGTTTGCCTGCGCGGGCGGCGGCGATGGCTTCCCCGGCGTGGCGGTCCGGCGGGGTACAGATGGAAACCACGTCGACTTCCGGATGCTCGAGAAGCCTGTCGTAGTTGTCGTAGAGGTCGCACTCAACGCCAAGTTCCACCGCTTTTCGCCGGGCGCTCTCGAGCGTGCGGCTTCCGATTGCGACCAATCGGGTGTGGGGGTTGTTCAGGTACGCCTTGATGTGTTCGGTTGAGACGTTTCCCGCGCCCTGGATCGCAACGCCAAGCATTATTTCTTCCTCCGGGTTAACCTGTGTCAGGACATTCAAACCGTCCGCTGGCCGTCAGTTTCTCTTGTGCGGCGGTGAGTTCGAGTCAGTCGTCTCTCTTGACGCCGTTCAGGACTGGCTCGAGACGTACCGGCTTCGGCATTCGGTCCGAAGGAGGGAAAATAAGTGCAAGAGAAAGCGGAGTCAAGATCGATCCCCCTTGTCCCGCGAACCAGTCTCTACACATCCTGCCGTGTGTTGGACCCGCTCCAGCGACGGTACAGGACAAATCCGAACTCCTGAGCGCCGGTTTCAGGAACCATTGCTATTTCCGGGTGGCCGCTTTATTTTAGCGCGGTACAGCGTATTCGTCACTTCAAATCCGAGGTAAAGGTTGCCGAAACGGATCAACAAGGCCATCGAACTCCTGGAACAGGGACAGCCGATATATTATGTCGGCGTCTCCGAGCTTTCGTACGAGACGGGCCGGGACATGGCCGGGACCTGGGCGGACTATATCAACGTCAGCATCGAACACGGTCCGTTCGATATGCCCGGGCTGGGCGCCTTCATGCGGGGACTGGTCGACGGCGGTCCCACGGCCAGCGGGCATCGGACGCCCGCCGTCATTGTGGATCTGCCGGTGGAGGGCACGAGCGAAGCGGCGGTCCGTGCCAATGCATGGATGTTCAAACAGGCGCTGGCGAGGGGCGTGCATGGGATACTCCTGTGCCATGCCGAAAACCCGGAGGGCGTCCGCGCCTTCGTGGAAAGTTGCAGATATCCGTTCCGAAAGCCGGCCGAGGGGCACGGCGACGGGCGGCGCGGCGCCGGGGGTCAGGGTTGGGCCGCTCAGATCTGGGGCGTGTCCGCCGCCGAGTATCTGAAGAAGGCCGATCCCTGGCCGTTGAGTCCTGACGGAGAACTGATGCTTGGCGTGAAGATCGAGAACAGACGCGCGCTGGCCAACGCGGAAGCCACCGCAAAGGTGCAGGGGCTCGCCTTCGGCGAATGGGGACCCGGAGATATGGGAATGTCACTTGGGCACGCCGATCGGCACGACCCGCCTATCCTCCTGAGATGGGCGCCGCCCGTGCCCGCGTGATGGCGGCCTGCCTGGACGCCGGACTCTTCTTTCTGAACGGCGCGAACGTGGAAAACATCACGGAGATGATCGACGAAGGCGTGATGATCTGCTCCGGAGGCGGGGAGGCCGTGGCGCAGGCAGGGCGGGCGTATACCGGAAGAGAATGAACACAGTCGCCATGAAACGGCAGGAAACAACCTGATCTATTAACAGTCCGTTGGAGAAAGGAGCGTTGAGACGAATGAAACCCGTTGTTCCTGGTGTTCTGTCCCGGAGATAAGTTGCCTGAATTCGACCGCGGAGTCGCCCGGCTCGCATCCTTCGACAAGCTCAGGAACCACCGCCGGAGCGCAGGCGACCTGCGTATGGTCGGCGAGCGAGGGTACTTCGACAGGCTCAGCACAAGCAACGCAGCGAGACGGGATGAATCGGCGGTTGAATGGTGAGGAATTTTCGGGACAGGACACCAGCGCTTGCCGAAACATCCTGATCGCTGGCGCCAGAACCACAGTCGTCTGAACTGACGGCGAATCGTTGGAAAGGGGAGGGAGAAAATGTCGAGCTCACATATCCGTACAGTCATCGAGATCGTCCTGGCGGCGGGCTGCGCGTACCTGGCGTATATCGCGTACATCGCCCCGATCAACGTCACCATCAACTACGACGCCGAGCAGGCCATTCAAATGCGGATCGAAGACAAAATGGTGGCGCACGACGCCGTCCTGGACTCGATCTGGAGCAGAGACTTCGCCAGGGAAGCGACGCTGGGATGGTTGACTGGCAAGGACGTCTATCACTACCGCAACAGCGCGATTGCAGGGCGCCTGGCGGAAGCAATGCCGGATGCGCCGCCGGGCGGGAGCGAAACCATTGAAGAGCGAAAGACGAGACTTGAAGCCGCGATTTCGGAAAATCCGCTGATCGCGGACCTTCGGGGCCGGGCGCACGGATTGCAGTCTCCGTTTCAGTATCTTGGCAAACGGGTCCGGGTCGGCGTTCCCAGCGGAAACAAACCTCGAAGCAACGTGGCGTATACGGCCTACGGGAGCGAGTTTGAGGGCAGGGTCGTTGAAATCTGGAATCCCGTGAACGACAAACGGGTGTCGGTTTTCGCGCAGGGCGCGTTCATGCCCACGGAGACGGTCACCATCGACTTCCAGTTGAACCGGCGGCAGGCGGTGGACCTTTTCGATCGCGTCGAAGAGACCGCGGACGCGGTGGCGGTACTTCTTCCGCCATCCACGCCGGCGCCGTAGTCGCGTCGCCGCTGCTTACCGGTCGACCCATCGACCGGCCCGATGCGACTCTGGTCACTGCATCCACGTTATCCGGGCTGGCAATTGTACGATCACCGGCGGCTCAGCGCTTGTACATCGCGCGGCCGCCGGTTTTCTTTGGCGCCCCGAAATTTCGAATTCCATTCCTCGAATCTTTCCTCCCTTCGCCATCTAACGCCCCAATAGCTGTTCGAGGGCCCAGTCGAGTTCTGCTTCCGTATCGGGTCCGTAGCCCATTTGCATGTACCTGAGACGGCCCTTCCTGTCAACCAGATACGTGGTTGGAATGCTCCGGACGTCGTAGTCCGATTGTACGCCGGGATCGGCGAACAGGACCGGAAAGGTGTAGCCGTTTTTCCGCATGAACGGCTCCACGCGCGCCCGGTCGAAATCGGAGTTGATGGCAAGAACCGTCAGGCCATTGTTGCGATACCGTTCGTGCAATTTTTGAATATGCGGCAATTCGTACAGGCACGGAACGCACCAGGTCGCCCAGAAGTTGATCAGGACAACACGGTCTTTATTGTCGGATAACCGCATGACCGAACCGTCCGGACTGTCCAGCGCGAAGTCGGGTGCGGCCGGGCCCACGGGCAGCGCGTTCTCCGGCTCGGGCGCCTCCGCGAGAATCTGCCCCAGCGCAACACCCGCCAGCACAACCGCGACGCCCATAAACACCCAGGATTTCCATCCAAACCCAAATTTCATATCGCTATCCTCTCCAGTTCCGCAGACAGACCCCGCCTTCACACCGGCTTCCTCAATGTGACAGTTCCGGCCAGCGATTAAAGTATACATTTCAATCAAGGTTATTGCAAATCATGTCATTCTGAGCGCAGCGAAGAATCTCCTGTCTTCTCGATTGTCCTGTTGATGTAATCACATTTGCGCGGACGCCTTGCAAGCCTCGAGCCCACCTGCCGCACGTGTGTCCCTACGGCGTGAAAATCAGGATTTGATCCGAAATCTCCTCCTTGACCGTATGTCCATTGCCGGCATCCTTCGATCCGCCGGCGATCATCACGCGGCCGTCCGCGAGCAGCGTTACCGTAGGCGACGACCGCCACCCGATGCTGTGTCCTGTAGGAGAGAATGCCTGCGTGTCAGGATTGTACAGTGCGATATCGCCGTTGTATGAGCGGATGAGGAGCACGTCACCGGACGGCAACAGCACGGCGGCGCTCGGGTCGATCGTGGAAACGCCGGCCGGCGAAAACGCGTTTGTTTCAGGATTATACATCTCGGCCGTCTGCAAGAAAGTCCCAGTTTCGGTGTGCCCCCCAATGATCAGGACCCTGCCGTCCCGAAGAAGCACCGCCTTATGGTTTGTGCGGTCGTACTGCAGATTACCGGCTTCGGATACGTCCCTGGACGAGGGATCGTAAATGACGTTCCGTCCAACCAACCCGCCTTCAGGTCCGCCACGGTAACCTCCCACGATCAACACCCGGCCGTCTTTCAACAGCGTCGCCGAATGGCGGTATCGAATTTCCTCCCTCTTGTAGATGGAGTGAAATGCGCGCGCATCCGGGTCGAAAACACCCGTGTGGTCCCCGGACGTCACAAAGACCTTTCCATCGTGCAGGAGGGTCGCGGTTGAGATGTTCGCATTGGATGGCACGTCCGCCACGGCCTGGAATCGCCCGGATTGAGAATCGTACATCTCTATTGGGAGGATTCCATTTCCGGGCATGATCAGGACGCGACCGTCAGGAAGCAAGATTCCATTGTCGTTGTAACGTCTGACGGTCATATCTCCGGTTGGCGTAGAGGTCCCCGTTTCAGGATCGAACACCTCCGCGCTGGCGAGAGGACCCGAGGGCCGCCAGATGACAGTACCGCCCGGCGAAGGATCCTGGACTTCCTCAGGCGGCTCCGCCAGGCCCCCTGCGATCAGGACCTTGCCGTTCGGCAATAGTGTTGCCGCGTGCCAATGCCGTTGCTGGGTCAGATTGCCGACCTCGTGGAGACCCCTTTCAAGGGCCGGCGGCGCCGACGTGGTTACCGAGTCACTTCCACAAGCCCACAAGCTCGTGACGACGAACAGCGCAAACAGGATTTTGGTGGTCATTTTCTTTCCTCCGCTTTAAGGGTCATTCAGTCCGACATCGACGCGATTGGGCGGGCGAGGCGGGCAGACAGGAATGTCCGCCCCACCTTCACACCGGGCATTCCTCAGCATAGCAGATCTGGTGCGCGGTTACGCTCAGGGCGTGAATATAAAAACCTGATCCGTAATCTCCTCCTTGAACGTGTGTCCACTCCCGGTATCCTTCGAACCGCCGGCGATCATCACGCGGCCGGCTGTCAGCAACGTTACCGTAGGAAACGACCGCCACCCTATGCTGTGACCTGTAGCAGAGAATGCATGTGTGTCAGGATTGTACAGTGCAATATCGCCATTATACGAGCGGATGAGGAGCACGTCGCCGGACGGCAACAGCACGGCTGCGCTCGGGTCGATCGTGGAAACGCCAGCCGGCGAAAACGCGTTCGTTTCAGGGTCATACATCTCGGCTGTCTGCACGAATGGCCCTCTACCGGCGGTGCCGCCTACGATCAGTACCCTGCCGTCCTGGAGAAGCACCGCCTTATGGTTTATGCGGTCGAACTGCAAATTATCTGCTTCGGATACATCCCTGGACGACGGATCGTAAATGACGTTCCGTCCAACCAACCCGTCATCACCGCCGCCACGCAATCCTCCAACAATCAGCACACGTCCGTCCTTCAAGAGCGTCGCTGTATGGAGTATTCGAGTTTCCTCCCTCTTGTAGATGGAGAAAAATTCGCGCGCATCCGGGTCGAAGACACCCGTGTGGTCCACCGAGGTCACAAAGACCTTTCCACGGTGCAGCAGGGTCGCGGTGAAGAGGGTCGCATTGGACGGTACCGCGGCCACGGCGTCGAATCTACCTGACTGGGAATCGTACATCTCAATGGGGAGATGACCGTACCTGGGCATGATCAGGACCCGACCGTCCGTAAGCAGAATTCCATTGTCGGCGTAACGTTTGACGGTCATGTCTCCCGTTGGCGAAGAGATGCCGGTCTCAGGATCAAATATCTCCGCACTGGACAGCAGTCCCGTGTGCTGGTAGATGACGGTACCGCCCGGAGAAGGGTCCTGGACTTCTGCAGGTGGCTCCGCCATGCCGCCTGCGATCAGGACCTTCCCATCCTGCAATAATGTCGCGGCATGCCAATACCGGGGCTTGCTCAGACTGCCGACCTCATGGAGACCCCTTTCAAGGGCCGGCGGCGCCGACGTAGTCACCGAATCATTACCACAAGCCCACATGCTCGTGACGACGAACAGCGCAAACAGGATTCTGGTGGTCATTTTCTTACCCTCAATTGGAAGTGAACTGACATCCCGCTACCGCGTCATTCGTCGCCTGCCGCTCCTGCACTTCGACACCCTTCGACAATCCTTCGGCAGGCTCAGGACAACGGCTCAGGGACCGAGCTCAATGCAAGCAGACTCAGGACAGACTATCGGTCTCCTAACAGCGGCACAATGACGTCCAATGAACTAAATTACGCGTGGTCATTGAGCTTGTCGAAATGCCCGCTATTCAACAGCTCGTCGACCCTTCGACAATGGTTATTGCGAAGCATGTCATTCTAAACGGACGCGAAGAACCTTCCGTCAGTTCCGCGCAGGAGGAGGATCTGCTGCCTCTCAGGGCGTGAAAATGAAAACCTGATCCGTAGTCAACTCCCAATCCTGATTGTCAGCCGTCCACTTCAATCCGCCGGCGACCATCACGCGGCCGTCTTCAAGGAGCGTGGCCGTAGCGAAAGACCTGCGCGGGCTGATGCTGTATCCTGTATTGGAAAATGTGTGCGTGGCCGGATCATACAGTACGATATCGCCGTTATACGAGCGGATGAGAAACACTTCGCCGGACGGCAGCAGCAGAGCGGCGCCTGGATCGATCGTTGAGACGCCGGCCGTCGAAAACGCATTGGTTTCCGGGTCGTAGGTCTCGGCCGTCTGCACGAATGGCCCTCTGCCGGCGACGCCGCCTATGATCAGGACCCTCCCGTCTTCCAGTAGCACCGCCTTATGTTGTACGCGGTCGAATTGCAAGTTGCCTGCTTCCGAAAGGGCTTCGGTCGAGGGATCATAAATAAGATTCCGACCCAGCAACCCTGCGTCCCGTCCAACATTCTGTCCTCCAGCGATCAGCACCCTGCCATCCTTCAACAGAGTCGCCGTATGACCGATTCGGGAAGGGTCCATCCTGAATGAGGGAGAAAATGGGCCTGTAGTCGGGTCGAAGACACCCGCGTATACCGTGCTGGTCAAGAAGACCTTTCCGCTGGGCAGCAGGGTGGCAGTCAGAATCCCGATTCTCCCAGGCAGAACTGCCACAGGGTTGAATCTGCCGGAATGAGCATCGTACCTCTCAATGGGGAGATTGGGTTTTCCGGGTATAATCAGGACCCGGCCGTCGGGAAGCAATATGCCGTGGTCCTCGTTCCGACCGGCCGCCAGGTCTCCCGTTGGCGTTGAGACCCCGGTTAAAGGGTCGAATATTTCCGCGCTGATGAGACGCTTCGGCTGGGGAATGGAGGTACCCGGAGGAGGCGGCCCTTCGAGTACGGTCGGCAGTTCTTCGAGGCCGCCCGCGATCAGGACCTTGCCATCGTTCAGTAATGTCGCGGCATGCCAATACCGGGGTCGGGTCAAATTGCCGACCTCGTGGAGACCCCGTTCAAGGGCAGGCGGCTCCGGCGTCGTTACCGAATCGCTTCCACAAGCCCAGAGGCTCGTGACGACGAACAGCGCGAACAAGATTCTGGTGGTCATGTTCTTTCCTCCGCTTTAGGAGTTTGTCAGGTCGACATCTACGCGACAGGGCTGGCGATGTGGGCAGACAGGAATGTCCGCCCCACCCTCACAACGGAACAGGCGACCCCTCCCCCGGCCCCTCCCCGGCACGGAGAGGGGAGCGGTCGTGCTGCCTCTCAGGGCGTGAAAATGAAAATCTCATCCGAGATCGACTCATGAGAATGACTGTCATCCGCCGTCTTCATCCCGCCGGCGATTACGACGCGGCCGTCATCGAGGGGCGTCACCGTCGCCCCGTATCGCCACGGCCCAATACTGTGCCCTGTAGGCGGCGAAAATACTTGAGTATCCGGATTATAAAAGGAGATATTTCCGTTGTTAAAGTGGATGAAAAACACCCTGCCGGACGGCAATAGATGGGCGGCCATTGGATTCATTGCGGACGTTCCGGCGGCCGAGAAGGTGTCTGTTTCGGGGTCATAGATCTCCGTCGTCGGTACGTGAGGCCCGTTTCCGACTTGGCCACCGACGATCAGAACCCTGCCGTCCTGAAGGAGCACCGCATTGTGGTGTGCGCGGTCGAACTGCAGGTCGCCTGCTCTTGAAAAGGCTTTGGACGAGGGATCGTAGATCAGATTCCGTCCGGTCAACTCGATTCCCAGGCGGGCTCCTCCAACGATCAGCACGCGGCCGTCCTTCAGCAAAGTCGCCGTATGGCCATAGCCGGGATGGTCTATCGCGAATGTGTCGGAAAATGTGCCTGAAGCGGGATCGAAGACACGCGCGCGGCCCGTGGATGGCCTACCGATCAAAAGGACCTCTCCGTTGGGCAACAGGGTGGCAGTACTCGTTCCATTTGACCAGGGCGCGTTTGCCGCGGAATCGAATCTGCCGGAGTGAGGGTTGTACTTCTCAATGGGTAGATTAAGCCACCTGGATATAATCAGGACCCGACCGTCAGAAAGCAATATGCCGTGGTCGTCCCATCGACTGGCGGTCAGGTCTCCCGTTGGCGTTGAGACCCCGGTTTCAGGATCGAAGATCTCCGCGCTGACAAGGCCGTCGGGCATGAAGGGTACTCCGACTTCAATAGGAGGCATTTCCGCGTTGCCGCCGGCAATCAGGACTTTACCATTCTGTAATAGCATCGCGACATGCTCAGATCTGGGTTTGGTCAACTTGCCGACCTCGTGGAGACCCCGTTCAAGGTCCGGCGCCGTCACCGAATCGCTTCCGCAAGCCCACAAGCTCGTGACGACGAACAGCGCAAACAAGATTCTGGCGGTCATATTCTTTCCTCCTCTTTAAGAGTCTGTCAGGGCGACATCTACGCGACAGGGCTGGCGATGTGGGCAGACAGGAATGTCCGCCCCACCTTCACAACAGGTGCCGGTTGGTCCCCGTGTACCCTCAAGGCGTGAAGATAAGTACCTGATCCGTGATCTCCCGCTCCTGCCCTTCCCCACTCTGCGTCCCGTTGTCCCTGTATTTCCAGCCGCCGGCAATCATGACCCGGTTGTCTTCAAGGAGCGTAACCGTCGCACCGCTTCGCCCCGGTCCTATGCTGTACACTGTAGGAGATAATTCATGCGTATCCGGATTGTAAAGTACGATATTGCCGTTGGGCACGTGGATGAGCAACACTCTGCCGGACGGCAGCAGCAGGGCAGCCAGCGGCGAAATCACGGCCACTCCGACCGGCGAGAACGTGTCGGTTTCGGTGTCGTACATCTCGGCAAGGATTGCCTGTTCCGAACCGGTATGGCCGCCCAGGATCAGAACTCTGCCGTCATGGAGAAGCAAGGCCGTATGGCCCCAGCGGTCAACCTGCAGACGACCGGCTTCCGTAAAACCATTTGACGAGGGATGGTAGATCAGATTCCGTCCGGTCAACTCGTTATTCCTCGTGCTCCCGCCGACGATCAGCACGTGGCCGTCCTTTAGCAACGTCGACGTATGGTTTTTTCGTGTTTCCTCCATCGCGACTACGGAGGTAAAGGCGCCCGCAACGGGGTCGAAGAGAGCCGTGTGCTGCTGGGTCGTCACGAATATCCTGCCGCTTTGAAGCAGGTTTGCGGTGGTAATGGGCGGATACCAGGGTAACTTCGCCAGAGCTTCGAATCGAGCGGATTGAGGATCATAGATCTCAACGGGGAAATCATGATATCTGGGCATGATCAGGATGCGACCGTCGGGTAGCAGGATACCCTTGTCCGTGGATCGACTGACGGTCAAATTTCCCGTTGGTGACGAGGTCCCGGATTCGGGATCGAATATTTCGGCGCTGTTGTGGCGATTCGATGCATCGGTGAAATTCCGGATCCCCACTTTGTAGCCGCCGGCGATAAGGACTTTACCATTCTGCATTAACGTCGCGAAATGTTGATATCGCGGTCGGGTCAAATTGCCGACCTCGTGTAGACCCCGTTCAGTGGCCGGCGGCTCCGGCGTCGTTAACGGGTCGCCGCCACAGGCCGAGAAGCACAAGAGGATGAACAGCGCAATCGCGATTCGGGCGGTCATTTTCTTATCCCTCTATTGGAAATGAACCGACAGGCTCAGGGAGCGGGTCAGGACAGGTTATGGTTCTCCTGACAACGGCTTAATGACGTCCAATAAACTCGATAACGCGTGGTCATTGAGCCTGTCGAAATGCCCGCTATTCAACAGCCCTCCGACCCCTTCGCCTGCTCGGAGAGGGGTGAGGACGTGCTGCCTCTCAGGTGTCGCCACATGCAATTCGCAGTGGGATGATCCCATGCTGCAGTAGATCCTTCGTCGGCCTGGGGCTCCGCTGCACAACAATCTGATCTCATGTGAATGAAACAGATGTGATTCCTGGACGTTGCACCCAGGCCTCCTCTGGATGACAGCGGGAAGCTTCGTGCTCGACGATCGGCCAGCCTGTCATTCAGAGCGGAGCGAAGATCTGACCGATACATTTCGCCAATGGTTATCGCTACGCATGTCACTCAGAGCGCAGCGAAGAATCTCCCGTCTTCTCCACTGCCCTAACGGCTAAACACCAGTAAACACATTTGCGCGGACGCTTCGCAAGCCTCAAGAAACGCTAAGTACGCTAGCGAGACGGGCAGACAGGAATGTCCGCCCCACCCTCAAACCGGCTTCCTCACTGCTCGCGTTGGGATTCGGCCCTGCCGTTCTCGTCCCGGATGTCGATTGGGGTGTCTATCCGGAATCCTGTAGAGCCGTTGTTCCTTCTTTCGCGGTTCGACGTTTCTTTCTGACCCACCGGACCCATCGGCCTGCCGTTACCCGCCATCGTCGTCTCTCCCGATTCCGGCGATCCGTTGCGGCGCGCGCGAAGCACCTCCAGTTCATCCATGAATAAATCGAGCATCTCGAACAGGAATGCTTCGTAGGTCTTCCTCGTGCCTTCGTCCGCGGCCCCTTCGTTCTGTACCCTTTCAGCCATGTTTTCGAGGCCGTTCCTGATCTGGCGCGCCAGGCGTTCGGTGGCTTCTGCGGAAGACGACTCCGGTACAAAATCAATCGAAACCCGCATATTGAAAGCACGCGCGTACATCGCCAGGTCATCCAGTTTGAGCCGATCGTTGTCGCTGTTCTCGATCCTCGAGATCTTGCTCTGTGTGCAACCGGTCCGATTCGCCAGTTCCTCCTGCGTCAATTTCCGGGAACTACGCAGGGTGGACAGGGCTCGCGACACACGATCGTCTGCGGGACGCCCCTCCAATTCGTCGTGGAACGTCCCGTCCGTCAAGGTGTCACGCTCCAAATCCAACACCTGCGCACAACGTCTTTCCATCACCACGCTCCCTCCTTGAACTGTTGAACCCTACTCGACAGATTTGTTCATTCGTTTGCTGAATGGCCTGGAAACTGAAAACCGCGGTGTAATGTCATTCAGACCCCAAAATGGCAGATTTCGGCGTGAGTTTATCCAAAATCGAGATAATTTATACCGTGTAACCTGTAAATTATGCAAATATAAGATAATCCCGCGGTGATGCAATCGGTCAGTGTGGTGCAACATTGAAAAAACGGGCGATGTGGCCTGCCGTTTGCATGTGTAGTACAGCAAAATGGTAATTAACTTGACAATATATGATCTTTAAGTCATATTTCTAAGGCATGGCCTGGGACGTAAGATTCCACCCGGCGTTCGACTCCGAATTCAACGCCTTGTCCAACGACGTGCAGGACGAGTTGCTTGCACAAGCAGTGCTAATTGCGACATTCGGGCCTTTTATTGGGCGTCCGAAAGTGGACACGTTGAACGGTTCGCAACACGCCAATATGAAGGAGCTTCGATTTAGAGCTGCCGGCGGAGTTTGGAGGGTGGCATTTGCCTTTGACACTGAACGAAAAGCCGTATTACTCGCTGCGGGTGACAAGTCGGGTATAGACGAACGCCACTTCTACCAACTGCTGATCAGGAAAGCGGACAGACGATTCAATATGGTATTGGAACAGATTCAAAATAACAGGAGGTCAAGATGACGACACTCACTGAGATAATCGGCAAGCTGCCCGAGGCACGACGGAGGAAAGTGGAAGAACGAGCCAGGGCGCTGATCGCCGAAGAGATGTCGCTGCGAGACCTGCGAAAGGCCCGAAAGTGGACGCAGGTGCGCGTAGCGAAGGAACTCGGGATCAACCAGGAAAACGTATCCCGTATCGAAAAGCGCAGCGATCTGCTGCTTTCCACGCTCAGTGGCTACGTCGAAGCGATGGGAGGTACATTGCGCCTGGTGGCGGAATTCCCGGACCGCCCTCCCATTGCGCTTGCCGGCATCGCGGCCCTGGACAAGGAGGACCTTCCGGAAAAGTCCTAGGCGTATACGGTTTCGATCTTGACTGCGATCCAGACGTGGCAGACAAGCCATTGCCGATCCACCTTACTGCGTAGATACCGTCGCCGACGGGGGACCCTCGTTCGCAGGTCGCCGGTAGTCCACGGCGGTGATGCGGTAATAGAACGACCCGGATGCCGCACCCGTATCCACGTAGCGCGTGGTGACCAGGGGCGTCTCGTTCAGAGGCGCGAATGGCCCTTCAGGCCCGGCCGCCCGGTACACGATGTACCCTTTAAGCCCTGTCAGCGCCGTGCCGTCGGCGTCGGTTTCCGGACGGCTCCAGGAAATCCGCACGTCCGCTCTGCTGCGTTCCGCTTCGACGTGCCGCGGCGCGCCCGGCGGCCACCTGTCGTACGCCTGCGTGGCAATGCCCAGCATCGCTGCCGTGGCCGCCACATGAGCAGGCGACGCCTGAATGGAAATTTCCTTTTCGAAAAACGCGGCCATCGATTCCCAGATCCGGTAGTCGTATCCTGCCAGATAGAGGAACCCCCATCCTCTCCAGCCCCGTTCAGCGTCGAGCTTACTTGCCGGACCGCCTATATAGTACCTGAACGACGGCTCCTCCAGGCTGCCGTTCCAGACGTGGCGGACGAAAGTATTGGCCATCCTCCAAAGGTCCATCCGGGTGAAACTCAGACCGCTTTGGACCCCCTGCAGTGCCGCCTGGATATCGATAAAGGCGTGTCCTACGTCCTCCATCAGGTCGGGCCAGTGGCTTTCGGGACCGTATTTCCAGGTATAAGCCTCAGTTTCCGGATCGTACAGCAGTCGATCATGGAAGTTCCGCAACATTTGCTCGCTATTGTCCGCGTAAAACGGGGCAAAGCCTTCCTTGTACGGCTTGTAATACGGCGACCCGGAAAGGCGGCGGAGCGTAACCAGGCCGTCCGCGAACGACAGGAACATATTCAGCGGCTGGCGCCTCCACCCGGACCACTCGTAGACGTGGTATCCCGCGTCGTCGCCATAGCGGCTGCTGTCGCCCTCCGTCCACCCCGGGTCCGGCGCCCAGTTGGCATACCACTTGGCAATGACGTCCTCTTCCACGGCGCGCAGGTACTCATCCGCTTTGGCCCTGTAGGTCGCGTGCAGGGACGGGTCTTCCCAGACCAGTTCCACAAAAGCCAGGATCGGGCTGATAATCAATCCGTCGTCGGAAAACCATTCCGTGTATTCGGGCCTGTACTGGAGGTACCGGTTCTGCCCCCAGCCCCCGTATCCGTCCACGTACCGGGGATCGTAGACATCATACGGCGGCACGTCCGACCGGGCGATCAGAATGCGATCTACCTGTTCGACCAGTTTGTCCAGCCAGACCGGTTCTTTGAACGTCCGGTAGAGGTTCAGGTACATTCGCTGCACGTAGGCCGACGGACCCCACGCGAACGACCCGCCGTCGCGGCCGTCCAGATATTTGTCGCCGTACGTTCGATCCCATTTTGCAAAGGCCTCGTACCAGTCGGTACTCACGGCGCCTTCGAACGGGACGGCTGGGAGTTTCTCTTCAGACGCGGCCGAGGCGCCAGTCCAGCCGAACACAACGGGAAGGAATGCGAAGAGGCAGATACGCAGTGGGAGGGTAACCCGGATATGTCCGGAGTTCACCATCGGACGATACATTGGTGACAGACCGACGAAAGGCGGGCGCCCACAAGGGACGCCCCTACAGATGTAACATAGGTGAGGGTGCTCTCCCCCCAACCCCTCAGAAGCGGGTAGACGTAAGCCGGAAGAGGGTAGAGATCGTCTGCCTAGCAGTGTTTCAACTCAGGCCGCAGGCCGGTAGGCGGAACAGATCGGCAAGGATTTCTTTTACCGTCTTACGTCTCCCGTCTCACCGCCTTTTGCTATGGTCTATAAATCAGGATCTGGTCCGTCGCCGCGAGGTCCTTCAAGCCTCCAGCGATAAGTACACGGCCGTCTCGAAGCAGCGTTGTCGTATAGAACACGCGATTCTCGCCGATGCTGTCTCCGGTGGGACCGAACGCGCCGGTTGCGGGATCGTAGAGGATGACCTCGCCGCTTTCCCCAATGATGAACACTTGGCCCGACGGCAGTAACGTGGCCGCGTGAATCGCTTCAAATCCGGGATCCCCTTCCGAGGAAAATGTCCCCGTTTCGGGATCGTATCGCTCGGCGGCGGTTACCGGCTCTTCGGACCCCTCGTCGCCGGTACTCCCGCCAATGACCAGCACGCTGCCGTCCTGGAGGAGAATCGCCCTGTGATCCTGCCGTTCGTATCGCAGGTCGCCTGTGCGTGTAAGCGTATTGGTCGGCGGATCGTAGATTTCGGATTCCTTCACGATACCCGACGCATTGCTGCCGCCAACGATGAGGACCCGCCCATCCCGCAGCAAAGTTGCCGTATGCCCGGCGCGAATCACGACCGTCCCGGGGAGCGACGTGAATTCTCGCGTATCGGGGTCGAAGAGGGCAACGCCCAACGAGTAATACGTCAGGACCTTTCCATCGGGCAGTAACGTGATCGACCAGATCCGTGCGAATGCCTGCTGATAGGGCTCAGGCGTGAACCGCCCGGTCCGCGGATCGAAAAATTCCAACGGCGCCTGATCTGCGCCCGCCAGAAGCACCCGGCCGTCCGGCATTAAGATTCCCATGTCGAGTGTTCGCGGCAGCGACAGATCGCCCCGTCTGCTCGAGGTCCCCGTTTCCGGATCGAATACTTCCGAACTGGTGCGAAAGAGTGAGGATGACACCTGACCCGGATTTTGAGTCGCGGCGCCTCCGGTGATCAGGACGGTTCCGTCCTGCAGCAGCACCGACGCGTGCCAGAACCGTCGCTCCGTCATCTGACCGGCAACCTCGAAACCCAACAGATCGCTCGTCGCCTCCGGGGAAGTCGGCACAGGTGAACCACAGCCCATCATGCTCGCCACAATCAACAGCACGGAAATCATCCTAACGGTCATCAGGTATCCTTCCTCGGCGTCGTAACCTCGCCCCCAGCCCCGCAGACCTCTCTCCCCGGCCCTCTCTCCTACCAGGAGAGAGGGAGCAAAAACAGGCTTCGCGTGCCGGTTATTGATAGACACTCTGATTTACAAGGAAACACCACCGGTTTTCCGCTCTCCTCAGCAATCCGCTTCCGTTCGACTCTTGCGAGAGTCCGATTGCAGAAGTGACAGACGTCAAAGTTACCGCTACTTTTCCCTTCTTCCTTTTTCCTTCTTCCTTCAGGAAGGGGGTAGGTCCCGCCGACCGAGCTATGGACCGATCACGAACACCACGTCTTTCGCGGCCGTTTCACCGCTGTTCCGGTCTTCGATCGATACCTTCAACGTGTATCGTCCCGGAACCTGTTCATCCAGCGCGAGTTCGACGTATTCTTCTTCCTGTTTTGACGCGCCCGTCTGTTCGTACGTGACGGCCAGTTCCTCGCGTCGGCCGGTTCCCCAGCGGAACAGGCGCGAGATGTTCCCCTTCCGGCCGGGGGTGTCTCCGGACTTGATGGTATAGGACACGTTGTAGTTTGTCTGACCGAACGCGTCCTTGTCCAGATTGTAGATTTCGTAGTAGACGAACACGCTCTGGCCCTTCCTGTACGTCCGCGATGGCATTGGGACGACGGTCAGATCTCCCTTGGCAAACTTGCCGGTCCCTTTTGCCGCGCCAACCCGCCACGCCAGTTCCAGGTCGCTCATCTGCAGGAGGTCTTCTCCATATGACTCGACTTCAACCTGCTGCTGATAGATGCCCATTCGTCCTCTCATGCGGTCCTGCGACTTAACCTCCAGCCGGTAGGCGCCGGGCGGCAGATCCAGTTTCAGGACGTCCGGCGCCATCAGGCCTTCGCCGGCCTGGTTTCCGGCGGCTTCGTAGGTCATCTCATCCGTCTGCCGGTAGACCGTGTCCCGAGAGGACGAAATGAGCGCCGCGTGGTGCGTCAGAACCTGCCGTGTGACGTCCTCCTCCGGCAGGTAGTGCGCCGGAAGAATTGGGACGCCGTAGTAAATTTCGAGGAGGCTGCGACCGTCCTCGCCCTTGAAGCCGGC
Source organism: Candidatus Latescibacterota bacterium (assembly GCA_965116875.1). Classification (GTDB taxonomy): domain Bacteria; phylum Latescibacterota; class UBA2968; order UBA2968; genus JAAXHE01. The sequence goes on from OZ220733.1 coordinate 3,112,967, forward strand.
CAGGGAATAGTGGAAATCGAGCGGCGGCGCCTCGAGTCTCGATGTATAGAAATCCGGCGTGACACGCGCTGCCCGCCGGTACACGGAATGGGGTGCGTGCCTGCTCAGGGACGCGGTCTGGCCGATTGAGATATCGCCCTGGTTTGGCGGTACGGGAGCATAATCGTATGCCCCGGAACCAATCTCGTCGGTAAAGGTGATTTCAATGCCGCCGCCCGCATCCGTATAGATCCATGTCTCCCAGGGTACAGTGCTCCGGTCTTCGCCCGAGGTGACCGGGTGATAGTCGCCGAATCCGAGGCTTTCGTCCAGCGACATGATGCCTAACTTCACGGAATCCATCGGCGCCGGCGGCGGCGTATCCGTACACTGTGTACAGCTCTCGCCCGTATGCTCGTGGTCGTCCAATCCGGCGTCCTGGGACTCAGGGCCCGTTGCGTCGGCGTTTTCGATCTGGATGTCTTTGAGTTCGTACCACGCGCCGTCGAGTTGCTTGAGGCTGCGTACGGGATAGACGGGTCCCACAAACGTGTGCGCGCGGACGTCGCCCTTGTAGATGCTATACGCCAGGCGCTCCTTGACACGCTGCACTTTCAGGCTCTGTTTGAAGTTGGGGTCGTCCGACCTTGACCGGTGATCGGGTTCCCCGAACCGGACGTAGACGTCTCCTCTCGCGTCCCACGGCTGTTTTCCCTTCGAAAAGTCCGTCAGCGCATGCCAGACCCTTCGGTAGTGTTCCAGCAGGCGTTCGTTCACGGGCGTGGAGAGATCCGGGTCCTTCCCGTTCCAGAATCGCTTTAGATACGCCTCACGATCCAGGCCCGGGGCGTCATCAAACGCCCGGAGTTCCTCACCGGAAGCGACAAGGGAAATATCTTCGTACAGTCGCCGCACTTCGGGCGCAAGTTTGGAGATGTAGTCTTCGAAGAACGCCATCGCCATGTCCGGCTTTTCCTGTTCGATGGCGGAAATGGCGACGATGGGCATCAATTCGATGGCTTCGGGGTGCTTCCTGACGAAATCCAGCAGATGGTCCATAATCCTGGAATAATCTCTGACTTTCAGGTACGCAACGCCCAGCCGGCGCTGCGCGTCCGCGTCATCCGGGCGAAGCGCGAGATATTTCGTATACCAGACGACGGCCTTCTCGAATTCCCAGGACAGATTCAGATAGTAATCCGCAACCAGCAGGCAGGCGCCGGCGTGGCCTGGGTCCATCTTCAGGACTCTTTTTGCTTCCAGTTCCGCGTCGCGCTGTTTCATCGCAAAACGCACTCTAGCCATCTGATACCGCGCGTCCACGAAGTCGCGATCCCGGACCAGCGCCTCGGTAAAATGGTGAATCGCGAAGTGACGCTGCATCGGCCACGTCGCGTAGAGCATCCCAAGGCCATGGTGGCCCAGCGCCTTGCTTCCGAGGCTCAGGGCACGATGAAACGCGTCCTTCGATTCCTCGAATCGTCTCAATTTCATCAGAATGTGACCCAGCTTGACGTATGCGCCGGGGCCCCTCGGCCGTTGACGCGCAACGTTCCGGAAGATCAGGCGCGCTCGATCCGGATCATCCGCGTCCATGGCGCGGCGTCCACTGGCCGCCAGGCTGTCCACCCGTGCTGCGACCAGGCTTGATACGCTCGTGTGACCTCCGCCGCGACCGGCGACGCCGACGATCCGCTCGCCTCGGTGCCAGAAACACGCCAGGGCCGGCGATCCGGACAGTCCTTCGTGCCTATAAAGATAGTCACTGAGAAATCCGTAGTCCCGGTTGGCCGGGCAGGAGAACAGCACGCCGAGGATCGCTTTCCTGTCTTCCCGCTCGCTCCCATCCTGCGTGTCCGCAACGATTCTTTGCAACGTCCACTCGTGCAACTCCTGGAGGTCCGCGGGTTCGCTGCCGTCCCCGGCGCGCTTGAATTCCTCGATCAACCGCAGCATCCCCGTCAGACGTTCCTGACAGTTGTGTCTGTCTGTCGTCCCCGCGTCAGCTTCGATCCAATTTCCGCAGTCCTCGATATACCGCGCGCAACTCTTCCTCGACAGTCCGAACTTCGGGGCCCCATCGTCAAGTTTCCTGAATGCGCGTCTGGCCTGCTCGAACAGCTTGTCCGCCTTCTCTTCGTTCCCTCGATGAACCGCGTTTCTGCCGCGTATGTACAGGTCGAGGCCGGCGCCGATCAGGGACAGGGCCGCATCTGCGCCGTCGGCCCCGCGCATTGCCGGGGAGGTCCGGGAATGGTGAAATGACTCACGACCTCGTTTCCCGATCGTGGATATCTCTTTTTTGATATCTGTCTTTACAGCCTCTTCCGTGTCTGCGCGGACGCGGATCGATCCCGCTCCGTTTTCCATTCGGCACCCAACGGTCTTCCCATCCGTCGACCATTCTACGGGCCCCTCTACGCCGCCTGCGAACAGAAGCCTGACTCCACCCAGGTCATTCGCGATCCAGAGACCGCGGTCCGCCCTGGCAAAGGCGCTTCCACGGTACCCGACAATCGCCAATGACCTGCCATCGGGAGACACAGCGATTTCAAGAGATTGAAGGTCGCCCGGAAGCGGCCACGGCTCCTCTGCGCCTCCGTCCGGGTCCAACTTCCAGATTCTGTTCCTGGTAATCGGGAGCGACAGCCCCCCGTAGAAATACGACCCCCAGGCTTCCCGTCGCAGGCTTCGCTCCAGGTAGATCAACTCCTCCCCGCCAGGCGCGAAATGGAGGGTTCCGGGTTCGCCCGGAAAGGCCAACAGCTTCCTGGGACGCTCGTATTTCGCAGAAGCGAGCCAAATCTCGGACAGCGAAACCGCCCCTTCGCCGCGTTGGACGACATAGGCCAGTTGCGCGCCATCCGCCGATCTCACCGCATCGGATGCCCCGCGTGCGGACTCGAAAATTCCCAACATCGACAGGATGCACAACGCGCCTATGTACAGGTTCCTCGTCCGCTGCATCACAACACCTCCCGAGTCGCTTTCGACTCGATTCACGAAGGAGCGTCCGGGTCGGGCCTATCTGTTATTGCGGGATCATCGGTCTGTTGGCGGGCGGCCGGGCTCAGAATGGGTGGGGATAATTCTACTTCGCGAGGATAAAACTGGCCGTTTTCTGGGACATTTCACCGCTATTCATATCGATGACAGTCACGTTCAGGAAGTACTTGCCTGCGGGGCGGTTTTCCAGCTCGAGTTCCACGTATTCGACTTCCATGGCATCCTCGCCCACCATCTCGTACGTCACTTCCAGCTCTTCACGTTTGCCCTTCTTCCACCTTATCAGGCTGGTGATGATACCCAGGGGGCTGAAGCCGCCCTTCTTCGTGACGGTGTAGGATACCTGGTAGTTCGTCTGCCCGAAATCGTCCTTCGTCAGGTTATAGATTTCGTAGTAGACGAATACATTCTGACCCACCCGGTAGGTCCGCGTCGGCATCGGAATGACCCACAGCGTGCCTTTGTTGAATTTATCCTCGTCCTTGCGGTTGGATATCCGCCAGGCCAGTTCCAGGTCGCTCACCTGGAGGCTGTACCGGTCATAGGACTCGATTTCAATGTCCTGACGATACCGCCCGTGCTGAACGGACAGGTTATCCTTTATCTTCACTTCCATCCTGTAACGCCCGGGGGGCACGTCCATACGCGCGAGGTCCGGCACGAACGCGCTCCGTTCCGCGGTCACGTCCCCCTTGGCCGCGAATTGTACCTTGTCCTCGCTCCGGTACACAGCTCCGGTTTCCGGATTCCGCAGCGCCACGGTCCGGTCGACCATTATTTCCGTCCGGTCGCCATCTATCATATAGTGCCCCTGGTGCCGCGGTATCCCCACGTAGACTTCCAGCGCCGTCCGGAAATCCCTTTCGCTCCTGAAGTCAGCCGAGTTGAAATAGAATTCCATCGGCAGCGTGTTTTTCGGCCGCACGAAGTAGTTCGGCTGCGCCGCGGCGGCCATGAGGTAGATATTGCGGGGGCTGTAGCGGGTAAACATGGCCAGCCGGCGGGCGGGAATCCCGGCATCCAGCGGTTCAGGCGCATAGCTGTAGTTTCCGTTGCTGAACTCGTCGGTGAAGGTAATCTCGATGCCCCTGCCCACGTCCACGTACGTCCACGTTTCCCAGGGGACCATCGAGCCGTCGTACGTCGCGGTGACCGGTCTGTAGGATCCCCCCCGGCCCCTGCCGCGCAGGCTGCGCACGGGGTAGACCGGACCGACGAACGTTGAGCTGGCGCCACGAAGGCCGATTCCGCGGCGCGGCGGGCGCGCAGCCCCGTAGAGCGTCCTGGAAAGACGTTCCTTGACGCGCTGAACCGCCATGGATTGCTGGAAATTCAACTCTTTGGAGGTGGAGCGGTGGTCGGGTTCGCCGAAACGGATGTAGACTTCGCCGCGCTGGTCCCAGGGCTGCCTGCCATCGGAGAAATTCTGCATGGCGAACGACACCCGCCGATAATGCTCCAGGAGGCGCTCGTTGGCAGCCGTGGTCAGGTCCGGGTCCTGGTCTGCCCAGAACTTCTTCACAAAGTCCCATCGGTCTTCCGGCGGTGTCTGTTCGAAGGCCGCCAACGTCTCCTTGGGCGCAACCAGCCGGATATCGTGGTAGTGACCCTTCTCGGCGGCATCGGCCCCTTCGAGAAAGTCTCTGAAGAAGGCGGCAGCTCTATCGTAGGCCCCCAGTTTCATGCAGGCCTGGGCGAGGATGGGCAGGACCTGGTCGTCGTCCGGATTCTGTACGGCGTAGTCCTCCAGGACCTCCAGGATCCGGCCGTAGTCCTTCGTTCTCAGGTAGATCGATCCCAGCCGCTTCCGCCCTTCCGGGTCGCCGGGCCGCAAGCCCATATACTTCGCATAGAAGAACGCGGCTTTCTCGTAGTCCTTCTCGAATTCCTCCACCCATTTCCCCATCAGCAGATAGGCGGGGGCGTAGCGGGGGTCGATTGCCAGTACTTTTTTGACTTCCCGCCGTACGTCGTGTTCGTCCAGCTTGTACCGGATATCGGCAATATTGAACCTGGCTTTCACGTGGTCCCGGTCGTACTGGAGGGCTTTCTGGAAATAGCGGATGGCGTCGTAATTTCCCCTGGGCCACTTGCGGAAGGTGAGACCCAGGCCGAAGTAGGCCTCGGCCAGCGTGTGGTCGCATTCGATCGCGCGTTCGAATGACTTGACGGCGAGCTCCAGCCTCTCCGCCTCCAGATAGGCGAACCCGAGCCTGCTGTGCCCGCGGGCGTAGTCCTGAGCCACGCCAGCCAGGATTTCAAGGGTGGAGATTGCCCGGAGCGGCTCGAGCGGGGTGAGTTCAGTGCCGAGATTGAGGAGGGAATCGATCTGCGCCTTGCCCACGCGCCGGTCGATGGTCCGATATCCCGCGCTGCTGCGGACGGCTTCAACCAGGTAACCGTCGTGGAAGAAGCTGGTGACCACGGCTTCGCCGTCCTCCGCTTCGGGACGGTATCCGTGCGTGTAGCTGTACCGGCGGCCTTTTTCGCGGTCCAACGCTGAGCGGAACAGCTTTTTTACGACGATGGAGTCGGCGGGCGTAAGGGTGTGGGTATCAATCCAGTTCCTGAGTGTCTCCAGGTCGGCCGGGCGCTGGTTTTCGTGTGCTTGTTCATAAGCATGTAGCGCATCGCCGATTACAGTCAGGTGGTCACGGCAGACCCAGCGGGCGCCTCGGGTCGCATCGGCTTCCCTGGCAGTTGCGGCCAGCGCCGCCGCGTAGGACAGGAGCGGCTCTTCGTAGAGTCCATGTTTTTTGAATCTCAGAGGCAGCGCCGCCCACGACCGGGAGGCTTTACGATACCGGCCTACCGCCGAACGAAACTCCCAGCGGTGCACGGTGGTATAGGCCAGGGCCGAAGCGTTGAATACCGTCGCGACGCCCCACAGCACGGCCTTCGAGGCCGTACTCGGGCGCGGCGCGTTTCCGGCCTTCACAACCGGCGGCGTTACCGGTTTCCCCTCGAAGTCTACTTTCGAACGCGCGATCGATCCGTCCTGGACCGAGATCTCCCAGACACCGGGTGCGACCAGCGGTACGGACCTGTTTGGGAGCATGGTAAGCGTATGCAGGGGGACCCTTAAGGCGGTCTCCTGAAAGCGAAGACGTTCCCCGTGCGCAACCCACTCCAGTCGCCCTGGCGGGCCGGGAAAGGTGCCGAGGTGGCGAGGCTGGCTTCCCCGGGTTTCCACCCAGATTTCGGTAATGGCGGAGGAACCGGTCTCCAGCCCGATCGCCCAGGCGGTCTGCCCTCCGCTGGAAGCCGTTATCGCGGTCTGACGAACCTGTGCATCGAGATCCTCAAGAGGGCAGAACGCCGTGATGATCACGGCCGCAAACAAAGCCGATCGCCACGGTTTCACACGCGCGGATTCAAGAACTGGTACCATAACACCAACCTCGTCCGGACCGGAAGGTCGCGTTCAGTTCACTGCCTCTTCCCCACCGTACCCCGTTCCGATCCAGCATGTTATGCGATTTCAAGCGATAGAGCAAGCGCTTTGCGGACGGCGACCCCTCCCCCGCAGCACAGCGCATTGACGCGCTACGGCGAATACACCAGCACTTCATCCGTCGAGACCAGATCCTTCAGTTATCCAGAGCGAGTCCAATTCGCCCCACATCAGTCCATGATCTACCAGTATCCGGAGCGAGGGCATCCTGCCCTCGAACTGGCGGTGAACCATCGATACCCACATCAAAGGCCAATTGCGTCCTTTCCATCCGAAACCGCTTCAGGAATGACCGCGCAAAGGAACCTCCTATTCACGTCGAGGGCAGGATGCCCTCGCTCCCGGGAAAGGAATTCGTGGCTACTTCGCCATTACCATCTGTTTGGCGTTAATCGCTATTGTGAAATGACCTCGTGTGCGTCGGGGTAGAGTGGGTTGCCTTCGGAATACCCGGATTCTCACTCAATCACGCGAAACAACGTATCGCGTGAAACTACCTCATCGTTGTGAAAGTCTTTGACCGTTACCGACAACCTGTGCACACCGGCGGGCACGTGTGTCAGGTCGATCTGCAGATACGTGAAGTCGTCCACCCGGTCCCCCTCGTACCGCGCCGTGATCGTTGTTTCCACCCCCGCTTTGCTTCGGCCCTTCTTCCTGATCCGGCTGGCAAGTTCATCCGCTTTCGGAAACACAAACCTCGCCCGGTACGTGACCTCATCCCTTTTCTGTGCGTCGAAATAGTCCGGGACTACCATTGGTGCCGTGACCGGCAATTCCTCTTGAGGCTCATTTTCCTCCTCGGTCACCCGCTCCGGCCGGCGCATGCCTGTTTCCACAGCCCTGATTTCGCGCGTGATCTGCAATCGCCTCCCGCCCTTGGGCAGCCGCTGCGCCAGGAACAGGTACGGGTCGATCTTCTTCTGCTCCGGCCGTCCTATTCGATAGGCAATTTGATACTCCGTGCGCCCGAATTCGTTCCGCTCCAGGTTATACACTTCCAGGTAGATGAACGCGGCTTCGGATCGATGGTAGGTCCGAAGCGGATTTGCCAGGATGTCCAGGTCCGACCGCCCCTCAGGAAACGCCGTTCGAGTCTCGATCCGCGCGGCCAGCAACAAATCGCTCATAGACAGCGCAGAATCTACAGCTGCAAAGCCACGCTCCTCGCGGAATGTCCCGATTGATCCCGTCTTCCTGTCCCGCACCTCACCCACCAGATTGTAAGCGCCGGGAGAAAGCCCGAACGCGATCTGAAATACCAGATGACTCCTTCGCAGGCTGTCGGCAGCGGGATATCCGCTCGGGGTGATCTCGGGCCACCGCAGCTTGAGGTCCGACCGCTTCCGGTACACCTCATCCCACTGCTCATCGAACAGAAAGACACCATTCTCCAGACCCATGCTCCTGTCCGAATCCGATACGGTCACGTTGTACCTGGGAAGCGCATACGCCAGTTCCACGCGGAGGCTGTTCCCGTCCCTGAAGCTCGCGACTTGATGGGGCACCCTGTATTTCCGCGGACCATAGGGATCGACGTAACGCGTTCGATCAGGCAGACGAGACGGAGAGAAGCCGTGGAAGCCATCGGATATCTGAAAATCGACCCGAAATCCCTCGTAGAACCACGTCTCTTTCTGCATCGCCAGCCTCCAGCGTATCCTCCCTCCCGGCAGGGATCTGCCGAACGTGCTTGGCCTGTCTATTGCAATGACCGAACCTGTTTCCGGCCGCTGCATCCGCCGGTGGAGATATCTTCCCAGTCTGATATAGACTCTTCCCATATCCGTCTGCCAACCCTCGATACCCTTCGAAGGCCGGCCGAACCGCAGATTTGCGTAGGCTACCCGGCCGTAATGCTCCATGCGACGTTCGTTGAATTCAGTCAGAAACAGCGGGTCCTGTCGCCGCCAGAACCGGACCCGCTCCGCGCTATCCTCCCAGCGTTGAGCCACGCCTCCGCCTGCCTCAGTGCGGGCGTAAACGTCTTGCAGCATTGCACGGTCCCCATCCGGCACAATGCTGTCTACAGATTCCATCATCGCCCGCTCATCCGGCGCCATTCTCTGCAATGCCCGGGAATAGAATTCATGCGCCAGCGCTTCTTCGCCCAGCTTCTGGTACCCAAGCCCGCAAAAGAGCAACGCATCCTTGTCATCAGGGACCCGTTCCAACAGCAGGTTTGCCAGCTGGATCAGTTCCTCCGGCCGGTTTGTCTCCAGGCATGCAAGCCCGAGTTGAAAATAGGCATCCTTGAACATCGGGTCTGCTTCAATGCAGGTCTTCAGATACGTGACGGCTTCATCCAGTTCCTCAATGCCGAAATCTCTCCACGAATGTCTGGTGCGCGTATGTTCTCGCCGGCTGAATCCGGATACTATGTTCGTCATGGACATATCGTAATTTTTCAGAAAGTTCTTGACGCCATGATGGCCGATCATGTAGGCTGCCTTCGAGTTTTCGGGATCCAGCTTCAGGACATTTTTATACTCCGCTACGGCATTGTGCCAGGATCCCTGCGTCCAAAGGAGATCCGCCTTTAAAACGCGGTAGGCGACATTGTCTGTATTCAAACGAATGGCCGTATTCACCGCGTTTATCGCAACATAGCGATCCATCGGCGTATCGAGGGACATATACAGCTTCGCGATTTCGTAGTGGGCAGGCGCAAAATCCGTGTCCGCCTTCAATACTCGCTCGAAGGCGTTTATACTTTCCTTAGCGGAGACACGACCGACCTGCTCCATCGCCGTCTCAAAGAGCCTTTCGGCACGCTGGTTATCGTCGGCGGCAATCTGCGCTGTGAGAGCGAATCCAATGCAGAGTACCACTGACAACTGAGAACTCAATACTGCACGGCAACGCCCCAACTGGCGAACTATCAAAGATCGCATAGAAAGACCTTTTATTCTCGCGTCGTGGACATTTAACCTTGATTCGTAAGTCTTCGGGGACGTTAATTCGAATATATGTTAGTAAATTAAGGCGATTAGACGGCGGATTACCAGGATACACCAAGTCGCTGGACGTGAAGGGAAAGAACGTCCTTCTATACGTCGATAACGCCCCGTTTCGGAGGGTTTTATCGCGTCGCCGCGTTGCTGTTTTTTTCGGATTGAGGTTAAGCGAGGCTGATATCCAACGCCCGTCCTCCCCAAAAGACACTGATCATGCGCCATGGGTTCAAAAAAAAGCAAACGAAGAGAGTCCGGACAGCGCACCTTCCGGACTCAAATCTAGCCATAAACTGGTATGTTTTGACCCCTGGCTTCTCGCAAGCGCCGCGTCGCTGGCTGATATCCAGCCGCGTATTCCACCTGGCCCCAAGTCGTTATGCTCAGCCGCAGCCAATCAGCCAAGAGTGAACTCGCGAGACCGTTTGACGGTCGAATTACTCCCCCCTTGAGCGGGAGTCGCAGAAGCCGAGCCGGTCTCTTGAGCCTCCGGTCCCTGAGCTTGTCGAAGGGCCGAAGGATTGTCGAAGGGTGCCCCCCGGGCCGACGAAGGATCTGTTGTTGCATGTGTAAATGTCCGAGGGGCAGGCATCCGGTCCGATTTGAAATGCGGCACAACCGCTCCCGCTTCGACTACGCGCAGAGTAACCGGGCGGCCGATCGTCAGTTCTCAATATCTCGTGTTCGACAAGCTGTTGCCGGAGACTCCGTCAAGTGTTTCGGGCAAATGGCGGCAGGACAGGGGGGCAGGCGCGTTTAAGGAGAGCCGATTTCGGGTCGTTCGTCAGTTCTTGATTGCAAAGAGAATCTTGTAGGACACCGGCACGAACACGAGGGTGATTACGGTGGCGAAAAGCAGGCCCGCCATAATGGCCACCGCCATCGGCTCCCACATCAGCCCGCCGCCCAGATAGAGGGGGATAAGCCCCAACGCCGTCGTACAGGTGGTCAGCAGGATGGGGCGAAAACGCTGCTGAGCCGCGGAAACAATCGCCTCGGCGGACGCCTCCCCGGATCGATCCAGTTCGATCTGGATGCGGTCCAGGAGTACGATCGCATTGTTGATGACGATGCCGGCCAGCGAGATCAATCCGAGAAAGGCGAAGAAGCCAAAGAAAGAGCGGAACGCCAGCAATCCGGCGATGACGCCAATCAGGCCGAGCGGAATGGTGCTCAGCACGATGAAGGTCTTGCGGAAGGAGTTGAACTGAACAACCAACAACGCCAGAATGATAAAGCCGGACAGCGGCAGTTTGGCGACGACCGCGCTCATGGCCTCGCTGCTCTGCTCGGACTCGCCGCCCAATTCGTAGCGATAGCCCGGCTTCCACGATTCGCTGTCTTCATCGAGCCACGGGATGAGTACGTCGGTGACGTCCTGCGCCGTATAGCCGCTTTTCGCGTCGCACGTCACGGTCAGGGTGCGGTACAGGTCTCGCCGTATGATCCTGGCGAGTTGCCATTGAGGCACGATCCGCGCCACCTGTCCGAGCGGCACGTTTTCGCCCGAACTCTGGGCGTAGATGTTGATGCTCTCCAGTTGGCGCACATCCACGTTCTGACTGCTCTCGTTGCGCAGGACGATGGGGAGACTCTGGTCGCCGTCTCGTAAAGCTCCCGTATTGAATCCCGTGAGCGCGGTCTGCAACGAAACGGCGATATCCTGGTTGGTCAAGCCGGCATTCCCGGTCCTGGACTGGTCGATGTCTACGACGATTTTCTTGATCTTGGGCCCCCAATCGTCGCCGATATTCTGCGCACCGGATATCCCGTTGAGTCTTTGCTTGATACGCTCGGCCAGGCCGAACAGTTCGTTTGGGTCCGGCCCTGCTATCCGCACTGCCACGTCTCTGCCCCCTCCGCCGCCTGCCAACCTCGAAACCTGCACGTCGGCGTCGGGAAAGGAGTGGAAGCAGAAGCTATTAAGGCGATCGATGATCCACTGATTGTCTTCGCCTGAACTTGTATTGAGTAACACATGGGCGTACCCGGAGTTGGCTTCACCCGGCTGATAGCCCAGGTCGTACGGAGGGGGCCCCTCGCTTACAAAGGTCGCCCATTCCGTAATTCCGCGATGGCGCTTCTCGCTCACCAGGAGACTATCCGCGATGTACGATTCGAGCCGTTCCACACGGTCGGTTGTCGTCTCGATCCTGGTACCCAGGGGCAAATTCAGATTGACCGTCAACAGGTTGCGCTCGCTGTCGGGAAAGAAGATGAACGGCAGAAGACCAAAGCCGAATAGCGACGATACAAACAGACCGGCGATGATCCCCACAAACGGATAGGGGCGCCCGAGGGCTCTGAGGAGCAGCGCTTTATACTGGCTGTTCAGCCGGTCGATAAACGTGCTTTTCCCTGACTCGGAGGCCTGCCGTTTCACGCGGATGAAAAACACCGCCAACAGCGTGACCATGGTCAGGGAGAACAGCCAGGAAGAGAGCAGGGCTATGGTGATCACACTGAACAGCGGCCCCATCATCTCACCCATGATGGACGCCGCGAGAAAGAAGGACAGGAATGCGGCTGAAGTGGTCAGCGAAGAGACCAGAAGCGGTACTGCCAGCTCCCGAGCGGTTTCAATGGCGGCTTGCCTCACATCCGTACCCTTTTCCATCTTGACCACGATCGCTTCGGACACCACGATGGCATTGTCGACCAGCATGCCCAGCGCCATGATTAACGCCGCCAGCGACACCTGATTGAGACCGATATCCAGCACTCCCATGATGAAAAGGGTGGCGATAATGGTCATGGGAATGAGACTGGCCACGACCATGCCGGTGCGAAGCCCCAGAAAAAGCAGCATCGACAGCAGCACAATGGCGACGCTTTGCAAGAGATTGCTCGTGAAGTTTGCGACCGATTTCTCGACCTCGATGTCCTGGGAAGCCACCCTGTATAGGGTTATGCCCAAAGGCAACCGTGCTTGATGGAGGGCCACGAGCTCGTCGATCTCTTTACCCAGCTTGATAATGTTGGCCCCTTCGCTGAGTGCCACGGAGAGCGCCAGGCCCGGCTGACCGTTGATTCTGACCAGGCGCTGGCGCGGCGTCTCATAGGCTCGCGCGATGCGGGTGACATCGCCGAGATACACGCTCCCGCCCTTGCCCACCGCGATCAACGTCCTCCCCAGATCGTCCAGGTCGGCGTAACTGCCGGTTGGTTCGAGCACGAGGCGTTCATCTTCCAGGCTGACCTCGCCGCCGGAAAATACGATGTTGGTACTGGCGATGCTGTTTTTGATCTTCTGCGCCGAAAGGCCCAACTCGGCCAGCCGGGCATCGTTGAATTGCAGGTATATTCGCTCCTCCTGGATGCCGCTTATTTTGACCTCTGCCGCGTCTGGCAGCTTGATCAGGTCGTCTCTCAGGTCTTCGGCATAGGACTCCAGTTCGGCAAAGGCGAATCCATCTCCCGTCAGGCCGAGCACAATGCCGTACACCACCCCCACCCCATCGTCATTGACCCGGGGGTCATGGATACCTTCAGGCAGATCCGATCGGATCGTCTCAATCTTGCGACGCAACCGGTCCCATACGAATTGGAGCCTCTCCGGATGTACCTCCTGTTTGAGTTCAACCGAGACTATGGACAGTCCGGTCCGCGATTCACTCGTGACGGTCTTCAATTCAGGCAATTCTTGCGCGACTTCCTCGATCCTGCTGGTGATCAGGGCTTCGACCCGCTCGGGACCTGCACCTGGAAAACCGGTCACAACCGAGGCGACGCGGACCGTATAGGGAGGCATACTGTCGCGTGGCATCGTCTGATACCCGAACAGACCCAGCAGGGCAACGACGAGCAAAACCACGATCGTAACGCGGTTGTTTTCCAGGGCAATTCGGGTGAGGTTCATTGAAGAGTCCCTTCAGGCCCGGCGCGTCCTACTCCTGCAAAAGGCGCACCTTCATTCCGTTCAAGAGGGATCTGAGACCCGCTGTCGCGACCAACTCCCGGTCGGCGAGGCCCGCTTCCACGACAAAACCGTCCGCCAGCAATTCGCCGATCCGGATTGACCGTCGGCGAACCGTCCCCACGCCATTGACGACCCCTTCTATGACAAAAACAAACCGGCCTTCGGCATCTTCCCCTACCGCTTTTACGGGAACCACGAACGGGTCCTCCGACGCCTCCCCGGCGCCGAAGCGAAATTCCACCTCGCCGGCCATACCAGGGCGGATGGAGGGCGAAGGGGATTCGAGTCTGACAATGACCGGATAGGTACTGGCGGCGCCGAGCGCGTAGGCTATTTCGCGAACCCGGGCGGCAAAATCCACTCCCGGCAGAGCTGAAAAACGCACGCGCACGGGCTGTCGCGCCTGGATTTGGGCGATATAGCCCTCAGGGATCCCGACCACCATTTCGATATCCTCGCCCGCACTCAACTCCACCAGGGGCGCACCGGCCTGGATCACTTCGTTGACCTCGTTGTTAACTGCGGTGACGATGCCGGCGACGGGAGCGTATATCTCATTGTATCGTAGCTGGCGCACCTGCAAATCCAGACTCTTCTCGGCCGATTCGTAGCTGGAAGTGGCCGAGGCAAAACCGTTCTTCGCCTGTTCGTACTCGGCGAGCGAGACATTGTCGGCCTGGTAGAGTTGTCGCACGCGTATGAGCTTGGACTGGGCGTTGGCCTGCTGCACGCGGGCGTTTTCCAGCGCCGCCCTGGCCCGCTGATGCGCGAGGACCGCATCCCGGTTGTCGAGCATGGCGATGCGCTGTCCCGCTTCGACACGGTCGCCCACCTTTACGCCGATCGATTCAATGAGACCGCCCGTTCTGAAGCTGAGCCTGGATTCGATGCCCGCTTTGGCGGTTCCGGCAAAACGCTGGCGTTGTACGGCGCTGGCGGGACGGACTTCGGCGTATTTTACCGGGCGAATGGTTTCGGCAACCTGCGGTTCGCCGTTGCAGGCAGTCCACATTCCCGTTACCGCAAGTAGAAACCCCGCAGATCCCAGCGTCCGTGTTGTTATGATGCTTCGCTTCATTGTGAATTCTTCCTCTTGGAGAAGAAGACCCTCAAGCGCCCGACAAAGGCCTCCCGCTCCTCTGACGTCATGAACATGGTATAAGCTCCGAGGCTGTTCTCCAATTGCAGATAGCTGACCAGATATTCATAGACGGCCGCGGCCGCGGCCTGACGGGCGGAGAGTGCGACTCGCTGGGCATCCACCAGTTGGGCGATTTCCAATTGGCCCTTAAGATAAGCTTCTTGTACCAGGTCCAGGTTCTTCGCGGCGCTCCTTGCCGCCAAGTCGGCAAAGTGTATATTCGTTCGCCGGGACACCAGATTCGTCATCCGCACCCGGACGGCCTGGGAGAGCTGCTGACGCAGACTTTCCTCCTGAAGGCGGAGTTGCTGCTGCTGAATCGCGGTCCTGTCGATGTCGATCTTGCGCTGGTTACCCTGAAAAAGGGGGTACGTAAAGTTGAGGGCCAGGTTCCAGGCGCCTTTGGCGGGATCGGACGAGGCCGGCGGCATTCCCTTGCCGCCGCGCCAGAGAGTATAGTCCGCCTGTCCGCGCACGGCCACTGTCGGCAGGTAGTACATCCTCCGGTTCATCCGCTGCTGGCGTTCGGCTGCCTTCATATTGGCTGCCAGTTGTTTGAGCGAAGGCATGTTTTTCAGGGCCTCCTCGACGAGAAAGTCGGTCAGGATTTCCACGTCGCCTGCCCGGTCGATCAGCGGACCGATGCTTGCCGGGTCGAAACGGCCGAACGGTTCGTCAGATAACAATGCATCCTCCACCTCGAACTCCTCGCCGATATCCGGCCGGTTGAGCAGTCGATTGAGCTGTACTTTGGCCAGGTATACGTTGTTGAATGCCTCGATTGAGGCCTGCGTGGTCCGGGCCACTTCGCTCTCCCAGCGGTATACGTCGGCGATCCCGGCATAGCCGACAGCGTTTCTGGTGCGGGCAATCTTCAGATTGCGGCGCGAGACCTCGAGGTTCTCGTCCTGTATGCGCGCCCCTGTCCTGGCCAGAAGGATATCGAAGTATGCCGTGGCAAGACTCAACACCACGTCGAGCGCGACCAGATCGGCGCGATGCCGGGCGGCCTCGGCCAGGTAACGCTGTATTTCGAGATTGGCGAAAGCCGGTTCCGAAAACAACACCTGCTGTACAGTCCCCGTTCCCGCTATCGACCGCTCCGGCTGTTGTCCTCGAGCGCGTTCGGCAACCTGGGGATCGATCTGCAAGATCGTGGCCGAGGCATCCACGGTGGGCAGGAGAGGTGATCTGGCTCGACGAATGTCCTGGCCGGCCAGGTCAACGCCGCGTTGTTCGATGCGGAGGTCGAGGTTGGTCTTCAAACCCTCCGCAACGACTTCACTCAAGCTGAAGCGTCGATCGGCCGCAGGTTCGTCGACGTGAAGGAAACGAGCGGAAAACAGCGTTTCGAAGGGGAGGTCGAGACCGATTCGCCGGACGGTTGCCGCATTGATCACCCACTGATCGTCGAGACTGCGCTTTACCGGCATCGCTGCAAGATCCTCGCCCAGCACGACAGCCTCGACGATCAGGGCAAGATTGCGGATGATCAGATCCTGGCCGTTCTCGTTGCCGATACACGCCATGATGCCCGCGTCCACAAAAGACCGGCTCAGGGAAAAGGACGGCAGCTTGCGATCGTCAAGGACCGCCGCCAGTTGCGCGACCTCCTCCGGTGTTCGATCCAGGACCATCGCCAGATAGACCGAATCGACCGTGTCGCTCAGCGCGGGCAGGGCCTCTTCCGAACCCCAGAAGACCAATTCCACCTCGGCCCCGTAAGCGGATACCAGATGATTGAAGAAACTTTCAAGCCCCAGCCTGCCTTTCAAATATCCGCTGGCGATGACGGCCATACGTCGAAACGGATGAATGCGTCTGAACGCTTCCAGATCTTTTCGGATCTGATGAGAGTTCAGGACATAGGTGAAATTCTCTACGCCGGAAACGCCCGGCTCGGCGAGGGGAATCTGTTGCAGTTCGGCGTCCAGTATTCCAACGGCGATCGTCGGTTTCGGAAAATCGCCGTGTGTGGTCAAAATCCCGGTGCTTGCGGGTCCGACGGCGATGATCAGATCGACCGCCGGGTCGTTGACCAACGAAAGATAGTCGGGTAACTCAGCGGAAAAGTGGATGTGCTCGGGGAGGAAGTGGACTGATCTTTCGGTTCCCAGTACCTTGTGTATTTCCTCCTTCAAGTCGATAAGTCTGCTCCCGGTATCGATTGAGGGCGCCGAAAAATCCAGCAGCAAGCCAATATGGATGTCGCGTCTGTCGATCTGAGCCTGGGCCGAACACGGAGGCCACATGAGTGCGAGTAAGGGGGCGAACGCTATAGCCATTCGTAGCATCGGGAGATTCACTCGATCCGGGTCGAAAGTAACAGAGTAAACCGTCAATGGCAGGAAATCAATGGGACACAACGCTTACGGGCTGCCCGGCTTCCGTATCGGAATTCCCTGGACGGATTCCTCGACGCAGCCAAGCCCGTTTACTTCAGGTGGGTACAACGGGAATATCTATACCGTATGGACATTTAATAAAAGTTCGCCGATTCTGTCAAATGGTTTTCCATTCTTGCAAGACATCCGACCGACTGCGAGTAACACAATGCGCCGTCGAAAACCCGAACGCCTCCTGCGCAGGGACGTTTTTGGTTGCAGCGAGAATGATTAAGCGTTATTTTTATTATAACTTATTCAGCGCAACGTCGTCCATTGCAGCGATGGGAGAGCGTCTGAGGTGGCGTTCCATGAAGCGTTACTACTGGGAATTGTGCAGGGACTGTCCGAGTTCCTTCCGGTGAGCAGTTCCGGGCATCTCGTTCTGGGCCAGGCGTTGCTGGGCGTGCTGCCGGGAGACCTGGTGTTCGAGGTCATCGTCCACTGCGGAACGCTGCTCGCCGTACTCACGGTGCTGGGAGGCAGGATCCGGGGATTGGCATCCGGCTGTGTCCGGCGGGACCCTGCGTCCTGGCGCATGGTGCTGCTGTTGCTGGTCGGCACAATCCCGGCCGGCGCCATTGGTCTGCTTTTCGAGGACTACCTGGGACTGGCGTTCCGAAGCCCCGTCGCGGCGGCCGGTTGCCTGGTCGCAACGGGAGCCGTACTCTGGAGCTCCCGCTACGTTTCGCGCAGGCGGAAAGAGATCGGGGTTGGCGATGCGCTGCTTATCGGGTTCGCGCAGGCGTTTGCGATACTCCCGGGAATTTCGCGGTCCGGCCTGACAATCTGCGCCGGTTTGTGGCGAGGTATGGACGGCCGTGAAGCAGCGTCTTTTTCTTTTCTGCTGTCGATCCCCGTGATCCTCGGTGCGACTGTACTGAAGGCGGGCGGCCTCATCGCCGAACCGCCCGACCGGGACGTCATCGGACCCCTGCTGATCGGTCTGGTGGCTGCATTCGTCTCCGGCGTGGTTGCGATCCGGTGGCTGTTCGGCCTGTTGCAGGGCGGCCGGCTGGACCGGTTTTCATACTATTGTTGGGCGATTGGATTCACGGCGTTGACGATCTTCTGGCTGGGCTCGTGAAGGGACTCTGTATGCGAATGGCGATATGTCTTGTTGTCCTTGTCATAGTGGCGGGGTGTGGGAGAGATCCAAAGGGTTTGCAGGCCGAAGAACTGTCGGATCTGCTGTCCATCACGAACCTGTCCGCGCAACCGGTGTACGATCGGGGTGATCCGCCCCGGATTGTCGCGGTGCGGATCGAGGCGGACGTGGTCCACGTTGGAGATGTACCGATCAACGAACCGTTTGTGCTGACCTGGCGGCTCGTTGACGATCGGAATGAAACGGTGGGAGAGGGTTCGAAGCGACTTGAGGGAAATATGGAACCCGGCGCGGTACGGCGCGTGACGTTGACCGTGGAATTCGAAGCCCGGGAAAGCGTTGCGGGACTGAGGAACGTGGCTACATTCGATCCCGTGTCCGGATAGGCCAGAAATGCCTTGATTGCCTATTCCGGATGTGGTATTTTCCCGCCTTGACCGCCACTTTTTCGCTCGCGTTCGGGAACTCACCGGTAATTCTAAGACAGCTTCTTACATACAGGGATCCCGTCTCCGGCGCCTTTGCCGGGTTTTTTTCGCCTGGAAGGGAACGAATGGAACTCTACGTCATCCGCCATGGGCAATCGGCAAACAACGCGATGGCAGAAGGCGGCCGCCGGGTGTGTGATCCGCCGTTGACCGAAATCGGAGAAGCGCAGGCAGATCGACTTGCGGGCTACCTGGCCGCGGACGGGGGAGGGGCTGACGGGATTCACCCCGCGGGGATGCAGCAGAATTGTGCCGGTTTTTTGTTCGACAGGATTTTTTCGAGCCCGATGCTGCGCGCAATGCAGACTGCGGCGCCGGCAGGAAAGGCGATGGGCATCCGGCCCGAGATCTGGATTGATATTCACGAGGAGGGCGGAATCTGGCTGGATGAGGGGGACGGCAGGGGAGAGGTGGGGTATTCCGGTCTCACAGCCAGCGAAATCAACTCGCGGTTCCCGGAATTCGTGGTGCCCGAAGCGATCACGGACGAGGGTTGGTGGAACCGGCCGCCGGAGATAAAGGAGGTATGGCGCGCACGTGCGAGGCGGGTGGCATCCGTGATCCACGATCGGTTTGCCGGTACCGAGGAGCGGATAGCGCTGGTGTGCCACGGGGGATTTGCCAACGACCTGCTCCACGCCGTGTTCGCGGGTATGCCGGACGGCGTCTATTTCGAAAGCCCCAATACCGCCGTCAGCCGGCTGGATTTCAACGGCAAAGGATGGGTGCAGATCCGGTACCTGAACCGCGTGGCCCACCTCCCGCCGGAACTGATTACGTGAGACGTCGGGCCAGGGCACTCAGGTCGGAAGATGGAAGTTCAAACTCAATTCGAAAATTACAGCGGTAGAATGGCCACAAAGAGCCTGAGTGCGGGTAGAGGGTAGAGGGAAGACGGGAGAAGAATCCCTTGCCCGAATAGTTATTCCTTTTTGCCTCCGGCGGGAGAAGTAACTTCATAAGGCAGGTAATCTCTCCCCTCTACCGTCTCACGCCTACCTGCTTCTGAGGTGTCGGGGGGTGAGCCAGCGACCTCAGACTCGCATCGTTAACCCTTCGTTTCACATTCGCATCGAGGTGTTTCATTATGGCAAGACCCGAAGTGATTCTTTCCGGATTCGCCGATGAGGGTCCCGTGAACAAGCGGGCGGAAGAGCAGCTGACCATGATGTCAGCCCTCGGGCTTTCGTATTACACGATCAGGTTCATCGATCTTGGCAACGGCGTGAAGAACGTCATGGAACTTTCGGACGAGGAAGTACAACGGCTTCAGGACCTGCACGGCGCGTTTCAGATCGGCGTGTCGAGCGTGGGATCTCCGCTCGGCAAAGTCAAGCTCGTGGACGAGGACGACGGCACGCAGAACCGGTACGTCCCGTTCGAGTCCTATCTGAAGAACGACGTTCAGCGGGCGATCGATCTGGCGCACGCCTTCAACACCAGACTGATCCGCGGGTTCAGTTATTACCATCCACACGGGCAGGACCCATGGCCGTACCTGGACCGGGCGGCGGATCAGCTGGGAGCAATCGTCGAAACGTGCGCTTCGGCAGGGGTGGTTTACGGCATGGAGGTGGAGGCCGATCTGATTGGCGGGGACGGGGACACATTGATCGCTTTGTATGAAAAAATCAACAGTCCCCATGTGTGCATCATTCCGGACGTGGGTAACATGGAGTCCAGCGGCCACAGCCCGGACAGCGCGTATGAGCACTACGTCAAGATGAAACCCGGCGTGGGATGGATACACATCAAGGGGTTCAACAATCCGTCGAACCAGCCCATGCTGGATGCGGCCGGGGACCGGGGATTGACCCGGTTCATCCCCGTGGACCGGGGCGATTCGGGTCACGAGCAGGTTCTGCGGGATTTCCGGACGCTGGTGCCTGAGATTCAGGGGCGTCTGTCGCCGCTGGGCGTGCCGGGCGTATTCGTGGATCTGGAGCCGCACGTGAAGGGCGGCGGGCAGTTTGGAGGCGTGAGCGGTGTGGACGGGTTCGGCGTGGCCTTTCGAAGTCTCTGCCGTCTTCTGGATTACCTGGAGTTCGACTATCGGCTGACGGGCTACGAAGATATCTCCAATCCCGCGTCGTAAGCCGTCGCGGGCACAAAACGCCAGGGGTGCGGGTCTTGCGCCCCTGGCCTTTTTTCTTTTCAGACCGAGGCCTGCGTGGCAGCATCCTCCCTTCCGCCGGAATCCAACAGGGTCACCTTCGCCCGGAGTCTGGGCTGCTTCGACGCTTCGATGATCGGCATCGGCGCGATGATCGGCGCGGGGATCTTCGTGCTGACCGGGATCGCGGCCGGCGAGGCAGGCCCCGCGTCGATCCTGGCATTTGCGCTGAACGGCCTGGTCACCCTGATCACGGCGTTCTGTTACGCCGAACTCGCCTCGGCGATTCCCGAGGCCGGCGGCGGCTATTCGTTCGTCAAGAAGGCGTTTCCCGGTCCGGTTGGGTTCCTGTCGGGATGGATGCTCTGGTTCGCCTATACGGTGGCATGCAGTCTCTACGCGCTCGGCTTTGCGGGCTACTTCTGGGAATTCTTCCACAAATATCTGCCTGACGTCAGCCGTACCATTCAGGCGACGACCGGCATTCAGCCTTCGGTTGCGCTGGTGACGGTGATCGTCAGCTGCGTCTTCGTATGGCTGAACGTCCGCGGCACGGAGGTCACGGGCAAGGCGGAGAACGTGATCACCATCTCCAAGATTGTCGTGCTCCTGGTTTTCGTCTGGTTCGGGCTGATGCACATCTTCGCGGCGCCCGCACAGGCGGCGAAGAGCTTCTCCCCGTTCTTTCCGAAGGGTCTCGGGGGCGTTCTGGTGGCCATGGGGTTGACGTTCATCGCCTTCGAAGGGTACGATCTGATTGCAACGGTCGCCGAAGAAATCAAACAACCCGAGATCAATATTCCAAAGGCCACGTTCATTTCCCTGGGCGTGACCGTGGTTGTCTATCTTCTGATCGTCTTTGTCTCTCTGGGCGCGGTCCAGCCGGAGGCCACCACGTCGTGGGAGTTCCTGGGTCAATATCAGGAGACTGCGATTGTGAAGGCGGCAGACAGTTTCATGCCTGCGTTCGGTGTGGCAACCATCGTTTTCGGCGGGCTTCTGTCCACCATGTCCGCGCTGAACGCCACCGTGCTGGCTTCCAGCCGCGTGGCCTTTTCCATGGGCAGGGACCGGTGGCTGCCGCCGGGAATGGCCCTGATTCACTCCCAGAGGCGGACCCCGCACGTCGCGATTCTCGTTACGGGTGCGATCCTGACGGGCATCGCGTTGCTTCTTCCCATCCACGTGGTCGGCTCGGCGGCCAGCCTGATGTTCCTGCTTACGTTTACGCTCGTGAACCTGTCGCTGCTTGTCCTGCGGCGCCGGGCGCCGGAAATCGAGCGCAGGTACAGAGTGCCGCTGTTCCCCTGGCTCCCGCTGCTTGGCGCGGCGTCGAATATGCTCCTGGCGATCTACCAGTTTCGTTTCGATCCAATGGCCTGGTACGTCGCCCTGGGATGGATCGTGGCGGGGTTTTTCGCGTATACCATCCACTTCCGGAAGGAATCGGGTGAGGCCGAGCCCCACGTGCTGGACGCCCTTCCCCTTGAGACCTCCCGCGCGCCGTACGGGGTCCTGGTACCCGTGGCCAATCCGGGTACGATCGAGTCGCTGCTGGATATCTCGATACCCATCGTGAAAGCGAGGAACGGCGACCTGATTGTCAATACCACCGTCGAGGTGCCGATTCAGCTGCCCATCCAGGAAGGCATGAAGTACATCAACCACCGGATGCCCCTCCTGCGTACGGCCCAGGCCCACGCGCAGAAACAGAATCTGCGCACGGTATCGGACATCCGTGTGGCCCACCGCGTGGACGAAGGTATTCTCTCGGCGGTCTCGGATGAGCACGCGGACCTGCTTGTGATCGGATGGAAGGGTTTTACGACCACGCGCGAACGGATTTTCGGCGAGGTGCTGGACAGGGTGGTGAACCGGGCAACTGCGGACGTGATGGTGGTCAAGCTGCAGGAACGTGCCAGGTTCGATCGCATCCTGCTCCCCACGGCCGGGGGACCCCATACGCGGTTCGCCGTTGCGTTGCTCGAGCCGATTGTGGCGGCCTACGGCTCTCGTGTGACGGCCTGCTACGTGATACCGGAAGATGCGGACGAGGAGCGGGAAAAGGAAGCCATGCGGTGGATGCGGCAGACGCTGCGGAACGCAGACCTCGGTGAGGTGGAATGCCGCGCGATCCGTTCCCGGTCCGTGCCGGCGGGCATTGCCAGGGCAGGCGCAGATTTCGATCTGATCGTGATGGGCGCGGCCAATACGGGCCTGTTCCAGCAGCTTCTGTTCGGGGAGGTGCCGGACCGCGTGGGACGCTACGCCAAGACGTCGGTGATGCTCGTCAAACAGCGGGAAGGCCGCGGGAAGGCGTGGCTGCGGCGGCTGATGAGTTGAGCCGAAGTACCGAAATTGGTTTATTCGATCACGAGGAGATGGCATGTTGAACGGAGGCGCGATCACGCTGGACATCACACCGCCGCTGGGCACGCTGATTCCAGGGCTGTTTCACGAACGCAGGGCGGAGGGCGTCCACGATCCGCTGAACGTCCGCAGCTTCGTACTGGAGCAAGACGGTAAGGGAATCGCGATTGCCGTCTGCGATCTCGTCGGGGTGTCGCGTACGTACCTGGACCGTGCAAAGGCGCGTATCGCCGAGACCACGGAACTGGCGCCTGAACGGGTGCTGATCTGCTGCACCCATACCCACTCAGGCGCGCAGACGGGAGATGACGCCTATACGGCATTCCTCGTGGAACGGATCGCGGATTCCGTGCGCCTGGCCTGGGACGGCCGCGAAGCGGCGGCGGCGGGCTGGGGATGCGCGAAAGAAGGCCGGCCGGTATTCAACCGGCGTTTTCATATGGCGGACGGGACGGTGCGGACCAACCCCGGCATCGGCAATTCCGACGTGGTGAGGGCCGCCGGGCCCGTCGATCCTGACGTGGGCCTGCTCTGCATTCAGAAGCCGGATGGCGCGCCCGCGGGACTGTTGTGCAACTACGCATTGCACTACGTGGGCGGCGGCGACCACGAGCGGGAGATTTCCGCGGACTATTTCGGCTATTTTTCCGGTCTCATCCAGAGAATGCGAGGCGTCCGGTTTACGGCTGCACTTTCGAACGGCGCGTCGGGCGACATCAACAACCACGACGTGATTGGAGGAAGCCGATACGCGAACGACAGGCACCAGCACTCTGAGCGGGTCGCCGGGTTGGTGGCGGCCCAGGCCCTCTGGGCGTGGAACGGGATGGACTTTTCCAGCGACCTGCCCGTGGATGCTGAAGTGGTCGAAGTGGCGCTGCAGCGCAAGGCCGGCGCTTCACAGACCGACGTCGACCGGGCGCGGGAAATCGATGAACAAGGACGAGGGACAATGGCGGACCGGGCGTTCGCCCGTCGCATTCTGCGCCGGATGGAGGAAGTTCCCGAGGAAGCGCGCACCTGGGTGCAGGCGTTGCGGATTGGCGACCTGGGCCTGGTAGGCGTTCCGGGAGAACTGCTGGTCAGACTCGGGCTGGAAATCAAGGAACGGTCTCCGTTCGGGCAGACGATGGTGCTGGCGCTGGCGAACGACAGTGTGGGATATCTGCCGGATGAGCAGGCATACCGGGAAGGCGGCTACGAACCCGAAGCGGCCCTGTACATGCCGGGATCCGGCGAGAAGATCGTGGAAGCGGCCGTTGAATTGCTGGAGAGGCTGTACCGAGCGTAGACCCGTGACACGATGGGGGTATTGAGACAGCTTTCAAGGAGGAACGATGTCGGACAAGATTCGAATTGGAATCATCGGCGCCGGAGGCATTTTTCGGAGCCGTCACTTCCCCGGGCTGGCGAAGATCGGGGATGCGGAGGTGGTTGCCATCTGCAACCGGAGCGAGGCGAGCGCGGGCGCGATCGCGCGTGAATTCGGCCTGTCGCCCAGACTGATGACGGATCCGCACGCGTTGATTTCAAGCGAGGACGTGGACGCCGTGATGATCGGCACATGGCCGTACCGCCACTGCGAATACGTGCTGGCCTCGCTGGACGCCGGAAAGCACGTATTCGTGCAGGCGCGAATGGCGATGAACCTGCGCGAGGCAAAGGCGATGTACGCCAGGGCGCGGGAGACGGGGATGGTCACGCAGATCTGCCCGTCGCCGATGGCAATGAAGGGCGACTGGTTCATCCAGCGGCTCATCCGCGAGGGATACCTGGGAGATATCTACCATGTCTATACCCGTTCGTTCAGCGGGGACAACTGCGATCCGGATCAGCCGCTGCACTGGCGGCAGATCGACCGGTATTCCGGTTTGAACGCGCTGAACATGGGCATCCTGGTGGAAATCGTGCAACGCTGGGCCGGCCAGATGAAGACGATATCCGCACACGCGGAGACGTTCACCAGGACGCGGCCGTTGTCGGACGGCCATGGGAAGGGACCCGTGGAGCGCCCCGATTCGGTGCATATCACGGGACAGATGGAGAACGGCGCGCAGGCCGCGTTTCTGTTTTCCTCCGTGGCGCGCTTCGGCACCGACCCGCAGGTGGAGCTCTACGGTAGCGAGGGAACCCTGATCTACAAGCTGGACAGCGATACCATTCTGGGCGGGACGGCCGGAGACGGCGGGCTGTCCGAAATGCCCATTCCGGACGACGAGGCGCGAGAGTGGACCGTGGAGCAGGATTTCGTGAGCGCGATCCAGGGCGGACCTCCCGGAGATACCACCTTCGAAGCCGGCCTGAAGTACATGGCGTTTACCGAGGCGGTCTTCCGATCCGTGGAACGGGGAAGCGTGGTGCACCTTCCCCTGGTGGACTGAACGCATGATCCGAAAGGACCGTTGTCGTGGCAGCTGAATATCGAATTGCGGTGGTCGGTACAGGGTATATCGGCCTGGAGCATATCCGGGCGATTGCGGCGCATCCGCGGGCGAGGCTGCGCACGATCTGCGGGTCCGCGCGCAGCGAGGATCGATTGGGGGAGTTGAAGGCAGAGTACGGCGCCGAACGCGTGACCGCGGACTACGGAGAGATCGTTGCGGACGAGGCGGTGGACGTGGTCTATCTCTGCACGCCCAACCGGCTGCACGCCGACGAGGCCGTTGCCGCGCTGGAGGCAGGAAAGGACGTGTTCTGCGAAAAGCCGATGGCGACCACGCTGCAGGACTGCCGGCGCATGGTTGCCTCGGTCGAAGGCTCGGGCCGGCAGCTGATGGTGGGCCACGGCGCGCGTTTCAGGCAGTTGCACCGGGCCGTCAAGGACCTGTTCGACTCGGGCAAACTCGGCGAAGCCTGTTTTTGCGAGTCGGACTACGTCCATTCGCTGGGGCCGTTTCTCACCGGTCCCGGTCACCAGTGGTGGCGGCATCCGGACGAGGGTCAGTTCGCGGTGACAGGCGGGGCGTGTCACCCGCTGGACCTGATGCGCTGGATCGTGGGGGAAATGGAGGAAGTGTCGGCCTATGGCGTTACGAAGGTTCTTCACGACGTGGACTGGGACGATACGGTGATCGCCTCGCTGAAGTTCAGGAACGGCGCGGTGGGAAAGTGCCTGGTGTCCGTGGGCGCGCCGCGGCCCTATTCGATGACGTTCAATCTCTATGGCACGGAGGGTACGGTAGAGGAGAACCGGCTCTATTTAAGGGAGTTTGGAGACATCGAGGAATTCGCGGAGATCCCGTTTCCGGTACTCGGCGAGGTGCACGCCTGCGCCGAGGAACTGTCGCATTTCCTTCACTGCCTGGATACGGGGGAAACGCCGATGATCGACGTAAAGGACGGCGCCCGGACGATGGCGGCGTGTTTCGCGGTCGCGGAGTCGATTGAAACCGGCAGGCCCGCCAGGGTGGTGACGGAATTTTGAAAGAGAGTCTCAATGTGTCATTGAAGGGTGTCAAGGATGGGTGACGTGCGGCTCGTGGCGTTCGATCTGGATGGTACCCTGCTGGACGACAGGGGCCGGATGTCAAACGCGTCCGTCGAGGCGCTTCGGCGGCTTGCGCGAGCCGGAGTCGCGATGGCGTCGATCAGCGGTCGAAACGTGGGGAAGAACCTGGCGCCGTTTCCCCGGGATCTCCGGCCGGTATTGAATGTTGGAAGCTATAATGGCGCGATGGTGCTGGGAGCCGGCGCGGATAACGAGCGGACTTTGTTGCACGAACAAAGATTGCCGGCGGATGGATTTCCCGATCTTGTCGATTTTATCGGCGATAGTGGGGTGAACTTCATCCACTGCCGGTGCGAGGCCGAAGCGTCCGGCCTGAACGAAGCCTATCTAACGGACAGAGAGACCGGGTGGATCCGAAATCTCGTGCGGATGACCGGCGTGAATATCGTGCTGGAGCCGGATCTGTTGTCCATGGCGCGGGATCTGGTTCCCCCGCCGAAGATGATCCTGCTGCCCGGTCCCGGGCGACGGGAAGATTTGTTCGAGAGGATGCGTGCGGCGTTCGGGCGGCGGTTCTATCTCGCCCGCACGGGTGACGACCGGATCGAGATCATGCATCCGGAGGTGAACAAGGCGGTGGCATTGCGGGAAATCTGCGATGCGTGCGGCGTTTCCCTTTCCCAGTCGCTTGCGATTGGAGACGGGGACAACGACCTTCCGATGCTCACGGCGGCGGGAACCGGCGTGCTGATGGGAAACGCGGACAGCCTGACCAGGGACGCAGCCGCCGGGGCGGGGGTGCGGACCTGCGAGCCGCTGGAGGATGACGGGTTCTCGAAGACCGTGGCGAGTGTTCTGTCCTGAAAACAGGTTGCCGAATGATGACCTGTTTCCAGGTCGGGACACCGTGTTCGTGCCCAACGGTAAGCGTCTTACCCCGATCGGTTTTCGGAGTCACCGTCGATCCGCGCGCGAAGGTCTTCGCTGCTGGACAGGATGTGCTCCTCCATGGCCAGCCGTGCGGCTTCCGCATCGCGTTTCCGGATGGCGCGCAGGATTTTCCCGTGCTCTTCCAACGACATCCGGGCACGTACCTCCGCGGTATGTGTTGCGGGTTCCTCCAGGCTGGCCCGGATCCATTCCTGAAGGTAGTTGCGAATCATCACAAGCAGGTTGCGAAGGATCGAATTCTGGGTCGCCCGGGCTATAGCCAGATGGAACTGAACGTCGAATTCCAGGAATTCGCCGGACTCATCCAGCGATGCTTCGATTCCCTGGATTGTCCGGTCGAGCTCCCGGATGTCGGCTTCCGTGGCGCGGTCCGCGGCCAGGAATGCATTCCGGGATTCCAGCATAAGCCGCGTTTCCACCAGATCCGTGACTTCCTTCGGATCCAGCAGCAGACCCCAACTCAGGGATTTCTCCAGGTATCGGCCGGTGTTGTCGCTGACGAACGTACCCTCGCCGACCCGGGGTTCCAGGATGCCCATTACGGCAAGCGTGCGGAGGGCTTCCCTGAGGGAGGTCCGGCCGACGTCGAACTGTTTGCACAGGCTTCGTTCCGGCGGCAGCCGATCGCCCGGTTTCAGCACGTCCCGGGAGATCAGGTCGATAATCTGCCCGACGATTTCGTCGCTGAGCGACGTGCGCCTGACCGGTGTCATCTGCTCAATGGCTGGGGTCTTCGGTTTTCGAGTCACGATGTCGTAGACCTTTCTTCCGGATGCGCGGCGTCAACCGTTCGTTTCGCCTGAAAGATTTCGCTTTACAATGATTCCCTTTTGGGTTAATCTTATGTTTGAAATTGGTCTGACCATCATCATAACAGGCAAAGAACGGACGGGATTCCCCGCTGTCAAGGGAAAATTCGCCGGAGGATGGCACGATGGGTCGAACCGTGGATATCGGTATACGCATCGAACTGGTGCCCATGGATCCGCATTTTCATGATATCACGATCGGTCTCTACCGGCAGGAACACGATGGGGCTTCCGTGTATCGCGTGCATACCTACAGCGGCAGAGCAGGGGCCGAACAGCGGATCGCATTCGTTACCAATGCGATGGCGGTGCTGGGCGGAATGGCGCAGACACCCGACGGGCTGCTGCGATTTCCGTGCGGAGAGGCCCACGTACCGGCCTGCCGGCGAGTCTTTCTCGAGGCGAGCAAGCTGGCTTCCGGCGGCGAACTGAAAGCACGTCCACTGACGATTGTCGACAGGAAGTCCGGATTGAACGTCACGGTCTCCCGTGCGGACAGCGGCGAGTACCGCGTCGAGGCCGAAGGGGAGGGAAAGGACGGCGTGCGGAGGATTTCGGCAATTGCGGGCGGGCTGGCCAAGCTCGGAGAAATGCAGTCCGGAAGCCCGGATACGGTCGTATTTTCGTGCGGGCGCCACCACGACGCTGTCGTAGGACTGCTTCTGGTTCGGGCTCCGAACGTACGGGCGGCGGTTCGCGAACAGGAGACGTCGGGCGCCCGAGGCGTTCTGGCTGCCCCAAGCCAGCAGCGGTAGCGGCGGCGCGCCGTCTAAACGGACTCAAGCAGCCCGTTGAAAAAGTCCATCCGGGCTACGGCCGGCCCTTGCGGTCGAAAACCTGCGTTGCGCTCCCTCGCCGAATCGCAGGATGGGACTCGGTCGCGCGCCTTGTCTTCGGCCACAATGGCAAGTGTTCCGCCCCGGAAATAGATTGCCGAATGGTGACATATTTCCGGGACGGAACACCAAGCCTCGCCTGCAGAGCGACTTTCTCAACGGACTGTCAGACAGGAGTATTGGTATGATGGAAACTCAAACAGTGGGTCCGATGACCGGGCGCGAGCGTGTTCTGGCGGCGCTGAACAGGGAGCCGGTGGACCGGACGCCCGTGTGCAATCCTACGTCGGTGGCGACGGTGGAACTGATGGATCTGGTGGATGCGCCCTTTCCGCAGGCGAACCGCGACCCGGAACTGATGGCCCGCCTTGCCGCCACGGGGTATACGGAGTTGGGGTTCGATTCCATCATGCCGGTATTCACGATAATCCAGGAGTCGTCCGCATTGGGCTGCAAGATCCAGTGGGAGCAGAAAGACAACTGGCCCACCGTGAGGATGCGCGAGCCCATCTGGGAAGACGAGGACGACATTCAGATTCCACGGGACCTGCTCACGCACCAGGATACGAAGTGCGTGCTGGACGCGATCCGGATTCTGAAAAAAGAGTACGGAGATGACGTGGCCGTCATCGGCAAGACTATGGGCCCATGGTCGCTGGGATACCACTGCTTCGGCGTGGAGCCCTTTCTGCTCATGTCTCTGGACGACCCGGACAAGACAAAGGCATGCCTGGACAGGATGAAGGAAGTGACGGTGGACTTCGGGGTGGCGCAGATCGAGGCGGGCGCGGACGCGCTCACGCTGCCCGATCACGCGACGGGCGACCTGGTGAGCGGGGAATACTACAAGCGGTATCTGCGTGACCTGCATATCGAGTTCGTGGAGCGGATCCCGATTCCGCTGATTCTGCACATCTGCGGGCGGACCGTCGATCGCATGGAATACATCGCGCAGACGGGGATGTCCGCATTCCACTACGACTCGAAGAACGAGCCGGGCGAGTCCATGGCGGCGGTGAAAGAACGGATCTCGCTGGTGGGCAACATCAACAATCCGGAAACGCTGTTTTCAAAGGGGCCGGAGGCAGTCCGTGAAGAGGTCTTCAGGAACCTGGACGCAGGCGTGCATCTCGTGGGTCCGGAGTGCGCCATTCCATTGCAGACGTCAATCGAAAACCTGAAGGAGATTCACGGTGCGGTCCGGGACTGGCACCGGGAGACGCCGGCGGGATAACAGTCCGTTGAAAAAGTCCATCCGGGCTACCTGCCTGCCAGGACTTCACTGGCAGGCATGCAGAACGACTTTATCAACGGACTGATAAGGGGGCAGGTGAGAAATGGCGGAAATTACCGATATTGGCAACGAATTCATCCGTGACGAGATCGAGGAGTTCCTCGAGCGGGAAGACGAACGGGAGCGGGCGATCGCCACGTTCGCCGGAATCACACCCGAAATGCAGACGATTGCCGCCGCACTGATCGACGGCGACCATCACGAAGTGGACGCGTTGACCAAAGCCGCGCTGGATGCCGGAACCGGCGCGCTGGAGGTGATGGACGACGGGTTGATCGCGGGTATGGGCATTGTGGGGATCAAGTTCAGGGAGAACTTCATCTTCGTTCCGGAAGTGCTGGCGTGCGCGCGTGCGATGAAAGCCGGTATGGCGTATATCGAACCCATTCTCTCCGCGTCGGGCATCGAGCCGATCGGAACGGTCATCATGGGAACTGTAAAAGGCGACCTGCACGACATTGGAAAGAACCTCTGCATCATGATGCTTCGCGGCGCGGGTTTTGTCGTTCACGACCTGGGGGTGGACACGTCTGAGGACGAATTCATGGATGCCGTGGAGGAGCACGGCGCTCCGCTGCTGGGGATGTCGGCGCTGCTGACCACAACCATGCCCAATATGGGCAAGACGATCGAGGCATTCATCGATGCGGATTTGCGCGAAGACGTCAAGATCATGGTGGGTGGCGCGCCCGTCACGCAGGAATTCGCCGATGACATGGGCGCCGACGGGTACGGAAAGGACGCGATGGCGTGCGTGGCCCTGGCCAAGGACCTGCTCGAGGAAATGAAGGAAGAGACCAACCTGAATGCGTGAGCCTGACCGTGGACAAGATCGACAAAGAGGAATATCAGAAGCGGCTGGACAAAATTACGGAATTGTTCGCCGGCATGATCGCCCATGCCGATGAACTCTCAACCGTACGGTGTCCGTACAAGAACCGATTCAACGAATGTACGGCCCGGTTCGGCTGCAGAAACCAGCGCAGGCCCCGCCCGGGCGGCGCGCTGCTGATGTGTGGCGGGGACGACAAACTCGACTACCGCGGCGCGTGGGAAACGGAGACGGAACTGGGCGCGTTCGTCGGGAGCGACGAATAGAACGCATGGGCACCATATCTTACGATGGCAATCGGAAGACGCTGGCAGCCGGGAAGACGATATTCGACTATGCGGATGAACTTGCGGTGCAGGTGCCCACTTCGTGCGGCCGCACCGGACACTGTCACGAGTGCGTGGTTGAAATCGGGCGGGGGATGAGCGCACTGCGGCCGCGCAACGACGAGGAGTCGTTCCTGCGGGGCAATTACCGTCTGGCGTGCCAGGCGGTGGTTGAAGATGACGGCGCCGATATCGAGTTCTCGCCGTTGAGGCGCAAGCCCAGGATTCTCTCACATTCCCTGGAAAGACCGCTGGATCCGGACCCCCTGGTCACGCGCCGGGGGGACGTTGTCTGTTATGACGGCGTCACCGTCGACCGGTATCGCGGTCACCTGTACGGAATTGCAATCGATCTGGGTACGACAACGGTCGTAATGGACCTGGTGGATCTGACCACGGGCAAGAGCGTCCACGTGAGTTCGTTCGAGAACCCGCAGCGCTTCGGCGGCAGCGACGTGATGCACCGCATCTCCTACGACGGGGAGTTTCAGGGCGAACTGCAGAAAGCCGTCGTCAACGCGATCAATCACGAAATCCTGGATCTGGGAAACCGCTTCGGGTTCGTCCGTCAGGAGGTCTACGAGATCGTTGTGGCGGGAAACGCCACGATGCGGGACATTTTCTTCAAGCTGGACGTGCAGAGTATCGGCCAGAGACCGTACAAGTCCCGCGTGGAGCACGCCTTTCTCGAGGGCGAGCGGACGACGACTTCCCTGCTGGAGAGTTCCAGGCGACTGGGCCTGCGCGCCAATCCACGGGCGAAGGTCTACGGGATGCCCCTGATCGCCAGCCACGTGGGGGCGGATACCGCGGCCGACCTCGTGGCAACGGACCTGACGTCTCAGGATGGGGTGGTGATGCTGGTGGACGTGGGCACCAACACCGAGGTGGTGGTACGAAGCCCCGACCGGCTGCTCACGGCCTCATGTCCGGCCGGACCCGCTTTCGAGGGCGGGACGGTGCGATACGGGATGCCCGGCCACGAAGGCGCCATCGAGTCGATCCGTCGGGCGGACGGCGGATTCCGGTACAGGACCATTGGAAACGTCGAGCCGGAGGGGATTTGCGGGTCCGGGCTGATCGATCTGCTCGCGGAGTTGCGGCGGCACGATCTCATGGCGCCGAAGGGGATGTTTGCCGACAGGTCCTTCGAGATGCCGGTTGTCCCGGAGTACGGGATCACGCTGTCCCGCGAAGACGCCAGCAATCTGGCACAGGCCAAGGCGGCGAATTTCTGCGGGCAGTTTATCCTGATGCGGCGCCTCGGAGTGGGGCCGGAAGATATCGACACGCTCTTTCTGGCCGGGGGTTTTGCGAACTACGTGAACGTACGCAACGCGATCGAGATCGGGTTTCTGGCGCCCGTCGATGAAGAACGCGTGGTAAAAACGGGAAATGCGGCGGTCCAGGGGGCCCGTGAGGTCCTGCTTTCGCGTGAGAAACGGGCGACCGTCGAGGCGCTGGTGAAAGACATCGAACACGTCGAACTCGAAACGACACCGGACTTCTTCGAGGTGTTCGTGGAAGGCTGCCAGTTCAAGCCGATGCTTTTTTAAAACCGGGGAGAGGTCCCCGGACCAAACACGAGTAGTTTCGCATGGCGACAGCTTCTGAAAAATCCAACCCAGCCCCCGACAACGGGCAGAGACGTTCCCTGCGCCACCTGCTCGAGGAAACGGACGAGTTCGTCGTCTGCGTGGAACTGGTCAATTCCCGGGGCGTGATCACCGAGCGCCGCGGACGCCGGGTCCTGGATCTCGCGCGTGCGCTTGCCGGCCACCCGGGTGTCCACGCGCTGAGCATCACGGACAATCCGGGTGGCAACGCCACGAACAGCCCGGACACGATGGGGATCGACCTGTTGGAACGGGGGCAAGAGGTCATCATCCACGTTTCGTGCAAGGACTGGAACCGGAACGCGCTGCTGAGCAGGGGGTGGAAGCTCGCGAGCGAAGGATTCGAAAACGTGCTGGCGTTGTCGGGCGACTATCCCGCGGGAGGATATCGGGGGCAGGCGGAGGCGGTGTTCGATACCGATTCCGTAGGTCTGTTGAAGATGTTTTCGGAAATGAATGCAGGTATGCACGTTGAAGGCGGCAGAGGCAATCAGGTCCTGATGCCCACCCGATTCTTCACGGGCGCCGTGGTAAACAACCACAAGCGGCACGAACGCGAGGTGATGCCGCAATATTTCAAGCTGGCGAAAAAGATCCGGAATGGCGCCGGATTCATCGTCAACCAGATCGGGTACGACGCGCGCAAGCAGGACGAACTGCTGAAGTATATGGCCCGTAGCGGCCTCCGCACGCCGGTAATTGCGAACGTGTACGTGCTGAGCCCCGCCTCGGCCAGATTTTTCCATGCGGGAAATATCCCCGGCGTGATTGTCACCGACGAATTGCTGGAGCTCACGCGGAAACACGCCCGTTCCCGCGATAAGGGCAAGGCCTTCTTCCTGGAGTTTGCCGCAAAGCAGTGCGCTGTCGCCAGGGGCCTGGGGTATCGCGGTGTGTACCTTGGCGGGCACCTGAAGTTCGAAGACTATGCGCGGATCCTTGAGATCTCCGTCGGCTATGGAGACACGGACTGGAAAGACTTCGTTCCCGAAATCTGCTTCCGGCAGCCGGAAGAGTTCTTCTTCTTTGAACCCGCGGGTGACACCGGGCTGAGTTCGGACGAGGTCAACCACGTGTATCGTCGTTCGAAGCAACCCGAGGTGTTGAGGGCCGCCAGGAGTCGTGTGCCCGCGGGCTACAAGTTCAACCGCTTCATCCACGACCTGGTCTTCGAGAAGGACAGTCCCGCGTTCCGAATCGGCCGAAAGTTCTTCGAGGCCGTCGATCGCGCCGGAAGCAGGGTCCGGAGGGCCGTTCATGGCGTCGAGCAGGCGGTGAAGATTCCGGCCTTCGACTGCAGGGACTGCGGCGACTGTTCGCTGCCGGATATCGCGTTCCTGTGTCCCGAGTCGCAATGCGTCAAGAATCAGCGAAACGGTCCCTGCGGCGGAACCCGGGGGGGCCTGTGCGAAGTGGGAGAGAGACAGTGCATCTGGTCGCTGGCATACGAGCGGCTGAAGGCCTACGGCGAGGAGGAGACGATGCTGGATGGGCCGGCGGTCTTCAGGGACGGCGCGATCAAAGGCACCAGCGCCTGGATGAACGCGTTTCTGGAGCGGGACCACCACGCGCACATGGAATGAGGGAAGATCGATGAAACTCGAAGGCCGGGAAGGCGAGTTTATCATCATCGGGGAAAACATCCACACAACGCGGGTTGTCCTGAGAAAGGGACGACTCGTCGTGGAGAATCCCGACGGGGTTGAGGCCGTCCGCTACTACGACACTCTCAGGCGAAGGCGCTACCTGGCGATTCAGGACGACTTCAAGCGTACGCAGGACTATGAGGAAGGACGCGTCAAACACGTGAAGATCGCCGTGCAGGCGGCAATGTCCGGCCATGCGCCGCATTCGGACGACGGGCTGGCGTACCTGCACCGGATGGTTCAGCGCCAGGAGGACGCGGGTACGGACTACCTGGACCTGAACGTGGACGAGGTCTCGCTGCGTCTGGACGAGCAGAAAGAGGCCATGCGATGGCTGGTGGGGGTCGTGCAGGAGGTAAGTTCGGTCCCGATCTCCGTGGACTCGTCCAACGTGGAGACGATCGGGGTGGGACTCGAAGCCTGCAATGGAAGGGCGGGACGGCCGCTTCTGAACTCGGCATCGCTGGAGCGGCTGGAGGCGCTGGACCTGGCCTTGAGATTCAACGCCAGGGTTGTCGTGACGGCCTCCGGCGAGAGCGGCATGCCGCAGGACGCAAAGGAGCGCGTTGCGAACGCGTCCCGGATGGTGGACGCTGCGCTGATGAGGAAGATCGCGATCGAGGATGTCTTCGTGGATGCCCTGGTCTTTCCGATTTCCGTGGACGTCGGCTTCGGTAACCACTGCTTCGAGGCCATTCGCACGCTTCGCGAGAGATTCGGGCCCGGGATTCACGTCACGGGCGGGTTCAGCAACGTTTCGTTCGGACTGCCGTGCCGGCGCCTGATTAACGACGTGTTCACGATTCTCGCTATTGAGGCGGGAGCGGACAGCGGGATTGTCGACCCGGTCACCAGCAGCCCGCAGTGCGTCTTCACCATGGACCGGGATACGGAACCGTACCGCCTCGCGGAAGACATGCTTCTGGGCCGGGACCGCATGTGCAAGGCATTTCTGCGTGCATATCGGAAGGGTGCGCTCGACGCGTACCGTTAATTCTTCAAGGAGGAATCGGGGAGGAAATGAGGACATTTCTCGAGCGGATGGAAGACCCCAGGCCTTTGGTTTACGACGGGGGATTTGGGTCGGAGTTGTTCAAGGGGCGTATCGAATTGACGAACAGTGCGCTCGCGAATGAATTGCATCCGGCTGCGGTGGTCGATATCCATGCCGCATATATAAACGCGGGTACCGACGTCATCGGCACCAACACCTTCGTGGCGTCGCCGCTGCACCTGGAAATGGCGGGCAAAGCGGCCAACGAAGCCGGGAAGGTGGCCAGGCTGGCCGTTGAACACGCGAAAACCGCGGTCGAAACGAGCGGCAGGGAGGTCTATATCGCCGGATCCGTCGGCCCTTCGCCAGGGGCGATCGAGTCGGACGCGGGGGACACGGAGTTCGGCATCGCGGATGTGAAGGTAAGGGCGGCGCACGAACAGGTGATTCACGCGCTGGTGGAGGCCGGGGTGGACCTGATCTGTATCGAGACCATGTTTTCCGCGAAGGAGGCCGCCATTGCGGCGGACGTGGCGCGGAAGACGGGATTGCCCGTTGCAATCAATCTCACGTGCAAGTACACGAAGGACCGCAAGACCGGCGAGGTGGTCTACCGGACGGACTGGGGGCATTCAGCCGGGGATCTCCTGGATTTCCTTGGGTCGGGTGAATTTTCGGACGGCGATGATCTTCTCGAGTACGTTCGGATTGTCGGCATGAATTGCGGCGCGGAGACCCGGCGGCCGGAACATACGGGGATGGCATACGCGATCAACGGGATACGGCAGTTCCGCGAGGCGTTGGCGTCGAGGGGCGATTCAGGTATCGCTCTAATGGCCTATCCCAACGCGGGGCTCCCGCAACTGGAACGAAAGACGGGACGGACGACGTATTCCCAGACCGCCGAGGACATGGTGCTGTCCGTGCCCGAGTTGATCGACGCAGGGGCCGCCATCATCGGAGGCTGTTGCGGGACCGGACCGTCGCACATCCGGGCCTTCCACGGGATGATGAACGGGGGGCAGGGGAAGACCGGACACGAGGGCAAGGGTCCCGGCGTCCGCGGCCGGCAGGACGACGGGAACGGCCTGGGGAAGAAGGGGTGACCGGTGGCTGAATACCAGGTGTTGTACTGGAAGGACGTCCCCGCGCAGGTTCGGGTCTTCGACGGCAAACGCCGCGTTGCGCGACAGATGCCCGCGGAGTTCCAGGAGGCGATCGACCGGCGAGCGATGGCGGAGGGTCTGGCCGGAACGGACGCGTACCTGGCGCACTGGCAGTGGAGCGAGCGCCGGGAGCGCCCCGGCGACCCGCAGAAGGTCCTGGATTCCGTGGTAGCGGAGCTTGAACGGACGTACGACGAACGGGGTCGAATGGAATAGAGAGTCCAAAGGGTTGTTGGTGAAAAAAGAGAGGAGCCGGAATTTCCGGCTCCTCTTTCTATTCATGTGCCGTAGCGGCGCGTGTTGCGAAGGCGTCGCGATGCAAAATGCAACACGACGTGCAAAATGCATCCTCCCTCCGAAGCCGCACAATTTCCCCCATAAATAACATATAAACAATCAGATATATATCATGCGCGTCACGTATTGGTGCCTGCGTTATGGTATTGGGCGTGCATTTTGCATCATCGGGTCCCTTTCTCTTTCCGGCGGTTTCTGTATATATATTATTAATAAACAATAACTTATGTATTTCAGAGCGCGATGGCACGGTCTTTGCCATGTAATATACTCTTTATCTCACGCACATGCGGTCTGCTGCGTCGGGTTCCATGCGGGCCGTTGTGGCTTTGTCGGGGTGACGTTCAACGATAAGGGAGGGGCGTTTTGCGCTATCGTATTCCGGACCTGGGACGCCGGTGTGGGACGTGTGTCGCGTCGATGTTTGCCGTCATGGTCTTGTGCGCGCCGTCGGTGTGCGGCGCCGGCACGTCGCCTACGGCCCTGCGCGTGACGTTGGAGGAGAGCGTTGCGGTGATCCGTTGGGAGGCGCCGAGCGAGGACGCGTCGTCGGTGACGAATTACGAGATTGCGTGGGAAGGCTCGCATGACGGAACGCTCCCGGTGCGATCGGGGGCGATCTGGACGAAGGGTAGGGCGACGACGTGGGACCTGGATCTGTCGTCAAACGGGGGGTTGCGTTATTTATGGTTCAAGGTGCGCGCGATGCGGGGTCTGGAGGGCAGCGGCTGGACGGACACGATCTACCTGGACGTGGAGGCTGCGAGGCAGCGGCCGCCGTCGGCGCCGGACTCTTTGCGGGCGCGGCCGGGTGACGGTGCGGTGGCGTTGACGTGGGCGGCTGCTGACGACGCGACGATCACGGGTTACGAGGTGCAGTACGCCGCGGGCGGCGCCACGTCGCCGCCGGACTGGACGGCCGCGGTGTGGCGTGAGATTGCCGACAGCGATTCGACGACGACGGCGCACACGGTGACGGGTCTGACGAACGGTACGGAATATACGTTCGAGGTGCGCGCGAGGAACCCGGCGGGCGCGGGGGATTCGTCGCGCGTGACGGCCACGCCGATCTCCCTGCCGTCGGCGCCGGACTCGCTGCGTGCGCGTCCCGGCGACGGGCAGGTGACGTTGACGTGGGCGGATGCTGACGACGCGACGATCGCGGGGTATGAGACGCGGTTCACAACCACGGGGTTCACGGGTCCGCCGGACTGGACGGACGTCTCGTGGGTCGAGATACCGGACAGCGACGCGCGTACGACGACGCACGTGTTGACGGGATTGACGAACGGTGACGTGTATACGTTTCAGTTGCGGGCAAGGAACACGGCGGGTCCCGGCGGTCCCGCCACGGTGACGGCGGCGCCGCGTCCGCCGCCGTCGTCGCCGGTGGACCTGCGCGCGTCGGCGGGCGAGGGTACGGTGAGGTTGACGTGGGACGACGCGGCGGACCCGAGAATCAGGTCTTATGAGACGCGGTACGGCGAGCGCGCGCTGCCGCTGCCCGAGGCGTGGGAAACGATCGCGGGCAGCGACGGCTTCACGACGAGCCACGCGGTGACGGGGCTGACCGACGGCGTGTTGGTGACGTTCGAGGTGCGCGCAAGGAACGCGTCGGGCGCGGGGGATTCGTCGCGCGTGACGGCGGCGGCGGGCCGTCCGGTGTCGCCCGACAGCCTGCGCGCGGGCGTGGGCGACGGGCAGGTGGCGCTGTCGTGGGCGGCGGCGGACAACGCGGCGATCACGGGCTATGAGATGCGTTACGGGGAGACCGCGTCGCCGTTGCCGGCGTGGAGCGACGAAGCCCATATCGCCGACAGCGACGCTGCCACGGTTTCTCACGCGGTGACGGGGTTGACCAACGGCACGTCGTATACGTTCGAGGTGCGCGCCGTCAGCGCGGCGGGGTCGGGGGCGTCCGCGCGTGCTTCGGCCACGCCCGTGCGTGCGCCTTTGGCGCCCGGCAACGTGAAGGCGTGGCCGGGGGCCGGAACCGCGGCGGTGACGTGGGACGATCCGGGCTATCCGGGCATCACGGGTTATGAGACGCGTTACGGGGAAAGCGGGTCGGCGCTGCCGGAGGTCTGGAGCGCGATCGCAAACAGCGACGGCAACACGGTGTCTCACGTGGTGACGGGGTTGACCGACGGCGCGTCGTACACGTTCGAGGTGCGGGCCCTCAACGCGGCGGGCGCCGGGCCGTCGGGCGCCGCCTCGGTGCGGGTGGGCGCGCTGCCGGCGCCGGGCAACGTGAGTGCGACGGCGGGAGCGGGGACGGTGACGCTGGGATGGAACGACGTGGGCCGTCCGGGCGTGGCGGGCTACGAGACGCGGTACGGGGAACGGGGGTCGGCGCTGCCGGAGGTCTGGAGCGCGATCGCCAAGAGCGACGCCAACACGGTCTCTCATACCGTGACGGGGTTGACCGACGGCGTGCTGTACACGTTCGAGGTGCGCGCGAAGAACCCCGCCGGGGCGGGACAGGCCGCGCGGGTGACGGCGGCGCCGGGAACGCCCTCTGCGCCGGGGAACCTGCGGTGGTCGCAGGATGCGGGCACGGTCAGGCTGACGTGGGACGCCGCGGACAACGCGGCGATCACCGAATACCAGGTGCGGTACCGCATGGGCGAGACGTGGGACCCGGACTGGACGACGATCGCCGGCAGCGGCGGCAGTACGACGGGCCACGAGATCACGGGGCTGACGCGCGTGACGTCGTATACGTTTCAGGTGCGGGCGGTCAGCGCGGCCGGTGACGGCGAGGCGGCCGCGGTGATGCCGATGGCGCCGAAGATGCCCCTTAACCTGAGCGCCTACGGGGGCGTGGGGCGGGCGCGGCTGTCGTGGGCGGACCCTGACGACGCGACCATCACGTCGTATCAGGTCCGATACGGGGAGAGCGGGTCGGCGCTGCCGGCGTGGACCGCGGCGCACGACGTGGCCGGCAGCGACGCCGCCACGACGGAGCACACCGTGGAACCCCTGACGTCGGGCACACCGTATGCGTTCGAGGTGCGGGCGAAGAACACGGCGGGGCCGGGACCGGCAGCTAGCGCGGCGGCCACGCCCGTGCCGGGGGCGCCTGCAAACCTGGAAGGGAGACCGGGCAACGGCGTGGTGACGCTGTCGTGGACGGACCCGGAGGACGCCGGGATCACCGGCTACGAACTCGTCCACTACGCCGGGGCGGCGCGGCCGTCGCCGGCCGTCTGGCGGGAAATCGACAACAGCGGGCCGGCCACGGTCAGCCACGCCGTGCCGGACCTGACCAACGGCACAGCGTACACGTTCGAGGTGAGGGCGGCGGCGGGCCTGGTCCACGGCGACTCGTCGGTGGTGAAGGCCACGCCGCGGTCCTGTCCCGTGATCACGGTGGGCGGCATCGAGGATGCGACGATCACGCTGGGCGGGTCCGTCTCGATGACGGCCGCAGCCGCCGGCGGCGCGGCGCCGCATGCATATGCCATGTCGGTGTCTCCCGAGACCGGATCGGGCCTGTCCATCGGTGAGGAAGACGGCAGCATCACCGGCACGCCCACGGCCGCGGGCACGTATACCGTAACCGTGACCGCAACGGACGACGACGGCTGCGTGGGCGCGGGCGCGTTCACGCTGAAGGTGTGTCCCGTGATCACGGTGGGCGGGCTGCGCGACACGACGATC
This sequence comes from Candidatus Latescibacterota bacterium, assembly GCA_965116875.1. Taxonomy (GTDB): domain Bacteria; phylum Latescibacterota; class UBA2968; order UBA2968; genus JAAXHE01. The sequence goes on from OZ220733.1 coordinate 3,153,761, forward strand.
ACGCTGGGGCAGGCCGTCTCGATGACGGCCGCCGCGACGGGCGGCACGGCGCCGCGTGAATTTTCCCTGTCCGTGTCTCCCGAGACCGGATCGGGCCTGTCCATCGATGAGGAGGACGGCAGCATCACCGGCACGCCCACGGCCGCGGGCACGTACACCGTCACCGTGACCGCAACCGACGCCGACGGCTGCACCGGCACGGGCGCGTTCACGCTGAAGGTGTGTACGGTCATTACCGTGAGCGGGCTGAAAGATACGACGATCACGCTGGGCGGGTCCGTCTCGATGTCGGCCAGCGGACCGGGCAGCCCCGCGTCATACTGGTACACGCTGTCGGTAACGCCGGCAACGGGGTCCGGCCTGACCGTCGGGGAACGCAACGGCAGTATCACCGGCACGCCCACGGCCGCGGGTACGTACGCCGTCACCGTGACCGTGAAGGACGACGACGGCTGCATGGGCACGGGCGCGTTCACGCTCAAAGTCTGTACCGCGATCACGGTCACGGCGCCGGGCGATGCGACGGTGACGGTCGGTCAGCAACTCTCGCTCAATGCGCGCGCGACAGGGGGCTGCGGGACGATCACGTTCAGGAAGAAGAGCGGTTCCGGCTGGGTCACGGTGCACGCGAACGGGAACGTCCGGGGCACGGCGCCGGGTACGCCCGGAAAGCACAGGGTCACGATCACGGCCACGGATACGGAAGGCAACAGCGCCGACAGGTCGTTCACCATTACCGTTCGGTGCAGTCGCGTCAGAATCGACGACGTCGACGACATGACCGTGACGGCGGGCGCGTCGAAGTCGTTCACGGCAACCGCTCGCGGCGGATGCGGGTCGAAGACGTTTTCGAGGGAAAGTGGGCCGGAGTGGGTAGAAGTCACAAGCGGCGGGAGCATTACGGTGGCGCCGCCGGCAGACACGACACCCGGCCCTTACGACGCCAGGGTGCGGGCGCAGGACAATTACGGGAACCCCGACGGGGAGTCCTTCAGGATAGAGGTAAGACCTCGCCCATGTCCGACGATCAGCGTCAGTGCCGGCAGCGAAATGTCGGTCGTCGTCGGTGAAGATATCACGCGGACCGTGACGGCCACCGGCGGGGAGTCGCACACCTTTACACTTTCGGTCAGCCCGTCGTCGGGCATAAGCCTCTCGATAGGAGAAACGAGCGGACGCATCACCGGCAGCGCCTCGAAAGCAGGCACGTACACCGTAACCGCGACCGCCCGGGCCGTCGGTGCGTCGGCCGGCTGTGACCCCGGCACGGATTCATTCACTGTGACCGTGACCTGTCCGACGATTACGGTGGACGGGCTGCGTGACGTGACGGTGAAGAAGGGACAGGCGATGCCATCGATGACGGCGACGGCATCGGGAGGTCAGTCGCCGTATACGTTCACGAGGAAAATGGGGCCGTCGTGGGTGACGGTCTCGTCCGGCGGGGCCATAGGCGGTACGGTTACGGGAGATCCCGACCAATACGACGTGACGGTGGAAGCGACGGACGATTGCGGCTGCAAGGGTACCGGCTCATTCAGGATCACCGTCGAATGCCCTGAGATAAGCATTGCGTCGATCGACAACGTCACGGTGACGCAGGAAGATGAAATGCAGACGAGGACGGCGACCGCGTCGGGCGGCAAGGCGCCGTACACGTATACGATGTCAGGGCAGCCGTCGGGGGCAGATATCGACGCATCGAGCGGGGTGATCGGCGGCAAGGTCACGGACGACGCCGGCACGTACAACGCGACGGTGACGGCGACGGACTCGAGCGGCTGCAAGGGCACGGGCGGATTCAAGATCATCGTCATCGCAAAGGCGCCGGAGGTCACGTGCCCCTCTGATCAGGAGGTGACGCAGGGCGGCTCGATTTCAGGAATCGCGGCGACGGTGTCCGGCGGGACGCCGCCGATTACCTTCCTGCCGCTGTCGATTCACCCATCGACCGGATTGACAATGTCCATATCGCAGGACGGATCGATGACCGGGACGGCCGGCGCGGCGGGTGTTTACAAGGTGACGGTGGCCGTAGAAGATGATCTTGACAGGCCGGGTTCGTGCTTCTTCACCGTCGACGTTGCCTGCCCGCCGCTGTATCTCGGGTACATCTCTGCCGTGGTGGCGCAGAAGGGTTCGGCCATATCCGCGATCCAGGCCAGGGCCTCCGGCGGGTGTCCTCCCCTCGAGTATTCGCTGTCGTCCAGCCCGTCCTCCGGCGCAGGCCTGTCCATCGGCGCGTCGAGCGGCAGGATTACCGGCGCCCCCACGGCCGTGGATACGTTCGAGGTGACGGTGACGGTGACCGACTCCGCGGGCGCGTCGAAGGCGAGGACGTTCGAGATGCGGGTGGCGGCGCCGCTGTCCGTGGACGCGCCGGACGTGTGGGAGGCGGTGGACGTGCCGATTCTGAGTGTATTCGTCACGGCATCGGGCGGGCAGCCGCCCTACCGGTATTCGCTGTCCGGCGGTCCGTTCGGGCTTTCGCTGAACGCGACGACCGGTGAGTTCACCGGCGAGGTGGGAGAGACGGGGACGTGGAACGCCACGGTGAGGGTGACGGACGCGGACAGGCGCAGCAAGTCCGCCGGCATCACAGTCACGATCTACCTGCCCGGCGACTTCAACGGCGACGGCAGGCGCGATGCTGCCGATGCGAAGCTTTTCAACAAGAAGATGGGGCTTCGCAGATCGAACGCGGGTTACGACCGGCGTATGGACCTGAACAGGGACGGGATCATCAACTATGCGGATTTCGTCATCCTGTCGGGGTATATCGAACGCGACGCGTCGTCCGGCAGCAGCGGGTCCGGTGGCGGTGGTAGCGGCGGGTGACGCGGTAGGGGCGTCCCCTGTGGGCCTGCCTGCAGCGCAGAGCACTGCGCAGGCAGGCGTCCGGACTGTGAGGAAGCCTTCTTCAGGGTGGGGCGGACATTCCTGTCTGCCTGCTTTTCTGCCCCGTGTCCGCTTCGTGCGCGGGAGTCACCATTCTAACGGAGGTGATTGGATCATGAGAAACCGAATCGTCGGAGCAGTGCTGACGACGTCGATGTGCATGATTGCCTGGCAGTACGTATCTACCGTGGCGTGGGCCTCATCCGCGCCATCGGACAGCGTGCATTCCTGCGCGGCGGCGGCATACGAGGCGTGGCTTCGTGAGCACCCTTTGCCTGCTGGCAAGCGGGCGTCGGCGCAGACGGGCTCCTGGGACCGCAATCGGCGGACGGTGCGCACGGTCTACTTCCATCCCGCCGGCACGGCAATTCGTGCGGACGTGGTGGATACGATCAAGGTGCTGGTACGACGTGCGCAGGCCCTGTTCGAGCAGCAGATGGCGGCGCACGGGTATGGCGCGAGGACCTTCCGCATAGAGACCGACGGGGATGGCGAGCCGCTGGTGCATCACGTGACGGGACAACACGGGTTCAGTCACTACCAGGAAAGCCGTCTTAGAATCTACAACACAATCTCCGAGGTGGAGGAACGTTTCAATGTGCAGTCGAACGTGGTTCTCATGTTTATCGACTACCTTAAGGTACCGGGCATCGGGGGATGGGGGGGCCGGGACGGGAAGCATGGCGGGACGGCTCAGGTGATGGTCACCGAGCGCTCTACGGGAGGGCTTAGATATAGCGAAGAAATCCTGGATACAGTCACCCATGAACTTGGCCACGCCTTCGGACTGTGGCACGACTTTCGCGGCCACGACACCATAATGTCATACGGCGCTGTGCGGGATTCGATATCGCCGTGTGCCGCCGCCCGTCTGTCCGTGCATCCGTATTTCAACGATGCGGTCCCGGTCGAAGAAGGGACGCGGCCCACGGTCGAGGTCATCTCGGACCGGTATGCATCGGGGGCGACGTTTCTGCCCGTGCGTTTGAGAGTAAGCGATGCGGAAGGGGTCCATCTGGTGAATCTGGGTGGGATACGTGACGTACCCGAAACGATCGAGGCGTGCCGGCTGCTTTCCGGCGAGCGGGAAGCCATCGTCGAATTCGAGATTGAGATTCTGAAGATTACCGGTTGGTTTCCCCATACGTTGCAACAGCGCGTGGCGCACGAACTCTTCGCTGAGGTCATCGATACCGAGGGGGACCGGGAATTGCACCACTTCACTTATTACGAGGTCTCGAGACACCAGGTTGCCGTTATGGAGGGGCACGAAGGTTGGGTTAATTCCGTGGCCGGTTGGGTTAATTCCGTGGCCTTTTCGCCGGACGGAAAGACCCTGGCCGCCGCATCGCTCAATATGATCGGGCTGTGGGACACCGCGACGTGGGAGGAGATCGCCACGCTGAAGAGGCGAGTGGGGCAGGGGGAGACCACCGTCGCCTTTTCACCGGACGGGAAGACCCTTGCCGCGGGCGGGGACAGGGTTGTGCTGTGGGACACCGCGACCTGGGAACAGATCGCCGCCCTGGAACGGTTCACTTGGCGATCTTACTATTCGCAAGTCGCGTTTTCGCCGGACGGGGCCACCCTGGCTGCCGGTAATTCTGATGGCGACGTGATCCTATGGGACACCGCGACGTGGGAAGAGATCGCCGCGCTGGAGGGGCACACCGAGAAAGTGTCTTCCCTGGCGTTCTCACCGGATGGGAAGCTCCTGGCATCGGCGTCGCGGGAAGAGGATCGCGGGGTCAGGCTGTGGGACGTGGCGTCCGGAGTGGAGTATACCGTGCCAAATACGAAAGGCGAATGGTCCGATGCCGTGGCGTTCTCGCCGGACGGGAGCACGCTGTTTGCCGGGATGGGCAATGGCGTCAGAATGTGGGACGCGGCCTCCCGGGAAGCGCTCCTTGCATACCCGCTTCATCGGGGTACGGTCATTTCTCTCGCGCCGTCGCCCGATGGGTCCGCCATGGCTTCCGGCGACCAAATAGGCGACGTCCACGTATGGGATCTTGGTGAGGCTCACTTAATGAGTTTTCATAAACACGCATACATCGTCAACGTCGCGCATCCGGGGAATATCCACTCGCTGGCGTTCTCTCCGGACGGGTACACGCTGGCCGCAGGCGCGGGAGGCGAGGTTGTCATATGGGATCTGTCGCCGTACTTCATCCCGGCATCCCGGAGCGCCGACCTCGATGGGGACGGAACCGTGGGCTTCGCCGACTTCGTGCTGTTCGCACAGAAGTACGGGCACACCCGCGGCCAGCGGGGGTACGACCGCCGCTTTGACCTGGACGATGACGGCGAGGTGGGGTTCGGTGACTTCCTCATCTTCGCCGGGGCGTTCGGCCAGGGTGCGTAGTGCGGCGCTCCCACCGTCGCGCAATGCGACGGCGGCGACGCATTTTGCGACACGCCTGCAGTGCCGCGAATAGCCAATTCGCGTTACCGAATCACGCGGCCACGTTGGCATTGCAGGGGCGTCCCTTGTGGGTGCCCGCACTGTGAGGAACCCTTCTTGAGGGTGGGGCGGACATTCCTGTCTGCCTGCCTTGGTGTCCCTGTGTCCGTGACCGGTGTCGCCACAATAACGGAGGTGATTGGATGATGAAAAACCGAATCGTCGGAGCGCTGCTGACGACGTCGATGTGCGTGATGACCTGGCAGTACGTATCTACCGTGGCGTGGGCCTCATCCGCGCCATCGGACAGCGTGCATTACTGCGCAGTGCCGGACCCCGATGCGTGGCTTCGTGAGCACCCTGTGCCGGCGGGCAAATGGTCGGCGGAAAAGAACGCGGGGGAACCGGGGACGGTGCGCATGATCTACTTTCTGCCGAACGACCGCCCGTATCGGCAGACGGTGGTGGATACGATGAAAGCGACGATGCGCCGTGTTCAGACCTGGTACGCGGTGCAGATGGCGTCGCACGGGTACGGGTATATGACGTTCCGGTATGAGGAGGACGGTGCCGGGGAGCCCGTGGTGCACCGCCTGGTCGGCAAGCACGACGACGCGTACTATCTAAACGACACGTGGGTGTCCGTGAATTGGGAGCTCGTGCAGGCGTTCGAGGGCGACAATCGCGTCTATTTTGTCGTGATAGACAACAGCAGGGGTAGGGTTCCCTTCGGCGGTCGCATGTGGGTGAATGGACTCGGATCCGGGTTAAGGTCAAGAGGCACCGCGATGGTTCCCGTCGGATACAAATTCACGACGGCGGCGCACGAACTGGCGCACGCCTTCGGGATGAGTGCGCACGATTTCCGGGACACGTCCTACATCCTGTCGTATGGCCGCGGGAAGAACCGGTTGTCGGCGTGCTCGGCGGGACATCTTGCGGTGTCGCCGTACTTCAACCGCGAGCTTTCGATTGAAACGGACTGGGATTCCAGACCCACCGTCGAATACCTGGGCGCGAGCCGGTGGTATCCCGCAGGCACAGCGCGCGTCACGCTGCCGTGGCGCGTGTCCGACCCTGACGGGGTGCACATGGTGTTCCTGAACGTTGGCAGACCAGTGGGAGGTTCGCTGTCAGGGGAGGTGAAGGCGTGCCGCATGCTGTCAGGTCAGACGGAAGCGGTGGTGGCGTTCGAGTATGACGGTGTGATCCCGTCGCTGCCCAATTCGGGTTTTTTCGATCCGATCACACACAAGTATTACGCGTTAGCGTATGATAGGCGGGGGTACCGTAAGAACAACTCGACCGCCATTGCGCAGGCGTCGCCGCATCACGTGGCGACCATCGAGTCGCAGGCGGACGTCCTCGTCGACATGGCGATATCTCCCGAACGTGGGCTGTTGGCCGCGGGGTCCGTGGACGGGCGCGTGCAGGTGTGGGACGTGGACACGTGGGAGGTGATCGCCGTGCTGGACGAACCCGAAGAGGCGGTCGCGAGTGTGGCGTTCTCTCCCGACGGCGGGCTGCTGGCAGCGGGAGAATTCTTCGACGACCCGATCCGTCTGTGGGATGTGGAAACGTGGCAGGAGATCGCCGTGCTGGAAGGGCATTCTGGTTACGTGGATGAGGTGGCGTTCTCACCCGACGGGAAGCTATTGGCGTCGGCGTCTCATGACAGCACCGTGAGGGTATGGGACGTGGCGGCGCGCCGGGAGATCGCCGTGCTGGACGCGCATACGAGCAGTGTGTACTCGGTCGCGTTTTCGCCCGAAGGGGGCGTATTGGCATCGGCGTCGAGAGACAGTACGGTGAAGCTGTGGGACGTGGACACGTGGGAGGAGACCGCCACGCTGGAAGGGCGACACCAGGTCTGGGCGCTGGCGTTCTCGCCCGACGGCAGCCTGCTGGCATCGGGGGAACGGTTTTTCGGGGTCAGGCTGTGGGACGTGGCGTCGCGGCGGCAGGTCGCCGGGGTGAAAGCGGCGTATCCGTTCGCGATCGCGTTCTCTTCCGACGGGCGTATCCTGGCGGTCGAACGCAATTCCAGCAACGTCTTCCTGTGGGACGTGGTCAGTGAGGAAATCCTCGAGGCGTACGCGCATCCTACCGGCAGCGTGGGGTCGGCCGCGTTCCTGCCCGACGGGAAGCTATTGGCTGTGATGGACAAGGACGGGATCGAACTGTGGGACGTGTCCCCGCACACCGGCCCTGCATCGCGCATCCCGGACTACGACGGTGACGGTGCGGTGGGCCTAGGCGACTTCGTGAAGTTCGTGGCGAAATTCGGATACAGCCGCGGCCAGGACGGGTACGATCCGCGCTACGACCTGGACGGTGACGGCGAGGTGGGGTTCGGTGACTTCCTCATCTTCGCCGGGGCCTTCGGCCAGGGTGCGTAGTGCGGCGCTCCCACCGTCGCGCAATGCGACGGCGGCGACGCATTTTTCGACACGCCTGCAGTGCCGCGAATAGCCAATTCGCGTTACCGAATCACGCGGCCACCTTGGCATTGCAGGGGTGTCCCTTGTGGGCCTGTCTGCCGCCAGGCAGGCGTCCGGACTGTGAGGAAGCCTTCTTGAGGGTGGGGCGGACATTCCTGTCTGCCTGATTTGCTGTCCCGTTGTCCACGGCCGGAGTCGCCATTATACCGGAGGTGATTGGATCATGAAAAAACGAACTCTTCGCGCGCTGCTTCGGACGGCGGCGTGCTGTACCATGTGGCTGTGCGTATCTACCGTGACGTGGGCTTCGCCCGCGCCGTCGGACAGCGTGCGCTTCTGTGCGTTGGTGGACCGTGAGGCGTGGCTTCGTGAGCATCCCTTGCCGGCGGGCAAGGTTGGTGCGGAAAAGAACGCGGGGGAGCCGGGGACGGTGCGTATGATCTACTTTCTGCCGAACGACCGTCCGTACCGGCAGTCGGTGGTGGATACGATGAAGGCGACGATGGTGCGTCTGCAGGCGTGGTTCGGAGAGCAGATGGCGTCGCACGGGTACGGGTATATGACGTTCCGGTACGAGGCGGATGCGGATGGCGCGCCGGTGGTGCACCGCGTGGATGCCGAGCACGGCGACGAATATTATCTGAGGGAAACGATTACGGACGTGCAATTGGATCCCGGTTACAGGGCGTTTTATTATCAATACCGCGTGTATTTCGTCGTCATCGACAACAGCACGGATTCCATTCACGATCGCAGCGGTAGGAGGTATCTGGGGGTCTCCGGCGCGCTTAGAATAGGCGGGAGTTTTTTTGTTCCCGCGGGATTCAGTTTCACGACGGCGGCGCACGAACTGGCGCACTCCTTCGGGATGGGCTGGCACGATTTCCGCGACCACACGTATATCCTGTCATATTTCAGCGAATCCCGTGGACGGCTGTCGGCGTGCTCGGCAGGATATCTTGCGGTGTCGCCCTACTTCAATGCCGCCGTGCCCATTGAAGATAACACGGACTCCTATCCCACCATCGAATACGTGGGCGCGAGCCGCTGGTATCCCCCCGGCACGCGGCGCTTCACGCTGCCGTGGCGCGCTGCCGACGCCGACGGGGTGCATCAGGTGTTCCTGATGACGGGCAATCCCTTCGACAATTCGCTGACGCCGGAAGTGAAGGCGTGCCGGCTGCCGGGGGGTCCGACGCGGGCGGAGGTGTCGTTCGAGTATGACGGTGTGATCCCGTCGCTGCCGAATACGAGTTTCTCCGATCCCCCCGGACACCATCTTGTGGCGTTAGCCGTCGATGGACTGGCGTACAAGAAATCTGCGAAAACCGGCATTGCGGAGGCGTCGCCGCATCACCTGGCGACGCTTGTGCCGCAGGGGTACGCGTCAGGCACATTCTGGTCGATGGCGTTCTCGCCGGACGGCTCGGTCGTGGCCGCGGGGCACGTGGGTGTGGGTGATTGGACCGTGCGCGTGTGGGACGTGGCGACCCGTCGGGAGGTCGCCGCGCTGGAAGACACCGAACGGGTCGTGGGCATGGCGTTCTCTCCCGACGGCGGCCTGTTGGCTGCAGGGTCATTTGACGAAACCGTGAGGCTCTGGAACGTGGACACGTGGGAGAGGGCAGGCGCGCTGGAAGGGCATCGGAGCGGTATCGCTTTCGGCGGTCTGGCGTACTCGCCTGCCGGGGGCATCCTGGCAACGGCGTGGTTGGACAGTACGGTGAAGGTGTGGGACGTGGCGGCGCGCCGGGAGGTCGCCACGCTGGAATGGAATCCGCGTCGGCGAAATTACGGTGCGGTGGCGTTCTCTCCCGACGGGCGCATACTGGCAATTGGAGACGGTGACGGGACGGTGACGCTGTGGGACGTGGACACGTGGGAGGCGACCGCCGCGCTGGAAGGGGGACATAGTGTCTATGCGGTGGCGTTCTCTCCCGACGGGCGCCTGTTGGGATCGGCACACAATGACCGGTGGATCAGGCTGTGGGACGTGGCGGCGCGGCGGCTGATCGCCGCGCGGGACGATCAGGTTGGCTCTTCGATTGCGTTCTCTCCCGACGGGCGCTTCCTGGCGTATCCACGACGGAATCGGTCGGTCGCCCTGTGGAACGTTTTCAGTGAAGAAACCGTCGAGAAGTATGCCCATCCGGGCCTGGGGTCGCCGGTGGCGTTCACGCCCGACGGAAACATATTGGCCATAGCAACGAATTACGCGATCGAACTGTGGGACGTGTCCCCGCACACCGGTCCTGCATCGAGGATCCCGGACTGGGACGGCGACGGACAGGTGGGTGTTGGAGACTTCGTGAAGTTCGCGGCGAAGTACGGATACACCCGCGGCCAGGACCGCTACGACCCGCGCTACGACCTGGACGATGACGGCGCGGTGGGGTTCGGTGACTTCCTCATCTTCACGAAGGCCTTCGGCCAGGGTGCGTAGTGCGGCGCTCCCACCGTCGCGCAATGCGACACGCCTGCCGCACTGCAGTGCCGCGAATAGCCAATTCGCGTTACCGAATCACGCGGCCACGTTGGCATTGCAGGGGCGTCCCCTGTGGGCCTGTCTGCAGCGCAGAGCACCGCGCAGGCAGGCGCCCGCACGGTGAGGAAGCTCGCTCCGACTGTTCCCGGAAGTGCGCGACTCCGCCCTACAATACCCCGGCCCCCTGAACCGGAGACGCGACCGTGAGTCGTTCGCGGATCCCGCGGGGCGTGTAGTACCTGTCGCGCATGGATTCGACAATACGTGGTACCCCTTCAGACGCGACCAGGACCATCATGCTTCCGCCCAGGCCGGCGCCGGAAATCTGGGCCCCCGCCGCACCCGCATCCATGGCAATGTCGACCATCTCGTCGATTTCGGGGATGCTGCAGTTGTAGTCGCCCGGCTGGAGGTGCAGGTCTCTCGCGGGGTCGAATCGGGGCGCGTCCAGGTGGATGCGGTCCCCGTCGTGCGAGACGTTCATCAGTTGCCCGTACAGGTCCACGCGGTTCCTGTTCAGTACGTCCTTGAGATTCCTGCTTCGCGCGGACTCGGCGATGCCGTAGGCAATGACCATGCGGACCTGGTAACCGTCGGCCGGTTCGTCGTGGGTGGCGAACTGCTGTTGGAGAAAGGCTTCTTCTTCGGGTAACTGGCGCAGGAGCCCCCTCCGGTCGATCTGTTCGGGAAGGGCTTGTATCAGCGCGTAGATTTCGGGTTGGTCGAGACATTCGATAACGTCGCCGAGGTGGAACTTTTTCTCGATCTCCAGGTCCTTCCTGGCCGCCGCGACGCCCAGGATCGCTGCGGGGTGGTGCGTTTCCAGGTAGCTTCGGAGGTAGACCTCTCCGATTTCGTAGGTCGCCGTCTTCTCATTGAATTTCTGCCCTGCGCCACCGGTCTTGTTCGCCTGTATGCCCGAGTCGAAGATGATGATCTGATAACCTTCCGGGAACGGGAGATAGGCGTCGATCATCAGTTCAGGGAGGGTCTTCATGTGGGTGATTTTGCCAAGTTGACCGCATTTGATCGCCGCATGGTCGCCAAAGCCGCCGCGCGTGCCCACGTACCATTCCGCGGTACCCGCGTACCTCACGAACTGCCCGTCGTCCAGGTCGATATCATTGATGTGCGAAATGATTTCGGTGGTCGCCACCACAACCGCGGACGAAGAGCTCAGTCCTCCCATGTCGGGAAGGCTGCTGCCCATCACCCCGTCGAAGCCGTGGAGTTGCTTAGCGGGGTATCGGGTGTGGAGGTAGGCCGGCGGCGCCTGCAGCTTGGTAACCCAGTCCTCGTTCACGCCGGCAGCCTTGCGTTCGTCGGTTTTTTCCTGCGTCCATTCCAGCCACTCGGCGTCCGAACGGATTGGCGCGTCCGGACATATATCGGATACGTTGAAACGACGGGTTCCGTAGGCCGGATCCAGATTGCGGACTTCCACCCGGTCGTCGTCTCTGCGGGAGAAACAGATGAGAATCTCCTTGTCGAGGGAGATCGGGTTGATGAAGGCGCCCCGGTGGTCCGCGTGCATGCCCACCGTGTTCAGCCTGCCCGGCGCCCTGACGAAGCTGACGTCCCTCTCGCCGAAGGTCTCCCGGAATCGAGTCACGGTCTCCAGGAGGGCGCCGAGACGTTCTGCGATCAATCCGTCGTTATCGCCGTAGACGGACCGGAGGCGGGCGATCAGACCTGTGTCCCGGCTGCGAATCGCCCTCTCCCAATCCCTCGTATTCTGCTTGCCAATCATCCGGTTATCCTCCCGGGATCACACAACGGGACGCGGCCTCATTCGGCTCGTCAATCGTGTACTGGCGTTCACTTCCGCCCGTCAGCCTTGCAGCCGAACATTTCGGAGCCACGCCAGTGGAATTCAAAAAGAAAAAGACAACGCCTCCAATGGATTCGGGAAGCGTTGTCGTTCCATTCCGTAGCGGGAAGGTAAGTTACAACTTGTCCGGATCGAAGATGCCCTTCTGCGTATCCACGACGCGCTCGGACCGGGTCTTGAACATCGTGCCTGCCGGATAATAGCCGGCCTTGACGTAGGCGAGGCCGTAGGAAATGCACATCGGCCCCAGCAAGGTTCCGGGGTCCGTGAGCGACTCGCAGGCCAGCTGCGTCCTGTCGCCGAGTACGACGCCCATTTTGGATCCGCCCAGGTCGTACCACTTGTCGTTGATTTCGACCTTCAGGTTGACGCGCTTGTCGCGTTCCCGAACGCCCTGGATAATGCCCAGATTCGCGGCCGTGGCCTGGTTGCCGAAGTGGGTGGCGTACCCGCAGAGGCTGTCGCCGAGATACGACGGATGGGGGAAATTGGCCTCGTCCAGCATCAGGACGTTCTTGAGTTCACCCCGGATGGCGTTGTCACCGTGTTTCCTGTGACCGCCCAGAACGATGTTGCCCCGGAGATAGGCGCCTTGCCGGATATCGTTATTCGGACCGATAATCGTGGGACCCTTGACGCCGGCCGTCGGTTCGATTACGGCGCCGGAGCCAACGTAGATGTCCCCGCCGTCCAGGTAGATTACGGCCCCGACCACTTTTGCGTCCTTTGCGACGTAGAGCGTGTGGCCCTCGCCATCGAGCGCGCCGTGTACGAAGAGCGGCTCGCAAACGGCGCCGGGCTCGACCAGCACCGTGTAGTTCCCCACGCCCGTCAGACCCGTGCGTTCTTCCACACCCTCGGCCGAACCGATTTTTTCGGCCAGCCACTGGCTGGCGTATTTTTCGATGCCGTCTTTGCCGATGAGATCCACAACCGACCGGGCGCCGTCGACCAGCGCACGGTGTTCGAACGGGTATTTCTCAAGGTCGAAAAAGTTGGACGGTTTCAACTCGGCCGGGACCTCGTCAGCCGCCAACTCGGTAACGATGACCGGATTGTCCTTCGCGCCGGTTCCGTTCATGGCCATTGCTCATTCCTTTCTGCATTCCGCGATTTTCTCGAGGGTTTGATCGTGCAGGGCCTGCGTCCGGCTCACCAGGACGTCGAAAACGGTCTCGTAGTCTTCCGTGGGCTTCGCCACTTCGTTTCCGTCGAAATCGGAGACGATCAGACCGGCCTGTTCCGCGATGGCGATCCCGGAGAAGACGTCGACGTAGGGCTGTTGCCTGGCAAAATAGACGTCGATCTGCCCGGCCGCGGCCTCTGCAAAAGCGTACGGTCCGCCATTGGGGTGGAGCATTTTGAAGGCATCGATGACCGGCCTGTATTCGTCGATGAGCGGCATGAGGAACTTGGCCGGTTTCAGCAGGTACGACTCGACGCAGGCGTCATCCAGGCCGGACGCGGGCTCTCCGTGCCGTTCCTTCCGATAGCTTTCGTCGAGCCGCTCCACGCCGGTCAACGCGTTGCCGTCCAGCCTTGCCATAAAGGCGCCGTTTTCGTTGGCGTAGGCAAGGTCCCTGTTGAAGACGTCGCCGGTGACGGAGACAAGGTGATCGAAGTTGGCATCGAAGAGCGCCAGGGAACTGTATTGCATGAACGGCAGCCCCCGCTTGTACAGCCAGCTGCCGTCGAACGGATCCGAAACGCCGTAGATCTTATCGCCTTCCTTGCCGCCGGTGAGGTCCACCATCCCGGCTTCCTCGGAAAGCAGAACGACCGGATGCGTGCTCTCTTTGAGTCTGCCGATGTACGCCCCTTCCGCGGCCTCGTCGACACCGAAAATCTCGGCGTCCCAATCCTTGTAGTCGCCCTCCCGGGTGCGGATGACCATGGAACCGCTGGCATCGCCCTGCAGATCGTGCAGGATGTCCAGGGTCTCCGCCACGATGGCCAGGGCGAGCGACGTGTGTTCGTCTACATTATCCGATCTACTGAAGTTGTTGATTCTATTTTCGAAAACCTGATTGTCACCCATTCGTGATCCCTTCAGCATAAAGTGATTAAATTTATGTTTTTACGGGACTAATAGGTCTGTTTCCAAGGGTGGATCAAACAGTCAATGAGTATACCATATTCACCCGGGGATGTCAAGCCAAAACATATTGCGGAACGCCTGTGCGGGTGTTATCGTTAATCGAAAGCAAAGCCTGAAAGGCGGGTAGAGGTAAGACGGTAGACGGGAGAGATTACCTGCCGTGCGAGGTTTCTTCTCATGCCGCAGGCAAAGAGGAATAACATACCGGGCAAAGACTTCCTCTACCGTCTACCCTCTCCCGTCTCCCCGCCTGAAGAAAATACACGCGAATGGGAGACGAAATGGTTGTGGAGCGTAATTAAATTGAAAAGGAGTAACCATGGTTCTTCGCGGGAAGATTGTGGGCACGGAAACACCCGTGTCGGTATCCATTGAAGACGGTCGAATCTCGGGCATCGAAGAAGCGGGAACGGCGGCACAGGGAGGCGACGACGTGTGGATTTCGCCCGGGATATTCGACGTTCAGGTCAACGGGGCCGGCGGGATCAACTACAGTTCCGGGGACCTGACGGTGGACCGCGTGCTGCAGGCCAGCGAGTGGCCGTACCGGGCGGGGACGGCGCTGTTCTGCCCCACGGTGACAACCTCCCCGGCGGAGCAGGCGATCGCGGGGCTGCGAACGCTGGCCAGGGCGTGCGAACAGTCGGCCGCCGCGAATGGCTCATTTGTCGGTTTCCACGTGGAGGGGCCGTACATCGCGTCCGAAGACGGTCCCAGGGGGGCGCATCCCCTGGAACATACGCGGGACCCGGACTGGGACGAGTTCCGCCGCTATCAGGATGCCGCGAATGGCCGGATCACGATTCTGACCCTCGCGCCCGAACGGGAGGGTTCGCTGGCCTTCATCGAGAAGGTCTCCGAAACGGGCGTCATCGTTGCCCTTGGGCATACCGGCGCCAGCAGGGCGCGGATCCGGGAGGCCGTGGCGGCAGGGGCGCGGATGTCCACGCATCTGGGCAACGGGGCTCACGCCGAGATTCCCCGTCACGACAACTATATCTGGGAGCAACTCGCCGCCGACGAACTCTGGGCGGGGATCATCCCGGACGGCCACCATCTTCCGCCGCCGGTGCTGAAGAGCGTCTGCAGGGCAAAGCAGAAAGAGCGCATCTGTCTGGTCAGCGACGTGTCGTCCATCGCCGGTCTGCCGCCGGGCGTATACGGCCGGAGCTATGGAACGGACGAGGTGGAGATTCACGAGAACGGGAAGATCTCGCTGGCAGGTACGCCGTACCTGGCCGGAGCGTCGCTGTTTCTGGATCACGGGATTCCCAATACGGTGGGATTTACCGATGCCACGCTGGCCGACGCGGTGGACATGGCATCCGTCAACCCGGCGCGACTGCTGGGCGTGGACGACAGGCTGGGGCGTGTGTCGCCGGGTATGGAGGCCAGTCTCACGATGTTCCGCTGGACGGAGGGACAGCGCGCGCTTTCCGTCGAGGCGACGATTGTCCGGGGTGAGGTCGTCTACAAGGCGTAGTCTTCATGCGTTGGAACAGGGTTTTCGCATCGTCCGCTTCCTGCGCTTTGCATATCCGATGTGAGTCGAGAGGTTCGGTCCATGGAACGGATCCAGGGGGTTGTGGAGCGGATCACGTTTCAGAATGAGGAGAGCGGGTACACGGTTGCCCGATTCCAGCCGGAGGGCAGGAGGGAACCTGTGACCGTGGTTGGCAATACGCTCTCGTTGACCGCGGGGGAGTGCGTCGCGGTCAAGGGCGAGTGGACCACCCACGCGAAGTTCGGCCGTCAGTTCAAGATCGAGTCCTACGAAAAGGTACATCCGTACACGGTTGAGGGAATGCGAAAGTACCTGGGCTCAGGCCTGATCAAGGGAATCGGACCGGTCATGGCGGGAAGGATCGTGGACCACTTCGGCGAAAAAACGCTGGAGGTGATCGAGAAGGCCTCAAAAAGGCTGGTCGAGGTGGAGGGGCTGGGCAGGAAGCGCGCGGGGATGATCGAGGATGCCTGGAAGGAACAGCGCGAAATTCACAATGTGATGGTGTTCCTGCAGTCGCACGACGTGGGCACGGGGCATGCCGTAAAGATCTGGAAGCGATACGGCCAGGATGCAATCTCGCTGATCCGGGAGAATCCGTACCGGTTGTCGGCCGACGTATGGGGAATCGGGTTCACGAGCGCCGACCGAATCGCACAGAAAATGGGGGTCGAGCCCCATTCCGATCAACGGATCATGGCCGGCATTCGGCACGTGCTGGGAACGGCCGCGGAAACGGAGGGGCACGTCTACCTGCCAAGGGCGGAACTGTCGACGGTCTGCGCCGAGACGCTGGACGTATCTCCGGAATTGATCGCCCCGTGCATCGACCAGTTGCAAACAACCGAAGAAGTCGTCGTCGAGGAAAACCGCATCTACAATCCGCCGCTCTACTTTGCGGAAAAGGGCGTCGCGACGCGCGTACATCAGTTTTCCAGCATCGAGCGAATTGAGACCGGCGATACCGGCCGGGAGATTGCAGCCATTGAGAAACGGACCGGCGTCCGGTTCGCCGCGCGGCAGAAGGTCGCCCTGAAAAACGCCCTCGCCCACAGCCTGCTGGTCCTGACGGGCGGACCGGGCACGGGCAAGACCACGACCATCAGGGGATTGATCGCCCTCTTCGAGGCGCGGGGCAAGGACGTTGCGCTGGCGGCGCCAACCGGTCGCGCGGCAAAGCGGATGTCGGAAGCCACCGGGCGGGACGCGAGTACCATCCACAGGCTGCTGAAGTTCAGTCCCGGAGAGAATCGATTCGAGAGGAACTTCGAGAATCAACTGTCCGCGGGCGCGGTCATCATTGACGAGGTTTCGATGATGGACGTGAGGCTGATGAACAGCCTGCTGCAGGCGGTGCCATTGAATGCTTCCGTTGTTCTTGTTGGCGACGTGGACCAGTTGCCTTCGGTGGGCCCGGGGAATATCCTGAAGGATATCATCGGCTCCGGAAAGACGGAAACGGTGGCGCTCAACGAAATCTTCCGGCAGGCGCGCGAGAGCCGGATCGTGACGAACGCGCACAGCATCCTGGCCGGTGAAATCCCCGAGGTGGACAACAGCCGGAAGTCGGATTTCTTCTTTTCGGAGGTGGACGACCCCGAGGAGGTGGTGGACACGGTCTGCGGTCTCTGCCGGAACAGGTTGCCCCGCGCCTACGGGGTGGACGCTATTGACGACATCCAGGTCCTGGCGCCCATGTACCGGGGTGAAACAGGCGCGATCAATCTGAATCAGGTACTCCAGGAGCGGCTCAATCCGGGCGGCCAGGAACTCCTTCGCGGCGGCGTTCGCTTCCGCGTGGGAGACAAGGTGATGCAGGTCCGGAACAACTACGACAAGGACGTGTTCAACGGGGACATCGGGCGCGTGGCGGCAATCGATATGACGAATCACGCGCTGGCGGTGAGGTATCCCGAGCGCACCGTGGGGTACGATTTCACGGAGCTGGACGAGATCGTGCTGGCTTACGCCACGAGCGTCCACAAGAGCCAGGGATCGGAGTATCCGGTTGTGGTGCTGCCCCTGACCACCCAGCACTATATGATGCTGCAGAGAAACCTGCTCTACACCGCCGTCACCCGAGCGAAGAACCTGGTGGTCATCGTCGGCACGCGCAAGGCCATGGCCATTGCCATCAAAAACAACCGGGTTGCCGACCGGTACACCTCGCTGCCCCCACGCATCCGGGCGGGCGCGGGTGACGAGTCACGAGATAGGAATCCACATCGATTCGAGGAAAGATAGCCGTCAAATCGGCCGCAGAAGGCACAAGAGACACAAAGGGTTCTGGTGCGAAACGGGGTGTGCCGCAACGCGGTGACCCTGCTTTCGGACCCTGCTTCTTCCCGCGGGCCTTGCTGAGAATATTTCAGCAGGGCCCTCTTTTTTGAGATTTCGCGACCCCGACCGGGCTGACTCAGAGCCCATAAACCAACTCCGACCTGTCCGCGGTCGATTCCACGCGGCGGCCGCCCACCTACCTTTCCTCGCACTCGACCGTCCGTTCGCGAAATTCAGATGGCGCTTCAGGCTCTTCCCTGGACGCCATACCCTCCCATCGATGTTTTGATTGTACTCCGGTGCGATCTGATCCGAGATCGTCGGCAACCGCCTGTCACAGGTGTACCGACCGGCATCTCCGGGAATCCTTGTAGTTTTCGCGAGAATTCACGAAAATATCACGATTAATAGACGCAATAGTCACTATAAAATCACTATAATGTGGTATATTATCATGATATTTATATCTTAAATACCGCTAAGGGCAATCCGGAAGTCATCTCAACGGGAGGACTATCGCGAATGCTCATCATCTCGGACAAATCAAGGCGTGTTTTGTTGCTTCTATGTGGTTTGTGCAGCCGGACATGGGTGCGATGTGCGTGCAGAGGCGTCCCTTGCGGACGCCCTCACCACGAAGGACCGGTCTGAAGGTGGGGCGGACATTCCTGTCTGCCCACGTGTGAGAGACACGTCTGTCAGGTCTCGGCACAAACTGTCATCCTGAAGAGGCCGTCAGGCTGACGAAGGATCTGCTATGGAGGTTATAGGATCGTGAACCGACGGGTTTTTCAACGGTCGATTCGATGGCTGACGCCGGCCGCGTTTTTTCTTTCGTTGGCGGTCTTTGTCACCCCCTGGTCGCCATCTTCGCAGTCCACCGGCTTTTCGCTTTCCCTGGATCTGAACGAAGCCACGGGCGACCAAGCGGTTTCCTCGCTCGACCTCCTTCCCGGTCAGCCATTCTCCGTACAGATGTTCGCCACGGATATTCAGAGCGCTCAGGGTGTTTCCGCGCGTTTGCGTTTCGACGCATCCCAGGTCGTATACGAGGAGCTCGATCCCGGCGATGCGCTGCCGAACGTGCAGGCCGTTGCCCGGCAGGATTCCACGTCGCTCCGGGTCAGCGTGTCTTCGCTTGGCGGATCGGCAACGGTCAGCGAAGGTTGGGTCGCCACGCTGCGTTTCCGCACGACCGCCGCATTTACAGACACGGAAGTGTGGCTGGTGGACGCCGAACGTACACGCGGCGGTCAGACCGAGACCGTCTCGCTTGCCGTTGGCGTGGCGCTGCAGGTTGTGGCGCCGCCATCTCCGGACTTCGACGGCAACGGCATGGTGGGCTTCTCCGACTTCGTGGCGTTCGCCAGGTTCTTCGGGGCTCGGCGTGGCGACGCCAAGTACGCCGCGCCGTACGATCTGAACCACGACGAAGAGATCGCGTTCGAAGATTTCGTAATATTCGCCAGAAGCTTCGGAGAATCGGTGAACCGTGCGCCGGTTTTCGCAGAACCAGCGCCCCTGACGCGTTCCGTGATGGAGAACACGTCCGGCGGTGAGCCGATCGGCGATCCCGTCACGGCCACGGACGCCGACGGCGATTCTATCACGTACGGGCTGCGCGGCGTTCACGCGGACAGCTTTGCGATCGGCGCGGACACGGGTCAGCTCTTCGCACGGGAGGGAGTCGCGTACGACCATGAAGGCAACGACACCTATTCCGTGACCGTCCGCGCAGCCGACGGCCGGGGGGGCCGCGCGACGGTTGCGGTGGACATCACCGTCGCCGACGTGGACGAACCTCCCTCAGCGGCGCCAGACAGCGTGCGGGTGGCCTCCCGCGACACCGCGCTGGCCGTGACTTGGCTCGCGGCGATCGACGAGCCGGGCAGACCGCCTGTGAGCGGGTACGAGGTGGGGCACAAGGTGGAAGAAGCCGAGATTTGGCCGGGCGGGCTGCTGGTGGAGGGCCGCGCGGGAACGAGCGTCACGTTAGCAGGCCTGACCAACGATCAGGCGTACCAGGTACGGGTACGCACGTTGAACGACGAGGGAAGGGGACCATGGTCGGCGCCAGTCGCCGGCGTGCCCGCGGTGGGGCCCAGGCCTCGCGGCGAATTGCGCGACCAGACGGCGCTCATCGGCCGCGATCTGGAAATCAACCTTGCCAGCCTCTTCACGCGACCCGCACGGGGGACGTGGACCTTTGGCGCGACGTCTTCCAACGAGGGGGTGGCCACGGTCGCGGTGTCGGATACGATGGCGGTGGTGCGCGGCGTCGTCCCAGGGCGCACGACCATCACCGCTACCGCAAGCAACAGGTATGGCAACAGTTCATGGACCACCTTCGACGTGGTGGTCACGACACCCCCAGCCCCACCGCCGCCGCCTCCTCCAACGACGCCGCCGCCGCCTCCTCCAACGACGCCGCCGCCACCTCCTCCAACCACGCCGCCGCCACCTCCTCCTCCGCCCCAGGACACGCCGACGGTTTCCTCGATCACCTTCACGTCCACCCCGGCATCGGGGCAGAATGGCACGTACAAGCTGGGCGACTTGATTTCCGTAACCGCGTCCTTTAGCGAAGCGGTCACGGTCACCGGCACGCCGCAGGTCGACCTGAGGATCGGTTCCACTTTGCGGAGGGCCAACTATGCGAGCGGCTCCTCGACGAGCGCGCTCCTGTTTCAGTATACCGTACAGGCCACCGACGAGGACACCGACGGGGCGACCATCAACGCGAACGGGCTCAAGCTCAACAATGGCAGCATCAGGAAAAACAATACGACGACGAGCGCTCAGCTTGGGCACGGGGCAGAGGTGAATCAATCCGCCCACAAGGTGGATGGAATGGTACCGGCGCTGACCGGCGCGGCGGTAACGGGCGACAAGCTGACCCTGTCTTACGGGGAGGCGCTCGACGACGATCCGATTCCGGCGAACGGCGATTTCGCAGTTACCGTAGAAGGGACCGCGCGCAACGTCGCAGCGGTCGGCGTGAACGGCAGCGCGGTGACGCTCACCCTCGCCTCTGCCGCAATCCTGGGCGAGACGGTGAGGCTGACCTACACGCCCGGGACCCACCCGATCCGCGACCTGGCGCAGAACCCGGCAGGCGCGTACGCCAACGGAACTGTTGTCAACCTGACCGGTGGCGTATGCGACCGCACTCCGCAGGTGAGTGACGCGATCGTTGAGGCGGCAGGCGCGAGCGATTGCAATGCGGTCACGGCCGCGCATCTGTGGGCGATAACAGAACTCCCTCTGAATGAAAGGGATATCTCAGCGTTGAAAACTGGTGATTTTTCCGGTTTGACAGCGCTGGCAAAGCTCAATCTGGCGGGCAACAGGTTAAGCACGCTACCCGCGAACCTCTTCTCTGATTTGCCTGCGATAAACCTGGTCAGCTTGCGCGAAAACAACATCAGCACGCTTCCGGCCAGCCTATTCTCGAATCCGTCACCGCTCAAGGATCTTGATCTGACACATAACGTCCTGTCAGGCATCAATAAGTCCACGTTTTCGGGATTGACGGCACTGGAGCGCATTGGCCTGGCAAATAACCGCCTTCAAGAGAGTTCTCTTCCGTCAGGCATATTCGCAAGCTTGCCTTCACTCAAATTCATCAATCTGGGCACCAACCATTTCCCCGACATCACCGCAGATTTCTTCTCCGACCTGACGGGTTTGGAAATCCTCTATCTGACCGACGTTGGCCTCACCACGCTGACCGGGGATCTTTTCTCCAATCTGTCCTCGCTCAATATTCTCAGTCTGTCGCATAACGATATATCGAGCGTGAGTGCGAACGCGTTCTCGGGGCTGACGTCACTGGAATATCTTTGGATGGACTTCGCCGATCTCGAATCAAGCGTTCTTCCATCGGGGGTATTCTCAAGCTTGACATCGCTGCGGACGCTGTCACTCAGGGTTAACCGACTGGAGAGCCTACCCGCAGGAGTATTCCTTGGGCTGACTTCTTTGACAGATCTTCACGTTTCCGAGAACCCGATCGACCCCTTGCCCATTACGATATCGCTGGAGCGGATCGATGACGGACAGTTCAATGCGAGCGCGCACACCGGCGCGCCGTTCAACGTGACGCTGCCACTTCAGCTGGTCAACGGTTCGGTCAGCGGCGGCGCAGCCAGCATTGTCATTCCCCGCGGCAGGCTGGAAAGCGACGCCGTCACGGTAACCCGAACAGTCGGATCCATCGGCGCCGTCACAGTCGACATCGAGTCGCTGCCGGTACCGCCGCCCCCTCCGGACCACCGGGGCTATGCGCTCGTGAGACCCAACGACGAACCGCTTGAAGTTCTGGCCCCGGTTCCCAAAGTGATCATCTACCCGACCGCCGTTACCGTGGCGGCGGGATACAGCAACGTCTACAGAGTCGCGCTGAACGCGCAGCCGACGGCGGACGTGACGGTCAGTGTGAACGCCCCCTCGAATAGCGAATTCTCGGTTTACCCCACGGAGCGGACGTTTACTCCCGTAACGTTCGACATGTTGCAAATCGTGACAGTGGCTGCCGATACCGATGCGGTGGCTGCAGACGCGGTCGCGATCAGCCATGCCGTCAGCGGCGGGAACTATCATGATCTTGACGTTGATGACGTGGTCGTGACCGTCGCGGCAGCCCCGAGCACCAGCCAGTCGCCCGTATTCACCAGCGGCGGCACTTTCGATATCAAGGAGAATGAAACCGAGGTCGGTACGGTGGTCGCGATGGATCCGGACGCGATAGACTACGTTACCGGCTATGAGATCAGCGGCGGAGACCACCAGGCGCAGTTTGCCGTCTCGGACGAGGGTGCGTTGTCGTTCATCCATGCTCCTGATTTCGAGCGACCCGTCGCGACCGGCAACGTATATGCAGTCGAGGTCACTGCGACCAGCGGCATGGACGCAAGGCAAAGGGACGCAACCCAGACGATACAGGTCAACGTCGAAGACGTGGAGGAACGCCCGGGAACGCCGCCTGCGCCGGTTTTGAGTGTTCGCCAGCAATCACGGGAGATAGCTGTCGGCCCGAGTTCGAGTCCGACCGAAAATACAGGACCCGACGTCACGTCGTGGGACATACGGTACCGTGTCAAGGACAACCGCCATCTCCACAGCCATACCACCGTCGCGGAACCGAATTGGGAGTTCGTGATCCAGCACGCGGTGGCATCCTGGGTCTACGAGGCGCAGGTGCGCGCTGAGAGTGACGAGGGAGTCAGTGACTGGTCTCCTTTCGCCGAGGCGACGATTCCGAACGAACAACCTGTCGCCAATGGTTCCATCAACGATTTGACGCTGCCGGCCGGTGGTGCTGCCGAGGTTGTCACCGTCGATGGCGTTTTCGCCGATCCCGATGGATTCAGGCTCACGGCCTCCTCGAGCAATGAAACGGTCGCCGCAGCAGGAATGTACGGCAATGCAGTGATGGTCGATCCCCTCAGCGCCGGCAGTGCGACCATTACGTTGACTGCGACCGATCCGTGGGGGCTTTCGGGTTCGTACAGTTTCGATGCGACGATACAGACGCCGTCGCTACAGGCCCCCACGCTCAGCATTGCTGACAGCGTCGCGACTCTTGGTTTCACGGATGCTTTCCTTGCGCTCGAAACCCGCGCCTATGACGTCAGAATCCGGCACAAGACCCCCACGGGGCCGTGGGCAGTCGGGTGCATCAGCATAACGAATCCGGAGGAAAACTCCGCGGCCATCACCACGTCGCGGGATATCACCGCCTCAGGCTTCTTCGAACCCGGCACCCTCTATGAGGCGGACTACATTTACCTGGGGAGCGGATGTGAATCGAGCGCTGCGGGACTCTCTTCAGCCGCTGCAGAGGCGACCACATCCGGAACCCCTTCGTTCGATATCGAAACCGTCTTCCCGGAAGGGCCCCCGTCTTCGGATCACCTGGCCGTGATTGAAGCGGCCGTCGCAAGATGGGAACGCATCGTCACCCACGACGTTCCCAACTATCGGCTGTCTGCAACGCAGATCAGTCAGTTGAAGGCCACATATCCCGGCGTCACGGTACCTGAGGTCGTTGACGACGTGATCATCTTCATACGGATAGGTTCCTATAGCTATGTTTCGGCGTTGCACCGCCTCGAACTGCGCCCATCCGTGTCGTCCTTGCCGTGGCAATCCGAAATCTCAATTGGATCGCCGTATATCTTCGTTTCTGTCCTTTCTCAGCGGATCGGCCACTCGATGGGTTTCCACGAAAGCGTGTGGAAGCATCACTACCTGTTGCAGCACGAGTCCAGTTCGGGCCGTCCCCTACCCCAACCCGACACGCATTTCTCCGGCGCCGCGGCTATCGACGCCTTCGATGCGGCAGGCGGAACGAGCTACCCGGACGCAAAGGTACCCGTGGAAAACGAGAGAGATTGGGCCTGGAACCATTCCTGGAGGGTGGACGTGTTCCCGGCGTCCAGAGAATTGATGGGACCGTACGCCGGAGCGTCACTCAGTGCAATCACGATCCAGGCGATGGCCGATCTGGGCTATCGCGTTGACGTCACGCAGGCCGACCCATACACCCTTCCCTTGTCAGGCTTGTCCAAGGTAACAGAGGATCTCCTTGAAGAGGCATTACCGGAAGGCCCCGAAGGTCAAATCTACCTTGACTTCGTCGCAGAACAACGCGAACACGCGGTCGTCGAATCCACCCCGTTTGTCCTGACGGTGATCAACAGCTCGGAGAGCGATTAGATGTCTTGTTCCGACGCAGTGGATCACGTGAGACCCATAGCGCAACATCCTATACGTCGTTTCAATCGGAATCGCGCTCGGTGAGCCAGCGGTTTGAAGGTACGGACGTTCCAGTCTGCCGGGGCCGCAACGTCCTACCCCACCTGGAGTCGCGGAGGGACCGGGAGAGAGGCCTCGATCGGGCGACGCATTTTGGGACACACCTGCTGTGCCGCGAACTGCCAATTCGCGGTACCTCTTTGCCCGGCCCTGCTGCCATCGTAGGGGCGTCCCTTGTGGGCGCCCGCACCGTTAAGAACCGGTCTGAAAGTGGGGCAGACATTCCTGTCTGCCCAGGTGCGCAGGACCAGTCTGCCACGTCCAAACCAAAACCTGCATAGGGCCACATCTCACCCAGATAACATGCTATCAACAAGCGTCCGGACCATTCCTGCAGTTTTGTTTCTGTCTTCAGCTCTAATCACTGTCGCAGCTGAAGCGCAAGGCTTCTTCCCTTCGTTTCGAACGCTGCAGGAGCCGTGTGAAAGCGGCGGCTATGACCCGACGCCGACGGAGATCACGGTCACGGCGGTTCCCATCGTGGTCACGTCTACGACCGACGACTACTTCGTCCTCTACGTGACGTTCGACCTGGACGGCACGGAGCTTCAGGTGCCGGTGGCGGTGACCCGGGGAGAGGCGGGCACGACCACGCTGTCGGAGAACCTGGCGGCCTTGCCCGCGGATCGCTATCGGGTGGAGAAGTACCTGATCGCCGACCCGGCCGACGTCGACGGCGACTGCACCGACGACGTCACCGAACTCGACAACATGGGGAGCATGAACCCGGTCAATCCTGCCACGATTCCGGATCCGAACGACGGCGTTGTGGCAGTCCCCGACCTCGCAGCGTTCCAGACCCAGGGAACCGGGGTCTACAGGGGAACGGTAGTGAAGTTCGTTCTGCTGAACCTGGATACCGCGCATCCGGCGGTTTACATCATGAACACGAAGCTGCACCGGAGCCACCAGCCCTTTTTTGACGCGGTGGGCCTGGCGAGAGAGGGAGCGATTACCGGCACCATCACCTACGATCCGGGACTCACGGTTCCAGGCGGCGAGGTTGATCGTTTCTACTACAAATACTTCCCGCGGCTGGCCGGGGAGTCCGTCCCTCGCGCAGAGCTGGTGCACACCGTACTCGCTGCCAGCCTGGGGTTCCTCGACGACAACCTCACCCTGCACGTCGAAAGCGTTCTGCTTCCCCTTATCCAGGAACGGTTGCCCCAGCTTCGGGCGTCCCGGATCCCCCTGGTGTACGATTCCGACCTCTTCGGCGACGTGGAGTTCCTGGCGCTCAACACCGGGACGGGCTACGGGCGGCTAAGGATCCTGGGTGCAGACGAACGCCCCCATCCTCGCGACATCATCGCCCTGGCAACGCTGCCCAACGAGCTGCCCCGCGTGGCCGGCATCCTCACCGCCGCGCCCCAGACGCCGCTTTCGCACGTGAACCTGCGCGCAGTGCAGGACGGCATCCCCAACGCCTACGCGAAGGACGCCCTCGACCACGCCGACGTGATTTCCCTCGAGGGGAGCTACGTCCGGTACGAAGTGACGGAGCGCCGGTGGGAATTGCGGGCGGCGACCCTCCAGGAAGTGGAGGACCACTACGAGTCGTCCCGCCCCGCCGGGACCCAGACGCCGGAACGCGATCTCTCGATCACAGAGATTACACCGCTCAGCCAGATTGGCTTCGACGACTGGAAGGCGTTCGGCGTCAAGGCTGCCAATCTGGCGGTGCTACGTACGCTCGGATTCCCGGAGGGCACCGTGCGCGACGGATTCGCCATCCCCTTCTATTTCTACGGCGAGTTCATGAAGCAGCCCCTGGGAGAGGAGACCGTCTTCGGCAGGGGGAGCGCACCCGATGAGGAAAAGCTCACCCTGGCGGCCGACACGATGCTCGTCGAGGCCGTCGAGGCGATCCTGGCCCATCCGAGGTTCCAGACCGACCTGGATATCCAGGTCGAGATGCTCGACGACCTGCGAGACGCCATCAAGGACGCGCAGGCGCCCCAATGGATCATCGACGCTCTCACCACGATGCATACGACGTTCCCCGCTGGGACGTCGCTGCGCTACCGCTCCAGCACGAACAACGAGGACCTGCCGGGTTTCAACGGCGCGGGACTGTACGACTCGAAGACGCAGCATCCGGACGAGACCATAGAAGACGGCATTGACAAGTCGTTCAAGCAGGTACTCGCCGGCCTGTGGACCTTCCGGGCGTTCTCGGAGCGGGAGTTTCACCGCGTCGACCACCTCGCAGCCGCGATGGGCGTGCTGGTCCATCCCAATTTCTCCGATGAACTGGTGAACGGGGTGGCCGTCAGCTTCGACCCCGCCACTTCCATTGTGGGCCGACACTACGTCAACTCGCAGGTAGGCGAGGATCTGGTCACCAATCCCGAAGCGTACTCCGTTCCCGAAGAGATCGTTCTCCTGCCGGGCGATGGCCTTTCCGTTCGAGCATTCTCAAACCTGGTTGAACCGGGCGAGTTGCTGATGAGCCAGGACCAGATGCGCCAACTGCGCGAGAACCTCAAGGTGATCCACGACCACTTCGAGGGGTTGTACAACCCGGCGCCTGGTGAGCCATTCGCTATGGAGATCGAGTTCAAGATTACCAGCGAGAACATCCTCGCGATCAAGCAGGCTCGCCCCTGGGTCTTCGGCGAGAGCGCGAGCGAGCCGCCACCGCCTCCACCCCCTCCGCCACCGCCGCCCCCGCCCCCTCCACCTCCCCCGCCTCCGCCTCCACCACCACCGCCGCCACCACCTCCGCCAACACCGCCCCTCCCTCCGGTGTCTCCCACGGTGACGGGTGTGTTTACGACGAGCGTCGCGTTGCAATGGAAGACGCCGACCGGCGACGGTCCTCTGATCAGGAACTACGACGTGCGCTACCGTGACGGCGGCGACGGGGAGTGGGCGGACGGCCCTCAGGACGTGAGGGGTACCAGCACCACCATAGAGGGTCTGGACCCGGATACGGAATACGAAGTGCAGGTGCGGTCGAGCGGCAACTCGGATCACAGCGCGTGGATGTCCCTGGAGCCGGTGCGTACGCTTGCGCCGCCGCCCCCGCCGGTGGAACCCGCGGTGACACAGACGTCGCCGGGCAGCGTGACCATCGGCTGGACGGCCCCGGCCACCGGTGACGGGCTGATCGTTACGGGCTATGACGTGCGGTACCGTGAAGGCGGCGAGGGTGAATGGAAGGATGGGCCTCAGGACGTGACGGTCACGAGCGCGATCATCGAGGGACTGGACCCCGACACGGAATTCGAGGTTCAGGTGCGGTCGAACAGCGCTGGCGGCGACGGCGACTGGCTGACCCTTGGGCTGGTGCGTACGGACGTCCTGGTGCTGTATGACCTGTTCTCCTTCTGTCTGGACCTGGATGCGTCGGAGAAAGACCAGCACCTCTGGACGATGGGTGTGGCACCCGGTCGGGTCGTGTCCATACAGGTTTTCGGGGCGGATATCCGGGGAACGCGCAGCGTCGATCTGCGGGTGGGCTATGACACGACACAGGTTGTGTTCGAGGGCTTCGACGCGGGCGATGCGCTGCCGGGTGCGACGGCGCTGGTGGCAAGGGATTCGACGATCGTGGAGATCGGTGTTTCGTCTCTGGGCGGCGCTGCTCTGGTGGACAGCGGGCACGTGGGCACGGTGCGGTTCAGGACGATGGAGGGGCTTACGGAGACGGAGGTCCGGTTGGCGGGAGCGGACCTGGTACGTGGGGAGCATCCGGAGGCGATGACGCGCAGTGTGAGCGTATTGCTTCATGCTCCCGCGCCGCCATCGCCTGATTTCGATGGGAGCGGTTTGGTGGGCTTCGCCGACTTTGTGCTGTTTTCCGGTGCGTTCGGATACCGCGAGGGTGACGACGGGTACCAGTCGGGATACGACCTGACCGGGGACGGCCAGATCACGTTTGCCGATTTCGTGGCGTTCGCCGGGCGCTTTGGAGAAAGCATGAACCGCAATCCTGTGTTTGCGCCCGATCTGCCCACAACGCTTGTCGTGGCCGCCGGAACGTCACCGGGAGAGCCGATCGGGGACCCCATCGCAGCGACTGACGAGGACGGGGATCCGCTTACGTACACCCTGTGGGGCGCCGACGCGGAGCACTTCGACGTCGACCCCACATCCGGGCAGTTGTTGACGAAGGGCGCGTATGACGTCATCAAGAAACGCGGATATACCGTGATCGTGCGGGCACTCGACGGGAACGGGGGCAGCGCAAACACCGTCATACCTATCCTGATCGCAGACAATTCCGGGTAACACAGACGCATATGCGATCCTGCACTGCGTTCTTTCTCAGCGGGTCGCCCTCAACCCGTGAGTGTGATCCGGATTCCGGCACTTCCGGTCACAGATCGACCTTGATCTCCTCTTCGAAGGCAGTGATCGACTCCCACCGCTGAACGACGCCGTCTCCGTCGTTTTCGAAAACAGCCAGTTCCTGGGTAACGCCCGCCTTTCCATCCAGGCTGAGACGTGCAGACCTGCCGTCGGGCGTGGACGCGGCCGCGATCCACGATTCGTCCCGGGAGCGGGTGTACTCCGCGGCTTCGTCGTGGCCCACGCCCCGGATATCGAATCGTTCCGTCCGCTGCGCCACCAGCGACAGCCACCGGTCGATCTCCTTGAGCGAAAGCACACCGAACTTCTGCTCGTGGGTCGTGATCTCCGAGAAGAACCCGCTGTCCAGCGCCAGGCGGACCGAGCCGGCCGCCCGTTCCGCGGCCTTGTCCATATCGTTGGTCGGATTGTCCCCGGCCCACGTCGTGCAGCCCGTGAGCACGTCGGGCTCCACGAGATGGCGGGGAAGCATGGCGCCGATGTTGTACATCTCCGGGTCTTCGGGGATATAGTCGTAGAACAGGCTGTTGAGACCGTAGGGCCACCAGTTGGGGAACAGCCGCTCCCACTTCACCTGCCCCAGATGGTAGGTTGAATAGACGAACGTCCGCCCCCGGTCCTTCAGAAAGGGCAGAACGCGCACGCCAACCTCGCCCCAGTGAAACGCGGCGCGGCGGGGCGGCTTCAGGCCCCGTTCGTCGTACCATTGGTCCACCCGCTCGAAGATCTCCTTCAACTGAGCCTCGCTGTACTCCCCGATGCCGAAATCGAACGGTATCAGCTTGTAGTAGTCGAATGCGTGCGCGTCCCAGTCCACCTGTCCCGCCCTGTAACGCTCGCGCATGAACGGTACGACTTCGTCCGGAACGAGATCCAGGAAGCAGGAGACCATCGGGCGGTAACCGTGCCGGTTCATCACCTCCGTATAGCGGAAATCGTGGCGTCCCCTGCCGTCGTCCACCCGGATGGTCACGTAGGGCGGCATCATCTGCGCGACGAACGGCTTTCGCGCCGCCCAGACGATGGCGCGCCAGAAGAAGGCGTCCAGCCCCATCGCGTGGCCCAGGAACTCCTGGTGCCAGACGCGGGGCGAACAGGCAAACTGCACGGCGCGGCCGCTGCCGCAGACCCCGGCCAGCACGGCCGGAAACTGGTCCGGCTCGTAGGCCGTGCCCGGCACGTTGTGGCGGGAGAAAATGAGCTGGTCCTTGCCCATCGCCGCCTGCGCCAGTTCCACAACGTGCCGCCCCACTCCCCTGATCTGCGCAATGGTCACGGGTCGCTTCAGCCGGACCATACTACCCGCCTGCTGCGTCCAGTTGATGAAGTGGTCGCTGCTTCCGATGCGGAACAGGTCCGATGCCATTGGAATCCGGTCGACCTCCAGTCCCAACAGCCGAAGCAGCGGCGGCTTGTACAGCCGCAGTTCACCGTCGAAATTGACCAGGCCCATCCCGGCCTCTTCCACACCCGCGGCGAGCAGTTCCGTCTCTTCGTACGATAGGGATTCGCCCAGGCGCGCCTGTGCGACAACGACCGCGGCGCAGCCGTCGAGCAGTTCGGCGGTCAGCGGTCCGGCCGCAAGATCGTGGATCCTGAAAGGAAACCCGAAATGCTGCAAGGCCACCAGTACGGTCTGATCCACGATGCTCGTATCCGTATAGCTGCCCCGGCTGTCCGCCAGTACCAACAGGGCCCGGTTGCCGGTGCTCTCGCGCCGGGGGCGCTGCACCATTTGTCGCGGTGAGAATCGCATCAGTGGTGTTTCCCTGGTTAACAGTTTCGGCGAAGGCGTGGATTCAGCGATTCGACACTGGATGACGAAATCGGCGAACACTTGACGGACACATATCGCCAGCGGTTATCGCAAAGCATGTCATTCAGAGCGGAGCGAAGAATCTCCCGTCGCTATTGTACGTGTCGCATATGGTCTTCGTAGACGAACCGGTGCGCGGAGACAACATTGGCATTGACGCGGGCAGACAGGAATGTTCGCCCCACCCTCAAACCGGCTTATTCCGCGTCCGGCACAGTTCATCCCCTCAATCAAAAAATACGCTCGCGACTTGCCTGCGTCAATCTGATTTCAAACTCAGAACCCGGTTGATATCCGTTTCCGAGACACGCCCGGGACGGAGGATTCGTGGTTGCGGGACGGAGACGTCGACGAGGGTGGAGGGGCGTGAATCGGGCGCCGTGCCGCCGTCCAGGATCAGATCGACGTCGCCGCCAAGGGTGTCGAGGGCTTCCCGGGCGCTTCGGGCGGGGGGCCGGCCCGAGCGGTTGGCGCTGGTGCTGGTCAGGGGGCCGCCGGCATGCCGCAGTAATGAGCTGGCGACGGGCGCATCGGACATGCGGAGGGCGATTGTGGACCTGGACCCAAGCAGGTGATCCGGCAGCCTGGGCGACGCGGGAAACACGAGGGTGAGCGGCCCCGGCCAGAATGCGTCCATAAGGTCTTCAGCGGCACGCGGAATGTCCGCGACGAGCGCGTCCAGGTCCCGTCTGCCGCGAATGAGCAGGATCAGGCCCTTTTCCGCTTCCCGACCCTTAAGGCTGAAGATGCGCTCGAAAGCAACGGGATTGAATGGATCGGCGCCCAGGCCGTACACGGTTTCGGTTGGATAGACGACGACGCCGCCTGAACGGATGCGATCGGCAGTCCGGACGATTCCCGGATCGTCGGCCGTCAGGACGGGCGCCCGTTGCATCGTCAGAAACGGCTTCCCGGCCGGAATCGCGCCGTAGGCGGTGTCTGTTCGAAGGCGTTGGTGAAGGCGATAAAATCTCCGAATCCGACCGTTCCGTCGCCGTCGAGGTCATAGCGCATATCGGTGGAACCGTATGCCCGCGCGAAGAGGAGGAAGTCGGCAAAGTCAACCGCGCCGTCGCCGTTGAAATCGGCCCGGCCATCTGTAGGCGGAGGCGGTGGGGGTGGAGGTGGAGGCGGGACCGGCGGGGACTCGCGTTGATATTCCGGGGGGAAGTCTACGGTGAGT
Source organism: Candidatus Latescibacterota bacterium (assembly GCA_965116875.1). Taxonomy (GTDB): domain Bacteria; phylum Latescibacterota; class UBA2968; order UBA2968; genus JAAXHE01. The sequence continues at coordinate 3,185,837 of OZ220733.1, forward strand.
TGAAGGATGCTGTTGTTGTTCGTGTCGGCAACGTAGACCCTGCCCTCCGGATCCTTGGCGAGGCCCGACGGCGAATTCAGCGTCGTCTCGGTACCGGCGCCTTCGGCCTGGTTGAATCCCGGAAATCCCGTACCGGCCACGGTCTGTATGATGCCCAGGGTCAGGTCCAGCACCCGTATCCGATGGTTGCCGGTGTCCGCGATGTAGAGGTATCCGTTGTTGTCCACCGCCACGTCAACCGGGCCGTTCAGCAGGGCCGTTTTGCCGGGTCCGCCGTCGCCGGAAAAGCCGGCGTCTCCGGTACCGGCCACCGTGGAGATAAGGCCCTCGGCGTCCACCATCCGGATGCGATGGTTGCCCGTATCGGCGATGAACAGGCGCCCCCGGCTGTCCGCGGCAACGCCCTCGGGCCCGTTCAGCGCCGCCATCGTAGCGGGTTCTCCATCGCCCGCGTAACCCTCCTGAAAGCTGCCGGCAGCGGTGGAGATGATGCCGCCGGCGTCCACCTTGCGGACCCTGTGATTGAAGCGTTCCGCAATCCAGACGTTTCCCTGCGGGTCCGCCGCTACACCCACGGGACCAGACAGATTCGCATCCGCCGCCGCGCGCCCGTCGCCTCCGTAACCCGGGATGTCCCTGCCGGCGAAGGCGAGGATGTCCTCGCTTGAAAGGTCGATCCGGCGCACGATATGACCGCTCACTTCACCAACGATCAGATCGCCGTCCGGAATGAGCGCGAGGCCCCGGGGATCACCGAGACTGGCTTCTGTTGCCGGTCCCCCCGTGCCGATGGAAATCCCGATTCCATCTCCTGCGATCGTGTTGATCGAGCCATCCGCGTCGACCCGTCGCACCCGGTTGTTGCCCGAATCGGCGATGTAGAGGACGCCGTCTGCTGCGACCGCGACGCCCCTCGGGGTGTTCAGGAACGCCTGGTCGGCGTTGCCGCCGTCACCCCCGAAGCTGCTCTGGCTCCCGCCGATTCCGGCGAGGGTGCGTATGGACGTGTGGTCCGGCCCGATGGGCGGCAGCAGGCTGATCGTGATCCGTCCGGGGGGAAGGCGCTGGAACCGCGCGACTGCGGATACGTCGCCGGGCGTTGTACCGGCCTGAAAGAGGATGGATGCCATCCCGTCCCTCACCACCGCCGTATCGCTCCCGACGAAGGCGCCGTCACCGGATGAAACGCTGAAGATCAGGGGACGGTTGCCGATGAGCGTGACTTCGTCCCTGGCGTCCAGGATGCGGGCGCGGATTCGCGTTTGCGCCTCGCCGTTGGCCGCCAGGACGGGCACAGCGGCATCCAGCGCGACGCGTTCGGGCGGGGGTGGGGCCGTTTCGGTGACTTCAAGGACGGTGTTCACGGCGATGTTCCTGAGGCGCTGTGCGATACCCGACGGCCATCGAACGGTCAGGGTATCCACCCGGTCGGCGTCGCCCAGGCCGAAGACTGCCGTCAGGGCGTCCTGGGAAAGATAGGACGCGCCGCCCGTGATCTCCCGGGTCGCGGCGTTGCCATCGAAGGCGATTTCGAATCGCGTGCCGATGGCATCCGGGCTGCTCCTCGTGGCGCGCGGGCGAATGGCCAGCCAGTTTCCATTGAACTCCCGGTTCCGGTAAAGATGGTCGGCGCCGTCCTGAACGACCACGAAGATGTCCAGCCCGCCGTCCCCGTTGAAGTCCGCCAGGGCCACGCCGCGGCTGTTGGCGCCGCCCGCCACGCGGAAGGAATCAGCCATGTCCGTGAAGGTCCCGCCTTCGTTCCGGTAGAGATTGTTCTTCCCGCCGGCATTGGAGACGAAGAGGTCCAGATCTCCGTCGCTGTCGAAATCACCCCAGACTGCGCCCCTGCTGTCCACGGTGTCCGGTCCCGCCACGTCGAAACTGCTGCTGGACTCCTCGAAACGGCCATTGGTATTGACATAGAGGCGGTTGCCTTCGCCGAAGTACGTCACGTACAGATCCAGGTCCCTGTCGTTGTCGAAATCGCCCCAGGCCGCGCCGAAGCTGGGACCGCCCAGTCCGAGTTCCTCCAGGCCCGCGTCCGACGATGCGTCCGCAAAGCTGCCGCCGTCGTTTCTGAAGAGTCGATTCGGCCCGCTGTTGGCAAGGAAGAGATCCGGGTCGCCGTCGCCGTCGTAGTCCGCCCACGCCGGCTGCAGGCTGCTGTTGTCGTCGTCCAGACCGGCATCCGCGGCGGCTTCGACAAAGCGTCCCCCTTCATTCCGGTAGTACCGGTTTTCGCCGAAGTTGGCCACGTAGAGGTCGGGGTCTCCGTCTCCTTCCACGTCCGCCCATGCGGCGCCGTATCCGTCTCCGGCGTCGTCCACTCCGGCTTGTGCGGCGATTTCGGAGAATCGGCTGCCATCGTTGCGGTAGAGCCGGTTGGGCTGTCCGAAATTCGTGACGTACAGGTCCAGGTCGCCGTCGCCGTCAACGTCCGCCCAGGCGGCCGCGCTGCCGTCGCCGTCGTCCGCCACGCCAACCACGGAGGCCACCTCCGTAAAGCCGTCGCCGTCGTTCCGGTAGAGCAGGTTGGACTGCAGACTGCGCACCACGTAGAGATCGGGATCTCCGTCTCCGTCGTAATCCGCCCAGGCCGCGCCGAAACCGGCGCCCTCATCGGCCATGCCGCCGACATTCGCCACGTCGAGAAAACCGCCCGGCCTGGACTCCCTGCCGAATCCCCGGAGGGGTATTTTCAGCTCCGGGTCGTTCGGATCGTTGCTGTACAGGGTGAGTTCCGCCCGCTGCATCCCTGTGTTGACCGGACGGAAAACGACGTCCAGGCTCTGTCTCAGGCTCGACGGGATGCGCAGGGTATCGTCCAGACTGACGGAGAATTGTACCGGGTCCGTCAGTTCGGCGCGGAAGACGGTCAGAACGCCCGCGCCGAGGTTTGCAACCCGCAGGACGGTTGACTGCTCGCGGCCCACGTACGTACGATCGAATTCGATGCTTTCCGGGAACACACCGATGTCCGGCGCCGCGCCCGTTCCCGAGAGAGGTACGGTGAGCTCGGGACGCCATGGATCGTCGGTAATGACCGTGAGCGTTCCCTGCACGACGCCTTCGTCCAATGGGCTGAACCGCACCTGAATCTCAATCTCCCCGGACGGATCGATTTCGATTGGAAACGCGTTCAGGAGGACGAACTCCTGCCGGTCGGTCGAAGCGCCGGACAGCGTGAGGGTGCGCCTCCCCACGTTTCCGACCGTAAACGTGCGCGTCACCTGGTCTTCCACGACGACCGCACCGAAGTCGACTCGGGCGGCAGTCAGACGGAGAACGGGCGACTGAAAGGCGGGATCGAGGAGTTTTCGGATACGGCTGTTGCCCGTATCCACGACGATCAGGTCACCGTCGGGGTCCAGAACCACGCGAGAGGGCCCGCGGAGTTCGGCCAGCGGCGCCGGTCCGCCGTCGCCGGCGGACCCGAAATCGCCTGTGCCCGCCAGGGTGAAGATGTTCCCTGTTCCTGGGTCCACGGCCCGGACGCGGTTATTGCCGGTATCCGAGATATAGAGGGTTCCGTCCGCGCCCACGGCCACGCCGCCGGGCAGATCGAGCCGCGCGTCGGTGGCCGGGCCGCCGTCGCCAGAGAATGCGCCGCCGCCGCCGAAAATGGGTCCGCGGCCGGCCACGGTGCTGATAATGCCTGTCTGACCGTCGATACGCCTGATGCGATAATTGTTGAAGTCCGCGATGAAGATATTTCCCGACGCGTCCACCGCAACGCCTTCTACCGTCAGTCCCGCTTCCACCGCCGGGCCGTCGTCGCCGCCGAATGAGAAATCACCGTCGCCCGCAAGGGTGGCAATCACGCCGGTATCGAGGTCGATCCTCCGCACCCGGTTGTTGCCCCGGGCCTGTCCGTCCAGCCCGTCTGCAACATAGAGTCCGCCGCGGGGGCCCATCGCCAGGGCGACGATTTCACCGAGTACGGCGGAGACGGCCGGGCCTCCGTCGCCGTCGAAACCAAACTCGCCGCTGCCCGCGATTGTGGTGATGATCCCCGTGACGGCGTCGATGCGCCGGATGCGCCGGTTGCCCGTATCGCCGATGTACACGTTGCCGGCCCCGTCAACCGCGACGCCCTGGGGCCTGTCCAGCTCCGCTTCGGTGGCGGGTCCGCCGTCGCCGGAGAATCCGGCTTCTCCGGTACCGGCCAGGGTCGTGATTCGCCCGGTGACCGCATCCACCCTGCGGATGCGGTGCGTGCCGGTATCGGCGATATAGACGTGACCATCGGCGTCGGCAGCAGCGCCCAGGGGGACGCTCAGGGCAAGGTCCGTCGCGGGGATATTCTCGCCTTCCCGGTCGCCGCCGCCGGCAATGGTAATCAGCGAACCGCGATTCTGGGCGAATGACGCGTCGGCCAGGGCGAGCAGGAAACAAAGGACGAACGGTATTCTGCAGTTTTTTCGTATGATGCGCATAGACTGCATTCGGGCGACAACCCGCTGTATGGCCGCCGGGCTCAACGCCCTTCGAAAAGGTCCCGTCCCCTTACGAGGGCTTCGATCTTCCGGTCGGCAACGCTGCGTTGGAGCATCCAGAAGCCGCAATCGGGATGGACGCAGGCGATTCGATCCGGCCCGAGGTGGCCCGCCGCGGCTTCGATGTCGGATGCGATTTCGTCAGGTGTCTCCACCACGTTGGTTTTGATGTCGATCACACCGATCCCTATCCGTACGGACTCGGGAACGTCCTTCAGGTATGCCGCGTGTTCGATTCCCCAGCGTTTGAATTCAAGGACGAGATGGTCCGCCCGCAACGCGGCGAGAAACGGGACCAGGTCCTGCCACGCGCCTTTCTGAACGGTCTGGCCTCCGTAGTTCCCGAAGCAGACGTGTACCGCTTTTTCGACCTGAACCGCGTCGAGTACGGTGTTTAGCGCGCGCGCAGCCCAGACGGCTTCCTCAGGGTGACCTGGAATATTGGCTTCGTCGATCTGGATCACGTCCGCGTCGACGTCGGCAACCTGTCTGGCGAGGAGTTCTCCCAGCGCCAGGGCCGCGGCCGCCGGGTCCCCATAGTGGCGGTCCATCAGGACTTTGCTGAGCATGTGCGGCCCGGTGAGGGTGAATTTGAGCCTGGAACGCGTCAGGGGCCGGACCATGCGGCAGTCCCCGGGCAGATTGAGCGCGCCTTCGTCCAGTTCGCGCTCGATTATGCCCGCGGGGTCCGCGCGATAGGAAAGGCCGGCTTCCGAGCGAAATGCATTCAGGTCCTCACGCCCTAACCCGGTGGTGATACCGCCCAGTCTTCGTGCGAAATAGTCGATCATGCCGTTGGTTTCGGGATGATTGACGTCGAACCGGTAGAGCTCTCCGTCTGCGACAACGTCAATACCCGCGTCTTCCTGGGTTTTCAACACGACACGAATGGCATCGATCAACGTCTGTCGTGAGGGTGAGGTTTCAAGCCAGCCCGGCACGGGATAGCTTCCAACGACGGTGGTGAGAATGCGATGGGACATGGCAGAAGGTTTCGTTGGGAATACCGGCAACTTGTGTCCGGATTTAATCTTGCCGGTTTTTCGGGGGCCCGAACTCCCGGCGGATCGCATCCAGCCGGCTGCGGTTTTCCGGAGCGGGACTTCGCAGGGCCTCCATCAGGAATGCGAACAGGATGCTCAGGAGCAGGCTCAGACCGGCGGCGGTGCCAACCAGGAGTGCGCGCCGTGGACGGCTCCGGAAGTCGGGCGGCACGGCCGGGTCCAGGACTACGACAAGGGACGTTTCCTTTTTCTCTTCAAAGCTGCTTTTTTCGTATTCCTGAAGTACGAACTGATAGATCAGATTTCGGATTTCCATCTCGCGCATCAGCCGCATGGCCTGCAGTCCCAGGTCGGGGATCTTGTCCATCGGGAGCATGATACCGGGCATATCTCGAACGCCGCTCCCGCCGCTGTCCGGGTCCGATCCGGCGATGATGCTTTCCAGCGCCTCTCTCGCGCCTTCGATTTCGATTTCGAGCTGCCTGACCCTGCTGTTGTCGGGGTTCATCTGCAGCGCGGCGATTTCCCGTCGGATTTTCATTTCGCCCAGCGTTGTGGCGATAAGGGAGGAGTAGGCGTCGATCTGGGCCTTGGTCTGACTCTCGATGTCAATGGCAGAATGTTCCTTCTGGAAGGCATTGTAGGCCACTTCGGCTTCGATCATGCCGCGTTCGGCCTGCGCCAGGCGTTTTTCCAGGTAGCTGCGGAGGTCTCGCGCCTGTTGCTCGCGACGGTGCTTCAACGCAAGATCGAGCTCTTCCACAAAGGCATTGGTAATCTCGGCGGCCGTTTCCGGTGATTCCGCTTCGTAGGAAACGGTCAGGAACTGTTCACGGGAGAGTTCCACTTCCAGCCGATCGTCGACCATCTGCAGGAGTTCCTCGCGGGTTTCGGCGTCGTACGTTTCCTGAAGATCGAAGCGGCGGATGATGCCTTCGGCCACGCGCTGGCTCTTGAGGATGGGCACGAACTCGGTAGCCGAAACGACGCTTTCCCCGATGCCCAGCATGCCCACCGGGAGTTTTTCGAGAATGGCGGAGATTCCCAGCGTTCCCTGGCTTTCGCTGGGCGGAAAGAGGACGGCGCTTGCACGGTAGACCGGGGCGATGATCAGGCTGATGCCCGCCGTAACGACGGTTACCGTGAGACAGGTGACGAGTATCATCCGCCGCCAGCGCACAAGGACAGCGAGATGGTCGAGGAAGTTCTTTTCAGTTTCCATTAACCTTGATTCGTAAGTTTTCGTTGACGTTAAGTCGAATATGTGCAAGTTAATAAAGGCGATTAGAAGGCGGATTACCAGGATACATCAGGTCGCTGGACGTGAACTGAAAAAATGTCCGTCCGGACGATGTTACCACCCCGTTTCGGTGGGTTTTATCACGACGCCCGGTTGCAGTTTTTTTTGAATTGGGGTTAACGACTGATGCTCCGTACCGCAATGACCAGGGCGGCCACCTGTGAGAGCACGACCAGCGTCTCGCGGAAGAGCCGCCAGCCGTGAACGGGCTTCTTGCCCATGACGAAGATCGTGTCTCCGGGATTGACCTGCTGAACCCGTGAGGCTTTCGTCCAGTTGCCGGTGCTGCCCTGTATCACGTAGATTTCGCCCCTCTCGGCCTGTTCGTTCAACCCGCCCGCCCTGCTGATGTAGTCCTGTACGCCGAGATTCGGTTCGTAGGGAACCGCGCCGGGCGTGATGACGTATCCGTTCACCGCAACCGAAGGCACGAGCCTGGGAATCCTGACGATATCCCCGTCCCTGAGCAGGATGTTCTGTGAGTCGTCCTTTTTCTCGAAAAGGGCGACAAAGTCGACCGGCAGGCGCCCCGCCATCTGCTGTTTCTGCATGGCCATATAGGTCCGCTGGGCGTCGGTCAGGCTGATGGGGCCGACGCTCTGCAACTGCTTTGGACCCGCCACCCCTTTCGAAAACTCGACGCGGCGGACCACGATGGACTGGGCGAGAGAGGCTCTGGACGTGAATCCGCCTGCTTTCCCGATCAGATCTTGCAGCGTCATCCCCGAACCGATGAAATAGGTACCGGGAAAGAACACTTCGCCTTCCACGTTGACCCGTCGCTCCTTCACGGCCACGTGGAGTTTGTCTCCCGCGCGAAGCGGCAGGTCCGCCTTCACGTCGCCGGCCAGCGCCCGCGAAATCCGGATGGCGTGCCGTTCTTCACTTCCTTCCGCGAAGAACGAACGGAGCAGATCAGCGCTGGCGGTAGCGGCATCTCCGTGCAATCCCCCGGCCAGAGCAATCAGGTTGGAAACACGATCGCCGGAGACGAACTCGTAGCTCCCGGGCTTGTAGACCGCGCCAGAGATACGCACGGAGTCCGTGAGCGCCGGCACGAAGATCTGGTCGCCATCCAGCAGGAAGGGGTTGTGGACGATATCGCCCGAAAGCCGCCACAGGGCGAGGTCCGCCACGCGTCCGCCATCCGTTGGCGCGCCGCTTGCGGATAACCGCTGGATCTGAATATTCCGGTTGGAAGCTCTGCCATCCGGAGGTTTCAGTAATCCGCCCGCCTGGCTGATCAGTTCGGAAACCTGCTCCGTTCCCTCCACCATGTAGGTACCGGGATGGACCACCTGCCCCACGACGTTGACGGGAAAACTCCGCAGCCGGGCGAGAGAGATCTGGACGTCGAGATTGCGCAGGTTGTCGGTGACGGCGTCCTGAATCCGCTTGCGGCTTTCTCCAAGGTTGAGTCCCGCCAGTTGGATGGCGCCGACGTACGGGATGACCAGTTTGCCTTCCGCATTGACGAGAACGGGGAGCGTCACGGGTTCTTCGCCGGCTTCGATGTGGATGCTGAACGTGTCGCCGGGACCGACAATGTAGCGCTCTGATCGGATAATGGCGTCGTATGCGACTTTACCGATCCACTTCACGTCCAGGCCCTGCATTTCGTCCGTCTGAAGCGTTGCGCCGATCGATTTGCGATCGGACCTCCTCCGGCCGAGTTCCCGCCCCGGTCCGGATTGCGCGAACAGCATGACGGGTTCCGAGACGAGCCCGAAGGAAAGCACGATTGCGATCAGACGCAAGACAGGATTCGGTTTGCTGTAGGAGAAAAACCCGGTCATTCCGTGGTTACCCCGTCATGATCGACACGCAGGACGGCAGTGTCGACGTGCATGTTCCGTCGCGCCCACGCGTTCTTCATGGCATCCGCTATATTCGCGGCGTCATCGGTCGCAAAGGCCAGCAACGTCGGCCCGGCCCCGCTGAGGCAGGCGCCCATGGCTCCGGCGCCGTCCGCGGCTTCCAGGACCTCTTCGATTCCGGGCACGAGCGATGCCCTGTAGGGCTGATGGAGACGGTCGCGCATCGCGGATTTCAAAGCACAGAATTCACCGCTCATCAGCGCCGCCGTTACCAGGCACGCGCGTCCCACGTTGAACACGGCGTCCCTGTGCGGCACCTGTTCCGGAAGGGCAGCCCGCGCGGCTTCGGTTTCGAGTTCGAAGCGGGGAACCGCGACCACGGCGCGGAGTTTCCGAGGCGGCAGGGCGCGAATCGTCTCGACGAGACCGTTTTCGCAGGAGCAGACGACGAGGCCGCCCATGAGGCACGGCGCGACGTTATCGGGATGGCCTTCCAGTTCCGCGGCGAGGTTGAGCAGGGCGGGCCTGGATAAGGGTTCGTCCATGAGCAGGTTGGCCGCATAGACGCCGGTTACAATTGCGGTGGAACTGCTGCCCAACCCGCGGGAGAGCGGAACACCGTTGTGCATCTCCACTTCCAGCCCGGGCAGGGACCGCCCGGCGCGCTGAGCGGCCGCGTCGGCGGACCTGAAAAAGAGGTTGGATTCGTCCAGCGGGAGTCTCCCGGCGCCTTTCCCGGTAATGAACATCCTCCTGCGGCGGTCATCGGACCGGGTTCGAATGACAACCCGGTTGTAGAGGGTCAGGGCAAGGCCGAGCGCGTCGAATCCGGGACCCAGGTTGGAGGTGGAGCCGGGCGCTCTCAGGCGGATTTCCATTCCGTCTCCCTGAGAAGTTCCGTACAGACCAGATCCGCCAGCAGGAGTCCGCGGCGGGTGAGCCGGACACGCCCGTCACCGCGTTCAAGGAGGTGATCGGGAATGAACGAGGTCCATCCGCGGCCTGCCCCCAACAGCCTTTCGGGAATGCCATCGGAGCGGCGGAGGCCGAGCATCACCTGTTCCACGCGCCTCTCACGCGAGGAGATCACCTCTTCCCCTTCAGTGGCGACGCCCGAGGATTCCACACTCCCTATATACGCCATGAGCGGGCGGATGTTCCAGGTCCGGCGGTCATTGAAGAAGGAGTGGGCGGAAAGCCCGACGCCAAGGTACGCGCGCCTTTCCCAGCAGGCGATATTGTGGCGGCAGGCAAAACCGGGTTGTGCGAAGTTCGAGACTTCGTACTGGACGTAACCGGCCTCGCTCAGCTTCTCCTGTGCGACCTCGTACATTTCCGCCTGAGTGTCTTCGGGAGGCAGCGGCAGGCGGCCTCTCTTCAATCGGCGGCCGAATGCGGTGTCCGGTTCGATGGTCAGCCCGTAAACGGAGACGTGTTGCGGAAAGAGGTCTATGGCCCGGTCCAGCGTTTTTCGCCACGTGGATACCGTCTGTCCGGGCGCGGAGAACATCAGGTCGATATTGAGATTGCTGAAGCCGGCCCGGCGCGCCGCGTCCACGGCTGCCCCGGCCTCCGCGGGCGTGTGCCGCCTGCCCAGGGCACGGAGCGTGGCGCCGTCCAGGGCCTGCACGCCCATGCTCAGGCGGTTGATACCCATGGCCGCCATCCTTGCAAAATGCGAATGGTCCTCGGGATTGGCTTCAGCGGAAATTTCCGCCTCCGGCGCGATTCCTGATATCGCCCGGGCGGCGTCAAGAATTCGGCTCAGCAAGTCCGGCGGAATCTCGGATGGCGTACCGCCGCCGAAATAGACCGTGTCGAACGCAGTGCGGCCGCCCATCTCCGGGAGCCGGGTCCGGAATTCGCGGATGACCGCCGCCGTGTACCGTTCCGCCAGGTGCGTCTTGCCCACGTCGAATGCGAAGTCGCAATAGGGACACCTGGATTTGCAGAACGGGATGTGGACGTATAGGCTGGGCATAAGGGAACGTGTTCTGTCACGGAATTGGATTGGTTGAATTACGTCGTTGAGTCGTTGGGCCTGCATCTCTTCGACAGGCTTAGGATCCAGCGACTGCAACCTGAGCCGCTCCCTGAGCTGCCAGCCTGAGCCTGTCGAAGGGCTGTCGAAGGGTCGGCAAAGGGCGTAATGGAATGCCAAGCAGATTACGAAACTCGGGCATTTCGACAAGCTCAATGACCACGATTCGATAGGACGCTTCGGATTGCTCAGCACAAGGCGTGCAAACGACGCAGCGAGACTGGTTGAATCCGTGAATGAATAGTGCCCAGTTTCCGGAACGGAACGCCAGAACAAGCGAAACCGCGAAATGTCATCATCTGACAATCCGTCCGATACGGCTCCAACGAGCGCGGCCGAATCCATGGATCAGGTTATAGAATGCTATTTTGGGAATCGAAAGGATATTTTCGAAGGCCGGCGCCCCGGGGTCCGGCGTCCACGACCAGTAGATGACGTTCGCCTGCGCCCGGATGCGCCCTTTGTCCAGAAAGCTCCAGTAGCGGCTGTCCTCACTGTTATCGCGGTTGTCTCCCATGACGAAGTAGTGGCCCTCGGGAACTCTCGAGAGGCGCATGTTGTCGCGAACCCCCGCGGGAGACGAAGCGGGCAGGATGACCGGATCCGTGTATTTGGAGAGCGGGGGATCCACGGCGCGCTTTCCATCGACATAGAGGATCTTGTCGCGAATTTCAACCTCCTGTCCGGGCCCCGCCACCACGCGTTTGATAAAGTCCCTGTCCGGATTTACCGGATACTGGAAAATGACGATATCCCCCGGTTCGGGATTCCTGAAGCCGGGAAGCCGCGCGTCCGTAAAGGGAATCCTCGCACCGTAGACGATCTTGTTCGCCAGCAGAAAATCGCCCGCCAGCAGCGTATTCTCCATTGAGCCCGTGGGAATGCTGAACGCCTGGACAACGAAGGTTCGCAGAAAAAGCGCCAGGGCGACGGCTACCAGTATGGCTTCGAGGTATTCTCTGGCCACTGACTTTCTTCCTCTGCGGGATCGTCCCTTCCGTGCCTTCCGGGTGGGGGCCTTTTTACCGGCCCTCGTGCGTCGTGCGGGTTTGACCATAGTCTTGTTAAACGCCTCGGGCGCCGCGGGTATACTCTACACTTCCATACTCAGGACGGCGAGGAACGCCTCCTGTGGAATCTCGATGTTCCCCACCTGCTTCATCCTTCGTTTTCCTTCCCTCTGTCTTTCCAGAAGCTTCCGCTTTCTGGTCACGTCTCCACCGTAACACTTCGCGGTTACGTTCTTGCGGAAGGGACGTACGGACGCTCTTGAGATGATTTTCCTGCCGATGGCGGCCTGGATGACAACCTCGAACATCTGTCGCGGAATGAGTTCCTTGAGTCTGGAACAGATCGCACGACCCCATTCGTAGGCTTTGTCGCGATGGACGACGGCGGACAGCGCGTCTACCGGGTCTTCGTTGATGAGCAGGTCCAGTTTGACCAGGTCGGCGGCCCGGTGTTCCTTGTATTCGTAGTCGAACGAGGCGTAGCCCCGGCTGACGGACTTCAGGCGGTCGTAAAAGTCCAGTACGATTTCGGAAAGGGGGAGTTCGTAACGCAGCAGCGCGCGCGTGGGATCCACGAACTCCGTGGTAATATAGATTCCCCTGCGGTCCTGGGCAACCTGCATGGCCGCGCCGATGTATTCAGCCGGAACCAGAATCTGCGCGTTGAGCACCGGTTCTGCGATTTCTTCGATCTGAACGGCGGGCGGCATCTCGGCGGGATTGTGTACGATTTCGACGTCCCCGTCGGTGAGCAGGACTTCGTACTCCACGTTGGGAACCGTGGTGATGATGTCCATGTCGAATTCCCGGGCGAGGCGCTCCTGTACGATCTCCATGTGAAGCAGGCCCAGGAAGCCGCAGCGGAAGCCGAACCCCAGGGCCGTGGACGTTTCCGGCTCGAAACGGAGCGACGCGTCGTTCAGTCGCAATTTCTCAAGGGCGGTTCGGAGGTCCGTGTAGTCCTCCGCGTTGACCGGATAGACGCCGGAAAAGACCATGGGCTTCACTTCCTGGTACCCGGGCAGCGGTTCCCCGGCCGGCCGGTCGCACCCGGTAACGGTGTCACCCATATGGAGTTCGTCCAGGTCCTTCACGCCGGCGATGAGATAGCCGACTTCTCCGGCCTGCAGCGTGCCCGTTTTGACGCGCTTGAGTTGCAGTACACCGATTTCCTCGGCCTCGAATTGACGCCCGGTGGAAAAGAACCGGATGGGCATGCCGGTCTGCAGGCTCCCCTGGAAAACGCGGACCGAGGCGACCGCCCCGCGGTACTGGTCGAAGATCGAGTCGAAAATCAGGGCCTGGAGCGCCGCATCGGGGTCGCCCTTCGGCGGTGGAATCCGTTCGATGATCGCCTGCAGCACTCCCTCCACGCCCGCGCCATCTTTGGCGCTGATCTTGTGGATTTCGGACTCTTCGACACCGAGCAGGTCGTGGATCTGCATGACCACCCGGTCCACGTCCACATTGGGCAGATCGATCTTGTTGATCACGGGGATGATCTCGAGGTCCTGCTCGAGAGCGAGCAGCACGTTGCTGATCGTCTGCGCCTCCACGCCCTGCGCCGCGTCTACCAGGAGGAGCGCGCCTTCGCAGGCGGCCAGGCTTCTGGAAACCTCGTAAGAAAAGTCGACGTGCCCCGGCGTGTCGATGAGGTTGAGGATGAATCGACGGCCGTCGGCACGCAGGAACTCCATCCGGACGGCGTGCGACTTGATGGTGATGCCGCGTTCCCTTTCCAGGTCCATATCGTCCAGAACCTGGTCCACCATCTCATTCTGAGAGAGGGTCGAGGTCGTTTCCAGGAGGCGGTCCGCCAGGGTGGATTTGCCGTGATCGATATGTGCGATGATGCAGAAGTTTCTGATATTCCGGTTATTCATCCTCAGGACACGCTCTCGCTTCTGTTCTATCCCGGAAAAAGGCGGCCGAACGCCGGCGGGTTTCAGGACAGGACAATATTTACAACTTCAAAAAATTCAACCGTCTACACACACCTCATATAGAAAGTCTGAATATACTCTGTTCGGGGATTGAAGTCAACCGCGGAAGCGGATTACACCGGGGTCCCGGCAGCTATGCAGACAGCAATTCGACGGCGGGGCCGGAAGATCGGATCGGGGCCGGGAAAATTGAAGAACGTGATCGGGACCGGTTTTGGCGCAAAAGGGTTGACACCCCTCGAAACCGGTAGGTATATTGAAAAAAATGTCAACGGCGATCAGAAGAAAGAGGCATCTATGCAAAGGCTTCGGATTGCGGTGATCGGTGTGGGCGTGGATCCGGGTTCACGGGCGCGTCAGTACCTCAGTACGATCGCCCGGCTGGAGGATCATTATGAATTGGTGGCGGTCTGCGACCGGGATGAACGCGCGCTGGCCGAAGCCTCAGCAGGCGCTTCTACGGCCTGTTTCCGGGATATCGGGTCTCTCTTCGCCTCGGCCGGACCCGAGGTTGTGCTGAGCATGACGCCCAAGGACTCCCACGGCGTGATCGCGGCGACGGCCGCGCGGCACGGCGCGCACGTCATCACCGAAATCCCGGTGGGGCTCACACGGCGCTACGCGAGGGCCGTTGCGCGGACATGCGAAGAACACGGCGTACTGTGGGAGGTGGCGGAGCAGGTGTGGCTGTGGCCCAGGGAGCGGCTGAAGAGAATGGTCGTCGAGGCTGGCTTGCTCGGAGAGCTGACCCATTCCCGTCTGTGGTACCTGACGGGTCAATACCACGGATTCAACGGAGTCCGCACGTTGCTGGGCAGAGAGGCGAAGCGGGTGCTGGGCTATTGCGGAGAAGCGCCGGCGCTGCCCTATGAGGCCTACGGCGGAGAGCGCGAGACCTCGGTGATGTGGGACCACGCGGTGGTGGAGTTCGAGGGAGGTATCGTCTGTCTCTTCGAAAAACCGCCGCGCGTCTTCCCCTCCCCGGCGCAGGGATTCGCTACCGGTTGGCACGTGGAGGGGACACGTGGATACCTGGACCAGAACCAACTCGTGCTGTACGGCGAGAAAACTGCGCGGGCATACGACCTTCAGGAACGTTTCGTGGAAGTCGAAGGGCGCGACGTGCTGGACGTCGCGCACGTGGATACGGACCCTCCCGTCACGTGGGAGAATCCGTACCGGAAGTGGCGAATCGGGTCGGCCGACGACGTTGCCAAGGCGAGCATTCTCGTCAGCTTTCACGATGCGATAACCGGTGGGGGCCGGCCGCAGTATGGGCATGAAAATGCATTGAAAGACTGGGAAATCTGCCTTGCCGTGCGGGAAAGCGCGAGGAGGGGGAATACGTGGGTGGATCTTCCCCTGGGCGAACCCACGGAACTCGAGAGGAAAATCGAGGCGGAATTCGTGCGGCGTTACGGCCACGACCCCGTTGAAGCGCCCGAAAAGCTCCTGGACGCAAACTTCACCCGGTCGGCAACCCTGTGGCCCTACGCGCACTGGCTGTGAGAGAGGGGAGCGGAGCCGGAGGTTTGTTTATTGTCCGCCGGTCGACGGCCAGCGAGTTTATCCGTACCAGGGACGGCGTTGATGATGGCGGAGGCAACGTAATTGGCTTGGCAATTATTGATGGGGCGAAGAGGTTGATCAAGCGTGTTGTAAAGGGCGGGCGGTCCGTCGATTCCGCAGTGGACGCTCCGGTTGACGATGCTTGGGACCGAGCTCAGGCGGCTGATATAGATCAGTGCCTTCGTCGCGGAAGGATTGAGATGCTGTCTGCAGAGGAATCCCAGGAAGCGATTGATGCTCTGAAAAAGAAGTGGGACATGCCTTGAGTAGGCGGCTGGCGATTAAAGATTCTGCAAATGGGTGAAATTTACGGCGGCTGAAGGGTGTTTTTCGAGGGCGGCGAGGTAAAGGGCCAGATCTACGGTAAGCAACGGCGTATTCTCCGTCACGGCCTCCAGAAGTGCGGCGTCTGTCAGCCCGAGCCGTCTGAATTCAGGTCTTTGCGACGCAGTGGTACTCGCAACCACTATTTCTTCGCTTTCCTGAATGATATAGCGAAGCCGGTCGAAAAAGTGTGAACGCTCCGGTTCCCGGTGTTGTGCGAGCAGATTGGATGTTTCTGTGAGCGTGTTCGGTGTGACGTACACACGTGTTACCGGGTCGATAACGTTTAGCAATAGGTCGTAGTCTTGCTCGCCGAATTTTGCAGTCTGCGATGCCTGGTGATCAGGTCGCGACGTACGCTTCCAACGACGAACAATACGAGAAGATTCGCGTCAATGAATAATCCGGTCGACTGTATCCGTTCATTCCGAAGCCGCAAAGACGCGTTCCTTCACGGATATGACTCGGCCGTCCTCGTCGTTGATTCGAAGGACCTTATAAGACCGTGCCGGGCGTCCTTCACTGAGTGCCGCGGTTAGAGGATTCTTATGGTCCCACGGACGCGAAAAGCCGACGGTTATTTTCCAATCAAAGGACTTCTCGTCAAACTCCACTTCCTCGAGACCGACGTTGGTGATCCCCTCGCCGTCGAATAGGTCAATCAAATAATCTTTCGCCACTAGTGCGGCTTCTCTTACGTCCATATTCGTATCGTCCATCGGGTTCTCCACCATCTGTTCACAACAGTGAGACTTTACAACATGTGACTGTCGCCCAATATACCCAAAACCACAACCTCGGGCAACCTGCCCGCTCGAATATCCGTGACATCGGCCGATGAAACTCGGCATTTGGAAAGGTATTGTTCGTGAAGATCGACTCCGCGGAAATACGATACGTCGAACTGCCGCTGATATCGCCGTGGCGGACCGCATACGGCGAGGATGCGTCGATACATTCCGTGATGGTCAGGCTGTGCGGCGGCGGGGCGGAGGCGTGGGGCGAGGCGGCGCCGTTCTATGCCCCGACCTATTCGCCCGAATCGGCGCGGTCCGTCTATGAGACCGCCCGGGAGTTTTTCCTGCCGCGAATTGTGGGCCATACGCTGGATACCGCCGAGGAGGTCGTTGAGCGGTTGTCCATCTTCAAGGGGAATTCCTTCTCCAAAGCCGCGGTGGAAACGGCCTGGTGGGCGCTCGACAGTACGTTAAGGGGAGTCCCCCTATGGCGCGCGCTGGGGGCGGACGATCCGGTGGTGCGGTGCGGCGCCGATTTCGGGGTCCAGGACACGATCGACGAGCTTCTCGCCCTGATACAGGGCGCCGTGGACGCGGGCTTTCCGCGGATCAAGCTGAAGGTGAAACACGGATGGGATATCGAGATGCTGGATGCCGTGAGGTCGGCCTTTCCGGGTCCCGTGATTCACGTGGACTGCAACTCCGGCTACGACCTGAAGGCGGATATTGATACGCTGGTGGGTTTCGACCGGTTCAATCTGGCGATGATCGAGCAACCTCTGGACCATACGGACCTCGTCGAACACGCCGAGTTGCAGCGTCGGATCGAGACGCCCGTGTGCCTGGACGAATCGGTCACGCGCCCTCGTGACTTCGAGTTGGCGCTGAAAATCGACGCCTGCCGCGTGATCAACGTAAAGCCGGGACGCGTGGGCGGGCTGTCTAACGCGGTACGGATTCACAATATGGCGCGCGACGCGGGGATGCCCGCGTGGGTGGGGGGCATGCTGGAAAGCGGGGTAGGCGCGGGAATCTGCGCCGCGCTGGGAACGCTGCCCGGATTCACCTATCCGGCGGACGTGTTTCCATCTTCAAAATTCTATGCGGAGGATATTACGAAGCGATGGGTGGAGCAGGACGAAAACTGCAACGTCGTGCTGGACGAAACGCCCGGCGTGGGGTTCGATCCGGTTCAGGAACGCCTGGATGCGGTGACGGCGATGCGGGAGGTGATTGAATAAGGGGGTGTTTCAACCGCGCGCAGAGTGACATGGTCGCCGGACGTCGAGCCCGTCGCAGGTTGAAATCGCGGCGGGTTTTTGTCTTAAAAAAGTTGCGCCAGCAGGTCGTCTGCGAGGGACTCCATGGCCGGGGCCGTGCCCACGCCGCCCAGAGAGGAGTTGGCCGCCCAGGTTTCGTATCCGCCCTCCTCGGTAAGAGCTCTGTCAGTACAGATATAGCCGATGTAGCCGTTGGCAAGACTGACGATAAAGACAGGACTGGCGGACGTCCGTGACTTGATACCCAGGCCCGATTCAACGAAAACCTCGCCGGGAAGGGCCACGATGGCGGCGTCGCTGAGTCTGAAGATCTGCACCTGGGCGCTCATTCTGGACGGGAGTTTGGCCAGGCGCCGGCATTCCATGGCGTAGATATCCACGATGGACCGGGGGATGGGTTGGCCCACAACCCAGCTGAAGGGGCCTTCGTCGTATTCCGGCGGATCGTTGGGCGACGCCAGGATTTTTCCGGCCATTTCCAGGTCTTCAGGCGTGATGGTTCTGGGCGAGAAATCGAACGTGCCCGCAGCGGTCCGAAGGTCCAGGGAATCCTGCATATCCATCAGCTGGATTTCGGTGAGCATGTGGCCTGCCAGGACGTTGGCCATTTTCTTCGCGTGGGCGTGGCCCCGTTCCTTCCACCTTCGGCGCCCGCTGAAGTCGATATTGTTGATCTGGCCGGACGCGGCATTCCACAGCAGGGAAACGCATTCGCCGCCCAGATAACGGCGCATCAGCCTGAAGAAGTGTCCGAAGTAGTCGGCCGAGATGCCACCTCCGGCGCCGATGTAGTGGAGTGAATAGCATGCAACGGCCGACAGCGGGTTGCCGTTCACGTCCTCCACGTAGGCCATTGCGAGTTCCGGGTCCGTCGGGCCCGAGGGTTCGACCAGGTTCGGGTCGGCCACCCCCGGGTTCATCCGCACGGTCCCGTCCTTCATCCGCCAGCGGCGGTTGAATGCGATCCGGTCTTCCTGCACGCTCGCGAAGCCGATTCGGGCGGGGCGCAGGCGGCGGCACGCGAGTTCGGCGGCGTCCGCGATCTTGAGGTGAAGCCATTCGATATAGTCCGAATCGCCGTCCGTGCCCAGCAAGTCGGCGATGCCGCCCCCGCTGTGCGTGTGGGTTGCGTTGATCATCGTGTTTTCGATGGGGATGCCGCACCGTTCGGCCACGCGCTGTCTCGCGCGGTCCGCGATATTCCGCGGCATGGCGATGAGATCGCAGGTGATGAAGGCGACGCGGGCATGGCCGTTGTCCAGGACGAGCGCTTTGGCCAGGAGTTCGTCGTGGACGTCTACGGCGTATCCCGGGCGATGCCCGCCCGGAATGGTCACGCCCAGCCAGGGCGTGATGTTGGCCGTGGCGGCGCCTGCGTGTAAAGCGCCCATTGGAGGTCTCCTGTTTATCCGATGCTCAGAAACTCGCCGCCCCGGCGTGCGGATTCCTCCGCCATGATGCATGCTCGGGCAACGGCCAGCACATCGGAGGTGGTAATGAAGTTCTCTTCGCCGCCGGAGAACGCGTTCACCATGGTTTCCACAAAGCTGCTGTTGCGTGCGTGCGGGAAATCGGGTTCGTACGCACCCTTGCCGTCTGCGACGATGAGCAGGCTGTCCGCCGCGTACGCCCGGAGGTGTGCGGATCCCTTCGTGCCCATGATGATGAAGCGCGTGTCGCCGAAAGAAGGGGAGTCGGCGGGGGTCAGCCAGTCCGCGGTAAGCAGCGCGCAGGCTCCTGTGCTCAACTGAAATGATGCCTGAATGTGGTCCATTTCCAGCTTTTGAGGGTCGTGGGTATGTCTCTTGCACGTGCCGAGGGCGTGTACGCCCACACATTCCGCGCCCGTGAGCCATCGGACCTGGTCAACGCCGTGGCACGCGACGTCGCTGAAGGTGCCCGTGTAGGTCAGGGGATCGAAATACCATTCGGGGGCCCAATCGCCCAGTTTGTGGGGATGGGTGGAGATGAGGCTGACGATCTCGCCGAGTTCTCCCGCCAGAATGGCTTCCCTCAGCGCGATGAAGGGCGGGTAACTGCGTGAGGTATAGAACATGGTCAGGCGGATATTGTGCTCCCGGACAGCGGTATGGATGCGTCTCCAATCTTCCAGAGACCTGCAAAGAGGTTTGTCCAGGAATACATGGGCGCCCGCCGCGGCGCAGGTCTCGATCGTGTCCACCTTCTCGTGGTGGCCCACGCCTTCCATCACGACGTCTGCGCGGGTTGCGTCAAGCATGTCCGCCAGCGTGGGATAGCGGGGTACGTTGACGTCGCGTGTGTATTGTTCGTACAGGGCGTCGTCCGGTTCGACGATGCCCACCAGTTCCGCGTTGGGGGCGTTGACCGCGGACCGGAACATGCTGCCGATGTGTCCGTAGTGGACGCCCATGACTCCGATTTTCATGGTATGACTCCTACCCCGAATACTTTTCGATTCGCTCCCGGTCCAGTTCGATTCCAAGCCCAGGTGTGGTGGGTATGGTTAGCAGGCCGTTATCGTCGAGTTGGAAGGGTTCGGTCAGGATGTCTTCGATGTAAGGCGACGGCGTGATGTACTCCACCCAGCGAGCCGTGGGATGGGCGGCGGCAAGATGCAGGTCCGCAGCGAGGCCGACGGCTGTATTCCATCCGTGGGTGACCAGCAGTACGTTGTGATTGCAGGCGTGCCAGAGGATACGGCGCGTTTCCGACAGGCCGCCGACCTTTGTGGCGTCCGGCTGAACGATATCGAAGGCGCCGCGCGCGATCCAGGACAGGAAGCTCTGCCGCCTCGTCAGGACCTCACCGCCGGCAATGGGGACCGGGGCGTTTTGACGGAGGGCGATGAATCCATCCAGATCGTCAGGAGGGAGGGCTTCCTCGAACCAGACCACGTCGTAGTCGGCCAGCATCCTTGCGGTTTCCAGGGCCCACTTGTACCCGTGCGGCCAGAACTGATCGCTCCCGCCGGCATCGACCATCAGTTCGACGTCCGGTCCCACGGTATCGCGGGCGAGTTTGACGAGCCGCTCGTCGGTATGCTTATCCACGCGGCCGAACGGTCCCCATCCGAGCTTGAGCGCGCGGAATCCCCGGGAAACGGCCGACACCAGCGTCTGTTTGAACGCCGAGTCATTCGCTTCGAAGAGGAGAGAGCCATAGGGCTTGATCTTCCGCCGGTAGTATCCGCCCAGGAGGCGCCCCACGGGCTGTCCGCTGGCTTTGCCCAGAAGGTCCCACAGCGCGATGTCGATGCCGGAAATCGCATGCGTGACCGAACCGCCCCGCCCCTGCCAGAAGGTCGACTGGTGGAGCTTTTCGGAAACGCGCTCCGGCTCGATGGCCGACTCTCCGATAAAATGGGGTTTCAGAAGGTCCAGAGCGGCATCGACCAGGGCCTGGCTGGTGGCGACGCTTCCCAGTCCGGTCAGGCCGCTGTCCGTATGTACTTCAAGGAGCGTGTGCAGGTTCTCTGACGGCGGGGTTTCGGCCGTCCAGCCGGATTTCGGCGTTGCGCCCCTCAGGGCGATTGTCTGTATACCGGTAATTCTCATTCGGTCGAAACCGTGTTGAAAGGAGCCGACCAGGTCGGTCCGGAGGTTTGGATTGCGAGGAAGAGAAGCTGAGCGGCACCGGTAACGCGATGATTCCGGCGCCTGAACCTTTCCGGGTTGGTGCCCGGACGCCAATATATGGATTCGGTGTCTTCGCTTCAACAGGAAATCGAGGCTGACTGGCGCACTTCGAGCTGCCAAAATGGCAGATCACCATTCTTCGAAGGGTCCATTTGAAAGCGAAATCGATTTCCATTTCCGACTTGATGTTATAAATTCTTGTATATCAACATGATACGGAATTTTTCAGCATTCGGGCACAATAGTTGCATGTATTCTGGCGATATCAATTCGCGACGGCCGCGGAAGCCTCTCCCCCCGATCCCTGAAAAGCGGTGAGACGGGAGGGGAGAGATTGCCTGCCTTGTGAGGAATCGTTTCGTGCCGGAGGCAGGAACGTATAAAATACGGGGCAAGGATTTCTTCTACCGTCTACCCTCTACCGTCTTACCGCCTTTTGGCGACCCGTCACTCCAACTCCTCTCTTACAGGAAAGGGAAAAATCCCGGGTTGACCAATCACGTTATGTCGCGAATCGGAACGTCCGAAACACACAAGGAGCGTACAGGATGTCGGACAAGAAGACATCAGATAGCATCGAAGTGATCGACCGGACACACGTCCCGGGCGAAGTGCCCGTGTTGAGAAGCAGGGAAGTGGTAATCTTTCCCCATATGCTGTCACCGTTGTCTATTGAAAGCGAGCAGGCGATCCGCGCGGTGGACACCGCGGTGAACGGGGGACACCGGGTCGTTGCGTTGTTCGGG
The DNA here is from genome assembly GCA_965116875.1 of Candidatus Latescibacterota bacterium. GTDB lineage: Bacteria > Latescibacterota > UBA2968 > UBA2968 > JAAXHE01. The sequence goes on from OZ220733.1 coordinate 3,207,724, forward strand.
CAGAAACCGGGCCCGGAACAGGGGAACACGGAAACTGAAAACGACGCCGGCGAGGAAGAGAGCGATATTCAGGCCGAGGACCTGTACCAGGTGGGGACGGCCGTGCAGGTGGTCCGGATGCAGAGAACGCCGGACAACAAGCTGCAGGTCCTTGTCAACGGAATTGCGCGCGTGGGCCTGGAGGCGCTGGTTCAGACCACGCCGTTTCCTCTGGCGCGGATCAGGGTGCTGGAGAGTTGGGCGGAGAAGACCAACGAGTTGGAAGCGCTTTCCCAGAACGTGCTTGGTCTGTTCAAGAGGGCGATGCATCTGGTGCCCAACGTGCCCAAAGAGCTGATGGCGGCGCTGGATGCTCTGAACGAACAGGAACAGAAGGCGGATTTTATCGCTTCCCAGTTCAACCTCAGGTTCGAGGAACGCCAGGAAGTCCTGTCCGAACTCAACCTGCGTCTCAGGTTCGAATTGATTCACAAGTTCCTGACGAGAGAAGTGGAAATCCTGGAGTTGCGGCAGAAGATCGAAAGCAATGCGGCCGGGTCCATGGATGAGGCGCAGCGCGAGTATTTCCTCCGTCAGCAGCTCAAGGCCATTCGCGAGGAACTGGGGGAAGGCGGGGACGAGGTCGAGGAGATCGAGGAGTTGGCCGACAAGATCGAAGCCGCGGGCATGCCGGACGAGGCAAGAAAGGCCGCCGATCGAGAGCTCTCGAGAATGGAGAAGATGCCGGGCGAGTCCGCGGAATATACGGTGTCTCGAACGTATCTCGACTGGCTGGTGGAACTGCCGTGGAGCAAGGCAAGCGAAGACCGTATCGACGTGGACCGGGCGCAGAAGATTCTGGATGACGACCATTTCGGGATCGAAAAGCCGAAGGACCGGATCCTGGAGTATCTGGCGGTTCGCGGGCTGAAAAATGACATGCGCGGGCCCATTCTGTGTCTGGTGGGTCCTCCGGGCACGGGAAAGACGTCGCTGGGTCGGTCCGTGGCGCGTGCGCTGGACCGCACCTTTGTGCGGGTTTCGCTTGGCGGGGTGCGGGACGAATCGGAAGTGAGGGGCCACAGGCGGACCTACGTCGGCGCGCTTCCAGGCCGGATCATTCAGGGGCTGCGCCGGGCGGGTACGAACAACCCGGTGTTCATGCTGGACGAGATCGACAAACTGGGCGCCGATTTCCGGGGCGACCCGTCGGCGGCGCTGCTGGAGGTTCTGGATCCCGAACAGAATTGCAGATTTGAGGACCACTACCTGGACGTGCCGTTCGATCTTTCACAGGTCATGTTCATCGCTACGGCAAACACGCTGCATACAATCCCGCCCGCCCTGCTGGACCGGATGGAAATCCTTGAACTGCCGGGCTACACCGAGCAGGAAAAACTGGAGATCGCCCGCAGCTATCTCGTGCCCAGGCAGCTCGAGGAGCACGGGTTGACGGCCAGGCGGCTGGAGATCGACACCGAAGCGATAACGGGCCTGATCCGGTACTATACCAGCGAGGCGGGGCTGCGCAACCTGGAGCGGGCCGTGGGAACACTGTGCCGCAAGGTGGCGCGCCGATTCGCCCAGGGACGGAAGCGGAAGGTGAGGGTGAAGACAGGACATTTGCAGGAATTCCTGGGGCCCCGGCAGTTCCTGCACGAAATCGCCGAGGAAAACGATGAAGTGGGCGTTGCGGCCGGCCTGGCGGTGACGTCCACGGGAGGCGACGTGATGTTCGTGGAGGCGACCCTGATGCCTGGCGGCGGAAACGTGAAGCTGACCGGACAGGTTGGCGACGTGATGCAGGAGTCCGTCCAGGCCGCGACGACGTACGTGCGCTCCCGGTGGGAGAGCCTGGGGTTGGCCGAAAAGTTCAACGAGGAAAAGGACGTGCACGTCCATGCGCCGGCGGGAGCGGTGCCCAAGGACGGTCCGTCGGCTGGGATCACGATGGCGGCTGTGCTGGCGTCGGTCTTCACGGGCCGCCCGGTTCGGAAGGACGTGGCGATGACCGGGGAGATCACGTTGCGAGGCAAGGTGTTGCCCGTCGGCGGCATTCGCGACAAGGTGCTGGCGGCCCACCGGGCGGGCATCCGGACGGTGATCCTCCCCGAGAAAAACCGGAAGGACCTGGAAGAAGTGCCGGATGCCGTTCGCAAGGACGTCAGGCTGGTGTTCGTGGATCAGATGGACAAGGTGCTGGACACTGCGCTGGTCAAAAAGAAAAGGGCGCCGGCCAAACGCCGCTCAGGGGCCGCAGGAAACAGGCCGTCCGTCAGAACAGGCAACCGCCGCCGTCCGGCGGTAACGGCAAGTCCCGGAGAGTGAGGGTCGGCGCAGAATACACGACGGGAAGTCAGGAAAAAAACAGAAGGGTCGAAGCGTGAGCGGCTTCGACCCTTGTTTGTGTGGATAGCTGCAATTACGTGTTGGGGACTGGATCTTCTGTCGTCGCGGAAGGATTGATGGAGTGTCCGGTGCGGAAGCGCAAACGACCAACGGCATTCCGTGCGGACGATTCGTCACTACCAGGAGCCGGTCTACTCGGCTGCGGATACGCTCAGCACCCGGATGCGGGCGCTGATCGCCTCGACGGTCTCCGTCACGGCCGAAAGCAGCGCATCGCAGTCTTCGATAGCCACCTGTGGATCTGAGTAGCGGTAACGTACGGCATACCCGGTCAGCCACGCCAGCTTCTCACCGGCCGGAGTGTCTTTTTCATCAGGATGCTGCCGCACGATAGCGGCAAGCGTCGCCAGATCGTGCGTGGTGCCATAGTCGGTATCAAGTGAGGAAATCCAGCCTTTCAATGCGTTTTCCATTGCTTGCTGTGCGTGAAACCCGATGGCTTCCTGAGCGGATTTGGCTTCTACGAGAATTCTTAGAACCCCGAGTTCGCGCTCGGCGTTGGCGATCCGCTGCCGAATGTCGGGCCAGTTGGACGGTCCCGGGTTGTTGTAGTGTACTTTGTCACCGTTTCCGTCAAGACCATCACGTACAGCCTGGCCCGCCAAATGGTTTCGCGCCCGGCGACCGTCGTGGAATGCCCGCTCGCTCAGGCACACCAGGTCGACGCCGATCGAGGCGCCGTACAATTCCTCAACCACGCGATGGGCCGCCGCACTGGTTTTTTGATACTCTTGCCTGTCCGTGGAATCGGAGCCGGTGATGATGAGCAGGTCGATGTCCGACTGCGCGCTGTAGTCTCCGCGGGCTCGAGAGCCGAACAGGATGACCCGGTCCGGGCGGACCGCTTCGCCGACGGCACGTGCGACGGCGCAGGCCTTCGGATCGGGCGCGCGGTGTGTCGGGAACTTTGTCATGGTAAACGTTGACCTTCCGCGCCGCACGGTCGTTTTCCGTACTTCCGCTCGGCAGGTCGACGGGAGGATAGTCAAATTGGGACCAAGTACGTGAGCATGGAGAGACAGGTTGGACAGATGGAAGAACGTCACGTGTCAGCGGCTGATCGTGCGTACGATGCGTCCCTACTCTGAGTCGGGCTCCTCTGTTGGTGTTGCGCTCAGCGCCCGGATGCGGGCGATAATCGCCTCGACGGTCTCCGTCACGGCCGAAAGCAGCGCAACGCGGTCTTCGATGACCACCTGTGGATCTGAGTAGCGATAGCGTACTGCATACCCCGTCAGCCACGCCAGCTTCTCGCCGGCCGGGGTGTCATTTTCTGCCGGATGCCAACGGACGATCGACGCCAGATCGGTCAGATTGTGCGTGTTGCCATAGTCGGAGTCGAGCGCCGATATCCAGCCTTTCAGCGCATTCTCAAGCGCCTGTTGGGCGGTAAATCCAATCAGTTCTTGTGAAGACCGCGGGCTTTCCACAAGGACTTCCAGATCCTGGAGACACCGCCTGGCATTGGCGATACGCTGCCGAATGTCGGGCCAGTTGGACGGTTCCGGGTTTTTGTAGTGTACTTTGTCACCGTTTCCGTCAAGACCATCACGTACAGCCTGGCCCGCCACGTGGTTTCGCGACCGGCGACCATCGTGGAAGGCTTTCTCGCTCAGGTGGACCAGGTCAACGCCGATCAAGTCTCCATACAGTTCGTCGACCTTGCGGTGGGCCGCCGCGCTCGTGTCCCGATACGTCTGCTCGTCCGTGGAATCGGAGTCGGTAATGATGAGCAGGTCGATATCCGAATCTGTGCGGTAGTCGCCCCGGGCGCGCGATCCGAACAGGATGACCCGATCCGGGTGGACCGCTTCGCCGACAGCACGGGCGACGGCGCAGGCATTCGAGTCAGGTGCGGTGTGTGTCGTGAGCTTTGTCATTATGTTCGTAGACCTTCAGATTTACACGGCCATTTTTGGCTCTTCCGGTTGCAGCGGCGGAGGGACTTGATTGAGTTCCCGGCTCAGCCCGTCCAGGGCCCGGTGATGGCCAGCGTGATCCCGGGCGACTGGATGTTGGCGTACAGAGTGCGGCCGTCGGGCGAGAACGTAGCGCCGGCAAACTCGGACTCGTTGAAGGCGTTGCGGCCGAGCTTGTAGATCCGTCCGTCCGGGGTGACCCCCACCAGGTGATTGTCCCCGCCGCCGTCCTCACAGAGCACGAGGTCGCCCCAGGGCGCAACCGTCAGGTTGTCGCAGTTCTCCACCAGGTTGCCGTCGTTGGGCTCGATGAACAGCTCGAGTGTCCCGGGCGAGGCCGTTTCGTCGGGGGTTCCCTCACCAGGGCTTGGCTCGTAGCGCCACACCTGCCCCTTCTTTTTCTTACCGCCGCTGGTGCAAGCGAAGTAGACGGCCTCCCGGCCGTACCACATGCCCTCGCCACGGGCGAAGAGGGCGGCGCCCTTGTTGAATCCCTGGAGACGCAGGTCATTGTCCGGGGACTCCACGTCCTCCATGCTGACCCAGGCCGCGGCCAGGCGGTCCCCGGGAGCGACGGTCTGCGACCTGTGGTTGGACGTGTCGAGGCTCCGCCGGTCGAGTACCATGAGCGCCTGCAGCCGTCCACCGGCCGCGAGACGTCCGGGCTCGTCGGGCAGGTATCGGTAGATGAGACCGTCGCCGGCGTCCTCGGTCTGATAGACGATGCCCGTCGCCGGATGGACGGCCACGGCCTCGTGGTTGAATCGGCCCATCGCCTTCAGAGCCACCGGCTCCACCGGTCCCGTTGCCGGGCCCACCGCGACCTCGAAGTTGAACCCGTGGTCCTGTTCGTGGCGTTCGTCGGCGCGCTGGGTCGTTTCCTCGCAGGTGATCCAGCTCTCCCATGGGGTGAGGCCGCCGGCGCAGTTGCGCACGGTGCCGGCAAGGCTGAGGAAATGTTTCTCCAGTTCACCGTCGGGGCCGAGTACGAAGGTCGTCGTCCCTCCCTGCGGCGGATCACCGCGGCCCCAGTCGTAGAACCGCTCCCGCGGCAACTTGCCGAGACGCTCGTTCTCATCGCCGAAGGCGCCCACCTTGCGGGCCCCCGCGGTGAGTTCGTGGTTGCAGATCAACAGGGTCCGTCCCTCCGCCCCGGGAAAGGCGGCCATGGCGTCGGGCAGTCCCGGCACCAGGAGACCATCGTCCATTTCATCGCCGGTGCGGGAGATCACCCGGTAGGTGAATCCCGCGGGGAGGTCGATGATCCCGCCCGGGTCCGGTAGCATGGGGCCGTAGCCGGCAGCGATCCCCTTCGCGGACGCTTCCCCCCAGACCACGAAGTGCTGCAACCCCTGGAATCCCAGGGTGACGGCGGTCGTCGACTTCAGAAACTGCCTTCTGGTGACGGGCATTTGGTCGATCCTCCCTTAGCATTAAGAAAAAAGGAAAAACTGCCTTCCCGCGGACCCGGAAACCGTAGACTGCGCAGACCCGCTCGAGGGCTGCCGCCTATTGCTCCTCAGTCGTTGCCGTGTCGTCCGGATCGGTACCCTGATCGGTCCTCGTCTGATCATCAAGCCTGCGTTTTTCTTCTTCGCGTCTGCCCAGTTCCAGGATGGCATTCCGGTATTTTCCGCTGGATTTCCTCGCGTAAGCTTCCTTCAGTGCGGTCCGAGCCGGATCGAACCGGTCCGAATACATTAAGCTCAGACCAAGATCGTAATAGGCCTTGTGGACTTCCGGTGACCTGGAATAGGCCTCCGTCGCTTCCTGAAAGACGTTGACCGCGCCATCCCAGTTACCGGCCTGGACCATTCTGAAGCCGCGTTCCAGTTCCGGCATTTCCTTGTCGGTTTCAAACGACACATTTACCCGTTCGGTATACGGCACGATCATCCGCTCGATGGCCCGTACGATATCCGAGCGGCATTCCGCGAAGAGTCGCCTGCGGGCGGCATTGTCGATTCTTGCCTTCGCCGGCGTGTCTCCTGATGTCCTCATCGTTTCACGCCTGGAAAAATTCCTGCTGGCCAGTATCCTGGATGTTCGCAAGTCCACGACTTTCAGTTGAACTTCCACGTGCGCGGTACCCTTGCGTTTGTATTTCTGCCCGGTGGCTCCCTTTTCCGTCTTTCTGTTTTTCTTCTGAACGTCTTCGACGATTTCCTCTTCGTCGTAATCGTATGCCAGGATATCGCCCGAGATGAGGACGACGTTGCCGTTGTCGTCTTCCCGGCTGTGCCCGGCTTTCAGGCTCTCATAATCGAGAAGTTCAAATCGATCGGACCGTGCAAGGATCCGCGACACCTCCGCGGCGAATCGTCGGATCCAGGTGTCTCTGGATTCCACGCCTTGCAGGAATTTATTCAATCCGTCCAGTTTCGATACGAATCCGCTCCCCGCTCCCTTGATTTCACCGATCATGATCCTGTCATACTCGCTCAGGTTGATTTCAGCCGGACGGGTGACGAGAATGGAGACGTTCCTTCCCGCACAACCCGTGATCCATCCCGAGACGACGAAGGCTGACAGGAGAATGAGATTGCACGTACACTTTCTGTTCATCGGGTCCTGCTCCGGATGTCATGTCGACCCGCTGTATCGGCGTTCGGCCACGGGTATGGATTCAAACACAAAAAAGAGTCGAGGCGCTCTTCAACAGCCTCGACCCTCGCCTTACGACAATACATCATACGCGTTTGGCGACCTCGGGCTGGATCTCATCGTATTCGGGAAAGCGGCCCTCTTTGAGCTTGGAGAACGCGAGTTCGCCGTCGATGGTGACTTCAAAACGTCCGCCGCCGGAGGGGATGAGCGCGAAGCTCTCAATGTCCTGCTTGAATTCTCTCAGAAGCCTGTCCGTCAAACTGACGGTCTGATCTTCGTAGCCTCAGGCCGCGCAGTATTCGATGTCGATTCTGGGCATGTGGCGCCTCCTTGACGTCTTCGGATGAAAGATGAGTAGAGGAGTGAAGAGCGAGGAGAGAGGAAAGAGGAGTGAGTAACGATAAAGAGCGGATCCGGAAACGCGAATGGAAAGAGGAGTGTGAGGCCTTTGACTCGCCTTCTCTCTTTTCTCACTTCTCTCCGCTCTCTCCTCGATTTTCGCCTTCTCTCTTTTCTCACTTCTCTCCGCTCTCTCCTCGCTTTTCGCCTTCTCTCTTTTCTCACTTCTCTCCGCTCTCTCCTCGCTTTTCGCCTTCTCTCTTTTCTCACTTCTCTCCGCTCTCTCCTCGATTTTCGCCTTCTCTCTTTTCTCACTTCTCTCCGCTCTCTCCTCGATTTTCGCCTTCTCTCTCTTCTCACTTCTCTCCGCTCTCTCCTCGATTTTCGCCTTCTCTCTCTTCTCACTTCTCTCCACTCTCTCCTCGATGTCCACTGTCTAATATATCCCGTCCGGCCATGATTGTCAATGTCAGGCCCGTGGTATCGGTGTATATGGGAAATCCGCTTGACCGTCAACCTCGCGAAGGTTAGATTGAGGCGGCATTCCAGACCGATGTCGGCAAGGTAAAAAAGGAGAGGTACAATGTCTCCGGAGCGGGCTTACGACGGCCTCATCGGCCGGTGGAAGGAACTTCATTTGCTGGAGTCCTGCGCGGCCGTGCTGGGTTGGGATGAACGCACGTATATGCCCCGCGGCGGCGCGGCGCACCGTGCCGAACAGCACGCCCTGATGGCCGGGATGGCGCACGACCGCGCAACGGCGCCCGAGGTGGGGGATTTGCTGTCGCGCATCGAGGAAGGCGATGAGCAACTCCCGTCCGATTCGGCGTCCGCCGTAAACGTCAGGGAAATCCGGCGGGAGTACGACCGAAGGACGAAGTTGCAACGGTCACTGGTGGAGGCGCTTGCGAAGGCGACGACGTTGGCGGAGCATGCCTGGCAGGAGGCGAGGGAGAAATCGGCGTTCGAGCTGTTCCGGCCGGAGTTCGAGGACGTCCTGCGGCTCACCCGGGAGGTGGCGGAGGCCCTGAAGACCGGAGGTTCGGCCTACGACGCGCTTCTGGACCGGTTTGAACCCGGTGAGACCTCACGGAATCTCAAAAGGGTGTTCGGGGCGCTCCGGGACGAACTGGCTCCCCTGGTTGCGGCCATCGTGGATACAGGCAGGGAGCCCGACGCGTCGATTCTGACGCGGGACTATCCCGTGGCAAAACAAACGGCGTTCGGCGTCGCCGCGGCAGAAGCCATCGGGTTCGACTTCGAGCGCGGGCGGCTGGACGAGACAGTGCATCCTTTCTGCACGGGGATCGGTCCGGGCGATACCAGAATAACCACCCGGTACGACCGCAACCAGTTCGCGCAGGCTTTCTTCGGGACGTTGCACGAGGCGGGTCACGGCCTGTACGACCAGGGGCTGGACGCCGCGCATTCCGGGACACCGATGGCTGAGGCCGTATCTCTGGGAATTCACGAGTCCCAGTCCCGGATGTGGGAGAATTTCGTAGGGCGCGGCAGTGCGTTCTGGACGCACTTTTTCCCGAAAGCGCGGGATGAGTTTCCCCCGGCGCTGTCGGATGTATCGTTGGATGCGTTCTATTTCGCGGTCAACGACGTGCGGCCGTCGTTCATCCGTGTGGAAGCGGACGAGGCCACGTACAATTTGCACATTCTGCTGCGGTTCGCGCTCGAGGAGGCGCTGGTGGAGGGCGATCTGGCGGTGGCGGACGTTCCCGGCGCGTGGAACGAGCGGTTCGAGCGGGATTTCGGATTGAAGCCGCCGGACGATGCCCGCGGATGCCTGCAGGACGTACACTGGAGCGCCGGGTTGATCGGATACTTCCCTACCTATACCCTTGGTAACCTGTATGCCGCTCAGTTTTTCGAAGCGGCCCGAAACGACCTGGGCGATCTCGACGGACAGTTCGCCAAAGGCGAATTCGGTCCGCTGCTGGGTTGGCTGAGGGAAAGGATCCATCTGCACGGAAAGCGCTATCGGGCAACGGAACTGGTGGAGGTGGTTACAGGGAAACCTCTGGGTCACAGGGCATTGATGATGCATCTGAAGGCCAAATTCGGACCGCTGTATGGGGTCTGAGCCTTCCAGTCGCCGGCCGGTCATTCTGGATGCGGATCCGGGCGTGGACGACGCACTGGCCATCATGCTGGCGCTGGGCTCTCCCGAACTGGACGTGCTTGGCATCTGCACCGTGAGCGGCAATGTGCCGCTGGATACCGGAACCGGGAACGCGCTGAAGGTGCTGGCATTATTGGGCCGCAGCGAGGTCCCGGTGTACACCGGCGCCAGGCGTCCGCTCAGGAGGGAAGCCGTTTACGCCACCGAGGTGCACGGGCTGGAAGGACTGGGAGATTCCGAATTGCCGCGGCCGGACCGCCCGCCTTCGGGTGATGCGGTTTCGTTTATCGCCGAAACCCTGTCGGCGCGTCCGGGGGAGGTGACCCTGATCGCCGTCGGTCCGTTGACCAACCTGGCCCTGGCCGAAGCGCGGGCGCCCGGGGTGTTGAAAACGGCCCGGGAGGTGTGTGCGATGGGCGGCGCCGTTGACGAGCCAGGCAACATTACGCCCGCGGCCGAGTTCAATTTCTTCGCGGATCCCGACGCCGCGAGGCAGGTCGTTCGTTCCGGGGCAAATATTACGCTGGCGCCGCTGGACGTCACCCATCGGGTGGCGTTGGTGGCATCGCACCTTGCACGGATGCCGGCAACACCCGTGGGTCGATTCGTAAAGGAGGCGGTGCGGCCGGCCATGGAACTTGCCATGCGGCTTGAGGCGGGACGCCGGTTTTTTCTGCACGATCCGTTGGCTGTCGGGCTGGCGATCGATCCGTCCTTCTTCCGAATCGAAACGATATTCGCGGACGTGGAAACAGAGGGTGATCTCACCGCGGGCCAGGTGGTGGCGGACCGGCGGTTGTTCACGCAGGAAGGGAACCGCAAGGGACTGCCGGTGAGATGCGCGGTGGACGTGGACGCCGCCCGTTTTCTGGAGCTGTTTCTGTCCCGGATTTACCAGCGGAAGGGTTTGTCACATTGAAAGCGATCATCATCGGCGCGGGGCGGGGATTGCGATTGATGCCGCACACGAAGAACGCGCCGAAATGCCTTGCCGAAGTGAAAGGCAGGCGCATTCTGGATTGGGGCCTCGACGCCTTGCGTTCGGCCGGTCTGCGGGATATCGTGTTCGTCGGCGGTTACCGCATCGAGCAGGTGCAGACCGAGTATCCCGGCCTTACGTATTGCCATAATGCGGACTGGCCCAATAACAACATCCTGATTTCGCTGATGCACGCGGAATTCCACATGGACGATGGCTTCGTCTGCGCCTATTCGGACATTCTCTACAGGCCTGAGATTGTCTCGAACCTGATGCGCAGTTTGCACGAGATCACGCTGGTCTGCGACACGGCCTGGCGTGCGCGGTACCGAAAGCGGACCGAGCATCCCGAGAACGACGCCGAGAAAGTGGCCACCGTGGGCAACCGGGTGGTAACGATCGGAAGGAACGTACCCGGCGAAATCGCCCACGGCGAATATACGGGCGTCGCCCGATTCGGTCCGGAGGGAACCGTACAATTGCGGGATGCGTATCACCGGGCAAAGTCGCTCTACAACGGGCGGCCTTTCCAATCGGCCGCCACCTTTCAGAAAGCGTATCTGATCGACCTGTACCAGGAGATGCTGGACGCCGAGGTCCCGATCCATCTCATGGAGACGGACGGAGGGTACATGGAAATCGATACGAATCAGGATTTCCGGATCGCACGGGAGGAATGGTAGCTTGGGAAGCAACCGGATTCTATTCCCCGCGGGCGTCGTTGGGAGCATGCCCCGTTCGCAGTTCGTACAGGACCTGCTGGATCCCGATAAAGCGCCTGATGATCCCGACGAATTCTCCGTCCGGATGGATGCCGCCGTGGACTACGTTCTGGCGTTGCAGGAGGCAGCCGGCCTGGACATCGTCTCCGACGGGGAGTACCGCCGCCGTTCCTATATCGGCATTATCGCCGACGTCGCGGACGGGTTCGTGCGCGAACGGAAGGAAGGAATCTGGTGGCACACGGTGGTGGAACCCGTCGAAGCGAAACGGACGGGTCTTGCCGCGGCCGAGGCGAAATATCTGAAGGCAAGGACCGGTAAAGCCGTCAAGGTGTGCCTGCCTTCTCCCTATCTGCTGGGCCAGCGGATGTGGCATCCGCAACGTTCGGTCGACGCGTATCCCACGCGCGAGGCGTTCATGCGCGCGCTGGTGCCCATTCTGCGTGGGGAACTGCTGCTGCTGCGGGACGCGGGCGCCGACGTGGTCCAGTTTGACGATCCGCACCTCTGTCTGTTCGTGGATTCCGATGTTCGCGGGAGGTACGCGAACCCGGACCGGGAGGTGGACCTCTGCGTGGATCTCATGAACGAGATTGTGGACGGCGTTGACGGATTGGCCGTGGCCGTGCATCTGTGCCGGAGAAACAAGGGCCGGGCGGGCTGGGTCGGTGAGGGGGGATACGGGCCGATTCTGCCCGCCCTGCTGCGATTGAACGTGGATCAATACGTAATGGAGTTTACCGTCCCCGCCGCGGGCGATATGGACGTATTGGAACAGATCCCGCGAGACCGGCAGGTGGGATTGGGCTGTGTGGACTGCAGGTCTCCAGGCATCGATCCCGTTGCCGAGATTGCGCGTCGGGTGGAAACGGCTCTGGAATTCCTGCGTCCCGAACAGATTCTCCTGAATCCCGACTGCGGCTTTGCCCCGGGCAATGCGGCGGAGATCCCCGTTGAAGAGGCTTTCGCCAAACTGCGCAATGAGGCGGGCGCCGCGCGAGTGCTTAGAGGGAAATACGGCTAGGTTTCCCCGTCGCCTCAGGGATTCCTGCGGAGCTGGAGGTACGATTCGTATCGCTGGCGGGAGACATCCTCGCGGTCCACTGCATCCCTGACGATGCAACCCGGCTCGCCGACGTGGGTGCAGTCCCTGAACCGGCAGTGTCCGGAGAGGTTTCGAAACTCGGGAAAAAGCCCGGGGATTTCTTCCGTGTCGATCTCCCAAAGGTGGAATTCCCTCATGCCCGGCAGGTCGCCCACCATGCCGCCGGCTTCGAGTTCGACGAGTTCCGTGTGGGTGGTGGTGTGACGGCCTTCCCCCGTGGTTTCACTGACTTCACTCGTCCGCAACTCGAGTCCCGGCTGCAGCCAGTTGAGCAGGCTGGATTTACCCACCCCCGACGGCCCCATGAAGAGCGAAATCCGGTTCCTGAGGAGGTTCAGGAACGCTTCCTCGCCTCTCCCGGAGATGATGCTGGTGAACGCAACCGGGTAGCCGATTTTTTCGTAAATCGACGCCGTCGTCTCGAACGCGGCGGGGCAGGGAAGATCCAGTTTGTTGAAACAGATGGCGGCCGGGATCTCACACCATTCCGCAACGGCCAGCATACGGTCGAGCATACGCCAGTCCGGAGGCGGTTCAGCTACCGAAAAGACCGGGATGAGCTGGTCGATGTTGGCGGCCAGGATCTGTTCTTTCCGTGAACTGCCGGATGCCCGTCTGGATATCTTGTTCCGCCTCGGCAGGATTTCACGGATCAGACCGGTATTCCCTTCGCCTGTATCGATTCGTACGTGGTCGCCTATGGCGACCGGATCCACGACGCGAGAGCGTCGAACGGCCTGTACCCGCTTTCTCCGCGAACCGGGCGCCGCTTCGGGATATTGAAGCTGTTTTCTCAGTTTGCTCGACACGGCACAATCCACCACCCGGCTTCCGGCGGCCACGTAATAGTGCCTTCGGTGTTCCCGGATAACAATGCCTTCTACGTGTGCCATAACGGGTCCGGACGGTTGGGGACGTGTCGAATCGCTTTTCTGCGCCGGGATTCTCTGGCTTTCCAACATGCTGAAAAAAGAAGGCTTATGGTTGACGTCGGTCATCGAGCAATGGGTCGTGGGGGACCGAAAATACAGAGCCGGGGATTCGTTGTCAAGAGAAACGACTTCGCGGCGCATTTTCCGGATCGCGGCCGTGGGGAGCCCGGCGAATCGGGTTGACTTTGGACAGCCGTTTGTATATTCTTCAAAAGTGGGGGGACGTGTGACGGTAGGCAAAAAAGGACCGCACCGCGCCAGTCGGTCTCCCGCTCCTTTTCGCGGTACGCCTCCAACTTTCTGATCGCGAAGGACCGTTTTCTCAGGGACCTCTTATGGACCAGGATCTGTCACCGATTTTCAATCGCTGGATCTTCGATCCTCGGAAGACCTGTGCCAGAAAGATCGTGGGAATCGACGGAAGAGAGAAGCTTCAGGTCCGTTTCGAGCTGGGCCTCCTTCAGATGGAAATGACCGGTCGACCGGACGGCAAGTCACCGAAGGGATACGGATCGGCCCTCGATGCGTACCTGGATCGCCTGGAAGCCCACCGCCGGCAACACGGTTCAGACGAAGGATTCCGGCTGGATGAACAGGCATGCAACGTGTTGTGGACGGAAGGCGTACAATTCTATCAGCGGTACGTCTGTCTGATGCACCTGGGCGATTACGAAGGCGTTCTGAGGGATACCACGCACAATCTGGCACTGCTGGATCTGGTGAGGACATTCGGTGGCGATGAAGAGATCAAATGTGAATTCGAGCGTTCAAGAACGTGTGTGCTCATGGTACATACCAGGTCCAAGGGCGAAATCTGTCTGCAGAATGGAAATTCCGAGGGTGCGCTGGAGGTGGTGCGGGAGGGCATCGAGGAAATTCGGAGCTTCCTGATCGGGTCCGGGGAACCGGACTCGCTTGAATCCAGCGATGAGCTGCGTACGCTGGAAGACTGGGAGGAAGAGATTCGGCGGCAATATCCCGCCCCCGACAGGAAGGACCTTTTGGCGCAAATCCAGACGGCGGTTGCCCGTGAGCGTTACGAACAGGCCGCGATCTTGAGAAACCGTCTTCGTGGATTGAACTGAAACCGTTTTCCACAAGTGAACAGGATGTCCTCGCGGGGCTCCGGCGCCGGGTGGACGACAAGACCGCATATTCCGAATCTGAACAGCAGTGCGTTTTCAGATCCGGTTTTTTTGTTTGTGGATGGGGAGCGGTTCGCCCGTTCGCAGCCGAAGGGCAGGCGGACTTGAAGGGAGCCGTGGATGAATCCGGAGTTCATGATCGCGCGCAGGCACTTCCGGTCCTTGCGCGCCAGGAGACGAATCTCCTTTACGATATGTATCGCGGCGGTCGGCGTGGCGTTGGGTGTCTCGTCGCTGGAGATCGTGATGTCCGTCATGAACGGTTATGCCAATATGATCCGCGAGCGTCTGCTGGGCGTAAACGCGCACGTGACGGTGCGCAGGTCCTATCGCAAGCCCATGGAGGACTACAAGCCCTTGATCCGCACCCTGGAAGACCAGCCTGAAGTGCTCGCGGCGTCTCCGTTTATCCACGCGGAAGGTTTTGTCTTCCGGAAACCGGCCGGAGCGGGCGTGGTGAAATCGGGTGTTCTGGTGCGAGGCGTGGACCCATCGGCCCTTGCGCGCACCAGCGACATTGGCACGTACATCCGGGACGGAACAATCGACCTCCGTCCGCTTGCGAAAGTGGGGTCGCGTGCGGTACACGGCATCCTGTTGGGCCAGGTTCTGGCACAAAGGCTGGATGCGGGCCCGGGAGACGACCTGTACCTGGGTCTGGTACCGAAAGACGTTGTTGGCGGCCGCGGACGCCGTTGGCAGCGTTACCGGGTAACCGGGGTCTTCAACACCGGTTATTTCGAGTTCGATTCCAGGCTCGTTTATATCTCGCTTGCCGCCGCGAGGCGGGATCTGGGCTGGCAGGACGCCGTAACCGGTATTCGACTGCGATTGGAGGATCCAATGGCAGCCGAACAACTGGACGCGACGTTCAGGCAACTCCTCAGAGAGACGTATCCCGGTCTTTTCGCTTCGTCGTGGACTCGGAATTTCGGGAATTTCTACGTTTTGATCCAGTTGCAGAAGTGGACGTTTTTCCTGATTCTGAGCCTGATCGTGGTTGTGGCGGGGTTCAACATCATCAGCATTCTGACCATGAATGTCACGGACCGTCGCCGGGAGATTGGAATTCTGAAGGCAATGGGAATGATCCCGGGGCGAATCGGTCGGATTTTTACCCTGGAGGGCGTGGTCGTCGGCGTTACGGGAATCGCAACCGGGAATCTGCTCGGGTTTTCTCTTTGCTGGATTCAGAAGCGGTTCGAGTTGATTCGGGTGCCGGGAGAGGTCTATTACGTCAGTTCGCTGCCGGTGGAGATGCGCTCCGAGGATTTCGGGCTTGTATCCCTGTGCGCCGTTCTGATCTGTTATCTCTTCAGCCTGTTCCCTTCCCGGGACGCGGCGGCCCTGGATCCAGTGGATGCAATCCGCTATGAGTGAACGTCACCGCGTGGTTCCCGACGACGTCTGCCAATCCGGACGGAGGACCTGTGATGGTTGAGATCCTGATTGCACGACGGTATCTTCGCTCGATGCGGCGCCGGAAACGGGTCTCGTTCACGGTGGTGGTGGCGGCAGCCGGCGTAGGTCTGGGCGTGGCTGCGCTGGTGATCGTGTTGTCGGTGTCGAACGGGTTCTCAACACTGGTATGGGACCGGTTGCTGGGTGTGAACGCGCATGCCACGGTCAGGAAGGAAGCGGGGCAGCGGATCGAGGCCCCGCGGGAACTCCTGAACGCGCTGTCCTCCCAACCGCAGGTTACTGCCGTTTCTCCATTTGTGGCTTCGGAAGGCGCCCTGTTGCACCGGTCCTTCGAGGAGGAGGTATACAGCGCGGGTGTGATGGTGAGGGGCGTGACGCCGGACGGACTGAAGGCGGTAAGCGATCTGGCGGATTATATCTGGGGTGGGGCCCTGGATCTGGGTCCCCGGGAAGCGAAAGGCCGGGGGCGGGTGTACGGAATCGTGATCGGTCGCTACCTCGCCGATCAGCTGGGCGTACGGATAGGATCGGAAGTCCATCTCTGGATCCTGCCTCAGGAGATTTTCACGGCGGAGACCCGGTTCCGGCGTTACGTGGTCACCGGCATCTTCAGTTCCGGCAATCCTGAGTTCGATAGCGGACTGGCCTATGTGTCGCTCGACGCGGCCCGAAGGGACCTGGGTTGGGATCGCCACGTTACAGGCGTCCGCCTCCGGTTCGACGATGCGTTCCGTGCGCAGGAAATCAGTGCGGACATCGAGAAAGCGGTCAGGCGGCTGGACCCGGCGTTTGCCGTCCACCCATGGATGCGGGACCACGGCAATCTGTATTTTTCGATTCACCTGGAGAAGTGGGCGAGTTTTCTGGGTATCGGGCTGATCGTGGTGGTAGCCGGATTCAACATCGTCAGCGTGCTGACCATGAACGTCACGGAAAGACGCCGGGAGATCGGCATCCTGAAGGCCCTTGGGGTGCCGCCGCACAGGATTGGAAGGATATTCACGTGGCAGGGACTGGCTGTGGGGCTGTCCGGCGTTTTGCTTGGAAATCTGCTGGGGCTTGCCCTGTGTTGGGCGCAGCAGCGGTTCGAACTGCTGGAGATTCCGGGAGACGTCCTGATCACCCGGGCATTGCCCGTGGAGATGCAGGTCTCAGATTTCCTGGCGATCTCGGCTTCCGCCACATTGATCTGCTATCTGTTCACGCTGTTCCCCGCCAGAGACGCCGCCGCGCTGGATCCCGTTGAGGCAATTAGGACGTAGTCCGCACCCTGAAAGCCGGAATGGACCCCGACCCTTACAAATCGTATCCGCCGGGCGACCCCAGGCGTCCGCCATCTCGGGTGTTTCTGGTGCTGCTGGCCGTTGCCGTTGCGATTGTGGTCACGCTGTTCGCCGCGCTCATCGTCTATCTGCGCGACGTCTGGACTGCCCGGCCGCTGGGATAGATTGGATGGTTGAAGTCAAATGCGAAGAGGCCCGGGCTACCGTCCGGGCCTTTGACTTTACCCGCACCGCAGCGCCGTTCAGTACGTGGCGCGTCCGCCGCTGACGTCGTAACACTGCCCCGTTGTAAAGGTGGCCTCGTCGGAGGCCAGAAAGTGTACCAATGCGGCAACCTCACCGGGTTTGCCCAGGCGCCCCATCGGTATCTTGGAAGTGAGAATGGCGGCTCGTTCCGGATCCAGGCTCAGGGTCATCCCGGTTTCGATGAGAGCCGGCGCGACGCAGTTGACCCGGATGTTGTCGTCCAGAACCTCCTTCGCCAGTGCCTTCGTAAAACAGATGACACCGGCTTTGGATACCGAGTAGGCCGCCATGTTGGCGTTTCCCTCTTTGCCGGAAATCGAGGCGATGGATACGATTGCGCCCCGCCTGCGTTCCGCCATGTGTCCGATGACCGCGCGCGAGCAGAGGAAGACGCCCTTGACGTTGGTGTTCATCACGCGGTCCCAGTCCGCTTCGCTCAGATCACGAACCGGCGCCTCCGGGCCCACAACACCGGCGTTATTGACCAGGATATCGATCCGGCCCAGTTGGTCAAGCACGTCGTTCACCATCCGGGATACATCCTCGCTGATGGAGACATCCGCCCTCACGGCCATGCGAATGGTGGTAGAGGGGGCGGTCGGCGGGTCGAGATCCGCAATGGCGACGGTCGCGCCCGCACTCGACAGGCGTTCGGCGATCGCGGATCCGATGCCCCTGGCGGCGCCTGTGACGAGGGCAATACGGCCGGTAAGGTCCATGAACGTTTTCGGCATTGTCGATTCTCTCAAAAGATCTCCGTCTGCTCCATGTATTCGATGAACTTCCGGTTTGCCCTGGAAAAAGCGTAATCTCCGAGATTGCCGGGGGCGGCCCATCTCACGTCAGAACATCCGCGCGCGTGCGCCTCGCCGCCAATGTAATCGCACTGAAACGCATGCATGGTCACGCTGAAGTGGGTAAACGCGTGCCTGACGGTCCTGAACCGGTCCCGGACGGCCGCATCCACGCCGGTTGACTCACGTACGGCGCGAATACAGGTATCGCCCAGGGGCTCTTCGTCCAATTGACGTGCTGAGGGAAATTCCCAGAGCCCGCCAAGAAGTCCGTTTTCCGGCCGCCGGGCAATCAGGACGCTGTCATTCCAGGATACGATTCCAACGCCCAGAGTGTAATGCGGACGGGGCTTCCTCGGCGCCCTGACCGGGAGCGAATCCGCATTGCCGGCGCGAAACGCCGCACAATGTTCGTTTACGGGGCAGGAACCGCAACGGGGCGCGCGGGGACGACAGACGGTTGCGCCAAGTTCCATAATCGCCTGGTTGTACTCGCCGGCGTCGCCCCGGTGGAGCAGGTTGTCCGCCAGTTTCTGGAGACTCGCTCTGGTTCGGGTCTGCCCGGTGTCGTCCTGAATCCCAAAAAGGCGACACAGCACGCGGATGACGTTTCCGTCGAGTACGGCATAGTCGCGGTCATAAGCGATGCTCAGGACTGCGGCCGTGGTATAAGGTCCGAAACCGGGCAGGGAGGCGAGTTCATCGTAGACGTCGGGCACGGCGCCGTCGAATCTGTCCACGATGTACCTGGCCGTCCTGTGCAGATTCCGGGCGCGGGTGTAGTATCCGAGGCCCTCCCAGGCCTTGAGAACACGGTCCCGAGGCGTATTCGCGAGAGCCTGTACGGTTGGAAAATCTCGAAGGAAGCGCCTGTAGTAAGGAATAACGGTCTCGACCCGTGTCTGCTGAAGCATGAACTCGGAGAGCAGGACGTGGTATGGATCTGTCGTACCGCGCCACGGAAGGTCCCGTTTCTCCTGTCGATACCAGGCGAGCAGGCGCCGTTTTATCGCTGCGCGTTTGGACGGATTGACATCCATATCTACAAGTGATGAGCGTCAGGTGGCCGCGCCCGGGCGGTCTTCATTGCGGCGACGTTTCTCTTCGGCAATATCACTGGCGTGCCCTTTGACGATATCCGGCGGGCTGCTTCTGATCAATTGCTGCAACGCCAGCAGGAACAACAGGATATCTTCACCATAACCCAGATGAGGAAACAACGCTTCCGGCAACAGGTCCACCGGAGATATCCCGTAGAGTATGATGAGGTAGACCAGCAGTTTGCTGTACCATGGCACGCGCGGATCTTTCATCAGGCGCCATGAGAGCCTGATATATTGGGGCAGGCGAAAGAGAATGGAGAAGATGCCGCGCATGGCGGTAGCGATCGGGGTGATGCGGAATACGACCCGTCTGACGTTCGGGCTGCTAGACAGTCCGTTGAGAAAGTCGCTCTGCAGCCCGGATGGAATTTTCCAACGGACTGCTAACCCCTGCCAAGGAAAGACCTGACCCTGGGGTGGTCCAACACGTCCGGATTGATGATGTGCGCGGGTTCGCGGCCCTCCAGAGCATCGGTGATCTGCCCGAAGGTCCGGTGGTCCAGGCGTACCGCGGAAGCGTCGGTCATTCCGGCGTTGTGGTTGGTACAGATGATACGCGGATGCCCCTTGTGGATGGCTCGGGGACCGTCTACCGGGTCGTCTACCACGTAGTACCAGAGTCGTTCTTCGACAATGGCGCGGTTGACGGCAACGTCGTCCACCAGAGTGCCCCTCGAGGGGTTGATCAGGGAAGCGTGGGGCTGCATCGCGTTCAGGAGATCGCGCGTAACAATGGTATCCGCGCCGGACACGTGAAGGGAGACGGTGTCGCACTCCCTGAACAGGTCGATCGGATCGCCGACAGGCTCCGCCCCGAATCGTGACGCGAGTTCGGCCACGTCCGGGCGGACGTCGTAGACGAGCAGGCGCCCGCGGTCACCGAGGAGAGGCTTCGCGCGTTCGGCGACGGCCTGACCGATGCGTCCGAACCCGTAAAGGCCGAGCGTGGTTTCCGCGGCTTCGTAGGTCCGGATGAGTGAGAAGTCGCCGCTGTGGGAGAGACGGTTCAGCGTGTAGACCCTTTTCAGTGTCGCCATCCACTGGGCTATGGTGTATTCGGCCACCGTGACCAAATGTTCGGGAGCGATGGTGACGATCACGCCGTGCCGCGCGGCCGCCTCCAGGTTGACCTTCTCGTAGCCGACGCCCCACCTGGAGATGATCCGCAAGTCCGTCGCCGCTTCATAGAAGCTGTCGTGAATCAGCGAGGAACTCGCGATAACGCCAACCACTCCGGTTCCTTCGTCTTCCGTCAGTTCGCCTGTATAGTAGTCCACACCGGCAAACTCACGCAGATTCTCCACTCCCTCACGGCGGCTTTCCGAGTCGAACTCGGGGTTCCTCATATTGGCGGACAACAGGATTCTTCGTGACATGCAATCCCTCTGTTGAATGAGTTACGCGGCGGCGGGTCTCTCGAAGCCTGCCGGGATTCGGACTGAGAGCCGGCATCCGGCTGAAAAACGCCTGCCGTGAACTACGGAACCCGCCCGATTATGCTTCGTCCCTGTCCACCATTTCCTGTACGATTTCACGCAGGACGCTGCGCTGAACTTTTCCCGTGGACGTCACCGGCAGGCGGTCCGGATCGAACGGTATGGTCTTGCAGGGTGCTTCGAAGGGACTGAGGTTCGCAACGGTCCCTGCCTGCCCCGAGTTGAGAATGCGCCCGGCCGCGTCCTTCTGCATTGCGGGCGCCATTCCGTTGCGAAACACGAGCGCGGCGCACACCTCCTGTCCCCAGCGTTCGTCCTCGAGGCCGGTAACGTAGGCCGCGGTGAGTTCGGGAAAGGCTTCCACAAGGGCGTTTTCAACGGCGATCGGCGAGATGTTAACGCCTCCCTTGATCACAATCTCCTTTTTACGGCTGTGTACGACGTAGTAGTCCCGCCCGCCGATGGTGCGGCGGTAGCCGATATCGCCCGTGTGAAACCAGCCGTCCAGAAAGACCTCCTCCGTGGCCGCGGGCTGGTTGAGATAGCCGCCGGAAACAACGGGCCCGCGAACCAGAATCTCACCCGGTTCGCCAGGCGGTGGATCACCCTCCAGGCGGATATTGTTGTTGTCCAGCTCTACTCCGGCGGCGTTGTGCTTCAGTGCTTCCCTGTACTCGTCATCGGGCAGGTCGGGCGGAACGCCGGTCACCCGCAGGCTGACTTCGGTGGTGCCGTAGCCCTGGATCAGGCGCACCCCGAAACGATCGTGAAACCGCACGGCGTGGCCGGCGGGCACGGGCGCGCTGCCGATCATTATCTTTTCGAGCGCGGAGACGTCGTGTCCGGCCGGGTCGAACGTGTCGGCCTCTGAAAGAAGGTCTCGCATGATCGTTGGAACAATGCTGCTGGAAGTGGCTCTCTCTTCTGCGATGACCGGCCAGAAACCGGAGGCGCTGTAGCGGGAGTTGAGAATGAGCGTTCCACCGGCCATGAACAATGCAATCGAGAACACCGTTGAATTTACGTGATGCAGCGGCAGAACCAGGCTCAGGCGTTCGTTTTTATCGAAGTGCAGCCAGCGGCCGATGCCGTCCGCATTGCTGACGATGCTCTGCCGTGTGAGCAGGACACCCTTGGGATTGCCGGTTGTTCCGGACGTATAGAGGATGATCCCCGTGGCCTGTTCCTCGATGAGGTCGCCGCTCCACTCGGGTTCGAGGTCGGTGGACCGGACAGCGTCGTCCGAAAGAAGGCTGTCCGTGGCCGCGATCGGGACTTCAGGTGCAACCTTCCGTTCGGATTCCAGATGCTCCGGGAGCACACACAGCAATCTGACGCTGGAGTCTTCGAGTTTGTATCGTTTCCGTTCCGGCGCGTCGCGCCTGAGATCCAGGGGGACCGCGGCGGCGCCAAGACGGAAGAGGGCCTGGGTGAACAGCAGGATTTCGGGACAGTTGGGCATGGCCAGAGATACACGGTCTCCCGGGCCGATGCCGTAGTCATCGTGGAGCCGGCACGCCAGCGCGGCCGTCCTCCGGTTCAGGTCTCCATATGTGACAACCGACCGCTCGTCCAGGTCCAGGTCGCGAAAGATGATGGCCGCCTGATCCTTGCCGTGCGATGCCCGATGCCGAAGAAGGTGCGTGAAGTTCTTCCAGGGAAAGCGATAGACGTGAGGGCGGCCGTTCTTGATACATGTGAAGATCCGTGGATCCATAGTGACTGAACTGTCCGCCATCGGAACCGGATGAATCGCCGGGGAGCCTGTTCAGTTCTCTCCGGTTCCGCATCGGGCCCTGTGAAGAAGATAGTGGTCTGTCAGGACGAGCGCGATCATGGATTCGACCATCGGCACAGCGCGGGGCAGGACGCAGGGATCGTGGCGGCCTCGGCCCGATAGCGTGGCGGGGTTGCCGTGAATATCAACGGTTTCCTGGGTCCTGAGGATGGTTGCCGTCGGCTTGAAGGCGGCGCGGACCACAATGTTCTCTCCGTTGGAGATGCCGCCCTGGATACCGCCGGAACGGTTGGTCCGCGTCCGTATCCTTTCGCCGTCGTTGTAGAACGGATCGTTGTGGCCGGAACCGGTGAGTTTCGTGCCGGCGAAACCGGATCCGATTTCGAAACCCTTGCAGGCCGGCAGAGAAAGGACGGCTTTGCCCAGGTCGGCTTCCAGTTTGTCGAACACGGGCTCCCCCAGACCGGCCGGCACGTTGCGGGCGACGGCCTCCACGACGCCGCCGAGAGAGTCGCCGTCTTTGCGCGCCCGTTCGATCTGTTCGATCATCTGATCGGCGATTTCGGAATCGGGGCAGCGGACGATGTTGGATTCAATCTGTTCCCGCGTGACGAGGTCGGGGTCGATGTCTGCCGCCAGGTCGCGTACGCGTTTGACAAAGGCCAGGATCTCGACCCCCATCGCCTGATGCAGGATCTTACGCCCGATCGCGCCGGCGGCCACGCGCCCGATGGTCTCTCTCGCGCTGGCCCGCCCGCCTCCCTGCCAGTCTCGAATCCCGAACTTTGCCTGGTAGGTGTAGTCGGCGTGAGAAGGCCGGTACTTTACCCGCATTTCCTCGTAGTCTCTGGATCGGGCGTCTCTGTTCCGGACAATCAGGGAGACTGGCGTGCCCAGCGTCCTGCCTTCGAAGACGCCGGACAGGATTTCGACGCGGTCTTCTTCCTTTCGCTGGGTGGTTATCCTGCTCTGGCCGGGTCTGCGCCGGTCCAGTTCGGCCTGGATTTCCCCCGACGTGATTTCGAGATCGGGCGGGCAGCCGTCAACAACAACGCCCACTCCTGCGCCGTGGGACTCGCCCCACGTGGTGATGCGGAAGAGGCGGCCGAATGTGTTGCCCATGCGACGTTCGCTCCTGGCTGGTTTCCTCTGGTTTTCCGACCTGCGAAGCCGTTGCCCCGACCCGCCGGAAACGGCCTCAATGTACCGAATCCGCAAATCAGGGTCAAGCAAAAGTCTGTGTGTGAGAGCGCTTCCGGCGCAAGGACGGACGCGTCGCAAGCCCCCGATCCGCGACGTCTTGACAGGGTGGGGGCGCGGGCCTATCTTGTGCTCGCCAATTCCAGTCAGGGGGATGATATGACGGAGCTTATTTCCGGAATTCTGGAAGAAATGACGATCGACCAGGTCAGGAGGCTGAAGCCGGACGTTGCCGTCATTCCGATCGGGTCAACGGAACCGCACGGGCCCGCACTGCCCTATGGTACGGACAGTTATCGCGCCGAGGCAATCGCCCGCGGCGCCACCCGGGCGGCGAACGGACAGGGCGGCAGCGTGGTTTGCCTGCCCACCGTCCGCGTCAGCCTGAACAACAACTTTCGCGCCTTTCCGTTCGCCTGTCGCATGCGGGTGTCCACGTTCATGGCCCTGCTGAAGGACCTCGTAAACATGTGTGAGGCGGAGGGTATTGAAAAGGTGGTATTCATCAATGCCCACGGAGGCAATCCGGACGTGATCCGGGCGGCAATGCGCGATCTGGCCGCGGAAGACGGCGCTTTCGTCTGCATGATACAGGCGTCATCCTGCGCGTCGCGGGAAGCGCGGCAGGTCTGCGAGAAACCCAGCGATCACGCCGGCGAGGAGGAGACGTCTCAAATGCTCTATCTTCGGCCCGACCTCGTCCATGAGGCGAAGATCGGCGACAATCCGCGGATGCAGCCGGCGCTGGAGGTCCTGACGGAGTTTCAGGTGGATTTCGTCAGGCCCTGGCATCTTTACATGCCGGCCTCCGCCGGTGGAGACGCAACCCGCGCATCCAGGGAAAAGGGAAGGATCGTAATCGACTCGAGCATCGAAGGCACGGGCAGGTTTCTGGCCGAACTGTCAAGGGCGGACCGGAACCGGAATTTCCCCTACGCGTAACCTCAGTCCTAAAAAAAGGCAAAGGCGAAATTTACCACAAAGAGCACAAAAGGTATCAGCGCAAAAGCGGGGCATCAAGGTCGAACAAATGGATGAACTACCGCTCACGTCCAGTGACCCCGGGTATCCGGGAACTTTGACTTCAATTCGCCCTTGTTCTTTTGTGGATTTTCGACATTCAGGTCCCAGGATAATTTCGAATCAGGATTAAGAGACACGGCTTTTTGCAACGTCGATACCAGAGGAGACCATGGTAAACTACAATGACCTGGAGGTGAGGCCGTTCATCAACGCCAGCGGGACGATTACGACCCTCGGCGGCAGCCTGATGCCCTCCGAAGTACTCGATGCCATGCGGGATGCCGCTGGAGCGTTTGTGAATCTTCCGGAACTGAACGAAAGGGCGGGGAGGTACCTGGCGGGGACAATCGGCGTCGAGGGCGCATTCGTGTCGTGCGGCGCGGCAAGCGGCATGCAGCTGTCGGCGGCAGCCTGTCTCACGGGTACGGACGCGGAAAGAGTCCGCGCGCTGCCTCATACCGACGGCTGGAGGAACGAGTTTGTGGTCAGCCTCGTGGATTCCCACACCTATATTCACCAGGGGATTGAGATCTGCGGCGGAAAGCTTACGTGGGTGGGCAGCAGGACGGACGTGACGACCGGGGAGATTCTGGGCGGGATCACGGAACGGACGGCGGCCGTTGTGCATTTCCTGGGAACGCAGAGCAGGTCGCAGCTCGAAGAGGTGGTTGCCGGGGCCAGCCGGATGGGGGTCCCCGTGGTGGTCGACGCAGCCGCGCAGCTTCCGCCGAGGACGAATCTGACGGAGATCGTTGACATTGGGGCGAGCCTGGCCGTCTTCAGTGGCGGCAAGGGTCTGCGCGGGCCGCAATGTACGGGTCTGGTTTTGGGAAAAAGCGACTACGTGGACGCGGTCCGGTTGAATGCCAGCCCCTTCAGCGCGGTGGGGCGCGGCATGAAGGTGGGCAAGGAGGAGATCCTCGGGCTGTTGGCCGCGGTCGATCTGTTTCTGGCGGGGAGCGACGAGGCGGACCGGCTGGACTGGCATCGACAGGCGACGCGCGTCGTGGAACTCGCGGCTGAGGTACCGGGCGCCGCGGCGTACGTGTTGGGCGAGGGTCAGCAGGCTTCTCCCGATTTCGCCCCCAGGGCGTACGTCGATCTCGATGAGGCTGAAACCACCCGGGTAATTCGGGCGATGCGGGAAGGGGAGCCGCCGGTCGTGGTCCGTTCAAGCGGGAGCGGAGTCGTCGTGGATCCGATGACGCTGGCGCCCGGCGAGGAGGAGATCGTCGGCCGTCGGTTGAAGGAGGTGTTGAACCGATGATCGATGCCCATCTGCATATCGGACATCTGGGCAGGAGTATCGAGAATACGATCCGGCATATCGACGGCATCGGGGCCGAGAAAGCCGTATTCCTGCCGATCGAGACGGCCGACAGGGAATACGAGTGGCTCACCGAAAAGGTTGTTGAGGCGCATAAGCGGTACCCGGACAGAGTCATCCCCTTCTGCCACGTGGACGTGACGAGGGACGACGCGGTCGCGGAGCTCGAACGCCGCGCGGCAACGGGTGTCTTCAAGGGATACGGCGAACAGAAACAGCACGTGCCGTTGAATCATCCCGGTCTGGAGCGCGTGATGGCCTTCTGCAATGAGATGCGCTGGCCCGTCACGTGGCATTTCCAGGAGGGAAACCGGGGTTACAACCAGGGATTCGGGCATCTGGAGACGCTCGTGCGCACGTTCCGTGACATCCGGTTCATCGGTCACGCGCAGTCCTGGTGGGCCAATATCAGCGCCGAGGTTCCGCCGCCGGAAGAGACCCTGTACCCCACGGGGCCGGTGGTTCCGGGCGGGCTGGCGGACCGGCTGCTTTCCGACTACGAGAACGTGTATGCGGACCTGTCGGCCGGGTCGGGACTGGGGGCCATTACGCGGGACGAGGCATTCGGCAGGGACTTTCTGATGCGCCACCGGCGGAAGCTGCTGTTCGCCACGGACTGCCCGTGTGTGGATGGTCGGGGAACCGACTATCCGCCGGGATGTTTTGCGGCGAAGAGTCTGCCTTTCCTGAGACGGATGGTGGACGATTCGGAAGCATTGGAGGACATCCTGCATCGCAACGCCGTGCGCGTGTTAGGATTGGACGGGAATTAACCGACCATGTCGATCGCGATTAAAGACTTCGACCTCAACGTATTGAACATGAAAGCGCGAATGCCCTTCCGATACGGAATCGCGTCTCTCGTCGCCGTTCCCCATCTGTTCGTCCGGGTGACCGCGGAAATTTACGGACGCGGGGAGGTGGGACTCGCCGCGGACGGGCTCCCGCCCAAGTGGTTTACCAAGAACCCCGATGCGTCGTTCGAGGACGACCTTGAGGAAATGCTGGCGGTCATCCGGCAGGCCTGCCGGCTGTCCCTGGCGGCAAACCCGGCGGATTCCGTCTATGGCTTCTGGCGGGACATATACAACCGTCAGGAGGAGTGGGCGGCATCCACGTCGTACCCGCCGTTGCTGTGGGGCTTCGGCGTGAGCCTTGTGGAGCGGGCTCTTATAGACGCGTTCTGCCGGGCGACCGGCGCCACGTTCGAAATTGCGATGCGAGAGAATGGTTTCGGCCTTCGGATGGGAGAGATTCATCCCGTTCTGGAGGGAGTCGAACCCGGTTCGCTGCTGCCCGAACGCGCGAACAGGTCGATCCTGGCGCGCCATACCGTGGGACTGACCGATCCGCTGACTGACGCGGAGATCCCGGCGGACGAGCGTGTGGTCGACGGACTGCCGCAATCTCTCGAAGCCAGCATACAGGCGTACGGCCTGTCGCATCTGAAAATCAAGCTGTGCGGCGATTCGGATCAGGACGCGGACCGGTTGAGGGACATCGCGGGACTGATGGAACGACATTCCGGTTCCGGCTATGCGTTTACGCTGGACGGGAACGAGCAGTACGCCGAAATCGATCCGTTCCGCGGGCTATGGGAATCGATCGCGGCGGATCCGTCGCTGAGCGGGTTCATGCGACGGCTGTTGTTCGTGGAGCAGCCGCTGAGGCGGGACGTCGCCCTTGGCGCGGCTGTGGGCGGCGCCCTGCGCGACTGGCCGGGCCGTCCTCCGATGATTATCGACGAGTCCGACGGAACGCTGACCAGCGCGGCGGAGGCCCTGGAACTGGGATACGCGGGAACCAGTCACAAGAATTGCAAGGGGATCTTCAAAGGCGTCGCCAGCGCCTGCCTCATCGCGGACAGGAGAAAGAGGGATCCCGGCCGGAAATACGTTCTGAGCAGCGAAGACCTTGGAAACGTCGGTCCGGTCGCGCTGCTGCAGGACCTGGCGGTGGCCGCGAGCCTCGGCGTGGGGCATACGGAGCGCAACGGACATCACTATTTCACGGGGTTGAGCATGTATCCCGGGGACGTGCAGGCGCAGGTTCTACGGCATCACGGTTCGATCTACCGGCGCCACGAAGCGGGGTTTCCGACGCTGGACGTGCGCGGCGGCAGGCTGGATATCGGCAGCGTGGCGGATGCGCCATTCGGTTACGGGTTCGATCTGGACACCAAGCGGTTCACCCCGCTGGAAGACTGGTCGGCGTCATCGCTGGATCTTTGAGTATCGTCTGCCGAAGCGCGCCGTTTGCATTTCCGGGGCGGCGGCGGATGGAGGCCGTTCTGCAATCCTGACTTCAGTGAAACCAGCTCTCCTTTTTCCGGGAGGCAGATTGGAACGGATCGACTGGAATGCAGTCCGTGAGGAGGTGACGGGATATCTTCAGGACCTGATCCGCCTGGACACGACCAATCCTCCCGGGAACGAGATTCTCGCCGCACAGTACCTCGCAGGCGTGTTGCAAAGAGAGGGTTTCGATCCGCGGGTGACCGAATCAGAGCCGGGACGGGGAAACGTGACGGCGCGGCTGTCCGGGGGCGGCGAACCGCTGGTGTTGCTGGGACACACGGACGTGGTCGCGGTGGAGCCCGACCGGTGGCGCCATCCGCCGTTCGGCGGCCGGCTGCACGACGGATACGTCTGGGGCCGCGGCGCGCTGGATATGAAAAACATGGTCGCGGCGCAGTTGATGGTGTTTCTGCTGTTGAAGCGGCAAGGGATCCGTCTGAAGCGAGACGTGATATTCGCGGCCACGGCGGATGAAGAGGCCGGCAAAGGGGACCACGGCGTCGGCTGGCTGCTGGACAACCATCCGGAGCAGGTGGACGCGCCATATGTGCTGACGGAGGGCGGCGGCGCGGAATTCCGCGTGGGCGATGCCAGGTTCTATACCTGCCAGACCGGGCAGAAGGGAATCTGCAGATTCAGGATGACGGCCGGCGGGCAGCCCGGACACGGTTCCAGGCCGCACCCGGAAAACGCCGTGGTGAGACTGTCGGAAGCGGTCGCCGCACTGGGACGGGCCGAGTTGCCGATGCATGCGTCACGGACCATCCGAGAATTTCTGGAGCGTATCGCCGAAACGCAGGATGCCGGCACCGCAAGCCGGCTGCGTCGCGTCCTGGAGCCCGCACACAGCGAGGCGGCGCTCGAAGCGCTTCCTCTGGCGTCCGATATCGTGTCGAACCTGCGTGCGTCGCTGCGAAACACCGCTTCCGTGACTATGCTGGAAGCCGGACAGAAGATCAACGTGATTCCGGCCGAGGCCGCCGCGTGGGTGGACGGCAGGCTGGCGCCCGGACAGACGGACGGGAGTTTCTTTCAGGAGATCCGTCCGCTCATCGGAGACGACGTCCGGATCGACGTGGACCAGTACAGCCCCCCTCTGGAGGCCGGGACCGACTCGCCGCTGTACCGGACCATCGTGGAGGTGATGGCGGATCAGGATCCGGGCGCGCGGGTCGTGCCGTCGCAATCCACGGGGGGCACGGATGCCAAACACATCTGCCCGCGAAGGCCGTCGACGCAGGTGTACGGGTTCATGCCTTACCGGGGAGCCCCCGGAGAAGAGGAATGGCAGCTGATTCACGGGCACGACGAACGCACCTCTGTCGCGAACCTGGTCTTCGCCACCCGCGTAATCTTCGATATCGTATGCCGCTTTTGCGGATAGAACCCGTCGAAGAAAGACGCGTTGGAGACCGAACGGAGGGATTCTGATGCGGGTGCTGGTAACGGACTATGCGTGGGCCGACCTCAGCGTGGAGCAGGAGGTTCTGGAGGCCATCGGAGTCGAACTGGTGGCCGCACCGGATGGAAGCGAAGAGACGCTGGCACGGCTGGCCGTCGGCGCCAGCGGCATCATGACGTGCTGGGCCCAGACCACCCGGCGGGTCATTCAGGCGGCGCTGCCGGATCTGAAGGTGGTCACGCGTTACGGAGTGGGGTTGGATAATATCGACGTGGCCTTCGCAACCGCGCAAGAGATTCCCGTGGCGTACGTGCCGGACTATTGTATGACGGACGTGGCGGAGCACGCGATGGCGCTGTTGCTGGCGCTTTCGCGAAAGGTGGCCGGATTCGACCGATCGGTTCGGGGGGACGTCTGGGATATACAGGCCTGTCTGCCCCTGAATCGCCTGACCGGGCGCACGCTGGGGCTTATCGGTTTCGGCCGTATCGCGCGGGAGGTCGCGGTCCGCGCGGTACCCTTCGGGCTCCGCGTCGTTGCAACGGCGCCGTCGCTGACGGCCGGTACCGCCGCGGCCGGCGGCGTCGAGGCCGTGACGCTTGACGCGTTGCTGGACGCGTCGGACTACGTTTCGGTCCACTGTCCTTCCAAGGACGCGACGCGGGGACTCATTGGCGCGGATGCCCTGCGCAGGATGAAACCCACGGCCTGCCTGATCAACACGTCGCGAGGCGATATCGTGGACGAGTCCGCGCTGGCCGACGCGCTGGACGCCGGCGAGATCGCGGGGGCTGCCCTGGACGTCCGTGCAGAGGAGCCGCCGGGCGGCGGCGACCGGCTCATCGGGATGCCCCAGGTGATCCATACGCCCCACGCCGCGTTCTATTCGGCGGAATCCCTGATCGAACTGCGTGAACGCGCCGCTATGGAGACCCGCAGGGTGCTGCAGGGTGAGGATCCCGAAAACCTGGTGAATCCGGAATACCGGAGCGAGGGCGGGTGACGTCATGTCCGAAAGACCCAATATCCTGGTTCTGATGTGCGACCAGCTGCGTCGCGACGCGCTGTCGATCCACGGCGACGTGAACCTGCAAACGCCGTATATCGACGCGCTTGCGACGCGGGGCGTGAGATTCTCAAACGCCTGTTCGACCTATCCGATCTGCGTGCCCTTCCGTTTTACGTTCATGACGGGAGAGTACGCCCACAGCCGAAAGGTCCCCGGCATCGAGTACAGGATGTCGCCCACCGAATATACGTTGGCCGACGCGTTCAACGAGGCGGGGTACGAAACGGTCTACGTGGGCAAGTGGCACCTGGACGGCGGTCACGGCCGCATGGGTTCCGCGCTTGAATGTGGGCGAACCCCGGTGCCGCGGGCGTACCAGGGCCGCTGGGAGAAGTGGTTCGGATTCGAACTCAGAAACGCGCCTTTCGATACGTATTTTTTCGAGGACGACGATCCGACGCCGAGGCCCATCGAAGGCTATCAGACCGATGGGTTGTACGATATCGGAATGAAGTACCTGGCAGAGCGAAGGGATCGCTCCCGGCCGTTCTGTATGGTCATTTCGGTTGAGCCCCCGCACGACCCGTTCGAAGCGCCGCCCGACGTTCAGGCCGCGTGGGAAGCCAGGGAGATTGAACTGCCGCCCAATTTCGACGCGTCCGACGCCGGGCGCTCCGAGGCATTCGTTCTGGATCGCAAGCGGTATTACGCGATGGTGGAGAATCTGGATGACAACGTCAGGCGGATGACGGAATTTCTGGAGGCGCAGGGTCTGGCGGACAATACCGTTGTGATGTTCATTTCGGACCACGGTGAACTCGGCGGAAGCCACGGACTGAAAGGGAAGCAGTGGCCGTACGAGGAATCCGTGGGTATTCCCGCGATGGTCCACGACCCCCGTTATCCAGGTAATGCGGGCGCCGCGATCGCGGATCCGATCTGCACGGAGGATCTGTTTCCCACGTTACTGGGTCTGGCGGGGTTGGCACCCGGCGACCATCTGCCGGGCACGGACCTGTCCCCGCTGATTCGCGGTGAGATCGAATCGCTGGATCGCGAGGGCGTACTGCTGGAGTTCGTGGCGGAACTCCGCAAGGGAATGGCGTTCAACAGGTGGGTATGGCGGGGGTTTCGCAGCCGGAGGTACAAGTATACCGTCCGGGGTGACAAGATGGGCGCCGGCGCATGGCAGTTTTTCGATCTGGAAGCCGATCCGTACGAACGGCGGAACCTGATCGATCACCCCGACTTCCAGGACGAAATCGCGCGGCACCACAGGCTTCTCAGGGACCGGCTGGTCGAGACCGGCGACCATTTCGTGTTGCTGCCGGCATTCGGCTGCGACGGCGTGAACATGTGGCAATAGCGTCTGAAATCGAAATCCCGGTGTGAATTCGTCGACGTACTATTCGCAGTGAAACCAGTCGCGGAAGGCGGGCTCGTAAGGAGGGTGGGCCACGCCCTTCTCGGTGACGATGGCCGTGACCAGACGCGCGGGCGTGACGTCGAAGGCAGGATTGTATACGTTGACGCCCCCCGGCGCGGTCTGTCTGCCCATCCCGCGGGTGACTTCTTCCGGTTCCCGCTCTTCGATGGGAATCTCCTCGCCGCGAGGCAGGGACATGTCGATGGTGGAGAGCGGGGCGGCAACGTAGAAGGGCACGTTATGCTCACGCGCCAGAATGGCCAGCCCGTAGGTGCCGATCTTGTTGGCGACGTCGCCGTTGGCGGCAATGCGGTCGGCGCCTACGATGACGCTGTCGATGTTCTTCTGCCGCAGGACCGAAGCCGCCATGCTGTCGCAGATCACCGTGACGTCGACGCCGCTTTGCCGGAGTTCCCACGCCGTGAGCCTTGATCCCTGCAGCAGGGGGCGGGTTTCGTCGGCGATTACGGCGACCTGTTTCCCGGCTTCAACGGCTGCATAGATCACGGCAAGCGCCGTACCGTAGTCCGCGGTGGCCAGAGCGCCCGCGTTGCAGTGGGTGAGTACGGTCGCGTTGGGGTTGAGCAGTTCGGCGCCGTTCTTTCCAATCTGCCTGCAGACTCTCCTGTCTTCCTCGAAGATTTCCTGCGCTTCCTCCAGCAGCCGGTCCCGGATCTGAGCGGGATGCCGGTCGGCGATTTCACTGAGCCGTCTGCCCATCCGATCCAGCGCCCAGAACAGGTTCACGGCGGTGGGCCGGGTTCGAGCCAGCCTCTCGATTGCCTTCCTTGTACCTGAGACGATATCCGACCCCGAGGCCACGGCTTCCCGCGCGCCGATAACGACGCCGTATGCCGCGGCCACGCCAATCGCAGGAGCGCCCCGGACCCTGAGACTCTCGATGGCTTCTGCAACGGTTTCCACGTCTCCGCAGTCGATCCGGACGTAACGTTCGGGCAGAAAGGTCTGATCGATCAGCCGGAGGGTGTCATCTTCCCAGGCGATGGTTGGAACGGGCATCGGTCGTAGTGAGAAGCGAGGAGTGAGGAAAGAGGAGTGAGGAAAGAGGAGTGAGGAGTGAGAGAAACCCATTTCGTCCCCTCTCTTTTCCCACTTCTCTCCGTTCTCTCCTCGATTCTTGCCTCCTCTCTTTTCTCACTTCTCTCCGCTCACTCCTCTACCTGCCTTCTCTCTTTTCTCACTTCTCTCCACTCACTTCTCGACTCTCTCCTCTATTCTGTTCCCGCGACGCAAGGTCGTCAGGAAAGTTTCGCGGGACGTTCAACGGAGGATGTCTCGGCGAGTGAGGGGTCTTCTTCGATTCTCTCGGACGGGGCGTCTCCCCAGAGGCGCTCGAGGCGGTAGAACGCACGCGCCTTCGGCTGGAAGATGTGCACGACCACGTCGATGTAGTCGAACAGAACCCAGGTGCGCGATTCCTGTCCCTCGATATGCCACGGCCGGTAGCCCGCTGCTTTCGTGCCTTCCTGAAGCCCGTCCGCGAGGGCCCTGACGTGTACGTCCGAATTGCCGGTACAGATGAGAAAGTAGTCCGCGACGTCGGAGACCGTGCGCAGATCGATCAGAAGCAGATCTTCGCCCTTGCGGGACTGAAGGCACTCGATGCAGAGATCCAGGATTTCACGTATCTGATTGGACAATGCGGTTCCGTTCCGTGGATGAACGACACACGGTTATTGGGAGCGTCGCGGCAGGTCCGGGGACAGAATTCCGAGGCGGTCGTAATCCCGGCCTATGATGACCGCGACCTGTTCGATGCGATAGGGGTCATGTACGATCTGTTGAATGTGCGTCCGAAGTCCCATCGCATCGGCGACTCTGCGCGCGTTTTCAAGATTTCCCGTCCGGTCGATGACGATGGTTTCGGGATAGTTGAAGCTTTCGGCGTTTTTCCACGTCATCACGTCGAAACCCGCTTCCCGAAGGTAACGCCCCACCTTTTCCGCGACCCCGGCAACACCGCAGCCGTTGAGTACTTCGATGCGGATTGTCTGCAACGTACCGGGCTCGGGGTGTGCGGAAAGTATCCGCTTCGTATCGGCGAGAGCTTCCGTCGTCGGCGCGGAGGCGGGTTCGGGCTCTGATACGGCTGACGG
Organism: Candidatus Latescibacterota bacterium; assembly: GCA_965116875.1. Taxonomy (GTDB): domain Bacteria; phylum Latescibacterota; class UBA2968; order UBA2968; genus JAAXHE01. Next base: position 3,241,817 of record OZ220733.1, read on the forward strand.
GGGTTCTGAGGGCAGCCGTCTCTGAATGTCGAAGACGGCGAAACCTGTAAAGATCAATGCCGCCACAGCAAGCAAGACGATCTTCCGTGCCATCTGCTATGCCCGAAAAACGGAACGGGACACTGTCCGGACTGAACACGACCAGACGCATGTCCCGTATCAAAGAATGACCTGGAGACGACTCTCAGAAGTTGTTTTGAAAACCCGGTGAATCCAGAGCGCGCGGGAAAATGTGTCGGTCGAGGCGGACAAATTCGCCCATATTCGGATATAAGGGTGATTTGACCAACGCAGGCAGGCGCGAAGAACGCTGGGGGTTTTAATACAACTTCTCAATACCGATATCGGCCGCCGGATCGATAGTAGGGCGAATTACTCAATTGAATTTCGATCTGGATGTTTTTCCTCGGCTGGTAGAACATCCCCACATAGGGAATGACAAGCCTTGTACTGTTACCCATGGAGGATCCGAAGGCCGAGTTGCCCTGCAGCACGTTTTCGAGTCCGACCTGCGCCTCGAACAGCAGGGGCTTTTCCGTATTTGCACGGTAACTGATGGTATTGAGATAGTACTGGCTTGCGCCGCCGAAGGCCCCGGAACGGAAGTTGAACCCGACCGTATTCCTGAAAGAAAGCCTGCCCGAATCGAAAAGGCCCTTGAACTTTTCACCCAGTCCGAGAGGTTTGGGCGAAAAATCGATGGTTTTCAGGGCGGGAAGTTTCGCCGGCTGAGGTTGGAGCAGCGGCTCAGCCGACGCCGAAGCAGCCGCAAGAAACGAAATGGCCAGCAGACACGTTAGCGTTTTCATCTGGTCTTCCTCCTGCATTCCCGGCTCGGAAAGCCGCATTCAGTAACCGTGACAAAGAATACGACAATAGAAATGGCTTGTCAAGGGCTATTGACCTGAGTCGCCATATCACCTGTTGGACGATTGAGGCGTGAAAAACGTTCCATATTACAGTCCGTTGATAAAGTCGCTCTGCAGGCGACGGGTTGTGTCCCGTCGCGGAAATATTACCAGGAGCGGAGAATAGTTGACGTCTCTTGCCTCTTCTACGGAGGAGGACGTGCGCGTATCGTGTTTCCGGAACCTGTAGCCCGTAGCCCTGCCCTGAGCCGCTCCCTGAGCCTGCGGTCCCTGAGCTTGTCGAAGGGTCGAAGGGTCGGCGAAGGGCAGTATGAGGGACCGAACGGCTATCGAAAACACGGGCACTTCGACAAGCTCAGCGACCACGTTTTGGCAGGCTCAACTGCTGCTGATGTATACTATAAAATGCTCCACGTGATATGTCGCCATTCATCCGCCGATTTATCCCGTCTCGCCTTCCGCCATTCGTCCCGAACGCAGACTGCCGTGTGTCTATGCCTCTTCCATCAGTTCCACAAACCGATCGAAGAGGTATTCGGCGTCGTGCGGGCCCGCGGACGCTTCCGGGTGGTATTGTACGCAGAAGACGGGCAGGTGTCTGTGCCTCATCCCTTCCAGGGTGTTGTCATTCAGGTTGATATGGGTGACTTCCACCTCGCGGCGGTCCAGCGAGTCCGCGTCGACGGCAAACCCGTGATTCTGCGAGGTGATTTCCACTTTGCCCGTTTCCAGTTCCTTGACGGGCTGGTTGGCGCCCCGATGACCGAATTTCAGCTTGTACGTCCGCCCGCCGAGGGCCAGGCCCAGCAGCTGATGCCCGAGGCAGATGCCGAAGGTCGGTCTGGCGCGGATGAGCTGACGGATGTTCTCCACCGCGCCCGTAAGCGGCTCGGGGTCGCCGGGACCGTTTGACAGGAAGATGCCGTGCGGGTCGATTTCCAGCAGCTGTTCCGCCGGCGAGTCGGCCGGAAACACGGTGACGTCGCAGCCGCGGCTGACGAGGTAACGAAGGATGTTCCGCTTGACGCCGAAGTCGTAGACGGCAACGCGGAAACGAGGCTTCTCCGTGAGCGTTTCCGTCCGTCCGGTCTCATAATCGAACAGGCCTTCGGTCCAGCGGTAGGGTTCGCTGCATCCGGCCGAGCGCGCGAGGTCGCGTCCCGCCATACCCGGCGACTTCCTGGCCTTGTCGACCAGGCTGTCGCGGTCAAGGTCCTGGGTGGACAGGACGCTTTTCATGGCGCCTTCGTTGCGAATTCGCCGCGTCAGCGCCCGGGTGTCGATCCCCTGAATGCCAAGGATGCCATTGCGTTTCAGATAGTCGCCGAGAGATTCACACGAACGCCAGTTGCTTGGCAGTTCGCAGTATTCCCTGACCACGAATCCTTCCACCTGGGGCCGCGCAGACTCCACGTCGTTCGGATTGACGCCGTAGTTTCCGATAAGGGGATACGTCATCGCCACAATCTGGCCCTTGTAGGACGGATCCGTGAGGATTTCCTGGTACCCGGTGATGCTGGTGTTGAAGACGACCTCTCCCACGCATTCACCGGGCGCGCCGAAGGACGCTCCCTCGTAGCAGGCGCCGTCTTCCAGGGCAAGGATGGCTTTCATGGACGTGAGTCGCTCCTCAAGGGCGCCGGCATAAGGGCTTGCCTGATTTCTTCCGGCGTGGTGTCACGAATGGATCCGGCGTCACGCGGGTGGCGCCGCCCGGTCTCCGTCGTCGCCCGTGCTGTGGGTCACGCGACCGCCAAGGACCGTGAGAACGGCCCTGCCGGTCAGCGTGTGCCCGTGAAATGGCGTGTTTCTGGACCTGGATCGAAACGCATGGGCGTCAACGGTCCAGTTGAGTGATGGGTCGATGACCGACACGTCCCCCGGCGCTCCGGGAGTCAGTGTGCCCCCGGGTATACCCAGGATTCGCGCGGGCGCCGAAGTCAGCATTCGGATCACGTCGGATGCGGAGAGAATGCCGGGTTCGACAAGATGCGTGAAGAGGGTCCCGACGGCGGTTTCCAGCCCCAGGATTCCGTTTGGCGCTTCGGGAAAGCGCTGGAGTTTCTCCGTAACCGTGTGCGGCGCGTGGTCCGTGGCGAGCGCGTCAATTGTGCCGTCGTCGAGTCCCTCGAGCAGGGCATCGCGGTCGTCGGCAGAACGCAGGGGAGGGCTCATCTTGCCCTGCGTACCGTAAACGCGCACGTCTTCGTCCGTGAGTGCGACGTGGTGCGGCGTGGCTTCGCAGGTAACGCGCAGGCCCTCTGATTTTGCGCGTCGCACCAGGTCCACAGCGCGACGAACGCTGATATGGAGGATATGCAGGCGTCCGCCAACCGAACGGAGCAGGTTGATATCCCGCTCGACCATGGCCGCCTCGCCTTCGGCCGGCATGCCCTTGATGTCCAGTTCGCGAGAGACGGCGCCTTCGTGCATGTGCCCGCCCCTTGTGAGCGCGAACACCTCTGTGTGCGGGCAGACGGGAAATCCGTGCCGGTCCGACAGACGCAGGAGATCGCGCATGACGGCGTCGGACTCAATCGGCAGGCCGTCGTCCGAAAGTCCGACGGCGCCGGCGTGCAGAAGGGCATCGACGTCGGTGAGTTCGTCTCCCTTCATCCCTTTTGTCGCACAGGCGATCGGATAGACGCGCGCATCCGCCTTCCGGGCCCTGTTCACGATGTATTCGACGGTTTCCGGGGAATCGGTTGGCGGGTCGGTGTTCGGCAGGCAGGCGAGCGCCGTAAATCCACCGGAAGCCGCGGCACGGCACCCGGAATCCACGGTTTCCTTTTCGGGAAATCCGGGATCCCGCAGATGGACGTGCATGTCGATGAGTCCGGGGACGACCAGCTTTCCGGCGGCGTCGATGATATGGGCGCCGGCCGGGGGAACGATTCCGGGGGCGATACGGTCGATAAGCCCGTCGCGGATCAGAAGGTCCGCGGAAGCGTCGACCGCGTTGGCGGGATCGACGATTCGTCCGTTCTTGAGGAGAATTGGAGTGGCCGGGCTCATTTGGTGAAGGAGATGCAGCGGTAGGAAGTTGTTTTAAAATTACCGGTGAGTTCCCGGGCACGAGCGAAAAAGTGGCGGTCAAGGCGGGAAAATCCGCCCATATTTGTCTATACGGGTGGGTTTGACCAACGCCGACCGGCGCTTTTGCAGCCGTGCGAAGACCGCTGGGAATTTTAAGACAGCTTCTAAGGGAATTTTGAATGCAAAGTTACCGGCGAGGGCCGTTTCTGTCAAGCGGATTCCTCTTGACAAAGGTGTATCCGCCGTCTCGCTGCTTGCTGTTTCACAGGACGGTGCGTATCTTTGTCGGAAATAAGCGTCGCAATTGAACGGAGGCCTCCCATGTTTGTTTTATTATTGATCGCGCCGGTATTTTTCGCGGTGCTGCTGGGTCCCGCATCGGCCATGGCGTCGGCGGAGAAGGGCCCAATGCTCCCGTTTCGCGCGATGCCTGTACCCGGAGATCTGGAGATTTCACCTGAAGAGGACCGGGCATTCCTGGAGGACGTGCTGAAGAGCATTTTCCCTGACGGTACCGACGGACTGACCGACGAGCAGAAAGGGATCGCGATTCTGCGTTACGCGTCATCCGCGCTGGAACTGAAGAACAACGGCGGGACGGCGACGAAGATTATCAGGGAGGGCTATGCGATCTGCGGCGGACTCTCGCACGTGCACCGGGTTCTCTGCCGGATGGTGGGGCTGCCCGCGCGGTATATCGGCGCGTTCAATCTTCGTCCGATCATGGGCAGCCATGCCATCAGCGAGGTCTACTACGACGGCAAATGGCATCTGCTGGACCCCACGTTCGGTCTGTTCTTCTATTCGAAGGAGACGTATGACGGCGCGGGAGAAATCGCGTCCTTTCACGATCTTGTGATGACGCCGGACCGCTGGACGGCGTTCAAGGTGGTGGAACAGCCCTGGATCGGCCGGTACGACGATACGGTCCGGTCTCACGGGGTTGTGGCAGCCGAGGCGGACTACCTGAAAGACAGGTACAGGACGCCGATCCTGGACCTCTACAGGAAATACCTGGCGGAGACGTTTCCAATCGCCTACGGGCATAGCGATCCGGTTTCCTATCCGGTAGACGCGGACCTGTCTGCACAGGAAGAGATGTGGATCGGCGAGGCGGACGGGAATAACAGCGACGTGCTGAGGATGGTGACGAACGGGTCCGCGTACGTGGGCGGCCACTACCTGGGCGGCACGTATCCGCCCGGTTTTCACACCTGGTCCATCAGGGCGCCCGGACCGTGTCGTTTGCGAATCGAGTATTTCAGCACGCAGGACGACCCGCCCGGCCTCGAGCCGAGCCCGTTGAAGGCGGCGCGAATCGTCTCCGTTCGCAAGGACGGGAGAAGCGTCATCCTCGACCTTCTGGCATTGGGGCCGGAGGTGATCGTGTCGGTGTACTGCCCGGATGGCACGTTTGCCGTGGATGCCGTCCGTGCGGCGCGGCTGCGTTGAACAGCCGAAACCGCGACAGGATACCAGAGTGGTACTTTCCCTCAATGGAGTCGCACAATGATCGAGGTTCTGCGCGAGGAACGTCCCCGGCTCTACCACCCGGCGGACGATTCGCAATACAGGTTCAATCCGCCGGAGGACGAGGCGCGGAGACGCATTCTGGGAAATATCCTTGCGGACTGCGAGGAATTCTATCCCCAGCGTCCGTGGAAACGGATCCCCGAACGGCCGGATAGCCCGCACCCCTACCACCAGCTGTACCTCACGTTCTATACGGGGATGCATGCAACGGCGCTTATGGAGAATTACGCGTTCGCGTGGCGGCTGACCGGAGACCCCCGGTGGCTGAAACGCGCCAGAGACTGGACGCGGGCGGCCGCGGCGTGGGAACACAGCGACCGCGTGGAGGAGCATTTCTATACGGCAAACCGGTATATGCAGGCGTTTGCGTTCTCGCTGGACCTGATGGACGACGTCTTACCGGACGACGAGAACAAACGGGCGACCGCGTGTCTCGTCCGGCTGATGGAGCGCTGGTGGCCGGACGTGGAACGCTCCAGGCATTCGTCCGACGGACGGCACCACGCGGTGGTCGACAACGGGCATTTCGGCGTGGCGGCGCTGCATCTGCTGGGAACACACCCCGATGCGGAAGCGTGGGTGGCGGCCGTAATCGACCGGTTTCGCAGCGGGGTGATGCCCCATGGCTGCGGGCGGGACGGCGAGCCCGGCGACGGCGCCCCGTTCTGGCCGTGGGAGAACCTGTGGATGCTTCACTTCGCCGACGCGCTCAGAAACGTGACCGGGGAGGATCTCTACAAGGCATTCCCCAGGCGCCTGAAACGGCCCCTGAAATGGTTCCGTTACCACCTGGCGCCGCCGGAGACGATTGAAGACCGGGTTTATTATCCCCAGAATTCGAACGTGATCACGGGCAGTCAACTCAATGCGTGTTCGGTGACGCTGCTTCGTCTGGCACAGGAGGCGGGAGACGGGGAGATGCGTGACGCGGCGCTTGGCGATCCCAGACTGGGCAGGCTCTACCGGTTCGGTATGGGCGTAAAGGGCACCACGGCCGAGTGCATCGTCTCGTACGGCCCCTACGCGTATTGTTATTGCGATCCGGCGTTCCGCAGGTCGCGTCGCAGGAAGGAGCTGCCGCTTTCGAGGACGTTCATGCGGGCGCACTACGGGGAGGCGGGGCTCCTGCGCAGCGGATGGGGCACGGACGCGGTTGTCTGCAGCGTGACCGGATACAAGGGCGGGGGCGCACACGGGTATTTGAACCTGCACGCGCAGTGGTCCGGATATCCGGTACTGAAGTCGATTTCCGCGGAAGAAGCGCAGCCTGTGGCCTGCGGGAGCCTTCCCTTCGTGGGCGGACAGAACGAGATCGTTGCGTTTCTCAAGCGGCTGGAAACGCAGGAGCGGCTCGACCGGCTGCGCGTCCGGTCCGTTCGCACGGAACAGGAATACTGGTTGTTGAAGGGAGCGTCGCCAATCCTGGTGACGGCTCTGAGACGCCGGCGCCGCGGGGTGAAACTGATGCGCCGTCGGGGTGAGGGATTCGCGCGATTGAACGGACGCGACGATCTGCAGTACGATCGCGGACTCTATTTCAATCCCAGAGCCGGTGAATTGAAGATGCGTTTCCGGCTGAACGGGGAGCGCCGGGAAGATGGACCTGGGGTCCTCTTCAATACGGGAATCGGCGTGGGGCGCGTGATGGGTAACCGGGTGAACAACTACTCGCTGGCGATCATGGAAGGCAACGCGCTGACGTTTGTCGTGCAGAGCCAGCGGAATACGTCGGTCGAGGTGACGTCGCCCGTGAAAATCGAACCCGGCAGATGGCACGACGCTGCCATCCGGTGGGGCGGGTTCAACCGGCGGGGCGACCGGCCGTTCATCGAGATCGAAGTCGACGGCCGCCGGAACCGGTTCGACGATCCCGCGGTCTTCGGAGAACTGGGCGTGGATTCTCAGAACCTCGAGTCACGCGCCGAGCCCAGGACGTTCTACATCAAGTCGAACACGGTTCTGGCCTTCGGCGGCGCGGTCCAGATGCCGGGGACGGGTTTGAAGTGCGACCTCGGCATGCTTGACCTCAAGTGTCCCGGCCGCCGGCGATTGACGGTGGATTTCGAGACGGACATGGGGCCTGAAACGGGCAGCGCCGCGATGGGTTGGAAGTTGAACCCGGTGGACCTGCGCGATGTACGGTCCGGCCTGGCGCAGTTCGGGGCCGGTACGCGCACCGTCGACGTACTGCCTCTTTTCGGTGAGGACGCCCATTTCGAGCAGGAGGAGGTCCCCTTCGCGCCCGCGGGCCTCGCGGCGGGAAGCCTGAAGAGCTTTGTCCCTGGTGGACGGGATGCGAGCACCCGTGTGCTGCTGTCGACCCCGGGAGACGTTCTGGTCTTCGCGTTTCTGGATCACAGCCTGGACGCGCACGTGACTGCCCGCGCGAATGGATTCGAGATCCGGGCTGCCAATGACCGGTACGCGTTCGACGTCAATAGAACGGGTGGGGATATTCTGGCGGTGCGTGGTCATTGAGCATGCCTGCATTGAGCTCGGTCCCTGAGCCTGTCGAAGGGTGTCGAAATGCCAGCATATCGAAATAATCGCGAACATTGCTTTGGATACATTGCAGGTTGAATTTTCCGCCTTGTAGGGGCGTCCCTTGTGGGCGCCCGCCTTTCACCGGCGACATCGCTATCGCGATACATGAGCATGGTTTCCAGCTTTCCCCATCGTTACGTTTCGATCGACCTGGAGGTCGGGAAGAAGGACGGCCGCATCCGCGCATTCGCCGCGGTTGGCACGGATACCGAACGGTCGATAATCTTCCAGAAGGGCAATCTTAAAACGGCCCTGGCGGAACTCGACGATTTCGCTAAAGGCGCGGATTTCCTGCTCGGCCATAACCTGATTGCCTTCGACCTGCCGCATCTCGCGGCGGCCGAATCGAACCTCCGGCTGCTGAAACTGCCCGCCGTCGATACACTGAAGCTGAACCCCCTCGCTTTTCCTCGCAATCCCTATCACCACCTCGTGAAGCACTACCAGGACCCGCAGCTCAAACGGGGACGCATCAACGACCCGGAACTCGACGCGCGGCTCGCCGTGGATCTCTTCCGCGACCAGTGCAGCGCATTGGAAGCGGCCGGTCGGGACACCCCGGACCTGACCCTGGCGTGGCACTGGCTCACCTCGGCTGCCGGCGACGGGACAGGCGTCGACGCGTTTTCCAGGAATGAAGCGACGGGGATCGAAGCACTGTTCTCCGCATTGCGACGGTCTCAACGGCCTTCGGACGCCGAGGCACGCGCGGCCATTGGCAGCCTTTTGAATGGCAATGCCTGCCGGAATACCGGCCAGGCTGTTGTACAGAATATCGAAAAGGTCGGCTGGCCGCTGGCTTATGCTCTTGCCTGGCTGTCGGTCGCCGGGGGCAATTCGGTGATGCCGCCGTGGGTTCGACATCAGTTCCCCGATGCCGGAAAACTGGTTCGACGGTTGCGGGACAGACCGTGCGGCGAGTCGAAATGCGAGTGGTGCAATGAGCGACACGATCCGCGGAAAGAGCTGAAGCGATGGTTCGGCTTCGACGACTTCCGGCCGGAACCAGCCGACACGGACGGTCGCCCGATGCAGCAGGCCATCTGCGAGGCGGCGATGTCGGGCAAGCACGTCCTCGGAATCCTGCCCACCGGTACCGGCAAGTCGCTCTGCTATCAGATCCCAGCCCTCTCCCGTTATGACAAGACCGGCGCGCTTACCGTTGTGATCTCTCCCCTGGTTGCGCTCATGGCGGACCAGGTTGCGGGGCTGGAAGCACGGGGAATCTCCTCCTGCGTGGCGATCAACGGACTGCTCTCGATGCCCGAACGTGCCGATGCGCTGGACCGGGTGCGTCTCGGCGACGCCGGGATGGTACTCGTTTCCCCCGAGCAACTCCGCAGTCAGTCCTTCCGTCGCGTCCTGAACCAGCGAGAAATCGGCGCGTGGGTGCTGGACGAAGCCCATTGCCTCTCGCGATGGGGCCACGATTTCCGTCCCGATTACCGCTATATAGGGCGGTTCATCCGTGAGAAGGCGGGCGAGGAGCCGATTCCACCGGTGATATGCCTGACGGCAACCGCAAAGCCCGACGTCGTCGCCGACATTAGACAGCATTTTCGGGACGAACTCGGGGCTGAAATACGGGTGTTGGACGGCGGGGCCCAGCGCACGAATCTGGAATTCGTGGTGGTGAAGACGACCGAACCGGAAAAATTCGCGCACATCCATCAGATCTTGATGGCGGACCTGCCTCCGGATACCCCGGGAGGCGCCATCGTCTATTGCGCAACGCGACGCCAGACCGAAGAGGCGGCGCAGTTCCTGCAACTCAAGGACGTTGCGGCGGAACATTTCCACGCGGGGCTGCCTCCCGAGACGAAGAAGAACGTGCAGCAAAGATTCATCGGCGGCGAGTTGCGGGTGATTACGGCCACCAATGCCTTCGGCATGGGTATCGACAAACCGGACGTGCGGCTGGTCATTCACGCGGACATACCCGGTTCGCTGGAGAACTATATGCAGGAGGCCGGCCGCGCGGGGCGGGACAGGAAGTCAGCGCGATGTGTCCTTCTTTATACCCCGGAAGACGTGGAACGGCAGTTCGGCATGTCTGCGGCGTCGCGACTGACCCGGCGGGAGATCCACGGCGTCCTGAGGGCCCTCCGCAATCTGGACCGGAAGAAACGACTCGGCGGCGAAGTCGTCGCGACCTCAGGTGAGATCCTTGGCGAAGACGATGAATATGCCTTCGAACGGGATTCCGCCACGGACGATACCCGTGTGCGGACGGCCGTGTCCTGGCTTGAAGAAACGGTATTGTTGTCCCGGGAGGAAAACCGGGTCCAGGTATACCCCTCGTCTCTGAAAGTAAATACAGTAAAGGAAGCGAGCGCAAGATTCCAAACGGGAAGGATTGCATACGGATATCGACGTCAGTTGCTGAGAATCGTCGAAGCTCTCATCGATGCGGAACCCGACGAGGGTATTTCCACGGACGAACTGATGGGCGTGTCCGGATTGAGTCCCGAAGGCGTACGTCGAGCCATGTTCGATCTCGAGCGGCTCGGCATCGCCAGCAATGATACGGCGCTGACCGCCTTCGTCCACGCCGGCGTGGTGCGCAGTTCTCGGAAGCGTTTCGATGAGGCCGTGGAGCTGGAGACAGGTTTGATCGCCCAGATGCGCGAGACCGCCCCCGATATGATCAAGGGAGACAGGTGGCCGCTCTTCTTGCGCCTTGCCTCTCAGAAGCTGCGAGACGAGGATGTGCCGGATCCCCTTCCCGAGAGATTGTGGCGCATTCTCCGCAGTATCGCCCATGACGGACGCGGTGAAGGCGGCGACGCGGGCAGTCTCGGGATACGCCGGCGAGACCCCGATACCGTGAACGTTGAACTGCGACGCGAATGGACGGACCTCGGTGAACTCGCGTCCCGCCGGCGTGCCGGGGCGAAACTCCTGCTCGATCACCTGCTGTCCTGCTTTCCCCCAAACACTCGCGGCACCGACCTGCTCGCCGAGACGACCCTCGGCAAGCTGCTGGCCGCTATCACGTCGGATATCGTCCTGAAGAGCAGGAATCCGGAAAAACTGTTGGATCGAGCCCTCTTGTGGCTCCACGAACAGGAGGTCATTCGACTCCACAAGGGCCTTGCGGTATTCCGTCAGGCGATGACGATCAAATTGACGGATGAGACGCGAGGCTTCGCCAAGCCTGACTTCGAACCGCTGAGGCTCCATTACAAGGGCCAGGCAATGCAGATCCACGTCATGGCCGAGTTCGCACAGCGCGGTCTCGAAAATATGGCCGATGCGCTACGACTGGCCCTTGACTATTTCAGTCTTACACAGGGAGCTTTCCTCAGCCGATGGCTGCCGGAGAGGGGCAAGGAGATCGAGCGGGAGACCACGCCGGAATCCTGGCGGGCAATTGTCGAGAGTCTCAAGAATCCCGTCCAGCAGCGCATTGTTGCGGATGATCGGGAGCAGACGAACGTGCTTGTGCTGGCCGGGCCGGGGTCCGGAAAGACCCGCGTGCTGGTGCACCGCATCGCCTATCTCGTCCGCGCAAAACGGGAGAATCCCCGGGGCATACTGGCGCTGGCCTACAACCGGCACGCGGCTGTCGAGATCCGGCAACGCCTGAAGGATTTGATCGGAGACGACGCACGAGGCGTGACCGTGCTCACCTGCCACGGCCTGGCGATGCGGCTGGTCGGTGTGAGTTTTCAGGATAGGGAACGGCGGCCGCTGGACGACGATGCCTTCCGGGAGGTGTTGCGCCAGGCGGTCGCGCTGCTCCGTGGTGAGGGTCTGGAGCCCGAAGACGCGGACGACCGGCGGGAACGGCTCCTCAGGGGATTCCGCTGGATCCTTGTGGACGAATACCAGGACATCGGCGCCGAACAATATGATCTGATATCCGCCCTCGCCGGACGGACCCTGCAAGATGAGGATCGCAAGCTCACCCTCTTCGCAGTAGGCGACGACGATCAGAACATCTACGCCTTCAATGGCGCGTCGGTAGAGTTCATCCGTCGGTTCGAAGCAGATTACGGGCCGAGGCCCAGCTACCTCATTGACAATTACCGCTCTACAGGCAACATCATCAAAGCAGCCAACGACCTGATTGAACCCGCTCGACAAAGGTTGAAGACCGAACACCCGATCCGAATCGACCGTGCGCGAGCCAAAAATCCGCCAGGCGGCGAATGGGATGGCCGGGACCCGGTCGCACGGGGAAGAGTCCAGCTTCTGCCCTCGGCGCCAGATCCGATCTCGCAGGTGCAGGTCGCCATGACAGAGTTTCAGCGCCTCGCGAAGTTGTCTCCGGATTGGGATTGGTCCGCATGCTCGGTGATCGCAAGAGAGTGGAAATACCTGGATCCGGTGCGGGCGTTCTGCGAAATCAACCGTATTCCGGCGCAGATGGCGAATGAGAGTATTCCCGGTTTCTGGCACCTGCGGGAGACACGGGCATTCGTAAATTGGCTGCGCGGCCGGGAAGTCCCCCTTGTGGATGTGTCGGACTTGACGGACTGGGTGGATGCTCAGCCGAACGGGACCTGGACTGAGCTTCTCCGGCAGGCCCTCGACGAGCACGCCCTTGAAGCCGGAAACGGCGAAGTACCGGTCGACCAATTCATCGAGTGGTTGGCAGAGTGGGGGCGGGATGTGCGTCGCCGCCAGCGAGGGCTCTTGCTGTCTACCGCGCACCGCGCCAAGGGTCTGGAGTTCGATCATATCGTTGTGCTGGACGGCGGCTGGGACAAGAGGAACGTGGGCGAAGACCCCGACGCGCCGCGCAGGCTCTACTACGTGGCGATGACACGCGCCAGGCAGACGCTCGCGCTCGTGCGTTTTCAGGGATCCAGACGCGGAGAACGTCACATGCGGTCGGATATCGTCAGTGAGCCAGCGCCACCGGCGTACCTGAAGCCGCTCAACCCGGCGCCCTACAGGTTTCCCAAAAACGGCGCAATTCACCACCGCCAACCCGTTGCGATCACGGAGAAGCCCGTCAATCTCAGCCGCCGATATCGGCGACCGGGGCTGAGGGAGGTCAACCTGGGATTCGCCGGTCGGCGTCACGCAGGACATCCCGTGCATCGAGCAATAGCCGATCTTTCACCGGGCGATCAAATTTCGACACGGGTTACGGATACGGGAACCTGGGAACTGCTGGACCGGTCGGGAATGGTGGTGGGACGCCTGGCTCAGGCGTTTGAACCTCCGCCGGATACGAGATGTACGACGGCTAAGGTCTACGCGGTCGTGACGTGGAGCCGCGAAGCATCGGAACCGGAGTTCCAGAAACTCGCAAAATGCGATACCTGGGAGGTTGTGTTGCCGGAACTGGTGTTCGAACCTGAGGGCGGGTAGTGTTGCGATAATGGGGCGGAGGGTGGTAGTCTTTCTGGCGTCAGGCAGGCAAATCTCGTGGAAACTGGCAGGCATCGCCGTGGAAATCCGATGTCAAATCACCTTGATTCAATCGCGTTTATTCGATGCTGGTCGACGAACCGGTTTCCGGTTTTCCAGGTCTCCATAGATGATTTTGCGCAGATCCTGCCACGAGCAGGATTCCAACGGATCGGACGAACCCGGATTGCCCGTACTTAAATCAGGAAGCCGGTATTGAGTTCGATGCGTCGGTCCGGCGAGTACCTCTCTCAGTCCTTCCTCGACCACGGCGCGCAATGTACGACCCGATTTCCTCGCGTACTGTTTCGCTCTCGCCAGCAGTTCGTCTTGAATTTCAATCGTTGTCTTCATTGTTCCCGTATTACCCATATTATACGATACAGTCAAGCAACAAATGCAGGTATTCGGTCAATGCCACCTGCGTCCACTGTTGGGTAACCATCTGCCGAAAGGCGCGTTTCGATGATCGTCTCGCCGCGCCGCTGAGAGCTCACCGCTCAACAGATACGGAATCTGGACCCGCATCCCGCCTGATCACCAGGCACCCGGCCATCATATCGTGAAGCCCTTGCTTTCTCTTCGTGAATGCAGCCATCAGATAACCGATACCGATAGTCGTTACAGAAATGTACTTTGCGAAATATCGCCCTGAAGCCCTGGCGAAACCGATGCGGTTTCCATGCAGGTCCGTGACCTTGATGCCGACGGCTAACTTACCCAGTGTCGCCTGTTTTCTCGAAGCCTCGAATACTGCAAAATAGACCCACGCGATCGCCAGCCACATAACCGTCCCGAATATGAGTGCGTCTACGTTTGCATCCAAGTAATCGTACTCCCCGGCGTTTTCTGCTATCATTGGAACTATATAGAAAATCGAGTACAGGACTCCACAAATCGCCATTACTGTGTAAATGACGAGGTAATCGATCCACGCCGCCGCGAATCTCTTCCAGAACCCGGCGTATACCATCAGAGTTCCCCGTGATACGATCGTCGCGCTCTTCGCCGATACATTGAGGATTTGCTTCCTCCGTAGCCAGTGTCTTTAACCTCATACGTCGCCAGCCGCCATGCACTTTATCCGTTCGACCAGCCGACCGGAGTCGAAGCGTCTTGCGCCGCTTCCGTGCCGCGATGGAGGCGGACGTGCTGCCTCCCAGGTAGCGACAGGTCTAAGTCGTGCAGGGATAATCCGATGCTGCAGTAGATCCTTCGTCGGCCTGGGGGCACCCTTCGACCCTTCGACAGGCTCAGGGACCACAGGCTCCAGGCAAGTCCTCTGAATGACAATCTCGGCGAAGATGTGGCGGATGCGTTTCTCGGACGTTGCAGCCAGGCCCCTTCGACAGGCTCAGGGCAAGTCCTCTGGATGACAGTTTATGCCGACACGTGACCGACACGTTTCACCAAAGCGTATCGCAACGCATGTCATTCAGAGCGCAGCGAAGAATCTCCCGTCTCGATTGGGCGTGTCGCACATGCCCATTGAGGACGAACCTGTGCGCGGACGCTTTGCCATCCTTTCGTCCTCCTCTGCATAACATTCGGGCTAAAGTGTAAAGGGTGCATTTCGCCAGTGGCTGTGGACGTTTTTTCCATCCGTATTCTTCGCGCTCTTTCGCGACTTTCGTAGTGAATCAAACCCGCACTTGGACAGGTGTGAGTGTAACGGATTAATGTAGATGAATTGGAACCAGATTCCGTCAAGGTGTTGAAAGTCTTTATCCGTTGAAAGAAGCGTGGCTCCTCTTGCGTGGGCGTTTTTTCAATCGAGTTGGGCCAGCAGTTGCTCGATCGGTTCATCGCCCGGCCAGGCACCGGCAAGCTGTATTGGATCAAATGCCTTCGCTTCCTTCGATAGATTGTGAAAGAAGTCCTGCCAATCATCTATGTCGACCGTTGGCGTTTCTTCGAAGGTGTTATCTCCTCTTTGGTGAATACGTACCGGGTGAGTTGCGATAATTCGTGGCTGTCCATTTCCTGGAATTGCACAATCCCCTCATTGGTCGCTTGTTTTCCTCCCAAGAGACGCAAGGCCTCCACGCCCAATTATGTCGGCTTTATACGTCTAAAACGGCTCACCCTCAATCCGCGGGGACCAATTCGGGGGCCTTGCGCGCGAAGGCGTCGATGGGCGGAAGGTTGCGGTCGGGTCCGGGTTCGAGCAGGCGGGGGCCGACCAGGATGTCCAGGTTATCCCGCATTTCGGCCATGTCGAGATAGGCGGTGGAGGCCTCGACTTCGCCCAGGTCCAGCGTGTTCCTGATCCAAAGCACCCTGGCGTCGGCGGGTTCGACGAGTCCGACGGATTCGAGCGCCACGTCCAGCGCATCCTCGTCGGTGGGGAAGTGGATGGGGATGGAGGCGGCAGGGGGGTGCTGTCCGGTAATGGCGTTGATATTCGTCGCGTGATAGTCGATTTTGTCAACCAGCCGGTCCGTGGTGAATTCCGCCATGCCGATGCCCACGGCGTTGCCGTGGGTTTTTTCCGTCAGGTCCCGGACGAAGATCCGCAGGACGCGCGGTGAGTCACCGTCCATCGCCCTGCGTTCGTTGCGCTTGCGCCCCACCACGTTGGTATCGATGCCGGAGCCACTGATGTCTTTACCCATCTCGTCGATAATGAGCAGGTCCACTTCGTCGAACGGCAGCCGGGGGCACCAGGCCTTGGCCTTGACCAGGAGTTCCTTTTCAGCGCTTTCGAAGTCCCGCGCGGGAACCGCGGCAATCTGCGCGGTCTCGTCGTAACCGTTTTCAAGCAGGGCGACGCCGAACGAAATCGGCATCTTTTCCCGGACCGTCTTTCCCACCACCCGCACGATCTTGTCGAAGGAGTGATGGATGATGGCGCGGTGGTAGATCGTGGCGCCCTTGTGCTTGCCCAGGCCGATGAGCATCATCTTCATCAGGCCGCTCTCGATCTCACCCACGAAGCCCGTGTGGGGCTTGACGCGGTTGACGACGACCACGTGGTCGGCCTCGGAGGCGTATTGATCGAAATAGACCGGCATGCCGAAATCGGTGACGCCGATTTCGATCACGTCCATCGAGGACCTGACCGGGGCGCCGACCGCACTCTCGGTGATGCCGTATTCGGCGAGAATCCCGGCCTGACCCTCGGCAGTGCCGCCGCCGTGGCTGCCCATGGCCGGAACGATAAAGGGCCTTGCGCCCAGCGCGACCATTTCATCCACGATCGACGCGATGACCGTGTCCAGGTTGGCGATGCCTCTGGATCCGGCAGCGATCGCAACCGTGTGCCCGGGCTTGATGGTGTCGCCGGGGTTGAGATTCCGGATCTCGCGACGGGTGGCGCCGGGAATATCGTCAACGCGCGGCGCGTCAAAGCGCTGGCGGATCCGAAACATGTGAGGGTATTGCATTTTGGGCCTCCGGTCGTAGAGGACGGGTGTCAGAATCCGAGTCTTGCGTCAAGAGCCGAGCGAACGATATTCGGATGCGAAGGAAAGTCACATCGCGGCTTCGTACAGCGCGATGATGTCCTTGAGCGTGGTGTGGCGGGGGTTGATCTGGATATTTCCGCTCTTCATCGCGTCTTCCGCAAGCACGGCAATACCCTCCCGCGCGACGCCCACTTCGGCGAGCGTGTCCGGAATGCCGACGTCCGAAGCCAGCGATTGCACCGCTTCCACGGAAACGTCCGCGGCTTCGACGTGGGACAGGCCGTCGATATTCTCACCCAGAGCAACGGCGATATCGGCAAAGCGTTCCGGGCACGCGACCTTGTTGAAGTCCATCACCCGGGTGAGCAGGATGGCGTTGGCGACGCCGTGAGGGACCCCGTAGTGGCCGCCCACGGCGTGTGACATCGCGTGTACGTTCCCGAGACGCGTCTGCGAGAAGGCGATGCCCGCCATATTGCTGGCCAGCAGCATCTGTTCCGTGGCTTCGTAGTTGTGGTGGCTTGCCGCGGCCTGCCGCAGGTTTTCCGAAATAAGCCGGATGGCGTGCAGCGCCAGGCCGTCGGCTATCGGGTTGGAGGCGCGTGCGACGTAGGACTCCACGGCGTGGGTGAGCGCGTCCATCCCGGTTGCCGCGGCGATGGGCATGGGCAGGCCGACGGCCGCATTGGCATCCAGAATGCCCACGTCGGGAATGACGTGCGGCCCGCCCACGGTTGCCTTGAAGTGATTGTTGTCCGTGACGACGGCGAACGGGGTGACTTCGCTGGCGGTGCCGTACGTAGTCGGCACGCACAGCAGGAAGGGCACCCGTTTCCGGTCCTGCAGGAGACCGAAGTGGTCTTCGATGCGCCCCCCGTTGGCGGCCAGCACCCCGGCGCACTTGGCGGTGTCCATCGAAGAACCGCCGCCGATGGCCAGAAGCCAGTCGCACCCAGCTGATTCGTAAAGATCGAAACAGGCCTGAACGACGTGTGCCGGAGGGTTTTCTTCCACGCCGTCGTAAACCGCAAACGGGATCCCCTCGGCCTCGAGGACGCCGGTGGCCTGCTGCGTCACGCCGGCTTTGACCAGACCCTTATCCGTTACCACGAGGGCTTTTTTTTCTGTTCGTTCCGCGAGAATCCCCGGGATTTCCGAGACGCTCCCGCGGCCGACGAAAAGACGCGTTGGGGAATGGAAGGTGAAGCCGTTTTGGTCTGTCACGAGTCTGGTCCCATCTGTGTTAGAAAATCAGGAAGTGTCGATACACAATTTAGGCGTAACGTCAATTGCGGACAAGCAGATTCAGTAATCAGCGACAGGAAGGGCTTAATGCGGGGAGACGTGAGACGGGAGAGGGGAGAGATTACCTGCCTTGTGAGGGTTCTTCACGTGCCGGAGGCAAGAAGCAATAAAACATCGGGCAAGGATTTCTTCTACCGTCTTCCGTCTCCCGGCATTTCGAAAAACGGCAAGGAAACAGGGGCCGTGAGGGGGTGGTGGGTTCCATGGACAGGAAACCGACTCTGATCAAAAGATCTTGCCGATTTCGTCCCGGTCGAATTCGGGTAGGTCGCGGACGGTATCGTTTACGCGAAGCTTGAGCCCGAATTCGGGTGATTCCGCACGGGCGACAATCTCGCAGGGGATGCCCGCGGTCAGGATGGCGTCGCGGACCCGCCCTGCGTCCGCCGGCGCCAGGCCGATCAACAGCGCGCCGGAGGAGATGACACCAAGCGGATCGAGTTTAAACGCATCGCAGAGGAGGCGCGTTTCATCCGAGGCGAACAACGCTTCCGAGTCCACGGAGAGGCCGCAGTCCGAAGCGGCGGCCAGTTCCCGAAGCGCAGTGGCAACGCCGCCTTCGGTGGGGTCGTGCATCGCGCGCACGGTCGCGGTTTCGCAGGCGATGCGCGCCTCCTCGAGGATACTGATCCCGGGAACGTGCAGGTATTCGCGTGCCGTATTCAGGAGGGCGGGATCGAACCCACGGTCGTGCAGTTCGGTTTCTTTCTCTCTGGCAAGAATGGCCGTGGCTTCGATCCCCAGCCCCTTTGTCAGCAGAATACTGTCGCCCGCCTGCAGTCCGCTGGACCGCACAAGGCGCTCCCGTGAGACTTCGCCCAGCATCTGCCCGACGACGATCGGACGGTCCAGACCGGCAGTGATTTCGGTGTGGCCGCCGCACAGGGATACGCCGATTTCACCCGCGGCGCGCCCGAGCGAGTCGAAGATGCTCCGGACCAGCGTTTCTGTCGTCCCGCCTTCCGGCAGGAGGAGGGTGGCCAGAAACCAGCGGGGAACGGCCCCCATCGTCGCGATGTCGTTTGCGTTGACGTGGACCGCGTAGCGGCCGATTTCGTCCGTGGCGAAGGTGATGGGGTCGGTCTTGGCCACCAGGCAGGTCCCGCCAAAGTCGATAACGGCGGCGTCCTCGCCCACCTTCGGCCCCACAAGGATGCGGTCGTCGTCTTCGGCGGTACACTCGCGCAGCAGGCCCGAAAGCATGTCCAGCGGGAGTTTTCCGGGTGGCAGGAAGGCGCACATATCCGTCAGTTTTATGAGATGAAAGGAATCAGGGGTACTCGCCCCTCCTGAAAATTACGATAGGCCAAATCCACGGGGATGTCAACCGTTTTGGGCGCTCATGTCCCGATCCGGCGCCGGTGGGACCGCGCGCAGGCGGAACGGACGATTCGTTGCCGTGCGGCGGCCAACCGCGGGCGGGATCAGGATGCGAAGCAGGACCGGAGTTCCGTCGTCCGGGGATCGTCGCAGAGGGATATCGAAAGGATGCGTCGCAGCTGTTCCAGGCGGGCTTCCGGGTTCCGCCACCTGTCCAGCAGCGGATGACGGGGATCCGGCAGGGCGTCGAGGAGAGATTGCGCGGCCAGGAGGTGGAAGACGAAATGGTGCCCGTCCAGCAGGGCCGCAATCTCCGCCTGCGGCTCTGTCCGGTATTCCGATGCAAGCGCGGCATAACGCGTGACCAGTGCAGGCGTCAGCGCGCTGTAAGTCCCGCCGTCCGGTCGTCCGGCGCCATGGGAGGTTGTGTATTGAGTGAGCCGGCGTTCGGGCCAGTCCCAGCCGATCTTTGAGAATTCGATGAAACGGAGCGATCGCGCGGCCGGGTTGACGACGATGTTGCGGGCGTGATAGTCGGTTGGACCGGGAAGCGGCGCCGCCTGTTCGAGGAACAGAATAAGCTCGGAAAATGCGTCTGACATTGCAGCGATCCGTTTTTCATTCGCAGATCCTGAAAGCCGGCCGGCGATTCGCGGCACGTCCCTGGCGAGACTTCGGGTCGTTCGACGCCATGTTCGGCGCAGGTCCTGCGGGGTACACCCCGGGAACGTCCGCGCGGCGAAATCGTCGCCATGCGCGCGAAAGATGGACTGAATCCGGGAAAAGCCCTCGACGACAAGACGGCCTAAGGTTCCCGCGGCGCCCTCCTGGCAGACGTCGTCGAGGGTGTGGTCGCCGCACCATTCATAGAAAACCAGGTCGTGTTCGATATCGGCGGCAACGAGCCTGGGGACGGGCGCACCGCACAGACTTGCGTGCACAAGCTGTTCAACGGCCAGCAGGTCGTGAGGCTCGCCGCGTGTCAGGGGAGCGAAAACGTGTTGCTTGGCAACGAGGTATGAGCTGTCACGGAGGGCGACTTTCCAGACGTTCGGGTGACCTGGGATGGTCCGGATATGTAAAACCGCGGATCCGCCGCAAACGGCGGTGGGAGCGATCCGCCTGATGGCCTCGATCGTCGGTTCGGAGGAACGCGCGCACATGGAAGGTGGAGACAGTCTTATCTCTGTCGAATATGGCGTTTTCGCAGCGTCAGGAATTCCGGGGCTTCCCGAATACAGGAGACAAGGATGCGGAGGGAACGCCGGAATGCATTAAATCCGGTCCGACGGATCTCGGCGGCGGCATCGCCCACGTTGGCAAAGCCGTCTTCCGTTGGGACGAGTCGTTCCCAGTTCCGGAAGAGCCTGCCCCAGTCGCTTTCCAGAACGTCCCGCATTCGTTTTCCGGCCAGAAACGGATACCAGAAGGTGTCGTGGTAGAGGACGCTGGCCAGGTAGGACCACGGCGCAAGGAATGTCTTGAGCGACCACTCCACGGGCTTCTTGAGCGGTCCCCAATAGATCTTGTGCTGCATCCGGGATGCAAACGTCATTTTGCGGAAGGGCCCCGCAAACTGCCAGTTTTCTTCGGCCGCGGCGGTATCTCCCAGAATCCGGATCCCTCGCGGGTCGCCGCAGCCCAGGCCCCTGTCGTGTGCGAGACGGATGTATTTGATCGAAAGCGGGTCCATCCCCATCATGCTGGCGGCGACCGCATCGATTGCGACCTGGTCCGCGCTGGCAAGGATGACGTTTTTGGTATAGGGTATCATGCATCGGGGTCCGGGCCCGTCCCCGGCGAACGTGCCGTCCATCACCGCGAATACGCCGGGATGGATTTTCTTCTGGATCATCAGCAGGTCCACGAGGGTCTCGTGAATAACCGGATGGGTCCAGTGTCGGCGTTCGTTCAGGAGGCCGCCGAAGGCGTTTTTCATGGCGCCGGTTGTGGTGGTAAAGACGTGGGTCTTTACGGTGGGCAGGTGGACGATGTTCTCACCGATCAGACGCCGGGGAATGTGGAATCCGTCGGGGTAGACCTGGTTCAGGCACATGAAACCGTCTGCAAGATCTCCCACCGCGTCCCGTATGTGGATCCATTCTTCGCCTTCGTAGAGGTGGATATTCCGCAGGCCGTGGGCGTTCACAACGTGGACCTGCTTGTTTTCCCGTTCGCCCAGCCGGGCGTCGATGACCACCGTCCGGTTGTGGCAGGCGTGTATGAGGTCCTTGCGATAGCCGTCCCTTTCCATGGCGCGGATCACGCCTTCAAGCTGCCAGGGGGTCGTGGAACTGCCCGGGTAGAAAAAATGCCATGAAATATTGACTTTCAGGGCGGTGTCGAGCTTTCTGTCCAGGACGTCCTGGTACCCCGCCAGGTTCAGGAGCCTGTGGTAGTCCTTCAAGACTGTTTCAGGTCTGGTTTTCAGAACGGCGACCCGGCTCTGCATAACAGGCGCTTTCGTGCGGTTTGGGAATCGGGATCTCTCCCCCCGGACCCTCGGAAGCGGGTAGACGGGAGACGGTAGAGGAACTCACCCCGCCCCACCACCTGGTGAGAAGGAAGACGGGAGAGGGGAGGAGAAAAAGCCAAAAAGCGGGGAGACGGGAGAGGGTAGACGGAAGAAGGGATCTTTGCCAATTCGTTTTCCCTCAATGCCTCCGGCGAAAAATTGAAATCCAGCGAGGCGGGTCATCTCTAACCTCTTACGTCTACCGTCTACCCGATTTTTTCACCTCTCCCGTCTCCCCGCATTCAGGCTCTTTGTGATCAATTTGACTGTGGTTTTTTTCGAATTGAAGCTTAAGGCAGAAGGGTCCGGGTTACTTGAAGTAGAGCAGGGAGAAAACGGCAAGAAACCAGAGGCCGCCGTTGATCAGCAGCGATGGATCGCCCAGAATGGTTGAGGATGGATTGCCGCCCTGGTTCCTGGCATAGACAAGATAGAGATAGCGCAGAAGCCCGTAGATCACGAAGGGGATGGTAAGATTGAGATGCGGCGTTCCGAGTTTCTGTGCGACGTCGGGCGACATGGTGTAGAGCGCGTAGGAAACGAGGGCGCCCGCGGTGACGACGGCGATCATCTGATCCAGGAACCGCGGCGTGTATTCATCCAGAATGCGGCGATGTTCTCCCGCCCCGGATTCCAGGAGGATCAGTTCCTGCCGGCGTTTGACGAAACCCATAAACAGCGCCAGCAACACGGTGCACAGGATGAGCCAGGAAGAGATTTCCACGTTGATGACCAGCGCGCCCGCGATGGCCCGCAACAGATATCCGGAAGCGACGATCATCACGTCCAGGATGACGACGTGTTTCAAGTAGAGAGAATAGGCGACGTTCATCAGCCCGTAGGCCAGCAGAACCCAGCCGAAGGAGATACTCAGCAGAAAAGCCGGCGGAAGGGCCAGGAGGGCGATTACGATGGCGGCGGTCGACGCTGCGCCGAGGCTCAGCAGGCCCGATGCAATGGGCCGGTTGCGCTTCTCGGGGTGACGGCGATCGAATTCGACGTCTCGAATGTCGTTCAGAAGGTAGACCGCGCTCGACATGAGGCAGAAGAGGACGAATGCGGCGCCGCTTCGAAACAGATAGCGCCCATCGAGCAGGTGGGCCGAAAAGACCAGCGGGGCGAGTACGAACACGCTCTTTATCCACTGGTTCGGCCGCAGGGATCGAATGAGAGGAGGCATAGAAAAGGCGAGAATACGAGAATACGAGAATACGAAAAGGCGAGACTGCGAAAAGGCGAAAGGCGAGAATACGAGACTACGAGAATACGAATAGACGAAAGGCGAAAAACAAAACTACGAATGACGCGAATTACACGAATAAACGAACGACGAAACTGCGAAGAGACGAGAATACGAAAAGACGAGAATACGAAAAGACGAGACTACGAAAAGACGAAGGCGAAAAACGAAACTGCGAGAATACGAGAATACGAAAAGGCGAAACTACGAAAGGCGAAACTACGAATAACGCAAATGCCGTGCAAAAACGAAAGACGAAGAGACGATAAATTCATGCCTGAAATCAATTTCTCGGGAAACGGCGCGAAAACGGGGATCGAGTCTGCAGCAGATCGATCCCCGATCAAAACCCGGGCGACGTTCGTCAGATGGTCAGGCCGAAGTAGATCCGGTTCTTGTCAATATCGCGGCCCTGAATGGTATCGCGGGTGGGAAAGGCGATCTGGAAATAACCATACAGGGGAATTCGGTAATGCGTGAACATCTGCATGCGGAGCTCGAAGCCCCAGTCGGTCAGGAACGCGGAGCGATTGAACCGGTCTTCTGAATCGAGCCATGCGCGGAGGCTTTCAAAATTCCCGGTGGCGCCGGTTTCCACGAAAAGAGTCCCGTAGATCTTGTCGAAGTGGAAGGGCGGCAGTTCTTTGGCCGCATGCCTGAATATCGGAAAGGTCAGACTTGCTCTCGCGAGCAGGGCTTTGCCGCCGGACGTGGAGAAGTACGGATACCCTCTGAGCGTGCCGAGTCCGCCCAGGTAGTACCTCAGGGGATAGTAGAACACGCCCTCGGCGGCGGAGGTGTTCTCCTGGACGTCCTTGATGGGCTTGTCCTTGTAGGCGAGAAATCCCTGCAGGGCCAGCGTGGCTCTTCCGGGCAGGCCGATGAATTCATTCCAGGAAAAGATGTACTCGTTGATACCCAGCTTGGTCGGGTCCGACATGTACGTCGGAGCGGCAACGCCGTCCTGATTCAGCTGGGACCTGAAAAGCGAGTCGGTGACGGAGGCGTTGATCCGCCGGTACCTTAAGGTGATCGCCCTTCCCCTGGACGGGTTCACGAACATATCCTTCGCGGGCAGGAAATTGAAGTATCGCCAGCCGACCGTTACATCGTTGCTCTTGAAAAAGCTGAGGTCTCGATACAGGAAGTCGTCGAAAACGACCTCGTCTTCGCCCAGGCCCGGAACCTGGTCGGTTATGTCTGTAATGACGCCGTCTCTGTTCTGGACCAGTCTCGTGCTGTCCAGTATGACCTGTTTCGTTTGGGTGCTCTCCCTGTACCGCCTGTGGCCCCAGGACATTGAAAGCACCTGACGCCTGCCGATGCTGGCTTCGATGCCAACCACAAAATCGCTGAAGAGGTTCTTGTACTTGTCTTCCTGTGTGAGCGAGAGGTTGGTGAAACTGGTAACGCCGGGTACCAGCCGGAGGGTGTCGTCGATCACGATCTGCAACGTGCCCGACGTGGTATCCCGGCGGGCATCCACAATCCCTCGATCGATCTGGCTGTTGATGGTCTGTTGGCTGGCGCCAATGAAGAACCTGGGAGCGTACGTCCGGTCTTCGGTGTGAACCGCCGGCAGGCCCTTCGTGTAGAACGCGGAAAAATTCGAGTTCAGATCCACGCCCTTTTTCAGGTTTTTTCCAATGGTAAAGCCGGCGTAGATGTTGTCGCTCCCCAGGAGGTCACCCCAGGTGGCTTCGGCGCCCGCGCTCAGCTGATCCAGACCGAACCGGTTGCCGATAAAGGTCGGTCCCAGCACCAGGATGGGCACGACGCCGATGGATGCCAGCCGCGGGGCGTACCGGCCGGTATTGAACAGGTCGCCGATTTTCTTGCCCTTGTAGATGCTGCTGTAGTCCCGTACCAGGGTATCGGCCGTCGCGGCCGCCGCGGCCCCGGACTTCCGGATGCGGTATATGTTGTAATTCGCGGCGTGGTAGCCCGAGTAGAGGACTTCGTCGCCATCGGGCGAGACCGAGGGCGAAAAGGCGCCTCCGATGACGTTGGTGAGCTGTTCCTGCCTTCCAGTCGAAAGGTCGAGGGCATAGATGTTGAAGATTCCGGTCCGATCGGAGGCGTATACGATACCGCCGCCGCCGGGCAGCCATACCGCGTCGCGTTCATCGGCCTTTGTATTGATGACGACTTCGAAGCCCGCATTGTTGGCATAGGCCAGGCTGTCGGGGAACGCGACCATGCTGTCGCGACGCGCGGCTTCCGCCAGCGCGAGGCTGTCGGCCTGCGCCTGGGCGCTGTCCACTTCTGTTTCGGTTTTCTTTCTTTCGGCGATCCGTTCGGCCAATTCTTCCTTCCCGGTCTTCTTCACGTCGGTCTTTTTCGGCCTGGGCGTGGCATCCGCGTTGATTACGGCAATGTCCCGGTCTTCCCCTCGAAAGATGCTGAACAGCAGCCTGCTGCCGTCCTCCGTCCAACGGGGCGTGTAATATTGCGTCCCATTGTTGTTGTTGGTCAGATAGCGGATGTCCGTGCCGTCGATGTTCACGATGCCGAGGTTGGATGTCCCGTCCCGATTTCCCACGAACGCGATTTCCGTGCCGTCGGGAGACACGGCGGGGTCTCTTCCTCTCAGGCCGACGGTGAGCCGGCGTTCCTTGCGCGTGGGGAGATCGTAGATGAAGATGTCCCAGTTGCCCCCGACGGATTTGCTGTATACCAGGTTGTTGCCGTCGGGTGTCCAGGAGAAGGGCAGATTGACGTATTTCCCGTACTTCCGGCTTCTGGCCACCTTTGTCAGCTTTCGCGTGGTCAGATCCATCACGAGCATTTCCATGATCGCGTAGTCGCTTCCCTCGTTGCTGATGAACGCCATCTTCGTGCCGTCGGGCGAGTAGGTGGGGAAGTGCTCCACGTCGCCGCGGTCGGAGAGCAGTTCACCCTCCCGCTCTCCTGAAGCCCGGATGGAGTCCGCAAGGGCGCCGTATTTGCGGTCGAGATACGCGGTCCATTCGTTATAGAGACCGGGCGCCGAGATTCCCGTGCCTTTCTTGACGGCGGACTTGAAGTTGACGATCGGCCTGTCCCGGGACATGGCGCGCACCGAGTCCGGACCGTAGGTGCCGGCCAGGTATTTCAGAAACGCATAGCCCTGGTTGTAGACCTGTTCCGACTTGAAACCGTCCTTGCCGAAGACGTTCATGTCCGTATAGGAAAGCAGGTCGTCTTCGAGCGAGGCCATCCGCAGGATCATGTCCCGGTGGGTGTCCCAAAGGTCACCCCCGTACTCTTCAGCTTCGAATTGGGCGATCCCTTCGGCGTACCAGTTCGGCATCGCGGAGTGGTAGATCGGCAGAAAGAAGCCGAAGTCCGGATTCTGGTTGGATCGGCTGCTGCCGAGAAGGCCGAATGCAAACGGCATGCTGTTGTGGGAGGCTTTGAGCGTGATGTGATGGGTGAGCTCGTGGGTAAAGACGTCGCGCACCCAGTCGTGTGTGCCTCGCGAGTCCCAGTTGAGGGGCGTGGACCCGAACGAGATGAGATTTCCAAGGTAGAACGACGAGGCGTTGCCCAGTATGTCGATGTCGGAAACGACCACGTGAACCGGGGCGTAGCGTTCGATGGAACCCGGATAGTGGCGGGAGATCTTCTCGAAGGTGTCGTCCGCGATTTCCGCGATGCGGCGCGCCGTATTCTCCGCTTCCGCGTAATAGATGGCGAAGTACTTCGTGCGGATCGCCCGTGCGCCCGGGACGTGAAGGCCGAGAAGGGACGGGAAGAAGTGACGTTCGTGCCGCTCCCAGGCGTAATCGGGCATGGTGCGGTTCAACGGCACGTCGGCGATGTCCACGGTGGGGCCGTGTTTATACTTTCTGGGGACCTGCTGGGCGTTGGATGGGAACGGTGCGCTGGACGAAATGGCGATCAATACAGCGCTGCAAAGGCCGATGGACAGGTTCGTTGATCGGTTCACGTGCTTCTCCTGGACTACAGCAGCCCGTTGAAAAAGTCCATCCGGTCTACGGCCGGCCCTTGCGGTCGAAATACTGCGTTGCGCTCCCTCGCCGAATCGCAGGATGGGACTCGGTCGCGCGTCTTGTCTTCGGCCACAATGGCTCGGCCTCGCCTGCAGAGCGACTTTATCAACGGACTGACAGGGGGTTGGAATGGGCGGCCGCCGGGAGCCTTCAGGACGCGCCCTGACACAGGTCCGCAGTCCGGTCTGGCTCGCTTCCGCCGCGGTTCGGCTATAAAAGTATACAATTAGACTTGCGAAGACAACGAACAGTTCCAATTTCAGGCCGTCGAGAGGTGCTGCCCGGTCCGGAGAATGCACGCGACGCTGTGGTTTCCGTCGATTTGGAGCAGTTCGGGCACGATCTTCGAACAGGCGTCTTCCCGTTCGGGGCAGCGTGGATGAAAGGGGCAGCCGGGCGGGACGTTGGCCGGGCTCGGGACGTCGCCCGTCAGTACCGTGCGTTGTTTCCTTACGCGCGGGTCCGGCTCGGGAACGGCCGAAAGCAGGGCGCGGGTATAAGGATGCTGGGGATTGCTGCAGAGGGTGCTGCTTTCCGCGATCTCCACGATTCGTCCAAGGTACATCACCGCAATGCGGTTGGAGATGTGTTTGACAACGCTCAGGTCGTGCGCGACGAAGAGGAACGTAAGGCCGAACCGGCCCTGCAGGTCCTGAAGAAGATTGATGATCTGGGCTTGAATCGATACATCAAGGGCGGAAACGGGTTCGTCCGCGACGATGAAGTCGGGATTCACGGCCAGGGCCCTGGAGATACCGATGCGCTGGCGCTGCCCCCCGCTGAACTCGTGGGGATACCTGCGGGCGTATTCCGGACGGAGGCCCACGGTTTCCAGGAGTTCGTCCACTCGTTTCCGCGTGTTGCTTCCGTCTGTAAGCTTGTGGATTTTCAGTGCTTCGGCCAGCATGCCCCCCACCGTCATACGCGGGTTCAGCGAACTGTATGGGTCCTGGAATATGATCTGCATGCGTCGTCTGACGGTCCTGAGCTCAGAGCGGTTCATACCGAAGACGTCGGTGCCGTTGAACAGCACGCGGCCCGCCGTGGCCTCGATCAGCCGCAGGATGCTCCTGCCCGCGGTCGTTTTCCCGCAACCGGATTCTCCCACCAGACCCAGGGTTTCTCCCCGTTGCATGGTAAATGAGACGCCGTCAACGGCCTTGACGTAGCCGACGGTCCGGGAGAATACGCCGCGGGTGATTGGGAAGTATTTCTTAAGGCCCTGGACTTCGAGCAGTGGTCTGGACATATCAATCCGATCGCATCGCGGGAGACGGATAATCTTCGGCCATCCAGCAGGCAACGAAGCGGCGGCCCGAGGTCGGCTCGAGGCGCGGCTCGTCCAATTCACACACGTCCTCCGCCAATGAACACCGGGGGGCGAATCGGCATCCCGCCGGAAAACGGGTCGCATCGGGCACGGTTCCCGGAATGACGGACAGCCGGCTCTTCTCTTCATTGAGCGTGGGAATGGACTCGAGCAGTCCTTTCGTGTAGGGGTGCCGGGGGCTGGCGAAAATCTCGTCCACCGTTCCGGTTTCCACGATCTTCCCGGCATACATGACCGCCACGCGATCCGCGACCTCCGCAATGACGCCCAGATCGTGGGTAATCATCAGGACGGCCATTCCCAATTCTCTTTGAAGCCGGTCCAGAAGCTCCAGAATCTGGGCCTGTATGGTTACGTCCAGCGCCGTGGTCGGTTCGTCGGCAATGAGGAGTTCAGGATTGCAGCACAGGGCCATTGCAATCATCACCCGTTGGCGCATGCCCCCGGAAAGCTGGTGAGGATACTCGTTTGCGCGCTGTTCGGGGTCCGGAATGCCAACGAGATTCAGCATGTCCACCGTGACGGCCCGGGCGGCGTCCCTGCCGAGACCCTGGTGGAGCATTACGGCCTCGTCAATCTGGTCTCCGCAGGTGAATACAGGGTTGAGGCTGGTCATCGGCTCCTGGAAAATCATCGCGACGTCGTTGCCCCTCACACCCTGGAGATCGGCCTCGCCCAGACTCAGCAGATTGCGTCCGTTGAACCGGATCTCGCCCGAGACGATTTCCCCCGGCGGTTCAGGAACCAGGCGCATTACGGACAGAGACGTGACGCTCTTGCCGCAGCCGGACTCGCCCACCAGGCCCAGGGTTTCACCCTTCTTCAGGGTGAAAGAGACCCCGTCCACGGCCCTGGCGACACCGCCGTCCGTATGGAAGTATGTTTTCAGATCTCTGACAGTAAGGAGGGGTTCCGACATATACCTGCCGTCTGTGAATAATGCGATCGTCCCGGATACCGTCCGAATCTGGCGCGTACCCGCGTGAGCAAGGCATGCCGCCGCCTGGCTGCCCGTCAGCCGCCGTGGATCAGAACAGCGGCGGATTCAGATTGAGCCAGTCTTCCAGAAGGAAATCCACCCGTCCGATGAGCAGGGAGATGCGCGCCATGACGGTATAACCGAATGAAGCGCCGAACGAAACCATCAGGAAATAGATGCCAACCCTGGAAATTCCGCCCACAACCCCCTTGTGTTCGACGGAGAAATAAAAGTAAATGAGTACGCTCAACACGCCGATCAGGATGATCGCCGGATCCAGCACGGCCCATCCAAAGTCCGCCGACGCCTGTGAAAACGGGCGGATCGTGGGCCCGATCTGTTCGATGATGAAGGAGGCCACGCGGCGGGGAATGGCCAGCCCGGCGCCGAGTCCCACGAAAAAGGCGAACGAAATGCGGCTGAGCCAGACCGCCTTGCCGACAAAGCGGGTCATCAGAAAGAGACCGAGCAACGCCGGGACGATGACCCACCAGTTGACGCCCGTGTCAGGATGCGGCCGGAAAAGGGGATTGACCACGTCCAAGAGGATGCTTTGGTACCAGACCAGAGCGAGTTCGTATGCGGCGACGACGCCCACGTAGAGATGCTCGGCCAGCTTGAAGAGCGGATTGTCCCTGTACAAAAAGCTGTACAGAGCCAGCGTGATCCCCGCGGCGAGGATGATGCCGAACCCCGACCAGCTTGCCTCCAGGCTGCCGGCGGCCAGGAGATAGACATTCACGGTCGCAAAAAGCAGAAGGAAGACCGGGAAGACGAGATATTCTCTTTGCATACTGATGTACCCTTACGACCCTGACGCGCTGCGGTGCAGGAAGTAGACCGCGTTGCCCAGCAGAATGAACCCGATGATGACGATATGTGCGACGGATTGCGGACGCATGCCGCTTACCGCGAGCCCTCTCTTGCCCACCAGCGCCTCGTATTCCGCGGCGCCCGCGAGCCCGCCGATGAGGCCGTTCAGCTGCCGCGACTGAAGGAACGGGAAGAAATCCGGTGCCATGACCGCGGTACAACCTGCGCCGAGGGCGAACCGGTAACGTTCCTGCCCGTACGCGATCCATTCGTCCACGCCGGGGTACCCGGCGGCCAGGTCGATCACGTAATCGAAATCCTTCAACGAGCGCAGATTGCGGGTGAGAGGCATTTCGCCGGTGGCGACGCCCCGGATGTCTTCCGGAAACGCGGCGTGCAGGTCCTGACCCATGTTCAGGATCAGGATCGGGCCTCCTGCCTTGAAACCGAGGAACGCATAGTCCGTCCCGTTTTCCCGCCCGTATTCCGTCGCCGCCGTCTCGAACGCCTGCATGGCAAGTCCGACGGCTTCGGTAATGAGGGTCACGCCCACCACCCGGATGTTCCGGCTGAAGCAGTGGCGCAGAATGGCCAGGGCCATGGGCTGGAGTTCCGGCTGCGAACTGGGACCGTAGTCGAACGAGATGAGCACGACGGCATCCGGTTTTCCTGCCAGGCTTTCGACGGTGTCGTAGACCGCGCGGACGTTGGGTGTGGCCTTGATGGGCAGCTGGAACCCGATAAGCAGAGGAATACATACAGCCAGAAACACGGCGAGGTATACGATGCGGCGGTCGATGTTCAGCAGGCGCTCGATCATTGTCCTTCTTCTCCAAGATAGGATCTTTCGATACCGAAGATGATGCGAAGTGCCGTGGCGATTGCGCCCAGACTCACGCCCAGCAGGATGCCGCGCCGGGCGGCCAGGTTGGGCGTGGCCATCAGCCACTGGGAAATGGCGGGCAGGTGTTCGGAGATGAGCGCGCCAATGGGCACCCGGCCCAGCATGACGAGCAGCGCGGCAACGAGTAGGACAACCGCCTCCGTCGAACGGGCGCGAAACGTGCGGTAGGCGGCGGAAGCGATAAAGAAGGCGAGCAGAGAGAACATCGTGGCGCCGCCGGCGACGTGAATGTGGGTATACATCCAGTTCAGATCCAGACCGTCGCCCTCGGCGAGCGGCTGCAGGGGCCCGCTGCCGTTGTTGTAGAGGGCAAGCAGGATCGTAACGATGAAGCCGACGTATACGACGGCGCTGAAGGCCCATCCGGCCTGTTTGCGCCTGACCCGGTTCCAGTGCATCTGCAACAGGCTGTGGATGCCCAGGAACAGGGCGAACGCGGCGATGATCCGGTACCACGTGGAGGTTGTGATCTCCACCGGCTGAGCCACCGGGATATAATACGTGAATATGCCGATCACGCCCGCGGCAAAGGCCACGAGGAGCGGCAGGGTGCGTTGCAGGAAGTACATTCGGTTTTCTCCCGGAGACCTGAAAGTATATGTGATGCTGTCGTTGTCAGCTCAATATCGGCCAGAAGCCGATGCCGGCCAGCAGGGAACCCAGCGCCAGCATCAGGATGAGGACTCCCTTCCCCAGGTCCTGTCCCTTCAGGCTGCCCAGAAGTTTGGGATCTCTGGAGAGATAGGCGCTGGCGGCGTAGAGTTCCTCTCCCATCAGGGTATAGTCGCAGGTTGTGATAAAGAACGGAAGCTGCGTATAGGCGTCGGTAGCGGCGATCTGGATCGCGCCGGTCGTCGAGCCGGTCTCGGCCAATAGCAGGGACTCGGCGTAAAAATACCCCATCAGAAGATTGGCTGCCGGCTTTTCCCGCACCATCAGCCCCTCGAGCGCGGCCGCGTAGCTGAACTGGTCCGCGGCCGCCAGAAAGACGTTGTCCGGGTTGAACGCGTCCGGTCGTCCGGCTTCGATGCAAGACTCCTTGACCACTTCCTGGCTCACCGACATCACGATCGGATCCCGGTTGCCAACCCTGAGCTGGGTATCGTATTCGGCGGTTCGCTTCGCCACCTGGCCGAGAATATTCACAGCGGCGATGGTGGAAGGGCTGCCCATGTCCTGAAGGCCATGGACGAACAGCACCGGTTTGCCCATCTCGGTTGCGCGCCCCAGTGCCTCGTCCAGAGCGTCCAGTCCTGCCAGCCGCCGGATATAGAGATTCTTGCGCCGGGCGAGCCGGATATAGACGAGGATCAGAATGGAGAAAAGCGCGGCCAGCAGGAAATTGTTGCGCTTGGTCCAGTTGAAGTAGTTGCCGTACGCCCGGGCTTCCACAACCGTGTAGCCCGCGCCGCGGACGTCGAGGCGAACGAAATAGGGCCGGTCGTTCTCGAGCCGGATCCGGTTCTGTCCTTCAGGGTCGAGGTAGGATTCAATGTGGACGAAGTGGTGGTTGCGGTTCTCCTCGTCCCCGCCGAACGTGACCGCCTCGTCGGCCATCGTTGGAGCCGTTTTGGGATCCAGCTCCGCAACCTCATGGAACGGGCCGTCCGCCTGTTCGGAAACGCCGATGCGATATCGCGCGCTGTCCGGCAGGAAATCCAGGCGGCGCCACGTCAGCGTGATGCTGTGCCCCTGATCGTTGGGGGTGTCGAAAGCCCGGACGTCGATCGGCGCCGTATCAGCGGCTGCCGGCGCGACGGCGATGGCCAGAGCGAAACTGAGAAGCTGTCTTAAAATTACCGGTGAGTTCCCGAGCGCGAGCGAAAAAGTGGCGGTCAAGGCGGGAAAACCCGCCCATATTTGTCTATACGGGTGGATTTGACCAACGCCGACCGGCGCTTTTGCAGCCGTGCGAAGACCGCTGGGAATTTTAAGACAGCTTCTGAGCAGTAGATGCGCCATTGCGGGTCTCCTGGCGGTTGTAATCAGGCTGCCTGGCGTATTGGCGCCCGAATCGTCACGCCTCGATCCTTTCGGCGTTTGCGCGGGGTATCACCGCTTTTTGACCGTTCTCGAATTGAACTTCAAGGACACGTACCCGGACTTCCGACTCAACGGCCGCCAGTTTGGACGGCAGGGCGGTGACCACACCGGTGTTTCCGAAAAAGGGCGCCCTTATCGTACGGATCGGATCGCCGATGGACAGGCCTTCCGTGGCGACGGATTCTTCAGCGATGGTGGAACTCGACGTGTCCGGAACGATGATTTCGGGGCGAAGCACGCCGGCCCGAATCTGGGTGGCGCCCGAGATCGAGGCCTCTTCGCCGTTTCTCTCGTTCAGGACGTCGAAGGTTTTCGAAGCCATGGCGATGTCGCCGAATCCTTCGGTAACCACCACGGTAAGACCGATTTCTTCCGTACCGGTGATGGCCACGCCCAGGTCGTAACCGAGAAGGCTCCGCAGGTCGCGGTCGCGGATGCCCCCGCCAATGAGGCCGGCCGCGCCGATCTCCCGCGCCCTCCGGATGAGATCCAGGGTGACCAGGCCTCCCGCGATGCAGATTCTGCCGGCGCAGGAGGCGTCGATCCGGTCTTCCTGTAGGCGCTCGTCCGGTGTGGCGGCAAGCGTATGGAGCGCACCCCAGCTCTCACCGCCGATGCCGAAGATTCCCTGAAGGAATGCGCCGGCGGTCTCGATGACCACTCCTTCGCCGGGAATGGTTTCCACAACCGCGCCGTCCACGTACGCCCGGACCTGTACGGGTCGGGGCGGACCTCGCAGAATGACCTGGCCGGTAACGGGGGACACGCTTTCCACGGTGCCCGAAACCGGCGATTCCACCGTGGTTTTGAACCACTTGATGAACGGCCGGGTTTCGGCCAGAGGTTCCCCCGGCTCGACCGGCTCACCCTCCTTCCTGAGCATGTAGTCCGGGAGTTCGTCCGGGGTGACGCCCAGCCTGTTGACCAGGTTCAGGGTGGTCACGTCGCCGGGCAGTTCGGTCCGGGCCACCACCCGGTCTCGCTGCACGGATTCGCCTTGGGAAACCAGCACCTCTCCTGCGATCGGCAGTTGGCGTCTCTTCCGTATGGTTGCCCTGCGGGTGACCCGCAGGCCCGGTGTGTATGTATGGGCCATAGGTTCAGCTTTACATAACCGGCATGCCGCGCCGGCGGCCGTCAGGGTTATTGGCCGGTGCAGTCTTCACACGGCCTTTCAAACTTTCATCTTCGGGTCCAGGGCGTCTCGCAGACCGTCGCCGAGCAGGTTGTAAAGGGTAACGGTGATAAAGATGGCGAAACCGGGAACGATGACCAGCCACCATGCCGCGGTATTGTTTCGTGCGCCCGCCAGTATCGCACCCCAGGTGATGGCTTCCGCCGGTACGCCGATGCCGAGGAAGCTCAGGCCGGACTCGGCCAGGATGGCGCCCGCCACCCCGAATGCAGCCGGAATGAGTACGGGTGCGATTGCATTCGGAAGAATGTGGATGAACATGATTCGACCGCTGGAATACCCCAGGCTCTTGGCCGCGGAAACAAAATCGTAGCTCCTTACCTGCAGAAACTGCGCCCTCGTGAGCCTGGCGATGCCGACCCAACCCGTAAAGCCGAGAATGATCATGACGAAGAAGAGGCTGGGCGGGAAGAACGCGGCGACCGTGATGATCAGGAAGAGGGTGGGTATGGCGGCCCAGAGTTCGAACAGACGGGAGAGAACCAGGTCGGTCCAGCCCCCGAAATAGCCCGCCAGCGCGCCGAGGGCGACGCCGATAATCATCGAGATCGCCACCGATACCAGCCCGATCGTGAGGGCGTAACGGGTTCCGTGGATCAGCCCGGAAAGCACATCCCGACCCAGCCGATCCGTACCAAGGAAATGCGCTGCGCCGGGCGGCTGGTACTTGTCCCTGAGGTTGACGTCGCTGGGACCGTAGGGAACGGGCGGGAATATGGCGGATTCCGACCTCAGGCGTTTGAAATTCCTCCTTCGTCTGAGCGGCTCCGGCCAGTCGGCCAGCCCGAGATGAACGGCGTACTGGCGAAAGGCCGGGAAATAGGTCTTGCCCCTGTACTTCATATAATAGGGTTTGTTGCCCGCGAGAAGATCCGCGAACACCGCCGTGAACGCGAGAACGCCGATCGCCGCCAGGCTGATGAGGGCCGGACGGTTCTTCTTGAACTGCCGCCAGACCAGCTTTGAGTAGGTCTGACCTTCCTCAACAGGTTCCTGTTCGGACGTAGCACCGTCCGATTCGGTGAGATCGCGCGTTTTTGCGTCGGACATGGATCTATCCCTGAAGACGGGAAAACTCGATGCGCGGGTCCACGACTTTGAGGAGGACGTCCGCGAGAAGAATACCCATCAGCGAGAGGAACGAACCGATGGTCAGAATGGCCATCACCATGGGATAGTCGCGCACGAGCACGGATTGAACGCCCAGATACCCCAGACCCGGTATGGTGAAGATCGTCTCGATGAAGACCGAGCCGGCGATGATGGCCGGAAGCAGATTCGCCAGAATGGTCACGATGGGGATCAGTGAGTTGCGGAAGACGTGCTTCAGAATCACGACTTTTTCCGAAAGGCCCTTTGCGCGGGCCGTGCGAACGTAATCCAGTCTCATGTTCTCCAGCATACTGGTTCGCATGAACCGGGAGAGGCCCGCGAAACTGGCGTAGCTCGAGGCCAGAACCGGCATGGCCATGTGATGGGCGTGGTCCGTCAACAGCCGCCAGAATCCCCACTCGGAAGAGGCGTCCAGTGACTGGATGCCGGAGGCTGGAAACCAGTAGAAGAATTCCTTGTTGCAGAAAAACACGATGAGCAGCATGCCCACCCAGAACGAAGGCATGGACCACAGGATGAAGGTTCCGGTGGTCAGTGTGCGATCGGTCCGGGTGTCCTGTTTCACGGCCAGCCAGATTCCAAGGGGAAGTCCGATGATGTAGGCCACGATCAGACTGATGACGTTGATTTCGATGGTGATGGGCACGCGCGCGAGGATATGGGAGATCACCGGCTGCTGATCCTTGAACGAGCGACCGAAATTGAGCGTGACAAAGCGCCGGTCGAAGCAATGGAAGAGGAGCAGGCCGGCGCCGGTGTACTCGTAATTGTCCTCGAGTTTGACGGTCTTGCTCTCCCAGAAAGAGGAAAGGACGAGCGCCTGCGCTTCGTCCGGGTGACGTTCCTCGAAACTGAGAAGGAACCGGGCTTTGCGCGCCTCGTTTTCCAGCGAGGCCAACTCGCTTCTTTCGCCGCTGTCCAGATTCGAGAGATAGATGTCGACGCGGCGGCCCATGCGTTCGAAGTTGCTGAGCGGCTCCACGTGAAGAACCAGGCTCGACAACCAGTTCAGGTATTGGAGGTGAAGCGGCCTGTCCAGGCCGAGCTGCCGGCGAAGGTCCTCGCGCGTTTTTTCGAAATCGGACTGCCGATCCGTGGAGATGCCCTCTTCGCCCGCCATGCCGCCGAGAAAGAAGTCCACCGGGTCGCCGGGAGCAAGATGCATAACCAGGAAGGAAATCAGGGTGATGCCGATCATCGTTGGGATCATCAGCAGGCTGCGCTGCAGGATGTACTGGATCATCTGCTATCAGGCCTCTACGTGCCGACGTCTGTTCATCGGGATTGCGACAGGGTCCGGTCGTCTCACCGGTCTCACACTATTGGTACAACCGGTTGGACGCGCCTACCCACCATTCCTGCGTGTCCGGGCCACCGGCGTACCAGTTGTCACCCGCGAAGCGCCTGCTGTATGAAGTGGCGGTGCGTGATTTCCAGAGAAACGTATAGGGTTGCTCGTCGTAAAGGATCTCCTGGAATCGGCGGTAGAGTTGAATTCGCTTGTCCATATCGAATTCCCGCCGGTAGGTTTCCAGGATGCGGTCGACCTCCTCGTTCTTGAAGCCGATGTAATTCGACCCCTGTCCCTCTGCCTGCGAGGAGTGCCAGATCTGATAGGAATCCGGGGGTATGATCAGGCTGCCGGTCCACCCCAGCGTGCAGGCGGCGAAGTCCTTCTTGCGAACCACCCGGTCCAGAAAGATGGTCCAGTCCAGTTCACGCACCTCGCAGACGATTCCGATGTCCTGCAGTTCATACTGCAGCGCCAGGGCGATGTCTTTGCGGAGCTGGTTCCCGGAGTTGACCAGGAACTCGAATTTAAACGGGTGTTTCTCGCCGTCGATGACCTTGTCCAGGATGCCGTCGTTATCGCTATCCGTCCAGCCGGTCTCCTCCAGAAGGTCAAGCGCCCTTTCGGGATCGTAAGGGTGGGGTTCGAGGCCGTGGTTGTATTCGGGCCGGAACTTGTGGATGGGGCTCTCTACGGTTTCCGCCAGACCGAACATGAGGTTCACCACCATGCTTTCACGGTCGGTGAGATACGTCATCGCTTTGCGCACGCGCTTGTCGCGAAAGATGGGGTGCGCGTTGTTCCAGCCGATGTACACGTACCCCGAAGAATAGACCACGCTCTTCTTGAATCGCTCGATAAAATCCGGAGACCAGCTCTTGTCCTTGAACTGAAGCGGCCTGAGCCCAAAGTAGTCGATATTTCCGTTGGTGTGCTCTATGAACGCG
The DNA here is from genome assembly GCA_965116875.1 of Candidatus Latescibacterota bacterium. GTDB lineage: Bacteria > Latescibacterota > UBA2968 > UBA2968 > JAAXHE01. Next base: position 3,279,560 of record OZ220733.1, read on the forward strand.
GCTTCAGGGTCGTTCACGATTTTGAAGACGATCTTTTCCACGTATCCCTTGGGCATCAGATCGGTCCTGTCCCCTCCCCAGTAGTTGGGATTGCGGGTAAGGATCACCTTCTGGCCCGTGACCACGTCCTCGTCCCAGTCTTTCACGAGATAGGGGCCGGAACCCAGCATCTTCCGATGGTATTCGGTGTTGAATTTCTCGGCGAACTGCTGCACGCGCTCCGCGTGCGGGCCGCTTTCCCAGGAACCGTCGATGAGGCTCCGGATGTCGACCGGATCCAGCAGGCCGTCGGGGTCGTAGAAGTGTTTGGGAAGGATGTCCATGCTGCCCAGGGAGATGTTGTTCCTGAAATAGGGCTCCCGGCAGACGAAGCTGATTCTGTACTTGCCCTCCTGTTCGACGTTGCTGATGGCCGCGAAGTAGTTTCGAAGCGAGGCAGCCAGGACTTTCGGGTTCTTGATGACCTTGATGCTGAAGAGGACGTCGTCCGCCGAGAGGGGCTTGCCGTCCGCGAAATGGATGTTCTCGCGCAGATCGAAGGTATAGGTGAGCTTGTCTTCGGATACCGCGGGGGGCCCTTTCGCAACCAGACCTCTGAGATTGTAGGGCGATTCGTTCTCGATGTCCAGCAGCGACTCGAAGACATACTGGTGAACTTGAGAGGCGCCCCTGTCATTGGAAACGTATGGGTTGAAATTCTCCGGATCGGACAGGAAGTGGTGAACCATCCAGTCTCCGTATTCCGGTTGGATATCGCCGGCGTACATGGCGGGTACCCGATCCGTTCCGTCCAGTACGATCGCGGGTGCTTCCCTCGTATCCAATAGCGTTCTTTGAACCTTCTGCCAGGGGGTTTCGTCCTTGCCTGCGGCCGCAGAGACGAAAAACAATCCGAGGATCGCCAGTCCGCACACTTTAGCCATCACTTGCCTCCTTGTGCCGCCTGTTGACGGGGATAGAGATCCAATGCACGGTTCCACGCGCTAACCCGCTCGACCGCGACCCCGTTGGAAGACGGAAGCGGCCGTCCGCGCCCGTCGAGAATCAGACCGGCCACGCCACCCTTCACGGTGCGGCGAATCGACTGACCGGTCCCCGCCCCGGCGTCCCAGCCCGACTCGGGATGCAGGCTGACGTCGACTTCCCGGTCGGGGCCCGCGCGGAACCTATGGAGGGCGCCGACTTTCAGCTCGCCGGACTCTGTGCCGTCATCGAGCGAGATCTCATACGTGGCGCAGACCTCGCCCGGTTTTCCCTGCCCGGAAGGCGCAACACATGTGCCCAGATCGACCAGGCAGTCCCGTTCGAATACTTCGGCGGCGGCCTGTTCATTGACGCTTGTCAGGACGCCCAGGTGGGGCATCATGAAAATGCTGTCTACGGCCAGCCTCGTAAATCCCTGGGGCTGGAAGGCGTCGATGAGCATGGCCGCCGACTGCGCGCGACGCGGCGCATGCGAAAGAACCCCGCCGCTGCCCACCAGCAGGTCCAGGTCCGGCATGTGAATCAGGCTCTCGCCCGCGGCGGTCTGATCGAAAGCATCGGAAAGGGTGCGTTCCGTCTGCACGCCTTTGAGGCCTACGGCCAGTGCCCGGTGCTGCTCGAACGCCAGGCGCAATGCCTCACGGGCGATGGCCTGCTCGAGCTGCAACTCCTCCAGCGTTTGTGGCACGGTGGTCGGACGGATCATCTTGTTCTTGACGCGGTCCCGGAGGTCGGCCTCTTCGATTTCAAACGGGACCCAACGCATCACGTTCGACAGGCCTGCCTCGGCCAGTACGTTCGAGATGCTGTAGGACATACCCAGGTTGGCGCTCACGGTACGGTTGAATCGATCGCCGAACACACTGAAGACGTCGGTGGTCGCCCCGCCGATGTCGACACCCACGACGTTGATGTTCCGGCGCCGGGCCACGGTCTGAATGAGCAGGCCGACCGCGCCGGGCGTTGGCATAATGGGCGCGCCCGTCCATTCCATCAGTGTACGGTACCCGGGCGCCTGCGCCATCACGTGTTCGAGGAAGAGGTCGTGAATCACCTGGCGCGCCGGTCCCAGGTTCTCGCGTTCGAGTTGAGGGCGGATATTATCCGTGGTTTTCAGCGCGGTTTTTTCGCCCAGAACCCGCTGAACGTCCTCCCGCGCGTCCCTGTTTCCCGCATAGATGACGGGAAGCCGGAAGCCGGCGCCGAACCGCGGTCTCGGGTCCGCCGCGGCGATGAATTCCGCGAGTTCCACCACGTGGCTCACGGTACCGCCGTCCGTTCCACCGGACAGGAGCACCATGTCGGGACGCAAATGGCGGATGCGCTCGATCTTCTGGTGGGGCAGGCGCCCGTCGTTGGAAGCGAGCACGTCCATGACGATGGCGCCGGCGCCCAGGGCCGCGCGCTGGGCGCTCTCGCCCGTCATCGCCTGGACTACGCCGCCCACCATCATCTGAAGGCCGCCCCCGGCGCTGCTGGTGGACACATAAATGTCAACGCCCCGGCCGTCTGCCGCGGGCGTGATGATGCGTTCGCCGTCCAGGATGGCGCGCCCGGAGAGTTCCTCGACTTCCTGGATGGCGTTGAGTACGCCACGGGTGACGTCTTCAAACGGAGCTTCGACCGTGGTGGGCGCCTCACCGCGAAAGGTCTGCCGGTAGCATTCCTCCTTTTTCTCGATAAGAATGGCCTTGGTGGTCGTGCTGCCGCAGTCCGTGGCGATGATAACGTCCGGTCTATCCATTCATTCGGTTTTCCGTCTCCACAAGGGTATCGATCAGTGTCTGGACGCTCTGCCGTTTCTCCAGAAAACGCACGAATCGACCGTATTCCGCGCCTGAGAAGATAAGGGTGACAAAGGGAGAAAGAAAAGCCAAAAACTGACTGCCTATAAAGTTGAACGGCCGTCCGGCCTCCAGAACCATCAACGCGGGAGTGGTCATCTGCCTGCGAACCACGAATTCCGCCATTTTGGCCGCCAGAGCGCGCTCTTCCTCCGTGATTCGGCTTTCCGGAGGGTTGACGGCGAAAGCGTGTTCGCACCAGGTTCTAAGGCGTTGCATCCGCGAGGCGGGTCTGGACGTACTCAATGATTTCCTCCCGATTGTCACGAACGCGCAGGAAACAGCCTCGAAACGGATCGAGTCTGTGAGGTTGAACGAACGGGCTGAGATGGACGCCGTCTCGGACGACGGTATGCCGGCGAATCCGGTTCCACGGAATGGTCCGCCTTGCGCCAAGGTGCGCTATGAGGATGTGACTTTCCAGGAGTGCGTATCTTGTGGGGAGGAAGTAACGGGACATGGATGCCATGAGCAGCGCCGCCGCCAGAAAACCGTATGACGGCGCACCGAATTCAAGGGCAATCAGAACCGACAACCCCAGGATAACCAGGATGAGCAAGCCGGTCTTCGCCGGCGGTTCTTCCAGGAGGGGATGGACCGTCCAGCGGAGGTCGGCTGCCGGTTCGGTCGTCTTCGGTGTATGCATGCTTTCATGGTGCCGGCAAGGAGTCAGTTGGTTGGGTTTATCGAATTGAGATTAAATGATGCGGCGGACGATGCGGGGTTGGCGCAGGCCGTCTCCCATGTTCCAGGATTCGGTGCCGTACCTGGTTTCAACGAGAAGTTCGGCGTCGGCCGTTTCCTCGGGAGACAACGCGGATTCGCTCAGGGTGACGTCCAGGGTCTCTTCAAAACCGCCTCGAAGGGCGTGCGCCACCCTGTTGAAGTCAGCCGGGCGGCCCGCTTCCGAAAGGGAGACGGTGTGCCGGTCCAGTTCCCGCCGAAATCTCTCCTTCAGAGGCTTGCGGCGGTCCGGCATGAGATCGATGAGACGTTTGTGTTCCGGGCCCAGAAGAAGGGAGCCGTGTTGAAGCAGTACGCCGCCCAGACGCCGCTGTGCGCTGCCGATGATTTTCCTGTCGTTGAGCGTCACTTCATACTGTGTGGTACTCGAAAAGCAGGGTGAGGTGAGGCCCTCTCCACGAGGAGACGAGACCGGAGTACGCCGCGGCTCGAACCGGGCGTCCACGCCGAGGAGTCGCAGGCTTGCAACCAGGCAGGCGCTGATTTTCCGGTAGGACTCCTGAATGGAGCCGCCCAGCAGCGGGTCGTCGGCGCGGCAGGTGACGCTGTACGTGAGTTCGTTCCAATGAAGGACGGCGCGCCCGCCGCTCGGCCGGCGGACAAGCTGGATACCGCGCTGCCGGCATCGGTCCGCGTCGACTTCACGGCCGATCCTCTGGGCGTAGCCGAAAGAGACGGCGGGCGGCGTCCAGCCGAACGTCCGGACCGTGGGTGGCGACGTATCCCCCTCAACGCCGCGCACAATGGCTTCGTCCACGGCCATATTGAAGAAGGCGTTTCCCGACCCGGTGTTCAGGAAACGCCACGGACGCGATCCGGTTTTCCGCATGAATCAGGAGACTCCCAGCTTCTGCAACGCCTCTTTCGCGGCCATCTGTTGTGCCTCTTTCTTGCTTCGCCCCTTTCCGAAGCCCATTCGTTCGCCGGCGATCAACACCTCGACACTGAACGTCTTGTGGTGGTCCGGCCCCTCTTCGGAACTGACCAGGTAGCGGGGGTGTCCCCGGCCTTCGCCCTGCGTATGCTCCAGAAGGACGCTCTTGAAGTTGAGATAGCTGCTATTGGCGACAATTGGATCGATATTGCTCAGGAGGTGGCTCTGAACGACAGTGTCCGCGGCCTTGAGCCCGCCGTCGAGATAGACGGCGCCCAGAATTGCCTCGAAAGTATCTCCGATGATCGACGTCCGGTCTCTCCCTCCCGCCAGATCCTCTTCCTTGCTGAGCAGGACGTGGTGGCCGAGTCCGATCGCGCGGCCCCGTTGTGCGAGAATGACTTTGCTGACGAGGACCGACTTGATCTGCGTGAGGTCGCCTTCACGTTTGTTTTGAAACTTCCGATACAGGTTCTCCGTGACCAGCAGGTCCAGTACGGCGTCGCCGAGAAACTCGAGCCGTTCGTTCGACGCGATGCTTCCTTCGCCAACGGCGTAGGCGTAGGAGCGGTGTTTGATCGCCTGCACAAGGAGATCGGGATCCGAAAAACGATAGCCGAGTTTTTCCTGGAGACTTTCCGGGGTATGCGCTGCCCGGTCGCGCCCGAGCCAGCGTGCAACCGTATGTCTGATTCTGACAAGTCCGATGAGCTTTACCCTGCGGGAGTTATCGGCCGTCGTACCTGCGCATCGCGAGCACCGCGTTGTGCCCGCCGAACCCGAAGGAGTTGTTTATTGCCGCACGGACCGGCATTTCCCGTGCCGTATTGGGCACGTAGTCGAGGTCGCACTCCGGATCGGGATGTTCGTAGTTGATGGTGGGTGGCACGCGGCCGTGATGGATGGCCAGGAGGCAGGCGATGCTCTCGATTGCGCCGGAGGCGCCCAGAAGATGGCCCGTCATGGATTTGGTGGAGCTGACCGCGGTTTTTTCCGCGTGATCACCCAGGACGGATTTAATGGCCGCGGTTTCGGTCCGGTCGCCTATCGGAGTCGACGTGCCGTGGGCATTGATGTAGTCCACGTCCTCCGGGTTCAATCCTGCCTGATTCAGGGCGATTCTCATCGCGCGGGCGCCGCCCTCGCCGCCCGGGGCCATGTCGGTAACGTGATATGCGTCTGCAGTGAAGCCTGCGCCGGCGATCTCGGCGTAAATCCGTGCGCCCCGCCGCCGCGCGTGTTCCAGTTCTTCGAGGATGAGCGCGCCGCACCCCTCGCCCAGCACGAATCCGTCACGCTCCAGGTCGAATGGACGGCTGGCCCCCTGCGGGTCGTCGTTGCGCGTGGAAAGCGCCTTCATGGAAGCGAAACCCCCCAGCGACATGGCGCTGACGGCCGCTTCGGCGCCACCCGTAACCATGACGTCGGCTTCGTCGTGGCGGATCTCCCTGAAAGCGCACCCGATGGCGTGCGCGGCGGAGGAACAGGCGGACACGGTGGTGTAGTTCGGCCCTCTGGCGCCGAGCAGGATGGAGACCTGCCCCGACGTCATGTCCGGGATCATCATGGGGATGAAGAACGGGCTGATCCGCCGTGCGCCCTTCTCGAGGAGGACGGTGTGTTGATCTTCGAACGTCCAGATACCGCCGATGCCCGAGCCGAAAATTACGCCCATCCGGTCGGAGTCTCCGGCGTCCACGTCCAGGTCGGCGTCCGTTACAGCCGTCCGCGCGCAACAGATGGCATACTGGGTGCACAGATCGTTGCGCCTGGCCAGTCTGCGGTCGAGACCGAACCGCTCGGCGTCGAAATCCTTCAGTTCGGCTCCGAATGTAACCCGGAATCCTGTCGTATCGAATCTGCGGATGTGATCGACGCCGCTCTCTCCATTGAGCAACGCCTCCCAGTAGGCTTCGGTGTTCATTCCATTCGGCGCAAGGACGCCGAGGCCTGTGACCACAACCCTTCGGTTTCCGTTCAAGGGCACCTTCTCCTGATTGTCGTGTCTGCGCAGGCGCGGCCGTCTATTCGTTCAGGCGTTTCTTGAGATAATCCGTGACGTCGCTCACGGTCTCCAGCTTCTCGGCGTCTTCATCGGGAACTTCCATGTCAAATTCCTCTTCGAAGGCCATCACCAGTTCGACCGTGTCGAGGGAATCCGCGCCAAGATCATCTATGAAATGGGCCTCCGGAGTTACGCTGTCGGCATCCACACCCAGCTGATCAACGATGAGATCGACGACTTTCTGCTGAATATTTTCAGCCATGGCAACTGTCTCCCTTTTTATGAAGTTGTTTTAAAATTACCGGTGAGTTCCCGAGCGCGAGCGAAAAAGTGGCGGTCAAGGCGGGAAAACCCGCCCATATTTGTCTATACGGGTGGGTTTGACCAACGCTGACCGGCGCTTTTGCAGCCGTGCGAAGACCGCTGGGAATTTTAAGACAGCTTCTTATTGCAAACGACGGGTCACGCCGTACGGCCCGGCGCAACTCTCCGTTCGCGTCTGGCGTCAGATTTTTCACGATTGGCTTACATGACCATCCCGCCGTCCACAACCAGGACCTGCCCGGTGATATACGCGGCGTCGGCGGAGGCCAGAAACGCGACCGCCGCCGCGATATCTTCGGGAGTTCCCGGCGTGCCCAGGGGGACCTGTTCAAGAATCTTCTCTTTGAGTTGTTCCGGGAGTTTTTCCGTCATTTCGGTGGGAATATATCCAGGCGCGACTACGTTGGCAGTGATGCCCCTGCTCGCCATTTCTTTGGCGGCGGTCTTTGTGAGCCCGATAAGCCCGGATTTTGCGGCGGTGTACCCGGCCTGTCCGGGGTTTCCCATCAGTCCCGTTACGGATGAGATATTGATGATCCGCCCGGACCGCGCTCTCATCATCGGTCGCACGGCGGCCTGCATACACAAAAATGCGCCCTTGAGGTTGACGTTGAGAACAGCGTCCCAGTCACCCGGTTTCAGTCGCATCAGCAAACCGTCGCGCGCAATTCCGGCATTGTTGACCAGAATGTCCAACCCGCCCCAGCGGTCCAGGACGGCCTTGAAGAGCCCGACTACGTCGGTGGCGTTCGAAACGTCCGCCTTCAGTGCAAGCGCGCTCCCGCCGCGGTTCTCGATGGCTTCGGCCACCGCCTGTGCGCTGTCGAGGCTCCGGCTGGAGCACACCGCCACTCTTGCGCCTTCTTCGGCCAGGCGGTTGGCGATGGCCTCGCCGATGCCGCGGGATCCGCCCGTAACGATCGCGGTCCTGTCCTTTAGTCGATTCATACCGTAAGACTGTCCAGGTCCTCGAGGGTTCCGACGGATGATACGGCGACCCCCTTTTCGATGCGCCGCATCAGGGCTTTCAACGTACTTCCCGGTCCGGCTTCGATGGCGCGGTCGACGCCTTCGGCAACCAGCCGCGTCATCGAAGCCGTCCATCGGACGGGAGAGACGACCTGCCTGATGAGAAGGTCTTTGAGCAAATGCGGATCGGTCGTGGGTTCCGCCGTCGTGTTCGGCACAACCGGAACACGCGCCGCCGAGAACGGAACGTTTGCAAGGGCGCCTTCAAGCGTGCCAAGGGCGGATTGCATGAGACCCGAGTGAAAGGCGCCGCTGACCTGGAGTTCCACAACCCTCCTGGCGCCTTCGGCCGATGCCTTCTTCATGGCCCGTTTCGCGGAGGTCGGCTCGCCTGAGATGACGACCTGACCGGGGCAGTTGAAGTTTGCGGGCACGACCACGACGCCGGGCCCCAGCGATTCGCAAATGTTCACGACCGCACCGTCCTCCAGGCCTATGATGGCCGCCATCGTACCAGGGTGCATTTTCCCCGCCGCGTGCATGGCTCGCCCGCGGATACCCACGATCCGGACACCGTCTTCCAGGGACATGACCCCGGCGGCGACAAGGGCCGCCAGCTCTCCCACGCTGTGTCCTGCCACGAAATCCGGGTGGATGCCCCTGTCTTTCAGGATTTCGAAAACCGAGATGCTGTGCGCGAAGATGGCCGGCTGCGTGATGGCCGTCTGTTTCAGGGTTTCTTCAGGGCCGTCGAAACAGAACGTCTTCAGTCCTGTCTCGGAGATGCGGTCGGTCAGATTGAATACGTACTGGGCGATCGGTGAGGCGCTGTAAAGATCGCTGGCCATCCCAACGTATTGCGAACCCTGGCCGGGGAATAGGAATGCTAGGGACATGACGGTCCAGATACGTTTCTGCTTGTGGATTCCAACCACCGGCTCCCAGATGAGTGCATCAGTACGCCCACTTCAACAGGGCGCTTCCCCACGTATAGCCGGCCCCGGCGCTTGCCAGTACAATATAGTCACCCTGCTTCACCCGGTCCTGTTCAACCGCTTCGGAAAGGGCGATGGGGATTGTGCCGCATGTCGTGTTCGCATATTTATCGATGTTGACCAGTACGCGTTCGGGAGCCAGCTTCATCCGGCGTGCCGTTGCGTCGATGATGCGCTTATTCGCCTGGTGTGGTACCAGCAGGGCGATATCGTTGCCGCTGAGGCCGTTTCGTTCCAGCAAATCCGCCGAAACCGCCGCCATGCTGCTGCTGGCGAACTTGAGCACGCGAGGCCCGTCCTGGTGAACGAAATGCATTTTCCTGTCGATCGTCTCGTGGCTTGCGGGATGCAGGCTGCCGCCGGCCGGCTGGCATAGATACTGGCCGCCGGATCCGTCCACGTTGAGGATAAAGTCCAGGACGCCGGCACCGGTCTCGTCGGGTTCCAGAAGGACTGCCCCCGCGCCGTCCCCGAACAGGACGCAGGTTTCCCGGTTGGTGTAGTCGACGACGGAACTCATTTTGTCGGAGCCGATGACCACCACTTTCCTGTGGGCTCCGCTTTCGATAAACTGGCCGCCTACGACCAGGGCGTAGAGGAACCCGCAGCAGGCTGCGGAAAGGTCGAACCCCCACGCGTTGTCGGCCCCCACGTCGTTCTGAACCAGGCAGGCGGTAGCCGGATACACCATGTCCGGCGTCACCGTTGCAACGATAATCAGGTCGATTTCACTGGCGTCCAGACCCTTTTGTTCGAGCAGGGATTCCATCGCGCCGGTAGCCATGTGAGAGGCACCCAGGCCGTCATCGAGGATGCGGCGTTCTGCAATACCCGTTCGTGATCGAATCCATTCGTCCGAGGTATCCACGATCTTTTCAAGGTCGGCATTCGTCAGCCGGCGTTCGGGGAGAAAGCGGGAGACACCGGTGACGGAAGCATGGACTTTTTTGTTCATAGGCAAGAATTGGGATTCAGGAAACGACGAACAGAAAATCTGCCGGCTACGGCAATCAGACGCTTTCGCCTTCGGTTACCTCGCGGCCGTTGTATTGTCCGCAGTTGGAGCAGACCCGGTGAGGCCTGCGCGGCTGGCCGCAGTTCGGACAGTCGGAGAAAGCGGGTCTCGAAAGCTTCCAGTGGGTACGTCGCTTGCCGGTTCTGGAATTGGAGCTTCTGCGTTTCGGGTGCGCCATTTTGAAATGCTCCTTCAGGACTCGTCTTTAAATGCTCTCAGGGCTTCCCAACGGGGGTCGGTTTCTGATGACGAACAGTTGCACTGTGTCTGGTTGAGGTTCTCTCCGCAGATTGGGCAAAGCCCCTCGCAGGACGTCTTGCACAGGGGGTTCAACGGCATTTCCAACAGGATATAGTCCTTTATTTCTTCGCCAAGGTCCACCTTGTCTCCGGATTCATCCAGCCATATCATCGTTTCGTCTTCATCATCCCTCATGGACTCGGGACGATTTTTCTGAAAGACGAACTTGAAATCGGAGGAGAGGGAGAACGATACGGGTTCCAGGCAGCGAACGCACTCGAGCCGAAGGTCGGCATTCGTCCGGCCGCTTGCCGATATGGACTCGCCGATCTTGACGAACTCGATTCGCGTCCTTATTGGACCCGCGAATTGCAGGTCCTCATCCTGGATATGCAACTCTTCCGGGGTTTCCTCCCAGTCCAGGCTGGCCTTGCCTTCTTCGAGTTCGTTGAGCGCAATAATCATCGATATTTCCGACGTGGACGACTTGCGTCTGTTCTATACGCGTTCGCCGAAGAAAAAGGCGATCTCCCAGGTCGCGGTTTCAAGCGAGTCTGACGCGTGTACGGCGTTACGCTGGACGGTCGTGCCGAAATCTCTGCGAATGGTGCCTTCTGCCGCTTTCGCTGAATCGGTGACGCCTATGATTTCGCGAAGCACCGACACCGCGTCTTCCCGTTCCAGCGCGAGCGGGACAACGGGACCCGAAGACATGAAGTCGATCAGGCCGTCAAAAAAAGGTTGTCCCTCGTGTACAGCGTAGAACCGGGTGGCCTCCTCACGCGTGAACCGCGTCATTCTCATCCGTCGAACCTTGAACCCCTTGCCTTCCACACGTTTCAGTATGGCGCCGATGACATTCCGGGAAACCGCGTCCGGCTTGATGATCAACAATGTTCGTTCCTGCATCGACACCCGCGCTTTCCGTCCGGCTCCTGGAGGGCGATTTCGCGTATCACGCTGAAGATGAAGAAGATAGATTTTCTCCGGGGATTTGTCAATATCAAACTTCGATTTTGCGCAGTCAGCCGTCAGCCATCAGCGGTCGGGAAACAAGCTATCAGCAGTCAGCCGTCAGCTAAAGACGAAAAGCAAAACCAAGATCCACCGCTCCTCACCGCCCAGACCTCTCTCCCCGGCCCTCTTGGAAGCAGCTATCAGCCGTCAGCGGTCAGCAGTCAGCTAAAGGCGAAAGTCAAGGTCCAAAGCAAACCATCCGCCCGGCCCCGCAGACCTCTCTCCCCGGCCCTTCAGAAACGGGGAGACGGGAGAGGGGAGAGGGGAGAGATTGCCTGCCTCGTGAGGCTTCTTCTCGTGCCGGAGGCAAGAAGATTAACCTACCGGGCAAGGATTTCTTCTAACGTCTTCCGTCTACCCTCTACCCGCCTTTATGCGACCTCTCTCCCCGGCCCTCTCTCCTAAAGGAAAGAGGGAGAAAGGAAAGGCGTCGCGTGCCTGTCATCCATAGATACTCTGATTTTCAAGGAAACGCCGCCGGTTTTCCGCTCTCCTCAGCAATCCGCTTCCATTCGATTCTTGCGAGAGTCCGATTGCAGAAGTGACAGACGTCAAAGTTACCGCTACTTCTTCCTTTTTCTCCCTTCCTCCAGGAAGGGGGTCAGGAGGTAGGTCCAGTGAGGTTTCCTCTCATGCCGCAGGCAAGGGGGAATAAGATGTCCGGCAAGGATAACTTCTGCCGTCTCACCTCTCCCGTCTCACCGCCTTTTGGGTTTTCTTCAACGCCGATCTGAGATGGTAACCCGCCGCCGCGGCCAGCGCCCCGACAAGGCCTCCGATCAACGCCGTGAGTACAACGAGCAGAGATGGATCCGAAAGGTCGGCAATGCCGGCAATCTTCGCGGTGAGAATGCCGCCGGATTTCAGATGGATATAGCTGGCGGCGGCCGCCCACAGGATCCCTGCGCCGCTGAAACCCGCGCCCAGCGCTTTCCACGCTGTGGGCGCCTTCCAGAGACCGGCCGCGAATCCCGCCGCGCCGATTCCCCACCACGGCAGCGCCATGCCGGCGATCAGCCCGAATATGAGGACGTATATAGCGGTTGAAATCATAAAGAAGCTGTCAGCGGTCAGCCATCAGCCGTCAGCTAAACCGGCTAGCGATACGGATCGGCAATATTCATGGGCGATACCCGCGCCCGTATTGGATCTGTAGGGGCGACCGGCCGGTCGTCCGCCGTTCTACCATCAGCGGTCGGGAAACCAGCGATCAGCCATCAGCCGTCAGCTAAAGGCGAAAGTCAAGGTCCAAAGCAAACCATCCGCCCGGCCCCGCAGACCTCTCTCCCCGGCCCTCTCTCCTAAAGGAAAGAGGGAGAAAGGAAAGGCGTCGCGTGCCGGTCATCGAAAGACACTCTGATTTTCAAGGAAACGCCGCCGGTTTTTCGCTCTCCTCAGCAATCCGCTTCCATTCGATTCTTGCGAGAGTCCGATTGCAGAAGTGACAGACGTCAAAGTTACCGCTACTTCTTCCTTTTTCTCCCTTCCTTCAGGAAGGGGGTCAGGGGGTAGGTCCAGTGAGGTTTCCTCTCTTGCCGCAGGCAAGGAGGGATAGAATATCGGGCAAGGATATCTTCTCCCGTCTGCCCTCTCCCCTCTCACTGCTTCTTGACCATCGTCAACCGTTCCCCGATACGCCCACGGCCGTCTTCCGGTGTTTTCATGAAAAGCAGTTCGTCGAGTTCCCCTCCGACCCATGTGTCGACAAAGTCGTCGTAATGACGGCTGCCGGGGTTGCCCGATTGGCCGCCCGGATAGACACCCCAGGCCTTTACATCAGGACCGAGGGATACGACCATTCGCCAGCAGGGTCCGTGGCCCCGGTTCGTCGCATTGACGATGTCGCGGCCGCCGCCAACGAACAGATCCATACGCGAGAGTTCGGGAATCCTCAACAGATGCCTGATATCCGCGCCTTTGTAGCGTCCCCATTTCCATGAATCCCCCATCGGTCCCAGTCTGACGGTCAGTTCCGTGCAGGCGGACTCAAACGTACTGCGGACGAGGTCCGCCAGCGTCTCGACGGGTTCCGTCGTCGTGTTGTCGTACCACAGCGCGTCTGGCTCGTCGAGGATCAGCCTCGCCGTTCGATCCGCGGAAGGACGTTGCAGACCGGGGCCCGATCCGCTGAATTCATCGTCCCAGATTGCCCGGTAGAGTTTTCCCCACCACGTCTGGAAAACGGTTGGGGCGATCTCTTCGGCATTCGCGAAACAGTCCCAGTCCCTCAGCGTCCGGAGGACTGCCGCGTGATCGGTACTGAGTGACTGTAGATCCAGATACGCCGTCAGTACGGGCAGCAGGGCCCGGGCGCGGGTGTGCTTTGTGTCGAGCTGCAGTTTTCGGAAGTCGTCCGGTGTGACGTCCTTCATTTCGGCCAGGCGTTCGTTGATTCGACGCGCACGCAAAGGCGACGAATAGCCGTTGGCCAGCCAATACGGATAGGATTCATCCGCGGGGCGCTGGTTGGCGGAACTGACGAAGCCGCGGTCCGGATTCTTGACGTGCGGTTTGTGGGCGTGGGGTATCCAGTCCTGCCAATCATGGAGGGGGTCCGATCCGTCTGCGATGAAGGCGCCCTGGCCTTCCCATCTTACCGGGAATCGGCCGTTGTGCCAGATTGCAATATTGCCCTGTTTGTCGGCGTAGGCGAAATTCTGCCCGGGAGCGGTGAGGTGCGGGAGCGCCGCGACGAAATCGGCGTAGCCGCGCGCGGAATTGAGGCGGTGGCATGCCAGCCACTCGTTTCCACCGTCGTGAGCCGTCCAGCGGAACGCATGAAGTTCCGGCACCCGCGAATCGGATGGCCTGTAGCTGGAGTCCCATACAACCGGTCCGTGATGTGTGTAGCGCACGGTATCGCGAAAGGTCTCGCCGCCACGAACGCTGAATTCTTCGACGACGGTTTCCACCGGAAGCCACCTGCCGCCGTGGCGATATTCCTGAAGCGTGTCGTCCTTGAACGTGATCTTGTACCAGTCGGTTACGTCCGTTCCCGCGTTCGTGAACCCCCAGGCGATATGCCGGTTGAATCCGATAACCACGCCCGGCCCGCCAGGAAGGGATACGCCATACACGTTGACGGTGGGTCCGGCGAGTTGAATCTCGTACCACAGCGACGGCAGAGAAAGGCCAAGGTGCGGATCGTTCGCCAATATGGGATACCCGCTGGCGGTCCTGGTTCCGGAGACGGCCCAGTTGTTGCTTCCAATCCCGCTGCCTGTTCCCGTGCCGATCGACCCCCGGATGAGTGACGTATCCGGCCGGATGACTCTTCGGGGCTCGAAGTCCCACGAAGTTTCCCGGGGGATTATTGTGTTGTCGCCGGGTGGATACGAAAACAGGTCCCGCACAACCTCCTTGCCGAACCGGTCGAGCGTGTTGTTCATCCTCAGGTCCGAATTCCGGCCGCTCAGTATCCAGGCCATGGACTTGATCAGGATCGCGCATTTCAATGGCGTCCAGGGCTCGGGGGCGTAGCCCAGCAGTTTGTACTCAATGGGGAAATCTCTCTTGCGCAGGCTGCTGATGTAAGCATTGACCCCGCTTGTGTACGCGGTGACGGAAAGCCGGGTTTCCGGCTCGGCCATGATTTCCCTGAGCGTATTCCGTGCGCCGTAAACCAGGCCGACCCGCCGCTGGTACCGGTCGCGATCGAGTGCGCCGGCTCCAAGGATCTCCGCAAGGCGCCCGCCCGCCGCGGCAGTCTGAAATTCCATCTGCCAGAGACGATCTTTTGCCGTAATGTACCCCTGGGCGAAAAACAGGTCCCGGTCGTTCTTTGCGAAGATATGCGGCACCCGGCGTTCGTCATAGAGGACCGTGACGGGTTCGAGCAGTCCCTCGAGCCGCAGTTCGCCGTCCGCCGGCGGGTCGTGCGTTTCGGTATTCTGCCAGAAACCGTGGAATGGACTCAGGAATCTACCCGCGGCGGGAAACCCGCCCATTCGGGCATCCAGAGCCAGAACGACGATCACGGTTATGCCGGCCGAAGCGATGAATTTGATTAAAGGCATAAGGCTGAAAACCGGTGAGACGTGAGCCGGGAGACGGGAGAGATTACCTGCCTTGTGAGGTTTCTTCTCGTGCCGGAGGCAAGGATTGATAAGATGTCGGGCAAGGATTTCTTCTCCCGTCTAACCTCTACCTTCTCACCGCCTTTTGGCGACCGGCCGGTCGCACGACCGTCAGATACTTCCTTCGCGCAGGTTGGTGGCTTACCCGGATCGACCGTCCTGTACCGGAATCCCCTTTGACTCCGCGAATGCCGTGACCGCCTCGATAATCTGCGGTTTGATGATCTGGTTGTCGCTATAACTCATTCCACCGAAGTTTATATCCACGCGTTTACCGTTGGCGAGGATGAATTCGGCCTTCTTCGCCTTGAGATGAATCTCCTCGATGGAAGCCGAGGGGAGGTTGTGGTGCCGAAATAAGCCTCTTTCGATTTCCAGACTTGCACCCTTAAATGCTATGACATGCTTGTCCATCCGTTGTACGAGGCCGACAGAAATCAAGATAATCAGACCCCCAACAGATTGAATGGCGCCTAATGTGGTGCTATTTTCGAAACTGAAGAGGCCCATAACGATGAATATTACGCCCATTGCTGTCTGGACCACGAGAAATGCGCGCGTCACGGGTACGGTAAGGTCAAACGTCCGCTCTTCCATGGAGTCGTCCTCCTTTTCGGTACGAACTGTGGGGAACTGATCATGTGGGTCCAGGCGCGATACGATGTCGATCCACTCGTTGTCCGGAGCCAGGGCTGCTTCAGCCCGGACACATCGGATGCGATCTACCGGATAATATAAGCCCGTAGTCCACAAAGCGAGAACCAAAGATTCAGCGGCTGTCGCACTCAAATGGCCCGTGTAAGGTAAGTTATCTTTCTCGATCCACGCTTCGTACCTATATTGTGGGATCGTAAGGCGACGCTCGGGCTCAGATCACGAACTTTCTGAAAAGACACCCATGAAATACCGGTTTTACATCCTGGATGTTTTCACCCGGACGGCATTCGGGGGAAATCAACTCGCGGTTTTGCCGGACGCGAGGAGTCTCAGCGCGGACGGCATGCAGAAGGTCGCTCGCGAGTTCAATTTTTCGGAAACCACGTTCGTATTTCCGCCCGAAAGCGATTCCGCGACAGCCCGGGTGCGAATTTTTACGCCTGCGGCCGAGGTGGATTTTGCAGGCCATCCCACCGTCGGAACGGCATGCGCCCTCCGCTATGGGGGCCATACGGATTCGGATCTCATTGTTCTGGAAGAAAACGTCGGTTGCATTCCCGTGAGGATCTCGAATGAGGACGGCGTATTGTACGGCACCCTGACCAGCGATGCGCCCCTCGATTACTCAGCGGAAGGAACCTCGACCGCGACCCTTGCGGAAATCCTTTCCCTCGACAGGGACGACGTCCTCGACGGGTTCTTCGCGGGCGTTGGACTGGACTTCTGTTTTGCGTACCTGGTGTCGAAAGTGGCCGTTGACCGCGCATCGTTGGACAAACAGGCGTGGGGCAGACTGCTTTCCGATGCACGGTCTTCGGATATCTATTTCTTCGCGGGTGAACTGGAATCCGGAGCGGAGATCTACGCGAGAATGTCTGCGCCCTCACATGGGATTGACGAGGACCCGGCCACGGGCAGCGCGGTTGCGGCACTGGTGGGCGTTGCGGGACTGAGAAGCGGGATCCAATCGGGCGCGGTGGAATTGTCGGTAACGCAGGGCGTGAAGATGGGCCGCCCCAGCAG
Organism: Candidatus Latescibacterota bacterium; assembly: GCA_965116875.1. GTDB lineage: Bacteria > Latescibacterota > UBA2968 > UBA2968 > JAAXHE01. The sequence goes on from OZ220733.1 coordinate 3,296,327, forward strand.
GATGGACGCGGCAGCCCGGCTGCGTAACGGAAACGTTGTTTCCGTCGACGTGGGCGGTTCTGCCGTATTGACCGCTGCGGGTGAGATCGAGGTCGGTGACGAATGGCTTCAGGACGAGAGGTGATTGGGTGATGCGGATCCTGATCGTCGACGGATGGACCCAGGAAGGAAACCTGTCCCATGCACACGCCGGGGTGGAGGAGCAGGCTCGTGTCTTCGAGGCGCTGGTTCGGGAATGCCGGCCAGAAGCGGAGATTCGGATCGTCGATACGCACGTTGACTCAGAACAGTCGGACCAGGATTTCAGTGGGTTCGACGCGGCGATCTGGACGGGCGGGGGCGGCAATATCTACGAAAACGTTCCGTTCAATCGCCGCCAGCTCGCGTTGGGCGAACGTGTGCTGGCTGACGTGCCCCACGTCTGGGGAAGCTGCTGGGGGTTTCAGGTCATCACAACCGTCTGCGGCGGGGAGGTGGCGCCCGCCCGGACACCGGAGATCGGCATCGCAAGAGGTATCTCAACTCGATCGCTGGATTTCGCCGAGACCATGTATCGCGGCAAGCCGCGGCCATTCGATGCGCCAGCCCATCATTTCGACGAAACCGCCCGGCTGCCGCGGGAGTTCGAGATTGTCGCTGAAAATGCGACAACGCTGCAGGCCGTCGTATCAAAGGACCGTCGCATCACATGCACGCAATACCATCCCGAACTGCCCTATGACTACATTGGCAAGCTCATGCTGCACTGGGCGCCGAATTACACGTCGATGTTCGCGGAGGATGACTTCCGGAACCTGCTGGCGGGTTTGAAGAAGAAAGAGAAGGAAGAAAAAAGCTTCAGGAAGATCGAATTCAGAAACTGGCTTGAATACGTGAGGAGGAGCAGGTAAGGTCGCTTGATTCAGAAACCGGAAAAGGACCTCTCTCGTAGCCCCATTGAGGGAGCTATCAGCTGTCAGCAATCAGCTTGAACCGGTCTGCGATACGGATCGGCAATATCAATCACCGAAATTCTGTCCCTGTGTGGGAATTGTAGGGGCGACCGGCCGGTCGCCCGCCTTGTAGCACGATCGTTTCACGTTCTTCCCATCCTTGAGCACAATCTCCAATTTCATCAGATGTATTTCTATTTCAGAAATTGACGCCCAGGGGATTTTTCGCGTCCTGACGAGCGCTCTGTCCAAAGTCAAATGCGAAACGTCAAACGCAATCACATACCGGTTCAGGCGAGGCAATACGAAAAACGAAGAGCAAAAAAACAAACCGAAGGCGATCTGTACGACGCCCAGCACGCCGTCACCCCGCTCAATGCTGAAGGCGCCACTGGCAACCTGGATTGCGCTAAAAACGCTCCAACATGCTAATAATAATCGGGATACGGGTACGGAAAGATCGAAGGTTCGTGATTCCATGACTATGTAGTCCTCTTCCGCGCGGTGATTCAGCCAGATGCGACCACGGCTGGTCGCCAAGCGAATTTCTTGGCCGGGATTGAACTGAGTCGTGCCCTATGAGAGTCCATAGACTCGGCCGATACCAAAATAAGTGGAAGAGATCGAACTGAGAGCCAGATATTGTGTGGTCGGCTTCGGGCAAGAGCTGATTCGTGAAAACGCTACAATGGGATAAGAAAGAAAACGGTCCGGAGGACTCGCATTGAGTTTTGGATCGTTTGATAGAGTGACAAACGCCTTCGAATCATTTCGACAGCTGGGTCTATACCTACTGCGCTACTATGGTAGTGTGCTCCGCTCTCAAGGGTCAATTGGGTTGAAATCTTCGTGCTGTGTGCGAAAACTTGACAACCGCTGGTCGGCATCATATCTTCAGTTAAATTACAACAGATAACGGAACTTACAAGCATGCAACAGGCCTAGTTCGGAAAAATCTAAGGCTTGTGCGTTACGATTGGTATGCAGATGTCCCGATTTGCATTGGATGGAGGATTAGTATGAGCGACCAAGATGAACAACTAATCCAACACATCGTGGATATTCGCAATAGACTTAGTCAGGGCGAATACGACAGTGAGGCGGCCGTTAGTAACGGTGTTGTCAAGCGGCTGCTCGAGGCGGTCGGTTGGCCACGGTATGATCAGCAGGTCGTGCGCCATGAGTTCCCGATTGAAACCAGAAAGGTCGACTTCGCGCTCTGTGACCCACCCGGTGAGCCTCGTGTCTTGATAGAAGTGAAGGCAGTGGGTTCGGCCGATCAGAAAGGAGAAGACCAACTCTTCCAATATTGCTTTCGTAGAGGTGTAAAACTAGCAATCCTCACGGACGGACGCACCTGGAAGTTCTATTTTCCGTACGGCGGAGGAGAATATAGTGATAGGCTGTTTCGCAGTTTGGACATTGCTGCCGAGGACGATACCACAACTGCTGAGACGTTTATGTGGTTTCTCGCCATCGATGCTGTCAAGTCGGGTGTCACATTTGATAGATGTGAGGAGGCGTATGCAGAATGCCAGTCTCAGCGCAGAGCGGCCGAAGCATTTGGTTCTGTATGGAATTCCCTGCTTTGTGGATCCGATAAAGGACTCGTGGACATATTTGCCAGAAAAGTCGAAGAAGACACTGGAATTCGACCGAAACAACAAACGGTTGTCGAGTTTATAAGGAGGCAAGCCACACAACGATCTGCGGAAACGCACGAATTGACGGGCGGCCCTTCCCAAAGTGAAACCAGCACAATCCCCTCCTCTCCGTTTTATCGTCTGAACGGTATCACGGTAAATGGTCGGACTGCAAGGGATGTCTATGTCGGAATCTTTCGGAAATTTGCAGAACAAGACACCAACTTCTGCCAGCGTTATGATAGCACTCAAAAAAAGGGTGGCAAGCGTCTCCAACTTGCGAGGCGCGCGGAGGACCTGTATCCTGCGGGTTCTAAGTTAGCCCAAAAGGAAGCCTGCGAATTGCCAGGCGGATGGTGGCTGGCGACCAATCTCGATAACGATCAGAAGAAGAAGCGAATTCAACGTGCATGCGACGTGATGGGAATTAAGTACGGACGCGAATTAATCGTTTCCCTATCCAAATAGCTTCTGAGCAGATCTGTGCGCCTGGCAAACGGTTCTTGCTAAAGGACCATTCTGATTCACTTTACTCAGGTCACGACTCGTGCAGCGAATCGTCAACGATGAATCTCAGATTCTATGTGGACCCTGAAACAGGTTCCATTCACATTTACAGACATGGTGTCGAGGAACGTGAAGTCGAAGACGCAATTAGGGTGCGGGGCGAAGTCCGACCTAGAGGGGAGGGATCGCGCGTTGCAATTGGACGGACTCGCGGAGTCGATATCTCCGACCGATCGATGCGCCGGGACCCCGAACCAAACTGTGCTTATGTCATTACCGCCTACGAGTTGATAGGTAAACGGCTAATTGCTCTATCGCAGGCGGATGAGAAGGCGAGAAAGATGAGGAACGCCAACAGGTTTCCGGATCGTTGGGACGAGGACCGTGTCCGACGCCTTCTGGATCATTACGAATCACAGACAGAAGACGAGACAGCGGCGGAAGATGAAGCGGTATTGGAGGATCCAGACAAGACGCTGATGGAAATACCCAAGAAAATCAGCAAGAATCCAAAAATGACTTAAAAATCCCGGCACCTTGCATTGCGAAATGAACTCCCCGATCAGTAAGGCAAACCGCTCAGTCACAATTAAGTGACTGAGCGGTTTGTTTTTCCAGACTGTTTAAAACCCACTGGAAAAAATTTCTATTTAGTGGCTTTGATAGAGTCTAATTATCGTCAGTTGCAATTGAAGCCGACGAAACTCCAATATGCCTCTTAATGGCTGAAAGATCATTTTTCAACGCTGAGAGATCTCTTTTAATGACCAGAACATTCTTTTCTATGGCATCAAGTCGTCCATCTATGCTTAAAGCATAACCGGCTGATCAACCTACCTTGGAGGAACAAGCATTCTGCTTTGCTTTACAATGAAAGAAACTGTCTATTTCGCCTTTAGCCGTAACCATTCGGACTCAGTTAGTCCAACGCGCGATAATTCCCTTCCGAATTGCTCAGCGGCACGTTGCGCATGTTCCGTTTTCAGCTCGGCTATCCACTCATAGCCCCTCTCTTCATCATCCCAAAAGACAAATCGATTTCTGTCGTCCTTCGTGGCGCAAAGCGCGTCGTCGTGAGACTTGAAGTGCGAAACGAAAACACACGACACCTTGGGACTATGCAATAGTCGGATAAATTCGCCCATGGAGTCGTTGACGCAATGTGTAATTTTACGACCGTCTTCGGCTACACTTAAGACATTAAATGCAAACGGTTGGCTCTTGCCTTCAATTCTTACACTGTCACACACTGGTTGGAGGCAAAGCAAGTAACGGTTATCGCCGGCCAACTCCCTAACAATCACGCCCAAATGCAATAATCTCGGAGAATCTCCATATTGTATTCTTTGACTCATTAAGGATGCGAGTTTCTCATTGCATTGAGCTGTTTGACCATTGCCCAATAGGTACTCGACTAACTTTATGCGTCCATTTCTGTCATCCTTCCAGATGGGATTGCCGGATTCACCTTGTTCAACTAGACGCCCTACGCGGCTCCCTCTGAAACTAGAATACTCATACTGAAGATTGGGCCCGTTGCAGAACACATCTTTGACAAAATTGAGACCGTTAGCTCCTTCGCCGATCTTCAATTCGGCATTTGTGTTTTCTTCCCAGGTTTTCTCGCACCAATCTTCAAGGATTTTTCTTACGCAAACAGCTGATCCTAGAGGCAAATCCCCCAATGTGTCAATTAACACGGAATTGAGTTCATCGGTCAATAGGGTTACGATCTGCCGGAAAGCTTCGTCAGGAAGCAGAAGGGCACGGTGAGCCAGAAAGGGTGCATCCAATTCTTGGTTGAATCGTGTTAGAATGCGGCGACTATTGTCGCGAATATTCGCGATCCCTCGTAGCACGATTCCCTGCAAGATACCGTTGGTAAGCTGGGAGAACTCGCGTATTGTACGCTCAGCCAATTCTGCCTCCGGCACTCGTTCATTTGAAAAATTCGGTTGAGTCACACTTCGAGGTTTTCCGAGTACAACGACCCTGGCACACTCGGTCGTAAGCACAGGTTGCTCGGATTCACAATCTACACACAGCTGGTGACGATTGAACAAGGCATCGGATATCTCTTTCGCGATTTTCTGGAGTTCTCTTTCCAGAGTGTAGACAAGCACGAGGCGCAATTGATTCGGTAAATCTGCCTGACTTAGCTTAATGAGGCTTCCAATGAGCTTGATGGCCTTACTACCAGATGCATCTCCGAGATCCCAGTCAACAATTGTAACGTCAGCACTCGAGCATAAACCATAGACTTCTGACTCTTCATCGAAAGATGCATTTGCTGGAGGCTGATACAGCGAACAGATAATCCGCCTCTCGGCGAAACTATTCTGTACATCACGAAATGACGCCTCTTCAAGCTCCTCAGGCATTTGCCCGGCTTCATCTTCATTGCCACTCGCTTCGAATGAAGATGTTGGGCTTTTCACCGCTGGCAGGCGTCCCGCTTCCTTTGGATCATCCAGTGGCGTGGGCGGACCCCCAATCGCGTCGTCGTATATTCGATCATCAACCAAAACTACAGTCTGGAGATATTGCTCGGCAGAATCATAAACAAACTGTTTGAATGCGGAATTCTTGCTTTCAGTCATTTTCTTCATTCCAATACAAATAGAATAGAACCCCATCGTCAGGACTTCTATTCAGGTCTAGAGTAAGGGTCATCCCTTCCTTATTTAATACCCTTTTTGAGATGTAAAGGCCCAGGCCTCGGCCTCGTGGTTTGCGCGAGAATCCCTTTTCAAAAATGGACTCAGCATCTCGACGTGGGATTGGCGGACCGTTGTTCCCAATGCAATAGGCACTGTCGGTGCAATCTAACTGAATCAGACGTTCACCGGGCTTGTCCTTAAGCCAGAAAATGAAGTTATCCAAAAGATTGACAAATACCGGATAAATTGTTGATGGGTACGTGCGAACTATACTATCAACGAAATTCTGTGTCGCATCCAGCTGGATTCTATGACGTTCAAGCCGTACACCGAATAGCGCACGAACATAGTAGACGACTTCCTTTCCAGTTATGTCGATTTGTTGACGATATAGTCGCCGCTGTAGAGGCGTAAATAGATTCAAATGAGCATCTAGATGTTCAAAATTCGTCCTGATTCCGCGGTAGATGGGCTGCAGCCCGTCATTGGCCTTGGCCCACGTTCCGAGTTCTCTCAGATCTCTGCGTATCATCTTGATTACAGCCTCGAATTCATGGTTTATTACCGCAATCGCAAGTCCCATTTGGACTAGCTCTTCATCCGTATCAGCCTTTTCTTGTAGGGCGTAAAGTTCAGTTTCCAGGGCTTCTGCGATGTCGAGTTGGCTAATGTCCGTTCCTTCATTAATCCCGTCAGCAATACCTGTCAACATTTCGCGAACACCTTCAAGTCTGCCAGTGTTCCTTAAGGCTACAGCATCGATTCGTTGTTGGTAGTCTGACCTTATGTCCTCGATCTGCTTTGGCTGTAGATCGCTGAGGTCGCTGTGAGCAAGATTTAACTCGATTTCTGCAATTACGTTACGCAATTCCCGCAGGGATGCATTAGTCGCACTAATAGAAGCGCGTCGTGCATCTCCTGCTGCTTGCCGTAACGCGCTCGATTCAATGCGTAAAGCTGTGTTCTGCGTATCGGCGGCATTTTGAATGAGCTCTTGAATGCGTCGACGTTGGTCAATATGGATATTCGCTATTTCCGCCGTTGATACAAGTGATTCCCCCACTTGCTTTGCAAAAGGAGCAAAGACATCAGCTTCAAGTCTGTCGCGTTCCCTCTGATACGCTTCCCAATCGCCGGTAAGCCTCTTGGTCAAACCGACGCCTCGGGGCCGAGTTATTGAATACTTCGCCCGCATCTCTTCGAGCTCCCGATTGGCTTCCCGTTCTGTGTCAAGAAGCTCGGCGGATGCAATGTCAGGATCACCATTCTCAGATGCTGTTTTCATCCTATCTTGTATATGTTGCAGAAGTTCCGCGATTTCGAATTCGGGTAAAGCATCTTGTGTTTTGGCAAAAAACATTTCAAGTGCAGTGGCAAGCCTGGCTCGCTTTGCAGTTGTCTGTTTTTCTCTATTCCTGCGGGCACGTTCCAACCGATCGAGTTCGTCCTTGCGTTCGTGAAAATAGTCTCCTTGGGGCGCTTCTTTGCGAAAAAAATCGGCCGCCAACTGAATGAATACGTTTTCCAACACGCTTTTGAACTGCTTGTAAGCCTTGTTTTTTTGGAAACCTTCACGCCCCGCTTTTTCTTTTAGTGCCGCGTTGTTCTCTTTCGTGAGGCACACCGCACCATATATCCGCCTATACGAAAAGAAGTAGTAACCCATACCTTTGTTTCGGCGCAACTCGATATCGAGCCAATCTATATCCGAATTGCCGTAAGGGAGGATTCGAATCATATCCCGGTAAACGTAGAGCCCGCCGATCCTGTCTAGTTTTTCATTCAGCCTAGTCCAGTCTTCAGGATCCGCCATGCTTTCCCGTTGAATACCTTGCAAATAGCCAAATTCCAGCTGGAATGGGCCACATGCCGTCGGCTTGCCGCCGCCATCCTTCCATGAGACAATATGATCAGGGAATTCTTGGTCATAAACCCTTACCTTTCCCCTAAATTGGCCGTATTCATCAATATTGCCACTGACGAACTGATCGGACAGAGCTAAGTCTTCGTTGGTAAAAAACTCATTTGGACCGATCAGATCCTCATGCGATGTATCTGTAGGCCAAAAACGGAATGCTGTTTCTAAAGGCAGAGGGTTATCCACCCCAAACGTCCGATTGCAGAAACCTAGAAGACACTTGCTGAATTCGTTGGTTCCGTCCGATTGCTCTGACTTGATGTCCGCAAGAATAGTTTCGTCAGCAGGTGCAATATAAAAATGTGTGCCGCTCTCACAATTAGCGAGCGAGAGACCCTCAATAGTTCGCTCAAAATTTCGCGGATCGACCTGAAAGCCGGCAATATCCGAAAGAATGCTCGAAAGGTCACACCATGGGAAATCTCTTTGAAGTTGATTGACATTGGTAGCGTTCTCGTTCAATAAATCGACGATATCCTCATTTGCCGGGAGATTGCCTTCTGGAACGCATCTGATAGGGATTTCAATATCCTCTAAATTAACGGATGGTTGTCCGAATAGCCCCCAATGAACATAACACATGACGAGATTGCCGCGATGCCCTTCTCGTGCGGACCTCGTTAGCACAAGAACTTGCCGCCCAAGGAATGCGATCGCAAGTCGCCCGATTCCCTTCTCTCCCATGATAGCGCGCTCTGGCTTGTCAGCCGGCCGGAACTCCGTACCCTGCGGCGATCTGACCTTACTATCCGTACCAAGGACCAACCATTTCGACTCGAATTCCTCACGCGACATTCCAACCCCATCATCACGAATGACTAGGAGCGAATCAGAACCGAAGAAGTCCACTTCAACATGATCTGCATAGGCATCGTGAGCATTCTTAAATAGCTCATTAATGGCGGTGGAGGCGTCGGCGATTTGCTGCCTTCCCAGCATATCAACCGCTCGCGCTTTTGTTCGGAATCTAGCCATTTTTTAGATCCGCTGTCTTGACGTGGTCGTTGAAATGTAGACCGAATGCTTTTGCAACAGGTACTGGAACCGCATTACCTATCTGACGCGCCATGGATGCCAGTGAACCTGTAAACTCGAAACTATCTGGAAATCCCTGAAGGCGGGCTGCCTCGCGTACTGATATGGCACGGTCTTGCTTTGGGTGGCCGAATCTTCCGTTTGAATAACTGATGCAGCGCGTCGTTAAACCGGGTGCAGGCTCGTCCCACGCAAGTCGTGTGTAACAGTCCGAATGGCCATTGTAGCGTTTTCCGTTTTCCTTCAAGGTATAGCATTTCGGCAGGAGCGACTCGGGCCAGTCCCGACGCCCGTTTTCGTGGGTCTTCCTGATCCGCTTTAGATTCAGATCGGAAAGTGCAGCAGCGCGGTGATTCGGGTATTTTTGTTCATCTGGATGCTCTGTGCCTTGCTTAATAGTTGGAAGATCTTCTATCGCATCCCTAACCGTTCTATACGCTACGTTTCGATCTCGTCCGTGAGTTGGCTCAGGAAGTGCGATCTTACCAAGAAGACTTGCCACTAGAACTAGCCTTCTGCGAACCTGCGGCACTCCATAGTCCTGCGCGAAGATTATACCGTAATCGATATTGTAACCGTCTCTATCCAATTGATCGACCAAATGTGAAAACGGGTTGTGATTCTCGACGGACACACTTCGAAAACCAGGGACATTTTCAACGAATACCAATTCTGGCAAACAATCATGGACAATCGACGAGAAATGTCCCAAAAGACCATGACGATTGTCTTCGGATAACTCCTGCTTAGAATTCGTTTTTTGTTTAGTGAAGGGCTGACAAGGAGGACAGCCACAGAACAATTTCACCTCGGATTCGCAGCTATAGTAGGCATTTATCCGTTCTGCACTTACTACTTCAATCGGCTCGTTGATCACCGAAGCACCTTTAAAATTCTTCTTGAATGTACCGACAGCATCAGGACACGAATCAACTGCAAGCGCGTGTTCAATTCCGGATTCGTGAAAACCTAAGCTGGTTCCGCCGCAACCGGAAAAGAAGTCGAATACTCGAATGGGTATATTAGGGGGCATTTTCGAGCTTGTCACACTGATTCCTGCCTTTAGGGCAGTTGAGCGGGCATCGGACCAGAGATTTCAATTGTTTCACGGGCCGACATTAGGAATCGACCAAGCCGAATGCACACTCGACCGAGTGCCTCGTGTCGGTCGATGCCTGGTCTGCGCACAGAACATTCCCAGATGATAGCAACTCGCCAGCCAAGGCATCGTAGTTCGCAAATAGATTTCAAATCTCGCGCTCTATTGTCTTCTAGTTTCTTGCGCCACCAGTTTGCTCGTGTATGCGGTATCTTGGATCTCGCGCATCCATGATTGTGCCAGAAGCAGCCGTTAACGAATATGACCACCGAGTATTTTGGCAGCACTATGTCCGGCTTTCCAGGCAAATCTTTGCGATGCAGCCGGTAGCGAAAGCCTTGGGCGAAGAGACTCCGCCGTACTTCAGTTTCAAGCTTGCTATTCTTGCCACCAACCGCCGACATCATCCTGCTTCGAGTTTGTTTGTCAACGAAGTCAGTCAATTAGCCGGCCCTACAATTCTTGTACTTTGATTGTCGAATGACCCATAATTAATGCGAATATAGGAATGTTAATCAGTTGGACCAATCGTGTTTGTCCAGATTTCCTGAACGGTACACCTTACCCCGCGGAAGTCCACACTACTTAAGTGTCAACACTATCACCTTTTCTACGCCGAAATACTCGAATCGAAGTTTCAAACCATCGAACTCTTCTTTGCCCTTTATTTTATCCTTAATTCGAATGCCAGCGGTTCCAATTTGTCTGGCTGGATTGTCCACGGACTTACTAACACGAGGTTTCCGCCCCTTCCGATCGGTGGATCAGTACTTCGCGTTAGTTTAATGTCCGACACGACTGCAAGTAGTGTATTCGGCGATTTCGCACGAGCGAGAGCGACCTCGTTTCTGGTAACGATGATCTTTTCGCCTTTGCCGGTCGTCCCTTTAACTTCAACAAACAGCTCGTCACCATTCGAATAGCAGATAAAGTCACAAGATTCCGTTGCCGAAACGTCTTTTACGTTGGGCCAATCGATCGACAGGTGATCTTGAACAACGTGCATTGCTCGCAGCTCGATCGCCCGACGTTCTTGCGCATTGAGATGTCGGCCCTGTCCTTGGCTCTTGCGAAGTGGGCGCACGATTGGGCTAATCTCCTCATCAGAAACAGAGATGATTGGATGTTGGGCTAACATCGATGCCGCCTCATGGACATTAGTCGGGAGACCGGAGACATAGAACCTCATACGCTTATTGTTATTGCCGGGAAATCTTGCGCTTGGTTTTTGACCAATTGAACGTTGTGACCTGCACAGAGCCCTTCGTAACGCTTGAGAATCAATTGAGCGAATGTCAATTGGGAATGAATCGACCGCTAACCTCCGGTTTTCTCTCGATAAACCCATTCGTTGTGTGGTCTTTGTATCGACCACGGCATCCTCGAGGAAACAGCCGCTTCGCGCTAGGCGGCTTAAGAGCAACTCAACCCCTTGGTTATATTCGGCATTTCTCTCGTTCGGTCCACCGATCGAACCCCCTCGTGATTCTACCACAACGGAAGTCTCTCCGTCTGCAAACTCAACCGAAAACTGCGCCTTTATCGGATTTCCGATTCTGTCGCAGACCGTCTGGAGGCCGCTTGTCATAGTTGTCTTCCTCAGCTAACATTACAATCCAAATGTTCCGCCCAAAGCTAGGCGTTTGTGACGATCCTGATGTAATCAAAAAGGGTACGATCTGCTGAGTTCTTGGTGAGCCGTCTTTCTCTTCGTGATACCAAATATATCCTATAGATAGGAGATTATGGGTGAAATATGCGTCCAGATTTCCGAAAGGCTGGGACGAGGACCGCGTCCGACGCCTCCTGAAACATTACGAATCACAGACAGAAGACGAGACAGCTGCGGAGGATGAAGCGGTAATAGAGGATCCAAGCCAGACACTTATGGCAATACCCAAGGCTCTGGTTCCTTCAGTACAAGCGCTTCTGGCGCAACGCGACGAGTGAACTCAAGTTACTTTCTCGATCCCGTCTTTCCCGCCCATCAACCTCCCGTGCCGTCAGACAATCGCTGTCTGTATCTGATTAAATCCTCGCGGGTTATGGCGTCCGGCGGGACCAATTGATACTGTTTCTCCGCGACGATTCGTATTTCGTCACCGTCCTCCTCAAATTCCATCAGTGCAATAACATCCTGCTGCATGAATTGCGCGCCGATGGGCCGGCAGATCAGGTCTGGTAATTTGTCCGCACAAAGCGCGATGTCCTGCTCAATCTGAATCCTGCTGAGTCTATCGTTACCACCTTTGGCCTGGACGGGTATCACGTAATGCGAACCACTCTTGTCAACACCCACGTAGATTTCGTCGGTTTCGACCTGACCCAACTTCTGCACGGTCGTACGGAGATGGTTTTGCAGTGAGTAACACGCGATACCAAGGAAGATGTCGATAAGGCGATTGTATCGCACCCGGGCCAGTACAGCCTGTTCATCACCAAACGCATATTTCGCGATGATTCCCGGTGTGGAGTCCGGCACTTTGGTCACCGAGAGATTCGGATTCGGCGTGAGCGGATTATCGGTGGCGAGTTCAAACCTGTATTTGCCTCTGCCCGCGCCCCGGATGATCCACGTTTCTTTGTCCGGTGCCGTACTCCGAATACTGTCGGGGAGTTGTGTCCTGTAGCGGAAACTGTAGACCACGTCGCCAAGGTTCTTCGGTAAGTCAATGTTGAGTTCGGAGGCAGTCGTTTCAATGTCTTCTCGTACAAAATCGACTTCACGTTGTCCCGGCTGATACCTGGCTTGAAAAATGGCTTCGATGATCGCTGAATAGCGGTTTGTGGTGGAGATAAATCACTCCTCTCTTTTCAATCGCCCGGCCATTCCAGCGTCACAACCTCTTCTCTGAGCTGTTCGCCCGTTACCGTTGAAGGCCTGGTTCGAAACAGATCGATCCCGGTGACATTGTAGCCCTGCGATTTGGCGATGCCGGCCAGGAGTTCGCCCGTTCTGATCATCACCCGAAGATAGGATGCCTGGTCACCCACCACGTAAGCGAGCTTTGCACCCGGTCTCAATGCCGGCCTGAGAGATGCGAAATGCTTCGCCATCCCCCCGAAATATAGCAGAGTGACCCGGGAGTACTGGCGCTCGAAACCTGATGTCTTGCCCAGAGAGACTCGGCGTCTTTCAATTTCATCCGCCAGATTTCGTATTGCGAGATTGTCCGCGATCTCCAGGTCGTCTGTGTCGGCTTTGTATACACCGCGAGTGTTGGACCTGACCAGGTTTTGTTTCAACATCCTCAATTCTTGCCTGTTCCTGATCATGCCAAGGATGACCGACTCCAGACGGGTCGTCCTGGTGTAATCCTTCTCGTTGGGATATGGCGGGGAAGTAATTACGAAATCTACCGAACCCGGTTTCAGGATGTTTTCGACGCTCCGAGCGTCTGCATTGAAAATCCGGCTGTCGACTCGTGCCCTGTCACCATATTGCCGAATGTCTCGGGCAGTCGCCCGGATGCATTCGAGCCACGCGTCCACGACCGGTGCATCATATTTGATTTTCCCGACCCCGACTTCCGGCCCGAATTTGAGATTGCTGATGCGGTTCACGAGCGCGTTGGCGAGACAGAGGCGTCCGTAGCGCTGAAAATGATGATCCCCCAACCTGTCGATTGCATTCAGAAGAACGAGTGCCTTGTGCAGGGGACGGGGGCTGATGGAGTCCTTCAACAGGATTTTCGTCCTTTCATCAGGAAGTTGTTTCAGTACTGTTTTCGAATTTCCATTTTCGGCGAATAGCGGAAGATCTTCCCATTCACCAAAGCCGTTATTGTCCAGCGTTTTCTTCGTGGACATCGCTACTTCTTCCGCGTACTCGAGCAACTCCCTGTGATTCACAGTCCAGTCCACCTTTACCGAACTTGCGAAATACGCCATCGGATTCGGCTCGATTCCGATGCTGCCGATTCCGAGCTTTTTGCACTCAACGGCCGTGGTCCCCGTCCCGCAAAACGGATCAAGGACGGTGTGGGATGTTCCAACTTCGAACCTTTCGAGATACTCACGGACCAGATGAGGCGGAAATGACAGCACGAACCGGTACCAGTCATGAACTGCTCTGTCTTCGGTTCTGAGTTTGTTTAAATCCTTCATTGTCTTACGCCGCTGTCACTGCTTACTTGGATATAAAATATTATATTTAATCAATATATACGGACTGAATACCGGCAGGGCCCTATCGTGGATCAGCGTTGATTTCTCCTTCTGATGCTAATATAGTCAGTATCAATCACGATTGCAAGATCGCGACGTGCGCGTTTGGAGGTTTCAGGCTGTCATCTGCAGCCGGCGCCCTGTACGTGCGGTAGATTTCCCTTGACTCGAAGCGGATCTTGGATTTCCTTCTTTGTCTGGCAAACGAAGTCCGGCCGTGCGGGTTACGGTTGGCATCGAGCATTGTGAATCAACGAAATCGGGTCGTCCCGTTGCCTCGACCTCCCGGCGTGAGGGTGGAATCCTGGAGCAATGGCTCCTCACGTACTCACGCGTTTGAAATTCGAGGTCGGGGAAACGGGTTTTTTGTCCACTTCGGGATGTTATGCAGTCCATTGCAAAGTTTCTGAGCGGCAAGACGCTTTTTGTTACCGGCGCGACGGGATTCCTGGCGAAGGGGTTCGTGGAGAAGGTCCTGTTTTCCGCGCCCGACGTGGCGCGGATCTTTATCCTGATCCGTCCGCGGTCACGTTCCAACGGCCAGATCGTTTCCGAAACGGAACGCCTGGAATCTGAAATCCTTCAGTCCCGTGCGTTTGAGAGGTTGCGAGGGAAGTGGGGCGCCGCTTTTCCGTCGGTGATGTCCGAGAAGGTCGCGGCGGTGGCCGGCGATCTGACCGAAGACGGACTGGGGATTTCCACCGAACAACGCGAGCGACTTGTCGAAGAAGTCGATTTTGTCGTCAATTTCGCCGGGACCGTGGTCTTCGACGAGCCCATCGACAGCGCCCTCGAACAGAATACGATGGGCGCCGCCCGCGTCGTCGGCTTCGCGAACGCCTGCCGGAAAGCCGCGCTCGTTCATGTATCAACCGCGTACGTGAGCGGAAAGCGCACCGGCCGGATATCCGAAGCGCCGCTTCCCCAGGACAAGAGCGTTTCGGACCTCATCAACGGAAGCGCCGCCGGGTTCGACCTGCAGGGTGAGATTGACGCCATTCGGGCCTTCACGCGGGAAGTCGAGGAGGCATCCAGGGAACCCGGCCTCGAGGCGGCGTTCCTGAAGCAGCTCCGGCGGCAGGACCGCGGAAAACGCGTGACCGACTACCGGAAGGCCCACCAGATGGAAGCCCTTCGCCAGCGCTGGATTCGAAAACAACTTGTAGAAGAAGGCATGCGGCGTGCGAGGCGCCACGGCTGGAACGACAGCTACACCCTCACCAAGGCGATGGGCGAACAGTTGGTCGTGAAACTGCGGGGAGACCTTCCAACGGCCATCGTACGGCCGTCAATCGTAGAGAGCAGCCTCGAGGACCCGGAACCCGGCTGGGTGGAGGATCTGAAAGTCGCCGATCCGCTGATCGTCCACTACGGCAAGGGCCGTCTTTCAAATTTCCCGATCGATCCCGGGATTGTGCTGGATATCATACCGGTGGACGTCCTGAACAACGCCGTCACCGCGGTTCTTCCGCAGGTGCGCGGGTCCGGGGAGATGAAGGTCTACCACGTGGCCTCGGGCTCACGGAACCCGGTTCGAGCCAGAGAAATGGTCGAACTGGTTTACGGGTATTTCAAATCTTCGCCCATGCAGGACCGAGCCGGGCGGCCCATCGACGTCAGGCCCTGGCAGTTCATCAGCCAGCGGCGGTTCCGTTGTCTGGTCGCACTGAAATACAAGCTTCCTCTGGGTCTGTTGAAGGCGGCTGTGGACTATCTGCCCGCCCGATGGGTTTCGCGCTACAGGCGTCGGGTTTCCGGTATGGAAGCCGTGCTGGAGCGGCTCGAGTCCCTGGTCGATACCTATTGCGGATACACCCATCTCGATTGCGAGTTCGAAACGGAGAATACCCGCCGGCTTTTCGAGGCGCTGAACCCCGATGATCAGAAGGAGTTCAACTTCGACGTGACGCGCATCAACTGGCGGGAATATATCCAGGAGATCCACATTCCTGGATTGAAACACCATGTGTTGAAAGAGGGAGACGGGGCGGTTTCCACGATGACAGCCGAGGCCGATTGACCGCCATCGGGAGGTTCGAGATTCAGGATCGCCATCGGTCGTACGTTCACGCGATGGGGTTTCGAACGGTGCGAATCCGAATCAGGTATTGACGGTCTGTCGGCTTTTTTCAGAAGTGACAACAAATGGATCGAAACAGGACAGTCCCCGTACACCAGGTGCTGTTGCAGGATCCGGACAGGCTGCGTGCAGCGTACGACCAGGCCGCCTCGGAGTTGATCGAGGCGGTCCGGCCCGAGGGCTATTTCGAGGGCTGGACGGCCGGGGAGCTGACATGGCCGGCCGGCGGGGTGGATCGGGTCGGCCTGGAAGGCCTGCGTAGACGCGCGCGAATCGTGGACGCGATTTATAGCGGTGTTCCGGCGCTGAGGGATCGGAGACTGAAAGAGGCGCACGACCACTTCGTCGAACTGACGCCGGCCTACCACGAGGGGAACCGGATTTACCTGCGGCTGCGGGACGAGTTTGTAGGCGGCGGCGCCGGAACGGGGCAGGATTTCCTGAAACTGTACCAGTCCCTGTACGTGGAGGCGCTTGCAAAAGGGGACGATTTCTCGCCCGATCCGGCCGAGACGGCGCTGGCGCAAGCCAGGATATCGAGGGTACCGCTGTCCCATGCCAGTGCCGTTGCTGAAGCCCTGCCCAGCGTTGCCACGGACGAGGATCCCCGTTGGAGGCTCGAATACGCCTGCGAGGTGAATGGCAATACATGGAACGGATCCCTCCGTGAACTCCTGGAAGACGTGGCGCAGCGGACCTTGCACCTGATTGCCGCCGGAGAGCTTCTCGCCACGCGCTACAACACGTACAATAACCTGGGATGGTTCGGCAGTTCGGTGTGGAAGGTGGTCGCGGACGCGGACGTGCGGCTGTATGGGATGGATGACTCGGACGCCGAGCGCATGGCGGCCCTGAAGGCGGACGTGGATTTGTGCCGGAGTATGCTCGTGGAGTTTCTCGCGGCCCACCGGGAGGACCCCGCCCGGCTGCGGCCGGAGAACTACTGGTACGGGCAGCCGTACAGCTATCTGACGCGGGATATGATCGATCTGAGCGTCCGGATTGTGGATGCGGTGAATTCGGCGGCTCGGGACGAAGACGGATTGACCGAAACGGCGCTCCCTCCGCTGCTGGCCGGCGCCCATTCGGGTCGATTTCTGGACTACGCTCACGTGGGGGTTACGAAGGAATTGACGTCCCTCCAGCGCAAAATGAGGATGTTGCGGTGGGCGAAGCGCTGCTGGCGGGTTGGACGGCGACGGAAACGCATCGCGGAGGAGGATCTCGCGCCGTCGCAAAGGCACGAGCGCGCGTGGGAGGTCTGGCTGGATTGGTCCCGCGACACGATGAATGCATTCGGCATCCGTCTGGACGTGACGATAGACCCGATGTTCCGGACCATGGTCCGGGAGATGGAACTCTCCCGCGGAGGCCAGCGGATTCTGTTTCTGCCTTCGCATCAGAGCATGCTGGAGCACTTCGTGGTGTTTTCGGTTTTCAATCACCCGGTGTTTCTGGATGCAATGGGGTGGGATCGTTCCCGGCCGGTCGTTCAACTGGCCCGCACGGGACTGGCGAAGTCCACGTCGGTGAAGATCGGATCCCGCGAGATCAGCATCTTCGGGATGTCTCCGGACAAATTCGACAGGATGTTCGAAACCGTCGACGGCTTCATCACCAGGGACAGCGTCGACATCTCGTCCCATACGATTCCACGCATCCTGCAGGAGATGGAACGCCGCCCCGGTGTGATCTATCCGATGGGCACAACGGCTTCGTTCGACGTACAGCTGTTCCCGCTCCAGCACGCGCTGTTCGCGAAACTCCCCGCGGACGTGGTGATGATTCCCATCGTCTTTCGCGGCAGCCATGCGCTCTGGCCCAAGTGCCCGGCGCGCAATCTGAATATTAATCCGGGTGTGATCGAGGCGGTAATCCTGCCCCCTATGCCGGGCGAGACCACGTTGCTGCCCCGCCGCCGCTCGCTGCGAATCCAGCTGGAAGCCGCCAATCTGCTCCAGGCGGTGCATATTTCCAATCTGCTGAATCCGGAGCCATCGCAGTGACGCGGGGCCCCTGGACGTCCCGGACCATCTCTCATTGAATTGCGCGGCCGCATTTGTATGGTACGGCCGGCTGTGGAAATCTGGAGTCCGTTATGCCTGACTGGGGAGTAGCAGCGGTTGCCGTAGCGGCCGTCGTGCTGTTCGCGCATCTGTCCAGCCGGAGGCGATCCGGAAACGAACCGGACGATTTCTTCGATCATTCGGAAGGAGAACGGTTTCCCCACAAGTGGGGATATACGGATACGCGTTTCGAGTTTGTGGATGAACGGACGGTGAAGGTGACCGGGAACCGGTACCCGATATCGGGGTACCGGATGCCGTTTCTGGTCGCCTTTGTCGAAGACGTGCTGGGGGTGCCAATCCGACGTCAGGACTCGTACGCGGAACGCGGGGACGTCGAGGCGTCCGAGCCGAATCTGGACGGGGAATTCGGCAACGCGGTGAAAGAACGGTTCGGCGCGGGGCAGATTTCGTTCGATCCCAAAACGAGGCTGGTACACAGTCATGGACAACTGAGCGTTGAGGAAGTGTATCGCGTGATGTACGGGGATTCGCTGCCGCGTCTGGTCGATATGGTGTTCTATCCGAAGGAAGCGGCCGACGTCAAGGACATCATCGACCTGGCCAATGCGCACGACGTCTGCCTGGTGCCCTATGGCGGAGGGACGAACGTGAGCGGGGCGCTGGCGTGTCCGCCCGACGAGCGGCGCACGATCGTTTCCGTGGATATGCGGCGAATGGACCGGGTGCTGTGGATCGACGAGGACAATCTCCAGGCCTGCGTCGAATCCGGCATTTCGGGGAAGGCGATGGAGCAGGCGCTGGGGGAGCGGGGGTATACGTCCGGGCACGATCCCGACAGCGTGGAACTCTCCACCATGGGCGGGTGGATCTCCACCAACGCGAGCGGGATGAAGAAGAACCGTTACGGGAATATCGAAGACATCGTACTCGAGGCGACGCTGGTGACGCCCACCGGGGAGATCGCCACACGAGCTGTGACGCCCAGGAATTCCACGGGCGTTCAGCCGAGGGGCCTGTTGTTCGGCAGCGAAGGCAATTTCGGAATCATCACCACGGCGGTGATCAAAATCCATCCGATCCCGGAGACTCGCAGGTACGGCGCGCTTGTGTTTCCGGCTTTCGAGAAGGGCGTCGCGTACCTGAAGGCGCTCCGGCAGACCGGAATGCTGCCCGCCAGTATCCGCCTGGTCAACAACAACGAATTCCGGTTCGGCCAGGCCCTGAAACCGGCGCCGACGTTTCTGAAGGGCGTCAAGGACCGGATTCAGAAGTTCGTCCTGCTGAAGCTGATGGGTTTCGATCCGATGAAGATGGCGGCGTGTACCATCGTGATGGAGGGCACGCACGACGAGGTCGGTCAGCAGGAACGCACGATCTTCAGCCTGGCGAAAAAATACGGCGCAAAGAGCGCGGGCGCGAGCAACGGCAAGAGAGGATACTCGCTGACGTTCGGCATCGCCTATATCCGGGACTTCCTGAACCAGTACGGAATTCTGGGGGAAACCTTCGAGACGTCGGTGCCCTGGGACCGGATCCACCATGTGTGCGATGCGGTATCCGGCGAACTGGTCGCCCAGGCAGACAAGCACGACGTCCCCGGCAAACCCTATCTCTCGTACAGGGTAACGCAGACCTACCATACGGGCGTTTGCATCTATTTTACCATGGGTATCTACGGCAAGGGCCTGGAACAGCCCGGCCGGACGTTTCACGCGATCGAACACCAGTTGCGCCAGGTCATACTGGATAACGGAGGGTCGTTGTCCCATCACCATGGCGTTGGCAAGGTGCGACGGGACTTCCTGCCTCAGGTCCAGAGCGAGAACAGCATTCAGGTGATGCGCCAGGCGAAGAACGCGATGGATCCGAAAAATATCTTCGGAATCCGGAATGGGGTGTTTGGGGAGACGGACTGACGAGAATATCGAGAAAAACCCCCACGCCACCACCGTGCGCGCCGAGGTCGCAGTGGTAGGGGCATCCGTTGTGGGTGCCCTCGTCATGGCGCGGACATTGCGATTTGATATCGCCAGGCCATATTTCCAACCGGTTTCATCTGATGGCTGTCTGTAGATCGGGTTTTCCTATGTTCAACGAAAAAGTCGTTGCGATAACGGGAGCGTCGTCGGGTCTGGGCGCGACGCTGGCGCTGGCGTTCGCCGACGAGGGCGCGGACCTGGCCCTGTTCGCCCTGGACGAGGGTGTGCAGGACACCGCGGAAGCGTGTCGAGCGCGGGGCAGACGCGCGATTACGGCCACGGGGGACGTGGGAAAACCGGAGGACTGCGAGGCATGGATCAACTCGGCGGTTGCCGGGTTCGGGGGCGTGGATTATCTGATCGCGTGTGCAGGGATCAGCATGTGGGCGCGGTTTGACGAGGTGGAAGACCTGGCGATTTTTCGCAAGTTGATGGAAACGAACTACCTGGGCATCGTACATTGCGTCTATTACGCGCTGCCCCATCTGAAGGCGCGCGACGGTATGGTCGTGGCGATCTCTTCCATCCAGGGAAAGATCGGCGTTCCCCTGCATACCGGGTACGTAGCGTCCAAGCACGCCGTACAGGGGTTCTTCGAGTCTCTGAGGGCAGAGTTGAGCGACACCGGCGTGGACGTGCTGACGGTGCTGCCACACTGGCTGCGGGGCACGAATCTGCGCAAAGCGGCCTTCGGGCGGGATGGCGGTTCTCTTGGCGCGTCCAGCCGCAAGCACAGCAGGGAGTCCATTTCTCTGGACGACGCCAGCGAAGCCATCATCGAAGCCATGAAGAAGAGGAAGCGGGAACTGATCATTCCGTTCAAGCTCAGATTTCTGCCCTGGCTGCATCTGATCAACCCGAAGATTGTCGAATACCTGGTAACGCGCGGGGTGTCGAAGCAGGAGAAGGGGTAGACCGGCGGGCTGAAGGCGGAAGACAGGGAGGTCCTCAGAAAAAGACGCCATCCAGGTCTACGTGCTGCTCGATGAGGTCGGTCAGGCAACCCGGGTTTCCGGCATCCACGTCCACGCCGGCATCATGCGGGACGATGCCCAGGGAGCGGACGCCGGACAGGCGGTGGATCACGTCCGGGCTTGTGCGTGCGGCGCGCGGGTCGCCTGGACTCGTGGTGTTGTAGACGACGCCGATCACCTTCTGATTGCGCCGTTGGGCGGCCTCGAGCGTCAGCAATGTGTGGTTGATCGTACCCAGCGCGGCGCGGGCGACCACGAGCACGGGCAGGTCCAGACGGCGGGCGAGGTCCGCGACCAGGAAGTCGTCCCGGATGGGAACCAGCAGGCCGCCCACGCCCTCCACCAGGATGATATCGTGAAGGCGTGTCAGGCGGCTGTAGGCATCGTCGATGGGTTCCAGCGGGACCTGGCGGCCTTCCAGTTCGGCCGCTACGTTGGGCGACAGCGGCGCCGCGAGGCGGACGGGATTGACGAGTTCGAGTGCATCGGTAACGCCCGCGGCCGCAGCAAGGAATCGCGCATCGGCCGTTCCGCCCGAAGAGACGGGCTTGAATACGCCCACGTCGACGCCGCGCCTGCGCAACAACGCCGCGATTCCGGCGGTTACGGCTGTCTTGCCCGCGCCGGTGTCGGTGGCGGTAACGAAGACTCCCCTGAATTCCATGATCGTGTTTATCCCGCAGATTCGGACGAGCCCGCCCGGGTACGTCGTGAATACGCGTCGGATTGCCGTCAGGCCGGGTTCGTCGCGACCCTGATGGATTCGTAGACGATATCCAGCAGCGTTTCAAGATCGGGGTCGGGAATGGCAAGCGGCGGCATGAGGACGATGGTGTCGCCCAGCGGGCGGATGAGAAGACCCCGTTTTCTGGCTTCGCCGCAGACGCGGGCGCCGATCCTCTCCGCGGGGGGATACGGCCGGCCGCCGGATCTGTCGGCAACCAGTTCGACGCCTGCGATGAAGCCGCACTGGCGAACGTCCCCCACGTGGGCAAGGGTCCTGAAGCGGCCGAGCCCGCGCGTGAGCAGTTCGATTTTCGGACGCAGCGACGCCAGCACGTCGTGGGTTTCAAAGTGTTCGATGGCGGCCAGCGCCGCCGCGCAGCCGAGCGGATTTCCTGTATACGTGTGGCCGTGAAAAAACGTCCGGCCTTCGCTGTCTTCGCCCAGAAACGCATCGAAGATCTCGCTGGTGGTGAGTGTGGCGGCCACGGGCAGGTATCCGCCCGTGATGCCCTTGCCCAGGCAGAGAATGTCCGGCGCGACACCTTCTTTCCCGCATGCGAACATCGCGCCGGTGCGGCCGAAGCCGGTGGCGATTTCATCGGCGATCAGCAGGACGTGATGGGCCCTGCACAGTTCGGCGATGCCCTTCAGGTATCCTTCAGGATGGACCCGCATCCCGCCCGCGCCCTGGACAAGCGGTTCGACAACGAATGCGGCGATGCGGTGGGCGTCCCGTTCCAGGATTTCCTCGACCGCCCGCAGACAACCCTGGTTGCACCCGCTGTGACCGGCGCAGAACGCGCAGCGGTACGGGTGGGGCGACGGCGCATTCTGCGTGGCAAAGAGGAGCGGCCCGTACGCCTCGTGGAAGAGGTCGATATTCCCCACGCTCATGGCGCCGATGGTGTCGCCGTGATAGCTCTTCTCAAGGCTGAGAAAGCCGGTCTTCTCCGGTTTCGGATCCGGTTTCTGCCGCCAATACTGGAAGGCGATTTTGAGCGCGATTTCCACGGCGCACGCGCCGGTATCCGAGTAGAACACGTGGTTGAGGCCGCCAGGCGTGATTTCCACGAGTTTCTCGGCCAGCCGGATCGCGGGGACGTTGGAAAGACCCAACAGGGTGCTGTGCGCGACCCGGTCGAGTTGTCCGCGTACGGCATCGTCGATTTCCCTGACGCGGTGACCGTGTACGTTGCACCACATGGAGGAGTAGCCGTCGAGGTACCGGTTTCCGTCGATATCCTCCAGGTGGACGCCGTCCGCGCGCGCGATGATGACGGGGTTCTCGCTCGCGTAGGATCGCATCTGGGTGAACGGATGCCAGACCAGGCGGCGGTCGAGGTCTTTCAGGCGTGCCTTTTCGTCCGGAGACATGATACCTGTTGTGGGGGGTTGGGACGGGAAGCGGCGGGTGAAGGCGGATTGCCGGAGTTCGTCCATGGCTGCGGACGCCGGACGACCGCCGCACCCGTCTCGATGGCAGCAGGCGCCGGGGGTCTGCAAGGTTGGTACCCGAGGTGCTGCGCCGGGATCGTCCGCCGGGCGGGATTCCCACGGAGCTTTTCGATCATTGCCTGCTTGCGCCGATGCTCTCCAGGATGTCGACGGGCATCTTGCAGACCATCGTGTACGCGGGGTCGTAGACGTTGCCCACGTCGTATTCCACGGCTTGGCCCATCAGGATATGAATCGACCGGGCATCCAGGCCGTAATCTTCCTGGAGGAACCGGATCAGCTCGGTGGTGGCGTGCTGCGTCGCCTGGTCCAGTGGGCGGGCGTTGCCCACGGCCATCACGTGTGTGTCGCTGATTGCGCGGGGCCACTGAATGGTCTTGCCCTTGATGAGGCGCAGCGTGAAGGTCACGTCGAAGGAAATCTCGATGCCCGTACCCGCGATCTCGCCGTCGCCCTGCACGGCATGGCCGTCGCCGATGTGGAACAGGCCGCCGTCGACGAATACGGGGAAGTACACGGTTACGCCCTGGACAAACTCCCTGTAGTCCATATTGCCGCCGTGCGTGTCGGACGTGGCGGTGGAAATGGCCTGGCCGCGGGGCGGCGCCACCCCGAAGCAGCCAACCATGGGCTTCAGGGGGATCCGGAGCCTGCCGATGGGGAGGTCATCGAAGCCGACGGGCGTGGCCGTGTTGTTTTCGAAGTCGATTTCCCAATCCAGGAGCCGGCCGCGGTTATCATCGAATTCCGGCGTGTATCCGAAGTCCAGGACGTTGGCGGCGACAACGCCCGACGTGTACCCGATCTTTCGGTTGGGCGCCAGTTTGTCGAAGGAAACGGCCAGCGTGTCGCCGGGCTCGGCGCCTTCCAGGTAGAAGGGACCCGTCTGGGGATTGCCGGCGGGTGTGACCGGATTGCCCGTGGCATCGCTACCGCCCGCGTCAACCGTGGTGGTTGAGATGGTGTCTCCGCTGGCGACGCTCAGCACGGGGTCGTGCGCGCCGATAGCCGTGTGGTAGGTTTCCGGGACGAATTGATGGTGAGCCATGGATGCTCCTTCTGGAGAGGGTGCGGGGGACGGCCGGGCGATCGGCTGAAGAAGTGACCCTCCCGCTGACGCCCGTTTACAGCCGATTCGTTACTGTTGCACCGCAATCATGCGGATTTTCGAGGGCGCCTTCCACGCGGAGACCCACGTTTGGCCCCGGTCCCGGCTGCCGTAGAGGGAGTCGTCTGCGACCGACCAGGCGCGGCCGTCGGGCGTAAAGCCAATGTGAAAGGTGTCGATGTTGCCTGCCGTGGTGCCGGGGAAACCGTCTGCGACGTGCGACCAGGCCCGGCCGCCGTTTTCGGTCCGGTAGAGCTGTCCCTGAGCGTCTCCGTGTGGCCCGGTGCTGACCGAGGCGAGCAGGCAGTCCGGTTCTTCCGGATGCACGGCAATGGCCCGGCCGTAATAGTAGGGAAAGCCGTCTGAGCGGTGATGCCAGGATGCGCCGCGGTCGTGGCTGAGGTAAACGGCGTGTGCCGTGTTCGCGTAGACCCGGTCGTCTTCCCGGGGTGACGTGGCCACCTGGTGGACGTCCTGGTGCAGGTCCGGTGTGACGGGCTCCCAGCTTCGGCCCCGGTCGGGCGACCGCATGATGCTGCCCACGTGGATGTCGGCATAAACCCAGCCGTCGCCCGTGCGCGCCATGCTCCGGACTGCCGCGGGTCCTCCCCAGGGTGTATACCAGTCCCCGCGGCATTCCAGCGCGTCGAAAGAGTCCAGGCGATCGGCGCCGCCGTCCGTTACGGCGTAAACGTGCGGGGCTTCCACACCCACGAGGAAATGCAGCGGATCTTCATCCAGGATAAGAAGGCACTCTATGGGTTCTGCGATGCCGGTGTCGAGCCTCCGCCTACCGTTTTGCGACAGTACGGCGACGTCGCCGCCTTGGAGCGCGGCGAGGCCGATGGACCGGCCTTCCGCGATCGCCTGGACTTCACCGTCTGCGAGGACGTTTCGCGGTGCGGTCGGGTCGCCATTCAGGGCGTATACCGTGTCTCGGGTGGCAATCAGCATAATGACTCCTCTCATGGAACGGGTCGCAGGGCCGGATGCGGACCGCGGCGAAACCCGAAGATCGGCGACGAGTCAGGGCCTCAAAAATAGCGAACATTCAGTCCGCCGTCCGGCAATGGGAGATCGACAGCGCGGTGTTCGTCCGCGGCGCGGTTCCAGGCCAGGCAGAGCTCCAGCACGTTTCGCGCGTGCTCCGGCGTGACGTCGAGCGGATGGCCGTCCCGGACGCTGCGGACAAAACGTCCCACCGCGGCGTCGATCGTATCGTTCTGCGCCCGGTAGAAAACGCGGGGTGCGCCCTCGTCGTCCTTGCGCCACACGATGCCTTCCATGACGTCCAGGTGCGCCCGGGCAATACCTTCGGTGCCCACGACTTCCATCTCCCAGGCCGGGGCGCCGCAACTGACGTTGAAGATGATGTCCATGGACCCCATGCGGCCGTCTTCGAACCGGACGGTGCCCTTGCCGGAATCCATCCAGATGCTGTGTGGCGTGGCCAGGTTGTCGTATTCGGCAAATGCGCGGACCGCGGGTGAATCGATGAGCCAGAGAAGTAAATCTGCTGCGTAGACGCCCAGCGAGAGTCCGATGCCGCCCTGCCCCGGGCCGAATTCACCGCTGCCGTCGAAGACGGTTCCAGGGCCGAAACAGCCGTGTTGAATCCACGCCCGTGACGTGATGACGCGCCCCACCGCCCCGTTCTGCACCCGTGTTCCCATCGCGCGGATGGCGCCGTCTTCCCGTCCGGGCAGCAGGGCGGACAGCAGTACGTGATTGCGACGGGACGCGTCGATCATTTCATCCGCGCCCGCCAGGGTCATACACATGGGTTTGCTGATATAGGCGTGAGCGCCCGCGTCCATCGCGCAGGCGGCCTGCCGCGGTTTCAGGTCGTCCGCACAGGTGACGAAAACAACGTCGAGGGACTCGGCGCGGACCATCTCCGGCACCGCGGCATACGCACGGATTCCGTATTGGGCGCCGAACGCCTCCCGGGACGTCATGCCGAGTCTGCCCAGCGTTTCGTCGCTCTGATCCAGATGCGCGTACGCGGTCAGTTCGACGTCCGGATTACGAATTGCGGATCGGGCAAACGCATTGGAATAGTACGATCCGATGCCGCAAACGCCCGCTCTCAGCGCCATGGCTTCAGTTCCTTATTGACTGGCAACGAACGAAATCGGTCCTCGGGATCGTCGCGCCGCATATCCAGTTTGCGGCCCACACCCCGCACGGTGTCTGCGAGTGGGTATTTATGGCAATATCGGTGGCATTGTCAAGCGCAATCGTTCGCGAAGGCGGTTTGGCAGGGGCGCCTTCCGGGCTTGCCTCGCAGGGTACGGTCACCTGCAAATCGAAGGAAATTCGTTCGAATCGATCGTGATCGGGAGGCTGAATGAACGACGGTGAAAACGGGATCCGGCTGGAGTTGGCGGATGAGACGCTGCCGCCGACCGTCCAGTCGTCAGACATTCGGAATATCGACGACAGTCTGGGCGAGATCCACGATCTGTTCGCGAAGGAGGCGTCGATTGCGGCGGATACCCTGGCGCGGTACGGCCGGGCCTGGACGCGCAGCCATCTGCAGGTTGGGGATATCAGACGGACGGTGGAGTTGGCGAATCGCGCGCGGGACGAATTCGCGGCGCTCGTCACTCTGGGGATCGGGGGGTCCGACCTGAGCGCGCGGGTCTTTCACGATGTGCTGAATCCCGCGTACCACAACCTGCTGCCGGCGGACGAACGGGGCGGGGCGCCCGAAGTCTATTTCGCGGGGGATACGTTCGACCCCCGCCGGCTGGTGGCCTTGCTGGACATGCTGACCCGGCGCGGATTGCTGGACCGCACCCTGTTTAACGTGATCAGCAAATCCGGGCGCACGGTCGAGACCGGCAGCGCGTTGATGGTGGTGCGGGACTGGATCTCACGTCACACGCCAGGGGCCGCGAATGGCTGGAGCAGGCAGATTGTAGCTACAACCGGCCGGGACGCCGGAAGCGCGCTGTCTGAATTGCACCGGAAGCGTCCATTTTACGGCGACGCGCTGTTGCCCGTACCGGAGGGCGTGGGCGGCAGGTTTTCGGCATTTTCACCCGTGGGGACGTTTTTTCTGGCGATGACGGCCGCAACGGGGATTTCTCCCGGTTCGCGCGTTCGGGAATTGCTGGACGGGGTGGGTTGGGCCGATGCCCACTGGCGCCTGCCCTGGCGGGACGAGCGAAACATCGCCTGCCGCCTCGCCCGGTGGCTGCATCTCCAAGAGGTGTACGGCGGGAAGCGGGCGCTCGTATTCTACAATTACGCGGACGACCGCCGACTCGGAGACTGGTTTCAGCAGCTCTATGACGAATCGCTGCAGGAGCGGGAAGACGGCCTGCACGTCGTACCCGCCGTCGGGCCGGCGGCCAACCACTCCATCCTGAACGGCATCGTGGGCGGGCGTTCGGACCGGGCCGTTCTATTCGTGCACTGGGAGGATCTGGGGCCCGATATTGACATACCGGAGGGTGCGGATATCGGCGGTGAGACGGCCGTGCTCGGCGGGCTTCGGATGGGCGAGGCGCAGTCAGCCTCGTACCGGGGCACGGCCGCGGATTTTTCCGGGCGCGGGATTCCGAGCGCAACGCTGCACGCGGCACGGCGGGACGAAAGACACCTTGGCGCATTGATGCGGGTCCTGATGGATACCGTTGCGGTGAAGGGACGGCTGCAGGGCCTCCACGTCAACGATGCGGGAGAAGTGGATCCGTCCGCAGATCTCACCTACTCGCAGGCCGGGGTTGAAGGGTCCAAACGGCGCACCCGCGATCTGGCGCTTCAGATGAAATCCCCGAGCTGAGACAGCGGAGCCGGTCCGGAATCAGTTCGCCGGGGGACCGGGCCGGGGTTTCTTTTTGTGCCGCCATTTTGTTCTGGTTATCTTGACGGCGGGAACCGATTCTCCAAAAGAGAGCAAAGGAGCGGAACGATGGCGGTTGAAATTGGCGGCTTGAGGGTTGAAGAAGTCCTTTACGATCTGGTCAGGAACGAGATCGCACCGGGCACGGACGTGGACCCGGATGCATTCTGGACGGCGCTGGGAGAGATCGTCCGGGACCTCGGTCCGGGAAACCGGGAATTGTTGGACATGCGGGACAGGATCCAGGAGAAGATGGACGGGTGGTACCGCGAGAGGAAGGGCCGGCCGATTGACGCGGAGGAGTACCGAAGTTTTCTGACCGATATCGGCTACCTGGCGCCGGAGGGCGACCATTTCGAGTTGACCACCGCCCGGGTAGACCCCGAAATCGCAACGGTGGCCGGCCCCCAGTTGGTGGTTCCCGTGGACAATGCCCGGTATGCGCTGAATGCGGCCAATGCGCGCTGGGGGAGTCTCTACGACGCGCTGTACGGAACCAACGTGATTCCGGAGGAACCCGGGGCGGAGAAGGGCGAAGCCTACAACCCGGTCCGAGGCGCGAAGGTGATCGACGCGGCAGAGGCGTTTCTGGACGACGCGGCGGGTCTGGCATCCGGGCGTTACTCGGAGGTCACGCGATTTGCGATTGTGGAAGAGGACGGTGTCGGTCGACTCGTGGCGACGCTCCGGGACGGCAGGGACATCGGCCTGGCGAATCCGGATCAGTTCCGCGGATATCGAAGAGACGGCGGCGATCTCTCGGCGGTGCTGCTGGTGAACAACGGGCTGCACATCGAGATCCGGATCGACCGGAGCCATCCGGTGGGCGCCGCGCATCCGGCGGGCGTCAGGGACGTACTTCTGGAGGCGGCGGTGACGACGATCCAGGATTGCGAGGATTCGGTGTCGGCCGTGGACGCGGAGGACAAGGCGCTGGTATACGGAAACTGGAACGGCATCATGCGGGGTACGCTGGAGACGACCTTCGAAAAGGGCGGCCGGCAAATGACGCGGCGGCTGAGCCCGGACCGGAAGTTTACGGCGCCTGACGGCGGGAAACTCACGCTGCCGTGCCGCAGCCTTCTGCTGGTACGGAACGTCGGCATCCATATGTACACCGACAGCGTGACGACTGCCGGCAGGGAGGAAATCCCCGAGGGATTCCTGGATGCGATGGTGACCGCGCTCGCGGCAAAACACGATCTGAAGCGGCAGGGGGAATTCGTCAACAGCGGCGCGGGCAGCATCTACATCGTGAAACCCAAGCTGCACGGCCCGGAAGAGGTGGCGGCCACGATCGATCTGTTCGAACGCGTGGAGGCGGCGCTGGGTCTGGAGCGCAACACGATCAAGATCGGCATTATGGATGAAGAGCGACGGACGACCGTGAATCTGAAGGCGGCGATCCGCCAGGCGAGGGATCGGGTGGTGTTCATCAACACAGGTTTTCTGGACCGTACCGGCGACGAGATCCACACGAGCATGGAGGCCGGTCCGATGCATCCGAAGGCCGACATCAGGGCGCAGCCGTGGCTCGCGGCGTACGAGGACTGGAACGTGGACGTGGGGGTGGAGACCGGTTTCAGCGGCCGCGGACAGATCGGGAAAGGGATGTGGACGATGCCGGACGAGATGCGCGATATGGTGGAGACCAAGATCGGACATCCGGAATCGGGGGCCAGCACCGCATGGGTGCCGTCTCCCACCGCGGCGGTGCTGCACGCCATGCACTATCACCGGGTGGACGTGGCGGCGAGGCAGGCGGAACTTGCCCGGCGCGAGCGGGCGAGTCTGGACGAAATCCTGACGCCGCCGCTGTTGGACCGGGATCTGACGGAGGACGAGATCCAGCGGGAGCTGGACAACAATGCACAGGGTATTCTGGGTTACGTGGTGCGGTGGGTGGACCAGGGCGTGGGATGCTCGAAGGTACCGGATATCCACGACGTGGGACTGATGGAGGACCGTGCGACGCTGCGGATTTCCAGCCAGCATATCGCCAACTGGCTGCATCACGGAATCGTGAGCCGGGCGCAGGTGCGAGCGACGTTCGAGAAGATGGCGGCACTTGTGGACGAGCAGAACAGCGGAGATCCGGACTATCGGAATATGGCGCCGGACTTCGAGCAGAGCATCGCGTTTCAGGCCGCGCTGGACCTGGTGTTCGAGGGCGTGGCGGAGCCGAACGGCTACACCGAACGGGTGCTGCATCAGCGGCGGAGGGAAGTGAAGGAGCGGGTAGACGTAAGACGTGAGACGTGAGAGATTGTCTGCCCTGTACGGTGACATCGCTTGCCGCAGGCATAAAGGAGAACCAATCGGGCAAGGACGTCTTCTACCGTCTACCGTCTAACGTCTCACCGTTTCATGTTGTCCATTGACTTTTCCCGGGTGGATATTAACTTAAGCACAGATTTTTCTGCAGTACTACAAGCGCAATAAAGGAGAACGGGATATGCAGGCCGCAGGCGAGTTGAAATCCGTGGGAAAACCGGTGGCCAGGCTGAACGGCCCGGATATCGTGACGGGAAGGATTCAGTACGCCGACGATATCCAGCTACCCGGCATGTTATACGGCCGTATTCTGCGCAGCCCGCACGGTCACGCGCGCATTCGGAAGATCGATACGTCCAGAGCCAAAGCGCTGCCCGGGGTGGTGGACGTGGTGTGCGGCCTGGATGTGCCGAACCTGACGATTTTCGAGTCCAGGGAGGTCTGCTACCAGGGTCAGAAGGTGGCGGCGGTGGCTGCCGTGGATCCGGATATCGCGGAGGACGCCCTGGCGCTGATCGAGGTGGACTATGAGGTATTGCCCGCGGTCGTGGATCCCGTGGACGCCCTGGATCCCGACGCCCCGGAGGCCGTTCTGGGGGCGCCGACGGAGGACGTAAAGGCGCCGGACGGACGCAAATTGCAGAACGTGACGGCCTATAATGTCCTGGAAGAGGGGGACGTCGAGCGGGGACTCGCGGATGCGGACGCGATCGTCGAGGCAGAATACCAGGTGCCCTTTTTCAACCAGACGTACATGGAGCCGAACGCGGCCACGGCGCGCGTGGAGGCGGACGGGCGGCTGACCGTCTGGGCCGCCGGTCAGGGTACGTTCACCAAGCGGGAAGGCCTCGCGGAGGCGCTGAACATCCCCGAGGGACGCATACGGGTGATCATGACCGAAACCGGCGGCAGCTTCGGCGGAAAGAACCGGATCAATATCGAAGCGCATACGGCGCTGCTGGCCATGCGTACGGGCCGCCCCGTGAGGCTGACGATAAACCGCGGGGAGGACTTTCGCGACAGCCGCCCGGGGCCGGGATGCTGGGTGCGGTTGAAAACAGGGGCACGCAAGGACGGGACGCTAACGGCCGTTGAGGGGCGGATCGTGTGGGACGGCGGCGTAATGGGTAGCGGCGGCGCCGCCAACCGGCTGCTGGGACCGTACAGGATTCCGAATTTCAGGCTGGAAGGCATGGCCGTGCGAACGAACAAGCCGGGACCGGGGGCGTATCGGGCGCCCGGAGGACCGCAGACGGCGCTTGCCAGGGAGTCCAACCTGGACATGGTCGCCCACAAGCTGGGGATCGACCCGGTGGAGATCCGTTTGAAGAACGGGCTTGGCAAGGGCGATCAGCCGCTCATACAGCACGACTGGTTGATAGACACCATCCGGAAAACCGCGGAAGCCGCAGAATGGGGCCGCCGGGAACTGAAACCCAACCAGGGCATGGGTATCGCCGTGGGGGACTGGCACAACGCCGCTGGCCCAACCAACGCGTTCGTGACGATGTCGGCGGATGGATCTGTGGCCCTCGTGACCGGGCAGGTGGACATCACCGGCCTGCATACGGTGATGGCGCAGGTTGCGGCCGAGGAACTGGGCGTGCCCGTGGAACAGGTGACGGTGCGGCTGGGAGATACGGACACGGCGCCCTATGCGTCGTTGAGCGCGGGAAGCAAGGCGGCCTATTCCGCCGGTACGGCTGCTCGCGAGGCTGCCCGCGAGGCCAGGGATCAGCTGTTGCGGATGGCATCGGAAAAGCTGGAAGCCGCCGTGGACGACCTGGTCATCGCCGACCGGCAGGTGCAAATCGTGGGTTCTCCGGACCATGCCATCGGCCTGGGCGAACTGGCCGCCGAGGCGATCGAGTCCAGCGGCGCCGTCAACGGCCGGTGCGTCCTGAGCAGCATACCCACCTATCCCTCCTATTCGGTGAACGTCGCCACCGTCGAGGTGGACCCGGGCACGGGGCAGGTGAGGCTGCTCGATCTGGTCGCAGGCCAGGACGTGGGCCGCGCGCTCAATCCCCTGCTCGTGGAGGGCCAGATGCAGGGCGGCGCCATTCAGTCGATCGGATTCGGCCTGATGGAAGGGTACCGGTACGACGAGAAAGGCGGGATGCTGAATCCCAATCTGCTGGACTACGCGATCCCCACGGCGCTGGACGTGCCGAACATCCGGACGGTGATGGTCGAGGACCCGTGCGAGCACGGACCGTACGGGGGCAAGGGCGTGGGTGAGCCGCCCATCATTCCGGGCGGCGCGGCGGTGGCAAACGCGATCTACGATGCGGTGGGCGCCCGGGTCCGGGAACTGCCCATGACGCCGGAGCGGGTGGCTGCGGCGTTGCGTGAAGCCGACAATTGACCGGTCGTTAAGGAGGTTTGGGTTGTGAATCGTTTCGAGTATTTCGCGCCTGAAACCGTCCGGGAGGCGGCGGAGGTGCTGCAGGCCCACCCCCGGGCGAGGGTGCTGGCCGGAGGGACCGACCTGCTCGTACAGATGAAGGAACGGGCGCGGACTCCCGACACGCTGGTGGACGTCAGAAGGATTCCGGGCGTGGATGAACTCCGCTTCGACCGAAAGACCGGGCTGACGATCGGGGCGGCCGTGACCATGCGCCAGGTGGAACTCATGCCGGCCGCGCAGTCGCACTATCCGGGACTGGCCGATGGCGCCCGCGTGGTGGGTTCCTTCCAGATCAGAAACCTCGCCACGATCGTTGGCAATATCTGCAATGCGGCGCCATCCGCGGATGCGGCGCCGGGATTGATCGTGCATGGCGCGAAGGTGAAAATCGCCGGTCCGAACGGACGGCGGACGATGCTCGTGGAGAATTTCATGACCGGTCCCGGCAGGACCGTGCTCGAGGTGGGCGAGTTCGTGACCGGCATTCAGGTTCCCATCCCGCCTCCGCGAACCGGGTCCGCCTATGTTCGGCATACGCCCCGGGGCGCGATGGATATCGCGATGGTGGGTGTGGGCGCTGCCGTGACGCTGGCGCCGCGTACTCGCGCCTGTCAGGACGCACGTATCGTCCTGGGCGCCGTGGCGCCAACACCTCTGCGGGCGAAGGCTGCAGAGCGAATGCTGAAGGGACAGCGGCTCACCGAGGGGCTGGTCGCGGACGCAGCGGACGTGGCCGCGACGGAAGCCCGGCCGATCAGCGACGTTCGCGGCTCGGCGGATTTCCGGCGCGAGATGGTGCGGGTGATGACGGGGCGGATGGTGAGTGCGGCGTTCGGGAACGCGCAGGAACGGTCGAGCAACAAAAGGAGGGCGGCGTGAACCACCAGATCAAACTGAACGTAAACGGCACGGTTCATGACCTTTCTCTCGAACCGCGCAAGACGCTGCTGGCCGTATTGAGGGATCGACTTGGACTGACCGGCACCAAGGAGGGATGCTCCACCGGCGATTGCGGCGCATGCACGGTGCTGATTGACGGCGAGCCCGTCACGTCCTGCCTGGTGCTTGCCGTTGCCGCCGCGGGACGCGAAGTAACGACCGTGGAGGGCGTGGCGGACGTTGACGCGCTTCATCCGGTTCAGGAGGCCATGGTCAGTATGGGTGGGCTGCAGTGCGGTTTCTGCACGCCGGGATTCATCGTCTCCTCCTACGGCCTTCTCCAGAAGAACGCCGCGCCTTCGGAGGACGAAATCCGGCGCGCGCTTGCCGGCAATCTCTGTCGCTGCACGGGGTATACGAAGATCGTGGAGGCCGTACAGGAGGCCGCGAGGCGAATGGATGGAAAGAAGGGCGGAAAACGGGCGGCCGCGTAAATCGGCGGATTCAACAGATGAATTGAGTTTCACCGAATACGCCGTGTCGAATGACGCGGCGTTGTTCGGTTTCGGGAGGAGAACGGAGCGCGAGGCATATCGGCAAGATATCCATTTCCCAGATATGTCGATCATGCGGAACGGCTCTTCAAGCTGAATCGAAACAGGAGGGTTGAAAGTACAATGGCGAGGTTCAAGGCAGGCATCATCGGATGCGGGGGCAGGGGCCGTGGGCATGCGCAGGGGTATGCCGCATCGTCCGAAGTCGAAATCGCAGCGTGTGCGGATCCGGTGGAGGAGGCACGGGCGAACCTGGCGGAACAGTTCGAGGTTTCGCGGACGTACGGGGACTACCGGGAGATGTTGGACCGGGAGGACCTTGATTTCGTCAGTGTGTGTACCTGGATCGGGATGCATCGGGAGATGGTCGTGGCGGCGGCCGAGAGCGGCGCGCGGGCCATCCATGCGGAGAAGCCCATGGCGCCCACGTGGGGCGATGCAAAGGCGATGTACCGGGCGTGCGTCGACCGCGACGTCACAATCACGTTCTGTCACCAGAGGCGATTCGAGGAACCGTTCAAAATGGCAAGATCCCTCGCGCGGGACGGGGCGATCGGCCGGCTGGTGCGTGTTGAGGGCGCGTGTCCCAATCTGCTGGACTGGGGCACGCACTGGTTTGACATGTTTTTCTTCTACAATGACGACGCGCCCGCCGAGTGGGTGTTGGGACAGATCGACGCGTCGGAAGAGCGGGAAGTCTTCGGTGTTGAGGTTGAGGCGGGCGGTCTTGCGTGGGTGCGCTGGCGCAATGGGCTGGAAGGCTTGCTCGCCACGGGCGACGCGGCCCTGAGCGGTGTCGCGAACCGGCTGATCGGCACGGACGGAGTCATCGAGGTGATTGGAGGGCGAGACAACGTCCCGATCCGGGTTATGCGCTCCGGCTCGAACTGGGAGGTGCCTGAACTGCCGGGGCCCCAGGTGAATCCGACCGTTCTCTCCGTGCTGGATCTCATCGATTGCGTCAAAACGGGGCGCGAACCGGTGTTGAGCGGCCGGAAGGCGCTGCAGGCGACGGAGCTGATCTTTGCGACCTACGAGTCCAGCCGCCGCCGAGGCAGGGTGGACCTGCCCCTGGACGTCGACGATTCGGCGCTGTTGACGATGTTGCATGACGGGGCGATCGGTCCGGACAGAACCGGGTGACTTGACATGGGCGGGGCGGGTTGGCGGTTCCTGATGACATTTAATCGACGCCATCAGACAGAAAGGCAATCATGCTACCGGAAAATCGCATCCCAACGCATCCAGGGGAGGTTCTCCTTGAAGAATTCCTTAAACCCATGGATATGACCCAGGTGGCGTTCGCAAGTCACATCCAGGTTCCGCTTCAGAGGGTTAATGAAATCGTGAATGGAAAGCGCGGAATAACACCGGAGACCGCGTGGCTGTTTTCACAAGCGCTGGGAACAACGCCGGAGTTATGGCTGAACCTTCAACGAAATCATGATCTGGCCAGAAGCCGGCCCAACCGGAAGATCCGGAAGCTTCGCGCGACGGGATAAATGCAGGTTCACAAGGAGGATGTCGTGAGTTTTCAGGTGTATGACTATCGCAACGACATAGGTAACATGCTCGTCACGCCCTGGATCCGGTCCCGTTTCCTGCGGATGGAGCCGGGAGCGTCCGCGGACCTGCACAGCCACGACCTGGGCCACGAGATCTTTCTCGTACTCGCCGGCCGGGCCGAGTTTACGATCGACGGCGGTATTCGGGAGGTGGGTCCCGGGCAACTGTGCATCGCGCTGGCGGATGAGATCCACTCGGTGCGGACCGTGGGCGTTGAACCGATGACGATGTACCTGTCCGTCACGCCGCACATCCAGCCCACGCATACCGGGAGGACCGCGGACGGCGAACGGATGCCCACACGCTTCGCGCCGTCGCGTTCGTACGACGTGGCGCCGGATGACGCGACATCGATGGCGGAGGTCGTCGGCGCCTGCCTCGAAACCTCCCGGGCCCTTGCGCGCGACACGGCGGCGCTCGCGAGTATACATGAGGAAACCGCGGATCGACTTCTGGGTCGCAGCAGGGAGGACGCCGTCGAGGCCCGCAAGGCCGTGTGGGATGCGCTTTGCAGGGTGTACCGGCGGGCCTACGACCTTGCGGACGGATGGAACGCGCTGGCGGACCGGGTTGAACGGTTGCCGGAAGGCAGGGAAGGATAAACCCGATGGCTCCCGTCAAGTTGGGCGTGGTGGGATGCGGAGCAATTGCACAGGTACAGCACCTGCCGAATCTGGCCGGACTGACCGAAGAGTTCGAGGTCACGGCCGTCTGCGATCTGTCGCCCGGACTGGCTCGCTGGGCCGCGAAGACGTTCCACGTACCCGCACGGTTTACGGATTTTCGCCGGCTCGTCAGATCGGACGACGTGGAGGCGGTGCTCCTCTGCCACTCAGACCCGAAGACAGATGCTGCCGTG
Organism: Candidatus Latescibacterota bacterium; assembly: GCA_965116875.1. Taxonomy (GTDB): domain Bacteria; phylum Latescibacterota; class UBA2968; order UBA2968; genus JAAXHE01. The sequence goes on from OZ220733.1 coordinate 3,333,035, forward strand.
GCCGCACTGGGCGCGGGAAAGCACGTGCTCATCGAAAAGCCGGTCTGCTTTTCGCTACGTGAGGCGGATGCGATCGCCGGCGCCGCCGGGCGGGCCGGTGTGGTTGCCCAGGCAGGTTACATGAAAGTGTACGATCCGGCGTTCGAGACCGCAAAAGCCGAAGTGGACGAAATGGACGACATTCGCTTCGTTCAGGTGAATCATCTGCATCCGGACAACCGGCTTCATCTGCGCCAGTTCAGGTTGAAACGGTTCGACGATCTGCCGTCGGGTCCCGTGTCAGAGACGCATGCAGCCAGGAAAGCGGCGGTACTGGAAGCGATCGGCGAAGCGCCCGATGACGCGGTCCGCACGTTTCATACGCTGTCGGGAAGCATGATCCACGATCTCTACTGTCTTCGCACGATGCTGGGGATGCCCGAGTCGGTTGTCAGTACGGAGGTGTGGAACGAGGGACGTTCGATTTCGACCGTATTGTCATACAGCAACGGCGCGCGTTGCGTCGCGTCCTGGGTCGACCTGCCCGATCTCTGGGACTTTAAGGAGACGCTGGAAGTGTACGGCTGCGACCGGCGGGTACTGGTTTCGTATCCTACCGGATTCGCGCGCGGCATTCTGTCCACCGTTGTCCTTCATGAGATCCATGAAACCGGGGAGACGTCAACCCGGCGGCCGGCGGTGGCGTGGGAGAGCCCCTTTGTGCGAGAACTGCGTCACTTTCACGCGTGCATTACAGGACAGGAAGCATGTCGGACACCCGTAGTGGACGCGCGGGAGGATATCAGGTTGATTATCGACGTTACACGTTCCTATATGGAGCGCGGGCCGAAATCAGTTTAGCAGAAAGATGACAGCGAAAAAATGAAACAGCCCGGGATGTTCTCCGGGCTTTCCTTTTTTTACGAAACTTCAAATCGGACAAATCTCCTGCTAATTCGAACGGTCCGAAACCGGGTAAAGGGTCAGCCTGCCCTTCCTCCCCGCGCCTTCATCGGCGACGATCAGCGTGCCGTCCGCGGCAAAGGCAATGCCTTCCACCTGTCGATGCCATTTTGCCGGAAACTTCCTGACCGCAACGACCCGCCCGGTCGGCGTCATTTCCGCGATAGCCGCCTGGCGGGCTGCTACGACGTAATAATTCCCCGACACCGGATGCCGCTCGATTCCTGACGGCTGAAATTTCTTTCCTTTGATGTGCCGGGAGAATCGTTTGACCGGTATGACGATTCGTGCATCTTCATTCATCTGTTTTTTGTCTATTGACCAATGATATAGCGCCAGTTGTCCCTGCAACTCCAGGCTGCGCGCTTCCTTGCACATCAGTACGAGTTCCCGCCGGGAATGGTCATACGCAAGACCCTCGATTTCGCAATCTCTGCCCACCCCCGTGGCGTAGACATTGAAGAGTACGGACTCCCCGCCATCTCCCTCTCGGCACTCGAACAGCCGTCCGTTGCTTGTGACCAGGAAGATCCTGTCGTCAGTTGCGGCGATGCCCTCGAAATCGCCGGGAGCCGGGTATTCTGTGTCTGAGAGCTGAAATGTCTTTACAATCGATCCTTCTCGATAATCGATCTCGTAAATGATCGCCCGTTCGTCGTTGTGCGCGAGGAGACGATTGTCTCCCGTCATCGCCAATCCGGAGACCTCTTCGAGTTCCCTGGGAAGCTTCCAGTGCGTCGCGTGCTTCGGGTCCAGAGTAAAGTTCTCGAGAGAGATTCCCTGTTCCGATGCCGCAACCGCGCCCGCCGGAAACTGGCTGCCGGTTATACCAGAATCTGCGCCGGCAGGTCCGCCGACAAATTGAGCGGATGCATCCTCGCCCGATCCCATCGTCAACATGCAGAGAAGGACGCCGGGACCAAGACGGTTGAGCCGAGATCTGGTGCTTATGGAATTCATTTCAGAGTTTGGCGATTCGATCGGGCCGCGAACTACCAGTTCGCGTTACGGGAATCAGCGCGTCAGGCGGCCATGTCGTCGCGCGAACTACCAGTTCGCGTTACGGGAATCAGCGCGTCAGGCGGCCTTGTCGCGGCGTGAACTACCAGTTCGCGTTACGGGAACGTGCGCCTGCCAGGACGGGCACCGCAATAGAGGGGAGCCTGGTCGCAGGTGCCGGCGGTGATCCTCCGTAGCTCTTTGCGGCGCGGGGTCATTTGTATTATCTGAATCAAGATCAGTGGTTACAAGCTCTGGTCTGTCTCATCTTCCATTAATTCTACGTCCTTTATCTGCTTTTTCCCTCTCTTGCCCAGGTCCCTGATAAGTGAGGAAAGGTCGACGGATTGACTTGAAGTAACCTCGTACACAACGACGACGGTCCCATCTTCATTCTCGATTATCTCGGACAAATTCCACTTGATCGCGCTGTAATCAAGGGTAGGGGCTGCTGCCTTTTGCGCCGCATTGACGTTCGTTGCGTGCACGGCAATTCGGGATTCACGGGTATCTCCACTGGCCGTGTCCCCGGTTGCGGAGGACTCCGCGGGCTTTGTGGGTGAAACGATTCTCCAGCCGGAAAGGACTGGAGGGCGTGCTGCATAGTTGGTCTTCCACACGCTCAGTGTAATGGTTACGAAAGCCAACGATGCGATGTAAGCGACTGTTGTGAGCTGGGTGCCGGCGGCCAGCCCGATTCCTATAACCATAAACATGTAGACGGCGTCCATCGTTTCCTTGAGCGAGATCCGGAAACTGACGGCGGCCACGATGCCCGCCAGGCTGAACGCAAGCGCGAGGCTGCCCTTGACCAGGAAAACTACCAGCGAGATGGCGACGGGCATCACGAGCAGCGTGTGCGCAAAGGATTGGCTGTATTTCTTCAGTGGCCGCGTCCAGGCATAAACCCATGTGATCGGGAGCGTCACCGCGAAGGCAAGTACCAGAGCGACCACCACAGGAATTGTGTGCGCGGGATCGAGCAGGCGGTTGACGCCTTCCTTGATGTTTCCCAGTGGAATCGCTGAATCGGCGCCCGACCCGAGCGATTTTCCCACGAATATGCGTTCACGCTCCTGGGCGACGTAATAGAGGATTTCGGGGAAAATATGAAAAACCGTATTGAGAACCACTATCCAAGTAATATAGTAAATGGCCAGCCGTACGATGATGTTGTTAGACACAGCATCCTCCTGCGTCAGCGTGCGTTGCGTCCCACTCCAGGAAATCGCAGAATTAACCTTGATTCCTCATTTTTCGAGGACGTTAATTCGAATATGTGTCAGTAAAAAAGGCGATTTAATTGCTGATTACCAGGATACACCAGGACACTGTACGTGAACGGAAAAAATGTCCTTCATGACGACCATTTCGGCCCGTTTCGAAAGGTTTCGTCGCGGTGCCGCGTTGCGGCTTTCGCGGAATTGAGGTTAACCGCCGCTCTGGAGGATCAATCTCCAGGTTGTGGCGCGGCCGATCGATTCGTACTTCTCGCAGTGGTTGTCAGAATCCGTTTGGATACTGACGATGAGATTCGGCACGAACCCGGATAGACCGCTTGAGGACAATATACATTGATCTCAGTGAATCGTTACGGTTAAATTGCGTGGCGTTAGGGCCGTACCAATGTTACCGGGGATGCTTCTAGAACATGAAACCGCCACGCAGATAGACTCCCGTCAAGTCGTCGCCTTTTACGACAGCCGCGCTCAACGTGTGCCTGCGCTGGAGGAAGGACACCCAGATTCCACCCCCGATACTTGTGTGCCATTTGTCCGCACTTGCGGGGTCTCCGTTATAATACACCCGTCCAGCATCCGCGGTGCCGAAGAGTCCCAGTTCTCCCTCCACGAACAGTTCAATCTTCGTGAGAACAAGCCGAAGCTCCGAATTTCCGTACAGCGACGTGTCACCCGCGAACCGGTTCTTCTGGAATCCTCGCAGATTGCCGCCGGAGATACCGGTGCCGACAAAGCCGGTCCCGCCCAGAAAGGCGCTCTCGAAAAATGGAAAGGACCCCCAGACCTTCTCGGCGCCGCCTCTCAGGGCGAGCGTGGGATGGGTTGGAATTCGCGCCGTGAGGTACGTGCTGGCCTCTCCCTTTAATCTTGCAAGTGCGGAATCCATGCTCCAGAATTCGGGGTAGACCGCCCCGCCAACCCTGACCCGGAACCCGCGAGTTGTATACCCTGGATTGTCTCTCGTATCGAATGTGATATCGCCCTGCGCGCCGATCTGAACGAATGCGCCCGCGCCGTACAGTTCGTCATCGAGCGAACCGACAAGTGTCCCTTCGTTGGAACCGGATGGCGTATTGGAATACTTGATGATCGGCCCGAAGTGGATGTTCAGTCTCGACCGGAGCGCGGCCAGGGTGAAACCGGACATTTCTTCCCTGTAGTCGGTGCCGCGATACTCCAGAGCCGGTGCGAAAACGAGCGAATATCTCGTCACCTTATAAAATGAAGATGGTCGCGAAACTCTCGTTTCGTTGCCGAAGCCGTAGAACCGTACGGACCGGATTCCGGAAAAATCGAATTGGACGTTTGCGTCGAAGTCACGCAAGGGTCGGCGAAAATGGCCGGTGTAGGAAATAAAGGGTCTGAGACTTTCGAAACCGTTCACGCCGGCAAGTCCGGCGGTATAGGTGTGTTGTGAAGAGAAAGGGTCTTTCCGAAAACCGAAATACTGCCGGCTGTGTATTGCCCCCACGTATACGGTCAGGTCGGAATCGATCACAAATATCGGCAGACTTCCGGTTCGTTCGCCCCAGTCCAGTGCGTACCTGGCATTCGGTGTATGGTTTCCATGAGGTCGTTTGTACGAACGCTCTTCGATCCCCGCCCCCTCGCCCTTAACGAACCGGTTCTTTCCACGAGAGTCGTAAAACCGGGTCTTTGACGCTCCGGCGCCGGACAGATTCTCCAGCGTGTCGTCCCCGCCGCCGCCGTTGATGTGAACGGCAATCCGCCCCCTGGTTCCCGAAATCTCCGCGCGGTCGTCTCCCCCCCGCATGTATACCCGTATTTCCCGGGTTTCTTCGTGACGGTAGGTGCGTTGGAAATAGGGTGTGTTCCTTTCTTCGCCGCCACCTCCCGACAGACCGATACGTACCCGGAGATCACCGCCAGGCAGGTGTTCGCAGTGGACGTACTCGTCCTTGTCCGTTGTCTTGATTTCGGCCTCGCGGTTTATCAGCCGATAGTATCTGCCGGCGAATTCAGGAAGTGCGTCGCGCCTTAGTTTGAGCGCCCTGGTCAGGTTTTCGCCAACCAGCGCGTAATACGGCGGCGGAAGCCTGCGCACGGCGTCCTCGATGACCGGGTCCGGCAACTCCTTGCGAAAGGCCGACACCACTTCATCCCACGCCGACTTATCCAGTTCGGCCAGGATTTCACGATCAATTTCCCATCCGGTCATGGTCAGGCCGATCAGGCTGGGATAGGTCTCCCTGAACTTGATCTGAATGGGAAAGCGCCGCCTCGCGATCGCCATGGCGGTCCCTTCGAAATGGATGAAGGCCTGGTCGCGATCCTCCGGAATCGGAAGCCAGGTGTAGCAGTCGCCATCGGGAAACCGCGCCCATCGCCACTGGCCGTAATGGCGGTCCTTGTCGTTGACGAGGAAATCCATCAGTCTCGCCTTCAGAAAGGCACGGGCATCCACGCGGTCGCAGGGGCTTTTTTCCAGGTGTTTCAGCAGTTTATCCGTACCACTGACCTTACGGGAGCCCGCGAACCCGGGCGTGTCGTCCTTGCCTTCGGACGGATGCTCCTGCAGCATGCCGATGAGGCCGGCGAAACGTCCGCGGTACTCCTTCAGTCCCGGGTCATCCGGAATGACCACGAGCGTGTGCCTGGAGTGCAGGATTCCGGTGGCCTCCATCAGCGGATCGACCACGAGTGCTCCCGTTGGCAGCATCGCACAGATCAGATCCTGAAGGACGTCGCCCACGACCGTATTCGCGATTTCGTCGGGTACTCTTCTGGTGGCGTCCTTATCCAGCGAACGCACGGTATATCTGCGGCCGTCCTTGCCCGTAAAGTGCAGGGAAATGGATTGTCCGAATCCGCCGGTGCGAAGGGGCGTCAGGCCTCCCCCGACGCCGTCCAGGTCAAGCACCTCGACCTCGACGGGGGTATTCCAGAGGTCCCGGTAGTTTTCGCCGTAGAACCAGCGTTTGAATCCACCGGCGCGAAATCGCTCGCCCGGAATCACCGTATGGGTTTTTGCTCCAGGCGGAGGAACGGACCTGTGAATCCTGGACCCCGGAGCCGGTGAATCCTTTTGAGACGCGGATGCTCCCGGAACGGAAAGGGCGAGTGCGAGCAGGATATAAAGGGGATTCCACCTGGGAAGTTCCATTGTTGTCCTTTGCGTTTCAGGGTGGTTCGGTCAAACTGATGTTGTCTGAAGGTGTCTCGACAGCCGTCCGTTCACGGATAGTGGTGATCCCGCATATCAGAACCCGAATCCGATCGAGGCATTCATCTTGATGTCCTTTTCCTGGGTGCTCACGATATCGACGCGAATGGGTCCCAATAGCGCTGTGTTGACGTAGCCCCCGACTCCGAACCCGTGTATCGGGGTATAATCCTGCTCCGGATTTGAACTCATATCATAGAGTCCGCCCTGATAGTAAATTCCAATACCACTGCGCGGCACCGACTCCCAGAATTTAATCTGTCTCCATATGGATACGCCTACCGATGCGAACCTGACAGCCCTCAGTTCATCCCGCTTGAGACCGACCACCGGCAATGCCGCGCTGCTGAAGTGTCCCGCACCGCCCAATGGGAAGAATTCGAATACAGGCGCTGGCTGTGTCACGTAGCCCCCGATGGACGAGAAGCCCACACTCCATCTCGATCGGGGACTGGCGAAACACGCAAGTTGCGCCTGAATTCGTCTATGCGAAAACGTCCTGTGAATCCATTTTGCACCGGTCTGAAAAAAGACGCCCTTCGTTGGCACCATCGAGTCGTCGCGCGTGTCGACCCCCGCGGACATCCAGAAGCCGGGTAGAAATTCGGATGCATCGCCTATCGAACGGGCCGCATAGCGGATGCGGGCATGCTCCACCTGGTACCCAACCTGGAAATTACCCCAGCTGTGGAACAATGTCTGCAATCCAAGTCGCGCGCGAAATCGCCTTTCCTCGTACCCGCCCTCACGCTGCCGGTTTCGAAAATACAAACGGTTCTGGTCCCAGGCCTGAACGTCCCCGAGCAGACCTAGGCGTCCGGAGGTCCGGAAAATCATGACCAGTTCAGCAAAGTTTAAATTGCCCAGCAGGCCGCGAAGATGGAGTTCCGATATGCGGCCCAGTGTACTTTGATGGGCAATCTCGCCCAGGACAGAGACCCGATAATCATTGTTGTAATGAATCCCCACTTTCAACTCGCTGGGGGGGTTTTCGAGCACGTGAAAAACCAGCTCAGTCTGTCCTTCATGCCAGGTCACATGGAAATCCACGGTCTGAAACAGTCCGGTCGCGTGCAACCGGCCGCACTCACGTTCCAGTTCACGAAACGATATTGGTTTATTGACGAACTTCTCCAGCCGCACCTTGAACTGACCCTCCGAGTAACGCTTTACACCTTCTATCCGGACCCTGTCGATCACGACGTCCGGCGGAATATCCGCCCACGTATTGACGTCGAACTCAACAGGCAGTCTGGACGTCCGCGGTTTTCCGACGCGTTTTGGGACACCAAGCTTCTGCAACGCATTGCGTATTGCATCCATCTGGTCTTCGGCTGCTGATTCACCAATTGGAATCAGTGTGTACGACCGATTGAAATCGCCTCCGTCGAAGTTATCCAGTTTGGGCAATATCAACACATGGGAGCGTTTCCGGTTTTCGATCTTTCTTTCTTCTATTCGAAAACTGACGGCCTGATCGATGACGTCGATAATGTCCTGGATTTCCTCTTTCAGAGTACGCAGGGGCGTGGCGCAATCCACCGCAATGACAAAATCGGCCCCGGCGTCCAGTGCGACGTCCACCGGCAGATTGTTGACGATGCCGCCATCTACGAGATGCGTGTGTTCCGTACTCAACGGCGCGAATACCCCTGGAACCGATATGCTCGCCCGGATGGCCGCGCCGAGAGAACCGTTGTCGATTACGACCTGTTCTCCGGACAGAATGTCGGTTGCGATTGCCCGAAACGGCGTTGGAAGCTGATTGAAGTCGTTGCGCGCCCGGTAGGTTGCGCCGAGGGTCAGCTGATTGAGGAACTGATGGATCTTTTGTCCTGCAAAAATGCCGTACGGTAATTTCAGTTTCAACTCCTCAAGGTGCAACGCGAGCATCTGACGGTCGGCCATCGGTTTACGGTTCATGTTCGACATACGACGGTCCGGGCTGTTGCTGGTGATCTCCCACCAGTCGGTTTCCAGGATCACCCGCTGGAGATCGTCAACGGAATATCCCGCGGCGTACAGTCCCCCGACCAGAGCGCCATAACTCACCCCCACAATCATGTCTATGGGCACGCCTTCGCGCTCCAGTACGCGCAGCACGCCGATATGGGCGCCACCCCGAGCGCCGCCTCCACTGAGTACAAGCGCGACCTTTGGCCTCTGCTCCGCGAACGAGGGACGTGTGCTGAAAAGGGCAAACCCGATACACAGGAATAACACGCGCCAGGTAAATGGGCGCCGAACTATCCGCCACTCTTTCGCGCGTATTTTCTTGACCGTCATCCGGTTACCTGAATAATAAGTACTCTGCCGATTTCTAAGTCACACGTTACAACAACAAACTGGGTTCTTCAACGTACGGGGACGCGGCGACCGATCAGCCCGGAATTCACAACTCGTCAAAACGCAAATCCGATCGCCGCATAAATCTCGACATCCTTTCTTTGCGTACTTACAATGTCAATGCGGATAGGGCCGAAAATCTTCGTGTTGATATAACCCCCGATACCAAACCCGTGGATGTGGTCATACTGCTGATCCGTATAGGCTGGGAAATAGTACCTGCCTCCCTGATAGAAGACTCCGACAGCGCTGCGCTGTATGGATTCCCAGAATCTCAGGTGGCTCCACAAAGAAACGCGCGCCGATACGAACTTGAAAGCTGACAGTTCATCCCGCCGGAGGCCGACTACGGGCAATGCTGCGTTGCTCAAGTGTCCCGCACCTCCCAACAGAAAATTCTCATCGATCGGTGCAGGCTGTGTCACATAGCCTCCGTGAGACCAAAGGCCCACACTCAGTTGCGGATGGGGGCTGGCGAAGTACGCGAGCCACGTCTGTGCCTGCCTGTGTGAAAATGTCCGATGGACCCATTTTGCCTGGGTATGAAAATAGAAGCCTTGTCGTGGAACAAACACGTCGTCTCGCGTGTCGATGCCTGCAGATAACCAAAAGGCGGGCAGATAGTCAGACTCATATTCCTCGCGCTCATCGCGAATGAGCATATGCTCGAGTTGATACCCCAGGTTGAATCCTCCCCAGCTATGGGACAGAATCTGCATGCCCAACCTCCCGCGCAAACGCCTCTCGTAATACGTTAGCTGGGGTTCTCCTTCAAAATAGGCCACCCGTTCCTGTTTCCAGCCTTGAATCTCCCCGAGGAGACTCAATCCCTTGAAGGATCGAAAAACCAGCTCCATTTCACCGAACTTCATAGATGTGCCCAACAAACCGCGCGAATAAAACTCGACTACGCGGCCATAGACATTCTGATGTGCAAGTTCGGCCAGTGCCGAAACCCCAAAGTCGTTGTCGTAACGAAGTCCCATTCTCAACTCGCTCGGGGGGTTTTCAAGCACCTGAAAAACCAGTTCGGTATAGTCGTCATGGTAAATAATCTGGTAATCGACCGTTTGGAACAATCCGGTCGCATATAACCGCCCGGATTCACTTTCCAGTTCTCGAAACGACGTCGGCTTATTAACGAATTTTTCCAACCGTTCGATGGAAATACCCCTCGTGTAGCGTTCCAAACCCTCAATGCGCACCCGGTCGATGACAATATCCGATGGTATATCCGCCCAGGTCCTGAAATCGAAATCATCCGGTAATATCGACGCTCTTGGCTCCCCAGCGCGTTTTGAAATGCCGAGCTCTTGCAGCGCATTCCGGATCGCATCCAGATGTTTTTCGGCCTCTTCTTCTCCAATCGGGATCACTGTATGGGACCGTTCGAAATTACCGCTGCCAAAACCCTTTAAGTCGGGCACCATCAACACATGGGCAAGTTTTCGATTCGCCATTTTCTTTTCTTCGATTCGGAAACTGACAGCCTGATCGATGACGTCGATAAAATCCTCGAATTCGTGCATTCGAGTGCGCAACGGGGTGGCACAATCCACGGCAATAACCAGATCAGCACCAGCTTCTAATGCGACGTCCACAGGCAGATTGTTGACGATGCCGCCATCTACGAGAAGGGTTTTTCCTGTACTCACGGGCACAAATATCCCGGGGATGGAAATACTCGCCCTGATTGCCGCGCCCAGCGAGCCGCCTTTTATAACGACCTGTTCGCCAGCTACGATATCTGTTGCAATTGCGCGAAAAGGCGTCGGAAGGCGATCGAAATCGTTTCGTGCACGGTAGGTTGCGCCAATTGTCAATTGATAGAGAAAATGCTGGATTTTCTTGCCGGCAAAGATCCCAAAGGGCAACTTCAGAGCCAATTTATCGAGGCGCAATGCAAGCATCTGACGATCAACTATGGGTTTGCGATGCAGATTCAACAAACGGCGGTCAGGGTTGTTGCTGGTCATTTCCCACCAGTCGGTTTCCGCAACAATGCGTTCGAGATCATCGACAGAATATCCTGCAGCATACAATCCGCCCACCAGCGCGCCATAACTCGAGCCTACGATCAAGTCAACGGGTATGCCTTCGCGTTCGAGCACGCGCAACACCCCGATATGCACCCCGCCGCGCGCGCCGCCTCCACTGAGTACAAGCGCGACCTTTGGCCTCTGCTCCGCGAACGAAGGAAGCGCGTCGAACATGGGAAGCGCGCAACACAAGATTAAAAGGCGATTGAAAAACGGACCCCTGGTCACTCTGCAATTCATCTCGTGCGATTTCCCTCGCCTGCAAATGAATCCATGCAGCAGATCGTTTCGGTTGCAGTATCGTTTACACATCGCAATACCGAATGGACGAACGACAGCGCTGTCATGTCGCCCTGCGAACGTGAAGGATGAATCGTGATTGAACGACAGGCAGGCCACAACAGAAAAACGCTTGCGTCCGGACGAAACGATGAACGATATATTTATCTGTAATAGAATCATATAAAAACGTCTGAAATGTCAAGTCAGAAGGCTTGTCGTCAGGTACAAAACTTGGTCTGGAGTCCACTTTCCTGCGATTTTTCGCCGATTGGTTCGACATTTCTCAGTTTCTGCGGCGACTCGTAAGGAGAAGAATCCATATCCGATTAATAGCAACGCCGGACATCAAAGATGCCGAAAGGAGTCAAGGCATGTTCAATCTGGCACTGTTGAGCAATGGCAGCAGGCCGTACGTGAGCAGTATCGCGTACAACAACCACGCCTCCCGGATCAACGACGGAATCAGGCCGGGCGAAGCAGCCTCCACGAGCGACACGGCCTGGGTCTCGGCGGCGGAATGCCTGCCGCAGTGGGCGGCGGTCGTGTTTCCCAGGGTCGGCCGCGTTGAGCGTGTTGAGATCCACTGGGGGAGGGGGCGTATGCCCGAGTCCTCCCGCGCGTTCGTCGTTCAAGGGAGGATTGACGGCGCCTGGTTCGCCATCGCTGCGGCGCAGGTTCCCAATCCGGAATCCAGGACCGTGCTGTCATTCGAATCCGTTCAGGTGGAGGCGGTACGCATATGGCAGGACGTCGATGGAGGACCGGAATCCACGCCGGGCCGGATGCACGTGGCGCAGCTTGAAGCATACGGCGAATTCGTGGAAGGTGAGGCAGTGGATTTTCTGAAGATCCGTGATGCGCTCCGGGAGGAATGGGAGGATCATTTTCGAAGGTCAAGGCGTGAGATCACCCGGGAGGTACTGGATCGAATCGATCGGTCGCCCGTCGAGCGTCCGTCAGCCGGGCTCGCAGGAGCTGAAGAAATCGCGCGTGCCCGCAGGAACCGTGCCGCGACGGGATGGGGCAGCGCCCAGGCGGAGGAAATCCTGAAGGACGCCTCGTGGTGGCTGGACAAGGACGATGCGTTCATCTACCGGATGATACCCACGCAGAATCCGCGCGCCATCTCGCCCAGCTACGAACGGGGCTGTCCGATCCACGGAGGCGGACGCAAGTGCATGCGGACGAATACGGCGCTGGAGTACCGCTGGCAGTGCGCAATCGGCGGAGAGTGGTGGTACAACGGGGCGGTCGTACGCAATCCGGCCACGGGTAAGCCCGTGGAGGTTTGGGACGACGATGACGGATGGATCGCGCCGGAGGGTTTCGCCAATCCCGGGACCATCTACCACTTCAATTCCGCGTGGCGATACTACGTTCTCTCGAAGCTGTTCTTCCATCCCTACGAGTTGACGATCGCATCTCCCGATGCTTATACCGGCGGCACGGCTTTGCTTCAGTTGTCGCGCGCTTTCGCGATCACCGGCGACCAACGGTATGCGCATAGAGCCGGCGTCATGCTGAACCGGCTGGCGGAGGTCTACCGGTCCTACAATGGCACGGTTGACGAACAACGTCCGCTCACGCGCGGCTACCTGGTGCAGGTGAGCTGGGAGGAAATGCCGATATACAATTGTATGACGGCTTACGGCCTGGTGATGGATTCGATGCGGCAGGACGAAGCGCTCCTGGAATTCTTCAAGTCGAAGGGTGACTGCGACTACAACGGGGACGGGCGTGTGAATTTCGAGGACATCCGCTACAATATCCGTCACAATCTGTTCGGCTACATGTACGAGTGGTTGCACCGGGCGATGGCGATCCAGACGGGGGACTACATCGTCCGGGAGGGATTGGTACTCTGGGCGCTGGGGGCCATGCTCGGAAACGAGGAGATGGTCGACGAGGCCATCGAAGGCCGGTACGGACTGGCCGTCAATCTGACCAACAACACGTTCAGGGACGGCAAGTGGTGGTACGATGCGCCCGGATACTCGGTGAGTTCGATTACCCGGACGATTCTCGACCGCCTGTTTTCGATGAAGGGCACGGACCGGCGTCTGGATTCACGCCTTCGAATCCGGGAGTCCATAGAATTCGCCCGGAACATCTACTGCGACGGCAGAATTCCTCCAATCGGCGATACGGGCGGTGGCGATCTGAGGATCAAGGTGCTGGATCCGCTCGCGAATTGCGATGTTGAAGAACTGGCGTATATCCACACGGGGGATGACGTATACCGGAATCGTCTGCTCGCGATTTCGGAAGGAGACGTGGACGGGATCAGAGAGCGGTACGCCGATGCCAGCCTGCTGTTTCACGCGGAACCGATCCGTGGAACAGCCGGGCCGTACGTGCCGCGTACGACCGTCTTTCACGACTCGGGAATCGCGATACTGAGAACGGGACACGATATCGCGACGAGGAAGCACCTCGTCCTGAACTACGGGAAGGGCAGCAGCGGGCACGGGCACCGGGACAAGCTGTCGATCAACCTCATCACCTTCGGGTATGATCTCGCGTGCGACCTGGGGTATCCGACGACCTTTACCCACGATAAGGTGGACGGCTGGGAGAAGCATACCGCCAGCCATGCCACCGTCTGCATCGACGGGCGGGCTCAGGAGATCGCCACGGGCAGCCTGCGGTTCTTCGGGCACACGCCGGGAATGCAGACCGTCTGCGCCTCGGGAGAAGCGGCGTATCCGGGATGCGCTGAGGTCTACGAACGGACGCTCGTGATGGTGGACGCGCCCGGCTCGGACGCCTACGTCGTCGACGTGTTCCGTGTAAAAGGTGGGTCCACGCATGACTACATGTTCCGGAGTCTGAGCGGAGATGACGGTGATCATCTCAAGCTGGAATTCCCGGCAGGCACGGAGACGCTGCGCCAGGCCCGGGGTACCGCCGCGGGAGAAAAGGTCGCGTTTGGGACGTCGCCGGGATTGGGATACATCAGGGACGTCAGCCGGTCGCTGTGCGATCGTGAATGGTCTGCCACGTGGCGGGCGGGAGATGAGGAGAATACGGGGATCCGCCTGACGATGGTCGGGCAGTCCGGCAGAGAGATTGTAAACGGAAAGGGAGAAGGATTCGGGTTTTTCGGTCAGAGTCCCTGGGACGCCTGTGTTGCGGTCAGACAGTCAGGCGGCGAGTCGGTGTTTTCGGGCGTCCTGGAACCCTTCCAGGGTGACCCGTTCATTGAGTCGGTGGAAGCCATGGAAGTCACCGGCGGCATCGGCGCTAAGATCCGCCTGGACGGACGGGTCGATTGCGTGTTTCGCAGGCTGGAGAAGGGGGCGGTCTGCACGGCGGAGATCGACGGTATACCGTTGGCGTTCGACGCGGAGGTGGCGAGGATTGCCAGACACGAGTCGGGCCGGCGCGACCTGCAGATCGTACAGGGCATCCGGCTGCGATTTGGAAATGAGGTTCTCGATTGCGGGGCGATACCGGCGGGCCGGATCGAGTCGATCGATCCGGAAGAACGGACCGTCATTGTTGCCCTGGACTCCGGAAACAGGATCGCGGAAGGGGATATGGTTGTCTTCAGGAGGCCCGCGTACACCTGTAATTCCAGCTACGAGATCCTCACCGCTGAAGTTGTGGACGGGAACCGGTACAGGTTGGGATTGCACATGTCCTTCAATCTGTCGGAGGGCGTGGTGCGGTCCGTGGACCGGGCGGGGGGCGTGTTTGCCACGGACACGTGTATGACCAAGTTGAAAGCGTGCCCGGGGCTGTTCGACGGAAAGGCGATCCGCACGGGGGGAGAAACCGTCGGGGCGATCGAGACGGCAGGTCCCGATATTCTGACGCCGGAAGAACGTCGGTTCGCGACAACTTCGGACGAAGAAGCGCCGGCGAGCGGAACGATGGCTTATTTCCGGTTCAACGAACCGCGCTCCGTTTCCGGTCTGAACGTCGGCGACCGGTTCATGGTATGCGACCTGAATGAGGGCGACCGGTTCACGGTCATGCGATCGGCTTACAGGACCATCGCATAGGATTCGCAACCAACAAAAAAGGCCATTACCAGAGGCCCCAAGGTAGTGGTATATGCGGGCTGACGATCGATTGAACGATTTTCAGGTGCCGCTGAAGGTTGGCTACCTCTGGTGCCTGGGCAATGGCTTGCAAAACAAGATAGAACCGCCCAATCGGGATGTCAACGGGAAAAGCACGCCAGGCGTGGGAAGTTCGTAGATGCTGGTCGTCCTGGTTCCGAATTCATGAATTTCGGATGAGTTCGACCAGATTTCGGGTTGCGGCCTCCGGGTCGGCCTGGCAGCAGACAGCGGATATTACCGCGATGCCGTGGGCGCCCGACCGCGCCACGTCTGCCGCGGTACCCGCGCCGATGCCGCCGATTGCAATGACCGGCGCCCGGGCGGCGCGGGTGAAATCGGCCAGCTTTTCGAGTCCCTGCGCTTCGCCCGCGTCGCTCTTCGAGCCGGTTGGAAAGACAGGTCCGAAACCCACGTAGTCCGCGCCGTCCAGGATGCCCTGTCGCGCTTCATCCGGATTCCCGGCGGACACGCCGATGATCCGCCCGGCGCCCAGAAGATCTCTGGCCATCGCAACCGGAAAGTCGTCCTGGCCGAGGTGTACGCCGTCGGCGTCGGCGGCGAGTGCCACGTCGACTCTGTCGTTGACGATGAGGGGGACGCCCGACCGGGCGCAGATTTTCCGCATAGCCCGGGCGGTCTCGATCATATTGCGCGTAAATCCGCTTTTCTGACGGTACTGTACGGTGTCTGCGCCGCCCGCGACGGCCATCCGCGCCAGTTCGGCATGGGTGTGGCGAGACTGCAGAATGGAGTCCGTGAGAACGTGGAGGGCGCCGATTTTCTTCATGGTTCGCGGTCGAGAAAGAAGAAGTGATTGGCCGGACCGGGTCCGCGGCCGACGGAGAGGCCGTGGCGAATGGCTTCGGTGACGTACGTCTTCGCGTTTTCGACCGCGGATGCGAGGCACTGGCCCCTGGCGAGGTTCGCCGCGATTGCGGCCGACAGGGTACAACCCGTGCCGTGTGGGCTCCCGCCCGGAAGCCGCGCGCCGGAAAAAACCGTTCCGCCGGATGCGTCGTACAGCACATCAACGGCATCGTTGGAATCGGAAAGATGACCGCCCGTAACCAGCACGGCCGGGCAGCCCGATTCGAAGATGATGCGCGCCGCTTCCTTCGCGCTATCCAGATTGTCCACCGGCACTCCTGACAGCTCCTGAGCCTCGCGCAGATTGGGCGTGACGAGCGCGGCCAGGGGCAGCAGACGCTCCTTGACACGTGCAACGGCGTCAGCTTCAAGCAGTTCGAAGCCGCTGGTGGAGACCATCACCGGATCGACGACGAGGTTTGGAGCGTCGTGTTCGGCGAGCCCCTCCACGACAACGTCGACAATCCGCCTCGAAGACAGCATTCCGGTTTTCACCGCCGCGACGTCGAAGTCATCGAAAACCGCGTCGATCTGCGATTCGATGAGGCCCGCGGGCAGTTCGAACGATTTTCTGACCTCCATCGTGTTCTGCGCGGTCACCGCAGTGACAACCGAGAGGCCGTAGACGCCGTTGGCGTGAAAGGCCTTGAGGTCGGCCTGGATGCCTGCGCCGCCGCCGGAGTCGGACCCGCCAATGGTGAGGGCCTGTTTCATGACAACTGCGGATGACGGGGGCCGGATGCGGACGCCCAGGCCTCGAGATAGGCCTTTACGACGGACCCCACGTGCCTGGCCGTGAGAATGCCCGACATGACGGCAATGCCCGCGGCGCCGCTACGCTTGCAGGCCGCAACCCGCGCGGGCGTGATGCCGCCCAGCGCGTAGACAGGGGAGGATGAGTATTCCGTGACGCGGCGAAGGGCCCGGGGTCCCGCGCCGGGACCGTATCCGGGTTTGGAGTTCGGACTGTAGATGGGGCTGAACGTGACGAAATCCGCGCCTTCGGCCTCTCCACATTCCTTTCTGTTGTGGGTTGACCGTCCGATGAGTATCCGACTACCGTATTGTCGCCTGATGATACACGGCGCCGGCCCCGACGTGGGAAGGTGGACGCCCGCGGCGCCGATCTCCCGTGCGAGCCCGGCGTGCGTATTGATGAGCAGACGCGCTTCGTAGTTTGAAGCCCGCCGCTGGAGGCGAGCCGCAAGATGACGGAGCTCTCCCATTTCGAGATGTTTTTCGCGCAACTGGATGAGCCGTACCCCCGCTTCCAGCGCCTCCTCGAGGACGTCTTCCAGGCTGCGGGGCGCACACGACGTCCGATCCGCTATCAGATAGAGGGGGGGCAGGCTCTGTACATCCTCTGGCTCATTCATGGGTAACCGCGCCCTCCATGGGCGTGGAGGCCGTGGCATACAGCTTTTTCGGGATGCGCCCCGCCTCGTACGCGAGCCGGCCCGCGCGAACGGCCTGACCCATGGCTTCGGCCATAAGTACGGGATGGCGCGCGCCCGAAACGGCCGTATTCAGCATCACGCCGTGGCATCCCAGTTCCATCGCCACCGCGGCGTCGGACGCGGTTCCCACCCCCGCGTCCACGATCACCGGGACGTCCACCGTGTCGAGGATGATGCGGAGATTGTAGGGGTTGCGAATGCCCATTCCCGAGCCGATGGGCGCGCCGAGCGGCATCACGGCGGCGCAGCCGGCGTCTTCCAGTTTCTTGCAGGTAACGGGGTCGTCGTTGCAATAGGGCAATACCGTAAAGCCGTCCCGGATCAGTTCGTCCGTCGCTTCCAGCAGTCCTGCGACGTCGGGGAAGAGGGTGTCCTCGTCTCCGATCACTTCCAGTTTGATCAGGTTGGTTCCCAGGGCTTCGCGCGCGAGCCTGGCCGTAAGCACGGCGTCACGCGCGGTAAAACATCCGGCAGTGTTCGGCAACAGTTCGTATTTTTCGCGGTCGATCAGATCGATCAGGCTCTCCCCGGAAGGGTCCTCCAGGTTGATCCGACGGATGCCCACGGTAACGATTTCCGCGCCGCTTGCCCGGATTGCGTCCAGCATGACCTGCATATTGGGATACCGCGCGGTCCCGATGATGAGCCGGGAACCGTACATCGTGCCGGCTATGGTCAGAGCATCAGACATAAGTCCCTCTTGCAGCAACGTTTGGCAAACACGGCAAGCCGTCCCGGATCCTATCCGCCCTGGACCGCGGCGATAATGTCCACCCTGTCCCCGCTGCCGAGCCGCGTTGAAGACCAATTCGCCCTGACGACGATTTCCGCATTGACCGCAACCGCGATGCCCCTTCGGTCCGGATCGTGCGCAAGGTCGATCAGCAGGTCCCGGATTGTGATACCGCTCCCGACGTTTTTTTCTTCTCCGTTCAAAGTGATCTGCATGGCGTCCCAAATCAGGCGGCGAAGCGGCCGATGCCGAAGGGCCGGATGTCTTCGGGCGTGTTGCCGGTCAGCACCAGTTCCGCGATGGAATACGAGGTGATGGGCGCGAGCAGAATCCCCTTGCGGTAGTGGCCGGTGGCCATAATGAGGCCATGAACGGGGGTTTTGCCGAGGATAGGCGCATCGTCCCTGCTTCCGGGGCGAAGACCGGCGGCGGTTTCGATGATAGGCAGGTCATAGACTCCAGGAACCACCTCCCACGCGGCGCGCAGGAGCTCGAAGATACCGCCCGCCGTCAGGCTGTCGTCGAAACCCATTTCTTCCGAAGTCGCCCCAAGCACCAGATGTCCTCCGTCCTTTGGACACAGGTATGCGACCGCCGATGACGCGGCCCGGTTGTACCATACGATGGTTTTCAGGGTGCAGTTTTCTGTCATTTGCAGGCGGAGGATCTGGCCGCGGACCGGGCGGACGGGCGGTCTGGCGGGTCCGGGCACACCCGGTATGAGACGCGACCAGCATCCCGCTGCGAGGATGACCGTGGCCGCCTTGTACGCTCTGTCGCCCGCAACAACACCGCGGACCCTGTCCTGAGCGACGTCGATGGTTTCGACCGGTGTGGATTCCATGAGGGATCCGCCGGCCTTGAGGAAGGCCCCCCGCAGGGCTTTCATCATCAGTCGATTGTCCACCTGGTGGTCTCCCGGACACCAGACGGCGGCGCCGACCTGGGGCGAGAGCTGAGGCTCCCGCGCACGTGCCAGATCGCCGCTCATCCACTGCACGGGCAGACCGAGGTCGCGCTGGTAGTCGTAGCGGAAACGGAGGTACTCGATATCGTCTCGGGTGACCCCCACCAGAAGGACGCCGTCCGGGCGGTAACCCACGGACAATCCGCTTTCCGACTCGAGTTCCGCGACAAATCCCGGGAATCTCTCCAGGCCCGTCAGGCCGAACCGCAGGAGCGCTTCCTCTTCGTGGCGCACCTCGGCAAGGGGCGTGAGCATCCCGGCGGAAGCCCGGCTGGCGGCCCGGCCCGCACGGTCCCGGTCGAAGATCAGGACGTCCCGCCCCGCCCTGGCAAGTCGCCAGCCGATGCCGAGTCCGATAACGCCGGCGCCGACGATAATGATCCGGTCAGATGACAACTGTAATCATCCTGAGAAGCTGTCTTAAAATCCCCAGCGGTCTTCGTACGGCGGCAAAAGCGACGGTCGACGTTTGTCAAACCCACCCAAGAGTGGCGAGGGGCGCGCAGCCACGATACATTCGTATATGGGCGGATTTTCCCGCCTTGACCGCCACTTTTTCGCTCGTGCTTGGGAACTCACCGGTAATTTAAAAACGGCTTCTAAAAAAGCCGCCGCCCTCGATCTTGTCGAAAAGCGGCTGGGGTGCGTTTCCTCGACTCCCTGCGCCGGCATAATCCGGATCAGGTTCAAAGGGTATGTTCTCAGCTCGGCGGGCGAGCACCCCTGCGTTTTATAGAGACAAAGATAGCGGTTCGGCCGCGCTCCGTCAAGCGAATCCGCTTGACATCGATGGGCGATTGATTATTAAAGGCAGGGAGAGGTAAGACGGGAGACGGGAGAAGTTCGAATTCTCCAAATCTGAAAATCGCCGGGCTGTGACTTCAGATCGCCTTTCATCTTCCTGGAAGATCCACTACATCGTCGCAAGGATATGATGAATCATGGACAGTAACTTTCTGGTTTTAATTGAGTAAGGCGGGAGCAGACTACGTGCTCTTCCTTCTTCCTTTTTCCTTCTTCCTTCTCTAGGGAGGGCTAAAGTGGCGGATCTAAAATTCAAGGTTCACGCCGGGCCCCACCGGCGAGTCAACTGTCCGGTCTCCGTATTCGTCGGGAGATCGGGCGCGATACAAAGAAACGTCGATCTCCTGGATCGACTCGGGACCGGGGACGTCGGTCTGGTTGGTCCGCGCGGCCCCACGCCCTGCCAGGTACATAGCGAGGACGACGGCGTTCGCGTAAGCTGGATTGTGGACGATCTGCCGGCGGATGAGACGGCGGACTACGGGTTGGAATTCGGGGAGCACACGGGGTCCCGCGGCGGAGTGGTATTGTCGGAGGCGCAAGACCGAATCGAGGTACGGATCGA
Organism: Candidatus Latescibacterota bacterium; assembly: GCA_965116875.1. Taxonomy (GTDB): domain Bacteria; phylum Latescibacterota; class UBA2968; order UBA2968; genus JAAXHE01. The sequence goes on from OZ220733.1 coordinate 3,353,531, forward strand.
CGGCGCCTGCTTTACGAGCTATTGCTTCGGAAAGGATCTTGTGCGTCCGCACCTGTATCCGCTGATCGGGCCGTACGGCGATGGAATCACGCGACCGTTGATCGACGAGGGAGAAGGAGACCATCATCACCACCGGTCCGTCTGGATATCGCACGGCCACGTGAACGGTTGGAACAACTGGGGCGAAGGCGAGGGCCACGCGTGGACGCGGCATCAGCGTTTCGACGACCTCGAGAGCGGACCGGTCTTCGGCCGGATCGTATCCATAAGCAACTGGGAGGGCGCGGACGCCTGGCGCGGAGAGCATGGATCGAACGTGATCTGCGAGGAGCGGGCGGCCTGGACATTCTACCGTACCGGATCGGACGTCAGGATCTTCGATTTGCACGTCACGCTGACCGCCCCGAAAATCGACGTTCTCTTCGGCGACACGAAGGAAGGCGGCCTGGCGTCGATACGCGTCGCCGAATCCATGGAAGTGCGGTCCGGCGAGGGCGGAGTGATCGAAAACGCGATCGGGGGCGTCAATGAGGACGAGACCTGGGGCAAACGGGCGGCCTGGTGTCACTATACCGGCCCCGTGAATGGCAATCGCGTGGGCGTGGCCATCATGGATCATCCCGACAGCTTCAGGCATCCCACCTACTGGCACGTGCGCAACTACGGCCTGATGACGGCCAATCCCTTCGGCCACTCGCATTTTTACGCCGACCCGAATCGGCGCGGGAATCACGTGCTGGCGCCCGGCGAGTCCCTGTCAGGCAGCTACAGGTTCTACGTGCACAAGGGAGACGCGTCCGAAGGTGGGATCACGGAGCGCTATCACGACTTTGCGCATCCGCCGATCGTGGAGGTCGGATAGCCGGTAAGCGAAAACAGCCGACGCGGAAGGAAGGGAGTTTTCCGATGGCCGATTCCATCGAGCCTCCCCATATCGTCTTCATCACCACCGACCAGCAGCGTGGCGACTGCACCGGCATCGACGGTCACCCGATTCTGGAAACGCCCCATCTGGACCAGCTTGCCAATGAGGGCGTGTATTTTCCCAGGGCGTATTCGCCTTGTCCGGTGTGCGTGCCCGCGCGCATGGTGATGATGACCGGAAGGTCTCCCTTCAATACAGGGTATTTCACCAATTCGAGCCGGTCGCCCGGCGCAACCGGCACCCTTCCCGCAATTCTGGGCGGACTCGGGTATCAGACACAGCTGATCGGCAAGGCGCATTTCAGCCCCCAGCGGGCGCGGCTGGGGTTCGACAACACGATCATCAACGAGTCGGGCAGGTACCGGGAGGGCGACGATTATCATCGGTGGCTGGAAAAAACGCCCTACGCGGGTCTTGAGCGGGCAACGAGCATTGGCAACAACGATGTGTTTTCCCGGAGGTCGGTGGTTCCCGAGACCCACCACGTGAACACGTGGACGGCAAACGAGTGTATCGAATTTCTGGACAGGCGGGATCCCACCTGTCCGTTTTTTCTGTGGATGTCTTTCAGCCGGCCGCATTCGCAATACGATCCTCCAGCGCCGTATGACACCTGGTACGATCCGGAAGACGTGCCGCCGCCCATCCCCGCGCCCGACGAAGAATTCCTCCCCCCGGAACTGCGGGAGGCGCCGCCGCGTTACGACTGGGACCGCATGTCGCCCGCGAGGATCGCCCGCGCACGGGGGCACTACCTGGGGCAGATTACGCATATCGACCATCAGATCGGGCGCTTTTTCGCCGCGCTGCGCTGGAAGGGCTTGTGGGACGATACGCTGGTGGTCTTTACCTCGGACCACGGGGATATGATGGGGGATTTCGGGCTCTTCTTCAAGTCCCACTTCTTTGAAGGATCCGGTCGCGTGCCGCTGATATTACGGCCGCCGCGAAATTGGGAGGGGACCAAACCCTCCCGGAAATTCGAAAAGCCGGTATCGCTCGTCGACATACTGCCCACGTTCGTCTCGGCGGCGGGCGGCCGTATTCCGGATCATGCGGACGGGGTGTCGCTGCTGCCGGCGCTGAACGGCGGCGATCCGGTCGGTGGCAGGATCTTTCACGGTGAAATCGGTGCGGAACAGCGCCGCCACCATTGCCTGACGGACGGCCGGTACAAGTACATGTGGTTCCGCCTCGGCGGCAGGGAGTATCTGTTCGACCTTCAGGTCGATCCGAACGAAGTCAATAACCTGGCCGGGGACGAGGCCCGTGTTGCCGTCTGGAGAAACCGGTTGATCGATCTTCTCCGCGTGCGGGGCGATTCCGCGGTGAAAGACGGCGCGCTGGTTGATTCGCCCTATACGCCCGCCGATGAGGCGGAATTGCGGGCGGCGGACCCGTTCGGGCGAAGGCCGTATTAGAAGCTGTATTAAAATTCCCAGCGGTCTTCGCGCGGCTGCAAAAGCGCCGGTCGACGTTGGTCAAATCCGCCCGTATAGACAAATATGGGCGGATTTTCCCGCCTTGACCGCCACTTTTTCGCTCGCGCTCGGGAACTCACCGGTAATTTTAATACAGCTTCAAAGCGTGCAATGACGCGAAAACGTGTGATTCCGGTCGCTGTATACATCCACGCGCCGGTATAATTGAGTTGTGACACGGGGGGTCCGGTTTCCTTGTGTGAATCTCTTGAAGTGCGGCTGTGCGGGTTGATGACCGATCGGGGATGGACCCTCTCGGTCTCGGAGACCACGACGGGCGGGCTGATCAGCTCCCGCATTGTGAGTGTGCCGGGCAGTTCGGCCTTTTTCGAGCGCGGACTCGTGCCTTACAGTGCCAGGGCCAAGACCCAGGGGCTGGGGATATCCCAATCTTTGCTGAAGCGCTGCGGCGCGGTGAGTGAAGAAGTGGCCTCAGCGATGGCGGAAGCCGTGGGCAGGACAAGCGATTCAACGCTGGGGCTGGCTGAAACGGGCATCGCGGGGCCCGTTCGCGGACGATCGCCGAAGCCGTTGGGAACGGCGTATATCGCGCTGTGGACGCCTGGCGGTGTCCGATGTGAACGCTTTGCTTTCGGTGGGGACCGAAATGCGATTCGCGCGCGGATTGCCGAACAGGCGCTGCGGATGGTGGTCGATTACGTCGAAGATGCCGCTTGACACCGGCTATGCATTCACATACATTGAAAGCCTGACCTGAAGTAGATTTCCTTATCCAAAGCTGGAGGTGGCATGGCGAAAGAGGAAAAGGTTTCGCTTGAAGGAACCGTCACGGATACGCTTCCGGACGGGCAGTACATGGTGGAAGTGGAGGGTGGACATCAGATTCTGGGATATACGTCGGGCAAGATGCGGCGTTTCAATATCCGGGTCTTGGTGGGTGACCGCGTGACCATCGAGACCTCGCCTTACGATTTGAATCGCGGGCGCATCGTGTGGCTGCACCGGCTGCCCCCGCCCGACGACGCGGGCGGCAAGCGCAGGGGCGGCGGTAACCGGCCCAGGCGCCGGCGCTAATCGGCCGGTCATTCTTTGCTGTAAATAAACGAAGTTACAATCCACACGGACTTTTGTGCGAAAGGCATGCGCCAACCGCTGCATACACCGTACATTGTTGCAGACGTCCACGAAAACGGGCCGGATCTGAGTATCGATCGGCCTTTTTTTGTCTTTGTACAAAAGGACACGCGCAATGATCGGCTGTCAGGAAAGATAATGCCCGTACATGACATACGGGCGAGAAAGGGAGCAGGCATTCTTTACGACTGACTACGCCGGGCCAATCGCCCGAATACCGCTTACCTGACGCCGAAAAGTCAGTAAGCTCAATGACCACGTTTTGAGAGGCCGTTTCTACGACTTCAGTGTTGGCGTCGCGTCCTCCGGATTTCGTAAGTCAAGGCTCATGCCACACTTCCGACTAACCCGGATTATTCATAAAAAGAGGTAGTTTCCTTGTACAAGAGGTTGTTTATCCCTATATTTAGGGGTGACCGAAAAGAACAACCTAAAGAAAGGAAACTACCGTGGAACAAGATAATCAGACGGTGATGAAGTTTGCAAGCATAAAGGGCAAGAAGGTCGAAGCGGACTTCGACGGTGGCGTGACCAGCAGCGACGGCGGAGTGATGCTTTTGCGGAAGTTGGAATCGCGCATGGGCATCGTAGATCGGATCGTCGGTGCGCTTTGTGATGGGCGTCACCAGAGTTATATCGCGCATACCTATCGGGACCTGATCAGACAACGGGTGTTCCAGATCGCCTGTGGCTACGAGGATGCCAACGACAGCAACACCCTTCGCTGCGACCCTGCACTGAAGGCCGCGTGCGAGCGGCTGCCGATTACGGGGCAGGACCTGGCTTCGCAGCCGACGTTGTCGCGTCTGGAGAACAGCGTGAGCCGCACGAGCCTCTACCGTGTCGGCGATGCATTGGTAGCGGCGTTCATCGCCTCGTATGGAAAGCCACCAAAGAAAATCGTGTTGGACATCGACGACACGGATGACCCGACGCACGGGGGTCAGCAACTGTCGTTGTTTCACGGATATTTTGATACGTATTGCTACATGCCGCTGCACCTGTATGAAGGGCAATCGGGCAAACTCATCACGGCACTGTTGCGACCGGGGCGCAGAATGGACGGACGCACGATGGCGGCGACCTTAAGACGCGTGCTGGATCGGATCTTGGCAGCGTGGCCAAAGGTTCGCATTCTCCTACGTGGCGACGGGCACTTCTCCGCCCCGGAGGTGCACGACCTATGTAAGGAATATCGCATCGATTTCCTTCTGGGACAGATGGTTAACAACAAGCTCAAAGCCCTCGGCCAACCCCTGATGGACGAAGTCGCTGCACAGAACCAGGCGGGTAAAGCACCCGTGCGTCTCTTCACGACTTTCGATTATCAGGCCAAGTCCTGGAAGCAGCCGCTGCGGATCGTCTACAAGGCGGAAATGACCCACGACAAAGCCAACCCTCGCTTTGTCGTCACCAATATCCGCAACCGAACCCCCAAGTTCCTCTACGAGAAGGTCTACTGCGCGCGTGGTCGCACCGAAGGCTTCATCAAAAACCACAAGACCTATCTGCGTTCCGACAGAACCTCATGCCACCGCTTTTCAGCCAACCAGTTCCGGCTCTTCTTGCACAGCGCTGCCTACGTGCTCCTGCACGCCCTCAAAGAATCGGGAATGAAAGGTACCACCTGGGTCAAAGCCAACTTCGATACGATCCAACTGCGCATCCTGAAAATCGGTGCCCGCGTTCGAGAACACACGACGATGATCAGATTCCACTTCCCGACATCGTATCCAGAGAAGGACTTGGTACGCACCATCATCCACAATCTCGATACCGCGTGATGATCACACACCGCAACAGCCCACACATTCCAGATCCCAAGCAACACCAAGGCATCACTGTGACCACAATCAACCACAGTCTCCCTTGAAACCCATCCCGACAACCTTAAAATCCCAATACCGACTCAACCATCACCATGGCCCTTGCCGAAAACACGCTCTACGACCATCTGCACTCAATTTTACACAATTCATGAATTATTCAGGCTAAATGGTCGCGAGATTCTTCGACTTCGTCCCAACAGCCGGGTAGGACATCCGCATCACTCCCCCCTTGAGGGGGAGTCGCAGAAGCCGAGCCGTTCCCTGAGCTTGTCGAAGGGCCGGCGACGGCTGATGCGGTGGGGGAATTTAACGCCTTTCCATAGACGACCCGCGCGCAACAAATCCATCCGTTATATTTACTGCGATGGGGTTTTCGCCGCGGGGCCACTACAGGCTTCCGAGGTCCTGGAGGATGCAGCAGCGATCTCCAGGACCTTTTCCCTATTATGCCTCGCTCAGGCGAACTCGCCGGTCGTTTTTCGGGAAAAACCGGCGTATATTAACAGGGATGTGACAGACATTGGAAATGTGTCCGTTTTACGCGAAAACACTCAGCCATTTCTTTGCAAATACCGGGTTTGTAGGGGCATCCCTTGTGGGTGCCCGCATTGCCCAAAAGAGAATGATGTCAGATCTCTCACGAATCGACGTTAACCATAACGAGGGAACGCCATGACGACAAAGCGGACCAGGTCGAAGCGCAATGCCGGACGCCCGATAGCCAAACCGTCGTCGAAAACGGGCGATGAGTTCCCGGAAGACGTTAAGCGGGCGCCATTGACCTCACGGCAAAGAGTTCCAGGCGGGCGGAAGTACTTGGATCGGAGTCGATGAGGGTTCGATGTTGTCTGAGGTGACGGACCGAAACCCCGGTCAGATCGAAGACGGAACTGCAAGACCCGTGACCCAAGATCCAGAGAGAGGATCTGTAACCGGATTTCACCTCTTCGTCCTCTACTTTGTTCCGGTACGCAAACAAACTTTGAACAGATGTCTACTACGCAAGGCATCCATAGAGACAATAGACGATGAAGAGAACGTTGACCATCGAATACGGCGATGAGGTCTTGTTCGCCCTGGAATATTCACCCGGACAGTTCAGCGAAGAGGCCAAGATCCTCGTCGCAGTCAAGCTCTACGAGTTGGGACGTTTGTCGTCGGGTGCGGCCGCCAAGCTGGCCGGTATTCCCAAGCCATTGTTCCTGATGAAGTTAGATGACTACGGTGTTGATGCCTTCCATCTGACCGAGGAAGACATCCAGCAGGAGCTAGCCGGTGCCCGACGTCATCTGTAATTCGTCTCTTCTCCAGCACCTGCACCAGGACGACGTGTTGGAACTCTTGCCCGCACTGGTCGAGCAGGTGTACATTCCGGAAGCAGTGGCTGCGAAGTTTCGATAGGGACGACGGCGAGATTTGCCGCTGCATGCCAGATAGAATTGCGCGCAGGCACGGCCGAGCCAAGCAAAGTCGAGCGAGGAGGTTTTCGATGCCGATAGACGATCAATACGTCAAGAACCTGCCGGACATCTACCGCGATATTCTTGAGACGTATCCCCAGTTCAATTCGACGCGCATTGCCGGCGACGGGCTGGCATACCCATCGCTGTATTCGGCTCTGACAGATGAAAAGAAAGGGCACACCTTAGGTCAAATACAAAAGGCTTGTGAAAACATGGCTGATGTGGGTCTTATGGTGATCAAACATGATATATTCGCTTGTCCGACGCCGAAAGGGGAAGAGTTGATTTCCGCAATTACCGGCCGCAGCGCGCCACCTGTCTCTGACGTTCCCCCTATCGAAGCCCCTCCATAGATGTGGAGTAGCCCCACGCAAGGCTGACATTTGAGTTCGTTTCCTGTCCTGAATTTGCCAAACGAAAGAGCCGTCCATCAGCAATATGGACGGCTCTTTCGTATTTTGCGTTGGGCTTTTACAGCAAAATCTCTACGCAAAATGCGTGCATGTTGATTCGCGCTGTCTATACACGGAAGAACTTGAAATCCCCCCACCGCATCAGCCGTCGCCGGTCCCTTCGGCATTTCCACAAGCTTGCTTCCACAGGCTAAACATAAGCACCGCAGGTGGGATCAGGGCAGCGCCATCGGCCCTTCTACAGAAATAGGGTACCGGCTCGCCTTCTGCGACTCCCCCGCAAGGGGGGAGTGATGCGGGCGTGCTGAATGCCCCTCCCTGATTTCCCAACTGCGTCTTTACCGTGATCAAGGCACCTGCGCCCCGACTGTCTCCACGTAGACGGAGAACAGCGACTGGGAGCAGGTCATGAACAGCCGGTTCTTTTTGGCGCCGCCGAAGCAGAGGTTTGCGCAGGGGGCGGGCAGGTGGATCTTGCCGATGAGGGTGCCGTCCGGTGCGAAGCAGTGCACGCCGTCGTACCCGTCCCCGGCCCAGCATGCCCCCGCCCACAGGTTGCCGTCCACATCGGTGCGGATGCCGTCCGCCGACGCGGGGTCCATGTCGGTGAATACGCGACCATTTGAAAGGCGGTCGCCATCCACGTCGAAAACCCGGATGTGGGCGGGATACTGGGGGCCGTCCGACCGCCCGGTATCGACAATGTAGAGCAGCGACTCATCCGGGCTGAAGCAGATGCCGTTTGGCCGCCGGAAGTCTCCCACGACAACCGTCGCTTCACCGGTGTCCGGATCGAGGCGGTACACGTTGGTATGATTCTCGAATTCCGCCCGGTGTCCTTCATAGTTCATCAGAATGCCGTAACCGGGGTCCGTAAACCAGATTGACCCGTCGGATCTGACCACAACGTCGTTCGGCGCATTCAACGGCTTTCCATCGTACCTATCCATCAGAACCGTGATCGAACCGTCGTATTCCGTCCTTGTGAGGCGCCGCGCATCGTGTTCGCACGACAACAGACGGCCCTCACGATCGCGTGTATTCCCGTTTGTGTTGTTCGATGGCTTGCGGAAGACCGAGACGTCCCCCGTCTCTTCTTCCCACTTGAGGATGCGGTTGTTGGGAATATCGCTGAACAGCAGATAGCGACCGTCTCCAAACCACACCGGGCCTTCCAGCCACCGGCCGCCCGTCCAGAGCATTTCGATCGCTGCGGTCCCGAGTTTGTACTTTGCAAAGCGTTCGTCCAGCACTTCGATGCGGCTGTCAGGATATCTCACAAGGTCCATCGTTCCCTTCCCTTCAAATCACCCGACGAGGTCGGGCATCCGGCGAGTGATCGCAGTATTGCAGAAGCATCCGGTCTGACCGCAGGATGCGGAAAAAACAGTCCACGGAATGGCTTGCAGCGCGTGCGGTTTTCGCGTAATCCGGAGGAAATGTACGTCGGCAAATTGCATCTTCGAAGCCGTCTTGTCAATGCCTTTACTGGAGGCCGGAATCTGGCAGTCACCCTGGTAAGGTCAGCGGCCGTAAAGGGCGCCGCACCTTGACAACTTTTCAGACGCCCTTTATATTGAAATTTAGCAGCGGTAAAGGCTCCGGATAAGGCGATCATCGGTCAACTCGTGACGGGTTGCCTGCGTTTCCATCGAAGACGTGCTTCGATGGCCGGAACGAGTCTCCATGCGGCCGGTAAGGCCTGAAGATTTCCGATATGACAAAACGCCGTTATATTCGGGGACTGAATCTGGCAACCGTCCTCGTCTGTCTGTTTTCGCCCGATCAGACCAGGTGCGAGGAGGCGGGCGCCTCCCGTCAGGTGTACCAGGCGGTCAGCCGGCAGGAAATACTGGATGCGATGCGGCAGTCTGGCGATTACGACCCGACGGCGACGACGAACGGCGCACGTTTTCAATGGGAAGTGATTTTCCATCTCGCGCACCGGGCGTGGGAGCGTGACCCGCGGGGTGCGCCGCTCTTTATCGATTCGAAACACTGGTTTCGGGCGTTTATGGAGGCGACCGGACGCACGGAAGACGAAATGCCCCTCTACGCGAGGCTGGCCTACGAATACGAGCAGCACATGGACGTGGAATACAGAATGGATCGAGTGATTCGAAGCGTGATCGAAGGGCCGGCGCCGCGATTGGCGTTGAATGTCCGTATCTGGTGGGAAGAAAGGGAGGACAAGGCGGATGATTACTCATATCGGGATACGCTGTCAACCCCCACTCTCAAGATTACCATTCGTCGAATGATTTCGTACCGGCTGCTGGATCTTGGAGACTGGTACGTATGCGATAACATCAGGGGGCTCAGCGGACGTCCGACGTCCGGACTGCTGGGGTTGATCTTCCGGATTATCGGCGATGGACGAATCGTACACTCCCGGATCGCAATTTCAGCCGACGGTCTCCAGATTGTCCGCGGGACGTCGAAGAAGGGGTTCATGGCAATGACAACCACCGCGACGATTTATCCTGATGGAGAGATGATCAAGGATTTGCCGGATGGCCGGCCCGATTTGAAGGAGTTGAAGAAACGCATCAAGCAGACGCTGAAAGTTGAATACGTCGAACTACCAGAGGGCAAGTTTGAGATTCCTGTATATCCCGCAGGAAGAACATATGAGCCCATTCTTGGAGGGACCAGATGAGCGAGCGTACAAGCGACGCAAGATATACGATGGGGCGCAGCAAGGGGGAAGAGGAGCGTTTGATACACCAGTCGCAGCTGTACGATGCGATCACCCGTCGTTTTCTGATTGAAGCGGGTGTCGTAAGCGGCATGCGGGTACTCGATATCGGCTCCGGTCCCGGCGACGTCTCTCTCACGGCGGCTGAACTGGTAGGTCCCGATGGGGCCGTCGTGGGCGTGGACGTCAATCCGGCCATCATCGACACCGCTCAGGACCGGGCGCGAGCGGCAGGCTTTTCAAACGTGGAATTCAAGGTGGGCGACGCCCGGACGCTGGACGTGGGAAGCGACTTCGACGTGCTGATGGGCAGGCTCGTGCTGATGTATATGGGCGATCCTTCGGAAGCCCTCAGGGAGTTGTCAACCCGGCTGCGACCGGGCGGAATCGTGGCGTTCCAGGAGGCAGATTTCAGCTACTATCGCAAGCAACCCGATACGCCCGTCGCGAATGATCTGATCGAATGGGCCATCTCTGTTTTCGAACGATCCGGTGCCCACACCGAAATGGGGATCAACCTGTACGGCGCGTTTGTAGACGCGGGACTGCCCGAGCCGGAAATGGATCTCGCGGCGCCGGTTGGCGGGCCGGAGTACTGGACGGGGTACCGGTTCGTGGTGGAAGCATTTCGCAGCATGGTACCGCTCATCGAAGAATTCGGGTTGGCAACGGCAGAAGAGGTGGATCTGGATACGCTGGCAGACAGGCTCCGAAACGAGGTGGTGTCGACCAAACGCGCGTTCATGCTCCCTCCCCACGTGACCGCGTGGGCGGTGCTGCCGGGTTGAGCGAATTCCGGCCGCCGGCGCGGATGCCCTCTCTTTCGTCCACCCACTTCAGAATCACGCCTCCGGTTACGAACAAGACAGCCACGATCGATATGCCGACGCGCTGGGACTGGAAGGCGCGGGTGAGTTCGCCGAGGACGAGAGGTCCCAGAAAAGCCGTGGCCTTGCCCGAAAAGGCGAATAGCCCGAAGAACTCGTTCTCCTTCTCAGGCGGCACAAACCGTCCGAGGAGCGAACGGCTGGCCGATTGGTTGGGACCCGCGAAGAAACCGGCCATGATGCCGGAAATCCAGAAGACGGTCTTGCTGTGGGTGAAGACCGCCATCAGCGTCGCCAGGATGAGAAACACGAGGCTCACCTGAATGGTGCGTTTGCCGCCCAGTAGATCGTCCAGGAAACCCATCGCGAAGGCGCCGATTCCGGCCGCGACGTTCAGGACGATTCCGAAGACCATGATTTCGGTAAAACTGAATCCGAACGTCCCCGCCGCGTAGATTCCGCCGAAGGAGAAGATTGTGATGAGTCCGTCGTTGTAAAACAGGCGGGCGATCAGCAGCTTGAGGATTTCCCTGTACTGACCGGCTTCCCGAAACGTCCGGACGAGCTGGCGATACGAGAACGACAGGACTCCGCGCATCTGTGAGGCGCGGGTTTTCTTTTGCCTGACCCAGAGGAATATCGGGATGCTGAAGACCGCGAACCAGGCGGCAACCAGCAGGTTGGTCGCGCGGATATTCGCGCCCGCCTCTTTCGTGAAACCGAACCAGGGCGTTTCCGGACTCACAAAGCCGACCATCGCAATGGCCATTGCCAGGAGACCGCCAATATAGCCCAAGCCCCAGCCGTAACCGGATATGCGACCGATGTATTCCCTGGGCGCGATGTCCGGAAGAAAGGCATTGTAGAAGACGTTGCCCATTTCAAACGCGAAATTCGCCACGGCGAACCAGAGCAGCGCCTTCAAAACCTGGCCCGGCAATGCCGTGTAAAGGCCGGTGGTGGCAACGACCGCAATCATCGTGGAGAGGAGGAGAAAACCCTTGCGGTAACCGCCCCTGTCCGCCACGGCGCCGGCCAACGGCGAGACCAGCGCCACCGCGATGGCAGAAAAGGTGACGCCCCTGGACCAGAGCGTGGTGCCGACGATTTCGTCTGGCGCGAGGGATTTCACAAAGTACGTGGAATAGATGAACGTGACCACGAGGGTGGTGAAGGCGGAGTTGGCAAAGTCGTACATCGCCCAGGATGCGATGGTTTTCTTGTCAATCCTGTTCAAGAGCGAAGGATCCCCCTTTTATGCGCAAGGGCGACCGGCCGGTCGCCCTTGCATAGAAAACAACCATATCTCTGTTGATCTCGCCCGGCAATATCGCTTGCCGGTTCAAGCTGACGGCAGATCGCGAACTGCTGACAGCTTTTCGCCTAGAAATCCGCTGTCAGTCCAACCGACACGAGGCGGCCGATCTCCGGGGCGCCGACGAATTCGCGGTGTTTCTGGTTGAACATGTTGGAAGCGTTCACGACGAGCGCGACCGTTCCATCCGTAATCAGGGACGGCAGTTCGTACCTGACGTTTGTGTCGAAGACAAGGGAGGACTTGACGTCGCCAATGTAAACACCGGAGTTCATGGGAAATCCGCTGCGTCCGCGGAGACGGAAGCCAACCCGGACCCCGCGATCCTGCATATTGGTCGTTGCGCCCAGAGTGAATTTGTTTCGAGGCGCGTTGAGTGCGATATCCGCAATGCCGCCCAGATTCTTGAAGAGGTCTTTGTTGACGTGGGAGTAACTGCCCGAGAAGGTCCAGACGTCGTCGGCGTAGTAGGCAAAGCTGACGTCGAAGCCGTAGAAATCCACGTCGCCGAAGTTACGATAGGCCAACATGACCGCGTGGGGATCGGAAGCCTGAAGCGGTGAAACGGTGCCGAAGGGGATAAAGGCGGCGCCGTTGTCATTTGTGCCGGCCACGAAGAGGCGGGTGATTTCATCAACGGGCGTGTTGTTACCGTTGCCGCCCTGTTCCGGCATATCGAGGACGCCGAGCGCGACGGCCAGAAGCGCCGCGGACGGGTCCTGCAGGGCCTGTGCGACAGCGGCGGAAAGCGAGGCCGATAGCGCGTCGGGATCCAGGAAGACATTCGGCGTTTCCACGCGCAGCGGCGCCACGAAGTCGTGGGTGCGGGTACGATACACGTCAGCCGCCAGGGCGAAGCGATTCCCGAAGATCCCCTTGTAACCGAGTTCATAGGTTTCAGTGATCGTGGGCCTGATTTTTTCAATATCCCGTATGGTGGAAGCGCCCAGGTCCGGAACCGGGTCGAAGGCCGACGTTGATGGATTCAGAACCCGGAGTGTGTTTCGGAGGCCGGGAAGGGTCTGCGGTATGATATTCTGAAAACCAGCCGCCAGCGCCTCCACCTGCGCGGCCGCCATGGCTGGAATCTGTTCCGCCGGGACCCCGGCCGCCGTGAGTTGCCCGGTGATCAGAGCCGTCGCAAGTTGCTTCAGATCTGGAAGGGCCGCGGCCATGACCGCGCTTCGACCGACTCCCCACATGACGTTGCTGAACCTCGCGTCGTTCATTCCAATCTGGTGTGAAGGCGAAAGGCCGATCACCTGGGCGAACGGCGACCGGAAAGTGGGTACGCCTCCGGCGTCGCGGCTCCATGTGAATCCATTCTCGTTGCCCTGCGCGCGGACGTCGAAACTGGGGCTGAATCCCAGGACCGGCTGGAAGCCGCGACCCGTGCCGAAGGCGTCTCTGGCCTGGGCAAGGTCCAGAAAGAAGTTGCTTGTGGACGGTGTACTGAATGCTCTGTTGTACGTCAACCGTAAGGTCTGCAGGGGGTCGGGTTTGATCACAACGGCCCCACGGGGAGAGAAGACGCGCTCGTCGACGAGGTTGTGGTCGTCCAACCGGGCGGCCCCTAATATGGTGATCTTTTCGTTCAGGCTGATCTCGCCCTGCACGTAAGCCCCGAATTCGTCGATGTTGTCGCGGGTCTCATTGGATCCCGTTATGGTCCCGCCGGTATTCGGGCGCGTGAACAGGCCGTCCACCCCGTAGGTGATCCGGCTGCGGTCCTGCAGGCTCAGGCTATGCTGGGCCTGAAGGACGGTAAAGGTCGACGTGTCCACAATGGGGTCATTCGTACGGAGGAGCTTGGTATCCCCCGCGTCGCTGGCGTTGTGAAAGGCCTGAACGAAAACGTCCTTGAAGAGTACGCGGCCCTGCAGGAAGTAATTCGCCCACCCGTCGGCCTGGCCCGCGCCGATTCCCGTCATTTCAATGCTGTTGATCCGTGCGAAGCCCGTTGAAAAAATGCCCGTGAAGTCCTCGGTCGGGCGAACGTCGAGGCGCAATTCCCCGCTGATTCGGCTTGTGTCGTAGTCCCTGGGATTCCGGCCGCGCAGCCGCACTTCCTCCGGGTCTTCGTGTTCCCAGTCCGTTCCGGAAAAGTACTGACCGGAGAATTTGACGCCTACTTTGTCCGTTGTGGCGGCGTGCCGGAAGGAGACCTTCCGCAGTTCGCGTTCGCCGCCCATCACGCTCACGGACGTGCCTTCGGAGCCAAAGGGGGAACGGGTAATGATGTGCATCACGCCGTTCGCGCTGTTGGGCCCGTAAAGCGCGGACCCGGGTCCCAGGACGACCTCGACACGGTCGACGTCGTGGTTCGTGACGGGAATGAAATGGTGGGCGTTGAACCGCAGGGAAGGTACGCGTGAGATCCGGTTGTCCACCAGGGTAAGCAGCGTTCCGGAAAAGACGTTGTTGAAGCCGCGCGCCACCGTGTTGGCCTGGAACAGCCCCGTCTGTGCGTTGTCCACGCCAGCAAGCCCCACGATGTAGTCCGCGGCACTCAGTCCGCGCTGAGTCTGGATTTCGTCTGTCCCGACAACCGCGACCGAAGCGGGAGCATCCAGGACCTTCTCCCGCCGTCGGGACGCGGAAACGATGATCTGGTCTCCGTAAAGTACCTCGACGTCCAGGTTGAAGTCGAGGTTGATCTCGCCGCCGCCGGTTATTCTGACATTGCTCCGGGTCACGGTCTCGTATCCGACGAAGGATGCGGAAACCTGATAGACGCCGTCCGGAAGATTCCCCGCCACGTATATGCCGCTCTCGTCGGTAACCACGTTCATGGGAGAGGATAGTGTGGATCCCCGGACGATGACGTTGGCGCCGAACAGGGGGTCGCCATCGTCGCCGGTGATCTGTCCCTTTATGGAACCCGCGCCCTGGGCGAAGGCGGATGTGACGCAGCACAGAAGCAGGGCGAGTACCGTTCTTGCGGATGACATAAACTGACTCCTTGCGTTTGACTTGCAGGTTTGCGGCTTGTATACGGTGGATGAAAGTTGATTGGAATGCACTGGGGATTCCGGGATCTCCCGGCCGCGGGGAGAGTCCGCCGGCCGTCTCTTTCCCGATAGACCGTGCCGTCACCGCGGCAGGTTATACGGTCGTTATGCTGTCGTCCCTGTTCGGCGCGCGGGCGAGTTCCGCCCTGATCGCGCCCGCCAGTGGTTCGGCAGAAGCGAGATATTGGCGCGTACTCGAAAAGACGCCACCGCCGACCTGTTCACCGGGGAGCCTCGGTATCAACTGGAAGTGGAGATGGGAGAGCGGTCCGGAACACATCGTGACCTGGTACACTTTTTCGCATCCGGTAACCGTTTTCAACGCGCGGGTCAGTCGTAGCATGACCGTCATCAACTCCGAACCGAACTCGTCGGATAGGCCGGCGATGTCCGGAACGTGCGGTTTGGCGATCAGGATCGTGTGGCCGAGGCCGCGCGGGTATTGCTCCAGGATCGCCAAACACCGCTCGTGTTGGAACAACTGTGCGCCGTCCGGGTTCGACGTTGCTTCACCATCGGTGATCCAGTGACAGGTATGGCAAACCCCCTGCTCGATAAGCCGCTTCCATCCGCGGTTGCGCTCGGCGCGTTCGCGCGCTTCCTGCTCTGTGGCCGGCCGAATACAGTCTTTCAGTCCGACAAGATTTGGCGCCGCCGGTTTGAGGTCTCGCATTATTATTCAATCTATCGAGGATTGCTGCAGATATTTTTCATTAATATAAAGGATTTATCTTTTTCCGCCTTAAAGAAACGGGATTTTTTGCAGATTGGGTTCGGGACGGCACCAAAAACGACTCGCTCGAGGCCGTGATACGATGGCTCGTCTTCGCCTGCAGAGCGACTTTATCAATTGGACTGCTAAGGAACCGCGACTCTTCCCAGGTATTCCCTGAGTTTGGGCGGAACGTGCTTTCGAATCAGGCTCTTCTCCAGTTTCCAGGCCGTTTCCGCGTCGGGTTTCTTCTCGAAATGAATGGTTTTTCCTTCGTACCGGGCAACGGGTTCGCCGTCGCGATAGAGAATCCGGTTTCCGGGAGTCGCGGGTATGCGCTTGCCTGGCGTGACGATCCCCACGAGGTTAACCGGGTCGCAGGCGCTGACCGAAACGAGTTCGCCCTGTTTCTTCTCCCGTTTCAACGACCGGATGACGGTAATCGCCTCCGGGAGCGCGTACTGCTCTCCCCATCTCTCCACGAATCGTCCGCCCCGCACTTCGCCGCGGTCCTCCATCCGCCTCAATACCCGCACCAGGTCGCGCCAGGGCGGGATGCCGTTCTCCCTGGCCAGAACCCGTCTGAATACGACCCCGTACCGTTTCAGCAGGATCCGCGCGCATTGCTCGACATCGGCCTGATTGTCGATTTCGTTTTCGATCAGGGACCACCGGCCCGCCTGCTCCATACCGAAGACCGGCCCTCGATTCCTCCGGGATCGAACCTTGAATTTTTCCGGAATCAGAAGGGCGCGCAACCCGGCGAAACTGTCGCATGTCAGCATTCCCGCCGCAACAAGCTCGGCGATGGCGCTCTCGATCTCGCTCCTGAGCATTTTCGACCGGGAAAGGATGTCGTGGTAAAACAGCGCGCCACCGGCTTCCAGGCATTCGAGCACCCTTTGCGCGGACGGGGTCAGGACCGGCGCGCAGGCGTCTGAAGGCCGGAACGGCCAGGCCGTGAACGTGGTCCGGTTGCCCAGGGTAATCGGCGTCGTGCGGATGGGTGTGTTTCCCGCCCGGACGCTCTGTGTCCGGAGATAACGGCCCCACATGGTCTTACCCGACAGACAACAGGTATCCAGCCAGATATGGTCGTAATCCTTGATCCGCGAAGGCAGGACGTCGCTCTCCCACGCGATGGCCGGACAGGAAAAGCCGTCGAGCTGATCCAGAACTTCATTGAGCGCCTGGGGGCCTTCCTTCCGGGTTCCTTCCGTCAGGCTGTGCCATCGGAGCAGAAACCGCACGTAATCCGACGAGGAAATGGGCTTGATCGCCCGCCGCAGCTTTTCAAGCGTATATCGGTGGATGCGCGCGAGCAGTCGCCGTTCGCACCATTCCGTTTCCGCATCGGAAGGCAGGTCCGGCGAGAAGTGGCCTCTGATAGCGAACCCTTCTGCCTCCAATGCGAACAGCGCCTGGTCAATCCTGTTCCTGGAAAGGCCCATATCCGCTGCGATTCCGGACGCGGTCGCAGGCCCGAGTAGTTCGATTCGACCTCTGACTACGTCTGTGAGCACCTCTTCCGGATCTTCCGACGGGAATTCGCGGATGGAGTCCGGTACCGCCGTTTCGATGCTCCTGACGGCATCCTCGTACAGCACCTGGAACTGCGGGATCCGCTCGACGGCAATCCAGAGTTTCGGGCCGCCCTTCGGCTCGACGGGCGCGGCCTGACCGGATTCGACCAGCGATGCCAATAGCGGGATCCACGTCCCGTCGCCGCTCTCCGTCACTTCCTCGTCGGTCAGGAAGCCATGCATCACCAGGACGTCGTACAACTCGTCCGCGTCCGTGACCGCGGGCCAGGCCTCCGCCTGTACCGCCTCTATTGCGCCCTTTTCGAGCTTGCCCAGCTTCCTGGCGTCTTCCGGCTCGAGCCGCCGGCGCGTTCTGACGGCCTGGACTCGCCTTTCCTCCAGGGGCGCGTCATCCAGAAACGCATAGGGTCTCGCATTGAGGATGCCTTCGGACATGGGGGAGGGTTCGCGCATGTCGCGAGCCGACACTTCGATTTCACCGGAGTGGATCCGCTGGAGCAGGCGTTCGAGGGCCTCGACGTCCATCGCTTCGTGGAGGCAATCGTGAATGGTCTGGTATACGAGGGGATGATCGGGCACCTCGCGGTCGCCCGGGATGTTTTCGAGGCAGGCGAGTTGATCGGGAAATACCAGGGCGAGCAGGTCTTCGGCATCGGAGCGCTGGATCTGTGGCGGGACCCTTTCTCCGCCCCGTCGTCTGAGCACCGCCAGCGCGGTTGAGGCGTTCCAGCGCCATCGCGCCTGAAACATCGGCGCATCCAGCAGGGCCTGTACGAGGACTTCGCGAACCGTCCGGTCGTTCAGGTAATCTACCACTTCCTTGAGAGGAAAACTGTGCGTTGGACCCAGGGAAAGCACCAGGCTCTCCTCGTTGGCGGCCGCCTGGAGTTCGAAATTGAACTTGCGGCAGAATCGTTTCCGAAGCGCGAGCCCCCACGCGCGGTTCAGCCGGTTGCCGAAGACCGAGTGTATGACCAGGTGCTGGTCTCCCACCTCGTCGAAGAATCGTTCGAGCACAACGTGATTCTGGGAAGGAACCAGATCCAGTGATGCTTTGGTCGCGGCCAGGTACGTGACCACCTGATCGGCTGCAACCGCGCTGACACCGACGTCGTCCGTCAGCCAGGCGACGGCCTCCCGCTTCCACACCTCCGACCCGTTGTCATCCAGTTCGTCCAGGTTCAGCCGGCCCGACACTTCCTCGCGGACCCGCGAGACCGCTGTTGAAAGTTCCGCGGACCGGCCCGGGGCTTCGCCGATCCAGAACGGCATCGTGGGCGGCAGACCGTCGGCGTCTTCAACGCGCACCTTTCCGGTTTCCACTTTGAGGATCCGCCAGGACGCCGTGCCGAGCTGGAAAATGTCTCCCGGCAGGCTCTCGACGGCGAAATCCTCGTGGACGGATCCGATCTGGACGCCCGAGGGTTCGAGGCGCACGTCGTAATCGAACTGGTCCGGGATGGTGCCTCCGGAGACGGTCGCGTTGAGACGTGCCCCCTTCCTGGCCCTCAACGTGCGTGTAACCGGGTTGAAGTGCAGATAAGACCTCCGGGTACCGCGCCTGAAGGTAAACCCTTCGACCAGCATCTGGACGACGCCGTTGAACTCTTTTCTACTCAAATCTCTGTAGATAAACGACTTGCGGAATACATCATAGAGCGTGTCCGCCGTGGCTTCCTCGCAGGAGACTTCCGCTACGATCTGTTGGGCAAGCACATCCAGCGGTTTCTCCGGAAAGGGAAGGGCATCCAGTTCCCCTCTACGGACGCTGTCCAGCAGCGCTACGGCTTCAACCAGTTCGTCTTTGGTGAGCGGGAATATCTTCCCTCGTGGCGTTCCCTCGAGCGTATGGCCGGACCTGCCAACCCGCTGAAGCAGCGTGGCAATGGATTTGGGAGATCCGATCTGGATGACCAGATCGATGGCGCCCACGTCAATGCCCAGTTCCAGAGATCCGGTGGCCACCAGCGCCCTGAGCGTGCCCGCTTTCAGCCGTGTCTCCGCGTCCTGGCGCTTTTCGCGTGACATGCTCCCGTGGTGCGCCGAAACGACTTCCGGACCCAGACGCTCGGACAGATGGTGCGACAGGCGTTCGGTCATCGCCCGCGTGGGAACGAAGATCAGGGTGGTCTGGTGTTCGTTGACGGCATCTTCCAGGGACTGATGGATCTCTTCCCAGACCTCATTGGCCATCACCGCCGTGAGCGGAGATTCGGGCAGTTCGATCCGAAGTTCCAGTTCGCGCCGGTGACCGATATTCAGGACTTCGCAGGACTCCGCGCCGCCGGTGAGAAAGCGCGCCATGCGATCGATGGGCTTCTGGGTGGCCGAGATGCCGATCCGGTGCAGCGGGTTCCGGGTGAGCCGCGCCAGCCGTTCCATGGAGATCGACAGGTGGGCGCCGCGTTTGTTGCCGGCAACCGCGTGGATTTCGTCCACGATGAGCGTGCCGGCGTTGCTCAGCATTTCCCGGCCGCCGTTGCTCGTCAGGAGAAGGTAGAGGGATTCGGGCGTGGTCACCAGGACGTGGGGCGGCGTCCTGACCATCTTTGCCCGTTCCGTGGTCGGCGTATCGCCCGTACGAACCATCGCGCGGACGTCGGCACTGGGGCAACCGCTCTGTTTCAGAAGCGCCTTGATGCCCTTGAGCGGAAGCTGCAGATTGCGATGGATATCGTTGCTCAGCGCCTTGAGTGGCGATACGTAGACGACCAGGGTCCGGTCCTCCAGGGTGCCGTTGAGACGCTGCTCGAACAGGTCGTTCAGCACCGCCAGAAATGCCGCGAGCGTTTTGCCCGATCCGGTTGGCGCGGACAGGAGCACGTTTCGCCGGTTCGCGATCTCGGGCCAGGCCAGGGACTGAATCTCGGACGGGCCGTTGAAATTCTGGTTAAACCACTGTCGAACAACGGGATGGAAGCTTTCCATGGGCATTTGGATTCCCTAATGGACGACATCGCCAGACCTGCTTTGACGGCGCCGACGTTTATCCGTACCCGAATATAATGCGCATCCGTGCCAAACGCAAGGCGCCGGATTCAGAATTCCGACCCATTGTCGCGTCGATTCCGGGGCCGTTCATCCCTCTCGTTTCAGGGGCGGAACTCGTCCCAGCGGGTGATCGAATCCGCCCATTCTTCCCGTTCCCCCATCGGTCGGTCGAGCGAACGATCGAAGTATATCGCGTTCATGCCCATCGATCGTGGTCCATGGACGTCGTTGCGAAGATTGTCTCCGATGAACAGGACGTCGCCTGCCCTGTCGTCCGTGAGGCCGGCCCGGCACAGCGCCTCGCGATAGATCCCGGCGCCCGGCTTCCTGAATCCGATTTCGGCGCTGTCGATGACGAACTCGAAATACTGCAACAGTCCGTGGTCTGCCAGCAGCCGTTCGGGCCATCCCGGCAAATAGAAATTCGAGACGACGCCCATTCGAACTTCGCCGCGCCACGCCGCCAGCATCGCCTCGACCCCGGGCGTCGGCCGGACCTGTTTCGGATACGACCTCTCGAATTCATCGACCATCTCTTGAACGAGACGATGAACGGGCATTCGACCCGCCTTTCCCGACGCGGCCAGAACATCCCTCAGACGGTCCGGCAGCAGCACCTCCCTCGAGTCGTCGCCGGTCAGCCGACTTCTCCTCCATTGGGAATACGCATTCACGAAGTCGCGCGTCGCGGCGAAGTATCCCTCCCGGACAGGCAGGTCCAGAATCGGACTCAATCCGGATTCGTCGCCGGTTTCATCGAAATCGTCCAGAAGCGTATTGAAGCAATCGAAGAAGATCCATTTGGGTATCGATGCAGGCATGGAGTCGAAGAAGGCTGCCGCGGGGGTCACTCGCCGGGGTCGGAATTTTCAAGGATCCAGCTTAGAACGGTATCCAAGCCTGCGAGATGCGCGGCCGTTCGCTGCGCCATCGGCCAGGCCGTGGGCGTCTCGAAGATCAGCACATGGTCGGCATGGTAATGATACACGTACGGGACGATGCCGCCTGTGCCCCACGACGGCGCGACCCGGTAGACCCCCCGGGAGATGGGGATGTCGTTCTCATCGTCCTCCCCGTCCGGATCGATTGCGCCCACCTTCTCGACCTCCCGTACGATTGACGGCCCGACCCAGTTTTCATCGCGCCGCCCCTCGTACATGTAAAAGCCGGTGGCCTCCCAGTCCTCGTGGAAGTCCACGTACAGGTCGAAGCGCTTTCCTTCCAGTATCCGCCTGGCAACCTCGCCCTCCGGAACGCCGGACTCCGAAAATGAGCGGTTGATATCGTCACCCGCGCCGTTCTCCCTTTTGTTGTGGACGTATCCCCAGGGATTGACGCAGGGCAGAACGAGAAACGCAAAGTGCCGGCGCAGATCGGCCGGATTCCGCTCCAGGAACGCGAGGACCGTCTCGGGCCCCGCCGGCTCGTCTCCATGGACGCCGCCCGACAAAAGCACGTGTTTCCTGCCGCGGAGGTCGCCGCCCAAACGGATACAATAGATGGGATATCCGTCCACGAATCCGGCCGTTTCCATCTCCATTTCCGGCAGATCCAGGGCCTCAAGCCGCCGTGTCAATCGATCGAAGTCATGGTCTTTCATTTCTTGATCTTCCGGTTTCAAAAATCAGCACAAGCAATGCGGGCATGCACAATGACCACGCGTTATATGGTTCATTGGAGCGAGGGCATCCTGCCCTCGACGGCTAGTTCGCGAGCCCCTGGCGCCATTATTCCAGATGTGGTATCGGATGGCTTGGAAGCAATTGGCCCTTGATGTGGATATCAATGGGTCACCTGCTATTCGAGGGCAGGATGCCCTCGCTCCGGCACTGCTTTTCAAGATAGCCTGGAAAGGACGATCTTGGACAGGTGTGACTGCAAGACACCGATGAACTCGTGTCGTACGACGGTCATGCAAGACTTCGGTAGCGCTCCAATGCCGTTCGTTCGAATTCCTTGCCTCTGATTAGCTTCGATCCGTCCAATCTGACCAACTTGAACGCGCTATTCAGGCCTTTCGCATATTCCAGGTTCACGATGGTTTCCCCCGATGCCTGGATGGGCCTCCGGGCGGGAATCTTGTAGTTGCTGGACAGCTCGACCAGTTCATGAATCCGCGTGCGGTCCGAGATCAGAACCGGCGCCCAGCATTCGATCGCTCTGCCCAGCATCAGCGTTGCCAGGCGCGCCGATTCCGCGGGAAGCGCGTCCCACACATTCCAGATGATCGGTTTGCAGTCGGCCTGTTTCGCGCGGTCGATCACACGAAAACACGCTGCGGCGTCGAGTATCTGGTCTTCAGGCACAATACCCACGTATACACGTCCGTGATCCGTCTCCAAATCACACCCTGGCTTTTCTACTGCATGCCACTTCGACCGGCTCCAGACGGCCGGTCGTCCGTCGAACTGTCGAACGCGGATTGGCATCTTTGGTTCCGTCTTGGGCAGATCCTGCGGTCTCGGCGACGCGAGCTCATCGGCAGTTGGGACCTCATCCCACACCAGTTCCTCATCGACCATCCGCATGTCCAGTTCGACAATATAGATGGCGTCCGGATCCCTGCACGCCGAGAGCGGTCGAGAGGTCCGATCTCCGGCTTTCCGCGCCACCATCTCGCGTCCATCCGGGGAGAACGCGAAGGGATGGGTGGATGACTTGCCCAAGTCTTCATGAAGTGTACAAATCGAGAACATCCGGTTCTCCACCGCCCTCAGACGCAGGACCGACGACCATTTGATTTCATTGACATTGCTAAAACTTGGATTTATGTAGATTTGGGCGCCGCAGCCGGCGAGGGACCGGGGCAGCAGGCCCAAATAGTGGTCGTGGCAGATGGTCGCGCCGGCCCGCGCCCCGGCCAGATCGAAGGTGGGAAGCATCGAGTCCGCCGTCCAAAGAGACCTCTCGAAGGCAACCGCGCCCGCTGAGGAATGCTTCACGTATACTCGCGAATGCCATCCATCGGGATCAATGCGAAGCAGGATCTGGTAGTAGCGTTCGGTTGAGTCGACGCGATTATCGGTCGCGCCGACCAGCAGCGTCGCATCCAGGTCCGCCGCAAGCTTTTTCAGCGATTTTATGGGTCTGGAATCGGATGCTTGAATGTACGCTTCCGGAAAGAGAACGAAATCTACGCTTTCGCCTGCAAACGAGGCATACGTCGGAAAGGCAGGCTTTTGGGCATTATGATTTACCTGAGGAAATACGAGCGCCGCTCGCAGTTTGGAAGGCTTTACAGCAGCGGAGGTTCTTCTAGTGGATTGGACAGGTCGGGAAGTGTCAGACCTGGAACGATTCGCACCACCGCACTTGCACTCAACGACGTCAAACTCGCGTTTCCTCAGAAAGCCATTGGACTCACCGCCGCCAGAGAATTCATACGAAGGAAGAAGCCGACCCGTTGCTATTTCGTGAGCCAACGCGACCGTGTACTTCGGTGGATAATGGTTGCCATCCTTTACCAGGCAGTAATGCCGCCCCTTCCTGCGCGGCGGAACTCCCTCAAGCATGATACGACAGATCGCTTTGTTCAAGTGCTCGCTTTTAATGCATCCCGGTATCATTGTCTTTCTCGCCCGAATAACTAACTGAAATAGAGATTTTTTATACTCCAGTTATTGTAAAATATTATAGTTACGCGATTCTTCGCTGAAACATACAGTCGCATTGGCCGTGACGCTACCTTTCATCGAACCCTTCACAGGGTGGAGCGGACATTCCTGTCTGCTCACGTACGTATTACCGATAGCCCGGGACGTAGAGGCAAGGCACAGACGTGCCATGGACGCGCGATGCCGCCTCCCGACAGATGGACAGCGAGGCGGGCAGACAGGAATGTCCGCCCCACCTTCGGACAACCTTCCTCATCGGCGGGACAGGCCAATTGGTCAGCCGTCTCTGGCCTCGGGAACGGAGGCTTGTCACGCGCTTCGTTGTAGACATCCACTTGCGAATCATGATTCTTGAGTCGTGAACCGTATCTCGTGATGGTCGTAGTCGCTCGTGATCGGAACCGGCTTCCCGTCCAAGAACGCCCATCTGCCCACGTCGCACGCGGATGCGCGGACGAAGCCGTTGATGTAGGATCGCCGGGGCCGGTCCGTCGTATTCGGCGATGAGCCGTGTACCGTGTACGACGTGAACATCAGCACGTCGCCGGGCATCGCCTCGCACGGCACGGCTGCGGAGACGTCCACCTGCGACTCGACGCTCCCTTCGGCGTACCGTTTGACTTTCAAATTACCGAGTTTGTGGCTACCCGGAATCACGTGCAGACAGCCGCTTGCGACGGTCGCTTCGTCCACCACGACGATGGTCTGCACATAGTTATTCACCTGATCGCGAAACGCTGGCGTGGGGCGCACGTCCTGGTGCCATGGAAACTCGATCTTCCCGCCGGGCATCTTGAAATTGATCTGATTGATAAACTGCTTCAATGTCGTTCCGATCAGCGGCGCCAGGAGCGCGGGGAACCTGGGACTGTTGCGGACCTCTTCGAACGCCGGATGAATGAGGGACGGCCACTGGACCTTGCGCAGATATCGAACGGCGTCGGGCCCGGTCATCGGTCCGGGCGTCTGCAGGTGGATATGCACGTCGTTCCGCCTGCCCTTGAGGATTTCATCCGGCAGGTCCGTCCGCGACGCCAGT
Source organism: Candidatus Latescibacterota bacterium (assembly GCA_965116875.1). Classification (GTDB taxonomy): domain Bacteria; phylum Latescibacterota; class UBA2968; order UBA2968; genus JAAXHE01. The sequence goes on from OZ220733.1 coordinate 3,378,488, forward strand.
TTAAAGATATAGTCGTAACCTTCTCGCAAACGGGAGATCTCATCCTGTCCGAACACGCCGCGAGCCACGTGATATCCCTGTTCTCTGAATGCCTCGACGTCATGATCGCTGAGCGTCATCATCGCGTTTCGTCTCTTTGGCACTGAATTACATCTTCGCGTGGATTCTGGCTGTCATCGCCCGCAGTTGTTCGTCTGTCAGACGTGTGGGCCTTACGTTGTCAAAGCGGACGCTACGGATTCACCTCGATTCGCGAATATTCGTGGACCTGAGTGTCGAATATATGCTGAAGAACAGAGGCGAATTGACGTCAAAGGTCCCGGATACCTGAAGTCACTGGACGTGAAGGTAAATTTCATCCATTCGAATGACCTCAAAACCCCGTTTTCGCACCGTCACCTTCTGTGCCTTTTGTGCTTTTTGTGGTAAATTAACGGTTGTTTTTTTTGAATTGAGGTTACCATGCACCCGTTTCGTGCAAAGCTCCACTGTATGGTCTATTCCAGTTCCGGCAGGTTCGACTGGTCGATGAGAACCTTGATCGAGCGTGGACGACGCGCAACCCGTGAGATGAAGCCCTGCTCTTCCAGTCTCTTGAGCATACTGTTTACGGACGGCGCCGTAACGCCGAAATAGCGCTGGATATCGGCCTGGGCGGGCGGAATGCCGTTCACCTTGGTGTAGTAGTGAATGAAGGCCAGATATTGGCCCTGTCGATAGGTATAGGAGGTGTCAACTATGGAAGTGTAGAATTCGTCAATATCGAACTCATCCAGGTATTTGTTGACATTGTCGATGGGGAAGTATTCGGGGTCGAATTTACCGCCGATCCAGTCGACCATCGAGGTATGTTCCGGATGATCGCTGTCCGCCATGGCCTCGAGAAACTCTGCATATCCCGCGACTCCGCCCACGTCTTCCGGCGGACAGGATCGCTCGCCCGCGAGACACACGGTTTTGAACTCCTCCTCTTCAGTTTCTTGGATGGCTTCGACTCTCACCTGATGCTCCCAACTGTCTCCGAAATCGTATTCGTAGAGAAACTCGACGCCGACGAAGGGCGCCACCTGCTCCAGTGTGAACAATTCTTCTTCCTGCACGTCTTCACCAAGATCGTCGAATTCCGGGTCGTACATCCCGTAACGGGTGTCGCCTATGCGAAACTCGTGGAGATGGGAGTTGGTCCACCCCATCGCGATCTGGATGTACAGGTGGAGGTCGTCCAGAGACCTCTGCCCGTCAACGAGGACTCGTCTCCAGATTGGCGGATCGATGTCGAGCATGGTAATCTTGAGTTGGTAGATCATGCACACCCCCCTGCAGAGTGGGATTATATTTGCTTTTTGGCCACCAGAAGGCCCGGTTGTTTCCGGATATGAATCGCACCTTTTCGTGCGATCTCCCCGTCCGCGACTCGTTGAAGTTTCTGCAATTCCCCGGCGCTGAGCCGGTTGAACGATCTGAAGTAAGCGACCAACGGTCCGGATTCAGTGATCTGTAGAGCGTCTTCGTACTTACGTAAACGCACGTCGGAGAACCATTCGTCAAGCTCCTGGCGGCCGCTTTCGAGGCTGAACCAGTCCGAGTTTCCCGCCTTGTCGGGGAATGCACTCGGATTCACCCTGCGTGCGAGTTCGGAGATGTTTTCCTTGTCGCCCCTGCCGTTCGCAGCCGCAAGGAAGTGTCCAGCCGGTCTCAATACCCGACGGATCTCCGAGAACGCCATGCTGCGGTCCGGCACGTGATAGAGCATGTGATTTGCAATAACGGCGTCAAATTCGCGGTCGCCGTACGGGATGGCCTGGACGTCGCACACGACGAAGTCGAACGTCGCCTCAATCCTGAAGAGACGCTCTCTTGCTGCCCCGACCATACCGGGCGAGAAGTCGGAAAGCGTGACTTTCCAACGTGCAGGGATCCTATCCGCGTTGTGGGACCAGAGATAGCCCGGTCCGCAGCCGACCTCCAGGATCGTCCCGCCGGAAGGCGCCGTGAGTTGATCGAAGACCCACGGGTGCCAGCCGCGCCCGTTCGTGCTGAATCGCGCGTGGAGTTCGTATCTCGCATTGAGATTGGACGTATCTCCGTACTGGTGGCGTCGGAGATGGTCGCGGTCAGAATGTCGTGAGGACTTCGGCATGGGTGTGTACGCCCGACCCCGGTCGATTGGCTGGAATGCCTTCCTGTTTGCGGGTTATTCCTCCGCGCCGCATCGCCTGAGCAAAGCACCCATGTCTGTGATCTTCGTGTCGAGTCGGGCATATTCCTTATGACCCTGCGGATTCTCGCTCCAGGCCAGGGGCGTCGCCCAGGACGCGCCTGCCAGATTCGGATCGGCGCCCGCTTCCAGCATGAACCTGGCGAGTTCGGGCCACTCGAATCGTACCGCCATTGCGAGCGGCGTGGACTGCCTCTCTCCGCCCAGCACGTTCAACTCTGCTCCGTGGTCAATGAGCTTTCGCGCGAACACGATACGGTCTTGCTCCGTGACGTGCCAGGTGATCTCTGCGGTCCAATGCAGGGGAGTGAGGCCGCCTTTCTTCTCGGGTGCGTTGGGATCGAACCCGTGTTCCAGAAGGCGTTCGAAGCAGGCGTAGAAGTGTTCGGCGCGGGCCTTACCGGGATTGCCCGGACAGCGTAGCCGCCACATCCGCATGGCCAGGCACAGAACCTCGTGCATTTCGCTTTCCGAAAAACCCGGATTCTGCGAAAGGCAGATTGCCACGAGGTCCGGGTGCCCGCCGTGGACGGCGCCCTTCAGAACGTCCTTTGCGCACGACGGATCGGAATTGACGAGCGCCGCGTCCACGGCAATGTTGTCGCTGTTGGCGGCGTAGAATCCCGGCGCCACCCCGTCGTCGAAGCCGGGAAATGCGCCGTGTCGCAACAGCAGCTTTTCGATCGCGTCGTTCCCGTTCGCGATCGCCCAGTTCAGTGCATTGCCGGAGGCGTCCATCACGGTATGCGCCGATGCTCCGTTCTCCAGCAGCAGCGTTGCCATCTCCAGATCATCATTGAGCGCCGCCGCGTGCAACGGGGCCCCTCGCTCGGCCACGGGATATCCCTCATACTTATCGTATGGCGTGTCCGGGTCCGCGCCCCGTTCCAGCAGGAGGCGCACGACTTCCAGGTGTCCCTTGTCGGCGGCGATCGAAATTGGATACGCGTCCATGCCCGGATAGTTACGACCCCAGTCGTTCACGGCTTCGGGATCGGCATCGAGGATCCTGCGCGCGCCGTCGACGTCGCCGATCGCGCAGGCCGCCCACAGGTCGTATTCCGCTCCCCGTCCCAGCAGAATGCCGCCAATGACCGGCCACAAAGGACTCGGCGGGGGGTCCCAACCCCGTTTGGGCCGTGGGCCAAGGGCGAGGTGGATCGGCTTCTTCCCGCGGGCATTTGTTCGATTCGGATCGGCGCCCCGATCCAGAAGCTCCTGGACGATCTCGACGTGATGATTTTCCACCGCGACGTGAAGCGCCGTGTCGCCGCCACGGTTCACAGAGTGTACTCCGGAAGGGTCCGAGTCGAGCCGTTCCGCCAGGGCGTCGATTTCGCCTCTTTCGGCGGCCCGGCATAGAGCCGCGCCAGTCTCCGTCTCTCCGGACTGTCTCAAGCGCCACGCTTCCATAGCTTCGGCCACTTCGGTATGCCCGCTGTGCCGGGCCATGTCGATTGCCGACACCCGCTCCCGGTAGGTCACCCGGGTCGGGCTGGCGCCGGCCTCCAGAAGCAGCCGCAGCACCTCCAAATGACCCTCCCGGGCCGCGTAGTGAATGGCCTGATAGCCCTGCACACCGTCTCGCCGAGCGAGTTCGGGTTTCCGCTCCAGGATGGCCCGCACCTCGTTAACGTCGCCCTCGCGTGCCGCCTTGCAGATTTCCGCGACACCGGCGGATTCGCTATCCCGGACCGGTCCGTTCCTCCTGGACGTCTTCTTCGTCATCGCGAACAGTTCCTTCTTTGGCCTTTTAACCTTGATTCGTAAGTTTTCGTGGACGTTAATTCGAATATGTGCTAGTAAATAAAGGCGATTAGAAGGCGGATTACCAGGATACACCCGGTCACTGGAAGTGAACAGTTCCTCTCCCCGTGGCCCCTCAGATTCGGGTAGAAGGGAGACGGTAGAGGGGAGAGATTTCCTGCCTTATGGAGTTTCTTTTCCTGCCGGAGGCAAGAAGGAACAGAGTACCGGGCAAGGGTTTCTTCTACCGTCTACTATGTTAAAAGTCAAGAGAAAACGACCATATGTTGGCCTCAGATGCTGGGGTTACTCTACCATTATGCGTACCTATGCGACGCGTTCATTCCGACACGCTCGACGAGCGTGTCGGAATGAACGAAATAAACGTCATTGAGGCCTGAATGGTTCCCTGCCGCACGACAGCAGTAGGGACCAGGCGTACGGTGTTCGCTGTTGGATGGCCTCAGATGCTGGGGCAACGCTACCAATCTACTATTCGTAGTCGCCTGGTGCAGGCGCTGACATGTCATTTATCCGGAGCCGTGCGATAGGGGACGGGGCGTGCAAACTTCACTTACGTAGTACCCTGTGGGTCTACAAGACGGTAGGCGCCGTCCCCTGTACTCCGCGATCAAAAGCGGTGCGTGCGCAGGCATCTGTTGCGACCGTGTGTTCACCCGGCGATGAGGCCCAGCTGATAGGGCTCTCCATTCAGCAGGATCCTGCGCATACGGCCCACCAGGATTCTGGCAACACCGACGATGGCGCGTTTGCCACCGGCACGCACCTTCAAGTGTTCGTATTTTTCCTGCATCGCGGGATCTTTCTCGATCAGGCGCCAGGCCGCCTGGGTAAGTAACGCACGTACAATGGGCTTTCCCTGGCGGGTGATGCGCCCGTGCCTCACGTGCTCGCCCGACGAGTGCTGGCCGGGCGTCAGCCCCACGTAGGCCGCCAGCGCATCTGCGTTCTTGAAGCGCGCCACATCCTGCAGTTCCAGGAGGATCTCCATGGCAGACAAGCATCCCACGCCCGGGATCGACGTCAGGATCGCCACCCGATCCCGATACGTGTCTGTTTGCGCAAGCTCCCACAGCATTTTCGTCTGGCGCCCCACCAGTTCACACAGATCATCGTATTGTTCCAGCATGTTCTCGAAGCTTTCCTGCGCACACGGCTCCCCCAGGTCCACACCACGCAGTGCGGTCACGAACTTGTCAGACCACGTCCCTCTGGATTCTTCGTGCACATACAAACCCATATACCGCAGTTCGGCCTTGATCCGTAGTTGTACACGCACCCGATCCTTGATGAACTGCCGGCGGCGACGACTCACTTGGCGGTGGCACCGCTCTTCATGCGTCGGCACATAGATCGATGCCAGCAGGTCCGTCCTCAGATAATCCGCCAGCTTGAAGCTGTCGATGGAATCCGTCTTGACCCGATTCCCACTCTGGCTCGGGATCAGGCTCGGCGGCGTCACCGAAGCAGACACACCCATATCGACAAGAAAATCATATAACCAGAAACCGAAATAACCGGCTTCATACACCGCAAAGATCTCTTTCGCTTCGCCATAACGACTCAACACCTTATCGATCGCCTCTGCTGTGCCTGCGATGCGATTGGAGAACAGTCGCAACCCATCCTCGTTGAGAATCGTCACGTGCCACTGCTTGAGATGCATGTCGATGCCCACGAAAAGATCCTTGCCATCCCACGCTTCAACGGTATACCTTGCCATCACGAGCCTCCTTGTGAAAGTGTTTGTTACGGGCAAAGGCAAAGTATACTCTCACAAGCTGAGGCTCAACTCATTTTAACATAGTGACTTCCCTCTACCCTCTACCCGCATTCAGGCCTTTTGTGGCCAATTTGACTGTAGTCTTTTTTCTGATTGAGGTTGTGCGGTGATCGGTTATCTGTGAGATCCGCGGTCTCCACCAGTTTCCACGTGTTTCCGCGATCCGGTGACATCATCAGCGAACGGCGGCTTTCCGGGTGGTCGTTCCTGTAGAACCAGTAGGTGGAGAAGTAGTCGTACGAGAGGAACAGCCGCCCGATGCGGTCTATAGTGAGCCGGTGGTAGAACACGCTGTATTCGGAGAACGGCGGCACGACGAGGACCCGGGGTTCCTGCCAGGCCCCTTCCGCGGGGCGATGCTGATGGGCCAGCGTCGCGTAGTTGCCGGCCGGGAAGTAGCTGGTGCCGTTCCACCAGAGTCTGAAGGCCGAATGCAGCGTGTCCTCCGGGTCGCAAACGAAGCCGATGTAGGTCTGCCGGGCGTCCGGCCATGCATCGCGGGGTTCCGTCCAGCCGGCGTCAGCCGTGTTCGAGCCCAGCGATCGTGCATACGGGAAGGGACATCCATGGGTTCCGGACAGCGCGTGCAGATAACCCCGGCTGTCCATGGTGATGCTGGGAGAATTGTGGATGTCGTTCGCGGGCGGACCGTAACCGACCAGTGCGGGCGCGCCCATCTGCCGCGTCTCCCTGTCGACGGTGGCGACGTACGTGGGCACGCCGGGGACGTCCTCGCCGGGGTCGGTCGCTTCGGCCCAGATGACGTTTACTCTGCCTTCTCTCGAGACAACCGAAGCGGGGATCCCGGAATGCTGGGAAAGGCCGATGCACCGATCGGAGACGAGTATCGGTTCGCCCAACGAAAGGCCGCGGGACGTCTTCTCGGGCAGGAAGAGCTCCAGGTCATTGACTTTTCGCCAGAACAGGCGCGCATCTTCCTCGGTGCGGGCGTAGCGGAGAACCGGAGGCGGTCCGTCACAGGAATTATGGCCGGTAAACCATTCGATATCGAAAGTACGCGGACAATCCTCTCTGCCGGGAATCGCGCATGCGGAGAAGGTGCGACCCTGGTCCGAGGAGTACAGCAGGTTGGGTTGACCGTTGACATTGGCTACAATATATAGTAGATTCTCCGAGTCGAAGGCAATCTTGGTGGATGCAGTTCCATCAGCGGCGTTGTCAATGCCGCGTACGGAACTTCCGAAGTCGGACTCGGTCCAGCGGCCGTCGCGCAAGGCGCTGATCCCTTTTTCGGTCCGTACGAATGGACGGTTTTCGAGATCGAAATAGATCTGGTTCTCTACGGGAAGATCGGGCACGAAACCGAACTGTGCGTTTTCATGTTCGTAGGGCTTCAATACCAGGGGCAGTCTGATGGGCCGCCGGACGGGTGAGGTTCCCGCCCTCAGCGTCAGCGTTGAATAGGTGGATATTTCCGGGTAGGTATCGGACGTGGCCCTCAGCCGGCACGTAAGGACGTCATCTTCACCTGCCGAATCCGGCATGGCGTAACGGGCGGTGACGCGAGTGCGTTCCATTGGGCCCAGATCGACGGTGTCCGTGGAGAGCCGGACGGGGAGGGTGGATGCCCCGTCTGTTTCAGGCGTCAGCCGCACGGTTTGCGCCCTTTTGGAACTGTTTCTGACGACGAAGTCGATCGCGCCGGACGCTCCGGCGCGGACGTACAGGTTTCGGTTGTAGGGTGTGAGCAGCCAGCGGCAGGCGTGGAGGGGGAAGAAGGATTCCGGGTTCGGGCTCCAGTACGACATGTTTACGTGGGGGTCGTCGTCGGACCAGCGCGTGACGCCGTCGACGTGGATAACGGCTTGCTGGACGGGCAGGTGGAGGCGCCAGGGCGTGGAACGGCGATCGTCTGCCGGAAACGTATGCGTGACGCGCCCGTTCCGGACCGCAAGGGTATCCACGGGGTTTCCGGCAGCATCGAACACGGTCAGCGCTTCTACAGAATCGGGCAGGTCTTCGATTTCGACGTCGAACGTGCTCCGGGGTGGAAGAAAGCAAACGTTGCCGGGATGCTCCGGCGCGAGCAGGACGATGGGTTCCTGGTGCCTGGCGTCCTTGTGACCGCGGGACGTCTCGATGAGGTAATGCCTGCAGTTGGTCCGAAACGCCCAGACGATCTCCTCGCCGTACCGGTCATTAGATATCGTGATGTTGAGTTTGTAGATGCCTTTGTGGTTGACATGCGTCGACAACCGTGTATGTTGAACAGGGCCGTTGCCATCGCCGGGACCGGAATCGGGAATCGTCACCTCCTGAATGACCCTTCGGTCCGGCGTAATCAGAAGCGCGCGCAGGTCCGTGCGGCGATTGTGGACGTTCCGGTCTCGTTTCTGCAGGTCAATGACAAGTTCACCGGGCTCGGCAAGAAAATACGCACCTCCCGCGCCGCCGATACCCCATCGAATCGTCGAATCCATAGGTCTTCGCCTCTTGTTGGTGGTTGATCCCTCGCAGCTGGTACAAGTATAAGGTTGAGGGTCGTCAATTGAAACGAAAATAAGTCCGGGGCAGGGTCTGTGGATCTGCATTTCGCAGACCGGCGCCCGGAGTGCGTTGCCCCGTCTGCTTCCGGACACAACGTTGGATTTTTGGAACGAAGAAGCGATCTGCGAAGTCGAAGAGCAATGAAGGTTTCACGCCTGGATGTTGGCTCTTCCATGGACGCTGCAGATTCACAACCCTGACGTAACCGGCCCGTAACACGAAAAATTATATTGTGCAGCTGATGTTTTTTGTCGCGGTTTGGTATATCTACCGTGAGGGGGGACAAGATGAAGTTCGTGCTGCATCGGTTTGAAGGATCCATCCTGTCAATTCTGGCCGCCCAGCGGGACAGACGCAAGCGCTTTCAACTGCTTCTTGAGGATCGACGGACCGGAATCCAGGTGGAAAAGCGGGACAAGAACCCGGAAGCGGACCTGAAACGGCGGTATCGACAGGTTCTCGGCCTTTCCTTCGCGCTTTCCGTAGCATTGCATGCCGGAATCGCCGTACTGTTTCCAACCCTGGATATTCAGGCTACGACTTCCAAGCCGGACCAGATCGTGATTCATGTGGAGGACCTTCCCGAGACCCGGCAGATCACACGTCCGCCGCCGCCGCCCCGTCCCGCCCTGCCGATCGAAACCGAAAGCGATGACGTACCGGACGACGTGACCATCGAGACGACCGATCTCGAATTGGAAGACGTGCCGGTGGATCTTCCACCGCCTCCGACGGCAGAGAATGAATCCATTCTCATCGAAGAGGAGGAAATCCTGGAAGTCTGGAAGGTGGAGCAGAAGCCCAGGCTGATCAGGCGGGCGATCCCTGATTATCCGGCGTTTGCACTGCGTGCCGGCCTGCAAGGATCGGTGATGTTGAAAGTGCTTCTTGGCCGGGACGGCAAAGCGGAGCAGATCCAGGTGCTGAAAGGCGAGGAGATCTTCCGGGCATCGGCCAGGGAAGCCGTGAGCAAGTTCCTGTTCGAACCGGCCCGCCAGAGCGACCGTCCGGTAAAGGTGTGGCTCGTAATTCCCATACACTTCAAGCTGCAGGACTGAGTCTGCGCGAAGTCCGAATTATTGCAAAATGGCGGAAAATCCGTTACATTCATTAATTGAATGCTGTGTCCCGAGAATGACTTCCCCTTGCCATCCCTACTCTGTTGTCACTCTTCTTTCCAGCAGAGACAACCGACAGCTCAATCAGAGATTCCTCAAGTTCACAATTGCAAACGTAACCCATGAGGTCAGCCTTGTTAACCAGGATCCGCAGTCTGTTCGTTTTCTCGCTCGTCGCTGCCGTGAGCTGGGGCTGCGTTGCAGATGGCCTGCCTGAAAAGATCGAGATCGGCGTCGCACTCCCGCTGACCGGCCCGCAGATCTTATACGGCGCGCCGGCGTGGGAAGGCATCCAGTTCGCCCTTGAAGAAATCAACGGTTCATCGATACTCGGGGGCTCAAGCATCGAGTTCATCAGGGAGGATTCGCGAGGCACGGTTGATGCCGCCACGAAAGCGTTCAATAAACTTATCAAAGAGGACAGTGTGTCCGTCATCCTAGGTCCCGGTATCTCCACCGTGGCGAAGGAGGTGTTTCCGATCGCTCAACAGAGCGAGGTCCTGGCTTTAAGTCCGACATCGACCGCCGTCGGACTGAGCGCGATCGGCGACTATATCTTCCGCACGGGCCTCAACGTTGGTACGCTCGCTCCAGGCGCCGTCAAGGGTACGAAGGAGAAACTGGGGTATCGAAGAGTGGCGATTATGGTCGATTCGACCGACGTGTATTCCCGCAGCCTGGACGAGGAATTGCGCAACGCCCTGGCCGAGAACGAGGTCCAGATTCTGACAAGGGAGACTTTTGCAACGGGCGACACCTCATTTTCCGACCAGCTGAGCAGAATAATGGCTTTGAAGCCCCATGCCGTGTTTGTCTCGTGTCTGGCGGCGGAAATGATTCAAGTTCTGGTCAACGCCCACGAGGTTGGGATCCCTTCAACGATTCCTATGATCATACCTGAACTGTCCCTGGCCGAAGTTAAGAAAGCGGGCGACGCCGCCGAGGGCGCGATTTCCGTATTGAGTTGGGCAAGCAACGCTTCCACACCCGGGAACCAGGCCTTCGTTGAAAATTACATCGCCAGGTACGGCTACGAACCGCATCCCTGGGGCGCGATTTCTTACGTCTCGCTGCTTGTTCTCGCCAACGCAATCGCGGAAACCGGATCGATGGACGCCAGTGAAATCAAACGCGCGATGATCAATACCCGGGAGGTTGATACGATTCTGGGGCGTTTCTCGTTCAATCCCGATGGCGACGCGGTTTACAATCCCATTGTGCTGAAGGTGCGGAACGGTACCTTTGAAGTCTTCAAGTAAGCCAATCGATGGCCCCTGCTGAGACATTGAGCACGGAGGTCCTTTTCCCGGATATACTTGATAATTTCAGTCTATCTGGAACTCTTGTACTTATAGATCTGAAATAGCCCGTTTAATCAGGGACTCGTACATGCGAAGGGCGCCGGATTTTCCGGCGCCCCTTTTCGTGTCGCCTATATGGACGCAGGAGTGCAGCCCGTTACACGCCGTTCTACATTGCGCCCATGTGGCATCTGTAGGGGTCTGCCTGCTGACGACGGCGAGGCAGGCAACCCTTGTGGTTGACCGTATCATTGCGCGGATATCGCCGGTTCACTTCGCCAGGCCCTATCGTTAACCGGGTTTGGCTGACCGCTAACAACGGATAGCTGACAGCTTTTTCTTGAGAAACGCGTACGCGATTTCCCGCTGCGCGTCGGCGAAGCCGTGGCCTTCTTCGTGCAGGACCTGTCGGAAATTGTCTTTGACACCATATAGTGAAAAGACGCGTGAGACCGATTCGCCCATGCGCGCCAGAACCGGGCGCGTGAGATGGGTTTCCTCGCTGCTGTACTGAAAATCGTTGAGCGCGGTAATGTGCATGATGGCGCGGGGCGCGGCCAGCGCCAGGTATTCGTGGACCTCGATCGGAAAGGGCTTGCCGGTCTGACAGTACGGCCTCAGGTAGGGGCGGCCCACCCACCAGCCGGTGCGCGCATGGTTGAAAGGGTTTTTGGAAAACCGGACGGGCCAGTCGCCGCAACTCGCCACGCCGGCCAGGACGCGCGGCTCGAGCGCCATCGCGTGGATGGTGATCCCGCCCCCCTGGGAATGGCCGATGGATCCGATGCGCCCGGCGTCCGCCTCCGGAATGGTTTCGAGGAGGTCGACGGCCCGGCTCACGTCACACAGATCCTTGCCGCGGATGGACCACTCGGGGAACTTCTCGTAAAAGGGCGCGGTGTCGAAGTCGCGCAGGCCCTCGTATTTCCGTTCGTTGGCGCTCAACAGGTCGTACGAAAGCGTGACGAAGCCGCGCCGGACCAGATGAAGCGCATACGCGCGGTCCTGCCCCTTCTCAGTGGGATCGTTTCCGATAACCTGCTCTCTCCCGTACGGCGTGGTGGGATGGATGCAGAGTACGGCGGGCGCCTTTCCGTTCAATCCCGCGGGGATGAGCGCGTCGGCGACGATGCGTTCATCCGGCCCCACGTTGTACGCGATGCTTCGCTTGACGTGGTCGCCGTGTTCGAATTCCGAGACGATTTCGGCGTCCAGCGGGCACGTCTCCACGGGGCCTCGGCCCAGGGTCTGACGGAAGATGGTCCGAAGCGCGTCCGCTTTCGTCTCCCATTCTTCCACGGTGTCGATCCTGCCGATGTGCGACGCCCCGCCGCCCATCGTGAGGCCGTCTCCGCCTTTTCGAATTTCCAGAAGGTCGTCGAACGAGACGTCGGTCATTTCAGGTCTCCGTTTACGTGCGCATGCGCGATGGGGAATCACGCAACATGGATGGACAGGATAGACAGGATGAAAGGTACCCGGCGGGTGTCTGCCTGCGCATCATAGCCTCCAATATAAGCAACAGACTGTCCGGCAAAAACAACTTGAACGAGCGCTTAACCCTGCCGCCCAAACCTCTCTACACGGCCCGTTGCAAAGCGATCAGCGGTCAGCCGTCAGCTAAAGGCGAAAGGCAAAAGCAACCCCTCACCACCCCGCAGACCTCTCTCCCCGGCCCGTCGCAAAGCAATCAGCGGTCAGCCGTCAGCTAAAGGCGAAAGGCAAAAGCAACCCCCTCCGCCCAGCCCCGCCGACCTCTCTCCCCGGCCCTCTCTCCTAAAGGAAAGAGGGAGAAAGGCCAGGTTTCGCGTGCTGGTCATTAATAGACATTCTGATTGACAAGGAAGCGCCGCCGGTTTTCCGCTTTCCTCAGCAATCTGCTTCCATTCGATTCTTGCGAGAGTCCGATTGCAGAAGTGACAGATGTCAAAGTTACCGCTACTTCTTCCTTTTTCATTCTTCCTTCTTCCTTCCTTCAGGAAGGGGGGTAGGGGGTAGGTCGGAAGGGCGGGTAGACGTGAGACGGAAGACGTGAGAGATTGCCTGCCTTGTCAGGTTTCTTCTCCTGCCGGAGGCAAGAAGGAATAGAGTATCGGGCAAGGGCTTCTTCTACCGTCTACTATGTTAAAAGTCAAGAGAAAACGACCATATGTTGGCCTCAGATGCTGGGGTTACTCTACCATTATGCGTACCTATGCGACGCGTTCATTCCGACACGCTCGACGAGCGTGTCGGAATGAACGAAATAAACGTCATTGAGGCCTGAATGGTTCCCTGCCGCACGACAGCAGTAGGGACCAGGCGTACGGTGTTCGCTGTTGGATGGCCTCAGATGCTGGGGCAACGCTACCAATCTACTATTCGTAGTCGCCTGGTGCAGGCGCTGACATGTCATTTATCCGGAGCCGTGCGATAGGGGACGGGGCGTGCAAACTTCACTTACGTAGTACCCTGTGGGTCTACAAGACGGTAGGCGCCGTCCCCTGTACTCCGCGATCAAAAGCGGTGCGTGCGCAGGCATCTGTTGCGACCGTGTGTTCACCCGGCGATGAGGCCCAGCTGATAGGGCTCTCCATTCAGCAGGATCCTGCGCATACGGCCCACCAGGATTCTGGCAACACCGACGATGGCGCGTTTGCCACCGGCACGCACCTTCAAGTGTTCGTATTTTTTCTGCATCGCGGGATCTTTCTCGATCAGGCGCCAGGCCGCCTGGGTAAGTAACGCACGTACAATGGGCTTTCCCTGGCGGGTGATGCGCCCGTGCCTCACGTGCTCGCCCGACGAGTGCTGGCCGGGCGTCAGCCCCACGTAGGCCGCCAGCGCATCTGCGTTCTTGAAGCGCGCCACATCCTGCAGTTCCAGGAGGATCTCCATGGCAGACAAGCATCCCACGCCCGGGATCGACGTCAGGATCGCCACCCGATCCCGATACGTGTCTGTTTGCGCAAGCTCCCACAGCATTTTCGTCTGGCGCCCCACCAGTTCACACAGATCATCGTATTGTTCCAGCATGTTCTCGAAGCTTTCCTGCGCACACGGCTCCCCCAGGTCCACACCACGCAGTGCGGTCACGAACTTGTCAGACCACGTCCCTCTGGATTCTTCGTGCACATACAAACCCATATACCGCAGTTCGGCCTTGATCCGTAGTTGTACACGCACCCGATCCTTGATGAACTGCCGGCGGCGACGACTCACTTGGCGGTGGCACCGCTCTTCATGCGTCGGCACATAGATCGATGCCAGCAGGTCCGTCCTCAGATAATCCGCCAGCTTGAAGCTGTCGATGGGATCCGTCTTGACCCGATTCCCACTCTGGCTCGGGATCAGGCTCGGCGGCGTCACCGAAGCAGACACACCCATATCGACAAGAAAATCATATAACCAGAAACCGAAATAACCGGCTTCATACACCGCAAAGATCTCTTTCGCTTCGCCATAACGACTCAACACCTTATCGATCGCCTCTGCTGTGCCTGCGATGCGATTGGAGAACAGTCGCAACCCATCCTCGTTGAGAATCGTCACGTGCCACTGCTTGAGATGCATGTCGATGCCCACGAAAAGATCCTTGCCATCCCACGCTTCAACGGTATACCTTGCCATCACGAGCCTCCTTGTGAAAGTGTTTGTTACGGGCAAAGGCAAAGTATACTCTCACAAGCTGAGGCTCAACTCATTTTAACATAGTGACTTCCCTCTGCCGTCTCCCCGCATTTCGGCGACCTCTCTCCCCGGCCCGTCGCAAAGCCATCAGCGGTCAGCCGTCAGCTAAAGACGAAAAGCAAAAGCAACCGCGCCCCACCTCCCCGCAGACCTCTCTCCCCGGCCCTCTCTCCCACCGGGAGAGAGGGAGGATAAACAGGTTTCGCGTGCCGGTCATTGATAGACACTCTGATTGAAAGGAAATTGCCACCCGGCACATTTGTATGCCCAGGACATCAACCCATCGCCGTTCCCCCTTCCTGCAGGAAGGGGGTTAGGGGGTAGGTCTCGCGCCATAGTCGTTTTTCCATTCCAGCGACCGGGGGTATGGGGGTTCTTCCGCGCATAAGAAAAAGGACGACGAAGAAAAGTGAGTATTGATTTGTAGCGATTGCTTGTCATATCGACTTTATTTATATATATTTTATCCTGTATTTCATCATAATCGACAAGATATCTTTACGTCATTCCGTCAATAGAACCTGTCGAGACATGATCCACCAATATCAGGATGCCCCCGCTCCCGGGAATGCCAACCACACCCGCCCCAGGTCGGTTTCTGTCCGGGACAGCATTTTCTGCAAAAGGAGAACGTGAATGTGATTCTGATCAAACTCGAAGACATGATGTGGCGGCGGAGAATCCGCAGCATCTCCCGGCTTGCGCGTCTTGCGGGGCTGTCTCGGCAGACGGTGGATGCACTGTACAATCGGCCGAACCGGGTGAAGGGGTTTCGGCTGGAGACGCTGGAAGGGCTCTGCCGCGCGTTGGATTGCCGGATCGAAGACCTGATCGAATACGTGCCTGAAACGCATCCGGAGGCGCCGCCTCGGATCGGGGAGGCAGGCGAGGGGGATCCCGATTCAGATCTCGCCGGTGTTGTCGGTGCGGGGTCGACGCCCGAAGTCGCGCAGCCTGTGCCTCCATCTCAATGAAGGTACGGGGGTCCCAATACAGTAAAAGGCGCCCCCTGCATTGAGCTCAATGCAAGCAGCACAAGCAGGACAACGGCTCAGGGAGCGGCTCAGGTCGCGGGTGCAGGGCGTTTGAAATCTTGAACGGTCGGAGGTGAAGTTGTGCTTCAGGTGCATGATCTACGGGTTGCCTACGGAGCTGTACCCATTCTGGACGGCATTTCGTTCAGCCTGCACGGCGGCGAGGCGGTCGCGCTCGTGGGTGCGAACGGATGCGGCAAGACCACGTTGGTGAAATGCCTTATCGGGGAAATCACGGACTTCGAGGGCGAAGTCGCGGTTGACAGGTCCGTCACACCCGTCTGCGTACCCCAGGAAAGCCCGGTTGACCTGGACGGGTCGGCGATGGAGCGCGCGCTCTCGTTCGACGCTGAGTTGGCTCGGCTCTACAAAGGCATCCGGAACGGGCGGCACGAGTTCTATCAGGACTACTACGAGTCGGGCGGGTTCGCGCGGGAAGACAGGATTCGAGCTTATGCCGCGAATTTCGGAGTGGAAACGGAACAGGGGTACAGGAGCATGTCCCGCGGGCAGCAGAGAAAGGTGGACCTGGCGGGCGTGCTGGCGCAGGATGCGGATCTGATGCTGTTCGACGAACCGCTCAACTATCTGGACATCAGGGGGATCACGGCGTTCGAGGAGGCCATCGGTCTCGCAAAACGCCGTGGGAGTGCCGTTTTGATCGTGAGTCACGACCGGGAGCTGATCGACAACGTCGCGGATCGTACGATTTACCTGGAGCGGGGGAGCATGTTCTCGGTCCGGGGCGGCTATTCCAACGCGCTGGAGCACAGGGCGCAGGATTTCCACGGACGGAAGGAACGAGCCAGGGCGCTGAGGAAGAAGATCTCCAGCCTGCAGGAGGCCATGCGCCGGCGTATGGCATGGGGGGCGAGCCGGGAGAACGAGACGAAGGATTCGTCAAGCCGTCGTCTGGCCGCAAAGGTGACGAAGGGCGGGAAGGTGATGGAGCGGCGTCTGGAACGGCACAGGGCCGCATTGGACGAGGAGAAACCCTGGATCGAAAAGAAAATCAGGTTGAATTTCCCGCCCTATGACGTGGACCGGCGGCTCGTGGCGAGGATGGAGTCGGCAGGCAGGCGGATGGGCGGCAACCCGGTCCTCGAGGCCCTGGACCTCGTTGTGGAGACCGGGGACCGGATTGCGCTGATGGGTCCGAACGGGGCCGGAAAGACCACGCTCCTGAACGTGATGACGGGGAAGCTGCCGCCCGACTCGGGCGCAGTCTACTTCAATTCACATGCGCGGGTGGGGTATCTGACGCAGGGCCTGGACGGGTTTTACGACCGGGAGATCTTTCTGGAAAATTTCATCGGTGACGATCACGTGGAAAGCGAGGTGCGCCAGTACCTCGGCGCAGCCAGACTGAAGGCCGACAAGGTGGTCCGGCCGGTACGTACGCTGAGTTACGGCGAGCGGATGCGCGGCGCCATCGTGAAGATGATTCTGAAACGGATGGAGTTTCTGGTCCTGGACGAGCCCACGACGCACCTGGACATCGAGTCCGTGGAGGTGCTGGAGGGTCTGCTGGAGACGTTTCCCGGCGGATTCCTCGTCGTCAGCCATGACCGGCGACTGATTTCCAGCGTAGCGGATGAGGTATTTGTCCTGGCGGATGGGCGGCTGGAAAGGTTGTAGCGGATGACACCTATTGAGGGTCGATATTCCAGAGATAGATGGGTTTGCCCGTATTGTCAATATAACCGCAATTCCGGTCTCCCATAACCGGCGCAACGCCGTTGTTGAACGGCCAGCAGGTGTTGAATTGGGGTTCGGCAATGGTGTCGCCCGATTGATTGATGTATCCCCATTTACCCTCTACCCTGACCGCGGCGATACCTTCGGAGAAGTGCTCGACCTGTTCGTAACGAGGCGGCACCGCAAACGCCCCGGATCTGTCGATAAAACCGAATCGTTCCCCGATTCGTGCGCCCGCGAGCCCTTCACTGAAGGGGTGGGCTTCGTCGAATTTCAGGGGGATGACGAACTTCCCGGTTTCGTCGATATATCCCTGTTTGTCGCCTATGCCCACGCGTCCAAGGCCCTCGACAAAGCCCAGGGCTCTCTCGAATTGGGGCGGGATGATCATTTCCCCGTTTTTGTCGATGTACCCGAACTTCCCGTCCTTCTTCGCGGCGTACGGCGCAGTGAATTCAAAGGGTGTGTGAGGCACGGCGGGTTCTCCTTTTTGCGGTTGTTTCGATGTTGGAGATGGAATGGCTGCCGGCGATATGGCATCTTCGTCGGGCGTGAACTGGAAATCGGCGAAGGTCCGTTCGAGTTGAGTACGTACCTTGCGTTT
Source organism: Candidatus Latescibacterota bacterium (assembly GCA_965116875.1). Taxonomy (GTDB): domain Bacteria; phylum Latescibacterota; class UBA2968; order UBA2968; genus JAAXHE01. The sequence continues at coordinate 3,396,188 of OZ220733.1, forward strand.
GGCTCTGAGTATGCGCATCGTAAGGGCCTTGTAAGAAAGGCCGTGGATTTTTTGCAGGTCCGCATACGGGATCTCGTCCAGATAGTGGGATTTGAGCAGGTCGCGTTCCAGTGCGGGCAGTCTGTCAATTGCGGAAATGGCTCTACCAACCGTCTCGTCTCGAATCAGCCGTGCTTCGGCGGACTGTTCGTTGGCGGGTTCCTCAGGGGTGAGGGGCCGTGAACCGGGTTGTCTGAGGCGTAGCCGGTTCCGGCATTCGTTACGGGCAATTTGACGAAGCCACGCCTCGAAACGCTCGGGCTGTCTCAGTGAAGCCAGGTTCTGATACGCCTTGAGAAAGACGTCCTGAACGACTTCCCGGGCATCTTCGGGATTTCTCATCCAACGGAGCGATTGGGAGTAAACGGACGCCTGGTGCTTGCGAATGAGTTGCTCGAGCGCTCGCGAATCACCCGTCAGAATCTGTTGGATCAGGTGCGCGTCATTGTTCATAATAATGCCTCTTTATAGAGTTAGACACTCGAACGAGGTATTTTCTTCATGCAATATGCCTGAAATATAACGAAACGCCGGTTGAATCTTCGTGCCATGCAGGTGGATCCCCGACCGATTCAGAAAAAACCGACCGGGGGGCGATCGGAATACCATAACAGGATGCAATGAAAGTCATCTATTCACCGGGCCACGGACGCCATGCGCCGCGCGATCAGTTCATCGGCGGCGGGCTGAGACCGAATCCGGAAATCCCGGCGCGGGCCGAGGCGATTCTGCGCGCGATTCAGGGCACGTACGAAGTGCTGCCGCCGCGGACGTTCACAATGGATGCCATCCGGGCCGTCCACGACGCGGGCTATCTGCGCTTCCTGGAGCACGTCCACGCGGCGTGGGTGGATCGGGGTGGAGGCGGCGAGACCGGCCTGATCCCCGACACGTTCGCGTCGCGCGCGTCGTCCCGCAGGCCCCGCGACCTCGTGCACCAGGCGGGGTACTATTGCTTCGAGACGCAGACGCCGATACTGGAGCACACCTTCGCGGCGGCGCGCGAGGCCGCGTACTGCGCGCTGACCGGCGCGGCGATGCTGCTGGAGGGCGAGACTTCGGTCTACGCGCTCTGCCGTCCTCCCGGGCATCACGCGGCGGGCGACCTCTACGGCGGCTACTGCTACCTGAACCATGCCGCGGCCGCGGCGAAACATCTCAGCGAATGCGGGCGCGTGGCCGTGCTGGACGTGGACTATCACCACGGGAACGGGACGCAGTCGATCTTCTACGGCTCGGACGCGGTTCTGTTCGCATCCATCCACGCGCATCCGGACTTCGAGTATCCCTGGTTCAGCGGACACGCGGATGAGACCGGTACGGGCGCCGGGCTCGGGCTGAACGTGAATCTGCCCCTTTCCTCCGGCACGGGTGAAACGAGGTATCTGGAGACGCTGGACCGGGCCCTGAACGACGTGGAACGGTTCGCGCCCGCCTTCCTGGTGGTTTCGCTGGGCGTGGACGCGTGCCGGAAAGACCCGCTGGGCAAGTTCGACTTGCCGGTCGCCGCATTCGAGACCATTGGACGAAGGCTCGCCAGGGCGGAACTTCCAACGCTGCTGGTGCAGGAGGGCGGTTACGACCTGGACAGCGTTGGCGCGTGTGTGCAGAATGTGCTTGATGCGTTTGGGCGTTAGGCGTTAATTGTCCGTCCTGACAATTGCGACGGGAACGCGCGATTTCGGCGCTGTCGCATCGTTGATATCCACGGCCGCCGGCGAAAGGTGGAAGACATGATTCTCGCTGAAATGACGTCCCCCGAGATCGACGCATTGCCGCGGGATATCGTGGTACTGATACCCGTGGCTTCGTGCGAGCAGCACAGCCTGCACCTGCCCGTGTTTACGGACAGTCTGATCGGCGGCGAAGTGGCCAGGCGGGTGCACGAGCGCTGCCCGGACGACGTACTCGTGCTGCCGGTGCAGTGGCTGGGATACTCCCGGCATCACATCCGCTATCCCGGAACGGTCAGCGCCGTTTCCGAAACGCATCTGCTCCTGATGATGGACATCGTAGCGTCGATGGTGGGGCACGGGTTCCGGAAGATCCTGATTCAGAACAGCCACGGCGGCAACGGCGCGAATGTCTCCGTACTGCTGCAGCGGTTGATGGACCGGTACCCCGACGACGGGTTGGAGTTCTACTCGCGCTGGGCGTGGGCCTCCGGCGAAGAGCTGGACAAAATACGCCAACTGGGATCGGGAGGGTCCGGGCACGCCGGCGAAACGGAGACGTCCATGATCCTTGCGCTCCGTCCCGATCTCGTGCGCACCGACCGGCTGGACGCCGACGGCGAGCGTGACGGCATGCGGGTGCCGGGGGTGACGTCCTACTACCGTTTCGATCAGCGCACGCGGCACGGCGGCGTTGGCGACCCCACGGCGGCAAACGCGGAGGCCGGCGAGAGGATGCTGGACGCTTCCGCGGATGAGGTGGCCGAACACGTGAAGCAGATCCGGGACCTGAAGCCGTTCGCCTGAATGGCTGAATTGGCGCCGGGCCTTGTTTGAAACGGCCGCCCACGCCATTGTCCGATGCGAACGACAGTCAGACACGAAACGTCGAAGGAACTACGGAGGTTTTCGCATGCGCAGAAACAAACTGAGTGAGCTGTTGAAGGCGGACAAGCCGAGCATTGGGACCCACGTGCACAGCCCATGGCCGACCGTAATGGAGCTCGTGGGGCTTACCGGAATGTACGACTACGTGGAATACGTGTCGGAATACGCGCCGTACGACCTGCATACGTTCGAGAACCTCGCCAGGGCGATCGAACTCAACGATATGTCGTCCATGATCAAAGTGGAGCAGGAACCCAGATCCCACCTGGCTTCGCGCGCGATCGGCGCGGGCATACAGAATGTGCTTTTCGCCGACGTGCGGAACGTCTCAGACGCCCGCGAGTGCGTGACTGCAGTGCGCGCCGAAACGCCGAAGACGGGCGGACAGCACGGGGCGAGCATGCGACGCAACATGGGGTTCGGGATGGCGGGCGGCCTGCCGGAGTTCGTGGATGCCATGGAAGACGTGGTCATCGCCATTATGATTGAAAAAGCGCCGGCGGTGGAGAATCTGGAGGCGATCCTGGCCGTGGGCGGCCTGGATATGGTACAGTTCGGCCCGGGAGACTTTTCGATGAGTATCGGCCATCCGGGTGAATACGGAAACGAGAGGGTCAGGGAGGCGGAGAAATTCGTCATCGAGACGTCATTGAAAATGGGCGTTGCGCCGCGGGCGGAGATCAACGCGCCGGACCAGGCGAAGCGCTATCTGGATATGGGCGTGAAACACTTCTGCATCGGTACGGACGTCAGTATTTTGATGGACTGGTTCCGCACAAATGGTGAGGAAATGCGGCGGGTGCTGGACGGCGCGTAATGGTGGATACGGTTCGCGGGCGATACACCAGGCAGTACCCATTCAACAGGTCTGCAGCCGGTGCGTTGCGGGCCGGAGGGAGGCGAGATACTGATGGCAACGGAATCAACCGATAACGGCCGGTCGGACCCTCACGGTCTCTGGGACAAGGACAGCCCCCGCATGCACGTGGGTACGCAGCGGTTCGACACAACGGACGAGCACCTGGCGTTTCTCGCGCGCCACGGCGTGAACAATATGGCCGCAAACGACATCACCTTCCACCGCGACCGGGGCTGGGATGCGGAGGAGCTTGCGGCAAAGCGCGAAAAGTGCGCTTCCTACGGCGTGGACCTGGAGATGGTGGCGCTGCCTCTTCATCAGTTCAACGAAGACGGTGGATCGGTGCCCAACTACATGCTGGGGAATTGGAAGAAGGGAGAGAAGGAGATCGATCGCGTATGCAGGATGGTGCGGGCGACTTCCGAAGCAGGGATTCCCGCCATCAAGTATTTCCTGTGCGAAATGGAGAACCAGCGAACGGAAAGCGTTCCTCCCGGCCGCGGGGGCGTCCGGTATTCCACCTGGGATCTCTCGAAGGCAGACGCCGATACGCCGCGGTACGACAAACCCGTGACCGCCGAAGAGAACTGGGAACGTGTCACGTTTTTCCTGGAGCGCGTAATTCCCGTTGCGGAGGAGTGCAAGGTCCGTATGGCCTGCCATCCCTGCGACCCGTGGTTGCCGCCGGGATACAAAGGCGTGGACCGGGTCCTGGGCGGGGCCGAGGGTTTCAAGCGGTTTATCGAAATCTGTCCCAGTCCGTATCACGGCCTGAATCTCTGCCTGGGCTGCATGGCCGAGAGTGTGGAGGATCCCGCCACGGAGGTACCGGACATCATCCGCTATTTCGGCGAACGGAAGAAGATCCACCTGATCCACTATCGGAATATCTTCGGCGGCCGCAACAGGTTCCAGGAAGTTTGGCCCGACGAGGGCGACATGAACATGTACACGCTGATGCAGGCGCTGAAAGACGTCGGATATCCGCACATGGTCGTGCCGGACCACGCCCCGGGCCACGGCGCGCCGGGGAGTTTCGAACAGGCGTTCGCCTTTCAGTTCGGCTATATCAAGGCGATGATGCAGGCCGTGCTCTCCCCGGCGTGAGCGCTCGCGTGTGTTTGCGAATCCAGTTGCGCAGTCCGATACGCCCCGCGAGCGGGCGCATGAGAGACAATCTTCGACGGCGGAAAAACGCGCGTCTCCGGAGTCGAGATGAAGTTCGATACGAGCCTGTTTGACCAGGCACTCAGGAAACGAAGAGAGAAGCGAAGCCGCGAGAGAAGGGAATGCCTGGATACGGTTACGGGGACCCTCCACCGTGTCCGGAGTCAATACGACATTCGCGAGGCGTACGTAACGGGTTCACTTATCGTCGAGTATCGATGGAATGAGGATTCCGACGTGGACGTGGCCGTCGGCGGTTGTTCAGGATCCGTCCTCGACGTCATGAAGGCGCTGGAAGATGCCACCGGAAAGGTTGTGGATGTCATCGATCTGGACGCCCATCCAAATCCTGGCGCCGTCAGGGACAGGGGATTGACGGTCTATGGATGAAGCCGGGATTGCCATACTGAAGGCTGAAGTCGATTCGCGCCAGCGTGATATCGATGCCATTTACGATCGGATCGAAAACAGACGGGGAACATTCCGTGAATCGGTCGAAGGCGTCGACAGTATGGCCTATCAGATTCACAACCTCTATTCCGCTTTTGAGCAACTCTTTGAGACGGTTGCGCGTTTTTTCGAAAACCGCCTTGAGGAGGAGCGGTATCACGTCGACCTCCTGCGCCGAATGCGGCTTGATATCGACGGCGTCAGACCTGCCCTGGTATCCGACGAAGCCTTCGTTCTGCTGGATGAGTTGCGTCGATTCAGGCATCTGTTCAGGCACGCGTACACAGTCGACATGAAGCCGGAAAACCTTGCGGATCTTCTCTCGAAGGCCGAACGGTTGAGACCGGTTCACCTCCGGGATGTGGCGGAATTCCTGGGTCGGATAGCGCGATAGGAAGCGTCGTTCGGATGCACGCGCGCGTGGGCGACCGCAGGGTGCAATTGAGGATATGTCATGTGGAGGACGCGGTGAGTTTGTTTTCACTGGAAGGACGTGTCGCGCTGGTGACGGGCGCGGGCCGGGGGATCGGGCAGGGCGTTGTGAAGGGCCTCGCGGCTCACGGCGCCAGGTGCGTTTGCGCGGCCAGGACCCGCTCCCAGTTGGAGGAAACCGCAGCGGCGATCCGGGCGGCGGGAGGCGACGCGCTGGCCGTGGAAATGGATATGGCAGACCTGGAGGGTGTTAAGCGCGGCGTGGAAACGACCCTTGACCACTATGGCCAGATCGACATTCTGGTGAACAACGCCGGGATGAACGTCCGGCAGCCGCTGGAAGAGGTCACCGAGGAACATTACGACCGGATTATGGCTGTCAATCTGAAGGGACTCTTTTTCCTGACACGGATGGCCGCCGAACATATGATCCCGCGGAAACAGGGCAAGATCATCAACATCGGCTCCCTGACCACGGGAGTCGCCCTGCACGGCGTGTCGGTCTATACGGCCACCAAGGGCGCCGTCGGACAGTTGACGAAGGCGCAGGCGCTGGAGCTGGGCCCGCATCATATCCAGGTGAACGCGATCTGTCCCGGTTTCATTCTGACGCCGCTCACCGAAAAGCTGTGGTCCGACCCGACGATGCGGGCGTGGGGCGAGGGCCGGACTCCGGCCGGGCGGCTGGGCGTACCGGACGACCTGGTGGGAACCGCCGTGTTTCTGGCATCCGCGGCTTCGGACTACGTAACCGGCCAGCACATCTACGTGGACGGCGGCTTCATGGCCGGCGAGAAGTGGCCGCTGCCGCCGAAGGCGGGTCAATAGATGGATGCCGACAGGCTTGAGCAACAGATCGCCTTTATCCTCGAGGTCGACAAGCTGAAGCAGGTGCTCCGGCGGACGTACCTGATGGACGGTAAACGACGGGAGAACAGTGCGGAGCATTCGTGGCACCTGGCCGTGATGGCCGTACTGCTGTTGGAATACGCACGAGAAGAGGTGGATCTCGCGAGAGTTGTGAAAATGCTGCTGCTTCACGACGTCGTTGAGATTGACGCCGGAGATACCTTCGCCTACGACGAGGCGGCCCACGCCGACAAGAACGAAAGGGAGCGGCGCGCCGCCGAGCGGATCTTCAACCTGCTTCCGGCCGAAATGGCGGGAGAGGTGTTCGCGTTGTGGGAGGAATTCGAGGCGGGCGCGACGCCCGAGGCGAAATACGCCGAAGCGTTGGACCGGTTTCAGCCGATCCTGCTGAACCACGGATCAGGCGGGATCGCGTGGCGGGAGCACGGAATCAGTTCGGAGCAGGTGATTGCGCGGAATCGACATATCGAATTGGGGGCGCCTGCCCTGTGGACGTACGTCCGCGGGTTGATCGACCGGGCCGAGAGCGCGGGTACCTTGCGTCGGGAGCGTGATCGTGCGGAAGGCGAACGCCCCCCGGTCGGGCGGGACAGGACGGGACAGACCTGACAGGAGGATCGGGATATGACACAACAGCAGATGGAATCGATGTGGTTTTACGTGGGCGGCGCCGGAATCTCGGTCTACCGTCTGGACCTTTCCACCGGGGACCTGGCGCACCGGAGTACGGTTTCGGAAGTGAAGAATCCTTCATTCCAGGCCATCCATCCGTCGAATCGGTTCCTTTACTCTGTAGCGGAAGTCAACGACGGCGGCGCGATATACGCGTTTGCGATCGATCCGTCCACGGGTGCGTTGCGCTCGCTGAACCATCAGTCCTGCATGGGCGCGGGTCCCTGCCACGTGAGCGTGGACGCAACCGGACGAGTCGTGCTGGCGGCCAACTATTCCAGCGGCGGCGTGTCGGCGCTGCCCATCATGGAAGACGGCAGCCTGGGCGAGGCCACTTCCTTCTTTCAGCACGAGGGTTCCAGCGTGAATCCGGGCAGGCAGCAGGGGCCGCACGCGCATTCCATCACCATCGATCCTGGCAATCGATTCGCCGTCTCGGCAGATCTGGGAATCGATAAAGTGCTGGTGTACCGGCTGGATGCGGAGAAGCAGACGATAACGCCCAACGATCCGCCATGGGTGGACGTTCAGGCGGGCGCCGGACCCAGGCACTTCGCGTTTCATCCCAACCGGAAACACGCCTATCTGATCAACGAGCTGGACAATACGGTCGTGGCGTACGCGTACGATGAAGATCGCGGGATCCTGGAGACCGAGCAGGTGATTTCCACGTTACCCTCGGAATTCACCGATACCAGCTATTGCGCGGATATCCACGTGTCGTCGGACGGCCGCTTCGTGTACGGCTCGAACCGGGGGCACGACAGCATCGTAATCTTCGAAGTCGACTCCGGTACCGGGAGGCTCTCGATTGTGGACTACGAATCAACCCGGGGCGAGTTTCCGCGCAATTTCGCGCTGGATCCTTCGAGGCGGTTCCTGTTCGCCGCCAACCAGAATACGGACAATATCGTCACGTACCGGATCGACGCTCAGTCGGGGAGACTCACCGCGACCGGCCATCAGGTGGAGACTCCGCAGCCGGTGTGCATCAACATGATCCCTGCCGGATAACGGTCCGCGAGCCTTACGTACCGATGCCTCACGCCTTGAATTCCCTTTTCTGGCTGAGGCATTTTCTGTATATACGGTTGAGTCGGTTGCACCGTTGTGGTTAGATTCCGATCGGGACCGGTCCCTTGAGTGATTGAGACACTTCCGCGTCGGCCGTGTGAATCGATCTCTCAGGAATGAGTGTTGCCCATGAACATCGGCATGCTGCTCACGAAATCCGCGCGCACGTATCCGCGGAACCTGGCCGTGGCGTGCGGTCCCATGCGATGGACCTACGCCCGGTTCAACGAACGCGTGAACCGCCTGGCGCACGCGTTTCTCAGGCTCGGCGTCCGCCGCGGCGACCACGTCGCCATTCTCATGCAGAACCTCCCCGAAATGCTGGAGTCCATGTTCGCCTGCTTCAAGACCGGCGCCGCGGCCGTGCCGATCAATTTCCGCCTGCATCCCAATGAATACGCGTTCGTCATCGATCATTCGGAATCCGAACTGGTTGTTATCTCTTCCGAATTCAACGCGCCGATTTCGCGGATCAGGGATCGCCTGCCCCGTGTCAGGCACGTCGTCACCCTGGCGGACGCAAGCGAGGGAACACTCGACTATGAGACGTTGATTCGCGCCGAAAGCGCCGGATTCGAAGATGCGGACGTGGATCCCGGTGACGTGGCCTGGGTGTTCTACACCTCCGGAACCACGGCCCAGCCCAAGGGTGCGCTCCTGACGCACCGCAATCTGCTGGCGATGACGATGAACTTCTATTCGGACATCTGCCAGGGCTTCGGTCCGGAGGATGTGGCCCTCCACGCGGCGCCCCTGTCGCACGGAAGCGGCCTGTATGCCCTGCCCAACGTCGGCAAGGCGGCGGCGAACATAATCCCGGAGACTGTTTCGTTCGATGTCGAAAGGGTCCTGGAGGCGATTGAGAATTACCGGGTCACGAACATGTTCGCGGCGCCGACGATGGTCAAACGGATGGCCGAAAGCCCCGCGCTGCAACGGTACGACCTTCGATCACTCAGAATACTCAACTATGGTGGCGGACCGATGCTGGCCGAAGACCTGCGGGTTGCCGTTGAAAAGCTGGGACCGTGCCTCGTGCAGCTGTACGGCCAGGGCGAATCTCCAATGACGATCACCTTCCTGCCACACCGCGACCACGTCCTGAACGGCACCCCGCAACAGATGAAGCGCCTCAGTTCGGTGGGGTATGCGCGTACCGACGTCGAAATCAGGATCCTGGACGAAGAGGACGACGAACTCCCGCCGGGAGACGTCGGCCAGATCGTGACGCGGTCCGACCTTGTCATGAAGGGATACTGGCGCAATCCCCAGGCCACCGCGGCCGCACTGAAAGGCGGCTGGCTTCATACAGGCGACGTGGGATATATGGACGAAAACGGCTACGTCTTCCTGCTCGACCGCTCCAAAGACCTGATCATCAGCGGCGGCGAGAACATCTACCCCCGCGAGATCGAAGAGGTGCTTATCCGGCATCCGGCCGTATTCGAGGTTGCGGTCATCGGCGTGCCCGATTCCGAGTGGGGAGAGGCCGTCAAGGCGGTCGTGGTCAAAACGCCCGGGCGCGACGTGTCCGGTGAGGATCTGATCGACTTCTGCAGGGGCAGGATCGCCAGCTTCAAGAAACCCGGTTCCGTGGATTTCGTCGACGAGCTGCCCAGGAACAACTACGGCAAGGTCGTCAAAAACGTGATCAGGGCGCCGTACTGGGGTGGAAGGGAAAGCAGGGTAATCTAAAGGAATACCCCGATGCGATTGGGGCCGTGTTGAGGCGGTATTCGATGGTCAGGAAACGTAAACTCGGACGTGGTGTTGCCATGGTGGGCGCCGGCATGTCTCCATTCGGCATGTTCCGGGAAAAGGACTCCACGGACCTGTTCGTGGACGCCTTTCGCGCGATGATCGCATCGGTGGACAAAGGCGTGGATCCCGGCGATATCGATGCGCTGTATATCGGCAATTTTACAAACGACTTCTTCGTGCGTCAGGCCCACTGGGGCGCCATCCTCGTCGACGCGCTGGGTCTGGTTCCCATACCGTCGACCCGCACGGAAGGCGCATGCGCCTCCAGCGCGATCGCCTTCCGCGAAGGCGTGTTCGCAATTGCGTCGGGATTTTACGATATGGTCCTGGTCGGCGGCGTGGAGGATATGTCGAAGCGCTCCACGGCCGACGTGGCGGAGGGCCTGGCGTCCGCGGCGGTACCCTGTGAGCGGAAGTCAGGCTTTACCTTTCCGGGCGTATTCGGGGCGATCGCAACGGCCTATTTCCACAGGTACGGGGCCACGCGCGAGCACCTGATGGACGTCACCATAAAAAGCCATGAGAACGCGCCGCTGAATCCGAAAGCGCAGTTCCGCGCTTCGATCGCCGATATTATGGAATCGAAGGTGGAGCGCGCGAAAGCGAACGGAAACCCGGTCCCCCCCTGGGCGGATGAAAAGGACTTCCTGCGCGACCCCGGCGTCAACCCGCCGGTCGCCTGGCCGATGCATCTGTTCGATTGCTGCCCCATCAGCGACGGCGCCGGCTGCATTCTGCTGGTGGGCGAAGAGATGGCCAGGGAATTTACAGACGATCCCCTCTACGTGGTGGGCCTCGGCCAGGGCAGCGGCAGGGGGCTCCATGCCGCGCCGGAATTGACGAGCTTCGAGGCCACGGGCCGGGCCGCACGGGAAGCCTATGACATGGCGGACCTCGGTCCCGCGGACATACAGTTCGCCGAGGTGCACGATTGCTTTTCCATCGCGGAGATCCTGCACGTCGAGGATCTCGGCTTCTTCGGACCGGGCGAGGGATACAGGGCCGCAGGCGACGGCGCGACCCGGTTGGATGGGCCGAAGCCGATCAACACGTCGGGCGGGCTGAAATGCAAGGGGCATCCCGTGGGCGCGACGGGAATCGCGCAGTTGATCGAAGTATGGGAACAGCTGAGGCAACGGGCCGGCGGCAGGCAGGTGCCGAACGGCGATCTGCGGCTGGGCGCGGCCCATAACCTTGGGGGCACGGGCGGCACAAGTACGTTTACGATCCTGGAAAGGCGATAGGAAGTGACAACCCCCCCGATCAGCGATTACGGGTTCGAAGCGTTCCTCGGCGAAGAAAAACTGATGGGATCGGCGTGCGCTCGATGCGGGGACACGTGCGTTCCGCCGCGTCCGCTGTGCTCGGAGTGTCATCACACGGAAATGACGTGGATCCGGATGAAGGGCGCCGGCAGGCTCGTCGCCCTGACAAGCATATCCATAGGCCCGCCCGCCATGCAGATGGAGGGCTTCAATCGAAACAACCCGTATTGTACCGGCGTTGTCGAACTGGACGAGGGCCCGAGGGTCGTCGCCCGCATTGAAGACGTCGACGCGCGGAATCCGGAATCCATCGAGATCGGCATGCCGGTAACCGCGGTCTACCTGCATCGCGGCGAGGGCGAAGACCGTAAAACGCAGTTGGCCTTTCGGCCCGGATCCGCTGACGACATTAAATGAAGGGAAACAATTGCGGCGGCCCGTACGCATGGTTATATTAGCACGTTTGTCTGTCCACAACGGGACCACGTTGTGCGTCTTCATACGGCGACGGGTTATGACGCGGCTCCGGGAATGGTCGTCAGACCGGCTGACGCCCGCGTTCCAAACGGGAGGGTCCCATCCCGGATCCGGCAAAAGAGGAGACATACGGATATGAGTCGGACACTCAAAGACCTGATGAACGAGAGCTTCACGGAGCACGCGGATCGGACCGCCGTGCGCGTTCTGAGGCAGTCCGATCAGCAGGGCGAACGGGGCTTGCGCTACGTTCCGATGACCTATGCGCAGCTCCGCGAACAACGGGACCGGCTGGCCTCCGGACTGGCCCGCGCCGGTTACGCAAAGGGCGACCGCGTGGGGATACTGACGGACGGCGGCCTCGAGTCGGTGCTGATTTTCCTGGCGGCGGACATGCTGGGGTTGTCTTCCGTGCCGCTTTGCAACAAGCTTCCGGACGAGATTCTCAAATACATGATCGAGCATTCGGGCCTCGAGGTGCTCTTCCTGGACAGCAGGAGCCGCGAACAGGTGGATCGGGTGCTGCCGGGTCTGGCGAAGTCTCCGAAACTGATCCTCACCGAGGGCCAGTCCGACGACATCCGGTCGTTTTTCGCCCTGGTCCAGGACGGTGGCGAGGCGCCTCCTCCCGACGTGGAAATCTATCCGGACGACGAGTCGAAGGTGATCTACACATCGGGTTCGTCGGGCTTGCCCAAGGGCGTGGTGCAGACCCACCGCAACCTGGTGGACAACGTCAGGTCGGTATGGGACGGGATCTCTCTCCGTGAACAACCGGTTCTGTTCAAGTCCGCGCCGGACTACCATACCATGGGAATCCTGAATATCTATTATCCCCTGATGAAAGGCTGGACGCTGGATCTCGCGCGTTCGCCGGACCGGGTGCTGGTGGATATTCGCTATTCCGAGCCGCACGGCTTCCTCACGGTGCCCCTGATTCTGGACAAGGTTTACGGAAACGTGCGAAAGGAAATCGACGCCGGTGGATTGAAGGGCCGGCTCGTGGGACGCGCGGTACGGGCCAAGCGAAACATCTCCAGGGGTACGTCTTCCGTCGGGGACCGGGCGGTGTACGGACTGATCGGAAAGAAGGTCGTCGCCGCGATAAAGGAAAAGCTGTCCCAGCGCGTGGGCGGACGGCTGGAACTTCTGATCGTGGGCTCGGCCAAGGCGGACCCGGAGGCGCTGGATTTCTTCCAGGACGTGCTGGATATCACCTCGCTCGAAGGGTACGGCACCACCGAGTGTTGTCCCCTGATCGCAGTCAATACGCTGGACGCCCAGAAGACCGGTACGGTAGGAAGGCCGCTGCAGGAGGTGAAGCTGATCACGGAGGAAGGCGAGGAAGTCGGGTCCGGAGATCCTGCCACGCACACGTACCGGGACAGCAACGGAAAAGAGGGTGAACTCTGGGTGCACGGATCCCACGTCATGCGCAAGTATCTCAATGATCCCGATCGTACCGCGGAGACGCTGGTGACGGACGAGTCCGGTAAGACATGGTATCGGACGGGGGATCTGTTCAGCATCGACGGTGACGGGTACCTGACGTTTCGGGGACGCCTGGGCCGGCAGTTCAAACTGAGCAACGGGGAGTTCGTGAATCCCGAGTTGCTCGAGCGGCTGTACGCAAGGGTGCCCCTTGTCGAACACGTGATCATCTACGGCGATCAGAGCGGGTCCTTTCCCATGCCCGTTGTCACGGTAAACGTCGAGGAGGCGCGCACGCTGGCGGATTTCCAGGACCTTCCGGAGGACGATGACGCGGTGCGCAGGCATTCGGGCGTGGCGGATCGTTTGCGGGAACTCCTGCTGAACGAGGCGACCGCCGCCGGCCTGCCCGGACACGAGCGTCCCCAGAGGGTGCTGGTGCTGCCCGACGCGCTCAGCGAGGAGGCGGGTACGCTGACGCGGGGACTCAAGAAGGTCGTACCCGGAGCGATTCTGGAACAGTACCGTGACAGCGTCGAGGCGGCGTATTCCAGCTAAAGACACCCTGGTTCAGACGTTTCGTTTCTGTGGGGTTTACGTATGCCGGTCTTTTCAGCGGCCGAACTGCATCGAATAGGTCGGGAGATCTACGAGCGCGCGGGCGCCACGTCCGAAGAAGCGGAGACGGTCGCGGGGCAATTGGTGGAGTCCAGCCTTTCCGGCCACGACTCGCATGGCATTCAGCGCCTGCCGCAGTACGTTGCGGGGGTGGCATCCGGACAGATCGTTCCCGGCGCGGTGGTCGAGGTGGAAAGGGAGACGCCCGCAACGGCCGTTTTGAACGGGAACTGGGGGTTCGGACACGTAACCGCGGTTGCCGCGATGAAGGTGGCGATCCGCAAGGCCCGGGAGGCCTCGGTGGGGATGGTCACGGTTCACCGGTGCAACCACGTCGGCCGGCTGGGCGCCTTTACGCCGCTTGCAGCGGAAGCGGACATGATCGGCATGCTCGCGAACAACGGACACGGGGCGGATCTGGCGATGCCCCCGTCGGGCGGGATCGGAAGAATACTCCCCGCGAACTGCCTCGCGGTGGCGTGTCCGTCCGGCGGCGATTTTCCAGTCGCGCTGGATTTCACAACCGCGGTGGCTGCCGGAGGCAAGGTTCGCGTGACTCTGGCGAAGGGCGAACGGATGCCGGACGGATGGATGATCGACCACGAGGGGTATCCGACGAACGATCCGCGGGTGTACATGACGGAGCCGAAGGGCGCATTGCTGCCGTTCGGCGGGCCCGTGGCGCACAAGGGATACGGGCTGGCCTTCATGATCGACATTCTCTCGGGCGCCCTGTCACCCGCCGGTTGTTCCCGCGAAAACTCCAAAGAGACGGGCAACGCGCTTTTTGTACAGGCCATCAATATTGAAGCATTTCAACCGCTCGAGGCGTTCAAGGCGGAGGTAAAGCGGTTCGTCGACTACGTGAAGTCTGCCGAACCGGCGCCCGGGTCGGACGAGGTGCTGGTTCCCGGAGAGCGTTCGCGGCGCACCCGGAAGGAGCGGTCAGAATCAGGCATTCCCGTACCGGACGCCACGTGGGAGCAGATTGTGGAGACAGGAAGGAAAGTGGGACTCGAACTGTAGGAGGCACTGGACGTGTCAGACAAAATACGATCTTTAGCCGAGGGCGCCCGGGCTGCGGCGCTGCAATTGAGCAATGCATCCGAAGAGGAACGCAACGCGGCGCTGGAGGCAATCGCGCGGGGTCTGGAGGTCAACGCGGGCGCCATACTGGAGGCCAACCGGCGGGATCTCGAGGCGGCAGACGTGCTGCTTGCCGAGGGCAGGCTGACGGGCGCGCTGGTGGGGCGGCTGAAGGTGGATGACGTCAAGCTTCGCAGTGAAATCATCCGTGGCGTTCACAGCGTAAGATCACAGGCGGACCCCATCGGCCGGACGCTGGCGGCCACGGAGATGGATCGTGGACTGAACGTGTATAAAATATCGGTACCCATCGGTGTCCTGGGGATCGTGTTTGAGTCGCGGCCTGACGCGCTCGTGCAGATCGCCACGCTCTGCCTGAAGTCCGGCAATGCGGTCCTGCTCAAGGGGGGCAGCGAGGCGTTCCATACCAACCGCGCGCTGGCGAACATCCTCATCGCCTCCACACGCGGCCTGCCCGGCATACCGGACGGCTGGATGCATCTGATGGAGGCGCGTGAGGACGTGCAGGCCATGCTGGACCTGCACCACCTGATCGATCTCATCATCCCCCGGGGCGGCAACGAGCTGGTCCAGCACATTATGCGGAATACCCGGATTCCGGTGATGGGGCACGCCGACGGCATCTGCCACGTGTACGTGGACGCGGCGGCGGACCTCGAGAAGGCGAAGCGGATCTGTCTGGATGCCAAGACCCAGTACCCCTCGGGGTGCAACGCGGTTGAGACACTGCTGGTTGACAGAGAGATCGCGGGTGAATTCCTGCCGGAAATGTTGGGAATTTACCGCAGTAACGGCGTTGAGGTGCGGGGGGACGGATTGACGCGTTCGCTGGCAGGAGGCGAGGTGGCCGCCGTGTCCGAGGAGGACTGGGCGACGGAATATCTCGATCTGGTGATCTCGGTCAAGGTCGTGAACGGCGTTCACGAAGCGGTCGATCACATCAACCGGTACAGCAGCAACCACACCGATGCGATTGTCACCGAAGACCGGGCGGCGGCGTCCAGGTTCCTGCGCGAGGTGGATTCCGCGTCCACGCTGCACAACGCGTCGACCCGGTTCGCCGACGGGTTCCGCTACGGTCTGGGCGCCGAGGTGGGGATCAGCACCAACCGGCTGCACAGCCGGGGTCCCGTAGGGCTCGAGGGGCTTGTCATCTACAAATACATCATCGAGGGCAACGGGCAGGTTGCGGGCGATTATCTCGGGGAAGACGCAAAGGCATTCACCCATCGACACCTGGCCGAGGACTGGACGCCAGAAAGCTGAGAAGCTGTTTTAAAATTACCGGTGAGCTCCCGAGCGCGAGCGAAAAAGTGTCGGTCAAGGCGGGAAAATCCGCCCATATTTGTCTATACGGGTGGGTTTGACCAACGCCGACCGGCGCTTTTGCAGCCGCGCGAAGACCGCTGGGAATTTTAAGACAGCTTCGGAGGTCTTTTCAATGAAATATGTTCTGCGGTTTCCGGTTCTGTTTTGCCTCGTCCTGTTCGGCGCCTGTGCCGCACCGCAAAAGGCGGCCCCGCCGGAGCCTGTTGCGCCGCCTCCCCCGCCGAAACTGCCGGTCGATCCGAATCTGACGCGTGGCAGGCTTCCCAACGGCATCCGGTATATCATCCGGGAGAACCAGCGGCCGGAGAACCGCGCCGAGTTGCGGCTGGTGGTGAACGCGGGTTCGATACTGGAAGACGAGGACCAGCAGGGCCTGGCTCATTTCGTGGAACATATGGCGTTCAACGGGACCCGGAATTTCCCGAAGCTGGACCTGGTGAATTACCTGGAATCGATCGGCATGCGGTTCGGGCCGGACCTGAACGCGTACACCAGTTTCGACGAAACCGTGTACATGCTCCAGGTGCCCACGGACAGCGCGCTGATTGTGACACAGGCGTTTCAGATTCTGGAGGACTGGGCGTCGGGCATCCTGTTTGAGGCAGAGGAGATCGACAAGGAGCGAGGGGTGGTGATCGAGGAGTGGCGTCTGGGCCGGGGCGCGGGCGCACGGCTGCGGGACAAGCAGTTCCCGATCCTGCTCAAGGGCTCCCGCTATGCGGAAAGGCTGCCCATCGGGAAGAAGGCCGTGCTGGATACCTTCAGGCACGAGGCGGCGAAGCGGTTCTATCGCGAGTGGTACCGCCCGGACCTGATGTCCGTCATCGCCGTGGGCGATTTTGAAACGGCATGGATCGAAGGGCTGATTCAGACGCATTTCGGGCGGATTCCCGCGGCGCGCCAACCCAGAAAGCGGACGCTGTATCCGCTGCCGGGGCACGAGGAGACCCTGTTCGCCATCGCCACCGATCCGGAGGCGACCAGAACGAACGTTTCCATCTATTACAAGCAACCGGTTCGGGAACAGGACTCTGCCGGGGCCTACCGCCAGAACATCGTCGAGTCTCTGTACAACAGGATGCTGAGCGCCAGGTTGCGGGAAATGACAAAAAAACCCGACGCGCCGTTTCTGTTCGCGTACTCCAGCCAGGGTCGATTCATCCGGACAAGCGAGTTTTACCTGCAGGGCGCCGTCGTCAGAGAGGGTGGGATTCTGCGGGGGCTGGAGGCCGTACTCACGGAAGCCAGAAGGGTGCGCCTGCACGGGTTTACGCAGTCGGAACTGGAGCGTGAGAAAACCGAGGCGCTCCGCGGGATGGAGCGCGCTTACGCGGAGCGGGACAAGGTCCGTTCCCGCAGATATGCGTCGAAGTATATCCGGCATTTTCTATCGGGCGAGCCGATTCCGGGGATCGAGCATGAATACACGATGTTCCAGGAGATGGTCCCGGAAATCCGTCTGACCGAGGTGAACCGCCTCGCCGGCGAGTGGATCACCGGGCATAACCGCGTCGTTCTGGTCGACGGTCCGGAGAAGCAGGGCGTGACAATGCCCACCGAAGAGGAACTCACGGGGGTCATCGCGCGCGTCGACGAGATGGAGGTCGAGCCCTACGAAGACGCGGCCCTGGCCCGGCCGCTCGTCGAGACGCCGCCAACGCCCGGCGAAATCGTCGCGGAGAAGAAGATCGCCGAACTGGACGTGACCGAATGGACGCTGTCGAACGGTGTGCGCGTCGTGCTGAAGCCGACTGATTTCAAAAACGACGAGGTGCTGTTTTCGGCATTCAGCCCGGGCGGACTCGGGCTGGTTTCAGACGAGGACTATCTTGCAGGCGTTACCGCGTCTGCCGTCGTTCAGGAAGGGGGCCTGGGGAGCTTCAACGCGATCGGACTGGAGAAGAAGCTGGCAGGAAAGGTGGTGCGCGTATCACCCTGGATCCAGGGACTTCGCGAAGGGGTCAGGGGCAGCGCCTCACTGAAGGATCTGGAGACGATGTTTCAACTGGTCTACCTGACGTTCACTGCGCCGCGCAAGGATCCCGACGCGTTTCTGGCCTACGTGCAGCGCATCCGCGGATCGCTGGAAAACCGCAGCGCCAGCCCCGCGACAGCCTACGGCGATACGATTCAGGTAACGATGGCGCAGTACCATCACCGTGCGCGGGTCTGGTCGGAAGCGCTTCTGGAAGAAATGAATCTCGATCGTTCAATCGCGATCTACCGGGACCGGTTCGCCGACGCGAGCGATTTCACGTTCTTCTTCGTCGGCAACATCGAGCTGGAAGGCATCCGACCGCTGGTAAAGACGTATCTGGGCGGGCTGCCTGCGACGAGGCGAAACGAGTCGTGGCGCGACGTGGGTTTGCGGCCTCCCCGGGGAATTATTGAAAAAACCATCCACAGGGGCCTGGAACCCAAGAGCAGCAATCGGATCGTCTTCACCGGGCCCTTCGAATGGAGCCGCAGGAACCGTTACAACCTGGCGTCCACAATCGATGTACTCCGAATCAGGCTTCGTGAGGTTCTGAGAGAGGAAATGGGCGGGACCTATGGCGTGGGCGTGGGCGTGTCCACCTCCCGCTATCCCGAGCAGCGGTACCGTATCCGGATCAGCTTCGGCTGCGCGCCCGACAGCGTCGAACAACTCACCCGGGCGGTTTTCGCCCAGATCGACAGTCTCAAGCAGTTCGGCGCATCGGATACGAATATCGAGAAGGTCCAGGAGGCGGACCGCCGCGCCCGGGAAGCTGCGTTGAAGGAGAACGGGTTCTGGCTGAGATCCCTTTCGTCCAACTACTGGCATGGCCTGGACCCCGTCGACATTCTGGCTTACGACGAACTGGTGAACGGACTCACGTCAGACGTTGTTCGGGACGCCGCGCGGAAGCATTTCAATATGGAGAACTATGCGCGCTTCGTACTCTACCCGGAAACGACGGAGGACGGACCTCGGGACGGGGACACGGGTCCCCCGGACACCACCGACGGGCCCTGACCGCCTTCGGGACCTCTACCCCGGCCCCACAGAAGCGGGTAGACGTTAGACGGGAGAGATTACCTGCCTTGTGAGGATTTCCTTCGCGCCGAAGGCAAGGAGGGAAAACATCCCGGGCAAGGATTTCTTCTACCGTCTCGCCTCTACCGTCTACTATGTTAAAAGTCAAGAGAAAACGACCATATGTTGGCCTCAGATGCTGGGGTTACTCTACCATTATGCGTACCTATGCGACGCGTTCATTCTGACACGCTCGTCGAGCGTGTCAGAATGAACGAAATAAACGTCATTGAGGCCTGAATGGTTCCCTGCCGCACGACAGCAGTAGGGACCAGGCGTACGGTGTTCTCTGTTGGATGGCCTCAGATGCTGGGGCAACGCTACCAATCTACTATTCGTAGTCGCCTGGTGCAGGCGCTGACATGTCATTTATCCGGAGCCGTGCGATAGGGGACGGGGCGTGCAAACTTCACTTACGTAGTACCCTGTGGGTCTACAAGACGGTAGGCGCCGTCCCCTGTACTCCGCGATCAAAAGCGGTGCGTGCGCAGGCATCTGTTGCGACCGTGTGTTCACCCGGCGATGAGGCCCAGCTGATAGGGCTCTCCATTCAGCAGGATCCTGCGCATACGGCCCACCAGGATTCTGGCAACACCGACGATGGCGCGTTTGCCACCGGCACGCACCTTCAAGTGTTCGTATTTTTCCTGCATCGCGGGATCTTTCTCGATCAGGCGCCAGGCCGCCTGGGTAAGTAACGCACGTACAATGGGCTTTCCCTGGCGGGTGATGCGCCCGTGCCTCACGTGCTCGCCCGACGAGTGCTGGCCGGGCGTCAGCCCCACGTAGGCCGCCAGCGCATCTGCGTTCTTGAAGCGCGCCACATCCTGCAGTTCCAGGAGGATCTCCATGGCAGACAAGCATCCCACGCCCGGGATCGACGTCAGGATCGCCACCCGATCCCGATACGTGTCTGTTTGCGCAAGCTCCCACAGCATTTTCGTCTGGCGCCCCACCAGTTCACACAGATCATCGTATTGTTCCAGCATGTTCTCGAAGCTTTCCTGCGCACACGGCTCCCCCAGGTCCACACCACGCAGTGCGGTCACGAACTTGTCAGACCACGTCCCTCTGGATTCTTCGTGCACATACAAACCCATATACCGCAGTTCGGCCTTGATCCGTAGTTGTACACGCACCCGATCCTTGATGAACTGCCGGCGGCGACGACTCACCTGGCGGTGGCACCGCTCTTCATGCGTCGGCACATAGATCGATGTCAGAAGGCCTGTCCTCAGATAATCCGCCAGCTTGAAGCTGTCGATGGGATCCGTCTTGACCCGATTCCCACTCTGGCTCGGGATCAGGCTCGGCGGCGTCACCGAAGCAGACACACCCATATCGACAAGAAAATCATATAACCAGAAACCGAAATAACCGGCTTCATACACCGCAAAGATCTCTTTCGCTTCGCCATAACGACTCAACACCTTATCGATCGCCTCTGCTGTGCCTGCGATGCGATTGGAGAACAGTCGCAACCCATCCTCGTTGAGAATCGTCACGTGCCACTGCTTGAGATGCATGTCGATGCCCACGAAAAGATCCTTGCCATCCCACGCTTCAACGGTATACCTTGCCATCACGAGCCTCCTTGTGAAAGTGTTTGTTACGGGCAAAGGCAAAGTATACTCTCACAAGCTGAGGCTCAACTCATTTTAACATAGTGACTTCCCTCTTATCTCTACCCGCATTCCGGCTTTTTTGGCCAATATGTTTTTTTTCAATTGAGGTCTAATTGCAGCGAAGTCCCGGCGTGTCCAGATGCCGGGACTCGTCTTTGATGTGTGAACGCGATCGCTGACGGAGGGGCAATCGATGGCGAGATTCGCACGGGCCGGGGACGTAAAGACAGGGGTGGTCGGATACGGCGCGGCCTTCGATATGGGTCCGCGCCACCTGTCGGATATGCGGAAGGCGGGGATGACGCCCTGCGCGGTCGCGGAGACGGATCCGGAACGGCTGGACGCGGCGGGTCAGGATTTCCCCGGTATCGAATTGTATCCGACCGTCGGGGAGATGTTGAATACGTCGGCCGTGAATCTGGTGGTGTTGATTACGCCGCACAATACCCACGCGGATCTGGCCCTGCAGTGCCTCCGTGGGGGACGCCACGTCATCAGCGAAAAGCCTATCGCCATTACGACAGAAGAATGCGACGCCATGATTCGCGAAGCCGCTTCGCGGGACCTGCTGGTCACCGCGTACCATAACCGGCATTGGGACGGCTGTGTCCTGGAAGCGTTGAAGCATCTTCACGAGGAGAGGGCGATCGGCGAGATCTACCGCATCGACGCCCGGATCGGCGGATACGGTCATCCGGGGGACTGGTGGCGGAGCAGCCGGTCGATTTCCGGGGGCGTCATGTACGATTGGGGGGTACACCTGCTGGAGTACGGGCTCCAGATTATCCCCTCGGATATCGTCGAGGTCTCCGGGTTCGCAAAGACGGGCTTCTGGGCCGGCGAAACGCCGTGGAAAGACGATACGAACGAAGACGTGGCGTGCGCGGTGGTCCGGTTCGAAAACGGCGCGTGGCTGAGCCTGACGGTTTCCTCGCTCGAGAGCAATCCCAGACAGGGGCAACTGGAGATCTCGGGTACGGAAGGCAGTTATGTCTTCGACGGACGCAGCTACGAATTGATCCGGCAGCAGGGAGACGATAAGGTGGTGACGAAGGGCGCCAACATGCCCAGTCGCTGGGAGGCGTTCTACGACAATATCGCCCGGCACCTGAGTGAAGATGAAACCCTGGTGATTACGCCCGAATGGGCCAGGCGCCCGATCCACGTACTGGACCTCGCCGCGAAGAGCGCGAAACAGGGACAGGCGATGAAGGCCCGGTATAGATAGGGGACCCGCGATGAAGAAGGATACCCGGAACTCGTTCTGCACCGTCCCGTCGGTGCACCCGCCGCCCGACGTGACCCGCATGCAGGGTTATGCCTCGCGACTGAGCGCATCGCCGGACGACAATATCGCGTTTCGGATGACCACGAATGCGCACACGTACGACGTGGCGTTCAAGCGTGTGGGCAAGACCGCTGTGGAGATCGGTGAGTTGAAGGGGATGCACGGAAGGATGCAAGCCTGTCCCGAGAGAGCGTGGGAAAACGGCTGCGACTGGGAGTCCGACTTTTTCTGGATTGTTCCGGAAGAAACCCGTTCCTGGATCTATACGGCGGAGTTTACGGATGAAAACGGCGTGAGGTTTCACGTACCGTTCGTCGTCAAACCCTATTTCCACCGGAAGGGTGACGTCGCGGTGCTTGCCTCCACGAATACGTGGAACGCATACAACGGATGGGGGGGCAAATCGGCCTACAGCGAGCCACAGCCCGTGACGCTGAGCCTGGATCGTCCCATGCCCTCCGCGACCCCGGAAGGCGAGGGCAGAAGCCACCTGCTGAGGGCCGAGATGTGGATCCTGGACTGGATGGAGGCGTGCGGTTACGCGGTGGACGTCTATTCGGACCTCGATCTGCATCGGGGATGGGACTGGCTTGCCGATTACAGGGCTCTGGTGATCAATACGCACAGCGAATACTGGTCCGGGCCGATGCGGGACCATCTGGATGCCTTTCTGGACTCGGGAGGGAGTCTGCTCTATCTGTCGGGAAACGGGGTTTACTGGAAGGTGACGTGGGATTCGACCTGCCGCATCATGGAAGTCCGCAAGGACGGGAAGCCGCATTACCAGAACGGCGAAGAGGGCGGGCTCTGGCGAAACCTGGGCCAGCCCGAGCACGCGGCGCTGGGTGTGGGCTATGTACGACCGGGATATATGACGTTTGCGCCCTATAAGGTCGAATCGGCCTCGCACTGGGTTTTCGAGGGTCTGGGACTCGAGACCGGCGATCTGATCGGCCGGGAAGGCATCAACGGCGGCGCGGCAAGCGGTTGGGAGGCGGACCAGGTGCGGGAAGACTGGTCTCCCGAGAATGTCACCGTGCTGGCGCGGGGAATCAACCCGCTGGACTTCATGGGTCCGGGAAAGACCGCGGTCTACCCGGACGAAAGATACGATTGGGATGGATCGGGCGGCGCTCACATGACGTATTACGACCATCCGGGCGGTGGCGGTGTCTTCTCGGTGGGGTCCATCGCCTTTGGAGGCAGCCTGGTCGTCGATCCGATTCTGCAGAGGACCGTGAGAAACGTGCTCGACCGGTTTCTCAGCCCATAAAAGGCGGGTCAATGGAGGACGCAAAGATGACGGCGCGATACGATCTTCATCTGCACACGTATTGGAGCTACGATGCCCTGGCGAGGCCGGAGAGCCATTTCAGACGCGCCAGGGAACTCGGGGTGGATTGCTTCACCATAACGGACCACCACGTGCTGGACTCGCTGCCGGAGGTGCTGGAGATCACTTCGGGCTATCCGGAGATACGGGTCGTACCCTCGGCTGAACTGACCATGACCACGTCGATCGGGTCTGTGGACCTGCTGTGCTATGGCTTTCCCGCGGAACTGCCCGCGTCGATGGTTCAGGTACTCGAGGCGTATCACGACTGGCAGCGGGACTACGGTTCGGCGATATCGGCCGGTCTGCAGGCGATCGGACTGGATTTCTCCGATGCCGACCGGCTCGATCTGTTGAACTCGTACAGACCGTCGAAGACGATCGAGGTACAGGGAAATACGCACGTCAAGGGCGGCGTCATCCAGCGGTACTGCGTGGAGCGGGGGTTTATCGACAGCATCGAGGACTATGGGGACCTGATGGCCAGCGCCGGCGCGGCGATCCGGTTTCCGCCGTACCCACACGTGAAGGATGCGATGCCGGCCGTCAAGGAGGCGGGCGCGCTGGTGGCGATCGCGCACCCGTTCGGCTATTTCAGGGAAGACGACGTGGAACGGATGGATGCGCTCCGCGTGGAATGTTCGCTGGACGGGATCGAGTGCGCCCACCCCAGCGTGCCGCCGGAGTTTACGGCGAAATACCGGGAATATTGCGAACGCCACGGGATGTTCTCCACAGGCGGGTCCGATTGTCATACCGATGAGGACGTGGAGAAGGGTTTCGCCGGCCACGGAGGCCCGGATGAATGGCTGGACGAGTTTCTGAATCGGCTGGATTGAGATGTCGTGTTGGCAGGAATGAAAAAGGGTCCGTTGTTAACACGTAGAAACCGCGAGCGCTTAATCGTAGCAATTTCCTCCCCTGTTACAGCGGAGTACGTTGTTACTTGCAAGTTGCTCCTAATAACAATCGCCCCGTCGCAGCCATTCAACGCTTCGACAACCTCACACGACGATGTAACGCATCGACCTTTTCTGGCATACCTCCAAAGTCAGGTGTTGTCGGCACCCCGCTACGGTTCCTTCAAAAACGACAGCTGCCGCGCAGTGAGCACGGCAGCTTTTCCTCATAAACAATGAACAACGGACGCCCTGGTTCATTCTATAAATTGCGACAAATTTGCTCCAGGATCCCGTTTTATCCCAACTGGCCTCAAATGGACAATCGGTCGCCAATAGGAGAAATTTTAATTGATGGCCTGTTTGCGCCTCAATCGGTTTTGTCTTCATCGAGCAATAGAGATGAACCTGTGATCTGCGCCTCTTCACCGATAGGCAAATCAAACATGACTTCGTAACCTTCCTTGATTGAGATGCTTGACCATGCACCTATCTGGCTGCCGTTCGCCGTTGCTCTAATAAGATAACGACCTGATACATTGTTGCCTGACGCAACCTCTATACGCGCTTGACCGTTTTCATCGGTGGTTGCGGACCATACATTATTGACGGCTTGCGTTGCTGCAGTACGGGAGAGTTCTATTCTTGTACTGCCCACCGGAATGTCGCGTTTTCGCACTGTAACGACCGCGATACCCCGTGGGGTGCTCTTGCTTTCCTGCATTGAGTTTACGTTTCTCCTGGTTATCTCTGGTTGCATCCAGGTACAGGATCCCTGACAAGAACCCAGCGATAACATGATCAGGAGTGCTATTATTCTTCGTATATTCGTGAACATTTTAACTCTCCTCAGAAGTAGACAAACCCACGATTGATACAGGTGGCGACTTTAGATGGGATTATTCCAGAAAGCAGAACACTTTGCTAGCGTTTGAGTCACGTCAAACTGCCACTTGGGGAGGCTGACTGTCAACAATGAGAAAGTGAATGCATTGTGCTGTCAGTACTTCCAAATTGTTCGCCCGAAATTGACCGCGAGGCCATCGAATCCGTGTCGGAATTCTCCCGAATTATCCCTCTCCGAATCTCGGCGGCTCACCGCATCGAAACTCACACAGCGGAAAATACAGGTTGAATCATGCGCGGCATCGAAACCCATCAACAAAAAACGCCTCAGAGAGCCTGCTGGAATTGTCTACCCTGATTGAAATGGGTCACCAGGAATGTTTTGGATGAACTCGTTGGCCTTAACAAATATATCACCCCAAACTCAAAAAGATCAAGTCCTTAGTTTTGTTCTATCGTCCGAAATTTGTCCCAGAGTCCATAATGTCTGCTCAGAGTGTGATTACATAACAATCAGAATCTCCGGTCGCCGCGAATTCCGCTGTTGGTACATCAGCATCTTTAACTCCATTTCTTCCGGATCCAGTACCTCGCGCAGGGGTACGGCACAGGTTGTCCTCTTTCCGGATACCAACCTCGATTCCGCATGTCCTGGCTTTTTTCGCTGAAATCCGGCCGGAAGTCCAACGGCGAATCGATGTTGAATGTCGAAGATACGTGAAGTCACAGGATGCGAGCAGTGCAGGAGCCCAACGGATCGAACGTAATGCCGGGGAGTGCAATTGCCAATGAAAGCCTCCGATTTGTTTGTAAGAGCCCTTGAGGCAGAGGGCGTGGAATACATCTTCGCCATCCCCGGCGAGGAGAACCTGGACCTGCTCGAGTCATTGCGCGAGTCGAGTATCCGCGTCATCGTCAACCGGCACGAACAGGCGGCGGGCTTCATGGCCGCCACGTACGGGCGTCTCACCGGCAAGACCGGGGTGTGCCTGTCCACTCTCGGGCCCGGGGCCACGAATTTCGTCACGGCGGCGGCGTACGCGCAACTGGGCGGCATGCCGCTGCTGATGATCACCGGGCAGAAGCCCATCAAGTCGAGCAAGCAGGGCCATTTCCAGATCGTAGACGTGGTTGAGATGATGCGGCCGCTGACGAAGTACACCACCCGCATCGTCAGCGGCGCGACCATTCCGCCCCGGGTGCGGGAGGCGTTCCGCGTGGCGGAGGAGGAGCGGCCGGGAGCCGTACACCTGGAGTTGCCCGAAGACATCGCCGCGGAAGAGGCAGTGGCGCACCTCTATCCCGGGGATCGGGTGCGGCGACCGGTAGCGGAGGACAAGGCGGTCGCACGGGCCGTAGCGATGATTGAGGATGCTTGCCGGCCCCTTCTGCTGGTGGGGGCGGGCGCCAATCGCAAGCGCACGTCCAATATGCTGGTCCGGTTCATCGACAAAACGGGCATACCCTGGTTCAACACGCAGATGGGCAAGGGCGTTGTGGATGAACGCCATCCGCTGTACCTGGGGAACGCGGCCCTGTCTTCCGGCGACGCCATCCACTGCGCCATCGAGCGGGCCGACCTGATCATCAACGTGGGACACGACGTGGTTGAAAAGCCGCCCTTCCTGATGCAGGACGGCGGCCTGAATGTCATCCACGTCAACTTTTCCTCGGCCGAGGTGGATCCCGTCTATTTCCCGCAACTCGAGGTGATCGGCGACATCGGCAACAGCCTCTGGCAGATCTACCGGAAGATCGAGCGCCAGCCCCACTGGTCGTTCGACTATTTCCTCAGGGTGAAGGCGTGGGCAGACGCGAAGCTGGCCGTCGGCGATGACGACGACCGTTTTCCGGTGCTCCCGCAGCGGTTGGTGGCCGACGTGAGGCGCGTGATGCCGGACGACGGCCTGATTGCCCTGGATAACGGTGTCTACAAGATTTGGTTCGCGCTTAACTATCGCGCCCACCAGCCGAATACGGTGTTGCTGGACAACGCCCTGGCAACCATGGGCGCGGGTCTGCCTTCCGCCATGGCGGCCAGCCTGCTGTACCCGGACCGCGACGTGGTGGCAATCTGCGGCGATGGCGGCTTCATGATGAATTCGCAGGAGCTGGAGACCGCCGTCCGGCTGGGCCTGAAACTTGTGACGCTGGTGCTGCGGGATAACGCCTACGGCATGATCAAGTGGAAGCAGGCCGATATGGGGCTGCCGGATTTCGGGCTGGATTACGGGAATCCGGATTTCGTGCGCTATGCCGAGAGCTACGGCGCCGCGGGGCACCGGCTGGAACGGACGGACGCGTTGGCCGGATTGCTGAAGCGTTGCCTCAAAGAAGGCGGCGTTCACCTGATCGAGGTGCCGGTGGACTATTCGGGAAACCACAAGCTGCTGGATGGACAGTTGGTGTGTCCGTTGTAGGTAGGACCGGCAGACGGGCGACCACAAGGGTCGCCCCTGCAGATGGAATATCGGCGCGTGGAACATAAGCGCCTGGTTTGGTGATGGCAGCGCGGTCTTCTCGATTTCCAGGATCGAGGGCATCCTGCCCTCGTTGGCCGTTTCGCGAACGTGTTGGCTACCGTCAGGCGGGCGACCACAAGGGTCGCCCCTACATAGGAAATAAAGGTGCAAGGTTCCGGGATGGCAGCGTGGACCTTTCGATATCCAGGAGCGAGGGCATCCTGCCCTCGGTAGCCGTCTCGCGACAGCGTTGCGCTGCCGACAGGTGGGCGACCACAAGGGTCGCCCCTACAAATGGAACATGGTCACATGGAACATAGGCGCAAGATCTGGTGATGGCAGCGCTGTTTTCTCGATTCTCCAGGAGCGAGGGCTTCCTGCCCTCGATAGGCGCCTCGCGACGACGTTCTGTCTTAAAACCGCAGAAAGACATGCGGAAATGAGCGCGCGACCCCGTTTGATGGTCCAATCACTCCCCCCTTGAGGGGGAGTCGCAGAAGCCGAGCCGTCCCCTGAGCTTGCGGTCCCTGAGCACTTGCCCTGAGCCTGTCGAAGGGTGTCGAAGGGTCGAAGGCGCTGCCCTGAGCCTGTCGAAGGGGCCGGCGACGGCTGATGCAGTGGGGGATTTCAACACCATTCGGTATGCAAGCAGCAAATTCAAACATGAACGCATCTTGCGTTGACGTCATAGTTGTAGTGTCTAAGGTCATTTATCTCGATGAGTCCGGATTCCGCTCCACTCATGGTTTATTCGTCCTGCCATCGTCGAGAATCCCACCTCGTTAATCCATATCCACCGCTTGAACCTTCCCGGCACTCCTCTCGCGAAACATCCTGACAGCGACCGCTCGACTTAGTACACCCCTCCTCATCTGTACACCATCCCCCACACGTTCATGTCGCGGAAACGGACGGCGAAGCACCACTCCGAAGACCATAACGACGGCTTCAACCGCTCGTTTGACCGTACTGTCAAAGCCGTCAGGCAGGCGAAGGATCTCCTTCGGCATGGGATGAACCTGAGTGTTCGTCATCTACCCCGCCCGCCCTTCCTTTTGAAGCATACGAGGCAGGCGGAACAGCCGCTTCCTCCCGCCGTTCTGACACCCCGATGCTTCCCTTATCAGGCGAAAATCGGTATCTGATTAAAAAAAACACCGGATTTCATCAGAAAACCCGCAAATTCACCACATTTATCAGTAACAACCCAACGAAATTTTATTATACTGTCACGCGCTCTGACGCAATTTGCGACACTGTTGTTGACTTCAATTCAATAAAGCCAAGCGGACGTCCACGTAAAGATCGCCGTGTACTTCGCCGCCGGAACCCGACTGGTCTGGCTTGTGAAACCCGAGACCCGCATGGTACACGTCTACCGGTCACCACAGCAGGTCGAAGTTCTGGGACCGTAGGACGACCTCGAAGGCGGTGACGTGCTCCCCGGGTTCCGATGCCCCGTTCGGGGGCTCTTTCTTTAGGATCGTTCATCACTATGAGTCTCGAATTCGCGCTCACAGAGAATTTCGTCACGGTCTACTGTGTAGGTATTGTAGCGATCACTTCTATCTTGGCAATAAAGATGGCACGGAACGCGGTTCCCCTGTATGGTAGGCTTCGTAGCGCGAAGAAGGAATTGACAGACGTTAATGGATCAAAGGATTTCGTCGACGCGTTTGAAGAATACAATACCCATGTCGAGAAGGAACTGGGTCTTCCGTGGACGGAATTTGTAGAGACGCTGCTTCTTCCTGAACCTGAGTCTGGTGATCCCATCCGCAACACCGGTGACGTGTCGCGGTACCTGAACGACGCCACCATTATATTTCCCAACATATCAACTGGTTTCTACCAAGCGGTCCCGAATCTGCTGACCGGCGTGGGCATCCTCGGTACGTTTCTCGGTCTGGCCGCCGGTGTCGGTGCAGCAAGCTCCGGTCTGGCCTCGAGCGATCCGGGAGAGATCACTACCGCCTTACATCGACTTCTGGGCGGGGCATCGCTGGCGTTCTGGACGTCTATTGTGGGAATAGTCTGTTCTATTCTTTTTGTGGTCGGCGAGCGGTCTGTCACTCGGAGACTACATATCGCGCTAGTCGATTGGGTTGGAGCCCTTGAGTCACGCTTGGAGCGGGTAACGCCAGAGGGCGTCGCGCTACAACAGCTTGAACAGGCAAGGCGTACGACGACACAACTCGAACGATTTAACACCGAATTGATTTTCTCTCTTGAGAAAGCGCTCGATGAGAAGATTGCGGGTCGGCTGTCGCCGCAGCTTGAGCAACTGTTAGAAGCGGTCGAGCAACTCCGCGCGGACCGGTCGACTGACAGCGGCCGGATGATCAACGATGCGCTCGACAGGTTCGCGGCCGCAATGCAAGATCGGGCGGGATCGCAGTTCGATGAGATGGCGTCGATAGTCGCCGACTTGAACCGCACACTGCAGGAGTCGGTTGCCGGACTGGCGCAGTCACAACAGGATGCCCGTACGGCGGTCGATTCGGTCCTCACTGCGGTCACGACGTCTATGGATGAAGGTGCGAGCGCCATGAATAGGACGTTGAATGAGTCGCTGGTTGAAATCACAAGCGCCGTCGCGGCCGCATCTGAAGAAATGGTAGAACGAATGAAAACATCCAGCGCGACGGCTGCAGCTGAAATGTCGAAAACCGTTGGGTCCGTAACTGACAACCTGCAGTCCGCGGCGGAGAGTCTCGATCAGTCCACGCGACAGAGTGAACAGGTCTTGAGTGGCATGACGTCGTTCGTCGAGAAGCTCAATGAGTTGCGCGGTACCATAGAATCGACACATCGCCATATTGGGTCTGCGACGGAACCTGTCGTAAGCGCCGCCCGCGAGATCCGCGAAGCGAGCGACAGAACCGCCGAAACGCTGTCGACGACGAGCGACCTGGTGGGCCGCGTCGACGAAGTCGTGAATGCGCTTGAGCAGCACCAGCAGTCGATAGCAGACGCGTGGACGCGATACCAGGAGCGATTCGAAGACATCGACGGGTCACTTGTAGCGGTCTTCCGACAGATCGACGAAGGGCTGTCGGGGTATTGCCAGCAAGTAAGTGAGTTCGCCAACGAACTTGATAAGACGACTTCGGGGACCATTAGAAACCTGGCTGGAGCAACCGCGGAACTCAACGAGTCCATTGAGGATTTGATCACGCGTCTACCTGGATCGTCGCGATGACGGGCGGCGACAAACAGATTCCGGACGCGGGTTCCGAAGGACAGAACTACCTCGCCACCGTAAGCGACCTCGTGTCGGCGCTCATATTTGTTTTCATCATCATGCTGGCTGTATTCGCGTACCAACTCGCAAACGTAATCGAGGATCAGGCCAAAGTCACGGATGAATTGACCGCTTCGGACGAAACGCGCGACCGCATGCTCCGAGACATCAAGAGTAGGCTCGAAAGATCCGGAATGCGGGTGGAAGTACTCGCTGATCAGGGTGTCTTGCGCTTGTCGGACAATGCAATCAATTTTCCGTCGGGCAGTGAGATTCCCGTTCCCAAACACCATATGAACGTCGGACGCCTCGCGCAAGCCATCGCCGAGGTGGTACCTTGCTATGTCTCTACCCCGAAGGCGGCCTCGGCAGCCCGCGACGATGACGACGTCGTGGTCGTGAAGTACGGCGATGACTCACCCACGTACTGCCAACCACGGGCCGATCCCGCCAAATACCCATGTAGGGAGCAGGAATTTCGCTGGCTTCTGGAGACATTACTGATCGAGGGCCACACCGACGATGTACCGGTAGCTTCCGGCAATCGCTTCAAGGACAATCTTGAGTTGGCGTCGATGCGCGCAGCGACTGTCCATCGCATGATCGTCGCGTGCGAACCCGGATTGGAGGGTCTTCTGAACACCAACGAATATCCCATTTTGAGCACAAGCGGGTATGGCTACACAAGGCCTGTGACCCGAGACCCGGAGCGGGCTGACGATAACCGGCGCATTGACCTGAGATTCCTGCTTGAGCCTCCCGCCGGGGCGCTGCACCAGAAGGCGCCGGAGGTCCAGACCGACGTCCACGAAAGGTATGATGAGGAATCACCGTGAATGCGCCCTCCCTGAAGGAATCGCTGGAGCGTTGGACCCGCCCGCAAAGGCTCCCACGCCACTTCGATCCGCACAGAACGCGTAAAGCAGCCGCAGAAGCAACGAAGACACTTGGCGATGTCCAGCCGACAAAGCCAAAGGACTACGACCTTGAGATTCTGCATCGTAGGGTCGTGGAATTATGGCGTCGCAACCGCACTCTTTCTCGAATCGTACCCCGTGATCTACGGCGTTTGCCGTGGGTTCTCTTTTACCCGCCAAAACAGACGCGTACCCGTTGGCTGGGTGCGGAACCACGCTTTCTGGAATTGTACGGCCGCTGGCTGATCGAAGGCCGCCGGTCCCGCGCCGTGATTGCGCTGCTGCACGAGTTTCTCCGTGTATATCCTGTCGGCTTGCGGACCTTTGGCGATCTGCGAAAAGTGCTGCATAAGGCCGTCAACAGCGGGTCATCGCTGCCTCCTTCTCTGCAGAAATGGCGAAAACGGTGCGGCGATTGGGAGCTCCTCAGTATGGGTGGCGATCGGTCGTTCGTGGAGAAGCTTCTCTCGGCGTCTGATGCCGTTGACGATATCCTTTTGCGTGCGGGGTTCGATCTCGGACTCGCACGCGCCGATTTCCTGAATTCGGGCATGCGGGCCTACCTCCCGCGCGCCGAATCGTTATTGAATCAAGGCCGCCTTGAGGCCGCACAAATTGACCGATTGCTCAAGCTCCTCGAATTCGACGGAAAACTGCGATTTGACAGTATAGCCATGCGCACCGACGTCGCGACGGCGCTGCTCCGTCCCTTTGTCGATCGATCTCCCGAACCGGCCACGAAGGAATGCCTGCAGCCATTCTTCCTGAGTCACTTCCGTGATCCTCGGCTGGGAATGGGGAAGCACAGGTGGTCAGGGGTTCCGGACGAAATCCGCCGTGTCGTAATCCGATGGCTCGTAGAACGAACACTCGAACAATTCTTCCTGCTTGTCAAGGAAACGGCACTCGACAGACACTGGCGCTACCGGGAAGCTTTCTGGCGGGCCTTTCACGAACACGGTCTGATCGATGACATCTGGTTTGTACTTGGTCCACGCGCAAAGGACATTCTGCGAAAGACGAACCAGAAGAACGACGAGTCGGAAACGAGCGCGGATCTCCACGGCGCCCAGGGCGACCAATCGGTGCTTGTTTTGCGAATGCCCGGTGTGACCATCGCAGAGTGGAGCCACAACGGCTCGTGTCGAATATGGCTCGATGGAAACAACGCAGCACCAGGGTTTTACGAGTCCAAATATTCTCGATATGATCTTATTGGCGGTGCGAATTTCAAACAGGCGCACCAGGGAAGCGACCGCGGATTCTGGCAGGATAGAATTGCACAATGGTTGCGCGAAAATACTGGTGTCGAGATCGGTCGGAACGAGTACTTTCCCGACCAGCTGCGTGAACGGCGAAACGACAGATACTCTCACATTGCATCCTCGACCCGGAGACAACGAATTCGGCCGGCTGCAGGCAGCAGGAGTCGCCCCGATCTACAATTCAAGCGAAAAAAGACGGCCGCGACCGTTATTCGGGAGTTGCGAAAGGTTCGGGACGCTGTAATCGGCTCTCCTAAGAGTCTATTGGATCTACGTGATTTCATTAAATCGACCTCACCAGCATGGGCCGCATACGTAGAGGACCACGGAATTCCTGGTTATGAAACACAGTGGAAAACGTTAACCGATCACTTGGACGCGACGATCAAACGTCTGCGAGTTGTAGGCAAGTGAGATTCTCAGTTGAGATATTAAAGGCGATCAGTGGAAGGCGAAAGCACATGATCATACCATCTTTCCGTTAGATTAGAAGGCTGGGAAACCGGCCGGTTTTAAACAACTGAACTTGAGCGCAGACTTGGGCCTTGTATATATCCCAGGCCTGTCGAACGTATTCCATGCCAAAACACTTTGTTTGCAATCCGACGTCAGACGGCCTGATCGTCGAAATGAAAGGCGATCCTCCGGTCCCGGTCAGTGAATGGACCGCACATGCGACCTGCGCCGGCGCCTTGATTCGACTGCGTGACGACGGCGGTGCAGTTGAGAACGAGAGCGGTAACGCACTGTGCGTCTCCTGGACGAGCGTCGCGGGACTGACGGAAGACGAACTGCGATTCACCGGTCTTCCCGACGCCGCGCCATTTGGGCTCGAAGTCGTCGCCAACGGCGCGATTCACGACCCCGGGTTCGATATCCGCTGCGGCTACATCAGGTATGGTCGACGCGTCCTCGGTGTTGAGCGAATCGGCGCATGGTTGCACGCAGGTGACGAAAACTTCGTTCTGCTCGATCCGTTATACTCTGTTGCCGAAGCCATTGGTCAATTCAAAGGGGAAGAAGAAAGGGATCTTGAATCGCGGATGCTCGGATGGGGACGCATCGCGGAGAAGCTGCCTGCTGATGTTGTTGTCGATGACGACAACCTCCGTTCGCTGCAAATCTACGTGGCGTCGAGTTTCGAACTCAACCCGTTCGTCAACGACAATGGAGAGCCCGACTTCGATCCGGTAGTCGGGAGGCGCAAGACCCTCGTCACCGACGCCGGCGAGGAGGAGCAGGTGTTCGCCCGCGCATTGCCCCAGGCTCGGCAGGAGGAGTTCGCTCGTCGTTTCCGCGGCGTATCCACCGTGAAACATCGGTATGCGGCAGGCGGCGCCAGTTACGTTGTTCTGACGCCGGAAGTCGAGCGGGCACTCGGGGTGGTGCGGCGTGCTCAGGATGGAAGCACCGATGAGCGCCGCGACTTTCTGAGGAATGTCAGCGGGTACCTGCGCGAAGCGTTTGATGACGACGACAGCGACGAGATCGAACTGGACAGCGTTTTTAACGACGAGGGATTGAGCGAACGGGTAAAGGGCGTCGGCATCTGGGTCGACAAGGTGCTCCCATGGATCACGCTGGCGAAGGAGCCATGGTTGCCGCCCGAGGAATTTGGGATTCTGGTCGATGGACGGCGCTTGGTAATGCGGCCCGAAGAATTGGAAGGAATCTACGGGCAAATCAAGAATGCAATCGAGTGCGGCGAACCAGCCGCAATTGCCCGAATCGGTAACGAGTCTGTCGAAATCCCTGCTGACGAGGCCACCCTTAGTGCACTTGAGGATTTGCTTTCCCGGTTAGACCAGAAGCCGACATTAAGACCCGAAGACCACGAGGAGCAGGTCGAACCCGAAGATTCGGGTCAGGTTCTGCAGGTCATCGATAACCTGGATGATCTTCAATATCGACGCGAACGCAAACGACGCGCCACAGGTATCGCGGCAACCGCCCCCGACCTGCTGACTCGAACCTTGCCCCACCAACAGGATGGTCTCGCGTGGCTCAAGAGTCACTGGGATGCCGGCAACTGGGGCGCCCTGCTTGCCGACGACATGGGACTTGGTAAGACGCTTGAAGCACTGGCTTTTCTCTCCTGTCTGAAAAGCTACGCGGAAACGGAGAATTTGTCACATCGACCGATACTTGTCGTCGCGCCGACCGGCTTGCTCCAGAACTGGAAGGACGAACACGACAAACATCTGTCCGGTGTCGGACTCGGTGTCGCCGTCGAAGCACACGGAAGTGCTCTGCGGCGCCTCAGAAAAGGAACGGTAACCGGACGCGCTGGTGAGCTCGCCAGCGGTCAACAGCTACTTGACCTACAGCCTTTAAGGAACGCCGAATGGGTACTCACCACTTATGAAACTCTCCGCGACTATCAACACAGCTTTGGCCGTATACGTTGGCGCGCAGGTGTCTTCGACGAGGCCCAAAAGATCAAGAACCCCGGCGCCCGCGTGACCGATGCCGCGCTCGCCATGAATATTGATTTCTCCCTGCTGATGACCGGCACGCCCGTTGAGAATCGCCCATCGGAAATCTGGTCGATGCTTGACCGGGTCGAGCCCGGTATGTTCGGAACGCTTAAGGAGTTCAGCCAGCGGTATGAAGTTGATAGTGAAGGCGGCGCCTCGATGCTTACGGAATTGCATGAAAGGTTGACGTCGGCATCCGACGCGCCGGCGCTAATGCTGAGGCGGCTCAAGGAGGACCACGTTCCGGAATTGCCGAAAAAAGAGGTGTATCGGCGCACCGTACTGATGCCGCCGTTTCAGGCTGAAGCGTACGAAAGAATCGTACAGAACAGTAGCGGCGGCAACATGCTTCAGACGCTTCATCAGCTTCGAAGCGTCTCGCTCCACCCCGCGGCTCCAGGCGAGTTCGACCTCGACGAGTTTATCCAGGCGTCGGCACGGTTGTCAGAGGCGTTCCGGATTCTGGATGAGATTGAAAACCTCGGACAGAAAGCGCTGCTCTTCGTCGAGACGCGCTGGATGCAGGATTTCCTTGTAGGAGCACTGAGACGCCGTTATTCATTGTCCGACGACGTACTCGTCATCAACGGTGCAGTGGCAGGCAGGATCCGCAAGACTCGCGTTGATACGTTTCAGGAACGGACAGGATTCGACGTGATGATTCTGTCGCCACGCGCCGGCGGCGTCGGTTTGACGTTGACGGCAGCAAATCACGTAATTCACCTCTCACGCTGGTGGAACCCGGCGGTCGAGGACCAGTGTACTGACAGGGTATTTCGTATCGGCCAGCGGGAGACGGTGTACGTGTACCTTCCGATCGCGCGTCATCCTGAGTTCGGAGAGTACAGTTTCGATATTCGGCTTGACAGCCTGATGGAAGGAAAGCGAGACATGAACCGTCGCGTGCTCGCGCCAACCGCGACGACGAAAGAAGACGTGAATAGTCTCTATAGAAGTACCGTGACGGACGCGCGAGGCGACATTGATGAGAATGATGAACGGGGTCGGCTTCCCGTCGCCAGCGAAGTGTCTGGCGACAGCAAACAGCATACGGCTGGGGGACCGTCTTAATCTGCCGCGAATTCGTTCCGAAGGGAACGAAGCAATTGACCAGCCATGGTACGCTCAGTTCGGGTGTTTTGGGTTGTGAAATTCTCAGGTATGTGGTTGTTGTATCGAAGGGTGTTTGAATTCATAACAGAACTGGTGGATAAGAATGAAAACAAAGGATTTAACGATTCAGGCATTATTCAAGGATGGGACTGTATACGTAGCCAGGCGTTATCAACGATCCAGAGACCCGTCATGCGGTAGGTCTTTTTTGCGCAACATTGTCATTGCCCTGGTTGTCTTCTTCGCTTACGGAGTCGCTAGTGCAGTTCAGGAGCAATCTGTATTTCGTGATATGCGTCTCGTACTAAGCTTTTACGATGACGCTGATAATCCACTCTTGGAGATGAGCGCCCCGAACGTCGGGCAATCGTTCACGATTTACATGTTTGTCCCTGAAGCCGCCGGGATGCGCTCGGTAGGGTTTCAGGTCAATTTCCAATTCCTAAACCTCCGGAACATGTATCGGTTTACGACAATCCTTAACGGTAACGCTTACGATGGGTCGGCACTGTTTGTCAACGAAGAATATCCGCAGGTCTCCGCGCTCCTAGTGAGCAAGCCGACAATTCCGGCCTCCGGTTTCATCGGGTCGGTGACCTTCAAGGTGCTAGAAGCGCTCCCGGAGGGTAACCGCTGGATCTTTTCGGGTCACGCGTCGATGGGAGATCCAGACACGAACCAAAACGACCGACTGAACACCGACGATGGCTTGTTGAAACTGATTGGCAAACCGCAATACGTCGTCGCGTCGATTCCTGGTGACCTGGACTTGGACGGCGATGTTGATTTCAATGATTTCCTTATCTTCACCGGCAACTACGGACGGGTCGGAGATCCGCCACAGGTCCCGGAGCCCCAGACCGTTTATGTCACGGTTCGGGATACGGTCTATATCGACCGCCCTGGGGCGGACACGCCACAAATGGCCCGTGCCCACTTTATGCAAGGCTTTTGGCATTTCGGCACTGCTTTTTCAGCTGACCAACCGCATCTGATTGACACATTTGGGGGTTTTCTTTTGGGTGAAATCCTCCACCCTGATCCCGACGAATACCCGGAACTAAAGGGCGAAAAGGTCGTGATGGGCGCTGCCTTCGATGGTTCGTTGGCGGCAATGGGATATAATCCCGACAACGAAAACTACATTTTGAGTTACAAGTTTGTAGATGATGACGACTTGGAAGATGAATCTCTAGAATTCAGAATGATACAGAATAGGCCGATAGGTTTTTGGGTCAGTCGAAACCCGCAGACAGGCCAGATTATCAGCAGTTCGCTCCATATCAGCAATGACAGCGGCAAGGGATACCATCCCAACTCCGGATTTGTGAATCGCATGGCATCTGCAAATAAGGTGGCCGAAAGCGTCCCGGGACACATGAGGTTTGTCGAACGGCTTGCTCGAATTATCAACCAATGATCCATAAAACACGGCAAGCGTGACAGATAGGCGAATTAACGATTGTTTTCTTTTGGCGAACTATAAATGAAAGTGTCGGGGTTTTAGAATATGTCGATAAAAGAGTTGACCTATCGAATAGGTCATTAGATATTATGCTCTAAAGAGCAGCGGCTCGATACTCCTTTCGCCTTGTCCGGCGCTCAAAACCTGCCGTATATCGGCAAAAACGCCGGACAAATTTGAAAGGAGGTGGGGCATATGTCTCAGGCAACCCACTATCGGCCTCGAAGATATGGGGGATATTTCACGATTTATCGCCCATACTTCACCTCGCCGAGGGGGCGTCGCATCTACGCTAGGGATTATGGGTATAAAGCATGGCCTATTAAAATCCCGAATGACCGTCGTAGGTAGAATTACCGCTCGCCGCGCCTGAAGTCGCCTGTTTCTTCAACCCCCGATCTTCCCGGATCGGGGGTTTTCATCACCTTCAACCATTCACGCCAGGAAGTAGATGTCTAACAACCAAAGTCGCTTCGATTGTAATACAGGTAGATACCTCCGTTTAGCCAGGCTTCGGGTTTGGCGAATTGATATCG
Source organism: Candidatus Latescibacterota bacterium (assembly GCA_965116875.1). GTDB lineage: Bacteria > Latescibacterota > UBA2968 > UBA2968 > JAAXHE01. The sequence goes on from OZ220733.1 coordinate 3,434,828, forward strand.
AATGAGAGTTTGTTTTGGATACATCCCGTTTTCAATAGCTTTTCCTATATACCAAATATGGGTGATATAACCGTGGCTCTCTCCTCTTTCTCCAGAACCATATGCCTGACGTAATTGCTCGAGAATAAACTTGAAAGTCTCACGAACTTTAGGGTCTGGCGATGGAAAAATGTATTCCATTCCAACCAACATATCATTAAAAAACTGATATTTGATCGAATATGTCATCACAAGTGATTGTCCAGTGTATTTGTACCATTCATAGATATCTGGTCTGTTAATCAAAATTCTCCGATTGTTTATAATCAATGAGACGAATTTGAGAAGAGTGTTTTTAATGTTGTTAAAAAAGATCAGATGGTGTATCATATGGGTAATGGATTATTTAATGAGTGTATTTCAAAAGCAGATGGCTCATGGATCACGAAGTACTTCCTTAAACCCCTTATTATGGATATTTGGGGTGTTGCTTTTTTCCTTATTCGTCATTAATTGTAAAACAGAGTTCAGCGGCATATGCTATTTGATAAGTGGTTTTCTTGTACTGAACATCCTTGCCATTTTTGCCGCTTATGCGTATTTCGCGCATAAAGATCCAGATGCATTAAGATCGGAGCGTTTCTCCATTCAGAAATTGGCCATTGAAAAAGGATACTATGGTGATACTCTCACCGGCCCTATTGAAAAGGAAGAGGTTTCGCAGTCAAGTAGTAAGGGTCAGGGGGTTATAGGTGAGTAATCATTTTATGATTGCAGTTGAAAACCTTGATCAAGATGAACAGAAAAAACTTGCAGATTACTTATCTTCCAGAAATTGTGGCTGGTGGCATTGGATTAACGGCATGTGGCTAGTGGTCGATGGCGATGAGTCCTTGTCTGCTGAACAAATACTCGAAAACGTTAGAGAAATTGACACAGCCGACAACATTGCTTTGGTTATTTGTGTGCGGGTTCAGGATTGGGCAGGATACGGACCAATGTCTAAAGAAAATGAAGGAAAAAATATGTTTCATTGGTTACAGAAATTATGGACGCCAGGATAAAATGGTCGGGGGTTTCACTCTACCAACTTTGGACGTCCATTGTTGAATAATAGAGAAATCCAGGGGGTTGATTGCGGCTGATTTGCTCTTTCTTTGACAAGTCAAATGAAGCTATATTTGAAACGGCCCAAGGGAACGCCCTTGGGCCGTTTTGTTAATTGTTGTGAAGGGTGTAAATTACGCTTTATCTTATCGGCAGTCACCTGAAAGAATTTTAAGGATTTCAAGAACAGCTTTGGGATCTACGTCGCCAACAGGAATCCCTACCTGCCAATATAGAGTGAGACAACTCCCCCTTTGAGATTAATGTCGTAAAATGGGCGGAGAGGCGAACACGACATGACGTCAAGAATCGATGTTGGAGACAACGGCAGCACGAGGCCGGATCCGGAGGCGCCGACGCGTGCGAAGCGTCGCCGGTTCACCGCACGGTACAAGCTTCGCATTCTGGAAGAGGCGGATGCTTTCCGGGTTCCTGGCGAAGTTGGCGCGCTGCTGCGTCGCGAAGGGTTGTATTCCTCGCAGTAGACCCAGTGGCGTCGCGCGCGTCGTGAGGGTACGCTTAAGGCGCTATCCAGGCCGCGGGGACCCAAGGGGCGTCGTCGCGACGAGGTCGCCGTCGAGAACGAGCAGTTGCGCAAGGAAAACGCGCGGCTGCGGCGACGGCTGGAACAGGCGCAGACCATCCTCGAGATCCAAAAAAAAGCCTCCGAGATCCTGGGCATCCCCCTGAACCCTCCGTCGACCGACGACGACGTTTGATACGTGCGGCCGAACATCTCGCCCCGAGTGTGGGGTTGGCTTCAGCCTGCCGGGCATTGGGTGTGGCGCGGGCGTCCGTATACCGTCATCGCAAGCCACATCCAACTCTCCGGGTCGGTCGCTCCGTTTTCTGTCAATGATCGCCCAAATGCGGCCACTGCAAGATCGGCCTAATCAGGCCATTGCAGGATCGCCTTAATCAGGCCACCGGGCCTTATTGGCAAAACTCCAAGCCCACGGCTCTAAAAAATCACCTGAATAACCGGTCTGAAGACCTGATGTTGTAAAAGCCCAGGGGGGCGAAATCCTCCTGGGCGTTTACACATAAGGCTTGTCGGAACAGACGAAGCCGTTTACCTTTGAAGACATTGATGAAGGGCGAAGCGAAAGGCGGCGAGGGTTTGATGCGGCAAAATCCAGGGAAGCAACACATATTCCGGCACTGCTGTCCAGAAACCGAGGGATTCTCAGAGATGAGGTTGTGAAAGTGGCTTCAACTGGCGATTACGACGGTGGCTCCTCCCCCGACGCATCCGAGAGTTCTGCTGGGCGCCGAGGGAGTGGACGGGTTCAGCGAGAGGGCGAATGCGACAGCGGGATTTGTCGATAGGCTCGCGAGGGTGGCGTGACGAGCGTCCGCCAGCGAAGACCGTTTTGGCGCCGAGCAGGAACTCCTGTATTTCTGCAAGAAGACGATTTTGACGTGAACGAAACGATCGAACGGAACCGCTCGCCGTGTTCCTTATCGAAGGGGTAAAACATGCGCAAGATTAATCTCAACGAAGCGAAGACCTGTCTTGCGTCACTGGTAAAAGAGGTTGCCAAAGGCGAGGAAGTAATAATCACCGAGGAAAGCGGTCTGGCATTCAGACTCGTTCCATTGGAAAAGGTAACAGGTTCGTCTGGCTTGGATCAAGGCAGGCTTTTCAATCCCGAAGGCTTGTGGGAACACGGGAAGCCGATTACCTCTGAAGACATTGCTGAAGTGCGAAGCGAAATGTGGCGAAAGTTCGATCAGAAGGATGAAACATAAGGTATCTGGTCGCTGGCACGGATACGGTATCCCCGCGGCGTCAGCTCCACCTTACAGATAATGCGTTGCTGAAAGGACCAGGTGCCGGACAGGTGGTCCCACGAACCATAAAAGCGCGCGGCTTTACCCGGAAAGCTATCGTTGTTAGGCGCATAACCGGTTTAGATCCGGGTGAATTTCCCATCAATACGTACGACGTTACGAAAGCCAACCTACCTGTAAACGTATATTGACAGACCCGAAAGGGAGTCCACAAATGAAACCCTTCTCTGAAGATCTGCTCGCGAAGCTGGCCAATACGACGGTGGCCCCTCCGGAGACGCGTCCGAGGGTGCTGCTGGGTGCCGAGGAAGTGGACGGAGTCCGGGAGCGGGCGAGGGCGACGCCGGGGTTTGTCGACAGCCTTGCGGAGGCGGCGCAAGAGGCGTCCGCGAACGAGGATCTATTCGGCTCCGAGCCGGAACTTCCCTATTTCTGCCAGACGCCGCTCCGATCCCTGGCGAACGCCGCCTTCATCCTGGAGGACGAGGCATTCGCGGCCAGGGCGCTGGAGGGCGTGGAGGTGATGTTCTCGTTTCCGCCGGAGGAGTGGGTGGCGCGCCCGCACCGTCCCATGCGATGCGACCACGCCATGCTGAACGTGGCGTCCGCGATCGGTGTTTCAATGGATCTCTGCTCGCCGCTCTGGACGGCCGATGCGGTGGTGTCGATTTCAGAACGGATCAACACGTACACGGTCGCGCGATTTCTCGAGACCTGGGAAAAGCAGGATGCGCACTGGTCCAGTCCCAACTACCACTGGAACTGGAAGATCATGTGCTGCGGCGAGATGGGGACGGCGGCGATCGCGTGCGCGGAGGCCATTTCTGATTTTGACGCGGTCATGCAGGCGGCGCTTGCGGGGTGTCTGGATATTCTGGATTTCGTGCCGCCGGAAGGAGACTGGGCGGAGGGCCCCGGGTATTGGCTTGGCACCCTGGGGCACGGTGTGAGATTCGGCGTTGGGCTGCGGCGGGCAACGGGCGGAACGGTGGATCTGTTCGAACATCCCGCGTTAAGGGAAACCGGGGACTACATCGTTCACGTGACCGAACCCGACGGGCAGGTCTACAATTTCAATGACAACGGCATTTCCCTCGGTTCCAGTCTCGACTATCTGCTGCTGCTGGCAAAGCTGAACAGACGGGGAGACTGGGCCCGGACCGCACGGGCAAGCGACCACGCAACCGTGGAGCGGCTGATTTGGGACGATCCCTCGGTGCCCGACGCCATTCCCGACGAGACGTCTCGAAGTTATCCGACAACGGGCGTTGTAACGATGCGCAGCGGGTGGGAGAACCAGGCCACGTTCGTCGGATTGAAGTCCGGTTCGAGCGCCGTCGGCCATTCGCAGCTGGACGCGAACTCATTCGTCGTCTCCTCGCGCGGAGAACGGCTGTTGATCGACGAGGGGATCTGGCCCTACGGCCACGACCTGGGATTCTTCGACAGCGACGGTGGAATGCGGTGGAATTTCGACGGCAACGGCACGATCGGCCACAACACGCTGATGGTGGACGGCGAGGGACAGCGATACGGGGCCGACTATCCTGGCAGAATCGTCTCTTTCGACGCCGGCCGGGAGATGGACGTGGCGGTTGCCGACGGCACGGCGGCATACGGAGGCAGGCTGAAACGATATCTGCGGACGCTGGTCTTTGTGAAACCCGACGTGGTCCTGGTCTGGGACCGGGTTTCGTCGGAGGAGCCCCGGGTGTTGGAATGGCTGTTTCACCACCGGGCGGATGTGTCCGGCGACGAGCGGCTGACCCGGTTCACGCGGAACGGCGTGACGCTGTCTCTGTCCAGGGTGATTCCGGAGCAAATGGAATGCTGGCGGCTGAGCGACGTGAAACGCACCAGTACGTATACCGAATCAAACCAGTTTCATCCGAAGCGAGTCAGCATTGAATACCGGGGTTTCGGGCCGTTTCATCCCTGCCGGGAAATCCAGGTATTATGGGGTATTCACGTGGGAGACGCTTCCGAACTACCGGAGTTCGACGCATGGGTCGAGGAGGGGGCAGCCACGGTCAGCGTGCAGTTCCGCGACGGCGATGAGCGAGTCGTGAGTTTACCGGAATAATCCGCGCCGCCGCGTTCAGTCCGATGGCTGCTTCGAGCCCTGTTCGTGTTCTTCTGTTTTGTCGCGTCCGGCCCTCTGTTCCACGTTGATCTTGTGGATCAGCCAACCGTATTGCTGCAGGAAGGGATCGTTCACTTTGTTGGCTTTGGCAAGTTCGATATATTTGTTCAGATACCTCGCGCCTCTTGCCACAAATCCAACCCGGATCATGCCCACGTACGCGCCGGCGGTCAGCCCGGAATCTGCGATCCTGCGAAGTTCCCGCTTCGCGTCCGTGTGCCTGCCCTCTGCAAGATAGACCTCACGCAGCAGAAGCCGTCCCAAAGCGAAATCCGGCTTGACCTCCAGGCTGCGCTTGAACGCATTCTCGGCCTGCCTCCAGGCCTTGCGACGGTAGGCCTGCACGCCCTCAATGGCGTATCTGTCCGGGAGCGCGGGATCTGCCCGGATTTCCGCCTTCCACCGCACCAGCAGGTCCTCCACGTTCGCGCCGGACCGCCGGTACACCGCAACGAGTGGATGATCGAAACCCGTGATCGTGGGTTCGGCGTCGGCTTCCGAATACGTCAGTCCCAGGATTTCCGGGGGCACTTTGAACTCCGCGACCCGCTCGTAGCCCAGGCTCTCCTCGGCCAGGCGGCGGTAGTAGGTGTGAGCAATCGGGAACCGCTGCCGAACGTTCAGGAACGGCAGCATGCGATTCTCCTCGATAATGACGATCCAGTCCACGCCTGCCAGACGGTTCTGTATGAATTCGACATGCGCTTCGTAGGGCAGGTTGCCGTCGGCTGAAAGAAACCAGGCCGCCTCGTCCAGCTTTCGCTTGTACCGGTCGGCCGGCGCCATCCACGACGTCGGATATCCGCCCCGCTCCGTCAACACGCCGGCCCCTTCGGGGATATTTCGCACAATCCATTCCGCGGCCTCGAAGCGGCTGCTGGACCGGTAGACCCGGGACGTGGCGATGCCGTAGGCTGCCGTCGGAACCACCACAAGCGCCACGGGCAGCGCGTAGACCCAGGCCCTGTTCAGGCGCGCGCGGATCCAGCCCGCGGCTTCCATGCAGGCCCACGCGCCCATCACCGCCATCAGGGGTTGCATGGGCGTGGTGTACCTCAGGGGCTTGGTGTGAAGCCCGCCGACCATAAAGAAGTACGGGACCATCCATGCCAGCAGGACCCACCATCCTCTTTCACGCCTCCAAACGGCAAGCGCGACGCCGCACAGGGCCGCGATCTCCAGGGGCGTTCCCAGCGCGTAGCGGAAGAGGTGCGTGACGAAAAACAGGTAGGGTGTGGTGGAGAAGTCGTAAAGCCCCCAGATGCGGATCGTCTCCCCTTGTGCAACCTTCATGCTGGGCAGGAAATTCCGCATGTCTTTCGAACTCAGGAACTCGCCGGGCTTGAGGAGCAGGGGTTCGCAGATGACCGCAACCACGACCACGACCGCCGCGCAAAGCAGCGCTCTCGGCGTAAACGCCCGTTTCAGATGCGTCCATACCGATAGGGCCCCGGCCGCGATCCGGTTGAAACCGCTCTTCCGCTTCTCGTGAAGGTTTTCGCCGGTCCGCTCCCGCGCCTGCCACACGTGCGCCAGAAGGAAAGGCAGACACAGCATTCCGGCCATCAGCCGTGTGCCCGCCGCCATACCGCAGACCAGCCCGCAAACCAGGTAGGGCGCGGTGCGATCGGAGGGCAATTTCAGGATGAGGTAGATGCCCAGCGTCGTCCAGAATGCCAGGGTGATATCCACGGTATAGAAGTGGCACTGCTGGATGTGCCCGGCGCAAAAGGCCAGAAAGCCCGCGCTCAGGACCCCTGTCCAGAGTCCGGCAAGATGCCTGCCGATGGCAAAGACGACCCATACGGTAAGAATGCCCAGCGTCGCAGAGATCCCGCGTCCCATGAGATGGGTGAATCTCACCGATCGATTGTCTTCTTTGTCGAACGGCTCGATGCCCGCGACGAAACCGGCGCCTTCGGAAAGTGCCCAAAGTACGTACGCCGGGCCCTTGGCGTAGGCCGTGACCGCCCGTGTCACCTCCACACCCACCAGGCCGGCGCTCTCGACAACCGTGCGTTCGTCCGGATGGAAGGTGTGAAATCTGCCGGTTTCGGGGTCGGTTCCCCATCCGATCCCGTAGAACCTCAGAGCCGCCGATGCCGCCAGGATCAATATGAGAAGCGCATATGCGCCTCGGTTTTTGTCGATAGTGGCCATGATTCCAGTATAAATTTATGATTTATCTATATTTACGGCATATTTCGATCATGCCGAATATGGCGATGACGAAGTCGCGAGCTTTGATTTTGGACCCCGCCGCGTCCCTCCATTCCGATAGCGGGACTTCGTACACGATGTCACGCACCTGCGGTCGCTCCTTTCCCGTTCTGGCGCGCATCAGCCTGGCGATGATTTCGACGTCGAAAATCCATCGGGTCGCGAACGGCTCCTGAAAGAGGGCTCGCAGGTCCGGCGTCACCCTGAAGAGCTTCGCGCCGCATTGCGTGTCGTAGATATCCACGCGAAGAAACAGGGAAGCTGTTACTGCGAACAGCCTCCCCAGCAGGTGCCGCAGCCTGTTGCGCCGGATCGCCCTGCCCAGGAGGCGGACCCTGGCGCCAAAGGCCATTTCGATGTCCGGCCTGCCGTCCAGGACGCCACGGAACTCAGGGATGGCATCCAGCGGCGTGGCCAGGTCCGCATCCCAGAATCCGACGTAGTCCGGATCGGATCCGAGTGCTGCCAGGATGCCGTGCCTTATCGCTTCGCCCTTGCCCGCGTTGGCGGCAAGCGCATGGACGTCGAAGCTACCGGGCGCCGACGCTTTCAGGGCTCGAAGGACGCCGGACGTAGCGTCCGTGCTTCCGTCGTCGACGAACAGAAACCGGATGCCGTGCGTCCGCCTGACGAATTCCTGGAACGCCTCGACAGGAAGCCGTTCTGCTTCGTTGTAGCACGGAACGACGATGACGGTATCCGACATGCGATATCACGCGAGATAAGGAAAAACAAGCGATCAGCAAAAAGCGGGTAGACGTGAGACGTGAGACGGAAGAGGACCACACCCCGCCACACCACCTGGTGAGAGGTGAGACGGGAGAGGGTAGAGATCGCATGCCGTGTAAGGTTTTTTTTATCATGCCGCAGGCAAGTAGGAGGAATATATCGGCAATGGCTTCTTCTACCGTCTTCCCTCTACCGTCTCCCCGCATTTTGGCAACGCGCCACCTGGTACGGCCAATATAGCGTACCCCGATTCAAGTGTCAATGCAATCGCCGGGAATGAGGACCAGGCGCCGAAGACGCCGATAATCCTTCCGGAACCCATTCGTCGGACTGTCAGGCGGTATGGGGCGGGCGTCTCCGGTATCGGTTCGGGACCACCTGCCGGGCTTGACAAAGGGTTGTGGAGGCCGTAGATTTCGCCGTGAATCGAGGCGCCGGATGGACGGCCCGAAGCCCTCTGAACAGGAGGTCGTAATGGCCGCGGAAGAACACGAGATCGAAGTGGCATACGGCCAGGGCAGCGTTGCGATCGCCGCCGACCCGGAATTGGCGGAATGGGAGGTGATCCGGCCTGCCTTCGAGGCGGCCCTGACTGACCCGGAACGCCGGTTCCGGCAGGCGATTGATGAGCCCGTGGAATGCAGGCCGCTGCATGAGATCGTTTCGCCCGGGGACAGGGTGGTCATCGTGACCTCGGACGGTACGCGCGCGGTGCCCAACCGGCAATTGATTCCGTGGATTCTGGAAGCCCTGCCCGTGCCGGAGTCGCACGTTACGATACTGCTGGGAAACGGCACGCATCGGGCGAATACGGAAGATGAAATCGGGGAAATGTTCGGCAGCGACGTCGCCGGGCGGCTGGCGATACGGAATCACGACGCGTACGATGAGCGCAGCAACGTGTTTCTGGGCGCGTCCGCCTGCGGTACGGACGTGTGGCTGGACAGGGCATACGTGGAAGCGGACAAGCGGATCGTGCTGGGATTCATTGAGCCCCATTTCTTCGCGGGTTTTTCGGGCGGCCCGAAGGGCGTCGCGCCGGGAGTGGCGGGAATCGAGACGATCTATCGGCTGCACCGGTGCGACCTGATCGCGGACCCCCGGTGTACTTGGGGCGTGCTCGACGGGAACCCCCTGCAGCGGGAGGTCCGGGAAGCCGTGGCGCTCTGCCCGCCGGATTTCCTGGTGAACGTGACGCTGAACGGGGAAAAGGCAATTTCCGGGATGTACGTCGGGAACTATCTGGAAGCCCATCGTCGGGGGTGCGCCGGGGCGAAGGCGGCCTCGATGGCGCCGGTGGAAGAGCCGTTCCAGGTCGCGTTGACGTCGAACAGCGGATTTCCGCTGGACCAGAACCTCTACCAGGCCGTCAAGGGCATGTCGGCCGCCGCCCGCATCGTGGACGACGGCGGCGCCGTACTTGTCGCCAGCGAGTGTAGCGACGGCGTGCCGGATCACGGGAACTTCGCGGAGTTGATGCGGACGGGGGAGGGGCCGCGGGACGTCATGCAGGCGGTGTACAACCGTGAACCCGTTCTGGACCAGTGGCAGGCGCAGACCCTGGCTGCCATCCTGGAGCGGGTTGAGGTTGGCGTGTATTCCAGTATGGACCGGGCCGATATCGAGGCGTGCAAGCTGGCCGCCGTGGACGATCTGGACGCGGCCCTGCGGGAGAAGATAAACGCGGTCGGCCCAGGCGCGCGGGTGGCCGTACTGCCGGATGGCCCGCTGACCATTCCGTATCTTATTGATCCATAAACAGGATTGACGCGAAACAGATGGCCATGGCGAAGGGGTCACGAATGCCTTTCACGGGAGCGAGGGCATCCTGCCCTCGATGGCGAATTGGAGGGGTCTTGGCGCCGTCATTTAGGATGAGTTTTCGGAAGGAAGGGAGGCAGTTGGCCCTTTATGTGGGTATTGACTGGATACCTGCAATTCGAGGGCAGGGATGCCCTCGCTCCGGCACTGCTTTTCAGTGTAATTTGAGAGAGTCAATTTTGGTCACGTGTATGGAAAGGCGTTAATTCATGCAGAAATCCATTTCAATAAGACTTCAGGTTGTCGAATCCGCGGGCATCGCGCGGCGCGGATGGCCCGTGACGCGGGGGGTCCCTATGCCCCCGGGCGCCGTCTCCGATCCGACCCTGTTGGGCGTGAACGATGCGGACGGCCGCCCGGTATCCGCACAATTTCGCGTGTTGAGCCGATGGCCGGACGGGAGTCTGAAGTGGGTTCTGACGGATTTTCAGGCGGATGTACCGGCTGGCGGCGAGTCGACTTATACGGTCTGTCAAAGCGGCGCCGGCGACGGGCAGGGCGACCGGGTCCGCGTTCATGAGGACGACGAGAGTTTGGTCGTTACGACGGGGCCCCTCCGGTTCGCCGTGAGTCGCCGGAGGTTCTCTCTTGTGGAGACCGCGGCGCTGGGGCGGACGGGACCGGACGGGACGTTCGCGCCGGAAGTGGAAGTCGCCGGCCCGGGTGGAGACGCGTGGGTGCGTATCCGAGAGTCGCATCTGGACGACGACGGAAAGCGGTACATCTACGGGATGGGCGGCGATTGCCTGGCATCCCTCGCGGAAGCCGTGTACGACGTGAGCGTGGAGGAGTCCGGACCACTCCGGGCCGTGATCCGGTGTGAAGGCGCATTCGAGGCCGATCTGCCGATGCACCATTACGCGGGTTATCGGCCGTTTCGTTTTGTGACCCGAATCTACGCGTACGCGGGCCGCACCGAGTTACGTGTGCTGCACACCGTAATCGCGGCCTGCAATCCGAGAGAGACCGAAGTGGAGGAAATCGGTCTGCGGGTGCCGTTCTCGCTGTCCGGTTCCGTGAATTACCGGGTTGCCGCAAGCCGGGAGATCGCAGGTACGGCAACCGCGGGTGAATCCCTGTTGCTTTCCCAGCGGCTTCACAATCACTTTCGTCTCGACCGTCGTCAGGGCCAGCGAACGGGAACGCTTGCCGAGGGAGACCGGACGGAAGGCTGGATTGCCTGCGACGACGGCAGTGCGGGCGTTGGCGTCGGCCTTCGCTATATGCCCGAGGAATATCCAAAGGCGCTTGGGCTTTCCGGCACGGGCGGCGGGATCGACGTGTATTGCTGGAAGGATCCCGATGGAAAATGCCTTTCTCTGAAGCGGTATTCGGAAGCTGTGGCGTGGGACGAGGGTGAGGGTGTCTATGCGGACGGCACCGGTACGTCCAAGACCACCGAGTTCTTCGTCTGTTTCCACCGGGCGTCCGACGGCGCCGGCGTCCCGGGTCTCCTGACGGGCTGGTTGGCGCCGCCGCACGTGTCCGTGGATCCGGCATGGATGGCGGCATGCGAGGCGACGGGGGGGTTTCAACCCCTCGACGAGGGACGGTTTCCAAAGTCCGAGCGGATGATGGCGGGGTTTGTCGACTGGCTGCGGCGGAATATCGAACTGGGCGCATGGTACGGGTATCATGACTGGGGCGATGCGCTGGTGGCGTGGGACCAGGGTACGGACGACTGGCGTTTCTACGGCCGATGGGGGTGGTGCAACAGCGAGTGGGACCCCAGGCACGGCGTATGGGTGCAGTATATGCGGACCGGCCGCGCCGGAGATTTCCTGCTCGGGGAAGCGATGACCCGTCACTCGACGGACGTGGATACCTGCCACTATCACCCGTTCAGGCCATATATGGTGGGTGGCTGTTTCCGGCACAGCGTGGACCATTTCGGCGATGAGAGTTGCGCGTCACACACGTTCCTTGACGGATGGATGGATTATTACTACCTGACCGGCGACCTGCGGACGCTGGAAGTGATCCGTGAGGCCGGCGAGTTTCTGCTGCGGTACCGGTGGACGGAGGACCCGGCGTTCAGTTTCAGCCTGCGCAGCATTTCGAACACGCTGCGCGGCCTGCTTTACGTGTATGAAGCCACGGGCGAGGAACGGTTCAAGGCACGCGCGCTGGACGTGTACGAGGCGATCGCGCGCGGTCAGAATGAAGACGGAAGCTGGCACAAGCGGTTCCAGATCTCCACAGCGGAACGCCTGTCGGACCAGAGGCCGTACGGCATGGCCACCGAGGGCACGACGCTGGCCGTGGAAATGGGCACCGCGGCGCCGTTCACCGACGCCGAATTCCGCACCTTGAGAGGCGATGCCAGGACGACTCACCGGGTCCTGCCGGTCTCGGAACAGAAGGGGTACCAGACCCACTATCTGATGGTGGGGCTGGAACTGCTGCACCGCCTCACGGAACGGGACGACGTGGGGAAGGTCTACCTCAAGGCCGTGGACTGGTTCTGCGGCGATCCGGAAGGGTCTGACCCGGAACATGCCATCCAGCAGCGATACGGCGGCGTCATCTGCCGGCACCTGGGCTATGCGTACCGGATGACGGGGAACCGGAACTACCTGGAGATCGGCCGGGCGGTCTTGAGGGTACTGATCGAAAGCCAGGATTGGAGCGACGATCCGAGACGCCGCGGGGCGGTGGAAATGAGTCCCATGCACATCAGTCTCCTGTTCTTCGGCGTACCCTGTTTTCTCGGCGCACTGTCCCACGCCGGGATGGGCGAGGAGTGACGAAGAGCACGGCGTCGCCCCCGCGGGCAGGCATCGCGGAGGACACTTATACGGGCAGACGTTAATCAGCCGATGGAGGTCGTAAAGATGGCAGGTTCGGGGTGTGTTCGGGTTGGAATTCTGGGTCAGGGGCGAAGCGGACGCGACATTCACGCGGAATGGTTGTGCCGTTCGCCCGAGAAATATACCATCGTAGCCGTCTCTGATCTGCTGAGGGACCGCCGCGACCGCGCGGTACGCGAGTTCGGGTGCGACGCGTTCGCCGACTACAAGGACGTGCTGGCGCGGGAGGACGTAGACCTGGTCGTCAACGCATTGCCCAGCCATCTGCATACGCAAAGCACCGTGGAAGCGTTCCGTGCCGGCCGTCACGTCGTCTGTGAAAAGCCCGTGGCGGCAAGCACGGGTGACTTTCGCCGCATGGTGGCCGCGTCCCGGCGCTCGGGCAGAATCCTGGCGCCGTTTCAGCAGTCCAGGTACGCGCCGCACTTTCAACAGATACGCCGGGTGATCGACTCGGGCGTCCTGGGGAGAATCGTGCAGATCCGCATTGCGTTCAACGGATTCGCGCGCCGGTGGGACTGGCAGACCCTCCAGGAATTCAAGGGCGGCAACCTCCTGAATACGGGGCCGCACCCGATGGATCAGGCGCTCTGTCTGCTGGATTGGAAAAAGCCCGCCGTGCAATGCATCATGGACCGGACGAATACCTACGGCGACGCGGAGGACCACGTAAAGGTGCTGCTGCAGCGGAAGGGGTCGCCCACGATCGATCTGGAGATCTCCTCGTGCGACGCCTTTTCCGGGGACATGTACCGCGTCTACGGGACCCGTGGCGGGCTGGCGGGCGGTTCCGGCGGCGTCAGGTGGCGGTTTTACGATCCCGGTGCATCGCCGATACAGCGGCTGACGCGTACGCCGCTGCCCGGTCCGAGCTATTGCAGGGAGGAGTTGGCGTGGACCGAGGCGTCGTGGGCGCCCGATGAAGCGGAGAAGGATGCGTTTACGTTTATGTCCCGAGCGTTTTACGATCATCTGCATCAGGTCCTGAAGGGAGGTGCGCCATTGTATATTACGCCCGAACAGGTCGCCGTGCAGGTGGCGGTGATGGAGGAATGCCACAGGCAGAATCCGCTGTCCAGGCGGAAGACAAGAGGCTGGAAAAACGGGAGTTAATAAAAGAGGGATACGGCATGGCGAGTTCCTGTCGGACGGTGCTGGTCGGTTGCGGGGGGATGGGCCGACAGCATCTGAAGATCATCCGGGGAATGCCCGATTTCGAAATTGCCGGCATCTGCGACGTGTTCGACGAAGCGATCGCGGACGCCGGTGACGCGTTCGGGGTGTCCGGACGGTACTCCGACTTCGAACGGATGTACGACGAGACGCGTCCCGATCTCGTCGTGGTGGCCACCCAGACGCGGGGGCATCGCGCCCCCGCCGTGGCGGCGCTGCGGCGCGGGATATCCGTTCTCTGCGAAAAGCCGATCGCCATCGATCCCGCCGAGGCGGATGAGATGGTTGCGGCGGCTGACGCATCGGGCGCGAAGCTGGCCGTCAACCAGCAGAGCCACGTGAGTTCGGCTGTATTGACGGCGCGCGAAATGGTTCGCAAAGGGGATATCGGGCAGGTTGTACTCGTGCGGGGGCGGAACAAGTCCGGGCGCCGGAGTGGAAACGAGTTTACGGAGATGGGAACCCACGTCGCCGACATGATGATGCGCTTCGGCGGCGTGCCCGCGTGGTGCTCCGGCAACGTCTGGTGTCAGGGGCGCCTGGCGAACGTCAGCGACGTGATGGAAGCAAAGGAAATGTCGCCGCGTGACAGGGATTCCGGCCTTGTGGCGGGCGACCGGGCAACGGCGCAGTACGGCTTCGAGGGCGGTGTCCTGGGAGAAGTCCACTTCCTGAGATTCCGGGCGGCGATGAGCGAAAATTACGGTGTGGACGTAATCGGAACCGAAGGTCAGCTTGCGGTCCGCGCTTCAGGCAGCGTTGCGCACGCGCTCTGGCGCCTTCCCAGGCCCATGGAAGGATTGCCGGGGGGTCGCGGGGACTGGGCGCCGGTGCCGTTGGGCGACTCCGAGGACGGCGACTCCATTGCCAGGATGTATCGCCGGATGGTCGCGGCGATTGAGTCGGGGACGGACCCGCCCTCGAGCGGGGCCGATGCACGGACGGCGTTCGAGATGATCCTCGGTATCTACCAGTCACACAGGGAGGGCGGGCGCCGCGTGGCGTTGCCGCTTTCGGACCGCCGGCATCCCCTGGTTGCGTGGCGGAGTGAAACTTGAGACAGGAATCGGACGCAGACATGCCAATTGCCGAAAGCGTCAGGGCGGCGCGGGTCGAACTGGATGCTCACGTGCGGGACACCGTGGCATGGCATTTCGACCCGGAAACGGGCTGCCCGTTCTGGCTGGAATTCGCAGCCGGTCTTGACTTCGATCCGCGCCGGGAGATCGGGGGCTATGAAGATCTGAAGATCCTCGGTCATTTTCAGGACGAATGGCTGCGCGGCGGCCCCGTGCGCCGTTGGATTCCCCGCGGAAGCGCGGAAAAGCGGACGTACGTGTTCGAAACCGGCGGATCCACCGGGGTGCCCAAGTACCGGATCAGCCAGGACGACTTCCAGACCGACTACGAGATCTTCAGCAGGCGCCTTTCAGACGAGACGTTTCCCATAGGGGCCGACTGGCTGATGCTGGGTCCCACGGGTCCGAGGCGGCTGCGGCTGGCGGTGGAATACCTCTGCCAGATCCGCGGCGGCATCTGTTTCCTGGTGGACCTGGACCCCAGATGGGTCAACAAGCTGATCGCGCGCGGCGCCCTCCAGGAGCTGGAGCTCTACAAGGCCCACGTGATCGATCAGGCGCTGACCATTCTTCGTGCAAACGACAACGTCAGGTGCATGTTCACAACGCCGAAGCTTCTGGAAGCAATCTGCGAAAAGATTTCATTGAAAAAGGCCGGCATTTCGGGGATATTTTGCGGTGGGACCGAGATGGACGCACAGTTCAACCGGTTCGCGAGAGAAGAGCTGGTTCCCGGAATCGACTTCGTGCCCACGTACGGAAATACGTTGATGGGCCTGGCGTATTCCAAGCCGCTCAAACCCTCGGACAATTACGCCATTACCTATTATCCTCCGGTCCCGCGGGCCGTGATCGAACTGGTGGACCCCGATCATCCTGACGAACCGGTGGAATATAACGCGGTTGGCAGGGTCATGTTGACAACCCTGACCCGTGAGTTCTTCATGCCGCGGTTTCTGGAACGGGACGAGGGCGAACGGGCCGAACCCATCGAGGCGTTTCCCTGGGACGGGGTGAGGAATCTGGGTCTGTTCTCCGAGATGCAGGAGTCTGTTGTCGTCGGCGTATATTAACGGGAAGGCTCGACAGCGATCCACGAGGATGGTATGAACCATATCCCGGTTTTGCGTGCGGGAAATCCCTATACGAGTCTGGACATCCAGGAAATCCCCCACGTTGGGACCGGAGAACCGCTGGTGAAGGTCAGCCAGGCGAATCCGGGTCTGATCGCGAGGGACCTCAACGCCGCGCACGCGAATAGACGGACCCTGGATGCGATCAGCGTTTCCGACCTTGCAGCCATTACGCGCCGCGCCGGCGGATTGTTCGCGGAGGCGGACCTGCCGCTGGATGGCCAGACGCAATCGCCCGGGGACTACGTCCGACAGGTCTCCGGGACAACGGGAATTCCCGAAACCCTTTGCCGGGAGAATATGGAAAAGATCCGGTTGGCCTGCAGCCGGATCGACGCCGTGCTTACCGGTCTGACTCGCGGGCTGGATCTGGCAGTACTGGATGAGGGGTGGGTTCCGGAGAACGGCCGGCCATTGAGCTATGTCCGGCAGGCCGACGCGCTTGGCGCCGTTTTGCCAAGCAATTCGCCGGGCGTGCATTCGCTCTGGATTCCGGCGGTTTCGCTGAAGGCGCCCCTCGTGCTGAAACCCGGTCGTGAGGACCCATGGACGCCGTACCGGATTGCACAGGCGTTTTTCGCCGCGGGATGCCCGGGCGAAGCGTTCGCCATCTATCCCACCGGTCACGCAGGGGCCAACGAAATCCTCCTGCGGTGCGGGCGATCCCTTTTGTTTGGGGGCGGCGCTACTGTCGCGCCGTGGCTGCACGATCCGCGGGTATCCGTCCATGGTCCGGGCCGCAGCAAGGTGATTCTGGGAGAAGACGTGGTGGAACGCTGGGAGGATTTCCTGGACGTGATCCTGGTTTCCATCGCGGCCAACGGAGGACGTTCCTGCATCAATGCGTCCGGCGTGTGGACACCCGCGTGCGGACGCGAGATTGCGGAGGCGATTGCGCACCGGCTCGCGCGAATCGAGGCGCGGCCGCTGAACGACCCACAAGCCCGGATTGCCGCATTTTCCAATCCGGCCGCGGCCGCCGGGATTTCCAATAGGATCGACGTCCAGTTGAATAGCGGTGGAGCGGAGGATCTGACCGCTGGCCTGCGCGGCGGCCGGCTTGTCGAACTGGACGGCCTGACGTTCCTGAATCCGACGCTGGTATGGTGTGAATCTCCGGATCACCCTCTTGCAAATACGGAATACCTGTTTCCCTATTCAAGCGTGGTCGAAGTACCGCAGGCGGAGGTGGCCCATCGGATCGGGCCCAGCCTGGTGGTCACGGTATTGACAGAGGATGAAGACCTGATCGGCGATCTGCTGAATTCGCCTCAAGTGGATCGACTGAACGCGGGGCCGATTCCCACGAACCGGATCTCATGGGACCAGCCGCACGAAGGGAATCTGTTCGATCACCTCTACCGCCAGCGGGCCTTTCAGTTCGCCCGGGGAGCGTAGGGGGGCCCGGATGGAACCCTTCGACCTTCATCCTGCGCCGCGAGTGATCTTTGGAGAAGGTGCGCTGGCGCGGCTTCCGGAGCTGGCGGAAGGACTGGGTGGAGGACGGATTCTGCTCGTGACGGATCCGGGGATCGTCAACGCGGGCATCGCGGACAGGGCGTTGTGCCTGCTGCGGGGAGCGGGGCGCGACGTCTTCGTGTTCGACAACGTGGACGAGAACCCGACGACGGTCCACGTGGACGCGGGCGTGGAGGCGGCCTCGGCGCACGGCGGGACCGGGCTTATAGTGGGCCTGGGCGGCGGCAGCGCGATGGATTGCGCCAAGGGGATCAATTTCATTCTCACGAACGGCGGGCGCATGGAGGACTACCGCGGGATGGGCGGGGCGCGGCGCCCGATGCTGCCGTCGATCGGCATTCCGACCACCGCGGGTACAGGGAGCGAGGCCCAGTCCTTTGCGTTGATTTCCAGGCCGGATACCCACGAAAAGATGGCCTGCGGCGACCTCAAGGCTCGATTTCGAGGCGTCATCCTGGATCCTGAGCTTGCCGCGAGCACACCCGGAAACGTGGCTGCCGCGACGGGTATCGACGCCATCGCCCATGCCGTGGAGAGTTGCGTGTGTACGCGGCGGAACCCGGTATCGAGAATGTACGCGCTGGAGGCGTGGCGTCTGCTCGCATCCGGATTCGAAGCGGCGCTGGCGCCGGCGGCCGGCCCGGAGGCCAGGGCCGCCATGCTTCTGGGCGCGCATTTCGCGGGGGCGGCGATTGAAAATGCCATGCTGGGCGCCGCCCACGCATGCGCCAACCCGCTGACCGCCCGGTACGGGATCACGCACGGCGTCGCGGTGGGCGTGATGCTGCCGTCGGTGATCCGGTTCAATGGAGAAACGGATGGCGCGCGCTACGAATGGTTCGGGTTGACTCCCGTTGCGCTTGCGGAACGGATCGAACGATTCATGCGCGCGGCGAATCTGCCGCTGCGCCTTCGAGAGTTGCGCGTGGAAGCGGAACGCCTCCCGGAACTGGCGTCGGATGCGGCGCGGGAGTGGACGGGTACGTTCAATCCGCGGCCGGTCCGGGAAACGGACTTTCGGGCGTTATATGAAGAGACGTATTGAGTTTTATGCCCGGCGAAAGTCGACGTGCCGGTGGAACGTTTTTCTCGCTTTCTGCGTCTTGTACATACCGGTTTCCGTCTGCGTGGCCGGCGAGACGTCCTGGCCGCGGTTTCGGGGCGATGCGCAATCCACGGGCCTCGCGCATGAATCGCTGTCCGACAGCCTGATTGTCCTGTGGGTCGCCCGCGTGCCGGAAGGCATCGAGTCCACCGCGGCGATCCGGGAGGGAACCGTTTTCGTTGGCGGGCTGGACGGGAATCTCTATGCGTTTGATTTCGTCACCGGCGCGTTGAAGTGGAAGTACTCCGCCGGCGGGGAGATAAAGGCTTCGCCGCTGGTGGCGGATCACACGGTTTTCATCGGAGATGGGGACGGTGGTTTTCACGCGGTGGACGCGTCATCCGGAAAGGGGTTGTGGACGTACCGGACGGGAGGAGAAATCATCTCTTCCGCCGCGGCGTACGAAGCGCGGGTGATCTTCGGGTCCTACGATCAATTCCTCTACTGCCTCGCAATGGCGGACGGGACCCTGGTGTGGAAGGTGGAGACGGAGGGCTACGTTCACGGGTCGCCGGCCCTGTGGGGCGGCCGCGCACTCCTCGCCGGTTGCGACGGTCTGCTGCGCATGGTGAATGCGGCCGGCGGACGTGAAGTCTCAAGGGTGGAGTTATTCGATTACGTCGCGGCGAGTGTTGCCGTGCGCGGCGGAAGGGCGTACGCGGGTACTTTCGGAAACCAGGTCCTGGGTGTGGACCTGTCGAAAGCCAAAGTCCGGTGGCGGTACGAGCACCCCACTCGCAAGTTTCCGTTCTACGCGTCTCCCGCGGTCAACGAGAAACACGTCATTGTGGCCGGCCGCGACAAAATGGTGCGCGCGCTGCGTCCGGACGATGGCGAGGTGATCTGGATTCGGTCGTTTCGGTCCCGGCTGGATTCATCGCCCGTGATTGCGGGCGACCGGGTGTACGTGGGCACGACCGGCGGGAGGATTGTGGCGCTGGATCTGAAGTCGGGCGAACCGGAATGGGAGTTCTCCACCGGCTCGGGAGTGCTGGCTTCGCCAAGCGTGGCCGGCGGCAGGCTCGTGATCGGAACGACGGACGGGATTTTGTATTGTTTTGGAAGTGAGGAAAGGGAATGAGTACCCAGGTTCACGTCCCGGAGCCCGCGACCTCCAGGAAGGAATGGAGCGAAACCGCGGTCGGTAGCGTTTTCGTGTCCAACTATCCTCCGTATTCATTCTGGCGGGACGAGCACAATTCGCGGGTTGAGGCGATGTTGCAGGTTCCGGACCGGTCGGAGACGGAGGCGCCGCTCGGCCTGTATCTGCATATCCCGTTTTGCCGGAAACGGTGCAAATTCTGCTATTTTCGCGTGTATACGGACCGCAACAGCTCCGAGATCCAGGTCTATCTGGATGCGCTGGCCAGAGAGGTGGAAAACTACGCCGCTCTGCCCGGAATTGCCGGACGCAGCCTGCAATTCGTCTACTTCGGAGGGGGTACGCCGTCGTATATCAGCGTGAAGCACCTGAAGGCGCTGGTGGACAGGCTGAAGGCCGTGTTGCCGTGGGACGACGCCGAAGAGGTCGCATTCGAGTGCGAGCCGGGCACGCTCACACAGCCGAAGGTGGCGGCCATTCGCGAGATCGGGGTGACGCGACTGAGCCTGGGTCTGGAGAACCTGAATGACGAAATTCTGAGGGAGAACGGCCGGGCGCACGTGGGCAAAGAGATCTACCGGGCCATGGGCTGGGTGAAAACGCAGGGGTTCGAACAGGTGAACGTGGACCTGATCTCGGGGATGGTGGGCGAAACGTGGGCGACGTGGAAGGAGACGGTGCAGGGCACGATTGACCTGGATCCCGACAGCGTGACGATCTATCAGATGGAACTGCCGTTCAATACGACGTATTCGAAGTCGCTCCTGGATGGCAACGGTGTGACGGTTGCCGACTGGGAGACGAAACGGGCGTGGCACGCCCACGCGATCGACGCGTTCGGCGACGCGGGATACGAGATCTCAAGCGCATATACGATGGTCAAGAAGGGCCGCCCGAAGCGCTTTGTCTACCGGGACGCGCTCTGGCGGAGCGCCGATCTGATCGGCGCGGGCGTCGCTTCGTTTTCACACGTGGGCGGGATACACTTTCAGAATCACACCCAATGGGACCCCTACGTCGACGCCTGCATGCAGGGTCGGCTGCCGCTGAACCGGTCCTTCGTTCCTACCGATGAGGAACGCCTGGTGCGCGAGATGATCCTCCAGCTCAAGTTGGGCAGGATTGAAACAGCGTATTTTCAGGACAAATTCGGTCTCGATATTCTTCGGCAATTCGGTGATGCCTATCGAAAACTCCGGGAATACGGCATGCTGGATTTCGACGCAAACGAGGTCAGGCTGACTCGCAACGGATTGTTGCGGGTCGACCAGTTGTTGCCGGAGTTTTACGACGAAAAATACCGCGATTCGCGCTATACTTAGGGAATATCGAATATCACACCTGTCCAAGACATAAACCAACCTTGTACCGGTGTGGTCGGCGTTCTCGAGAACGAGGGCATGCAGGTTATTGGTCTCCTAACAGCGGTTTAATGACGTCCAATGAACCATATAACGCGTGGTCATTGAGCTTGTCGAAATGCCCGCTATTCAAAAGCCATTCGATCCTTCGCCGGCCCTTCGCCCCTTCGACAGGCTCAGGGACCACAAGCTCAGGGGACGGCTCGGCTTCTGCGATGCCCCCTCAAGGGGGGAGTGATTGGTCCATCAAGCCGGCGCATGCGTTTCGTGCCATCCATCTGATCGCGGCTGAGCATAGCGAAGCGGCGCCAGGTACGCCTGAGCTGTAGCTTCACTTTCTCGCGGAGTCTGTCTATGAAATACAGGTTTTATTTGACGTTCGCGTCTGTACTGTGCTTTTCTTCCGCACACGCGGATTGGCCCCAGTGGCTGGGTCCCGACCGAACGGGGATTTCTACCGAAACGGAATTCCGGAAGACCTGGCCGAAAAACGGCCCTGAGGTCCTGTGGAAGAAGAACCTGGGCGCAGGATTTTCAGGGATCTCGGTGGCGGATGGCCGGGTATTCACCATGTTTGCGGAGGGTGACGATGAGTTCGTCGTCTGTCTGAATGAGGAATCGGGCGATGAAATCTGGCGGTTCAGGACGGGGGGCATGTTCGAGGAGTGGCAGGGTGGCGACGGTCCCCGGTCGCAGCCGACGGTGGACGGAGAACGGGTCTACGTCCTCGGCGCAGAGGGGACGCTGTACGCGCTGACGGCGGCAAACGGCGCAAAGATCTGGACCGTGGACCTGGTCGACGGACTCGGCGGCCGGTTTCCCAGGTTCGGATTTTCGACTTCGCCGCTGGTGGAAGGCGACTTCCTGTACCTGGAGGCGGCGACGCGCGACGGTACGTTTCTGGCGCTTCAAAGGAAAGACGGCAACGTCGCCTGGGCTTCGCAGAACGACGTGGCTTCGTATTCCTCGCCCATCGCGGTGGATCTGGCCGGCGTGCGTCAGGTGGTCTATTTTTCCGGGGACGCCCTGGTGGGGCTTTCGCCGGCGGACGGGTCCCTTTACTGGAGGTATCCCTGGAAGACGTCGTACGATCTGAACATCGCAACGCCGATCCTCGTGCCGCCGGATCGGGTCTTCATTTCCTCGGGCTACGACCATGGCGCCGCGTTGTTGCGAATCGAGGCAGGCAGCGACGGGTTCTCGGCGACTCGGGTCTGGGAGAGCCGGCGGATGAAGAACCATTTCGGCACGTCCGTGCTGGTGGGGGACTATCTGTACGGTTTCGATAACGCCATCCTGAAGTGCATCGAAGCACGGACCGGGAAAGAGCAGTGGAAACACCGCGGGTATGGCAAGGGGGCGTTGATCTACGCCGACGGCCATCTCCTGCTGATGAGTGACAACGGAAGGCTGGCCCTGGCAACGGCAACGCCGGACGGATTCGAGGAAAAGGCCGGCGCGCAGGTGCTCGACGGCCGCAGCTGGACGATGCCGACCCTGGCCAACGGCCGCGTGTTCGTCAGGGATATGCGGAAAATCGTTTGCCTGGACCTTCGTTCCGGCGGATAGCGTCTACCATTGAGACTTCGAGGAGAGAGGAAAGAGGAGTGAGGAGTGAGTAACGATAAAAAGCAGATCGGGAAACGCGAAAGGAAAGAGGGGTGAGAGGCCTTTGACTCGCCTTCTCTCTTTTCTCACTACTCTTCACTCTCTCCTCGACTTTTCCCTTCTCTCTTTTCTCACGTCTCTCCGCTCTCTCCTCTGCTCGTTTCCCTTGTTCCTGCGACGCAAGGTCGGGACGTCCTGGTGAAAGGAATTCGAATGATGTTGCATTTTCGAACGGTTCTACTGGCCGCCATTTTTTCGGGTCTGGCCCTGAACACGGTGTTTGCCGCGGACGACGAGGCGGACGGGGAAGCCGGTGATGATCTTCCCGTTTACGCCGGCGAAGAGATCGTCGTGACCGAGAGCAAGGAAAAGGTCGCCACGATCGGTTCGGTCGCCAGCAAGATCCCGGTGCCTCTGGGGGAAACGCCCGCCAGCGTCAGCGTGGTCAACCGCGGGCTGATCGAGCATCAGAGCGGCGTGGTTCTCGGCGACGCCCTTCGCAACGTGAGCGGCGTGAACGTGCAGACGGTGTTCGGCGTGACGGACTTTTTCGTGATTCGAGGGTTCGATTCGCTGTCGAGCGGGCTGGTGCTGACGGACGGCGCTTCCGAGCCCGAGGCCACGTTCTACAATCTCTACAACCTCGACCGTGTGGAGGTGCTGAAGGGCCCCGGCGCGTTTCTCTACGGCGGCAATCCGCTGTCCGGATCCGTGAATCTGAACCGGAAGCAACCCGTCTTCAAGCGCATCTTTCAGGCCAGGGGCGCTTACGGCCCCTATGGAAGCGTAAGAAGCAGCGTCGACGCCGGCTGGGGGGACCCGGCGCGGGGCGCGGCCGTGCGTTTCAACGGCCTCCGGCAGGTTTCCGACAACTACCGTGACGACAAGAGCAGTGGCATCTGGGCCCTGAACCCCGCCGTCACCCTGCGAAACGACAGGACGACGGCCACGGCGAATCTCGAATACGTGACCAGCGAGTACAAGTCCGATTCCGGATTGCCAGTGGCTGGAGGCCAACTGGCCGACGTGCCGCGAACCCGCTCCTACCAGTCCCCTTTCGATGTTTCGGACCAGGAGATTTATCGGGTGCGGATGGATGTACAGACCCGACTGTCTCCGCGCGTCACGTTGCGAAACAAGCTGTATTTTACGGATTTTTCCTGGATTTCCAACGGTACGCTGTTCAACGGCGTGTATCCCAACGCCGCGGGAAGCCAGGACCTGGTCAGGACGTTGCTGCTTCTCGACGACCGGCAGAAGGTGTTTGGCAATCAGTCTGAGTTTGTGTTCTCGTTCTCCACGGGACGTGCGAATCACACGCTGCTGGCGGGTCTGGAACTGATGCGGTGGCAGGACAGGTTTACGCTCGACGTTGCGGTCCTGCCGAATATCGATCTGTATTCGCCGGTCGAAACGGCCGCGCTGCCGTATTTCGTCGTACCGAATCAATCCCGCGCGGCAGATGCGACGAGCGGCGTGGTTGCGCCGTTTGTCGTCGACCGGATTGTCTTTTCCGATTTTTTCCAGGCGTTTGTGGGCGCCCGCTTCGACCGGATCCGGTACGACGACCCTGTCACGTCAACGTCGAGGGCGTTTAACGAACTCAGTCCGATGGCGGGCGTGGCGCTGAATCCCGCGGAGGACCTGACCCTCTATGCCAGCGCCGGCAAGGCCTTTGCGCCGCCGTCGAGCCTGGTCGCTGGGCCGCGTGACGTTGAATCGGCCACGCAGTTCGAAGCCGGCGCGAAGAAATTCCTCGTGGACAACCGCCTTCACGCGTCACTGGCTGTCTTCGATCTGCGGAAATACGACATCGGCATCCCGGATGAGACCGGCGTGACCAGACAGGACGGGGACCAGCGTTCGCGGGGCATGGAGCTGGAAGTGATGGCGCGTCCCGGCGGCGGTTGCCACGTCTTTCTGACGTACGCGTATTCCAACGCGGAACTGACACGGTTTACGGAGATGTTGGCCGTACCCACGCCCACCGGGATGCAGTTCCGGCACCTGGACCGGTCCGGCAACAGGCCGGCCTTCTCGCCGAAACACATACTGAATATCTGGAGCGCACTGGGCTTCGAAAGCGGAATCGAACTGGGACTGGGTGCCAGGTACGTCGGCAGCCAGTTCATCGCCGAGGACAATCAGTACCGTATCGGCGGCGTGCTGACGCTTGACGCTTCCGCATCGTACACGTACGGGCACGCGACAATCAGGGTCAATGCCAGGAACCTGACCGATCACGAGTACGAGACCCGCGGGTTCGGCGCGATGTCGGTGATTCCGGCGCCGCCTTTCGGCCTGTACGGCGCCATTCAGGTTGACCTGTGAGCTCCGTCGGCCTGGAGCGGGACCGACACGTACGGGTCCGGACGCAGTTGCGGCGCCTGAAGGACATGCTCGTCCCCGTCATGCGGGACAACCCGTTTTACAGAGATAAGCTGTCCGGGGCCGGATTGTCCTCGCCCGGGGACGTACGGACCCTCGATGATTACAGGCGACTCCCCTTTACAACCAAGGCTGAACTGTCGGCCGACCAGGACGCGCACCCGCCCTACGGAACCAATCTGACGTATCCTCCGCGGGATTACATCCGGGTCCATCAGACGTCGGGCACGACGGGCAGTCCCCTGCGCTGGCTGGATACGCGGAAAAGCTGGGACTGGTTCGCAGGCTGCTGGCGCCGGGTTTTCGATGGCGCTGGCGTTACGTCCGAGGACCGGCTGTTTTTCGCCTTCTCGTTCGGACCGTTCATCGGGTTCTGGACCGCGCACGAAGCCGCCCGGCTGATCGGGGCGATGGCCATTACGGGCGGGTCGATGTCGTCGACCCAGCGGCTGCATGCCATCGAGGAACACCGGGCGACGGTTCTGGTCTGCACGCCGACGTACGCGCTGCATCTGGCGGAAGTGGCCGAAACGGAGGGGATCGACGTCGCGGGTTCCAGCATTCGCGCCACGATTCACGCCGGGGAACCCGGGGCCGGTCTCCCCGCAACGAGACGGCGGATCGAAGAAGCCTGGGGCGCCAGGTGTTACGACCACGCGGGCGCAACCGAGGCGGGAGCGTGGGGGTTCGAGTGCCGCGCCCGGAACGGCATGCACGTGAACGAAGGCGAGTTCATCTGTGAAGTGATCGATCCGGATTCCGGGGAGCCGGCCGACGAGGGCGAACTGGTCCTGACGAATCTTGGGCGGGTGGGGATGCCGGTGATCCGTTACCGGACCGGCGACCGCGTCAGGCGCGCGAAGGGGGCATGCCCATGCGGGTCCGGGTTTCTCCGGCTGGAAAACGGCGTGATCGGCCGCATCGACGGCGGGATCATCATTCGCGGGATCGTCATCTACCCGAGCGCGGTTGAGAACGTCGTCAGGTCCTTTCCGGAAATAACGGAGTTTGCGGTCGACGTGTACCGGCGTCGTTCCCTGGACGAAATGGAGATCCGCGTCGAAGTCAGGGGAAAATCACCGGACGCCGTTGCAGATGACGTGGCGCGGGCAGCGAGGCGGAAGCTGGGGTTCCGTGTCGGGGTTCGTGCGGTCGGCCCGAACACGCTGCCCAGGTTCGAGCTGAAGGCACAACGGCTTACGGACCATCGGAACTGAGTTTCCGCGGGAAGTGCCAATGGGTTCAGACTCCTACGATGTCATTGTGATCGGCGGCGGCCCCGCGGGGAGTACCACCGCGGCGCTGGTGGCCGAGTACGGCCATCGCGTGTTGTTGCTCGAGCGGGAGCGGTTTCCCCGGTTTCAGATCGGCGAGTCGCTGATGCCCGGTACCTACTGGTCGTTCAAACGGCTGGGCGTTCTGGAAAAACTGAAGAAAAGCGCGTTCGTCAGGAAATACAGCGTGCAGTTCTTCGGTGCGTCGGGAAAAGGATCGGCGCCATTCTATTTTCACCGGCACGACCCGCACGAGAGTTCGGTCACCTGGCAGGTGTTGCGAAGCGAGTTCGACCGGATGATGCTGGACAACGCCCGCGAGAAAGGGGCGTGCGTGACGCAGGGGACCGCCGTTCAGGAAGTCCTCTTCGACGGTAGGCGGGCCGTCGGCGTCAGGGCGAAATATAGCGACGGCAGCCTGAACGACCTCCCGGCCCGCGTGGTCGTGGATGCAACGGGCCGCAGCGCCTTGATTTCCCGCAAGCTGAAAATCAAGGCGGAGGAGCCCACCCTCAAGAAGGCGTCCCTCTTCACGCATTTCGAGAGCGGGTCCAGGGACGAGGGGATCGACGAGGGGGCGACCCTGATATTGCACACCCGCACGAAGGACGCGTGGTTCTGGTATATCCCGCTGGCCGGCGACGTGGTCAGCGTGGGTGTGGTTGGGGATATCGGGTACCTGTTGCAGAAGCGGGAGGGAACGCCCCAGGACATATTCGAAGAGGAATTGGAGAAATGCCGGCCGATGCAGGACCGGCTGGAGCCCGCCCGGCAGCTGTTTCCCATGAAGGTGACCAGCGATTTCTCCTACCGGGCCCATTCGGTTTCCGGAGATGGCTGGGTGCTGGTTGGCGACGCCTACGGATTTCTGGATCCCGTCTATTCATCCGGCGTGTTCCTGGCGCTCAAATCCGGCGAAATGGCGGCCGATGCAATTCACGAGGCCTTTCAGAAAGACGATTTTTCCGCGAAGCGACTCGGTACATGGGGTGAGGAATTCATCCCCGGCATGGAAGCCGTTCGAAAGCTGGTCTACGCGTTCTACACGAAGGAATTCAGTTTCAGCAGGTTTCTCGACGCCCATCCGGAGTGTCTCGACGGCATCGTGGACATCTTGAGCGGGAAGGTCTATATCAACGACGTCACGCCCATCTTCGGACCGATGGGTCAGATGTGCGATCTGCCCGAAGACATGGACCACTATGAAAAAGCAATAGAAATTAAGAATTAAGAATTGAGAATTAAGAATTGCGTTTGCTGAAAGATACCGGCTATCTATCCGAAGACGAATTCGCCAGCATTCATGCCGATGCTGAAGAATTTTGTCGGCTTCTGGCAGCGATTCAGAAGACCGCGAAGGACAAACGCAGCGCCTGACTCTGATTCTCAATTCTCAATTTTTAATTCTTAATTCTTAATTGATTGTTCCCCATGCAAATTGCCTAATTCGCCGCCGGTTCATTCGCATCCATTCCGATGCGGAAGAACTTTGTCGGCTTCTCGCAGCGATTCAGAAGACCGCGAAGGACAAACGCAGCTCCTGACTCTAATTCTTAATTCTCAATTCTTAATTCTTAATTCGTATGGTGTTGTAGCGAGATTGTGGAGACGAAATGAAGGATGATAACATCGTCCAGGAAAAAGGCTATGGATTTGCAGTTCGAGTGGTACGGCTCTATCAACACTTGTCAACGGAAAAGAAGGAATTCGTGCTATCAAAGCAATTGTTACGCTCTGGAACCGGTATTGGAGCTAACATCGAAGAGGCGATTGGTGGTCAGTCCCGTGCAGACTTTGTCAGCAAGATGGCCATCGCCTATAAAGAAGCTCGTGAAAGCAGCTATTGGCTGCGTTTACTGAAAGATACAGACTATTTGTCCGAAGACGAATTCGCCAGCATTCATTCCGATGCTACAGAACTTTGTCGGCTACTCGCAGCGATTCAGAAGACCGCGAAGGACAAACGTACCGCCAAATCCTAATTCGTAACTCTTAATTTGTAATTTTAATCTGTTAATTCCCATGCAAATTGCCTAATTCGCCGCCGGTTCATTCGCATCCACTCCGATGCGGAAGATCTTTGTCGGCTTCTCGCAGCGATTCAAAAGACCGCGAAGGACAAACGCAGCGCCTGACTCCGACTCTAATTCTTAATTCGTAATTCTTAATTCTCAATTGATTAATCCCCATGCGAATTGCTTATATCGCCGCCGGCGCCGCGGGGATGTATTGCGGAAGCTGCATTAACGACAATACGCTGGCCTCGGCGCTCAGGCGCAAGGGAGTCGACGTGGCGCTGATTCCAACGTACACGCCGCTGCGGACCGATGGTCCGGACGAGAGCATCGACCGTGTGTTCTACGGCGGAATCAACGTCTATCTCCAGCAAAAACTGGCGTTCTTTCGTCGCGCGCCGGAATTCGTGGACCGCCTGATGAACGCGCGGACACTCTTGAATTCGCTTTCGTGGTTCACCGGATCGACGCGTGCGGAGGAGCTGGGGGCGCTCACGGTCTCTATGCTGAAGGGGGAACAGGGTTGCCAGAGGAAGGAGCTGAAAAAGCTGGTCCGGTGGCTGAAAGACGACCTGCGCCCGGACCTTGTTCATCTGACGAATTCCATGTTTCTCGGCATGGTACGCGAGTTGAAGCGTGAACTGGGCGTTCCCGTTCTGTGTTCCGTGCAGGGAGAGGAGGTTTTTCTCGACGGGTTGGTCAGACCGTACCGGGACGAGGCGTTGCATGCGATGCGCGACCGGGCGGGCGACGTGGACGCATTTGTGGCAACGTGCGACTGGTACGCGGCGTCCATGGCCGCGTACCTGAGTGCGCCGCGCGAACGCTTCCGCGTGGTTCCCCTGGGCATCCGTCTGGATGGCCACGGCGAGGCCGATCGGGTCTTGCCGGAGACGCCGTTTACGATTGGCTACATGGCCCGCATCGCGCCGGAGAAGGGACTGCATCTTCTGGCGGATGCCGTGGGGCGGCTGGCGGAGCAGGTGGGAAAAGAAAATGTCAGGTTGCTGGCGGCGGGTTATCTGGGCGGGCGTGAGAAGCGCTACTTTCGCGAGGTCGTCTCGTTGATTGCATCCCGCGGGATTTCCAACGCCTTCGAGTACCGAGGCGAGGTGGACCGGCAGCAGAAAATCGATTTTCTGAACAGCGTCCATGTCTTGTCTGTACCCACGCCGTATCGGGAACCGAAGGGGCTCTTCGTATTGGAGGCGCTGGCCAGCGGTACGCCGGTGGTCCAGCCGCGTCACGGCGCGTTCCCGGAGCTTCTCGAACGCACCGGAGGCGGCATCCTGGTCGATCCGGACTCTCCGGCTGCGCTCGCGGAGGGGCTGTCCCGGATGATGAGCGACAGGGAGGCCCGGGAAGGCATGGGGAGACGGGGCCGTGCGGCCGTGCTCCGGACGGCCGGCGACGGGTGCATGGCCGACGCCATGCTGGACGTCTATCGACAATTCGTCCCGGCGTGATCCGTCCTCGGACCGAGGTTCCGGCGGCTTGCTCCGGCCCGAAGAGCGACTTTATCAACGGACTGCAAAGGGGGAGAAAATATGCCGGCCGAACAGGCAACCACGCCAGGGCTGACCTGGTTGATATTCGCCGCCATGACGGTAGGGGCATGGGGACTGTACGGAATCTTTCTGCATACCGGGCAAATTGCAATGGCCGATCCCGTGAACGGACGGTACAAAGCGTTCCTGCTGGTGGGCGTGGCGTATCTGCTGACCGCGGTCATCGGTTCCATGATCGTCCTCTGGGTGAACGGCTCGGACTGGTCGTTTCCCGTGCGCGGGTTCACGTGGTCTCTGCTTGCAGGCACCGTGGGCGCCATCGGCGCATTCGGCGTCCTGCTCGCGTTCGGGGCCCGGGGCACGCCTGCCGTTGTGATGTCGATCGTGTTCGCGGGGGCGCCCATTGTCAACGCCGTCGTGTCGATGGCCGTGCACCCGCCCGCCGGTGGATGGGGCGCGCTGAACTGGCAGTTCGTGCTGGGCATCGTACTCGCGGCGATGGGGGGGTGCCTCGTGACGCTCTTCAAGCCGGCGTCGTGACCTCTCCGCCCGGCCGCTGGCGATACCGTCTGGCGTCTCCCGTCTCCCCCCATTCGGAATCGTTCAATTCGTGGTTGTGTGGTTTTGTAGGGGCGTCCCTTGTGGGCGCCCGGTGGAATCCCTGAGAGGAAGTCCTGTGCCAAGCGAATTCCGGACCACGCGAAGAGTTGAGTTTTCGGATACGGACATGGCCGGGATTGTGCATTTTTCCCGGTTTTTCGATTTCATGGAGGCGGCCGAACACGCGTTTCTGCGTTCGATCGGCACGAGCGTGGCGGGCACATGGGAAGGGCGCAGGGTCGGATGGCCCCGGGTGGGCGCGTCGTGTGACTATCTGAATCCTGTCCGGTTCGAGGACCGGCTGGATGTGCGGTTGAAAGTGATCCGAAAAGGGACGAGTTCCATAACCTACGGTTTTGAGTTCCGGCGTGACAATGTCCTTATCGCCCGCGGCCGGTTGAGCGCGGTGTTCTGCGAGTGCGCCCCGGGAGAGCCGCTCCGTTCCATGCCGATACCCGACTTCATCGCCGATCAGATCCAGGAGGCGAAGGATGGAGGGGACGATGCTGAGGGCTGAGCGGGTATCGAAGCAGTATGGCGACGTATCCGTCTTGCGGAACGTCTCGTTCGAGATGGCGCCCGGTCAGTCGATGGCAGTTGTCGGGCCTTCGGGGTCGGGCAAGAGTACGCTGCTGCACGTGATCGGCACGCTGGACAGACCGTCCTCCGGCCGGGTGGCGTTCGACGGCCGGGACCCATACGCCCTCTCCGGGAAGGAGCTCGCGCGCTTTCGGAACCAGGGGATCGGATTCGTCTTCCAGGACCACCATCTGCTGCCTCAGTTTTCCGTTCTGGAGAACGTGCTTCTGCCGACGCTGGCGTTCCGGGACGAGAAACGGGACGCCGCTGCAAGGGCGCGGGACCTGATCGAACGGGTCAGTCTCGGGCATCGGACCCACCACCGCCCCGCCGCCCTGTCGGGGGGAGAACGCCAGCGGGTGGCGGTGGCGCGAGCGCTGGTCAACAGGCCGGCGCTGCTTCTTTGCGATGAGCCGACGGGCAGTCTGGATCGGGCCCGGGCGAATGAGGTCTTCGATCTGCTCTTCGAGTTGCACGCTCAGGAACAGACCATTCTGATCGGCGTTACGCACAGCCCGGAAATGGCCGCGAGATTCGAGCGCCGGATGTCGCTGCGGGAGGGAACTTGCGTAGAAGCCTGACGTTCTTCTGGCGAATTCATCTGTCCGTCCTGCTGGGTGTGGCCGTGGCCACGGCTGTGCTCACCGGCGCCCTGCTGGTGGGCGATTCGGTGCGCGACAGCCTGACAGACCTGACCCTCGACCGTCTGGGCGAAATCGACCACGCGCTCGTTTCGGAGCGCTTTTTTCGTGCGGGTCTTGCGCGGGACGTCGAGAGGGCGAGCGATGGACTGACCGTTGTACCGGCGGTGACCCTCGGGGGATCGGCGGTGCATGCAAGCGCCGGGACACGGGCCTCCCGCGTTACCATTCTGGGTGTCGATTCCCGGTTCGGGGAGCTGTTCGACGAGGAAATACCCGTCCCGGACCGCCTCGGCGCCGCGACGCCATTCGTCGCCAATGAGTCGCTGAGGAGCGAACTGAACGCCCGTGTGGGCGACGCGGTCCTGCTTTCGTTCGAGCTTCCTGCCGACGTCCACAGGGAATCGTTGTTTGGGAGGGAAGAGGTTTCAGAGTCAATACAGACCGTACGTGTGCGGCTCGCGGGCGTCGTGCCGGACCGGGGGATGGGTCGTTTCGGATTGCGCGCGCGGCAGGATGCGCCCCTCAATGCTTTCGTGTCCCTGCCCGTATTGCAGGAAACGCTGGGGTTGCCCGGCCGGGTGAACATGCTCCTGGTCTCCGCGGATTCGCACGGCCCCGGCGATCCGGCGCATGCGCTTTCCCGGGCTGCAACGCTGGATGATCTGGGGCTCACGATGCGGGTGGATGCCGGCTATTTCTCGGTTGAGAGCGCGGGATATCTGTTGAAGCCCCACGTCGCCCAGGCGGTTCTGGGTGTGGCGGATGGGATTGGGATGCCCCGAATGGCGGTACTGACCTACCTGGCCAATACCCTCCGGGTGGGGAACCGCGAATTGCCCTATTCGACGATTGCCTCGATGGACGCGGGGGGCGTCGGATCGCTGCGACTGGCGGACGGGCGACCGGCGCCGGTCCCCGGAGAGGATGAAGTGCTGCTGAATGCCTGGGCGGCGGCGGATCTTCACGCCAGGACCGGAGACACCGTGGACGTGGCCTATTTCGAAGCCGGGCCGAAGGGCGCGTTGAACACGCGGCGGGTCGCGTTTCGCGTGGCCGGCGTCGTCTCCATGGAGGGATTGGGCGCGGATTCGCTGCTGACGCCGGCGTTTCCGGGACTTCACGGCGTGGATGACATGCACGCGTGGGACCCGCCCTTCCCGGTGGACCTGAAGCGTATACGGCCCGAGGACGAGGCCTACTGGGACGCTTATCGCGCCGCCCCCAAGGCCTTCGTGTCGTCCGCCACGGGACAACGACTCTGGCGAAGTCGATTCGGCAGTCTGACCTCCATCCGGTTGGCGCGCGCGCCGGGAATGGACGTCAGACAATCCGCCGGGCGATTTCGGTCGGGAATCCGGGATGCCCTCACGCCCGAATCCGCCGGATTGGTCTTCCAACCCGTGAGAAAACAGGGTCTGGCCGCTTCTTCGGGGTCTACGGACTTCGGCGGTCTGTTCGTTGGATTCAGTCTGTTCCTGATTGTCTCGGCGGCGTTGCTCGTTGGCCTCCTCTTCCGGCTCGGAGTGGAGCAACGCGCAAACGAGGTGGGCGTGCTGATGGCGTCGGGTTTTGCGACAGGCACGATCCGAGGCCGGTTTCTGCGTGAGGCCGTCTGGCTGTCCGGGTTGGGGGGCGCGATCGGGCTTGCGGGAGGACTGGCGTACGGATGGGTCATGATCACGGGGTTGCGCACCTGGTGGGCCCCGGCCGTCGGAACCGGCGAACTCTCGCTGCACGTGAACGCGTCCAGTCTGACGGCCGGATTTCTGATTTCGCAGGCTGTGGTCCTGTTCACGATTTTAATGACGGTCCGGCGATTGGGCGCACTGCCCGTACGCTCTCTGCTGTCCGGTACCGTTCAACAGCCGGACGCCGCCGGCGGGCGCCGGATCAAAGCGTATGCGATCGGAAGCTTCGGACTGGCGGCGGCCTGCCTCGCAGGCGCGTCAGGCGCTACGCGCGAAGCTGCGATTGCGCTGTTTTTCGGTTGCGGTGCGTTTCTGCTGATATCGGGCATATGTGTCCTCGCCATCCGGTTGCACGGACGCCGCCGCGCAGCGGAGCCGGGGATCTGGAGTATGGGTGTGCGGAACAGCGCGCGCAATCCGGGGCGAAGCCTCCTGTGCGCTTCGTTGCTCGCAAGCGCCTGTTTCGTGGTTGTTGCGGTTGGCGCCCATCGCCGTATCGATGCCGGCGCGGATGCGTTGAACAGCCGGACGTCGGGTGGAGGCGGGTTTCAACTCGTCGCCGAATCGGATGTGCCGCTCTACCACGATATCAATTCGGAGGACGGCCGGTTCGAACTGGGGTTTTCCGTTGAGGATGCAGGGATCCTGGACAGCGCGCGGGTCATGGCGTTCCGCGTCCTGCCGGGAGAGGACGTGAGCTGTCTGAATCTCTACAGGCCCCGCCATCCCAGAGTTCTGGGCGTGCCCGATGCGTTCATACGACGGGGCGGCTTCACCTTCGACCGGCTCCTGGCGGAAACGGAAGAGCCGTGGACTTTATTGACGCGACGACCGGAACCGGATGTGATACCCGCTTTCGGAGACGCGAACTCGGTGACCTGGATTCTGCACATGAAACTGGGCGACGAGATCCCGATCCGAACGGACACGGGCGAGGTCGTCAGGCTGCGTCTCGTGGGACTTTTGAAGAACAGTATCTTCCAGAGTGAACTGCTTGTGTCCGAGTCGAATTTCACCGCGCATTTCCCCGAACGGAGCGGTTATGGGCATTTTCTGATCGAGACCGACCGACCCCGTGAACTGGGGGCGCTGCTGGAGCTGAGGTTACAGGACGCCGGTCTGGATGCCATGACGGTCTCGGCCAGGCTGGCCCGTTTCCGGACAGTGGAAAATACGTACCTGTCGACGTTTCAGACGCTGGGCGGTCTGGGGGTGCTTCTGGGTACGTTGGGTCTTGGGATCGTGATGGTGCGCAACGTCATCGAGCGGCGCACCGAACTGGCGGCGCTGAGGGCGCTCGGGTTTCGCAGGTCGACGATCTCGGTACTTCTGTTCGTGGAGAACGGATTCCTGATGGCAACGGGCATGGCAATCGGCGTCGTGGCCGCGATCGTGACGGCGATACCCCATGCCTCCGGCGGCGGCCTGCCCTGGATGTCCTTAATGGCCACGCTGGGTCTTATACTCGGCGCCGGCCTGGCCGCGGGCGCCGCCGGAATCTTCGCCGCGCTGAAAACCCCGCTGTTGCCGGCGTTGAAACGGGAAGGAGCATGAATGCGCTTTCGGCTGTCGAATGGCGGATTTTTCCGGGGCCGGACAACAAGGTTCAGCGGCCAAATTAAGAATACTGTTTTGGGATCGCAGAGTGTATCTTCAATGAAAGGCACGTAGCAGCACTTCACCGATCATACGTCGTGAAGGGAGCATGAAATGAATCGAATGACTGTGATCCTGACCGCTTTCTGTCTGGTGGTTGTCGCCGGACCGGCGGCGTCGAACTGGCCGCATTGGCGCGGTCCGAACCGCAACGGGCTGGTCGACGGGAGTCCGCCCGTACAGTGGAGCGAACAGAAGAATATCCGATGGAAGGCGCCCATTCCAGGCCTGGGGCACGCAACGCCGATTGTCTGGGGCGACCGTATTTTCGTGCAAACCGCGGTGAGGACTGACAAACTTGCTGCGGACACCGGCAAGGGAAGGCGACGCCCGCCACCCAATCTGTTTCAGTACAGGGTCCTGGCGCTGGACCGGCATACCGGGGAAACCGTCTGGGAAAAGACGGTTCGGGAGGCCCGGCCTCACGAGGGAATGCACCGCACGGCATCGTTTGCGTCTCCGTCGGGCATCACGGACGGAGAGAACCTCTATGCGTATTTCGGATCACAGGGGCTTTATTGCCTCGATATGGACGGCAATCTGAGGTGGGAGAAAGACCTGGGCAAATACTGGAGCAGAAGCGCCTTCGGCGAGGGGGCTTCGCCGACGATCCACGGCAACGCGCTGTTGATCAACTGGGACCACGAAGGGGACTCGTTCATCGTCGCGCTGGACAAGAAAACGGGAAGGGAACTCTGGCGCAAGGCTCGAGATGAGGTGACGTCCTGGTCCACGCCGCTGACCGTGGACCGCGGCAAGCAGACCCAGGTGATCGTGAGTGCGTCGGCCCGCACCCGGAGCTACGACCTGAAAGATGGGGCGCAGATCTGGGAATGCGGCGGCCTGGGGACGAACGTGATACCGACGCCGCTGTATGCAAACGGGGTGGTGTACGTGGCCAGCGGTCACAGCAGTCCCGCCATGCAGGCCATCTCGCTGGATACGGCAAGGGGCGATATCTCGGATTCGGATTCGGTACTCTGGTCGATAACGCGGGATACCCCGTACGTGTCGTCACCGCTGCTCGATGGCGACAGGCTGTTTTTCGTGAAAGGCAGGGGGGCGTTCCTGTCTTGCTACAATCCCGCAACGGGCGAACCGCGCTTCGGGCCCATACGTCTGAACGGGATCGGCTTCGTCTACGCGTCTCTGGTTGGCGCGGACGGCCGCGTGTACATTTCCGATCTGGACGGGAAGACGCTCGTCATCAGGAACGGCCCTGAATTCGAAATCCTGGCGACGAACACCCTGGATGAAGGGAGCGGGGCGTCCCCTGTGGTTGTGGGGGACGCGCTCTATCTGAGGGGGCGCAGCCACCTATATTGTATCGCGGAAGACCGGAAGAATTGACAGACTTGAAACCCGTATCCGAAACGAGAGAGGAGTTTCGATGAACCGCTTCCTGGCATTGAAACCAGCGTGCGTTGCATCCTTCATCCTCCTGCTGGGTGCGTCCGGGTGCGAAGGGCCGGACGATTCGCGGGAAACGTCCGCGCCGGAGCGCCGGTTCCTGAGCGTGGGCACCGCGCCCCCCGGCGGCGCGTTCTTCGTGGTTGGCGGGGCGATCGCTCAGGTCGTGGACGACCACGGAGGAGAGCTGTCCTGGGACGTGACCGCGGAGGCAACCAAGGGGACGCAGGAAAACATCCGGCGCCTCGTGCGCGGCGAACTGGATTTCGCGCTGGCCAATGCCGCGATTTCGTATTTCGCCGTGAGAGGCGAGGGCGCCTGGGGTGAAAAGCACGAAATCAACGCCGTCATGACGCTGGCGCCGAATATCGCCCTGTTCGTTACGCCGGAGGGGTCCGGGGTCCGCGCCATCGACGATCTCAAGGGCAAACGGGTGGTCGTTGGTCCTGCCGGGGCCGGTTTCGAGTATTTTCTTGCGCCGATTCTGGAGGCGCACGGCGTCACCTATGATGACTTCAGCCCGTTACACAATACGCAGGCCGGGGCTGTGGATATGCTTGCGGACGGCTCCGCCGCGGCCGCGTTTCTGGGCGGCGCGGTTCCCACGGCGTCCATCACCCAGGCAAGCGCCTCTCAGGACATTCACTTTATCCCCTTCGGGGTCCCCGAAAAGGAACGCCTGTTCCGGAACTATCCGTTCTTCAACGCGGCGAGTATTCCCGCGGAAACCTATCGCGGCCAGACCGAAGCCTTCGAAGGGTTGAACGTGGGCGCGATGCATCTGGTGACACCGGCCGCCCTGGACGAGGAGACCGTGTATCGTTTTACCAGAATCCTGTACGAAAATCGCGCGGACGTGGTCAGGAAGCACCCCGCGGGCAAAGCGATTCATCCGGCGAACGTGATTCGGGACACGGGGACGCCCTTCCATCCCGGCGCGATCAGGTATTACCGGGAAATCGGGATCTGGCCCAACTGACATGCTCGAATCGTGGTTCTTTCGCATCCTGGCGGCCCTGCTGGGGTTCTTTGTCCTGGCGGAGGTCAACTATCCGGGACTGACGCCTCAAGCCCAACTGGCATTCTTCGCCATGTTGGGCTTGAGTCTTGTATTCCTGAAGCACCCGTTATGTGCCGGGACCGCCCGGACGCCGCTTCCCCGGATTCTGGACTATCTGCTCGTCGCGGGTGTTTTCCTCTGTTTCGGTTACGTGCTGGTCCAGACTGAACCGGCGTTCAGAAACTGGTGGCCGGACGGCCGGAGCCTTGGCAATCGTGCCGGGCTCGAACAACCGCTGGACTGGACAGTGGGTCTTGCCGGCCTGATCCTGGTCCTGGAAGCGACCCGCCGGGCGATCGGCCCGATCCTTCCCGTGCTCGCCCTCGTCTTCCTGGCATACGCCGCCTTCGGTCACGTCATGCCGGACTGGCTCTTCCCGCACCGGGGCTACGGCTGGGAACGGATCGTCTCCCAGACTTTTCTGCATTCGCAGGGCGTATTCGGCATTGCGCTGAAGGTGATGTTCACCTACGTGTTTCTCTTTGTGCTGTTCGGCACGGCGCTGGAGGGGACGGGAGCGACGGGCTACGTGCTGGATGCCGCGCGCCGGTTTTTCGGAAAGCGCACCGGCGGCTCCGCGAAGGTTGCCGTCGTCGCTTCGGGGATCATGGGATCGCTTTCCGGAAGTGCGGTCGCCAACACGGCCACAACGGGTACGTTCACGATCCCGATGATGCGTTCGGCAGGATTCCGGCCCGTGACGGCCGGGGGAGTCGAGGCGGCGGCCAGCTCGGGTGGGGCGCTTGTGCCGCCGATCATGGGAGCCGGCGCCTATATGATGCTGGAGATGGTGGAGCCGGCGGTCACCTATCTCGAGATCGTAAAAGCGGCCCTCATCCCCGCGGCATTCTACTATACCGCGCTTCTCCTGATCGTCCACTTCCACGCCCGGCGCATCCGGGTTGTCTCGGGGGATGAAGCGCCCTCGAGTCGTCCGCCGGGCGCCCAGGGCCTTGTCTTTCTGGTGGCCCTCGCGAGCCTCGTCCTGTTGATTGTTGCGGGTTATACGCCGTTCCGGGCGGTCAGCATCGCGCTGGCGTGCATGCTCCTGGCGGCCGCGTGGACGCCGTCGACGCGAATGGGGCCGCGCGCGATGCTGCGCGCGGTGGAGAGCGCGGCTCACGGCGGCGTGTCTCTCATCGCGGCTGCCGCCTGCGTCGGAATCATCATCGGGGTTGTCACGCTGACGGGGATCGGCGCCAAACTGCCCGGCGCCATTCTGCCGCTGGCGCAGAACAACCTGGTCCTCGCCCTGATTCTGCTGATGGTCTCCACCATCATACTTGGAATGGGCCTGCCTTCGGCCGTATGCTATCTCCTCATGGCCACGCTTGTCGGACCCGTCCTGGGCGGGTTGGGCGTTGCGCCCCTGGCGGCGCACATGTTCATCTTCTACTTCGGGATGATGTCCATGGTGACGCCTCCCGTGGCGCTGGCGGCATACACCGCCGCGGCGATCGCCAGGGCGGACATCATGCGCACCGGCGTCGCCGCGTTTCGATTCGCGCTGGTCGGCTTCGCCCTTCCCTATGCCTTCGTGCTGCATCCCGAACTGCTTCTCGTCTCCTCCGACGCTGCGTCGACCCTCGTCAACGTGCTTGTTGCCTTCGCCGGGATTCTACCACTCGCGGTGGCCATATCGGGATTCGGTTTCGGGCCCGTCAATGCGTGGCAACGCGTCATTCTGCTTGTGGCGGCGCTTGTGCTGTTTCTGACGCCTTCCGGCGCGTATCGGGTCTGGCTGCAGGCATCCGCCCTGCTGGTTTCAGGAATCATCGCATTCGCAAACCGTCAGGCGGCCCGCGGCCTGTCCTCGTCATCGGACGATCGCGCTGATTCGCCGCACCGGTGAGTGGTATCCCGCACCCGTCATCGCACGAAGGACGTCATCGGCTTCCTGAACCGAAAGCACGCCATCCAGCACGCAGGCCTTGAGGATTCCGATCGTCCCGGTAACCGCAACCCCGCTGTCGAAGCAACAGTTCCGCGCCGTCCGATCGTCCGTTGCGACCACGCCAACGCGGGTCTGCGCCAGGGTAACGCAGGACGCCTCTCCCGGCGAGAGGATCCGCAGCCATTCACGATAAATATCGCGTTCTTCGGCAGAAAAGCTTCCGGCGCCGGTAAATTCCCCTCCGGCGACAGCGTTTTCGACCTCGTGCAACTCTGAATATCCCGCCACGATTCCGTCCGCAATCTCGTCCAGAACCTGCGGCGTGATCACTGCGCGCGGGCCGTAACGGTCGATGAGCAGGTCAAGCCGGCCCGAAAGGGCGAAATTGCTCAGGGTTACGGTGTCCATATAGTAGTCGCAGCCTGTCTCAGGCACGGGCTGCATCCTCGTCCCCGTAGACGTTGCGCTGGGGGATACCGTGTTCCTCGAGCCACGATCTCAACTGCAATACGTGCATTCCCATTTCTCTGGCGAGCTTTCCAAGGCTGATGAACCCGCCCTGGTACGCGGCCAGCGCCCGGCTCTGCCGGAGCGGCAACTCGGCGAACGCGGTCTGGTAGCAGGCCGAAATCGCGTCTCGAACAAGCTGACCCCTGCTTTTTCGACGGATTTCGGAGAGTCTTTTCAACCTCAGGTCCGTTTCGTTGTCGATCTTGACGTGCAGCGTCTTGTCATTGGCCATTCGCGCCTCCACGGGCATATGAAAATTTGTATGAATATACAACATATTATACATAAATACCAGATTAAGTACAATATGGCGCGAGACCTACCCCCTGGCTCCCTTCCTGAAGGAAGGGAGAAAAGGAAGAAGGAAGAAGGAAAAAGGAAGAAGTAGCGGTAACTTTGACGTCTGTCACTTCTGCAATCGGACTCTCGCAAGAATCGAATGGAAGCGGATTGCTGAGGAGAGCGGAAAACCGGCGGCGTTTCCTTGTAAATCAGAGTGTCTATCAATAACCGGCACGCGAAACCTGTTTTCCTCCCTCTTTCCTTTAGGAGAGAGGGCCGGGGAGAGAGGTCTGCGGGGCTGGGTGGAGGGGTCGCTTTTGACTTTGCCTTTCGCTTTTGGCTGACGGCTGAGAGCTGATTGCTTTGTGAGGGGCCGGGGAGAGAGGTCGCCAAAATGCGGTGAGACGGTAGAGGGTAGACGGGAGAAGAAATCCTTGCCCTGAATTTTACCCTTTCTCGCCTCCGGCACGAGGAGGAACCTCACAAGGCAGGTAATCTCTCCCGTCTTCCGTCTCCCCTCTCACCCTGTGTTCGCGGGGCCGGATGGATGTGCGGCCTGTCTACGGAGATACGCCTCTCTTGTCAGTTGGCCCGAGCAGGGCCTGGAGGCGGTTGCGCGTGAGGGAAATGA
This sequence comes from Candidatus Latescibacterota bacterium, assembly GCA_965116875.1. Taxonomy (GTDB): domain Bacteria; phylum Latescibacterota; class UBA2968; order UBA2968; genus JAAXHE01. The sequence continues at coordinate 3,475,610 of OZ220733.1, forward strand.
AGTTGCAGAGAAAGGGGCGGGTCTCGCGCGGATCGATGATTTCCTCGACCGCAAAGGCTTCCGCGGAGCGAAACGGGGACGCGAACTGTCGAAGTTCCTCTTCGAGTTCCTTCTCGCGGGCGGCCGGGTCCTCGGAGTTGGCGATATCCCGCCGGTAGGCGGCGGCAACCCCGCCCTCTATGGGCAGCGAGCCCCACTCACCGGAAGGCCAGGCGATCTTGAAGTCCAGTTCGTCCATGTCGCCGGCGGCCATTCCGGCCATGCCGTAGCATTTCCGGATCACCAGGGTGAGGATGGGTACCTGGACGCGGTGAATCGCGAACACCGCCTTCATCCCTTCCCGAAGGGTGGCCTCCTGCTCGGCGGCGGTGCCGATCATGAATCCGGGGATGTCCACGAAGAAGACCAGCGGAATGTGGAAGCAGTCGCACAGTTCGATGAAGTGGGTCTGCTTTTTCGCTTCGGCGGCGCCCATCGCCCCGCCCGATACCATCGGGTTGTTGGCGACGATCCCCACCGGATGGCCGTTGAGCCGCGCGAGGCAGGTGACGAGCGCGCGTCCGAACGACGGCTGAATTTCAAAGATGGAGCCCTTGTCCACCACCAGTTCGATCAGCCGGTGCATCGAATAGGGGGACGTGCGCTCACGAGGGACGATGGACAGCAGTTCCTCCTCACGCCGGTCCGCCGGGTCGTCGCTGGACTCGGCAGGGGGCAGCTCCCAGACGTTCTGGGGCATGTAGGAGAGAAAACGTCGTATCATGTAAAAGCACTCGCGTTCGGTTTCCACCGCGTTGTCGACGGTACCGGCCATGTCGACTGCGATCCCCGACCCGCCAAGGTCGTCCTTTGAGACCTCCACGCCGAGCGCCCGCTTCACGAGAGGCGGCCCGCCCGAGAAGATCTGGCTTGTGCGCCGTACCATCACGGACCAGTGCGAGAGGATGGCCCGTCCGGCTGGTCCGCCGGCCGCGCTGCCGAGTACGGCGGACACGACGGGGACTTCGCCCAGGAGTTGGACGGAGCGGCCGAAACTGCTGACGCCGGGGAAGACGGTATACCCCCGTTTTACGGCGCCGCGGACCGAACCGCCGGCTCCGTCTGCGAGGTTGATGAGCGGGATGAGATACTTGGACGCGAGGTCTTCGATGAAACCGCCCTGTCCGCCCTTTCGCCGGTGCGTTCCGGGGCTGCTGCCGCCCCGGACCGTGAAATCTTCTCCGCCGATGGCCACGGGTCTTCCGTTTATGCGGGCAACCCCCATGACGTAGGGGGCCGGCTGTACGTTGACGACGTTACCGGCCTCGTCGTATTCGCCCGTACCGCTGAGGCTCCCAACCTCCGTGAACGAGCCGCCGTCCACCAGGGCATCGATGCGTTCGCGAACGGTGAGCTTTCCCTGTCCGTGGTGGCGTTCGACGTTCTCGGCCCCGCCCATCTTTCTGGACCATGACCTGCGTGCGTCGAGTTCCTCGCTCTCTTTCTGCCAGCTCATCCGCACCTCCTGTACGACGGTTCGTGCGCCAACCGTTGCCTCCGTTTCCGGGTGATCCGGCGCTCCTGCAGCCGCGCAATTGCCGCCGGTGAATCCGGAACGGCATTCTCAGATTGTCAGCCCTGGTAGACGGTCTCCTGGCCGACCAGTGCGTCAATTTCGTGTGCGTCAAGTCCTGCCACCCGTTCGAGTACGTCCCGGGTGTCCACACCCACGTCCCGCCCGGCCCAGCGCACGGCGCCCGGCGTTTCCGAGAGTACGGGAACGACGCCCGGCAGCGTGACCGATCCCAGGACGTCATCCGGCGTTTTCAACAGCATATCACGCGCTTCGTAGTGTTTATCGGCGAAGATATCCCGCAGCGTAAATATCCGGGCGGCGGGAACGGCGCTCGCGTCCAGCTTGTTCTCCAGTTCCAATAGCGGATGCCCGGACGTCCAGTCGGCGACGATTTCGTCGATGTCATCCTCGTGACGTGAACGCGCCGTGGGCGTCCGGAAGCGTTCGTCTTCGGCCAGGTGCGGGGCGCCCATACAGGCCGCAAGACGTTCGAATGTCGCGTTGTTGCCGGCCGTGATGTGGATGAAGTCGCCGTCCGCCGTGGGATAGAGATTGTTGGGCGTGCTGTTCGGCAGCCGGGACCCGGTGCGCGTGGGCACCGAACCGAGTTCGGCGAATGCCGGAACATGGGGTTCCATGAAGCTGAACGCCCCCTCGTACAGCGCCGCGTCGACAACCTGGCCCCTGCCGGTCCGGGTCCGGGAGAAGAGCGCCATGACGGCGCCGAAAGCGGCGTACAGCCCGGTGATGCAGTCCGTGAGGGAGATGCTCACACGGCTTGGCGGGCGGTCCGGTTCACCGGTAATCTCCCTCAGGCCGCCCACGGCCTCGCTGGTAACGCCGTATCCGGGTCGATGCCGGTAGGGTCCCGTCTGTCCGTATCCGCTGATGCGCACGAGGATGATGCCCGGGTTGGCGTCGGAAAGGGCGTCGAAACCCAGGTTCCATTCTTCCAGCTTTCCCGGACGGAAGTTCTCGACAACCACGTCGGAGGCGTTCGCCAGCCGCCGGATGACATCCTGCCCGTCGGGTGTTCTCAGGTCCACCGAGATGAGTTGCTTGTTGCGCAGAATGCTGGCCGCGTAGAGCGAGCGTCCCCGGCTGCGTTTGCCCATCTGGCGTACGGGGTCACCCGTCGGCGGCTCCACTTTGATGACTTCCGCGCCGAAATCCGCGAGGAGGCGACCGCAGAACGGGCCGGAAACGGTGCTTCCCATTTCCAGTACGCGACATCCGGAGAGAGGTCCGGCGCTGTGGGACGGTGTCATTTCAGGAGACGGACGGGGATGGGATGACAACACAGACGGCGCCGGGTACTTCCACGGGACTGCCAACGGGCTCGAGGGCGCCGGTGTCCGGATCGATCCGAAAACAGGAGACCAGGTTGCCGCGCTGGTTGGCGGCGAGGAGAAATTCTCCCGCGGGGTCGAATTCCAGGTTCCAGGGCCACGCTCCGCGCGACGGCTCGTGGGAAAGCAGCGTGAGTTCACCCGTTTCTTCGCCGATTGACATGATGACGATGCTGTCGTGTCCCCGGTTGGAACCGTACAGAAAACGGCCGGATGGATGGACCCGGATGTCGGCGCAGAAATTTTCCCCGCTGTAGCCGCCCGGCAGGGCGGAGAGCGTCTGGCGTTCAGAGAGGGATCCGGATTCGGCATCGTAGTCGAATACGGCGATGGTGCTGTCGAGTTCGTTGATCACGTAGGCGCGGGTGCCGTCGGGATGGAAGGAGACGTGTCTGGGTCCGGCGCCGGCGCGGGTGGAAACGAACCCCTGCCCGGTCGGCTCGATGGTCGCCGAGGATGCATCCAGTTCATAGCACATGACTTTGTCGATACCCAGGTCCGCGGAAAACGCGAAACGATGGTCCGGCGAGAGGACGATGGAGTGAACGTGCGGCGCCTCCTGACGACCTGAGTCGACGCTGGACCCTTCGTGCCGGACGACCTGGGCAACCGGTTCGACCCGACCTTCGTCATCGATCGGCAATGTGCTGACGCTACCCGATCCGTAGTTTCCCGAGAGCAGGCAACGGCCGGTCCGGTCCACGCTGAGATAGCAGGGAAGGTCTCCGCCTGCGTGCTGTTCATCGAGCAACGCAAGGCTGCCGGACTCCGGATCGATGGAGAACGACTTGATACAGCCACCCGGCCTGCCGTCGAATTCGTCCACGGCGCATGCCGCGTACAGGAAACGTGCGCGGGCGTCGGCGGCCAAAAAGAAGGGGTTGTGCACGTCCGGCACCTTCGACGTGGCTTCGAGATCGCCGGACGACGTATCCAGTTTGAGTATGTGCAGACCCTCGGTCCGATCGTCTGTATACGTGCCGACGTAGACCGTAACGTGACCGCCGGACTGATCTGACATGTGCCTGGCTCCTGTCCTGAGAAGCTGTTTTAAAATTACCGGTGCGTTCCCGAGCGCGAGCGAAAAAGTGGCGGTCAAGGCGGGAGAATCCGCCCATATTTGTCTATACGGGCGGGTTTGACCAACGCCGACCGGCGCTTTTGCAGCCGTGCGAAGACCGCTGGGAATTTTAAGACAGCTTCTTAATACGGATGTTGGGGAGAATTCAGACCTGGATCGTCTTCGATACGGATGTTTTGAATCACGGTTTGCTCGCGTTTCTGAAATATAGTCGGAAATGGGACGGAATCAAAATTTTTTCACCGTCTCCCGTGCTGCAGATTGAATTCTACCTTCGAACGGCAATCCGTGTTACGCGTGACACGCGCCGACACCGCACGTCTTGTTTTTCCGCCGCCGGGGAAGTATCATTAGACGACGGCCGTTCCAACCGTAACGCGAAATGGCATTTCGCGCACCTGTACCAAACCTGCGAGGTTAACCATGGATACCAAACTGGTTCCCACAACCAACGCGGACGGTCTGCCGGTTGTTCCAATGACCGACGCGCAGAAGTACATCTTCGATCTGAAAGGCTGGATCTGCCTCCCGGATCTGTTCGACGAGGAGCAACTCGACCGCATCCGGCGGCATCAGATGGATTTTCTCTACCGGCGTGAATCGCTTCCGCCTGAGGAACGCGACAACCACGGGGGTCCTTCGCAGGTGCTGCTGGATCATCCGGCCGTCGTCGGCGTGCTCAATGAGATCCTCTCGCATCGCCCGCTGGCGACGGAAGACTGTTACGGTTTCCGATACGACCACACGTACACCAGTCATCGAAAGGCCGGCCACGACAACTTCCGGCCCCACGGCGGCGGCGCCTATTTTTCCTTCTGCGGCAATTCGCACATCTATCAGATGCTCCCCGGGAAGGTCCATTCGGGGCTGACCCGCGTGGTATGGGAGCTCAACGAGGTGGGTCCCGGCGACGGCGGAACGATGTTTCTGACCGGCAGTCACAAGGCGGCCTTTCCGCGGCCCGAGGAAATCAGCAACAGGGAGAGTCCGCTGTGGGAGACCTATACCTGTCCCGCGGGGTCGGCGGTGATTTTCACGGAAGCCCTGTGCCACACGGGCACGCGCTGGAACAACGAGACGCGCGACCGGCTCAGCCTCTTTACCTGTTACAACACGGTCAACGCCAAGTGGGGCAAGGGCTGCCCGGCGCCCGAGGTGATCGGCGCACTGCCGCCAAAACGACAGACGCTCTTCCGCGGGGTCTGGCACGGGATGAGAGAAGTGCCCGGCATCAACCAGTACGTTGACGAGGCCAACCGGGCGGTGTGAATAGGAAAGACCAGTTTTCGTAGGGGCGACCGGCCGGTCGCCCTATGTATGCCATTCGCCAACGCACGGGCGACCACAAGGGGCGCCCCTACGATCGGAGGTACCGCAATGAAAGTCGGCATTTACGCCTCGTATTTCGGCAAGGACGATCCCAAAACGTTCCCGGACGTCGAGTCTTTTATCGATCTCGCGCGTGAACTGCAGCTGGACGTGATCGACTTCCGGGTGGACGTGGGTTTCGGCTCCCTGGACCGCGACTATCTTCGGGGTCTGAAGATAAGGTGCCTGAAAGCCGGCCTGCCCATCGGCTATCTCGCCTCCGGCGGCCATTTCGTAGGCACGGACGAGGAGTTGCGACAGAAGGTGGAGCAGGCGAAGGCAGACGTGGAAGTGGCCGCGTACCTCGGAGCGCCGATGATCCGGCTCTTCTGCGGGGCGCCGGGGGTGGGGGATGCTGAACGCGAGATCCGTTGCTTTCAGGACGTGTGCGATTTTGCGGCCGATGCCGGGATTATCGTGGGCCTTCAGAATCACCCGAGCACGGGCGATAACGTGCTGCGCATTCTGCGGGAAACCGACCGCGAGAACTTCACCTTCATCCTGGATACCGGCCAGTGGGTGGGGTCGCCGGGGCTGAATCGCGGCGTGGGTGATCCGGACGTGGACATCTACCGCTTCATGGAACAGACCGCGCCACATGCGTCCCACGTCCGTGCCAAGATCTACAAGATCGACAGCGGGCGGGAGGAGTGGCTGGATTACCCGCGCATCGTCGGCATTCTCAAAACGGTCGGCTTCAACGGTGTGGTTTCGATCACGTTCGAGGGGCAGGACGTCAACGAATGCGACGACCGGGAAACCTTCCGGCTGGCGGCCCGGCACCTGCGTGATACCATCGCCGCGGCATAGACCGGACGCGAAAAGGATCGAAGGAGATAGCGACAAGCGAATGCGGCGACTGACCGACTTCCGTGTCCTCACGTTCGACTGCTACGGCACCCTGATCGACTGGGAGTGCGGCATCTGGGACGCATTGCAGCCGCTGATCATGCGCAACCCGGGCTCGCGCTTCACGAGAGACGACGCGCTGCGCGCCTTCGCCCAATGCGAGAGCCGTCAGGAGCAGGCCACGCCCGGCCTTCGCTATCCGGAACTGCTCACCCGGGTGCATGGGCGCATCGCAGAAATGTCAGGCCTCAAAACCGACGAGGAACTCAACGCTGCGTTCGGCGCGTCGTTACCGCATTGGCCCGCGTTCCCCGACACCGCCGACGCGCTGCGAATCCTCAAGCAACACTTCAAGCTGGTGATCCTATCCAACGTCCACCGAGACGGCATCGCCGCCTCGAACCGCAAGCTGGGCGTCGAGTTCGACGCCATCTACACTGCGGAAGACATCGGTTCCTACAAGCCCGCCGACGCCAACTTCGAGTACCTGATCTCCCACCTGAAGTCCGACCTGAGCGTGGAACCCCCGGACGTACTGCACACCGCGCAGAGCCTCTACCACGACCATGTCCCGGCACGGAATTTCGGCCTGGCTACCGCCTGGATCGACCGGCAGCGCCTGACGGAGGGCGGGAGTTGGGGCGCAACCGAGCGGGTGGAATCGATGCCCGAAACGGACTACGTCTTCTTCTCCTTCGCCGAAATGGCGGACGCGGTGGCGGGCGCCTGAAGCCGGACGGCTATGTTGTCCTGGAGAGCAGGATCGCGGCTTCCACCCTGGAAGGCCGTGCCCTTAGCGCTCTTTTTCTACCCTTTTGTTCCCATCCCGAATTCAACTATCAGGCGAACGTACGGTTCAGGCCAGGGATAGAGCCTCAGATTGCGGCTATATCTTTCGGTAATCGGAAAACTCACGAAAAATTAATAAAAATCATCAGAAAGGCATAGGAATTTCCAAAATATATGATTATTATCACGATACACAGTTCATTCGGCGGCAGACTTTTGGCACCGGCGTATTCTCCGATTCCACCTGATGGGTTCCGCGTGGGAGCAATCGACCCACACGGAGCAGGCGTTGCAAGATCAGCCACCTAGCCGCACCTCGGCCGACAAATCGGATTGGATTCTGTGCGAATTCATAAGAAAGACGAGGATTCGGAAATGCAAGCCACCGGATATCGCCTCAGCGGAAGGAAAGGCATGAATGTCTGCATTCTTGCAGTCGTCTCCATTATCCTCACACTGGTGTTTGCTGGCGACGCCTGCCCGCAGGAAACAGGCCACGTACCGTTCTGCAAGCCTATCGATCTCTCGCAGGTGCATCCTGAGGGCTCTGAAGCTGCGGGCAAGCGGGCACTCGGTCTGAACACGGGCGATCCACGGACGGTGCGGGTGATTTACTTCGTACCCAGTGACCGTTCGTTTTCAATCACCGTAGAAGACTCGATACAAAGGGCGGTACGGCAGGTGCGGGCTTTTTTTGCCGAACATATGAAGGCGCACGGCTTTGACGTCAACGCCATCAACATTGAAACAGCGGACGACGGTGAGCCGCTGATCCATCGTTTCACGGGACAACACCCCAACAACCACTACGCCGACGATATGCACTCCGCTGTCTTCAGGGAGGTCCGCCAGGATTACGATACCAATTCGAATACCTATGTCGCCTTCATCGACAATAGCCGAATCTTTGCAGCGCGCGGAGGCAGAAACGGGAAAACCGGTGGAGAGGCGTCCATGCGCGTGGACGTTGACTGGCAAACGGTGGCGCATGAACTGGGACACGGGTTCGGCTTACACCACGATTTTCGAAACGATGCGTACGTCATGTCATATGGCAATGAACCGGACAGTCTTTCGGCTCTGGCTGCTGAATTCCTTTCCGTGCATCCATACTTCAATCCCGGGATAACAACCCAATCGACGGCTAGTCCCACCGTCGAACTCATTTCGTCCCGTAAGTTTCCACCGAACGAGGAAGAGATCGATGTTCAATTCAAGGTGGCGGATGCAGACGGGCTTCAACAGTTGATTCTGTTTGCGATGACGCCGCCAATTAATTGGGGTGGGGGATTCCCGGAAATAAAGGCGTGGCGCGGCATGGCGAAGGAGGTAGATGCCGTCATTGACTTCCAGTACGCACGCGACGCCGTTGGGATAATACAGAACCCCGATGTGGAGAGAATTCATGTTAATGCGGTAGACACGGATGGAAATGTCGGGCAGGCATGGTTCAATCTCGTGAGTATTTCGCCATATCACTTCGCCTCGCTCAGTGGGCATACGCACGCGGTCTTCAGCGTGTTGTTCTCGCCGGACGGAAAGGTCGTAGCTTCCGGTTCAGACGACGGTACGATTGGGTTATGGGACGTTGCGTCGAGTACGAGACTTGCGACCCTTCCGCAACCAGGCGCTATCAATTCGGTGACGTTTTCGCCCGATGGCTCCACCATCGCTTCCGGATCATACGACGGGAATGTCCACCTCTGGGCGGTTGCGACCGGACAACTCATTACCACGCTTGAAGCACAGGGCGGTGAAGTGTTGTCCGTGTCGTATTCACCTGATGGTTCGACCCTCGCATCCTTGTCATCCGATGGCAAGATCCGTCTTTGGGAAGTCGTAACGAGAAAGACTGACGCAACACTCGTGGGTCCGCCCATCGGTGTCGGGTCGGTTTTCTTCTCGCCGGACGTGCTGTTCAGCCCTGATGGAACGATTCTTGCGTCCTGGTCGGGAGACAATGCGTTGAGGCTATGGGACGTGGCGACGGGCGCCAGACTTGCAATCCTGCCGCATTCACAGCTTGTCTCTACGGTGTCGTTTTCGGCCGACGGTTCAACCCTCGCTTCCGGTTCATCCGACGGCAACGTCTGGCTGTGGACGGTTGCAGCGGGGGAACAAATCCACACACTGGATGGACATTCTGGGGCGGTCGCGTCGGTGTTGTTTTCACCTGACGGTATGACCCTCGCTTCCGGTTCATACGACAATACGGTCCGGATTTAGCGAGTCGAAACGGGAGAGGCCGTCACCTCGCTTACAGGACACACGCAGGGTGTCTCATCGGTGTTGTTTTCACCCGACGGAACCATACTTGCTTCCACTTCACGGGACAATACCGTGAAGTTATGGGACATTGCGACGGGCGCGAGTCTTGCCACCTTTCGGCATGCACACTTTGCCCCTTCGATGTCATTTTCGCCGGATGGTCGACTCCTCGCTACTTCGGATAACAAAACGGTCGAGTTATGGGACCTGTCCGCGTGGACCCTGCCGCGCGCGCAGACCGTGACGATCATTTCAGGTGACAACCAGGAAGGCGCACCCGGCGCCGCATTGGCTGATCCGCTGATCGTTGAAATACGAGATCAGTTCGGTGAACCCATAGCCGGCGCGCAGGTCACGTTTACGGTCGTTGCAGGCGATGGAAGCCTCACCGGCGGATTCACGACCGAGAATGTCACATCCGGTCCCGACGGCAGGGCGGAGGTACTCTTCACCCTCGGTCCAAATCCTGGTCCTAGTAACGTCAAGGTATCCATCACCGAACTGGCAATAGAAACCTTCAAAGCCGTGGGCATTGGAACCCCGGTTGTAACGGGTGACGCCCGTGATTATCCAACGTGGCATCTGCCACGTGATGCCGCACTGCGCCTGGCCAGGGGTGCCATTGGCGAAAGCCAAAGGGCGGTTGTCTTCTCGCCTGACGGGAGGTTTGTTGCTGTTGCAAGTGGTATTGGAGTGTGGCTCTACCACGTGGAGAACCCGAAAAGATCCGCTCTGCTGCCCTCGGGTGTCGTCCATTCGGTGTCTTTTTCGCCGGACGGCAACACGCTTTTCTCATCGGGAGGTTCGGGGAGCGAGGGAGAGGTCATGCTGTGGGACGTGGCAACGCAAACCCACACCCGCATACCCATTCAAGAGGGTGACTTCGCCAATCTACTGTTATCACCGGATGGAGCCACCCTTGCCTACCATGGAGGCTATTCGACCCTTAAAATGCGGGATGTGACGTCGGGTGCTGCTGCGTGGACTCTGGGGACGTTTGAAGCGTTTAAGACAGATCCTACATGTCTAACGTTTTCGCCGGATGGTGCCACCTTCGCTTCCGGGCATTGGGACGGGACCATCCGGCTATGGGACGTGGCATCACGCACGATTGCTACGACCCTGGAGGGGCATCGTCGCTATATCGACTCCGTGTCCTTTTCTCCGGATGGAAGTACCCTGGCGTCGGCTTCCGCTGACGGTACAGTCCAGATATGGGACATCGCGACGGGCACGTCGACCGTCACCATCCGCGATTGGTCGCAGCCCATTTGTGTGGCGTTTTCGCCAGATGGTGACCGCCTGGCTTCGGGCTGGTGGGATGGGAGCGTTACACTGTGGGACATTGCGACACGGCGAAGTCTCGCCAAATATAACGACCATGGTGACAGGGTTCAGGCGGTTTCGTTCTCTCCGCTGGGAAAGACTCTGGCCACGGCATCTGAAGATGGAACCGTCAAACTCTTCGACCTGGCCAGCGGCAATGCCAATACCCTTTTCGGCCATTCGGGCCCGATTTGGGGTATGGCATTTTCGCCGGACGGTAGATCACTTGCTTCCCGTTCCGGTACATCCCAGGGAAAGGTCGAAATATGGAACGCTGTTACTGGAAGGATGGTCGCCTCTCTCGGCGAGCAGAGGTGCTCGCCCGTTAGATCGCTATCCATCTCACCTGACGGGACAACGCTTGCGATCGGATCACAAGATAGTACGGTACGCTTATGGGACCTTGTCACTCTGACGAATTCCGCCAGACTTGCACACGGAAGTCAGGTTGGGGCGGTTTCGTTTTCACCCGACGGCACTTTACTCGCCTCCTCGGACAAGACGGCAACGGTAAGCCTGTGGAGCGTCAGGAACGAGAAGATGATCAGGGAGTTTTCGGGCGTACACGATTGGGTCACAATGCTGGTTTTCTCGCCAGATGGATCAACTTTGGCGTCAGGATTGCGCAACGGCGAGATCAGGGTGTGGGACGTGACGACGGGCGCTGTCATCCGTGACTTCAAAGGCCATTCTTCGCCGTTAATCTCCATGGCCTTTGTGCAGGACGGGACAGCGCTTGCTTCCGGCTATTTCGGCGGCGAGATCAGGGTGTGGGACCTGGCGACGGGCTCGCAAGGCGCCACTCCGAAAGGAACGTGGGGACAATGCCTGGCGTTCTCACCCGACGGCACGATGTTCACCACACGGCAGCATAAAACGGTGATGCTGCGCGACATCTCCACGGGCGACGATATCGCGACCTATTCGGGGCACAATCACCAGGTCCTTAGCGCAAAATTCACACCGGATGGCAGGACACTCGCGACGGGATCTTATGATGGGACGATCCTGCTATGGGATTTGCAACGCCTTCATTCTGTGCCCTTTGATATGAAGAGTGTCTCCGGCATCGAGCAGAAAGCGCCGGCAGGGACAGCGTTAGCCCAGCCGTTTGTGGTCTCGGTGCGGGACAAAAATGGGGATCCTAACGCCGGCGTCGTCGTCACCTTCGAGGTTACCGCTGGCGGCGGCACGCTTTCGGTAACCACCGACACGACCGGCGCCGATGGAAACGCCGCCACGACCCTGACATTGGGTACACAGCCGGGGACAAACACCGTTGTCGCAACGGTCGGTGATCTAAAGCAAGTGGCTTTTACTGCCATTGGCGAACCGAACCCCGACTTCGATGGCGACGGTAAGGTTGGCTTCGGCGATTTTCTACTATTTGTGGAGAGGTTCGGTCTCAGTCAGGACGACGACGGATATGAAGTTCGGTACGATCTGGACGGCAACGGCGCGGCGGGATTCTCGGACTTCCTGATATTCGCGGGTAATTTTGGGAAGAACGCAGCGAATTAGGCTGTTGTCAGGCGGGGAACTACGAAACTGGTTGAGGGGTGGTTCGGATACCGCCCTTGCTGCACGCGCCCTACACACGCCGACTCGCTGCGATTCCTCAAGCAGCACTACAAACTCGCAATCCTCACAATCATCCGCGAGGGTATCGCCGCCTCGAACCGCAAGCTGGGCGTAACGTTCGACGCCATCTATACAGCGGAAGACATCGGCGCCTGCAAGCCGGCCGACGCCAACTTCGAATACCTGTCTCAAACGAACAGGTACATAACTTGCCTCCTTGATGAACGTTATGTGACAACTATCGGAAACCTTACGCGACGAGTATATCGATATTTTCTTACACCGCGCTAAGGGATGTCTTCGCGCGATCTGGTGTTTAGAGAATGCGTTTCCTTGTCTTTAGACATTCGCTCTCATGGCTACTGCAAACCGTTCGATTCACGCTCGGCGCCTCGGTAATGTTTTGCCTGTTGTTATTCGTTCTACCGTGGTCGCCGTCCACGCAGCCCAGCGGGTTTTTCCTCACGCTGGACCTGGACGATGCCGCAGCCGACCAGGCTGTTTCCTCGCTCGACCTCCTTCGCGATCAGCCCTTCTCCATCCAGATCTTCGGTAAGGATATTCAGAATGCCACCGGCATTTTCGTGCGCTTGCGTTTCGATGCATCCGAGGTCCTATACGTGGGCTTCGATCCGGGTGATGTGCTGCCCAGCGTCCAGGCCGCCGTACAGCAGGATTCCACGTCCCTTACCATCGCCGTCTATTCCTCGAGTGGTTCCGCATCGGTGAACGCGGGTCGGATCGGCACGTTTCGCTTCCGTACGACGGACGCGTTTTCGGACACGGAGGTGTGGTTGGTGGACGCGGGACTTTCCCGCGGCGGGCAGATCGAGACGATCTCACCTGACATTGGCGTGGCGCTGCACGTGGCCGCGGCTCCATCTCCGGACTTCGACGGCGACGGCGTGGTGGGCTTCTCGGACTTCGTGGCCTTCGCCGGTGTATTCGGGACAGAGCGTGGCGACAACAGGTACGTGGCGGCGTACGATCTGAACGGCAACGGCGGCATCGGCTTCGATGACTTTGTGGTCTTCGCCAGCAACTTCGGCAAGAATCCCAATCGCGCTCCCACTTTCGGCGCGGCGCCGCGGGTGACACGTACCTTGGAAGAAAATACGGCTGCCGGTGAGCCCATCGGGAACCCGGTCACGGCCACGGATGCCGACGGCAATTCCCTGACGTACCGCCTGCGTGGCGTGCACGCGGACAGCTTTGCGATTAAACCGGGCACGGGTCAGCTTCTCACGAAGGCAGGGATTGCGTACGACCACGAGGCCATGGACAGGTATTCCGTGACGGTACGCGCCAGCGACGCGCAGGGCGGTCGCGCCACGGTTGTGGTGGGCATCACGGTCACGGATGTGGACGAACCCCCTTCCGCGGCGCCAGATAGCGTGCGGGTCGCTACCCTCGAGGGCGCGCTTGCCGTGACGTGGACGCCGTCGCTGGACGAGATCGGCAAGCCCACCGTGAGCGGGTACGAGGTGGGGCATAGGCCGGCAGAGGCCCAAGTATGGCGGGAGGGGCTGCTGGTGGAAGGCCGCACGGATACTGGCGTCACATTGTCAGGTCTGACCAATGATCAGGCGTATCACGTGCGCGTGCGGGCATTGAACGACGAGGGTGCAAGCCCCTGGTCGGCGCCCGTTGCGGGTGCTCCCACGGCGGGTCCGCGCCCCCGTGGCGTGGTCCGCGACCTGACGGTAAACGTAGACAGCGTCGCGCAGGTGAACCTCGCCAGCCTGTTCACACGGCCCGCCCTCGGGGCGCTGACCTACGGCGCGACGTCGTCGGACGAGGGGGTTGCCACAGTCACCGTGGCGGATACGATGGCGACAGTGTTCGGCGTGGCCACGGGGCGTGCGACCCTCACCGCCACGGCCAGGGACGTGTACGGCGACAGCGCACAGACGAAGTTAGGCGTGGTCGTAACGACATCGTCAGCGCCACCGCAAAACAACAGGCCACCGTCCTTCGACGACGGATCGGCCACGTCGCGCACCTTGGCGGAGAACACGCCCGCACGCCGGCCCATCCAGCATCCGGTGCGCGCCACCGACCCGGACGATGACCTCGTGACGTACAGACTGTCGGGGCCGGACTCCGCCAGTTTCGCCGTTGACACAGGTACAGGGCAACTGCGCACGTTGTCGGGCATCACATATGACTTCGAGGACAACGACCGGTATTCCATAATTCTGGAAGGCAGCGATCCTTACGGCGAATCCGCCACGATCGGCGTCACGGTACACGTGTCCGACGTGGACGAGCCGCCCGAGATTCCCGCGGCGCCGGTGGTCCAGCCCGCGTCGACGACCAGCCTGGCGGTCACGTGGGACGCGCCGGACAACACGGGTCCGGATATCACCGACTACGACGTGCAATATCGGAAGAGCGGCAGCTTCATCCCCCATTCACACATAGGGCCAGGGACGAGTGCGACCATCATCGACCTCGACGTCAACACCCGCTACGAGGTGCAGGTGCGGGCAACGAACGACGAAGGGAACTCCCAATATTCCCGCTCCGGCTTCGGCGTCACCAGTTCCAACCTCCCGCCGGTGTTCGACGAGGGACAAAGCGCCACGCGCGAGGTGGCAGAAAATACCAGCGGTGTGCAGGACCTGGGCACGCCCCTGCGCGCGAACGACCCGGAAAACACAGCAGTGACGTACAGCCTTTCCCGCGGCGACACCGGGAGCTTCGACATCGATGAGAATACGGGGCAGCTGCAGACGAAAACCGGCGTGACCTACGACTTCGAGGCGAAGGACCGCTATTCCGTGACGGTGCAAGCTCAGGACGAACAGAACGGCCGCGCCACCATCTCCGTGACCGTCAACGTGACCGACGACGACAGCGAGACGCCGGAGACGCCCGATAAGCCCACGATCACCGCACAGACGCTGAACAGCCTTTCCATACGCTGGACGGCGCCTGCCAACACCGGGCCTGCCATCAACGACTACGACGTGCAGTACCGGGAGGGAAGCAGCGGCGCTTTCACCGACTGGCCGCACACGGGGCCCGGGACGACCACGACCGTCACCGGCCTGAACCCGAACACAGCGTACCAGGTGCAGGTGCTGGCCCGTTCGCCCGAAGGGGAGAGCTCCTGGTCCGCGTCGGCAGATGCCAGGACCGTGGCCAACCGTGCGCCCACGTTCAACGAGGGCACGAGCACCACGCGCTCATTGGCTGAAAACACCATGGGTACACACGACATCGGCAATCCGCTCACCGCGACGGATACCGACGGAGGCACGCTCACCTACGCCCTCGAAGGCACAGACCGGGCCGCCTTCGCGCACGACGGCAACCAGCTTCAGACGCTATCGGGACAGACTTACGACTTCGAGGCGAAGCCCCGCTATAAGGTGAAGGTACGCGTCGAAGACGGGCAGGGCGGCAGCAACACGATCGAAGTTGCCATCAACCTGACGGACCAGCAGGAAACACCCGATACCCCAGACGCGCCCGACGTCTCGGCGGCCTCGTCCACCAGCCTGGAGGTGACGTGGGAAGAGCCGGAAAACACGGGCCCGGACATCAACGACTACGACGTGCAGTACCGGGAGGGGGACAGCGGCGGCTTCAGCACATGGACACATAACAGCGCACAGCGCAGTGCAACCATCACGGGCAGGACGCCGGGCACAAGCTACCAGGTGCAGGTGCTGGCGCGGTCTCCCGAAGGCGCCAGCGACTGGTCGGAACCGGGCACGGGAAGCACGGATGCCAACGCTTTACCCGTGTTTAGCGACGGAGGCAGCGCTACCCGCGCTCTTGATGAGAACACGACGGGCGTGAAGGACGTCGGCGCCCCGGTCAGTGCGACCGACGCTGAGAAGACCACGCTGACGTACGCGCTTGAAGGCACGCACGCGGACTCCTTCTCCATCGACACCCGCAGCGGCCAGCTCAAGACCAAGACGGGCAGGACCTACGACTTCGAGGCTCTGTCCCGCTATTCCGTGAACGTGAAGGCCACGGACGGCCACGGCGGCGAGAGTACGATCCCGGTATCCATCGACCTGAACGACCTCAACGAGGCCCCGGTCTTCACCAGCGGCAGGGCCTTCGAGGCGGCGGAGAACCAGTCCTTCGCCGGGACGGTCGCCGCCGCCGACCCGGACCAGGGCGATGCCGTCACAGCCTACACCCTGACCGGCGGCAGCGACCAGGGTCTGTTCGAGATCAACAGCGCCGGGACGCTGTCTTTCAAGGAGAACCCCGACTTTGAGAGTCCTGCGGACGCGGACAGGAACCGACAGTACAACGTGGCCGTGACCGCAACCGCCGGCGCCGGAGGCCGCGCCTTGACCGCCCGTCAGTCGATCGCCATCACCCTCACCGACGAGAACGAGCCGCCGGTTTTCACCATTGAAGACACCTTCGAGGTCACCGAGAACACCCGGTTCGTCGGACGAATGGTGGCCCAGGACGTCGATGCCGGTGATGCCATTACCGGCTACGCTGTCACGGGCGCCGCCGACGGAGACCTGTTCGGGATCGCCAGCACAAACCAGCTGCGCTTCAAGGAGGATCCCGACTTCGAGACGCCCGCGGATGCAGGAAGCAACAACGTCTACAGCGTGGTGGTGGAGGCGACCGGCGGCAGCGGCGCCCGCGAACTGACGGGCGCCAAGAAGGTCGTCGTCCTCGTGAAGGATGACGTGGAACCGCCGGGCAAGCCGGACCCGCCTGCGGTAAGTGAAGAGACCGAGAGCAGCCTGACCGTGACATGGACGGCGCCGGAAAACACCGGTCCCGTCATAACCAACTACCACGTGCAATACAGGCAAGGCGTCAGCGGGGCCTTCACGGATTGGCCCGAGTCCGGCCCGTCCCTGTCTCGCACGATTACCGACGTGAGTTCGGGCAGAGTCTACCGGATCCAGGTACAGGCGCAGAACGACGAAGGGAAGGGTCCGTGGTCCGACGTGGCCTACGGCCTGATCCTCCCGGCGCCGGTGGTTTCTTCCCCGACCCCGGTCTTCACGCCCGCTCCGGACGAGGACCATGTCTTCGATCAGCCGGTGACCCATTCCTATAGAGGCGACTACACGAGTAAGCTGGATCCCGGCGACCACACCCGCACCCACGTGAAGTACGACGACGGCACGCTCGAGCCGGCAACCGGTACTGCCGGGATCGACATCACCAACAAGAACGCGGGTACCGAATACCACGCGATCACGATAGGCGACAGCGCCGCGATCAATGCAAGTGGAAGCGTCGCGGCCAACATCACAGCCGAGGGCAACTCCGGGAACCTTCGGATCCTGAACCGGGGCTCCGTTACTCTCGATAGCGCGGGAATTGGCATCCGCGCGGTAATGAAGGCCTCCCCCGCCAACATACGCCTCGTGAATGACGGAGACATCACGCTGAACGGTCTCACCGCCGCGCCCGATTCGGCTCAATCCAACCATCGTCTTGTGGTCGGGAGCCTCAACAAGGCGGCGGAGCCCCACGACTTTTCAAACTACAGCCACAAGGTCGAGTTGTTCAACATGCCCGGCGGCCAACTCATTGCCACCGGTCCCTACAACGAACGGGTTGACGGCCTGAAGGCCGAGACCGGGAGCGGACACCTCACACGACTGGTCAACTACGCGGAAGGCGTGATCCGGATCGAAGGAGAGGGCGCGCGCGGGATCTCGGCTCAGAGTCTCTGGGGAGCGTCACAGGGTCTCAACTTCGGCTCAATCGAAATCAACGGTTTGTTTGCGATAGGCCTGCACACGGGTAACTGCTCGCCGTGGCCGTTCACGGACAACGGTTGCCATGGGGCCCTGGATGAGATCGTCCCCGACCGGACCAGCTACGTGCCGGGCGACGTCTACGCGAGGAACTACAGCAATGCCTCCATCACCACGAGGCCGACCACACGCACGGACGACACGCGCCCGCAGCGCCACGGATACGGAATCAGCGCGAGGACTCAAAATGCCGGCCGGATCTTCGCGATCAACGAAGGGACGATCGACACCGAGGGTAAATGGAGCCATGGTATATATGCATACGGTTACCATAATCGCAGAGATCTCGATGACGATAAGTACCCCGATATTCCGGACTACCCTGACACGTGGGAGCACGACGGCGTCTATGTGGTGAACACCGGCACGGTCACCACGGACGGAGAGGCAGCCCACGGTATTCGTGCCGAGCATCACCGAGGCGGCGAGATCAAGGTATTCAACACCGGGAATATCTCAGCGACGAGTAAGCACTCGACGAATGCGGAATCTACGTGGTCGGCGGGAATCTCGATTGCGGCGATGGGTGCGGACGTTCCCGGACCGGGATGCGAGACCGCGGCGGGAGGTCCGGCCGACCCGGACATCGATTGCGCGTCCGTCTACCGTGTGGGCAACGTCCTGGTCCGGAACAGCAGTGACATTGGCGCCCCCGAGGGGGTCGCGGAGGCTCCCAGCATCGGTATCGACGTGGTGAGCGAGGGCGGGGATATCACGATTATCCACGACGGGAGCATCACGGCCGCCAGGATCGGGATTCGCGTGAAGACCTCGGGGCAAGGCATGATCACCCTGTACGTAAACGGCGCATTGAACGCGCCGAGGAAGCACCAGGTCATTGGCGGAACGAACAATGACATTGTCGTCAACGAGCTTTAGTCTGGTGTTCGCGGGCGGTGGGAGGTGCCTTCTAGATCGTGTCTGCGCAGGGCGTGTTCAGTTGCCAGGACGGAGACATCAGCGAATAATTCCGCAGGATGCACTTATCACCATCCACAACATCTGCCGACATCTCTCGTCCGGAACGCTGACCTACGGCGCGACGTCGTCCAGCGAGGGGGTTGCCACGGTCACCGTGGCGGTTACAATCCCTCGGACGTGCTGCACACAGCGCAGAGTCAGTACCACGACCACGTACCCGCGAGGAAATTCGGGCTGGTCACCGCCTGGATCGACCGGCAGCGGCTTTCGGAGGGCGGGTGCTGGGGCGCAACCGATCGGGTGGAAGAGATGCCGAAGACCGACTATGTCTTCTTTTCGCTTGGCGAGATGGCGGAGGCTGTGGAGGGGGTTTGAAGCCAATGACCCGGCGTATACCACTGGCAGGGCGGCTTCCAGTCTGGAAAGCCCTCCCGATTACGCTTTTTCCGTCCTGATTGGTTCCATCCGGAATATAGCATTCTCATCTAAAATGTGCTTCATGGTCCGAACGGCAACGCCAGTTGGGCCGGTATACCTGGAGGTTTACAGACAAACCCACTTGCAATCCTTCGCGTCTCAGAAAATCTCATTAGGTTTCTTAATGGATGCGTGTTATCGTAGGTTTACGGTAACATCGCATCAAATCTCGGTCTCCGCTGCACGCATCTGGTATCAATCAATCCAGGAGATAGGGCATGAGACAACTAGCTCGTTCGTTCATCCTGATTTTTGTCTTCCTGCAACCGCTTTTCGCTCAGGATTTTAGCGATCCCAACAGTAATCAGATGCGGCAAGTGCCCGACGGAGCGATTGCACGCCTTGGTAAGGGCGCAATTGGTGAGAGCGACCGGGCGATCGCTTTTACTCCGGACGGCAGGCTTGTCGCGGTGGCAAGCGGTATTGGCGTATGGCTGTACAATGTGGAGGACCCGGAACAGGCCACACTGTTTCCCTCCGGCGTTGTCCATTCATTGTCGTTTTCCTCCGATGGCAGCAAGCTTGTCACGGCAAGCGGCCAGTGGAGTGATGGACAGATCAAGTTATGGGACATGGCGACGGGGACAGGTATTCGCACAGTGCAGGGGTGGACCTTTGGCAGTGCCGCATTTTCTCCTGACGGCAGTACCGTCGCCTACCGCGCAAGAGATGGCGTGTCTCTTGAACTACGGGATGTAGCCTCATGGATTCCCGCGTCCACCCGTGTCCGCGATGGCGCCAGTTTTCTCCATTGTCTGACGTTTTCCCCGGATGGCGCGCTCATTGCTACAGGGCACAGTGACGGCACGGTCATTCTGTGGGACGTGGCGACGCGCACCCTTGCCGCCACACTTGCTGGCCACAATGGGGAGGTCTACTCCGTAGCTTTCTCACCGGACGGTAGTACCCTTGCCACAGGTGCATCTGACGAAACCGTCAAGCTGTGGGACACTGCAACGCGCAACAACTTCACGACGCTCGAGGTAAACCAACTTGCGACAACCGTCGCGTTTTCTGCTGACGGATCCCTCATCGCCGCCGGAACATGGTTTCTCAGAGTCAAACTCTGGAATGCAGCGACAGGTCAAGAATTAAATACATTCAGCGACCATCGCTCTCGGATCCGTGCGGTTTCGTTCTCTCCTGACGGAACGACGCTTGCCTCTGCTTCCGTCGATGGCACAGTTGTGCTTAGAAATCTGGCTGCTGGAAACACCACCGCCATTGACGGTCATTCGGGGCCGGTTCTGGGTTTAGCATCGTCACCGGACGGCGGCACACTTGCGTCCTATAACATGTCGTATGGGTCGGGGGTCAAAATATGGGACACGGCAACGCAACGCAAGATCACGACGCTTCGCGGTCATTATGGTTTACCAATCAAATCGATATCCATTTCACACGACGGAACGACGCTTGCTTCGGCATCCGGCAATAGTGTTATCCTTTGGGACCTGGACACATTTACGGATTTCGCACATCTGAATCACGAGGATCTACCGTATGAGGTCTCGTTTTCACCCGATGGCACTGTTCTGGCCACCGGAGGCTGGCCCGGATGGGTCAACCTTTGGAATGTGCGAACGCAAGAACAGACCACCCGTGTTACCGGACTGAGCGATGAGGTCAAGGAGCTGGAATTCTCGCCGGACGGAGAATACCTGGCTTCGGGTCTGAACAACGGTGAGATTAGAACCTGGGACCTGTCCACGGGTGAGACCGCAGCCGTCCTTCAAGGGCTTACCCGTTACGTACTTTCAGTTGCCTTTTCTTCCGACGTCACAAAGCTGTATGCCGGTTCGTTCAGTGAATCGGTGATGGTATGGGACCTGAAGACAGGCTCGACGATTGAGACACGAAAGCCAGAGACGTTCGAAAGGGTCGCGTTCTCGCCGGACAGGTCGATGTTTGCCACCGGCTCGCAGGACGGAAACGTAAGGCTCTTCGACATGTCGACGGGAGAGATCCTATTCACCTTCGAAGGTCATGCGCACTGGGTCAGCAGCCTGTTGTTTTCCACGGACGGTAAGACCCTCGTGTCGGGATCTTATGACGGCACGATTCTGTTTTGGGACCTGCAACGCCTTCAATCCGTCCCCTTTGTTTTGAAGGGGGTCTCCGGCATTGAGCAGAAGGCTCCCGCAGGGGCGGTGTTAGCCCAGCCGTTTGTGGTCTCGGTGAGGGACAAAAATGGGGAACCTCGCGCCGGCGTCGTTGTCACGTTCGAGGTTACCGCCGGCGGCGGCACGCTTTCGGTAACCACCGTCACGACCGATGCCAGCGGAAACGCCGCCACGACCCTGACATTGGGGACCCGGCCGGGGACAAACACGGTCGTCGCAACGGTCGCTAATCTCGAGCCGGTGGCCTTTACTGCCATCGGACAGGCCGTACCCCATGTTTTGCAAGGGGTCTCCGGCATCGAACAGAAAGCGCCGGCAGGGACGGCGTTGGCCCAGCCGTTCGTGGTCTCGGTGCGGGACAGGAATGGGGAACCCTCCGCCGGTGTCGTTGTCACGTTCGAGGTTACCGCTGGCGGCGGCACGCTTTCGGTAACCACCGTCACGACCGATGCCAGTGGAAACGCCGCCACGACCCTGACATTGGGGACCCGGCCGGGGACAAACACGGTCGTCGCAACGGTCGCTAATCTCGAGCCGGTGGCCTTTACTGCCATCGGACAGGCCGTACCCCATGTTTTGCAAGGGGTCTCCGGCATCGAACAGAAAGCGCCGGCAGGGACGGCGTTGGCCCAGCCGTTCGTGGTCTCGGTGCGGGACAGGAATGGGGAACCCTCCGCCGGTGTCGTTGTCACGTTCGAGGTTACCGCTGGCGGCGGCACGCTTTCGGTAACCACGGACACCACCGATGCCAGTGGAAACGCCGCCACGACCATGACATTGGGGCCCCAGCCGGGGACAAACACCGTTGTCGCAACGGTCGCTGATCTCAAGCCAGTGACATTTACTGTCATTGGCGAGGCCAACCCTGACTTTGATGGCGACGGTAAGGTTGGCTTCGGCGATTTTCTACTATTTGTGGAGAGGTTCGGTCTCAGTCAGGACGACGACGGATATGAAGTTCGGTACGATCTGGACGGCAACGGCGCGGTGGGATTCTCGGACTTCCTGATATTCGCGGGTAATTTCGAGAAGACTGTAGGTAGTTAGGCCAATTTTGGGTTGGAAATTACCATGTTGGCGGTGGGGTGGTTCGGACAGCGCAGAGTCTATACCACGACCACGTACCGGCGAGGAAATTCGGGCTGGCCACCGCCTGGATCGACCGGCAGCGGCTGTCGGAGGGCGGGAGTTGGGGGCGACCGAGCGGGTGGAAACGACGCCCGAAACGGACTACGTCTTCTTCTCCCTCGCCGAAATGGCGGACGCAGTAGCGACAGTCTGAAACCGGTCTGCGGCGACGCGCGCCTCCATTTCTCGCGATTTCGAGGAAAATTCGACAGAAATCCGTTCGAGAGCTTCCACGTTGTCAGTAATCTATTAGGTTTTTTAATAGCGGAATGTTATATTCGTCCTAAGGCAACCTCAAGGTAATCTACGTGTGCGTTCTTGCACGTCAGGCATCATCCACGAAAGGAGACTGGTGATGAGGCATTTTACCTCCATCATCGTATTGACTGTTGTCTTCCTGCAACCGCTTTTTGCCCAGGACTTCAGCAATCCCAATGCGTATCGGACGCGGGATCTTCCTGAAGGAGCGATCGCCCGGCTCGGAAAGGGATCCATTGGCCAGGGAGACCGGTCGATTGCATTTTCGCCGGATGGTGAACTCGTTGCGGTGGCCAGTGGCATAGGTGCATGGCTGTACAATGTTAAGGACCCGGAAACATTCACCTGGTTTCCCGCCGACGTTGTCCACTCGGTGTCTTTTTCTCCCGACGGGACAAAGCTCGTTACGGCAGGAGGTATGTGGGGGAAGGGTGAGGTGATACTTTGGGACGTGGCAACGGGAACCCCCAGCCGAATTGAAAGTGGTGGGTCCATCGTCGATGTCTCGTTTTCGCCGGATGGCCGAACTCTCGCATACGCCGCACGTGGAGGGCCGGTGGTTAAACTCCGGGATGTGTCCTCTCGTACTGTTGTGACCACCGAAGGGAGATATGATTTCCGCGTGGCGTGTCTCGCGTATTCGCCGGATGGCGCCATCATCGCCACGGGACTTGGGAACGGCACGATCATGCTTTGGGACGTTGCAACGCGCACTCTCGCCGCCACACTTTCCGGCCACAATGGAGAGGTCTACTCCGTAGCTTTCTCGCCGAACGGCAACACCCTGGCCTCAGGCGCTTCTGACGAAATCGTCAAACTATGGGACGTTGCATCACGTACGAACTTCGAGACGCTCGAGGTAAACTCCCCTGTGACGACCGTCGCGTTTTCTTCTGACGGTTCTCTTGTCGCCGCCGGTACATGGTTCCTGAGAGTCAAACTCTGGAACGCAACCACGGGTCATGAAGTAGATGCATTCACCGACCATCGCGCTCTGGTCCGCGGGATTTCATTTTCTCCGGACGGGACGACGCTCGCTTCCGTTTCCGAAGATGGAGCGGTTGTGCTGAGGGATCTCGCCGCAAAAACCGTGACGACCATTGACGGCCATTCGGCGTCGGTTTTGCGTCTGGCGTTTTCACCGGACGGCGCCACGCTGGCGTCCTATAACAGTTCGTATGGGTCAGGAATCAAAATTTGGGATACGGCAACACGACGCAAGATCACGACGCTTCGCGGGCATTATGGCTTACCGATCTCATCGATATCCATTTCACACGATGGAAATACCCTCGCTTCGGCATCCGGCAATAAAGTCATCCTTTGGGACCTGGACACGTATACAGATTTCGCACATCTGGATCACGAGGATGGGCCATCTGCGGTGTCGTTTTCACCCGATGGCGCGGTTCTGGCCACCGGAGGCTGGCCGGGATGGGTAAGGCTTTGGAACGTCCGAACACAAGAACAGACCACTCGTGTGACTGGACTGAGCGACGCTGTCAAGGAGTTGGAATTCTCGTCGGACGGAAAACTTCTGGCTTCGGGTCTGGACAACGGTGAGATAAGGACCTGGGACCTGTCCACGGGCAAGACCGCGGCCGTCCTGAACGGGCTTACGAGTTACGTACTCTCAGTTGCCTTCTCTTCCGACGTCACAAAGCTTTATGCCGGTTCGTACAGTGAATCGGTGAAGGTATGGAACCTGGAGACTGGCTCGACGATCGTGACGCGAAGCCCGGAGTTGTTTGAAAGAGTCGCGTTCTCACCGGACAGGACCATGTTCGCCACCGGTTCGCAGGATGGCAATGTAAGGCTCTTCGACATGTCGACGGGGGAGATCGTCTCCACCTTCGAAGGGCATGCGCACTGGGTCAGCAGCGTGTCGTTCTCCCAGGACGGCGAGACCCTCGCGTCCGGATCTTATGATGGGACGATTCTGTTTTGGGATCTGACTCAGGTCGACGGGTCTCAAACACCCGGTCCCGATATCGACGGGGCCCGCTTTGGTCCCGATTTCGATGGCGATGGCACCGTTGGCTTTACCGACTTCGTTCAATTTGCGGCGAATTTCGGGTTAAGTCAGGGCGATCTGGGCTACGACGAACGGTACGATCTGGATGACGACGGGCAGGTAGGTCTTTCGGACTATCTGATATTTGCGAAGAACTTCGGCCGACAGACGGAATCCAACTAAAGCAAGATCGAAGGCATAGGATGCTATACACGTCCTGGACGTCCATGTCATACCGTGTTTCGCAGGCATACGTTCTTTAAGCAATATCGGAAGGAAACCGGGGATGAAGCATTTTACCACCGTCATCGTGCTGACAGTTGTCTTCCTGCAACCGCTTTTCGCCCAGGACTTCAGTAATCCCAATGCGTATCGGACGCGGGATCTTCCTGAAGGAGCGATCGCCCGACTTGGAAGGGGGGCCATTGGCCACGGAGACCGGGCTGTTGCATTTTCACCGGACGGCGAGCTTGTTGCGGTGGCCAGCGGCATTGGCGTCTGGCTGTACAATGTTAAGGACCCGGAAACAGCCACCCGGTTTCCCGCCGACGTTGTCCATTCGGTGTCTTTTTCGCCCGACGGGACAAAGCTTGTCTCGGCAGGAGGTATGTGGGGGAAGGGCGAGGTGATACTATGGGATGTGGCAACGGGGGCCCCCAGCCGGATTGAGAGTGGCGGAGACATTGTCGATGTCTCGTTTTCGCCGGACGGCAGAACCATCGCATACAGTGCACGTGGAGGGCCGATGGTTAAACTCCGGGATGTGTCCTCGCGGACTGTTGCGACCACCCAGGGGCGGTACGATTTCGGCTTTACCAGTCTGTCGTTTTCACCGGATGGCGCCCTCATCGCAACGGGACATGAGAACGGCACGGTCATGCTGTGGGATGTGGCAACACGCACGCTTGCCGCCACGCTTGCCGGCCACAGTGGAGAGGTCTATACCATAGCTTTCTCACCGGACGGCAGTACCCTTGCCTCCGGTGCTTCTGACCAAACCGCCAAACTATGGGACGTTGCAACGCGCACGAATATCTCGACGCTCGCGGTAAACAGGCTTGTGACGACCGTGGCGTTTTCTTCCGATGGTTCCCTCATCGCCACAGGAACAAGCTTCCTCAATGTCAAACTCTGGAACGCAACAACGGGTCGAAATCTGGATACGTTCAACGACCATCGAGCCCTGGTTCGCGCGGTTGCGTTCTCTCCGGACGGAACGACGCTCGCCTCTATTGCCGACGATGGCTCGGCTGTGTTGAGGGATCTGACGGCAGGGAACATTACACCCATTGCCGGCCACTGGGGAACGGTTACGGGTATGGCATTTTCACCGGATGGCGCCACAGTGGCGTTCACTAACGGTTCATATGGGTCGGGGGTCAAAATATGGGACACTGCAACGCGACGCAAGGTCACGACGCTTCGCGGACATTATGGCTTACCGATCTCATCGATATCCATTTCACACGATGGAACGACCCTTGCGTCGGCGTCCGGCAATAAAGTTATCCTTTGGGACCTGGACACGAATACGGATTTTGCGCATCTGGATCACGAGGATCTACCATCTGAGGTGTCGTTTTCACCCGATGGCGCTGTTCTGGCCACCGGAGGCTGGCCGGGATGGGTGAACCTCTGGAACGTCCGAACGCAAGAACAGACCACTCGTGTGACGGAACTGAGCGACGCTGTCAAGGAGTTGGAATTCTCGTCGGACGGAAAACTCCTGGCTTCGGGTCTGAACAACGGTGAGATAAGGACCTGGGACCTGTCCACGGGCAAGACCGCGGCCGTCCTGAACGGGTTTACGAGTTACGTACTCTCAGTTGCCTTCTCTTCCGACGTCACAAAGCTATATGCCGGTTCGTACAGAGAATCGGTGAAGGTATGGAACCTGGAGACCGGGACGACAATCACGACACGAAAACCAGAGAGATTCGCAAAGGTCGCGTTCTCACCGGACAGGACGATGTTCGCTACAGACTCGTGGGAAGGCAACGTAAGGCTCTTCGACATGTCGACGGGAGAGATCCTCTCCACCTTCGAAGGGCATGCGCACATCGTCACCAGCCTGATATTCCTACCTGACGGCAAGACCCTCGCGTCGGGATCTGCTGACGGCACGATCCTGTTTTGGGATCTGACTCAGGTCGACGGGTCTCAAACACCCGGTCCCGATATCGACGGGGCCCGCTTTGGTCCCGATTTCGATGGCGATGGCACCGTTGGCTTTACCGACTTCGTTCAATTTGCGGCGAATTTCGGGTTGAGTCAGGGCGATCTGGGCTACGACGAACGGTACGATCTGGATGACGACGGCCTGGTGGGACTTTCGGACTATCTGATATTCGCGAAGAACTTCGGGAAGACCGCTGGGGACTAGAAAATTGTGAGGAAGGGAATTGCGATACTTGTGGAGGGGTGTTGCGGACTGCTCAGGCAGGTCTCTGACGGATCTCGTTTCAGATTGAAAATCCAGTCGGGCACGCGTGATCACGCACACACGGGATCATCCACCTTCCAGCGATTGTACGTGGGATCCGCGCTTCTGGCCAGCGTGCTTCTCGCCTCGTGCCACAGCCTCGCCCATTCTTCAGGGTCGTGCAGTTCGCTTTCCGGATTCGAGCGGCTGCGCGCGATGAATCCCGGAAATGACCCGCGTCCCGTGGGCTGGCCGATGGGGTTGTAGCGCAGGTCGAAACTCCAGCGGATGTTGTCGCTCTTGTTTGGAAGCGACGAGTGGCAGTTCAGACGGTGGAAGAACAACACGTCGCCGCGTTTCATGGGAAGCACCACCCCGTCTCCCTGTCGCAGCAACCGGTCCGGAATCTGCAGGCCGAATCCCCGGGACATCGTCGCGGTTGCGTGGCAGTGATGAAGCAGTCCCTCCCGGTGGCTCCGCGGAATGACCTCCAGGCAGCCGTTCTCGACGGTCGCGTCCCACAGGCCGAACCACACGGTCAGCATATTCGTCTCATCGGCTTCCGGCCTCACAACGCCCGTATCCTGGTGCCAGGGCGTGGCGCCCAGTTGAACGCGTCCCGCATCGTTGACGGGACACAGGTGCTCCGGCGGTTTGAGGCGGACGTGCTGCACGGGATTGGAATAGATCTCGGGACCGATCAGGGATTCTACGGCATCCAGCAGCTTCTCATTCCGCAATAGCCGGAACACCTCCGGTCCCACCCACATCGGCGTATCCGCACAAACGTTCTTCTGCGGAAGCGAAAAGTCGAAATACTGGGCGTGAACCTTGCCCGACTCCGCGTAAACCTTCGTCAGCCGGTCACCGAACGGAAGATCGTCGTACGTCGAAGCAATGTCTCCGTTTTCGTACAGTTCGCAGACAAGCCGGTCCAGAACGCCCGCGTACTCCTCGATCACCGGATCCAGGTCCTCTTCAGGGTCAAACAGACCTCTCACGACCAGATACCCCTGCGCCTCGAACTCCGCGACCTGCGCTTCGGTTAGATGTGCCATCTCTGCAAATCCCTTCAATTCGCTGAACGGCGAACAAATCTCCGCACGTACCCCAACGGATACCCCCACCCATTCCGCTATCGAATATACGCCCGTGTCCGTCTTTTGGGAAGATGGAAAATCGACGTACCCGTCGCAAATACCCATTCCATATCTTCGTCGACCGTCGCGACGTGCGAACGAACGCCTTTCGACATTCTCAGAAACCATTGCTCGAAATCTGAGCCGCTCCCTGAGCTTGTGGTCCCTGAGCCTGTCGAAGGGTCGGCGAAGGTCATTGATGAGGCCCAAACAGGGAGAAAAGGACTATGGCGTACGATCTAAACGCGAAGCCGTCTCAATCACTCCCCCCTTGAGGGGGAGTCGCAGAAGCCGAGCCGTTCCCTGAGCTTGTGATCCCTGAGCCTGTCGAAGGGTCGAAGGGCCGGCGATAGCTGATGCGGTGGGGGGTGCTGTTGCTTGCTCCGGCGCGACAGCATTGGAAATTGATGATAGGGCCAAGCTACGAATTCATCGGATCGGTTTGGCATCCGCGTCCAGGTCTATGAGGTCCACAGACCGTGCGAGTTACAGTACCTGCTCGTCCACCCGGATGCCTACGTCATGGCAGGGCACCCACAAGGGACGCCCCTACAATCTCAATTAATCATCCGACCACATAGCGAATTGTTCGCTCGGTACCGTGTAGGGGCGTCCCTTGTGGGCGCCCTGCTTTTCGCCTCTGCTTGCCTGTCCGTTTCCGACATTACGTATTCGTGGGTCCACGTCTCCCGATACGTCACCGCCTCCCGCCATGGGGCGTTGTAGATCAGTTTCTTCAGTGGCGGCGTGATGCTTGCTGATCCTGGGTCGATAGCTGGCGGCGATTCATTTCCTGGAACGTCACCCGTTATCAATGTAGGGGCAACCCTTGTGGGCGCCCATTGTTTTCATCGCTCCACCCTCAAGAGCTTCGGTTTCTCGAATCACGCTCTGCGCCGGGTGAGGTCGCATTCCAAAACCAAAACAGGCTTGCGCGGTGTCGCGCAAGCCTGTTTCCGTATTCATTGGTGGAGCTGATCGGGATCGAACCGACGACCTCATGACTGCCAGTCATGCGCTCTCCCAGCTGAGCTACAGCCCCACCGCTGGGCAATGTGGAGGAAGTGTAACAAAGCGCCGGTTTTCTGTCAAGCGAAAAGGCTTGAATCGGGCGCGTCGGGAAGGGGAAACCGAGCGCGAGGGTGCACGATTGTTATGCAGGAAAGGCTTCGCGTCAGGTAGGTGTTACGCGACGCCAATCAACCTGGCGAATCCGTCTTCGTCGAGGATTTCAATTTCGACTTCCTTTTTGAGTTCCATCGCTTTTTCCAGTTTCGACCCGGCGTTCTCTCCCGCGACGACGATGTCCGTCTTTTTGCTTACGCTGGAGGTGGGCTTGCCGCCGGCGGCCCTGACGGCGTCCTGGGCCTGCTGTCTGCCCCAGCGGGTGAGGCTGCCCGTGACAACAACGGTTTTTCCTTCGAGTGGTTTGGAGCCCGTCTCGGCCTGTTCTTCCCCTTCCAGTGTGAGCCCGGCCTCCTTAAGTTTATCGATCACATCAGCATTGTTTTCGTCGTTCAGGAACGCTTGGACGCTTGCCGCGATCGCCCCGCCGATTTCGTGAATGGCTTCGATTTCCTCGGCTGACGCGTTGCTGAGCGCGTCGATGGAGCTGAAGCGGTCGGCCAGGGTTCGCGCAACCGTGGCGCCCACGTGGCGGATGCCGAGGGCGAAGAGGACGTTGTGGAAGGGGCGCGACTTGCTGCGTTCCAGGGCCTTCATCAGGTTGCGCGCGGACGTCTCGGCCATGCGTTCCAGATCGGCGACCTTCTCTTCGTCCAGCGAGTAGAGGTCTCCCGCGTCCCGGATCAGTCCCGTGTCCACGAGCTGGTCCACCAACGCGTGTCCCAGGCCCTCGATATCCATCGCGGTCCGGGAGGCGAAGTGACGTATGCGCCCCTTCAGTTGGGCCGCGCACCCCGAGTTGACGCAGCGGATCGCGACCTCGGACTCGTCTTTCACCAGATTGGAATCGCAGACGGGACAGGTTTTCGGGAAATCAAACGGCCGGGTGTCCGGAGGACGTTCCGAATCGACCACCGCGACCACCTTGGGAATAACGTCGCCGCCCTTTTCCAGGACAACCGTGTCGCCTTCCCGGATGTCTTTGCGTTCGAGCTCCTCCGCATTGTGAAGCGTGGCCCGGCTGACGGTGCTGCCGGCAAGGAGGACCGGGTCCAGTTCGGCAACGGGGGTAATCACGCCCGTGCGGCCCACCTGCAGGGCGATTCTCAACAGCCGCGTCCGAACGCGTTCCGCAGAGAACTTGAAGGCGAATGCCCAGCGCGGGCTCTTGGCGGTGGCGCCGAGCCTGGCCTGCTGGGCGAGGCTGTTCAGTTTGACGACGATGCCGTCGATCTCGTAGGGCAGCGATTCGCGGTCCTGGTCCCACTCATGCCAGTACGCGACGATGTCATCGGTGGAACCGCAGCGCCGTCGTTCGGAATTTACGGGAAAACCCAGCTGTTCCAGGCGATCGAGGCTTTCAGAATGGCGGTCGAGTTGCGGTTGGGCCGTCAGCAGCCCGTGCGCAAAGAAGCTGAGATTGCGCGCGGCGACCAGCCTGGGATCCTGCATTTTCAGGGAGCCCGCCGCGGTGTTTCTCGGGTTCGCGAACAGCGGTTCTTCCCGCTCTTCTCTCTCCTTGTTGATGGCGTCGAAGTTCTCGCGGGTCAGGTAGACTTCTCCGCGCACCTCGCATTGCTCTTCGGATCCCCTCAGACGCAGCGGGATGGAACGGATCGTGCGGACGTTCGATGTGATTTCTTCGCCCTGCACACCGTCGCCGCGGGTAACGCCTCGGACGAGCAGTCCGTTCTCGTACGTGAGGCTCAGGGCGACGCCGTCCACCTTCAGTTCAGCAAGATAGTCCAGGGCTTCTCCGGGCAGGTCCCGTTGAAGGCGGGCGTCGAATTCGACCAGATCCGCCTCCGAGTAGGTATTGTCCAGGCTGAGCATGGGGATTTCGTGGCGAACGGCGGGAAACGATCCGCTCAGGTCGGAACCGACGCGGCGTGCGGGTGAATCGGGCAGAACCTGCTCCGGATGTCCGGATTCCAGTTCCTCGAGTTCCCCCATCAACCGATCGAATTCCTCGTCGGAGACCGTGGGCGCGCCCAGGACGTAGTACCGGTAGCTGTGTTCGTTCAACTCGCGGACGAGTCGTTCGATCCGATTCCTGACCTGTTCGGACATGGATTCCCTTCGCGCCAGGGCGGTCTCAGGCTGGATACGACCCCCTGCGCATATTTCCCGACAGAAAGAGGTCCGTATCTAAAGTGCGCTTATCTTAAGATAATCAATGAGTTGGGTCAAGCGTTAACACGCTTGCGCCGGACTGATTCCGCGAGGAAACATCAAAGCGTACCCGCGAGGATGGCCAGCAGCCCCAGCATCATTCCCGCCTTCAGAAACCGGTTGCCCCTGCGGAGGCGGTGTGTGTCCGGAACGCGCAGGACAAAGAACACGATACACGCCAGCATGACGTCGAGCAGGGAAACGAGGATGAGGTAGGGGAGGCCGTAGAGGCCCATGATGTACGGAACCGGGGTGAGCAGGACCAGAAACGCGTAGATCCCGGCGGCCAGGCGGCAGGAACTGCGCGGCCCCCAGCGAAGGGGCAGGGTTCCGCCGGGCGCGATGCGGTCCCCAGGGATATCCTGAGCGTCTTTGAGGATTTCCCTCCCAAGATGGTAGACGGTCGCAAACAGGGCGGGTACGGCGGCGGGTACCGGGGCGCCCACGGCGAACCCGCCGTAGACAAAAGCCATGCCGCACAGGAGACTCACCGCGAGATTGCCGGCAAGTGGAACGTGTTTCAGCCGTCGATTGTATACCACGAGACATCCGCACGCGAAGACCGCGGTCGCGATGGCTTCGGGCGGCAGAAACAGGCTCAGGCCGAGGCCGAACGCCATGAGGACAACGCATTCAGCGGCGGCGGCTTGGGGGGAAAGGCGGTTGGAAGGAAGGGGCCTGCGCGGATGGTTGACGCGATCCGTTTCCAGGTCCCACAGGTCGTTGAGCGCGTTGCCTCCGGCCATGACGGCCGCCGCGGAGAACGCGGCGATCCAGAGATGCGCGGGCAGCGCGTGTACGCCCAGCCACCCGCCCATCAGCACGGAAGCCAGGGTGATCAGGCAGTTCTGCGGGCGCGTGATCTGAAATACCGCGCGGAAGGCGTCGGCTACGGAAAGGTCAGACCGGAGCGGCGCCGGATTCCTCGAAGACATCGGCGGCGTCCCGAATGGAATACCGGTAACCCTGTTCGGTAAGAAACATCTGGCGCTTGCGGGCGAATTCCAGTTCCCGGGTATCTCGCGTTACCAGGGTGTAGAAGTGGGCCAGGCTGCCATTGGTCTTGGGTCTGAGAATGCGCCCCAGCCGCTGGGCTTCTTCCTGCCGGGAACCGAAAGTCCCCGAAATTTGGATGGCGACGTTCGCGTCCGGCAGGTCGACGGCGAAGTTGGCCACCTTGGAGACGACCATCAGCCGGATATCGCCCTGCCGGAAGCGCGCGTACAACACGTCGCGTTCCTCACTCGGGGTCTTGCCGGTGATGACGGGCGCGTTCAGTTCTCTGGCGAACGCCTCGACCTGGCTGACGTACTTGCCGATGACCAGGATCTGGTCCTGGTCGTGTTTCCGGATGAGTTGTCTGGCCAGTGGAATTTTGGACGGGTTTTCCGAGGCGATCCTGAACTTCCCGCGGCCGCCGGCAACGGCGTAGTCCAGGCGCAGGTGCTGGGGTAGCGGGAGGCGGATCTCACGGCACTCCGCCGTGGCGATCCAGCCCTTGGACTCCAGGTCGCGCCAGGGCACGTCGAAGCGTTTGGGACCGATGAGACTGAAGACGTCCGCTTCCATGCCGTCTTCGCGCACGAGCGTGGCCGTGAGGCCAAGCCTGCGTCTGGCCTGGAGCTCGGCGGTAAAGCGAAACACGGGCGCGGGCAGCAGGTGCACTTCGTCGTAGATGATGATGCCCCAGTTCCCCTGATTGAAAATTGCGAAATGGGGAAACGGGTCGCCCTTTTTCTTTCTGTACGTGAGGATATTGTAGGTGGCGACGGTGATGGGGCGGATCTCCTTGACCTCTCCCGAATATTCGCCGATCTGGTCCGCCCTCAGGTCCGTCTTGTCCAGGAGTTCAGCCTTCCATTGGCGCGAGGCGGTGATATTGGTGGTGAGGATGAGCGCCTGCGTCTGCAGACGTTCGATCGCGGCGATACCCACGATGGTCTTGCCTGCGCCGCAGGGCAGAACCACCACCCCGCTGCCGCCTTCCGGTCCCCCGCCCGCGTGGAAGATCTCCGCGGCCTCCCGCTGGTAGTCGCGCAGCCGGAAGGGCGGGCCGGAGCGGGTGTTCGGAAGCCGCCGAAGCGTCAGCCGCCGGCCGGGCACGTATCCGGCGAGGTCCTTGACAGGAAAGCCGATTCGGGTGAGCGCCTGCTTCAGGTGGCCGCGGTACAGCAGGTCGACTTTGAGGCGCCGCGCGTCAATCCGGCTATTCAAAAATGGCCGCACCGACTTGTGCCGTGAGATTTCCGTGATGAGCAGCGGGTCGTCGGCGGAGAGGATGAGGTCGTTCCCGGATCGTTCCAGTCGAATTCGACCGTACCGCCCGAGGGTCTCCCGGATTTCAACCGAGACGTTCTGGGGGACGTCGTATTTGCTGAAGGTTTCGAGAGCGCCGGTAATTTCGTCCGCCGTGATACCCGCGGCTGCGGCGTTCCAGAGCGACAGCGGGCTGATACGGTAGGTATGGATGTATTCCGGGCTCTTTTCCAGTTCGGCGAAACGTGCCAGTACGTCCCGGGCGGCTTCATAGCGCGGTCCGCCGACCTCCACCAGAACGGTCATGTCGCTCTGCACGATGAGGGGATTTTGGGAATCGTATGACATAGAGGCTGGAGACGGGCGTGCAGTCTCCGGGAGAAAGCCGGGAAGGTTGGAACGCTGTTCAGGAAGATCTGCGCAAACGGGATCGACCGTCCGAAACCGGCGTCCGATCCGCCACCGGACCCGTCCGGATGGAGGTCTTCAGCGACCGGACGTGAACCGGGTCTGCGCCGTGCAAGACATACAAGGATACATAGGGGAGGCAAAATTGTCAATTGGTTTCCCGCAGGCCGGAACCACGAGCAGATTAAAGAAAATAATTTGACTTTAAACGCGGGTTTACATAAAATTAAATGTCTGATAATATAAAGTGGGCCAGTGGTTTCCGGCGTCCGTGTTTCGCATGGCCATTGGGTGTCGTCGACCTGTGGAGCAAGGTGGCGTCGGGTACTTGCAGCGCATTTCGGGAGGAGCCACAATTCCAGTGGAGGGGAGGGTCCGGATGGAGAGTCAATTTCCACAGTGTCTGAAGTGTGATAAGGGTATTCTGCTTCCTTTGTCAGACTACGGGCGTGACGGCGCGCCCATACATTATAAGGCCTGGGTTTGCAGCAATCCAGACTGCGGGTTCAACCTGCGAATCGACAATGGCGAAATCAGCATGGGAAGAAACATCGCCGAGTCGTACAAATAACCCTGTAACAGCACGCTGATAAACACGCTCGGCTGGCGAGGTATCGTGTCCCGTCCCTGATTACGGGCCGGCCGGGGTTCACACCCTGGATCAGAATCGCGCCAGCCGTGCCCCCGCCGGGTATCGATGCAGCCGGTTTCCGTGTGGTGACCGGAGTCCTTCGCGGCGCCAGACGGTTTCACCCATCGGGTCTCGTATCCTGATTTTGAACGTTTTTTTCAACCGGTCTTGAATTTCTTTCCCGCCTCGCCCTGGGCCATCCCCTGATCAACGGGGGTGGCGCTTTATTTCCGGCGTCCGCTCCCCTCCGCCTATTAAGCGTCCATATGTCTCTTCAATCCAGGGAATCCGTTCAGCCCGTATGGGATCGTCCTGTACTGGGCATCGAAACGTCGTGCGACGAAACGGCCGCCGCGGTGGTGGCGGGCAACCGTATTCTGTCGAACGTGATATTTTCCCAGACGGAGCACAGTCTCTACGGCGGCGTGGTTCCCGAACTGGCGTCGCGGAACCATGTGCGCAAAATCGTGCCGGTGGTGCGAGAGGCGCTGTCCGGGGCAGGAGTCGGGCTGGATGAACTCGGGGGAATCGCGGTCACCAGCGGTCCCGGCCTTGTCGGGTGCCTGCTCGTGGGTATTTCAACCGCGAAGGGGCTGGCGTTGGGCAGCGGCCGTCCGCTGATTGGCGTACATCATATCGAGGGACATCTCTTCGCGGGACTGCTTGGCGACGCCAACCTGTGCCCGCCATTTCTGGCTCTCGTGATTTCCGGCGGCCATACCCAGCTGATCCACGTGCGCCGGTGGGGCCTGTACGAGGTCTGCGGCGAAACACGGGACGACGCGGCCGGGGAAGCCTTCGACAAGGTGGCGAAGATGCTGGGCGTGCTGAGGAAGGGTGAAACGACCATGGGCGGGCCGGTTATTTCCCGTCTGGCGGAAGACGGCGACGACCGCGCATTTGCATTTCCGCGGGGACTCCGGCATCAGGACGGGTTCGAATTCAGCTTCAGTGGGATCAAGACAGCGGTCCTGTACCATCTCAAGAGCCGGTCCGAAGCCGACGTCGCGGAGGAACAGGCGGATATCGCCGCCAGCTTCCAGGCAGCGGTTGTGGATGTGCTTGTGGAAAAGACGATTCAAGCGGCGGACGCTCTCAACCTGAATCGGATACTGTTGACGGGCGGCGTGGCGGCGAACCGGCGTCTGCGGGAAGAGATGCACGGCGCCGCCGCCGATTCAGGGGTGGAGGTCTGTTTTCCGCCGCCGGTCCTGTGTACCGACAACGCGGCGATGATCGCGTGCGCCGGGGGCTTCCGGCTTGGCAGGGGTGAGCGATCGGGGCGGGATCTGGATGCCGATCCGAGAATGAAACTGGCGTGATCTAGTGTTCTGTCCCGGAAATAAGTTGCCTAAATTCGGCCGCTGAGTCGCCCGTCTCGCAAGGCGCCGGAGCGCAGGCGACCTGGGTATGGTCGGCGAGCGAGGGGAACGTAGCGAGACGGGATGAATCGGCGGCCGAATGGTGAGGAATTTTTGGGACAGAACACTATGTTCGAGTTGTCAGATCTGGATCTGAGTTTGCGCGACGGATTGTGGCTGGGTCTGCTCGCGCCGGTCTGCGTTTACCTGGCCTTGCAGGTGTACCGTACGCGCAGACACGGATTCCGGTTGGCACGTTGGTTGCTTGTATTCCGGTGCACCGCGTTTCTTTTCTTGCTGGCGCTGATGATGGAGCCCGTCCTGGCGCTCACGTTGCGCCGTGAGCGGAAGCCGCTCGTGGCCGTCCTGGTGGACGACAGCGAGAGCATGCGCATCGAGGATGACGGGCGGAGACGCGGCGATCTCGCGATCGACCTCCTCAGGAGCGGCGGATTCGAAGCGCTGGAGTCGCGCGCGCGGATTGCCTGGTATCGCTTCTCCGAGTGGCTGGCGCCCATCCCGGAGGCGGGCGCGGATTCACTCCGCTTCGACGGGCGGGCCACGGACGTGGCCGCGGCGCTCGATCTGCTCAGGGAGGAAACGGCCGGCGAGGGGCTGGTCGCGGCGGTGCTGATTTCGGACGGGGCGCACAACCTCGGCGCGAGGCCGGAACGGGCCGCGCTCGCGCTGGGTGCGCCCGTGATTGCGGTCGGCGTGGGAAACCCGGACGAGCCGAAGGACGTGGCGATCCTTTCGGCCGTATGCGATCCCATGGGGTACGTCGGGCGTCCGCTGTCGATTTCGGTGGGCCTGAAGTCCAGCGGTTATGGAGGCGCAAGTTCCCTTCTGGTTGTCGAAGAGGAGGGACGCCGGGTGGCGGAGGCGCCGGTGACGCTGACGGACGGCGAGCAGGAGGTCCGGTTTGCGATGGCTCCGGATCGACCGGGCCGGCGTGTCTATCGGATTCATCTCGCGGCCCGGCCGGGAGAACGTTCTACAGCCAACAATACCGCCGTCGTTTCAACGGAGGTTATCGAGAACCGCCTGCGCGTGAGGATTGCAGCGGGCTCCCCGAGTGCGGATCTTGCCTATCTGCGCAGGGTGCTGGATGCCAACGAGAATCTTCAGGTGGAACTGTTCGTCGCAGGAAAGACGGTCGACTGGCCGAACCGGATGCGGGCCGCACTGGCCGATCCCGACACATCCGGGCTTCTTGTTCTGTTCGATCTGCCCGGAGAGATCATTTCAGGGCAATCCGGACGCCGTTTGGTCGAATACGTGGAATCGGGCGGCGCAATGCTCGTCGTTGGCGGTCCGGCTGGATTCAACGGGGCTTACGCCCGGTCGCCGGTCGCGCGCGTGCTGCCGGTTGCGTGTACCCAGGACGCCGATACATACCGGGAGGCGTCGTTCCGGCTTGAATTGTCACGGTCGGGACCCGTGCATCCCATTCTTCGGGTCTCGGACGATCCGCTGGCGGACCGGCAGGCCTGGAGCGATCTGCCGCCGCTGCTGGCCTGCAATGTAAACCGTGGGCTTCAAGGCGATGCGGAAACCCTCATCTATCATCCCGTCGAGCGTGCGGGCGGGGAGAAGATGCCGCTGGTTGCGGTGCGCCGCGTGGGGACGGGCAAGGTGATGGCCGTGGCGGCAAGGACGTTCTGGCGGCTCGGCCTCATGATGTGGGGTGTGGGTGGGAACGACGAAGTCTCGAATGCATTCTGGGCAAATTCGGTTCAGTGGCTGGTCAAGCGTGAGGACGTCGGCCGGATTCAGGTGGAGGTGGACAAACCCGTCTATCGCAGCGGCGCGCCGGTAACGTTCCACGCCCGTGTCTTCAACGAGTTGCTCCAGCCGCAGGAGGGCGCCCGCGTGGCGGTTTCCGTGGTGGACGAGGGCCGCACGCGCCAGACGATTCTGGACGATGAAGGCCAGGGACGTTACCGGGGTCAACTGAAGGCAGGCGCGCAGGGAGAGTACGTGTATGAGGTTCGGGCCCTGGCCGGCGGCGTCGATCTGGGGAGCGCGACAGGCCGATTCACCGTGGGCCGGTACAGTCTGGAGTTCGAAGACATGCGGCTGAACAGAGAACTTCTTGAATCCGTTGGCGCACAAAGCGGAGGCGCCTACACGCCGCCCGAACGCCTGCGCGAGGTCCTGGGCGACCTCAACCTGGCGCCACAGGCGGTGGCGGAGTCGCACCGGGCGCGGTTGTGGGGAAAACCGTGGCCGCTTTTCGTTCTCATCGTACTCCTCGGTGTGGAATGGACCGTCAGGCGCAGGCTGGGAATGATATGAGCGGGCTCTCGACCGGTCGGAGTATCAGGAAACGGGGCAGTGGCGCCAGGCTGGTCGTTGGGGGCGCTGCCTTGCTCCTCGCCGTCATGACGTCCTGTGTCGGGGCGGAGGGGCGCGTGGTGATCAGCGAGGTCATGTTCGACCCGTCCGGCAGCGAGTTTTACGACGAGTATATAGAGATTCAGAATACGGGCAGCGAACCCGTGGATCTCGCCGGCTGGCTGGCTGGAGACGGCGACGAAGCGGATGAACTGGTGTTCGAGAACGAGACCGTGCTGCAGCCGGGGGCGTTCGGGCTGATTCTGGATTCCGGGTATTTCGCTCATTCGACCCGGTACGATCCGCTGCCGCCGTCCGCATTGATCCTCACCGTGGCGGACGCCACAATCGGGAACTCGGGTCTGAGCAATTCAGCCCCGGAACGGATTGTACTGGTTTCATCGACCGGCGACACCGTGGGCGCGATGGTCTACACGACGGGAAACAAGCCGGGGTATTCCGAGGAGAAAGTGGACCCTGCCGGGGACGACGGACCGGATAACTGGATGGACTCGCGTTGGGAGGGGGGGACGCCGGGACGCGTCAACAGCGTCAGCCCCAAAGACTTCGACCTGGCTCTGGAAAGGGTTTCGGAGTCGCCGTTTCCGGTTCCGGCGGGCGTCGTGCGTGACTTTGTCCTGCAGGCGGTTAACCGGGGGCGTCGGCCGGCGACGGCGTTTTTCGTGAATGTGAAGGGAATTACCGAGTGGCATCGGGATTTCCCGGTCCTCGAGCCCGCCGGGCGTCTCCGGATCGAGGCGCCCATCGGAATCGTACCTGCGGGTCAGCACGAATACGTGGCCAGGTTGGGCTTCGACGCCGATGAGGACACTTCCAACAATCAGGTCACCTGGACCGTACTCGGCGGCGTCGGGCCCCGGGCGGTAATCGTAAACGAAGTCATGTATGCTCCCGATGAGGGTGAGGCGGAGTGGGTGGAACTCCACAACCGTTCCGGGCGGGCGCTGGACGTGATCGCGTGGCGGATCCAGGACTCGAAGTCTCCGGGAGATCCGTTCGGAGGCGAGCCCCTGCGACTGCAGAGCGATGGGTACCTGGTGGTTGCCGAGGACGAGGAGCGGTTTTACAGCCGGTTCCCCGACCGCACCGTTCAGGTCGTTGCGCCCGGGAAATGGGCCCGTTTGAACAACAGCGGCGACGCCGTCGTCTTGCGCGACGCATCCGGCGCCGTTGTGGACAGTATGGTTTACGAACCCGTGGCTTTCACCGGGCAGTCGCTCGAACGAATCTCGGGTTCCGGACCGAGCGGCGATCTGCTGAACTGGCTGGCGAGTACAGACGAGGACGGCGCGACGCCGGGGCGTGA
Source organism: Candidatus Latescibacterota bacterium (assembly GCA_965116875.1). Taxonomy (GTDB): domain Bacteria; phylum Latescibacterota; class UBA2968; order UBA2968; genus JAAXHE01. The sequence goes on from OZ220733.1 coordinate 3,515,640, forward strand.
AAACAGCGTGTCGCTGCAACCCGGCATCGATGCCGTTCGCCTGGTGGCCGAGCCCAATCCCTTCTACGACCGGGTGGAAATCCGCTATCTGCTTCCGGAGCCCCGCGCCCACGTGAACCTGTGGGTGTACGACAGGTCCGGCCATCCGGTAAAGGCGCTCCTCAATGCCGCTGCCGGAGGCAGCCGGAGACGGGTGGCCTGGGACGGGTCGGATGAAGAAGGCGCACCGTTGAAGCCCGGCATTTATATCTTATTTTTGGAGACTTCGCTCAAAGGCCGTATCTTTAGGACCAAAGCCCCTGTCGTACTGGCGAGAGGTCTGTAACCCGCAGCGCCGGCGCGTCCCCTGCGCCGGAGATACCGTAGAGACCCACGCGTGTACTCTCCCCTTGTATGCATCAAGACAAGGGTGGCTCACTTATGGCAAAGGAACCGCACGAGGCAATAGAGGAACCGCAGAGCAGACCGGATCTGATCAATCAGGTCTGCGGTGTGTTTTTGTTCGCGGTTGCGCTGTTCATGGCGGTAAGCCTGGTCTCGCATTCTCCGCAGGATCCACCGAATTCGGGTCGCGCGCCTGAATTGACGGAAAACATGGCGGGGTGGATCGGCAGCCACGTCTCCTACTATCTCCTGTTCTCGGTCGGCCACGGCGCCTACGTCCTTACGGCCATCGTTCTGATGTGGGGCTGGAATCGCTTCAGAGAACGTCCGGCCCTGCCTCTTGTCTCGCAAAGCCTGGCGTTGCTGGCCCTGGTGGTGGTGTATAGCGCCGCGGCGTGCGTGCCGTCCCGGGGAGAGACCCATCTGTCGTTTCTGATGGGCGGGTGGCTGGGGGTTACCCTTGCGGGCAGGGTTCTGGTTCCGTATCTGGGGTTCGTCGGGTCGTACATCCTGTTGTGCGCCCTGTTTGTGGTGTTTTTTATGGTCCTCACCAGCCTGTCTTTTTCACGAATTCCGGAACTGTGGGCGTCGAGGGCAAAGCGAAATCCGACACCCGTCTCCGGCGCCGCCGCGACCGGGCTTCCGGATCCACCGCGGACCGTGGAGACGCCAGTGCCGGCGTACACGGAAACGGAACCGCCGGAGGACGAGACGGAATCCGGAAACCACGTCGAGCCGGTTCTTCCGGCTGAACCTGAGGATGCAGTCCCCGAGCCCTTTCCACTGTACGAAGACGACGCGGACGAGACGGAGGATCAACCGCCGGTTTCGCTCGACCCCGACATCGTGGCGGATCCCGTGGAGATTTCCAGGTCGACCGGACGGAAGCCGAACGCGCATGCGCCGGGCGGCGAGGACGTCCGGTACCGGTTGCCGGATCTGGAATTGCTCAATGAGCCCGCACAGAGGGAAGAAGGGCCGGACCGGTCGGTCCTGCTGGATGGAGCGCAGACCCTTGAGCACAGTCTCAGCAGCTTTGGCATCGAAGGCAAGGTAGTACAGGTCAATCCGGGGCCTGTCATTACCGGATACGAGGTGCAGCCGCCCCGCGGGGTCAAGGTGAACCGCATCGTCAATCTTTCGGACGACCTCGCTCTGGTGATGAAGGCGAGAAGCATCCGCATCCAGGCGCCGATTCCGGGCAAAGCGGCCGTGGGCATCGAAGTGCCGAACGCCAACCCCTCAACCGTCTTCCTGCGGGAGATTCTCGAATCCGACGCCTTTCAGGAGGCCGACGACAAGCTGATGCTGGCGCTGGGCAAGTCCGCTACCGGAGAATCCGTCTGCACGAGCCTGGCGTCCATGCCGCACCTGTTGATCGCCGGCGCGACGGGGAGCGGGAAATCCGTATGCGTCAATGGGTTGATTACCAGCATCCTGATGCGGTGCGGTCCCGAAGAGGTGCGTTTCATCATGGTGGACCCGAAAATGCTGGAACTGTCCATCTACAACAGCATTCCGCACCTGCTGGCGCCGGTGGTCACGGAACCGCAGAAGGCCTCGGAAGCGTTGAGGTGGGCGGTAGCGGAGATGGAAGACCGCTATCGAAACCTGGCGCAGTACAGCGTGAGGAACATCACGGACTTCAACAACAAGCTCGAGAAGATGCGCACGGAGGCGGAGTCGGAGGACGACCGCGGCGAAGTTCCCCCTCTCCTGCCCTACATCGTGGTTGTGGTCGACGAGCTCGCGGACCTGATGATGACGGCGCCGGCGGACATCGAGGATTCGCTGGCGCGGCTTGCGCAGATGGCGCGTGCGGTGGGCATCCATCTGATACTGGCGACCCAGCGGCCGTCGGTGAACGTGATCACGGGCACGATCAAGGCGAACTTTCCGTCCCGAATCGCGTTTCGTGTGGCGTCGAAAGTGGATTCACGCACAATTCTGGATTGTAACGGCGCCGAGAAGCTTCTGGGCCGCGGCGATATGCTGTTCATGCCGGCCGGCAAGCCGGAGCCGGTGCGCGTTCACGGTGCGAATATGACAACCGAGGAGACCGAGCGACTGGTGGAATGGGTGAGCGGCCAGGGCGTGGAACTGGCGCAGCTGGACCTGGGTGTGGACGAAAACGAACTGATGCTTGCCGAGGGGAACCGCGACCAACGTTTCGATGAAGCGCTTCGGCTGGTGATTACCCACCAGCAGGGGTCGGCATCGCTGCTTCAGCGCCGCATGAAGGTGGGATATGCCCGTGCCGCGCGCCTCGTGGACGAACTGGAACAGGCCGGAATCGTCGGTCCGTCAGACGGGAGCAGCAAGGGCCGCGAGGTGCTTGTCGGCGTCGAGTACCTCGACCGGCACGGAGAGGACGAACCGGATGCGTTGTGAGTACGGGAAAGACAACGGAGACCGGCGCAATGCGGCCCCGTCGCGGGCGCCCGGGCGACCTTCGCCGGCGGATGACAAGGGGTGAGGCGCATGGCAGCGGGACGACTTTCATTTCTGTTGTTGGCGTGCGGTGTCCTGATACCGGCGGACGTGCCGGGCATCGACGGGCGCGAGGTGATTCGCCGTCAGCAGCAGCGATATGAAAAGCTCACCAGTATATCCGCCCGGTTCACGAAATCCCACTACTGGAAACTCGTGGACCAGAAGACGCAACTGAGCGGAAACCTGTACGTGGAGAAACCGAACCGGTTTCGCTTCGAATCACGGGTCCAGACGGTGGTGTCGGACGGAGAAAGCGCATGGAACTACACGCCCGAGAATGAGCAGGTTCTGCTGAGCGGATACGAGCGAGCGAAGGGAGACCGGAGTTACGAAAAGCTGCTTTTCGACCTCATTCTGCTGGGAGGGTACGAAGACCGCTACGACCCCCGGCTCGCCGGAGAGGAAAGAGTGGACGGCAGGCGCTGTTACCGGGTGGAATTGACGGCCCGGCAGGAGGAGAGCTATATCTCCCGGGTCAGGTTGTGGGTGGACCGAAAGCTCTGGCTGGTCCGGCGTGCGGAATATCTCAATCTGAACGAGGACGTAACCACCTACGATATTTCACGACTGAAAGTGGACGGGAAACTGAAACCGGATCTGTTCACTTTCGTGCCGCCGGACGGCGTCGAGGTGATTGACCTCAGGTGATCCGGGTCCGGGGAGTCTCAACACAGTTGTCATGCCGCTTTTGGCAACTGATCTCAGCCACCGAATCTTCTCCGTCTCTTCGTAGTCTCGTTTCTTCGTAGTCTCGTATTCTCGTAGTTTCGCCTATTTGTAGTTTCGCATTCTCAAGGAGTTGGCGTCAATGGCAGTGGATATGCAGTATACGGACCTGAAATCCGGAATGGCGGGGTGTCGCGATCGGCTGGGGAATCTCCGGAGGTATCTTTGACCTGGAATCCCGGGAAACCCGGATTGCCGAACTTCAGGGATTGATGGAGCGTCCCGGATTCTGGGACGACAGGGCCCGGGCAAGGCAGATCATCGATGAATTGAATGGGCACAAGGATTGGGTTACCGGATGGCAGGACCTGGACGAACGCCTTACGGAACTGGAGGAGTTGTACGAACTTGCCCGGGAAGAGCAGGACGACGAGACGCTGCAGGATCTCCAGCGGGAACAGCGGGCGCTGGGCGGGTCGCTCGAGGAGCTCGAGTTCCGGCACATGATGGCCGACAAGGAGGACCGTCTTGATGCGATTCTGACGATTCATCCCGGCGCGGGCGGTACGGAGTCGGCCGACTGGGCGCAGATGCTGATGAGGATGTACACCCGATGGGCCGAGCGCCGCGGTTTCCAGGCGGACGTGCTGGACCTTCTTCCGGGGGAGACGGCGGGTATCAAGAGCGTGGCCATAGAAATGAAGGGAGAATACGCTTACGGTTATCTCAAGTCCGAAATGGGCGTGCATCGGCTGGTCCGGCTGTCTCCGTTCGATTCCGGTCGCAGGCGTCACACGTCGTTCGCGTCGGTCTCAGTGTATCCCGAAGCGGAGGGCGATATCGAGGTGGAAATCCAGCCGGAGGATATCCGCGTGGATACCTACCGGTCCAGTGGCGCGGGCGGTCAGCACGTGAACAAGACCGACTCGGCCGTGCGGATTACGCACCATCCCACAGGCATCGTGGTTCAGTGCCAGAACGAACGGTCACAGCACAAGAACCGAAACTCGGCAATGAAGATCCTCAAGGCCAGGCTGTACCAGCTCTACAAGGAGGAGGAAGAGAAGGCCCGCGCGAAGCTCGAAAAGGACAAGAAGAAGATCGAGTTCGGCAGCCAGGTCCGCAACTATGTTTTCCATCCCTATCAGCTCGTCAAGGACCTTCGGACGGAGCACGAAACATCCGGCGTTCAGGACGTAATGGATGGGGATCTGGACGGTTTCATGCGGGCCTTTCTGGAACAGAAATGAGAGGCCTGGTTGCGGGGCAAAGGGCTTGACTTCACTTTTTGTATTGATTATACTATTTTTATTGGTTCACCCGGTCGCTGGCGGTAACGAATCAACCGGTTATTTTTTTCAGGTGTTTTAAAATTACCGGCTGGAATCTTAAGACAGCTTTCTTATGTCGGGAGGAATCCGATTGGCTCAGGAAGGGGCGTCTTCCGCCCCGGAATCGCAACTGGTCGCCCAGCGTCTGCAGAAGCTGGACTCGATTCGTGAAATGGGCGTGGAGCCGTTTCCGTATCGGTTCGAAGTGACCCATCGTTCCGGGGATATCACGGAGGCGTTTGAGACGCTGGAGGCGGACGGGCGGGACGTGTCGGTGGCGGGGCGTCTCATGGCCAGAAGGGACCACGGCAAGTCGGCCTTTGCCGATCTGCTGGATGAAACGGGCCGAATTCAGATCTACGTGAGACGGGACGCGGTGGGTGAGAAGGCGTTCGATCTTTGGAAATTGCTCGACATTGGAGATTTCGTAGGGATCGGTGGTCCGGTTTTCCGAACCCGAACGGGTGAGATGACGGTGAAAGCGCACGCTTTGGAAATGCTCTCGAAAGCCGTGCGGCCGCTGCCGGTACCCAAGGAAGAGGTGAAAGACGGTCAGCGGGTTGTCCACGACGCCTTTACCGACCCCGAACTCCGATACCGGCGCCGATACCTTGACCTGACGCTGAACCCGGAAGTGAAGGACGTGTTTCGCAAGCGGACGGCGACTTTTTCCGCCATTCGCGATTTTTTTAACGCCCGGGGATTTCTGGAGGCCGACACGCCGGTGTTGCAGCCGCTCTATGGCGGCGCTTCAGCCCGGCCCTTTACCACCCATCACAACGCGCTGGATATGAAGCTCTATCTGCGGATCTCGAATGAGCTGTATCTGAAGCGTCTGATTGTGGGCGGGTTCGAAAAGGTCTACGAATTCAGCAGGGATTTCCGAAACGAAGGAATCGACCGCACGCACAATCCCGAATTCACCATGCTGGAGGCCTATCAGGCATACGCCGACTATACCGACATGATGGAACTGACCGAGTCGCTGTTCGCCTCGGTCGCCGAATCGGTTACGGGGGCCAGCACGGTTGTCTATCAGGGGACGGAGATCGATCTTGGTCCGCCCTGGCGGCGGTTGACGCTTCTGGATGCCATAGAGGCTTACGGCGGCTTCAACGTCGCCGGCGCTTCCGTGGAAAAACTGAGAGAAATCTGCCGGCAACTGGATCTCGAGGTGGACGGCAGCGCGCGGCGCGGGCATCTGATGGATGAGATATTCGAGGCGGTCGTACAGCCCCACCTGATTCAACCCACGTTCATAACGGATTACCCCGTGGAGATGTCGCCACTGGCCAAGCGGCACCGGGACAGCCCGAAACTCACGGAAAGGTTCGAGCCGTTCATCTGCGGATGGGAGGCGGCAAACGCATTTTCCGAACTCAACGACCCCATCGATCAGCGGGAACGCTTCGAATACCAGGCCTCCCTTAGAGAGAGCGGAGATGAAGAAGCGCAGGTCCTTGATGCCGATTTTCTGCGGGCTATGGAGTATGGCATGCCGCCAACGGGCGGGATGGGGTTCGGAGTGGACAGGCTTGTGATGCTGCTGACGGACGCGCGTTCGATCCGGGACGTCATTCTCTTTCCGCATATGAGGCCCGAGGAGGGCCGCCCGGAGACAGCCGGCGATGCGTAGCCTGCTCGAGGCTGCGGATCTGGTCAAGCGGTACCGCGTCGGCGGTTCCGAAATACAGGTGCTCAAAGGCGTTGCCCTTTCCGTTGCGCACGGCGAGGTGGTTGCGGTGGTTGGCCCTTCCGGCGTGGGAAAGAGCACCCTTCTGCACATACTGGGCGGGCTGGATCGCCCTACCGGCGGAACGGTTCGAGTCGACGGCAACGACGTCTTCGCGCTTTCGGATACGGAGCGGGCGCGGTTCAGGAACGAATCGGTTGGCTTTGTCTTTCAGTTTCACCATTTGCTCAATGATTTTACCGCGGAAGAAAATGTGATGTTGCCCCTCATGATTCAGGGGCGTCCCGTTTCCGAGGCGCAGGCTGCCGCCGGGGAACTGCTGAATGCGGTGGGGCTCTTCCAGCGCCGGGCTCATCTGCCCTCGGAATTGTCGGGCGGAGAATCCCAGCGCGTTGCGGTTGCCAGGGCGCTCGTCGGTCGGCCGAGGCTGGTTCTGGCGGACGAACCTTCCGGCAACCTGGACGCGGAACACAGCCGGGAGTTGCACGATCTGATCTGGAGACTCGCGGGCAGCCTGAAACAGACGTTCGTCATCGCCACGCACGATCAGGCGCTGGCCGCACGGGCGGATCGGGTTGTACGGATGGAAGACGGAAGAATCGTCCGCGACGTACGCCGCGGCTGACGCCCGGCCCGGCGGTTGGAATGTGAAGCCCTGGCGGGCAGCTGAGCGATGGCTTGCCGGCCGGGCGAGAAGGACCAGAGGAGATACGTCTTATGAACAGCAGGTTCTCGGATCGGGTGAAGCGGGTGATGCGGCTGGTCCGTGAGGAGGCGGCCCGGCTCGGCAACAACCATATCAGCAGCGAGCACCTCTTGCTCGGTATCATCCGGGAGGGAAAGGGTTCGGCCGTCAACGTGATGTTGAATCTGGGGTTGAACCTGGACAAGATCAAACAGTCGATCGACGACTACGTCGCGTATTCCGGCGGGTCGATGACGATGGGAGACGTGCCTTTCACGCCACGGGCAAAGCAGATTCTGGAAATAGCGGCCTCCGAAGCCAAAGAGATGAAGAGCCAATATGTGCGGACCTGCCATCTGCTGGTGGCGCTGGTTAAGGACAAGGAGACGATCGCCGCGCAGATTCTCGTGGGGTTTGGGGTCGACTACAAGACCGTGAAGGAGGAGGTGATTGCTGTTTTGCAAGGGAAACCGACGGGCAAACGGGAAAAGAAGAAAAGCAAGACCCCCTATCTGGATCACTTCGGCCGTGACCTGACGGAATTGGCGCGCGGGGGCAAGCTCGACCCGGTGATTGGCAGGGAGCGGGAGATTGAACGGGTATCCCAGGTGCTCAGCCGGCGGAAGAAGAACAACCCGGTACTGATCGGCGAACCCGGTGTGGGGAAAACAGCGATCGTCGAAGGACTCGCGCAGCGCATCGTGGAGCGGCGGGTGCCGCAGTTGCTGGCAGACAAGCGCATGGTCACGCTGGATATGGGCGGCATGGTCGCGGGCACCAAATACCGCGGTCAGTTTGAGGAGCGCATCAAGGCGGTCATGAACGAACTCCAGCAAAGCCAGGACGTCATCATTTTCATCGACGAACTGCACACGATCGTGGGCGCCGGTAGCGCCGAGGGAACGCTCGACGCCTCCAATATGTTCAAGCCGGCGTTTTCGAGGGGCGAACTTCAGTGCATCGGCGCGACAACGCTTGACGAATACCGCAAATACATCGAAAAAGACGGCGCGCTGGAACGGCGTTTTCAGACCATACTGGTGGATTCGCCGTCGGTCGACGACGCAATAGATATCCTGAAGGGACTGAAGGAGAAATTCGAGGCCCACCATCTGGTCACCTATACAGAGGCCGCCGTCGACAGCGCCGTCCGCATGGCAGACCGGTATATCAGCGAACGGCACCTGCCGGACAAGGCAATAGACGTGATCGACGAAACGGGTTCCCGCGTCCGCCTGGGCCGGCTGAATCCGCCTGAGGAAATCAAGACGCTCGAACTCGAAATAGAGGAAATCACGCGGAAGAAGAATGCGGCCGCAAACAGCCAGCAGTTCGAGGAAGCGGCCAAGCTCAGAGACCAGGAACGGAAGCTGAAGGAACAGGTCGACGAAATGCGTCAGGAGTGGGAGCAGAAGGTCCGTGACGAAGTGGTGGAGGTGACCGAGCAGGATATCGCGGAAGTGGTCTCCAGCATGACGGGTATTCCGGCGTTCCGGCTTGCGCAGGAGGAATCTGAGAAGCTGCTCCGCATGGGCGAGAAGGTGAAGGACCGCGTGGTCGGCCAGGACGATGCGGTCGACACGGTCTGTCGCTCCATACGCCGAACGCGGGCGGGATTGAAAGACCCCAATCGTCCCATTGGAACGTTTCTGTTTCTGGGCCCCACCGGCGTGGGCAAGACCTATCTGGCGCGGGCGCTGGCCGGGTACCTTTTCGATGACGAGGATGCGCTCATCACGGTGGACATGTCGGAGTACATGGAAAAGTTCGCGGTTTCCAGGCTCGTCGGCGCGCCGCCCGGATACGTGGGTTACGACGAGGGGGGCCAGCTAACCGAAAAGGTGCGCAGGAAGCCCTATTCGGTGGTTCTGCTCGATGAGATTGAAAAAGCCCATCCGGACGTGTTCAACCTGCTTTTGCAGGTTCTGGACGAGGGTCGTCTGACCGACAGTTTCGGCCGGAAAGTCAGTTTCAAGAATACCATATTGATCATGACTTCCAACCTGGGCACGCGCGACCTGGCGAAGGCCGGAGGGCTCGGCTTCAACCGGTCCGACAAGAAGAGCATTCGCGAAAAAATGGTGGAGCGCGTCGAGGAGGAACTGAAGAAGACGTTCAATCCCGAGTTCCTGAACAGGCTGGACGAGACGGTGGTCTTCAATCCCCTCGAACGGAAGGAGATTATCCGGATTGTCGATCTCGAGATTGCCGAAATATGCGATCGACTCAAAGAGCGGGATATCTCGATCAGTCTGACGCCGGGCGCCAAGGCGCTTCTGGCGGAAAAGGGATACGACCCCACGTACGGCGCGCGTCAGCTGAAGCGCACCATACAGAAACTGGTGGAAGATCCAATGGCGGAAGAGATTCTGCAGGGCAAATACACCGCCGGGAGCGAAGTGCGCATCAGCAAGAAGGGTGACGGTCTCCAATTCGTGGATGCCAATGCGGTTGCCGCAGCCGAACAGGAAGTGGTGAACCGTGTTTCGGAGGAATGAAACAGCGCCAGGCGCGCGGGCGGTCTGTCGGTTTTTGCCCTCGATGCACTGCGATGATGACCAGTTGGGCCCGGACGTACGGCCGGGCCCAATTTTGTCGTACAGGGGATAGCAGGAACTTTTGTTGTTACGGAGCGTTTGTTCGATTGTGACGGTTGATTTCATCCTGGGATTTTTCGTACTTTCGTATTCTCGTCTTTTCGTCTTCTCGCAGTCTCGTAGTTTCGTATTCTCGTAGTCTCGCTCTTCACACGGGTGTCGCGGAGGCGAAAAGCTTTGTTGCGAATCTTTTTCGGATGCTTTCTGTTGCTGTTGAACTTCGCGTCTCCCCGGACGGCGAAGGCGCAGGAGGCGCCCCTCATTACCGAGATCAGAGTCTCCGGAAACCGGATCACCGAAGCGTCGCTGATCAGGTTCTCCTCCGGACTGGCGGAAGGACAACGCCTAATCCTTCCGGACGATCCGCCGCGCGTCATCCGCAATCTCCATCGATTGAACATCTTTTCGGATATCCAGGTCTTCCTCGATTCGGACGTGGACGAAGGGTGGCCGTTCTGATTGTCGTAAAAGAATATCCCAAGCTGGACGACGTACTTTTCGAGGGCAACAAGGGGATCAAATCCAAGAAACTGAAGAAGACGCTGGCTTTCGTAGAGAAACAATGGCTGTCGCCGCACGAAGTCAGGCGCGCGGAAAACAAGATCGTGGACCTGTACAAGGAAGAGGGATACCTCCTGGCCGGCGTCAAGGGGACGCAGGGCGACCCGAATGAAGAGGGTCAGGTCAGCCTCACGTTCAAAGTCAGCGAGGGGCGGAAGGTAAAGCTGCGCCGGATCCAGTTCTTCGGAAATCAGTCATTCGAAGGCAAAAAGCTTCGAAAGGCGATGAAGGAGACCAAGCAGGTCGGGGGCATACTGCGCCGGAATCAGTTTGCGGAAGATACCTATCAGGAAGACAAGCAGGCGCTGCTGGCGTTTTACCAGGCGAACGGGTATCGGAACGCGGAGATTCTTCGCGACAGCCTGTATTACGACGATGCGAAGGCGAATCTGTTTATCGATCTGTACCTGGAAGAAGGGCCCCTTTACACCTTCGGCAAGATTACCTGGGAGGGAAACGAGCGCGTCAAGGACGCGGGGATCGAGAGGATGATCGTCGCCAGGGCAGGGGAGGTCTACAGCGCCGAACTCAAGAACAAATCCCACGAGGAAATCCAGAATCTGTACAGCGATATCGGCTATATCACGGCTTCGGTGGCGGTCCAGGAACGACTGGCCGAGACGCCGCATACGATCAACGTGCACTTCGACATCGTGGAGAACAAGCCGTGGAAGATCCGGCAGATTACCATTTCGGGCAATACCAAGACGAAGGACAGGGTGATCCGAAGGGAGCTCTGGATACGGCCGGGTCAGACCTTTCGAAGGTCGGGCATCGAACGCAGCGTCAGGAACATTCAACAGCTGAACTATTTCAGCAACGTGGCGCCGGAACTGAAACCCGTAGAGGAGGCGTCCGAACTCGACGTGATCTTTGCTGTTGAGGAGAAGTCCACCGGCACGGCGTCCGTAGGCGCGGGCTACAGTCAGTACGACGGCCTGCTTGGAACCATCGCGTTACAGGTTCCTAACTTTATGGGCAACGGACAGCAACTGGAATTTCAGCTGGAGTTCGGAGACAGGCGCCAGTCCTTCAGGGCCGGGTTTACGGAGCCCTGGTTTCTAAACACGCCAACGAGTCTGCAGGGCTTGATCTTCAGGACCAACCGCCGGTATTACAGCGGCTTCGACGAACGCAGGCAGGGCGCCCTGGCCAGCGTTGGGCGCCGTCTGGTCTGGCCCGACTTCTCCAGGGTCTCCGTTGGGTACCGCATCGAGCAGGTTGAATTCCGGAATTTCGCCGAGGATTTCGACGAGGCCGCGGAGACTTCCTTTCGCGACAATGTGACCAGCAGCGTCAATTTTAACTTTACGCGCAACAGCCGGGATCTGCCGGTCTTTCCAACCAGCGGCTCCGTGTTTTCCTACTCGCCCACGTTTGCCGGCGGCCCCCTGGGCGGCAATACGGATTTCTTCAAGCACGACGTCATAACCAGTTTCTATTTTCCGGTTGCATGGCGGGTTGCGCTGAATCTGAAGACGACCCTCGGCCTCGTGAAGCCGTATAACAATTCCCAGGTGCCGTTCAACGAGCGCTACGTTCCGGGAGGCGTGAACATATTCGAGGGCACCATGGTGCGCGGGTACCCCGAGCAATCGCTGGGGCCGCGCATCAACGGCGTTCCGGACGGCGGAAACTCGCAGCTGCTCTTCAATCTGGAATTCACGCTACCCATTGTGCGGCAGCAGTTTTACGCCCTTGCCTTTGCGGACGCCGGCAATGCGTGGGACGGTGTCTCCGAAGCGAGTATTTTCGATTTGAGGCGGTCGGTTGGCGTTGGGTTTCGCATGATCGCTCCGGTCGTGGGCATTATGGGATTTGACTTTGCGTGGGGTTTCGACAGGCGGCGCGTTGACGGCCAGCAACCGCAGATGGTAACCCATTTCCAGTTCGGTCCGCAGTTCTTTTAACCTCAATTCGTAAAAAGACATCAGTCAAATTGGCCACAAAAAGCACAAAAGGCACAGAAGGTACCGGTGCAAAACGGTGTATTGTGGTCGTTCGGAAGGACATTTTTTCCGTTCACGTACAGTGACTTGGTTTATCATTGTAATCCGCCTTTTAATCGCCTTTATTAACCAGCACTTATTCGAATTAACGTCCACGAAAACTCACGAATCAAGGTTAAACGTTGGGGGGAGATTCAAAATGAACTTCAGAACTTTCTACCTGGTTTCGGTGTGCGGCCTGATGGCGTGCCTTGTCGCGGCGTCCACCGCGCGAGCGCAGGCGAAGATCGCCTTTTTTGATCCGAACGAGATTCGAACCAAGTACAAGCCGTTCCAGGAGGCAGAGAGAGAGTACAACCAGTACGAAGGAGAACTGCAGAAGGAGCTCAAAAAACTCGAGAGCGAGTTGAGGAAGAAGCAGACCACCTTCGAGCGGCAGAAGGTGATGTACATGGAGAATCGCAGGCGGGAAGAGGAGCAGGCCCTGAAGAGGCAGGAGGAGGAGTTGCAGCGGTTTCTTGCCCAGATTACCGATCCCGAGCGGGGTAAACTCGCGCTCAAGCAGCAGGAACTGCTCACGCCGCTGCTGAAACGCGTCAACGAGGTGATTAACCGGGTGGCCAGGGAGGAGGGGTACGACTTCGTTCTGAACGCGGCCTCCGTGGTCTATTTCAACGAAGAATACAACCTGACCGAGAAGGTACTGGAAGAATTGAATAAAGACCTGGAGGCCGGAGACGAAAAGAGGGCCAGGCCGGGCCCGATTCGCTAGCGGCCAGGAGTTGACAGGAGAGCCGGCTGTGCTGGACGTCGAAGCAATTCAGAAAATCCTGCCGCATCGATACCCGTTCCTCCTGGTGGACCGGGTTCTGGAGTTGGAGCCGGAACGCAGGGTGGTGGGGCTGAAGAACGTTTCCGCCAACGAGCCCTTCTTCGCCGGCCACTTCCCTGGGCGTCCCGTAATGCCGGGTGTGTTGATCGTGGAAGCGCTTGCGCAGACCGCGGCCGTTCTGATGGGCGACGAGTCCGGAATGATCCCGATGTTCATGGGTATCGACAAAGCCCGGTTCAGAAGTCCAGTAACGCCGGGGGATCAGTTGCGGCTCGAGGTGGAGGTGTTGAGAAGAAGGCGCAACATATGCCGCGTTGCCGGCAGGGCGTTCGTGGGCGACAACGTCGTCGCGGAAGCGGAGATGATGGCCGCGCTTGTCCCGGCGGACAGCGTGACCTGAGAAAACCGAAGCGAATACCACTTCAAGATCGTGAACCGGCGGCTCATTCGAGCCGCCGGTTCTGTCTATTGAGACAGAATCTGGCTGAGGAACAGCCGGGTCCGGTCATTCTGTGGATTGTCGAAAAACGCGTCCGGATTATTCTCTTCGACAATTCGCCCCTCGTCCATGAAGATAACGCGATTGGCAACCGTTTTCGCGAACCCCATTTCGTGCGTGACCACCAGCATCGTCATGCCGCTTTGTGCGAGCTCAACCATAACGTCAAGCACTTCCTTGATCATCTCCGGGTCCAGCGCTGACGTCGGTTCGTCAAAAAGCATGATCTTCGGGTTCATGCACAAACTGCGGGCGATTGCGACGCGTTGCTGTTGACCGCCCGACAGTTGACCCGGATACTTCGATGCCTGTTCCGGGATTCGTACCCGCTTCAGATACCGCATTGCGATTTCTTCAGCTTCCTGTTTCGGCAGCTTTCTCGCCCAGATTGGCGCCAGCGTGCAGTTTTCCAGGACCGTCAGGTGAGGAAACAGATTGAACTGCTGGAACACCATGCCAACTTCCCGCCGGATGTCCGCGATATTCTTCAGATTGTCGGTCAGCGATATGCCATCAACCGTGATGTGCCCGCGCTGATGTTCCTCCAGGTGGTTGATACAGCGGATCAGCGTTGATTTGCCGGAACCCGAGGGACCGCAAATGACGATTATTTCGCCGCGCTCTACGGTGAGATTGACGTCGTTCAGGACGTGGAACTTGCCGAACCACTTGTGCATGCCTGTAATTTCGATCGCAATCCCGTCATCGGGTTCGCTGACGGCCGGGTCTGTGGTGTCATCAGTCATTCGAGAATCCTCTATTCGTTCTTGTGGCCGGTATCCAGCTTTCGTTCAAGGTAGAGCGAATATCGCGACATGGCAAAGCACGATACGAAGAAACCCATCGCAACGAAGATGTACAGTTCAGTCGATAATCCCTGCCATTTCGAGTCGGCAAGCGCTGCACGGCCGATTCCAAGAGGATCGAGGAGGCCGACGACGATGACCAGGGTCGTATCTTTATACAGTCCGATAAAGGTATTCACGATACCGGGAATGGATATTTTCAACGCTTGCGGCAATATGATCAACCGGATGCTCTTTGCATAATTCAGACCCAGCGCATCGGCCGCTTCGAACTGTCCCTGCGGAATTGACGCCAGACCGCCACGAATGACTTCGGCGATGTATGCCGCCGAAAAAATGATCACGATAATGATGACGCGAAGTAACATATCGAAGTATGTACCAGGCGGCATGAAATAGTTCAAGAGCGTTGAGGCGACGAACAGCAATGTGATCAGCGGAACGCCGCGTATGAATTCGATGTACCAGATGCTGAGCGTCCGGACAACCGGCATTGACGAAAAACGACCCAGCGCCAGGGCAATGCCGAGTGGGAGAGAAACGGAGATTCCAGTCACGCCGATCAGCATTGTCAGCAGGAAACCGCCGAATCTGGATGACTCGACGTGTTCCAGCCCAAACCACCCGCCCCATAGCATGCAGAACGCGAAGACCGGATAGACGAATGTAAACCAGAGCCAATATTTCCGCCCTCTGACGCGGTCGTACAGCAGCGGAATCACGGCGACGAAAAGCAACACGAACGTCAGGTTGACTCGCCAGCGCAATTGCTCCGGATAGAATCCGTATATAAACTGATCGAATCGTATCCGCACAACGGACCAGCAGGCGCCCCCGGCGATCTCCCGGCATTCTCTGCGGTGTGCGACTTCCGCAAATACCGCGTCGAAGAACATCCAGTTGGCAATGGGCGGGATGATCTCGTACAACAGATAGACCGACAACGCCGTCAGTACGATATCGATCGGGCTTGAAAACAGATTCCTGCGAATCCAGCCGGCGACGCCAACCTGGGTCCTCGGCGGAGGCAGTTCCTGATGCATCTCCTGCCCGGGTGAACGCTCGGTCATCCGTTCATCGCTCCACCAGTGAAATTCTCTTGTTATACCAGTTCATGAACGCGGATATGGACAGGGAGATGGAAAGATAGACGGCCAGTACAATGGACATGCATTCCAATGCGCGGCCGGTCTGGTTGAGCGAAATGCCCCCAATGGTCGCCACGACGTCCATATACCCCACCGCGATGGCAAGGGATGAGTTCTTGGTCAGATTGAGATACTGGCTGATCAAAGGAGGGACAATGGTCCGCAGCGCCTGCGGCAAAATGATCAGCCGCATGGTAAGATTCGGTCTGATACCCAAAGCGTAAGCGGCTTCGGTCTGTCCGTAACTGACGGCCAGAATTCCCGCTCTGACAATTTCAGCGATGAACGCCCCCGTATACACCCCGAGCGCAAGCGTCAATGCGAGAAACTCCGGACTCAGGACCAACCCGCCTTTGAAGTTAAACCTTTCAAACACGGGAAATTCGAATTCAATTGGAAACCCGAGAAGCCAGAACGCCAGCAGCGGAAGCGCAAGGATCACGGAGACGTTCGTCCAGTACACCGGATACCGTTGTCCGGTCAGTTCCTGTTTCTGTTTTGCAAACCGGTAAAAGCAACAGGCGCCGCCAATTGCGATCATCAGCGCGGCAAGAACACCCCAGAATGCAGGTTCGAAAATCGGTTTCGGCGAATAGGCGCCGCGATTGGTCAGAAAAAACACACCGGCGGCCGATACGGCCTGCCTGGGGTGAGG
Organism: Candidatus Latescibacterota bacterium; assembly: GCA_965116875.1. Taxonomy (GTDB): domain Bacteria; phylum Latescibacterota; class UBA2968; order UBA2968; genus JAAXHE01. Next base: position 3,531,939 of record OZ220733.1, read on the forward strand.
CAGGTTGTGGACAATCACTCCATGGCACAATAATATCCACAGCAGAACCGGGACATTACGGCTGAATTCAACGAAACCGTAGGAAATCCTGTTGACCAGGAAGTTCGAGGACAGGCGCGCGACACCCGCGGCGAATCCAATCAGGGTCGCGAGCAGGATGCCGAAAAACGCGACCAGGGCCGTATTGATGACACCGACAACAGTCGCGCGAAGATGCGTGCTGCGCGAATCGTATTCGATCAGATGCTGGTTGATGTCGTAGTTGGAGGGCGTGAACAGAAAGCCGTAACTGACGTCTCTGCCAATCAGTTCGAGATTGTTGAGCATATTCCGAACGAAGAAACCGAGCAGCGACAGTACGACGATGATCGCAACGATCTGAATGATCAGTTGCCGAGGCTTTTTTTCACTCCAGAGGCTTCCCAGCATAGCTCACACGGAAAGACAGTCGATGGATTGATTCTGTGCGGGGCTCGAACGATGACGGCGCATGCAGATTGCGTGCGCCATCTTCATCCGTTAATTTACCGGTACGGAGGCGCGTATAACAGGCCGCCCCCGGTCCACAGCGCATTGACACCTCTTTCGAGTCCGATGTCGGTATTCACGCCAAGGTTTTTTTCGAATATTTCGCCGTAGTTGCCAACCGAGGAAATGACGCTGACAACCCAGTCGGCCCTCAATCCGAGCATTGCGCCGTATTCGCCTTCGGAACCCAGCATTCTGTTGATTTCAGCGTCTTTGCTCGTCTGACCGGCCATTTCAGCGACATTTGCTGACGTTATCCCCTTTTCCTCGGCAATGATCAGAACGTTCAGTACCCAGCGAACCACGTCACCCCATTCATCGTCGCCGTGTCGAACGAGCGGCCCCAGGGGTTCCTTGGATATGACTTCCGGAAGAACGACGTGGTCAGCCGGATTGTCCAGTGTTGCACGCGTTGCGGCAAGTCCCGAACGGTCCGTCGTATAGACGTCGCATCGTCCGCTGAGGTAATTCTGACGTGCTTCTTCATTGGATTCGATTGGAACAGGTTCGTAACTCATTCCGTTTCGACGGAAAAAATCCGCCAGATTCAGCTCCGTCGTCGTGCCGGTCTGAATGCACACCGAAGCGCCATCGAGTTCGGTTGCACTGGACACACCCAACGATGCGGGAACCATAAACCCCTGGCCGTCGTAGAAGCTCACGCCCAGAAAAGTCAGTTTGAGATCAACGTCTCGACTGTACGTCCACGTCGTGTTCCTGGAAAGGATGTCAATTTCACCTGCTTTCAGCGCCTCGAAGCGGGTCTTTCCGGTCAGGGTGGTGTATTTGACCTTTGATGCGTCACCGAATACCGCTGCTGCAACGGCATCGCAAAGTGCAACGTCGAATCCTCTCCAGTTGCCTTTGTCGTCAGTAAAAGCAAACCCGGCCAATCCTGTATTGATACCGCATTGAAGGTGGCCTCTTGCCCGTACGTCATCGAGGGTACCTGCATGACTCAGCCCGGTGACTGCAAATCCGGCCAGAGCAAGTATCAGCGAACCGATCCTGATCGGTGTCATCGACAATCTCCCTGTTTGAGGTTTACTTCCATAACAGTCCGTTGACCCCTAAAATACGCCGGGCGCCTTCCAAGTATTATACGAAGGCGAGTCCTCTTTCCCAAGAGGTTGTTTCGGCAGTCGTGCCGCCTTTCATGAAACGCGCCGGGACCCCTGATCCACAGCCACAGGAGAGACAAAGTGAAACGCGAGCATATTTTCGCCCACTACGAACAGGACGCGACCCGGTACTGGAAGCTCAGGGAGGGCGGGTACGCCAGTCCCATGAGCGTTTTCCAGGGGGACGAAATCACATTTCATATCTCGAATTCCAGATCGTACTATGACGTGTTCGTATATCACGAAGGGGCCGGACGGCGTCTCGTAAAAGAGATACGAAATCTGCGCGGCGCGCTTCCACGGATCCCCGAGTTCGGATACCGCGACGGATTCGACTGGCCCGCGACGGTGGGATTCCGGGTGCCTGATGACTGGAAGAGCGGTGTCTACATCGCGAGTTTTCCCACCGCGCAGGGGATCCGGGAGATCCTGTTCGTCGTTCGCCCGCGGGTTCCCGCCGCGCCTGTCCTTCTCACGATAGAGACCAATACCTACGCCGCCTACAACCCGGTGGGAGGAAAAAGCCTCTTTCACTACCTGTCCACCGATCGGACCCACAGCGACCTGGTGACGTTCGAGCGGCCTCTACAGCCGGACATGATGGGCGGATTCTACGCGTGGGACCAGTTCATCACTTCGTGGCTGGACGCCGAAGGTTATTCCGTGGACTACTGCGTCAACGCGGACCACGACCGGGAACCGGACATTCTCGACAGCTACCCCGCACATCTCAGGATCGGCCATGGAGAGTATACCAGCCGCGAAGAGTGTGAACAGCTTCAGCGCTTCGTCGCCCGCGGCGGGAACCTGATCGTGCTGGCGGGGAACTCGTTCTCGCACCTGGTGGAGACTCGGCACAACGGACGTCAGCTCTATTGCGCCAAGACCCGGTACAAGAAGCATCCGCTGGGCACCCCGGAGGACCCGCACACGTCCCTGCTGCGCGGAATCGACAACCTTCGCCAGCGCACCATCGGGGTCTCATATTCGGCCGCCGTCCACGCGAAGACGGCTACGCCCGGTGTGTTCATTGCGCCGACAACCGAAGAGTACGGGTTCTTCCGCGTGAGCCGCCCGGAACACTGGGCGTTCGAGGGGACCGGGTTGGCGGAAGGGGACGAATTCGGACGCGAGGACTCGATCGTGGGCGTGGAATGCGACGGCGGCGACGTCGAGTTCAGAGACGGCAAGCCATACTTCACGGGCAGCGACGGCATCAGCCCGCATTACCGGATCATCGCGATCGGTGACGCGGAAGACCACGGATTCAACGCGGACCTCGGCATTCACTACAACCGGTTCTACGCCACCATTGCCGTGAACGAGACGGAGTTCGAGGGGACGGTCTTCACGGCGGCAACCATGGAATGGTCGCACGGACTGTACAGGAATGACGGCCCCGTGGCGCGAATCACCCGCAACGTCCTGGATCGTCTGGGTGGATAGGCGAGAGCAGTAGGGCAGGCCGACGAAGGATCGACTGCGGCATGGGATCATCCCCGAGCGATTTTCACGTTTCGATACCTGAGAGGCGGCACGTCCGCCTTCTGCATTGACGGCGTCAAATGGCATTGTGACCGAACGTCGTGTGCAAAACCACACGGTAGAAATTCTCGTGAATCGTCGCGTCAACATCTAAAGTCGTTCACCAATCCTTGGACAAGTCTCCCATGGCCGGATTGGTACAACTGATCAGATTGAGCTTTTTCTGGCGGCTCCAACCCTTCAGTTGCATTTCCCGCGAAATCGCTACGTGAATATCGGATGTCTGTTCAAAGTATAACAGTCGATTCAAACCGTATTTGCGTGTGAATCCTGCAAAGTGCTTGTGTTTGTGCTCATAGACCCGTCGTCTGAGATCATTCGTGACGCCAATATAGAGGGTTCCAGTTCGATTTGTCATAATGTAGACGAAGTATTGGTTCATGGGAGTTTTGGACTGCCCGAACTTCTGACCAGGCGTCGATATGCGCTCTTTACCCCGCTCAGAATGACATGCTGGCCTATTGCCAGGCACAACGCTTCCCGCTGTCATCCAGAGGAGGCTTGGGTGCAACGTCCAGGAAACACATCCGTTACACGTGAGACCAGAATGTCATGTAGAGAAAGCCCCAGGCCGACGAAGGATCTACTGCGGCATGGGATGATTACAAAGCGTCAGGCATTCGATCCGCCAACAAATGCAGCACAATACCGCTCCTGATTCGACTCCACTCAGATTGACATACTTTGCAGTAATTGCTGGCGAAATCTGTCGGTCAGGTGTCGGTACAAACTGTCATCCTGGCGATGCTCGTGTGAGGGTGGGGCGGACATTCCTGTCTGCCCTCGTCATAGCATTCTGTCGCCATGGATAAAGTTTGACGAAGCCGCCAAAATGACGAAGCGTCCGCGCACAAGTTCATCTACAAAGACGATGAACTACACGTACAATCGAGAAGACGGGAGATTCTTCGCTGCGCTCTGAATGACACGACTTGCAAAAAAACCATCGGCGAAATGTATCTGTTAGATCTTCGCTCCGCTCTGAATGACATGCTGACCGATCGGCAAGCACGATGCTCCCCACTGTCATCCAGAGGAGGCCTGGGTGCAACGTCCGCGAAGTGCATCGGTTTCACTGGACACCAGACTATCATCTTGGGCCGGCACCCAGGCCGACGAAGGATCTACTGCAGCATCGTATCGTCTCTGCGCGAATTGCACGTGGCGGTCCCTGAGAGGCAGCACGTCCGCCTCCACCGCGGGACGGCAGCGGCGAACGATGCTTCGACTCCGCTCAGAATGACATGCGTCGCAACAAACACAAACGAATGGCAACCTGGTTTTCGTTATCCGGGCTACACCCGTACAAGTTCGCGAATTGGAGCCAATTTACGATCGTCTTCTCAGAGAATCCCACGGTTCCTCAACAGCAGTGATGGTCATTCACGGCCTTGCAGTGTTCAGCCGCAACCAGATAGATGGAAGTGAACATACGATCCCATCTGCCGGCCCAATCACTATTCTTCCAAATACTTCGACCACAAGTTCAGTGCCACCAGCGCAGTCATAAATATCACAAGAATACCTACGACTGCGGATTTCAATATCTGTCGTATCGTCAACAGTGACGGAGGAAAAGTCAAAGCAAAACACACCACACCCAGGAATAAGAACACCCAGGCCATCACGCGCAACCGATGAAGGGCTTTCGGTAAGTTTCTTCTAAAGAGAATGGAAATTCCATCAAATACAAGGTGGAGAAGATAATCCATGAATTAAGATTCCTCTTCAACTAACGAGAGGTCATTTCAACACCGCCGGTTTTGTCTTTGACAAAAGCACCGGTTTAAAATTGGACACGGAAGACCGGATGGTGAGTGGAGGTGGCATCCACTCGGCAATATTCGAATTAACGTCCCGCAAAAATGACGAATCGTGGTTAACCTTGATTCGCAATTATCCGGGGTCCTGAATGTCGAATATATACAGAAGAACAGAGGCGAATTGATGTCAAAGATCCCGGATACTTGAGGTCACTGGACGTGAACGGGAATTTCATCCATTTGTACGACCTCGATGCCGCGCTCTTGCGCTGATTCCTTCTGTGCCTTTTGTGCTTTCTGTGGTAAGTTTTGGCGTTGCCCTTTTTTTCGAATCAAGGATAAAAGGCGGTGAATGATGGAGTCCTGGAGAATAATACTCTGGTTGATAACGATCGGTTTTGTGATTATCGTCCTGGCTTTCTTGGTCGTTCCGCCGATTGTCTGGTGGGTCTATAGACGCTATATAGCTCCCCTTGAAGATCGGTATCGAACTTTCTGGCCCCGACTGTGGGCGAGTTGGATTGATTGTGTGGTGCTATTTCCATTCGCCATTGTCTTTGGGATTCTATTTCACCCGGAAGTTGCAGGTGCATTGTGGGAAGAGGCGCGTTGGATGTTGATCGTTGTCTCTCTGATAAATCACGCATATTTGTGGTTCTATTCGATTTATATGCATGGTCGATGGGGGCGGACAGTTGGGAAAATGACCACACGGGTCAAGGTTGTTGATGCTGTTACTGAAGAACCCATCACTTACAAGAAAGCATTCCTTCGAGACAGTGTCCCTATTCTGATTCTGTTCCCGTTAAAAATCTACTCGCTCTATCGTCTGTTAACCGGGTCAGGATACAATATACTTCAGGCAAGTTCAGATTATTCTGCGCTGGCCAATATTGTCGATTGGACAGATTTTATCGCAGGACTCTGGTGGTTCGCCGAGATTGTCACGATGCTCACGAATGAAAAGCGACGGGCCGTACACGACTTTATCGCGGGGACGGTTGTCGTGAGAATGAATGTGGACGAAGATAACGAAAAGATTGGTGGGTGTCTTCATTACGCCAGGGAGAGTATTTACAGCACTCCGCGCGGAAACCCGACAAGAGGATTGGTGGGTCCCAATACTTATAGTGACTATCGTCGTTTTTATTCAAGGATCTTTGTTGTTTCCAAATGCTTTAGAAAAATCAGTATCTGATCAACTTCAGCATATTGAAAGCATCGACAGGAAGAACTGGTCCTTGTATCTTGACAATGCCCGTTTGACGGGTTTGAATTCTGCCTATACCACATCGATTGCTGGAGCAATTGGTATTTTTCTTGTGGCTGTCATTTATTGGGTAATAATTCGTGTTATATTTCGAAGCAACGTTACTTACAAAATGGTCTTGGCAGTGACAAGTTGTAGCTTTCTCATTCAAGTCCTCGAGGCGGTGGTTACAATACCACTTGCCATGGATGCCAGGTTGACTCGAGTCCAGATCCGCCTGGGGTCATTGGTGCCCGAATCTTTAGATGGAGTTCTTTTCTTTGATTTTCTGTCCTTAATCTCGGTATTTGATCTCTGGAAATATGCACTAATGGGGTTCGGTTTGGTAATCGTAAGCGGAATTGAATCGAAAATAGCGAAGTACTGTTTATTCGTACTTTGTCTCGCCAGTGCCCTGGGTGTGGCTGGCCAGGAGTGGGGGCCGTCAATTAGATTCAAGTAAATGCACGCGAACGCCGGGATCTAATCTCGTCGCCACACGCTACATCACATGACCGAGGGCTAATTCCCTACACGAGGTTTGTAGTCCACGTTTTCGGAGGGGGGAACCAAGATTGAAGTATACGTCTATTCTACTTGGTTGTATAATCGGACTCTCTATAGGACTGTCGTTTAGATGGGTGAGTATAATCAGCAAGTTAGGACTATCTCGATTCAGGAAGACTATCGAGTTAATATTGGCAATAATTGGGCTCGTATCACTCCCGATTTTGACATGGTATCATGGATTTCTGACCGCATTCGAGGGTTTGACTGATCTTTTTGTTGATTAACCAGATTATCCATCGGAAATAATCAATCGCCCTGGCACACAGCCCAGGGCGATTCGCTTTGGGTATTTGAATTCAATAGCCAAGGAATCAGGGGTCATATGGCATTTTATCAGGGAGTTCCCCTTCGTTCTCATCTTCTTTTTATAATCACCAAAATGCGACCTTTGCATGATCGGCCTGATCAGGCCACCTGAGATGCGGTTAAGGTTTCGGACCTTCCGCCGACGTTTCGACGTGTCAATGATCGCCCATATGGAGCCACGTGAAGATCGGCGTAATGGCGCCACCTGAGGTAAGCGGAAACGGGTCTCAAACTTTCCGGCGACGGTTCTACCTTCGCAGAACATGTCATCTTGAGGAGGCCAGCGCGCTCAGAATGGCGTGTTTTACGATCGTCATGCACGTGGCTTCCCGCTGTTATTCAGAGGACTTGCACTGAGCCTGTCGAAGCAAGCCTGCCGAAGGATTGTCGAAGGGTCGAAGGGGCACCCGGGCCGACGAAGGATCTACTGCGGCATCGGAGGATCTCATAAGTTCCCTCATTCGTGTAACCTGACGAGCAGAATCTGGTTTGAAGGTGGGGCGGACATTCCTGTCTGCCCGGTCTCCGGTTTGGCCCCGAGGCTCACGATAGATGGCCAGGGGGCGCCGCAATACGGGCATTTCGACAAGCTCAATGACCACGTGTTGATAAGGACTCTTCGACTCCGCTCAGAATGACATGGCAATTGCGAGCCGAATAACGCCCAGTTGCGCCCCTGGGCTTGTTTCGAATAACACCGGTCCCGAATATCACTATTCTTCCAAATACTTCGACCACAAGTTAAGTGCCACCAGCGCACTCATAAATATCACGAGAATTCCTACGACTGCGAATTTTAATATCTGTCGAATCGTCACCAACGACGTAGAAAGAGTCAAAGCAAAACAAACCACACCCAGAAACAAGAAAACCCAGGCCATCACGCGCAACCGATGAAGGGCTTTCGGTAAGTGCCTTTTAAACAAAATGGATATACCATCAATCACAAGCCGGAGAAGCAGATCCATAAGTCAGGATTCCTCTATTACCAATTCATCGGCCATTCGTTCTATCGCCCGTACCAAAGACGTGTTAACAGAGACAACTGAAAAAAGAATACGGCACGCGAACTCCCAATTGCCCACGGCCGCACCTGGGCTTGCCTAATCTTCTTCCCCCTCGTCAATATTCGTCCTGACCACAACTGTTCCTGCGATAAAATCATGCACCGCTCGTCTCCTATCATTGGTAAGCATGGTGATGATCTCAACGAACCACCAGATCCCACGAATATATAGCGTCCAATTTGCAAGTTCATTTAATGCAGACGATCCGCGAACCGGAGATTCAATTAGCAATAAATAAGAATTATAAATAAGCAGTGGAATGCTAAGCAATATTGGTACACAATCTCGAAGCAAGGCGTGCCGAAAGGTAATCGGTTCCTCGGTTAAAGCATTAACAACACGCACACGTGTAAACATCTTCCCCACGGTTTGACCGAAACGACCATGCAAATAAACTGAGTAGACCCACGATATTACAGGATAACCCCAAACGATAACTATCACAGCCAGCCACAACGCCGTGTCCCAAACTGCAGGATAAAATGTCGCGAAATTTTGTGGAATATAGATCAACACACTTAGCACCAAAGCATCAGTAATACTCGCCCATAATCGAGGCCAGAATGTCCGATACCGTTGGTCCGGATAAGCCGGGTGTTTTCTGTAGAACCACCAGGTGATCGGCGGTATCGTAAGAAAAACCAGGACAATAATCACAATAATGACTATAAAGTCTATCATATCAGGTTCTCTCCAGGATTCCCCTGGACTCCAATCGCCCTGGGGAATCGAATGAGGTAATTTTACCGCGTGCAGCACTGTGAGAACGTGAAATCGCAGTATCTCTGGATGCGTCTTTCGCCGGATTTGCTGACCACAAACAGGACCTTTGAGCGAGTAGGGGTTGCTCAAGGAGCTTGATCCTGAGAACCAGGTGGTATTGAAGGACTGCCCCTGAAGTCTAACCGACTAAAGGAGTTTCATGCCGAAAACCAAGGCATTGTGGAAACCGTGGGCAATGGCAGTGACCCAATAGGCCCTCCAATAACTTACCCGTTTCCAATGGACTAAAGAAAGGGCAAAAACGAAACCACATGAGATACCAACGACCCAATCCGTCATGCTTGAAGGCGGAGGCAGAATATGCATTCCAGCAAAAACGCAAAGTGACAGATAGACCATCAGGGGAATTCTGTTGGTGACAAGCGTTACCAGTCGAATTGGGAGCCATTGGCCAACAAATGTCTCAATTAGAGGCGCAGCAATAGCCACGGTTACAAATGTCTCCAGATAACCATCTTTCATTCCATCAGTGGCATCGCCTTCTACTGCGCCTCCGATATTTTCTATAAAGCCATACCAGAAAACCGCAACAACCATAGCTACAAGGAGTTTTAGAACGAAGAGATAACCGGTGATTACAAGTATAAACCCGGGTATTCGAAACCTTTCAAGCCACTCAATATGCCGTTCCACGAAAACGCTTAGGCTCATATTAATGATCGCTCATATACGGCCATTGCAGGATCGGCCTTATCAGGCCACCTGGGATGCGGTTGAGGTTTCGGACCTGCCGTCGACGTTTCGACGTGTAAGTGATCGGGCGCATGGAGCCATTTGAGGATCGCGATAATGGCGCCACGTGAAGATCGCCGTAATGGCGCCACGTGAGGTAACCGAAAAAGGGGTCTCGGGCATTCCGTTCATCGTTTTGTACCTTCTGACGGCACAGTAGATAACTTTTCGCACAAGTCAGGAGGGATACAGGATGGCAATCCGGAGGTTCGAGTGAATGAGCCTGTGCGCCGCCGCTGAAGACCGAGATTAAGGAGGGAAAGAATCCTTACAATAATGGACCAATTAGCCCCTGGACTCTATCTGTCCAGGGGCTCGTTGTTAACCTTGATTCGAAATTATCCTGGGACCTGAATGTCGAATATATACAGAAGAACAAAGGCAAATTGATGTCAAAGTTGCCGGATACTTGAAGTCACTGGACGTGAACGGAAATTCCATCCACTTGTACGACCTCGATGCCCTGCCTATGTGCTGATACCTTCTGTGCCTTTTGTGCCTGCCTGCCGCGCTGCACTTGGCCTGTCTGCGTGCAGGTTTTCCCTGCCTGCGCCGCGGGCGCGGCAGGCAGGCGCACAGGCAGGCGCAGGCAGGCTTTTTGTGGTAAGTGCCTTTTTTCGGATTGAGGTTAAAGAGATTTCGCACGAGTTATTATGTCATTCATATATCTCGTCGAAAACTCCTTACACAGCTCGATAAACCGACCATCAGGTCGATCTGCAACAACAGCAAGCAGATCTTCCTTGAGTTTTCGAGCAATTCTCACGGAATCTTCAGATGCATCGTTCAATACTCGATCCATACAGATAACCTCGAGAACGGTGCTTATGACCTCAATCCTTGCGTTAAGGTATAGAATCTGCTCCTCCAATCCCAAATCCACGAAATCGTCCATTACCCATTCCTCCTGAAAACGGTTAATGACCGCCTAGATGCGGTCATTACGGGATCGGCCTGATGCGGCCACTGCAGGATCGCCTTAATCAGGCCACTGTAGGACCGCCTTATTCAGGCCGGTTGAAGATTGCCCTAGTCAGGCCACTTGGGATGCGATTGAAGTCTCGGACGCTCCGTCCACGTCTCTACCTTTTGAGTGTCTCCCCGACAGGCGTGAGGGGTGCACCCGGCGAACTTGAGGTTCGAGACGTATCAGTATCGCCAGGTAAACACGCGTATGCGGTTGGGCGGGTCGGATCGTGTGATCGGCGGATCACACGCAAAGTTCTGAACCGTCGGGGATAGTCGAGACCAGCAAGGCGGGGTAGTCCAAACGAATTGGAAGTTCATGGCGTTACGTAGAATCGATGAGGTAATTCAATACTTATGGTCTATGAGGCTTTGCTGTGTTCAGCCCTGTCTGCGTTCGCAGGTCAGCCATCCAGAAGCCGGTCCGGTCCCCTGTACGCTCGCCTTGCTTGTGCTGCTTGCACTGAGCTTGCCAAGTGACTTGTCGAAGCAAGCCTGCGGTCCCTGAGAATTGTCCTGAGCTTTTCGAAGTCTCGAAGGCGCTGCCATGAGCCCCGTCGAAGAGGCAGGCGACGTCAGATGTAAATTTCCGTGTCGGATACCTCCAAAGGACGCGCTCTCTACCATTCGCAGATTCAGACAATATCACGTTTTCCTATCTTCGGTCAAATTCGATCATTCATGTCTGAGCGTATCCGCCGGATTCGCCGTTGCGGCCTTGTAAGTCTTGCAGCTGACCGTAAGCATTACGAAAGCGAACGTCAGCACGGCCCCCGCGATGATGGGTACGTTCAGGTCAATTCGATAGACGAAATTCTGAAGCCACTCTTTGAATAAAAAGTACGCGATGGGCCCTGCAATTATGGTGGCCAAGATAACGATCTTTATGAAGTCAAAGGAAAGGAGCGTCATCAGACGCGGTACAGATGTGCCGAAGACCTTTCGGATTCCGACCTCCTTTGTTCTTTGGGCTACTGTAAAAGAGGTTAACCCAAATGAACCGAGGCAAGCTAAGCCCAACGCAAGAATTGCCGAGAATTGCACGGCAAGCAACCATTTATTTTCGTCCTTATATTGGTTCTTCAGGTCATCTTCAAGAAACCTGGCCCGAAAGGGTTGAGACGGTGCTATCTTGTGCCATTCCTTCCGCAGGATACCGAGTGTGTGCCAATCCTCCTCGGAAATCGATATAACAAACAACTTGCGACAAATCTCAGGTTCGATGAAAATGACAGCAGGCGCAACCTGACGGTGAAAGGATCTGAAGTGAAAATCTCTTACCACGCCGATAATCGGCGCGTCGTGACCACCGTTCCAATCGACAACTTTGTCTTTTGCACTTCGCCATCCAAACTGCCTCATGAGGGCTTGATTGATAATTACGCCGTTGCGGTCGGTGGAATACAAACTGGAAAAGTCCCTTCCCTCTAACATTTTAAACCCGAGTGTGTTCAAAAAGCCAAAATTCACCGCGATATTCTCCACATGTTCAACCTTTCTGCCCTCAGCTTCAACAAAGCCGGCGATTGTCTGCCTATTGCTAAGTGGATGGGAACCCCTCGCAACGCCAGCTATGTTGGGATATAATGCTAAATTCCTCTCATAGACATCGACCAGGGCTGGCGAAGTTTCCAAAAGCCGCCCGATTCCGACTTCAATTACGCCGTCCGTTCGGAATCCCGGATTCTTGTTAATAAGCAGATTCAGTTGTGCGACCATTGCAACGGTGCCCATTATTAAAACCATTGACATAGCAAACTGAAGAACAAGCAACAATCTCATCAGAAAGCCGAGATTCACGCTCTTAGGTCGAGCACAAAGGACCTCAATCGGTTGTAGACGAGACAATGCCAGGGCAGGATAAATGCCTGCAACCACGCCTATGGCCACCGTGAGAAGAAGCACATAGAGTGATGTCGAGACGTTTAAATGTCCAAATAGGCTGATTTTTCTCCCGACAAGGGCGTTAAAGCTCGGTAAGGTCGCGGCCATCAATCCGAGCGCGATGATCAATGCCATAAGCGCCAACAAGACAGACTCAACGAGGTATAGATTGACAAGCTGATGTCTTTGCGCGCCGAAGAGTCGACGAACGCCAGCCTCCTTTGTGCGCAAGAACGCACGACCGATGGCCATTGCCGAATAGTTGACGCTCGAGATCGTAATCACAGTGACCACGATTCCGAAAAATATGTAGATGTACGCAGGATCAGTCGAGCGTTCGACTCCGAGAGTGTGTCTGTCGTTATGCATTTCTTTGAAAGGCTGCAGCAACAGGCTTATCGTACTGATTTTTTCCTGCCCCAACTTTCTATGGACGATTTTGGTCAGTCTTTCCGAGACACTACGAGGCTCCAAATAATCGGGCAAGAGCACAAATGTCGTGGCGACCAGAAATTCCCATGAATTTAGGAACCTACCTGCAGCATCGCAGGGCAGCAAACAATCGAATACTATACTGGAATTGTCTGGAAGTCTTGACACGATGCCGGTAACTGTATAGACCTCCTTTTCATTTAAGGTCAAGACCTTGCCCACCGGGTTTGCGTCTGCAAATAGCCTTGTCGCAACGTTTTCCGTAATCACTATAGAACGCGTTGCACTAAGTGCCGTTGATGGATCTCCCATCAACATCGGAAAAGAAAACGCCTGGAGAAATGAGGGATCGACATAACTCATGCGAACTCTCATCGATTTTTCCGCATGAGCGATAGAAGCCCTGTCTCGGTAAACCCTTACAACCGTTGCATCCTGAAATTCATTGGCGATGGTGGGCCCGAGTGGCAATGGTGTACTGCTCATCAATTGATCCCCCGATCGAACGCAAACTCGGTAAATACGATCCACATTAAGATGGAAGAGATCGTAGGTCCATTCGCTATGCGCGAATAGGACTGCAAGTAGTGCAAAGGCCAGAGAAATCGAAAAACCACCGATATTGGCCAATGAAACTAGCTTGTGCTTGAGAAAACTTCTGAATGCCAAAGTAATGTAATTGGGTAACATCGTCGTCAGTCAGGGCCGGTTTGCATAGCGGTTTTGCGCCACTTTCGTTCTGTATAAGGTATAAGGCTTGCGTGTCAAGCGCAAGCCCGTGGAACGTGGCAATAGGTTGACGATGGGTTAAACTTTCCCTTCTTTCGGAGGCAAACTCGTGAACACATAATAATGTCGGGGCCTTCGAAGAAACGAAAGCCCCAAGACTGTGGTTGAGTTTGCGTTTTGCCATTGGTGGATGGTTTAAATTCGAAGCAACACCCTGAGACTATGGGCCATCAGCCTCAGGCGGCTTTTCGCCACATCCGTTCCACCAAATTGTACACGGATTATTGGATATACACCAGGCGCCGAGACAATCCGCGCCCCAGCATTCAATTCTGATCGTCCAACCGCAACACTTGACTACGCAAACATGGTCGTGCGCGTACGCCGGCTGGACATAAGTCCCAAACAATGTGACAACAGCTAAGAGTGCACAAATGCACCAAGTCCAGGCCAATCCCCGTCTTGGTGACGCAGAGCCCCTTTCGTCTCTCAGAAAAGACTTAATGGCAGACATCCAATCGCTCCTTTTTGTTGGAGGTTTAATGCCAGAGAATTAATCTCCATATCCGCTTCAGCTGGACCAAAGTGGATCTTACTGGCGCAGTTTGCATAAGCCCAATCAGATCCACAGAGGTTGTTTTTTATTGCTTACGGAACGGTCCAAACGCGGGGCGATCGAAATCACGACATTTGATCCTCCTTTGTTAACTGTTGTTGTTAACTCAATTGATCTCGCCAGGACGATTCTTATAGCATCACCTCCCTTCTATAGGCGTGTAGCAATCCCGCCGCTCATGATTTGTACAACCAGTCGGGTTATTGCACTGCCAATATTGTCCGCTACCAGGGCAGTCAGCACTGCCCCTGCCGTAATGAATGGAACAAACGGGATGGTACGGTCCAAAGCAATCTGCCGATCCCTGGGCAACACACCCTCGCAAGTGAGTTGATTTAGACGATTCAAGGCTTGTCTTGTGAGCGGTCGCCCTCCCTTCAAGAGCATTCGCGCGACTTCATTTCTATCATCGCGACAGTTTTCCTGCTCCTCTGATTCGAGAAATACGGATTGGCTTGGGACATTCCCCGGCTGAAGAGATGAAATTGGCACTGAATGGGTGAAGGTCGTACCGTACATGTGACGTATTTGGATATACACTAATTCCATAACCCAAACGATCGACCCCACGCCCAGATAGGTCAAGATTCCGTCGGTCGTCAAACTCAAGTAGATGACGACAACACAACCTGTCCAGACGATCAGTGACCAGTGACGGGGTTGCAGGACAAAATCAATCAAACGGTATCCAATGACCAAAACAGCAATAGCCTCCAGATAACTGATGGGACGTCTCAACACCAGAACGGTCATTCCAAGGATGATTCCAAGGAGACCGAGATATTTAGCGGCGGATCGTAAGTAGAGATCGGTACTTTTCAATCCCTTAGCCAGAATCCCGTCGTTGGTTCGTGCGAAAAACATCGAACTCAAACCATACAGGAAAAAACATACAATCGTATTAATGACCAGAGCTGAACTGGCCGTATGAAGCGAAAGCGCACTATAGCTTGGACAGAGTGTAGGGGGCAGCGCTAAAGCGGTCCCCAAAAAGAGCTTGCCGTCACCCGGTCCCCAGACCCGCGCAATTGTCATTCCTGCGCTAATGGTAAGGCTGCTGGCGATCACGCCGACCACCTGATTGGCTGTGGTGATACCGCTGATCAACATGATCCCCTGACCAGTAAGGCCGACTCCCATCAAGCCGACTGTCCACACGTTCGGTACCGTTCGGGCATAAACGTCTGATAAGCAGATATATAGACCGCCCCCAAATACTGCCGACAGCATGAGCCATTCCACCCAGAAGATTCCATCGTTCAATATGCCCAAGACTTAACCCCTTAAAATTCACCGCAAATTTGCGAGACGATTTACAAGCTCGAGCGCTGGTCCAAATCCGACCGCGAAATCCACAATAACCCCCGCTTCAGATATCCAATACGCGCTTGGAACGCCATTTATTTTGTAAGCGCGAAATATCTCTCCTGTCGTATCCTGCACGACTGAGAAGCGGGATGTGAATCGGGCTTCCATCTCATCAGCCTCTGGCGAATTGTCGTTCTCGGCTGTCGTCCCACGACTTACAAAAAAGAGTTGATCAACGGGCAGTTCTATTTTTGTCTCAATCAATTCACGCTTCAAGTCCTGGGAGTATTGGCAAGTCGGCGACATAAAGACGAGTCCAAGATTACTGCCGCGTAGTTCATTAAGTTCAACTGAATCGCCGGATCCAGTATGGAACGTAATATTGGGCGCTTCAGCTCTCCAAGGCAGCTGTTCATTATACAAAGGCTGAATAATTGAAGACTGAGGCACTCCAATGGCGCCAAGTACGATCACCGCAACCATTCCCAGGCCAATCCCCAAGGCGTGGAATCGAACCGAAGAGAGATTCGACAATTTCAGCTTCAGAGTAGTGTAATCCATTGATCCGCCTATCTTTACTTGGACCGCAAAAAGAATGTCATCCAATAATGGGCAACACATTTGCGCCAAGCCAAAAGACATACCGGCTCGTACCTTGCGACCTCGGTTTCTCGTTTAAGACGAAAGGGCTACTTGTTGTCAACATTAAACGAAGAAAACATCCGGAAGATGTTCCCCGGTCCGGTCGTCGCCTTGAGAATGACCCCCGCTTCATCAACAAGCAGGGCGCTCGGGACTCCGAAGATGCCCATCGACCTGAGTGATGCTCTGGTGCTGTCGTAACCCACAACTGCCGTGATTCCGTGAGCCTCTATTACCTTTCCCAGATTAGCGCGCGAGCCGATTCCCACAATCAACAATGGAATCTTCGAATCGGCATTTTGCAGGATTGGGTAAACGGAATCGCAAGCGTCGCAATCTGTAGACGTAAAATAGAGGACGTAAGTATCGCCCCTCATTGAATCAGGTGATACATTGCCGAAATCAAGTCCACTAATCTCAAAATGCGGAACCTCTTTTCCGACTAATCCATCGAGCGGGTCGACCCGTAATCCAGGCGGATGTCCGAAAAACCTTACCCCAAGGGAAACACACAAAGCGGCAAGTATGCCACAGGTGAGGGTCATTGCCATTTTGAGGTTTCCTTCGTTGACCTTGGCGAGCGGGCTCATTGGATTCAATGCCTCATTCTGTCAGCTTTCTCGATCCCGAATGAATCCATTTTTCAAGTTCACGCAACTGAAGCAGAGTAGCACGGACGGAATACGTGGCTCCCGAAACGCCGTCAATATCCCCGATACCCAGGCCTGGATTCTCGAGTGATCTGCCTGAAAACTGACGCAGGAATTTCATGGGATCGTATGGACCTGCCTCCAGGTGCCATGGCTCAAGTGGCAGGATCTCCATAATCTTGTAATTGGCAGGATCAAAAAGCACACCCAGGAGAAGATCCGTGCATGTCGAGCAGACAATATCGTGCCGGACTATCGCAAGTCTACCAACTGGCTTGTCGCCATTAGAGACCGAATAGACTGCAAGTACACCGGATCGGGGCTCAGGACGCGCGTCAAAGAAGACTCTGATTTCAATGTCTTTCCATTCGGTGCGAAGAGCTGATATGTGAGAAACCAGCGCTTTTCTCTTAGGTGGGGCAGGGAGCCCTTCTGTTGAAGTCCCGTTAGTCTGATACACAACAATCAAGGTTACGGCGACAAGTGCAAGGGTGCCAATCAGTACAGCAAGTATCGACGTTACCCTCATTTTGAGATAACCATTACTTAACCTGCCCAACAGCGCCGAGAGCTGACGGAATAAGTGCAACCCTTTCAAAGCCAGACGATGTAAATATCTCTCTGTTTTTTGTAATGATAAGTGCCTCTGTATTGGGAAGGCGCTCAATTAACTCAACTCCTTGTGCTTGCCCGAGCACCATAACCGAGGTCGCCAGCGCGTCCGCATCCATCGCTCGATCTGCGACTACCGTCGCACTCATCAATCCGCCAGCGGATACCCCCGTCCTGGGATCGACAATGTGATGAGCTTTTCGGTCAGAGAAAAAGTACTGCGTGTAGTCGCCCGAAGTCGCAATTGCTTTATTGTTGAGGTGTACGATTGCGATGCGTTCGCTTTCGCCACGAGGATCTTGGAGAGCCACTTTCCAGGGTACATTGCGGGCACGCTCTCCAATTACGCGAACGTCTCCACCGGCGTTTACGAATGCCCGAGAAATCCCAAACTGTAACAAAACGTCAATTGCCTTATCAATGATGTAGCCTTTTGCGATTCCATCTAAGGTGACACCCATTCCTGGCTTCTCCAACACGATCTCTTGATCATGGATCCTGATTCCTTGATACCCAACAAGCTTGAAGGCATTTTCTAATTCTTCGAATGTCGGACGTCTACGCTCGTACATGTGGCAATTGTAAAGGAGATCCAGAATAGGTTTGACGGTGATGTCGAATGCGCCATTTGAAAGAAGAGAAAATCGACGGGATTCGATTAGAACCTCCTTAAATTCCCGTATCTTTCCAGAGATTGCCCCATTCCGGTTCAGGTGTGACAATTGACTATCGTACCGGTAGCTACTCAATAGGCGTTCAAGCCTTTCGATTTCATTATAGACTGCGTCGAAAATCACCTCTTGTTTTCCAATGACGTCGGTACTCAAGATTATGGTTACCGACGTCCCCAGGGCTGATCTTGAGACCTTAACTTGGCGACCCTGCGCTTCTGGCGTACCGAATAACAACAACGAAAGCAACACAATCGCACATGAGGTACGACTATTCAATCGAACGGTACTTGAATTTTCCTCTATAGAGCCCATCCATGCCCCTTTGGTTTTTCTTCGCGAAATACACATATCCGTCTTTATCAGCCGCCACTATGACACCGTCGATGTTGATATCTGTACTGATGGGTTTCAATTGTCTGTCGTAGACGTCTACATATACTCGAGAGATATCTGTATACAATCCTGATTCTCTTTGTGAGTAGCAGTAATAGACGAGTGAATCGTTAGTTGCGATACTGAGAGCACTGCCTGATGAAGAGATCTGAACCATAGCAGTGTTGGCCGATCTATCGAATTCGATTCTTGTTCCAAGATTTAGTTCCGGTCGGAGTCGAGTTTTTGTCACGTTACCTTCGTTCCCAAGTGCGACCAGCTCATAGGGCGTATTTGCACCGAATATGACGCCACCTTCCCAGGCACGGACCATGCCGCCTGAAAGACTGCCGATTATCACACGCACATCCCGGTCACTGTGGCCGAGTAGGAGTTTTGCGGATCTCTCGACATCATAACGATACAGAACGTACCCTTCGTTAAATCCCGCAACATAAGTGGTCCCGTCATGCGTTGCGGCAACTGATGTCGGATTTGCAATTTCGGTAACGAATTTGTCCACTACTTGACCCTTGATATCGAATATCCAAACCTTGGCTTCTTCTGCAACGTACAACATTTCTTCCTTGTCGACGGCAATCGCGCGTGGGCGCCAGGATTGTTCTTTTCCAAGCGCCTTGGGCCTGATCACCGCGGCGTTGTTCGCTCGTGTGGAAACGCGAAAGACCTGACCACTCACTTTATCGCAGATATACAGAGTTCCTCCGCGCCCCATCGCAACATCAGTAATTCTCATCGATCCTCGATTAGGCACGGCCTCGAGATTGATTTCCGACACTTCTAGAAATTCACTTGCACTTGCTGAACCGTTTGTCCAGCAGCCACATAGTAGAATCATAGTCCACATAATCGGGACATAAGAGGAGCTTCTCAAGACCGAATTGGACAAATCCATTCTGCAATTGCCTCCGTCAAATCTGACCTAAATTGACCCGAACCTTTCGGATTCCGACAACACACAATTTCTGCGAAACCGTTTCCTCCTCGCCCAACCGAACCTTCAGCATACCTCTGTTATTTCAACTCAGTCACTTCCTGTTCAGGCTTTCCTAATATTTCGCTTTCGATATTCCACCGGGGAAACGCCATGTATCCGTCTGAACGCTTCGTAAAGGCGTTTTGACGAACGGAACCCACATTCGGCCGCGACTTCCTTCATAGACATTTGCGTTTCGGTGATCAGTCGTTCAGCCCGAGCGATCCTGATCTCTCTCAGTTTTTCCAGAAATGGCATTCCAAGATGTTGCTTGAACAGCCTGCAACCGTATGACCGCGAGAATCGCATTTTACGCATGGCGTCATTGAAACTCAGGTCCGGGTTGCTGTAATTTGCCTCCAGAAACGACTCCAACCATGTCTTCCAAGGACTCTGTGAATTCGGAGACGTGCATGATGTCTCCTGTATTTCCTCGTGCTGTTTCGCGTTATCCAATTTTCCCACAAGTTCAAATTCGAGCGGTTCTTCTGTCAGATCGAGCGGCGCGGCTGGAGTGACGACGAACAGCCTGGCCTTGAATCCTTCAGTACTCGAGACGTTCAGTCCTGTTTTTTCTTGCACGTTTTGTACCCGCATGTCGACAGTTGCAATGTCGTGGTTTCGGCTGTTTGTATTCTTGAGTCCATCAAGCCCGGTTTTCGCGAAGAATATTTCAAATGGACCTTGACTCAAGAACTCCTCGAATGCCAATTTGAGGTCGGGCTCGCCAGCTAGAATGAGGACCTTCTGAGGTACCATATCATGCGTATTCAAAACGTGACTTCTCAGCCGATCCCTTCCTTAAATGAAGCCAATTGCGCGGATGTCTCAGGACATCCGGTGATCCAAGATTGACATCAAATATCAATTATTCATCTTATTTGTATCCACGATCCCTGACTGCCGTTCAATTAGAGAATATTATAATATCGAATAATCCTCCCGCGCAAATCAAAAAGAATCCTTATATATGTCATATGCTCCGCAAATGTGCACTTCTCTATGTATCCCGTTCAACGCGAACTGTGCTGTGTCGCATTGTGCGACAGTCTCTTGCATCTGTCACACGAGGGCGATTGTTGGGATGTTCAAACTGTATCAGACAAGGAATCTCATGGGTTCGTCGCTATCAGAGAAATATAAGTGATACTTCTGTCAGTGAGATTTCACCTGGCTTCAGGACACCGGGGCGACCCTCCTTGACGCTCCATCCACGGCTCATTCATTCTTTCGTCTCATCATTTAATTCTCTTACCGCACGCATTCGGACCGGCTCCTCGACAAAGATGCGTTCAGCACGCCATGGCAAGTCGGGTTGGTGTCCCGCTTCCTGTCAATCTACCCTTGACTTTGTCAATGCCGGGCTATATGATCCGTCTTATGAGAAAAGGCGTCGCGACGTTCGACGTTGTTGTGGCGGGCCTGGGCGCGATGGGCAGCGCCGCGGTATATCATCTGGCGAAACGCGGAATGCGGGTCGCCGGCTATGACCGGTTCCATCCGCCGCACGACCGCGGATCCTCGCACGGACACGCGCGGGTGATCCGAGAGGCCTACGCCAGCGGCCCCGGGTACGTGAATCTGATCCGGCGCGCGTACGCGCTCTGGGAAACGCTGGAAGACGAAAGCGGCGCGGAACTGGTCCGAACGTACGGCCATCTCTCCATGCGGCCGCCTGGCGGGGCCGAACGACTCGGCGTCCTCGAAAGCGCGCGCGCGTTCGATATTCCCGTCGAACGGGTCTCGGCGGAAGACGTGCGGCGGCGTTATCCGATGTTCCGGGTCGAAGACGGCTGGGAGGGCATCTTCGAGCCCAGGGCGGGCGCCGTGTTTCCCGAGGCGTGCATCGATGCGCATCTGAGGCTGGCGCAATCCGCCGGGGCAAAGCTGAATTTCGACTGCCCGGTGCTGGACTGGACCGCGGATGGAAGCGCGGTGCGGGTGAAAACGCGGTCGGGCGAGATCTCGGCCGGCAGGCTCGTCGTCTCAGCGGGCGCCTGGGTCTCCCGGCTGGTGGCGGGCCTGGCGCTTCCGGTGGAAATCGAACGGATGACGCTGTTTTTCTTTCGGCCATTGCGGAACGCGGGGATGTTCGTGTCCGACCGATGTCCGAACAATACCTGGGTGTGCGAGAACGGCGTTTCATTCTACTGTCAGCCGGACTTCGGACGGGGTTTCAAGGCGGCATTGCATTGCGGGCGCGCCGGGGTTGACCCGGACGCCCTCGACCGGAACACGTCCTCGGACGACGAGGCTCAGATTCGTCCGCTCGTGGAGCGGTTCATTCCGGATGCGGCGGGGCCCGTTGTCGAAAGCCACGTGTGCATGTATACCAATCTTCCGGATACCAGATGGATTGTGGATTGCCATCCCGAAAACGAGCGGGTGATGATCGCTTCGCCGTGTTCCGGACATGGGTTTAAATTCTCGTCCGTGATTGGGGAGATTGTGGCAAAGACGTGCATGGGCGAAACCGATGCGGCGGATCCCGGGATATTCGGCATCGCGCCGCTCCTGGCGGGAGGATCGCGAACGTGACGATTCAGGACCACGTATCGTGGGCGGATTTCAATGACGACACACTGCGGTTTTCGCGGGCGATCGGCGCGGACATGATCTGCCTGGACGTTCGCGCGATGCACAGGCTGGATCCCTCCATGGACCTGCGCGACGGCCGGGACAGCCGCCCGTTTTTCGAAGCGGCCAGGAAGAAGGTGGAAGCCCACGGAATGGCGCTGTTCAGCGTCTTCATGGCGGGATGGGACGAACTGGCGTTCGGCCTTCCGGACCGGGACGAAAAGCTTGAGGCGTGGTGCCGCATGCTGCGCTGTCTGGGCGAGGTTGGCATACCCGCGCTGGGCTACAACTTCAAACCCATGGGCAACTTCCGTACGGCCTCGACGCCCCCGGGCCGGGGCGGCTCCCGATACAGCACGTTCGATTACGAGGCGTTCTCAAAGAACAGGCCAAATCCGCACGATCCTCCTGTAGACGAGGCGGAGATCTGGGCGAACATGAAGCGTTTTCTGGAGGTTGCCGTACCGGTGGCGGAGGAGGCGGGGGTGAGGATGGCGCTCCACCCCGATGATCCGCCCATCCCGGAGCCGCTCGGCGGCGTTGCGCAGATCGTGTCCACGCTGGAACAATACCGGCGAATCTTCGCGGCCGCGCCGGGTGACGGCAACGGGATGTTGTTCTGCCAGGGCTGCGTGACCGAAATGGGCGTGGACGTCTACGAGACCATCCGTGAGATGGGGCTTCGCAACAAGATCGTATTCGTGCATTTCAGGAACGTGCGCGGGGCCCTTCCCAGCTTCCAGGAAGTGTTTCTGGATGAAGGCGACGTGGATATGCGCAGGGCGATGGAGGTGTACAGGGAGGTCGGGTTCAACGGGCCGTTCATGATGGATCATACGCCGGGTATCCCCGGCGACGAGAAATCCAGGGCCGGGCACGCGTTTGCGGTAGGATATATCCGGGCGCTGATACAAACGGTCTATGAGTAGCGTTTATCGGTTACTTAAACGGGAGGACATTCAAATGTACATCCAGGAACAGCTTCCGTGGGACCAGATCAACGACGATACGCTGAGTTTCTTCAAAGCGATCG
Source organism: Candidatus Latescibacterota bacterium (assembly GCA_965116875.1). Lineage (GTDB taxonomy): Bacteria > Latescibacterota > UBA2968 > UBA2968 > JAAXHE01. Next base: position 3,555,095 of record OZ220733.1, read on the forward strand.
GCGTGGACTACCTCACGGTGAACAGCATACCTCACGATGTGCGTGAGGGCACGGATCGTACGGAACTCTGGCGGGACGTGAAGACGTTGGCCGAATCCCACGGGTTGAAGTTGACGAACCTGGCGGCAACGGGTTGGGACGAAATATCGCTCGCGCTGGATGACCGCGACGAGAAGATCGAGGCCTGGTGCCAGCTGTTGCGGAGCATGGGCGAGGTCGGCGTTCCCACGCTGGGGTACAATTTCAAGCCGGCGGGGAATTTTCGAACCGCATCCGTACCCCCGGGCAGAGGGGGCGCCAGATACAGTACGTTCGATTACGAGAAGATGATGGAGGACCCGCCGTACTATCCGGACAAGGCCATCTCGGAGGAGAAGATCCTGGAGAATATCCAATACTTCCTGGAACGCGTCATCCCGGTGGCGGAAGAGAACGGCGTTCGAATGGCGTTGCATCCCGACGATCCCCCGATTCCGGAACCCCTGGCCGGCGCCGCCAGGATCGTGTCCACCCTCGAACAGTATCATCACATCTTCGATATGGTCCCCAGCCGCAGCAACGCCATGTTGTTCTGTCAGGGCTGCGTCGCGGAGATGGGCGTGAACGTGTGCGACGCCATCCGGGATATCGGGGGCCGCGACAAGATCGTGTACGTGCATTTCCGGAATATCCGGGGCGGTCCCAGGAGTTTCCAGGAGGTTTTCGTGGACGAGGGAGACCAGGATATGTACGAGGCGATGCAGACCTATAAGGAAGTGGGTTTCGAGGGACCGTTCATGATGGACCATACGCCCGGTTTCCCGAATACGGATTCCACGTTCTGGGCGGGGCGCGCGTTTGCCGTCGGGTATATGCGGGCGTTGATCCAGGCCGTATATCGTTAACCGATCGGTGTCCGGGCCCTGACGGGCTGCACTGGAGGCGAGCATGGCGAAGCGACGGAAGGAAGCAGAGACAATGGAGACCGGGAGCAAGAAGACCGTTCGCGTGGCGATGATCGGGGCGGGAGGACGCGCGACCAGCGCGCATTACCCCTCGCTCAAGGCACTGGAAGGCGTCGACATGGTTGCGATGTCGGAGCTGAGTGAACAGAGGATGGCCAATGCGGCCGAGCGGTTCGGCATTCCGGGGCAGTATTCGGATTACCGGCGGATGATCGAGAAGGAGAATCCGGATGCCGTCTACGCCATCATGCCGCCCCATCACCTGTACGATATCGCGGCGACGGTGATGGAGGCGGGCTGCCATCTGTTTATTGAAAAACCCCCCGCGATGACAACCGAGCAGACCCGGCAGATGGCGCTGATTGCACAGAAGCAAGACGTACTCACCGGCGTGACCTTCCAGAGGCGGTTCGCACCCGTTATCCGGTACGGGAAGGAACGCTGCGAAAGAAGAGGGGCCGTCCACAGCGCCGTGGCCACGTTCTACAAGAATGCCGTGGGCGGCGCGCCGTATTACAGGGGAGCGATCGATATCCTCACGTCCGACGCCATTCACGCTGTGGACACGCTCCGCTATCTGTGCGGCGGCGAGGTGGAATCCGTGGCCAGCGACGTCCGGCGGGAGGGCGCAACACATACCAACATATACCTTGCGCTGGTGAAGTTCAGCTCGGGCGCGACCGGCGTGCTGCTCACCAACTGGATGACGGGGCGACGTATCTTCTCCGTGGAAATCCATTCCCCCGGCATTTCGGTATTCGGGGATCCGGAAGAAGGCGGGCGGGTGTTCGCGGACAACAAGGACGAACCCGTGGAATTGCTCGATCCTTTCCGCCTCGGCGGCGGGGACGACACGTGGCGCGCGTACGGCGCGTACGACATCAACCGCCATTTTATCGAATGTGTCAGAGACGGGCAACAGCCGGAGACGTGTTTCGAGGATGCGGTGAAGACAATGGATCTGGTGGACCAAATCTATCAGTCGCAGATTTGACGTCGTTTGGTAGCGCGAATTGCAAATTCGCGTTATGTCACGATTACCGGCGGAAAGGATTGACATGAAATACATCATGTTCACGAAACACCTGGAGGGCCTGGACGTGCCCGGCATAATCGCCGCGTTGAAATCGGTTGGCGTGGAAGGCGCGGACCTCTGCGTCCGACCGGGTTATCCGGTACATCCGGAGAACGTCGAAACGGCCCTGCCGGACGCTGCCAGGCGGTTTGCCGATGAAGGACTGTCCATCCCTCTGGTCACCACGCCGGGTGACTTCACCAGGCCGGACCTGGACTACGCGGACCGTCTGTACGCGGCCTGCGGCGAAGCCGGCGTGGGTCATATCAAACTGGGGTACTGGCACTGGTCGGCGGGGATGGATTACTGGGAGGAACTGGACGCGGTGCGCGGGCACCTCGAAGGATTCCAGAGCCTGTCGGAGAAACACGGGGTCCAGACCGTGGTGCACAACCACTCCGGGCTCTCGATGGGGCTCAACTCCTGCGCGGCCATGAACGCGGTCAAGGGCTTCGATCCACGGCAAATCGGCGTGTTCGCCGATCCGGGGCACCTTTCCATCTGCGGGGAGCCGATTGAACTGGCGTTGAACATCGTCCGGTCGCACCTGTCGGTGGTGGCGCTGAAGGACCTGATCCGCCAGCCGCAGGTACAGAACGGCAGGACAACCTGGCGCACACGCGTCGTCCGGCTTGGCGAGGGATACGGAGACTGGCCGGCTTTGCTGCGCGCGTTCAGCGCGGTCAACTTCGACGGACCCCTGAGCTTCCACAGCGAATACAGCGGGGAACCGGTGGACACGGTGATCGATCTGGCCAGATCGGACGTGCGGTTTTTCAATGCGCTCCGGAACGCGGGATCAAACCGGTAGCGCGAATTGTCAGTTCGCGTTACCGGCCAGAACCGCCCTGCAATTCGCCCGGACCCGGAATCGCCCGTCTTGTTGGCGGAAAGCCGTGGCTGACGGCGTGACCTCTACCGTGTCTCCCGGCCCGACGTCGTAGAGATAGGCGACGTCGCCAATCCTGAACCCGGCGGTGAGGTCGTGTCTGCCCACCAGCCGGATGCCTGCATCCCGACGGACGCCGGGCGCGTGCGGAGCGAGTTCCACGTCCTCAACGGGAAGCCAGAATTCGTGGTCCCGGTCCGTGAGCCACGCGCCCCGGTAGTACCCCTGCGCCGCCATATACAGGTTGGTCTTCGTTGAGAGGCCGGTTCCATCCGGGTTGACACCCGTAATGACGAAGCGCCCGACCCGGAAACTGTCGGCGCTGAACCGGATGCGATAGCGCCTGCCTCTTCCTTCCACGGAAGTGATGTTGTACGCCGCCCGGCGGCGGGCGTTTCCGATGCGGGCGACGTTACCCTTGAGAGCCGCCTTGCGAAAGGCCAGGCTGTCGCGATCGCGTTCAACGGTAATGGTGGAAGACCCCGGATCGACTTCCGCGACCCGCCCCGATAGCGGACCTGAAATGGACAGGACGTGACCGCCGGCGCTGATGCTTCCCTGGCCGGACTGGTGCAGGGAGACCAGCCTCCCCTCAGTATCGTGTCGAACCAATCCGAGGCTGCTGCCCGACGGACCGAGGGTGTGACGGATCGTATCTTCGCCGTATTGATGGCCGACCCGCAGCGCGAGTGCCTCGCCGCCGGCATCCAGTTGCTCTACTTCGTGGACCTTTCTTGTGTCCTTGAAGGGTTCGTGTACGGCCACGAAGCGGCTGGCCGCGCCTTCAGAGTCGTTCCGGAGCAGCACGTACGTCAGTTGTTTCGGGTTGCCTGGCTTCCTGGGGGGGTCACCGTGGGCGACAATGACCTCGTCCGAGGGCAGGAAGGTGCTATTCAGGCCGATGCCGCTTTTCATCTCGCGCCAGCTTGAGGACCACGCCGCGGTCGGATTCCCGCGCCGCGCGTCGTACAGATAGGAATAGCCGCCCCCCCGGTACGTGTAATACGAGCGTCCCTTCCTCAACGGATCGGTGAGGCCGTCGTCGTCGTAGATGGCGCCGAAGGGCACGTCCCGGCCGGCAAGCGTTCCCTGCTTCTGCGGCGGGGTAAGCGTGATTTCATTGGCGGAAAACTCGCCTTCGAACCCGTGCAGGCTGTAGTCGTGCCGCGTTCCACCCGCCACGCGGAAGCAGTCCAGGACGTAGCGGGCGTCCTTTGCAATTTCGACCAGCGCGAGCGTCCGCCGGTATTCAGACGTATGGTGATAGGTCTCAGGGGCGTCAACCTGCACCCAGGTCAGGCCTCGCGCCGTCACGAATTGCTCCAGTCTGCCGGGACCCTGCGTATCCTGCCGGCGACCGTCCACGACGACCGTGGCGTGCGCCAGCGTGTTCTTCGTCCATACCGCGGGACGGTCTCCCTCCGCGGCGTGTTCGCCGTAGCCGAGGTCGGGGATGAGTTTCCGGCCGTACGCGAAGAGTTCGACGTTGAGACGGTCGAAATGCGCGTGCTCGGTGGCCGCCCTTCCATAATAAAGCGCAACGGCCGCACGCTCGCGGCCTCTTCCCGATCGCAGCAGGGCCAGGCCGAAGCCGCCCATCAGCCGGCTTTCGGCGGCCATCTCCTTCAGTTCGGCGGCGCCGTCCGCGTGCGGCGGCGGCGGTTCCACCGCTTCCTCCAGCAGCGACTCGAAGCTGTTGAATCCGTTCGACTGCCGCCGAAGAAGCTCGCCGATGAAGGCGTCTCCCGTAGCCCTGTACGCGGTTCGCAGGGTCTCGGCGCCGAGGGAAACGTGGCCCCCGGTTGTCGTCCCGGCATCGCCGATGCACGGGGTGAAGCGGTCCAGGCACGTCATTTCCTCGGACCAGCGGTACATGCGCCTGAATTTGGGCCTGTCCCAGATCCGTACGCCCTGCTCTTCCAGAAGTCGGGCGATGACCGTGAGGTGCGTGACCCAGCTGCTGTTATAGCTGGGGGAACTCTCCCACCCCATGCCTTCCCGGAAGATCAGGTTGTCCAGGGCAAAGTTGGTCCCTTCCGCATGGGCGGCCTTGTCGCGAAAGATGTACCCGTCGAAATGGGTGAGCATCTCCTTCAGTTCCGTTGCTTCCCCCGTATTGTTCAACGTCCAATCTACGGCCCTGGCGATCTCATTCCGGTCTCCCGAGGCGAGCGCGGCGATCAACAGGGCTTCCTGGTGCCCGCCGTAGTTGCTCCGGACGTGGCCCCGATAGATTCCGTCGAGGCTTGCCCCGATGACGCCCGATTCGATCTTCCGCCGGAATCCGTCGGCGTCTGAACCGAAGACGGGGTCGCCGGGGATGGCGTCGCGGACGGCGTCCAGCGCGTGGCAGAGTTGCCGAACGGTCCCGGATTCAGAAATGAGATCGTTCATCTTTCCGGTATAGCCGGGAGAGAATTCCAGGGCGTACATGGATTGGCTGCTGTAGTCCATGTGCGGATAGATTTCGGCCAGACGGTCCAGAATGACCAGCGCTTTGTGTGCGTACCGGCCGTCCCCGGTGAGCAGATAGGCCTGTGAAAGGGCCGTGAGGCCGGAAACGACCGCATTCCACGTGCTGCAGCAGCAGTAGGCGATGAACCAGTGGCGGAAAGGACCGTCGTCGCCCCGCCAGCCCCATCCGTCGTCGGCGTACGGGCCGGTGAGCAGGCTGCGGTCTTCCATGCCGCTCCGGTAGAATGCCTCAAAATCATTGCTGGGATAGGATTCGCCGCCCACGGCGCAGGTGACGCGCCATCTGTCCTTGAAGGGATCGTGTATCCATCCGCCCTGTGCATATCCACCGTACCCATTCGGACCGCTGCCGTGGACGGGGCAGCCGCTGACGAAGTTGATGGTCCAGCTGCGCGGCACTTCAGGGCCGGGCATCAGCTCGCGGATGGTGTCCCGATCGCGGTCCAGCCACGGATCCGCCTGGGTAAGGATACGCCCGGCGACTTTGCTCGCGCCGGGGTCATCCGCCGCGCGTTGCCGGGCAAGTTGGATCTGTTGCTGTGTGTAGAGATTCACCTGGGCTCCTTTTCGATTTGGCGACAGCGGCGGTCGTTTGGTTCCTCTCCGTTGAACAAGCGCCAGCGCGCCTTCGGACGTCGATGATCGGCCCAACAGTATTTCGAAAGCGAGGTGAATTCGCAAGCGCAATTTCGACCGCCGGAACGACATGGCCAGGGCGCTTCGGAACGAGGACGTCGGGCTGAACGTCAGTTAGCCTCAATTGCGCAAAAGCCGCAACGCGGCACCACGACGAAACCTTTCGAAACGGGCCGAAATGGTCGTCATGAAGGACATTTTTTCCGTTCACGTACAGTGTCCTGGTGTATCCTGGAAATCAGCAGTTAAATCGCCTTTTTAACTGACACATGTTCGAATTAACGTCCTCGAAAAATGAGGAATCAAGGTTAGTCGCCGCTTGCCGAAGCGCTTGACGGTTGGCGCCATATTTGATAAATAGTCACTGCTGTACAGGAAGATTCGGAAAGACGAACCTGGACGGGTGTGACCGTCTGTGTTCTTGTGCCATCTGTGGCCAATGTCTTTTGGCGGCAAACCGGCAGAGCGGGACGATTGCCGCAACAAACGCGAACTCCAGGAAAAACCTCTATGAATTACCGCACGCTCGGGCGAACCGGTCTTCGAGTCTCCGTTCTGGGCATCGGTACGGGCGGACCGAGCCAGTTCGGACAGAATTCCGGCGTATCCGAGACCGACGTCAGCCGGATGGTGCGCAGGGCGCTGGCGCTGGGCGTGAATTTCTTCGATACCGCCGCAGGTTACGGGGAGAGCGAAGCCATTCTCGGCAGGGCGCTAGCGGGCGCGCCGAGGGAGGACTACGTTCTGGCCACAAAGGTACAGGTGGCGCGCGACGACTGGACCGCCACGCCGGAAGACGTGGTCGTCACCGTGGAACGGAGCCTCGAACGGCTGCGGGTGGACGTGATCGACATTATGCAGTTCCACGGCGTGAAACCGGAAGACTATGCACGCACGATCGAGATTTTTCTGCCTGTAATGGCGCGGCTTCAGGAACAGGGCAAATTCCGCTTTCTCGGCGTATCGGAGACGTATTCCCAGGATTTCCGGCACGAGATGTTTCCAATGGCGCTTGCGGACGACCATTTCGACACGGCAATGGTCGGATACAATATGATAAGCCCAACCGCGGAGCATCGCGTCCTGCCGATGTGCCGCGAAAAAAACGTGGGTGTGATCTGCATGGTAGCGGTACGCCGGGCGTTGAGCAGGCCGGACGTGCTGGCGGAACGCATCGCCTATGCAAAGGAAAAGGGCCTGATCGAGCGGGATTCCGTGCCGGACGACGATCCGCTGGGCTGGCTCGTGAAGGGCCACGTGACTTCGCTGCCGTCGGCCGCCTACAAATACGTGGCGTCGCATCCGGCGATGGGCACGGTCCTGACGGGTACGGCGAATATCGATCACCTGGAAGCGAACGTGAAGGCCATTCTGGGTCCGCCGCTACCTGACGACGATATGGCGCGATTGAGAGAAACCTTTGGCGGGGTGTGGGAGCCGTTGGGGAATTGAGGCGGTCCGGTGATCGCTCGCTTGTCGAAAGGTTCATTCCATGATCGAGACAACTGCCGAATCCGAGGCACTGGCCGCCGCCGGCCGGAAATCCGGTTTCACGCTTATAGACGCGGACGTCCACAATTATCCCGATTCCATTGACGAACTCCTGCCCTACCTGTCGAGGCGATGGCGGGCGTACGTGAAGCAGTCGGGGTTCACGATCCCGTCGGTTTCGATCTACCCCAAGCTCTATGCGCAGGCGGCGCGGCGCGACGCGTGGCCTTCAAATGGCAGGAAGCCCGGTTCGGACGCCGGGTTTGCCCGGGAACAGCTGCTTGACACATGGGACATTGATTTTGCGGTCCTCAACCCGCTCGTCGCGGTGTCGTCCGTGCGGAATATCGATCTTGCAAACGCGCTGCAGCGGGCCGTCAATGAATGGACTCGTGAGGCCTGGCTGGATGCCGACAGCCGGTGGCGCGGCTCGATCGTCGTCAACATTCAGGATGCCGAAGCCGCCGCCGCCGAGATCGAGCGCGCGGCCGCCGACCGGCGTTTTGTGCAGGTGCTGCTGCTCGTGCGCTCGTACGCGCCCTACGGCCGTCGTGAATTCCGGCCCATCTTTCGTGCCGCGGCCGCTGCGGACCTGCCCGTGGGCATTCACTTTGGCGGCGGCGGCAATCCCATTACGGCAAGCGGATGGCCATCCTATTACATCGAGGACCACACGGCAATGTCGCAGGCCTTTGAGGCGCAGGTGATCAGCCTCGTATGCGAAGGCGTCTTCGAGGACCTGCCAACGTCCAGGGTCGCCCTCGTTGAAGGCGGATTCGCATGGCTGCCTGCACTCATGTGGCGGCTTGACAAGAATTACCGCGGTCTGCGCGGCGAAGTGCCCTGGCTCACGAAGCTGCCCAGCGAATACATCCTGGACCACTTCCGTGCGACGACGCAGCCCATGGAGGAGCCGTCGAATCCCCGGCACCTGCTCGCCATTCTGGATATGATCGGACGCGAGGACTTCCTCATGTTCGCCACCGACTACCCGCACTGGGACTTCGACGCACCGGACCGGGCCCTGCCCCGGGTCATCAACGGCGCCCTCAGACAGCGCATTTTTGCCGATAACGCGGCGGCCTTCTATGGTCTCGAAGACGGTTGACATCGGGTCGATTGACGACTTCGAGCCCGGACGGGCACGCCGGGTTGAGGCCGGAGGACGGGCGCTGATGGTGGTGCGGAGCGGCTTGCGGTTTTTCGCGTTGCGCGATATCTGTCCCCACCAGGGTGCGCCCCTGTCCGCGGGAAAGGTGGACGGCACAGCCCTGCCGTGTCGACCGGGCCAGGAAATCTCCTACGGACGCCTGGGCGAAATCCTCACCTGTCCCTGGCACGGCTGGCAATTCGAGCTGGCAACCGGCCGCGCTCTGATCGAGCCGGAGCAATACCGGGTGCGGGTCTATCCCGTACGGGTTTCCGGCGGCCGTGTGATCGTGCAGATGGACTAGTGTTCTGTCCCTTCCGCGTGTCCTCGGCCTCGACATTCATCGCGCCGGACACACAGGCGACAACTCCCCGATCGGAGCCACGACGAGTTTGATCCGGATCAGCAATCCGTTTTCCGAGTGGAACCGGGACTTCAGACTCCTGGGCGCGGCGGCGTTTTCCGTGGGCGTGTTTTTCGGCGTCCAACTGACGTTGTACAACAACTTCGCCGTGGAACGCCTCGGCATCGAGCCGCACGAACTCGGGTACGTGGAAGCCCTTCGGGAGACGTCGGGGTTCCTGAACGCGTTCTTCATCGCGCTGATGATCCGGCTGGCCCCGCCGGTCGTCGCCGGCGTTTCCCTGGTGGTGATGGGCGCGGGCCTCGCCGCGTACGCGGACGTGCATACCGTTTTCTCCCTCGCGGTTTATTCGGCGCTGTGGGGCATCGGGTTCCATTGCTGGATCCCGATGGAGCAATCCATGGCGCTGCGGTTTTCTCCCGAGGGCAGGAAGGGGAAATGGCTGGGTCAGTTGAGGAGCGTACACGCCTTTGCGTGGCTGCTGACCATCGGTGTCTGCAATCTGATTTTCCATATGGCCCGCTACGACTGGCTGTTCGCGGCTGCCGGAGCAATCACCGCGCTGGGCGGGCTGACGATCTTCTTTGCCAGCCGGAAACGCCCGGATATGCGGGAGAAGAGTTTCGTTTTCCGCCGCCGCTACGGTCTGTATTATGCGTTGAATTTCCTGCAGGGCTGCCGGAAGCAGATGTTCATCACGTTTGCCATCTTCGCGCTGGTGAAAGTCCATGGGATGCCGGTGGAAACGACGATGGCGCTCGTACTGATCAATCAGACGCTGATTACGTTAACGGCCCCGCTGATGGGCCGGCTGGTTGACAGGCACGGCGAACGGGCCGTGCTCAGCTGGAGCTACATCGGGCTGGCCTTCGTCTTTTTCGGTTACGGCGCGATTCAGCACCGTCCGACGCTGTACGTGCTTTATTGCGTGGACAACCTTATTTTCTTCGGGGGAATCGCATTGACCACGTACCTGCACAAGATCTCGCCTCCGGAGGACCTGAAGCCCACGCTGTCCATGGGCGTTACAATGAATCATTTCGCAGCGGTGGCGGCGCCGCTTGTCGGCGGGCTGGTCTGGCGTTACTTCGGCTACCAGGTGATCTTTTTCAGCGGCGCGGTTCTGGCCCTGATCTCGCTGGTGGTGAGCCAGTGGGTGGATCCCGAGGGTATGTTGCGGCGGGAGCGCGAAGCGGTCGCATTGGCGGACTGAATGCCGCGGCATACCGGGTCGCCGTGCTGCCGGCAATGGACGAAAGGCGAACCGGATTCTGCCGGGGCGGGCATTCGGACGCATGTGCGGGAGAACACGATTGTTTCGGATAGGGAGGGCAGGATGAAATTTCGAGAACTTGGGAGAACGGGAATTCAGGTCTCTGAGGTGGGGTTGGGTTGCTGGCCGATCGGCGGGGCGTCGTTCCGGGGCGGCAGTCCAACGGGCTGGTCCGGTGTGGACGTGATGGCGTCGATCGAAACCGTCCGTGCATCCTGGGCGCACGGCGTGACGTTCTACGATACGGCGGATGCGTACGGCCGGGGGAAGAGCGAGGTGCTGGTGGGCCTGGGATTGTACGGGAACAAGAACGACGCCGTGATTTGCACCAAGGTTGGGATGAGCCTCGCGGCGCCGGGACAGGACTTCTCGGAGCCGTATATTCTGGGTGCGCTGGACGCGAGCCTTACGCGTCTGGAGCGGGATTACGTCGATCTCTACCTGCTGCACGGCCCTCCCCTGGAAGGGATGACGGACGCGCTGTTCGGGTTGATGAACGATCTGAAGGGTTCGGGCAAGATTCGTGCATGGGGCGTGTCGATCAGTCCGGTGGAAACCTCCGACGTGGTCGTGGAGGAAGGGATGCGCGCCATGGAGGGCGGCGCCGAGGCGATTCAACTGGTGTACAATTTGCTTCAGCAGAAGGAGGGTGACGCCCTGTTCCCGGCGGCCATGGAAAAGGGGGTGGGGATGATCGCGCGGGTGCCGCTGGCGTCGGGCTGGCTGACGGGAAAGTACAACGAGAATACCGCGTTTCCCGCGGACGATCTGCGGAGTCTCAGGTACACGCCCGACAGGGTGAAGGAGACGGCGGCGCAGGTCGGCAAGCTGGGTTTTCTGCTGGAGGAGGCGGATTCGATGGTCGACGCGGCGCTGCGGTTCGTGCTTTCGAATCCCGCGGTTTCCACCGTCATTCCCGGGGCGAAGACGCCCGCGCAACTCGACGGTGTCGTCAGGGCGGCCGGGAAGACGCTCTCACGCGAATCGCTGGACCGGATCCGGGAGGTTTTCGACTGAATGTACTCCGTTGAAGAACGGCCGGCAACGTGAGCCGGTCCCGCGGCCCCGTCATTGGTCGCGCACGCGGAACCTTTACAGGAAGCATTCAGCGCAATTACAGGATGGAGGACGACCAGATGGTAGGGTTTGCGGTGGTTGGCCTGGGTATGGGACGGAACCGGTCCAGATTGATACAGGACACGGACGGGGCTGAATTGAAGATGGTCGTGGATCTGGACGAAACCCGTCTCAGGGACGTGAGTTCGGAACTGGACGTGGAAGGCACAGTGGACCTGGACGCGGCGTTGGGTCGTGATGACGTGGACGTGGTGATGGTGATGACGCCAAGCGGGACCCATGCAGAGTTGGGAATACGGGCCGCGCGCGCGGGCAAGCACGTGATTACGACCAAGCCCATGGACGTGTCTACCGAAGCTTGCGACCGGCTGATCGCTGCATGCGACCAGGCCGGTGTACTCTGCGGCGTGGATTACGTCAGCCGGTACGCGGACAGCACCTGGCGCGTGGCCGAGGCGCTTCGGCAGGGCTGGCTCGGGAAACCCATTCTGGGCGAAGTCAGATTCAAGTGGTTCAGAGCGCAGTCCTACTTCGAGGCAAGCGGCGGATGGCGCGGTACGTGGAAGATGGACGGCGGCGGGTCGCTGGCAAACCAGGGCGCGCACCTGCTGGACGTGTTGTGCTGGTTCATGGGAGACGCGGTTTCCGTCTATGGCGAAACGGCCATCATGAATCACGAAATCGAGACCGAGGATATAGGGCTTGCAATCGTGAATTTCGAGAGCGGCGCGAAGGGTACGATCGTTGGAACGACGACGTTCCCGGCAAGTCCGTACTTCAGCGCCGAAGTCCACGGAACGACCGGCGGCGTGCTGATCCCCGACGTGCTCACCGGCAGTATGCGGGTATTTGGCGAGGGATTGGAGGAACGGCTGGCGGCGGTGGAGAACCCGCTCAAGAATATCGTGCAGGACGTGGTCAGCGCGGTGGAGAGAAAGACGCCGCTCCGGGTGGATGGAAGGGAGGGACGCCGTACGGTGGCCTTGCTGGAGGCCATCTACACGTCTGCGAGGAAAGGCCGGCGGATTGACCTTGGCGCATAACTGGCAAATCGTATAGACGCTTCCACGTCCGCGATTTTCCTGTCGATCCGATGCGTCATGTCCGGCTCACACGGATGGGGAATCGATTCTGGCCACGCCGATCATCGCGTCGCGCGTGACCAGCGGGACAAGCTCTGCCTCGGTGAGGCTTTCCGCGCCGTCAGGCCGTACCGGCAGGACCATGTAACGAAGATCCGAATTGCTGTCCCAGACACGGACTTCGACCGAATCCGGCAGATGCAGGTCGAATTCCCTGAGGACGGCCCGCGGTTCCCGTACGAGCCGCGAACGGTAGGCGTAGGACTTGTACCAGCCGGGAGGCAGCCCGAGCAGCGGCCACGGATAACAGGAACAGAGGGTGCAGACGACGACGTTGTGGACCGACGACGTGTTTTCGAGTACAACGATCTCTGCGCCCTCCTTGCCGACGAAACCCAGTTCGGCGATCGCCGCGGTACCGTTCTCCAGCAGTCTGCGTTTGTAGCCGGGGTCCGACCAGGCGCGGGCCACCACCCGGGCGCCGTTGAGGGGTCCCACGTCTTTCTCGTACCTTTCCACGACCCTGTCTATCGTGTCGGTCGCCAGCAACCCTTTTTCAACCAGGAGCGATTCCAGCGCCCGGGTGCGCAACGCCGCGTCGGACTCGCTCCGGACGGGTTCTTCCTGTCGTTTCATGTCCATGGAACCTCTCTATTCCGATTCTGACTGCGCGGGAGTGAGATAACCTTCCCACATGTCCAGATAGACTGCGTCTTCGGCTTCGGCCGACTCCCCCCACAGGTCCCGCGATTCGAAGCGTACCGCATACAGCGGTTGCTCGCGCCGCACGCACCCTCCGGGCAACTCGGCGTCCTGGAGGCTGTGGATGCCATAATAGCGCGTGATCGTACCCGTTTTTCCCCGGACGTACCGCGGAAGCCGCGTGTGTCCTTCGGGGTGGATGTTTCTCGCGCGTACGCGGTCGCCTCCCTGAAACTGCGGCAGGACATCCACGCGCGACGGCGTGGACGAAGCGGGTCTTCGCCTCGCGAACTTCGCCCGGACGCCATCCGGGTTGGGGTGGACGGGCGTTTCGGCGTCCGGTTTCTCCCGGAACAGCGCCACTCTCGTTTCCAACTCGTCCGACGTCATCGCTCCGGCATCGATCAGGCCCCTGATCCTGGAATGCAGCCACTTTTCGTAGTAGGTGGATGCCAGGTAATGGGCGGGGTCCATATTCTCGATGTTGTTGCGCGAACCTCCCGGGACCGGCACGGGTATGGCGACACCCATGCCGAGTACGCGTTTTTCCCACTCATGGTGGAACAGGGGTTCGTTTTCTTCGAGAATGATCGGGCCGAATCCGTGCATTCCGCCCATGTCATGGATGCCGTCCATGGGAGGGTTCCCTTGTCCGTCAGGCCTGTCTCGTCAGCGGCTTCGCGGATGGGTTGCGCCGCGGCGGACGCTTCGATCACCCGCTTCAGTTGTCGTTTCCTTCGTAGACGGGTCTGCCGCGAACCAGAATCCGTTTGGGATTCGGTACGTCGGACAGTTCGTCCACGCTGTGGTACCCTATCGTCATGCTTATGCGCGTGCGGTCCGTACGGTTCTCACCGATACCGTGCATGAGCAGGCTGTCGATCACCAGCATTCCACCGGCCGGCATCGGCGCAACCAGCGCCTGGTCCAGCAGGGACCGGGTCCAGTCGTGGCCGTAGAGGCGCCCTTCGATGCCGGGAAAATGGTGAGAGCCGGGGACGAGAAGCGTGGCGCCGTTTTCAACCGTCGTCTCCTGCAGATAGAAGATCACCGTAAAGATCGTCCGCGACCATTGCCTCACGTCACGGTGGAATCCGTCCGGCCCGGTCTCCACGGACGTGTTCAGCGTTGCATGGTTGTGCCGGTTTGTGACCAGTTCGATATTGGGCCCCATCAGGCGCTCCAGTGGGTCCAGCACGATGGCGCTGGATGCCGTTTCGAGGAAAACCGGATCCCGGTCGACAAGGCTCGAGATTCTGACCACTCGCCCGTCCGCGTTTTTCACCACGGGTTCGACCTCGTCCCGGATGTCCGCAAGCACGGCCCGCCGGAGTGTGTCGATGGTCTCCCCGGGAAGCCGATCCGGAAGTCTCAGGAAGCCGTTGTGGCGAAACAGGTGTACCTGTTCCGGTGAGAGGGACATGGCGGAAGTTTCCGTCAGGAGGGTTGAGGGAAGGGGTGAGGGTGGCCGATGTAGATACGTTCGCCGGCGGCGAGTATTTTCTCAGGATCGTCCTTCATGACGTCGTGCGGGTCGTGGGCCTGGTAGGCGAGCGTCATGCTTCTGCGTGACGTGTCTGCGCCGTTGACGCCCGCGCCGTGGAAACAGCAATCATTGAAGAGTAGCACGCCTCCTTCCGGCATCGGTACCGGCAGGGATTTATGGAAGAGGTCGCTCTCTTCAAATCCGCATCCGGGACGCCTCTGACGCTGGAAGGGACGCCGGTGACTGCCTGGTACGATGCGGATGCATCCGTTCTCCAGGGTGGATTCCTCCAGGTAGACGAGGGCGGTGACCAATGTGGGGTGGTAGGGCTCCTCTCCGCTGTGCCAGTAAACGTGCTCGGATCCGGGGGGCCTGACCATGATGTGATTGTGTTTGTTCGTGAGCAGTTCGATATTGGGTCCGAGGATGGATTTCAACGGCGTCAGGATCACCGGATGTGACGCGGCCTCGACGTACGTGCGGTCACGGGAGAGAATCTTCGAGAGGCGCCGCACGTCACCCGGCTCACGAGAACCGGTTTTCTCCCATACGACCGGCTCGATCATCCCGCCGATCTGCCGGTCGGTCACGGCATTCAGCCGTTCCACCAGGTCGGGCGGCAGCAGTTCAGGGACGCGGTAGAAGCCGGTGTGATTGAAATACCAGAGGTCCTCTTCGCTCACGGACAAGGCATTCCCCCGTCATGTGTGAATTGCGTCACGGATCGGCGAATATGGTAAAGCGGTTCCGGACGCCTTGTCAAGCGTATTCTGGCTGTCCGCACGGGGGATGCGGGAGTGCAAGGGCGGGAACCGGTACGCGCGGACTGACAGGATCCAATGCGGTTCGTTTTTACTGTGGCGTGAAATCGAAAAAACGTTATATTTAGGTATGACGTGCGTTTGATGCCCACACCCGTCGGGCGTCTCAACGTTTCAGCCAGTCAGGGTGGGCGGACGATCTGCAAGGGTCGAGCGGCCGTTCCCCAAGGGGCGGTCTTTTTACGTACACCACGAAAGGGTTGCTACATGCCGAATGCGCTGCTGGTCAGTCCCCGGAATCCGGTTACTTTCTGGAGCTTCGACGAAGCCCTGAAAGTAATCGACAAAAAAGTCGCATTTCCGCCTCTGGGGCTGTTGACCATTGCCGGCATGATGTCAGATTCGTACGACCTGCGAATGGTGGACATGAATGTGCGTCCGTTGAACGACGCGGAACTTGAGTGGGCGGACATTGTAATCACGTCGTCGATGATCATTCACTGGCACTCGTTGGAAGACGTGATTTCACGATGCAACCGTATCGGCGTTCCGGTTCTGAACGGGGGGCCGCTTCCCACGCAATACTACGAAGAGATCGAGGGCGACGCCGTCTTCTACCTGGGCGAAGCGGAAAACGGGTTTATGGACATTGTGGATCGCCTCACGGCGGGTTCAATAACCGCTGAACGTGAATACGTGGACCGGCGCGGCAAGTTTCAGGACCTGGCCGTAACGCCGCTTCCCCACTGGTCCCTGATCGACTTCGACGACTATAGCAATATGGTGATCCAGGTCACCCGCGGTTGCCCCGAAAGCTGTACGTTTTGCAATATACCTTCGCTGTACGGGAAGGTTACGCGGCTCAAGAGCAAGAGCAGAATGGTCCAGGAGCTGGACGCACTATACGATACCGGCTGGCGTGGCGCGGTGATGGCGGTGGACGACAATTTCGTGGGAAACCGGGAGGAAATCAGGCACGCGCTCGAGGACGAAGTCGTACCGTGGCAGCAGGAACGCGGCTATCCGTTTCAGTTTCACACCCAGGCCAGCATCCGGGTAAGCGATGACCGGGAGCTGCTGGAGGCCATGTACCGGGCAGGATTCGACAAGGTGTTCGCCGGAATCGAGTCTCCCGTCGAGGAAAGCCTGAAGTTCATGGGCGCACAGAAGAACCTGCAGGGCAATACCCCCCTGATGGACAAAGTCAAGATTCTCCAGGAAACCGGCTTCGAAGTTCAGGCGGGATTCATCATCGGCCTGGACACGGACCCGGACGACATTGCCGAGCGGACCATCGCTTTCATCAGGGAGGCGGGAATTCCCGTGGCGATGGTAGGTATCCTGGGGGTGCTGCGGGACACCCCCGATTACAAGCGATTCAGCCGGCAGGGGCGTCTGGTGGAAGGCGCGAAATACACGGGCGATTCGGGGGTATTCAGCCGCGACTTGAGTTACGTCCCGCTGATCGACCCGGATACGCTGCTGGAGCGGCACCGGTGGACGGTGGAAACGCTGAACAGCCCCGAGATCTTCTTTGAGCGGTGCCTTACGTTTCTGAATAGTCGCGGGCGTCCCCCAATTGCAAAGTCACCAATACGCATGCTCGAGGTCAAGGCGGTATTCCGGTCGATCTGGCGTCAGGGCATCCGGAACAGGAATTACCGTTGGCAATACTGGAAGTTCATGCTGCAGGTACTCCTCAAACATCCCGGCAGCATGCCGGACGCGGTGCGGCTGGCCGTGCAGGGCCACCATCTGATACTCACCACGCAGCGCGCATTGCAGGTCGACGAAGTGAAGACGTTTCTTGACGAGGCGCTCGAACATCTGGAACATTTCAAGAATGGCTATCGCGCGGCGTACCGCAAGAACACGGACACGTACGCCGGACGTCTCATGCGGGCGGTTCACCACCGCTTCGAGCACTTTCAGGACGACCACAGGACAATGCAGCATCACGCCAAGGTGCTTCGGGGCGCCGCCCAGGAATACTACCAGGCCACGTGCGAGGAGTTCCAACACCAGATCCGGGAGCCGCTGGAGCGTTTTCAGAAGGATACCGATCACTTGCTCAGGACCTTTTCGTCCGAGCGGGCGGCATTGCAGAGATCGTAGCGTCCTGTACCGAGAATATCTTTCCGTTCACCCGCCGATTCACCCCCTCTCGCTGCGTTGGGCGGCCTCTGTTGAAGGTCGCAGGCGACTCACAGCTTCCAGTAATCGTCAATGTCGCGCTGGTAGGCGTTCACCTTCCCCTTGATCACGTCGTTGACCTTGACGACCTCGCCCGACGTACCCGATTCGTAAAGCGCTTCGCTCACCGCCTTGCTGCGCAGGCCTTCCTCCGCGTCAATCTCCACGTCGCGTCCGGTGCTCATCGCATCGATAAAGTCCCAGAGTTCCAGGGGCATGCCGCCGGTGATGCCGTACGGAAACAGGCGTTCGTCCTCTTCCGTGCTCAGGCTCTTCCTGAACATATCCACAACCCGTTCCATGCTGTAGGTAACGCCGTCCAGGAGTTGGCACTCGCCGCGGAGCGCACCTGCCGCCGGATGGAAGATATCGTATTCCACGATGGTGCCCCTGCTGCCCGTCAGGCTGAGTTGCAGGAAGCCCTTGCCGGGCGCACTGTTGGTCCATGACCAGGTTCCGATAAGCCCGCTCCTGAAATTGAAAATGCTGGTCCAGAAGTCCTCCCGCGTGTCGTTGACGATCCTTCGCCCCTTCCTGTGCGGGCGTTTCTCGATTTGCTCCACGCGCGCGTACACGCTGTGCACTTCGCCGAACCAGTAACGCATTGTGTCCACCCAGTGGGCGCCGCTGTCCATCACCATGCCGCAGCCACCCAGCCGGCGGTCGACTCGCCAGTGCCAGTCCTGGATGTTTTTCGGGTCCTGCCACGACGCGCTTGCGGCCAGCCAGAAGCGCGGTTTTCCCATCAGACCCCCCGCGTTGAACGCCCAATGGATCGCACGTTGCCCAACGCTGCGGCGGCACTGTTCGGCCGTTGCGGCAATGCGTTTGTGTTTCTTCGCGGCGGCGATTATCTTTTTGGTGGCCTTTACGGTGATTCCGATGGGTTTTTCGCAGATGATGTTCACGCCGCCGGAGAGGAGCTCGCAGGCCAGCACGTGGTGCAGCCCGTGGGGGCCGCAGATATCGGCGCCGTCCAGATGCTTCTCGCCGTTGAGCAATTCCTCCACGGTCCGGTAGGCGTTTACGCGCTGGCCGGTATGGCTTTCAATACGCTCTGCCATGGCTGTGGCACGTTCGGGAACGTCGTCTACGGTTGCGACGATACGGAAGCGCCGTTCGTTTTTCTCCATGAGTTCCGCGTAGCCCCTGAGATGCGCTCCGGCAATGCCGCCGCAGCCGACAATGGCAAGGTTCACCCGTCGGCCGTTGGATCGTGTGGCCATACCATTCCTTTCAATGGAGTTATTGTGGCGAATGTGTGAGCAGAAGCCCTGGTTTTCAAGGAGTGGAGTCCATAGTACCCGGTTCGGGTGATTTGTCAAGTCGATTGTTTGCACCGCAAAAGTCAAGTGCAGAGTAGGGGCGTCCCTTGTGAGCGCCCTGCCAATGTGTCTTCTGTTTTCTTCGCGTTTTTGTGTGAGATTCTTTTCAGGAGGTGACTTGACATGCTGATTGACGCACACAACCATCCCAACTGGCACGGCTACGATGCAAGGCGAATCCTGAACAACATGGATGAGCAGGGTATTGACAGGATGTGGCTGTTTACCTGGGAGGTGCCGGAGGACGAATACGATCCGTCGTATCACAAAGCCCTGCCCCCCGGCGGGGTGGGCATTCAGCTGGAAGACGTGCTTCAGGTGGGACGGGAGGCGCGCGACCGCTTCGTACTGGGCTATTTCCCGCACCCCAAGAGGCCCGACGCCGCCGACCGCCTTCGTGCTGCGCATGAAATCCACGGCATCCAGGTTGCCAGCGAGATGAAAGTGCGCGTCCTGTTCGACGACCCGGATGCGATCCGGCTCTACAATGCGTGCGCTGAAATGAAACTGCCCATTACCATCCACCTCGACTATCCCATCAACCACGGCCGGGGAAACTATCCCAGACCGAACTATTGGTACGGCGGGAGTATCGAGGCGTTCGAGCGTGCGATCGCAGCCTGTCCGGAAACGACCTTTATCGGACACGCGCCGGGATTCTGGGCGCATATCTCGGGAGACGATTTATACGACAAACAGTCGTATCCGGATGCGCCGGTACTTCCTGGCGGAAAGCTGTGGGATATGATGCGCCGGTACGACAATCTGTGGGCGGACCTGTCCGCCGGTTCCGCGCTGAACGCGCTCAGGCGGGACACGGAAACCGGAACGAAATTCCTCATCGAGTTTCAGGACAAACTTCTGTGGGGGCGGGACTATTTCGACACGGCGCTGATGGACTTCTTCCAGGGGCTGTCGTTGCCCAAAGACGCGTACGACAAGATAACCTATCTTAACGCGTTGCGTATTCTGGGCGAATCCGTTCCGGATTAGTCGATCTGCCCGTGGAACGACGAACGCCCCGGACCATCGCATCCGCGGGCGTTTTTTCTATTCAGCCGCCGAAAGGGAGTGGAAAGCGATCTTCATGACTGTACGAATTCCGAGAGTTTCCGGGCGTACGCGGCGTTGCCATACTCCTTGAGGATCCGGTCCTGCGCGCGCGCCGCGGCGTTTTTCCGATTGGTTTCGTGTTTCAGCCACCATCGCGCCTTGTGCCGGAGTTCCTCCAGGTCGGTCCATGTGTCAATTTCCGTGCCGACGTCGAAGACTTCCTCGATGCCCGCCACGTAATCGGTCAGCATGAATCCGCCGCTGCCGGTGATTGCGGTGTCCCGCTGGTTCAGATAGCCGTTGGCGTTGGGCGAATTGTGCTGGTTTACATTGATCCTGGAGGCCCTGTACACGCCCGGAAGCTCCATGTAACTCCGAAAGCCGCGGTAGGAATACCTGGGCAGGTCCCGGAACGTGCCGAAACCCAGTCCACCGTAAACGTGGACCCTTCCCAGGCCTTTCAGTGCGGCGACCACTTCCTGTCTCAGCGCTCGCTGTCCGGGGAAGGGGATGGTGTGGGTGATCCGTTTGACCAGGTCTTCTGATTCCAGGTACTCTTCCGGGTTGCCGCCCTCTTTCGTGTATAGAGACATGATGGTAACGGAGAAGTCGCATTCCTCGTGTCGCGCCGGTCTGGCGAATCGATGCAATTCCATCGCCGGCGGTGGATAGAGCACAATGGCCTTGATCCCGCGTTTCGCGTAGACGTCCACGCTCTCCCTGCAGCACGTCGCGGCGAATTCGAACTCCCGGGTGAATTGAGGGCTTCGGAGAAGGTCCCACGGATCGTCCTGGGTGTGGGTTACGGTTTTGCACCATGGAAATCGTTCCCGCAGTTCAGCGATAAGCCCGGGCGGCCGGTCGTCCTTGCTGAACCACCAGACGAGCAGGTCCGGTTCGTGTTCGATAATGGTTCTGAACAGACCCTCCTTGAATGCGCCGATATCCCTGTATTTCAGGTCCCACGTCTGGTGAGGAGGGATGATGTCTGCCTCTTCCTTCGCCAGCGCGATATCCGCTTCGAGATTTGCCTCGATACACCCGCGCGTGGGTTGGTAGAGGACGTCGTATCCAATGCTCTTGAAGCCCTGCTGTATGCTCCAGAGGGATTGTCCGGGCTGGAATCCGCCGAGCAAGAGGACTTTCGGCATTGACGTGTCCTTTGTGGTTTCTCTCTGTGTCTTCGTGTGAGTTGGGCGACCGGCCGGTCGCCCCTACAATAGCCGGGCATGCGTCAACTGGGAACGGCAGGCAACCGGACCCCACCGACGGGCGTATATAACATAAAGGGCGAATCCTTTCGATTCCGTCCGCGGCGCCAGGCCCTTCGGTTCCCGAAGACGGCCGAAAGATAGGGGAATCGATCTGCTTGTGAAAGACGAAAGCGCCCCGGTTCGCCCGCCCCGCTTTTTGGGTTGCCCGCGAGGGGTTTTTGTCCTTACTTGGAAGTGTGGACGTTAGCAGCCCGTTGAAAAAGTCCATCCGGTCTGCGGCCGGCCCTTGCGGTCGAAATACTGCGTTGCGCTTCCTCGCCGAATCGCAGGATGGGACTCGGTCGCGCGCCTTGTCTTCGACCACAATGGCTCGGCCTCGCCTGCAGAGCGACTTTATCAACGGACTGTTAGCGGGCGGCGCGTCGAACGGAGGTGTTGCATTGACAACGGGCACGGACCTGGCTGCACGCCGGACTTCGATACGTTCGTGGTGGTCTGCCGATGGTCATCGGTTCCTGCCGCCGGCGCTCATTACCTGCATATTGGTTGGCAGCCAAATTACGTATGGAATTCTGGAGGGGCTGTCCAAAACGGCATTGGCCATTGCGGTCGCGGTTGGCGTGGAGGCCCTGCTGGGTCGGCTGCACGGGAGCCGCAGACCGAATTTCGTGAGCGGATACATCACCGGGATCAGCGTGGGGATTCTGATCCGTTCGCTCTGGCTCTGGCCCTATGCGCTCTGCAGTGCAGTTTCCATTCTGTCCAAGTATGTGATCCGCTGGCGCGGGCGGCATCTCTGGAACCCCTCCAATCTCGGCGTGAGCGCAGTGTTTTTCCTTGCCCCGGAAATGGCGGCGGGCCTGAGCGTTCAGTGGGGCAACGCCGTCTGGGTCATGCTGGTGATCTGGGTATTTGGCTGGATGGCGGTCTGGCGGGTAAACCGGCTGCATATCTGTCTGACGTACGTGATGAGTTTTCTGGCGCTTGGGTTCGTACGAAGTCTTGTCACGGGGCAGGCGTACCTGGCCGGCGTGGCGCCCATTACCGGTCCGATGTACCAGCTGTTTATCTTTTTTATGATTACGGATCCAAAGACAACGGTGAAAACAAGGCGTGGCCAGTGCTGGGTTGCGTTTTCCGTGGCTGTGATTGAAGCCGTACTGCGCCTGTACGAACAGGTCTATGCCCCGTTCTACGCGCTTTTCCTCGTTGGTCCGTGCGCGGTCGCAACAGAAATCTGGTTGGAGAAGCGCGGCGGTGTATCGGGAAATCCAGGAACCCGAGTTGAAGTCGTCGGTTGACGGTGCAATCATGCGCAAGGAGGTGGCGATGAAGACTGAAATCAGGGGGAAACACTTCGTGGTGTCCGGCCGCTTGCGGGAGTATATCGAAAAGGAAACGGAGAAGCTGAAACAATTCTATGAACCGATACTGGACACGCGAATCACACTCGAGCGGGAGAACCGGATGTACAGGGTCGAGATCGTGGTCCACGTGCATAACCACATCCTGAAAGCTACCGATGAACAGGACGTCGTCCATCCCGCGCTCGGGGGCGCGATCGACAAGATGATCCGGCAGCTCAAGCGGGTCAAGGAAAGGCAACGCAGGCCGCGGGTTCCCGCCGCAGCGCGGGACTGAGAGAATCCGATCCAACGAAACGCTCCCGCCGCCGGGAGCGTTTTTGCTTCCTGTCAGGACCGTTGGATATTATCAACCCCAATTCGAAAAAAACTGCAATCGGGCGTCGTGATAAAACCCACCGAAACGGGGTGTAAACGTCGTCCGGTCGGACATTTTTTCCTTTCCCGTACAGAGACCTGGTGTATCCTGGTAATCCGCCGTCTAATCGCCTTTATTAACTTGCACATATTTGAATTAACGTTCACGAAAAATTACGAATCAAGGTTAACGGCGGGGCCGCGCCAGGTCTTCAGAAGATTGTATGCCAGCACCACCGCCGCCAGCCACCCGAGTACGCCGGAAATCCCGAATGCGATCATTGAGACCGTCAAACCACCGGGAACCCGGTGCAGAATCTCCGCCAGGAGCAACGGCGCGATGCGGCATAGCGCGGCGGCGGTCGCGATGACAAAGGTGGCAACCACCAGACCCGGAAAGGCCACTTTGCGTTTGTGAAGGAAACCGGGAACCATCCGCGGCGCCATGCCCAGCAGAAGGAGCGTGATAAACCCCGCGAGATGCAAGTGGCGCAATGCGTCCGGATCGAATGGCGATGTTCTGCGAAAGAGGACGAGCACGCCATCCAGCAGTTCAACCAGCGCGGCCAGCGCCAGGAAGACGTACGCGGCATAGAGCAGCAGTTCGAATCTGCCGAATTCGCCGTAGTCCGGCAGGCCGGGTCGTGTGGGGCGTCTGTCGGGCCCGGGTTCGCCGATTCGGTGTACGGTCCACGGAGGATACCAGCGGAAGAGAATGTCCAGTTTCCAGATGAACAGGAGGAGGATTCCCCCTCGGAGGACTTTTCCGATGGGCGAGAGATGCGCAACAGATGATGCGAAGGACGTGCCCGTGAGTTGCGCCAGCACGGGCGCGTGGATGAGGATGAGCGCCAGGAGATAGACCTGTCCGTAACGTGCGACGGGCCAGCGGACGGCGGGCAGGCGCAGGTAAAGCGGGAACGTGCGGACGGAAAACGCCATCGCCGTCGGCAGGATGACGAATCCCGTAAATAACTCAATGCCGAATCGATTCCAGGCGATATGAAGGAGCGGGTTATCTCCGAAGCCCGCTTGAAAAGCGAGCGCGCCGGACAGCAGTGAATAAAACCCCCATCCGGCAACGGCAATTGCCAGGAAGATGCGAACGCTCCGCAATGCGGGGCGGTCAGGCGCGGCACTCCGCAGGGTACCGACCAGCAGGAAGAGATAACAGAAAACGCCCGCTGTTTCCAACAACGCGGAGAATCCCAGCGACCATCGCAGTCCGGTATGAATCGGCTCTCCAGGTCCCGCGGCCAGCAGCGGCTGTGAGGCCGCGCGGAGAAAGATGCCCGTCGCAAGAAGGGAAAGGATCCACGCGGGAAGCCGGGGATGGCGCAGGGGCGTACCGGCAAGACGAGGCAGGAAATAGAGGCTCACGCCGATGATGAAAAGGCCGATCCAGCCCAGGAGTTGGGCGTGGCCGTGGGCCTGGAGCATGGCGACCCACCAGGGACCCATGGACCACTGGAAGCCGATCAGCACGGCCAGAACCGCGGCATAGCCGAATCCGACCGTCAGCGCAACGGCCAGCGACGCCAGCACAAAGCCGAAGTGGAAAGGGCTGTGGGCGCGTTTTTCGTTTTCAGACAAGGGTTCTCCCTCGGGACAGGCTGAGAGACAGTTCGAATTGGTATCAGTTGTGGAAAATTAACGACCGTGCCGGTTCCCGGTCGATCCCATACCCCACAATTAAGCCCGTTCGCGTGAATTAGCAACCTCTTTCGAGAAATCATGGGCCCATCCGTTGTCGGATTTGTAGGGGCGACCCTTGTGGTCGCCCTGGCGCCGGCAGATAGGATTTGCGAAAGCACGGAATGATCGATAGGAAGCCAATGGCGATTTTACTGAACCGTTATCGAAGGACCTGTGTCTATAGACATTGACAGGCGTTGCGGGAAGGGCGACGTGCAGACCATGCATCTGTACGGACGACCGGCCGGTCGCCCGTACCAAGACCCGCAGCCTTTGCCCGATCGCGGACGGATTCATTTATGAGACCCCAAATCCAGAATTCCATCGCCATCCTCCTCCTGCTGAACCTCGCAGCGTGTTCGCCACGGGAAACCGTGACCGTGTCGGGCGCGGTAAGCCGGCCGGGCGACGTCGGCTACCGTGCGGATTGGACGTTGGAGAATTACGTGGACGCGGCGGGCGGATACCTGGCCGAAGCGGATACGGGCCGCGTCGCTCTCGTCCGTGACGGGGCGGACAGCGTGGCGGCCGGCGCCCACGGC
Organism: Candidatus Latescibacterota bacterium; assembly: GCA_965116875.1. Classification (GTDB taxonomy): domain Bacteria; phylum Latescibacterota; class UBA2968; order UBA2968; genus JAAXHE01. The sequence continues at coordinate 3,580,243 of OZ220733.1, forward strand.
AACTTCCTGAAATGGGCGGTCGACGACGCCCCGGCCCCGTTGCCGGGCGACCTGATCGCAGTGCCGATGAAGTCCTATCGGGTCCGGTTCGATACGGTGATGGCGGTGAAAAACCTGCGGCTGGAACGGAAGGGTCACGTCTACCGGATGGAACTTGGAAAAGCGGCGCTCGGAACAACGTCGCGAGGGGTGGTGGCGGCCGTCTTATTCGGGAAAGGAGAGGTGATCCGGCAGGATTCCGGGAACCCGGCAGGTCCGTTTCAATACCTTTACGTTACAATGCATCCCGATCGGTACGGCGCGCTCCTGCCCGCGATCGAATCTCCGATCCCGGGCCGCGAGGCGATTGAAGACGCCACGGCGCTGCACCGCTATCTGTTCAGGACGTCGGCATTCCGGGCGGGAGAACGGACACATCTTCCGCCCGAGGGCCATTTCCGGGTGCAGGCCGGCGTCTGGCTCCGGCCGAAAAACGCATCGCATCCCGGCGGCGGCGTGCGGAAACGGCATTACGGTGACGGCCGGGTATGGACGACGTATCCGGACGGAAGGCAGCGATGGCGCGATGCGAACGGGCGAGTTGAGATGCAGTTTCCCAATAATACGAGGGAAACGCGGTTTCCGGATGGTTCGGTCCGAATGGAAGACCCGCTGGGCGGCGTACGGACAACGTACCCGGACGGCCGGATGGTGACCGAAGACGCCGGCGGCAACCGGCACCGGGTGTACCGGGACGGGCGTGAGGAATGGCGGCACGCGTCGGGAAACCGGATGACGATTTATCCCGACGGCCGGCGGGTACACCGGTTTGCCAGCGGAACCGTGCGCACGGTGCATCCCGACGGTGTCGAGCGGACGGTATTTTCCGACGGGACACGGCACGTGCAATATCCCGGCGGAAGGGTGGAGGTGGACGTGCCGGGAGATACGCGAGAGACGCGCTATCCGGATGGAAGTGTCGTTGCAATTACCCCCGAGGGGCATCGGATACGGGTCTTCGCGGACGGCCGTCAGTTTACGCGGATGAACGACGGCACCACGATTGAGCAGTTTCCGGATGGACGAAAGGTACAGAAACACCCGTCGGGCGAGACGCTTGAGGTATTCGCCGATCGATCGCGCCGCACCGTGTATTCCGACGGATCGGAAACGGTGCGCCGTCCGGACGGCGTACGCGTCGCGCGGCTTGGAGACGGCACGGTGATCGAGGAATTCCCGGACGGCAGGATTGTGCAGACCGATACCTCGGGAACACGCCTCGAGTTTCTCACGCCGGATCGATATGTCGTTACGGACCGGGAGGGCAACCGCATTGAAGTAGGCCCCGACAGTACCGCCACGAAGCAATTAGCGGAGCCCTACCGGTACCGCGGCTCGATCCGGCGCGACCTGATCGGGATTGACCGCGTACCGGAACGAATCTCTCCCGGAATGGAGGCATTCATCCAGGGAACGTTGGGCGACGTCGTGAAATCGCTGTCTATGGCGGTTTTCGCGCTTCCCGGCGGCGATGTCCTGGATATGGCGACGAAGCACGATGCGGGACGTTTTTCCGGGTTCCTGCTGATCCGCGAACCCGGACACTACCGTCTGCAGATCCAGGGAAAACTGGAAAACGGCGACGCGCTCGTGCTGGAAGACCGCATGTTGATGGTCGGCAATCCGCCGCCTCTGGTGAAGCCTGCAATCGAGGTCGCGCTGTATCCTGGCGATGCGGCCGCGGGTCGCCGGCTGATGGAGCTCGTAAACCAGGTGCGCGCCGGGAAGGGCCGCATGAGACTGAAGTGGGACGACGACCTGGCCTACGCGGCGGGATCCCATCTGCAGGACATGCTGGCGTACGGCACTGTCTCGCACCGGTCGCCTATGTACGGAAACCTCACGAGCCGTCTGGAACGACTGAATATTCCATTTGAGGTCGCGCTGGAAAATCTGGCGAGGGCGCCCTCGTTGGAGGAAGCGCACTGGCACCTGATGTTGAGCGCCGAGCACAGGCGGAACATCCTCGAACCGCGACTGACCCATATCGGAATCGCCGTGACGCGTGAGCGGGGCCAGGTGTGGGTGGCTGAAATCTTCAAGCGGAGACATTAACCAGGATTCGTATGTCTTTGTGGACGTTAATTCGAATATATGCAAGTTGATAAAGTCGATTCAACTGCGGATTACCAGGATACTCGAGGATTGGACGTGAAGATCAGACGTGGGACAGCCTGCCTGGTCGTCGGCGCACTCGCCTGGTGCAACGCCGCTTTCGCGTCCGAAAGCGACCTGAAGTCGGCCGAAGATCGATTCCGGATTGCGGTCGAGCGGCTGGGACGGGTCTCGACCGAAGAGAGTCTCCGCGCGTTGAATGGCGTGCTGGCGCTGGATGAGAATCACGTCCGGGCGCACGTGGAAATCGCCATGCTGCATATATCTGAAAATACGCCTCTTGCCAGAAGCACTGCCGAGAAATTCCTGCGTCGCGCAATCCGCCTGGAGCCGGGAAACGGGGACCATCGGGTGCTGCTGGGCGATCTCATGTGGACGCAGGGGTTCCTGTCGAATGCGAAAAGACAATATGAGGAAGTCCTCGAGCGGGATCCGCGAAACGCTCGGGCGGCCTTCGGACTCGGAGTTTACTATGTAAAGGACTTTATCAAATACTGGAACATGATCGACATGGAGGGAGATAACCATAGCGTGATGCTGGAGTGGCGGCATTTCGCCCGGGAATATCGCGACCTGGCAATCCTGAATCTCGGGCAGAGCATCCGTTACGATCCGGGATTTAAGGACGCCTATTACCAATTGGGCCTGGTCTATATGGAGGAGTTGAGATCCGCTCCCGATGCCGCCGGAAGGGCGCTGGTCAACGTCGCCAACTCGCTGTTGAAGGCGTATCCCGCGGACAAGGACGCATTGTGGTTCGTCGGGTTGGGCTACCACACCGGCGGATATCCGGAAAAGGCATGGGATTTCTACGTCCGGGCGCTCGACAGAATGGACCTGGAGGAACGTTCGATCATCGAGTCGCTGGAGACCGTAGCTGACGACAAGGAACGGGTACGCGTAGCCGAAGCGGATTCGCAAACTCAGGAGGCCGGAGGCGGGTGGGTGGACACTTCCGAGCGGGAGCGGTTCTGGCGCAGACAGGACCCGCTGCTGCTGACGGAAAGGAACGAACGGAGAATGGAGCACTATCGCCGGGTGGCCTATGCCAATTTGCGGTTCGGCAAGCCGAGGCAAGGAATTGCGGGGTGGCGGACGGAAATGGGTCGGGTCTACATCAAATACGGAGACCCCCTCAGCCGCAGGGTGACGCGCCCCGAGGTCGACCAGCGGGGACGAACCGCTCAGGCGCACACCGAACTGTGGGCGTATGAAGGCTTTTCCTTTCGGTTCAGGAACTGGAACGGGCTGGACGGGTGGCATTTCGACGTCAGTTCTCTGTTTTTTCCCTATGGAGAATGGGTCCTCAAGCGGACGCCGCAGCGATTCGTCGATCCCTATCGCGACCTGAAATACAGCATGCCGTACCAGGTGGCCGCGTTTCGAGACGACGGCAGGATACGTCTGGAAGTGGCTTACGCGATTGCGAAGGAGCGACTGAGGACGTCCGAAAGGGGCGCCGTCGACCTGCAGGACGGGCTTTTCCTGTTCGACCGCGACTGGAATGAGGTCTCACGGGCCGTGTACGAAACCCGGAGGCTGGCGGACGCGGGAGAGGACAGTCTCAGGGGGCGGTACCTTCTGTCGCAGTCCAGGCTGATGATTGAACCGGGGGACTATCATCTCATCGCCGAGGTGCGGGACCGTCGGACCCGGTCCATCGGGACGTTCGGGGACACGTTCGCCTTTGCAGCGGAAGATACCTCGCCCGCGATGAGCGATTTGCTGGTGGCAACCGGCATCGAGATGGACGATCCGTTCCCCGAGCGGCGGGACGATCTGAGGGTAGCGTCGAATCCCCTCCACGCGTTTTATCGCTCGGAGTCCGTGTACGTCTATTTCGAGGTCTACAATCTGACGCGGGATGATTTCGGTCGGACGAAATACGAGATCACCTATGGGATCGGACAGCCGGAAGAGACGGAGGTGGTTCCCGGGAGATTCGAGGCCGTGGCGCTGGCGGAACCGCCCGGGAAGGTGCGTTTACGGATTGGAGCGGTGAGGGAGGACGGGCCCGTCGAATACCAGGTGAGGTACATTCCTGCCGAACGGGACAGGGTTTCGAGGATGTTTCAGAAGTTCGAAAGTGAGTCGGGAGAAACCGCGGTTACCGTTCGTTACGAAGGAGACCGGGCGGATGATTTCACCTATCTTCAGATCGACCTGGAAAGCGTGCCGTCGGGGGTCCACGCCCTGTCGGTAGAACTGAAGGACCTGAACAGTGGGGGCAAGGGGGACGAGAGACGCGTGTTGTTCCGCGTGATCGAGTGAACAGGCAAGACGTGATACGGCAGACGGCAGAGGTCCACCCCTCGCCCGGAGTTATTCCACCCGAATGACGTCGCCGGGCACATTCAGTTGAAACCGGCGATCCGGAACGCCGGAATTGACTTTCCGGCTGATGACCTGAATCCGGATCCGGTTTCCGCCCTGAACGATCTCCATCCGGCGCGGAAGGGCGATGCCGTTCTGAAGCTGGTATTCGGAGAGGATTCGGCGGGAGATCAACACACCCTGAGGCGAGAAGACCTGTTCTTCGAGAAGGACCGCCGTGCGGGGATCGAATCGAAGGCGGCGCGTCCACAGCGGTTCGATAATCTCCACGACAAGACTGTCGCGGTGGGTCACATATTCGCCGATTCGCGGCAGACTCAGTGGAGAAAGATTGACGAGGCCCAATATCGCCTCTCGCGCGCCGTAGGGCGTGAGATCCACTCCGGTAACGGTGCGCAGCACGTCCTCCGAAGGTCCCACTATGTGGTGGTTGGTCCTGGCCAGGTATACCGCGAGCGAGTCGCCGCTGGCAAGCGCGGAGAGTACGCTGCTGAACAGCACCTTCATCTCGATCTTCAGAGCGTCCGGCGACCGGTGGAAGAGGACGACAATGCCGTTCTGTTTGACGCCGTCAACCCGCATGTTGATTTTGGCGCGTACCTCAAGGTCCTGAAGGCTGTCGGACCTAGAGGAGACGGTGCGCAGCAGGTCGGAGGGGGTGGAAAGGGGTGCGACTTCCGGTAGACGGGAAAGGGACGCGGCGCATCCCGAAAGCACGAGAAGGAAGAAACAAAGTGCGGGTGTCGACGCGATGGAACGCGTTCCGGACCTCTGCCGACGTACCATTTCAGGGTCCGCTTGCGTCGTTTGGACGGAACGATTGCAGTTTGCGCCGGATGGATTCGTTGCCGGGAGCCAGATCGGCGGCCCGCCGCCAGTGTTCGAGGGCTTCGTCGACATTGCCCAGGGCCCGTGCGGCATCGCCGACGTGGTCCAGAATGATCGACAGATTTTCAAGCTGACCGGTTGTCCGGAACTCCTTTTCGATCGTGTTCAGCCTGCTTTCCTCGGCCTGCAATGCGCGCTTGAGAAATCGCATTGCTTCCCTGTATCGCTGTTGCTGGAAATAGACCCAGCCCATGCTGTCCAGGTACGCGCCGTTCTTCGGGTCGCCCTTCAATGCCCGTTCGATATATTCCTCAGCTTCGCCAAGGCGAACGCCTTTTTCCGCGTACATGTACCCCAGATAGTTCAGTGCCCGGTGGTTATCCGGCGCCCGGGCCAGAAGGCGCTGGAATACGGCGACGGCGCTATCGAACCGCCCTGCGCGCTCGTAGCCGTGACCCAGGTCGTACAATACGTCCTCCAGGAGTTCGGTGTCGTCTTCGAGCCGGCTCAGAAGGCTTTCGAGTTCCGGAATCGCGGATTCCCAGTCCTTCTCTACCAGATAGGTGCGGCCAACCGCCAACCGAAAGCGAAGGTCTTCCGGCCGGGCGTTAACGGCCTGGCTGTACACCTCTCTGGCCTGTGACGTACGACTGCTCGCCTCGTACGCCCGCCCGAGATTGAACGCGATCCGGGTGTAGAGTTCGGAGTCGGCCGGCGTCTCGCCGAAGAGTCCATTGAGAATCCCGATGGCGGGCTCCCAGTCCCGTTGGTTCAGATAGCTGTGGGCAACGCCCAGGCTGTACATCGGATCGGACCTAAGAGATATCGCCTGTCGGAAGAGGTCTCGTGCCTCGCCGGAGCGATTCGTGTCGAGAAGCAGCGAGGCCTTCCGCCCCAGCAGGTCGTGTCGTTCCGGAAACACGCCGATCAGGCGATCCAAAACGGCTTCGGTATGTCCGTATCGGCGCTTCTTCAGTTCGCTTTCGCCATCGGAACGCGGAATGCTCTGCGGGAGGTGAAGTGACAGCCGGTCCAGGAAGAGCGTGTCCGGTGGCGTTTCCGAAATCAGGTCTGCCAGATGGTCTTCACGATCGTAAATCACAATCAGTTTCTTCCAGAGCGTGAGCGTGGTCTTGTTCAGGCGGTGCTGAGCGTGCGCCAGGCCGGAGCGGTATATCGTTGCGGCCTCCAGCGTGTCTCCCCCGGCGAGCGTCAGGTCGCCGAGGAGATTCCAGATCGGGACCTGTTCCGGGTCGCGATGCAGGATACGGCGATAGATGGCGCCCGCCATGAGGGGCAGATTCAGCCGCTGATAACCGTCGGCGATCAACAGATCGAACCGGATGTTCGGCGTTGGCACGGACGCGGCCCGGTCCAGGATCCGGAGGACGTCCTGGCGCTGGCGTCTGGCCGTGTAGATCTGGAGAAGGAGGGTATAAGCCCTGAAATCCGCGGGATTCAGGCGCGTGATGGCCTCGAGCTGAGCCGTTGCCAGCAGGGTATCCCGCTTCCCTTCGACAAGGGTGTCGTACAGCAGCCATCGATGGGCCGCGGACCGGGGTTCCAACTGCACGGCTTTTCGTGCCGCTTCGTCTGCTTCGGCGAGGCGGTTCAAGGCGATCAGATTGTGAGCGAGCGAATTGTACAGCGTGGCGGCGGTGGAATCGATGGCAATGGCCGCCTCCAGCGACGCTACGGCTTCTTCGATCTGCCCTGCAATCTTGAACCTCTTGGCGTCGATGAAATGACCCAGCGCCCGGGAATCCGTCCCGCGGAGTTCGGCCCGGGGAGGATCGACGGCACTTCCGGGCGCGGCGCAACCCGCGAGGCCCGTGAAACCGAGGAGGATGAGGACTGTGCGTGTTTTCATATTTTACGCGTCGAATCTCCGGCACAATGGACGTTCGACAGGAAGAGCGACCGGATGGAAGGGGATTCAGACAGTTTCACGATTCGGATCAGAAAAGGTTGCCCGCCCTTTTCTCGAGCAGCAGCTTGCCGGCCTCGTTTTCGATCGGGATCGGATAGTCCTGCGTAAAGCAGGCCGTGCAATACTGGAGCGAGGAGTTGGGGGCCACGCCGAGCATGCCGTCGAGTGAGAGATAGCCAAGGCTGTCCACGCCGAGATGTTCTCGGATTTGTTCCACGGTTTTGGCGCTGGCGATCAGTTCCTTTTCGGTTTGAAAGTCAATTCCGTAAAAGCACGGACCCACAATGGGAGGGCAGCTCACGCGTACGTGGACCTGGCGGGCGCCCGCTTCACGCAACATTCGTACCAGGTGTTTGAGGGTGGTGCCCCGCACAATCGAATCTTCCACGACGACCACCCGTTTCCCGCTCAGAACGCCCCTGACCGGGTTGAATTTGAGGCGGACCTTGGACGATCGACTGTCCTGCCCGGGAGTGATGAACGTGCGCCCGACGTAATGGTTGCGAATCAGGCCGATTTCGTGTTTGATGCCGGACTGGTTGGCGTAACCCAGCGCCGCGGTATTACTGGAGTCCGGAACGGATATCACGATGTCCGCGGTGGCGGGCTGTTCCAGGGCGAGTTGTCTGCCGAGCCGCCGCCGGGTCTTGTCCACGTTGTCGCCGAAGATTATGCTGTCGGGCCGTGAAAAATAGATGTACTCGAAAATGCAGAATGCGTGGCGATCGGCTTCCGACGTCGTATAGGCGCGGAGACCGTGCGAATTGATCGTCACGAGTTCGCCGGGTTCGATGTCGCGAATATAGCGTGCCGAGATGATGTCGAGCGCGCACGATTCGGAGGCGACGATCCAGGCATCGCCCAGCTGACCCAGGCACAAGGGACGGAATCCGAAGGGATCGCGCGCCGCGAACAACTGGTTTTCGGTGGCAAGGACGAGCGAATACGCGCCCTCGATCCGCTGTAAGGCGTCCATAATTCGATCGGCCATCTTCTCTTCTCTGGATCTGGCGACGAGGTGCAGGATCAGTTCGCTGTCGGTCGTCGTCTGGAAGATGGCGCCGTCGTCCTGCATCCCGTTGCGGAGTTCGGCCGTATTCGTGAGGTTCCCGTTGTGTGCGACGGCGACGAACGCGTCCCGGCATTCCGCCAGAAAGGGTTGGGCGTTGGTGAGGGTGTCGGATCCGGTGGTGGAGTACCGATTGTGCCCGATGGCGAGGTGGCCCGGCAGCCGATCCAGCACGGCGCCGTCGCCGAACACGTCGGCAACCTGGCCCATTTCGGTATGGCGAAACAGGGTTTCGCCGTTACCGGAAACGATGCCGCTGCTCTCCTCACCCCGGTGCTGCAGGGCGTGCAGGCCCAGCGTGGTCAGTTTCGCCGCATCGCTGTCCCCATAGACGCCGAAGATACCGCAAAAGTGTTTCACATTCTGATCCATCGGCCCTCCTGCCTGTCAATACCTGCGTCGCCTGCGTCTTCCGGGTTTATTTCTGCGGTTTCGCCCACGTTCCGGCCTTGAGCCGCCTTCCTTCAGCAAAAAGTCGAGCCGGCGGAATCTCCTGTCCGCCCGTACGAGCCGGACCACCACCGGGTCGCCCAGACGGAACCGTCTGCCGGTACGTTTTCCAATCAGGGCGCCTTCGCTTTCATGATGCACGTAGTAGTCGTCGCCGATTGTACTGACCCTGACCAGGCCGTCAACCAGGTAGTCGGTAAGCTCCGCGAAGAAACCGATGGACCGGACGCCGACGATGACCGCATTGAATTCATCGCCCACGCGTTCTTCCAGAAAGCGGATCTGTTTGACCTTTACGGACGCCCTTTCCGCCTCCTGAGCCACGCCTTCCCTGCCGGTTACGACGTCGCCCAGCAGCGGAAGTCGTTCCCGGAGCCCGTTCTTTCGTTCTTCGGTCAGCCCTGCGGCCTCTTTCAGGAGCCGATGGACCAGCAGGTCGGGGTATCGTCGAATGGGGGAGGTGAAGTGGGTGTAGGTGTCGCAGGCGAGTCCGAAGTGACCGACGTTGTCCGGCGAATAGACGGCTTTCTTCATGGACTGTAACAACCTGGCGTTCAGCACCTGACCGAAGCGCTTTCCTTCCACCGAGGCCAGGAATTTCTGAATATCGGCAGCGGTGATCCGGTCCCGCCGCGGAAAGCGCATCCCGAAGGCGGCGGCCGTGTCTGCGAATTCCGCGAGCTTTTGCGCGTCCGGCTTTTCGTGAACGCGGTAGAGGCCCGGCAGATTCCGGTCTCGAAGATGGCGCGCCACGGTCTCATTGGCCAGCAGCATGAATTCCTCGATGATCCGGTGGCTGTCGAGGCGTTCGCTCTTGCGGATTTCGGTGACGCGGCCCTCGCCGTCCACGACAATGCGCGGTTCGGCTATGTTGAAATCGATGGCGCCCCGCTTCATTCGCCGGTTGGTGATGTGCCTTCGCAGCGTGTCCATCTTCCGCAGTACGGAGACGTGTGGCGCAGGATCGGCCGACCGGCTTCCATTGAGAAACTGCTGGGCCTGACGGTAGGACAGCCTTGCCCTGCTTCTGACCACGGAGGGTACGATCCGGGATTCCAGCGGCCGGCCGTTCGCATCCAGGTCGATCAGTACGCTGACGGCAAGCCGGTCCTTATCGGGAAGCAGGGAGCACAGGTGTCCGGAGAGGCGCTCCGGCAACATGGGAATCACCCGGTCCGCGAGGTAGATGCTGGTCCCTCGCGCCAGGGCTTCGTGGTCCAGCGGGCTGCCTTCTCTTACGTAATGGCCAACGTCGGCAATGTGTACGCCCAGCCGAAATCCGCCTTCAGGGATATTTTCCAGAGAGACCGCGTCGTCGTGGTCCCGGGCGTTTTCAGGATCGATGGTAACGCAGTGGAGATGACGCAGGTCCAGCCGGTTACGGGTTTCTGCCTGGGGGATCCGGTCCGGAAACTCGTCTGCGGCCGCAAGTACCTGCGGGGGAAATTCGATGGGCAGGTCGTACTCTTTGACGACGGAAAGGGTGTCGATGCCCGGGTCGCCGGATTGCCCCAGAACTTCGACGACCTCGCCTTCGGGATTGGCATGTCCGGGGAGCCAGGGCCGGAGCCGGACAACGACAAGCTGGCCGTCGCGGGCGCCTCCGGCATCTTCGGAGGAAATGTGGAGATCCCGCGGAAATCGGGGATCGTCCGGTTCCACAAAGCTGAAATTGGATCCCGAGCGATAGACCCCCACGATCGATCTGGCGCCGCGTTCGAGTACACGGTTTACCTCGCCCTCGGGTTTGCCGCCGCGCCTTCGGGATAACCGGACCACGACACGGTCGCCATGCAACGCGCCACGCAAGCCTCCGGGTCCGACAAAGACGTCCGGATTCCCGTCTTCCCGGCAGACGAAGCCGAACCCCTCGGGGTTGACGCTGAGAAGACCCGCTGCAAGCTTGAGACTTTCCGGTGGGCCGAACCGGTTGTTGCGAAGCCGGATGATGGCGCCTTCCCGTTCGAGCTGGACGAGCAGGCGTCGGAATCGCCGATAATCGCTTTCGGGCACTTTCAATGCCCGGCTCAGCTCACGAGGTTTGAGCGGGCGCCCCGATTCACTTCGGATAAAATCCAGAACGCGGTTGCGGGTTATGGACATGGCGTCAATCCATCCCGATCGCGGTAAATTCCCATATTCTCCCGAAACGTCGGCGCCGCCGCTATTTTCTTGATGCGGCGGGGCGATTTCCGTATTTTTGGGCGGCTGTCCGAGTTCGCGTTAAATATATAAGTTAGTCAGCAGAAAATCAAAAACAAAAGGGGGAAAAAACGGAAATTTCCATCTCAAGAGAGGAACGCCGCAAAGCAGATCACTCTGATTCATCGTATTTCGCGCCCTGTATCCGATAATCTTCACCAAAGGAGCACCGTTATGAGACGTCTGTATCCCTTTGTTCTTCTTCCGTTATTTCTGTTGGCTTTCCACGGGTCCGTGTATGCGCATTGCGAAATCCCCTGCGGCATCTATGGCGACCAGGCCCGGTTCGCGGCTATAGAGGAAAACCTGAAGACCATTGAGAAGTCCATGAACCAGATCAACCTGCTTTCGGCTGAAGCGGGCAAAAACACGAACCAACTCGTTCGGTGGGTAAACAACAAGGAAATGCACGCGGATCAGATTCGGGATATTGTTGCGCAGTACTTCCTTGCGCAGCGCATCAAGGCGCCTGCGAACGACGATCCGACCGCCGTAAAGGCGTATTCCGACAAGCTGGCGCTGCTTCATCAGATGATCGTTTCGGCGATGAAATGCAAGCAGACAACCGATACGGCCCATGTGAAGAAGTCGCGAGAACTGTTACGGTCGTTCGAGACGCTGTACATGAAAAAATGAAGCGCCGCGGGCCTGTTTTGTCCCGATTCAGCCGGAAACACCACGCCGGGTCTGTCCATCAAGACCCGGCTGTTTTTTCAAATGTCAGATTTTGCTTGCCATGAATACGCCGGTTTGATATATTGCTTGCTGGCACTCAATATGTCAGAGTGCTAACAACGAGCTGTTAACCATTTAAAATCAATACATTCAACGCCGGTCCCGTCTCAACTATTCAAGGAGGTTAGAGACATGGCAGTCAAGGTGAAGCCGCTGGGAGATCGCGTGCTGGTCAGGCCCCAGGAAGAAGAGGAACAGGTGAAAGGTGGTATCATTATTCCTGACACAGCGAAAGAAAAGCCTCAGCGCGGTGATGTCGTGGCCGTCGGAGATGGCAAACTGGACGATTCCGGCAAGAGGATCGCGTTGTCCGTGTCATCCGGCGACGTGGTGCTCTACGGCAAGTATTCCGGCACCGAGGTCAGGCTGGACGATGAGGATCATCTCATTATGTCTGAGAGCGATATCCTGGCGATTATTGAAGACTGAGTCGGTTCAACTATAGATACGTCAAGGAGGACGATATGCCGAAGCAGCTTGAATTCGATGTTGCGGCCAGAGATGCGCTGAAGCGCGGCGTGGACCAGTTGGCCGAGGCGGTCAAGGTAACGCTGGGCCCAAAGGGAAGGAACGTCGTGCTGGACAAGAAATTCGGGTCGCCGACGGTCACCAAGGACGGCGTCACCGTGGCCAAAGAGGTGGAACTGGAAGATCCCTATGAGAATATGGGCGCCCAGATGGTGAAGGAGGTCGCTTCCAAGACGTCCGACGTGGCTGGCGACGGTACCACGACGGCGACCGTGCTGGCCCAGGCGATCTACAGCGAAGGGCTCAAGAACGTAACCGCCGGCGCCAATCCCATGGATCTGAAGCGGGGCATCGACAAGGCGGTGGCCACGGTCGTTAAGGCAATCCAGGACATCAGCAAGCCGGTTGCCGGGCACACCGAAATCGCTCAGGTCGCAACGGTTTCCGCCAATAGCGACACCGCAATCGGAGACCTGATCGCCGAAGCCATGGAGAAGGTCGGCAAGGACGGCGTCATTACCGTCGAAGAGGCGAAATCCATCGAAACCGGCCTGGAAGTCGTCGAAGGCATGCAGTTCGACCGCGGATATCTGTCGCCTCATTTCGTGACGGATCCGGACAATATGGAAGCGACGCTGGAAGAGGTCTATCTGCTGATCCACGACAAGAAGATCTCGGCGATGCGCGATCTGCTGCCCGTTCTCGAAAAAACGGCTCAGACGGGCAAGCCGCTGCTGATTATCGCCGAAGATATCGAAGGAGAAGCCCTTGCGACGCTGGTTGTCAACAAGATCCGGGGCACGCTGAAGGTTGCAGCCGTCAAGGCGCCGGGTTTCGGCGACCGCCGCACGGCCATGCTGGAAGACATCGCCATCCTGACCGGCGGCCGTGTGCTGTCCGAGGACGCGGGCTTCAAGCTCGAGAACGCAACCACGGCGGATCTGGGGCAGGCCAAGCGGGTCACGATTGACAAGGACAACACCACCATCGTGGAAGGCGGCGGCGAGTCCGCGGATATACGGGGGCGCGTCGGACAGATCCGCCGGCAGATCGACGAAACGACTTCCGACTACGACCGGGAGAAGCTGCAGGAGCGCCTGGCCAAGCTGGCTGGAGGCGTTGCCGTGGTGAACGTAGGCGCGGCAACGGAAACGGAAATGAAGGAGAAGAAGGCGCGGGTGGAAGACGCGCTGCACGCAACGCGGGCGGCCGTGGAAGAAGGCATCGTCCCCGGCGGCGGCGTGGCCTTTGTCCGTGCGATCGATTCTCTGGACCGGGCGCGGAAAGACGCCCGCGGCGATGAGAAGATCGGCGTGGAGATCGTGCGAAGGGCCCTGGAAGAGCCGCTTCGTCAGATCGCCGACAACGCCGGTGTGGAGGGCGCCATCGTCGTGCAGAACGTCAACGCCGGCGAGGGCGGCTATGGCTTTAACGCCGATACCGAGAAGTACGAAGACATGAACGCCGCCGGATTGCTGGATCCCACGAAGGTGGCTCGCACGGCCCTGGAGAATGCGGCGAGCATCGCCGGGTTGCTCCTGACCACGGAAGCCGTCGTGGCGGACATTCCGGAAGAGGAAAAGCCTCCGCCAGCGCCTCCGGGCGGCGGAATGTACTAGCAGCCCGTTGAAAAAGTCCATCCGGGCTACGGCCGGCCCTTGCGGTCGAAATACTGCGTTGCGCTCCCTCGCCGAATCGAAGGATGGGACTCGGTCGCGCGCCTTGTCTTCGTCCACAATGGCTCGGCCTCGCCTGCAGAGCGACTTTATCAACGGACTTCAAGAGAAGTGATGCCTCCGTCAGCTGTGAAGGAGGCCGAAGAAAAAGAGAAACGCGCCTTTTTTCAAAGGCGCGTTTCTTTTTTGATTCGCCAGGTGTGTTAACCTTGATTCGCGATGATTCGGGGATCCGGATGTCGATTATATACAGAAGAACAGAGGCGGATGGACTTTTTCAACGGGCTGTTAATCGTCCGCGGCTTCCTGCTGCGTCACGCCGCTGCAGAAGGCGACGTAGTCGATGAGTTCGGTAATCTCGGGATTGTCGCCGCAAACCGGGCAGCCGGGGTCGCGACGGATTTTGAACGTCCGGAAACTCATCGCCAGCGCATCGTACATGAGCAGCCTGCCGATAAGCGGTTCACCCTGGCCGAGAATCAGTTTGACGACTTCGGTCGCCTGAATTAACCCCACGGTTCCCGGAAGCACGCCAAGGACTCCCGCGTCGGCGCAGGACGGCGCCAGCTCCGCGGGCGGGGGTTCCGGATAGAGGCACCGGTAGCACGGACCCTCCAGGTCGCAGGGATAGATGGTCACCTGCCCCTCGAACCGGAAGATGCTTCCGTCTACGATGGGTTTGCGCGCGAATACGCAGGCATCGTTGACCATATAGCGCGTGGGAAAGTTGTCACATCCATTCACCACGATGTCGTAGTCCGCGATGATGTCCATCACGTTTTCGGAACTCAGGTACTCAACGTACGGGACCACCTTGCATCCCGGATTCAGGTCCTGCAGGGTTTCCCGTGCGGATATGGCCTTCGGCCTGCCCAGGTCGGATGTGCCATGCAGGATCTGGCGCTGAAGATTCGTGACGTCCACGACGTCCGCGTCCACGATTCCCAGGGTGCCGACACCGGCCGCGGCAAGATAGTAGGCCGCGGGGCTGCCCAGTCCGCCGGCGCCCACCATCAGCACCTTTGCATCCAGCAGCTTTCCCTGGCCCTTTTCGCCCACTTCGGGGACCAGGAGATGCCTGGAGTACCGGTGAACTTCGGCCTTGCTGAGCGCCCGGTCCTGCTGAACCGGCAGACCCGCCTCCACCCACGCGTTGAAACCGCCGTCGATGTAGTGGACGTTTTCATATCCCATATTCTGCAGGTCTCTCGCGGCCAGCAACCCCTGGCTTTCGTCCCCGTAGACGATGATGGCGGTTGAGCGGTCGTTCGAGAGGGTCTCGATGCGCAGTTCGAGGAATCCCCGGGAGAGGTTCTCCGCGCCTTCGATATAACCCCCGGCGTAGTCCTCCCGCTCCCGTACGTCCAGCAACAGGACGCCGTCCATCCGCTCCCTGGCTTCTTCCGGCGAGATACCCCGGACTTCGCTCCTGACACGCTCCATAAGCGATTCAAATGCCGTGCTCATCATGTTCCCCCCGGTGCAAAGTTGCGGTAACCATGTCCTGATAATGTATCCAAAACCAGCCTGGAAGGCAAAAGTTTATGCGCAAGGAAAAAGGAAGAAGGTAGAAGGATGAAGAGCGGGGAGACGGAAGAGGTGAGACGGCAGAAGAAATCCTTGCCAGATCAGAACTTCCTCTATGCCTTTGGCACGAGAAGAATCGTCAAAAGGCAGGGCAATCCCTCCCTTCTCCCGTCTCGCCTCTCACCCGGTGGTGAGGTGTGGTGTGTTCCTCTACCGGCTCCCGTCTCACGTCTTCCCGGTTTCTCACGATATCGTAATCTTCGGCCCGGGTTGCTCGTGTGCGTCGATCCGGTCCATGATCTTCTGCGCGATTTCGAGAAAGGTCCGGGACTCGCCGGATTCGCCTGTCGCAATCGGATCGCCTTCGTCGCCGCCCTTGCGAATGGCCGGCAGAATGGGCAGCTGACCGAGCAGAGGGACGTTGAATGCCTGGGCGATCCGGTCGCCGCCGCCGGTTCCGAAGATCGCCGCGGATTCGCCGCAGCAGGGACAGATGAAGGCGCTCATGTTTTCCACGGCGCCCAGAATGGGGACGTCCACCTTACGGAACATTTCGACGCTTCGCGTTACGTCTTCCAGGGCCACGTCCTGCGGCGTGGTGACGATCACCGCGCCGCTGAGCGGAACAGTCTGGGCGAGTGTGAGTTGTGCGTCTCCGGTTCCGGGCGGAAGATCGACGACGAGGAAATCCAGCGCGCCCCACGCGACGTCCGTCATGAATTGCTGGATCATCTTCCCCACGATCGGGCCGCGCCAGATCACGGGTGTGTCCTCTCCGGCGATGAGTCCGAGAGACATCAGTTTCACGCCGTGGTTTTCGAGCGGGATGATCTTGCCGCCAACGGCCCGGGGTTGCTTTGCGGCGCCCAGCATCATCGGGACGTTCGGTCCATAGATGTCGGCATCGAGCAGACCGACGGTCTGACCCTGGCGCGCCAGGGCGACGGAGAGGTTCACGCTGACGGTGGTTTTGCCCACGCCTCCCTTGCCGCTGGAAACGGCCACGATATGCTCTACTTCGGGTATGGGGCGAGGTTTCGGCATGCCGGGTGGCATTTGCATGGGTTCATTCCTTGAAGGTTGTTTGATTGTCAGGATCTAAATAGGGAGTCGATCTAGGTTCCCCGCCTCTTTGCGCCGGAGTATGGTGATATGTTGCGCAGGCGTCCGACTTCCTCGATGACGCGACCCGCCGCCCGGTCGATTTCGGCCCCGGTGTTGAATCTTCCAATCCCGAACCGGATACTGCCCTCGGCAAGGCGGTTCGGCACCCCGAGCGCGCGCAGAACGTACGAGGGTTCCAGCGAGGCCGACGTGCATGCGGAGCCGGACGAAAGCGCGATTTCCCCCAGGCCCACCATGAGGCCCTCGCCGTCCACGCCTTCGAAGCTGACGTTCAGGTTTCCATCCAGGCGCTTCTCCGGATGTCCGTTGAGATGGATATCGTCCACACCATCGAACAGAC
Organism: Candidatus Latescibacterota bacterium; assembly: GCA_965116875.1. Taxonomy (GTDB): domain Bacteria; phylum Latescibacterota; class UBA2968; order UBA2968; genus JAAXHE01. The sequence continues at coordinate 3,597,081 of OZ220733.1, forward strand.
GTTTTTCCAGCCGCTCACGCAACTCGCGCAGCCGGGTTCCTTCAGCGGCCATTTCCGCTCGCGCAAGTTCGCAGGCCGCCCCGAGACCCACGATGCCGGGCACATTGAGTGTGCCCGACCGCATGCCGCGTTCGTGACCGCCTCCGTCGATTTCCGCCACGAGGCGGACCCGCGGCCGGCTGCGAACGTAGAGTGCGCCAACGCCCTTGGGTCCGTACAGTTTGTGGGCTGAGATCGAGAGCATGTCAATGCCGAGAGTCTGCACGTCGACGGGCAGCTTGCCGACGGCCTGGGCTGCGTCGCAGTGGAAGAGGACGTCGCGTTCCCTGCAGACAGCCCCGATCTCGTCCAGCGGCTGTATCGTACCGATTTCGTTGTTGGCCGCCATGATGGTAACGAGCACGGTGTCTTCCCGTATCGCGTCCGAAACGGCTGCCGGGTCGACCTGTCCAAAACAATCTACGGGAAGGACGGTGACGTCGAAACCGCGCCGTTGGAGCGCTTTACACGAATCGAGGACGGCGTGGTGCTCCGTGGCCTGGGTGATGAGGTGTCCGCCCTTGTCCCGGCGCACGGCGGCCACGCCCTTGATGGCCAGATTGTCCGACTCCGTCGCGCCGCTTGTAAAGATGATCTCCCTCGCGTCCGCATGGATGAGTTCCGCGATCTGTTCCCGGGCCCGGTCCACGGCGGCTTCGGCGGCCCACCCGAAGCTGTGGGTACGGCTGGCCGCGTTGCCGAAATCCTCCCTGAAAAAGGGCAGCATTGCGTCCAGTACCCTGGGGTCGACGGGTGTGGTGGCCTGGTTGTCGAGATAGATATGGGACATATCGAGAATCGGGTAGAAAGAAAAAGGAAGAAGGTAGAAAGAAAAAGGATGAAGGAAGAAGGAAAAAGGAAGAAGGAAGCAGAAATCCTTGCCCGATATTTTATTCCACGATGCCTGCGGCACAAAGAGAATCCTCAAGAGGCAGGCAATCTCTCCCCTCTCCCGTCTTGCGTCTCACCGCTTTTACCCTTCATTCCCCTTCGAACAATGCCGTGACGAAGGCTTCCGGTTCGAAGTCGCTCAGATCGTCCTGGCCCTCTCCCATGCCGACCATACTGACGGGGAGACCGAGTTCGTCGGCAATGGCAATGACCACGCCGCCCCTGGCCGTGCCGTCCAGTTTCGCCAGAACCAGGCCGGTAACTCCAATGTCCGCGTGAAATTGCCGGGCCTGCGCGACGGCGTTCTGTCCGGTGGTCGCGTCCAGGACAAGCAAGGTTTCGTGAGGCGCGTCCGGCAGGCACTTACCCAGGACGCGACGGATTTTCTTGAGTTCCTCCATCAGATTGATGCTCGTGTGCAGGCGCCCGGCAGTGTCGATAATGACGACGTCCATATCGCGGGACCGGGCGGCGTCAAGCGCGTCGAAGGCCACCGAGGCGGCATCCGCGCCGGGCCTGTGGCGAACGATATCGGCACCCGAACGTTCGGACCAGATCGATAGCTGGTCGATCGCGGCGGCCCGGAAGGTGTCGCAGGCGGCCAGGAGCACCCTCTTACCGCTTGCGCCGTACCGGCAGGCCAGCTTTCCGATTGTCGTCGTCTTGCCTGATCCGTTGACTCCGGCGACCAGGATGACGTGAGGTCTGGCGCCAGAAGGCCCGCGGCCCGGAGGCTGGGCAGCGCGGAGGATCCCCAGCAGTTCGTCTGCCAGCCGCGCCCGCACCCAGTCTTCCGTCCGCTCGGGCGCCGGCCCGTCCCGCAGGCGCTCGCGGAGACGGTCGATGATCCGCAGGGTTGCGTTGACACCCACGTCGGCCCGGATCAGGATTTCTTCGATCTCCTCGAGGGTTTCCTCATCCAGTGCGGGGCTGCGCCGCAGGACCTCGCTGATTTTTCCGGACAGTCCCTCTCGGGTCTTTGAGAGGCCCTGTTTGAATTTTTGCAGGAAATTTCCGAGCATGCTGCCGCCGGCTCCTCGTGTGGCGCGCGGATTCGCCCCGTGAACGGCCATAATCAGAAGGGGCACGGCGCACCGTGCCCCAGGGCGGACTGCTGCGGTGGCGGTCAGCCCTCAGTACGACGTTTCCCTGAGGAGGTCCAGGATGCGCTCCAGATCGTCGTCTGTATAGAACTCGATTTCGATTTTTCCCTTTTTGCCCCGGCGGTTGATATTCACGCCCGTGCCGAACCGGCGCTGCAGGTCTTCCTCGAGCGACAGGACCTGAGGGTCCTTGCCGCGTTGCGACGGTCCGGAGGGTTCGCGGCGCCCTGCCTTACCGGCCTTGACAAGACGCTCGACCTGCCTGACAGAGAGGCCGTCCGAAATGGTTTTCCTGCAGAGATTCGCCTGCATCCGGTCGTCTTCCAGGCCCAGGAGCGCGCGCGCGTGGCCCATGGAAATCTTTTTTTCCTGCAGGGCGTTTCTGACTTCCTCCGCCAGGTGCAGAAGCCGCAGCGTATTGGTCACGGTGGACCTGTTCTTGCCGACTTTCTGCGCCACCTCTTCCTGGGTCAGGAAGCAGGATTCCATCAGGGCCCGGTAGGCCTTTGCTTCTTCAATCGGATTCAGGTCTTCCCGCTGCACGTTTTCGATGAGCGAGATTTCCATCATCTCCTGGTCCGATCCCACGTCAAGCAGGATCGCGGGCACGGTCTCCAAACCCGCCTCTTTCGCGGCGCGGAGACGTCTTTCACCCGCGATGAGCTGGTATCCGGTCCGGTCGCGCCGGACAACGACGGGCTGGATGACCCCTTTTTCCCTGATCGAGTCCGCCAGTTCCCGGACGGGTTCCGGCTCGAACTCCTCCCGGGGCTGGTGCTTGTTCGGCCGGAGGTCTCCAACCGCGACGTCGAAAATCCGCGCCTCGGGGTGGGTGTCGCCCGCTGCCGTCGATCCCTCGGTCTGTTCCGGGGTCGACTCATCCGCGCCGGGGATCAGTGCGTCGAGGCCTCTGCCGAGGGCCTTACGCCTGGCCATGGTTGATTACCTCCCCTGCCAGGCTCATGTAGTTCCGGGCTCCTGGCGACATAATGTCGTACAGGATGATGGGCTTGCCAAAACTCGGCGCTTCGCCGAGTTTGACGTTGCGGCCGATGACGGTGTTGTAAACGCGGTCTCCGAAGTGGTGACGGGCTTCATCCACGACCTGTCTGGATAGATTGAGCCGGGTGTCGAACATCGTGAGCAGAACGCCTTCAATTCTGAGCGGGGGATTGAGACGGCGCTGGACCAGCCGCAGGGTATTCAACAGCTTTCCCACACCCTCCAGCGCGTAATATTCGCACTGTATCGGAATGAGGACGGATCCGGCGGCGGTGAGCGCGTTGAGGGTGAGCAGCCCAAGGGACGGCGGGCAATCGATCAGCAGGAACTCGTAGTTTTCGCCAGCCTTCTCCAGCGCAACCCTGAGCCGGTGTTCCCGGGCGCCAAGGTTTACCATCTCGACTTCCGCACCTGTGAGCCGCACATGCGACGGGGCCACGTTCAGGTAGGGAATCTCGGTTTCTCTGGCGATGTCGGCGAGCGGGTGCTCCTGAACGAGAACCTCGTAGATGCAGGGGTCCTCTCGTGCTATTGATACGCCGAAGCTGCTGGTGGCGTTCGACTGCGGGTCGAGGTCGACCAGGAGGGTCTTCTTTTCCGCGGCCGCCAGGCAGGCGGAAAGGTTGACGGCTGTCGTGGTCTTTCCAACGCCGCCCTTCTGGTTGGCAATGGCAATGATTCTCGGCATGAATGGAAAACCCTGTACGGCGCCGCGCCTCTGTTTTTATTGAATTGGGGCTATTCGATGGCGGCCTGGGCGGCGGCCAGACGGGCGATGGGCACCCTGTAAGGCGAGCAGGAGACGTAGTCTAGGCCGACGTCGTGACAGAACTTTACGGAGTCAGGATCGCCGCCGTGTTCGCCGCAGATGCCCACTTTCAGCGTGCTGCGCGCCGACCGCCCCCGCTCGGTCCCGATGACCACCAGCTGTCCCACGCCTTCCTGGTCCATGCTCAGGAACGGGTCCTGTTCGAGGATGCCCTGTTCGATGTAGGCGGGCAGGAATTTGCCGGCGTCGTCGCGCGAAAAGCCGAAGGTCATCTGCGTGAGGTCGTTCGTACCGAAGCTGAAGAATTCGGCGGATTCCGCGATGGCGTCGGCCACGAGGGCAGCGCGCGGGACCTCGACCATGGTGCCGACGAGATAGTCGATTTTGATCCTGCCCCCGCCCATGACCTCGTCGGCGACGCGGTCGACGAGGTTTCTGAGCTCGGCGAACTCCTTGACGGCGCCCACGAGGGGGATCATGATCTCGGGAATGACTTTGATCCGCCGCCTGCGCACGTTCACGGCCGCTTCAAAAATGGCGCGCGCCTGCATCTCGTATATTTCCGGATAGGTGATACCCAGGCGGCAGCCGCGGTGCCCCAGCATGGGGTTGAATTCATGCAGGCTGTCCACTTTCTTGCGAATCGTTCCGAGCGGGACGCCCATCTGCCGCGCCATTTCCCGCTGTTGTTCGCGCTCGTGGGGCAGGAACTCGTGCAGAGGCGGGTCCAGCAGACGGATCGTAACCGGAAACCCCTTCATGGCCCTGAAGATGCCTTCGAAGTCTTCGCGCTGAATGGGCAGGAGCTTGTCCAGGGCTTTTCTTCTTCCCGATTCATCCGCGGCGAGGATCATTTCCCGTACTGCAAGAATGCGGTCGCCTTCGAAGAACATGTGCTCGGTGCGGCAAAGGCCGATTCCCTCCGCGCCGAACTTCCTCGCGATTTCCGAATCCTGCGGCGTATCCGCGTTGGTGCGTACGTCCAGTTGCTTTATCTCTTCCGCCCATTTCATGATGGTATTGAAGTTTCCGGATAACTTCGGGCTCAGCGTGGGCACGCGGCCCAGCATCACTTCCCCCGTGGAACCGTCCAGAGAGATCCAGTCGCCCGCCTTGACCGTTGTGCCATGGACCTCAAACAGGTCCGCATTGTAATCGACTGTGATTGCTCCGCAGCCGGCCACGCAGCACTTGCCCATCCCGCGCGCCACCACGGCGGCGTGACTGGTCTGCCCGCCGCGGGCTGTCAGAATGCCCTTTGCGGCGTTCATCCCGCCGATGTCTTCGGGCGATGTCTCCAGCCGGACGAGGATGACGTCTTCGCCGTCTTCGGCCATCGTCTCGGCATCGTCGGCCGTGAAAACCGCCCTGCCCGATGCCGCTCCGGGTGAAGCGGGAAGGCCGGTCGCCAGGACTTCGCGCGGGGCGTCGGGATCGAAGGTGGGATGCAGGAGGTGATCCAGCTGGGCCGGATCGATTCGGGCGATGGCTTCGTCCCTGGTAATCAGACCCTCTTTCTCCATGTCTACCGCGATCTTCAGCGCGGACGCCGCGGTGCGCTTGCCCGTTCGGGTCTGCAGCATCCAGAGTTCGCCTTCCTGGACGGTAAATTCGATGTCCTGCATCTCGCGATAGTGCAGTTCCAGTTTCTTATATATCTTTTCGAGGGTTCTGTAGGCGTGCGGCAGCTGCCGTCTCATTTTCGCGACCGGCTCAGGCGTGCGGACCCCCGCCACGACGTCTTCACCCTGTGCGTTGACCAGGTATTCGCCATAGAATTTCTTCGCGCCCGTGGACGGATCCCGGGTAAACGCCACCCCCGTCGCGCAGTCGTCGCCCATATTGCCGTACACCATGGATTGCACGTTGACGGCGGTTCCCCAGTCATGGGGAATATCGTTTATGTTTCGGTATACGATCGCGCGGTGGCCGTTCCATGAGTCGAATACGGCGTTTACGCTTCCCCACAACTGCTCCAAAGGGCTCTCGGGGAAGGAACGGCCGGCGCGTTTTCTGACAATGTCCTTGAAGACGTCAACGAGTTCGCGCAGGTCGCCGGACGTAAGGTCGGTGTCCAGTGCGATTCCCCGCCTGCCCTTTACGCTGTCGATTGCGACTTCGAACGGATCATGTTCACGTTCTTCGGGCTGTATACCCATCACAACGTCGCCGTACGTCTGAATGAAACGGCGGTAGACGTCCCAGACAAAGCGTTCGTTTCCTGATTTCGCAATCAGTCCATCGGCAATCTCGTCGTTCAGGCCGAGGTTGAGTACGGTCTCCATCATTCCCGGCATGGAGACGCGGGCGCCGGACCGGACGGAAACGAGCAACGGATTCGCCGGATCTCCGAACCGCCCGCCCATCGCCTGCTCGACTCTTCCAATATTCGATATGACCTGGCTCTTTAGCGTTTCCGGGTACTTCTTCTCATGGCCGTAATAATAGGTGCAGACGTCTGTGGTGATGGTGAAGCCGGCGGGGACGGGAATTCCGATGAGAGACATTTCAGCCAGGTTTGCGCCCTTGCCTCCCAGCAGATTGCGCTGCCGGCCGTCGCCGTCGGCCTCTCCGCCGCCGAAGAAGTAGACGTATTTCTCATTTTTCGAAGGCTGCTCCGACATGGTGTTCCTTTTGAAAAATGGTAGAAGCTGTTATAAAAATACCGGTGAGTTCCCGATCGGCCTGCCTGCAGCGCAGTACGCTGCGCAGGCAGGCGCCTTTGCAGCCCTGCGAAGACCGCTGGAATTTTCAGACCGCTTTTCAGGGATTCCCCTCCCGTGCCGAGCCAGGGGCCGGATCTGCCGGAGTGACGCTCCCGGACGACGTTGTCATTCCCGTGTCAGACACGGATTGACGGGTTGGGCGAGGCTGTGCGCCGTCACTTCCGGCCGGATCACGAAGCGCCGCGCGACTGGCCCGGACCACGTCGCGGTCTTCGATATTCAGCAGGGTCTTGAGGATGCTGCGCCTGCCCACGACAATCCGCAGATCCGCCGTGGAGCCGTATTTGAGTGGCAACGGGGTTTCCAGAATGCGAATTTCCAACTCAAAGGTGCGGACGCCGCCGGCGTGCACCGCGTATCCGGAGAACCCGGAGATTTCGCCGGCGCCGACGAAATCTTCGCGGTCGGTGAAGAGATTGCTCAGGATTTCAACGGGGTTTCCCAGCCGGATCTTCCAGGCGTTGGTTTCGGGAACCCACGCGTCGATCGTATCGTCCCCTCCGTCGCCGGCGATGATGAGTACGATCTGCCCCTGTTCGGCCAGCATTCCGGGATGGAGGTCTCGCCTGGCCACAATTCCGCTGACGGGCGACCTCATGGTTGTCAATTCGAGGCCTTCACGGGCGCCCTTGAGGCTGCTGCGGGCTTTTGCGAGCACCGCGCGAGCCTGGCGGACCTCGGCCGTCGCCTGTCTGAGTTCGGCGGGCGACGCTCCTCGCCGGGTGAGGTTGAGTTCCTCGGCTGCGACTTTAAGATTGGATTCCGCGAGCTGCTGGTTGGTTTTGGCGCGTTCCAGCTCCTCGATGCTCCATAGCCGTTCGCCGAAGTAGAGGGTTTTGGCGCGCTGGAGTTCCTGCTTGCGGGCCTTCAGCGCAATCCCTGCCTGTTCTACCCTGGATTCCGCGATTTTCAGCGCTTCAGCAGTGGGTTTTTCCTTCAACAGCGCCAGATTGGCCCGCGCATGTTCCAGATTGGCTTCGCCGCGCTGGACCTCCTTTCCGGCCGCTTCGACGGCGGAAAGAAGGTCGCCGTTGTAGAGCTGGACCACCGGCTGTCCGGCCTTAACCGGCTGTCCGGGCTCGAAATGGATGGCTTCGATGACTCGCTTCAGCGGCGAATCGATATAAATCTTCGTCCCGGGCTCGACAATGCCCTGGGCTATGACCACGTCGTCAATTTCAATCAGCGACAGAGTGACAAGAACAGCCGCCAGCACACCTCCGACCCACAGCATCCACTTCAACACGCGGTGCCTGCGTCGCCTGCGCATCATTACGGAAACCCTTTTCCTTGACAGGGGAGAATGGCTTGTCTATATTCATCACTTTGCCCGATCGCGTACTGGTTTTCCCAGTCTGATCCGGGAATGGAATGGGCCCGTAGCTCAGGGGTAGAGCAGCGGCCTTTTAAGCCGTTGGTCGAAGGTTCAAATCCTTCCGGGCTCATTTAACTTTCTAAAAATAAAGTACTTGCATTATAAAACGGCCCGTATCGCAACCGATCGGGCTTTTTTGTTTCCTGCACCGGACGGTTCCGCGTTGCTGCGAAACTCCAGCGAAATTTAGTCCCGTAAATTATCACATCTCCTGCCAAAAGTCAAGGCGATTTCGGGCCTGGATCGTGGGGGAACTGACCGCGCTTCGGGGTGAGCCGACTTTCAGGAATGCCGGATTTCTTCAGAAAACCCTTGACAAGGCCGATCCATTGTATTATTGTTGACTAACTTGATCAACAATATAATAAATCGCGTCGAAAGAGGATGCGCATGGACGGGAATCAGGAAGAATTCAGCCGACTTGCAGATGAACTGGATGGCGCGCCGCCCAATGAAATCCTGGCGTGGGCCTGGCGGGAACTGGGCCCTGCCGTGGCGATGAGCACGGCATTCGGGCCCAGCGGCGTGGTTCTCGTGGATATGGCGCAGAGGGTGGTCCCGCAACTTCCTGTATTTACAATCGACACGGGGTACCTCTTCTCCGAAACTCTGGCATTGAAAGAGCGAATCGAGGCGCGTTACGATTTTCAGATCGAGTCGTTGCGTCCCCGCCTGAGCGTACCCGAGCAGGACAGCGTGTGCGGCCCGGAGCTGTACAGCAGGGATCCGGATCGTTGCTGCGCGATGCGCAAGGTGGAACCGCTGCAACGGAAGCTGGCGGGCCTGGACGGTTGGGTTGCCGGGCTGAGGAGAGATCAATCCGACACGCGGGCGGGCGTACGCGTCGTGGAAGGATACCGGATCAGCGGTGGAAAGACCATCGCCAAGGTCAATCCGCTCGCCGCCTGGACCCGCAAGCACGTATGGGACTACATCGCAGACAATGATCTGCCGTACAATTCGCTGATGGACCAGGGGTATTCCAGCATCGGCTGTTGGCCCTGCACGCAGCCGGCGGCGCCAGGCGCGGACGAACGCGCGGGCCGATGGGCCGGCACTCGCAAAACGGAATGCGGGATGCACGTCTCGTTAATGGATGTCGAGATACCCGAAGCGGAGGGGCAACTGGCGGCGGGATGATCGGGGCTGAATATGCAAACGGTCCTGGCATCGGACCGAATCGTCATCGGCGGAAGCCTTACCGGCTTCCGCCGTTGTTATTTGTACGGAAATCTCGCGAAACCGCGGGCCATTCCACGCCACACGGGATTTCGTAGGGGCAACCCTTGTGGTTGCCCGCCTTTCCCCCGTTTGCGCTTGACAAAGCCAGTCGCAAACATATATTGTCACCTGCTGCTTGGTCCCGGGCACCACGGGGCCATTTTTGTACGTGAACGCGGGGTGTAAGCCGGATGCGTTCGGGGTTTGAATCGCGTTTCCGCTGGACGGACGATGGTGCGTGCGACGTGGAGATCACGGACTACCATTGAGAGGCGCGAACATGAACGCGACGAATGGGATGAGACCGGTTCATCCGGGTGAGATACTTCGCGAGGAACTCGACGCGCTCGGGCTGTCGGCCAACGCCCTGGCGAAGGCACTGGGCGTGTCGGTGAATCGCATCACAATGATTCTGAATGGTCGGCGCGGGGTAAGCGCGGATTCGGCATTGAGGCTGGCGCGCTACTTTGGGACGACCCCTCAGCTTTGGCTCAATCTGCAAACGTCATGGGAGCTTCGCAGGGCGGAAATTGAAGCGGGCCACGAGATCGCTGCAAGCGTAACGCCCCGTCAAAGGGTACAATAGAAATATGATGCCCTATTGTCCGCCGCTGACCGGACGAAAGTTATGACCATGAACGACATTGAAAACAGTCGTGTCGGACCCATGCTGAACCCGCCGCACCTGGGCGAATTGATTCGCGAGAGCATGGATGAGGTTGGCTGGAACGTCACCGAGACGGCTGTACGCCTCGGCTGTGAGCGAGGCACGCTGTCGCGCGTGTTGAACGGCAAGGCGGGGGTGTCCGCGAAGATGGTGCTGGCGCTGGAAGATATCGGCTGGGGCGCCGCCGACCACTGGATGCGGATGCAGGCGAGTTTTTCGCTTGCGCAGGCCCGCCGGGAGCACGTTGTGTAAAGACCATTTCGCCTGGTCACTTATGCAACTCGGATGGCTATAGAGCGAGCCGTATGGCTCCAGATTGATGGCTGTTTCCGCCGGTTTTCGCTATCGGGTCGTAGGGGCATAATAGTCGTGCGGGCTTTACGCTCCCGCACGATCCTGAAGAGGTTATTTGTGGGTCATCAGGTTCCGAGTACGGACGTCGGTTCCGGAATTCAGCCGACGGTGGTCGAACACATCGGAAAGACGCCGCTGTTGCGTATCCGGAAATTCGCGGACCACCTGGACGGCGTTGAGATCTTCGCGAAAATGGAGATGTTCAACCCGGGCGGATCGGTGAAGGACCGGCCGGCGCTGCAGATGATCCGCGACGCAATCGCATCCGGGGAGTTGACACCGGACAGGGTGATCATCGATTCCACGTCCGGCAATACGGGAATCGCGTACGCGATGATCGGCGCGGCGCTGGGGTACCGGGTGGAACTGGTGATGCCCGGCAGCGTGAGCGTGGAGCGCCGGCACGTGATCCAGGCCTACGGGGCCAGCCTGGTGCTGAGCGACCCGCTGGAGGGATCCGACGGCGCCATTCTGAAATGCAGGGAGATTCTGGCGGCCAATCCGGAGCGGTATTACAAGCCGGACCAGTACAACAACCCTTCGAATCCCAGGGCGCACTATCTGCAGACCGCGCCGGAAATCTGGCGGCAGACGCGGGGGAGCGTGACCCACTTCGTGGCGACGCTCGGCACCAGCGGCACGTTGATCGGTACCGGCCGGCGGCTGAAGGAATACAACCCCGACATTCAGATTGTCGCCGTGGAACCGCCAGAATTTCACGGCATCGAAGGACTGAAGAATATGGACGTGTCCATTGTGCCGGGCATCTACGATCCTTTGGTCTGGGACGAGAAAATCCGCGTGGAGACCGAAGACGCCTATGAAGCCGCCAGAGGATTGACGCGCGAACTCGGCGTTCCCGCGGGGCAGTCATGCGGCGCGGCCTTTGCCGGCGCGCTGCGCGTGGCCGAGGAGGAACGGGAAGGGGTTGTGGTTACCCTCTTCCCGGACAGCGGCGAGAAATACATGAGTACGCCGCTGTGGCGGCTGGATGAGCCTGATTGAGGGAGGCGCGAAATTGGATCGGGCGGTCTGGAGAGAAATTCACGAACACGCGCGAAGGGATTATCCTTCCGAATGCTGCGGGATCGTGGCGGAGGGCGCTGACGGCGCCTGTAGCGTTCATCCGTGCGAGAACATACAGGACCGGCTGCACGCCCGAAATCCGAAGGAGCATCCGCGCACTTCGAAAAACGCCTACCGGATGGACGATCTGGAGGTTCACCGGATTTTTTCTGCAACGGAGAGCGAGGGCGGACGCGTCGTCGCGTTTTATCATTCGCACATCGACTGCGGCGCCTACTTCTCCGAGGAAGATCGTCAGGCAGCCATGTTCATGGACCAGCCGGCCTTTCCGGAAGTCGTGTACCTGGTGGTCTCCGTCGTACAGGGCGCTGTACGGGAAGCGGCCGGGTTTGCATGGGACGAACGGACGAAGACGTTTGTGGAGAAGGTGCTGGAGGGATACGATCCGGCAATCCGATAGAGTCCGGATCGTACCCGGGAACGGCAATCGCGCGTGGGTCACGTCATGGCAGGGTGGTAGGGTGGCAGAATCGACGCATTCAAGGTTAACTCCTGCAACTCATTTCAACCAGAATCAGGAGGCTTTTACGATGGGCCTGACCGTACGCATTCCAACGCCGTTGCGAAAATTCACCGGCGATCACGCGGACGTTGAAGCCAGCGGCGCAACGCTGGGCGAACTGCTCGACGATCTGGAATCGAAACACCCCGGCATCAAGGAGAACCTGGTCGACGCCGGCACCGGAAATCTGCGTCGATTCGTGAACGTGTACGTCAACGACGAAGACGTTCGTTTTCTGGACGGAACGGAAACGCCGCTCAATGACGGCGACAGCGTGACGATCGTTCCGGCCATCGCCGGGGGGCGATGTTGATCGTGGGGCATCCGCGGCGGAAGTCCGTTGCCGCACCGTTTCTATGAGGCCGTGTATGTATGTTTCCTCGAAGGGCAACTACGGACTGCGGGCCGTCCTGGATCTCGCGCTGCACTACGGCGAAGGGGTTGTGCAGAGCGCGGAAATCGCCTCACGGCAGGATATTCCCGAATCCTATCTCGTACAGCTGTTGAATCCATTGCGTAATGCCGGCCTGGTGCGCAGCGTCAGAGGTCGAAAAGGCGGCCACGAACTGATCCGGCGCCCGGAGGAGATTACCGTGGGGGCTGTACTGGAGGTCCTCGAAGGTCCGGTACAACTCGCGGCGGAAGACAAGGAAGTCGCGGACGGCGCGCCTGACGTGCTGCGGGATGTCTATGAGGAGATGGAGGCGGCGGTTGAGGAGGTACTGGGCACCGTTACCTTTGGCGACCTGTGCAGGAAATATCGGATGGAAAGCGGGCGCATCGTGTTTCGCATCTAAACTTGCGCCGGTCCGCGCCCACCCTCACGGAATGAACCATGGATGTCCCCAGAACAGGCGACAACATTCTGGAACTTATTGGCGCAACGCCCATGGTCCGGCTGAATCGTGTGGCGGATCCCGATGGTGCGGTTGTCTGGGCCAAGCTGGAGGCGTTCAACCCCGCGGGAAGCGTGAAAGACCGGACGGCGCTGGCCATGATCGAGGCGGCGGAAGCGCGCGGCGATCTGAAGCCCGGGATGAGGATCATAGAGCCCACAAGCGGGAATACGGGCATCGGCCTTGCGATGGTGGCTGCCGTGAAGGGGTACAGGCTCACGATCACGATGCCGGAAGGCGTCAGCGACGAGCGCCAGAAACTGCTCAGGGCGCTTGGCGCCGAGGTGGTGTTGACGTCGACGTACGAAGGGATGCAGGGCACGATAAAGAAGGCGCTGGAACTGGTTGAGGATGGTACGGAATGCTATATGCCGCAGCAGTTCGAGAACCCGGCCAATCCGGAGATTCACCGCCGGACCACCGCGCGCGAGATTCTGATGCAGATGGAAGGGGCGCCCGACGCATTCGTCGTGGGCGTGGGGACGGGAGGCACGGTCACCGGCGTGGGAGAGGTCTTGAAGGCGGAGGATCCGGGAACCTGCATTGTCGGCGTTGAACCGGAGGATTCCGCGGTGCTTTCGGGCAGACAACCCGGACCCACGGAGATCGACGGGCTGGGGGCCGGGATGATCCCGGACGTCCTCAATGTGGACATTCTGGACCGCGTCGTTCCGGTTACCAATACACAGGCGCGACGGATGTCACGCAGGCTGGCGAGGGAAGAGGGCATCCTGGCAGGCATTTCTTCGGGGGCGGCAGCCCACGCGGCCGCAGCGATCGCCGCAGGTATGTCGCCGGATGAACGCGTGGTCGTGATCCTGCCGGATACCGGCGAACGCTACATGGGCGCATATCTCTATATGTGAGCGAATCCCGAAAAGAAAAACGCGCCTGATGTCTCCAGGGACACCGGGCGCGTTTTTCTTTTCAAGGGGTTGCGCCTACAAGGAATTCGCCCGCCGCGCGAGGTCCGATTTGTATCGGGCAGCGGTGTTTCGATGTAGGACGCCTTTTTTCACACTCCTGTCGATGACCGATACGGCCTGCGGCATCAGCGTTTCCAATTCCCCTCTGTCGCTGGTACTCGATGCTTTCTTGAGGGCGGTTCTCAGCTCGGAACGCGCGCTCCTGTTACGCAGACGGGCTCTTCGGTTCTGCCGGAGCCTCTTGTGGGACGATTTGAGCGTGGGCAACGCCTACCTCCTTCGTGCTCCCGCATACGGGAACGGACATTTCAAAAAAGATCAGAAATCGAAACAAGACAATGTAACAGAAAACGGTACGTTACACAACCGTTTTATTGAAATCCGCGATGTCGGTGTTCCGGCGATGCTTCAGGTTACGGGAGATGAACGAGACCTCTCCCGTCTCCCCGCATTCAGGCTCTCTGTCGCCAATTTGACGGCTGTTTTTCTTGAGTCGAGGTCAATTGACTTTCAGCAACTCAACGTCGAAAATGAGGGTCGAGCCCGGAGGAATGCGCGCGTTCGGCCGGTCGCCGTAGGCGAGGCTGGAAGGAATATAGAAGGTGTATGCGGCCCCTTCCTTCATCAATTGCAGGCCTTCGGTCCACCCCCTGATGACGCGGTTGAGCGGAAACGTTGCCGGTTGTCCGCGCTTGAAGGAACTGTCGAATTCGTTGCCGTCCAGGAGGGCGCCCCGGTAGTGTACGGTCACTGTGTCTGTGGCGGAGGGCGATTTACCGGAACCCTCCCGGGTTACTTTGTACTGAAGGCCGCTGGGCAGCTCCACGACGCCGGTCTTTGTCCTGTTTTCCTCCAGAAACCGCCTTCCCTCCTCTTTGTTCTTCATTGCCATTTCTCCAATGTTTGGCCGCGGGCCCCGCGCCTTCATCTGTTCCTGCTGCCGGGCGATCATTTTTTGCCTCAGCGACGCCATGGCCGCCTTGATCTCGTCTTCGTTCATGCGGCCGTCTGCCTTCGTTACCCGGTCCTTGACTCCAAGCGAGAACGCATCGGGATCAACCTCAACTCCGGCGTTCTGGCGCAGTCCGTTTACAATGTCCCTGCCTACGGCGTAACCGAGTGAATAGTTGAGTTTCCGGCTGTCCTGCACGTCTTTCTCCTGGCGAAAGGCCAACAGGGTCTGCTCGATTTCTTCGCGGGTGTACTGGGTCCCACCGCCCGCCGCAGCTTCCCTGACGCCTTTTCCGTATGCATCGGCGTCGAGTGCGATCTGCGTTTTCTCCAGGCCTTTCGCAACTTCCTCGCCAATCGTGAATCCCAGGCTGTAGCTGGTTCTCTCGTCTTCCGTTGCCAGTTCCTTCTTTTCCGCTTCGCAGGCGAAGAGAAGCAGCGAAACAAGCAATATCCATCCTTTTCTCATTGAACTCTCCTGACTGATGACGTGATGACGCGAGGTTTTTCGGCCCTGTCGAACTGGATCGCGAATGAAATGGGTTCGACGCCGGGCGCCCGATTGCAAATAGATGCCGGTTACCTTCAACGGATGTAGATCCCGCCGTTGGCGTCGATAATCTCGCCCGTAATGAAGCTGCCCTGTTCGGAGGCGAGGAGCATGACGGCGCCGACCATTTCCTCAGCCCGGCCGACCCGCTTCAGCGGTGTGGCTTGTCCGAAGGATTCAAGCTGCTCCGGTGTGGAGTGCCGGTGCTGCATCGGCGTGTCGATCACGCCTGGCGCCAGGGCATTGACCCGGATGCCGAACGGCGCAAGCTCCTTTGCGAGTCCCCGTGTGAACGTATTGACCCCGCCCTTTGCCGTGCCGTAGGGCAGGGTGCCTCCCCCTCCGCCCGTATGGCCGGCAACGGAGGAAATATTGACGATTGCGCCGGAGCCGTTCTTCTGCATGGCGGGTATGGCCGCGCGGCAGCACAGGAACACACTCTTCAGGTTGACGTTGATCATATGGTCCCAGAGTTCTTCCGGGCACTCGGCAATGCGCGCCTTGTCCATCCACTGTCCGGCGTTGTTGATAAGCACGTCCAGCCGGCCGACGAAGGTTTCCATGGTATGGTCCACCATTCGCTGGACGTCCGCCCCGCTGCAGACGTCCGTCTTCAGGGTTTCAACGCGGCCTTCCAACGACGCGGCCTCTTCACTAAGCGCGTCCGCGCCGGCCCTGTTGCTGTTGTAGGTGGCCACGACAGACGCGCCTTCGCCTGCAAGGGCGAGTGCGACGGCCCTCCCGATTCCGCTGCTGGCGCCTGTAACGATTGCGACTTTCCCTGTGAACTGCCCGTGGCTCATATCCGTCCTCTCTCCGCGCCGAACTCCATAATATCCGCTTGCCGTGTCGGCGAGATCGTCTCAGTCCTTGTCAAAGAGCTTCTTCCAGTCCGAAAACGCCATCTGTCCGCCGTCCGCAACGAGGGTCTGTCCGGTGATGAACCGGGCGTCGGCGGTCGTGAGAAAGTGTACGATACCCGCGATTTCCCCGGGTTCGCCGTAGCGGCCCTGCGGTATCAACTTGAGGTAGTTGTCCAGGGTTTCCGTGTCGTCCAGCAGGTCGTCGTTCGCCGGCGTGTTGATGACGCCCGGGCATATGGCGTTCACGCGTACGTTGTGCGGCGCCAATTCTCCCGCGGCGGTCCGGGTAAGGGCCACAAGCGCCGCTTTGGATGAGTCGTACGCGGCGGAGCCCTTGCTGGACACCATGGCATTGCGGGAAGCGATGTTGACAATCACGCCGTCGCCCCGCTCGATCATCCCGGGCGCCACTTCGCGTGTCAGGATGAACGGGGCCGTGGTATTGATCCGGTAGATCTCCTCCCATCGGTCCAGGGCGATGTCGACCAGGGGTTCGTAGCACCAGGCGCCTGCGTTGTTGACGAGTACGTCGATGGCGCCATGCGCCCTGACGAGCCCGGACACCAGGTCGGGGATGGCCTCGAGGTCGTTCAGGTCGAAGACGCACGGGATGGTGTTGGGAACACTTCCGGCCAGTTGCTTCAGCGCGCGCCCGGAACGATCCAGGGCGATAACCCGGCGCCCCTCATCGGAAAACCGCCTGGCAATGGCTTCGCCGATGCCGCTGGCGGCGCCCGTGACGAACGCGAGGGTGCCCGATCTCTCCATGGACTGACCTTGATGCGTCATTTCTCAGGGACATTCAATGGAAAATCCGTTTCGTAGTCTCGTATTCTCGTAGCTTCTTACAGCCACCCCGCAACGGTCCACATGGCGCTGAGGCGGCCGAAGGAGGCGTTGAGCAATCCATTGGCGTCGGCCACGGGATCGCCCCCGTAGTAGCGGTTGAATTCGGCGCGAATGCGCTCTTCCAGGCCCGTGGTCCCGTTCAGCGGGATGTCAACCCAACCGCCTCCGGTTTCGGCGCTCTCGCGTAACGCCACCCACATTTCATAGTCCAGCCGTCCGCCCTCCGCACCGTACCGGAGGCCGGCGTTCCGCGTGACGGCCGTGTGGAGACTCTCCACAATGGCGGCTTTGGCCACGTCGTCCTGGCTGGAAATCCTGCACTGTTTGTAGGGGTTTTCCCAGGCGATGGGAGGATCCGTGTCCACCTGTACCCTGGCGAGGACCCGTTCGCCGTCGACTTCCTCGTGAATCTCACGGATGGGGTACGTGTTGCGCCCGTCTGTACTGTAAAGGGTCAGCTCGCCGCCGGACAGGTAGCCGTTGACCCCTTCTATGTCCCAATTCATGCCGGACGCCGCGCCGGGTGTGGTGGGCATTTCGTAGATGCACGCCACATCGTTCTCGAATTCGATCACGCCGCTTTCCCACCAACGGGTTGTTTCATCTCCCCCGCCGTAGTTTCTGTAGGGCGGAACCTCGACGGCCTGTGCGTATCCCATCGCTCGTCTCGGCTTGCTGTCCAATATCATGCGGACGGCGTTCAGGCCGTGGTAACTGCCGGCCGGATACCGGAGACGCGCGTGGGTGAGCCTTCCCAGGACGCCGGCGCGCGCGATTTTCTGTTTGAGTTGCTCGTTGGGCCAGAGCCAGACGTTTTCCGCGACTTCCCATTTCAGACCCTTCCCGCTTGCCGCGCGGGCGATTGCGTCACCCATGTCCAGCGTGAGCGCGTAAGGGATTTCGGTAATGACGTGGCAACCGTGTTCAATGCCCGCAAACGCTGCAACCGTCTGGCCGTCGGTGGGGAGCAGGACAAAGAAGACATCGGGCTTCTGTTCATTCAGCAGTGATTCAATGCACGTGTAGCGCGCCGGAACGTCGAACAAATCACCCGCCGCGTTCAGGGCCTCTTCACCGGCGTCGCAGATGGCGCAGAGGTCGTACAGGTGCGATAGCTTCTTTATCGTGGCGAGGTAGCCTCTGGCGCGGGAGCCGGCTTCAACGCCGACACCGGCGACGGCCATCCGCAACGTGGGCATGGGACGGGTTCCTCAACTCTAGTGTTCTGTCCCGGAAATTCCTCACCATTCGGCCGCCGATTCATCCCGTCTCGCTGCGTTCCCCTCGCTCGCCGACCATACGCAGGTCGCCTGCGCTCGGGCGCCTTGCGAGCCGGGCGACTCGGCGGTCGAATTCAGGCAACTTATTTCCGGGACAGAACACGAACTTTCGTTTACGCCCGGCTTGACGATACCAACCACGGATTTTTCGTAGTCTCGTCTGTTCGTAGTCTCGTTTGTTCGTATTCTCGCAGCCTCGATTTACGAAGCTACGAAAGAGCAGAAATACATCATTCGTCTTCTGGTTTTCTCGTAGTCTCGTAGTTTCATTTCAGACATGGTCCTCCGCGCGGTCCTGGGGGACAAAACCGAGAACCTCTCTGGCATGACCCATGTCCACCCAGCAATACCTGTTGTTGGAAATGGCGTAGAATATGTCGAAACGGAGATCGTCAGACGCGTTGATACTGTCTTCTGTGATCTTCACGACGTCGCGCTGGCTGCACCACACCGCGGCGAGTTCCGGGCTGGCCGGCCGGTCTTCGGCGTTTACCGCACCGATCCGAAGCGAGATGCATGAAAGCCCATGTGCGTCCGAGTAGAATCGGCACAGGGCCTCACCCCAGACCTTGCTGGCGGAATAGGGTTCCGTGGGCCAGGTCGGGTGTTTGTGGGTGACGATGGGGATTGGATCGGGAACCTCGTCGAACCGGCTTTCTTTTATGGCCTTGTAGGGTTCCTGGGTCTGATAGCCCCAGTTGGTCATGATGGAACTGGCGTAAATGATTCGTCTTACGCCCGCGAGGCGGCAGGCTTCGAAGACGTTATAGGCTCCGATCACATTGCTGTTCAGTATGTTGTCCCAGCTGGCTTCAGGCCGTGGATCGGCGGCCATCTGAACGACGGTGTCCATGCCGTCAACCGCGTTCCGCATGGCATCCATATCCGCGAGATCGGCAAGGTGGAATTTCTGGTCCGGGATGTCGAGCACCCTCCCGTCGGGCGCCCGGTCCGAAGGATAGCGCCTGCGCGCGAGTGCGTAGGTGTCGTATGCGCCGGGCGACCGGACCAGATGCTCGTATATGGCGCCGGGGATCAGTCCGTATACGCCGGTGACGAGGACTTTTCGGGGCGGCATGTCACCTCCATGGAGGGATGGGTTCGAGATAGGACCGGGAACGGTTGAAGTTCAGGAAGCTATTGATAAAGCGATTTATAATTAACGACTTGGATACATACCTGGGGAACTCCTGACACGTCAGGTCGTCCCCGCCGTTTCGCTTCGAACGGCGAGTCAAGTTAACGCAGGGCCGTGAAATAGGAAAGAGAAAAACCCACTGCTTGCCTCGCCGTCGGGTTCTGTGAAGGCAGCTGAAATCCCAGGGCTTCCGGTCATCTGACGCTCGCGAATGGCGGCCGGGCAACACGGAGCGGCGCACCCGATGCCGGCGTGGAACCCGCGCGTTACGGGAGGGGTTTAATTTCGTTGACACACGGCGCAGCCCGTCTATATTTAACCTGTACGGATTGCAGGGCTGCGCTTCTTTGCGGCGTTCCGTTTTCCGGACTCCCGATATCCCCGTCGGGCATCGTGTTCTGTCCCGGACACAGATTGCCGGAATCCGGCTGTCGAGTCACATCCGAATCTCTTTCTCACCCGGCTTTTGCCCTTTTTCTGTTCCCAACTGTACCCCGGAGCCAATCAGAAAAATGAGATACAGGCGGATTGTGCTTAAGTTGAGCGGCGCGGCCGTGGCAGGTGACAGGGAGTTCGGTTTTGACCCGGTTGCGCTGGAGTATATTGCCGATGAAATCCTCGCCGTTCACAGGCTGGGCGTTGGCGTTGGCGTTGTCATCGGCGGCGGAAACATCTTCAGAGGGATGCTTGGCGCACAGTGGGGCATCGAAGAGTCGGAGGCACACAACATCGGAATGCTCGGCACCATCGTCAACAGCCTGATGTTGCGCGGCGTGATGACGGCCAGGAGCGACGCCGAAGTACGCGTGATGACGGCGATTCCCATCAACGCGGTTGCCGAACCCTTCATCCGGCTGCGGGCCATCCATCATATCGAAAAGGGATATATCGTCATCTTCGCCGGTGGCATCGGAAATCCGTACGTCACAACGGACTATCCCGGCGTCCAGCGGGCCCTCGAAATCCGGGCCGACGCCATTCTCTTCGCAAAACACAAGACCGCCGGCGTCTATACCGACGATCCGAACAGGAGTCCGGATGCGCGATTGTATCGCAGCGTCGGATACGACACCGTGGTGCAGGAAAACCTGGGCGCGCTGGACCAGTCGGCCGTGATCCTCGCCCGGGACAACCGGCTCCCCATCCATGTCTTCGATTTTGACAAACGCGGGACCATGCGGCGGATTCTGGAAGGCGAAGACCTGGGCACGGTGATCGCGCATGGTTCCGAAGACGAGTTGGAGTAGTAAGACTTCAATCCGGGAGTTCCGTACAGATGAGAGTGTTGATCGTGGGAAAGGGGGGGCGCGAGCACGCGTTTGCGTGGAAGATCTCACGGAGTCCGAGGGTGAGCCGCGTCTATGCCGCGCCGGGAAACCCGGGAATGGCCAGGCATGCCACGTGCGTGGATATCGGCGTGGACGACCTGGACGGACTCGTGGAATTCGCACAACGGGAACGCATCGACTTAACGGTGGTGGGACCCGAGGACCCGCTTGCACTCGGTCTTGCGGACCGGTTCGAGGCGGTGGGACTTCGGGTGTTCGGACCCTCGCAAAAGGCCGCGCAGATCGAGGCCGATAAGGACTTTGCGCTTCGCCTGATGCACAGGTACGGCATTCCCACGGGCCAGTATCGGACGTTTTCGGACCCGGACGCCGCGCGGAGTTTCGTGCGGGACTGGGGCGCGCCGGTGGTATTGAAGGCATCGGGTCTGGCCGCCGGAAAGGGTGCGCTGGTGTGCCACACGTTGGATGAGGCGCTGCGGGCCGTGGACCGGGTGCTCGTGGACCGGGAGTTCGGCGCCGCGGGAGAGAAGCTGGTGCTGATGGAGTATCTCGAGGGAGAGGAGGCGTCGATTACCGGGTTTACCGATGGGGAACACGTGGCGTGCATCGTCCCCTCCCAGGACCACAAGACTGCGGGCGAGGGAGATACCGGCCCGAATACGGGCGGCATGGGCGCCTACGCGCCTGCCCCCGTTGTGACCCGGGAGATGCAGAAGGTGATTCTGGAGCGCGTGATGTTGCCCACGGTGAAGGCGCTCGCCGCCGAGGGGCGGCCGTACAAGGGGATTCTCTATGGCGGCTTGATCATTACCGAAAGCGGACCCCGGGTTATCGAATTCAACTGCCGCCTGGGCGACCCGGAGGCGCAGGTCGTGTTGCCGCTGCTGAAGACGGACCTTGTTGACGTCATGGAGGCCGTGTCCGCGGGCGCCCTCAAGGACCTGTACGTCGAACTGGACGACAGGGCCGCGACCTGCGTGGTACTGGCTTCGGGGGGATATCCGGGGGCGTACGAAACGGGCGCTGCAATTTCGGGGCTGGACGTGGCGGAGGCCGGAGACGACGTGCTGGTGTTTCACGCCGGTACGGCGCGGCAGAGAGATACGACGGTTACGGACGGCGGCCGTGTCCTGGGGGTCACGGCGGTCGGCGAAAATATCAGGGCTTCCGTCGATCGGGCTTACGAGGCGGCCGACAAGATTCAGTTTGAGAACGCGTATTTTCGAAGGGACATCGCACACCGCGCGCTGGCGCGTGGGGAGAACTGACGCGATTCCGGCAGGATAGATCTGTCATCAATACCACAACAAACCGTTCAACCGTCACGAAGGAGGAAGAGGATCGTGGTTGGCATAATCATGGGCAGCAAATCCGATGAACCGATCATGCAGAAGGCAGTCCCCGTCCTGGAAGAGCTGGGGATCGCATACGAGATGACCGTGTCGTCCGCGCACCGGAATCCCGACCGGACGGGCGAATACGGTCGCACCGCCGAGGCGCGCGGACTGAAAGTGATTATCGCGGGGGCGGGACTGGCGGCGGCGCTTCCGGGCGTGATGGCGGCGCACACGACGCTGCCGGTTATCGGCGTGCCGATTGCCTCCGGCGCGCTGAACGGGATCGATTCGCTCTATGCGATCGTGCAGATGCCGCCCGGTGTGCCCGTGGGCTGCGTGGGGATCGACAACGCGCGAAACGCCGCCGTCCTGGCGGCGCAGATCGTCGCGCAGACCGATCCGGAGGTCAAGGCGAAGCTGGAGGCCTACAAGCAGGCCCTCGCGGCGGGATAGGAATTGAGGGGCCGCATTGGAGAAAGGCGCATCCCGAAAGGGTTGCGCCTTTTGTCATTGAGAACGACGGGGATTTGCGTCAGGCTGGGGGCGTGAGGCGGGAGGCGTCGGTGAGTTCCCGTACGACGGAGCGGGCATCGCCTGTTTTCTTCAGGATATCCACCTGCCTCTGCGCCCAGGTCGGGCAGGACGCCAGGTCCAGAGTCCGCTCGAGGTAGGGAACGCAATCCAGGTCCTGCGCGGCGGGCATCAGTTGATCGACGAGGCGCCGCACGAGTTCACGCGCCGGCAGGAGCTGGTAGGTGTCCGAGTCTACAAGTTGAGCGTCGAGTCCGTAGCGGGCCGCGCGCCACTTGTTCTGCCGAATGAGCATGGGGTGGCAGTCGTGTTGGTAGATTCCGTGGTCGATGTGGTCGGACAGGTATTTGATGAGGGACTGCATCATGGCCACAAGGCCGAGTGTATCGTGGAAGCTGCCGGGAATATCGCAGATGCGGACCTCGACCGTGCCGAATCTGTTGTGGGGGCGAACGTCCCACCAGATTTCCCGTATGGTCTCGATGTACCCTGTTTCCACGAGGTGATTCACCAGCCAGACGTATTCGCTCCAGTTTCGCATCAGCGGGGGCAGGCCGGCGGTGGGAAGGCCATCCATGATCTTGGACCGCCACGAGCAGACGCCCGTGTCGCGTCCTTCCCAGAACGGGCTGTTGCAGCTCAGCGCCAGCAGGAGCGGCATGTATCGCAATATGAACTCGCAGATCATCACCGCCTTGTCGCCGCTGTCCACGCCCACATGCACGTGCAGACCGAACGTAACCAGTTGGCGAGCCGTGTCCTGCAGCAGGTCGACCAGGCCCGCGTAGCGTTTGTTGGGTGTGATTTCCTGGTCCTGCCACGTGGAAAACGGATGAGTTGCCGACCAGTATAGCCGCACGCCCTCCCGATCGGCGATGGCCTCCAGCGCGCACAGTTTCTTTCTGAGGTCCGCCTCGACCTCCTGCAGCGTCATGCAGACATCTGAATTGATTTCCACGTAACACTGCATCAGCTCCGGCTTGATCGTTCCCTGCAGTTGCGGTGGAACGCGCTCCAGAAGCCTCTGGCTGGCGCTGCACAGCGCCATCGTTCGACTGTCCACCAGCGCCAGTTCGATCTCCACGCCAACCGTGGGTTCGCGGCTGGGGTTGAATTCCATCCGACTCATCGCTTCGCCTCTTTTTCGTAAGTTTTCGGTTCCGACCAGCGCACGACCGCTCGTGCCAGAATCTTTGCGCCAATGCCCAGCGCGCGTTCGTCAACGTCGAAATCAGGGGTATGCAGGCCCGTCGCCCTGGCCCCGGGTCGCGAGCATCCGAGGCGAAACAGACTGCCGGGAACGCGTTTGAGATAATGGGCGAAATCGTCGCCCCCCATGCTGGGCTCTCCGATGTACTGGACCCGGTCGGCCCCGAGCAGATCGACCGCGCACTCCCGGACCAGATCGGTGAGACCGGGATCGTTCATGACCGATGGAGGTCCCGATCTGAATGTAACTTCAATTTTCGTTCCGGAAGCCCGGGCGACGCCGTCCGCTACCTCCCGCACGCGTTCAACGGCCCGGCGGCGCGCGTTTTCGTCGAGGCTGCGTACGGTGCCCTTCAGCACCGCGCGATCGGGAATTGCATTGTACCGTTTTCCGGCTGTTATGGAACCAACCGTCAGGACAACGGTATGCCGCGGGTCCAGCGACCTCGGCACGGCCACGTACAGTCCATTGATCAACTGGGCCGCGGCGGCAATGGGGTCTCTTGACTCGTAGGGGCGGGCAGCGTGACCGCCGCTGCCCCGGACGAGGACGTGCATCTCGTCGCAATGGGCGGTGAGGACGCCCGAGCGATGCCCAATGGTTCCAGCCGGCCTCGAGGGATCCACATGCAGCGCCAGCATCGCGCCGACGCCCTCGAGTGCGCCGGCCTCGATCATTTCCAGGGCGCCCTGGTTCGTCTCTTCCGCGGGCTGAAAGATAGCCCGCCAGATAACGGGCCAGGGCAGATTCCCGGACGTACGTGCGGCGTCGAGCGCCAGCGCGGCCCCAAGGACAACTGCCGCATGGGCGTCGTGGCCGCAGGCGTGCATCACGCCGCTCACGCGGCTGCGATAGGCTACGGATTTGGCGTCCTGGATGGGCAGCGCGTCCAGGTCGGCCCTCATGGCGATTCCGGGCCCGGACCCGTTTCCTGCAGATTCGGCGATCACCCCCCGGGCTGTGGGTCCGGTGCGGACCTTTACACCGTCCGACGCCAACTGTTCTTCCAGGTACCGCGTGGTCCCCGTTTCCTCGCCGCTTATCTCGGGATGGGTATGGAGATGCCGCCTGGCCTGCACCATACGGTCCTGAAACGCATCGACGGTCTTGTCGAGTTGCCGGGGCCATTCATTTCGATCTGGCATTGACGACGTGTTCATTCGGGAAGCGTGCGTTCGATATGGTTTGTACCGATGTGACCGTGTATTGAAAGAAACGCACCGGAACCGGATGATTCACCATACTGCGAATCGGTCGGTTCGGTGCGTCTGTCATTCGAACGGATTTACGGGAAGACACCCGATCGCGTCCGGACGGATCGGTGGATTCCCCAATTAACCCGCGACCTCTTTGGCGATGGCGACGCATTTGGCGGCAAAGCCGTCGTAGGCGGCGCGGAACTCGGCGCTGGTTTTCTGCACGGAGCCGAAACCGGGCCAGTCGCCGGGTTCCAGGCCCCGGGTCTGCCAGCCGGAAACGTCAATGCCAACGACGTTCAGGAGGAAGTCTTTGAGGGACGGCGTGAGGTCGTAGCCGCGGCAGAAGTCCGGAAGTTCGCGAAGGCGCTGATCCACGCCTGGTTCGTACGTATCCAGCACCGCGTCCCTGAAGTCTTCGAGGTTGAACCCCTCCGCTTCAGAAGCTTCCTGAACGGCTCTCGCGTGATTCGGGAATTCGGTATTGCACATATTGGACGCGCCCAGCGTGTGGAAGGAGTCTTCGGGAATGCGCTTGGAGGCCGGAAGTACATCCATTGAATCCACGATCCACCGCGCCTGGCCGTCCGTGAGGCCGTACGTCTTTCGAAGATAGTCGGCCCACTTCGGTCTGTTTTCCTGACTGAAGAAGACCCGGTAGACGCGTCGCGCCACCAGCGTGCCCGCTTTCTTGAGGTCTTCTTCCAGAAGCCGGATGGCGTCAGCGGACTGGCCTGCGGATTCGGCTGCGGCCAGGACGATGGGATGGTCGAGGGTTTTGAGATTTGCGTACGCGCAGACCGCCCGCGCCCGGTCGGACAGTGACCCTCCGGCCGGATCTTCCGTGCCCAGATCGGCGGCCAGGGCGCCAAGGAGTTCGCTCGCCTTGCCTTCGCCGGTTCTTGCAGCGGCGGCGAGAAAGATCTTCTCGGCTTCGACTTCACGCAGGTGGCTCACGAACCGGCCGCCCATGTTGGTTTCGTAGGTGCGCACCACCTGTTCGCCCGCCTTCGCGGCACGGGCCTTGCCCTCGAACGCGTCCAGTATCAACTGGACTTCCTGGGCCACGGTGTAGACCACGGTGTTATTGGAGCCGATCGCATTGCTGTTGAGCGTTGTGGTGATTTTGCGCGCGGCCTCGTGGCTGGCGGCGACTTTGAAGACGATGTTGGGCCTGACCCGGCCGGAAAGGTCGCCCAGACCCAGAAGGCGGTCGTATCCTTCAAGGAAATCGGCGGCCAGCCGATATGCATTCCGTGCGTCTTCGATGCTCTCGTCGGCCTGATCGGCGATGTTGGGATTCAGCTGGAAGCTGACCATGTAGTCCTTGAGGTCCGTATGCACCGCAAGCGGCCGGAAGATGGACAGGTTGGGCCAGAGGGCGATGAGGGTGGCCGCCATGGCGATTTCATCGGCGTGCGCTTCCGGGTCTCGCTTCCACTCGTCGTGTTTTTCGATTTCGCTCGTGAGTTGTTCGGCGAGCGAACCGTCTTCGTCGAAGGCCTTGGCGGCAAGCACCGGGTTCGTTGACACCTGGCAGAATCCATAGTGGCGCAGGTATTCGAGGCCACGCGCATAGTCGTTGCCGAATTTACAGTAGTTGTCGCCGACCATCCTCCAGTAGACGCCGCCGCGCATCTGTTGTTTGAGCAGCGTCAGAAACGAACGGCCCGGGATTGCGTTATTCAGCTCCGCCTCGATGCGTTCGGCCAGAAGGCCCGAGAGGCTGTCGTTCAGGTTTACGGAATTCATATCGGCCAGAAATTCAGCCACCACGTCTGCCATAACGGACCCTTCGAGATCGTCGATGACGGCCAGTACCTGATCCAGCGCACGGTCGGACTCGTCCGCGTGGTATCCCACGATTTCCGCGTCCCGCCCCACGAAGTTCATGCCGAGCCGGATCAGCGTGCGGCACACCTCGGCGGCAGGGTAATCGTTGTTCTGCAGGACCGACAGGAGTTCCTCCACGCGGGCGGACAGAGCGCCCGGCTGCGGATCGATGAGAACCTGGTCCGCCGCGGCGAGGGACTGTCCGTTTCCCATCGCTTCCGCGACGGCGGAGATGTCGATTGCCATTCTGGGGCCTCCCTTCACATCGTTATTCATGCGATGCCCAGCACGTCTCTCATGCTGAACATCCCCCGCGGCGAGTTCACAGCAAAGCGGATCGCCTGAATCACCCCTACGGCGTAGGAATCCCGGCTCTGGGCACGGTGTACCAGCTGAAAGACTTCGCCGGTGCCGCCGAAGATGACGGTATGCTCCCCGGCCAGGTCTCCCGCGCGGATTGCGTGGATGCCGATTTCATCGCCCGTGCGCGCGCCGACCTCACCGTGGCGTCCGTAAAGGGCCACGTCGTCGAGGTTTCGGCCCAGACCCCTGGCCGCGGCATTCGCCAGCGCGAGGGCGGTACCGCTGGGTGCGTCGGTCTTGAAGTGGTGGTGGGCCTCGACGATTTCCACGTCGTACGCGCTACCCATCATCCGTGCGGCGTCTTCCACCAGTTGGGTCAGTACGGTCACGCCAATGCTGAAGCTTGGGGCGAAGACGCAGGCGACGTCCCTGACGGCCGTTTCGAATTCAGCAAGTTGCCGTGTCGACATGCCCGTGGTGCCCACCACCATCGGCTTGCCCGTTTTACCCGCGATACGAGCGGCGTCCAGCGTACCGTCCGGGGGCGCCGTGAAGGCAACGACCACGTCCGCGTTTTCGATGACGGATTCCAGGTTGTCGACAACGTGGATGCCCGCGCGCTCCGTTCCCAGGAGCTCGCCGATGTCCCGCCCGATGGCCGGGTTGCCGGGCGCCTCCACGCCGCCGGCGACGTTCAGATCGCCGCTATCCATCGCCAGGTGGGCGATGCGGCCGCACATGCGACCCGCGATGCCGCAGATAACCAGGTTTGTCATGTGGATTCTCCGCTGAAATTGACCTGCCTGGAGACACGCAACGGAAATGTCTGTCCGTTCTTGTCCGGATGGACTTTTTCAACGGGCTGCTATGCGCTCAACCGATCCTCGAGGGCGTTGAGCTCAGTCAGCAGTCTCGCGGGCAGCCGATTTTCGAACCCCGCGTAGAATTCGCGGATATCGGGCAGTTCGGCGCGCCAGGCGTCCGGGTCCACGGAAAGCAGCGCTTCAACGTCGGCTTCCGGGATGTCCAGGCCGTCCAGATCGAGGGCATCGGGGGTGGGCACGTAGCCGATCGGGGTTTCAACCGCATCGGCCGTGCCGTCAATCCGTTCGCAGATCCACTTGAGCACGCGGCTGTTCTCGCCGAATCCAGGCCAGAGCCAGTTCCCCTCGGCGTCTTTGCGAAACCAGTTCACATAGAAGATTCTGGGCGCGTTTTCGCCCAGCATGGCGCCGATTGCGAACCAGTGATTGAAATAGTCGCCCATATTATAGCCGCAGAAGGGGAGCATTGCGAAGGGATCTCTCCGCAGCTTGCCCACGGCGCCGGCTGCCGCGGCCGTGGTTTCGGACGCCATGATGGAACCGAGGAATACCCCATGCGTCCAGTCCAGCGCTTCGAAAACCAGAGGAACGACCGTTGAGCGCCGACCGCCGAAAATGAATCCGGACATCGGCACCCCGTCCGGATTCTCCCATTCCGGATCGATGACGGGGCACTGTGCCGCGGGTGCGGTGTACCTCGCGTTGGGATTGGAAGCATTGTCTTCCGACGACGGCGTCCATTCGCGCCCTAGCCAGTCCTCCAGCCGGGCCGGCGGGTCGTCTGTCATCTCCTCCCACCAGACGTCGCCTTCGGGGGTGAGGGCCGTGTTGGTGAAGAGACTGTTTTTTTCAAGCGCCGCCATCGCGTGACCGTTGGATTTGAGGCTGGTGCCCGGCGCCACGCCGAAGAATCCGGCTTCCGGGTTGATCGCCCGGAGCGTGCCGTCGGGACCCTGGCGCATCCATGCGATATCGTCTCCGACGCAACTGGCCTTCCAGCCCGGGACCGTGGGCTGCAGCATGGCCAGGTTCGTCTTTCCGCACGCGGACGGAAAGGCGGCGCCGATATAATGTTTCCTGTTCTCGGGAGACGTGAGGCCCAGGATGAGCATATGCTCGGCCATCCATCCTTCGTCGCGGGCCATTGTCGATGCGATGCGAAGGGCGAAACACTTCTTGCCAAGCAGCGCATTGCCGCCGTAGCCGGAGCCGTAGGACCAGATGGAGGGCTCGTCGGGAAAGTGTACGATGTATTTCTGATCTGCGTCGCAAGGCCAGGAGACATCGGACTGTCCCGGCTCGAGCGGAGCGCCCACGGAATGCATGCAGGGGAGGAAGTCGCCGTCACCCAGGGCGTCCAGCACCGGATCGCCCGTTCGGGTCATAATGTGCATGCTGCAGACGACGTAAGGCGAGTCGGAGATTTCCACCCCGATTTTGGAGGTCGACGAACCGATGGGGCCCATGGAAAACGGGATGACGTACATCGTCCGGCCGCGCATGGAACCGTCGAACAGGCCCTTCAACGTACGTTTCATCTCGACCGGCTCCCGCCAGTTGTTGGTGGGTCCCACGTCCTCTTCGTCCGGCGTACAGATGTAGGTGCGGTCTTCCACTCGGGCGACGTCGCCCGCATCCGAGCGGGCGAGAAAGCTGTTGGGGCGAAGGTCCGGATTCAGCCGGATGAACGTCCCGGACCGGCACAGCAAATCGGCAAGCCGATCGTACTCTTCGCTTGAACCGTTGCACCAGTAAACGTCTTTCGGTTGGCAGAGCCTGGTTGCTTCGTTGACCCAGTCCAGCAGTTTGCGGTTTGTGGTTCTTGCGTTTCTCATTCGACTCCTTCCAGGGATTCATGGGGTCAGTCGGCGTACGCCAGGTCTTCCAGAACCGAGGCGTCCGCGACACGGCTTGATATGTCCACGTTGAAGAATTGTTCGATCGGGGCGAACAGTTCCGGATTGTTGCGCTGAACGGTTCGTGCGATTTCAAGTACCTGTTTCAGTCCCGCCCGATTCATTCGACCCAGCGGCCGCCTGCACGGACCGGCGGGCATGCCGAGTATATTCATCAGTGTCTTTATTGGCACGGGGTTGCGGGCCTTGACCTGCGTCGTCCCAAAGGGCGTCTCTTCGTTCGAGAGAACCGTGACCATTCCGAAAAGGGGTTTGAGCGCATCCGCCAGACGATCCGCTTCAGCCATATCGCCTTCCAGAATCGCCTGCGTAAAACGCTGAATGGGACCGGGAACCACATTGGACATGACGGAAATGACGCCGGTTGCGCCGATGCGGGCGTCTGTCATCATCGCGTAGGTGACGTCGTCGTCTCCGGAGAGTATATAGAAATCGTCGCCGCAGACTTCACGGGTCCGGGCCATGTTTTCCAGGTCGCCCGTGGCTTCTTTGACGGTGTTGACGTTTCCGTATTCGCGGTGCAGGATGGCCAGGTCTTCCGGAAGCAGTTTTGTTCCCGAACGGCCGGGAATGACATAGGAGACCATCTGGATTTCCGGGAAGGCTTCGGCGACCGGCGCGATGTATTCCCGGCGGATTTCAAGCGAACTGGGGCCGTTGTAATATGGATCTACCAGCAGCGCGGTATCGGCTCCGGCGTGTGCGGCGTGTTCCGTTGCGCGCAGGGTTTCCTCGGTGGAATTGCCGCCGGTGCCGGCGATTGCCCGGCATTGCCCTCCGGTCAGCGAGCAGACCCGTTCGGTGACGCTGTTGTGTTCCCCGCTGTTGAGGGTTGGGCTTTCCCCGGTGGTGCCGACTGCCAGTACACCGTTAACTCCTTGCGAAACCTGAAATTGGACGAGATTCTCCAACCCTGGTTCATCGACGCCTTTGTTGGGATCCAGGGGTGTGATGAGGGCCGTGTAACATCCGCTGAATAACATGGGTTCACCTCCGGAATGAGTTACGCAGTCCGTTGGAAAAGTTGCTCTGCAGGCGAGGCCGAGCCATTGTGGTCGAAGACAAGGCGCGCGACCGAGTCCCATCCTGCGATTCGGCGAGGGAGCGCAACGCAGGTTTTCGACCGCAAGGGCAGGCCGTAGCCCGGATGGACTTTTTCAACGGGCTGTTTAGGGGAACCCAAAAAAAACAGCCGGTTCCCGTTGGGGATGGAGGCAAGGCCGGCCGTGCAAGTTCCAGCATGGATGGCGCAAGAGAGCACTCCACGGAGCTTTCCGTGACAGTCCAGAGGATCTTATCCGATTGGACCAGCCCCTGTCTGCGGCGAAACAGATTCGGGACTTCGGCAGGTTCACCCTTTCACCGATGAGCCGATTACGCCTCGCATTCACCGGGTACTGTTGAAAACCTGCGCCTCTACCCTTGCCTTTCGAAAGCAACAAATTAGACAATGGGCGGGTCCGTGTCAAGTGGAAAGATGAATTTCGGGGCCTCAGGTCGTCAGACAGCGGAGAATGAGCATTTTCCAGGCCGGAGAATGTGCAATTCGGCGCCAAGTTTTACTTTCGCGTAACGAATTCGTAGCCTATATTCCGATTTTTGTTTTCGTGCGTTGTGTCGGACGGAACCGTGCCGCCCGCATGGCATTTCCATGGAAGGTCGACTATGCATTCATCTGAACCTCAGCGACACACCCTGAAGAACGGAATTGAAGTCGTCGCCGAGTCCTTGCCCGGCGCCCAATCCGTTGTGGTTGCCTTCCGGTTCGGCTTCGGGGCGCGCGACGACCCTGCCGATCGGCTCGGGTTGGCCTGGGCTGCCGAAGAGACACTCCTCAAGGGAACGCCGGATCGCGACGCGCGCTCGATTTACGACGCTTTCGATTCCCTGGGCGCAAGACGCGGTTCGGCGACAGCCGTTGAATTCACGGAGTTCCAGGTGCAGCTCCTGCCCAGGCATTTTCCGAGGGGTTTGCGACTCTACGCCGAAGTGTTTTGCGGCGCATCCTTTCCGGACGAACAGGTTGAGGTGGCGAAAACGCTTGCGTTGGAGGAACTCAAGCGCCTGGAGGACAATCCGACCCACCAGGTTATGTATATGACCTATCAGGCCGGGCTGGGGGATCCGATGGGGCGCAATCCGCTGGGAGAGGCGCCGACCATCGCGGCGATCGAACCGGGCGACGTACGCGGGTTCTGGCGGCGGCTGTGCAGCCCGCAGCGTCTTCTGATATCCGTGGCCGGCGGCCTCGGAACGGAGGAGATGTTCCGTGCCGTGGAAGAGGCGTTCGGCGGCTGGGAGAGGTCCGGGCCGCCGCCCGGGGATCCACTGCCGATTTCCGTGGCGAACCGGACGGTGCATCACACCAAAAAGTCCGAACAGGCGCACATCTGTCTGCTCTTCGGCGCCGCGCCGAGGGGACACGCGCTCTATTATCCCACGCAGCTCGCGGTTGCGGTACTCTCCGGCAGCGGGTCCAGCAGGCTGTTCACCGAGGTCCGGGAGAAGCGGGGGCTGGCGTACAGTGTCTCGGCCTCGTATCGCGCCCGTCGAGGCGGCGGATTGATTGCGCTGTATGCCGGTACCACGGCCGACCGGGCCGACGAAACCCTGTCCGTGTGCCGGAAAGAGGTTGGGCGGGTCGCGGAGGATGTGACCCAGGCCGAGCTCGACAGGGCAAAGACTGTCCTGAAGGGACAGCTTTTCACAGCCGGTGATTTGCCGGAGGGTCGCGTGGGCAGTATGATGGACGGCCTGTTTATCGATGGGCGTCCGCGTTCCTTGCAGCAGATCGCGGCGGGTATAGACGGCGTGACATTGGACCGGATAACAGCCAGCCTGGAGGCCTTTCCACCGTCTCCTTCCACGATTGTGACCCTCGGGCCGCGGGCCCTGGGGTCGTAGCGGGACTCGTCAGGATTTACGGGAGATTTGCATGCAGTCACCGTTTTCCACCCATACGCTCGACAACGGGCTCCAGCTGGTGTTCGAGTCCATTCCCAGGATCAACTCCGCGGCGATCGGATTCTACGTGCATACCGGCTCGCGGGACGAACCGGCAGAACTTGCCGGCGTGTCGCACTTTCTCGAACATATGTGTTTCAAGGGCACGGCCAACCGCGACTGGCGCCAGCTGAGTCTCGACGTAGACGATCTCGGCGCCATGTGGAACGCGTATACCTGGTGGGAGGGTACCGCCTATTTTCACTGGGTGCAAAGCGAACGGGCGGGAAGCTCGGCGGAGATCCTTGCAGATATGATGCGGTCCACGCTTCCGGAAGACCAGTTCGACATGGAGAAGAAGGTCATCCTGGAAGAGATCGCAATGTATCGCGACCGGCCGGACGCGCTGATTATTGACGAACTGATCCAGGAGGCATTTGCGGGGCATCCGCTCGGGCAGAGCGTTCTGGGGACCGAGGAAACGATCGGCCCGATCTCCAGGGAGCAGATGGCGGACTATTTCAACAGGCGATACGCGCCGGACAATATGACGCTCGTCATTACCGGCAGATTCGATCGGGACTCGATGATTCGCACGGCTGAAACGCATTGCGGCGGATGGGAACCGGGGAAGGCCATTCGGGAGCAGGTGGAGCCCTCATTCCACCCGACCACGCGTGTGCTGGAGCGCCCGAACGTGATCCGCGAGCATATCGCAATGGCGTTTCCCGCACCCTGCGACTCGGATGACTGGGCGACGACCGCGGACCTGCTCGCCCACTATCTCGGTGCGGCCAGCAACAGCCGTCTTTACTGGTCGGTTGTACAGAAGGGGCTCGCCGACGAGGCCTCGGCGGATTTCTACGGTTTCAGCGATACCGGTCTGTTCTACGTGTATGTCTCCGTCGATCCGGAAAACGTCCCGCAGGTGCTCGAGATTGTACGGAAAGAAATCGACGGCCTGAAGGGGGGAATCAACGGAGAAGCCCTCGCCAGATCCAGGACCAAACAGGCGACTGCCCTGGTTGTCGGCGGCGAACACGGACTCCGGCGATTCTCACAGATTGTTGGAAGCCTGAGTACGGAGACGCCGCTGAGGACGCTTGAAGAAGAGTTGGCCGAGATCGACGCCGTTACGCCGGAACGGGTGGCCGAATACCTGGAGCGTTTCCCTCTGGACAGCGACCCGGCGGTGGTGGCGCTTGGGCCGCTGGCGTCCATCTGACTGACGATGTTGAGGTTGGACGATGCCCGTCAGGAGGCGGTGGCGGGCCCCGGGAAGGTCCGTATCCGCGCCGACTCAAAGACAGGGTTCCGGAACCGGGGATTTACAGGCCGGGACCGGCCGCTCAGGCGTAGCAGGCGAGGACGTCGTCGAGGGATCGGGTGGGTTCGAAGAAGGAGAGCACGCGCAGAAGCACGTCATCGACAATGGCGTCGGGGCACGAAGCACCTGACGTCAGCGCCACGCTCAGGGGGCGTTTGTCCGGCAGCCAGTCCGTTGTATGGGCGGCTTTTTTTGCGTCCAGGCTGAAATGGCGGATCAGGGTTTCCGAACGGATTTCATCCGCGCCTTTGATAAAATAGGTGGGCATCTGCTCGAGACAGAGTTCGACGATGTGGGACGTATTGGACGAGTTGTACCCGCCCACGACCAGCGCCAGATCCGCATCCTGTTCGACGAGGACATACGTCGCGTTCTGGTTTTCATTGGTTGCGTAGCACAGGGTATCCGAAGTGTCGGCATAGTGATTCAGGATGTTTTCCTCTCCGTAACGGTCCGCCAGCGCGTCCCGGAGGATTGTTGCGATGTGCCGCGTTTCGGTTGCCAGCATGGTTGTCTGATTGACGATTCCGATGCGATGGAGGTGTCGGTCCGGGTCAAAGCCCTCCGAGCATTTGTGGCCGAAGCGTTCGTAAAAAACGCTGCGATCCGCCTTGCCCCTGATGACGTCTGCAAGCTCATGCGCCTCTTTCATGTCCAGCACCACGACCGTGGGCGCGTCTCGGACGCTGTGAGAGAAAGTGGCGCGCGTCTCCTGGTGGGTGTCGTTGCCGTGTACGACCACGGAGAATCCCGACTCACCCAGTTTGGCGCTTCGGTTCCAGACCCGCTCCACAAAGGGGCAGGTTGTGTTATACGTGTAAGCGTCAATGCCGCGGGACGCAAGCGCTTCCTGGATTTCAACCGTTGTGCCGAACGCGGGAACCACGACGATATCTTCCGGCGCAAGGTAATTCCACGGGATGAGCTGCATTCCGTACGGGTCGAATATGAATTCGACGCCCCTGTCCTTCAGGTCGTTGTTGACGTTCGGATTGTGGATCATTTCGTTGAGGAAATAGATGCGCCGGTCCGGGTGTTTCTCGAGCGTCCGGTAGGCGATTTCAATGGCGTTTTCCACGCCGAAACAGAACCCGAAATGACGGGCCAGGAGAAATCGGACCGGGCCGAAGTCGAGTACCGAGGGAGAAAGATCCCGTTTGCGCATGTCCTGCATCTGCCTGTACGCCTTCACGCGCGATATGACGGGACTCTTGTAAAATTCAGGAATGTCGAATTTGCGTGCCATAGCTAACCAGGATTCGTCGGTTTTCGGGGACGTTAACCTTGATTCGTAAGTCTTCGGGGACGTTAATTCGAATATGTGCTTGTAAATAAGGGCGATTAAACTGCTGATTACCAGGATACACCAGGACACTGTACGTGAACGGAAAAAATGTCCTTCTTTACGTCGATAACTCCCCGTTTCGGAGGGTTTTATCGCGTCGCCGCGTTGCTGTTTTTTCGGATTGAGGTTAATTCGTTATATGTGCAAGTCGATAGGGGCGATTAGACTGCAGATTACCAGGATACACCAGGTAAGCAGGACGTGAACGAAAAAGATGCCCTTCCTGACGACCATTTCGGCCCGTATCGGGTAGTTTCGTCGGGGTGCCGCGTTGCGGAATCTGCGTAATTGAGTCTGATAAATCGTAGTGGAATCCCCGCGCCCGGTAACGCGGCGGAATCTCCTTGACGGTTGCTCCTGCTCCTCAATCCTGCCCGGTACTCCCGAACCCGCCTCGATCGGGCGCGTCGAGGCGTTCCGTTTCATCCCAGTCGGCCTGGACGATGCGTACGAATATCCCCTGTGCAAGCCGTTCACGCCGCCGGACACGTACCGGGCCGTCTGTAAAGTTGTAAACCTGGACGTGGATTTCGTCATTGGGCCCGCGGTAATCCTGATCGACTATGCCCATGCCGTTCGGTACCATCAGGCCCTTTCTGTGCGGCAGGCTGCTTCGGGCGGCAAGCAGGAGCATGTATCCCGGTGGAACGGCAACGATGAGATTGGCCGGGACAAGCCGGATTTCGCCCGGCGGGACCACGACGTCCTTCCTGCAGAGCAGATCGAATCCGACCGAGCCGGGAGTCTGGTGGCGCGGTAGAGGGAGCGACGGGTCCACCCTCCTGATCCGGATTTTCTTTCGGTACTCGCCCAGCGTGGCGCTTCCTTTATCTACGGCCTGTCATCAGCAGGTTTATCAATGAAACCATATTAACCATCTGCTCGATTGCTGTCAACAGTTTTCCTGAAATTGACGCGAAAAACCGTCGTTACGGACTGCCGTTATGGCTTGACTTTCCGGTACCCCGTCGCAATCATATACAGCGTAAATCCGATGCGTACAGAAGCCCGCGGACACCAACGCGTCGGCGTGTAAAACGCGGTGTCGGCGCGGCCGAAACCATTCTGTGGATTGGATGAGAGATGGAAGATCGTTTCGAGCGATGGAAGCGTTTTCTGCTGCCCCTTCCGCATGAGATCACATTCGAGGGGGACGTTGACTGCCGCCCGGAGGCGGTTTCGGTTGAGGTGAGACCGGGAGCGGAACCGGCCGAGAAGAACGCGGCAACGATGCTGGAAGCGCTGTGCCTGCCTGCAGCGCAGGACGCTGCACAGGCAGGCGCCGTGGAGGCGGGGGACGCATCCACAGGCGGCGCATTTGTTATTGCGATCGGTCTGGTGGATGGCGGGCCGGATGCCGACAGGCTGAGAAAGTTGCCGAATTGCGAGCAGGCATATACGATCCGTCCGGAGGGGCGGCGTCTGGTGCTGGCCGCGTTGTCCGGACGCGGGATCACGTATGCCGCCCGTACCCTTCACCAACTCCTTGAACCGGGTTTGTCGCCCGGCAGGATCCGTATTCCGCTTGCATCGGTGACCGATTGGCCGGACCTGGAGGAACGGGGAATGTGGAATTTCCCCACGCCGGAGGAATGGATCCCCTGGATGGCATCGATGAAGTTGAACTACGGCAAGATGGACTCCACGGAGCTGTCGACGGTGGTGCGCGGGAAGCCCAACCACGCCCGGATCAATCGTGCGCTTATGGAAAAGGCGCGACTGCTCGGATTCAACTATGTGCCGCTCATCACCCATCTGAACTTTCTGCATGACCGCGGCCTGTACCGTGCCTATCCCGAACTGGCGGGCAAGGGCGACGGCGCGCTGGCGGGACGTTATTTCGCCCACAAGGAAGGCAACCGGCATCGGGCGCCGTGCGCGTCCCATCCCGTTCTGGTGGATATTCTGGAAGAGTGGATGGCGGATATCGCCTCGCAGGGCGCGTCCGAGGTGGGTTGCTGGCTGACCGAACGACCCGCCCAGTGTGGTTGTGACGACTGTACGGCCCTCGGGCAGTTTGTCCTCGAATCCCGGGCGTTCGTGAATGCCTGGAAGCGTATTCGACCGCGGTTTCCGGACTTCGACCTTCGCATTTTTCTGTCCACGACGACGTCCCAGCGGGATTACCGCGTCCTGGCGGAGTTGCCTCCGGAGGTGAAAGTCGGGCGGGCATGCGCTACCGAAATGGAACGGGTGCTGCATCTGCCCAGGGATCTCACGGCCAATCCCCTGCTGGATTACCACGCTTCGCAGGGGCGATGGATCGCGAGCTACGACGTGCCGGTCAATGCCAACGGACGGGTGGAGACCCCCGAATTCAAGGTGCCGCAGTCCTCGCCGCACCGGATCCGGGATTTTGTGGGTCATCTGATTCGACGGAATTACAGCGGCGCCTTCGGGATGATGGCGTGGGTGACCATGGGCAGGGAGACGTGCGGATACAATGTTGCGGCCCTGGCAGAGTACTCCTGGAACCTGAACGGGCGCACCGAAAGGGAGTTCGCCATCGCGTGGGCCACGAGGGAAGGGTTCGCAAGCGTCGAGGCGTTTGCGGACTGGTCTGAACTGACAGGCCCCGTTGCGTTCGACGTCTACGATTCCGACTTTCCGGTCTGCTATTCGTGGGGGAAGGCAGTTGAGATGGTTCGCCGCAAACAACGACCGTATCTCGGCGAGGGCATGTTCCGGTATTACGAAAGTGAAGCGTCCTTCGAGGAAAAGGCCGACGCATGCCGCCAGGCGATTCAGATTGCGTCTGAATTCGAGAGCCCGGATTGCGCCAATGAGACCCGCGTCGTCATGACCTACGTGGAACTTGCCCGGCGCGTCTATCTCGTTGCGGAGTCGGTGGCGACGCAAGACCTGGCCGACCCGGTCGTTCAGGCCGGACTTCAGGCGGCGCTCGAGTCGCTCGAGGCCGCCGGCGAGGCGAACGTCGCCGCGATCCGTCACTGGCGAGGGACGCTTGGGCCCGAGCCGTGGCATTTTCGGGTCCACGACGCGATTCGAGGCACGGAAGCAACCGTTCGAGAAATCGCCCGGTTCCTGCGCGAACGGTACATCAATTAAGCGGGTGCAGACAACACGATTCGGGGAAAGTCGATGCCAATCTTTCCACATCTCAATTTAAGGCAATGCGGATACGCGATATTCGAGGCCGCCGGGCTGCCGGAGGACCAGGCGCGGACGGTAACGGACCATCTTGTGGACGCGAACCTCGTGGGGCACGACTCTCACGGAATACACCGGATGCCTGGCTACGCGCGCGGCGTCCGGGACGGCGCCATCAAGCCGGCCGGAGGCCACAGGGTCGTCCGTGAAACGCCTGTTTCAATGACCATCGACGCTGGAGGCGGGATCGGAATCGCGGTGGCCGGTCTGGCGATGCGCATGGCGGTCGACCGTGCCGTTGAACACACAATCGGGGCCGTGGCCGTCCATCGTTCAGGCCATATCGGCCGGCTGGGCGAGTTCCCATCGATCGCAGCGGAGCGGGACTGTATCGGCATATTGATGTTGAACGGCGGGGGTCGGTTCGCGGCGCCGTTCGGCGGCACGGGCCAGCGGTTGCCTCCCAACCCGATCTCGATCGGCGTCCCCACGGGAGACGGGCCGCCGATGACACTGGATATAACCACCTGCATCGTGGCGGGCGGCAAAGTCGACATGTGCCGTATACGGGGGCAACCGATGCCCGGAGACTGGATGGTCGACCGGGACGGAAACCCCGTAACCGATCCCGAGGAACTATACTCTGGAAACGCGGCCATGTTGCCTCTCGGCGGCGCCTATGGCCACAAGGGATACGGCCTGGCGATGATGATCGATGCCATCGCTGGCGGCCTTTCCTGGGCCGGGTGCAGCGCGGAGGCGCCCACGCGAGGCGGGAGCGGATATCTGGCGCTTGCAATCAAGATCGAGAGTTTCACCGATGTGGACGACTTCAAGTCAGAGGTGCGGAAGCTGATCGACTGGGTGAAGTCGTCGCCGACGATGCCGGGAGTGGAGCGGATTTACGTACCGGGAGAAATCGAGACGGAGACCCGGAAGAAGCGGATGTCGGAGGGCGTGTTTCTGGAGGAGGCGACGTGGCTGGAGATCCGCTCCGTGGCCGAAGAACTTGGCGTGTCGTTGTTGGAAACGGGCGCAGTGGCGTAAGAAGCTGTCTTAAAATTCCCAGCGGTCTTCGCACGGCTGCAAGAGCGCCGGTCAGCGTTGGTCAAACCCACCCGTATAGACAAATATGGGCGGGTTTTCCCGCCTTGACCGCCACTCTTTCGCTCGCGCTCGGGAGCTCACCGGTAATTTTAAGACAACTTCTAAATTTCCCGATGGAGATTTCATATGCCGGATCGGCCTGGTTCGGTCATCGACTTCTGTAAGGCGGTCCTGCCGCTGCTGAACGCGAGTACGGACGGCAAACGGGTTCTGGAGGACGTGCGTGCCGTAGTGGCGACGGACCGATGGAACTCGTTTGACCGGTTCCGGGAAACCACCGAATATCTGGTGAGCCGCTTCGAAGAATCAGGCGCGAAGGCGGAAGTGCATACCATGCGTACCGGTGGGTCCATCGGATCGGGGAGATGGATCATCCATAAGGCCGCAGACGTGCGTTCGGCGACCTTGGATGTGATTCATCCGGTAAAGAAGCGCATTCTGGACTATCGGGAGAATCCCTGGCACGTGATTCAATGGAGCGGCGCCACGCAGCCCGGAGGGATGGAGAGCGAACTGGCTGTCGTGGATTCCAGGGAGGCCCTGAGTCGAGTTTCCCGGGGCGGGCTGGACGGAAAGACGGTACTCACGCGAATGGACCCGCGCGGAATGTTGCGGTCTTTCGCGGAAGCCGGCGCGGCGGCGGTGGTCACGGATCACCCCGTGCCGAATCTGCCCAACGCGACCGCATGGACGAAATTCGGATGGGGAGGCGTACCGATTCAGGACGCGGCTGTTCAGATGGTGGGCCTGGTCCTGTCCGAAAACCAGGGCAAACGGCTGCGCGGGCTGTTTGGCAGACACGGCTCGCTGACGGTCCGGACAGACGTGGATATCCGGCATTACGCCGGCACTCACGGTCAGGTGAGCGGGGTTGTGCCGGGTGCGGCCGACCCGCAGGACGAAGTATGGGCGCTTGCGCACAGCGCGGAGCCGGGCGCGATCGACAACGCATCCGGCGTGGCGCTGTGCCTCGAGATCGCCCGCGTGCTCGAGCAGCTGATCGCAGCCGGTAAGCTGCCGCGGCCCCGCCGCACCATTCGCCTGATGAGTGCATACGAATGTCACGGGTTCTTCAAGTACCTCGAGGATACGCAGCGTCTGCAAACCCCTCTTGCGGGCGTCGTGATCGATTCGGTGGGAAGCAAACCGTCTGTCTGCGGCGGCCGGATCGAATGGCATGCCACGATTCCGATGTCGGCCGGCTTCGTGGACAGGCTGGGCGAGACGATTCTGACGGAAACGCTCCGGCTGCGGAATCCCGGATATCGTCTGCATTTGGAGCCGTTTCAACCCACGTCCGATACGCTGATCGGCGATCCGAAATATGGGTTTCCGTGTCCCTGGCTCACCACGCATCACCACAAGCCCGGGCGGGGGTTCGACGCGTACCACTCATCCGCGGATACGCCGGACCTGTTGAGTACAAGGGGGCTGGCTGCCTGCGCGACGGCCATGACGGGTTATCTGTACTGGCTGGCGGACGCGGGCACAGCGGAGATTGAGGACGTCGCCGCCGCGGAGACCGCACGGACGGTCGGGCGGTTGACAAGGGGGAACCCATCGGTCGCGCAGGTCGACTACGAACGCGAGCAGCACCGGGTCATCCTGGAGAAACTTGAACGCTGGATGTGGGGCGGGCGGCGGCGGGACCTCCTGGCCGGGTTCGCCAGCCACGAGCGGGAGGTGAGGGAAGCCGCCCGGAGCGCGTCAAAAGGCAAAAGAAGAACGCGTCGCAGGCGCGTTGAAGGCGGAGACCGGATACCGAGGCGTACCCGTTTGCTGTCACCCATAGGTGAGAATACGCCGCCCGGGATCGCCGGCCGGATCGGCGGGACGGGGCTATCGCCCTGGGCGCTGTTCTGGGCGGACGGCAGCCGTACGCTGCACGAGATCGCGCAGGCCGTAGCGAGCGAAACCGGGAGCACGGTCAGGACGGAGCACGCAATCGAATATTTCGAAGCCCACAGTGAATTGGGATACGTGGAACTTATCGACGAATCGGAGCGGGTGACGCGCGAGGGCCTGATGAAGGACCTTGACGCGCTGGGCCTCGCCAGGGGCATGGACGTCATGGTGCACAGTTCCCTGTCATCGATCGGACACGTGGTGGGCGGCGCGGATACCGTAATCGAATCGCTGCTGGCGGTGATCGGAAAGCGCGGCACCCTGATGATGCCGTCGTTCAATCACCGGGCCGCACAGGTGTACAATCCGATGACAACGCCGACGACCAACGGAGCGATCCCTGATGCGTTCTGGCGGCGCCCGGACGCGGTCAGAAGCGACCATCCCACGCACGCCGTGGCTGCCGTGGGGCCGCGGGCCGAAGCCTATTGCAGGGACCACGGCAAAAAGGGACTCTGGACGCCTGACAGCCCGATCGGCCGGCTCGTACACGGAAACGGACACATCGTCCTGCTCGGTGTCGACCACAACGCCACAACCGCTTACCACGTGGCGGAGTTATCCGTGCCCTGCGGCTGCATCGACCCGTTCGGGAATACCTATCGAGTCGTATCGGCCGATGGCAACGTGCGCAGGGTCCGGGGGCTGGCGTTCAGATCGGCGCTGTGTCCGGTGCCGCCGGGAAAGCTGAACAGGGCTCTGGATCGCAGGGGGAAGCAACGCCGCGGAAAAGTGGGTAAGGCCGATTCGATCTTCGTCCCGGCAATAGAGGTCTGGAAGGCGCGGCGGGACCATCTCCGGCGCGTATGTCCGACGTGTGACATCAAGCCCGCTATCGTGGCGCCATAGGCGGACATCCCCACACCTGGAGAGAGTAGAACGCCATGAATACGGCGCGATCCGCAGCGCTCTTCGATTCGAGTTCTCGCTACCTCGCGATGGGTGTGTCATCCGGGATGAGACGCGCCGTGACCTCTCCGCCGCTTTTCTTCGAGCGGGCTGACGGGCCATATTACCACGACGTGGACGGGAACCGATTGCTGGACTACACACTGGCGTGGGGACCGTTGATCCTTGGTTCGAACCACCCGGAGCTGAACGCGGCGGTGACGGCGGCGGTCCGGAGTTCATACACCCTGGGCGCCCAGCATCCGGGCGAGATCGCGTTCGCAAAGCTGCTGGTGGAAACACTTCCGGGCGTGGACCAGGTGATTTTCTCCAATACGGGTTCCGAAGCCGTTCATGCGGCGCTGCGGCTTGCCCGCGCGGCCACCGGACGGGCAAAATTCGTCAAATTCGAGGGGCACTATCACGGCTGGTTGAACAATATTCTGGTGAGTTACCACGAATCCGACGAAGCGCTTGGCCCTCCGGAGGCGCCCCGGGTCGTGGCCGCGTGCGGCGGGCAGCCTGCGGCGGAGTTCGCGGAGACGGTAACGCTTCCCTGGAACCGTATCGACCTGCTGGAAGACCTGTTCGCCAGGAGGGGCGGGGAAATCGCGGCGGTGATCACCGAGCCGGTGCTGGCCAACTCCGGATCGATCATGCCCGGGGAGGGGTTCCTGAAAGGAATGGTCGACCTGTGCCGGAACTATGGCGCGGTTTCGATATTCGACGAGGTCATCACGGGTTTCCGCCTTGCGCTTGGCGGCGCGCGGGAATACTTCAA
Source organism: Candidatus Latescibacterota bacterium (assembly GCA_965116875.1). Taxonomy (GTDB): domain Bacteria; phylum Latescibacterota; class UBA2968; order UBA2968; genus JAAXHE01. The sequence goes on from OZ220733.1 coordinate 3,640,115, forward strand.
CGTCATCCCGGATCTGTCGGTCTACGCAAAAGCCCTCGCCGGCGGCTTTACACTGTCCGCCGTTGCGGGCTCGCGGAGCATGTTCGACGCACTCAGAGACGGCGCGACGATCCACGCGGGAACGTACAACGGCAGCACGGTCAATCTGGCCGCGGGGCTTGCGACGGTGAAGATTCTCGGCGCAAATCCCCTGGCTTTCCGGCAGATGCATGGGCATGGATACGCGATTCGGCAGGCGATCGAATCGGCCGCGGTTTGCAGGGGAATACCGGTATGCACCTCGGGAGCAGGTACCGTCTTCAACGTTCACTTTGGCGTGCAGTCTCCACCCGCGCACTATCGGGAACTGAGGAAAACGGATATGGCGCTTTACAACCGGTTCCGGGCCGGCATGCTGGAGGAGGGTATACAGTTGTTGCCCGATGGCCGCTGGTACGTGGGCCTGACTCACGGCGACGAGGAATTGAACCTGGTGCGTGGGGCGGTTCGGTCGGTGGTCGCGGGGCTCTAGTCGGCGTTGGGCCAGCAGTATCTGTACGGTCAAAATCCTTGACAATGTCGGGGCGTTATGGTAAAATCACAAAGAATCCCGGAATACCCGTTCGATTCCAGGTTCAGACGGGAGTCTGGAGGAAATTGTCTATGGGGATGGATGACATTCAGCCACTTCTGGATAGCTGGCCCTTCGAGCCCGACAAACTCTGTGTGAGGCGAATCAAGGGGAAGGACGGCACGGAGAAGATCCAGCTCCGGGTGGAGATGGGTATCCTGCAGATGGAGGTCGCCGGACGTCCTGACGGGCAGCGTCCTCACGGTTGTGAATCTCTGCTCCACTACTACAAGGAGAAAGCCGGGACGGCGCTGCGGGACTCGAAGTCGTTCAACCTCGATCCCGATGTCTGCCTTACGCTTCAGGTTGAAGGGCTTCAGTATTACCACCGGCGGATCAGCTTTCTGGAGCTCGGTGAATATCGACTTGCGCAGGAGGATGCTCAACGAAACCTCGACATGTTCGACTTCGTCAAGGAATTCGCGCGGGAAGAAGAAGACAGCATGGTTCTCGAGCAGTACAGGCCCTTTGTAATCGGGCATCGCATTCGCGCGGTGGTTCTTCAGGAACTTGAAGCTGAGAATTTCGATCGGGCGCTTCTGGAGATCAACAACGGCATCGAGGAGATCCAGGGCTTTTACAAAGACTACGACCGGCCCGACCTGGTGGAAGACAGTGAAGAGGTGGTATTTCTGAAGGAGTGGGCGGAGGAGATCCGAAAGGATCGGCCTAGGCCCCTTTTCCAGGACCTGAAGGAACAACTCAGCGAGGCCGTTGCCATTGAAGATTTCGAACGGGCCGCGCAGCTTCGGGACCAGCTCCAGGCGCTTTCTCCAGGGGCGGAGAGACAGCCCGGAACCCGCAAATAGGGCCGGGCGCCGGGCGCGCCTCTGAGTGCAGGGGAGGAGAACCTTCAATTGGCAGTTCACGAACGTATCACGAGGAAGGAGCCGGAACGCGCGATTCTGGTGGGGATGGAGCAGCCGGGCCATACATCCTGGGATGCAATCGACACCCTGAATGAACTTGCGTTGCTCGCGGATACGGCGGGAGCGCAGGTTGTGGACCGGGTCGTGCAGAAGCGGGATCGCATCGATCCGGCTTTTTTTATCGGTCGGGGAAAGGCTGGGGAACTTGCGCTCCGCGTGAAGCAACTCAGCGCGCAACTGGTGATTTTCGACGATGACCTGTCGCCCGCCCAGTTCAAGAATCTGGAAGAACTCGCGGGAGTCAACGTAATCGACAGGAGCCGGCTGATTCTGGACATTTTCGCCGGCAGGGCGAAGACCCGCGAAGCGCAGACACAGGTGGAGTTGGCGCAACTCAACTATCTGCTGCCGCGTCTGACGCGCCGGTGGACGCATCTGTCGCGCCAGGCCGGTCACGGCGGAACAACCGGCGGAATCGGGACACGCGGGCCGGGCGAGACCCAACTGGAAGTGGACCGGCGGGCGCTGCGGAGTCGTATCGGGGTACTGTCCAGAGCGCTGAACAGAATCACCCGTCGCCGCGTGCTCGGACGCAAACAGCGAACGGATGGGTTTCGTGTCTCCCTCGTGGGCTATACAAATGCAGGAAAGTCAACACTGATGCGCGCACTTTCCGGCGCCGACGTTCTGGTCGAAGACCGCCTGTTCGCAACGCTGGATTCCACAACCCGCCGGGTTTATCTGGGGTACAATCGTGAGGTCCTGCTGACCGATACGGTCGGCTTCATTCGAAAGCTCCCTCATCACCTTGTCGCATCGTTCAGGAGCACCCTCGAAGAGGCCGTGGATGCGGACCTGTTGCTGCATGTTGTCGACGTCAGTCATCCCAGGTGCGAGGATCAGATCGCGTCGGTGTATGAAACCCTTCAGGGTCTGGGCATTGCGGAGTATCCCACGTTGATGGCTTTCAACAAGATCGACCGGTCTGGCGACCCGGCGATGCAGCGGCGCCTGCGATCCGCGTTTCCCGATGGCATCTGGGTGTCCGCGCAGGAAGCCCAGGGCCTGGACGAACTTCGATGGGCGATTTACGACCGGCTCGAGGGCCAGCGAACGGTGATGAATCTGCGCATTCCACAGGCGGAAGGAAAGCTGCTCTCGGAACTGTATCGTGTCGGCGAAATTCTGAATACAGCCTATGAAGGAAACGACGTGCTGCTGGAGATTAAACTGAGCCAGCAGAATACACGGCGGCTTCTGCCGGATGGAAGATTTCGGATCAAACGGTAAGCTGAAGCTCGGACGGATCGCGTACAGGCGGGTTCGACCGACGGAATGCAGCATCGAGGATTGAGTTACAATAAACAGATAGAGGCGTTTGCGGCAGGAAACCGCAAACGCCTCTATCTGTTGTTCGGACGCGTGTTGTGTTCAGGGCGATGCTTCCTGGGGTTCGCCGGCTCCGACTTCCTCTGTCTCGGCTGCCGGCGAAAACTCGTTGTCGTTACCGGCGGTACACTTGCCCCTTATGATGGCGCCTTCTTCGACAACGATCGAACGCGCGGCGATATCTCCGGAAAAAACGGCGCTGGCTTCCAGCTTGACACTGCCATCGGCTTCAAGATTTCCCGAGACTTCCCCGCCGATGACCGCGTCTCTTACCCTGAGGATTTCAGCTTCGACCTTTCCGGAAGGCCCGATGACGAGGGTGCCGGAGGCATGTAACTCGCCCTTGAGGGTCCCGTCCAAACGGATACTCTCTTCGGATTTTACAGAACCTTCCATTACCGTGTCTTTGCCAATCACCGTTTTGATGGCTTCCTTTTCCAGCTTCTGTTTGAACCCTAACATTTCAATGCCCGCTTGAGCGTGTTTCCCTCGTTTCTGGTGTCTGAGAATTCAACCGGTTTTGCGCTTCGCTGCCGAACGCCGGCACGCCTTCCTTTCCATTCCCCTCGGTGAGCGCCGCTGGACCGGTATTCGGGTATGCTGTCGGCGCCGATCCGGAATCGGGCAATAACATGTTACGCAGTTTCTGATCGGTTCCCTGGATTCGCTTCAGGGCGAGCGCCAGTTCTTCCACCCGGGCGACTTCCGCGTGCAGCCTTCTGTTTTCTCCCGTGAGCGCGCGCGCCGTCTGCCTCCACTCCTGAATCTTCCAGATGAAGGCGAATTCAACAGCCAGCATGACAAGAAACAGGAGAAGCGCGCCGGCTGCCACCCTCAGCTGCCAGTAGCCGAGTTTCAACACGACTGTACGGGAACCGTCATCGGGAACAAACAGGACCGACGTCTGCCTGCGTTTTCGTGTGGGCACGCAATTCGTCTCCTATTCGGATGATTTCGATTGCCACCGGGCGACAGGCCAAGCCGCAGGCTCCCGTATCTACCGGATGACGCAAAGCCGAAAATTTACCCGGATTCCGTTTTTGAACCGATCCCGCCTCCGCGACGGTACTCTATTGAGGTTAGGCTCCATGCCCGGCTTTGTCAAGAGGTTTACGACCCGGGCGCCGCGGGTGGGCGGAATCAGATTCCACGAAAGCGGCGTGGCGATCGAACCCCCGGACTGGCGTCTATGCACGTCTTTGCAGCAGCCAGCCGGCCAGAAAAATCAAGCCGCCGATGATGGCAAGGCGCAGCTCCCGGCCAATGTCTTCTTCGTACAGGCCGACGAACAGGCCGTATCCCATGTAGATCAGACCCGCGAGTTGAAGGGTGCGAGCAAGCAGACGCATTTGACACCTCGTCCCCGCCTCCACCCGTCTCGTACGAATCCGGGTTGTCGAAACCGGGGAAGGCTTCCGATATCTATCGAGACATTAAGAACTCGATGCCTTGCAGTCAATAGTTCATGTCAGCAGTGCGGCGGAATCCTGAGAGGCAAATGTTAAAGCCGACATCCGAAGACATCGGCTTTTCGTTTCGCAATCCGTGCGCTGTATTGATTTCCGGCCACCCTGTTCCCGATTGCACGGGGGAATTGACGGGGACGTGGCACGTAGAGAGGCGTGACTAAAATGCCTTGTTGAGATTCAGGCGAACGCCTCGGGTCTTGAGGTCGCCGTTGACGGCTACGCCTATGCCCTTCATTTCGACGAGATTGGCGTTCTTTTCAGGGGGCGGAAGCTCCTCGCCTTCATCGGAAAGGAAGAGATGGACCGAGTATGCCAGGGTGCCCAGGCCGAGTCCGAGCATGATGGCGGCCCTGGTGTCGTCGGACTTGCTCTCGTTGTAAAGGTCTCCGGCGGTCTGGGAGGATGTCGCCGCTCTGTACTGTTCGAATGCGTTGTTCGCGTCCTTCCTGGAAGCGTGCGCCTCCGTGAAGAACCAGATGCTCGCCCCCAGCGAGAGCGCGCCATAGAACTTTTTGGAATAGAGGAAGTCCTTCGTTTTCTGCTGTGCCTTCGCGGGGACGGCTGAAACAAGAATCGCGATGACGGCGAGGGCGAGCGCGAAGGCACGTTTTCGGCTGTCCATGAGTCCTCCGGATATCGAATGGCGCTTTACATTGTCTGTCGCTTCATTCGTCGGCTTGAACAAGCGACCCCCCTACGTGCTGTTCCAGTTGAGCCAATTCGATCTGATACTGGAATCTGTCCTGCACCAGCTGGTTGCGGGCCGAGAAGAGCTGTAGCTGCGCCTGCTGACGTTCCAGAAAGGTGCCGCCGCCCAGGTTATACCGCTGGTCCTGAAGTCTGAAGTTTTCTTCAGTGGCTTTCACCGCGGCTTCGTTCGCGGTTATGCTTCGCCGCAGCCGTTCGAGGTTCAGGAACGACAGCCTGATATCCATGGCCTGCTGCCGTTTTGCCTGGTCCAGCTGCTCCCGGCTCCTCAGGTACTCCAGCTTCTGGATTTTGACGGTGTTTACGGTATTCAAACCGTTGAATATGGGGATCCTGACACTGATACCCGCGTTGTACGAATAATTCTTGACGAAGAGATCGCTCACGCCGGCGAAACTGTCGCCCTGGTTCAATCGCCAACTGTACCCTGCACTGCCCGTAACCGACGGAAAGCGAACATTGTATTTGGTGGCTTTCAGCGCATCCCTGCTCGCGAGCATTCTGTGTCGTTGCGCCAGGATCTGGGGGCTTCCCTTTTCCGCCCGTTCCAATGACTCCCGGTACGTGATGGGCGGCGGCGAGACCGAAAACGTCTTCTCAGTCGGCGAAATGTTGACATCGGGACTCAGCCCGAGGGAAAACCCAAGTTGGGCGCGTGCGATGGCAACGTCGTTTTCCCTGGCGATCAGCGCCACGCGATCGCCTGCCAGTTGAGACTCTGCGCTCAGGACGTCCGCGATCGTGCGGGAGCCGATTTCATACATCGTTTTTTCGCGCCGCAGGCTCTCCTCCGAAACGCTTACCTGTTCTTTGGCCAGGTCGAATTGCTCGATTCTCTGCAGGAGGGTGAAATATCGCTGCTTCACCTGGAACGTGGTCTGCTGCCGGCTTACCGAGAGGTCCATCTCCGCTGCCCGCGCCGTCTTCTTGTTTGCCGCAAGATTCGCGAAAGTCGCGGCATTGAAGATGGAGATGCTCAGGGACGAACCTACGGATTGAGACCCGCCCACGCGGTCTTCGCCCAGCGTTGTGATGATTGTTTGCGTGGTCTGGTCGAAGATGGCGCCTTCCCTGGGGCCCGTGATGCTTCTCGAAAGACCGTAGTTGCTGCTCAACTGCGGCAGAAAGCTGTTACGACTCTGGTCGATTCTCGCGACCGCGATTTCCCGCGAAAAACGGGACTGGGCGATTTCAGTGTTGTTGGCCAGCGCGATTTCGATGCATTCTGAGAGGCTGAGATGCATGTCTTTGGTTGTCGTTTCCTCCGCCGCGACCGGCGTGGAGAGGACTGCGGCAATGGTGAAAAGCAGCGCTGTTTTCAGCACGTATGACATACCGGGCGCTCCTGTAATCATCTGAACTCCTGCAGGCTTTTTCGAACTCATGCAGATAGACGTACAACCGGAAAGCGGGGACGCCGGATCGACTCTCCTCGACACCAACACGACCGGCCCGACGCCGGCCATTCATTTAGACAGCACGAATTGAGAAAAGTTACGGAAAAACTGCCTCGCGCCGCTGTCGACGGAATAAAAAGAAAACAGAATTCTGCGGAAAAGGAAAGCGAAAACTTCCGTGTATTCGAACACCGAACCGTCGCGGCGGCGTGGGATCGGAGGCTGTGCGCCGGTACCCCGTGGGGGCGTCAATCCCCTCGATCCAGGAGTGAATAGACGGTTGGGATGACGATGAGCGTGAGCGCGGTGGAACTGATGAGCCCGGCAACAACGGTAATGGCCATGGGGGTGCGAATTTCAGATCCCTCGCCCAGGCCCAGCGCCATGGGAAGGAGTCCCAGAACGGTGGTTGCAGTGGTCATCAGAATCGGTCGCAGCCGCACCGAGCCGGCCTGTACGATCGCGTCGGTCCTGGACCGGCCGTTGGCCCGCAGGTGGTTGATGTAATCGACAAAGACAATGGCGTTGTTTACGACGATTCCGGCCAGCATGATCAGGCCCAGGAAAACCACGACGCTGAAAGAGATGCCGGTTACGTAGAGCGTGAACAGCACGCCGATCAGGGCCAGTGGAATCGTAAATATGATGACGAAGGGATGGACGAAGGATTCAAACTGGGAGGCCATGACGATGTAGACCAGAAAGACCGCAAGACAGAGTGCGAAGATCAGGCTCTGCAGCGATGTCTGCATCTCGCGGTTCTGGCCTCCGATGACGAAGGACACGTCCGCGGGGATGTCGACTTTCTCCAGGGCCCGCTGGATCAGCCCCGTTGCGGTTCCCAGATCGATGCCGGCGACGTTTGCGGAAACCAGCACCGCGCGCTGTTGGTCGATGCGCCGGATCTCGCTGGGGCCCTCCCGCACCTGGATGTCGGCCACGGCGGAAAGATAGATCGGGGCTTCGCCCTCCGGGTTGACGACCAGGCGTTTCAGATCCGACACTCCGGACCGATCGGATTCGTCCACGCGAACGAGGACATCGATGCGGCGGTCGGCCTCTCTGAAGCGGGTGACCACGTCTCCCTGCACTTTTTCCCGGACCAGCGTGGCAACGCTTCGCAGATTGAGGCCATAGGATGCGAGCAGGTCTCGCCTGTAGACGATCTGTACTTCCGGACTCCCCCGCTGGAGGCTGGACTTCACGTCGTACAACCCTGGAATTCCTGAAAGGGCGAGTTCCACGTCCCGTCCCAGCCTTGCGAGGTCATCCAGATCGTAGCCTCGAATCTCCAGCTCCACCGGCGTCTTGAACGTAAACATCGCCGGCCGGGAAAAATCCACGGTGACCTGCGGGAGATCGCTGAGACTGTCCCGCAGCCGGGACATGAGGTCCGCCTCTCGTTTTGCCAGAAACGTATTGCCGGAAATACCCGACCAGACTCTTTCCGGAAGCGTGCTGACGTCCTGCCAGAACCGGCCCGGCCCGCCGGCGCCGTTTGTGGTTTCGTCCGATACGACGATGGTGACCCTGGAGGTATGTTCTCCCTGGTCGGAGGTGGAAACCGAGGTTTTGTCCACGCCCACGACCGTGGCGATGCGCGCAACGCCGGATTCGTTCAGGACCTTCGACTCCACGTCGGCAACGGTCTCCTGGGTGCGTTCCAGCGGCGTACCCACGGGCATGGCGAGTTCGAGGTCGAACTCGCCATGGTGAACGGCCGGAATGAGTTCCCGACCGATATGGGGCACCAGGACGTACCAGCAGAAAACAAACGGCAGAATGGCCATCACAACGATGGCGAGGCGGTTCTTCAACGCCCACCGGATCGCGGAAGGATAGACCCGGCTGATGGCGCCGAAGCCGACTTCAAAGGCATGTATGACGGGCGTAAGCAGCGGAACCGCGACGGCTGCCAGCAGGGACACGACCGTCAACCCGAGTGGAAAGGTAATCATCAGAAGCAGGATCAGCAGTTTGCCGAGCAGGGACAACAACTGGAATATGAGGAATCGCACGACGACGTAGACGGGACCGAGCACGAAGAGTGAGCACAGAAGCAGAACGCCGGCGCCGGCTGCGGGAAACCGCGGGACAACAGACAGACCTCCGCGGCGCATCGGCCATTTGCACGTGCGCCGGGTGGCACTCCAGGTCCATCGAAAGCAGCCGGCGAATCCTTCACCGAGCGGGACCGGCGCGTTGAAAACCAGCAGATCGTGCCAGATGGCGTGGACGATCCGGGATCCGAACGGCGTCGGGTTTTCCGACCACACGCACAGGCCCTTCCAGGCATGCGCCGGTTTCTTCCGGATCTTCAGTACAAGCGCGGCGAAAGGGTAGTACAGAATCGGGCCAAGGATGACAAGCGCCGCTTTCAGAACCACAATCAGGATTGCGAGTACGACCCAGAGTGTGCGCCAGGTGAATTCGAACACCAGCCACAAGACATAGACGAGGCCCCTGAGCGCCAGGGCCGGGAGACGTTTTGGAGATCGATCTCCCGCAAGTGCCTTCAGCCGTGCGAGTGAGTTGAACTGCAGCAGTTCAGAGTTGAACATGTCGCCGATTGTCGAGCCCGCCCCTCCGCTCCCCGCGATCCGTATCTGCCGGGAAGCCAGCATCGGAATGAAGAAGAGCGCGACGGCGAGCGACGCCACGAGTGAAAAGACCACGGTAAGGGACATGTCGCCGAAGACCTGGCCGGCCACGCCTTCGACGAAGACAATCGGAAAAAAGACCGCGACCGTGGTAAGCGTGGAGGCAAAGACCGCGCCGCCAACCTCGCCGGTGCCCCGGACCGCCGCCGTAACCATGTCGTCGCCCTCTTCGCGGCATCGGAAGATGCTCTCCAGTACGACGATCGAGTTGTCTACGAGCATTCCAATGCCCAGCGCCATGCCTCCCAGCGACATGATGTTCAAAGACACGCCGAAAATCTTCATGGGAGCGAACGTCGCGACGATGGAAATGGGGATCGCCAGGCTGACGATGCCGGTGTGTGACGGATTTCGCAGGAAGACATACAGCACCAGGATGGCAAGAATGCCCCCGATGATCGCCGTCTGTTTCACTTCGTCGATGGATCGTTTAATAAACTGCGACTGGTCCGACAGCACTTCCACCTGCATTCCCGGCGGCAGCGAATAGCCGATGAAGCTGGTCATTTCCTTCAGTTTGACGAACTGCCGCACCTGCGCCGCCCGGTCCGTGGCTTCGGCCTGTTTGATTTCTCCGGCCCGGAGTCGCTTCACGTAGGCCAGTTGTTCCGGTGTGCCGAACAGACGGTCCCGTACCCGCTGCGCCGCGGCGACGATATTCGCGTCGGCTTCCTTGAAGATATCGATTTCCACACTCTCCACGCCGTTGACGCGGGTGATGATCTCTCGATCCTTGTGGCCGCGAACAACGTCGCTCACGTCTCTCAGCCGGATATCCGCGCCGTTTTTCTGTCCGATAACGAGATCGCGGATTTCGTCCACCGTCCGGAACTCGTTGAGGGTGCGCACCATGTACTGGGTCTGGCCGTCCAGAAGACTGCCCCCGGCGAGGTTGACGTTCTCTTCGCGAAGACGTCTGTTGATGTCGCCGATGCCGAGCCCCATCAGGGCGAGTTGCCGTTCGTTGATTTCAACGCGGATTTCTTCTTCCAGACCCCCGTGCACCCGTGCCGCGGCCACCCCTTTCATCGCTTCCAGCGCCTGTTTGATTTCCTCCTCGGCAATCAGTCTCAGCGCATACAGATCGGCATCGCCGTAAAGACCGATGCGCATGATGGGATCCTGCGTGGGATCGTAACGCAGAATCAGGGGTTTGTTGACGCCCCGGGGCATGTTCAGCCGGTCCAGGTTCTCCCGCACCGTCTGAACCGCGTCGTTCATGTCCGTGTCCCAGCCGAATTCAAGGATGACGTCCGACATCCCCGCACGGGAAATGGAGACGATGCTGGCCAGATTGTTGACAACGCCCAGCCGTTGTTCGATCTGCCTGGAAATCAGGTTTTCTACTTCCTCCGGCGCGGTATCGGGATAGTCCGTACGGATGGTGAGGGTGGGGTAGGAGATATCCGGCATCAGGGTGAGCGGCAGCTGTTGGTAGGAAATGTAACCGAAGACCGCGACAGCGAGGACGACCATAAAAATGGCCACCGGCCTGCGGGTGGTGATTTCGAACGTGCGGGAGACCTGCTCCCGTGTGCGGGAAAGGGGATTTCGGGAAGCGGAGTCGTCGTTCATGTTTTCCTGACCCTGAGTCAGCTGCGTCGACGGGCGGCCTGCCCCTTTGCAGCCGTGCGAAGACCGCTGGGAATCTTAACAGCCCGTTGAAAAAGTCCATCCGGGCTACCTGCCTGCCAAGACTTCACTGGCAGGCCTGCAGAGCGACTTTATCAACGGACTGTCAAGGCAGCTTCTTAGCCCGGGGTTTCCTGCGGTTCCTGTCCGGTGGTATCCGGTTTGGCCGGAATGCGCAGACCCTTGCCTTCGATCACCCGGACCCTGGCCTGATCCTTGAGGCCATTCTGGCCCACGACGACGATGCTGTCGCCCGGCGAGACGCCGCTGAGAACCTCCAGGTTCCGGGTATCCTCAAATCCCACGTCGAGTTGAATCTTGCGTGCCGTGCTGTCCTGGACGACGAACACATGAGGATATCCGTCATCGTAGACGACGGCGCGTTTGGGAACCAGCAGGGCCCGGTCGTGCGTGGCGGTGACGATTTTCGTTGTGACGAACAAACCGGGACGCAACTTTCCTTGCTCGTCGTCGATGGCCAGCGTAACCCTGAAGGTGCCGCTGTTCGGGTCGATCACCGGGCTGATGCGGATGATCCGGCCCGGAAAATCGACGTCGGGTATCAGATCCGTGGTGATGCGGGCCTGCTGGCCGACAGAGATATTGGGCAGTTCTGATCCGGGTATGTGTGCTCTGGATATCAGACTCTTCAGGTTGACCAGGACGTATAGTTTGGATGTCGGCCCGATCCTGTCGCCCAATTTGACGATCCGTTCCGCCACGATCCCGGATATTGGAGATCGAACCGATGCATGATCCAGATCCAGTTGGGCGCGCTGCCACCGGATCCTGGCCTGTTCCAGGTCGAATTCGTCACGTTCATACTCTTCTTTGGAAAGCAGATTCCTGGAGTAGATTTCCTTGCGGCGCTTAAAGTTGCTCTCCAGTTTGCGGTAAGCGACCTGTGCCTCCGCTTCGGCGAGCTTGAGCTGGTGGTCGACGAGGTGGACAAGTACCTGGCCCACCTTAACCCGGTCGCCCTCCTCGGCCAGCACCCTTTTGACGAGCCCGGATCCGTGGGCGTAAACATCCACCGTCTCTTCGGCCTCTACCTTCGCATTGTAGAGCATATATGAGGAAATCGAACCCTGTTGAACATGATGGACCTTAACGGGTACGCCCTCCGGCGCTTTTTTCTTCTTCGCGGCCGCGGTCGTGTCGACGGCTGTCGAGTCGACCTTCGTCGAATCCGCCGTCGCTTCAGTCGTGCTCTTGTCCGCGGCCTTTTCACCGCTGCACCCGGCAAGCGCCCAGCCTGCAAAAATCATCGCCAGCAATACAGGATACTTAACAACGCGTGTTTCCGTCATCCGTACATCCTTACAGGGCGATAGGTGGATTTTCCCGGCGGCTTTTCGAACTGAGGGCCTCTCCCGGCACGGCCATCGGGAGATGCATCGACGGCACAGACGACGCCGGTCCGGGCTGAAATTGCCTACACTCTTTGACTCCCCAGACCGGCCGGATGTTTCGCAAAAAAAGACGCCGGGCGGCCATTGTTCCGACGGCCCGGACGTGGGTGGTGCCGGCGCACAGGTCGAATGCGGGGTTGACTCAAGCTCCCACGGCCTTTCTGACGCCTGACGCGATTTCGTCGTAACGCCTGGAGACAGGGGATTCGGGGTCGCCGGCCGTTATCGGGGCGCCGGTGTCACCAGCCCTGCGTATCCGCAGGTCCAGGGGGATTTCACCCAGAAGCGGCACGCCGTATTCGGAAGCCATCTTCGCGCCGCCGCCCTTGCCGAAGATATCTGTCCGGGTATTGCAGTTGCCGCAAATATACTCGCTCATGTTTTCAACGATGCCGATAACGGGAACCTCGACCGTGTTGAACATCCGGATGCCGCGACGCACGTCCTCGAGTGCCACGGATTGGGGTGTTGTCACGATGACGGCGCCGTCGAGCCGGGCGGATTGAATCAGGGTGAGCTGGACGTCGCCCGTCCCGGGCGGGAGATCGATTACGAGAAAGTCCAGCGGCGCCCAGGAAACGTCCCTGAGGAATTGCATCACCATCTTGGCCAGCATGGGACCACGCCAGATCACCGGCGCTCCCGCTTCGGTGATGAACCCGAGCGAGATCATCTTGACGTTGTGACGTTCGAGGGGGAGGATCCCGCCATTCGCATCCATGTCGGGCGTTTCGTTCACACCCATCATGATCGGAACGTTCGGGCCGTAGATGTCCGCGTCCATGAGGCCAACCGCGGCGCCCTGCCTGGCCAGCGCCACGCAGAGATTCGCGGCGGTGGTGGATTTCCCCACGCCTCCCTTGCCGCTGGCGACGGCGATCAGGCGCCGGACGCCCGGAATCGGCGCGGGTCGAGGTACGTTTTCAGGATTGTTCATTGCGGTGCTTCCCCAGGCGGTTCGTGAGTGCCGCGTTCAATCGGACATCTTCAGGCTGTTGCGAACGCAATCGGCCAGGATGGGTACCCCTTCCCGGATATCGTGGTGCGTCGCATATCCGAAGGCGAGCCTGATGTACGGAACATCCATATTGGATACGTGGAAGGCCTTGCCGGTGGCATAGTCAATACCCATTGACTCCGCGAGTTGCTCACAGGCCGCGGTGTCGGTGGCGTCGGGCAACTTGACCCAGATAAAGAGACCGCCCTTCGGTCGGCTGAACCACTCGAACGCATCGGGAAAACGCGAGAGCATCTCGAACATCAGATCGCGTTTCTTCCTGACGATGGCATTGATTCTGTCCACGTGCGACCAGAGTTCCTCTCTGAAATACTCGCAGACGACGGCCGCGCTGAGCGCGCTTGTTCCTCCGTCGCGCCGATATTGAAGAATCCGGTCGAGTAGATCTCGAGGCGCCGCCAGGTAGCCAAGACGGATTCCCGGCCCCAGAATCTTGGACAGGGATTCTATGTGAATTACCGGCGTATCGTGCTCGAGGGTCCAGAGGGCGGGTTCGTGATGGTCTTCGTAGACGGTGTCGGCGTAGCAATGATCTTCAACCACCGGTATGGCGTAACGGCCCGCGATATCCAGCAGTTCGCGGCGCCGGCCGAGCGGCATGATCGAACCCGTAGGGTTCTGATAGGTTGCCAGGGTATAGATGAATTTCGGTATTCTGTTCCCGGACGCAAGCCGGGCCAGCGTTTCTTCCAGGGCGTCCATTCGCATGCCGTGGTCGTCCAGCGGGACGCCGACGAGTTCTGCCTTCTCCTTGCGGTACGCGCTCAGCGTGCCCGAATAGGAGAATTCCTCGAGCACAATCACGTCGCCGGGCGACTCGACCAGGACCTGGGCGACCAGCGTAACCGCCTGCATGGACCCGGTGGTGAGCGCAATCCGGTCGACGGGCAGGGCAACGCCCTCCCGGTGGGCGAACCTCCGGGACATGAGCTTTCGGAGCGGTTCGTATCCCAGCGAACCGGGATAGCACGCCAGCTCATCGCCCAGTTCCGGCAGAATGCGCATTGCGGCTTCGGCCAGACCTCTGTTTGGAAAGGAGGCCGGGTCGGGACGGCCGCTACCAAAGGGGTATGTCTTCACAGCGCTTCAGATCCCTCTCTCCTTGCCCCGTATTCTGGGGTCGAGCGTAGCGAGGAGTTCGTCGTCTTCCGTGATTTCAATGGCTCGGACATTGGCCGCCGCACTCCCCTTGCCCAGCGCGTATTTGATCTCCGACTTCAGGTATTGGGGCGCTATTTCACCAAATCCTTCTTCGACCGTGACCCATTCGTTGCCTTCGGAGTGTACTCTGGGCGCGCTGACCGCCCAGTCGAGGTCCTCGTCCAGTATCAGTCGCCGTGTGAGTACCTGAAACAGGGAGGACGGGATACGGGTGCCGCCCGATGCGCCGAGGGTCATTACGGGCTCTCCGTCGCTCATGATGAGAATGGGGCACATGTTGTTGATGGGCGACTTGCCCGCGTCGACCGAGTTGGGCAGCCCGGAACCGGGATCGAAGCGGGACATGCCGGCGTTCATGATGAGTCCCATCCTGGGAATGGTCACATACGAGCCGAAACCGGGGCCGTGGGTCAGGGTCAGGGAAGCCATATTGCGGTCGCGGTCCACAACGGAGACGTGGGTGGTTCCGCCGTAGGAGAGCGGGCGCAGCAACGCCTGCCCGCGCGTACCCTCCGACACATGATCTGCGATTTCGCGGCCCGTTGCTCCGATCTGGATTTCGGAGGTAAGGGTTTCCAGCGGTACCTTGACGAATCGGGGGTCGCCGAAATACCTGTACCGGTCCAGCCAGGCTGCGCGGATGGTTTCGGTCAGCCCGTGGGCGAGACGGGCGGCGTCGCGGGCCCAGAGATCCAGTTCAGCGACTTCGGCGATGCGACACATCTGAAGCACGGAAGGGCCGCTGGTACAGAGGGGTGGGGTGTACAGGTCGTAACCGAGAAACGAGGCGTGGACGGGTTCGACGTGGCGGGCCTGATAGTCCGCGAAGTCTTCTTCCGTGAGTATTCCGCCGTTCTCCCGAACGTGTTTCACGATTCTCCCGGCGATCCTTCCCCGGTAGAATTCATCGACTCCGTTCTTTGCGACCTGCTCGAGGATCCGACCCAGGCTCGCATTGGCCGCCCGATCTCTGGTTGTGGGCGCCCCATCGTCGACCAGCAGCAGCCGTTCCGTGTCCCGGTATGTGCGGATCCGCCTTTCGTTCGCTCCCACGGCGCTGGCGTAATCGGGTGAAACCCGAAATCCGTTCTTGCAAGCGCGTATGGCCGGAACAAGCGCCTGATCCAGCGGCATTTTTCCGTATTTCTCGATCGCCGCGGCCAGCCCGGCGAGTACGCCGGGAACGGAAATCGCGAGACAGCCCGTCTCGTTGGCCCTGCCGCTGACCAGCGACCCGAAACGTCCGTCTGAGCGGACCACCTGGAACATCCTGCTCGTGGCGGCCCCCGGCGCGACGGTGTTGAAGTCGATGCAACCGATTTCCCCGTTCATGCAAACCATCAGGGAGCCGCCGTAACCGCCGACGCCCGTGTGGTGCGGCGTCACCACGCAGGCGAGCAGGGCGGCCGTGACGGCTGCATCGACGGCATTGCCTCCCTTTTTCAATACGTTGACGGCTGCGGCGTCGGCTTCGGGCTGACCGACGACCGCGGCCTCCTGGAACGTGGCTGACACGTAAAGCGGCCCTCCTTCGAACGCTCGAAATTTACGCAACGACCTGTTCGATAATATAAGCGCGCCGTGCGCAGGTCAAGGGTTTTTTTGTCATTTGGCGATTTTCGGTTGCCGGAACCTCTTGCGCCGGAAACGAACAGGCCGGACGTGACCGTTTCTGCCGGTGTCGGCGTTACAGTGAACCTGTTCCGGAGGTTACGTATATCGGGCTTGTCCAGGCCTTGGCGCCGTCTGTCTGCGTTACCCGTACCCAGTAGGGGTGGCAGCCGTCCGGCAATTCGGACTCGCGGCAGGTGAAGCTGGCTTCGCTTCCGACGCCGCCGGGCGCCAGTTCGAAGACAACGGCAATGTCGATGCCACCCGCGGATATCCGAACGGGCCCTTTCGCGATTTCCCGGAGCGTAACCGCGTGGGAGACGACATCCGTTTGGAAGTCGATGGTTGCCTGCGGCGGGGCATCCACGGTGAGTATGACGCCGTCGGCGTCACCTGTTGTGACGGATTTCCAGGTCACGGAATGGTCCGAAACGGACTGGATGCCCTCCGAAGCCGAATCGAATGCGAATCCTTCGGCGCGTCGAATGCGGCCCTGCGCGAGGGTGAGGCCGCCGTCCCAGCGAACAAGGCGGTTGCGTGCGCGAATTCTCTGGCCCGACCAGGCAATGCGGACCCTGTCTTCCGCGCGGGGTATGGTTTCCGGGAACCTGTGTACGAGCTTCATACCTCTGAATACTTCAACACGCTCTATCGGCGCGGTGCCGATCACGTCAACCGCGATTTCAGGAGGATCCAACGTTTTGAGGTCCGACCCCATCGGGTGTCCGTCGGCTGCGACGTTCACGAGGATTCGCTGACCCGTGGTGCCATAGCAGCGCCGGGCTTTCAGCGCTTCCCAAAGTCCTCGCCGGCTGAGTTCGGCCGCAAATACGCAGGTGAGCCCCCCGTAGACGCCGAAGGAGCCGCTGCCGGGGTACGCGGCGCCCGGCCTGCCCTTGTGGTCGTCGCTTCCGGCGGTGAATCCCACCCGATAGCCGTTTTCGAGGGCCCATTTGAGGAACCATTCGAATTCGCCCCACTCGGAGTAGACTTCCACCAGGCGCTCGACTTCGGGGTCGTGCCAGTCCAGATTGGCGTACCGGCCCCCTACGTGGGGAACGAGCAGGACGTCCGTTCCCTTCATCGCCTTGTAGAGATCGGATACGTGAAGGCAATCCGCATGGACGTCGGCCTTGTCCGGAATCAGCACGTGGCTGGAGCGATGCAGGGGTCCGGTGTCGCCCGGGAAGTAGACGTTGCGATCGCCGCCGACGGGCGTGTTTCCGGACCATTCGTACCCGACGAAGGCGACGAACCGTCCGGGGTCGTTCCGCGTATTCGCCTGGTGTTTGATTTCCTCCCAGACGGCTTCGGTAATCTGAAAATCATTTCCCTGATGCCCTGCGAAATCGACAAAGGCGGACTCGCGAGCGAAGCGGAAGTATGAGGACACGGGGTTCGTTCCCACCGTTTCTTCGCTTTGCCCGTGCAGGTCGCCCCAGTACGGCCGGTATCCGGTACCGGATTCGACGCACCGCATCGGGTTGCTTTTCGCATTCAGGCCGAGAGCCCTGTCTTCGGCCCCGATGCGGAAAATGCCGCGCCGGGGGGCGACGACGTTTTCAAACCGACGGGTTCCCGCGTCCTCGGGGCGAAAACGAAATGCCTCGGGGAGTCCCGACAGACCGCCGGCATCCACCGCGACTTCGCCCGTGTAGTCACGGCAAGGATTCCCCCACACGTCCTCCGCCTTAATTCCAACCCAGGCGCACTCGCCGGGCGCAGTCTCCGAAGCGCAGACGGCGACAAGCTTGTGGGGCGCGCCGCTGACGATGGTCACAGCGGGAGACGGGACCTCCTCGTAGACCCAGGTTCCGCACCAGTCGACCGCAACCCGGAATTCGAACCGCTCCTTGCAGAAGGTCTGCGCGCGGATCCCGGGAGAGCCTCCGGAGGTGTCTCCCAGCGTGAGGGTAACCGTGTCGCCTTCGGAAAGAGAGTCGTCGAAGACATCGATGGTGACGCACAGCCGCCACGGGCGCACGTAGCGCTGTTTTTCGAAGGCGGGTCGGAGCGACGCGGGTCCCGACGTGGATACGGAGGCGTATCCGGGGGCATCGGGCTCGACGAACTGCGGCGCCTGCCAATCGCTTACGTCACGCCAGGCGATTTTTATGACGCCGCCGTCGTCCACGCCGTACCTGCCGGCGTGGTAGACGATGCGCCACGTTCCGGTGGCCCCCGCAGTGACCGGTCCCGCGGGGTTGATCTCTGCCCACCCGTAACGCTCGCGAGTTTCCGCGTCGGCCATTTCAACTTCCCTTCAGGTTTCGTTTGACAGCGACTGCCCCGGGTATTCTGATTGAACGGCAGCGCGTGGGGGGCCTGAGTTTCCGCGAGGCGTTTCCTTTCTGCAGGAAAGGAGTTGGGCGAATTTAAGATATGGGTTATTCGACGTGGGACAAGTGAAATCATGGCAGGGATTCACGCGCCCTTTCCGCTTGACCCGATGTGGCTTTCAGGTTAACTTTTCGGCGGTTTTCGCGTTCATTCCATTCCCTTCGCCCCGCATGCCGCCGGTCGGTTCCGATGTCCGAACCCCTCCCCGTGGTCAGGCTTTTCTCCAGGAACGACTGCCATCTGTGCGACGTCGCGAAAGGGCGCATCCAGTCCGCCGGGCGGCGGGTCCCGTTTCGGCTTGAGACCGTCGATATAGACGGTGACGCCGAGCTGGCTGCGCGATACAACGACCGGGTCCCGGTCGTACACGTAAACGGGGAAGAAGTGTTCGCGTACCGTGTAAACGAGAGGGCCCTGGTGCGAATGCTGAAATCGCTGTCGGAACGGACGGGGAGAGGATATGGACGGGGATGACCTGTTCGCCGCTCTTGAGCCTGAGGCGCCGCTTGCGGACCGGATGAGACCGCGCAACCTGGATGAAGTGCGGGGGCAGGATCACCTTACCGCGCCGGAAGCGCCGTTTCGCAAGCTGATCGAGAGCGACCGGGCGCCGTCGATGATCTTCTGGGGACCGCCGGGTTCGGGCAAGACCACGCTGGCGCGCCTCGTGGCCGAGTCCACGAAGAGCCGTTTCGTGGCTTTCAGCGCGGTCACCTCCGGAGTGAAAGTGGTGAGGGAAATCGTCGCGCGCGCAAGAGGGGACCGCCGGAACGGGCGGCGGACCATCCTGTTCATAGACGAGATCCACCGGTTCAATCGCGCACAGCAGGATGCGTTTCTGCCGCACGTCGAAGACGGCACCATCAGTCTGATCGGGGCCACGACGGAGAATCCATCATTCGAAGTGAACGCGGCATTGCTGTCTCGGACGCAGGTGTTCGTGCTGAATCTGCTGGATGTCCCTTCGATATGCGAAATCCTGAATGCCGCGCTCGCGGGAGGCGCGCGCGGATTGCCGGGTCTGGCCGCCGACAGCGATGCCCTGGAGACGATTGCGAGCGCATCGGAGGGCGACGCCCGGCGCGCGCTCAATGTGCTGGAAACCGTCTGGGCGTCATTGGAAAACGGCGCGAGGGTGACCGCGGAGTCCGTCAAGGCGGCGATGGGCGGCAAAGCGCTGCTCTACGACAAGAGCGGCGAGGAACACTATAACCTGATTTCGGCGCTTCACAAGACCTTGAGGGACAGCGATCCGCATGCATCGCTGTATTGGCTGGCGCGCATGCTTGAATCGGGCGAACACCCGCACTATATCCTCCGCCGCATGGTCCGGTTTGCTTCGGAGGATATCGGGAACGCGGATCCGCGGGCGCTTTCAATTACGCTGGCCGCGAAGGAAGCATACGATTTTCTGGGCAGTCCCGAGGGCGACCTGGCCATTGCGCACGCGGTCGTGTACATGGCCACGGCGCCCAAGAGCAATTCGGTCTACGCGGCTTATGGTGCGGCGCAAAAGGACGTCAGGGAGCATCCGAACCTGCCTGTGCCGATGCATCTCAGAAACGCGCCGACGGGCCTGATGCAGGAACTGGGATACGGGCGGGGTTATCAGTACGCGCACGACGACCCGGATGGGGTGGTGTCGCAGAGCCATTTGCCGGAGAATCTGGAGGGACGGGTCTATTATCGTCCGTCCGATCGGGGCTACGAGCAGAGGATCCGGGAACTGATGGACTGGTGGGAAGCGCTGAGAAGGCGGAAATCCCGGTTGAAAAGCGCACCGGATGAGGATTCACATTGAAAAGTGCATCCACTATTGTGTATATTGTGGAGGACCATTGTGTACACTTCGGCTTCGGTCGGCTGGGTGCGGAATCTTCACATTTCCAACGATTGATCTGAATTGTCGAGAGAAGGGAGGCGCAACATGAGGCTGAACGGAATCTTCCACGTAATCTATCCGCCTCCAGAGGGTTTCTGACGGATTCGCAGTCGTACACGTTGCAACTCGATCGCCCCTCCGGAGCCGCGGGTAGGGATTTTCCCCGCGGTATTTTTCTGCCCGCATGTGCGGGCTGTCGTTATTCGGAGGTGACGATCGGTTTTATGTACAATTCTGATTTCTGGGAAATCCGGCTGAATCAGCGGGACATTGAGAAGATCCCGAACGAGAATGGAATCTGGTTTGAGTCGCGTGAAGACCGGCAGTTGCGATACGTGCGGGAAGACCGGGTTGCCGCAGTGGCTGTCCGGATTATCGAAGCGTTCCCGCATTGCCTTACGGACAGACAGCGGGAGGCGGCGCTGCTGTATTTCCGCCATGGGAAAACACAGCGAGAGATCGCGGAGATTATGGGGATCTCCCGCCGCGTGGTCAGCCAGCACCTGTTCGGCATTACGCGAGGGGGACGGCAGGTGGGCGGCGCGATGCGCAAACTGAGGAAGTACTGTGACGAGGAGTCGCTGGGCCCGTGCGTGGGGAATTCCCGGTCGAAGTGAACGTCGCCTGACAGCCCGTTGAAAGAGCCCGACCGGCCCCGCCTTCAGGCGGTTTTGTCAACGGAAAAACAAGCCGTCAGACCGCCCATTTCTTCATCTTCTCTTCGTCCAGCTCGACGCCCAGTCCCGGCTTTTCGAAAGGTAAGAGTGCGCCGTCTCTGTACCTGAACGGAGTCGTGGTGACGTCGTCCACCAGGAGGGCAGGCCCTACCAGGTCCGACGGTACGGTTACGTTATCTGACGCAACGGCAAGGTGGACAAACGCGGCCGTGCCGGGCCCCATCTCCACGGTGCTGCCCAGCAATACGGGGATCCCCGCCGTCTGTGCGAGGTGGATCAGGCGTTGACTGCGCAGAATGCCGCCTGCCTGGGAGGGGATGACGTTCATGACGTCCACTGCCCGGTGGCGTACGAGGGCCGTGGAAAAACCATCGTCCATGTCGGCCACGTGTTCGATGATCTGAACGGAGGTCTGTTTCCGGACTCGGGCCAGGGAGCAGGCCGCTTCATCGGCGTTCTCATTGATCCGCTCGGGATTGTCGTTGGCCACGGCGCGGTTCACCGCGAC
Organism: Candidatus Latescibacterota bacterium; assembly: GCA_965116875.1. Taxonomy (GTDB): domain Bacteria; phylum Latescibacterota; class UBA2968; order UBA2968; genus JAAXHE01. The sequence goes on from OZ220733.1 coordinate 3,661,458, forward strand.
CACCGGCGTCTCGCAAGCGTCGATGCCGGCGGCGGCCATGTCCCGGATCTTTCCCACGGCCTCGTCTTCCTCCCACGCGCCGCTGGCGTCGGCTTTGAGGTAGACGTCCGGACCCGCTACCTGGCGAAGGCGCGCGATGCGGTCCAGATCGCGCGGATGATCCTCGCCGACCTTGAGCTTGAAAGCACGAAGGCCACGTGAGACCATCGTACTGATTTCATCCTCAAGCGCATCGAGCTCATCGTGCAGCGAGACGCCCCGCCGCATATAGGCGACCCAGCAGACGTCGACGCGTTTCTGACGGCGCCCGCCCAGAAGTTCGTATAGGGGGGCGCCGTATTGTTTTCCGGCAAGGTCGAGCAGGGCGATCTCCACGCCGAACAGCGTGAGACCTCTGAGTTCCGGGTGGATGCCCGCGGGAAGTTCATCGGCGATGCGTGCGCCCAGGACGTTTCGATCGGCGACGTCGCCGCCTTTCAGCACCTGCAGGAGGAGACCGCGCAGGTCGTCGGCCCGGAGCGGATTCATCCGGTCGGCGATGTCCGGGACTTCTCCCAGCCCCACGCGGCCGGTGTCCGTGAAGAACTCGAGGATCTGGTATCGGGACCGGCTGAGGTCCTCCCCCGGCTGCAGGTTCTGCGGGTCCGCGGCATACGTGGTATAGATGCGCGGCACCGAGACTTCCCGCACCTGGACGTCGGTGATCTTCATGGATGCGGCCCTCGTGGTTCAGGCTGAACCCGTGATACCGAGCAGGTTACGTGTATAGGACAGGAGGCCGGCCGTGACGATGCTGGCGATGAGCAGCACGCCCGCGGGCATCAGTTTTCGGGTCCTGATGAATCGACTCAGGGATATCCCGGTCAGCAGCAGGGAGAGCATCAGACCGATGAGCAGGCCCGTTGCCGGGTCCGTGCGTCCGGTCCACCAGGCGTACAGCGCGACCAGGCCGCTGATGCCGCCCGCGGCGAGCGAAACCGAACTGTCCGATTTGAGTTTGCCCACGACGCCGCCGGCGATCAGCAGCAGGCCGTAGAGCGCCAGGACGGTTTGTGCGAGTTGGAGCATGGTTTACCTCCGGTTGCGAATGTCGATCAACCCGTGCGGTATTGATCCACCGTGGCCATATCCAGCGACACCCCCAGACCCGGTCCTTCGGGCAGAATGAAGTGCCCGTCCTTTATGACAAGGGCCCCGTTCACGACGTCGGCCACGCGGGTGAACGGCAGTTCGTCGCAGGGCAGGGTCGCGTTTGGAATGGTCGCCTGGACGTGCACGGAATACGCGGCGAGGACGCCCAGGCACAGGCCGCCCATCTGCACCCAGCACGGGACGTCCGCGGCTTCCGCGATGGCCGCGGACTTCTTCACCTGCTGCGCCGGCCCACCCAGGTTGACGTAGTCGATGCACTCGGCCTTCAGCGCGTTCAGTACGCCTGCGGGAGGGCCCAGGTGCAACGCGATCGGGATGTGAGTCTTCTGGCGCAGGAGACGGTACCAATCCAGGTTGTTCTTGAGTACGGGATCTTCGAAGTTGGCGACGGTGCCGATGGGTTCCAGCTCTTCCGCAAGGCGGGCGGCGACGGTGGGGTGCCGAAACGCCGTGTTGGGATCCACGCCGACGGTGTATTCGGGCCCCGTGGCATCCGCCATCAGCCTGACGGTTTCCACGATGTTCCAGGGCCGCGCCTTGAGCTTGTGGTTCGTGAAGCCCAGTCCGGCGCCGACCTCGGCCTCGGCCGCGGTCTCCTCGGGCTGCATGGCGCACGACCAGTAGGAGACGGGGATGCGGTCGCGGATCTTCTCCCCGAAAAATCGCCATAGGGGGATGCCGTAGGCCTGACCGGCGACGTCCAGGAGCGCGCACGCGAAGGGGTCGGGTTCGGCGAACGGATCCAGGTTGAGTGGATCCCTACCTGTCAGCGCGGCGGCTCGTTCCGCAAACTGGCTTGGCTCGCCCTGGCATTCGCCGATGCCCTCGAGACCGCCGTCGGTGTGGATGCGGCACAGCGTGATCGAATAGATCCTGGGATGGTACCTGGCAATAACCGGTATGGGCGGGACTTCCACTTCGAAGAGTTCGATTTCGGTGATTTTCACTTCGAGCCTCCTTTGAGCAGGCACTGTCTGACGGCTGCGAGGCAGACCTCGACGACCGTGTCCGTATTCATGACAAGGGCGTGCACGTCGTCGCGGTTGCCGGACATTTCGATGAGGAAGGCGGCCGGCGTGCCGCGTTCGGCCGCGTAGGAGATGCAATAGGGCTCAGGGGGACGGAATTCAGTGATGCGGTCCATGTTTACCTGCTGGTACGCGCCCGCGTATGGCTTCTGGGTCAGATAACGGTCCCTCAGACGTTCACGGACGTCCCCATGAATGGCGGCGAGCAGTTCGGCGTCTCCCCTGTGCGGCAGCATCATGATGTAGTCGGCGGTATGGAAGTCGATGACGCAAAGCGGCCGGCGCCTGTCGATGATGCCCTGGATGACCCGCGTCTCGCGCTCGGATGCGGCTTTCGTGCCCATGTAATTGTAATCCCAGGGCATACGTACGTCCTGCGTGTAGTGAAATCCGTCCCAATTGCAATCGAAGTTGCGGTTCAGATCGACGCCCCGGGAGTTCTGGCGGGTGAAACGGTCGAACCCGCCCGGGTTCTGCACCGGCAGTATCTTGAAGTGCAGATCGCGGGTCTTCAGACCCTCCACGTCAGGATTCCGGGCCAGGATTTCCGCGAGGCGCAGCAGGCCGTACGCGTTCTCCCATTCCCAGCCATGAATGGCGGCGCCGAAGTACATGGTGGGCCTGGATTCATCGCCGACGTTCAGGGAAACCATCGGCCTGCCGTCGCTGGAGCGTCCCTCGTCCTCCAGAAAAAGGTCCGGATACCGTTCCACGGTGTCGAACATGAGATCGACGAATCCATCGTAGGAAAGTCGTTCCGGATAGTGTTTGCCGTAACGAACGGCGTTGTTGACGATGTTACCCAGGAACAGATATTTGTTTGTGCTGCCCCAGGAATTGTACCACGGGCGTACCGGCGATGCAAGGTCCATGGCCACGATGCGTCCGTCTCCAACGCTTTCCTCCAGCATGACGGCGCCGCCGTTCAGGTTGGAAATGGCCAGTGCGGAAACGCTCCCGGAGTTCTCCAGGCCGAGGATCTGGCGCTGGAACATCTGGTTGGCATAGCTCTGATCGGGGGCGCTCGTGACGGTTCCGTACCACCACACGGTGTCGCCGGCGGAATAGCCCCGGGTCACGTCGTTCTCGATTTCGATTCGCATCTCCGGACGAATGCGGTCCTGCACGTGCGTCTTGCTGAAATGCAGGCCCCGGTTGCGGGCGTACTCGAAGAGACAGGAGATGACCTGACCCCCGGATTCCGCGAATTCGGTGACGGCGCCGTAGTCCAGACGGTGCAGATTGCGTCCGTCATTCACAGCGGTGATCACGAATTCATACCGGTTGAGTACGCCGGGGTCGCAGGGTTCGCTTCTGAAGTCCAGGCGTCTGACCCTGCCCGGATAGAGAATGTCCAGATCCGCCCCGATGGTTCCGCCGGAACCGTCGGAAAGCAGGAGGATGTTCTGACTGGATTGCATAGTGCCGCCTGTCCACGGCGCTCTCAATTCCGTGCGAAGCGTGGACCCGTGACGACCGATCGGCTATGGTCCTGTGATTGCTGGAGGGTTGACGACATTTCTGAGCGGCTGACCGAGCAGGGCCTTTCTGCAGGTTTCGGCGGTACTGGTGCGCAGGTCCGTCAGACTCTGCTCCGAGTAGAATGCGGAATGCGGCGTCAATAGCACGCGATGGTGTGCGGCGTGTGCGGGATCCCGCCAGGCGACGACGAGTGGATCGTCTTCCTTGAGCTGTTCCCATTCGAAAACGTCGATCCCCGCCCCGGCCAGACGGCCGGAAGCGACGGCGTCAGGGATCGCCGACGTGTCGACGATCGCGCCGCGGGCGGTATTCACCAGGTACGAACCTTCAGGCATGAGCGCGATGGCCTCGGCGTTTATCAGGTGGCGGGTCTCGTCCGTAAGCGGGCAGTGGATGCTGAGCGTGAAGGCCTGACCGAGTGTTTCCTCCAGGGTTTCCACGCGGCGTATGCCAAGGGCTTTGGCGTATCCATCCGGCTTGTACGGATCGTAAAAACATACGTCCATGCCCAGCGCCCTTGCGCGCAGGGCGGCGGCCGTGCCGATGCGCCCAAGGCCGACAATGGCAAACACGCTTCCGCGAACGCGTTGCAGGGGCGCCGCCTGGGAGGGCGACCAGGGTCCCTGCGACGCCCGCAGGCGCGAGTTGAGGAACGCGACGCCCCGGATCATCGAGACTGCCATGCCCACGGCGGCATCGGCCACGTCTTCGGTACCGTAATCCGGCACGTTGCAGACCGGAATGCCCAGTTCGCGGGCGCGGACCACGTCTACGTTGTCGAATCCCACGCCGCCGCGTGCGATGACTCTGCAATTCCGGAGACGATTCAGGGTCAGCCCGGAGAGGACGATATAGTGGTAGGGAATGATGGCGTCGGCGCCTTCAATCCTGCCCGCGAGTTCGTCTTCCCGCGTCGCGTTCAGGACCCGGACGTCGGCAACGTCGCGCAGGATTTCCGTCTCAAGATCGGGATTCGAGATGAAATCCGTGATGACGACGTCTGATCTGGGTCCGGACATGTTGGATATGGCGGCGTGTGGGAATGAGGGGACGGAAGGTGTTCGCGACCGTTCGGGACATCAACCTATGTTCGTATTCCGGGCAAGTCAAGCCCATTCCGGTCACCCTCAAGGGTCCCCAAAAACGGGGAGTCGATGCAGTCCGGGCCGCAGTGACCTGTCGACCCGTCTCAGCCGTCGCAGCCCGGATGGGCTTTTTTCAACGGGCTGCCGGATCGCTCCATCGCTCGCGGGCGTATCGGATGACGTCAGGACCGGGTTTCACGTAACCGCGCGTGCTGGGAGGCGGCTGGTCGGGGCCGGCGTCCTCCGGGTAGGGCGACCAGCGGTCCTCCACGTAGGGCATGCACGCTGTTTTCCGCCGGAAGTCGGGAACCGGAAACGGGGCGCCGTTTTCGAGGCAGGAACGCCAGGCCTGCACGCCGACGGCGGCCATGGCAACGCCCCGGTACACGTTCAGATAGGGTTGGCGGCCTGAACGGATGGCGCGCGCGAAGTGGAAATTGGTCCAGAAATCTCCGCCTCCGTGGCCGGCCTTCCGGGCGAGATCGCCGTGTTCGGGCCAGTCGGCGGTGTACGTCCGGTCCAGTGGCTGACCCCTGTCGCGCAGCCAGTCTTCGTGATGTATGCGGACGCAGCTCCAGTGGTTGGGTTCGGCGGTGGCAATGAGACCCCGTTCACCGTGGATCTCGTAGCGTACCCGGTGGATGGAACTGAGCTGCAGGCCCAGAATCCGAAAGACGGCGCCTTTGTCCATGCGGACCAGGATCAAACCGCCCTGATCCCCCACGCGTACCCGGTGGGGAGACTGGGTGGGTTCTTCAACGATCGACAGCGCGTTGACGGATACGGGCATGGTCCCCGTGATGCACATCAGCGGCGCGAGTGCGTGGCTGCAGTAGTATGTGGGCGGAATCCAGTTGCGCCAGTGATTCAGCCCCGGAGAGATACCCAGGCGCCAGTTTTCCTCGGCGGCGTGGTTGTATTCTCCTTCGGCGTAGGTGACGTTTCCGATCTCGCCGCTGCGGTACAGGCGGCGCAACTCCTGGTTGGCCGCGGAAAAAGGGTAGTTTTCGGCGAACATGTAGATCCGACCGCTGGCTTCCACCGCCCGGCAGAGGGCAACGCCTTCGGCAAGCGTCTTGCACGCGGCCGTTTCGCTCATCACGTGCTTGTCCGCCTGAAGCGCCTTGATGGCGAACGGCGCGTGCTCATGGCTGTAGTTCGCCAGGATGACCGCGTCCATTTCATGCTCGAGGAAACGGTCGTAGTCCGTGTACGTGGCCACGCCGTACTCCCTGCCCACCTGTTCGAGCTTCTCCTTCCAGGTATCGCAGAGCGCCACGAGTTTCATACCCACCGTGTCGGTAGCGCCCCGGGCGAAGCTCTGCCCCCGGCCCACACCGATGATACCGACCCGGATGGGGCCTTTACCGGACTGGTGCTGCGGCATCTATGGAGCTCCTCGCGTTCAAAGTGGCGGAATGGATCGGTTCTCCAATGCGCCTCGTGTGGCAATTGATTTCACCCACGGGTGTTTCGTAGTCGTGCGTTTTTCGTCTTCTCGTCCCTTCCTCCGCGTTCATGCCTCCAGCAACCGCCGGATATATGTACCCTGTTCGCCGACCTTGGCGTCGTCGTCACCCGGACCGAAGTCTTCCAGCGAAAGGTACCCGGAATAGCCGACGGCTTTGAAGTCACGAACGATCTGGCCGACGTTGGCGATCCCTTCCCGGACGTCGGCGAAGTCCCATTCCCAGATCCGGGCGCCGGTCTCGTCACGGCCGGTAACGACAGGGCTGCCGTTGCCGATGTGGCAGTGGGCGAGATAGGGACCGAGCATCTCCATACCCATCCTGGTGTCTTCGAGGCCCACGCGCAGCATGTTCGGAATATCGTAGATGGCGCCGATCCGGTCCGGGTCCAGGTCGCGCAGCAGTTCGATGGCGCGTGAACAGGTGACGGCGACGGTGCCCACGTGAATCTCGTAGAGGATTTTGACGTTATAGGTACGGGCGGTCTCGGCGAGGTTCGCAAAACCTGCCCGCGCATCGAGAAACTGGGGCCAGTAGGGCTGCGTCCTGTCGTGCCTCGGCGCGCCGATGCGGATCATGGGTGGATTGTCCGGATTCAGCGCGGCGGCGCCCCGGAACAGCTTCTCCACGACTTCGGTATCTTCCAACGTCACGTTCGGGGCCAGTGCGATCACCTTTATGCCGGACCGTCTCTCTGCCGCCCGGATCGCTTCGGCCTTCTGAACGATGTTATCGGGGCTGACGTCGGACAGGTGACGGCCCCAGAACGAGGGCGCTTCGGAATCGTCTTCCGGGTTGTAACGACAGCGCAATTCGATGCCGTCGTACCCATGTTCGGCCAGCTTGTCGAAGGTGCGGTCCAGGTCCCAGCGAGGAAGCATGACCGACGTGCAGGAGAGTTTCATAGGGCCTCCGGCCTACGGTATGAATCGGGTTTTCGGCGTGATTGCCAGGATGAATTCGGTGAGCAGGGCAACGGTCCGGTCCAGGTCCTTCAGCGAGAGAACCTCCACGGGCGTGTGCATGTAACGCAACGCCACGCTGACGAGGCCCGTGGCCACCCCGGCGCGCGTGAGCTGGATGGCATTCGCGTCCGTTCCCGTCCCCCCCGCCGCGGCCTCGATCTGAACCGGCACATCGGCCTTTCGCGCCGCGGCCACGAGGCGTTTGAAGACGACGGGATTGATGTTCGCTCCACGGGCGATGACGGGGCCCGCCCCCACCTTCAGATCGCCGTCCCGGCGTTTGTCGACGTCCGGATGATCGGTGGCGCACGCGACGTCCAGGCCGATGCCGACGTGCGGGTTGATTCCGTACGCACTGGTTCTGGCGCCTCGAAGTCCGATCTCTTCCTGGACGGTGGCAACCGCGAACAGGGCGGCTCCGGACGTTTTCTCGGACCGGGCAACGCAGCGCAGGGTCTCCGCCGCGACGTACGCGCCCATTTTGTTGTCGAACGCGCGGGAGACGGCCAGGTCTCCCCGGATCACTTCGAAATTGGGATCGTACGTGACGGGATCGCCGATGTCGACGACTTTACCGGCCTCCTCCTTGTCCGCTGCGCCGACGTCGATCCAGAGATCGTGAATCTTCGGTGTCTTTTTCCGGTCTTCATCGGTCATCAGATGGACCGGTTTCTTGCCGAATACGCCGGGAATGGGGCCGGATGACGTGTGGATGCGGACTTTCCTGCCCGGGATGATATTCGTGTCGAAGCCGCCGATCGCGTTGACGTAGATGAATCCGTTGTCGTCGATATGGTTGACCTGGAATCCCAGTTCATCCATATGCCCGGCCAGCATGATTCGCGGGCTGCCTTTGGGATTGTGGACGGCAATCGCGTTGCCGTGCGCGTCAACGGAGACTTTGTCCGCGTATTTCTTCGCTTCCGCCGTCCAGACGTCGCGGACGGGGCCTTCGTACCCGGATGGACCGGGCGCATTGAGCATGGATTCGAGAAAAGCACGGGAAGATTTACGCATCGCTTTCCTTTCTGTTTACTGCGCGTCTCCGGCATTGTTCGATGACGCGGATCAATTCGCGTGATTCGTGGATCCCGATATGGGGCTCCGCGTTTCCCGTCAATGTATCATGGATGTTCGCGTAAAAGTCGAGCTGGGCTTCCGGGCGGATCGGCACGGTCTCTTCCCGCCACGGGAGCCGGTCCTTGTTGTCATAGCTGCGCCCGGGCGCCGCGCCGTCGAAAACCTCCAGTTCCGGCGCCTGTTCGGGGTTGTAATACCGGATATGAAACGCGTCTTCCGACTGGGCGAGGGTTCCGTGACGACCGCACACGTGCCAGGGCGGAAGCGGGAGGGCGGCGGCCTGATTGATCTCCAGATCGAGAAGCTGGTTCCGCAGGGTCTTGAGCCAGACCTTCACCACGTCGTCCGCGTCTCCGCGCGTCGCGACGGCCCAGAGGCTGCATTGCGTATCGACAACGGGCGTGCCATCCGAGAGATACAGCAACTGGTCGATGTAGTGGGCGCCGTAGTTGTTGAGCATACCGCCGCCGTGTTTGCGCAGGCTCTGCCAGTCACTGCGTCGCACGTAGCGCGTCAACGACCTTCGGATGAGGTATACCGGACCGAGGATTTCGCTGTCCAGGATGCCTTTGAGCGTCTGGGTCTCGGCAGCGAGGCGATGCGGCTGGTAGACAAGTACGCGGCGGCCGTGCCGCTCCGCCTCGTCAATGATACGGTCGGCCGATTTGAGGGTGGTGGTCATCGGCTTTTCGAGGATGACGTGACAGCCTTCGCGGAGCGCTCGACGGGCGTGCCGTTCGTGGAGTCTTGTAGGGGTTGCGACGACCAGTATGTCAGGGCGTTCTTTCTTCCAGAACGCTCCGGGAGTCCGGTATGTCCGGCAGCCGGACAGAGCCGCCGCCTCCTGGAGACGCTCGGGGAGCGGGTCGATTACGGCGGCGAGCTGGAAATTCGGCGCATCCTTGAGTTTATTGAAGTGTATGGACCATCCGGCCCGGCCCAGTCCGGCTATCGCCACCCTCAACTCTGTCGACATCTCTGGTATCCCGAGGCATTTGCTAACAGTCCGTTGAGAAAGTCGCTCTGCAGGCGAGGCCTGGTGTTCCGGCCCGGAAATATGTCACCATTCATCCGCCGATTCATCCCGTCTGGCGGCGTTGCCTTCGCTCGGTGACCGTAAGCAGGTCGCCTTGCTCAGGCGCCTTGCCAGCCGGGCGACTCGGCGGCCAAATTTCGGCAATCTATTTCCGGGGCGGAACACTTGCCATTGTGGTCGAAGACAAGGCGCGCGACCGAGTCCCATCCTGCGATTCGGCGAGGGAGCGCAACGCAGTATTTCGACCGCAAGGGCCGGCCGTAGCCCGGATGGACTTTTTCAACGGGCTGCTAACGTGAGAAAGTTGACGGCGTTGCTTTCTCTGTCTATATTCCTGCGAACGGCGTAGAAGATAAATCCTGCGACCCAATTGTCCAAAGGAATCATGAGGGGTTTTCGCTGGATCCGGGCGTCGTGCGTGCTGGTCATCTTTCTTTGAATTGTCAGGAGGTCCGCGGTGGGAACCGGGTCGGAACGTCCGGGTGCTTCCGAGGGGGTCAGATCGACAACGATGCAGGCGGCGATTCTGGGCATGCTCGTTGTAAATGTCCCGCTGTTGCTGGTCAGCTTCGGGATGGGTTACGCGTCGCGTTTCGACCTGATGTCGGTGTCGGTGAGCGCCCACCTGAAGGTGGGGCTTCTCGCCGCGTTTCTCACGGTCCTGACGCAGACGACGACGATGTTTTACTTTATGGGAACGGGTTCCGCGATCAAGGCCGAGGTGCGGGAGCGAGGTCTGAGTCCGGAGTTTCTGGCGCGCGCCCGCTCGTTCAAGGGGGGTTTCTTCTACCTTCTGACCCTTGGTATTCTGCTGATTATGGCCGCAGCAATGATCGGTGGCGGCGCCCACGCCGACCTGCTGTGGAGCGGCGGCGAAGGGGGCCGTACATTTTACCAGATCCTGCACGAGGTCCTGGCGATCCTGAGTCTTCTGGTGAATATGATCGCGTTTGCCCTCACACCCATCTATATCCGGAAGAACAACCGGTTGCTGGACGACGTAGGCAGTACACGGGCCGCGGCACAGGAGTAGACGGCCGCGGCCGGGGAACGCACCGCCGCCTGCAAGCGGATCACGGAGGGACTATGGACAACCGGGAGGTCGCGGATATCCTGGAGGAGATGGCGACGTTGATGGAATTGAACGGCGACAGCGGTTTTCGCATTCGCGCGTACGCCAACGCCGCCCGGGCAATCGATTCCCTCCGGGATCCGGTCGCCGCGCTGGCAGCCGGGGGAAAGCTGGATTCGGTCCGGGGTATCGGGAAGGGGCTCGCCGGGCGGATCGGCGAACTCGTGGAAACCGGACATCTGCCCGGCCTGGAGGAATTGAAAGCGTCCGTCCCGGAAGGATTAATGGAAATGACTGAAATACCGGGTCTCGGGGCCAAAAGAGTGCGCGCGATCTACGAAGAACTGGGCATCGTGGACATCGATGCGCTCTCCAGAGCCTGCGACTCAGGCGATCTTGAGGCGATGAGCGGATTCGGCCGCAAGACCGCCGAACGGATCGCCCACGGCATTCAATACATGCAGAAGCACCGGGGCCGGTTTCTGTGCGATTACGCAGGCCAGGACGCGGGGGCCGTTCGGGCGTTCCTCGAAGACCGGGCGAACGTGGACCGCGTGGCCGTGGCCGGATCGATACGACGCCGCATGGAAGCGCACAGCGACCTCGATCTCGTGGCAAGTACAGAGGACCCCGATGCGCTGGCCGTGGCATTTACAGGCTATGGAGAAGTGGCCGAAGTTGTCGAAACCGGGGAATCGCGGGTGAGCGTGATACTGAAGTCGGGCATGCGCGCGAATCTGTGGATGGTGGAGGAGCCGGCGTTCCCGACGGCACTGCATTGCGCTACGGGAAACGAGGCGCACGTTGCGCAGATGTACGACAGAGCGTCCGAATTGGGACTGAAGCTGGACGAGCGCGGTCTCTTCGATGGCGAACGTCGAATCCCATGTGGAGACGAGTCCGCGTTATACAAAGCGCTGGGACTGTCTGAAATCCCGCCGGAACTGCGCGAGGGTGCCGGCGAAGTCCGGTTGGCCGGGACCGGGGGGCTCCCGAAGCTGGTGTCGCGCGCGGACCTGCGAGGTACGCTTCACGTGCATACCCGGCACAGCGACGGCCGGGCGGAGCTGAGGGAGATGGCGAAGGCGGCGGCCGGTCTGGGATATGAATACATAGGGATATGCGACCACAGCAAGGCTGCGGCCTATGCGAACGGCCTGACCGAGGACAGGGTCCGCGCCCAGTGGGAGGAGATCGACAGCGTACACGATGAACTCGACGACATCCGGGTGTTGAAGGGCATCGAAGTGGATATTCTGGGCGATGGACGGCTGGACTTCGAGGACGAATTCCTGTCGGAGTTCGAAGTCGTCGTGGCGTCGGTGCATTCCAGGTTCGGCATGACCGAGGTCGAGGCGACTGAGCGGATCGTGCGCGCGGTTCAGAATCCTCACGTACACATCCTGGGACATCCCACGGGGCGATTGTTGCTTTCGCGAGAGGGTTATCCGCTGGACCACCGTGCGGTAATCGACGCCGCGGCCGAGGCCAATACCGCCATCGAGCTGAATGCCAATCCACGCCGGCTGGACATGGACTGGCGGCATATCGGATACGCACGGGAAAAGGGCGTGAAGATTTCCATCAATACCGATGCACACAGCATCAAGGGACTGGAGCAGATGGATTATGGTCTGGGCGTCGGTCGGAAGGGCGGACTGACGGCCGAGGACGTCCTGAATGCGATGTCCCTCGATGAATTCCAGTCATGGTGCACGGAATCTGAAGATGCTTGAAACATGGATGGACAGGATGAACAGGATAGAGGCCACAGACACTGAATGCGGTTCTGTGCCTTGCCTTGGTTGAGTGATTCTGAGATTTTTTCTGCATTTCGGTTTTCATCCTGCCCATCCTGTGTATCCATGTTTGATGATGTTCGCAGCCATTCGGATATAGTCCTCAACTGCAACAGACCTGGAGATCGCGTGACACGCGAAGAGATTTACGAAACGGTTCAATCTCTGGCCGTTGAAAAGGACCTCTACGCCGCGAGCGAGTTCGTACTCGGACTCTGGGAAGAGACCGACGTGGCAAAGGTTTTTGAAGACCTCATGCTCGATTGTTATTGGAAGGCAAAGTCCACGGAGCATGTGATCCACTTCGCAAACGCGGGCATCCATTATTGTCTCACACACGCGTGTGAATACGATAAGGACGACGATTCCGCGAGAGAGCTTCGGTTCGCCGCCAAGAGGATGGCCACCAACGCCGCGTCGTTCACGTGGATCGGCTGGGAGGAACCGGGCGTGGCGATTTCGCCCGAGCAGATGCGCCAGGGTCTCGCCTGCGCACGGTACGCCGTCCGGCAACTCCATGAACTGGACCCGACGGACGCGCAACTCGCCTTTACGTACTGGTATCTCGGCGTGCATCTCATGGCGGATGGGTCGTACGCGGAGGCGCTGTCGATATTTGAAGCGGCCAGAGACTACAGCGCGTCGGATGGCAGGAACCTGGATAACCGGACCATGCACGAAGGCTACATCGGGCTGACGAAGATCCTCTCGGGCGACACCAAAGCCGGCGAATCGGAGTTCGACGCATCCATCGCCGCGCTGAAATCCCGCGATAGCGAAGATGCCGCGTTCTTCGTGAAGCAACTCGTGGGCGGACGGGCGTTTTTCGAGAATCGCAAGGCGGCAGACGCGGAGCGATAACGGTCACCTCACCCATCTGCTGCACCTTGAGGCATATCTCACACGAAGCCACGAAGGCACAAAGACACAGAGGGAAAGCCGAAAACCGTTAACTGTTGCATTTTGCGACACTTGTCTCATACCGTCGCGTAAGGTTGGTTATCACAAGGAGCAGCCTTTCGTCCACACCATTGACCCCGCAGCCGGAGCCGCTCCCTGAGCCTGTCGAAGGGTCGGCGAAGGTTGAAGAAGCACCGAAACACGAGCGTTTCGACATTTCGACAAGCTCAATGCAGGCATGCTCAGCGTCGACGGTTGGGCAAGTACCGATCCGCAGTAGCAAGTGCAATAGTTGACAACGATTCACTTCTTCTGGCAATAGGTGGAAAGACGTAAGGATACCACGCTGCACCCCGGCTGCCAGGCGCTGCGGCTTGAGTTCATCCGCTGTATTTGCCCGACTTGTAGAAAAGCAATTGCACAGGTTTGGCAGGTTTGATATATTCGCTATCGGGCCCCGATACAGTCAGTAGCGCCCGCCCCGCTTCTTTATTATCGTGGATCTTGGTGCGACGGATGATTCTCCAGGAGGATCCAATGGCTGCGAGAAATTTAACCGCGGTGATTACAAAAGAGGATGATTTGTACGTTGCCGATTGTCCGGCATTGGGTACGGTAAGCCAGGGTACTTCCCCAAAGGAAGCATTGGAAAACCTCAAGGAAGCCACGACACTTTACCTTGAAGAAACCGGTGCTACGGTGACGGAGTTCAAGATTGCCTAAATTGCCATCGAACAAGTCCGGCAACGACGTAATAGCAGCACTGGAAAAACTCGGATTCAGTTTTGTGAGGCAAAGTGGCAGCCATGTTGTTCCAAAGCGACTCGATCCGATCAAAAGCAGAGTAGCTGTTGTTCCTGCTCACAAACGACTGACGCGCGGCACCATTAGCGGTATTCTCAAACAGGCGGGTATTGATCGGGACGATTTTCTAAGTGTCATATAAACATTGAAAAACGCTGCACGCGAGGGTTTGTCGGTTAGAGCGACAAGCCCTCTTATGCATAAAGCCCATATCGCCAGAGAATTGGCGGCGAATTCACAACCTGCGAGCGTACTTTTTGCTTTAATTGACACTGTATTGCTGAGACATTGGAATAAGTTGGGATCAGTCTTGAGAGACAGTTGTCCGCATGGTTTCTTGAGGTCAACCCCTTATGACCAACAAATGGAGCGTGGAAGCCGCTGGAGCATTGCTTGAAGCACTCTACCAGCCGCACTGTCAATTCTAGAGTCGACTGCATCCTATGAACGTCAAGGACCGTCTGCTGTTGACCGGGCGCAATCTCCTCGGCAGTCTGTCGCGCGACGACGGCTACCTGCCGTACTGGCACATGGCCGTCGACGGCGAGTTGCGCGCCATGTACCAGTTTCGGCCGCGCTGCACCGGCCACAACGTCGGCCGCTGGTGGAACGCGATGCTGCGGCTCGAGCGCGCCGCCGGTTTCGAGATCCCCGTGGAGATGGAAGCGGCGATGCTGGAGAACAGCCGGCGTCTGTCCGACAACGCCAGCGGCATCTTCCTCGAGGACGTCGACCCCAGGGACCCCGCGACCTGGTACATCCATTCCTACCGCGAAAGCATGCTGTCATTCGGACTGCTTGTCGAATGTCGCGGCAGTGAACGCGCCGCGGAGTGGGGCCAACGGGCGATCGAGGGGATGAGCTGCGCCAGCCGGGACCTGACGAAGTGGAGGTTCTCGTTCGACGGCGGACCTGAGCGGGCAAAGCACGGCAACAGCGCCGCCCCGGCGTACACCCACGGCCGCGCCATCGAGGGTCTGCTCTGTTTCCACGCGGCCACCGGCGCGCCGGCCGCCCTCGAGGAAGCGGAGCGCCTGGCCGAGTTCCACTTCGGATACGTGCTGAACGCGGACGGCAGCCTCGCCGGGGGCAGCGGCCATCACACCCACTCGTACCTCAACACCCTCCGCGGCCTGCTGATGCTGGCCGTACTCCAGGGTTCCCGCGAACGCCAGGAGCGGATATACAAGACCTACCGGGATGCCGTATCCGGGATGATCACCCGCTCGGGGTTCGTCACCCACGACATCGGCAACCGGTACGGCGGCGACATCGCCTCGGCCGGGGACATCGCCCACGTCGCCCTGTTGCTGTGGGACCTGTTCGCCGACCCCGGACTGCTCGACGATGCCGAGCGCATTGCACGGACCCGGCTGTTTCCGGCGCAGGTGCGGGAACCGGTACCGATCCGGCCTGCCGTAGCGGATGACCCCCGCGACTGTTACCGCGACCTTCCCAACCGTTTCGTGGGTACCATCGGCGGCTCCGTAGGCCACGTCAGCGGTCAGACCTGCGTCACCGATTTCACCGCCGCCACCCTGCACAGCCTGATCGAGCTCTGGACACGGACCGTTGACGTGGAGGAAGAAATCGTCCGCGTGAACTTCCACTTCAACCGCGAAGTGCCGGGTGTGGGGGTGAGGGCGGAGCGCGATGAAAACGGGGGGCGGGTCATCGTGGTCAACCGAACCGGAAAGGAGCTGCGCCTGCGCTTCCCGGGCTGGGCTGATGAGTGTACCTGCTCGGTGACCGTCGACGGACGGCCTGTCGAGACAACGGTGGAGAACGGGTTCGTGGTGGTGGCGCAGGGTGAAGTGGCAACGACCACCGAATTGCGTTTCGCTGTTCCCGAGTACGAGGAGGAGGAGTTGTCGCGGGACCCGTCCGCCGAAGAAGAGACGGTGACCTTTCGCTGGCGCGGAGACGAGATCACCGGCGTCAGCGGCGGCGGGGCCTACATGGCGCCGCGTCCGGCAATCTGCCATTCGCTGCTGTAGGGTGGTTGACGGGGGCCTGGCGCCGCCTTCCGGGTTAGCGAGTCCGATAGTGGGTTGATCGGCAGGCGGAAGAGGTGTCCCGAAGCCAACGTCTCTCACGTATCAGGCGCAGGCCACGATGCGTGGAGGATCCGGATCGGCTGGAGGGCGGTCGCGGGTGAATTGTGGACGGATGAACCAGATTCGAGCCTTCGCGACGTCTGATATCGGGGATCATTCATGGTTCCGAATCTGAGCAGAAAAGTCGCACTTGTGACGGGCGGAAACCGCGGGATCGGTCGTTTCGTCGTGTAATCGGCCGGAATTTCAGCATCGAGAACGGTGCTGCGGTATTTTCGAAAGGAGTAGGGGAACGAGATGCCGACACGAAGGAAAAGACATTATGGTTGACAAGAGGCAGGATTTATTTCTTCTTTTTGCGTATGCTGGTTTTTCAGAACAATGCACGGGATATGATTCAGGAGGTAATCGATTTGAAGGAGAGACGTTAAGAAGGAGGTTCGGGCTGCTATTTGAGGGCCTCCCCGGAAAAAGGTTGCTGAAAACATGCCTGAATCGCCGTGAGAAAAAGCAAGACATTTTTTCGTGAAGCGGGGCGTGGTTGGAGTAGCCAGTTGTTCCTTTTTCTAGCATAGGAGGGCACTATGGGCTTTGCATCAACAGTCGTAACAACAGCCCACAGGCTGATTGATATAATTGCCCCGGGTAATCCTGCGAAGGACGTCGAAGACGAGACAGTGACGGATCATCCCATTGACGACGTTGACGAAGCCCTCTGTGATATAGCCAATGCTGACGAGAGGGCTGGTCGTGGTGAGGTTATGTCGGATTCAGAAATGGCGAGATACTTTCCCAATAGCGCTCGCCGGCGCCGGGAGAGACGTCGTTGAGTAAAAGGAAGAAAAAGAGGACTGGGAGACGAAAACCTGCCGGCAAGAGAAAACCTGTTGGTGAGAGATCCAGGAAACGTATTCTGGTAGTGAAAAAGAGAGTTGGAAAAGATCTGGAGAATATTCCCGTAGAACGCAGGGCGGCACTTCAGGAAAAGATTGACGATCTGCAGGACAATGCCTTTCCGCGAGGGGCAAAGAAAGTAAAAGACGAGAAGAACCTTGAAGGTCTTCCATATTACCGTATCCGCAGTGGTGACTGGCGAGTCGTTTATACTGTCGACGTTGAGGAGGTAACGGTTTACATTGCAGGACACCGATCATCTGTTTACGGCTATCTGTCAGAGGCAAGAGACCTACCCTGACGCCGCTCTGAGTCGCCCGCAAGTGACCTCATGTCGAAACAATCCGACTGTCTTTTTAGATGAGCTACTCCAGGAAAACTGGCAAGAGCCCTGGCGAGAGCCGCCCTGGAAAGTCGCAAGCAAGCGCAGAGAGTAAACAACGGTGATACACCGGATGAAACCCAAAGCTTCAGATCTAACCCACGGCTCCTGAGAAGAAATGAGAAACGCCCGGGGATTCCCCGGGCGTTTCTCTTGGGATCTCAGTATCTTTCAAGTCAAATGCAAAAGTCCACCCTGAAAGGAATAGCTCAACGAGATGGCTTCACGAATGGAAACGACCAGTCCGGAAGAGCCTGTTGATCCCTTTTCTGAACTGACGTGGGACGATCTGGAGGAATGGGCCGGCAGTCGCATTGTCGCCCGGGGTCGGTCCTATCGGAGAAAAGGGGCTGTTCGGGAATTGCAGCGCGACGAAGAAGAGGACGCGCTGGTCGCCTCGGTTGTGGGCAGTCGCCTCTACGCCGTAAGGGTGCGCATCGACGGAAGCAAGGACCTGATATCCGAATGCACCTGTCCCTACCGGACAACGTGCAAGCACGCCGTTGCCGTCGTGGTGGAATACCTGGAGATGGTCAAGACCCGAACCGCCGTCGGTCGCGTTGAGGCTGACGACCCGCGCCTCGAGGAGTTGGACGCAATCACGCAAGATGACGACGAGAAACTGGAATTTTACGTGGAAGAGGACCTGGAAGAAGAGCCGCAGGAATCTGACGTGAATGAACCTGACGAGGAGTCTGCCGAGACACTTTCGGAAAGTTCCGGAACCGGTCAATCCGGAGACGCTTCCTTGCGCGCCTACATGCAAGAGCATACCAAAGCCGAACTCGTAGAACTGCTGTTGGAACTCGCCGAAACGCACGACGAAGTGCGCCAGTCGCTCGAAAACCGCCGCAACCTGACCTCGGGGGAGACCCGCAGGGTGCTGAAGAGCATCCGCTCCGAGATCGCTACGCTGGAGGAACCCGCATGGGAAAGCCACCATTACGGGTACCGCAATACGGATCGCCTCAAGGCAATGCTTCAGGCGCTGGTGGCGTCCGGACAGGCTCACGCCGCCGTGCGGCTGGGACCGGAACTTCTGGCCGCGGGCACCCAGGCGCTGGAGTACGAGCATGAAGGAGAGTCAACCGGAGCGATCAGCGATTGCCTCGACGTTCTTTTTTTGGCCCTCGACAGAACGTCCATGCCGCCCGCGGACCGTATTGAATGGGTCCTGGACATGGCCCTTGCAGACGAGTATGAACTTTGCTGCGAAGGACTCGAAAATCTCTGGGAGGGAGACTATGCGGAAAGCGATTGGTCGGAGGTGTGCGACCGCCTGGCGCGGCGCCTCGACAATCAAGAGCAAACTCCCGGAGATGATGAGTTATCGCGCGACTACCGCCGGGACCTGATCGCCGACTGGCTGATTCACGCCCTGGAAAAGGCCGGCAGACAGAAAGAGATCGTCCCACTGTGCAAGCGAGAGGCCCCCATCACCTTGAGTTACAATCGCCTGGTGGGTCGCCTGGTGGCCGAGCGCGAGTGGGACGAAGCGCGGCGCTGGTGCCGGCAGGGGATTGAGGCGATTGCCGACCGATATCCAGGCCTTCAAACGGAGCTTCGAGAGCAGCTGCAGACAATCAACCAGCAAAGCGGCAATCCACTCGCCGGGGTTGCCTTGCAGGCGGAGGAGTTTTTCGCCGGGCCCGGAGCGGAGGGTTTCCAGGCGCTGTGCAATGCCGCCCGCGGGCTGGGCGTTGGCGAGGGCGTCGAGGCGTGGGGCCGGCACTTTCTGCAAACCGGCCGGCGGCCGAGAAGCGGCAGGAGACGAAAGAGCGACCCGAAGATAGACTGGCCGCTGCCTGCTCCGGAAGTCGACATGCCGGCGTCGCGTGACCATGATGAGGTGCCTATGGTCGACGTGCTGATGCAGTTGGCCATTGCCGAGAAGAAGCCGGACGAGGTGGTGAAGTGGTACGACGAATCCAGAAGGACCCGGGCTGAGCACTGGCAGCGTGACGCCAACCTTGACGATGAAGTGGCCGACGCCATCGCGACCACCCATCCCGACCGGTCGGTGGCAATCTGGAAGGAATTGGCGGAGAACGAGATCGCACGTGTAAAGCCGAGCGGATACCGGGAGGCCGTGCCGTATCTGCGCCAGGTCAAAGATGTACTCAGCCGCTCCGGTCGCGAGGGGGAGTGGAAAGAATACCTGGCCGCTCTGAGACAGCAGAACAGGCGCAGACCTCGATGCCTGGAAGAGCTATACAGGCTCGAGGGCGGTCGCCGGCGCATTGTGGACGGTTGAGCCCGGAGTGCCGGTTCGAGAATCCGGATCGAAAAGAACGAAAAAATGGAGGTCAACCATGGATATGAATCTGAAGGGAAAAGTCGCACTGGTGACTGGAGCGAATCAGGGGATCGGTCTTGCATCTGCGCTGGGTCTGGCGAAGGAGGGGTGCGACGTTGCGATCTGCGCGCGGCGGGAAGAGACGCTCGCAGCGGCGGCTGATCAGATTGAGGCGCTCGGTGTTCGTGTCGCCGCCATTCAGGCCGACGTGCAGAATCCGGACGACGCGGGTAGGTTCGTGGATGAGGCCGCCGCACGGCTGGGCGGGATCGACGTTTTGATCAACAACGTTGGCGGCCGGTCCGGCGACAGGTTCATGGACTCGACACACGAGGATTGGGTGGAGACCTTCGACAGGAACGTGTTCCACGGGGTGCGGCTGACCCGGCTGGTGGTTCCCCACATGCGAGCTCGCTGCGGGGGGTCTGTGGTATTCATTTCCTCGATCTCGGGATGGATTCCGCAGCTGAGCGGCGCGGTGCAGTACGGCGCGTCCAAGGCCGCGCAGATCTTCATGGCCGAGCCGATAGCGCTCGAACTGGTGCACGACCGCATCCGCGTGAACGTGGTGTCGCCCGGATCGATCATATTCGAAGGCGGCGGATGGGACAATATGCGTCAGGAAAAGCCGGAAGTATTCGCCGCTTACGAGAAGAACGGCTTTCCCATGGGAGGCCTGGGCACGCCCGAAAACGTCGCGGACGTGGTCGTGTTCCTGGCTTCGGACCGCTCCCACTGGGTGAACGGCGAGAACATACGCGCTGACGGACTCGAACAGCCTGTTCCGGCGGTACGTCCGTGGTGAGCGCGGGACAAAAGAGGAATCCCGGGATGATGGTTCCCAACGAAGATCTGAATGTTCGGCGGTCAAGGACGCGCGAGATTATTGGTTTGCTGAAGGGGATTTATCCCGACGCCGAATGTTCGCTGACGTACGAAAACCCGCTCCAGCTGTTGATCGCCACGATTCTCTCCGCGCAATGTACGGACGAACGGGTCAATATGGTGACGCCGATCCTCTTCGAGCGCTATCCCACGGCAGCGGATTATGCCGATGCGCCGCCGGAGGAATTGGAGGATGTGATCCGTTCCACGGGGTTCTTCCGCAACAAGGCGCGAAACATCCAGGGCTGTTGCCAGGCGCTGGTCGTCAGACATGGCGGCGAGGTTCCGCGTTCGATGGATGAACTGGTCGCGCTGGACGGCGTTGGTCGAAAGACCGCCAACGTGGTTCTGGGCAATGCGTTCGGTATTGCCGAAGGCGTGGTGGTGGATACGCATGTCCGCCGCATTTCCAATCGTCTGGGTCTGACCCGAAGGCAGGACCCGGTCAAAATAGAACAGGATCTGATCGTTCTCGTGCCAAGGAAAGACTGGGTGGACCTGCCGCATCTGTTTATCCATCATGGGCGAGCGATATGCAGCGCCAGGGCGCCTGACTGCGATGCGTGCGGCGTGGGTGCGCTATGCCCTTCACAGGGTCGGGCGTGACTTCGCGGTCGTAAGAGATTGCCATTGCCGGCACAGATCGGTTGGAGCCTTTCTCCGTCGTTTTTGGAAACGGCGGATTTTTTGTCGAAATTTGTCGAAATTGGGGCTTGACTTTCGGCATCTGCAAGGATAAATTTTCGTCCGAAAAATTGGACCTGGAACAGTCTGTATCCGGGATCGGGGCCGGTCCAGTTGAGAAAAGTCGTGTGGTTTTGTGAGCATTTTCGGGAGAAAGATATCGACGACATTTTCTGTTGTCGATATCGGATGTAGATTTCAGAGGTCAGGATTGGCGCCGGGGAGGTAAAGGGCATATGGCTGAGAAACTGTCTCTCGAAAGGCTTGCGTTCTTCAAACGGCTCCTGCTGGATCGAAAGAAGGACCTGCTGAAGCATACGCTCCTGGAAGATGCGGACATCAATGAACTGAGAAGCGATCGCTCGGCGGACCCGTTCGATATGGCAGGAAACGCATCTTCCGTTGAGCTGATGGCAACGCTGGGCAACAACGAGCGCCGTGAGCTTGCGGAGATCGACCACGCGCTGGGCAAGATCGACGAAGGCACGTACGGTATCTGCGAGGTGTCGGGGGAACTGATCGGTGAAATGCGGCTGGAAGCCATTCCCACGGCGCGGTATACCATGCAGGTCCAGCAGGAACGGGAACGGAACCCACAATTCGTCGACCGGCCAAGACGCCGCGTCATCTCGGCAGAGGACCTTCCGATGAGCGGCGACGAAGACTCCTGACGTGGAGCGAAATGGGGGCACAAAGGGCGATTCGAAGCAGGATCGCCTTTTTTTGTTTCTGTAACCACAAGGGGAGGACGGTACGCATGAAAACCATGGCACCCACAAGGGGTGCCCCTACGATGAGGGGGTACCCATCGGGACGGGGATGGTTACATGCATCCACCGCTTGTTAGCGCGCATATGGCAATGCAGCGCGAATTTTATCGGATTGTCGTGCACGTAGGGGCGTTCCTTGTGGGCGCCCGGCATTGGTATCTGCACAGGGCCGTTTTTCACCCTCTTACGGCTTCGACCATGTTGCGGCAGCCGTGGAGGTAGATGCCGGTGTCTACCGACAGAGCGATGTATCGCACGCCGGCGTCGATCCAGCGTTTCGCCGCGTCGGGGCTGTCTGCAAAGGTACCCACGGTGAGTCCGGCCTTATTGATCTCAACGGTAGCCTCTCGCATACGGTCCACCACGCGCGGATCGCTCACCTGTCCCGGGATACCCAGTGACTGGGAGAGGTCGTAAGGACCCAGGAAGACCACGTCCAGGCCGGGTACGGCGATGATCGCGTCCAGGTTTTCCAGGCCCTCCACGCCTTCCACGTGGATCAGGACCATGGACTCCCTGTTCAGGCGCTCGAAGATCTGTCCGCCTTCCGCGAAGTACCGGGCCGCGCGGGTGTAGGGCGAAACGCCCCGCATCCCCAGCGGCGCGTACTTCGCCGCCTCCACGAGCGACTCGGCGTCGGAACGGGTGCGTATCTGCGGGACCTGGACGCCCTCCGGGCCGATGTCCAGCGCCCGGAGCACCTGGGGCGGGTCGTTTTCCCGGACGCGCACGATCGGGGATATCCCGGCGCCCTTCGCCACGCGGCACAGGTTCTCGGTGGTCTCGATGTCCAGCGGACCGTGTTCGGTGTCCAGGATGACGAAGTCAAAGCCGGCGTACGCGGCGATTTCGACGAGGGCGCCGGATGCGAGGTTGACAAAGGGGCCCAGGACGACTTCGCCGGCGTTCAGTTTGGCTTTCAGGCTGATTTCAGACATGGCGCATCTCCGCGACAGGGGTCGGATCTTTGGAACGGTTGAATCGTCAAATATAGCCCGCCACCGAAAACGTGTAAAGCGGAAAGCCCCGGCGCCGGGCCGCTTGACATTCGAACGCCGCATCCGTATATATGAGGCATGAAATCTGCAGCGGGAAGGAGGCCGGAATGAACACCGATCTGCGAGAATTCGCATTACGCCTTAAAGTCATCGAGATTCTCAAAAGATACTGCTGGGTACGGCACCAGCTGAGGGTCATTCAACTCTGGAAGAAACTCTACATCCATCCGAATTGACTTATGCGAATCGAATGCTGATCAGGCGCCCGGGCGGAGACGGTCCGGGCGCCTTTCTATTGTCCGGGACATCGGTCGAGCGGCCGTTGGGAGACGCCGGTTCCCAACACGGGCACATCCCATCGAGATGATTTGGGTTGATCGTCATCCGTCGATTCGTTAGATTTCCGGCCGATATGGCTTCCGGACAGGACAGGATTCGCGAGGTTTTCGACCGGTTGATGGATGCTTTCGGACCCCAGGGCTGGTGGCCGGCGGAAATCCCGTTCGAAACCATGGTCGGGGCCATATTGACGCAGAATACGGCCTGGACGAACGTGGAACGAGCGATGGGCAGGCTCAAGGGCGCCGGTGCGCTGGATGCCGGGACCATGCTCGATATGCCCGAAGTCGAACTGCAAACCCTCATCCGCCCCGCGGGTACCTTCCGCGTAAAGGCCAGGAGGCTGAAGGCATTTCTGGCGTACTTTGTTTCCGAGTACGGCGCCGACGTTTCACGGATGGCGGACGTCCCCGCAGGGCGTCTGCGCGAGGAACTGCTGTCGGTAAACGGGATCGGACCCGAAACCGCGGACTGCATCCTGCTGTATGCGCTTGATAAGCCGAGTTTTGTGGTGGATGCATACACGCGGCGGGTTTTCGGACGACTGGGACTGCTGGACCCGAGGCTCGACTATCACGACATACAGCGCAAGTTTCAGGCCGCGGTGCCCGTAGATGCCGAGGTCTTCAACGAGTATCATGCGCTGATCGTGGCGCTGGGCAAGAAGGTGTGCCTGCCAATGCCCCGGTGTGGACAGTGCGTGTTGAACGCGATTTGTGAAACGGGAGGAACGAATGGCCAGGTTTGAGCTGTGTTTCAATACCAGTACGGTCAAGCCCGCGTCCCTGGACGAGAAGATCCGCGCGGCGGGCGACGCGGGTTATGATTCGATTGAACTCTGGAACGACGACCTCACGGAATGGGAACGGGGCGGTGGGACGTTGTCCGACATCAGACTGATGCTGGATGACCACAATCTCACGGTGCCCGACGTGGTCCATCTTTCCGGTTGGATGGACGCGGAGGATTCGGTTTTCGAGTCAGAGCTTCTCGCGGAGGCCCGGCGGCGGATGGAACAGGGCGTGGCTGTCGGCGCGGCGCGCATCATAGCCGGACCCACGCTCGGTCGGGCGGACCTGAACCTGGCCGCGGACCGTTATTGCAGGCTGATGGAACTGGGGCAGGAGGTTGGATGTCTGCCCGCACTCGAATTCCTGGGCTTCGTGGAGCACGTCAATAACGTCGACGTGTTGATGGAGATCGTTTCGCTCACGGACCATCCGGGAACCACGGTGGTGATGGACGCGTTCCACATCTATCGCGGCGGCGGGCGGGACGAGGATATCCTGAAAGTGCCGGGGGCGCAGGTGTCCATTTTCCATATTGACGATGCGCCGCGAACGGACCGCCCGAGGGAAGCGCTTGCGGACGGTGACCGGGTGTATCCCGGCGACGGGATTCTGGACCTGCGAAAGATGCTGGAGATGCTGGCCTCGCAGGGATTTTCCGGCCCGGTGTCGCTGGAACTGTTCAATGAAGACCTCTGGCGACAGGACCCGGGCGAAGTGGCCCGGGTGGGCGCGGAGAAGGTGAGACGACTGATCGAGACCGTGGAATGAATGCGCAAAGCCGCGACATGGTAACCGTTGGCAAAACGGCGATCCCCGGATCGACCGTACTTGCGCCCCTGGCCGGTGTCACGGACCGTTCTTTCCGGCTGCTGTGCCGTGAGCAGGGAGCGGGTCTGGCCGTGACGGAGATGGTGAGCGCCAAAGGCCTGGCGGACGGCAGCGAACGTTCGAGCCGGTACCTGGACTTCGACGGAGACGAGCATCCGATTTCCGTGCAGATATTCGGTTCCGAACCCGAAGAAATGGCCGAAGGCGCGCGGGTGGCGGCCGAGCGCAATCCCGATATGCTGGACATCAATTGCGGTTGTCCCGTGAAGAAGATCGTGAACCGGCGCGCGGGCGCGGCCCTGTTGAAGGACCCGTCGCGGCTGGGCAGGATCGTATCGGCGATGGCGCGGGCGGTCTCCATCCCGGTTACGTTGAAGATGCGCAGCGGATGGGACGATGCGGAAAGGGCATCCGACGTCGCGCGCCTGGCCGAGGACATGGGCGCCGCCGCGATTGCCGTGCATGGCCGGACGCGCCAGGCCGGCTTCTCGGGCCGGGCGGACTGGGACGTGATCCGGGAAGTATCCGAAGCCGTATCGATTCCCGTCATCGGCAACGGAGACGTCAGGGACCCGCTGGCGGCGAAAGACATGATGGAGCAGACCGGATGTGATCTCGTGATGGTGGGCCGATGGGCAATTGGCGATCCGTGGCTGTTCGGACGGATCGAGCATTATCTGACGACCGGTGTGATGCCGGCCGCGCCGACCGCGGGCGAACGGGTGAGGATGGCGGTCCGGCACCTGCGACTCTCGGTACAAAGCAAGGGGCTGCCCGCCGGGGTCCGTGAGATGAGAAGGCACCTGGCCGCGTATATCAAGGGGATCGACGGCGCGTCGGCGTATCGGCGCGAATTGATGACGGAGGACGACCCGGATGCGGTCGAAGCGATTCTGAGCGCCATCCGTCTGAATGCAGAGGAGGTATCGGGTGAGGCCTGAGCAGGTCCGGCACGTACTGGAGGCGGTTCGCGGGAACGAACTGGACGTGGACAGCGCGATGGATCGGTTAAAGAATCTGCCGTTTGAAGACCTGGGGTTCGCGCACGTGGACCATCACCGGGCAATGCGGCAGGGGTTCCCCGAGGTGATTTTCTGCCAGGGCAAGACCGCCGAACAGGTGGTGGAAATCGCACGCCGGATTTCGGACGCGGGCTCCACGCTTCTGGCAACCCGGGCCGACCGCGCTCACGCGGACGCGGTTCGTTCCGCGTTGCCGGGGGTGGATGACAACCCCGTCGCGAGAACGTTGCTGTTACACGGTCGTACTCGGGGCGACGTCGCAACGGTGGGCGAGGTCCTCGTCATTTCGGCGGGAACGTCCGATCTTCCGGTTGCGGAAGAAGCGGTCGTGACGGCAGAGGCGATGGGAAGCCGGGTGAAGAAGCTGTACGACGTGGGTGTCGCGGGGATTCACCGGTTGTTCGCCTACAGGGAACAAATCGATCGGGCGGCGGCGATTGTGGTTGTGGCGGGAATGGAGGGCGCGTTGCCGTCGGTCGTGGGTGGTCTTGTGGGAGTACCCGTGATTGCGGTGCCCACCAGCGTGGGCTATGGCGCGAGCTTTGGCGGACTCGCCGCGTTGCTGGGTACGTTGAATTCCTGTGCGCCCGGCGTTGCGGTGGTGAATATCGACAATGGATTCGGCGCCGGTTTTTTCGCGGGTCTCGTCACGCGCGCGCAGGGCCATGGAACGGATGGATCGTAGCCGCTACCGGCGTCCCAGGCCGAGGCGGTTCTCGATGGAAAAGGGGCGTCCGTCCGTATCCGCGAGCGGTCGCGCCGGGAACGAGCCTTTCGTTTTGAGACTGAAAACGACCAGAAAGAGCAGCGCAACGGGTACGGCGAGCAGGTCTGCCGGCAGGTTCGGCGCCAGATAGATGAGGCAGATCCAGGCGATGAAGCCCGAACCCATGGATGCGAGCGCGCCGGGCAGATTGGACCTGGGCCACCAGATACCGGCGGTGAGCGGCACGAAGAGGGTGGCCAGAAGGATCGACCACGAATTTACCATCAGCGTGTAGACGGTATTGTGCGCCAGCGCCAGGTAGAGGGCGATCATCCCCAGAAGAGGGACGCTGACGCGGCAGATCCTGAGAATGGAACGTTCGTCGGCGTCCGGACGGACGTAACGGGCCAGGTCCCATCCAATCACGCTGGCAGGGGCGAGCAGGGCGCTGTCCGCGCTGCTCATCAGGGCGGATACGAGAGCGCCCAGGAATACCGCCATCGCCAGGGGCGAGAGGTATTTCATGCCCAGCTGCATCATGATCATATCCGGGTCGGCGATGTTGGGAAAGATGAGGGTCCCGGCGATGCCGAGAAAGACCGGCAGCAGCCCCACCGTGAGATAGAGCGCACCGGCAAGGTAGGCGCTGTTCTGTGCGACGGTCTCGCTCCTGCTGGAAAGGCTGCGCTGAATCAGATCCTGACCCGCCAGATTCCCAAGGCCGATGACCAGCCAGTCCCGGGCGTAGGCGAACCAGCCGGGCGCGCCGGCGTCACGCGGATACATGTAGAACCGTTCTTCCGGAATACGCGCGCTGATGGCCGACCAGCCTCCCATATCGTTCAGCAGCAGCGGCGTGATAACCAGAAGCCCCACCGTCAATACGGCAACCTGGATGGAGTCCGTCAGCGTGACCGCCCACATGCCCCCCGCGGTCGTGTACACCAGGACGATAGCCGCGCCGATACAGATGCCCAGGGTGGGGTCGAGTCCGGTAAGCGACTGGATTACCCGCCCGAAGGCGACCATGAGAGACGCCACCCAACCCAGATACGCGGGAATGGTGCACAGTGCGGCGACAGCGCCGGCGGAGGGCCCGAAGCGGCTTTCGAAAAAGCCCGCGATGGTGGTCAGGCCCATCCTGCGCATGATCCTGACGTAGAAGAGTCCCGCCAGAAAGAGGCAGAGGGCCGCGCCGAACGGATCGGCGATAACGCCCGGAAAACCTTTCTTGTAGGCCTCGCTTGCAGCGCCGATGACGATCCCGCCCCCGAACCACGTGGCCGCCAGGGTCCCCGTGGCCAGCCAGATCCCCAGCCTCCGTCCCGCAACGATGAAGTCCGCGGAACCCTTGATCCGCCGGCCGGCGTACAGTCCCACCGCGAGCGTCAGCAGGACGTAGATCGAAAGACCGAGGATGATAGGAAGGTTGTGCATGGCGAATGTCGGTATCCGGCTTCAGGAGTATATGAAGATGATCCGGTGACGTTCCCGGCTTACTCGATCCGGTTGTGCTGTTTCATGATCTCGAGCAGTCGATCCAGCGGGAGTCCCGGCATCGTCCTGTTGTCCCGTCCGGTCATGGTGTCCGCAGCGCAAAGCGCGTTGACGATGGCTTCTTCGGTCGCCTCCACCGTGGCCTGCAGGAGCGGGTTGAGGCGGCGGTCGCGGAGGGTGTGAACGGTATCCACCATCGCCGGGACCCGCGGGATGCGGCGCGCGGTGGAGAATGCGAGTGCAAGGTCGCCGCTGCTGGTTCTGGAAAACGTGCCGGTGCGGCTCACGCCCAGTGCGGATCGCTTGCAGAGCCGGCGAAGTTGAATGGGGATCAATGGCGCATCGGTGGCGATGACGATGACAATGGAGCCGTCGCGGGTCGGCTTGCGCGGCGCCATGGGAAGATGCCGTCCCACGGGAACGCCGTCGATGACCAGATTGGCACGGCGGCCGCAGTTTGCCACAACGAGTACGCCCAGGGTATACGCGCCCTGGGCACTGTCAAGTACACGCGACGCGGTTCCGATGCCGGCCTTGAAGCCATAGGCGCGCATCCCGGTACCGGCGCCCACCGACCCTTCCGGAACCCGTCCGTCCGCCGCGGATTCAATCGCCCGGATGACGTGTTCCTCTTTCACGTGGCGGCCCGCAATGTCGTTGAGTCCGCCGTCGTAACATTCGGCCACGACGGGAAGGGGCACGCGCCCCGGATTTTTCTGAAGCATATAGGCGACAACGCCGCTGTACCCTTCGCCGACGCTCAGCGTGTTCGTCACGACCACCGGCACCTCCAGCAGACCCCGCTCGTTGATCCATTCCATTCCCGTCATTTCACCGTTGCCGTTGAGCGCTACCGCCGAGGCGAAGACCTGGTTCAGATAGACGTCGTCGGCGTGCGGCACCACCGCGGTGACACCGGTGCGCACGGGACCCTTTCCAACTTCCAATTCTCCCTCGCCGGTGATCAGGGTGACGTGCCCCACCCGGACGCCGGCGACGTCCGTGATGGCGTTATGCGGGCCCGGCTTTAGCGCGCCGATGCGGATACCGAGATCCCGTGCGCGGGGCCGCCGGGCATCCGCGGCGCCCATGCAGAGCGCCAGGGTGAGGAGCGTGAGTAACGATCGCGCCAGGTATGTGTGAGGATCCATATCGCTTGGCTGAGAGTTCCGCACGGCGGAGGGCCGGCTGCCAAAAACTCAACGGATTCGAAACACCGATCTGAACGAAAAACCGCCGATGGTTGTACCCATCCGGCCGGCCGCGTGGGTCCTGCCCTTCCACACGAAACTGCCGAACGTTCCGAACAACCCCACCAGGACCGTGTATGGAATCTGCATGAGTTCCCACACAGGCAATAGAGGGAGGAGGTCCGTCCGGCCGAAGCGTCGCGCGCCTCTCCACACCACGCCCAGGTCCCCCAGCGTCTTGACCGCCAGACACGACAGGGGGACGCCGACAGCGGATTCCAGTACTCCGAGGACAATTCCGGCGGGTACGAGGAGGTTGATCAGAAAGACATTTGCGAGATAGACGGAAAAGACGGGATTCAACGCCGCCATCCGTCGGGCGTTCGATGCCCATCGCCGACGCTGGTTCCAGAAACCGGCGATGGATTCCGCCCGCCGGGTGCTGACAAAGGTATGAGGGTGGTCTGAAAATGCGGTCTTCGCGCCAGCCCTGCGAAACAACTGAAGCAGGAGAACGTCGTCGCCGGAAGGGCAGCGGGCAATCTCTTCGAAGCCGTCAACACGTTCGAAGAGGGCTTTCCGATAGCCGAAGTTCTGCCCCGATGCGGCCAGCGGCACGCCGAGGTTGGCCGCGCCGGCCGATGCGGACATCAGTGCGAGAAAGTCGAAGGCCTGCAGTCGCTCCGCTGGCGTCAGCCGTTCACCGGCGTTTTTTAATTGCGAGAACCCGATGACGGCGTCCGCGCCGGTTTCGAGCTGCGATACCATTCCCGAAATCCAGGTGGCCGGTACCGAGCAGTCCGCGTCGGTGGTCAGTATGATCTCGCCCCGCGACGCCCGGATGCCCTCCGACAGCGGGCGCTTCTTTGCTGCCATGTGCTGAAAGGCGTCGGTGACCTCGATGCCCCGGAAGTGGGGGTAAGCCGTTGCGAAACGCGTCACGACTTGCGCCGTCCCATCCGTCGAGCCGTCGTCGACGACCACGACTTCGTACCGGTCAGCGGGATAGGTCTGGCTGACCAGTCCCTCGAGGCAATCACCGATGAACCCGGCTTCGTTTCTGGCCGCAATGACGACCGATACGAACGGATGGGAACCGGCGGGATCGGGTTGGCGTTTTCGGCGTAGACCAACCAGAAACGCCAGTGCGGCGCCGAAGTAGAACGCCGTTGATATCAGCAGCAACGCATTGATCAGAGTCATAAACACGGAGATTCGAGGGCTGCCGGGGTTGGATTCAGGACGCAGGGGTCGAAAGAGCGGGTTACGGTCCAGGCGCGAATGATACACGGAGACCGTTGGACAAGATTTATAATAGTTTGTTTTTAATGCACTTAACTAAATACATATCCACTACGATTGACGTCGTCGAGTCGGGTTCGCCACACGGGTGAAGCGCGGTCCATTCTCGATGGATTCATGAAAAGAATCTGGATTGGGTCGTTTTTCGGCTCTTGTGACTTTATCCTGTGTATCCTGTCCAACCATGTAAACTCACGCTCTTTGAATCAGGGAGGCGGCTACTTCACCTCTTCGATATCGTAGAACATGCCCTTGATGCCTTCGGAGCAATTGTTGCAGATGGGTACAGCGGACCGGTCCTTGAGAATGGCGTTCCGGAAGCCCGTATATGCCTCTCCGGACCAGACGCTGTCGAAGTCCGGGTCCTCCAGCGCATTGCCCAGACCATAGTGCACGTCTTTGTCGAAACAGCAGGGCGACACGGCCCCGTCCCAATTGACGACGGTACTGTACCAGAGATGCCTGCAGGAATTCGTGATTTTGCCGTTCATCGTCAGCTGGTCCGCGTCGTAAAGGTAGCGGCTGTAGGATTCGTCTTCGGGAAGGAAATGTTCCGCTTCCGCATCTGTATAGACCTGGGCCGTTTTCAGCGAGAGCCGGTCCACACCCAGTTCCCGCGCGAGTTTCCGGGCGGCCTCGATCTCGGCTTCGTTGTGCTTGAAGATGATGAACTGCAGATGAATGACGGGGTGGCCGGCATTCAGCGTCTTCTTGGCCGCGCTCAGAAGCCGGATCCCGTCCAGCACGCGGTCGAAGTTTCCGCCCACGCGGTATTTGACATAGGATTCCGGGGTCACGCCGTCCAGGGAGACCACGATTTCGTCGAGGCCGGAGGTGACGATATCCTCCGCATCGCTTCGGCTGCGGATGTAGTGGACATTGGTGCTGGTGATGGTGGGAACGTTGTGCGCTTTCGCCAGACGGACCATGTCGGTCAGCCGCTTGTTGATGAAGGGTTCGCCCTGGTTCCACAACATCAGCAGCAGGAGGTCCTTCGCCTGTTCCTCGAAGATCCGCTTGAAGGCATCGTATTCCATCGTACCCCGGGGCCTTGTCAACCCCCCATTGCCGGATGGACAGAGCGGACACTTGAGGTTGCAGAGGTTGGTGGGCTCCACCATCAGGACGAAGGGGCGGCCCATCCGGATATCGCGGCCGGCCAGGCGAGAGAGCATGTACGAAGAAACAACCCTGGCCAGGTTCCAGACGCGCCGGGCCGTCAGCGTCCGATGGTAACGCGCAACGGTCCCGGGCAACAGTCTGAGTGAGAGCATATCTATTTCCAGCGGGAGGGCGCCAGTGCGCCTGCGGCGCAGATGACGACGACATACGGTACGGAAATCAGTTCAAGGAGTGGAAACAACCGGAGGATCTTCCGCGCGCTGAAACGGCGGGCGGCCCTGAACAGCAGCAGCCAGTCGGCGAGTACCTTCGCCGCAACCATCAGGCCGAAGGGGACGCGGAAGGCCGGGTACCGCCACGCGAGGAAAGGCGCAGCCGCGAGAGCCACGTGGAATATATAGATACACGCGGCCACAAGCAAGACTGAATATCCGTAATGGACCGCCTTCGACTGATAGCGAACCTGACGGCGGAACAGCCCGTCGGTATGGGGTTGCGAATCCACTCTGGCCTCCGGATTGAACCGGATGCGCCAGGTCGTCCGCCTGGCGATCCGCCGCATCAGCAGGACGTCGTCCCCGCCGCGAATATGACCGATCGGCCCGAAGCCGCCGGCATCGTGAAAGGCCGTCCTGCGGTAGGCCAGGTTCCGACCGGAACAGGTCAGGGGAAAACCCAGGCCCATGCTGCCCGCCGCAAGCGTGGAAACCACGAGGCCCTGCAGGGCGAGCAGTCCGGAAAGCAGCCCTCTTCCCGGCAAGAGAGGGGCATATCCGGCGACCATGCCAACGTCGGGGTCGAATGCGCGGACCGTAGATGCGATCCAGTCGGAGGAGGGGATACAGTCGGCGTCGGTGGTGAGGATGATCTCCCCGGCGCCCGCGCGGATGCCCGCGTCCAGCGCGTTCTTTTTCGGGCAGGCGAGGGCGCCCTCGGTAACCCGCACGACCTTGAGTCCGGGAATCCGATCCGACCACGCGAGCGCCCGGCGTGCGGTATCGTCGGTTGAACGGTCGTCGACGACGATGACCTCGGTGCGTTCGGAGGGGTACGTCTGTTCGGCGAGAGCCGCGAGGCAGGTTTCGATGCGATGGACTTCGTTACGGGCGGCAATGACGACAGTGACGTCGTGGATTTCCGCGTTGCAACCCGAGGCCATGCGATTCAGGCCTCTATGGATGGCGCCTGCAACGATGACGTAGATCAGGCAGAGGAAGTATGAGTCGAATACCAGCGCTTCCATCGTGGAGGTCATCTGGCACAGGCGCGGCGGGCATCGCCGATACACTGCCTGATCCAGGCCAGATTGGCTTCGGGCATGATACCGTAATTGTAGAACGAAAAGCGGCGGACGCCCAGGTCCAGCGCGCGATCGACGCCCGCGCCGAGTGTCGCAGCGTCCGGAGAAGCGGGAGGATAGGCCTGGAGGCCCACCACGAGTTGCTGCGGGTTTCTCAGGTCGGGCACGATTCCGGAAATGGTCTCCCCGATCCGGCCGGCGTCCGGCGTGTAGGCGAGGGTTTCCGCGTAATCCGCGATTTCCGCGAGGCGCGAGCGGTCGATTGCAGCGTTGAACCGGTCGCCCATAAAGATGGTTGAAACAGGGACCCCGGCGGCTGCCCTGACCTCTTCCAGCAGGCTTGAGACAACCTCGTCGCGCATCCGGACGAATGGCTCGAGCTGAGGCACGGTGGCGGTGAGCTCCTCGGGGGACTCTGCGGGCGGGATGCCGGATGCCAGAGTCTGGCGCAGTCTGGACGCGACGGCCCTTGAAAGGGCATCGGGATCCAGGCCTGTTTTTTGCGCCCGCGCCCGGCAGGCGTCGCAGAAGCAGAGGGAGAGCAGCATTCGGCCGCCCGGCCCCAGATCGACGCCGTGCTTGACGTGATAGTGGGTGTGTCCGAACCCGCCATACGAGAGGGATTCGCACTCGAGAAGGGCGATGCCGTAGTTCGCCGCAAGATCTCCGGCCAGCGCCGAGGCGAAGGCGCGTACCCCCGGGTTGGCCGGGCAGAGCCAGGATGTGCTGACGTCTCCCGTACAGGTGACTTCGGCGCACTCGGGGTGACGCCCCGCCTGAAATGAATTGTGGAGGAATACCGTCCAGGCGATGAGCTCGATTCCGGCCCCGGCCGCGGCATCGGCGGCGTCAGCGTACCAGTTGTCCCCGCCCATCAGCGGGCTGACGTGCGGTTTGATGGGTGTATCGGCATAGAGGCCCGGATCGGGCTGAAAATAGATGGCGGCCTGCGGGATCTGAAGAAGCACCTTTCCCGGCGAATGGGGGCGCAGCATCTCGAAGGTATGGTACGCCGATGCCACGCTGATGCCATCCAGACCGACGTCGTCCCGGAGCCGTTTTGCGATGGCCCGGGCGTCGCCGTCTGCCAGGTCCCACGGGTATGTCCAGAGGGTTGTGTGAAAGTCGGTCACGATGGCTCCAGTTGCAGGTGGTATGCGACGGGGCGATCTGCTATCGATCCCTGATGCGTTGATAGTACCCACTGTTTACGGCGATTGCAAGGGGTTTCAGAGCGACCACATTATGAAATCTCTCCCCTCTCCCGTCTTCCTTCTACCCGTTTCTATATGTATCCCGTCGAGCCATCCGGCCGGACGGGCGCCGTTCGCTGCCAGTGAGGCGGGTCTGTATCCGCAAGCGCGTCTTCGTTCACCTCGATTCCCAATCCCGGGCGGTCCCTGAGTTCGAGGTATCCGTCCACCGGCAGGTACGGATCCGGGACGTACTCCATCCATTTGGAGCCGACGGGGATGACGTATTCGAGGATCTTGAAGTTGTGCGTCGCCGCGGCGAAGTGCACGTTGACCGCCGTGGCGATCGGTCCCATCGGATTGTGCGGCGCGATGGTGACGTAGTGGGCCTCGGCGATGGCCGCGATCTTTCGCATCTCCAGAAGGCCCCCGCAGACGCAGACGTCGGGCTGAATGATGTCGGCGGCCCTGGCGGCGATGAGGTTCAGGAACTCGAAGCGCGCGTAGAGACATTCCCCCGTTGCCAGCGGTACCTGCATCTGCTGCCGCAACTGCTGCCAGGCGGGGATGTGTTCCGGCCTGAGGGGCTCTTCGTAGAACAGGGGGTCATAGGGCGCCAGCGCGTTGGCGAGCTGCAGGGCTCTGACGGGTTCGAAGATTTTCGCGTGTGGGTCGAATGCGAATTCCCAATCGTCGGGCGTGTGCTTTCGGAGGCTCTCGAAATACTCGCCGGCGGCCGCGCAGATCCGGCCCCATCGATTCGCGTCCGGATTCAGCAGGAAGGGGCTGGTCTTGAACGCCGTGAACCCCCATTGGTCATTCAGACGGTGCGCGCCTTCCGCCGCAGCCTCTCCGGTCGGTCCGCCGCAGCTCTGGTAGACCCGTACGCGGTCTCTCAGGTTGCCGCCCAGAAGCATATATACGGGAACGTTCGCGGCTTTGCCGCTGATATCCCAAAGCGCGTGTTCAATGCCGGAAATCGCGGCGAGGCCGGTACCCCCCGCGGGGAAACGAAACTGCTGATGAATCTTCATCATCAGATATTCGATGCGGCGGGGGTCTTCGCCGACAAGCCACGTGGCGACGTAGTCGACAATGGGCTCGATGGAGAGGTCCGGCCCGATGGAATAGGCTTCGCCCCATCCGGACAGGCCCTCGTCGGTTTCGACTTTCACAAGCGCCCTTGGACGGTTGCTGTACGTCACGAGAAAGGTCTTTACCGCGGTGATTTTCATGGTGGCAACTCTCCTCTTTGCGTGGATTCGGCGCCGGAGTCTGATTCCGGATTGTACCGAAAGAGATCGCCAGGCGTACATTCAAGCGCCTGGCAGAGAGATTCAATGGTGGCCAGGTCGATCCGCTTTGCCCGGTTGTTGTAGATGGCCGAGACGGTATTGGCCTGAAGCCCTGTCAGCGCGGCGATTTCGGAGATCCTGTACGGACGGTCCGGGCCCTTTTCGGCCATAAGTACGTGGAGTTGGAATCTCAGCATTTCTCTGAACGTGCTGGAGTCGAAGCCGCCAGACGGTTGTGCGTCAACCCGCGGTCGTGAGAAATATAAATTACGCGATAAATAATAAAATATATAGTTTTAAACGTAATTAGTTACTTGTTTTTTAAAAATGCAACGTGATGGAAAGTTGACGCCATTGGCGCCGGGTTGGAGATCCGGTTCACAGGTTGTTGGAATGGAACTTTCCCGGGAGGGGACCGATCGCGTCCGTTTTCCCGCAAAGACGGCGTTTTTCCGCATCGGTCGGGATCCCTCAGTCTTTGAAGGTGAGCGAGATGCCGGCCTTGGCTGCGTACTTGTTCTCCGTGCCTTCGGCCACCCCCCGGTCCAGGGTGGTTTCCGCAAAAAACCGAAACGGTCCAAGCATCTTCAGGTTGATCCCCGCCACGGCGGTTAGAAGCACCTTGCTGGCCGACCCGTCGATGAGTTCGGCATCCGATTCTTCCTTCGTGTATATAAAACCGCTTCCAGCCCCGCCATAAATCCGGAGGTTGTCCCCCAGACTGAACTTGTAGAGTCCCCGGATGGAAACGGGCACGGTAATCGCACCGGATTTCTCGTAGTACTCTCCGGCCAGCATCACCCCCGCCGGTTTGCTTCCGAACGGCAGAATGATGGACCCGTGCCAGCCGGGTTCCTTGTCTTCGACGTAGAGTCCGCCCCCTGCGCGTATGGCGATCTGTGCCTGCGTCTCCGTGGAGGCCGCGCACATAAGGCAGAACGTGGTCAACGCGGGGGCGAGGTATCTGATCATCGTTGGAGTCTCCTTTCGCGGTAAGTTCGATCTGATCCGGTCCTCGACTTCAATATCGGTAAGCAATTCCCATTCGGCGGGCAGCCGCACGCAGGTTTCCTTCTGAAGTCCAAAGCGGCAGGTCGGACAGCCGGGCCGACGCCATCAGGTGCGCGTCGATCAGGCCGACTCCGGAGGCGGACAGCCGGTGATGATCGATGAAATGAAGGACTTCCCGGTCGCTGGCCATGGAGACCTGCGGCAGGGTCTGCAGCAGCGTGAGGAATTCCGTTCGGTTGTTCAGGGTCCCGCACGCGAGTTCTCCAACGATCAGCGGATGGCACGCAACCCTCGCATTGCGCAGGAGCGATTTCAGCCGTCCGTTCCCCGATCGAAGGAACGAGACCCAGATTGGCGTATCGACAAGAACCATGGCTATGGTTTACAGGGACGTCGCCGCGGGACCGGCAACAGGCTTTCCTCCGAACCTTCGAGCTCCGCCAGCCGCCTGCTGCTCTCGCGGGCGATCAGGGCTTCGAGGCCAAGCCTGACCAGGGCGGTTTTCTGTTTGATACCGGTTAACGTAGATGCACGTTTCAACAGGTCGCCGTCGATATTCAGCGTCGTTCTCATATGCTATAATATGCATAATTTATACATATAAGTCAATGGCAATCAGATGCGGTGAAACATCATATCGATGAATCGAAAACAGGATGGACGCCACGATGAAACTTGCGTGAGGTACGGACCGGCGGTATGTTATGCATGGGCGAACGGCCGGTCTTTCCTCCCTCTTTCCTTTAGGAGAGAGGGCCGGGGAGAGAGGTCTGGGCGGAGGGGAGAGGTGGATTTTGATCCTGGTTTTCGTTTTAAGCTGACAGCCGACGACTGATCGCTTATGTGCTGAACAATGACTGAGAAATTCAAACTGATTCCCGAAGCCCACGTCTTCCTCATGAACGGTAACGACGAAGTGTTGTTACTGAGACGATTCAATACCGGGTTTGAAGACGGGAAGTACAGCGTGATTGCCGGGCATATCGACGGAAACGAGGAGGTCCGGGCTGCCGCGATCAGGGAAGCGCGTGAAGAGGCGGGAATCGAGATCAGGCCGGCCGACATCGAGGTGGTGGGGGTGATGCACCGGAAGAGCGAGGACGAACGCGTGGGTTTTTTTCTCGCGGCATCCAGGTGGCATGGCGACGTCGTTAACGCCGAGCCGCACAGATGCGACGACCTGTCATGGCATTCGGTCCGCAATCTCCCGTCCAATATGGTGCCATACGTCAGGCGGGCGCTGGATAACTATCTGAACGGAAGGTTCTACGACAGCTTCGGCTGGGAAGAATAGCAGGGCCTTCCAGTCGGCCGCCTCGCGGTGCAGGCCCGGCGGAACATACCGAAGCCCCGACCTGCGCGAGAAAGGACATCAAGTACCATGGACGACAGGACAATCGATCTCACGGTCTCGATACCCCCTCAATTCCGGGTCCTTCTGGTCACCCTTGGCGTTGTCCACGTCATAGGCGGCGCTCTTTTTCTGAGCGGCGGGCATGGTTTCTTCGGTATCCTGAATCTGGTCCTGGGCCCCTCATGGCTCTCGTGGGGTCTGTTCTACAACCGAATCAACAGGTATGCCATCGCCATTGATGACGAGCATATCGAAATCGCC
Source organism: Candidatus Latescibacterota bacterium (assembly GCA_965116875.1). Classification (GTDB taxonomy): domain Bacteria; phylum Latescibacterota; class UBA2968; order UBA2968; genus JAAXHE01. Next base: position 3,699,507 of record OZ220733.1, read on the forward strand.
CGGGGCCTTTTCCGCCGGCGCAGAATCCCCTGGTCGTCGATATCGGAAATCCGCTTCGAGTCGACGCGGATGGACATCCTGGTAAACGGGGAAAAGATCGCCACGGTGAATTTCCGGGAAATCAGCTCTGGCGGGAGCCGGCTGCTCAGAGACGAAATGGTCACAAGACTCAGCCCTGTCGCCGAGGCGAACGGGGTGTCGATTGTTGGCGTATAGCCGACCTGCAAGCATCGATCGAGTCGTTTCCGTTCGATTTGCAGAAGACCAGAGTCAATTGGGGAACGGAACCTCGGTGCGAATCGTGCAAGGGTGAATAGCCAGTTCGAGGCGTGAAGATGAGAGATTCTTCGGAAGGGAACTTCAGCTATTTCGCGGAAATCGCGGCATCGTACGATCGGGTCCAATCGGTCCTGAGTCCTCCCTATCAGAGAGGGCTCGAGATGATCGTCGAGCTGATCCCGTTCGATCCGGACGACCCGTTCGCGTTCGTGGATCTGGGCTGCGGAACGGCGGAACCCTCGGCGCGGGTGCTGGAACGCTTTGGCCGCGCGACCGGCGCCTGTATCGACAACGAACCGGAGATGCTCCGGATCGCGAAACGGAAGCTGGCGCAGTATTCAGGTCGGATCGAGGTTCGGGAAGCCGACATCACTGATTGCGCCATCCCGCCGTGCGACCTGGTTTTCTCAGCCAAGACCTTTCACCACGTGCATCCGGATCGTCTGCCTTCGCTTATTGCGAGAATCGCGAGCGCGCTGCGGCCCGGCGGTTGTTTCATCCTTTACGATACGATGTCGATCGGGCCCGGATGGTCAGCCGCGTTCCGGCAGCAGGCTTCGCGGTTCCGCGAGCGCCACGTTCAGCGCGCGATCGATTCGGGGAGGGTGACCCGGGAGGAAATCGACGCCCGGCGGGAGTACAAGCGGAGGATGAAGGCGACGGGGAAGGACATTGAGTACGAGCACCGCGCGGAAGACCTCATCCGCACGATGACGGGGGCGGGGTTCGAGGAAGCCACTGTGGCCTGGCGGTTATTCGCCGACACGATTCTGCTGGCGTTTTTGCAGGCGGGCGAATAATGACACGAGAACGAGCAAAACAACGACTCGAAGGATTTACTCGAATTTGTCCTTGAGGTCTGCCGATCACTCTTCCGCGAGACGTAACGCTTCTTTTTTTAAATTCTTGCTGAAATAAAACCCGACATTCTCAAGGCTTGTCAGCAAAGGTCTAATGGACGAAACGATCCCTCTCTGCTTTGCGAGAACCAGTACTCCGACCGTTCCGACAACGTCGAGCCCGTACTGCCTGGCAACTCTTCTGGCGCGGAGGTCATCCGTGACTATTCGGCAATTGTATTCTCGAGCGAGTGCAATAGCCTCTGCTTCACCATCGTCGACGATCGTCTTCAAAGTTGTCGCTAATGACGGATCGGATAGTCGCGTTACTTTCAGCCAGGGGACTGAGATTCCGAATTCCCGTTGCACAGCCGGCGGAATTATTATGGTCCGATACAGCGCTGATAGGATTTCGACGATTCCGATGCGTTCGAGCGCAATCAGGCATGTGCTATCGGACACGATGCGCTCGCTCACTCGCCGACTTCCTCACGCAACTCCTCAGGAGAATAATTAAAGATTGGTACCTGTTGTTGGCCAAGCAGATCCATGAACTCGCGTTTGGAGCGGCCGGCAGTTCTAGCTGCCTGTCCGAGTGACACCTTACCAGTTTCATAGAGCTTGATAGCAAGGAGCATCTTCGCCTCTTCTCGAGATAGTCCGGAAGGAAGCTCGACTCTCAAATCAGTTGCGACCATAGTAGGTGTCCCCGGCAGCAAGTAATCGGTAAGTATTGGTGTATCAATCAGACCAGGTGCACACTCCAGGTGAAATATAAACCAATCCCACCTAAAGTCAAAAGCCTTGGCCGTCGAAGAACAGATCGATGTTCCTACGCGACGAATTTCAGTTGAGGAAAAGGTCACGAGCACCATTGACAGATCAGGTGTGCGCGCAAGACGTCCTATTGTGATAATCAAGGATCGAGCTACGGCGATTTCAGCCAATGGTTGGTGAAGGGCGCGGTTGTTGATTGGAAGTCCTGGTTAACACGCAAGCAATCCCTGCTATTGCGATCCGGCGCTGACAACGGGTTGCGTCGACTCGTGCGAGCAGAGGACGACCAGCAGATTGCTGACCATGTTCGCCCTCTGTGCTTCGTTCAACTTGATCACCTCGTCGTCCATCAGTCGCTTCAGGGCCATCTCCACCATGCCGACGGCGCCGTCGACGATCTTCGCCCTCGCTGAAATGACCGCCTCGGCCTGCTGGCGCTGCAGCATGGCGTTGGCGATTTCCGGTGCGTAGGCCAGGTGGTTGATTCGCGCCTCGTCGATCTCCACACCGGCTTTCTGAACGGTGAGCATGGGAACCACGATGTCTGAAGTCGTCTCGCTTGTTGATCGGATCGAAGCGGTCCCCGTTGTCGCAACGGGCGTACGATGGTCGGCGATGCGCGAAGGAAGGGCGTCCGACGACTATTTCGCTCGTTTTCCCGAGTGCAGGACCGACCCGCTGAGGAACGACTACGGCAACGCGCGCGCCTTCCCGGAACCGTTCGCGAGGGGCGGCGGGCTCTTTCCCGTACTTCTGAAGATGGCGGACGGGACGCTTTGCTGCGCAACGCGGACCGGTTCACGTCACGCCGGAAGCGGGGGCGAAATCAGCCTTTCGTTCTCCTTGGATCGTGGCGAGAACTGGACGGACTATCGCACGGCAGTTCGGGGAGATCCGGATGGAGATATCGACGTGCGGAACCCGGCGCTCGGCCAGGCGGCCGACGGCGACCTCATTCTGGCCTACGGGGTGATGCGCGGGATCGACGTCCGGGGACGCATATCGACGTCCGATCCCTATGAATCGATCCAGGTGATCCGTTCGGCCGATGGCGGGGCGACGTGGTCCGATCCCGGGACAGTCCCGTTCCCCGAAGAGGATCTCCTGCTCCACCCTCATGGACAGATGCGATGTCTTTCGGACGGGACCCTGGTATTCAACGCGCGGGGGTTCTACACGAAAAAGGCTTACAACGAAAGACCGGGCCTTCCGGCGAGGATGAGCTACCTCTACCGGTCGCGTGACGGCGGAAGGACCTGGTCGGAGACAACCCTCGTCAAATCAGGCGGGAGCGAGACAGGATTCCTGGCCCTGAACGAAGCACACTGGCTCGCGTACGTCCGATTCAACGACGGACCGAATCGGATCGCCCACTCGGTTGACGGCGGGAAGTCCTGGTCGCGGTGGGAGACGTCCGAACCGGAATCCGAAGAACACGGCGCACGGACGAAAGGTAAGTCATGGGCCGCCTCGCCGGGCAGTATCGCCACGTTGCCGAACGGCAATGTGCTGATCACGTACGGGTACCGCGCGTATCCCTTCGGCGTGCGCGCCATTGTAAGCCGAGATGGCGGCAACACCTTCGACGCGAATCGGGAGTACATCATCAGCGACACGGCCTACCATCCGGACTGCGGGTATCCGAGTACCGTGTGCTTCGAGGACGGTACCATCGTAACGGCCGCGTATTCGCTGATGGACGTCGCGCATCCGGAGTGGGGCACGTGCTGCATCGCCTACCGGTATCCGCAGAAGAACTTCGACTGAAGCGGTGAGACGGTAGAGGTGAGACGGTAGAAGAAGCCCTTGCCCGCCTATTCTTCCGACTTGCCTGCGGCATAAAAAGAATCCCGTTTCGGCACCCGATCTCTCCCGTCTTCCTTCTCACCAGGTGGTGAGGCGGGATGTGTTCCTCTCCCCGCTTCTGAGGGGCCGGGGAGAGGTTACGGCACCGTCAGTTCGTCTGTTGGACCATTCCAGGAGCCGATTTCATGCTGACGCAGATCTCTTCTTCCGTATACTGCTGGTCGGAAACCCACGGAGCCGCCAGGAATGAGCCCTATCCGTGGAACAGCTTTGTTATCCGGACAAATCACGGGGACGACCTGGTCCTTGTCGATCCGCTTCCGCTCTCGGCCGAAGAAGAGAGGGAGATCGAAGCCCTGGGCGACCCCGCGCATATACTTCTGACCTGCGAGTACCACCTGCGCGAGTCGGTAGCATTCAGGAAACGATGGGGTTGTGACATTCGCATTCACGCGGCCGGATCGGAATATTCCGAAGCGATGATCGACAAGACGTTTCGGGACGGAGACCTGCTGTCGGACCGGATTGAAGTCATCCACATTCCGGATGCCTACCATATCGATGAGGTCGCGTTTCTGGTGCGGGGAGACGGGAATACGATGATCGTGGGAGATGCGGTCTGCGGAGGCCGTAAGGATCGAGGCATACCGGACGGTGAAATCTGGATCAACGCACCCGAATACGTCGTTGCCGATCTGTCATGCGCTCGAGATTCGCTGCGCAAGCTCACTGTTCATTCATTCGAAAGGATGGCTTTCGGACACGGATCGCCGATCCTGCGCGCCGCCGGCGACCGGTTCACGGCATTCCTGGAAGATGATGAGGCCTGGGCCACACTGGAATCCGAGAAGGCCGAAAGAACGAACCCCGCCTCCCTGGAATTCATTCGTGAGATGCAAGCGAGGAAAACGCGTGGCAGGTAGGGCCGTAAGCGGGTAGGGGAGAGAAGTCCCCTGAATGCGGTGAGACGCATGACGTAGAGGTTAGAGATGACCCGCCTCATTTCGTTTCAATTTATGCCGGAGGTATAGAGGAGGAACAGATCGGCAAAGATCTCTTCTCCCGTCTACCCTCTCCCGTCTCCCCGTCTTTAGGCTTTTTATCCTGCCCATCCTGTCCATCCATGTAAGTTATGTACGTAGAGATGTATTGAGGGACATAAAGGAGGTTTCATCATGCCGCATGACAGCAACTTGAGCCTTTCGGTGATCGGACAGATTTCCGTAACCGTCCAGGACCTCGACCGGGCCGTGGCTTTTTACCGTGACAAGCTTGGAATGCAGTTCCTGTTTCGCGTGCCGGGAATGGCTTTCTTCAATTGTTCGGGCGTACGGCTTCTGCTGGGGCTATCGGAAGATGGATCGGCGGACGTGCATGCCTCGGTCCTCTATTACAAGGTGGAAGATCTCGAAGGCACGTGCGAGGAACTGCGTTCGCGCGGCGTCGAATTCGAAATTGGGCCTCACAAGATCGCCGATATGCCCGATCACGAACTGTGGATGGCGTTCTTCAGGGACTCCGAGACGAATCTGATGGCGCTCATGGCCGAGAAGCCGAGAGGTAAGCAATAGGCGCCGCACGCCGGATGGAGCAGGCCGATGGAAGAACTCGAAGAACTGTCGTTTTCACTTCGCTGCATCATCGACAGGCCCGTGGCTGAAGTCTTCGCGGCCGTCACGGACGGGTCCGCGATCAGTACCTACTTCACGGACGATGCGAGTGCAGGTTTGGAAGCCGGTCGAACGGTCATCTGGCGATTCGGCGACATCGAGGTGGACGTCGCGGTGGAGGAGGTGATCCGCAACCGGAGAGTCGTCTGCAACTGGCCCGCTTCCAACGACGTCGGCTACAGGACCCGCTTCACGTTCGAATTCGAAGCACTGAAAGGCGGCACGGGGATTTCGGTGAGTGAATCCGGATGGCGGCCGGATCGGGAGGGGATCGACAGCGCGTTCGATCAGTGCTCCGGCTGGACGCACTTCTTCGCGAGTCTCAAGGCGAGGCTTGAATACGACGTGGACATGAAGCGCTTCTACGACGACGAGGCTTGATCGACCGCCATCAATCCAGCAAAATCCGCCAACGGATCCATAGACGCTGGCGAACAACGCGCGCCGTGCCGGGCGGACCGGTTTACGGCGCGTTTCGTTTGCACCGTACATGGAAACGCGGACTGCGGATTCCCTTTCCGCGGGCTGCGGAGGCGTGGATTTGTCGAACGATCAGGACAATACACGTCGCCGTCGTCAGTGTGACGGGCGTCATTCCCATCCACTGGAAGAGGTTTCTTGTGCGTTTATTGAACGGCGGTTAAGCGTTATCTTCATCCTGCCCGGGAGGGGGATCCGCCGGGCCTGAGGCTCTCCGCAGACCGCGCCAGATCGAATAGATCAGCATCGGAATGCCGACCAGGATCAGGAATGGAACCAGCGCGTAGATGACCACCAAGTGGGGTCCCAGCAAGCCCCCAGCGAGACTGAACAGGACCGCGAGCGGCGTTGCGATCGCCAATCCGACCAGGATCCAGACCCGGGGGGTGCCGCTGACGCCCCTCAACAGCCGCTGCGCGAGCAATCCGATCAACGCGCCGGCGATAAAGAACAGAACCAGGCCGGACAGGATGCTCGGAAGCGCATAGAGCAAGCCGAACGGGTGGGGGTGATGCATCGTACCGAAACGAATCCCGGCCACCAGCACCTGAAGAATGCACAGCCCCAGGCCGAACCACACCGGCAGTTTCCAATAATCCCATGAGCGGCGATTTGGCGCTTCCGGTTGACCGGTAGCGGAAGCTTCATCGGTGGGTTCCATTGTGATCTCCCCTCTACCTGCTATCTATGCTAATACAGAAAGTCAAAATACGTGCAGTGATCGGATTCGCTCTCAAATGCGTAGTGCCATTTTTGCTTTTGTTAACGGGTGCAGTAAATAGCTGACATCAATTGTGCATGCTACGGTGGACAGGAACTTGCCCAAATGGGGCGCTGAGGATGCTTGCATTGAGCTTGTCGAAATGTCGAAGCGCCCGCGTTTCTGCACGCTTTTTCCTTCGCCGACCCTTCGACAAGCTCAGGGAGCGGCTCAGGTTGGCCGGTCAATGTGGTGGCAAAAAGGTGAACTATCTGGTGCTCCTCAGAATGATAATTCACAAAACCGTTTCGTTCCATCAACGCCTTCATTAGCGGACGGTTGCGATTTTCTGTTCCATAATCCGGGAATCCGTTGCAATTCGTGAACCTTTGACCGCATAAATGCGCCTTGCAGGGTAGAGGAAAGGCGATCTCGTTGACATTGTGTGACAGGCCACAGGTACAATTTTCGCAACGTTTGAAGTGAATTCACTGCTGTCCAAGAACCGTTGGATTCTCAGAGAAGAGGATCGAAGAGTGGCTTCAATTCGCGGTCTTGTACGGGTTTGATTCGGATAGTGGAAACCAGGTTGCCATCGGTCGATGTTTGTTGTAACGCATGTCATTCTGAGCGCGCTGGCCTCCTCAGGATGACATGTTTTGCGAAGGTGTGGGCTCAGTGTTTTGCCAATCGTTATCGCAAGACATATCAATCACAGCGCAGCGAAGAATCTCCCGTATTCTCGATTGTACGTGTCGCATTTGGTCTTTGTGGATGAACTTGTGCGCGGACACGTAAACTGCCTTTTGCCCTCCTCAGGATGACAGTCTTCGCAAAAGCAGGACCGACTCGTTCCGCCAATGGCTGTGGACGATCTTCCAGCCATTTCATTCGCATATTTTCGCCGTATATCTAATCCGTTTTTGGACAGGTGTGAAGTGATTTGAAGTTTCTCAAGGTCATCCGGGAGAGAAAGCCATGATACTCGAAGACGAAGCGTTAACAAAACATCCGTTTCTGCCGACAAGGCCCGACGTCACCATACTCGAAAGTTCTGAAAAGATAGACGAGATCGATTGCCGGGAGTTGCAGTGGTGGCTCGCCATTCCGGAACTGGGCGAACACTGCCTTTGGGCAGCCTATGAGTCCGACACGCTGGCGTTAACCGCGGTCGTCGAGATTGTGTCCACTGTTCCTGCGACGATCCGGAACATCGACTGCGTCGAACTCCGATTGAGAGAATGGTTGGCTCGGGACGATTGGCCGGCGGACTTTAACCCCGGGCTCATGTACGCACTGCTGGACGAACGGCAGGCGAGGTGGCTTTCCGTCGTCAAGACTCGACATGGAAGACGCGTTTTTGAAACCGTGGGGGATAAATGGTTTGAGGAGAACTGGGGGGGAAAGATGAGCCGCCGAATCGTTGATGACGGTCGCTACCGGCGCCAACCCGATGGCTCGTATAAAACTGGCAACGGTACAGGGATCGGCGCAGGCACCTACGACGTCACGATCGGAAGCAATACGTTCTGCTGTCTCCGTGTTCTGGACGCCGACCTTTCTACGCCGAACGGCGGCGAACTTGTGGAAGCATTCATTGAACGCGAAGGGCGGACCGTATTCTTTAGACGGTACGACGGGAGGTTTTTCCGCGACGGGGACCTGATCGCCAGGTATCCGGATAATCGCCGAATCGTCATCAACGACATAGTGTATGTGCATCATGACTGCACCGGGCGAGCTCACGACACGATCACGCAATTTGCTTTACAACCTGTTCGCTCGCAGGTATGCCAGTGACTTCGGTTGAAATGCATCGCACATATTGCAACGGTTTCCGAATGACAGATATACACGACCAACAATTGGCCAGGCAGATCCTGAAGGGTAACGAGGCCGCCTTCGTTATACTGGTCCGACGCTACGAGCGCGTGATTGCTGCGTTGATCCGTTCCCGGATCGGTTCCGGCGAACAGGTGCAGGACGTGATGCAGGAAACCATGGTCCACGCCTGGCGCGGCCTGCGCAGGGAGACGCCCCGCAACGTGCGTCCGTGGCTGCTGCAGGTGGCACGCAACCGCTGCCAAGATTACTTCAGATCGCCCCAGCGCCGCGAACTGTACGTCGGGACCGAAGTCCTGACACCGCTGGTCAACCGCAGCGGGCTCGCGCAGTCACGGGAGCGGGAGGCCGCCACGGCGATCCTGGAAGCCATGGACGAAGTGCCCGATCGCGAGCGCGCCGCCCTGAAGGCGTTTTATCTGGACGGTCTGAGCATCGCCGAAATCGCCGCTCGTTACCGCAGTCCCCACGGCACGGTCAAACGCCGTCTTTCGCACGGCCGCGACCGTATCCGAATGGCATTGGGAATCACCCCAACGAAGAGGAAGATCGTCATGAACGCAAGACAACAAGACTTTCCGCGACTTCGACCCGAGATTCGGATTTACCCCAGCGCGGAGAAACCCTTCCGTATCGATTTCAAGGAAATGGCCTGGTGGTTTGTAAAGCCGGAAGTCGGCGATCGGGTCGGCCGTGGTTATTACGACGGGGAAAAGGACGGCTGCGCGCCCTGGCGTCTGACCGAAACGGTCTGGCTGACCGCCCGCCGGCCGGCGGTGATCCACGGACGAACCTGTGTCGAAGTGGATGTCGAGGAGGTGGAGGTCGAGAAGATGAGGTTCCGGAAGAAGCCACTCGAGGAGAGGAGCCGCATTAAACGGGTATGGGGATGTTTGTCTGATGACGAGGTGGAGTGGATCGCCGTGGAATCGCAAGAGGCCGACGGCGTAAGAGAACTGGAGACCTTTCTGGACGACAGATTCCACGACGACTGGTGGGGCTCAAGGCGCATCGTCGAGGACTGCGGATTCTTGTCCGAACGGGCCGATGGCACCTGGGTCAGAGGGCCGGATGCCCCCGCCTTCACAGGCGCCGGCGTGTTCGACGTCCACGTCGGGGGGCGTCAGTTCACCTGTCTGCGGGTCTTTGACCTCGATAAAAACGCCACAGAGCGAGAGGTTCTGGTTGAGGCCTATATCACTCGCGCGGGACGCACAGTCCTGTTCCGCCGCTACAATGGGAGCCGCTGGGGCAAGAGCGACGCCCCGCCGCACAACTGGGGCGAAGCGATGACGTGGGAAGAGGAACTGCCCGAAAACGACCGCATCGTCATCGACGGGCTGACTTACGTGCACTTTTACGACATCCTGTCGGCGGCGGCCTGCGGAATCGCCGATTGACGGTCGCATTGCACGGACGATGACCGACTATCGCACCCGGCGGTAGCTCATGGTGTGCGCCATCGTCTCCTTGCCGTTCTCGTACATCGTCCAGGTCTGCGACATCCCGTCCGCCCCGTCGAATGCGATCGAGACCGAATGCATGTGCGACTCGTCAGGGGAATCGAGAGAGCCATCGACCAGTTCTAACGCAATCACTCCGTCGGTGGATTCTGCCAGACTCATCTGCGGCTGATTACCCTTCGCGCAGTAGTGGGTCATCCAGAGCTTGCCGCCCCGGTCGTGGTACACGGAGATCATCTCCTTCGGCGTGTCCGGGAAGTTGCGCTCGACGATGACGCTGCCGTTGGCCGCCATCCGGTACTCCGTTGCAACCGTAATCATCGCGGCCTTCCCGCCTTCAGACCCCCCGCCACCTGGCATCGGCATTTCGGATTCCCAACGCCCGACCAGCGATTTCAATCGCTCAAACTCCGCCGAGCCCACGTATGCTCCGGCATGTTTCTCTGCTTTTTCTTCCGGTTTGCCCCCGTCATTCCCCGCGAAAACCGAAAAAGCGAAAACTGCACACAGTACGGGCAGAAAAATCGACGTTCTTTTCATGCGGACGGCTCCTTTCCATTGTCGGTCCCGAATCCTCCCTTGAAGATCCGTAGTTGATTCAACATAACTCCTGCATCTTACGAAAATGCAAATATTCCATTTGCCTCTGAAGCTGCTGATTTGTCAACGGGCAATCTCGGCCGCAAATTTACCTGCTCCCGATGTCGTGCGCAATACGCAATAACATCCACAAGAAAACGCATCAGGCGAAAACAGACTCACCGAGGGATTCAAAGAGCTAATTTACCTGGAAGCCCATCCCCATCCTGTCTTTGACGCCGATACAATAGATGTCCGTGTTGGTTTTTGGCCACTCTCTGAATTCGATTCGGTATTAGCCGAACAAGTCGATTCAGCATTGTCGAGACAGGCATCGATCAGCGATCCCGCGCAGCAGATTTATTCGCTAAGACTTGACGTATTTCGTCCTCCGCCCTCGGATCGCCTGGTTTTCTCGAGCCAAATACCCTTTCAAAGTTCGCCGATGAGGTTTACCATTCCAACCGCTGGATTTGAGGGTGTCTATATCGCACGGCCCCGCGTTATCGACCCTTCCGGAAAGGTACACCATATCTGGTACTCGACGGAGGTGGAGGGCGAGAAGCCGTACGCTCCAACTATTTATCTGGGAATTCATCCTGGCCGCGACTATATGTTTGGGATCTACACTATTACGAAAATCGCATATACGTCGGTGGTGGCGATTGGGACAAGAATCAGGGGCCAGTTGACATCTGGTCATTTTCGTCAGATCAAAATGGTTCAGCGCATCGACTCCAAAAGGAAATAACGGTTGATGACGAGTCAGTGGATCGTTTCCGGACGTGCGCCGGACGGCTGGTAGTGCCGGGAATTGATGCCACGGAATCCTGGAAATATGGCAATATCCACATAAAAGAGCGTGGGAGATGGTACAAGCAAAGGACTCTGCCTACGTGCCAATGATTAAAGAGACAATACGCCTTTAATATTCGGAGAGCACAATGTCTGATCATCGAATGAATTTCCTAATCAGAGAAATGACAAAAGAGTTTCGAAGCGTTTGTGCCAGCGTGGCAATGGTTGTCCGTACTGCCCCAAGTCAAATAGTGCGCCTGGTTGTCCTAACGCTAGGCCTCGGGTCAGGACCAGCTGCGATCCTGTACATTCAGAAGATAGTAAGGAATCTCTGATTAAGTTGCCAATTGATTATGTGGGTATGAAGTCGTATATAAAGGATAAGGATGTCCGCGTGTTGTGATTTGTGATGGATCAACATAGAACGAGGTGCCCAGCGATGAAACAAATGAGTTTTTCGGATCTGTCGTATAGAACGAAGAAGAAGCAGACGCGCAGAGAACGATTTCTGGAAGAGATGGATGCGGTGTTGCCGTGGGAGATTCTGCTTAAACCCATTGAGAGGAAGTATCCGAAACCTGGAAACGGTCGTCGTCCGATAGGCGCGGAGGTGATGCTGAGGATCTACTTCATGCAGCAATGGTATGGGTTGAGCGATCCGGGTATGGAGGACAGTCTGTATGACGTGGAATCGATGCGCCGTTTCGCCGGTGTGGACATCAACGGGGTGCCCGATGAGACGACGATCTGCAAGTTCCGGCACTTTCTGGAGGGGCATGGTCTGACCGAAGCCTTGTTTGAGCAGGCGAAGCGGTATCTGTCGGGGCGGGGCATGATCGTCAGTGAAGGCACGATTGTGGACGCCACGATCATTCATGCGCCATCGTCGACGAAGAACCGGGAACGCAAGCGGGACCCCGAGATGAAGAGCACGAAGAAGGGCAACACCTGGCATTTCGGCATGAAGGCGCACGTGGGCGCCGATGTGAAGGGGCGGGTGCACAGTATGGTCACCACCGCCGCTTCGGTGCATGACTCGCAGGTGATGGACGCGTGCCTGCATGGAAAGGAGCAGACGATCTACGGCGACAAGGCCTATGCGGACCAGACGCGAAAGGAACAGGCCGAATCCAATGACATCGAATGGCGGGTGCTTCGCAAGGCCCGCCGTGGCAAGCGTCTCAACTGCGCGGACCTGTCGTTCAACAAGAAGAGCAATCGCACACGCGCACGGGTCGAACATCCCTTTGGCGTGATCAAGCACCTGTGGGGCTATCGCAAGGTCAGATACCGGGGCCTTGCCAAGAACACGGCCCACCTCTTCACTCTGTTCGCCCTGGCCAACTTCTATCTCGTCCGGAGAGAACTGGCCACCGCTTAGGGATAAGCCCGTCCGGATCGGGCGGGTGGGGGCACAAACCCCGGGACGGGGCGCATCCCACCCTCGAATAGCCCCCACAACCATCCAAAACCTCGTCCTTTTCAACATAAACGTCCTCTCAACACTTTCATATCGCACTACGACCTCGTATAACCAGGTTGATCAGACCTTCCGTAATTGATGAAGTCGTGGAGCACAAGGACTATTCAGTTGATGCATCTTTGTCAGTTGCTCTTATCGTGGGGATGATTGCCTTTGTTACATGCAATCTTCTGATGGACTCCATCGAGACGATTCAGGGATTCCGAGTGGGAATTTTTGGGCGTGTTGTCGAGGGCAGAATAAAGGAGAGGGTATATCATAAGATCGCAATGTTTAACGATATAGCACTTTTTGAGACACCCGAGCTATTGAACGAACTCGAGCTTGCGCTTCGCGGAGTTGGTAGACTAAGGAGTCTTACCGCCGTAGTTGGGAATCTTTTGATCGGAACGTTCATCGTGATTCCTGTATTGGTTCTGTCAGCTTCGATCGAGTGGTGGGTTCCGATCGTGATTTTCGGCCTGATGGTGCCGTCTGTTTGTGTTCAGCTCTATTACGAACAAAAGGCGTGGAACGTAGAGGCACGACAAGCAAGTCTTCAAAGGCAGGTCGGGATCTTCGAAAGGATCCTGACTTCGAAGGAATTCGCAAAGGAGCTTCGGTTGTTCGGGATCCAGTCGTTGATCCTCGATCGTTGGAAGGATAAGTTCTGGTCTATCTTCAGAGAAAGCTACGAGGTGACGAAGCGTGGAACTTATCAGATTCTATTTTGGTCGCTACTCAGCGGTATCGGAGTAGGTGCGCCGTTCGTGTACGTTGTTCTCGCAGTCTTGGATGGGCGTTTTTCGGTCGGCGATTTGGCGCTCTACGTTGGTCTTGTGTACCAGGTACAGCGCAGCATCTTCATCCTGGTCAGCAATGCGTCCAGGCTTCGGACTGTTGGGTTAGCTACCGGGCCTATCTTTCGCATTCTCAATCTTGAACCGGAACTGAAGGATCAAGGCGGAGAAGTCGTTGAACGAGATGAAACAGCCATTGACATTGACGGACTGTCCTTCTCGTATCCCGGTGAGACTCGTCTTGTACTGAAAGACATTAATCTGAGAATTCGAGACGGGGAGACAGTTGCAATTGTTGGAGAGAACGGAGCAGGAAAAACCACGCTTGTAAAGTTGCTATGTCGGCTCTTCGACCCTGTGAAGGGATCAATTACCTGGAATGGTATGGATATCAGGGAAATTGGCTTAGCGGATCTAAGACGAAGAATCGGTACGGTGATGCAGGACTTCGCGCGGTTTCCGCTTTCGGGGGCAGAGAACATTGGCATCGGGTCAATTGACAACCTGTGTGATCGGGATGCCATTGAAGCCGCAGCCACCGGTGCCGGACTTCGTGAGGTCCTTAAGACGCGGCCAGAATTTATGGACAAGCACTTAACAAGGGAACTCGATGACGGTATTGAACTATCTGGGGGGGAGTGGCAGCGGGTAGCACTTGCTCGAGCCTTCATGAGGCTGTCGCGATGCAGCCTGGTAATCCTGGACGAGCCTACTGCGGCCCTGGATCCGAAAACGGAGTATGAAATACACTCCCTTCTGGCAGACATTGCTAAGGACAAAACTTCCGTGATTATTACACATCGGCTTTCCCTGGCTCGAATTTCTGACAGGATCGTTGTTCTTGAAGATGGTAGAGTCGCGGAGGAGGGCACGCATGAGGAGTTGATGTCGATCAAGGGCGTGTATTCATCAATGTTCACGCGGCAAGCAATTCGTTACACGGATAATCAGGCATAGTTATGAGTAAATCAAGCTCATCCATCTTTCGGCTCTCCTTCGCCCTCTACATTCCTCTCTAATTCTTAAGGGTAATTGTCTCATTAATATAGGCACAGACGGCAATGGCGAGAGCGTAGAAGCGCCGAACAAAGTTGGGCTTCCCTTGCATGCTGCGAACCAAACGCAGGCGAGATCATCGGCCGCACTAACGATACCACTCCGCCTGATTCCGGTACAGTTCAGCGTACTGACCGTTCAGCTCCAGGAGCTCCCGATGACTCCCTTCCTCGACCAGACGACCATCTCCCAATAACAGGATCCGGTCGGCCAGTCTGCAGGAGCCCAGCCGATGAGAAATCAGGAGGACAGTTCGATTCCTGGCAATCCGGGCGAAATGATCGTACACATCCGCCTCGGCCCTGGCGTCGAGAGCGGAGGCTGGTTCGTCGAGGACCAGGATTTCCGCCGGACGCATATATGCCCGCGCGATAGCGAGCTTCTGCCATTGGCCGATGGAAAGTTCGGTACCTTCTCGATATGTCTTTCCGAGCGGGGTTTCCAATCCGTTAGACAGGGTTTCAGCCACCTGGTCGGCGCCACTTTTCGCGGCCGCTTCCTCAACCGCCCCTGATTCGCCGTCCATCCATCCGCAGGCGATATTCTCCCTTATTGTAAGTTCATAACGGTTGTAATCCTGAAAAACCACGCCCGTGCGCCGGAGCCATTCGTCCGGAGCGACTTCCCGGATATCGACGCCATCTACCAGAATCCGTCCGTCTGTTGGAACGAAAAGGCCCAGAATCAGCTTCACGAGTGTACTCTTGCCAGCCCCGTTCTCGCCAACGACTGCAACGCGTTCACCCGGTCGAATATTGAGATTGAGGTTGGAAAGCGCCGGCAGATCGCTTCCAGGGTAAACGAACGAGACGTCCTGGAAGAAGATCCCCGTCTGCAGGGGCTTCGATAGAGGACGACTCTTTGCAGACCCGCCGGATGGCCGGTCAACAAACCCGAAGTAGTCCTGTACATAACGCAGGTCATCGTAAATGATTGAAGCGCCCCAGACGAGGCTCCGATAGTGTCCCTGAAGCTGTTCGATAGCATAGAAGAAGGAGGCATACGCCCCAATCGTTGCCCTTCCTGCGAAAAGGATTCCCAGGCTGAAGGTTATCGCGGCGATATTGGTCAACGTGTTCAAACCATCCGATATGAGACCGAGTCCAGCCTCCTTCTTCGCAACACCCATGCGCTTACGGGAGATTTTACTCCACAACGCGTCGGCACGATCGATGAGCCAGGGGCCAAAGCCGAACATTCGGATTTCGGCGGCTGCCTGCCGGCCGGACAGTATTTCGTGGTAGGTGTCAAACCGCCGCTCGTCGTGGGTCAGATCTCTCACAACACGGTAACGCGATCTGTTAACGCGTTCACGAAGGAATACGCCCGGAGTCGTGCCAATGACAAGGATCAGCGGTAGCGCCCAGTGGAAACTTGCGAGGTAAAGCAGGAGAGACGCAAGCGCCACGACGTCACTCACGCTTCGCCACATGATGGACATTGTGCTAAAGAGCCGCCGCTCGATGCCGCGCCGTGCGCGCTGAAGCTGATCGTGGAATGTCGCCGTTTCCAGTTGCGCCAGGGGGAGTGTCTGAACTTTCCGATAGCATTGTTCCTCGATATGGCCGCGGAGACGTTTTTGAAAGCGATCCGCTGTAGTATTGGAGACCAGATTTATGCCGTGTTGGAGCAGGTTGAACCCTATAAGAGCTACGGCCCACAGGATGGCCTCGGCAAATTGGACGTCGCCTCTTACGACCGCCGCCGAGGCCTCAATGAACCGATATAGAAGATATACTTGCGCTGTAACGAACAGTCCCTTTGTGCCATTGAGAACCATGAGGCTGATCGCGGCCCTGCTGTCGAATTCGTAGAGTGTCCGAATCAACCGTCGCAGGGAGTCCAGGCGCCGCCGTTTCTGACTTCTCGATTCTGTTGTACGCGCTGTCATTCCACGTTGCCTGCATCTTCCTCAGTATACCATTTCGCCTGAAGGTTGTACATCCGGGCGTATTCGCCGTGTGCCTCGAGCAATGCCCGGTGTGATCCCTCCTCGACAAGGCGACCTTCCGTCATGACAAGGATTCGGTTCGCCATCCGAGCCGATCCCAATCGGTGCGAGATGAAGACGGTACATCGTCCGTCAACTACAGATCCGAACTGTCGATATACCTGTACCTCGGTCTTTGGGTCCATTGCAGACGTCGGCTCATCCAGGACGACAATTTCGCGGTTTTTTCGAACGAACGCGCGAGCCATCGCCAATCGTTGCCATTGGCCTGTCGAGAGTTCGACTCCGCCTTCGAATTCCTTGCTCAATACGGTCCGGAACTTTGACGGCAGTTCTCGCACAAAGCCGTGAGCGGCACTCCTGCGCGCCGCTTCCACGATTTCGGAAGCTACGGCGTTGTCTCGGTCTCCTTCTTTCAGCAGCGAAATCCGCCCGACACCGATGTTTTCATGAACCGTAAGGGGATAACGCATGAAATCCTGAAACACCGCCGTCGCCGTCAGGCGCCACGCCGCCGGATCCAATTCGGCGAGATCGACTCCGTCAACGGTGATCCGGCCTTGTGTCGGCTGGTATAGTCCGAGCAACAATCGGACTACAGTACTCTTGCCCGCGCCGTTTTCCCCTACAAGGGCGACCCTGTCTCCCGGCGATAGTGTTAAATTGAGATCGGTGATCACCGGTCGGGCCGAACCCGGATAACGAAAACTCACCCCGTGAAAACGAACTCCGTGAATTAGTGATCGAGGTGGCCGCAGTTTGTTACCGGGGTCCGCAACTTCATCGGCCAGATCGAGAAACTCGCGCAGGTGCCGCAGCTGCATCAGATGTTCCACCAACTGAGAAACGCAGAATGAAGCCGAACGCACCAATTCGCTGAAGCGGCCGCTGGCATAGAGTAATGCCACCAGAGTTCCTACTGTTATTGTTCCCCTCGAAGCCACGATCACGAGCGCCAGACTGTTCGACCATATGATGAGGTCTTGTGCGCATCCACTCAACAGCTGCGCGACGGCCAGCCGAGAACGGGCATTCTTGATATCAGCAACGTAACGGTCAAAGGCACGCCGCCAGAACCCCAACAGATATTCGCCCAACTGATACGCCCTGATTTCGGCCGCATCACGGCGGCTGGAAAGAAGCGCGGCCCAATAGTCGATTTCCTGTCGTTGAGGCGAACTCTTGTAGTTGACTCTGACGAACTGTCCCGCGTTCCTCGCGCCGATGATCGTATTGGCGATCACTGTAACGACAAGGACAGCGGCCAGGGCCCAGTGCGCGTTTACGAATAGTACCAGCAAGCCTGCTACACTGACGGCAATCGATACAAGAGAACCGAACTCATTCAGGACGTCGACGAGATTCGGACCAGTCGCCCGCTTTCCCGTTTCCAGCTTGTCATAATACGTTCGGCTCTCGAACAAACTCAGTGGAACGCTTACCGACTTACTGGCTACGTCACGTTGAATTCTGCCACCGATCCGTTGATAAATCAAGGACGCGAGATACCTTGAGCTTTCCGAGTTAAGGCTCCTCGCAAGCAAAGCAGCGGAGAACGCGGCAAGCCACGGCAGGACTCCAGGCCACCCCCCTTCCGGACCGTCGGTGATGACATCGACAAGCCCGGTCATCGCCCATACGATGGCCGGTGTGGCGAATCCGGACACCAGGTTACCCAGAACGAGCAACGTGGACTCAAATGGCGCGTTCCGCCAGAGTATCCCGATCAGGTAGCCGAGGCCGTTAAACCGGGTCCGCAGCCGTACCAGGCCGGTGGCTCCATTTCGATCACGTTTTGAGTTGAACATTACGAGCCTCGAGCAGCGACCCGGATCAGTCCTGGATCGGCTGACCGGCGACTTAAGGGCCTTTCCAACCTGATTTTTCGTATCCGTCCAACGGAATACGACCTGGAGGTATAGTTGTAGACGTTTGTCGGGTGTCGCTATCGACAACCGTATCGGTAGGGGTTGGTACCGTCAGCCCGGGAGCTTACGTCTTCAGGTGTTCGTTTCTTGATGAAGAATCGAGGCGGGACGAGGGGCGGGATCGGCAGGCTCAGAGTACAACTTATTGATATTTAACCAGATATGCGAAAAAACTGGTGACCCCGAGGGGAGTCGAACCCCCGTTGCCGGGTTGAAAACCCGGTGTCCTAACCACTGAACGACGGGGTCACCTGAATCGAAGGACGGAATTTATAGAAATCACCCTTCGCTGTCAAGTCAATCATCACAAAAACAGTGGATTGGGACGCGGCATGTTTCACGGGAATAAGCTTGACATTTCCGAGTGATTTTTGTTAATTTTGTAGTCTTGAAATTCCTCTGATTGCCGGTTTTCTGAACGACGATTTCGCCTGACTCGAGAATAGGGAATGCCCGTCACGTGAACCGTCTTGTTCCTTCAGGTGGGCGATTAGCTCAGATGGTTAGAGCGCTGGTTTCACATACCAGAGGTCACTGGTTCGAGTCCAGTATCGCCCACCACAATCCGAAAAGCGAGGTGGCCTGGGCCTGTCCGCAGGTGGACCGGTACGGTCGGCAAACGTCAGGGTGCATCCTTTGATCGGATGCGCCCTTCTTTTTTGGAGAGCCTGTATGAAAGACAGCCTGTTTAAACTTTTGAACCTGCAGCGAATCGATACGGAACTGGACAAGCTCAAAAAGGTACAGACGGATTATCCCGAAGCAATCTCCGATTTGCGGGAAAAGCTGGAAACCGCGAAACAGGCGGTTGACGAAAAGAAGCAGCAGGCGCTCGATCTGGAGAAGAACCGCCGCCAGTTGGAGGGTGAGCTCGAGACCATACAGGCGGACCTGAAGAAGCACCAGGACCGCCTCTACGAAGTCAAGACAAACCGCGAGTACGATGCATTGCAGATAGAGATCGAAGTCCTGAGGACCCGGGCCGACGAGAACGAAACGATCATCCTCGAGGGAATCGAGCAACACGATGAGCTGAAGACCATGCTGGAGGAAGAGGAGCGTGCATACGAGGCGCTTCAAGCCGATTATCTGGGTCAGATTCAGGAACTGCAGAATCGGCTGGATCTGGTGGACGGGGAGGCCAGCGGCTGGCGTGAAGAACGTACGGTTGCGGAAGAACTGGTTGACAGACCGGTCCTGTCCAACTACGACCGCATCCGCCGCGTCGTAAAGGACGGCATTGCCGTGGTGCCGATCGGCAAGGGGTCCTGCGGCGGATGTTTCAGGCAGTTGCCACCCCAGCGGCGCGTGGAAGTCAGGCGCCAGGACCGGATTATCCGCTGCGAAAACTGCGGCCGGATCCTGGTCTGGCGGGAAGAGGCCTGACGTGGCCGATAACGAAGCGATAACGGTCTACGTAGACGGCGCGGCGAAGGGCAATCCCGGTCCGGCGGGCATCGGCGTGCGGTTGGAACTCAAAGGCGTGGTTCTGTCGGAACATTCGGAATACATCGGCAAGGCCACCAACAACGTCGCGGAATACAAGGCGCTCATCTACGGATTGGAAATCGCCCGAAGATATCGCATAACACGTGTCAGCGTCATATCGGACAGCGAACTGATGGTCCGGCAGTTGAACGGCAAATATAAGGTCAAGAACGAGAAACTGTTGCCGCTGTACACATTCGTCCGTGAACTCGCGGACACGTTTGAGGAATTCCGGATTCGCCACGTCTCGCGGACGGAGAACCAGCACGCGGACCGCCTCGCGAATCAGGGAATCAAGGACGGTTTGAAACGCAAATCGTGAGCCGTCTCCGGTTCACGAGCCGAGATATAGGCAAGCGGGCCGGATGGCCGCGCCCGTATCAGTCCGCTGGTATGGGTGAGGAAAGTCCGAGCTCCACAGGGCAGGATGCTGGGTAACTCCCAGTCGGGGCAACCCGAAGGAAAGTGCCACAGAGAACAGACCGCCAGCGGGCGAAACCACGGTTTCGTTGCGGGCAAGGGTGAAACGGCGGGGTAAGAGCCCACCGCGTTCCCGGAGACGGGAGCGGCACGGTAAACCCCATCCGGAGCAAGGCCAAATAGGAGCGGAGAGGCGGCCCGTCTCGTGATCACGCTCGGGTAGGCTGCGTTGAGGCGCCGGGCAACCGGCGTCCCAGATAAATGGCCATCCGTCCGGCGCGTTTCGCGCCGGACGACAGAACTCGGCTTACAGGCCCGCTTGCCTGAATTTCAGTCCCGTACGGGAGCGACGGTTGAGTTTTCTCGAGAAATATCGCCGCGCCGCAAACGCTCGGAACAGCCTGCTATGCGTGGGCCTGGATCCCGATCCGGAGCGAGTGCCCGTCCACCTCAGAGGGACCGGCGATCCGGTGTCATCCTTTCTCAAGGACGTCGTCTCGGCCACGAGCGACCTTGTCTGCGCCTACAAACCCAACTTCGCGTTTTTCGGCGCGCTGGGCGCGGCCGGGTGGAGGAGCCTCGAGGACGTTCTCGGCGCCATTCCGGATGACACACCCGTTGTACTCGACTTCAAAGCCAACGACATCGGCAACAGCGCACGCCGATACGCGCAGATGGCATACGATGTGCTGGGCGCGGACGCGGTCACCGCGAATCCGCTCATGGGCACGGACGCGGTGGCCCCCTTTCTGGAATACCCGGACGGCTGCGCATTCCTGCTCTGTCTCACGTCCAACCCGGGCTCGGCGGACTTCCAGCGGCTCTCCACGAAGGAAGGTCCATTCTATCAACATGTTGCCAGGAAAGCGGTGGAATGGTCCGATACGGGTCCGTGCGGCCTGGTGGTCGGCGCAACTCACGCTCGTGAACTCGCGACGGTCAGGAGAATCGCGCCGGGACTTCCTTTCCTGGTCCCCGGCGTGGGCGCCCAGATGGGCGATCCCGCCGACGTAATCCGCTACGGCTGTGACGGGAACGGCGGGGGGCTGCTTGTCAACGCGTCAAGGAACGTACTCTACGCCTCCTCCGGCCGGGACTTCGCCGATGCCGCACGGCGCGCCGCCGAATCGCTTCGCGCCGAACTGGAACGGGAGCGTGCCGCTTCGTTGAACACATAATAGCAGCCCGGATGGACTTTTTCAACGGGCTGATAGGACGAAGGCCTCTTCGATTTCGGGAGACATTGTGATGGCGTCCGGGAAATTAACCGGTGAGCAGAAACAACAGTGGGCCATTGACGGATATATCCTGCTCAAAGGTGTCCTCTCCGCCGAGGAGTCCGGAGAGCTGAGGCGTGAGGTGGACCGGCTGCACAGGCGATTTGTCCTCAACAAGGCTGACGCAGACCTCAAATCGGGTCTGGACCGAAGAAACATCCTGCCGGACAGCGACGCCTTTATCCATCTGATGGACCATCCTGCCGTGTTCGACGTCATTCTGCAACTGATGGGCCCGTATATCCAGCTGAGCATGGCCGAAGCGGTTGTGCGACCACCCAATCCGGGCTATAAGGGATTCATCCATACGGACGGAGGCCAGGCCCTGCGGCACATCCGCGTGACCGAAACGAGCTGGCCGCTTCAGATCAAAATACAGTACTTTCTCACTGACGTCGGCAAGCCCGACCGCGGCAACTTCACCGTTTTTCCGGGCAGCCACCTGCGACCGTATCCGGAGGGCGACACGCCCATAACGGCGCAGACGCCGGGCGCCGTGCAACTTTGCGCAAAAGCCGGAGACGCGGCTGTCTTTTCCCATGCGCTGTGGCACGGCGTTTCCACCAACCTCTCGAGACGGTCCCGGAAGACCCTCATCTACTGTTACAGCCAGCAGTGTTTCCGGACCTTTGACTTTAACGGCCATGCTCCGGAAGTTCTGGCGAAATGCACCCCCAGACAGCGCCGCCTCCTGGGAGACCTGGGCGGAGACTGGCGCCCGGGCGCCTACTTCTACAGTCCGGAAGACCAGGTTGAGATCATCGAACAGAGGTCTGAAGTCGCCTGAACGTCATTCCGCGCGCGTGTTCCGCAACCGCACCGTCTCCCGCCCGCTTCGTTCCGTAATCTCCGCTTCAAAGCCGGTCTTCAGCAGTGCACGCGTCCGATCGTATCGCGGCCGGATCGCGGCGCCTCAAGCCCTGATAGCCAGATCCTCCGCGCCATCCGTGACCGCCAGCCGATAGAGATGAGCAGAGATGCCGTTGATACAACTCGAAAGCGTCCATAAGGCGTATGGGGCCAGCACGGTGCTGAACGGTCTGACCTGGGAGATCGAAGCGGGCGCCCGCATCGGACTGGTCGGGCGCAATGGATGCGGCAAGACGACGCTCTTCCACCTCATGACCGGGCGCCTGCAACCGGACCGTGGACGGATCCACAAGCGGCGGAATCTGAACGTGGGATACCTCGCGCAGGATCCCGAACTGGAGGAAGGTTCCGTCGTTCTGGCCACCGTACTCGACGCGTTTTCCGATCTGCTGGACCTGCAGCGGCGGATGGGCGACCTGGAAGACCGGCTGGCCGAAAGCCGGGAACAACCGGGCCTCCTGGAAGAATACGGACGCCTCCAGAACAGCTATGAAGCCCGCCGCGGCTACGAGGTAGAAGCCCGTGCAAAGGCCATCCTGCACGGGCTGGGTTTCGTCCGGTCGGATTTTGAGACCCCGGTTTCGCTGCTCAGCGGTGGACAGAAGAACCGCCTCGCCCTCGCGCGTCTGCTGGTACGGGAACCGGACCTGCTTCTGCTGGACGAACCCACCAATCACCTGGACCTCGAGGCCATCGAATGGCTGGAAGGGTTCCTGCCCGTGTTCGATGGCGCCTGCGTAGTCGTCTCCCACGACAGGTATTTTCTGGACCGTACCATCGACCGGATCGTCGAACTCGAGAACGGAGACCTTGCCGGGTACGCGGGCAATTACAGCTTCTATGCCGCCGAACGACAGGAGCGCATCGCAAGGCGTATCAAAGCCTTTGAGCGCCAGCAGGAACACATCCGCAGGACCGAAGATTTCATCAAACGCAATATCGCAGGCCAGAAGACCAAACAGGCCCAGAGCCGCAGAAAGGCGCTCGAGAAACTGGAAAGACTCGACCGTCCAGTGCGGGACAGGGAGTTCCGGT
Source organism: Candidatus Latescibacterota bacterium (assembly GCA_965116875.1). Taxonomy (GTDB): domain Bacteria; phylum Latescibacterota; class UBA2968; order UBA2968; genus JAAXHE01. The sequence continues at coordinate 3,723,027 of OZ220733.1, forward strand.
TGGAATTCACTGCCGGTGCGCGGGGCGGCAACAGGGTCGCGGAACTCGAGCGGATATCGAAAGCCTATGGAGAGACGGTCCTGTTTCGAAATCTGGACCTGCTTGTACGGCGGGGCGATCGTCTGGGCATAATCGGACCCAACGGATCGGGAAAATCCACGCTGCTGAAGCTGCTCGCCGGCCGTGTCGCGCCAGACAGCGGGACCGTCAAGACCGGTTCGAACGTCCAGGTGGGGTATTTCGACCAGCACCGGGAAGAACTCGATCCCGGCCGTTCACTGCAGGAGGAAATCTGGGCGGTCACACCGGATGCGCCGGCGGGGGAGATTCGCGACGTTCTGGGCGCATTCCTCTTTTCGGGCGACGACGCGGAGCGCAGAATCGGCAGCCTCAGCGGAGGCGAGAAGAGCAGGGTGGCCCTCGCCAGGCTCATGAGGTCCGAAACCAATCTCCTGGTTCTGGACGAACCCACCAATCACCTGGATATTCCGTCCCGCGACGTTTTGGAGGATGCCCTTACGACCTACGACGGCACCCTTATCGCCGTCTCCCACGACCGCTATTTTCTGAACCTGCTGGTGGACCGGCTGCTCGTACTCGGGAATGGAAAGTGGGAGCTTGTAGAGGGCAATTACGAAACCTGGCAGCGCCGGCGGGCGTCTCGTGAGGAGCCGTCCGGTGCACGGTTACGGAAGAATGCCTCCCGGAAGGCCGCGTACGAACGCACCCGCGCGGACCGCAGGGCGCAGGACAGGCGCCGGCGTCGCCTGGAGGCCGTCGAAAAGGAGATTCAGGACCTCGAGGCGGAACTCGAACGCGCGGACGGTCAACTTGCAATGGACGACCGCGCGTCGGATTGGGAGCACCTTGAGTCCGTATCCGCTGAACGCCGTCGAATCCAGGCCCGGATCGAAGAACGCATCGAAGAGTGGGAAATGCTCGAGTCAGCCGAAACGGAGGGCGAGGAAAGGGAGTCATGACCGATCGATCCCTTCTGGCGCCCGCGGAATTTGAATTTGTGGTGCTGGGCGATACGCACTACATGCTCGATCCCGGCGACCGGGCGCTTGAATTCGAGTCCCGCCGTAGGCAGACCGCCAGGGCGGATGCAGCCCTCAGGCTTGCGGCATCTCTGTGTCCTGACTTCATCGTGCACATGGGCGACGTGGTCCAGGAATACCCTGAAACGGGGCGTCATGCGGAGGCATTGGATAGAGCGAAGACGCAATTGACGGGGCTGGGCGTGGAAGTCTTCCACGTTGCCGGCAACCACGACGTGGGCGACAAGCCCGATCCCACCATGCCCACCCGGCCCGTCACGTTGGAGTCCCTTGAGCGGTACCGGTCCGGTTTCGGGCCCTCCTGGTACAGCTTCGACCGCAGGGGCTGTCACTTCATCGTGATCAACTCCCAGATTCTGAACACCGATCTGCCGGAATCCAAATCTCAGCAGGACTGGCTCGAGAGGGATCTGGCGCTCCACGGGCGGCAACGCATTTTCCTGTTTCTCCACCTGCCGCTGTTCCTGGAACACCCGGATGAACCCCACGTTGGCAACTACGATAATATCGGCCAGCCCGATCGGGCCTGGATACTCGACCTGGTCCGCAGGCACAGGGTGGAAGCCGTCTGTGCCGCGCACGTCCACTTCGCGTTCCTCAATACGTTCGGACCGACTCGAATATACAACATCCCGTCGACCTCCTTCGTTCGCCCCGGCTTCAGCCATCTGTTTACAGGACCCTCCCCGCCTGAGCGGGGCAGGGACGACGCGCCCAAACTCGGCTTCTATCTGTTTCGCGTCTTTCCTGACCGGACCGACGTACACTTCATCCGGACCGGAGGCGCGGTCACCCTGGAGGAAGAGACCCACAGCGCGCCGAAACGCCTGCTTACCCGGACTTCCCCGGGTTTGCCCGCTTCTCCACTGGGGTTGACCCTGCTGCATCCTCTCGCGACCCGCACCGAGATTCCAATCGCCTTCCCGAGTGTCGTCCGGCAGCGCGTGCGCAACGACTATCCGCTGCTTGCCGGCCTGGAACTGGGCGCAACCGCCGTCCGACTCCCGGTCGTCGATCTTGACGACCCGTTTCAGCGGGAGCGTCTGCGGCTCCTTCGCGAGGAAGGGCTGCGGATCACGGCGATGGCGCCCGCGTCAGGCACGCCCGACCTTTCGGAGTACGTCCGCCGGTATTCGGAATGCGTGGACACGTGGGAAATCCAGTTACCCGGATCCCTCCTGCCATCCCGCGACCTCGGGCGTGAACTCGCCGAAACGGGGAGGAAAACCTCCGCGCGTTTCGCGCTTGCACCCATTCTCCCCGGAGAAACCCTTCCCGGCAAGCAGCACCCCCGCACCCGAATCGGATACCTTCCCGGCGAACTGCAGGAGCTGAGCCGCTCTCTGGCGGAAAGGGACGTTGCCGTAGACCGGGTCCTGTGCCGCGTTGACGAGAGCGAACCCTGGAATACGGTTCGAGAGCTCGTGGACGCGGGCGCACTCAGCCACGTCGGCGCCGTGGATCTCGCCGTGGCTTTCACGTCTTGTGACGACGTGCGGAACGCCAATTGCGCGGCCGAAGCCCTGTTCGCCGCCGCCGGTTTCGCTGGCGCCAGAGTCTGCTTCGAGCCTCTGATCGACCTGGACCGGACGCTGGACGCCGCCCACGGGCTCCTGGACACGTCGTGCAACCCTCGCCCGGCCTTTCACGTGCTGCGGACGCTGAATACGGTGCTATTTCACGAGCCGGATCCCCGTGCGGTTCCGGGCCGACTCGAACGGCGGGGGGCCGCGATCCGTACCCTTGCCGGTCCGTCCGGGTTGCGTGCGCTGATCACTTCACGCAAGCGTGGGCTGCCGGACCTCCGCGGGCTCACGTTTCCCGAGGTTTCACCGGACGCGCCGTCCCGGCTCTATCTCCTCGCAGAAGGATATGTTCAGAAGGGACCGTTAGACCGCCTCCTTCGGTACGCGAGCGGTCTGTCGCCGCCGGTACTCCTGACATCCATGCTTCCGAAGGGTTGACATCTTCCCTCATTCTATAGATCTTTCTGGCGCAACGGGTCTGTAGATTCCGGTTTTGCCTGAATGCCCGATCTTCAGGACGATGACAAAACGACAAGGACTCGCCCGATGTCGAAAACCCTGCGCGTATGCCTGGCCGCCCTGAAGCAGCGACCCTCCGTTTCTGAAGGTGTGGAAAAGCTGGTTTCCGTCCTCCGCGAGTGCCGCGAACGGAAGGTGGATATCGCCTGCACGCCGGAGACGTACCTGCCCGGACTCAGAGGCGCGACTTTCGATCTGCCGGATCCGGACCAGCCGGCGATGGAGCGGGCATTAAAGGACCTCCGTGCAGCCTGCCGGGAGACCGGCGTCGCCATCATCGCGGGGATGGAGTGGCGATCCGAACTCGGCCTCGAAAACAGGGCGTTCGTCATCTCGCCGGCGGGCCGGGTGCTCGGCTACCAGACCAAGAACCAGATCACCCCGGGCGGGGAGTCGGAGAATTACGTGCCGGACGGGCGGCGAAGGGTGTTCAACGTAAAGGGTGTCACGTTCGGAATCACGATCTGCCACGAGGGCTGGCGCTACCCGGAGACCGTGCGGTGGCCCGCCCTCCGGGGCGCGCAGGTTGTCTTCCAGCCCCAGGTCACGGGCAGCGACGAAGGGGGACGGAATCCCATGAAGTGGGGCGAGTCCTTCTACGAGAAGGCCATGCAGTGTCGCGCTGGGGAGAACAATATCTACTTTGCCAGCGTCAACCAGGCAATGAGAGGTCAGAACTCAGCCACCAGCCTGATCGACCCGCAGGGCGATCTCATCCAATACGTCCCGTGCGGTAAGGAAGACCTGCTCATTGCGGACCTGGACATGGAGAAAGCCACCCGGTTCTACACCAGCCGGTACCGGTCCGAACTCTACCCTGCGTAGTTAACCTCAAATTAGAAAAAAGATACCGGCAAATTGGCCACAAAGAGCCTGAATGCGGGTAGACGGTAGAGGTGAAAAAATAGGGTAGACGCAAGACGAAAGACGGGAGAAGGTATCTTTGCCCGATACAATATTCCTTCTTGCCTCCGGCATAAAAGGAATCCTCGCAAGGCAGGCAATCTCTCCCGTCTAACGTCTTCCTTCTTACCAGGTGGTAGGGTGGGGTGTGGTCCTCTACCCTCTTCCGTCTCACGTCACGCTGCTTCCAGGGCGCCGCGGGGAGGGGTCCCGTTCACGTCCAGTGACCCAAAGCATCCTTGAACTCCGACATAGACTCGACTTTGTTCTTCTGTATAAACTCGATCTGCGGTCCCCGACAATTGACGATTCAAGGTAATTTCGGAGGAATATTTATGCTCAGACTCGCGCTCGTTTTTTTCTGCGTCTGTTTCGCGTTTAGCGGCAGTACAGCGGCACAGGAGACGTCAGGGGCCGATTTCGACGAAGACGGCGAGGTCGGCTTCTCGGATTTCCTCATCTTCGCCCGTGGTTTCGGCAGGTCGGCCCAGGACGCGGACTTCAACGTCCGGCTGGACCTGAACGGCAACGGAGAAGTCGACTTCCAGGACTTCGTGCTCTTCGCGCGGCAGTTCGGCGGCTCCACGCCTCCCGAGGACGTGGATAAGGAGCCGTTCTATCCGGCTCGGATCTATATTGTGGACTTTTGGTCAGACAGAGTCTTTGTAGTCGATGCAGAAACGAACTTTTACGATCCTGAACTTACGGTCGCCGTCAGTCAACCACGCAGCGTTTCCTACTCGTATCTCAACAGGCGTTTCTACGTCGTCGGACAGGATTCCTTCTACGCACTCTCAGAGTCAAGCGAGATTGACTACCGTCTGCCGCTTCTAGATCCGCCTGAATCGCCGGATTCCCGGCCACGTACACGTGGGGGCTCCCGCATTGCGCTTGCCCGGAATCACCGGCTTGCCTACATCACCGAAGACATTGCCAATCAGGTCGAAGTCATCGATCTCAAGAATGCCGAATCCGTAGGCCTGATTCCACTTTACTTGCCTCCCAGCGGTATCGCCATATCTCAAGACGGAGGTGAACTGTATGTGGGCCATATCAATAGCCACTGGCTTTCGGTAGTCGACGCTTCCGCACAGGCGCTTGTGGACAGTATCCGGTTGGACGGAAGGGGAAGCGGTAGGATCGTGGTGTCCCCAGATGGCGACAGGATCTATACCGCAACCACCCAGGGCGGCGACGATCCGTCGGTACATATCGTGTCAATCGACCCTGAGACCAAAGAGGTCGCGAATGCGCTGGAGATTGCACCGGATTCAACGACGAAGGTATGGGACCTCAAGCCGTCCAGAGACGGCAGTAAACTCTACGCAACCATAAGGCGGTTGTTTCTGGCGCCAGGGGAACAGGCGCGCTTCGTGTTAGAGGGTTATTTCTGGACTGTAGATTTGACCACTTTCAAATTAACGAGCGAAGTCCAGGTCCAAGGCGATGCAGTGAATTTCGGGGTTTCCCGTGACGACAATTCTGCATATGTCATCGTCGCCGACCCGTTTACCGGCGTGCTTCAACTCACGATCCTCGACCTGGAAAACAATGCGGTACTTGGCGCCGTTCCTGTGACATTTCTTTCGGCGTTCGACGTCAAGGCCTACGGCGGCAAGGCGGCGGTCGGTCACGCCGTCGTACCTGAGATATTTGTCTTCTGACCCAATGATCACGAGACCACGGAGTGACCTCGCAGTTGCCTGCGTCCGAATCCGCGATCGCGTTGAACCGCCCCGGTACGTTCAGTCTGCATGTTGCCGTTCATTGCGCTATGTGTCCAATTTGTGACTCTTGAAATGAAAAGCCCTTGCAGACCGGGCCGAATTCCCGTAAATTTCTATATAGAGCAAATTGGTATCTGATGCGTCACCTATTGACGAGGAGCGAGGACAATGCTTTCATCGCTTCTACTTGAACCCGGACGTCTGGAACTGCGAGACGTGGATATCCCCAGCGCCGGTCCCGGCGAAGTGGTTGTCAGGGTGCGGTCGGCGCTGACGTGCGGCACCGAACTGAAGACGTTCCGCCGCGGCCACCCCAAAATACCCACGCCAACGCCGCTGGGGCATGAGTTCTCCGGCGATATCTATGAGGTCGGCGAAGGCGTGACCAGATTCAAGTCGGGCGACCAGGTAATGACCGCGCCTACAGCGCCGTGCGGCGAGTGCGTGGACTGCCGGAAGTCACGGGAAAACCTCTGCCCGTACGCGATCGATGAAATGGTTTTCGGCGCTTTCGCGGAGTACGTCCGTGTGCCCGCGCACGTCGTCCAGAACAACATGTTCAAGAAGCCTGCCGATCTCTCCTACGAAGAGGCCGCCATGCTGGAGCCGCTCGCGTGCGTGGTCTACGGCATGGACCAGGTACTAATGGGGCCGGACGCTACCGTGCTCATCATCGGTGCGGGCGCCATCGGATTGATGCACACGGCCGTCGTACACGCCTTCGGCGCCAGCCGCGTGATTGTCGCGGGCAGGCGCGAATACCGTCTCAAACTCGCCACGACGCTCGGCGCGGACGAAATCATAGACGTGGAAGAGGAAAACGCAATCGACCGCGTGAAGGAACTGACGGGCGGCATCGGCGCGGACCTGGTGATCGAATGCACCGGCCAGCTCGCCGTCTGGGAGAGTACGCCGGACCTGGTCGCCAAGGGCGGCACGATCGTCCTGTTCGGCGGCCTTCCGAAGGGCACCGTCGCCACCTTCGACACCGCCCGGTTACACTACGATCAGATTACCCTGAAAGGCGTGTTTCACTACAGCCGCAGCGCCGTAAAGAAGGCCTACCAGATGCTGGTCGACAGAAAGATCCACCTCAACGGCCTGATTTCCGGCACCTATTCCCTGTCCGATCTGAAACACGTCTTCGAGCTTCTTCTGAAAAAGGGCAACGACGTCAAATTCGCGGTCGTTCCCTCCGAACCCAGCCCGGAAAAAGCCGGATGATGCGCGTGGCCCGCCTGTACGACTACGGCGACATCCGCATCGATGAAGAACCGATCCCCGCAATCGGGCCCGAAGACGCCCTCGTCAAAATGGCGGTCTGCGGCATCTGCACGAGCGATACCCTGCCGTGGTACGTCCGCCGCAAGGCGCCGATCGTCCTCGGGCACGAACCCGCCGGGACCATTGTCGACGTCGGTTCCGAAACCTCCGGTTTCTCAACGGGCGATCGTGTTTTCGTTCATCATCATGCCCCCTGCATGCGCTGCCGTTTGTGCCGCCGGGGGCATTTTTCAATGTGCCCCACGTGGAAGGCTTCCGCCCTGGACCCGGGTGGCCTCGCCGAATTCGTGCGTGTTCCCGGCCTCAACCTTTCCACGGACACCCTCAAACTTCCGGCCGCGCTTTCCCTTGAAGACGGCGCCTTCGTGGAACCGACGGCCTGTGCGGTCCAGGCGCTGAAACGCCGCGCCCGCATGAAACCCGGAGACCGCGTCCTCATCATCGGTATGGGCATAATGGGTCAGATTCTTGCGTTGGTCGCCAGGCACTACGGCGCGTCACCCGTGATCGCGGCCGACAAGGTTCCCTACCGGCTGGAGAAAGCGCGGGAACTCGGGGCCGACAGGAGCGTCGACGTTTCGCGGGAGACGCTGGCCGAATCCGTTGCCGCCGCCACCGGGGGCGGCCTGGCCGACGTGGTTGTGGTCGGGCCGGGCACGCGCTCGGCGATGGAGGCGGGATTCTCGGCAGTGGGCGTGGGGGGGACCGTACTCCTGTTCACGCCTGACGAACCGGGCCGGACCCTGCCTGTGGATACTTACGATCTGTATTCCAGGGACATCACGCTGACAACCAGCTATTCATGCGGTCCGCCGGACACTTTGGAGGCGCTCGACATCGTAGGCCTCGGCGTGGTGAACGCAAAAAAACTCGTCACTCACCGCTTTCCGCTGGAAGAAACCGCCGCCGGTTTTCAGACCGTGGCCGAGGCCGGCGAATCCATAAAGACGCTTATTGTCATCGACGAGACACAGGCGTAGTTCCAGGCCCTGCAATTCACGGCTCTTCGTTTTCAGAAAGGACTCCGGCATGCCCTTTGTCAACGTTAAAATGCTCGACGGCCGCACGAGCGATCAGAAGCGCGAACTGGTCAAGGCCATCACAGACGCCCTGGAGGACATCTGCGGCGCAAAACCGGGTGGCACGATGGTGGTCATCGAGGAAGTCTCGCGGGACCACTGGGCCGTGAGCGGCGAGCTGATTTCAGACAGGGACGCATAGCCCGCGAAAGTGCCGCCGGTGCGCGGTCACGCGGGCGTGAAGGGTGAAACCGGCGTCCGGAATCCCCGAAGCCGGGATTCCGCGTGTTTGATCTTGACAGAAATATGCCGGCCGCCTATATTGCACCGATCCGCGGACCGGGCCGGAGAAACGGTTTCATTTCCGGCGCGCTCCTCCCTGGATGCGGAATGAGCCGCGGTTCGTGGCCCTCACGATTCGTTGCAATAGAGAAAGGGGAAAGGCTTTGAACCCTGTAATTCGATTCCTACGCCACGCGGGCATTTTCGTGCTCGCGCTTCTTCTGTTGGCCAGTCTCGGCGCCGGGCAGGCGTCCGCCTCGAAAAAGAGGATCACCAAAGGCGACGCCAAAATCGCCAAGCGGTCCGCCCACCTCTACATCAGCCAGCGCCTGTTCGACAAGGCCCTGGCCCAGTTGCTGATCGTCATCGAGGGCGACCCGGAGGACGTAGAGGCCCACTTCATGCTCGGCGAAATCTACTCCGAGAAAAACCTGCAGGATGAAATGAGGAAGGAATTCGAATGGGTCCTTGCAACCAAAAAGGGCAAGAGGAAATATGCCAAGAAAATCCAGCCCTACCTGGACATGTGGTGGAGCAGGAACTACAATAACGCCGTCCGGGCGATCGGCGCCGAAGACTACGGCGCGGCCATCGAATCGCTTCAGAAAGCCATCGCGCTTTCGCCGGAGAAGCCCATGAGCTATCAGGCGCTGGGGGTGGCGTACCTGAACATGGGCCAGGCGCAGGCCGGTATCGACGCCTACGAAAAGGCGGTCGAGCTGGACAGCACGGAAGCATCGTCGTTTGTCAACCTGGGCCGGGCGTATATGAATCTCAAGAATTACGAAGAAGCGATGCAGTGCTTCACCAGAGCCCATCAACTGGCTCCTGACAACGCCGGCTTTCTGAACGACCTCGCCCGCGCCCAGCAGTTTGCGGGTGACACCGCGGCCGCCCTCGAATCCGCGGAGAAAGCCCTGGCCATCGAACCCGACAATCTCGGCGTTCTCGAGATGGCCGGTCAGATGCAGTTGTTGGGAGGCAATTACGAGGCGGCGGCCGGACTCCTCGAAAGGGTGGCCGCTCAGAAGCCGGAGGACGTGGATAACCTGTTCAATCTCGCGGAGTGCTACAGGAACCTGGGGAGGGTCGATGAGGCCGTCAACCTGTTCCTGAAGAGTGTCCAGGCCAACCCGCAGGACGCGGACGCGTGGTTCCGGCTGGGCAGAATCTACGAAAAACAGGACAAACTCAAGGACTCCATAGAAGCCCTCAATATGGTCGTGAGCCTCCGACCCACCAGTGTGAAGGGCTGGCAGGCGCTGTCCCGGTCGTGGGCCCTGCTTTCGAAGGAACAATCTGATGGAGGCCTGGACGACGCGGCATCGGAAAGCGCAAAGAAAGCCGAAGAGGCCTATAATATGAGTACGAGTCTGCAAGACCAGGCCGGTGAGTGAATCAGGGGACCCCGGGGAGAAATACGGATGTATCTGACGGACGAAAAAGTAGCCGTTCTGGGCGCGGCGGGAGCCATTGGCTCAAATCTCGCCCAGACCCTGCTGGCCTCGGGAACCGCCGGCAGGGTATCCATGTACGACCCGTTCGAACCGGGCCTGGAAGGCGCCGCTGAGGAAATCTATCACTGCGGATTCCCGGGTGCGAACGTCTGTTGGACCGCAGACATCGCCGAAGCGCTCTCCGACGCCAGCTATGTGATCAGTTCGGGCGGCGCGCCCAGAAAGGAAGGGATGACGCGCGAAGACCTCACGCGGGATAACGGCCTGATCGCGAAACAGCTCGGCCTCGACATCAAACGGTATTGTCCCAACTGCAAATTCGTCATTATCATCTTCAACCCCGCCGACATCACAGGGCTCACCACGCTGGTGCACTCCGGGCTTCCGGCCGGCCGCGTGTCCACGCTGGCCGCCCTGGACAGCACCCGGCTGCAAACGGCGCTGGCCCAGCACTTCAGGATCCGGCAGGACCGCGTGACGGGATGCAAGACGTACGGAGGTCATGGCGAGTCGATGGCCGTATTCAAGGGCGGCACAGCAGTGGACGGTATTCCACTCACGGATATACTGGCGGGGAAAACCGCAAACGGCATCGGCCTGACAGCAGAAGCGTGGAGCGGCATCCAGGCCCACGTGACCGGCGGCGGCGCCCGGATCATCCAGTTGCGAGGGCGCTCCTCCTTCCAGTCACCCGCGCAGCAGAGCGTCTTCATGTTGCGGGGGCTGTTCGGCGAGCCCTACGACTGGCCCTGCGGCGCTTACGTCAACAACGGGGAATTCAGCAGAATCATGATGGCGATGCCCGCCACCCTGTCGTCAGACGGCGTAACCGGCAGCATGCCCCAGGGAACGGAGGAGGACCTGCAGGCGTTGAGGGATTCCTACGCGCACCTCGTCGGATTGCGGGACGAAATCATCGCGGAGGGCATACTGCCGCCGCTGTCCGAATGGGGACGCAGCAATTCGAATCTGGCATAGAATCGGAAGGATTCCGCATGTCGAAGGGGCGCCCGTCGGGTTGCCCCTTTTCGTTTGCCGCGGTACGGCTTTTTCGTTATTTTCCGGCCCATCCTGCCGCCCGCGGAACCCTTCTCAATTTCAACGTCGAGGAACCCCTGTCCGCACCATACGACATGCTCATCAAGGGCGGCACGGTTATCGATCCGGCGCAGGGTCTGCACGCGGTACGGGACGTGGCCATAGCGGGCGGGCGCATCGCCGCGCTGGACAATGAGATCTACGAAGAGACGGCGCAGACCGTGATCGACGCCGCCGGCTACCTGGTGGCGCCCGGACTGATCGATCTGCACGTCCACGTCTGGTGGGGGGTATCCCACTACGGCGTGGCGCCGGACCCCACGTGTCTGGCCAGGGGCGTGACGACCGTCTACGACACGGGTTCGGCGGGCGCGGACACGTTTCCAGGATTCAAGAAGTACGTGATCGACGCCAGCGCGACCCGCATCAAGGCCTTCCTCCACGTCTCGTCCCAGGGCCTGTTGTCGCCGGGAATCGGTGAGTTGACCGATCTCCGGTTCGCGAACGTGGACCGCGCCGTACGGATGTGTGAGGCGCACAGGGATGACATCGTCGGCGTCAAGATCCGGATGTCGAAGGGTCTGGTGGGGGAGAACGGCAGAGAATGCCTGAAGCGCGTGTGCGAGATACGCGACGCCACCGGGCTCCCGCTGATGGTACATCCCAACGCCAGCCCCCTCCCGTTCGATGAAATGATCGCCGAACTGCGACCGGGAGATATCGTCACCCACTGCTTTCACCAGAGCGACACCGGTATTCTGGACGAATCGGGCGTGGTCCGTCTTTCGGCGCGCAAAGCCTCCGAAGACGGCATTCTGTTCGACGTGGGCCATGGTCAGGGCAGCTTCGTGTTCGACGTTGCCGAGGCCGCGATGTCCCAGGGATTCCCGCCGGACACCATTTCCAGCGACCTCCACGCCTATAATCTGGACGGGCCTGTGTACGACCTTGTCACCACCGTCTCCAAGTTCCTCTTCCTTGGCCTCTCGCTGGATCAGGCCCTCGAGAAGGTGACGGCGGCTCCCGCACGCGCCATGGGTGTGCTCGGCGAAATCGGTACGCTCCGGGCCGATGCGAATGCCGACCTGACCATTCTCGATCTCAAGGCGGGCAGCTTCGTTTTCACCGATACCCGCGGACGGACCCGTCCGGCCGAACAGAAGCTTGAAGTGGTTTCCACCGTCCGCGCGGGTCGGCTGTACGCGCCGTCGGCTTTCGAAAATTGACACCCGAGAGAGTTTCCCATGAATATCATGGTACTGTGCGACCTCGAAGGCGCCGCGGGCGTTGTCGACTTTCATACGCAGACCTATGACAACACGCGATACAACGACCAGGCGAAAAACCTGTCCACCCTGGAAATAAACGCGCTTGTCGACGGCGCTCTGGAAGGCGGGGCGGACCAGGTCATCGTCCTCGACGGACACGGCAGCGGCGGCATCAACATTGAAATGATTCACTATGAAGCCAGGGTGATGTTCGGCCGTCCGCTGATTTCCGCGTGGGACCTCGGCATTGACTTTGACGCCATGTTTCTGTATGGTCACCACGCGATGGAGAATACGCCCGCGGGGGTGCTGTGCCACAGCTGGAGTTCTCGCGCAATTTCAAACTGCTGGCTGAACGGGGAACTCATCGGGGAGATCGGGTTCAACATCGCCAGCGCCGGGGAGGCCGGCGTTCCCACGGCGTTCATCAGCGGCGACCGGGCCGCCGTGGACGAAGCGCGGGCATACGTGGAGAATATCGAAGGCGTTGTCGTCAAGGAGGGGCTCAGCCGTACCGCGGCGCTTACACTTTCTCCCGCAAAGGCACGGGACCTCATCCGCGAAGGCGCGAAAAAGGCAATGGGTCGCATCGGGGATATCGCGCCCTATCGAATTTCGGGTCCCTACACGTTTGAAACGGAATACAGGGCCGAATCCAGCGCCGCGTCCAAGGCCTCCGGCCCCGGCGTCGAGCGTGTCGATACCCACACGGTCAGAGTAACCGGTGACTCGCTCGCCGCGATCGCGAAAAGAAAATAACCGCACGTTTACAGGTACTGCGAATGAGCTACTCGCCCGTCGGATTTGAGAAATGGGATCTGGATACGCCGGCGCTGATGCTGGATCTGGACCTGCTGGAAAACAACATCGCCCGGATTGCAGCCCGATGCAAAGCCTGCGGCGTCCAATGGCGTCCGCATACCAAGGGCAACAAGACACCTGCCATCGCGCACAAACTGCTCGACGCCGGCGCTATAGGCATTACGTGCGCGAAACTCGGTGAAGCGGAAGTCATGGCCGCATCGGGAATCAGGGACATCCTGGTTGCCAATCAGGTCGTGGGCGAGAGAAAGATGGCCCGTCTGGCCCACCTGCAGCGGCATGCGGACGTCATGGTCGCCGTCGATCATCCCGTACACCTCAGCATGATTTCGGAAGCCGCTCAGGCCGCTGGCGTGCAGGTGCGCGTCCTGGTCGAACTGGACATCGGGATGGCGCGATGCGGGGTTGCGGCGGGTAAGCCTGCCCTGGAGCTGGCTCAGCAGGCCGATGCCGCGCCGGGTGTGGTATTCTCCGGTCTGATGGGGTACGAGGGTCAGGCGATGGACCTGCCCGATCCGGAGAAAGAAGCCGCCTGCGCCTCAGCAGTCGCCCTCCTCGCGGGTTCCCGCGAGCGCATCGAGGCGTCGGGTATCGAGTGTCCGATCGTCAGCGCGGGCGGTACCGGAACGCTGGCGTTCACGCCGGACTGCCCGGGCCTCACCGAGATTCAGGCCGGCGGCGGGATCATGATGGACACCCTCTACGCCACGTCGATGGGGGTACGGGGGCTGGAACACGCCCTCTCCGTTCTTGCCACGGTGGTGAGCCGCCCCGCGCCCGACCGGGCCTTTATCGACGCCGGTCGAAAAACCACGTCGTCGCAGTTCGGTCTGCCCTGGGCGAAGGACAGGGAAGGCATTGACGTTGTCGGCCTGTCTGCGGAACACGGTCATCTGGAGCTGAAGAATCCCGATCACCCGTTGAAGATCGGGGACAAAATCGAACTCATCTCCGGTTACAGCGACATGACGGTTTTTCTGCACAATGAGATCCACGGCATTCGCAACAACCGGGTGGAAGCCGTCTGGGACATCCTCGGGCGCGGCAAATTACAATGAATCCGGCGAAACCGCCCATGTTCCTCAGCCGGACTGAATCCACTTCGCCAATCCCGATCATTCCAATCACAATCCTCCTTTCAATGGGGAAGAGAAATGACCGAGCCGCGGTTCGTGGTGGACCAGGCCGGCAACCGGGTCGGCGTTCTACTGGACATCGATGATTACAGTCGCCTCCTCGAGGCATCCGGAATCCGGGAATCCGCCGGCGCACCGGAAGAGGAAAGGGGATCCCGCCCGGCCTATACCCCGGAAGAAAAGAAGCTGATGGAAGACCGGCTCGAGTCCCTGGGCTACCTCTGAGGTCCCCTTAAATCCGCGTTTTCAGTCCGCGCAACATGGGCGCAAGGGCAACATGGTCGATCCCGAAACGATAGTCGTCGTCTCCGGCCTGCCCCGATCGGGCACCTCGATGATGATGCAGATGCTCGAGGCGGGCGGCTTGCCCGTGCTGACGGACGGGCTGAGAACCGCTGACGAAGACAATCTCAAGGGCTATTTTGAATTCGAGAAGGTCAAGGCGCTGAAGTCGGACCGGAGTTGGCTACCCGAAGCCAGGGGCAAGGCCGTCAAGATTATCTCCGAACTGCTGAAGTACCTTCCGGATGCCTTTGAATACAGAATCATCTTCGTTCGCCGGGCCCTGGAGGAAGTTCTCGCCTCACAGGACCGTATGCTGGTCCGGCGGGGCGTGCAGCCCGGCGGCGGGGCGGAAAACGCGGAGATCGCCCGGGTTTTTCGAAGGCATCTCCAGGGGACGGAAGCATGGCTGTCAGGGCGCCCGGGCTTTCGGTCCCTCTATGCGGAACATCGGCAGATTCTGGCGGATCCCGCCCGGGAGGCCGCCCGTGTCAATGCCTTTCTCGGCAATCGCCTCGATGAAGGGGCCATGGCGGCATCTATAGATCCCACCCTGTATCGCCAGCGTCGATAGATTCGTACCTTCAAAGCTCCAAGCGCGTACCTCAAGGCGTCCTGTCAGGACGCCTTTTGCTTTTCGTTTTTAACTGATAGCTGAAGGCTGATCGCTGACAGCTAATGGTCGCCTTCCTTCTTCCTTCTCCCTTGCCTTTCCCTTCCTTTTTCCTTCTTCCTTTTTCCCAACAGATGTCGCTCATGTTCACAAGTGTGGACGATACACGACAGATTCACCGCTTGAGGATAATTTATAGATAATTGATTATAAATGATTTACGTTATTGGCACGCTGATTGCATATGTCTTCGGCAGCGGCAACGAAAAAAGCCTCATCACCACTCGCGGGAACTCGATACAATCAGGGTCCGCGGAGGATCCATGAAGAACCTGCTCAAATTGCAATCCGGCCTGCTTCTGTGCGTCTTCTCCACCGGTTGCGCCACCTACACCCACAACGCCGTCACGTTCAGAAGCAGCCTCGCCGGCGGGCACTACGAAACGGCGTTGCAGACCCTTGGTGAGGCCCGGAAAGGCCCCGCCCGCCTGCTCTACCTCATGGAGAACGGTCTTATTGCGCACTACAGAGGCGAATATCACGCCTCCAACCGTTTTTTCGAGACCGCCGAACGGCTCTCGGACCGGCTCTTTACGAGGTCATTATCCCGCGAGGCGGCTTCGCTGATCACGAACGAACAGGTACGGGCGTATCGAGGCGAGGAGTTCGAACTCGCGTTCATCAACTATTACCGGGCGCTGAACTACTGGTATCTGGACGAACCGGAAGAGGCCCTGGTGGAGTGCCGCAAGGCCAACCTGAAACTGGACCGATACGCCGCCCGGGCCGATTACGACGCCACATACAGGAACGACGCCTTTATTCACTATATAACCGGTCTGATCTACGAAGCGACCGGCGAACTCAACGACGCATACGTGTCGTATCGGAACGCACTGGATGCATATGAGACCTATCGCGAAGCCTTCGGCCTCGAGGCGCCCGATGCCCTCAGAAAAGACCTCGGGCGCGTCGAGCAGGCCCTCGACTTTGTCGATTCGCCCGGGAAGGCAGTCGTCAACCGCGGTCGGCGCCCAGCCGGGGGCGGCGAGCTCATCGTCTTCTCGGAAATCGGTTTCGTGCCACACAAGGTGGAGGAGGAAATCAGCCTGCCGATCTACGAGGGCGATGACTTCAACGGTAAGAAGGACCGCCTGGAACGTGCCTCCCGAAAAATCGCGTACCGGCATTTCAAACCGCACTATGCGGGTGAATCGAAAGTCAAACACTGGTTGCGCGTGGTTCTGCCCGCGTATGAGGACGTCGCGCCGCGCACACAGACCGTACGGGTCACCGTAGCCGGACGTCAGACCACCACCACTTTGGCTGAAGACCTGTCGGCTATCGCGTGGCAGACGTTTCAGGACAAACAGCCGGCGATCCTCGCGCGAACGGTCGCACGGGGGCTGATTAAATATTCGGTTTCGGTCAAGGCGAAAGAGAAGAGCAGAGTCCTCGGCTTCATCGTCAATCTGTTCTCTGCCGCAATAGAGGCGGCCGATACCCGGAGCTGGGTCTCGCTGCCGCACAACGTGCAGATCGGCAGGCTCACACTCCCCGCCGGCACACACACCCTTACGCTGGAATCCCTCGACAGCCGGGGGCGCGTCATCGAAACCGGAACCATTTCGGATGTACGTATCCGACCTGGGACCCGGACCTTCGTGAACCACCGGACGTACAAATAGCCACCGCAACCGAAAGGAGGAACACCATGAAGCAACAGATCGGGATCTGCCTGGCCCTGGCCCTTGCGGGGTGGAGCCAGACGGGATGGGCCGCCGACGTACCGACGCGTGGCGCCGTTGTCAACATCGTGACCTGGGACGGAAAGAACCTTCCGCCCGTCTACGAACGCTCCGACCAGCTGCCCCTCACCCTGGAAGACGTTGTCAATCTCAGCCGGAACGATTTTGATGACGAGGCGATCCGCCGGATGGTGCAGGAACGCCGGTTTGCCGGAGACGCGTCAGCCGCCGCACTGATCGATCTCAAGAAGGCCGGTGTCTCGCAGAAGGTCATTCAGGCGATCTCGCTGCATGCGCTACCTCCCAACCGGGCGCTGACCCTCTCCATCCAGCTTGAATTCTCAGGCCAGTCGCGGGAGGCTCGCAGACGATATCTGTACGTCATCATTCCGGACGGACCGGCCGAACGCATCTTCACGGCGGACCTGGGCGCTGTACTGGCGGGGAGCTGGCGCAGGGACGAGCGCGTGGATCTCACCGATCCCCTCCTCCCGAAGCAGGTGCGCCGCATCACGTTCTCCGACCGCGTGCCGTTGAAGACGTACGGTGCAAAGACAATGCAGGTCTTCACTTCGACCAGACCGGATATCTTCCAGTCATCCGACGTCCCCGAAGCCGACCGGGCCGGCATCCGGGAGATCTCATTCGATTATCCGGTGAGTTCGACCATGCAGGACTGCCGCCTGCAGGTGCGTTATCGCCGTGACGTCCTGCTGCCCTACAAGTGGCACATGGCGGGCGCACACTTCCAGTGCGAATGGAATTGAACCACACGCCGCCTGTCCTTGAGCAACGGCATCGCCAGGTCGCCTTACGAACCATCTTACCAGGAGGAGAATCGCCATGAGACCAGGAATCTGCATCACACTCGCCGTCGTCCTCGCGTTCGCCGCCGGCTGCGCGGGACCCAGAGCCTTCACAAAGGGCTCGTACGAAGACCCCGGCACGATTGCGTTGCTGGATGACCGGTTCAGTGAAAACGACATGCAACTCATCGCGAAGAAAATGATCCAGTCCATGGCCGGCAGCAACATCGCCGGAAGCAACGGCGTTCCGGTTGTGATGATTGGAAAAATGCGCAACCGTACAGCGGAACATATCGATATGACGATGCTTTCCAACAAGGTCCGAACCCAACTCCTCCAGAGCGGCACGTTTCGCTTTGCGGACGTGGTGAACCGCCGGGACATCGCCGAGGAGTACGAGTACCAGCAGTCCGGATACGTGAACCCGGAGCAGGCCAAGGGTCCGGGCAGCCAGACGGGCGCGGAGTATCTGCTGACCGGCACCCTCACGGCAAACGTGCAGCAGGTCGGAAAGAACAAACTGATCTACTACAAGGCGACCTTCCAGTTGACCAATCTGCTCACGTCGGAAATCGCCTGGACGGACGAGAAGGAGATCCGGAAAGCTTACAAAAAGCGCCATATCGGAATCTGATCCGAAGGCGGACCGCATCGTACCCCAGTCAAATACAAGAGGAGATTCGCCATGAAAACCGCAAGCCTCACCCTGATCTTCACCATCTGCGGCGCGCTGGCCTGCCTGCCGCTGAACGCCGGAGAGCCTGGCCGGACCGACGGTCCCGAGGGTAGCGAACTGGGCCGCGGCGGTTACCCGTTCGGCGGTCCGGAAGGCCGATTCTACGTCAGCCCCGCATTTGGCTCCGGGATATTCGACAGGAACCCGGACGGGAACCGCACCGGACTTCTATACGGACTGAATCTGGGTTACGAGAGGGACGGCTGGCTGGCGATCGAAGGCGGCTATGCGTATCTTTCAGACGAAAAGCTGTCCATTTACAGCCTGGGTTCACGCCTGGACTACAACGCCGATCCGTTCGTATACTATTTCTCCACACAGGCGGGACTCTACAGGCCCGAGGATGGCGAAAGCAACTTCGGCCTTGCGCCCGGCGCGGGCATCGACATCATTATCAATGACCGGATACGCCTGGGCCTGAACTACAAACGGGACTTTATCTTCTCCGACGGCAATACGACGGAAATCGATCGCCTCTTCGCCGGTCTGAAAGTCTACTTCTGAGCAACTGTTTTGAGCGGCAAAACAGACAAACGGGCTGCCCGGCTTCTTCACCGGCGGCCCGTTGCGCATGGTGCGTTTGCATTGCCCCGCGTCGACCGATTGGTTACCTTTGGACGGCTCCCGGGCAGGGTGTCGGGGAAGGCTGCGCTCGACTATTGGGGCTACAATAAATGATCATTCGAGATCCGATCCACGGCGACGTCCGGTTTGGCGAAGTGGAGCGCCGGCTGGTGGATACCCGCCAGTTCCAGCGGCTGCGGGGCATCCGGCAGACGGGCACGGCCCATCTCGTTTACCCGGGGTGTACGCATACCCGCTTCGAACACTCCCTGGGCACCGCCGCAATGGCGAGGCACATCGTCGGCGTCCTCAGAGACTCCGGGACCGTCGTGAGTCCCGATCAGGAAACGACGGTGGTTCTGGCGGCACTCGTCCACGACGTATCTCATCTCCCGTTCGGTCACACCTTCGAAGATGAACGCAAGCTGTTTCCGCGCCACGATTCGGCGGAACGGATGCGACGCGCGCTCTCGCAGGACCAGTTGGCGGGCGCACTCGACGCATCCGGTCAGAGAGAGCAGGTGGTCGCCCTCCTGACCGAGCGCGGTTTCGATCCGCCCTGGATGCGGCAGATCGTGAGCAGCACGGTCGACGCGGACCTGCTCGACTACCTCCGCCGTGACGCCTATTTCGCGGGCCTGAAGCACGATTACGACGACCGGATTCTGAGTACCTTCGTCGTTGCGGACAACAAGCTCGCGATCAACCTCGAAAAACTCAGCACCCGGACAGAACTGCTTCATCTGCTCCGCCTGCGATATTTCCTCACCGAACGCGTCTATTATCACCATGCGAAAGTCGCGTCCGGCGCCATGATTGCCAAGGCCGTGGAACTGGCCGTGGAACTGGGCCTTCGCGAGGAGGACATTCTGAGTCTTACCGACGGCGCGCTTCTCCGGTCTCTCGTTGCTCGAAAGGACGAGCGTATCGAACGCCTGGTTCGGGGGGTGGTCTACCGCAGTCTGCTGAAGCGGGCGTACGTGCTGTCCACCGGAGAAATCGGCAGGCGCGCCAGGGATGAGTTAATCGCCTCGTACACCAGATCCGTCGAATCCAGACAGCGGGTGGAACGCGAAATCGCAGACGCTATCGTCGTCGAGCCGGATCAGGTCATCCTGTACTGCCCGGATATTTCCTCCATCAAGGAAGCCAGGGTCTTCACGAAAACGAAGACCGGCGTACAACGGCTCAACGAGCCCCTCGACAGCCCGCCGTTCGACGTCAAGGCGGTGGAGGACCAGTACGAACGGCTATGGAAACTGTACGTCTTTGTTCCCGACGGCTACCAGGAACGCGCCGGCAAGATCTGTGAACGCCTTTTCGGAGAGAAGAACGCACTTTAACGCCCATTTTCCGGCATCGAAGCCTCATCCTCGATCCCGCCGCTGGCCGGGATGTCTCACGTCGCGGAAGAGCGGAAGTTCGTCCGCCGTCCTGTCTTCCATCCGTTTGTGGCACGGCCGGCAGACGGAGATCAGATTGTCGGGACGGTTTGCCGCCGCTGCCGATGCGAACAGCCGGACCGGTATCTTGTGATGCACGTCCAGTTGCCGTCCAAGCTTTTCCTCTGTGACTCCGCAATTCCGACAGCGGAATCCGTCCCGTTCTCTCGCCAGCGCGGCCTGCACCTTCCAGTTCCCGCCCCTGAATTGTGGGCGGCCGCTCAATACCAGCCGCTTTCCGGCGTCCGGAAGGACGGTTGCCCACGCCTCGAGGCAGGCCTTGCCGCAGAAGTGGAGCCTCACCTTTCGACGCATCATCCACCGGGGGACCTGAACCGGGATGCCGCAGCGTTCGCACCGGACCGGGATCGCCGGCTCATCCGATCCCTGCCGTGTATCGGAAAAACGCAGTTGCAGCTGATTCAGACAAACGGGGAGACTGCGTCCCATACGTACCGACCCCCGCATAATCCAGGACTGTTCGATACCCATACCGACAACCGCACCGGCATCCAAAAACGAGAATAACACATTGACTATAAGCGTGTTATGGAAGAAAGTCAAATTGGGACTCCATGCTGGCCCGCTTAACGCTCAATCCAGATCACAAGGGTTAGATCCGCCATGGCACAGGTAACGTCGACGGACCGGCCGCGGGCTTCTGGCATCCATTGGGGCGTTCCGAGGGGAAGCCGGCGTCTCATTCACACCAGCGATATGGGTTCGCATTTCGGGACCGGTACCTTTCTCTTCGGCGATCCCGCCGAACCCGATCAGCTCCGGGCGTGGATACGCAATATTGCCGCCGGAGGCGCCGACGCCTATGTTCCGGAAGTGTATTTCGACGGCCTCATCGCCTACTACCGCAGCCGCAGATGCCCGAACTGGGGTGTGCCCGCGTTCGGCCGATTCGACGCGATGATGGACCGCGGCGTGATGCCCCTGGACATTTTCGTCGATGAAGCCTGCAATCAGGGCATCGAGCTGCTCGCTGGCTTCCGGATGAACGATCGCCACGGCGTCAACAAGCCTTTTTTCGAGGCGCATCCCCAGTGGATCCTGAAGGACCTGGGTCACGGCGTTGACTACTCGCTGTCCGAAGTACGGGACTGGGTCTTCTCAATCATCGAGGAGGTCCCCTGTCGATTCGACGTGGACGGAATCGAACTCAACTTTGTCCGCCATGGGTACTGTTTTCCGCCCTCCGAAGCCCGCAACCGGCATCCGGTGATGTCCGACTTCATTCGGCGCCTGCGGGCGATGCTCGACGGGAACGGCGAAAGGAGGGGCCGACGTCTCCTTATGGGTGTCAGGGTGCCTACGACGCTGGATGAATGCCGGCATTTCGGGTTCGACCTTCCCACGTGGGTCGGGGAAGGGCTTGTCGACTACGTTGCGCCCACCGACTACCACTACACCGATTTCAACATGAAGGTCGAGGAATTCGCCCGAATCGTCCGCGGCACCGACAACTGTTTCCTTTATCCCGCCATCCAGGCCGACGTGCCGGGAAACTGTGCGATCATGTCGCTGGACAACTATCGCGCCGCCGTCCGAAACTTCTACGAATCCGGCGCCGACGGGGTTTCCACGCACAACTACGATGTCTATATGTGGGGCCAACTCCGCAGCAGGAGCTATCCCGGTCCGGCGGACATGTACCCCCGGGCCCTGGAATACTTTAACATTCTGAAGGACCCGGAGGCGGTAGCCAGGGGAGACAGGCACTATCTCTTCCTCCCGCTCTGGGCGCACGAACTTCACCCGAAGGGCTACCGCAGCATCATCATCCCGCATCGTCGTGCAACTGTGAGGGCGTGTGGTCCGAGCGCGGAATTTCCATTTCGGATCTGCGAGCGCCTGCCGGCAGGAGCGGATATGCCGCTGAACGAGCGAGGGGTATACGCGGGCATTTTCAACCGCGCCGGCAAACCCCCGGGCGCCTGGCTGATTTTCAGAGCCATCGGTATGAGACCCGAGAATGAAATCGCGGTAACGCTTAACGATCGGGAGATCCCGACCGGCGCGATCAGGTCGATCTGGCATCCGCAAGGTCGACCGGCGTGGGAGGGTCGTCCGCTGGCGCCATACACGGAACTCCACGTACGTCTGACGTCTCCGCCCGGAACCTTCGGCGACAATATCCTGGGTATCCGGCTGGTTGCGAAAAACAGCGCCGAATCCAGCGAGATCACGGTAGACGAAGTGGAGGTCGTCGTCAACGTCGTGGACTGAGTGCCCACATACAAAGCTGGGATCGCAAGCGAACAAGAGGAACCCGATCATGCCCGTTCCGGATATCTACACGGAAACGCGAATCTCCATGCTCACGCCCGAACTCAGGCAGAGGGTGAGGGACAACCTTGTAACGTCGCAGTTCAGGAAGGCGGGCTGCACACGGCCCGACGGAAAGGATTGGCCGGCCTGGTTCGACCAGGTACCGGTCCGGCGAGTTCGCGTGGCGACGGGTTCGCGGGCGTTCGGGACCTACAATCATCAGGCCGGCATCTGCAGTTGGCGTGGTGAATATTGGTACGTCTTCTCCAACGGACGCGTGGACGAAGAAGCGCCGGGCCAGCAGACGCTGATTTCCAGGAGCGTGGACCTCGCCAACTGGTCGCCCCCCGCCTGCGTGGCGCCCGGCGACGCGTCTGGAAGGATGTGGCGGAATACAGGCGGAATAATGGGCTACGACGAGCGTCTCATCGTATTCGTGCAGACGAAAACCGGCGGCGGGGCGGCCCGCAGGCCCGGGATGAGCGCCGGAGACGAACGCAGGATAACCTGCCACGTCGGTCTCTTCGTTTCCGGTGACGGCGAAAGCTGGACGGAGCGTGACGTCGCCGAGGACTGCTTCTGGTACGAAGCGCCGCGGCTGACGCGGGAGGGGAGGCTTCTGTGCGCAGGGTCACGGCGAGGACACCCGATCGTGTTTCTCTGGCCTGGAGAGAATCCTCTGGATCCTCCGGAGATCGTGGAGATCCCTTTCGACGGTTCGCGTGGGATGGATTCGGGACGGTTTCCGTACGGTGAGGCATCGTGGTACGAAACGGAAGCGGGCGCAATTTTCATGTTTCACCGGAACGAGACGGACGAGATGAGGCTGCGCGTGGCGGTCAGCGAGGACGGAGGCGGAAGCTGGACGCCGCCCATGCTCTCGAATATTCCGGACTCGAAGTCTCGCGTCAGCGCGGGACGCCTCGCCGACGGGCGTTATTTCCTCATTAACAACGCGATTGCCGACCTGTTGAACCGGGTGCCGCTGATGATTTCCATTTCGACGGACGGCATGAAGTTCGAGCGACAGTACTTTCTGATCAACGAACCCGCTGCCATTGCGTTTCCCGGCGCGCTCAAAGCGCACGGCCACCAGTATCCCAGCGCGCTGGTCGAGCAGAACCGGTTGATCGTCGCCTATTCCGTCAACAAGGAGCACATGGAATTCCTCACGGTGGATCCGAGCGACCTGTAGATCCGCGGTAACGCTCAATCGTCCAGGCGAAACCGGATGGGCATCGACATCTTCACCGCGACCGCGCGGTCGTTCTGCACGGCCGGCTCGAATACGAACTGCGAAACCGCCTCGATCGCCGCCCCCCTGAATATCTCCGGTCCTCGCACGGCACGGACCTGTCTGACGCTTCCTTCTGCGCTTACCGTGAACGATACGAAAACGACCCCCTCCAGCCCGGCCTTCCGCGCCAATTCAGGGTAGACCGGCATCGTGAAACGGGCAAGCGCGGGTTTCTTCTCAACACTCCAGAAGTCCAGGACTTCCTCCTCAACGGGCGCGGTCTTGCGGCGAACGGGAGACGGCAGATCCACGGGTACGCGGTTCAGGTCCAGTTCCGTCGACTCGATGGTCAGGTCTTCGGGAACGTCGTCGCTGTCCGTTTCGATCGGCACTTTGGGCCGTTCGGGCTCAGGACGGTTCGGTTGCCGGGTATCGGGAATCTGCTCGACAATGATCACCTCGGTTTGGAGTACCCGCGCCGGTGTGTCCATCTCGAAAGAGGGAAACATCACCGCGAGTACGAGGAGAAAAACGGCGGAGATACAGACACTCCGCGCCATGACCTTCGGATATGCCAGCTTTAGATCAGCTTCGGGATGCTTGTAACGCAACATCGTCGGCCTCCTTTCAGGATGCAGTCGGACCCTGACAGCTTGATTCTCCACCAGTCGTTTATGCCGCAGTTTGCGGCAAAGCGCATCGGCCGGAAATCAGGCGCCTGTAAAATTAATTGATTAATATTTCCAGTCAAAAAAACGGCCGGATATCCCCGGTCCGTGCGGATGTCAGTCAGCGATGCCGGGACCGGCCGCGGCGAGCCGGTCGTCGTGGAACGGCCCTGTTTCGAACGTCCGGGCGAAAACGTCCAACTGGCGAAGGAAGGTTTCCTTTCTCCGGTTCGGGCCGTATACCCCAACGTCCAGAAAATAAAGCCGGTCCCTCCGTTCGTCGACCAGCACGTAGCTTCTGAAGGGCCCGCCCTTCCACGATAAATCGTTCTGCCAAAGTCCTTCCAGATACACGGCCAGCCTGCTCCCCAACGCCCGCTGACTTACCTTCATGCCCGTCGGGTCGACGACGTCCTTCTCAAAGAAACGGGCGGCAATCTCATTTCGCTTCATGATGCACCATGCCTCTGTCAGCCGGTCCGGCCTGACGCCTTCCTCGTGGTACACAAACATCCACTGTGTCACGCGGGCGTGGGTTCGCGTGAACACGACGAATCCGCTATCGGCGTGGGTATCGATCAAATTGAATCCGAACGGTATTCGCAAACGCCATCCGAAGCGGTCCGCCAGTTCCGACGCGAGCGCCTCTCTTTCTCCAAAACGAAAGAGACGCTCGGAAACCTGTTCATCGCGCATCCCGTCAATTGCGCCGTAGATCCGATCGGCTTCTGTCATCATATTGTCCCTCAGCGTGTTGCGGTCCTCACCCGTAACCAGAACCACGACCTGATCTTCGGCCCAGACGTCCCGCCGGATGACGAAAGCGTCCGCTCCGTTCCGCATCGCGTCCCGGTGTCCCTGAGGCACGAGGGAGCGTACCAGCTCCGCCGCGTCGTGGGCGCCGTCCATCGGCGCGGCGATCACGATATTCCTGCGGCGCAACGCCCGAAAGTCTCCCGCGCGAACAAACGCGACATGGTACAGGCGCTCCTTCCTCGGCGTCAGGATTTCCCTCTCCATGACTTCCAGGAAAGGTTTTCGAAACGTCCGGGCGTCCAGGGAATCCGCAATGACCGTGACCAGATCATCCCGTCCGGAACCGGGAGGCAGTCTGTCCAGGCTCAGATGCGCGAGCAGCCGGTCCCTGAATCCCGCCAGCTTCATGTATGCTTCGGAACGGCCCGGAATCTCAACCGCGGGGCCCATGCGTCCGCATTGCATCAGCACCGCCAGAATCAGGCCCGAAGCCAGCAGCAGACCCGAGCGGGAGAGGCGGTGTTCGGCGCCGCGCCTGCCGTTCAGCAACCGTGAGACCCGACGGATAACCTGCTTCCGGTCTCCTGCAGCGCCGATGCCCACTGTCGAACCGGCCGGCGCCGCCATCATCTCCGTCAGGCGCGTGAGGCAGGCCGCGTACCCTCTGGCGCCACCGGTAATGCCGACCACCATATCGTCGCACGCGATCTCGCGCTCCAGGTCCATCTGTCGAGCAATCCACCAGACGGCGGGATGGAAGAACAGAATGCAGCCGGCAATCGCCTGAAACAGCCGAGACCAGTCGTCCAGCCGGTGCAGGTGCGCCAGTTCGTGCAGGACCACCTGATCGAATTCTGTCTCCGTCAGCCGTTCCAGCATGGATTCGGGGACCAGAATCACGGGTCTGAAAAGACCCGTCGCCGCGGGAGATTCCACCTGCGTCGAACTGCACAGGCGCACCCAGCGCCGGGTCTCGCAGGAGCGGATCAGACGTCGCAATCTGTCCTGATATCGGGCGGGAAGGGGTCTTGCGCTCCGTTTGAGGCGGCGGAGGAGCCGAAAACCCAGAAAGAGCCTGGCTGAAAGCGCCGACGAGACCAGCATCCAGACCGCGAAGACGGCCGCCGGCCAACTCCCCGGCTGTTCCGGCGCGGACGTGGGCCGCGAGCTGTCCCTGTACTCCGGCGGATCGGCGCCCGGGGAGAATTCAGAGGCCCCCGCGTCCCCCGGCGTCCGAGAATCGAGTCTCTCGCGATCGTCCGTTTCCACAGCTTCGAGCCACATCCGCGCGGCGGCCGCACGATCAGGCGGACTCCAGATCCCGGACCAGGGCAGCGCGAATACCACCATCAGCGCGGCAGTCCAGATCACGTACCTGGTCCGGGCGTTCAGCCACCGGGCCAGGTTCAGCAGACACACGACGGCAAGTGCGACGACCATGCCCTTCCAGATGCCATCAAGCGCGGAGGACATCGCCACACGGGAAACCGCATCGAAAATCTCATAGGCCGCCAACATAAACAGTTCCCTATTGATCATGCGTCGCAGGAACAGAGGAGAGAGCGGAGAGAAGTGAGAAAAGAGAGAGGCGAAATTGGGGGGTCTCTCACTCCTCACTCCTCTCTACTCTCTCCTGGCTATGGCCAGTGGATGGGCGATGAAGCCGAGAAAAGCATCTTGCGTAGAAGTCTTACTGTAAGGTCTAACTGCCTTCATCCACCATCTGTTTCAGGCGTCTGAGAACGTCCCCGTCGACCGGTTCGTTCTCGAGAATGTTCAGCACCAGCGCTTCGGGCGAATTATTGAAAAAACGGCTCATCATGTAGCGGACCACGCTTCTTCTGGCGTCCTCGCGTCCCACAATGGGCTGGTAGACGTAAGCCCGGCCCTCTTTCTCGTGGGACACGTAGCCTTTCCGTTCGAGAATTCTCAGCGTAGTCAACACCGTGCTGTAGGCCAGCGGTTCGTTCCCGGGTAAGGCGGCGACAACGTCGCTCACGGTGGCGGTCTCCTTTTTCCAGAGCACGTCCATCAGCCTGAGTTCCGCTTCCGTAAGGGTGGGTGACTTCGGCCTTGCCATGTACTGAACTCCTTTACAGTTGAATCACGAAGTTTCGTGCCGCCGGCGGAAGGTGATTTCGATGCACACGCAACAGAAACGGCAAAGTCGCGGTTCCCATGCGTGCGCAGGTGGTCCGCACGATTAATTCCTTAATAAAAATGTATGTAAGTTTCGTGTATTGTCAATTAAAAAATTAATATTTTCTCGATGTACGGTTCGGTACACGTGCCGGATCGAAACGAATATCCCGGTCCGGGGGAGGCAGGATCGTAGCGGGTCACAATGTTCATTGGAATACAAGATTCTTCTTGACATGCGCCTTGAGGTTCGATAAATTTAAACGTTCGTTTAAAACATACGTTTGTTTGAAACCGATGACTCGTTGTGTGATTTTCATGAGCCAGTCCGATACGCACGACCGCCTGCTCGACGCTGCCGAGCAACTGTTCTCCGAACATGGAATCGCTGCCACGTCCCTGCGCGCCATAACCTCCGGGGCGTCCGCGAATCTGGCCTCGGTCCACTACCACTTCGGCTCGAAAGAAGCGCTTGTCGAAGCGGTTTTCGCCCGGAGGCTGGCGCCTTTGAATCGGGAGAGGTGCCGCCTTCTCGATGCGGAAGAAATGGCCGCGGCAGGGGCGCCCTCCGTCGAAGCTATCGTTACGGCCTTCGTCGCGCCCGCGATGCGCCTGGCGTACGACCCCGCGGGCGGCGGCGAAAATTTCATGCTGCTCATCGGAAGGCTCTATTCCGA
Source organism: Candidatus Latescibacterota bacterium (assembly GCA_965116875.1). Lineage (GTDB taxonomy): Bacteria > Latescibacterota > UBA2968 > UBA2968 > JAAXHE01. Next base: position 3,751,014 of record OZ220733.1, read on the forward strand.
GCCTGGAGACCTCGGGTACAATATTACGGAACAGTTCACCGAGGTCTTTCAACGATTTACCTCCGCGCTTGCCCGCGGTCTGCCCCATCTGTCGCGGACCGATCTGCTCTGGAGGTTTTTCTTCATGGTCGGCAGCATCAGCATGCCGCTGATGGGGAGGCACATCATCCCGCGGCGGACCGGCGGCCTCTGCGATCCTTCCGACATTGAAAACAATATCAAACGCCTGGTCGCGTTCCTCGCGGCAGGCCTCCGAGCCGCCGCCCCAAACGGAGACATAACTTGAGACCGGTTCTCCCCATACTCGCACTGCTTCTTGCGGCCTGCGCCGCGGCGCCGCAGGTGAAACCTCCGGACGTCGACGTAACCGTTCCGGCGGACTGGTCGGCGGGCCAGGCAGGCGCCGTTCCCGCGGACACGCTCTGGTGGCGTTCTTTCAAAGACGAAAGCCTTACGGGCCTGGTCGTTGAAGCGCTGGCGCGCAATCACAACCTTCAGGCCTCCGCCGCAAGGGTGCGCGCCGCCGCGGCGCGCGCCCGAATCGCCGGCGCGCCTCTGTATCCCGATGCCGGAGTCCGTGTCGGAGCGTCCCGGCGCAAACAGAATTTCATAGGCCTGCCCATCCCGGGTTCCGGAAATGGCGTTCTGACGTCGACGTCGAGCAGCTTCGGACTCTCCCTGGACGTATCCTGGGAACTCGATCTCTGGAACCGTCTGGGCGCCGGCGCGTCCGCGGCTCTGGCCGATGCCCAGGCCGCGCGCGCGGATCACCGGGGCGCGCGGCTCTCGCTGGCGGGACAAACCGCCAAGACCTGGTTCGCCGCCGTGGAAGCCAGAAGGCAGGTTGAACTTTCGGAAGCCACGGTAGGGAACCTCAGAACGTCAAGCGAAATCGTACGGGAACGATACAGGCGGGGGTTGAGACCCGCACTGGATCTGCGGCGCGCGCTCTCAGACCAGGCGGGCGCCGAGGCCGTCCTCCAGCAGCGCCTGCTCATTCTGGACGCAACCCGGCGCCAGCTCGAAGTCCTTCTGGGCCGGTATCCCGCCGCCGCGCTCACCCCCGGCATGGACCTGCCAGTACTTCCGGAAGCGATTCCTGCCGGCCTTCCCGCGGACCTGGTGTCCCGCAGGCCGGACCTGATGGCGGCGGAACGAAGGTTGGCGGCGTCCAACGCCCGGTATACGCAGGCCAGGCGGGCGCTGTATCCCCGCATCAGCCTCACTGGATCCGCCGGCACCAGCACCAGAGACCTGAAGGACCTTCTCGACGGCGACTTCAGCGTGTGGAACCTGGCCGGCAACATCCTGCAACCCCTGTTCCAGGGAGGACGGATTCGCGGCGGCATCCAGTTGGCCGCTTCACAGTCCGAACAGGCCGTCTCCGCATACGTTCAAAGCGTCCTTTCGGCCTTTGCCGAAGTCGAGACCGCGCTGGCGGCGGAAACGCTTCTGGCCAGACGACAGGCGGCGCTTGAAACCGCAACCGAACAGGCGCTCGCGGCGCGGCGCCTCGCGGAAGACCGGTACGCCGGCGGGCTAGTGGACCTGAACACGATGCTGGACGCCCAGCGCGGGGCCTACGCGTCCGAAAGCCAGCTCATCGCCGTACGCCGGCAGCGCCTGGAGAACCGGGTCAACCTGCACCTCGCCCTGGGCGGGGGCTTCCCGGGCCCCCGAAGGGCGGCTGCGACAATGTCTGCAACGCAAAAGGAAGGACTGTAGATCATGAGCATCAGACCGTTGAAGAGCAGGAATCCGGACAGAACGCGCCGGACCGGCTGGATCCGGCGGCATCCAAAGGCGTTGCTCCCCGTCGCGGTGATTGCATTCGGGGCGCTTTGCGCGTACGTCCTCATCAGCACAAGGTCCGAAGTCGTGGTGGCGCCGCCGCAAGTACCGGCTCCGCTGGTGCGGGCGATGCCGGTCGAAATCAGAAATGTCCGGCTGACGGTTAACGCCCAGGGCACGGTTGCGCCGCGTACGAAAACCAGCCTTGTTTCACAGGTAGCCGGACAGATCATCTCGGTCTCTCCGGCCTTCGCGAACGGCGGTTTCTTCAAGGCCGGCGACGTATTGCTCGCCATCGATCCGCGCGACTACGAACTCGCGGTCGACCGGGCAAGGGCGGTGGTCGCGCAGGCGAGGGTGCGGCTGGCGCGTGAGGAGGAAGAAGCCGAACTCGCCCGTCAGGAATGGCAGCGACTGGGCAATGGCGAGGCCACGGACCTGGCGCTCAGAAAACCCCAGCTGGAAGACGCCCGGGCCGCCCTGCAGGCTGCGCGGGCATCCCGGGAACAGGCCCGGCTCGCGCTCGACCGGACCCGCATCCGCGCGCCGTACGAAGGGCGCGTGCTGTCCAAGATCGTGGACCTGGGACAGTACGTAAATCCCGGTGCGCCCGTCGCCCGCATCTACGCCGTGGACTACGCCGAGATCCGCCTGCCCGTGCCGCACGAGCAACTCGCCTATCTGGACCTGGTCTACAACGCCCGCAGCGAACTCGCTCCGGCCTCCCGCCCGAAAGCGCTGGTCCATGCGGTCTTCGCCGGGGCCCCGCACACGTGGGAGGGCGAAATCGTGCGTATCGAAGGGGAGATCGACGCCCGTACGCGGATGGTCAATCTGGTCGCTCGCGTTGACGCGCCATACGACAAGGGCGACGACCCGGCCCGCGCCCCGCTCTTCGCCGGGCTGTTTGTGGAGGTTGAAATCCTCGGTCGGGTCGCAAAGGACATCGCGGTCGTACCCCGATCGGCCTTGAGGGGCGCCGACCAGGTCCTGGTTGTCGACCAGGACAACCGGCTGCGTTTTCGTGGCGTCGATCTGTTGAGGCTCGAGGCAGAGAACGCTCTCATCCGATCCGGCCTCAATGGAGGCGAGCGGGTCTGCATATCCACCCTGGACGCCGTCGTGGATGGCATGCAGGTACGCATTCTCACCCCGGGGGACGAGGCCGCGTCACGTTCTGACGGAGGTGCCGGATGAATCGCGCAATCGCCTGGTTCGCCGAAAACAGCGTCGCCGCCAATCTGCTCATGGTCGTTATCCTGGCCGGCGGTCTCATCACCATCGGCGCCATCGAACTGGAGATTTTTCCGGAGTTCTCCGCAGACGTCGTCTCGGTTTCCGTCGTCTATCGCGGGGCGGCGCCCGAGGAGGTGGAAGAGGGCGTGTGCGTACGCATCGAAGAGGCCGTTCAGAGTATCGAAGGCATCAAGCGCATCCGCTCGACGGCATCCGAAAACCGGGGCAGCGTGAATATCGAGCTCGTGCCCGGTACCGACGCGCGCAGGGTTCTGGAAGACGTCAAGTCAGCCGTCGACGCAATTGACACGTTTCCCGACGAGACGGAACAGCCGGTCGTCCAGGAAGTGGTCCTGCGTCGCCAGGTGATTAACGTGGCCGTGTCGGGCGAAGCCGACGAGACCACCCTGAAATATCTGGGCGAACAGGTACGGGACGAGATTACCGCAATTCCGGGAATTACCCAGGCGGAATTGAGCGGCGCGCGCCCATACGAGGTTTCCATCGAAGTCTCGGAAGCCGCGCTCCGGCGATTCAACCTCACGTTCGACGAAGTCGTTAGGGCGGTTCGCCGTTCCTCGCTCGACCTGCCCGGCGGCGCCATCAAGACGGAAGGAGGCGAGATCCTGCTCCGGACAAAAGGGCAGGCGTACCGGGGCACGGCCTTTGAGAATATCGTTTTGCGTACCCGGCCGGACGGCGCCGCGCTCACCGTCGGGGACGTGGCCACGGTCGTGGACGGATTCGCCGACGCGGATATTTCGGGTCGATTCGACCAGGAACCGGGTGTGATGGTGCAGGTCTTCCGTGTGGGCGAACAGGACGCGCTCGACATCTCCCGTAAAGTCAAGGAGTACATCCAGTCGGCGGAGTCCCGTATGCCCGAGGGCATTTCGCTTACCGTCTACTCGGATTTCTCAAGGATTCTCGAGGGCCGGCTCAACCTGATGCTGAAGAACGGCCGTGGGGGTTTCATCCTCGTCCTCGTGATCCTGGCGCTGTTCCTGAGGCTGCGCCTGGCGTTCTGGATTGCACTTGGGATCCCCATCTCCTTCCTGGGCGCCATCGCGATGATGCCCACCGTCGGCGCCTCCATCAACCTGATCTCACTGTTTGCGTTCATCGTGGTACTCGGCATCGTCGTCGACGACGCTATCGTCGTCGGCGAAAATATCTACCGGCGGTTCCAGCGGGGCGAGCGGGGCCTGCGCGGCGCCATCGCGGGCGCCCAGGAAGTTGCCGTACCCGTCACCTTTGCGATTTTGACGTCCATCGCCGCGTTTTCGCCCCTGCTGATGGTCCCCGGCACCTCTGGCAAGATCATGAGGTTGATCCCGGAGATCGTCATTCTGACGCTGATTTTTTCGCTGATTGAATCGCTGTTCATCCTTCCCGCCCATCTGGCGCACGCCAAACTGCGCGCCAGAAAGAAGACGACCAGCCGCATCGGCGGGCTGCTGCGACGGTTTCGAGACGGGTTTTCATCCCGCCTGGAATGGATTATTAACGAGTTCTACCGTCCGTTTCTGGAAAAATGCCTGGCGTGGCGGTACCTGAGCGCATCGGTGGGGGTGGCCGCGCTGACCCTTACGGCGGGACTCATTCTCGGAGGCTGGATCGGCTTCGTGTTTCTTCCCCAGGTCCCGGCCGACAACGTGGCGGCGATCCTGACCATGCCTCAGGGCACGCCGGCCGAGGCAACCGCCCGGGTCGTACGCCATCTGGAATCGACCGCGATCCGGTTACAGCGGGAACTGGAATCGGAGACAGACGAAAAAATCTTCACGCATATGCTCGCGCTGGTGGGGGACCAGCCCCTTCGGGCGGCCCAGCGTGAGAACCGCGGACGAAACGCTTCGTACTCCGGGGCCCACCTCGGCGAGGTCAACATCGAGCTCACGCCGGCCGAGGAACGGAGCATCAGCAGCATTGAAATCGCCAGACGCTGGCGAGAACTCGCCGGACCCATTCCCGATGCAACGGAACTGAACTTCGCCTCTTCGCTCTTTTCCGTGGGAGAACCGATCAACATCCAGCTTACCGGTCCGGATTACGGCGAACTCCGGTCCGCCGCAGAAAAACTCAAGGCCAGGCTTGCCGAGTACCCGGGTGTCCTGGACATCGCAGACTCGTTTCGGCCCGGCAAGAAGGAAGTGAAACTTGCCCTTACCGAGGAAGCGCGCCTGCTGGGCCTGACCATGTCCGACCTGGCGCGACAGGTCAGACAGGCGTTCTACGGCGAGGAAGCGCAGCGGATCCAGCGGGGAAGGGACGACGTTCGGGTGATGGTCCGCTATCCCGAAAGCGAGCGTCGGTCGATGAACAACCTCGAGACCATGCGATTACGCACCCCGGAGGGCGTGGAAGTGCCCTTTTCCGTTGCCGCTCGGACGGAACCGGGGCGGGGATTCGCCGCCATCCGGCGCACCGACCGGCAGCGCATCGTGAGCGTCACCGCGGACGTGGATGAGGGCAGGGCCAATGCCAACGAGGTCCTGGCGGACGTCACCGCCAACGTGCTGCCGGCAATCGGTTCCGACCACCCGCGCGTCCGGTTCAGCCTCGAAGGCGAACAGAGAGAGCAGCAGGAAACCATGGAAGGCCTGTCGAGGAGCTTCGGCATGGCCCTCTTCGTGATCTTCGGCCTGCTCGCGATTCCCTTCCGTTCCTATCTTCAGCCACTCATTATCATGGCCGTGATCCCCTTCGGATTCGTCGGCGCCGTGCTCGGGCATATCATCATGGGCCTCAACCTCACCATTCTGTCGGTCTTCGGGCTGGTCGCGCTATCCGGCGTGGTCATCAACGACAGCCTGGTGATGGTGGACTTCATCAACCGCCGGCGCAAGGAGGGCAAGGGCCTGCAGGAGGCCATCCGGGAGTCCGGAATGGCGCGGTTCCGGCCCATCCTTCTGACGTCCCTTACCACGTTCGCGGGCCTCACCCCGCTGCTGTTCGAAAAAAGCCTGCAGGCGCAGCTGCTCATCCCCATGGCGACCTCTCTGGGATTCGGTGTCATCTTCGGTACGGCCGTCATCCTGATTCTCGTTCCCGTCACCTATGCCATCCTGGAAGACATCAGGCACGGTGTCGCCTCGCTGTTCCGCCGGCAGCCGGCCGACCGGCGGGACGTCGCGCCTGAAACAGGCGACGATTGAATCGCTACTCTCCTGAAATGCCGGCACCGCATTGAGCCAGCGGTTTCTGAGCCGTTGTCCTGCTTGTGCTGAGCCTGTCGAAGCGAGCCTGCCGAAGGATTGTCGAAGGGTCGAAGGGCTGTCGAACGGTCGAACACAGATCTCGGCGACGGCTGATGCGGTGGGGGGATTCTGCGCCCTTCCGTATGCAACCATCAGCATGAATTGACATGCAGGCATTCTGCGTTGGAGTCCTGCTGTATAGTCTGAACCGGCAATTCTACGGCGAATTCCCAGCATCAAGGCGCTGATAATTTTGCGGTCAACTGCAAAATTGTCTTGACATTTTTGCAGTATGGTGCAAATTTGTCATATGGCTGAGACGAGATCCAGATACCTCGAGACCGCTGTGGCCGGCGATCTGAACAACAGGATGGTCTTCGTCGCGGGGCCTCGCCAGGTGGGGAAGACAACGCTCGCTACGCTGCTGGCGAGGCGCTATTCAAACAGCGTTTACCTGAACTGGGACAATCGAACCCATAGAGAACGGATTCTGCGGCAGGAATGGGATCCCGACAGTCAGATTCTCATCTTCGACGAACTTCACAAATACGATCGCTGGAAAGGACTGATCAAGGGCATCTGGGACACGAGACGGAACAACGAACGGATCATCGTAACCGGGAGTTCGAGGCTGGACACGTACCGTCGAGGCGGTGACTCACTCCTTGGACGATACCACCTGTACCGGCTCCACCCGTTTACCGCTTCCGAACTTGAAGGCGGTCGGAAGGAAAACGATCCAGCTGAACCCGTTGAATTGACATTCGGAAACGCCCGTCCGGACAACGTCCGTCATTTGATGGCATACGGAGGTTTCCCCGAGCCGTGCCTCTCGGGACGGTCGCGCACACACCGCCGCTGGCTTCAGGAACGTTTCGAACGTGTTTTCAGAGAAGACATTCGGGACACGACCGTCGTCAGGTCGCTCTCACAGATCGAACTTCTGGGTGCGATGATGCCGAAACGCGTCGGGTCGCCGCTCTCGTTAAATGCAATTTCCGAAGACCTGGAAGTCAGCCCGCACACGGTTCGGACCTGGGTGGACCTGCTGTGCCGGAACTACTACGTCTTCCCCGTCGCTCCATATCACCGTCGTATCGAACGGGCCGTGAAAAAAGCGGCCAAATACTATCTGTGGGACTGGTCCGAGGTTGCCGACGAAGGCGCCAGATTCGAGAATCTCGTGGCCTCCCACCTCCTGAAATTCTGCCATTTCCTTCGAGACGCGGAAGGGATCAATGCGGAACTGCGTTTGTTGCGAGACCGTGAAAAACGTGAAGTGGACTTTGTGATTCTGTGGAATGACAAACCGTGGTTCCTGGTTGAGTGCAAGCTGACCGCACCCCGAAACCACGGGCACCTCGTTCGTTTTGCCGATCTCCTGGACGTCAGACAGAAATACGTCGTTGCACTTTCCGAAACAGCAGACTATTTGGACCGCAATACGGGCGTCCGTGTCCTGCCGGCGTCCAGGTTTCTGACGGCATTCCCGTAGGCAAATCGGTATTCCCGGCTGATTCGCGAGGCGTCCGGCTACAGAAGCGACCGGACGTATCCCCCGTCCACCTGCAGCGACGTGCCGGTGATATAGCTCGAACGGTTTGATGCCAGGAACACAACGGTATCCGACAGTTCCTCCACGGTCCCCAGCCGGCCCAGCGGTATTTCGTCCGCCAGCGGCCGCATCTCTTCCTGGACCGAAGTCCCGTTCGCCCTTGCGGCCTCCTCGAATTCCTCCCGTAGCAGTTCCGTATCGATAAATCCCGTACATACGTTGTTCACCATTATCCGATCGCGCGCATACTCATTGGCAAGGGTCTTCGCAGCGGCCGCAACCGCGGTCCGAAGCACGTTCGAAACCGTGTTCCCTGCCGGTTGTTTGACCGCGAACGCGCAAAGATTGATGATCCTGCCGCCGCCCCTCGCCTGCATCAACGGAACAACGCGCCCGCACATCCGGAGTACGTAGTTCAGGATCAGGTCCGTATATTCCCGCCACATGGCTTCCGTTACTTCCGCGAATGGCATCGCGGCCGGGCCTCCGGAGTTGTTCACGAGGATATCGATACCCCCATACGCCTCCACGGTTTCGCTCGTCAGTCGATCGACGGTCTCCTCGGTGGAGAGATCGCCCGCGACCGTGAGCACGTCCGTTCCCGTAACGGCGCGAATCTCCACGGCGGCCGCTTCCAGCCGACCCGCGTTCCTCGCGCAGACGGCGACGCGCGCGCCCTCACGGGCCAGCGCCATCGCGCACCCCTTCCCCAGGCCGCGGCTTGCGCCCCCGACGATCGCTACCTTGTCCTTCAGGCCCATATCCATCGGAAAACCTCCCTTTCGATATTCCTGAATTCGACCGTGTGTTTGTCCGGGCGTCCGCTCCGGGCGCCGGACTTCCTCATTTTGATTGACATTCGTTTTCGCCGCGCGCATGATACCGTTGCAGCCCACCTGCGGATTCCGGCCGAAGGCCAGCAATTCACTGGAACAAGGTCCGTTCCCGATAATGAACGAGAGGCAGAGGCATGAGAACCACACGGAAACTCGCGGATCACTTCCGCCATCACGGCCCCGCCACCCGGAGCAGCCACGCGAGAGGCACTGTTGCGGCTGCCGCCGAAGACGGCCGGAACGTCGTCCTGGTCTGGCTGTTCGACCATCGCGGCGGGTACGCACTGCTGGTTATCGACGCTGCCACCGGCGAGAGCCGGGAATTTCCGGTACCTTTTCCGCCCGGCGGCGATTGCCCCTACGCGTCGCTCCTTTCCAGCCGAAACCGCTTCTACACGCACTTCAACGGCTGGTTCGTGGAGTTCGACGTGAACGCAATGGACTACACGTTCTGCCACCAGACGGCGCCGCGCATGGCGATGGGACTGACCGAAGACGACACGGGCGTGATCTGGTCCTCAACCTATCCCCAGAGCGGGCTCGCCTCGTACGATCCGAAGAACGGTGAATTCAGGGACTACGGACACCTGTACAGGCAGAACTGGCGCCAGTATCCAACAACCCTCGCCATAGACGACGCCGGCTGGGTCTACTTCGGCATCGGGACGACCCTGTGCCAGGTCATCGCATTCGACCGGAAGACCGAAACGGCAACGCCCATCCTCGCGGAGAACGAGCGGTCGCGGGGAAGCGCATCTGTCTACAGGGACCTCAATGGCAAGGTCTACGCCCTGCCGCCAACCGGAACCCCATGGCCCGGCGACAACCCGGATGCGGAGACATGGTACGAACTCTATCTGGGCGAACGCAAGACCGTACCCCGGCGGGAACGGCGCGAAAAGCGATATATCGCGGGAGATGCCGGACACGTCCATCCGCATTTTCCGGACGGGAGCGAACTTCTGAAATGCTGCCTCGTGGACCGCGTGTTGTCCGTTCAGGATCCCGATGGCAACCGCTCGCCCGACGTGTCGTTCGATTACACCAGCGAAGGCGCGCACATCATGGGCGTCGCCGCGGCGCCGGACGGTACCATCTGCGGCGGCACGTTCTTCCCGAGGCGAACGTTCAGCTATCGTCCGGAAACCGACGCGTGGATCGAGCGGGAGAGTTTCGGCCAGTGGAATACCGTGGGCCGCCAGGGCGACCGGTTCTTCGTTGGCGGGTACGGCAGCGGCGCGCTCCTGGAGTGGGACCCGTTCCAACCGTGGGTGACAACCGAAAAGGAGAACCCGGCATCGAACCCCTTTTTCCACCGGACCTGTACGCCCACGATGCATCGCCCGCACAAGCTGCTCGCTCATCCCGACGGCAAGACGCTGGTGGTTGCCGGGACCCCCGGCTATGGCTATACGGGCGGCGGGCTGCTTTTCTGGAATTGCGAGAAGCGCACCGGGTTCCTGCTGGAACACACCGACTTGTTGCCGGACCACGCCACGGCGAGCCTCGCGGCGCTTCCAGGGAGAAAGCTCCTGGGCGGCACCACAACCAGCCCCGGGACCGGGGGCGAGCAGAAGGCGACGGAAGCGGAACTCTACATTCTGAATATGGAAACAATGGAGCTGGAGTGGCGCCAGGTCCTCTTCCCCGGGGCGCAGGAATACACGGACCTGTGCGTCGGACGGGACGGTCTTGTATACGGCTTTGTCGACCGGGCCCGTCTTTTCGTGTTCTGCCCGGAAACGCGCGAAGTCGTCCACCAGGAAGAAACAGAGCGGAGGTTTGGACTGACGGCCCACCAGCAGGGGCCGCGTGTCTTCGTGACCGCTCCCGACGATACCGTTTACGTTCTTTTCGAGAAAGGCATCGGCCGTATCGAAAGCGGTACGACCGCCATCGAAATGTGCGCTCCATCCCCGGTGCGTATCAGCAATGGCGGAGACTGGCTCGACGGGCGCATCTATTTCACCAGCGACTCCCACCTCTACAGCTGGGAAATCCCGTAGCCGTCGGCAGACTGCTCACGGGCCAGCGGCAGAGCGTACGTTCGCACGTCCAATCCGGGTGCGGACTCCCGAATTGCCTACGGATTCGAGCCAAACGCCTGTCTCTTCCAGTTCTCGTAAAACGCCCTGGCGTAGCCTCTGAAGATGTCAAGGCGTTCGGTCACCGCCCGCTCGAAATCGTGCATGGTGTCTTCGCCGAGTGTTTCCATCAGCGCCTCGTGATAGGCGGGGACGGCGTCCCATTCCGCGATGGTCTCCGCTGTGATCTCGATGTGAAACTGGGCGGTGATCGCGTGGTCCTCCAAACTCAACGCCTGGACGGCGCACAACGCGGAGGACGCGAGGACCTCCAATTCACCGGGAACGGTCTTCACCGTCGAGCTGTGCCACTGCAGGCAGGGCAGCGTCTCGGGGAAACCCGTGAAGAATCCGCTGGCCATGCCCGGGGCCGTCAGGTGTACGTCCATTACCCCCACCTCCGGGCTCTCGTTCGGGCCGACGTGTCCGCCCAGCGCCGAGGCCAGCAACTGATGTCCCAGGCAGATGCCCACGAAGGGCATTTTCCTTTCAAGAACCGCGTACCGGATGGCGGCCTTCTCCTCCACCAGCCAGGGGTACGCATCCTCCTCCCACACGTCCATCGGGCCGCCCATCGCCCACAGCGCGTCATAGGCGTCCAGATCCGGGATGGGTTCTCCCGCATCCAGTTCAACGGCGTCCCAGCGAATCCCGTCCTCAGCGAAGAACTCCCTGAAGAGTCCGGGATGTTCCACGTCCAGGTGCTGAAAGACCAGCAGTCGATCCAGGCCCATTATTGTCTCTCGGGATTTCCTTCTGGATTCCGGGTTGCGGATTCGATATCTTGAGCCCGCACCGTGTGTCGGTCCATGAGCTTTGTCCTGAGCTTGACGAAGGATTGTCGTAGGGTCGGTTCAGATCAGGGCGCGGATCCGTGTGTACGACGTCTCGTGGAGGCAGATGCAATGAATCTGTTGCGAAAATGCGGCGCGGAATTTGTCGGCGCCTTTGCCATCGTCCTGGGGGGATGCGGCGCCGTTGCCGTGAACCAGATCAGCGGCGGCGCCGTCTCCCACGTGGGCGTCGCCAGTTCGTTCGGCCTTATCGTGATGACAATGGTCTACGCCACCGGCCACATCTCGGGCGCGCACTTCAATCCCGCGGTGACGGTCGCCTTCTCCTTCACGCGTCACTTTCCCAGACGGGAGATTCTTCCGTACATTGCCGCCCAATGTCTGGGCGCGGTCCTGGCCAGCAGCATCCACCTCGTTACCCTTTCTCCCATCCTGAACGCCAGGCTTCCCGGTCAGGAGCTGGACCTTGGGGTTACGCAGCCGCTGGACGGGGCGTGGACCACGGCCTTTGTCTGGGAGTTCCTGCTCGCGTTTCTGCTGATGGTCGTGATTATGGCGGTTGCCACGGACTACCGCGCCACGGGTCAGGCCGCCGGCCTTGCCATTGGAGGCACGATCGGGTTCGAGGCCATGTTCGCCGGCCCCATATGCGGCGCGTCCATGAATCCCGCACGCAGCCTGGGTCCGGCCCTGGTCTCCGGCAACTGGCTGCATTTTTCGGCATACGCCGCCGGACCGGTCCTGGGCGCGCTTGCGGGCGCCCTGTTTTACGAATTCATCCGGTGCCACCGCGGTGACGGTACGGAAGCCAGGGGTTGTTGCTGAGGATCGAATCTCCGAAAACCCACGGCCATCGCGGGACTTCCGGAACGGTAAGGCGAGCCGGTTCATATCACCAGCGCAACCGCCAGAATGGCCAGCGCCACCCCTGCCGCCGAGAGCCGATTGAGACGTTCCTTCCAGAAGAAATGGGCGGACAGGTTGTCCAGCAGGATCACACTGCAGCCCGTGGCCGGAAAGAACAGAGTGCCCGGCAATCGACTCAGGGTAAGCATGATAACGGAAAGCGCCAGGGCGTTGTAGGCGCCGAGGCCGATCCCCGTCGCGAGTTCGGACCGTCCGGGGCGACGCATCCTTCCCGCAATGAAGATGTAGCCGATCGTACCGGCGGTGGCGCCCATCACCGTCAGGATCTGGACGAATTCCCCGTCGAGTCCGGCATAGTGAACCGAACGCAGGCAGGAGTGACTCATTCCCTGCGCGAGGAAAACCGCAAACAACAGGCCAAAGGTCTTTCCGCCCGCCGCGCGGACGTTTCCCCCCGCGCCCGACGTCATCAGCAGCAGCGCGGGGAAGGCGAGGATGATCCCACTGAATTGCGAGGGTACTACCGGCTCCTGCCAGAGCCAGATTCCCAAAGCAACGGGTACCGCGATTGAAATGCGAAACGCCGTCAGCACGGCACCGACGGATGCGACTTCCAGAACGCGCATCATCAAAGACATCGAACCGATGAATACGGCGCCCGTGACCACGCCGGTCTGCAGCGCCGCGGCCGAAAACGTGAACCGGCCCGTGGCCAGGAGGTAGGCGGCCAGGACCGCGCAGAGTACCAGGTAATTCGTCGATACGACAACGGGCGCGTAATAACCCCGGCGCTGGGAGAATTTGCAGATCTGGACAAATCCGAAATCGAGCAGGATCGCGAATATCAGCCAGGACAATTCAGGCGCCTTTTCCGTCTATAAGACTACTCGCCCCATGCCTTCCGGATCCACGGCACGGCCGCCTTCAAGGGCTCAAGAAACAGTTCGATCTGGTAGTGAGTCACTTCGCGAACGATAATCATCTCGATTGGCACGTCGTTTTCCTTCAGCGTCCGCACGGTCGTTTCCACGGGTTCGAACGCAACCACCTCGTCCGCGATGCTGTGGATCACAAGCAGAGGAACCTGCCAGTCCACTTCGGTGGCATCCTCCTCCGGGCTCGCCGATATGGGAATTGCCGCCCGGAACAGGTCCGGGTGCCTCGCCGCAAGATACCAGGCGCCCCTTCCGCCCATGCTGAAACCCGTTACAAGCGTTTTGGTTTCGTCAATCGCGTAATTTGCCTTGATCGCCCGGATCAGATCGAGTACATGCTTCTCGCTGTCCTCGCTGTCCCAGCTCTGCCCGACGACTTCGGGCGCCACGATAATCGCCTCAAGATCCTCCAGCGCGGGCGATATCAGAACTTCCAGCAGCCGGCTTCCGTAATAAGGCACCACGATACCGCCGTAGTGCAGCGACAGGACCAGTGGCGTAGCTTGTCCGGCGTTGTAGCCCGACGGGATGAGAAGGGTGTACCGCTGTCCTCCCGGCGACAACTCCCTGTTATAGATACCCGGTGACTGGGGCAGGACGTCCTCCTCGGGCCCGGCCGGATCGTCAGAACCGCAGGCTGCCGCCAGAACCGCAAGCATTCCTGCCAGAAACCAGTGAACCGCTGGTGATTTTTTCCTTAACCCCCGGCGTAAGTTTATCATATCTTCCTCGTAGTTGTCCGCGGGAACGAAAAGGCTCTCTTCAATATACGGGAACGGCGACTCACAACAAAGCACGTTAAGGGAACATCCATGACCGGGGCCGACATTCTGATCCGGAGCCTCAAGGCCCAGAACGTCCGCTGTATCGTGGGCATGCCGGGCAACCAGAACATCGATATCTACGATGCCCTGCTGCGTACCGGTGGCATCGACCATTACCTCATACGCAACGAGCAGGGCGCGACGCTTGTCGCCAACGGGTTTGCCCGCGCATCGGGAGAAGTGGGGGTTGCGCTTACGGTCCCCGGCCCGGGCGCCACCAACGCATCCACCGGCATCGTCGACGCCCACACGGACTGCGTTCCCGTGCTGCTGATCACCGGCGGCACCGAAGTGGCCTATAACGGGCGAGACCGGAGCAAATGCTTCCACGGGCTCGACCAGGCCGCGTTCTTTGCGCCGATCACCCGGTTCTTCGCCCGCCCGGAACGCGTCGAGGACATCCCCGAAGCCGTCAGGGGCGCGTTCGCCGCATTGCGTGCGCCCAGGCCGGGGCCGGCCGTAATCGAACTGCCCATGGACGTTGCCGCCGCGACCGGCGAAGCCGACGTTTCCGCGTACGTGGAAGGAAACCGGCCCGCGCCCGACCCGGCCGACCTGCGCCGCGTCGCGGAAGCGATCGCCCGCATGGAGCGGCCGGCCATCCTCACCGGCGGCAATACGGCCGATGCGGACGCGACGTCCGAACTCAGGGCATTGTCGGAATCACTCGGGGCGCCCGTGCTTTTCAGCCGGCTCGGCAAGGGGGTTTTTCCCGACTCCCATCCGTTTTCCGGGGGCCACTGCCGCGGTCGGCTGGCAGGGAACGTCCTTCGCGAGGCGGACGGGCTGATTGCAGTCGGTTGCCGGTTCACGCAGATCGACACCTCCGGATGGACCATGGAAATGCCGCCGCTGCGGGTACAGCTGGATCCGGACCCGGCCGAACTCGGGCGCGAAGTCGGCATTGACGCGGGCGCCGCCGGGGACCTGAAACAGTCGCTGCCCGCGCTGCTGGAAGCGCTGGATGAAACGGAAAGAACGGGTGAAGTCTGGATGGATACTCTGTTTCGAACCCGGGATGAAATCGCGCGGTCCCGCCGGCCACTGCCGATCATGTCTGCCATGAGAGAGCGTCTCGACGCGGACGCCATCGTATCGGTGGACGTGACTTCCATCGGGTACCGGTCCTTCGACGAGTTCCCCGTGGATTACCCGCGCTGCTTCATGTACCCATGCCATTCAGTCACACTCGGATTCGCGGCGCCGGCCGCGATTGGCGCGAAACTCGCACAGCCGCACCGGCAGGTGGCCGCCTTCTGCGGCGACGGCGGGTTTCAGATGACCGCTTTCGAGCTGGCTACCGCGGCCGAACACGGGATCGAGATCATTTGCGTGGTCATCAACGACGGCAGCCTCAGCGCGATCCGGGGCGCCCAGGCCAAGGCATTCAACGGGCGAACCATCGACACGGACATGCAGACGCCGCGCATCGCGGACCTTGCCCGCTCCATGGGCGCCAGGGGCGTTCGCGTGGATGATCCGGACCGTTTCCCAGTCGTCTTCGCCGACGTCATCGGCCTCGAGGGACCGACTGTAATCGAAGTCGTGATGCAGAAACAGCGGGATGCGCTCATCCGACAGGTGCCCTGGTTGCATCCCGACAAATGAATTCGAGAGAAAGCGAGGCGAGATGAAAATAACAGAGGTGAAGACCATTCCCGTCTTCTACGGTTCCAGGAACTATCTCTTCGTCAAGATCGAAACCGATGACGGCATCTACGGAGTCGGCGAATTCGGCATCACGTGGAAAGAGCAGGCCGGCGTCGGCGCCATACGCCACATGGCCTCGGATCTCGTCGGTCAGGATCCGCTCAACATAGAATACATCTGGCAGGTCCTCTTCAGGGGCGATTTCTTCCCCGGCGGGCGCATTCACATGGCCGCGATCAGTGCGATCGATATCGCCCTGTGGGACATCAAGGGCAAGGCCCTGGGCCAGCCGGTCTACATGCTGCTCGGCGGCCGGCTTCGGGACCGCGTGGTCTGTTACACAGGCATCGGCGGCGGGACGCCCGAAGAGACGGCCCGATCGGCGAAAAACCGGGTCTCCGAAGGGTGGAAATACCTCCGCATGTCCGTGCTCGATCGGGACGGCATCCTGGAGCCCTCCACGGCCGTTCGAGATTCCGTCGCGCATTTCGCCGCGGCCCGTGAAGCCGTCGGTCCGGAAGTCGAGATCTGCATCGACGTTCACACCCGGCTGGACCCGCCCGACACCATCCGGCTGGGCCGCAAACTGGAACCGTTCGATCCGTTTTTCATCGAAGACCCGCTCAGATGTGAGAACCCGCAGACGTATCGACTGGTCCGCAACCACGTCAACTGCCCGCTTGCGGTTGGCGAACACTATGCCACCAAGTGGGAATTCCGCCAGCTCATCGAAGAAGAACTGGCTGACTACGCGCGGATCGACCTCTGTATTGTCGGCGGTCTCACGGAGGCGCGCAAAGTGGCCAATTGGGCCGAGACCCACTACATCAAGATCGTGCCGCACAATCCGCTCGGGCCCGTTTCGGCCGCAGCCTGTCTCCACCTGGACGTTGCCACGGACAATTTCGCCGTGCAGGAGGGCGGTCTGGTGGGGCGCACCGTCATGGAAGACCTGTTTCCCGTTCAGGTGCCTTACGAGGCGGGTTACCTCATTGCGCCGGACCGGCCCGGACTGGGGGTCGAATTCGACGAGGCCGCGGCGGGGAAGTATCCGTTCCGGTGGGGACACGGCCCCCGCCTGCAACGGGAAGACGGATCGTTCACCAACTGGTAGGCATTCCGGGAGGCGCATACGGGGGACGCGGCAACGAAAAAGGGTTACGCCAACAAGGCGTAACCCTTTGTTTTTTGGTGCCGAAGCCGAGACTCGAACTCGGACGGGCATGCGCCCACTGCGCCCTCAACACAGCGTGTCTACCATTTCCACCACTTCGGCATCAACGAACCGACCGTCTGCCGCGCCGATCACGGGCGAAACGGCCGAGATATGCACTCGATCGAACGTTGACGTTCCGGGTGTCGGAAGGAGTTGTTACCGTACCGTATCGGCCGGCGACGTTGCCGGCGCGGTACGTTCGGTTGCGGCGCCCTGTCCTGCCTGGTCCAGCGGCTGAGGCAGCCCGGCCGGCGTACTCTGAAGCGGAACGGGCTGTTCCCTGAGGGCCCGCTCGGCCGCGGTTTCGGGAGCCGAACTGTCGCCCCTGGACGCGTACCAGAGTCCTATACAGGTCAGAAAAAACACAACCGCCAGAACGGTGGTTACCTTGCTCAGGAACGTTGCGGCGCCCGCGCCGCCAAACATGGCGCTTCCGCCGCCTCCGCCGCCGAACGCAGTGGAAAGTCCGCCCCCCTTGCTGGCCTGCAACAGGATGGTGACGATCAGAACCAGGCAAACCAGAATATGTACGATCAGAAGAAGCGTTTCCATATGTAATCCAGGACTAAATCACGGCCTTCACGATGGCCGCGAATGAATCGGGCTCGAGCGAAGCCCCGCCGATCAATCCGCCGTCAATATTGGGCATGTCGAACAGTTCGGCGGCATTATCGGCCTTAACGGATCCCCCGTATTGGATTCGCACTGCCCGCGCGACGTTGTCGTTGTAGAGTTCCCGCAAGACGCGGCGGATGGACGTATGAACGGTCTCGGCCTCTGAGGGCGTGGCCGTCAGGCCCGTGCCGATGGCCCACACGGGTTCATACGCGACCACGCAGCCCGCCGCAGCCGTTGGCTGCACATTGGCAAACGCCGCCGTAACCTGCCGCCGCACCACCCGTTCGGTTGCCCCCGATCGACGCTCCTCGATCGTCTCACCCACACAGACGATGGGCTTGAGCTCGGCGCTCAGTGCAGCCCTAAGCCGCTGATTTACAGTTGTATCCGTTTCACCGAACCAGGTGCGTCGTTCAGAGTGTCCTAATATAACGTACTCACATCCGCATGTCAACAGCATCCCCGCGGAAACCTCCCCCGTAAACGCCCCGTCAGCCGCCCAGTGCAGATTCTGCGCACCCAACTTCACCGGACTGTCCCCCAACACGTTACGGACCCGGTCCAGAACCGTGAAAGCGGGACACACCACAATCTCAACCTTTGCCGTGTCGTCCAGTGAATTCACGATCCCCCTCGCAAGCTGCTCCGCCTCGCCGGACGCCATGTGCATCTTCCAGTTGCCTGCCACGATGGGCACGCGCATTGCCACCTCCCCCCGTGTTTTCGAATCAGCCCGCGTGATTTACGTTTGACGATCGGCCAACGCGGCCACGCCCGGCAGCTGTTTTCCTTCCAGGAATTCCAGGAAGGCGCCTCCGCCGGTGGATACATGTCCGAGCCTGTCCGCGAGACCGCAGGTCGTCAGGGCCGCGACCGTTTCTCCGCCGCCGGCCAGTGTATTGGCGCCCTTTGACGAAGCCGTTGCCACCGCGTGCGCCACCGCCGTGGTTCCCCCGGCAAATGCAGGGACTTCCGATACCCCCATCGGCCCGTTCCATACCACGGATCCCGCGTTGAGGATCTCTTTCGTAAAGACGGAACGGGTCCCGGGCCCGATATCGAACCCTTCCAGTTCCGGCGGAATCTCTTCACGCGGCACAACCTGTGACGCGGCGCCGTCGCGGGTCTCGTCGGCAACCACGCAGTCCGTGGGCAGCAGCAACCGGACCTCTGCGTCGGCGGCGCGCTGCAGCAGGACTTCCGCCATCCCCACCCGGTCCGCCTCGAGCAGGGACCGCCCGATCTCCAGTCCCATCGCCTTGAAGAACGTGTACGACATGCCTCCCCCGATCAGGAGCGTATCGACGAGGGTCAGCAGATGCTGGATGACGTCGATCTTGCCCGAGATCTTGGCGCCGCCCAGTACGGCGACAAACGGCCTGGCGGGGTCGGCCAACGCGCTTTCAAGAGAATCCAGTTCCCGTAGCATCAGAAACCCGGCCGCACAGTCCACGAAGTGGTGGGTGACGCCTTCCGTGGATGCATGGGCCCGGTGGGCCGTTCCGAATGCGTCGTTCACGTAGGCCGAACCCAGTTCACAGAGCCGGCGGGCGAATTCCGGATCGTTTGCCTCCTCCTCTACGTGAAACCTTAAATTCTCCAGCATCACCACTCCATCGGCGCGTTTTGCGATCGCCTCCACTTCAGGGCCCACGCAATCCGGCGCCATGGTCACCTCCCGACCCATCAACTCGCCGAGGCGAACGGCCGCGGGCTTCAGCGACAGTTCGGGAACGACCTGACCCTTCGGCCTGCCAAGGTGCGACATCAGGATCGGTATCCCGCCACGCTCCAATATATGCCGGAGCGTAGGCACGGCGGACCGAATCCGCGTATCGTCGCCAACCTCGCCATTCTGGAGCGGCACGTTGAAATCCACCCGCACCAGCACACGGCGTCCGGCAAGATCCAGATCCCGAACGGAAAGCTTCGCCATGTTTCCTTCCCTGCCAGTTATAAGAGAGGGAGCCGTCCCGCGTGGTACGGCTCCCGCATGCCAGCTTTCGTACGTTTGTCCGAAAGCGGTCTTCCTGATTCGTACCTGGTCAACTCCGGGGCGCGCCGCTCACCGTTCGGCCGGGTCCCAACGGAGTCTACGTGTGTGCAAAGCGTGTACCCAACACCTCCACGAGGTCCACGCACCGGCAGGAATACCCCCATTCGTTATCGTACCATCCGCACACCTTGACCATATTCCCGCACATGACCGTTGTCATTTCCGAATCGAACACGCAGGAATGGGGATTGCCGATGATGTCCGCCGAGACGAGGGGTTCGTCCGAATACTCCAGAATGCCATTCAGCCGGCCCTCGGAAGCCGACCTGAACGCTTCGTTGACGGACTCCGGGGTGGTCGGCCTTCGCAGCGTCGCCACAAAATCCGTATAGGAGCCGTCGGGGGTTGGGACACGCACGGCCATCCCGTCCAGGTTGCCGTTCAGTTCGGGGATCACCTGGCCCACGGCGCTGGCGGCCCCGGTTGTCGTGGGGATCATGGACAGGGCCGCTGACCTCGCCCTGCGCAAGTCCGGGTGCGGCGCGTCGATCATGCGCTGGTCGCCGGTATAGGCGTGAATGGTCGTCATCAGCCCTTTCTCAACGCCGAATGCCTCGTGCAGGACGCTTACCATCGGGGCCAGGCAGTTCGTGGTGCAGGATGCATTGGAAATCACACTGTCCTGTTCGGTCAACGTTTCGTGGTTGATGCCCATCACCACCGTCGGCACGTCGCCCCTGGCCGGGGCCGAGATAATCACCCGGCCGGCGCCTGCCTTGAGGTGCTTTCCGGCGCTGTCCCTGTCCGTGAAGAACCCCGTTGACTCGATGACCACGTCCACGCCCAGTGTTCGCCAGGGCAACATGACCGGGTCGCGCTCGGCCAGAACGATGACCTCGCTGCCGTCCACGTCGAGCGATTTTTCCCTGATTTCGATATTTCCGGGGTACCTCCCGTGCGTCGAGTCGTATTTCAGCAAATGACCCAGCGTACCCGCGTCGGTCAGATCGTTTACCGCTACGACGTCGATGCCGGGTCTGCGCATCGCCGCGCGGAAGACGAGCCGGCCGATGCGTCCGAATCCGTTAATGGCCACCTTGATCGCCATCTGGTCTACCTCCAGGTCAAAGACAAACCGGTCGGCCGATCGCCGCCGGGGAATGCGGGCTAAGAAGTGGATTCACGGAACAGTCGACGTGTCCGCGCGCACCCTGCAAAGGCACAGATGTGCGTAAGTCACCAACATCGAGTACTGTTGGCACTGGTGTTCCGTCCCGGAAATAAGTTGCCTGAATCGCCGGTCGAATGGCGAGGAATTTTTGGGACAGAACACAGGAATTCGACGCTATCCGAAAAAGACCCTGGCGATATCGTACAGGTTCATATCCACCGTACGCAGCTTGGATACCGCGTCTTTCAGCGGCACAGATACGATATCTGTGCCCCGCAGCGCCACCATATTGCCGAAGTCGCCAGCGTGGACGAGGTCGATCGCGGCAATACCGAAGCGAGTGCCCAGGACCCGGTCGAACGCGGTCGGGTTGCCTCCGCGCTGGATATGTCCCAGCACCGTCACCCGGGTTTCGAAACCCGTTCGTCTTTCGATTTCTTCCCCGAGTACGATGCCGATCCCGCCAAGTCGCACGTGACCGAAGGCATCGCGTTCCTCGGACTGGAGTACCAGAGATTCGTCGGACAGCCTGGCGCCCTCGGCCACCACCACGATACTGAAGGTCTTGCCCCGGTCGTGGCGTTTCTGGATGGAAGTACAAACCATTTCCAGGTCGACCGCCTGCTCGGGAATCAGGACCATGTCGGCGCCGCCGGCAATGCCTGCCTCCACGGCGATCCATCCCGCATGACGGCCCATCACTTCCACCACCATCACCCGGTTGTGTGACTCGGCGGTGGTATGCAGCCTGTCGATGGCGTCGGTGACCGTATTGATCGCCGTATCGAATCCGAAGGTCTGGTCCGTGCCGTCCAGGTCATTGTCGATGGTTTTTGGTACGCCGATTACGTTCACGCCGTCTTCGTACAGCCTGCTGGCCACACCGACGGTGTCGTCTCCGCCAATGGCAATCAGCGCATCGAGCTCCATCCTGCCCATGTTCTGCTTTACAATGTCGCCGCCGTTCGGCTCGTTATACGGATTGGTCCTGGACGTACCCAGGATCGTTCCTCCTCTGGGCAGAATTCCGGAGACCGCGTTCAGGTCCAGCTGCATCGAAACCCGCTCCAGCATGCCCCTCCAACCCAGCATCACACCCACGATTTCATATCCGTAGGCGTCTATCCCCTTCCGCGTAACCGCGCGGATTACCGCATTCAGCCCGGGGCAATCGCCGCCGCCCGTTAAAATCCCAACACGCCTGCATGCCATTGGAGAGCTCCGTACAACGTCCGGTTGAACCCTATAACCTGTCACGCGGAAAGGCTCCGTTTGCACGGTATCCTGTTCGCGATTCTGCTCGTTCGGAACCAGTAAATTTAAGGCATGCCCTGCCTGATGTCAAGTTGTTTTTTTTGGTCAAAGTGTTTGGAATCAATGCGTTAGATAAAAAGATCAGAGCCCGGGACGACCGTCTGGGCATCGGGTTCTTCTGCGTCGAAATAGGGACACGCGACGGCCGCGACCGTGACTTCGGACGCGCCCGCTTCCAGCAGGGCCCAGGCGCAGGCATTGGCCGTGGCGCCGGTGGTGACTACGTCGTCCACAAGCAGGACCGGGCGGTTGCTGACCAGGTCCTTTCGGCGCACGACAAAGGCCCCCTCCACGTTGGCGCCGCGCTCCGATGAGTCCAGATTCGTCTGCGTTTCGGTGGCGCGTACCCGCCTCAACGCGCGGTCCTGGACGGAGAGTTCCAGTACCCGCGCCATGGCCCGCGCGATCAAACCGCTCTGGTTGTAGCCGCGTTCCCGCAACCTGCTGCCGTGAAGGGGCACCGGCACCACCACCGGCCGGGGTTCCGCCGGGGATTCCCCTGCAAGCATCCGACCCAGCGCCCGGCCGAGGGTGTGGCCGGCAGCGGTATGACCCTGGTATTTCATCATGTGGACCATGCGCTGCACCGAACGGCTGAACGGAGTGAGTGCAGACATCCGGGAGAAAACGTAATCCTTGTCGGCACAATTCGTACAGGGGCGGGAAAGCCCTGGACATCCGCAACGGCCGCACCGCGGACCTTTGATAATGCCCAGGGTCTCCCAGCACCCGGGGCAGAGCCCCTCTGATTCGTCCAGCGGTGTTCTGCACAGCAGACAGTGCGGCGGGTATACGAAGGCCTGAACGGATTCGCATGCGGATCGAAGGAGATGTACGAAAGCATCCCGTTTCCCCTCCATGCGATTGGAATCGCGAGAAATGGCTTGCAAAAGCAGCTTCATGGCGATACATTCTCCCACCCAATGCGATCGGCCGCGTGTGCCTGCACTGCCGATCCTGGTCGAGTTGATTTCATCTCCCCGCATCTGTAAGACCGCGCCCCCGATAAGAACCTGTTCCCAGACGTCATCCATGAAAAATACCCGCGCGATCATTTTCGATCTGGACGGAACGCTCTTCGACCTGGATCCGCTGGTTCAGGCCGCACGCGAACGGGTCGCGCGTCATCTGTACGCCCACGGGTTCTTTGCCTCCGAATCCTACGCTCTCAGCCGGATCAACGAACTGGAACTGCGGCACGGTCCATATTACTCCTCATCTCCGTACTATTTTGCCTTCTACGACATCGCGAAGGCCCTCCTGCGCGACAAGCCCGATCGCCTCGTCGACCATCTCAACAGACAGCGCCCCAATCACCGAAGCCCGGAAGACGCCGATTCCGTCGAAGCCTTCGTTGCCGAGCTCGAATACGTCTACAACAGCGAGGCCGTTGAAGACGTCAGGCTCTTTCCGGGAGCCGTCCAGACCCTGCAGGAACTTCGCGATGCGGGATGCCTGCTCTTCCTGGTGACATTCGGAAGGACGCTTCGGCAGAAAAACAAGATCGACCTTCTGAACATCGCTCCCTATTTCCACACGATCGTCAACGAAGGTCCTCCTTCTCACGACTACTGGTTCGCCGAACTCATCAAGGCTCACAAACTCTCGCCGGAGGAAGTCGTCTGTGTGGGCGACCGTGCCCAGGATGAGATCCGGGCGGGCAACCGTCTCGGATGCACGACGGTCTGGATGCGCCGCGGGAGATACGCCGAGGAAGAACCCGGCGAGGGCGACCGTCCAACCCATCAGATCCGCCTCCTTCCTCAGTTGTCCACCCTGATCCATCTGGCACGACTGGACAAGGACCGGCGCCGGCTCAAAGTGGCCGCGCTGGGCGGCGGCACCGGTCTCCCTATCGTGCTGCGGGGGATCCAGACCTATACCGACAGCCCCGCGGCTGTGGTTGCGGTTACGGACACCGGGGCTTCCTCAGGTCGCATCCGCTGGAATCTGGGCGTGCAGCCGCCCGGGGACATCCGCAACGCGTTGACCGCGCTTGCCGATCGACGTCGGGTCTCCTCCGGGCTGATCCGGGTCTTTCAACACCGGTTTCCGGACAGCGAACGGGAAGCCGGGATCTTCCGAAACGACAATATCGGCAACTTCCTGATTGCCGCGCTGACCCAGCAACTCGGCGATTTTCAGATTGCCATCCAGACAGCCGGCGATATGCTGCGCATACGCGGTGAGGTCTTTCCCGCCACCAACCAGAACGTGGACATATGCGCCGAACTCGAAAACGGCGAACAGCGGTACACCGAGTGGATGGTACGCAAAACCGGCAAATCTCCGTTGAAGTACGCCTACCTCGTCGCCAACAGCGACATCCTCACGGAGCTGCAACAACCGGACGGGGCGCTGTACCGCGAAGACGACTCGAAAACAGGCCAGGTCGAGGTCTACGCAAGAGCTGAAAGCGACTTCCGTCCGGCCAGGAACGAAGCCCGCGCGCCTCGCGGAGCCGTGCAGGCCATTGCGGACGCGGACATTGTGGTTCTCGGCCCCGGCAGCCTCTTCACGAGTGTAATTACGAACCTGCTCGTACCGGACATCAGGCGCACACTGTCCGCCCGAAACCACGGAAAGGTCTTCTACGTCTGCAATATCGTGACCCAGCCGGGCCAGACAGACGGATTCGGCGCTTCGGATCACCTGCAGGCAATCCTGCGGCACTTCCCTGAACGAGACAGCGGCTTCCTGGATCACATGATTGTCCAGGATCCGGACGCATTCCACAGGCCGGGCGGGCGAAAGTGGCGGCAGGTGCTGAATGCCTACCTTCGGGATGGCAAGGAACCCGTTTCGTGCGATCCGGAGGCGATCCGCCGTCTTGTGGCGTGCACGGTTACGGATCTTCTCGAGGACTACACGTCCGAAGTGAAGAGTCGCAGCGCGGGCGATTTTATCAGCCACAATCCCGACCGGGTGGCCGACGCCGTCTGCCGGATCTATTGCGGGCTGGAAGTGCCTGACTACGGGGAGCCGGATAATGGCGCGGCGCAAGATTGATGCCGTCATCTTCGACCTGGACGACACGCTGTTCGATTGCACGGGGCAGCTGACCGAACCGGCGCGCCGCAGGGCGGCTGAAACGCTTGGCGCGGCCATTCCCGATTCAGACGTGACGGCCCTGCAACGCCTTCAGGCGGAACTCGCCGACCGTTTGAGTTCCGCCGATACCATCCGGGAAATCGCCCATCGCCACAAATTGCCGGATGAAGAGGTGGAAAGCGCGCTTTCTGCGTACAATCGGGACCAGGTGGAAGACATTGCGCCCTTTCCGGATGCGCTTGCAACGCTGGACGAACTGTCGGCCAGGCATTATCGGCTGTGCCTCGTGACTACCGGCCGACCGGAAAGGCAGCGCCGGAAGGTAGACCTCCTGGGCCTTCGCGGCCATTTCACCGAGGAATCAGGCACGCTCATCCTCCACGACGATCGGGAGGTCCCCGCAAAAGACGAGGCGCTTCATCGGGCGGCCCGGCGCCTCAGCCCTTCACCCTGCCGGATCCTTTCGGTGGGGGACAAGCTGAACTCGGAAATCGCCGCGTCGAAGCGCCTGGGCATGCGCACGGCGCGCCTGTGTTTCGGCAGACAGAAAAACCAGCGTCCCCGAACCGCCGAGGAACGTCCTGATCACGTACTGAACCGCCTGTCCGACCTGCTGGACCTGCTGCCATGAAAAGAACGCGGGGTTACGCGGATTCCGGTTCGAAATCCACGGCTATCCGGTCGCCCCGTTTCAACCCCAGGTTCCGCGCGGCATTCCCTCCGTTTATCGCAATCTCCAGCGTATTATCGCTTCCGAACAGGGCCAGTGACCTGCCCTCCGGAACGTCGGCGTACGTGCGGCAGATCCGGTCGAACACGAGCTCTCCTGCACGTACGCGAACACCTTCGTACTCCATGCGGCGTTTTTCGATATTGCTGATCGCATTCCCGAAACGGTCCACGTGGACGATCCAGCCGATAACGGCGTTGTCCCGTTCCTGAACCGACCAGAGATTGAGTCGGACGGGATCGGCGATCCGGGGCCCTAGTTCGGCCGACGGTACGCCGTTGCACAGATGGGCTGCGACCGGGCCGAAGATATCCCGGCCGTGAAAGGTGGGGCTCACCTCAGACCTGAAATGCGCCGCATTGCGAATCTCTACGGCGTTCCAGGTCGATTCCCGCTGGAGCACTGCGCTGAACAATCCGTTGTCCGGCCCGACAAACCGGTACTCCGGCGTTTCCACCAGGATTGCGCGGCGGGCGCTTCCCACGCCCGGGTCCACAACCGCGAGATGGACCGAACCCGCCGGAAAACAGCGGTATGCGCGGGACAGGATAAATGCGCCGGACGCCACGTCCTGCGGCGGGACCTGATGGGAGACGTCCACCAGCGAGACGTCCGGGGCGATCGAGAGGATCGCACCCTTCATCGCGGCCACGTACGCGTCGTGAAGCCCGAAGTCCGTTGTCAGTGTGATCAGGGCCAAAACCCACCTCCACACCTGAACCTCCGGCCCAATTCCTGGTGAGACGGAAAAAGGGAGAAGGGAGGGGAAAAAATAAATAGGCGGGGAGACGGGAGAGGGGAGACGGAAGAAGGAATCTTTGCCAATTCGTTTCTCCTCAATGCCTCCAGCATGAATTGAAACCAAACGAGGCGGGTCATCTCTAACCTCTACCGTCTACCGTCTTCCCGAATTTTATCTACCGTCTACCCGCATTCGGGTTTTTTGCGGTCAATCTGACTGTTGTCTTTTTTCGAATTGCGGATGGGTACCGACGTCCACAATATAACGCATGTCACGCCGTCTCAGGAAACAGGTTTCAATCCCGTCCTGCCAGCCGACCTGGATCTTATTACGGGGGTCATATGATAGTTTACATCCACGTATACTGACGTACGGGGGATAGACGTCGATCATTCGCCACTTTTGGTAACAAACGCTATTCTCAGGTCACATGTGCACGCTACCTCGCCGTCTCATTGTGTCGATGATTTGACGCTCCCCGTTATCATACAGCGTCTCAGAACAGGTCCGCTTCCTTCATGCTCAGGAACCGCTCGGCCCCCAGGATGATGTGGTCCAGGACTTCGATTCCCATGATTTCGCCGGCCTGCACCATCCGCCGGGTCAATTCAATGTCCTCCCGGCTGGGTGTCACGTCGCCGGAAGGGTGGTTGTGCGCGAGGATGACGCTGGCCGCACTGGTGCCTACAGCCGGAAAAAACACCTCGCGAGGATGAACCAGCGACGCGTTCAGCGATCCCACCGATACCTCTTCCCTGCAGATGACCTGATTCCGGGCATTCAGAAAGACCGCCACGAAGTGTTCCTTTCGCCGGTCCTTGAATTCCGACAACAGGCCAACCACGTCGGCCGGTTTCGTGATGGAGGGTTCAATGCCCATCCCCTGGTTCAACGCCCGCCTTGACAGTTCGAACCCGGAGACAAGGCCCGCGGCCTTCGCGCGACCGATGCCCTTGATCGCCGTCAGTTCCGCGAGACCCATCGCCAAGAGCGCCTGCGGCGAATGCTGTTTCAGAATCTCACCGGCAACCTCCAGCACATTCTTGCCTTCATACCCCGTCCGCAGCAGAACCGCCAGCAATTCGTCGTTTCTCAGCGCTTCGGCGCCGAGCCGTCCCAGTTTCTCGCGAGGAAGGTCCACGTCCGCTACGCCGTCGATTCCCCGGCCTCGTGTCAGTATTTCCATATTGTCGTATTCCCGGTTGAAGTGAACCGATGAAAAGCTGTCAGCGTTGGCACCGCCCATCCAGCACCACCGGTGTAAGACGTTAGACGGTAGACGGAAGATGACCACCCCGGGTATGCGGGACACCGATATGGCATCGAGAAATGTACTCGCGACTTACCGGATCTTGTCGGGCCGAATCTTGAATCGCCCGTCTGTCCGCGTGGAGACGACCACTTTCTGTAACTCGCGGCCCAATAGAGACACCGACCGTAACGCGAACTGTCCGTTCGCGTGCTGTGAAAGGTAAGCAAACGCCGTTCCTATAGAACAACAGATGGCAGTTACCAGATAAAACGCTGCGCCCCGCGGCATCGCCGATCCAATCTGCCGGCGCGTCCCATACAATCTGTTCAAAGCTGTCAATTCGAAGGGAAAGATCCGTCCTAACCAGCGTTGGACGCGAGAATCGGATGTTCTGAAAAATATCCGGAATACGCCGACCCATTTGGTTATATTTCAAACCACGCATTCCTGGACTGAAATCGAACGACCTGGGGGTCAGACAGTGGATACCGCACAGTCGGTGGGCCTGTTCGAAAAGAACTGGTTCCTGCGGCACGAAGAGAAACTGGTACTAACGGTCGTGGAGCAGCAGTTCATCGAGGCATCGATGGGGCCGGCGCCGAAGCGCTGGGACGGAGACCCCGATATCGAGCGGATGACTGAAATCCTCTCCGTCGAGTCAGGGGTGCTCGAGCGCATCGGCGCCCGGTTGTTACAGGTGCTGATCGGTATGAGGGGGTGCGGTTCTGCGGTTACGTTCCTCCTGGAACGAGGCGTGCCGCTCGAGATTGACGGTTCGTCCTACAATGTGCTGCACGAGGCGGCGTGGGGAGGGATGGTCGATACGCTGCGGGCGGTCTTCGAATCGGGCGCGGCGGACGCGACGTGCGTATCGGTAAAGAAACCGCACGTGGGGTGGCCCGATAACCTCTCCCTCATGTACTGGGCGGCCTCCGGGGGGTATCCGGATTGCGCACGCCTCTTCATTCAGTACGGCGCCGGCGTTCACCACGAACTTCCGATCAAGGGAAACGGCGAGCGGGGAACGACCTCGCTTCAGGAGGCCGCCGCGTCGAGTCCCGGTGGGAAGGATGGATCGTGGCAGGAAGGCGGGCTGGCGGTTGCGCGGATTCTCATCGAAGACGGGGCTCACTACGACGTGTACACCGCGTGCGCGCTCGACGACGCCGCGCGTCTGAAGGAACTCATCGACCGGAACGCCGAGGTCGTAAACGCTGCCGAGGACTATGGCATGACGCCGCTGCATTGGGCCGTGCGTGCCGGGTCGAAGGCGTGTACGGAGATATTGCTGGCCTGCGGCGTCCACGTCGACGCGTTGAACAAGGCGCGACGCACGCCGATGCAGCTTGCAGCCGAAGGCGATAGGGCGGAGACGATACGGCTGCTCGCGAAGCACGGTGCCGATCTCAACACGCAGGATAGGAAAGGCCGCACCCCGCTCCATCGCGCGATGTACGAGGGTCGGGTCGCCGCAGCCGAGGCACTGCTCGAAGCCGGCGCCGATCCGACGGTTCTCAACAAGAACGGGAAGACCGCGTTTGAGATTGCCAGGAAGGACGCGAAGAGATACAGAAAGCGGGCCTGAGTCTGACCAATCCAGAATAGGGGACTCCCCTGAGTTGCCATCGAAAGCGGGACCCGACAGATGAATTGAGGATATCAAGACTTCAATCTGATGTTGCCGATTGGGATTTTATTCGAAGAATGCTAAATAGGTCGGATTCAAGATGGGGATCTTTGGAGCCTCTGAATAGGTTCGCCTTTTGCAGTGGTTTATTCAGAATTCGAACCCGGGCACGCCCAATGAGAAATCAGAAACTGAAGCGACCGTACAAATTCACCCTTAACTTTCTCCTTCTTCAAGGGTGCGTTTTTGTATTTGTCGTTCTTGTCACGTGTGCTCTGGCCATCGGTCAATTCTTGGAAGTCATCGCACAGCACCCTTGGTTCAGCGTGGTTGTCATTTCCGTGTGGGTGGCCGCGGTATCAGCAGGGTTATTCGTACTTATATTCAATCTGTGCCCTGTAAAGAAAATACTGGCGTCCGAGTCGAATGCTTACCGAACGGTCCTGGAAGAATTCACTCGTTCCCTCTCCTTAATTACGGATTTCGATGGCTTGCTTGACAACCAGATCCGCAAGATTGGGATTCTAACCGATTCCGAACGTCTGTGCATTCTCGTTGCGAGTGAAAGTGGTGAAGATTATACACTCAGGACGAGCCGCGGATACTTGAAGGCCGACGTAGATGGCATAGCGCTACAGCACCGTGGAGACCTCGTGAGGTGGCTACATACAAACGAGACGCATTTGATTCCTTCGGAGAATCGTGGGCTCATCGCAAATTTACCTCCTGCGGAACGTGAACTCCTGAACCGGCTAAACGTCACGGGAATCCTCCCATTGGTCACTTTGAACCGGCTAGTGGGAGTCGTCTTCATCTCTAAGGATAACACCTTGACGCCCGATCAGATCGAAACGGTGCGCTGGTTCACCCCTCAAGTTGCACTTGCCATTGCAAATGCTATTCTTTACGAACAACAGCGGCTCAGGATGAGTAGCCTGTACCGAACCGAACGCCTCGCGATCACCGGTCAGCTTGCGGCTGGCGCCGCCCACGAAATTCGCAATCCGCTAGCATCCATACGTAGTACGATACAGTATTTGAGGGGTCGCCTATCTAGTGATTCCGAATCCGCGGATATGATGGGTATGCTAGTTAATGAGGCGGACCGGATCGAAACCATTGTAAAGGGGATGTTGTCGTTCGCCAGACCGGAGGAACCCAAACTGGAAGTCACCAATCTGACCGAGGTCGCGACACAGGTCGTCAGCCTCCTCGAACCAACGGCCCACAAGGCTAAGGTGAAAATGGAGACCCACTTCCCACATCAAACCGCCGAGATCTTGGCGGATAAGAATCAATTGGGCCAGGTGTTTCTAAACATCCTCCTAAACGCTGTACAAGCCATGCCCGAGGGTGGCTTGCTGTCCATCCGTGTGGCTGCACGGGGTTCCGCAGGTATCGATGGATGGCAAGTGGAAGTTGTCGATACTGGCAGCGGTATTCCCGACGAGCAACTTGAGAGTATTTTCGACCCCTTTTACACTACAAAAAAGAAAGGCACCGGTCTCGGGCTTTCGATCTCACATTCAATCATACGTAGCCACGGTGGAAGAATAGACGTCGAAAGCGCGGTCGGCAAAGGCACCCGTGTAATAGTCAGATTCTCTTAAGACTTAACCGTGATACTACAAGACCGGATTGCCTGGTTGGTCGGGTTAGATCGCTACGTTACCGGGAAGAATTGCCATACCGTCGAACCACGGAACGTGACCAGTCTCCATGCTTCGCTCATTTCCGTTGATTTCAAAAATCGTGGATCTGCGAGATTTATTCGAGGTTGAACTTCCGGGCAAATTGCAGCGAACATCCACGAGTCTTGTCAGACCAAGATTAGCCGGTACGAGTATTGCGTAGATAAAATGAGTGTGGCGAACCACGAGAACGTGTGGATCATTCAATTTTGCCGGCACCGAGCCAGCTGGATATGCCAGAATTCGCTACAATTCGCTTTGTGTTTCTGCGTGCCAAGAGTGAGAAAAACTGTACAGACGGGGGCGAATTATGCAACGAGTGTTAGTCGTGGACGACGAAGCCACAATGCGCAGCATACTATTCCGCATACTCACAGAACGAGGTTACGAAGTAGTCGCAGCTCACTCCGGCGAAAAGGGCCTTGAATTCGCTCAAGAATTCTTGCCCGATGTCGTTGTCATGGACCAGAATCTGCCGGGGATATCCGGCCAGAACGCTACACAGAAGATAATCGAAATTGTACCAGGCGTAAAAGTCATAATGGTCACGGCGTTTGGTGAAATTGAAAAGGCAGTAGACGCCATGCGGCGAGGTGCTTATGACTATCTTACCAAACCCTTCGATAACGATGAGTTTCTGCTTCGAGTCCAGCGTGCCTGCGAGGCCCGGCGTTTGGCCCTTGAAGTGCTGACCCTTCGCGAAGCTCTCGGTGAACGCCATTCGTTTGATCGAATACTTGGAAATAGTGAATCGTTGCGCGCTGCATTACATCTGGCCAGACGAGCGGCTCAAACCGAAATCTCGGTTTTAATTGAAGGTGAAAGTGGTTCCGGGAAAGAGCCGTTAGCCCGCGCAATTCACCATGCGAGCTCGCGTTGTAATGGTCCATTTCTACCCGTCAACTGTGCTGCTGTTCCCACGGACATCGCCGAAAGCCAGTTCTTTGGTCACGAAAAGGGTGCCTTTACTGATGCCAAAAACACCCACATCGGATTGTTTGAACAGGCCAACAACGGTACCCTCTTCCTTGACGAAGTGGCAGAAATGCCGCTGCGACTCCAGGCCAAACTACTGCGAGCTCTGGAGGATGGCCAAATCACCCGTTTAGGTGCCAGGTCGGCGGTTCGGATAAACTCGCGTGTAATCGCGGCCACCAATCGAGTCGTCGACGATGCTATCAGGGACGGGCTTCTGCGGCAGGACCTATACCACCGCCTTGCCGTCGTAATCATCCACGTTCCACCTCTACGAGAACGCAAAGAGGACATCTCGCTGCTAGCCCGTCATTTTTTGGGCAATTTCAATGATGAATCGACAACGAGCCCTTTCGAATTTTCTGACGACGCGCTGGCTGCCCTGGAAGCTTACACCTGGCCTGGCAATATCCGGGAACTTCGCAACGTCGTCCAGGGTGCCGCCATAATGGCCGAAGGAGATATAATCCGTTGTTGTGACCTACCGCGCAAAGTACGGACCGCTACAGACGGGGGCCCGACGGCCACAGAATTAAACCCATCGATCTCAGTTGATGAACCCACCCTGGCCGCCGCCACGGCAACGCTGGAACGCAAACTCATCGCCCAAGCATTGGCCACGAACAATGGCAACAGAACCCGATCGGCAAAACGCCTCGGCATAAACCGCAAGACTCTCCTTTCAAAGATTGTGCAATACGGCCTCGAATAGGCACGACTGCGGCGCCGCTCCCCGCCTCTGAGTATTTACACCTCACTTACTGGCATTACGCGTCTGGCTTTCTCCATTCATCAACTCGCGAAATCTCCAATTTCAGCGTTGAGAAATCCCTTTTTCTCAACGAATTGTTCGAACATAAATTCTGATGCAATTCGTGTGGCATGGTACTTGCTTCACGCATGTATTCGCTTTCTTAGAATGCCTAGGAAAGATACCTTTCGAAAACTATAGAAGTTCCCCGGGTGCCTATAACAGGGCCGTAGGGCGCTCGGAAGATCAGCCGGATGTTAAGCGTGAGTCGCGTGTATGTCGATCTACGTTGGTGTTCTCTGAGTGCAGTGGACGGGATGAAAATTGCATGATTATGAGAACGATCAGATTGCTGCTTGAGACGACACAAAAGGTCCCTGGCCTTCGCTATGGCTGCGTTTAGCTTGTGGTACTAAGGCTCCGGATCGACCGGGGGTCTCAAAGAGTCTGAGAGTTCCGGGTATATTTGATAGCCTCCTTGATGTGATCCGCGCAAAGCTCACAGAAACGAAGGCTCCGAATTCGGAGGATGAATGATGGTTTTTCATCTTATTCGTAAAGAATTCTTGGAACAGATGCTTAGTTTTCGATTCATCGTTCTCTCCGCGATGGGGGCATTGGCTATTTGGGTATGCCTCTACAGTGGTTATAACCATTATCGAGAAAGGGTAGATGACTACCGAATGGCTCAAGCAGCGACTAAGGAACGTATCGAAGAAATCGATGATGCTGAGAATTGGTCCGAATTTGTGTATGTTGGCCACTTGGAACACAAACCACCTGTACCGACTAGTATCTTTGTGCGTGGACTAGAACCTTTTCTAGGACGATCCATTACCAACGCAACAACAATTCGGAGGCTGAACCGAAGTCCAGCAGAAATAACCCCGTTGTTTGGTGTTTTCTCGCCTTTGGATCTTGGACTCATTGTACAAATTGTCCTGAGCTTATTTGCATTATTGTTTACATATGATGCTGTGTGCGGAGAGAAAGAAGCAGGCTCCTTACGTCTGGTTGCTTCATTTCCGATATCCAAACATCACATATTACTATCGAAATACTTCGGCGCATTGTTTCCACTGCTTATAGCTTTTGGAATGCCTCTTCTGTTGGGCGTTGCTGTTTTGCTTCTAATGCCTGATGTTCGGTTCACAGAACTTGAGTTGAGTCGTATTGGCCTCATATTTATCGCTTGTGGGATCTATGTGTCAGTGTTCACTTGTGTCGGTCTTCTATCCTCCTGTTTGACCCAGAAGGCATCAACATCTTTTGTGCTCTTGCTAGGATTCTGGGTAACTACCGTGGTAGTGATGCCACGTATCAGTTTAATCATAGCTGATAGCTTTCGAACTGCCCCTTCAGTCTACGAATTGGAAGCAGAAAAAGAAGCCGTATCAAAGTCAAATGGAGAAAGATGGCGTGAGGTTAGAGCTAGGTGGATAAAGGAGAATCCACAGTGGATGGAAACGCCAGAAGGTAGAGAAGCTCAACGCCTCTTTTGGAGAAAAACGAGGCAGAAGGTATGGTGGGAACCCAATTTGTCACAGCATGCCCGACTGGATGAGAGTTTTCGTAATCGTTATGACGCTCGCCTGAACCTTGCTGTTATCATTGCACGCCTTTCTCCGCCTTTTGCATTCAATAATGCAACCGTAGAACTGGCGGGGACTGGTTTGAGCCGACAACGTCGATTCTTGACAACATTCCACCGCTACTATCGACAGTGGTATCAGTGGTTTATTGATTCGGTAGACGATGCCCAGTTGAGACGTATCAATTCGGTAAAATATGGCGAATATAGATGGGATATATCGGATCTTCCCCGGCTTGTATACAAGGAAATTTGGCCTCAAGAAGATGTACAAACGGCTCTAATTGATATCGGTGTCATGTTCCTATGGGGACTAATATTCTTTCTAGGCGCTTATGTGGCGCTGTTAAATTATGACTTTAGATAAGAGACGGCCGCCTACACCCCTAGACTCTAAACAAGCGGGTTTTTTGAGATTATTATGTACAAAAATACCGGAAAGACTTAACTTGGTTGGAGTTAGCAGTACCAGACGAGAAATCGCTTCCGGTGAAAAGAGTATCGATAAAGGAAAGCCGCAGGAACAGAGTCAGCCTTGATTCGTCAATGCGCCGTGAAAAGGTGCGGATCATCAGTGGGTGAGACACTCACCCGACAAGTGTCGCTGCAGTCGGAAGCAATCGGAGCGGGACGTAGGCAACGGCATCTCCGAAGCCTCCGGTGTAGAGGGTCGCAAGGTGACTCGGCGAGTATGCAGGCCGTAACGTGAGTGAACGCTGAGCAGGCCTCGAAAAAGGTAATGCGGGAGCCGACCCGTCTGACGATCCGGGAAAGCCGCCGTCGTTGCGGAAGAGCGCAACGCGTACACCCAACAATCGCGCCGGGTAATGGCGACGTCAAGTATACAAGTTGATGTCGGTTTTCCAGGAGTGCATCTTCTGGCATTGATTAAGGTTAGCTTATGTTTGGTCGGCTTGTAAAAAAGGAACTATCGCACTATCTCTTCGACTTCCGGTTTATTGTAGTGTTCGCACTTTGTACTCTACTTTCTGTCTTGAGTGCTTATGTAGGTACCCAGAATTACATTCGGCAGCTTCAACAATACAATGTAGTATCTGAAAAAAGCCGACGGACCATCCAAATTTCGCTTGAGAAAAACAGGCTCCAAGACTTAGAGTGGACAGGATATCGCTGGAATAAGAGACCCGAATCGCTCAGTCCAGTTGTCTATGGTCTATCTGGGACATTGGGGCAGGAAGTACGCATCCAATATCGTAGACATCTACAGTTTGAAGCTAGCCTCTTTGCGACCGATCCCATTCATGCGCTTTTGGGTATACTCGATTTGGCATTCATTGTGAAAATCGTCCTTAGTCTTTGCATGCTCCTATTAACTTATGATGCAATTTGTGGAGAAAAGGAAACAGGTACTCTAAGGCTC
The DNA here is from genome assembly GCA_965116875.1 of Candidatus Latescibacterota bacterium. Classification (GTDB taxonomy): domain Bacteria; phylum Latescibacterota; class UBA2968; order UBA2968; genus JAAXHE01. Next base: position 3,786,892 of record OZ220733.1, read on the forward strand.
TATGCTTCGTTTCCGGTGTCTCGATCTAAACTGGCTTTAGCCAAACTTATCGGTTCATCGATTGCTGTTCTAACGCCATTTGTCTTCTCTTTTTTATCAGCCTCTCTTGTTCTAATCTTGTCCTCGAGACTTAATCTACAAGGACAAGACTGGATTCGAATAGCGATTCTAGCGGTGCTGTCATCGCTCTATTTGGCTGTCTTCGCCGGATTTGGGATTTGGGCATCCGCACTGACCCACAAGCGGATAACTTCATTTTTTGGGCTCCTAGGATTGTGGACGGTCTGGATCTTTATTATACCAAATATGGCAGTAGATATTGCGAATCACTTGATCCCGGTCGAAAGTGTATATGAATTGGAAAGAAAATATAGCGCACTAAGAGAAGAGATTAGAGAGAGTAGGCAACGGGAGGTTGATGACTACAGGCGTCTCGCCCCAACAAGAAACCTCGATGCGTTATCGCCGGAAGAACAGCAAAAAGCCCAAATCGGTCTCAGAAGAATTGATACCAAGTGGGATATGCTGTTTTACAGAAGGTTGAACAATATTAGATTGGAATGGCAAAATCAAATGAGCAGGCAGCAACAATTGACATTTATGCTCTCGGCGATTTCCCCCTTCAGCGCTGTCAGTATTGCATCAATGGATGTGGCTCGTACAAGCTTTGTCCAACAGGAAAAACTTGAGGATGCGCTCAATACTTATCTTATCTATATGGCTCAGTTTATACAAAAAAAGAAATCTCAAGCAGCGAACCAGAGGATCCTAACTGATTTCTCCCTATTCACCTATCAGGATGATGACAGATTAGGGGAATGTCTGTACCGGAATACGTTCCACATTGTGAACCTATGGCTTCTATTGATCCTCGGATTTACTGGGGCATATGTCACGATTTTGCGATATGACGTAAGATGACCATTCTCTAAAGAGGCTTATCACGTTCGGTTCTATTGAGCTTCACATAAGTCAGTTTATAAGTCGAACCCGATTCCTCGATACGTACTTTTGGACGGCTCGGAACATACGGAAGGCCATATCCCCGAGTAACAACCAATTGGAGTGATATATGCTCGGTTGCGTTATACGGAAAGAGATTCTGGACCACATATTGAGCCTTCGGTATCTGATACTTTCAGTGATCGCGGCGCTGGTGGTTTTGCTTAGCCTCTATAGCGGCTACACGTACTATCAATCTAGCCTGGAGAACTACCGCTTGGCAGAAACGGCGACCGATAATCGCATCCGACAATTGCTGGATTGTGATGATTGGCTGGAGTTAGACGCTATGGGATTTAAGATTCACAAGCCGCCAACTCCTATGAGTATCTTTGTTCGTGGATTGGAACCGGCACTCGGGCGAACGGTACTAATTTCCGGTGGCGGAAAACAACTGCCTGCCCGTAGCCCCGAGTCGGTTGAGCCTTCCCTCGCGGTGTTTCCTCTCCTGGACTTAGGGTTGATTGTCCAGATTGTCCTGAGCCTTTTTATTTTGTTGTTGACCTACGATTTGGTGTGTGGAGAAAAGGAAAATGGCACACTGCGATTGATCGCCGCCTTTCCAATTTCGAAAGCGAAACTACTTCTGGGCAAGTTTTTGGGGATCTATATTCCCACGCTCGTCTCCATTTTTCTACCCTTGCTACTTGGCTTGGCTGCTGTCCTGATGGCCCCCGAAGCAGAGTTCACAGAATTGGAACTAATCCATCTGGTGCTCATATTATTGACTATTGGTACCTACCTCTTCACCTTCACAAGCGCCGGAATCTTTGCTTCATGTCTCGCCGGGCGCTCAGCTACGGCATTTGTCGTCCTTCTCAGCTTCTGGGTCGTCACCGTTGTTGTGCTGCCTCGTTTGAGTCTCATCGTCGCCGACAGCGTCAGTCCAGCACCGTCCTTTTACAATCTTATTACAGAAAAGGCAGCTGTTGCAATGGCCGACCTGGAGGCGCGTTACGAACGCCACCGGAACTGGCAGGATGACTATCAGCGGGTCAACGGCGTTGAGTGGCATAACACTCCCGAGGGTCGGGAGGCATACCAACTATTTTTCGCGCGGACCCGGCGTGAAGCCCGTACGCATACCTTCAAACAGTGGGAACGGCTGGACGAAGCCTTTCAGAACCGATACAACGCTCGGCTGGACCTGGCAATGTACTTGGCACGACTTTCACCAACATTTGCCTTCAACAACGCAGTAGTCCGGCTTGCTGGCGTTGGTTGGGAGCCCCAGCACAGGTTCAAGGTGGCAGGCGAGCGGTTTTGGAAGAAATACCGCGCGTGGTTCGCCCGGACGAAGACCCGCGACCGACTTAGACTCGCTCATCCAGAAAAATACGGTGAATATCAATGGGACGTCTCGGACATGCCCCGGTTTTTCTTTCAAGAACGATGGCACAGTGAAGACGTGCGGTTCGCTCTATTGGACGTTGGCATTTTAGCCATTTGGGGTATCCTGTTCTTCGCCGGTGCATTCTTCACCATCCTGCGTTATGATGTGAGGTAAGATGTTGGAATGGTAACTGGACCATTCCGCCCATCTTAAGTATTCCAATAACATGGGATTCCGTAGGAGGTCCAGACGCTGTTGAATGACTGTCAAGTTTTGGGGAGTCTCCTATGTTCGGTCACCTTGTCCAGAAGGAACTTCGTCACTACATGCTCGATTTCCGTTTCGTTGCAATATTCGTCCTTTGCGCGTTGCTGTCGAGCCTTAGTGTCTATGTGGGTGGCGAGAAACATCGTCAGCAACTTCGGGAATATATGACAGTCTCTCAAAGTAACCAGGACAGGCTTAGGACCACTCTGGAGAAAGGATACATTTCCAATTTATGGTGGTTTGGTTACAATTGGAACCGAAGACCCGAAATGCTCAGCCCGCTGGTATATGGCCTCTCCGGAAAACTAGGGCAGGAAGTCAACCTTCACGCCCAAAGGCCCGTCGAGTTTGAGGGTAGTTCTTTTGAGACTGATCCAGTTCATGCTCTCTTTGGTGTTCTCGACTTGGACTTTATTGTAAAGATTGTCCTTAGTTTGTGTGTTCTGTTACTAACCTACGATTCAATCTGCGGCGAGAAAGAAGCAGGAACATTGAGACTTTACGCCTCATTCTCCGTATCTCGGTCCAAGCTAGCTATTGCCAAGCTCGTTGGATCAACTCTGGCGATCGTCGTTCCCCTCTTATTTGCCTTCTTGCTGGCCTCGGCTGTGTTAGCCCTTTCTCCAAGTGTTAGCTTACAAGTCCAGGATTGGATGAGAATAGTCGCCTTGACGGGCGTTTTCGTCCTCTATTTGATGGTATTCATTGCGTTCGGGCTTTGGATGTCTGCTTCGACCCATCGTCGAATGACGGCCTTTTTGAGCCTTTTGTGTTTGTGGACCGTCTGGATCTTTGTAGTTCCGGATATAGCGGTACGCTTTGCCCGTTACCTGTCTCCGGTAGAAAGCATCTACAACATGGAAAAACGGATTGACACAATTCGCTGGGAAATGCGGGAACGTAAAGTGGAAGAGATACGGGCTTATCAGGAACGCGTACGTGTCGAAAACAGGGATGCTAATACACTTGCGCAGCAGGCAGAGGCTGAAAGTGTTCACCGTGCAGCGTTCAAGTCGATTCGAAAAAAGTGGAACCTGCAATACTATCGAAGTATGTCGGACCTGCAAGCAGTCAGGCTCCGCCAGATGCAAAAGCAGCGGGATCTTCTCGCTGTACTTTCGTCCCTCTCTCCACTAGGCGCGATCAGTTTTACTTCCATGGACATTGCCCGCACTGGACCTATTCAGCAAGCGCGGATCTTAGAGGTGATGAGCCCACACCTGGTCTATCTCGATTCATTTATTCAAGAAAATTGGATACTACCTTCTGAAATGCGTGATCTGACTGACTTTTCCCAATTCACCTATCGGGACACAGACACACTTGGGGATTGCATCTCACGGAATGCATTCCATATTCTGAACTTGGTGCTCCTTGTACTGGTGGGTTTTGCGGGCGCGTATATGGCTCTGGTTAGATACGATGTTAGATAAGTGGTTCGAACAGAAACATCGGTAGTTGTTCCCCTGTGCATCAATATAGAGTGAGACAACTCCTCCTCCGAGGCCAATGTCATATATTGGGCAGAGTGGAGAGGACGGGATGAGGCCAAGAACCGATGTATTAGATTATAGCGGAGAGCAGTCTCCGGTTCTGCAGGTCCCGTGCGGGATCTCAGGGAAGGCGATGGCTTATCCGAAGGTGCCGGAGGTCTCGGAATGCCGTCGGATCACCTTGCCGTTGCTCGTCTCGATGCTTTCGATCCTATTCATTCACCTTCCCGGTTACGGTCAGTATTTTACTGAACGTAACGACGAGACGTATCTGATCCTCGCCCTGAAAAAGCAAAAAGCCCGTTTCGACGCAGCAAGGGTCGAATACGCAGCGGCATTGGAACTTAAACAAAGAAGCCTGATCGCGCTGAACGAATTTGAACGAATCAAGACAAACTACATAAATGAAGAGATCAGCTACCAGCAGGCGATGCTACGCGTGATCTTCGATCAGCCCCATATCCTCATCGAAAAAGCGATCAAATATCAGGCCGAAGACGGCAAAAAGCGCGTGCGGCTCACCCTTAAAAACACGACGGGCGGCGTGGCCGACTATGAAAAACTGGTGCAGACCGATGACAGCGTATTCGATCCCTCGCTTCAGCCTGACAAGATCAATAACGTGTTTATTTCTCTGCACGAAAGCGCGGAAGCCGGCGGCGTCGGCCCAATCATCAGTCAGCCTTACGAAGACAAGATTGAAACCCTTGGGTTTGGGGATTCAGCGCACGTCGATTTCCTCTTGCTCAAAGACGTCGAGGAAGTGATCGTGAGCATGACGTATGCGGGCGCCACGGACCGAAAACATATCTACCTGCAAAAGGATACAAGCGCCAACCGCGTGCTTGTCTCCTCGCCGAACTTCTCCCAGGAGTCCTATCTGGGCGAAAGTGCCACCTACTCGCTGCAACTTGAGCGCTTCTCCAACGAAAACGACGTATTCCGTCTGGCTGTGGTCAACCTGCCCCGTCAAATCACGTACAACTTCCTCGACCCCACCTCAGTACCGATCCAACGACTATCTCAAGTCAACTTCACGCAGGGTGTCACCAGCAAACAACTTGCACTTACAGCCTACCTTCCAGAACGGTCGGACGTACAGGTGGGAATCGACAAGACCATCACGTTCTATGCGTTGGTCTTGCCCCAGGAAGTCTGGCAAGACGTGCAGCCCTTGGACAATAAGACCTTCAGCGAAAAGGAAGTTGACGGTCTCGACGCAGGTAAGGTAAAACTGGAACTCATTCCGCGCGGCGTCGGCCGGATCGAAGTTCGGGCACTGAATCTATACCATGAGATCGAAACGGATGGGGATGTCACCATGGAAATCACTGTCCTCAATGATGGCAGCAGGCGGCTGGACAACATTCGCATCCGTACCAATATGCCGCCCAAGTGGCAGTCAGATATCCACCCAGATGTTATCTCCGAGTTGATGCCGGCCGAAGAACTCACCGTCAAACTGCAATTCCTGCCGCCCGAAAACGTCGAAGTCGGCGACTATGAGATTCAGATCCAGACACAGGCGCTGGCGGACAACCGTCCAGTGCAAACGCAGGACAAAACCGTGCGCATTCACGTCAACGCCCTTACCAACCTCTGGTTGAGCGCGTTCATCGTTCTTTGCGTAATCGGCGTGCTCGTCGGCATTATATGGTATTCAATCAAACTTACCAGACGTTAGCGCTAGTCCCCTTGCCTTCTGTCTCGCCGAACGGGCGGCAATTCTGCTGATTGGCGGGTTTTATTGCCCTTCCCACTTCGGGGGAGCGGACGGGCGTGTCCAAGATAAAATGGAGGTTTCAATGATCGAAGCCATCGATCTGACGAAGCGGTACGAAGACGGGATACTCGCATTGGACCACCTTAACCTAAAGGTCGCACCGGGGGAGATATTCTGCTTGCTCGGCGCCAACGGCGCGGGCAAATCCACCGCGATTAACCTGATGTTGAACTTTATAGAGCCGACCGAAGGCACGGCCAAAATCAACGACATCGATGTCACCCGCGAACCGCTGGAAGCCAAGAAGTATGTGGCCTACCTGTCGGAAAACGTCAGTTTGTATAGCAACTTTACTGCCCGGCAGAACCTGGAGTTCTTCGCCGGCTTGGCCGGGAAACAGACTGACCTTGAAGGCTACTATAAGATCCTGCGGAGAGTGGGTTTGCCGGAAAACTCATTCGAGAAACGGATTAAAGAATTCTCAAAGGGGATGCGCCAAAAGGTAGGTATAGCCATTGTCATCATTCGGGACGCGCGCGCAGTCATAATGGACGAGCCTACCTCTGGTCTTGATCCGCAAGCCGGCGCCGAATTCTTGCATCTACTGGAAGAACTGAGAGGCGAAGGCAGGGCAGTTTTCATGTCGACCCACGACATCTTTCGGGCTCGCACACTTGCGGACAGGGTAGGCATCATGAAATCGGGGCGCTTGATAAGCGAACGCACCCGCGGTGAACTGGAATACGAAGACCTGGAGGAACTCTATCTCGATTACATGTACGGCACAAACAAGGGAAGGGACCAGATTGAAAAGCCGCTCGTCAGAGAGCAGCCGCAATGACAACAGGTCTACTGAACTGCACTTGACCAATCGCATCGCAATTCTATCCCCTCCAACCAAGGATAGATTCAAGACACCCCACTAAACCCGGGTAACTCCAATATGGACCACTTTGTTCCATTGGAAAGAGTCAATTCCCCGAGTCGGTTAGAGAGTTCCCATCATGTGCCAATATTATTGTCTGATTTCCATCGAATACTTCTTGACAATTTCCATTAAAGTAGATAGTTTAGGCATTCTAATGCGGATAGATTATTCTCTAAATTGACCGCCTTCTGCTCTTCGTGACCGAGCCGACATGAAGTCAGTCGGTTAAGAACTCGAAACGCAAGTCGTTGAGGAATTCACCCATGTGTTCGATTTCTGTTAATTTGACGATAGCAAACTTGGTACTTTATCGTGTACCCATTGCCGCTAAGCACGGCGAAACTCGAAAGGCGCGATGCGGTTTGGTATAAATTCAGAAACAGTACGAATTCCCGCCGCCATCGATGCCGATTCGATGGCGGCTTTTATTTGTTGTCTGCCACGGGGATTGACGAAACGACATTCACCTTGATTCGACACGCTACGTGCTAATCAGAGCGCAACGTAGAGGGAGACGAGCGACGGAACCACGCATCCGTCGCGGGGAAACTCCACAATAACGAAGTATCTGAGGTCTTGCATGCCAATCATCGTTGTTGACAATCTGACAAAGGAATACCGGAGGATGAAGCGAACGGCTGGCCTGGCGGGTTCCATCCGAAGCCTGTTTTCGCGCGAGTATGAGACAATACTCGCTGTCAATGATGTCTCTTTCCACGTTGAAGTAGGCGAGGTTGTCGGCTATATCGGCGCAAACGGCGCGGGTAAGTCTACGACGATTAAAATGCTTGTGGGAATCCTTGTCCCGACGTCCGGCCTTGTCACGGTGCGCGGTCTGGTGCCGCACGAAAACAGAGTTGAGAATGCAAAAAAAATGGGGGTTGTTTTTGGGCAGAGAACACAGTTATGGTGGGATATTCCCGTATCCGAGTCATTGAACCTGATGCGTCACATGTTTAAAATCCCCGAAAAGCGTTTCAACGAAAACATCGCTCTCTTTGGGAATATCCTCGATCTGAGGGAATTTATCGACACGCCTGTCCGCCAACTCAGTCTCGGACAACGAATGAGAGCGGATATCTGTGCGGCATTATTGCACGATCCCGACATTTTATATCTGGATGAGCCTACAATCGGATTGGACGTCGTTGCGAAGGAACGCATCAGGGAGTTCATTAAGAGCGTGAATCGTGAAAGAGGCACAACCGTTATCCTGACCACGCATGACATGTCGGATATTGAAAAGCTCTGCTCAAGAGTCATGGTGATCGATAAGGGCAGCGTTGTCTACGATGGCCAGTTACAGCAGCTCAAGGAGAAATATGGGACCGAAGAGACGCTGACGATTGAAACCGATGGCGGTTCAATAGATGATAAGGATCTACGCGAATTGGGCATCCAGGACGTCAACCGCCAGGGTAACAGGTACATATTCCGATATGACAAACGAAAGGTGACTTCCTCTTCTTTGATTCAATTTGTCCTGGATCACTGTCAAATACGTGATTTTGACGTCCAACAAGCTGAAATCGAGGAAGTGATTCGCCGGTTGTACTTGAGTATGGCTGACCGCAGACACGGTTAATCTGCCTGATTGAACAGGGAGCGTACACGAGTCCGCCCCGTCTTATGGATGGGTTCGCATTGACTCAGGCGTCAGAATCGATTCCAAAATGCGAGTATACTTCGAGTTTATAAAAAATGGAGCGCAGACCGAACTGGCATACAGAATGAGCGTTTTTCTTCGGATCGCCAGTCAACTGTTCATTCTTGTCGTGAGAGTCGCAATGTGGAACGCATTGCTGAAGGCAGCAGGTGGTGGGGTTGCCACGGACATGGGGTACGTGAATCTTGAAGATATGATGACTTACAATGTGATGAGTTCGGTAGCGACAATATTGATATCGACAACCGTCCTCAATGAAGTCGACGAGAAAATCAAGTCAGGCCAGGTCAGTATTGACCTGATCAGACCCTTCAACTTTAAAGGATCCCTGTTTTGCTCGACAATCGGCACAAACTCCGTGAAGGCGTTGATAGAAGCGTTACCTCTCTTTATTGTTTCATTTCTGCTCTATGACATAAGCGTACCATCGTTGAAATATCTGCTCTTATCCCTGTTTTGTCTTGTCAACGCCCTGGTTTTGCTCTTCATGCTCAATTATGTGCTCGGATTACTGGGATTCTGGTATCTCTCGGTGTGGCAGTTCAGGATGATTGTCGGGATGCTAATCATGATTCTGGGCGGGCAACAGATACCGCTCTGGTTTTTTCCTGACTATCTTGTCGATGTCTCTGCATACCTTCCCTTCAGGCTGGTTTACTTTGCTCCTTTATCGATATTTCTTGAAAAGATATCGTTGATAGATTCGCTAAGTTTGATTCTTCAGCAATTTCTGTGGATCGGATTTCTTATCCTCATAGAAAAAACGGTCTGGTCCAGAGGAATTAGAAAGCTCGTTATTCAGGGAGGCTAGAAGTGGGCAACCTTCCGTTGTATCGTGGGTTTATTACCGCCCATATGAAGGCCCAGATGGAGTATCGATTCGGGTTTTTCGTAGAACATTTCGTCTTAATGTTGTACTATTGCATTTCATATTTGGGCCTCTGGATTGTCCTTGAGAAATTTCAGACGATCGCTGGCTGGACATTCTATGAAGTATTGCTTCTTTTCAGCCTCAACCTCTTTGCGTACTCCCTGAGCAGTTTCTTCTTCGGGTTTGGATCCATGCGCAATATGGACAGCCTTGTCCAACAAGGAACGTTTGATAGCGTGTTGATTTTTCCCCTGAATCCGTTGGTACACCTCGCATTGAAACACTTCTCAAATAACTATGTCGCTCATTCGGTCCTCTGCATCGTAATCTTCGTCGTGTGTTTCGAAGAATTGGATATCAAACTTGGACTCCTGGATGTCCTGCTTTTTTGTGTAGTCTTGATAGGTGGCGCGTTGATTCAGGCTGCGGCGATGATATCGACAGGAACGATCAGCTTCTGGTTTGTCAGGTCGACGTCCGCGGTAGACGGGGCAATGCAACACACGGCGAAATTTGTGGACTATCCGATTATAATCTATCAACGGTGGGTTCAGGTCGTTTTGACTTTCGTACTTCCGTTTGCGTTTATCAGTTTCTACCCTGCAGAGACGTTTCTCGGTCGAAACAACACCTCTGTTCTACATGGTATTTTGATTTTCGACCCGCTGTTTCAATTCGGAACGCCATTGGTCGGGGCAGTCCTGTTTTTTCTCGCGTACGTGTTCTGGAAGTGGGGAATCAACCACTATCAGAGTACCGGTACTTGAACTTGTCGATCAGGTAGTCACATAAAATGGCGAAAGTCCCTTCCATACTCAGGTTTGCAGTCCGTGCAATGGTGGTACTGTTCCTGGTGTCGACCGTTCTGTGGCTCGTGAAGATCGACCAGGTTGCAGTCGGCGAGGGGCTCGTTAGTGCTGAACGCGAATCCTGGATTGGTTCCCGCGTTGAAGCTCGCGTAGAGTCCGTCCTGATCAAAGAAGGCGAAATGGTAGCTCTCGGCGACACATTGGTTAAACTGGATGGTTCAATTGCCAGGCTTCAATTGGACGAAGCCAAACATTCGTACAGAACGGCTATTGCCGAACGGGAGGTCAGTCGCGCTGAGATTGAGATCCTGGAAACTCCCCTGTCCGGGAATATTATCGCCGTACTTCAATCTGAATTGCGATCTTCAAGAGAACAACTGGATCACGCCGAGGGTCAACTTCGCAGAGAACGCGAACTGATGATGCGTGGCGGGCTTACGTCTGCAGAGGAGCTGGCGGATGCCGTCTTGGACTCCAAGTTAACGGCCCTTCGGGTTCAGAAAATCGCATCCAAAATAGCTGCCGAACAGGAGGAACCGGTCGCTGCACGTATACGGAAGGCTCGTTTCGACCTGCAAGCCAATCAGGCTCTCGTCCGCAAAGCCGAGGTTGAAATCTTAAAGAAAAGCAGGAACTTAGCCGACCACGCTCTCGTTGCTCCTGATTCTGGACGGATTCATCTGGTATTGGTCAGGAGGGGCGATATGGTCGCTGTGGGAGACTCTCTTCTATTGCTTGTGCCGAATGGACGTAAGTATGCGAAATGTATGGTGCCGGCAAAATTCGGGCCCTGGTTGGAGGTGGGACAGAGAGTGATGATTTCGCCTGTCTGGGAACGGTCGTACGAGCTATCCGGACAGGTCAATTCCGTACGTCGCCATGTCGAAAAAGACCACCTCTCGGTGCTGGTTGACGTGAGTTTTGACTCGCCCCCTCCGCTGACGCTGGGCGACAAAATCAGAGTTGAAATAACACTTAGACGGAGTGGTTTGTTAAAGCTTCTATTATTCCCTTTCGAGTGGGAACAGGCCACAACATGGTAAGAATGTGAGAACTCGTAACGCGTGCGCGTGTCGAGTTTTGCAACGCAAGAGATGTGCCTGGCCGGGTACACCTGAACCGTCTCACGGGCGGCCATGAAATGAAAGTCTATATTGAATTCCTGAAGAACGCCTTCCAGTCCAACCTGGCCTACAAGATGAACGTCTTCTTGAGCCTGGTCAGTTCTATCGTCGTTCTTCTGGTACAGATCTATTTCTGGCGCGCGCTGTTTCAGGATATCGGTCAGACACAGACGAACATGGGGGTCATCAGCTTTCGGGACATGGTCTCGTACACGCTTGTCAGCACCGGAATTTCCATTGCGATCAGCACGACGACTGTCTTCAAGGTCAACGACAAGATCAGATCGGGAGAAATCGCCATGGACCTCATCAAGCCGGTGAGTCTGAAAGGTATGTTGTTTTTCGATGCGCTTGGAAACAACGGCTTCAGGGTGGTTTTCCAGTTGACGCCGTTTCTGATTGTTGGCATCCTGATGTTCGGCATTCGCATACCCTCCGTGCCGTATCTTGTCCTGTTCGTGATATCGGCGATCAACGGCATGATGATTTATTTTTCGATCAGCTATTTGATCGGACTGATCGGATTCTGGTTCCTTGCCGTGACGTCACTGAGTATGCTGTTCAACGTTCTGATCAACGTCTTCTCGGGTGAGATGGTACCGCTCTGGTTCTTCCCCGATTTTCTTTACGAACTTTCCGCTTTCCTCCCGTTCCGACTCATCTATTTCGCACCGCTGGCGATATTTCTGGAGAAAACAGTCCTGGCCGACGCGATCGGCTTTATCCTGCAGCAATTCCTCTGGATCGGAATTCTGGCGGGAATCGAAAAAATATTGTGGATGAGAGCAGTGAGAAAGCTGGTCATACAGGGCGGTTGAGATGGGCAACTTAAGATTGTACGGACGATTCCTGGTCGTCTATCTGAAGACCCTGATCGAATACAGATTTAACTTTTTTACTTCACAGATCATCACGATCGTTGTGTATCTGATCAGCTTCCTGGGCGTTTGGATTGTTCTGAATAAGTTCAAAATCATACACGGATGGAATTTCTATGAGATCATGCTGCTGTACAATCTCAATCTCTTTTCGTACGGCGCAAGCAGTCTGTTTTTCCGTGGACCCATGCGCCGTCTGGAGTATATGGTTCAGGACGGTTCATTCGACAGTATTCTGATCTATCCGATGAACCCTTTCGCGAACTTGATTTGTCGCGATTTCAGTCACAGTTTCATGGCCCATATGGTCCTGGGCGTCGTATTCTTTTATATCTGTTTTGAAAACCTGAGCATTGTGTGGACGTGGATGAACGTGGTCTGGTTCGGGCTGGTGCTGATTGGCGCCACGTTGATCCAGGCGGCGATCATGGTACTGACGGGAACGATGAGCTTCTGGTTTGTGAGGTCGGCGGCAGTTGTCGATACGGCGATTTACGGTTTGAGGAGGTTTGTCAACTATCCTCTCGGCATGTACGACAAATGGGTGCAGGTACTCTTGACTTTCGTCATCCCCTACGGCTTTGTCGCCTATTTCCCTGCGGAGGATTTCCTGAACAAATCGGACGCTCCATTGTTCCACGGGATCACTCTGTTCGATCCGTTATTCCAGTACGGGACGCCTCTGGTCGGCATCGTGAGCTTTTTCCTGGCATACAGACTCTGGTGTGTCGGCATCAACAGATACGAGAGTACAGGATCGTAGTCTCCTGCGGGTTTTGATACCATGCTGCGTACTTCCAAATACATCCTGCGCTTCCTTGCGGTCATTCTGGCCGTCGTCGCAGTTCTGTGGTTTGTGGAAATCGACCAGGTGGCAAAGGGCACAGGAAGAATCGTACCCGAGAGAGAAATCTGGATAAGTGGGCTCGTCGAAGCGCAGATCGCAAGGGTCTACGTGGAAGAGGGTCAACTGGTGGCGGCGGGAGATTCGCTGATTGCGTTCAAGAGAGACATCGCCGAATCCCGGCTCACGGTTGCAAGACGAGCCTATGAGCGTTCCGTGGCCGAGCGGGAGGCCGCGAGGGCTGCGCTCCAGGCCGTGGAGGCGTCGCCTCCCGAACAGGAACTGAAAGGACTCAGCAGTGAATTGGAAACCATGAAGGAGAAAGCTCGTTTGGCGAACTGGCAGTTGAAGATGGCACAGAGATTATTCGATCACGGCGGGCTTGTCAGTGCTGACGATCTGGAGAAAGCCAGGTCGGATTCGATCCTCGCCACGATGCATATCGAGAAATCGATGTCAGCGTTGGAGTTGTTGAAGTCAGGGGCGATAACTCCCCTTCGCAAGAAGGCGTTCTTTACGTTCAAGGCAAGGGATGCGGAAGTTGCCGAAGCGGAAGCGGCGTACACCATGTTTCGCCGGGAAATGGGACACTATACGCTGCGGGCGCCCGCGCCGGGACGGATCCTGATGGTCCTGCGCAAGGCGGGCGCGGTTCCCGCCGTGGGCGATACGCTGATGTTGATCGGATCGGAGGATCCTGTGATGGCCGAGTGCCACGTTCCCGCAGAGTTCGCTCCGTGGATCAGGCGGGGACAGGATGTCGATCTCTGGCCGCAGTGGGAAAGTTCATATGAATTTTCGGGCCAGGTTCATTCCGTGCGACGCTATGTGCAGCGAAAGGGATATCCCTCGGTACGCGTACTTGTGAAAATCGATTCGGCGCCACCTCTGATTCCCGGCAACCGACTCGTGGCCGAGGTAAAGCTGCGCCGCGCCAGTGTTCTTGAGTTGATTCTGTTTCCATTTGACTGGTCAATCGCCGGCGATTCAGAATAGGCGGTTCGACGTGATGTACCGTGCCTGGTAGGCGACCGCGACGCCCTTTCCAGGCTAGTCGCCGAAAACCCCGTCCGCCCCGGACAGGAGATTCTCGACCCGTTCGCCCGCCTTCATCACACCCCGAACCCGCCTCAGACATGCCACATTCTCGATGGGGTTTCCGTCCACGGCAATCACGTCGGCCAGATAACCCGGCGCGAGGCGACCCAGCTGATCCGCAACTCCCAGCAGCTCCGCCGTATTCGTCGTCACCGCCCTGATCGCGTCGGTGGCTGAAACCCCGAGGTCCGCAAGCGCTCGGGCCTCCCGCCACAACGTCGCGTGGGTGCTGTCCGTCCCCAGGCATACCTTCACGCCGGCGCGAACGGCTTCGGGCAGGTGACGCGCCGTGCGTACCCTGGCGCGCTCGACCCGACGCCGCCACCAGTCCATTCGCCAGGTTTCGAAGGACTCGAATCCAACCTCCGGGTCGAAGAACAGTTGAAGGTTGGGATCGCTCAGGTACGCGCCGGACTTCACAAACAGGTCGACGTCTTCGGCCTCGAGCAGATTCGCGTGTTCGATGCTGTCGATCCCGGCCTCCATCGCCCACCGCATCGCCGGGCCGCCGATGGCGTGCGCGGCAACGGGAATGCCCAGGTCGTGCGAGACGCCGATCGCCTCCTCGATTTCCGCCCGTGAATAAGCCGCGATATCCGTGAGGTCTCCGCGGAGGTAGTCCTCGAAGGTATCGCCGTCTCTCACGTTGGTAATGAACAGTTTGGTCCAATCCGCGCCGCACGAGGCGTTCTCGCGTATCCGGGCCCTCAGTTCCTTTGCGCCATCCGCCGGAAATGACAGAAATGGCGCTGTCCCATGGCCCGGACGCAGCGCCTTTACACATACCTTGAGTCGGGGACCCACCGCCTCCTTTCGTTCGATCGCCTCCTGGAACGGCTTTTCGACGTCCTCACGGTCTCCAAGCGTCCGCATCGTGGTGACGCCCGTAGCCAGGTCGCTCCGGAGGTTCATCGCCCCCCGAAGGACGGCGGTCGCGGTATCCAGTTCGAAATGGTCGTTTAGCGGTACGCGGAACCTGTTGTTGGCCGTAATGTGGGTATGGGCGTCGATCAGGGCGGGCATCACCGTCCAGGAAGACCAGTCCAGCGTCTCCCAAGCTGGATCCACGTCCAGGGTCGCCGGCGCGCCCGCGCCGAGAATGCGCTCGCCATCGATGATTGCGATCCCGCCGGGCATGGGCGCCTCTCCGGGATCCGTGATGAGCAGCTTCGATTTGATCAGGAGCGGCATGGGCGGGCCGTAACCTCTACCGGGAGTCGACGAACGGCGTCAGACGCGGACCAGTTTGCGGAAACTGCGCATTTCTCTGGGCGGATCCAGCTGCGAGCCGAACGCGCTCCAGGACACCTCTCCCACGTAGATGTCCCCTCGCGAGTCCACGGCCACACCGTGCGGCGCCGTGAACTGGCCGGGACCCTCGCCGGCCAGGGGGTCGCCCAGCCGGGCGAGGCGTTCGCCGTTCAGGTCGTGAATGCTCACGCACGAGCCTATGTCGGGATAGGTTGCGTTGACCTCGAGTTGCGTGGGCAGTTGTCCGACGTAAACGAGGTCGCCGTCGATATGAAGACCGCAGGGACGGTGAAGATTGTTCCACTGTGTGAGATAATTGCCCTCGGGGTCGAACACCTGCACACGGTGGTTCTCCCGGTCGGCAATGTAGACCGAACCACGGCTGTCCGTACAGACGCTGTGCACCAGGTTGAACTGTCCCGGATCCGTTCCGTAATTTCCCCACGACGACAGATGTTCGCCCGTCGGTGAAAACCTGTGCACGCGCGCGTTGCCGTAACCGTCAGATACGTAAAGGTCTCCCGTCGCCGGATCGAAAGCCACCTTGGTGGGCTGGTTGAACGGCAACCCGCTCTGCGCCGGGGCGCCCTCGCCGGGGGTGCCGATGACCATCAGAACCTCGCCTTCCAGCGTGCACTTGCGGATACAGTGTCCCTGGTCATCCACGCAATACAGCATGCCGTCGGGCCCCAGCGTCAGGCCGTGGGGACGCACGAACAGGCCCTCGCCCCATGATTCCAGGAAGTGCCCGTCCCGGTCGAACACGATCACCGGATGTTCTCCCCGGTTGAACACGTAAACCCGGTCGTCGGAGTCTACGGCCACGTCCACCACCTCCTTGAACCGCCAGCCGCCGGGCAGACGCGCCCAATCGGTTCGTTCCTCATACTGGTATTCACCGCTGCCGAGAATCGTCATTGGGCAACCCTTTCGTCTCTGTCGATGTTTGGTCCGCACCGCGGGCTCTCGCCGGACGGCGTCGCGGAATCCGTGTTGTTTCCACGATTTGAGCCAACAATCGAACGGTGTGCAGTATACGCCTCCGTACTCCGGACTGTCAACCGGAACCGGTGTCGCCGGTGGCGGGTCTGTTGTGGATTCGAATGGGTGCGCCATCCTCCTACCAGCCCGTTGAAAAAGCCCATCCGGGCTGCCTGCCAGGACTTCACTGGCAGGCCTGCAGAGCGACTTTATCAACGGACTGCTACGGCGCATAAATCACTTGATTGCGAAAAAGCGCGGCGCTATCTTCTGCCACGCGAAGTCTCGCCTGGCTCCGAAAGGCGCCATCCGACGAACAACAGGAAACCGACTTCATGAACATCGCACCCGTACAGGTCGCCTACCGTGGTTTTCAGTGCAATCTCTCCGACGACCGCATCCTGAACTGCATCCAGCGTGCGCTGCACACGGGAAGGGTGAAGCGTCCACCGTTCACGCGCTGGCCGGGGGGAGAACCGATCTCCGTCCACATCGGCGAGTCCCACCTGACGAACTGGAGGCGGCAGTACCAGGAAGGCGCGAAAGTGAACATCCCTGAAAAACTGACAGAAGAGTTGAACGACATCCTCGGTATAGTCTCTTCGTGAGGGGAAACGCGAACGCAAAGTGAATAGTTTCCGGCGTTGTTTTTTATATGGTGGAGAGACGGAAGACGGGAGAGGGTAGAGATTACCTGCCTTGTGCGGATTCTTTCAGTGCCGGAGGCAAGAAGGGAAAACATACCGGGCAATGGGTTTCTTCTACCGTCTTCCGTCTCACGGCTTCCCGATTTTCTGCCTCCGATTCGAAAAAGGAGACCGCAATGGACGACGAAGAGAGATACTTCTTCGACCTCAATGGCTATCTCGTGGTTGAGAACGCCCTCTCCTCCGAGGAAGTTGCCGCGTGCAACGAAGCCATCGACCGGAATGCGAACCGCATCCGAGAACGTCAGGAAGAACAGTCGCTGTCGGGGAAATCCAGAACGCTCAGGGGTCAACAGGGCCGCGGCGATCTGGGCGGCATGCTCACGTGGCCCACGCCCTGGTGCCAGCCCTTCCGGGACCTCCTGGCCCATCCGAATATCGTACCGTACCTGAACGAACTGCTGCGCGAGGGATTCCGCCTGGACCACGTGTACGGCATCATCATGAGGAAGGGTACGGAAGGACACGTGCTGCACGGCGGCGGTACCACGGACGACCTGACCCATTTCTACCAGTTCCACAATGGAAGGATGCGCTGCGGACTTACCGTTGTCGCCTGGATGTTCACGGACTGCGGACCTGGAGACGGCGGTTTTGCTTGTATACCGGGTAGCCACAAGTCGAACTACCCCACGCCGCGGGACGTGGCGCTGCTGGACAGAGACATCGGCGTGGTGCGGCAGGTGGAGGCGAAGGCCGGCTCAGCCGTTATCTTCACAGAAGCCCTCACGCACGGCACGATGCCCTGGAAGGCCGACCACCAGCGGCGTTCCATTCTGTACAAGTACGCGCCGGGGCCCCTGACTTATTCGAGAGTCCACGTGCCGGAGGGTGTGGCGGAAGTACTGGATGAGTTCACGCCCCGGCAGCGGGCCGTGCTCGAACCGCCGTACCGCCCCGCGCGCCCGACCGTATCCACCGCCTGAGCGCAGGCATCCCATCCATGATCGACCACGGCGCGGGACCGCGATTCGAGTGAACCCGAAACGGGTACATGCAAACGGCCCCCGTCGTGTTTCGACGGGGGCCGCGAACCGTTCCGAACTCGCTTCTGGCGTCTACAGATAGTTCACGCCGTACCACAGCGCCGGAATCGGGAACACCTCCGCAAGAATCTCGCCGGCACGACCTCCGGACTTCAACAGGGCCTCCTCCGCGCCTTCCAGCGTGCCGAAGATCAACTGAACCGCCGCCCCCTGATCGGGCGCCACGACCTGATCGCCACCGTAGGTGAAGGTCATCTCGTCTCCATCCTCCCTGAAGACCAGGCTCCGCGCCTCCGACTCTCCGATTACCTCGGCGAAATAGGGTCGCATCCGCTCCATGAACTGGACGAAATTGATCAGGGTGACCGTTCCCGATGAATTGGCCGGCGCCCCGGTGATTCCCCTGGACTGAAGGCACTCGTGGAAAAGCCGGTCGCAGCCCATCACGTGGAGACCGATCGCCTGGAGGTCCAGCGTCCGGATCAGCTTGCCAAGGGCGCCGGTCAGACACCGCCGGTCTCCCGCCGCCTCCTGTACCGGTATCCGGTCGTCCCCCTCTCGCGGTTCCTGCACGATCATGTAACCCCGCATCATCCCCGCTTCGCAAACCTTGAACACCAGCGCGGGCCGATTCATCACGAACCCGTTGAACGCGTGGGAGTAGTCGGAAGGGGGCCGCATCCACCGCACGGGCTCCTCACGGTAAACTGAAGCCATCGCGGGCACGTCGTCCCGGGAGGCCGCCACCAGTTCCACGCCGTCGTCGTCGAAATCGCCGGCCCGTTCCGCGGATATGGAAAAATTCCAGTCGCGGCCAACGTACCGGCAGCCGAACCTGTGATACATCTTGCGATAGCCGGATACCAGCATGAAGTCCACCCCGTCCTCCCGGCACACGCGCATTGTGTCCTCGAACAGGGCCGTCGCGTACCCGTTGCCGCGGTGTTCTTCGTACGTGGCCACCCCGCCCAGGGACGACGTGCGCACCGTGCATCCGAAGATGGACACGTTCCGCCGGAGTGCGCCGATGTGAGACACGACGCGACCGTCCGCCACCACCACCCGCATTTCTCCGGCGTGCGCCGGGGTGTAGAAGTGCGGGTATTCATCCGCCAGACCGGGCCGGAATACGGTGTGGACCAGGTCGCACAGGCTACCGAATTCATCGGGATGCAGGCTGCGCATACCATCGCGCCAGGAAGGTTCGGGTTCTCTGGACATTCTGGCCTCCCTCTACCGCGGGACCGGCGGTCCCAAACGGTCAATTTTTCTGTCAATTTCGGTTCAATAAACGAACGCACCGGGCTCAAGGAGAAACAGACGCGAACTCCGCCCGTCTTCGACCCGGCGTTTATCAGTCCGTTGATAAAGTCGCTCCGCAGGCGAGGTCGAGCCATTGTGGCCGAAGACAAGGCGCGCAACCGAGTCCCATCCTGCGATTCGGCGAGGGCGCGCAACGCAGTATTTCGACCGCAAGGGCCGGCCGCAGCCCGGATGGACTTTTTCAACGGGCTGCTATGCTTCATCGTGATCCATAAACCCCGGTACGCTGAAATATCGTTCCGCCGAATCGCAGATCACCGTGGCCACGCGCCGGCCTTCGCCCAACTCCTCCGCCACCCGGAGCGCGGCCCAGACGTTGGCGCCGGCCGAGATGCCGCTCAGGATGCCTTCCTCGGACGCGAGACGTCTGGCGGTTTCGAACGCGTCGGCCTCGGTGGCGCAGATCAAGCGGTCGTAGACTTCGCGGTTCAACACCTCGGGGACGAATCCCGCGCCGATGCCCTGGATGTCGTGAAGCCCAGGGGCGCCGCCGGACAGCACGTTCGAGCGTTGGGGCTCCACCGCCACCACGAGCAGACCCGGAAACTCCGCCTTCAGGATCTCGCCCACGCCGGTGATGGTGCCGCCGGTGCCCACGCCGGCCACGAATGCGTCCAGCCGCCCCTCAACCGCGTCCAGGATTTCACGCGCGGTTGTGCGCCGGTGCACCTCGGGATTGGCGGGATTGGCGAACTGCTGCGGCACGAACGTTTCGCCGGGGGCTTCCCGAACGATGCGCATCGCCTCGTCCACGGCGCCCTGCATGTCCTCGGCTCCCGGCGTCAGCACGACCTCGGCCCCGAAGCTCTGCAAGAGGTCCCGCCTCTCGCGGCTCATGGAATCCGGCATGGTCAGGACCAGGCGATATCCCTTCGCCGCGGCCACCAGCGCCAGGCCGATGCCCGTATTCCCGCTGGTGGGCTCCACAATGGTCATGCCGGGCTTCAGGCTGCCGTCCCGCTCTGCCGCATCGATCATGGCGAATGCGATCCGGTCCTTCACCGAGGCCACGGGGTTGGAGGCCTCGATTTTAACGGCCACTTCCGCCATACCCGGTTCCACCATCCGGTTCAGCCGGACCATCGGCGTGTCGCCGATCAGTTCCAGGATATCGTCCGCCACCGCGTTGGCCAACGGCATGTCGGTCCTCTCAAATGCTTCAACCTGCTCCGGTCAGCCCACTTGACCCGGCAGTCTCAACCGGTGCAGTTCCATCGATCAGGCATCGAGGCCTGCCACGGCCTCGATCGCCATTTTCCCCAGCCGCTGGATGTCTTCGGCGATCGTCTCGTCCTCCAGGTCAGCGGGACCGCACCATCTGTATCCCTCGGCCTCGGAGGCCGCCACCTTGAGGCTGCCGCCCGTCACCCGCGCGAAATAGATCAGGTCTATATGCTGGTGATCGTCTGAAATCTGTTCCAGGAGAATGCACTCGGGGCGGCTCAGCACGTCCACCGTGCCCATGCGGTAGCGGGGGGACAGCAGGGCCACCTCCAGACCGCACTCTTCCCGGACCTCGCGGACGGCCGCGTCGCACGGCAGTTCGTCCTGATCGATATGCCCGCCCGGCGGAAGCCACAGCCTGAGCCGCTTGTGAAACAGCAACAACGTCCGGCCGTCCTGAACGACGAACGTGGTTGCGGTGAAATCCCGAGTCGTCATCCCTCTCAATATACTCTGCGGGCAGGTATGGAGCAAAGGCAAAACCGACCAGGATTATGCAGGATTAGAACAAGATTAAACAGGATTACGGCAACTACGGGGACGGGGAGACCGACCGAAATCCTGTTCACGATATGAGTCATCGTGGGCGATGACCGCACCGTGTGACACTCGTCACGGCTGGCGAAGCAGTACATCCGGTGAGGGGAGTTCAATGGCAATTCATGCGAAGCCTCAGTTTTGATCGTTGTCCTGTGGATCCATGTTCCACAGCATCTATTCTCGACCACTGCTGTCCACGACAGAAACCGACCTGTGACCGGCGCGGTTGGCGTTCCCGGGAGCGAGGGCATCCTGCCCTCGCTGGCTGATTCGCGAGGCTCTGGCCCCGACGCCTTCAGTATGATTTCGGATGCAAGGGGAACAGAGGGCCCATAATGTGGGTATTGATGGGTCACACGAAGTTCGAGGGCAGGATGCCCTCGCTCCGGAAATGGGTGGATCATGCCACGAAGTAGGCCGGATCGTCTTCGGTCGCAGGGCGCTCGTGTCAGGTGTGGCGACAAAAGGGTTTTACCAGGTTCTGTGGCGATGCGTAAGGAGAAGATTCCAGGTCGGATATGTAACAATCCTGAAACAACGATTTTGGACAGGTGGGATTCTCAATAGACTTTCGTTACGAAACGCGACCTGCATGGATGGACAGGGCGAACAGGATAGGACTCAAACCGGCCGGCCAGCACATCGATCATTCCTGCCAATGCGGTTCCTGATTCTGCCTTCGCGAGGTTGTTGCCGGACACTGCCTCTGTATTCTTGGAATGTGCTACGGATTCTCGCCATGCACCACGTCCTATATCGTACTTTGCTCTGTCTGAATGGTTGTACTGCTCTTATGCTCTTGTGCCTTTATCCTGTTCATCCATGTAGGGTAATGTTTCGTCTTGGGGGGGCGGGCAGGGGGTAGCGTCAATCCCGTACTACCAGATCGTCTGTGGATAGAACGCCTGGATGACTGAATCGGATGTGACGATCGGGCAGGCGTTCAGGCTGGCGGTTGCGACGATGGTGCGATGGGCAGGATCACGATGGTCCCAATCGAGTTCGAGGTTCCTGATCCATGTCCGGACGCATACAGGCAGGATTTCGACGCGGTCGACCTGCTCCAGTCTGCGAGTGAATTCACGAATGGGCAATGGAATAACCAGTTGATTTTTCTTCACTTTAATGCCGATTTCCCATATGGAGACGGCGCTCAGTGCAATCCTGTCGGCGTCGGCGATGGCCTGAGCCGCTGCCGTCGTGAGCCGATCGCGATCCAGCGTCCAGAAAACAAGCGCCGAAGTATCCAGCAGAACCATTACAGGTCCGTCCATTCATCGGCGGTTGGCAGATTGATGTCTTCGTGATAGATCACGCCGCCCTGAATCGCGCCGAAAACCTCTTCGACCGTCTTTTTTTTCGAAATGGGCTGAATGCGCAACACCGGACGGCTGCGGTCCGTGACAATCAGCTCGTCGCCGGAACTCTCGAGTTCACGAAAGATACGGAGCATATTGGCTTTCAATTTGCTCTTTGAGATGGATTGCATGCGTTCTCCTCGATTGATATAAATGACCAGGGCCATAACTATAGTCATTATACGCTAAAATAAAAATCCTGTCAACAATTCAACAAACATGGATGGACAGGATTCTAATGTGAAAATGCTTGATTCGTGATTTTTCGGGGACGTTAATACGAACATTTGACAGTTAGTGAAGGCGATTAGACGACGGATTATCCGGATACACCAGGTCAGTGGACGTGTTCGGGGCTTCTTCCCCCGGCCCCTCGAAGCGGTGAGACGGGAGACGGGAGAGGGGAGAGATTACCTGCCTTGTGAGGATTCCGTTCGTTCCGAAGGCAAGGAGGGAAAACATCCCGGGCGAGGATTTCTTCTACCGTCTCGCCTCTACCGTCTCCCCGCATTCAGGCTCTTTGTGGCCAACTTGACTGTAGTCTTCATTCGAATTGAGGTTAAGCTCTATGATTTTTCGGGATTCAGGCAAATGGAGGGAAGACCGGGAAGGAGGCGTTTGAGATCTGAACGACGGATTGATCTCAGCCCGGATCCAGCCTATCCTGAGTGTCCACGTTGCCCTTCTCTTCGCGAAGCCGGATCTTGATTTCGTCAACCGAAGCCGTATCGAGGAACGACGCCAGTTCCTTCTTCAGATTTTCCCGGGATTCGGCTGCGGTTTTACCCTGGCTCGCGATATCCAGCTCGGGGCAGAGCGCGACGTACCCATCGCCCACGCGCTCGATAACTGCCGTCAACGGCCTGCTCATTACCAACTCACGCAATTCCGATTCGAAAAACAGAAACGGATTCAACAGCACGATGGGGAAACATTCCGGTTCACCAAGAGTTCAAGCGATTTCTGCGTTATCTCTGTATTTTATATGATTATTCCTGCGGTGGGTTCCCGGTTTTATCCTGTGTATCCTGTGTATCCATTTTTCATGGATCTTTGCGCCGATGTCTATCTGCGTGAACAACCACAGCGCATCAAGATTGTGACTGGCCAGCCGGCGATGTACGTGTTACATTGACTACGCGCGAAGAGACGTCAATATTGGTCTATCGTCACAGGGAACTGAAAATGCACATGAAGAGCCCGCCGCATCCTGGATTCTCGGTGCGTTACGATTGCCTGGAACCGCTTGGTCTGAGTGTGGCTGAAGCGGCAAGGAAACTCGGTGTCGCACGCACACACCTGTCCGATGTGGTCAGCGGTCAGGCTGGCATCTCACCCGAGATGGCGATTCGCCTGGGCAAGGCATTCGGCGGCGGCGCGCAAACGTGGTACCGGATGCAAGCCGCGTACGATCTTGCGCAGGCCATGCAAAAGGCCGACGAAATACGCGTCGAGCGCCTCGCAGCGCACGAGTGATGTCTGATTGTACAGACGAATTTTAGTCGCCCACACGGATATCCCACCGATCCCGACCACCCCACCATTCTGCCTTCCTCAATTTGAGTTAGATCCGCACGCGGTTATACCGGCTCGCCGGATTTGTAGTTTTCCGCCTTTATCCTGCCTATCCTGTGTATCCATGTTCCCTGCTGTTTGGTTTTTCCCAAGCCTTCGTAAACGTCTCCGGTTCGACGCCGAGCGCATCGGCCACGCGGTTGATGTAGTTGAAAAAGCCGATGATCTGGACCGCGTCGTGGATGGCGCGGTCGTCGAAGCCGTGCTCGCGCAGCCCGTCGACGTCCGCGGCCGTTGAAGTTTGCGGATCCACGCTGAGTCTCTCGGCAAAGGCGCACAGCGCGCGGTCCGCGGCCGGCAGGTCGGCCCGGCGCCAGTCCGCGGCCAACTGATGCACCAGCCGGTCGGCCTCTTCGCCGTCCTCGACGTCGAACTCTTCGGCGACCTCGGCACGGAGGTCGTGGGCGTGGGAGCGTATTCAGTACACGCAATGGTTCGCGGCCGAGACCACCACGGCAAGCATCTCCCGCCGCGCGCGGCTGAGCGGTGAGGGGCCGTGCATCAGCGTGCCGTAGAAGTCCAGCGAAGCCTTCATCGCCGGCGGATTGGGGCTCATGACGGCGACGATGCCCCAGATCCGCCCCGCCCGTTTCATCGCGGCGTCATAAAGCTTCTTCAACAGGCCGGTGGCCCTGTCCGGAGGAATAACATCGATATACGGCATCAGGAGGCCCCCTTCAACACGATCAAATCAAAAGCAACTTACATGGATGGACAGGATGAAAACCAGAAGAAACTACGAAAAAAGCGAAAGTCACGAAAACCGCAAAGACAGGTCAAGCCAGGACCGCTCAACATGGCGGGGCAGGATATACAGGATTAGAACCGCGAAAATCGGTAAAACCAGACTAACCTGTGCATTGATATTTCCTGCCTTTTTATTATTGGTAGCAATCTTTAGTTTACCTCGTCCCTTGTAACGGTTCAGCTTGTTGAAGCGTTACTTGAGCCTACCGAAACGTGATCACTGAGCATGCCTGCATTGAGCTCGGTCCCTGAGCCTGTCGAAGGGTGTCGAAATGTCGAAGTGCCCGTGTTTCGGTGCCCGTTCGACTCGCTTGCACAGCCCTTCGCCGACCCTTCGACAGGCTCAGGGAGCGGCTCCGGGCAAGGCATAGGACCACAGTATTGTATACGCGCTACAATGTCTCGTCGCACCCCACGTCCTGTGTCGCGCTGCCCTGAACTCCTTGCTTGTTCCACTTTTGCGGCTTTCCGCCTTTATCCTGCCTATCCTGTGCATCCATGTTACCCTGTTTCAATTCTTCGTGCAGGCGCTGTTTGATCTCCGTATCTGATGCCGTCTCCAGGAACAGCTCCAACGCCTCCTTCAGATTGTCCCTTGCTTCCGACACGGTTGTTCCCTGACTGGCGACGTCCAGCTCAGGGCAGAGGGCGACGTAGCCGTCGTCTTCGCGTTCTATAATTGCTGTCAACTGTCTTGTCATTGCAGGCTCACTCGTTTCGGCGCCGGTTCCGCTACCTTGGACAGCCCTTCGCCGACCCTTCGACAGGCTCAGGGAACGGCTCCGGGCAGGGCAAACGAGCTCAGGTTTGGAGGCGACGGCTTGGTTCAACTGAGACAGTGTCTCATCAATCTCCACGGCCCGTGTCCTGACTTTCCTGCTTGTCCCGCTCTTATGCCTTTCCACCTTTATCCTGCCTATCCTGTGTATCCATGTTCCCCTGCATCCATTCTCGATGGTCCTTCGCTACCACCCGCCCACCTGAGTCCGGTCCACGATATCCCGTGTCAGGATCTCGAACGCCGCGCCGAGGCCTTCATGACGAGCTTCTTCGCGTTGACCGGCGGCGCTGTAGATGCCGTATCCCTTCAGGCGCTTCTCCTCCCACAGCAGCTTCTTGTTTTTCACGTCGTAGCAACCGACGTCCAGGAAGACAGAGATCTGGAACTGGTCCTCCTGGCCGCGGTAGGTGAACGGGTCGTCCCGCACCTCCACGATGGTACCCCGTAGCACAATGTCCGCGCGGTCTTCGTCCGTGACGCGCAGCGCAGCGTCCTGGAGGAACGCCTGGATCAGGCTGTCGGTGAGCGCCTGCTGGATTTCCGGCTCCAGACTCTCGTTTTCCATCAGTGGAATGGCCACCGAGCGAAATCCCGAGCCCCCGGTCGCGGAGGTCGAGTAGTACGCGCATCCGCCCAGCCAGAACAGGAACAGCGCCGCGCAGGAGAGAAGGGAACGCTTCAATCCGATTCCTCCTTCGAATCCGATGCCGCCTCGTCCTTCGGCGCCTCCGCTTCAGCGGCCCCGGCAGCGTCACCACCGCTCTGCTCCGTGGATCCATCCTGCTCCGGCGCCTCTGCTTCCGTGCTCCCGTCGGCATCTTCGCTGCTCTCCTCCGCGGATGCTTCGGCTTCAGCCGCCGGCGCCTCGGCCTCATCGGCGGGCGCTTCCGTCTCGTCGGGTCCCTTGTTCGCTTCGTCGATGTAGTTCATTCTCAACTCGTACAGCGCGTGCTCCAGGAACTTTGTTTCGTTGTCGCTGAGATTGCCCTTCGTCTTCGCCTGCAGCATGCCCAGGATGTCAATGGTGTTCTTCGCCTGGGCGAGGTCCCGTTCCACCTTGTTGGTGGCGGGGTTCATCACCTTGCCCAGATGCTGCCAAGCCGCTCCCTGAAACATCAGTACGATCTGCGTAAACAGAAACTCGTTCATCTGCTCCTGGGAAATGGGTTCGCTTTCGGCCATGAAGATATCCTCCTTGAAATGAATGGCTCAATCACTTTTAGGCAATATGCGTATCGAAGCGTTAATCAGGATGTGGGTAGACGGAAGAGGTAAGAGGGGAGAGGATTTCCTGCCTTGTGAGGTTTCAACTCAGGCCGTAGGCAAGCTGAGGGAACCTATCGGGCAATGACGTCATCTACCCTCTTCCGTCTCCCCTCTCACCGCTCTTAGGATTTCCTCTACCGTCTCACCTCTAACGTCTCCCCGCTCTCAGGGCTTCATCTTCCGTCTCCCGTCTACCCTCTACCCGCCCATGGCTTTCTCCATCCGCGCCATCGCGGTTTCGGCGTTCGCCCAGCCGCGGACGACGTCTGTCTGCGCATCGCCGTGTTTTACGACCACGCTCGGAAACTCCCGGACGCCCATCGACCGGCGCAGGTTGAAGCCCTCCTGCAATTCCGCCTCGATCTCCGGCGACCTGATATCCCGTTCGAACCGTTCCACGTTCAGAGACGGTGAAAGCGATCCGGCCACAGCGGTCAACGTTTCGATATCCGAGGGGTTCCGCGCCTCACGGTAATACGCCCGCTGGATGGCGTCGAACATTTCGGGCACGGCGTCTCCACGCTGCGCCCTGGCCGCCAGCACCGCGCGGCAGGCGGGATAGGTGGAACGGCGCGGCTTGCATTTGCGCCAGAAATCCCAGTTGAATTCCGCCCCTGTCGTCGCCGTGACCTCCCGCCAGTTCCGCTGCACGTACGCGCGCGTCTCTTCGGGCATCGGATCGCCCGAGTCCTTTGCCAGCCCGCCCATCACGTATGCCACCGGAACGGACCCGGGAAGGGACGATACGATCGCGTGCAGCACCGGCCGGAAGCCCCAGCACCACGAACACATCGGGTCCGCCACGTAGTAGAGTGTGGGATCCACTTTTTGTCCCCTCTAAAAAGTCCATTTCGGTGAAAGGACCGTCGGGTCGAAGTGCGTGAACTCAGACGGTCCGGAACGCGAAGCCGGATTCCGCGCCCGTGAGATGGATACAATATTAAAGACGCGAGCGAAAAAAGGCAAGCGCATCGACCCTGTCTGCGGCCAGGCAATTCCGCTTCGATGCGCTGTTCCCGCGGCTCGGTAAAATCCACTTGCGCAGGCGTATCGGTTGTGCGTACCTTCATCACCCTTAACCTCAATCCGAAAAAACAGCAACGCGGCGACGCGATAAAACCCTCCGAAAACGGGGCGCTATCGACGTAAAGAAGGACGTTTTCTCCCTTCACGTCCAGTGACCTGATGTATCCTGGTAATCCGCAGTTTAATCGCCTTTATCAACTTGCATATATTTGACTTAACGTCCACGAAACCATACGAATCACGGTCAATTTTGCCAACATCGATTCTTGCGGAAAATCGTTAACGGGACCGCGAAAACGGGAAACACACAAAAAGGAGGTGGCCAGTGAACGTGGAAGTCACCATTAACGGCGAGCGCCACAGCCACGACGTGGAGCCCAGGCTGCTGCTTGTGCACTATCTGCGCGACGTCGTCGGCCTGACCGGCACCCACGTGGGCTGTGAAACCAGCCTCTGCGGCGCCTGTACCGTGATGCTCGACGGGCAGGCGGTCAAATCCTGTACCCTGCTCGCGGTACAGGCGAACGGCGCCGAGATCACCACCATCGAAGGCCTTGCCGAGAACGGCGAACTTCATCCTGTGCAGGAAGGCTTCTGGGAGTGCCATGGCCTGCAGTGCGGCTTCTGCACGCCCGGGATGATTATCGCCGCCCACCAGTTGCTGGAGCGCAACTCGCGGCCCACCGAGGCGCAGATCCGGCGCGGCATCGAGGGCAACCTGTGTCGATGCACCGGGTACCAGCACATTGTCGACGCCGTCCAGTACGCAGCCAGAAAAATGAGGTCTTGAAAGGAGATCTTCCATGCCTGTCAGCAAATCAGTAGGCGCCAGAGTCAAGCGCAGGGAAGATCCCCGACTCATCCAGGGCCTTGCGCAGTACGTAGACGACATCCAGCTGCCCGGTACGCTGCACGTAGCCGTTCTCAGAAGCCCGTACGGACACGCGCACATCCGGGACATCGACACCTCCGCCGCGGCAGACCACCCGGGCGTGGTTGCCGTGGTGACCGGCGACGATCTCAAAGGCAATATCGGCGCCATACCGTGCGCCACCACGGATCCCGAGGGCTTTCCGGGTATCCAGGTTCCCGAGCATCCGGTCCTGGCCCACGGTAAAGTGCGGTTCGTCGGGGAACCGGTTGCGGCCGTGGTGGCCGACAGTCCGTACACCGCGCGTGACGCGGCCGACCTCATCGAGGTGGATTACGATCCGCTCGACGCCGTCAATTCCGCAGCGGCCGCGCTGAAGGACGGCGCGCCCGTTCTTCACGAGGAATTCGGCAACAACCAGGCATTTACGTGGGCCATCGCCGGCGGCGACATCGACGACGCATTCGCACAGGCCGACCGCGTGGTCAAACAGCGTTTCGACCATCAGCGCCTGGTGCCGAACCCGCTGGAGACCCGCGGCGTGGTCGCGCATTTTCAACCCGGAGACGGCAAACTCACGGTCTGGTCCTCCACCCAGATCCCGCATCTGCTCAAGACCCAGCTCTCGGTGATTCTCAGCCGGCCCGAACAGCTCGTACAGGTCATCGCGCCCGAGGTGGGCGGCGGTTTCGGCTGCAAATTGAACGTGTACGCGGAGGAAGCCCTGGTCGGGCATCTCGCGATCCAGCTCAAGAGGCCGGTCAAGTGGATCGAGAGCCGGCGCGAGAATTTCCTGCACACGATCCACGGACGCGACCAGGTGGGCGACGTGGAAATCCCGGTCAAGAACGACGGGACCATCCTGGGCCTCAAATACACCGTTGAGGCCGACGTGGGGGCCTACTACCAGTTGCTCACGCCGGCCATCCCCACGCTCACGGGGCTGATGCTCTGCGGCTGCTACAAATTCCAGAATGTATCGATGGAGCTCACTGCCGCCTTTACCAACAAGATGGCCACCGATGCCTATCGCGGCGCGGGAAGGCCGGAAGCCACGTACCTCATCGAGCGTATGCTGGACTGCGTGGCTTACGATCTGGATATGGACCCGCTCGAGGTCCGGCGCAGGAACTTCATCGGTAAGGATGAGTTTCCCTTCGAAACCGGAACGGCCGTTGCCTACGACAGCGGTGACTACGAAATTGCGCTGACCAAGGCGCTGCGGAAGATCGATTACGAAGGCTTCCGCAAGGAACAGACGGAAGCACGCGAACAGGGCCGGTACCTCGGCATTGGCTTCTCCACGTACGTGGAGATCTGCGGGATGGGTCCCTCGGCCGCCATGCCGGCGGGCGGTTGGGAGAGCGGCACCGTACGCGTGGACCCCACCGGCAAAGTCACGGTTCTCACCGGCGTCTCGCCCCACGGCCAGGGCCAGGAGACGACGTTTGCGCAGCTCATCGCCGACGGTCTCGGGGTGGACATCGACGACGTGCGGATCATCCACGGCGATACGGAAGCCGTGCAGTACGGCATCGGTACGTTCGGCTCGCGCGCAACCGCGGTTGGCGGTACGGCCATGGTGATGGCCATGGAAAAGGTCAAGGAAAAAGCCATCAACATCGCCGCGCACCTTCTGGAGAGCAATCCGGATGACATCGTGGTCGAAGACGGCAAATACGGCGTCACGGGGTCGCCCGACCAGGGCGTGACCCTGGCGGACATCTCCATGGCGGCCCACGGGGGCGTAAATCTGCCGCCGGACACCGAGCCGGGCATGGCTGCCACGCATTTCTTCGAACCGTCCAACTTCACCTACCCGTTCGGCACGCATATCGCCATCGTGGAGGTGGACGCGGACACCGGCGAAGTGGACATCCTCCGGTATATCGCCGTCGACGACTGCGGCCGGATCATCAACCCGATGATCGTCGAGGGCCAGATCCACGGAGGTATCGCCCAGGGTCTGGGCCAGGCGCTGTATGAAGAAGCCATCTACGACGAGAGCGGACAGATGATCACCGGCTCGTTCATGGACTATGCCCTGCCCAAGGCGCATAACTTCCCGCGCTTCGAACTCGACAACACGGTCACGCCGTCGCCGGTGAACCCCATGGGCGTCAAGGGCGTGGGCGAGGCGGGAACCATCGGCTCCACACCGTCCATCGTCAACGCGGTGGTGGACGCGCTCAGGCCGTTCGGCGTGCGGCACATCGACATGCCGCTGCGTCCCGAAAAACTCTGGAAGCTCATGCAGGGGTAGGCTGTCTGCCCGGACCGTTAGGGGGCGCGGTAACCGGATGAATAGCGGTTGAACGCGCTCGCGCGGAAGTCCAATATATCCGATACGTGGAGAGATACCAATGATTCCCAGCCCATTCGACTATCATGCGCCAAAGACCCTGAGAAAGGCGCTCAGCCTGCTTCAGGAGCATGGCGGCGACGCAAAGATCCTGGCAGGCGGCCACAGCCTCATCCCGCTGATGAAGCTGCGGTTCGCTTCGCCGGCGACCCTCATCGATCTGGGGGGCATTACGGGTCTGCGGAAGGTCGTCGCCGGAAACGAAACGATCTCGATCGGCGCCCTGGCGACGCACTACGCGGTGGAGAGCCACAGGCTGCTGAAGTCCAGGTGCGGCCTGCTGCCGGAAACGGCGGCGGCCATCGGAGACGCCCAGGTGCGCAATCGCGGCACGGTGGGCGGCAGCCTGGTCCACGCGGACCCGGCCGCGGACTGGCCCGCGACGATGCTGGCGCTGAACGCCCAGCTCGAAATCTCCGGCCCGGGGGGCGAGCGGAGCGTCGCCGTCGGCGATTTCTTCGAAGATCTGCTCACCGTCGCTATCGGCGAAGACGAAATCCTCACGCGGGTCCGGATCGCCACGCCTCCGGACAACTCCGGAGGCGCGTACGTCAAGATGCACCAGTCCGCATCGGGATTCGCCATCTGCGGCGTTGCGGCGCAGGTCACGCTGGACAACGGCAGTTGCGCGTCGGTCGGCATCGGCGTCACGGGCGTATCGCCGGTGGCCTACAGGGCCTCGGCCGCTGAAGCCTCGCTGCAGGGAGGCCCGCTGAACGCCGAAACGATTGCCTCGGCGGCCGACAAGGCGGCCGACGGCGTGGAAGACTTCCAGGAAGACCACCACGCCTCGGGCGACTACCGCGCCCATCTGGCCAGGGTCTTCACGCGGCAGGCGCTCACGAGTGCCGCAGAGCGCGCAGCCTGACCGCCGCCTCACATCGATTTGAACGATAAACGCGTGCGCCCGGTTTACGCCGCCGGGCGCACGCACTCGCGTACCAGTTCACGGAAACCGCTGGGAATTTCAAGACAACTTCCAGGGAGGCGTTCTTGAAGATCAAGGGCACGCACACCATCAACGCGCCGCGACAGCGCGTCTTCGAAATGCTCACCGACCCCGAGGCCCTCGCCAAATGCATACCCGGCGCACGGAAGCTGGCGCTTGTGGGCGAGAACACGTACGAACTGGAAATCAACGCCGGCGTGGGACCCATCAGAGGCAGTTACAGCGGTACGGTCCGCCTGGAAGACCTGAACCCGCCCGAATGCTATCGCATGGTCGTGGACGCAAAGGGCAAGACAGGATTCGTCCGCGGAGAGGGAAGTATCAACCTCGCCGCCGAGGGGGACGGCACTCAGGTGACGTACAGCGGCGACGTGCAGTTGGGCGGGCCCGTTGCGGCGGTCGGCCAGCGGCTGCACGTGAGCGTCTCGAAGATGATGACCCGTCAGCTCTTCGGCGCCATCGAGGCCGAGGCCAGCGCCGCTCCCGGCGAGACCGTCAAGCACGGCATCCTGAGGGACTATCTCCGCGGAAAGAAGCCGGGGGCCGGGCAGTAACGATCCTTGACCGGCACGGCTGAGATGATCCATGATCAATCGAATTCCACAACCCAAACCCGGAACCCCGTATGCCCCATATCGACTGGATCGACGTCCCCGTCAATGAACTCGCGCCCGGCGTGCGCATCCGCGCGCCCTATGGCGAGAATCTCATGATCTCCTTGCTGGAAATGGATGAGGGCGCGGTTGTGCCGCTGCACCATCATCCGCACGAGCAGGGGGGCATCATGCTGGAGGGACGGGTCGAACTGACCATCGGCGACGTCACCCGGACGGTTGAGAAGGACGCCGCCTATCTCATCCCGCCCAACGTGCCCCATCGCGCGGTTGCGGTGGACGGCCCCGCCGTCGTGCTGGACATCTTCAGCCCCGTCCGGGAAGACTACGTGGAACTGGGCAACCGCTACATCCCGCCGGAAGACAGAGCACGATAGGTCAACCACAGCGTCGATGAAATTTGATCGAAAGACAACAGCGGATCGGGATTCAATCCCGTCCCGCTGTTTTGTGCTATTGTAGAGACACTAAAAATCCACATCTCCCCAAATTCCCTGCCTACGGCGGGTTCCTTACAAGCGGGGAGACGGAAGACGGGAGAGGGTAGAGATTACCTGCCTTGTGCGGATTCTTTAAGTGCCGAAGGCAAGGAGGGAAAACATTCCGGGCAAGGATTTCTTCTACCGGCTTCCCTCTACCCTCTTGCCGCCTTTGGAATAGTCGCCGCTGGGCGCGGGGCCTGCTCTATGCATGGCGCGAATACCCTCACAGGACGCACCGGATATGCTGGCCTGCGAACGCCGGAGGATATCGTAATTTCGAGCGGGACGGAACAACGCGCCCTGCTCTGGAAGTGCTCTGGAGTGGCATCGCGTTAAACAATCGAATGCCCGACCGAGGGCGAGCGAAATGACATTGTGATATCACAACCGCCATGTGGGCAACCACAAGGGTTGCCCCTACAAATCCAGATTCCGCGCAAACGGTTGTGGTGTGGGGGGTCTTTCCGTGTTAATCCGTACAGCACCGGGGTTTTGGTACAGCAGAGGGACGTGAAGGCCACCCGAATTCCCGTTTCTCCACTGAGTTGGTTCACGGAAAAACCGGCCCCCTGCCGAAGGGCGCGCTTCTTTTTGGTCCTTTTTCTTCCGCGCATAAGAAAAAGGACGTAAAATAAGGAAAACAAAGGATTTATAAAAAAACTGGTATGCAAATGACATACCTGTAGTTTGCCTTTCTATTCGAAATCATGCCTACGGCGTCTTCTTTGAAACCGGGTAGACTCAAGACGGGAGTGGGGAGAGATTACCTGCCTCGTGAGATTTCCTTTTGTGCCTGAGGCAACGAGGAATGAATTATAGGGCAATGATTCCGTCTACCGTCTCCCCACTCTTTTTCCTTCTTCCTTCTTCCTTCTACTTCCCCTCTACCCGATTGATCGCGGCCGAAGAATATTACGCGCGAATCCCCTCAGGAAGACCCTCAGGTCATCCAGATACGTGTAGAACAGCGGCACGACGAAGAGGGTCAATATCGTTGACGATAACAGGCCGCCGATCATCGTGATACCGAGCGGGGCATAGGGCGTGCCAAGCATGGTCGCCGAGCCTGCGGCCATGGGGAACAGCCCGAAAACTGTCGTGAAGGTGGTCATCAGAATAGGCCGGAACCGGTTGAAACCGGCCTCCTCGATCGCCTCCGTCCGGCTCATGCCGGACACCCTCAGCCGGTTGATCATGTCCACAAGCACGATCGCGTTGTTCACCACCACGCCGATCAGCAGGATGATGCCCATCTGCGCCATCTTTCCCATCACGGTATTCGTCAGGAACAGACCCCAATACACACCCAGGAACGCGAAGGGAATCGACAGCAGCACCGCGAACGGCAATACGAACGACTCGAACAGCACGCCCATCAGCAGGAATACGCAGGTGATCGCCATCGTGATCGCAAACGACATCGTGTCGTCGGCCTCCTGGAACCTGGAATAGGTCTCTCCCTTGTTCCAGGAGTATCCGCGAGGCATGGCGAATCCTTCCATCGCCCGGTCGATCTGAGCCCACAGTCCCTTCAGGTCCTCCTGGGTTGTGTACGCCCGCACCCGCATCCGCATCTTTCCGTCCTCCCTCCGGATGGTGCCGCTGCCTTCCGCTATCTTGAACGTGGCAAATGCCGACAGGGGTACCTGGGCGCCGGTTTTTGAGCGAAACGGAAAGCTCTTGAGTTGGGCCAGCGTCTGGCGGTCGTCTTCGTCCATGAAGAGCCTGACCGAGAACCTCCGGTCTTCCTCGTAGTACGGCGCCAGGTTGACGCCGCGAAGCTGATAGGAAATGCTGCGCCCTATGGCCTGGGCGGAAATCCCGTACGAATGCGCCTGTTCCTTGTTGATGAGTACCTGCACCTCTTTTTCCGCGAACTCCAGATCACTATCCACGCTGACGACGTCCGGAATCGCCTCCATGCGTTGCCGCACGGCCTCCGACAGCCGCCCCAGCAGATCAATGTCCTCTCCGTACAGATAGACCGAGACACCCGGCTCACTGCGCCAACGCGTCTGAACCATCACCCGTACGCCGACGAATTGCGGAATGTGTTTCTTGGCGTCCTCGATCACCTCCGCTCGCGTCATCCAACCCTTGACGGGAAAACCCGCCTTCTTTCGAACGCTCTTGTAAAACTGGTACCACCAGTCCCGGTTCGGTTCTTCCTCCAGATACACCCGGATAAACCCGCGTTGACGCCAGTACCCCAGCCGCACCGTTTCGATCCGATACGTCTCCCGTTTGCTGTCCAGGAATGCCTCGATCTGGGTTGCCACGCGTTCCATCTCCGCACGCTTGAAAAAGGGCGGGGCGGTGAATCGAATGAAAAATTCGTTGTTTACCCGGGCGCGACCGGTGGTCTTCTTGACGTTCGAAGCCGGATAGAAAACCGAAACGAACAGGATGATGAAGATCAGGGAAGCATCCCGCCGGTGTTTCAGAATCCACCGCAGGCCTCCGTGGTATCTGCGCCGCATCCACCGGACCGACCCCGGATCCTTCCTGGCGGCGTGCCTTCCGAGTACCTTCGCCGCGAGCGGGATGAAGATGAGCGCCACGAACAAAGAGCCCAGCAGCGACACGACCACCGGAATGCCGACCCTGGTGAGTTCAAAGGTCAGTCCGATGTCACCCGTCATAAACATCAACGGCATGAAGACCACCACCGTGGTCAGCGTTGCCATCGATATGGCCATGCCCACTTCGCTGGCGCCGGTAATGGACGCCTCGTGCGCATCCATCCCCTTTGCGCGCATGCGATAGATGTTTTCCACGATCACGATCGCGTTATCCACCACCATTCCCATCCCCACCATCAGGCCCATCATGGTCAGCAGATTCAACGACCAGTCCAGAAAATAGAGCACGGAAATCGTCATCATGATGCACAGTGGAATCGACAGGGTAATCAGGGCCGTCATCCGGACGGCGCGGAGGAAATACAGAAGGATCAGTGAGGCGAACAACGCGCCCCAGATCGCGGTCGTTCGAATATTGTCGATCGAATCGCGCACCGCCCGGCCCTGATCCCACATGACGTTGAACTGTGCTCCGGTTTCCTCGCTGATCCGTTCCAGTTCCTCCTTCACCCGGACCGATACGTCCACCACGTTGGCGCTCGATTCCTTGTACACGTCCAGCCCAACCGCTTCCTTTCCGTTGATTCGCCAGGATCCCAGTCGCGGCGGCATTCCGAACAGTACGCCCCCGACGTCGGACACGCTGACCGGTCCCATCCCGTTCGACCGCTGGATCGGAATCCGGCGGATCTCGTCCATGTCCGTATACCGAGCCAGGGAGCGGATGAAGTACTTCTTGCCGCCCTCGTGTACATAACCGCCCGCCAGCGCGAAGTTCTCGCCCTGAAGGGCCTGTACCACGTCGGCGGGCCGGACGCCGAGCGAACGCATGCGCTCCTGCAGCACAACAACCGTGATCTCCTTCCTGAATCTTCCCCAGAAGGAAATCTTCGCCACCCCGTCGATCCGCTCCAGACGCCGTTGAACCCTGTCTTCAATGAAGGACTGGATATCCTCAAGTCCCTCCGGCGGGGCCACCCCCATCCAGATAATTTCCTGGTCGGTCTCCTCGTTATATTTCCAAACCCCCGTCCGATCGCGTTTCTCGGCGGGCAATTCCAGTTTCAGCCGGTCCAGACGGTCCATGACCTGGTTGTAGGCCAGAGACATGTCCGTCTCCGGACGAAACCTCAAACCGGCATCCGCCCAGTTCTTGCCTGCCCAGGTACGCATGGACCGGAGGTTCTTCACCGTACCGAGATACGTTTCGAACAGCCGGCAGATTTCCTGGTCGTTCTCCCTGGGCGACGTATCCCTGCTATCGACCCACACCCACAGCCGCTTCCAGTCCCATCCGGAAGGGAAGGCCTGCAGGCGTATCTTCATATAGGATACGCAGCCGATCACCAGCAGCGCCACAAGGCACATGGCCACCGTCACCGGCCTGGATATGGAAAACCTCGGCAGAAGCGCCTGTCGATCCTTCACGCGAAACTCCCGCGGGAATCAGAATAGAAAAACCGGTTTATCAAGAGCGGTAAAGGTAAAAGATACACATCCGGCGGCCCGGAAAGCAAATATTCGATTCGAACTGAGTGGAAGGGCGACCACGAGGGTCGCCCCTACCACCCGCAATCTGACGTTTCCCCCCTTTCTCCTTGACATGAATCGTGCAACATCCTACATTCTCACCCAAAGCGATGACGGAGGAAAGTAGGCCGTCCCCAACCGGAAAGGGAGGGGGCGCCCCGGACTGAAAGCGCCCTCGCGGCATGAACGGCCGAAGTTCCCTCTCGAGCTGCAACGCTGAATGCGATTCCTGGCCTGATGGACGTTCAGGGCAATTGCTACTAGGCGAAGCCGGTGACTCCCGCCGACAATGGAGAGGGGCGGTTCTTGCCGCCTGAAGAGCGGCGCCTGCACGGCGCAAATAGGGTGGTACCGCGGAAGACGTCACGTCCTTTCGTCCCTATGGGGATGAAAGGTTTTTCTTTTTTGTCCATTGCGGACCGAACACGTCGCCATAGGGTGTCTCGACAATCCCAGGTTCCGAATCCGGGGAGCATTGCCGTGAATCAGCCGATCGACCTGTCTTCCCTTCACGCGCTCGAAATCAGGACGCTGCGTGCCTTCGAGCCGCGTGAGGACCACGAAATCACCGACGCCGGCCTCCCTCGGGCCGCGGGCATCGGACCCGGCCAGGTCCGGCGCGCGCTGGAGTGGCTGCGTTCCAAGGGTCTTATCGAAGTCGTTTCGGAAGCGACGGTCACCACCGTCAGCCTCACCGAGCCGGGGGCCGTTCAGGCCCGCATCGGCGCGACGCCCGAAGTCGCGCTGCTGGTTCGTGCCGGCGAGGAGCCCGCGCCGACGCTCAGGCAATTGCAGGAAGACACCCGTTTTGACAGGGGCGAATGGGGCAGCGCCTTCGGCGGGCTGAAGGCGGAGGGTACAATCCGTCAGGAAGGCGCGGTCATCCGCATCGCCAATCCCGAAAGGGCCGCGTTCTTCGTGGAGAGGCTGATGCCCGGGCTCTTCGGACGCCTTCAGGAGGCTGGCGACGAGGCCGGGTTGAGTCTCGGCGACTTCACGGAAGAGATCCAGTCATATATCCGGGAGCGAACGAGCAAACGCGGGAAGGGGCGGGCAGCCGTCCGCGTGGACGAACGCCTGGAGCGTGCGTACAGACTCACGTCGCCGGGCGTCCGGACGCTGGCCGGCATTCTGGAGGCCAATCTGACGGGCGAAGAGGTCTCCCGCCTGACGCCGGAAATGATCCGGTCCGGAGGCTGGAAGAACGTGTCGTTCCGCCGGTACGACATCAGCATCAAGCCCCCGCGTATCCTCATCGGCCGTCTGCATCCCTACCGCACCTATCTGGACGGCGTGAGGCGCAAGCTGCTCTCGCTTGGATTCGAAGAAATGAAGGGGCCGCTGGTGGAAACCGAGTTCTGGAACATGGATGCCCTGTTCATGCCGCAGTTCCACGCGGCCCGTAATATCCATGACGCCTACTACGTAAAGGACCCCGTCCGTTCCAAAGCGGCTGAAGAACCCTTCTTCTCAAAAGTGGCCGAAGCCCACGCCAACGGCGGCGACACGGGTTCCCGCGGCTGGCGGTACGAATTCAGCCCCGCGCGCGCGCGCCGTCTCATCCTGCGCAGCCAGGGTACCGCGCTGTCAGCCCGCACGCTTGCATCGGGCCCGGACATCCCCGGGAAATACTTCGCCGTTGCGCGCTGTTTCCGGTACGACGACGTCGACGCCACACACGCGGCGGATTTTTTCCAGGTGGAGGGCATCGTACTGGGCGAGCGCATCAATTTCCGGAGTCTGCTCGGCCTGCTCAAGCTCTTCGCGCTGGAAATCGCACAGGCGCAGGAGTGCCGTTTTGTGCCGGACTATTTCCCGTTTACGGAGCCGTCGGTCGAACTTCAGGCCAGGCACCCCTCGCTGGGCTGGATCGAATTCGGCGGCGCCGGCCTCTTCCGGCCCGAACTCACGCGTCCCCTGGGCGTCGATGTTCCCGTCATCGCGTGGGGTCTGGGCATCGACCGCATGGCAATGGTGGCCCTGGGAATCGACGACATCCGCGACCTTTTCAGCACCGACCTGGCCCGGATACGGAACGAGAGAGAGAACAGACCGACGGTCAAATGACCGCTCAGCCGACCCGACACCAGCGCGGTATGATGAACGATTAACCTCAATCCGAAAAAGACAACAGTTTAATTGGCTACAAAGAGCCTGAATGCGGGTAGAGGGTAGAGGGAAGACGGTAGAAGAAGCCCTCGCCCGATAATCTATACCTTCTTGCCTTCGGCAGGAGAAGAAACTCCACAGGGCGGGAAATCTCTCCCGTCTCCCGTCTCCCCCAGAGCGGGGTGGATTGGCGGGGTGATGGATGAAGGAGCATGCATGCCCACCATTACCGTCATCAGACAGGATCTCGAACGACTCGCGGGCAGGAAGTACGATCTGCCCGAACTCGAACGCGCCCTGGAGGCCGTCAAGGCCGAAGTCAAAGTCGAGGATGACACCCGGCTGAGGATTCAGCTGAAGGATACCAACCGACCGGACCTGTGGTCGTCCGAGGGGGTTGCCAGGCTGCTCAGGGGGCATCGGAACGGCAGGCACGAATCCTATCCCTTTTTCGGGGAATCCGCGACGGATCTGGAACTGCGCGTCGATCCCTACCTGAAGGGCATCCGGCCCTGGATCGCCGCCTTCGCATGCAAAGGGATACCGGTGGACGGTGCGGCCCTCGAGCAACTCATCGAGGCCCAGGAAAAACTGGCGGAAGGATACGGGCGCGGGCGAAGCGCCGTGGCAATCGGCATCTACGACGCTTCCAACATCGTGTTTCCCGTCAACTTCGCCGCCGCGGACCCGGATGCCGCCCGCTTTGTCCCGCTGGGCATGGAAGAGGAGATGACGCTTCGGGATATCCTGAGTGAACACCCGACGGGCCGGACGTACGCGCATCTGCTCGAAGGCTTCAACCGGTTTCCCCTCATCACCGACAGCAGGGGCGACGTCCTCTCCATGCCTCCCGTGATCAACAGCCGAAACCCGGGCGCCGTGGAGGCCGGCGACACGTTTCTCTTCTGCGAGGCCACCGGCACCGAGCTCGACGCCGTACTCCTTTCCGTATCCATTATGGCCGCCAACATGGCGGACCGCGGCGGGCGCATCCTGCCCGTCAACGTAGTCTATCCATACGACACGCCGCGAGGGCGGGAGATCCGGTGTCCTGTGGATATGACGGAACCGGTGGAAGTCGATTTGGACGACCTGCGGCGCGTCATCGGCGGCGGAATCGACAACGAAGAAATCGAAGCCGCCCTGGCCGCCATGGGGTACCGTGACGTCGCGCTGGACCCAACCTGCGTCCGGGCGAGGCCGGCGCCGTACCGGGACGATATCCTGCATCCCGTGGACCTCATCGAGGACGTGATCGTGGCCGTGGGCTTCGACAGCTTCGAACCCGAGTTGCCGCGCGATTTCACCGTGGGCAAGTCCGCGCCCGAGGAAGACCTCGCGGACCGCATCCGCGGCCTGATGGTCGGCTGCGGGTTCCAGGAGCTCTTCCTGCCCATTCTTTCGTCGCGCGTTGACCTGACGGAACGAATGCGCGACACGGAAGCCGAGATCGTCGAGATTTCCAACCCCATGTCGGAGAACTACAGCGCGGTCCGGAACGCCCTGATGCCCGGGCTGCTCCGCGTGGAAGGGGCGAGCCGAAAAGCCCTGTATCCCCATCACGTCTTCGAGGTGGGCGAGGTCTCCGTCGTCGCACAGGACGACCTGTACGGCACTCGCACCGAAATCCGACTCGCCGCGCTGGAGGCGCACGCCGAGGCCAATCTCTCGGGGATTCAGAGCCACCTCGAAGCCATCGCCTACTACCTCGGCTTCGACTACCGCCTCACGCCGTCGGCGCATCCCGCCTTCCTCCCGGGGCGGGCAGGGGAGATCCACGTGGACGGAGAAAGCTACGGCATCATCGGCGAGATCCATCCCGAAGTTCTGGAGAACTGGAGCGTCTCGGTGCCCGTGAGCGCGTTCGAAATCAACATCGATATCGCCCGCGTTCAACCGTGAACGCCGAAAAAGCCGTCGGGCCATGGTCAAAACACAGAAACGGGTTACGCCAGATTGGCGTAACCCGTTGTTTTTCTGGTGCCGAAGGGGGGATTCGAACCCCCACGAGCACAAGGCTCACTGCGCCCTGAACGCAGCGCGTCTACCAGTTCCACCACTTCGGCACATGAGCCCGTGGCCCGGGGCCGGAGCCCGCAGACCGGAAGGGAAATATATAATATCGCCTTGAGGTTGTCAAGATCCCTCGCCCGCGAACAGGCGCCGGAACCCTTCGGGCATCCGCTTCGGTTTCCGCGTGGCGTAGTCGAGGAAGGCGATCCCGGTCTTGGCGCGGACGACTTCGGCGCCGGTTTCCCTGTCGGTAATGCGGTAGAAGACGTCGCAGCCGATGCGGCCGATGTCGCCCACGGCGACTTCGAAAGTCAGCGTCTGGCCGTAGAAGGCTTCGGACTTGTACTGGATGACCGCGTCCACCATGATGAGGCCCACCCCGTCCACGTCCAATTCGCTGTAGCCGTGGCTCTCAAGGAACCGTACCCGCGCCTCGTGGACGAGCGAGAGCACGGCGTTGTTGTCCATATGCCCGCCGTAGTTGATGTCGGAGACGCGAAGGCGGATATCGGTGGCGTATATAAACGTCTCGGGCAACCCGAGTTTGACGCGGGACATGGCGGGAGTGGCGGTTCCTATCTATTTTTGAGTGTCCGAATACTGCCCCTTTTTGCGCCTCAGGGCAACGTCAGGCGCCAGACGTCGTTCACCACCGGCCAGGTATTGCCCGCGACAACCCAGAGGCTGTTCCGGAACACGTAGCACGTGGACTCGTGACGCGGCGAAAAACGGGTGTCGGGCTTGAACTCGTGCCAGTCCCGGCCGTTTTCGGTGTACCAGACGTCCCCGAGGTTGACGTAGTTTACGTTGTCGTACCCTCCGATGATCCAGAGCCTGCCCGCGTAGACTTTCGGAATGAACCACATCCGCGGCGACCACGGGGCGTGTTCGAGCACCCGCGTCCAGTGGACGCCGTCCTCCGAACACCAGACGTCGTTGAGGGTGGTGTAGTGGGGGTAGCCCTTTTCGGGCGGATCGTTGGGCAGGTCCTTGCGGCCGCCCATGACCCACAGCCGGTCGTTGTACGCCGCCACGGCGGTCGCGGACCGGTCTCCGTACGGCGCGTCGGTTGTGACGCGTGACCACGCGATGCCGTCATCGGTGTGCCAGACGTCGCTGCCGCTGCCGAGTTGCCACATCCGGTCCCGAAAAACCAGAAGTTCACCGTAACCGCGCGGGCCGAAGGGGGTTTCTTCCAGCACCCGGGCCCACTCAACGCCGTCCGCGGAGTTCCACACGCTTCCCTTCACCGCCCAGATGCGGTCCCTGTAGACCGTCATTTCGCTGTATCCGTCGTAAGGCGTGGCTTCGCTGACCAGACGCCAGCTGATGCCGTCGGTTGAGTTCCAGAGGTCCCGGGTGAGGATGCTGTTGTGGTAGTACGCGTTGCTGATCCAGAGCTTGTCCTGAAACACCACGTCTTCGGACGTGTCGCGCGGCGTGAACGGCGCGTTGCGGACCAGGTTGATCCAGTCCCCGGTCCTGGTTGCGTTGACGCCGGTCGTGTTGATGCGCAGGCTGGTCACGGTGGGGATTTCGACCTTCGCAGTGCCCGTCCAGGACCGCCCGGGGAAGAACAGGAGCCGTCCGCCGTCCGCGGTGATTTCATACCCCGGGTCGTCCTCCAGCTCCAGCAGGGCGCCGCCTTCTTCCGGGTGTTGCAGGCCCTTGATCTTATGGCCGTACGTGAATCCGTCGCCATCGGTGACAACGGCGGTGAGGCCCATGAGGTCCACGCCCGTTGGCAGACCGGTATCGATGAGGAGCCCGTTCACGTCGTCTCCCGCGGCCATTCTCCTGGTTCCCAGGACGGCGCCGCTGCGCGTTCCCCGGCCGCCGAGCCTGCGCCCGCCCTTCTCGAGCAGCGTGCCCCCGATCAGGATCATCTCTTCGACCTCGCCGTTTCGTTCCCGGACGAAGCCGACCCGACCGCGAAAGCGGAGGTCTCCGGCCCTGAGCGTCCGGCCTTCGTCCGTCGCGGACAGAATATAGTCCGTAACCTCGCCGGAGACGACCCTGAGCCCGATATCCGTATCCGCGGCGCCGTCCACGTCGAGGGGTTCCGCGCCGGTGATGGCCGGACGGTCGCCGACGGGTTCCAGGATCGTGCTGAAAACGGTGGAAAGGTTCTCACCTTCGCGACGGTGGACCAGCATCGGCATGGTGATCTCGTCCAGCCGGACGTCGTCCTCATCGGCATTCCGGATGGACGGCGCCTGCGCGGTGAAGAGTTCTCCTCCGGGGCGGGTCAGGCTGTGCACCCGGACGGACCCGTCCGGCTCCGCCGTGCTGGAGAACTTCGCCGTCCACGGACGGGTGACATCGGCGCGGCGAACGTCCCGGAAAAACGCGTATCCCAGGTTGTGTCCCTCGGCGTCGCCCTTGACGCTCTCTCCCGTGGGCAGGGTGGCGGTCACGCCCTCCGGGAGAAGCGTGTTCCCATGCGGCGCGGCTGGCAGGTCGATCTCGACCGCGCCGTCGTGGTCGGCGTCGCCCGCGAGGATGTATTCGTGGCGGCGTCCGCCGGCCACCCTGAACAGGTCGACCACGTAGGTCTGATCGGGCGAGAGCCCGACCTGGATCAGCAGCCGGCGGTAACTCGACGTCACGCCGGGATAGGCGCGGTCGCCCGAGGCTTC
Source organism: Candidatus Latescibacterota bacterium (assembly GCA_965116875.1). Classification (GTDB taxonomy): domain Bacteria; phylum Latescibacterota; class UBA2968; order UBA2968; genus JAAXHE01. The sequence continues at coordinate 3,830,844 of OZ220733.1, forward strand.
GATCGCCTGAAACGTGTCGCCGTGCGGCGCGAACAGTAGGAGGTTGCCGTCAGACGGCGCGTTTTCGGAGCCGTAAGCCTGGTCATTGCCGTCCACGGCAACCGTGTTGTGCGACAGCGTGGAGATGGTCCAGCACCGGTGGCGCGTGTGGGTATAGCCGATATCGCTCAGCCGTTCCTGGCCGCGCGCGTAGAGGGTGAGGCTCAGGAGGTCTGCGTGCTGATGGCCGTATCCCCCTGAGAAATGGAGATAGGTCTGGGTCTGGTTCTCACCCCTCCCCATATCCAGGCGGGCGTGGCCCATGCCGGGCAGAAGCAGCGGGCCGGATGTCTCAGGGGGCGTCTGCCGCCCCTTCGCCCACGTGTCGTGGGTGGGCACCACGCGGCCGTTGGGATAGCAGAGGAGTTCGGGGATGCCCGCGGCCTTTGTGAGGATGGGAAAGCGGGCGTTCAGGTCCAGATTGTCGTAGCGTTCGCCGTCGACGGGGTGGACGTATCCTTCGGGATCGCTGTAACCGTTCAGCCTTTCCATCACCTGCCGCAGCCCGCCGATCGTCTGGTTGTGATAGGAAATCGCGCCTTCGCGCCATACGCCGTCCACGAAGAAGTTGGCGGCGATGAGTTTCTCGATCCGGTCGACCGCGTCGTGGATATAATCCGGTTCCTCCAGGACCCTTCCGGCCGCAACCATGCCGCGAAGCAGCGTGGGGTCCATATTGCCAAGCGCGGGCGGGAAGCCCCGGATGAAGGCCACGCTGGCGTGGAAGAACCCGTCTTCGATGCGCCGGACCATCGTGCTGTCGAGTTCGCCGCTGTCCCGGATGAGGTCGTAGGTGTAGATCAGATTCTCGGGAATGTCCATGTACGCCCACCAGTCCCACTTGGAGGCGCGGTAGTCCTGGACCGGGTAGGGAAACCCCTGGCTTCCGGGAAAGATGATCTTCTGCCGGAAGGGCAGGTCGTGGTGGACGCAGTACCCGGGATAGACCTCGGCGAACCGGTTCAGAATGAGGGCCGCCCGACGGGCGAAGGACGGGTCTCCCGTTGCAGAGTAGAGCGCCGCCAGGTCGTGGGCGGCGGCGGCGAAGTAGGCCCGCGCCCGGTACCATCCTTTGGCCTGAAAGAAATGCCTGTACCCGGTTTCGTCCTCCCAGTACGGATATTCCTGGGTCTCACCCACGGGGTTGACCACACCCAGGGTTTCCGTATCCGGGAATTTCTCATTGGGGTACCTGAGGCCGCAGTATTTGCAGAAAACACGGTCCGGGTCCTCAATGGTCCAGTCGATCTGACCCTCCTGCGCGCCGCCGTCGCAGTTGGGGCAATCCACGAAGTAGATGCCCGCGCGGTCGGGAATGATGCGCAGCATTTCGCTCTCGGAAAGTGCGAGAACCGGTTCGAGGTTCCGGCGCAGGCGCGCCACGTCGGATTCGTCCAGGTCCGGCGGAAAGACGGGGCTTGCCTCCGCGGGATCCGGCAGGAGTGCGAGAATGATCAGGACGAGTGCCACGACGAGAATCAGCATTACGGGACGTCCTTTCGAATGGAAACCTTCCGGTCAGTTCGCCGACGATGTGTTGCGGCGCAGCACCCGGCCCGGAAACGCGCCGGTGGGGACGCCGCCTTCCACCGCCGGCTCCCCGTTGACCAGTACCCACGGGATTCCCACGGGACCCCCGGTGGGGTTCTCGAACGTGGCGGTCGCGTTGACGGTCCGGGGATCGAAGATCACGATGTCGGCGGCCTTCCCGGCGGCGATCTCTCCGCGGTCTGCAAGGCCGAATCGACGGGCGGGAAATCCGCTCATTTTATGGATGGCTTCCGCGAGAGAGATCAGGCTTTTCTCACGGACGAATACGCCCGGCACGCGCGCGAAACACCCGAAACCGCGGGGGTGGGGATGGCGCACGTTGTAGACGCCGTCGCTCGCGATCATCAGTCGCGGGTGGTTGACGGTGTTTCTGATCGTTTTGTCGTTGGTCTCGGGCGAATCCTGCCAGGGAAATATATAGGTGGATTGGCCTTCCTCCTCCAGGATGAGATCGTAGGCGAAGTCCTCCGGAGCGACGCCTGCCCCGGCAGCCAGGTCCGACAGGGTCGCGCCGATATAGCGCCCGGAGCGGGTGTGGCCGACCACCTGGTCGCACTTGCCCAGCCAGCCGCGGAGGTGGGGCAGGATGCGTTCCTTTACCGTGGGGTCCGCCAGGTGTTCGAGTACGTCCGACGGGGCGCCGACCTGGTCCGGGATGGGGAGCATGATGGTCATGTGGGACATCCCGGCGGGATAGAGGTAAGACTCGAAGCTGAGGTCGACGTCCTCCCGGTCGGCGAGCTCGAGAAGGTCGGCGCCCTCCCGGTCGGCCCGTTCGTGGGAATGATGTACCGGGATGCCGGACTGCCGGAAGATCTCGAAGGTTTCCTTCCATGCCTCCGCCCTGCCGAGAAGATGGTTTCGGATGTGCGCCGCGTAGATGCCCCCGTAGGACGCCGTTACTTTGCACAGTTCAACCAGTTCGCGAAGGTCCGAATTCGCGCTCGGCTGGTAGTCCAGGCCAAGACAGAGGCAGCCCGCGCCCGCTTCCATCCACTGTCGCACCAGGTCGGCCATCTCGTCGATCTGTGCGTCCGTGGCCGGGCCGGCCGACCAGCCGCAGACGTTGAGCCGCACGGCGCAGTGGGGCACCTGAGGGTAGACGTTGCACGGGCTGTTTCCGGGAAAGAGGTCCAGGTAGTCTTCGATGGTTTCCCAGGTGAGATCGATGTCCGCGGAGCCGGCGATGAACCGGGTATATTCCCACATCTGGCCGCGAAGGTCCGGAGGCAACGGAGCCCATCCGAATCCGTCCGGCGCCAGAAGCTGGGTGGTGATGCCTTGAACGACGCCCGCAAACCGGTGGTTTCCGGTCAGGAGGGCGGGTTCACAATGCACGTGGACGTCGATAAAGCCCGGGCAGACCACGTGGCCCCGGGCATCGATCTCCCGTTCAGCGCGGGCATCCGCCAGACGACCCACCGCGGCGATGCGGTCGCCCAGAACGGCGACGTCCGCAAAGAACGGCTCTTCGATGCCGGTCCCGTCAACCACGGTGCCGTTGCGGATGAGTAGATCGAAAGTCATGGGTTTCGCCTTCCGGGATTCACGGTTGCGGTTGGTTTGTCTCGTCGGATCCTCTGAGGCTGACGCCGGAAGATAAGTACGATTTGCCTCCGGCGCACCGGAATTGTGGCAGCGCTACCAGTCGTTCAGCTTGTGCCCGTCACCGTTGAACCAGACGAAGTCCGCGACCACGCCCAGACCCACGCCCGCAAGATAACCCATGAACATCCCAAGAAAAAGCGGCGCCAACCGCCGGTAGCTGTTGAGGCCGCCGAATCTCATGATCATGGCCTTGGCGAGCCATGCGATGAATATGGAGGTGACGCTGCTTCTGAGGACGTTGGAGGCGGAAATGGTGAATCCGATGGGGTGAATCGGGAATCCCGGATAGCGGTATCTCAGGAAGACGAGGAGGCCGGTGAACGCGGCGCCGATGCCGAAGAACCCGACGCGGTCCCAGCTTGTGCCGGCGGTCCCTTCCTGGATGCGGGCGGCGGTATATCGCCAGATACCCACGGCGCCGTCGCCGGAACCGTTGAAGCTGACCACGCCGAAGTTATAGCTGCCCACGCCGTAGTAGCCGTGGTAGAGGATGAAGCCGATGACGGAAAGCGCGCCGGCCAGCGCCCCAAGGAGGACGCCGGGCGCCAGCAGGCGCCGGCGATCGGGCCGCATGGCCATGCCCAGCCTGGGGACGTGGGCGAGGGCGGTGACCGCCCAGGTCTTCGCGTCGCAGAAAAACGTGTAGGTCAGGCCGAGCGCAACCGCGCTGTGCGCGCCCATCCCCGCAATGCCGAACAGGTGCCACGTGAACGCCTGCGCCGTAATGGGTCCCCTCAGGTACACGAGGCCGCTTTCCACGATGATGCGCGCCAGGCCCAGGTAGAGAACGAGGGTGGCGAACCAGAAGGCGAGCAGGGGCCCTGCGGCCATCCCCGCGCGGAACAGCCACACGAGCAGGTAGGCGCAGCCGGCCAGGAGCAGGTACACCGCCGCGCGGTAGGAAATGAGTTCCTTCGAGTCGTCGATATGGCCGGACCCTTCAGTGTGATTCCCATCCGCTGAACGCGCGAAGGCGCTCCTGAACACGGCGGCCAGGTGGCTTCGCGCAACCCAGAGGCCCCAACCCGTAAAGACGGTGAGACCGCCGAAGCTCTGCCAGCCGATGGCGGGGTCGAAGGAGCACCACATATCCGAACCGCCGATACTGAAGCCCAGGCGATTGAAGATGCCAACCTGCAGGATGGCCAGCAGGTGAAAAAGCCAGATGCTGAACAGGACGCTTGATTCCGTGAAGTACGCGAACGCGATCGTCATCGGATGAATCGAAAACGCAAAGTATGGGAAACCCTGGCCGATCCGGATAATCTTGCGGCTGAGGACGGTCATGGGCACGTCGAGTACGGGTATGGCCCTGACGAACCAGGTCGAGATGTTCCAGCAGAAGATGGCGACGATCAGCCAGAAACCGAACCGGAACAGGCGCGACCGTACCAGGGTGGACAGGCTGCGCTCGGAACCGGAAACTCCGGTGAGCTCAAGCACGGCGGTGGCGATCGGGAACGTGAGACGTTCGTTGTCCATCCACTGCTTCCGCAGAATCACGACCAGGCAGAAACTGACGGTTAGCACCGATCCAAGAAACCCGGCCCACCAGAAAACCGGCGCCGCCCATGCGCCCCAGGGGAATTTCTGGCCCTTGAACAGACTCTCGTAGAAGCCGGTGGTGGCCGCCGGGTCCGCGACGACGGTCCACGACGGGATCCTGGTGAGCAGGTGGTCGGACCATTGGTTTTCGGGCGTGGCGAAGTAGGTGGGCGCCGTCACCACGCCGAGCAGATATCCCGAGAGCCATTCTCCCTGCATCGTTGCGGCGACCATCCCAATACAGCAGACGGCCAGCAATTCCGAGGCAGACAGGCCGCGGCCGCGTCGGTAAAGCGGCAGATTGAGGCCGAGCAGGCAGATGAAGGGAATCAGCAGGGCCACCGACAGGTGCGCGTAGTCGGCGCGCGAAGAATGCGCAATGAGGCTGGAGTAGGTGGGCCAGAGGTTGACCCAGACGGCCATGGCCAGGCCGATGAGGAGCGCGCGAAGCGTCATGGTGTGCGCCGTCGGATGGGTTGAACGGATTGCGCCAGCGTCAATCCGGAGGCGGAACTACAGACTTCCGGATACCGCGATCTTGATGGCGTCTCTGCCGTCCAGACGGTAACTGCCCGCGAGGGCGTTGAAGCCTTCGGGCACCCGGTCCAGCGGTATGGTGTGGCTGACCATGTCGGCAAAGGGGAATTCGTTCTTTTCCAGGATGGGAAGGCCCCGCACGAAGTGATCGGCTGAACTCGCCCAGACGGCTTCGAAGCGCAGGTTCTTGCGCATGAACATCCGGTTCGGGTTGCATTCGAAAGTCCCGACGTCCACAAAATGGCCCATTTCGACGTAGGTGCCGTTCTGGCGCAGATAGTCCAGACCCTCGGGCAGGGCCTGCAGGAAGCCGGCGCATTCAAAGACAATGTCCGCACCGGCCCCCCCGGGCGTGCTGTCTCTGACCGCTCGTTTTCGTTCCTCCGGGTCCGGAACCTCGGCGATGTCCACGGTCACGTCCGCGCCGATTTCGCGGGCGAGGTCCAGGCGCCCGGGCGGTCCACCGACCATGATCAACCGTCCGGCGCCGCTGACTTTGGCGCAGATGAGGGTGACGAGGCCGATGGCGCCGGATCCCTGAACGACGACGGTGTCTCCAAACTGAATGCCGGCCCGCATCACGCCGTGGACGCCGATCGTGAAGGGCTCCAGGAGGACGGCGACCTCGGGCGGCAGATCGGTCTTGAAGAAAACGGTCTCCGGGTTCCAGAGATAAATGTATTCGCCAAAGCCGCCCCGGAGATAGGGTTGTTCTCCGGCCGGAATGAATCCGTATGCGCCCTGGGACGTTCCGGGCACGAGAGCGATCCGGTCTCCGGTTCTGACGGGACGTCCCAGATGGTCGTGGGTCACGCCTTCCCCCAGTGTGTCGACGATGCCGACGTTTTCGTGTCCCAGGATCATCTCGTCATTCAGTCTCTGATATTCCCAGTTATGCAGATCGGTGCCGCAGATGCCGGCCAGTTCCTGTCTCAAAAGGACGGTACCGGGCGCGGGTTCCGGGACGGGGTACTCACGGATTTCAAAACGTTCGCCGACGACAACCGATGCACGGCCGGTTCTGGACATGGAGATGTCCCTCCCTCCGACTTTCGGTCGGATGTGTCAGGATTGCGCGTAGAAACGGATTTTCGGGATGTCTTCGATAAAGCCGGATTCGTGGGCGTATCTGAAAAAGAGGTTCAGGCCCTCCAGTTCGGCCTCGCCAAAGTCGTAGCGGATCTTTTCGCCGAGGAAGTCGGCATAGAATGCGGCCGAACCCTGGCCTGACGACGCGCAGATCGCCGCAATATGGCGGATCTCGCCCACCCCCAGCGCCTTTGACCGGATGAGTTGCGCGGTCTGGTCGGGATCCAGCGCGCCGGGCGGGCCCGCCCAGCAGGCGTAGACGAAAGGAAGCCCGGTAAGCACGGTCCACGCATTCCCCAGGTCGATTGCGCAACACGAGGCTGTATCCACGGCAAGCGCCGCGTCCCCGATGATGACGGCGGCATCGGCGAGGTCCAGCATGTGTCCGGCATCGGGAGGCAGGTGGAGGACGTCGGGCCTGCACCGGTATCTCTTCTCCAACAGTACGCGGCTGAGGACACTCGACGTCCGGGAGTTGACGTCGAGAGCGAGCGTCCGGATATCGGCGGGGTCTGTCCGGTGCAGGAGCAGTACGCTTCGAACCGGGCCCCGGGAGGAGATGCCAACCTCGGGCACGACGCAGTATGGAACGGGCCCGCGGGCGATTTCGATGGATGGGATGAGGGCCGCGTCGGCGTCGCCGCTGTGGAGGCGTTCGGCGCAGCGGGAGGGCACGTCGTAGGAAAGATCGAAGCGGTGTTCGATCCGGCCGTTCTCCAGGGCGTGCACCAGCGGACGGGTGTTCAGAAACGAGACCACAGCGAGGCGGGTTGCCATTCGCACGGCTTTCAGTTCACGATTTCGTACCGGGTGTCGCGTCTCGCCGGCCGGTAGCCGGCATCCCGGATGAGGCGTAACATCTCGGGAAGACTCATGTCGTCGGTGTGGCTGGTGCCCGCGGCGGAAACGACGTTTTCCTCCATCATGGTGCTGCCGAAGTCGTTGACGCCGTATTTGAGGCCGACCTGGGCGATCTTGGGACCCTGGGTCACCCACGAGGCCTGAAAACTCGGAATGTTGTCCAGGAACAGGCGGGAAACCGCAATGGTGCGCAGGTAGTCGTATCCAGTGGCCATCTTACCGTTCCAGCGGGCGTTGTCGGCGGCCAGATCGGTATCGTCCGGCTGGAAATTCCACGCAATGAATGCCGTGAGGCCGCCGGTGTCGTCCTGGAGGTCCCGGATGTGTTTCAGGTGTTCGAGGCGCTGCTCGACGGATTCCACGTGGCCGTACATCATGGTGGCGGTGGTGCGCATGCCCAGTTCGTGCGCGGCGCGATGCACCTCCAGCCACTCGTGGACGCGGTCCTTGCGGAAGCCGATGATATCGCGGACCTCATCCGACAGGATTTCGGCCCCGGCCCCCGGAATGGAGTCCAGGCCGGCGTCCCGGAGGCGCCGGATACAGTCCGGGATGGACAGACGCGAGATGTGCGCGATATAGATGATCTCGGTGGCGGAAAGGCAGTGCTGGTGGACCGACGGATAGCGGTCCCGTATGCTGGAGAAGAGATCTTCGTAATAGTCGATGCGAAGTTTGGGGTTCAGGCCGCCCTGCATGAGAATCTCGTTGGATTTGGGAATCCGCCCCCCGGCGTCCACAAGTTCGTCGATCTTCCGGAAAATCTCCTCACGGGGCAGGACGTACCCCTCGCCGGACCCGGGCGGGCGGTAGAACGCGCAGAAGTCGCATCGCACCCAGCAGACGTTCGTGTAGTTGATGTTGCGGCCGATGTTGTAGGTGACCACGTCTGCCGGCCATTTGCGCCTTCGCACGGTGTCGGCGAGCAGGCCCAGTTCGGCAATGTTGGGATGCGCCATCAGCCGCCGGGCGTCCTCCACCGTGATTCGTTCTTCCGCGTCGATCCTTTTGGCGATATCGTCGATCATCGATCCATTCTCCGGGCCGAATGGTGCGTTTACACCTCGACAGGCTTCACGGAAGCACGGGCAATTCGCCGGGTACGGCTACAGGGTCCCCGTTTTCAACGGCGTCCGGTTCCGTGTGGAGTTCGTTGTAGAGATTGTCGCGTTCCGCCGGAACCCGACCGGCTTCGATAATGCGTTCCACGAGGTGTTTCCGAGTAAGCACCTGGCGGGTCTCCTCGTACGTGCGCCTCGTGATCTCGTATTCCTGGATGGTGCCGTCGATGTCGTCCGCGCCGTACCACAGGGCGACCTGTGAGATCTCGATCGTATTCATGATCCAGAACGACTTGATATGCGGGAAGTTGTCCAGCATGAGGCGGGCGACGGCGATTTCGCGCAGGTCGGCTTCGCCGGTGGGCGCCGGCAGGTCTTCCAGTTCGGTGCGTTCGGGGTGGAAGGAAAGCGGGATGTAAGCCAGAAAACCGCGGGTTTCGTCCTGGAGTTCCCGCAGGCTGACGAGATGCTGCACCCGTTCGTCAGGATTCTCGATGTGGCCGTAGAGCATCGTGGCGTTGGTGGGCAGACCGACTTCATGCGCGGTGCGGGCAACGCGCATCCATTCGTCGGAGTCGGCCTTGGTCCAGAACATCTCCGCCTGAACACGATCGCTGAAGACTTCGGCGCCTCCGCCGGGAATTGACGAGACGCCCGCCGCCTTGAGTTCGAGCATGACTTCCCGGAGCGTTTTCTTTGCGGCTCTGGCGATCTGCACCCACTCGATCGCCGTAAATGCCTTGACAGCCACCTGGGGACGGACTTCCTTGACCGCGCGTACGATGTCGATATAGTAGGTATAGGGCAGTTTGGGGTTGATTCCCGCGACCATGTGGATTTCGGTGATGGGGATGTGCAGATATTGTCTTACGCGTTCCTGAATGTCTTCAGGGGAGAGCACATACCCCCTGCTGTCCTTCGGCGGCACGTAGAAGGAGCAGAATCTGCAGAGCTTGTTGCAGATGTTGGTGTAGTTGATGTGCTGGTTGCGCACGTACCAGGCCACGTTTCCGCAAAGACGTTCGCGGACGATATTGGCCATATATCCCACCGCATTGAGATTCACCGTATCGTAAAGGCGCATGCCGTCGGCGGCGGAAAGGCGTTCGCCAGCGATGACTTTCTCGTAGATATCGTAGAGTTCGCCAGGAATTTTCGGCTTCACCGGGCACTCCTTCCGGCTCTGGCAGCGACCCGACGGGGGCGGGTCCGCCGGCGGGCCTTCAATTTTGACTGAGCAGTTCGCGGGCGTGTTCCATGGTAACGGCAGATATTTTTTCTCCGCCCAGCAGCTTCGCGAGTTCCCTGGCGCGGTCTTCGTCGCCCAGGTGGATCACACGCGTGACGGTGCGGCCGTCCGAATCGTCCTTGTGCACGGCCAGATGGGTGTCCGCCATTCGGGCGATCTGCGGCAGATGGGTAATACAGATGGTCTGGCGCGCGCGTGACAGGCTCTTGAGTTTCCGTCCGACCACGTCCGCGATGCGGCCGGAAATACCGATATCGATCTCGTCGAAGATGAGAATCTGAACCGGATCCGATTTGGAAAGTACGGATTTCAGGGCAAGCATGATCCGGGACACTTCGCCGCCGGAAGCCACCTTGACCAGCGGCCTGAGGGCTTCGCCGGGATTCGTGGAGATATGGAATTCAACGCGTTCGATGCCCTTCGGGCCGGCCCGATACCGACGCTTGTCCAGGTTTATCCAACCGTCGGGCGACTCTTCCCGCGTAAGCGCAACGTGAAATTCGGCCCTCGGAATCCCGAGGTCGCCGAGCGCCTCCGTCGTTTCACCGGAGAGTTCGCGTGCGGCGCCTTCACGCGCTCCCGAGAGCCGTGCGCACAGCTCCGTGAGGTCCGCGCGGGCGGCGTCGATTTCGCCTTCGATCTCCGTAAGCGAACGGTCCAGACGCTCTGACTGCGCCAGTTCCGCTTCCGCGTTCTCCCGGTGCTCGATCACCGCCTGAAGGCTGCCTCCGTATTTCTTCTTCAGATTCGCCAGGAGGTCCAGGCGACCGGTGACCTCCGCCAGGCGTTCGGGGTTATGTTCGACGCCCCGTGCGTAATCCGCGAAAAAGCGGGCAAGTTCCTCTATCGCGTAGCGCTGCCCGGTCAATTCATCAGCCTGGGTTCCGAGCGATTCGTCCATCTGGACGGCGTCTTTCAGGAACTGCTCGGCCGCGCCCAGACGATCCACGATGGAGTCGTCGCCCTGGTAGAGCAGGGCTTCGAGGTGCATGGCGGTTTCGATCAGCCGTTCGGCATGGGTAAGCAGCGAACGTTCCTGAAGGAGACGCTCGTCCTCGTCCGGTTCCGGGTCTGCCGCGGCGATTTCCTCAACCTGGAACTCCAGAAGCTCCCTCCTGTCACGCGACCGGAGGGCTTCGGCGCCGGCGTTCTCCCGCTTTTCCAGGAGGTCCGCCAGACGACCGTGGGCGACGCCGACCGAGTCTCTGAGTTCTCCCAGGCCGGCGAAGCCGTCCAGGAAATCGATATGACGTTCGGCATAAAGGAGGGACTGGTGATCGTGCTGTCCGTGCAGGTCAACCAGCGCTCCGGCCAGATCGAGCAGGCTGCGGAGAGGCACGGCGAGGCCGTTGATGAAACTGCGGCTTCGACCATTCGCCACGACCTCCCTGCGAAGGATCAGTTCATCCTGATCGGCGTCGATGCCCATGGCGTCCAGGAGGCGCAGACACCGGTGATCCGGCCGCAACCGGATGATTGCCTCCACGAGACACCGTTTCTCGCGGCTCCGGACCACTTCCGGGCTGGCACGCATTCCGAGAACCAGGCCCAGCGCGCCGATGAGGATGGATTTACCCGCGCCGGTCTCGCCGGTGATGATGTTCAGCCCGGGTCCGAATTCGATTTCAACCCTGTCGATCAACGCGTAGTTGACCACCAGCAGTCGGCAAAGCACGGTCAGGACTCCTGCGGTTCCCGCCGGTCCAGGCTCCAGTCCAGCTTGCGCCTGAGCAACTGGTAAAAGGAGAGCCCCTGCAGGTTGATCAGACGCGTGGTATGGTCGGCCTGTCGGATGTGAATGCGTTCCTCGGACTGAATGGGGGATACGATCGTGCCGTCGGCGGTGACCATGATATCGGTGTGTTCGGCGATGACCTGCACGGTGATCGACTGACGGCCCGGGATTACCGCGGGGCGCAACGAGAGCGAGTGTGCGCAAATGGGCGTGACAACGAACGCGCGCAGATCCGGATGGAGTATGGGTCCTCCCGCGGAAAGGTTGTAGCTGGTTGAACCGGTAGGGGTAGATACGATCATGCCGTTCCCGAAAAAGGAACTGAACGGCGTGTCGGAGACCCAGGACTTCACCTGGACGAGGCGGGCGAGTACTCCCTTTTCGATGACGAACTCGTTGAGCGCGAAGAAGGTCCTGTTTCCGATTTCCGCTTCCAGGACCATGCGTTCTTCGAGCTGGTATTCTCCCCGCTTCAATCTGCCCAGACTCTCCCTCAATTCTTCGGGCGCGGCTCCGGCCAGAAATCCCAGGCGGCCAAGATTGACGCCGAGAATGGGTTTCTGCGCGGTCTCGACGAGCCTGGCCGCCCTGAGTATTGTGCCGTCCCCACCCAGCGCAACGACAATATCCGAATAGCGGGCGAGGTCGGCGGCCGGTCGATAGGTGACCCGGTTGAACGCGCAGATTTTCTTTAACGGTTCCTCCAGAATGAGTTCGATGGCCTGATCGTGCGCGAGCTGAACGAAATTCTGGATGATGGGACCAATGCCGTCCCGTTCGATATATGCAAGAATGCCAATGCGTTTCATAGGGTCCGGATGCCAGTGGAAAAGTACACTGATTCTACGCTATAAATGTACCCTGATTTCCCGGATCTCGCAACCGGTGTTACTCTGCCCGTTGTTCTTCACCGGCATCCAGGTCGGTGAGACTGAAGTCGTTCCCGCTCTCGGCGGCCAGGACTTCAACGCGCTGCTTCGCCTCTTCCAGCCGGGCGCGGCAGAGATTTGACGCTCTCAGTCCCTCTTCGAAGAGACGGAGCGCTTCCGCCAGGGGCAGGTTTCCGGATTCCAGGGTTTCGACCGCGGTTTCCAACTGCTTGAGCGCATCTTCAAACGTGGGTTCACCTTCGGCCATCTGACTCCTCATGGGGTTGCGTTGAAAAAGAGCTTCTTCAACAATCCGCGGGGTTCCTGGCCAGAATGCCGTCGACCGTGCAGGTGATTTCGCCTTCCGACAGGCGAACCCGGACCCGATCGTCTTCGGCGAGGGATCCGGCGCGTGTAACCAGTTCATCGTTGTCTGCACGGTGCGTGAGGCTGTACCCACGGCTCAGGACGGAGAGGGGGCTCAGCGCCCCCAGTTCGCCGGTGTGGCGGAGGTACGACTCCAGACTCCTGTCGAATGTGCGCCGCACGCCGTTCTGAAGGCCTTTCTGAAGTTCGTCGACTGCCTGAATGCTCTGATGGATGTTGTCTTCAACCTTTCGTAATCCGTACCGTCCCAGATAACTGTCGAGCAGATCCTGGTTTTCTTTCAGGTATCGATTGAGTGCGGCGTACGACCTCCCTGCGAGGTTCTGAATCCGTGCGCGCAACTCGCCTGCGTCGCGAACGGCCAGTTCGGCCGCCGCGGACGGCGTGGGCGCCCTGCAGTCCGCGGCGAGGTCCGCAAGTGTGACGTCGACTTCATGGCCTACGGCCGAAATCACCGGGATCCCGGAACCGCGGATGGCCCGCACGACGACTTCCGTGTTGAAAGCGGCCAGGTCTTCCGCGGAACCCCCGCCGCGTCCCACAATCAGCACGTCGACCCTGCCGAAGGCATTCAGTTCGTCGATGGCCAGCGCGATGTCTTCCGGGGCTCCGGCGCCCTGAACCAGGGTGGGTCTGACCACGACGTTGACCCCGCGGAACCGCCTTTCCAGCACGTGCAGAATGTCTCTGATCGCCGCTCCCGTGCGCGAGGTAACCACGCCGATTGAAAGCGGGAACGCCGGTAGCGGACGCTTCCGCGCCTCGTCGAACAGTCCTTCCTCCTGAAGTTTGAGCTTCAACGCTTCCAGGGCGAGTTGCTGCTGCCCGCTGCCGGCCGGAAAGAGCTGGCTGACGTTCAACTGATACTCCCCGCTGCGTTCGTAGACCGTAATCCGTCCCCGGGCGAGCACCTTTACGCCGGCTTCGGGCCTGAAGGCAGGCGTGGCGGACCGCCACATGACACAGCGAAGCTGACAGTTCTGATCCACAAGCGTGAAATACCGATGCCCTGAAGCCGCCTGGTTGTATTGCGAGATTTCACCCACGATCCAGAGGACGGGGAACTCCGCTTCCAGGTTCCGTCGGATGGCCTGTGTTATTTCTGTAACGGTGTATGGTCGCGCCGCCACGTTCAGGCCTCCCGCCAGTCGACGCGCAATCTTTCAATACGCGTGGCTTTCCCGGTTTCGTCTTCGACTTCCACAATGACGCCGCAAAGCTTGACGTCGTTTTCAGCCGGTTCAAACCGCACAGGCATCCGGTCCAGAAACCGCTGGATAACGGCCTCCTTCCGGGCGCCGATCACGGAGTCGTGGGGGCCGGTCATGCCGGCGTCCGACACGTAGGCCGTGCCGCCCGGAAGAATGCGCTCATCGGCGGTCTGTACGTGGGTGTGCGTGCCAAGTACGGCGCTGGCACGGCCGTCCATAAACCATCCATATGCGATTTTTTCGGAACTCGCTTCCGCATGAAAATCCACGACGATCACCGGAGTGCGTTGTCTCAGGCGGTCCACGATATCCCGTCCGACGCGGAAGGGGCAATCCAGGTCGAGCATATTGACCCGACCCTGCATGCAGACGACGCCGACCGGGGCGCCATTCGAGGCGTTGAAAATGCCGAAGCCGGCGCCGCCGACACTCTCCGGGAAGTTGGCAGGGCGCAGAACCCGGTCGGCGGCGAAAATGTACGGGATGTCGTCCTTCCGATCCCAGACATGGTTTCCGGTGGTGATTACGTCCGCCCCGTAGGCGAAGAGTTTCTTCGCGATGTTCTCGGTGATGCCGAAGCCGCCCGCGGCGTTTTCGCCGTTGGCAATGCAAAAGTCGATCCGGTGGCTTTCTTTGAGCCGGGGTATCAGTTCCGCGGCCGCCTTTCTGCCCGGCTTCCCGTAAATATCGCCCACAAACAGGATATTCAAAAGGACACCCACAATGAGCAGTCAAGGATTGACCGTGCGCAAGACGCACGACGGCGTATTGCTTTTCGTCCCGAGGGAGAGCCTGTAATGGCCCTGCGGACGCAAGGGATGCGGATGCCGCAGGAGAGTACACCCGGCAGCTGACCGGAGTCTCGCCGGCCGGTCAGCGTGCGAAATCCACCGAGCGCGTTTCTCTGATGACGGTGACCTTGACGGGACCGGGGCAGGTGGCGTCCTCGGTGAGGCGTGAAACGATCTGCGTCGCCAGGCGTTCCGTGTCTGCGTCGCTCATCATATCGGAGTCCGCAACCACACGGACTTCCTGTCCTGCCTTGATGGCGAAGACCGATTCCACGCCCTGCACCATCTTGGCGATGGACTCCAGGCGTTCCAGCCGCCGGACGTAATTCTCGATCTGTTCGCGCTGCGCGCCCGGCCGGGACCGGGATATGGAATCGGCGGCGTCCACAAGTACGGCGACCGGGGAAACGGGGTCCGAATCTCCATGATGGGCTTCGATCGCGTTGATAACGATCGCGTCTTCGCCGTATTTGCGCGCCAGGTCAGCGCCGTTCTCACCGTACGTGCCCTCGGCCTCGTGCGCCAGCCCTTTTCCGATATCGTGGAGCAATCCCGCACGTTTTGCCAACTGGGCGTCCAGGCCGAGCGACGTGGCCATCATGCCGGTAAGGAAGGCCACCTCCTTGCTGTGATTCAACACGTTCTGACCGTAACTCGTCCGGTATTTGAGCCGGCCCAGGCAGGCGACGAGGCGATCGTGCAGGCCCGGTACGCCAGCGTCGAATGCCGCCTGAACGCCGGCATCGTGCATGACCTCCTGAATGGACTCTCGCGATTTCTGAACAATTTCCTCGATCCGGCCCGGGTGGATGCGTCCATCCAGAATCAGTTGCTCCATGGCAATCTGAGCAATCGCGCGGCGTATGGGATCGAACCCCGACAGGATGACTGCTTCCGGGGTGTCATCGATCGTGACATCCACGCCGGTTGCCATTTCAAAGGCGCGGATGTTTCGCCCCTCACGGCCGATGATTCGCCCCTTCATCTCGTCGGAAGGAAGCCGAACGACCGCAACGGTGGATTCAATGGTGTGATCGGCGGCCAGTCGCTGAATCGCTCCCGCGATAATCTCCCGGGCTTCGTCGTTGGCACGGACGAGCGCGTCGTCGCGGATTTCCTTGAGACGCCATTCCGCATCCCGTTCCGCCGCCGCCTCCATATTGGCCATCAGGACGCGTTTCGCCTCGTCCTTCGTGAGTCCGGCGATTTGTTCCAGACGCCTGTTCTGCAACAGACGGCTCTGTTCGAGATCCCGTTCCCGGCCGGTGAGTTGCTCCTCCAGCTGCCGGAGTTGTTCATTCTTCTCCGTCGCCAGCTTCTCCTTGTCGTTCAGCAGATCCGCACGTTTGTCAAGCTGCCTTCTGAGACTGCTCAGCTTGATCTCCTCCCGCGCGGACCGATTGCGTTTTTCATCGAGTTCCTGTTCAAACCGGAGCTGCTCCTGCTGGATCCTGTCCTTGGCCTCCAGGACTGCGGTCCGCTTCATCGCGTCCGCCTCGTTCTGGGCATCTTCAAGAATCTTTTCCGCGGACAGTTCGGCGCGATGGATCTTGCTTTGCCCGATCTTGCCGCTGATCAGCCATCCCAGGATAAATCCCAGTACAAGCAGACCGGCCGACAGCATGATGACCGTCACGACTCCCATGGTCGTATCTATCGGCAGGTTCATTCAGGTCTCCCCGTATGATCAGCCCGTTGAAAACGTCCATCCGGTCTACCTGCCTGCCAGGACTTCACTGGCAGGCCCGCAGAGCGACTTTGTCAACGGACTGTTATGGGAACCACGCAAAAAAAACCCGCTGGCATTCATCCGGTTCCGTACATCCCGTCCGGGCGGGAGCGTCCGCTCCGGATGGTTACAGATGAACGCAGCAGGCAACACCGGAATCGATTATCCGGCAGGGGCGCCCTTGACGGCCGGCACGCCCTTTTGTTTGAGGTCGTCTCTACGCGATCCGTTTCGTGAAAGATGCCAGATTGTGGGTCTGTTCGGTCAAGGTCTCTCCCATCTTCCGACTGGCTTCTTCCTCTCTGAGCAGTTCGTGCGCAAGATTCACGGCCGCAACAACTGCGATTTTGGCAACCGAACGTAGTGAAATGTAGTTTGCGACATCACGCATTTTCCGGTCCACGTGTCGAGCGACGGCCCGGGCATGGTCCGGGTCGCCTTCAGCGTGGATGTTGTATTCGGTGCCGAAGATCTGGACGCGTATTGCCGATTGTTCAGACATGAGTCCTCTAGACATCCGGAGGCGACGTGAAACGACGTGGTTCCATGTGGATGTCGACGTTGCTGTTCTACGCTGTGTTCACTGAATCCAGACGCGAGATCATGGTTTCGATTTTGCGTTGGATCTCCTCCTTGTTCTCAATCAGGGAAGCATTGCTGTCGTAAATCGACCGGAGACGTTCCCGTTCGGCCTGCAACCCGTTGATCACCTGGTCCTGCTCTTCCAGCCGCTGCCGGAGTTCCCCGTTTCTCTGCTCGAGCCCGGCGATTTCCTCTCGTAACTGCCCGATAATGCCGACCGCGCGATCGATCTCGCCAAAAAGCAGATCCAGCTGACTGGAAACGAGATTTTCCGACTCCTGCCGGTCGTCCTCCGTTTGTTCGGCTTCCTGCTCACCGTCTGCCCGGTCGTCGAGTTCAATCTGTGGATCTTCCCGGCCATCCGGTTCCGACTGTTCGTCTGTCGGGTCGGGGGATTCGAAGGAACCGCTCTGCTGATCCTGCAGATCGAGTTGCCCGTCTGCCGGGCCGTCCGATTCCAACCGTTCGTCCGGTTCATTGACAGATTCGAAGGGTGCGCTGTCACTGGCTTCCGAATCCAGCTGTTTGTTTACCGGATCTTGCGCTTCCATATTCTCACCCTCTCCTTACTGACGCAATTCTCAGAAAGTCGTGCATTGAGGCGACAATGAAACGTCTGTGCAACCCTACTACGCAATGTAACACGTCCAAGGACCAAAGTCAAGGACGGGATACCGGAAGCGAACGGATCGGGAACGGGATCGGAAGCGTTTCGAGGGGGCGCTGCTGCGGCAAGTTCCGTTGACCTGGCGGGCAAATTACGTGTATTGGCGGGCCTGTTGGGCCAACGCGGAGAACGCCGCCGGATCCGTGACGGCGAGGTTGGCCAGCACCTTTCTGTCAACAGAAATATCGGCCTTTTTCAGCCCGTTGATCAGGCTGCTGTACGAGAGCCCGTTCAGCCGGGCGGCGGCATTGATTCGTACGATCCACAACGATCGGAAATTTCTCTTTTTCTGACGACGGTCCCTGTATGCATAGGAAAGGGCCCGATTGACGGCGTCGTCCGCGGTGCGATACAGCTTGCTTCGCCCTCCGCGGTATCCGCGGGCGGCCTTCAGTACTTTCTTTCGTCTGCGTCGCGATGCAACGCTGTTCGTCGTTCTTGGCATGTCGATTGTCTCCTGGTGGCGCCCGGCAGTCGTGCGCGCCGTGTCTGCTTCCGGATCGGTTCGTCCTGAATCTGAAAGCCGCCGAGATTACGATGGAAAGGCGCTTCCAATCTGAAACCGGTTCCGCCCGTCAGTTGGGAAGCAGGCGCTGAACCCGGTCCTGATCGGATTTGTGCACTACGGTGGGTTTGCGCAGGTGCATCTTGCGTTTGCTGCTTTTGCTTGTCAGATTATGCGTGACCGTTGACTTCCCACGGCCAATGACGCCGGATTTCCGGCGCTTGAACCGCTTCGCCGCTCCCCGGTGGGTTTTCATTTTGGGCACGTTCAACTCCTTTGTAAGCTTCGTTGTCGACGTACAACGAATATGGAAACCGGCAGCCGGACCGGTCGGCGCACGCTACTTCGGCGCCATGATGACGACGATGTTTCGTCCCTCGTCCCGGATGGGCATTTCGGCCGCGCCGACCTCCTGAAGGTCCTCTTTGGCCCGTTCCAGCAGTTCTCTGCCCTGCATTCGGTACATATTCTGACGGCCGCGAAATTCCACGGTGATTCTGACCTTGTGCCGATGTTTCAGGAAATTCTCGGCATGGCGTATCTTGAATTCGTAATCGTGATCGCTGATCCTGGGACCAAGGCGGATCTCTTTCAGTTGCGATGCGGTCTTCTTGCCTTTCTTCTGCTTTTTGCTCTGCTCATACCGGTACTTGCCGTAGTTCATGATCCGGCAGACCGGCGGGCGGGCGTTAGGAGCGACTTCGACAAGGTCCAGATCGGCCTCCATTGCCATTTCCATCGCCTTCCTGGTTTCTACAATGCCAACCTGTCCGCCGTCTTTGTCGACAAGCCGGATCTGGGGTATACGGATCTGTTCGTTGACGCGGGGCGCTCTTTCCTGCTTTCGATCTCTGAAGACTCTTGGACCTCTGTTGATACCGATCACCTCCGAATTCAGTCCTGGCCGCTGGCGGGCCTGATTGGATTTACTGGACGCTTTTCGTCTGGACTTCCGTGTGCATCCTGGCAATGAGGTCAAGCGTGGACATGCTTCCCAGGTCGCCGGCGCCATGCCTGCGGACCGAGATGGACCGCGCATTGAGTTCCTGCTTCCCCACGATGACCATATAAGGGATTTTCCGGATTTCAGCCTCGCGGATCTTGAAACCGAGCCTGGCATCCTGCGTGTTCAATTCGGCTCGGAGACCCGCGTTGTTGAGCTGGCTGGCAACCTCGCCGGCATAGTCGGCAAACGGATCGGATACCGGAAGTACGACGGCCTGCACCGGAGCCAGCCAGAGCGGGAAGTTACCCGCATAGTGTTCGATCAGCAGGCCGAAGAACCGTTCCATGGCCCCCAGAAGGGCGCGATGGACCATGTACGGCCGGTGGAACTTTCCGTCTGGCCCGACATAGCTGAGGTCGAAACGTTCCGGTAGGTTGAAATCGAACTGTATGGTCGTGCACTGCCATTCCCTGTTGAGGGCATCATTGATCGTCACGTCGATCTTCGGACCGTAGAACGCACCGGCGCCTTCGTCGATCCGGTACGGCAGCTTCCGGGTATCGACGGCGCGCTTGAGGGCGTCTGTGGCTCGTTGCCAGTCTGCCGGATCTCCAACCGCTTTTTCGGGACGTGTTGAGATGTAGACGTTGAAGTCTTCGAAACCGAACGACTTGAGGATGAACAGCGTAAAGTCGATCACCCGGGAGACTTCGTCCTCCACCTGATCCGGACGACAGAAGATGTGTGCGTCGTCCTGGGTGAATCCTCGTACCCGTAACAGGCCATGCAGCGTGCCGACCATCTCGTAGCGGTAGACTGTACCCAGTTCGGCCCAGCGGAAGGGAAGCTCTCTGTAGCTGCGCCTGCGGGATTTGTAGATGAGGCTGTGGAATGGACAATTCATCGGTTTGGCGAAATATTCCTGGCCGTCGATGTCCATTGGGGGGTACATGTTCTCGCGAAAGAAATCCAGATGCCCGCTGGTTTCCCAGAGACGGGACCTGCCGATATGGGGCGAGCCCACCAGGTCATAGCCGCCGCCGTAATGCGCTTCGCGCCAGAAATCTTCAATCTGGTTCCTGATTCTCGCCCCGTTGGGGTGCCAGAGAACCAGACCGGGGCCGGCGGTATCGTTGATTGAGAAAAGATCGAGTTGCCCGCCGAGGGTCCGGTGGTCCCTGTTCTTCGCTTCTTCCAGGTACTCGAGATAGGCGTTGAGGTCTTTCTGTCCCGGAAAGGAAATGCCGTAGATGCGCTGGAGCATTACGTTGTTTTCGTCGCCCCGCCAGTATGCGCCCGACGAACTCAGCAATTGAACGGCCTTTATCCGGCCGGTGTGGGGAACATGCGGTCCCCGGCAGAGGTCCAGCCACCGGTCGGCATTCCTGTAGATGCTGATGGTCTCACCGGGTTCGATCTCCTCCAGGATTTCCAGCTTATAGGTCTCGCCTCGTTCCCGGAACAGATCGATCGCGGCCTCGCGGGTGATTTCCTGGCGCTGGAAGGTCTGGGCTTCCGCGATGATTTTCCGCATTCTGGCTTCGATTCTGCGCAATTCGTCCGGCGTGAACGGCTTCTCCCGATCGAAGTCGTAATAGAAGCCATTCTCGATGGGTGGACCCAACGTGACTTTGACGTCCGGAAACAGGTCCTGCACCGCCTGCGCCATAATATGGGCGGTGCTGTGCCAGTACACTTCCTTGCCCGCGTCGCTGGAGAAGGTGAGGATTTCCAGTTCGACGTCGTCTTCCAGGGCACAGCTGAGATCCACGGCCCTGCCATTGACCTTGCCCGCCAGCGCGGCGCGCGCAAGGCCGGAGCCGATGGATTCGGCCACCTGCAGGACGGTGACGCCCACCGGAAAGCCCTTTCGGGAGCCGTCCGGCAGGGTGACGGTTATGTTGTCTGTTCGGGGCATCGGATCTGGCGTTCTCAGGACTGACATGGAGATTCGGCAAAGCAGTGAATCACGACAAACGGATGCCATTCCGGAATGGAGAGGCACGGGCGCATCGCGAGTGCCGGCGCGATCCGCGACGTCGGATTTCGTTCCTGTACGAAAATCTGAATAATAAAAAAACGCGCGACTCCTCTACTTGCGCGTGGTATTCAGCAAAGCACCTGGTGACAAACGATCCCTTCCGCTGACACTCCTCCGCAAGCAGGTTGATGGGCTTAAACTCAAAACATCAGACAAATTTATACGATCCTGAAAGGGTTGTCAAGCGAAAACTCCTGTTTCCGCGGCCCATATCAGCGCGATTTCGTGGCACGCGAACGGCCCGTCCGGTCCGGTGTTTCCGGTTCCGGCTCCCGCACTTCCACGCCGCCGGGTTCGCGGCGCCCGCGCCGTCGTTACGGGAGGTCGAGCATTTTGTGGATCCTGCAGGAAAGCCGCCATGCGGGGTGCCGTTTGAGGACGTCGATGGCCTTCCTGATGTATTCAGGTTTGCTCGACTCGGGCTGGAGGTAGACATAATCGGCACGTTCTTCCGCGACCATGTCTTCCTCAAAGTGTTTTCCGACCACGTACTTGAGCTCCGTAATGTAGCGTAGGCCCCCGGCGATGGACTTTCTCTTGGGAGAGACGGTCCAGTGTTCGATGAGGTTGTAGAGGTCCGGGTGCGGATCGATCGCGCCGTTCGTCTCGATGTGAATACGGTAGTCTCCGGACCGGAGTTCCCGGCAGAGCGGCCCGATGTTCTGGCCCAGGGGTTCTCCGCCGGTGAGGCAGACCCATGAGGCGGAATAGCGGCCGACTTCCGCCAGGATTTCGCCGATATCGAGTTCGGTGTACGTATCGAATTCGGTGTCACAGAAAAAGCAGCGCAGATTGCATCTGGCGAGGCGCACGAAGGTGGTGGGCTGCCCGACGCGCAGGCCTTCTCCTTCTATGGAGTAGAAGATCTCGTTCACCTGCAGCGTCCGGCCGTCTTCGCGCCACAGCGGCATCCGGTCGGGGTTCGCAAGCGGGATACCTTCCAGCATGTCGGGGTCTCTGGGGGTCAGGACGGGCTCCGGGTGTCAGGCGAAACGGGAATGATTCGAGCGCATTTGAAATAATGGAAAACCGGGACATGAGACAAGGAAAATCCTTGACATCGTCCACCGCCGCTCGAATATTGTCGCCCGTACGGAGCATCCAAAAGGGAGCGCGCCGGTTTTTTTTGTGTAAATCACATGGCGCCCGGGTTTCCGATGGATCCTCTCCACGGTTGCGTTCCACGGCGTTACTGAAGGGTTTTCGTGTGACAGATCGAACCTATGATGCCGTAATCTTCGACGTCGATGGCGTAATCGTGGATTCAGAAACGGTTTACTGCGAGACATTCAACGCGACGCTGGGAGACTACGGCGCCGGGATGAGCCGGGAGGACTATGCGGTCTGCGTGGGCCATCCCGTGGAGGAAAACAGCGCGTACGCCGTGGAACGATACGGGCTGGACGTGGCGCCCGCCGTGTTCCGCGAGATCTGGATGGATCGATTCGAGCGTGCGATCTCCAATCCCGACCGGGTGTTGCCGATACCGGGTATTCCGGAGCTTCTGGCGCACGTCCGGGATCGCGGTTATCCGCTGGCGGTGGCGTCGTCCACGCAGCGGGAACGGATGATGAAGACGCTGCACAGCGGCCTGCTGTCCAGAATGGACGACGTGCGCGACCTGGCCGAGCTGTTCGACGTGACGTTGTCAGGCAGCGACGTGGAACGCCTGAAACCGGCGCCTGACATCTATCTGTCAGCGGCCGGGAAGTTGAAGGTCGAACCGGGTCGATGTGCGGTCATCGAAGACAGCGAGGCGGGCGTCAAAGCCGGAAAGGCCGCGGGGATGACGGTGTTCGCGGTGCCGAATTTCTTCACCGCGCGTCAGCGGCACGAAATGGCCGATTTCATTCTGGGCGGGTTATCGGAATTGAAGCGATATCTTTAGCCCGCGGCGATCCCGCGTCCGGAGCCGGAGTTTCGGTCCGGTCGGTCATGCGCAGGTCTCCGCGTTGTCTTCGGGGGCGTAGCCCAGCTCCTCGCGGGCGTTTCGGAGGTCCCAGTACGCGCGGGTATTGTTCGATATGCCGTAATAGATACCGAAATGGACGTCGGTCTCGATGCTGCAGCGCACGAGTTGAACGGTATCGCGGTGGCTGAGCCAGGACGCGAGGATCCGGTCGCTCGTGCGGTTGATGACCGAGTCGTCGGGCTGAAACGACCCGATCCGCAGGCAGATCACAGAAAGCCCGAACGCGTCCGCATAATAACGCCCCAGGTCCTCGCCGTACGCCTTGCTGGCCCCGTAGAAGCTGTCCGGCCGCGCGTTCACCTCGGTCGTGATACCGATGCCGTTTTTTTCGTAATATCCGGTAACGTGGTTGCTGCTGGCAAACACGACCCGTCCGACGCCCGTCCTGCGCGCCGCTTCGTAAACGGTGTAGGTTCCACGGATATTCGCTTCGAGGATTTCTTCGAAAGAAGCGCTCCCGTTGGGATTTCCGGCCATGTGGACCACGGCATCCACACCCTTCACCGCCGCGATGACCCGGTCCAAATCGGTTATGCTCGAAACATGCACCTCTTCGCCGGGACGGGCCGGGAGGATGGTATTGTGATACAGCAGTCTGAGGCGGTAGTCGTCCTTCAAACCCTCCCGCAGGACCCGTCCGATTCTGCCGGCGGCGCCGGTGATGAGGATTTTCCTTTTCGGCACGTTACACCTTTCGTCTGAACCGTGAGTCGGTACCGGTTGCCTGCGCGGCTTCCACGACAACGGCGGGTGCGCAACCCGGACAGGACGTCACAACGGCGTGACACCGGCCCACTCGGGAAGGAGCCTGGCGGCATTGTTCCAGAGGATGTCCCTTTTGGTCGCATCGGAAAGATCGGCGCCCAGGGTTTTTCCGAGGCATTGGCCGAAGAGGCGAACCGGCAGATCCGACGCGAAGACGACGCGACGGCCTCCCAGCGCGCCAACGGCGGCGTCGACGATTCCCGCCTCAGGATCCCCGCCGCCGGTGTCCACCACCAGATTCGGGCAGTCCGCGACGTGCTCGATTCCCCGGAGCCCGCATCCGTTCAGATGGGCCATGATGATCCTGGCGCCGGGGTGCCTCCGCGCCAGGCTGGCCACGTCCTGCGGAAACGACTCGCCGGGCAGGTTGCCCGTGGTCTTGTCCCACGCGTGCTGCAGAACGGGTACGTCGAGGTCGACGGCGCGCTGCATGATCGGGTCCAGGCCGGCATCGGTGGCCCGGCGCGCCACCCACAGCTTGATTCCGCACATGCGCTCTTCAACGATGCACCGGTTGATCTCATCGACGGACGCGTCGGGCCAGGCGGGATTGACGTAGCAGAAGGGAAGAAAGGCATCAGGGGCCTCATCGCGCATTCGCAGATTGTAGTCGTTGCCGTCCCGGCAGTGTCGCATCGCGGGGTCGTGGAGGCGGCTGCCGGCGCCCGATTCCGGATGCAGCAGAAAGATGCACATCTTCGTAATCCCCGCGCGTCCGGCGGCGTCGAGGATCCTCCTGGCGTCGGCCTTTACGGATGCCGCCCCCGTGCCGAGCGGGTGGACGTGCACGTCCAGCACGTCGCAGGGCGGCTTGAGTCTCTCTCTCAACGTGGTCAGGTTCACTCTAACAGTCCCTTGATAAAGCCCATCCGGGCTACGGCCGGCCCTTGCGGTCGAAATACTGCGTTGCGCTCCCTCGCCGAATCGCAAGATGGGACTCGGTTGCGCGCCTTGTCTTCGCCCGCAATGGCTCGGCCTCGCCTGCAGAGCGACTTTATCAACGGACTGCTAAAACCCCGTTACCAGTTGACGATTCGCCCGGCGTTGCCCCCCAGGATGGCGGCCGCGTCGTCGTCTGAGAGATCGGTGACGACCCGCGAAATCGCGGAATAGGGGATGAAGAGCGGCGCATGAGAGCCGAACAGCAATTTGTCTCTCAGCCCGTCTTCCACCAGCACCTTTACGGCATCCATCCCGTCCGACTGGGAGACGTCCGCGTAGAGGTTGGGGAGCTCCAGGATCCTGTCTTTCAGCGCTCTGACTTCACCCGTGCGCGGCCCTCCCATGATGATGAGAAGGCCGGGATGGCGCTTTGCGGCGTCCGCGATTTCGGCCGCGGGCACATCGGGTACCCGTGCGAGTGGATGCTGCCTTCGCGGGTCTTCGAGCCGCGTCTGCACGATAACGCCGAGACCGGCCTGGGCGAGGGACCCGAACAGGTCGGACGCGAAATCCAGATCGTACCCGCAATAGGCGGGAAGGAGTTTGACCAGGCGGACCCGGGGCTGCTCCTTCGCCCGCTCGAGTTCGTCGCGCCAGGTGGCGATGGTCGGATCCAGAACGGGCACGGGCCAGACGTCGCCGGTCGCGCTGGAAGCGTCGTAGAGACCGGCATTGAATCGATGCGGATTGCGGCACCACGCGGCGTCGAGGGGCGAAACGCACATGCGTTCCACGCCGAATTCCCCGAGGGAGGCGCGAACGGAATCCAGGGCGCCGTCCACGGGATGGGTGGGCCAGTGTCCGGTGTAGGCGTTGACGTCGATGATCATGTCGTTCTCTCCGTCGCAGATCGATTTCATTTTGTACGACTCAGGCCCGCCGCAACGATCGATCAGAGGGTCCGGACGCCGGACCACGCCGGCAGAAGGCGGGCGGTGTTGTTCCAGAGGATCTCCTTCCTTACGGTCTCCGGAAGGTCGGTTCCGAGCGTCTTGCCGAGTTGCACGCCGAAGTGGCGGATGGGAGCGTCGGACCCGAAGACGATGCGTTCGGGACCGATGGTTGACGCAGCCGCTTCGACGATGCCGCTGTCCGGGTCCCCTCCCGAGGTATCGACGTAGATGTTCGGGCAGTCCGCCACGTCTTCCATGCCCGCAAGCCCGCAGCCATTCATGTGGGCCATGATGAGTTTGGCCTCCGGGTGGCGCCGCGCCAGGTGAGCCACGTCGGCCGGAAAGGATTCGCCCACAAGATTGCCGTCCGTCTTGATCCACGCGTGCTGAAGCACCGGAACGCCGAATTGTACCGCGCGTTCCAGAATGGGGTCCAGGCCCGGATCGGTGGCGCGGCGCGCGACCCACAGCTTGATTCCGCACATGCGCTCGTTTTCGATGCAGCGGTCGATTTCCGCAACGGATTCGGCGGGGTACATCGGGTTCACGTAACAGAAGGGAATGAAGACATCCGGCGCGAGATCACGCATCGCCAGAGCATAATCGTTCGCCAGCCTGAATTCTTCAACCGACGGTTCTCTCGGGCAGGTCGTGTACAGTGAGAACAGGCACATCTTTTCCACCCCCGCGCGCGCGGCGGAATCGATTATGAGGCGCGCGTCCTGCCGGGCGTCGGCGATCCTGTAAAGACCGAAACAGTCCAGCGGATGCACGTGGACGTCCAGGGCGGGGCAGGCCGGCTTCAGGCGGTCCATCAGTACGGAAGGCGTCATCGCACGTCTCCTGGATAAGGGGATTCGCACATGCAGGAACCCATCGGCACGGGTGTTTTTCAGGATAACTCCTTGCCCCTGCAACCCATCCTATATATAATTAACCCTGGACTGAATGTCAGCAGATTTCGGCCAGGCCGGTGAAGCAACCGGAGGGGATGTCCGGTGATCCGGACCCCGTCCCGGGGAGGAAGATGAAAGCGATCGTTATTGCGGCGGGTTACGCCACGCGGCTCTACCCCCTTACGCTGAATTTTCCGAAGGGGCTCCTCGAGGTGGGCGGGCGCGCGATCGTGGACTATCTGATGGACCAGATCGAGTCCGTACCCGACGTTGACGGGGTGTATCTGGTAACCAACAGCCGGTTCGCAGGCCATTACGGCCGGTGGGCGGCCGGGCGGAACGGTCGCCTGGACATCGACGTGATCGACGACGGGACCACGTCCAACGAGAACCGTCTGGGTGCGGTGGGGGACATCCGGTTCGCCATTCGGACGCGGGACATTTCAGATGATGTCCTGGTATGCGGCTCCGACAATCTGTTTCAGTTTCGCCTTACGGACCTGGTGGCGGACTTCCGCGCGAATCCGGCAGCCCACATCTGTGTATGTCACGTGGACGACCCGGAGGACCGCCGCCGGCGCGGCATTGCAGTTCTGAATGCGGAAAACCGGGTGGTCAGGTTCGACGAAAAGCCCGAAGTCCCGGAGTCGTCCTGGGGTTCGGCCGCTTTCTACGTCTACCCGGCGTCCACGTTGAAGCGGTTCGACGAATACATCGAGAGCGGCCGGACGCCGGATGCGCCCGGCCACTTCGTGGAATGGCTCTGTCACGCGGAACCCGTGTATGCGCACAGGCTTCGCGGAACGGCAATCGATATCGGAAATCCCGAGACCCTGGAGCGGGCGAGACGTGAGTACGAGAAAAAGGTCGACGGTAGACGGTAGAGGCGAGAGGTCCATACCACACCCAACCGGTCTCGCGCTCCCGTTCGCGATGAATTCCCTTTCTTAATCAATAGGTTCAAGGATGAATGTGCGCTGCTGCTTCGTACTGGGCTCGTTGATTGTGCTGCTGATTCCCGGTGCGGTCCTGTCCCACAGTCTCGGGGCGGATTTCGACGGGAACGGCGAAGTGGGGTTCACGGATTTCCTGCTGTTCGCCGAAGCGTACGGGTCCACGAACGTCCGGTTCGATCTGAACGACGACGGACAGGTGGACTTCGACGACTTCCTGCTGTTTGCCGGTGACTTCGGCAAGGTAACCCACGAGGAGGGAGAGACCGGCGTCGGCGGCGTCCGCTCCACGTTCGAGGCGATACAGGACCATATCTTCAACGAGAGCTGCATCAGCAGTTCCTGCCACAGCTCAGCGTGGGCCGCCGCCGGGCTTTCGCTCGAGCCCGACGTGGCATACGAGCAACTTGTGGGGCGGGTGCCGCAGAACGCGAAGGCGCGGGAAGAGGGGATGCTGCTGGTCAGGGCGGGGGAACTCGAAACGAGTTTCCTGATGACGAAGCTGACCGGTTCCGGTGTGGGGTACGGCGATCGGATGCCCAGGTCGTATTCCAGCCTGAGCGGGGTCGCGATCGATGCGATCCGGTCGTGGATCGCGGCCGGGGCGCCCCGAGACAGCGTCGTGCCGGATGCGCCGGACCTGGACCGGGTCCTGCACAATACGGAGTTCTATTTTCAGCCGCCCGCGCCGCCCGCGCGGGGCATACAGCTTCACCTGAAACCCTTTGCGATCGCGCCACGGTCGGAGCGGGAGATTTTCTCGACGACGCGGCTGAGGGTTACGGAAGACCTGATGGTGAACAAAATCGAAGTGTTCCAACCGGAAGGCAGCCATCACTTCATCCTCTATCAGTCGACCAACGATAACCCGCCCCCTCCCGGAATTCGCGATCTGGATCCGGTCGAGGCGCTCGGTATCTTCCGGAAACGGTTCGTCGTGGGCAGCCAGTCGCCCGAGGCGGTTTTCGATTTCCCGGAGGGCATCGCGATCCCGATGCCTGCCGACGCGGTCTACGAACTGAACTCCCATTTCGTGAACACGTCGGGAGAGAACACGCTCATCGGCGAAGTGTACGTCAATCTGCACACGATTCCCGCGGACAGCGTCAAGGTGGCGGCAAAGCCCATCTTTATCAGCAATTTCGGCATATCGGTTCCTCCGGGTCGAACGGAGACGACCGCACGGGACTGGACGCTGGAGCGCGACGTCAACGTGATCATGCTGTCGTCGCACATGCATCGTCACGGGCGGCGTTTCGATATTTTTCTGGGGGACGAACGGATATATCGGAACGAGGAGTGGGACGAACCGGTGACGCTCGTGTTCAATCCGGCGCTTCAGGTCAAGGCCGGAGAAAGGGTGAGTTTCGAGTGCACCCACGAAAACGACGACAAGGACTTCACCATCCGGTTCGGATTTACGGCTGAAAACGACGAGATGTGCATCATGCTGGGATATTACTACTGAAGAAACCGGCAGACGTTCGTCGCCGATTGAGGGAAGCGTCCGTCGGCCTTCGCACGACGTTGATCTCCGTCAGATACTCCGCATCACGTCGTCGAACAGGACCCCGTTTGTGGAAATCGCCTCGTCGCCCCGGATGGTCGGGTTTCCGCTCCAGTCCGTAAACGTGCCGCCCGCTTCTTCCAGTATCGGCTGCAACGCGGCGCAGTCCCACACGGCCATAATGGGGTCCAGCATGATTTCCGCACGGCCCGTGGCGACGAGGATGTGCCCGTAACAGTCCCCCCATCCCCGGCAGTAAGCGACCCTTCCCGCCAGTTTTCTGTACGCGCCGTCCCTTCCGAACTCGGCGAACGATTCGACGTCGGTGGCGCAGAGGAGGGCGTCTTCCAGGCGCGAGACCGTGGAGACGCTGGCCGGGCGGCCGTTCCACGTACAGCCCGATCCCCTGGCGGCGCAGACCATCTCGTTCATTGCGGGAAGGTGGACCACGCCGACGGAGGGGACGCCATCGATTTCCACGCAGATCATCACGCCGTAGAGCGGAACGCCGTGGACGAAGGACTTCGTTCCGTCGATCGGGTCGATAATCCAGCGACGCCCGGTCCGGCCGTCCCGGTCGCCGAATTCTTCTCCCACGATGGCGTCGTCCGGAAAACGGTCCTGTATCAGTCCGGCGATCCTGCGTTCCGCGGCCCGGTCGGCTTCGGTAACGGGGCTGTCGTCCGATTTTCTGTCAACCTGGACGCCGGTCTGAAAGTAGCGCAGGGTAATGCGCCCGGCCTGCCAGGCCGCGTGGGTGCTGAAGGCCAGAAGATCCTGGAGTGATGGCTGGGCCACGGGCGTTCCTTTCTCGGAAGTTGTTTTAAGATTACCGGCGAGTTCCGGGGCGCGAGCGGAAAAGTGGCGGTCAAGGCGGGAAAATCCGCGAATATTTAACGTATCATGGCAGGAATGTATGCAGGCGGCGGAAGGAAGTCAAGTCAGCCGCGGTAATTCTCGGAGTTCCGCTTGCGTTTTCGCACGGGAATGCTTATATTTTTACATGGACGTTGTATCCTCACGGATTCAACCTCTAAAAGTGCCTTGAATCTACGGAAGGGTGACCCAACCGGAAGTTATTCCACAGGTTACTGTGGAACTTCGTCAATAATTTTCGGCGCCTGGTAGGTTAGGCGCTTTTTTTATCGCCATACTCCGTTTGCGGGACGTGCGGCGGCCCGTCGGCGTACGGGACCTCTCCCCCCGGCCCATCAGAAGCGGGTAGACGGTAGAGGGGAGAGATCGGATGCCGAAACGGGATTCCTTTTATGCGTCAGGCAATTCGGAAGAATAGACGGGCAAGGGCTTCTTCTCCCGTCTCCCGTCTTGCGTCTACCCGATTTTTCACCTCTACCGTCTCCCCGCATTCTGGCTTTTTGTGGCCAATTTTTTTTCGAAATAAGGCTGATCGAAGGGGCGAACAGATGCTGGACGTCGAGTTTGTGGAACCGTCGGAAGTGGAGAAGGCGGCGCGAATTTTCCATCGGGACGGGCTTGTCGTGATGCGAAACGCACTGACAGCAGAACAGCTTTCCTTTGCGCGGTCGGGGGCGGATCGCGTGATCGCCCAGCAGACGGCCGCCATTCCGTTGGAGGATGCGAACCGGGGGTACGCCCGCTACTCCTTCGGACAGCAGATCCACCACCCGGAGTGGGCCCAACTGATTGATTTACAAACGGTTCTACCAGTCCTGGAAGCGATCTGGACGAGCAGTGATTTCCACTGCTGGGGCGCCGGAGGAGATTATTCGCTGCCCGGCGCAAGGATACAGAAGCTGCACGCGGATATCACGGATATGCTCCGCGACCCCCAGGGGCGGGTGAATGTATTCGACCTGCCAACGCCGGTAATTGTCGTGAATTTCCCCATGGTGGATTTCAGGGAGATCAACGGCGCGACGCGGTTTGTGCCCGGCACCCACCGCAATCGCGAGCCGGCGCCCGGGCTGGAGGATGAGCCCGACTGGATGAAGCGGTCGATTGTATGCGGACCGGCCGGCGGGGCGGTTATTCGCGACATCCGATGCTGGCACGGGGGCACGGCCAACCGGTCGGATGAGATTCGCGCGATGACCAGCGTGGGTTATTCGGCGCCGTGGTTCGTGTGGCTCAGAAAGGAACACCCCTTGCCCCGGTCCATGTACGACTCCCTTTCGGATCGGGCGAAGGACCTGACCCGCTTTATCGTGGAAATCTGAGCCGCAGGCAACCGGGACGCGGTCCGGTGATGGAGGGACAGCAGCGAATGGCAAACCGATCGGCCCCGCAACCCGGGGCCCGGACCAGGGCATATTGAGGCGAGCGGCACACGCGGGGCGCAACTGACGTTGCGCCCCGCGTGTTTTTTTATGGTTCGTGACCGACGTCCTGAAGCGAGATCTGCCTTCCGGCGTTGTGCGCTTTGACCGCCGCGGTGGATACCGCGACGCTTTCCAGTATTTCGGCGTAGGGAACCGGGGGCTGGCGGGACTCGACCATCTCCTTCATCAGCTTGATGTTCTCGTACGCGCCGTAGGGGAAGACGTAGTCGCCAAGGGGGGCCGAATGAATATCGCCCATATTTCCGTACGCGCTGGCGTAGAACGCGCAGTGGTACGTTTCGCCGGTATCGCAACTGAGCATGGCGCCGCAACGGGGAAAGCGCGGTTCGTCCGGGTAGACCAGGCGCATGAAGCCGCCCGTGTTTTCCCCCATGGATTCCACGGCGCGCACGCCGGGTCCGAAGAAGTTCTGGGCCAGGCAGATGGCATGGATCTGGCCTGCCAGGGAGGGGCCTCCCCCGCGGATGGAGACGAATTCCAGATTGCCGACTTCCGGAAAGCGGGCGGCGAATTGCCTGGCCTGAGGCAGCGTATTCAGAATGGAGCGTGAAAGCAAGGGGGCATTGTGTTTCCGGGCCAGGCTGACAATGGCGTTCGCGTTGTCCAGATTGTTCGCAAGCGGCTTGTCGATGAAGGTGGGCACCCCTCTTTCCAGGCCGGGCCTGGCCAGCTCCAGATGGTCGGCGCCGTCGTAGTTGCAATCGGCTACAAGAACGAGGTCCACGTCGTCCGAGACTTCGTGAACATGGTCGCACACCAGCGGTCTGGAGTTGAAGACCTGCGCGAAGACGTCGCCGACACCGGGATGTTCGTCCCATACGCGGGCGATTTCGAATTCGTGAAGGCACGGAACGGTCATGCGGGTGGGGTCGCTGTAGAATGTATAGAAATAAAAGTGGGCCCCGCCGCTCATCCAGGTGTATGGCGCGCCGGCGCTGTCATCCATGGGGTTCTGCAGCCGCAGCGGCGCGTGTTCGGCCATCAACGCGCCGTAGTACATGCCGTGCATGTCGCAGCGGACCAGTCCGATCCGTATTTTTTTCATCGCAATTCTCCCGAATAGAACAGGCATACAGACGCTTGACCGGGTATGCAGTGATTGCCCGGAACTTACGAGTGCGAAAAGTATGAAAAAAAGTGCGCCGGAACAAGAAGTTTCTACTTGAATACTGAACATATGTTCAGTATATTTCCGTGTGCTGGAGTACACTGCATGTTTCCAGGGCGCGTCAACAATTCTCAATCGGACGTGTACCTTCAGTTCACGGAGGTTGGGCGATGATTGCCGGAATCCACGAAGGTTGTGCCACGTTGGAAGACAGGTCGCTGAAATACTACTACAAAGAGGTCGATCGACATCCGCGGATCGATCCGGCCGAAGAACGGGCCCTCACGGCCAGGGTCGAAGCGGGGGACGAAGCCGCAATCGCGGCGCTCGTAAATGCGAATCTTCGATTTGTCATTCATATCGCCAGAGGATATCAGAACCAGGGCCTGCCGCTGGGCGATCTCATCAACGAGGGCAATTGCGGGCTGTTTACCGCTGCGCGAAAATTCGATCGGAGCCGGGGATGCAGGTTCATCACGTACGCAGTCTGGTGGATCCGGCAGCACATTCTGAAGGCGCTGGACGTCCAGACCCGGACCGTCCGTGTGCCGGCCAGTGTCCTGAACGACATCGGCCGGTTGCGAAAAGCCGAGGACCGTCTGATGCAGCGCCTGGAACGAAATCCGGAGCCGCGGGAAGTCGCCGCCTGCGCCGGTTTGCCGGACAAAAGGCTTGACCGCTGTCTGGACGGGGGCGCGAACGCCGTCTCGCTCGATTCCGCAGGTTCGGACGACCGACTCAGTATTGCAGAGACGCTTCCGGACCGGCACGTCGCGTCGGCGGAAGAGACGCTCCACGAGAAGTGCCGAACACGCGCCGTAAAGGACACGCTCGATGCTCTTTCGGAACGGCACAGGACAGTCATAACGCTCTATTTCGGTATGCACGGGGAGGAGCCGACCACCTACCAGGAGATCGGACGCCGCCTGGGAATCAGCCGGGAACGGGTGAGGCAGTTGAAGGAGGACGCATTCGGAAAGTTGAGGCAGCCGTCGGTAAGGAAGCGTCTGGCGGCGCATCTCTAGCAGGTTTTGAAATACCCGTTCTTTTCGTCCGGCTCCGCGGATTTACGGACGTTTGCCCTTGACGAAATCGGGCAAATGCATCAACTTATATCCGTTCACAGCCCTCGATTCGGTTTCTCAAGGCCGTTTGCCCGTGCAGATCATCATTATCGCGATTCTTGGCGCCCTGACTTTGATATGGGCCGGCGTTTTTGCGCTCATCCAATGGGCGAAACCGCTGTCGCCGAAGCACCTGTTGGGCTTTGGCGGTTACGTGAGCGTCGTGTCCGGCCTGATGGTCTTCCTTGTGATTCAAACGGCCCTCCGGCAGCAGGACGCGGCGATGAAAGACACCCGGGAACGGCTGGACAGGACGGTGGAGACCTTTCGGGAGAAGCTGGACGAACAGGGCGCGAAACTGCTGGACCGGACGCTGGAAAAGGTGGATCTGACGAAGTCGGAATGGGAAGTGCGGGCGGACCTGCAGGAGGAGCGGTCGCGCCATGCGCGCACAAAAGCCGATCTCAAGGAATTGCGCGCCCGGCTTGGGCAGACGCAGGCGGAGCTGACGGAAGAAGAAAACGCCCGCGGCGCCTATTCGGACAGCCTGAATACGGAACGCGCGCTCAGACGGGACTTGCAGGCGCGCCTCGCACGTGAGGAGGCGCGCCACAGGAAAACCGTTGAAAACCTCGCCCGAACGCGCAGAAACCTGGCGGGTGCGGAAGCGCGCGTCGATCGACAGGAAAATGAAATGGCCCGGTTGCGCACATCCCTGCAACGCACGGAGCAGCGCGCTCGGCTGGCGCTGAAGAACGCGGCTGCGGCGCAGAATGAACTCATCAACGCGATGATCAGGCAGGGCAGGGCGGCTGACACCCTTCAGGCTGCCGTGGATTCCATCTACGGCAAGGTCATGAAACGACCGCGGAAGCCATAGCCTGAACGCGGGCAGGAAACACCCCGATCTGCGTGTTCAGATACCTGTTGCGCAATATCCAGCCTGACGTCTCACCGCGGTTCACCCGGCGTGAATCCGCATTTTTCGGAGGTGGCTCGTGAACAAAGGACCCGATCCATCCGGCGACAGGAAGCGTATCGTGATCGCCGTCGGCTTTCTGGCGGCATTGATGGTTATTCTGTTGTTGACGGTATGGAAGCCGGATACCGTTCCGGAGGTCGACCCGCAGGTCGCGCAACTGGAGAGCGATATCGAGCTCTATACGGGCCAGATCGATTCGTTGAACGCGCTGGTGGATGAAATGGACTCGCGAATCGATGCCATGCGCGCCCATGTAGACAGCGCGAGAGTGTCCAACCGGAAACTTCTGACGTCGCTGCACAGGGTAACGAGCGAAATGAGGGAGTATCAGGCGCTGTACAGGAAGCAGCAGGCGATGAACGAGAAGCTGGTAGCGGAACTCAAGCAGCTCCGGGGCGAGAAGGATCAGGCGACCGCGGCCGTCAGGACGTTGAAGATCGAGGTCGACACGCTGAACAAACTGCTGCACGACAAGACAACCCGCCTGATCAGGCTGGAATCCAGCCTGAAGGAAGCCGTTGAACAGGCGCAGACGATGCAGGAAACCGCAACTTCCGTGCTGGTCTACGTTGGAACCGAAGCCACGTTGAAAGAGGCAGGGTATCTGAAAACGTCGCGGGGGATTACGATCCGGAAGAACTACAAACTCGTCGGCTTTCCGGACGTTACCGATGAACAGAGCCTGGATACCATCAAGAGGGCGTCTATCGGTGCAACCATCGCGATTCCGGGCGAACTGGCGGCGCTGTGCGACCGTCACGGCAAGTTGAGCAAACGAAAGGAATATCGCGCCAGCAAAGGGCCCGAGGGGCAGACGATGGTCACATTCTGGGACTCAACGCTCATGGGCCAGCGCGTGCTGGCGGTGTTGAAGAAAAAATAGGCAAGACATTCGCTGCAAATCCCAAACCGGCCGTACATGGAGACGGCCGGTTTTTTTTTGCACAGATGTGGACGATGTGGCGGCTGCCAACTACCACATATGGACGAAGACCGCCGGACGGACCTTCTTCCCGGTGGGGGCCGTGGAGAGCAGCGAGTCGGCGTAGGCCGCGTGTCTGACCATATAGTCGCGGCTACCGCCGCGCAGGAACAGGTGGAGGTTGCGTTCGGGCTGGGTGATCAGTCCGGCCGTGAGGCGCTCGAATTCCCCGGGCCCGAGCAGCCGTTCTACGGATTTTCCGTCACTCGACAGGCCGGGTCCCTTTGCCGTGTAGATGAGGACCAGGTCGTCCGATCCGGGGTCGTGGTGATGCACCCGCCAGACCGGCTGGGCGACGTTCAGGATCATAATGCCCAGGGTGAGCATGAGCATCATGATGCCGAGGAAGAGTTCCTTGCTGACGTCGTGTTCTTCCGCCTGGGCTGCGGCGCGCTGCAGAAATCGGCTCCTCAATTGGCTTCGCTCCCCGGGTCGTCTCTCATCGCCAGCCATGCCCGTTCCAGGGCGCCGACCCGTCCCATCAGAATGTCGATGCACTTTCTCAGTGGCAGGTACGCCAGCAGGGCGATCAGGGTGGTCTTGAAGGCCAGTGTCAATCCGTCGGCCATATCGCGGAGCACCTTGAACGTCTCGGTGGCTTCGTCCAGCCGGCTGAGTTCCTGCGCCATGAGCAGGATACCGCATACCGTGCCAAGATAGCCATAGAAGGGGATGCGTCCCAGGGCGCGATGGCCGGCCAGCAGCTGCTCGCCGATCACCCCGACCAGGTCCGTGATCAGCTCGTCGTCTCTCGTCTTCAGATCCGTGTACGAGTCCGTTTCGGTCCTGAGGTCTCCAAGACCGGCCTGCCTCTGGGCAAGCAGGGTGGGCGCCCCTGAAGCGGATGGGATCGAACCCAGGGCCTCCTCTTCCACGCGAATCCGTTTCCATACGTGGACAATAACGGAAAGGTGCGCGGTGGAAGCGGCCAGGATGAGCGCGTATGCGGAGCGGCCCACCCACTCGATCCAGCTTTCCGGAAGCGCAATGTAAAGGTAGTAGTAGATGCCCAGCGCGGCGACGCCGAACCCCGCAAGGCCGCCCAGAACGCCGCTGGTCAGTCTCGCCAGGTTTTCCGGCAGCCCGTACCGCAACTCTTCCCGGCAGATCAAGACGATCTTCTGGATCAGTGTAAGCGCGCCTGCCATGGCGCACGCGGAGGCGAAGACAACCACAATCAGGATCTCATACCAGACCAAATGCGACACGACCTGTCCTCACGTTGGAGTTGTTCAGATGCGCAATCCATCCGTGCCTTTGGAAACGACGTACCAGATATAGGCGGCGAGGACGATGCTGGGAAACAGCAGCCCTGCACGCGACCCGCGCCCGCCGCTCCCCCCAAAACCTCCGCGCTTGCCGGATTCGGCTGCGTCGGACCGGCCTTCCCTGCCGCGTCTTGCAGAAACCGTTTCTTCACCGGGCGACCGTTCGTCGGGAGGGCGGTAGGCGTCCCGACGATCGCCGCTTTCTGTCCCGACCGCCGACGGTCTCGCGGCCTCAATGGCGGCGTCTTCTCCCTTCAGCGTCCGTCGCACGGGGTAGACGAGACGCTTCTCCGACTCGGCCAGCTTCTCCGCCCACAGTTCGACTTCCTTTGCGAAGGTGAGCGACGTCTCTTCCCTGAGCGGACCCGCCTTGCCCAGGGTGAAGCTGACTTCAGGATTCCGATGGCCCGTATAAGCGGTCTGAAGGTCGGGATCCGTGGTTTCCACAAGCTGGCGCTTGAGTCTGGCGCGTGTTGCCTGCAGGGATACAAGATTCTGCAGAAATCCGTGGTAGTCCATGCGATTCTTCCGGGTCCCCGGCGCGTGGGCGCGCGGCGGTTTCGACAGGGCCCTTTCGATTTCCCTCCGGGTGAATTCCTTCGAGAATTCCGCCCTGCCGAAGATCATGGAATGCCAGATGACACGGGCAGACGGGATGTCGGGAACGGGATGCGCATAGGTGATTTCAACCGCCGGGCCTTTTTCGGTCTGCCAGCTTTCGTCGGAAACCAGAATCGGGTGCAGCGCGCCGTTTGACTGCTTCAGATAGAGACCGAAGAGGAATCCGCTTTCCACGTGGTCGGTGTCCCAGCACCGGGCGCGGATCCGATTCGTGCCCCTCAGGTAGAGGTGCGGGACCTCGACTTCCACGGGCGTGAGGCGGGTTTCGCCAACGGGAAAGTCATTGAGCCACACGCGCGCCTCGTCATCGGCCCAGAAGATGCAAACAACCGAGGTCCCTTTCGGAAGACGCAGGACGTCTGCGTTTCCGGGCAGGCGTTTCTTGTCGATGGCTCCCGGGTCTTCGGCGCTCATCACGCGGATCAGACTGTCGATCTGCGCCGAGACCGCGTTGAACTCCTGACGGATCGAGAACGGGTTCGGCGCGGATGCGGCAGCCCGGTCATCCGCATTGCCCGAAACGTCAGCCGGCAGCACAGGCGAAACGGACAGCGCGAGCACGGCGAGCCATCTGTTTCGCGAGCGGTACCTGTGGGTCGTCTCTGGCATATCGGGAGCTGACTGACGCGTGTTTACAGTTGCGTTATCCGCTAATAGTCCGCGAAGGATCCGTCTTCTTTCGAGCGCCACATGCCGCGGAAGCGAAAGCGTTCGTCCCGCGTGGCATCGAGTGCATCGTCGTCGATCTCGAATCCGAGACCCGGCCCTGCGGGAAGTTCGATATAACCATCGTTGAACGTAAGCGGCGGCTTCAGAAGACCTTCGCCCCGGGTCGTGCCGCCCTCGCAGATGAGAAAATTGGGGACCGTGGCCATGGTATGGATGGACGCGGCAACGCCGATGGGACCGGCCGCGTTGTGCGGCGCAATGGCAATGTCCCTGATTTCCGCCAGCGTGGCGATCTTCTTCATTTCCGAGATGCCTCCGACGTGCCGGATATCCGGCTGCAGAACGGCACAGGCCTGTTTTTCCACGATGTCCCGGAAACTCCAGCGGGTGAGGTGGCGTTCGCCGGTTGCGATGGGTGTTGGGGTCGAGCGGGAAAGGGTCAGCAGGGCGTCGTTGTTTTCAGGATGGCAGGGTTCTTCCGCAAAGAGCAGATGATAGGGTTCGAGCGCCTTGACCGTGATGACGGCCATCTGCGGGCTGAGGCGGCGGTGCAGATCGACCGCGATGTCCACGTCGTCGCCCACGGCTTCGCGGACGGCTGCGACACGGGCGACCATTTCGTCGACCGCGCGTGCCGTATCCACGAAACGGACGGGTTTGACGGCGCCGCCCATCTTGATGGCCGTGAACCCGTCTGCGACCCGCTTGCGCGCAGATTCCGCACAGGATTCCGGCGTGTCTCCCCCGGCGTGGGCGTAGACCCGCACGCGGTCCCGGACCGAACCTCCCAGAAGTCTCCAGACGGGAACGTCCAGGACTTTGCCCATGATGTCCCACATGGCCATATCCGTGCCGCTGAGCGCGCCAATGATGATCGGCATGCTGCGGCTGTACGTGGAGCGAAAGAAGGTCTGCCAGTGGTCTTCGATCTGGAGCGGATCCTTGCCGATGAGGTATTCGGCCAGGTCGTCTATGGCCCGTGCGACGATTCGCCAGTGCGTATAGTCCAGGGGTTCGCCATAGCCGACGACGCCCTCGTCGGTGTGCATTTTCAACACGAGGAACCGCTGTGCGACAGGGACGGTTTCAAGGCGGGTGATCTTCATGAGGTTGACCTCTCGGAGGAATCTTTCGACACCGCGTTTTCGGTATCCGGAAGTTTGGATCCGTTCCGCGGCCATGCGCGGGGGTTCACCCTGTTACACGGATCTACAGGGAGACCCGAGCGGCTCACCGGTCTGAGTCTACGCCCCTTTCCTTCTCCCGTTTCGCATCGGCAAGAACCGGTGCGATCCTGTCGACAAACCGGATCAGGCTGTTGTCATCCGGGTTGTAGCCGATGAGCTTGCGGGCGTTGGCGATACTCCAGAAATTGTGGCTGTTTCCGCTGATGCCGTAGAAAATCTGAAAGGGGATGCCATTCTCGTCTTCGATGTTCTCCGTCTCGATGCTCTTGATCAGAAGCTGGGTCTGGTCACGTGCGCTCAGGTACGCCCCGAGGCTGCGGTGCATACCATTCAGGTTGTTCGCCCTGAGGTTATCGGCCACGGTGTCTCGGGGACCTCCGATCCGCAACTGGATATTCTGGAGCTTTCTTCCGTTTCCGACCCTGCCCGCGGCAAAGGCGAACCCCAGAAGTTCGTACGCGGCCTTCGCCCAGCCGTAGAAATTGTCGGAAAGCGGGCGCATATCCGGTGTCACGAATTCCATGCGGCCGGACCAGATGAGCGTCTCGTAGAAATCGGTGGCGTGGTTGGAACTGATGACGATCACCCTGCGGACGTTCTCTTCCAGGCAGGTCTGGTAGACGTTGTAGGCCATGGCGATGTTGTCGGATTCAGCCCAGAACTGGTCCCCGGGTGCGTTGGCACGGGTGAAACCGCAGTGTATCACCGCGTCTGTGTCCGTGAAATGCCGTCGATATGCGTTCCGGTCCCGATTGAGAAGGTCGGTCTGGACGATACCCTCCACCTCGTTGCCGTTTCGGTCCGTCTTTCGCACGTCCAGCAAGCCGAGGTCATAGCGCTCCTTGAGGGCCGGCAGACTCCGTCCCGCGATATAACCGGCCGCGCCGGTGATGACAACCCTGCGTTTCGTCATCGCAATTCTCGTTATGGGAATGGAAAGGGACTGGTAGAAAGCGGATGGTGCGTACATCGGTTGACGCCGCGCACCAGGATGGGCCGCCAGTCCTGGCCGATCGAGTTGGATTCGACCTGCCTGGCTTCGGGCGGGATGAAGCGGACGGTAAGACCGCAACGCCGCCGATTCGAGGTATTGGGCATGCTTGCGTGGAATAGCTGGCCGTGGTGGACCGAAACCTGGCCCGCGCTGAGTTCCAGGTCGATCGCACGGCTGGTGTCGACGAGTTCGTCCGGGATTTCCTGGTTGATGCTCAGCAGATTTCCGTCCCGTTCCGATGTGCCGTGAGTGACGATCCCGTTTTTGTGGGACCCCGGGATGACGCGCATGCACCCGTTTTCCGCGTCGCTGTCGTCGATGGCGATCCAGGCCGTATGCGCCAGCGGCGGTTTGAGACCCCAGTACGTGACATCCTGGTGCCACGCGACAAAGTGCTTTTCGGCCCTGGCGGGGTATTTGCAGAAGAAGTGCGTGGCCAGCAGAAGGATATCCTTACCCATGGCCTGTTCCATGACGTCCAGAATGCGCGCGTCGGCGGACAGCCGCCAGATAAACTCCTCGTCGAAGTGCCGGGACTGAAGACCCACCTGGCAGACGTCTCTGCCTTCTCTGCCTTCGAGTTCGTCGAACTGCGCCCTGAATGCGCTGATCTCGGATTCGGAGAAGACGTCGATTCGAGGCAACACGCCATTGGCTTCGTAGGTTTCGCTCAGGTGCATAGCGGCATCCCCTCGGGTGCAGTGCAGGACGCGGACAATCTACGGTGAACGGTGCGCCGGTGCAACCCGTTTCTGGTGCCCGCGCACAATCCCTGCGTGGGCATTGACATGCCGAACCGGGGAGGGTATCATGCGCAGTCGAAACCTGCTGTACACCCGGGATTGCGCACGGCAATGCTGCCGTGGCGCGGACCGATTTCGAAATGCGGAGGCTTGAAATGAAGATCACCCACGTTACCGCGATGGTGTTGCGGCTCCCTCACGTCACGGACAGCTGCGACGGTACGCAGGATACCTGTTTGATCAAGGTCGAAACCGACGCCGGACTCACCGGCTGGGGAGAGGTGGATTCCTGTCCGACCGCGGTCAAGGCCGTCGTGGATGCGCCACTTTCGCACCAGATCTGCAACGGTCTGGCCAATGCGCTTTGCCTGGAAGACCCGCTGGCGGTGGAAGCGTGTATGCAACGCATGACGGACGCGACGAAGTACTACGGCGTCGATGGCGTGGGGCTGCACGCCATGGCGGGCGTTAATCAGGCGCTCTGGGATATTGCCGGCAAGGCCCATGACGTGCCGGTCTACCGGCTCATGGGCGGGCCCTTCAGGAAGCGTTTCCGTGCGTATTGTTCGATTCTGTTCGGGGATTCGCCCGCGCAGACTGAAGAACTCGGGCGGAGATTCGCGGGGGAGGGCTTTACGGCGGTCAAATTCGGCTGGGGGCCGATGGGGGAGGGGGAGGAGACCGATATCGCCCTGGTCAGGGAGGCCCGCCGGGGCGTCGGAGAGGGGGTGGACGTGCTGATCGACGCGGGGCAGGTCTGGGACTGGAAGACGGCCCTGAAGCGGGCGCGCCGGTTCGCGGAGTTCTGCCCGTTCTGGCTCGAGGAACCCCTGCATCCGTCCGACCTGCGCGGATACGCGAAGCTGGCGGCGGAAAGCCCCGTTCCCATCGCGGCGGGCGAAGCGGAAGCGCGGCTGGACGCATTCGAGCGTCTGGTGGCGGAAGGCGGGTTGGACTGGGTACAGCCGGACCCGGGCCGGTGCGGGATTTCGACCATGGTGGAGGTGGGAAGGATGGCCGATCGCCGCCATGCAAGAGTCGTGAACCACAGTTTCAAGAGCGGGATTACGATCGCCGCGTCGCTTCACGCGCTCGCCGCGGTACCGGGCGGGGAGATGTTCGAGTATTGCATGTCGGAGTCGCCGCTCCGCCACGAACTGACGCACGAACGATTCGAAGTCGTCGACGGATGCGTGGCTGTGCCGGAGGGCCCCGGCCTTGGCGTGACGATCAACGAGGAGACGCTGGAGAAGTACCGGGTGGCATAGCAGGGCTTCCCGTCACCTGCAGGCCGTCGTCCGGTTCCCGTCCTGAAGTTCCCTGACAAAGGCCGGACTCAGCGTGCCCTGAGCGACCTCCGAGACCGGTCCCTTCATCGTCATGCGAAACCCGGGGTCGACCGCGACGTGGAGGGCGCCGCCCGGTGCGTTCACGGTAACCGGAGATGCAGCCAGACCCAGGCGGACGGCCGCGCTCGCCGCCGCGCAGGACGAGGACCCGGATGCCTGCGTCTCGCCGGCGCCGCGTTCCCAGATGAGAATGAAGATCTCGTTCGGACCCGTGGGTACGGCCAATTGGACGTTGATGCGATTGGGGAAGAATTCGTGATTCTCCAGGGCGGGGCCGAGCTCGAGCAGGTCATCGCGGGTCCAGGACTCGTGCGCGGCTTTGAAGATGACGCAGTGCGGATTCCCCACGCTGACCCCCGTGAATCTCAGTTCGCGGCCGGCGGCGGCGATCGACCGTTCGATGAGCTCGCCCCCCGTCAACGTACACGGCAGCGCGACGGGATCGAAGTCGGCCTGTCCCATCTCGACGGTCGCGAGGCCGGCATCGCCGTGACGGTCCAGGTGTACCTGGATCTCCACGCGGCCGCCGATCGTGTCCACCGTGAAGCAGCGTTTTCGCGTCCGACCGGTGGCGTGGAGGAACCGGGCGAAGATGCGCAGGCCGTTGCCCGACTTCTCGGCCTCGCTGCCGTCCGGGTTCAGGATGCGCAGGCCGAAGTCGGCGCCATTCCCGGGTTCGAGGGTGAGGATGCCATCGCTGCCGATGCCCCGGTTGCGATCGCAGATGGTGCGGATATTGTCCGGTGTGAGTTCAAATTCCAGTTCGGCCGGATCCATGACGATGTAGTCGTTGCCCAGACCGTGGCCCTTATAGAAACCGTTTTTCACAAGACCTCCCGAACCCGTCCTTAGCAGCCCGTTGAAAAAGTCCATCCGGGCTACGGCCGGCCCTTGCGGTCGAAATACTGCGTTGCGCTCCCTCGCCGAATCAAAGGATGGGACTCGGTCGCGCGCCTTGTCTTCGGCCACAATGGCTCGGCCTCGCCTGCAGAGCGACTTTATCAACGGACTGTTAGGGGCTGTCCGACGGGAGTCGGAAGCCGGCATTTCCCCGGACGGGCGTCACCGGTATTCACTTCCATACAAGCAAGACGCCCATCGTCTCGCCCAGACGGGTATACAGCAGGTCGAAGGCCTCTGCCGCTTCCTGGTAGGGAAAGCGGTGGGAAATCATCTCTTCGGCGCGGATCTTTTCCTGGGCGAGAAGCTGCAGGGCGCGGTCGGAGCCCGAAGAACGTCTTCCGCCGTCCGAATACCCGCCGACGATCCGCCGGCCCTGGATCTTTCCGGAGTCCAGCGGCAGGGGCTCGTCCTCATACAGGCCGATCACCTGAATCAGGCCCTTTCGTTTCACCATATCCTGCGCCTGTGCGAATGCCGCCGCCCCCGCGCGCCCGCCCACAGCCTCCACCACGATTTCCACGCCCGCGCCGCCGGTAAGGTCTTTGACGGCCCTCACGGGATCTTCGCGCGATGCGTCCACCACGTGTTCCGCCCCCAGACGTCCGGCCAGTTCGCACCGGAAGGGCAACGCGTCGACCGCGATCACACCGGGGTTCACTTCCGCGTTCAGCGTTTGCATACAGATTGAGCCTACGAGACCCTGACCCAGAATGGCCACCGTGTCTTCCCTGCGTGCCTCGAGTTCCCGCATCCAGAGAACGGAACTGGTGCTCAGCGGCCAGAACGTCGCGGCTTCCGAGGAGACCGCGTCCGGAAGCTGCACAACGGGGTTCAGGTGGCGTGAACCCACGATTTCGACGGCCACGTATTCCGCGTGCGGCGCAAGAGCCGCCACACGGTCGCCGATGGAGAAGCCGTCCACGCGCGCGCCGACCTCGACGATGTCACCCACGAACGAGTACCCCATGCTTTGATGGTCGATGGCTTCGGGACGGATGTAACGGCGCCAGATCTCGGAGCCACGGCTGATCAGGCTGCATTCCGCACGGATCAGCACCTCCGTGGGCGCGATTTCAGGAATGGGAACGTCTTCAATGACGATATTGTATTCGCCTTCCGGCTTTGCGACGCGTTTCATGACGGGGTTCCCTGAGTTGGAGATTTGAAGACTTCAGGCGCGGGCATATCGAATC
This sequence comes from Candidatus Latescibacterota bacterium, assembly GCA_965116875.1. Classification (GTDB taxonomy): domain Bacteria; phylum Latescibacterota; class UBA2968; order UBA2968; genus JAAXHE01. The sequence goes on from OZ220733.1 coordinate 3,875,159, forward strand.
ACGAGGAAGGGAGCCGCTCAACCCGTCCTCTGCTGGCAGTCGCTGCGTGACTTCCGCTCAGTCAACCCGCTCGAGGTCCTGGATGTCGCGGCGAAACACCCATGTCCCCTCTCTCACATAGTGAATGGCGAATGCAAGCCGGGGCCTGCCCGAGGAGCGGTTCGCGTAAGAGCCGTGAATGGTTCTGCCGGTAAAGAACACGCCCGAGCCTCGCGGCACCGTAAGGAAGGTGAGTTCATCGCGGCCTACGCCGTCGACCTCGTGCGAGTGCATGGTTTCGGTCCACTCCGTGCCGTCGGGTCCTCGCATGGCGTACTCCTTCACCCAGGAGGCGTGTTCGCTGCTGTCCTGAGGGGGACGGGTATTCCGGAGGGGGGCAAGGTGGCTGCCGGCGGCGACGCAGAGACCGCCGTTGCTGCTGTCGGTGTCGCTCAATGCAAGCCAGCAGGCCATGAGTGTGCCGGGTTCGTTCCGGATATAGTGAGCGTCCTGATGAAGCGCGATACCCGTGCCCCCGCGCGGCGCCTTTTCCATGTACATGGTCTGGACGATCATTGGAGTCCCGCCCAACAGCCGGGACGCGATGGCGGAGATGCGGGGATGCGACGCCAGGTAACGCCACTGTGGATCCGCCGTGTGCCTGCGCAGACCGAGTTCCAGGACTTCCGGTGCCGCCGCTTCCGACTGCGCTTCCAGGAAGGCGTTGATTTCAGACGGCGTCAGCAGATCCTGTACCTGTACGAAACCGTCCGCACGGTAGGATGCCACCTGCTCCGAAGTCAGGGAGAGTCCCATCGCGGATTCTCAGTCAGGTGAGGTCGAACGGGTTGGACCAGGCTTTCGCGCCGTCCGTTCCGATGACTTCGAAACGGACCCAGCGTGCGCCCGGCCGCAAGGTGAACGTGGCGCTCGTGAAGGGGTTGCCGGAATTCCTGTATTCGGTCCCGAACGTATCGCAAATGGCCAGGATACGCCTGGCCTCGGAGCATTCTACGGTGGCCTCGACCGGCCGTTTCTCCTCGCCGCTGCTTCTCCGGAGAGTGATGTTTCGAATCACGGCGCCGGTACTCGAGTAGCTCGCGCCACGTAACATCGCGTCGAGAATGGCCCCGGGAGACCGGTCCTTCACGCGCACCATCGTCCAGCCCCCGTACGTGTCACGGTTGTCCGATTCGAGGGCGTGGGAATCGTCGTTGGCAAGGGCGGGATAGAGCCTGTTCTCCAGGTCCATCCAGTCGTCCCAATGAACGCCGGATTCCCCTCTGCCCGCGCATCGGCAGGTTGTGTTGAACACCTCAACGCCGGCAAATCCCGTGAGCGGAACGGCGTCCCGCAGGATATTGACCGAACTCCAGTACGGGTGGGCCAGCCACGTGCAGCCCCCCTGCTCCTGAACCGCGTCGATCACGTGCTGGGGCGGCATGTTCTCCGAGTCCATGTCTTCGTGGATGTTCAGGCAGAGAAAATGGTGTTTCTGTCCGCCGAACGGATTGTCCGGATGCAGTTCGGCGCCCTGAATGAGCACAAAGTCGTCCGGACAATCCACGGAATCGATCCGTGTGATTCTGTAATGGTCCGAGAGACACAGAAAGTCGTACCCCTGGCCCACGTAGCCGTCCAGGCGTTCTTGCGGCGACGCCTTGCCGTCGGAGTTCGTTGTGTGGGAGTGGAGGTTGCCTTTCAGCCAGACATAGCCGTCGTCGGCATCCAGGTTGAACGGGTCCGCGAGGTTCTGCCGGGGCGCGTTGCCAGCCATGGACGTTCTCCAAATGAATTTCGAGTGGCGCGATCAGGGCAAGGTTTCGTCTATGCCCGTGCGGATATGCTTCTCGGGTCAGGTCTGGTGCACGATTGGGGACAACTGGGTTGCGGGACACGCCCGCGCTCCCTTGACGTCGTACCCCATGTCTTTGAGGATGCAACTGATCTGGGATTCGAGCTGGAGGAGGTATTCCCTTTCTTCCCCGCTCATGGTCTGCCGCGGCGGACCGACGTCGAATCCGCGCACGGCCACACCGGTTTTGAATCCCTCGGGAAAGTTCACACCCAGCAGCATGAGGTTGATGAGATCCAGGATGCGGTATTGCATGCTGCGTGCGTTCTCGAGGTCGCCGGACAGCGTCTTTTCATAGATATCCACAATGACCTCGGGAATGATTCCGGACGTCGCGATCGTGCCTCCGCTGGCGCCCATCATGATGGATGGACACAGGATTTCCTCGCAGCCGACCAGGACCACGTAATCGGGGCGCTGTGCGCGCAGTCGATGCATGGTATTGATCAACCGCGGCATATCCCTGCTGGAATCCTTGGTACCCATGATGCGTTCGAACGGCAGCAGACGTTCCATAATGTCCAGCGTGAGTTCCTGCGTGAACTGGGGGATATTGTATAAAAGGACGTCGAGAGGGGTCTGTCTCGCAATTTCAGAGAAGTACTCGAAGAGGCTTGTGTCCGAGATCTCGTAATAGTACGGGGGTACGAGAGAGATGGCGTCGACGTCGATGCCCGCGTAATATTCGCTCATTCTGAGCACGTCGCGGAGGTTGGCTTCGCTGGCGCCCGCAAGAACCGGAATCCTTCCCTGGTTGACGTTCGTAACCAGGCGCACGACCTCCTTGCGCTCGTCGCTGGAAAGACGCACGAATTCGCCGGTGCTGCCGTTGGGATACAGCCCGTGGATGCCGGCCTCGATGAGCCAGTTGACGTAGCGCTCCATTTCCCCGTAGTTGATGCGATCATTGCCGTCGAAAATGACGATGTTGGGGCAGAAGATGCCCTTGAATTCCTTCCTCTCTCCGGATTTGCGACGTACGGCCGGCGTTGAAGCTGGCGGTCCGGCGGCTGTCGCTTCTTTCCTGGATACCTGGACCTGGCGGGCCGCAAGGTAGTCCAGCGCAAGCGGCGTCAGCTTTGCCCGCGGGCAGATTTCGACTTCCCGCTCAGAGCCCAGTTTTTCCTTGAGCAGTTGTTCGGTAACAACCGCGTCGTCAATACGGATCATCGATCATTCCCAAGAGGGTTCAGCGGCGGATCAGTGGATCAGCCGCTCTTCCAGCGCCGGATAGGGATGGGGAATAAGGTGTGCGGACACCAGTTCGCCGTACCTCTCCGCCTCCCCGGCGCCGATTTTCAGGGCGGTACGCACCGCGCCGACGTCTCCACGGACGACGCTTGCCGTGAGAAAGTACCCTACCTTGTACCGGCCCTCGTACTCCACGTCCGCGGATTTCAACATCTGATCCACGGCTTTCACCAGGGCCACCGTGCTGCGCGTTTCGATCAATCCCATCGCCTGATGCGGGCCCGAGGCGTTCCTGACGGTGTTCCCGCCGAAACATGCCATGATTTCGGAGGACGGGCGGGAAACGACACAGGATGCATTCAGTTCCCCGGCTTCCCGCGCGCCATCGATTCCCGCTTCCACGGCTGCCTGGACGGCGTCAAGTGCGCCTTTCACGAGCGCGTCGACCCGGCCGCCGCTGGCGATGACAAGCCGCATGAGGTCCACGTCGGCCGCTTTGACCATCGCATCGGATCCCCCGACCGCGGACGCATAACCCGTTGTTTCAAGAACACCCAGCGCGCCAGCGTCTTCCTCGTGCCCGTTGGAAACCGGCGCATCGGGAAGCAGCGGTGCGATACCCGCTTCCGGTCTGGGAATTGCCAGGGTCCCGTAGACTTCCCCGGCTTCATCCGCACACACTTTTCCGGCCTCAAGCGCCGTCTGGACCGATGAAATATCGCCACGTACCACGAGATGAACCAGCGCGCCGCCAACGGACGTCCAGCCGGCGACGCGGACGGGCGCGCTCTTGACCATTGCGTCCGCGCCGCGTATCAGGGGTACCATGCCGCGCGTTTCAAGGATTCCCATCGCCTGCGCGCCAACCGGTTTCGCCGTGCCACCGCCCGCCATGTGCGGCATGGACTCGAGGGCGCCGGGGGCCGGGCCGGCGATCACGTCGGCGCGAATCAGTTCGCCGTGGGTTTCGGCTTCGGATCGCCCGATCCGAATGGCGGCCTCCACGTCCGAAACAACGCCTTCGATCACGACGGTCAGCCAGCCGGATCCCACGCCGTGACGTCCCTGAACCCTGACGTCCACGGTCTTGAGCATGGCGTCCAGAGCCGCGACAAGCGCGGTCATGCCGCGGGTTTCCAGAATTCCCAGGGCGTGATTCCTTGCGGGCACGACGGCGCTCAGGGTCCGAACGCCCGCAGGACGTCGGGCAGGGGTTTGGGGATGAGGGCGTCGCCCAGGAAGTTTTCTCCGCCCTCGACGCTGGCGCGGCCCACGGGCAGGGCCTCGGCCACGGACGCCACGTCGCCAAGAATAAGGGAGCAGACCACCCGGTTGTGAACGGTGAGCACGTTATAGACCCGGACGTCGGCCGCCTTCACCATGTTGTCGTTGGCGGTGACGTGCGAGCCGTATCCTCTTGTTTCGATCAGACCCAGCGCGCCGGACGGCGTCTGCCGCTGTGTATCGTTTGCATTGGAAACGTAATCCCGGCAGGCGGGTTCGGGGTGCGTCATCGGCGCCGCCACGACCTGCCCTGACACTTCCCTGGCCGCTTCTTCGCCGCACTCGAGCGCCGTCGCCACCCTGCTGATCGATCCGCCGAGAAAGACGGTGGTAAATCCGCCGATGGACTCCCAGCCCAGGAGATCCACGCCGGCAGCCTTGCAGGCGGCGTCGGATGCGAGAATTATCCCCGCGACGCCTTCGACTTCGATCATGCCGATCGCGGCTGACATGCTGCCGTCCTGGTGTGTTTGACCGAACGATTCGGTACCGAAAATTCAATCGGACATCATCAAAACGGGTGGAACCAAAGCCAATGCTCAGAACAACAATACCGAGACCGCCTTCTGGATCATGGCAATGGAGACGGAGGCCATGCCCACCAGGGACATGCCCACCGAAAAACCGACGTACAACACCGCCGCGTAGAGGCGCCATTGCTGTCTGCCGAAGCGCTTCCAGAAATAGTACCGCGCGAGGAGCGCGCCGATGATCTCGGTGATCATCACGTGGGGAATGCTGGTCAGACTCCGAATATATCCGAAGATGAGCAGGACCGGCAGGCCCAGGACGGACAGAACCACGAACGAGAACAGGCCGACGGCGAGTCCGATGGCGATCACGATCGGCTTGATGGCTTCGAACAGGATCGGCTCGTCGTCCGAACTCTGCAGAAAGGAACCGTCGAAGGAGGGCACCTGGTCCACTTCGAACTGATAGACAAGGTCCCGCCCCTCCGGATCCCGCGCGGCGAGCACGACCAGGTTGGGGTTGGGGTTGTCCGCGTGGCTTCCGTCATCCGGACCCCGCAATACCGGCGCCGAAGGCAGCCCCCTTTCCAGAGCTTCGGATATGTCCGGCGCCGACCGGTCCACCGGAAGCGGCGGCACGAGCGGCTTCTCGGTACTCTTGAAGTTTGTATAGAAATACCCAACGCGGGACCACGGGCCGTACGTGCGTTGTTCGTGGTCGTCGATGTGCGCGTCGGCCGAGGCGCGGGCACGCCAGTACCACCAGTTGCCGTCGGGCAGATTGCTCGGCTGGAAGGATACCGTCCCGGAGGATGCTTCGTGCTCCACCTCGCCCTGCATGGTACCCGTGTACCAGACGCTGCTCTGGAGCGCCCGCAGCGGCCACATCATCTGGACGTAGGGGTAGGAGGAGGAGGGAATGGGCGCCAGTTTCCAGATATAGGACCAGTACATGAAACTGGTCAGGAGGATCAGCGGGATCATGAAAACCTCCGCTTTCAGGATCCCGGTGAATTTCGAGCCCGTGAGTTCGATCTGACGGAATGTTTCGGCCTGTGCGCCCCAGTTGGCCAGGGGGAACGGCACAAACCAGATTTCGATACCCCTGAACCCACTCAGAAAGATCGTGGCTTCCTTGATATAGGGGATATTGACGTTCTGCCCGACCAGGCCGTCCAGACGGGCGTTGACGAAGGAGATCAGCGGCGTGTAGACAAAGGCGAAGATGAAGAAGAAGGCGAGCAGAAAGGTGCTTACGAGGTCGGGGAAGAGAATCTTGGCCAGGATTATGGTATACAGGCTCGCAAGACTGAAGAGTACGACGCAGATCCAGATCCGGAAGTCTCCCCGGCCGGGCGGCGGCGTCCAGCTGCCCTTTTCTTTCTTCTCCACGCGCGCGGTACGGACGCCCGTCCAGACCTGGTAGAATCCGATAATCGCAATGGCGAAGGTGATGCCGATCCCGAAGCTCATCCAGAAATCGATGCCCGTGACGAAGTGGGTCATGATGGTATCCATGCCCATGTACCAGTTGGGCATGTACCCGTAGGAATACAGGATGGGGCCCGCCGCGGTGTGGATGACGACGCCGATGAATGCGCCCATGACGGCCCAGAAGGGCGCCAGCAGCCCGGCGAAGATGGGGGCCAGGTGCAGCGTGAAACCCAGCGGCGTGGCCGGCAGGAAATATCCCGTGTACTGGGTGAAATCCACCCACGGGATGGGAATGAGCTGAAGCGGGCTCTCCATGAACGCGCCGGTTATGGCGGGCACCGCCACGTAGACGGAGCCGAATACCACGCCGATCACGGCGCCGATGCTGAAGACCCGCCATCGCCAGCTGTACTGGCCGCTGCTTTCTTCCGCGAGCGCCATGGCGCCCTGGGCGTTGATCGGCGCGAAGGGAAAGGGCAGGCGTTCGTAGTCGGAGGTGATGCGGAAGAGGACGTAACTCGCGGTGAACCACTGGATGCGCCCCATGATCATTCCCAATACGAGCAGGGAGATGGGCAGGAGCCAGTCCTGATGGAGAAAGGTCCGGTCGATCAACGCCGGAGAATCGGGCGGGGGCGCCCACCAGCGGGGGATGAGGTGGGAGATGCCGAATTGCTTCGCTGCGGGAGACTGAACGTAGTACTGCTGCCAGAGCAGGCCTTCGAACATGCCGGTTTCGCGGGCGACCAGGGCGCTGGTGACGTAGTAGAGCAGGTAGAGTTCCTGCTTCTTCAACACGGTGAACGAGCGCTTTGCCAGTTCCAGAAACAGGATGATGGTCACCCACTGGGCGGCGGCGCCGACGGAATGTCCCACCATGAGTTCCAGGTAGATATTGCCCGGAACCATAATGACGGAAACGAAAAGCGCGCCGAGAATCGTCTTGGAGTTGAAGCCCTCTTCGAACTCCTTGGGGACTTCAAGCAGATCCCGGTACTCTTCGATTTCCTGGTACGGATTGGATTTCCGCCTGCGAATTCGATCCAGAAAGGCCATAATAGGTCAACGTGTCATAAAGGGTAAGGGCCTGAAAAATACAAATAAAGCGGCGTTTTGCAAAGCCTATTTCCGGATTGCAATAACGGGAAAACGCGACTGTTCACCGGCGCCGTGACGATTCTCACGCCGGTTCCGCTTCCGGTTCGTCCGATACCAGTATCCGCATGCCTTTTTTCCGGTATGCCGCTTTCTCGGCGGGGTCGACGGTTCTCCAGATGAGGAACTGCTTGCGGAGGGTATTCATGAAACCCTGGTTGACCCGCCGCCAGGAAGCGACTTCGCCCGAGCGCCGCCTGAGGGTGAGCTTCAGGGTGTAGATGTCGAACTGGCCGGTGGGTTCGGCCTCGAAGCGAAGCTCCTCGCTGACGCCCAGATCGAACGGCGCCAGCCATAGGGTCGTACGGATGGCGTATCCGGTCTCACCGGCGCCGCCCTTCCCGTACAGATGGGCGCCGTCCGTGTAGAACGCACCCATTGCTTCCCCGCTGTGGGAGTCAAAGTAGTCCGTAAGGAACACGCAGAGCCCGAATACGTCGTTTCCGCCAACCGTAAAGGGGAATTCGAAACGCCAGTCGTCGCCGTCGGGCTCCGGGATCTTCCACCGGCGGGACACGTCCGGCACGGCCATCAGCGAGGCCTGCCGGGCCGGATAGAGGGTGGACAGGATGACGACGGCCATGACCAGGGCGGACGAAACGACGGCCGATTGGGCGGAGTAGTTGACCGTGACGCCGGAGAGCCAGCCCTGCCACAGGAGCAGCTTGGCAACGCCCTGGCCCAACACGTAGCCGCTCACCGTGCCGAGGACGGCGTAGACGCAGGCTTCCGCGATAAACAGAAAAGCGACGTGGACCGGCGCCAGGCCCACCGCGGAATAGACGCCGATTTCCCGAAACCGTTCGTACACGGAACCCATCATGGTATTCAGCACGATGAGCGAGGCGATAAGGATTGGAATAAAGAGATCGCTCATCCCGCGTCTCGATGTATCGCCCAGCGAACTGAAAATGGAGACGCTGACGCGACCGTCCGCGTCCGGAAGACCCGCGAACAGTACGACCGAGAGCCTGGACAGAAGCTCCTTGACAATGCTCTCCACGTCCGATCGGGCGTCGAACCGGAGGGCGACCGACTGGAGCGGGCTGCCCACCTGGCGCAGGAACGCGTACGGGACGATCAGGACGTCGTCGGGGTTGATGTGCTCGAAGGGCATGATTTCGACTTCAGGTTGTTCCAGGCCCTGTTTTTCCCTCGTTTCCTGGGTCGTCATCTGTTCGATGGCTAACTCGTCGGTCAGCTTGAAGTCGGCAGGACTGAGGGGTTCCTCATCGAGGTCCTTGAGTTCGCTGAACGCCCCGGCGTCGATCAGGCCGATCACCGGCAGGGATTCCCCGAATACCCGGACGCGGGTCGCCTCCGGGCGGGCGGGGTCCACGCCAAGGAGCTCCGCGATCTTCCCGGGCAGGATGCACGCGGATTCACCCGGTCGAAACCAGCGCCCGCTCTTGAGGGTCCTGTGTATGCCGGTCACGTCCGCCTCCTCGGGCGTCATTCCCAGAACGCCGAGTACGTGTGTCGACCTGTTTTCGGACTCGACGGGGATGATCTTTTTCTCCCGCGTATAGTACCAGCTTCTTGGGGCCGTAATCGCGGATTCCCGGAAGTGGGTGACGGCATAGTCGTAGACGACGTCTTCCAGCGGGCCCCAGAACTTGCTGCGGATGAGCATTCCGGGGTACGGTCCCTCCATGCCCAGGGGAATCCGGCGAAATTCGAGAGCCGTTTTGATGGACGTAAACGAGAGTACCGTAAACGTGAGGAGCAGGAGCGTGGTGAACGTAAGCGCCGTGCGCAGTTTGCGGCGTTTCATGTTTGCGATGCCGAGTTGAAAGGCCGCCAGGGAGGCGGAGATTCGACCCACGTCGGTTTCATGCAAACGCACGTCCGGGACCCGTAACCGGCGCATGGTTTCGTTGAACCGGCTGAAAACGAGGGAAATCACGAACACTGCGAGCGCCAGAATGACGAAGGCGAGCAGCACCACCAGGGGATTGGAGATTTCGAACGCCGGATGCACGTTTGAAAGGAAAACCCAGATGAGCACGAAAATACCGATAAATCCCGCAATCTGTCGCCGGATATCCACGGCTGTAAAGATGAGGCGTTCCGTGAAGAATGCGCATGGGATGACCAGGGCCATGAAGAAGACGACGCCGCGCACCACGTCGTTCTGCGTGTCTTTGACGTCCGGATAGGCGCGCGATTCGATGCCGAGGGCCGCGCGGGTGTGTTTCATGAAAACGTCCCAGCGACTTTGGGTCATCGCGGCTTCGGCCATGTCCAGGTGAACACGAGCCCGGCTGTGCAGCATGTTCAGGCGCTGGTTTTCGATGGCGTATTTCTGCATCTCCTGCTTCCGGGCTTCGTTCAGGGTCCACATGTCACGTGCGGCCAGAAAGGAGGTGCGCGCAAACGACCCGTGGGTGAGCGTGGGGTAACCCGTGCCGCGGGCGATTTCTTCGCTTTCGGCGCTCGTCGCATTCAGCAGCAGGAAGCGGATGCCGACTTCGCCCGAGCCCGCCGCGCCGCCGCCTGCTCTCATCGCGACCTTGATTCTCTCTCCCGGACGCGTGAACAGGGTGCCCACGGGTTCCGTCGGACCGAAGCCGATCGCGTACCCGTATTCCTGCGGCGTGACGTTGCCGCTTCCGTAGACGCTGATCTGAGACAGCTTGGTCAGAAATCGCGGATCGACGGTATCGTAGAAGTCCGTGGCGATACAGGGAAAGAGGATGATATTCCGCTTGGAGATCCACCAGTCCATGTCGAAGTCGCCGCGGTAGATTCTCGCCTGCTGTCCGTAATTTGGCGCGTAGGTGATCTCACCGGTCTCCGGATCCTGAAAGTAGGCGCTGACGGAGACGCGGCGTTCGGCGATCCCGGGCATATAGAATTCACCGTTTTCGTCGGCAAGGTCGTAGTAGATGCGCCGGACGCCCTTGACCGATTTGTCGATGCCCATCCGGAGCGCGGCGATGGCGCCCGGCTTGGGCCGGTCGGGTACGATGCTGCGCCTGGGAAAGGTACGTACGAACCCCTTCAGGCCGCGCATCCGGTCATCGGGATTGAGCCGGTAATCCGGGATGAGCGACGGGTCGTTCAGGGCAATGTCGAGTACGCCCGCAATCAGGCGGATCTGTTTTGCGAGATTCTCGAAGTTTACCCCTTCCGGCCGGTCCAGGGGCGTATCGACCCGGAAGCGGGCATCGTTCAGCGTGACCAGAGACAGGGCGAGCGTGCCGGCTTCGAGAACGACTTCGCCGTCGGTCTTCAGGTTCGCGCCGGGGATGAACATATCCCAGGTCATTCCGCCCGTGGGATTGATGCCGTCCAGCAGCGCCTGATCGGGGTCGAGGCCGAAAGCGGGCGCGATCGCCTTCGAAACCCGGACGAATTTCTTGCCGAAGGGCGTGAAGAACCGGTTGTAGTAGAAGTTGCGCGTGCTGTTCCAGACGCCGATTTGAGCGGTCTGGCTCGACAGGTCCAGACCGATGAAGAGACGAATGTCGATGGGGTCGGTCATCAGCGCCGCGAAGTGTCTTTCCTTCCTGGCGTGGCGGCCCAGAAAGTCGCAGATGCCGCGGAAGCCGAGATGGTGGGCGGACGTGGCCAGAAAGAGCACCGTACGCCCGGGGGGGTATCGCTTGAAGTAGTCGACCAGTTCCAGCAGGGCGACCGCGCCGCTGGCCATCTCGGCGCCGGGCGCCAGCGCCGGGACGACGGACATGGCGTCGTAGTACGCGTTGATCACGACGATCTGTTCCTTCAGGATCGGATCCGAGCCCGGAAGGAAGCCCAGAATATTGTGGGCGGTGTGTTTCTCCCACTCCATTCTCGCGTGCAGTTCGATCTCCAGTTCGCCGCGTTGTTCAAGAAGTGCCTTCAGAGCCTGCCCCGATGCTTTATCGATCCAGAACCGTTCCACGCTGTTGGGCACCTGCAGGAATTTCTGCTCGGCTTCGGTATAGAAAGTTGAATCGGGCTCGATGAAGATGATCTGCCCGGCCCCCAGGGTGGCCGCATTCAGCCAGCTGTTCCGGGTATTGAATTCCATGAGGACGGCGGCGCCCTCGAGCGCGTGACCGTTGAAGTCGGCGAATTCCCCGGTCGCGCCGTAGATCAACCGCGTGCGGACCCCTTCGCGCGGCAGCGTGGAGGTCTTGACGAGGTTTGGCCAGATCGCGTGCATGGGAAACGTGATTTTGTCCGGCAACAGCGTCAGGCTGCCGCCCTTGTCAACGGGCGAGGTGACGTCGAACGGCTCGGCCCGGACGTCCTGGAGACCGGCGCTCTCGAAACGGCGCCGGATGTACTCCGCGGCCGCGGCGTGTCCGGGGTATCCGGGAACTCGCGACCGGTGCTCCGTAAAGCGGGCAACGTGCGATCTCACGCCGGCGTCCGATACGGTATCGAGTACGCGAACCGAAGTGGCGTTCGCTTCCGGAATGGAAGGGGACGGTGGGGAAACCGGCGCTCGGAGTCCCAGGATTGCGGCAAGGTAGGGGTTGACGCGTTCCGGTCCCACCGCAAGGCCGGCAAAGGCCCCGGCGGCGAAGAGAAGCGCCAGTACAAGACCGATGCGTGGACGGGTTTTCATTGAGTCATCCAGTTCAAGGCTTCCGCAGTACCGCTTCCGTTGTGGATACCCGGGTTCCGATCGCGGACATCCGCCGGCGGATGCGTATCAGAAGCGGTGAACGCTGTGGCCCCGTTCCGGGAACCAGAGGACGTCGATAAAGGCCGAGAGGGCGACGCCGAGTATATAGCCGGCGAGCAGGCCGATGAACAGGGGACGCGATTTCCTGTATACGGAAGGCCCGCCCATCTTCAGCATCACCAATTTGACCAGCCAGGCCAGCAATATCGTCAGGCTGGTTCGCCGGGCCAGATACGAACCGGATATGGCCAGTCCGACGGGATGCAGCGGCCACCAGACGAATCGGTGACGCAGAAAAATGAGCAGGAGCGTGGCCAGGCCGCCCAGGCCGAAGAACACCATATGGTCCGGATGTTCCCGGTAGACGGGCGGATCGGGCGGTTTTGTCAGGAAGTTCTTGACGGACGTCGCGGTGCCTTCGAAATGCTTGGGCCCCGCGCGCACGATTTCCCAGGAGTTGAAGTTGTAGGCGCCGTCCCGGTATCCCAACTGGATCGTGAGCAGCAAACTCGCGATCCAACTGGCCAGAAAAGCCAGTACGACGGCATACGCAAGACGCCGCCGGCCGCCCCGGACGCCCTCCGCAACGCGTCCCGCGTGTGCGAGGGCGGGCAGGAAGAGTCCCTTGAAGTGGGAGGTGATCCTGGAAGCGAACCTGCGAGCGACGCGCGTTCGCTCGTTTATGATCGATCCCTCAAGAAAAGGCGATACGAGACCCCACGGGCCCGCCGGCACGTTGGTGTACGGCATGCCGGTTTCCGCGAGAATCTTGGCCAGGCCAACGTACGTGAAGATGACCGCCGGAAGGAGCAGGGCCGCCAGAAGCGGGTCGAAGCCGATGCGCCAGAGCCAGAGCCACATGAACGCGAGCCCCACAAGCAGGGCGACGACGGCCGTACGGCAGGAGAGCGGATCGTCCCGGTCGTCCATCGGATGGTCCCGGTTCCAGGCCTTGCGGAACACATCCCTGATGTGGCGTCTGCCTACCCAGAAGACGGAGGCGGCCAGCATGGCGAATGCGCCCTTGGTCTGCCAGTAATAGACGCCGCGGTAATAATACGGCGATATGGCCGTAAACCCCCGGCGGTGCAGCCAGCCGCCTTCGGAAATGAACAGCAGGTCGAAGAACCAGATGCTGAACAGAACGTCCAGGCTGGCGAAATAGGAGAAGAAGATGGTAAACAGACCGATGAAGAAATAGCCGGGCGGATGCTGACGGTCGATCCAGAGCCAACGGCCCCGATAGACCGGAAACCGTGGAAAGCCGGGCAGGAAATAGTTGATGCAGTTCCAGGCGATCATTCCGAAGGCCAGCCCGAAGCCGATCCAGAACAGGTAGTTCTTCGTGAAATCAGGGAGTGCGAATCTTCCGCTGCCGGGTTCTTCCGCCATGTGAATCAGGGGCGCCATCGCCGGAAATGCCAGGCGTTCGTTCTGCACCCACTGTCTGCGAAAGACGACGGCCACGCAGCCGAGGACCACGAATGCCGCGACGATGAACGTGGTCCACCACAACAGCGGAAGCACCCATGCATCCCAGGGGACCTGCGCGCCTTTGGGTGCGCCTTCGAAGAACCAGGTGACGGCCTTGTTTTCGTCTGAAGGGATCAGCCACGGGTTGATATACGGATGCAGGTAGATATGCCACTCGTTGACTTCGGTCGCGAAATAGTACGGGGATGCGATGTACCCAAGCAGATAGCCGCTCAGACCGAAACCGGGAACCGCCGCGCCGACGACGCCCATGGCCAGAATGACGTGCCATTCCGCCGGCGCAAGCTTCCACCGGAAAATCCGCGCCAGGAGCGCGCATGCCATGATCATCAGCACAAACACGATGAGCATGGCCATCGGCACGTGGCTGTACGTCATCAGCGAACCGTGTACGACGTACCGGAGATGGATCGCAAGCGCGTCCAGGCCCAGGACAAGCACCAGGCCCGATGCCACGGACCGGACCGTGACGCCTCCGGACGATTTCGTGGAGGCCGTGTCCGTTTCGGTAGGGACGGCTGTTCGTTCAGCGCTGGCCATCGTTTGGCGTTGGAAGATCAGTGACGGGTGCGTGACTGAAAAGGCGTCCGGCCCGGTCTCGAAGCTCGATTCGGACGTGAGACCGGACCGGCGGGGGCGAAGACTCAATGATTCCTGATTTTCGCAATCGGGCGATCCGGTACTGCCCCTGGTAATTTACAGCAACTGTCTTGACATCCTCAAATGGTTTTGTTAGATTTCCGCCTTTGTCGTACCACGGAAACGATGCATTTTCCCGTGGAATGGAGGCGCCCTAGCTCAGTTGGTAGAGCAGAGGACTGAAAATCCTTGTGTCGCTGGTTCGATTCCGGCGGGCGCCACCATTTCTTTACTAACCAATACCCGGTCGAATCCGCGTCCATCCGCCCATGCGCCGCGGATCGCGGGAATTTACGGTCGGGTGGGGGGGCGCCGCTTCGTCATGGGAATCGGCGAACTCCCCGGAGACGGAGAACGTTGATGGCCGTTCCCGAACTCATCGTGAGCCGCGACCGCCTGATCGAACTGGTCAGAGAAGGCCGGACGCCGCTTGAGATCGCCGATATGTTTCGTGTCGACGAAGCCATCATTCGCGACATGATCCGCCGGCTCGAGCAGAACGGGTACTACGACCTGCTTTACGGCCCGGCCGTCGATCGGGGCGTGGAGTGACTCCCGGATCGGCTTTTCGAGCCGACGTGGAAACCGGGGTACAGGAAAGGCGTTCGTCGTTCAGACGAACGCCTCGTTTCTTGCCGTGCGCCGCTGCGTTTCAGTTGCTCAATTCTTCGATATCCAGCCCTTCGATCCGTCCTTCCTGGATGTCGATCTCATCCCGCCTCCGCACCAGTTCCACCTGTCCGTCCCGCAGGTCCACGACCCGATCTGATGCAACGAGCATTTTGTGGTCGTGTGTGTTCGTGACGATGGTGACGCCGCTCTCGGACTGGAGTCTCTGCAGCAACTCGATGATTTCCTGGCCGGTTTTGAGGTCCAGGTTGCCGGTGGGTTCATCCGCCAGGACCAGGTCCGGGTCGTTGGCGATGGCGCGGGCGATGGCCACGCGCTGCTGCTGCCCTCCCGAGAGTTCGTAAGGGTTGTGCTTCAGGCGTTCGCCCAGGCCCACCTGGGTGAGTTTGTGAGCGGCCCTTTCTTCGTATTCCGACTTTTTCATACCTGAAAAAACCATGGGAAGCGCGACGTTCTCCAGGGCGGTCATCACGGGGATCAGGTTGAAGCTCTGGAATATGTAACCGATATTGTGACAGCGCAGATAGGCGATCTGCGCCTGGCTGAGCGATCCCATTTCGATCGCATTGACGACGACCGTACCCCTGGAGGGCCGATCCAGGGCGCCAACCATGTTGAAAAGCGTTGTCTTGCCCGAACCCGATGGACCCATAATGGAGAGGTACTCGCCCCGGATGACGTCCAACGAGACGCCGCGCAGCGCGTGGACTTCCTGGTCTCCCATCGAATAGGTTTTCCAGACGTCATGCACCTCGATGATGTGGTCTTCGTTTTCCTGATCCGCGGATCGGGCGTCGGGCGCCTGCGCCATAACGGCTTCTCCTGAACGTTTTTCTTGGATTTTGTCAATAGCCCGATTATGTTAGAGAAAACAGGGTCTTCTGTCAAGGATTTTGTCGGCGCAGAACTGTCGCGGAATCCGGCCAGGCCCTGGCGCCCGGTTTGTGTTCCGGAAAGTCAGGAGGGTTCGGCGATGAAGCTTGCGGTGTGCAACGAGTTTTTCGAAGGCTGGGAGATCGAGCGGGTGTTCGACTATGCCGCCGGGATCGGATGCGACGGGGTGGAGATTGCGCCGTTCACCCTGGCGGAGTCCGTACACGACATTTCATCGGCCCGGCGGCGGGACATCAGACAGGCGGCGGAAGCGGCCGGCGTGGAGATCGTTGGTCTGCACTGGCTGCTCGTAAAACCCGCCGGTCTGTACATCAACCATCCGGATCGCCAGGTGTGGCAACGTACTCAGGACTACGTGAAGTCGCTGATCGATTTCTGCGGCGACCTCGGGGGAAGCGTGATGATTCACGGTTCTCCGCAACAGCGGAATATTCAGGAGGGATGGAACGCCGACGACTGCCTTGCCCGCGCCGTGGAGTTGTTCGCCGGGTGCGCGGATCTGATGGCCCAAAGGGGCGTTACGTATTGCATCGAGCCGCTGACGGTTCAGGAGACCAATTTCGTAACCGGTGTGGCGGAAGCTCTGAAGCTGGTTGAGGCCGTCGGGCATCCGAATTTTCAGACCATGGTGGACTGCCGCGCGGCGTCCACCGAGGCCATGTCCCATCCCGAAGTCATCGCACGGGCGGGAAGTGCGATGCGGCACGTACACGTGAACGACCCCAATCTGCGGGGACCCGGATTTGGCGAGCTGCAGTTCGCCCCCATACTGAAGAAGCTTAAGGAATTACGCTTCGGCGGATACGTGTCGGTTGAAGTCTTCGATTTCGAGCCGGACCCTGAGACGATTGCCGCAAGAAGCATCGGCTACCTGAAGGGCATTCTCGAAGGCCTTGACGCAGGTTAACCTTGATTCCTCATTTTTCGAGGACGTTAATTCGAATATGTGTCAGTAAAAAAGGCGATTAAACTGCTGATTACCAGGATACACCAGGACACTGTACGTGAACGGAAAAAATGTCCTTCATGACGACCATTTCGGCCCGTTTCGAAAGGTTTCGTCGCGGTGCCGCGTTGCGGCTTTCGCGGAATTGAGGTTAATGCGCAAGGGGTTTCGCCGGAACGGTGACCGGTTCGTTATGTGTTCGTGGGGATCAGAATTCGCCCGTGTCTTCAGGCGTGATCGGCGTCAGGCGAAGTACGGTCCCGGGGTTGTTCAGGACGACGTAGATGGCCCCGTCGGGGCCGCTCGCCACGTCGCGCACGCGGCCGGCATTCTTGAGAATGGTCTCCTGGTAGATCACACGGTCGTTCTCGATGGTGAGGAGGCGGACTTCCTCATACGCAAGAGCGCCCACGAGCAGGCGGTTTTTCCATCTCGGGAAAAGGTCGCCGCGATAGAAGTCGATGCCGCACACGGCGATGGAGGGCCGCCAGAACAGAACGGGCTGTTCCAGACCCGGTTTGCTCTCGAATTCCGACACAAGCGTCCCGTTGTAGTTACGCCCGTAGGTGATCGTCGGCCAGCCGTAGTTGACGCCCGCCGTGATCAGGTTGATCTCATCGCCGCCCATCGGCCCGTGCTCGCTCTCCCATAGCGCGCCTGTAACCGGATGCACCGCCAGCCCCTGCGGGTTTCGCTGGCCGAAGCTGTATATGCTGGGAAGCGCGCCTTCCCGTTCCAGGAAGGGGTTGTCATCGGGAATCCGGCCGTCCCGGTGGATGCGGTGGATCTTGCCGCCGGGGTGTCCCAGGTCCTGTGCGTACCTGGGGATTCCCCGGTCTCCGACGGGGAAATAGAGATAACCCGCGGGATCGAAGACGATGCGGCAGCCGTAATGGTGCCGGGTTCTGTCGTAGGTCTCGTGCGGCGCTTCGTAGATGACCTGCTGATCGGTCCAGGCGTTGTCTTTCATTCGCCCCCGCACGAGGCGCGTCATCGCGGGCGGGCGGTCGCTTTCTGCGGTGTCCCTGAGCGCGTGGCTGTAAGACAGGTAGATCCACCCGTTCTCCCGATAGTCTGGATCTACCGCCGCATCCATAAGGCCGCCCTGCCCCTGGTGCAGAACGGGTGGCGTATTTGAAACGGAATCGGGTTGAAGTACGCCGTTCTTCACCACGCGAAGCCTTCCGGGCCGCTCGGTGATGAGGGCGGTGGCGGCGTCCGGGAACGCGATCGACCAGGGGAGCCGAAGGCCTTCAACCCAGCGTTCGACACGGATGCGGTAATCGTAGGTGTCAAGGCTGTCCGGAATGGGCGGTTTTGTGGCGCCCGCGGATCTTTCGGTCTCCCGGATGAATGCCGAGATGGCGTTGATCTGGTTCCGCGTGAGCGCTTCTCCGAACGCGGGCATACCCTGCTGGACGATGCCGAACATGATGTTGCGGGCGATGTTTCCCCGTCCGCCATAGATCCAGACGCCGTCGATCAGACTGGGCGCCGTGACGCCCTCCAGGTTCTGGCCGTGACAGGTCGCGCAGTATTGGACGTAGAGTGTCCGGCCGTCGGTCGACGGTTCGTCGGCCGCGACCGGGAGTATGCCGTCTGCATACAGGGTGAAAAGCAGAAAGCTGATCGCCGCGCGCAGCATAAACCCTCCTGACGCGTTGTCGAAGAGACCGCGTTCAGCATCCCTCGCGACGTGACTCGAACTCATTTGCGGGAATCCGATGGCAAAACCGGTGGAACCATTGGGCGTCGCCGTTATCGGCCCCGGAAGGATGGGCGGGCTTTATTCCCGGCTCCTCGATCAGTGCGCACTGACAAGGCTGGTGGCCGTATGCGGTCATGGCGAGGTCACCGCCCCGAAAGTCGCGATGGAATCGGGCGTACCGTTCTATACCGGCGCCCGTTACCTCGACATGCTCGCCGACCATCCGCAGATCGAGGCCGTCGTCGTCGCCACGTCCGAATGGGCGCATGCGGATCCGGTTGGCGCCTGCCTGGCGTCCGGGAAACATGTCCTGGTGGAAAAGCCGATGGCGACGTCTCCCTCAGATGCCGTCCGGATGGTTCGCGAAGCCGGCCGCGCCGGCGTTCATCTCATGGTATGCCACAGCCTGCGTTTCGACCCCCGGTTCGCCGCCATGCGGCAGGCCGCCGTCCGCGGGGACGTCGGCGAGGTTCTCCATATCTACAGCCGCAGGTCCTCGCACCCCGGAGCGGTGGATCGGGTACTCGGCCGTTTTCCCCTCGCGTACTGGCTGCTGCCCCACGACGTCGATCTGGCGCTTTGGACGACCGGGAGCGCGGTCGACCGCGTCAGGGCCTACGCCCGGTCCGGCGGGCGAGGCCGGCAGGATCTGATCGTCGTTGTGCTGACCTTCGAATGCGGCGCCGTTGCCGTCCTGGAAAACGTATGGGGTTCGCCGACAACGGCGGGACGGCCGCAGAACCAGTTGTTTACCGTACGCGGCACGGCCGGAGCGGTGGAAGTGCTTCCGTACGAAACGGGAATTGCGGTCTACCGCGGGGGCGACGCCGCGTATCCGGACACATCCGCCGCACCGGACGTCCACGGGCAGACAGAGGGTATGTCACGCTCGCTGATACGGCATTTCGCGGGTGTGGTTCGGGACCTCTGGAAGCCGCAGATCACGCCGAGGGACGGGCTGGCGGTCGTCCGGGTGGCATCCGCGGTCGATGCTTCGCTTGAAGAGGGCCGCGAAATCACCATGTCTTCGATGGGGGACGTATGATCCGGTCGATTGAGCATATCGCAATTGTTGCGGCCGACTCCGGAACGCTCGCGCGGTGGTACTGCGACGTCCTCGGTTTTGAGATGATCCTCGAAAACGAAGAGAGCCTGACGTATTTCGTGCGCCTGCCGGGTGGAGGTATCCTGGAATTCCTGCCGTCAAACGATCGTGCGCCCGCGGTCTGCGCCGCCGACGACGCGGGCATCCGGCACATTGCGCTGAAAGTGGATGACTTCGATTCGGCGTGCAGGATGCTGGAGGATCGCGGCGCCGTATTTGTGGGGCCGTACCGGGAGACGTCCGCGGGGACCCGGTTCAACTTCGTGGCGGATCCTGAAGGCAATCTGTTGCAGATTGTCTACCGGCCCGATCCATTATAAGAAGTTGTTTTAAAATTACCGGTGAGTTCCCGAGCGCGAGCGAAAAAGTGGCGGTCAAGGCGGGAAAATCCGCCCCTATTTGTCTATACGGGTGGATTTGCCCAACGCCGACCGGCGCTTTTGCAGCCGCGCGAAGACCGCTGGGAATTTTAAGACAGCTTCTAATAGCGGTATGTGCCGTATCGGCGAACGCACCGGTTCCGTTATCCGTCCGGCTCATTCCTTGCGTTGATATTTCGGCTCTCGAGGCGGCCGGTCTCTTTGCAGACGGTACCCGCTGCCGCCTATCGGTAACGCCACCCTCGCCCCGCCGCGCACGTGCGACTCGACGAACGCGAAGATGAGTTCGGTATTGGCGCGCGCCGTTCTGACGCCCCCGCGCGGCGGATCTCCGGTATCCAGCGACCGGACGAGGTCTTCGATCAGCCGAACGGTTGAACTGGCCCGCTCGAATGGAGGGAATTCCCCCGGCACAAGCACGGACCGGCCGCGGTGGTCCCGGGCGCCGTGTTCGCGCAGGCGCCATTCTTTGTCGTTGAGCAGGCCCGTGACCACGCCCGCGTCGCCCACCGCTTCCACTTCCATGCCTCGCCCTGAATTGAGCGCGTACGCGGTGACGCCGTTTTCAAACTGCAGGATCCCGTGTCCCACCGGGTCCTCGGTCAGGCGTTCGCCTTCGATCACCCGGTCCCCGTTCGGAAGGTGGGCCTGGACCCACGCCACGGGATTGTCGCTGTTGAGCCTCATCAGCAGGTCGAAACTGTGGCTGGCGCCATTGAACAGCGGGCCCGTCTGATGCACGATCAGCGATCTCAATCGACCGACGCGTCCGGAGTCGATCACGTCTTTCATCGCATCGAATCCCGGATGCCAGCGCCGGTTCGTGCCCATATTGAACACCGCGCCCGCCCGCTCGACCGCTTCCACCATCGTATCGGCTTCGTCGAGCGACGCGGCCATGGCCTTTTCGCCATAGATCGCGCCTGCCCCCCGTTCGGCGGCAAAGACGACGATTTCCGCGCGATGTTCGGGCTGGGTGGCTACGCTGACGATATCCGGTTTCTCGCGTTCAATCATCTCTCTGTAGTCAAGGTACTGCTTATGTTCAGGGACCCCGTACCGGATACCGACCTGTCTCATCGCTTCCGCCCGCAAATCCGAACAGGCGATCAATTCCGTTCGCTCGCACGCCTCGTATCCCGCGGCATGCGAATAGGCGCCATATGAAGGCGGTACTTCGTTGTCGATGAAGGCGCCCATTCTGCTGCATCCGACCAGCGCGGCCTTATAGATTTTCATCGAATCCTCTATCTTTCTGTAATCGGTCTCTCCGAGCCCTGACAGCCCGATGGAAAAGTCCATCCGGCCTCGCTTGCAGAGCGACTTTATCAACGGACTGCCAGGCGACGATTCCGGGCGCACACGATTCATGGCTGTGGCGCTCCGGACGTTCTTTTGCGCGTCATCGGGCGCGGGATCGCTAATATTCGTCTATCGATCGGGGATGTCAAGGGCAAACGACTGAAACCGGGGTGGTCCGATTGGGCGTTGCGATCCCACATTCCGCTTGACTTCGCCCATGGTTTCGTATAGATTTGCGAATTCGGAATTGAGGGTTGAAAGCGGATGGGCGATTAGCTCAGGTGGTTAGAGTGCTTGCTTGACATGCAAGAGGTCACTGGTTCGAGTCCAGTATCGCCCACCATTTTAAATTGCTGATATTAATGGGCCTGTGATGAAACCATCACAGGCCCCTTTTGTATGTTCGTCGGTGACGACGCTACATCCGGGTCCGGGTGAATTCGTTGTTGTTCTTGCATCAGGCGTCACATTTCAGTACCATACCGCCGGTCGGGGCGGCGTCCGGATCCGTCGGCGCCGTCCGCGAGGATCCGTTTCCAGCAACCTCCTAAGGAACAGGCCCCGTGCGGGAAACAAGTGAGCAGGGTATGCGATATACCGAAGACCTCACGGCGTCGCCGCTGGGTTACGGGAGCGCGGTTTTCGACAGAGTGAAGTTCGTCCAGGCGATCGACGACATCTACGGCCAGACGGACGTGGACTCGTTGAGGAAAAAAACGTTGCGCGTCCGAAAGGTTGTTGAATCACCGGAACGCGGTTCCGGCGGCGCCTCGAAGATGGGCCCGGGCGCCGATACGGTGTCCCTTCGCAGGGACGTGCTTTTATCGGAATTGAATCAGATCCTGGAAGCGCAAACGTTCGAACGCGCCAGGTATTACGTCAGGCGGTTGCGTAAGGGCGTACAGAAGGTCAGGAAGACGGAGATCAACGACATCAATCTCCTCAGGTGGAAAGAGTACGAGAACGTCGTCACGGACAGTCTCTGGATCATCGATCGACGGGACACTTCGGGAGGACATCTCGGGTGGTACTGGGGCAATTTCGTTCCGCAGATTCCACAGCAGTTGATGCTTCGCTACACGCGGCGGCAGGACTGGGTTGTCGATGCATTCGCGGGCAGCGGAACGACGCTGATCGAATGCAGACGGCTCGGGCGCAACGGAATCGGTCTGGAACTGAATAGGGAAATCGCCGTGGAGGCGGAGAAGCTCGTGGAGTCATCGCCCAATCAGGAGGATGTGACGACTGGAATCGAAGTTGGCGACAGCAGGGACCTGGACGTCGGCGGCATCCTGAAGAGGCACCGGGTGGAGAAGGCGCAGCTCCTGATCATGCATCCTCCGTACCACGATATCATCCGATTCTCGGAAGACGGTGACGATCTCTCGAATGCGGGGAGTACGGAGGAGTTTCTCCGCATGTTCGGCCAGACCGTGGACAACCTGACACCGTATCTGGAAACCGATCGATACCTCGCGCTGGTCGTCGGCGACAAATATTCAAGGGGAGAGTGGATCCCGCTGGGTTTCTATTGTATGAACGAAGTACTCAGCAGACCATTCGCGCTGAAGAGCATTGTCGTCAAGAATTTCGAGGAGACCCGGTCCAAGCGCAACCAGGCGGAACTCTGGCGATACCGTGCTCTCGCGGGCGGATTTTATGTCTTTAAACATGAATACATCTTTCTGTTCAGGAAAACGGGGGACGCGTCAAACGCCGCCTGATCCCTTCATCGGTACCGCGAGGTTCCGGTTCCGGTCGGTTCGGGAAGGCGGCTTCTGTCGAGCCTGTACGATGAACCGGCCGCAACCCGACTGACCCTGCGAAGGAGCGCCTGCAATGAAAACCACGAACGGACGACCGGCGGATAGCGAAATCGTCGAATCCGCGTCGATTGAACCCATGACGGAATACGAAAAATTCCTCTTCGACCTCAAGGGCTTTCTCGTCATACCCGGTGTGCTCACGGGGGATGAAGTGCGAAGCGTCCGCGAGCACCTCGACGTCTACATGAAAGAACCGGAAAGCCTGGAGGATCACCTGAGGGCGCCCATTGCGGGGCCCGCGGAATTCCTGATCGATCATCCCAGAGTCATGGGGATACTGCAGGAGGTCATTCATCCCGAGCGCGATCGCATCCGGCTGGAAAGCGTCTTTGTTTCGGCCCGATCGGCCGAGACGACCGCGAATCAGTGGCGGCCCCACGTGGGTGGGACGAATCTCGATCCCTCCCATTCCTACCGTTTTCACAACGGGCGGATTTATAGCGGGATGACGCGCATCGTATGGGAACTGAACGAAGTCCGGAAAGGCCAGGGCGGTACGTGCCTGGTGCCCGGTTCTCACAAAGCCAATCTGGTTTCCGCCCAGGATGGGACCTGGCCGGAAAGGGCAGACGACCCCGGATCGGGTCTCTGGGAGACCTACGGGTGTCCGCCGGGCAGTCTTGTCGTATTCTCCGAGGGGGTGCGGCACACCGGTTCGGCCTGGACGAACCCGGACAATCCCCGCCGGGCCATTCTGATCGCTTACAACTACGTGACGGTCCGGTTCCACGAACCCAAACCCTGTATGAATCCCTCCGTAATTGGTGGTATGGCGGAAGCGCGTCAGAGGTTTTTCAGGGACGTCTGGATCCTGCCCAACAGGAGATGACCGGCAGGTCATCCAGGACACGAAACCCAAAAAGCCCGGCCAGACCATCGGCTTCGGGCTTTTTCGGTCTCTGAAGCTTCAATTCGGATTTCGGCTCCGGTCAGCCCTTCCATCGCCCCGGATCGATTGCGGTTGCGTCGGTTTGCATCCCCCTGGGTTTGTGGGGCTGGTTCCAGTCCAGTCCGGTTGTGTTGGGGCTTTGCAGAAAACGCCTGGTTGCCGCCGGCGCCCCGGACACGAGTTCCGGGTCCCACTCCGGCATGGGTTGTATAGGACCCGCCCACGCCGGCCGGTACCCCAGCTGAACCAGCGTGCGTTGGGAACGCGACCTGTTCGGATGGGTGCCGTGGAACAGATTGATGGGGATAACCAGCGCCGTACCCGCCTTTACGCAGAGTGTGACCTCGCCCGGGTGGTACTTGTAGCGCACGTAGGGGTTGGCTTCGGCGTGAAACGAGAGGTGGGATCGCGGTACAAGGCGGAATGGCGCCCGTTCCGGCGTCAGATCGTCAAGGTAGTACAGAACGCGCAACAGGCGCGGACAACTGCCTTCGTAGCCGAAGATGGAAGATCCGAACGGCTGGCCGTCGGTGTGCAGCGATATGGGCGGCGAACCCGAGAGCGTCCTTGTGAAGAGTCCCCGGGTGAACACGATGTCGTCGCCGAGCAGCGTTTCCAGGAACGCGATCATGGGTGGATGCGCGATCAGTTCGGCCAGGGCCCGGCTGCGCCACTGCGGCTCCAGGCAAAAGGTCTGCGCGTCGCTGTAATCCTTCGTCTGCATCGGCGCATCGGCCATTTCGCGTTTGATCCGGTCCATGTGTTCCGCATCGAGGATGTCGGGAAGAACGACGTACCCCTCCACCTCGAGGCGGCGGATTCGTTCTCCCGTCGAAAGGCTGCCGTAGTCGGTTTCGTCCAGGTTCATGAAACCGATTTCTTCATTGGGGTCGATTCGTACGTCGGCTTGCATGGTGGTTCTCCTTTTTCCGGCCGCCGCCGTGGCCGCGGAAACCCTTACGGAAGTCTCCTTTTCCGGATCAGGATCCTTTCAGGGAAGACGTCCGGGAGAAGCCTTCCGGTTTCGGTATCACGAATCTGGCGAACGTTCTCTTTCCGCGTTCGTCGTTCAAAGATAACCATAGCGATTGGATTGGGCAATGGATGGATTGGGCGTGTTTGTCGGCATTCTGGCCCTTTTCTGGCTCCGGCCCGGCAGGTGTGCGGCATCGGGGACGCCTCCTCCGGTCTTCGACGCGTCGTCCCCGGACGAATCAACGGAGAACCTGCAACGGGCCGTCGCTCCCCTGATGGCGATGTCGGAGGACGACCTGGTTGCCCTGGTGCCGGATCGTACGGGTTTCCGGTACGTGGCCTGCGCCGGTTGCAGAAAGGGCGTTCGAGAACGGCAACTCGACTGGTCGATCGAGGACCCGTTTCGAGTGCGGTGCCGCCATTGCGCAGCGATTTATCCCGGGGGCAGGTTTGCGGAGAACAGGATTCTGCGCCTGATGAATCCACTGGGAAACGAAGTCGTCTACCCGTTTTACGAGGACGGGTCCGGCAGGAGATATTTCTTTCGCGCGAGGGCCTGGTGGTGCGCAAGGTTCTATCTTGCGGACCGTGCGCGGGATCTCGGTCAGCTGTACCAGGTGACCGGCCGGAAACCATACGCCCGGCGGTCGGCGGTGATACTGGATACATTTGCGCGGGTTTATCCGGGGTTTCTCGTCTGGACGGACGTTGCGAATGCAGCAAAGCGGGTGTGTATGAACCCGCCCTTTCCACGCCGCGGGGGGAAGTGGGGAGAGTGGCGCTACGCCGAGATTCCCACGCAGATGATCTACGCGTACGATTCGATTCGGAATAGCGGTGAACTGGATCGACTCTCGAAAGAACGAGGCGAGGATGTCTGCCGCCGCATCGAGGACCGGTTTTTCCGGGGAGGAATCCGGCAGGACGCCCACCATGGACTCCTGTTCACCAATGCCAGCCCGGAGACCTACGAAGGATACGCGGTTGCAGGCCGCGTCATGGAAGACCCCGCTCTGGTTCACCGCGCGGTTCGGTGCGCACACGGCCTCTTCCGGCGATTCTCGGCGGACGGATTCTGGTGCCAGGGCAGCCCGGCGTATCATCGGTATACACTGTCAGGCCTCCTGCGCGTCATGGAAGCCCTGGACGGATATTCCGATCCGCCGGGCTATCTGGATCCGGACGAAGGCAGACGCTTCGACGGTCTGGATCCGGTTCGCGAATTTCCCGACGCGGAACGATGCATGGCGGTTCTCGACCGCTTCAGGTACCCGGACGGGAGGTTGATACCCGTGCATGATTCCTGGGCGAAGTTTGAGGACCTGAAGCCCCCGGACCGATCGCGCCCGGACCTGTACGCCGGTATGGGGCATGCGTGGCTCGGGCTGGGCGAGAAGAACCGCCAGACGCAAATACACCTTCACTTTTCAGAGGGGGGCCACGGACACGACCATGCGGATATGCTGAACGTGATGCTGTACGCGTTTGGAGAGGAGTTGCTGTCCGACCTGGGTTATACCCATACCCGGTACAGACCGTGGACCGTAAGCACGCTGGCGCACAATACCGTGGTCGTCGACGGGCAGGAACAATACACGAGAGGAAACAGAGGGCCGTCTCGAGGCGGACTCATGGCGTATGAGACGACGAACGATACGGTTCAGTGGATGGAAGCAAGCGGCGAGCGCGCGTACCCCGGGCTGGCGCGGGAATACCGGAGAATGGTCATGCTTGCCGACGCAGGCGACGGGAATGCGTATTCTCTGGATATATTCCGTGTGCGGGGAGGGACGCGGCACGACTGGACGCTGCACGGGAGCGCGGACCGGGACGGATGGATCAGCCTTGACGTGCCGCTGGAACCCGCCGGACGCCACCTGCTGGACGGTGTCGCGGTACGGCTGCCCGAATTTGAAGGGGACCCGGGGGACGCCGAAGGCAGCAACATAGCCTACGGATTCGTACAGAATGTATCCCGCGGACGGGTTGACGCCGGTTTGATGCTGCGGCTCGGCCTTGCCGGTCGGCGAACCGGATTGCGGTGTCATCTCCCGGGTCTTTCAGATGCCGACGTGCTCCTGGGCGACGCGCCATCGGTACGGCGAACGGACGAGAATGAAGACGAACTGGACCGGTTCAGGATGCCCGTTTTTCTGGCCCGGCGCCAGGGTCGGACGCCTCATTCAAGCGTGTTCGCCGCGGTTCACGAGCCCTTCGACGGACGTCCGTTCATTGAGTCGGTCCGGCAGGAGTACGCGGATGGTCGGACAATCGCAGTTGAGGTCAGACATGGAGGGTACACGGACCATATCGTACATCGTTCGACATGGAACCATGAACCGCTGGAGGTGGGGAACCTCAGCCTGAAAGGCGAGTTCGGTTTCGTTCGTGAGCGGGACGGCGCCCTCGTGTTCGCCGGGCTCTGGGGCGGGGACGAGTTGAGATGGAAAGACACGGTGGTTGCGGGCGGAGGCACCCGTGACCTGACGGTGGCGGGTGTACTCAGAAAGGCCGACGGAGATCCGCTTGACGGCCTGGTTGTGATCGGGGATATCGTCGACACCACGGGCGTTGAGGAAACAACGGCAATCGTAAGATTCGGCGATGGTTCGACGATGGGATGTGCGGTTGAACGCGTCATCCACGATGCACGCGGACTCACGCTGGCGACAGCGCAGGACCCGGGATTCTCAATTGAGAATGGAGGAATGCGCCACCTTTACTTTCCGCTGCGTTCGATTCCGGGGCCGGTAAGCTGCCGCATCCGCAGTTCGGCGTTCGTGTCTGTATAGATGCGTATTTGAAGGATCAGTCAACGTCAGCGCTCGACGCGGCGCGGTATACATCGAGAATGGGGACCCCCTGCTCGTTGGCGATTCTGGCGCAGTCTTCGAATTCGGGCGCAAGGCGCGTCCTTCCGCCGTAGCTGGCAACCTTTACGGTCACGGGTCCGAAAGCGGTTTCAACGACTTCCGTTCGCCTGGAAACGGTCTGACGTTCAACGCGGCGGATCCGCACGCCAAGCGTCGTGGTTTCACGGAGAATCAGGTCCGTGGCTGACTGCGTACGTTCCGGATCGGCGAGCACGCTGAGGACCACCCCGGGTCGTCCCTTCTTCATAATGACCGGCGTGAGATACGCGTCTCTGGCGCCTTCACCGAGCAGGCGATCGATCAGGTAGCCGTAGATTTCAGGCGTCATGTCGTCGATATTGGTTTCTATAAGGTTGAGCGCGTCTGTCTGCGGGGACGACTCGGTGTCACCGATTTCCAGGCGGAGCATGTTCGGTACCTGATCCAGATCCCGGGCGCCCGCTCCGTAACCGATCCGGCGCGTCCGAAACGGTGGCGTGCCCGCGCCGATCTGCCGTGCCAGCGTGGTCAGAACCGCGGCGCCCGTAGGGGTGACCAGCTCAAACGGTATGTCGGTTCGTTCTCCAGGAACGTCCCTGCAGAGCGCGACAACCGCGGGAACCGGAACAGGCAGTACGCCGTGGGCGCTTCGCGTCGTTCCCCTGCCGAATCGAAGCGGCGAGGCGAAGACGCGTTCCACGCCAAGCCGCTCCAGTCCGATGACGGCGCCGGCGATATCCGCAATGGCGTCAGCCGCGCCGACTTCGTGAAAATGGACGCGTTCGACCGAAATGTCGTGTACTTCGGCTTCCGCCTCGGCGAGGCGGCGGAAGATTGCGCCGGCCTTCCGTTTGGCTCTGCTCGAGATATTCGCAGCGTCGATGATGCCCAGCACGTCCTTCAATCGTCGGTGACACTGTCCTTCCGCGGCGACGACGTCGACTTTTGTCGCCGCAATGCCGTGCCGCTGAACCTTCCCGGCCCTGAGACGGATTCCCTCCAGATGGAGTTTGTCGAGTTCTCTCTGCAACTCCTCGATGCGCAGCCCCGCGTCCACAAGCGCGCCAAGGATCATGTCGCCGCTCACTCCGGCAGTACAGTCGAAGTACGCCAGTCTCACGGGTTCACCTCAATCCTCTATCCTGCCGCGGGATGTCAGGGTGGGGCCTGCAGGTTGGTCGCGAGCAACGTCGCCGGGTCGTCGAACAGCGCCAGCAGCCGGTCGCGTTGTTGCCGGAAGTCAGTCATCTGATCCGGGGAAAGCTGTCTGGCACGGGAGCGATTGGCAAATCCGGCCGGGTTGACGAGTTGATAGCGCTTGCCGTTTCTGACGAAGAAGTTGTAATGAAGGTGCGGCCCCGTGGAGCGTCCGGTCGATCCAACGAAACCGATGGTCTGCTTCTGCCTGACGTTTGTGCCCACCTTCAACCCGCGCGGGAACCTGCTCAGGTGGCCATAGCCCGTCTTGTAGCCGTTTCGATGCCGGATTTCGACGTAGTTGCCGAGGGCGCCTCTCCAACCCCTGAAGACGACGATGCCCGGGGCGGTCGCCCAGACACGCGTGCCGTACGCCGCGGCGTAGTCGATGCCGTGGTGAGGAAGGTACCGCTTCAGGATGGGGTGGAAACGCCGGTTGGAATAACCGGAACTGATTCGACGATAGTTCAATGGAGATTTGAGAAACAGGCCGCGCAAGGACTTTCCGTTCGCATCGTAATAGGCCGTATGACCGTCTTCGGATTCGAACAAAAAGGCCTGATGACGCTTCCTGGCCGACTGGTACTCGGCGGAAAGAATATCTCCGTATCGAAGGAACCGGCCGTCTTTATAGAGTTTTTCGAGTGCGAGGGCAAATCGGTCGCCCGCACGACAGTCGACCATAAAATCAATATCGAATTCAAAAATGCGGGTCATCTTTCCGTTCAGTACGTGCGGATTCTCGCCGGTTTCAGAAAGGGCATTCCAGAGGGAACTGCGGATTTCACCCGTGACAACGTCAATCCTGCGATCCAGGGGTATCTGCTCGCTGCGTGCGGTCAGCCTTCCGTTCGACCGTGTGGCTACAAACCGGGTTTCGAAAGCGCCTCTCTTGATAAATTCAAAGGTCTGAACGGTTCCGATGCTGTCCGTTCCCAATGCGTAACGGTCACCGCTCCGGACGATTCGGGGGTTGAATTCCGACCGTGGGATCCCCTCCTTGATCGCATTCAGCAACTCATGGATCTGAGACCGCGCAACGTCTTTCCGATTCAATGCGTCCCAGAACGTCTCTCTGTGGCGGATGCGGCCGTCAATTACCGAGAGCCGGGGTTCAGGCGAGGCGGGAATCGAATCCGGAAACGCTGAAATCTCCCGGGCGATTTCGGAATTCTGCGCGATTTGAGGATCGGGCGGTCGAGCAGCTACGAGCCAGGCCAGTACAGCTGCCGGCACAACGATAAACGCAAACTTCGGCAGCCGGAACCGGAAACCGGATCGAGCAGACCGGTCCGTGGGATCACACTCGCGATTACCCATATCAGTGATTACCTGGAATGCCGCCATGGGTCCGGGGAATTGAGATGACCCGACGGCAACAAGCGGAATAACCTCAGGGAAGAACGGCTTCTCAAGATAGGCCAAAACCTGACGTCTGTCAACCTGTAATTTCTCTTGCATCCGGAACGCTGCGCCCTTAACCTGACGTCAACTGTAAAACAAGGAGACGCGCAAATGGCCGACGTTTCGCAGGCTGGCGACCGCGTGGAACTGAAGGGACTCTATCCGGGAGAGATCGAGGAATTCGTCGCTTCTCTCGGGTTGGAGCCCTATCGGGCCAGGCAGATCGCCGCCTGGATCTACAATCGCGGTTCAACCGACTTCGCCGGGATGACCGACCTTTCCAGGGGGGTCCGCGCCAGGCTCTCGCAACACGCGTCGATTTTGAATCTTGAGGCGGCGGCGCGACTCGGCACGGATGACGGCGAAACCGTGAAGTATCTGTTTGAGCTGCCGGACGGCAGGCGCGTAGAAAGCGTTCTGATGCGCGACGGGAGGAGGCGGACGCTTTGCGTTTCGTCACAGGTGGGATGCCCGCTTGATTGTACGTTTTGCGCCACGGGACGGATGGGGCTTCTCCGAAACCTCTCCGCCGGTGAAATCCTCGACCAGCTCGTCTTTGTCCGGCGCGAACTGAGAGCACGCGGGGACGATTTGACCAATGTGGTCATGATGGGCATGGGAGAGCCGTTGTTGAACTACGTGAACGTCGTTCGCGCAATCCGTCTGATGAACCTGGATTACGGGCTGGCTATCGGGATACGAAGGATTACCCTGTCGACGGTCGGCTACGTGCCCGGCATTTTGAGGTTGGCGCAGGAGGGATTGAAGGTTGGCCTGGCGGTTTCGCTCAATGCGGCCGACGATGTAAAGCGATCGCGAATCATGTCGATCAACCGGCGCTGGCCGATCGCGAAACTTCTCGCGGCCGTCAGGGCGTATCGGAAGCGCATCGACAGACGGGTGACGTTCGAATACGTGCTGTTGCACGAAGTAAACGACTCGGTGGAGGACGCCGGGCGTCTGGTCGCGCTCGTACGCGACATACCGTGCAAAGTCAACGTCATCCCCTGGAATCCGGTCGAGGACACGGCATATGTACGGCCGCCCCGGGAGGCCGTGGACCGGTTTGTGCGCTCCCTCAGGAATGCGCGGTTGACAACGACGGTGCGTTACAGCAGGGGCGTGGATATCGCGGCGGGATGCGGGCAGCTGTATATCCGTCCCGGCGCGGCCGCAAATGCATCCGGCCCCTGAATGGACGGCGGGCGGCGTCTCCGGTTGCACATGGCCTGGGGCGCCTCGGCGGAGAATTCCCTTGATTGTTATGTAAAGATATGATATATTGTAACTTACCGAGAAATACGCAGGATCCGGTTTCACCAGTCCGAGGCGCATCGGGACGTGGGTCTCTATGGAACAGTTCGTGATCGAGGGCGGATATCCGCTATCCGGCACCATCAGGCCGCTCGGCAACAAAAACGCCGCGCTTACGCTTCTCGCCGCCACGCTCATGACGGACGAAACGGTGGTCTTGAAGAATGCGCCGCCGATAGGCGACGTACTCACCCAGATTGCAATCCTGCGCGATCTGGGCGTCTCGGTCCAGCATCCTGTACGAGCCGAACTGACCGCCTGCGCGGCTTCCCTCAGCAAGACCGCCCTGAATCCTGACTTCTGCAGAAGGGTACGCGGCAGCATCCTTCTCGCGGGCCCGCTTCTGGCGCGCCACGGCCGTGCCACGATGCCCAGGCCCGGCGGCGACAGAATCGGGCGCCGGCGCCTCGATACCCACCTTCGCGCGCTGGAGGCGTTGGGTGCGCGCATCGAGACCGGCCACGGCTATGAAATGAGGGCGCCGGGCGGATTGACCGGCGCGGACATTTTTCTGGATGAGCGAAGCGTGACCGGAACGGAAAACGTCATTATGGCATCCACCCTGGCGAAAGGCACAACCATCATCCGCAACGCGGCCTCTGAACCGCACGTGCAGGAGTTGTGCCGGTTGCTCAATGCCATGGGCGCCCGGATTTCGGGTGTGGGTACGAATGAGCTGACCGTCGAAGGCGTTCATGCGCTTCACGGCGGCGAACATGCGATCGGTCCGGACTATATGGAGGTGGGAAGCTTCATCGGTCTCGCGGCGGTTACCCGGGGCGAGATACGGATCAGAGACGCGGCGCCGCATCATATGCGAAGAAGTCTGATGGTATTTGAGCGACTCGGGGTCGAGGTGATGGTCGATGGAGATGACATTCTGGTTCCCGACGATCAGAAGCTAGAGATTGTCCGGGACGCCGGAGACGCGATTCCGAAGATATTTGACGATCCATGGCCGGGGTTCCCCGCGGATCTGATGAGCATTGCGATTGTTGTGGCCACACAGGCCCGGGGAACCGTCCTGTTTTTCGAGAAAATGTACGAGAGCCGGCTTTTCTGGCTGGACCGCTTGATCGAAATGGGGGCCGAGATCATCATCTGCGACCCGCACAGGGCCGTAGTGGTGGGTCCGTCCGGGCTGTACGGGGAGCGAATTACAAGCCCCGATATCAGGGCGGGGATGGCGTTGTTGATCGCCAGCCTGTGCGCGGAAGGCCAGAGTGTGATTCGAAACATCGAACAGATCGATCGCGGTTATGATCGCATCGACGAACGACTTCGCACGCTGGGCGCCCGGATCGAACGGGTTCCCGTTCGCCTGGACTGAACGCAATGGCTTCTGCTCTCGATACGGCGATTGAGGTGGTTCGACGACTCGATGCGCGAGGTTTCCGGGCGTTGCTTGCCGGAGGATGCGTGCGGGACCTCCAACTCGGGCTGGAGCCGCGCGACTACGACATTGCTACCGATGCCGATCCTCATCAGGTGGCCGGTATTTTTCAGAACGCCCGGGCCGTCGGCGCGCACTTTGGCGTGGTGGAAGTGCGCCTGGCGGGGCATGGATTCGAGGTTGCCCGTTTTCGGCGCGACCTGGGGTACAGCGACGGCCGGCACCCGGACGCGGTCGAATTCGCTGACGAGACCGAGGATGCCAGGCGCCGTGATTTCACGGTGAACGGGATGTTCTGGGACCCCCTGGCGGATCGGTTGCTGGACTACGTGGGCGGACAGGCGGATATCAGGCAGAAAACGATCCGGACGATCGGACCGGCAGAGGACCGGTTTGCGGAAGATCATCTGCGAATGATGAGAGCGGTCCGGCTCGGCTGCCGTCTGCACTGGCGGATCGATGCAGCCACGTTTGCCGCGATTCGGCGATCGAGTGACGATCTCGCACAGGTCAGTGTCGAGCGGACCCGGGACGAATTCGTAAAGATCCTGACGGAAGGAGGCGCGCCGCTCGGGGTGCGATGGCTTATCGATTCAGGGCTGATGACGCAGTTGGCGCCGGAGGTCCTGGAACTCGAGGGCGTCGCGCAGCCGCCTGAGTATCATCCCGAAGGCGACGTGTTGACCCACACGTTGATCATGCTGGGGCTGATGCGCAACCCGTCGCCCGAACTGGCCGTGGCAGTGCTGTTGCACGACGTGGGGAAACCGCGGACGTTCAGATCGGCCGACCGTATCCGGTTCGACAATCACGCCGGCGTGGGTGCCCGGATCACGGATGAGATCTGCCGCAGGCTGCGATTTTCCGGCGAGGCGACCCGGCACATCGTCCGGTTGGTGGCGGACCATCACCGATTCATGCACGTTCGACAGATGCGTGCGAACAGGTTGAAGCGGTTCCTGCGCATGGAGCGATTCGACGAACACCTGGAACTGCACCGGGTGGATTGTCTGTCAAGCCACCGGAACCTTGAAAATTACCATTTCTGCCGCCATGCTCTGGAAACAATGGAGCCCGAGGAGATACGTCCGGAACCGATGATTACCGGCAGGGACCTGATCCAGCTCGGGTATACGCCGGGGCCTGCGTTCACGGCCGTCCTGAGGGCAGTGGAAGACGGTCAGCTCGACGGCAGCGTCAGGGATCGGGAGAGTGCGCTGCTCGTCGCTCGAGGGGTGTTTGAACGTGGGGCGGCGCCTGGGTGCGACGTTCTGGACGAAAACGGGGCCGCGTAATGATCCGTCCCGGTTGACGGGTTCAGGTACAGACAACCCGGGACTGGCGAGTTGGCGGCCGGCGCACGCGATTGCCGGATTCCGGCGCCGACCCGCGTGTCTGGAACCATGACCGGGCAGGGGCGTTTCCAGATTAGAGAAGACCGCTCGCCGTACCCGTTTCACCCATGTTATCCGAAGGGTTTTCCATGTCAGGACTGATTCGATCCGTACTTGCGATATCCGTCCTCGCCGTCTGGATACCGCAGGCGGAGGCGACAACCGTGGAACGGTTCGCTTTCGATTCGCTCTGCGAACGGGCGGAGACAATCGCCCACGTCCGGTGTGTGTCCGCAAACAGCTTTATGGATGACGGACGCGGGGAAATCGTAACGCGGCACCGGTTCAGGGTAATCGCACCGGTCAAGGGCAATCCGGGCGGCGAGATCGTCCTCACGCTGCCCGGGGGAACCGCCGACGGCCGGAGGCTGTATATCCCCGGCATTCCCGAATTCGGCGTCGATGAAGAGGTCGTCCTGTTCCTCACGGGTCGGGACCGCCACGGATCTCCGTGGCCGCTGGGGCTCGGACAGGGCTGTTACCGCATCCTCGGAGCGCAGGATGGCCACGCTCAGGTCAGGCTGCAGCAAGGGTCCACGCCCCTGCCGGCCGGTGCGCTCTTCAAGCCGGCGCTGAACCGGCGCTCGCGGCCCTTCAATGTGCCGCTCCAATTGTTTCTTCATCAAATCCGTCTGACGATACCCGAAGCATCCGACGAGCGGTAAGCCCGCCCGCAGGCTACAGCGGGTTCGGGGACCCCGGGACCGCCGGCTGTCAAGTGCCCGTCCGGGACGGAATCCGGGGGTCGAGTCCATCGCCAGACCCCAGTGTCCCGCTCCGGGAATTCCGGCAACCGGCTCCCGGGACGGAACACCGGATCTGTTTTATTTCGCTTGACTTTGTTCCCGCGTTTTTGCATCATACCGGTGCGATTTATGTGCCCACTATTGCGCGTGTAAGGTTATGAATTTAAGTGACTTTGGCACATTCGGCATGCTTCGGGGGCGGCGTTATGCCCTTTTTTTGTTGGCCTCGGACTGTAAGGGGGGTGTGTAATGTCCAAGCTGCATTTTGATATACGGGACATCTTTCAGGTGGTCCGGCTCGGCTGGTCCGGAAAAAAGATATGGGTTGGGTTGTGCGGTACGCTGATTGCCTGGGCCGGATATTCCATCCTGGCCATCGCAGACCACCTTCTGGCCGGGGCCCGGATGGGAGAGATCTGGCACAGGTTCGGGCTCTTTCCCGGACCAGCGCCATTCCCGGCCACGCTGGCGGGCATGGCGATCGACGTGCTTGCAATGCTCTATGTCTGGCTGGTCATGCTATTAACGACGTGCATGATCTGCAAGATTGCGTACCAGCAATTGAAAGGAGACGACTTCTATTCTTCGGGCGACGCATTGGGCTTCATCAGAAAGAATTGGGGCGGCGTTGTCTGGGGTCCGGTGGCCACACTGGCGCTGCTGGTCTTTTTTGTTGTCGCGGGCGTCGTGATCGGATGGCTGGCGGGTCTGATTCCCTGGGTCGGCGAACTGGCATTCGGGGTATTGTTCATTCCAATCTTCTTTGCCGCGCTGGTTGCCATCTTCGTATCGATCGCATTTATCGTGTCCCTGACGATGTCGCCTGCGGTTGTGGGTACGGTCGGCGAAGACGCGCTCGAGGTGGCCATCCAGTCTTTCTCATTGGCCTGGAGCCAGCCCTGGCGGCTGGTGTTGTATATGGTCTGGATGAAGATTTCAGTTTCCATCGGTTCGGTCCTTCTGGGAATCTTCATGGCCTCTTCGCTCGGTCTGGTGAGCTGGACCTGTGGCCTGTTCATGAAGGAGAAGCTGGCCAACATGGTCTATGTGGCGGGAACGTATGTTCCATTTGACTTTACGCGTTCCGATTGGTTGTCTCTGGACATAACCACGTTTCTGCCGGCTGCCGGCATCCCCTCCGGTTCCGAACTGATGGCCGGCGGAATTCTTGCCGTGATGCTGATTCTTCTCACGGTGATTTTCAGTTCATACGTGCTGTCCGCCTATGCCTCCGGTCTCAGCCTGATTTACGTGATTCTCCGGAAGCGCAAGGACGATGAGAACCTGCTCGAATGGGAGGACGACGAGGCGGAGGACGAGGGGCAACCTGAGGAAGCGGAAGCGACGGAAGGCAGCGTCGGCGAGACGGATAAGGACACGTCCGCCGAATCGGAGAACGGAGACGGTGAGTCGCCGGACACGGAAACCGAAAAGCAGTGACACCGGGCATTCGGGAAACGTACTCGCGGACGTTGCGGCCGATGCGCGGCTCGACGAGGGTCCCGAAGGGGTCCGTCGCGTGTTGCGGGCGATTTATCGTGCGGGCACGATGCCCGTACGGGACCTGTCGCGGGAGACGGGTCTGCCGGTTCCGGTTGTGGCGGCGGTCCGGGGCGAGTTGGAAAAGAGGGGCTGGCTGGAGCGGCGAGGGGGTGTGGTCCTGTCTTCGTCCGGCCGGGATGCGGTGGAAGAACAACTGGGTCTGAGCTGCCGCCGCCGGTTTCAAAGACCGGTTTTTCCCGTTCTGGACGACGAGATGCGTTCGTTACGCGCCCGGATGGAAGCATTGGGGGAGCGGAGACCGGCCGTCGACGTGCGGTTGGATCAGTCTCATGCAACGGCGGAAACCGCGTTGCGGCGCGCCGTGTATCTGTACGAACACGACGGGCTGGAAGGGCGGGACGTCCTGATACTGGGAGACGACGACCTTACCTCTCTGGCCATTGGCCTGCTGGCGGACTTTTTCGGGATTTCAGTGCGCAGGGTGGTGGTGCTGGAATGCGACCCGCGTCTTGTGGCCTTTCTGAACGCCGCGTCACGCGAGACACGACAGGCGGTCGAGGCCGTCGAGCACGACTTGCGGGCGGAACTGCCAGCCGACCTCCTCGCGGGTTTCGACCTGTTCTTTACCGATCCGCCATACACGCTTCCCGGCTTGTCATTGTTCGTTTCACGCGGCGCCGCCGGGCTTCGGCCGGAGGTGGGCAAGCAGGGCATTGTCTGTTTCGGCAGCCGCAGGCCCGACGAGACGGCTACCGCCGTGGGAACGATCACGGAGACCGGGCTGGCGCCGGTCGAGGTCATTCCGGATTTCAATCGGTACGTCGGCGCACAGATGCTTGCCGGTGTCAGTCACCTCATTCGAACGGTTGCGACTGCACGGTTGACACCCCGTGTCAATGGCTTCTACGAGGGTTCGCTCTACACGGCCGACAGGTCACGGAAGAAGGGATGAATCTGCCGTTCGAAGCGGAACCCATTCACCCCCGTCATACGCGCCGGCTGCAGGGAGTATTCGAGTCGGCCCGGAAGAGCGCGTGGTGCTATTACGCTCCCTTTCTCTGTTGTTTCAGCCTGGCCCCGGCGCGGGAAGTGTTTCTTGCCGAACACGATGGCGCTCTCTGGCTTCCCGTGCGTCGCGTTGACAGAAGCGGCCGCGCCTGGTTCGATCTGGTCGTACCTCCGATGCCACTGTCGGCCGAACCGCTCGCCGACGTTCTGAACCGGTTTCGTGATATCAATGGAGGCCGGTACCCGCGTATCCTGTGGGTGGACGAGGCCGACAGGCGGTGTCTGCCGCCGGACGGGCTGGAAGTTCGGATCAGGTCGCGAGAGTACCTGTACGATCCGTCGAAGGTCGCGGCGGCCACGGGCCGGCCGTACCGGGATCTGAGAAAGAAACTGCGTCGCTTCCGAAGAGGGGCGGACCCGCTTTTCCGGAAACTGACGCCCGCCGATATCACGGCCTGCCGGGCGCTGTTGCGGCACTGGCGGAAGCGGCAGGGGCGCAAGAGAGATTTCCTCCTCGATTGGGGATATACCCGGTCGGCGCTGTCGATGTACGGACATTGGACGTCCGAGGAACTCCAGGGCTGGTGCGTGGAGCTCGAGGGCCGGGTCGCGGCCTTCGCGATTGCCGGCCGGATGCACGCCCGGCTGGCCAATTTCTTTATCGCCAAAACGGACCCCGATGTGCGGGGACTGTCGGAATACCTGCGAATGGAGGTCTACCGGGCGCTGGCGGATTTCGACCTCGTCAACGACGCGGGTGACCTGGGGCTGCAGGGATTGCGGCAACATAAGCGGAAATTCCGGCCTGTCGAGTTGATTCCGGTTTACAGCGCGTCGTTTTCGGATTGATGACGCGTTTCCCCGACTTGCCGTGGGGTCTGACCCAACGGCCGAGTTGAGTAACGTCAGGGTTGGCTGTTCCGAGTTGAAGATGACGTAACAGGGAGGCGGTTCCCGGTGGCTGCAAAAGCGACGAATATCGTGTGGCATGAAGGACACGTGAGTCGAGCGGAGCGGGAGAGTCTGTTGGCTCAGGCCGGGTGCCTGGTGTGGCTGACCGGTCTTCCGTCATCCGGGAAGAGTACCATTGCGTTTACCGCAGAGCACGCGCTGGTCGCGCGGGGCCGGATGGCCTATGTTCTGGACGGGGACAATATCAGGCATGGTCTGAACAGAAATCTGGGTTTCTCGGCTGCTGACAGGGCGGAAAATATCCGCCGTATCGGCGAGGTGGGGAAGCTGTTCGTGGATGCGGGGATCCTTGCCATAAGCAGCTTCGTGAGTCCGTACAGGATCGACAGGGACGGCGTTCGCGGGATGCTGGATCCAGGGGAATTCCTGGAGGTTTTCATCGACACACCCCTGGAGGTCTGCGAAGAAAGGGACCCCAAGGGACTCTACAAGAAAGCGCGTGCCGGAGAGATACCCGGCTTTACGGGTATCTCGGATCCTTACGAGCCGCCGGAGAATCCGGAACTGGTCATCAGGGCGGCCGAATGTACGCCCGAGGACGCGGCGCAACGAATCCTCGAGTTGCTCGAGTCTCGTGGAAAGATCCCGGCGCGGGAAGGAAACGAACCATGATGCCGCTGGACGGGCGGCGGGTACTCGTGATGGGGCTGGGACTGTTTGGCGGGGGCGCGGGTGCGGTTCGGTTTCTGTGCAGAGAGGGCGCGCGGGTGACCGTTACCGACCTGCGGCCCGCAGAGGCGCTTCAGGAGTCGCTCCGGACGCTTGAGTCGCTGCCGGTCGTCTACAGGCTGGGCGGACACGAGGAGGCGGATTTTCGGGCTGCGGACCTGATCGTGGCGAACCCGGGGGTCCCCCGGTCTTCCCCGTTCCTGAATGACGCCGGGAAAAGGGGAATCCCCGTGACAACGGAGATATGCCTGTTCGCGGAGCGTTGCGAGGCGCCGGTGGTGGGAATTACGGGCAGCAGCGGAAAGACGACGACCACGTCGCTGGCCGGAGAGATGATGCGACGCAGGAACCCGCGGACGATGGTGGGCGGAAATATCGGTGGATCTCTACTGGATGCACTGGATGACATAACGGCAGACACTCACGTCGTCCTCGAACTCTCAAGCTTTCAACTGGATCGACTGGCCGATCTGAAGTGGAGCCCGCAGACCGCGGTAATTACGAATTTCGCCCCCAATCATCTGGACAACCATGGCTCGCTGGAGGCATACAAAAGGGCGAAACGACAGATCGTCGCGCATCAGGATGTACGGGACGTCGCGGTGTTGAATGGAGACGACCCTGAAGTGCGTCGGTGGTCCGGCGCCGGGCGCCGCATCGTATTCAGCGCGCAGCCGGCACCGGGGTCCCACGTCTTCCTGGACGACGGAGTCATACGACACCGGATCGGCCGTTCCGAAAAAACCGTCTGTCCGTCGGGCGCGGTGGCGCTTCCGGGAAGGCATAACCTGTCAAACGCGCTGGCCGCCTGCGCAGCGGCGCTTTCCAACGGCGTGACCGAAGCGGATATTGCGGCCGTACTGCGTACATTCAAGGGCGTTCCCCATCGGTTGGAACGGGTTGCCGAAATCCGGGACGTAACGTACTATAACGATTCCATTGCGACCAGTCCGGACCGGACGCAGGTGGCGCTTTCGGCCCTTCCGCCAGGTGTGGTGTTAATCGCGGGAGGATACGACAAGGGTCTGGCGTTTGACGGGCTTGGACGTCAGATCGGGCGACGGGTGTCGCATCTCATCCTGACGGGCAAGACGGCGGACGCGATCGCGGCATCGGTACCGGCCGGATCCCCGATACGCATCCTGAGGGCGAATTCACTGGACGATGCGGTGTCCGCGGCGGCGAGATTTGCAGCGCCGGGCGGCACGGTGCTTTTTTCTCCGGCCTCGGCCAGCTACGATCGCTTTCGCAATTTTACCGAACGCGGAGAGCGGTTCAGGCAACTGGTTCTGAATATGAGGACGTGTGATGGCTGAAAAAATCGACTTGCGGGCGATCGCTCCCACCATTTCCCGCGTACTCGACGTACCCGTACCCAGAGGCGCCGAGGCGGCGCCGATCGATGACGTCGTCGATACCCTGTATGCCGCCGACCGGCTTGCGCTGGTGGTGGTTGACGGATTCGGCTCGTCGCTTTGGGCGCATGTTCGCGGCGCCGTGCCGGTTTTCAACCGAATCGCGGCGCTTCGGCATCGTGAGATCCGGTCCGTGCTGCCCTCAATGACCTACATATGCATTTCCACGATGTTGACCGGCGTATCGCCGTCCTCGCACGGCGTAACGGATCTGAAGACGATGATCCGTGCAACCCGGTCCCCCCTCATGGATTCCGTCTTCAATCGGGTTCGGGATGCCGGCGGGCAGACGTTGATGGCCGTCCACAAGAGGGACGTGGCGGGGTTGGACGTCGAGCGGTTCGCCGACCGGACGGTACTGGCAAGGGAACGAAATGACCTTGAGATCTACGCCCGGGTCCCCGGTCTGATCCGCAGTCATTCACCGGCGTTCGCGTTTGTTCATCTGCTGGACGTCGACGAAGCGGGTCACCGGTACGGTCCTTATGCGCCGGAAGTCCGGCGGGCCGCCTCCGAGATGGACCGGAGTCTGAACGGGCTGCTGGCCTGTCTCGCGTCTTCCGGATACGCGGTGGTCATCGTAGCGGACCATGGCATGCATGAGTCTCAGGAGGGCTCCGCAGACGAGGGCGGGAATCGCGGTACCCACGATGGCTCGGTTGAGGAGGACCTGGCTGTTCCCCTGCTGTGGGCCACCGCGGAAGAACTCGGTGAAATCACGCAAGGAACATGAAAAAAAGCCGGACGTTTCTGTCGTCCGGCCTTCTTTTCGCTGGGAGATCCCTGTTCATGCGCCGTCTGAATAGGGCATGAGTTTTCGGCCCCGAGTGGGGTGGCGGAGCTTTCTGAGCGCCTTTTCCTTGATCTGCCTCACGCGTTCTCGGGTGAGCCTGAACCGGACGCCGATTTCCTCAAGGGTCATCTCTGCGTCGCCGCCCAGGCCGAAATAGAGGCGAATGACCTCACGTTCCCTTTCTTCCAGCGTGTCCAGCGCCGCCAGGA
This sequence comes from Candidatus Latescibacterota bacterium, assembly GCA_965116875.1. Taxonomy (GTDB): domain Bacteria; phylum Latescibacterota; class UBA2968; order UBA2968; genus JAAXHE01. The sequence continues at coordinate 3,916,805 of OZ220733.1, forward strand.
TCTCATCTTCCAGTGAATTCTGCAAGAGCAAATGGTCGGGCGATTCCTGGTTTTCGTCCGTCATGACTTCCAGCAGGCTGTTTTCTTCGTCTTCGCCGAAGGTCATGTCCAGCGAGAGGATGCGCTGTCCGCTCGCAAGGGTATCGACCACCTGCTCAACCGTGATTCCGAGCTCCTCGGCGATCTCTTCCTCGGGGGGTCGGCCGGACGTTTCCTGTTGCCGGTTGTTGACGTAGCGGGATATGCGGCGCAGAAGGTCCACCCGGTTGAGCGGAAGGCGAACGACCCTGGAGTGTTCGGCCACTGTCTGCAGGATGGACTGGCGAATCCACCAGACCGCGTAGGATATGAACTTGAAACCCCTGGTTTCGTCGAATCTTTCCGCCGCCGTAATGAGTCCGAGGTTGCCCGCGCTGATCAGATCCGCCAACGGCACCCCCTGGTTCTGGTATTCCCGGGCTACGGTGATGACAAATCGAAGGTTGGCCTCGACAAGCTTCCTGCGGGCTTCGAGGTCTCCCTTCCTGATGCGACGGGCAAGAAAGACCTCCTCCTGGGACGTCAGCGGCTTTGACGTGGCAACGTCTTCCAGGTAGCGGTGCAATGAATCCTTCGCCTCATTGCGGTAGATTCCGCTCTTTCCGGCCACGAAGATCACCTCTGGCGGATGGGTTTTCGATGGATGGGATTCTGCAGCCGGCGGGAGGATGTCTGATCAACAACCAAATTGAATATTCCGTGTTTCCAAAGTGATGTCAAGCGAAATCTCCTGCGCGGACCGCATTGAATCCCGGGTTGTACCGCGGTGACCGCGGCCGGGCTTTTGGAACGGCTTCACGGAGACGTCTGGAGGCATTTCGATGGATGTGTCAATTGATCGACCCCGTCTCATGAAATTGCTGGAAAGACTTCTGACGGCCCACGCCCCGCCGGGAGCGGAGGGCGAAGTGGACGCCATCGTGATGGAGGAGGTGCGCCCTTTCGCGGCTTCGGTGTGGCAGGATGCGGCCGAGAGTATCGTGGTTCACTTCAGGGGACGGGGCGGCGGCGCGCCCGTTGCCGTCACGGCGCACAAGGACGAGATCTCGCTCATGGTCAGGCGCGTCCACGACGATGGCCGCCTCCGTGTCCGGCCGCTGGGCGGGCTCCACGCGTGGGCGGTCGGCGAGGGGCCGGTTGACGTGCTGACCGAAAGTGAGCCGGTCACGGGCATCTTGTCCGTGGGCTCCAAGCATGTTTCCAGCGAGAGTCCCGCAGGTCCATTAAAGTCGGGAAAGGCGGTCGAGTGGGAGAAGTTCTGGATCGAGACCAAGCGCACCGCTGCCGAATTGCGGGATCTGGGCGTACATCGAGGCAGCAAGGCGGTGCTGGCGCGTTCCCGGAAACCTCCGGTGTTTATGGGGGACTTCATCTGCGGTTACAATCTGGATTGCAGGGCGGGACTCGCGGTTCTGATCGAGGCGGCCAGACACCTGGAAGAAACGCCGCCGCCGCATGACGTGTATCTCATCGCCAGTTCAGAGGAGGAAATAGGCGCGCAGGGCGCCGCGTTTTCGATCGGTCAGTTACCGGCTCAGACGGCGGTCGCGCTGGACATCGCACCCGTGGCGGAGGAGTATCAGATTCGGAACTGCGAAAATCCCGTCCTGCTCTGGGGCGACGCGACGGGAGTTTACCACGAGCGGACATTGCGCCACCTGGAAGCGCTGGCAACGCGCCTGGGATTCGAAACGCAACCGGCTGTCGTAACCTCCTACGGTAGCGACGCCAGTATTGCCAAACGTACCGGGTCGGCCGGACGGTCCGCCTGCATCGCGTATCCGGGGGAGAATACCCACGGGTACGAGATCTGTTCTATGGAAGGGATCGTCAATTCGGCCCGGCTGCTGATGGCGTACCTGAGAAACCCTCTGGAATGAACGTCTGCACGCTGACGCTTCGCTCCCGGCGGACATCCACGGGTGTTATTTATGCTATTTGAGAATATAAAGGGACAATATCAATTCCTGAAAGGAATCGAACCCTATTCGTGCGGCGCCGTCGCTACGCATGGATACGAGGTTGTACACGCGACATTGTCGGAACCGGTTCCATGGCGCGAGGGGTTCGAAAGGGTGGATGTTCATCTTCGTGAGTCGGGTCGGGAGCGGCACGCGCTCTGCGGGGTGGAACTCCGATGCCCGAAACCGCATCCGATGGACGGATTCATCCGGTTCAACGAGGAGTATTGCGAACTTTTGGCATCCTGGGACCTGCACGTGGACGGGATGAATCCGGTAGCGCGAACCAATGTCGCGCCGTTGTACAATCCGCCCGAAGAGACCACGATGCACGGGTTTTCATACACGACGCCCCGTCATGAGGAAACCGGCCGTACGTTCGTCATCGCGGGCGCGGGTGAACTGCTTGAAGGAGAACTCGTGCGCGACGGCATCGTCAGGCGGGGAGAGACGGGTACGGACGCGATGCGGGAAAAGGCGGAATACGTGGTGAAGGTGATGGCGGACCGGCTGGCGGGTGTGGGAGCGGCCTGGAGTGAGGTGACAGCCGTGGACGTGTACACGGCGCACGGTATGGACCGCCTGCTGGACGAGGTTGTTGGGCCTGGCGTCAAGGCAGCGCAGCGTCATGGCCTCACGTTGTACTTTGCGCGCCCTCCCGTGATCGGGATTGAATTCGAGATGGACATCCGTGGCGTCAGGCGCGAGATACGCATTTGAGGCCGAATGACGCGGTACGAATCTGCCAGGCCCGCCATTTTAAAGGCATTCTACGGGACAAGAAGCACCTTGCCCGTCGTCCGTCTGCCTTCCAGGAGCCGATGGGCTTCCCGTGCATCCGACAGGGGCAGCGTTCGGTCGATCCGCAGATTGAGCTTCCCGGATTGAATCCAGCCAAGCACGTCCCCGGCGCGTTGTTCCAGCTCTTCCCGGTTCGCAGTGTAGTCGACAAGGGTGGGGCGCGTGATGAAGATCGAGCCGAGACGGGAAAGCAACAGCGGATCGACCGGCGGCACCGGACCGCTGGCATTGCCGAACAGTACGAGGTAGCCCCTGGGACACAGGCTGTTCATGCTCTTTTCCCACGTGGTCTTACCCACCGAGTCGTATGCGACGTGCACGCCCCGGCCGTCGGTGAGCCGATTGACTTCGGCTTCGAAATCCTGCTCGGTGTATCTGATGACTTCATCCGCCCCGGCGTCCCGTGCCAGTTTCGCCTTTTCTTCCGTTGACACCGTTCCGATGACGCGCGCGCCCCGCATTTTCGCCATCTGAACCAGAATGAGTCCCACGCCCCCCGCCGCCGCGTGGATGAGAACGGTGTCGCCTTCCAGGACGTTGCACGTACTGTGAACGAGATAGTGGGATGTCATACCCTGGAGCATGGCGGCCGCGCCGGTCACGGCATCCACGCCACCGGGGAGTCTGACGAGTCGTTCCTGCGGGGCCGCGACGAACTCGGCGTAGGAACCGGGTACTCCCGCGTAGGCGACAAGGTCTCCCACCCGGAAGTCCGTGGCGTCGGTACCCAGGGCCGTCACCGTGCCCGCGGCCTCGAGGCCGGGAATGAAGGGCAGGTCCAGTGGATAGAGACCCGTGCGATGGTAGGTGTCGATGTAATTCAGACCGATGGCTTCGATTTTGACCAGTACCTCGCCCGGTCCGGGATTGGGATTCGCAACGTCTTTATAGCAGAGGACCTCGGGTCCGCCTGTGCGGGCAACCTGAATCGCTTTCATGGAAAACTCCTTCAGGGTTTTAGAAGCTGCCTTAAAATTCCCGGCGGTCTTCGCGCGGCTGCAAAAGCGCCGGTCGGCGTTGGTCAAGCCCACCCGTATAGACAAATATGGGCGGGCTTTCCCGCCTTGACCGCCGCCTTTTCGCCCGCGCTCGGGAACTCACCGGTAATTTTAAGACAACTTCTCAGTGCCTGGCCGTAATGCCGAGTGAAATGCGTCTGGGCGAACCCAGATTGCGTTCGACGACGGCGTAGTTGTATTCCAGAGCATTGTGCGCCTTCAGCACCACCTGGACCTCACCGAAAGCGTAAGCGGCCGAGAGGTCCAGGAGGTAGACCGGTATGAGATCGCGGTTCCCTTCCGGTAACAGACCGGATGCGCGCAGGATCCGGCTTCTGAATCTCAAGCGGCCTGCCAATGTGAGCCGGCCGAACGTGGTCTGCAAACCGGCGGTGGCAATGTGCCGGGGGCGGTAGGGCAGCGGAAGATCGCCTTCCGGAAGGTTTTCAATCGCGGCGATGAAGGTATAGTTCCCCTCAAGGCGAACCGGATCGATCGCCGCGGCCAGGCTCGCCTCGACGCCGGCGATACGGCCCTTCGCCACGTTCCTGAACTGCACGACGCCGGCGGCGTCCGGCCTGGCCTCCACGAGATCCCGGTACCGACTCCAGAATGTCGCGGCGCTGATGACCGACCAGGGCGACGGACGGTGATCCAGTGCGACTTCTGCGGAGATGCTCCTTTCTGCCGTGAGGCCGGTATTGGGAATAATGGGAATCGCGGAGAAGGTGGCGTCGGTGTAGATTTCGGCGATTGAGGGACCCCTGAAACCCCATCCCAGGGTTCCGCGTAACGTTGTGCTTCCGGATGTTCGATACGAGAACCCCAGCTTGGGGCTCAGCCGGTTTTCCGCGTCCCTGTCGTCTGTGCGATATCGGTCGTAGCGGCCGCCCGCCGAGAGCGTCATCCGATCCGAGGGTTCGATTTCGGCCTGGCCATAGGCCGCCAGGTTGAGCCCCGTGTGGTCGCCGAAGAGATGATCTGACGAGTGTACGACGTCATGAATCCACTGTGTGCCGAACGTAAGCGCCACGTTCCCGGTCGGCTGGAGATCCAACTGGAGTTCCTGCCCCATCTTGTATGCTTCCGACGACGTTCTCCCGCCGATTTCGTTGTCGAATTCCGTGCGATACACGAACGATTTGAGTCGATAGCCCGATTGCGGATTGAACAGATGGTAGAAGTCGACGTTCAGGTTCAGTTTCTGGGATACGGTCTTGTCTCCCCTGGCGCTCTCCGGCACCTCAAGGGGCTCGTTTCTGTCTTTCCACAGCACAAACGTACCGTGATCGTCCAGCGCCCAGTTGCAGGTTGCCGTAAGCGTTGCCGCTGCCTTGAACCGGTGTTGGAGTTTGCCGAAGAGCTTGTATCTCCTGTGCCACGCGTTTTCCCTGAAACCGTTGGTCCACTTCTGCCCCGCGCCCAGAATGAACCCGGTGTTCCCGGACTGCCTGGAATGGCTGATGTACGTGCCTTCGTAGTATCTCCCGCTCGACGACCAGCGCCACTCCTGATGGACGGGCTCGCTGTATCGGCCGCCCAGGAACCGGAAGAGCGTTTCCGGTTCCGGAGACGGATCCCGGGTGATGACGTTGATGATGCCCCCGAGTGCGCCCGTACCGTAAAGTGCGGAACCTGCGCCCTTGATGATTTCCACGCGTGCGATCTGGTCGATTGGAATGGCGTCCCATTTGACGTCGGCGTTATCGGCCGACAGCGCCGGAAAGCCGTCGATCAGCATGAGTACGCGGCTTCCTGTACCGCGGGAATAGCCGCTGGACCCCCTTATATTGACCTGGCCTCCCACCATATTGACGCCGGGAACGTATTCCAGGGATTCGTTCAGCGTGGCAGAGTTGTCGGACTGGATTTCCTCGGAGTCGATGAGCGAAACGCTTGTCGGCGCGTCGACGAAGTTGCGTGCGCGTTTGCTTGCGGAGACCACGATGGCGGGCATCCGGATCGGCGAGGGCGTGAGCCGGACGGAAAGCCTCACGGTATCGTTTGCGGCAACCTGAACGTCCTCCATGACGTGGGGTATGAAACCAAGCAGCGAAACGGAGAGGGTATAGAGGCCGGGCGGCAGACCCGTCAGGCCGAACGCTCCTTCGACGCCGGTCTCGGTTCCGATACCAGTGCCAAGCAATACGACGTATGCGCCCGGCAGGGGTTCACCGGTCGTTTCGTCGGTTGTCCGTCCGACGATCGTGCCGGAGGCTTCCGCCTGCAGCGCCGAGCCCGGAAAGAGAAGGCAGAGGAGGCAGAAAACCCATGCAAATTTCACGATCCGGACGATCGGCGCCCTGCACGAGGTCGAAATAGGTCTGGATATCGACATTTTTCGTGGTTTCGCCCAGGTGAACCTGCACCGGTGTGGGCAGGGTGTCATTGCCAACGTGGTAACAGCCGAGCAGAGAGTCAAAGTTCCAGAAACCGCCTCGAGGCCGCCAGGCCACGACAATCCACTCATAGACGCCCGGCTCTTCCAGTGGGACGAAATAATCGAATCGCACCGCCCCGATGGTCACGGTTGTGTCCCAGCCGGCAATATTGAAGAAGTCGGCCAGCGCCTGCGGGCGTCGCCGGTATACCGCCACAGCCACGTCATCGGTCTCCGGCGGCCACTCCCCATTGAAAACGAGGGTTCCCTTGATACCCGTACCGTCGGGGGGCCCAGGCCCGAGGCCGCCTCCGCAGGCGATCATGACCAGGAAGGCCGTTGGTATCAAACGCTTTAAAAAGGACTCGCCACGGGGCGGCATTTCAGGGTTCCTCGCCCGGCCGCTGCCGGAAAAAGCGGTTTTTCTTGACACGAAGAGGAGTAGAAAATATGTTTCAAGCGGGACTCGTGCGTATCATTTCATGTGTCAAATTCAGGAGGTCGGCCAATGACGGTTACAACGCTGCGGGCAGCCAAGGTTGCGGCGGGCGCCGTATTCGAACGGATCGGCGGCCTGGAGGCGGCTGCACATTACGGCGATTCCGCATCCGAGTATGCGGCGGTTAGAGAGGCCGCGGGTCTGGTTGATCGGAGCGACAGGGGTCACCTGCTGGTAACCGGCTCGGACCGTGCCCGTTTCCTGCACGGGATGTTGAGCAATACGGTGGAAGGGCTGGAAACCGGAGCGGGCAATTACGCAACGATGACGACCCCCCGGGGTCAGACATTGTCGGACGTATGGGTCTATTGCCGTGAGGAAGGTTTCCTGCTGGAGACCGAGCCCGGATTACAGACGAAACTGATGTCCTCCCTGGACAGATACCTGGTTGCGGATGACGTCCGGATCACGGACGTTACGGGGTTACAGGCGACGTTCGGCGTCCACGGACCGGGCTCCCGCGCGCTGATTGCACGGGTGCTGGGTGAGGTTTCCACCGATCTTGCCGAATGCCAGACGGTCGTCCGGACCCTGGGACGCACGGATGTAACCGTAACCGCGCGTTCCTATTCGGGAGAGCCGGGGTATGACGCGCGGATCGAGGCGGACGGTGCGCTTCGCCTCTGGAATGAGCTGACATCCGCCGGGGCGCGTCCCGTGGGTACCCTGGCTATGGAGGCGTTGCGAATAGAGTCCGGCATTCCTCGATACGGCGTTGACCTGGACGAACGGGTCGTGCCGCTCGAAGCGGGCCTTCACCACGCGGTCGACTTTACGAAGGGATGTTTTATCGGTCAGGAAACAATCGCCAAGATGCACAACCTGGGCAAGCCCAGACGGTTCCTGGTTGGTTTACGCCTGGAGGCGGATACGGTTCCGCCCTCGGAAACACCGCTTCGAGACGGTGAAAAACAGATCGGATGGATTACCAGCAGTGTCCGTTCGCCTGCCCTGGGTCGGGTGGTATCGCTCGCATCCGTCCGCAGGGGGTATGAGCAGCCCGGTCTTTCTTTGTCTCTGGAATGCGGAGGCCGTGCCGAGGTGGTCGAACTGCCCTTTTATAGACGGTAGCGGACCCGTTTCGACGCCAGTTACAATACAGGCGCAAATTGGGGATGTCAAGGGCTTTCTGGCACAGCGAAAGGTTGTGGCCCGGACGGTGGTTTCGGGCCGGAATCCATCGCGTTGTTGACTCTGCACATTTGTTCATTTATATTGATATCCAGAAAGGAAAGGGTGCCGCGTGTACACGGCGGCGCTGGTTGATGATTTGAGGCTGGAAGCGCGCCCGGGAATTGTCTGAGACCGTCGATGGGAAACGACGTATTGCGCCTTAGAAATATGAGGTTCTTCGCCTACCACGGGCTGTTTCCCGAAGAGGCGAAACTGGGGCAGTGGTTCGAAGTGGACGTTGAGGTTTTCTCGGACTTCCGTGGCTATGCCCGGAAAGACGACGCCGGCGCCCTGGACTATGCTCGCATCTACGAAACGACGAAGACGGTCGTTACGTCCGAGCGTTTCGGACTCGTGGAGGCGCTTGCCGACCGTATCGCGGAGGTCCTGCAGTCGAGCTTTCATCTGAAGCGTCTGCGAGTCCGGGTGCGCAAGCCCAATCCGCCCATACAGGCAATTTTCGACGGCGTCGAAGTCGAAGTGGAGCGGGGATGACCCATGGCGATTTCCTACATCGGTATGGGTGCGAACCTGGACGATCGCGCAGATGTGTTGCGACGGGCCGCTGTCGCGCTGGATCGGGACGATCGTCTCGAAGTGAAGGCTGTCTCCCCGGTATACGAGACCGCGCCGGTTGGGGTAACGGCGCAGCCGATGTTCCTGAATGCGGTGCTTGCAGCGGAAACAGACCTCGATCCGCACGCGCTGCTGGAATGCCTTCTCGCGGTCGAAAGAGGGTTCGGAAGGGTCCGCGGACAGAGGTGGGGGCCTCGGTTGCTGGATCTGGATATTCTCCTTTACGAGAATGACATCGTTCAGGGTAGAGGGCTGGAAATTCCACATCCAAGGTTACACGAGCGGGCTTTCGTGCTGGTTCCGCTGTGCGATCTGGCGCCTTGTGGTCTCCATCCGTTGTTCAACAAGACCTTTTCGGAATTGGCGGAAACGATCGTTCCGACGCAGGAAGTACGAAAGCTGGACGGCGTTTCGCTGTTGTCGGTTTGCGCATAAGGGCGTATTTCGTGGCCGTACGTTACCTCGCGATCGAAGGTCCTCCCTGCGTGGGCAAGACCGAGTTGGCGCGCCTCCTCGGAAGGTCGATGAAGGCCCGTCTGGTCCTTGAGGAGGCGGAGGAGAACCCCTTTCTGCCCCTGTTCTACGAAAACCCGGAACAATACGGATTCCAGACGCAGGTTTTCTTCATGCTGCACCGGTACCGGCAGCAACAGGACCTTCACCAGATGGACCTGTTCGAATCCACGGTGGTCAGCAACTATCTGTTCGCCAGAAGCGGGATATACGCCCATGTCTGCCTTAACGACGCCGAACTTTCCCTGTACGAGCGCGTGGCCGAGACGCTCGATGAAAAGGTGCCGAGTCCCGATCTGGTCATCTACCTCCACAATTCAACCGAAAGTCTCCTTCAGCGCGTTCGCAAACAGACGCCTTCGTACGAACGTCTGATGACTGAATCGTACATGGCCAGGCTCGTCGAGGCGTACACTCACTTTTTCTTTCACTATTCCGAGTCGCCTTTGCTCATCATTAACGTGTCTCAGGTCGACTTCGTACGGAATCCCGAGGGCCTGGAGGAACTGCTGCAGCAGGTGAAGGCGCCGCCCGCGGGCACCCGCTATTATCGCCCCTCTCAGATTAAGGCCTGATCACGGAACGCGCGTTGAAAAACGGATACGCAGGTAAGAAGCTGTTTTAACATTCACGGTGAGTCCCGACTGGCGCTTTTGCAACCGCCTGCCTTGCCCGCGGCAGCAGGCAGGCGCGATGCCGCCGGGGGTCTTAAGACAGCTTCCAAGGGAGTTCAAGAGGTGTCCGACGAGGAATCACGTACCACGACAGGTGTCTTGCCGGAGATGAAGCGGCGGGGCGAACCGATCGCCATGTTGACGTGTTACGATTTTCCCACCGCCATCCAGCAGGATGCGTCGAACGTGGATGTCATCCTGGTTGGCGATTCGGTGGGGATGAACATCCTTGGATACGAAAGTCCCCAGCAGGTAACCATGGAGGATATGCTGCACCACACCCGTGCCGTCAGACGTGGCGTCCGGAATGCAATCCTGCTGGCGGATCTGCCCTACCGGTCCTACGAGACCGACGCCCAGGCGGTTGCCAACGCCCGACTGTTGGCGGACGCGGGCGCCGATATGGTCAAACTCGAAGGCGCGGAAGAGGTGGCGGGAAGGATGGGCGCGATCACGGCGGACGGCATCGCTGCGGTCGGCCACGTGGGCCATATGCCTCAGACGTGGACGGGAAACAGACACGTCTACGGTGACCGCGCCGACGAGGCTGCCCGTGTTCTCTCGGGAGCGCTCGCGCTCGAGGCCGCGGGGGCGTCAGCCGTGGTGCTTGAATGCGTTCCCGAACGGGTGGCCGGCGTGGTTTCGCGCGCGTTGAGTATCCCTACAATCGGCATCGGGTCGGGTCGACGGTGCGACGGCCAGGTGCTGGTGGCGCCGGATCTGTTGGGGCTCAATGATTTTTCATTCAGGTATTCCAAACGGTACGCGGAACTCGGGGGCACCATCCGCAAGGCTTTTGCGAAATACGTCGTTGACGTGAAGGAAAAGCGTTATCCGGCCGAGGAGCATCGTTATCGTATCCGAAACGAAGAGTTGCGGAAGTTCAAGGCGCTCGCGGAAGAGTGAACTCGCGGTCCACACGTTATTGATGATACCGTGGGGCGGGGATCTCTCGCCCTGCGTTTTTGTTTCAGGGGTAAGCGATGGAAGCTGCCAGGGTCATTCGGAGCGTTCAGGACATGCATCGGGTTGCGGACCGGATGCGGAAGGACGGACTCCGGATCGGACTGGTACCTACGATGGGGTATCTCCACGAAGGACATGCCAGCCTGATGCGCCAGATCGGGCGGGTGACCGACCGGACGGTTGTGAGCGTCTTCGTCAATCCGGTCCAGTTCGGACCCGATGAGGATTTCGAGACGTATCCCCGCGATTTCGAACGGGACCTGGCGATGGTCCGATCGGAGGAAGGCGCCCTGGTCTACGCGCCGCCAAAGGTGGAGATGTACCCGGACGGCTATGCGACGTACGTGGACGTGGAGCGGCTGGCTGACCATCTGTGCGGAGCGTCCCGTCCCGGTCATTTCCGGGGCGTGGCAACGGTCGTGACCAAACTCTTCACGGCCGTGAAACCGCACGTGGCCGTATTCGGCCGGAAGGACGCCCAGCAGGCGGGGGTTGTCCGCAGGTTGGCGGCCGATCTGAATCTGGACGTGGAAATCATGATCGCGCCAACGGTAAGAGAAGCGGACGGGTTGGCCAAGAGTTCACGAAACCGTTACCTGACGCCCCGCCATCGCCGTAGCGCCACGGTGCTATTCAGCGCCCTGCAGGCAGGTCGAGATCTGGTGCTGGGGGGCGAAAGACGCGCGTCGGTGGTCATCAACGACATGACTCGCCGCCTCACCCGGAGCCCGGGCGTGGAGGTTGACTACGTCGCGGCGGTCGATTCGGAGGATTTCCGGCCTGTTGAAGAGCTTGGAGACAGAGTGCTTCTGGCGGCGGCAGTCCGGATCGGCGAATCCCGGCTCATCGACAACATTGTCGTGGAAACCGAATGCCGGGCGGTTCTGGAACCACGATAAGTGTAAGTTTTTTTTATAAGTAAGGCGGGATTGAAATCGCTTGACGACGTGCCCTTTCTTCGTTATATTTTTTTCTCGGATGTTTTACGGAAGTGTCCGGTTTTGTCTCCCATCCTCAATTACCTGAAGGAGTGTACTCAATGGCTTATTCACTTCCCGATCTGCCGTACGGTTATGATGCTCTCGAGCCCCATATAGACGCCCGCACGATGGAAATTCACCATAGCAGGCACCACAACACGTATATCACGAACCTGAACAACGCACTCAACGGGCACGCCGACCTGGCCGACCAGAGTGTCGAAGATCTCGTGAGTAATCTCGATGGCGTTCCGGAGGCAATTCGTACGGCGGTCCGGAACAATGGCGGCGGCCATGCCAATCACAGCCTGTTCTGGTCGGTGATGTCTCCGGACGGGGGCGGCGATCCGTCCGGTGATCTGGCCGACGCGATCAACGATGCATTCGGCAGCCTGGACGCGGCTCGCGACGAGTTCGTGCAGGCGGCAACGACTCGTTTCGGCAGCGGTTGGGCGTGGGTCGTCGTGAAGGACGGTGGTCTGGCGATTCTCAGCACCCCGAATCAGGACAGCCCGCTGATGTCCGGCGACGGTACGCCAATACTCGGACTGGATGTCTGGGAGCACGCTTATTACCTGAATTATCAGAACCGGCGACCCGATTATATCCAGGCCTGGGGAAACGTGATTGACTGGGACGCGGTGGCGGCCCGATTCGCCGCTGCAACTTCCTGACCCGGTCCGCGGACACTGCGTGCCGGGGAAGCGCCTGCCGCTGTTTATTCGGTTCGGAATTCCGGTCGGCATGCTGGAAATACAAGAAAGGAACATCTTATGGGGATCAATGTAGGCGATCAGGCGCCCGACTTCACCCTGAAGAGCAAGCGCGGTGAACTCGAGGATGTGGCGTTGAGCGGTTTCAGAGGTAAAAGGAACGTCGTGCTGCTGTTTTTTCCACTTGCGTATACTTCGGTCTGTACAGATGAAATGTGCTCGGTGAGCGGGGGCCTTTCCGAGTACGACGATTTGAACGCGCAGGTGCTGGGAGTCAGTGTGGACAGCCCTTTCGCCCAGGAAGCCTGGGCGGATCAGAACGGTATCTCCTTCCCGCTGCTGAGCGATTTCAACAAGGAAGTGAGCGCCGCCTACGGAGCTCAATATCAGGACCTTCTGGGTTTCAGGGGCGTTGCGAAACGCGCGGCGTTCGTTGTAGACCGGGAAGGGATCGTCCGGTACGCGGAAGTATCTGAAGACGCGACGGTAATTCCCGATTTTGACGCTGTAAAGCGCTGTCTTTCCTCAATCGGCTGATCGACAGCGTTTAACAGCCCGTTGAAAAAGTCCATCCGGGCTACGGCCGGCCCTTGCGGTCGAAATACTGCGTTGCGCTCCCTCGCCGAATCGAAGGATGGGACTCGGTCGCGCGCCTTGTCTTCGACCACAATGGCTCGGCCTCGCCTGCAGAGCGACTTTCTCAACGGACAGTTAAGAAGCCAGAATAGATCGAGGGTACAATGGTTACGGTCACCGAGGCTGCCGCGGTAAAAATCAAGGATCTGCTGGACCGCGAAGGTGTTCCCGACGCGGGTCTCCGCATGAAGGTGGTCGGGGGCGGATGTTCCGGGCTGCAGTACCAGTTGGGTTTCGAAAATGGTCCCGGCGAAGATGACGACACAATCGAATGCAATGGCGTCAGGGTGTTCGTGGACATGAAGAGCGCACTGTATCTCGCTGGATCTGAATTGGACTTTGACGACGGGCTGATGGGCACGGGTTTCAAGGTATCGAACCCCAATGCCACGAATCAATGCGGCTGCGGGGAGTCGTTTGGTGTATGATGAAACGAGCCGGACCGTTCTGCTGCAGCGGCCGGTTCGTTTCCGGTTTGGGACGGGGAGGGGTCCGCGCGGGATGCCTCCCTTTTTTGTCCGGACGAACAGTTGAACCGGAGTGTTATGCTGTTTTTGTTGCACATTGCAGGCCTGCTCCTTAACGGAAGCAGGCAGCAATTGGCTCCAGGAAGCTGTCTTAAAATTCCCAGCGGTATTCGCGCGGCTGCAAAAGCGCCGGTCGGCGTTGGTCAAACCCACCCGTATCAACAGATACGGGCGGAACTTCCCGCCTTGACCGCCCCTTTTTCGCTCGCGCTCGGGAACTCACCGGTAATTTTAAAACAGCTTCCAATGGAGAATTCCGGAGAACCGGCGTCGCATCGCCTCAAGGAGCGAAAGCGACAATTCACCGTGGAGCCAAACGTGCGTCAATCGATTGACCTGGATCTCAATCTTAGAGGCTGTCTTAAAATTCCCAGCGGTCTTCGCGCGGCTGCAAAAGCGGCGGTCAGCGTTGGTCAAACCCACCCGTATAGACAAATATGGGCGGATTTTCCCGCCTTGACCGCCACTTTTTCGCTTGCGCTCGGGAACTCACCGGTAATTTTAAAACAGCCTCTTACCGAAAACGGGAGGCTTCAATGGCACTGGATGCATACTCAGTCGGTCTTGCCATTGCTTGCGCGATTCTCCTCTTCGCCGTCGGGTGGTTCCTGTCCGCAAGGCTCAAAGCCCGCAGAATTCAGGAAATTGAACACCACACCGAGCGTCGGATTTCAAAAATGGTCGAGAAGGCGGGTCGGGAGCGCAGGGCCGCATTTCTTGAAGAGAAGAACAAATGGTACGACGCCAAAACGACGTTCGAGCGCGAACTGGACAGCAAGAGGCGTGACCTGGAGCGACGCGATGAGGATCTGAACGAGAAAGAAAACGGCATACTCGAGCAGTACGAAAACCTCAAACAACGTAACAAGGACCTGAATCGCAGGGACCGCGACGTCCGGCAGCGCGCGGTACGGTTGGATCAGAATCAGCAGGAGCTCGAACGGGTGCTGGGCGAACAGCGCGCCATGCTGGAACGCATATCCGGCATGAACGTGGACCGCGCCCGGGAAATGCTTCTGGAGACCATCGAGACCGATCTCCGGCATACGGCGACCGCGATGGGCATGGAAATCATGGATCAGGCCCGGGAGCGGTCGGAACGTGAGTCGAAGAAAATCATCGCGCAGGCAATAGAACGATGCTCCACGGATCAGACGGTGCAATCGTCCATCTCGGTCGTGGCGCTGCCCGACGACGATATCAAGGGGAGGATCGTAGGCAAGGAGGGGCGGAATATCATCTCCTTCGAGGCTGCCACCGGCGTGAAGGTCATTGTGAACGATACGCCGGAAGCCGTTGTGCTTTCCAGCTTCGACCCCGTAAAGCGGGATGTGGCGAGGCTGGCAATGGAGCAGTTGGTGAAGGAGGGACGAATCAACCCCAGCCGTGTGGAAGAGGTCGTGGCCGAATGCGAGGACCGGATCGAGACCCTGGTCGAAGAGGAGGGCCGCCGAGCGGTCAGAGAAGTCGGCATCGATAACATGCACTCGGAGCTCGTATCGATGCTGGGACGTCTGAAATATCGGACGAGTTACGGTCAGAGCGTGTTGGGGCATTCAAAGGAAGTTGCCTTTCTGGCAGGCGCGATGGCTGCGGAACTGCGGATGGATGAAATGCTGGCGCGGCGGGCCGGGCTGTTGCACGACATTGGCAAAGCGGTGGACCAGGAACAGGAAGGAACCCATACCGACATCGGCGTGGCGCTCGTTCGCAAGCACGGCGAAGGGCAGGAAGTCGGAAATGCCATACTCTACCATCACGGAGACGCCGAAGCCAGTTCTCCCATTTCATTCCTCGTAAAAGCCGCGGACGCCATTTCCTCGTCGCGTCCGGGCGCGCGCCGCGACGACGCGGAAGGGTATATTCGAAGGGTGCGGGATCTGGAGGATATTGCCCGTGGTTTCCAGGGCGTTCGAGACGCGTACGCGATCAACGCCGGACGGGAGATCCGGGTGATGGTGAATGCCGGCCGCGTGGACGACGAACACGCCAAGGCCCTGTCCTTCGAAATCGCACAGCGCATCCGGGAGGGGATGACCTATCCCGGTGAGATTCAGGTTACGTTAATCCGGCAAACCGTCGCCACCCAATGGGCCGGACGTACGAATAAGAGACGCAAAGGCCGATCCAGAAACAGGAGAGGAGAGCGCCGATATGAAAAAGGTCGGTCACGAAATGACGCTGACCGAAAGAATGTATCTTCCGGCAATCACAAAGGGTCTGTCCCTGACCTTCCGTCATCTGCTCGGAAAGAAGATCACGATGCAGTATCCGGAGGAAACCTGGACAAAGCCCAGCGGATACCGAGGGCTGCACAAGCTCACAAAGGACGATAAGGGGCGTCCGAAGTGCGTTGCATGCTACATGTGCGCCACGGCCTGTCCGGCCGAATGCATCGCCATCGAGGCCGAGGAAGCGCCCTGGGAGGATCGTGAGAAGCATCCGAAGCGGTTCGACATCGATATGCTGCGGTGCATTTTCTGCGGCATGTGCGTCGAGGCCTGCCCTGAAGACGCGATCGTCATGACCGAGCGAACAGAACTGGCGGCGGAAAGCCGCGCCGAACTGATTTACACGAAAGAGAAACTGCTGGCCGTAGAAGACCGAGTGACGCTTACGCCGCCTCGAAGGCCACTCGAAAACACCCGATGAGCCGACGGGTGGTTGGGCGACCATGGCCGAGATCTACAGCGAGATTGCGCTCGATCATTTCAGGAATCCGCGCAACGCGGGGACCATGCAAAGTGCGGACGGCGCCGCCACGGTTGAGAATCCGGCGTCCGGCGCGGTGGTGTCGCTTCAGATGAGAATCGTCGACGAACGGGTCGTGTGCGCGAAGTTTCAGGCCCAGGGCTGCACGGCCACCATCGCCGCCGCTTCGGCAATAACAGAAATGGTGTCGGGTCTCCCGGTTGCGGCGGCGGCGGCGGTAACGCGTGCGGACGTGGAGGCCACGCTGGGCGGCCTGCCGCCCACGAGAAAGCACGCGGTCGCACTGGCACGAGATGCGGTCAGGGCGGCAATTGCGGACTTCAGGGCGCGGGTCGGGGTCTGACGGATTTGATTCGATTGCAATGAAAAGGACAGGGCGCATCCGTTCCCTGTCCTTTTGGGCTTGTTTGGAGTCCATGGCTACGTATACGGAAGACGACCAGCGGAAGTTGACGGCGCAGATTAAGCGAAAGGCGCGCGGGATGGGCTTCAGTCCCGTGGGCGTCGCCCCCGCGGGACCGCCGGAGCACTGGGGCTTCTATCTGGACTGGCTCGCGAAGGGGTATGCCGGCCAGATGGCATATCTTGGCCGGAATCTCGACCGGAAGTCACACCCCGGGCAGGTTCTGCCGGGCGCCAGAACCATCCTCTGCGTGGGGATGAATTACGAACAGGCGAACGGCGCGCCACCGGCCGGTGTGCGCACCACGGGCAGGATTTCCAGGTACGCCCGGGGCGACGACTACCACGACCTGATGAACGCCCGGCTGAAGAAACTGCTGGAATGGATTCAGACCCTGAAACCCGATGTGCAGGGCAGGGTTTACGTCGACACAGGACCCGTACTCGAGCGCGATTTCGCTGCCCGCGCCGGCTTGGGATGGTTCGGAAAGCACACCAACCTCATCCATAAGCGCAAAGGTTCGTGGTTTTTTCTCGGTGAGATTCTACTGACCCTGCCTCTGGTGTACGACCGCCCTGTTGCCGATCATTGCGGAACCTGCACTCTATGCATGGACGCCTGCCCCACCGATGCGATTCCGCAGCCCTACGTACTGGATTCCAAACGGTGCATCTCGTACCTGACCATCGAGTTGAAGGGCCCCATTCCACGGCCCTTCAGGGAACAGATGGGTGACTGGATTTATGGATGCGATATTTGCCAGGAAGTCTGTCCGTGGAACCTCAAGCAGGCCGGACCGACCGCGGAGCCGGCGCTGAAGCCCCGTGCGGGTCTCGAAGCGCCCGAACTCGCCGAATTGCTTTCCATGGACCAGAAGGCGTTCAGCAGGAGATTTCGCGGAAGCCCGATCAAACGCGCCAAACGGCGCGGATTATTGCGCAATGCCGCCGTGGCTCTGGGCAATTGCGGCACGGCCGACGATATTCCCGCATTGACGGCAGCGTTATCCGATGGGGAACCTCTCGTCCGCGGCCATGCGGCCTGGGCCCTCGGGCGCATCGGCGGGACCGATGCGCGCCGCGCGCTTACCGAGGCGGGCGGCTCCGAGCCGGACGAGGCCGTCCGCGAGGAAATCGGGATGGCATTGGATGCAATCGACCGGGGGGCCGGGCGGGGGAACGTCCGCGACCCCAGGCGCAAAGTTACCGAAACATCGGAAGTGGACGAATATTCCGGGGTGCCGCATGCAGATTCTCGACATTGAACGCCAGCCGGACGTCAACGGGGCGAATGGCTCAGGTACTCCGGCTTCCGGCGCGGGACGCCGGATCTTTATCGAGACCTACGGCTGTCAGATGAACGTGTCCGACACGGAACTGATGATGGGCGTACTGAAGAGCGCAGGATTCCGCCCGGCATCCGGTGTCGAGGACGCGGACGTCGTTCTGTTGAATACATGCGCCATTCGAGAGCGTGCGGAAGAGCGTGTGGTGGGCCGTCTTTCGCAGCTCAGCATGCTGAAGCGGGCGCGACCGGATCTCGTACTCGGCGTGAGCGGATGCATGGCCAAGCACCTCGCCGAGGAACTTCTGAATCAATTGCCGTACGTGGATCTCGTGGTCGGGCCGGACTCCTATCGGCGGCTTCCCGAGTTGATCGGGGAAGCTGCCGGGAATCCCGCGCTGGACGTACGGCTCGACCGGCGCGAGGACTATTTGGAACTCGATCCCGTCCGCCGGGAGGGCACGAATGCCTGGATCACGATCATGCGGGGATGCGACAAGTTTTGCACGTTCTGTATCGTACCCTACGTGCGCGGTCGCGAGCGAAGCGTGCCCGCGGGCGACCTGTTGCGACAGGTGCGGATGGCTGCGTCGGAGGGGTTCCGGGAAGTTACCCTGCTCGGTCAGACCGTGAATTCCTACCATGACGGCGAAACCGATTTTGCCGATCTCCTGAAGATGGTTGCCGGTGTGGAGGGTATACGCAGGATTCGCTTTACGTCGCCGCATCCGAGCGATTTTTCGGACAAGCTGATCGGCACGCTGGCGGAAGAGAACAAGATCTGCCGATTCATCCATCTGCCGGTTCAGTCCGGTTCCGACAGGGTCCTCAGGGCCATGAAGCGGACCTACACAACCGGCCGGTATCTCGACCTGGTCGACCGTCTCCGGTCAGCCCTCCCGGGGTTGTGCCTGTCCACCGATGTCATCGTCGGGTTTCCCGGCGAAGAGGATTGTGACTTCGAGTCGACCATGGCGCTGATGAGACACGTTCGGTACGACTCGGCCTTCATGTTCAAATATTCCCCCCGGAAGGGTACGGTAGCCTACAGGGAGATTCCCGATACGGTCCCGGAGGCAGAAAAAGCACGTCGGCTCCAGGCCGTAATCGCGCAGCAGACGAGAATCTCCGGCGAGATCAACCGGCGCTGTATCGGACAATTGCAGGAGGTACTCGTCGAGGGCGACGCGCGGCGCGGCGAAGGACAGGCAGTAGGAAAATCCGATGGATTCAAAACGGTTGTGTTTCCAAAGGACGGGGTTGGGACCAACACGTTCGTGGATATCAGAATCACAGACGCGACGTCTCATACGCTGATCGGTCGGCGGGAACGTTGAGAAGTCGCGGTATCGCCGGCGGGCGACTTCCTTCCGGCAAGCCTCCATGATGCTGCAAATCGAAAACCAGAATCCAGGTAGAAACCGCCGTTTGCCGGACTGGTTCCGGGTACCTGCGCCCGGCAACGCAGGGTACCTGGGACTGAAGCGCCTCATGCGCGAACTGGACCTGCACACCGTTTGCGAGAGCGCGAAGTGTCCGAATATCGGCGAATGCTGGGGCGCCGGTACGGCAACGTTCATGATTCTGGGGGACATCTGTACTCGCAGCTGCGGGTTTTGCGCCGTAAAGACCGGACGTCCGCAGGGTCTCGACATGGATGAACCCGGCCGGGTTGCCCAGGCCGTCGTGCGGCTGGGTCTGAGACACGCCGTAGTGACATCGGTAAACCGTGACGAACTGCCGGACGGAGGCGCGTCGATATTCGCGGCTACCATCAGGGAAATCCGACGTATGCGTCCTGAGACACGGGTGGAGGTGCTGATTCCGGATTTTCAGGGAAACTGGAGGGCGCTGGATCTGGTGATGTCGGCCGGCCCCGATATACTGAACCACAACGTGGAGACGCCTCCCCGGCTCTATCGTCTGATGCGCCCCCAGGCCAACTACGCCCAATCCCTCGAATTGCTCCGGCGAGCCGGAATCATCAGTCCGGGCATCCCAACGAAATCCGGCATCATGGTCGGCGCTGGAGAAACCGTGGAGGAAGTGTACCAGACCATCGACGAAATCGCCGAACAGGGAACGGACATACTCACGGTGGGTCAATATCTGCAGCCTTCTCCGGCGCATGTTTCCATTGCGAGATTCTACCATCCGGATGAATTCGAGAAGATCCGGCGCTTCGCGGAGACGCGAGGATTCCGACACGTGGAGTCGGGTCCGCTTGTGCGGAGTTCCTATCACGCCGCAAACCATGCGATTGCAGGATGAGACCGTGTTCCGTTTGAGTCGATGGCGTCCGAAAAGCCGGCGCCGGACCGCGCAGACCGCTCCCGCGGACGCGGGACAGGTTCCTGGCTTTATACGGGTGGCTTCGATTCATGAAGTCCCCCCGGGTACCGGCAAACTCGTAACGATGATGGGCCGTGAAGTCGGGCTCTTCAACGTGGACGGAAGAATCGAGGCGATTGACAATACCTGTCCACACAACCACCGACCGATCGGGACAGATGGGTTCAGAGGCGGGGCCGTGACCTGTTTCTGGCACAACCTGACGTTCGACCTTGCGTCCGGCAAATGTACCGAGGCGCCTCATTTCAAAATCAGGAAGTATCCCGTGCGTGTCCGGAGCCAGGAGATCTACGTGTCTCCCCGCGCTGAGGGATTGCCGGGCGCTTTGGAGTTGACTTGAATATTGGAGTTCAATACATTGCCTGTTTCGGCCCGGGATGCGAAACCATTCGCACGAGGCTGGCTCCGCGCGGCGAATAACTCCATGGAAGCAGTTTTTACAGTCAGCATCTGACAATCTCGGAGAATCGGCAAATGAAAAACAGGGATCGGCTTTGGGTGTGCGCCCTGCTGTTCGCGGGCGTTTTGTTCCTGGGCGTGAAGGGGCACTGCGCCGAGGCTGAGCGCCTGGACCTGCCGTTTATCGGCGAAGGGGACCTGGCATTTTTCACCGACACCGCGGGATTCCAGGCGTCCGTGGGTTTCACGCGACAGGAGATCTACGTCCTGCTGGACGCGAGTCAGTTGAAATTCAGGCGCAAAAGGAAACGATATGAAGCGGAAATGGAACTGTCTGTTTCACTGACCGATTCCGCGGGCGTCGTCGTCAATGAAGAAACCTGGAAGCGCAAGGTCTGGGTCGAAAGCGCCGACGACGTCGAGGGTGCGGGACTGCCCTTTCGCGATATGATCGGATTCGATCTGAAGCCGGGCACGTATCGAATGACCCTTTCAATTCGTGACCTCAAGGAGAAAAAAAGGGCCGTTGCCGAGGGGGACCTGCGGGTCCGGGATTTCGAGGAGCAGGCATTGAGATCCAGCGACCTCCTGTTCGCATCCGGGCTGTCCAGAACGGACTCGGAAGGCAGGTTCTCGAGATACGGCTGGCAGGTGACGCCCAACGTGACCCGGACCTATCCGGCCGGCGGGGACATCGAAGTTTATTTTGAGATCTATCACCTCTCGGCGCCCGTCGAGGGTGCGGACAATACGTTTCTGCTGGGGTACAGCGTGCTGGATACTGCCGGGGCCGTGGTGGCGAAGTTTGCCGACCAGAGGTTGATGAAGCCCGGCACCAGCGCCGTGAAGACGGAGATCTTCAGTACCGGCGAACTGCGACCGGGCCGGTACTTTTTTCAAGTCGAGGCGCTGGACCGGAGCAATCGCGCCGTCCACAGATCGAGACGGATGATTTCTCTGGCAAGGCAGCGGGAAGTCGTAGAGTTGTCACAGGAGGAACGGGACAATATCCGATACTACAGGGAAATTCGATATATCGCGAAAGGTTCTCAGTGGAAGGAATACCGGAAACTGAAAAACCGTATGGACCAGATGGCGTTCCTGAAGGTCTTCTGGAAGGAACTGGACCCAACCCCGGCGACCGACGAAAACGAGCGCCTGATCCAGCACATCCATCGAATGCGTTTCGCGGAGAACAACTACGCCGCGGGCCGCGGCAAGCGGGGGTCGGATACGGACAAGGGCCGAATCTATATCAAGTTTGGCGAGCCGAGCGATATTCAATACAATCTGGCGGCGTCCAACGAAAAGCCGTTTGAAGTCTGGACTTACGAAGAACAGCGCGGTGTCCGATTCATCTTCGTGGATCGGCGCGGCGCGGGTGTATTCGAACTCGTACACTCAACGCATCCGGCGGAAACGTACAACCCGAATTGGCGGCTGATGGAGTAGCGTCCGGACAGGGGGCGTGAACTCCCGGGGCGGCCGCAGCCCGCATGGATTTTTTCAACGGGCTGCTAACCATCCAGAGGAATCGCGGTGGATCCTAGGTTTCTCCTTGAAGAAGGCGTCGGGATCTTTACCGGCAATGAGCTCATTGTCAAGGGCGGTCTCGAGCACCGCATGGGTATGCTTACCGGCTACCCCGGTTCTCCGGTCGCAGAGGTCTTCGATGCCGCTGAGCGCATCCGGGAACTGCTCGTGGAACAGGGCGTGGTGGTGCAGATTGCCAACAACGAAGCGCTCAGCGCCGCGCGGCTTAACGGTTCCCAGATGACGCCCGTGCGCGCGATGGCGGTGATGAAGAGCGTGGGCGCCCACGTGGCTTCCGACGGGCTTGCCCTCGGCAATATGGCGGGAACGGCGCCGGGCGGCGCGGCCGTGGCCGTGTTCGGTGACGATACGTGGTCGGAGGGCACCCAGGTTCCCGCCGATTCCCGGTTTATCGCGAAACACCTGTATATGCCCATTCTTGAGCCGAGCACGTTCCAGGAACTCAAGGACTGGATCGGCGTCGCCTTCGATCTTTCGGAAAAGACTCGCCTCTATGTGGCCTATCTCATTACCTCCAACCAGGCGGACGGCGGGGGCACCGTTACGGTAGCTCCCAATCGTTTTCCCCACCTGACACCGCACGCGCCAATAACCATAGACAGCGACACGATTCCGCTCGACGACAGGGTGATCATCCCACCAAGCACCGCCATCAAGGAGGAAGACGTACTGCACCGGCGGATGCCGGAATTGCTGGAATACGCCCGCGAATACAAACTGAACCGCCTTCTGTATCCGCCTGAATCGGGGAAGAGACGCATTGGTTTCGTCAGTTCCAGCCTCGCGTATTGCTACCTGGAGCATGTGTTGAATATGCTGGGGCTGGAAGGCAGCATCCCCATACTGAAATACGGGCTGACGTATCCGGTAGACCCGGTAATCCTGAAGGCATTCGTGGGATCTGTCGATGATATCTACGTGGTGGAAGAGAAACGCGGGTTTCTGGAGGGGCAGATTACGGCCGCGCTGCAGGCATTGCATCAGGATGGAGAGATCGGCCCGTTCCGGGTCTGGGGCAAGCGTTTTCCTGACGGTCAACCGGGATTTCCGGACAGCAAGGGCATGAACCCGTCCATCCTCCTCAAAGCGCTCGCGCCCGTCCTGCTGGATCTGGACGACCCCGCGGTCCCCGTCGACCGTGGTCGGATCGCGCAGGAAGTCGACCTTGTCGACGAAACAGCCGGTTACCAGGTGGAGGCGGCCGTACGCACCCCCTCATTCTGTCCCGGTTGTCCGCATCGGGATTCCGCGAGCGTGCTGAACCGGGTCATCGACGATTTCGGCAATGCGGATTATATGCGGAAACACCATCACCGGGATCCGGCTGACCTGGTGTTTCACGGCGATATCGGGTGCTATTCCCTGTTGAAATACAAGCCCTTCGACCGGCTGATGCACAATCTGTCCGGGATGGGGCTGGGCGGAGGCACGGGAGCCGGGATCGATCCCTATATTGACAATAAGCAGCTTGTCTTTATGGGAGACTCGACCTTTTTTCACAGCGGAATGGCGGCGATTTCCGATTCGATAAAGCACGGCCAGGACATTACCTACGTCATTCTGGACAACAAGACAACGGCAATGACCGGCCACCAGCCCACGCCCGGCGTTGACGTGGACATTCTGGGCAAGCCGACGTTTGCACAGGATATCGAACAGGTTGTGCGGGGCATGGCCGGCGACGGCGACAGCGTCTTTATTGCGAGGATGGATCCGGCGGAACGCGCACCCTACCGGCAGACACTGGAGCGTGCGGTGTTGAAGGACGGTGTCAAGATCGTCATCGCCGACAAGGAATGCGGGATTACGTTTCACCGCAGGCAGCGCGCGATGCAGAACGAGACCGTGCAGGACAGGGGATACCTGCCGGAGGAACGCCACGTCAACATCACGCCGGAGGTCTGCGAATATTGCCTGGAATGTACGCGGGCAACCGGATGCAGCGGATTGACGGTGGAGGAGACGTTGCACGGCCCCAAGATCGCCACCGATCTTTCCCTGTGCGTGGCGGACGGCGCCTGCACGAAGGTGACCGTTTCAAATGGCGATGGCACATGCCCGTCGTTCGAGGAAGTGATCGTCAGACGCACCCGGCCGGCGCAAAGACAGACGGAAGCCATCGACCTGTCTGACCTGCCTGCGCCGGAAGTGAGCTCCTTCGACGCCACCTGGTACGCGTACATTGCGGGGGTGGGCGGCATGGGCATCAACACCATCGCCGCGATTCTCTCCGTAGCCGGCGCAAGGCAGGGCTATGCCGTGCGATTCACGAACAAGAAGGGGCTGGCCATCCGAAACGGCGCCGTGTATTCCCATGTCAGTTTTACGAAGGGTGACCGCGTCATTTCCCAGATCACGCCCTACGGCCACGCCAATCTTCTGCTTGGGCTGGATATTCTGGAAGCGGTGCGTGGTCTGGAGTCGATGGGAAACGGTCGCGTCGCCAGTCCGAGGCATACATCCGCGGTGGTGGAGACGGGGAAGCGGCATACGGTGCTCACGCTCACCGGGCAGGACGAATTCGATACCGCGGAACTGGAGGACGTACTCAAGAGGCACACGAAGTCCGAGGGGTATTTCGGGATGGACCTGGGGGAGATCTCGGAGCGATTCCTGGGCAACAAGATCTATGCGAACAGTATCCTTCTCGGAGTTGCCTATCAGCGGGGTGTGCTGCCGCTGGATCTGGAAAACATCAAGTGGTCGATGCGGCGCAACATCAAACGCAGCGACCTCGATCCGAATTTTAAAGCTTTCGATCTCGGCCGCAAAATCGCCATCGAACCGGAAGTCGTCTCGGAGGAGAAACCATTGCTTTCCTGCAGCGAACTGATCGAAGACAAGGCCGGCATTCTGGAGCGCGGAAAGGGCAGGAAAGCGAGGGCCGCGTACCTCGAACTTACTGCCGACGCGGCGCTGTTGGACCTTGCCGAAGAGGATCGTCTGCAGTTTGCCCTGGGTGTGTACGATCTGATGCAGTGGGACGGCGCCCGGTACGCCGGGTCGTACGTAAGGCGCGTGCGCAAGGTGTACGAAAAGGATCGGCCGGAGGAGGAGTACGAAGCCACGCGCGCGGTCATTCGCTACCTGCCGCGCGTGATGGCCTACAAGGACGAGGTGTACGTCGCCCATCTGCTGACAAGCGAAGAGAAATACCGACGCGATTGCGAGCGATACAACGTGTGCGAGGAGCGGGGAGACCGGATATCGTACCGCCATTTCAACCGGGGCAATTTCAATATCCTGGGGTTCAACGTGTATCTCAAGCTGACCACCAGGGACTGGATGCTGAAGCTGATGAGACGGTTGAAATTCCTGCGCAAGCTGATGCCGTCGTGGCATAGGGAAGAGAAGGCGTACCGCGATTGGTATATCGAGTTTGTCGATCGGTTCGAGTTCGATCACGAAGAGAAGTACGCGGACTACGTGCGGGTGTTCCGGCTGCCCGACGAAGTGCGCGGATATCGCGAGGTCATCCGACCCAAGATCGAGGCCGCGTATCAGGCGGCCGCGGCGATGATGGACGGCAACGGACGTCCCCGGTCCGTGGAACCCTATCTCTCAATCGAGCCCGTTGTCGAACGGGTCTGAACCGAAAGACAGTTGAATCGGCCGCCGAATGTTGCGGTATTGTCGGGGCAGGACACCGGGAAGGAGATATGTTACGGGTTGGAGTCGCCGGATTGAGGCGTGGACGAGGCCTTGCGAAGACCTTTCACAACCATCCGGAAACGCGTCTTGCCGCCATTTGCGACCCGGTAGCGGACCGGCGGGAGCAGGAGGCCGAGGCCTTCGGCGTCGAACGGGCGTACGCGGATTTCGACGCGTTTCTGTCGGCGGACCTGGACGTGGTCGTCGTGGCAACGCCGGCGCCCCTTCACGCGGCGCAGTCCATTCTGGCAATGGAAGCCGGTGCGCATGTCCTGAGCGAGGTCCCGGCCGCCTGGTCGCTGGAGGAATGTGAGGCCCTTGCCGGGGCCGTTCGGCGCACCGGACAGTTCTACATGATGGCGGAGAACATGAACTTCTACCATTATGTTCAGGACTGGAAATCGAAAATCCGGTCGGGCGCGATCGGCCGCGTTTTCTACGCTGAAGCGGAGTATATACACGATTGCCGGAAGCTGATGCGGGGTCCGGGCGGTGAACTGACGTGGCGGGCATCCATGCCGCCGATCTACTATTGCACCCACAGCCTGGGACCGGTGCTGGATATCCTGGACGACCGGTGCGTCACCGCGGTGGGCATGTCCACCGGCACGCATACGGCGCCCGATATCGGTTCGATCGACATGCAGGTGGGGTTGTTCCGGACGGAGAAGGGAAGCGTCATCAAGATCCTGTGCGGGTTTACCGTCACCCGGGAACCCGGCATGCACTGGCAGATTTTCTACGGTACCGGGGGTACCCTGGAAAACAGACGGGCGCCCTGGGAAGACGCCAAGATCTTCCGTTCGGGCGAAGGACCCATGATGGCGTTTCCGGCGCAGGACTCGGATCCCGATGCGCCCGACGAGGCGTTGGCGGGTGGACACGGCACGTCGGAATTCTACATGGTGGACCGTTTTGTACGGGCAGTGACCGGCAGAGGTCCCGTACCGATTGACGTATACCGTTCTCTGGACTTCTCGGTCCCCGGCCTGTGCGCGCATCGGTCGGCCCAACAGGGCGGCGAGCCGGTTGAGGTACCGGACTACAGGGTTTATTGATCCATAGCCGGCGCCAGCCAATGCCTTTGGATTCATGAAACGGCCGGGCCGATAGCAATTGTACTGCTGACAATCAAGCGGGGTTTCTGAGACGGGTCCGGCCGATGCCCTGAAAGCCGGCGAGAAAGGATCCCGTCTTCAATCTTTAAGGAGGGTGTGTTTTGGCTGCCAATGAGTGGACGACGTTCAATGCTTCGGGGAATCTGCGCGTGGTGGTTACGAAAGAGCTTCCTGGCGACCGCTGGCTGAATATTCTGGAACAGGCCGGCTGCCGCGTTGAATACAACACCTCCATCCGGATCCTGGAGGTGGATGAAATCAAGGCGGCGATCGGCGACCGGTGCGACGGCGTGATCGGGCAGCTCACGGAGGATTGGGGCGAACCGCTCTTTGCGGTGCTGAAAGCGGCGGGCGGCAGAGCGTACAGCAACTATGCGGTCGGTTTCAACAACGTGGACGTGGATGCGGCCACCCGAAATGGTATCCCCGTGGGAAACACGCCCGGTGTCTTGACGGAGACCACTGCGGAGATGGCGATTGCGCTTACGTTTTCCGCCGCGCGCCGCGTGGTGGAGGCCGATGAATACATGCGGGGCGGGAGGTACGAAGGATGGCTCCCGACCCTGTTCCTCGGGCAGTTGCTGAACCGGAAGACCGTGGGCGTGGTTGGCGCCGGGCGAATCGGAGCGACGTACGCGCGGATGATGGTCGAAGGGTTCAAAATGAACTTCGTGTACTACGATCCCTACCCCAATGAAAGGCTGGAGGATTACATTCGGGATTACGCCGCGTTCCTTGAGGGACACGGTGAAGAGCCTGTGAGCGTTACCCGGGCGGACTCGGTGGAACAGGTCCTGAGCGAGGCCGACGTGGTCAGCCTGCATCCGCTTCTGGATCCGACGACCCACCACCTGATGAACGAGGAACGCCTGAACCTGATGAAGTCGGACGCGATTCTCGTGAATGCCAGCCGCGGCCCGGTCATCGATGAAAACGCGCTCGTTGCTCATTGCAGGAAAAATCCGGACTTCCGCGTGGGGCTCGATGTCTTCGAAGACGAGCCGGAAATGAAGCCCGGACTGAATGAACTGAACAACGTGGTGATTGTCCCGCACATTGCGTCGGCGACAAGCTGGACGCGTGAGGGTATGGCAACGCTCGCCGCCAGCAACGTGGCCGGCGTTCTGAGAGGCCTTCCCACGTGGTCGGACCAGGACGACATCCTGCCGTTCCTGGGCGACGACGCTCCGGACGCATGTCCGAGTATCGTGAATGCAGAAGAGCTGGGACTGCCGGTGGCCGGGTAACTGAACCGGTCCTTGTGCCCGTACAGCGGCGGGGTTCCGCGCGAACAAGGCGTGAAATCCCGCCGCTGTCGTTTATCGTGGCACGCCAACCTTCAGTCCGTTATCTTTGCAATGGCGATCCCGGATTCGCCCGCGACCGAGTAGAGGAGGTAGGTATCGTCGCCCTCCCGGTAGATTCCCGGATCGCGAAGTTGCCGGACCCGTTCCGGCGACCATCCGCGGCGGGAGGGTTGCAGGGGCAGGTCCGCCCCTTCGTAGTCGGTTTCCGGTTCGAGTATGACCACGGCCTCCGATGCCCGCCAGTTCATCCAGTCCGAGGTCAATTCAACCCGGGACAGCAGGATGCGCTCGGGGCAGTCGTGGGCGTTGGAATAGAAGACCGAGAGCGTGTTGCCGTCCAGCTTCAGCGCGGTGTGGCGCTGGTCCTCGGAGAACAGCGCGGGCCCCTGCAGGAATCCCGTGAGGCCGTCCATCGATCGATAGAAGACCCCGGGCATCCCCAGAGCGTACGTCGCGCCTCGCCACCGGAAGACCCTGAAGTAGGAGTTGCCGAGGTTTTCCGGCCGTGCGGTAAAGTGAATCCCGTCCGAAGACAGCGCGACTTTGGACTGTTGGCCCCGGCCCGGCACAGGGCCGTGATAATACATCCTGATTTCACGACTCCCGTGGTCCACGTGGACGTCCGGCGAGGCAAGATGGCCGGTCGTGTACCCGTCGTTCAGGTGCAGCACGCCGGGTTCGTAGGTGGTCCAGGGGCCTGAGAGACGGTCCGCATACGCCAGGCGGATGTACTCGCCCCGATGGTGGCCGAAATAGAGATAGTACTTTCCGACGGGGTTGGGCAGCCAGTCGGGCGTCCGGACGAGCGAGGGTCCGTTGACGTTGGCGCCCATGCGGGCGTCCATGTGCGGGCGGATCATGGGGTTGTTCGGAAGGCGTTCAACGCGCATTGTCGGTGTCTCCATGAACTTGGTGACGGTTCGACGATAGCGCCCCGTTTCGGAGGGTTTTATCGCGTCGCCGCGTTGCCGTTATTTTCGGATTGATGTGGAGTCTGGCACCAGTGGAAGAGACGGTCAACAGGCGCCTGTCGGTTGCGCCGATGATGGACTGGACGGACAGGCACGAACGGTATTTCCTGAGGTTGTTCTCACGGCACATCCTGCTGTATACCGAGATGATTGGCGTGGACGCCGTTCTCCGCGGACCGCGCGAGCAACTTCTGAACTACCATCGCAGGGAGCACCCGGTGGCGCTTCAACTGGGTGGCAGCGATCCGGAGGCGCTGGCGCGTTGCGCGCGGATCGGTGCGGAATACCGGTACGACGAAATCAACCTGAACGTGGGTTGTCCGAGCGACCGGGTGCAGGCCGGCCGGTTCGGCGCGTGCCTGATGGCGGAGCCGGAACGGGTCGCCCGCTGCGTGGACGCGATGCGCAGGGCGGTTGAGATTCCGGTCACCGTGAAGACGAGGATTGGCATTGATGACCGGGATTCGTACGGGAACCTGGTCGATTTTATTCGAACCGTTTCCGATGGCGGATGCCGGGTATTCGTCATTCACGCCAGAAAAGCCTGGCTTCATGGGTTGAGTCCGAAGGAGAACCGCGAGATCCCGCCCCTGCGTTACGACGTGGTCTACCGGTTGAAACAGGACTTCCCGGATCTGACGGTCGTCCTCAATGGTGGAATCACAACCCGCGAGCAGGTGCGCCGGCATTTGAAAAACGTGGACGGGGTCATGATCGGACGGGAGGCCTATCGGAATCCCTATTTTCTGGCGTCGATGGACCAGATGTTCTACGGCGATACGCGCGCCGTGGCCGGCCGCGGGGAGATTCTGGACCGTTTCTGCGAATACGTCGAGGATCAGCTGCAGAAGGGGATGCCGCTTGCCGGCATGACGCGGCACATCCAGGGGCTTTTTCAGGGCATGCCGGGGGCCCGCGCCTGGCGCCGGCACCTGAGCGAGAACGCGCACAGGCCGGGGTCCGGGGTGGAAGTGATTCGAAAGGCCGCCAGCTTCGTGCCCGGGTCGTCGTGATTCGCCCGAGACCCGGGTTGTATGGAATCCCGCGCCCGCCGGATGTTTACGTCTCCAATGCCTTTCGGCAGGCGGCAACCAGGTCGCCGTGTGCGGTGGTGTATCCGATATTGACTTCCGTGTCGATGACTGCCGCGCGGGACAGGTCCAGGGTTTGGGACGTGTCCGCGACTTCGATGGCCGTGGTGCAGTCCCGGACGAGGATGATGTCGTAGCCGCGGTCCTTCATCGCCCTCATCCCGTAGTCCCGGAAGGGTACGCACATATTGGCGGCGAAGCCGGCGTAGAACAGGTGCAGGATGCCCCTGTGTTTCAGCAGGCGGTGCATCTGGGCGCCGGTAACGACGACGTCGTCGCCTTCGCGGGGTTCGGCCTCGGGAATGATGCGGCGGTTCCTGATGATGTCCTCGAAAACCTGATCGTGAGGGTCTTGGGGCCGCGCCCACGCTTCATAGTCGCCTGTTTTGGACCGGAATTCCGCGGGCGGCCAGTCGTCGGGGAGTGGCGCCGAACGCCCGAAGACTTCCTCGTCGCCCGCAAAACGGGTCCAGGCCTCATAGCGTCTGGCGCAGTCGGGGCTGGGCGCGTGAATCACGGAGGCGCCCACCGACCGGAACGCCTCGGCAACGGGAACGATACGTTCGAGTGTGATCTCTCTCCCGCGTTGCAGGTGCGTGCTCACGTAGTGATCGCTCCACACGTCCACGAGCACCAGTGCGACCCGGTTTGCCGGATAGTCGCGCTGCAGGGTCCGGAGATGGAACTCACCTTCCGTGATGCTGGCTCGCCGGGTGAGGTGATAGTAACGGACGTCCAGCCTGATGCTCTTCATACGGGACCTTTCGATGCGTTGGTTTCTGACGCCTTGCCGGGAAGCAATATGGCAATGAATGAACGCCGGTGTCAAGGAGATCCCGGGACCGGCGCGGCGGATATTCGGCGCCTCGATCACGAATGGAAAGGCGGCATGCGGAGATGAAAAGAGAACATATCTGGGCCCATCATGAGTGGGACGCTACGATCAACTGGAAGTTGATGGAGGGCGGCTACGCCAGCCTGCAGAGCGTGAAGCCGGGTGAGGAGATCGCGTTTCACATTTCGAACTCCCGGTCCTATTATGAAATCTTCATCTTCAGGGAAGGCGCCAGACGGGAACTGGTCAAGACGATCGAGGGACTGCGAGGTTCGCTCCAGGAAGTCCCGGAACTGGGCTATCAGGATGGATACGGGTGGGCGCCGGCGGTGTCCTTCGTCGTACCGGATACGTGGAAGAGCGGAATCTACATTGCAACCTTTCCCACCGGACAGGGTCTGCGGGAGATTTTTTTCGTGGTGCGGCCCGGGTCGCCGCAATCGCCGATGCTGTTGACGGTTGCAACAAATACCTATCAGGCCTACAACAACGTGGGAGGAAAGTGCTTCTACGATTACATTTCCACCGATCGGCAGCACGCCAAGCTGCTGAGTTTCGAACGCCCGCTTCAGATGGAAAGTCTGGGCAACTTCTATATCTGGGATCAGTTCTTCACTTCCTGGCTGGATGCGGAGGGATACCACGCCGACTATTGTGTAAACGGCGACCACGACGCGGAGCCCGATATTCTGAACGCCTACCGGGCGAACGTGCGCTTCGCTCACGATGAATACAACAGCCGGAATGAGTGTGAGCAGCTCCAGCGGTTCGTCGATGACGGCGGCAATCTGATTCTGTTCGGGGGGAATTGTTTCTGCCACGAGATCGAGTTGAGAGACCGGGGGAGGCAGATCTATTGCGCGAAGCCGTACTATCACGATCATCCGACGCCCGAGCGGCCGGAGACGTCGTTTCTGTGTTTCATAGACGACCTGCGACAGCGAACGATCGGCCTGTTCTACACGTCGTTCATTCATACCAAGACGCCGGATCCGAACGTGTTCCTTGCGCCCACGACCGAAGACTGGGGGTATTACCGCGTGTGCGATCCGGACCACTGGGTATTCGAGGGTACCGGACTTGTCGAGGGGGACGAATTCGGCCGCGAGGATTCGATCGTCGGCGTGGAGGCCGACGCGGCGGACCTGACATTCGAAAACGGCCGGCCGCGGTACACCGGCGCGGACGGCGTGTCGCCCGAATATAGAATCGTGGCCATCGCGGATTGTATGACGCCCGACGGACACCGGCTGGTGAAAGAAGGCGGGAAGGAGGGCGTCGCGCGGTGCTACGGAACCGTGGCCGTCAACGAGACCGAGTTCGAGGGTACGGTCTTCAACGCCGCCACGATCGAATGGGCCCACGGGTTATACCGGGATGAAAGCGTGGTGGCCAGGATCACGCGCAACGTACTGGACCGATTGGCGACGTAACGCGGTCCGGTTGGGAAGTGCCGCCGCACCGCTGCCCCAATCTTCAACACGGGCTTCCAATGATGGATGCGGGTGTTCGAATTCAACTGGATCTGAGAATCCCGATGAGAGACGGGGTGAATCTCTACGGCGCGGCATACCTTCCGCCGCGGGGAGAGCGGTTTCCCGTACTGCTCATCCGGTCGCCGTACAGCACACAGCACCCCAGGTACGTGGACTGGGCCGTGCGTTTCGCTTCGTCGGGATACGCGGCTGTGATGGTGGACAGCCGCGGGCGCTACGAGTCCGAGGGCGAGTGGCGGGCGTACGTGGACGAGGCGCAGGATGGATACGACACGCAGCAGTGGATCGGGGCGCAGGCGTGGTGCGACGGCAACATCGGGATGTTCGGGATTTCCTATCCGGGTTTCACACAGATTCTTCCGGCCCCGTTTCGGAGTCCCTTCGTGAAGGGGCTGATGCCCATTGCGAACCAGGAGGACAACTACGGGCACCTGCGTTATAACGGCGTGCTCCAGCTGCAGAATGCGATGAACTGGATCTGGCTCGGCGGGCGGACCAGACAGCACGCGCCGCGGGACCTGCTGGACTGGGACCGGATCTACCGCCGGCTGCCGCTGATCTCGGCCATGGACGGCATCGCGGACCGGCCGTTCTTCAGGGAGATGGTCCGGCACAACGAATTCGACGCATTCTGGTCCTCGTACAGCATGAAGGGCCGGTACGGGGAAGTGAGTACGCCGGCCTATTTCGTGTCGGGATGGTACGATAATCTGGTCCACGAGGGTTTCAAGTGTTTTCGCGGCTGGCGCACGGAAGCCGGAGACGCCCGTACCCGGCAACTGACCCGTCTGATGGTCGGGCCCTGGACGCACTCGGCGATCGGGAGCGCCGAGCCGTTCGGAGACATCGACTTCGGATCGAACGCGGCGGTGGATATTCCTGGTGAACATCTGCGCTGGTACGACAAGCGGCTGCGCGGGATCGATACCGGGATCGACGAGGAACCGGCCATCCGGATTTTCGTGATGGGCAGGAACGCGTGGCGATGGGAAAACGAGTGGCCGCTGGCGCGAACGAATTACACGGCGTACTATCTCCACAGCGGTGGCCGTGCGAATTCGCTTCGGGGCGACGGTGAACTCAGCCTTGGGGCGCCGGGAGACGAACCCGCGGACCGGTTCGACTACGATCCCGGAAATCCGGTGCCGACGGTGGGCGGGCAGAGTCTGTCACACGCCAACACGGGTCCCCGCGACCGGCAGGGTGTGGAATGCCGTGAAGACGTGCTGGTATACAATACGGAAACACTGGTGTCGGACGTGGAGGTAACCGGCCCGGTGGCACTCACGCTGTTCGCCGAATCGGATGCGCGGGATACGGATTTTACGGCCACACTGGTCGACGTACATCCCGACGGACCGGCGATCCACATAACGGAGGGTATCGTGCGGGCGCGATTCCGCGAGTCCTTTCGCAAACCGTGCCTGATTCCACCTGGCGCGGTTATTGAATACCGGATCGTACTCTGGGAGACCAGCAACGTATTCAAAGCCGGCCATCGGATCAGGCTGGAGGTCTCCAGCAGCAATTTCCCGCGTTTCGACCGGAACCTGAATACTGGCAATGTCCCGGGTCTGGATGAGGAGATGAAGGTGGCGCGTCAGACGATCCATCACAGCAGTCGATACCCGTCGCATCTGCTTTTGCCGGTGATTCCCGAATGAATGAGACGGCATTTCGAATCGGCGCCGACGTGGGCGGGACGTTTACGGATGTGATCCTTATGGACGCCGGGGGGAATCTGTGGACGCACAAGATTCCCTCGACTCCGCCGGATTTCGAGCGGGCCGTTCTTGACGCCATCGCTCGCCTGCTGAAGGAGACCGGGATACCCGCCGAATCGATTGCCGATGTCTCGCACGGGACCACGGTGGCGACCAACGCCGTCCTCGAACGCCGGGGCGCCAGGACAGCGCTGATCACCACGCGCGGATTTCGCGACGTACTCGAATTGCGGCGCGTCAGGGCCCCGCAGATGTACGATCTGTTCTTCGACAAACCGGAACCCATCGTGGAGCGGTATCTGAGGCTGGAGGTGACGGAGCGCATTGCCGCCGACGGTGAAGTCCTGGCGCCTCTGGACAGGGCGGACCTCGAAACGGTGAAGGCCGCAATTGAACGGGAACGGGTGGAGTCGATCGCGGTCTGCACGCTTCACGCCTACGCGTATCCACGGCACGAACACGCAATCGGCGAATTCCTCCAGGACGCGTTTCCCGACTTGCCGGTATCCCTTTCAACGGAGATTCTGCCTGAACGCCGGGAATACGAGCGCACGGCAACGACCGTGCTGAACGCGTACGTGCGTCCCGTCATGCAGCGTTATCTCAACGCGATGCGCGATGGCCTGACGGGACAGGGCATTCTCGCGCCTGTGCTGATCATGCAATCCGCGGGCGGCCTGACCCCGGAGGCCGACGCGGCCGGCCGACCCGTGTACGTTCTCGAGTCCGGGCCCGCGGCGGGGGTCTTCGCGGCCCGTTCCGCGGGAGAACAACTGGGTATCGACGATTTCATCACGTTCGATATGGGCGGCACCACGGCCAAGGCGTCCATCGTCGAAAACGGCGAGATCTCCTACAGCCCGGAGTACGAGGTCGGCGCATCCGTGTCGGCCGGAAACAGGCTGGTGGGCGGGGGCGGCGAGTTGATTCGCGCGCCCAGCATCGATATCGCCGAGGTGGGATCCGGGGGCGGCAGCATCGCCTGTCTGGATGGGGCGGGCGGACTGCGGGTTGGACCCGGAAGCGCGGGCGCCGTTCCGGGCCCCGCCTGTTACGGCCGCGGCGGAAACGAGCCCACCGTGACCGACGCCAATGTCGTGCTGGGGTATATTCGCCCTGGGGAACTGGCGGACGGGGAAGTCTCCATAGACACCGAGGCCGCGAGCAGGATTGTGTATGATCGGATTGCGGCGCCGCTGGGCATGGACCTGCTCGAGGCGGCCGAGGGCATACACAGGATTGCCAACGCCCGGTGTATGCGAGCGCTTCGGTCCGTGTCCACGGAGCGGGGCCGTGATCCGAGGTCGTTCTCCCTGATCGCCTTCGGCGGTTCCGGTCCGGTTCATGCCGCGGGCCTGGCCGGCGAACTTCTGAGTCCCAGAGTCATTGTCCCTCCGTTGCCCGGATTGTTCAGTGCGCTGGGGCTTCTGTTTTCCGGCGTGGAACATCATGAAGTTTCCAGTTGTCTGCTTTCGGGCGACGGGCTGAGCGCGGAGGCGCTGAGCGGCATCCAGTCGGAACTGAAGCGAAAGATGCTTGCCCGGTTCCGGGCGGAGGGCTATTCCGATGAACAGGTGGCGCTTCACCCCAGTGTGGACGTGCGTTTTCGAGGCCAGGCGTCGGAGATCCGGATTCCTGTGGAGGAAATCCCGGTGACAGACGCGACGGTAAGAGACCTGTGCAGCGCATTCGAACGGGAACACAGGCAGCTTTACGGGCATTCGTCGGAACCCGATATTCCGGTTGAGGTGGTCGCCGTACGCCTGATCGGCAGCACCGGACGCCGCGGAACAGGGGGGCGAATTCGCGCTTCGCGGCGGAATGTCCGAAAGATGGCCTCGCGCCCTGCGTATTTCGGAAAGGCGTGGGGAACGGTGGAGACCCCGGTTATCGACCGCGAGGAGCTGACAGGAACCCGGGTCGGTCCTCTGTTGATCGACGAATACGATTCCACGACG
Organism: Candidatus Latescibacterota bacterium; assembly: GCA_965116875.1. Taxonomy (GTDB): domain Bacteria; phylum Latescibacterota; class UBA2968; order UBA2968; genus JAAXHE01. The sequence goes on from OZ220733.1 coordinate 3,953,096, forward strand.
GTAGTGCCGCCGGGGATTCGCGCCTATCGGGACCGTCAGGATTTCGTGGTTCTGGAAGGGAACGGTGCGTCGTCGTGCGCTTCGGCATCGCCGGGAGAAACGTGAAACCATGACTCGGATTGACCCCGTAACGCGCGAGATCATGCAGAATGCGCTTGCCGCCGCCGCCGATGAAATGAGCGCCGCGCTGTATCGAACGGCCTATTCCACCATCGTGCGCGACTGCCTGGACTATTCCACGTCGCTGTGCAACGCAAAGGGACAGATGATCGCGCAGGGCGTGACGATTCCGCTGCATCTGGGATCCGTCCCGTACGCAATGGCCGCGCTGTTCGAGCGCTTCGGCGATGAGATCCACCCCGGCGACGTGTTTATTCTGAACGACCCCTTCGACGGCGGGATGCACATTCCGGATATATTCATCGTGCAGCCGGTTTTCTGGGAGGGTCAGCGAGTGGCTTTCGCGGTGAGTACGGCGCACCATCTGGACCTTGGCGGACGCCTGCCGGGGAGTTCCGCCTGCGATAACACGGAGATCTTCCAGGAAGGCATCCGCATTCCGTGGCTCAAGCTCTATCACAGGGGCGAGCCCGACGAGTCTATATTTTCCCTGATTCGTACGAACGTGCGGGTGCCCCAGATGACGATCGGGGACATCAGGGCGCAGTTGGCGGCCTGCCACATCGGCGAGCGGGCGGTGCATTCACTGATCGAACGGTACGGGCACGACACGTTCCAGGCGGGCTCGCAGGATCTGATCGACTACACGGAACGGCTGGTACGTTCGGAGATTGCATCCTGGCCCGATGGATCCCATTCCTTCACGGACTATCTGGACAGCGACGGTGTCGGCGGCCCCCGGGTGCGAATCAGGGTGAAAATGACCGTGCGGGGAGACTCGCTGACGGCGGACTTCACGGGGACGGACCCTCAGGTGCGCGGGGCGGTCAACAGTACGCTCTCGTTTACGGCGGCGGTGGTTGCCCTGTGCGTGCGTGCCGTGATGCGGGAGGACATTCCGAATACCGAAGGGTTGTTCAGTCCTCTGGAAATTGTCGCGCCCGAAGGCACGCTCGTGAACGTACGGATGCCGGGCGCGTCGTCCATGCGCGGCGTGACGGGGTTCCGGATGACGGACGTGGTGTTCGGCGCGCTGTCCGGGCTGCTGCCGGAGCGCGTGCTGGCCGCTGGCGAGGGGGGCAATTCGCTGGTCATCATCGGTGGTCAGCGGCAGGACAGGTCGCACTATGTCTACTATGAACTGCTCTCCGGGACCTGGGGCGCGCGGCCGGACCGGGACGGAAACGACGGGTTGTGCAATCCTGCGAACGTGGCCAGCAACATCCCCGTTGAACAGGCCGAGTGTGAATACCCGGTGAGAATCGACCGCTACGGGCTGGTTTGCGACAGCGGGGGCGCAGGACGATTCCGGGGCGGAATGGCGATCGAGCGGGAGTGGACCCTGCTCTCGGGCGAGGCGCACCTGGCGATCCGGTCCGATCGGAGAGACCACCTGCCGTACGGCCTCTACGGCGGTAAGCCGGCGACGGGATCGACCAATGTACTTTACAGCGGGAACGGCCGCGAGGAGTTGCCGACCATGATATCGACGTCGATGTCGGCGGGAGACCGGATCTACCACCGGCAGGCGGGCGGCGGCGGCTGGGGCGATGCGACGGAACGTGATCCTGCCGCTGTCGCGCGGGACGTCAGGAACGGGAGGGTTTCGGCGAACAGGGCGCGGAAGCAGTACGGCGTGGTGATCGATCCCGGGACGTTTGACGTCGACATGACAGAAACCGCGGACGTGAGGCGGCGGATGGCCGGACAGGATACCGGGCCCGGCGGCGGCAACACGGGTTGACTCGAAAGTGGAATGGTGATATATTTAAATCGGGACGGAATGTAGTGTAACCCGATTCATATAGGAGGCAGCCTATGTCCGGAAAAGTCAATCGTTTCGTGCTGTTTCTGCTGGTGTTGGGGTTCGCGGGCTGCGGCGCGCCGCTCACGGAATTGTCACGTCGAGGGGACGTCAATGGGGTTCAGCGGGCCCTCGATCGCGGGAGCGACGTGAATGCCAGGACGCCGCAGGGCCACAGCCCGTTGACGCTGGCTTCCAGAGAGGGTCATCTCGAGATTGTCCTCGCCCTCCTCCGTGAAGGCGCGGACGTCGACGCGGTGGCCTGGACCGTCGGCGCCCACACCGTCGAAAGCCAGGATCGTCACGGCGGCTATGCGTTCATCAGGGAACGGTATGCCAACCCCGACAGTTCGGGGCCCCAGTCCAGGTTCATGGCGCAGCGGACCCGCGGTTCGGCGTACTGGGTGTTGAGAGACGGAAAGACCGCGTTGATGCTTGCCGCCGAGGCCGGCCACCTGGACGTGGTCAAGGCGCTTGTTGAAGGCGGCTCCGCCCTGTTCGCCACAAGCGGCGGCGAAGTCGTAACCTCCGGAATGCCGTCATACAGGGACTACGACGGGATACTCGCGGGTTATACCGGCGCGCAGCCGGAAGATATCAGACGTGAAGACGGCAAACAAGGTGGCAGTTACTACGGTCCGGAGCATGGCCGCGTCTTATATTACGATGTTGTCGATTCCGACCTTCCATCCTGGACGATCGGAGGCAGCACGGCGCTGGACTTCGCTTACCTGAACGGACATAAGGAAATCATCGACTTCCTCCTGGAATCGGGCGCCGGGATGACCCCGTCGACTCTGAAACGCGAACTTCCATCGTCACCTGAGAACGTGATCGATGTCTCGAACAATTAAACGCCTCGCGGTGCGGGATTTCTCTTACGAAAACGGACATACGTACGTCGTCGATCTCCTCCTGGAAGCCGGCGCGCTGGCGCGTAATTCCCGTACAAAATAGGTCCCCAGGCGGTCCGTTCGGTATGAGATGCGGTCTCGTAACAGGGAAACGTGGCGAGGCCGTTTTCTGTTAGATTCAGGCTGATCGCCTTGTCCCTGCATTCAGGGTGAAGGATAATGGACCTGGTCATTTCCGGCGGAACCGTGGTCGACGGAACCGGCGCCGCTCCCGTCCCCGGCGACGTGGCCGTGGCGGACGGGCGGATCGTCGGCGTCGGCCGGTTCTCGCAGCCCGAGGGCGTGCCGTGTGTGGATGCGTCCGGTTGCTACGTAACGCCGGGATTTATCGATATCCACAGTCATTCCGATTTCACCCTGATGATCGACCCCCGGGCGGTGAGCTCGATCACGCAGGGCGTGACGCTGGAGGTGGTGGGCAACTGCGGGCACGGAAGCGCACCGATAGGCGATCCGGAGCGAACGCGGGCGAACATATATGGATGCAGATCCGGGTATGAGATCGACTGGCGCACCGTGGGCGAGTACCTGGATCGCCTGGAGGACCGGCGCCCGGCTGTAAATGTAATGACCCTGGTGCCGAACGGCAACCTGAGGCTGGCTGTCTGCGACGCGCTGGACCGTCCGTCCACGCCGGACGAACTGGGTAAGATGAAACGCCTCCTGGCGCAGGGGATGGAAGAAGGGGCCGTGGGGTATTCCACGGGCCTGGAATACGGTCCGGAACGGGATTGCCCCGAGGACGAGATTTCCGGGCTCTGTGCGATTGCCGCGGAATACGGCGGAATCTACACGACACATACCCGAAACCGTCCGGGCGAGGCGGAGGAGGCCATCGCCGAGTCGATCCGTACGGCTGAAATGGCCGGTGCGCCTCTGCAGATCTCGCATATTTCTTCCGTTGCCAGGCTGGCCGACGACGGCGGACGGGCCGTCGATCGGGCGCTCGAACAGGTGGACGGGGCTCGCGGCGGCGGGCTGGACGTGCATTTCGATATGCACACGCGACTCTTCGGCACAACCAATCTGAGCGCGGCGCTGCCGCTTTGGGTGATGGAGGGAAGTTCAAAGGAAATCGCGGGTCGGCTGCGCGATCCATCCGTGCGTCGCGAAATGGAAGACGGCGAGAGTATCGTTACCTCTCTGGCGCAGGGAGACTGGGAGCGGATCGTCGTCTTTCACTCGCCCGCGCAGCCCGAGCTCGCCGGGAAGAGTATTGCAGATCTTGCCGCTGCCGGAACCGGAAACGTCTATGACGTCATCTGCGACATGCTGATTGCAGCGTCCGACCGGCTGCACGAGATGATGGTAATCGCGTTCAGCTATCGCGAGTCGGACGTCCGGCCGGCATTCGAACACCCGTTCTGTATGGTCGGCTCGGACGCGACCGCGCTCGCAACGGACGGGCCGTTGAAGGACGATACGTTCCACGGCGCCTATACCTGGGCATCCTGGTTCTTTCGTCATTTCGTCCGGGACCGGAAGCTGTTCCCCCCGCAGGAAGCCGTGCGCAGGCTGACGTCTCTGCCGGCTTCCCGGCTGGGGTTGTCCGAACGCGGCGTGATCCGCAATGGGGCGCATGCGGACCTGGCCGTTTTCGATCCGAAGGTGTTCGCCGAGCGGGGAACCACGTTCCAGCCGAACCGGACGGCAGCGGGCATGCGTCACGTGCTGGTAAACGGCGGTGTTGCGGTGCGGGACGGCGTCCTTTCGGGACAGCGATACGGACGGGTGTTGCGGCGCGAGGCCTGAACATCGCCACCTTCGTGGAACGGGAAGTGAGGAATTCCATGGGTCGAAACTCGATTTCAGGACCGATTCACTGGAGGTTCAGCGATGAAAACCCGGTGATCGCTCCGGGTCAATTGCACGCGGATATGGATAGCCGCCGCGCCGGCGCTGCCCACGTCCTGCAGATCTGGGACCGGTACCGGATGTATTACTGGGGAACCGGAACGAACGGGTTTCACCGCATTCTGATTGCCGAAAGCCCGGTGGACGAGCCCAACGACTGGAAGCCCGTGGGCGTGGCGCTCAGCCGGCAGCCGGACACGGCGTATAACGACGAAGGGCCGGGTTTTCCGTTTGTGGTCCCGAGGGACGACGGCCCCTGGCTCCTGTATTTCTGCGGATGGGGAAAACCCAGGGCGGACGGCAAACTTCCCAATACCACGGGCGTGGCAGTCAGCGAAGACGGCGGGTACCGGTTCCGCTATCCGAAACGGGAACCGATTCTGCCGCTGGACCGGGACTGGGACCGGGAGGGAACCGGAAGCGTGTGTGTCTTACGGTTCAATGACCTCTATCATATGTACTATACGTCTATCGGGTCCTATTTCACCCGTCCCGAAGGCGCTGTCACGGGCCACGGAGACGTCATTCCCCGCATCGGCGTTGCCTGTGCGGCGTCGCAGGACGGGTTGGTATGGACCAAACCGCAGAATGGTCTGATGGTCGCACCGAGGGGTTTCGAGACCGAGCCCTACGAGTACATCTGTTCGAAGCCCTTCATCCTGCGGGAACCCGGCGGCTACCGGATGTGGGTGAACACGTTCGGCACGGCCTATCGGATGAGGAGTCTGGTCGGACCCGACGGCATGGACTGGCGCTGGTGCGAAAGCGGGCCCGACGGGGAGTTTGGTGTGGGCAGGCCGGGAGCGTTCGACGACAGGCAGCGTTGCTACGCGAGTGTCGTCAGGTGTGGCGAGGAATACCGTTGCTGGTATACGGGAAACCGGTTTGGCGCGACAGGGATGGGGTATGCGGTTGGGAGGCTCGAGAGCGAGGGATAGCCGGGATTTCCGATGCGGATCTGACGGATCGGGTCCTCAGGTCGTATGGATCTTCACAGCCAGGTGTACCTGCGGGAAAATCGGGAGAGCGACCCATGAAGCTGGATGAGTCGAAGCTGCGGCAGTACAGGCAAGATGGATATACAACGGTGGAAGGGCTGATATCTACAGCCGAGGCGGCCGCGGCGCGGAAGCGGCTTCTGGAGATTCTGGAAGGAGAGCATGACTGGCCGGACCTGCATTTTCAGGTCCTGGACCCCGGGAAGCACCGCAACAAAAGGGGTGGATTCGTACCGATCGGCGTCCAGAGGCCGGCCAGACAGGAGGCCGTCTTCCGGGACATTGCGGACCACGCCAATCTGCAGGGAGCGATGGCCCAACTCCTGGGCGGCCCGGTGAAGCGTTTTACGGATCAGGCGCTGATCAAGAACCGGGCGATCGACGGCCAGTCGTTCTATCACCAGGACTCCTACTACTGGAAAATCGAGCCGGGACGCGGGTGCAACGCCTGGATCGCGCTGGACGAAGTCGGGTTGGACGCCAGCGCGCTGGGCATCCTTCCGGAGACCCAGAGGGATTGGACGCTGGCGCCTCACGAGAAGTACTTCGATGAGCCCAACTATTACGCCGCGCGTACAGGAGAAGCATTTACCCGATGGCGGATTCCAACGGAAGATTCGGACCTGTCCGATGAGGTCGTGCTGCCGATGCAGCCTGGAGACGCCGCGTTCTTCTCGAATTACACCTGGCATCGTTCCGAGGTAAACCGTTCGGGCCAGCACAAGACGGCCTACGCGATCGCGTATCAGTTGCGATAGCGGCCGAAGACGGCGACGGTTCGAACGTGGACCCTTGCGCAGGTTGGGGACAGATCTGCATCCGGCATTGTTGCTGAGGAGAAGGTACCTATGGTTCGGGGAAAAGAGCGTGCGCCGACTTCCCGCGTGCGTTTCGGCTTCGCGCGCGTGGACATGACGCCGCCGGTGGGAATCTATCACCGCATGTGGGGCGCGGCCAGGCACGACAGGGCCACGGGCGTTCATCGCCCGATTCTTGGAGACGTGCTGGTTTTTGAATCAGTGGACGCGCCGGAGGAGATTCGGCTGGTTCGGGCGCATCTGGACCTCGTCGGTCTGGTCGCGAAACAGTATGCTGCTCTTGTGAAGGCGCTCGGCGCCGCCGCGGGGGTCGGTCGGGACCAGGTGGACGTGACGTTCTCCCACACCCACGCCTCCGGATGGTACGCGCCGGATCGTTTCGGCATGCCCGGTGGCGAGCTGATCGAGCCGTTTCTGAAGGACGTGGAAGATAAGCTGGCGGAGGCATGCGGCGAGGCGATATCGGGAATGCGGGAGGTGCTGATCACCTACGCCTCGGGTCATTGCGGCATGGCGGCCGACAGGGATTACCGGGATGAGGCGTTCGAAGGATACGTCTGCGGGTACAATCCCGAAGGCAACGGCGACGATGCCCTGCTGGTGGGTCGTCTTGCTGAAGGAGACGGCAGGACCGTGGCGACGGTGGTGAATTACGGATGCCACCCGACCACGCTTGCCTGGGAAAATACGCTGATCAGCCCGGATTACGTGGGCGCGATGCGGGAAGAGGTGGAGCGGGTGACCGGGGCGCCCTGCACGTTCGTGCTGGCGCCGTGCGGGGATCTGGGTCCGAAAGACGGATTCGTGGGGGACCTCGACGTCGCAGACAGGAACGGACGCCAGCTTGGGTTTGCGGCGCTTTCCGTTCTGATGTCGATGGGACCGCCGGGCACGGATTTCGAATACCGGGGTCCTGTGATCTCGGGCGCCACGATTGGTACGTGGGCGCACGCGGCATTCGGACGGGAGCGATTGCACGAGGTTGCCGCCTTCGCCCGCGGCGTGTATTCGGTGGATCTGCCGATGAAAGAACGCCGGGACCCGGAATCGCTCCAGGATGAACTGGCGCGGTGGTCGGAAGCCGAACGGGCGGCCGATGCGGCCGGAGACGCGGCGGAGGCGCGATTATGCGGCGCCCGGGCGGAGCGGGCCAGGCGATGGCTGGCGCGGATCGCGAATCTGCCGCCGGGCGAGACATATCCGTATCGATTCTCCGTATGCCGTATGGGAGACGCGATCTGGGTGACGTGCGGCGGGGAGCCCTACAGCGATCTTCAGGTGGCGTTGCGACGACGATTTCCCCGGCTCGCGATTCTGGTATCTCCTCTGGCGGGCAATGTACAGGTCGCTTACCTGCTGCGGAAAGAGGCGTACGGCAGGGGTCTCTACCAGGAGGAACCGTCGAGTCTCGCGCCCGGCTGCCTGGAAATCCTGACCGGTGCGATTGAAGAACGAATCGAAGAGATCGTCGCTGAATAGTGGGGTAACAGGGAGGACAGGAGATGGCCGAACTCGTATATCGTCCGGCTGCCGACGCGTATCATTTCGAAACGGAGGCGATGACCGGCGAAATCCGCGCGTCGGGAAACTATCACGGGGTGTGGACGCTTACGGACAAAGTCACCGGCAGGCAGGTGGTCCACCCGCAATTTTCGGCATTGAACCTGTTCCGGCTGTTCGCGGTGCACCAGGGTCTGGATCAACCCCGTCTGATGGACCGGACCGTCGACGTCCGGGACAACGTTATCGAAATACACTGGTCCGCCACTGAAACCCATCAGGGCGCGTTGACGGCCCGCTACGAGGTGGTCGAGCCGAATTGCATCGACCTGGCGGTGACGGTAGCGTGCGAGGGGACGTATGCGGGATATGAGCTCTTCCTGTCCAACTATTTCGACAAGACGCTGCGGCCCCACGTCTATCTGCACGGAAGCCGTTACGGCCGGGCAAGCGAGGCTCCCGAACGGGTTGTGCCGATGGTGAATGACGTCTTTCGAGGGACCGTCATCGTGTTTCCGCGGGACCCGCACGCCGCGAGGCGCTGCGTCGACGGGCGGTGGAACCGCAGTGAGAACAATTCACCCACCGTGCAGATGTGCCCGGTCCGGTACTACGGCTATCCGTTCTCGTTCCTGACCGACGTCGGGAATCGTCTGGGCGTTGTGCTGATGTCGACGGAGGCGGACTGCTATGCGATCAGCACGCGCTACCACGTGGACGACGAAGCCGATCGAATGACGGATTACAGCGCGTTCGATTTCTCGTTGTTCGGCGACGACCTCGTACCCGGCAGCCGTCGCACGGTCCGGATGCGGTTGGCGTTGACAGAGATCGATGAGGAAATGTCCCAGCCCCTGGCGCATTATCAGACGTTTGCGGAGGGTTGATGGCAACGGACTGTCAGCGATGCTTTCCGTTATCCGGGACAATTTCTGGGTTGAATCGCGGCGGGCTTGTTCCTATTTTTACCAGGATGAAACGACTGAATCAGGTTTGGGTCCGGCTCGCGTTTGCCGTCTTTGCGGCCGTGGTCGCGGCGGCATGTGGGAAGACACCGCCGACCGTGGACGACGATCTGTACGAAGAGTACCCCGGGTTGCCGTATGGGATCATGATCACCGTTGCCGGCACCGGAGATCCCGGCAGGAGCGCCACCGGAAACGGCCCCCTGGACACGGAATTGTATTTCCCCCAGGACGTGGCCGTCGGCCCCGAGGGCCGGACGTACATTCTGGACTGGAACAACAATCGCGTTGTCGTGATCGACAACGGAACCGTCCGCCCCCTGATCGGCAACGGCGAACCGGGCCAGGCGCTTACGGGTCCCGCGCTGGAAACAGGCGTCGATCATCCGGCACACATTTCGTTCGATCCGCAGGGGCGGTTGATCCTGTCGGCCTGGCAGAATTCGAGGATCCTTCGATACGACTTTTCCACGCGCCGGATCGGGACCATTGCCGGCACGGGCGATCGGGGGTTCAGCGGCGATGGCGGCCCCGCTCTGGACGCCTCGTTGAATCTGCCGAGTTCCACAGTCTTCGATCCGTCCGGTCGCATGTATATCTCCGATCAGGGCAACCTCCGCATTCGATTGGTCGATCTGAACGGCATCATCTCCACCGTTGCGGGCACCGGACGGGAGGGGTTTGCCGGGGACGGCGGTCCTGCGACCCTGGCCGACCTGTATGCGCCCACGGGTGACGCCGCACAGCCCGGCGGCCGGATTGCGATGGATAGCCGGGGCAACCTGTATATCGCCGATACGTTCAACAACCGGATACGCAAGGTGGATACCGCCGGCAGGATCGGCACGGTGGCCGGCGGGGGCAGTATCGGTGCAACCGCCGGTACGTATTCCGGGGACGGCGGTCCGGCAACCCAGGCCAGCCTTTCGCGGCCCAGCGACGTGGCCGTCGACGCGGAGGGGAATCTGTATATTGCCGATACCGGCAACCATTGTATCCGGAAGGTGGATACAGAGGGGACAATCACCACGCTTGCCGGCCGGTGCGGGGAGCCGGGATTCAAGGGCGACAGCGACCACCCGAGATGGGGAAAACTCAGGAGCCCCTATGGCGTCGCGCTCGACCGGGAAGAGAATCTGTACATCGCCGATACGTTCAACCATCGGATCCGCGTGGTGTACAAGCACATCGCCGTACGATGATCTTCCCGCCGGTGAGCGGGAGTCATGGCGATCGGGATCTGATACCGTACCTTCAGGGGTGAGCAAATGGGCGGAATGAGACGGCTTGGATTTGCAGGCATCCTGCTGGCTGCGAGTCTGTTCTGTTGTTTTCCGGATATCGCGGCCGCCGGGGATAAGGAACCCGTTCCCCTGCCACGCGTGCAGGTTGTCACGCTGGAAGGAGACACGCTGAATCTTGCCGATGTGTGCGAAGACAAGCCATCCTTCGTCTATCTTTGGGCAACCTGGTGCAAGACGTGCAAGAAGGACTTGAAGAATGTCTTCAAGTTGAGGGATAAATTCGGCGACCGGATCCAGGTTTTCGGCATTGCGTGGAAGAACAGCGCGGAGGAGATTCAGACCTTCTTCGCGGACAGGAAGCAGACGCTGCACAGCTACATCGATTCGGATGGCCGGGTATTCGAAGCCTTCGAGACCCGGTTGACGCCCACGGTTGTGATCGTCAATGCCCGCGGGGAGGTCCTTTTTTCGGGTTACGGCTCCTTTCGGAAGTACAGAAAGATCCTGGAAAAGGCATTGAAAGGGTAGCGGTCGACTGAACGAAAACCACAATGCTCGAGGAGTGTGGAAGATGAAACGAGTTTTCAAGGTTCTCCCGTTGATTCTGATCAGCCACCTGTTTTACGGTTACGAACCTGCCCTGGCGCAGCCTGGCGTAAGCTGACGTCGTCCCGTACTCCCGGGCGGGAGAATGCTTCAGGGCAGTCTGATCACGAAGGACCTTTTCGTCGTGAGCGCGAACTACGAGTACGAGTACCTGGGCGATGCGATGTACGGTACCGGGCCGATCCCCAACATCAACCAGGAAGTGACCAGCATGTCAACGGTGTCCGTATTCGCCAGTTACGGGGTCACGGAATGGTTCGGCGCCGCCGTCGTGCTTCCGTTTCGTTCCATTACCAACGACAAGATTCTGCTACCCGGTCAGTACGACAACCAGTATCAGGGCGGAAAGTACGTCCGGCACGCCGCCGGTCTGGGCGACGTCGTTCTGATGTTGAATTTTGCGCCGCCACTGCCCGACGCACTGCCCGGATTGCTCTTTTCGGCAGGTGTCAAGTTGGCCAACGGTTCGACTCACGCGGTCGATGAGTACGGCAGCCGGTTCGCCGACCTGTTGCAGGTGGGTTCCGGAAGCATGGACCCCATTTTCTCCGTCAGTCTGTCCCGCGCGTTCGACAGCCTGTTTTTCTCCGGTATGCTCTTCACACGCATTATTTCCCGCGAGAACGTGTACGGATACAAATACGGAAATGAGTTTCAGGGCATCTTTTCCATGGATTACATGCACGGGGAGAAGATAATTGCCGGTCTCAGCCTGAACCACGTCTACACGGACCGCGATTATTTCCAATATGGAAAGATTGCCCGAAAACGTGGCGGTACGTGGCTGTATCTCGCGCCGAAGCTGGGTGTACGGGCAACGGAGAATCTGAGCCTGGAGGCCAGGCTGCCGCTTCCCGTGTATCAGAACGTGAACGAAAGCCAGCTGACCTCCGACTACCAGCTCCACGTGGGCGCCACCTATCACTTTTTCGCCCGTTAGCAGTCCGTTGATAAAGTCGCTCTGCAGGCCTGCGAGTGAAGTCTTCGCAGGCAGGCAGCCCGGATGGACTTTTTCAACGGGCTGTTAGCGGCTGTACAGCGTGGAAACGTCACATGCGGGAGGCCGGGTTGGCGCCGAATGAAACCGAAAAGATGTGGGCCGAACTGGCGCCGTACTATGACGTATTGTATCAGTGGAAGGACTATCGGACCGAGTCGGAGCGGGTTCATCAATTGATCCAGGCGCATCGAATGACGTCCGGCAATGCCCTGCTGGACGTCGCGTGCGGGACCGGGGGGCATGCCCGGTTTCTGCGGGACCACTACGATGTAACCGGTGTCGATCTGAATCGCGAAATGTTGAAGGAGGCCCGCAGAAAAATACCCGGTGTCAGATTTCTGTCCCGGGACATGACGTCCTTCGATCTCAATCGTCGCTTTGACGCGGTCATCTGTCTGTTCAGTTCAATTGCCTACGTAAGGACGTACCGGAACCTGAAACGGACGATCGCCTGTTTTGCGAGACATCTGAAACCCGGCGGCATTCTGATTATCGAGCCTTTTTTCACGAAAGAGACGTTCGTTGCAGGATCGATCCACGGAGGCACGCTTGAAGCCGAAGGTGTAAAGATCTCCAGACACAACGTGAGTCGACGCCGCGGAAACCTGGCCGTCCTCGATTTTCATTTTCTCCTTTCAACGAAGAAAGGCACACGGTACTTTCGCGACACCCACGAGATGGCCCTGTTCGACAGGGAGAGATTTCTCGAGATTATGGCGCTTGCAGGTCTGGCGCCGAGGTACGACGAAAGCGGTCTGATGCCGGGTCGGGGACTCTACGTCACGCAGAAGGCCGTTTGAACAGCAGGAGCGATACCATATGGAACCACGTTCGGACAATGGCAATGCGGGGACCGATCGGAATCCGCAGGTTCTGGGCAAGAATTTCATGTTTCCGCCTCACGTGATCGACGATATACACATCAAGGCGAATCTGGGCCGGTACCGCATGCGCGGTATGGCGCTTTTCAAGAAGATCCCATCGTGGGACGACCTGACGTTTCTGCCGGGCACGCTTACCCGGTTCGTTATCGAGGGATACCGTGAAAAATGCGAAACGAGGACGGTGCTCGGGCCCATGGCGGAACGGCCCCTGGCGCTGGATATTCCCATATACATAACGGGAATGAGCTTTGGGGCGTTGTCCTACGAGGCGAAGGTGGCTCTGGCCAGAGGGGCCACGATGGCGGGCACGGCGACCTGTTCAGGAGAGGGTGGAATGCTGCCCGACGAGCGGCGGTATTCGGAGAAGTGGCTGTACCAGTGCATTCAGTCCCGTTACGGATTCAATCCGCACCACATGCGACTGGCCGACGGTGTCGAGTTCTTCATCGGTCAGGGATGCAAGGTGGGCCTCGGCGGGCACCTGATGGGCCAGAAGGTGACCGACCAGGTTGCCGAAATGCGTTCATTGCCGGCGGGGATCGATCAGCGTTCGCCGGCCAGGCACCCGGACTGGCTGGGCCCCGACGATCTGGCCCTGAAGATCGAGGAGATCCGCGAAGCGACCAACTGGCAGATACCCATCCAGTTGAAGCTCGGCGCGGCGCGGGTCTATGACGATGTGAGGATGGCGGCCAAGACCGGCCCCGACAGCATCTATATGGACGGGATGGAAGGCTCGACGGGGGCGGGACCCCACCTGGCCACCGAGGAGACGGGCGTGCCGGGGATCGCGGCCATCAGGCAGGCCAGAAAGGCGCTGGACGACGTGGGAAAGACCGGGGAGATTACGCTGGTCTATGCGGGAGGGATACGCAACGGGGCCGACGTTGCCAAAGCGCTCGCGCTTGGCGCCGACGCGGTAGCCATCGGCACCGCGGCGATGGTGGCGCTCAACTGCAACAAGGATATCCCGGAGGCCGATTACGAGGGAACGGTCGGCGTTCCCGCGGGTACCTGCTACCATTGCCATACCGGGCTGTGTCCCGTGGGCGTGGCCACCCAGGATCCTGTGCTTCGCAGCCGACTGGACCCGGATGAGGCGGCCGAACGGGTATACAATTTCCTTCATACCCTTGCCATCGAGTGCCAGATGTTCGCCAGGGCCTGCGGCAAAACCGACGTCCACTCCCTGGAGCCGGAGGACCTTGCCGCGCTGACCATGGAAGCGTCCGCCATGGCGGAGGTTCCGCTTGCGGGCACCCGCCATACCGTGGGCCATCCGGAGATGAACAGGTTCTGAAAAAAGGAAGAAGGAAGAAGGACCACAACGCACCCCGCCGGTTCCGCGCTCGCCATTCCGGGACAGGGCGCCGCACCAGGAGAATCCGATGGCAGAAGCCAAAGACGTGAACTACTACCTGAAGTCCACGGGGCTCGACTCGGACCGCGAAAAGGAAATCGGTCAGCACATCGGGTATCGGTACGATGTGAACCTCCCGCCGGACTATACGCTGCTGACGCCCTTCCTGAAGAGGTATATGGAGGCGATGGGATGGCGGGACCTCAACTGGCTGGAAGATGTACATATGGGGTACGAAGACGGAAAGCCCGCGGTATTCGACCGGAATATCAACGGCTGGGTGCTGGTTCCCGAAGATATGGCGCTGCCCGACAACCAGCAGGAGCGCGACATGATTGCGCGCGAACTGCTTGTCAAGTTTCAGATGTCCGAAAAGCATCCCGTCGTGGAACTTGGCCACGCGTACGGAATGAACCTTGAGGACGACGGCGGCGCGCGCGGGTAGCGCAGGGTCGAGCCGCGATCCCGAGAAACCAGGAGTCTGGAGGCGTTATGAGCAAATCGAAGATGTGGGGTCCGGATGCGTTCTGGGGCCTGGACTACGACTGGGACCCCCAGTGGGTATTGACGCAGGAGCAGGAGGCGCTCCAGGAGAAGCTGATCGAGCTTTGCCGGACCACGCTGCGGGATAACGCCGTAGAGAGCGATCGCGAACTCGTGTTTCCACGGAAGAACTTCGAGGCGCTGGCTTCGCTGGGCCTGCTTGGGCTGAACGTGCCACGGGAATGGGGGGGCATGGGAGAAAACCATACCTGTACGGCGATGGTGGTGGAGACGATCGCGCGTTACGGGTGCGCAAGTACTGCGATGTGCTATACCATGCACATCGGGGCCGTGGCGGCCGCCATGTTTCGGGCGCACGACAATCCGACGCTTCAGGATCTGATGAAACGCCTCGACAAAGATGTCCTGGTGGGCACGCTGTCCTATTCGGACCCCGAGACGGGATCGCATTTCTGGTATCCGATATCCTCGGGAGCAGAGCGGGTGGAGGGCGGCTGGAAGGTACGCAAAAAGGCATCGTGGACGACGTCCGCGGGCTTCGCCGACTGGTACATCGTGCAGACCACGAGTCCCGATTTCGACGGCGACTACTCGAATCTGTCCTGTTTTCTCGTCATGGCCGGGGAGGTGAAGTCGGAGCCGTCGCTGTGGGACGGCCTGGGTCTGCGCGGGAACCAGTCCGGCACGCTGGAGGTCGACAACGTCACGATGCCGGAAGACAGGCTGGTGGGCCCCGTGGGCGACGGGGCGAATTCCAACGACGAGACGGTGGATCCGTTCTTCCTGTTATGCTCATCCGCGTGCTGGAACGGAATCTCACTGGGGATGATCGATATCGCCAGGCGGCACACCACCGCGAGGCGGCACGCGGACGTGGGCATGCGGGTGGCAGATTACCCGACGATCCAGGATTACGTGGGCGAGGCCGTTATCGACACGAACACCTCACGGTCCTTCGTCTACATGATGGCACGGGCGATGGACGACGTCACGAATCAATGCGATTGGTCGATTCATGAGGACCTCGCCTGTATGCCAAGGGCGGACGTGCTTCACTGGATGTGGCAGGTGAAGTTCACCGCGGCGAAGAACGTGGCGAACGTTTCTGACAAGATGCTCCACGCCTGCGGTGGGACGGGGTACAAGCCCGACCTGGGGATCGAACGGTACCTGCGCGACGGAAAGGCCGGGTGGGTGATGGGCCCCACGAATGAGGTCCTGCGCCAGTTTGTGGGCAAGAGCGTGTTGCTTGGGTTCGACTCACTGGACTACTGGAACCAGTCCGTAAACGAGCGGTTATTGAGGAACGAACTCAAGAAGATGGATGGCGAGAGCAAGAGGGAACTCGGGCGTGAGCTTCTGGCCGAAACCGATGAGGGATGATGCCTGTAGACGTCCAAATGTACGGAACGGGACTGCTGAGGTGGACGCCGGGCCGGGAGCGCTATCGGGTGCCCGGCGGTGGGGCGATCGCCCTGGAGTTGTTGCAGGGAGATCGGCTGGCGATGGTGGACGTCGAGGGGCGCCAGCGTTGCGAGCTTGGGATATTCGGTCCTGACGGCAGCGCCGATCCTTCCAGATTGGGGGTCCGGGCTGATGGCGCGATGGAGGGTTTCGCGGAGGCGCTCGGCCGCGGGGACGAGAGCGCGCAGGCGGCCAACGCGGCCCTGCGGCGCAGGGGCGTCGACGTTGCAGGCGCGCGGGCGGTGCAGGTTTTCGGCGGAGAGACGGAAGCCGGCGCCGAAGCCGGTTTCGACGTGCAACGGGACGCCGTTTGCGTGATTGCGGCCCCGGGCGGACCGATGAGCGTGGATGCCCAGGATCCTCCGACGGACCTGGAAGTCGTGGTCAGACGTTCAAATGTGGAAACGCCTGAACGCCCGCCGCTGCCCGCGCCATTGGGAGACACGCGACTGGATCTGGACGTCGAAAGGGCGTCGGCCTTTGCCTACGAGGTCAAAGCCGGAGAATTCATCCAGGTGATCGACGTTGCCGGCCGCCAGTGTTCGGATTTTCTGGCGTTCGACGCCAGGCAACTGCAGCGCGGGGTTGAGCGGGGCCTGGATGCGACCACCACGCGGACCCTCATGGGCGCCGCCTATCCCGGTCCGGGCCTTTATTCGAAATTCTACGACCGGGATATGCAGCCGCTGGTCGAGGTAGTTCGGGATACGGTAGGGCGGCACGATACGTTTGCGCTTGCGTGCACCGCCAAATATTACGAGGATATGGGTTATCCGGGTCACGTCAACTGTACGGACAACTTCAACGCGGCACTGGACCCGTATACCATACAGCCCCGGCGCGGCTGGCCCGCGGTGAATTTCTTCTACAATACGAGAATCGACGGGAATAACGTCCTGTTCATGGACGAGCCATGGTCTCGTCCGGGCGACTACGTTCTTTTGAAAGCGCTGACGGACCTGGTCTGTCTGTCGTCCGCGTGCCCGGACGATATCGATCCGGCCAACGGCTGGGAGCCTACGGAAATTCAGGTCCGCGTCTACCCTGAACGATACCGGTTTTCGAGAGGGATTGCTCACCGGATGACGGCAGACGCCGAGCCCAGGTTGACGAGGGAGACGGCCTTTCACCCGCGTACGTCCGCCCTGACCCGCCATTTCGAGGAATATCGGGGGTTCTGGCTGCCCTCGTGCTTTACCGGCAGCGGCGCCGTCGAGGAATATTTCGCCTGCCGCGAAACCGCGGCGGTGATGGATTTGTCCGCGCTGCGCAAGTTCGAGGTCCTGGGACCGGACGCCGAGGCGCTGCTGCAGCATACGCTGACGCGAGACGTTCGCAGGCTCTCGCCGGGTCAGGTGACGTATTCCGCGATGTGTTACGAAACCGGCGGCATGCTGGACGACGGCACGCTGTTCCGACTGGGCCCCGAGAATTTCCGGTGGATCTGCGGCGATGACTACGGGGGCGAGTGGCTGCGCGAGCAGGCGGGTCGACTCGGGATGCGGGTGTGGGTCAGAAACTCGACCGATCAGCTCCACAATCTTGCCGTCCAGGGTCCCCGAAGCCGGGAACTCCTTCGCAATCTCATCTGGACCCCTCCTTCCCGCCCGTCTCTGGCCGAATTGGGCTGGTTCCGATTCACGGTGGGCCGAATCGCCGATGGGAGCGGGCCGGCGGTTGTCGTCTCGCGGACGGGGTACACGGGGGAACTGGGCTACGAGGTTTGGTGCCATCCCAACGATGCACCGGCGGTCTGGGACGCCATCCGGGAAGTGGGACACGGGTACGGCCTGACGCCGTTGGGGCTGGAGGCCCTGGACATGCTGCGAATCGAGGCCGGTCTGGTTTTCGCGGGCTGTGAGTTCGACGATCAGACGGACCCGTTCGAAGCGGGAATCGGCTTCACGGTTCCGCTCGGACGCAAGAAAGACGATTTCATCGGCAAGGAAGCTCTGGTTCACAGGCGGTCGCACCCCCAACGGGTGCTGGTTGGCCTGGAGGTATCCGGAAACGAACCGGCCGCCACCGGTGACGACGTCTACCAGGGGCGCGGCCGGGTGGGCGTGATTACCAGCGGTACACGATCGCCCGTTCTGGGAAAGAATATCGCGCTCTGCCGAATCGCGGCCGGGTACGCCGCGATCGGCGTGGAGGTCGAGGTCGGAAGGCTGGACGGCCATCAGAAGCGCATTCCCGCGCGGGTGGTGCGGTTTCCGTTTTACGATCCGGGCAAATCGCGGCCTCGTTCCTGATCGCAGACAACAGCTTCTCCGGCCGTCGAGGAACCGCATGAACGGGGCTGGAAGCTTCGCGGCGGACGTCGCTCTTGTTGAGAGGGTATGGGAATGGCCTTCGACCCGATGGAGCAACGCCGGATCATGGGTTGTTTTGCAACCGGCGTAACCGTTGTCACTACCGTTTCCGGCGGCGAATACAGGGGAATGACGGCCAATGCCGTGACCTCGCTTTCGCTGGAGCCCCCGCTGGTCATGGTGTCCGTGGACAGGGGGGCGCAAATGCACGCGCATCTGACGGAGAGCCGGTATTTCGCCTTGAATATCCTCAGCGAGGATCAGGAAGCGGTTTCAACGCAGTTCGCCAGACCGGGTCCCAAGGACTTTTCAAACGTGGCCACAACGACGTGCCGGACCGGCGCGCCCGTCCTCACGGACGCGCTGGGCCACGTGGAATGTCTGCTGGCCGACGTACTCCGTGCCGGCGACCATGATATCTTTGTTGGTGAAATCGTAGCGGGCGATGCCGGACCAGGTCGTCCGCTCCTGTTTTACCAGGGGAAGTATCGCCGGATGTCGAACGGGACTGAATCCAGGGTCTGAAGGACGCGTGACGCGGGCGCCTCGCTTTCCTCAGGTTTTACCTCAATTCCGCCCAAGCCGCAACGCGGCGCCGCGACGAAACCATTCAAAACGGGCCGAAATGGTCGTCATGAAGGACATTTTTTCCGTTCACGTACAGTGTCCTGGTGTATCCTGGTAATCAGCAGTTTAATCGCCTTTATTAACTCACACATATACGAATTAACCTCCCGGAAAAATAACGAATCAAGGTTAATTCGGAGGGGAGATATGGACAACGAACTCAGCGCATTGACCGTCGTGTTTACGGAATTCTATTACTGGATATGCATCGTGCTCATGTTCCTCATCCACGTCGGCTTCTGTCTGTACGAAGTCGGCGTGTCCAGGAGGAAGAATATGATGCATACCCTCATGAAGAACGCGATGCTGATTCCGCTGGTCACCATCACGTTCTATTTCTTCGGGTGGTGGATCTATTTTGCCGTTCAGAACGGACCCGGGATCACGGGCGGACTGATCGAAGCCGCGTGGGCGACGCCCTGGAATGAGCTGATGGGGACCCATATGGGAGGCAAACCGCACGGCGGGGGTCTCACAGGAGACGACACGGCGCTCTGGGCGCGGCTGAACGGCGTCTTCTGGGCGGCCTTTCTGCTGTTTTCATGGACGGCGGGATCGATCCTATCGGGCGCGGTCATCGAACGCATCCGATCCGGCGCGTTCTGGATCTTCGCGGTGCTTGTGGGGTCGGTCACGTGGGTGATCGACGCGGCGTGGGGCTGGTCCGCAGACGGCTGGATGGTGCAGATTCTGGGGTATCACGATGCGTACGCATCCGGCGTCATCCATGCAATCAGCGGCGGGTCCGCGCTGGCGATCCTCTATCACCTGGGACCTCGAATCGGCAGATTCAGGTCCGACGGTTCTCCCAGGAACTTCCCGCCGCAAAATACCTGGCTTGTGATCATCGGTCTGTTTCTGATTTACACGGGATTCTGGGGTTTCTACGCGGCCTGCAACGTGCCCATTATGGACATCGACGCCTCCGACGCCAGGGCGTTCTTTTCCGCCACCACGATTTACCTGACGCCCACCACGCTCAGCGCGATCACGTTCAACTTTCTGATGTCGCTCGCCGGCGGTTTGATCATGGGCTATTTCGTGTCCGGGGGTGATCCGTACTGGACCTTTTCCGGCGGACTTGCCGGCATCATCACGGCGTCTGCGGGCAACGACCTGTACCATCCGATGCAGGCGCTGCTCATCGGCGCATTCGGCACGTTCTGCATGTACAGGTTGCACAATTGGGTCGAGAAGCGGTTCAGGATCGACGATGCGGTGGGCGCCGTGGCGGTACATGGATATGCCGGAGTTATCGGGGTGATTGTCGCGGGATTCGTACTCTGGGGGTATCCCGCAGCCAATCCCGAGTACGCTCCGATTACGCCGTGGGGACAGACGCTCGGTGCTGTCATTATGTTTTTTGTGCTGGGCTTTCTACCCTGTTACGTCGTTGGCGCGATCCTCAAGAAGCTTGGCGTTCTGCGTATACCGGGTCGGATAGAACTTGCGGGCCTGGATCACGTGACCATTCAGAACGAGACGGTGGATACGGACGAACTCGTTCAGGCGGAAATCGACGAATCGCAGGCAGGCGGATAGAAAGGATTTATGCGCGAGCACGACCCGTTGCCGGACATCGAGATCGCGAGGCGAGCACGCCTGCTCCATATAGGCCAGGTCGCGCAGACACTGGGCGTGCCGGAAGACCAGCTGGAGGTCTACGGCAGGCATAAGGCCAAGGTTTCGATGGACTTTTGCGACAGCCTTGCCGGCAATGCCACCGGCAGGCTGGTGCTGGTCTCGGCGATCAATCCCACGCCGTCCGGTGAGGGCAAAACCACCACAACCGTGGGCCTGGGCGATGCGCTGAACCGGCTGGGAAAGCGCACCGCCATCTGTCTCAGGGAGCCTTCCCTGGGACCCTGTTTCGGGATGAAGGGGGGGGCTGCCGGCGGCGGGATGTCCCAGGTGGCGCCGATGGAGGACATCAACCTGCACTTTACGGGCGATATCCATGCCATCGGGGTCGCCCACAATCTGCTGTCCGCTGCGATCGACAACCACATCCATCACCGGAACCGGCTGGAAATCGACCCCCGGCGCGTACTCTGGAAGCGCGTGATGGACATGAACGACCGCGCGCTTCGTGAAATCGTCGTCGGTCTGGGAGGTACGGGGAACTCCTATCCTCGTGAATCCGGATTTGAGATCACGGTCGCGTCCGAAGTGATGGCGATTTTCTGCCTGTCGGAGTCGCTCGACGAACTCCGGGAGCGGCTGGGTCGGATCGTCGTGGCGGTTACGCGGGCCAATGAACCGGTCACGGCGGAGGACCTCAACGTGCACGGGGCGATGGCCGTACTGTTGAGAGACGCGCTGAAGCCGAATCTGGTACAGACCCTGGAGAACAACCCGGCCATCGTTCACGGCGGTCCGTTCGCCAATATCGCGCATGGTTGCAATTCGGTGATCGCGACGAAGCTGGCGATGCGTCTGTCCGAGTATACCGTAACCGAAGCCGGATTCGGCGCGGATCTGGGCGCGGAGAAGTTCCTGAACATCAAGTGCCGGCAGGCAGGTATCCGCCCCGATGTGGTGGTGCTCGTGGCGACGGTGCGCGGGCTGAAATACCATGGCGGCGTCTCGCTCAGGCGACTGTCGGACGCCGACCCGGCGGCGCTGGAAAAGGGGCTCGTCAACCTGAGGAAGCATATCGAAAACATCCGGCGTTTCGGCCTGCCCGCCGTCGTGGCCGTGAACCGGTTTCTTTCCGATACGTCCGGTGAGATCGCTCGGATACAGGACGCGTGCGCCGATATGAATCTGCCGATCGTTCCTTCGGAACACTGGGCAAAAGGAGGGGTCGGCGCGGAGGCGCTTGCGGGGACGGTTGTCGAAGCCGCGGAAACGGCGCCCCGCGATTTCAAGCTTCTCTATCCCGACGGTCTTCGGCTGTGGGACAAGGCCAGGATCGTTGCCCGCGAAGTCTACGGCGCCGACGATATTATGGGGGACAAACGGTTGAGGGCCCGGTTCGCAAAGCTCGAGGAAGCGGGCTACGGGAGGCTTCCGGTCTGTATGGCCAAGACCCAGTATTCGCTCTCGACCGATCCGGGCTTGAAGGGCAGACCGAGGGGTTTCGACGTGCCCATTCGCGACGTCAGGGTATCTGCCGGCGCCGGGTTTGTGGTTGTGTATACAGGAGACGTCATGACAATGCCCGGGCTTCCGCGCAGGCCTTCCGCGGAAGCGATCGATTACGATGAAGCCGGGAACACGGTCGGATTGTTCTGAAGGCGGAACCTGGTTTGATTCCAGCCACGGACGTTTCGTCCATTCGTTTCTCGTCTGTTCGTCTTCTGGCTTTGCGAAACTGCGAATGTACGAGGGAACGAATGTACGAAAGAGCGGGAATACGTCGTTCGTCCTCTGGTTTTCTCGTCTATCGTCTCTTCGTTATCTCGTAGTCTCGTATTCTCGTAGTCTCGCTATCTCATTACTTCGCGTGTTTTGCAGTTTCCGGGTTGCTTCAAAGGAGGACGCAGATGAGAACGGGTTTGGTTGAAACGTGGACGGGGAATCCGGCCGACGTGGGCCCGATGTATCCCTTTGTCGGGTACGAGGTTCCTCTCTTCGTGGTCTGTATTATTCTGTGGCTTGCGTACACGATCTGGCAGATCAGACACGAGAATGCAACCTATGCTGACGAGTCGAAGCAACTGGCCGAAGCAGGTTCGCTGGTATCGGCGATTGAACGTGAGGGAAGGAACCTCTAACAGTCCGTTGATAAAGTCGCTCTGCAGGCGAGGCCGAGCCATTGTGGTCGAAGACAAGGCGCGCGACCGAGTCCCATCCTGCGATTCGGCGAGGGAGCGCAACGCAGGTTTTCGACCGCAAGGGCCGGACGCAGCCCGGATGGACTTTTTCAACGGGCTGCTATAAGGAGGAGAACCGACGATGACGCTGGACCAGGTTAAAGAATTCGTAGCCGCGAATGGAATCGACTTCTTTCTGTGTTCATTCGTGGAGATGAGCGGAATGCCCAAGGCGAAGGTGGTGCCTGTGACCCACCTCGACGACATGGCCTCGGAGGGCGCGGGGTTCGCGGGGTTCGCGGCGGGCAATATGGGGCAGGGACCGCACGATTCCGATATGATGAACATCCCGGACTTCAACTCGATGACCGTATTGCCGTGGCGCAAGAATACGGCGTGGGTTGCGGGCAACATCCAGGTTGAGGGGGAGCCTTTCGGGTATTGTCCGCGGACGATCCTGCAGCGCCAGCTCGCGAAGGCGGAGGCGATGGGATATCGCCTGAATCTGGGCGTGGAGGCGGAGTTCATTCTCCTGAAAAAAGACGACCAGGGGAACTATGTGCTGGCCGATCCGATGGACACGCTCGAAAAGCCCTGTTACGATCTCGTCACCCTTCATCGCAACCTGGACGTGATGACCACGCTGATCGGGTATATGCAGGAGCTGGGATGGGAACCCTATGCAAACGACCACGAAGACGCCAATTGCCAGTTCGAAATCAACTGGACCTATTCCGACGCGCTGACGACCGCCGATCGCCAGACGTTTTTCAGGTGGATGGTGAAGGTGAACGCGGAGCGGCTCGGGTACCACGCGACCTTCATGCCGAAGCCGTTTTCTCATCTCACGGGAAGCGGAGCGCACTATCACATGAGCCTGTGGGACCCGGAGAACAGGACCAACCTTTTCCTCGACGACGGGGATGAAAACGGCCTGTCGAAGGAGGCTTACTGGTTCATGGCAGGCATCCTCAACCACGCGAAGGCGATTTCAGCCGTGTCCGCGCCGCTGGTGAACAGCTACAAACGCCTCACGCGCGGCGCGCCTCGATCTGGCGCGTCCTGGGCGCCGATCTGCATCACCTACGGCGGATCGAACCGGACGCAGATGGTTCGAATTCCGGACGCGGGTCGGATCGAGAACCGGGCGATCGACGGGGCGGCGAATCCGTACCTGACGACCGCGGCAATGCTGGCGGCCGGGCTGGACGGCATCGAAAACCGCATGGAACCCGGCGAACGCAACGAGGGCAACTTGTATGAGGTGTCCGAGAGCGATTTGAGAGCGAGGGGCATCGACCTTCTCCCGGGTACCCTGGCGGAGGCGGCCGATCACCTGGCGTCCGACGACGTGCTCCGGGAGGCGCTCGGCACGGAATATGCGGACTATTACGTGCAGGTGAAACGCGAAGAGTGGGCGGAGTACCATCTGCACGTCGACCAGTGGGAACGCGAGCGCTATCTGCCGGTCTATTAGTGGCTGTCGTTGGGAGTCATCGATCTCCGCACCGCCATTTGGGCGCCCACAAGGGTTGCCCCTGCAAATGCAACGTCGGCGCGTAGCCCGGAGTATTCAATTCCTGGATGTTTGGTCGTGTAGGGGCGCCCCTTGTGGGCGCCCGGCCGACGACATCCTTGCGGTATCGAGAATCTGACGGGATAAGTCAATGAAAAGTGAAGCCAGGCGGCCGGTTCGGGAGGCGCCGCGCGGCATCGGAGGCTTGTTGCGGAATATCGGACCGGGCGTGGTCGTGTCGGGTTCGGTGGTCGGGTCCGGCGAGTTGCTGGTGACCACGCGCATGGGGGCGGAGGTGGGGTTCGTCTTCCTCTGGGGGGTGATCCTGGCCTGTCTGGTCAAATTCTTCATCCAGCTGGAACTCGGGCGGCAGTGCGTCCTTCACAACAACACGACGATCCAGGTGCTGGACCGTGTGCCCGGGATGCGCCTGGCGAAGGCCTCCTGGGCGGCCTGGCTGTGCGTGTTGGGTTATTTCTCCGTGATGATTGCCGTGATCGGCATCCTGGGTTCCGTGGCTGGGCTGATGGTGACCCTGTTCCCCGGCGTCCCGTACAATGTCTGGGCCATGCTGGTTTTCGCGGCAATCTCGGTACTGCTGTACCGGGGTCTGTACGCCGACCTGGAGCGGATGATCACAATACTCGTCGCGGGCTTCAGCCTGGTGGTCATCGGGTCCGTGCTGACGATGCAGGCAACGCCCTACGCCGTGAGTGGCGCCGAGGTATTGTCGGGGTTTCGCTTCGCCCTGCCCGCGGACGGGGCGTTCGTCGCCATGGCCGTGATGGGGTCCGTGGGCGCGACGGCGGTGGAGCTGTTCATGTATCCGTACTGGGTGCGGGAGAAGGGGTATGCGGATTACGTGGGACCGCGGGAGGATACGCCGGAGTGGCGGGCGCGCTATCGGGGTTGGATGCGGGTGCTGAAAGCCGATGCGCTGGTCTGCACCGGAATCGCTTTGGTGATTACCTGCGCATACTATCTGCTGGGCGCCTCCATTCTGAAGAAGCTGAACGTGGTCCCCCAGGGCATGGAGGTCGTGGAGCAGGTATCGCTGATATTCACGCAAAGCATTGGACCATGGACCAAGAACGTGTTCATGTTCGGCGCTTTCTGCACGCTGTTTTCCACGCTGCTCGTCTTTACGGCCAGCTCCGGGCGCATCAGCGTGGATTTTCTGAGGCAGACGGGCGTCTCCGGCCTGGACAGCGAAGCGGTCCGGCTGCGGCTGCTGCGGGCGTTGCAGGTCGCCTTTCCGTTTCTGTGGCTTTGCGTGACCATTGCAACCCCCGATACCCCGCTGGCACTGGTACTCATCGGCGCCAATGCAAACAACCTGCTGCTGATTCCGATGGCCTACGGGGTGGTGCACCTTGCGATGCGGGCTGCGGAAGCGGAGAGAATGTCCGTCTGGACGGAACTTGCATTGTTGCTGACGATCTGGGCGATCGTCAACTTTACCGCGGTTAATCTCTATTTGAACTGGACGAGATAAGGTACTGAACAGTCGAGCAAGTTCTCAGCGGCGGCCGGCAACGGCCGCCGTTTCCCGTTTGTCGTCTTTCGCGTTTCGGCCGCTGCACCCTTCCCCAGGCCGGGGATCGGCAATCGCCCGAGTCACTCCGTTGTCTCCACCCAGATGGGTGTGCTCCATCCTTTGGCGCCCAGGGCGTGCGCGACGTTGGCCGGATATTGGGGGATGGCTTCGGGCGAAAGGACTTCGAGATGGTAGTAGTGCCTTCCGGGGCGGTACCGGCGCAACTGGAATTCCTTTCGCTCTCCCCGGGTCCGTCCGACGAACCTCTCGTCGTACATCAGACGCCCGTCCCGGTGGACGCGCAGGATGTATTCCCGGCCCGCTTCGCCCTGCACGCGCCACTTCAGCACCGGGTCGTCCCGGACGACAAGCGAACTGCCCATCATCCGATCGTTGATCGTGAACTCGATCAGGATTTTCCGGCCGGCCGTTGCGTAACAGCGCCTGGCCCTGATCGCGTCCAGAAACGCGGCGCGGTCCAGGCGTTCCGCCCAGATGCCGGTGAGCGCGCCGCTCAGGCCCGGGTTGCGGTGGTGGCTGTCTCCGCTGCCGGTGAACGCGAACTTGTGGCCTGCGTCCAGGTATTTGAAGTAGACGTCGTACAGGTCGATGTTGATCATCCACGCGGCGCACACGTCGACGCCCCACTCCACGTCCGTGTCGTAGAGGTTCCACTTCCCGTTGTGGGGATGGGGGAGCGGCAGGTAGCCCCTTTCTTTAAACCAGTCGAGGCACTCCCGGGTGTCCTTGTGGGTATGCCGCTCGCCTTTCGAGTGGGCCTCTTTGTACTTGAAGTGGAGCAGGTCCATTTCCATTTCGTCGTCGTCCGACATCACGGATCGGTGGTCCCGCCCGGAGTCGACGCGGTCGGTGATCGTCATTTCGTAACCGGGAAACAGGGCGAAACGTCCGGGTTCATTCAGGACCATGGCGTTGCCCTTGACGTAGTCCCACTCGTAGTCCTTCAGGTGCCTCACGTTCCGGCGGGTGGGCAGGTTCCAGAAACTGTCGTTGTCGGAAATGGTCAGTCCGTCGATCTGCGCCTTGTCCCGCGCGTAGTGGCCCAGTTCATCGGGCTCACCCTCCACCTCGATGGATGCCGACGAGTGGCAGTGCAGATCCACCCAGAAGAGCTGATATCTGCCGGTTTCCCCACCCGGCAACTCGTTCCGGGGCCGGGCGGCCGGGGGCGCGGTGTCAAACGGCAACCGGACTTCCTTCCATTCGGTCAGGTCGACGCGGCGGCATTCAGGGGGAATAGCGGACAGACCGGTCGAGAGGCGGACCGTCTCCAGGTAACGCTCATCGGTGATCATGTCCTGCGACAGGAGGTGAACCACGTTCCCGACCTCGTCGTTGTGGGGAAGCTCGTAGAAGACGTCTCCTTCCGCCACGCAGAGAGGTTCCGACCAGTCGCCGTTCCTGCAGTGGTGGCCGAACAGGCGACCCGTTGAAGTAAGCGTTCCCTGCTCACTGTCGGCCTTGACCTCGTAGAAGAGCCAGACGCCGCCGGATTCGGCCGCCTTGAGGACGGGGAAGAGGCGCCTTCCCATGTGCCCCAGATTGGGCGGTTTTGGGAATTCGGTCAGGAGTCCGTAGTGCAGCGGCGCAATGTCCGCCCCGCCGTCGGGTCCCGTCAGCGGTTCCCACGCCCCGCCGTCCAGCCGGGCACCCCGCAGCGAGTATTTCTGCTGGAGCGTGCTGCGCCGGTACATGACGTCCACGCCGCGCACCCACACCGCCCACAGCGCCCCTCCCGCGTCCCTGCAGAGGCTGGACCTGTTTTCCCATCCCTGATCGCAACTGATTCTGACCGCTTTCCGAGGGCCCGTCGGGCCAACGGCGCAGCCATAGACGTCGTAGGTGTGGTCGACGTAGCTGTCCCAGACAATATAGACGCCTTCCGCTCCCCATTCGACCATCCTGGGCCGATAGTTGTACCGGCTCCCCTTTCCGGCCGACCAGGTTGTGGTCGTCCCATCCGGAAGCGTCCTCAGGATCCGGATGCGGCTCTCTCCCTTTTCGGACTGGGCCCAGCAAATCCAGAGGACGCCGCTTTCGTCGAGAAGGGCCTGCGGCTCCCAGACCTTCGCCGACGCAGGCAGGACGTGCCGCTCACGGCAGGAAGTGAATCCGTCCCCGTCACTTCCGCGGGTCCGGAACGCGTACTGGCGGCCGGTCTTTTCCAGCCAGACGAACACCGCCTCGTCGCCGTTCGGGATGCAGATCGGGCGCGTCTGCATGGTGTTGTTGGGTGACAGCGGCTCTATCGAACAGCCGGTTTCACCGACGAATTTCCGGACGAATGCCCTCGACCCCGCGGCGCCGTAGGCCGCCCAGGCGGTCCAGCAGAGTTCTCCGTCGCCCAGGGTGCAGAGGTTGGGTTCGTAACTGTCTTTCGAATAGACGCCCTCTGTGACGACCATCTTCACGGAAACGATTCCTTGTGCAGAGACGTTTTTGGGGAAGCCTGGATGTCCGGGAGGGATGGAGATCCGTCGTCAGGATGCCCGGCGTGGATCGTCAACCAGATATGCGTTCGTGGCCGTGCCGGCTCGAATTCGAGCCGCTGCGCTCATTTCCAGGGCTTTCCCGACTCCGTCACTTCCTCCTGGGTCGTGGCCTCCGGCCCAAAGCGGATGTGACGGAAGGCGAACGGGATATGGCGTCGGCCGAACAGTGCGTGGGTGAACCCCCAATGGCACAATGTGAAGACGGTCGCTGCGGCCAGCCCGATGAGGATCGTGTTCCGGATCCAATCGACACGGGCGCCTGCCTGCGGCACCGTGGGACCATATGCGGGATCGGCAAGCGTTATGGAAGCGGCCAGGACGGTGCAGACGATGGCGTTGAACGTAATCAGACCCTCGGTTACCAGGCGCCGGGGACTGAATTCAACGATCTTCAGGGCGAAGTTGAAATTGACGACCCACCACAGAAAGACCAGGTAGAGAAGCTGGCCCTTGCCCAGCCAGGGATCCGGAATGAATGCAAGGGACTGCGAGCGGTGCATCTGCATCAGCCAGAAAACGGCGATGCCGATGGCGATGTAGATCAGTTCAATCCACCCGATCCAGCCCCTGGACCGCACAAACCAGCCCGCTACGGAAAGTCCGTAGGGTCTCTCCGGCAGGGCGTCCACTTTATCGACCCAGTTTCCGGATGCTTTTCGGTGGTTCAGGTACGTCAGGCCGATCAGAACGAAACCCGTCGCGAACATTCCCGTCCACGCCGGCATGGGGTACGCATCGGAATTCGGGGGCGCAATAACCGATAGCAGACCCATCGAGACGGCAATGGCAATGCCGTGGAAGAGGCCCTGGGTCTGTTCCATGACACTGTGCCAGTTCGTCTGCAATCCGGTACGGATATTCAGCAGTTTCAGGAACTGACCCAGGCTGAAGCCGACACCTCCGATGAACCCCGTGATCAGCGAGGCAAGGGCAAGACCGTTCAGGTCGTAACGCCAGCAGAAGATCAGCAGCCCGAAGGCAAGGCCGACGCAACCGGCCCAGTTATCGCCCCGTGGAGGCGTCATCCGGAGCTTGAAGCAAACGACGAGCAGAAGAAAGGGTACGTACCATCCCACTGTAAGGTGAAGTACAAGGGACGTGGCGATATCGAAACCTCCGCGAACGGCTGCGACGATCAACCCGGCGGCCATCGCCACAAGCGTCGCCAGCCAGTCGGTATCGTACCAGGTGAGGCTGGCTCTGCCGGACTTTCCCGTACCTGAGAATACCAGGTCGACCAGAATCGACTGAATCGCCCATCCCGAGAAGATCGCGGCCAGCGGCGCAAAGAAAAGTGTAAGTCTGTCTCCGGTGAGCAATGCCGGAAGCGCGGTCCCTGCGCCGCCCATGAACGCCCATAGAAAGCCGATGACGAACAGGTTGGCGAATCCGTAAAGCACGGAGGGCGGGTGGCCGGAGTGCGTGTAACCGACCACGCCCATGTAGGACATGCTTCCGCCGAAGGACCAGCCGAGCGCGCCGAACATCGCAAAGTAGTGAACATGGGCCAGCCAGTCGGGGCGCCCTGATACCAGCACCGCGGCGATTGCCGCCAGCGCGCCCGGTATGGCCGCGCCGTACTCGTGGCCGAAGTTGCCGCGGATCCCCCAGCCCACAGAAAGGGAAAGCCCGCAGAAGACCACGAGTTGCCACGTAATGCCCGAAGTCGCCAGATGCAGGTCCATTTGGGCCAACCTCAGCCGACGTCGATCACGAGATTGCCGTAGTTGTCGACGTTGACAGTACAACCGTGGGGAATGAGCGTCGTGGAGTCGATTTCCTCGACGATGGCGGGGCCGGGGAAGCGGTTGTTCGCCTCCAGGCGATACCGGTCGTAGATCGCCGTGGGCGCCCGACCGTCGTGACCCGGCATGCGGACGCCGCGTTCCGCCTTCAGGCCAGCCTGCGCGGACGGCCCGCCTTCCGGAACCTGCCGCCGGCTGGGACGGGGGACGGCCCCTACGGCGGAGAGACGGACATTGACCACCTCCGTGGGTTCATCCCGCGTCGCAAACCCGTACTGGCGCCGGTGCGCCGAGAAGAAAGCGGCGTTCAGTGTACCGGGGAGGTCGTCCGACAGGCGTCCGACCGGAACCCGAAGCTCGTAGGACTGGCCCGTATATCGCATGTCCGCCTCCCGAACGAACCGGATGTCCGAGGGGGAGACGCCCTCACTCAACAGCAGCCGGGTCGCATTCTCTTCGAATTCGCGGTAGACGTCCGACAGGGAAGCAACGTCCAGATCGTCTGTCCCTGAAATAAAGGTGCGGACGTAGTCGTGGCGAAGATCGGTAACCAGCAAACCCAGCGCCGTCGTCACGCCGGGGCTTGGCGGCACGAGGACGGTGCCGATATGCAGCGCCCTCGCGAGGGCGGCGGCATGGAGGGGACCGGCGCCGCCGAAAGCGACGAGTACGAACGCGCGCGGGTCCACGCCCTTCTGGACGGAAACGAGCTGAAGGATGCCGGTCATGTTGGCGTTGGCGATTTCAATCAGCCCGGCGGCCGCTTCTTCAACGGGAAGATCCAGGGTCCTGGCGATGCGCCGTTCGATCGCCTGTTTCGCGAGAGCCGTGTCAAGGCGGAGTTCGCCGCCCAGGAAATAGTCGGGATTGAGCCGGCCCAGAACCAGGTTTGCGTCCGTCAACGTGGGTTCCGAACCCCCTTTTCCGTAGCATGCGGGGCCCGGCGCGGCGCCCGCGGATTGCGGGCCGACGGCGAGGGCCCCGCCCGGATCGACGTGGCCGATGCTGCCGCCGCCGGAACCGATTTCAACCAGGTCGATGACAGGCGTTTTTACCGGATATCCCTGACCCTTGTCCCGGGTGGTGGTTGCGACCGCGGCGTCGCCAACCTCGAACTCGGCGGCAAGACGCGGCCGGCCGTTTTCGATGAGGGCGGCCTTCGCGGTGGTGCCTCCGATGTCCAGGGCGATCAGGTTATCGAAACCCGCCGACTGGCCGACGTAGGACGCGGCGATGACGCCGGCCGCGGGGCCGGACTCGATGAGTTGTACGGGCTGCTGTCTGGCCGTGCCGGAGGCAATGATGCCGCCGCCCGAGGTCATCAGGAACAGGCCGGAGCCGGGATTCACGCTTCCGAGCCGTTCCTCCAGCCGTTCCACGTACGCGCCCACCGCGGGCAGTAGCGCGGCGTTCACGGCGGTCGTGCTGGCGCGGGTATATTCGCGGTACTCGGGACAGATGTCGGAGGAAATACATACGGGCAGGTCGGGGCAGACTTCCCGGATGATCTCGGCGGCCCGCCGTTCGTGGGTCGGGTCCTTGTATGCGTGCAGGAAGCAGACGAGAAGCGCTTCGACCCGGTCCCCGGCCAGTTGACGTGCTGCGCGATACACGGCGGGTTCATCCAGCGGAACGAGCACCCCCCCGTCTGCGTCGATGCGTTCGGGCACGCCGATGCAGAGGTGTCGCGGCACGAGCGGGGGCGGCTTGTCGTAATTCAGATCGTAGAGGTTGGGGCGGATCTGCCAGGCGATTTCAAAGAGATCGCTGAAACCTTCGGAGGCGATCAGGCCGATCCGCGCGCCTTTTTGCTGGATGATCGTGTTGGTCGCCACCGTGGTGCCGTGGACCACGAAGCGGACCGGATCGGATGTGAGACCCCGGTTGGCGAGGCCCCGGGTATACGCCTCCATGAAAGCCAGCGAGGGATCGTCCGGGGTGGACGAGACCTTGACGGGATGGAAGTCGCCGGATTCTTCGTCCATCACCACAGCATCGGTGAACGTGCCCCCGATGTCGATTCCGACGCGGTATGATTCGCTCATCGAATCCCACCCTCCTGGAATTGTTGGCGCAGCGTCCTGGTTCCCTCTTCGTCTACGGTCCAGTCTTTTGAATCGTAAGCCACACCGTAGGTCTCGCGGGCGGCGCAAGGTGTAATCTTCCGGTCGCGAACGTCCCGCACCACGGCCTCCGGGTCGCGTTCCCGCGGGCGGCCGTAGCCCCCTCCGCCGGGCGTCTGCACGCTCACGCGGCCGCCTTTGGGAACCGTGATGCTGGTCTTTGACGGCAACGCTTCAGCCGCGCCCTCGGGATCCCGGATGAACCGGGCGGGACGGCCTTCCCCGCCGCCGTCAAGCCCCCATGGAGGAAACCGCGTGCCGTCGGAGAGGACGGTAAACGTGGTATCGCAGTCGGGGAATTCAAAGTCCCTCCGGATGCCCAGGCCCCCGCGAAACCGTCCGTCGCCGCCGCTGTCGGTGATCAGGCCGTACCTGGCGAAGCGGATGGGATAGTTGATCTCCACCTCTTCGATCGGCGCGTTCTCCGTGTTGTGGATGGTCGTTTGAATGGCGTCCGGGCCGTCTTTGGCGGGGCGGGCCCCGTTGCCGCCGCCAACGGTTTCCATGTAGCAGTAATACGCTTTTTTTCGCGGGTCGTTGCCGGCAAACCCCAGGTTGCAGATAATGCCCTTGCCGCAGGCGGGGATTCTGTCCGGCAACACCTCGCGAAGGGAGGTCAGGGTGAGTTCGGCGGTGAGTTGCGCCAGTTCCCACGCGCCGACCACGGCGGCCGGCCACGTGGCGGTGAGCACGGTATTGTCGGGCCCAACCACTTCCAGACAGCGGTAGAGGCCGTCGTTGACCAGGATGCGCGGGTCGATCAGGCTCTTGACGACCACCGCGATGGCCGCGAGCGTATTGGAACGGGTGGCGTTCAACGGGCCGGTCTGCTGCGGCGAGGATCCGGTAACGTCCAGCGTGGCGTTTCCATCGCGGATTCGGACCGTGACGGCAATCCTGACCGGTTCATCGTCGAATCCGTTGCCGTCGCGGTATCCTTCTGCTTTGAACACACCATCCGGCAGCGCGGCGATTTCGCGGCGCGCCCACCGTTCAGTGTAATCGAGCAGTTCATCGAAAAAAGCCTCGAGCTGACCGATTTCATAACGGTCGATCAGTTCGGCGATGCGCCGTGCGCCAACGAGATTTGCGCCCATCTGGGCGCGAAGGTCGCCACCGGTTTCGTGGGGGGCGCGCACGTTCTGCAGAATGAGGCCCAGTACGTTCTCGTCGATCTCACCGTTCCGCATGATTTTCGTGGGGGGTATGATGATGCCTTCCTGGTAGATCTCCCGGTTTACGCCCAGGCTGCACGGCGTGCTGCCCCCCACGTCGACGTGGTGGGCCATGTTGGCGAGGTACCCGAGCCGGGTCTTTCCGGCGTCGACGGGCGCGATGAGGGCGATGTCGTTGAGGTGACTGCTTCCGCGATGCGGATCGTTCAGGATGAGGCCGTCTCCGGGCGCGAGATTCCCGGCTCCGTACTCCCGCAGTGCGTTGGGAATCGCAGTCTTCATGGAAGAGAGATGGGGCGGCTGTGAGAAGGACTGCGCGACCACACGGAAGGAAGCGTCGAAGAAGGCGCAGGAGAAATCCGCCCGGGTCTTGATATTGGTGGAGTATGCCGTGCGGCGTATGGTATACGCCATCTCTTCCGTGGCGTTGAGCAGCGCGTTCTTCATCACTTCGAAGGTGATGGGGTCCATGGTGAGGTGAGATGGCTGATCGGCCATGTCCTGTCCCTCTGATTTGCTTCCGCGGGAAGGAAGCAAGGTGAAGTTTTCGAGACGTGTTACCGGTGATGCGGCGCCGGCGCGGCTGGAGATTGAGTTTCACTCGCGGATTCACGCCTGAACGCTCTGCCAGCCGGCACAGCTTGTCACGCGCGCGACCGCGGTCCGCCGTCGGGGGCGTCGGCTCCCCGTTGCCAGTGACCCCAACCGAAGATTCGGAATCGGTCCACGCCCGGGTGCAGCGCTGAAAGGGCGATCTCGTCGCCCGCGGACAAGTCTTGCCCGTCGTGAAGCTTCAGGCCGTGTCGGGTACGGATGCGGGTGTCCCGTTCGTCCACGATGTCCTCGGAGACCAGGCCGTCCAAACGCTGGAGAAAGGCAAGGCTTCGATCCGACACTGTCTTGAAGACGTTAAGGTTGTTTTCCTTGCCCTGGATCACCGGGGGAGGCTCCACCCAGGCGCACCCGTCTTCCACCGCGGTGACAACCAGATAACCCGTCGCCAGGTGGGGAAAGCCGTCCAGATGCAGGACAAACCCGTCGTCGGTATTCCTTCTGACGGAAGCGATGGTATAGGCGGAGGCGCGTTCGCGATGGCGAATGGTAACGGTTTTGCTCAATAGGGCATCGGGACAGGCAATATCGACGTCGGGTCGAATCGTCAACGTTTTCCCGACGTCGTCGAATCCGGTCAGCAGTCCCTCGACCGTAGGGAAGGGTTCGATCCTGCGGCCGCCGGCGCCGGCGAAGGTGCCGCCGATAAGTGCGAGCGTACGCAGACCATCTGCATCGAATGACGCGAACGCGAATTCTCCGTCGCTGCGCAGTCTGCGGCCGTTACCGGCGATTTCACGCGTTGCGCCGGACGAATTGCTCAGGATCAGATCCGTTGATCCGTTGCGCGTTACCAGTATACCGGCGCCCTCCGGGTGGTTGCATGGCAGGTGTCTGACCTGTTCGATGAACGGGTCCCTGCGGTACGGTTCGTGGACGGCCAGAAACGTGTTTGGGCGGCGACGGTTCCTGCGGCGGACGGTGACCACCTTCATCTGATCTCCCATGTCCCGGTTGTCCAGCCAGCGCTGCGCGGGGCCGGTGCCCGCAATGATCTCGGTTCCGGGCGTGTCGAGCATGTGAAGCTTCAGGAAGGCTTCCGGATCGATCTCGGGAGAACCGTCCGGGTTCGGATATTCGGTAACGTCACCCCATGTAGCGGTCCACGGCCCGGTGCTCTGGCCGGTGCTGAGACGGGTAACGCGCTGGGTGCCCCACCTGGCGCCGGCCCGGGGCGTGCGACGTGCGGGCGTGAAAGTAAAGCCGCTGTAATCGTAGAGTGATTCCGCCGGGTCGGTCCGATCGTCGAGCCTGACGCCTTCGACGGAAAAACGATGCCCGTTGCCGTGGAACGTCCAGTCGTGTATGTGCCCGCCCCCGACCCGGAAGACGTCGACAACGTAGGCGTTCCGTGAGTCGCAGTCAATGAGAGCGACCGTGCGCTGATAACGGCCTGTCCCCGGCACTTTGGCGAGTTCGTCTGCGTCCTCCTCGGCGGCATCCACCGCTTTGAGGCCGGGTAGATCGAAAAAGAAACGGAGGTCCCCACGCAGGTTGTCGGTACCCATCGGGTCGCCGTCACGGGTGCGGATGGCCACGGAATTGTGGGCGGGAAAGGTCTTGATCCAGTCAACCGTCATAAAGTGGGTAGATCCCATGTATCCGAGGTCGGTTGCCATCTCGTGACCCACGGCGAAGAGTGTGAGGTTGAGCGGCGCCATGTGGTAATGGCCGACACGTTCCGTGTAATCGAGGGAGACCATGCGGGAATGGTCACCCTCTCCGCTGCGGAGGACGGCCTTGCGGTTCTGGCCCAGAAGGTGGGACGGAAGCGGCATGGGGAGTTTCAGAGAGACAACGGGATCGCCCGTGGGGTCGATGTTCAGATAATTCCGGTAGGCATCCGGTATACCGCCGCCGAGAGTTTCAGCCAGCGCGAGCTGTTCAACGGGCATTGCGGCTGAGATCACAGAGTCTTCCCAGGCAATGGGTCGACCGTCGGGGAAGCCCGTTTTGAGGTATTGACCAAGACCGTGCTTGAATACGGGCATGGAAAAAAGGTTGATCCCGTTTCGCTCGCCGTCGTAATAGGGGGCGGCCCGATCGAATGCGCCCTGCTGCCCGTGGCAGGCGGCCATTACGCTTGAGATGCCCCAACTGGTGTAGGACGGAGAGCCCTCCTTGCCCAGACCGTCACCGGTGAAGAAATTATGCAGAAAGTAGGCAATGTCCCTGGCCACGTTTTCGATGATCCGTTCGTCGCCGACAATGCGCCCCAGTTGCAGCCTGGGCATCTGCGTGGAACTGGAAAGGTTGTCCGCCCCTGAGACGAGCGCGTAAGGGTGCAGTGTATATTCCAGAATACCGCGTTTGAGTATTCCGCCGGAGGCCTGCAATTTCAGGGAATCGCCTTCGGCGGACGTCAGGATGCGCAGTGCGGCCGTTTTCAGGTCGGACTCGGGGTCGTCGAATGATTCGGCAATCAGGCTGTACCCCACCAGGAGATCCTGGCCCAGGCTGGCTTTCCAGTTCCACAGGCCGGGAAAAATGGAAGCGGCTCTCGTGCCGTACCGGTCTCCGGGTCCGTTCAAAGGGCGTTTCGGGTCGCCCTCAATATGATCGAATGGGGCGTAGAGGCGGTATCCGGGATAGATCCTGGCAGGTGCGTCATTCTCGTAAAAATCAGCGAGACGTGCTTGCAGACTCGTTTCGGACGTGCCCAGAAGTGCGGCAAGATAGGCGTCACCCAGGAAGGCTCTGGAAAGCGTAACCAGCAGGACCCGGCCTTTGCGCGCGTGTCTTTCCGCCGTATCGGAGTCCGACCTCAGCCTTGCGGCGTGGAAGGCTTCACCCAGACGATGGAGGACGTTACCGGATAGCTCCCGCAGAGAATTCATCCAGCAGAGGGCTTTGAAATAAAAAGCGTTGGTGGGTTCGACGTAACCGTGGGCTTCTCCGTCCCAATGGTCCCAGGGGATGCCGTCGTGCGCCAGGCTCCAGGCCTCGTCGTGGTCCTCGCGCCACACATCGTTGGTGGGAAAGCAGCCGTCCCCGTCGTCCGGGTACCGGGGGTTGGGATAGGCAGGGTATTCACGGCCGTCCCTCCTGCAGTACGGGCAGTAGAGGTGCCAGGGATCGTCGAGGGACCAGTCGAAGTAGCTGTAATACCGTACACGGAACGGATGGATGGGACATGCGCAGGTATAGATGCCGCGAGGCTCACGATGCCAGATGGTATCCAGGTACCAGGCATCGGACTTGCCGGACCATTTTTCGGCCAGGGCAAGTGACCTGTCAGCCCACGATCGGACCTCCTCGTCTCCGGCCGCGTACCGGCTGCGGATCTCTTCGATGGTACGCGTGCCGATCCAGACGTGGGGCCGGTCGGGAAACGCGACAACCCGGTGCCCCTTGGCTTCCGGTGGCGTCCAGGAAGGACTCACTGGCAGTCAATCTCCATTCGAGTTTTCAGGAACGGCGTCGCGGACCCTCGGCCGTGCGCACCCAACTCAGGTATCACCGTCCGCCGCGATTGCCGCGAGGCGCTCGCCGTGATTCGCTACCTTTGAAAAGGCCGCGGCAACCTGGTCCACCCACGCCGGGCTGGGGTCGACCGGCGTGGACAGCCAGAAACATGAATCATGGATGCGTTCGCTGACCGGCAGATCACCGCGGGAATATTGGATTCGGGTGTCAGGAGGAAGGTCGCCCCACGGACCGCCCAGATCGTCGAACGGGAAATCGTTGAAGAGCGGCTCCAGGTGCATCGCGCCGTAGCCGAAGGGCGTAATCGCCGGCGTGGTGGGCACGCCCTCCGCCACGAGCGCTTTCAGGATGGCGGGTACCGGCGCGCCGATTTCCCGTGCATCGATCGTGCCGGTGTACAGGAGGAGTCCGCCCCGCACCGCCTCAGGGTAGGTCTCCTGCGGGTATATGCCCGGTACGGATTTCAACCGTCTGCTCAGCCGGTTGAACCAGGCGCGCCTCTTCTCGTTCAGTCCGGGCAGCCGTTCAAGCTGCGCCCGCGCCATGGCGAGGCCCAGCGGGTTCGCCCGGTACTTGATGCCCAGGCCCATGTTGCGAAGGTCCCGGAATCTGTCGGTGACAAACGCATTCTCACATCTTCCGTAGTGTCCCAGGGCCAGCATCCGGTCGTAGAGGTCTTCGTCATCGGTCACGACAACGCCGGCTTCGATCCCGGTGACCGGCTTGCTCCCCTGCAGGCTGAAACAGCCGACGTGGCCGAGAGAGCCTACCGGCCTGCCGTTCCAGAGGGCGCCGTGCGCGTGCGATGCGTCTTCGATCAGCGTAAGTTCCGTTCCGTCTACGAGATCCCGGAAAGCGTCCATTTGTGCGGGGTTGCCGTATACGTGGGTTACGATGATCGCGCACGTGTTCTCCGTGATCCGGCTCTCGGCATCCCGGGGGTCCGCGCAGAAGGTACCTGGGTCCGCGTCGCAGAACACCGGCGTTGCGCCGCAGTGCAGAATCGGCGTGATGCTGGCGTGCCACGTGACGGAGGGCACGATCACCTCCTTGCCGATGCGGGCGCCGGATGCGAAGACAGCGGAGTGCAGGGCCGACGTCCCGTTGCACGTGGCAATGGCGAACCTCGATCCGGTGAATGCGCGGAATTCTTCCTGAAAACCGTCGATCTGGGAATAGGAATCGCCCAAACCGCCTTCCAGCACGTTCATTACGGATTGTTTCTCCAGGTCGGTGACAGCTTTCCAGCCGTCACTCTGAGGTTCGGTCACGGCCCGTGGGCCGCCATCCAGCGCCAGGTCGGATTCAGGCATGACCATTCTTCTCCCGTAAATGCGGTCTCGTGAATCGCCGCGGTTCAATCGTGCGCGCCCCAATGAAACCCGTAGAGCGCTGTTCGCAGGAAACAGGCCGTCTGCGCCGGGTCTTCGTTATGAAGACGGCGGCGTTCAAACGCGTTGCAACATAGCATGTGCTGCGGGGATTGTCAAAGCGGAAGGCGACCCGTCGAGGCTTGACAGCCGTACCGGTGTACGTTATATATAGACCGTACGATTCATCCACGGGAGGCCGTTCTGATGGTACGATTCCGTCTTGCATTTAGGGCGGTGGCTATTCTGCTGTTTGGATCGGTCGCGGGCCTTGGCTACAACGCCATGTCCGCTTCCGGCATTCCGCTTCAGACGCCCAAAGACGTGACGCAGGCCGAGCAAGTGAACTGGAGCCTGTACCTCGAGGGAATCCGGGCGAGTCTTGCCGACGCGAAAGCGGCTTACGACACCGGTTCCGCGTTATTTCTGGATGCACGCATGCCGCGCGCCTATGCCGCGGGACACATACCCGGTGCGGTGAACCTGACGCCGCACGAACTGAATCAGCACGGCAGGAAAAAGCTCCACGGTGTACCCCGGGACGCGCAGATCATCACCTACTGCGGCGGAGCCCGGTGCCAGGCCAGCGTCAGGCTGGCGCACCTGCTCACGAACGGCTTCGGGTTCAGGCGCGTGCAGGCGTTCTTCGATGGGTGGAGTGCATGGGCAGGCGCGGGATATCCGGTGGCGAAGGGGGTGGACCCGTGAATCAGGTCCGGTACGGAATCCCGGTCGTCCTGCGGCTCGTGCTTGGCGGAGTGCTGATGTGGGCGGGTCTGGCCAAAGTGTCGGAGCCGGCGCTGTTTGCAATGACGGTCCGCGCGTATAACGTGCTACCGAATGCGTTCATCAACGGCTTCGCCGTTGTCGTGCCATGGATGGAAATCGCCGCTGGCGCATGCCTGCTGGCGGGTTTCTGGTCGAGGAGCGGCTCGCTTGCCGCTCTCGCGCTGCTATCGTCGTTCGGCGTCGCCATCGCGGTGAACATCTTCAGAGGCGCGAATCTCGACTGCGGCTGCTTCGGTCTGGACGGCACACGCGGCTCGCTCCATGCGGCGCTGGTGCAGGACCTCCTGCTGATCGCGTGTTCGCTGATATTGTTGTTTGTGCGCAATATGCCGCTATCGCTGGATCGGTGTCTCTTCAGGACTGCCGAACGGTAGCGGCGCGATTCGTTTCACTTCCATATTGTCTGTTTTGGCGTTTTCAGGAGCGGCGCCGTTTTGCTACGGTTCCGCCTTTCTGATTTAAGAAGCTGTTTTAAAATTCCCAGCGGTCTTCGCGCGGCTGCAAAAGCGCCGGTCGGCGTTGGTCAAATCCATCCGTATAGACAAATATGGGCGAATTTTCCCGCCTTGACCGCCACTTTTTCGCTCGCGCTCGGGAACTCGCCGGTAATTTTAAAACAGCTTCTCAGGTCGTCAGGATTATCCTTTCCAGTGGAACTGACCACGAGATATCTCTGCATCGCGCTTGTACTCTTCGGCCTGTCGGCCGGATGCGAATCCGACCTCCCATCGCCGGGCAGCGAGGCATACCGGCAGGCGGTTGCCGATTTCTATACCGGCCTGGCGGCCCTGGACGTGGGGGCTCACGAACGGGCCGCCGCCGCGCTGACCCGGATGACCGAAATGATCCCCGGCGAGCCCGCGGGGTGGGCGAATCTGGCCCTGCTGCAGTTCTCGCTGGGCAGGGATGAAGAAGCGATCAGATCGATGGAGCGCGCACAGGGACTCGCGCCGGAGAACGCTGAGTTCGCACTTTCGATGGGGACATTCGAGAGCCGCCGAGGCCGCGTGGATGAAGCGGTTTTTCACCTTCGGCGTGCATCGAGCCTGGCCGGCCCGGGTCACCTCAAGGCAGGCTACGCGCTGGCGCGTGAACTGGAACGGAAAGGAGATACGGCGGGTGCGGTTGACGTGGTGGTGGGTTTGCTCGGCGAGGCGCCGGAGAACCAGGCGCTCCTGCTCGAACGGATCCGGCTGGCGGCAAAGGCGCAGGATTCCGAAGGGATGAGAAAGTCTGTTTCGCGGATCGCCCAACGGACCGACGGATGGCCGGAAGCGGCGAGAGAACAGTTGCAGGCGCTGGCGAATGCGGAATCGGACTTCAGGCTCGCCGCGAGGCACGCGGCATTCCTGCACAACGCGCTGCTGCGAACGCCGGTTTTCCGCCGGGACATGAGTCGGGTGCGTCTCCCCGCGCAGGCGGCGGGAGAACCGGTGCGGCGGTTCGTGAAGATGCGAAGTCCGTCCGCGGATCCGGCGCCGGCGGATACCTCGCTCTCTTTCGTTTCGGAGAACATTGACCGCGTTTCAGGCGGTACCATGCTTGGCATCGCCTGGGCGGATACGCCGGTCGCGCTGATGGCTGCGGAGGGTTCCGTCCGCTGGCTGGACTCCTCGGGAGGAACCGTACCAACGCCCGCATCCGGCGGTGTCGGCGAGCGCGGTCTGCTGTCCGTGGACTGGAACAACGACTTTGAAATGGATCTGGTTGTTGCGGGCGGTGGCGGCGTTCGTCTGTACCGACAGGGCGGCGACGGAGCGCTGTCGGACGCGACCGGCGGCGCCGGGCTCGACCCGGAGGTGACAACGGCATCCTATGAGGGCGCGTGGCCGGCAGACATTGAAATGGACGGGGACCTGGATCTTGTGCTTGGAGGTCCGGAAAAATGCCTGGTCTTGCGCAACAACGGCGACGGTACGTTTGCGGTCGTCCGGCCCTTCGACCGTGTATCGGGCATGCGGGACTTCGAATGGACGGATCTCGACGGCGACGGCGTTCCCGATGCGGCGATGGTGGACGACGGGGGCCGGTTGGTTGTCTTTCTCAATGAGCGAAGCGGGTCGTTCGAGCGTTCGTACGAAGGTCCGGACCAGGCGGATGCGCTTGCGTCCGGGGACGTGGACGGCGACGGCAGCCTGGACCTGTTGATCCTGAACAGGCGAGGCGGCGTATCGTCGATATCGCGCCGCGATGGCCGCTGGGACGTCCGTGAGCTGGTCAGCACGGTGGATCTTGCAACGACGGCGCGTCTGTTTCTGGCCGATCTCGACAACAACGGACAACTGGACCTGGTCGCCAGCGGCGAGGCGGAAGGGGTTTACTGGCTGGGGGATACGGGGAATTCCTGGCGTCGCAATGCCCTGCCGGACGGCGTTCGGGTCTTCGAGATTTCGGACATGAACGGTGACGGACGCCTCGACCTGCTGGGGCTTTCCGAAGACGGGGCGCCGCGGCTGCTCGTGAACCGGGGCAACCGGAATTACCACTGGCAGGTCGTACGGCCGCGGGTGAGGGCGGTCCGGGGGGACGGGAGGATCAACTCATATGCCCTGGGCGGGGAGGTGTTGCTGCGTTCCGGTCTTCTGGCGCAGCGCCGTGCGATCCGGGCGCCTGTGGTTCATTTCGGTTTGGGCGAATACGATCTGGCGGACGTGGTGCGGGTGCAGTGGCCGAACGGTACCGTTCAGGCGGAGTTCGAACTGGCGGCCGACCAGACGATTCTGGCACAGCAGCGTCTGAAAGGGTCCTGCCCCTGGGTGTTCGCCTTCGATGGCAAAGAAATGGCCTTCATTAAGGACTTTCTCTGGCGGTCGCCGCTTGGGATGCGGATCAACGCGCAGGTGACGGCGGGGGTGTCTCAGACGGAGGACTGGATCCTGATCCGGGGAGAGGAACTGGCGTCACGGGA
Source organism: Candidatus Latescibacterota bacterium (assembly GCA_965116875.1). Lineage (GTDB taxonomy): Bacteria > Latescibacterota > UBA2968 > UBA2968 > JAAXHE01. The sequence continues at coordinate 3,995,542 of OZ220733.1, forward strand.
TGGGTTCTACGATATCCGCATCACCTCCGAACTGTGGGAAACCCAGTTCGTGGACTGGGTCGAGTTGATGGTCGTGGACCATCCGCCGGACATCACCGTATTTGTGGACGAACGGTTTGCGATGCAGCAACCGGAATTGAAGGTGATTGCAACGGGAACGCCTGTGGCCGTCCACGCGGCGCGGGACGACGCGGGGCGGGACGTCTCGGCAACGGTTAACGCAAGGGACATGCGCTACCTCGACACGTTCGCTGTGGGAAGATACCAGGGTGTCGCTGCCGATCACTGGGTTGAATTCGATTTGCCCCACGCGGCGGAAAGCGGCGGAGGGTGGCTGATCGGTCACGGATGGATCTATCCGACGGACAGTTCGATCAACGTCGCGATGGGGCATGGCGCGGATGTAAGACCCCGGGGGCTGCGGCTGGACGCGCTCCGAAGCGACGGCGCGTGGGAATCCGTGAAACCGGACCTCGGCTTTCCCGCCGGCAAGTTCAAGACGATCGCGATCGACCTGGCGGGCGTGGCGTCCACACGGTTGCGCCTTCGCACGAACCTCGAGATCTACTGGGACTGGCTGGCGTGGGCAGCGCGCGCAGACGGAGCGCGGGTGAGGACGCGTCGGGTCGGATCCCGGACCGCGGCGCTGAGGGGCCGTGGGTTCTCGAAGATCTCGCATCCGGATCGGCGTTCTCCCGACGTCCCTCTGTATTCCGCGGCCGTAAACACGGCGGCGCGGTGGTGGGACCTGAGGGGATACCACACCCGATTCGGGGATGTGCGTCCCCTGCTTGCGGAAGTAGACGACCGGTATGTGATCATGAACGCCGGGGATGAACTTGTGCTGCGCTTCCCCGATCCCGGGCCCCCGCCGGACGGCTGGGTGCGGGATTTCGTGCTGATGGGCGACGGCTGGGTGAAGGACGGAGATTACAATACGGCGTTTTCCGAGACGGTGCTGCCGCTGCCCTCCCACGCGTGGTCGTCGTACGAAACGCCGCCGGGCCGGCTGGAGGAGGACCCCGTCTACCGCCGCAACCCCGCGGACTGGCAGGAATACCACACCCGGTACGTCTCGCCGGAGATTTCCGGGATGCACACCGGCAGATAACCATCGAGTGATCCATGTCACGTCGAATGGTCCATGGCGTTATGTTCGCCGTCTTCGCGCTGCTTTTGGCGGTTCCCGTCGTGCGCGGTCTGTGGCCGCCGCCGGAAAGAGCGGCGCATTACGGGTTTTCGCTCGAGGAAGTGGCGCGCGAATGCGCAGTCCATTTCGTGCACCGGGGACCCACGCTGGATGCGAAGCTGAACCATATCATGCCGCACGTCGCCGCGATGGGCGCGGCGGTGTCCGTGGCGGATTTCGACCGCGACGGCTGGCAGGACCTCTACGTGACCAACAGCGGCGAGGGTTCCGCGAATCGGCTGTACCGCAATCTCGGAGACGGTCGGTTCGAAGACGTGGCGGGAGCGCTGGGCGTGGCAGACCTGAATCAGCCGGGTACCGGGGTCTCCGTCGGCGCGGTCTGGGGAGACTATGACAACGACGGCTTCGAGGACCTGTTCGTGTACAAATGGGGTCGCCCTGAGTTGTTTCGCAACGCGGCCGGACGAAGGTTCACGCGGGTGACGGAAGAGGCGGGGTTGCCGGGCTGGATCAACGCCGGCAGCGCCGTCTGGCTGGATTACGACTGCGACGGGCTGCTGGATCTGTTCATCGCCGGATACTGGCCGGACGGGCTGGACCTCTGGCATCTTGAATCCACCCGCATGATGCCGGAGAGTTTCGAATATGCGGAGAACGGCGGTCGGAAGTACCTGTTGCGCAATCGGGGCGACGGGCGGTTCGAGGACGTTGCGGAAAAGCTGGGCATTCGGAGCCGGCGCTGGACCCTTGCCGTGGCGGCGGGGGACCTGAACGGTTCCGGTTACCCGGACCTGTTCCTGTCCAACGACTATGGCGTTTCGGAGCTATACCGGAACCAGGGCGGGAAGGCCTTCGAGGAAGTCGGGCGCCGGGCGGGCGTCGGATACCAGCCCAAGAGCGGAATGAACGCGGCATTCGGGGATGTGTTGAATCAGGGCAGGCTGGCGATCTATGAGACCAATATCTCGGAGGCCGGGATTCTGCTTCAGGGCAACAACCTCTGGATCGCCCGGCAGGGTGACGACCTGGCGTTCGAAAACCTCGCGCAGGTGATGGGCGTGGAACTGGGCGACTGGAGTTTCGGCGCGCAATTCGGAGATCTCAATAACGACGGGCGGCTGGATCTGTATCTGACCAACGGCTACGTGTCCGCCGCGGAGTCGGATAGCTATTGGTACGACTTTTCCCAGGTTGCCGGAGGACACAGGGCGATCATTTCGGACGCGAAGAACTGGCCGGCGATGAAGGGACGCAGCCTCGCCGGCTATCAGAGAGCGCGCGTATGGGTGAACGACGGGATGGGACGGTTTGAAGACGCGGCGCCGGCTGTCGGCGTGGACGACCGGTACGACGGCCGCGCGGTTGCGCTGGCGGATCTCTGGAACCGCGGGGTGCTGGACGTCGTGGTGGCCAACCAGCGCGGTCCGCTCCTGATATACAGAAACTCGGTGAGTACCGAAAGACAGTGGGTCGGTTTCGAACTTGCCGGCGGGACAAGCAATCGAAGCGCGATCGGGGCGCAGGTACGGCTGTTCTGGAACGGACAGGAGCAGATGCAGGAAGTGTCCGGTGGCAGCGGCTTTTCGTCACAGAATCAGAGACGGTTGCATTTCGGGCTGGGCGTCGATCCGTCGCTGGAGAAGGCGGTTGTGACGTGGCCGTCGGGACGGCGCAGGACAATGGAAGACCTGGCGTTGAACGTCTATCACCGCGTCGAGGAACCGCAGTAGCAAGCTACGCTTCTGCTTGCCGGTCAGCGTTCCTGCCGAATACGATCAGAATCGCGGGGATGATCGCCAGGCCGATCAGCAGCCCGCACCACACCGGATAGAAAAAGGTCGCTCCGATGTACCCTGTGAGCGCGGCGATGCCCATTGTGGTCAGGGCGTAAGGAAACTGGGTCCTCACGTGGTCCAGATGGTCGCATGACGTGGCGAGGCTGGACATAACGGTCGTGTCGCTGATCGGGGAGCAGTGATCGCCGAAGATTGCGCCATCCAGTACGGCGGCGGCGGCGAGAATCGTGAGCGGAAAGCCGCCCAGGCTGTGCGCAAGGGGAACGGCGGTGGGGATGAGAATCGCCATGGTCGCCCAGGACGTCCCGATAGAGAAGGCGATCGACGCCGCCAGGAGAAAGATGAGCAGAGGCAGCAGGCCGGGCGCCGCGATCGGCGATAGCGCTGCGGCAAGATACGTGGATGTACCGAGGTCCTTGCAGACCGCCTGAATGGCCCAGGCCATGACCAGGATGGCGATGGCATAGTGGATGCCCGTGACGCCCTGCGCCCAGGTTGTCAACGCCGCCAGCGGTCGAATGGGGGCGGGTCCTCCGGCGGGACGGCGCCTGGCAACCGCGATGACGAGCGCGACTGCGGAACCCAGTATGGCGGAAAGGAAGAGCACCCGTGCGTTGTCGGCGTTGGAGAAACATGCGGTCCAGTACGAGATGCTGAAGAGCGAGCTTGCAAGCCGTATCGGCCGGACGTTTGGATCGTTCCATGTGTCCGCGGCCATGCCGCCAATGACCGCGGCGACGACCATCAGAACAGGTGCGGCCGCGGCCCACCACGCGGGCTGAACGCCGTCGGCGGGCAGGACCTCCCTGCTGCGCCGCACCGCCAGCGGCGCAGCGCCCGGCCGGAGTACCTGTCCGGTCGTCCTTGCGCGGTATTCCGCACGGTACATGGGTCCGTAGTCCCGCTGGAGCCAGGCTGACGCGACGACGAATGCAAGCGTAAAGAGGCAGTAGAATCGAAACGGGAGGGCATGGAAGAAGAGCTGGTAGCCGGATACGCCTGTGCCGAGATCTCGCATGAGGTCGCCGAAGAGTCCAACCTCGAATCCGATCCAGGTGCTGATGACCGCGACGCCCGCGACCGGAGCGGCCGTGGAATCCACGATGTACGCGAGTTTTTCGCGGGAGATCCGGAACCGGTCGGCCATAGGACGAAACGTGGTGCCCACCACGATCGTATTGGCGTAGTCATCGAAGAATATCGCCAGCCCCATGAAGAATGCGGCCAATCGTGTGGACCTCGCGCCTTCCGATCGGGAGGCAAGGAGTGCGGCTATACCCTGGTTGCCCCCCGCCAGCGACGTGACCCTTACCATGCCGATCAGGGCAGCCGTAAAGCCGAGAATGTACAGCTGAAACGACGATCTGAGCGGCGTCCAGACGTAACTCACGGCTGCTCTTTCGAAGGCGGCGAACGGGAGCAAATGGATCGGGGCATTTCCGGCCGTGAGGAAGCCGCCACAGAGAACGGCCAGGGACAGTCCCAGGAGAACACGTCCGCTGAAAATGGCAACCAGGATCGCCGCAATCGGCGGAAAGAGGCTCCAGCCGTCGACGGATGTAAGCCGCGTCCGGCGCTGCGACGAGGCTGTAGCCGCAGTCAGTACCAGGCCGTCCGGGCCTCGACTGCACCCGACCACAATTTCAGGCGCACCGGGATCGGGGGTCTTTCGGCGGCGTTGAACTTCCTCGAAACCGGAACGGCAGCGTGGGTCCCGGTTGATTGCGAATCGCCACGGACCGTCACCCAGCGTTTCTGACAGGAGCGGCAACTCCGACACGATCTGCTGGTGAATGACGCGATCCTCGTTGGTCGGCAACATTGCGACGAATACCGCGGCCAGCGAAACCGCTGCCAGAACGCGCGCCGATGTGACTGCCATGTTTTTTTCGTTCTTATTCGGATTCATGGGCCGACTGTCGCCGTGGCGGGTTTTCACGAAGACTTCTGTGGTTGCGGTTCTTTAAAGAGGGGATGCGCTCATCGGAAAAAGACGTTTCCATTCGAGCGATACCGTCCTATCTTTGTCGTAAACGCGTCGTCGGCAACGACACCGATCAGCCTCATCTGAAGGGGCGCCATGATAGACCGGTTTAAGGAACGAGCCAACGAAATTCTGGACAAGGCGCAGGCGGGCGACCGGACGAGTCGACTGATCGACCTGTTTATCATGGGGTTGATCATCCTGAACGTCGTGGCGGTCATCCTGGAAACAGTGGAGGCCGTTCTGGCGTCGTACCGCTGGGCATTCAAGGCGTTCGACGCCTTTTCCGTGGGTGTCTTTACCGTCGAATACCTGCTGCGCCTGTGGTCGTGTACCGCGGACAGACGGTATTCCCGTCCCGTTCGGGGTCGAATGAGATATTTCCTGACGCCCCTGGCCCTTGTGGACCTGATTGCGATCCTCCCGTTCTATCTGCCTCTGGTGACAACGGTCGATCTGCGGGTCCTGCGCGCCATGAGGCTGTTGCGGTTGTTCAAGCTGGGACGGTATTCCACGTCGTTGCAGACGCTGGGCAACGTGCTGCGGAAGCACAGGGGCGAACTGGTCGTGACGCTCTTTGTCCTGCTGATCATGCTGGTCATCGCGTCGACGTTGATGTATTTTGCCGAACACCGCGCACAGCCGGATGCCTTCTCGAGTATACCGTCGGCCATGTGGTGGGGCATCGTGACGCTCACGACGGTGGGATACGGAGACACGTACCCCGTAACCGGCGTGGGAAAGGTGCTGGGCGCCGTGATCGCGCTTCTGGGTATCGGAATGTTCGCCCTGCCGGCGGGCATCCTCGGTTCGGGATTCGCCGGGGAGATCGACCGGCGAAAGACGGAGGACGGCGTCTGTCCGCATTGCGGACGTGAGATGGAATCGTGATTCTGTTGTGGTTCGATTGATAAAGCAAAGGAGCGGCCAGGATGGAGACGACGGTTGGATGTACGACCCGGCCCTACGGCCAGTTGAGTTACAGCGAAGCCTACAGCCGGATCGCGGAAGCCGGTTACTCGGACGTGGCGGTTTTTGCAAACGAAGGCCGGGTGCCAGTGGGTCCCGGGAGTTCTCCGGCGGAGGTCGCCGCGGTCAGGAACGCGGCGGATGCCGCGGGAGTGGTTCCTTCGATGCTCATCGGAGGCACGCAGTTGGGCGATGGGCTGGCGTCGGCGGTGGACGCCTACAAGCGGCTGATCGACAATGCGGCTGCGCTGGGCACGACCTGGCTCCTGGATTGCGGCACGAGCAACGAAGCCCATTTCGATGACTATTTCGAGCTGATGCGGCAGTCCGCGCCCCATGCGGACGAGGTCGGCGTGAACATCACCATGAAGCCCCACGGGGGTATCAGCCTCACGGTGTCCCACCTGCTTGCGGCCAATAACAACGTGAGCCACGCGGCGTTCGGTATCTGTTTCGATCCGGGAAACATCATCTACTATACCAAGGGTGAATTGCGGCCGGAGACCGACGTCTCGGAAGTGGCGCCCGTGGTCACAACGGGGATCATCAAGGATTGCACGGTAATTGACGATGTGCCGGACGTAATGGTGACGCCGGGCGACGGGCTTGTGGATTTCCATGCGGTGTTGTCCGGACTGGCCGGCGGCGGGTTCAAAGGACCGCTCTACGTGGAATGCGTTGGTGGCAAGGAGCCGGACGAGGTGGACCGCGACATTGCGTTTACACGGGGATACGTCGAGGGAATCCTGTCCGGCCTCTAACTTCGAATCGATCGTCAGGCCAGAACCGCCGTGACTTCGATTTCAACGTGGGCTCCGGCAGGGAGGGCAACCACCTGAACGCAACTTCGTCCGGGAGGGTCGTTCGGGAAATATTCCGCGTAGACGGCGTTCATTTCGGCGAATTCGGATATGTCCGTCATATAGACCACGGTCCGGACCGCGTGGTCCATCGTGGCGCCCGCGGCCTCCAGGATCGCCGCGATGTTTTCCAGCGTCTGCCGGGTTTCGGCGGCAATGCCGCCGCTGACGATTGCGCCGGTTGCGGGGTCGATTCCCTTTTCGCCCGCAACGAAGATCAACTCTCCCGTTTTGACGGCCTGCGAATACGGACCCACTGGAAGAGCGGCTTTGTCGGTGGTAATCACCTCTTTCTGCATGACGCGATTTCTCCATGTTAAATTGCGGTACGTCTTGCGTAAGCGCTGAATAGACGGTTGCGCGCCGGGTTTACGGCGGTTGGTGCTTCCCCTTCTGTGGCCGTCTTTGATAACGTCAGGCAGCGGGATTGTCAAGTAGAATCACCCGGATCGTTTGCGCCGGCGCCTCGAGCATCCGCATTCACGCGTCGGTGAATCCGTGCCGGTCCGTATGGCTGTCAGCGGCGGCTTCAAACCCAAGAAGCTGTCTTAAAATTCCCAGCGGTCTTCGCGCGGCTGCAAAAGCGCCGGTCGGCGTTGGTCAAACCCACCCGTATAGACAAATATGGGCGGATTTTCCCGCCTTGACCGCCACTTTTTCGCTCGCGCTCGGGAACTCACCGGTAATTTTAAGACAGCTTCTTACGAGGGAATGCGCCTATGGGTACTGGATCTCGAGATGTCAAGCGACTGGAACTGCCCAGTTGCGTCGAGTCGCTTCACGAGGTTGTGGACGTTGCGGCACAGATCACCTCCGACCTCGCGATGAGTGAGGACGCCTGCGACGAAGTAGCCATTGCGCTTACGGAAGCCGTGAATAATGCCATTTTCCATGGGAACGAGGGTGTGCGGGAGAAACCGTTCAGGGTTGAATTTACCGTGGTGGACGGGATGTTGGATATCGCGGTCCTGGATCAGGGTCCGGGCTTCGACCCGGAGGAGGTACCGGATCCGCTTGCCGAGGAAAACCTGTTGAATCCGTCCGGCCGCGGCCTGCTGATGATGCGCGCCATGGTGGACGACGTCCAGCACCAGTTCTGCGATGCCGGTACGAGGGTCGTCCTTCGCAAACGCATTGCATCTTGAGAATACGAATAGACGAAAAAACGAGTAGACGATAAAACAAGAATAGGAGTGATGTATTTCCTTTCTTTCGTAGTCTCGTAATCTCGCTCTTTGGAGGCCGCGCCATGCGTATCGAATCCATCGAAACGATTTCGCTTTCCTGCTTCTGGGGGCCGTCCGATCGCGGAATCAAGCGGACCTGGCCCCTTCATCTTGTCCGGGCGGATAACGGGTTCGTGGGCATTGGAAGGGGTGGAAGCGCCGAACTGATCGAGCGGGAATTCGTGCCGATACTACTGGGCGAAGACCCGCGCCGGCCGGCCCGGCTATGGCAGCGGATGTACGATCTCGCGTGGCGCTTTCGGGGCCCGGGCCGGGCCGCGATGGGCACGATCGGCGCCCTGGACGTGGCGATCTGGGATCTGTACGGCAGGGCGTGCGGCGAGCCGGTCTGGCGGCTGCTGGGCGGCTACCGGGACCGTGTGACCGCGTACGCGGACGGGATCGGCTATGAACATCAGAACGCCGAGGAAGTTGCCGCCCTTGTGCGAAAGCACGCGGACCTCGGGTTCAAGGCCGTGAAGTTCCATCTGTCGAACGACGATCGGGAACTCGCGTTCGAAAAGGTCAGGTTGTCGCGCCAGGCGCTGGGTGACGACAGGCGGTTGATGATCGACGTTCACAGGATGTGGGAAGGGAAAACCGCGGCGGAGATGGCGCGACGGTTCGAGCCTTACAATCTATACTGGATTGAAGAACCCGTGCGAGGCGACGACGAGGCGTCCCACATGCGGATGGTGCGGGAGGCCACGGGGTCTCTGGTTGCCGGCGGCGAGAGCGAGGGCACGCTGTACGGCATCCGCCACCTGATCGTCGACGGCGGCCTGCAGGTCGTCCAGTCGGACATCATCGGCGGCGGCGGGTTTACGGGACTTATGCGGATGGCGGCGCTGGCCGAGGCGCACCACGTATACGTTGCGCCCCATGGAGCATCGTTTCCGGAAATCAACTGCCACCTGATCGCCGCCGTGCCCAACGGGCTGATGGTTTCGGCGTGCCCGCACACCGAGCCGTACCAGGTCTGGTCGCAACTCTACGATCCACCGTTCCGGATCGTCGACGGGATGATCCACATGAGCGATGAGCCCGGCCTCGGCCTGACGCTCAACCAGGACTTCATCGAAGCGCATCGGGTGTGAGGAAAGGAATTCAGGATACTGTCGTGCCGCAGTCCGTTCTCCGCGCCAACGAAATGAACACGAGTCCGTTCCACCTTCCGTCCCGACGACGTCTCGTGATCACTCCCCCCTTGAGGGGGAGTCGCAGAAGTCGGGCCGGTGCCACGAGCCTCCGCGCTGCGACCGAAGGCGATCTGATCTCTTTCACGGCATGATCCACCATTATCCGGAGCGAGGGCATCCTGCCCTCGGACTTCGTGTGACCGATCAATACCCGAATCAAGGGCTTATTGTTTCCTTTGTATCCGATATCACATCGAAAATGACGGCGTCGGAACCGCGCGAATCAGCCGTCGAGGGCAGGATGCCCTCGCTCCTGGGAACGCCAACCACTTCGTTCCCAGGTCGGTATCTGTCAGGGACAGCAGTGATATGAACCGGTACTTGATCGTCATCGAAACTACGGAAACCGGGTTTTCTGCATATTCTCCGGACCTTCCCGGATGTGTGTCCACCGGCGCCACGCGGAAAGAAGTGGAAGTGAACATGAAGGAGGCGATTGAATTTCACCTCGATGGATTGAAACAGGAGCGCTATCCGATTCCGGCACCGACCGCATCTTCCATGTACGTTAAGGTAGAATCGAAAGTTTAGATGGCTGTGTACCCCGTTGTCGCTCATTGCAATAGGATATCTACGATGTCAAAAATAAAGGAGATACAGCAAGCGATTTTGGCCCTTCCTGAAACTGAATATGTCGAATTAAGACAATGGTTTATCGAGTTGGACTGGAAGAAGTGGGACCGGCAGATTGAAGCGGATTCAAAGGACGGAAAATTGGATTTCCTGATTTCAGATGCGTTTGATTCCAAATGAAAGCCAGCGCGAAGTACGCGAAGGTCGTTGAATGGTCCGAAGAGGATCAATGCTATATTGGTAGCGCGCCCGGTTTGATGTACGGAGGTTGCCACGGAGACGATGAACGGGCCGTCTTTGATCATCTATGCCAGATTGTTGAGGAGGCAATCGAAATATACCAGAAAGATGGAAAGCTCCTGCCCCCGGCGACGTCGACCCGCGAATTGGCAAGCCGGTGATGCACGACTATGCGCCCCGTGAAAGAGATGTTCTCACAATTTCCTATCGACATTGACCTGAGATCAATTATGCGGCGCGATTGCGAATGACCAGACCTGGCCAATTGGAGCGCGCGGAACTGAGTGAGGAGCAGGCGCGGATTTACGACGCCATCCTCGAGACCCGGGGCAGCATCGCCGGGCCGTTCGGAATCTGGTTGCACAGCCCGGAACTGGCCGACCGCGCGCAGAGCCTGGGCGAATTTGTCCGGTACCGCACCTGTCTGGAACCGAGACTCAGTGAACTCGCCATCCTTGTTACGGCGCGATTCTGGGATTGCCAGGTGGAGTGGTCCCTGCACGAACCCTTCGCCGTCGAAGGCGGGTTGAGCGAAGCGGTCATCGACGCGGTCCGCCACGGGAGAGAGCCCGATTTCGGCCGCGACGACGAACGCGCCGTTTTCGAATATGCCAGCGAATTGCTCAACAATCGATTCGTTCCGGATGACGTCTTCAACGCGGCCCAGGACGCCGTCGGTACAACCGGAGTCGTGGAGCTGACGGGGATTGCCGGCTATTACAGTCTGGTGGCGCAGACCCTGAATGCGTTTCAGGTTCCTCTTCCCGAGGGTTGCAGGCCGACGCTCACCGACTGTCCCACGTTCGAAACTTAGCGGCGCGACGCTGTCAATCGCGGGCTTTGTTCCGGGCTGCGGCAGATTCAAACAAGAGTATCTCAACTGATAATTTGCGCGTAAACAGCTGAAAATTCGCATCTTCCGTATGGGATCGAACCGGTATATAAAGAATCCGACTCTCCGCCCCAGGCTGCGCGCGGCGGGGCTGGTGCTGCCGCTGATGGCCTTTGTCGGCTTCACCTTCGCGGCGCCGCTCGGGACCATGCTGGTGCGAAGCGTCTATGATCCCGTGGTCGCCGACGCGATGCCCCGCACACTCGACCTGCTGAGCGACTGGGACGGCAAGGGCGCTCCCGCGGAGGCGGTCTACGAAGCGGCCGCGCGCGAACTCGTGAAGGCGAGAGAAGATCGCACCCTCGGGCAGATTGCCAGCCGCGTCAACCGGGTCCGGGGCGGGCTGCGAAGCGTATTGACGAAGAGCGCACGCCGGCTCAGGCGCGTGAATACCGGACCGTGGCGCGAAGCTATGATCGGCATCGACCCGGACTGGGGCGAGGCGCGAACCTGGCATGCCATCCGGAGCGCCGGGGAGCGATTCACATCGCGTCACTATCTGAACGCCGTCGACCTGCAGAGATTGCCGGTCGGTTCCATCGCCCGTCAGCCCGAAGAACGCCGCATCTATCTCCCATTGCTGTGGCGGACCCTCTGGGTGAGCCTGACCATTACGGCGCTTTGTCTGTTGCTCGGGTACCCGATTGCTCACCTGATCGCGCATGCACCCCCGCGTATCGGCAATTTGCTTCTGATTCTCGTACTGGTCCCGTTCTGGACGTCGCTGCTTGTGCGAACCACTTCCTGGATCGTGCTGCTCCAGACCCAGGGCGTTCTCAACGACCTGCTCGTGGCGGTAGGTCTGATCGGCGACGATGGACGTCTGGCCATGATTTACAACATGACCGGGACCCTGGTGGCGATGACGCATGTGCTGCTCCCGTTCATGATTCTTCCGCTCTACTCGATCATGCGCGCCATCCCGCCCATTCAGATGAGCGCCGCGGCCTCTCTTGGCGCGAGTCCTTTTCAGGCTTTCCGGCGCGTGTACTGGCCGCAGACCCTGCCCGGCGTGAGCGCGGGATCCCTCCTGGTGTTCATTCTCGCCATCGGTTACTATATCACCCCGGCGCTGGTGGGCGGGAGCAGCGGGCAACTGATATCGAACATGATTGCCTTCCATATGCAGACCTCGCTCAACTGGGGTCTTGCCGCGGCGCTGGGCGGGATCCTCCTGGCCTGCGTGGGCACACTGTATCTGCTCTACGACCGCCTGGTGGGCGTCGAACGGATGAGGTTGGGCTGAGATGGCGTTAGCAGGGTCGCGGGAATCTGTGGGACGTTGTCTTTACGTTGGCTTCTGCGCCGCGGTGTTTCTTTTTCTGATCGCGCCCATCCTGGTGATCGTGCCGCTGAGCTTCAACGCCGAGCCTTACTTCACCTTTACCGAGGGCATGCTGCGTCTGGATGCCGAAGCCTTTTCACTGCGATGGTACCGGCAGATCGTGGAGAACGAGGTATGGACGCGCGCGCTCGTCAACAGCCTGATCATCGGGGTCTCTTCCACGGTGCTGGCGACAGGTCTGGGTACGCTGGCGGCGATGGGGCTTTCCAGCCCCGCCATGCCCGGCCGGCGGCTTGCGATGGGGCTGCTCATTTCGCCCATGATAACTCCGGTGATCATCGCGGCGGCGGGCATGTTCTTCTTCTACTCGAACCTGGGACTGGCGCAGACGCATCTGGGCCTGATACTGGCACACGCGGCGCTGGGAACCCCGTTTGTCGTGATCACGGTGACCGCAACGCTCTCCGCGTTCGACACCAACCTGACGCGCGCGGCCGCCAGTCTCGGCGCGGGACCGGTGCGGACCTTTCGTCGCGTTCAACTCCCGTTGATCGCACCCGGCGTGATCTCGGGAGCGCTATTCGCCTTCGCCACGTCCTTCGATGAAGTGGTCGTGGTGTTGTTCATGGCCGCAATCGAACAGCGTACGATTCCGCGCCAGATGTGGGCCGGCATCCGGGAGCAGATCAGCCCGACCATTCTTGCGGTGGCTACTTTTCTGATTGTCTTCGCCGTCCTGCTGCTCTTCACGGTTGAGTGGATGCGAAGGCGCTCCACGGCGAGGTAAGCCGCCTGGATGCGCGGGCTGCGACGCATCCGCGCATTTGCACGAATAACTCACCCATCGAGTCAGAAATGGATACAAAGGCCGCCATAATGCACGGAAACGAGACGGCGCACGTTCAGTTCGAGGGCGTCAGCAAGAGCTTTGACGGCCGTACCCTTGTCGTGGACGATCTCGATCTCAGCGTCCGAAAGGGTGAATTCCTCACGATGCTCGGGCCCTCCGGATCGGGCAAGACCACGTGTCTGATGATGCTCGCGGGGTTCGAAACGCCCTCGTCCGGCGCCATACGAATCAACGGTCGTTCCGTGCACGAGTTGCCGCCGCGCAAACGCGGGATCGGCATGGTCTTTCAGAATTACGCGCTCTTTCCCCACATGACGGTGGGCCGCAACCTCGCCTTCCCACTGGAGGTGCGCGGGCTGGACGGGGGGGAATGCCGAGAACGCGTGTCGCGCGCCCTGGAACTGGTCCGTCTCGGCGGCCTTGAAGATCGGAAGCCGTCCCAGCTTTCCGGGGGCCAGCAGCAGCGGGTCGCAATCGCGCGGGCGCTGGTATTCGAGCCCGACCTGGTGCTGATGGACGAGCCGTTGGGCGCGTTGGACAGGCGCCTGCGGGAAGAGATGCAGTACGAAATCCGGCGGATCCACAAGAGCCTGGGAGTTACCGTGGTGTACGTGACCCACGACCAGGAGGAGGCGATGGTCATGTCGGACCGGATCGCCGTGCTTCGAGGAGGCGACGTCCAGCAGGTTGCCGAGCCGGAGGTCCTCTATGAAGAGCCGGAACGCTCGTTTGTCGCCCGCTTTATTGGGGAGAACAACCGTCTTCACGGACGCGTGAAGAGCGTCGACGGGGACATCTGCGAAGTCGAGACGGGCGGTCAGACCATCTGCGCCCTTCGCGTCGCACCCTGCGGTCCGGGGGACGCCACCACGCTTTCGATCCGGCCCGAGCGTGTTGCCATTTCGCCCGATTCCGGCCTGTACACGAACGAACTCAACGCAAGAATCGAGGACATCACCTTCCTGGGCGACCATCTGCGGGTTCGCGTGAACGTCTGCGGCCGTTCGGACTTCATCGCGAAGATACCGAACATCGTCGGGCACGGCGCCATGCTGGTGGGAGACGAGGTCCGGATTGGATGGACGCCCACGGACTGCCGGGTATTGGACCCGGATGACGAGGCAGAGACGACATGAGACACACCGGCAAGATCATGGTATTGGTCGCGTTTGCGGTGGCACTTTGGGTGACAATCGTAATCCCCGCCGTTGCCGACGACAGGCCGCTAACCGTCGTTTCATGGGGCGGATCCTACGCGCGAGCGTGTGTCAAGGGTTACCATGAGCGGTTCACCGAGGAGACGGGTATCGCGATCAATCTGGAAGACTACAACGGCGGTCTGGCGCAGGTCCGCGCGCAGGTGGACGTGGGCAACGTCTTCTGGGACGTGGTCGACCTGGAGATTGCCGACCTGGTGGCCGGATGCGACGAGGGTCTGCTCGAACCCGTGGACGTGGAGGCCCTTCCGGCTGGCGCCGACGGTACGCCCGCGACGGAGGACTTTCTGCCGGGAACGATGACGGACTGCGGCCCGACCTCGTTGTTCGGTTCCACGATTTTTGCCTACAACAGGAAGCATTTTCAGAGCGAGGAACCGGCTACCATCGCGGACTTTTTCAATCTGGATAAGTTTCCGGGGCGCCGCGGCATGCGGCGCTCGCCGCAGGTAAACCTGGAGTTCGCGCTGATGGCCGACGGCGTGCCGATCGATTCGGTCTATGCCGCGCTTGACACGCCCGCCGGCGTGGATCGCGCCTTCCGGAAACTGGATACGATAAAGGAATTCATTATCTGGTGGGAGGCCGGTGCGCAACCGCCGCAAATGCTGGCCGACGGGGAGGTGACGATGACCACGGCCTACAACGGTCGGATCTTCAATGCGCAGGTGCTGGAAGACCAGCCCTTTGTGGTGGTTTGGGACGGCCATGTCTATTACACAGCCGGGTTGGGTATTGTCGCCGGCACGCCCAACCTCAAAGCCGCGAAGCGGTTCGTCAGGTTCGCGACGAGTGCCGAATCCCTGGCCGGTGTCGGCCGGTACATTGCATACAGCCCGACTCGCCGTTCGGCGATGGCGCTGATCACGACGCACGCCGAGAAGGGCGTGGAAATGAAGCCGCACATGCCCACCAGCCCCGGGAACCTGAAGCGCTCCCTGCGTAGCGACTGGGCGTGGTGGAGCGATCACATGGACGAAATGAACGAACGCTTCAGCGCATGGCTGGCGCGCTGAACCAGCCGGTTACTCTCGACATGCTCCAGATTGTCGGAACGAATGACGAGGAGGAATCATCATGAAGGACGTTTTGAGCAAGGTCGTTTGCATCGCATCGCTGGCAGGACTGTCCATATTGACCGCGGGCGTCGCAATTGCCGATGACCGCCCGCTGACGGTGGTTTCGTGGGGCGGGTCTTACGCGCGTGCGTGCGTAAAGGGCTACCACGAGCAGTTCACTGCCGAAACCGGGATCAAGATCAACCTGGAAGACTACAACGGCGGCCTGGCGCAGATTCGCGCGCAGGTGGACGTGGGCAACGTCTACTGGGACGTGGTGGACCTGGAGATTCCGGACCTGGTGCGCGGCTGCGACGAGGGTCTGCTGGAACCGATTGCGGTCGACTCGCTCCCGCCGGGGGCCGATGGCACACCCGCGGCGGAGGACTTCGTCCCCGGCACGCTGACCGACTGCGGGCCTGCAACGATCTTCTACTCGACGATCTACGCATACAACAACGACAACATAAAGGGTGATAAACCGGCCACGATCGCAGACTTTTTCGATCTGGAGAAGTTCCCGGGGCGCCGCGGCATGCGGCGGTCGCCACTGGTGAACCTGGAGTTCGCGCTGATGGCGGACGGCGTACCCGTCGACTCCGTCTACGCCATCCTCGACACGCCCGCGGGGGTGGACCGCGCCTACAAAAAACTGGACACAATCAAGGATCAAATCGTATGGTGGGAGGCGGGGGCGCAGCCGCCGCAGATGCTGGCCGACGGGGAGGTCGTCATGAGTACGGCCTACAACGGGCGCATCTTCAACGCGCAGGTGCTGGAAGACCAGCCCTTCGTGGTGGTGTGGGACGGCCAGGTCCTCGATACCGGCGGACTTGGCATTGTCGCGGGCACGCCCAACCTGGAAGCGGCGAGGAAGTTCGTCAACTTCGCCACAAGCGCGAAGGCCAGCGCCGGCGTGGGCCGATACATCTCATACAGTCCCACGCGCCGTTCGGCAATGTCTCTGATTTCGACGCATGCCGAAAAGGGCGTGGAGATGACGCCGCACATGCCCACGAGCCCTGAAAACGTGAAGCGCGCCCTGCACAACAACTGGGAATGGTGGAGCGATCACCTGGACGAGATGAACGAGCGCTTCAGCGCCTGGCTGGCGCGTTGACGGCGGGGAATTTCAAGGAATGATCTATTGGTAGGTGGCAGGCGACGGATAACCTCATCACTGCTGTCCAGGATAATTCGGAAGAGACGATTTTGGGCTGGGGTGGATTCGCGTAAATTCACGCCATTCGTAGTGAATCAGACCCGTTTTTGGACAGATGCGACACAGCACGTTAACTGAAAATTCCAAGAAAATGGAAACCCAACAAAACCTCGCCCTCGATGACCCACACGCTCGCACCCGAAGCGAGGGGCTGGAGGTCGTCTATGCGAGCGCCAGCGGATCGGAAAGATTCCACAGGGACTCCCTGTTCGGGGGCTTCAGTTCCATGCGTGCGCTCACGTATACGCCAAGCATACCGATGATTCTGGCGTTGCTCAGGGACTACGACTACCACGTCACCGGACGTGAGCGGAAGCTTCATTCCTAATGTACAACCTCAATACCCCGTTTTCGCACAGACACCTTCTGTGCCTTTTGTGCTTTTTGTGGTAAATTAACGGTTGTCTTTTTCGAATTCAGGTTTACCAGTGCGTAGGGGAATGCAATGAGCCGGGATCGCAGACTGAGGATTGCGCAGGTGGGTTGCGGCAGCCGTGGACTGGGCGTGCGGCTGCCCGCGATCCGCATGATGTCGGACGTGTTCGAACTCGCGGCCGTGTGCGACGTGGACGAGGCGAAAGCCCGCTCGACCGGCGCGGAATTCGGCGTCCCCGCGTATTCTCGGGTCCAGGACCTTGCGGCGAATGAAGACCTCGACGTTGCGGCGATCAGTACGCCCGGCGATTCACACCACGCCGTCGGCGCGTACCTGGCGGAGCGGGGCGTGAATCTCATCGTGGAGACTCCGATTGCGCCTGCGCTGCAGACTGCCGATCTCCTCATCCGGGCGGTGGAACGAGGCGGGGTGAAGCTGGAGGTGGCCGAGCAGTTCTGCCGTGAGCCCGTGCATCTGATGAAGCGCATGGCGATCGAGGCCGGGCACATCGGGGACGTTCTGCGGGTGTTTTCCCTCTTTCAGACCGGCGGATACCACATCGTGAGCAACGTCCGGGCGATGGCGTGCGATTCCGATGCCGTGCGCGTTACCGGTCTGGCGATGAATTCGCCGATTCCCAGGGTCAACGTAAGCGACATCCGGCAATATGAAACGGAATCCTGGACGATGGACCTGGTCGAGTTCGCGAACGGCGCGCTGGCCGTGATGTCCTATTCAGCCATGTATCACGGCAGGGCCCTCGGACGCAAGAGCCAGACGCTGTTTCAGGTCGACGGTACCACCGGGACGATTGTCGAGGATGACGTGCATACCACCACCGAAGCACAGCGTCTGAGCGGGGGCCGGGCCACCGTCTGCCCGATCAGGACGGAAACGCGCGAGGTGGACGGGATGCAGGTGCTGGATCGTATGGTGGTGGATACCGACCCTCCCCTGGTTTGGCGGAATCCATGGCCGCAGTACCGGATGTCTCCGCGCGGGCTGGCGATCGTGGAGGAGATGGACAGCATCGCCAGGGCGGTACTGGACGACCGGCCGACGCGATACGACGGGTACCGGGCGCGACAGGACATCGAGATCGAACTGGCGGTGGCCGAGTCCGGACGGCTGGGTGGGAAACCGGTGGACCTGCCGCTGAGGGAACCCACGTCGCGGGAAACGAGGCTGCTTGAACGCTTCGCGCGGGAATACGCGTGCGATCCGTTCGACGTGGATGCGTGCGTGGACGTGTTTTTTCCGAAGCGGTAGTCAATTCCCAGGAAACGTCAGGTTTCGGAGATAGCGAGAATGGGCAAGGGACGCACGTTCGCATCCGAGATGAGAAAACTGACGGACGAGAGAACGGGTGCGGCAATCCGTCAGATGACGGACCATCCCTCGATCAGTCACAATCTGTACTTTTCGAATCCGTCGTGGACGCCTGACGGAAAGACCATCGTATTTACTTCGTACCGTTCGGGGAAACCCAACCTCTTCAAGATGGACGAGGCGAGTGGCGCAATAACGCAGTTGACGGATACGGACGGGTTCGGTGGCTTTGCCGCCTGCCCCTCTCGAGACGGACAGAGGGTATTCTACAATGTGGGCGGACAGGTACGCGCCGTGGACCTCGACACGTTCGAGGAGCCGGTTCTCGCCGATTTCGGGAGCGGCAGTGTGGGCGGGTGCAGCCTCTCGCCGGACGGCGCGCGCCTGGTGACCTCGTGGCGCCGGGATGGCGCGTCGGCGGTGGTCGCCGTGGCAACCGACGGATCCGGATTCCGCGTGGTGCGCGAACCGCCCCGCACCGTCGGCCACGTCCAGGCCTGCCCGGTCGACCCGGACCTGATCCTGTACTCGAGCGACGTGAATCAACGCATGTGGGAAGTAAGGAGTGACGGGAGCGCGGAGCGCGCGCTTTTTGAGCACGACAGGTCGGTCTGGATAACGCACGAGACCTTTCTCGGGAACTCCGATGAAGTGATATTCGTGCACTGGCCGTTTGCCCTGCGGGGAATCAGAGTGGGGGAGGACGAAGAACGGACCATCGCTTCCTTCAACGCCTGGCATCCTTCGCCCCGGCAGGATGGATCCCTCATTGTGTGTGATTCCACCTGTCCCGATATCGGGTTGCAGCTGATCGACCCCGGGACCGGAGAGCACGAAACCCTGTGTTTTCCCGGCAGTTCGAACGGAGGTACGCAGTGGGCGAAGACGGTGCCCGAGGAGGACCACAGGACCAGGCCCGAAACGTACGGGCCCCAGTGGTCCCATCCGCACCCGTCGTTCAGCCCCGACGGGAAACGGGTCATCTATACCTCGGACCGGACGGGCGCCAGCCAGATCTACGTCGTGGATGTGCCCGGTCGAGCCACGCCCTGAACGTAACGGGCAAGCCGGCGTCGATACGTGGGATTCCGCAAAAAACGCTTGACTCCCGATGCGCAAACCTGTAGATTTGCGTTCCGCCCTTGCTTTGAATTATCCTCATTAAAATAAAGAAGATATGAATACCCGAATCCGGCTGTGTGGAGGCCGGGAGCGGATATTCCTTCCGGCGGGCTTCTTTCAGGTGTCGGCGGGATTGGCGTGCAGGCAGGCGCCGCGGCGTGCCCCTTCGAGGCGGACGTTCAGAAATACGGAACCCGGATTCGGTTGAAGTGTTTTTTTATTAGAAAGGAGCGGAAATTCAGGATGATCCGGTGGACGTGGGTTGTCGGAGTAGCGGCCTCCCTTTGCCTGGGGTGTGCCCGCGAGTCCGCGGACGAGCTTTTTTCCAAAGGAGAGGCGGCGACTCACAAGGAAGCCACCTATCCGCAGGCGGAAGGGCATCTCAAGAAATTCCTGGATTTTTATCCGGATGATCCGAGGGCGGACCTGGTGCTTCATGCGCTGGCGCGTGTGTTGCTGAATCGACATAAGTTCGACGAGGCCATCGAGTTTTACGAGACGCTGGTTCGGCGTTTCCCGGAGAGCCGGTATGCCGATCAGGCACAGTTCATGATAGGGTACGCCTACGACCTGCAGGGTAAATTCGAAGAAGCCCGAGAAGCGTATCAGAAAGTCATCGACATGTTCCCTGAATCGGAACTGTACGATGATGCGACCATTTCAATCCGGAATCTCGGGAAACCGCCCGAGGAGTGGTTTCCCGTCGATTCGACCTCGGCCACAGGTGTAAACTGAAGCGGGAACGGGTGCGACAGGTTCGGAACGAGTCCCAGGCCGCCGCGCCCGAATCGACTGCACTCACCGATTCAGGCTGTCCATCCGTTCGTGAAGCCATGGTTTCTCATCATTCTGCCAACGCAACCCTGCCGGACGGTATCCGTGTACACGGAATCCGTCCGGTGTTCTTTTTAAGACAGCTTCTAAATCAGCTTTCCGGGATTCAACGATGATGATCGCAGCCGATATACAGCAACTGAACGAGGAAGTGGAACGGGAGAGCGCGTTTGTCCAGCGTCTGACGGGTGAGGTGGGCCGGGTCATCGTGGGTCAGCAGCATATGGTTGAAAGGCTGTTGATCGGGCTGCTGTGCAACGGCCACGTGTTGCTCGAAGGCGTGCCCGGTCTGGCAAAGACGTTAACCATCACGACAATGGCGCAGGCGATCCAGGCCTCGTTCAGCCGCATTCAATTTACGCCGGATCTGTTGCCCGCGGATCTGATCGGCACCATGATTTACAACCAGGCGACCGGCGAATTCGTACCCAAAAAGGGGCCTGTATTCGCACAATTGGTACTCGCCGACGAAGTGAACAGGGCGCCTGCAAAGGTCCAGAGCGCCATGCTCGAGGCGATGCAGGAGCGGCAGGTGACCATCGGAGACCGGACGTTCCGGATGGACGATCCGTTTCTTGTCCTTGCCACGCAGAATCCCATAGAACAGGAGGGAACCTACCCCCTTCCCGAGGCGCAGGTGGACCGCTTCATGATGAAGGTCCGGGTTACCTATCCGCGGCGTGAGGAGGAACGTGAGATTATCGACCGGATGGAGAGCGGGGAGCCCCCGGCCGCAAACCACGTGGTCCGTCCCGAAGACATCATCCGGGCGCGCGGGGTTGTCGACCGGGTGTACGTGGACGACAAGATCAAGGATTACATCGTGGACCTGATGCTGGCGACCAGGGATCCCGCGGCCTTCGGGATTCAGGATCTCAACGCGCTGATCGAATATGGGTGTTCGCCGCGCGGCTCCATTTTCCTGACGCGTGCCGCCAAGGCCCACGCCTTCCTGAGGCGCAGGGGGTACGTGACGCCGGAAGACGTGAAAGCCATGGGCCTGGACATCCTCCGCCATCGGGTGATTGTGACGTACGAAGCCGAAGCGGAAGAGGTCGATTCGGAAGATATCGTCCGCCGGATATTCGATCACGTCGAGGTGCCCTGACACGATGATTCCCGCCGAGATACTCAAGAAAGTGCGACGCATCGAATTGCGCACGAGGTACCTGGTCGACACCGTGTTCTCCGGAGAGTACCATTCCGTGTTCAAGGGACAGGGGATGGCGTTCGCCGAGGTGCGGGAGTACCAGCTGGGAGACGATATCCGGTCGATCGACTGGAACGTCACCGCCCGGATGGGACATCCCTTTGTCAAAGTGTTCGACGAAGAACGCGAACTGACGGTGATGTTGATGGTGGACGCCAGCGCATCCGGGGATTTCGGTACGGTCACGCAGATGAAGGGGGAAATCGGGGTCGAGATATGCGCCCTGCTGGCATTCTCGGCCATAAAGAACAACGATCGCGTGGGACTGATCGTCTTCACGGACGACGTGGAAGTATTCATCCCGCCGAAAAAGGGCAGGATGCACGTGTTGCGTGTGATCAGGGAGTTGCTGTACTTCAGGCCCGGCCGCAAGGGCACGGATATTGGCGCGGCGCTCGACTATCTCAATCGGGTCAATAAGCGAAACAGCGTTGTCTTTCTCGTCTCCGACTTTCTGGCGTCCGGCTATGAGGCTGCGTTGCGGGTATCCGGAAAGCGGCACGACCTGATCGCGGTTGTGCTCCGGGACCCGAGGGAACGTGAATTGCCCGACGTCGGTCTCGTGGAACTGGAGGACGCCGAAACGGGGACGGAGATGCTGGTGGATACTTCCGACAGCGAATTCCGCCATCTCTTCAGACAGCTGAACGACAAGGCGGAGCTGCGGAGGGATCGGATGTTCCGGTCTGTCGGCATCGACCGCGTCGATATTCGTACGGAGGAGACGTACGTGGACGCGTTGATGCGTTTCTTCCGCAAGCGGGCGCAACAGATCGCAGCGTAATCGCCCGGATGGACCTTTCCGACGCACTGACAGGGAGGCGGTTGTGATCGAGGTCGATCATTTGACGAAACAGTACGGGTCGCTGGTGGCGGTCAGGGACCTGACGTTTACGGTCGAGAAGGGGGAGGTGGTCGGATTCCTCGGTCCCAACGGTGCGGGCAAGACCACCACCATGCGCATTCTGACGTGTTATCAGCCCGCTTCGAAGGGGACCGCCCGTGTGGCCGGATTCGACGTTTTCGACGAACCGATGGAGGTCAAGCGGCGCATCGGGTATCTGCCGGAGCATCCTCCGGTCTACAACGACATGTACGTGCGGTCGTATCTGGATTTCGTGGCGCGGATAAAAGGTGTGCCGTCAAAGGATCGAGGATCGCGGGTGGACAGCGCGATGGAACGGTGCGGGATAACGGATCGGGCGAAGCAACTCATCGGCCAGCTGTCAAAGGGCTATCGCCAGCGTGTTGGGATCGCCCAGGCCATCCTGCACGATCCGGACGTCATTATTCTTGACGAACCGACGATCGGACTGGACCCCAACCAGATTCAGGAGATACGCCGGTTGATCCGCGGATTGGGCCGCGAACACACGGTGATCCTGAGCACCCACATATTGCCCGAGGTGGAAATGACCTGCGATCGCGTGATCATCATCAACAGGGGTCAGATCGCGGCTGTGGATACGCCGGAGAATCTCACGGCGCGGGCGTCGGGCAACCGGCGGTATTACGTGGCGGTATCGGGCGACGTGAATGCTGCCGCGGACGCCATCGGGGGTGTCCCGGGTGTCGTGGGTGTGGGGCATGCAAGCGAAGACGGGGCAATGGAGGTCGACGTTTCCGGCGATTCCGATATGCGCCCGGCGATTGCGGCGAGGCTGGTGGAGCGCGACCTGGGGCTGGTCGAGCTGAGGCCGATCACGGCGAGGCTGGAGGACATATTCCACGAATTGACCACATCCGAGGAGGAGACCCCCTGATGGGAAACGTCGCCGCGATTTTCTGGAAGGAAATGCGTTCCTACTTCGGGTCGCCGATCGCCTACGTGGTTGCGACCGGTTTCCTGGTGATGATGGGATATCTCTTTCAGAACGAGATCGTGGAGTTTCGGGCGAAATGTTTGAACTATACATTTCAGCACCAGGAGCATGGTGTCGATCCGCCGAACGTGAACGAGGACGTCGTGTTTCACTTCTTCCTCAGCCAGTGCCTCGTCTGGCTGGTGGTGACGCCGATGCTGACGATGCGACTGTTCGCGGAGGAGAAAGGCTCCGGGACGATTGAACTCCTGATGACGTCTCCCCTGACCACGTGGCAGGTCGTACTCGGCAAATTCGCGGCCTGCCTGGGTCTGTACGTCATCATTGAACTGCTGCTTCTGTCACTGATCATTGTGGTGTCGTTCTATGGCGATCTGAACTGGGCGCGGGTACTCTCCGCATGCGCCGCGATTCTGCTGCTGGGAGGCTCGTTTATCAGCGTGGGCATTCTGGCATCCTCGCTCACGGACAAACAGATCGTCGCCGTGGTCATCGCATTCGTCCTCCTCCTCCTGCTTTTCGTCGTACGGTATTCCCCCGAACTCATCGGGCGAGAGTGGGCCACCGTTCTCTTCTATCTTTCGCTGATCGATCACACGAGGGATATGGCTCGGGGCCTCGTCGACAGCAGCGACGTGGTCTTCTTTCTGACGTTCACGTTCTTCTTTCTGTTCCTGACGCACGCCGCGCTTGAATCGCGCCGCTGGAGGCGATAGAGAATGACCGGTATCTTCAGGACCCGTTGGGTCAAGTACGGCTCAAGTACGCTCATTGCCGTTCTGGCGCTGCTTGCGATCATGGTGGCGATCAACTATCTCGCAACGCGCTACCACCACCGGATCGACGTGACGGAGGGCGGCATGCACAGTCTGTCCGATCAGACCGCCACGCTGCTGGATTCGCTGAAGACGGACGTCCACGTCCTTGCGTTTTTCCACGAGACCGATCCGGAAACGGCCGGATTCAGGGAAAGACTCGAAGCGTACGCCTATCACTCCCGGCGGTTCACCTTTGCGATGGTCGATCCGGCGGTTCATCCCGGTGAAGCCAGGCGATACGGAGTCGGCAAACCGCGTATCTCGGTGGTGATGTCGGACGAACGGGAAGAACGGGTCTCGGGAACCGGGGAGAATCACCTGACCAACGCGGTGGCCAAAGTCAATCGGAAACGTGATAAAACCGTCTATTTTTCGACCGGGCACGGTGAACGCACGCTGAAGGCGCCGGAAGGGGATTTCATCCGTGTCGGGCAGGCATTGAAGGATGCCGGGTACGGAATCCGGGATACCCTGGTGCTGGATGCGGGGAAGGGGGTGCCGGCGGATTGCGATCTGCTGATCGTGGCCGGCCCCTCGGCTGCATTCTCCCGGGTCGAAGCGGATTCGATCCGCAACTATCTCGCCGGGGGAGGATCCGGGTTGTTCATGCTCGACCCGGGCGGAGAAACGGGTCTCGAGTCGCTGCTGGCGGGATGGGGAATCCAGGTCAACAATGACTACGTCCTGGGGTGGGGGCCGGGCGACCCGTCAATGCCGGGCTCGGTCTGGTACGCACGACATCCGGTTACGGAAAAACACCGGAATCGCAATCTGCGGACCTTCTACAGACTTGCACGATCCGTTGAAAGCAGGGAAGACGCCGGCGGAATGCAGACGCGCGAACTGGTGACGACCCACCCGCGCAACAGCTGGCGGGAAGAAAAGCTGCCCGACGCCGCGCCGGTTTTCGATCCCGGGCGGGATCTGCAAGGCCCGGCGTCCGTCGCGGTCGCCACACTCGACAGGCCGAAATACCGTCGTTTTCCATCCGACGTGGGATTGCGCCACACCCGAATCGTCGTCTTTGGAGACTCTGATTTCGCGGGCAACGAATTCTTCGACACGGTAGGCAACGGAGACCTGTTCATGAACGCGGTGAGTTGGCTCATGGAAGAGGGAGACCTGATCTCCATCCGGCCCAGGATGTGGGCTTACCGTGGCGTCGTGATGTCCGCAGAGGAACTCCTGTGGCTTTCATGGCTCTCCGTAGTCGTGATTCCGGTCATACCCGTCGTTATCGGGATCGGAGTCTGGCGCAGGCGGCGCTGACGCCCGGCGGCAAACACGCGGAAACAGCAGCCCGCCAGGTAATTCGCATGAATGTAAAGACAACAGGAAGTCTTGTGCTGCTTCTGGCTGTGCTGGTCGGTTTCGTCTACTTTTACGAGATCCGGGGCGCCGACGAACGTTACAGATCCCGTGTCAGGGCAGGACGCCTGCTGCATCTGGAAGAAGATGCCGTCAACGCCCTGACGGTACACCGGGGCGACACAACCATCGTCATGCGGAAGTCGGGAGCCACGTGGCGAATTCTGCAGCCCGTTGACACGGGCGGCGACCACGGCGAAATCGTCGGATTGATCCGGACGTTGCGGTCCATGGACCTGGAGCGTGTGGTGGCGGACAGTGTCCGTATCGCGCGGGGCGAGGCCCGTCTCTCGGATTTCGGCCTGGACAGACCGAATCTGGCGCTGGCGATCACACAGGCGGACCGGGTGGATTCGCTCTTCTGGGGCGATCGAAGCCCGACCGGACGGTACGGATATGTCAGGTGGTCCGGTCATCCGGGAATACTCGCGGTTGGCGCCCCATTCAGGTTGAGATTGGAGAAGGGACTGTTTCAACTGCGTGACAGACGGGTCGCGCATTTCAATCCGGAATCCCTCCGGAAGGTTGAAATAGCCCTGGGCCACGCCAGGGTCGTGGTCGAGACGCTTTCGGACGAGTGGCGCCTGACGTTTCCGGTCAACGACCGCACGGATGACGACGAGGTCCGTAAGTTGATCAACAGGCTTCGAACCGCCGAATTCACGCGAGTGGTTGAGGAGGAGTCCAGGGAGCCGGGGCAATACGGCCTGGAGAAGCCAACGCATGCGGTAACGGTTTACGATGGAGATCATGAGCGGAAAAAGACCATCGTGATCGGTCGCAGGAAGGAAGGGGGCCGGTTTCCGCCGTATTTTGCGGCATTTTCGGGCAGTCCCATGGTTTTTCTGGTCGACTCGACCTTTGTCGCGGATATCAGAAACGCGGCCAGTGACCTGAGATTCAAGCGTATCTTCGCTTTCGATGCCTCTGGAGTCGACCGGTTGAAGCTGGCGTATCGGGACCGCGTCGTGGAGTGTGTCAGGGACAGTACCGGCGACGACTGGCAGGTGCTTCAGCCAAAGCTTCACATCGTCATGGAACATCGAATACGACATTTCTTTCGCACCATTGAACTGCTTGAAGCGGAAGAATTCGTGGCGGAAGAGCTGAAGGCGCCAGAGGCATTCGGATTCGATCAGCCGGCACTGGTGGTCACCGCCTGGCGCGGCCGCGAGACTGCGCAGGAATTGACCATCGGAGAAAGGGGCGGTAACGTGTACGCTCAAGGCCGGCACCGTACCCAGGTCGCCCGAATCGATCACAAGGTTCTGACGAAACTGAAGCTCGAACTCGTGTCCGTAAGACCCGACGTTGTCCGCCCGGATACCATTAAGACACCGCGTGGCGGGGCAGTACGGATGCGATGACGGTGACCGACGGAATATGGGCCAAATCCTGATATCGTTGTGGATCGGTGCGTGCGGCATGGTGATTTCATGCGTCCAGGCCAGCGCCGAAGTTCTATTCGAAGCCACGGTAAACCGGGATACGTGCACGCTTGGCGATCCCGTTCTCCTGAAGTTACGGATCAGACGTGGGTCGGAGGATGCCGTCGCGCTGGTTCAGAACGAGGATTTCCTCGCGCCGTTCGAGGTGCGTCGTCAGATGCCGCCAGTGGTTCGGCAGGCGCCTGGAGGCGGTGTGGAGGAGACGCAGGCCTTCGAACTTGCCGTGTACCGCCTGGGGGTGATCGAAGTGCCCTCCCTGGTACTCCGGGTGCGTACGGCCGCTGGCGACTCCGGGCTGATCGCTTCCGAGCCGATACCGGTTGTGGTACGCGGCGTCATGCCCGCGGGAATGTCGGATATCCGGGACGTGAAGCCTCCGGTCGACGTCGAGGCCAGAATACCTGCGTGGTTCTGGTTCGCTGTTGCCGCTCTGGCAGGCTTCGTGGGTGCGGTCATCTGGTTCTGGCGCAGGCGACGTAGCAGGCCGGTGGTCGATCCGCCGCCGCCGATTCACTGGCCCGATGAAGTCCGGAAGATTCTGCGGATGCGACTCCTGGAAAACGGCGAGTACAAGCGCTATTACAGCCTGCTTTCCGAGGTGATGCGCAGGTACCTGGAAGATTGTATCCGGGTCGACGCCATGGAGCGTACCACATACGAGCTGGTGCATGACCTCGAACGGGTGCCGGTCGGGAAAGCGGAGTTATCGGCGCTCGACGGCCTGTTAACGGAGGCGGATCTGGTGAAGTTCGCGAAGTTTCAACCGCAACATGAGAATGCAGAGGATGCCGCGGAAGCCGTTCTGGACCTTATGCGGCGGTTGGACGCGCAGCATCGTCCCGGTGACGACCGGACGGAAAACGCGGCGCCTGTGGTAGTGACGGCATGATTGAGTTCAAGGATCCGGAATGGCTTTTCGCCCTGGTTCTGGTGCCGTTTCTGATCTATCGTTACGTTCGCCGGCAACGGCAGAAGCAGGGCAGCATTCGTTTTCCGGACCTGGGAATCATCGGCCGGATTCCGCCGTCGGCCGTGCTCAGGTTGCGCCACGGCCTGATTGCGTTGCGCTGTCTGGCGTTGGTCCTCCTGATTGTCGCGCTGGCGCGTCCGCGTTCGGGGCGGGAAGGGAGAGAAATCCTGACCCGCGGTATCGATATCGTACTCGCCCTTGACGTTTCCGGCAGCATGGCGTACAAGGATCTGGACCAGCAGCGGAAGTCCAGGTTGCAGGTCAGCAAGGAGGTCGTGAGCCAGTTCGTGCAGGGGCGGGTCAACGACCGGCTCGGGCTCGTCGTGTTTGCAGGGGAGAGCTATACCCAATGCCCGCTCACGCTCGATTACGGGATCTTCCTCAGCTTCCTGGAGGAAGTCCGGCTGGCGGACGACTCCTGGGACGGCACGGCGATCGGAACCGGCATCGTCACGGCGGTAAACCGCCTGCGCCGGTCGGAGGCGAGCAGCCGCGTGGTCATCCTGTTGACGGACGGTGTAAATAACAGGGGAGAGGTGGATCCGGTTACGGCCGCACGGGCTGCACACGCCGTAGGCATTCGGATCTACACCATCGGGGCGGGAAGCAGCGGCGTCATCGTGACCGGCCAGGGGCTGCTACAGCAGCGGGTGCGCGTTGAAATCGACGAAGAGACCCTGAAGGAAGTCGCCGAAATCACGGGTGGCCGTTACTTTCGCGCGACCAGCGAGAAGAAACTCGCAGAAATCTACCGTGCGATCGGCGAGATGGAAAAGACCGAGATCAAAACGCGCGACTATGTCGACTACTCCGAGTTGTTCACGGTTTTCCTCTGGCCGGGTCTTGTCCTGCTGGGCGTCGAGCTGATGCTGGCGAACACGAGGTTCCGGAGGATTCCTTAGGATGCGATTCGGCGACGTTCAGGCATTCTGGTTCCTGCTGACCGTGCCCGCGGCGATTCTGTTATTCGCGATCGCGTTTCGAAAGAGACGCCGGGCGCTCGCCCGTTTCGGAAGTCCGGAACTGATGCGGAAGCTGACGGCGGCCACGAGTTGGAAGAGGCAGTGGGTAAAGGCGGCATTGACCGTCGGCGGTCTCGTCTTCCTTGTTCTGGCGCTGGCGCAACCAAGGTACGGAATGCGGCTCGAACTGCTGCACAGGAAGGGCGTGGATGTAATCGTGGCGCTGGATACGTCGCTGAGCATGCTGGCGGAAGACATCCGGCCCAATCGACTGACGCGCGCGCGCTTCGAAATCGAGTCCTTTATCGACAGGCTGGAAGGCGACAGGATCGGGCTGGTCGCGTTTGCGGGCCGCAGCTTTACGCTTTGCCCGCTAACCCTGGACTATGGCGCCGCCAAGCTGTTTCTGGACTCGATCGACACGGAACTGATTCCAGTGAAGGGAACGGCCATCGCCGAAGCCATACGCGCGTCGACGCGGGCGTTCGGCAGCGAGGAAAGGAAGTACAAAGTCCTGGTGCTGATCACGGACGGCGAAGACCACGCGGGCGATCCGGCAGAAGCCGCGAAAGAGGCGGCGGAAGCCGGGGTGCGGATATTCGCGGTGGGCGTGGGGACGCCCGGCGGAGAGTTGATCCCGGTGAAGCGGAACGGAAGGACGGATTTCTTGAAGGACAGCCGGGGGAATTACGTCAAGTCGCGCCTGGACGAGGCGAGTCTGCAACAGGTCGCCGGCGTGACCGACGGGGTCTATCTGCGCTCACAGGCCGGCGGCGTGGGCATGGACAGGGTATACGACGAAATCTCGCAGATGGAGAAGAAGGAACTGGGATCGCGGAAATACACGCAGTACAAGCACCGGTTCCAGTGGCCGCTGGCCGTCGCCGTCGCCTGTTTTGCCTGCGAGGCGATGTTGTCGGATCGCAGAAGGGTGCGAACGCGATGGCGGGGGCGGTTTCAGTAATCCCAATACAGCTTCTCAAACCGGATTCACCCGGAGTGTGCTTCGTGTCTCGATATCTGATTGGACTCGTCATTGTTCCGCTTCTCGGCTTCACGTTTCTGGATCCGGCGGCGGACAGGAACAGGCGGGGCAACCTCATGTTTCACGAAGGCAGGTTCGAGGAAGCCCTCGAGTACTACCGCGAGGCCCAGGTGGAAAATCCGGATGCGCCGGAACTCAGGTTCAACGCGGGCGACGCCTACTTCAAGAAGAACGCCTATAAGGACGCCCTGCAGGAGTTCGGACAGGCGCTGAAGAGCAGGGACCCCTCGCTTCTCGCAAACGCGTACTACAATATGGGCAATGTCCACGTCCGCCAGCAGAATCTGCAGCAGGCGGCCGATGCATACAAGCGGTCGCTTGCGCTGCGGCCGGACGACCTGGACGCAAAGGTGAATCTGGAATGGGTTCTGGAAAAAATGCGGGAACAGGAGGAGAATCAGAAGCGAGAACAGGAGCAGGGCGAGAATCGGGATGAAGATCAGGACCGGAAAGAAAACAGCAACGAGCCGGGCGAAAAGGATACGAATGACGGTGGGAACGGGGAACAACCGGAGGAACGGCCCGATCCGGAGGCCGACGGCAATCAGGACGGGAATCGGGAAGGCCAGGGCGATCCGGACCGGGAACAGCGCCCACAGCCGGAAGACCCCGACGGGAAGCAGCAGAATCAGCAGTCGTCGCAACCGGAGTCGACGGCCGGTTCATTGAGTCGAGAAGAGGCGGAACGCCTGCTGGATGCGATGAAAGACAGGGAAACGAAGTCACAGAAGTACCGCCGTTTGCGCGTTTACGGCAAACGATACAAGGGTAACGAGTGGTAGGAATGTCACGCGCGACCATCTATGTCTGTTTATTCGTACTCCTGATTTCGCGCGGTGTCGCGCTGGCCGAACCGCCGAGTCTGCATGTGTCGGTCGACCGGACGCGCGTGGAGGTGGGGGAACAGGTCACGCTGACGGTGACGTTAACGGCCGGCGGAGACGTCCCCGCGCCCGAACTCCCGGTTCCGGAGGCGTTCGAGGTTGTCGGGCGATCGTCCTATACAACCCAGCAACTCAACATTACAAACGGCCGGGTCGTAACCACGCGAAACAACTCGTACGTTTATTCCCTTACGGCGAGGCGCGAGGGAAGTTTCGTAATCGGGCCGGCGCACGTGCTGCACGAGGGCAGGCGGCATGAATCGTCGAAAGTTCGGGTGAATGTCGTGCAACCCGGCCGGCCGCCGCCCACGCGCCAGGTACCCGTACCGGGACAGGACGCCGGCAATTCCGGCGGGGAGGACGTGGAAGCGGACCTGTTTGTCGCGACGACGGTGGACAGGAAAAAGGTGTACGTGGGAGAGCAGGTAACCGTTACGTACAAGTTCTACACACGCCGTACGCTCCGTAATATCAGTTACGGTCGCCTGCCCGCCTACACAGGTTTCTGGTCGGAAACCCTGTTCGACGCGCAACGCGCCAATTTTACACGAGAGATTTACAACGGCCGCGAGTTCAACGTCATGCGGTTGAAGACGATGGCGTTGTTTCCGGCCGCGTCGGGTGTACAGTCGCTTGACGTTATCGAAGTTGTCTGCCAGGTTCAGGACCGCACGCGCCGCAGAAACCTGTTCGATATGGATGATTTTTTCGGATTCGGCGCCGGCAGGGAAGTGCGGACGCGATCGGAAGGCGTGAAGATCGAAGTCTTGCCTCTGCCCGCGGGCGCCCCCGCCGGGTTCAGCGGCGCGGTGGGCCGGTTCGACGTATCCGTCGAGGCATCGCCCGTTGTCGTCCAGGCGGGAGACCCGATTGAGGTGAAGGTAACGGTGCGCGGGACGGGTAACCTGAATGCCGTGGGCGAACCCGTTCGGCCGGAAGGCGACGCGTTCAAGTTCTACGATCCGAACTCAACTGTGAGTACGGGTGACTCGGATGGACGAATCGGCGGCGAAAAGAGCTTCGAATACGTCGCGATTCCCACCCGGGACGGAAAACTGAATATCGGTCCGTTTCTGCTCGCCTATTTCGACCCTGAGGCACATCGATATCGGACAGCGCGTTCGCGTGTGGTTTCGGTAGACGTGAAGCCGGGCAGGCCGCAGGCCGCTTCCGGGGCGGTGATGAGCCGGAGAGAGATTGAGATGCTCGGACGGGACATCCGTCATCTGAAGCCGGATCTCGGAAATCTGGAGGATCACGCCCGGCAGGTTGTCAGGAGCACCTGGTTCTGGACCGTTCAGCTCGTGCCCGTCCTCGGATTTCTCGGCATTTTTGCATACAAGCGCCACCGGGACCGGATCATGGGTGACGTGGCTTATGCCCGAAGACGGCGTTCGGGTTCCGAGGCCAGGAAACGCCTGACGCAGGCGCGAAAGCGACTCCACGAGAAAGACGGGGTGGCGTTCTACGTAGAAATCGACCGCGCGCTGGCCCAGTTTCTGGCCGATCGATTGAATCTTCCGGTTGCCGGCATGACCCGTGAGTCGGCGGCGCGGGCGCTTCGAGACGTGGATGTGCCTGATCCAATCGTCTCGCAAGTACAGGATGTCCTGGTGCGCTGCGACTACGCGCGTTTCGCCTCGGTCCGGATTCCGGAGAAGGAACGCGAGGAAATCTACAACGCCGCGGCGTCGCTCATCGACGTGTTGGGAGCCAGGATATGAGGAACGGGCGCACACGGACCTGCTGCGTCCGGCGGTCTCTCCGGGCCCTCGATTCCGCCGTTCCTGCGGCAGGTTCGGCCTTGCCGGCGGTACTGGCATTTCTGCTGTTCACCGGCGCCGCCGGAGGCGCCGGGACCGGCGCGAGAATCTACAACGAGGCGAACGCCCTTTACGGGCAGGGCGAGTTCAAAAAGGCGGCCGTTCGGTACGAGGAAGTCGTCTCACGGGGCGTCCGGAACGGTTACGTTTTCTTCAACCTTGGCAATGCCTATTTCAAAGCGGGAGAAACGGGCCGGGCGATTCTCGCCTATGAGCGGGCTCTCAGGTTGATGCCGGATGATGAAGACGTAATTGCGAATCTCAGGTTTGTGAACGCCGTGAAAGTAGACAGGAGTCCGGATGACAGCGCAAATCTTGTAACCCGCTTCCTTTCGTCCGGCTACGGGCTGCTGAGTGCTGATGTGCTGGCCGTATCCGGAAGTGTCTGCCTGTACCTGGCGGCGGCCGCCGGGGTGTTCTGGCTTCTTGTGCCCTCGCGACGCTCGTTGTGTATCGGTTTGCTGGTGCTGGCGGGCATGGGGTTGGGCGGTTCGGGCGCGCTGCTGACGTACCGGGTATATAGTGAAAACGCCGTTTCGGAAGCGATCGTCATTTCGGACAAGGTGAGGGGACGCAGCGGGCCAGGGGACGATTATCTTCTCGTGTTTACGATCCATGAAGGTACGAAGGTAACGATTGAACGGGTTGAAGAACGCTGGTTTCTGGTAAGGTTGCCAAACGGCATTGGCGGGTGGTTGCCCGGGAATTCGCTGGAGATCATCTGAACCGTGGAAGGCGGGAACGCATTCGCGGGCGGCGTTTGGGATTTCGGTGGTTCCGGGCAGCGAAGTCCGGTTTCCATTGCGATTTGGCTACTCACGCGGTCAGGGGGTTGGCGTGACGTCGTTCAAGGCGTGGTTTCGATGTTTTAGAGGTTGCAGCGGCCGTTATCCCCTGACGCAGATCGTCTACGCGTGTCCGAAATGCGGCGGTTTGCTCGAGGTGCGCCACGATATGGAAGCGCTTCGCGACCGATCACCTGCGGACTGGCGTCGCCTGTTCGATCGGAGGTATATGCGCACGGAATGGCCGTACGGCAGTTCCGTATGGGGCAAGAAGGAAATGGTATGCCCCGTTGTGGACGACAACAACGTCGTGTCGATGTACGAAGGGGGCAGCAATCTGTTCTGGGCCGAGCGTCTCGGCCGGGAGATCGGAGTCGAGGACCTGTGGGTCAAGCAGTGTGGAAACAGCCACACCGGTTCGTTCAAGGATCTGGGCATGACGGTGCTGGTGTCGATGGTTCGGCAAATGGTCTTCGAAGGGCAGCGCATCCCCGCCGCCGCGTGCGCCTCGACCGGAGATACTTCCGCGGCTCTGGCGGCCTATTGCGCGCACGCCGGTATACAGGCGGTCGTGTTCCTGCCGCGGGACAAGGTTTCCACGGCCCAGCTGGTGCAGCCGATGGCCAACGGAGCGCTGGTATTGAGTCTGGATACCGACTTCGACGGGTGCATGAAACTGGTTCAGGAGATATGCCACAGGGAGAATATCTACCTTGCCAATTCGATGAACTCACTTCGTGTAGAGGGGCAGAAGACCGTAAGCGTGGAATTGTTGCAGCAATTCGACTGGGAACTGCCGCAATGGATCGTAATTCCCGGGGGCAACCTGGGCAACGTCAGCGCCCTGGGAAAGGGCTTCAGCGAGTTGAAGGAAATGGGCCTTGTCGACCGTGTGCCACGAATCGCGGTTGCTCAGAGTGCCCGGGCAAATCCGCTCTACCGGAGTTTTCTCAACGATTTCGACGCATTTGAACCTCTCAAGGCGCAATCAACCCTGGCCAGCGCCATTCAGATCGGGGACCCGGTCAGTACCGAAAAGGCGATTATGACCCTCAAGAACATCGGTGGGGTTGTGGAGCAGGCGACCGATCAGGAACTGGCGGACGCTGCGGCGAGGGTGGATCGAACCGGGTTGTTTTCGTGCCCGCACACGGGCGTGGCCTTTGCCGCGCTCTTCAAACTGGTGGACCGCGGCGTCATCCGGAGCGATGAGCGGGTTGTGGTGATATCGACCGCCCACGGATTGAAGTTCGCCGATTTCAAGATCAGGTACCACCAGGCTGAACTCGGCGCATACGACGTGGACCCGAACCATGCGAATCTGCCCTTGCAGTTGCCGGCGGAATACGGCCGGGTCCGGGATCAGATCTTTCGGACGCTCGATTTGAACGGTGGTTGACAGCGGCGATGGATTTGGTTACATTGATCGACCGGATTCAGTGTAGTGGTGATTTGAGGCATATTGCAGCCACTATAAAGAAATCGCTAAAAAGCTGATCACCCATACGATAGCTGGTCGCGTATTCAGGATCTCTGGGGCTTTTTGGCTTCAGTTTTTTTTTGTTGTTTCCGGAGGATGCAATGGCAGAGAAGCTATCGACGGATGGCGTCTGCAATTCTACCTGTGCCGTCCACGCGGGGGAAAACGGAGGGCATTGGGGGCATTCCCTTACGGTTCCGATCGCGCAGACGTCGACCTACGTTTTCGAAAACACCACAGCGGTGGACGATTTCGTGTCCGGGCGTTCGGCCCGACTCGATTACGGGCGCTACGGAAACCCGACGCAACAGATTGCCGAACGAAAACTGGCCGAACTGGAGGGTGCGGATTCGGCGCTGTTGTTTTCGTCCGGAATGAGCGCCGTGACGACGACCCTTCTGGGCATGCTGTCCACGGGTCACCACGCCGTGATTACCGACGACTGTTACAGGAAGACCGCACAGTTCTGCGAGCAGATGCTGAGGAAGTTCGGCATCGACACGACTTTCGTGCCCGCAGGCGACTATGGAAGGCTGGAGTCGGCCATGCAGGAAAATACGAGAGTGGTGATTGCGGAGTCTCCAACCAACCCGCATCTGAATGTGATGGATCTCGAAAAGGTGGTCCCCATCGCCAAGGCGAAACGTGCGAAAGTCGTTATTGACAGTACGTTTGCCACACCGTTCAACCAGCGTCCCCTGGAGTTCGGTGTCGATCTCGTCATTCACAGCGCGACCAAGTATCTGGGTGGGCATAACGACCTCATCGCCGGCGCCGTTGCAGGATCCGAGCCGCTGGTTTCGGCCATAAAGGACTATCGTGGAATTCTGGGAGGCGTGATCGACCCACACTGCGCGTATCTGCTGATCAGAGGCATCAAGACGTTCCCGCTGAGGATGGTGCGTCAGAACGAGACCGCGCTGGCGCTTGCCCGTTTTCTGGAGGGGAACCCGGGGGTGCGGCAGGTTTACTATCCCGGTCTGGAGAGCCACCCGCACCACCGGGTTGCGCGGGAGCAGATGAGCGGGTACGGCGGCGTGGTGAGTTTCGATCTCAACGCGGACCTGGCAGGAACCATGGCATTCCTCGATCGCCTGGAGATTCCCTGTATTGGCGCAAGCCTGGGTGGGGTGGAGAGCATCGTCTCCCATCCGTCAACCATTTCCTACTACGAAATGGAACGCGAAGACCGGATCGCCATCGGAATCAGCGACGAACTTGTACGTTATTCCGTTGGGGTCGAGGACGCCGAAGACCTGATCGGCGACGTGGAAAGGGCGCTGGAGGGCGTATAACGGAAAGGAGATAAGGAGACGCGATTCGCGTCGCGTCGCGGGGTATGTTCGGTCCGTTTCTTGCATTCGCGCTGCGCGCGCCACTGCAGGACGAGCGCTGGCGGCAAAAATTGCTGTTGGGCGGCTTGCTGTCCCTGCTGCCGAATCTGGCGCTGCTGCTTGGCGTCTTTATGGCATTGGGAAAGGTCTCCGGTATGCTCGCGCCGGTCGCGATCGTGTTCTTC
The DNA here is from genome assembly GCA_965116875.1 of Candidatus Latescibacterota bacterium. Taxonomy (GTDB): domain Bacteria; phylum Latescibacterota; class UBA2968; order UBA2968; genus JAAXHE01. Next base: position 4,031,859 of record OZ220733.1, read on the forward strand.
GTTTTGCCGACTGTCGTTACCTGGGGATATGTCTATCGTGTCTTTGTCGACGCGTTAAACGGTCTGGAATTCCGACGCCTGCCCGAGTGGAACGACTGGCTGCGGTACGGTGCCGTTGGGGCCCGGCTTGGCGTAATCTACCTGGGATATCTGTTTCTGGTCGGTCTTGGTGCGCTCGCCGCGATGGCTGTATTCGGCCTGTTTCCTCCGGGCGAGGATCCAACCCGGCTGAGCGCGGTCACGTTGCTGGCAATCGGCGCCGCCATGATGCTGTACGGGCTGCTTCCCATCGTATTCGCACGGTTCGCGGCCGAGCGCAAGATTTGGGCTTCGTTCGATCCCGGCGCGATCCTGTCCGACATGGGGCGGGCGGTTCGCGGGGGGAGATACACGCAGGCGTGTCTGGGGTTCTATCTCTGCTTCGGGCTGCTGCTCCTCCTGAATCTGATATTGGGCGCGGTACCGCCGGTGGCCATGTTCGTGGGATCCATAGGCTCGTTTTATCTGATGGTGGTGTTTGCCTGGGTATTCGGATGGCTGATCGGGATCCAGAGCGCGGATGCCCCGGGATCCGGATGAGATCAAACCTGCGCCCAGGCCGTATCGAGTACCCTTTTCGCGTTGGCGATCACGATTTCGGGCGATTCTCCTTCCATCGGAGAGACTTCGAAGCTCAGAACGGGGCGCTTTTCCGGATCCAGGAATCCGACGTCGAGCAGTTCGCTGAGAAACTCCACCGCTTCAGGTATATCGTTCTCGCCGTCTTCGCAGCCGAATCGAGGATGGTTGTCGCCGTAGGCCGGGTGATCCGGGTTTCGCATCACGCAGTTGCCGATATGGGCGTGTACCAGATGGTCACGGGCAATTCTCACGGCATATTCAGAGCTCTCGCCCTGCAGGGGGAAATGACTCAGATCCAGCATCAATCCAAAGTTGGAATACTCCCGCCTGACCCGCGAAGACACCTCAACCGCCAGCGCGTTCGGGCCTACAAGACAATTCTTGCCAAAGGGAAGCCGGTCGAACGTTTCCAATACCACGTTCATGTTCCTGCCTGCCGCGTCATCGCAAAGGCGATAAAGTGAGTCAACCAGCAGGTCCACGCCCCGCTCACGGCCTCCGGGACCGGGGTCCGTGCCCGAAAGCAGCGCGATTCCCGGGGCCCCGAGCGCCTCGGCCTGCTCGATCCCGGCCTTGACCGCGTCTACCGCGCCGAGCCTGTGGTCCTCGTCGTTGGCGTTAATATCCAAATTGCCGCCAAGAAGGATGGGCTGGGCGCCGAAGGCCACGTCCATATGGGCGGCCGCGAGCAATTCTGCGGCATGGGCGCGCACCTCTCCGTCCTTCATGTGTGTGACTTCCACAACCTGGAAATATGGGTCCAGCGCGATTCTCTCAAGCGTTTCAAGAATCGGTCCTTCACCCCCGATGCAGGATTTGTAAGCCATAAAGTGGACGATGCCGATACGAGCGTAGTTCTGAATGGGTTCGGTCACAGCCAGTACTCCTTTCTCTCCTGCCGCAAGTGGGTTCCGAATCGCGAGGGTGGCGATTCGGGGAACGGGATTGGATTGCCGATTTCCTCCAGTCGGCACACGCCGGGAACGTGTCCGTCGGAGTTGCCCGAATCGCGCGGGCGCCGACTGAACGGAGGTGCCAAAATACGCATTCGTTCCGGTGATGTCAATCGGCAATTCGCACTTTTCCGCTTGACTTTCCAGGCGTCCACGTGTATTATTTTCGCCCTGATTTCATGCTGAGTGGGGAGGTACCCAAGCGGTCAACGGGGGCAGACTGTAAATCTGTTGGCTGACGCCTTCGGTGGTTCGAATCCGCCCCTCCCCACCAAGTTCCGGGCTCCGAGCCCCTCCTGAGACAACCGGAGGGGTTTTGTCGTGTGCCCCAAAACCGTCCGCTGCCTGCCGGGGTGCGGGTCGGCGATCCGGGCCAGGGTCCGCGCCTCCCGCGCCCGGGCGGTCTGTGCGGGTTTCAACGCGGAGACGGGGACGTTTTCCATGTGTGCGTGTACGACGTTTTGGATAAAAACTCTTGACATCTGCGCCTCTATAGTATAACTTCCTAAGTCTGGAAACTTTCAGGGCGGGCCTTCGTGTGTACTCTTTTCAAAGGGGTCGTTTCCTGTGAATTGCGGGAATAGCTCAGTTGGCTAGAGCGTCAGCCTTCCAAGCTGAATGTCGCGGGTTCGAGTCCCGTTTCCCGCTCCAAAAACCCGCGGGCTGCGGTATCAGCCCTTTTCTGTCGTCCATACAGGGTCATGGCCCATGTAGCTCAGTCGGTAGAGCACCTCCTTGGTAAGGAGGAGGTCACCGGTTCAAGTCCGGTCGTGGGCTCCAGAATACCATCCAGGCACCAACGATGCCCAGAGATCTGATTACATTGGCCTGCGCCGACTGCGCGCGCCGGAACTATACGACGAACAAGAATCGGCGTTTGCACCCGGACCGTGTCGAGTTCAAGAAATATTGCAGGTTCTGTCGTAAGCATACCCGGCACCGGGAGACTCGCTGAGTTTCAGGGTTTGCTGCTGATTGAACAGCCCGTTGGAAAAGTCCATCCGGCCTCCCCTGCAGAGCGACTTTGTCAACGGACTGGTAGGGTTAGGGCAGTAGCTCAATTGGTAGAGCACCGGTCTCCAAAACCGGCGGTTGCGGGTTCGATTCCTGCCTGCCCTGCCATTTTCCTCCGAAACAGCCACCTGGCCCGCACCCGAGTTCGGCAGGCTCCTACAGGACCCGGGTTTCTTTTGCCAATCCCCATCAACCCGCGACGACCCGGCACTCTGATGCTCATTCCCGGGTTGCTACAGGTGTTGGGGCGTTTCCCTGGCGGTATACCCGATGTTCGCGAAAGTGGCGCAGTTCATTAAAGACGTGCAGCTTGAAATGGGCAAGGTCACGTGGCCGACCCGGGACGAGCTGATCGCTTCCACAACGATTGTGCTGGTGGTTTCGCTGGTCCTCTCCGTGTTTATTTTTGCCGTAGATTTCGTGCTTTCGCTGGTTCGCAGGTTTGGAATGAGTTGACGGCCCCAGGTTCACCAACAGTGAGTGATGCCCCATGGCAATGCGCTGGTATGTCGTACATACCTATTCGGGACACGAAAACAAGGTGCGTTCCTATCTCGAAGGCGCCAAGGAAGGCACCGAGGTTGAGGAAAGGATCAACCGGGTCGTGGTTCCCACCGAAGAGGTCGTGGAGATGAAGGACGGGAGGAAGACGACCTCCTTCAGGAAATTTCTACCCAGCTACATTCTGGTCGAAATGGAAATGGACAAGGAGACGATGCACTTTGTCACCAATGTGCCGGGCGTTACAAGCTTTGTCGGGCCGGGCAAGCGTCCCCAGCCGCTTCACGAAAAAGAAGTGGAGCACGTGCTGGGACACGTGGACCGGCGTCAGGAGCAGGACGATCAGGAAATACCGTATCAGGTCGGAGATCGGGTCAAGGTTATCGACGGTCCCTTCAGCGAGTTCATCGGCATGGTCGACGTCGTGAATCCGGAGAAGAGAAAGATCAAGGTGATGGTGAGCATTTTCGGCAGAAACACGCCGGTGGAGCTGGATGTCCTTCAGGTTGAAGAGGCCGTGGAAGGGTAATGCGATGGCAAAGAAGATAATGACGACGATTAAACTTCAGATTCCGGCGGGACAGGCATCTCCCACGCCCCCGGTCGGGCCGGCGCTCGGCCAGCATGGGGTCAATATCATGGAGTTCTGCCAGGCGTTTAACGCACAGACCCAGGACAAGCAGGGATTGATCGTTCCCGCCGTCATCACCGTGTTTGCGGATCGCAGTTTTTCCTTCATCACGAAAAGCCCGCCCGCCGCGGTGTTGTTGAAGAGGGCAGCGGGTCTGGAGAAGGGATCGCCGGAATCCAATCGAACCAAAGTCGGCAGTGTCAGGCGGGATCAGGTTCGGGAAATTGCCGAAATGAAGATGGAAGATCTGAATGCCGGCAGTCTGGAAACCGCCGTACGCATGATTGAAGGAACGGCGCGAAGCGCAGGTATTACGGTCGAAGATTAGGAGGACCATGACGATGGCCGGGCGCAACGGTAAGCGATACAGGACGGCGCTTTCCGGTATTGATCGGCGAGCGCAGTATTCAATCGAAGACGCGGTTTCCCGGCTGAAAGAAATGCCGGCGCCGAAATTCGATCAGACGGTAGAAATGGCGATGCGGCTGGGCGTGGACCCGCGTCAGGCCGATCAGCAGATCCGCGGTACAGTGATGCTGCCGCACGGGCTCGGAAAGACGATTGTCGTGGTCGTGTTCGCCAAGGGGGAACAGGCCGCGGCAGCCGAAGCAGCGGGAGCGGACGTTGTGGGTGCCGACGATCTGGGCGAACGAATCAACGGTGGCTGGACCGATTTCGACGTGGCCATCGCGGCGCCGGACATGATGAGCGTTGTCGGGCGCCTGGGAAGGATTCTGGGCCCCAGAGGGTTGATGCCCAACCCCAAGAGCGGCACGGTTACACCGGACGTGGCCCGGGCGGTGGCGGAAGCCAAGGCGGGCCGCGTGGAGTATCGGGCGGACCGGAACGGGAACGTCCACGCGCCCGTGGGCCGAATGTCATTTGATGAAGGCCGGCTGGTCGAGAATGTACGAACGCTTTTCGATACGATTCTCCGCGCGCGTCCTTCATCCGCCAAGGGACAGTACGTCAGGTCCGTAACCCTCGCGACCACCATGGGGCCGGGCGTACGGATCGATCGATCCAGCGTGACGAACTGACCGCGGGAATCCGCGCAAACGAAGGGAAGAGGATGCCAACGGATGAAAAAGTCAGCGCTGTCGAGGAATTAACCCGTCTGATAAGCCGGTCTCAGGGGTTTTATCTGGCCGATTTCACCGGGCTGGATGTCCCCGATGTCACCCGGCTTCGAAAACGACTGCGCGACGAGGACATCATCTATCGGGTCGTCAAGAACCGTCTGGCCGTGATCGCCGTAAAAAACGCCGGGATTCAGGGACTGGAAGAGGTTTTGCAGGGACCGACCGGCCTGGCAAGTTCGGAAACCGATCCCGTTGCGGCGGTACGGCTGCTTCACGAATTCGCATCGGAGACCGACGGCCTGCCTAGGGTCAAGGGCGGCTTTGCGGACGGACGGGTCTTTCGGGAGGATCAGCTGGAGGCGCTGGCCCGGCTTCCATCGAGGGAAGTGTTGCTGGGACAGTTGGTTTCCTCGGTTCAGAGCCCGCTGAGCGGACTGGTGTTCTGTCTGGGCGGCCTGATCCAGAGCCTGGTTATGGTTCTGAACGAAATTGCAGGGAAGAAAGGTGAAGCCGCGGAGGAGAATTAAACATTTTCTAAATCCGTTTCCATCATCAGGATAAGACGTATGGAGGACGTTCATGGCAATCGCAGACATTATAGATGAAATCGAGAAGCTTTCCGTACTGGAATTGGCCGAGCTTGTCAAAGCGCTCGAAGAAAAATTCGGCGTGAGCGCCCAGGCGATGGTCGCCGCGCCCGCGGCCGGCGCCGGCGCCGGAGCGGACGGAGAGACTGAAGAAGAAGAACAGACGGAATTCGACGTCGTGTTAAACGACATCGGCGACAAGAAGATTCAGGTGATCAAGGTGGTACGCAGCGTCACGAGCCTTGGGCTGAAAGAAGCCAAGGAACTCGTCGACGGTGCGCCTCAAAGCGTGAAGGAGGGCGTCTCCAGGGAGGAGGCCGACCAGATCAAAGCCGAACTGGAGGAGGTAGGAGCCGTTGTTGAGATAAAATAGCCGGACCGAACTGCATTCCTGCCTTCAATCATTGGTCGATTTCACCAGAGGAGCGTGATCATCTTGGCGAAAAAAGGACTTATAGACAGGAAGTCGTACGGTAAGATCGCTTCTGCCATCGAAATGCCGAATCTTCTGGATATCCAGATCGATTCTTACAACTGGTTTTTGCAGAAGGATGTACCGCCTGGCGAACGCGGCAAGCAGGGTCTCCAGGCGGTTTTCCATAGCATTTTTCCCATCAGCGACGTTCACAGGCTGTTTTCGCTTGAGTTTGTCGACTATTCCATCGGCACGCCCAAATACGACGTGGGCGAATGTCTGGAGCGCGGCACGACCTACGCGGTTCCTCTCCGTGCCACGCTGAGACTGATTTCCCGGGAGAAGCAGGACAACAAGGAGTTTCGGATCAAGGATATCGTGGAACAGACGGTATTCCTGGGTGAACTGCCCTTGATGACGGACGAGGGCACGTTCATTGTCAACGGCTCCGAGCGAGTGATCGTAAGCCAGCTCCACAGGTCTCCCGGTGTCTTTTTCGATGAAACCATTCACCCCAACGGGAAACGTCTCTATTCCGCCCGGATCATTCCATACAAGGGCGCATGGCTGGAATTCAGTCTGGACATAAACGATATAATGTACGTCCATATAGACAGGAAACGGAAGCTTCCGTTTACCACTTTCCTGCGCGCGCTGGGCTTCGGCCGGAACGAAGAAATCCTGAGTCTCTTTCACGAGAACACGAAGGCGGGAGTCGACGAGGAACTGGTCGGCGCGGTCGCGATGGAGGACGTGGTCGACAAAAAGACAGGCGAAGTGATCGTCGAGGCCTACCAGACCGTGACGGAAGAGCATGTGCAGGCGTTGAAGGAGGCACGAGTCAACCATCTGACCGTACTGGACGTGGACGCCGAGAACGATGGCGGCGTCATTGCCAACACCCTGCAGAAGGATCCCTGTGACAACGAAGAAGAAGCGCTCTCCCGCATCTACAATCTGCTGCGTCCGGGTGACCCGCCGAATCTCGAGACCGCTCGCGGCCTGCTCGAACGCCAGTTCTTCAGCCCAAAGCGCTATCAATTGGGCGAGGTCGGTCGTTACCGTTTGAATCAACGCCTGAATCTCGACATTCCCCTTGAGTTTACCACGCTGTGCATTGAGGATTTTCACAGGGTAATTCAGTATCTGCTCGTTCTGTTCAAGGGTGAGGGCTATACGGACGACATCGACCATCTGGGCAATCGTCGCATCCGGACCGTCGGAGAACTCCTGTCCTATCACTTCTCGACAGGTCTGGTCAGAATGGCCCGGACGATCAGAGAGCGGATGAGTCTCAGGGACACGGAACAGATTACGCCGCAGGATCTGGTCAATGCCCGGACGGTATCGACGGTGGTGCAGGCCTTCTTCGGCAGCAGCCAGCTCTCCCAGTTCCTGCAGCAGACCAACCCATTGGACGAGCTGTCCCATAAGCGGCGGTTGTCTGCGCTGGGCCCCGGTGGCCTGACACGGGACAGGGCCGGATTCGAGGTTCGCGACGTACACCATACGCACTACGGACGTATCTGCCCCATCGAAACGCCCGAAGGTCCCAATATCGGACTCATCGCGAACATTTCCACCTACGCAAAAATCAACGCCCTGGGGTTTCTCGAAACCCCGTACCGTGTCGTGAAAAACGGACGGGTGACCTCCAGGATCGAGTATCTTTCCGCGGACGAGGAAGACAAACACACGATCGCCCAGGCAAACGCAATGCTCGACGCCGACGGGCGGTTCCGGGATTCCGCCGTACAGGCGCGAAGGCGAGGCGACTTCCCGCTCGTGGACCCCTCGGAAGTGGACTATATGGATGTCTCCCCCTGCCAGCTGGTCAGTACGGCGGCATCCCTGATTCCGTTTCTGGAACACGACGATGCCAACCGTGCGCTGATGGGCTCGAATATGCAACGGCAGGCGGTTCCGCTGCTCCGGACTGAAGCGCCGTTCGTGGGTACCGGAATGGAACACGCGGTCGCTGTGGATTCCAGGGCGGTCGTAACGGCGAGGAGCCCGGGAACCGTCACCTACGTCAGCGCGGACAAGATTGTGGTCAAACGGCGCAAGGGGCGCGACGTGGAGATGATCGACCTGTTCGACGAAGACGTCTACCGGCTGATCAAATTCAAACGGTCGAATCAGGATTTCTGTATCAGCCAGAAGCCGCACGTTCAGGTCGGCGACCGGGTTGACGCGGGCGACCTGCTGGCCGACGGTTGCGCTACGGACCGGGGAGACCTCGCACTCGGAGCGAACGTGCTTTGCGCGTTCATGTCGTGGAACGGATACAATTTCGAAGACGCGATCATCGTGTCCGAACGACTGTTGAAGAAAGATATCTTCACTTCTATTTCCATAGAGGAGTTCGAGCTCCAGGTGCGTGACACCAAGAGGGGCGTGGAGGAAATCACCAGGGAAATTCCGAACGTCAGCGAGCAGGCCGTGCGCAACCTGGACGAACAGGGCATCGTTCGGGCGGGCGCGGAGGTGACGTCCGGGGACATTCTCGTGGGCAAGGTAACGCCCAAGGGTGAAACGGAACTCTCGCCCGAAGAGCGCCTCCTGCGTGCGATTTTCGGAGAAAAAGCGGGGGACGTCCGAGACGCGTCTCTGAAAGCGCCGTCCGGAATGGACGGTGTCGTGATGGACCGGAAGGTTTTTTCACGAAAAGACAGGGAAAAAACCCGAAAGGCCGACAAGGAGAAAACCGCCGCGGTCAAGAAACAGATCCAGGAGAAAATCAAGTCCATAAAGGACAGCAGAGACGAACAGGTGGCGGAGTTGCTGCGGGGCAAAAAGCTGAATCTGTTGCTGCACACGGAAGACGGCTCGGTAGCTGCCCGCAAGGGAAGGGTATTCGACGAGAAACTGGCGGAAAAACTCGATCTGGACGTCGTGAGACCGGACGAATCCTGGGTCGACGACGACGGGGTCAACCGGAAAGTAGAACGCATTGTCGAACTGTCCGAGAAACTGGTTCTGGCCGCGGACGACGAACTGGAGCGGGAACTCGAAAAAATCGCCCGTGGCGACGAACTGCCGCCGGGCATCGTGCAGCTTGTCAAGGTGTATATCGCACGCAAGCGAAAGCTGATGGTCGGCGACAAGATGGCGGGACGCCACGGCAACAAGGGAGTGGTTTCGATTATCGTACCTGAGGAGGATATGCCGTATCTGCCCGACGGTACCCCGATCGATATTATCCTGAACCCGCTGGGCGTTCCTTCCCGGATGAATCTCGGACAGATCCTCGAGACCCATCTCGGCTGGGCGGCCAGGGCGCTGGACCTTCACGTCGCCTCGCCGGTCTTCGACGGCGCATCCCTGGAGGATATCAAGTCGGCGCTTGACCAGGCCAGTCTGCCGGAGTCCGGCAAGACGGTGCTGTTCGACGGCAAGACCGGAAAGCCGTTCGACAAGGAAGTCATGGTCGGTTACATATATATGTTGAAGCTGTCGCATCTGGTCAGCGACAAGATCCATGCGCGCTCCATCGGACCCTATTCGCTGGTAACGCAACAGCCCCTTGGCGGCAAGGCGCAGTTCGGAGGCCAGCGATTCGGCGAGATGGAGGTGTGGGCACTGGAGGCCTACGGCGCCGCATATATGCTGCAGGAGATGCTGACGGTCAAGTCCGATGACGTTGCAGGACGTTCAAAGATCTACGAAGCGATCGTAAAGGGCGAGAATCCACCTGAACCGGGTGTTCCCGAGTCCTTCAACGTGCTGGTGAAGGAATTGCAGAGCCTCTGTCTGGACGTGGTCCTGGAGAATGGTCAGGGTGGATAGGTACCGATAGCGGGGTCATCTTTTCGTTTGATTTCGATCGCAAAAAGGGGGTAAGGCCCGTGGCGGACATCAACACTTCCAGGCGACCCACAGAGTTCAACTCGATTCGTATTCAGCTGGCTTCACCTGAAACGATCCGTGGCTGGTCGCGCGGCGAGGTAACGAAGCCGGAAACCATCAATTACCGGTCGTTCAAGCCGGAGCGCGACGGACTGTTCTGCGAACGCATCTTCGGTCCGGTTAAGGATTGGGAATGCAGTTGCGGCAAGTACAAGAGGATTCGCTACCGGGGCGTGGTCTGTGACCGGTGCGGCGTTGAAGTGACCCAATCGAAAGTGCGGCGCGAGCGGCTGGGCCATATCGAACTGGCGGTACCGGTCTCGCATATCTGGTTCTTCAAGTCGCTTCCGTCCCGTATGGGGTATCTGCTGGACATAACCATTCGCAATCTGGAAAGGATCATTTACTACGAGTCCTATGTCGTGTTGGATCCCGGCGACGCGCCGGATCTGAAGTATAAGGACCTTCTCTCCGAAGACGAAGCATTCGAACTCGAAGCGAAAGGGTACAGCTTTGAGGCGGATATGGGCGCGGTCGCACTCAAGAAGCTGCTTGGCGAAATAGACATTGAGGAGCTGTCCGCCGAGTTGCGCACCCAGGCGCGCATGGAAACCTCCGTTCAACGCAAACAGGAGGCCCTGAAACGGCTCAAGGTGGTCGAGGCATTTCGTCAGTCCGACAACCATCCGTCCTGGATGATACTGGATGTCATCCCCGTAATCCCGCCGGACCTTCGCCCGCTGGTGCCACTGGAAGGCGGAAGGTTCGCCACGTCGGATTTGAACGATCTGTACCGGCGGGTCATCAACCGGAACAACAGGCTGAAGAAACTGATCGAAATCAAGGCGCCGGAGGTGATCCTGCGTAACGAGAAGCGCATGCTTCAGGAGGCTGTCGACGCCCTGTTCGACAATGGCCGCAGATCTCGGGCGGTACGTGGAGACGGAAACCGCTCGTTGAAGTCACTGTCGGACCTGCTGAAAGGAAAGCAGGGCCGATTCCGCCAGAATCTGCTCGGCAAACGGGTCGACTATTCCGGGCGGTCGGTAATCGTCGTCGACCCCAACCTCAAGCTGCATCAATGCGGGCTTCCAAAACACATGGCGCTTGAACTGTTCAAGCCGTTCATCATCAAGAAACTGGAAGAGAGAGGACTGGTCCAGACCGTCAAGAGCGCGAAAAAGCTCGTAGAGCGCGAACGGGTCGAGGTCTGGGACATTCTGGAGGACATCATCCAGGATCACTACGTCCTGTTAAACCGTGCGCCAACGCTCCACCGGCTGGGAATCCAGGCCTTCCAGCCCATGCTCGTGGAAGGGAAGGCGATTCGCATTCACCCGCTGGTGTGCGCCGCGTTCAATGCCGACTTCGACGGCGACCAGATGGCGGTTCACGTGCCTTTATCGTTCGAGGCGCAGATCGAAGCTCGCGTACTGATCATGTCCGCCAACAACATGCTCAAGCCCGCGGACGGATCCGCTGTGATTGTGCACAATCCGCAGGACATCGCCATGGGTTGTTACTATCTGACCAAAATCGTACAGCAGCCCGACAAGAATCGTCTCAAGGCGTTCGGAAGCCCCAACGAAGCGCTGATCGCGCATGATTACGGAAAAATCGACCTCCACGAAGCCATTCGCCTGCGAGTCGACGGGAAGCTGCTGACAACCACCGTAGGACAGGTCATCTTCAACGAAATCCTGCCGGACGGGATGCCCTACATCAACCAGATGGTGGACAAGCCCGTGATACAGAAAGTAACCACCGATGTCCACCGTCGGTTCGGGAATCGGGCAACCGTTGACTTCGCCGACGGTCTCAAGCGATTGGGTTATGACTATGCCACCCAGTCGGGGGTGACCGTTTCGATGGACGACGTCGTGGTTCCGCCCAAAAAGCAGGAACTCATTGACAGGGCCAAGGGCGAGGTCGATCGCATTCTGCAGCAATACGTCCACGGCGTCATCACAGAGGGCGAGCGATACAACAAGGTCATCGACGTCTGGCAGCACACGACGAACAACATTGCCGAAATGATGAACGAGGCCCTGGAGCATTCGGAGGCCGGATTCAATTCAATCTACATCATGAAGGACTCCGGCGCCCGCGGAAGCGACGATCAGGTGAAACAGCTGGGCGGTATGCGGGGGTTGATGAACAAGCCGCAGAAAAAACTCACCGGAGCGATCGGTGAAATTATCGAAACGCCAATCGTTGCCTCCTTTAAGGAGGGGCTCTCGGTGCTGGAGTATTTCATATCGACGCACGGGGCAAGAAAGGGGTTGGCCGATACGGCGCTGAAGACCGCCGAAGCGGGCTACCTGACTCGTCGAATGGTGGATGTGGCGCAGGACGGCGTGATAGGCGAAGTGGACTGCGGCACCATTATGGGCATCGAACTCGAAGCGCTCAAGGAAGGTGAGGAGGTGGTCGAGCCGCTGGCGGACCGCATCGTGGGCCGGACGCTTCTGGAGGATGTGTTCGATCCCATCGGCGGCGAAGTCATCGTGGAAAGCGGTATGCTCCTGGACGAGGCATCGGCTGCCACGATCGCCGACGCCGGCGTGGAGAGAGTGAACGTGCGCTCGGTGTTGACCTGCGAGGCCCGGCGCGGCATCTGCGCCAAGTGCTATGGCCGCAACCTCGCCACCGGAAGACTCGTAGACATCGGCGAGGCCGTCGGCGTAATCGCCGCCCAGAGCGTCGGTGAACCGGGCACCCAGCTCACGTTGCGAACTTTCCATATCGGCGGTACGTCCAGCCGGATCGCGGAGCAGGCCGAAATCGTTGCCAAACGGGCGGGCGTCGTAAAGTTCATCAATATGGACTCCGTCACCCGGAGCGACGGACAGCGAATCGCGGTGGGAAGGAATGGGGAGTTCGAGGTACAGGACGACCAGGGTCGTCCGCGCGGCGGTCACTATTACGTTCCCTACGGCGCCGTGTTGCAAGTCGAGGACGAACAGCAGGTTGACGAAAACCAGGTCCTTTACGAATGGGATCCCTATAACAACATTATCGTATCCAACAGGCCGGGTACCGTCGAATTCGTAGATCTCGTCGAAGGCGTGACATACCGCGAAGAGGCCGACGAGACCACGGGTCTTGCGGCGCAGGTGGTCACCGAACACAGGGATCGAACCCTTTCTCCGCGGATTCGAATTGTCGATGTCGACGGGGATGAAGTCGGTCACTACGTCATCCCCGTTGGCGCTCGTCTCGTGGTACACGACGAGGACCGGATCGGCGCCGGAGATACGCTGGCGAAGATCCCGCGCGAGCGGAGCAAGACACGGGATATTACCGGCGGACTGCCCCGCGTCGCCGAACTCTTCGAGGCGCGGCGCCCCAAGGATCCGGCCGTGGTCACCGAGGTCGACGGCTCCGTCAGTTTCGGCGGACTCGTACGGGGTTCCAGGACGGTAATCGTCACGTCCGATGACGGTGAGGAGCGGAAATACACGATTCCGTACGGAAAACACCTCCGCGTCCAGGAGAACGATCGCGTGCAGGCCGGTGAACAGCTGTCGGAGGGGTCGGTAAATCCGCACGATATTCTGCAGATTCAGGGCATCCAGGCGGTGCAGGAGTACCTGGTGAACGAAATCCAGGCCGTCTACCGTATGCAGGGCGTCCGGATCAACGACAAGCACATCGAGTGCATTGTGCGCCAGATGCTGCAGAAGGTCCAGGTTACGGATCCGGGCGACACGAATTTCCTGGAAGGAGAAACGGTGGATCGCTTCCGTTTCAGGGACGAGAACGATAAGGTGATTGCGGAAGGCGGCGATCCGGCCACATTCCAGCCCGTGTTGCTGGGCATTACGAGGGCGTCCCTGATGACCGACAGCTTTATCTCCGCCGCGTCGTTCCAGGAGACCACGCGCGTGTTGACGGAGGCCTCCGTGCAGGGCAAGATGGACGGACTGCTGGGGCTGAAGGAAAACGTGATCATCGGGCACCTGATTCCCGCCGGAACCGGGTCGGAGCGGTATCGAGAGATCCAGGCGGTGTCGCTCGAAAAGGAGGCCGAGGACGTACCGGAAGAGGGCCTTGAAAACGTCGGACTTCCGCCGATAAATGCTTGACAAGTAAGCTCTGAATTGGTATAATGAAAGTCTATGGCCGATTTTTCCGGAAACGTCAGGACCCGTCTCCGATCGGATTCGGCCGCGTCGTACCTGATGTGAACCGTACTGGAGGTTGAATTGCCCACCATTAATCAGTTGGTGCGCAAGGGGAGGAAGCTGAAGGCAAAGCGATCTTCCGCCCCGGCATTGCGGGGATGCCCGCAAAAGCGGGGTGTCTGCACGCGCGTTTATACCACGACCCCCAAGAAGCCCAACTCGGCCCTGAGGAAGGTTGCGCGCGTCCGCCTGACAAACGGGATGGAGGTCACGGCATATATCCCGGGAGAAGGACACAATCTCCAGGAACACTCCGTCGTGCTTATCCGGGGTGGCCGGGTACGGGATCTGCCTTCGGTCCGGTATCACATTATCCGCGGCGTTCTGGACACGACCGGCGTCGCCGACCGGAGACAGGGTCGGTCCAAATACGGCACGAAAACGCCTCAATAGGACTTTCGTACGTTTTGCAATGGGTTTGATCCGGGGGATAACGCAGGCTGCACACGGTGTGTCCCCCTTGTTTTGAGGGTAACATGAGAAAAAGGCGGGCCGAGAAAAGAGATTTTTCACCTGATCCCAAGTACGGCAGTGTTCTCGTGACGCAATTTGTCAACAGCCTTTTTCGGAAGGGCAAGAAGAGCGTTGGTGAAAAGATCCTTTACCGCGCGCTCGACCAGATTGCCGAACGCGCGGACAAGACCGGGCTGGAGGTGTTCGAACAGGCGGTTGAAAACGCGAAGCCGATCATTCAGGTGAAATCACGGCGTGTGGGTGGAACGACATACCAGGTCCCGGTTGAAGTGCGGTCGGATGAGCGTCTTTCACTTTCGATCGGCTGGTTGATTACATACGCTCGCGGCCGCGGGGAGAAAGCCATGTCCGAGAGGCTGGCGGGGGAATTGATGGATGCGGCCAACGGCCGGGGTCGGGCCATGCAGCGGAGAGAAGAAACACACCGGATGGCCGAGGCCAACCGGGCGTTTGCACACTATCGGTGGTAGAGAATGTCACGCAGAGAACAGCTGGAACGGATCCGGAACATCGGCATCATGGCCCATATCGATGCGGGTAAAACCACAACGAGCGAGCGGATTCTGTACTATACGGGACGGCTGCATCGAATGGGCGAAGTACACGACGGCGCAGCCACGATGGACTGGATGGACCAGGAGCGGGAGCGGGGCATTACCATCACATCGGCTGCCACCACTTGCTTCTGGGACGGACATCGGATCAACATCATCGATACGCCCGGACACGTGGACTTTACGGCCGAGGTTGAGCGGTCGCTCAGGGTTCTGGACGGCGTCATCGGAATCTTCTGCGCGGTCGGCGGTGTCGAACCCCAGACGGAAACGGTCTGGCGCCAGGCCGACAAGTACGGGGTGCCCCGGATTGCCTTTGTCAACAAGATGGATCGCACGGGCGCGGATTTCTTCAGGGTACTTGAAATGATGCGGGAACGTCTGGCGTCGAATTTCGTGCCGGTACAGATTCCCGTAGGTGCTGGAGAGTTGTTTAACGGACTGATCGATCTGGTCAAGATGAAAATGGTTTCCTACCAGAAAGACACGCTGGGCACGGTCTTTTCCGAGAGTGAAATCCCACTGGATCTGCTCGACCACGCACAGAACTACCGCGAGCAGATGCTGGAAGCGGTCTCTGATTTTGACGATACGCTGATGGAAAAATTCCTCGAAGGCGAACCCATCGCCGAAGAAGAAATCAAGCAGGCGCTTCGTCAGGCGGCCATCAACGTTCATGCCGTTCCGGTCTTCTGCGGATCGGCCTTCAAGAATAAAGGCGTCCAGCGATTGCTCGACGGCGTCCGGGACTACCTTCCATCACCACTGGAGGTTCCGCCGGTCAGAGGCACCGACCCGGACACCGGATCAGACGTGACCCGGACGTCATCTCACGACGAACCGTTCTCGGCGCTTGCATTCAAGGTGAAGACCGATCCCTATGTGGGGCATCTGACCTATTTCAGGGTGTATTCGGGTTGTCTGAAGACCGGTTCGTACGTGAGGAATTCCAACAACGGAAAACGGGAGCGAATCGGCCGGGTACTGCAGATGCACGCCAACAAGCGCGAAGATATCAAAGAGGTTGTCACCGGAGATATCGCGGCGGCCGTGGGACTGAAAGCCACGGGAACCGGCGAGACGCTCTGCGACCCTGACCATCCGGTCATTCTGGAATCAATGGACTTTGCGAAGCCGGTTGTGTCCGTTGCCATCGAGCCCAGAACCAAGGCTGACCAGGATCAGCTGGGCACCGCGCTGCGGAAGCTGTCCGAAGAGGATCCCACGTTCCACGTATCCTCTGACGAAGACACCGGCCAGACGATTATTTCCGGCATGGGCGAGTTGCATCTCGAAATCATCATCGACCGCCTGATGCGGGAATTCCGGGTGGCGGCGAACGTAGGGAAGCCACAGGTGACCTTCAAGGAGGCCATACGCAAGACCGTTCAGGCGGAGGGTCGTTTCATCCGGCAGACGGGTGGACGGGGGCAGTGGGGGCACGTCCGGCTGGAAATGGGTCCCGGTGAACCTGGCAGCGGCCTCGTATTCGAAAACAACATTGTGGGCGGGTCGGTGCCGTCCGAATATATCCCCGCCGTCAGACAGGGTGTTCACGAGGCCATGCAGTTGGGTGTTTTGGCCGGGTATCCGGTGGAGGACGTCAGGGTCTCGCTGTACGACGGATCGTATCACGACGTCGATTCTTCCGAAATGGCGTTCAAGGTGGCCGCATCCATGGCCTTCAAGGACGGCGCCAGGAAGGCGGATCCGTACCTGATGGAACCTCTGATGGACGTCGAGGTGGTCGTGCCGGAAGAGTATATGGGCGATGTGATGGGCGATCTGAACGCTCGTCGCGGAAATATCGTGGGCATTGTAAACCGGCCGGATGCCCAGGTGATCACGGCGATGGTACCCTTAACAGAAATGTTCGGTTATGCCACACGGCTGCGGTCCCTGACCCAGGGTCGAGCGATCTATTCAATGGAATTCTCGAGGTTTCAGGAGCTACCCAAAGCGCTCGCACAGGAACTCACGGAAAACTAGCGATTCGAGACGCGTTGTTTTTTACACAGCGGTCGACTGCGATTGCAAAACAAATAGACGATCGCGACGTCTATTGAACAGGAGGAAGGCGAGATGGCTAAGGAGAAGTTCGACAGAAGCAAGCCCCACGTCAATATCGGTACCATCGGGCACGTTGACCATGGCAAGACGACATTGACGGCCGCCATTACCAAGACGCTGGCCGCCAAGGGGTTGGCGGATTACATGCCCTTCGATCGAATCGATCAGGCGCCCGAAGAACGCGAACGCGGAATCACCATCAATACCGCGCACGTCGAGTATTCCAGCGAAAGCCGTCACTACGCCCACGTCGACTGCCCCGGACACGCCGACTATGTCAAAAACATGATCACCGGTGCGGCCCAGATGGACGGCGCAATCCTGGTGGTGAGCGCCGCCGATGGTCCAATGATCCAGACGAGAGAGCACATATTGCTTTCCCGGCAGGTGAACGTGCCGTCAATCGTCGTCTACATGAACAAGGTGGATATGGTTGACGATCCCGAGCTTCTAGAACTGGTGGAACTGGAGGTGCGCGAGCTTCTCAGCGATTACGATTTTCCGGGCGACGACGTACCCGTGATTTGCGGGTCGGCGCTCCACGCGCTTGAGTCCGACGATCCTGACTCGGAAGCCTGCGGATCCGTATGGGAGCTGCTGGAGGCCGTCGACAACGCGATTCCGATTCCCGAGCGCGACGTGGACCGGGATTTCCTGATGCCGGTCGAGGACGTCTTCAGCATTACGGGCCGGGGAACGGTGGGCACCGGGAGAATCGAGCGGGGCGTGGTCAATCTCAACGAGGAAGTGGAAGTCGTGGGTATAAGAGAGACGCGCAGGACCGTGGTCACGGGTATCGAGATGTTCCGAAAGTTACTGGACGTCGGCGAGACCGGAGACAATGTGGGCCTTTTGCTTCGCGGCGTCGATAAGGAAGACCTCGAGCGGGGTATGGTTGTTGCCAAGCCCGGTTCGGTAACGCCGCATACCAGGTTTAAGGGCGAAGTCTACGTACTCACGGAGAAAGAGGGCGGTCGGAGCAAACCATTCTTTACAGGTTACCGACCGCAGTTTTATTTCCGAACCACCGACGTCACGGGTGCGGTTCAGTTGCCTGAAGGCGTGGAAATGGTGATGCCGGGCGACAATATCACGATGGACGTCGACCTGACACCTCAACCCATCGCCATCGAACCTCAACTTCGATTCGCGATACGTGAAGGCGGCCGGACAATCGGATCGGGCGTGGTCACTGAAATCCTGGAATAGCGCCGACGGAGGGGCAGTGCCAGCACAGAAAATTCGTATTCGACTGAAGGCTTACGATCACAATGCTCTCGACCGGTCCGTCGACGAAATCGTGCGGACGGCAAAGCGGACAGGGGCGCTGATTTCCGGCCCCATTCCATTGCCCACCAAGCGTTCGTTGTATACGGTGCTTCGGGGCCCCAATATCGACAAGAAATCCCGGGAGCAGTTCGAAACCCGGATACATAAACGCTTAATCGATATTCACAACTCGACGCCGCAGACGGTAGATGCCTTGATGAAACTGGATCTGCCGGCGGGGATCGACATCGAAATCAAGGCATAGTGCCGTGTTGGGATTGATCGGAAAAAAAATCGGGATGACCCAGGTGTACGACGAAGGCGACAACCTCGTCCCCATTACCGTGGTGAAAGCGGGGCCCTGTCCGGTCGTACAGGTCAAGGACGATGGGTCGGACGGATACCACGCGCTGAAACTCGGCTTCGGCGCGACTTCAGAACGGCGCCTGACCCGTCCGCATCTTGGCGTTCTGAAGGAGGCCGGCGCAGGCCCGCATCGCATCCTGAAGGAATTCCGGGTATCCGATACCTCGGAGTATGAGGTCGGACAGGTTCTTGATTCCGGCTTGTTCGCTCCCGGTGAAACCGTCTCGGTAACCGGTCGCACGAAGGGAAAGGGATTTCAGGGCGGGGTCAAGAGGCATCATTTCAAAGGCGGACCGAAGACACATGGACAGTCCGACCGGCATCGGGCGCCGGGTTCCATCGGTCAAAGTTCGGATCCTTCCCGTGTGTTCAAGGGGATGCGGATGGCAGGCCATATGGGTCATCGCCGGGAGACCGTGAAAGGGCTGATGGTCGTCCGCGTGGACAAGGAACGCAACCTGTTGCTGCTCAAAGGCGCCGTACCGGGCCCCAATGGCGGCATCGTAATGGTGCAAAAGCAACGCAATTAATGGGAACAGAACAAGTTATGGCGTCAGTAGATGTTACAGACCTCCGGGGTGAAGTCGTCGGATCGGTCGACCTCCCGGAGAAGATCTTCGGAATTGAACCGTCTCGCCATGCCATCTATCATACGGTGAAGTCCTATTTGACGAACCAGCGGCAAGGCAACGCGCATTCGAAGACCCGCGCTGAAGTGCGGCGCAGCAAAAGGAAGATGTATCGGCAAAAGGGAACCGGACGGGCGAGAGCCGGCACGGCTTCGTCTCCGATCCGCGTGGGAGGCGGAGTTGCACACGGCCCCAGGCCGCGAGAGCTGAGCGAACGCGTGCCGAGAAAAGTGCGGCGACTCGCATTGAAATCGGCGCTATCCCTGAAGGTCCCTGACGGCGCGATCAAAGTGGTGAATGACTTCACGCTCGGCGCGCCCAGAACGAAACGTGTGGCTGATCTGACGCGGGCGATGGAAATCGACGATCGAAAGGTCCTGCTTCTCACTCCGGAAGCCGCTCCGAATATCCTGAAATCCTGCCGGAATCTATCCGGCGTCCATGTCTTGCCCGTGGCTCAGGTTTCAACGTACGACGTCGTCAACGCCGATACGGTCGTCTTCACAACGGAATCCCTGGACCGGCTACAGGATATCTGGGGGTCGGCATGAGAAAAGACAACAGAGAAATCATCCGCAGGCCGCTGATCACCGAACGGGCATCCGAACTTCAGGAAGATCACAACAAGTTCGTATTTGAAGTTCGTGTCGATGCGAACAAACTGGAAATCAAGAAGGCCACTGAAACGTTGTTCGATGTCAGGGTGCTCAGCGTCAATACATCGACGGTCGCGGGAAAGCTGAAGAGAATGGGGCGGTTTCAAGGCCGCCGTTCTACCTGGAAAAAGGCGATTGTCACCCTCGCGCCCGGCGATGCCATCGACTTTTTCGGAGAGTCCTGATCGATGCCGGTTAAATCATTCCGACCGTTTACGCCATCGCTGCGGTTCAAGACCGTGTCCTCGTTTGAGGAAATCACAAAGTCTGAACCCGAGAAGTCGCTTGTTGAGGCGAACAGGAAGAGCGGTGGACGCAACAACATGGGCCGCATCACGAGCCGGCGCCGCGGCGGAGGCCATCGCCGGCATTACCGGGTTATCGATTTCAAACGCAACAAACTCGGTGTTCCGGCCAGTGTTTACTCAATAGAGTACGATCCGAATCGCTCCGCGAGAGTCGCGCTGCTCCACTATGCGGACGGTGAGAAGCGTTATATTCTCGCGCCCGCGGGTCTGAGGGTTGGCGCTCAAGTGGTCTCCGGTCCCGACGCCGACGTACGGCCAGGCAATGCGCTGCCTCTTGAGAATATCCCGCAGGGAACTCACGTGCACAATGTCGAGTTACAGCCCGGGAAGGGCGGACAGCTGGGCCGATCGGCCGGCGCTGAAATCCAGATCATGGCCAAGGAAGGCAAGTTTGCGCAACTCCGGATGCCTTCCGGCGAGGTCCGCCTTGTGCCGGTGACGTGTTATGCCACCGTTGGACAGGTTGGGAATCAGGAACACGAGAACGTGGTATTGGGAAAGGCGGGTCGCAACCGGTGGCTCGGAAAGCGGCCGTCCGTCAGGGGAGTTGCCATGAATCCCATCGACCACCCGCACGGAGGCGGGGAAGGACGGGCCTCGGGCGGTGGACATCCGGTTACGCCGTGGGGCGTGCCCACGAAGGGATACAAGACGAGAAAACGCAAAAAACAATCCAACAAACTCATCGTGAGAAGACAACGCAAGAGATAAGTCCCGGCGAGGAATGAATGGCAAGGTCGCTGAAGAAAGGCCCCTACGTGGACCCCGGTCTTCTGGCAAAGATCGAGGGGATGAACAAATCAGGTAACAAGCGCGTGATTCAGACGTGGGCGCGCCGTTCGACCATATCTCCGGAATTCGTCGGTCACACGCTGGCTGTACACAACGGGAACAAGTTCATTCCTGTGTACATCACGGAGAATATGGTGGGCCACAAGCTGGGTGAGTTCGCGCCTACGCGGACTTTTCGAGGGCACTCGGGAAGCCTCACTGAGCGTTCGACGGGACTGAAGTAGCGTCTGCGGGCCTTTGCAGCCCGTTGGAAGAGTCCATACGGGCTATGGCCGGCCCTTGCGGCCGAAATCGTGCGTTGGGCCCCCTCGCCGAATCGAAGGATGGGACTCGGTCGCGCGCCTTGTCTTCGGCCACAATGGCTCGGCCTCGCCTGCAGAGCGACTTTTCCAACGCACTGCCAAGCAGCCCGTTGAAAAAGGCCATCCGGGCTACTTTACAGGGGAAGGATTTCAATGACGGCCAGGGCAGTCTCCAGATACGTCAGGATTTCACCCCGGAAAGCACGTCAGGTTGTTGATCTCGTTCGCGGCAAAGGGGTTGAAGAGGCGTTTCACATTCTTCAGTTTACACCCAAGAAGGCTGCTCGTCTCGTAGAGCGCACGCTCCGGTCGGCAGTGGCCAACGCCGCCAGCAGCGAGGAGTCTGCGGTCAGTGAAGAAGACCTTTACGTACAGGAGGCGTTCGTGAACGGCTCCATCGCCATGCGCCGGATCCGACCCATGCCGCGGGGCGCGGCCGGATTTATCCGAAAACGCTGCAGCCACATCACACTGGTCGTATCGGACGATGATTAGCCCCAGTTCGAAAAAAGCAGCAACCGGGCGTCGTGATTACACCTTCCGAGACGGGGGCGTAAACGTCGGTCCGGACGGACATTTGTTCCGTTCACGTCCATCGACCTGGTGTATCCTGGGTATCCGCAGTTGAATCGCTTTAATTAATTCGCACATATTCGAATGAACGTCCCCGAAAAATGACGAATCAAGGTTCGCCGTCGGGAGGGTTTCTTTTGGGCCAGAAAACACATCCAACAGGATTTCGGCTGGGCATCGTAAAGGACTGGCGTTCCCGCTGGTTTGCCGGTCGGGATTTTGCCGAATTGCTCAAGGAAGACTTGATGTTGCGGCGCTACATCCAGAGCAGACTGCAACGGGCAAGCGTGTCTCAAATTGAGATCGAGCGTGCGCCGAAAAGAGTCACCATTTCGGTGCATACCGCGCGTCCGGGCATCGTGATCGGGCGTAAGGGGCAGGAGGTCGACAAACTCAGAGACGAACTGAAACACATCACCGGAAAAGAGATTTACATAAATATCCAGGAAATCAAGCGGCCGGAACTGAATGCGCAGCTGGTTGCCGACAACATCGCGCGTCAGCTGGAGCAACGCGTTTCTTTTCGCCGAGCGATGAAAAAGGCCATCGCTTCTGCGATGCGCATGGGCGCCGACGGCATCAAGATTGTATGCGGAGGGCGTCTGGGCGGCGCGGAAATGGCGCGGATCGAAAAGTCGGAACCCGCCGGGAGAGTGCCCTTGCAGACGCTTCGCGCCGATATAGACTATGCAACCTCCACGGCGTTTACAACCTCCGGCACGGTCGGGGTGAAAGTATGGGTGTGTCACGGCGAGGTCGTGGAAGGCCGGGCTCCCGGGGGGGCCGCGCAGTAGTGGTAACCCGGGATATCTGAGGATCAGACTCCATGTTAATGCCGAAAAGGGTCAAGTGGCGAAAACAGCAGCGTGGGCGTATGCGCGGCATGGCGCACCGGGGGAGCCGCATCGCTTTCGGCGAATTCGCGCTCCAGGCGCTGGAACCCGCGTGGATTACGAGCCGGCAGATCGAGGCGGCGCGTGTAGCCATCACCCGCGCACTCGGGCGTGGAGGAAAGGTGTGGATCCGGCTGTTTCCCGACAAGCCGGTCACCATCAAGCCCGCCGAGACCCGAATGGGGAAGGGCAAGGGGAACCCCGAATACTGGGTTGCTGTGGTGAAGCCGGGACGCATCATGTTCGAGATCGACGGCGTTGGACGGGAGAGCGCCCGGGAAGCCATGCGAAAGGCCGGCCACAAGATGCCCATAAAGACCCGGTTTATCGAACGGGGAGACAGCGAAGAATGAAAGCCAGCGAGATTCGTCAGATGACGCAGAGCGAGGTCGATGAGTTGCTTGGAGACAGACTCGAGGAGTTGTCCAACCTGAGAATTCAGCTTGTCACCCAGCAGCTCGATAATCCGCTCAGGGTCAAGTCGGTCCGGCGGGATATCGCCCGGATCAGAACGGTACTGAGGGAGCGCACAATGGACGGGAACGCCTCGACCGGGGCCGTGGGCGCCGAATCCACCGGATCGGAAGGAAATTAAGACTATGGGACAATCCGTCGCGCGGGGACGTCGCAAGACCGTTGTGGGCCGGGTTCTGAGCAATCGGGCCAATAAGACAATCGTCGTGGAAGTCACGTGGCGTACCCCTCATCCGCTTTACGGCAAGGTCGTCCGACGTCGTTCCAGGTTCGCGGCGCACGACGAGAACAACACTGCAAACGCCGGCGACACCGTACTGATCATGGAGACCCGTCCGATCAGCAAGACCAAACGGTGGCGTCTTGCCGAGATACTGGAAAAGGTTCAATAAGGAGTATCGGAGGATGGTTACGGAACAGACGGTGTTGAACTGCGCCGACAACAGTGGCGCCCGAAAAGTCATGTGTTTCAGGGTGCTGGGCGGATCCCGGAGAAAATATGCCGGTCTGGGCGATACGATCGTGGTTGCGGTAAAGGACGCCCAGCCCAACAGTGAGGTGAAGAAGGGAGAAGTCGCGCGGGCGGTCATTGTTCGAACAAAGAAGGAGGCCCGACGTTCCGACGGTTCCTACATTCGTTTCGACGACAACGCGGCGGTTCTGATCAATGCCGAGGGAGAACCCAGGGCAACCCGTATCTTCGGCCCTGTCGCACGGGAACTGCGCGACAGGAGGTTCATGCGGATTGTTTCTCTGGCGGCGGAAGTGGTTTGATTCTTTAGATAGTGAGGAGAGTCGAAGGGTGAAAATTCATCTTCGCAAGGGAGACCAGGTCGAGGTGATCGGGGGCGTCGACGCAGGGAGGCGTGGACGCGTATTGAGAGTACTCCCCAAAAGGTCGCGTGCGCTGGTTGAAGGCGTGAACTTCATTAAACGACATACCAAGCCGGGGCCCAAGAACCAGCAGGGCGGGATCATCGAGAAAGAGGCTCCTATACATATCTCCAATCTCATGTTGATCGATCCACAGACCGACGAACCCACGAGGATACGCCGGCAGAGACTTGAAAACGGCGTCCGGATTCGGCTTTCCGTCAAGAGCGGCGAACAGATCACCGAAGCGAGTTGATAGCGAGGGCTGGATGGCTGCGCGACTCCGTGAAATGTACAGCAACGAGATCGTCCCGGCGATGGTTTCCCATTTCGCCTACAAGAACAGGATGCAGGTGCCCAGACTGGAGAAGGTCGTCCTGAACATGGGGCTGGGAGAGGCCGTCCAGAATCCAAAGGCGATTGACAGCGCCATCGCGGACCTGTCCACCATAGCGGGGCAGCGTCCGTCGATTCGACGGGCGAAGAAATCCGTCTCGAATTTCAAACTGCGCGAGGGTACCCCGGTCGGGTGCGCCGTAACGCTGCGCCGAGACCGGATGTATGAGTTTCTCGATCGGTTTTTCGCCTTTGCCTTACCACGCACACGTGATTTCAGGGGTTTGTCCCCCAATGCCTTCGACGGCCGGGGGAATTACACCGTGGGGGTTCGGGAGCAGATCATCTTTCCAGAGATCAGCTACGATGAAATCGATCAGGTCAGAGGCCTGGACGTAACCATCGTAACCACGGCCAGTACCGACGAAGAAGCATTTGAATTGCTCAGGCGCTTTGGCATGCCGTTCCAGGCTCAGACTGCCGAAGCCGCCTGATTCCAGGAAAGTGAGCGAACTTGTGGCGAAGAAGACGTTGATTGTAAAGGCAAACAGGAAACCGAAGTTTGCGGTTCGCCGGTATAATCGCTGCCATCGCTGCGGACGCCCCAGAGGCTACATGAGGCAGTTCGGTATCTGCAGGATCTGTTTCAGAGAACTGGCGTTGATGGGTGAGATACCCGGAGTCGCGAAGGCGAGTTGGTAGTCGTCCCGACAGACAGGAGGCGGTTGGCCCTATGAGTATGAGCGATCCGATTGCGGATATGCTGACCCGTATTCGGAATGCAGCCGGTGCCGGTCACCGGAAGGTAGACATTCCGGGTTCCCGGACAAAAACCGAAATTGCCCGGATTATGAAGTCAAGAGGGTTCATTCACAACTACGCCTGCGTGGAGGACAATCGGCAGGGATACATCCGCCTGTATCTCAGGTACAGTTCGGACGACGAGAGCGCCATACAGGGGCTGGACCGCGTCAGCCGGCCGGGATTGCGCCGTTACGTCCGTGTCGGTGAAATCCCAAGAGTACTCAACGGCCTTGGCGTTGCAATCCTGTCCACTCCACGGGGTATACTTACGGATAGCGAGGCACGAACGGCCGGGGTCGGCGGCGAGGTCCTCTGCCACCTCTGGTAAACCGGGAGGAGTCCAGGTGTCACGTGTTGGAAGGCAGCCGATTGCTGTACCGGACGGTGTTCAGGTACGGGTGGAGTCTGACGGGGTGCTGGTGAAAGGCAGCAAGGGCGAACTGTCGGTCAGGGTACATCCGCTAACCCGGATCCGACAGGAAGACGGTACGATCCGGGTTACGGTAGAGGATGTTGACGACAGGGAGTCGAAAGCCATGTGGGGCCTGACGCGGGCGTTACTGGCGAATGCGGTCGAAGGCGTGCGCAATGGGTTTGAGAAGCGGCTGGTCGTCGTGGGTGTGGGGTACCGGGCTGAAATGAAGGGCAGGAGTCTGGATTTACAGGTCGGCTTCAGCCATCCCGTGATCATCGAGCCCCTGGAAGGTATTGAAATAAACGTCGAACCCCCACCCGCCGAAATTGAGACAGCCCAGGCCTCGATTGTTGTTCGGGGCGCGGATAAGGAACGAGTGGGGCGAATGGCTGCCGAAATTCGAAAAGTCCGCCCCCCCGAGCCGTACAAGGGTAAGGGTATTCGGTACGTGAACGAGTACGTTCGACGCAAGGCCGGCAAGGCCGCCATAACGTAGACCAGGGAGCGGACTTTTATGGCAAACCC
This sequence comes from Candidatus Latescibacterota bacterium, assembly GCA_965116875.1. GTDB lineage: Bacteria > Latescibacterota > UBA2968 > UBA2968 > JAAXHE01. Next base: position 4,058,012 of record OZ220733.1, read on the forward strand.
TCAGATTCGGAAGGCCAGGCTGCGACAGCGCCGCAGATTGCGGATACGGAAAAAGATCCGCGGCACGCCCGGACGGCCTCGATTGGCTGTGAGTAGAAGCCTGAACCACATTGAAGTGCAACTGATCGACGACACGACGGGGCGTTCCCTGCTTGGACTCTCGAGCAATTCCCGGGAAATCCGGGATACGCTCTCGGGCAACAAGAGCCAAAAGGGCCGAGAGGTGGGCCTCGCCCTTGCAACCAGGGCCCTGGAAGCCGGGATAAAGACCGTTGTATTCGACCGGGGCGGCCGCCTGTATCATGGCCGGATCAAGGCTCTGGCCGACGGAGCGAGAGAAGGCGGCCTGATGTTCTAGCAGCCCGCCGAAAAAGTCCATCCGGCCTCGCCTGCAGAGCGACTTTCTCAACGGACTGCGAGGTCGGTTTTTCTGTCCCGGAGGTGAGTCGCCGGACCATCGGGACGGAATGAGTCGGCAGGGGAGTGGTGAGGTATCCAGGGGACAGGACTCTAGATTCAAAGGAGTACCCATTTGAAACGAATAGATTCTTCCGGATTGGATCTGACCGAAATCGTAATCAATAACAGCCTCAAGAGGGTGTCCCACGTTCGCAAGGGCGGCCGTCGATTTGCTTTCAATGTGATGGTCGTTGTAGGTGACCGTCAAGGTCACGTCGGTGCGGGAATGGGCAAAGCCGGAGAGGTTGCGGAAGCCATCCGCAAAGCGACCGAAAACGCCAAGAAGGAGCTGGTGCGAATTCCGTTAATCCACGGAACACTTCCGCATGAAATCATCGGCGTCTTTGGCGCTTCCCGAGTGCTGTTGCGGCCTGCTGCTCCGGGAACCGGTGTGATCGCAGGCGGGGGCATTCGAGCGGTACTGGAACTGGCAGGGGTACAGAACGTGCTGACCAAATCATTGGGGTCGCAGAACACCCACAATACCGTGAAGGCAACGCTTCAGGGCCTGTCCAGCCTCCGGGACGCGCGGGGGATTGCACGGTTACGTAACGTCGATGAGGCGGAGTTGACAGGCGCCCGGGAGTAACACGGCATGACACACGTCGGCGGAAAGCTGAAAATTACCCAGGTACGCAGTTTGATTTCAAGAAACGAAAAGCAGCGGCGTACGCTCACTGCTCTTGGAATACACCGTATACGCCACAGCGTGGTTCACGACGACACGGCGCAGATCCGCGGTATGGTCAACATGGTTGCACACCTTGTGGACGTAGAACCGGCAGACGGCTGATTCCAGGGGATGCAACTTTGCAGGACCCGTTCCAGGGAACCGGGGTTATCTTCCCTAAAACATAGAGGTCACGAGGATGAAACCAGGAAAGCTCAAGTCTCCCGCGGGCGCCGTCAAGAACCGCAAACGTCTCGGTTGCGGCGTTGGTTCCGGATGCGGAAAAACAAGCGGAAAAGGACACAAGGGCCAAAAGTCGCGTTCCGGCGCGAAGACCAGGCCGTGGTTTGAAGGCGGGCAGATGCCGTTGCAACGAAGGCTGCCCAAAGTGGGATTCAATAATCCTCAGAAGGTGGTCTATCAGGTCGTTAATCTGGACGATATGGCGAGACGGGGATTGTCCGGTGAAGTGACTCCCCAACACCTGAAACAGACGGGCCTGATACGGTCAATCCGGCGGCCTGTGAAGATCCTGGGACGTGGTGAGGTCTCCGATGCCATTCAGGTTCAGGCACACGCAGTATCCCGATCGGCCAGGGGGAAGATCGAAGCGGCTGGTGGCAGTGTCAGCCTGATGGACGTCGGATCCGGGGCGGGTTAATTTGCAGAGGAGGCGGTGGTGCTCCAGAGTTTCCAGAGTGCGTTTCGAATCCCCGAGCTGCGCAATCGCATCCTGTTCACGCTGGGTATTCTTGTGGTCTTCCGGGTTGGCACGTATGTGACCATTCCCGGCATCGACCCGAGGGCTCTCGACGAGTATTTCAGCAGCGCTGCTACCGGTGTTCTGGGATTCTACGACATGTTTGCCGGTGGCGCGTTCGGCCGTGCAACCGTCTTCGCGCTTGGCATTATGCCGTATATCAGCGCCTCAATCATACTCCAGTTGATGGGTGCTGTAATCCCGTTTTTGCAAAAACTCCAGAAGGAGGGCGAAGAGGGACGCAAGAAGATCACCCAATATACCCGCTACGGGACCGTTGCGCTGGCTGCCGCGCAGTCATTTGGCGTCAGCCTGTTTATGGAAAGCCTCAGGTCACCCATCACGGGCATGCTGGTTGTGCCGGATCCGGGTCTGGGCTTTCGGTTGTTGACAATTCTGACCATCACCGCGGGAACCGTATTTGTGATGTGGCTGGGTGAACAGATCGACGACCGGGGTATCGGCAACGGCATGTCGATGTTGATTTTCATAGGCATCATTGCACGCGCGCCCGCGGCGGTTATTCAGGAATATCAGGATTTCGTGGCCAACAACAAGCCGATCCTGCTGGAGCTGTTCGTAGTCGTTATTATCATCGCAGTTACCGCGCTTGTGGTACTCATAACGCAGGGAACGCGGAAAATTCCCGTACAATACGCCAAACGCGTCGTGGGCAGGCGCGTATACGGCGGCCAGAGCACGCACATTCCGCTAAAGGTGAATACTTCGGGGGTCATGCCGATTATATTCGCGCAGGCTATTATGTTCCTGCCATCCACTCTGGCGAATTTTTTTCCGATGAACGAGTGGGTGCAGGATATGGCGTCACGGTTTTCACCTGCCACCACGTTGCACGCGCTGCCATACTGGATACTCTACTCCTCGATGATCATCTTTTTCGCCTATTTTTATACGGCAATCGTCTTCAACCCGGTAGACCTCGCCGATAATATGAAGCGACAGGGCGGGTTCATTCCCGGGATCCGGCCCGGTCGACGCACGTCCGACTTTATCGACCGGATTTTGACCCGAATCACGCTTCCGGGATCGATCTTCCTCGCGGCGATCGCGGTCTTCCCGTTTTTCGTTATCAGTTGGGCGGACGTGAATCCCGGTCTGATCGACTTCTTCGGGGGTACCGGGCTTCTGATCATCGTCGGCGTGGCGCTGGATACGCTGCAGCGCGTGGAGTCGCACCTCCTGATGCGTCATTACGACGGTTTTATGAAAAAGGGAAGGTTGAGAGGCCGGAGATGACCGAAAGGACAGACCGATGAGGGTCCGAGCATCCGTAAAAAAACGCTGCAATCACTGCAAGGTCATTCGCCGCAAGGGCGTGGTCCGTGTGATATGCAAGCACGATCCAAGTCATAAACAGAGACAGGGATAGACCTTCGGAATCCGAACGGAGGAGGAGATACGATGGCTCGTATCGCAGGTGTGGATGTTCCGCGCGAAAAGCGTGTAGAAATCGCACTGACCTACATTTATGGAATTGGCAGAAGTTCCTCAAACCGGATCCTTGAAAAAACGCAGATTTCACCGGACACCCGCGTCGATGCGTTAAGCGAGGAAGACGTCACGAAACTCCGGAGCGTGATCGAGGGGGAATACCGGGTGGAAGGCAACCTCAGAAGCGAAGTGGCCATGAATATCAAGCGGCTGATGGACATCGGCTGCTATCGCGGGCTGAGGTGGCGGAGGGGGCTCCCGGTGCGCGGCCAGCGGACCCGGACGAACGCCCGGACGAGAAAAGGCCCCAAAAAGGGCCAGATTGCCAAGAAAAAGATAGCACAACACTAAGAAGAATCAACGCTAAGGAGGCGAACACTTGCCACCCGAACAAAGAAAAGTCCGAAGAAGGAACAAGAGGGTTGACGGACAGGGCGTAGCCCACATTAAGGCCACGTTCAATAATACCATCGTTACCCTGACCGATAAAGACGGACACGTGATTTCGTGGTCCACAACCGGCAAGGTGGGTTTCAAGGGTTCACGCAAGAGTACGCCGTTTGCAGCGCAGTTGGCCGCGGAATCCGCGGCAAAGGAAGCGATGTCCATGGGGCTGCGACGTGTCGAGGTTTGGGTCAAGGGTCCTGGCGTCGGCCGCGAAGCCGCCGTCCGCGCTCTACAGGGCGCGGGGTTGGAAATCGCGGCTATTCGTGACGTTACACCGATTCCTCACAACGGTTGTCGGCCGCCGAAGCGGCGGCGTGTATAGCGGCATCCGACCTGGGAGAGGTCTATTGCATGGCAAGGTATACAGATTCCAGTTGCAAATTGTGTCGACGTGAAGGGGTTAAGCTGTTCCTCAAGGGCGAACGCTGCTATCTGGACAAATGCTCGTTTGAAAAGCGCAGCTATGCGCCCGGCATGCACGGACAGCGGCAGGGACGCAAACCTTCCGAATATGCCCTGCAGCTCAGAGAGAAGCAGAAGGCCAAACGCCAGTACGGTGTGTTGGAGAGTCAGTTCCGGGGCTATTATCACAAGGCAGCCAGCCGGAAAGGCGTAACCGGCGAACTCCTCCTGCAGACGCTTGAGAGCCGGCTGGACAATGTGACCCACAGGCTGGGCTTCGCGCCGTCTCACAAGGCGGCGCGCCAACTCGTGCGCCACCGGCACATCATGGTGAACGACCGCATCGTCGACGTCCCTTCCTTTCAGGTCTCGCCCGGGGATACCATTCAGGTCCGGGAAAAGAGCCGCCAGTTGGCGTTGATCCACGACTCCATCAAGCGGATCGGCGAGGGGCGACAGGCGCCATGGCTGTCTCTGGACAAAGTCAATCTCACCGGAACCGTTCTCGAGTATCCCGAGAGGGAGGGTATTCCGACTCCCGTCGAAGAGCAACTCATCGTGGAGCTTTATTCGAAATAGCCGCTGTGGCTCGATGATGAGTGGACCCGTTTGCGCGACCGGGAGCGGATTGCCACATTGTCTTTCAGTGGAACCAAGGAGAATTCCTGTATGAAGCCAAAGAACTTCCAGATGCCCAGATCCGTGCAGATCGATGAGGATAGCCTCACCGATTCTTACGGGATGTTTACAGTGCAACCTCTTGAACGCGGGTTTGGTACCACCATTGGCAATGCATTGCGCCGGATATTGCTTTCATCGATTGAAGGCGCGGCCGTCAAGGCCATTCGTGTGGAAGGGGTACAGCACGAGTTCTCCGTTGTACAGGGCGTCGTCGAAGACATGACTGAAATCGTTCTGAATCTCAAAGAAGTAAACCTCAGGATGCATTCGGACGAAGACAAGCTGCTTCGTATCGACAAGGAGGGGCCGAACACGTTGACAGCGAAGGAACTGGATGTGGATGCCGACGTTGACGTGATGAATCCGGATCAGCACATCGCATCGCTGGATCAGGACGGCCATCTTGAAATGGAGATCACTGTAGGCAAAGGGAGGGGTTACGTGCTTGCCGAAGAGAATAAAGTCACCGACCCCGCCACGGATACGATTATGCTCGACTCGGCATTCTCTCCCATCAGAAAGGTACACTACGAGGTGGACAATGCCCGCGTCGGGCAACAGACGGACTACGACAAACTGACGCTGACAGTATGGACAAACGGGGCCATTCGGCCAGACGATGCCGTGTCTCACGCCGCAAAGATATTGAAGGACCATCTCGAGCTCTTCATACACTTCGAAGAAGAGCCGGAAGAGGAGGACGAGGAAGTCATCGACGAAGACACGCAGCGTGTGGCATCCCTTCTGCAGATGCCGGTGGAAGAACTGGAACTGTCCGTGCGTTCCGCCAACTGTTTGAAGGCGGCGAATATTCTGACTCTTGAAGACCTGGTCCAGAAGACCGAGACCGAAATGCTCAAGTTCCGGAATTTCGGCCGCAAGTCGCTGAACGAATTGACTGCAATCCTGGAAGGGCTGGGCCTTCAGTTTGGCATGGATATATCGAAATACAGCGGGATTGCCCCGAAGAGCGAGGAAGTCGCGGTGCTGGAGGATGAATTTTAAGACAGCTACTTAACCTGAAAGACGGGCTATGAGACACGGAAAACGGGGGCGCAAACTCGGTCGTACGGCCAGCCACAAGAGGGCAATGTTGAACAATATGGCCGCGTCCCTCTTCACGTACGGTTCCATACGCACCACCCACGCAAAGGCCAAGGAGCTGCGCGGCGTGGCCGAACGCCTCATTACGTTCGCGAAACGGGGCGATTTACACGCGAGACGGCAGGTTTTGCGACGGATTCGAAACCAGCGGGTGGTTGCCAGACTCTTCGACGAGATCGCGGTTTCGTTTTCGGAACGCAACGGCGGCTATCTCCGGTTGCTCAAACTCGGCCCCCGCCGCGGTGACCGCGTCGAAATGTGTCTGGTGGAAATGGTAGGGGACGAAACCAGAGCCGATTCCGCCGGACGACCGGAGTCGGACGATGGTGCCGGTGTCCGCAGCAAAGGCGGGGAACCGGCGGAGAGCGTCGCTGACGAGGCAACGGACGCCGCGAGTGAACCGGCTTCGGTTTCAACCGGCGAGGCCGAGCCCAAGCCAGCCAATGAATCGAGTGAGGCGCAAGAGCGTACGAAAAAATGAGTCCGTTGCGCCGTGACAATTCAGGCACAAGAGGGCAAATCGACAGACCGGTCGATTTGCCCTTTGCATTCCCGGCTTTTCTCCGGGAACTACTCGTCGGTCTCTGCCTTGCTCTCTGCTTCAGTTCAGGCGCCGCAGATGCATCCGGACGGTCGATTGAGGAATTCCGGGGATTGTGGGTGGCTCGCCACTGGCTGAAGAATCGTGAGCAGGCCATGCGCGCGGTGCGCATTGCCGTAGACGCCCGGTTGAACGCGATCCTGGTTCAGGTTCGGGGCAGAGGCGATGCCTTCTACCGCAGCCGTCTGGTACCCGGATCGGAATCCCTGTCCGATCCTGAGTTCGATCCACTCGCACTTCTCGTGGAAGAGGGGCGCCGGGCCGGTCTGGAAGTACACGCATGGGTGAATATGTACCTTACCTGGAAACCGACGGAGCAGCGGCCGGCGTCGCCACGACATATACTCCTTCGAAATCCCGAATGGTTCATGCGATCCGTGGACGGGATCGACATGGGGCGGGTCGCGCTCGACGGCGTCGATCTTGTCAAACGCGGAGTGACCGGGAGATTCCTTTCGCCCGGCGTTCCCGAAGTCAGAGCCCATCTGCTCGGGGTCATTGAAGAGATCGTTGGCGATTACGACGTCGACGGTATCCACATGGACTATGTCCGGTACCCGAATATCCATTACGACTACAGTCCCGCCGTGAGCGAGGCGTTCAAGACGCGCTACGGCTTCGACCCTGCCGGTCGGGATGACAACGAGGCCGGTTCCGGCGCCGGTGCGGACGTGGCCGATGTCAGGAAGTTGTGGCATCGATGGCGAAGCGAACAGATCAGTCTGCATGTCGGCCAGGTGCGTGAGGCGATTGCGCGCCTCAAGCCCTCCGTCAGGTTGTCTGCCGCCGTAAAACCGGACATAGAATCCGCATACACGCAGTACGGACAGGACTGGATCGAATGGAGTAACGGGGGGCTTGTGGACTTTGTGGTGCCCATGTTCTACGAGGGATCTACTCAGGAGATCGAACGCCAGATGGCCGAAGCAAGGAAGCGCGTGAAAGAGGCGGTTCTGTACGCCGGAATCGGCGTCTGGAATCAGAATGCCGACGAAACGGCGGCTCAGATTGAGATCGCGCGCCGCACGGGTTTTCAGGGGGTCGTGTTGTTTTCCGTGGATGGATTCGTACAACAGAAGGGGCTGACCGGCGAGTTGCACGAAGGTCCTTTTCGAGCGCCGTCCGTCCAACTGAAGGAGGAGGACACGCGTGTCGAAACCCAGGCGGGGCAATCAGGTAGAGATTGACATCGAACGGCTGGACCGACGGGGAAACGGTCTGGGCCGGCTGGGCGCTTATACCATGCTTGTCCGGGGCGCGGTGCCCGGCGACCGGGTCCGGGCTCGTGTACGCAAGGTCAGGAATCGATTGCGCCGGGCTGAAGCCAGTCTGGAGGAGCTCCTCTCCACCCGAATTGAGCGGTTGCCGGCACGCTGCTCACACTTTGGGCTCTGCGGCGGCTGTCTGTGGCAGGATATACCCTATGACTCCCAGGTTCGATTGAAACAGGACCTGGTTCGGAACTGTCTGGCGGAGGCGGGAATAGATACGAAACCGGACGCGCCATTGCCATCCGAAGAACCGTTCTTCTACCGGAACAAGATGGAGTTTTCCTTCGGTTCGTCGCCGGAGGGGCGTACGGAGGTGGGCCTGCATGTCGGGGGGCGTTTCGATCGCGTATTCGACCTGGATGCGTGTTTTCTCCAGTCGGAATCGTCCAACCGCATCGTCGATCGCGTACGGAACTTTGTCAGCTCCCATTCCGTATACCATCTGAAACGCCATGAAGGTCTGCTCAGATTCCTGACCATACGCGAGGGCAAACTGTCGGGTGAAACCATGGTTGTGCTGACAACGTCCGGGGATGCGTTTCCCGAGGCGGAGTCATTGGGAAAGATGCTGGCGGAGACGTTTCCGGAGGTCAGGAGTGTGATTCGCAGCGTCAATCTGCGGAAAGCCCAGGTGGCCATCGGCGACCGCGAAGAAGTGCTGGCGGGGACGGGTACCGTCAAAGAGAAACTGGGTGAATTCACATTCGAGATCTCACCGGGTTCATTCTTCCAGACCAACACGCGTCAGGCCAGGCATCTCTACCGGAGGGTGGTCGAGTTGACCGACCCCTGTCCGGACGACCGGATTCTGGACGTGTATTGTGGGACGGGCGCGATTTCGCTGCACCTGTCGAGGAAGGCCGGCTACGTACTCGGCATTGAGGCTGGTGAGGGGGCGGTTCGGGATGCGGTCCGCAACAGCGCCATAAACGGCGTTTCCAACTGCCGGTTTATCGCGGGGACGGCGGAAGACATTCTCTGGCAGATTCGTGAGCGGGGAGAGCGCTTTGATACCGTTGTCACCGATCCACCGCGTCCGGGTATGCATATGAAGGCCGTAACGGCGATCTGTGATCTGCGCCCGGAACGTATCGTATATGTCTCGTGTAACCCGGAGGCGATGGGTGCGGACCTGATCCGGCTGGAGTCTTCAGGCTACAAGACCGACTATGTGCAGCTTGTGGATATGTTTCCCCATACACCGCACTGCGAGGTCGTGGCGCGGTTACGTAACAATGCCTGAAATTCGGGTCTGTCGCGGGATCCAGACAGATGAAGCAGGGGATGGGAATTCCCTCTGCTTTTTGATTTGGCGTGCCTGCAGGTCAATCCCTGCTGATATCCAGAATCTCATAGGCGAGCGTGCCCACCGGAACCTTCGCTTCCACCTGCTCTCCAACGCTTTTTCCCAGAAGCGCGCGTCCAACCGGAGACTGCGTTGAGATCTTGTTCTGTTCGAAATCCGCTTCGTCGGTGGAAACCAGAGTATAACGAATCTGTTCGCCGGTCCTGCGGTCCTTTAAAGTCACCGTGGCTCCGAGATATGCCTTATCCTTGGCCATAAGACTCTCGTCGATGATTTCAGACCGAACCAGCTTGTCCTGGAGCTCGGCAATTTTCTTCTCAATGAACATCTGGCGTTCCTTGGCGCTATGGTATTCCGCATTCTCGCTCAGGTCTCCATGTTCCCTGGCTCTGGCGATTGCGTCGATAACCGCCGGCCGTTCACGGGTCCTGAGGCGCTCCAGTTCTGATCGGATCTTGTTGTAACCGTCTTTTGTGAGATAAAGCCGATCCATTGTCCTGCCTCGCTTCCTTTTTGGGAAATTGCCTGGACGTGCGAGTCCTGTAATTGACAGAAAAAATACCGGGGGTCCGGATCTGCGGACGGCCCCGCTATATACACCAGGAACAACGATGATTCACCCCATAATTGAACCTAAGATGCTTAAAAATAAGATCTTTATTGAATAAAGTCAAGATCAAACGGTTCCTGGCGGGTTCGGTTTGACATCTTCAACACGGGTTCGTATACTATACGCTTGGCGCAACCTTTCCCGGGGACGAATGCTGGGAAACCTTGTGGGGGTGGGAATGGACAGCACGTTTGTGCGCGGGCTGATTCCGGCGCTTGTCACTCCAATGACCCGCGACGAAGCGCTGGATGAAGCGGGTCTTGAACGCCTGCTGGACTACGTCATCACCGCGGGCGTCCATGGCGTATTCACGGGGGGGACCGCCGGGGAGCCCTGGGCGCTGAGCATGGAAGAGAAGACAAGGCTCTACGAGTGGACCGTGGGCTATACGGCGGGGCGCGTTCCGGTCTATGTTGGAACGGCGGCGAATTCTACAGCCGAGGCCGTGCGACTCGCCGAAGCGGCACAGGAGGCGGGGGCGGATTGTCTTTCTGTGCTGACGCCTTATTTCATTACGCCAGGTCCGGAGGAAATGTTCAGCCACTTTGCGGAGATCGCCCGTGCCGTGGACCTTCCCGTACTCTTGTACGATCTCCCGGCGAGAACGGGGAACAGCCTTCCGGTTCATCTTGTCATGCGTCTGGCAGATACATTCGGCAATATCGTTGGAATCAAGGAGAGTTCGGGCGACTTTTCACGAACGCTCGAATACCTGCGGCTTGCGCCAGGATATTTTCGCGTAATTATGGGTCGCGACACGCTGATCTACGCCGCCCTCGTCCACGGCGCCGCAGGTGCGATTGCGGCAAGCGCCAACGTAGCGCCGGAACTGGGGGTTGGTATTTACGAGCGGTACATGGCTGGAGACGCCAGCGGCGCGCTGGATTTTCAAAAGCGGCTTGCCCCGCTTCGATCCGCATTTTCGTTGGGAACCCATCCGGCTATGCTCAAGGCCGGCGCAGAGCTCGTCTGCGATGCGGGCGGACCGCCACGGCGACCTGTGTCTCGACTATCCGGAAACGACCTGCTTCAGTTGAAAGAAGTGCTTGTGAAGATAGGAAAGCTGCAATCCTCCCGCGCAGGTTGAGTGATTTCAAAGCGCACAGAGCTGAACGTATTCACGGAGCGGAAAACGATGGATCGACGGGAAAAACATCGGACAATTCTGGTCGTTGGCGCACCCGGATCGGGCAAGGGCACGCAGGGGAGAATACTGGGGAACATACCGGGATTCCACCACCTGGCCTGCGGAGACGTTTTCAGGTCTCTGGATCCGGGCAGTGAACTTGGCAAGATCTTCCTTGCCTACTCCGGCAAGGGCCGGCTGGTACCGGACCAGTTCACCGTTCAACTGTGGCTCGACCACATCCGTGGCGCCATCCACAACGGCGGTTTTCGCCCTGACGAGGAAGTGCTCGTTCTCGACGGCATTCCACGCAATTTGCGCCAGGCCGAAATGATGGCGGACTATATAGATCTCAACCTTCTCATCTATCTGGATATAGCCGATGACAATGTCCTGGTTGAACGTGCGCTGCGCCGGGCGCTCCGGGAGAACCGGCTCGACGATGCCAGCGAAGCGGTTATCAGGCGGCGATTGCGGGAATTCGATAGAGAAACGGCCCCTCTGCTGGAATACTATCCGGCGGAGGTGATTCGCAAGGTCGACGGAGAACAGAAGCCCGTAGACGTTTTGCGCGATGTGATAGGAATCATCCAGGAAGCAGATACGGTCGCGGATTTCTGAGAACCGCAACCGATCGGTTTGAAGAACGGTCGCCTGCTTCAGGCGGCCGTCGTGTTTTTCGGGTGGGAGATAACGGTTGCGTGCCGCAAGTGTACATGGCGGTCGCGGACGGACCGGAGGAGCGTCAGCAGGTATGACTCGAATGTGCATCGGCCTGGTTTTCATGCTCTTCATCCCGCCGCGCGCGGAAGCGCGAGCGGTAATGGACTGGACTGTTTATCAGTACAAAGACGGGCTTGCCCACAACGTCGTAACATCGGTCGTGCAGGCGAGAGACGGCGCAATGTGGTTCGCGACGCGCGGAGGCATTTCCCGATACGACGGCCAGTCCTGGCAAACCTACGGCGAAGAAAGCGGACTGACCGGTAACGGCTTCACCGGACTGTTCGAGGCTGAGAACGGTACGCTGTGGGCCACCGGGGGGTTCGTGTTTCGAGGGCGGGGTGGAAACCTCATCGCCCGCCTGTCCGGCGACCGGTGGGAGCCGGTTATGCTGCCTGAAAACCTCGCGGAAATCAACGTGGGTCCGGTTGTGGGCGTCTCCGGAGGCGGCCTCTGTTTTGCCACGGCGGGGTTGGGTATACTCCATTATACCGGCGATGACTGGAAGACAATCGACGAAGAGGACGGACTTGCGTCCAACTACGTGCAATGTCTGTTGCGATCGAAAGACGGTGCGGTGTGGGCGGCGTATGCGGGGCGGCGTCCGGGCCCGCCGTTTTCGCCACGTTCCGGGCGTCGACGGGGCGGGGGCATGAGCCGGTTCGATCCGGCGAAGAATACATGGGCGGAGGTCGCGGCGCCCGGCGAATTGGCCCGCACAGCGGTGACTGCGATGGCGCAGGCGGTCGACGGGGCCGTGTGGCTGGGGACCGAAAACCACGGTATTTTGCGTTTCGACGGTGCAGATTGGCAGGTGTTCGCTATGGGAGACGGAATGCCCGCGGACCGGGTGCTGTCCGTCGCGTCGGCTCCTGACGGATCGATCTGGGTTGGAACCGTGGGTGGCGCCGCACGATTCACGGCATCGGAAGAAGCATCGACGGAGAAAGGCCGCTGGCGGGTTCGCCAGGTCTTTACGGAAGAGAACGGCCTCCCCAACAATCTGGTGACGTCCGTGTGCATAAGCAATGACGGCGCGGTGTGGTTGGGAACGGCTTGGGGTGTCGCACGATACGGCGCGACAAGCTGGGAACACCACAGCCGTTGGGCGGGCACGTCCGACAGGGGCGGAGTTGCCCTCGAACGCACGGAGGATGGACGGTTGTGGGCGGCTACGGGAGAACGAGTCTACGAATTCGACGGGGCAGACTGGATCGAAGCGTACCGGATCCGTGCGAGCGGTCGGCGCGGGGCCGGGCGAATCGTGGGATTGCGAAAGGGAAGGGGCGGCACGCTCTGGGCCGCCGTTCATCGAAGCTTGTTGAGATTCGACGGGGTCTACTGGAAGGAGTTCGAATTGCCCACGAAGGGTCCGCGCTCCCGGATACTCTCGATGTTTCCCGCGCGCGCCGGGGGCGTGTGGGCCGGTACGGGAGCCGGGCTGTTCCGGTTCGACGGCGAGGTATGGACTTTGCAATCGCCGGAAGATATTCGTGGAGTAAGCGCTGTATTCGAGTCAGAATACGGCGCCCTGTGGTATGGCGCCAATGGCGGTATCGTCCTGGAAAAGGACGGCAAACGTGAGGTTTTCGACACGGCCGACGGATTGCCGGGCGAGCCCGTCTTCGCGCTTGAGGAGGCACAGGGGGATGTCTGGGCCGCGACGCGCTTCACGGGGATGTTCAGGTACAATAAGGGTACGTGGGAGGCCGTGCCAACCGGGGATCAGACCGTTTTCGGCGGTGCCCACCGGTTTTTCGTGGATGACGACGACATACTCTGGCTGGCAACGCTTTTTGTCGGTGCTGTTCACACCGATGGTGAGACCTGGACGCGTTACACGGCGCGCAACGGCCTTCCTGGCGCCAGGGTATGGGACGTGGCGCAGGACCGGGAGGGGAGGATCTGGTTTGCCACGGACAATGGCCTGGGATGTTATACGCCGGACACGGATACGCCTGAAACCCGGCTTTCCTTGCCGTCCAGAGAGGTGGCTCCCTACCAGAGTGTTCTGTTCAAGTTCTCAGGTCAGGATCCATGGAAACAGACGCCGCCACAGGATCTGAAATACGCCTGGAGGGTGGACGGCGGCGACTGGTCGACGTTTTCGAGCGAAGATCAGGCGCTCGTGGGCAGGATGGTACCGGGGCCCCACACCTTCGAAGTGCGCGCGATGGACCGGGGATTCAATGTAGATTCGACACCGGCGCGACACACTTTCGTGGTTCTGGCGCCCGTCTGGCAGCGGCCGTGGTTCGTCGCGCTCAGCGTGTTCTCGATCGTGGCTCTTTGCGTATCGTCCGGTTACGCGTTGCACCGCCATCGGCGGTGGCAGGAGGCCCAGGCGCGACAGATTCATGAATTGGAATCCGAGTTGGAGCAGGCGCACAGGATGCAGATGGGACTGCTGCCCACCGTCCCGATCCGTGACGATTCCTTTGAAATCGCGGGTGCCTGTGCGCCCGCAAACCACGTCGGCGGAGACTATTTCAACTATTTCTGGCTGGACGAAGCTCGTCGGACGCTGGGCTTCGGCGCCGCGGACGTGTCGGGAAAGGCGATGGAGGCTGCCGTTCGCGCGATGCAGCTGAGCGGTATCTTCCGGTACGAATTCCGGGGTATGAAGCCGCTGAACGAGGTCGCGATGCGGCTGGATGAAGATTTGAGGGAGCAGATGGACGAGGCCAGCTTTGTTACCTGCTGCCTTGGCACGCTCGATCTCGAGACACAACGCGTACATCTCGTCAATGCCGCTCATCCCTTCCCGTACCACTATTGCGCCAGGGACCGGGAATTGCGTGAGATTCAGTTGCCGTCCATACCGCTGGGCATGGTGTTGCCTCCCGGAAGTCCGGGCGGGCGCGCCGAAGCAAACATTCAGGTCGCGCCGGACGACTTGCTTGTATTCTACAGCGATGGTGTGACCGACATGAGGAACACAGCCGGCGAGTTCTACGAGACCGACCGGCTGGAACAGGCCATCAGGGCACATAACCAGGCGAGCGCGGCGGATCTGGTCTCGGTGATCCTCGAAGAAGTATACCGGTTCAAGGGAGATGCGTCTCAACCGGACGACATCACGCTTCTGGTCATTCGAATGCTCGAGCAGGGAGAGACCGGCCGGTGACGTCTCTACGCACCCGGATGGATACGCGCGGCCCCTCGACGCCCGGACCGGGTTTCATTCGCGTTCGCTCGCGGGCGCGTGGCCGGATCCGGCGGCATCCCTCTCCGCGGATTCCACCGTCTGGGCGATCAGCGTCACGATCGTCATTGGACCCACGCCGCCGGGTACAGGGGTATAAGCCGCACACCGGTGAGCGACCGTGGAGAGTTCCACGTCTCCGACGGGCCCCGGATGGTAACCCGCGTCAATGACCACGGCCTTGTCCGCGATCCAGTCGGCCCTGATGAATTCCCGCTTTCCAACGGCGCCAACGACAATGTCGGCCGCGCGCACAATACCTGGCAGGTTTCGGGTTCTGGAATGGCAGATCGTCACGGTGGCGTTCGCATTCAACAGCATCATGGCCATCGGCTTGCCCAGAATCGGGCTTCTGCCGACGACTGCGGCGGTTCTGCCCTCCAGCGGAATACGGTAATGCGACAGGAGCTTCATGATGCCGGCCGGCGTCGCCGCCCCGTAGGCAGGCGCGCCCATTGCCATCCGTCCGAAGCCGTGCGCGGTAACGCCGTCCACGTCCTTCCCGGTCGATATCCGGTCGAAGCACGCCCGCTCGTGGATATGGTCGGGGACCGGGTGCTGCAGGAGGATTCCGTGTACGCGAGGATTGGAGTTGAGCTTATCGATCTCGGTAAGGAGTTCGTCCGTGGTGGTTTCTTCGGGCAGCAGCACCCTCAATGAATCCATGCCCACCCGTTTGCAGGCGTTTCCCTTCATTCGCACGTAGGTGGCCGACGCGGGGTCGTCCCCAACCAGGATCGTGGCCAGGACGGGGATTCGCCCGCCTGTGCTTGACCTGACGGCCGCCACCCTGTGCTTCAGTCCGCTTTCGATCTGCCTGGAAAGCTCTCTGCCATCCAGAATCGTTGCAGCCATCACGCCCCCCATCTTGTCTACGTTTCCTCGCACCATGCCCGGGCGTTCTGGAAGAGCTGCAGCCAGGGCGAGGCGTTCAGACATCGCTTCCAGGATTCCGGCATCCAGCCCCATTGCCATTTCAGGAACGTCCGTTCGGGGTGCGGCATCATCGCCAGGTGGCGCCCGTCCGGAGAACACAGGGCGGCGATACCGTGGGGGGAGCCGTTGGGGTTGAACGGATAGGCTTCGCTGACGTGGTTCCCGTCGTCGACGTAACGGATTGGCGCCAGGCTGTTCTGAATCACCCTGTCCAGAATGCCGGGGCCGGGAAAATGGATCCGGCCTTCACCGTGGGCAACCCATATGCCCAGGGAAGCCCCCGCCATATTCCTGAGCATCACGGCCGGACTCTCCTGGACCTGCACGGTAACGAAGCGTGACTCGAAACGCCCCGATGTATTCTGGATGAAACGCGGTTGGTTCCTTGTCTCGTTTGTCCGCCAGGGCACCCACCCGAGCAGGGCCATTAACTGGCAGCCGTTACAGACGCCGAGACTGAATGTGTCAGGGCGTTCGGAGAACGACTGAAACTGATCCTGCAGACCCGGATTGAACCGGATGACCCCCGCCCATCCCTTGGCGGAATCGAGGACGTCCGCGTAGCTGAACCCACCCACAAAGGCGATGCCGCGAAAGGCGTCCAGCCGGACCCGGTCGGCATGCAGATCGGACATGGTCACGTCCCAGGGCTCCATGCCCGCCACGTGGAACGCCGAGGCCATTTCCCGGTCGCCGTTGCTGCCTTCCTCCCGGACGATGGCAACCGGAATCTTTCTCCGTGACGCCAGTATCTCCGGCGCAGTCGGCGAAGGCGCGAACGGAAGCGAATACCCGGGCGCCCTGCGCCGCCTCAGCGATAGACGTTCCTGTTCCACACACCTCGGGTTTGCCTGTATCCGTTCGAGACGGTAGCTCGTTTCCTCCCACATGTCTCGCAGATTCGCCACGTCGTCGTTGAGAACGCTCCGACCGTTAACGGCGATCCGTACCGATGTGTCCGCCGTGGGTTTGCCAATGGGAATGCAGGGCACGTCTGCCGCGCCGAGGGTCTGGAGAACGTGGGCCTCTTTCTCGGCGTGCACTTCGATTACCAGGCCCAACTCCTCGGCGAACAGCGATGCGATCGGGTCTGAAGTTGCCGGCAGATCGATGCGGATGCCGCAATTTCCGGCGAATGCCATTTCCAACAGACAGGTGACGATGCCGCCATCGCTCCGGTCGTGGCCCGCGGCCACGCTGTCTTCCGCGATGAGCTGCTGTATGGCGTTGAACGCGCGTTTCAGCAGGCCGGGGTCGTCCACGTCGGGCGGCGTGTCTCCGATCTGGCTGTACACCTGGGCCAGGGCAGAGCCTCCCAGGCGCGCCCTTCCCCCGGACAGGTCGACAAACAGCAGGCGTCCCTCATCCGGGTGTTTGAGGTCGGGTGTGACAACCCGGGTGACATCCGGGCAGGTGACATAGGCTGAGACAACCAGGGCGCCCGGCGCGGTCACGGTCTCGTCGTTCCCGTCAGGCCCGGGCGCAAGCGCGGCCATGGAGAGACTGTCTTTCCCTCCATCGATGGCGATACCCAGTTCGAGCATCACATCCACGAGGGACCTGGCTGCATCGTATAGCGCGGCGCCCTCGCCCGGCAGTTTGGCAGCCCACATCCAGTTTCCGGAGCATTTGACGTCTTCAAGCGCGCTCACCCTTGCCCACACCAGATTGGTCAGCGCCTCGCCGACGGTCATCCGCGCCATCGCTTCCGGGTCCAACAGGCCGACCACGGGCTGCTCCCCGATGGACGTGGCGGCGCCGGTTACGCCGAAATGGCTTTGTGCGATTACGGCCACGTCCGAAACCGTGAGCTGAAGCGGACCCGCGCATTGCTGACGGGCAACCAGGCCGGTGACGCTCCGGTCCACCTTGTTCGTCAGAAAACGCTTGGAGCCAACGGACACGAGTCGCAGCACTCTCTTCAATGCGGATTCCACGGTGATGTCTTCTGGCAGATCGAGCGGCGTCAATTCGGGTCGCTTGCGATACAGTTCGAAGTTTTTCCGGGGCATGTCGCCCAGCACTCTGTCCAGTTCCAGGTCAACCGGGGTGGTGTCATCGTTTTCGTCGTAGAGGACAATTCTGCCGTTTCCGGTTACGTGTCCCACAAATGCCGCCGGTATCTTCTCCCGCCTGCACAGGGCCCTGAACGCCGATTCGTGCCTGGGATGCAGAAGCAGCGCGTCGTTTTCCTGGTATTCGGCGCCCCAGATTTCCAGCACGGAAAGTGACCGGTCGCCCACGGGCAGGTCGCGAACGTGAATGCGGGCGCCTTCCGGCGCTACGATTTCCTTGAGCACGTTGCAGTTTCCGCCGGCGCCCTGGTCGTGGATGCTGACGATGGGATTCTGTTCGCCCATTTCAACGCAGGCGCGGATGACGCGGTTTACTTTCTGCTCCATTTCCGCGTCGCCACGCTGCACGGCGTTGAAATCCAGTTCCGCCGTGTTTTCTCCCTGCACCATCGACGATGCCGCCCCGCCGCCCATCCCGATGCGGTATGCGGGTCCGCCGAGCTTGACCACCCGCATTTTCTTTTCGGGCTTTCCTTTTGCCGTGTGACGGGCGTCGATCTGACCGATGCCCCCGGTGAACATGATGGGTTTGATCCATTCGCGGCGCTGTCCGTTCGGCAGTCGCAGGCCGAAAGCGCGTGTATAGCCCTGAATGAGAGGTTCGCCGAATTTGTTCCCGTAGTCCGACGCGCCGTTGCTGGCTTCTATCTCGATCCGGAGGGGGGATGCGAAATTGCCGGAATACCGGAACGCCCTGTCCTCCCAGGGCATCTCATAGCCGGGGATACGGAGATTGCCCACACAATAGGCCGCGGTACCTGCGACAACCAGCGAGCCGCGACCGGCGGCATGCACGTCCCGGATACGTCCGCCGGTACCGGTTTCAGCGCCGGGGAATGGCGCGACGCCAGTGGGAAAGTTGTGCGTCTCAGCGGTGAAGATGATGTCGTAGTCTCGTTCGGAGTCGGCGAACGGCCCTGGTTCCCCCGGCCTGGCTGGCAGGATGGTCCTCGTGGAATAACCTCGTATGCCGCTGGCATTGTCTCTGAACGCGATGCTGCTGTTGCCCGGATTGGCCTGCAGGGGTTGCTGAATCATGCGCATCAGATGGTCCGGCATCTCTTCGCCGTCGATCCTCAGCCGGCCGCGGAAGAACCAGTGCCGGGAGTGTTCGCTGTTGGACTGGGCGATGTCGAAACACTCCACATTCGTGGGATTTCGCCGGAAATGGTCCAGAAAGAGGTCTGTATAGTAGTCGAGGTCCCATTCGTCGAAGGCCAGGCCCTGGGTCCTGTTGATTTGCTCCAGCGCCGCTCGGCCCTCCTGAACGAGCGGAACCTCGGACACAGGCTCCGGTTCCGCGCCGGTTTCGAAGGTCGACAGAGGCGAGGCGTACTCGCATTCGGTCATCCGGTCGTGGATCGTATCCAGAAACGCGGTCTTCTGGTCGCGGGTAAGGACGGGCCGGACCAGATAACGCCTGGACCGTTCGATGCGTGTGATTCCCGTAAGTCCGCACGCCTGGCAGACCGATACGGCATTCGTGGACCAGGCCGTACTGAAGTTCAGGCGTGGTCCAACCTCGATCAGCGTACCCTCCTCGCCCAGAAACGGCGTTGCTGCGAGTTTTTCCGGTTCGAAGGTCTCACCCAGAAGCCAGGCGAGCCGCTTCCGTTCTTCAGCGGTCAACGTACCGCTCATTTCGACATTGAAGCAAGCTTCGGTTTCAAGTTGCGCAACACGGTGACAGACGGTCTGCCTGACCTGGTTGAGCAGGGTGTCCGTCTGCGTCCGTGAGAGGTACGGCGTTCGGTATAGATGAAGAAGACCCATCAATTCCTTTCCGGCGCCGTTAAATAGGAAGCTGTGTTAGAATTCCCTGTGAGTTCCCGAGCGCGAGCGAAAAAGTGACGGTCAAGGCGGGCGAATTCGCCCACATTTGTGTATATCGGCGAATTTGACCAACGCCGACCGGCGCTTTTGCAGCCGCGCGAAGACCGTTGGGGATTCTAATACAGCTTCTTAAGCGCCGATAGGGGAGGGTAGCAACTCCGGCAGGGATCTGATGATTCGATCCGGACGGGTTCCACTGTCTTCGGGCAGACCAGTCCCCTTTGCGTCGTTCCATACGCAATAGATGCCCAGTTTCCGAGGAACAGCGACCTCCCACTCCAGGTTGTCGCCCACGATCCAGGCATCTCCGGGCGTTGCGTCCAGGAGGCGCAGCGCATCCATATAGATTCGTGTATCCGGTTTGCCGTAGCCACATTCTCCTTCGATGAGGATGGCGTCGAAGAAGGGCGCAAGATTGAATCTGTGTATCTTGTCCCGCTGGGGTTCGGCGCCGCCATTGGTTACCAGGGCCATCCGCACACCGCGTGCCCGAAGCTTGCGAAGCGTTTCGATGGCGCCCGGAAACGGTTTTATCGTCTTCCCGCGTTCACGTTCGTACAACTGTGCGATCGTTCCCGCCAACTCCCAGTTCTCAACGCCGAGATGGCACAGGCCATGGTGGACAACACGCTGAGTTGCAAGGGGCATGTTCTGGCGGTTCGCACGGTGCCGTTCGGGATCGGCCCAAAACCACGTTCGGGCTTCGGTCAGCGTCCTGTACAGTTCCTCCGCACCGACCCCCTCAATTCTGCCAGCTGCATCGCCGCAGACCCGTTTCCAGCATGGTCCCGCGTACGTGGAATAGGAGACGATCGTGTCGTCCAGATCCATAAGCATCGCGACGGGCAAAGTCAAAACGGAGTCCCTGGTCAGGGTCGATTGGTTCGCGGCGTCCACACCGGAGCCCGCGGGGTAAGGCAGCGCCGGAGCCGGAACGGCCCGAGAGATATTAGTATACCATACCATATATTGCAAATTTATAAATTTGATAAAATCAATAAATAATTTTTATTATAACACCATGTGCGGTTGAGACGTTCCGTTCCGGTTCCACGGGCGCCAGGTCACACGTGCCCCGGCTGATGCACCGAATCTGATTTTGGTTGACAATCCGATCTGCAGTTTCTATTATTGCCTCAGTATCCGAGTGATACTGAATTCGGCCTTCGAGGGGATCGCCGGGAGGGAGCCTTCGAGGGCCGTTTTGACATGGTGGTGGACTGACCGGGTGGGGGTACCCATGAAGTGCCGCGCGCTCTGTAAGGACGGCCCACGGATTTCGGAGGTCGGATTCGGCGCTCTGTAAGGACGGCCCACGGATTTCGGAGGTCGGATTCGGCGCAGGACCGTTTCGGGGGTTGGACTGGGGACCCGTAAACGACGAGACGTCCGTTTGTGCCGTACACCGGGCGCTCGATGTCGGCGTGACGCTTTTCGATACGGCGGACGCATACGGAAACGGTCGCAGCGAACGGGTTCTCGGCAGGGCGCTGGAAGGAAGGCGCGAGCATGTCGTACTCGCAACCAAGGGCGGCTGGTGGTACGTAGACGGTGCGCCCTGCTGTGATTTTTCGACAGTCTACCTCATCCGGGCGTTGCAGGCCAGCCTGCAGTGTCTGCGAACGGACTATATCGATCTCTACTATATCCACGATCCGGATACGGAGACCCTTCAGCGGGGCGGTGTTTTTGAATTTCTGACAAGGATGAAGGAAGCCGGTACGATCCGTTTGGCAGGTGTATCGATCGATACGGCTGAACAGGCGCGCCTCTGCATTGAATCCCGCTGTGTGGATGTAATACAGATCTACTATAGTATCCTGGACCAGCGTCCGGACCCCGAACTGTTTGAGGCGGCGCGAAACGCAGGCGTTGGCACGGTGATCAAGGCGCCGCTGGCAAGAGGCTTGCTGAGCGGGAAATACGGCAGGGATGCCCGATTTCCCAGGGGGGACTTCCGGGAAAACTGGCGGATGAAAGGGCGATTGCAACCGACCCTGGCCCGGGTGGCCAGGGTGGAGGCGCTGGTGCGCGGCCGGAGTCCTTCACTTGCACAGACGGCGCTCCGATTCGTGCTGAGCCATCCGGACGTATCGTGCGTGATCCCTGGCGCCAAGACGCCCGGGCAGGCCGAGGCGAACGCCGCGGCATCCGGAATGGGTCCGCTGGACGAAGTCGACCTCGATGCGTTGAAGATGCTGTACCGGGAAATGGGCGGGCCGATCGACGCACGATAGCAGTCCGTTGATCAAGTCGCTCTTCAGGCCTGCCAGTGAAGTCTTGGCAGGCAGGCGGGGCCGCCCCCACGGCATTGGCATCCGAAAACGAAAAGGGCGGGGTGCAAACCCCGCCCTTTTCGTTTTCGGATGCCATACGCAGACGTGAATTCAATCGGCCGCGATACCCAGATGTTCCACGCCCGAACCCGTATCGCCCGTCGACGCCTGCCTGGCCTGCTTCATAAACTTCGCGATACGCACCTGAAGGTTTTTGGCCTGCAACTCGAACCGGTCCAACTCGTCCACAAGATCCTCATAGTCGAGGCGAGGCTCAACACCCGTGCGGTTCGCCATACTACGCTCCCTTCGTTCTAGGGGAATCAGGGAGAGGGGGGAGGTGAATGCCGTTCAATCCTGCTTGATGTACGTGAGGGATCAGAATATAGGACAGGGCGCGGATCGGGTCAAGAGCAAAGGCGAAAAAAGGGGATTTTCGCGGTCAATGCGGCCGCTGGTCCATGAGGTCCCGGATCTGTGTTTCACTCGGCAGTGCGGACTGCGCTCCGAGCCGGGTAACCGCGAGGGCGCCGGCGCAGTTGGCATAGGCGACCGCGTCGGCAAGTGAACGCGTTTGTCCGAGTGCGGCGGCGAGGGCGCCGTTGAAGGCGTCGCCGGCGCCGGTGGTGTCGCGGGCGTCGACCGTCGGCGCGGGGACCATTGCGGTTTCCCGATCCGTCGCAAGAAGCGCGCCGCGCGCGCCAAGGGTGATGATGACGTTGTTCACGCCGCGGTTCATCAGGATGTCCGCTGCCTGGCGGGCGGTTTTTTCGGAGTCCGGCAGAATACCGGTGAGTATCTCTGTTTCCGTTTCATTCGGCGTCAGGAGAAACAGGTCCGAAAGCAACTGCCAGGGCAGCTTGCGCCCGGGCGCCGGGTTGAGTATCACCGGAACACCGTGTTCTTTCGCGAGTCCCGTCGCATGCAGAACCGTCGGCAACGGCGTTTCAAGCTGAAGCAGGCAGATGGAAACGCGTTCGAGAAGGGCGGCGGCGGCGTCGACCTGAACCGGGGACAGGGCTGCGTTGGCGCCCGGAACCACCGCGATGACGTTCTCACCCCTTCCATCCACCAGAATTGTGGCAATACCGGAAGCCAGGTCCGGATCTCTCAAGACATACGTCGTGTCGATCCCCTCCGCCTCCAGGCAGCGGAGGGCCTGGAGGCCGAATGCATCGCTGCCAATCCTGGCAATGAAGGTTACATGCGCGCCGGCGCGGGCCGCGGCTACCGCCTGATTTGCGCCCTTTCCTCCCGGCAACGTCGAAAACGCATCCGCCATAACGGTCTGGCCGGGGCTGGGCAGGCGCTCCGTCTGAACGATCAGATCCGTATTGGAACTGCCGATTACCAGAACGTGGGCACGTGACACGATGGCGATCTCCGAAAGTGTCGACTGTCGGCGAACCGGACAGCGGCGCCGGCACGGAGTGCGAGTGTGTGCGTTTGTCCCGATCCGTCCACGCCTGATCGCCTCAGAAGCCAATTCAAGACGGAGTTCAAGGTAACCCGTTACGACCGCGCTCGTCAAGACGAACTTTAACGAATCAAGTCCCGTGATAGCGAAGCACGCCGTCTTCAGAAAAAGCCTTGAATTCCCCGCCGGTCTGCGCGCCTGCCTGCAGCGTACTTCGCTGCAGGCAGGCAGGTCGGCGGGAATTTCAAAACAGCTTCTCATTGTATTTCCTTGACTTGCCTGTGGCGTTTGCTTAAGTTTTTTCGATCTGTGGACGAAAACGGCGCAGGCACGGCGGCTTTTCGTGTTTTCGGTCTGGCGGCGCAGGAGGATTTCCTCCGGATTTTGATTGGAACCGTCCGCCGGTTTCCAGAGTCAAAGGTAGGAGTGTCGGACATACCCATTGGCTCCACGGAGTGCGCCACTCGAAAACGCACGGGTCTCCGGGTGACCGATTGCGCCGACCGTTCGGGGTTGGGATCAACACGGCCCCGATTTTCTGTTATTGCACGATGGGTACGGGTATGATGAAGCGGAGTGTTTTCATACTGTGTAGTCTTGGCCTGCTGTCAATGGCCGGATGCGCGCAGAACAGGTATCGCCATCCCAGCGCCGACGTTTATCTGGATAAGGCGAATGAGGAGCTGGAGAAAAAGAATTGCTGGGAGGCGCAGAAGTTGCTCCGGAATCTGCTTTCGGACTTTCCCGGTTCCCATCTTGTCGATCGCGCCCAATACAAGTTGGGTTTCGCGTATCTGTGCGATAAGGACTACGTAACCGCCGTGTTCGAGTTCGAGCGCCTGCTGAATGAGTTTCCTACCAGTCCGTTTGTCGATCAGGCGCGGTATCAGATCGGCGTGTGTTATTATCGGCAGTCCCGAGGGATCCACCACGACCAGGACGAGACGCACAAGGCCATCCGGGAATTCGAACGATTTATCGAGGATTTCCCCGACAGCGATCTCGTACCTGGCACCCGTGAAAGAATCCTGGAACTTCGAACGAAGTTGGCGCGGAAGAAACTGATGGTTGCCGAGAACTACATTCAGTGGGATATGTACGAATCCGCAGGGCGTTATTGCGAGATTGTCCTCAATGAATTCGACGATACGGCGCTCGTTTCGAGAGCACGTTTTCTTCTTGCCCGGACGAAGCATCGCACGGGAGCCCTGGACGAAGCACTTGAAATGTTGAGGCTCCTGGCCGCGGACGGCGTTCAGGATGAACTGAAACAGAATATTGCGGAAGAGATACGGCAGATCGAGAAGACCCGGGCACAGCAGAACAACGAACTGCGAAAGCCCACGGAGAAGCCAAACGGTTCCAGCGCCGCAAATACCCGGTGAGGTGGAATGGACGGCAGGATCGGCATCCTCGGCGGAACGTTCGATCCGATTCATCTCGGCCATCTGATCATCGCACAGGAGGCGTTGGCAACGTGTCGTCTGGATCGGGTTCTGTTCGTTCCCTCGGCGGACCCTCCCCACAAGAGCGTTGCCGACGTGGCGCCGGCGGAGGCACGCGCCAGAATGGTGGCGCTTGCCCTGGATGGACAGCCCCGGTTTGAACTTTGCCGGATTGAACTGGATCGAACCGGCAAGTCGTATACAGTAGAGACGCTCCGGCAGTTGTGCCGCGAACTGGGTTCCGGGAATGAGCTTTATCTCATCATCGGCGCGGACAGCGCGGTGGAAATGTCGACGTGGTGCGACCCCCAGGTCGTTCTGGATCTCGCCCGGGTTACGGTAATGGGCCGGCCGGGCTTTCTGCCGGATGATGTAGACGATCCGATTGCCGCACGGATGTGTTTTCTGGATTCCCCGCTTCTCGAAGTCTCCTCCACTCAGATCCGTTCCCGTGTTCGTACGGGCTTACCCATCCGGTACTGGGTTCCGGACAACGTCGCTCGATTCATCGAAACCCACGGCCTCTACCGATAGAATAGCGAGCAATCAATGGTCGAACCGCCGGAGGACCATACACAAAGCAGCGCACAACTCGGCGGCAAACCCGAGGGGCGAATCCAGCGGTATTTCTGTATGGACGACGAAAAATACCACGCACTCGCAAGGGTTTCCAAAGACGCGACGGTATTGCGCCAAATCCCCATGCGGATTCGGGTCATGGGCAAGGACGTGGACGGATGGGTTGTTGAGGTCAGGGTACCCGCAACGGATGGCGTGGTACGTGTGGACCCGCTCGAAGGCGCGGACAAGATCTGACTTCGGCGCCGACGCGACGCGGACAGTTGAGGAGGGAGGATGTTACTGACCGACGGCCTTAACCGTGGTGAGACGACATTTGTAACGATCTATGGGCGTCAATACCCCGTCCAGAGCCGGGAGTCGGCTGAGTATACCCACCGGGTTGCTGAACTGGTCGATCGCCGGATGAAGGAGATCGCTTCTCAGCAGAAACTGGCTGAACCCACGAAAATAGCCATAATTGCGGCATTGGATATCGCCGACAGGCTGCTGAAGGTTCGCAAGGGACGGGAAGCGGCGGGACGGCAGGCCGAGCAGGTGGCCGCGCGGCTGACAATGATGCTGGACGATGAAGATGGTCGCGCGTCGCAGTCCGCAAGTGACTGATCGCGGGGACCCGCGGTGGAATCGAACGGGCAGGGCGACGGCGATTCAATGCGGCGCGAAAGACGTGGGCCGAGGCGGTTTCCGGAGTCTGTATTTGAAGATCGTGTAAAGAATCTTCCAGCCGGCGCGAATCGTGCCGCTGATGGTTCCGGTGATCTTGGAGACGCCGATTCGGCGTCGATAACTCACCGGCGCCTCGAGGAACCGCAATTTCATCCTGACGGCCTTTACCTGCATCTCCACGGTCCAGCCAAACGTCTTGTCCTGCATTTCAAGCCGTAACAGCGAAGGATAGGTTATTGCGCGGAAGGGTCCGAGATCGGTGAAACGGGCGCCAAACAGGCGGCGGATGAGCCACGTGGCCAGCCAGTTGCCGAAGCGGGCCTGGGGAAGCAGCGCGCCGGCCTCCCGGTTGCCGAGTATGCGCGAGCCGATCACAAGGTCCGCGCGGCCCTCAACGATCGGCTTCACCAGAAGCGTCATTTCATTGGGGTAGTCACTGTAATCACCGTCCAGGAATACGACGATATCGGGTTTCTCGAGCGCGTCGATGCCCGCGAGGCAGGCCCAGCCGTATCCCCTTCGATGTTCGTGAACAATCCGGGCGCCCATCCGCCTGGCCAGTTCGACCGTCCGGTCCGTGGAGCCGTTGTCCACAACCACCACGTCGGCGTTGAGGTGACCCGGAATATCAGACAGTACGTTCTGAATGGCTTCCTGCTCGTTGAAAACCGGAATGACCACGGAGATCCTGGGTGAGGCGCGCATGGCGTGATAGTCTGTTAAGAAGCTGTTTGAAAATTCCCAGCGGTCTTCGCACGGCTGCAAAAGCGCCGGTCGGCGTTGGTCAGATTCACCCGTTTAGACAAATATGGGCGGATTCTCCCGCCTTGACCGCCACTTTTTCGCTCGCGCTCGGGAACTCACCGGGTATTTTAAAACAACTTCCAGGGGTGGGATGGAAGGCGTCTATTTTCTTTCCTGCGTTTTTCGTATCATCCGGGACCTTCCTGAGCCGCTTCGACCTTTCAGGCGAGCGACCAGAATAAAGACGCAGAAGACGATGCCCAGGATAACACTGCCCGCAACCTTGTCCGGATGATCCGCAAACCACATTACGCCCAGCGTGATCAACAGGCAGATGCCAGCAATGAGACTTTCTCTGGTCATGGGATCAGCCTCTCTTTCGGATAGACAATCGACGGTGTGTACCTGCGGAAAACTAACGGACGGCAGGAGCGTTGTCAATTGATTCAGGCCGGAGGCGGCCTCTCGCGGGCGGTGGCGAGATGCGTTTCGTGAGCTGGATATTGCGGTCGGCGTCGCGCGGGTTGCCGCGTCGGTGCCTCGGGATCCATAGAACCGGTTTCCTTTCGCCGGGGTGCGAGCATTTGCGGCGAATGTGATCAAGGCGCATCTGAACC
This sequence comes from Candidatus Latescibacterota bacterium, assembly GCA_965116875.1. GTDB lineage: Bacteria > Latescibacterota > UBA2968 > UBA2968 > JAAXHE01. The sequence goes on from OZ220733.1 coordinate 4,085,420, forward strand.
TGTGCCCCCGCGGGCGCGGGTTTTTTCTTGGAACGTCATTGTTTCGCGGAACCGCGCGTGGGGACGTCGGGAGGCGGACGATCCGTAAGGGTTTCCGGCACCAGAAACGCAAAGGTGCCGGCGGCGAGCAGGCCGAATCCTGCAATTGCGAAAGTTGCGGGTGAAAGGCCGACCAGATCGGCGATTCCCCCGACCACAAGTGGCGCGCCTGTATGGCCCGTTTCGCCAACCAGGCGCCAGGCCCCCAGAAACTCGCCAATGGAATCCCCGGGCGCAAGATCCGCGCCCAGCGTCATCATGGTACCGGCGCCGATGCCGTTGCCCAGTCCCAACAGCGATGTGGCGAGAAGCAGTCCCGTGAAACTGTGAGTGAAAGGTATGGCCGCCATAGCGATCGCCTGGGTCAGGAAACACGGTACCATGGCGAACTTTCTTCCATAGCGGTCCATAATGTGGCCGGCGGGATAGAAGAGAGACATATCAACCAGCGCGGAAACGGTGATGATCCAGCCGATGGCCTGAACGTCCAGACCGATCGCGTCGGCCGCATAGAGGGGCACGACAACGTGGCGGCCGGCCCGAATGGTCTGCGCAAAGAGTTGTCCGGAACCCGCGGTGGCAAGGTCTCGAAAATGAGTTTTGAATATTTCCAGAAGGGGTCTCAGGCGTCCAGGGCGGACATTCCCGGGGCCTGACGACGTTTCGGACGCAAAACTCAAAACCGCGATTAAAACGACAACGGACGCAAGACCCCCAAACACGAGGAACGGGGCTTCCAGACCGTAGAATCTTCCGAGTTCGCCGGCCGCCGCCGGTCCCGCGAAGGTCCCGATGCGGTGAATGCCGCCAAAGATTGAGAGCGCCCTTCCGCGATGAAAGACGGGGGCGGCGTCGGCAAGGTAGGCGTGACACGAAATGTGCCAGAGGGAACCGCCGACGCCGGCAACAAGACGGAGGCACACGACTTCGTAGATGTCCCGTGCCCAGAACAGCGCCAGCGTAGAGACGGCAACGCAGCTTACGCCGAGTATCATGGAGGGTTTACGGCCGAAACTTCCAAGAAGGACGCCGGCCGGCAGTGCGCCGGCCAGCCTGCCCACGCCTTCGGCCGCCAGCACCAGGCCGATGAGGCCGTAAGACGCACTGAATGTCTTCGCATACAGCGGAAGGATTGGAATAAGCATTCCGTTGCCGAACATCAGCAAAAGGCACGGAACGTATACGGGCAGGACAAGCGGGTTTCGGGCGGATATCGTCATTGGGAGTGAGGAGGTGTACGGAGATTGGAAGACGGTATGTTAATCAGCCGTCGTGGTTTTGTCAAGGAGCGCGTCGGATTGAACGGTCGGGGCAGTTGCACACCTTGTACATCCCGGGAAAGGCAGGTTCAACCATGAAGATTGTTCTTTGTCCACCAGTGAGCGAGGCGTTGTGTGAACAGGTGCGTCGAACCGCGCCCGGGGCTGAGGTGGTGATGGCGTCGATGGGTGAAGCCCCGGAGGTGGTCGGCGACGCGGACGTGATATTCGGAATGTATACGGAGGAGATGATCCGTGCAGCCGGGAAGGTCAGGTGGATTCAGACCACAAGCGCGGGTATGGACATGTTGATGGACGTTCCGGGAGTACGGGAAGGACAGTTTCAATTGAGCAACGCCAGCGGCCTGCACGCGCTTCAGGTGGCGGAACACGCGTGGGCGCTGACGTCGGCGCTGTTCCGCGGTCTGCACGTATACATAAGGAATCAGCTTGAGTGCGAATGGAAGGGCGCGCCGATCCGGGATCTCTGCGGGGCCACGGCGGGAATTGTCGGGTTCGGCGGAATTGGACGACGCTACGCACGGTTGGCCAGTGGTTTTGATATGCGAGTTCTTGCATTGGACGTCCAGCAGCCGGAAATCCCCGATCACGTGGACGCATTGTGGGGGCCGGATCGGCTGGATGAGTTGCTGTCGACGTCCGACGTGGTGTTTATCGCCTGTCCGTGTACGCCGCAGACGGAGAGGTTGATCAACGCTCATGCGTTTTCCCTGATGAAGAAATCCGCATTCCTGGTCAATACGGCCAGGGGCCCGATTGTGGACGAGGCTGCCCTGATCGTTGCGCTCAGGTCCGGTGAGATTGCGGGTGCGGGCCTGGACGTCTTTGAAACCGAGCCGTTGCCGGCCACCAGCCCGCTATGGCAGATGGAGAACGTGATCATCACGACCCACTCGGCCGGCGTCTCGAGCTACCGGCCTGCACGTACGGTTGGCTTTTTCTGCGAGAATCTGAAGAGGTTTCTGGCCGGGGAGCCCCTGTTGAACGAGACCGACCGGAATCTCGGTTACCCCACGCTGGGAAGGCGCGTCGAGTGAAGTTCTCAATCCAATCTCGGAAAGGTCTACAATGGCGGAGATCAGGGCTTTTCGCGGAATCCGGTACTCGATTGACAGAATAGGCGACGTCGGAAACGTGGTTGCGCCGCCTTACGATGTGATCAACGGGTCGATGCAGCGTGAATTGTACGACGCGCATCCCAACAACGTCGTACGGGTGATTCAGGGCATGGACTTGGCAGGGGACTCGGATCACGAGAATCGTTATACCCGTGCCGCGCGGTCATATCGACGCTGGCTGGACGACGGCGTCCTCGTTCGGGACCGCGAAGAGGGAATTTATCTCTACGCCCAGGATTTCGACGTGGGTACTCCCGATGGACCGAAAAACAAAACGAGGCTGGGAATTGTGGCGCTGGTGCGCGCGGACGCACTGGGAGAAGGCGCGATTCTTCCTCACGAGAATACCATGCCGGGGCCAAGGGCGGACCGGTTGGCGCTCATGCGGCACACCCGTGCGGCCTTCGGTCAGATTTTTTCGTTATACTCCGATCCCGCCGGCTGTGTGCGCGAAATCGTGGCGCCGGTTCTGGATGAGCCCCCGCTGTTCGCGTTCCGGGGAGAGGATGGCGTCGGACACCGCTTCTGGCGGGTAACCAATCAGGCAATCACAGGCGGCGTCGCCAGCGCGCTGAAAGACAAGCCGATTTTCATCGCGGACGGTCATCATCGATACGAAACAGCGGTGGTCTACCGGAACGAACGCGCGGCGGCCGAAGGCGAGGATTGGCAGGGGAAGCCCTACGGGTATCGGATGCAGACGCTCGTGAATATGGACGACGCGGAGGGGATGGCGATCAATGCGATTCACAGGGTGGTCGCAGACCTGGGCGCGGGTGGCGTTGAAAGGCTCATCAGGGGGCTGGAGGAACTTTGTGACGTCGAACGGCTGCCTCTCACGGGTACGCACTCCGTGTTGCGGGAGTTGAAGCGGCGCGGCGGACGCGGGAACGTCTTCGGATTCTGTCACGGAGCGTGCTCCCACGTTCACTATCTGAGTCTGAAGAGCGGCATTCCGGCGTCCGATCTGGATTGCGAAGATCACTCGGAGGCGTGGAGGGCGCTGGACACCGGCTTGCTGCATCTGATATTGCGGCGGGTGCTGGAGCTGGATGAGGAAACACTGACCCGAGGCGACAAGGTGAAGTTCATAAAGGTCGAGCGCGAGGTGCTGGACCTGGTGAAGGCGGCGCCGGACCGGGCGGGTTTCTTTCTGAATCCGGTCGGCATGCAACAGTTGCGCGACGTTGTGCTCGCCGGAGAGCGAATGCCTCCCAAATCCACGTTCTTTTATCCGAAGGTATATTCGGGACTGGTGATACAGGACCTGGAGTCGTTTTGACCGCTGCTTCGGGTAATCGGAGAATCTCACCGGAAAAAGGGGCGCCGCGCGCCCCTTTTTCAACGGGCTGCTAGAGTACGGGCAAGTCGCCGGGAGCGGGTTCGGAGAGGATTTCGCAGCCGGTATCGGTCACGACCACGTCCTCTTCGAGCATGAAATACGCGCCATCGGTATATAGAGAAGGTTCAACGGTCAGTACCATGCCTTGCTCCAGAAGGGTATCGTCTTCGAGTTCGATGAAGGGGGGTTCGATAATGTCGAGACCGATGGCATGGCCGATTCCGGTGACGCGCCGCGCCTGCTCCGCATAGCCCGCCCTCCTCAGTGTTTCGTTGGAAACGCGAACCAGGTTCGATATTGGGTTGCCCGGCCGGATCGCGCCGATCGCGGCTTGAAGGCATCCGTGTACGGTCCTGTACGCGTCCTTGTGTCTCCGGTCGGCCCGGCCCAGCGCGAACATCCGCGTGTAGTCCGACCAGTATCCTCGGTACACGCCGCCGGCGTCGTGGGCGATGAGTTCGCCTTCGGTCAGCACGCGGTCTGTGTGACGGCGCAGACTTCGATTGCTGCTGCGCGTGTCTCCCGGGATGCACGTGGCCAGCGTGATCGAACCGGGCGCGTCCATTCCCCGTTTCAGATGCTCCACGCAAAGCAGGCTGTATAGTTCCCTTTCCGTCATACCCGGTCTGACGGTGGAAAAGAGGGTGCGATAGGCTCGATTGGTGATCCCCACTGCCTTGCGGATATAGTCAATTTCGGCTCTTGACTTGGTGAATCGGGTCTTCCAGAGAAATTGCGAGGCGTCGGTGAACCGGACGCCGGGAAGATTGGCCTTCAACCGGCCGAAGTCCTCGTAGGGCATTCGCGACCAGAGGACGCCGCCCAGTTCGGCGCCGACGCGGGCCCCGCCAAGTCCGAGTTCGTGGATGACCTCGGTGAGAACGGAGACGCCTGCCCGAACGCGAATGGGCGGCTGATAGGTGCGCAGGTCTTCGATCCAGGCGTCCTCCTCACACATTCCCGTTTCCAGCGGCGGGACGATGAGAACCGGGTCGCGTTCGAGCGGAAGCACGGCGAACAGTGAAGTGAATTTGTGACCCCAGCGATGCGTCCAGTGCCCGGTGAAGTAGCGATGGTTCGTGTCCGTGGTAATCAGGACCGCGTCCAGGTTGTTGCGGGACATGAGATCTCTGAGTCCGGACAGACGTCTTTCATACTCGCCGGCGTCGAAATCGGCGTAATCGCTGGTCAGCATGGCGGAGTTCCTTTTCTGCCGGAATTGAGATGAATCCCCTCGCGCCTCATAACCGCCGCTCTTTCCTTCGCGCTCGGGAACTCACCGGTAATTTTAACACAGCTTCCAGGAATTGAGGTGACGAAGTGCCGCTGCAGGCCTTCATTCTGGTCTTGGTTTCCACCGTGATGCACGCTTCCTGGAACTTCGCGGTTCGGAAGGCATCGGGCAGCCTGGCAGTGTTATGGGTGGGTAAGTGGTTCGCGGTGGCCCTCTGCCTTCCCGCCGTCTGCTACTTTCCGCTCGGGTCGGACGCGGTTGCGGCGTGGCCCTTTGTCGCCGCAACGGGACTGGCCCATACAGTGTATTTTCTTATGCTGGCCAAAGCATATGAAGAGGGCGAGATTTCGGTTGTGTATCCGCTCGCCCGGGGTACCGGCGTGGGAGGGACGGCCCTGGGAGCGTGGGTTCTGATCGACGAACGGCTTTCCATTCCGGGTATGATTGGAATCGCGACCGTCCTGCTTGGAATCATTCTTCTTGGGATTGCCGATCTGCGAGCGCCGAAGAACCGCCGCTCCATTGCGTACGCACTCCTTGTTGGCGTGACGATCGCCGTCTATTCCGTCGTGGACAAGCAGGGCGTATCCCGCATTCATCCCGTTCACTACGTCTTTTCCGTTTTCCTGATCCCGGGCGTACTCCTGTCCCCTTATGTTCTCTTGCGGCACAGGCCGGCAGTCGCCCGGACGTGGCGCGGACTCAAGAAATACGCGCTTTGGGCAGGGCCCGGTTCCATGGCAACGTATCTGCTCGTACTCTTCGCCATGCGCCTCGGCAAGGTCAGCTATATTCTCGCCGTAAGGGAGTTCTCGGTCGTCATCGGCGCCGCCCTGGGCATCTTCTTTCTGGGCGAGCGATTCGGATGGCACAAGGGCGTTGGGGTGGGCGCCATCGTGTTGGGCCTGTTGCTGGTCAAGCTGGCGGGCTGATGTTCCCTTCCGATGACGAAACGTCGAAATCCGCGGTTCAAGATAGCCGGGTGAAAGGGGGGCGTCAAGCGATTAAGCCCTCTGCGCCGATGCCGCGCGAATGGGAGATTTCGCTTTACAGGCCTGCGGCCGTTCCGTATCATACGGCGGCTGATCGTGGCGGTTTTGAAGTGTACGAATACCGATCGGAACGATGGTCGGATCCTCTATGTCGAAAGATGCGCTATACGTCGTTCCCTTCTCGCGGTTGACGCTCTTCGGGATGGGCAGCAAAGAGGCCTGTCTGTCCCGCGGCGCGCAGATCATCTCTCAGGATCTTCGTCTGCTGGAGACCCGGGACGATTTCAGACTCCTGATTGAGAATTCGGTCCACCTGAGCGCTTTTCTCAAGATTTATCCCGAGGCTTCGGAGCGGATCCGTGCCGGGATTTCCTCGGGGCGCCTGGAATTGGGGGCCGCGTGGACCCAGATGGATCACCGGTTGTCCGCCGGCGAAGACCTCGTGCGAAATCTGATTTACGGCAAAGCCTTCGCTCACGACGTGCTGGGCGCGGACCCTGAGGTCGTGAGTCTGGGAGACGGCGACGGCACAGCTTCTCAATACGTGCAGGTGGCCTCCGGATGCGGAGTCAGAACAGTGGTACTGACGGGAGGCGGCTGGAGGCAGCCGGTTCTCTTCCGCTGGCGGGGGCCGGACGGTTCGGCGCTGGTCTGCTGGAACGGAACCGTGGGCGGCCGGTTGCTCTGGGAAGCAATTCGTGGAACGCCGCAGGCGAGGCGGGCTGCAACCGAGGCCATCGCCGAACAGCGACGGAAGTACGGAGGGAAGCTGCCGCTGCATTGGGGAGGACCGATGGTCCAAAGGAGCGAATCGGTCCTTGCGGAACTGACCGAGTGGGCGGAAGCCGAAGCGGTCGCCGTTGAACTGGGGACGCCATCGGGAGCCATCCCGGGTTCCGCGCCTGAGCGGCGACTCGAGGAGATGCACGCCTGGATTCCGCCGGCGGGTCCGCCCCTCGAGCCGGTTTTTCCGGACACCGCGCCATTGAACGATACGGCCGTCTGCGCGCTGTCGCGCGCGGAACAGACGTCGGCAATGGCGGTTACGATTTCCTCGTTCGTGTATCCCGGGGCCGCCCTGGAAGCGGCGTGGCTCAAGCAACTCGAGGCGGCGTCGTACCGGTACGACGGCGCGGCCGCACGGGAGGGCCTGACGCGAAGGCGCAGCGACCAGCGGGCGGTGATTGCGACAGCGGCAGATATTGCGCGCGAAGCCGAAGTGAACATCGCGGAGAGGGTGATCCCCCGCGACGGTCCCGAAGGCAGAATGCCCATCGTGGTATTCAATCCGCTTTCATGGCCGAGAACCGACCTGGTGGAGGTACATGCCACGTTTTACGGAGCGGTGGAGGGGACCGACTTTTCCCGGTTTGAGAGGTACAAACTGGTGGATGCGTCGGGTCGAACCGTGCCGTTCCAGGAACTCGCGGGCAGACAGACGGAGACCGCCGAGGTACGTCTGATCTTCGTGGCGCGGCAGGTTCCGGCCAACGGATACGCCACCTGGTATCTCATACCAGGCGTTTTGGAAGCGCAGCCGCTTGTGGGCATCCAGCAGCCGGAGATGATGGCGCCGGGGCAGATGGCGCCAGAATTCCCTGAGCCCAGTTTCGTCCTTGAAGACGTAGAGGACCGCGTGTCCGAAGCATTCGGAGGCGTGCGGATCGGCCGCCGTTTCAGGGCGGCTTTCTTTGACCTCGAAGTTGACGAAATCACCGGGCGTGTGCGCGTTTCTGACAGAGTTGCGGACGTACCGCTGGTCGACGGAATCCATCTCATCGGTTCGGAAGACGCGCTGACCGACCGGGATGCCGTTACCGGCAGGCGGTTCGAGATGGCGGTTGAACGCGTCGATCTCGAAGAGAGCGGCGAGGTGCGGGCGACGGTGCTTGTGGCCGGGAAGCTGTTGTCGTCCCCCTGTGAGATCAGGTACCGGCTGTACGGTGCGCTGGACAGGGTGGACGTGGACCTCCGGCTCGAGTGGCGTGATCGGAAACCGGTACGGGTGCAGATGGTCTTTCCGGTTGCCGGGGGCACAATCAGGTATGGAACCCCGTACGGGCATCAGAAACTGGAGTGCGGCCCGGACGAGGCTGATTCCCGGCGTATCTGCCAGGGTTGGGTGGCGGTGGACGGACCCGATTGTGGATTCGTGCTTGCGTCGGACCGGAAGGCCTTTCAGTTCGGCCCCGGAGAAATGCGCGGAGAGGTCCTGCATTCCGGACTCGATCCGGCGTCGTATTCCTACAACGTCATCTGGCGCGGGTTTTCGGAAGCGGTGACGTGCAGGTATTCCATTCGGGCCTATCCGGGCGACTACGCCCGGGGAAACGCCTTCCAGGACGGTTGGAACCTCCGCCAGGGGCTGAACGCAAGGGTCGTGTATGACCTGGTTTCGGAGAAGTCATTGCCGGATCGCATGCAGTTCGTCACCCTCGAGGGCTCCGGGATTGTATGTGCGACGATAAAACAGGCAGAGGACGGCGACGGACTGATTCTGCGTGCGTACGAAACCGTCGGTAAACCCGGCGAAGGCCGGTTGGTCACAGGCCGCAACATCGTCTCCATTCACGAAACGGACCTGATGGAACGCCGCGTTCGGGAACTGGATAGCGACGCCATCGGGTTCGCCCCCTTCGAAATCAAGACCCTTCGGGTCGTATTGAACTGACGTCCGTCGAACAGGAGGCGGCCAGCGCCGTTCCCCGCAGGACCGGCAGGGTGCGGTGCACAACTTGCCGGCATGCTTCCAGTCAAACCCCTGAGGAACGTACGATCATACGGAGGAGGTGTCTCCCATGGCGAACATCGAGGTGCCGGTACGTTTTTACAAGGACTATCCCGGCGGTTACGAATACGGATACGAGGATCTGAAATTGCCGTTCGAGCGGTGCTGTTTCCTCCTTGTGGACGTGGATGGCGCCTATTCATACAAGGGTGAAAGAGTGCCGCATCCGACAACGCGAAACTGCATTGCGCCCGCCCTCGAAGCGGCCAGAGCAGCAGGAATGAAAGTCGCTTATGTGCACAACGACCTGAGGCTGGTGGCGGACCCGGGTTGTATTGCGGGCCAGTTCTGGAGCAGAACCAAAGTGCCCAACGGCGACGTGATGGAGAGCTGGACGAAACGGCCGGACTATGAACCGGTCTACGTGGATTGCGTGGCGCCCCGCCCGGGCGAGCCGAATTTCCCCAAATGGATGTGGAGCGGATTTCGCGATACGTTTCTCGATCAGAGGCTGCGTTCCTGGGGCATCGAGAATCTGTTTGTGGTGGGTTACAGCCGCCGGGCGTGCCTGCACTATACGTGCGCGGAGGCGATGGGACACAATTATCGTGTGATCCTCTTGCGTGACTGTTCCAATCCGCCCGGAGAAATCGAGTTTCCGGATACCCTGGACGACAGCCTGCCGGAGGGGGGATGGGTGAACCGGATGATGCTCCGCCAGTTCGAGCACCTGATCGGTTTCACCACCACGTCCGCCGAGTTCGTGGCCTCGTGTGAAAAACTGGAGAAGCCGGCATGAAAATCCGGGACATCGACTCGATCTTGATCAACTCGCCCGGCCGGAAGTGGACAATCGTACGGGTGCATACGGACGAAGGGCTGGTGGGACTGGGCGAGGCCACCTACTCGCAGAAAGAGCCGGTGGTGGTTTCCGCCCTCGAACATATGAAGCGGGAACTCGTGGGGGAAGATGCGTCCCGGATCGAGTACCTTTGGCACAAGATCTACCGGATTTCGTCGATCAGCGGCATCTGGCGGATGGTGGGTCCGGTCTGGATGAGCGCCCTGAGCGGAATCGATCAGGCCCTGTGGGACCTTAAAGGGAAGGCTGCGAACCTCCCGCTGGTGGAGTTGCTGGGAGGAAGATTCCGTGACAGGGTACGTGTGTATACACATTTCGGCGGCGCGACACCGGAAGCGTCGGCGAAGCACGCCAGGTTCTGGGCGGACAGGGGATACCGGGCGCTGAAGACCGGTGCGCGATCGAATACCGGGCGCCCCTTCGAGTTCTACCTGGACGACGGCGCACCGGACGAAACGGCGGCGGTTTTCGCTGCCGCCAGGGAAGCGGTTGGTCCGGACGTGGACCTTCTGGTAGACTGTCACGGACGGTTTACGGTTGGAGGGGCCGTCCGGCTGGCCCGCGCGCTGGAACCCTATGGTCTGTTCTGTTTTGAAGACCCGGTTCCTCCCGAAGACCTCTCCGCATATCCGAAAGTGAGAAGCCGGACTTCCATTCCAATTATGGGCAGCGAACGGCTGAACACCAAGACACAGTACCGGCAACTGCTGGAACTGGATGGAATCGATATCGCGCAGCCCGACCTCATCTATGCGGGCGGAATCACGGAGGTGAAGAAGATCGCGGCGATTGCAGATACCTATCACGTTCCGATTTCCTTTCACAATACGAAGGGGCCTGTGGGTATACTGGCTGCAGCCCATCTGCTGGCTTCCATCCCGAACGAAGCGCCGATGGAGTTTGTCACGGGAATCGAGTGGCGAGATGAGATTCTGGTCGAACCTCTGAAGATCGAAGATGGTTGCCTCGTCGTGCCGGAGGGACCGGGACTGGGAGTTGAATTGAACATGGAGGGCGTGGAGAAATATCGTTGGCGCGTGGGAGACCCCTATTGAACGGAGGGCGGGCGCCTGATCCGGCCACAGAGGCCGGCTGCAGGAAACAACGCTCAATCGCATTCCGGAAGCGTACAGACCATGCTTGACGTTCTGATCCGAGATGCCGGTGTCATCGATGGAACCGGTGCGGAAGCCTTTGCCGGCGACGTGGGTATCGAAGGGGACAGCATCGCAGCCGTAGGGGATGTATCGGGCCCGGCCAGGGTCGAGATCGACGCCGCAGGGTTGACAGCGGCGCCGGGATTCATCGACATCCATACCCACTCGGACTACAGCCTGCTGATCGACGGGCGGGGCGAGAGTGCGCTCTATCAGGGCGTGACGACTCACGTATGCGGAAACTGCGGCATTTCGGCATTTCCCGTGGGGGGGAACGGGTTCTATTTCGGCCCGTTCGACTCGGCTCGGCTGCGGTCTGCGGTCGCCGGGGACTGGGCTTCCGCGGCAGGATATTTCAACGTTCTGGAGCGGCAGGGCGTGGCCATCAATGCCGCATTTTTTGTGGGCCATGGCGCGGTCCGGCACACGGTGATGGGGCAATCCACCCATCCGCCCGCGCGGCACGAATTGGAGGGAATGAAAGTGCTGGTGGATGCCCAGATGGCCGAGGGAGCGCTTGGGTTGTCCACCGGATTGACCTACATGCCGGGCAGCAGCGCGAAGACAGACGAGATTGTCGAGCTGGCTGCCGTGACCGCCCCGTACGGCGGAATATACGCGACGCACATGCGCAACTATACCGCCTCTATAATGGATGCGTTGGAGGAGGCGATTCTGATCGGAGCGGAAGCGGCCGTTCCGGTTCACGCCTCCCACATAACGCCATGTCCGCCGGCTACGGGCTCATCGGCCCGTCTGCTGGATCGGATCGAACGCGCACAAGCGGAAGGGCAGGATGTAACGGCCGAGACGGAGTTCTATGCGACCGGATCCACGTCGCTCAAGTCTCTCCTGCCGCCGTGGGCGCTGGAGGGCGGAAACCGGATGATGGCGGAACGATTGAAGGCGGTCCCACAGCGGCGTCGAATGTGGCGACAGATTCAGGAAAGCGGGTCGGAACTCGGTGGGAGTACGAAGACGGTCTTGATGCAGCGCGGTCTCTGGAACAAACTCTGGCTGGGAAACTGCGCCGTGAACGCGTCGCTCACGGGCCGGACCTTTGCTGAAATCGGTCGTATTCGGAATACGCACCCGTTCGACGCAATCTGCGACGTTCTGATCGAAGAGGGCGGCGCCGCCAGTTTCTACGGCGAGGACAAGGCCGACCGGGATATCGACTGTCTCGCACAAGGCAAGTATTGCGGTGTGGGTTCCGACGGGCTGGCGATGGCCGATAACGGTCCGCTGGCGGACGAAAGGGAACATCCCCGTTGTTACGGTGGCATGGCGTATCTGATCCGGACGTTGGTACGTGAACGGGGGGTAATGTCCATTGAGTCCCTCGTGCAAAAGCTCACGCGATTCCCGGCCGAGCGGATGGGGTTTGCGGACCGGGGCCTTGTTCAGGAAGGAAAAAAGGCGGACCTGGTCCTGTTCGATCCCGATTCCATGCTGGACCGGGCGACAATCCAGAATCCCTGTCTCTATTCGGAAGGAGTCCGCTGGCTTTTCGTCAACGGCATTGCCGCAATTGAGGACGGCAGGGCAACGGGAATGAGAGGCGGCAGGGTTTTGCGGCGTGAGCATTTCCAGTAGCTGATCATCCAGGTATGCGATCCGAACACATCACCTCAGGCGAATTCGAACGGTTCCCGTCCACGGGCCGGAAGGACGTTGGCGTCCGTTCCGGACCAACGCCGTGGATTCGGATTGTCGCGTGCGTCATGCTGGGTTTCGGCGCAGGCGCCGGCGTTGCAGATGGCGCGGCGCAGGCCACTTTCCAGGACAGTGTGGAGATTTTCCTTCCCGAGGAACCGCTGGATTCGCTCCTCGAGCGGTATGGCGATCTGCTGTTCATTCCGCCTGAAGGCAACGCCCGGATTCTGAGGGACCGCTACGGCGTGCCTCACATATACGGCAAGCGGGACGTCGACGTCGCGTTCGGTTTCGGTTACGCGCAGGCCCAGGATCACCTGGTTCCCATGTTACTGAACTATCGGGCGGCCGCGGGTACGGCCTCGGAAGTGCTTGGCGCCGGTCATCTGGACGGCGACGAACGGGCGCTGCTCTGGCGAATCCGGAGCGTGGCCGTTGCAGGATACGGCGCGCTGCCTCGCGAAACCCGGAACCTGATCGGCGCATTCGCCGACGGCGTGAACCATTATATCGACGTCTACCGGGACGAGCTGCCGGACTGGGTCGTCCATATCGGCGGTACGGACGTCGTGGCGTTGTCCCGGTGGCTGGTCATGTTGTTTGCGGAACGTGCAGGGTTGCTCGAATTGCAGGAGAAAGGGCTGACTCCGTTGCTGCGCACGCGCGCGACGTCGAATATGTGGGTCCTTGGCGGTTCACGGACCGCCGGCGGATATCCTGTTTTCGTGATGGACGTGCATTTGCCGTGGCGAGCGCCCTTTCAACCGTACGAGGCGCACCTTGTCAGCCGCGAGGGATTGAACGTGTCCGGGGTGACCCTGTTCGGCATTCCGGTCATTCTGGCGGGCCACAACCGGCACATGGCGTGGTCGCTGGCGGCGAACGAGGCGGATGTTTTCGATCTGTACGAATTGAAACTGGATCCCGCGAACCGGAGAAGGTATGTATTCGAGAAGGAAAAGAGGCGGATGTCGTCGAGGCGCGTGCAGATCCGGGTCGGGGAACCTCAGGGCATCCGCGAGGTCGAGCGCGAGTTGCTCTATTCCCACCACGGCCCGGTCTACAAGGCCGGTGACGATCGGGCCTATGCGGGACGGTGCAGCGCCGAGGACGTCGTCAATACCATAGGGCAGTTCTATGCGATCAATCGGGCCCGCGACCCGGATGTGTTCGAAAGCGCGTTACGGATGCTCCAGCTTCCCATGTTCCACGTCCTGTACGGCGACGTGAATGGACGGATGCTATATGTGTACAGCGCGCGAAGCCCGGTCCGGGCCGAGGCGTTCGACTGGCAGCGTCCCGTTCCCGGCTGGGTTCCGGATACGGAGTGGCGGGGCATCATGGGCTACGAGCGGCTTCCGCGAATCCTGAATCCGAGGGCGGACTTCCTGCAGAACTGCAATGTCGCGCCGGATTTCGTAACCCACAACAGCGGGCTCAAACACACGGACTTTCCTCCTTTCATGGGCTGGGGCGGGCTGGACGACCGGGGCCAGCGTCTGCTGACCTGGCTGTCTGCCAACCGGAAAGCGACGATGCGTCAGGTGAAGGCGCTGGCCCGAGATCCGTACCTGATCGTGGCGGAGGAACTGAAGGGCATCATTCTCAGCGCATATAATCGAACGTGGTGGGAAATCTACGACCCGGAGAGACAACTGGCCTTCGCCGTGGAACTTCTGCGCGGCTGGGACAACCGGGCGTCGGTCGACAGCCGCGCGACATTGTTGTTCACGGAATGGAAAGCGAGATTTTACGAGCTTGGTTCAGAGTTATCGCCGGAGCAGTTGGATCGTCTTCCCGTTCTGGAGAAACTGGCGCTCGACGCATTGAGAATGACGGTCGAGCATATGATGACGACCTACGGCCGGCTGGACGTGCCATGGGGCGAAGTGCACGTGATTCAGCGGGGCGAACGACGGTTCCCGGTGGGCGGTTCCGCGCCAGGCACGCAGGCCTTGCATACGACGTGGTCCACGCCGGGCGAGGACGGCCTGTTCCGCGTCGAAGGCGGATCGGCCTATACAATGGTTGTTGAACTGGCGGATACGCTCCGGTCCTGGAGTCTTCAGTCCTTTGGCAACAGTGAGAATCCCGAATCGGACAACTATCACGATCAGGCAGCGATGCAGGCAACGGGCGAACTCAAGCCCTTCCGGCTTGACAACGAAGAGATCCATGCAGACCTGCGGTCTGTGGTAACCGTGCCGCTCGAGCAGGGGGACATCGACCGGGAGCAGTTTCGCATTCGCTGGAGATTGAAGTCGGCGTCGGAGGAGATGGTCGAACCGGCGCCTGACGACGGAGGCGGTTGAATCGTGTTGCCCAGCATGCGCCTGGAGGACAAGGTCGTGATGGTGACGGGCGCCGGCTCCGGCATCGGCAGGGCCGTGGCCATAGCCGTGGCCGAGGCCGGGGCGCATTGTGTGCCTTGTGAATTGCCGGAGAGGACCGAAGACCTGAAGGCCGTCTGCACCGAGATCGAACGTCTGGAACGGCGTGCGCTGCCCGTATCCCTGCGCCTGCCGGACCTGGACAGCATCGAGTTGGCCGTTGAGAGGGCCGTGACGGAGATGGGGCGGATCGACGTGCTGGTGAACAACGCCGGCGTGAATGTACCCAGAGACGCGCTGGAGGTCGACGAAGCGGACTGGGACACCGTGATGGACGTGAATCTGAAGGGGTTGTTCTTCATGTCCCAGCGCGCCGGACGCAGGATGGTGAACGCCGGCGGCGGCAAGATCGTCAATATCGCCTCGCAGAACGGAGTGATCGGGTACTATCGCCGCGCGGCCTACTGTTCCAGCAAAGCCGGCGTGGTGAATCTGACCCGCGTGTTGGCGCTCGAGTGGGCGCCCCACGGAATCACCGTAAACGCCGTGGGCCCCACGTTTATCCTGACGCCCCTCACGCAGTCCACATTCGACGATCCGGCGCTTCGGGAGGATCTGTTGAAGCGGATACCGCTGGGGCGGGTGGGCCGGCCGGAAGACGTCGTGGGCGCCGTGGTTTTCCTTGCAAGCCCGGCCGCGGATCTGGTCACGGGGCATACGCTTCTGGTTGATGGAGGCTGGACGGCGGTATAAGACCGGCCAGAGGTGCGCCCCGAATACTGCACCCATTTGAACGGGTTGGACGAATGGATTCGCTTGGGATATCCGCCGTCACGGTCATTGGAGCGGGAACCATGGGCTCCGGAATCGCCGGTATGTTCGCTCGGGCGGGATGTCACGTCCGCCTTGTCGACCTGAGCGATGAGCTTCTGGATCAGGCACTCGCGCGTCTGCGGTCGAGTCAGGAGGCTCTCGTTGAAGCGGGCCTGCTTCTCCCGCGAGACGCAAACGCCTCCATCGCACGGGTGATGCCGACAACGGATCCGGCCGAAGCGTGTGACGGGACGGATTTTCTGCTGGAGGCGGTGACCGAAGACCTGGCATTGAAGCTGGAGTTGTTCGCGGCATTTGACAGACTCTGCCCGGACGAGACCATTCTGGCCACCAATACGTCGGGCCTGTCCGTGACCGCCATTGCGGCTGCGACCGCTCGACCGGACAGGGTGGGGGGTATGCACTTCTGGAACCCCCCACATCTGATTCCGCTGGTGGAAGTCATACGCGCCGACGCGACCTCCGACAATACGGCGGAACGACTGAAAGCGGTCGCCCTGAGTCTGAACAAGAAACCGGTCATGGTCAGGCGTGACATTCCGGGATTCGTGGGCAACCGCCTGCAATTCGCCGTGGTTCGGGAGGCGCTGCACCTGCTGCAGGAGGGGGTGGCTTCCGCTCAGGATATAGATACGGCGATGACGGCGGGCCCCGGCCTTCGTTACAGTTTTCTGGGGCCGCTGCGCACCGCCGACCTGGGCGGGCTGGACGTGTTCAGAGCCATCAGCAGCTATCTGTTCGCCAGGCTGAGCGTGGACCAGGAGGCGCCCGAGGCGTTACGTACGCTCGTAGAGTCGGGAAACCTGGGCGCCAAGTCGGGCTCGGGGTTTTACCGCTATTCCGACGCGGATCCCGGTGAGTCTATACGGCATCGGGACCGGATCCTGTTGAAGTTGACGGAAGTCCTGGAAGCGGAAGAGGGTATGAAGAATGGCTGAACTTGCAGCCGGCTCGGGACCGTTGTTTACAGATCCGTGTCCCGAGGCGGCGCGACGGGTCTTCCGGAAAAAACGAGCGGCCTTTGAAGACAAAGTGACGTCGGTTCGCGACGCGGTTTCACGATTCGTGAGAGACGGCGACTATGTCGCTTCGGGAGGGTTTGGCGCCAACCGGATTTCAACCGCGTGCATGCATGAGATCCTGCGGCAGGGGAAGAAGGACCTGGGTTTCGCGGGCCATACGACCACCCACGATTTCCAAATCCTGTCCGCGGGGAACCGGAACGGCCACCTGCTGCTGTCACGGGTGGATGCGGCCTATATTGTCGGGCTGGAGGCACGGGGATTGTCGCCGCAGGCAAGGCGTATGATGGAAAGCGGCGAAGTCGCCGTGTGCGAGTGGACGAACTATGCCCTGGCGGCACGTTTCAGGGCGGCGGCCGCGGGTGTGCCGTTCCTGCCGATGCGGAGCCTGCTTGGAACGGACACTTTCGAACGCAGCGCAGCAAAGGAGATCGCCTGTCCGTTTACGAGGCGCAAGCTTCTGGCTGTGCCCGCGCTCTATCCCGATGTATCGTTGATCCACGTGCACGAGAGCGATCCGTACGGAAACTGCCGGATTCGGGGGATCGCCGTCGCGGACTTCGACTTGGCGCGCGCGTCCAAACGGCTGGTCGTTACCGCGGAGAGACTCGTCAGCGCCGATGAGATCCGGCGGAAGCCGGAAGCCACGGTCATTCCCGCGTTCTGTGTGGACGCGGTCTGCGAGGTGCCGTTCGGTTCCTATCCTGGAAATATGGCGGGCGAATACTTCTCTGACGAAGACCACCTTGCGGAATGGCTGGACGTCGAGAGGGATGAGGAACGGTTTGAGGTTTTTCTTGAGAAATATATATACGGGGTGGTAAGTTTTGAGGAGTACGTGAGCCTTTGCGGCGGCACGAAACGCATGCAGAAGCTCCGGCATATGGAGTTGCATCCGGAGTCATAGCCCGTCGGCTCCGGCGAAGTCCGGCGACCAAGTCGAAAGGAACGGCGCATGCCTGAATACAGCGCCATCGAACTGGCGATTTGCACGGCATCCAGAATACTGGAGGACGGTGCGACCGTGGGCGTTGGAACCGGCGCGCCGTGCGCAACGGCGATGCTTGCGCAGAAGCGACATGCGCCGCATCTGCTCGTGGCGTTCGAAGCGGGCGGATTGGCGCCCCTCCTGCCGTCCATGCCCATCTCTGTCGGGGATTCAAGGACATTCTACCGGGCGCAGATGGCGACCAGTATGGGCGACGTCATGGAGGCGTGCCAGCGGGGGATGATGGACTACGCGTTTCTGGGTGGCGCTCAGATCGATCCGTTCGGCAATCTGAACTCAACCGTGATTGGAGACTACCAACGCCCCAGGGTACGGTTTCCGGGAAGCGGCGGCGGGAATGACTTCGCCAGTCTGTGCTGGCGCACGATGGTGATGACGCAGCATGATCGGCGGCGTTTCGTGGAGCGGCTGGATTTCCTGACGACCCCCGGATTTCTTTCCGGCCCTGGCGCCCGCGAGGCTGCTGGGTTACCGGGCGGCGGCGGTCCTCACAAGGTGATCACGGATCTGGCGGTGATGGGGTATGACCCCGAAACCTGCCGCATGCGGGTGGAGAGTCTGCATCCGGGGGTTACGTTCGAAAGGGTTCAGGATAATACCGGATTCGAGCTGGGAAGGGCCCCTCACGTGCGCGAAACGGCGCCGCCCGACGACGAGGAACTGCGCATCCTCAGGGAAGAGGTGGATCCCTTCAGGTACATAATCGGCAGGTGAACGGCGGAGGCAATGCATGTCATCAGTAAAGGAGATTTACCGGTTTGACGAGTTGACGTGGCCGGAGGTAAACGAGGCGGTCGCGTTGGGGAAGATACCCATTGTTCCCACGGGATCCGTGGAACAGCACGGTCACCATCTGCCGTTGAAGGTCGATCATCTCTGTGCCAACGCGGTGGCAACGGAGGCTGCGCGGCGGAAGCCGGAGTTAAGCCTGGTATTGCCGCCGGTCAGCTACGGCTACGTTCACCACGTGATGGACTTTCCGGGTTCACTGAACGTACACTTCGAGCATTTTATCCAGTATGTACTGGATATCTGCAAGAGTCTGGCCTATCATGGATTCAAGAAGATGATTCTGGTAAACGGCCACGGATCCAACCACAACCTTGTAGATATGGTGGCCAGGCGCACGATCGTCGAGACGGATGCAAGCTGCGTATTCTGTTCCTGGTGGCAGTTGTTGAAGGTGAATCCGGACTTCGACAAGGAATGGCGCGAGAGCGTTTTTCCCGGCGGCTGCGCCCATGCGGGCGAGCTGGAGACGTCGATGATGCTCTACCTGGATCCGGAAAGTGTACGTAAGGACCGGATCAGGAGCGAGATTGCCAAAACGAACGAACTGGGGTCGAAATACGTCTGGACGGATCTGTTCGCCAAGGGTGCGATGGGTCTGATCGAGTGGACCAGCCAGTATACGGACAGCGGGGTGATGGGCGAGGCCGAGAAGGCGACCGCGGAAAAAGGGAGGGTCGTCTTTGAGGAGGCCAGCGGAAATCTGGCGGAGTTCATCGAGGAATACCACGCGATGGAGATCGCCGACCGTACAAAGCACCAGGCGAACGCGCCGACGTTTCCGCTGTCGTTTCCAACGGATTAGCACTATGTCTCCGCTGCCGAGCGAGCAAAGGGTTGATGAAGACCTGTCTGCGCTCGAACCGCGGCAGCGTTCATACGGCAAGACGCATGAGCCCTTGGCCGCTCCCTGAGCTTGTCGAAGGGTCGGCGAAGGGTGGTCTCAGGCGTGTCAGACAGTGAACCCGAATCTAGGCGCTCATCCTTTCGAAGGTTGTTGGAGGGTTGCTGAACATGGGCATTTCGACAAGCTCAATGACCACGTCTGGAAATGCTCAAGCCATCCATAAAGCGAGGCGAGGCGGAATCGACCGGCGGATAAATGGCGGCACATTTGCGGTTCGGGACACTTTGCGTCTGAATAGCGAGCATTGGTCCTGCTTTTGGCTTTTTCCCAGTTCTTGGATTCTAATCCTGCTTGATCCTGTCAATCTTGTAAATCCTGGTCGGTTTTGGGTTCTTGTCCTGTCCATCCTGTTTATCCATGTAAGTTCCTGTTTGTAAATTGAACGGATTAAAGGAGGTGTGGAATGAAGCTTGTAACGTATGGGATCGGTAGAGACCGGTACGTCGGGTCCGTCACGGCGGATGGCGAAATCATCGTGGATCTCGCGGTTGCGGAAGGAGAAATGGCAAGCGTTCAGGGCCGTGAAGCGCGTGGATGCTTTGGCGATATGCTCTCGCTGCTCGACGCGGGCGGGGCCGGACTGCGCGCCGCGAAACAGGCAACGCGGTTCGCCGAGGACCGGCTCGGAGGAAAAGCGGACGGGTGCCTCGGCCACCTGATCGGCAAGGTGCGGCTCAAGGCTCCGGTGCCGAATCCGCGCAAGGTGTTCTGCCTCGCGGGTAACTATCAGGACCATATCGAGGAAGGTGGGGGAAAAATCGCCGTCCAGGACAAGGAAACGCCACGGGTATTCATGAAGCCGCCGTCTACCACCGTGATCGGCCCCGGAGACCGGATTCTGATTCCCCCCGTCGCAAGGTCGATCGACTGGGAGGGGGAACTGGCCGTGGTGATGGGACGACGCGCAAAAGCCGTCAAGGCGGAAGAAGCGCTGAAATACGTGGCCGGGTATACCATCATGAACGACGTGTCGGAACGGGACCTGGTGATCAAGGAGCGCACCGACAGCCGCGACCGCGACAAATGGTTCGACTGGCTGAACGGAAAGTGGCTGGATACGTTCGGGCCGCAGGGGCCCTGGATCGTAACGTCCGACGAGATCGGGGATCCCCAGTCGCTGGAGATCAGCACCTACGTGAATGGCGAGAGAAAGCAGAACAACAACACCGGGCAGATGTTGTATCCCGTCGATATGATCATTGAGTACATTTCGGCCATCATCACGCTCGAGCCCGGCGATCTGATCAGCACCGGCACGATCTCGGGAGTGGGCGCGACCACGGGAACTTTCATGAAGCCGGGCGACCGCGTGGAAATCGAGATCTCGGGAATCGGCGTGTTGAGGAACGGCGTGGCGGCAAGCAAGCGTTGACGACGTCGCAGATTGTGCGATGCAGTTCCAGGAAGACCAGGGATGGAGTTATGGACGCAAGGACCAAACGCAAGATCAGCTGGTACCGATGTCCGCTGGACCGCGAAACGCTGAATGCCTTGAATCGGCGCAGCGATTTCCTGGGGTTCGTGCAGACTCTGGGCCACCTCGGCGTGCTCACGCTCACCGGAGCGTTCGCCTGGTATGCATCTGAGCATCTTGGGCCGCCTTTCCTGATCCTGGCCCTGTTCCTCCACGGGACCGGGTACGCGTTTCTGTTGAACGGGTTTCACGAGTTCTGTCACGGGACGGTATTCAGATCGAAGTGGTTGAACGTGGTGTTTCTCAAGGTGTTCAGTTTCATGGGCTGGTACAATCCCGTATTCTTCTGGACCAGCCATTCCAAGCACCACCAGTACACCCTCCATCCTCCCGACGATATGGAGGTTGTCCTGCCGGTGGAGATTACGCTCAAGAGCTTTCTCAAGGCCGCGGTCGTCAATCCCTGGGGTCTGTACAACAGGCTGAAGGGCGTGGTCCGGCTGAGCCTGGGCCGTCTGGAGGGTCCCTGGGAGCGCGTGCTGTTTCCGGAGTCGGAGCCCGCTCTTCGGCGCCGCCTGTTCAACTGGGCCAGAATCCTGCTGGTTGGGCACGCGGTGCTTGCCGGCGTATCGCTCTTTTTCGGATTGTGGATGCTTCCGTTGCTGGTCACGCTTGCGCCGTTCTACGGCGGATGGCTGCTCTTCCTCTGCAACAACACGCAGCACGTGGGACTTCAGGACAATGTCCCCGACTTCCGATTGAACAGCCGGACGGTCATTCTCAACCCGTTGTTCCGGTTCCTCTATTGGCATATGAACTACCACATCGAACATCATATGTACGCCGCGGTACCCTGCTATCGCCTGGGGAAGCTGCACAAATCGATCGTGGCGGACATGCCCCGGTGTCACGTCGGGCTCGTCTCCTGCTGGAAGGAAATTATCGGCATTTTGAGAAAGCAGAAGGCGGACTCCGGATACCAGTTTGTGGCTGAACTGCCCGTACGGGTTGACGTTGCGGAGCCAAAGCCAGCGGATTGACGCCCTCCGTTTCTTTCGTCCCCTTGAAGGAGTCGATGACTTCCGTGGCCGACCGACCGAAGATCGCCGCCGTCGTTACCGAGTACCGCAAGTACTCCCACGCCCAGCACATCTGCGACCGCTTCCTCGAGGGGTACGGCTGGAACGGCAGACACCACCGCCCGCGGATGGACCTGGTTTCGCTGTACGTGGACCAGCGGCCCGAAGGCGATCTGAGCGCGGAGCGGGCAGCCCGCTTCCCCGGCCTGTCGATCTTTCCAACGGTCGCGGACGCGCTGACCCTTGGCGGACCCGACCTGGCCGTGGACGGTGTATTGCTCGTCGGCGAGCACGGGGAATACGGCACCAATGAAAAGGGTCAGCACCTCTATCCGCGTTACGAGCTGTTCAGGCAGATCGTCGCCGTATACCGCACCTCGGGCAGGAGCGCGCCGGTCTTCAATGACAAGCACCTGTCGTGGCGATGGAAATGGGCACGTGAGATGTACGATATTTCACAGGAGATGGGTTTCGCATTTATGGCGGGTTCGTCGCTCCCCGTGACCTGGCGTACGCCCTCCATCGACATGCCGCTGGGCGCCCGCGTGACCGAAGCCATGTGCATCGGTTACGGCGGGGTGGACAGCTACGATTTCCACGCCCTGGAGACGCTGCAGTGCATGGTCGAGCGGCGCCGTGGAGGCGAGACGGGCGTGCGCTGGATCGACACCTACCGCGGCGAACGCTTCTGGGAGGCCCATCATGGCCCGGTATGGTCGCGGGAGTTGTTCGAAGCCTGTCTGTCTCGCAGCCATACGCTGGCGCAGCCGCGTCCCGGTTTCAGTCACGTGTTACCGACTCTGGATGAAATGAAGTCGCTCGAGGATGACCCCGTTGCCTACCGGTACGAACACAACGACGGCCTGATATCCACGATGATTCTGCTCAACGGCGTGGTGAGGGACTTCAATTTCGCCGCGCACCTGCCGGGAAGGGACAAACCCCTGTCCACACAGATGTACCTGCCGATGCCGCCCGCGTACACAACGCTCGCGAATTTCTTCTCGCCCCAGGTCAACAACGTGGAGCGGATGTTCCTCACCGGAAAGGCCACGTACCCCGTGGAGCGGACCCTGCTCACCACCGGACTTGTGGCCGCGGGCGTGGACAGCCTGAACCGGGAACAGACCCGCGTCCAGACGCCGCACCTCGACGTGACGTACTCGCCCAATCCCGAATCGACCTACTGGAGAACGTAAGTGGCTCGTCCCGAAGAACAGAGCGTGCCGGGCGCCGCTCCAACGCGCCTCGCCGTCATCGCCACCATATATCGCTACCTCTCCCACGCACAACACATCGCGGACCGGTTCGTGGTGGGGTATCCGTATGAAGGACAGTGGCGGCGGCCCAACATGCGCATCGCGTCGCTCTACGTGGACCAGAAGCCTGAGGGCGACCAGAGCGAAGACCGCGCGAGGGAGTTCGGATTTGACGTTTACGACACGATATCCGGGGCCCTGCGCTGCGGCGGAGATCGGCTGGCCGTGGATGCCGTGCTGATCATTGGAGAGCACGGGGAGTACCCGAGTAACGACAGGGGGCAGAAACTCTATCCAAGGTATGAGTTCTACAGGGAATGCGTCGATGTCTTCGAACAGGACGGAGTTGCGGTGCCGGTGTTCAACGACAAGCACCTCTCCTACAGCTTCGACAAAGCCCGCGAGATGGTTGCGGATTCCCGCCGCCTCGGATTCCCGCTTCTGGCAGGGTCGTCGCTGCCTGTTTCGTACAGACTACCCGACGTGGAGTTGCCGCTGGAATGCGGGATTCGCGAGGCCCTGATGGTTGGGGTGGGCGGCTCCGACGCGATGGACTACCACGCGCTGGAGGCGATGCAATGCATGGTCGAACGCAGGCGGGATGGGGAAACCGGCGTCACGGCCGTACAGATGATCGAAGGCGACGCCGTCTGGCGGGCGGGCGAGGAGGGCGGGTGGTCCCGTGACCTGCTCGAGGCGGCCCTTTCGCGCAGCGACACGCCCTGCGGGCTGCCCGAAGAGGACGGCCGCACCCGGGATCTCCTGGGCGCCGGCGAACTGCCGGGCCTCGCGAAAAATCCCGCGGCGTACTTCATCGAGTACCGCGACGGTTTAAAGGCTACCCTGCTCATGCTGAACGGGGCCGTGCGCGATTACTGCTTTGCCGCTCGGGTGGACGGATACGACGCCCCGGTGTCCACCCAGTTTCTGCTGACGCCCACGCCGAACGTCACCTATTCGGCATGCCTGGTCCACAAGATCGTGGAAATGATCGAAAGCGGGGTGGCGCCCTACCCTCCTGAACGCACGCTCATCGTCTGCGGTATGCTCGAAGCCTGTCTCACTTCCAGGCTGCACGGCGGACGGCGTCTTGAGACTCCTGACGTTGACGTGTCCTACAGCGCGCCCGCGGAGTCCCACCACGCACGAGCTTGACGACGCGTGGTCATTGAGCATGCCTGCATTGAGCTCGGTCCCTGAGCCTGTCGAAGGGTGTCGAAATGTCGAAATGCCCGCATATATGAAACGGGCAGATATTTCCGGGAGTACCATCTGGGCCGAAGAACGTTCACTTTTTTCGCTCCTGGTAACAACATCGTTCATTTGTTGAAAACGCGGGAGGTTTGCCATGAAAATGCAGGCGTCGGTGCTGTTGGAACCGCTCAAGCCGCTGGTCGTGGAGGACCTGGACCTGGAAGGGCCGAAGCAGGACGAAGTCCTGGTTCGCATGGTGGCAAGCGGGGTCTGTCACAGTTGCCTGCACGTCGTGGACGGGGGCTGGAAGGGGTTTCCCATGCCGATGGTGCTGGGCGATGAAGGGGCGGGTGTGGTGGAGGAGGTGGGCCCTGGCGTGAGGCACGTAAAGCCCGGGGATCACGTGATCCTCTCGTGGTCTCCCACCTGCGGGCGTTGCCACTACTGCGTTACCGGGCTTTCCCACCTGTGCGAACGCGGCGTGCCGTCCAACGGGGTGTTGATGGACGGCACCTCGAGAATGAAGTTGCGCGGGCAAACGGTCTACCACTATGGGCCTGCGTGCAGTTTCTCTTCCTATTCAGTGATGCCGGCGTCCTGCGCCGTGCCCATTCGCGAGGATATGCCGCTGGACGTGGCCGCGCTGATCGGGTGTTCCGTGATGACGGGCGTGGGTTCGGTGATCAACACCGCCGCGGTGACGCCAGGGGCGAGCATGGCGGTATTTGGATCGGGTGGAATCGGCCTGAACGCGGTCCAGGGTGGAACGCTGGTGCAGGCCCACCCCATCATTGCCGTGGACATCAATCCCGCGAAGCTCGAATACGCGAAGTCGTTCGGCGCCACTCACACGATCAACGCCGCCGAGGCCGATCCCGTGGAGGCGATCCGGGACCTGACGGGACGGGGGGCCGATTACTCCTTCGTGGCCGTGGGTGAGCCGCGCGTGATCAACCAGGCCTGGGATTGTCTGGCGTCCAGGGGCCAGTGTGTGCTCATCGGGTTGCCGCCGACCGGTTCCACGGTGACCTTCGATACCGGAAATCTCCAGTCCAACGAGCGGATCATGCGGGGCTCCAAATACGGCAGCGCCAGGACGTGGGACGATTTTCCCCGGATGGTGGAGCTCTATCTGGCAGGCAAGCTCAAGATCGACGAACTGGTGACGCGCAAATACGGCGTGGATGAAGCGAACGAGGCCTTCGATGCGCTCGTGGCGGGTGAAGTGGCCCGGGGCCTGATCGTCTTCTGAACAGGGCGACGCTCAGGAACGGGCTATTCGTTGGATCGGTCGTCACGCCAGGACGGCTCGCTCCACGTGTTGTGCCAGTTCCACTTCCAGAGGACCCGCTTCGAGGGCAGTTTCACTTCGTATTCCACCCCGGCCGTGAAGGGCAGTACGCGGGTCCTGTGTCCCACGGCCTCCCGAATCCATTCGATGAACGCGGCCACGTCCGTGACGTCGGGCGGCCACGTCCCGTGCGGGATGGGGTCGGACGCGCGGTCGGTGCGGTAGTGGATGGGTATCAGGAACTCCGGCTCGATGGCGTCGATGCATTGAAGGAGCTTGTCCGTGCGGTCATCGCCGCCCCATTCCGTCAGACCCATCTTCATGTGGATGAGGTAGGTGACCCTTCCGCGCAGTTTCTCGAGCGCCCGGTAGGGTTCGGTGAGGTCCCCTGTATGAAGGAATGAGATATTGAGATCCCGGACGGTGACGAGGTATCCGCAGTTGGGCAGGTCCGGCCTCTGGTTCTCTCCGCTTTCGATGATGTCCACGTGAATGGGGCCGAGGTCCAGTTCGAAGGGTCCGGGAAAGCTGCGGGATTCTCCGCCGATGTGGCTCAGGTACCGGGGAAAGACCACCTGCACGAGGACCGGGTCCAGTGTTTTGGTGATGGGCAGGTCCCGGTCGAACGCCGCGTCGCGGTATTTTTCGTCCACGGGCCGGTCGGGGTCGCAGCAACCCGGGCTTACGTAGACTTTCTTGAAGCGATCGCCCTGGCAAAGCCGGCGAAGCGTGCCGGGGTGGCAATGATCGAAGTGTTCGTGGCTGATGAAGATATAGTCGAAATCGGGCGAAGCGCCGGTCAGATGCTCTCCGAACAGATAGGGGTCGAAGGCGAAGTTGATCGCGTCCGTACGGACTTCAAATCCGCCGCAGCCGGTCCATTTGAGAAAAATCGGATCCATCGAAAACTCACTTCCAAATGGGTTGATTCTGGTTCGTCAAGTCCGTTATACCCCGAATCTTCGTACATCACCTTTCCATCACTCTCGTCGCGATGTAGGGGCGTCCCTTGTGGGCGCCCGCCCGGACAACATATCGATCGTGAATCGGAAAGCAAAGCACGGAATGGGGTGCGCCTGTGGCACGTAGCGCTGACCCGCGTTCGTCGCCGGATCGAGCGAAGCCTTCACGCGTTCAGCCCGAGGGAACCCAATCCTCTCGCACGATTGCCCTCTTCGTCTACGGTACGCTGAAACGGGGGTATTCGAACCACGACGGTTACTGTCGCGGCGTGCTGGCGATCGAAGACGCGCTCGTTCGCGGGCAACTCTATATCCGTCCCGATCGCATCCCGTTCCTGGAGGTCCCCGAACCGGATATCCTGGCAACGGGAACCGCCGACCCCGTGGCAGACGCGGCCACGCAGCAATGCCTTGCAGGCGACATTGAATCCCGGCGATTGGCGGAATGCCCGCCCGATCCGCCGGTGAGCGGCCGAGGCGTCGTGAGCGGGGAAATGCTCGTTTTCGACGATCCCGAGGCCCGCCTGCCCGCCCTCGACCGCCTGGAAGCCTTCCGTCCCGGCGGTCGTAGTCTTTATCGCCGGGTACTCGTGCCGGTACGGGTGAAAGATTCGTTCACTGCCGCCTGGACATACGCGGTGGAGACGAGACCGCCCGATTGGCCGAGACTGGAATCGGATCGTTGGACGGGGTGACAGGCAGGTCAATATGTGCACCGTCATCAATGAACCGGTTGAGGTACACAACACCCCGTGCCTGGCGCAGCTATCAACGGTAAAGGAAATCCCATAAGAGTCATTGCAGTCCGGCCTGCAACGCGCTTGAGATTACTCGGATTCCTGAAATGAATGGATGAGATTTCGAATTACACGCGGACGTCAGTTCGTTGGGTATCAGGGAGCGGTTGCAGCAGCAGGAACACCACTTGACTCAGGAATTACTTAGCTATATATTTAGCTAAGAATGGAAATCGGCCTGAATCCATGGAGTCACACGATGTCGGCAGTAAACGTACATGAGGCCAAAACTCAACTTTCCCGCCTTCTGGCGAGGGTGGAGGCAGGTGAGGTCGTCGTGATTGCTCGCAACGGTACCCCGATTGCGCGTCTCGTGCCCTATGAGAATCGTCCCGGGATCCGGCGTTTTGGCGCCTTGAAGGGTCGGGTTGTCGTCGACGACAGCTTCTTCGAGCCGCTTCCGGAAAAGGAACTGGCCGCCTGGGGGGGGTGATTGCATGCGTATTCTACTTGATACCCATGCCTTTCTGTGGTGGCTCGCAGGCAGCGATCGACTGTCGGGCGTTGCCCACGATACAATCGCCGACCCTGGTAACGATATCCTTATCAGCGCGGCGTCCGCCTGGGAGATTACAACGAAGCATCGTCTCGGGAAGCTTCCGGGAGCCGACGTGGTAGTACATGACGTCGCCGGCTGTATTGCGAGCCAGGGATTTCAGGAGTTGCCAATAACCGTCCGCAATGGCGAGCGTGCGGGGCGTCTGCCTGGACCGCATCGGGATCCATTCGACCGAATGTTAATTGTGCAGGCTCTGGTCTTCGATCTCCCCCTCGTTTCAGTCGAGGCGCTTTTTGACCGCTATGGCGTCAACCGTATCTGGTAACGCCGCCGGATCAAGACCCCGGACACCACCGTTGACCCGAGCATCCGACACGCTCATAGACCGGATGGTCCGAGCAATCGTCGAGGAAGTCGACCCGTAGCATGTGATTCTTCTTGGTTCCCGCGGCAGAGGCGACGAACGGCAGGAATCCTGGGATCCTCGGCGGAACCCCGGTGTTCTCTGTAACCAGGGTCCCGATACGCATCCTGATCGAACATCTGGGGAAACAGGAGACCGTCTCGTCGACTTTCTTGATAGATACGCCACGGTGTGAAGTGACCAGGCGATCCAGGTCCTCGAAACCGCAATGGTGGCATTGACCGGTGAATCGGATGAGCTGTCGTTTGACCATTCCCTGCCGTGACAGCTCGGATTCCGTCAGGGATGTGAATGAGGTCTGTGTCCTGTTTTCCGACGAGGAAATCCTGCTTCAAAACTACTAAAATAAGATGGTGACGCGATGCTAACCAAACTCACTATTCGCAACTTTAAGCGCTTCGGCGAGGTGGAGATCGAACTGGGGAGTCCGGTGGTCTTCATCGGTCCCAACAACTCCGGGAAGACCTCTGCCATGCAGGCGCTCGCGCTGTGGGACATCGGTCTCATGCGATGGAATGAGAAGCGTTCCGGCAAGAGTACGCCCGAAAAACGCCCGGGTGTGACGATCAACCGGCGCGACCTGGTTGCGATTCCGATTCCTGAGGCGAATCTTCTCTGGCGCGGTCTCCATGTGCGTGACGTTCGGAAGATTGATGGAGAGCAGCGTACCAGCAACATTCGCATTGAGATCGTTGTAGAGGGCGTTACGAACGACAAGCACTGGAAGTGCGGCCTTGAGTTCGACTACGCGAACGACCAGTCCTTCTACTGCAGGCCGCTACGGCTATCAGATTGCAAAACGCCAGATCGGATGCCCGTTCCTGCCGAGGCCGGTAGCACACGAATTGCATTCCTGCCGCCAATGTCCGGTCTGGCCGCGACGGAGACGCGCCTCGACGAGGGAGCTGTCAACGTACGGATTGGCGAGGGTCGTACGGCAGAAGTCCTGCGTAACCTGTGCTTCCAGGTCCATCAGTCGCAGCCGGAACAGTGGAATGTGCTTGTTGAGCAAATACGGACCCTTTTTGGATCTAGGCTCGATCCGCCCCGTTACATCGCAGAACGGGGAGAGATCGCTATGACTTACCGTGAGCGGCAAGTCAGGCTCGACTTGTCGTCAGCCGGGCGGGGGCTCCAACAGACGCTACTATTGTTGGCCTATATGTACTCGAACCCGGGCACTGTGCTGCTGCTCGATGAGCCGGATGCTCACCTGGAGATTCTTCGCCAACGCCAGATATACGGGCTTCTCACCGAAGTGGCGCGGGTCAGCGGCAGCCAGATAATAGCTGCAAGTCATTCTGAAGTGCTGTTGAACGAGGCTGCGGGCAGAGACCTCGTCGTTGCCTTTGTCGGTCGTCCACACCGAATTGACGAACGGAAGAGCCAGGTCGCCAAAGCTTTAAAAGAGATCGGGTATGAACAATATTATCAGGCGGAACAGACCGGGTGG
Organism: Candidatus Latescibacterota bacterium; assembly: GCA_965116875.1. Lineage (GTDB taxonomy): Bacteria > Latescibacterota > UBA2968 > UBA2968 > JAAXHE01. The sequence goes on from OZ220733.1 coordinate 4,115,091, forward strand.
ATACTCTACCTGGAGGGGTCGACTGACCTGTCGATATTGCTGGCATTCGCAAAGCGTCTTAATCATCAACGCGCGATCAAGGCGCTTGAACGGCCATTTGTGCATTACGTAGGAAACCGCCCACCGGCTGTTCGCCGCCACTTCCATGGATTGCGGGAAGCTTTCCCCGTGCTTCGGGGGGTTGCATTATTTGACCGTATTGAATCCGGGATCGGTGACTTGTCCCCTGTTGAATGCCTGAGCTGGGACCGTCAAGAGATAGAGAATTATCTTTCTTCAAGGGCTACACTCTTAGCTTTCGCAGAAGCGCTGAGTCCCGACGATGTGCCAGGACCCCTATTTGCCGCGCCTGAGAGACAAAGGCGAGTAAAAGCAATGCAAGCGGCAATCGACGGAATCGAGTCCGCACTCAAAGAGTTGGGTAAGCCGTCGCCATGGAGCGCGGACATTAAGGCCAGTGACGAGTTCCTGGCTCCGCTCTTCGCTTCCTATTTTAAGAGACTTGAACTACCGAACTTGTTGGCCAAGAAGAACTTCTATGAACTCGTCGATTGCGTTCCGGAAAACGAAATCGATCCGGAGATCTGCGCGAAACTTGACGCGATTGCGGCTGTCGCGGAAAGCGCGACACCTGCGGGAGACCCATCTTGAGCCTGACTGCCTTCAATATCGCCAACTTCAAGGCTTTCGCTGCCACTTCCCAGAATGCTCAACCTGCTGGTTCCCAATATCACGGCCGGGGCACGAGGCCCGTTCCCACGAATTGAAAGAGAGTTCATGGGTAATGATCTGTATCGGACTCGCCGGGTGGACACCGTACGTGCGTTTATGCCAGTCGACGCGTTGAGTGATCTTGTTTCGGGCGTCCGCGGGTCCTTCGAGAATGAGATACGCAGGCTTAGCTACCTTGGCCCCTTAAGATCGTATCCGTCCAGGCGTCTTGTGTATTCACAACACGATGATCCAAACAGGTACGCAGGTGGAGGCTATGCGTGGGACGTGGTTCGTGACAATCCGGAAGTCATTGAGATTCCCGTCACTCCAGAAGGTGAGTTTGAGCGCACCTGGCCCGGTGGTTTTTTCACTGAGCGCGCGGAGGAGCTATTCTGATAATGCTTTACGAGTACGCACTGGAACCGGAACTCGTAGCGACCTGGACTGAACGCAAGGCATTTCGTTATTTCCTGTCGAGTTTCGATTTTGGCCAAGGGCGCGGCGTCTCAAGGTATCCAAAACACCGGTGTGATCTTTAGCGCCGGCCTTGACGAAGCAAAGGACGGTGAAAGTGCTACGGACGATCTCGCATTGATGGATCGATACCAATACGACTATCGTTGGTCTCAATATGATGGGGATCGACCGGCAGGTTTTGAACAGGAAGGAGAGGCTATCGAGTTGGTCGGTACGAGACGGTTGCCCTCGCCGTAGCCGGCTATTCAGAAATCCAGGATAACTTGCCCGATATCGACCGCCTGGAAGGCATATGCCCCGGCGGTCGGAGTCTTTATCGCCGGGTACTCTTGCCGCTGCGGGTGAACGATCCGTTCAAGAGCACGTGAAATCACACCGTGGAGACGAAACGCTGGATCTGCCCTATCCGGCCTCCGCCGTCCGGACAGGGTGAAAACGCTGGTGTTCGCGCGAGATCCAAAGCGCGGCGGCAAGCCAGGCAGCCAGTCCAGTTCGTTATGGCCGCTATGACATTGACGCCACGTGCAAGCGGACAATGGCACGCGGTTTGCAGATGGTTTCTTTCACTGAAAGAGTCGAAGTGAGACGAATTCAGAACCGTTCTGGTTGAAGTGATGACTTTAATTTGACATGTAACTACTAATTGGTAACTTTGGATGTATCAGATCTTGATAAGGAGAAGTGTGCTGCGGCGCATTCAGAGGCTGCCAGACTCGGTTCAACGAAAGGCAGCCAACCTGGTCGAGGACCTGCGGGACAGCGGGCCGGTCAGAAAAGATTGGCCCAACTATTGCAAACTTGGACAAGATGAGTATCACTGCCACCTCACGCGTGGCTGGGTCCTCTGTTGGAAATACAAGAAAAACTCTCAAACAATAGAGGTCTACTATGCAGGCAGTTGTGAAAACGCCCCGTATTGAGATTCTCATCAGAGGGGAAATCCCTGACAAGCTGATGTCCGTGCTGAATGAGGAGTACGGTGAACAGATTCGGTTTTCCGGAGCCGACACCGACGATCTCGTCGATGTATTTGAGACCGACTGGTACCGAAGCGTCAAATCAGGAATGGGGCCGGGAGATAATCTGAGGACGTACCGGGAGAATCGCGGGTTGACGCAGGCGAGGCTGGGCGAGATGCTGGGCGGTGTTCCTCGCCAGCATATCTCGAATATGGAGCGGGAAGTCCGTTCGATCAGCCTGAAGACCGCGCGAAAATTGGCACAGATATTTCAAGTGTCACCCGAGAAGTTCATTTAAATCGATGCGTGGCGAAGAAAACACTACAGCCGCTTTTTTGCGAATAGATAGACATGCCCCATCTCCGCTTCATACATACTGCAGACCTGCATCTCGACAGCCCATTTGTTGGGATAAAGGCCGTCGCTCCCGAGAATGTGTCTCGCGCGTTGCACGATGCGACGTTCAGCACCTGGGAGAACATCATCAACCTGTGCATCGACGAGGGTGTGGACGCGCTGCTGATCGCGGGCGACGTGTACGATTCGGCCGACCGGAGCCTGCGCGCGCAGTTGAGATTCGTCGAGGGCCTGAAGCGGCTGGACGAGGCCGGCATACGTTCTTTCGTCTGTCACGGCAATCACGACCCGCTGGATGGTTGGGAGGCGCGGCTGGAATATCCCGCAAGCTGTACGCGCTTTGGGACGGTGGCTGAGTCGGTCCCGGTGTTTGAGGACGATCCACGTCGCGGAGTCGTGCATGGAATCAGTTATGCAACACCCGATGTCTCCGACAACCTGGCGCAGCGTCTCGGCAAAGGCGATCCCGATGCGTTTTCTATCGGCCTGGTGCATGCCAACGTAGACAGCGACACGGCACACGGGAACTACGCGCCCTGCTCGCTGGAAGATCTTGAAGGTTCGGGTATGGACTACTGGGCGCTCGGACACGTACATACAAGGCAGGTACTCAGAGAACGGTCCCCGGCCGCGATCTATCCGGGCAACCCGCAGGGCAGGCATCCCAACGAGCCCGGCGCGCGCGGCATATATCTCGTCGAGGTGGACGAAGTGGGGATACCTTCCTTGAATTTCAGGGCAGTAGATACCGTTCGGTGGGAGCAGACCGTTCTGGACATCTCCCGCATAGACACCGAACAGGATTTGATCGACGCGTTGCATCAAAGCATGGATGATGCTCTGAATGTCGCGGCAGGCGTGCCGGTCGTGCTGAGGACCACATTGATTGGAAAGGGCAGGCTGCACGGTTCGTTGCGGCAGCCAGGCTTTTTGGATGGCCTGATGGAGGAAATAAACGGCGAGTGGGCGGAAAAGACACCCTTTGCATGGTGCGAACGCATCGAGGACGAGACCGCGGCCCCGTTTAATCGGGATGAGCGACTTGAAGGATCCGACTTCCTCGCCGAACTGCTCAGAACCGCCGATCATGCGAAGGAAGACGCCGATTTGCTGGCCCGTCTGCAAGATGGTCTTAACGACCTCTATCAGCACCGACTCTATCGCAAGCACCTCTCTGTACATGTTCCCGGTGGCGAGGAACTCTCCACGATGATCGATGAAGCCGAGGCCATTCTCGTAAACCGGCTCGGCGAAGACGACGACGCATGAGAATTCGCGACATACGCATCGATGGCTTCGGGCAGTTTGCCGACAGGCGGTTCGGGGCCCTGGAACGACCCGTGACAGTCTTCTTCGGTCCGAACGAGGCGGGCAAAAGCACGATGCTGGAGTTTGTCCGAAGAGTGCTTTTCGGTTTTCCACGCAAGAGCGGGAAGGTCAACGCTTATCCGGCATTGGCCGGGGGGAATTATGGAGGCCAGATAACCGTCGAAGGGACGGACGGGCGTGTGTATGACGTTCGCAGATCGACAGGCAAGAGTTTCAGCGGAGACGTTCTTCTGACTTCTGCAACGGGCGAACCACTACCCGAAACTGAACTGGCGTCGCTGCTGGGTCACCACTCAAGGGAGGTCTTCGAGACGATATTCGCATTCACCCTCGACGACCTGTACAGCGACGACCTGCTGAGCGACGCGAACGTCAACAGCCAGATCTACAGCGCGGGCATGGGCGTTACCTCACTTCCGAACGCCGTAAAGTCCATCGAATCTTCCCGCAACGGTATCTTCCTGAAAGGAGGGAGTACCCAGGAAATCTACGAGATTCACAACAAAATCGAGAAGATCGACGAAAAACTGCGGGAGGTCGCCGGCAACGCGGCAACGTTCGGTGTTCTGACCGACCGCCTCGGGCGGATCCAAGTCGAGCTCGGAGACCTGTCTGCCCAGCAATTGGAGACTCAATCCCGGTATAACCGACAGAATACGCTTCAGAAAGGCTGGGACGCCTGGAATGATCTGAATTCCGCCGAGGAAGAACTGGCTGGCATACCGGACATCGAGAGGTTTCCCGCCGATGGTGTGAATCGCCTGGAAGCATTGCAAGAGCGTTTGAGCGCCGCTCGGAGGGAATACGAGTCCGCCGAACATCGAGTGTCCAAGGCCGTACAGGCAGCGGACGTCAGGATCAAGCACGAAGGCATTCTGAAACATTCGGCCGAAGTCCGAGGGCTGCAAAACGGCCGAACCGCATTCGACGGGTCCGTAAAAGACCTTCCTGAACGCGAGACCGAACTTGAAGGCCACATAAGAGCGCTGGCCGAAACTCTGAAAAACCTGGGGCCAGACTGGGACGAATGCCGCTTGGAAGGATTCGATCTTTCTGTAGCGGTACGCCAGGAGATTTCCGAACACGGCGACAGATTGCGTCGCGCATCCGAGGAGCTGTCCGAATGCAAGTCAGCCCTACAACAGGAAATGGCGTCCCTCGAGGAGGCCAGGGACGCTGAGAACAGCGCCCAACGCGTGTTCGAGGAGGCCAAAAAACCAGGATTGAATGCCGACCAGATACGACTGCGCCGCAACCTGGTGCGCGCCACAAGGTCGAAGCTCGATGGTATCAACCGCCAGCGACAAAACGTCCTGAATCTCAGGAGTCAACTCGAATCCCTCGAGAGTACAGCGTCTGATGCCGGTGGATCGGGCAGGAACACCGCTGTAGCGGCAGTCAGCTTCGGGATCGGGCTGGTGTTCCTGATCGGCGGAGCGGTTCTTGGTGGAACCGCACTCTTCATTGGTGTCTCGGCCGGAATCGCGCTCGCAGGCATGGGCATGTACGTATTGGTAACCGGTAAGTCCGGCCCGGTGCGCGGTGGTGAATCCCCGCTCGCGTCCCCTCTTCGCGAGTCCCTGCGCCGCGCCGAAGCGGACCTCGAGGATCTCCAGTCACAGATGATGAAGGACGCAGCGCCACTCAATCTCGAATCGATCGATGAATCCTCGCTCCTCGCGGCCGAACAGACGATCGATGAAGAGGAGGACCTGTTTCAGGAACGAACTCGGCTTGCCGAAACCCTCGAGGCTGCGAAGGCACTTGCAAAGCAAAGGCGGGCTCGCGCTGACAGCTCTGCCGCCGCCGTCGAGGAAGCGGAGGGTCGACTCAATTCGGCGCAGCGTGAATGGCAGGAATGGCTGACGGCGCGTGGCCTGTCTGAAACCTTCACGCCCGAGACGGCCGACGTGCTTCAGAGCCAGGTCGAACTTGGTCGAAGCCGGCTTGACGACGTGCGTAGCTGGCAGCAGCGCATCCAGGCCATCCGGAAAGACATCGACGAATACAACGAGGTGGTTGAGCCGCTTGCGACCGCCTTCGACGTCCCGTTCGATCGAAACGACCCACGCATCGTCGCTGCTGCCGCCGACAGACTCGTCGAGTTGATGGAGGAAGTCCGGGAGGCCGTAAGAAGTCGGACCGACGCGGAACTCGATCTGGAAAATGCTCGGCGCCACTCGGACGAGCGGAACAGCGACCTGAAAAACGCGAAAGATGAGCTTGAGCTCTTGCTGAAATCCGGCGGCGCGGACGACACTGAAGCGTTCCGCGAGCGTGCGATTCTTTCCGAACAGCGAACGGAACTTGAAGAGAAAGCCCGTGATGCGCACGATCGGCTTCAACGCCTGAGCGGACCTGGCGAACCCCTTGAATTGCTGAAATCGGATCTTGGCAGCACGAATCTTCAAGCCATCGCCGACGAGATTGAGGGTCTGGAGAAGGAACGGACGTCTGGCAATGCCCAGCGCGAGGCGCTGTCGACCCAACGAGGATCCATCCAGACCGAACTGGACGGGCTTGTCGGCGAGGAGGAGTCGTCGCGGCTGCGGATGGAAAGAAACGTGCTCCTGGAGCAACTGAGGGGCCACGCGCGTGACTGGACCCGGCTTACGATTGCCCGGAACCTGCTCGCCGAAGCGCGGCGGAAATTCGAGCGCGAGCGGCAGCCAGGCGTTATCCGGCACGCTGAAGAATTCTTCACTGCGATTACCGGTGGGCGGTACCGGCAGGTTTATGCTCCTCTTGGTGAACAGACGATTACGGTTACCGACGCCGATGGACGGACGAAGCAGCCCTCGGATCTCAGCCGGGGCACGCGTGAGCAACTGTTCCTCTCGCTCCGGTTCGGGCTGATCCGCGAGCTGGGGGAGCGGACGGAACCGCTGCCGGTCGTCGTGGACGAGGTCCTGGTCAACTTCGATCCTGACCGCGCGCTTCGGGCGGCCGTCGCCTTCACTGAGCTGTCCAGGACCAACCAGGTACTGGTATTCACCTGCCACCCAACGGTCGTCGAACTGTTGCGAAACGCGGCATCCGAGTCAGGGGTCGAGAAACCGGATGTCGTTGGGATCTAGGAGGATCCGGGGTTCCGGATTCTACCCGTCGTACCACCCCGCCTGCAGCGCCCACATCCGGGCGTACTCTCCGTTACGGGCGATCAATTCGTCGTGGGACCCTTCTTCCACGAGCCGCCCATCCATGAGGACGAGAATCCGGTCGCACATCCGGGCCGAGCCCAGCCGATGTGAGACCACGATCGTGGTGCGATCGCCGGCCATGGCGAGAAAGCGGCGGAAGACGTCGGCCTCGGCCACGGGATCCAGAGATGCGGTCGGCTCGTCGAGGACAACGAGATCGGCGTCTCTCATGAATCCCCTGGAGATCGCGACTCGCTGCCACTCCCCGCCCGACAGTTCCGTCGCGCCTTCGAATTCCCTGCCAAGCGGCGTTTCATAACCGTCCGGGAGCCGGCCGGCGACGGCGTCGGCGCCGCCCCGTCGCGCCGCGCGTTCGATTTCGCCAGGCTCCCGCATCCGTTCCCAGCGTCCGAAACCGATGTTCTCACCAAGCGTAAAGGCAAAGCGGGTGTAGTCCTGGAAGACCCCGGTGGACCGGTCCCAATATGCGTCACGGTTCGTTCGGTTCGCCGGGAGGTCGCCGTAGTTCAGTTTGCCCGCGGTAGGATGGAACAGCCCCAGCAGCACCTTGACCAGAGTGGTCTTGCCGGAACCGTTCGCGCCGACAAGGGCGACCCGCTCGCCGGGTCGTACGGCCAGGTTGACTCCCCTGAGGGCATGTCGCTCGGCCTGAGGATAGCGGAAGGAGAGGTCTTTGGTTGTGATTGCCTTTGTCTTGAGTGAGGCGATGATGGCGCCACCGGGCGGGTCTTCGGGGCCGAGGTCCAGGTAAATGAACAGGTCGGCGACGTTCATCAGTTGAATAGCAAGAAAGCTCATGCGATTTACGAGGTGGTCGACTCCCGTTCGCGCCTGACGCAGGGCGACCAGCATTGCCGCGAACTGTCCGGCGGACAGCCCGCCCCCGAGGACCGCCCACGCCGACCAGCCGACGGCGCCGGCAAACGCCGACAGGCTGACGGCGGACAGGCAGCCGCCTGTGGCGTGATGTTTGCGTCTCTGGCGGTACAGGGGATCTGCGACCTGCCAATACAGGTGATCCCACCACCCGGCCAGGACCGACCCGAGCCGAAACACCCGTACCTCCTTTGCGTCCTCCCTCTCTGTAAGGATACGTTCCAGGTATGCGCGCAGACGCTGCGCCTGGGTCTGGCGACGTTCCAGGTAGAACTCGTGCACGTTATGGTAAAGGCCGGCAAGCGGCGGCGGCAGCGAGACGAGGAGGATTGCCACGAGCAGGTACGGGTCCCAGAACCCGACGACAATGCCAACGGAAACCACCGTCAGCCCGCCGGTCAGGATCCGGTAGATTGCACCAAGCAGGTTCAGGAAAAAGCCGGGCGTCGCCGCTACCTGCGCACGCCGTATCAGGTCGTGGAAATCCGCCCGCTCGAAGACATCCAGACGGAGTGACCGGGACTTGATCTGGAGTTGCTCGAGAAGCCTGTCTTCCATCTCCTGCTTGAGCCGCTCGAGCAGGATGGTACGCGACCATGTCCGGAGGCCGATTTCGGCGAGGGTAACGGACGCCCAGCCCGCGAGCCAGGGCAGCATCGAATTAACGGGAATCCGGCCCTCGTAAACGCCAACACTGTGATCGAATAATTCACGTACGACCCAGACGGTCGCGGCTGGCAGCATGCCGCTCGTGAACTCCAGCAAAAGGGAAAGGACCGACCGCCAGGGATCGATGCGGATCATCCAGCCCAGGAACCTGATGAGTGTCCGGAGACCGCGCGGACGCCGTTTTACCGGATCGGTTTCTACCTGTACCACGAAGCCTGTTCCTCCCACATTCCGGCGTAAACGCCCCCTTTGGCCACCAGGTCGTCGTGGCAGCCCTCCTCCACGATACGGCCCTGCCCGAGCACGAGGATGCGATCGGCCATACGCGCGGACCCGAGCCGGTGGCTGATCAGCAGGGCGGTCCGCCCGTGAAGGAGTTCGGCGAACTGCCGGTACAGCGCAGCCTCCGCCACGGCGTCGAGCGCCGCGGCCGGCTCGTCGAGAATGAGTAGTTCCGGATCCCCGGTGAAGGCGCGCGCGATGGCGATTCGCTGCCATTCGCCGCCGGAGAGACCCTGCCCGCCGTCGAAGACGTGCCCGACCGGGGTTTCGTAGCCACCGGGAAGCCGTTCAGCGATCTCGTCAACGCCGGCACGGCGGGCTGCCTCATGGACCGCTGCCATGTCCGGTTGCAGCCAGGAGGGCCACAATTCGCTGCCTGGTCCCTCGCTCGAACCGTACAGCGTTCCGATGCCAATGGATTGGCCGAGCGTGAATTCGAATCGGGAGAAATCCTGGAAGGCCGCGCTCACGGCGCCGGCCTGACTCTCGGGGTCTATATCACGGTAGTCGATGCCATCGGCCGTTACTCGTCCCGAGGTGGGGGCGTAGAGACCGAGAAGGACCTTTGCGATGGTGGACTTGCCGGCGCCATTGTCGCCGACGAGTGCGACGCGTTCGCCAGGGGCCAGGCAAAAAGTGACGCCGTTCAGCACGGACGGCGCCTCGTCGCCGGCAGCGGATGGCGGGTAGGTGAAGTGGACGTTGTCCATGACCAGACCCTCCCGCAGGGGTCGGGGAAAGGAGGCGGCGTCCGACGTACCTTCCGTTGCTGCGCTTTCCGGTATGTTGCCATGCTGCTGATCGAAGAACTCCCGAACATTGCCGACCTCGGCAGAACGAGCCTGCAACTCCCTGGAACTGAAGCCGAGACTGCCTCCTGCGCGCAACATGTCGCCCACACCCTGAAAGAGCGCAACAAATCGTCCGGGAGTGAGAACCCGGTCCCCCAGCAGGAACGCGAGGAGGACCGCGACGCCAACCCCCGCGGCCACCTGGAGCGCCGTGACCGGTATGCTCAATATGACCTGGCATTGCCGCTGATCCAGCAGACGCTCCCGCAGAACCTGACGCATTCTTCGCCAGCGCCCGGTCAATGGCGTGTGCAGGCCGAAGAGCCGCATTTCCTTCTGCTCCGACCGACCCGTAAGGATCCGGTTCACGTACCCGGCGCGGCGCTCCTCCGGGGTCTCTCCGTAGGTGAACGCCATGAACATCCGGCTCTGTCGGATCTCCAGGCGGACAAGCGGCGCCAGCGCTCCCAGCATGGCCACCGTGATCCATATGGAGACCGGCGCGAACATCGCTGACACCGAGACGGCGGTGATAGCGGCCTGGGAAAAGTGCAGAGCGTTGAAAAAGAGCCGTCCAGGTTTGCGCCCCGGATCGCGTGCGCGTTCCAGACGGTCGTACGTCTCGCTTACATCGAAGGATAGCAGGGGCAGCCGCGACGATCGTTCCAGAAGGCGGCGGCCCAGAACGTGGGAAAGATTCTGCTCCAGGCGCAGGTGGAAGACATCGCGCAGATGCCACATGACATCGTTGGTCGCCAGCAGGATCAGTCCGAATGCAATCAGCCACGGCAGGATGTCGTCAAAGTCGGACGGGCCGCCGCCGGCCGCATCGACCACGGTGTCGACGAGATGCCTGGTAACGTAGATGAGCAAGGCAGGCTGGATTCCAAGCAGAACGTGAATGACGATCAGCCAGAGCCCGGCCGTCCTGGCGTGCGCCCGAATGTGGCTCCAGGTCCAGCGCAGGTTGGCCAGAATCGCGCCTGCGTTCTCGCGTCGGTTCCAGTATTCGAGGTCGGATGTCGGCGGCATCGTCCGTTCTCCGCGGCTGACCGAGAGCAACATTCATCAGGGATTGCCAGGCGATAGGGAAGATAAGTCATCCGCCCAACGGAATCAATCGAGAATATAGGTATAAATACATATTTATAAATAATTTATATTCTTGACTTCCGGATCGATTTTTGTTATATTATTAACGTGGGAAATCAAAGAGGGAGTTGGAGGCATCCGCCTCCAACTCCCTCTTTTTCGTCTTGCGTCACAGTCTCGAAATCTGCCGGTTCCGCCTGACCGGAAGCCGGACCTGCCCAGGCGCGATTTCTCCCCGACCCGAACTGTCGGGCGAGCCCTGACGACCGAACTACATGCCGCTTACGACCGCGCTCCCAGATATCTCTCAGCGTAAATGTCCAGTACTCTCCGAATCATCCTCTGGTAGGGTACGCCGTTCTCCCGCGCGCTTGCCTTGAAGAAATCCACACTCCTCTTGTTTAGACTCAGGGTCACCCGTACGGTTTCCTCCTTCAACACGAGCTGGTCGGGTGACGGCAGAAAGTCTGGAATCACTTCAGCCTGTTCAATTGCTTCCGCAAGTTCTGCCGGTGCATTTTCATAATTCCTCTTGCTCATAACGCTTCCTTCCCTCGCGCCAGTAACCGGCGCCGAATATGCGGACGCGTAATACGCTATCGGTGATGGAATCCGTGGTTCAGATCCAGCCGGACGCCTACAACCAGTGCGTTCTCGAGTTCCGGATCAGCGCCTGGATTAAAGATGTATTGCAGGTCCGGCTGGATCTGCAATATGTCGCTGATCCGAAGAACATACGTGAATTCGAATGCGGTCTCATGGCTTTCCGCTTTGGCGGCAGCGCGAAAATCCGCGCTGCAACGCGCCCTGGCCATGGAAATCCCGATCTGGTCGTCCGGCCTGCGGGGGACGAGGCCGGACATCAACACCCCCGCTCCGATGTACCTGTCGAAGGGATTGAGCGCGCCGTTGGCGGTTCCGTAGCGAAGGAATCCCGAAACCGTTCGCCGGTTGGCGACGTCCGCGTACGGCGTGCCATCGGCAAATCCATACCACCCATTGTTTCCGCCTCGCCGCACGGGATTTCCTCCCGTGTCGGTTTCGCGGATCGCCTCGAATTCCGCGCTATAGGAGAACGCGCCGAGACCCAGACGGAGGGCATCGGAAACGTCACGGTTGTACTCGAGGGAATGCAGAACGCCCTCGCGGCTGCTCAACTTGATTGCGGTGGCCGAGGGGTTTTCCGGATCGCCCGGCACCGCGTCGAGGATCGCGTAACGCATCAGATTGTTTCCTGAATTCCATTCGAGTCGACCCGCGAACGACGTCGCCGGAAAAATCGACGGCCCCCGTTCCCCGGTCTGGGAATACGTGGGCACGATTCCGTGTGACCCGTTCAGGAACAACGCCGCCGAATCCACCGCATCGAACTCGCTGTTCAGATCGTAGAGCCCGATCTTCAGGCTCAACCCTTCCGTAACGGGATGTAGGTACCAGAATTCGTAGAGCCGAAACGCCTGCTCCGCGTCGATGTTGGAAACGACCTGGGTATCGCCCGAATACCGGTCCGAAAACGTCGATGCGTTGTTCCATAGCAGATACGCGAACAACGAGCCGGCCCCGCTTCCGAATGCCCGTTCAAGGTCAAACGTGAGGACCGCATCGACGTTCTGCAGATATGCAGTGCCGTTCCGGATGCCGCCGGAGGCGTTTCGAAGCAAGTCTGCGACGTACCCCACTTCGGCGGAGACCGCTTTGCCGCCTTCACCCGTTTGAGCGCGCACGGGGACCGGGGCAGGGCCGACCAGCAGTATGCAGATAACCAGCAGGAGCAATCTGGCTTTCGATTCTGCATGGATCGATTCGGGACGACAACCGAAGGCGGCAATGAATCGTTGCGGAACTCTATGCTTCGAGGTGCGCGTGTTCCGGCGCTGCTGATGCCATGTGGATGTATCCGGCGCCATGATCTCAGTCGTTGTCCTTTTATGGACCGGCTCAGCAGAACTCCCCGTCGGAAGCCGCATATATCCTTCCACAACCACGTGTCCGAAGGCCCGTTTTTTTTTATTCGCCTCAGAACGTGAGTTCGAAGGTGCGCGCGCTGTAACCCGCGAATATGCCGTACCCGTTCTCAATATTGCTGTGAATTCTCACCGGTTCTGCAAATGGGTTGTCGTCGGTCGTCTTGTGGAGCAGAGCGCTTCGGAGGTGCCTGTAATAGGTCTCGCTCACAAAACGGACTTCGACCCAGATTCGACGCTCGAGGCTCGCTTCTACCGTGTAGTCGGTGGAAGATAACTCAATTTCGTGGGATTCACCGTCGAAGAGAACGTCCTTGAAGAACGGTTCGGAACCCTCAAACGGCTCGACGCCTTCGACAACCGGATCTTCAATCCGGTTGTCGGCGATGATGGACGGGTCCTTCGTCGAAAAACGTAGATCGAATCGACCGGATCGATCCGGAGCAATGACACGAATCTGATAGTGATTCCGATTGTCCGGCGGATCCTGAATCCGGAGGGTGATTCGGAAGTCCGTGATTGCCGACACACCGGGTTCTCCCGGAGCGGGATCGGAGGTCTCCACCCGATACGATTCAATGGACGTCGGTACAGGTGGGGGTGCGCTGTCCGTCGCATGAATGGTCTCGAAGCCGGCCGCTGACACCCGCAATGAGTAAGACCGGCCCGCTTGCAGGGTCCTTTCGCTTGCATATACCCGTTCTCGCTGGAGAAAGGGCAGCCGGTCGATGATCCGGCCATCTGAAAGCAGTTCCACACTTGCGGCGGTTACCAGTCGCTCGGTTCCGGGCGAGGGTTCCAGAATACCTGCGGACCGACTGACGGACGCCGCCCATTCACGGTCCGGGGTGAAGAATGCCTTTATCACCAGTCGCGGCGTGTGCTCGGGCAATTCCGGTTCAATGATCAACTCGCACCCCGTGAAGGCGATCACGAGTGTCGCGATTTTGATGTACATTTTTTTCATTGAGACGGGTTCCCGATTACAACTTGAACCTGTAGCTGATCCACGGAAGGACCGGAAACAGGGTGACCTGCTTCGCCCGGTACTCCCTGGAATCCGTCCCTGAGTCATAGTAATCGTCGAAATAAATGAAAAACGGGTTCTTTCGGTTGTATGCATTGTAGGCGCCCACGCGGAATCCGTGTCTGCGCCAGTCAAAGTTGAACCCGATATCGATGCGATGATATGCAGACATCCGGAAGCCGTTGCGGTCCTCGTAGATCCTCGCTTCATACGGCAGCACGCTGGGGGTCCAAAGCTCGTGTCCGCCGATCGATCCTCTGACGTATTCATCATAGTAACGTGCGACCGGAATGGTAACCGCGTTTCCGGTTCCATAGACCCAGTTTAACGAGGCGTTCGTGATGCGTGTCAGTCGATGGTTCAGGACCAGCGCGACGTCGTGCCGGCGGTCGTACCGAAATGGAAAGGTGCGCCCCTCATTCAATTGGGCAAAACGCCGTCTCGTCCAGGAAAGGGTGTATCCGATCCAGCCTGTGGTGCGGCCGCGTTTCCTTTGTACAAACGCTTCGACGCCGTAGGACCATCCACGCCCGGTTTCCACCTTGTCCTGCCAGTCCTGGTGTTCCCCGAACCCCGCCAGAAAGGTCGCGCCTTCCCTGTATTCGATGAGGTCGGTCATCGTCTTGTGATAGGCCTCCAGGCTGAGTTCGTACCGTCCCTGGTTCAAGGTGCCCGCCAGGCCCACGCCGAACTGGCGCGACCCCTCGGGACGCGCGCGTTCGGTGGCCGGGAGCCACAGGTCGGTCGGGAGCCCGATGGTGCTGTTGGAGAGTAGATGAATATACTGGCGCATCCGGGCGTAGGACGCTTTAAAGGCCCACCGCGGATTCAACAGGAGACGCGTCGAAACTCTGGGTTGGAGGGATGCGAAGCGTGAGTTGCCCACAGAGAAGCCGGAGGCGTGCAGCCCCACGTTGGCGCTCATCCGCTTTGACAGGCGGACGTCGTCCTCGAGGTACAGTCCGAACTCCAGAGCGTCTGTCGCCCGGACGGCGCCAAGTGTCGTAGCTTCCGGAGCGCCGCTTGCGGGGCTGAATTCGTATTGCGCCGCTCCGGGGCTGTACGTGTGGTAGGTGCCGTTGCCGCCGAAGCGGATATAGTGGGCCGGATTGGGAACGTAGTCGAGATCCAGCTTCAGGCCGAAGTCGCGAATGCCCGAGTGATAGCGAAGGCTGAGCGTCTCATTCTCGTGGACGTCCTCGTCGCGGGTTGTGGAACGATCGTCGATGTTCGAGGTAAGTTTATAGCGGCTGAAGATCCCGGTGAGATTGCCGAAGAGCCGGTTGTTGAAGAGGATGTTCCAGCGCACCGTCGAGGTGAAATTGCCCCAGCCGAAATCCGCCGCCGTCGTCTGCTCGCTTCGATAGGTTCCAGACGTGTACTCGTCCTGTATGTCACTCCAGAAACGGTCGTCACCACCGTACAGGCTCAGGAAAACACGGTTTCGGGGCGACAGGATGTGGTTGACTTTGGCATTGACGTCATAAAAAAAATAACCTCCCCGCTCGCCGGGATCCAGAAAGGGACGGATCAGCAGATCGATATACGTCCGTCGCGCCGAAACGATGAACGACGTCCGGTCCTTGCGTATCGGACCTTGCAGGGTCACCTGAGAAGCAACCAGGCCGATGGAACCCTCCACTTCGAACGCCTGCATGTTGCCGTCCTTCATGGCAACCTCCAGGACCGAAGAAAGGCGGCCGCCGAATCGTGCCGGAAACCCGGCTTTTGTAAGCTGCACGTTCTTGATTGCGCTGGAGTTGAAGACCGAGAAAAAACCGAAGAGGTGGGAAGCGTTGTACACCGGGGCGTCGTCGAGCAAGATCAGGTTCTGATCCGGACCGCCGCCGCGAACGTAAAGGCCGCTCGTCCCTTCGGCGCCGGACTGGACTCCCGGAAGAAGCTGCATGGTCTTCATCAGATCGACTTCGCCCAGAAGGGCCGGGGCGTTTTCAATCTGGCTGACAGGCACGTCGACAACACCCATCCGTGTCTGTTCCTGGATCGGATCCGCCTGCTCGGCCTTTACTTCTATGCCTTGCATTTCCAGCGGTAGGGGCTTGAGGGCGAACTCCACGCGAATGTCTCGTTCCGGGCGGATTGACAGGGTGTCGCTGTGAAACCCGATGTAGGAAACGACAATCAGAAGCGAGTCCGCAGGCAGGGTCAGACTGAAGAAGCCATAGCGATTCGTCGTGGCGCCTACCCGCAAGGTGGGTTCGTACAATGAGGCGCCGATCAGCTTCTCGCCGTTCGAGGCATCCGATACGTACCCGCTGATGGTGTGTTCCGCCCGTTGCTGCGCAATGGCGTCCGTGCCTGTACCAGGTAAGAGAACCGGTAAAATGACATGAAATGACAGCGAAAACGCCGTCGCCGCCGAAAGAGCGCCACGTTTCGCGGAAGAGAATCGCATAATCCGGTGGGTTATCTGAACATTCGCGCGGATCATTGCAGTCAAAGAGGAATAAGCTGTCAGCCGCTATAGCGGTACCGTGTACCGGTAACAGTATGTCGGCGTCCGTGTCGTTTTCGTTCAGCGTCTGTCAGGAGTCAAGAATCAGCCGAAAGCCGCGATCTTCAGTTGTTCGATACGTGGAAAAGCCGCGGCGGTCGAGGGTGAGGATATCGAAACATCTGATGTGTTCGGCCAGGAGTACGAGGGTAGCGTCCGCATAGTCCATGGGTGTGTCCGCGTATTTTTCCAAAAGTCACAGGTTCCACACCTGCTCGAACAGGCGCATCCAGTTGCCGCCAAGCAGTTTTGTGATCTCCGCAGCGTTGTATCCACGGTTGGCGAGCGCATTCGTGACGTTGGGGAACTCGGGCAGCGTGGCCATACCCCTGGGCTGAAAGCTCACTTCGGTATACGGGACCGAACCGTCAGCGAACGTGGACGGGAATTTGGTTCCCTGCTGCGATGCGATGAAGTGCCAGAATTCGAGGGGTTGTTCGTGGGTGGAATCGGTGCCGATGGCGACGTGGTCGATGCCAATCCGTTCCACCATATTGTCGATCGCGTCGACAAAATCCTCTACGGTAGAATCGTATCCCTTTGGCAGGAAGGGCGTGTAGGACGTCGCGCCTACAACGCCTCCTTTTTCGGCCAGAAGTCTCAGCGCTTCCTCTTCCTTGTTTCGCGGATGGTCGCAGAAGCTGCGGGCATTGGCGTGGGTGATGGCGACCGGCTTCTCGGACATCTCGATGGCGTCCAGGGTCGTCCGGGGACCCACGTGCGACAGATCGATGAGGATGCCCAGCCGGTTCATCTCCCTCACCGCATCCACACCGAAATTGCTGAGACCCGCGTCATTCCGCTCCCAGCAGCCGCTGCCGAGAAGGTTGGTCTCGTGGTACGTCAATTGAATCACCCTCACCCCGAGCGCGAGGAACAGGCCCAGACGATCCAGTTCGTTCTCGATCGGCGAGGCGTTCTGAAATCCCAGGATAATCCCGGTTTTTCCCTGCTGCTTGGCCGCGTGTATATCGACTGTCGACTTCACCTGCAGGATGTCGTCGCGCTCACGGAATCGCCGCATCCACGCCGTGAGATGAGCCATGGTTTGGATGAAGTTCTCCCACGTGGAGACGGTGGCGTTGATTGCCGTCAAGTTGCCGGCGCGCAACTGCCGGAATACGGCATCGCTGTCCCAGTTGCAGATGCTCAATCCGTCGATCACCAGCGCATCGTCGTAGATCTGCCTCGGGTTCATTGCCATTGGCAGGGTCCTCCTACTCAAAGCGGTTACCTGTTCTGAACGGATCGCCCAGCGGATTTTCCCGTTCTTCCAGCGCGTCGGCGATTACGGGTCCGATGGCGCCGCCGAATTTAAACCCGTGGCCGCACCCGCATCCCGCGACCAGCACGCGTTCGAAACCCCGTGCCCAATCGATAACGAACTCCTCGTCCGTCATATCGGCCATGTTGGTGTACAGGCAGGCCCGACCGCCAACCAGCGGCGCTGCAGCCAGTCCGGGTATGCGCCGGGCCACGAATTCCCGGGCCCACGCCAGAAACTCTGAGGTTGGTTCACGCGGGACGTCGACCGTGGTATCCTCCCACTTGCTGTCTTCCGCCACCTTCACGAACCCCTCGTGCAGATGGGGGAACCCGTACCACAGGTTGCCGGGTGAAAAGATCATCCAGACCGGAAAACGTTCGCGCTCGAACGGCATCGGGTCCTCCGGCGCAAAGAAGGCCATCTGCTGCCGCGTAATGCGCACGACTCTCTCCATGGCCGGCAGAAGCTCGGCCACCCATGGCCCGGCCGCCACCACCACACGGTCGCAGGTCCGCCAGCCGGTTTCCGTGCGGATCCGGGCGCCGGAAGGCGTGTCTTCAACCGCGGTGACGAGGGTGTTTTCGCGGATAGTCACACCCGCGTCATCCGCCAGCTTCGCCAGGTCCTCCAGCGCCTGGCCGCTGCGCAGATAACCCGCCCAGGGGTCGAAGAAGAGACTGTCCTCGTCGCTTACGGTGAACTGCGGATACCGTTCACGGACCTGGCCGGCCGTGAGTTCGTAGACGTCCTTTCCCATCCTGTTCAGGGTTTCCCATCCCGTGTGGGTTTCGTGATCGGCTTCCAGGTCGCGCGACACGATCAGTGCGCCGTACTGGAAGTATATCGATCGGCTCGTGCGGTTGTGCCACTCCCGCCATTGGGCCTCGGCCCGGGTGACGAGTTCCACGTAAACCGGGTTCGGGTAGTTCGTACGCCGGATCACCTTGGACACGTCCGTACTGGATGCCTTCGGATTGGGGATCTTTCCGCGCTCGAAAAGCGATACCTCGTGTCCCCGGTTGCGTAGTTCCAGCGCCGCGGCCATGCCGAAGATTCCGGCGCCGACGATGCAGGTATTCATGGAAGTGCTCCGTTGTGGGGGTTATATCCTCGTGCGCCAGCAAGAGCAGGCTGCGATGCCGTACGGCTGATCCATCACAGATCCACGCCCGAACGCCGCAGCAGATCGGGTATCATGTCGGTAAACTCATCCTCTCCGCGGTCTCCAACGTCTCGGAACCGGACCATGAGGTCTCTGGCCAGCGGACCGACCTCCAGCGGCACCCCGAGTTCCAACCCAAGCTCAATCCCCAGATGCAGATCCTTCACCGCCAGATCGGTGGATGCGCCCATTCGACCGCTGTTCAGAAAAAGCGAGAGGGTGTGTTCAAATATCCTGCTTTGTCCCATACTCGACCTGATCGCATCCAGCAACAGGCGCGGATCGATCCCGGCCCTGGCGCTCATCGCCACGCCCTCGCACGCACCGATGAAATTAACAAACATCATCAGGTTGTTGATCAGCTTGATCGCATTCCCGGATCCGGCCGGTCCCACGTGAACGATCCTTCCGCCAATAGACGCCAACACCGGCCTCACCCGCTCCAGGTCCTCCGCGTGACCGCCGACGAACAGGGTTAGCGAAGCATCCTGGGCGCCATGGATGCCGCCACTGACCGGCGCGTCGAGCACGTGTAGACCCCGTTCCGTCCCCGCGGCGCAAATGCGGCGCATGGCGGACGGAGCGATGGTACTCGTGTCAACGTACGTCGATCCCCCGACCAGGCCGGAAAACACCCCGTGTTCACCCAGTGCGACCTGCTCGACCGCACCGCTGTCGGGCAGGGAGGTCAGCACCACTTCGGATCGAACCGCCACCGCCCTCGGGCCTTCAGCCCAGAATGCGCCGGCCGCCTCGAGGTCGCGGCCGGTCTGACGCCGGGTATCGTGGATGGTCAGCGTGTGCCCGGCATCAAGGATATTGGCCGCCATCGGCTGCCCCATATTTCCAAGACCGATGAATCCGACTTTCATGTCTACCTTGATTCGTAAGTCTTCGTGGACGTTAATTCGATTATGTGCAAGATGATAAAGGCGATTAGACGGCCGATTACCAGGATACACCAGGGGTCACTGGACATGTTCGGGATCTCTCGCCCGGCCCCTCAGAAGCGGGTAGACGGGAGACGGTAGAGGGGAGAGATTGCCTGCCTTGTAAGGATTCCCTTCGTGCCGAAGGCAAGGAGGGAAGACATTCCGGGCGAGGATTTCTTCTACCGTCTACCCTCTACCCGCATTCAGGCTCTTTGTGCCAATCTGCCTGTTGTCTTTTTTCGAATTGAGGTCAATCCCCGCGCACTTCGTCACGTGTGTCAAATTCGGCAGGCATGGTGATTTCGATCACCTCCCAGTCATCGGAATATTCGAGTACCTCGTGCCGGATACCGGGCGGCTGGTACCATGCGTCGCCCGCTTCCACCCGAATCTCGCCGATGTCCTCGAAGTAGAGGCGAGCCCACCCCTTGATCAGATAGACCATCTGAAAATCCAGGTCGTGTGAGTGATAACCCAGCGGTCCGGTGCATGATTGCCGGGCGCGGATGATGTGGGCGAGGATTCTTCCGTCCGTGGCGTCCTTGATGCCGAGGTCCCGGTAGGTGAAGTAGGGACGCAATCCCTCCTCCGTCCAGCGGGCATCTTTGGCGTGTGCGGCGAACGACTCGACTTTTTTCCCGGACATGGCGCGACTCCTGAGTTAAGGGGGATGCCAATGGTTTGGTGAAGGGGCGAACTCACCGGTAATCCGGATACAGCTTCCGAGCGATTGCCTGTCAATTGTGCGCCATACCCGTCCGGCGCGCAAGACATTTCTGCGATCCGCACCGGTCGCGGTCTTACCGGAACAGGGGCTCTCGAACCTATGGTCGCAGGGGACGGAGGGGTTCACTCAGGCCGAGGCGCCGGAATAGTGGCGGAGCCCCCAACGCCAGAACAGGCGCGAGGCGATCAGCATACCCGCCGCCACGAGAATCGAGGCGGTAAGTGACTCCGAATCGAGCCGGCCGGTAAGGGCCCGGGCGGGCACCGTGATCGCGAACGCGACCGGAACGATGAACGTAAGGACGAAACGGAGCCAGTAAGGATAAATGCCGACGGGCCAGCGACCGGCCTGGACCATCGAGTCGAAGATATTGAGGATGTTCTCGACCTTGATGTACCAGAATGAAATGGTGGACAGGATCAGGAAAAAGCTGTAGATCGTGGCCGCGCCGCACAGGAGGACCATGCCGAACGTAAGGGTGTCAATGGCGCCGACGTCCGCGCCCCTCTCGATGAGGGCGTAGGACAACACGATTCCGCCCAGCACGACGTCGGTCGCCTTCCAGATCCGGAACTGGCTTATGCTGATCAGAAACTGCGCATCCTCGGGTTTCGTGAGGGTGTAATCGAGCGTTCCCCGCCGGACGTCCGTCATCAACTGCATCATACTGGGGCGGATAACGATGGAAATACCCGCGCCGATAATCACGAATACGCCGATCAGGGCGAGCAAATCGTAGGATCTCCAGTCCCCAAGGGTATCCGTGTGGAGAAAGACCACGTAGACCCCGAGCAGCGCCTGTACAAGGCTCACCGCGGACTGGAAGATCTGGACGTAGAAGTTGACGCGATAGGCCAACTCGTTCAGAATGCCGATCTTCAGGAACGTCCATATCACGGTCAGCTTGTGCAAAATCGATTGCCCCTGGAAGACGGTTGGGGATTCCGGCACGGCTTACTATGATCCCACGGCGGCATATTTCCTGACGCCCCGGCGCCAGACGAGTTTGACTATGGCGAAACCGACAACGACCCACAGAAGCTGCATCAGGAGTCCACGTTCGATCTGCGCCATATCGAGCCTGCCAAGGATAAGCTCGACGGGAAAGGCGACCGACCACTTGAACGGCAGCGCATCGGCGATCGCACGGGCCCATCCCGGCAGCAGGTCCAGTGGCGCAATTCTGCCAGACAGAAAAAGGCCGAAGAAGAAATACATCTGATTGACAGCGTCGGTCCGTGTTGTCCAGAACGCGACGAGCGAGAGTGCCCACTCAACGAAGAATCTGAGAAGATATGCAAGGAACAATGAGAACACGAAAAGGAGCACGTTGACAATTTCGAAGTGAAACGTGGGTTTGAACAGGAGGCAGAGCACGGCCGCGGACGGGATCAGAACGCACAGCGTCAGGGTCTTGTAACCGATGTTGTCGGCAATATCGCTGTGGATGGGATGGATCGGCTTCAGGAGCATCGCCGACAGTTCGCCGTGCTGGACGCGATAGCCCATTTCGTGCATGATCCAGGTAAACGTCCACATGTTGACGACCATCAGTACGATGTAATACGCGGCAAACCCGCCTGCATCGTAACCTCCCACGTCCCCGCCCCGGGCTATGGCCACGGTCGACCAGACGACACAATAGATCATGGGCTCGAGAAGCCCTCCGATCATCCAGATCGCCATGGCGACGCGATATTGGAACTGAAGCGCGATGGAGGTTTTCAGGTACGCCCAGTAAATCGCAAGCATCTGTGTCTCCTGCGCCCGGAAATCCCTTTACCGATCCGATATGGACAGTCGGGTCAGGGATCGCGCGGGTCCGCCGGCCCGGCATCGTCGTCCGGGGTGTCCACGGAAAAGACCTGCTCGATTACTTCCTCGATGGGCGGGTCTTCGACGGTCAGATCGAGTACAGGTAAATCACCGAGTATCCTTGCTGTCACCTGCGGCGTTGCCTCCTTGGGTACCCTCAGGGAGTAGCGCAGCCCGGCGGCCTCCACGACCTCCCCGTACGGAGAGAGGTCGGCGTTCTCGGTCTCGAGTTCGACGTCGATGGTCTTGTGCGGGGAGAATCGGGTGACAAGATCGGAAAGCGCGCCGTCGAAGAGAATCCGGCCGTGGTGGATAACCACGACACGTTTGCAAAGCGCCTCGACGTCGGCCATGTAATGGCTGGTCAGCAGCACCGTCGCGCCGTGCGCGCGGTTGTAATCTTCAACGAAGTTCCGTATCCGGCGCTGCATGGTAACGTCGAGGCCGATTGTGGGCTCGTCCAGGAACAGTACCCTCGGACGATGCAGCAGGGCGGCGGCGATCTCGCACTTCATCCGCTCTCCGAGGGACAGGTTTCTGACCGGTTTGGGCAAGAGCGGTTCCAGCTCGAGCAATTCCGTCAGTTCATCGAGCGTCTCTCTGTAGTCCCCGCGCGATATCCGATAGACCGCCCGATTGCGTTCGAGGGAGTCGATCATCGGGATGTCCCAGATCAGCTGGTTTCGCTGTCCCATCACGAGCGTAATCTGACGGAGGAAAGCCCTTTCGCGCCGGTGCGGAATATGACCCAGAACTTCGGCCGCGCCGTCCGTGGGATAGAGCAATCCGGAGAGCATCTTGAGCGTCGTTGTCTTTCCCGCCCCGTTGGGACCGAGAAAGCCGACGATTTCACCGGGTTCGACGCTGAAGGAGATCGCTTCGACGGCCTTGACCAACCTCGTTTGCCGTTTGACAAGGCTTCTGGCCGCGGCGCGGAGACCGGCCTCGCGCTCGGGAACGGCGTAGTACCTGGAGAGACCGTTTACCGTGATGGCGTGCATATGATCGTGGATGCCGTTTGGGATACCCGTCAATATGGACAACGAGCCGCCGGTCTGTTGGAATCGGCGGCCCGTGAGAGCGAGACGTTGAAGAAAGTACCTGGAAAGGTCGCAGCGGAAACATTCAGGAGCCGATCCGGTCCTGAATGACGCCCCAGTCCGAATCGGTCATGTCGCTGTAGTGCCAGTAAATGAGGGTGGTCAGGCCGCCGTGCTCAACGGTCTGCAGCAGGTGTTCGAGTTCGCGACTGTCCATGCGGACGCCACCGTGGTGCAGTCCCATCCAGGGCCGGATTCGGGAGACGTCGCCCAGTCGCTCTCGCATCTTGGTGATTTCACTGAGGGCCACCTGCTCGAAGAACTCCGGTGGCAACGGAGCGTCCAGGTCGGCGAGGCATCCGGCGCCGGGAATCCACAGCGCGAAGAGTTCGCGCACCCGATCGAGCGCTTGCGGTTCGGTCATTCCGGGGTTCCACGCGCAAAGGGTCGCCGCCCACCGATACAGGGTACCCTTGAGGCCATCGATCCCATGCTGCCAGAAATAGAGTTTCGGGCACTGGAAGTCGACGATTTCCGCAAGACGACCGAAATTGTAGCCGGTAAGCGGTGCGAAGGCGGGCAGGCGGGGGCCGCAGGCCACCTTGCGCGCCGGCTCCAGGGACCGGGCGGTGTCGGCAAACGCGCCAACGTAGTTCTCGATGCTGTCGGTCTTGAACCGGAACCAGTCGAAAAGGCCCGGGTTCGAGATCAGTGCGTCGAGGCCGTCGATCAGCCCGCGTTCCCGGCGGCCCGGCGGCAGACGCCCAAGATTCCCGAGGTTGTCCTTCAGGCGCGCCTGCGCCTGCCACAGGACGTCGAAATCGTACCCCCATTCTGCGGCTCGCTCACGGCAGCAGTCGCAGTCGCACCGGAACAGATTGCCCCGATGGTCGGGCGCAATTTCGTATCCCCATTCCGGTCCGTCCAGGATGAATCCGTCCACCCCGGGGAAACTCCGCACGACGTCACGGGTCCGCGCGGGCCCGTACCTGAGTTTTTCCGGACCGTTGATGCAACCCGGGGCGGATTGAAGCCAATCGTGCAGATACACGTCGAAGTGCCGGTCTTTCGCCCTCTCAACGGCCCGTTGAAGTATTTCGAACCGGGGGACGTCTTCCGGCGACATTTCCGGCGGACGGGTCTCGCATCCCTCGTAGAGTTCAGGCGTGGGTGGATACGCGGGCGACGACCCGAATCTCAGGTCGCCCAGCACGATCGTGTCGATGCCCACCCCTTCCAGGCGGTCCAGGACGTGGTCGACGCCTTCTTCTTCGAAGGCGTCGATCCGGCCGATAAACATCCATATATCGAGTGACATGGAAGGTCCATTCCATACAAAAGGAGGGCGGGTATGGAACCCCGCCCCCGAGGTTCGGGCCGCCTGTCAATTCAACCGATTTCCAGCATGCGGTCCACCGAGCGCCGGGCGCGGATCCGGATGTCTTCCGGTACTTCGATAATCTGCTCGTTGTTTTTCAGGGCGTTCAATGTGTCTTCCAGTGTAATTTCGTTCATGTGCGGGCAGCGGATACTGCAAAGCCGTACCATTTCTTTCTCGGGGTTATCGGCCATGATATTGTCGCCCATACTGCACTCCGTGAGCAGCAGATAACTCGATGCTTCGGTCTCCTGCACAAACGCGCTCATCTTCGAGGTGCTGCTGGAGAAGTCGGAGGCGGCCACAACTTCGGGACTGCACTCCGGATGGGCGAGAACGAGCACTCCCGGAAACTGCTCCCGCACGTGGGAGACGTCGTCCACGGTGAATTTCTCGTGCACTTCGCACCGGCCGTGCCAGCCGATCATCTCGTATTCGAGCTCTGATCGCGGCAGATCGGGCTTTTCCCGCGTGGGGAAGACGATTCGCTTGCCGGTTTCCTGAGCCACGTTTGCCGCCAGATATTCATCGGGAAGAAAGATGACGGTTTCGCTCCCGAGCGACTCCACGACCTTCGCGGCGTTGCTGGACGTACAACAGACGTCGCATTCCGCCTTGACGTCCGCATACGTGTTGATGTACGTGACGATGGGGACGCCGGGGTACTCCTGTCTCAGCCGGCGGACGTCTTCAGCGCTGATACTCGCCGCGAGCGAACAGCCCGCAACCCGTGCAGGCAGAAGTACGGTTTTTTCCGGATTGAGGATCTTCGCGGTTTCCGCCATGAATCGCACGCCGCAGAAGACGATCGGGTCGCATTCGGTCTCAGCGGCTTTGCGGCTGAGTTCGAGCGAATCTCCCACCACGTCCGGTACGGTATGGAAGAGCGCCGGCTCCATGTAGTTGTGACCCAGGATAATGGCGCCCCGCTGTTCCTTCAGGCGGTTGATCTCGTAGACCAGTTCAGCCTTATACAGCAGCTCGATATCCGGCACGATACCGCTGAGTTTGCGCTCCATGTGTTCGTACGTTTCCTGGAGCGTATCCGCCAGGATTGCCATCGAGAGAGTCTCCGCGCCTGCTGAAATCGGTATGGGTTAGCAACCCGTTGAAAGAGTCCATCCGGGCTGCCTGCCTGCCAGGACTTCACTGGCAGGCCTGCAGTGC
Organism: Candidatus Latescibacterota bacterium; assembly: GCA_965116875.1. Taxonomy (GTDB): domain Bacteria; phylum Latescibacterota; class UBA2968; order UBA2968; genus JAAXHE01. The sequence continues at coordinate 4,140,792 of OZ220733.1, forward strand.
GACTTTATCAACGGACTGTTAGCGCTAAAGATACACAAACTCGGCTGGATCGGCAAGGGCATCGGCCCGATGGTTAGTCTGCAAGATCCTCCTGCCGCGAGCGCCTGAGGAGTTCCGCTTCCGCCGCCTGCCTGTCCGCGTCGTTACTGAGCGGCGTTATGGTGACCCCTGGCGCCGGCCTGGGGGAGAGGATCCGGCTGGCGCCGGCGCGTTGCAGTTCTCGGACAACGGGTTCGGGGTTCGGCGCCAGCGCAATAATGGTTCCGCCTGCTCCCGCTCCGGCCAGTTTGGCGCCCAGGGCCCCGGCATTCAGCGCGGCCTGAATGAGGCGTTCGTTCTCCGGACCGGAACCGCCGAGATCCCGCTGGATGTCGTGATTCTCCACCATCAGTTCTCCCAGGGTTTGCCAGTCCGCTTCCAGAAGGGCACGTTTTCCCATTCGAGCCACGTGGGCAATGCGCAGGTAGCTGCGGACGACTTCCCGGTCGCCTTCCAGCCAGCGTTCCCGGATCGGCTGGTGAACGCGGGCCGAGTTGCGTTTTATCCCCGTGTGGGCGAGGACGAAGGGACATTGGTCGATGAATGGCGCGAGGGGTTCGACGGTGGCGTAGGGTTCGTCGGCCAGCGCCCGGTAGAACTGCTTTTCCCGGAAATCCAGAAAGTTCAGCCCTCCAACCGTGCACATATATGCGTCCTGGTAACCGCACAGGACCAGGTAGTGCAACTCGATGTGGCGTGCCATTTCCGCACGGTAGTACACGTGGACGGACCGGCCCATGTAGGCCAGAACGGCATTGAGAATGGATACGATCAGGGCGGATGAACTCGACAGTCCCGCCCTGAAGGGGACGTCGCACGACCAGCGCAGGGAGAACAGGGCGTTTTTCAGGTTGAGGTAGTCGACAACGGCCATCGCAACGTCGAAATATCCGCCGTCCGGTTTCAATTCATCTGCGGCATGAATCACACGGCGGCAGCCTGCGACCTCAAAGCTCAGAACGTCGGCGGGTTCGATAAGTACGACGGCGCGTTCCTGCGTTGAACACGAGATGACGCTGCCCCCGTACATATCGGTGGGATTGCCGATTATGCCCGCTCTGCCGGGCGCCGAGCTCAGGTATGCCCCCGGCATACTCAGAATTCCCTCAATTGCTTCTGGATATGCTGCCGGATGAGATAACCGTGGCGCTGGTCCGAGATGGCGAAGTCGATGAACGCCTTATAGTACGATACGGGGTCGCCGATGCCATATCGAAGTTCCTCTTTTTTCAGTCGGATGCATCGTACCGTTCGGCCCATCTTGATCAGCGTGGCAATCGCATCCGTCAACTCCAGCTTGCCGCTGTGTCCCGGCAGAGTGTGCCGTATTGCGTGGAAGATCTCGGGATGAAACACATATCGGGCGGCGACTGCAAGGCGACTGGGCGCGTCGGACGGGGATGGTTTCTCCACGATGCTTTCGATTTCGAAGTCCGTGCTGGCGCTGCCTTTGGGTTTGACAATGCCGTAATTGGGTACATCCAATGGATCCACTTCCACAACGGCGATCGTACATCGGGAATCGTGCTGGAAATGGGACCTGATCATCCTCCGGATCAGGCCCGCGTGGTTGCCGGACTTGACAATCGTATCTCCGAGCGCTACGACGAACGGGTCGTTTCCCACGAAGTCCTCGGCGCCGCCAATGGCGTCACCGATCCCAGGCGGTGTGTGCCGGCCGTGAGGGATGAGCTGACGGGTAAAGAAAAACCTCACTGACTCGCGTCCAAAATCCACTGCGTCCAGCAATTCCCGATTTTCACTCTCCGAAAGCCGATTCAGAAGTTCATGGTCCCGATCGAAGTGATCTTCGACAGGCCGTTTGTCCCGTCCCGTTATAAACAGGAACCTTGTCAGGCCCTGGTCGACCATCTCTTCCACGACGTACTGTACCACGGGTTTACACGCGACCGGGAGCATCTCCTTGGGCTGCGATTTTGTGGCAGGCAGGAGGCCGGTACCCATTCCTGCCAACGGGATCACGACCTTTTCGATTTCCATAAGTTGGAACTCCCCGGGTTGTTAAAATACAAAAATCAGGGCGTGCCTGCTGCAGCACACCCTGTATTCGACGGGACGGTCTTCGTTCGTACCGCGGCCGCTGATTTCGCCCACGACGGGCGCGGGAACCGGTCAGGATCGAAGCCGGCAAGGCCTTGGGGAGACATTGCCGGCGCCGGTCGTCTGATGACGTCCTGAAGTGCGCCTACAGCACGGCATCGAGTTTTTCAACCAGTTGTTTCTTCGGTACCGCTCCGACAACCTGATCGGCCAATTCGCCGTCTTTAAAAATGAGCAGTGTGGGAATACTTCGGATACCGTAGTCGGCGGCGATTTTCTGTTCGGAGTCCACGTCGACCTTACCCACCTTGACCCGGCCCTCGTACTCGACGGCAAGTTCGTCCACGATTGGCGCGACCATGCGACAGGGCCCGCACCACACGGCCCAGAAGTCCACGAGTACCGGAAGGGTGGACTCGACGACTTCAACCTGAAAGCTATCGTCGGTTATGGTAATCGGATTTCCCAACGCGCACACCGCCTTTCGTTAAGAAGTTGTTTTAAAATTACCGGTGAATTCCCGAGCGCGAGCGAAAAAGCGGCGGTCAAGGCGGGCAAATCCGCCCATATTTGTCTATACGGGTGGATTTGACCAACGCCGACCGGCGCTTTTGCAGCCGTGCGAAGTCCGCCGGGAATTTTAGGACAGCTTCTAATGGGATAAATTTTGGAGTTTCCGCTTCGCACCGTCGGCCGTCGTACGGCCGCTATCATTGCACGTACGTCCGGATTCGGGCTCCTCATGAATTGTCAAATCTACCAAGTTTTCGAGATCGTGTCAAGAATCACGGAAGAGCGTGAAAGCCCGTGTGATGGAGTCGCCCGGCGCCGCTTCAGACGGCCGGCCCGGAACACATACGGCAGATGAGTTGCGTGAGCGTGGCGGCGGGTGCGCGAGAACGGGACTTCAGTCGATTGTCCGCGCTCAGGAGCGCTTCGAAGGCGTGCCACAGATTCTTTTCGTCAAAACGGGCGGCCTGGTCCAGGTAGCTGGAAACAAAGAACGGGGGAACCTTCAGCTTTCCCGCCATTTCGGATCGTGGCAGTCCAAAGCTCCTCAGCCAACGGGCCTTGCGAAGGATGCCTATGTGCCTGATGAGCATTGCGACAATTGCCACCGGGCTGTCACCACGGTCCAGTAGGCGATGCAGAACGGCCAGGGCCTCGCCGGTTTTCCTCTGTCCCACGGCATCGGCGAGTTCGAATACCGTCGCGTTTCTTGAAGCGCCGGCCACCTGTATGACGTCGTCGCGCGTGATGGTATCGCGTTCACTGGTATAGATGGCCAGCTTTTCGAGTTCGCTGACGAGTTCGCCCGGATTCGGCCCCACGCCGAGGTGAAGCATGTGTGCGGCATCGGGTTCAATCCGCTTGTTCAGCGCAGCCGCCCTGCTTCGAATCCACTGCGGGAGTTCATTTTCGTAGGGCGGCTTGAATTCCACCGAAACGGCGTTCTTTCGCAATGCGGCGGACAGTTTCTTGCGGCCGTCCAGTTTGTCCACGGTAAACACAAGGACCGTGGTCTCAACGGGGTTATCGATCAGGGGCAGGAATGTACGTGCGTCGGCGTCCCGCAACCGTTCCAGGCGTTTGACCACCACAACGCGCCGCGCCGCCATCATCGGAAAGGCTGTTGCCCGGCTTACGGCGTCGGCCGCGTCCATGTCCTCGCCGTGAAAGATATCCAGGTTGAATGCGCTTGACGCAGGATCGACGGCTGCGTCGAGAAGGGCTTTCAGACTTTCTTCCCTGGCGACGTTCTCAGACCCGTGCAGCAGATACAGCGGCGCGAATTCGCCCCGTTTGATCTGGGCGGTCAGCCTGTCGTGCGAGTTGCGGGATCTGGCTTTGGATTTGGCCACGGTCGAGGTCTATCAGCCGTCAAGGTCGCGGAATTCGGCGTCCGTGACCCGATCCTTGTTGGTTTTCCATGATGGTTTCTTCCCGGTGGGGCGTGAACCGTCTCTTGTTGGAAAGATCCATCGAACCGAAGAGCGCAGAAGATCCCGAAGCACGCGGAATACAAGAACCAGCATCAGGCAGAAAAGGAAAATACGCAGCAACATGGTGTACTCTCGCTATTGAATTTGAACACGTGACACCGGGTCGGTGACGACTTCACCCACAACGTAACCGTTCTCACCGCTTCGATTCAAATGCTCGACTGCCCTTTCAGCCTGACAGGACGGAACGACAAGCACGAGCCCCAGGCCCATATTGAACACGCGAAACATCTCGTCGGCATGAATGTCGCCGCCTACTCGCCGTAACAGGTTGAACACTGCCGGTTCGGGCCAGGTTCCACGGAAAATACGTGCGCCAAGTCCTTCCGGAAGGGTGCGGGGCAGGTTATCCAGGATGCCACCTCCGGTGATGTGCGCCATTCCCCGTACCGACACGGCTTCCATAAGGCCGAACACCGAAGATACGTAACTCTTGTGGGGGGCCAGCAGGGTCTCGCCAACGGTGCCGCCGAGTTCGTCCAGGTGTGTGTCGACGGACCATCCGGCGGTTTCGAACAGGAGTCTGCGCGCCAGTGAATATCCGTTGGTATGCAGGCCGCACGACGGCAGTCCGATGAGCTTGTCTCCCGGTTGCGCCCGGGAGCCATCGATGATGTCTTCCCGGTTCACAATGCCGACGATCGTACCGGCAAGGTCGTATTCGCCCGCGGCGTAAAAATCGGGCATTTCCGCCATTTCGCCGCCCAGCAGTGCGCATCCGCACGCCTTGCATCCGTTTGCGATTCCGTCGATGACGGACTCGGCCACGGCTGTATCGTGTTTCCCCATGGCCAGGTAATCCATAAAGAAGAGCGGGCGGGCGCCCTGCACGAGAATGTCATTGGCGCAATGGGCAACAAGGTCGGCTCCGACCGTATTGTGGATGTCGGTCAGAAACGCAATCTTCAGCTTGGTGCCAACGCCATCCGTACCGGCCACGAGGACGGGGTCGCGGTACGCATCCCATTGGGGCGCAAAGAGGCCACCGAAACCGCCGATGTCGGCAAGTACTTCCGGGCCAAACGTCGACCGTACCGTTGCGGCGATACCTCTTTTGGTGCGGCCTGCGCTCTCAATATTCACGCCAGCGGCCGCGTATGCGTCTGATTTTCCCGGCATCAGACTTCCTCCCGGGCGTCGCAACCGGAAACAGAGGCGGAAACGATCTGTTCAGCGACCCGTACGGCCTGAACCGCCGCACCAACGTCGTGCACGCGAACGACGTGAGCCCCGGCCGCAGCGGAAAGACTCACGGCTGCGAGCGTGCCGAACAGCCGCGCCTCCGGCGGGAGATCCAGTGCCGCACCGGTGAATTTCTTGCGTGACGGGCCCACCATCAACGGGCAGCCCAGGCCATGAAATTCGTCCAGTCGCGCAAGAATTTCAAAATTGTGGTCATTTCGTTTCCCAAATCCCAGACCCGGATCGATCAAAATGCGGCCGGGATCGATGCCCGCCTCTATGGCCGCGTTCCTGCGTTCATCGAGAAAATCGAAAATGTCGGGGATCAGGTTACCGTACACCGGCCTGATCTGCATGGTCAGGGGCGTACCCTTCATATGCATGAGAACGACAGCGGCGCTCGATTGCGCGATCGTTGTGCCCATGCGGGGGTCGAATCGCATGGCGCTGATATCGTTTACGATAGATGCGCCCAGCTGCAAGGCGATTTGCGCGACACCCGCCTTGGTCGTATCAATGGAAATGATCAGGTCCGTTCTGGCAGCGACTTCTTCAATAACCGGCGCCGTACGCCGAATTTCCTCTTCCTCGGAAACGGGTTGGGCGCCCGCCCCGTAGGTTCCCGCCGGACGCGTGGATTCACCGCCCACGTCGATGATGTCCGCGCCTTCTTCAGCCATCAGAATTGCACGTTCGATGGCCTGCTGTCGCTCCAGATAACGTCCACCGTCGGCAAACGAATCGGGAGTCACGTTGAGAATCCCCATGACCCGGATCCGCGAGCCCAACTGGAGGATGTTTCCCCGGCAATCGAGTCGACGGGCGGGGGATCTCATGTATTGCATGCGAACACTGGAAAAGCAAAGGGGATGGCAAAAAGACACGGCGTTTTACCATCCCCGGATATCACTCGAGTACTGCGGTTAATCGTCGTCCTCGGAAGTTTCTCTTGATTCGGCCGTCGTTTCCTCCGAGGAGGGCGTCTCCGGTTGCTCAACATCGTCGGGGGCATCCTGTTTGGTCCGACCGTTCTGAGATTCGGGCGGTTCCGGCGGTTTCTGTAGCTTCTCTCCGGCAAGAATGCGGTCGAGTTGGGAGTCGTCCAGTACCTCGAACTCCAGAAGCGCGTCGGCCAGAACGTGGACCTGTGCGATATTCTCCCGCAGCAGGCTTTCCGCCCGTTCCTCCGCGGTGAGGACGAAGTTGCGGATTTCATCGTCAATCACCTGCGCGACTTTTTCGCTGAAGTCCCTGCGCTGGGCGATCTCGCGACCGAGGAAGACCTCGTCCTGCCTGTTGCCGTACGAAACGGGCCCCAGTTTCTCGCTCATACCCCAGTCACACACCATCCGGCGCGCCAGGTCGGTGGCCATCTTGTAGTCCTGCTGCCCGCCGCTTGAGACTTCCCCGAAGACGATTTTTTCCGCCACTCTGCCACCCAATGCGTACGTGAGGACGGCGTCGCTGTAGCTCCTGGAATAGTTGTGGCGTTCGTCGATGGGCAGATACGTGGTGAGCCCCAATGACTGGCCTCGGGGGATGATGGTTACCTTGTGGACCGGATCGGACTCCGGAACGAGCTTGGCCACCAGTGCGTGACCGATTTCGTGATATGCCGTGCGTTTCTTCTCAGAGTCGGAGATGACCAGGCTGCGCCTTTCCACACCCATGATGACCTTGTCCTTGGCGTTCTCGAAGTCCTCCATGATCACGGAGGTCCGGTCGTACCTGGAGGCGAGCAATGCAGCCTCGTTGACCAGATTTTCAAGGTCGGCCTGGGTAAAGCCGGGCGTCGCCCGCGCAAGTACGGTCAGATCCACGTTCTTGTCCAACGGGGTATTGCGGATATGTACCTTCAGCACGCCCTCCCGGCCCTTGACGTCGGGCCGGTCCACAACAACCTGACGGTCGAAGCGGCCGGGTCGCAGAAGCGCCGGATCGAGGACGTCGGGGCGGTTTGTGGCCGCGATGAGGATTACCCCCTCCTTGGAGTCGAATCCGTCCATTTCCACCAGCAACTGGTTGAGCGTCTGCTCTCGTTCGTCGTGGCCTCCGCCGATGCCTGCGCCGCGGTGCCGGCCTACGGCGTCGATTTCGTCGATGAAAATGATGCACGGCGCATTGGCCTTTCCCTGCTCGAACAGGTCACGCACGCGGGACGCGCCGACACCCACGAACATTTCCACGAAGTCTGATCCGCTCATGCTGTAGAATGGAACGCCGGCCTCGCCGGCCACCGCCTTGGCCATGTACGTCTTGCCCGTGCCAGGCGGTCCCACCAGGAGGACCCCCTTCGGGATTCGTCCGCCAAGCCGCTGGAACTTGCGGGGGTCTTTGAGGTACTCGATAATCTCCTGCAGTTCCTGCTTGGCCTCGTCGGATCCGGCAACGTCTTTGAACGTGACTTTCGGGCGGTCTTCCGAAACCAGCTTGGCCCTGCTCTTGCCGAAGCTGAACGCGCCTTTCGGGCCTCCCTGCATCTGGCGGAAGATGAACAGCCACAGGCCGACAAAGAGAAGCCACGGCAGGAAATTGAAGAAGACCTTCAGCCAGTCGAAGGGCTTTTCCTGGAACCGGAAGTCGATTTCGTATTTTTCCCAGTCTGCTATTGCGTCTTCGCCGATGACCCCCAGGTTGACGACGAAGGTCCTGTATGCCTGCTGACCGCCACGGCTGGTCGTATATTCGGGTTCGATCAACGTGCCGTGAAAATCGCTGTCTATGATGACGGCGCTTTCGATCTTTCCCTGTTTCATCAGGGTGCGGTATTCCTTGTAGCTGATCACGACGTCGCCCGAGCCGGAACTGCTCCCGAAGAACCGTGTGGCAAAGAGCGCGACCAATACGAAAAAGACCCAGAACGCAAGTGTCTTTGATCGTCGACGCCATTCACCGCCGTCGTTTTCGGGAGAGGCCCCGGGCTGGCGGTTCTGCCGCGGCCGCGGTCGGTTCCGGGGCGGCTCGGGCGCGTCGCGGTCTGCGTCGGACTCAGGCTTCAACTCCGGAACGGGCGGTTGTTGCTCCTTTTGCCCTGCGTCCGGAGTTTCTTCCTGTTCTTTGTGTTCTGCCATAAAAACCGCCTTGACAATTATGCTTGCGAGGAGGTGACTTGCTCTCCCCAGCCACCCCTGAAGGTGACTTCCAGCACCGTACTCGTACGATGCGTAACGGCCGCGAACCGGGCCGTACGCAAGCCGACCACCCAGAGGATGGCCTGCCCCCCCAGAAGCAGCGGGACTTCATCGCGCAGCGGTCTGGGGATCTTGAGGTTGATCAACAGGTCGCTTACCTTTTGTGTTCCGGACATTCCCAACGGCGCGAAACGATCGGCACGCAGCCGGTTTCTGAGCGTCAGGCAGCCGCCGATCGCATCCAGATCGAAACAGGCGCGAAATGGATCGGACGACAGTTCGTCCTTTTGCACGTCGCCGGCCGGCCTGAGCTTCGTCTCGACAGACGCACCGATTTCCGGAATCTCGGTGACGCCCGGAACGGCCACGTCGGTCTCGAACGCCGGCGTTGGGCGACTCAGGATCAGCCATGGACTCGAAAGATGAACGGAAATATCGGCAGACACCTGAACCGAACCGGCAGGCGCCAGACGCAGGCCTTCCATCCGGCCGACGCCCTTCTCATCGAGGTCTCGGGCGCCGCCTCGAAGCTGAAAAAATGCGGTTCTGAACAACCTGCGCTGAAGTGCTATATGATAACCGAAAACGGCGTTTTCATCAAGGATTATTTTTCGTTTGCCCTCGTAACGCAGGGCCTTGCGGTATGCGGATTCAGCCTGCTGGCCAAGCAGTTGATCCTCACCCTGGATGATCTCCGCGGACCTTGCAAGGACCGCCTCGATCGAGGGGTTGTAATCCGATGCGATCTCCGGCAGAAGACGATGCCGGATCCGGTTCCGGAGGAAGCGGGTGTCCCTGTTGGAATCGTCGTGACGCACGTGCAGGTTCCGATGTGTAACGTATTCCTGTATCTGTTGCCGGGAGATCCCGAGGAGCGGGCGGATCCAGATCCCGTCGCGGACCGGTCTGATTCCGCCGAGCCCGGTCGTACCGGCGCCGCGAATCAGCCGCATCAGTACGGTTTCGGCCTGATCGCTGCGTGAATGACCCAGCGCGACGCGGGAAGCGCCGGTGTTTCGCAGGACGCGTTCGAAGAAAGCGAGTCGGGCGTCTCGCGCCGCTTCCTCAGGAGAGCCCCCGCCGGGCAGGGTCGCTCTTTCGGAAAAGCACGGAAGATCCATCGATGCGGCGAGATCCGATACGAACTGCTGGTCCTCATCCGAAGCCAAACCCCGCAGTTGATGGTTGAGGTGGGCAACGAAGAGCCGGAGGTCGAGGGAAATGCGAAGCCGTGACAGCAGATCCAGCAGTGAGACCGAGTCCGGCCCTCCGGATACGCCGATGACAATCCCATCGCCCGGCCGGATCATGCCGTGCCTGTCAATATACGACTTCACGGCAGGAAACAGGTCGGATGTCGGGGAACTGGCGCCGGAACCCGGTTTCATGAGTGGATTATCCGTTCTTGCCGAGACCATCAGGATTGTCCTGTTTCACTTTGACGGAGACTTCACTGGCGGTGACCGCTGTCCGCCTCTCTGAAGAGGCGACCGGTCTTTCGGATTTCCCGCGGCTGGATGCTGAAGGCGTAGCGCGCAGCGATTGGCGCCTTCGGCTGTGTGGCGATTTTCATGTCGGACGATGTCTCACGGTCGGGCTGGCTATTCGACGCTTGAGTATCCGGTTCGGTTTCTGAAAACCGGCTTCATCTGATCGAATTAAACACCTGATTATCAATTATATAGCCCGTTGGGACAGAAAACAGTCCAAGCGCGGCGTCCAGGCAGCATAAGAAAAAACACGCCGGTAGCAGCGTGTTTTTTCTGTTCCGATTTACCCTGCCTGAACTTATGGCACGCTCTTGCCGAAGTTCTTGGCGAATTCAAGAAAATCCGTGAAGTCGACCAGGCCGTTTCCATCCAGGTCGAAGGTCGGGTTGTCGGTGCTGAAGGCCTGGGCGAAGGCGACGAAGTCGCTGAATCCGATTTGTCCGTCATGGTCGAAGTCGGCCCGGGGATTGAGGGGTACAACGATGACCGCTCCGGAAACAGCGAGCGTGATGCTTCTGTTTTCCGGATCGTCGCTCAGGATTGTCAGGTTGCCGGAGAAGGGTCCGGATTCCGCCGGAGTGAATGTGATCGCCACTCTCGCGCTGTCTCCTGCCGCGACCGTTACCTCGGTCGTGTTAATAGAGATTTCCTCGAGATCGGATTGAATGTTGCTGATCGTGAGCGATTCTCCTCCGGTATTGTACACGACCAGGGTGAGCGTTTTGGATACTCCGGCTGAAACGTCCTCGCCAAAGTCGAGTGAAGGTTTCGAAAGATCGATCGCCGGCGGCGGAACGCTCAGCAGTTCCCGGATACGCGCGGCCGTTGCGGTGATTGACGCAGGTTTTCGTATCCCGATGTGACGGATAATGCCCTTGCGGTCCACGACAAGCGTATGGTCAACGCCGAGAGTTCTCGGAAACGCGCGGCCGGCCCGGAGGAGAAGCGGGAACGTGACACCGGTGACTCTTTGAAAGTCCCGCAGTTCCGATTTGCTGCCATTGTAGACGTCGAGTCCCAGAACCGTCAGGCTGTCATCCTGGAACGCCCTCCAAATCTGTCTTTCTATAGACGGACCCGTCTGTCTGCACAGGTCTCAGTTATGGCCCAGGTAGTAGAGCACGAAGACGCGCCCCATGTAATCTGCGGGCGTGTAGGTCTTGTCATCCAACCCCGTGAGCGAGAAGGTCGGTACTGTGTCGCCGACCTTCTGAGCCCGTGCAGACGCAGGCGCGAAGAGTCCCAGAATCACTGCGGCAATCAAGGGTCGGTACATGGGATACCTCTTTCAGGAAGGGAAAGTCCTGCGGGTGTATACGCCCGGGGAAACTCATGGCACGCTCTTGCCGAAGTTCTTGGCGAATTCGAGGAAGTCCGGGAAGTCGACTACGCCGTTCCCATTCAGGTCGAAGGTCGGGTTGTCGGTGCTGAAGGCCTGGGCGAAGGCGACGAAGTCGCTGAATCCGATTTGTCCGTCATTGTCGAAGTCCGCCCGGGGATTGACCGGGACTACGATGGCGGTTCCGGAAATCGCGACGGTAACGGTGCCCTTCTCCGGGTCGTCGCTGGAAATGGTAATCGTCCCGGAAAACGGACCGCCCTCCGTGGGCGTAAAGGTGATGTCGACGGTAGCGCTGTCGCCCGGTGCGACCGTAAGTTCCGTCATGCTGAACGTGACGCCCTCCAGGTCGGACTCCAGGTTCGTAATGCTGAGGTCCTCCCCTCCCGTATTCTTCACGACGAGGGTTACGGTCCTGGTTTCGCCGGCCGGAACGTCCTGGCCGAAGTCGAGCGAAGTACCTGGAACATCGATTGCCGGCGGCTGAACGGTCAGCAATTCCCGGACGCTCGCCGCCGCTGCGCTGAGACCGGAAGCGCCGCGCCCGATGTGACGGACAATCCCTTCGCGGTCCGCGACCAGCAGAGTGTGGGTCCCGTGAGATCCCCTGATATTGCCTGCCTGAAGCAGGAGGGGAAACGAGATCGTGGACACGGACTGAAAATTCCTGAGCTGAGCCTGACTGCCATTGTAGATGTCAAGTCCCAGGACCGCAAAGCCGTCATCATCCTGGAACGCCTTCCAGATCTGTTGTTCTATGGACGGACCCGCCGCCCGGCAGGTCGGTCAGTTATGGCCCAGGTAGTAAAGAGCCAGAACACTTCCCTCATAATTCGCGGAGGCATAGGTTTTGCCGTCCAGCCCCGTAAGCGAAAACGTTGGTACCGCGTCACCGACGTTCTGGGCTTCCGCGGGCCCGCCCGGGCAAAACCCCAGGACCAGCAGGAACACGACGCAGGCAGCGATTCGACCCATTGCAATCCTCCTTTGAGATGGTGTGTGGTCTGCGTCAGAAATAGGTCTTCAGACGCATTTCAAGGCCATTGAACGGCAACACGAGATAGCATGTCCCGGATGTGCACGCGGCGCCGCCTCGCCTGCGGCCGGCGAATACGAAGGCTTCGTATCGATCGAGAAAGGCGACGTTCAGGTTGACCGACAGCCAGGAACGAGCCCCGGTCTCGACCCGGTCCGGCGTTGCGCCGTCATCCACTTCGAATGGATCGTTGGTGCGATCCAGTATGACTGCGGCGCCCACACCCGAGGGATGCTGGAAGGAAAACTGGGTAAAGACGTCCTGGAACACCGGCTGGTTTCGGGGCTGCCTGGCCGCGCGCCGGACCTGCAGATCGAAACCCAGGACAGACCCTCCGGGTGTAATGGATTCGACCCCCACACCGCCGATCCGGTGCATTCCGATTCCCTTCAGTTCGTCTTTTCCCCAATCAAAAAAGACGGTAGACGTCAAGCTGTGCCCGCCGGGCTGCCGAGGCAGTTCAACGTCCACGCCCAGATACCGCTCGTTGAACGTCGTTGAAAAGCCGGGCGCCAGTTCGTTCTCTCCCTTGCTGACGTTTGCCGTCAGCGTGCCCAGTCCGAAAATCGAATACGTTGCTTCCACCTGGTAGCCCGTTTCAGCATCGGCAATCAGGGCATGCGTGGACCGGTTGAGCAGGACGGCCGCGTGTTCGCGGACCAGGGACGGGGGATCGTTGAAGCTGTAGGCGAATTTCTCATAGTCCTTGTATTCCAGGCTCAATCCCAGATTGGAAATGCCGGCGTTGGCCGAAAGATACAGAGCGCTGCCGTCCACGTGCGCGTCAATCAGCCCGGCGTATTCGGCGTAGACGGTCGCATAGCCGTCCGGAAAGCCCGATGCTTCAATTGCGGGCGTGACGTCGAATTCCAGAAAACCCGACCACGTTCGCGTGGAGTCAATCCTGGCGGCGTGATGGCTTACGGCCGTGACGCCGGCCTTGATCCGGCTCGTCGGTCGCAGCGAGACTTCCCCTCCGAGAAGCCAGTTTTCACGCCGTGGTACGTCCCGCAGAGGATCACCCACCCGCACCGCCGGCGGGATGTCGCTTAATACTGGACGGCCGATCAGGGCTTTTGCCTCGGCCCGGGGACCCGCCCAGGTGGCCATGCCGCCCTCGAGGTCTCGGGACGGCGAATAGCGGCGCCGGTATTGTCCGCTCTCCAGAACGACGCCAGGCAGATCGAAGGCCCTGAGCGTGATGCCGCGACCCAGGATGGCGTAGTAGTTGCCCGCAACCAGCTCGACCGGTCCCTGCGACCAGCGCAGGTGCTTCTGGGAAACATGCACGACCTGGTATTCAACCTGCGACAGCGGCGAGCCGGGAGCGGTGTTGCGCCATGCATTGAAAATCTCTGCCCGTAGTCCGGCCTGAAGACCGTGCCGCGTGTAATCGACGTCGAACTGCTCATAAAGTGACGAAACCGCCAGCGAGTCCGAGCCCGGGACGCGTCCCCGCTGGATTTCGGTCAGGCTGGATACGGTCACCTGCGCGACGACAGGCTTCGACGTCGCCAGCAGAAGGAGCATTATCAGGCTATTGGTCAGCGCTCGCATCGGCGTTCGCCCCGTCGTCGGCGCCGGGTTCGGGAAACAGCGCCTCGACTGCCGTCAGCAACACTTGGGCGTTTTTCGAATGATATCCGACCTGCCGCAGCGCAATCTCTCCGTCCGGGGTGATCAGGAGCGTCGTCGGCAGGACGTTCACCTGCATTCGCCGCATGACCGCGCTGTCAGAGTCGAGGACGATCGGGAAGTTGACCTTTCTCGCCCGCAGAAAGGGTTTCACACGGTTCTGCCCACGCGGCCCGTCCACGTTTACGCCAAGTACGGTAAGCCCTGATTTGCCGTACTTCTCGTGAATCTTCTGGAGCTTGGGCATCGCCTTGACGCAAGGCTTGCAGTAGGTCGCCCAGAAATCCAGAAGTACCGGACCCTTTGTCAGCAGGTTTTTGAGGTTGACGCGTTCGCCCTGCAGGTCCCGGAGGTTGAAGTCGGGGGCCGAGGCGGCGTTCAGCGTCGCTGCGCCCAGGGAAATTGAGGCGGCGATGGTCAGGGTATGAACGATCGTCTTCATTCCCGCAGTTTCTCCTGTTTGCCTTGTCGATCGGCGTGTGTCGCCCTTTAATTGAAATACGCCTGAAGGTTTCTCATGGTTCCGGACCGGAGTTCGCCAGCAAAATCCGCGCCGAACGGATTGCGGATCAATAAACGATAACCGAAAAATCTCGCTTCATCAAGGGCTTTTTTGCGTTGTTTCCGTGATGCCCTCAACGTGTCAGTGCGGACTGATGTCTGAAGAAGGGGACGGAGAAACAGCGGGCTTGTTGCCGAAAGGCGGTTTCCGCTTGCTGCGCGTCTCCGGTCGATCTATATTTGGGGTCGATATTTTCTCTCTTTGTCGCGGGCGACCGGTTCAATATGTCGCCCGGGTTCCGCAAGGTCCGCTGTGATGGTCTCAGCAGCGTGGCCGTTCGCAAGGCCGCCTGTTTTACGGACGGTCGTTGAATTTTACCGGAAGGGTCGCCATGGTACACATCGGCATCATCGGTATCGGATTTATGGGAATGACCCACTATCGGGGCGCCCGCGGGGTGAAGGGCGGGAAGGTGGCGGCCATCTGCACGCGGGACGAAAAGAAACTGAGCGGGGATTGGCGGGGTATTCACGGAAACTTCGGGGAGCCCGGTGGTATCGAGGATCTGGCCGGTATCCGGACATACCGGAAGATCGACGATCTGCTGGCCGATCCCGGAGTCGATCTCGTGAACGTCTGCCTTCCTTCGGCGATGCACAAAGACGTGACAATCGCGGCGTTGCGTGCCGGTAAGCACGTATTGCTCGAGAAGCCCATCGCACTGAATCCGAAGGACGCCGACCGGATGGTTCAGGAGGCGGCAACTGCCGGACGCTCGCTGATGGTTGCGCAGGTACTTCCATTCTTTCCGGAGTTCGCCTTTGCCCGGAAGGTCGTCGCGGACGGCGAGTACGGAGCGCTGCTGGGCGCGCATTTCAAGCGTATCATCTCGCAGCCCGACTGGTCATCGGAATTCAGCGACGTCGAGCGGAGCGGGGGGCCGGGTATTGACCTGCACATCCACGATACCCATTACATTCTGCTGCTTTGCGGGGTGCCGGACCGCGTATCGTCCACCGGACGGTTGGTGAACGAACGACACGCGGAGTATTTGTGTACGAGCTACAGGTATCTGGACAGGCCGGACGTAAGCATAACCTGCGCTTCGGGTGCGATTTCTCAGCCCGGTCGTGCATTTGCCCACGGTTTCGAAATCTACCTTGAAAAGGCGACGTTGATTTACGAATTCGCCACGCTGGGCGACAAGCCGGTCCTGTCGACCCCCCTGACGCTGCTCACCGAAGACAGGAAGGTCCGGAATCCCAGACTGGGTTCCGGGGACCCGGTGGTGGCGTTTACGCGAGAGATTCAGGCCGCCGTGGACGAAGTGGCAAAAGGGATTCCGGCCGAGGCGCTGTCCGGGGTTCGGGCGGCGGACGCACTCAGGCTCTGCTTCAAGGAAGTCCAGTCCGTGCGTCTCGGCCGTGCGGTGCCGGTAAAATAACAGAGAGGCGAGGGTAAGGAGGGGAAGACGCCGGATCGCAGAGAGGTCATCGGTGCAGAACGGAAAACGGGCGTGCGGCAAGGTCAAGGCCGCACGCCCGTTCAAACTTGGACCCGCAAGCGTGGATCCCATTGCAATATGCGTGGGTACGCCGAGGTACCGCCATGGTTAATTGCGGAATGCGAAATCGACAGGTTTACCCTGCGCGAACTCGGCTTCGACGTTGCCCAGCCCGAAAAGGGTCGCGGAAAGATCTCGCGGAGAGAGGGGTTCGGCTAGGGCGAGGCCCGCTGGCAATCCGGGTCCCACGAGCAGCGCACGACCGGCAGCGGCATCCAGTACCGCCAGGGTCGTGCGATTCCGGTAGCGGTGGTGTTCCTGGACGATTTTCCGGAGTTGCTCGATCGTCCTGCGACTGTCGGGGCCGTCGGTTAGCTGGAGAAGCATCAGGTCTGGCTGCGCCCTTGGCAGGCACGCGACAGCCAGAGATGCCAGAAAGCTGTTCCTGAGTTTAAGATTTCTGTCGGACGATACCAGGGTTCTGACGATCAGTCGAGAAAGGACTTTGTCCTTAACGGCCTTGGTTATTTTAAGCTTTTTGGGGTCCAGCGTCGGGTACACGACGTTTTCGATGAACGCCTGCGATCTGCCCTCCGAACGGGCTTCGTCCAGTGCTTGCCGGACCGTTTCCGCCGCTCTGGTCAACAACGAAGCCCGCACGGTCAGTGGTCCGAATTTCCTGTATTTCCTGTGAGAGCTCCGCTCCGGCGGGGCGCTGTCGTCCATGTAGAGCGCCAGCGTGCGGGTACGGGTCTTGTCCTTAATGGCGCGATTGTGATATTCGAACAGCGTCGGATGTGCGAGCTTGTCGCCCTTCAGCGCGTCGTCGCGTCCCGTCAACAGGGTGGCCAGCCATCGTCTTGCCGGATCGGGGGCGGGCGCGGTCTGCAACAGGGTCCCCTGAGCGAGCAGGCTGTCGTTGAACGTTGAATCGGATGTACCGTATTGGCCCGGCATGATTGCAATCGCCAGAAGCGCGGGGGGAAAGTCCGTACCTTTATAGACAAACCGATTGAACGCGGCTTCGATTCTTGCTTTCTGTTCGGGCATGATCTGTATTTCCGGACTTCGACGTCTCCGCTGCACGGGGTCCCCGCGTTGCCCTATTCCCCCTCGCCGGCCAGGACCCTGTCGTCGTCCAATTCCCTGCCGGTCTCCCGCGTCGGTACGTTGCCGGGGCCCCGTTCGCCGGGCGAAGATGCCTGCGATCGCCTCGCCGAAAGCCTCCCGCAGGTCCCCATCCGACACTTCGCCGGCCCTCGCGAAAAAGAGCCTGAATCGTTCCTTTTCCCGCGGGAAGAAATCGTCCCAGGCAGCCAGTGAGTTCAGTACATAGGACCTGATGGGCAAGGGGAACCGGTTGAACGTCCCTTCGTTCCCCTTCACGAGGTCGTAGGCGCCCGAGGGTAGATCGGAGTACCGGTCGTTCCGAATCGGGCTAAGGTCGACGCCCCCGCCTCCGCCTCGTCTCCTTCCGCCTCCCCTCCCCTGTGCAAGCGCGTCCTCACACGCGAGCGCCAGGACAAGAAATGTCGCCGCGACCGATACGATCCCGTGAGAGGACTTCTGAAAAACCGGCATATATCGCCTCCCTGAGCAATTGTCATCGACTGACGAACCGTTATGGAACCGGCGCGTACGCCGACTCGCGTTTGGGTCTCTGAGCATCGTGCGTTCGTGAACCTCCCTTCCGGCGCGAAGGAAGTCGAAAACGTCGCGAAAACCGACCTGCAAGGATCGTTCAGAGGTGTGTTCGAAGCCACAGAAGGATCTCGGCCCGGGCGACCGGGTTGTCCAGGAGCGCCAGACCATTGGCCGTTCCCTGATATCCGCTGACCCGGACGGGTTCCAGGGTTCCCCGCGCCAGCAGTTCGGACGACGTAAAGGAATATCCGTCGCCGTGTGAGGCCACGAACAGGATCGACCGGGGCTTGAAACCGGCGACGTTGGCGCCAAGCAAGACGTCCTGCCGGAGACGTGTGATGAGGGAGATAACGACCGATGTTCTGACGTCCGGATTGCTGCCGGAACTGACGTACGCGATGTTGGCGCCAAGCGCCGCGCCCACGAGTCCGATGCGTGCGACATCCACGTCGGATCGGCTCTTCAGCCAGCCGATTGCGCCTTCGACGTCGCGCGGCATGCTGTTGAAGTCTTCGATCTGGAACCGGCTTCGGGGAAAATAGACGTCATTTTGAAACGTACTCAGGCCGTGTCCTCTGACGTCGTAAGCCAGCACGTGAAATCCTGCGTCGGTCAGGTCCGGCACGAAGGGTACCCATATGCCGAGATTCTGGTCGTACGGATGGATGAGGACAACAGCGGGTCGGCGCCCGGTCTGCCGATTGGAGGTGAACCAGGCCGCGAAGATTGTGAAGCCGTCCGGGGTTTTGAACGAAACCGTCTCTCCGGTAACCCATTCCGCCGGAGTCGAGACCTCACTGTCGGTCGGATGTCGGCCGCATTGCATCGTAAGCAGCGCAACTGTCAGGACCGCCAGACATGCACGTGGCGCCATGCGCGTTTTTCCCTGTGACCAATACGATTTATCCACTCTCTTTAACGGTTAAATTAACGACATCATGTGTGCAAAAACAAGCGCGGAGTGAGAGCCGCTCGACGGTGCTGCGGCATCACGGGATTCTACCGGGTACAGACGAATTCTTCACAGAGTGGGCATTTCCCCTTGCGGTTACGAGGATTAGACAATAACTTAGGGTGATTCGTTCCGAGCAGGGCGTCCCCGGCGCGTCATCACGCCGTCGGAATTCTTCAACTGCATTGGTCGAGGGAGATCCAAGATGTATCAATTCAGCTTTTTCTGCAAAATTGCAATCCTGCTGGTTGCCGCAATTGCGGTCACTGATGGAAGCGCCGCCGCGAGAAAGGCTTCCACCCGGCGCAACAGCGTGGGAATGGAGTTCATCCTGGTTCCGGCAGGGACGTTTCGCATGGGTTCCACGAGCGAAGACGCCGGGGAGAATGAGAAGCCGGTGACGGAGGTGAGCATCAGCCGGGCCTTCTACCTTGGAAAGTACGAAGTTACGCAGAAGCAGTGGGAGAAGGTGATGGGGACCAATCCGTCGGACTTCAAGGGCTGCGGGGATTGTCCGGTCGAACAGGTTTCGTGGAACGACGCGCAGGCGTTTATCCGGACACTGAACGCAATGGAGGACTCGAAGCGGTACCGGCTGCCTTCGGAGGCCGAGTGGGAGTACGCCTCGAGAGGCGGAACCGACGGGGACCGATACAGTGCGGGCCTTGACGCGATTGCGTGGTACGACAAG
>OZ220733.1:4165000-5453092 GCA_965116875.1 Candidatus Latescibacterota bacterium
ACCTTTACTCCAGCCTGACACTGGGTTTCGGCACAGTATGTGCAGGATAGGTGGGAGGCTATGAAGTGGGGGCGCCAGCCCTCATGGAGCCATCCTTGAAATACCACCCTTATTCTGCTGGAATTCTAACCTTGGCCCTTGAATCAGGGTCGGGAACACTGTCAGGTGGGAAGTTTGGCTGGGGCGGTCGCCTCCTAAAGTGTAACGGAGGCGCCCAAAGGTTCCCTCAGCGCGGTCGGTAATCGCGCATAGAGCGTAAAGGTATAAGGGAGCTTAACTGCGAGACACACAGGTCGAGCAGGTGCGAAAGCAGGGCTTAGTGATCCGACGGTTGCGCGTGGAAGCGCCGAAGCTCAACGGATAAAAGGTACTCCGGGGATAACAGGCTGGTCCTCCCCAAGCGTCCATAGCGACGGGAGGGCTCGGCACCTCGATGTCGGCTCATCACGTCCTGGGGCTGGACAAGGTCCCAAGGGTTAGGCTGTCCTCCTATTAAAGTGGTACGCGAGCTGGGTTTAGAACGTCGTGAGACAGTTCGGTCCCTATCTGCCGTGGGCGCAGGATATTTGAGGAGATCTGTCCTCAGTACGAGAGGACCGGGATGGACGAACCTCTAGTGTACCAGTTGTCTCGCCAGAGGCATCGCTGGGTAGCTATGTTCGGCAGGGATAAGCGCTGAAAGCATCTAAGCGCGAAGCCTACTCCAAGATAAGATATCCCGTGGGTTAACCCACCTGAAGGCTCCTTGTAGACTACAAGGTCGATAGGTCGCAGGTGTAAGCGCAGCAATGCGTTCAGCCGAGCGATACTAATCAGCCGTGCGGCTTGATCAAATTTGGTTTCTCGGCGGATCGTCCGTGCGTTTTGTGTGCAGTGGTATCCTGTTCCGTATTCGGTTGTCTGTTATGTTTTCCTGGTGGCTATAGCGGAGGGGGTACACCTCTTCCCATTCCGAACAGAGAAGTTAAGCCCTCCAGCGCCGATGGTACTGCTTGGGTAGCCTTGTGGGAGAGTAGGTCGCTGCCGGGAAACTCCAACAGGGTCCGGGATTCGGACGAATCCCGGACCCTGTTGACGTTTTGGCGCGAAGAAAGACTTGACAGGCGCGACAG
Organism: Candidatus Latescibacterota bacterium; assembly: GCA_965116875.1. Taxonomy (GTDB): domain Bacteria; phylum Latescibacterota; class UBA2968; order UBA2968; genus JAAXHE01. The sequence continues at coordinate 4,166,113 of OZ220733.1, forward strand.
TTCTGTATTAATTGGTGATTTCGTGCCTGGATGAAATTTCCGGCCGGCTATCGTCTGACAGACGGTTTCTTGCAGCCGACGGTCACGTCGCTGCTTTTTTCGTTTTTACAGGAGGAGGCGTGTGAATACGGAAACGCCTGACAGGATCCGGAACGTCGCCCTTGTGGGTCACAGCAGCACGGGCAAGACCTCGCTCGCCGAAGCGTTGCTTTATACGGCCGGTGAAAGCAATCGTCTGGGGACTGTCGACGCGGGAACGACAAAGTCGGATTTCGCCGAGGCCGAGATCACCCGGAAGATCTCCATCAGCATGTCCATGTTGCACTGCGGATGGAAGGGTGCAAAGGTCAATATTCTCGATGCGCCGGGGTACGCGGATTTTATCGGCGACGCCAAGGCGGCGACCTGGGCGGCCGACAACGCGGTTCTTCTTGTTCACGCGGCCAACGGCGTGGAGATCGGCACGGACAAGGCCTGGGGTTTCGCGGAGTCCTTCGGGCGCCCACGCCTGTTTTTCGTAAATCACGTCGACAAGGAGTTCGCCGACTTCGAAAAGGTTCTCAATGTACTTCAGGAGCAGTACGGTCGACACGTGCTTCCGTTTCAGATACCCGTGAACCAGGGCACCGGCTTCAATCAGATCATCGATGTTCTGCATCGGCGTTTGCTCACGTATCCGGCCGATGCGAATGGAAAGCCCGATACAGGCGAGGTGCCTGCCGATCTTCGTGACGACGTCGAGTCCCTCCGGGAACGGATCGTCGAAGCGGCGGCCGAGAGTGACGACGAGTTAACGGAGAAGTACCTTGAGGAACTGGATCTTTCCGAAGAAGACCTCTCGCGTGGACTGAAGCTCGGTATCCTGAACGGAACGACGGTCCCGGTTCTGTGCGGCGACGCGTCCAGGAACATGGGGGCCGATCAGTTGCTGGATTTCCTCGTTGACAATATGATGGCGCCTTCTGAAATGCCCGCAATGGCCGGACGTGTGGTGGCAACGGACGAGCCGGCCGAACTCCGGTCGTCCGTAGACGGGCCGCTTGCCGCCGTGGTGTTCAAGACCGTTTCTGAAACCGTTGGTGACTTGTCTTTCATCCGCGTGTATTCCGGGTCGCTGTCGTCATCCTCGGAGGTGTATAATTCAAGCGGCAAGACTGCGGAACGCGTCGGACAGATCTATGTCCTGAACGGCCAGGATCGCGAGGAAGTACCGTTGATTTCCGCCGGCGATATGGGTGCGCTGGTCAAGCTGAAAGACACGCATAGCGGCAATACGTTGTGCGATCGGCGTAACCAGGTGGAGGTCACGCCGGTGGAATTCCCGCATCCGCTGATCCGAATCGCACTGGAGCCGAAATCACGCGGAGACGAAGAGAAGATCAGTATGGGATTGCAGCGTATCCACGAGGAAGATCCCAGTTTCATCGCGGGATACGATCCGGAACTGAAACAGATCATCGTTCAGGGGCAGGGTGAATTGCACCTCGACGTCGTGCTTGAAAAATTGAAGCAGAAGTTCGGCGTTGAGGTGAATACAATCCAGCCAAGGATTCCCTATAGGGAAACCATCACGTCGAACGCCGAAGGGCACCACCGGCACAAGAAGCAGACCGGCGGGCGCGGGCAGTTCGGAGAGGCGTATTTGCGAATCGAGCCGGCGAACCGTGGTGAAGGATACGAGTTTCAGGATGAGGTCGTGGGTGGCGCCATTCCTCGCAACTATATTCCCGCGGTGGAAAAAGGGGTTGTTGAAGCAATTCAGCGGGGGGTGCTTGCCGGATACAATGTGGTGGATACGCGTGTTACCGTCTACGATGGTTCGTATCACCCGGTCGATTCATCCGAAATGGCCTTCCAGATGGCGGGTTCCCAGGCATTTCAGAAGGCGTTTATGAGCGCCCGGCCGATTCTGCTGGAGCCCATTTATCGCGTAACGGTCATGGTTCCGGAAAAATACATGGGTGATGTGATGGGCGATTTGAACAGCCGGCGGGGTCGGATACAGGGAATGGACCCCGAAGGAAGTTTTCAGGTTATTCGTGCCGAAGTACCGCTGGCGGAACTATATAAGTACTCAACGTCGCTTCGTTCGATGACGCAGGGCACGGGTGATTATACGATGGAATTCGACCACTACGAACCCGTACCGGCAGACCTGACCCGGAAGATCGTAGAAGCCTCCAAGACGGAGGGCCAAGCCGTAGAGGCGTGAGTCGGCGTCAAGATCCGATGGCCTCAGGCGATGTCCTCCAGGACGTCGCCTGCTTTTGTTTGTAGCGGAGAGTCCTGCTGGTCCGCGGAATCGCTGTGGGTAACGGGGTTCTTGGGGGGCGGCCGCCGTGGCGACTCCACCGCAGAATCGCGAAAGGCCGTGAATCTGCAAGCGAAATCGCTGGTTTTTGTATTGCCAAAATATCCATTTGTTGCTATATTATCAAATAGTTAGCGCGATTTTTTCGGTGAGTTTGTCGATCTTCGACGGGAGGTGTGCGGTTTATGGCCGGTCATTCGAAATGGGCGAACATCAAGCACAGAAAAGGACGCGCGGATGCCGCCAGGGGCAAGCTGTTCACCAGGCTGATCAGAGAGATCACGGTGTCCGCGAGGGAAGGGGGCGGGGACGAGTCGAATAACCCACGGCTCAGGGCCGCCATTCTGAACGCAAAATCCGAGAATATGCCGGCCGCCAACATCGAACGCGCCATCAAGAAGGGTACCGGCGACCTGCCGGGCGAGTCGTATGAAGGCGCCGTGTACGAGGGATATGGCCCCGGCGGAGTCGCGCTCTTCATCGAGGTGTTGACAGACAACAGGAATCGCACCGTGTCCCAGGTGAGGCATCTCCTCGGCAAGCACAACGCCAGCATGGCCGAGAGCGGCTCGGTAGCGTGGGTTTTTGATCAGAAGGGGTTGGTCGTCGTGTCCAGAGAAAACACCGACGAAGAGACGCTGATGATGGCCGCCCTCGAGGCCGGCGCAGAAGATATCGTTGAAGACGAATCCGTATATGAGGTCTACACCTCTCCCCAGGGATTCGGACCTGTGCAAAAGGCGCTTGCAGTGCAGCAGATTCCCGTCGAGCGGGCCGAACTGACGCGGGTGCCGCAGAATACGGTGCCCGTGGAAGGAAACACGGCGGAACGCCTGATCCGTCTGCTGGAGACGCTCGAGGCTGAGGATGACGTGCAGCGTGTCTATGCGAACTTCGAAATGGACGAAGAGGAACTGTCAGTCCTGCTTTCGCCCTGAGTCCACGGGTTCTGCCGTATTGGCCGGTTCATCTGGAAACGCACACCCGAAGCGGTCTCTGTTTTTCTCCCCCGAACGAGTCCAAATCGCATCAGGAAAGGCGGGCGCTTTGCTGATTCTGGGCATCGACCCCGGCAGCGTGATCACCGGCTACGGCGTCGTGGAATGCCGGGAGCGCAACAGCCGGATGGTTGCAGGCGGAACGTTGCGGCCGGATGCCGGGCTTCCCTTCGACAGGCGGTTGCTTGAGATTCACGATGGACTGCTGAAACTGATCGAAGAATACGCGCCTGACGAAGTTGCGGTCGAAAACGCCTTCTATCGTGCCAACGTGAAGACATTGATGAAGATGTGCGAAGCCCGCGGCGCTATTATGGTGGCCCTGGCGAGGTCGGAACTGCCTGTATTCCATTACGCGCCTCGCGAGGTCAAACAGGCTGTTGTGGGTCGCGGCGGGGCGTCCAAGGAACAGGTTCAGTTCATGATACGGAGTCTTTTCGGTCAGAAACGCGTCTCGGGTCCATACGATATCACCGATGCGCTCGCTGTTGCGGTTTGCCACGTCAACCGGCTTCAGTCTCCGGCCGGCCGCGGCAGGGACGAAACTTCCAGTGACGGAGAGCGGCTGGCCGCTCTACCCGACGGAATCCGCGGGCACACCCGTGCGCGGCGGATGGACCGGCTGATGGAAAAGCTGGAGAAGATGGGTGTAGATGGGGCCCGCGCAACCGGAGCGAAACGAAGGGGTCGATAGTCGAATGATTGCCTATCTCGAAGGCAAACTTGCGGTAAACAGCCCGACGCATCTGGTTGTCGACGTTTCAGGTGTCGGCTTTTTTGTTCACATTCCAATGTCGAGTTATGACTCAGGCCGGGGGCGTGGAGAAACCGTCAAGATACTGACCCATCTGCATGTACGCGACGATGCGCTGACGATTTACGGGTTCGCAACCGAAGCCGAGCGGGACCTGTTCGAATTACTGATTTCAGTTTCGGGAATCGGGCCCCCGTTGGCCCAGAAGATTCTCTCCGGCATTAAAATTCGGGATTTTCGCAGGCTGGTGGTAACGGAAGACGCCTCTGGACTCACCCGGATCAAGGGGATCGGCCGGAAATTGGCGCAGCGGCTTGTGCTTGAATTAAAGGACCGGATCGACGATGCCCCGGATGACGATATTCTGGAGGAGGTATCGCCCGTTGTGGCGGGACGGGCGGAAGAAGCGGCGAAGGCGCTCGAGGGTTTGGGCGTCCCCCATGTCAAGGCCCGCAGCGTGGTCAGTCATGCGATCGGCGACCAGGGCAACGAGGCGCCCGTAGAAGAGATCATTCGAGAAGCGCTTCGACGACTGTAGGCTTCCGCCGGGACGGTTATTACGGGATCCGTGCGATAACGGAAGACGGTTTGAAATGGACGGAAGGATAAGCGACCCCCAGATGCAGGACCGGGACCGGATTGAAGGCGATGACCAGCTGCGCCCGGGTCGATTCGCCGATATGACGGGACAGGAGAAAGTCAAGGAAAAGCTGCGAATCGCGGTTGACGCGGCAATGCACCGGGGCGAGGCCATGGACCACGCGCTTCTATATGGTCCACCGGGGCTGGGGAAAACAACGTTGGCGTACGTCGTCGCCAACGAGCTGGGCGCCGAAATCGTGCCGACCTCCGGCCCTGTACTTGAACGTGCGGCGGACCTGGCCGGTCTGCTTACCAATCTGAACGAAAAGGACGTTCTCTTTGTTGATGAGATTCATCGCATGAACCGGGTCGTGGAGGAAACGCTGTATCCGGCAATGGAGGACTTCGTCCTGGACATCATGCTCGACAGCGGGCCCGGCGCGCGCTCTTACAGGGTTCCTCTCGATCGGTTTACGCTCATTGGCGCAACCACGCGATACGGCCTTTTGACCGGTCCGATGCGGGACCGGTTCGGTATTATCGAGCGGCTGGATTTTTATACCGAACAGGAATTGCAGACCATCGTTGAACGCGCCGCGCGGATACTGAAGATCAGCATTCAGTCGGAGGGCGCATACGAAATCGCGCGGCGGTCACGGGGTACGGCCCGGATCGCCACCCGGCTGTTGCGAAGGTCGCGGGACTATGCGCAGGCGCGTGCGCGTGGTACGATCACGCTGGACGTAGCAGGTCGGGCGCTGGAACTTGCCGATATAGACGACAAAGGCCTGGACGAGATGGACCGGCGACTCCTGTCTATGCTGGTTGAGAAGTACGGAGGCGGTCCGGTCGGTCTGAACAATCTGGCGGCCGCGCTGGGCGAAGAGCCGGATACGATCGAGGACGTCTACGAGCCGTATCTGATTCAGGAAGGGTTTCTGCTGCGCACCCACAGGGGACGCCAGGCCACGTCACTGGCCTGGCGACACCTCGGATTGAGCCCGCCGGACGGACAGCAGGGGCGCCTGTTGTGACACCGCGGGGAAACAGGGGGCACAGCGGTTACGGCGTGAGGCACAGCGATGTACGTGTTGGGTATCGAAACCTCGACACCGGTGTGCAGTGTCGGTCTGGTCGACAGGGAACGGGTGTTGACGTGTTATTCCCAGAATACGGGGCTGCGGCACGCGGAACGAACGATTGCGATGGCTGAGCGGGCCATTCAGGACGCAGGACTCGCGGCCGCGGACCTGCACGGTGTGGCCGTGGGATCGGGTCCGGGCTCGTTTACGGGCCTCCGGATCGGGATGGCTGCCGCAAAGGGCCTGTGTTTCGCGTTGAACCTTCCATTACTTACGGTTTCAACGCTGAAGGGCCTGGCTGCCCGGGTCGTTTTCGATCACGTGCCGGTCTGTGCGATACTCGATGCCCGCCGTGGTGAAGTCTACGCGGGTGTGTACAGCCTGCGCGGAAGCGCCCTGACGGCTCTTCTTCCGGATGCCGCGCTTCCCGTTGAAGATCTGATTCCGAAACTCCCGAAGCCGGTGTTGTTTGTTGGCGACGGCAGCTGGACGTACCGGAGCCGGATCGAGGCATGTCTGGACGAAGCCGCGTGGTTCGCCCCGGTATCGACCCATCCTTGTGGCGCGACCGTAGCGCTTCTCGGCGTTGACGCCCTGCGCGATGGAAATGAGGTTGACCTGGCGGCGGCGGAACCCGAATACCATCGACGGAGTCAGGCCGAAAGTGCCGGAAATTCGAACTAACGGCCCAATGCCGGAACGAGGGAGTCTGAATTCAATGCCGGTCGCATCGCAGCAGAAGATATCCGGATTCAGGCTGGATGGAATGGACGCGGGACACCTCGACGCGGTCGTCGAGATCGAGCGCGAGGGGTTCGCGGATCCCTGGCAACGAAGAGACTTCGAAGACGCGTTAGACAGACGGGACGGTTACAACCTGGTCTATCTGGACGGCAAACGGGTCGTCGCGTATGCGGTCGGGTTTCTTGTGACCGGCGAATATCATCTGGCCAACCTTGCGGTTCATGCCGCCTTTCGGCGCCACGGACTCGGCAGGCGGTTTCTTGCCGCCGTGTTGAAATGGCTGTCCGATCGAAATGCGGACGTCGTCACCCTTGAAGTGCGGGTTTCCAATCAGTCCGCTATAGGGCTCTACAGAAAGCTCGGATTCCGGACGGTCGCAATACGCCACGGGTATTACACATCACCCGCGGAGGATGCGCTTGTCATGCTGAAGGCGCTGAATGGACGTTTCTCCGGGTGGGTGAGCGGCAATGTCACAGATTTGCGCTAATCAGAAGGCAGGCGAACAGCGAATGTTCAACCAGGCGGTTGTGGGACAGGAACGGGTGACGGAGCGGCTGGAGCGAATGGCGGGAAGCGCCAATCTGCCGCACGCCCTCCTTTTTACCGGACCTGAGGGTACGGGAAAAGCGGCCGCGGCCCTCGAAATGGCGAGGAGTCTTTACTGCGACAAAGGGAACCCGGGGTGCTGTGAAAATTGCCGGGGATGCAGGAAGACAGCGGGCCTGAACCACCCTGACCTGTCTCTGCTGTTTCCGTTTTCACAGAGGTCGTCCCCGGAGATGGAGCGGGAGACGCTCGTGGGGATCGCGGCGGATCCGTACGGGTACCCGCTGCCGGCCGACCATGCAACCCATTCGATCGGGCGGATTCGAACCTTGCAGAAACAGTTCGCGTATGGCGCGTTCGAAGGGGGATGGCGGGCGGCGGTAATCCTGCATGCGGATCGGATGCGTGTGGAAGCCGCCAACGCGCTGCTGAAAACGCTCGAAGAACCTCCCGACCGGTCTCTGTTGATTCTCGCGGCGTCCGCACAGGATTCCCTGCTGCCGACGATCGTGTCCCGCTGTCAGTGGGTGGTGTTCTCTCCCGTTTCGGTTGACGGCGCGGCGCGGATGTTGTCGAGTGAGCGAGGCATCGGCGACGAGGCGGCGACGTCTATCGCGCGAACCTGCGGCGGCAACCTCAGGCGTGCACGCGAAATGGCAGATCATGAGGTCGACGGGTTGCAAGACAGGGGGTGCCGGTTTCTGTCCGCGCTCCTGTGGGACGAGGAAGCCAGAATCCACGCGGCGCTGGAGAAACTGGCCGCAGACCGGGATGAAGCCCTGCAATTGCTCGGCAGCGCGGAGACATGGCTTCGGGACGCCCTTCTTCTCCATTACGGCGACCCCGGCAGCGTGACCCATGGCGGCCGAATAGACGAAATCCGACGACTGACCCGCGTGCTGGGTCTGGACGGTGTCAGACGTACAGCCGAAAAGATCGAGTCCCTGCGTGAGATGAACCGGCGCAACGTGAACCTGTACGTTGGCCTCGTTTCGCTTTGGCGAGAGGTAAGAAGTGTCGCGAATTCAACGACTTCAGTCGGGACAGGTTGAACGGGACGTGCGCCCGGGAACGGCCGAGGACCGGCGATCGGGTCTTGAAGGTTGAATCTATGGGGCGGTTTTACATCACAACACCGATATACTACGTGAACGACGAGCCGCATCTGGGTCACGCGTATACAACCATAATGGCGGACGTCTTTGCCAGGTATCATCGGATTGCGGGCGACGACGTACTGTTTCTGACGGGAACGGACGAGCACGGTCAGAAGGTGGCCCAGGCGGCGAAGGAGCGCGGTATCGACCCGCAGGAACACTGTGACGAGATGGTCGAACGCTTCCAAAAGCTCTGGGCGACCTTGAATATTTCTTGCGATGACTTCATCCGGACAACCGAATCCAGGCACAGGCGCGTCGTTCAGCGGATACTCCAGCGTTTATACGATGCCGGTGAGATCTACGCGGACGACTACGAGGGATGGTACTGCGTACCGGACGAACGGTTCTGGACGGAGAAGGACCTGGTGAACGGGAAATGCCCGGAGTGTGCGCGCGAGGTGGTGCGGATATCGGAAAAGAACTACTTTTTCCGCATGGGGAAATATCAGGCCTGGCTGACGGACCGTATCCAAAACGACCCCAGGTTTGTGCTTCCCCTATCGCGTAGAAACGAAATGCTCGGTTTTCTGCGCCGGCCTCTGAACGATCTCTGTATCTCCCGGCCGAAAGCCCGCCTTTCCTGGGGTATTCCGCTGCCATTCGACGAATCCTACGTGTGTTACGTCTGGTTCGACGCGCTGATCAATTACATTACAGCCGCGGGTTATTTTCAGAACGAGGAAGAGTTCGAGAGGTGGTGGCCCGCCTCCTGTCATCTGATCGGCAAAGATATACTGACCACGCATTGTATTTACTGGCCGACGATGTTGAAGGCGATGGGCGTAGAGACACCGGAAACGGTGATGGCCCACGGATGGTGGCTCGTCGACGAGGAAAAGATGAGCAAGTCTATGGGCAATGCCATACGTCCCCTTGATCTGGCCGACAAATACGGCGTGGACGCCTTTCGGTATTTTCTGGTACGCGAGATGGTGCTTGGAATGGACAGCAGTTTCGGGGAAACGGGATTCGTCCACCGGTACAATTCCGAACTGGCAAACGATCTGGGCAATCTGCTGAATCGCACTGTTGTCATGGCCACGCGATACCTGGGTGGCAGGGTGCCTGCGGCGGATTTGAACCACCCCGACCTTTCTTCGTTGAAGTTGCAGGCGCGCAAGACGCTGGACGGTGTGACCAACGCTGTGGACGAGATGAGTCCCTCGGGAATTCTGGACGCGATCTGGGACCTCGTCCGGCAGGCGAATCGTTTTGCGGAGGTGCAGGCGCCGTGGAACCTGGCCAGGGATCCCAACGCCAGGGATACACTGAAGGCGACGCTCTACGGCCTTCTCGAGACGATGCGCTACCTGGCGGTACTTCTGTTTCCGGTCTTGCCGGGCAAAGCAGAGGAAATCTGGTCGCAGATTGGCGCGGATGGCGAAGTGACGACGCAGACCATACACGGCCTTCATCCCTGGGGCGGGCTGCGCGCCGGGGCGAAGGTGAACGCCGGAAGTCCGATTTTTCCCAGGATCGATCCGGTAGTCGATGACCATTCGGAGAAAACTGACATGGAGGACAGCAAAGAAACTCTGGTCCCGTTCAGTGAGTTTCAGAAGCTCGAGTTTCGCGTGGCGAGGGTGGTGTCCGCACAACGGGTCCCGGGCGCTGATCGCCTGCTGGTGTTGCAGGTCAGCCTGGGTGACGAGCAGCGCCAGATCGTGGCGGGGGTGGCTGAGCAATACCTGCCGGAATCGCTGGTTGGCCGCCAGATCGTGGTGGTTGCCAATCTGGAGCCGGCGACGATCCGGGGGGTGACGTCTGAAGGGATGCTGCTGGCGGCATCGGCGGACGGGCGTGTCTCCCTGCTGCAACCGGACGCCGACGTACCCGACGGAGCCGAGGTGGGCTGAGAAGATGCTCGTCGATACCCATGCCCATCTCAATTTCCCGCAGTTCAAGGGCGACGAGGAGGCGACGATCCGGCGTGCCCGTACGGCAGGGGTTGGAATCATCGTCAACGTCGGTACGAACCTGAAGGTGAGCAGGAGCGCGCTGGATCTCGCTCGGCGCCATGAAGGGGTCTACGCGACAGTGGGTTTTCATCCGCACGATGTCGAACTGGCCGATGCGGACGGGTTGAGGGCACTGAGGCGGCTTGTATCGTACAGGAAGGTTGTTGCCGTCGGCGAGACGGGTCTGGATTTCTTTCGTAATTATGCGCCCCGGCCCCTTCAGGAGCGGATCTTCCGGTTCCACATTCGTCTGGCGCGGCAGAAGGGACTTCCGCTTGTTATCCACAGTCGCGGCGCGGAGGACAGGGTGATGGACATTCTCGAATCGGAAGGCGGCAGTGCGGCCGGCGGAACGTTGCACTGCTTCGGGGGCTGCGGCGACCAGGCGAAGCGGGCGGTGGACCTTGGGTTCCATCTTGGATTCGGCGGAACGGTGACGTATAATCGCTCCACGTCGTTGTCCGTGGCGCTGGACACCCAGCCCGATCGAATCCTCCTGGAAACCGATTGTCCGTATCTTGCGCCAAACCCGCACAGAGGCCGGCGAAACGAGCCGGCCTACGTTCGGCAGATTGCCGAATTCCTGGCTGGACGCGCGAACAAGCCGTTGGACAGCTTCGCCGCTCGAACCACGGAGAATGCCCGCAGGCTTTTCGGATTGATGTGATGATCAAGCCCAAAAAGGGCCTTGCGCAGCATTTCCTGACCGACGTCGGGGCCGTCCAGAGAATCGTCAGGGCTGCAGGCGTCCAGGCCGACGACCTTGTGGTTGAAATCGGCCCGGGCCGCGGCGCGCTGACCGGCCGGCTGTTGGCACAGGCGGGCAAAGTCATCGGAATCGAACGCGATGAGGCGCTCTGTGACTTCCTGCGGTCCCGCTTCGGACACGGGTTGCGCCTTCGCAACCAGGATGTATTGACGGTTGACTTTTCCAATCTGATTCTCGAGGAAGGATTTGACCGCGCGATTCTGGTGGGAAACCTGCCGTATTACATTACGGGCGCGGTCATACGGCGAATCCTGGATGCGCGGAGCCGGTTCAGGCGGGCTGTACTGACCGTTCAACGGGAGGTTGCCCGACGGATCGTCGCCGCGCCGGGCAACAGAGACTATGGCGTTCTGTCAATTGCGGTTCAGTTGCATTCTGATCCGAAGATGCTGTTCGACCTGGCCCCCGGCGTCTTCCACCCGGCGCCACGGGTCTTTTCGTCCGTGATACGGCTGGATTTCCACGGGAGACGCGCTACCGTATTCAGGATGAGCGGTTTTTCTTTCGCGTGGTCCGTACGGCTTTCGGTCAGCGGCGGAAGATGCTGAAAAATTCCCTGCTGGGAATGGCGCACGGCAGGATGGAGGTTCTGCAGCGCGTGGGAGCAATGGCGGAAATCGACTTCAGTTTGCGGCCGGAAGCCGTTTCCATACCGGAATTTGAGCGGATTTCCCTCGCGCTCAAGGCGTTTTGCGATTTCAGCGGGCAGCTTCACGGGAGCCGATAGCCGTCACAGGAAACCTGCCATCGCGGATTGTCGATGGGAGCGAAATGCCCGCGGGGGGCGTCTTTCTCGGCATTTCCGTTCATCTATCCTGGAGGGAAGAGAAATGCCTCCGATGCCGAAGGCCGACAAGATCTGGTTCAACGGCAGATTTGTCGATTGGGACGATGCAAGGGTCCACGTGTTGTCGCACGTGGTGCACTACGGATCCAGTGTTTTTGAAGGGATACGCTGTTACGATACACGAAAGGGTCCGGCCTGTTTCCGTTTGACGGATCACGTGAATCGCCTGTACGATTCAGCCAAGATCTACCGAATGCCGATTCCTTATGACCGAGAGGAAATCTCGCGGGCAATCCTGGAATCTATCCGTACGAACGGGCTTCAGGGATGTTACGTACGTCCCGTGATCTTTCGAGGATACGGCAGCCTGGGTGTGGATCCCTCGTCCTGCCCCGTGGAAGTCGTTATCGCGGTCTGGGAATGGGGCGCCTATCTGGGCGAGGAGGCGCTGGAAAAGGGGGCCGAGGTCCGTTTTTCGTCGTGGAACCGGCTGGCGCCCAACACCATGCCCTCACTGGCAAAGGTCGGCGCCAACTACATGAACTCGCAGTTGATCAAGCTGGAGGCGCTCGCCGATGGATACGTGGAGGGAATCGCTCTGGATGCGCAGGGCCACGTGAGCGAAGCGAGCGGAGAGAATATCTTCATGGTGAAGAACGGCGCGATTTACACCCCCTCCACCGGATCGTCGATTCTGCCGGGAATTACCCGTCACTCGGTGATTACGCTGGCGCGCGATCTTGGCTACGCGGTAACACAGCGCGCCATACCCAGGGAGTCGCTGTACATCGCCGACGAAGTCTTCTTTACAGGCAGCGCGGCTGAAGTCACGCCGATCGCCCGAATCGATCACATTCCAGTCGGTGAAGGGACCCGTGGACCCATCACCAAGGCTCTGCAGGACGCTTACTTCGGCGTTGTATCGGGCGAGACGGACGACCGGCACGGCTGGCTGACCTTTGTCTGACAGCGAACCCGCTCATTGTGGAGACCGGGTCATGGAACAGAACTCCGGACCGGAACGCATGGTATGTATGAAATAAGGGACAAGCACGTTGCTGTCATCGGCGCCGGGAATATGGGCGGCGCGTTGATCGCGGGGCTGGTGCAATCCGGCGCCCTGCCGCCGGAACGGATGACCGCGGTGGATATCGACGATGACTTGCTGGAATCGCATCGGCGCACGCTGGGCGTCAAAACCGTCCGCGACGCCACCTCGGTCGCCGCCGAACAGGACGTGGTGGTGCTTGGACTGAAGCCCCAGGTATGGGCGTCGGTCCTTACACCGCTGGCGACGTCGCTTACCGGACGGCAACTGGTGATCTCAATTATGGGCGGCGTACGGACCGGGGCGATTGAGGAAGTTCTGGGTGGACGGATCCCGGTTGTGAGGGCGATGCCGAATATTCTCGCGCAGATCCGCGCGTCCGTCACGGCGATCTGCCCGGGCCGTTTTGCACGGGAAGCGCATTTGGCTGCAGCCGAGGCGATTCTGGAGTCGGTCGGCGCGTCCGTCCGCCTGGGTGAAGCACAGATGGATGCGGTTACCGGGCTTTCCGGCAGCGGTCCTGCCTTTGTGTACGTGATGATCGATGCGCTGGCCGACGGCGGCGTCAGGATGGGAATACCCAGACCCATTGCGCTCAAGCTGGCCGCGGAAACGGTTTTGGGCGGTGCAAAGATGGTCATCGATAGCGGGGAGCACCCGGCGGTGTTGAAAGACCGGGTAACGTCCGCGGGCGGTACGACCATCGCCGGATTGCAGGCGTTGGAACAGGGGGGATACCGCGCCGCGCTGATGAAGGCGGTGGAAGCCGCGACCCGGCGGTCCGAGGAGCTGGGAGCCTAGCAGCCCGTTGAAAAAGTCCATCCGACCTCGCCTGCAGAGCGACTTTACCAACGGACTGTTAGCGATGCAGTCGCCGAAACAGAGCGTCGTGCAGGGTCTTCCGGCCGGAGGTCGTAATGATTGTGATTGTAGACTGTGGCATGGGTAATCTGCGCAGCGTTCAAAAGGGGTTTGAACGCGTCGGACACGCCGCGGCGATTACGAGTCGTCCCGAAGACGTGGACCGTGCCGACCGCGTCGTATTGCCCGGCGTCGGCGCCTTCGGAGACGCGATGGTCAATCTGAAAGCGGCGGGACTGGTGGAACCTCTGATGCATTCGATTTCCAGCGGTCGGCCGTTCCTCGGGATCTGCGTCGGTCTTCAGCTCCTGTTTGCCGAGAGCAGCGAGATGGGCCGCCACCGCGGATTTGGCGTGCTGCCCGGATCCGTGCGTCGGTTTCCGGACGGGGTGCGGGTGCCTCAGATCGGATGGAACCAGATTCGAATTCAGAAGCAAACGCCGCTTCTTGCGGACATACCCGATGAAGCATTTTTTTATTTCGTACATTCATACTATGTTGATGCTGAAGTGGAAACCGATTGCGTGGCAACCACCGAATACGCGCTCGATTACACGTCGATCGCGGGCCGGGGGTCAACCTACGGCATTCAGTTTCACCCCGAGAAGAGCCAGGATCTGGGACTGCGTATCCTGAAGAATTTCGCGGAGCGGGTATGTTAGCGAAACGCATCATTCCCTGTCTGGACGTCAAGAACGGCCGGAACGTGCGCGGGGTGAAGTTCTCGGCCGACCGCGACGCCGGAGACCCTGTTGAACTGGCGCGCCGATACGACGAGGAGGGCGCCGACGAACTCGTCTTTTACGATATCACGGCGTCAGCGGAAAAGCGGGATATCGTCGCCGATCTCGTGCGTCAGGTATCGGAACAGGTGTTTATCCCGTTTACGGTGGGCGGCGGCGTGCGGACATTTGACGACATCTGCACGATCATCGAGGGCGGCGCCGAAAAGGCATCCATCAATTCAGCCGCGATTCGTTCACCGGATCTGATTACCCGGGGCGCGGCGCGTTTCGGCGCACAGGCGATCGTCGGATCCATCGACGTCGTTCGATGCGGCGACCCGGCAGGGAAACCCCGGTGGAACGTCATGATCGACGGCGGCAGGACGACCACGGGAAGGGACGCCCTGGAGTGGGCGGTGGAACTGGTCGACAGAGGCGCGGGAGAGCTGGTTTTGAACAGCATCGACGCCGACGGAACGCGAGAGGGGTACGACATCGAGCTGAACCGCGCTGTGGCGGAACTTGTGGACGTGCCGATTGTGGCATCGGGGGGCTCGGGCGGACCTGAGCACATGTATCAGGTGCTTCAGGAAGGCAGGGCCAGCGCGGCGCTTGCTGCGTCTATTTTTCACTATCGCCACTATAGCATTCCACAGGTAAAGGCATACCTGGCCGGGCGGGGCGTCTGCGTGCGCCCCCGGGTAAGGGTGGATCTGTAATGGATCGCAAGTTGACGAACGGGTCGCGAGAGATCCGTGCAGGGGACGGAATGGCGCGTTGTTCCAATCCGAACCGGATCTGTCCCGAACGAAAGGCGTTGTTCGAAGGGGTTCGTCGTGTCGTGCTGAAGCTGGGCACACGCCTGGTCACGAAAAGGGACCAGGGCCTGAATACCGGGTTGATTGAGCGCCTGGCTGCAGACGTGGCCGAACTGCGGCGCACGGGAATACAGGTTGCCGTCGTGTCGTCCGGCGCGGTCGGAGCCGGAATGGGGCGGTTGGGCCTGGAGGAGAGGCCGCGGCGGCTGTCGGCGTTACAGGCGACCGCGGCCGTCGGGCAGGGGTTGTTGATGAACGCTTACAAGCTCGCGTTCAGAGCGCATAACCTCCCGGTCGGGCAGGTCCTCCTGACCGCCGATGATCTGGACAACCGGCGCCGTTACGTCAACGCGAGGAATACGCTGGATTCGCTGTTCCGGTTCGGCGCCGTTCCGGTGCTGAACGAGAACGACAGCGTCGCCGTTGAGGAACTCCAGCTCTCGGTTGGCGACAACGACCGCCTTTCGGCGCTGGCGGCGCATCTGATCGACGCCGACCTTCTCGTTATCCTGACCGACGTCGACGGGTTTTTCTCTGAAGATCCGGACCGCCGTACCGACGCGCGCCTCATCACGCGGGTTGAGGAGATACGCCCCGAAATGTTCGAGTGGGCGGGAAGAGCCGGCAGCCGCGTGAGCCTGGGTGGAATGCGTTCAAAACTGGAGGCGGCGCAGAGTGTGACGCGGGGAGGCAGGCTGGCGGTAATCGCAAACGGGCACAAGATCGGACTGAGCCGGATCCTCGCCGGTGCGCCTGCGGGAACGCTGTTCCTTGCCGCGAGGGAAAGGCTGCCCGGCCGCAAGCTCTGGATTGCCAATTCCCGTCGCAACGGCGCCGTGATCGTCGACGACGGCGCAGTGGAGGCAATCGTTAAACGGGGCAAGAGTCTCTTGCCATCGGGAATACTGAAAGTGGAAGGCGCCTTCGAGGCCGGTGAATTGATCGCCGTTGAGGACCGGCGCCGGTTGGAGGTCGCACGCGGCGTGGTCAAGTACGGTTCGGACGACGTACAGCGGATATTGGGCAAGTCGACCGGCGAGGTGGTTTCAATTCTGGACGTGGAAGCCGGAGGAGAGGTGGTTCACCGGGACGATCTGGTGGTTCTTTGAGAATGGCGGGGCTTCCGCCCGCACACCGTTACTTCGCCGCGTATACTTCGGCGGCGCAGTTTTGCATCGGGGTTACCGGAATGAGATTCTATCGGGTAAAACGGGATTTTCTGATTGCACCGCGCAGGCGGATGTATCGATTTCTGTGGATGCTTCCGGCCCTGTGGTTCGTCTATCTGTTTTTCGCCGGAGACAGCGGTTATCTGCAGATTCGGGAGCGGAGCAGGCAGATCGAGGCGATGCGTCGAGAGAATGAAACCGAAAGCGCGGAAAACGTGAAGTTGGAGGCCGAGGTCGAAATGCTGAAGAACGACCTGGCGATCATTGAGAGAATCGCACGGGAGCGGTACGGCATGGTCAAAGAGAACGAGACGGTCTATATGGTCTACCCGGGCACACCGGATCCGACGTCGGTAACCGAAAAATGATTTCGAAGACCGAAGGGCTGGTTCTACGCGGGTACCGGATGAGCGAGAGCAGCAAGGTGGTGGTCATCTATACCCGGAGCGCCGGCAAGGTGAAGGTTGTGGCCAGGGGCGCCCGTCGTCCCAGGAGTAAGTTCGGCGCCAGCGTGGAACCGATCACGTGGGGAGCGTATGTCTATTACAGCCGGGAAAACAGAGACCTGCAGACGCTTGGCGAGGGTGATATTCTGTATGCCTTTGAGGGCCTGAAACGGGTTTACCGGCGCCTCGCTTACGCAAGCGCCGTTTGTGATCTGCTGGATCGTCTGACGCCGGAAGAGGATCCGAACTCACTCCTGTGCAGCGTCACCCTGGACTCGCTGCGATGGATGGAAACCGTCGAGGAAGAAGCGGTTGAATTGCCGCTCTGGTACTTTCAGCTGAAGGCGGCGGCGATGCTTGGATATCGTCCTCATCTGAGCGGCTGTGTCGCGTGCGGCACGCGAATAACCGGCGACAAAGCCTGCTTCGACGCAGGGCGAGGCGGCACGGTCTGCAGCCGTTGCGATCGCGGAGGCATTGAAGTGAAACTGGCAACCATCAGATACCTGGAACACCTTCAGACGGCGCATGCGGACCGGATCGACGACAGGGGATTCCGGGGGGTTGATACCGGCGAAGCGCGTCGCGTGCTGCGCGGCTTCCTGTGGCGCCACATTGAAAACCGCGGCCAGGTCAAGTCACTGGACTTTCTGAATCGGCTGTTGGCCGCGGAAGCGCCGTCGGCGTCCTACGGCAGTTGAGAACCCGCCGGCGGCGGGCGGTATCCGAAAACACAATCCGGGCAAACTTCATCTGGTAAAGGAACGGGTTAGACGAATGCGAGAGCAGGCCGTGTTCGAAAAAAAATACGATCCGGGGTCTGTCGAAAGGACCTGGTACGCCTTCTGGGAGGAAAAGGGCTATTTCAAGCCGGAATACCGGTCTGGGGGTAAGCCGTTTTCTGTCACGATTCCCCCGCCTAACGTCACGGGAGAACTCCACATGGGGCATGCGCTTCAGCATGCGATCCATGATGCAGTGGTGCGATGGAAGCGCATGCAGGGGCATCGAACGCTCTGCCTGCCGGGCACCGACCACGCCGGAATCGCAACCCAGATGAAGGTGGAACAGCAGTTGTTCGAGGAAGAAGGAAAGGGTCGCCACGACATTGGCCGGGACGAGATGTTAAAGCGTATCGTGGCCTGGAAACAGGAATACGGAGGAACGATTTTAAACCAGCTCCGGGAAATGGGTTGCAGCTATGACTGGGGCCGTGAACGGTACACAATGGAAAGCGGCTACGCCCGCGCGGTTCTGTTCGCTTTTGTGAAGTTCTATGAGCGGGGATGGATCTACCGCGGCAAGCGTATGGTCAACTGGTGTCCAAGGTGCGGCACCGTTATCTCCGACCTCGAGGTGGAGGATCGGGAGAACGAGGGACATCTATGGCATATTCGATATCCGGGCCTGGAAGGCCGGCCCGACGTGGTGGTTGCAACGACGCGCCCGGAAACGATGCTGGGCGACACAGGTGTGGCGGTTCATCCCGATGACCGGCGCTGGCAGCGTGCAGTCGGCGGACGCGTCATGTTGCCGCTGATGGAACGCCCGGTCCCGATCGTTGCCGACAGCTATGCGGATCCGGAGATGGGCAGCGGAGCTGTAAAGGTGACCCCCGCGCACGATCCAAATGACTACGAGATCGGATTGCGACATGGGTTGCCGGAGATACAGGTAATCGGATTCGGCGGAGAGATGACCGGGGAAGCCGGTACATACAGTGGTATGGACCGGTTCGCCTGCCGAAAAGCGGTGATTTCGGACCTGAAGGAGTCAGGTCTTCTCGAGCGAATCGAGGAGTACCGGCACATGGTGCCTCACCACGACAAATGTGGCACCTCCATCGAGCCGCTGCCGATGGACCAGTGGTTTCTGGCCATGAAGTCCCTGGCGAAACAGGCGCTGCCCACCCTGAAAGAACAGGAGATCAGGTACGTGCCGGATCGATTCCGGGCGTATTCGATCGATTGGCTCGAGAACATCCAGGACTGGTGCATCTCCCGTCAGATCTGGTGGGGACACCGAATTCCGGTGTGGACCTGCGAGGATTGCGGGGAGATGCTGGTTCGTGTGGATGCGCCCGCAGCCTGTGACGCGTGCGGCGGCCGAAACCTTGTGCAGGATCCCGACGTTCTCGATACCTGGTTCTCTTCGGCCCTATGGCCCTTCGCCACCCTCGGATGGCCGGAGCCGGCTGAAGATCTGAAGGAGTTCCATCCGACCGACCTGATGATTACCGGCAGGGATATCCTCTACCTGTGGGTGGCGCGGATGATCATGACGGCCGTCGAGTTCGTGGATGAGATCCCTTTTGGTACGGTTCTGGTGCATCCGACCGTCCAGACCCGTGACGGCAAGCGAATGAGCAAGTCGCTGGGTACCGGAATCGATCCCAGGGAACTGATCGAGCGATACGGCGCCGACGCGACGCGTCTGTCCCTGCTCTACCAGTGCGGCAGTTCGCAGGACATTCGTTTCGACGCCGACGTCGTGGATAACCGCTTGCAGGAATCACCCATAACGGAGTCCTGCAGGAATTTCTGCAACAAGGTCTGGAACGCGGCGAGGTTCGTTCAGATGAACCTGGAAGGATACGACCTCGCGGACATGCCGCCGCCGCTTGCCGAAGACGCCGCGGACCGGTGGATTCTCAGCCAGTACAACCGCACGGTGCATGCGGTGACGGCGTCTCTGGAGGCCTATCGTTTTGACGAAGCATGCAGGATGCTCTACGAATTCGTGTGGAATGCGTATTGCGACTGGTATCTTGAGATCGCGAAGGTCCGGCTGAGCGCAGGCGCTCCGGAAGCGGCAGCGATGACGCGGCGCAACCTCGTCCACGTACTGGAGGGATCGCTGCGGCTGTTGCATCCAATGGCGCCGTTCATCTCCGAAGCGCTGTGGCAGCAACTTCCACATACGGGAGCGGCGCTGATTGTCGCAAAGTGGCCAGAGGCGGACCCGGGCCGATTCGACGAAACGGCGGAGCGCGAGATGGCACTCCTGCAGGCGGTCGTGGGTGCAGTACGGAATATACGGGGCACGATGCGGGTGCCGCCCGGCAGGCGCGCGGACCTCCTCCTGAAGGTGAGTTCGCACGAAGTCGGAGACGTCCTGACCCGTTTCGAGGTTGATCTCCGAACGCTGGCCAGGGTTGCGGATCTTCGTATCGGCGCGGACGTCGTCAGGCCTGCGGCTTCTGCCAGCGCCGTGTTGAAGGACGTGGAGATCTTTGTGCCCTTACAGGGTCTCATCGATCTGGAAGTCGAGCGCCGGCGTCTGCAGAAGGAGATCGAAAAGCTGGAGAAACTGCTCGGCGGGCTTGACAGGAAACTCGGGAACTCAGGTTTCCTGGACAACGCGCCCTCCGAGGTGATTGACAGGGAAAGGGTACGTCACGCAGAGGTTTCGAGTGCGCTGGGCAGGTTGAACGAGAATCTCGCCGCTGTCATGCCATGATGGGCCCGACCACAGACCCAAATGGCATGTCCTTAACACATCACGGTGTGATTCCGAGTCACGGAGCAGCAACGGTTCGCCACCGGCGAATCGACCCGGTCAGGTGATATTCGATGAGATTCAGGATCGGCAAGGTGTTGAGATACTACTCGCGGCGCGTTTTGCTCTATTGCGGTATTTGCGTGCTGGTTTACGCCGGCGTCGCGGGAGGCGTGGTGCTTCGTTTCAAGGATGAACTGCCTTCCTTTACGCAACTGGAAGAGGTGGAGCCGGCGCGCACCACCAGCATCATTTCCACCGATGGAGCGGTGCTGAAGCGGTTCTGGGTGGAGAATCGTGTGCCCATATCGTACAGCGAGATACCGGAGGCCGCAATATCGGCACTGACCGCAACGGAGGACCAGCTCTTCTGGCGGCATTGGGGCGTGAGCCTTCCCGATATTTTCCGCGCCGTCTTGCGTAACCTGACGCAGGAGGGAAGTCTCAAGGGGCACGGCGCCAGCACGATTACGCAACAACTTGCCCGCAATCTGTTTCTGGACCGGAAGCAGACCTGGACGCGAAAGGTGAAGGAGCAGTTGACGGCCGTGCTGCTCGAGCGGACGTACACGAAACGTGAAATCGTCGAGATCTATTTCAATAAGGTGCTGTTCGGCAATGGCGCTTACGGTCTTCAGTCCGCTGCGGAGCGGTTTTTCGGCAAAAACGCGGGTGAGTTGGCGCTGGAGGAGTGCGCGCTGCTGGTCGGTCTGCTGAGAGGACCCTATTTCTATTCACCAATCAACCATCCCCGACGGGCGAGAGACAGG
The DNA here is from genome assembly GCA_965116875.1 of Candidatus Latescibacterota bacterium. Classification (GTDB taxonomy): domain Bacteria; phylum Latescibacterota; class UBA2968; order UBA2968; genus JAAXHE01. The sequence goes on from OZ220733.1 coordinate 4,187,142, forward strand.
CGCGACCTGGTCCTTCGTTTAATGCGAAATACGGGTCAGATCAGCCAGGCGAAGTTTCTTTCCGCTGTGCAGCGACCCATCGTACTGAAAGATACCAGGGTTGAAGAGATCGGCGAAGCGCCTTATTTCACGGAGTACATCCGACGATATCTGGAGAAGAATTACGGCTGGAATCTCCTCTACAAGGACGGCGCTTCAGTCTATTCGACCGTGGACAGCCGAATCCAGTCCATTGCGGAGAAGACCCTGCTGGACCATCTGGAAGTCGTGCAGAAGCGGGTGGATGCCAGACGACGGCGGAGCAGACCGGATACGGCGTTCTGGGCTGGTATCCATACGCTGGAAGACTCCCTCAGGGCTTCCGTGGTTCAGGGCGCCCTGGTTGCCATGGACACCCGCACGGGACACATTCTCGCCATGGTGGGCGGTCGCGACTTCACCGAGACCAAGTTCAACCGGGCGGTTCAGGCGCTGCGCCAGCCTGGATCGGCCTTCAAGCCAATCATATACGCGTCGGCGGTTGCGCAGAAGATCCCGCCCACGCGCCGGTATCCCGACACGGCAGTTACCGTAGAGATGTTCGACGGCAGCCTGTGGCGACCGCAGAACTACGATCGAAAGTTCCTGGGCTGGATGACGATGCGTGAAGGTCTGGCCATGTCGCGGAACGTGGTAACCACGAAGATTCTGGAAGACATCGGCCCCCGCTCCGCCGTGCGACAGGCCCGGCGAATGGGAATTACGAGCAGGATCCGGGCCGTGAAATCCCTCGGCATGGGTACGAGTGAAGTTAAACTGATCGACCTGGCGGCCGCCTACGGCACGTTCCCCAACGGAGGTATCCGCGTGGAGCCGGTTGCCATCCTGAAGATCACGGACAAAGATGGAAACGTTATCGAGAGCCGGGTTCAGGGTAGAGAGCAGGAGGCACTGAGCGCGGAAGCGGCCGCCGTGGCAACGAGTATGCTCCGGTCCGTAATGGACATGTATAAGCAGACCTCCAAAGGTGTCTGGCGCGGCACCGGTACGGGCGCGCGATCGTACTACGGGTTTCGGCGACCGGCGGCGGGCAAAACGGGAACCACCCAGAACTTCGCGGACGCGTGGTTCGTAGGTTTCACGCCGCAGATCGTGGCCGGCGTATGGGTAGGATTCGACGACTATCGGGTCTCCCTGGGAAGCAGGATGTCGGGTGCTGCCGTTGCGCTTCCGGTTTGGGCGAAATTCATGAAGAAAGCACATCAGACACTCGGATTGCCCAAAGAGGAATTCGAACTGCCTCCGGGCGTCGCCCAATTGGAGGTATGCGGCGATACGTTTGAGGTGGCGTCCATGTATTGTCCGAATCGCCTTGAAGAAGTGTTTGTGCCCGGTTCCGAACCGACGTCTCCCTGTCCGGACCACACGGCGGCGGTGGTCAGGCGTCCCGGATTGAAGAAGCAGGAACGTGAAAACGCAAAACGGGCATATCAATTCTGAATGAACCACCCGGTCCGCGCTCAATCTGCCAGTGTGACCCGACCAGGACGGATTACAAAAAGCCCGGCGATATCATCGCCGGGCTTTGTTTTCCGATCCGGACTTCCAGTCTATGCTCTCGCGCGGCGGGCGGCGGAGCCCGCGGCCTCTTTCCGGCGATCCAGGGCATTCTGCCAGACCAGCACCAGCGGACTTGCCACGAACGAAGAGGAGTAGGTTCCGACGATGACCCCGATCATCAGAGCAAAGGCAAAGTCACGAATGACCTCCCCGCCAAGGAGCAGCAGGCCCAGGACAACGAGCAGCGTTGTGCCGGAGGTGAGTACCGTACGATTCAGGCTTTCGTTGATACTCCGGTTGATGACCTCCATCGAACTGTCTCGTCGATAGAGCTTTCGATTCTCCCGAATACGGTCGTAGACCACAATGGTGTCGTTCAGTGAGTACCCGACGATCGTTAGCAACGCTGCCACAATGGCGAGCGATATCTCCTTATCCATCAGGGAAAAGACGCCCAGGGTGATCAGAACGTCGTGGAAAAGCGCCACCACCGCGGCGATACCGAACTGGATCTGCTTGAAGCGCCACCAGATGTAAAGGACGATCAGTATCAGAGAGACCAGGATGGCATTGACCGCGTTCTGTTTGAGTTCGCTGCCGATCTTGGGCCCAACCGCCTCCTGTCGCCGCAGCCACTGCGTCGGATCGGGAATGCTGTACGCAAATTCCGATTTGAGCGTGTTCTTAATGGCGTCAGCGGTGACCGTCCCTTCCGCTTCCTCCTCGACGCGAATAAGTATGTCGGAAGCCGGACCGAAGACCTTGATCTCGCTGTGTCTGAGGTCGCGTCTTTCACCCTTGACGTCCACGTCCTGAAGGGCATCCCTCAGGTTGGCGACCTCTACAGGGGGATTGAAGTGCAATTCAAGCAGCGTGCCACCGGCGAAGTCGATGCCGAGGTTGTAGCCGCCCTTCGTAATCGTGGAGCCCAGGCCAATCAGGATCAGAAACGTTGACAGTACGAACGCCGCCTTGCGCAGACTGAGGAAGTCGAACGATGGCCGGCGGAATACGGTCAGTCTGCCGATGCTGATGGAGGTGAGCTGCCAGCGATTGATTGCGATGTTGAAGAGGGTACGGGTGACGAACAATGCGGTGAACATGCTGCAGAGGATACCCACCATGAGCGTCAGCGCGAAGCCCCGGATGGGCCCCGTACCGAACTGGTAGAGTACGACGGCGGTGATGATCGTGGTAATGTTGGCGTCGACAATGGTGAGCAGGGCTCTGCCGTACCCGTCTTCCACCGCGACGCGGACGGTCTTGCCGTTACGCAACTCTTCGCGGATACGCTCGAAGATCAGCACGTTGGCGTCGACTGCCATACCGATAGTCAGGATGATACCGGCGATTCCGGGCAGGGTGAGCGTGCCGCCGAAACCGGCGAGGACCGCCATCACGAACACGAGATTCAGGAACAGCGCAAAATTGGCGACGATCCCGGAGAGGCCGTAATAAAGAATCATGAATACCATAACAACGGCCAGGCCGATCAGGGCAGCCTTCCGACCCTGCTCGATTGAGTCCCGTCCGAGCGAAGGACCTACCGTTCGGTCTTCGACAATCGGCGCGTTGGCCGGAAGGGCGCCCGCCCGCAGCACGATGGCGAGGTCCTTTGCTTCCTCCAGGTCTCCGCTGCCTTCGATGATGGAGCGCCCGTCGCGGATTTTCGCCCGAATCGTAGGCGCCGAGTACACCTGGTCATCGAGAATGATGGCCATGCGTTCTTCGAGGTGGGCGCCGGTTACCCGGGAGAAGAGTTTGATGCCGTCGTTCGTGGTGGTGAAATTGATGATGGGCTGGCCCGCATTTTCAAAACTCTGACCCTTGGTCACCTTGGCGTCCTGGACGATTTCGCCGGTCATTTCGATACGTTTATACAGGTAGTACAGCCGGCGGTACCTCTGACCATCGCCGAATTCCTCCACCTCGTTTCCCCAGAGGAACTGGGTATCGTCCGGAATGAGATCCCGGATCTCCGGATCTTCGAACAGAAGGGCCTTTACGGTCTGAATCCGGTCTGCCGGTACAACCATGTCCTCACCAAGCGCGAGAACATACCGTTTGATCGACGGTCTCTCGTCATCGGCCTCTTCCTCGAAGAGGCCGGCGGCGTCCTTTCGCGTCGAGTCTTCCGGAGCCCGTGCGGCCAGACGCGACTCGATTCGGTCGACAAGCCGGGAGCGGTCGAGTACCGGAGCCAGAATCTTGAACTCGAGCCGGGCCTGGGTCTGGATGAGGTTCTTGGCCCGCTCCACGTCCTGAACACCGGGCAGTTCGACCACGATACGCCATTCGCCCTCCCGGTGAATAATCGGTTCGGCCACACCGAACTGATCGACCCGGTTGGTGATGATCTCCTTGACGCGATCGACGACGTCCGCCCGTTCGTCTTCGGAAAGTCCGGTTGGATCCACTTCGAGGACCAGATGGATTCCTCCCTGGAGATCCAGCCCCAGGTTGACGGCTTCCCGTTTGACGGCTTCGAGTCTGTCTGGATCCGAAGGCGGGTCGAAATAGTACCGGTACGTGGGGAAAAGGTAATAGACGGCCAGCAGTATTGTCGCGAGGATGATCAGGATGCGGACGTTGTCTTTTTTCATTATTGAATCTTGACTCCTGTAAACGCTTCGGCTCCGGTTACGGGATGGCGTCGGCCTGCAACGTCGTTCCCCTGGGCACGACGATCTACTTCTGCCGGTCGACCACGTGTCGCACGGCGAGTTCCAGGGCGTTCCGCGCTTCCGACGATTTCAGTTTCGCCAGGCTCTTCAGGCCGGAGGACGCGTATTCCCGCGCTTCCCGGCGGGCGGCCTTGATACCGTCGTAACGCCTGACGAAGCGGAAGACTTCCTGGAGCTCGGCATCGGACTGTATGCCGTTTTGCACCTTTGTCTGGATCTTCTCGGCATCGCCGTTGGGACAATTGGCAATCGCGCGAATCAGCGGCAACGTCAGTTTTCTCTCGCGCACGTCGGTCCCGACCGGTTTGCCGAGAGACGCTTCGTCGCCGATGAAGTCCAGGAGATCGTCGGTAATCTGGAAGGCGATTCCCACTTCCTGTCCGAACGTGGACATCCGTGAGACCTGTTCGGGTGTCCCGCCCCCCAGAATGGCGCCAACCTCGCAGGAAAGGGCCATCAGCGACGCGGTCTTCTTGTCGATCATCTTGAAGTAGCGCGCGGCCTCCGCGTCGTTTCCACTTTCCACCTCGAGGATCTCGCCTTCGATCATCCGGCTCACGGCTCGCGTCGCGGCTCGCATCACGTCCATGGAATCCAGGCCGACCAGCAGTTGCAAAGCCCTGGCCAGAAGAAAATCTCCCATCAGTACGGCGGCCTTGTTGCCCCACCTCAGATTGAGGACCTCCGCGCCCCGGCGCTTGTCGGCGAGGTCGATGACGTCATCGTGGATCAATGTTGCCGTGTGGATGATTTCGATGCCGGCAGCCGCATCCACCACCCTGTCGGAACACTGCCCGACGGCCTGCGCGGTCAACAGCGAGAGGGCCGGACGAATGATCTTGCCCTTGGTCGTGAGAATGTGGCTGCCCATGGCCTGAACCAGATTGACATCGGAGGCGAGCGTCTCCGTGAATCGCCTCTCGAAACGCTCGATCTGGGGCTGTACGGGCTGAAGAATCCGATCTAGCATTGGGATTTGGAATGGACGTGTGCGGGCCGTGGGTGTACCGCGCGAAACTGCAGTTTCCAGATTGGGATAAGACTTTCCAACCTAACAAAAACAAGCGTGTTTGTCAATCACTAGCTAACAGTCCGTTGAAAAAGTCCATCCGGGCTACGGCCGGCCCTTGCGGTCGAAATACTGCGTTGCGCTCCCTCGCCGAATCGCAGGATGGGACTCGGTCGCGCGCCTTGTCTTCGACCACAATGGCACGTGTTCCGCCCCGGAAATAGATCGCCGAAATTCGGCCGCCGAGTCGCCCGACTGGCAAGGCGCCTGAGCAAGGCGACCTGCTTACGGTCTCCGAGCGAAGGCAACGCCGCCAGACGGGATGAATCGGCGGATGAATGGTGACATATTTCCGGGACGGGACACCAAGCCTCGCCTGCAGAGCGACTTTATCAACGGACTGCTACAGGCCCGGTGTGCACGCTGAAGACGATTTTCCACCGCTCGGCGGGAATGGCGTCATATCCGAGCCCGCCGCATTTGGTGTAGACGCAGGCCGACTCGCCGTCGCACTCAATATGCCGAATGGGATATCCCGTGTCATAGGCGCCACCCCGGACCAGCAGCGTGTTCCCGATCAGATTCTCATGGGAAGGCAACCCGTCGATCCTGTAGAAGCTGCTGGAATTGTCCGTCTTCACGTCCAGGATCGATCCGCCGGCCATCGGCGTTTCCAGTTCCAGCACGTGATCGTCCAGTCTGGCCATTGCGCCGCCAAGCAGATAGGCAGACGCCGGTCGCCCGTCCGGCGCCAGGGAAAAAACGCAAACCCGGCCGTTCGTTTCAAGGGTTCCTCCGGGTGTGTCGAAAACGGCGGTTTGACCCTGGGGGGAGACCACCACGACGTCCGTGCCCGATTCCCGGGTAACGACAACGCCCGCGGCGTCTCCCGATACGGGCGCAAGCCGCTCCACTGCCGCAACGAACGTACGGGAACGCGGACTCACGTCGAACAGGCTGAGAAAGACGCTGCAGGCGGGACTGCCGGTGCGGCGGCGGACCACATACGGAACGGTTTCACCGGTCCGGACGTTGTCGCGTGAGCCGGTGCCCCTTTCACCCCAACCCGTTCCGATCAGCACCTGCTCGCCGTCAGCCGGCAGGGCATGTGCGGTGAACCGCCGCCCGTCCAGGTCAAAGTGGATCGACCATGCACTCTCTGCGCGGGCGGCGGCCAGATCCGTCAGATCCCACCATTCGGCCCCGCTCGGGTGGAGGTCCAGGTTCCGCGGTACCCCCTCTGCCGCCGGTCCATGGAACAGATAGTCGTGAACGCGGCCGCCGGTCACCCTGAAGCAGTCGATCAGGTAGCTGCCTGTGCCGCCGTGGTCGATTACCGCGCACAGGCGGCGATACGTGTCGACGTCGTAGGCGCTGGATGATACTTCGGCGACCTTTACCCAACCGGTACTGTCGAACAGGTGGAGGCTGCCGCCGCGTCCCTCGCGTTTCTGGTCCTGCTCGTCGACGACCACGGTGTTGTGCGCGATGGTGCGAACGGTATTGTGTTTGTCCGGCCGATCCCAGAGGTAACCGAGATCGGTCAGGGCTTCATGTCCGTCTTTCCAGTAGACAAGATTCAGACTGTCTTCGTGGTGATGTCCGCCCCAGTCCGAGGCGCTGAGCAGCGCGGTACTCGTCCGTCCGTGTTCGCCGGTGCGAAGCAGGCCGATTCGCAGTGTTGGAAAGAACCGATCCGTAAGGATCAGCGGAGAAGACGGATCGGCTTTCAGGTCCGGGTCGCGATGGAAGAGGGCGTACTCTCCGCCGTGATTCTCCAGATCGAATTCGCACAGTTCGGCGAGCAGGGCGACGTGGTTCGCGTCGCCGTAGCGGGCGGCGATGATATCGGCAATGTCCGCGGACATCCTGCAGGCGGTTACGTCGTCGGCGATGACGCCATACCCGAGATCGGGCATCGGGCTCTTGACGTATCCCTCCAGTACCGCCCTGTACCGGCTGTCGCCGTAGATGTCCAGTTCCCGCGGGCCGGCTTCCGGGGCGCCCGAATCGGCTGACAGGGAGTAGCCATGCGCGGCGTCCGCGAAGTGTCGGATTCCATTGAGCGTCATGAATCCGTAACCCGGAGATTCGGAACTCATGCCGTCTTCCAGGAACCAGTTGTAGACGAAATGATTGAACCCGTCCAGGCCGAAGCGGACCAGATTCGGATCGTCGAGACAAAGGCCGACGATGCCCGCGGCGGAGCGGTTGGTCGCGCTCTTGTTGTTGAAGTTCGGATCGGCCAGCAAAAGGATCGTGCTTTCGAGAAGCAGGTCTCGTTCGATCTTCCTGCGGGCTTCCGGGGTGTACACGGGACGGCCGGCGGCTCTTGCGCCGCGTGTGAGGTCAAAGGCGATCGTGACGTCGGAGACGAAGGTGCCCTCCATGCCCACGCCCGTGGCGCGCCCCGCCATCCAGTAACCCACGTGCAACTTCCGGTCCGGACGGTTCGGCGGCACGACCAGTTCCGGCCTGGGCAGATCCAGGATATTTTTCGCGGCCTCCTCGGCCGGCGCGTCCGAAAATTCGCCGTAGCCGGAGTGAACCATATACCCGGAATAGACCTCGGCGAATCGAAGGAGGATATCCCTGGTTCTTTCCGCGTGACCGATCTCCCGTGTCAGCACGTAGGCCAGCGCGCACTGGCGGGCCATGCGCCCCATATACTCGCATTTGCGGGCGCGGATGTTGGCGGTCCAGGACGAGACGAAGGGAAACCCGATGAGGTCCCAGTGTCTGCCCGTATAGTACGTGATTTCCTGTCCTCCGCCAAAGTCGGTCCTGAACACGACGTCTTCCGGGTAGTCCGAATTGGGATAGACGGTCCTGCAGGTCGTGCAGATCAGTTGATCGGGATTTTCCGGTTTCCAGCTGTAGTGCCCGTGGACGGGGGCCGCCTCGCAGGCCGGGCACATGGTGAAAAGCTCGCTGTTGGGCGTCTCGCGGGGAATCCACTGAATCAGATCGTCTCTCGTCAGACGAGGTATGACGGCGATCGACGCAAGCAGATCTTCGAGGAATCGTCGCGCCCAGACGTGGCGCTCGATGTTCAGGCGGGCGACGTCGAGGTCCTTCGGTTTGAAGAGGGTCGAGGGGGGATGGACCGGACGGGTATCACTCTCCATGGCGCTCTCGCTATGCGTTGGTTGTTGGACTTCTGGTGCGATTGATATCCCGAGATTTCACTCAGGACAGTCCGCCGTGGAGGCGCCGGATACCTGGCAGCGGCGGCGATGCGGCGTTGCCGGAAGTGTTTTACCCGTGTGCTCGTTCGAGGTAATCGGCCGCTCCCGCAGCGATCCACGGGCCGATGGTCGTCAACAGGAATCGTGCGCCGAGGTCCGTGTATTTCTCCACGTTGTCGCTGGTGGTGAGGGTTCCCGGCGTTCGTCCCGCGTCCCTGGTGCGGATCAGGGTCTCGTCGACCGCGCGTTGAACGTCGGGGTGGTCGTTGTTGCCGATATGGCCCATCGAAGCCGCCAGATCCGACGGGGCGACGAAGAAGACGTCAATCTGATCCACCTCGAGGATCGCATCCAGGTTGCGCACCGAGACGATGTCCTCGATGAGCACGACCAACAGGGTTTCGTCGTTTGCGGTAAACAGGTAATCGGGTACATCATAACCCTGGCGGCTGGTGAAGAGGCCGCGTTTTCCCAGCGGCGCGAACTTGCCGCCGTCGACGACGTTTCGCGCCTCTGCCGCCGTGTTGACGTGGGGGACGACAATGCCCTGCGCGCCCCGGTCCAGCGTTCGGTAAATCAGGGCCTGATCGTTGCGGTTGACCCTGACGATCGAGGTCATCCCCCACAGGTCGCAGGCCCTCGTGAGGTTGCCGAGGTCGGCCGCGTTGACGGGTCCGTGTTCTCCTTCCAGCCAGATGCCGTCGAAACCGGTATTGCCGAAGGCGTCGACGTCGTCGGGATGGGTGAAGCCGCTTGCGACACAGGCGATGCCGCCGTCAGCGAGTTTTCGTTTGACGCGGTTTGTCCGGATGGTCAAGGGCAGTTCTCCTCTTCGTTGGGCCGCGTGGCGTGCAGAAGCCGGACACTCGTTCAGATCGAACGGGAGTTGCGGCTGAGGTCGATGCTTACGGGCGCATGGTCGGAAACGGTCAGTCCGGCCGCGCGGTGGACGGCTGCCTTGCGGAATCGTGCGGCGACGGCGGCGTTTCCCAGGAGGTAATCAATCCGCCAGCCACGGTCAAGTTCGCGGGCGCGACCGCGATTGGACCACCAGGAATAGGGCCCCTGCACGTCTCCGAAATGGTGACGGACAAGGTCGTTCCATCCGGTAGCCAGCAGGTCGGTCATCCACTGCCTTTCGTGGGGCAGGAATCCTGAGTTTTTCGCGTTTCCCCTGGCGTAGTAAATGTCTTTTTCGGTATGAGCAATGTTGAAGTCGCCTCCGAGGACCACGGGTTCGTCCCGCTGCGTGTATTTCTCCGCCCACGGCAGAAACCGGGCCATCCAGAGATCTTCCTTGATTTTCTGGCGATCTTCGCTGGATGAGCCCGAGGGCAGGTAAACGTTGACTACCCGGATGCCCTGTACCCGCGCCTGGAGGATCCGGCCTTCCGGATCCGACCCGTGGATACCGGCACCGAGAACCTCGAACTTATGGCGGGACCAGATCGCAACCCCGGAATACCCCTTGCGTTCCGCCGGATGCCAGTGGACGTACCAGCCGCGCGGACGGCTCCACTCAGCGGGCAGTTGTTCGGGAAGCGTCCGGATTTCCTGGAGGAGGAGTACGTCCGGAGCGATCCGTTCAACGTGACTGGCAAAGCCCTTTCTGATCGCGGCGCGCAGACCGTTGACGTTCCAGGTGGCTATTCGCATAGAGCCGGCGAGAGTGAGACCGCCTTCGGATTCCGTTGGCGGCAGTCGTTGATTCAGACCGGTGCAGTGTCAATGCTGAGCGTTTGCTTCTGCCGGGAGACGGTGATGCTGCCGGTACCGGGCGTCAATTCAACGTCGGCCGGGTCGCAGTCGATACCGAATGCGACGGCGAACATGGCCGACCTTGACTTCAGCACGGTATCGATTTTCAGGTATCCGACGTCCAGACTCTCGGCGTCGGCGTGACCCGGTTTCAGGTCCTCGTGCCGGCCCCTGTGAAACGTCGCTTCCGAAGGCGCCAACAGGCGCACATTTACATTGGTATCTCCGTCGGCGAGCGTGGCCGAAGCTCCGGAGATTTCAGCCGCGTCCGAGAAGTGAATGCGGGATTCCATCCGGATCGCGTCCGTGACCTCGATCTCGTCTATGACGAGAAAGAGCGCAGGACGGAGAAAGAGGAAATGCCGGACGAAAACCGAGAGACTGTCGATGCCGTAAGCGGCTGCGATGGAAGCCCTGAGGTAATCGTGGGTGTCCGTGAATTCGGTCCTTTCCACGGTTCCCACGAGCCGGCGTTCGCCCGGCTGCCCCTGTCCGTCGAAGAGCGGCAGATTGTGACCGTGGGTCGCCTTGAAGATCCATTCGCCCGGGTCTCCATAGCGGCCGATGCCGAGTTCGCGTACGACGGTCCTCTGACCGGCGTGGATGATATAGTTCCCGACGTCCGCGTGGCCATGGGGTTCTACCGTAGCCCCGATTTTCAATGCCATGATGGGTGCGTCCGGGTCATGCCAGGAACCTCGCATCACGCACCATCCGGCATCGGGAAAGTAGGCGGATGGATGGGACGGGGCCGGCAGTTCGGGTGCGGTGTCGGACGCATCCCAGAAGAGTTCCGCCAGCTTGATGGACGGCCGCCGGCCCGTGGTGACCCGATCGAAGTACGCGGCCGCCCGGTTGCCGTATTCCTGTGCGAATTTGCGGAAGGCCATGCCGCCCGGAAAATGCTTGCCGCAGTCCGCGAAGTTGACCACGCGGTCGGGCGGGAGAAAGCAGTTGATTGGAAATTCGACCGTATTCCTGAGTTTGGGGTGATCGTACAGGCTGATCCGTCCGCCGGTGATCCGTCTCAGCGCGTCCGAAAACGGAAAGGAAGTGACGATGCCGTAGTTCCAATACCCCGGACCCTCCTTCCAGGAACCGTCGTTCTGGATGCCATCGTAGAATTTCGTGATGCGTTCAATACATTCCCGTATGACTCCGAGCATGGCTTCGCGAGGGCGAACATCCGTTCGCAGATGCATGTGCCCCGCATCGAGCATGGCCATCGCGCACAGGCCCATGTTGGATACGCACACGGAGCACCAGTTGCTGTCGTAACGCGACGCCCAGAAGTGATGCTGCATGCCGCCGATGCAGTGCGCCAGGCCGCGCGCAAAGACCATGAACTCGAGCTCACGGCGCTGGTTGTCGGAAAGTGCGTCGTATAGAAGGTCGTAAGCGGAGGCGAAACAGGCGCAGGTATGGCTGCCGTCCAGATCCAGGAGCATGAATTCGTGCACCGGGTGGACCCACGAGGGCCAGCTCATCATTGAAGCCAGGCCCTCCCATGCTTTTTCGAAGTAGGCCTGATCCTGGTCGACCGCGTACGCCAGCACGTAGTCTTCAACGAGATTCCGCGCCTCGGCGGAAAGGCGGCTGTATGCCTCCCAGACGCCGTTCCTGTAGCTGGCCTCTCTGGGTGGCGGCGTTGGGAACGGGAGATCCAAGTGAGCGTTCAGCCGTTCGCGCGTCTGCGCGTACACGTCCGCATGGGAGCCGTCGAGGCAGAGTGCGCGCACCCGCTCGAGGTCCGCCCTCGAGAAGTGGAGATAGGGATGTTCCAGAGTCTCCGGTATGAGACGCTCGACGTCAGATACGGTCATGAAGAATCCTGAAGGGGTTGGCATCGGGCAGGGATAGCGGGTCGCCACCGGCGCAAGTTCCTCCGGTCCGGTCGGGCGCGTTTTCGAAAGTCAATATAGCGATCGGCAAATTGGGGGTCAAGCAGATGTCATGCAGGGACAGAGCGAAGGGGTCGGCTACGCGCGCTTTCTGGCAAGAAGGACGCGTTCGGTACCGGTGAGGTCGGAAACGGTCCGTTCATGGATGAACTCCGGCGATTTTTCCAGGAGCTCCAATACGTCCGGAGCGGTACCGTCGGCGACTTCCAAAGCAAGCCACCCGCCCTTGCACAGGACGTCCGGCGCCCGGGCGATAATCAGACGGTGGAAGGCGAGCCCGTCCGGCCCGCCGTCGAGTGCGAGCGGGGGGTCGAAGCAGCGGACTTCGGGCTGAAGGGTACGCAGATCGCTGGCGGCGACATAGGGGGGATTTGAAACGACGGCGTGGAACACGGCCCGCGACCGGAATGCGCAAAGAAGGTCCGCGCAAACGAAGGCAATCCGATGTTGTACATCGTTGCGACGGGCATTGCGAGCCGCGAGTCGGAGGGCTCTCGGGGAAACGTCGGTCGCGACCAGGCGGCTCCCGGGAAGCGTATGCGCAAGCGCTACGGCGACGGGACCGGCACCCGTACCGACGTCCAGTACAAGCGGACCGGAATGGGCATGCAGGCGGTCGACAAGCGTTTCGACGAGAATCTCGGTTTCCGGACGGGGAATGAGCGCGTCGGGGTCGACGTAAAAAGGCAGGGAGAAAAATTCGGTTTCGCCAAGCAAATGCTGAAGCGGCACACGCGCACGCCGCTTTTGTACGAAATCCCGAAGCCGTTCAACCTGCACCGGCGTAAGTCGTCGACGCGGGTTCACGAAGATACCGGAACGGCTGGTTTCAAGGACGGCCGCAAGCAGCCACTCCGCGTCGGCACGAGGATCCGGTACGCCGGCATCCGCCAGGCTTCGCGCCAGAATGGCGAGGACGGCGGAGGTGGTGGGAAGCGAGGTGGATTCGGCCATGGCCTGCCCGTCTAACAGTCCGGGCCCGGTCGTATCATGTGGGAACGCTGTGATTCCGTTCGCCGTCTCTTATCTTTTCCGTATGGTCGGCCAGGCGCAGGGCGCTGATGAAATCGTCAAGGTCGCCCTCAAGCGTCTCTTCGAGTTTGTGGAGCGTGAGTTTGATCCGGTGGTCGGTGACCCGTCCCTGGGGAAAATTGTACGTGCGTATCTTCGCGCTTCGGTCGCCCGTGCCCACCTGAGCCCTCCGGCTACGGGAGGTTGTGTCTTTCTGGTCCTGCAGGGCGCGGTCGAGGAGCCGCGCGCGAAGGACCTTCATCGCCTTGGCCTTGTTCTTGTGCTGGGACTTCTCGTCCTGGCACTGTACGATCAGCCCGGTGGGCAGATGGGTAATCCGAACGGCCGAATCGGTGGTATTGACACTCTGGCCTCCCGGTCCCGAGGACCGATAGACGTCCACCCTGATTTCTTCGGGACTGACTTCGATATCCACGTCCTCCGCTTCGGGCAGTACCGCAACCGTGGAAGTGGAGGTATGGATGCGCCCGCTGGACTCGGTCTCGGGAATGCGCTGGACGCGGTGTACGCCGCTTTCGTACTTCAGACTGCCGTAGACGTCGCTTCCGCCAACCGAGAAGATGACCTCCTTGAATCCGCCGATGCCTGTCGGATTGGCGCTGAGCAGTTCGGCCCGCCACCCCTTTGATTCGGAGTAACGGGTATACATCCTGTACAAATCGGCGGCAAACAGCGCCGCCTCTTCGCCTCCGGCGCCGGCGCGGATCTCCACGATCGTGTTCTTGCTGTCGTTGGGATCCCGCGGGATCAGCAGGAATTGGAGTTTCTCTCCAAGCCGGGCCTCCTCCCGTTCGAGTTCGGCATGTTCTTCACGGGCAAATTCGACCAGTTCGGCGTCACTCGAGTCCCGGATGATCTCTCCGGCCTCCTCCAGGCCGGTGACAACCTGCCGATATTCGCGGTAACGGCTTACGATTTCTTCGAGACGACGATACTCTATGGTGAGTTCTCTGAACCTGTCGGGCATTGCCGCGACGTCCGGGCGCGCCATTTCAGCACGGATCTCCTCGAACCGGTTTTCGACGTCTTTCAGTTGACCGAACATACGACTTCCCTGTCAGTTAACCCAACGTACGGCTGCATCCGGATACCTGCCGGAAATACAACAAAAAAGGTGAAGCGGTACGCACGACCACCGGCAGGCGGACGATGCCGTTTCACCTTATATGCGAAACTCTGGTTGGCTAATCTTCGGCGACTGCCTTCACGTCAGCCTGTTCAGCGACGTCCCCGGCTTCTTCGTCACCTATATTGTAACGGCGCCGGTACCGTTCCACCATGCCCGCGGTGTCCACCAGTCGCTGTTTGCCCGTGTAGAACGGATGGCAGTTGGAGCAGATGTCCACCCGCAGACCGGGCACGGTCCCGTGCGTTTGCAGGGAGTTTCCACAGGCGCAGGTGATCGTGGTTTCCACGTATTCGGGATGAATATTCGGTTTCACGTGGCAATTTCCCTTTCATCCGGATGAATCGACGACATAATCAATCCCCGAATATATACAAAACAGGTTTGCAGCGCAAGAATTCACCAGCCAATGGCGGCTGCCGGATCCTCACGGTTCTTACTGGAGGGAGGTTTACAACTGCCTGTTCATTGAATCCAGGAACGCCTCGTTGCTTTTGGTACCTGCCATCTTCTCCTTGAGGAACTCCATGGCTTCCAGGGCAGGCATCTGATTGAGCAGCCGGCGCAGAATCCAGACCCGGTTGAGTTCCTTGTCATCGAGCAGCAGCTCCTCTTTCCGGGTTCCTGAAAGCGTTACGTCAATGGCGGGATAGATACGCCGGTTGCTCAGGCGACGGTCCAGTTTCAGTTCCATGTTGCCGGTACCCTTGAATTCTTCGAAAATGACCTCGTCCATACGGCTTCCGGTTTCGACGAGTGCAGTGGACAGGATGGTCAGACTGCCGCCCTCTTCGATGTTTCGCGCGGCGCCGAAGAATCGCTTGGGCCACTGCATGGCGCTGGAGTCGAGGCCGCCGGTAAGGATGCGGCCGCTATGAGGCACGACGTTGTTATAGGCCCTGGCGAGGCGCGTGATGCTGTCCAGGAGGATGACGACGTCCTGTTGATGTTCCACCAGACGCTTGGCTTTTTCGATTACCATATCCGCCACCTGTACATGCCGCGACGGGGGTTCGTCGAAGGTGGAACTGATGACTTCTCCGTTGACGGACCGCAGCATGTCGGTCACTTCCTCGGGGCGTTCGTCGATCAGGAGCACGATGAGATTGATTTCAGGGTGGTTCTCGGTGATTGCATTGGCTATTTTCTGAAGCAGCATGGTTTTGCCCGTAAAGGGCGGGGCTACGATCATGCCGCGCTGGCCCTTGCCGATCGGTGTCAGCAGATTCATGATTCGAGTAGAGAAGTCATTTGAATCGTATTCCAGTTTCATGCGTTGCCGTGGATGCAACGGCGTGAGGTTATCGAAGAGGGTTTTCTGTTTGGCCAGTTCCGGATCTTCGAAGTTGACGGCCTCCACCCGAATGAGCGCAAAATACTTCTCGTCGTTCTTGGGCGGGCGAATCTGACCGGAAATGGTGTCTCCCGTGCGCAGATTGAAGCGTTTGATCTGCGAATGTGAAACATAGATGTCATCCGGCCCCGGGAGATAATTGTAATTGGGAGACCTCAGGAAACCGAAACCGTCTTCCAGGATTTCCAGAACGCCCTTGGCCAGAATCAGGCCGTTTTTGGCGGACTGTGCCTGAATGATTGCGAAAATCAGTTCCTGTTTTCTCAGGCTTCCGTAGCTATGGATCTCGAGGGACTGGGCCAGCCTCGCGAGTTCCGAAATGTTCATGTTCTGGAGTTCCAGTATATCCACGCCACCTGCACGCGGCGGCGCTTTGGAGACTTCCCTGGTTGCCTGGGTTGCCATTTGCGAATCCAATTTGTTGAAGTTGCTGCGTGTGGGATGCAGGCGGCTCGTCTCTCAGGGACTGCGGCCGAACCCGGACAGCCGGAGGCGACAGCGGAGAAACGGGTCGGACGTGTCTGACGAAAGGAGGCGGATCAGAGGAAGTTCGTCCAGCAAAGGATGCCTGAAGCGAGGAGCCGTCTGTATATCTGCGGTAAATAAGTGGGAAGGAGGCAGAAAAATTACACTGGAAAAGTAAACCAAGATCTAGGCGTTGTCAAGTTTTTTCTTTATTTTTCCGTAAGATAGAGAAAATGCCTCCCGCACGTATGGCAGGATTTGTACTCGAAGCGGTGCGCGAATGTCGTTTGGAAAAAG
Organism: Candidatus Latescibacterota bacterium; assembly: GCA_965116875.1. Taxonomy (GTDB): domain Bacteria; phylum Latescibacterota; class UBA2968; order UBA2968; genus JAAXHE01. The sequence continues at coordinate 4,203,495 of OZ220733.1, forward strand.
GAGAATCGGGCTTGCCTTTTGTGGGTTCGCTGCATAGGTTAGATGGAACTGAAGTCTCGGGGGGAGACGATATGCTGAAATCCGTCTCGGAATACGCCGCGTTGCTGGAGGGCTTGAACGAAGGCGTGATTGCGTTCGACCGGAATCGCAGCGTCCTGTTGGCCAACGGGGCATCGGTTCGACTGCTGGGACTGGCCGAACAGGAGGCGGTGGGGCGCGTAGCCAACGAGCTGTTTGCCGCAACCCCTGAACTTCTGGAGATTCTGGAGGCCGGGTTTCGTGGTCGCCTCTACCCGGAACCGAGGGATCTGGTGTTGCAGCAGGGCGACGGCGGGGTGCGTCGACTGGGTGTAACCACTTCGTACCTGAAAGCCGAATTGAAACAGGGGCTGGTTCTGGTTGTACAGGACGTTTCCTCTCTGAAGCGGATGGCGTGGGAGACGTACCAGGTTGCCAAGATGAGCGCGCTCGGTCGCCTGGCCGCCTCCGTCGCGCATGAGGTCCGGAATCCACTGGGTGCGGTGGACATCCAGTTGCAGCTCCTGGAAGACGACCTCCGGGCAGTGGATGAGGGGATGCGGAGCCGCGTTTACCGCAGGCTGAAGATCGCCCAGATGGAGATGAAACGGCTTGACCGGATCGTGCATAATTTCCTGAGGTTTTCCAGAACGCCAAGGCTGGATCTGCGACGGATCTGCCTGAATGACGTGGTTCAGCATGTGTTCGATCTGGTCTCGCCGGAAGCCCGGGAACGGGGTATTCGGCTGCATCTGGATTCCGGTGAAGGTCTTCCTGCGGTGAGTGGAGACGAAAGCCAGTTGGGCCAGGCCGTCCTGAACATCACGGCAAACGCTTTCCAGGCCATGGAATCCGGCGGGCACCTGCGCGCGCGAACCTGCATGGATTCCGATGCCAACCGGGTATGCCTGTCGATTTCGGATACCGGCTGCGGCATTCCGGATGAGGAGATCGATCGAGTCTTCGAGTATTACTATACAACCCGCGACGAAGGTACCGGACTGGGTCTCTCCATCGCCCAGCAGATTGTCCATCAGCATCGAGGTCACATCGAGGTGGAGAGCGAAACGGGGAAGGGTACCGTGTTCAGGATTCATATGCCAATTGCCGGGCAGACCGGTTCGTCTGCCTGCGGATCGGTACCGGTGGTGCCACCGGCGGAGTAAAATGAAAGCGAGAGACATCAGGGTCTTCGTGGCCGACGACGAATACCACATCTGTGAGGGGCTCAAAGAGTCGTTGGCGAACGCCGGGTATTCGGTCGACGTCGCCTACGACGGCGAAGCGGCGGCCGGACGTTTGAAAGCGCGGGTTTACCACGCCGCGATACTCGATCTCAAGATGCCGGGAATCGACGGCATCACCCTGTTGAAGCGGCTGAAGAAAACCAGCCCTGATACCGGCGTCATCATTATCACTGCTTTTGGAGAGGTCTCCACAGCTGTAGATGCCATGCGTCTTGGCGCGTATGACTACCTTGCGAAACCGGTGGACCTCAAGCGGCTTCATCTGTCCCTGCAACACCTCCTGGAACATCAGGCACTGGTTGCGGAAAACAAGGAACTCCGGGCGTGGCTGGGTTCGACGGAGGCCTTCGGTCAGATCGTGAACCGGAGCGCCGCCATGCAGCGGGTCTGCGACACGCTGGCGCAGGCGGCGATCACCGACGTTCCCGTACTGGTCATGGGCGATACGGGCACGGGCAAGGAGCTTGTCGCCAGGGCCGTCCACCAGCGCAGCAGCCGCAACAAGGGCCCGCTTGTAGCGGTCAATTGCGGAGCCGTCCCCGAGACTTTGTTCGAGCGAGAATTGTTCGGCCACGTAAGGGGTGCGTTTACAGGGGCTCACGCGGACAAGCCGGGACGTTTCGCAGCTGCCGGGGGCGGCACGTTGTTCCTCGATGAAGTCGGCGAGATTCCACTGGCGAATCAGGTGGACCTCCTGCGGGTTCTGGAGGAAAAGGTGTATACACCCGTTGGCAGCAACGAATCGAGAAAGGCAGACGTGCGAATCATCTTTGCCACGAACAGAAACCTGGATCTGGAGGTCAGGGAGGGTCGATTCCGCGAAGATCTCTTTTACAGGATCAACGTTGTACCCATTCGCCTGCCGCGCTTGAAAGATCGCAAGGACGATATTCCATTGCTTGTGGAGACGTTTATGGATGAACTCTGCACGGTTCATCAGAAATCCAGAAAACGATTCACACCGGACGCGATGCGGATGATACTGAATTACGCATGGCCGGGAAACGTCCGGGAACTGAAGAATACGGTGGAGCGGATCGTCGTGACCTGTACGGAAACCCGGGTCGGCCCCAAACGGCTGCCCTCGGCCATCCGCGCGACCGCCCCGGTCCGGAAGGATCTTGTTGTTCCGTTGAATTCCTCCATTGAGGAAACGGAACGCCTGCTTATCGAAAATACACTGGCCCACGTGACTTCCAACCGGAAGGAAGCAGCCCGAATCCTGGGTATCAGTGTGCGTGCGTTGCAATACAAGATCAAAAAATACAACCTGGTTTCCTGAGTATCGGCAGAATTGGCGGTTTCGGAGCCCCGAGCGGCCCCGGACTGCAATTTTTGCGCAATTTGCGAGCACTCGAGTGCAAATATTGCGCCAACCGGTACGCGGGGATGGAAATGGTACGCCCGGCGACCGGAATCGTCGGGCGTAAGTTTATTTAAAATAAGCACATGTACATAAACTGCAAAAACTGGCATTAAAGTTGCTTATAAATAGAGTGACGATTTCATCGGATTCGCTGATACGCATGAAAATCGTCGTATGGCGTCAACTTTCAGCGTTATCCAGCTACAGGACGTCATCCGGCAACGAGCGTTCAACGCGGGTATGCTGCAATAATTGCATTTTGATCGCTGACTGTTTCGGGGAAATCGCAACATCCGGTCCCGGATGCACGTCCGGCTTGTACTGAATCCCGGTTACCAAAATGGCTTTGTCAAAGTTCCACTACAGCAGTGAATGGGAAACGGACCTGAGCGGTGTGGTCGGCTTTCACCCGGCGACGATGGTCCGGGACCTCGAACCGCGGGATCGGATGGGCGCAATCAAGACGCTCGTAAACCGTTTGCACGGCTCTGGTTACGTGGCGGACAGCCTGCGTTTTCTGCAATCGGTTCTGGACAGGGAGGACCTCGAAAGTACCGCGGTCGGAAACGGGATTGCGTTTCCCCACGCGCGTTGTGGTTCTGCCAGGCATCTCGGTATGGCGTTGGGCATTTCAAATCACGGTGTGGACTTTCACTCGGATACGCATCCTGAGCCGGTTCGGCTCATTTGCCTCGTGGCCGTGCCCTCCGAGGGCGATATAAGATACCTGCCGCTTCTCGGGTATCTGTGCCGGCTTTTTCACGAGGATTTTACCGGAACTTTTCTCAGGTCCCGTTCTGCAGAGGAGATGAACCGACTGTTGCTGCGGCAGATGCGCCTGCACGGGGCTCTGCCGGAGGCGTGCATGGAGCACGTCCCGGCGACTTAAACGCGCGAATCGCAAACTGATTTTCCGGAGGTTGGAAACGTGGCTGGAATCATGATTCAGGACAGCGAGTCTCTCGATCTCTATCTGAGGGACATCGCTTCTTCGGAACCGCTTACCGCAGAGACCGAGATCGCACTCGCGCACCGGATACGAAAGGGAGACCAGAAGGCCAGAGACAGGCTGGTTGCTTCGAATCTCCGATTCGTCGTCAGCGTTGCCAGGGAATACCAGAACCATGGGGTGCCATTGGCCGATCTCATCAGTGCTGGAAACATGGGTCTGATGACGGCCGCCGAACGATTTGACGGTACGCGGGGGTTCAAGTTCATTTCCTACGCGGTGTGGTGGATCCGCCAGGCGATTCATCAGAGTCTGGCGCAGGATTCCCGCGTGGTGAGGCTGCCCATCAACCGCATCGATCTGTTGCACAACATCGCCAAGGTTTCGCGGGAGATTCGACAGACGGAGGAGGCCGATCCGGATCCGGAGACGATTGCGGAAAAACTCGGCGTTTCCGTGGACATGGTACAGGATACGCTTCTCAGGGCGCGCGATGTCTGGTCGCTCGATGCGTCTTTTAAAGACGACGATGACCACAGCCTGCTGCATATCCTGCCGGATAGTTCACAAAAGGCGCCGGACCTCGAAGTCGTCGACGAGTCGGTCAAGGACCAGGTGAAGATGGTCCTTGAAACGCTCGACGCGCGGGAGGCGGAAGTGCTGCGGCTCTATTTCGGGCTGGGCGACGAGGAAGCGATGACGCTGGAAGAAATCGGCACCCGGTTCAGCCTTACACGGGAACGGGTCCGGCAGATCAAGGAAAAAGCCCTCCGGCGACTGCGGCATCCGCGCCGGCGGCTGCAACTCGAGCCGCTGATGGAGTCGGCGTAAATGACTTGCCGGCCGTTTGCCCGGACCGAAGGGTTTCCTTGACCGGGCGCGGAAGCGTGCAGATACCAACAGCGAAATCCACGGGGCGGGGATGAAATGTGATCTCCGCCCGTTTTTTGCGCGTGGGTCCGGGTTTGGCCGGCCGTAGCCCGGATGGGCTTGTTCAACGGGCTGCCGGGAGGCAATCTGAAGGATAATTCGACGTGAGAACCGTCTTTTTGCGTCATTCTGGATCGGCGCACTTGACAAATTCCCACAATCGGCCCTATATTCAGGGCAAACTCCAGAAAGGGGGTGAATTGCCATGTCGAACAGGGCCGATTTAGTCGATGCTATCTCAAATCAGGCCGGTCTGTCAAAAAGGAATGCCGAAGGCGCACTGCGGGTCGTTCTGAACGAAATCGCCGATTCGCTCAAAAGCGGTGATCGCGTCGCCATTTCCGGGTTCGGGACGTTTTCGGTTGGAACCCGAGCCGCGCGTACCGGTCGAAATCCTCAGACGGGCGAGACAATTCAGATTTCCGCGGGTAAAACCGTTCGTTTCAAAGCCGGCAAGGCGCTTAAAGACGCTGTCAATTAGCAGTCCGTTGATAAAGTCGCTCTGCAGGCGAGGCCGAGCCAATGTGGTCGAAGACAAGGCGCGCGACCGAGTCCCATCCTTCGATTCGGCGAGGAAGCGCAACGCAGTATTTCGACCGCAAGGGCCGGCCGCAGCCCGGATGGACTTTTTCAACGGGCTGTTCGCCGGCATATCGCCAATTCCGCATCCAGAGCCTCGAGAGCAACACACGATCGGGGCTTTTTTTCTTGACAGCGGGAATTTCGGGAAATATACTGTTTCGCGCGTCGCAGTGTGGCATCACCAGCGACGACGTGGGGACGGGCGCTGTGGTCCTTGATGGAGACTTGAATGAATCGCCGATTGACGTTCGCGGTATTTGCGGTGTGTGCGGGGGTCGCACTTGGCTGTAGCGACCGCCTGGCGCACATGCAGGAGCAGCTTGCGGGCAAGTGGGAACTGGAGTCACGAACCCTGCCCGACGGAACGGTGCTTCGAAAACCCGAGGTTTCGGGCGTGTTCTCGTGGCAGCCGATCGATTCAAGAAAAGCCCACGTGACGCTGAATATGCTGGTGGACAAGGGTGGCGAAGAGCCCAGGACGTTCGATTTTGCCGCAAGCAAATACGAGATCTCGACCTCCGCCATTACGCGTTCAAGGTATCTGCTCATCCGTCAGGGATACCGCTCGTCATTCGACGCGCCAATTACAGTCTACCATAAGGCCAAGGTCGAAAAGGGTAAGATTACGCTGGAAGACGGGCTGATTCGCATTACACACGAGCGGGGGTACAGCGAGGAGTTCCGCGGCGATCAGATGGTCGCGTCTTTCCCCGACGTTTTCGTGGACAGATGGAAGCGGGTGCAGTAACGCGCGGGCGGCGACGGCTGCACGGACCGTTCTTCACGGCCAGGTGGTGCTCCGGTTCATTGTCATTCGGTTTTCCGGACGCATTCGGCGCAGTCGCGTCGCCATCCCGCAGCGAACTGTCCGGAAATCCTGAAAGGGGAGCAGGCTTCCCATAAAACCAACGTTTTCCAACTCGCAGGCCGACTTCGACACAAAAAGGGCCGGACTAGTCTCCGAGCCTTTTTTTTGTTCTCAGCCTCAATTCCGCAAGAGCCGCAACGCGGCGCCGCGACGAACTTGTGGAAGTTGGATGACTTTCCTTCCCTTCGAATCATGTGATTTCGGTTCGGCCGGCCGGTTTCCGGGTATTCCGTCGCAGTATTGACTGGCGTGAACCGGACGGAAGGCGAGCCGCGGCGAACAATTCGACATGGACGGAGCAGCAAGGAGACAGCGTATGGCCAGGTATTTTGAGCCGCTGGAAGACTTCGAAATCAGGAAGATGCCGGAGCGGAAGGCGTCCTTCTGGAAACTGGCCGGCCCCGGCGCGGTTCTGGTGGGGCTTTCCATCGGTGCGGGCGAGATCGTTATCTGGCCGCGTATCGTAGCGGAATACGGAGCCAGTATGGTGTGGGCGGCCTGCGTCGGCATCTTTCTACAGCTATGGATCAACTTCGAAGTGGGACGGTGGACGATTGCAACCGGTGAAACGGTATATACGGGGTACAGCCGGGTGTGGCGCGGGTTTGCTCCCGTGTTTATCCTGTTGACGATATTCAGCTGGATTGCGCCTGGGTGGGGGCGGGCATCCGGGCTGGCCTTGAAGGCGCTGCTGGCCGGGCCGCATGGCTGGGGTTCGGATACGTTCTGGACGATCATCACCTTCGCGGGCGTGGCGATGATTCTCTTCGGTCCGAAGTTGATATACCAGTCCGTCGAGCGGAGTATCGAATTGCTCGTTGTGGTGGTAACCGCAGGCCTGATCGCGGTCGCGTACGCCGTAGGCTCGGCGGAGACCTGGGCATCGCTGGGGAGCGGGATTGCCAATATCGGTTACATCGATCCGGGCATGAGTGTCAAGGCCATGTTCATCGCGCTTGTATTTGCCGGCGCCGGAGGTACGGCCAATCTCTTCTACACGTTCTACCTCCGCGACAAGCACGCCGGTATGGGCGCGCATCTGCCCCAGATGCGGAATCCGCTTCGAGGTCGGACCGAGGCGATGCCCTCTACGGGATTCCGGTTTGAGGAGACGGAAGAGAACATCGGTCGTTTCAGGAGCTGGTTCAATTACGTAAAGAAAGATCAGATGCTGTTTTTCTGGGCATTGAATTCCGTAACCATTCTGCTTTTCATCTTCGGTGCGCTTGCGGTGTTGCATCCCGCTGGAATCGTACCTGCCAGGGGCACGCTGATCTGGGACGAAGCGGCAGTCCTGGCAACGGTCTGGGGCGAGACGGGCAGGTATGTCTTTCTGATTGTGGGCCTGGCCACGCTGTTCAGTACGCAGCTTGCTCTGGTTGACGGGGTGTCGCGATCCATCGCCGATATCATCTACACCAACTTCAAAGCGGCGCGAAAACGGGATCTGAGCTGGTGGTATCTTGTCGTTGCGGCTACATGGATTGTCGCCGGGTGCGGTATCACCTATGTGATGGAAGCCCGTGGTGTGAGTGAATTGGGATTCCTGTTCAACGCGGCGTATATCGGCGGGTTTGCGATGGCGCTGTATACCCCCCTGACGCTGTATATCAATCATCGTCATCTGCCTGCGCCCGCCCGCCCGGGATGGCTATGCACCGGAATGATGTCGGTTGCATCGGTCGTATATATCGCATTTGCCGTGGCGTGTGTGATCTGGGAGTTGGGGCGGGTGTGATTGACCTCGCTTGAGAAGGCTTAAATGATGTCCTCTGACGGCAAGGTCTTCCGCGTGGCGCTGACCGCCGATTTTTACGATTCGGAGGGGACGTGCAAGTTCCAGGATATGGGCCTGGCGTTGTTTGACGGCCATGCCCATATTCGAACGTCGGTATTCGAGGCGCATCGCCCGGAGATCGCCTCTGAGCAGGTGGCGGACGTACAGGGCGTGGTCGTACTGACGCCCTCGGTGACTGCCGAGACCGTCTCGGCATCGGAGGACCTGCTGGCCATCGGGCGCTTTGGCGTGGGGTACGACTCGGTTGACGTCGGCGCCTGTACTGCGGCCGACGTCGTCGTATTCATCACGGCCGGCGCCGTCGACCGTTCCGTTGCCGAGGCGACGGTGGGCTGGATGATTGCGCTGACGCACCATATGCGCGTCAAAGACCGCCTGGTGCGTACCGGGACGTGGGATGCACGGACCCGATTCATGGGCAGCGAGTTGAGAGACCGTACGTTCGGGGCGGTGGGGCTGGGCGGAATCGCGCGGGAGACGGTCCGGCTGCTGGGTACGTTCGGGATGAATCCGCCCCTTGCATTCGACCCGTACGTCGATCCCGCGGAAGCCCGTAAGCTGGGCGTGGCCCTGGCGCCGCTTCAGGAGTTGATGGCGGCGTCGGATTTTGTTTCCATCCACTGTCCGCTGACCCCGGAAACGGAGGGACTGATCGGCAGGCGCGAACTGTCCGCGATGAAACGGGGCGCCTATCTGATCAACACGGCCAGGGGCGGCATCGTGGATGAGGATGCACTGTTCGACGCCCTGGAAGCCGGCGCCATAGCCGGCGCGGCGCTGGATTGTTTCGAGTTGGAACCCGTCGTGGAACCGCAACGGTTCGGCAGGTTCGACAACGTTCTGCTTGCGCCGCATTCGGTGGCCTGGACGGATGAATTGTTCCGTGACATCGGACGGGCGGCCTGCGGAGGTATGCTGGACCTGTCGCTCGGGACGCGCCCACGGGGTGTGGTAAATCCGGGAGTATTCCAGCGCCGTGGATTTCAGGAGAAGTGGTCGCGGCTTCAATGCGGGCAAAGCGGCGGCGGGTCAGGCGACCGCACGGCTTGAAGCGGGTCGATCAAGCCGAAAGCACAGACCGGAAAAGGGGGTGGCCATTGGCTGACGTCATCAGGATTCATCCGGACAACAGGAAGGTCTTCGACTACAGAGGCCGCCCTCTGGCGCTGATTTGTGCGACCGAGCATTATGGGGCGGTGATCAACCGGCCGTTTCGATTCGAACGGTATCTGAAGGATGCGGCCGAACGGGGGCAGACGCTGACCCGATTGTTTACTCTGTTCAGAGAGTTGCAGACGCCGGTTAACCCATACTCGACCTGCAAGCCCGAATCGCCTGATTTTGTCGCGCCGTTCGAACGGACCGGGCCGGGAAACGCGCTGGACGGGCAGCCGCGGTACGATCTCTCGCGCCGGAACGCCGAGTATTTCGAACGGTTGCACGGATTTCTGTCCCTGGCGGAGTCGTACGGCATCATCGTGGAGGTGGTTCTCTTCAGCAACACCTACAAAGACGAGGTCTGGGCGCTCAATCCGCTGAATCCGGCCAACAATATAACGATGGAACGCCCGGATCAGCCGGTACCCTGGCAGGAGTATATGACGTGCCGACGAAAGGACCTGCTGGCATGGCAGCGCGCGCACGTGCGTCGTATCGTGGAGGAAACCAACCGGTACGGAAACGTGATCTACGAGATCTGCAACGAGCCGTGTTATTTTCCCGATACCGGCGACCTGCCCGGATCGGAAGAGGTGAACGGCTGGCAGTCGCAGTTCATTGCGCAGATCCGCGAAATGGAGGACGCGATGCCGCACCGGCACCTGATCGCCGGTCAGGAAGCAATGACGATCAGGCCGTTCGATCAGCCCTCCGACGGATCGTTCAAGGCAATGGATTTCGACGTTGTAAATATCCACCCGCTGCCAAATACGCTTTGCGACGGTCAGAGTTATGATCTCGGCGACTTCATGTCCAAGCAACTCAAACTGCGGCCGCTGCGTGACTTCACCCTCGCTACGTACGGACAACCCAAGCCGCTGAATCACGACGAGGACAATATTGCAACCCAGTACAAGGAAGTTGAAGGATGGACGGTGCATCGCAAGCGGGCGTGGACCGCGCTGTTTTCCGGGGCCCATTACGACATGATCGACTTTTCCATCCTGCCGTACCTCGAGACGGGAACGCCCGACTCGCGAAACGGGATTCGACGGTGGATGGGCAATCTGTCGGTTTTTATCCATTCGATCGATCTTGTCCGGGCGCGCCCGGTCCTGCCGGGCTGGCTTAAAGAACGACCCGAGCATACACTGGAATCGGTGTACGCGGTAGCCGGCGAAGACTATTGCGTCTATCTTGCCGACGCCCGCGAACGGGAGGAGGCCGGGTGCGGCGATCCAATTGCGGGAAGGCTGTGCTTCGACTTGCCGCCGGGAGCGTTCGAAGTGTCCTGTTTTTCTCCATCAAACGGCGTTTATTCTCCTCGTATCCCTCTTGTCGGAGGTGAGTCTCGACAGGTGGTTTTGCACGCGTTTCGGCACGATGTTGTCGTACGCGTAACGAGAGTGGAATAACCCATGGGACGCATGGACGGACAGGTCGCCTGGGTAAGCGGCGGCGCATCCGGAATGGGGGAAGCCACGGCCGGGCTGTTCGCCGTCGAGGGCGCACGGGTGGCCGTCGTCGACGTGCAGGAAGAACGGGGTCGACAGGTGGTGCACCGCATCGAAGAACGGGGCGGGGTCGCGATCTTTCTGAAGTGCGACGTGGCGCAGGAAGAACAGGTGCGGGGTTCGATCGAAGCGACCGTGGGGCGTTTCGGGAAGCTGCAGACCGTTGTCAATTGCGCGGGAATCGTACACGTAGGGGGTCTCCACGAATATTCCGGGAAGGATTGGGACCGGCTGATGGGGGTAAATCTCAAGTCGATTTTCTTTTCCCTCAAGTACGCCATCTCTCACCTCAGGGAACATTCCAGAAGTTATATGGCGAACATCGGATCCGTGGGCAGCTATATCGGTCAGGCCGACACGCCCGCGTATACCGCGTCCAAGCACGCTGTGCTGGGATTGAGCCGTTCGATCGCGCTTGACTACGCCAGGGACGGACTGCGCTGCAACTGCATTTGCCCGGGTATCACGGACACACCCATGCTGAGGTACCATCTGAATACGACGCCGGACCCGGAGGCTACGCTGGCGCAGCGTCTGCGGCGCGTCCCGACCGGAGCAGTCATCCAACCCGAGGACGTCGCACGGGCAGCGGTTTACTTCTGCTCAGAGGCGTCAGCGGGGGTTACCGGCACGTCACTCGTGATCGATGGCGGGTATATCGCCGCGGCCGAGTGGGAGACGTCGGGTCCGACACGTTTTGCGGAGGAACCGTGAACACAAGACTGGCATGCTCGGATTTTACCTTTCCCCTGCTTCCGCACGAAGACGCGCTTCAACTGATCTCCATGCTGGGTTTTGAGGGCGTGGATATCGGACTCTTCGAAGAGAGGTCCCATCTGTGGCCGTCGCGTGAGTTTGAAGATGCGCCGCGCTCCGCCCGAATGCTGAAGAAAAAACTGGATGACGTTGGACTCGAGCCGGCCGACGTGTTTTTGCAGATGGCAATGGATTTCGTGCCGTATGCCATCAATCATCCGCAGCGCACCCGGCGTCGGAAAGCGCGGGACTGGTTTTTGAAGGCGCTGGAGTACGCCGCCGAGTGCGGGTGCGCGCACGTAACGGCGCTACCGGGGGTTCACTTCCGGGACGAGACGCGCGCCGACTCGTTCAGCCGCGCCGTCGAAGAATTGAACTGGCGTGTGGCGCGGGCGAAGGAATGCGGCATCGTATTCGGCGTTGAGGCGCACGTCGGTTCCCTGGTTCCGCGGCCGAAATCTGCCGAACGCCTTGTACAGGCTGTTCCCGGCCTGACGTTGACACTGGATTACACGCACTTCACGAAAATCGGCCTGCCGGATTCGGACGTGGAACCCCTGATGAAGTATGCCAGTCACTTCCACGCACGTGGTGCGCGGCGGGGGCGGTTGCAGACGTCTTTCGACCACAATGTCATCGACTACCGGCGGGTCGTTGAAGTGATGAGGGACAGTGGATATCGCGGATGGCTCGGCGTCGAATACATCTGGATCGACTGGGAGCATTGCAACGAATGCGACACCGTTTCGGAAACCGTGAGGTATCGGGATTTCTTCAGATCGATGGGATGAAAATCGGGGCGGATTCACCGAGCCGAACGCGGGTCGAATCGGGCCCTGTTGACAAGCCCGGCAGTCACGAGTATATTCGATTGAACACGATTTCGGTAAGGATCGTGCCATCGTCCATATCAGATTGGTTTTGTATTTTTAAAAGGAGACCGGTAATGGCACGCGGTGGTGTAAACAAGGTGATTCTGATCGGCAACGTCGGAGCGGATCCGGAACTGCGATATACGGCCGGCGGGACCGCAGTCACGAATTTCAATATTGCCACGAATGAAAGCTGGACGGACAGTTCCGGCGAACGCCAGGAGCGAACGGAATGGCATCGCATTGTGGTGTGGGGCAGGCTGGCGGAGATCTGCAATCAGTATCTGCGGAAGGGAAGCAAGGTCTTCATCGAGGGACGCCTGCAGACCCGAAGCTGGGAAACACAGGATGGGCAGAAGCGGTATACCACCGAGGTCGTCGCCCGAGATATGCAGATGCTGGACTCCCGGGGTGATTTCGATTCCGGGGGGGGTGCCTCGCAGGGTCCGGGTCAACCGAACGAAGGGACGCGTGACGCGCGATCGGGGCCCCCGGACAACGGAGCCGGCACGGATACGGGGTCCGGCGGATCGGGCTCGCCGTCCTTCGGCGGCGACGACGACGACGATCTCCCGTTCTGATCGCGGAGGTGATCGCAAACGGGAGTCGATTGGATGGTTGGATATTTTCGGGACAGAACACCAGGGCCGCGGGGCTGCGAATTCTTTTTGCAGCCCCGTGTGCTATATGTACATTGAGGTGATCGGGCGGCCGGGATGAGGTGCGCACGCGGCCGCCGGGCGGATACCCGCTGGTCTTGCGTGGATTTACATCTGGTACCGGCATGTTGAGGTCAATAGCGTTTGTTTCCGGCGCGGCGCTCATGGCATTGGAAATCGTGGGCAGCCGGGTACTTGCGCCGTATTTCGGCAGTTCCGTTTTCGTGTGGGGCAGCCTGATTGCGGTGGTCCTGGCCGCACTGTGCCTTGGCGCGTACACGGGCGGCAGACTGGCGGACCGCATGCCGACGGGACGGCCCCTTGCCGCATTGATGGGAATGGCCGGGCTGATGGCGCTTTTCATGCCTTGGGTAGCGGCGGCGGTCAACAGGGCGGTTTTCATGATGAATCTGGGCCCCCGGGGCGGCCCTCTGCTGGCTTCGATCGCTCTGTTTACGATTCCGGGGGTGGCGTTGGGCGCCGTCACGCCCTTTGTTGTCCGGCTGCTGGCTGACCGCGTCGACAGGGTTGGGGGCGTTGCCGGGACAGTATCGGCATTGTCCGCCGCGGGCAGCATCGTGGGGACGCTGGGAACGGCGTTCTACCTGATACCCGCTATGGGCGTGAGGCATATTCTGCATCTGATCGGCGCGGTGCTTCTGGTCCTGTCGGCGATGGCGCTGTGGTGTGCGTACAACGCCACGGCGCCGGGCGGGGACGCGCAGCGCTACGGCATCCGGCGGACGGGACCGGGAAAGGATGAGAATCGTCACTGAATCGGGGTGACCGGCAGCGGCTCATCAGCGGGCGGGACACGCTGCCGGCGGCACTCCGTCAGGGCTTGCTTTGAAAGGGCTTGCTGTCAAGCGCTTTTCGTACAACTTTTCAACGTCGATCCTCCTGTTTCTGGTTCTCGCGGCCTGCGAAGTCCGGCCGGAGATACCGAAGAACGAGAGACTGGTCTATGTCCACGACTCCCTGTACAATCATATCGTGGTTTCCGAAGACGACGAAGCCCGTTACCTCCGGTTCGGGTACGGAGCAAAACAAAGCGCGTTGACCCTTGGAAATCCCGCTTCGCTGCGTGTGCCCTACACGGCGTACCTTACGCTGGGGATGGCCTTCACGGATCCGGAGCGCGCGCTGATGATCGGACTCGCCGGCGGGTCGGTGGCCCGGTTCATACGGTCCGCGCGCCCGGACGTCGCACTGGACGTGGTCGAACTCGACCCCGACGTGGTTCGTGTGGCAAACCGGTATTTCGGCGTCGAAGAGGACGGCGGTCTGAGGATTCACGTTGAAGACGGCCGGATGTTCGTTAAACGAACGACCGATCGTTACGACTGGGTTGTTCTGGATGCGTTTCATTCCGACTCCATGCCGCACCATCTGGCAACGGCGGAATTCTTCGATGAAGTGAAGGGAGTACTCACGCCCCGCGGAGTCGTTACGGTAAACGTGGCGCCGCTCGGGCCCGGCGTTTTGTACCTGTCGATTATTCGCACATTGACGCGGGTGTTTCCACAGGTGTACCTGTTCCAGGTACCGGAGCGCAGCAATATTGTGGCCGTTGCCACACTGGATGAGTCCCGGCTCGAAGGCGACCGGATCGCACGGTCGATTCATGAGTTGAAGGCGAGGACGGGCGTCGCGCTGGAATTGCTGATCCCCGCGCCGCCTTATGGAAACCAGAAGCCCCGGGTCCGCGGCGTTCCGGAGTTGACCGACGACTATGCGCCGGTGGACTGGCTGCGATTCTGGCAGACGCCCGAGGCGGGGATCAGATAGACCTGGTATCGGGCGCTAACGCGGCACGAGGTTCGATGCCTTAAATGTAAGGAGAGACTCGATGGCGGAGATCTGGAAACCGGAACCGGAGTTGCTGGAGTCGCTGGATACCGCTGTACCGGGAATTCTGGCGTCCCAGAAGGAGAACGGGCAGTTTGGCACAGAGCCGTGGATCTGCGGAGACCAGAACGTCATCTTTTCTCTCGCCGCGGCGTGGCACCTGGAGGAGAGCCGGTACCACGGCAACGAAGAGGTCCTCGCCGCAATCGTACGCGGAGGGGACGCGCTGATCCACGCCCAGGATGAACAGGGGAAATGGACGTTTCTGAAAAAGGACTACTCGGAGTGGGGTCAGATCTATATGCCCTGGACCTACAGCCGCTGGATTCGCGCCTATCAATTGGTCAGGGAAGCGATGTGCGGCCACGCGCGGGCCGCATGGGACGAGGCGCTGCTGTTGGGGTTCGACGGTATATCGAGGACCTGCCTGGCCCATGTACATAACATCCCGGCGCATCACGCGATGGCCCTGTTCTGCGCGGGCACGGTGTTCGGACGCGACGACTGGCGTGCGCAGTCGCGAGCGTTCATGGCGAAGGTTGCGGAGGCGCAGTCGCCGCAGGGCTGGTGGCCGGAGCACAACGGACCTGTCGTGGCCTACAACTTCGTCTATTCGGATTCACTGGGGATTTACTACGGGATGTCGGGCGATCCGGCGGTGCTGCCCGCGCTCGAACGCGCGGCCGCCTACCACGCGAGTCTGACCTATCCTGACGGCAGCACCGTTGAAACCGTGGATGGCCGCAACCCCTATCATGGCGGCATTCACGATGGCAATCCGGGGTTCAGCCATACGCCCGCGGGCAGAGGGTATCTGGCGCAGCAGCACCGGCTCCTGCTGGCGGAGGGTACAGGGTTCGCCGCGGATTACGCGGCCAGTCTGCTGCTGTATGGCGGCCACGGAGAGGCGGTTGAGACGGCCGCGGGAAAGGAACGGCACGTCTTTCGTATGGCGGACGAGGCGACCGCGGTCAGGAACGGTCCGTGGTTCATCTGTCTGTCGGCCTTCATTGTGGATTTCCCGCAGAATCGTTGGGGCCAGGATCGCCAGAACTTCGTCAGCGTGTTTCACGACAGGACGGGGCTGGTCGTGGGCGGCGGCAACACAAAGCTGCAGCCGCTCTGGAGCTGCTTCACGGTGGGGGACAAGACGCTTCTGTCGCACACGCCCGGGGACGAAGACCCGGACTTCGACGTCCCCGAGGGATTGATCCACGTGCCGGACGAGCTTTCGTACGACTCAGGCGAGGACGGCGGCCGGCTCCGGATGCGCTACGGTGAGGAGAACTGCAGCATAGACGCGAAGGTCGAGTCGGAAACCGAATTGACGCTCGCGTACACCGCAACGGGGAATTCAGGTTTGCCGGTGGACGGACACGTGACGCTGATACCGCACCTGGACCGTGAGGTGCGTTTCGCGTCGGGAGAGACCGCAAGGCTGGGCGAATCGAAGGCGGAGTGGGCCGGCGAGGCCTGGTTGCAGCACGCCGGCTGGCGCCTGCACCTGCCGCCGGGAAGCCGCGTGGTCTGGCCGGCATTGCCACACAATCCCTATCGGAAAGCGGGTGACTCAACCATCGAGGAAGCGCGCCTGGTCGTGGTGCTGCCGTTCTCGGCCGAAGTGGAACGGCATGAGTTGAGATTGGCGGTCGCATAGGTACCACCCGGGCCCGATTCGAGTGGGTACCGTGAATGTTCCGCAGCGTTGAAGCCGAGTGGTTCAGGGTACGTGTCGACCTGCCGTGCCACGCATCGGAAACGGCGTCCGAATTGCTGTTTGGTCTGGGGAGCTGCGGGGTGCATGTGCACAGTGGTTCGGCTTCCGGCACGACAGGGCTCACGGCGTACTTTCCGGTCGAGAGAGACAGCGGCCGCGTGGTATCCGGCTTTTGGAGCGGACTGAATGCGTTTACAGGTGATCTGAGAACCGTACGCGTGGACGTGGCCGAGGTCCCACCGGAGGATTGGGCCTCGTCCTGGAAGTCCCGTTTCAGGCCCGTCTACCCGATTCCCGCCATTGCGGTCTGCCCGCCGTGGGAACGCGTCGACGATCCTGAAGGCGGATTCAGTCTGGTCATTGAGCCCAGGACGGCCTTCGGAACCGGTCAGCATGAGACCACCCGGTTGGCCCTGAAGATGATGCATGCCGTCGTAAAACCGGGCGACGTCGTGCTGGACGTGGGCACCGGATCGGGGATCCTGAGCTTCGCGGCCGCCAGGCTCGGCGCCGCGAGCGTGACGGGTATCGATTCCGATGTGCTGGCCATCGAGAATGCCCGGGCGAACATGCGCCTGAACGGGAACCCCGGCAACGTGGTCTTTCGCAGGGAAACGGCAGCGTGCGTAACCGGAGAATACGACGTCGTGGTCGCCAATATCGACGGAAGCACACTCGTCTCCATGCTGCCTGCGCTTGCGTCACGTGTGGCGGCGACGGGGAACCTGATCCTTGGAGGCGTGCTGGTTCAGGAGCAGGCCACGCTCTTCGAGGCGGTCCGCGCAGCCGGACTCCGTGCGGCGGAGGTCGTCGAGCAGGACGGGTGGCTGGGTATTCGGGCCCGGTGGAGAATCAAGGCTGAGGACGGCGAAGCGAACGTGGCGACGGCTTGAAATCCGCCCCGCGACTCGCGTGTGGGGGTGGGACGGAGGGTCTATCCGCCGCTCAGCTTGAGCAATTTTTCAGTCGACTTGAGTCCGTGTCCGGTCAGGGGCGCCACAACGCACTCGTCCCCGCCCGCAGGGATCTTCCTGAATGCCGCAATCGCGGTTGCGGACGTGGGTTCGGCGTACAGACCCTGTCTGCAGATATCCAGCAGGGCTTCTTCGATTTCGCCGTCGGTAACGGCGATCATCCGGCCGCCGGTTTCGCGAATGATATCCAGGATCTGCGACGCACGCGTGGGTTCCGCGATGGCAATCCCTTCGGCAATCGTATTGCCTGAGGACGCCGGGGGAGGCTCCGCGAGCCGGTCGCGCCACATCCGGTAGAGAGGCGCGCAGTTCGCGGCCTGCACGGCGATCATCCTGGGCAGACGGTCGATCAGCCCGTTTTCCAGAAGGTCCCGGAATCCGAGGAAGGCGCCGATCAGCATTGTGCCGTGACCCGTGGGGACGATCAATGCATCGGGTGCATGGAAGCCGAGTTGCTCCCAGATCTCAAACGAATAGGTCTTTGTGCCCTGGAAGAAGAACGGATTCCAGACGTGGCTCGCGTAGAAGTGGTGTTCGGCCGCTGCCATGGCCGCACGCGCCGTGGCTTCCCTGGAACCGGGTACACGGATCAGTTTCGCGCCGTAGAGGCGGATCTGCGCGAGCTTCCCTGGAGACGTGGACTCGGGCACGTAGATTTCGCATTCGATGCCGGCCTTTGCCGCATACGCCGCAACCGCGGCGCCCGCGTTGCCTGACGAGTCCTCCACGACCCTCTCAACACCCAGTTCGGCGGCGCGGCTGATCAGGACGGAAGCGCCGCGATCCTTGAAGGACCCCGTGGGAAAGAGGTTCTCCTGTTTGACGGTGAGGGGTCTGCCGTCGATCTGCATTCGAACGATTGGCGTAAACCCTTCGTTGAACGAAACGACGTGGGTATCCGCACCGATCGGCAGCGCTTCCCGATAGCGCCACATTCCCGGCGATCGGCGCTTGATCTTGCCCGCGTCGATGGCGCCCCGGAAGCCCACGTCCAGAAGCCCGCCACAGCCGCACCGCCAGAGGCGGGTGTCCTGGGGGTGGACCGTGTCGCAGGCCCTGCAGACGATCCGCAGCGTCATGACCGGACTCTTCCTTTCAACATGGCCGAGGTGACGGCGATCGCCGCGCGGCGAGGGATAAGCCGTCCCGTGAAGTTCAGCAGCCGGTTTACGAGGCCATGAATCACAGAGGGTTTTCTTCCGAGTTTATTGAGCGCCAGGGCCACGACGGCGCCGGGCGCGGCCTCTCTCAGGCCGCTGGCGTCCGTCATGCGCGCCACGCTTGTGAATTCCGTTTTTGTGAATCCGGGAGAGAGCGCCAGAGAGTCGATGCCTCTTGTCCTGTATTCTTCCCAGAGGGATTCTCCCATCAGCAGATTGAAGGCCTTGGTGGCGCCGTAGACGCCGAGGTACGGGGTCGCCTGGTATGCGGCCGTAGACGCCAGAAAGATCAGGCCGCCGTGACCTCGATCGAGCATCAGCGGCAGGTAGTGGTTGGTGAGCAGAACCGGGACGACGCAGTTCAATACGGTCATGTTCACCATGCGATCGGGGTCAAGGTCCGCGTATGCGCCGGAAAGTCCGAATCCGGCATTGTTTACGAGCAGCCCGATTTCCAGGTCGCTCGTCTGATCTCCAACGTGGCTGCAGGCGTCGCTACCGGTAAGGTCCGCGGGAACGATGCGCGTCTTTACGCCGTGGTTCCGCCGGACTCCGTCGGCAAGCGTCGCCATCTGTTGTTCCCTGCGGGCTACGAGGACCACGTTCAAACCCCTGGCGGCCAACTGCGTAACGAACTCCGCTCCGAGACCGGATGACGCGCCGGTTACCAGGGCCCACGGGCCATATTTCTCGTGCCATTGCATACCTGACGGTTCCTTTCCGATCCGCTAGTCCCTCAGCGCGGATTCAGCCAGAGCTTCGGTATCGGCCACCATCCTTTTCCAAGCGTGATCGGTATAATCGGGGCCGAAGTCAAACGGCTGGGTTTCGATGCACATTGTGCGCCTGTAGCCAATGTGCGCCGCATGCCGGAAAAATCTGCACCAGTTCACCCGCCCGTGGCCGGGGGCGAGGTGGGAATCGCGGTCGCCCGCGTTGTCAGCCAGATGAAATGCGACCATGCACGGTCCCATGACCTCAAAGAACCTGTGCGCATCGCCGCGTCCGGCCACCAGGGCGTGGCCCGTGTCGAGGCAGAAGCCCAGGTTGGGATGGGCGAAGTCCCGCACGATCCGTTCGAAATGCGCGGGTCTGGACGTAAACCGTCCGCCGCCGGACGGAAGCATATTTTCAAGAGCGATCGTAAAGTTGAGGTCTTCCGCCTCCCTCAGGAGGGTGTCGAGGCTCCTGCCGATCTGGATGAAATAGGTTTCGAGGCCCTCCACGTCGGCGTCCGATCGGTTCGTGGTCGGATGCTGGATGCCCACCGTTGCCCCGGCAAGCGATGCCCTTCCCATCCAGAGGCGCATCTTGTCCACGGCCCGACGCCGCACGGTTTCATAGAAGGAAGCGATGTCATCTTCAGGAGAAAAGGGGAGGTGAAACGTCTCGATGCACAGTCCCGCCGATCGATATCTGTCGCCAATTGCCTGAAGTTCGGATTCGGCGATTCCTTCGAACAGGGGGGGTGAACCTTCGATGCCTGCCAGGCCGGCGAAGCGACAGGTTTCGATGATTTCATCGTGAGACTTTTCGGCAAGTCCGTAACCGGTCGTGGTCCACGTCCAGCGTTTCTGCATGATGGCTTCCTTTCTACTCGTCCCCTTTTTGCAGAGACCGACTGCGCTCCCAGCGATCGTACCAGTCCAGCAGTTGGGGGGTTGGCGCAAAATCGTGAATGGTCACCCGTCTGCGTCCGGGCAGATAGTTGCCGAGGTGCCAGCCGTTTGGATGGTAGAGCGCGAAGTCTCCCGCATCCATGAACAGTCGCTCCGCCTGCGGCATCGATCGGGCATAGTCCAGACATGCACGCTCTTTTTCTTCATGCGGTAGTTCCTCAGGAGGCAGCGGAACCCCCGCGGCGTCGATCTCGTCCGGGAGATCGTCTCTCAGGTGACTGCCTGGCACAACCCACGTACAGTTGTCCTCGTAAAGAGGACAGTTGACCTGGTTGAACCAGAGCGGGTCGCGGTTCACACGGCGAAACTCGTCCAGGTCGGGTACACCGGATGTTTCCCGGATGTCCCGGTGCCAGGCTGTACACCATGGTTGATCCTTCGGCTCCAGCAACAGTCCCAACCGCGCAAGTCCGCTGTTGGCAATTCTGTGATCGGGGGTGAGCACCTTGCTGATCGCATCCACCAGCGGCGGAAGTTTCGCATAGTCCTGGAAGGGTCTGATATCAATGTCGTAATTTACGATGGGCTGAAGGCGCTGTGCCTGGGGACCACGCACTTCTCGTGCAAAACAGTGTGCCCGGGCCGTGGCTCGACGAAGGTCGCGAATGAGCGCCGGCGGGAGGATTTGCCGGAAAATCACGCACCCTCGTGTACGGTAGTCCCGGATCATGGAATCGCAGAATCTGAATCCCATTTGCGCCTCCGCCTGTTCGGACCGCCCGTTGCGGCCATCACGCCTTTCTGACGATATCGCCCACCCGAACGGTGCCTGGTTGAATCACGCGCGCGTTGAGACCGCGGAGCCGGAGCCGCTTGCCCTGGCGCGAATTGACGAATTTCATGGCATCCACACCGAAACGGGACACGAACTTCCGGCAACCCGTATGGGGCTGCTCGGACACCCTGATCACGGCGGTGCCGAGCGACAATCGGGTACCGGCCGGCAGGTTGTCTTCGCTCAGGTCCAGGTCCACGTACAACTGGTCGCCGGCGAACTGCCAACGGCTGTTGTCCTGTGCAACCAGTGCGGCGCACCGGGCGTTCATGACGGTGAGCTGTGTATAGGGATCGGCCGAGCCGTCCGGGGTTCGGGAACTGCCCCGGGACTTCCAATTGTCTCCCACGAGGCCATCCGACGGGTGAAGTTCGCCCTCGGCGATCACTTCGCGCTGTTCGACGTCCGGCCGGCGCACGATCATCTTCAAAACGCCTTCGTCTTCCGGTGAGTTTCGGACGTCGTCCAGACCCTGTTCGAGTTCCTTCGTTGTCAAGTGCCTTACATCGTCCATATTCACCCTCCGTCGTCGCGGTTGCCGGGTTTGACAACCTGTTGCCGGGACTTTGCTCTGCCCGGATGAAGAATCAGGTTCGGTCTGAAGGCCAGTCGAATCCGTACCCGACGCCTCTTACCGTGGAAATCGTACCATTGAAGTCGGCCAGTTTCGCTCTGAGTCGCGCGACGTGTACGTCGACGGTGCGCATTCCGCCGTGATAGTCGTACCCCCAGATGCGGTCGAGCAGATCCGAACGGGTAAAGACGCGACCCCGGTGTACGATCAGATATTTCAGCAGTTCGTATTCTTTCAACGTAAGGTCCAGGAGGGCGCCATTGACGCGGACTTCGTAACGGACCGGATTGATGACCAGTTCGTCCAGGCGGATCACGTCGCCACGCTCCGTCCGTCCCAGGTTCAGTCGCAAGCGGGTTTCCAACTGCTCCAGGGAGTACGGCTGCGTGATGAAGTCTGTGACTCCGGCAGAGAAGTCGATGGTTGAGACGCGGTCTTCGTCAGTGATCAGCAATACTGGCGTATTGCGCGAGGCGGGGGGCCGCAGCAGGCGTTGAACGCGTTTGGGCAGGTGGCCCGGGAACGTGTGGTCGACAACGAGGAGATCGGCCGGATTGCCCGGGAGACCGCCGGTGTCGGGCAAGGCAACACGGTCCTGGTTCCAGGCAAGGCGTGAAACGGAATGACCGATCGATTCCAAGTCTGCCTTCAGGCGCAACCCCTGTGTTTCACTGGCAAGCAGCAGGATGTGGGACATAAAATGGGCGTGGCGTCTTGCAGCGGACATGCGGCGGAGCTCGATCCGGACGGCGATCTGTCCGGTCTGTCCCGTACCGGTTGGACAGGGGCCTGGTTGCGGACGGCGGAAATTACAGAGCGCAGGTCAATTCTGTCAAGGGATATCTAAATCTGCCAAAACCCCCGCACTACGGGCTCTTTGTGATGAATGGCGGGTCGTTCTTGCGTTGCAGCGGCATTCCGGATGCCTTTTACAACCCGAAAAAGGCCGAAACGCACGGCAGGCTCGGCCCATTCAACGGTATAAATATAGCAAATTGCCAACACAAAGTCAATAAATTTAAATCCTTTAAAAACAGAATTTTATATTGACTTTTCCGTCTGTGTGCCGTAATTTTATCCTCAGACGGCTCATTCATTTTCCCGTTCAATCTCTACCAGCGGTTGCTGGAGAGACCTTTCCGCGTTCACGGGAAGGGTTACCATGAAACGGAAACCGGTCATTCGCCGCCGGGATTCCTGTGCGGTCTGCGGGGTGAAGATTCCCGCGGAACGCAGGTCGGAAATGCCCGGCGTGTCGACCTGCCTGCAGTGCCAGCAACAGCAGGAATTGCGGCGTCCGCCTGTGGATGATCGTAACGAAGCACAACGCGGCGCCCCTGAGCCGGCCGTCCGCGATTCAGTGGAGGTGAAGGGAAATCTGGTATTGGCCGGGGATTGGTCCGGACGCCTCATCGACCTGGTCGGTCGCGAAAGCGAGGTACGGGGGCTCCTGGCGAAAGGTGAAGCCGATCAGGCTCGAACGCTGGTGCAGGCGCTTCCCGTGGAGGAGCAGGCCGCGCTCGTGGCGATGAGCGATGCGCCGGAGGAGATGCTCTCGATGACGGGCGCCGACAGCTCCGGCGTTCCGGGCTACAGCCCCGGGGTTGTGGCGCTGCTGCCCGCCGAGACACTGGGAAACATGATTTCAATAGACCCCGACGAACGGAAGTTCAATACGGAACTGATCCGGGCGATGTCCCCAGCCGTTCTGCAAAGCACGATGGCAGAAACACTGGACAGGGTGGACAATCCTGGCTTGCGAACGCGTGTCTCCTGGGAGTGGCTTCAGGCACTGGCGACGCTCAAGGAGTCCGACCGCAGGGCGGAGTTTCTGCGCGCCGTGGATCCGTCCTATCTGGAAGACGCGCTGCTGGACAGGCTGGAACATCTGAATCTGAATGAGGTCGTCGGTTTTGGTGGCTTTCAGGTATACCGCTTTCGGCTTTTTTCCTCCGAGGGTCTCGGCGGGACCCGGCCCAGCGCGTTTATCGACGATCCGGAGACCGGCAAGGTGCTCGATGCGCTCTATGAAGCGGCGCCGGCCCTGCTTTCAAATGCGATTCGCGGGGCGTGGGAGCGGTCTGACGCCGAAGATGAAGAAGCCAATGCGGGGCGGGAAGCGGAGTCGAATCAGGCAGGCACGGTGGAGCGGTCGAATGAACCTTCTGACGGGCGTTGACTTCGACAGACTCAGGGTCGAATCTGAGGGGTTCCTGGGACAGGCCATCACCCTGGGGATCCGGTACGGAAGACTGTCCGAACATACGCCTGACGTTCTGCTGGCCTTTCTGCGCACAGCGGGGATGAGATTCGGCCAACGGTACCGTACCGGGCTCGCCGTTTCACGGGATGTACTGGAGGCGGGTGTCGGCAAGACGCTGGTCAGCCTTGAACTGGGCCTGAAAGTCATGTCGGAGCAGGATCTCAACCGTGGCGTGGACCTGCTTGCCGAAGGCGATTTCGAGAAAATTCGCAAACGGGGCTGGGAGGAAGCATACGTGCGTATTGAGGAGATGAACCGCGTATGCCGTTCGATCCAGGGAAGGCCGGAGTCGCGCCTGTTGCGCGACTACGCGTCTCAAATCGACTGCTGGTCCCGCGTGGTCCCGGAGACCTGGATGGTTTCAGCGGTGGAGGATGAAGACGAACACTTCGTGGACCCTTTGAAAGACTACGCCGGGTTTCGCGAACTGCACGCACGCCTGTGCTTCATCCGGCTTCTTCCGTCGTCTGTTCTGCAGCCCTTCGCCGAGGCCGTGAACGAGTGCGGGTTCAGCGATTTCGTTCGACACCTTATTCTGGCGCTGGCGTTGGACCAGGAGACACTGGTCCCCGGCTCACGTGAAATATCCGTCTTTGAGTCGGACTGTCTCGGATCGGAAGGCTTCGCGTCCTGGGCGCGCGACAAGGTCCTGGCAAAGGCGAACGAGATGG
Organism: Candidatus Latescibacterota bacterium; assembly: GCA_965116875.1. Lineage (GTDB taxonomy): Bacteria > Latescibacterota > UBA2968 > UBA2968 > JAAXHE01. The sequence continues at coordinate 4,227,873 of OZ220733.1, forward strand.
CGCGCAAGGCGGTGGATGACTCGCAACTGCGGATGTTGTTGACGCAGGAGGTGGAAGACGAGATGGCCTGCCTGACCGGGCTCAAGGCCGACTCGCTTGCGGGCGCATTCGTAATCGATTCCTGATCCGGTTCCGCCAGGGACCTGGTTCGGGGCACATCCCTTCCGGCCTTCAGGTCCCGGACTCTTTCTCGGCGGCGCGGCGGCGTGATTCCCGGCCCTTGTCAGGCGTGGGATCCTTTACGAGACCGTATGACTCCCGGCCTTCGTGACCCTCCGGCAGGTATTCGGTAACGGGCAGGCCATCGGGGGTGACGAAGAGCAGGCAGTGGCAATATTTGTAGATCTTCATCTCGTCGCAGGCGCAGATCCATTCCCTGCTGCGTTCGAGTTCGGCTTTCTTGTCGGGATAGAAGTTGCACGGGCACAATGGACGACCGAGTTCGTCGACGTTGGCCGCCAGGCCGTTGACAACGGCTTCCGTGATTCCCCGGTCGGGATGACCGTTCGTGCCGGTTTTCTCGCAGTATTTCTCAAAGTAGACCCACATACGCTTCAGGCTTTTTTCCGATGGCTGGTCCATTGGTGGTTTCCCGTGTGACGGGGGTTGTCCGTGTAAAGGAAACAGGATATTCTAACGGAGACCGTCGAGATAGTCCATGGATTTTCTGAGTTCGGCTTTGGGGTCGCTTCCCGGAGGGATGGCGCATTCAAAACCGCTGAAATATTCGTAACCGATATCGTCCAGGGCCTTCAGGGCCGGCCTGAAGTCGGTGTGCCCGTAGCCCGGTAGGACCCGGTTGCTGTCGGCAAGATGCACGTTCGTGATCCGATCTCCGCAGTTGCGGATCGCCGTTGCCATATCGGACTCTTCAATGCTCATGTGAAAGAAGTCCGCCATCAGACTGACCCCGGGGCTGTCTGCGGCATCGCAGATCTCGAGCCCGTCCGAGAGGGTACACGGCCACCATTGTTCGTAGCGGTTGAGCGGTTCGATGATGACGCTGCATCCGCAGGCTTCGGCGTGCGGTCCGATATCGTGTTTCAGGATTTCGGTGAGCAACCTCGATTCCAGGTGCGCGGTGGTCGCAAACGGAGACAGATCCGGAATACGGTGGCCATGCTGGAGTTTGATCGCGATCAGCGGAGGGAAAATGACCCCGACACCGCCCAGATCGCCGCAAAGTGTGAGCGCGTCCCTGAGGTCTTGCGCAGCCCGCGTGCGTTCCTCGGGCCTGGCATCCAGGAGGCCCATCGATCCCCTGATCGAAAAAACGTTGGGGATGACGCCGGTCTGTGCGGATGCCCTGCGGATCTCGCCGGCGTGCGACGCTGAACTGCTGGTGGTGATTTCGATGCCCTGGATGCCGATATCCGCGAGATTGCGGAATTTCTCCAGAATGGTGTTCCCCGGCGCCATATTTTCGCGAATGGAGTATTTCAGCGGCATTTCGGGTTTCCTGACGGTTTGGGGCAAGGCTGCCCGATCCACGTTCGTTGGCGGGCATCGGAACAATGCTGACAGGCGCGTTGAGCGCGCAATATAGTGTCTGCTGCAAGGCGTGTCAAGTGGCGCACCTTCCGTTATTGCGGCGCGGTACGACACCGCCGTGGCCCCGGGGTGGAAGCCCCCACCGCGTCACTCCGATGTTGAAAGCGTCAATCTGGCGCTTTCAATCCTGTCGATCCGGAACGGACGTTCGCCTTTGCGGTGCCTGCAGAAGCCATACAGTACCCCGTCATCCACAAGAATCGGCTCAATCGAACGGGACGTGGTTTTGGCGCTGCGTTCGGCCGTGAAGACAATCACAAGGCAGAGGCGATGTTCCATGGCGTAGTCGATCAACCGACCGATGTCACCCTCGCCGGTGGCGGGGTTCGCGCCCTTGTATTGGGAGAGCGCCTGGACGTCGTCGCGGTACGGCCCGCCTCTGAAGAGCGACTCAAAGGACCGGCAACAGTCGTTCAAAACGCTTCTGCATTCGCTGTCAGGTATGCCCTGGAGGCTCCTTCGTACACGTTTCCGGAGGCTTTCCAGATCCTCCGGAAGCGGAATCGAACGCGCGCTGAAAGACTGAACGGCGGTCTCCAGGAATCCCGCCAGTTGCAGCAGTTCCGACCGCTTCAGTGAAAGACTGTGCTGTTCATCGTCCGGTTTTCCGCTGGCCACGGTCGGCATATAGCCGCGCCCGTTCAGGGCATCCACGAGTTCGTCGATGCGCGTCGACGGGTTGAGTGCGGCCGTCGTCGGCGAGAGTCGAACGCCGAGCAGGGAAGCCACCTTGTTCTGTACCAGGAGTTCGTCCAGCAGTTCGGGTCGTTCGCTGACCAGATAGCCGGAAGCCGGCGCGATTTCAATCTCACCGTGTTTGCGTTCGCACTCCTGGATCAGGGCGTCCACCATCTCCGGCAAACCGGTGGCGCTGTGGGTCCGAAAAAACTCCCTGAGAGAAGCTCCATCCCATCCCCTGCTCATTGCCTTGTGGACAGTCTGCGGCGAGACCCGGAATCTTGCCAGTACGTCGACTTCCCTGAGTTCCGCAATGGAAAACAGCCGGATGTACAGGGCGAAGGACAGGTCCGGCGGAGAGAGGATTTCAAGATTGGGCTGCAGGATAAACCGTCCGTTGCGACGGGAGGAGGACTCTCCGTTGGTTCTCGCCGGCTCCCGGCCCTGGATGAGCGCCGCGCCGGATCCGGTGAGCTTGAAGACGCCACGGTGATCCGGCTCGAGGGGTTCGGCGAAAGCGTCAGGGTTTCCGATAACGACAATGCCCATCCATGTCAGCGAGGAAACGAGAATGCGTCTGAGCAGTTCGTCTCCGCCGCCGCGGACAGGATCTCGCGCCGCCCTTGGACGTCCGTCGAGGCGGGCGAAAGATTCGGATCGGCGCGTGAGCAACGTGTAGAACCGGGGATAGGATATCCAGCTGTCTTCGGGACAGTTGGCAAGGCAGTCCAGCAGGTCGCGGCGAAGCGCTCTGAGCGTGTCCGTCCTGTTGCGTACCCGCGTGCCGGACCGTTCCGTGGTCCATTCATTCCAGCGGTCGGTCTCCCGCCAGAGCGCGAAGAGCGCGTTTCGGACGTCGAACGCATGGTTGAGCCGGTCGGCAACGTCAGCGGCCAGACGCCATGTACCGGCATCCCGCCGGATGAATCCGGTCGTTTCGGCAAACAGCAACAGGAATTCGGTATAACCCGGATCGATATCGCCCCGGTAATATTTGTTCACGTCCCTGAGACGTGCCCTGGAAACCCCGCCCTGTTTCAGTACCCGCGGCCTGCGCTGCTCGACGAATCCGAGAAGGGTGCACAGATTGGGTACCAGGAAGGACGTATGCTCCCGGGTCAGCGAGGGGTCCGGCCCGGTGTTCACCACGTTCTTCTCGAACGTGTCATCGATCTGGTCGCCCAGGGCCTGAATAGCGGGTTTCAGATCCGTAGCCAGGTGCATCTGCGTATCTGTCAGGAGTCGATCCGTCGAATGGAAAAACAGGGGCGTCTTCCATACCATCTCGTCGAGCGCACGCAGTCCTTCTTCGCCCATGGCGCTGAGGATTTCACCCTGCGTGACGGCATCTCCGGCCACGGCGAGGTCCAGAATGGCTCTCTTCGTTTCCGGCAGGCTGTTCATGTAGGCCTTCAGATGCTCCGGATCCAGTAGCCGGATGCGGATGGCGCGCGCCAGTAAAACGCGCCGGGAGTCTTCATACGGGCAGCTCAGTTCCCTCGCGAATGCGCGAAGGAGCCCGATCGACTGCGACTGCATCAGGCTGCGGAGCCTCCCCCGATCCCCGGCCGGCAGGGGAATGGCCTTCAGGATCGGTTCCGGAATACCCACGAGATGGACGCCAGTCCCGAGGGTTTCGGCATCTTCGAAGACCAGGCCGATTTCGGAGACCGCGTCCTGCATGGTCTGGAATCGGTGGGTAAATCCCGCCCCCAACTCGTCTACGGCGTCTTCCTTGAGAAGTTCGCCTCCCTCTGCGGCCAGAGCGACCACATATTCCCTGTGCTGGGGCTTGAGCCCATCCATGTGTTTGCCCACCAGCGACGGGTTGGAAAGGTGGCTGCACAGCATATCGATCAGCACCGTCTTGTTGGCGCCGGGTTGAATCGGCAGGTCGGTTGCGTCGGCGATCCGGCGGAGCCTGCTGGTGGTCTGGAGGCTGAGTACGGCTCGCAGCTTCATCGTTCACCCTGAGTTCTGCGTTTTGAAGGCTTGTATGGTGCGCAGACACGAAAATACCGACTCTCCACGTCGGTTATCCTGCCTGAACCAGTATAGAAAAAACAACAGGTTGTGTCAAGCCGCAATACCCGCTTCCGGTCGGAAGAGAAAAAGCGGGATCTTGAGCATTCAATCCATATATTGTCGCGGCGCCTGCCGGCACTTCGAGCGGGGTCTTCCCCGCATGACGTGAATCTCTCTGAGTCCCAATGACCCTATTCTACGCTCAACGGGCTGTTGCCAGGGCAATATCGGCGATTCTCAGCCCCCCGCTCACGGCGGGCTGTATGTCGATCCTGCTGATTTCAGGGATGCAGGCGCCGCCGAATCACCGCGTATTGTGGCTGAGTATCTGTTTGACATTTGCAACCTGTCTCCCGATGCTGTTCGTGGGCTTCCTGGTGGCGCGCAAGAAGGTGGACGGATGGTATATCGCGGTTCGATCCCGCCGGCTGATTCCGCTACTGGTGAGTTCAACGAGTTGTTTTGCCGGATTCATACTGCTGCGCGCCGCATGCGCGCCGCCGCCGATGTGCGCGTTTTTGCTCGGTTACGGCGTATTGGGACTGCTGGCCGCCGCGGTGAACACGCGGTGGAAGATCAGCCTTCACTGTGCGGGCGTGTTCGGTCCGTTGGCGATGCTCCATCATCTGATCGGTCCTTCGGTCCTGTACTGGCTGCCCGTTCCGCTTGCGGTTTCGTGGGCGCGCCTGGTTCTTGGCGCGCACTCTGTTACCGAGGTCGTGGCGGGCTGCGGGACAGGCTTTCTCGTTATGTGGGGCGTCGTCGCCCTGTACCTGGCAGCTTGAATTAATCGCTATACACTTCCGTGTCCTGCCAGAAGGTGATCCAGGCGAACCAGAACGCGCTGTGCCCGGGGACCTGCTGCAGAACGCTGTCCTTGAGGGGACCCGCAATCGCACGGCCCTTCAAGTCCCAGGTGGTGAGTGTCTCCCGGTCCCGCAGCATAAAGGGATACGTCTGGGAGAGCGACGAAGTCCTGTCGAAGACCAGTGTCTGCTGCCCGTAGTCCCGGCTGAAGGCGACAGCCATCTGCTCGACGCCATACCAGACCACAACGATGTTTCTCCCTGCCAGGGTATCGTTGATCACCGCTTCGTCACCCAGCGCCGACGCGGGATATGCTTTTGGTTTTTCGATAAACCGAACGCCGAACGTCATCTCCTTTGGTGAAAAGAGACCTGCGAGCGGATTGTCTTCAAGACGCGGGAACACCTGGAACTTTGGCGCGGATTCGGGATCCCGGTACATTCCGTAAGGGTATACGTTATACTCGCTTGCGTCGTATGCGCCCGGCGTGTTGCTGCTGATGACAAACGTATCGGGATGGAGCTGTTTCCAGTATCGCCAGGTGGTTTCGACGAAGGGTGGGGTATTCAATACCCATCCCGCCCGTACGCCCGAGATGCCCGTATGGGTCATCTGGGGATAGCGAATCTGGTCGTCGTTCAGATCGTACATGATCAGGTTGTTGTTGAAGAGTTCTCCGGACGCGCCGAACTTCAGGCGGTTGATTGCGCCCCCGCTCCATGCCGAGAAAACGATGCCGCTGCCGGTTAACGGTGAAAACGTGACCACAATGGGTTGCCCGCCAATCCGGTCGTTGACGATGAGATGGTACCACGCCATCTTCTGTGGGTAGGCCTTGGAAACGCCGTTGAGGCGCACGCCGATGACCATGTCGTTATCCGACAGATAGCGAGCCTCAGCGGAAGCAGCCGGAACGAATCGCGGGTCGATCAGGGCGCGCGTTGCGTCCTTTTCGTAAACGCTCTCGATCCTGTCGTGCGGAAACGTCAGGGGGTTCAGGAAATTGCGCCCGGTGAATTCAACCGCCGCGACACGGCTCGAGTCGGCGCCGCCCCCTGTGTTGTCCTGAAGTACGGTCCTGAACGTCCGGCCGCCGGAGCCTTCGGATTCGTCCTCTGAGTCCACGGGCGTCTCTTCGCCGCAATTGGAAACGCACAGGAGAAGCAGGGCGAGTTGCAGGCTGAATGACAATCGTGCGATCCACCGCATTGTCTCGGTCTGTCCCGGGCGCGGATGTCAGGTGGCTCCTGCCGAAAGAGTTCAGCCGGCCGGCGAAACCGCCGGCCTCGGGAGTCCTCTTCACGCCGCAAATTGCCCGGCCCCGTAGTGACGGGACCGGGCGATGTGTATTTCACTCTGCCGGGGCCTACCTGAAGAACATCGAGACCCCGACCGTGGCGACGTGGCGGTTCAGGCGCTTGCCTTCGTTAAACAGCGCAACGTAAGCGTAGCGTGTGGTGAGTGCCGTCCGGTTGGATATGGATCTCCTGAACCCGATGCCGCCGCCCACTTCGCTGACGCCGGCCCATCCCCAGTAGTCTCTGGCGGCGAATGCCTCGAGGAACGGCGACGTGCGCCTGTCCACTTTCAGCGGGATGTTGAGCCTGTAGAAGCCGGACAGCGAGGAGCCGAATCCGTCTTCGGCCGAAACGGGATATCCTGCCGCGGTCTGCACGGGCGGGACCGGCGTTTCGATCACTTCCGTCCGGTCTCCAAATCGATCGTATGCCCGGTTGCCAACCACGAAGGAACCGCCGATCTGGTGCAGGCGGCTCAATGCATACCCTACCGACACACCGCCCCGATAGAACACTTCACCACCGTCGTTAACGCCTGCCGACAGTATCGGGATAATCTCCAGACGCCCCGCCCGAACGGGACTCAGCGCCACTCCCTTTTCTTCTTCCGGTTCTTCTCCAGGAAAAACTTCGGCATGCGCCGGGGTGATCCAGGACAGCATGCCAACTGCCAGAACGACGATTGCAAATCTCATGGTGCGGTTCCTTTCGTTAAGAGCACCCCCGGTGGACCGGCCACATGACGCTCAGAATGGTATGTCGGCGATCAGGCGCTGTTGTCGTCGCCCAACGCCCGCTACTTCAGATACAACCTGGAATGGACTCGCCTCTGACCAGCATGGCGTCGTTATTTTCAGCCGGGCCCGTGTAGCGGCATCTTGCGCTGACATAGTGCGTGGCATAGCCCCGTCGGCGCAGATCGGATCTGTTCGGCCGGCTGCAGTGCAGGATCAGCCCGTGGTGAAAGCTGCAACTGCCTGCTTTCAATTCTATGGGTCGTTCTTCCGGCAGCCTGCCGTCCAGTGACATTTCTTCATAGTCCGCCCATTTCTCACCGGGTATGATCCCGAACCGGTGGGTGCCAGGCAGCATCCAGAGGCATCCGTTCTCGATCGTCGCATCATTCAACGCCGCCCAACAGGTGACCATGTCGGGCGGGTCGATGTGGAATCCGAGCGGCATATCCTGGTGGTACGGTTGCCGTGACCCAATTCTGGGCGGCTTCATAAACCACTGGTCCTGATAGAGCTTGAGGTCGGGACCGAGCAGGGACTCGATCACGTCCAGTATCTTCGGATTGCGTGCGTGGAACTCGAATACGTCGTCGAAGAACGCGAGATGACTCATCTTCCTCAGGGTGTCCGCGAAGGCGCCGGCCGCCGCCTTTCCCGCATTCACATCGGGCTCCTGCTGCAACAGTCGCACGGGGATGTGCCGGGCCCGGCCGCTGGCAACCCATTCGGCCCTGGCGAGAAGAGCCTCGACTTCATCGGCGTCGAGCAGATCCTCAATCACCAGCACACCGTCTTCGCCAAATTGCGCCACCTGCGCCTCGGACAGCTTCATCTCGCACCTCTCAACCGAACCGATGATCCCACGCCGGATTCGAAGCCCCTTGGAAATACTTTACCCTGATAGGAAAGGCCGACCGCGGCCATCCATCCGGCGGGATAGTTGCGGCCGTGGATCGAAATATTCACTGCCGTTTCCAGCGTCAATCGGCGGAACGGTCCCAGGCTGATCACGGGCGAAACATAGGTAATTTTCTTGACGTCCGACTGAATTCTGGCGCCGAAGACGGTAGCGGCTTTGCCCCTGATTCCGTGGACTTTTACGCCGACCAGCGCAAACCGGCGTACCCGAATGCCGGTTTCCGCGAGGAAGGTCCACTCGTTACCGGGATCCCGATCGGTCTCCGCGTTCCTCAGGCGAAGCCTGTAACCGACGTCGGCATTGGCATAGACGGGCATGGGCCAGAAGGAGCGGCCCAGTTGAACGGCGGCATCGAAGTCCCACTGCCCTTCCCCAACCGGAATCAGACCGTCTTCGTTGACAAATTCGCCGGATGGGGCCTTGAAACCCAACTTCAACGTGCCCACCGTGCCACGGTTGAACAGGTTGACCTTAAGGAGTCCGCGAATGTCTCCGAATCCGGTCGCCCTCCGCGGTTCTCCAAAACCGGTGAGGAGCGGCGTGTCCTGATACTCCTGCCGGAAGAAGGGCAACTGAAGGCCGAGGTCGATTCTGTCGGTCGCGCCGTAGAACAGATCAAAAAAGACCGCGCGGGAACGGTACCTGCCGTTAAATCGAAACGGGGCGCGGTTTCCGACGTCGTAGATCCTTGTGGGATCCGGCCCTCTTCCCGATCCCGGCGCGCCGACGTATTCCTCGTGTGTCGTCTGCCCCAGGACGGCAACCTTGCACCAGACGTGATTCCTGGGAAGCGTCCATGCGCCTGCATAAACGTCTTCAGGAATCTGGCAGGCGGAGGCCGCGAGCAGTGTGAACGCGCAGGACCGGAGAAGCATGTTCTTCATTTTCCGTACCGCGGGTCGGATTCGGGATACGTGAACTGCGTCATCGATCACGGCGCTGTCGGATCATCCTGTCCCGCTTCCATTCGGAGCCGGCGTGTCGGGGTTTCCACGCGTTTCGATCAGGGCTCGTAAACCGAGGTGTCCTGCCAGAACGTCGCCCAGGCGAACCAGAATGCGTTGTGAGCGGGGATCTGATAGAGTTGGCTGTCCCTGAGTTCGCCCGCAAGCGCCTGGCCAAGCAGGTTCCAGCGGCTACCGGTTTCCCGGTCCTTCAACATAAACGAAAACCGCCGATCCGTAGAGGGTACGCGCTCGAACGTCAGTGTCCGATTGCCGAGGTCCCGAATAAAGGGCATCGCCATCCGCGCTGCGGCGTCGTAAACGACGAGGATGTTCCGGTCCGCGATCCTGTCGTTGATAACGGCCCGGTCGTCGCCCATTTGCGAAAAGGGATATGCCCTGGCAACGTTCCCGAATCGAACGCCAAGCACGATTTCCTTCGGAGGGTGATCGAAGAGGATTGGATTGTCGTCCGGATCCGGAAACAGGGGAAACATGGGCGCCGACGCCGGTTCGCGGTAGCCCGTGTAGGGGTACGTTGAGTAACGCTCCGGGCGGTACATACCCATGGAACCCGAACTGACGACCAGCGTGCCGGGGTGGAGTTTTTTCCAGTTGCCCCATGTGGTTTCGACCACGGGCATCAACGTGAGTTCCTGTTCGGTTCCGAAGCCCTTGATGCCTATATGGGTCATCTGGGGGTAAAGGGTGTCCTCAAAGCGACGGTCGTACATTACGAGATTGTTGTTGAACAGCAGGCCGGAGACGCCGAGTTCCAGCCGTCCGTTGCCCTCGCCCTGCCCGTCGAAGACCATCCCGGTGCCGGTCAGCGGGCACAAAGTGACAACGAGGTGGCGGTCGCTCGCGGCGTCGTTGACGATTTCATGGTGCCAGCCGATATTGTGCGGGTAGGCCTTGGCGATGCCGTTGAGGTATACTCCGAGTACGAGATCCTCATCCAGAAGGTAGGCGGCGCCGGCCGAACCCGCGCGGACAAAATCCGGATCCGTCAGCGCCGGGATGCCGTCTTTGGCAACGCCGCCGCTGATCAGACGGTTCATGGGAAAGCGCGAAACGTCCAGAAAATTCCTGGAAGGCAGCTGCGTCGTGCCGCCCGCTTCGCTTCCGGATTCCGGGGGAGACTCCCCTGCGGGGGACGCGTTGCCGCCGCAGGCGGCGAAGGCGCCGGCAATAACGAACAGAAATGCCAGGTGAAGGAGGGGCTTCATATGCGTCGTGTCCTAGTCTCTAATTAAGCGAGTTATTTCAGATTTAAATGTATAAAAGTACCGGAAAGACTTATCTTTGTTGAAGTTAGCAGTCTCGGACGGGAAATTGCTACTCCAACGAAGGGGGCCTTTCCGGTGAAAAGAATATCGGTAAGAGAAAGCCGCAGGAACAGTACAAAATGTGGGCGCAAGGTACATGTACGGCAGAAGCGCGCGAGTCGCTTTTGTGCGCAAGGCAAGCCGATGTTTGGCAGCACGCGTGTACATTACGAGGTCAGCGCAGATGGGCACGCGATGAGCTACGGTGGCATCACGGCGGTGCATCGCCTGGTGACGAAGTTGGGCTTGGTCAAGGAAATCGACGCGAGGTTGCAGTTGTTGAAGGTGCATCTGCCGTATCACGAGTCGGATCATGTGTTGAACCTTTCCTACAACATCATGTGCGGCGGCACGCGTCTGGAAGATATCGAGCGTTTGCGACATGACGTGGCCTACATGAATGCCTTGAACGCGGATCTGATCCCGGATCCGACGACCACGGGTGACTTCACACGTCGCTTCACCGAGGCCGACGTGATCGAGCTGATGGATTGCATTAACGCGGTACGCGCCAAGTTGTGGCGCACACGCGCTACCCGAGACCTGGCAGGGGTGGCATACATCGACGTGGATGGCACCAGTGCGCCAACGTATGGGCAGAAGAAAGCCGGTATGGACATTTCCTACAAGGGCGTGTGGGGATATGCGCCTTTGATCGTGTCGTTGGCCAATACCAAAGAGGTGCTGTATGTGGTCAACCGTCCGGGCAACGCGTCTTCTCACCAGGGCGCCGCATCCTGGATCGATGCGGCCATCTCCTTGGTGAAGCCCCACGCAGGGCGCGTATGCCTGCGCGGCGACACGGATTTTTCGCTCACCGGTCACTTCGATCGCTGGGCCAAAAACGTCGATTTCATCTTCGGCATGGACGCCAACGAGGCCTTGCGAACACGGGCCGAGGCGCTTGACGAAGCGGCCTGGCATCGCCTGCACCGGCCTGTCGCGCCACAGAAAAGGCACCGACGGGACAATGAGAAGCAGCGCATCGTCAAGGCGCGGGGCTACCTCACCCTGGCGCTCAAGTTCGAAGACGTGGCACAGTTTGACTATCAGCCCGGCAAGTGCGAACGGACCTACCGCGTCGTGGCCGTGAGAAAAAACATCTCCAAGACGAAAGGCGAGCAGACCCTCTTCGACAATATCCGGTATTTCTTCTACATCACCACGCGCCACGACCTCACACCTGCCGAAGTCGTCTTTGCGGCCAACAAACGTTGCGACCAGGAAAACGTCATCGAACAACTCAAAAACGGTGTCAACGCCCTGCGCGTGCCCATGTATGACCTGATCAGTAACTGGGCTTACATGGTCATCGCCGCACTGGCCTGGAACATCAAGTCGTGGTTTGCCATGATGATGCATCGCATCAAACACCGCCGGCACTATATCCGGATGGACTTTCGCACCTTCCTCAACCACATCATCCTGTTTCCCTGTCGTGTGGTGAGAAACGCGCGAAGCACCACCGTGCGCATCATCGGCTATCAGCCGTCCCTGAGCAGACTCCTAAGCGCCTGGGCCACCATCGAACGCACCGGCTTCACCTGACACCAACTCGAAGGATGACCGCAGATCACCACAGCGTTCGCGTCCATCATCACGCAACGGACCCTTACGCCCAAATCACACACAACCGGTCGCTTTACACAGCAAACTCACCTCGACAGACCTCTGTACGACCTCACGCCATCACCATTTGCCAGGCACCATTGCTCTCATCAACCCAAACGCACCAAAATGCGCCCTTCGGCTCAACAAACAACAATACTCGCTTATTTAAGGCCTAGTGAAGGAAACCCGCAAACGCGCTGCCCGGTTGAGCGTGTTCGATGCGCGGGGGATCGCGGCTGTCGTATCAAATCTAACCAGTTTGAACACGAAAAAAAAGTACAATAAGAGCCAGTTCCACGTATTTTCATGGCAGGTTCCGGGATTATCGTGTCAACCCGGCTCGCAGTACAGGCAGAAAATATCAATTCCGGCGGGAATGGGATTCACACCATAGTTCTTGCTTTTGCGACGAACCATGTCTACATTATCTGTGAAGCTGTCTTAATATTACCGGTGAGTTCCCGAGCGCGAGCGAAAACGTGTCGGTCAAGGCGGGAGAATCCGCCCATATCTGTCTATACGGGCGGGTTTGACCAACGCCGGCCGGCGCTATTGCAGCCGCGCGAAGACCGCCGGGGATTTTAAGACAGCTTCTATACATTTGGTCACTGTATTCTGGCTGCGAACGTGTCATGAGGTTGATGATGAATGGATTTAGGGTCCAGGCGCCGTTTGAGCCGGCGGGCGACCAGCCGGAGGCAATTGCTGAGTTGAGCGACGGCATCCGGCGGGGCGACCGGTTCCAGACCCTCCTGGGGGCGACGGGAACGGGCAAGACGTATACGATCTCGAAAGTCATCGAGGCGATACAGATGCCTACCCTCGTTATCTCGCACAACAAGACGCTGGCGGCTCAGCTGTATGGCGAATTCAAGACGTTTTTCCCGGACAACGCGGTGGAGTATTTCATTTCCTATTACGACTACTATCAGCCCGAGGCGTATAAGCCGGTGACGGACACCTTCATCGAAAAGGAAGCCGACATCAACGATGAGATCAACCGGCTGCGCCTGCGAGCGACGAGCGCGCTCATGGAGCGCCAGGACGTGATCATCGTGGCCAGCGTGTCCTGCATCTACGGGATCGGCAATCCGGAAGAGTACGAGGGCATGCACGTCATGATCGACCGGGGGGACAGGGTGGACCGGGACGAACTGCTTCGCCGGCTGGTGGACATACACTACACGCGGAATGACGTGGATTTCGGACCGGGGACATTTCGCGTGCGCGGCGACGTGGTGGAGATCTATCGACCCGAGAGGGACGATCCGGTTCGCGTGGAATTCTTCGGAGACGAAGTGGACGCCATCAGTCTGGTGCAACCCGTGACCGGGGAGGTGCTGGATTCACGGGAACGGGCCGCGATTTATCCCGCGCGGCACTTCGTGACCAGCGGACAGCGGATCGAGCAGGCCATCTGGCAGATCGAGAATGACATGGCTGCGCAACTGGAGGCGTTCAAGAGCCAGGGAAAACTGCTGGAGGCCCAGCGGCTGGAGACCCGGACGCGTTACGATATCGAGATGATGCGGGAGATCGGCTACTGCGCCGGAATCGAGAATTACTCCAGGTACATCGACGGCAGGGAGCCCGGCCAGCCGCCCCACGTGCTGCTGGACTATTTCCCGGAGGAATTTCTGATCGTCATCGACGAGTCGCACGTGACGTTGCCGCAGATCCGGGGAATGTGGAATGCCGACCGGTCGCGGAAGACGACACTGGTGGAACACGGGTTCCGGCTGCCCGCCGCTCTGGACAACCGTCCGCTCTATTTTGATGAATTCGAAGGCAAGGTGAACAGGGCGATATTCATGTCCGCCACACCCGCGGACTATGAACTGGAGATGACAAAGGGAATTGTGGTCGAACAGATCATCCGTCCAACCGGGATTCTGGATCCGGAGATGCTGGTGCGTCCCGTGCGCGGTCAGGTGGACGATCTGATCGATGAGGTCCGCGAGAGGGTGGGCCGCCGGGAACGCGTGCTGGTCACCGCGCTGACCAAGAGAATGTCCGAGGACCTCGCCGAATACATGCGGGACCTGGGTATCCGCGCCCGCTATATGCATTCGGAAATCGACTCGTTGGAACGGGTCGATATCATCAGGGCGCTGCGCCTGGGCGAGTTCGACGTTCTTGTGGGCGTGAATCTGCTGCGGGAAGGATTGGATCTGCCTGAAGTGTCCCTCGTTGCGATCCTGGATGCGGATAAGGAGGGCTTCCTGCGCTCCACGCGTTCGCTGATTCAGACGGCGGGGCGCGCGGCGAGGAATCTGGCCGGCCAGGTCATCCTGTACGCGGACCAGGTAACGGACTCCATCCGACGGGCAATCGACGAGACCGACCGCAGGCGTCAGGTGCAGCAGGCATACAACGAAAGGCTGGGTGTTGTGCCCGAGACGGTCTACAAGAGCCGGGACGAGATCCTGCAGGCGACGGCCGTTGCCGATGCCAGGCAGGAGGAGATGCCGGCTGCGGCGGAGGAAACGTCCGGGTACGAGGCCGGCGCCAGTATTACCGACATGATTGCGGATCTCGAAGACAAGATGGCCAGGGCTGCGGCGGAACTGGCGTTCGAGCAGGCGGCCGAATACCGGGACCGGATCAACCGGCTGAAATCGGGCGCGCAGGGGGTCTCCGACGACGCTGCGTAGGCGGAAAGAGCGACTGTGATGTCGGACCTGACGGAATGGCATGGCCTCGACCGCGTGGTCGACGCCGCGATCATGGAAGACGTGGGCGACGGCGATATTTCAACCGCCTGGACCGTGCGCCCGGATGCGCGGGCGCGAGCCGTGCTCGTCGCCAGGGAGTCAGGTGTGATTGCGGGTCTGGCGGTGGCCGGACGGGTGTTTCACCGGGTGGATTCTCGAATTCGGATGACGCCGGGAACGGAGGATGGCGAGCGCGTCGAAGAGGAGGACGTGGTGGCGGAAGTCGCGGGCCCTGCGCGCGGCATCCTGACGGCGGAGCGGACGGCATTGAATTTCCTGCAGCGCATGTCCGGAATCGCAACACTGGCGGCGGCCTACGTGGCGGCCGTTGACGGAACGGGCGTCAGGATTCTCGACACACGGAAAACCTCGCCCGGGCTGCGGATACTGGACAAATACGCGGTAGCCGCCGGGGGAGGAACGAACCACCGCTCCGGCCTGCACGACATGGTGCTTCTCAAGGAAAACCACATCGAAGCGGCGGACGGCATCGGACCGGCGGTCGCGGCGGTGAAATCGGCGATGGCCAGAGACCGCAGGCGGGTGATGATCGAAGTGGAGGTGAAGACCCTTCGCGAACTGGACGACGCGCTTGCGGTGGGCGTAGACCGGGTGATGCTGGACAATATGGATCTGAACACGATTCGACTCGCGGTGGCGCGGGTGAGGGCCGCAGGACCCGAAGGCCCGCTGCTCGAAGCATCCGGAAACGTCACCCTTGAAACCGTTCGAGCCGTTGCCGAGACCGGCGTGGACCTGATTTCGGTTGGCGCACTGACGCATTCGGCGCAGGCCATGGATGTGAGCCTGCTGTTCCAATGAGCGCGAAACGGGCGTATGGTTTGAAGGGACCTTCAGCCTTCGCGGGTGGCGCCGAAACGCCGGATTCCTATCGGGTTCTCGAGGCGCTTGGCAAACAACGGGCAATGCACGTTCCCGTTTCGGAAATTGCCGTCGCGCTTTCGTGCAGACCCGACGACGTGCGCTGCTCGGTTGAAGCGATGCGTCGTCTCGGTTATTCTGTTTCGGAACGACCTGGAGAGGGCATTCGCCTGGCCACCGAAACCGACGTGATCGTCCGGAGCCGACTTCGGGAAGGACTCGGTTCCCGTGTTCTGGGCCGTTCCCTCGCCTGCTTTCTGGAGCTGGATTCGACCAATGCCCTGGCAACCCGGGCCGCGCTGACCGGTGCGGCGCACGGCACGGTTGTGCTTGCGGAACATCAGAAGGCCGGTCGCGGTCGCCTGGGCAGAAACTGGTTTTCGCCGCCCGGCGTGGGGCTCTGGTTCTCCCTGATACTCCGTTACGATTTGGAAGTCGCACGCGCCTGGATGCTTACCCTCGGCGCGGCCGTTGCGCTCGCCGACGCCGTTGAGGCTTCAACCGGTGTATGCCCGGACGTCAGGTGGCCGAACGACCTGTACCTGAACGATCGCAAGCTGGCGGGCATCCTTACCGAGGTGCGCGGCGGCGACCGCGGTCTGGACTTCGCCGTTCTCGGCATCGGGATAAACGTCAATCAGGAGGAGGCTGACTTTCCTCCGGGCCTGCAGAATACCGCGACGTCCCTTCGGTGTGGCACGGGTCGGACACACGACCGGACGGCGATGCTGGTGGAAGCGTTGCGGGCGTTGGAACAGGTTTACGCCGGGCTCGATGCCGAACGGATCCGGAAACTGTGGACGGGCAAAGCCCGGATGCTGGGCAACCCGGTTTGCATCAGGACGGGTTCCGGCCCGGTCCGGGGTGTGGCGGAGGATCTCGGGACCGATGGCGCGCTGCTGGTTCGGGGCGGGGACGGCAGGGTCCGGAGGGTCCTGGCCGGCGACGTGGGAGTGTAGAGTTTCTTCACGTTGGGACCTTAATCAACGGTTCGCGGTCTTCGGACAGCATGCCGGATTTGCTGACCTGAATGTTTCTTGCATTCGACATCGGAAATTCCAGTATCGGCTGCGCCGTGTTCGACGGCGAAGAACTGCGGACTCGCTGGCGCATGGACACGGGGCTTGCCAGCACTGCGTACGCAACGCGCCTTGGCCGCGTACTGGAACGCGCGGGCATAGGGGCCCCGGGGTTGGAAGGCGCCATTGCGTCGTCGGTGGTCAGAGGGTTGACGGAAGTGATGGGCAGGGCCGTCCGGTCGGTGGCGGGGTGTGATCTGATGGAGGCAAATCCCCATGCCGATCCCGGCATCGACGTCGCCGCCGAGAAGCCCGAGGCCGTTGGCGTCGACCGGCTTCTGGCTGCCGGGGCCGCGTTCAGACAGGTCGGCGGTTCCGTCATCGTAGTTGACGTTGGCACAGCCCTTACAGTCGATCTGGTTTCCGCCGCGGGGTGTTTCATGGGCGGAACGATCTCGCCGGGCCTCAAGGCCATGGCAGAAGCGCTTGCGACGGGGGCCAGTTTGCTGCCTCATGTGGACATCACAGCGCCTGCATCGGCGTTGGGGCGGGACACGCCGGAGTGTATTCGGGCGGGTGTGGTGTTTGGGGCGGCCGGAGCCGTGGATCGGCTGGTCGAAGAGTTGAAAGACGCAACGGACGGAGCGCCGAGGGTCGTTCTCACCGGCGGCGACGCGCCGATCCTGTCCCCCTATCTCAAATCTCCGCACGATTCCCAACCCGACCTGGTTCTGCGAGGGTTGGCTTACGCATTCATGAAACGACAGCTGAAAACGTAGACGAGCGGAAGAAGAATTCCCGCGGGCTGAATTCCGGAGTGGGTTTACGAAACCGCGTTACCGTTCGGTTCCCTGGCGGCCGATTCGACGAGCGATTTCAGCGTTCTCAGGTTACGTTCCGCGGTTGACAGCGCGTCTTCCATGGGAGGCGTCTCAAACACGAGCGGGCCGGCGTAGTCCACGTCAACCAGCGCTTTCAGACAGCCCTCCAGGTCGATTTCGCCCTCGCCCACGTAACAGGGAGTCCGGTCTGTTCGCGGGTCTTTGATATGGACCTGTACAATCCGGTCTCCAAGGCAGCGGATATCCGCGACAGAGTTGCTGCCCAGCATCTGGGCGTTGCCGACGTCGAAGTAGGCCCCAACGTTCGGATTGTCCACCGCATCGATCAGCTCCATCATTTGCTCACCGGTCACGACGTGGCTGCGCCCCACGTTCTCCAGGCCGATGCGGACGCCCTGGCCGGCCGCGTGTGTGGCCACGGCGCGGGTTTCGTACGCCCAGCGATGGGCGGCCTCGTGCGGGGGCAATCCCAGCGGATTCGTGACCGGAATGAGTATGGTCCCGATGCCCAGGACTCTGCAGGCGTGAATGGCCTGGAAGACGATCTGTTTGGCCATGAAGCGGTTCGCCACGTCCGGGTCGGCAAAGGTGAAATGCCAGAACGTGTGAAGACATACGGAGAAGACAGGAACGCCGGCCGATTCAGCGCGCCGTCCCAGCGCGTCGATGCCCTCATCGTTCCAGAGGTCGGAGGCGCGGTAGGTGCCTGCCCGAACGCCCAGCTCAACGCCGTCGTAACCGAGCGCTTTCGCTCTGGGGAACACATCCACCCAGTCTGATTTCAGTACGTCTTCCAGGATACCGAATTGAAAACGGTTCATTGCCTTCCTTCCCGAAATCGATGGTTCCGCTTGAACAGGAAGCCCATCTCGCCGCAATCATAGCGAAAAAGAGAATGGATCGGGTCCGGGCTCCGGGATTCCGCTGTTTCCGGCCAAGAAGCTGCCTTAAAATTCCCAGCGGTCTTCGCACGGCTGCAAAAGCGCCGGTCGGCGTTGGTCAATTCCACCCGTATAGGCAAATATGGGCGGATTTTCCCGCCTTGACCGCCGCTTTTTCGCACGTGCTCGGGAACTCACCGGTAATTTTAATACAACTTTCAAAGTAAAAAAGGTACGGGGCGATGTCAACCGGATCGTTGAATCACGCAAGCGCGGTTTACCGGGTTTCAGTTCTCGACACTGCGGTCGATCGAATCGCATCGGGATGCCGTCATTCGGATTGACATCGGATCGCGGTCGGGGTATTATGGGTCCATTTCGGAGGAGGCGGGCGATGAAGACCGCGCTGTGCACGATCGCGTTTAAAGACAGGCCGTTCGAGGACGTCCTGGATCTTGCCGTCAGGGCCGGTTTCGACGGTGTCGAGCCATGGGGAAAACCGGATCATATGCCCGCTGAGTACAACCCGGATGAAAACCGGCGGATCGCACGGGCCATCCGGGAGCGAGGACTGGAAGTATCGCAGTACGGATCGTACATCAATCCGGTCTCGGGCGGATTCGAAAGGGAGATGGCGGAAGGTCTGGATACCGCATCCGAACTGGGTACGGACAGAATCCGGGTCTGGGCGGGGTCCTGCGGTTCGGGCGAAGCCACAGACGAGGACTGGCGAAGGGCGATTTCCGGATTCCGCCGGTTCGCCGACCGCGCGGGTGACCGGGGCGTGAGCCTTGTCCTGGAGATGCACCTGGGATACTTGTGCGATACGCCCGGGGGCAGTATTAGACTCGTGGAGGGCGTGGACCGGCCCAATTTTCTCCTGAATTTCCAGCCGATGTACACGGACGGCGCCTCAAGGGTCATTGCAGTGGCGCGGCAGGTGGCGCCGCACGTGGCAACTGTCCACGCTCAGAACTATACCGCGCCAGGGCGGAACGCGCGGAGCCTGATATCGGCCGGTTACGTGGACTACCGTGCGGTCGTCCGGGAGCTTTCCGCGGCGGGTTTCGACGGTTATCTGGAAGTCGAGTTCGTCACGGAGGACGATCCGGAGGCCGCGCTGAAGGCGGATGCCGCGTTTCTGCGCACGTTGTGCGAGGCAACAGACTGACCTCGAAACCCGCGAAAAGGAGGCCGGAAGATGGAATTTCTGCTGGCGTGTCTTGTTATCGCTGTGGTATTGACGGCGGTGGATTCAGCGCATGCCGAGGGTCGGCCGAGCTACACGATCTATCGCGCCGGAACGCCGATTACGGTTGACGGACGGCTGGACGAACCGGCGTGGGTCGCCGCGCCCGACGTCGGCGCGTTCGTTTTCCCGTGGTACATCGACGGCAAAAAGGAGCAGACCGTGGCCAAGATGCTCTGGGACGATACCCATTTGTACGTGTCGTACATTTGTGAAGACGCCCATATCTGGGCGGACCACACCCGTCGCAACAGCGAGGTGTACGATGACGACTGTGTGGAGGTGTTCGCCGCGCCGGACCCCGACCGACCGCACGTTTATTTCAATATCGAGATGAATGTACTGAGCATTTTTCTGGACCGGTACAATCCGAAGGGTGCGGGTGAAGTCGTGGACACCGGGTGGCGGGCAAAGGGCGTCCAGGTTTCAACGTGTATCTCGGGTACGTTGAACGACGACGAGGATACCGACTCGTATTGGGTCCTCGAGGCTGCCGTACCTTTCGATAATTTCGCCGCCGTTGCGAAGAATACGCCGCCGTCGCCGGGCGACGTGTGGAACCTGAACCTGAACCGGCTCGGCGGCAAGACCAACGCCCAGTTCAGCCAGTGGCGCCCCAGCCGGACGCCGGAGCCGCAGTTTCACGCTCCCGATGACTTCGGCCAGGTCAGGTTTTCGGACGCGGCGAGTCCATTCTGGAAGCGGTAACGACGTGAAGAGAGACTTCAGCGGTCCGGCACGGCCGGCTGAATCCGCTCGCAGAGGACGTCCTTGATGCCTGGCACGCGTACACTGGCACTGGCCGGGCTTATTCTGGCCGGCGCAGACGGCTCTCCCGCAGAAGAGATCCGCGATATTCAGGTGCTCGTGGATCGCATGGACCGCCTGTACCGAAGCGAAACCAGTTACGCCGAACTGGAGATGGAAATCCGGACGCCCCACTGGCGGCGGACGCTTCGGATGAAGATGTGGACGGAAGGGTTGCGCAAGACCTTTGTCACCATTCTGGCGCCGAAGAAAGAAGCCGGTACGTCAACACTGCGCGTGGGCACGGAAATGTGGAACTATTTTCCCAGAATCAATAAAGTCATCAAGGTTCCGCCTTCGATGATGATGGGATCGTGGATGGGATCGGATTTTACAAATGACGACCTGGTGAAAGAAACTTCGCTCGCGGTGGACTACCGGCCCGCCTTCGGGACGCCAGAGAACGACTCCGTGTACGAAGTCGTGTTGATTCCCAGGGAGGAGACACCCACGGTATGGGGCAAGATCGTACTCACGATACGGAAATCCGACCTGATCCCCGTATCGTACGTATACTTCGACGAGCGCGGCGATCCGATGCGGGAAATGACGTTTTCAGGTCCAAGGGACTTCGGTGGACGAACCTTGCCCGCGGTGCTGGAAATGAAGCCCTTGAAGAAGGACGGCCACAATACGGTGATACGATACCTGGATGCGCATTTCGACAGACGCCAGGCAAAGGACACGTATACCCATCGGAATCTGCGGCGCCGCAGATGATCCGGCTACATCGGAACCCCCCACGGATTTTTCGCATCGTTCGCAGTCTCGTCGTCTCGCCGTTTCGTCTTTTCGTAGTCTCGTATTCTCGTATTCTCGTATTCTCGCAGTCTCGCCGTTCGCAGTTTCGTATTCTCGTCTTTTCGCAGTTTCGCCTTTCGTAGTCTCGTATTCTCGCAGTTTCGCCGTTCGCAGTCTCGTAGTTTCGTAGTCTCGTTCCTTCGCCGTTTCGTCGTTCGCAGTTTCGCCGTTTCGTATTCTCGAATTCTCGTATTCTCGTAGGCCGTTGCAGGCTGGAAGGCTGTCGATGGTGCTCAGAATCTCGTTTCGGAATTGCTTTCGCCAGCGACGGCGGTCGGTATTGACCCTGGCGGCGATGGCGGGGGGGTTTGCGCTGTGCTCGCTCTCCATCGGGATTTCGGATGGTACCTATCTCGGGCTGATCGAGGCGTTTACCAGGAACCGGACAGGCCACATTCAGATTCATGGTGCGGGGTACCTCGACAAACCCACCCTTTACAATACCATCGACGAACCGGATCGGGTGGGGGAGACCATCGAATCATTGGACGTTGTCGCGGCATGGACGCCGCGGGTGTACTCTCCGGTACTGGCTGCTGCAGGAAACAGGACCGCCGGGGCGCGGATCGTTGGCGTGTTGCCCGGCCGCGAAGCACGTACAACCCGTCTCAAATTGCAAGTGTCCGCGGGTCGGTATCTGACGAACCGCTCCGTTGCGGAGGTTATGCTTGGCCATGGACTGGCAGAGGCGCTGGGTGCAACCACTGGCGGTGAGGTGATCCTGATCGGGCAGGCCGCGGACGGATCCATTGCCAACGACGTCTACCGCGTAGTGGGAATCGTGGGCGACGCCAGGGACCCGTACCAGCGCGCAGCCCTGTATATGCACCTCACGGAGGCGCAGCGTTTCCTGGAGTTGGGACGTCGTGTCCACGAAGTTGCGGTCGTGATTGCGGACGCATCGGCGTCGAAGCGTATCGCCGGTCAACTGGATGGCATCCTGGCCGGCAACCCGGTGGAGGTCTCGCCGTGGCAGGTGGTAGAGAGGGCGTTCTACCGGGCGATGCAGGCCGACCTCCAGGGGATGTGGATATCGCTCGGTATCATCAACCTGATCGTGGCCATCGGCGTGTTGAATACCGTACTCATGGCCATTATGGAGCGTACCCGGGAATTCGGCGTGCTGCGGGCGCTGGGCACGCGACCGGCTACCGTGTTTGTCCTGATTCTGGGCGAGACCGCCCTGCTATCGGTTTTCGGCGTACTGTTCGGCGGTGCGTTGGGCGTAATCTTCAACACCGTCCTGGCGAAACACGGCATCGTCTACCCGACGCCCGTGGAATACGGCGGCTATGTTTTCGATCGGCTGGTCAGTATGGTTTCGTTCCGGTCGGTCTGGATACCGGCGGTGCTGACCTTTGGCACCGCCATTCTTGTGAGTCTGATCCCCGCGACACGCGCGGCCAGAGTCGCCCCCGCGAGGGCGATGCGGACGCATTGAGGAGACCCTGCACGCGTCCGAAACCGGGAGTCCCCGGTGCGCCGGGGCGGGCGCAGGCAATCCGGGTCGCACGCTGGAAGAACCCAACATGCTGTTTTTTATAAAAATGGCCTGGATGAATTCCTTTCGAAACGCACGACGGACGTTGCTTGCCGGGCTCGCCATCGGAATCGGACTGGCGGCTTTGATCTTTACGGACGGTCTGATGATCGGGATGTCCGGCTCCATTGTACGAATTGCGACGGACACCTTCATGGGGCACGGCCAGGTACACGCGGAGGGATTCAGGAGCACGCGCGACGTGGCGCGGGTCGTGAGGGGGCTGCCCGGCGTCCTGGAACGCCTGAGGACCGACCCGCAAGTGGAACGCATTGCACTGCGGGTGCAGACGCCCGGAATGCTGGCTTCGCCGGCCACGTCCGCTACGGTGCTGCTTTACGGGGTCGACCCTGGCCTGGAAAAGGCGTTCTCCAGGGTGGACGAGGCCATCGTAGAGGGCTCGTTCCTCGAGCGGAGCGACCGGCGAAAGATCCTGCTGGGATCGAAACTGGCGGAAGCGCTGGAGATTGGCCCGGGCGACCGGGTTGTGGTGACCGCGGCTGAGGCGCAGTCCGGTGAATTGGCCCAGGAGATGTTCCGCGTGGGGGGGATATTTCACTTTGATGTCCGCGAACTGGATGGCGGAGTGGGTTTCGCGCATATCGAGACCGTGCAGGGGCTGCTGGGACTTCCGGGTGAGGTGCACGAGATCGCCCTCCATTTCAAGTCGTTTTCGGGAAACGAGGCAGCGGATGCCGGTTTCCGGTCGCGATTCTCGCGGGACGGAAACGAAGCCAGAAGCTGGCGGGAACTGATGCCCCAGCTCAGCGCGGTTCTGGATATGTCCGGGTTCTCATCGTTGATTGTCGGCGTCATCCTGTTTGCGGTGGTTTCACTGGGCATTGTCAACACCCTGTTCATGTCGCTGCACGAACGGATGTTCGAGTACGGGGTGCTCAGGGCCGTGGGCACGCGTCCGGGGCGCATGGCGATGATGATCCTGTTCGAAGCCGGCGCACTCTCGTTGTTCAGCATCCTGATCGGATGCTGTATCGGATTCGCTGTGACTCTTCTGTTTTCCATTCATGGAATCGACTACGCGGGCATCGAGTTTGCCGGCGTGACCATGAAGGAGATGATCTATCCGGTGCTTCGGCTGGAGCAGTTCGTCCTGTTTCCGGTGTGTGTTTTTCTCTTTACACTTGTCGCCGGAATCTATCCTGCCGTCTACGCTGCGCGGCTGAAACCAGCACAGGCGATGAAGACGTACGAGTGAACGTAAACCGGGGAAATCGGAGTGTTGCATGCCCGGAGATTCCGTGTTAATTGAAGCGGAAGGCGTGAGCAAGACCTACCGCGTGGGGGAGGTGAGCGTATCCGCGTTGAAGACCGTAGACCTCAAGATTGGACGGGGTGAGTTCACCGCGATTGCAGGCCCCTCGGGATCCGGGAAATCCACGTTGTTGAATATTCTGAGTGGACTGGATTCGCCCACCACCGGCCGGGTGAGCCTGGCCGGTACGCCGATCAGTGAAATGGGTGGACGCGCGCTTTCGGATTTTCGACGCGACCATATCGGGTTCATTTTTCAGGCTTTCAATTTGATCCCGGTACTCACGGTGCTCGAGAACATCGAGTACGTTCTGCTGCTGCAGGGCGTGTCGCGCCACGACCGCCGCGAACGCGTGCGGGAAATGTTGTCTACCGTTGGTCTGGAGGGGATGGAAGACAGGCGTCCTCCCCAGCTTTCGGGCGGGCAGCAGCAACGGGTGGCGGTCGCCCGGGCTATGGTATCGCGGCCGGACCTGATTCTGGCGGACGAGCCCACGGCCAATCTGGATTCCGCCACCGGCGGCGCGCTGCTGGATCTGATGAGGGAGTTGAACGAGCGCCGCCGGATGACCTTCCTGTTTTCTTCGCACGATCGAATGATCATGGATCGGGCCAAACGGCTGGTGGTGTTGAAGGATGGAAGCCTTGTACAGGATATTACCCGGAGCGGGGCGTAGAAGCTCACGCACGCCTGCGCATGGGTTGTACCTGTGTTTACCGGTTCTCCTGGTTTTGATTCCGACGAGGGGGTCAACGGAAGAAGACCGATTCAGGCTGAGCGGATACGCGAAGACCTTCGCCATGTACCAACAGCCGGCATCCGTCCCTGAATTCCGGAATGAGGAATCCCCGCGGATATGGTTGAACCGTGTTCGCGCAAAGTTGCTCTGGCGTCCGGCGCACGTCGTTTCCGGAGAGTTCGCGTACGAATTGTCCGTTCGAGTGACGGGGGCGTCTTCCTCAGGCGCGGCGTGGCTGGCGGCGCCCTCGCTGTTCGATTACCGGGTGAGAGACCTCGAAACCAGACTGTTTCCCCGCGGCGACGCCACGGCCCGCGGATTTACCGCAAGTCAAAATCTGGACCGTGCGGTGGTGACGGTATCACTGCCGCGCGCGGATATCTACGTTGGCCGGCAGGTCGTCGCCTTCGGTTCGGCGCGTACAGTGAATCCGACCGACGTCGTTGCGCCTTATTCTCCGGAAGTGCTGGACAAGGAAGAACGCGTTGGGGTGGATGCCATCCGGTTGCGGGTGCCGGTTGGAACCATGGGGGAGTTGGACGCCGGTGTGGTTCCAGGGTGGGATGTTTCGACACGAAGCGGGGCCGGCTTCGTTCGCGGCGGGTTCATTTCGCACGGCGTCGACGTCTATATGATGGCAATGGGGTTCAGGGATCATCTGCTCCTCGGCCTGGATCTCGCGGGATCGCTGGGGGACGCGGGGGCCTGGCTGGAGGCTGCGTGGACCAGGCGCCCGGACGGCCGGTCGTTTCTGCGGATTTCGACAGGACTCGATCATCAATTCCCGAACGGAATCTACGGAACCCTTGAGTATCACCTGAACGGCGCAGGTGTTTCCCGCGCACGCGACTATGCCACGCTTCGTGACGACCGGACCTATACAGCCGGAGGCGTGTTCCTG
The DNA here is from genome assembly GCA_965116875.1 of Candidatus Latescibacterota bacterium. Taxonomy (GTDB): domain Bacteria; phylum Latescibacterota; class UBA2968; order UBA2968; genus JAAXHE01. The sequence continues at coordinate 4,253,416 of OZ220733.1, forward strand.
TTGGGAAGGCATTATGTGGCGCCAGGTCTGGCGTGGCAACTTACACCGCTCTGGTCGGTTCATCTGCCGGTTCTGTGGAACCTGACGGACCGGTCCGCGTTTCTGTCGCCCGCGTTTGAGTACGGAATTCTTCAGAATGGATCCGTCTCCGGCGGCGTGCTTTTCGGGCTTGGCAGGAGTACCGGCGCGTCTCCAATGTCGGATTCAAGGGACGCTCGGTCGGAGTTCGGACCGTTTCCGACGCTGGGTTTCGTGTCCATGAGCTATTATTTCTGAAAACCGCAGCGCGAAATGCGGCGTGAATTGCGGCGCGAATTACCAATTCGCGTTACGGGATCCGGCGCTATTGTGCGGCCGTAGCGCGAAATGGCATTTCGCGCCAAATGATCACGTCGAACCTTGAACTGGAGAGATTCATGACTGACCGGAGCGACGCTGCACACGTTCACCGGGATGCGCTGGTGATCGATTCGCACAACGATTCGATCGTCAACCACATTCGCCGCGGGAATCTGGGGTTTTCCGGGCGTCCCCCAACCGACGGAGACCGCAGGAACGCCAGCGTGGCCGGATTGCGAGGGCTCCTGGACCGGCCGGCCCTCGAGGCCCCGGTGCAGATCGATTTTCCGAAAATGCGAGAGGGAGGCCTGGACGCCGCTTTCTTCGCCGTTGACGTCACACTTGCCTTGAAGAACCATCTGACGTACGCGCTGGATGCAATCGGGTATTTCGACTCGGAAATGGAGATGCACAGTGACGACGTCGTGTTGGCGAAGTCCCCGGTCGATATCATTCGCGCAAAGCAGGACGGCAAACTGGCCGTGATTCTGGCGATCGAGAACAGCGACGGAGTGGAGGGAAGCATAAATGTGCTTCGCATGCTGCACAGGGTGGGCGTGCGTTCGATCGGACTGACGCACGATGTGAGCAGCCTTGCCGCGGATGGAAATGCCGAGGCGCGCAGCCGGGGCGGACTCACGCGGTTCGGCGTGCGGCTTGTGGAGGAGATGAACAGCCTGGGGATGCTGGTGGACGTTTCTCACATCAGCGAAACAGGCTTCTGGGACGTGATGGACGTTTCACAAAAACCGGTGATCGCTTCGCACAGCAACTGCAAGGCGCTCTGCGACCACCCGAGAAACCTGAGCAACGAGCAGATCAGAGCGCTGGCGAAGAACGGCGGGTCGATGGGCGTAACGTTCGTGCCCCGATTCGTGGATTCGACTGCGCCCACGTTCGCCCGTCTTCTCGACCACGTCGATCACATCGTGCAACTTGTGGGCGCGGACCATGCAGGCATCGGATCGGACTTCGACGGCGGGGGAACGCTGCTGGAGGATGCGACCTCGTTTCCGCGGATTACCGACGGATTGCTTGCCAGGGGATATTCGGATGCCGACGTGAGAAAGATTCTCGGCGAGAACCACCTCAGGGTCTTTTCCGAGGCGACCGGGGATTGAATCCGGCCTGCGGATTTCAATTGACCGGATCGCGCGGCTATCCCGTGCCCAGGCGAGTCACTTCCGTTGAGTTCCGCCTATCCGACAGACGGGACCTCGATTTTCTTTTTCTCGTCGATTGATTTTTCCAGCGCTTCCAGCACGGCGACCGGTTTCAGCATGGACTCCCGGGTTTCATCCGTCTTGCCGGTCTTGAACATGTCACAAAAGGCCCTCGCGCCGCCCAGATAAGGATTCTCGTCGTAGCCGATGGTGCGGTCGACGCGTCCTTTTTCGCAGATGACCGACACGTGGAATGCGCTGTGCCCTTCCGTGAAGAGATTGAGGGTGGAAACGGCGCCGCTCGACGAGTAGAGCGTGCCGGTATGGTTCTTTCCGCCCAGATTGACCTGCGCGTGAGTAACGTCGTTATCGAGCAGTCGCACGGCCATGTCCACCTGGTGGATTCCATAGAAGAAGACGCCGCCCCACTCGGATTCGACGTCGCAGGGCCCGGTTGTAACCACCGAGACAACCCGCCCCAGATCGGCGATGTCTTCCTTGAGCCGGCTGAAGGACTCCTGTCTGGGTAACACCGAGAAGGAGCAGACGGGGACTCCGAGTTCCGACGCGCGATCCAGGAAGCGCCTGCCCTCCTCGACCCGGTAACAGAACGGCTTGTCCACGAATACCGGGATTCCGGCCTCGATCAGCGGCCAGACCGCCGGCAGGTGATATTTCGCATCGCGATGATCCACGCAGGCGGCGTCAACCTGACCGATCATATCTTCGGGGCGCTCGACGACATTCGGAATCTGTCCCCGGTCCTGGGCGTCTTCGGCGTATTGGGCGGCTTCGCCCCATACGTGGGTGACGCGGCAGCCCGGTACTTTTTTGTCGATGTTCAGCGTTTTCGAAATGGCGACGGTGTGGCTGTTTTCCGCTCCCACGATTCCAATGTCAATCATCCTGCTCCTCCTTGGCTGGGTTCACGTCTGCGGTCAGGGTCGGGCAGGCGAGCCGTCGGGCAGGCGGGCCTGGGTCCAGTCGATGATTTCATCCTGACAGGGATACTTCGAGGCGAGATCTTCGTTGATATCGATTCCGAGGCCGGGCCGGCTGTTGGGAACCATGTAACCGCGTTTGACTTCGGGCGTTCCGGGGAAGATTTCGCGTACGCGTTCGTCAAACCGGCACCACTCCTGGATTCCGAAGTTGGGCGCCCAGAGGTCCAGGTGCAGATTGGCGGCGTGCCCGACCGGAGAAACGTCCCCCGGTCCGTGCCAGGCGGTGCGGATGCCGTACATGCCGGCGAATGCCGCCACGTTGCGGGCGGGCGTCAGGCCGCCCATCTGGCTGATGTGCATTCGGATAAAGTCGATCAGCCGGTCCTGGATCAGCGGCGTCCACTCCCGCGGATGGTTGAAGAGTTCCCCCATGGCGATCGGCGTGGCGCATTGCCGCCGGATATTGCGGAACCACTCCAGGTCTTCCGGCGCGAGCGGGTCCTCCAGAAAAAACAGCTTGAAGGGCTCCGCGTCTTTCGCGAACTGTACCGCGTCTATCGGTACGAGGCGTTCGTGAATGTCGTGGAGGAGCTCGACGTGCGGGGCCGTGTTTGAACGGACATGCCCGATCATGTCGAGGACCCCGCGCGCATATTCCCGCGGGTCGTAGTACGCCCCTTCCCGTGCTCCTTCCGGGGCGCGCAGCCTGGACGTCCGGCCTCCATACCCGCCCATCTGCACGCGGATGTGCTGATAGCCCTGCTCCTGGTATTTCTGGACGTTGTCCAGGACTTCGTTCCTGTCTCCACCGTCGGCGTGCGCGTAGCAGGCCGCGGCTTCCCGGCATTTGCCGCCCAGGAGCTGGTAGACGGGCATCCCCGCTCGCTTGCCCTTGATATCCCACAGTGCGATATCGACCCCGGAAATCGCATTGTTGAGAACGGGGCCGTTACGCCAGTATCCATTGACCATGGACGTCTGCCAGATGTCTTCGATGCGGTCGACGTCGCGTCCGATGAGAAAGGGTTTCAGGTGGTCTTCGAGGGCGGTATGGACGGCGCGAAACCGCTGGGTGAACGTGGCGCAGCCGAGACCGTAGAGCCCCGGTTGGGACGTGACGATTTTGACCACGATCAGGCGCGATCCGGCGGGCTGGGTGAGGATGGTTCTGACGTCGCGTATGGTGATGGGCAAGGATCGACTCCGGGTGAATGGAGATGGATATGGACGCCCCGGGCTTCTTTAATAAAGTCCGTCCGGTGAAATGTCCAAGGACATTTTCGGGGGTTGCCCGCTGATCGAGCCGAACCGATGCCCGCACGGGCGCGTCGGCTTGTCCGGAGGTCTACAGCAGTCCTTCCTTTTGCAGAATGTCTCCCGCGATCGCGTAGGTCGTGCCGTGCATGCCGATGACGACGAGACCCAGCCCCTCCGCCAGGTATCCGCCGGGGTACATGTTCGGGATGGCGGCGCATTCATAGTTGTGCGGGTGCGTGGGTAATTGATGGACCTGGAAGCGGTAGTTGTCGTATTTCTCCACAAGGGGAAGGGGCGGAAATCCATCGAAAAGGGAATAGTCCGCGATGCCGCCGATTTCGAGGAGGGCGTGATCGACTTCCAGCGTTTCGCAGTTGCCGTTGCGGCCAAGCGTGGCAATGCCTCCGGATTCGTGCTGCTCGAAACCCTGGACCCGGGTTTCGTAATGTGGTTTCAGGCGCGGGGACCGGCTCTCCATGATTTCGGCGATCCGCGCGTAATAGGGGAGGCCCCGTCGGCTGTCCGAAATGAGGCGCCAGTGACGGTCGAATGGTTGACGCATGACGTAGTGGACGTGCCTGCCCGCGTCGTGCAATTCGGTCGCCGCCCAGTCGGCGGAGCGGCCGCCGCCCACGACGAGGATGCGCTCTCCGGGATAGGTCCCCGGTTGATCGTAGCCTGAAGTGACGAACGGCAGGTGTTCGCCGGGCACGTTGAGTTTCCGGGGAATGCACCGCTGCCCCACCGCGTAGACCAGGTATTTACACGTGTAGCGTCGGGTGCTTTCCGTTCCGAGGACGCGGGACGTGAGCAGAAAGCCGGCGTCGTGGGGCTGGATACGGGTCACGCGCTCGTGTGTGCGGATATGGTCTTCGACGTCGAAAAGGCCCGGTACGGCGTGGTAATAGTCCAGGAGGTGTCGTTTCGAAATCAGGGCGTTGGCGTCCAGTTGCACCTGCCGTTCACGGCAGTGACGGCTGAGCGGATAGAAGGCGAATTCCATCCATTGCCCTGGAGACAGGGTGAGCATGTTTTCCGGGACATTGTTCCACACGCCGCCAACCTCTTCCTGCGTGATCAGCAACACGTCGACGGGTTCGCGCCGGCGGAATTCCAGAGCGATTTCACCCTCGCCGCGGAACTTCTGTCCCGGATGGTGCAGTATGCGAAACAGGTCCACGGGACGGATTCCGAGGTTCACCAGAGATCTGAAATCCAGGCCCAACAGCGTGCCGTTTTCGCTGCGAAGAAATCGATCGATCTGCCCGTATCGATTTCGGAACAGGTCGCCGCCCCGGTAATAGGGGTGCCACCCGCCGAGTACCACGGCCAGCGGCAGACCCGCCGGGCCCCCGCCCACGATGACAACGGTATGGTGCTCGGGTTTACCCATGGAGTCCTGGTGAAACCGGTCGGAAGGCCTGCGCCCTGGGCACGGAATCCTCGAAATGGGGGCGGACAGATGCGCGGGTGGTCCGGCCGGGAACCAGGGGTGTAGACCTTGACTTCAACGGTTGAATGACGTATGATGGTGCTTTTGAAGGAGCGGCTACAAAGTAGATCTGATACCCTGGGGAGTCAAGCCGAATATCATTGACCGGAGGGTGAGAAGTCTATGGCGGACGAAAACCAGCTGGACGTTGGGGAAATTCGGGCGCAGGACCGCGCGCACGTGTGGCATCCGATGATGCAGCATCGGACGCTGGAGCACCGGGACCTGATGGTGGTCCACAAGGGAAAGGGAACCACGGTCATGGACGCGGAGGGTCGTGAGTTCCTGGATGCGTACGCGGGGCTCTGGAACGTCAACGTCGGATACGGCCGCAGGGAAATCGCGGAGGCCGTGTACGAACAGATGCTGCAGCTTTCGTACTATCCCCATCTGCACGTAAATCTGCCCGCCACGAAGCTGGCTTCAAGGCTCGCCGATCTGCTCCCAGGGGACCTGAACCATCTCTTCTTCTCCAACAGCGGTTCCGAGGCGAACGAAACCGCTCTGAAAATCGCGAGGCAGTATGGCCGGCAGAAGTACCCGGGCCAGAACCGGTTCAAGGTGATTGCCAGATACCAGGGTTATCATGGGTTTACCTTCGGTGCGATGTCCGCGACGGGACAGGTTGCCAGAAGGGCCGGGTTCGAACCCCTGATGCCGGGTTTTCTGCACGTGAACCCGCCCTGGTCTTTTCGTTTCGGTTCGAAAGTGACCTATCCCGACGGCGGTGTGGCGTGTGCGAACCAGGTCGAAGAGGTCATTGTCCGGGAGGACCCGACAACGATTGCGGCGGTCATTGTCGAACCCATTATCGGCGGCGGCGGGGTGATCGTCCCGCCGGACGGGTATCTGCCGCGCCTTCGTGAAATCTGTGACCAATACGGCGTGCTTCTGATCCTCGACGAGGTGATCACCGGGTTCGGCCGGACTGGCAAGCTGTTTGCCGCCGAACACTGGGGCGTGGTTCCGGACATGATGACCATGGCAAAGGGCGTGTCCAGCGGATATCTGCCCCTCGGAGCGTGCGCGGTGACGCCGGAGGTGTTCGAGACCTTCATGGGCGAACCCGACGAGCACCGGGAATTTTCCTCGGTGTCCACCTATGGCGGACATCCGGCCTGCTGCACAGCGGCCCTGGCGAATCTGGACATTCTGACGTCCGAACGTCTTTGGGAGAATTCCGCGGAAATCGGCGCTTACCTTCTGGATGCGTTGGAACGACTGGATTCTCCGTTCATCGGAGAAGTGCGGGGCAAGGGGCTGATGATCGCCGTAGAGCTTGCCGCGGAGAACGGAGATATGCTGGACCCGGAGCGGGTCGCGGCGGTGCAGGCCGGCATCCTTGAACAGGGCGTGATCGTGGGGCGAATGAGCCACGTGATGCACGGACCCGAGAGTATTTTCTTCCTGGCGCCGCCTCTGATACTCACACGAGACGAAGCGGACCGAATCGTCTCGGCGTTCGATTTCGGACTAAAACGTATATGCTAACGCGGCCGGCATCCTGATCTACCTGGGGCTGGCGACGTTGCTGCTGCAGACACTCTTGTAGACCGCATATGCAGGCCTGTTTTCGACACTATGCCGCCCTCAGGAAGGAGATGGACGCCTGGCTGGGGCAGAGCCGGCGTATGGACCCTCCGGGCAGACACGGCGGCGGCGAGGACGAAGCCAACTACGCTCTGGCGTGGTTCCCGCACTTTCTTGTGACGGGCAATCCGGCGGTCGCGGAGCACTTCGAGTATCTCCGGGATCAACTTGCGGGGTGGGTCCGGCGCGAATGCCTGCACGGCTACGAGCCTGAGGCGGAGGCGCATCATGGCACCGAGCCGTTCCTCCTCTTTCTCCCGCGCTATCTGGGTCTGTTTCCGGATGACGGGGTCGCCGCGCAACTGCTTGCGGATGCGGCCGAACACATCGGAAACTGGGTGAAGGGGATTCCGGCGTGGTTCGACTGGGACCGGAACCGGTTCTTCGGATACCACATTGGTACGCGGACCGTCGGGCGGGACCCGGAGCACGCGGTGGAACTGGCGGAGCACTTCCGGTTCATCCACATCGCCCTTGCGGCTTACCGTGTGTTGAAGCAGGATCCGTACCTGGACTGGGCGTTGCGGTACGGCAGGCGTCGCGCGGAGATGATCGTGGCGGCGCAGGACGGGGAGTTGCCGGTGATGTGGGGGCCTGACGGACGGCCTCTGAGCGAATGCGAGTATACGGAATCGCAGCGTCGGATGAGCGCCGCAAGCCACCATTTGCCGGACGATCCGGCCAGGGGCGTGGAGGTGCTGCTGGCATCCGGCGCGGTCCATGCGCTGGGCGATCTGTTTCGGCTGTCCGGCGAGAAGGTCTTTCGCGACGCGGGATTCCGGATCGTCGAGCCGCTCGTGTCCATGCTTCACGACCCCTATTGCGATCCGGGCGCCGCTGCCGTTTCCTTCTACCGTTGCGCCTTTGGCGACGACACCCTGGATGGCCGCATCCTGGAAATGGTGGGGCGGCTCCCGGAAGAGGAGCCTGGCGAACTCGTGCTGATGGCGCCCGAGATTCCAAGGATGGTCTTTCCCGGCGTCGGGAAGCGCGCGGATATGCTGCATTGGGGCGTGCAGTCGGACGGTATGGACATCGTTGCGCCAACGCGCGAGCCGTGTACGGCCACGTTGACACTTGCCTTCCAGATGACCGGAGACGAGTCGTTTGCATCGCGGGCACTGAAGCAGGCGGCGCGGAAGCTGAAGGTGGCGCGGCGCGTACTGAGAGGCGGAAGAGAGCACGCGGACATGGGCGGGGCGGTCTGCTCCGTGGCCGCCGGCCACGGTCGAAACTGGGGTACGGGAGCGGTAACCGGATGCTACGGTCCGCTGCTGATCGGCGCCAGGGAGCAACTTGGCGCGCTGGCGTCCGCGTTGGAATTCCGCCGTCCGGGAGGCGGGTCCGGTCTGCCGGAAGAGGTGGTTTCACTGGTCGTACCACCCATTCGATCCGCAGGAAACGTCCGGATCTTCAACGGCGGTGACGCGGACGTGGACGTCTGCTGGAGGCGGCCCGGGGACACGTGGCAGGAGGTCTCGCTCCCGCCCGGCGGTCAGGCGAAGACGGTGTTGAAGGAGGATGTGCGATGAGATACCGTACGCTTGGACAGACCGGATTGATGGTCTCGGAGATCGGCCTCGGCGCGTTTCCGATATCGGGGATGCAGCGGCAGGCCGACGGCTCCCGGTTCGGATGGACCGGGACCGGGGACGCGGAGTCGATCGCGCTGATACATCGCTGTGAGGACCTGGGCGTCAATCTGATCGATTCCGCGGAAAGTTACGGCGACGGGCACAGTGAGGTTCTCACGGGCAAGGCGCTGAGGGGTCGGAGAGACAAATGGATCGTGGCCACGAAGGTGCAGCCGAACGCGGGCATCGATGCTGAAGCCAGGGATGCATCCGCGGTTCGGCGTCGAATTACAGAGGCGTGCGAGCTCAGCCTGAAGCGTCTGGCGATGGACCACGTCGACCTCTATCAGTTGCACGCCGTTCCGTTCGAATGGGCGATGCCAACGGTAATGGACGCGCTGGCGGAGCTCAAACAGGCAGGCAAGATACGGTGGTACGGGATTTCCACCAATGACCGGCAAGCGGTGGAAAAACTGCGTGCTTTCGGTCCTGTACACATGCTGCAGATCGGCTACAATCTGCTGGAACGTTCAGCGGATGGATTTTTGCACTGGGCGAAGGCCGAGAATATCGGCACGCTGATTCGGGTGCCGCTGGCAAAGGGGCAGCTGACGGGCAAGTATTTCGGCGCGGAAGCGCGGACCATCCCCGAAAACGACGTGCGATACGAACGATTCAACACGCCCGAGACGGTCGATGGGCTGAAACGCCTGCCGCAACTGCTGTTCCTGCGGAACCGGACGCGGACCATGGCGCAGGCGGCGCTGCGTTTCGTTCTGGATCACCCGGGCGTGTCGTGCGTGATCGCCGGCGCAAAGAACCGCCGCCAGGTGGACGAGAACGCCGGCGCCGTTGAAATGCCACCGTTGACCGACGGCGAGCTCGAACGCGCGATCCCGATCGCCGATACCATCGGTACGCCAGGTTGGATTTAGCAGGAGGAAGTTGATGTCTTCCGCGGTTCGAATTGGCGTTGTGGGTTGTGGGAGAATCCTGAACGCACACTTGCGCGGGTTCCGCGTGCTTCAGGAAAATGGGTTCGGGGATCTCTTCCGGGTTACGGCGCTTTGTGCAAGGAAACGTGAGGACGCCCTTCGATTTCGAACGCGGGGCGAAGGCCCCGGACCCAGACCGGCGCCGGTGGAGGCCCCGGGGGACCCGCTGAACGCGCCGCACGCGTACATCAGCGACCTGCATCCCGGGCAGGACACGGCGGTTTTCACGGACTACCGCGAGATGCTGAAACGCGGCCCGGTCGACGCGGTGTGCATCCTGACGGGACACGATACGCACCACGCCATCGCCATCGATGCCATGCGCGCCGGCAGGCACGCGATTGTCGAAAAGCCGATGGCGATTTCGGTAAAGGCCGCCCGGCGGATGTGTGAAGCGGCTTCCGAGACGAACACGTTGTTGAGCGTTGCGGAAAACGTGAACTTCACGCCTGCCGTGCGTGCGAGCCGGTGGGCTGTCAGGGAGGGACTGATCGGCGACGTGCAGATGGTCTACCGCGGGGCGATCGGGTTCCGGTCTCACCGTCCTGATCTGGTGGCCGCACGCACGCCGTGGCGGCAGTCAAAGCTGGGCGCGGGGGGCGGGGTGTCGATCGATCTGGGGGTGCATCTCTTCAACGGCGTTCGGACGATCTGCGGACCGGTGCATTCGGTGCAGGCGTTGTGGCGGGTCCTGGAGCCGGTCCGGGTGCTGATGTCGGACGACGACAGTGGGGTCGAGGACGAGGTGGAAAACCAGGTCGACGACGTGTTCTTCACCAATTTCAGGCTGGAGAACGGAGCGATCGGGCACATGGCGGTGGCACGCAGCGCCAGGGGAACGCAGATCGGGGTGCCGGGAGGGACGAATGTATTCGGCAGCAGAGGCGCGCTGTCAGACGGAAAGATCTTTGCACAGGACGGGAACGGAGAAGACGTCCTGCGGCGGTTCCGGAGAGAGGCCGCGGAACGGGAGCGGGACGAAGCGATGCCCGCCGGGATTACGGATGCATTCGCGCTGGAGAACCTGGACTGGCTGCGCGCGATCCGCAACGGTTCGCCCTTGCGGATGTCCGGCGAGGAGGGGACGATCGATCTGGCCCTGAGCTACGCGATCCTGGAGTCGGGGCTGCTGGGCAGGGAGGTTGCCCTGGACGAGATGCTGCGCGGCGACGCGGATGGATACCAGAGGCCCATCAACGCGCACTACGGGTTGTAGGGCCGCTGCCCGCGCGTGGAATGCGATCTCTGCCACAGCCCACCGGCCCCTGGGCGGGTGGGTTCTGGGTTCGGGGGCGTCAGCGTTTTTCGATTTCGAGGTTGCGGAACCAGATCCGGCTGTCGTGGTCCTGCAGGCCGATGTACCCGGTTTCGGTCATTTCGCAGTACGCGCGGTTGAATTTGTTGGGGGCGCCGTCGGGGTTCCGTCCCGGTGCGGTCCAGCGGCTCAGGTCCATTTCGGTGACTCGCTCACCGTTCAGGTCAACCCGGATGCTGTTGTCCACGGCGCAGACGACCATCCCATTCCATTCGCCCGCGGGTTTGCAGGCGTTGTGCGTGGGGGCCTGGACGTCATAGACGGCGCCGCAGCACTTGGCGGTTGCGGGGCTCCGGCCGTGCGTGTCCAGAATCTGGATTTCGATGCCGGTCTGCACGGGGTCGTCCAGATCGGTCCATCGGAAGAAAACGCCGCTGTTGGCGCCGGGCGGGTGTTTGAACTCGAGTGACAGTTCAAAATTTCTGAACCGGTCGTTCGCATAATACAGGTATCCCCCTTTTTCCCCGGTGCAGAAGATACAATCCTGATCCACCGTCCAGCCGTCCGGATTGCCGGTGGCTGCCCATCCGTTAAGGGTTTCGCCGTCGAACAGGTGCATTTTTCGTCCCTTCAATGATTGTGTTGTGGAAACCGGCCGCCACGGGGTTGATCCCTTCTGCCGCGGCCGACTGCCGGAATGCGGAAACCATCGCCGGCAAATATCTGTCAAACGGACTGAAAATCAAAGCGAAACTCACACTCGATCGAGGAGAAACAAGAATGGTGGGCCGAATTTCGCGCGGGCTTTGTCTGCTGGTTCTCTTTCCGGCTGCCATTCACGCGGACAACTGGCCGCAGTGGCGCGGTCCGCAGCAGAACGGGGTGAGTTCGGCCCGAAATCTTCCCGCTTCGTGGAGCCTGGAAGAGAACGTCATCTGGAAAACGGAATTGCCCTCGTGGAGCGGAAGTACGCCGATTGTCTGGGGAGATCGCATTTTTCTGATGTCCCCGTCGCCGGCGCGTACGCCCGAGCAGAGTGAACCAGGCGGTCCCGAGATATTCATTCTGTGTCTTTCCAGAAAGGAAGGCAGTGAACGCTGGCGTCGCAAACTGGACGAAGGCAACGATCTCTGGCGCAAGCACAACAATACGTCGCCTTCGCCTGTCACGGACGGTGCGCACGTGTGGGCCGTAACCGGGAATGGGGTTGTGGCGTGTCTGAACGTGGACGGCAAACTGATCTGGACGCGCGACTTGCAAAGGGACTACGGAGAATTCGGCCTGAACTTCGGTTACGCCTCGTCTCCGATTCTGTTCGACGGCAAGCTCATCCTGCAGGTACTTCACGGATCGTACACGGACGAACCCTCGTATATCGTCGCGCTGGACGCCGGAAACGGTAAGGAAGCGTGGCGCGAAGAACGCGCGACCGATGCCATACGGGAGTCTCCGGATTCGTACACGACGCCGGCTCTGTTGAAACAGGGAGGAAAGACTCAGATCGTGATTACGGGCGGGGATTGCGTGACGGGGCACGATCCGGTTACGGGACGCGAGATCTGGCGAGCCAACGGGGTGAACCCGGAGCGACGGGGAAATTTCCGGATTGTGGGCTCGCCCCTGGTGGTGGACGGCATGATCTATGCGCCCACCCGGCGGCGTCCCCTACTCGCCCTGACCGCGGGCGGGACCGGCGACGTCTCCGGAAACGTGAAGTGGAAGTGGGAGGGCGCCGCCGCGCCGGACGTGCCTACGCCGGTCTGCGACGGAAGATATTTCTATATGGTTGACGATCGCGGTCTGGCAACCTGTCTCGACGCGAAGACCGGCGCCGTTGTCTGGGGTCCCGAGAGAACGGCACAGGGTACGGTGAGCGCTTCGCCGCATCTGGCGGACGGCAAGTTGTTCCTGCTGAACGAATATGCCGTGACGACCGTCCTTGCCGCCGGCCCGAAGTTCAAAATCCTCGCGACGAATGAACTGGACGATACGTATACACTCTCGTCTCCCGTGTCCGCCGGATCTCAGCTCTTCGTGCGATCGGCAACCCATTTGTATTGCATCGGACACCGGGCCGAGTAATCATCGGCCTTCGTTGCGAATTCCGTTAGGCGTTGACACGGTAATGCAGAATCATATATTGGTGCCGTTTCTAAGGGGGATTCTATGGCCACGCGACTGAACATCGGCCTTCTTGGATATTCGTTCATGGGCAAGGCGCACAGCAACGCGTTCCGCAAGGTACCGATGTTCTTTCCGGATACCGGCGTCGAACCGGTCATGAAGGTGATCTGCGGTTCGAACAGGGAAAACGTGGCGGAGGCCGCGGGGACGTTCGGATGGGAGGAATACGAAACCAACTGGGAAAACGTGGTCGCCCGCGACGATATCGACGTCATCGACATCTGTACGCCCGGGAATCTGCATATGCCGATGGCGATCGCAGCCCTCGAGGCCGGCAAACACGTCATCTGCGAGAAGCCGCTTGCAAACAACCTGGACGAGGCCAGGGCCATGTTGAGGGCCGCGGAGGATGCCGGAGCGAAAACCATGGTCGCGTATAACTACCGGCGCGTTCCTGCGGTCGCACTGGCCAGACAGTTGATCGAAGAGGGCCGGATCGGGCAGATCTATCACTGGCGAGCGGTGTATCTTCAGGACTGGATCATCGACCCGGAATTCCCGATGGTGTGGCGTTTCGAGAAGGACAAGGCGGGCTCGGGGCCGCACGGGGATCTGAATGCGCACATTATCGACCTCGCGCTGCATCTCGTGGGAGACATTCAATCGGTGGTTGCCGCCGATACGACCTTCATCAGGGAACGACCGCTGGCGGAATCGATCGACGCGTCGCTGGGCGCCGCCGGCGGAAAATCGGATCGGATGGGTACGGTCACGGTGGACGACGCAACGCTGTTCCTGGCGCGATTCGCAAACGGCGCGCTGGGTTCGTTCGAAGCCACCCGGTTTGCGGCCGGCAGGCGCAACCACAACCGGTTCGAAATCAACGGAAGCAAGGGCAGTATCGCGTTCAATCTGGAAAAAATGAACGAACTGCAGTTTTATTCCCGCGAGGACGAGGGACACATTCAGGGTTTCCGCGAGATCATTGTGAACGAAGGGGTGCATCCTTACATGTCGGCGTGGTGGCCGCCCGGCCATATCGTCGGGTGGGAGCATACGTTCGTGCACGAGGTCAAGGACTTTTTCGAAGCGATCGAAAATGACCGGGAGGCTTCACCGAATTTCAGCGAAGGGGCGCGGGTCCAGGCTGTGCTGGAAGCTGCCAGCGATTCAGCGAAATCGGACCGGTGGCGGGAGGTCCCGGAAGTGTGATTTCCCGCATCCGTCTGTGGGCATCGCATCACAGGCAGGGGCCGGGAGCATCTGGAAGGAGCATTGGGTATGGCGAGACCATGTACTTTGTTTACGGGTCAGTGGGCCGACCTCCCCCTCGACGCGATGGCGGAGAAAGCGGCCGGATTCGGATACGACGGCCTGGAGCTGGCCTGCTGGGGAGACCATCTGGACGTCCGGGAAGCGGCCTCCAGCGACGGCTACTGCCGGAGCCGGCACGAGATTCTGGAAAAACACGGGCTGAAGTTCTGGGCGATCAGCAATCATCTCGCGGGGCAGGCGGTTTGCGACAACATCGACGAACGCCACGAGTCGATACTGCCCCCACACGTATGGGGCGATGGCGATCCGGAAGGCGTGAAACGCCGGGCGGCCGAAGACATGATGACGTCGGCGGAAGCGGCAAAGGCGCTGGGCGTCAGCGTGGTGAACGGCTTTACGGGTTCGTCCATCTGGCATCTGCTGTATTCGTTTCCGCCGGTGTCCCCGGATGCGATCGACGCGGGTTTCAGGGACTTCGCGGATCGATGGAATCCCATTCTCGATGCGTTTGCAAGGCACGACGTCCGATTTGCCCTCGAGGTGCATCCGACGGAAATCGCGTTCGATATCGCCTCCGCCGCACGGGCGGTAGCGGCGCTTGGCGGGAGGAGCGAGTTCGGCTTCAATTACGATCCGAGCCACCTCGTTTATCAAAACGTGGACTACGTGGCGTTCATCCGGGAATTCAGGGACCGCATCTATCACGTGCATATGAAAGACGCGTACCTGTCGCCGCTGCCCACCCGGGCGGGGATTTTCGGCGGCCACACCGAGTTTGGCGACCCCGATCGCTCCTGGGATTTCCGGTCCCTGGGCCGCGGAAGCGTGGACTTTGAAGAAATCATCCGCGCCCTGAACGACATTGGCTACGGCGGGCCCCTGTCCGTGGAGTGGGAAGACTCGGGAATGGACCGGGAACACGGAGCAGCGGAAGCATGCGCCTTTGTGAACAGCGTGGATTTCGAACCGTCGGCCGTAGCTTTCGACGCGGCGTTTGCCGAATAGTTGACGGATGCAGGCTTCATGCGTCCCGTCCCGGTAGCCGATTCGACTCGTGTCCTATCCCGAAAATTCCTCACCATTCGACCGCCGATTCATCCCGTCTCGCTGCGTTCCCGTCGCTCGCCGACCATACACAGGTCTCCTGCGCTCCGGCGCTGGTTCCTGAGCTTGTCGAAGGATGCGAGCCGGGCGACTCGACGGTCGAATTCAGGCAACTTATTTCCGGGACAGAACACCCGCTTTCGGGACGCGGGACCCGCGGTCAGCAGGACGTGTCATCAGGCCTGCCGACCGCGTTTTATTAGAAGCTGTGTTGGAATTCCCGGTGCGTTCCCGAGCGCGAGCGAAAGCGTGTCGGTCCAGGCGGGCGAATTCGCCCCTATCTTTCGATAGTGGTGGATTTGACCAACGCAGACCGGCGCGTTTGCAGCCGCGCGAAGACCGCTGGGAATTTTAATACAGCTTCGGAGGGAGATCATCAATGCGGATGCGTATTTTTCTTCTCTTCCTGCTGTCTGCCGTCTTCGCCTGCGAGGCGGAGCGCCCCAGGACTCTGGTGTTCGGCAGGGGCGGCGACACCGTGGGGCTGGATCCCGCACTGGAAACCGATGGCGAGTCATTCAAGGTCTGCGACAATATTTACGACAACCTTGTCACGTTCAGGCCGGAAAACACCGAATTGGCGCCCGGTCTGGCGGAGTCCTGGGCGGCGTCGGACGACCTGAAAACGTGGACCTTCAAGCTCAGGCGGAACGTCGTGTTCCATGACGGGAGTCCTTTCAACGCGGACGCGGTGGTGTTCTCGCTTGCCCGGCAGTTCAAACCCGACCATCCGTTTCACCGGGTGGAAGGCGCGTTTCAGTATTGGAACAGCATGTCGATGAGCGAGATTGTCAGCGACGTGAAAAAGGTGGACGATCATACGGTTTCCATAGAGCTGACGCGTCCCAACGCGCCGTTTCTGTCGAATCTCGCGATGAATTTCTGCGGGATCGTGAGCCCGTCCGCCGTACGGAAGCACGGAGCGGACTTTCCCAGGCACCCGGTGGGCACGGGTCCGTTCCGATTTGTGCAGTGGATCAAGGACGACCGCGTGGTGCTGGAGCGAAATCCCGACTATTGGGGCGATGCGCCTGAGATCGACAGGCTGATCTTCAGAAGCATTCCGGAGAATTCCGTGCGCCTGATCGCGCTCATCCAGGGTTCGATTGACGGAATGGACCATCTGGTGCCCGATTTCATTCCGAATATCGAAGAACACCCACACCTTCGGCTCCTGACCCAGCCGGGTATGAACGTTGGGTACATGGCCATGAATATGGATCGGGCGCCGTTCCACCTTCTGAAGGTGCGAAGGGCGGTGAACCACGCCATCAACAAACAGGCGCTGGTGGACAATCTGTATCAGGGTCTTGCGCTGCCGGCTGTCAACCCGATTCCACCCTCGATGTGGAGCTATCACGAAGGGATCGAAGGATACGCCTACGATCCGGAAAGGGCCCGGGAGCTGCTGGTCGAGGCCGGCTATGCGGACGGATTCGAGACCACGCTTTGGGCCATGCCGGTGCCGCGCCCGTATATGCCGCAGCCAAGGAAAATCGCCCAGGCCATCCAGGCCGACCTGCAGGCCGTCGGTATCCGGGCCGAAATCGTGAGCTATGAATGGGGGACCTATCTGGACAAGGTTTCCCGGGGGCAGCACGATATGGCGCTCCTGGGCTGGACGGGCGACAACGGCGACCCCGACAATTTCCTGTACGTCCTGCTCGACAAGAGCGCGGCACAACATCCCGCCAATAACATCGCGTTCTACCGCAGCGACGAACTGCACGAAGTGCTGGTGCAGGCGCAACGGGAAGTGGACGTCGCCGTCAGGACCGGGCTTTACCGGAAGGCGCAGGAGATCGTGTTCCAGGATGCGCCATGGGCGCCTCTCGTACACGCGGCGCAGACCGCCGCGTTCAAGAAGACGGTAACCGGATTCACGCTTCATCCTACCGGCAGCAAGTGGTTCCAGAACGTGCGGATCCTGGAAACGGATTGAGGGCGCCGAAACGTCCGTATAACGACCCGTATCCGGCACCTTTGAGGCAAGTCGCGCGATGGGCGTCTACATCCTGAAACGCTTGTTTCTCCTTGTCCCCATGCTGCTGGGAATCGTCGTCCTGGTTTTCCTGATGGTACACTTCGTTCCGGGCGATCCCGCGCAGGTGATGCTGGGTGAACGGGCCAGCGCGGAACAGGTGGCTGAATTGCGCAGGCAACTGGGACTGGATCAGGAGTTGCACGTCCAGCTCGGCCTGTACCTGTGGGGGCTGGCCCAGGGCGACCTGGGACGTTCCTTCAAGTCCCATGCGAAAGTCTCCTCCGAGTTGCTGGCCAGGTTTCCCGCGACGCTCGAACTCACGTTGATCAGTATGTTGCTGGCCTGCGGGGTCGGGATCGTTGCGGGCGTGGTTTCGGCATCGCGCAAGGGTTCCGTCATGGATTACCTCGGCATGACGGTTTCCCTGGCCGGGTTGTCGATGCCGATTTTCTGGCTGGGCCTGATGGTTATTCTGGTGATGTCGGTTTTTCTCGGGTTGTTTCCCGTGTCGGGACGGCTCAGCACCCATATTTTTATTCCGGAGGTCACCGGACTCTATCTGATCGACAGCCTGCTGGCAAGGGACTGGAGGGCTTTCGCAGACACCGCCTGGCATCTCGTGCTGCCCGGCATTACGCTGGGCACCGTGCCGATGGCGGTGATCGCGCGGATGACACGATCCAGCCTCCTGGATGTACTCAAGGAAGATTATGTACGTACGGCATGGGCGAAGGGGCTGTCGGAACGGATCGTCATCTTCCGGCATGCGCTCAAGAACGCGTTTATTCCCGTGTTGACCGTAATCAGCCTTCAGTTCGGATTCCTGCTCGGGGGCGCCGTCATTACGGAGACGATCTTCGCGTGGCCGGGGGTGGGACGGTGGCTCCTGCTGGCGGTATATTCGAGGGATTTCAGGGCCGTTCAGGGAGGGGTGCTGCTGGTTGCGCTGATGTTTGCACTGATCAACCTCATTGCAGACGTGATGTACGCGTGGCTGGACCCGCGCATCAGACACCGGAACCGTGCATGAACCGATCATTCCATCCGGCCGCGGGAACAGGTGTCGAAGTCGACGGATCACAGGGCCTGACGGACGCGGGCTGGGGCGGGTTGTTCTGGAAACGGCTTCTGAAGAACCGGTTGGCTGCCGCGGGCGGCGTCCTGCTGCTGGGATTCCTGTTGCTGGCGATCGCCGCGCCCCTGGCCGCGCCGCACGATCCCTATGCCCAGAATCTCTATGAACGTCTCCAGCCGCCGTCACTGGCGTATCCGTTCGGTACGGACGACTTTGGACGGGACGTTCTGAGCCGTGTCATTTACGGCGCGCGAATTTCGCTGCGTGTCGGGGTTGCCGCCGTGCTGATCGCACTGGTCCTGGGCGTTCCGATCGGGCTCGTTTCGGGGTACTGGGGCGGCGCGCTGGACCAGGTTCTGATGCGGGCGATGGATCTGATGCTCGCATTTCCCAGCATCCTTCTGGCCATCGCCATCGTGGCGATCCTGGGACCGGGGTTGGAGAATGCGATGCTGGCGGTCGGGATCGTCGCGGTGCCGCAGTACGCCCGTCTGGTGCGGGCATCCGCGCTGACCGTGCGTGGACAGGACTACGTTCAGGCTGTACGGGCGCTTGGCGCGGGGGATTTCCGTATCCTGTTTTTTTCGATTCTTCCGAACTGTCTGACGCCACTGATCGTGCAGTCCACGCTGGGTCTGGCAACCGCTATCCTCGATGCCGCGGGCCTGAGCTTCCTGGGATTGGGCGCGCAGCCGCCCACGCCGGAGTGGGGCGCCATGTTGACCGGTGGAAGGGAACTGGTGCTGCGTGCGCCGTGGGTATTGACGTTTCCGGGCGTGGCGATTTTCCTGACCGTATTGGCATTCAACCTGGTTGGAGACGGATTGCGCGACGCCCTGGATCCAAGGACCTGACCTGGCCGGAGAAAGCCTTTGACTTCCGCATTCCGGTGGCGTATATTCCGCTTACACGGAAAGGAGGTGGTCAAATGATCGAATCGACCAGTGGAGGTGGCTGTAGTTAGGTGCGCTGCCGGGTGCGGGAGAACATCTCGTCTGGTAACGCGCCTGGCGAATCTAGACAGCCATCGAAAGACAGGCGATCCGTCGGTTTGACGGGCCCCGGCCACTCGGACGGGGCGCTGTGAGATGGAAGCCGTCTCAAGAGTTGCGCCGTGAGGAGATGTGGCCGGAGGATCGGCTCCCGAATCGCGGCGCATTTTTCTGTCTTATAAGGGTTTGTGCTTGACAAAATCACGCATGCTCTATATCTTCTGAGGCTTGACAATGCGTGGAATTGTCACGGAGAGGGGGTGAGTTCGAATTCGGCGTCGATGTGGACGCCGTTCGGATTTATGAATACGCCAAGCGCTAAAAGATCTGACGTCGAACGCAAATGGTTTCTGGCTGATGCCGACGGTAAGGTGCTGGGTCGTTTTGCAAGCGAAGTTGCACGGATCCTGATGGGCAAACACAAGCCGTATTATACGTCCCACGTGGATACCGGTGATCATGTCATCGTGGTCAACTCCGACAAGATCATGGTCAAAGGCGCAAATAAGCCCGACCAGAAGCTTTATACACGATTCAGCGGATATCCTGGAGGTCTGAAAACCAAAACCCTGAAGCGGGCGCTCGAAACGCAGCCGCAGTTCGTGCTGGAACATGCGATACGGGGAATGTTGCCGCGCACGAAACTCGGGCGGAGGATGATGAAGAAGGTCCGGATTTACACGGGTTCCGATCATCCGCACGACAGTCAGGCGCCCGAAGCGATCGACCTTGCTTGAATCCCGCCGCATCCAACTTCAATACGAAAGAAACAACGGTGCGGCATCGCGACAGCGGCTTCCAGAATGGTATGTAAACGTCGTCCGGAAGGGCATTTTTTCGGTTCCCGTCCAGCGACTTGGTGTATCCTGGTAATCAGCCTTCTAATCGCCTTTATTAACTTGCACATATTCGAATTTACGTCCACGAAAACTTACGAATCAAAGTGAAGAATCGTTGAACGAGAGGAGGTAGGGTCTTGGCAGAGATCCTTGCTTCTGCCAGAGGCCGGCGCAAGTCGGCCACGGCAAACGTGAAGCTGTTTCCCGGATCCGGGGAAATTACCATCAACGGCAGGCCCATTCTGGATTATCTGAAGCGCGAGACGCTGGTGATGATCGTGGAACAGCCGCTGACGGTTACGGAAACGACCGGACAATACAACATCGTCGCCAGCGCCAAGGGCGGTGGTCTCAGCGGACAGGCCGGGGCCGTTCGGCTGGGTATCGCCCGGGGCCTGCTTGCCCTGAACGATGATCTCAAGACGCCGCTGCGCGAGGCCGGGCTGTTGACCCGCGACGCGCGAGAGGTGGAACGAAAGAAGCCTGGCCGACCGGGCGCGCGAAAACGGTTCCAGTTTTCCAAACGCTAGTCGACTGTTGTTTTGCAATTGGCGTGTTGGGCACGTGGCGACACGCCTATTTCACATGTGTCCCGACCTCAGACCCGGTGCCGGTTTCCGGCTGGTCTGCGGAATGACGGTCACAGAGGACGAACCGGGGGTAACAGCTTCAATGGAGGATTGAATGGCTGTCGTTGAAATGAAAGCCCTGCTGGAGGCAGGTGTCCACTTCGGGCACCAGACCCGCCGCTGGAACCCGAAGATGAAAAAGTTCATCTTCATCGAACGCAACGGCATTTACATCATTGATCTGCAGAAGACGCTTCGGCAGATCGAGGAAGCCTACCGTGTTATCGGCGAAGCCGTGGAACAGGGCGAACCGATCCTTTTCGTGGGGACCAAGAAACAGGCGAAAGACGTCATTCTTCGTGAAGCGAAGCGCTGCGAGATGTTCCACGTTACCGAACGTTGGCTTGGGGGCATGCTGACGAATTACCAGACCATTCGTCAGAGCATCCGGCGTCTCGAATCGCTCGATAAGATGGGCGCGGACGGAACCTACGAAAAGTTGACGAAGAAAGAGGTATTGCGGCTGGAGCGCGAGCGTGAGAAGCTGGAGAGGTCCCTGAGCGGTATCCGAAGTATGGGCCGGCTGCCCGGACTGGTTTTCGTGGTAGACATTAAGAAGGAAAAGATCGCCGTCCACGAAGCAAGACGACTCAATATACCGGTCGTGGCCATCGTCGACACCAACTGCAATCCGGACGACGTGGACTATCCGATTCCCGGCAACGACGACGCCATCCGGTCTATCGGACTCATCACACGCCTGGTCGCCGACGCGGTGCTGGAGGGGCAGAGGATCCAAAGAGAAGGTCCCGATCGTTCAGACGACGAACCCCGGAAGCTTGGACCCGAGATTACCGAAATCACCGAAGTCAACGAATGACGTCCGGAAGGCGCTACGCCTGCGGGGAGAACAAATGGCTATTTCTGCGAAGATGGTTCAGGAACTGCGGGCAAAGACCAACGTGGGGATGATGGATTGCAAGAAGGCCCTCGTCGAGAGCGACGGAGATATGGAGAAGGCCGTTGAGCTGCTGCGGACGCGTGGCGTCGCCAAGGCGGAAGATCGTGCCGGCAGGACGGCGAAGGAAGGTTTGATTGCGTCTTACATTCACACCGGCAGCAAGCTCGGCGTGATGCTGGAAGTCAACAGCGAGACCGATTTTGTCGCCAGGACGGACCAGTTCCAGACATTCGCCCGGGACCTTGCAATGCACATTGCCGCCAGCGCGCCGATCGCGGTGAGCCGGGATCAGCTGGAAGAGGCGAACATCGAGCGGGAACGAAGGATCTTCAGGCAGCAGGCGCTGGATGAGGGCAAGCCCGAGAGGGTTCTCGACCGGATCGTGGAGGGGCGTCTGGAGAAGTATTATCAGGATGTTTGCCTGATGGAACAGCCTTTCGTAAAGGATCCGGACAAGACTGTCAGAGACCTGTTGATGGATCTGATCGCCCAGTGCGGCGAAAACGTGACCGTCAGACGGTTCGAGCGGTTCGTCCTCGGAGAGGAGAGCTGAGCGCCATCCGTGACGGCGCGGCGAACAGTGCCGGGAGCCCGTTTTTTCACGAAGGGACGAATCAGATGGTCGACGAAATTCTTTCAGAGACCAGGCAATCGATGACAAGATCCGTGGAAGCGTTTCAGCACGAAATGTCGACGGTTCGTACGGGGCGGGCAAACACGGCATTGCTGGACAATATTCGCGTTGAATACTACGGCGCCCAGGTGCCGCTGAACCAGGTCGCGACCATTGGCATACCGGAGCCGAGGCTGATTGTACTTCAGCCGTGGGACAAGAGCGCGATTCCGGCCATCGAAAAGGCCATCCAGACGTCGAACCTGGGTCTTGCGCCGTCCAGCGACGGGACCGTTATCCGCTTGCCGATACCCCACCTGACGGAGGAACGCCGCACCGAACTCGTACGCGTGGTACGCCAGATGGCGGAAGATAGCAAGGTCTCTGTAAGAAATGCCCGGCGGGACGCCAACGAGATGTTGAAAGACGGTCAGAAAGAGGGCGAGATACCTGAAGACGACTCCAGAAAGGGTCAGGACCAGGTGCAGAAGCTGACCGACGATTTCGTGGAGGAAATCGACAAGCTGCTGGTGCGGAAGGAAGAGGAGATTATGGAGGTCTGAGTCCCCTATCAGTCCGCCGCCAATCGCTGCTTTCCGGTCTTCCGAAGGTGGCGGTTTTTGTTTGCGCGTAAAGGGCGATTCGGTTTCGGGACCGGAACCCCGAGAATCTCTGAAAGGAATGCTCGGTAACCCAGGTGCTCATGGGCTTTGTGGGTGACTTGCACGGGCGTGTGCTTCATGCGCTCGCCCTGATTGTTACGTGGCAGAAACGAAACGGCCGGCGTTTCGACCTGCTGATCCAGGTAGGGGACATGGGGGCCTTTCCGGACATGTCCAACCTCGAACGGACCGCCAATCGTCACTTCGCCACGGATCCTTCGCAACGCGACTTCGTTCGCCTGATGCAAGCTGACGCCGGTCTGGCAGAGGCGTTGTCGTCGCTGGGTCGATTCATTGGTACGCCGGTCCATTTCATTCGCGGCAATCACGAAGATTTCGAATGGCTGGAAGACCTGCCGCGGGATCCGGTTTCCGGTACAGCGACAGTCGATCGTTTCGGGCTGTTGCGTTACGTACCGGACGGCACACTGATGACGTTCGGCGGGCTGCGAATTGCCTTCCTCGGCGGCGTCGGGGAACGGAATGATGCGGCAGGAATAGATCGGGGAACATATGAAGCGCTGTTGGCCCGGGAACCTGGAAGTATCGACGTACTTGTGACCCATCAGGGTCCGTACGGCAGCAGCACCGGATTCAGCGGCGACATTCACGGATCGCAGATGATTTCTCAACTGATCGAGAGGATCCGTCCGTCATATCATGTGGCCGGTCACGCCCATGTCCTCTCCGGGCCCACCCGGTATGGCCAGACGACGTATCTTGGACTCGACGGAATTGTGGCCCCTACGCTGTATCACCCTGATGCGCGAGGATTTCAGCCCGGCAGTCTCGGCGTCCTGGATACCTGCCACGGCAAGCTGGAGCCGGTTGCCGACGATTGGCTTGCCGAGTTCAAAACGCCGTTCGATTTTCGCGATTGGTTCGACGGGTTTCGGGCCGCTTCCTGACGATTCACAATATGCTATCTTTGACGGTGATCGCGATCGTTTTTGTGGCGGCGCTGGTCCATTCGACGCTCGGGTTCGGGACGGCCCTGGTGGCGATGCCGATGCTGGTGATGGTCCTGGATGCCAGGGTGGCGACGCCATTGGTCGCGCTGACGATGCTGACGACAATCGCCCTGCTTCTGGCCGGGTCCTGGCGGGAGCTGGACGTCAGGTCCGCTTTGCACCTGCTCGCAGCATCCATTCCTGGGATTCCCGTGGGTCTGATGATCCTGCGTTTTGTTCCCCAGGATGGCTTCAAGGCCGGGCTGGGCATCCTGCTCATCGCCGTGGGTCTCTATAACTTGCGTTCGTCCGTAATGCCGAGGCTGGAACATATCGGTTGGGCCCACGTGTTCGGTTTCGTGTCCGGCGTACTCGGCGGCGCGTATAACGTCAATGCGGCGCCGGTGGCCGTTTACGGGATCATGCGGCGTTGGCCGCCGGAACACTTCAGAGCGACGCTGCAGGGGTATTTTTTCCCGTCGACCTTGCTTATTGTGGCCAGCCACGGATTGGCCGGACTCTGGACGGGGGACGTATTCGGATTCTATCTGCCAGCCGTTCCCGCCGTCATTCTAGCCGTTCTGCTTGGCCGTTTCATCGGCGCGCGAATTGCACCCGATCGATTTCAGCGTGTTCTGTACATGGCCCTGTTGGCGTTCGGGGTGATGCTCCTGTTGTCGCCCTTATTGGCGACCGTCAATTGACCCATCGCGAAGTACATATTTCCGTTGATTCGCGCTTTTTGGTTTTTTCGCAGTCTCGCAGCTTTCACGCCTTTCGTATTTTTCGAAGTTCGTAGTCTCGTATACTCGTAGTTTCGTGCCTTTTGTTTTTTTCGTAGTCTCTTGCCTTTCGCAGTTGATTTCGGAAAGGAGAGTATAGTGAACGCTACAGAACCCATGGTCGTCCATTATGTCGAGGACATGGAAAAGGCGTTGCCTTTTTACCGCGACGTCATCGGGCTGAAGGTGGAGTTCGAATCGACGGGATGGAGTACGCTGCGCTGCGGAGGATGCATTGTGGCGCTGCACATCCTTTCCCCGGGGATGAGCGAAGGCGCGGTCGCCCACGCGGGGTTGAATCTCCACGTGGACGACCTCGATGCGGCGGTGAAGGAAGTCGCGGCCGGTGGAGGAGAGGTCAGAAACGTCCGGGAGGCCGGGGGCGGCATACCCGTGCGAATTGCCGTCATCGCCGATCCGGCAGGCAACGTCTTCGAACTCCGCCAGTACGTCGGCGACTGAATCCGGAACCACTCCCCCCGCCCGCCCGATCACCGGGTGAGACGTAAGACGGGAGAGGGGAGAGATTGACTGCCTCGTGAGGATTCTTTTCGTGCCGAAGGAGATGAGGTTAGACATACCTGGCAAGGGCTTCTTCTACCGTCTACCCTCTTCCGTCTCCCCGCATTTCTTCTACCGTCTACCGGCTCCCGTCTACCCGTATTCAGGCTCTACGTGGCCAATTGAGAGGTTGCCTTTTTTTTAATCGAGTATAACCACTTGAAGGAGGTCTCTCCGTGAAGAACTGTATACTCGCCGTCGTTCTGTCCGCCGTTGTCCTGTTCGTCTGGGGGTATGTCTCGTGGACGATACTGCCCTGGCACAATGCGGTAGCGAACAAATTCGCGGATGAATCGGCTGTTGCATCGGTCCTCAAGGAACACGCGCCTTCCGCCGGAATCTATTATCTTCCGTTTGCGCAGGAGGACCTCAAACCGGGCGCCGTATTCGCAATGGCGAACGTCTTGCCCGACGGCGTTGAATCGGGCATGGGAGGGATGATGGTCCTGGCCCTGCTCGGGCAGGCGGTCTCCGCGCTGCTCGTCCTTCTTCTTCTGTGCAAAACGTCGAACCTGGATTACTGGGGGCGGGTTCGTTTCGTGGCGCTCGCGGGCGTGGCCATCGGATTCGTAAGCCACTTTCCTTATTGGAACTGGTTCGGCTTCTCCACGTCGTACACGCTCGTCATTATCCTGGATACGCTGATCGCATGGACGCTTGCCGGACTGGTCCTTGCGAGATTCGTCGAAGGGAAATCAGAGTAGATCGTTGCTGCAAATGAGGTGTCGAGTGGCTCCACAACAATCCGGAATGTCATCGCAGGCGCACAGGGCCAGCAGAACGGCCAACCTGGCTGCATGCGTGCGCGCGTATCACTGCCGCTGGCACCCGGCGCCGATCTTCTCCGACACCTACGCTTTCGCGATGATATCGGGTTTCTGGCGGGCGATTGCCAGGCATCGTTTGTCCAGCTGGATAACCGTTCACACGCTTTTCCGCGCATTCCGACCCATACACACCGAAATCATCCTGCGTTCCCGGTATGCCGAAGACCGTCTCAGGGACGCTGTGCGCGCGGGCGTTGCGCAGTACGTCATTCTCGGGGCCGGACTCGATACGTATTCCATGCGCCAGGATGAGGGTTCGGACGGGTTGCGGATATTTGAGCTGGATCATCCCGCAACCCAGGAAATGAAGCGCTCACGGGTGCTGGATGTGTATGGCAGGATTCCGGCCAATCTGGTGTTCGTTCCCATCGACTTCGAAACCGATCGCCTCGACGAAGCGCTCGCGAAGGCCGGATTCGATCCTCACACGCCATCGTTTTTTTCCTGGCTGGGTACGACCTATTATCTCTCCAAAGACGCGATACACGAGACGCTGGATCGTGTCTCCGGCGTTGTTGCTTCGGGAAGCCGCATGGTTCTGGACTATAAGCTTGACAGGGATCTCGTTCCTGTGGAGAGCCTCCCGTTCGCTGACAAGCTGGACCGCTTTGTGGCGCGGCGAGGAGAGCCGATGCTCTCCACGTTCACGCCGGAGGAGTTGAAAGACGTGATGTCCGGGTTCGGTTTTGCGCATCTGGAAAACCTCCCGGCCGGCGAGCAGAAACGCCGGTACCTGAACGAGAGATCCGGTCTGGTGGATCCGGCGCCGAACTTCTCATTCGCCTTATATGGCGTGCCTTGACCTGAAGGTCGGGCGACACTGACATTACTTGTCGTCCCGATAACGGATTGTGAACCCGAAACGAAGAGACTGGAAATTGACTGACACAAAGCGACGAATCGGCAAAGTCAGCTTACGCCAGGGTCTCCTGTTGATCTTCGTCCTGGGAAGTGTCGGCCTGGGCGCTGAGTTGTTGCTGTTGGAGCATTTCAAGGAGTGGCGGCAACAGGTGCCCCTGGCGCTTCTGGTATTGGGTCTCATTTTGCTGGCGGTCCATCTGGTCTATAAGGGGCCCGTTGTCCTGCGGTTGTTCCGGCTGATGATGCTGGAGTTTGTCCTCGGCGGGATCGTGGGTGTCTGGATTCACTTCGACGCGAACCTGGATTTTGAATTGGAGATGTATTCGAAATTGAGCGGCTGGGATCTGATATCCAGATCTGCGCACGGCGCCCTCCCGGTCCTGGCGCCCGGCGCCCTCATTCAGCTTGGTCTCATCGGCTTGCTATATACCTACCGGCATCCGGGTCCGGGCTTGGGACAACCTGAATCGGATTAGCGAATTCAGGGAGCATGCGCTAAGCATGACCTCCCTCAGGTCCGCGGAAGTCCGATCTCCGGACCGAAAACCGGGTAATAGCAAAGAGCGGCGCGCCTTCCGGCGAATGCGCCGCTCCTTTTCATGTACTGCTGGCGGTTGTCGGCAATTGAGAGTCTCTGAAGATACCATCGCGTGGCTTCGCTTTGTTCAGCCGTAACCGAACCGATGGGAATCAACGCGCGAGCCCGTTCGAAGGTTCGATCACTCCCCCCTTGAGGGGGAGTCGCAGAAGCCGAGCCCGCCCCCTGAGCCTTGTCCTGCTTGTGCTGCTTGCACTGAGCCTGTCGAAGTGGCCTGTCGAAGCAAGCTTTTCGAAGGATTGTCGAAGGGCGGGCGACGGCTGATGCGGTGGGGGGATTACGACACCATACCGTATGCATGCAACATAGTCAGACATATACGCATATTGCGGTGAGATGTTGTTGTAGGATCTAACCTTGATTCCTCATTTTTCGGGGACGTTAATTCGAATATGTGTCAGTTAAAAAAGCGATTTAACTGCTGATTACCAGGATACACCAGGACACTGTACGTGAACGGAAGAAATGTCCTTCATGACGACCATTTCGGCCCATTTCGAAAGGTTTCGTCGCGGTGCCGCGTTGCGGCTTTCGCGGAATTGAGGCTAATCTCTAATTAAGCGAGTTATTTCAGATTTAAATGTATAAAAGTACCGGAAAGACTTATCTTTGTTGAAGTTAGCAGTCTCGGACGGGAAATTGCTACTCCAACGAAGGGGGCCTTTCCGGTGAAAAGAATATCGGTAAGAGAAAGCCGCAGGAACAGTACAAAATGTGGGCGCAAGGTACATGTACGGCAGAAGCGCGCGAGTCGCTTTTGTGCGCAAGGCAAGCCGATGTTTGGCAGCACGCGTGTACATTACGAGGTCAGCGCAGATGGGCACGCGATGAGCTACGGTGGCATCACGGCGGTGCATCGCCTGGTGACGAAGTTGGGCTTGGTCAAGGAAATCGACGCGAGGTTGCAGTTGTTGAAGGTGCATCTGCCGTATCACGAGTCGGATCATGTGTTGAACCTTTCCTACAACATCATGTGCGGCGGCACGCGTCTGGAAGATATCGAGCGTTTGCGACATGACGTGGCCTACATGAATGCCTTGAACGCGGATCTGATCCCGGATCCGACGACCACGGGTGACTTCACACGTCGCTTCACCGAGGCCGACGTGATCGAGCTGATGGATTGCATTAACGCGGTACGCGCCAAGTTGTGGCGCACACGCGCTACCCGAGACCTGGCAGGGGTGGCATACATCGACGTGGATGGCACCAGTGCGCCAACGTATGGGCAGAAGAAAGCCGGTATGGACATTTCCTACAAGGGCGTGTGGGGATATGCGCCTTTGATCGTGTCGTTGGCCAATACCAAAGAGGTGCTGTATGTGGTCAACCGTCCGGGCAACGCGTCTTCTCACCAGGGCGCCGCATCCTGGATCGATGCGGCCATCTCCTTGGTGAAGCCCCACGCAGGGCGCGTATGCCTGCGCGGCGACACGGATTTTTCGCTCACCGGTCACTTCGATCGCTGGGCCAAAAACGTCGATTTCATCTTCGGCATGGACGCCAACGAGGCCTTGCGAACACGGGCCGAGGCGCTTGACGAAGCGGCCTGGCATCGCCTGCACCGGCCTGTCGCGCCACAGAAAAGGCACCGACGGGACAATGAGAAGCAGCGCATCGTCAAGGCGCGGGGCTACCTCACCCTGGCGCTCAAGTTCGAAGACGTGGCACAGTTTGACTATCAGCCCGGCAAGTGCGAACGGACCTACCGCGTCGTGGCCGTGAGAAAAAACATCTCCAAGACGAAAGGCGAGCAGACCCTCTTCGACAATATCCGGTATTTCTTCTACATCACCACGCGCCACGACCTCACACCTGCCGAAGTCGTCTTTGCGGCCAACAAACGTTGCGACCAGGAAAACGTCATCGAACAACTCAAAAACGGTGTCAACGCCCTGCGCGTGCCCATGTATGACCTGATCAGTAACTGGGCTTACATGGTCATCGCCGCACTGGCCTGGAACATCAAGTCGTGGTTTGCCATGATGATGCATCGCATCAAACACCGCCGGCACTATATCCGGATGGACTTTCGCACCTTCCTCAACCACATCATCCTGTTTCCCTGTCGTGTGGTGAGAAACGCGCGAAGCACCACCGTGCGCATCATCGGCTATCAGCCGTCCCTGAGCAGACTCCTAAGCGCCTGGGCCACCATCGAACGCACCGGCTTCACCTGACACCAACTCGAAGGATGACCGCAGATCACCACAGCGTTCGCGTCCATCATCACGCAACGGACCCTTACGCCCAAATCACACACAACCGGTCGCTTTACACAGCAAACTCACCTCGACAGACCTCTGTACGACCTCACGCCATCACCATTTGCCAGGCACCATTGCTCTCATCAACCCAAACGCACCAAAATGCGCCCTTCGGCTCAACAAACAACAATACTCGCTTATTTAAGGGCTAATACTCTATGCGGTCGTCCATATTGTGCCATTCCCGAAACACCGGCAGCGCTTCGTCCCGCATGAACTGGTGGGAAGGGATTCTCCGTTCGGCCCTCGGCAATTGTACTTCCCGGTAGAAAAATTCGTCGTCAAAACCGATTTCCGCCGCGTCTTCGGCGGCACTGGCGAAGTAAATCTTCTCGATCCTTGCCCAGTAGATGGCGGCCAGGCACATCGGACATGGCTCGCAACTGGCGTAGATTTCGCACCCGGTCAGGCGAAACGCGTGGAGTCGGGATCCCGCTCTCCTGATCGCCATCACCTCCGCGTGGGCGGTCGGGTCGTTGCGCGCGATGACCTCATTGTATCCTTCCGCGATGATCCTGCCGTCCTTCACGATGACGGCGCCGAAAGGGCCGCCTTGCCGGGACCGCATCCGAATTCGCGAGAGTTTGATCGCTCTTTCCATGAATTCCCGTTGCATCTCGATTCGCTCCTCATCTTTTTCAACTGTTCTGAAGGTATCCCGCTACCTTGTGATTGGGATCGTCGGGTAATCCAGCGTGGTCGCGATGCACCTTCTCGCCGCCGGAAAGCGCCGTCGATGGATCATGAAGACAATATACCCGGTCTTGACAGTGACGCGACAGAGACCTATGTTCCAGACACCCGTTCAATGTGTCGTTTCAGCATTTCGGGCGAGGTAGAATATGCAACAGATGACGTCATACGCAACCGATACACCGCTGCCCCGCGTACGCAACGTTGAGGTGATCCCGATCGATCAGGGTGGCAGCCGCATGTTCTACGTTCGGGATCCAATGGAGATCGCGCCGCAGCCTCTGATGCTCGGACCGGCGGGGATGCTCGTTTTGTCGCATCTGGACGGCCGGCGCACCATCGATCAGATTCTCGAGTCCTTGCAAAAAGCGTTTCCGGGTGGCGAGGTGGGGGATCGCGAGGTCCGTCATGTGCTGAGCAAGTTGAGCGAGGGCTGCTACCTGGACGACCCCGTGGCCGCGGCCCGGATCACCCGGATACGCGAGGAATTCGACCGCACCGACGTTCGGCCGGCATGGCACGCGGGCACCGCCTACCCGAACGACCCTGGAGAACTCGCCGGGATGCTCGACGGGTTCTTCGGAGCCGCCGCTTCGTCCGTGAAGGCGCAACGTGGAGACGGGAACAGGGACCGGAAAGCGCGGCTTGCGGCCATCATGTGTCCTCACATCGATCTGCGCGCAGGCGGTGAGACGTATCCGCCTGCCTTCAATGCGCTGGCCGCGGCCTCCGCCGGTTCGCGGCCCTGCGAGCTCTTTATCATTCTCGGTGTGGCGCACAATGGCGGAACGGAACCGGGAGCGAGCTTTGCCATTGCGACCGGCAAACACTACGAAACGCCGTTTGGACGAGTGCCGACAGCCGCTGACGTAATCAAGGACTGGTCCGGCCGCGCCGGGCGCGACGTCGCGGAGCAACAGTGGATGCACCGGACCGAGCACTCGGTCGAGTTCGCTCTGCTGTTTCTTCAGTATATCCAGGCACGGGAGGAATTGGCGCCGTTCCGGGTGGTGCCGGTCCTGCTTGGTAGCGTCGATCACTGCCTGCAGGAAGGACGGAATCCCCTGCAGGCCCCCGAGGTGGCCAACGAACTCGATGCGCTGAGCGAGGCGGTGTCTGCGAGCGGAAAGCGTGCCCTGTACGTGCTCAGCGTGGACCTGGCGCACGTCGGTCCGAAATTCGGCCATCCGGACCGGATCGACGATGCTGCAGCTGCGGCCTGCGAGACGGCCGACCGCGAACTGCTGGGCTATGCGCAACGGTTCGACGCGGCCGGCCTCTACCGGTCGCTGCACGCGGACGGAAACAGCCGGAACGTGGACGCCGTCGCGGGTCTGTTTTCGCTCCATTCGCTTCTGGACGGCGCAGATTGCCGCGGCGACCTGCTCAGCTACGGGCAGAACCGCCAGGGCGATACCGGTTCCCTGGTCAGCTACGCCAGCATGGCCTTCTATACAACGCCGTCGAAGCCCGCTCCAGGCGGTTGACCGGCAGAACAACCCGCCTGTCAGTGCATTCTCCCCCTCTCCTTGCCGCTCGCGCCAATCCCCCTTACCCGTTATATTGGACGAGTTCAGCGACATTCGATCGTGAAGGAGGTCGTCATGCCCCGAAGATGGTTGCGTGTGGCCGCGGTTCAGATGCACGTCAATGACGACGTCGAGAAGAATACGCGCGGGATCGTCGACCGGTTGAACGCGTGCGCCCGTGAGAAGGTCGACGTGGCCGCGTTCCACGAGGGCGTTCTGTACGGCTATTGCGACCGACCGGATTTCTGGGCGGACCTGGATCAATCCCGCATCGAAATTGCGGAACGGCAGATCGTCCGGGCCTGCCAGGAGACAGGCATCGCTGCCGTCGTTGGTTCCACCCATCAGGAAGACGGACGCCAGTTCAACAGCTTGCTGGTTGTGGACAGAGACGGCACGGTTCGGGGCCGTTACGGCAAGATCCACCTTGCGGGCGAGCAATGGTTCGAGCCGTCCCGGCACCTGCCCGTTTACAGACTGTGCGGCGTTCCGTGTTGTTTCCTGATCTGCCACGATATCCGCTATCCCGAACTCGTGCGGCTGCCCGCGGCGGCCGGCGCGCAGGTCTGCTTTTTCTGCAGTTGCGAGAGTTCCGTCACTTCCGAGCATAAATTGTCGGCCTACAGGGCGATGCCCATCAGCCGCGCGACCGAGAACGGCATCTACGTGGTTATGGCCAACGCGCCTGCCGATCCAACGGATATCGACCGTGCGGGGTCGTCCCATGGCGAATCGAAGATCATCCATCCTGACGGGAATGTGAGTGCGGAAGCCGGAATGTTTACGGACGAGATCGTCATCCGCAGGCTCGATCTCCACGCGGCGTCACGAAATATCGCGATGCGCGCCGTAAACGACGTCACGTGCATCAGCGATTGGATGAAGGAAGGCGTGAAGCTTGTAGAAGGGGGAGTCGCCTGACCGATCGCTTCATCGAACCTGGGGAGTATGAATGAGAGGGTCCAGACCGAATATCCTGTGGATCTGCACGGACCAGCAGCGGTATGACACCATCGGCGCGCTGGGGAACCCGCACGTGGACACGCCGAAACTCGACCGCCTCGTCGAGGAGGGGTTCGCCTTTACGCAAGCGTACTGCCAGAGTCCGATCTGCACGCCCAGCCGCGCGAGTTTTCTCACCGGACAATACGCGAGCGCCGTCCACGTGAACGGCAACGGCAATTCGCACTTTCCGGATACGCCCCCGCTTGTTACGAAGTTGCTCGCAGACAGCGGGTACGATTGCGGACTGATTGGCAAATTGCATCTGTCCAGCGCGTTCGGGCGCGTGGAAGCGCGGGTGGATGACGGGTACCGGTACTGGCAATACAGCCACGCGCCGAGGGACGACTGGGAGACTGGACACGACTACGCCGACTGGGTGCGATCAAACGGGGAGGTGCTGGGGGAACTGACAAAGAGTCCGGATGGCGTGCCGGCGGAACTGCACCAGACCACCTGGTGTGCGGAAAAGACCATCGACTTCCTGAGCGAAACACGCGACGGCCCCTGGCTGGCCTCGGTGAATATCTACGATCCGCATCCGCCGTTCAATCCGCCACGAACGTACCGCGACCTGTTCGATCCCGCCCGGGTGAACGGTCCACTGTTCAGAGACAGCGATCTCGCACAGCAGAAGCAACTGGAAGCCGTCGACTTTCAGTCCAAAGGGCGGCATCCCAACGACCTGGACATCAAGAGCCCGGTGATCCCCTGGACGCAGACCCACGGGCTGGTGGAGCCGGAAACGGCCGGAAAGCGGGACGCCGGAACGCTGATCGCCGCGTATTACGCCATGATCAAGCTGATCGACGACCAGGTGGGGCGGATCATGGCCGCGCTGGATGCCACCGGCCAGCGTGAGAATACGCTCGTGATCTTCACCAGCGACCACGGCGAGATGCTGGGAGACCACGGGCTGATTCAAAAGGGATGCCGATTCTACGAAGGGCTGGTGCGGGTGCCGCTGATCTTCTCGTGGCCGGGATACGTGAAGTCAGGACAGAGAAGCGACGCGCTGGTGGAACTGCGCGACGTCGCCCCGCTCCTGCTGGAACTGGCGGGGTTGCCGGTTCCGGAGCGGATGCAGCCGCGTTCTTTGGTTCCCATGCTCAGCGGCGGGAAACCGGCCGGCGAACATCGTGAATACGTCCGATGTGAATTCTACGATGCGCTGGACCAAGCCGACGGGACGTTCGCCACGATGTACCGCGACCGCCGGTACAAGCTCGTCGTCTACCACGGGCACGGTCTTGGCGAACTCTACGACCTCGAGGAGGACCCGGGCGAGTTCGATAACCTGTGGGACAGCCCCGGTCACGCAGAGGTAAAAATCGACCTCATGCAGCGCAGCTTCGATGCGTCCATGCTCGCCATGGACCGGGGCCCTGAACGCATCGGGCCGATGTGAGGGCGGGAGACAGATGAAAACATACAACTCCCACAAATGTCAGGAGGAATAATGGGAAATCCGGTAGTCCACTTTGAAATCGCAGGCCCCGATGGTCCCGCCTTGCAGCAGTTCTACCAAGACCTCTTCGGATGGAATGTACAGACGCAGGGACAGGAGATGGGTAACTACGGGTTGGTACAGACCAATGAAGGAGGCATCGGCGGCGGAATCATGGAAACCACCGAGGACATGCATGCCAGCAACTACGTGACGTTCTACATCCAGGTCGACGACCTCCAGGCAGCCCTGGACAAGCTGTCCGGGATGGGAGGAGCCACTGCGATGCCGCCGATGGAGATTGCACCCGGTATGGGATCCATTGCCATGTTCACCGACCCAGCTAAAAACACCATCGGACTCTACTGTCTGCCCGCCGAATGGGACGGCGAGATGCCGCCAAAGGGGAATGCGCCACCTGTTGTGCACTTCGAGGTCGGCGGAAGCGACGCGGAAGCGCTTAACGACTTCTACACGGAGATGTTTGGCTGGCGGGCCAACCTTATGCATGAGATGAACTATCGACTCGTAGAGCAGGAACCGGAGGGCATCGGGGGCGGTATGTTCCAACACATGGACAATATGCCGCCAAACGCACCCTCGGTTGCCGTGATGGTTGACGACCTGCAGGCCTATCTTGACAAGGCTGTAAGCCTAGGCGCGACGCCCGTGATGCAGCCAAACGAGATTCCCGGCGGCTTCGGTTCGCTTGCGATCTTTAACGATATCGCAGGCAATCGGATTTCCCTCTTCAAGCCGTCTGAGTAGCACATCTATACAGGTAACTGACAATTCATCGGCAACGCTGCCAGGGCCAGGCACTGCGTCAAGACGGCGCGTTGAAACGGAATCCCCGCAAGTCAGGACCGGGAGCGTCGCCCCTGGTCTCGGAACGACTTCACTTCCGGGTGTATCCCTTTGGCACCCAAACCCTTCTGGCCAGCTCTTTTTCGTAGTCGGATGGTACGATTTCGCCGAGGATGCTGGAGGGCATCAGAAACTGTCAATGAAAGCGGTGAAGACGATCTTCAACTTCGTGGCCACCTATTACGATTTTGAGCGCAATTTCGCGGCGTTTTTAGATCGCGCCGAAGACGTCGCCCGTTTCGAGGCGCTCGGCACGACAGAGCAGGGCAACTCTGCGAAGACGTTACACATCGGATATCTGAAACGATGTGGGGCGATCGGATTCTATTGTCCGGATTGGGTCGTCGTTCAGGTCACAGATGGCGGCGAGGTATACTGGGTCGTGGAAACTAAAGGTCGAGTCTGGGAAGGTGCTGACGATATCAATACGGTAGTGCGGGAGTGGTGCAAGCGGGAAAGCGAAGCCACGGGAAATCCATGGAAGTACACACGCATCGATCAGTCCGAGTTTTCCGACGAATACACCTCGTTCCGCACGTTACTCTGGAAGAAAGCGCTCAAAGCATCGAGTGAACGCCATCGGGAGATGCTGCCAGTGGCGCAAGAAGAAATCCGCCGGTGGAAAGGGGAGGGCCGAGGCTGATAGCGACGGTAATCGAGGAACCTGTTATTGGGGCGCAGTTACGTCCAGATGGGGCGTATAGCGACTTTGCCCCTGTTTTGCCGGAACGACTGCATACCGAGTAGCGCATTGCACCGATCAATTTTTAGTTTGAAATTCGAAGCGTCCTGCTCATGGCGAATCGTCGCAATCGAATAGACCAGGGACAACTTGAAGCCTGCCTTGTTTAACTGACGGACGAGCTTACATTTTGAGAGGACTCGCAACGCTATGAATCCGCGGTCCTGGACCTCGCGCAGTCGCATAGGCTGACCGTATACGATGCAAGCTATCTCGAAACCGCCGTCCGACGCAAAGCCAGGTTGGCGACATTCGACGGGAACCTCGCAAAGGCAGCATTCAAAGAGAAAACCAACAATCCGGCGGTGGATTTGGGCGCGGTGCGGATGGGTTGATCGTGGTTCGGTGTCACGCGTCTCCCTCTCGGGTTGCCCATCGAGAAACGGATTGGCTTCGTAAGATACATAACCAAGCCGAACCACGAGTGGCGTCGACGTGGGAATACCGACACCGACCAATTGGTTTTTGAGGATGTAGAATTGGTTGTATTGGATGAACAACGAGTAATCGTGGCCTTCCTCGTTTTCAGTATGATCGGCAACGGAGCAGTAGGTCCCCGGGGACTATTTTCTATTGAAGAAAGCTGATCTCCCGCAAGTAATCATCGTTAACCGAATTGACATCCATTTTCGCAAAACTCTGCTGGTACGATAGTTGCAGCACTTGAACCATCCAACACTTTCTGCGTGGGTCACGGGCTTCCTGCCATGAACCCGCGGCGATGCCGGCTGTTCCGCATTTCAAGTGAAGGATGGTTCAACATGACTGAGAAAACGGATGCACTCAAGCTCCTCAGGTTGGCTACGAATGACCTGGACGTTGACTTTCGGCGGGGCCAGTGGGAAGCGATCGACGCCCTGGTGAACAGGAGGGCTCGACTGCTGGTTGTCGAGCGTACCGGATGGGGCAAGAGTTCGGTCTACTTCATCGCTACACGCATTCTCCGTAACAGAGGGCGCGGACCGACCCTGATCGTCTCGCCGCTCCTCGCCCTGATGCGAAATCAGATCGACGCCGCCTGTCGTTTGGGGATCCGCGCGCTCACGATCAACTCTGCAAACAAAGAGGAGTGGCCGCGAATTCGGCGCGCCGTGCGGGAGAACGAAGCGGATGCGCTTCTGATTTCGCCCGAGAGGCTGGCGAACGACGAATTCGTTGCAAGCGTCTTGCTGCCCGTTGCCGCTCGAATCGGGCTGCTGGTCGTCGATGAAGCGCATTGCATTTCTGACTGGGGGCATGACTTCCGTCCGGACTACCGGCGACTCGTCGGCGTTTTGCGGCGAATGCCCGCCAGTGTGCCGATACTTGGCACAACGGCAACGGCGAACGACCGTGTGGTTGAGGATGTCCGGACCCAGCTTGGCGATATCGATATACAGCGTGGAAACCTGGTGCGTCGAACACTTGCGCTCCAGAAAATGCGGCTGCCCTCGCAGGCGGAGCGATTGGCATGGCTCGCGGAACGAATTGACTCTTTGCCTGGTACGGGAATCGTCTATACCCTAACCAGGCGCGATGCGAACCTCGTTGAAAAGTGGCTCCGGAGTCACGGTATTTCAGCGAGAGCGTACTATAGCGGCGTGAGGAGTGTCGACTTCGAGGACTCGAACGCATATCGTCTGCACCTCGAACAAAAGCTGCTCCGTAACGAAATAAAGGCATTGGTGGCAACGACGGCGCTCGGCATGGGGTACGACAAACCGGACATCGGTTTCGTCGTCCACTACCAGGCGCCCGGTTCGATTGTCGCCTACTATCAGCAGGTCGGCAGGGCCGGTCGCGCCATCTCACGCGCCATCGGAATATTGATGTCAGGAGACGAGGATGCCGACATTCATGAGTATTTCCGACGAAGCGCTTTTCCCATGGAGGAGTGGGTAACCGCTATACTCGGCGCCCTGGAAAAGAGCGATGGCTTGCGTATCAGTCAAATCGAAAGAGCCGTCAATCTGACGCGCGGTCAGATTGAGCAAGTGCTCAAATTCCTGTCTGTGGACAGTCCTGCGCCTGTCATTCGATCCGGGTACAAATGGGCCCGCACGGCTGTAAAATACGTGATGGACCGTGAACGAATCCAGCGACTCACGGAAAAACGTGAAATCGAGTGGCAGGAGGTCCAGGAGTATATCGAAACAGACCGGTGCCTGATGGAATTCCTCACCCGGTCGCTCGACGATATGGACCCGAAACCGTGCGGCAAATGTGCCTCATGCCGCCGTCGACCGCTCGTCAATCCGTCCTTCACTCGAAAGGCAGCCATAGCGGCATCCCGATTCCTTCGTCATTCCGAATTCGCGCTGCTATGCAACAGGCAGGTCGCCAGAGACGCATTCCACGAGTATGGCTTTCGCGGAAATCTGCCTACTGACCTCCGTGCGCAGACGGGACGGGTCCTCTCTCGATGGGGCGACGCGGGATGGGGGCAGTTGGTGGCTGATGACAAGCACCGTGGCCGCTTTCGTGATGACCTTGTGAATGCGGTTGTGGAGATGATGATCGACCGGTGGAGACCGTCTCCGACCCCCAAATGGGTCACGTGCGTCCCCTCCAGGAATCGACCGGACCTCGTCCCTGACTACGCGGAACGTTTGGCGGCGGCATTGGGACTGACGTTCGAACCGGTTGTAGCGAAGGTAAAGGACAACGATCCGCAGAAGCTGCAACAGAACCGATTCCATCAGTGCAGAAACCTCGACGGCGCATTCAAAATCGGCTGTCCCGTGCCGGACGGACCGGTCCTTCTGGTTGACGACGTGGTCGACTCCGGCTGGACGATGACCGTAATCGCTGCGCTGCTAAGACAATCCGGAAGCGGGCCCGTATGGCCGATGGCTCTGGCGACCTCGAGAATGGCGGCGTGACATGAAATCAGGTTCCAATACGCAGGCTGTAACGCTGCTTACGGTCTCCTTTGGCAGATCCGACAGGTCGAAGGCAAAACCGCTCTCGCCGAAAGAATGGGCGCGCCTGGCGACGTGGCTCAGAAGTCGCAATCTGGAGGTGTCAGATCTGCTGAGAGGTGAATTGACGGGTCAGCTTGAGGGTTGGACGGATCGTTCAATCACACTGTCCAGATTGGAAAGTCTTTTTGACCGGGGAGGCGCGCTTGGATTGGCGCAGGAGAAATGGCAGCGTGCCGGCCTCTGGATGATGACGCAATGGGATTCGGAATATCCGGAAAAGTTGAAACGCCGGCTTGGATTGGAATGTCCACCCGTACTATTCGGCTGCGGAAACGAAATGCTCCTTGCACGCGGCGGCATCGCCGTTGTTGGCTCTCGAGATGCAGGCCGGGAAGACCTCACTTTTGCCGGAGACCTTGGCGCTGCCGCCTCTGCACAGGGATATTCGGTCGTCTCGGGCGCGGCTCGCGGGGTGGACGAGAGCGCCATGTTGAGCGCACTGGAGAACGAAGGTACGGCAATCGGCGTTGTCGCAGACAGCCTGATGCGCGCGGCGACCTCTGAGAAATATCGCAGATTTCTTCTCTCGCGTGATCTGGCGCTGGTAACACCATTCAATCCGGAAGCGGGATTCAGCATTGGGAATGCGATGTCCAGAAACCGGTACATCTATTGCCTGGCCGACGCGGCGATCGTGGTCAGCAGTACGCCGAATCGTGGAGGAACGTGGAACGGGGCGCTCGAAGACTTAAAGGCCGCATGGGTGCCTCTGTGGGTCAAACGCACGGCAAACGCGGAATCAGGAAATGCAATGCTCGTTCAGAAGGGTGCGCGCTGGATACCCGACGATCTGGCGTCACTTGAATCCTTG
This sequence comes from Candidatus Latescibacterota bacterium, assembly GCA_965116875.1. Lineage (GTDB taxonomy): Bacteria > Latescibacterota > UBA2968 > UBA2968 > JAAXHE01. The sequence goes on from OZ220733.1 coordinate 4,293,123, forward strand.
ACGGCATCAGGGCCGGATAAAGCGTTACGGCTCGAGCTTCCCCTGATGCGTCGGAGGAAGAGGCATCCATAAAATCCAATCGTCACTCCCCCTCGTATCCCGTTGACGCCCAGACCTCTCTGGCCAGCTTTTTCGCTTCGTCGGACGGTTCGACGTCGCCCAGGATGCTGGAAGGGGGCTGGCCTTCCTTCTTTCGGGCAGGGTCGGGCGACCAGTCGTCGTCTTCGTATTGCTTGCGCACGGTTTCGTCTCGGAAATCGGGCACATCCATGGTCGCCGAGTCGTTCAGCGCGGAACGCCAGGCCTGGATCCCGGCAATGCTCATGTCCAGGCCGCGGTAGACGTCGAGATACGGCTGTTTGCCCGCGCGGATCGCCTCGGCGAAGTGGTAGGTCGTGAAGAAGTCCCCGCCGCCGTGTCCCGTGCGGGTCGCCCGGTCATGATGGTGGGGGAAGTCGGGCTTGTAGACCGTTTCGACCGGATCGCCCTTGCGCTTTTCCCATGGTTCGTACCAGACGCGCAGCCGCTGTCTGTCGCCGTGGCGGCAGTTTTCCATCACGCCTTTGTTTCCGTGAACACGGACATAGTTGCCGTGACCGCGCAGCCCGCCGTGCAGGGACTTCATCACCGCGTCGTTGTCCATCCGGCAGATGATCACCGCTGCCGTGTCCGATCGCCTCATGTGCAGGGTCTGTGCCGGATCGGTGAAATCAAAGGGGATGACGAAGCCGTTCACCTTCGCAGGCCTCGTGTCGGTGATATACATCACCGGGGCGATGGAGTGGGTGCAGTAGTACGTGGCGGGGACCCAGTTGCGCCAGTGGTTGCGTCCGCAGCTACGGGCCAGTTTAACCTCGGGCGGGTCCGGGTGGACGTATTCGCCTTCGCCGTATTTGAACTCGCCCACGCGTCCTTTCTGATAGAGCCGCTTCATCTCCTGGTTGAAAACCATGTAGGGGTAATTTTCCGCGAACATGTAGGTCTTGCCGCTGTTTTCAACCGCCCGCGCCAGGGCCACGCCTTCGCCCAGCGTATGGCATGCAGCGGTCTCGCTCATCACGTGCTTGCCGGCGTCAAGGGCCTTTATGGCAAACGGCGCGTGCTCGTGGAAATAGTTCGCCAAGACGACCGCGTCGATGCCGCATCCAAGAAATTCGTCGTAATCAACGAAGGTCCGCACATTCAGCGCCTCCCCTTTCGCGGCGAGTCGCTCTTCCCAGGTGTCGCAAATTGCGACGAGTTCCATTCCGGTTGCTCCGGCCGCTCTGGCAAAGGAGCGGCCCCGGCCGACACCGACCACGCCGACACGTATACGCTGTCTTCCGGTTTTTCCGGCCATGGTGCACTCCCTCGACGTTGCAGTGTAGTGGGTGAATACGAAAACTCCGAATCCGACATCCGGTCTTCGAAAAGATAATCCTGATTTCCGAACTTCATATTGAATTTTCGACCGTGCCGCACCTGTCGAAAATTCACGTTTCTTGTCAACCTTGATTCGCAATTCTTCGTAAACGCTGATTACGACCTCAATACCCCATTTTGCACCGGTACTTTCTGTGCCTCTTTTCCTTTTTGTGGTAAATTTGACTGTAGTTTTTTTCAAATTGAGGTTAATATAGTCAGTAGCGGGCGCTCCGAACCGATTCGTATCTCTTGAGGACCGGTATCCTGCGTCAGATCGAATGACTCCCAGCCCCGCCGGAGAACAATTCGATATGGAAACCGAAGCGATAGAAAGAAAAGGACTGACGCGGGCGGAACGTTATTTCTTCGACGTCAACGGCTACGTCCTGCTCGAGCGTATTTTCAGTCCGGCGGAATGCGCGCGCCTGATCGATCTCGCGGACCAGATGGACGCTGACGACGGCTGCGCGTACAAGCACGACGGGTATCCGAAGACCCCGGCGCTCACGATACTCTCACGTTGCGCGTGGTATCATCCGCAACTGCTGGAAACCGCAATGCATCCGGTCCTGTTTCCAATCATGCAGGACGCGGTAGGGGGAGACGTGCGCCTGGAGGAGCATCAGTATCTTATCAACTATCCCATTGGGCCGGAAAAGGATACCGAATGCCATGAATGCCGTGTGGCGGATGAGGGATGGCACAGGGGCATCGCGCCGAACGTTGGCAGCTTCGAAGCGAACGGGCACTATCACTGTATGTTCACCAAAGCCTTCATCTACCTGACCGATAACGGTCCGGGGGAGGGCACGTGGGTGGTGCCGGGGAGCCACCGGATGGACATGCCCACGGGAACGCTGCGCGAATTCATGGACGGTACCGTGGCGCGGCAGCTCGAATCCCGTTCCGGTGACGTGCTCGTCCTGAGCGAAACGCTGATACACGCCGGTCCCAGATTGAAAGCCGGCGCGCGGCCGCGCTATTCGCTGGTCTACGGATACACGGCGCCGTTCATGCAGACGTGGAATCGTTACGACCCGCCGGCCGATCTGCTGGAACGGGTTACGCCCGAACAACGCTGCCTGCTGACCGGTGAACTCCGATACGCATTCCGCCGCGGACAGTTCTGAGAATCCGCGGGGAATCCTGCATGCCCGCGGTGCGGCAGCCGGCGCACGGGAGGAGTCGGATATGGCGCAGGAAGAAAGGATGACGTTCCAGTCAGAGTACGTTCGCTGGCTCGTCGTCATCCTGTGTATTTACGTATTGCTGGTCGCCGTCGGCGTGATTGGCAAGGGCTTTCGACTGGAGTTCGGCAGGGAGGGCGTCACATCCCTGTTCGCACTTGGGACGAACCCGTTCGTCGGACTGGTGCTGGGTATACTGGCAACGGCGTTGCTCCAGTCTTCCAGCACGGTAACCTCCATCATCGTCGGTCTTGTAGCCGGAGGAATGCCCATCGCCGTCGCGATACCGATGATCATGGGCGCCAACGTCGGGACGACGATCACCAATACGATCGTCAGCTTCGGGCACGTGGGCAAGTCGGACGAATTCAGGAAAGCATTTGCGGCCGCCACGGTGCACGATTTCTTCAACGTTCTGAGCATTGTGATTTTCCTGCCGCTGGAACTCACGTTCGGCTTTCTCCATAAACTGAGTGGTGAGTTGACCCATATCGTCGAGAACATCGGGACCGTCGACGCGGGCGGGAAGGGTATCTTCAAGGTCGTCATCGGTTTCGGGACCGGGCTTGTCGAGTCAATGGTCTCCTGGCTGCCTGACGTCTGGGCCGGGCTTGTTCTGATTATCGTGGGAATCGCGCTTATTCTGGTCTCGATCATGTACCTGGGGAAGGCCCTGAAGAGCGTGTTCGTGGGCAAGGCGCAGAGGTTCCTGCACGCGGCCGTCGGCAAGGGTCCGATTACCGGTATCTGCTCGGGGACGCTGGTTACCGTGCTGGTGCAGTCGTCCTCAACCACCACAAGCCTTATCGTGCCGTTGGCCGGGTCGGGTTTGATCCGGCTTCGCCACGTGTACCCGTTCACGCTCGGCGCAAACATCGGGACGACCATTACCGCGCTTCTCGCCGCAACCGCGATCGCGGGCCCCACCCACGCCGTTGCCCACCAGATCGCGATCGCGCACTTTCTCTACAATCTGGTGGGGGTTATCGTGATCTACGGCATCCCCTGGCTGCGGGACGTTCCAATTATGGGCGCCGAATGGCTGGCGCGCCTCGGCAGCGATCGGAAGTGGTTGGCCATCATATATATCGTCTTTGCGTTCTTCGGAATTCCGGCGGCGCTCGTGTTTGCGAACGCGTGGCTGTCCTGAGCACCTGAAGCAACGTCCCGGCAATCGCTTTCAATGCAGGAGTATGCCCCATGTCTTTTGGCGTCGCAGTACTCGGAACCGGCCGCATCGGCGGCAGTTACATCGACGTCGTCAAGAAGACGCCCGGCGCAGCCATAAAGGTAGTCGCCGAGCCCGGCGAGGATGCCTCCGCGCGCTGGCGGAGCCGCCATCCCGATGTTGACTTTGTGGCGGACTACCGGGAGGCCCTGGAGCGCGACGACGTGGACGTTGTCATCGGGACCCTTCCGCACTGGCTCCACTACCAGGCCGCGCTGGATGCCGCGGCCGCGGGGAAGCACATCTTCATGGAGAAACCGCTCGCGGCATGGGCGTGGCAGGCGGAGGAGATGCTGGCCGCGGCCGGGGACAACGGCGTCAAGCTCATGACGGCGCACACGCAACGGTACTTCCCGGCGGTGAAGGCGATGAAGGACGTGGTGGACCGGGGCGACCTGGGGTGGGTGATCATGGTCTACGATATGTGGCACAAGCCCTACGTCCCTTACAACCGGCCGGAGTGGATGCTGGACCGCGAACGGGGCGGAGGCATGGGCCAGATGGACGGCACCCACCAGATCGACCGGCTGCTGTGGATTCTCGGGAATGACGTTGCGACCGTCTCGGCGCGGCAGGGACAGTTCACGTACCCGAAATCCGAACATCCCGCCATCGATTGCGACGACACGGGCATGTTTTTTATCCGATGGAAGAGCGGGATCGTCGCCACGGTCAGCCGCATCGCGTGGGAGCGCGGCGCCACCGAATACGGGGGCGATTGGTTCTTCACACGCGGTATGGCGCGATTCCGGCTGCCGTATGGCGGCGGCGATCCGCCCGGGCTGTTCGTCGCCGATTCTGCCGACGGGACCTGGCGGCGCGAATCCGTGCCCGCACGCGACAGCCTGGTGGACGAATTCACGGATTTTATCGATTCCCTCGAACGGGGCGACGACGATACGCCGATACCGCAGGTTCACGGCCTGAACGTGCTGAAGGTGCTCGAAGCGACCGAAGCATCCGCGCGCGTTGGCAGGGAAGTCGAGTTGCGTCTCGAATGAAAACCGGAGGACAGGATGGACGACATGCGGACGTTTTTCCAGGAAAACGGCTATTACCTGGCCAAAGGCGTGTTTTCGCCGGACGAATTGGACGTGCTTGAAGAGGAGTTCGATCGCATTGTCCGGCAGCTCGGCAAAGAGGCCGAGGGCGCGGCGAACGATAACGGTGTCATCGGCACCCGCAATGTGCAGCAGTATTCGGGCTTGTGGATGGCGGCCCTGCTCCACGAAAAGTTCCTCGACACGGTCGAACAGTTCATCGGTCCCGACATCGTCCTCAACCATTCCACGCTCTTCGAGAAACGGATGACAGCCGGTAAAACGCCGTTCCATATGCACCAGGACTGGAGCTATCTGCCTACCCGAATGAACACCATGATCGCGGGAATGATCCATATCAGCGAAGCCACGGAAGAGATGGGCTGCCTCAGAGTCTATCCCGGTTCGCACAGCCACGGCAGAGTGGAGGACTCTACCGCCACGAATGCCTCGTTCCACGAGCGGTTTCCGTTTGAAGGTTCCACGGCGATCGAAGCCGAGCCGGGCGACGTCACGTTCTTCGACTACTTTATCGTGCATGGGTCGCCGTCCAATCGTTCTGAAACACCGAGGAAGGTGGTGATCGCGCGGTTGTTCTCCGGCAGGGACCGGAAGGAGGACATCCACCAGTTCAGCGAAAACCTGGTGTTGCGCGGGTGGAATTACCACACGACGGCCGCAACGGCCAGAAAAACCGTCGTCAAGGCCTGAAACGCACGGCGTCGTGGATAGCCTGCCTGCGCAGCGGTCTGCACTGCAGGCAGGCCCCACCCTCACACCCGTTTCCTGAGCTGCACAGTATACACCTGCAAGGAGGTGTGAAATGAAGACCGTTATCCTCACATTCGTCGCGCTGCTCCTGCCCGGAACGACTATGGCGAAGGCGACGTTGACGTTGGACGGTGCTTCCACCGACAGTACGATCACCATCAATTACGTCGTTCCGGAGTCATCGCACGTCCAGGTAATGGTAGCTTCGATGGGCGTATTTTCTGCACCACAATTCGGTTTCCAACCGCCCGGGAACTATACAGTTTTACTGGACAAATCCGGATTCCCAACGGGAAGTTATGCCGTCAGATTGATACTGGATCGAGATCGAAAAAAGGTAACCCGGCGCATCTTCCTTCACAGCGCTTCCGGAAGGCCTGTTACCCGGACCCGAGAAGAAACGGATCTGTACAATCAATCCTTTGTTACGACGTACTTCGATCTAACACAAGCCCTCGAACTATGGAATGAGCTCCTCAACAGGTATCCCGATTACGTGGATAGGGGCGAGGCGTTTCTGTATTCAATCGTCGCCAGAATGGCGGTAAGTGACAGTGTCGACGTCCACGCTGCTGCGGACAGTGCGGCAATGATAGTCCCTCATTCGGGAACATATTACTGGATTGGACGCATGCTGAGCGGACTTGAGAATCCGGCGGGTTCAGATACGAAATATCCGCAGACTGCGTTGTCGTTTGCAGAGAGAGCCGTGGAACACATTGGGGACGTTCCTGCACCCTACCGGAATGATGAGCTCTATGAGTGTCAGTATCTCCGGGGCCACTGCTTGCAACTATTGGGTCGTTACGAGCAGGCATCGGAGGCATACAACGAAGCCATTCGGACTCTTGACTCGCTAGAGCGTACCGGGGCTCTTTCGGACCTATCGAGAGGCGTACCGGTGTACAGCGGTCTTGCCTCGCTTTACGAAGCGCGAGGCAGGCACAGGGAGGCGATCGAATCTTACGAAACAGCCATTAGGAGGAAACCCGGGGATCCCAAACTCTGGATGGGTTTGCAGCGCAATTTCAACCTCTTCCACGGGTCAGACGAGGGCTATGCGGAATACAGCCGGAAACTGGAGGCTGAGATACGTGGCGGCGCGCCGGAAAAACAGGACGACCTTGTTGGCAAGCCGCTTCCCGGATTCACGCTGACGCGATTGAGCGGGGACACGTTGACCCTGGAACAGATCAAGGGAAATGTGAGCGTTCTGAACTTCTGGGCGTTCTGGTGCGGGCCCTGCATGGCGGAGTTGCCCGTTATCGCCCGACTGGCGAGAGAAACTTCCGGTAGCGGAGTCAAGGTGATCGCCGTTCACACCCCTCTTGAATCGGTTCCAGGCATCTCAAAAGACCAGGTCCCAAAGCTGGTTCGGAATACCTCCGGCAAGTACGAGGGCACATTCGAAACCGTCTGGGACCGCAAGGAGCAGAGTCTCTATGTGCAGACCGGGACAAAATCTCTGCCCGTAACGCTGGTTGCGGACAAGGAGGGCATTGTCCGGTACAGGTTGGTCGGCTTCGATCCGGAAAACGCCTACAGAAAGCTGAAGGCCGTCGTGGATCGCCTGGTGGCGCAGTCGGGGCATTGAGAACACGACTGTGAGGGTGGGGCGAACATTCCTGTCTGCCCGTTTTTGTTGTCATCCTGCCGAAACGGAGACAGAAGAATAGCCTGTGCGAACGGCCGGTCGCCCCTGCGGGTGGTTGCGCATTACGGTCGTTGTGGGTTTTGCGTGATGGTGCGGACGACGGGAAACGGGCAGGTATTCCTGTGGTCCGTTATCTGCCGAAAAGGGCGCGAAGGGGCAGGAATCAAACCTGCCCCTTCTGTCTTGATATCGCGTTTGGCACTGACGTAACGCGTTGGAGGGGAACCGATTTTCCCGGGAAGCGTTAAAATTCATATGGACTGATCTGTAGACTGTTGTGTCGCCATTCGCGCAATGCGTCCGTAACCCGTTTGTAGCGGGTCAATTTCACGGCGTTATGTGCCCGCACGTTCCAACTGTCGCATTTTGCGACAGTTGGCGTGATTCCGATCGCCGTTACAGAAAGGCGCGTCAATGAGAACGATTCCGAGGACGATATGCCTATGGCTTTTCTCTACCGCATTTACAGCGGCCGGAGTCGGGGCGGAGACCGCCTCCCCGCTGCTGCAGGCCATGCGAGAGGAATTGAACCGCTCCGTTGACCTGCTCAAACGGCAGCCGGTCCCGCCCTATTTTCTGAGTTATGAGATCACGGAAACGCACGAGGTTCGCGTCGAAGCGTCCTTCGGGGCACTGACCCGCGATCGGGAAACGCGCCGTCGTCTGCTGGACATCGATCTGCGTGTGGGTGATTACGCCTTCGACAATACGCACCCTGTCAGGGGCCGCATACCCAGTTGGAGCCGTCGGTTTTCAAGGATAGATATCCCGATTGAGAATGATCCCGACGCGATTCGCAGCGTCCTTTGGTACCACACCGATAGAAAGTACAAGCGCGCTATCGAGCAGTTGACAACCGTCAAGACGAATGTTCAGGTCAAAGTGGAAGAAGAAGACCAGTCTGCGGATTTCTCGCGAGAGCCCGCTGAACGGTATATGGAGGAACACGCATCCTTCGATATCTCTCGTGACGAGTGGGTGGCCAGACTCAAGAAATACACAGCGCCCTTCGCCGGGCACGGTAACATCTACCAGGCTGATGCCAGCCTCACGGCGAATATCTCGACTCGTCAGTACGTCAACAGCGAGGGCAGCGAGGTCCAGACCTCCCAGGTGCTCTACCGACTCTTTATCTATGCCTTTACAAAGGCTGACGACGGCATGGTGTTGCCGCGTTACGAGTCTTTTTCCGCATTCGCTGAGGAGGGCTTACCGGGCGATGACGAGATTCTTGAAATCGTCGAGCGCATGATCGCCGATCTTCAAGCCCTCCGAGACGCCCCGGTCGTAGCACCTTATACGGGCCCGGCCATCCTTTCAGGACGCGCAAGCGGCGTCCTGTTCCACGAAATTTTCGGTCATCGCATCGAGGGCCATCGCCAGAAGCGAGAGGAAGAGGGTCAGACCTTTAAAAAGAAAATAGGCGAGAGGGTACTGCCCGAGACGTTTTCGGTGTATTTCGACCCCGCCACGCGCAACATGGCCGGAAAGGACCTGGTTGGCGCCTACGCGTACGACAATCAGGGTGTCAAGGCGCGGCGCGTGGCCGTTGTGGAAAACGGGATCTTCCGCCGCTTCCTCATGTCCCGTTCGCCGATCGAGGGCTTCCCGAACTCCAACGGACACGGTCGAAAACAGCCGGGCTACAGCCCGGTCGCAAGGCAGTCCAACCTCATTGTGGAGACATCCGAGCCGCTCAGCCGTGCCAGGCTCAAGGAATTGCTCATCGAGCAATGCCGCAAGGACGGCAAGGACTTCGGCCTTTACTTCGAGGATATTCAGGGGGGATTCACCATAACCGGACGCTTTATCCCGAACGCATTTAACGTGCTCCCCATCATGGTCTACCGAATCTACACCGACGGACGAGAAGAACTGGTACGAGGGGTCGATCTCATTGGAACACCGCTAACCGCCTTCAGCCGGATCGCCGCTGCCGACGATCACATCGATGTTTTCAACGGCAGGTGCGGCGCCGAGTCGGGGCTCGTGCCCGTGGCCGCGGTTTCCCCGGGCATCTTCATCACACAGATCGAGGTGCAGAAGAAACCGAAGTCCCAGGAGCGGCGCCCAATCCTCGAAGCGCCGCCTTCCGATACGCCTGACGAAGGCGAAACTGGAGGGTTGCTCTGATTCCCATTTCATGCCCCAGGAGCCATCACATGCACAGGGTGATTTCCTCCCTTATGATCGCGGCCGTCGGCCTTCTGGCGGCTCCGGCCGCCCGCGCGGAAGAAAGCATACTGCAACGTGCCCTGCGTGACGAACTGTCGCGCTCGATGAAGGAACTCCAGCTTGAAGCCCTGGATCGACCGTACTATGTTTCATATCTCGTGCGCGAAATAAAGGCCAGGGTAGCCTCGGCGACCTTCGGCAGTCTGCTGGAGAGCAGGGAGGTCCACTCGCGCACGCTGAACGTAGAAGTGAGGGTGGGAGATTACGCCCTTGACAATACCAACTTTCGCTCGTTCACCTTCGGCGGATCGGGCGTGGTCCGTATGCGGGGCGGCCGTGTGACATTGCCCGTGGAAGACAGCTATAGTGAGCTCCGGCGCAAGATCTGGCTGGCCACCGACGGCGCATACAAGACGGCGCTGGAAGATCTGGCCAAGAAGCGCGCCGTGCTGCAGAACAAGACGCGCACCGAGGAGATACCCGATTTCAGCAGAGAGGCGCCGACAACCGAAGTGTTTGAGGTGGCGCCGATCGTTGTGAATCTCGACACACTCGAACAGCGAGCGCGCCATCTTTCCGCGCTGTTCCGTGACATGCCCGACGTCTACACATCACGGGTGCGAATGAGCGGCAATAACATCAGATACGAATACGTGAACAGCGAGGGCACTTCGTTTTCGGTAACAACTTCCGGCGTAGCGTTCACTGCGGTTGCCGCCACGCAAGCCCTCGACGGCATGCCCCTCGAAGACTTCGTCGCCGCATACGCCCGAACACCCGAAACCCTGCCTGGCGACGGTGAACTTGCTGACAGGATCGGTGTTATGGGAAAACGCCTGAGTGCATTGCGTCATGCACCGCTCGTCAATCGCTTTACCGGCCCGGTAATTTTCGTCGGCCAGGCGGCGACGGAACTGTTCAATCAGGGGTTCTTACCCTACCTGCTGTCGAACCGCCGGGCGTTGCACGACAATCCCGATTACGAAGGCTATTATCCACAAAAGAAGGAGAATCCTTTCCTTGACAAGATCGGCGTGCGTGTGCTGCCCGAATTCCTGAATGTTCGCGCCGTTCCTCATATCGACACCTACAGAAATCAGCCGTTATTGGGCGCGTATCGTATAGATGATGAAGGGGTGCGTGCGCGCGAGGTCCAGCTTGTACGGTCCGGCGTACTGGAAAACCTGCTGACGACTCGCACTCCCGTTCGCGGCATCCACCGCAGTACCGGAAGCCGTCGCGGTCCCGGGGTCGCGCCGGGCAATATTCTGGTTGAGCCTGATAAGGGATTGAGCGAAGAGCAGATCCGAAAAGAATTCTACAAACTGATAAGAAGACAGAAAAAAGAATACGGATACATCGTCACACGCATGTCTAATCCGTCGTACAGTGCGTCCGAAGCGCCGGTCGTTGTAACATTCGGCGGCTCGGAAAATGGGGGAGCCGGGCTGCAAAACCCGATCGTCATTTACAGGGTCTATCTCGACGGGCGGAGGGAACTGGTTCGAAATGCGGAATTGGGTGGTACGGGCGCCTATACCTTCAAGGACATCTTCAGGGTATCCAGGACACATGAAGTCAATACGGTAACCTTTCGGTCGGAGGATAATTCCTCGCCGTTTTCCGGGAGTGGCCGCGGACGTCTGGTTCTTGTAAGTATCGTCACCCCCCGAATGGTCCTGTTCGAGGACATCACGCTGAAGCCGCCCACCGGCGAGATTCCCAGGGCGCCGGTTTCCCCGCATCCCTATTTCGGCGGGTGAGCCCAGGGCGCTCCGCGACGGGCGCCAAACTCCGGTTTCGGTTCATACGCCGGTGAACGCTTTGGCCTTGTCCTCATTTCCTGACGGCCGCCTCGTGCGCTTGCCGCGCAACTCGCCCCACAGCGCGATCGCGATCCCCGTGAGGATGATGCCGCCGCCGATGAGTTGCGCGGGCATGGGGACCTCGCCCAGGATGAGCCCCGCGAAGAGTACGCCGGCAACCGGCGAGAAGGAGGAAGCGGTGGCGATGTCGGCGGGGCGCACGCGTTTGATGCCGGCAAACCACGCCAACTGCCCGCAGGCCACCACAACGCCCCCGTAAAGGCCCATCCAGCCCCACAGCACCGGTGTGAAGACGTCGGCGAAGTGCTCGACTCCGAACAAATAGAGTCCAATGCCCAGGAAGAGGAATGCACCCAACAGGTTTCTGTAGACGCTGAAAATACCCAGAGGGATCGTCTGCAGCTGCTTTCGGCCGATTTCCGCGCCGCACACCAGAAGTACGGTCGCGGCCGCAGCGAAGACCTCACCGCTGCCCACGCCGCCCCGCATTCGCGCCGCCGCCATGCTTTCCGGGGACGCGTCCGTCTGGAGCACAAGCGTTGCCGCGACGCCGCCGACCGCGCACAACGCGCCGAATACTGCCGCTCCGCTCGATTTCTCACGATAAAACATCCAGGCCAGCAACAGGACGAGCGGGATTTCGATCGTCTCGATCAGGACGATGTTGGTGACCGAAGTGCGCGAAATGGCCGTAAACATCATGGCAGGCGCGACCGCGCCCGACGTTAGCGCCAGTACGGTCTGGACCATCCACTGGCGGCGCGACAGCCTTCGCAGGCGGGACGGGCGCCATTCCCGTTGATTGAGGGCGAACAGGGTCAACGCCGCGACAAGGTTTCCGGCAAAGAGGAGGTTGCAGAAGGAGATCGGGTTGCGCCCGTCGATCAGATGCGACTGACCGATTTCCACCAGGCGCGCCACCACCGATGCGGCGGCGGCGAAGATCAGAATCGCAATCCACAGGTAGATTCTTCCCCAGGTCATCGGTCCTCCTTCGCGGCGGGTACCCTTATCCCGTATCGCGCGCGATCACGTTCGCATCGCGTATGAGCTGTACGCGCATATTCCATTTTGATCTCCCGCTTGACGCGGGTGAATCCGGGCGCTTTATTGTACCCAATACCGCGTAACCACGCAATTGCGCAATTCCACCTCCGGACAACCGAAGCCACGTGTCGATCTGTATCTCGAAAAGGAGAAAGATGAACGGGACACCCTCCGCGGAACTGACAGGCATGAGCCCGCAATTCCTGGTGGCCGATCTGGACCGGTCGATCGGATTCTATACCGAACGACTCGGGTTCGACCTGGACTTCCGGTACGAGCATTTCTACGCGGGAATCGTGCGGGACGGTCACTCCATCCATCTCAAGCTCGCCGACGCGCCGTGCGACGAGAGGGAATTCCGCCGGAAGAACGAGCACCTGGACGTCACGTTTACGGTGGACGATATCCAAACCGCGTACGCGGACGCGCATAGCAAGTCCGCACCGGTCATTCAGCCGCTCCGGGAGATGCCCTACGGCCACGAATTCTACGTCTCGGATCCCGACGGGTATATTCTCGCCTTTGTCCAAACGAAATAGCGCAGGCCGTGAAGATGGCGTAACGGAACAAGGAAGGGCTTCGGACGGTTGACGTCGAACTTGACATCGTCACCGAATGTTTGTATACGTATAATACACGTATACTTGTTTGCCGTACCGTCAGAAACGGGGAAATACATATGCGCAAAAAACTGACCATCACCATTGATGAAGAAGTGTATGAAGGCCTGCATCAGAACATCGGCCGACGCCGCATCAGCCGCTTCGTAGAATCGCTGGTCCGCCCGCACGTGCTTCAACCGGACCTGGAGCAGGCATACGCGGAGATGGCGATGGACGACGAGCGGGAAGCCGAGGCCGCGGAATGGGCGGAAGAGACCGTGGGGGACACATCCGATGCGCCGGGGTGAAGTATGGTGGGTGAATTTCAACCCGTCGGCCGGCGGTGAAGTACGCAAGAGGCGCCCCGCGATCATCGTGAGTAACGACGCATCCAACAGGCATTTGAATCGTGTTCAGGCTGTGCCGTTAACGAGTAATCTCGATCGCCTCTATCCCAGTGAAGCCTATGTATCTGTACGTGCAGAAAGACGCAAGGCGATGGCCGATCAGTTGACAACGGTAAGCAAACACCGATTGAGCACGCTTCACGGGCGTATCTCCGACTCGGATATGGAAAACGTGGAGCGTGCCATAAGGATTCAGTTGGGCCTGTAACGTCCGCAATCCGATGAAACCTTCAAAGGGGGAAGTCTGATAAGATGGCGACCATCAATTCCAACTACAACAAACTCTCTGCCGGCTATCTGTTCCCGGAAATCGCGAGGCGGACCGGGGCATATCTGGACGAACATCCCGGCGTCGAGGTGATGCGCCTCGGCATCGGAAACACCACCGAGCCGCTGCCTCCAAGCGTGATTTCCGGGTTGCATCAGGCCGTCGACAGACTCGCGGCCGTCGAAACCTATACCGGATACGCGGACGGGAGCGAAGGCGAACTGCCTCTCAGAGAGGCGATCGCCGGTCGATACGCGGCGCGCGGCGTCGCTCTGGACCCGGACGAGATTTTCGTGAGCGACGGTGGGAAGCCCGATTCCGCGAATATTCAGTCCATTTTCGGCCTGGACAACGTGGTGGCGGTGCAGGATCCGGCCTATCCCGTCTACGTGGACAGCAACGTGATCGCCGGACGGACGGGGAAGGCGGAGGCGGGTCAGTACGAGGGCATCGTATACATGCCCTGTACCGAGGAGAACGGCTTCTTTCCCGAATTGCCGGCGGACAAGGTGGACCTGATCTACATCTGCAGCCCGAACAATCCCATCGGATCCGTTACAACCGCGAGCCAGCTTCAGACGTTTGTGGATTATGCCCGGGAACACCGGGCGGTGATCATCTTTGACGCGGCGTACTGCGCCTATATTTCGGATCCTGAGGTGCCCCACAGCATCTTTGAGGTCAACGGCGCGAGTTCCTGCGCGATCGAGATCAACAGCTTTTCCAAGGACACCGGCTTCACGGGCGTGCGGCTGGGCTGGACGGTTGTCCCGCGGGAACTCGCCGTGGAAGACTCCGGGCCCGGCGTTGTGCAGGGGCTCTGGCGCAGACGGCAGAATACGATGTTCAACGGCGCCTCCAATATTGTGCAGGGCGGCGGGCTGGCGGCGTTTACGGAGTCGGGAAAGGCGGAGTGCGCCGCGATGGTCGCCTACTATATGGCCAACGCCGCACGCATCCGTTCGGGGCTGGAAGGGATGGGACTGACGGTCTACGGCGGGGTCCACGCGCCGTATCTCTGGATGAAGACGCCCGGAGGCATGGGTTCGTGGGAGTTCTTCGACAAGTTGCTCTCCGAAGCGCACGTCGTCGGGACGCCGGGGGCGGGATTCGGCCCCAGCGGCGAGGGTTTCTTCAGATTGAGCGCATTCGGACACCGTGAGGACATCGAGTCGGCCGTAGAGAGCATTGAGAGAAACCTGAGGCTGTAGCCCGTTTCGATTTGAGAGACACAAACAATCGCCATTTTTCGCGCACTCTTCCGCACGGCAAACGCCTTGCGCGTGGAGCGCCAAACGCTGGCTGAATCGGTCACGCGCCGGAAGGATGGAAATGAGACTGCGGGCCCTTGTTTTCTGGACATCAATGGTTGCGGCCGCACCGGGTGTCTCGGAGGAGAAGAAGACGCCGCCCAAACTCACGGTTGCCTTCCGCTTCAGCTCGGTTATCGGCCAGAAGGGCGGAGGGGCCGGGCACTTTCACGAACCGTCCGCAATCGCCCTCGACACGTTCGGCAATCTCTACGTGGCCGATACGGGCAACGACCGCATCCAGAAGTTCAATGCGGACGGATCGTATATCTCCGAGGTGGGCACCTTCGGCTGGGACCCCGGCCAATTCAGCCAGCCGACGGGGGTGGCGGTGGGTCAGGGCGGGCTCGAGATATGTGTCGCGGACGGTAGAAACAACCGCATCCAGATCTTCAGCCCTCACTTCCGCCTGCTGGGTGTGGTCGGAGGGCGGGACGTCGACGGTCCGATTCGGATGGGGACGCTCGGCGGGATCGCGGTATCCGAAGACGGCGAGCTTTATGTATCGGATACCGATGCGGACCAGGTGGTACAGATCAGCGATTACAGCCCTGTGGAGAACCAGTTCGGGGGATATGAGTACGGCGCCGACCGGCTGCGGCGTCCTCTGGGACTCGCCGTCGGGCGGAAGAACGAAATCTACGTCTGTGACAGCGAGAACGATCGCATTGCTGTTTTTGACAGGTACGGGAACTTCAGGAAAAGCCTGGCGGAAGAGTCCCTCTCGGAACCCGCCGGTGTGTGCACAGGACCTGAGGACGTACTGTTTGTGGCGGATACCGGACATCATCGGATCGTGGTACTGGATCTTCGGACGGGGGAGGTGGCATCGCTGATCGGCGGGCCCGATGCCGGACGTCGGCCTGGCGCGTTCAGCGCGCCTGCAGACGTGGACTTCGGCGCCGGGAAGTTCCTCTTTGTTCTGGACGGCGGCAATCATCGTATCCAGAAGTTCGAAATGCTGATCAGCAGAAGGTAGGATGTGCAGTCCGAACGTCCCATTCAGGATTCGGGAGTCATCAGGAGGGGCCGTGGTTCTTGAAGACTGGCAGCCCGGATGGGTTTTTTCGGCGGGCCGCCGGGGTCGGAACCGGGTTTTTGCGATTCCCGGCCTTTTTTTATGCTCAAGCGCTATCCCATATGGCTGGTCTTCATTGTCTGCACCGGCCTGTTCACCACGGCAGGCGCGGCGCCGCCGCCTGAACGGTTGACCGTTTTCGACGTGGAACGGACCATTCGGGCGGATGGCGGCCGTGGACCCTATCGTATTTCGGACCGGCCCATTCTGACGGACAGCGAACGGGTCCGGGTGGGGGACAGCCTGCTCGTGAGGGACCTGGACTACAACATGGACTATGCCGAAGGGTTGCTGCTGCTGGCGCGGGAGCGGCCGCGAGGCGTCGAGCTTCTGGTCCGTTTCCGGCAGTTGCCCCGGGTGCTGTCCCGGGTTTACAGGCGTCGTGAACAAGACGTTCAACGGGCGCCGGTACGGCCGGCCCCGGTCCGGCGCCGTCGGCTTCGCGCGTCCGCGAAAGCGCCGGAAGCGTACGGCGAGGCGCAGTCACAACTGGACGTGGGGGGCGTCAAACGCATTCAGGTCGCCGTTGGCGGAAACCGCGATCTCGAGCTCAGCCAGGCGCTGCGGGTGCATATTACAGGACAGATGGCGGACGGCGTCGAAGTAACCGCGCTGCTGTCCGACCGGAACCTTCCGTTGGGGTTCGAGGGGAGCACCCGTAGTCTGCAGGAGCTGGATCGGGTGATGTTTCAGGTCCGTTCACGGAAGCTGTCGGCCTCACTCGGGGATCTGGAGGTTGCGTTTGACGGTACCACGTTCGGGAGGTATCGCCGCAGGCTCCACGGCGCACGCGTCGCGTATTCGTCTTCCGGGAGAGATCTGAGGATATTCGGGGCAGCAGCTGACGGACGCTGGATCAGCCACCGCCTACTTCCCGTCGAAGGATATCAGGGCCCGTACCGGTTGCCCGGTGACGCCGGGGCGGCGGGCGGACGGATCGCTGCGGGTTCGGAACGGGTGTGGCAGGACGGACGCCTTTTGCGGCGCGGCGAAAGCCAGGATTACGTCGTGGATTATGAAATGTCCACCATCACGTTTACCCCGGTCACGCCGGTAACCGGACAGAGCCGCATTACCGTGGAATATCAGTTCGAGGCGCCCGGTTCCCGCCGGCGTCTGATGGGCGCGCGCGGTACGCTCGCGCTTTCCAATGACCGTCTGAAGCTGGGGGGCACGTACATACGGGAGGCCGACCGAAACGGCCCGGTTCCGGGTGTCGGCATTTCCGCGCCTCCGCTTCAGCCGGTTCGACAACAGCTGGCTGTGATGGACGCGGCGTATGAACCGGTTGGGGGCGTGCGGTTCGACGGCGAACTGGCGCTGAGCCAGGCGCCCGCACAGGTGGACGGGCATCAGCAGCAGCGGGGCCGCGCTTTCAGGCTGGGACTGGACCTGTGGCCGGAGGCGCTGCGTCTGGGCGGAACCGGCATCGGGCGGTTTCGACTGACCGGCGCATTCAGACAGATCGGCGCGCAGTTCCGCGGGATCGAGAAGCCCGTGAGGGTAACGCGCGAGGGGCGGTGGGGCTGGGGGGCAGACGGTCCGCAGGCCGGAGACCGGATGGGCGAAGTCGCATTGCAGTACGCCCTGAGGCCCGGGATCCGGTTCGACGCCGGGTACGGCAGGCGCCACGGAGACGTGAACGCCGTCCGGCGCGACGTGGGGCTTCAGATTTCCAACGCGCGCGGGCCACAGGTGTTCTATCGATTCGACGAGGTGTCTCACGGGTCAGGGATGTTTTCCCGTCACCGGGGCCGCATCCGTGCGCCTGTGGGAGGGATTACGCCGGGGTTTCGTTTCGAGTCGGAAACCGCGACGGGGTCGTCGGTTGC
This sequence comes from Candidatus Latescibacterota bacterium, assembly GCA_965116875.1. Lineage (GTDB taxonomy): Bacteria > Latescibacterota > UBA2968 > UBA2968 > JAAXHE01. The sequence goes on from OZ220733.1 coordinate 4,310,952, forward strand.
TCATTCAACGCTGTTCTATGCCACGGCGCCCGATTCCGCGCGTCGCGGGATACGCATCCTGTCGGGGGCGATGGACCTCTCCACGCGCGTGATGGACGCGCTGGCATGGACTTCGGAGATTTCAATCCGCAGAATACACGTCGGGGAGCGCGCGTGGCAGGACAGCCTGCGGGCCTGGACGACGACACACCGCGCCTCGATGTCCGGCTGGCGCGGGCTGTCGTTTTCCGGGGAGTACAGCAGGAGCAGAGCGAATTCGCCGCTGCATCCGGAAAAAGGGCGAATTACGGACCTTGCCCGCATCAGGTGGGGGTACGACGTTCTGAACGGCGCCGTTTCACACAGATTCTCCTATCGGATTTCCAGTACCGGGGCGCCGGACGGTGAGCCGGTGTTTGTCGACGTCGGACGCGGTCGTGGCACGCATGAATGGGAGGACGCGGACGGCGACGGGCTCCGGGATCCGGAGGAATTCGTGGCCGACACGGATGGCGAGTACGTGCGGTTCTTCAGTCCGTCCGCTGGGTTCCGTCCCGTGCGCGACGCGGCTCTTGCGGCCAGGACGGAACTGGTGTTGAAGCGGCTGTTGAAATCTCCCGCGGGCCGGTGGCTGCGACTTCTCTCAGGCCTGTCGCTCGACCTATCGCTGGAAGCCGACCGTCAGGCGCCGCCGGGCAGTGCCGGCGTGGCGCCCTGGAACCTGTACGGTTTCGGCTACGGGGAGGGGATGTTGAACGGCAGGCGCGAACTGAGGTCGCGGCTCTACCTGTTCCGATACGGCCGTCCCGCCACGCTGCGTCTATCCGCCCGCCGGGGTTCCCGCGCGGACCGGGACTTCACCGGCGGCGCGCTGGAGACGAATTCGCAGGCGTCCGCGATGGGACGCTTCGCGCTTGGCAGGACGTCTTCCCTGGAGCTGGAACTGCACGGCGAGACGCGCGACCGGCCCGGTGACGGGCCTTTTTTCTACCGGATCCGATCTCGCCGGATTTCAGTGAACGGGTACCGGCACCCGCCCAGGTCGTGGCAGACCCGCGTGGAACTGTCTGTCGGCAGGGACCGGGAGGAGAACCGGGCGCTGGTGGCCCGCTTTGTGTCCGTCCGCCCGGGATTCCGCCGCGCCCTTCCCGGCCGGGGTCGGCTGAGGGTATCATGTGACTGGACCCGTGTTCTCGGTTCGGGACCCATGCCGTTGTTTCTGAGAATGGCCGACGGAAACCGGGTGGGAAACAACGTGGGCTGGCGTCTGGGCGTGGACTATCGGCTGGGTCGGTATCTGACGGCCACGGCCCTGTACGACGGACGCAGGCGTCCCGGAAGATCCCTCCTGCATCTCGGGCGCATGGAAATGCGGGCTCTTTTCTGAAAGGCGCGTTGTGTTTCGACATTTGCGTATCTGGCGCTACAGCCTCCTTATCACGCTTTTCGTGGGCGTGTGGGAAGACGTGTCCGCGGCAGGCCGCGTACTCGTACGGAAGGTGCACGTAGACGGGGCGCACCGGATTTCCGAGGACCGCATACGAGGCTGGCTGGTCACGCGGCCCGGCATGCCTCTGGACAGCCTGCTGATTGAGAAGGATATGGCGCGAATTCTGAAAGGCTATTTGAACGAGGGTTACTGGCAGGTAGCGGTCGCGTTTCCGGAGGTGGAGCCGAACCGGGGGCGTGTGCGGTTTCGGATTGAGGAGGGCCGTCGGACCCTGATCGACAGGATCCGGATTACCGGAAATGTACATGCTGCGAAGGATTCGCTGAAGAACGAGATGTTTTCGCGCGGCGGGTCGCCGTTAATCCGGGAATCCCTGGAGATCGATATCGAAGCGCTTCTCAGATTCTATGAGAACCGCGGGTACCCCTATTGTTCGCTGGCGCCCGAGGTGCGCTTGTTGCCCGGCAGCCACGTCGCGCAGGTCAGGATCGCGGTGGACGAAGGTCCCTTTGTGCGGGTGGATACGATCCGCTTCACGGGCAACCGGATCACCCGAGTGGAGACGCTGCGCCGGGAAATGCGGATGGCGCAGGGCGGGCCCTACGACCGGCGACGGGTCGACCGGGCGCTTCGTGCGCTCAGACGTCTTCCATTTCTGCTGGACGTGGATGACCCGTTGTTGATGACCGAACCCGACGGACGTACGGCGCTGGTCGTTTCCGTCCACGAGGCCCCGGCAGGCAGGGCCGAAGGCGTCGTCGGCGTTGTGCCCGCATCGCGTGACGGCGTTCAGGGGCTTACCGGATCGTTCGCGACCACGTTCGTGAATCTGCTCGGAACCGGGAGGCAGGCGGACGCCTCCTGGTCTCGCAGAGGGAACGGGGCGTCCGACCTGGACCTGCGATACCATGAGCCCTGGATCCTGAAGCGGCCATTGGGCCTGGACGTGGGGCTTCTGATGCGGCAGCGGCCCGGATTCGCCGAAACCCGCATGGGCCTCGGCGTCAGTCTGTCCACGGCCGGCGGCGCCGCCGAGGTCCGGCTGGGCGCTTCCAGGGGCGGTGTCCGGCCGGATTCGAGCGGGGCGAACCGGTTTGCGAAGGGTCGTATAACCTCTCTGGACGGTGCGTTTGAGCTGGACGGCAGGAACGATCGATGGAATCCCACGTCGGGATCGTTGTATCGCGTGGGTCTGGTGTGGAGCCGCGTGACGCAGGCAGGCGGCGCAGGCCGGAGGTTGCGCGCAACCGCGGACTTGCATCGAATTCTTCCGCTGGGACGGCGGACCGCGGTGGCCGCCTCGCTGCATGGAGCGGGAGTGGCCGAAACGGGGGTCGGGCTTCCGGACGGGCCGTTGCGATTGGGAGGAGCCGCATCGATACGAGGCTATCGCGAGGAGGCGTTTCTGGTGAATCGGGCGTTCTGGATGAATCTGGAGTGGCGGGTCATTCTCGCGCGCCGGTCGAGGGCGTTTTTCTTTGTCGATGCCGGTGTTCTGGGAGATGGCGCCCGGGGTGAAAGGAATGGGCTGCTCTTCCCGCTTGGATTCGGACTGGGCATGCGAACCGCGTCCCGGGTTGGGACCATCGGACTCGAATACGGGATGGCGAGAACCGACAGTCCGGGTCGTGGAAAGGTTCACGTACGGATCGTGAACGACTTCTAACGACCCGTCGACGTCTGCTCCACACGGTCAAAAGGGGAACAGGACGGGGATATTTTCAGGTGGGAGTGCGCCGCCGTATTCGCAGACCTGAAAGGCCTCGGCATACCGGACAGCGCGTCCGCGGCTTTCGCCGTACCGATTCACGAGAATGTCCCGATGGCGGTCGGCAACCGCGCTGAACTGCGCCAGCCGGTGTTCCAGCCATTTTCTGCGCTGGCGGGGCGATTTCGGCACTTCATCGAGTTTCCCGGCGTTAAAGGGCAACCACTCGTACATCTGCGACGTGTGACAGTGCAGCATGTCGAGCTTTTTATCCACGACCGCGTCGATGTCGATTGCGACCTCGGGCGCAAACGGTGCGGGAAACCTGAAGTTGTCGCTCATGTACGCGATCACCGGATTGTACGCCAGCGCGGGAACGTCCGTACAGACGTTCGGGACGGTGACCATATACGCGGCGTCCTGAACGAGGATGCCCGCGTACCGATGGTCCGGATGATAGTCGTTGGGACGATGGGTGAGGATGAGGTCCGGCGTGTAGGAACGGATCATGCGGATGACCTGCTTGCGGTTCTCCAGCGTGGGCTCCAGCTCTCCGTCGTGGACGTCCGTGACGTGGTATTCGATGCCGGCCATGGCGCCGGCGGCTTCGGCCTCGGCCCGGCGCCTGCGCGCGAGCGCGATGCCCCCCGTTTCGTGGTGGCCCGCGTCTCCGTTCGTAAGGGAGACGAACCGGACCTCGTGGCCCTGAGCCGCGTAGCGGATAGCCAGACCGCCGGCCTTGATGTCGCAGTCGTCCGGATGCGCCCCGAAAACGATAATTCTGAGAGGTCGATTCGCCACGGTGTGCTCAATTCGGATTCGGGTGGTAGACGGCCTCGATCGATATGCCGGACCGACCTTCGGGTATGGACACGAAGCCGACGCGTTCACGGTAACGGACGTCCGTCTCCGGACGCACCTCTTCACCGTCCAGCCGGATTTCGCCAATCGATGCGCCGGCGAACTGCAGCGGGATCTGGATGCGTAGATCGGGGTGAGGCGAACCGCCCTGCAGGCTGAATCCAAGTCTCGAATCGTTCCATCGCAGGTCGGCGATGCGCCACCCATCGCGTGCGCTCCAGAAGGCCGCCCACTGGTCGAGGGACCAGATTGGCAGGCCTTTTTCGTTTGCCTTGCGTAGCAGTTCACGGCCCTGTTCCTCCGAAAACCTCACCCAGTTTCCCGGATGGATACAGACGCCGTAAGGCGTGTGGAACCGGGTCGTGATATCGGTGAAAATGCGCTCGAGCATCACCGAGAATACGGACGGCGACAGCTTGTACGAATAGTCCTGCGGGCCGAACCAGCCGTCGTCGATGAGGTGGGTGTGCTGCTGATAGACGTTGACGAGGCGTCCGTCCGGGTGGCAGAAGCGCATCGGAAGCGCAGCGCCGAAGGAGGCGTAGGGCGCGCTCTCCCGGTCTCTCATATAGGTCCCGGAAAAATAGTTCCCGTCCATCTGCACGCCCAGTTTCTCCATGACGTCCACCAAGTCCAGATAGCCGGCCCACGCGGTGCAGTGATTGCGCACGGTACGCGCGGGAATCTCGAACGTCTCCTCGAACAGGCGGACCTGGCGCTCGAATTCGGCGACGCGTTCCGGTACGGGGCGCCCGTCCAGCGGGCGAAGGTTCGGATGCGGTCCGACGTCGTGGCGTCTCGCGTATCCTGCCACGTCATCGGGCGTGGACTTCGTGTGGTTGGGGATGATATACAGGCTCATGCGTCCCCCCGCGTCGGCGACGCCGTCGAACTCATCCTCGTTCGACGCCACGTCGGCGAAGTCTTCGTCGCCGGAGTAGAGCAGGATTCCCGGCGCGGTCCGGGGAAGATGGGACAGGACGGGAACCGGCGCAGGCATGAACTTGCGGGCGAGGTCTGTGAACAACCTCGAAAGCAGGTCTGCATGGGGGATCCATCCGGCATCGTAGGGACCCACGCGGGCGGCCATGTGGGTTGGTCGTGCGCAGCCGTCTCCGTCGGGAATGCGTTCCGCCAGGGCGGGATCGCCCTGGCGCAGCAAGAGAACGCAACGGGGCAGGTCAAAGGCGAAGGAGACGATTCGCCCGCCGCCGAGACGGGTTTCGGCTATGCCAACGGTTTCGCCGCCATAGCGCCCCGGGTGAGACAGATAGCCCAGTGGTTTCGTGGTTTCTGAAAGTTCCCACGCGTGAACGGACCCCACGACCGGAACGAATTCGCCGGCCAGACCGCCGGTGGGATACGCCACGTTGCGCAGACGCAGCGGCGGTTCTTTCGTGCCCCGCACCTTCAGCCCGGCCGCACGAGCAAGCGCCCTTCCCGGGAGGAAGCAGAGAACCGTACCTCCCCGGCGGGCGTAGTCGGGCAGCGTGGCTTCATCATGGTACGCCGGACACACAAGCACGGGGAACTCGGCCGGTTCCAGACCGGGCACCATGTCGTTTGAGACGGGCGCGTAAAGCGGCAGACCCCATGTCTTGAGAATCTCGGCGATGTACGCCGAAAGCTTGGACCGGTCTGTCATGATGCCGATCTGCATCAGCCTGCCTCCCCGGGCGAAGCGCCCCTGGGCCTGGCGTCCGTGGGACGAAATTCGGGCACCTTCATCGGCCGGGAGCCGCGATCGATGGAGTCCGCCGCGAGGATGGCCGGCGCGGCTGTCTCGATTGCCCGGTAGACGTCGAACTCCGGGGCTTTCCCGTCGAGGACAGCGTCGCGAAACGCGGCGTGCACGTAATAGTCGGCGTCGCCGTGGCCGCTTGCCCGCGCTTCGGCCGGCGCGTTGGTTCGCTCGAAGCGCCAGTCGACTTCGGCCATGTCGTGCATCTGTTCGTCGGCCAGCCACAGGAGCGGTCGCCCCCTCTGCGAACGCTTCCATTCAACGCTGCCTCTTGTGCCGAGCACCTGGTACCAATGGTGACCCCGGTTGCTTGGGATTTTCTGTGTGAATCCGGCGGCCATCCGAAGAATCGCGTCCTTTTCGGTTTTCATCAGCGCCACCTGGATGTCGGGCTGACCGATTTCAGGATGGGAATAACTGGGACTGGACGTACTCATGGCCGTCACTTCCACCACCCGGTCATCCAGTACCCGGAGCATGGGACTGAGTTCGTGAGGAAGGTAGTGGATGGGCGGCATTTCGTGCAGCCACGTCGGTCTGGCCCCCGAATGCTCCTTCAGTTGCTCGACCGAATGGAACGCTCCGGTACGCGGATCCTGAAAGAACTGGCGCGTGCCGTAGTAGCCGATGTACTGGCCTTCGCAGAAGGTGACCCTGCCCAGCCGTCCCTGCGACACGAGGTCCCGCCAGATTTCCACGAAGCCCCAGTACCTCGTCTGCTCGGCCAGATGGTAGACCAGGCCCGTGCGTTCAACCTGGGTGACGATCCGCCAGCAGTCTTCCAGGGTGTGTGCCGCGGGCACTTCGGAGTTCACGTGTTTGCCGGCTTCCAGGGCCATGGCTGCCAGTGCGCCCTGGTCCCGACAGCGAACGCAGAGGGCGACGGCGTCCACGCTGCGGTCCGCCAGGAGGTCCTCGTACGCCGCATACGCGGTGGCGGGATCATCAAGTGCGGCAAGCGCCCGTTCGTGCAGCGCGGCGATGGGGTCGCAGACGGCCGTGATCCGGTAGCCGCGGAGGCGTTGAAGCATACGGAGCCAGTGCAGGCCCCTGTGTCCCAGGCCGACGAGGCCGATGCGAATGTCATCCATTGCATACCTCAGAACGAGAATACGAGACTACGAATATACGATAAAATCGAAAGGCGCGAGAATACGTGAATTCGAAGAAACAGAAGAGCGCGAGACTACGAAGGAACGAAAGAAATCGGAGATTCCGTGGTTGAATTCCGCTGCCGGAAGACGCGTAAAACCGACCTGTCGGGAACTCACATGGAATTCCATAACAGCGTCTGCCGCGTGAACGGCGGAGTGAGGCCGGTTCTCGTGGAATTGGCGGGCATCGGACGAATATACGGAACAGGGACCCGTACGCAAGCGCGTCCTCGGCGGCGAACCGGGCGGCGACGTTCAGGGCGGATTCATTCCGGGCGGCGTCCGGGACCGGGATCCGATGCCCTGTGAGCATAGTAAAGGCCGATGCCGCAGGCAACCGCCCCCAGGGCGAAGACCGTGCCGATGGCGAACGGCAGGGACGTTCCCCAGTCGATGAGTTTTCCGCCGCCCAGGCTTCCGGAGAGCATGCCGGCGCTCCAGGCGACGTGCGCGCTGCCCACCACGCGGCCCTCTTCGCCCTCACGGGCGGTCAGCTGGAGTATACCGGGCATCGTGGTGGAGAGGGACCAGGCGAAAACGGACGCCACAATCCCGAAGATGTACAGTCCCGCGAGCGTGTGCGCCGTAAACGCAAGACCCACCGCGCTTACGGCAACGAGCGAGGATGAGATGACCACGGGTTTCCACCGGCCGATGCGATCCACGAGCCGGCCTGTGAGCAGCTGCGAGCCGCAGGCGGCGACAAGGCTGATGGCGCTGTACGTGGTGACGGACGTGTTGGTTCCGGAGACGCGAAAGATGAGCAGCGGTATGAGCAGGGTCACGGCGCCCCAGTAGCTGGTGGGCAGGTACCGGATGGCGAGCAGCAGGCGTACCTCCCGCCGCCGGCAGAGGTCGATGAAACCCGCCAGAGAGCGTGCGGCCGATCTCTCGTTGTTTACGGGACGCGCAAGGCTGGGCAACAGGACGAGCGACAGAACGACGATACCAGCGGCGGTTGCGCAGGCCAGATGCCCCAGCCGCTCGTATCCCAGGCTGTCGGCAATGGGTCCGGCCAGCAGATTGCCCGCGGCGCTCCCGAGCGTGCTGCTCAGGAAATATCCGCCCGCGGCCATTCCAAGGACGCGGGCGGGAACCGAACCCAGAAGATAGCTCTGTCCGCCAGTACTGCTGAAACCGAACGTCATGCCCAGGCCGATACAGAGGGCCGACAGGAGATACGGGTCGCCGGTGAGAAAGATCGCGCCCGCCAACAAAGGACCGAACTGGCCCAGGATGAATACCCTCTTGATGCCGAAGGCATCGCACAGCATGCCGGCGGGAATCGAACAGAGTCCGCCCAGCGTGAAGAAGAGCCCTCGCAGGCCGGCCGAAAAGAGGGGGGAACGGGCAAGGCCGGCTTCCACGTACACGGGAAGGAGCGAGGAGTAGAGGGGCGAGGAGACGAAACTGGCAAGAAAGGAAACGACGAGAAGGGCCACGAACCGGCGGTTCAGCAACTCCTGGAAGCCTGCGGAGGTTGGTTCGGACATTGTTGAACCGGATTATGGCGATTCGCGTTCGAAATCGCTGGACATCAAACTGCGGTGAAATCATATTAAGCAGCCCGTTGAAAAAGTCCATCCGGGCTACGGCCGGCCCTTGCGGTCGAAAACCTGCGTTGCGCTTCCTCGCCGAATCAAAGGATGGGACTCGGTCGCGCGCCTTGTCTTCGGCCTCGCCTGCAGAGCGACTTTCTCAACGGACTGTTAGGCGCTGTCTGGAAGCGCGCTAATTATCGAAGATCGCGGCCGCGATGTCAACCCAAAAGCCATTCGACGTCACGGCGGCTTCGGTCGGGTCCGGGAGAGGAGCGGGTCGTCGACTTGCGGGAGTGTGCATGAATGGTCTGTCGCCCGGGAGCAGAAAGAGGTTGGGTATGGGGAAAACCGCAAAACAGGTGATACCGGGCTGGACGGGGCGGTGCTATGAGGATTTCGCCGTGGGTGAAGTCTATCGGAGCCGGTTCGGGAGAACGGTGACGGAGGCCGACAACCAGCTGTTCACGCACCTGACGCTGAATACAAATCCGCTTCATTTTGACGAAGTGTATGCCCGGGGCACGCGGTGGGGCAGGATACTGGTGAACAGTACGTTTACGCTCGCACTCGTCGTTGGCATGAGTGTGCCTGACGTGAGCGAGAAGGCGATGGCGAATCTGGGCTGGAGCGAAATCCGGCTTCCCAATCCGGTATTCGTGGGCGATACGCTCTACTGTGAAACGGAGGTCCTCGCCAGGCGCGAGTCGAAGTCGCACCCGGAAGCGGGCATCGTGAAGGTGCGCACGCGCGGTGTGAATCAGGACGGTCGCGTCGTCATCGACCTGACGCGCAGTGTGATGATCTACAAGAAGGCGCACGCGCCGTCGGGAGAACCCTTTCCCGAGATTCGCGAGGAGAAGAACGGGTGAAGGCAATGCGGTCCTGGCTGTTCGTGCCGGGCCACCGGCAGCGGATGATCGAGAAGGCATTCGGTCTGACGACGGACGTCGTGATCTTCGATCTGGAAGACGGCGTCCCGAGGGGCGAGAAGGATGACGCGCGCCGGAAGGTGGCTGCCGCGCTGGTCGGTGCGCCTGCCGGCGCAACCGCGTTCGTGAGAGTTCATGCGGCGGGATCCCCGGATCTGCACGCCGATCTGCGGGCGCTTGCCGGGGCGCGCCTTCAGGGATTCGTGCTGCCGAAGGTGCGGGGTCCGAAGGATGTGCTTGAGATGCACGGATGGCTGGACGGGCAGGAGACGAGGGCGGCATTGCCATCCGGCAGCGTCAGGCTTTTGGCGACCATCGAGAGCGCGGGCGGCCTGGTCCAGGCTCCCGCGATTGCGTCCGCCACGCCCAGGCTGGAGGGGCTCATGTTCGGGGCGGAGGATTTCGCGCTGGATATGGGCCTCTTTTTGCGTCCGGGTCATGGTTTGTTTGACTATACCCGTTCTGCGCTGGCCGTTGCCGCGGCAAGCGGCGGGATCGGGGCCATAGACAAGGTCTTTACCGACATTCGTGATTCGGACGGACTGGCGCGGGAAGCGCTGCGGGCACGGGACTTCGGATTTGCGGGCAAAGCCGTGATTCACCCGGGCCAGATCGGCGCAGTGAATGAAATCTTCAGCCCCTCAGAGGAAGAGGTGGCGCGGGCAGGGAGGATCGTTGCGGCCTTCGAGCGCCATGCGGACGGCGGTGCCGCGGCCGTGGACGGCCGGATGGTCGACAGACCGGTGCTGGAACAGGCGCGAAGGATTCTGAACCGCCACGGGGAAGAACGCAAGTGAGCCGGACCGGCCGGCAGACCTTCCGGGACGCGCGTGCCGTTCGCGATCGCTCGCGATCGATGGCGGACGGTACGATCCGGGGCGCGTTTTTTCCCGGGAGCGCTTCAAAGGACGAGAGGATCCCTTGCAGGAACGACACCAGCACCCGCCATTGGCCGGAATAAGGATCGTCTCCGTGGAGCAGTTCGGCGCGGGTCCATGGGGGACCATGATGCTCGCGGACCTGGGCGCGGAGATCATCAAGGTCGAAAATCCAGGGACACGCGGCGACGTCGCACGTTACGTGCCGCCGTATACCGGAGATCGGGACAGCCTGTATTTCCAGAGTTTCAACCGGAACAAGAAGAGTATCACGCTGAATCTACAGCATCCGGAATCCAGAGAGGTGTTGCATCGCCTCGTGAGGTTCTCGGAGGGCGTGTTCAACAACCTGCGTGGAGACCTTCCCGCCAGGCTGGGTCTGGACTATCCGTCCCTGAGTCAGGTCAAGGCTTCCATCGTATGCTGCTCGCTTTCCGCGTTCGGGCGCAAAGGACCCCGCGCGGACGAGCCGGGTTACGACTATCTGATGCAGGGCTATGCCGGCTGGATGAGCCTTACGGGAGAGCCGGACGGACCGCCGACGAAGACGGGACTTTCCCTGGTGGACCTTGGCGCCGGCGCCATGGCGTCTCTGGGCATGGCAAGCGCGATTTTCCGCGCCAGGCAGACGGGTCTGGGGTGCGACGTGGACGTGAATCTGTTTGATACGGCGCTTGCGCATCTGGGATACGTGGGGGCGTGGTACCTGACCAGAGGGTACGAGGCGCACCGGACGCCCGATTCTTCTCATCCGTCTCAGATCCCGTCGCAGGTGGTGCCGACGAAGGACGGCTGGCTCGTGGTGATGTGCGCGAAGGAGAAGTTCTTCCGGAATCTCGCAGGCATTCTGGGGGTGCCCGAACTTGCGGAAGATCCCCGGTTCCGCTCCTTTGCGGATCGCCTGGAAAACCGGGACGCGCTCGTTCCGATTCTGAAGGACCGATTCCGAACGAAGACCACGGCTGACTGGCTTGCGCTGCTCAGGGGCAGGGTACCCTGCGCGCCGGTGAACACCGTTGCGCATGCCTTTGCCGATCCGCACGTGGACGAGAACGACATGATACTGGAACTCCCGCATCCCGAGTTCGGCAAAGCCCGGGTCGTGGCGAGCCCCATAAAGGTCGATGGCCCGTCGGTCGAACCCCGGCGCGGTCCCTCGCTGGGAGAACACAACGAGCCGATTCTGCGAGACATTCTGGGCTATTCATCGGCGGAGATCGAAAACCTCCGCAGCGAAGGCGTCGTCTGATTCATCGCATCCGGGCCTCTCCCCGTCCCATCAGAAGCGGGTAGACGGGAGACGTAAGACGGTAGAAGATATCCTTGCCCGTTAATCTATCCCTCCTTGCCTCCGGCACGAATAGAAGCCTCACAAGGCAGGTGATCTCTACCCTCTACCGGCTCCCGTCTACCCGCATTTGGTCTACCGTCTGCCCTCGGTCAAGCTCTTTGTGGACGATATTGCGTTCATCTTTTTTTGAAATGAGGAGAATAAAAGGGAGGCTTAATGGGCGAAACAGTAACGCTACCTGCGCATTACTACCGTCAGCACGACGCGGACCTGGGCGCCGATATTCCGGGGCGCGGGTACGCGGGCTGGACCACGCGGTTGCTGGACGTGCCGCTTGAAAGAACGGCGCTGGTAAGCATGCACGCGTGGAATCCCGGCCTGGTGGACGCAATCCCGCCGGGACCGGGGTCGCCGTACGACGGCTGGTTCCGTATGGTGGAATATCTGCCCAGGGCGATGAGGATCTCGCGGGACGTCTTTCCGCCGCTGCTGCAGGCGGCACGGCAGGCCGGTCTTACCGTGATTCATGTCGGATCGAGCGAGAGTTATACCGCGTCGTACGGGGAATATCAGCGCATTAAGGCAATGGCGGGGGAGGAGGCGCAAGCCGCGCCGGGCGCGGTGGAAGACGCGTTGAGGAAGCAGTGGCAGGCGGACCGCGGCAGGCAGATGACCGGCGCGCACAACCAACCGGATATCTCGGCGGGGTTCAAACACATCGACTTTGCGCCGCAGGCAGTTCCCGACGCCGGCGAGCCCGTGGTCATCAATTCCCATCAACTCAACGCCGTATGCCGGGAGCGGGAAATCTGGCACCTGATCTATATCGGGTTCGCCATCAACTGGTGCCTGCTCGCCAGCCCGGGCGGCATGATCGATATGGGACGGATGGGGTACGTATGCTCCACCATCCGGCAGGCCACGACGGCCGTGGAGAACGGGGAGAGCTGCACGGAGGAATGGGCCAAGGAGATCGCGTTGTGGCGGGTCTCGCTGATGTTCGGGTACGTGTTTGACCTCGACCCGGTGATGAAGGCGCTCGGTCAGTTGTCGGATGAATAACGACCGGTTCGGGAGCCGATAGGTCGCGCGAGACGGACCCGCCTTGATTCGCAATTGTTCGGGAATCTGATTGTCGATTATATACGGAAGAACAGAGGCGAATTGACGTCAAAGGTACCGGATGCTTGAGGTCACCGGACGTGTCGGGAGATTTCATCCATTTAAGCGACCTCAACATCCCGTTTTCGCACCGTCACCTTCTGTGCCTTTTGTGGTAAATTGGCCTTTGTCTTCTTTCGAAATGAGGCTAGAGTGCCGTGACCAGGGCGATGCTTCCCACAACGAGCAGGGAGACGGCCCAGATCAGATCGAAGTTGATCCACTTCCGCCTCAGCACGGCCAGGCCCAGCTTCCGGTACACGATCCAGGCGACCGCGCCCATGACGAGCCACATGGCCAATGTGTGGACGCCCACGGCCAGAAGGACGTCTGCCAGCGAGTTCACGTCCGGCGGACCGTGGCCGTGGTTGGCGGCCGCCACGCCCAGAAGGGCCGGAATCACCATCAATCCCGCGCCATGGGCGGTGGCCATCAGGAACGACCAGGCGAAGAGATCTCCGGGCCCGACCTTCATGCCCACCCATCGAGGATGCCGGTAGTAGTTGAACAGCTTGTAGATCCCGAAGGCGATCAGCAGGAGGGCGGTTATCCACTGCAGGGCGGACAGGGAGACAAAATGGAGGCCTGCCAGTACCAGACCGGCGACGACGGCTACCGAGGCGGCATGGCCGGCCGCGATGGGGAAGAGGGCAATCCAGACCGCGCGTCCGCTGTTGTGCTGGAGTCCCAGAGACAGGGCGAAGAGCCAGCCCATACCGGGATTCAACCCGTGAAAGGCGCCGAAGCCGATCATCGCCAGCCACGGCCCCATCCCGTCAGGAAGGGTAGCAGAAAGAGTCGGTGGAGGCATCTCCTCCTTCCAATCGGACCTGATGGACGCGCGTTTCGCCGAAGTCGATGAAGAAACCGGGGTCCAGTTCCAGGCCTCCGTCGGGGTCCGCGCCGGCTTTCGCCATCCAGCCGTTCATCCCCGCCGGATAGAACTGGTCGTCCCAGGCGCTGTAGAGGGAGTTGGTAAAGTAAATCCTCCGGCCGTCCCGGCTGATCTCCACCATTTGAGGTCCACCCGACAATGAGCCGTCACGCTTTGCGTGCGGTTTTTTGTTTACGATGCCCCCGATTTCCACCTTTCCGGTCAGGACCGGCTCGAATGGATCGGAAACGTCGTACTGATGCAGTTCGCCCAGGCCCCAGCAGGAAACGTACAGAAACCTGTCGTCCAGCGAGAGGTCGATATCGGTGACCAGGGGCGGTACGGCTTCGAACGCTTTCAACACGGGCGGCAGGTCCGCGGCGCCGGCCGGCACGGGTGGAATCGTGATCACCTTCCGCATTCGCCACGCGCCGTTTTCGCGGAACCAGGTCCAGATGGATGCGGACAGGTCCGCCGTGCTGACGACCACGCCGGCGAAACCGTAGGTCTTCCGCGGGTCGTGTGCGGGACGCAGCTCGAGGAGCATCTGATTCTCGGGGCCGATGTCGACCGTCTGGTCGAGCCGGCGTTTTCTGAGGTCCCAGAAGTGGAGCCGGTGGCCGTACCGGTTCGCCAGCAGGTCCTCCGGCACCACCCCGTTCTCGAATTGCTCCGGCTTCCCCCATTCGCTGCTCATCATAACGTCTTCCGCGAGGTGCCACCAGAAGTCATACGCCAGTTCCTGCGATCCGCGATGGATTTCCCACGGCCCGATGACGTCGAAACTGAAGTGGTCCAGCAGGAAGATCCCTCCCGGGCCGTCGCTGTCGTTCGCCGGTCCCAGCGCGCTGACGTAGATCGCGTCGGGACCGCAGTGGACGGTGTGAGGCCGGCTGTAGCCCGATCTGGACATGAGCTCGTCAGGCTCTATGATCTTGATAATATGGGGCCTGGCGGGGTCCGGCCTGGTATCCACGATGTAGATGCGTGAGGTACGCAGTGCGGGCAGGATGAGGTAGCGTCGCTCCAGGTGAGGATGAGGCGCATAGGGGCACAGGGCCGAACTGCAGGCGTTCCAGCCGAAATGGTGGAGTTCGTCTCCGGTATACGGCATCTGAAGCGAGTAGATGTTCTGACTGTAGGTGGGGGACTCTGTGTCCAGATCCACCACGCACAGGGCATCGGGTCTGTCGTTCGCGCCGGGATTGAGAGCGGACACGTACCCGTATCGCTCCCGGGGGGCCTGCATGGCCATCCTGGGCGACGGGTAGAACGTTGGGTCGGGCTTCCATAGTGGCATCGTTGCGCGTTCCTTACCAATGGGAGATTCAGGTTTTTTGCTGTGCCGGTCGCGTTGAGGGCAATGCGGTGAAAAAACGACGCGTCCAGGGCCCTCCGGAAAAGGACCATCCGTCGGTCGAGGGCGGACACCCGGCTGCCGTCAGAATTTCCGATAGTCGATGGGCCCCGGCTCCGAAACAAATGGACGGCCCGAGACCTCGAGAGAGGAACCGGCGGCGAGCAGACCCGTCTCGACATTGTCATCCACGGTTCGGACGTGCGCGAACTCGGCATCCGTCCGGACTTCGTTGAAGGCGACCGTATACCCGGGTCCGGCCGTGAGTACGGTGTCGGCCGCGTTGCCCGTGCGAATGCGAATGGCGCAGCCCGAGGCATCGCCGGTGGCGTCGATTTCGGGCGGGCACGCGTCCTTTTGATGCGGGACGAGCGCCACGATGCAGAACAGCGGGCTCCAGAACCAGTCGTACCGCACCCGCGGATGGTCGTGGAATCCCTCCTCGCGCCATCGGCCCGGCCACGGTGTCGCAATCTGGACGTCGCACCGGTTTTTACGCCTGCATCCGACGATGGATACCCGGTCCCGACCGCACTCCAGCCGATTGCCGGCCGCCGTGTGCAGCAGCCACGAAAGCATCGGCCGGTCGTGCATTTCGAAATCGAGGCGGTCGACAACAATCACCGCCGCGGGCGCGCCGGCCGCATCCGGCAGGCAGAGCGTCCTCCGGACGAAACGCTGAGCGCTTGCGTAACTTTCTCCCGCCTCGGACTCGATGTAGGGGAAAGCCCCCTGAATGTCCGCGCGGACGATGCCGTCATCACCGGCGGGGCCGCGGCGTTGCATCTCGCCCATCACCAGGGGCAGATTGTGGGCTTCCCCCAGCGCGCCCAGGCGAAGGACTTCGGTGGTGTCGGGGAGCCTTTCAAGGGCGTATCCGGAATCGCATGCGAAAGATTCTCCGAGGGCGTGCAGCGCGAAGTGGTTGCGATCGGCCTGCCGGTGTCCGCCCGCGGGGAAAACGTCGCACAGAAATGAAAGGAGGAAGTCTTCGGACCGCCACCCGGACCGGACGTCCACCAGCCCCCGGTTGCGAAAGTGCCTGACCCCCGGCATGTTCAGACGATCCGGAGGTACGGGCTCTACCGAAGGGTCGTAGTACAGTAGATAACGCGTAACGGTGTCGCTCCAGCCGTCGGCCGGCAGATGCCAGGTTTCGCCGCCGGACGGCGGTCTGTCGATGGTCTGCCAGAGCCATTGCGCGAGACCGCTGTTCTGCTGAGAAGCCAGAAGGGAAAGCCATTCGACCTGGAACCCGTCATTGCAGTCGTTCAGTGGATTGGGCCGCCCCGTCGCAGGGATGAGTTCATACGCCAGACCCTCCGCGATGCGTTCCCATCCGGGGTGGCTCGTGAGCTCCCGGTCCCCGCAGGCGGCCAGCGCCAGAGCGAACGGGGCGAGGTAGTGCAACGTGGCGCTGCCGTACGCCGGACCTTCGTAAAAGGCGCCGTCGCCGTCGTGACCCTTTTCGAGGAAGAGCAGGCACCGTTTTTTTCCGGACGTCAGCGCACGGTCGAATCGTGACTCGTCCAGTACGCCGTAACCGCGCAGTACCAGTCCGAGCAGGCCCAGCCCGATGAGGCCGATGGCGGCCATGTTCCAGTCGGGTCGGGTTTCCCCGGGATCCGGCGGATTATCGAGCGTATAGTCGATGAACGGCAGGCAATAGGCGCCGATTTCCAGGCGTTCCGCGTCTGTCAGCTCCTGCCGTAACAGGTCCAGTCCGATGGCCAGAACCATGGAACTTGCGCCGGCGTCCAGGCAGTTGTCCCGCCACGTGCTGTACGGACGCCCATAGTTCGTGCCGCCGCAGTTCTCCACGATGCGGTGCTTCACGATCGTCCGGAGAATGTTGCATGCCTCCGCCGCGTACTTTCCGTCGAGAAGGATGCCGCCCACGGCAAGGGTTTCGATCGCCTTGGGAAGCAGACGGCCGCCGGGCCTGGTCCGCCAGAAAACCGATTTTCGTTCGTTATAGTCGATGTATGCGGGCGATGCCGAATCGATATGGCCTTCGCAGGCCTCCCGGAGGTTGCTCTTCAGTGAGGTGACGATCGGGCTGGCGTCAGTCCGACGGTTCTCCAGAATGGGCCGAAACAGAGATTGCGGAAGATTCATCGCTGATTCCCTTAAGAAATTGTCTTGGAACTCCCGGCGGTCTTCGCACCGGCGTCGCGCCGGACGGGCCCGGATCAATCCCCGTCCGTTCCCGGCGGCATGAAGATTTCCCGCCGCCGGCCGTCGCTGTACCCGTCCACCTCGCTGAGCACCACGCCGGGACTGGCCAGCGCCGCCCTGACGATCTGGCGGTTGAAGGTGTGCACGTAGTCAGACGTCAGGTACTCTTCAACGGGCATCCAGAGACATTCTTCGATCTCCTCGGGCTGAGGGACGATATCGTAAGAAAGCGGGCTGAGGCGGCACACAAAGTAAATGTCGGACTTGTCGTGGCGGTATCCGTGCCAGTGACGGAAACACACCATCGCTTCAAATGAGGTTTGAACTCCCGTTTCTTCCCGGATTTCCCGGACGACGGCCTCGGCCAGGTGTTCGCCGGGATGCAGCGCGCCGCCCGGCAGCTTATAGTACGGCCTGCTGCCGCCGCGGTGTTTTTCGCAGACAACCAGAATCTCGTGTTTCTCGCTGATGACCACCCCTCCCGCGCCAATATAGTGGGTGGCGAAGCCGGGGATGAACGCGTCTTCGACCAGCGGTCGGGTCAACAGGAGATACGCGTCGCCGCTGTGGTGAAAAGAGAAACCCGCCTGCACCGCAACGGGTATGAATTCCGACTTGCCTATGGGGACCTCCAGCCATACGAGTTGATAGCCCCCGGTTTTCCAGGTCGCCAGGGACAACGAGAGGCGATGACTGAACGAATGAACGTCTGATGGAAGGCGTTCGGGGCTGATGACAATGCCGTTGAAGGCATTGGTTGTATGTTCGAGCACTTCCATATCGGGATCCTCTAGATCCTTTTCGGCGCTTTTTCAGCCGCGCGAAGACCGCCGGGAATATTAAGACAGCGTCTGAATGTAAACAGCACGCGGCCGGTTTACAAGTGGTTTTGGCCAGGATTCGTGTGTTTTTGTGGACGTTAACAGCCCGGATGGACTTTTCCAACGGGCCGTCAAGCCACGCTTCAGGGCTATTCGTCGCGTCGCCGCGTTGCTGATTTTTCGAATTGGGATTCATAAGGAAAGGTTTTGGCTTGACAGGGTATGGACCGGGGTTGATATTGACGGTCCTTTCGGGTTGCGGAAAGCGGGCTTGCGTTCGCTTTTTCGTTTTTGCAAGGAGTTCCGGATCAGAGGCCAGGAGGTGGTGGATGAGCAGCGTGTATGAACGCCTGGGGATTCGTACCATAATCAATGCATCCGGGCCGTCCACCCGGTTGAGCGGGTCAATCCTGCCCGTGGAGGTGGCGCAGGCCATGGCGGAAGCCTCTCAACATTGCGTGGATATCGCGGAACTGCAGGCCTGGGCGGGCCGGGCCATTGCAGACGTCACGGGCGCCGAGTCCGGATACGTCACATCGGGCGCCGCGGCGGGAATCATGCTGGGCGTGGCGGCGTGCGTGACCGGGCTGGATCCGGGCAGGATGAACCGGCTACCGGATACCGGGGGCATGAAGGACGAAGTGATTATCCCGCGAAGCCACAGGAATTTTTATGACCACGCCATCCGTGCGGTCGGCGTTACGCTCGTGGAGGTGGGGATTTCCGACCGGTACAGCGGAGCCGGGGTCCGGGATACGGAAGCGTGGGAGATTGCCGATGCAATTACCGACCGGACCGCGGCGGTTGCGTACGTGATGAACGCCCGGGCGCGTCCGGACCTGGCGGACGTTGTGAAAGCAGCCCACGATCGGGGTGTGCCGGTCGTTGTGGACGCCGCCGGCCAGCTTCCGCCCCAGTCGAACCTGCAGCGTTTTGTCGAAACCGGGGCGGACGTGGTCTGTTTCAGCGGAGGAAAGACCATTCGAGGGCCCCAGAGTTCAGGAATTCTGTGCGGTCGGAGAGACCTGGTATCGGCTGTCGCGCTGCAGCACCTGGACCAGGACGTGTTCTACGATCTCTGGAATCCGCCGCCGTCGCTGATTGACAAAGACCGCCTGCCTGGCGCACCCCAGCACGGGATCGGGAGACCGTGCAAGGTGGGCAAGGAGGAGATCGTTGGTCTGATCACGGCGCTCAGGCTGTTCGTCGCCGAGGGGGATGAGGCGCGCCACGCCCGATGGGCCGCCGTGATACGGAACCTCGCGGCGGCGCTTGAACCATTGCCGAATGTGCGTGTAACCGCGACCATCGATCCCGGAAGACCCGTGCCGGGTCTGCAGCTGGAGATCGATGAAGCCGCGGCAGGCATTTCAGGCCTGGAACTGGCACGGAGGCTTATCGACGGCGAGCCCGGCATTCACTGCAATACGGCGGAAGTGTACGAAGGCGTGTTGGGGTTCGGTCCCATGTGTCTGCGGGAAGGGGACGTGGAGGCGATAGGAAAGCGGATGGGCGAGTTGCTGGCTTGATTGAAGAGAAGGCATGCCGGCACAGGACAAGCTCCGGAGATTCAGTTATGAACGTGGATTGGAATGCAGCGGGCCGGGAAGCGGTGGGCTGGCATTGCAGGCTCCTTCGATTCGACACCACGAACCCGCCGGGGAACGAACTGCCCCTCGCCCGGGACATTGCCGGGGCGCTGACCGGGGAGGGACTTTCTCCCGGCGTCCTGGAATCCGCGCCCGGGCGCGGGAATCTGGTGGTACGTCTCAAGGGCGACGGGTCGCAACGCCCGCTGCTGCTGCTGTCGCACATAGACGTGGTTCCCGCGGAGCCCGCCAAATGGACGCGCGATCCGTTCGGCGGCGAGGTGGACGCGGGGTACGTATGGGGTCGCGGCGCAATCGATTCCAAGCTGACGACGGCCGTTGGACTGCAGGTCCTGTTATTGTGCAAGCGTCTGAATCTGCCGCTGACGCGCGACCTGATTCTGGTGGCGGCAGCGGACGAGGAACTCGGGGGGGTGCATGGGGTGCGCTGGCTTGCGGCCAATCACCCGGAGGTGTTCGACGCGGAGTACGGCATCAATGAGGGCGGCGGTTTCGCTCTGCTGGTCGACGGGCGTCCGGTATACACGTGTCAGGTGGCCGAAAAGGGGAGTGCAGAGTTGAACCTGGTTGCGCGCGGACAACCGGGACACAGTTCCGTTCCCCACACCGACAATGCCGTTTTTCATCTGGCAGGGGCCCTGGAGCGATTGAGCCGCGTGAAGATGCCACACCGGATTACCCCCGGCGTGAAGGCGTTCTTCGAGGGCGCCGCCGCCGCGCAGGTCAGGGAGGAGGTGGCCGATCTGCTGCTTGGGGCCCTGGACCCGGACCGCTGCGATGCCTCGCTACAGGCCTTGCCGGTTGACGAGCCGACCCGGAAGATGTTCGACGCGATGGTGCGCAATACGTGCGCGCCGACCATCCTCGAGGCCGGCGTCAAGCGCAACGTGATCCCCTCCGAAGCCGTGGCGCGGCTGAGCGGCAGGCCATTGCCCGGTGTGGACGAAGACGGTTTCGTCCGGGAAGTTCGCGCTTTGGCCGGCGAGGGCGTCGCTTTCGAAATGGAAAAGGCATTCCGACCGGGAACGGAATTCGACCATCGGACGCCACTTCTGGACGCAATCCGGGCGTCGATCGCCCGATTCGACCCCGATGCAGCCGTGGTCCCTTACATGCAGACCGGTGGCACGGATGCGCGGTTTCTGCAGGACCGCGATATCCACATCTATGGATTCCTGCCCATGCGGTACGAAGAGGGCGAGGCGTACTTCGACCTGTGCCACGGTCACGACGAACGGGTGTCCGTCGCAAACGTCAAATTCGGGGTGCAGGTGCTTTTCGACGTCGTGTGCCGGTTGAACGGCATCCCGTAGCCGGCGGTCGATCTCGCGCAGAACCTACCGATCCAGTACGTGTCGAAGCGCGCCTTCGAGTTCCGGGTGTTGAAAGTCATATCCGGACTCCTGCAGCCGTGTGGGGGTTACACGGGCGCCGGACAGCAGCAGGGCGTCCGCCATTTCCCCGAAGGCCAGTCTGGCGGCGAATGCCGGCATAGGGAAGAGCGTCGGGCGGGAAAGCACGCCCCCCAGTGTTTTCGTGAATTCCCGGTTCGTCGCCGGCGCGGGCGACACCGCGTTGACGGGCCCCTCGAGCGATGCCGTGTTTAGCGCGTGGACGATGATTCCCGACAGGTCGCTCAGCGAGACCCAGCTCATATACTGCGCGCCGCTGCCGATCACGCCTCCCACCCCCATCTTGAACGGGAACAGCATTTTGGCCAGCGCGCCCCCGTCCGCACTGAGCACGATTCCAATCCGCAGGGTTACGGTACGCACGCCCGCGTCAGCCGCGGGGCCTGCGGCATTCTCCCACGCAATGCACGTTTCCGCAAGGAAGTCGGCGCCGGGCGGGCTTTCCTCGTTGAGGATTTCCTCGCCGCGATTGCCGTAGTATCCGATCGCCGATGCCGCAATCAGAACGCCGGGAGGGGTCTGCAATTCCGCAATGCCCTGTGCCAGAAGCCGGGTGCCGTCCACGCGGCTGCTGCGGATTCGGTTTTTCTTCGCTTCGTTCCACCTGCCCGAAGCGATGTTCTCGCCGGCCAGATGAACCACGGCCTGGATTCCTTCGAGGGCGTCAGGCGCAATTTCTCCTGTTTCCGGGTCCCACCGGCGCTCCGTATCGTCTGTGGGACTCGTGCGAACCAGCCGCAGTACGCGGTGGCCGCCGGCTTCGAGATGGGGTACGAGAGAAGAACCGACGAGCCCGGTCGAACCCGTCACGAGTACGTTCATGGCGTGCCTCCTTGTCAGTTAGAACAGGTAGAGCATCACGTAGATGATGACGCCGCTGACGCACACGAACATCCAGACCGGCCACACCCAGCGGGCGATGCGCCTGTGTGTCCGGAACCTCCCGCGCAGGGCAAGCCATACAACCGTGAGGACGAACGGCGCATTCAGTGCGGCCAGTACGATGTGCGGGATCAGGATGGCAAAATAAACGCCGCGGGTCCAGTCATGGTGTGGATAGGGTACAGACCCCACATTGACGTGATAGAACAGATACGTAGACAGAAACAGGACCGAAAAGACGAGGGCGAAGACCATCATTCGCCGGTGTTGCCGGATATTGCCGCGGCGGATCTGAAGATAGCCCATCAGGAGAAAGACCGCGCCGATCGTGTTGAATATGGCATTGAGGGCTGGGAGATCGTTTACGGTCATCCGTATCTCGAATGAAGCTGTTTCGGGCTCGAAACCTGACAGCCCGTTGAAAACGCCCATCCGGCCTCGCCTGCAGAGCGACTTTCTCAACGGACTGCTAAGTGTACTCATTTTTCCAGGCTTTGGCAACCGCATGGGATTCCAGCGGACGGGGCAACGGACATCGCCGGGCCGCTTGACACAGGATCGGATTTCTGCTATTTTTGGTTTCTGAGATTGTCATTAAGCCGATTTAAAACAGGAGGATAGTAGAATGTCTGCAACGGGCGGCCAGTGGATGACACCCGGAGAAATCGAGCAGGCTCTCGGGCGAAGAAAATCCAGGGAGGTATTTGAAGACTTGATTTATGACCGGCGCAAGCGGCGTGAGATCCTGGATCTCCTGATCGAGGCCACGGGCTGTAACGAGTTTTCGGCGGAAGACTTTCTCAGGGAAATCGTGAAGACCAGACAGTGACTCTAACAGCCCGTTGGAAAAGTCCATCCGGTCTGCGGCCGGCCCTTGCGGTCGAAAACCTGCGTTGCGCTCCCTCGCCGAATCGAAGGATGGGACTCGGTCGCGCGCCTTGTCTTCGACCTCGCCTGCAGAGCAACTTTTCCAACGGACTGCCAGCCGCCGCGGCGCCCGCGTCACCGAAGGGATGAACTGATCGTGTCCGAATTCTGGAAAACAGATTACCTGGTCATCGGCAGCGGTATCGCCGGCCTGTCTTTCGCGCTCAGGGCAGCCGAGTCCGCCACCGTCGCGGTAATTACCAAGAAGGAGTCCCAGGAGTCGAATACCAACTATGCCCAGGGCGGCATTGCCGCCGTGTTCGATCCGGACGATTCATTCGGCCTCCACGTGGAGGACACGCTCTCCGCCGGGGCCGGTCTCTGCCGCCGTGAGGTGGTGGACCTCGTGATCGGACAGGGGCCGCGGATGGTCAGAGAACTGATGGCATGGGGCGCCGCGTTCACGAAACAGCCGGACGGCCGCCACCTGGCGCTCGGGCGGGAAGGCGGGCACACCAGGAACCGGATTGTCCACGCGGCGGATCTTACGGGAAAGGAAATCGAACGGGCGCTTACGGAAGCGATAGAAGCCCATCCCAACATTACGCGATTCGAACACCATATGGCCGTCGACCTGATTACGGAACACCATCTCTTCGGCGCCAAGACGGAACCGCAGGGACGCATTCATTGCTGGGGTGCGTACGTTCTGGATGCGGTTTCGGGGCGGGTCAGGCGATTTCTTGCGCGGGTAACGCTTCTGTGTTCCGGTGGGGCCGGACAGATCTACACACACACAACCAACCCGGGCA
This sequence comes from Candidatus Latescibacterota bacterium, assembly GCA_965116875.1. GTDB lineage: Bacteria > Latescibacterota > UBA2968 > UBA2968 > JAAXHE01. Next base: position 4,334,458 of record OZ220733.1, read on the forward strand.
TCGCAACCGGCGACGGGGTCGCCATGGCCTACAGGGCGGGGGCGCCGATAGCCAATCTGGAGTTTATGCAGTTTCACCCCACCACGCTCTACCATCCGGAGGGAGATTCATTCCTGATTTCCGAGGCGGTACGCGGCCACGGGGGCGTGCTGATCGACGGAAACGGACGTCCTTTCATGGACGCGCATCACAAGATGGGAGCGCTCGCGCCGCGTGATATTGTCGCCAGGGCCATCGACAGTGAACTGAAGAAGAGCGGCGCACCCTGCGTGTATCTCGACGTCACTCACATGCCAGCCGCCGGGATTCAGGAACGTTTTCCCGGCATTTACAGGCGGTGTCTCGAACTCAATATAGATATCACCCGGCAGCCCATCCCGGTTGTGCCCGCGGCTCACTATATGTGCGGCGGCGTTGTGACGGACACGTGGGGTCGCACGGAAATCGAAGGGCTCTATGCCTCCGGGGAGGTGGCGCACACGGGCCTGCACGGCGCGAATCGTCTGGCGAGTAATTCGCTTCTCGAGGCGCTGGTGTTTTCGGACCGCGTTCATCAGCATGCGTCCCTGCGTCCGGATTCGGCAACCGTCTTTCCCGACGTGCCGGACTGGCGGGATGACGACGTGTTCAATACCGAAGAGTGGGTGCTGCTTGCCCACGACCGGGTGGAGGTGCAGCGGCTGATGTGGGACTATGTCGGTATCGTGCGTTCCGACTTCCGGCTCAAACGGGCGGCAAGGCGAATTGGCGTCATCGCCAGGGAGGTTGAGGAGTTTTACAAGCGGACCCGGGTTACGGAAGCGCTCCTCGAATTGAGAAATATCACGACGGTGGCCGCGCTCGCGGTTCGATGCGCGCTGAAGCGGCGCGAGAGCCGGGGACTCCATTACAACGTGGACTGCCCCGAGGACGGCTCAGTGACTCCCGTGGATACGGTCCTGTCGGTACGTGAGACCTGGCGGTCATCCGAAATAGACTGGCAGGCGGCCCTGAATGTCTAGGAAGCTCTTCTTCGTCCCTGTAGAATCCCGAGCGCGAGACCTGAGGAAGCATCCATGCAAAACGGCATCGCCGTGCTGGATTTCGGGGGGCAATACGCCCACCTGATTGCAAACCGAATCCGCCGCCTGCAGGTCTGGTCCGAGGTCTTTCCGCCCGACGTGGACACTTCGGCGCTCGACGGGTTTTCGGGCCTGATTCTGTCGGGGGGGCCCGCAAGCGTCTACGACCCGGATCAGCCGGCGTTCAACACGGCGCACCTGAGTTCCGGGCTGCCCGTCCTTGGATTGTGTTACGGCCACCAGCTGTTGTGCCAGGAACTGGGCGGCGAAGTTGCCCGGGGGCAAATCCGCGAGTACGGTTCGGCGGAACTTCGGATACAATCGGCGAATGGCCTGTTCGCGGGCATGGAGTCGCCGCTGGCGGTGTGGATGAGCCATGGCGACGTGGCAAGCCGTCTGCCGGCGGGGTTCGAGGTTCTGGGGACCACGGACGACTGCGCAACAGCCGCGGTGGGTGACGTTCGACGGAATCTGTACGGACTGCAGTTTCACCCCGAGGTCGCTCACACCTCCCGCGGTATGGACATACTGGACAATTTCCTGAATATCTGCGCCGCGCCGCGTACCTGGACCATGGCCGGTTACGCGGAAACGGCGATCGAGGAGATTCGGGAGCGGGTGGGTCGCAAGCGCGTGTTTCTGCTGGTTTCGGGCGGTGTGGACTCGAGCGTGGCCTTTGCGCTTTTCAACCGCGCGCTCGGACCGGAGCGCGTGCTGGGATTGCACATCAACAACGGGTTCATGCGGAAGGGGGAGTCCGCCAGCGTCGCAAACGCGCTTCGGGTCGAAGGATTCGAAAACCTGATTGTGGAGGATGCGTCGGAGGATTTCCTGCTCAGCGTGGAGGGCATGGTGGATCCGGAGCAGAAAAGGCTGGCCATTGGCCGGGCGTTTCTCGAAGTCAAGGATCGTGTGCTGGAACGGATGGGCCTGGATTCGAACGGCTGGTTGCTGGGGCAGGGCACGCTCTATCCGGATACCATCGAGTCAGGCGGTACGGAACACGCTGCGGTGATCAAGACGCACCACAACCGGGTGGACGTGGTGGAGGAGCTGATCGCCCGCGGGCTGGTCATCGAACCGCTCGCGCACCTCTACAAGGACGAAGTGCGTGAACTGGGGAACGCCCTCGGACTGCCGCCGCACCTGATCTGGCGCCAGCCGTTTCCCGGGCCCGGGTTGTCCGTGCGCTGCCTCTGCTCCACGGGTGACGGCGCGCACCCACCGGATACGGAGACCGAGGAAGCCGCCCGCGATATTGCGATGCGCGCCGGGCTCCGGCTCCGGGTGCTCCCGCTTCAGAGCGTCGGCGTCCAGGGAGACTTCCGCACCTATGCGCACCCCGCGGTCGTCTGGGGTGAATCGGACTGGGCGGTACTGGAGGACGTTTCCACGCGCATTACGAATACGGTCTCCGAGATCAACCGGGTGGTCTACCTGCTGGCGCCATCGGTCCTTCCCGCTCTGAAGCTGAAACGGGCCTTCCTCACGCAATCCCGTCTGGACCTTCTCAGGGACGTGGACGCGCTCGCCATGGCGGCCCTGGAGCGCGAGGCCCTGTCCAGGACGGTGTCCCAGATGCCCACTGTACTCCTTCCGTTGACGTCCGACGGTATCGCGGAAACCGTGGTCTTGAGGCCGGTGGAAACGCCGGACTTCATGACGGCCAGGTTCAGCGCGTTGCCCTTCGATTTCGTGCGAAAGCTCGCTGGTGAGATTTTAGACGTGGAAGGCGTCGAGGCGGTGTTTTACGACGTTACGCACAAGCCGCCGGGAACGGTCGAGTGGGAGTAGGGTCGCAATCCGGCAGTTCAACCCGATCTGGAGGAACAGACATGCATGAGGTCAATTATCTCGCCATACTGGTTGCCGGTTTTGTCCCGATGATCGCAGGCGCCGTCTGGTACGGGCCATTGTTCGGAAAGCGTTGGCTCGGATACATGGAGACCACGGAGGAGGAGATACGCAAGGACTTCAACCCCCTCAAGACATACGGCGTCAGTTTTCTTCTGGCGCTTGTCACTGCGTTCATCCTTGCGCAATTGCTTGCCGGAATGGGTGAGCCGCAGGACGTCTCGACGCTGCAGGGGAGCGGGGGAAAGGCGATGGCGGGCATCCATCTTGGATTGATGGCTCTGATCGCCTTCGTGCTCCCGGTGGCGCACCAGTCGGTGGCCTTTGAGGGGCGGAAGGCGGGTCTGTTCTGGCTCAGCCTCGGGTACAACGGCGTATCGCTTCTCGGACAGGGCGTGGTCATCGCCGTCTGGCGCTGACGGGACAGGACATCAGGGTGGGCTGAAATGGAAAACGGTCAGTCGGAGGCGACGGCCGTTTTTTCGTCCAGGGCCAGATCTTCGAGCGCAAAACGATCGATCGGCACGGACTGTTCGGCGCGCCGGTGACGTGCGGCGAACGCGGCCTTGACTTTCGAGCCAAGCAACACGCAAATGAAGAAAACGGCGCCGCCAGCCAGCATGAGATTGGTGAGATTCAGCAGATTTCCGATCAGCGCAAAGAAAAAGTACCGCGGGAATCGCCCGAGAAACACGGCGACCAGGTACCGTTGGAAAGGGTAACCGCTTGCCGGACTGAGGATCCGGAAGATATAGAAAGGGATGAACGGAACCAGCGCGGCAAACCATATCGCGAAAAAGGGCGCTTTCATGAAATAGTGAACGGCGCCCTTATAGACGTCGCTCTCGCGCGTCCGTCTGATTCCGGGCTTCTGAAAAGCGAAGTTCATGGCCCGATAGTCCACGAAGCAGGCGATCAGGGTGCCTGCAACGGCCGCAACCGCAACTGCCAGAGGATGATAGGACCGGCCAAGGAAGACCAGTGCGGGTTCGTGGGGAAAGGGCACGAAAGAGTTGGCGGGAATGCTGTAAAAGAAAAGTAGCGACAGGTTTCGATATTGGGGCAGCAGGAGCGCCGCTGCGCCTGCGACCGTGAAAAGGCCGGCCGCTGCGCCAAGAAACGCTTTCCAGTTCTTGCTTACCGTCATGCCCGTTGGACCTTTCTATCGGTGGGAAGTACGACCGACGATAATATAAGTGAATCTTTTAAAAGCGTCAATGTGTTTTCAGTTGACATTCTGAATATCGCAGATACGCAGTTCCTCTATCGACTCCGCAGCCGGCGCACGGTTCCAAAGAAGCTGTATTAGCCTCAATCCGAAAAAAACAGCAACGCGGCGACGCGATAAAACCCTCCGTAACGGGGCGTTATCGACGTATAGAAGGACGTTTTTTCCCTACACGTCCAGAGACCTGGTGTATCCTGGTAATCCGCCGTCTAATCGCCTTTATTTACAAGAACATATTCGTATTATCGTCCCCGAAGACTTACGAATCATGGTTAAAGTCCTCATCGGCCTTTGCGCGGCTGGACCGACACCCTTTCGCCCGCGATCGGGAACCCACCGGTAATCCTCACACAGAATCTAAAACGTGCTCTCCGGCGTTGTTTCCGGGCACCAGCGGGCCGTTGTCAACGCGGGGATGAGCGCATTCATTGCCGCGGGGGTCCCGATTCGTCTGAGCGCCTCGGCGGCGTTTCCGCGTGCGTAACGATTGGCATCCGTCAACCCGTCACTCAGTTCCGGAACGGCGGATTCGGCTGCGGGACCCAGTTTGGCCAGAGCCAGCGCGGCGGTGAGGCGCACGTCGCCGTCGCTGTCCTTCATCTGCTTCTTCAGGCCCGATACCGCGGCGGGCTCCGCCAGTGCGACGTTACCGAGGGCTTCGGCCGACCACCGGCGGACCTCGGGATCCTCGTGTTCCAGGGTGTCGACCAGCCGCGGGACGGCCTCTTCGGCGCCTCCGCCTATATCCGCCAGGATCTGGACGGCCTGGGCAGCGTCGTGTCCCAGCCTCCCAACCAGGCTCGGAACCGCCGGGGCGCCGATGGCGCTGAGGGCGTAGGCCGCGTTGCGTCGCACGGACTCGGATCCGTCGTCCAGAAAACTCGAAAGGGTGGGAATGGCGGGGGTACCTATCCCGGCGAGGCGGTAGGCGGCATTCAGGGCCGTGTTCTCATGCTCGTCGACAAGGTCCCGCGCGGTGTCTGCCACCGACGCGTTCAGGCCGTTCGCGGACGGACGTCCCCGGTGCCAGTCCCAAAGGTGGTTCCACAGCAAAGCGCGGTCATCCGAGCGCGTCCAGCCACGGTGTGCGGGGCCCTCGTTCGCGGCTCCCCGCCAGCTCGGAGCATCCGGTTCCTTCATCCGGGTAAAAAGGAATTTCATCATATAACGGGGCGCGTCGCTGGAATTCGGCATCGCCCGGTGCCACAGGTCGTAGTGTACGATCGTGACGTCGCCCGCGTCCCCGCAAAGCGGTAATTCTTCGCTCGCATCGGCGTCACAGGTGTTGTTGAAGTGGCTGCCCGGCACGACGCCGGTAGGTCCCAGGCTTATCGGCGTGGGCTGGGGGTAATAGAACGCCATCGCCCACCGGGTGTGGTGGTGCCGCCGGTTCCAGCCGTCCATATGCATCCGCTGCCCGGTGCTCCCGGGCGGGTTGGCGTGGCAATGGCGGTGGGGATGCATGGAATAGTCGGCGCCCAGAAGGCCCGTGAGCGCGCCGACGACGTTGGGATCCTGGAAGACCAATTGGATTTCCGGCAGCCTGGGCAGAAGGTTGTTCCCGGGATTTCCCTCTTTTTGGAATATGTCGTCGGTGCGTTGGAAGATGTCGGCGTGAAATTCCGGAGGAAGCTCGGTCTTGACGGAAATGAACCCGTTGACGACGTAGAACCGCATCTGTTCGTCGGTTAGCAGCTTGATTTCTCGCATGGGAGAACCTCTCTCGTGGACGTCACGACCGGTGGCGCCCGGGTTGACAGGGATGCGCCAGCAGGGCTTCTTCCACGACTTCCGTGCCCCAACCCGGCCCGTCCGGGACCGCCATGCGTCCGTCGACGATTGTTGGCGGTTTCGTGACGAGGTCGTCTTTCCAGGGCACGTCGTCGATGTCGATTTCCATGATGCGCACGTTGGGAAGCACCCCGCAAAGGCTCGCGCTGATGAACGATGCGAGGTGACTGTAGTAGTTGTGCGGGGCGACGTTCAACTGAAAGACTTCAGCGAGATCTCCGATTTTCCTGGACTGGGAGAATCCGTTCCAGGGTACATCGACCATGTACACGTCGGCCGCATGGCGTTCAAAATAGGGAAGATAACCGCGCATGTGAAACAGATTCTCGCCGGTGCAGATGGGCGTGGCGGTGGACTGCTTTATCGCAAGGATGGCATCCGGATCGTACATGTCGATTTCAAGCCAGAGCAGGTTGAAAGGTTCCAGGATTTTCGCGATTCGCCTGCAGGCCTCCGGCTTGAAGTTGAAATTGAGGTCCAGGTTCAGGTCGACGTGGGGCCCAACGGCATCACGAAAAGTACCCACCAGAGTCTCGATATGCGACAGCAGCCGGTTCGATATCGCCTGGTCGGTCGTGCCGGGTCCGCCCCCAAAGCCGGGAAAGTAGACGGAACCGGGATCGCCGGGCATCAGAATGTTGGTTTTAAGCGCCGTGAAGCCTCTCCGCACCACTTCCCGGCCCAGCGCGGCCACGTCGTCCAGGTTGCGCAGCGGCGGGGTCCCGATGAGTTCGTGCGCCCGGATCCTGCTGGTGCCGCAATGCGACCAGTACAGCCGGACGTCTTCCCGCGTGGGTCCGCCGAACAGTTCCACAACGGAAATGCCGAGGGCCCGAGCCTTGATGTCCACCAGGGCCAGTTCGATACCCGCAATGGCTTTCATGGTCGCGCCGTCCGGACTCTGGCGGCTCCGTCTGACCATGTCCTGGAATCTCATTTCAAACGGGCGCGGGTCCCTCCCGATCAGCACTGGCTCGAGGTCCTTCACCGCGCCTGCGACGCTTAGGGGCATCTTGTCGTCGCTGCATTCGCCCCAGCCCGTGATTCCGCTGTCGGTTTCCACCCTGACGAACAACCAGGATCGCCAGCCCGCGTCCACGTGGAACGTCCGGATATCGGTGATGCGCATTTATCCTGCCCTTTCGTATGTCCCCGGCCGCCGGTCCTGCCGTATCAGAACAAAGAAACAGGGGGCGCGTGCCCGGCCCCCTGTTCGTGTCGCGTGTGTGTCGTGTGTACGGGATTACGCATCGAAATACAGCGCGAATTCGTACGGATGCGGCCTCAGTCGCATCTCGTCGATTTCATTCTTGCGCTTGTAGTCGATCCAGCTGTCAACCACGTCTCTGGTGAACACGTCTCCCTCGAGAAGGAAATCGTGATCGGATTCGAGGGCGTTGATGGCTTCTTCCAGCGATCCGCACGTCTGGGGGACTCTGGCCATGTCTTCCGGTTCCAGTTCATAGAGGTCCATGTCCAGTGGTTCACCCGGGTCGATCCGGTTCCGGATGCCATCCAGGCCGGCCATGAGCATGGCCGCAAAGGCCAGGTAGGGGTTGCAGGACGGGTCCGGGCAGCGGAACTCCATTCGCTTGGCTTTGGGACTGGGGGAATACATCGGGATCCGGACGCAAGCACTTCGGTTTCGCTTGGAGTAGGCCAGGTTGACCGGGGCTTCGTATCCGGGCACCAGGCGTTTGTAGGAGTTGGTGGTCGGCGCGACAAATGCCAGTAACGCGTTCGCATGCTTCAGGATCCCGCCGATATAGTGCAGCGCCATGTCGCTGAGTCCGGCGTATTCGGAACCCGCAAAGAGGGGCTCGCCGTCCTTCCAGAGGCTCTGGTGTACGTGCATCCCGGTACCGTTGTCCTGGAAGAGCGGCTTGGGCATGAACGTGGCCGTCCTTCCGTGTTTCCGTGCGGTGTTTTTGACGATGTACTTATAAAGGATCAGTTTGTCGGCGCACTTCAGCAACGGTGCGAACCTGAAGTCGATCTCTGCCTGGCCGCCGGTCGCCACCTCGTGATGGTGGGCTTCGACTTCGATTCCGCAGTTGAGCATATGCAGGACCATCTCACTCCGGATATCCTGAAGGCTGTCGGTGGGCGGCACCGGGAAGTACCCCTCTTTGTACCGGGGTTTGTAGCCCAGGTTCGGCTGTTCGTCACGCCCGGTATTCCAGCGGCCTTCAACTGAATCGACGTAATAATAGCCCGTATTGTTCGTCTGGTCGAAACGGACGTCGTCGAAGACGAAGAACTCCGCCTCGGGACCGAAGGTCGCCTCGTCTGCGATGCCGGTTTCCCTGAGATAGATTTCGGCCCTTCGCGCCACGGTACGTGGATCACGGGTGTATTGCCCTCTCGTGATCGGATCCTGTATCTCGCAGAACATCGCGAGCGTGGGAATCTCAAGGAAAGGATCGACGAAGGCCGTATCGGGCTCGGGCATCACGAGCAGGTCGCTCTCGTGGATGGACTGCCAGCCGCGCATGCTGGAACCGTCGAAGCCGAGGCCGTCTTCGAAGGTGTCGTCCTCGACTTCCTCCGCGGGCACGGAAAAGTGCTGCCAGAGCCCCGGATAGTCCGTAAAGCGGAAATCCACGATTTTTACGTTGTTTTCCTTGATCATGTCAAGGACGTCTTGAGGCGTCTTGCCCATGCTGCGGCTCCTTTCGGATGTGAGTCATTGTCTGGTCTCTACAGATGTCAGGACGTGTTTGGAATGGCGCAAATATACGGGGCATACATTTCGTATAGATTGCTATTATGTTAAATCCATGTTAATAGCGGTACCGTCCAACCTGAGCGCGCGATGCCGGCCGCGCCCCGTCGGCAATGTCCCGAAACCGATACGGAGCAGCGCATTTTCGCCGCTTCGGATCTGCCGCAAAAGGCTTGACAATAAACCTGCATTCCTTTATCATTTGTGGGAATTATGGATTTATGCGAACTCCGAAAGCCTGAAGCTGCTCCTGTCGTCCGGCATGCCGGTTGCGTCACCCTTCACGTGGTCCTCTCTCCTCCGGAAGAAGCCATCTACACACATAGTTCGTTATTCTTCGACTCAACGGGCATCTCCTCCGGCCCCGTCGTTTTATTCTGACGCCTTGTCTTCTGTCCCGCAGTCTGTCCGCGGGACGGGAAATTTGAGAAGCTGTTTTAAAATTACCGGTGAGTTCCAGAGCGCGAGCGAAAAAGTGGCGGTCAAGGCGGGAATACCCGGCTATGAGAGGCGAGCAAGCGCAGCCTCGATCTCGTAAGACGGGCGGGTTTGACCAACGCCGACCGGCGCTTTTGCAGCCGTGCGAAAACCGCTGGGAATTTTAAGACAGCTTCTAAGGATTGGTGGGTCGTATGATGCAGCTACAGCAGCGTGAAGCCGCCATTCTGGATATTCTTATCAGCAGGCATATCAATACCGGAGAGCCCGTGGGGTCGCGCGCCATCGCCAGGTCGGGCCTGGGGCTCAGTTCCGCCACGGTACGCAATTCCATGGCCGACCTGGAGGAAAAGGGCCTGCTCACCCATCCGCACACGTCGGCCGGCCGCGTTCCCACGGACGAAGGCTACCGCTATTACGTCGACAAAGTGATGCCCAGACAGACGATCCGGGAGGAGGAGCGCGAACAGATCCGCGAGCGGGTCAGGGCATACGTCCGCGAGGGGGATATCGAAGCCTTGCTGGAGCAGATGTCCCGGTTGATCGCGGATCTCTCGATGAATCTGGGAATGGTTCTCTCGCCGAGGTTCGAGCGGGGCGTGTTCGACCGTCTGGAAATGGTCCATCTGTCTGAAGGCAGGCTGCTGCTGGTTCTTGCAATCAAGTCGGGGCTGGTGAAGACGATGGTGATGGAGGTGGATTCGGCCATATCACCCGGCGAGCTGGATGAGACGTCGCGGGCGGTGAACGAACGCCTGTCCGGACTCAGCGTGGCGGAAATCAGAGACTCGGTCGCAGAGCGGCTCCGTGAGGTCTCGAGCGGATCTCCCAGACTTTTGCGTGTGCTTTGTGACAGCGCGTCGAACCTTTTCCGGTTTCAGAGCGGAATGGATCTGCATTTCGGTGGCGCCGGCAACTTTATCATGCATCCGGAGTTCAACCGCAAGAAGAACGACCTGGCCGCCCTGATGGAACTGCTCGAAGCCCGGGAACCGATGATCACCATTCTGGACGAACGGACCGAGCACGACGGGATTTCCGTGACGATCGGCGCCGAGAATGATCCGCCGCAACTCCGGGGCTGCAGCGTACTCACGTCGAGATACCGCGTTGGCGCCATTTCGGGTGTCATCGGGCTGATCGGACCGACGCGCATCCCGTATGCGAGGCTCATTCCCCTCACCCGGTATATGGCGACCCTGGCGGAGGAAATGCTGGATCAATAGCAGGAGGATACCCGTAAGAATATGGTGAACCCTGACGAAGTCAACGGCGAGGAGACGCAGGAGGAAACCGCCGAACCGGAAGGTGGTGGGGAAGCGGAGGCTTCCTGCGAAGAAGACGCACCGGATCCGCATGAAGAAGCCCTCCGCGTGTCCGAAGAGTACAAGGACCGGTGGATGCGCCTGGCGGCCGAGTTCGACAATTACAAGAAGCGGAGGACGAGGGAGTTCGATGCCCTGATTCAGTCGGCCAGCGAAAACCTGATTCGGGACCTGCTGCCCGTTCTCGACTCGGTCGCGCGTGCGCTGGAGCACAGCGCCGACGGCGAGGAGGATTCCGATGGGTTCAGACAGGGCGTGGCCATGATCATGGAGGAGTTCCCCAAAGTCCTCCAGCGTCGCGGTCTTTCCGAGATCGAGGCCGCGGGGCAGCCGTTCGATCCCAACTTTCATGAAGCGCTGATGCAGATGACGTCCGAAGATCACGCGGAAGGGCTCGTGATGGCCGTGGTGGAACGCGGGTACCGTATTGGCGAAAAGGTGATCCGGCCTGCCAGGGTCGTCGTGAGTGGAGGAAGCGCCGGCGAGGAGTCCGAGAGCGAGGAAGAGGGCGAGAAGGAGAGTGAAGCGCGGCAATCCTGAGCAGGGCCGGAATCCGGCTCTGTTCTCTGTTTTGCCCCACGGGAATGAAACATGTCCAAGCGTGACTATTATGACGTTCTTGGCGTGCAGCGCGACGCGACCGAGGGCGACATCAAGAAAGCCTATCGCAAGCAGGCGATGAAGTATCATCCGGACCGGAACGCGGGCGATGAAGAGGCCGCGGCCAGTTTCAAGGAGGCCGCGGAAGCGTACGAAGTCCTGGGCGACGCCCGGAAACGCCAGGTTTACGACCAGTACGGGCACGCGGGCCTGGGCGGTCCGTTCCAGGGCGGCGGCTTTCAGTGGTCCGACTTTACCCACGCAACCGATTTTGAAGACATCTTCTCCAACCTGGACGACGTGTTCGGCGGCGGGATTCTGGGCGATCTGTTCGGCCGCCGCGGGGGCCGGCGCGGTCCACAGCGCGGGGAAGACCTCCGCATACCGGTCCGCCTGACCCTCGAGGAAATCGCGTCTGGCGCCCGGAAGAGGATCCGGTTTGCCCGCATGGACAGGTGCGACACGTGCGCCGGAAGCGGGGCCCGTTCCGGGGCCGCGGCCAGGACCTGCAGCGTCTGCAACGGGATGGGGCAGGTGCGTCAGGCCACGAGGTCTCTGTTCGGGCAATTCGTAAACGTCACCGCGTGCCCCCAATGTAACGGCGAAGGCAAGGTGATCGGCGACCGCTGTTCCGACTGCGGCGGCGAAGGACGGGCGAAGAAGACCGTCAGTCTGTCCGTCAATATCCCTGCGGGCGTGACCGACGGCAACTACATCCCGTTACGGGGGCAGGGGAGCGTCGGGCCCAGGGACGGGACCGCGGGCGACTGTATGGTGGTGATCGAAGAAGCGGAGCATGAGCATTTCGAGCGGCACGGCAACGACATTCTCTATGAATTGCCCATAAGCTTCAGCCAGGCCGCGCTCGGCGCGGAGGTCACCGTGCCCACACTGAACAGCAGGGCCGAGATGAAGATCCCGGAAGGGACCCAGTCCGGGCAGGTTTTTCGCCTGAAGGGCAAGGGGATACCGGAACTGAACGGATATGGTACAGGAGACCAGCTGGTCCGCGTGATGGTCTGGACGCCCGCTCGTCTGAACGAGGAAGAGAAGACGCTGTTCAGGCAGCTTGCCGAACTCGAAAGCATCCAGCCTCCCGAAGGCGGAAAGGGCCTGTTCGAACGCATGAAGGAGGCGTTCGGCGCGTAACGTCCGTTATCGGCAAATTCGTATCCAACGCCGAAGAACACGGTGTGCGATCGCTGCATCGCGCGTTTCGCTTCTTTCGCAGTTTCGTATTCTCGTTTCTTCGTATTTTCGTCTTCTCGCAGTTTCGTCTATTCGCATTCTCGTAGTTTCGCTTATTCGTAATCTCGTATTCTCGCAGTTTCGTCTTTTTGTAGATTCGCCTTTTCGTAGTCTCGTATTCTCGTTCATTCGTTTCTACACAGTCTCGTAGTTTCTCATGCCAGCCTTGGGAAAAGGGGCTGGCTTTTTTGTATCCGCGATTTTGAGAAACCGGTCTCAATTCTACACGCTGTACCAGGAAGAAAGGGTCTCAAACCACGCGATATACCCAGAACGGAACCGATCCAGGCCGAGAGGTGTTCATTCAACCTTTCGGACTTCTGCTTTTTCAGGAGTTCCCACGGTCGTGCCGCGTCGATTTCGCGGTTCAGCTTTCCGATGCGGACCCAGATGGCCCGGAGTGCGCCGGCGAAGTCGAACCTGTCCAGCGCGGCGCTTACGTCGGGCGGAATCCGGGTGTCGCGCGTCTCCACCGGACCGTGACCGGACCTCTCGCAGAGCGATTCCAGCCGGCGTACCAGGTTGCCCAGGCCATTCGCCAGTTCCGTATTGTAGAGGTCCCGGAGCCGGGCTTCCGATACGTCTCCGTCCTCCCCGGAGCGTACGGCGCGGAGCAGGTAGTACCGGAGGGCGTCCGAGCCGTATTGCCGGATCAGAGGGAAAGGATCCACGGCGTTTCCATGGGACTTGCCGATCTTGCGACCCTCGACGGTCAGGTGTCCGTGGACGAAGAGGGTCCCTGGCAGCGGCAGGCCGGCCGAGAGCAACAGGGCCGGCCAGTAGATCGCGTGGAATTTGAGGATGTCTTTTCCGATCACGTGGATCCTGTCGGGGCAGTTCTTCCAGAAGCGTTCGAAACTGGCTGCGTTCGATCCATAGCCCGGTCCGGAAAGATAGTTGGTCAGGGCGTCGAACCACACGTACATCACCTGCGTCGCATCTCCCGGAACGGGCACGCCCCAGCCTCCCGATCGCTCCCGATTGCGTGAAATGCTGAAATCCCGCAGTCCCCGGCGGATGAATCCAAGCGCTTCGTTTCGCCGGGTCTCAGGCAGAATGCGCAACTTTCCGGACGCGATCAGGGTCTCAAGCACCTTCTGATAGGCGGACAGGCGGAAGAAATAGTTCGTTTCCTCGACGGGCTCGAGCTCGACGCCGTGTACGGGGCACCGTCCGTCCGTCAGGTCCCGTTTCAGATAGAAGTCCTCGCAGCCCACGCAATACAGACCCCGGTATTGTTTGAGTACGATATCCTCCTTGCGGCAGGCAAGCCAGAACCGGGAGGCCCCGCGGAAGTGCACATCGCAGGTGGAGCGAATAAAGCGACTGTGAGAGATATCGAGGGCGCCGGCGAGTTCCTGGAAGACCGCTGCGTTCCGGTCGCATAGCTGCCGGGGCGTCAGGCCTTCATTCGCGGCGGCCTGTACGTTCTTGAATGCGTTCTCGTCTGTACCTGTAAGCAGGAACGCGTCGTCGCCCTGCAGCCGGCGCCAGCGGGCGATCACGTCGGCCTGAACGAGTTCCAGCGCGAAACCCACGTGCGGCCGCGCGTTGACGTAGGGAATGGACGTCGATACATAGCAGGACTTCATAGCGAATCCTTTCCGATAAAAAAAGAAAAACCCACCGCCGATCCGCCGGCGGTGGGTTGGTCGATTCCGATACCAATGTCATTCAGTTCAAGTCATGGGATGCTCCGCCGCGGGACGTCCGATAGAAATAGAGGACATCATGCACATCGAACTCGCAGCGACACGGGTCCACGCAATGCCGTGCGGACCGGATGAAGGTCGTTCCGAAACACCCGACCTGATGACTGAAAACTGAACGGATTTCATCATAAGCTCCCGTTATTGTGCGGGCGTAAAGATAGATGGCACGCCTTGAATTGTCAAGCGCGGAATTTTCATCTAACTCTTGTCCTTTTCGCGGGATGGGCTTACATTGTCGAAGACGGCAAGATCGGAGATTCACTCGCCTGTTGACCCGGTATACGCTATTGCCGGGCGCAGCGTGACTTTCGCTTACATCGCGGGAAACAGGGATTCGGATTTGCTATTCTGGCTGGGAGAGCGTTTCGCTGACATTTACGGGCCGCTTCGGCTGTTGACGTCCTATCTGTTTCTGGCCGTCGTCGGCACGGCGCTGGCCGGGTTCTTCACCTGGCGCCTGCTACCCAGGTTGTGGATGCGGCTGCCCAAAGACCGCGGCCGGAAGTACGCCGTGGAGAACGAGCAGAGCCACGGCAAACCGGTGGGCGCGGGCATCATCTTCATACCGATCTACGTCGCCGTATGCATCCTTGTCCTCCCGCCGGGTTCCCAATACTGGCAGGTCCTCGGATGCGTCCTTCTCGCGATGGTGGCCGGCTTTCTGGACGATCGGAGTCCGGGGGGATGGGGAGAGTATCGCGTAGGCGCCATCGACCTGGGCATTTCGTTACTGGGCGCCATGGTCATCTGCCAGTTGGAACCGGTTCAACTCTGGCTGCCGCTGATGAAGACGCCGGTATCGGTTCCGCCCTGGATTTTCGTACCCGGCGCCGCGCTGTTGATCTGGGTTTCAATCAACGCCACCAACTGTACCGACGGCGTGGACGGATTGTCGGGCAGTCTGAGCGTGATGGCCTTTGTCTACCTGGCCACGATTCTGTACGGGATCGTGGGACACCGCGACATCGCCAGGTACCTGCTGGTGCCGCATTACCCGGATGGCGCGGTCTGGGCGCTGTTTGCATTTATCATGGCCGGATGTCTGGCCGGCTACCTCTGGTACAACGCGTATCCCAGTTCGGTGCTGATGGGAGACGCGGGCTCCCGGCCGATGGGCTTCCTGCTCGGCGTATTGGTTCTGGCGTGCGGCAATCCGTTTCTGATCGTGGTCGTCGCCGGCGTGGTACTCGTAAACGGCGCCACGGGGCTCCTGAAAGTTGCGTTTCTGCGGTTTTTGAATATCGGAATATTCAGGACGGTTCGTTATCCGCTGCACGATCACGTCCGGCACAAGAACGGCTGGTCGAATACCCATGTACTGGTGCGATTCATTCTGCTTCAGGCGTTCGTTACGCCAATCCTGCTGGTACTGCTGGTCAAGATCCGTTGAGTGACCCCTAATGTCCTGTCCCAAAAATTCCTCACCATTCGGCCGCCGATTCATCCCGTCTCGCTACGTTCCCCTCGCTCGCCGACCATACCCAGGTCGCCTGCGCTCCGGCGCCTTGCGAGACGGGCGACTCAGCGGCCAAATTTAGGCAACTTATTTCCGGGACAGAACACTAAGAAGCTGTCTTAAAATACCCAGCGGTCTTCGCGCGGCTGCAAAAGCGTCGGTCGGCGTTGGTCAAACCCACCCGTATAGACAAATATGGGCGGGTTTTCCCGCCTTGACCGCCACTTTTTCGCTCGCGCTCGGGAACTCACCGGGAATTTTAAAACAGCTTCTAAGAGGAGTGTATGGACGGGAAAGAGGCGTTGAAGCGAAGGATCTGCGAAGCCATCGACCGCCGCCGCGGACAGATCGAGCGGATCGGGGAGCACATCATGGCCCACCCCGAGACCGGATTCAAGGAATTCGAGACTGCCAGGCTGGCAGTGAATACCATGGAAGAGTTCGGGATTTCACCGGAAACCGGGCTGGGAATCACGGGCGTAAAGGGGATCCTCCGCGGAGCGAAGCCCGGTCCGACGGTGGCCCTGATCGGCGAGCTGGACTCGCTCGTGGTACCGGACCATCCCATGGCGGACCCCGATACCGGCGCCGCCCACGCGTGCGGCCACAACGCCCAGATGGCCGGGCTGCTGGGCGCGATGATGGGGATGGTGGACACCGGCGCGGCCGAGTCCCTGGCCGGAAACGTCGTGTTCTTTGCTGTGCCGGCGGAAGAGTACATCGAGGTGGAATACCGGATGGGACTGGTCAGGGAAGGAAAACTGGAGTTTCTGGGCGGAAAACCGGAACTCGTGCGGCTCGGGCAATTCGACGACGTCGACATGGCGGCGATGATCCACACACACAGCGATCCCAACATGAAGAAAGCCGCGATCTCCGAGTCGTGCAACGGATGCCTGGTGAAGATGATCCACTTCATCGGCAAGGCCGCGCACGCCGGGGGCGCACCGCACCGGGGAATCAATGCGTTGAACGCCGCCCAGATTGCATTGGCGGCCATTCACGCGCAGCGGGAGACGTTTCGAGACAATGACGCGATCCGCGTTCATCCGATTATCACGAAGGGCGGCGATATCGTAAACGTGGTACCGGCGGAAGTCAGGATGGAGACCTACGTCAGGGGAAAGACGAACGAAGCCATGCTGGACGCCAACGAAAAGGTCGACCGTGCGATCCGCGCCGGGGCCATGGCGGTGGGGGCGCGCGTGGAGATCGAAACGCTTCCGGGTTACCTGCCGCTTCGGAACGATCCGGCACTCAGCGCGGTTTTCGAAGCGAATTCAAGGACGTTGTTCGGGGAGGACGAAGTCTGTGAGGTCTCGCACCGGACGGGATCCACCGATATGGGCGACCTGTCCCACATCATGCCGGCGATCCATCCGTACATGGCCGGAGCGGACGGCGTGGGTCACAGCGCGGATTGGCACATTTCGGACATGGAAACGGGGTATCTGGCGCCCGCGAAATCGCTGGCGATGCTGGCGGTGGACCTGCTTCACGGCGAGGGCGAGACTGCGGCGGGTCTGCTCAGGGATTACAAACCGGCAATGACGAAGGACGAATACCTGGCGTTTCAGCGGGCGCTGTTCAAGACGGAGATCTACGACGGTGCGGGCGCGGGTCGCGGATAGCGCGTCCGAAACCGTAAACAGGCGGCGACGAGCCTGAGAATACCGCGCTGCCGTGCGAATTGTAGGGGCGTCCCTTGTGGGCGCCCGTTTTAGTACTGAAGAGGCATGGATCTGGTTAAGGAGAATGAAGATGTCAAATCCGAATGAAGATAACATGGGCTGGAACGCCGTCAGCAGTACGGGCGCGGTTGCCGCGGGCGGCGCGGGGGCCGTGGCGGCCGGGATCCGGATCCTGGAGCGCGGCGGGAATGCCGCGGACGCGGCGGCGGGGACCATCCTCGCGCTGAACGTGACCGACCACGGCGCGTGCTCGATCGGCGGCGAGGTGCCGGTGATCCTCTACGATGCGGGCAGGAATGAAGTGAAAACGCTTTCCGGGCAGGGCCGGGCGCCGCTCTCGCGGAAAGCGATCGACTGGTACATGGCAAACGGCATTCCCGACAGGGACATCAAGATGGCCCCGGTCCCTTCGGTTGTGGATCTGTGTACGACGCTGCTCATCCGGTACGGCACGCAATCCTTCGAGGCGATCGTTTCTCCCACGCTGGAAATCCTGGATAAAGGTAAGGAGTCCTGGCATCCCAGGCTTGCGGTGACGCTGCGCAGGCTGGTCGAGGCGGAGCAAGCAGCGCGCGGAAGCCGCGAGGAGAGGGTGGCGGCGGCGAGCGACCGCTTCTACGGGCGAAGCGGGGCCCGCCAGGACGTCGCGGATGAACTGGAAGCGGACTACGTCGAAAAGGGCGGATTTTTGCGCAAGGCGGACTTGGCGGCTCACCAGACGCTGATTGAGGATCCCGTTGCGGTCAGCTACCGGGGATATGACGTATACAAATGCGGTCCGTGGACGCAGGGGCCGTACCTCTGCCAGGCGCTGCGCCTGCTGGAGGGTTTCGACCTGAAATCCATGGGCCATCTTTCCGCGGATTACGTGCACGTGGCGGTTGAAGCGCTGAAGCTGGCGATGGCCGACAGGGACGCGTATTACGCCGACCCGGAATTCACGGACGTTCCGATGTCCGAACTGCTGTCGGACGCCTATACCGAAATCCGCCGGCCGCTGATCGATATGGCGAACGCGTCGCTGGAGGCTCGTCCCGGCGACCCGTACGGGTTGAAGCCGCTTCGGGGTACGGGGATGTTCGAACGCGGAATCGGGGGAACGACCACGTGCGTGGTCGCGGACCGCTGGGGAAACGTCGTTTCGGCAACACCGAGCGCGAACGTCTATCGCGGGGAAACACCACTTGGCGGGCGAACGGGGGTGTCGTACGGAAACCGCCTGCGAAGCCTGAATACGACCCCCGGCCATCCCAACTGCATCCAGCCGGGAAAACGACCGCGCATCACGCTGACGCCCACGCTCGTCCTGAAAGACGGCAAGCCGGTTCTGGCGATCAGCGTGGCGGGCGGGGACCTGCAGGACCAGGCGACGCTGAATCTGCTCCTGGATTTCATCGAATTCGATATGCTTCCTGAATGCGCCGTCACCGCGCCGCGTTTCGCCACGTCCCACCACGAGGACTCGTTCGATCCAAATCCCGATCGTCCCGCAACGTTCAAACAGGTCGGCTCTCTAACGATAAGCGACCGCGTGAGCCGGGGCGTCCGCGCCGACCTCGCCTCGCGGGGGCATCGCGTGGCATCGAGCGCTGGTCCGATCGCGACCCCGGTCATGCTCTTCATCGATCGGGAAAACGGACGGTTCCACGCCGCAGGCGACCCCGCCGCGGGCCGCCACGCGGCCGGGCTGGAGGGATAACCGGAGAAAACACCGTTCAATACGTGTACGGTTTGTCGAAGTAAGTCCGTATGGCCAATCCGCGCAATCGGACGTTGCTTCTTCCCACGGCCTTTGCTGATAATATGTCAACAGGGCCTTTTTCAGTTTGATTTCGCGACCCCGACCGGGCTGAAACAGAACACATCCGGCAACGATACCAATCTGCATTCAATTCCACGCGGCCTCCACCCACGGTCCCGCTCATTTCCCCGCAATCGACGTACAGGCTCTCCAACCCAACTGGCGCCTCACGACTCTTCCTGGACGCCATAACCACCCATTGATGTTCTGATAGTACTCCGGTGCGATCTGATCCGAGATCGTCGGCAACCGCCTGTCCCAGGTGTACCGACCGGCATCGCCGGGAATTTTTGTTGTTTTCGCGAGAATTCACGATAATATCACGATTTAAGGACGCAATAGTCACTATAAAAACACTTTAACGTGGTATATTATCATGATATTTATATATTATCTGTCGCTCATAGCAACCGTAGGCCAACTCAAGGGGAGGGATGTCGTGTATATTCACTATCGCAGGCGATTCAAGGCGTGTGTTGCTGCCTGGAGGCGGTTGTGCGGCGTCGCGTACCGCGGTGTCGTGCGGACCGGCGGCTGGATGGCGGTCCCTGCAATCTGTTTGTTTCTGGTAACGACGATCTACGCGCAGACCGGCAACGGTCCGACGAACCTGAACGTGTCGCTGGTCGGACAGGACGTGGTGGAACTGACGTGGGACCCGCCGGCGGTGGATGGGGCGAGTGTGAACCATTACGACATCAGATACGAGGAACAGACCGGAGCATTGCAGGGATGGGAGAACGGCACGATCGGCGCGCTGGGAAGTGCGACGAGCACGCAGTTGTTGTTGAGAAACCGCACGCAGGCGAGGTATTACACGTATCGAATGTTTGCCGTACGCAACGGCGTGGAAAGCGAGTGGTCGAACAGCGTAACGTATGATGCGGACACGGACGCGGTGGTGGCGCTGCCGGCGGCGCCTGGCGGGCTTACGGCCAGTCCGCGAGACGGCGCGATCGGTTTGTCCTGGGACGACCCTGCCGACGCCACGATCGTCAACTATCAGTTGCGCTACGCTCCCGGCGGCATGACCTCCCCACCGAACTGGACGGGCGTTGTATGGAGCGATATTGCCGGCAGTGACGCCGGCACGACCGATCACGACGTCACGGACCTGATCGCCGGCACCGAGTATACGTTCGAGATGCGGGCCAGAAACGCGGCCGGCGTGGGTGACTCGAGCGTGGTAACGGCCACGCCCGGCCTGCCGTCTCCGCCCGTCAATCTGTCGTCGACTCCCGGCGACGGATCGGTGCGGTTGACGTGGGACGATCCGGGCGACGTCAGGATCACGGGATACCAGCGTCATGTACAGCACTGCCACGGTCCTGGAACAGGACTGGACGGACATCACGCCTAGCGATCGATACACGGCGGAACACGAGGTGACGGGCCTGACGAACTGGACTGAGTATACGTTCAAGGTGCGCGCGTTGAACGCGGCGGGCCCCGGGGCGCCGGCCGGCGTAATCAGCAGGCCCGGGGGCCCGCGGGCGCCCGAGGGTCTGTCCGCATCCGCGGGCGACGGGGCGGTGACGCTGTCATGGGACGATCCGACCGATGCCGCGATCACCAAGTACCGGATCCGGTACGCGGAGACGAACGCGTCGCTGCCGGCGTGGAGCGACATATCGGGCAGCGGCGCAAGCACCACGACCCACGACGTGATGGACCTGACCAACGATACGGAATACACCTTCGAATTGCGAGCGCAGGCGACGGACACACCCGGCGACTCGTCGGTCGTGACGGGGACGCCGCGGTCGTGTCCGGCGATTATTGTGACCGGAATCGGCCCTGCGACCGTGACGGTGAACCAGGCCGTCACGCTCGCGGCGCAGGCCAGAGGGGGATGCGGGAGGATCGAATTCACGAAGAAGAGCGGCCCGACGTGGATCACCGTCCACGCCAACGGGAACATCCGTGGCACGGCGCCATCCACGCCCGGCTCGCATCCTGTCACCCTGACGGCGGCGGACGGCGAAGGGAACAGCACGGACAAGACGTTCACGATTACCGTCCGGTGCAGCAGGGTCAGAATCACAGACATCCCCGACCTGACGGTGTCAGCGGCCGCCGCCTTTTTGCACACCACGTCCGTGGGCGGGGGCTGCGGGTCGCGAACGTCGTCGACCGAGGACGCGCCGGAGTGGGTTGAGGATAGAATCGAAAACAACGGAGACCTGACCATCCACGGCACCGCGCCATCGTCGCCCGGCACGCAGGGCGTGACGGTGCGGGTGCACGACGCCTTCGGCAACGGCCACGGCGACTTTTTCAGGATCACGGTTGTGTGTCCAGACGTCGAACTCGAGGACATCCCCGGCATGACGGTGACGGTGGGCGATTCCATCTCGATTGCGGCGAGCGCGCAAGGAGGATGTGGGGCGCTTAGCTATTCGATGTCCGGCGCGCCATCGGGGGTATCCATTGATCCGTCAACCGGGGAAATCAGAGGCGTCGTTGGCGGCCCTGCCGGCGAAAACAGCGTAAGGGTGACGGCGAGCGACAACCACGCGAATTCCGATGATGTTAATTTCATCGTCACCGTTTGCGGGAAGGTCGTCATCTCACCTATATCTAATTTGACGGTCACGAAGGGCGATACAGTCGATATTAGACCGAGTACGACTGGTGGATGCGGGAATATTACATACACGTTGACAGGCACTCTTCCTGAAGGTGTAAAATTCAACGACGGCACGGGTGTCATCTACGGTCCAGCCAACGAGACAGGAACATTCCCCTTGACGTTGACGGCGACCGCGACGAACGACAGTGGTAATTTCGACACGGTGCAATTCGTGATCGACGTGATCGATCCCTGTGAGCCAATCACGATCGCCGGACTGAGCAACGTGATGATTGCGGTGGGTGATTCGATTGAGGGGATCACGGCGACCGCGTCCGGCGGAAAGGCGCCGTATGAGTACAGATATGCGATCGAGAGCGGCCCCGACTGGGTAACGATCGGCGAGGTAAGCGGGTGTGTCCGAGGGACGGCCCCATTCAGTGCGGTTGGCGACAACGATGTGACTGTAAAGGTGAGCGAAGGGGACTGCCCTGAAGGCCAGGGCTCATTCCGTGTTACGGTGAAATGCCCGCAGCTTGCAGTAACGTATGGCAATCTGACGGTGGCGGTGGGCGCGTCACCCGAGCGACCCTCGAATACGCCGACGGTGAACGGGGGATGCCCGCCGATTACATTCGCAATGCACGGGACGTGGCCGTCGTGGGTAACCCTGAACGAAGGCAACGGGAGCATTGGCGGCACGGCGCCAGCGTCCGATGCCGGGAAGAGCTTCGCGTTGACGGTGCGGGCAACGGACAATAAGGGCAATTCCGTCGATGCGACGTTTACACTCACCGTTCCCTGCCTTCCGCTGTCACTCGCGTTCATCTCCGACGTGGTGGCACAGCAGGGTGTGGCCATAAGCGCGATACAGGCCAGGGGCACCGGCGGTTGTGCGCCCCTCGAGTACGGGCTTACGGCGAACCCTTCATCGGGGTCAGGCCTCTCCATTGGCACGTCCAGTGGACTTATCACCGCAACGCCGACGGCAGTGGACACGTACGCAGTCGACGTGACGGTAACCGACTCCCTCAACACGTCTAAGTCGAGGTCGTTCGAAATGCGTGTGGCGCCGGCGCTGACGTTGGACGTCGTGGATCTGTGGGAGGCCGTGGACGCGCCGATTCTGAGTGTATACGTCAGCGCCTCCGGCGGGCAGCCGCCCTACCGTTATTCGCTGTCCGGCGGTCCCGCGGGGCTTTCCCTGAACGCGACGACGGGTGAGTTCACCGGCACGGTAACGCAGACGGGCACGTGGAACGGGACCGTCAGGGTGACCGATGCGGACAATCGCAGCAAGTCGGAGGGCATCACGATCACGATATATCTGCCCGGGGACTTCAATCGCGATGGAAAGCGTGACGCGGCCGATGCGGCGTTATTCAACCAGAAACTGGGTCTGCGGTCGACGGATGCGGAATATGACCGGATGTATGACCTGAACGGTGACGGGATCATCAACTGGGCGGACTACGTGATCCTGTCGGGGTACATCGAGGACGACGCGTCGTCCGGGAGCGGAAGCGGGGATACATCGGGTAGCGGTGAGGGCGGGTGATCCCTTCGCGCATCGCGAGCAAGCGCGTGTGAGGGTGGGGCGCACATTCCTGTCTGCCCACGTGTGCAGTCTTGTCAAACTGACTTCGCCATAGAGCAGTCGAAGCATCTCTCATGGAGGCGATATCTTTGTGAAGAGAAGGGTTGTTTATCGTTTGTCACTTTGGCTGCCGCTGTCGGCGTGTCTCCTGCCAGCGCCGTTCCTACCCACGGTCGTACGCGCAGCGCAGGCGCCTGCGGACAGCGTGGCGTTCTGCCGCGTAGTGGGCCACGAACACTGGCCGCGCGGTTACGTCGAGGCTGCGGACAAGGTTGCATCGTCGCAGCTGAACGCGGGCGAGCCGCGGACGGTGCGGATGATCTACTTTCTGCCGAACGACCGCCCGTACCGACAGTCGGTGGTGGATACGATGAGGGCGAGGATGGTGCGTATGCAGGCGTTCTTCGGAGAGCAGATGGAAGCCCACGGATATGGATATATGACGTTTCGATATGAAGCGGACGCTGCCGGGGAACCCGTGGTGCATCGCCTGAATGGGGAGCACGACGACGCCCGATATATCGAGGAGACGAGTGGCTCAGTGCAGCAGGAGTTTTTCAGGGCGTACGAACGTGACCACCGCGTCTACTTCATCGTCATCGACAACAGCACGGATCTTATCCACCTGGCGCATGGTTTGGACGTACTTGGCGTTGCATCCGCAACCAGGAACCGAGGTCGTGCGATGGTCCCCGGGCGTTACACTTTCGATACGGCGGCACATGAACTCGGGCATGCCTTCGGGATGCTGTGGCACGATTTCCGGGACAGCGCCTATATCATGTCAGGTAGTCCCTTCAGGCACAGGCTGTCGGCGTGCTCGGCGGGGTATCTGTCGGTGTCGCCGTACTTCAACCCTGAGGTAGCTATTGAGACCGATTATACCTCTGCGCCGACCGTTGAATACGTCGGGTCCAACCCCTGGTATGGTGAGGGTACCAGGCGTTTCACACTGCCGTTGCGCGTGACGGATGCGGACGGTGTTCACCAGGTGTTCCTTACCGTCGGCAGTCCGGAAGTTCGCCTGCTGACAGCGGAGCTGAAGGCGTGCCGGTTGATGTCCGGCGAGACGGATGCGGTCGTGGCGTTCGAGTATGACGGTGTGATCCCGTCGGTGCGCCGTTCGAGCTTTTCGTATCCCACGACACACCAGTTTCAGGCGCAGGTGTTCGATAAGGCGGCGCATTTTGGCAGTGACAATTTCGCCATCGCGCGGGCGTCGCCGCATCACGTGGCCACGTTAGCGACGGAGGGGGGGCTCTGGATTTCCTCTGTGGCGTTCTCGCCCGGCGGCGGCATGTTGGCGGCCGCGTGGGTTGGCGATAACGTCTCATCGGCTGACGTGAACACAGTGAGACTGTGGGACGTGGCAACGCGCGAAGTGGTCGCCTCGCTTGGCGGATACAGGCCGGTCGTGGAGTCGGTGGCGTTCTCTCCCGACGGTGCGATATTGGCGGCCGGGTTGAGCTCCGGCACGCTGGGGGTATGGGACGTGTCAATGCGCGAAGAGGTCGCCGTGCTGGAGGGTCACAAGGGGATGGCGTGGTCCGTGGCGTTTTCACCCGGCGGTCGCCTGCTGGCGTCGGGGTCGTGGGATGCGACGGTGAAGGTGTGGGACTCGTCGTCGTGGGAGGAGGTCGCCGCGCTGGAAGGGCATACGGATATCGTCAGTTCCGTGGCGTTTTCTCCCGACGGGCGCCTGCTGGCGTCGAGCTCTCGGGACCGCACGGTCAGATTGTGGGACACGTCGTCGTGGCAGGAGGCCGCCAGGCTGGCGGGGCATACGGATTTCATCTGGTCGATCGCGTTCTCTCCGGACGGCCGGCTGCTGGCGTCGGGGTCGCGCGACGGGACGGTGAAGCTGTGGGACGTGGGGTCCCGAGCGGAAACCGCAACGCTGGTAGCGCCCCTGCGGCTTGTCACGTCGCTCGCGTTTTCCCCCGACGGCAGCACGCTGGCCGCTGTATCGCAATACGGGCTGGTCGACCTGTGGGACGTATTCAGCCGCGAGATCGTGGAGCAGTACGCGCATCCCGGCGGGGTCTATTCGCTGGCGTACGCTCCCGACGGTCGCATCCTGGCCGCCGCCGTTTCGCGGGGCCGGGTGGAGCTGTGGGACACCTCGCAATGGATGGCCCCGCGTCCTGTCGGCGTGACGGCGATATCGGGCGTTGGGCAGCGCGGCGCGCCGGGGTCCGTGCTGCCGCGGCCCTTTGTGGTGGAGGTGCGCGACCAGTATGACGAGCCGCTTGCGGGGGTTTC
Source organism: Candidatus Latescibacterota bacterium (assembly GCA_965116875.1). Lineage (GTDB taxonomy): Bacteria > Latescibacterota > UBA2968 > UBA2968 > JAAXHE01. Next base: position 4,359,819 of record OZ220733.1, read on the forward strand.
CGTGACGTTCACGGTGACGGAGGGCGGCGGCAGGGTGGGGGCCCGGTTCGGCAGTATGCGGGCAAGGACCGACAGCGCGGGCCGGGCGGAGGCGTTGCTGACGCTGGGCCCGGCGTCAGGACGTCACGCGGTGGACGTGTCCGTCGGCGGGCGGGTGTTCACGACGGTGGAGGCGCGCGGCGTGGGCGCGTGGGTGGATGCCGAGGAAGGTGACGTGTCGCTATGGCATCTGCCGCGAGGCGCCCTGGCGCGCCTGGGCAAGGGTGGCGTCGGCAGCGGCGCGCACGCCCTGGCCCTGTCTGCCGACGGGGGGTATCTGGTGGTGGGCACGGGCGTGGGCGCGTGGGTGTATGACGCGCGCGGGGGCGGTTACGTGACGCTTTGTCGTTCCGGCGGCGGCGCGCGTGAAAGCGTCGGATCGGTGTCGATCTCGCCGGACGGGTCGACGGTGGCGACGGGTCACGAGGGCGAACTGAAGCTGTGGGATCTTGCCACGGGGGCGCGGAAGGGCTATCTGTACCGGCCCGGCGAGCCCCTGTACTACCCTGTCGGGGTGTTTTCGCCCGACGGCGAGGTGCTGGCATCGGGACAGAACGACGGTTCGGTGCTGTTGTGGGACGTGGCTTCCGGGCAGGTTGCCGCACGACTGGACGGGCACGGGCGCGGCGTGCGTTCTCTGGCGTTCACGCCCGACGCCCGTGTGTTGGCCACGGCGTCGGCGGACAGCACGGTGCGGTTGTGGGACGTGGTCTCGCGCGAAGCGCTGGGGGTGTTGCGGGGCCACGGCGGCGGCGTGAAATCGGTGTCTTTCTCACCCGACGGTCAACTGCTGGCGTCGGGATCGGCTGACGGCGCGGTGCTCTTGTGGGACGTGGCGTCGCGCGAGGAGGTGGCGGGGTTGCGCGGCGTCGCGGGCGCGGTCAACGCGGTGTCGTTTGCCTCCGGCGGCGGTAGGCTGGCCGCGGCGCTGAACGACGGTACGGTCAGGGTATGGGACGTCGCATCGTGGGACGAGGCGGCGGTGCTGGAGGGCGGCGGGGGGCGGATCGGTTCGGTGGCGTACTCGCGCGACGGCGCCGTCATGGCCTACGGCGCCGTTGACGGGGCCGTTGTGGTGCATGACGAGGCGACGGGGCGCACGCGCAGGCTGCAGGGGTTTGCCGGTAACGACGCGATGGCGGTCTCTCCGGGAGGAACGGTGGTGGCGTCGGGGTCCTGGCAGGGCCGGGTCGTGCTGTGGGACGCGGCGTCGCGGTCGGCGCTGGCGGCGCTTTTGGCACACGACGGTCACATCACCGCATTGTCGTTCTCTCCCGGCGGGCGCATGCTGGCCTCGGCAGGGGCCGACGCAACGGTCAGACTGTGGGACGCGGGCACCGGCGAGGCGATCGCCACGCTGCCGGGGCATGCGTCCGGCGCCGCGCTGTCTTTTTCCGAAGACGGCAGCAGGCTGGCCTCGGGCGGAGCCCGGGACGGCGTGGTGCGGGTGTCGGACGTCGCAAAGCGGAAGGTGATCGCAACCGTGGAAGCAGGAGACGGCTTCACCACCCTGGCGCTGTCTCCCGGCGGGACGCTGCTGGCGACGGGGACGAGTGCCGGCGCGGTGACGGTGTGGGACGTGGATCCGGGGCGCAACGTCGCGACGCTGGAAGGGCGCGAACGCGTGGTGACGCTGGCGTTCTCGCCGGACGGCGGCGCGCTATCTTCCGTGACGGACGCGGGGACCGTGACGGTGTGGGACGTGGAGACCCGGCAGGCGCGGGCAGTGACGCATACGTCGCCCCGGGTGGTCCGCGCGGCGGCGCTCTCACCCGGCGGGGAGGTGCTGGCGATCGCGTCCGGTTGGGGACGGATCACGTTGTGGGACGCCGCAACGGGGCGGCAGGCGGCCGTCCTTTCAGGACAAAGCGGCGGTGTCGACCACCTGGCGTTCTCCCATAGCGGGAGGACGCTGGCGTCGGGCGCGCGCGACGGCGCCATACTGGTCTGGGATATGTCCGCGTACGTCACGCCGCGATACCGCAGCGCGGACTTCGACGGCGACGGGCAGGTGGACTTCAGCGACTTCGTCGTGTTCGCGGGAAAGTTCGGGACAAGCCGCGGCGATTCGGGCTATGACGCGCGCTTCGACCTGGACTGGAACGGCGCCATCGGCTTTTCCGACTTCCTCATCTTCGCCGGCGCCTTCGGGCAGACCGCGTGATATGGCCCTCCCACTGTCGCAAAACGCTACAGTCGCGACGCATTATGCGACACACCTGCCATTCCGGAAACTGCCAATTGGCTCTACCGCTTCACCCGGCCCCGTTCCCGATGCAGGGGCGTCCCTTGTGGGCGCCCGCACCTCGACGGACCGGTCTGAAGGTGGGGCGGACATTCATGTCTGCCCGCGTCGCATCGTCCCACCCTCCCCGCGTCCGGGAGGGTGGGGGAGGGATCTCGTACCGACGAAGCTTTTTTACAGAGGTGGTATGGCCATGAAGAGAAGGGATGTTCATCGATGGGTCAGACGGTCGGGGGTGGTGTCGTATTTCGTGGCAGTGCTGATTCAGCCTGTGATGACGCATGCTTCATCTGCTCAATCGGACAGCGTGCTTCACTGCGTGCTGCTGAATGAGGAGGACTGGCCGCGTGGGGACGTGGAGGCTGCCGGCAAGCGCGCGTCGGAGCTGAACGTGGGCGAGCCGCGCACCGTGCGCATGATCTACTTTCTGCCGAACGACCGCCCGTACCGTCAGTCGGTGGCGGACACGATGAAAGCGTGGATGGTGCGTATGCAGCGGCTCTTCGGAGAGCAGATGGAGGCCCACGGGTACGGGTATATGACGTTCCGTTATGAAGCGGACGCGGAAGGCGCCCCGGTGGTGCACCGCATGGACGGCGAACACACCCGTGGCTACTACTATGCCTCCACGTTTAACCGCATGCGGCCGGAGGTTAACGAGGCGTTTGATCGGAATCATGTGGTGCGCTTCTTCGTGATCGACCACGGATACAGGCCGGCGATAGGTACCAGTGCCGGCGGCAAAGCGGCAGGCACGGCTGCCGGGCATAAGGATCGAGGTAGCGCGTACCTTCCGGCGGGATTCCGGTTTGGCACGGGCGTGCACGAGCTTGCGCACGCATTCGGATTGATGTGGCACGACAACCGCGACGACGACTACTTCCTTTCGCCTGTAGGTGGTGGGCAACTGTCGGCCTGCAGCGCGGCCCACCTATCTGTCAGTCCGTTTTTCAACCCGGAGGTCCCCCTCGAGAGGGAGTGGCGGTCCTTGCCATCCATCGACCTGCTGTCGCCACGCTCCTATTATGTAGTGGGTACGAAGGCCCTCGTCGTCCATGTCAGGATCGCGGCGCCGCACGGCCTGAATCATGTGACCGCGCTGGTGCCGGAACTCGGTGCGTTTTCGGTGGAAGTGTTGGGGTGCCGTATGCTTTCCGGCGAGGAGGAAGCGGAGATCGAGTACGAGTATGACGGGGTGATCCCTTCCACCCGCACCAGCCGCGGCCACTCCACGCTGTCGGAGCCGCCTGTCCATAGTGTCTGGTTCTCGGCGATGGACAGGCGGGGTAATCAACATGCAGAGAGATTTCGCTTCGCGCAACGGTCACCGTATCACCTGGCCACGCTGGAAGGGCATTCACAACTCGCCCGGAGTGTGGCGGTCTCTCCCGACGGGTCACTGCTGGCGTCAGGATCGTTCGACAAGACCGTCAGGTTGTGGGATACGACAACGCTGGAAGCCATCGCCACCCTGGACATGAGCGGGCCAGATCGACAGGTCTCGTCACTGGCGTTCTCTCTGGACGGGTCGCTGCTGGCCGTCGGGGAGACCGGAGGCGGAATCACGCTGTGGGACGTGGCGTCGCGGCAGATGACCGGCACGCTGGAAGGGCATACGGGTAGGGTGCAAACGCTGGCGTTCTCCGCCAGTGGTGACACGCTGGTGTCGGGGGCGTCCTATGACGAGGACAGGATCAAGGTCTGGGACGTGGCCTCGCGGCAGCTTATCGGCGTGCTGAAAGGGCATACGTCCCACGTGAGACAGGTGGCGTTTTCTCCCGACGGTCGCGTTCTGGCGTCGTGTTCGCAGGACCGTACCATCCGGGTCTGGGACCTGTCCGCGATGAAGGAACGGTACCGGCTTGTACGCATCGGCGGGGGCCGGATCGGAACGATGGCGTTCTCGCCGGACGGGCGCATCCTGGCTGCTGACTCGACGGAGGAGGGGGTGATCGCACTGTGGGACTGGGCCGCGCGCCGCAACATCGCGGACGTGCCGATTGCGCACGAAAGGGGGATTACCTATCTGACGTTTTCGCCGGACGGGGAGAGTCTGGCCACGGCGGGAGGCGGTTGGGTGATCGTGCGTGACGCCGCGACGGGGAAGCGGGGCGAGCGGTTCAAGGTGCGGGCAAGGTTTCCGCATATCGCGACGCCGTGGACGATGGCCTTCTGGCGGGGCGGGTCGGTGCTGGCTGTGGGAACGACGAATGGCAAAGTGGAGCTGTGGGACATGTCCGAGTGGGTGCGGCGGCGTCCCGAGCGGGTGGAGGTCGTCTCGGGTCTGGGGCAGCGCGGCGTGGCGGGCGCGTCGCTGCCGGCGCCGTTCGAGGTGAGTGTGCGCGATGAGAACGGAGACCCGTTCCCGGGCATTCCCGTAATCTTCGACGTCACCGGCGGCGGAGGCGCACTTTCCCGTACGGCCGCCAGGGCCGATACGGCCGGGAACGCGGCCACGACGCTGACGCTGGGACCGGAGTCGGGGGTTCAGACCGTGGTGGCGCGGGCAGCGGGCCTGGCGCCGGCGGTGTTTACGGCCACCGCATACGGCAGCCCCGACCTGAACGCCGACGGGCAGGTGGATTTCAGTGATTTTGTGTTGCTTGCCGGAAAGTTCGGGCTGAGCGAGGACGACGAGGCGTACGACCCGCGCATTGACCTGGACGGCGACGGCGCCATCGGCTTTTCCGACTTCCTCATCTTGGCCGGGGCGTTCGGGCAGTCCGCGTAATACGGCCCTCCCACCGTCGCAAAACGCGACAGCAGCGACGTATTTCTCAAAACCGGATTACTGCTCCCCCTCCGGTTGCGTTGGGCGGACGCTTTCTGACGTTTCAGTTGAATCTCCTTCCGGCACTCCGATACGGTATCCCACCCCGTGCTCAGTGAAAATGTAGCACGGTTCGTCGGCGTCGTCACCCAACTTCCGCCGAAGCCTCTTGACCAGCGTACGGACGCGGCGCATGTCGCCGCCGCGCTGCCTGCCCCAGATTCGACGCAGAAGCACGTTGTGCGTCACCACCCGACCGGGGCTGACACAGAGCTCATACAGCAACTCATACTCGTGTGCGGTCAATTCCACGAGGCGTCCGCCCACGGTCACGCTCCGTTCCTCGAAGTTGACGGTCAGGTCCTGTAACACACATGGTTCTTCGGGGTCTTTCCGTGCCTCGCCCTCCTCCTTGCGCAGCGCCGCCTTGATTCGTACGACGAGCTCCGTTGGAGAAAAGGGCTTTACGATATAATCGGACGCGCCCATTGCGAACGCCCGTTCGACGTTTTCCTGCTGGCCGTATCCGGAAAGAAAGATTACCGGGATCCTGTCGATCTCGAGGATATCTTTCATCAGTTCAAACCCGTCCGTTCCGGGCAGTACGAGGTCGAGGAGAACAAGGCAGGGCTCGCGCGCCTCGATCAGTCCCGCAACTTCGCCGGGATCCCCCGTAACGATTGCCGTGTATCCCGCTCGTGTAAGGATTTCGCGCACGGACCTCAATGTCTGGGGGTCGTCATCCACCGCGAGGATCGCGCCGTTGTGTTTATCGGTGCCGCGCGCGTGCTGACCCGAACGTGCCGGGGTGCGGTCCACGGATGACGGGATCTCCTCCGCAACGGGCACGGTAAACGTGACCTTCGTGCCCTGGCCGGGTCCGTCGCTTTCGGCCCACACTCTTCCGCCATGGGCCTCAACGATTCCCTTGCAGATGGCAAGACCCAGCCCCGTGCCCTGGGTTACCCTCTCATCGTTGCTACTCTCGATTCGCGAAAACTTCCTGAAGAGTTGCGGCAGGAGATCCTCGGTCAGGCCCTTGCCCTCGTCGGCAACCGAAATGTGAACGTGGAAGTCTTCACGCAACGCGGCCAGCCGGATGGGGGACGACGCGTCGGAGTACCTGGCGGCATTGAATAGGAGATTGTCCAGCACCTGGACGATGCGACGCCTGTCTACCATGACCCAGGGCAGGTCCGGCGACAGGTTGATTTCTATGGCGCGCGCGTCGCCGCCGCGCAGGAAGGTATTCCGTGCCTCATCGACGATTTCTCCCACGTCGGCCGGCTCCGGGGTGATCGCAAGCGAGCCCGTCTCGATTCTGGCCACGTCGAGAAGGTCGCTGATGAGGTCCCGCATGCGATCCGCCTGCTGGTCGATGATCCTGTAGAACTGCCGCGCTTCGGCGGGATCGAGTATCGACGCATCGTCGAGCAGGGCGGCGGTCGAGCCCTTGATGGACGTCAACGGGACCCGGAGTTCGTGGCTGACCATCCCCAGAAATTCGGCGCGCAGGCGCTCCAGGTCTTCCAGGGGCGTCATGTCCTGAATGGTCACGATCACGGACTCGATGTCGCCATTCCCGGAACGGATGGGCGTGGCATTGACCAGCGTCGTCACGGACCGGCCGTCGGGTACAACGAGGACGATCTCCTCCGCGCGCAACGTTTCCCCTGAGCGTAGCAACTGGGCCAGTTGGGACTCCTCCAGGGAGACCTCCCGACCGTCGGCGCGCCGGAACTTCATCACCTCGAGAAGCTGCTCCTCCGGATGGCCCGGCGTGCGCAGGTCCCCCACGATTCTCTTTGCCTCCCGGTTGAACGTCAGCGGCGCACCGGACCTGGCGTCGAAGACCACGACCCCGACGGGTGAGGTGTCGATCAGGGTCTCCAGGTCGAGCCTTGCCTTCTGCTCGTCCCGGTGCCGGCGTGCATTGGCGATGACCAGCGCCGCCTGCGAGGCAAACATCACCAGGGTCTCTTCGTCTGCCGCCGTGAACGCGTCTTCGCCTCCCTTCTCGCAAAGACTGAATGTCCCCACGCTCTGGCCACGGTAGCGGATCGGCGTTGCCAGCGCCGCGGGAGAGGGACTCAGAGTTACTTGAGGGCGAAACTCAGGCAGGCCTTGGGACCGGATGTAACTGTGGAGGTTCCGAAGCCGCAGCGGCTCCTTTATATGGGTGAAGTGTTCGAAGAGCCCGTGCCTCTCCGGCCGCAACCACAGCCGCTTGGACTGAATGGACGTTAAACCGGACGTAATGCAGTCCTGCACCCGCCCGTCATCGTCAAGCAATGTCATCAGGCCGTACCTCGCGCCAGTCAGCGATCGGGCGCTGTCCAGGACCTCCTGCAATACAGCGTCGAACTCCAGACTCTCATTGATACGAAGGCTGGCCTCTCCAAGCCTGGACAGCCGGTTGCGGAGGGCCTCGATCTGTTGATCCCGTTCGTCGATTTGCATCACCTTCTGATCGATGATTTCATGTTGCGCTGTGGAATGTTTCGTTGGCGACAGTCGATATATCTGATTGTTCACAATATAGGTAAGGACGTCTCGTGAATCCAGCGCATTTTCCCGGCGGCGCGTCGGTTCACCGGAAGTCACGATTGGAAGGCCCGGTCCGGTCAGTCACCCAATCGATACCCTTCCCCCGGCTGATTGAAGACGTAAGTGGGATTGTCTACGTCGTCTCCCAGCTTGCGGCGGATTTTCTTTACCGTTGTTCGCAAACGTCGCGTATCACCGGCGTCCAGCGTGTCCCAGACCCGCCTCAGCAGGTCTTCATTGGTCACCAACCGCCCCGCGTTCGCAGACAACTCCCGCATCAGACGGTACTCGAGCCTGGTCAGATGTACCGGCCTGCCTGCGAGTGTCACTTCTCGCCTGTCGTAGTCAATCCTCAAGTCTCCCAGCACGAACGGCTCTTCCGAATGGGCTTGTACCCGCGCCTCACGGCGGCGCAGCGCTGCCCTGATCCTGGCCGACAGTTCGACGGGCGCAAAGGGTTTGACCACGTAGTCGGCTGCCCCGGCATCGAGTGCGCGGGCAATGGCTTCCTCGTGCGCGTACGCTGAGAGAAAGATGACCGGAAGGTCCGGATCTGCGATGACGTCGGTCATCACCTCAACCCCGTCTGTTCCCGGCAGGACCAGGTCCAGCAGTACGAGCGCCGGACGGTGTTTCACCAGCAGTTCGGGTATGTCGTGCGGATTGGCGGTCCCGCAGGGTCGATATCCTTCGTCGGCCAGGACGTCCAGAACGTTTCGCAGCGTTTGAAGATCGTCGTCAACCGCCAGGATGCATGTCGACTCCCGTCCCGTCGCCCGCTTGTCCGCGTCGTCCGCCCGTCCGCCGCGCATCCGCATCCGTTCTTCTACGGGCGTCAGATCCTGCAGTGTCACCACAAGCGACTCGACCGCGCCGTCGTCCGAAAGAACCGGTCTGGCGTTCATCAGTGCGCTTACCCGTCGGTCGTCGGGGGCCGGGAACTCGACTTCCACTGCCCGAATCGTCTCGCCCGCGCTCACCGCCCGGGCAACGGGATGCTCCTCGAGCGAGAGCGTTCGCCCGTCTTCTCGTCGAACCGAGATCGCCTTCAGGAAATGATTCATCGACTGCCCTGCCGTCAACAGGTCGCCGGCGAGCCTGCTTGCCTCGCGGTTGATGGATGCCAGTGTTCCCGCGATGGCATCGATGACGACGATGCCGATGGGCATCGTGTCCGTCAACGTATGCATGTCGAGGCGCCCACTGATCCGTACGCTCGCTTCACCCGTGATGGAAGGCCTCGCCGCCACCGTTTTGTCTTCGCCTCCGGCCCGTTGCCCGGACTCCATGACCTCTCCCTGATTGGCTGATTGAACTCCCTGGCATCGATCGACGGAAACCTCCCGCCCCAACGTTACGGAATGGTGGTGCGGTAGTTTTTTATTGGACGCTCAAAAAATCACTAAAAAATCACGTAAAATAAACCCAATAGACACAAATAAGTCACGATTATTTGGTATATTTACATCAAAGTACGCCTCTGTACGGGGTCCGTCAAGGCAAATTGTGGCCAAAATCCGCTGAAATGTCATATTGGCGACCGCCCCCGGCTGGGGAGGGCTGCACGTCTGGAGGCACAGGGCACACGACAGACCCGGGGAGGGGACGCCGCGATCTACAGCATCAGGATTTCTGGTCGCATCAACCGGTAGCGACTTTTAAGTCGATGGAAGCGTGATCGAGTTGCAGAACAACCGGTATTCCGATCAGAACGTCCCCCGGAGTGGATACAGCCGTTATCAGGAAGGGAGAGACATATGCACAAAAGATGCCTCCGACTCGCCGTACGAATCGCATCGATCTCCATCATTGTCGGACTGAACGTCCTTCAGGGTCCGTCCGAGGTTTTCGCCGACCACGAGATTGCCACCTTGCGAGAGATGAACGTGATCTCCGTACCTCCGGATTCCGCGTTCTACAGCGTCTTTTCTTCATATGGCCCCAATGGAAACACCTACGGGCTGGGAGAGATCATCGAAATCGAGGCCACCTTCAACAGGGGCATGCTGGTCACAGGGAGCGGCGAGGTCTTGATGGACCTCACCGTCGGCGACTCGACGCGGACCGCCAGGTACCATCGCGGATCCGGCACGAGAAAGCTGGTCTTCCGTTACAAAGTGATCGCCACGGACACGGATACCGACGGGATCAGCGCACCCGCGACCGCCTGGAGCGGCAGCGGCACGGTGAAGACTTCCGTCTCCAACTTTGCGGCGGTCTTCACGCCCATAGGGCTCGACACCCAGTCGGGTCACAGGGTGAACGGCAGCCTGGGCCCCTGGGTCACCCAGGTGGAAATCGCCTCCACGCCTGCCTCCGGCACCACCTACCGGCATGGAGAAGAGGTCGAGATCGACGTGACGTACACCGCTCCCGTGCGGGTCGACAGCGTCGACCGACCCTGGCTGGCCTATTTCTGGGACCGGGCGTCGGATGGCACGGAACAGCAGAATTTCGCCTCGTACCGGAGCGGGACCGGTACCAACACGCTGCGTCTCTCCTTTACGGTGAGATCCGAATTCAAGGACACCGACGGGGTGCGGATCGGGAGTGCTTTCCCTGATCAGCCGGGCGAGAGAAGGGAAAGAATCGTCTGGGCGTTGAATCACGACGGCGTGAGGGCGCCCTGGAAGATGTCGGGGCTCGACGCGGATCCCGACCACCAGATGAACGGGGAGCCTTACGTCAAGGGGGTTGCCGTCACCTCGAGTCCGGCCTACGGCGCCACCTACCGGCGCACGGAGGCGATCCGGATCACGGTCACCTTCGACCAGAACGTCCAGGTAGAGGGTACCGTGACCAAGGGCTTGAAGTTCACCTATGGCGACGGCGAATTCACCAGCCCATTTGCCGGACACGCCGGCGGCAACCGCACCCGGGCCCTGGTCTTCAAACACACGGTCGTGGAAGGGGATGAAGACACGGACGGTCTCACCGTCCTGGCCGGCGATGACGGTGGGTGGGGGGGGAGCGGAAAGATCTGGTCGTCGCGCCCCGCGGGCTCCCTGGAGACTCTGGCGCAAGCCGATCTGAGCCACAGCGAAATCGCGAACGCCGACAGCCACAAGGTGAACGGAGCGCTGACCCTGCCCGTTCCCGGCATCTCGTCGGTCGAGTTGGTAACGGATCCGGGGGACGACTCCACATATGTCGCCGGCGACTGGATTGGCGCAAAGGTGACCTTCGACGAAAGCGTGTCCGTCACGGGAACTCCGCAGCTCGGGATGGGAATCGGGACAACGGAGAAGATCGCCCGGTTCGGGCAGGGCTCGTTCGAGGGAAGTGTCAGCCCCGGCGACAGGACCGCCGGCCCCGAGGTGGTCTTCGGCTACCAGGTGCAGGAAGGCGACGTCGACAGCGACGGCATCGCCATCGGGGAGGACAAGCTCACCCTCAACGGCGGCGCCATCAAGCAGGCCGTGACGGACGTGGCCGCGGACCTTAGCCACGATCCCGTGACCTCCGATGCCGGCCACAAGGTGGATGCCGTGGCTCCTGTCGTGTCATCCATCGCCATCAGCTCCCGTGCGGGCGGCGATTCCCTCTACGCCATCGGCGACAGCATCGAGGTGACGATGACCTTCAGCGAGGAGGTGACTGTCTCCGGCGCCCCGCAACTGGAGCTGGACCTCGGCGGAGAGGCGAAAACGGCCGCCTACGATTCCCCCGGTGATTCAACAGCGGTCTTTGCCTACGTCGTTCAGGAGGGGGACGCCGACACGGACGGCATCGCCATCGACGCCGACACCCTCGGTCTCGAGGACGACAGCGCCATCACGGACCGCGTCGGCAATCCGGCGGAGCTGGCCTACGGGGCCGTCGCCGCCGACCGCGCCCACAGGGTCGACGGGGTGCCCCCGACTCGCAGCTCCGCGGAAGTCCTCCACACCGGCCGCCAGGTCAACCTGTTTTTCAGCGAGCAGGTCACCATTCCCCGGATTCTTCGCACGATCAGTGGCATCGTCAACGTAAATCTCGGTCAGTTCTACATAGCCGTCCTGACCCTTGAGGTGGACGGCGATCAGGTGAGGCCCAGTTCCGCCTCTCTTCACGGTCTCACGTTGCAGCTGGGCCTCAACGCCTCGAATCGGGTGACCGAGAACCAAAGGGTCAAAATATCCTACGACAACATCTTCGCCCGCGATGCAGTGGGGCTCTTCATCGACAGGGTCGGCAACCCGATGGCCAACTTCGGCGCCGCCACTGCACAGAACCTTTCCAACCAGGCGGACGCGGAGGAACCGGACGTCGGGCAACTGGTATTGAGCCGGAACGAATTGAGGATCAACGAAGGGGAAACCAGAGGGTATACGGTGGCCCTGGAGTCCCAGCCTTCCGACAGCGTGACCGTCGCCGTCAGCAGCTCCTCGAGCAAGCTGTCCGCCAATCGTGACAGCCTCACCTTCACCACGGACAACTGGCATGTGGCGCAGCGGGTGAGGCTCACCGCCAGCCAGGACGACGACGACCTGAACTATTGGGTGGCTGTGACCAACAGGGGCAGCGGGGGAGGGTACGACGACACAAGGAAGTGGGTGCTTGTCGTCATCGACGACGACGACTGAAAGGTACTACCCGCCGACGCGCCTGCCGGCGTCACACAGAGACTTCAAACCGGATCGAGGCAGCAAAATGAAGGCATTGTTGTTGTTCGTTATCGTGATCTTTCCGGTCTCTTCATGGGCAGACGCGCCTTCTCCGCCGGATACGTGGAACCTGGTTCCGAACAGTCTTGATTTCAATATTCGGACCATTGTCTATCCTCCGGACGAAGAGGTCGATCCCATTCCCGTGACGCCCTATCTCACCCTTGAATTGTACCGGTGCAATTCCTACAGGCTGACCGTTGGGGTCCGGGCGGCAGCGGGGTACAGGTTTCCCCATTTCCTGCCAGGCCGGCAGGCTCACGAACCGGTTCCTGAATCGAGAGCCGTCGTCGCGTTCGGCTACTATACACTGCAATCCGATATCCTGCGTTTCAACGCTCATTATTTGAGCCTGTTCGAAGACGGCGAAGATCTGGAAAACGTCGTAAAGCTGTCCGATAGCGAGATGGCACTGGAGGAATACAGGCTCGTTATCACCTTCGTAAACACGATTTTCCTTGAGTTCTTTAACGACCTCTACGCGCACCTGACCCGCGACCGGCTGGTCTTCATGCTGCCCGGCGACAGCGATTTTGCCGACCCTTTCGCGGATTCTGGCGAGGAAATCGTCTGGGAACTGGCGCGGCCGGGAGGTCCCTCGTCGATTTCCCGGTCGGCGGTACAGGCCACCGTAACGGGAAAGGCGACGGAGGCTCTGACGGTGGAATTCGCCCGTTCGGTATCGGGGCGGCCCCCGCAATTCGCCTGGTGTGCGGTCACCGACGGCGCAGGCCGCGTGGAGCTGGACGTCGTCACGCTGCACGGTTCGGGAGTCACCGGCTACTACAGCGCTCGCGCCCGCAATGAAGCCGGCGAGATCGTGGGCCGATGGCGCAGCATTCCTCTCAACGAGGACCACCGCCAGATCCTGGAATTGACACTGGGGGGCGGCGTGCGGGTGCTTGCCAGCCACGCGCTCTATTCAGGCAAAGTCGCGCCGCCCGGGAACGCACAACCTGAAGCCGGGTTGGCGCCCAATTTTCCCAATCCGTTCAACAGCAGCACGCTGATCGTGTACCGTCTGGCGGACGCGGGTCCCGTGCGTCTGGAGGTCTTCAATTCCCTGGGCCAGCATCTGAACACGCTGGTGGATGATCATCAGGCCGCGGGCAGGTACGTGGTCCGGTGGCACGCGCGCGACCGGCGCGGGAATGAAGTGGCCGCAGGTGTTTACGTCATGCGCCTGTTCCATCCGGGTGGCATGGACGCCCGGCGCATGTTGTACCTCAAGTAACGAGACTGAACAAGCTTTCAGGACAGGATTGAAACACGCCGCTGGATAAACAGAATCGGGGATAGGAGGAAATGCAATGAAATACGCACTGGCTCATTCGATCGTCGCGATGGCCGTTCTGGCAACCGCCGTTGCGGCGGAAGAGCCTCGTTTTGAGGGACAGGTGGTCAATCCGAAGTCCCAACCGGTCAAAAGGGTGGAGGTAGTGGTTTTCAGGCTCGATGATCCGCGTCAGAGGCTGACCGCGCTAACGGATGAAAGCGGGGGTTTCTCGCTGCCGCTGCGAGACCTTGTTCCGCCGAGACCGAATGCGCTGCTGCAGAATCATCCGAATCCATTCAATCCTTCCACCCTGATACCCTTTGAGATCGAGAAGCGCGGGCACGTGCGTCTGGACGTTTATAACATTCTGGGACAGCGCGTGATCACGCTGGTCGACGAAGAACGCCCGGCCGGATTCCACAGGGTGCAGTGGGACGGCGCCGACAGACGTGGCAGGGGCGTGAGCGCGGGGGTCTACATCTACCGGCTCAGCACGGGAAACTGGCACGATGCGCGGAAACTGATGCTGCTGGACGGCGCGTCTGGGCGTGTTGGCGGTAACGCGGCGGGATTCTCGGAAGAAGCAGGGGCTCACACGCTGGGTGTGAAGATTACGGGCGAGGAGATCCTGCCATCGACCTTTACCTGGAGCCGGGACTCCGGGCCCCTGGTGGCGGAAGTGAAAGGAATAGAAGACCTCCTTCCGCCTGAGGTCGTGGACTCCAGGACCGGAGCCAATCCCTTCTCCGGTACCAGCCTCGCGTCCATCATCCAGATCGTTTCAGCGCGCTGAAACTAGATCCGTCGGCGACGTCAGCCCATACGGGCGGCCCTGTCTCGCATTGACGCCGGCAGGGCCTTTTTGTGTCGGGTGAATTCGTTGCTTCACAAACCCACGTGTGATTCTACCGCAACCGCGCCTGCGCTTTCATGATGAGGAAGCCTTCCGGCTGACGATACGCCGCCGGCGCTTCTCTGCCTACGCGCTCTTCGACGCTGTTTCCCGACCCTTCGGCTTTCCGATGCGGTAGCCGACTCCGTGTTCCGTGAAAATGTACTTCGGGTCGGCGGCGTTGTCCCCCAACTTTCCACGCAGTCTCCTGACCAGGGAACGGACGTGTCGCAAATCGCGCCCGCCGCGCCCGCCCCAGATTCGGCGCAACAGGGCCTCATGCGTCACCACCCGACTGGGGTTGGTGGTGAGTTCATGCAACATCCGATACTCGTTCCTGGTCAGTTGCACGTCCAGCCCGCCTAACGTCACGAGCCGTTCCCTGTAGTCCAGCGTCAGTTCCAGATACACGAAGGGAGCGTCGGGCGCCGCCTGGACCGGACCGGCCTCCTTTTTCAGTGCGGCGTTGATTCTTGCAACGAGTTCCGTCGGTGAAAAGGGCTTTACGATATAGTCGGACGCGCCCGATTCGAATGCCCGTGCGATGTTGTCTTCCCGGCCGTATCCGGACAGGACGATCACGGGCACCTTGTCGACCTTGACGACCTCCCCCAACAGTTCAAATCCGTCGGTACCCGGCAGGATCAGGTCGAGCAGCACCAGGCAGGGTTCGTGCAACTCGATGAGATCCGCGACCTCTCCCGGGTCGGCGGTCACAATGGGCGTGAAGCCCGCATTCTTAAGGATCTCACGAACGGATTTGAGCGTCTGCGGGTCGTCGTCCACCGCCAGAATTCTTCCTCCCCCTTCTTCGATATCGGGCGAATGCTCGGTGCTGGTCCCGGCCGTACGGGCCGGCGATGCCGGTACCTCCTCGGCCACCGGTACGGTGAACGAGACCTTCGTGCCCTCGCCCGATCCTTCGCTCTCGGCCCATATCCGCCCGCCGTGGGCCTCTACGATGCCTTTGCAGATCGCCAGGCCCAGGCCGGTTTCGTGATTTCTGCGTTCGTCGTCGTTCCGTGAGAACTTCCTGAACAGGTGCGGCAGGAGATCCGCGGTGACTCCCGAGCCTTCATCCGTAACGGAAACCTCCACGTGGAAGTCACCAGGAACCGCGGTGAGGCGGATGGCGGATGACGCGTCGGAGTATCGTGCCGCGTTCGTAAGGAGATTGTTCAATACCTGCACGACCCGGCGCCGGTCGGCCATGACCCGTGGCAGGTCCGGCGGAAGGTCGAACTCGATGTTATTGCTGCCCCCGCCACTCAGAAACGTGCTTCTGGCCTGTTCGACGATGGCGGTAAGGTCGGTCGGGTCAGGAACGACCGAGAGCGAGCCGGTCTCGATCTGCGCCACGTCGAGCAGGTCGCTGATCATATCCCGCATGCGGTCCGCCTGGTGGTCGATGATCCGGTGGAACTGCCGCATTTCGGCGGGGTCGAGGATCGACGAATCGTCCAGCAGGGTCGTGGTAGAGCCCTTTATGGACGACAGCGGGATCCGGAGTTCATGGCTGACCATGGCCAGGAACTCGGCACGAAGGCGCTCCAGGTCCTCCAGGGGGGCCATGTCCTGCATCGTCGCAACAACGGACTCGATATTGCCATCCCTGGAACGGATGGGCGTGGCATTGACCAGCGTCGTCACGGACCGGCCGTCGGGCACAGCGAGGACGATCTCCTCCGCACGGACGGTCTCGCCTGCGCGCAACAGCTGCACCAGGGGTAACTCTTTAAGGGAGACCTCCCGACCGTCGGCGCGCCGAAAGGTCAGCACCTCCAGAATCTGCTCCTCCGGATAGCCCGGTGTTCGTAGGTCTCCCACGATCCTTCTGGCCTCGCGGTTGAACGTCAGTGGCGATCCGGACCCGGCGTCCAGGACCGCGACCCCGATCGGTGAAGTGTCGATCAGGGTCTCCAGGTCCAGCCTTGCCTTCTGTTCGTCCCGGTGCCGGCGTGCGTTGGCGATGACCAGCGCCGCCTGCGAGGCAAACATCACCAGGGTCTCTTCGTCTTCGGCCGTGAACGCTTCTCCACCTTCCTTTTCGCACAGATAGAACGTTCCCACGCTCTCACCGCGGTAGCGGATCGGCGCTGCCAACAGCGCGGGGGACGGACTCAAAGGTAACTGGGGGCGGAACTCAGGCAGGCCCTCGGATCTGAGGTGGCTTTGTACGTCCCGCAGCCGAAGCGGCTCCGTAATCGCGGAGAAGTGTTCAAAGAGCCTGTCCCTTCCCGGGTGAAACCACAAACGCCTGGACTGATAGGGCGTAAACCCTGAGGTAATGCAGTCCTGCGCCTGTCCTGCATCGTCCAGCAGCGCCATCATGCCGTACCTGGCATTGGTCAGCGATCTCGCGCTGTCCACGGCTTCCTTCAGTACAGCATCGAATTCGAGACTTTCGTTGATGCGAAGGCTGGCCTCGCTCAGCTTTGTGAGGCGGTCCCGCAGGGCAGCCGCTTCCGGATTGCGCTCGTCCGATTTCGTCACGCTCAAACCTCACTGATTTCGCGCTCCGTCTCCGGCCGGGGATGGTCCAGCCCAAGCCGGTGACGCGTACACGGCTCAATCAAATCTGTCGAATTGTCAAAATATCACGATAATAGCACGAAAAAATGACCCGTTCTCACAGATTTGTTATAACTATTTCTTTATATTATGCGCAACATAAGACAGAATGCTTGAATAATCCAGCGGATTCTTTAGAAAAATCCAGATTTCCTGGAAAAGCATCGGTCGCGTGACCACCGGCAGTGGCGCCATCTGTTTCCTCCTGAACACCTGGGTCGCCCGGTTTCCGCAGCCCTGACCTGAGGAATCTGAGCAGATCGAAGGGCCGGACGGCCGCCGCAGAATGCGCCACCTTCGTATTCAGATCGCAATATTCGATGCCTGTTCCAATTGATGTCGAAACTGCAAAGGGAGACAACCCGTGACGTTGATGGTTCGAAGCTTTGCCATTTTGGTCCTGTCAGGTTTTTTCAGTGCCGTATCCGCCCAGCTACCGCCGGATATCCTCGTGGACAAACACCTGATTCACGCGGATCAACTTCACGCCGCGAAGGACTTTGCGGCCGCCTTCAACGTGATGCAGAAGATCGTCGCGCTGCAAAAAGCGCACAATCTTGCGGTGCCCGACGAGTTTCACTTCAAGTATGCGCAGGTGGCCCTGTCGGCGGACTCCATGCGAATCGCGCTGGAGTCGGTGACCAGGTACCTGGCGGCAACGGGGAAAGAGGGACAGCATTACCAGGAGGCGCTGAAGGTGATGCTCAAGGCCGAGGGGAACGAGGTCCTGTCTCTCGACGTCATCAAGGCTCAGGGGACGTGCGAAGGATTGCCAGGGGGCTCGAGTTGCTGGATGGCGTTGACCAACCATTCCGATTGTTACGTTTGGAACGCCGATCTATCCCCTGGCCAAAGCGTTATCTGGGATGGCAGGTGTGCAGGTCACGTGGCGGAGGGAGAGGGCACGCTCACCTGGTATTACATCGTAGATAGAAACGGTAGCCAGACAAAAAAAAAGGGAAACGAAAGCACGGGGCGCTTGAAGAGCGGCAAGAAGGAGGGGAAGTGGGTTTCGTCCCCGCTTTATACCGCCTTCAATGCAAAAAGGGGACATTGGAGTGTTGCCGAAACTTACCACTTTAAAGGCAGGAAGGATATTTTGATCGTGTGGTGGCGGGGGGCAGCCGTCACTGAGGCTGTCAGGAATGTTGCAGACATACGATCCGAGAATTTCCACCACGCAACAATAGACCTGTACATTGACGGGGACACGACCGAACGTATTTCAATACAAGGCCTTGATGCAAACTGGACGATCGAAATTTGTAGGTCCTGACGAGACAGTCAGCGGCCGAATTGTCATCCGCACTCCGGACGGGCGCGAATGGGGAGGTCAATATGTGAACGGCAGGAGGCATGGTCATTGGATTAACCTTGATTCAGCATATCTGAGCTACGTTAACCTGGAAATATACGCAAGAACACGGGCATTTTGATGTCGAGAATACACGATTCTTCGGCTCACTGGACGGTGACGGAATCACAATATATTTTTATAGTAGACATATCTGTTTTCAAGCGACTTATCTATGATCTGGACCGTATATTTCTGAGGAATCAAGGTTAACCGTGAAGGCATAGACTGGAGAAGTAAGGGAGAATACATTCGCGGGAAGAGAGATGGCGATTGGCTGGCATTCTCCGGCGAATCGTGCAGGGCAATGACCTTTCGACAAGGCGAAGAGGTTGCGTCACAGCAAGTCGCCGAGTCGAAGTGCGAGGGCTGGTAACTGGATCGGATCCCATCACGAAACCGACGTCCGCGACAGCCTGGTGCAAACGAACGGCAGCAACGGATCAAGCGCGGGTTCGGAGGAAATCGTGAAGGTGTTGGCGTCTGATCAACCCAATCCCACGCGATTGTCGTTCTAATGACGCAAATTGTGTCACGTACAACTTTCGTAATGTGTACCATCAGTCGCAAATCGCAGCACAACCTTGCCATTGTGCCGCCTCCATTTCGATCCATTGAGACAGCACCCGCCTTGAGATTGCACAGATGCAGGACTGTCCGAATACACGCATTAACGCATCTGAAGAAAGGACCTTCTCATGCCACCGTGATCCACTCACCATCCTGTGTATTGTGTCCAATTTTGGACCGGCGCTATGTAAAACAGCAAAAACGGGGTTGATACAATCTTTAAATGTCGCTCAGCCATAAAATTCAGCATTGGCACTATTGGAAAGAAATCCAAGCGAGCCAGAAAATGTGCTAAGGAGTATTAATTCGACATTCCAGATCCTCGTGTACAGTGTCAACTGCAACAGCAAGTGGGTGCTATTCTCAATTCTCCCGCCACGCTAATTTCTTTGTGCTCGCGAAGAACATCCTTGAAGAATTGGACTCAACTCCAGCAGACCGAATCATTCAATACACTGACACGGATTGAACGCCTTCTACAAAAGACTCGTGGTACATAACACACCTCCTCAAATCAGAATCAACTTAAAGGAGATTAGACTATGGACACGTGGATCATCGTGGCATTTGTCTTGTGGATCGTGGCGAGTGTATTGCAATTAATACACAGTATTCCACGTCGGTGGAAGGGCACCATTTCTATCTTTCTTGCATTGACTGGAATAGGGGCCACTTACGTGTGGGCAGATAAGGAGATTAAAGGGGAAATAACCGCCTTGGTACAAAAAAACATGGCACTGATTAAGCAAGATAGCCTTTTCGCGGCTTCGCAAGACTCAATGCTGCGTTCACATCGACTGATGAGATTGAATCTCGTGAAAGCCGTGGCTATGCACGACAGCATTCTGATGCGGATTTCTCGGCTTGACAGTTGCATCGACAGGCACTTTCAGCACGAAATAGACGGATCTCAAACATTAAAAGATAATTGGATAATCGAGGGATGGTCGTGCACCTGATGCTGAAGCCTCCGTGTACAACGACCGCAATAGACTAGGTCTTTGTCGAAATGAGCAGTCCAGAAAATCCGAAACCTCGTCGGAGGGAAATATGCGCTCATTCCAATGGAGAACGTGCGATTGGCTAAGGGTTGTCTGGTGTGATAACGGCACGCCATTCGATCTTACCATAAGACCAGTCGCCAAGGTAGAATGTCTTTTTACATGTGGCGATTCGATGTATAAAGCAGGCGCAAATGTGCCATGTGAAAGGGAAACGTGCAAGAATCCAAACAAGAGAAGCGGGCGTCCCCAATATGTCAAGGGCAACTAACCTGATTAATTCATGAATCGTGAGGAAATGCAATTTACGGAAGCAGAAGGAGCTTCCGTGTGATTTGAGAAATGAAAGCGCCGCGGCGGTGACGTATGTCACGAGATTATCCACCAAAGATCCATCCAATTGAGTCCGGCAGCATCATCAATCAGAAAGTCCCTTGGTACCTGATCTGGTACCATTTCCAAAGTATTGCGCAGGCCGGGAAATACACCGTTCTATCCACACCAAAGAATAACAAAGCCCTGATCTTCGCATCTGGTGAGGGCAATCAGAAGAAAGCAGTCGCTATTGAACCCCTTCCTGCCGGGTTCGAGCACGCGGGCGGAATCGGAGTTTTGAAAATCAGTGACGAAGGATGGATTATCGCGGTGCCCGTTTGGGTTAAGTCTTCCAATAATGAGGGTGCAATCTTGCATTACTTCCTCCCCCAAAAGGGCGGTATTGAATCGATGGAATGTGTCGGGATCACTGAGGTTTCCGGCACGAGGGTTTACGCCGTGGGAATTACTCAATATCAAGATTCTGTGTTAATCGCCGCTGTGATTGACGATAAAGGGAAAAAGATCGCATTCCTGACCAGCAAGGATTCGAGTGGTGACCGCGGATATCGCCAATTGGGTGACGTCTGGAATGCGCAAACTGCCATCAAGGGCGGATGGTCTCCGGATAGAAACTGGGGACCCTATCCAAATAGCATTTCGCTGATCAATTGTGGGCACAAGATCTATCTTGTGGGAATGCGCAACGGTTGGGCAGGTTTCGGTAAGGATTCGGCGGACATTTACGACGTAAATCTGGAAGGAAACGCCAGCAACAGGCGCCTGACCAAGAAGCAACACTTCCATGCCCATTGTAATGAACCCTCGTTTCGTTGGGGCGCCAGTACAAGCATACATAGTGGGCTTGTCGAAATTCTGACTGTCGAGCGCAATTTTAAGAATCGCGTCCGTTATGACAGATTCCGCCTCGATTTCGACTGTGAATCTCATTCAAGTCCATTGCGGCCACATGAAATTCCAATAGACAGAGTGGACATCTCTGACTGATGTAGCTCCAACTTAGACTGTGTGGAGACCGGTATGCGCGTTTGTTAGCATTTGGGTGGTTTGAAAAGGGAAATGGCGACGCACGACTTAAGGACACGAGCCATGCGATATTTTATCGTACTCTTTGTCGTTGTAATCATGTTAGGGTTCTTCGCCGATCCATCCGTCAAACCTCCTCCCGAAATCATGGCGGTGCCTATCTGCTGCAAGTGGAGCAGCCGATTCGCGACGGGGATCTTGACCGGGGCAGGACTGTGATTCGCAAGATTCGCGCCGTGAAGAACCAGCACGAATTGGACCTGGAGGTTGAGTTTACTTCAGGTACGCCCGCGCCGCAGACGCTCTCCACTTGTCGGATGTGGCGCTTGAATCCATCGTGAAGTACCCGGCTGCGGCAGGACGCGAGGGCAAACACGATGTCGAGACTCTCACATTGATGAACCAGGCGCAGTTCACGGTGGGTTGCACGGGTGGGGACACGGAAGAATAGTACAAAACCGCGACCCTCGATGAGGTAACGGCCTGTATTGACATGGGTATCGAAGCGAAAGTGAAGGACGATTCCGGCGTTACGCCGGGCAGTGAAATATTCCGAATACGCGGATTTTATTATTGTCCCGCTCGATGCGCCGAGTCGATGGAGTGTAAGATCATGCGTGCGCGAACCAACGGAGCGCCAACCTATCGCGCCGATAGAAACCCGTCCCGCCAACAACGCCGCGGTCAGACTCGCCACCGGTCAGGATACCGGGTTCGATCATCAACAGCGCTCATCCAATCATATGTCGCCCTCCCGTAGAGTTTCCCTGAGCGCAATGACGTCCGGGTGCCTGGTAGAAGAAGCCAAATGGATTTAACCATGCGTAGCCCGACCCGAGCCTGTGCTTTTTTATGGGGTACAGCATTTTCCACGGCCGTATGTCTGTCCGTCGTGCACGCCTCGATCGATTTGCCGCCGGAGATGAAGGCGGATAAGTATCTGATCAAGTCGGAGCAATTGCATGCAAAAGAAGACTATGCAGGGGCTCTCAGAGTAATGGAAGAGATCATCGCCCTGCAAAAGGAACACGAATTCAAACTGCCGGACGCCTTTCACTTCAAGTATGCGCGCGCTGCCCTCTCCGCGGGTTCGGTCAAGACCGCTTTGGAATCGATCGGCAAGTATCTGTCAAATACGGGGAGAGAGGGCGAATTCTACAGGGACGCGTTGGCGTTATTGCTTGAGCTCGAAGAAACGCAGATCAGTGCCGAACAAACCTGCACCGGTAAGCCGGAAGGCGCCCTGTGCTGGAAGGAATTGGCCAACCATCCCCAATGTTATATCTGGGACGACTATTACTACGAGGACCAGACGGTAACTTGGTCCGGCAAGCGTTACGGACGCTTAGCGCACGGCGACGGGACGCTGACCTGGACCTGGGGCGACGACAAGTTATCCCATACAGGTCGCCTTGAAAGAGGAAAGAAGCAAGGCCGGTGGGTCGAGCGAGGCAATGCGACGCACGAAGGTCCTTACGTGGATGGGAAACCACACGGGCATTGGGTAGTACGGTGGGATGACGGAGACAAAGAAAAACGCTTTTATTCTGCAGGAAAAAAACAAGGCAGATGGTTGAGTTTCAGATCAGTGAGACCGGCCGGTGAAAGATGCAGGTCTGCTATATTTCGAAATGATGTTCAAGTAACGGAATGGAGTTACGTATATGACTCAATGTGTGACTTCTGACGGAATCGGCTCCGACATTTGGGAGTACGGGCATGGACTGCAGTTGGATTATAGAAAACGGATCGCGTAGATCGCACCAAATTCAGGGAACATCCGGGTGCAGATTCGGCAGTTCGCCCGGGCAGACGTCGCGTGTATCCAGGTAAATGGAGCGGAGGAGAAACACCATGCGGCATTTCGCAGGTAGCATTTATCTCCTGATCCTGATCGGGACCTTCACCGAGGCATCTGCCGAGTTGCCACCGAAGGTCCTGGCGGACAAATATCTGATGGAGGCGGAACAGCTTGTTGAGATAAAGCATTACAACGATGCGCTAAAACTCCTGGATAGGATTATCGCGCTGCAACGGGAGCACGGTTTCGACCTGCGCGACGAGTTCAATTTCAAGCGTGCGAAGATTGCCTTTGCGGCGGGGTTGGTCCCAATGGCGATTGAATCGGTGACCGCGTATCTGTCAACAGGAAATGAAGGTGCGTTCTACAAAGAGGCACTCGCACTGCTGATCAAGGCCGAAAAAGAGATGCAAAAGATGCACGAGGTCGAAATCACCCCCGACAATACATGTGCGGGCAAGCTTGAAGGCGGCAGTTGTTGGATGGCGTTGGCCGATCGCCCGGAATGCTATGTCTGGAACCCAAACCCTCAAAAGGACGAATCCGTGACATGGTCCGGCGCGTGTCTCGGAAACGTGGCTCGGGGTGAGGGAACGCTTACGTGGGCTGTTGCTGACGCGGACTCGATCAAAATCAGCCAGACGTCAACGGGCCGCCTGCGTAACGGCAAGTTTCACGGTGATTGGATCTCACATGATGCGGACGGAGACGTTTCCGAAGGTACATTTGCGGATGGCGTTAGACATGGGACTTTTGTCTGGCGAAAAATCTATCAAGATAGGATGATCCAGGGATCAAAAGGGAAATATGTACACGGTAAATCAGAAGGCAGATGGTTGTATTATGATCCTGAATGGAAGACCTGTAGTTCGAGAATATTTCGTCAAGGTGAAGCAATTTCCGAGCAACAGGAAGTCAATCTGGAGAATTGTCAACGAGAAACGTGGTGAGCGAATCTGAAGGATTCACGGCTCCAATGGGATCGCAGGCGCGGCTCTCGTGCGAAGGATTCCGAAAGGGCTCGGGCTTTTTTCGCAGGTGGTATTGTATCATAGGTCAATGGGCACACGATTATCGCTTACCTGACGCAAATTGCATCAGCCAAGAGACTGTCGCAAATTGCGCCATCTGTAGCATATCGCGACACGACCGCGGCCGTCACGCCAGGCAATTCGGCCGCTTGGCGGTGTAGCGCCGGATCGAATAGAAGATTCCCCTTTTGAGAATCGCACGACTTCCATCGACCAACCTGGTCGCGGGTGAAGCAGCGCCTGGACGGACGTCAGTGCATTCGTACCACCAACCTCGGAATCGACTTGTAAGTCATCGTAGGGTAAAAATAGCATGCGATCGATAATTTCAAGTGCATTCATCATAGTCCTTTTCGGGGCTTTCGCCAACGCATCCGCCGATCTCCCTCCGGAAATCATGTCGGATCGATATCTGGTGAAGGCGGAACTGTTGGAGGCCAAGAAGGAATACGTGGCGACCTTCAATGTGATGGAGAAAATCATCGCGCTCCATAAAGCGCACGATCTCAAACTGCCCGCCGACTTTCATTTCAAGTACGCGCGTGTTGCCATGGCAGCGGATTCCATCAGGGTCGCGTACGACTCGGTGAACCTGTATCTGACGACGGCGGGACGGGACGGCGCGTTCTACAAAGAGGCGCTGCTCTTGTCGCTCGAGGCCGAGGAGGAATTGGTGGTGCCTGAAATCCTTCCTGAGGATACGTGTGAAAGTAAGGAGGAAGGCGCATGCTGGATGGAATTGGCCAACCAACCCGGATGTTATGTGTGGGATAACCATAACCTTAACAACATCTACGTATCCAAGGTGACCGTCTCCTGGTCTGGTGCGTGTTACGGCGCCGCCGCTCGGGGCGAAGGAACGCTAGTCTGGAATATCGGTAATAGTGAGGACACGTGGTCGGGGCGACTAAGACAAGGCAAACCTCATGGACATTGGGTCGTGAGAGAATCACATGGGAGTATACATGAGGGGCCTTATTTGAACGGTAAGCGGCATGGTCATTGGATTATGCATACCGCCTCGAATTATAAGGAAAGGGGTGACTATATCCACGGGAAAAGAGACGGCAGGTGGCTGAGAATGATTAACGAATCGTGCGGCTCCATAACCTACCAACAGGGCGAAGAGGTTTCTTCACGCCAAGTCGATATGTCGAAATGCGAGGGGTGGTAGCGGGGTCTGATTCCATCGCGGAGTTGACTCCACAAGACAACCTGGTGCAAACCAGAGTACGGCAGCAACGGACTCTGCGGGAGTGTCACGAAAACAGTGAAGGTGTTGGCGTCAGATCAACGAAAGCGGATCCGATTATCGATCGAGTGACGCAAATTGCGTCACCTGCAACTGTCGCAAAACGCATCATACATCGCAATTCGCGACACATCCGCACAAAGCGACAATGACAGGGATGATGGTAAGGAGAAACACCATGGGCGGTATTGCGAAGATTCTTTACATCCTGATCCTGTCTGGGATCTCCACTCCCTCCTCCGCCCAGTTACCCCCCGAGATCATGGCGGACGCTTATCTTCTACAGGTGGAGCAGGCAGTACGCGACGGGGATCTTGACCGGGGTAGGACCGTCATTCACAAGATCCGCACGCTGAAGAACCAGAACGAATTGGACCTCGAGGTCGAGTTCTACTACAGATACGGGAAAGCAGCGGATGCACTCGGGATGTCCGATGTGGCGTTGGACTCCGTCGTGAAGTACCTGGCTGCGGCAGGACGCGAAGGCCAACATTACGGCGAGGCCCTTGCGTTGATGAACAGCTTGAGGGTCGGATCGCCGCAACGCGATGTATGGGTGAAGCTATCCCCGCATATCCTCGCGGACGCCAATCTAACGGACGCGGAGCAGGCGATTCTTGATGGCAACCTCGACCGGGCGCGAACCGCAATCCGGGACATCCGCGCATTGCAGGAACAGCACGAACTTGATCTCTTAGATGAGTTTCACTTCAGGTACGCGAAGGCTGCGAATTCCATTGACTTGCCTGAACTGGCGCTCGAATCGGTGATGAAGTACCTCGCGGCATCGGGGCGCGAGCGCCAGCACTACGTCGGGGCCCTGGAGCTGATGAACCGCGCGCAATTCGCGGTGAGTTGCAGGGGTTGGGACACGGAAGAATACTTCAAAACCGCGACCCTCGATGAGGTATCGGCCTGTCTTGACACGGGAATTGACGCGACAATGAAGGACGAATCCGGCGCCGATCCACGAGTTCGGGACAACGATAAACAGACGCCCTTGCTTGAAGCCTCAAAAATGACCAAGAATCCGGAGGTAATCGAGTACCTGCTCAATGCAGGCGCTGACAAGCAGGAAAGGGACAACGATGAACGGACACCCCTGCATCTGGCGGCAAAATTCAACAATACGGTTGCAATAGCGGCACTCATTGAAGCGGGCGCCGACCTGGAAGTTCAGGATGAGAACGAAAGAACGCCCCTGCATTATGCCGCCGAACAGGGACATCCCGATGCTATCGAATTGCTCCTCAAGGCCGGTGCAAACAGGGCGCGCGTGAAACCGAAATGGACGGCATTGCATTGGGCGGTATCGTACAACGGCGACCCTGTTGATATCGAAGATTTGCTCAAAGCGGGAGCCAAATTGAATGCGCGTGACGACGCCAAATGGAGGCCGCTGCACGTGGCGGCCAAGTTCAACAAGAATCCGGAGGTCATCAGGCTTCTGGTGACCGCCGGCGCTGATCTGAAGGCGAAGAACAGAGACAAATGGACGCCCCTGCATGTTGCGGCCGCATATAATGAGAATCCAGACGTTGCCAAAGCATTCATCCAGGCTGGCGCCGACGTCAATTCGCGTGCGAAACGGAAGTGGACACCGCTGCACGCGGCGGCCGCGCATAGCGACAATCCTGACGTCGTACAGGCCCTGATCGAAGCCGGTGCCGACCCAAATGCCAGGGCAGATTTCAAAGGGACAGCGCTGCATTGGGCAGCCTGGTATAGCGACAATCCCGACGTCGTACACGCCCTGATCGAAGCCGGTGCCGACCCAAATGCCAGGGCAAACTACAAAGTGACAGCGCTGCATTGGGCAGCCCGTTTTAGCGACAATCCCGACGTCGTACAGGCCCTGATCAAAGCCGGTGCCGACCCAAATGCCAGGGACGACTACAAACGGACGCCGTTGCATCGGGCGGCCCGGGATAGCGATCATCCTGATGTCCTAAAGGTCCTGATCGATGCCAGTGGGGACCCGAACGCAAGAGATAATCACCGCTCATCGCCCCTGCACTACGCAGCCGCGAAGAGCCGGAATCCCGCTGTCGTCGAGGTTCTCCTGCATGCCGGCGCCGATTGGAGTGCGAAGGATGTCAATGGCTGGACACCCTTGCATAGAGCTGAGGACAACAAGAATTTCGCTGTCGCCAAACTCCTCATTGCAGCCGGAGCGACCAGGACGAAATCACAGAAAGAGGAAGGAACCGACTGGGGCAAGGTGGCCGTGGGCGTGTTGGGTGCGGCGGCGATCGCACATGCCGGCAAAGACGCGCCGCAGGAGGCTGTCGATCAGGCCATTTCGGATTGGGCCGCGGTGATGGCAGGCGTGGAAACTTCAACCAGTGCACCAACCGGTTCAAGCGGGTCGTCGTCGCAGTCGCAGGCAGCGACGTCGGAGGATCCGATGCAACAGGCGCTTCAGAACATGGAAGCCGTCTGCGGGGAGAAATACCAAAGCGGATTTGCAGCCAATGACCATGCCCGGTTCTATTGCCTGGCCGCGTTCGGCGACTATTGCGCCCTCAAGCGAGCGCCGAACGAACAAGCCAGGACGCAACTGCGCGCGAGCCTGACGCAGAATTGTGCCGTGCTGACCGGTATCGGCGCGGTGGGTAAATGTGGGTACTGTCGATAATCGACGTCGCAACACCGTATGGCAGTCAGTGAGGTGATCGTTGTTGGGATGCGCTATGTAATCAGGCGCTGTACTTCCACGTCAACGCCACCGTGAAGTATTCGTCGCGGAAGCGGGTCTGAGGGTGGGGCGGACATTCCTGTATGCCTACGTCATGGTTCTCCTGTCGAAATGCGGATAGAATCAGCAGGCGCCAGGCCGACAAAGCATCTGCTGTACCCGGAGACGGGCGGCCGAACGTCCGGCATTCGGTCCAAACTCTTGAGCAGGGATTTCTATGAGATCGGTAACAGAGAAACCTCATCACTATCGGGTAGGCGCCGGAATCGGCGCCATTTTGATTCTCCTGTCGACCTGGTCCGACGCGGGGACTGCAACGCAGGGTAAGGTCGTCAAGCCGCCGCGGGGTGCGCCGCCGCCGGAAAACCGCACGCTGAATTTGCCCGAGGCCTTCACCGGGCGCGGTGCGGCGTCCCGACGTTCACAACGGGGAATGGTCGCCAGTAAACTCGCCTCAAAAACGGCGCCGTGGACCGTGGTGCGCGAGCCGGAACATCAGACGCCGATCTTCCTGCAATTCAACGGGCCTCAAGGCGGCGCCGCAAAGCCCGCTCCGGGTGTGGTTCCCCATGAACAGGTGCTCCAATTCATCGCCGAGAACGCGGAGCTGTTCCGCCTTCGGGATCCGGCCTCGGAGCTCGTCCATCGCGGCACCCACAAGGACAGATACGGAAGGACGCACGTCCAGTTGGATCAACTTCACCTGGGTGTGCCGGTCTGGGGCGCCGCGATCATCGGTCATCGGAACGGAAATGATGGTCTCTACGCGATCAATGGCAGGTACTCGCCGTCCCCGGACCACGTTACCGAAGTTCAGCCGTCAATCAGTCGCGGGGCGGCGATTCACCGGGCGCTGGGCGACCTGCGCCTGCACAGAACGATCAATACGCTCAGTCCGAAGATGCGGGAGTTGCTGAATTACCAGGGTCCAGAGGCTGCCCTGTATCTATGGAACGCCCAGCTGGAGGATCCCCTGCGACTGACGTGGCACGTGGAGATTCGGCCCAATGCACACGAGCGCTGGCATACCTTTGTCGATGCCCACACGGGTGGGATACTCGAACGGTACCGGGCGTCGCCATCGGACGGACCGGCCATTGGCAGAGGCGTGGACCTGCATGGCAATACGGTAAACCTGCATACGTACGAGAAGGGCGGCCTGTTCTGCCTGCTGGACGGAACGCGCGAGGGTTTCAATGCGGAAACCGGGCAATCGGCGCTGTTGACGCTCGACGCCGGCTATACGGACGTTGAGACATGGGAGTTCATCTTCAGTACCAATAACGTGTTTATCGATCCGGTCGCCGTTTCCGCCCACGCCAACCTGTCTCGGATCTACGAGTACTTCCTCGAACACCATGGGCGGCGCGGCATCGTCGGAGACGGTTCGGGGATGATCTCGTTGGTACACGTGACCGAAGACGGGCAGCCGATGGACAACGCCACCTGGAACGGCGTCTTCATGTCCTACGGAGACGGCCGCGATGCGTTCGCCCCGCTCGCAGGCGCGCTGGACGTGGCCGCCCACGAGATGACGCACGGAATCATCGAGCACACCGTGAATCTCGAATACCGGTTCCAGTCGGGCGCGCTCAACGAGTCCTTTGCCGACGTTTTCGGTGCGATGGTCGATGACGATGACTGGCTGATGGGCGAGGACATTGTCAGGAACCCGGCTCATTATCCATCCGGCGCCATGCGAGACCTCCGGGATCCGCACAACGGAGACGAACCCGACGGATATGGCTGGCAGCCGGCGCACATGGACGAATTCCGCGAACTTCCCGTTGATGAAGACAACGGCGGCGTCCACGTCAACAGCGGCATTCCGAACCGCGCGGCCTACCTGGTGGCTGAAGCCATCGGCCGCGAAAAGACGGCACGGATCTTTTACCACGTCCTGGATGCCCGCTATCTCGCGCCGCGCAGCCGGTTCGTCGATTGCCGCCTTGCAGCCGAGCGCGCGGCGCGGGACCTGTTCGGCGACCGCTCGACCGAAGTAAACGCCGTAATGCGCGCATACGACGCGGTGGGCATCGCCGTGGAGGAGGTTGCCGAACCCACGCCCGGCGAGATCGTGGTCGACCCGGGTGCGCACTGGGTGGCCACGGTGGCCGCGGAAGCGGACGGCGACAACAGTCTGTGGTTCGCCAAGCCCACTTCCAACGCGTACGAATTGGAGAAAGGTTGGGAATACATCGCCCGCCTGACACCGACACAGGTTTACACGGGCACGGGGCGCGCTATAACAGCGCCGGTAAACTCCGACTTTCTGATTTTCATCGATAGCGACAACAACCTGCGTTTCATCGGCGCGGACGGCAACGAAGAGACCGTCATCAACGAGGACGGAGACTGGGCGTCCATTGCCATCTCACCTGACGGAAGCCGTCTGGTGGCGACGACCGTTTACGACGAAGCCGCCATCTGGTACTTCGATCTCGAGACCCCTGATAACAGCCGCTCGATAGCGTTGTATCAGCCTACCACGCAGACCGGCGTCCGCCAGAATATCGCGCGCTACGCCGATGCGCTGCAGTGGGACGCCGGCGGAACGCTGGTCATCTACGACGTCTTTAACAGCCTGCCCGGTCCCGGAGGGCAAACGATCGTTTTCTGGACGGTGAACGCGCTGGTCCCCGCCGGCAACACGATACTGCCCCTGTTTCCGCCACAGCCGGAGGGCGTGCAATTGGGCAACCCGTCTCTCTCCAGCGCAATCGGGCCCGACGGCGCGATAAACGACTGCAGGCTGTTGTACGAGCGCGTGGACGCGGGAACCGCGCGCACTGAAATCAGGGTGAAGGATTTCTGCACGGGCGCCGAAGGGGTCCTCTACACGTTCGCAGCACCGATACTCACGCATCCCGGATTCATCAACGATGACAGGGAGATCGTATTTCAAGTCCGGGACTTCGAAGCGGACTTTGAGACGGCCCACCTGTTTCGAATGCCGCTCTCGAACGACGGACTCTCGCCTGCGGGAGATCCGCTGGTCTTCGTTCCCTACTCGCAGTACCCAATGACGCTTATCCTCTCGATGGCTGCCACAGACGTCATCGTCGGCGCCGGGGCGCGGCTCAATCCTGATTTCGACGGTGACGGCATCGTCGGCTTTGCCGACTTCCTCCAGTTCGCCGCGCGTTTCGGGTTGAGTCGAGACATGGAGGGGTACGATGCACGGTTCGATCTGGATGGGGACGGTTCCATCGCGTTCGGCGATTTCCTGATCTTTGCGGCCGCCTTCGGCACGTAACGGTTATGGAGTCAATCGACACGTACTTATGCTTACAGGTGTGTCACACCTTGAGAAGCGCATGTGAGGGTGGGGCGGACATTCCTATCTGCCGCTTCAGTTGGTTCTTCTGTGGCATTGGATCCTGCAAATCGAATAATTGCTCTGTGAGGTCCAATCGATGAATCCCGATGGTGCGGTCAACGCGTCGGAAGGCTCAATATGAAACGTATCTGTATTGTCGTGGCGATCGCTACGTGCTGCCTCTGGGCATGGCCGTCGCTTCCATCTGCCTTCCAATCCGGACCCTTCCCCGACTTTGACGAAGACGGCGTCGTGGGCTTTGCGGACTTTCTACAATTCGCCGGGAGATTCGGTTCGGCGCGTGGCGAAGAGTCGTACGACGATCGGTTCGACCTCAATGGAGATGGCTCGATCGGATTTCCGGATTTCCTGATCTTCGCGGGAAGTTTCGGGAAGGCGTCTCCGTATGCCGGCGATGAGAACGACGTGCTTATCCCCGATGCCAACCTCCGCGCCGTCATCGCCGACAGCCTCGGCAAGCCGCGCGATGCGCCGATCACCCGGGCGGAGATGGAGACCCTGACGCACTTCCAGGCGCCGGGAGCCAACATCAGACATATTATCGGGCTTCAGTTTGCCGTAAACCTGAAGGAATTGTGGCTTCAGGACAACGCGATAACGGATCTCTCGCCGTTGTGCGACCTCACTGAACTGACGGATCTTGTTCTCTATTCCAACAAGATCTCAGACATATCCACGCTTTCCAACCTGGTGAATCTGCACCACCTGAATCTCAGCCACAACAAGGTGTACGACATCTCGGTGCTGGCTGAATTGACAGATCTGGGTTACCTTGGGCTTGCTGATAGCCAGATCTCGGATTTCTCAACGCTTTCTAACCTGACCAATCTGATCGGGTTGTGGATTGGCAATTCCGGTATTGCGGACCTTTCCGTGCTGGATGGCCTGACAGAGCTTAAGGAACTTGACCTTGACAACAACAACGTCTCAGATGTATCTGCACTGGCTGGACTGAGAAAACTGACTCTCCTGCGGATGTCCAACAACAAAATCGCCGTCGCTTCCGGACTGTCCGGCCTCACCAACCTGATCGGGTTGGATATCAGCGGCACCGGCATTGCGGATCTGTCCGTGTTGGCAAACCTGACGAAGTTGACCAATCTGAATCTCAGCGGTAATTGCATATCTGACATTACTGCACTTTTCGCCCTGACCAATCTCACACGCCTGGACCTCAGTGACAACAGAATCAAGGATTTTTCTCCATTGGTAAGGAACTCGGGTATTGACAGCGGCGACATAGTGGATACGAGGGACAATCCGTCAAGTCCCGAATCGATACAAGCGCACCTTATTGCGCTTCGAATGCGGGGCGTTAACGTGCAATACGATGACAAACCGGAATCGGTATGTATTCCAGTTCTTCCCGACGACATGTCAGTGGACGCGGGAAGCTCTCACACACTACAGGCCAATCACCTCCACGTCGATCGAGAGGGAATTCGTCCGGAAGACCAGCGTGGTCGCGTTCATGCAGTTGCCTATTTGGACTTCAATGAAGACGGTCACCTCGACGTTTTTCTTGCACCGCTGGATGATACACCGAACAAGACACCTGCTGAGTTCTACCAGAACGACGGGGCAGGGTGTTTCTCGTTAGCGACCGGTTTCTTTGACGGAAATCCACCGGGGCAGGTACACCCGAGAAAGGCTCTGCATGGGGACTTCAATGGCGATGGACGAATGGACGTCTTCGTGCTCGGCCACGGTTACGATCAACCACCTTTTCCTGGAGAGGCGCCCTATGTGATACTCTCATCGCCGAGCGGTTACGTGCTGGGTGAAGGGCTGGACGCATACGTCGGGTTTCAGCATGGCGGCGCATCGGCCGACATCGATGGGGATGGGGACATCGACGTGTTCGTCACCCACCTGAATGCCACTGACGGACCGTTCTTCCTTATCAATGACGGCAGTGGCTCATTTGTTCCGGATACGGATCGGGTGGAAGGTCTTGCCCATAAGGCGCTGTTTACTGCTGAATTGGTTGACGTCGACGGCGACGGTTTCCTTGATCTCCTTGCCGCAGGTCACGAGTACGATCCTCCACAGGATTTACAGACGCAGATTTTGTGGGGTGACACCGACGGCGTCTACAGCACGGACAATGCCACGATCCTGCCGGCTGTACAAGGGCGAGGAATCGTCGTCGATGTCGACGTGAGCGACACGGACGGAGATGGCGATAAGGACATTGTTATTAACCGGACCGGCGATGAAAGGACGTCTACATATGACGGATATTACCTGCAATTGGTCGAGCAGGTCAACAAGCGCCGCTTTGAGGACCGAACGAAGCGGTTGCTTTCCGAGAATGAAGACGCCGAAGCCACTTGGTTCGACTGGGTCCGCATGTGCGATTGCGACTCAGATGGAGACGTCGATATCGTGGTCGATGATGCCGCCAGAAAGCTCATCTGGAAGAACGACGGGACGGGCAGGTTTCACCGGCGGTAGAGAGCGGGAGGGGATGCCGTTGTCCTGTCATGAATGACTGATGGGTTCAGCCGACGCCTCAAGCGGTAACTTGACAGGTTGGGGTGGACATTCCTGTCTGTCTGCGTCGCTTTCCCACGAGCCCCACTGTCATCCAGAGGACTTGCCCTGCTTGTGCTGCTTGCACTGAGCCTGTGGTCCCTGAGCTTGTCGAAGGGTCGAAGTGGCCTGCCCGCAACGTCTGCGAAACGCTCCGGTCTACGTGCGACCAGCCTGTCATGCAGGGGGCCGGGGAGGGGTCTGCAGGCCGACGTAAGGATCTACTGCAGCAGGGGATCATCTCGGAGGGGCTATCGCCGTTGGATACCAGAGAAGCAGCACGTCCGCTCCCTCCTCAACTCCGCTTATTATGGCAGGTCCGCCTTTCACTACCTTGAGGCGTCGATCGGGTACTCGACGTCCCGCCTGAACAGGCGCTATTCGCCTCGCCGTCCCCGTCCTCTTATCCTTCGTCTTTGATCTCTGATGAGCGTGACGATTTCCGGGGTGGCGATGTCCGCATGGATCGACCGAACGTCCAATGGTGACGCGGTGGGGCGTTCCGGCACAAGGGCGTACGTCCTGCCGTCTTTTCTGCGTATCAGGACCTTGCCGGTAGACTCGGCCCTGTCCAGCACCTTCGAGAAATTCTGTCGGGCTTCCGAGTACGTATAGACGTTCATACTATACCTCCAGGTCGACAAGATTGACACCAAGAGTACGTGCCAACCGGCCGAGTTTTCGGTCCAGCGTCAATAGAGGGGCGGCATGCCTCAATGCGCAATCCAGAAAGTACGCGTCGTAGGCGTAGACGTTCTCCGCGGCCGCAATGGACATCACATTCGACATGTCGACGCTCACGTATTGAATCGGGATGTCATCCAGAATCTCCATTCCCCGCTGTGCATCCGAAACGCTTACACGACGCTGCCTGATCATAGCTGAGAAGGCATTTCCGATTTCCCATGGTATGGATCCGGGACCGATCAGAGCATGACCCGATGTGGCCTCAATGATTGTATCTTTTTCAGGTTCTGCGACGATTACCGCGACAATTGCTGAAGAGTCGATCACAATGTTCATTCCCGCCCCCTCCGATAATAATCAATTGTACAATTGTCACAAGAATTGTCAAGTGCTGAATTGAGATTTGATGATCGCTGAGATTGGTGACGCAAGTACAACCGCTGAATACGAAACGGTTGCCGTCGTAGTCTGTCTGTATGTACGTCACCGAAAGTCGACGGGTACAGCGACGCCCTTCTGTCAAACGAAGTGAAGACAAGGACCTGCGTTTTCTATGGGAATGTCAATGTGGCCAGACGATACCTCGAACGCGATCTTGACAGGGTGGAGCAGACATTCCTGTCCGCTCACAAGGGAACAACCGTGATCCGGTTTCCCGTGTCCGGAAATGCATCGTCGCACTTGCCGGCCATTGAGAGCTTTCACCAGTCGAATTCGCAGTGGAAGGACGATGAGACTGGCAGACACACCTGTTAAAAGCCGTCTCTTCCAACCGCCATCACGACATGATCCACCTGTAACCGGAGCGAGGGCAGGATGCCCTCGCTCCCGGGAACGCAAACCACACCACCGCGTGCTCATCGGCTGGACCGGACGATGTGTGCGCGTGTATTCCGTTTGAGCGTCTATCTGGAAACGAAAACACCCTGCTGATCGACTTTCAGCAGGGCGTTTCTATGTGCGGTTTATTTATGGTGACCCCGAGGGGAGTCGAACCCCCGTTTCCAGGGTGAGAACCTGGTGTCCTAGGCCACTGAACGACGGGGTCACCTTGTCAAATCGGGCGAAATCTACCCAAATCGGCCCATTTTGTCAAGGGATACCGGTTTTTCGCGGCGTCGCCTCGATGTACATTTCGAACCGAACCCTTCTGTGCCTTTTGTGCTTTTTTTGTGGCAAATAAAACGGCTTTGTCTTTTCGAAATGAGATCAGTCTCTCGGCGGCACGGCGCACAGGAAACTCAGGGGCTCGTCCCCGGTATTTTCGAACTGGTGCTGCTCGTTCGGCGGAATGTACACGATGTCTCCCGGGCCGATTTCGTACATCTCCCATCCCATCAACAGGCGGGCGGTGCCCCTGAGGACGTACACGCCGTGGTCGTGGTCGTGACGGTCGAAGGAAGTCTGTCCTCCGGGCGCGATCTCGTAGTACCGCATGCCGAAGTTGACGGCGCCGTCCCGCTTGCCGATGACGACCTGCCTGCTGCCGCCCACCGCGCCGCCCATGTCGTAGGTCTCGACTTCGACGCCTTCCCACGCGTAGTTGCCCTGTTCTCCCGTAAAGCGATGCAGAACGCCCATGGAAGCCTCTCATGTAACCATAGCGCGACCCTTCGACCCTTCGACAAGCTCAGGGACCGCAATCTCAGTGAGCGGCTCGGGATCGGCGGACCAGGGATGCTGGATACCTGCCCTCGACGTCACTCAACCGGAACATTTACATGAAGTTCCTGACGCCGCTGCCGTGGAGTTCGGAGATACGGGCGGCGGTCTCTTCGTCGAAGCCCACCTGGACCAGTTCCTGAATGCGCTTGTTGTGCATCGTACTGTAGAGGTCTCGCACGAGGCCGCGGCCCTTTTCGATCTGTTCGGGCGAGGACCCGCCGCCGGCGAGCGTCATCATCGCCTTCAGCACGAAGGGACTCGCGCCCGAAACCTGCTGCAGAAAGGCGGTTCGTTTCTCCGCCGCCTGTGCGAGCCGGCTGATGACTTCCGGTCGCTGCTGGACGTGGTACCCGATGTGCGAGAGGCCGTAGCCGACGTGACGGCCTTCGTCTTGCCGGGCGAGTTTGAAGACCCGGGCCGTGACGGGGTCCGGCGACACTTCCTCGAGAAACCTGAGTAACTCCATGAACGTGCCTTCCCCCAGCACGTGGAGAAGGAACGACGCGTCCGTGAAGTCCTCCTGGGCGAGCAGGCTTTGAAGCGACCACTCCGTGGCCGAGGAGACGTACTGCAGCCCGCCGCCGTTGGCCAGCGCACGCTTGGTGAAGACTTCCACGTGCCTGGCCTCGTCCATCACCTGGCTGGAAAGAAACAGGATGACTTCGGAAAAACACGGGTCGATGCGCCCGATGAACTTCGCGGGCAGGTACAGGGCCAGGTATTCGTTCTGGATCATGAACGTACAGATCTGGCAGACCGCGCGTTCCAGATCTTCCTCGAGTTCCGGCAGGTCGCGCCAGGGGATATCCGTCGTGGCGTTCCATTGTCCCTGTTTGGCCTGTTCGACCAGTTCGGCGATATTCTCGGCCCAGACCTCGGTCTTCTGAACGATGCCGAAGTCGAATTTAGGGGTCTTTGGGTCCACGACCGAGCCCCGCTGCGCCAAACCGTGGTTGGGAGGCGCCCGGTCCGGAACGACGCCAGGACTGCCCACGAGACAGTCAGGAAGGAAAATGCCCCGGTCGTCGCGCGGCGGCACCCTGATGCCCCAGTCGGGGTCGCCCCAGGCGGAGGTATCCGGGAGATTTGGGTCCACGATTCGATGCTCCTCTTTTGTACTATCGTGCTTCAACGGGATTTATCGCCCGTTGTTGAGAACCAGCTTGACGAAGTCGCCGAAGTCGGTCGTGTCGAAGGTCCTGAACGAAGTCAACATCGATGGCGTCCACTCGTCGTGCCAGATCCAGGCGGTCCATCCAATATTCCGGGTCTTGCAGAAGTCGACCAGGGGCATGGCGTATTCCCGCCTGGTTCTCTCGGGATCTTCCGAATGACCGTAGCCCCATTCGCCCAGGAAGACCGCATCGGTTTTATCCAGATTGAAGAGTACGCCCTTCCACGCTTCGCCCTTCCAGGGGTACGGATGCGTCTCGTACACGACGTTGGGCCGGTCCACGGGATCGTCCAGGGCGCCGCTGAGGTCGTATCCCCAGTCGATGCCGGAAACCAGGACGAGCGCGCGGGGATCCACGGCGTGGATGACGTCGACAAGTGACTCGGCGACCGGGCGCCATTCTTCCCAGGTGATAAACGCGGGTTCGTTGAACGTGCCGTATATGACATGCGGCAGGTCGCTGTACCTTCGGACGATTGCGTCCAGCCCCTCGATCGCCAGTGACAGGTCGGGGTTGTACGGATTGCCTCGCCACGGGTGTCGATACCCCCAATCGGGGTGTTCCGTCTGCCCGGTGAGCGGGTTCCCGTGCGCGTGCCAGCCAAGAAAGACGTAGACGCCGCGCCGCTGCCCCCAGTCGACGATCGGGTCCACGAACGCGGGCAGATAGTCCCGGTACCGTTGCCAGAGG
This sequence comes from Candidatus Latescibacterota bacterium, assembly GCA_965116875.1. GTDB lineage: Bacteria > Latescibacterota > UBA2968 > UBA2968 > JAAXHE01. The sequence goes on from OZ220733.1 coordinate 4,397,966, forward strand.
TCGGGGTGAATGGGCACGCGGATGACGTTCACGTTCCACTCGTCCGCCAGAATGTCAAGGGCCTCCGTCCCGTTGCGGCGGGCGGCGTGAAGAAAGTACGGGTCGATGACGGCAACGCCCCGCAGCACCACGTCCACGTTCTGCCCGAATGCGTCCGCAAAGGCCAGAAAGTCGGCGAAGTCGACGTCGCCGCTGTCGTCGAGGTCGTATTCAGCCTGGCTTGTGCCGAAGGCTTCCGAAAACAGAAGAAAGTCCGAAAGGTCCACCCGCCCGCCGCCGTCGAAGTCCGCATCGGCTGCCTTCGCGCTGACGATTCTGTGTCCGTCCACCCGCAGTCTCGAAAGGCTTTCGGCGGCCCCCACAAGGGTTGCCGGAAACGACAGGGCCAGGATCAGAATGGAAACGACGATGCTTCTGGATTTCCGGACTTTCATGGACATTCCGGGTTCGCTCGCGAGTCAATTTCGTCACTCGTTCGCAAAGACTGTCATCCAGAGGAGGCCTGCGCGCGACGTCGCCGAAACACATCCGGTCCACGTGAGAACAGCCTGCCATGCAGCGCAGGCCGACGAAGGATCTACTGCAGCATCGGTTCATCATCACGCGGTTTGCACGTTGCGACACCGACGAGGCAGCACGTCCGCCAAGACTGTCATCCAGAGAAGGCCGAAAAGCAGGCGATGGGTCCGCGCACAAGTTCGTCTGCGAAGGGCATGTACTCCACGTCCAATCGAGAAGACGGGAGATTCTTCGCTCCGCTCTGAATGACATGACTTTCAATTGCCATTAGTAAATCGCTTCCTTCAAGTGTTCGCCTGGACTGTTGTGCTGAGAAGGCAGGCGCGCTCAGAATGACATGTTGGCCGATAGCCAGGCGCGTTGCTTCCCACTGTCATCCAGAGGAGGCCCCCCAGGCCGACGAAGGATCTAATGCGGCATGGTATTGTCCCAGCGCGATTTGTACGTGGCGATACCTGAGAGGCAGCACGTTCGCTTCCTGCTACGACTCCGCTCAATGAGACGAAGTTCGAACAATACAAGCGTGGGCATATCTGACAATTATCCGCAAACCACCTACCAATCTATGGAAAGGTCTCCCATGGCCGGATTGGCACGATTTATCAATTCGAGTTTTTTCTGTCGACTCCAACCCTTCAGTTCCTTCTCTCTCGAAATTGCTCGGTGTATGTCAGATGTTGTTTCAAAGTACACCAGCCTATTCATCCGGTACTTGCTTGTGAACCCTGCAGAGAGCGTGTGTCTGTGTTCATAAACTCGTCGTTTGAGATCGTTGGTTACACCAATATATAACGTTCCACTCCGATTTGTCATGATGTAGACGAAGTATTGGTTCATCGAATGTTAGAATTATGGGATTGAACGACGGTGCGCCCACCACACATCCGCCGAGATTGCCATGTTGAGAAAGCCGCCAGGCAGGCGAAGCGTCCGCGCACAAGTTCATCCGCCAAAGGTCTGCGGGACACGTACTGCCCGGAAGACGGGAGATTCTTCGCTGCGCACTGAATGACATGTCCTGCAATGACCATCGGCGAAATGTATCCTTCACACATCGGCGCGTACAGTTATGCAGCAAAGGCCTGCGCGCTCAGAATGACATGTTTTGCAATAACTATTGGCGAAATGTAACGGCCAAACCTTCGCCGATACTGTCATCCAGAGGACTTGCACTGAGCATGTCGAAGTGCCCTTCACGCTCTGAATGACACGTTGGCCCATAGCCAGGCGTGTTGCTTCCCACTGTCATCCAGAGGACTTGCACTGAGCTTGTGGTCCCTGAGCCGTTGTCCTGCTTGTGCTGAGCCTGTCGAAGCAAGCCTGCCGAAGGATTGTCGAAGGGTCGAAGTGGCATGCGCGCGACGTCGGCGAAACACATCCGTTACACGTGAGAGCAGACTACCTTGCAGAGCAGGCCGACGAAGGATCTACTGCAGCATCGGTTCGTCCCTGAGAGAATTTCACGTGGCGACACCTCAGAGGCGGCACAAACACGTCCTTCGCAGAATGGAAGTGACGGGAGGTTCTTCGCCGCGGCCAGAATGACAGGCTGCTCTTAATCATGCCAGCGCGACCTCTCTGCGAAAGATAGGAACAAAGCCGGCGTCGAGCAAGGCCGAAGGGTGAATTGCGTCGCTGATGCGTCGACATACGGGTCCCGAAATGTGACGGTCGAGTCACGGAAATATCTTGTAAGCCCCGTCGGTTGGCGTTATATTTGAAGCTTTTGTGCGGACCTGCGCAAAGACCGCTCTGTCTGTCCGGCGCAGCCATGACGGAAACGGAGACTGCTTGATGCTGAAATATATCGCATGGCGAATCCTGATGATGATTCCCACGCTCTTCGCCATTTCGATCGTGTCGTTCCTGATCATCCAGCTTCCGCCCGGAGACTTCCTCACGTCGTACCTGGCGCAACTCACGTCGATGGGGGAAACGGTGAGCGAGGAAGTCATCGAGGCGCTCCGCGCGCGCTACGGGCTGGGCAGTCCGGTCTACGTCCAGTACTGGACGTGGATAACGGGCATCGTCACCCAGGGCGATTTCGGGATGTCCCTGCTGTGGGGCAGGCCGGTGAGCGAGCTGTTGTGGGAGCGGGTCAGCCTCACGGTGATGGTGAGCGCGAGTTCGGTGCTCTTCATCTGGGTGGTCGCGATACCCATCGGCATCTATTCCGCGGTGCGGCAATATTCCATTGGCGACTACATCTTCACGTTCCTGGGTTTCCTCGGGCTGGCCACGCCGCCGTTCATGCTGGCCCTGATCGCGCTGTGGATCGTCTTCGTGTCCACCGGCAGCGTACTGGTGGGGCTCTTCTCACCGGAATACATCGACGCGTCCTGGTCGTTCGGCAAGGCGTTGGACCTGCTTGCGCACCTGTGGATTCCGATGGTGATTCTGGGCACCGCGGGGACGGCCGGAACAATCCGCGTGATCCGCGCCCAGATGCTGGATGAATTGCACAAACCCTATGTGGTCACCGCCAGGGCGAAAGGCGTTTCGGAACTGAAGCTTCTCTTCAAATACCCGGTGAGGATCGCCCTGAATCCCTTCTTCAGCACCCTGGGCTGGCTGCTGCCCCGGCTGATCGCCGGTGAGATCCTGGTGTCCATCGTGCTGAATCTGCCCACCACCGGGCCGCTTCTGCTGGGCGCACTCACCAATCAGGATATGTACCTGGCCGGGAGCTTCATGCTGATCCTGAGTACATTGACCGTGATCGGGACGCTGATTTCGGATATTCTGCTCGCCTGGGTGGATCCGAGAATCCGCTACTCATAGACATCCGGTAATCCGGTAGAATGAACAGGAGTCGATTAAGATCGCTACGGAACCGCAGGACAGAACACGCTCGGAGAATCCGCTACCGCGGAAGTCGATAAGGGATGTGGTCGGGAAGCTGCGTAAGAACGGATTCCCCGGATTTCGTCGTCGCCGGCAGGGCCCGCGATCCGGCGAGGAGTCCGGGGCGAAGGTGCTTGTGGCTTCCCAGTGGCGGCTGATGTGGTGGAAGTTCCGGAAGCATCAGCTGGCGAAGATCGCCGGCGCGGTCCTGATTCTCTTTTATCTGGTGGCTGGATTCTGCGAGTTCGTGGCGCCGCACGATCCGCACCGCCTGAATACGAAATATATCCATGCGCCTCCACAAAAGGTCCGATTCTTCGACGCCGCGGGGGCTGTTCATTTCTGGCCCTTCGTGTACCGGCACGTACAGCAGCGCGACCCCGTCACGCTCCGGCTCTCGTATCACGAAGACCACTCCGAACGTTTCCCGATACGGTTCTTCGTCCAGGGTGATCCATATACGTTGTGGGGGTGGATCCCCATGCAGCGCCACCTGATCGGTCTCGACAACGGGGAGCGCCTGTTCCTGCTGGGGGCGGACCGGATGGGCAGGGACCTGCTTTCGCGAATCGCTTACGGGGCGCGGATCTCCCTGTCGATCGGTCTGATCGGCATTGCCATCAGTTTCGTGCTGGGACTGATCATGGGCGGCATCTCCGGCTATTTCGGAGGGAGAATCGACGACGTGATCCAGCGGCTGATCGAGTTCATCATGGGCATTCCGGGCCTGCCGCTCTGGATGACGCTCAGCGCGGCGCTGCCGCCCGACTGGCCGATCATCCGCGTCTATTTCGGTATTACGATCATCCTGGCATTTGTGGGTTGGACCGGGCTGGCGCGGGTCGTGCGCGGTCGGTTTCTGGCGTTGAGGGAAGAGGACTTCGTGATGGCCGCGCGCCTGGGCGGCGCCCGCGAGAGCCGGATCATCGCCAAACACATGGTGCCTTCGTTCCTGAGTTATATCATCGCCGCGCTCACGCTGGCGGTGCCGCAGATGATCCTGGGCGAGACGGCGCTGAGCTTCATCGGGCTGGGGTTGCGTTCGCCGGCCATCAGCTGGGGGGTGCTGTTGCAGGACGCGATGAATATCCGCGCGGTGGCGCATTTCCCCTGGCTGCTGCTGCCGGGCGCGTTCGTCATCGTCGCGGTGCTGGCATTCAACTTTCTGGGGGACGGGCTGAGAGACGCGGCCGACCCGTACTCCAGGTAGAAGGGATTTATGGATCCATCGGTTCTGCTCGACGTCCGCCATTTGCGCGCACACTTCTTCTCCGACGAAGGTACAGTGCGGGCCGTGGACGGCGTGGATTTCCGGATCATGAAGGGAGAGACGCTGGGCGTGGTGGGAGAAAGCGGCTGCGGCAAGAGCGTGACCGCCCAGGCCATTCTCCAGATTCTGCCCAAAAACGGGCGGATCGTCTCGGGTGAAGTGCTGCTGCAAGCCAACGGGAAGGTCGTCGACCTGGCGAAGCTGAGGCCGAACGGCAGGGAGATCCGGAATATCCGCGGCAAGGAAATCGCCATGATGTTCCAGGAGCCCATGACCTGCCTGAGTCCGGTCCATACCATCGGGAACCAGATCGAGGAGGCCATCCGGCTGCATCGGAGCGCGGACCGGAAGGAAGCGCGTGAAATCGCCGTCGACATGCTGCGCAAGTGCGGAATCCCGGAGCCGGAGCGGCGGGTGGACGCCTACCCCCATCAGTTGAGCGGTGGCATGCGGCAGCGGGCGATGATCGCAATGAGTCTGTCCTGCCGGCCGCGTCTGCTGATCGCCGACGAGCCCACCACGGCGCTGGACGTGACCACGCAGGCGCAGATTCTGGATCTGCTGAAGGCGCTGCAGGAGGAAATCCATACCTCCATTATGATGATTACGCACAATCTCGGTGTGGTGGCGGAACTGGCAGACCACGCGATGGTGATGTACCTGGGCAGGGTCGCCGAGTTCGCCCGGTGCGAGACCATATTCGACGATCCAAAACATCCGTATACCCGCGCCCTGCTGAAATCCATCCCCAGGCTGGGACGCAAGGCGAAGGAAGGACTGCTGTCCATCGAAGGATCGGTGCCGAATCCGTACGAGTTGCCCAGGGGATGCATGTTTCATCCGCGTTGCCCGGACCGGATCGACGGCGTCTGCGATCGGTACGAGCCGGAGTTGACAATGATCGGTTCCGAGCACGGCGTGAGTTGTTTCCTGTATTCCGACCCGAACTGACATGGGTGGACAGGATAAACAGGATGAAAGGCGATAGGCCTGACACACACGACATTTGCCTGACGAAAGCGATGAATCTACAGATAAGGAATCACGGGACGTCATAAAGGCCTCACCGTTTCCATCGCTTGCCGAAACGTGGTCATTGAGCTTGTCGAAATGCCAGTGTTCCGCGATACGTTCGGCGCGTACATGGAGTTCTTCACCGACCCTTCGAAAAGCGAACCGGCCGCAGGCTCAGCGATCTGCACCAAAATCGGGCGCGTTTCTGGCCGCGCGACCCGGCGACAGAATCCTGCCAACCTGCTTCAGAATTAGAAAGCCTGAGCCTGCAACGTCGCATGAAGCCAATCATCCGCGAAGAAAGAAGACCATGTCCGATAGCAATTCCGTACTCCTGGACGTGAAGAACCTCCGGAAGTACTTCCCCATCACCGAGGGGTTTCTCAAACGCGTGGTGGGGCAGGTGAAGGCCGTTGACGGCGTCAGTTTCGCCGTGAAGAAACAGGAGACGCTGGGCCTGATCGGCGAGAGCGGGTGCGGAAAGACAACGGTTGGCAGGAGCATTCTGCGGGCAATCGAACCCACGGACGGCGAGGTGCTCTTCGAGGACGAGGGAACGATGGTCGACGTCTGCCGGTTGTCACCCAGGGAGTTGAGGACGTTCCGCAGACATATGCAGATGGTGTTTCAGGATCCGTATTCGTCGCTGAATCCCAGGATGACGGTCTTCGACATCGTGGCCGAGCCGCTGGTTGTGAACCGGATCTCCCGTGGGGCCGAACTGGAGGACCGGGTCGCGGAACTGCTCAGGGTCGTCGGTCTGGATCCGCAGTTCATGCGCCGCTATCCTCATGCGTTCAGCGGCGGCCAGCGCCAGCGGATCGGCGTCGCCAGGGCCCTGGCGCTGAACCCCAGGCTGATCATCGGCGATGAACCCGTTTCGGCGCTGGACGTGTCGGTCCAGGCGCAGGTGTTGAACCTGCTCCAGGAACTGCAGGAGCGGATGGGGCTCACGTATCTGTTCATTTCCCACGATCTGGCGGTCGTGGAGCACATCAGCGACCGGGTCGCCATCATGTACGTGGGGCAGATCGTGGAACTGGCAGACGAGGAGACGTTGTTCGCCACACCGAAACATCCCTATACCGAAGCGCTGCTTTCGGCCGTCCCCAAGCCCGATCCGGCATACAGGAAACGGAAGATCCCGCTGCAGGGTGAGGTGGCCGATCCCGCCAATCCGCCGTCAGGGTGTTATTTCCACCCCCGCTGCCCGTACGTGGAGGACGTGTGCCGGGAGGAATCGCCGGAACTCGTCAACGTCGCACCGGCGGATGCAGACCCGCATTTCGTCCGCTGCCATTTCAGCGACACGCTGAGTCTGGTCGGCATCGAAGCATGAGAGTCTTCCACAACATACGGTGCCACAAAGTGGGCATCCTGGCGAATCCAGTCATCCTGCTCGCGTGGTTGTGTTCGCCGGTCGCACCTGACGTGCGGGCTTCCGGCGTTACGCTGAATGAAGCGCCGATGCTTCGTGAACGTGTTGCGGCAGGAGCGCTACCGCCATTGCGGGAGCGGTTGCCGGAGGCGCCGGCGGTGGTGCGGCCCGTGGAGCGGATCGGCCGGTACGGCGGGACCTGGCGTCGCGTGCACATGGGCATGCCGGACCGGGCCGGGTGGATGCGGCTGACCTACGATCCGCTTCTTCGCTGGTCCAGGGACTACGCGAGGGTGGAGCCCAATCTCGCCCACGCCTGGGAGGTTTCGGAAGACGGCCGGGAATTCACCTTCCATCTGCGAAAGGGGATTCGCTGGTCCGACGGGGCGCCGTTCACGGCTGACGACTACATGTTCTGGTACGAAGACGTGATCCTGAACGACGACCTGAATCCCGTCAAGCCGAGCTGGCTCTCGATTGCGGGTGAACTGGGCGTTGTCGAGCGCGTGGACGACCATACCATCCGGTTTCGTTTCGTGAAGCCGAACGGCGTGATCCTGCAGTGGCTGGCCTCCTGGACGGACATCGTTGCCGGTCCGCCGCCGAAACACTATCTCAAGCAGTTCCACCCCAGCTACGTTTCGAAGGAGAAACTGGACGCCGTCGTGGTCGCCGAGGGGTACGACACCTGGATGGCGTTGTACGATACCAAGAGCATTGCGTTTCTGAATCCGGACCGGCCGGTTCTGTGCGCATGGCAGGCGAGGACCGGAGCGGACGCGGCCATCTTCATCGCGGAACGCAACCCGTATTACTGGAAAGTGGACCCGGCGGGCAACCAGCTTCCCTACATCGACCGGGTGGAAATGACGCTCGTACAGAGCGCGGAGACGGTCACGCTGAAGGCCATCGCAGGCGAGATCGATATGCAGAGCCGGCGGGTCGAGTTCATGAATTACCCGCTGTTGATGGAGCATCGGGAGAGCGGCGGTTACCGCGTCCTTCGCTGGAAGCCGGCCACGACGGGGCAGGGCACCGTGTATCTGAATCAGAACTACACCCACCAGGACCCGGTAATGGGGGCACTGCTGAGGAATCGACGGTTCAGAAGGGCGCTGTCGCTCGGGATCGACAGGCGTCAGATCATCGACCTCTTCTACATGGGCGTCACCGAACCCAGGCAGGTGGTCCCGTATATTGATGAATTGCATGGCGTACCCAGTACCGATACACTGTACGCCACGCATGATCCGGACCGGGCGAACCGTATTCTGGATGAGCTCGGGCTGGACAGGCGGGACGGCGCGGGATACCGGCTGCGCCCCGACGGAAAGAGGCTGAAATTCACCATCGCGGGATTCACGCCGGGTACGGCATACGTGGACGTGGCGGAATTGCTGGCCGCACAGTGGACCGCGCTGGGCATCCAGTCCACCGTCAAACCCGAAGACGTGGCGCTGTGGGTGACGCGCGCCACGGCCGGCGAACACCACGTCTCCGTATACGCGGCGTCGGGCGGATTCCGACCGCTGATGGATCCCGTGTGGTTCTTCCCGTCGGCGTCAACGGCATACTGGGCGCCGCTCCACGGACTCTGGTACAGCAGCGGCGGCAGGGCGGGAGAAAAACCCACCGGGGAAATCGCCCGCATCGTGGAGATCTACGAGCAGGCAATGACCACGATGGACGAAGACGAGCAGGTGGCGCTCGTGAAGCAGGCCGTGCGGATGCACTCGGAAAACCTCTGGCGAATCGGCGTGTGCGGCGGGTTTGACCAGGTATTCGTGGTCAAGAACGACTTCCGCAACGTCCCCGAAACCGGTCTGGGCGATAACCCGCTGCTCACACCGGGCTACACCCATACCGAGCAGTATTTCTTCGATCGGTAGGCACGTCCGTCACGTCAGGATTTGCGGGTTGGAACAGCGACAAACACAGAAACGGGAAGTTGAGAATTGCTCCCAACTTCCCGTGATCATATGGTGCGGATGCCAGGATTCGAACCCGGAACCGCCTGGTCCGTAGCCAGGTGCTCTATCCAGTTGAGCCACATCCGCACCGATTCGATGGGCCGAAGCGCGTTTTTTCAGGATTGCGGCCAGATAAATTAACCAAAACGCAGGGCGGTGTCAAGGAATCCGGCGGAAAGGGAAGAAATGCTCCGGGCGGGTCCGGAACCGAAACCGGGAGTAAAAACATACGCGGGAGGATACCGTGAGTGAATCTGAAGCGCCAGTTTACGTGGCCGGGGAATTCTGGGGGCAGGTAAAACGCGGTGTTGCAGGTCTGGACCTGCCGGACGACGTGTCCGGCCCCGCGGACGAAGCGGCCGCATGGCGCGCGTGGCACGGCTATCTGGCCGGCAGGACGGAGCCCACGTGGCACTTCGACACGGAGCGGTTCGGCGATACCATCCGTACGCACTGGCCGGCGCTGGCGCGCGTGTGGGTCGAGCAGTCGGATCTCCTGATCGACGGGAAGATGATCTACGGCGAAGGTACGGTGGATTACGTACCGGGAGTCGGCCTGGACTGGAACGCGAATCCGGACAGGACGTCGAACTGGGGCGGGATACACTACATGTTCTTCGTCAGGTGGCCGATCCGGGCGGCGATGTTGACCGGCGAGGGGAAGTACGTCCGCGTGGTTGGGGACTGTTTGCGAAGCTACTTCGAACAGATGGACGATATCCGCGACGAAGCGCTTGTGATGGGGCGGGGCGAGGAGGAGGGTGGATTCTACGCGGTGTGGAACACGCTTGCCGTGGGGCTGAAGCTGAAGGCGCTCGGCGAGGCGTTGTACGCGCTGCGCGCCCATCCGGACTGGACAGCGGAAGACTGCCGGGCCGTTTCCATCATGATCTGGCGCCTGGCGCGGCATCTGTACGGTCAGGTGGCCTCGCAGACCGCGGTGGAATGGCAGCAGCAACTGAACTTCATCTCGTCAGGCAGCGGGGGATTGGGCGGCGTGGGCGCGCTGCTGCCGGAGTGGGCGTCCGCGGAAGACTGGCTCGAAATCACGCGGCAGATCCAGGAAGTGCTGCTCCTGAACCAGGTGTATCCTGACGGATTTCAGAAGGAAATATGCACGCAGTACCATAAAACCGTTATGCGTTCGTTCGCCACGCTGCAGACGATCCTTGCCCGCCGCGGGCTTCCGAGTTTCTACGATACGGAGCCGTTCCGGACGCGTTTTCTCGCGATGCACCGCTTCCTCGCCGAAATCGTCACGCCGGACGGGTTCACGCCGGCCATCAATTCGGCGGTGTACGCGCAGGACTGGCCGGCTTTTCTGGCCGCGGGAAACGCCTTCTTCAAGAATCCCGTCCTGCAGTGGCACATCAACCGAGGGTACCATCCGGATCTGGTGCCTGTCCAGAAAGGCGGCGTGGGGTGGGGCAATACGATACTGAACGACCTGTGCGTACCCAGGGCCGGCGGTGTGCCCGCTCATGCGCCCGCCCCGGACTCGCGCCTGTTTCCCGACTCCGGTGTGGCGGTACTTCGCGACGGGTGGGACGGGGACGCGAACGTCCTGGTGCTGGACTTCGGACATCCCGAAGGCGGTCACGCCTACGGGGCGCAGGCTTCGTTTTCTGCCTGGGTGAAGGGTCGCCCGGCAGCACTCTCTCCCGGATCGCCGTTCGCATACAGCGACCCGGACTACATGCCCTGGTATTACAGCACGCAGGGGCAGAATACGGTCTGGATCGACGGGGACGACCAGGAACCCTGGCGACAGGGTAACAAGCGGCGGATCTGGGGCCGGCTGATGGACTGGCGGGATACCGAAGAAGAGACCCGGTTACGCGTCTCGCACGAGGGATACCTGCGCTCGAAGGGCGTCCGGCACGAACGCACGGTCGTGTTGAAAAAGAGGAGGTATTTCCTGATATACGACCTGCTGGATGCCGCGGAGAGCGAGGCCATGCGCACGCTTCGCTGGTCGTTGCGCTGCCCGGACGAACTGCGGGAGGCAGACAATCGCGCGGTTGCCAGCGAAGGCGCTCCCGGCGTCAGGTTGGTGCCCGCGTGGGCGGAAACGATCCGAAGCGTGGAGTTGGGCTGGGGTCCGAGCATGGTCCCGCTGAGCTATCAGCCGGATATGTCGGCACAGAGGGCGCGGGTATGCCATGCGCGTTTCGTGCAGGAGGCATCCGCGGGCCAACAGGCGCGCTTTCTTGTTCTTATGGTTTCGGGGGACTGTCCGGACGGTGCGGTCAAGGGCGAGGTGGTCGAGGGCGGGGTTGCGGCCGCCGTGACCGCATGGGGCGAAACGGAACGCGTTTTGTTGGAATAAATGACGGACCCAGGGGGCAAGGCCGTGGCAACGCAGTCGGAGCAATTCAAAGTTCGAGTCGAGCGCAACGTGGAAACAAGGATGCGGGACGGCGTGGTGCTTCGCGCCGACGTGGCCCGTCCGGCCGCACCGGGGAAGTTCCCGGCGCTCGTCCAGCGTACGCCGTACGGTAAGGCGGCGAACGCGCAACTGGCGGAGGCGGGGTACGTTGTCATTTCCCAGGACATGCGCGGCCGTTACGCTTCCGAGGGCGATTTCACACCCAAATTCATGCCCGGGTACCGGGATGCCGAGGACGGCTTCGATACCGTCGAGTGGGCGGCCTGCCTGCCGTACGTGAATGGAATGGTCGGGGTGTACGGGATCTCCTATCCATCCTGGGCGTCGTGGGAACTCGCGTCCGTCCGGCCGCCGCACCTGGTCGCCATGTTCAACGGCGGGTACGCCACGCGGCTGACGGACTGGGAACTGGGCGGCGTGCTGCGAACCGGACGCGTGCAGCAGTGGCTTTTCCGGACCCTGGGTCCGGACCTGCGGCGGCGCAAGGGTCTGCCTCCGCCGCACACGCCGGCCGAGGCGGGGGAATCGGCCGGCAAGGACAGAGAAAAGCCCCTGTGGTTCGTGCCCCTGAAGGACATGCCGGAGGAATACGCCGGCGGCTGCCGGGAGATCTGGCACTACTGGCTGGACCACCATCACAAGGATATTTTCGATTTTCAGAAGCGCCATGGTGACGTGGACGTGCCGGTCATGCACGTCACGGGTTGGCACGACAGGCTGGTCCTGACGGTCGATCATTTCGCGGGCATGCGCAGGAACGGCCGCACGCCGGCCGCCCGAAAGGCGCAGCGGCTGGTTGTCGGGCCCTGGTCCCATGGATCGCAGGGGCCCCGGCAGGTCGGCGAAATGGACTTCGGGAAATCGGCGGCGGTCGACTTCAACGCACTGATGGTCCGCTGGTTCGATTACTGGCTGAAAGGCAAGCCCAACGGAATGATGCGCACGGCGCCCGTCCGGTATTTCGTGATGGGAGAGAACCGTTGGCGCACCGCGCCGGCGTGGCCGGTGCCCGGTGCGAAGCCCGTGTCGTTCCACATGGTCTCCGGCGGTGACGCAAACGGCGTATCGGGCGGAGGGCGGCTGGTCAGGAGCCGTCCCCGGGACGCGGGTTGCGACCGGTACGATTACGACCCCCGCGACCCGGTGATGTCGCTGTTCTACGAGAGCTGCCAGGATGCCCCGTACGATCAGAGCCGGCTGGACGGCCGGAAGGACGTGCTTGTCTACCGGACGCGTCCCCTGCGGGCGGGGCTGCGCGTGGTCGGCAGACCGGAAGTGGTGCTGCACGCGGCTTCCAGCGCCAGAGACACGGACTTTATCGTCAAGTTGATGGACGTCCATCCGGACGGATTCGCGCATCAGGTGAGCTACGGAATCGTGCGGGCCAGATTCCGGAACGGGTTCGATTGTCCCCGGACTCTGACGCCCGGGCAAATCTGTCAATACCGGATCCGGATGCTCCCCACGGCCGTTCTCTTCCTGCCCGGCCACCGCATCCGGTTGGACGTGACGAGTTCGGACTTTCCGAATTTCGACCGGAATCACAACACCGGCGGAGACGACTACGGCGAAGCCGACTTCGCGGTCGCCCGCCAGGAAGTCTTCCACGGCGCCGGTCACCCTTCTCGTGTGGTTCTTCCCGTTGCCGGTTGACGGGTCATGGGCTTGACACATACCGGCCGCCGCCGTATTTTGCGTTCTCGGGAGACCGGGCGCCGTCCCGTCTTGCGGCGTCGGGCTCGATCGTCCGCGGGGTTTCCCGCGAATTGAATCGGTGAGGAAGCTATGGACGAACTTTCAACCAACCGGCCGATGACGGCGCGCAGGGAAATGGTGCTGCGGGTGGGGCAGGGCGAGGGCGACCTGCAGGGGACCGACGACAAGGCGCTTCAGGCCGGCGCGGACTATCTGAGGCGGATTGGCGGCGGGATTCTGCGGATTTTGCCCGGGGTGTACACCATGCGCAACGCGCTCTATCTGCATCCGAATCTGACGGTTCGGGGAGAGGGTGAAGCCACGGTGCTGAAAAAGGCGCCGGGATTCAAAACGGATCTGGTGCGGGACTCGGACTGGTACGAGGCGCGCGTGGCCGTCCGGGACCCGGAAGGGTTCGGTGCGGGGTGCGGCGTGATGCTGCGGGCGTTTCGCGGCGGAGACGGGCGGATGGAGGTCGTGAAAGACACCGTTACGGCGGTGGAGGGCAACCTGGTTTCGCTGAGCAGGCGGATCTACAAGAACATGTGGCTGGAAGAACGCGCGACGCTGGCAACGGTTTTTCCAATCCTGACGGCGGAGGAAGGCGTGCACGACGTCCGGGTTGAGGACCTGGTGCTCGACGGCAACCGCGATGAAAACGAGGAGATAAACGGGAACTATTCCGGAGCGGTGTTCCTGCAGCGCTGTCACAGGTACCGGTTCACGAACGTAACCGCACGGAACTACAACGGGGACGGATTCAGCTTTCAGATCTGCGACGACTTCGTCTTTGAGAGCTGCGTGTCGCAGCAGAATGCCAATCTGGGTTTTCATCCGGGCAGCGGGTCGCAGCGGCCGGTGTTCCGGGACTGCCGATCCACCGGCAACAGCCAGGGCATCTTCTTCTGCTGGGGGGTATCGGACGGGCTTGCTGAGCGTTGCATCTGCTCGGACAATCTCGACTTCGGCATTTCCATCGGGCACAGAGATACGGACAACCGGATCCGGGACTGCAGCATCGAGCGCAACCACAAGGTGGGCGTGCTTTTTCGGGAGCCCCAGTCGGAATTCAGAGGCGCCCATCGAAACGTCCTGGACTCCTGCCGCATCCGGGACAACGGATTTGCGGCCGAAGGTACGGGCGTGGACGTTCTCGGGGAGACGCATCAGGTCGAGATACGCAACTGCCGGATCGAAGACAGCGGCGACGGCAGGCAGAAAACCGGTATACGCATCGGCGGGCGGGCGAAGGAGATTGTGGTCGACGGGAATCAGTTCCGGAACATGGAGGAAAACGTGAGGATGGAAGGCGTCCGGGAGGCAGCGCTGACCGGAGCCGCTCCCTGAGCATGTCGAAGGGTCGGCGCAGGAACAAGGAGGAAGCCATGGCGCTACCGTTGAGTGAAGCCGAAATGAAAGAAAAGGCGATCCGGTACCTGAAAACGCAATACGGCGAGGATACGGTTCGGATGGATATCCGCAACAATGGCGTGGAAGACGGCAGCGGCGTGCTGCACGTGGACTGCACCGTCAGCGTGGGCGGATCGCATTCGGACTGGACCAAGTGGTTCACGTTCAGGCAGGGCGACGTGGTGAGCATGCGCTGGCAGATGCGGTAGGGTGCAGTCCCGGCGCGGCGTTCGTCGCCGGGGCTCAGTCCCGGAAGTGCGATGATGCCCGATGGAGACACACCGCCCATGCCATTACAGAATCGCAGCGTTCGCATCGGCTTGCTGAAAGCGTTGCCCGCCAAATGGGACGTTGAAGCAAACTGGGACGTGTTCGAGGAGCAGTTCACGCGGCATCGCGACAGCGGACTGGACGTGTTCGTCACGCCGGAGTGTTTCCTCGACGGATACGCCGTGACAGAGGCCGACTGGAATGTCCCGAGGTTCCGGAGCGTTGCGCAGACCGTGGGGGAGAGTTCATTCATCCAACGCGTTCTGGATCTCGCCGGGGCGTCAGACACGCACATCGTGTTCGGTTTTACGGAATTGAAGAACGGCCGTTTCTACAACGCGGCGTTGCTTGCCGGCCGCAACGGCGAGATTGTGGGCACGTATTACAAGACCCATCTGCAGAACCACGACCGCCGGTTCGCCGCAGGGCCGGACCTACCCGTGTTCGAACTGGAATTCGGCGCCGCGGGCGTCGCGATCTGCGCCGATCGCCGATGGCCGGAATCCATCCGTGTACTGCGGTTGAAGGGCGCCGAGGTCTGTCTTCTTCCAACCTACGGAATGTGGCACCTGGACAACGAATGGTGGATGCGCACCCGGTCTTACGAAAACCAGATGTACGTCTGCTTCGCCCATCCCAACGTGGCGCTGATCACAGGTCCGGGGGGTCAGCTGGACGCGAAGCTTCAGTCAAACGTGCCCGATGTGCTGGTGCACGACATCGATCTCGCGACGGTTACCGACGGAAACCATCTGGCCGACCGGAGGCCTGAATTGTACGGAATCCTCTCAGACGAGACGCATCCGTCCCGACAGGATCCCTTCAATCCGCCGACCGTCGACGGCGACGGGAGGAACTGACGTGACGGAACGCACACTCGGAGCGGCCATTATCGGTTGCGGAAACATGGGGCGTACCCACGCGCGCCTGCTGGCCGCGTTCGAGGACGTAACCCTGCGAATGCTGGTCGATTCCAGTCCGGAAGCCGCCGGGGCCCTGAACGCGGAAGTCGGCCCGGCCATCGTCAGCACGGATTACGAGCGGGCGCTGCGGGACGATGCCGTCGACGTGGTGTTCATCTGCACGCACCACCATCTCCACGCGCCCATGTGCGTGGCGGCGGCCCAATCCGGCAAGGATATCTTCTGTGAGAAGCCGCTGGCGATATGCGCCGAGGATTGCGCCGCGATCGAGAAGGCGGTTCGTGCGGCCGGCGTCAGGTTCATGACGGGTTTTCAGGCGCGGTTCTCCCCGTTCTTCCTGAAATTGAAGGAGGTTGCGCCCCGTCCCTGGTTGACGATCGGCCAGTATTTCGATCCCAGGTGGGGAGAGCAGAGCTGGGCGAACGACCCGGTTGCCGGCGGCGGCAACGTGCTGAGCCAGGGATGTCACTGCTTCGACGCCGTCCGCTTCCTGAGTGGGTCCGAGGTAGTCTCGATTTACGCGGCAGGCGGGAACTACCACCATCCCACGCTGCCCATCACCGACGCGGTTGCGTGTACGCTCAGGTTTGCGGACGGGGCCGTCGCCAACGTCGCGATTGGGGACGTGGGCAAGCCGGCGTTGATGGGAAAAGCGGCCTATCAGGTCTTCGCAGGCGAAACAACGGCCAGCCTCTTCAATTACCACTGGAACCCCGAGATTCGACTGTGGGGCGCCGAGCCAGGCCGGCTGACCGTCGACGACATGCCCGGATGTGACGATACGGACTTCGCACACGGCTATGTACAGCAGTTGCGGGCGGTCGTGGACTGGTCGCTGAATGGGTTAGAGCCGGTGAATGCGGCGAAACTGGACGACGGCGTCCGGGCGACCACGCTCGCGCTGCGGGCTGTCGAAGCGATCCGCACCGGAGAAGTGCAGGAATTGAGCTGGCGATAGGGGGCGGCCGGTGTCTGAGAGCATGCCGGATGTCGGTCTGTGTCGCCATTGAACAAGAAAGGAACACCGGAATGAGTTACGGCGTCGGATTGTTGGGAAACCGTGCCCACCAGATGAGCTATGGCCCGATTCTGGAAGCCCGCCGGGACTGCCGGATCGTCGCCGCTGCGGAACACAGGGCGGACAAGGCCGGCCCACTCGAGGAGCGGTTCGGGGTCGCCTGTGGCCCGGACTATGACGCGGTACTGGAAGATCCGGACGTACAGATTGTATCCATCGCCACCGACTTCTATCTGAAGCGCACCCTGATCGCGAAGGCGATTGCCTGCGGAAACCACGTGCTTGTGGATAAACCGCTGGCGCGAACCGTATCGGAAGCCAGGGAGATCGTCGACGCTGCCGAAGGCTCGGGGACCAGGATCGTGTTGAGCTACCCCATTCGATTCGAGCCCGGGCTTGCGGCCCTCGCGCGGGGAATACGTTCGGGCGCCTATGCGAATATCACGTCCTATACGCATCACTTCGTTCGTCAGTTCAAGGACAGCGACCTGATGCAATACGTGAGCTACCCCACGCCGGTACACGTGAACGGCGGCGGCGAACTGATGAATCTGGGCAGTCACGCCGTGGACTATCTGCACCACCTGTTCGGCCTGCCCCGGCGCGTCTTCAGCAGCATGCGGAATGCCTATTGGGACGAGTACCGGGCGTTCGGAACGGAAGACATGGCGACGGTTGTGTGCGACTACGGAGAACTCGTCGCAACGCTGGTGACCGGCCGCAACAAGCTCGAGGAGGAAGGTCCGCCGGCGAACGCGGTGGATGTGACCGCGCAGGGCCGATGGATCCACGCTGAGCCCGATAAAATGCTGGTGAATGGCGTGCCTTCAGACTTGCCGGCGTCGCCCCTGCCGCAGTCGGAGGCGTGCGTGCAGGAGTTGATTGACTGTATTGAAGAGGATCGGGAACCCGTGATGGGCGTCACGGACGGTCTTGCGGTTGCCGAAATGACGACGGCGGCGTACCAGTCGGCGCAGACCGGCGAATTCGTGACGCTGCCGCTCGAAAACGCGAATCATCCGATGATCGACGCGGATAAGCAGGTGATCGAGGGTTTTCTGGACTGACGGTCCGATGCCGCTTCGGGTCCCTGGATGCATCCCGGACCCGTCTCCCCGGGGGGAAGGCCGTTCCGTTTCTCCGCGGATTTGGACACGGGTGAATTCGACAGAGAAGAGTTGCGTCAGACGGGCGGGAACGCCGTCGACAATCGGCCCGGGAGGTCAGCTTCCGGGCCGATTCAGTCCATCAGGCGGGCATTGTACTGACGGGGGCCGGCACGATAGCCGGAGTAGGCGGTCGGGTCGAACGGCGCGGGCGTGTAGATGTAGACGGCGTCCGACCAGGGGTTGTACACCAGCAGGTCCTCGCGATCGTCGCCGCACAGGTTGGCGGGTACGGCGTGATACCAGCCCATTTTCTCAGGACCGGTCGGAGGCGGCAGGTCCGGAAGGACCACCGCGGGATCGCCATTGCCGTGAAAGAGAATCCCGCCGTTGTACAGCATTGCGGGCGAGTCGAATCCGTTCCAGTAAACCGTTTCCATCCCTGTTTCGTTCGGCGACCGGTTGAGTCGGAATCGCCGTACGATCTTTCCGCCGTTATCCGCCAGAAGAACGTCGGGATGGTGCCCGAGATACCGGATGGCCATTTGAGGCGCAGGTTCGTCCGGCAAAAAGGCGGCCACCCTGACTTCCTGTCCGTGCGGGACCGTACCTTCGCCCAACGCCAGAACGGTCCTGCCGTTTTCGTCCAGTACGTGACCGCCGCCTGAACAGATGGCGCGCATTCGTCCGTTGTCCCACGGCTGGATGCAGACGGAGTCCATATTGGGCGCAAGCTGGCATTCCCAGCGGGGCGCGCCGTCCGAATCCAGAATGAAGTACCCGCCCAGGACCTCGTCACGCCCGTCGCCGGTCAGGTCGCCCACGGCGGGAATGTACGCGGAGCAGCGGCCGTATTCGTTCCACGGGATGACGTAGTCCCACAGAAGGTCCAGGTTCTGGTCGAACGCAAGGACCCGATCACCCAGCTTGACGACGATATCCCGGGCAGCGGCTGTGCCTCTCAGGTTGGCAATCAACAGGCGCTGATGAAACCAGTTGGCGCCCCAGCCTTTGCATGCCTTGAGAATCTCCGGTCGGGACTCCAGCTTCAGCGCACCGGTCGCGCCGTCACGGATCTGGACCGTTACATCCTCGAGGGACTCTTTGGCGGTGGCGCCGTCGGGGCGATGGAAGAAGCAGATGACCTCGCTCCTGCCGTCGGCGTCAATGTCATGGATCGACACGGAACACGGACGAAGGGGTTGTACGCCGCCTCCGCCGTCACTCCAGAGAATGTCACCGTCGAGGGTAAAGGCGCCCAGAAAACAGGGTTTGAGTTCACTCGCCTGATCGCAGCGGTAGACCAGCAGATCGGCGCGCCCGTCTCCCGTGAGATCGCCCAGCCGGAGATCCCCGCCAAAGCACAGATTCCGGCACTCGAACCCGCGGTGCGTGAGGAGCGCGTCCGGAATCCGGACTCGCCGGTAGAGAACGGCCGGGGCGGCGTGGTACTTCATCCGGCTGCCGGCCGAATGCGATAAAGGCATGTGAGCTGTTTCTGAGGGTAGCAGCCCGTTGAAAAAGTCCATCCGGCCTCGCCTGCAGAGCGACTTTATCAACGGACTGGTAGCGAAGCGCGAGGACTACTCCTGCCGGTCCGCCTCGTGCTCTCGCCGAAGTCGGAGCACGCGATCGAATTTTTCAGACAGGCTTTCTCCGGGTCGGGAAAACCGGAGCATGGTCTCGTGAGACATCACCATCATCGTGCCCAGTTCCGGGTCGGGATACCGGCAGAAGCTGTGTTTGACTTCCTGTCCGGTAACGCAGCAGTGGGTTTCGAGGGGAAATTCGAAATCGCCGTCGAGCAGACTGCCTGATTTGCTGCCAACGTCCGAATCACTTTCGGCAGGTATCTTGTAGTCGGGGTAGAACTGGTCCTGGTCAGACATCTGATATTCACTCCTTGAACTTGGTTCCAGGTTGCCTCCGGGGGTTTCCCCGGCCGGTCGAACCCGATGAACCTCGGCTGGTTGATGCGCGCGATGAAGAGCAGAGAAATATATGCTTCCGGACCGTCGTTTGTCAACAGAAACAGACGGATTTCCCGAGACCGTGTGCGAAAATCGCCGGTTTGGCGGGCAATCCGGTGCGCCGGCAGGCCGGCGGACCCGGCTGGAGATCAGGCGGGTTCGGGTGCCTCCCTCCGGCCCCGCGCGAGTGCTTTGGGCTTGATTTCAGCATCCGGAATTGCTTATTTTTGTGTTGAACCTTTGTGGTCCTGAGGAGGAACCGAGTGGTGGAGGGTTGATGGAGATTGAATTGCTGATCGACTGGCTACAGTCGGCATTGCTGATCCTGTATGGCGTTACCCTTGGTCTGTTGCTGATCTTCAGTCTGCACCGGCACGTGATGGTGCGATTGTATTACAAGAATCGGCGCAAGCGTCCCGCCCCGGCCGGCCGGTTCGAGGAATTGCCGCGCGTGACGGTACAGTTGCCGGTCTACAACGAACTGTACGTTGTGGAACGTCTGATCCGGGCGGTGGCGGACTTCGACTATCCGCGGGACCGCCTGGAAATCCAGGTCCTTGACGATTCAACGGACGAGACCACCGAGGTGGCCAGGCGCTGCGTGGCGGAATTGAGAGCGGCCGGACACAATATCGTCTGCCTGCATCGAACGGACCGCACGGGCTATAAAGCCGGCGCTCTTGGTGAGGGCCTGCGAGTTGCCGGCGGCGAGTACGTGGCCGTATTCGACGCCGATTTTCTGCCGCCCAGAGAATTCCTCAAAAAGACGATCCACTATTTTACCGATGAGGGAGTGGGTCTGGTGCAGGCCAGGTGGGAGCACCTGAACCGGGACTATTCACTGCTGACGCAGGTACAGGCTATTTTCCTCGACGGGCATTTCGTCATGGAACACGGCGCCCGCAGCAGATCCGGGTTTTTCTTCAATTTTAACGGCACGGCGGGAATATGGCGCAGAACGTGCATCGACGATGCCGGTGGATGGGAGAACGACACGCTGACGGAAGACCTGGACCTGAGCTATCGTGCGCAACTGGCGGGGTGGCGGTTTCTGTTTCTGGATGACCTGGCTGCGCCGGCGGAATTGCCGGTTGAGATGAATGCGTGGAAGACACAGCAGTTCCGCTGGTCCAAGGGCTCGGCGCAGACCGCCCGCAAGCTGATCGGGCGCGTCCTGCGTGCGAAATTGCGGTGGCGCGTAAAGCTCGAAGCGCTGATCCATCTCAGCGGCAATTTCGCTTATCTGCTGATGGCTATGCTGGCCGCTTTGATCTTTCCTGCCGTACTCGCCCGTCTCGAACTCGGGTGGTTTCGTGTTGTCTTCGTAGACCTTCCTCTGTTTGTTTCCGCGACCGGGGCGGTATCCCGGTTTTATATCTATTCGCAGAAGGAACTCTATCCGGACTGGATCCGCCGCATCAAATATATGCCGTGCGTGCTGGCCGCGGGTATGGGAATCTCGTTCAACAACGCCCGGGCGGTACTCGAAGCGCTGGCGGGGCACCAGACTGAATTTACGCGCACGCCGAAGTACCAGGTCGTGGACCGCCGTGACACCTGGCGCGGCAAGCGATACGCGGTGAACAAGAATGTCCTGTCCGTCGTCGAACTCGCCGTTGGATTGTATTTCCTCTGGGTGATCGGCTTTGCGATCGACAATGCGATCTATTTCCCGGTACCCTTTCTCGCGCTCTTCAGCCTGGGTTTCTTCTACGTGGGATGGCTGTCGCTGTTTCAGGGGCGTTTTGAGCGACTGCGTGCCGCACTCTCGAGAACGGAAGCACCCGCTGCCGATTAACCCCATCGTTGTGTCAACGAACTGTTGGAAACCTGTTGACCAGGCGGATTCCCGGTCATGGCAACCATCGGACGATTATTCGCGAATCGTTATACGCTGGCATACGCGGCGGCGCTGGCTGTACATCTGCTGTTTTTTGTCTTCTACGTCCCCCTGTTGAGCCTTGTGCCGGAACCGCTTCTCGACGCGGCCGTCCCCGAGTTCAGTCCGATGTCGTTCGAGTTCGTCGAACTGCCCCGCACGGCGCCGGACGAACAGCCGCCCGACGAGACACCGTTGCGGTCAGACCGGGTCTCGCGGGCGAAGGACATGGCCGACGCGGACCTGCCCGCATCGCACCTTCCCTACGCCGCCGGTCTCGCGCAGTCACCCTCAGAGCCCCGGACCGGGATCGGTCTGGAGGGCGAGGGAGGTGCGCGCGGCGAGGCCGATGCCCGGGCGGACGTCGACCCCGTCCGGCGTACGGACGCGGAAGACGAGACGAATCTCACGGATTTCGCGTCCGAGTTGAAGGAACGGAATGCGTGGTCCCCGGAACCATCCGGGCGTGCACTGTTCGGACGTCCGGACGCGCCGGGCGTCATTCCCATGAAGAACCTGCAAAGCCACGCCCTTGAGCAGGGAGGCCTGCAACTGAGCACGTATGACTGGGAATTTGCGCCGTACCTGGCATACCTCAAACGCCATATTGGAGACCACATTCATCCGCCGGCCGCATTTACGAAACTGGGCATTATTCAGGGCCGGACCCGGCTGAAATTCAGGATAATGCCCGACGGCCGCCTCGCGTATCTGGAGGTGATCGACTTCGACGGCAGCCCGTACCTGCGGGATACCAGCATTCGTGCGGTGGAGCTGTCAGCCGATTTCCGACCTCTGCCGGCGCATTTTCCGGACGACTTTCTGGATATCTCCGCCCTGTTCCACTATCTGATACTTGATCCCCGATAACACCGGAGCTGCCGCATGGGATGGGAGCTGTTCGAGCAGGGTGGTCTGATGATGTATCCGCTTTCTCTTTGTTCGATCCTCACCCTGGCCATCACGCTTGAGCGGGCGTTCAGTCTGCGCCGCCACCGGATCATCCGGGGGGAGATCGTCAGCGTGATCGAGAACATAAAGGGCCAGGCGGACATCGGTCTTGCGGTGTCCGTGTGCAACCAGTACGAAGGACCCTTCGCCCAGGTTGTTCGCACGGCGCTGGAAAGCCGCCACCTTCCTCCGGATGAGATTAAGGAGAGCATTGTGGATCAGGGCCGCCAGGAAATGGGCAAGTTGCAGAAGGGGATCGTCATCCTGGAGACCGTTGCCAGTGTTTCCCCGCTGCTGGGTCTTCTGGGTACCGTTCTCGGGATGATCAAGGTTTTTCGTGAAATATCGGAAGTGGGCATCGGACAGGGCAACCTGCTTGCGGGAGGTATCGCGGAAGCGATTCTGACAACCGGCGCGGGGTTGTTTATCGCGATACCGGCACTGGTCTTCTTCAACTATTTCAGCAGCAAGGCGGAGAGTCTTGTTCTCGAGATCGAGAAATATTCCAATACGCTTCTGAAGAAGCTACGCGGCTTCCAGGTTCGCGAACCCGAATAATAGTGGCGGCGCCATGCAGTTTTATCAGAAACCGAAACGTCGGCCGTACATCAATATCACGTCGCTGATCGACGTGCTGTTCCTGCTGCTTACATTCTTTCTTGTGACGACGTCTTTCATCGAGCAGTCCGCGTTGAAGGTGGAACTGCCGTCCATGGAAAACGCGGACCGGGTTCAGCAGCCGAAACGTTTTGTGCTGGACGTGGATCCGGATGGCGGGATCCAGTACGACGGCCAACCGGTGGAGCGTGCCGGGCTCGGGGTACGGCTGCAGGCGGCTTCCGATGAGATCAACGCCTCCGGCGGCCTTGTGCTGCGCGCCGATCGGGATCTTCCGCATGGCGAGGTGGTTGGCGTTCTGGATATTATACGGGGGGCCGGGATCCGGCGTTTCGTTATTGCAACGGAGACCGCCGGACCCGGATGAGAGTCTTCCTCTCGCAACGTCTTTGGTTGGGCGATCTGCCCGGGTCAGGTTCTACAGGAGGAGGCATGCCCAGTTTTCAGCGATGGTTCGTCATTGGCGTCATTGCGGTTCTGGCGGGGTGCGGGGAGGATGAGAGAGGACCGTCACGCCGTGGCGGGCAGCGACGGGGCGCGGCGGTACCCGTGAAGGTGGAACCGGTGAGTCGTCGCGATATTTCGAGTTCAATTCTGGCCAATACGACGCTGGAGGCGTTTCAGTGGGTCGAGGTGCGTTCCAGGACGTCGGGACAGGTCGTGGCAATCCACAGAGAAGAGGGTGACCGCGTAAGCCCGGGCGCGGTGCTGGCGCGTCTGGATTCCACGGAGCCGGCGCTGCAGGTCAGACGCATGGAGGTGGCCTACCAGGACGCGCGCCGCGCTTACGAGAGAGACGAAAAACTGTTCAAGCGGGAACTTCTCAGCAACGAGATGTATGAGAATTCCAGGGGGCAGATGGACCGGGCGCAGACCGAACTGGAGCAGGCGAAGCTGAACCTGAGTTATACCTCCATCGTTTCGCCGCTTGCCGGCACGGTGACCATTCGAAGCGTGGAGGTCGGCAACATGGTCACCGCGAATCAGGCCGTGTTTTCGGTGGCGGACTTCGACCCGCTGCTGGCGCGCATCAGGATCCCGGAGAAGAATATGGGCAAAGTCGCGATCGGCCAGGGCGCGAAGGTCTCGGTGGAGTCCGATCCGGGCCGGCTGTTCCGCGGCGTCGTGAAGATGATCAGCCCCGTTGTGGATCCGGAAAGCGGGACCATCAAAGTCACCATCCAGATTCCAGGCGGCGGAAACGGAATCCTCCGGCCCGGCATGTTCGCATCCGTACACATCATTACCGAGGTCCACAGGAACACGCTGGTAATACCCAAGAAAGCGCTCGTCCTGGAGGGGGAAGGAAATCACGTGTTCGTATATGAGCCGGACGGGGAGCAGGGTGGAGGAAAGGCGGTTCGCAGGAAGGTCGGTATGGGGTTTGCGGACAATGAGCACCTGGAGATTCTGAAGGGCCTGGCCGAAGGCGAGCGGGTCATCACCGTCGGTTACGACGGCCTGCGCCCGGGCACTGCCGTGCGGCTTGTCGGCGAAGGGGTTCCGGAAACGGCCGCGGCCGGCGCCGCGCCGGGCGGAGGGCGCGAAAGCGGGCGGCCTGCGGGGGGTGATAGCGGTCAGCTGAATGCAATGAAGGAGAGGATGTTCGCCCGGTTTCCCGATCTGAAAAAGGCCTACGACGCACGCGTGAAGAAAGACCCGGACCTCGCGACAAGCGGTGAAAAGTGGCGCGCGTTCATGGGTGAGATGCGGCGGCAGGGCATCCTTCCGGCAAGAGGCGGGAGACCGCAATGAAGCTGATCGAGTTTTCGACGCGCCGACGGGTTACGGTTACGATGTTTGTCGTCGCGGCCGTGATCTTCGGTCTGGTTGCGTTCCGCAGGCTCGCGATCAATCTGCTGCCCGACATCACGTATCCCACGCTCACGGTGCGGACGGAATACGAAGGCACGGCGCCGTCGGAAATGGAGCGCCTGGTGACGGAGCCGGTGGAGGGGGCAATCGGGGTGGTGACGAATGTCGTCCGGGTGAGTTCCACGTCCCGCCCCGGCGTGTCCGAGGTGATCGTGGAGTTTTCCTGGGGTACGGACATGGACTTCGCATCCCTGGACGTGAGGGAAAAACTGGACCGGTTGCAGCTTCCCCAGGGAGCGGAAAAACCGGTCCTCTTGCGTTTCGATCCGTCACTGGACCCGATCATGCGGATCGGGCTGTACGGGCCCGAAAGCCTGGTCGCGCTTCGGCTGTTGGCCGAGGAGCACATCAAACTGGACCTGGAAAGCCTCGAGGGGGTCGCCGCGGCGCGCGTGAACGGAGGGTTGGAAGAGGAAATACACATTGAAATTGATGAACCCAGGCTGGCGGCGCTGCGCATCCCGGTACAACAGGTCGTGGCGCGCCTGGGACAGGAGAACGTGAATCTGACCGGCGGACAGCTTAAGGATGGCGAGGCGGAATATGTTGTGCGCACGGTGAACGAGTTCCGTTCGGTCGAGGAGATTCGGGACATCGTTGTGGGCGAACGCCAGGAGGCCGCGATTACGCTTGCCGACGTGGGCCGCGTGTTTCGGGGGCACAAGGAACGGAAAGTCATCAACAGAATGAACGGGCGCGAAAGTGTGGAACTGGCGGTGTACAAGGAGGGCGACGCCAATACAGTGACCGTGGCCGCGCGGGTTTCCACAGCGCTGGAACGATTCAGGAAAGAGGCGGGCGCGGTGCCCGCGGGCACCCGAATCGAGGTGGTTTTCAGCCAGGCGACGTTCATCAGGGCATCTGTCGGTGAGGTGCTCAATACTGCAATTCTTGGCGGGATCCTGGCGGTGGTGGTGCTTTATCTGTTCCTGGGTAATCCCGGAAGCACGGCGATCATCAGCCTTTCCATCCCGATTTCCGTCGTATGCACCTTTCTGTTGATGTTCAGTTCGGACGTCAGCCTGAATATCATGTCCCTCGGCGGGTTGGCGCTGGGCATCGGCATGCTGGTGGACAATTCTATTGTCGTGCTCGAAAGCGTTCAGCGGTACCGGGAGGAGGGTCTGGCGTCCCGGGAGGCGACGGTCAAGGGAGCCGGTGAAGTCGGGAAAGCGGTCGTTGCATCCACCCTGACTACGATCTGCGTCTTCGTGCCCATCGTCTTCGTGGAAGGAATCGCCGGCCAGTTGTTCCGGGACCAGGCGCTGACCGTCACGTATTCGCTGGTCGCCTCTCTACTGGTGGCGCTCACCCTGATCCCCATGCTGGCGTCGATCGATTTCGGCCGGAATGACCCGGCGTCGGGAACCGCCCACGGCCGCCCGCGCCCGGACGTCAATCCGGGTCTCGCGACCGTATTCCGCACTTTTCTGCGCGTGGGCAGGGCGCTGGGGAAAGTGGTGATCTCCCTGCTGAACCCGGTTTTCTGGCTCTTCGACCGGATATTGGGGAGTGCGTACCGGCTGTATCCCCGGGTGATCGGCTGGGCGCTGGGTCATCGCGCGGTGGTGCTCATTGTCGCGCTGTCGCTTGCCGGGGTGTCAGGATTGCTCGCAGGGTTTCTCGGCAGCGAGTTGATTCCGGAGATGAGCCAGGGCGAATTCAGCATCTCCGTGACCATGCCGGTGGGTACCCCTCTGGTCGCCACCGAACGGGCGATACGCGGCATGGAACGGATTGTCCAGGCTCAGCCGGAGGTGGAACTGGTTTACAGTACCGTGGGCCTGAGCGGGTCGTCCGACGGTTCGGCCGGAGAGGAGCGCGAGAACGTCGGCCAGATCCACGTGGCGTTGAAAGACGGTATCATACGGGAGCGGGAAGACGCCGTGATGGAACGGCTGAGGAGTGCGTTCCGGGGGATGCCGGCCGCGGAGAGCAAATTCGCCCGCCCGTCGTTTTTTTCCTCACGGACGCCCATCGAGGTTGAGATATCGGGATATAACCTCGGCACGTTGCGGACGCTTTCCGACGAACTTGCGGGCCGGCTCGAGAACCTCCCCGGCCTTGTCGACGTAAAAACAAGCGCGGAGGGTGGCAATCCGGAGGTGCAGATCCGGTTCAATCGGAAATGGGTGGCGCAGATGGGGACAAGCATCAGCGAGATTGGCAGGCTCGTGAGGAACAAGATCCAGGGCGAGGTGGCCACGGAGTTCGCCCGGGGCGACAGGAAGGTGGATATTCGCGTGCGTGCGGACGAGCGGCACCGTGCGACCGTGGACGATCTCAAACGTCTGATTGTGAGTCCGCCGGGTGCGTCGGCTCCCATCCCCCTCGAGGTGGTTGCCGACCTGTCCGTCGAAATGGGTCCTGCCGAGATCCTGCGGACGGACCAGGAGCGCGTCGCAGTCGTCTCCGCAAACCTCGAGGGACGGAGTCTGAGCGAGGCGGTGGCCGACATCGAGTCCTTGATTCGGGATATAGTCTATCCTCCTGACTATCATGTCAAAATCGGCGGTCAGAACGAGGAGCGCGAACGGTCGTTCGAGAGTATGCGGCTGGCCATCCTGCTGGCGGTCTTCCTGGTGTACCTGGTGATGGCTTCCCAGTTCGAGTCCCTGGTCCATCCATTTGTCATCATGTTCTCGATTCCGTTCGGCCTCGTCGGCGTGGTCTGGATGTTGCTGGTTACAGGTCAGACGGTGAGCGTGGTCGTGCTGATCGGGCTGATTATGCTCGCGGGAATCGTCGTAAATAACGCGATTGTTTTAATTGACTACATCAATGCCCTGCGCAGGGAGCATGGAATGGGGAAGCGGGAGGCCATCGAGCGCGCATGCCAGGTACGGCTGCGTCCCATTCTGATGACCACGTCCACAACGGTGTTGGGTCTGTTGCCCATGGCCCTCGGCATCTTCGATTTCAGGCCTTTCGTGGCAAGCGTGGAATCCGGCCTGGCCAACCTGCTGCCCGGCGGAGCGCCGGATTCAATCATGGGGGCCCTGAACGTCGTCTTCCCCGTGGGTCAGGGCGCGGAAATCCGCGCCCCGATGGCGATCACCGTAATTGGCGGCCTGGTGATTTCGACCCTGGTCACGCTGGTCTTGATACCCACGCTCTATTCGCTCGTCGACCGCAAGGAGTGAGCGTTGGTCTCCGGGGGGTCTGCTGGAGAGGATATGGCAACCGGTGACGAAAGGGGCCCGGAGGAAATCGCCTACGAGGACCGCATCCGGTCCAGTTCGCTGTCAGAACTGGAAGACATGTCCGCCCAGGTGGACCGTGGGGAATTTCCGTTGCGGGCCAGGAAGCTGCTCGAGGAGATCGGGCGGCGGCGTGCGGGTCCGGAGCGCCGATCCGAACGGAGGGCCCCGGAAAAGGCGGTGCCCGCGGGCGTGTCCCGGCGTCTCTGGGCAAGCCTGATCGATCTCTTCATTCATCTCCTGATTCTGGGCGCGCTATTTCTGGCAGGGTGGTCGGCAATTCAACTTGTCTCGAGCCTCGGAAGCGACGAGCCGCCGCCCGCCGCCGTCTCCGCCCGCCGGGGTCCATCTCCGCTGCGACAGTTCGCCGCCGGACTGCTTGCCGGCGACCCGGCGGCCTGGGGGAACCGGGAACGGTGGATTCAGGTGGGTCTGGTTACCCTGGGATTCCTGAATTTCAGGGCGCTATTCATGGTACCGGCCTGGGGGCGAACGGGCAGTACGCCGGGAATGCGTGAGGTCGGCATCAGGCTTGTCCGGACGACGGGGGAATCCGTCGGTGTGAAGCGGGCGCTGATACGGTTCTGGGGGCAGTGTGTGCTATTCGTGCTGACGCTGGGCGTCAGCACGTTCTGGATGATCTGGGACCCGCGAAGACAGGCGT
Organism: Candidatus Latescibacterota bacterium; assembly: GCA_965116875.1. GTDB lineage: Bacteria > Latescibacterota > UBA2968 > UBA2968 > JAAXHE01. Next base: position 4,426,929 of record OZ220733.1, read on the forward strand.
TTCACGACAAACTGACGGACACGTGCATCGTGCGGCAACAACGCACGTGGGAAAAGACCGAAGAAGATCGTATCTATGATTAGCCTCAATCCGAAAAAACAGCAACGCGGCGACGCGATAAAACCCTCCGAAATAGGTCGTTATCGACGTAAAGAAAGACGTTTTTTCCCTTCACGTCCAGTGACCTGGTGTATCCTGGTAATCAGCAGTTGAATCGCCTTTATTTACAATCACATAATCGAATTAACGTCCCCGAAGACTTACGAATCAAGGTTAGGCGAATGCGGCATGGCGTTTTCCGGTTGCCTTCCGTCACCTGTTTTGTTATACTTTTCCGGGTTTTTCCTCCATGGTCACCGCCTTTCTGCGGCACCTTCCTTCCGCAATGAAATCATTTCCAGGCTCTATCGAATTTCAGGCATCCGTCGAACGGCCCCCGGGGTCGCGGCATCTCCGGAAAGGAATTCGCGTGTGAGGAGAATCCGCGAAACTTTTGGACGTTTCATGTTGTCTAAGTTTACTGACGGGAGAACGGTGTTCGATTTGCAGGAGTCCGACGATGCGTAAGCGGTTTCCACAGACCCTATGGTTCCTTGTTGCAGTTGCGGTTGGACTGACCGCCGAACCGGTTCAGGCGAAGTCTTTCTTTACGTCCCGTCGAACGTTCGGCGTACTCTTTCTGGGCGGAAGCGCGTTCATGGCCAAGAAGGCCGTTGATTTCCGCCGGGACGCAAACAGGATCTACGACGACTACAAACTTGCTCGAACTTCCGATGAGGCGGAGCGTCTGTTCGACCGTACGGGCGAATACGATACCAAGAGCAAAATGAGTGTCGGGCTCTCTATCGTTCTGCTTGCCAGCGGGTTGCGTCTGATTCTCTCAAGCGGCGTGGACGAGGGCTCCGCGAAGATTCGTCAGAAGAAGAAGCTCAAATTGGACATGACGAGCGACGTCAACAAGAGAATGGTCAAATTCGCAGTCAAGAGACATTTTTAGTCGCGGCGGCCGGGCTGGTCTGCCGGCGGGCCGTATATATCAGCAGTTCTTGTGCATGAAGGAGAGGTTTATGGCGCGTCGGAAATTCAGCCCGGTCCGACTCGGGGTGTGGGGTATGCTGGTCATTGTCCTCGCCGGGGCGGGGCGTTGCGGTCGTGAGCGGGAAAACCCGGTCGATCCGAATTTTCCCGGAGGCGGGGCGCTCCAACCCCCCGGAAACATACGTGCGCAGGGAGACATCGGCCGAATCCTGCTGACCTGGGACGCCGTAAAAATCAACGAACTTGCAGGGTACGGCGTCTGGCGCGCCACGTCGGCCACGGGCGATTATACCCGGCTGCGCGGCGAGTCGAACGATTCGAATGTAACCACCGGCCGCACGGTCTTTGTCGACTCCACGATGGACGTTTCGGGTTCAAAGGTTTATTTCTACCGGCTCACCACCGTGGATGTGAACGGACAATCCAGCGAAAGGTCCGCCTTTGTCAGCGCCGAGGTACACGAGGACAAGAGGCCGCCGGCTTCCCCCGTCAATCTTTCCGCAGTCAGAAACGAAAACACCGATCACATAGCGCTTGTCTGGGACGCGCCGAAAACGGACGCAGACAACCTGGATCTGACCGGACTGGAGGGCTACCGGGTCTTCAGGGCAAAAGACACCGAAGACTCGTACGTACAGATTGCTACGGTTCCGGCCACGCGGACGACATTTACGGATACCACGCAGCTGGATCCGGATTTCCGGTATTTCTATCAGGTTTCCGCAATCGACCGGTTCAACAACGAAAGCGCGCGTTCCCGTTCCGCGTCGGTGAGCGCGCCGGAAACCGGGGTCCTTCCACCGGGCGGCTTGCGGACCGTAAGCAAGGTTGGCAAGATCGAGTTGCATTGGAATCCGTCGAACGAAGACAACCTCCTGGGATATCTGGTGCTTCGTTCAACGTCCACCCAGGCGCCGTTCGAGCCGGTATCGTCGAATCGTCCGTATACAACGGCCCAGACCGTTTATATGGATACAGATGTACAGGTCGACGTTGTTTATTTCTACCGGATTCAGACGGTTGTACATGATCCCGACCGCGGAATTGTCGCGGGCGAAGCGTCGCCCTTTGTCGACGGACAGGCCGAACCGGATGAATCGCCGCCGGCCGCGCCGTCAGACTTGAGCGTGAGTCTGGACGATGAAGATGCCGGCGTTGTACAACTCAATTGGGCGCCTCCCACAAAGGATGACGGGGGCGACGAACTGACAGGGCTTTCCCACTACCGGATCTTCCGATCGAAAGAGACGGCCAATTCATTCGTGGAGGTGGCGCAGGTTCCAGGCACGCAGACCCATTTCCGGGACACAACGGTGGAGCCGCTTACCCTTTATTATTACACCTTGAACGCGGTCGACTTCGAGAAGAATGGCGGACCGCGTTCCGCGCCCCTTTCCGTCAGCACCCCCGGTCTTGCCACGCCTGAACGGGTTACTGCGATTGCCGGCAAGGCGAAAATCTCGCTGGCATGGGCGCCGAACCAGGAGCAGCAGCTGAGCGGGTACGAAGTGTTGCGTTACAGCGACCCGCTCCGGCCAGACCTGTTTTCTACGTTCATCACCCCGTGGCCGGCCTATGTGGATTCGCCTCTGGTCGGGGGCAAGACCTATGCGTACCGCGTGCGTGCATTGGGCTCGGGCGGGCTGAACAGCAGATTGTCAGATTTCGTATTGGCAACCGTAATGGACGACGACCTGGCGCCCGCTCCTCCCGAATTCCTGTACGCGAAGTTGTCGGGGAATACGGACATCGAACTGAGTTGGCGCGCTTCCACGACCGATGAGGACGGATCCGAGCAGACAGGCCTTCATCAGTACAGGATCTACAGGTCGGAAGCGTCAGGATCAGCCGGGTTCGAGTGGCTGGCGACTGTGGACTCTACCACGCTGAACTACGTGGACAAAGACCTGGAGCCATCCACAACGTACAGTTACCAGGTGCGAGCGATCGACGCCAATGGAAACGAGGGCCCGGCATCGAGTACCGTGTCGCTGCAGACCGGACCGGACAGCAGAATTGGCAGGCCGACCAATGTCGCCGCGGTCGTGCGAAATCTGCCGGAGGAAGGCACCGTCGTGATCGTTACCTGGAGGGCGCCTCCCGGCATCACGCAATTCCGTGTGAATCGTCAGCGGGTGGGCGCGCGATCCAGCGACGTTTTCGAGACCGTGTCATACCAGCTGAGAGACAACAAGTATATCGACGCCAACGTCGAATCCGGCAGCACGTACATCTATCACGTGGTTTCCGTTAGAGGAGAGGACATCAGTCGTCCGTCGGATCCGGTCGTTGTTTCGGTGCCGTAGGATTCTCTTCGATAAAAAAGGGTATATATACAGCAGAGCGCCGTAACGGATTGCGCTCTGCTGTTTCTTGTTAGAGGGAAGCGCCGGGGTCGGGGCCCACGTCCGGCTTTCCGTCCTTGAGACGGCTTCTCCTGGTTGGGCCATTGACGCACGGCGCACGACGGTCTCCGTGTGATCTGTCCTGTATTGCCCGACAGTCGTTCGAGATCGGCCGTGTTCGTGTCATGAGAACGATGGGTACTGGTTCCTGTAAACACGGTACTTGCGGTTTTTCGTTTGCTGAGCGCGTCTGTCCGGCACGCGGACTGCATAACCACCAGGAGTTCATCGGTGGTGTACGGGTCACGAAACGGAGGATGGTCTATGCAGCGCGTGCTTCTGTTGGATGGCGACAGTCGATTCCGGAGGGAAATGAAGGACCGTTTGACGCGGCGCGGCGTGAGCGTCGCGTGTGCGGGGACCGCCCGCGAGGGTTTGAGACTTTACAGGCGCGGCCGTCCCGCATGTGTGTTTGCCGAGGCCGAACTCCCGGACGGGAGCGGATTTCCGGTACTTGAAGAAGCGCACCGCCATACGCCGGTGGTTATGGTGAGCGAGGGGTTTTCTCCCGACAAGGTTTACACGGCCATCTCGGGTGGCGCTTTTGACTGTCTTTCCAAGCCCGTTGATGATCCCACCCTGGACGGATTGCTGTACCGGTTGCGCAACGAGCGGGAACCGCCGCCGACAGAGACGGGCCCGGCCGGACCCGTCCCGGACGCCGGCGGCGAAATGGTTGTGGGACGTTCCCAGAAAATGGTTGAGGCGTTAAAGACGGTTGCCGCGGTCGCCGGTACTTCGGCCACGGTACTGGTCTGCGGCGAAAGCGGAACCGGAAAGGAGTTGATGGCCAGGGAAATCCATCGTGCGTCGCGAAGGCCCGGGGCTTTCGTGGCCGTCAATTGTGTGGCGGTTATGGAAACCCTCACGGAGAGTGAACTGTTCGGGCACGAGCGAGGCGCCTTCACGGGTGCGGCGGGGCGGCGTGCGGGGTATTTCGAACAGGCGAACCACGGCACGCTTTTTCTGGATGAAATCGGCGACGCGCTTCCGGGTTTTCAGGCCAAGTTGCTTCGCGTGCTGGACCAGGTTGAATTCCGTCGCGTCGGCGGCCAGGAATCGATCCGCCCGGATGTGCGGGTTGTTGCGGCCACGAATGCCGATCTGGAAAATCAGGTGGCGAACGGTACGTTCAGGGCGGATCTCTATTACCGGCTGAGCGAGGTGACCGTCCATTTGCCGCCGCTGCGTGACCGCCTTGCGGACATTCCCTTGCTTGTGCGGCGCACGCTTGGCGAGATCCGGCACCGTACCGGCCGGAGCCTGGGTGGCGTTTCTCAGGAGGCCATGCACAGGCTGATGGACCATCCGTGGCCGGGAAACGTCAGAGAACTGCAGAATGTTCTTGTGAGGGCGGCGCTTCATTGCCGGGGATGTACGATCCAGCGTAATCACCTGAAGGATCTGATCTCGGGCGAGTCACCCGACAATGACGAATCGCTGTCCCTGTCGGACGTGGAACGCCGGCACATTGAGCAGGTTCTGAATGCTACAGGCTGGAACCGGGGCATGGCTTGCGAGATCCTGGGCGTGTCGCGTCCCACGCTCCGGAGGAAGATCAGGGACTATGGACTTCACGGAGGGTGAGGGCGTCCTTGTGCGGGAATGCACGTTTGGCGACGCCCCGGACCCAACCCGCGCCGGCGCTTGACTTCCTGGGAAGTTGTTTTAAAATTACCGGTGAGCTCCCGAGCGCGAGCGAAAAAGTGGCGGTTATGAGGCGCGAGGGGCGCACAGCGCCGACCTGTTTGCCGTCATTAACCTCAATACTGCAAAAGCCGCAACGCGGCACCGCGACGAAACCCTTCAAAACGGACTGAAATGGTCGTCAGGAAGGACATTTTATCCGTTCACGTCCAGTGTCCTGGTGTATCCTGTTAATCAGCAGTTGAATCGCCTTTATTAACTCGCACATATTCGAATGAACATCCCCGAAAAATGATGAATCAAGGTTAACAGGAGGATGGATGGGATACCTGGTGGACCTCATATGCACCCGCTGCGGCCGAAGCCACGACAAACGGAGACTTTGGAATCTGAGCGCCTGCTGCGAGGCGCCGCTCTTCGCCCGGTACGATCTGGAGAAAGCGTCGAATGCCCTCAGTAAAGAGAATCTACCGGAACGGGAGCCGACGATGTGGCGGTACGAGGAAGTGCTGCCCGTCGAACGGGCTGCACACCGGATCAGCCTGGGTGAGGGATTTACGCCGTTGCTGAAGGCGGGCGCACTGGGGGCGCGGGTCGGCGTCCCGGACCTCTTCGTCAAGGATGAGGGTGTCAATCCCACAGGATCGTTCAAGGCGCGTGGGTTGTCGGCTGCGATATCCAGGGCCGTGGAATTGGGAGCGGATGCCGTGGCCATCCCGTCGGCCGGGAATGCCGGCGGGGCAACGGCGGCGTACGCGGCGAGGGCCGGGATGGAGGCGTACATTTTCATGCCAACCGATGCTCCCGAGGCAAACATGGTGGAGTGCCAGCGTCTGGGTGCGCGCCTGACGCTCGTGGACGGTCTGATTACGGATTGCGGGAAGATGGTGGCCGATCGAAGAGTCGCTGAGGGCTGGTTCGACGTCTCGACACTCAAGGAGCCGTACCGGGTGGAAGGAAAGAAGACGATGGGATACGAACTCGCCGAACAGTTTAACTGGGAGTTGCCGGACGTCGTACTCTACCCGACCGGCGGCGGTACCGGCCTGATCGGAATGTGGAAAGCGTTCGACGAGATGGAAGAAATGGGGTGGATCGGCTCCGCGAGACCCCGAATGGTGGCTGTACAAGCGGAGGGCTGCGCGCCTGTTGTCAGGGCGTATGAAACGGGCGCCGAATCGGCCGAGTTCTGGGAAAACGCCGAAACCGTTGCATCGGGACTCCGGGTGCCTGGCGCCGTGGGTGATTTTCTTATGCTTGGAGCCATCAGGGAAAGCCGCGGCACGGCTATTGCCGTTACCGACGGCGCCTTGCTGGCCTGCGTCGACGAAATGGCCTCGTTGACTGGCATTTTCCCGGCGCCTGAAGGCGCGGCGACGCTTGCCGGGCTGAAAGAACTCGTGGGAGACGGGCGGGTCTCTTCCGGGGAGCGGGTGGTGCTGTTCAATACCGGGACGGGGTTGAAATATATCGAGGCCATGGGCGCGGCGGACCACACGGTCGGCCGATGATCCGTTTGACCCGGGGGCATGCGTTCCGTGCCGGATTTTCACCGGGGCGGACGCCGGGAGTTGCCGTGGGAAAACGAAATGATCCACCGGCACGGCGGAGGGTCGTCACCGGTGCACGAAAGGAGGTACCCGGCCAATGAAGAGGCGAGAGATCGGGAGATTCCAGAGTTTCATTCTTGAGGAAGAGGATACAGTCGTGGTGATGGGTAACCTGAACGCCCATGCGGACTTCCTCACGCGGTGCGGGTTCAGCCGTCACCCCGATACGGGCGAGTACGTCGGCACTGGCGCCAATCTCTACGCAATGGCTCCCGGTGATTTCTACGACCGGTTCAGCGCGCGTACCGGCGCGGATCCGGAACTGACCGCGCAGGCTTACGACGGGGAGGACTTCTACCAGATCGACGGACTGCCGCTGGCCGCGGTGGATGCAGAGGGCGATCCCTGCATCGAGGGAATCACCGCCGTAGACATCGAGACCCGGGTCTACATCGAACAGGGGATAGCGAACTTCAGGGTCGGTTAGACGTGAACGCGTCTTGCTTTCAGGTATTCCAGAGTGTGCGCCGCCGCCCGGTATCCGCTTTCCACGGCGCTCTCAACCGTGGCCGGGAGGCCGGTGTCGGTCCAGTCTCCTGCGATATAGAGTCCCGGCGCGGCCGTACGGTTCGGCGGGGGAGAATGACCCTTTGGTAGTGCGAATGTAGCATGCCGTTCCCGCACAACCAGATGGCGTTCCAAGGGGATGTTTCTGGTTTCCGGCAGGAACTTGTGGATATCACCCATCGCAATCTCCACGAGTTTTTCCTCATGCTGGTCCACCAGACCGTCGGCGGCGCTGGCAACCATCGTTACATGTCCGGGTGATGCTTTGTCACGACCGTTGTACAGCATCGGCTTATTGAATATCCAGTCCATACGACCATTCAGGAGGCCGACGAAAGGCCGGTTCAGGACGGGCGCCCGAAACCAGAGGTTAACGGACAGGATCGGGGAAGGATAGAAGGATTTCAAGCGAATCTTGAGATTGTCAAGCCCCTCCGGCAGCAGGCGAGACAGTGCCGGCGGCGTGATCGCGCAGATGGCGGCATCGGCCGTCACAGCCGCGCCGGACCTGAGTCGGATCCGTATCTTGCCGTTTTCGGCAACGCGCAGCTCCGTGGCCGCTTCGCCGACGTGGCATGTGCCTCCGTGCCGGTGGATGAAGTTCCTTGCCGCGTCCGTGTACATCGCGCTGAGCCCCACGCCGGGATAGCCCATCAGGGTTGAGTCGGCGTGCCCGAGAAAGGCGAGTTTCAGGACGGAAGCCAGGTGCCGGGCCGGGGCGGAATCGGGATGTTGATTCAGCGCGGAGATGCAGAGCGGGTCCCAGAATGCCTGCCGGATGGCTGGAGACTGTCTGCATTCCTCCAGCCATTCATGAACCGTGATCCCGCATGGCAACGACGCCGCCAGGGCCGTCCTGACGCGCCTCAGCCCCATGACGTCCCCAAGGTTGACCGGTCTGTATCGCATGAAGCCGGCCAGCAGATTGAGGGGGGGCGGCAGCAATCCGGGAAACCTGAGGGCAGAATGGCCCAGCTCGGGATGTAAAAAATCCAGACGGAACTCTTCCTGAAACCGCAGGCGGTCCCCCGTGCCAATGGTCTCCAGGAACTCCCTGGTCTGGAGATAACATTTCATGAAGAGGTGCTGGCCGTTGTCTACGGTATCGCCCGTCGCTCGATCGGCAAATGAATACGCCCGCCCGCCCAGATGTTTCCTGCGCTCAAACAGGTTGACGACGCACGCGCCCCGTTCCGCAAGGCGAACGCCCGCGGCGAGACCCGCAAATCCGCCGCCGATTATGATCACGCGGCTCACGGCGGCTTCTCCCGTATTCCAACCCGGTTACGAAGGCAGAACCCAAGCGCGATGCCCAGCTTTTTCAGGTTGTTTACACGAATCGGATGATGGTACACGTTGTAATTAACGGCTTCGATGCGGCTGAGAAGACGACTGTAGATACAACCCATGATTTCGGCCGCAAACAGGCTCTGGCGATCCTCTCTTGGCAGGCATTGCGCCGCTTTCCTGTAGTAGCTCCGCGCCCGATTGCACTGGAATCGCATCAGCTTCCGGAACCTGGATGTGGCGATTCCGTTGAAGAGGTCTTCTTCGGTGTAGTTGAAACGCTGCAGGTCTTCCAGCGGGAGATAGATACGGTCTCTCTTTGCATCGGTCTTGATGTCCCGGAGGATGTTCGTAAGTTGCAGTGCAATCCCCAGATTGACGGCGTAATCCCGGGATGCCCGCCTGGTGTAGCCGAAGATCTCAATGCATATCAGGCCGACAATGGAGGCGACGCGGTAACAGTACTCGTACAGATCGCCGAAGGTCTGGTAGCGGTTTTTCACCAGGTCCATCTCCACGCCGTCTATCAGCTTGAGAAAGTGTTCTTTCGGTATCTTGAAGCGCTTGAGCGCTTTGTGCAGGTTTACGGTAATCGGGTGCTTTGGCCTGCCGTCGAAGCAGGCGTGGGTTTCGGCGCGCCACTTCGCGAGATTTCGGGTGGCGGCTTCCGGCGATGCCGCGTCGTCGACCAGGTCGTCGGTGTGCCGGCTGAAGGCGTACGCGGCGAAAATGGCGTCACGCTTGGACCGCGGCAGAAAAACGAACGCGTAGTAAAAGTTGCTGCGCGCGTTTCGTACGAGCGCCGCTGTGTAGGATCTGATGTTCATAGGGTACGGATGCTGGAACTGTCGCGAACACGCGGGTTCCTGAAGAGGGCTCGGAAGAACAGGCCTGGAAGTTCCCGTTTTTCAATTTTCGGACGACAGTTGAATACGTCGCATCCGCCCGTAAGGAGCTTGTCCAGAATTCGCATCCCGCCCAGCCAGGTGAGTCGAAGTTCGTATTTGAGGCGGCCGGAGACCAGATCCGGCAGTTCGGCGCCCCGTCGAAAGAGCATCCTCGTTCGTTCGATTTCGCAGGCCAATAATGACCTGAAGCCGTCGGTAGCGCGGCCGTGTGCCAGGTCGTCCTCCGTAACGTCGAAACGGTCCATATCGTCCTGGGGCAGGTAGATACGACCTCGGGAATAGTCAATTGCAATGTCCTGCCAGAAGTTGGCCAGTTGTAGCGCCGTACAGATCCGATCGGAAAGCAATCTGCGGCGCTCGTCCGTGTAGGAAAACAGGTGCAGAATGAGGCGCCCCACCGGAGCAGCGGAATACCTGCAATAGGACAGCAGATGGTTGAAAGTCCTGTGCCGCTGCGTGACGACGTCCATCTTGAATGCGTGGAGCAGATCGTGCAGATGCCGGCGGGGTATATGCCGCGATCGGATCGTTTCTCCGAGGGCGGTCAGTATGGGGCCTTCCGGCGCGACCGTGCAGGACGCGAGTCTCGCATCCCACTCATCCAGCCGCTGCGTGCGTTCGGCCGGAGCCAGGCCGGGTTCGTCCGCAAGGTCGTCGGCGGTACGCGCGAAGGCATAGATGCTGTACACGTGGGGCCGTATCCCGGCGGGAATCATACGGGATCCCACCGGGAAGTTTTCATAGTGACTGCGCGTAAGGGCTTCGCAATAGGCGAATGCGTCATCGAGTGACGTCGTCGCGCGTAAGCCGGATGACGCGGCGGCCCGATCTGCAGAGGTTCCCATACGTAAAAGATAATTGATAAGTATCGAATTCGCCAGAACCAGGCGCCCGGGGGAAGGGTACCGGATTCAATTTCAAATTTCGGCAAGAGGCGACATACGGATGGCAAAGCAGAGACGAACACCATCGGGACCACGAGTCATACCACCGGCGCACGGTGAAGAACGCGTTCATCAGGCTCACGTCTATTACGGTTACGGCAAGGGCAAGACGACATGTTGCGTCGGGCTGTCAATCCGTGCGGCCGGGGCCGGGAGGAAGGTAGCCCTGGTGCAGTTCGACAAGGGGTACGACGGAGAGACAGAGCACTATTCCGAACGCCACGTCCTGAGGCGGATTGACGGGATCGAGTTGCATCCGACCGGATGTGAACGAATGATGCCGGACGGCTCGTTTCGATTCGGGGCGGAGCCCCGGGACATTGAGGAAGCGCGGCGCGGACTCGAAACCGCCCGCCGGCTGCTTCGGAAGGGCGCTCAGGATCTGCTGATTCTGGACGAGATTCTCGCAGCGGTCGCCTATGGTCTGCTGCGGCCGGAGGACGTGATGGGCCTGCTCGATCTGTACGACGAGGAACGCCGGTGCGAACTGGTGCTGTCAGGCCACAAGGTCTGGGACGCGCTTGTTGAACGCGCAGACCTGGTGACGGAGATGCGCAAAGTCAAACACTATTACGCCAGGGGGGTACCGGCGCGTGAAGGCATCGAATTCTAGTGTACCATGGCCTGGACCTGATACCGGTCGTACGAGTACGGCGCGTATCCCGTATTGCCGAGGGTACAGGAAAAGTGTTTGTTTCGTCCTGACCGTGCAATTATCTTGAGGTCGCAACGCATGATGCGCTTTGTCGATAGAAAACAGACCCCCGGATCCGCGTTCCAGAGGTCTGTTTTTGGTGTATCGCGACTCATACCCGTAATTGAATGACTGGGGATGCCGGCTGATGCGGAATAAGAACCTGTTTCACACGGGTCGAGTGAAGATCATCGGATCCGCCCCGCCCAACCTCGCGTGCCTGTGGGACGGGAACATCGAAACCGCCGTAAACTGGTCGCAGGTGTCCGGAGAATGCGGGTTCGACGTCCGGTTTGACGGATCCGTCGTGTGCCGGGTGGTGGTGCTGAGATGGAAGGCGATGCCCGCGGATTACGATCTCGCCGTTCGCCGGTCCCACAGGTGGCAGGTGCAGGATTCGATTCGAAACAACGTCGTCATCGGGCCCAGGGTGAAGCTCCATTTGCTCGACGACGTCCGGACGGACGGGCTGCGCGTCCGGATTGCACGTTCTGTCAGTGAAGACCTGCACGGCAGAAGGGCAAACCCGGGTGAGGAGGTCGCCCTGTACGGGGTGGAAGCGTACGCGGCGGACCGGCTTCCGTCATACATTCAGGCATTTCTGAATCGGGACACGCCGAGGCTGGGGTCCACGTCGGGCGATCTGTCGAAACGCAACCATGAGACGCCGGACCCTTCTCTTCTGGATGTCGAGGTCCCCGCCTGGGCGCCGATTCCGAAGCGTCTCTACAACGGGCAAGAGACCGGGCGGGCGGTCAACGAAAAGGATTCCGCGAGACGGACGATGCTTCAGGGGTGCGCGGGCGCTTTTGCACGGACCGGCGACCTGCGATTTGCGTTGAAGGCGCGGGAGGTACTGCTGGCGAATCTGGACCATTACGACAGGTACCAGTCGTTTCGGTTTACAGGAATAGCCTGGAAGGCCGTCACCTTTCAGGATCCGGCGTACAACCTCAGGGAGATGATGGCGTCGTACGACATGCTCGTCGCTTTGCCGCTCCTTGAGTTGCGCGACCGCATGCGTTTTCTCTTCTTTCTGCTGGACCTGGGTGAGTTCCAGTACCTGGCGATGCGGGACCGTTTCGAGGCACGGGAAAACTGGGCGTCGTGTTCGCTGGCCGAGATGGTCTTTCTGGCTTACTATCTGGAGGATTTCCCAGAGGTCGGTCGCTGGTTGAAGCTGGCCGACGAGCGATACGGGTCCTGTTTCGAACCCTTTCTGGACGACGGATACTGGTGGGAATGTTCGCCTTCGCACTCGGTTTATATGATCAGGGGCATGTGCAGGTACGCGCTGGGCAAACATCTGATCGGGGATCCGGTCTGGTCGAAGGCGTATCACGGTAAATCGCTGGCGTACGTGTTGGAGGCGCTGTGCAAGACGCTTACGCCCTTCGGGGAAGTGCCCTCCATCAACGACTCCAACGGAAACGACGGCCATCTGCTCACGGACTATCCGGAACTCCGGGTCCCGCTGTACCTGATCGGCCGCGGGGATCTGTTGCGGATGGCAGGGGATTCAGGAATCGCGCCTTCCATGCCCGGCGTGGAGTTAAGGCCGGTCCCGCAGGAAGACCCTCCCTATACCTCTGTGATGTTGCCCGACGCAGGCTTGGCGGTGATGCGGGACGGATGGTCGAAAGACGACGCGTATCTGATTCTTGATTTCGGGCCGCACGGAGGCGGGCACGGACACCCTGACAAGCTGAGCTTCGTTATGTTCGCCAACGGGCACCACTGGATTCCGGATGCGTCGAATTCGCCGCATTATTCCATCTTTCCGGAACAGTACACCTGGCACAAGCAGACCATTTCGCACAATACCGTGCTGGCGAATCACGGGAGTCAGAACGAATGCACCGGTCAACTCGTGTTCTGGCATACCGATGACGACGTCGATATGGTCTGTGCGTTCCACGACGAGGGCTATGAAGGCCTGGTGCACCGGCGTACGATCGTTCATCCCCGGCACGGATATTTCCTCATCCACGACGAGCTTCGCGCCGAAGCGAACGGATTCGAACTGGATTGGCTCTTGCACGTCTATGGCGAGGTCGAGTCGCAGGCGGCAGGCAGGGTGTGTTTCAGCAACGGCAGCGGGAAACAGCGTCTGTTGTGGTGTTCCGAGGATATTGGAACCACGCCCATGGCCGCTTCCCGCGGCCTCTGCGGCGGGTTCCGGAAACAGGACTGGACCGGTCGCGGGTACCCGCCGAAAGGGGGGCCGGGCTGGGTCTACATCCCGTATTTCCGGCTGCCGGCCCGGATCGAGCCGGGTGGCGGGCGCGCCGAGTTTTTTTCAGTTCTCTATCCGTTTGCGGGAGACGTACCGGATGTGGCCTTCGAACGCGTCGGCGACAGGCGGGGGCGGGCGTCCGGAATCAGAATCAGCTTCAATGGGCTTGTGGATTTCTATGCCGGCGCCGATTCCCTCTACGACGCGGGGCGGGACGGCGACTTCAGGTGCGGGGGCCTGACCGGACGCTGCAAAGCCGTATTCGAGCGGCGCGATGGCGCGGATCTGGTCTTTCGGAAGGAATGTGACTGATCGCCGCCGCGCGCCGGGCACCCTTGGATGCGCCGTCGGGCTGCGGCTGACGAAAACCGGTCTTGCCAATGCCGGAACCGAACACCGGGGAGGAGGGTGCGCATTTTGAACGACGAACACGTCTTTGGTGGGCTGGACGGCCGCCGTCGGTCGCGAAAACCCCGGGATGTGGGGTTGACCATGGTGGTGGACTGGGGTCTTGGGTCGGGGGCGCAGTCTGATCTTATAGAGACCGCGGCCCCCTTTTTTGATTTCGCAAAGGTGGCCGTTGGGATTTCGAGGCTGCTGGCCGGCGAATTGCTCAAAGCGAAAATCAGGGACTATCTGAAGCATCGTATCGAACCGTTTCCGGGAGGGCAGTACCTGGAGTATGCCGAGGTGCACGGCACGGCCCACCTGTATCTTCCCGCCGTGGCGGAAGCAGGGTATCGTTGGGTGGAAGTGTCGGACAATCTCGCCGCGGTAACGCACAGATGGAAGTTGAAGATGATCCGTGAGGCGGTGGAAGTCCACGGGCTGACGGTGCTGGGCGAAGTGGGGCAGAAGGAGGGGCTGGATGCGGGCATCCCCATGGCCGACGACGTGAAGGCGTGTCTCGATGCGGGGTCCCATGTCGTTCTGCTGGAGGCGGCGGAACTGGTGGACGAGGATGCCGGCACGGCGCGGCAGGTTGAGCAGGCCGTGGAGGCGGCCGGTCTGGATAAAGTCATGTTCGAATTGCCGGGACCATGGATAGAGGGCGTGCATCCGCACGACGTCCACCGGATGCGGCGGACCCTCGTCGACCGGTACGGTCCGGAGGTGAATCTGGGCAACGTGCTTCCGGATGATCTGATGACGCTGGAAGCCTATCGCCGGGGATTGGGCGTCAACGCGGGAAGCCAGGAGGTGGAGTGAACGATGAGACTCGAGGATGCCGGCATTGAGATCGATGACGAGTTTCCGTGCGGCAGCGCGGGTGAGATGCGTATCACGACCGACGGCCGCTATGAGATCGGCTACCAGCCCGAGGAGATTCCACGGTGGTTTCAGGACCTGCTGGATGAGTTGTTCGACGGGGCGGGTGTCCCAAAGGAGTACATGGCCCATGTGCGCGTACGCAACACGGGCGATGCCCCGCGGCGCGCGAAGCTCCGGTTTCTGCTGAGCCGAAAGGGCTCGAATTATATGTACCCGCCGTGGTGGGTGTGGCGGGAAGATAGTGGTTGGGCCTGGCTGCCGCCGGAAGACACGGACTATCGCGAACACGAGTATATGGACGCGCAGGTTGACGTTCGACCGGGGGAAGCCGTTCGAATCGCCTCGGCGCCGTATGAGACACCGGATGCGGTACTGGAGAAGGCGCGCCGGCTGGCGGAAAGTTCAGACGTCTGGACATACCGGGAGATCGGGACGTCCGCGCAGGGTCGGCCCCTTCCGGTTCTCGAGTCGCCGCCGCGCGAACTGAAGCTTCTTGTGGATGCGACCATGCAGTCCTGTGAGCCGGTTTCGTGGGGGATCATGCACGTCGCCCACTGGTTGACCATTCCATCGGCGCGGGCGCAACGGCTTCTGGAGAATGTGCAGTTCTGCCTCTTGCCGATGATGAATCCGGATGGCGTCTTCGTGGGCCACAGCGTGACAAACGCGGTCGGGGAGGTGCCCAAGTTCGGGATCAACAACCTCGTTGAGGGCAGGGGCGCGGCCAGGGAAACCGAGGCACTCTGGAAGTACCTGCTGGACACCCGGCCGGATGCCGCGATCGAGGTGCATGCCCACTTCACCCGGGCGGGATTCACCCGGAGTATCGGAATGCACGACAAGGAGGCCCTGCCCCGTCATCTGCGAGAAAAAGGCGCCGTCATCGAGGCGTCGATCACGGAGAATTATCACACCCCGCCGCTCGAGAACCGGCGGGTACTGATCGACCCTCGAGAGCCGGAGCTCAACGTATATGGCGACAGGTACGTGAGCGAGCATGCGGGTACGATCCGGACGTTTCTTCAGGCCGTCCCCGACAGCATCGAGTCCCATTGCGCCGACGTAAGAGAAATGACGGAAACAATCGGGAACGCCCTGATTTCGTGGAAGACGCCCCACACATAGGCTGCCGGAAGGAGAACCGCGTCGCGCGTCTCGGAAGACCGGGCACGGGTTCATCACGAGGAGAAGAACATGAAAATTGGTGTAACGCAGATCATTCTGGGCCGGTTTTCGCTGGACGAAACGCTGGAGCTGTGCGGGACAGCCGGATACGAGGCGCTGGAGCTCGTGTTCAGCGAAGGCGGCGATCCGGATGTGAATATGAGCGACGACGAAATACGGTCGACACGCCGGAAGTGCGAAGCCGCCGGACTCGAAATCGGCAGTTCGATAGCGCAATATGCGGATCGGGGAAACTTCCTCAGCCTGCATTCGAATCACCGCGAGCAGGGCGTCCGGTGTCTCGCCCGGTCCATTGAAATCGCGCATGTTCTGGGAACCGACGCTGTGCTGTTGCACCCCGGCCAGCTCACTGCCGAAGGAACCTATGAACAGGCCTGGGACCTGATGCTGGGCGCGCTCCGGGACCTGGCGCCCCTGGCCGAGGAGAAGGCCGTGTCCGTGGGCATCGAGAATGTCTGGAACAAGTTCCTCTTGAGCCCGCGGGAGATGGCGGCGTTTGTGGACGCCGTGGGAAGTCCCCGGGTGGGAACCTATCTCGACACCGCGAACATGATGGCCTACGGCTATCCGGAACACTGGATTCGCGGTCTTGGGAGTCGCATCGTACGCGTGCATTTCAAGGATTTCAGCCGCAGCGAACACCGATTCGTGGATCTCCTGGACGGAGATACCGATTGGCCCGCGGTCATGGCCGAACTGCGCGCCATCGGATATGGTTCTCCGGTCGTACACGAGGTTTCGGGAAATCGCGAGGCGCAGATCGAAACGGCGAGACGAATGAGGACGATCGTGGCGATGTGACTGCGATTGCCGTTGCAGTTGAAGATCCACTGTAATGATGGGGTTTGAAGGAGCATCGATGGCTGAACCGGACAGGATTTCCTCACGGGGTCTGGCCCGGCTGGCGAGAAGTCCCGTGGACGTCGCAGTCGAAGACAGGGGAACGACTGTACGGGCGCTGATTTTCGGGCTGTGTCTGTCCCTCGTCATCAGCGTTCTGGGAAACGTCGTACGGTATATTCTCCACTCATCATTTATGGCGTACAGCCATATGCCAATGGGCAACCTGATTGTCTGGCTGCTGTCGATCCTGCTCTGTGCGGCGCTGGCAAAAGTGTTCGGCCGAAGGTTCGTGTTTTCACCCAGCGAATGGATCACGGTCTTCGCAATGGGGTTTATCGCTTCGCTGGGGCCCACCTACGGCGTTAGCGGCTATCTCGTGGGTGTCATCGTGACACCCTATTATTTCGCCACACCCGAAAACCGCTGGGCCGAATTCCTGCATCCGTACCTCCCGGAATGGATGATCCCAACCAACAAGGACGGGGCAATGACCTGGTTTTACGACGGGTTGCCCCATGGCGCCCCCATTCCGTGGGAAGCCTGGACGATGCCCCTGTTCTGGTGGTTTACGTTCGTCTGTGCGGTCGCGCTTGCGTGTCTGTGCGCGTCGGTGATCATCCACAGGCAGTGGTCCGAGAACGAGAAGATCGTGTTTCCCGCGATGGAACCCATCGTGGAGATAGCGGCAAACGCAGGCAAGGGCAGAAGCTGGCTCCCCGAATTCATGACCGGCAAGGCGTTCTGGACGGGATTCGGCATCGTCTTTTTTGTGTTCAGTTGGAATATCATCGGGTGGTTCAAACCGGGTTTCCCCGTTTTTCCAACGGCGAGGGGGACCTGGATACCGCTGGGGCAGGCCTTCCCGCCGCAGTGGATTTTCGTAAGCACGGTCGTCATCTGTTTTTCCTATTTCGCCAGCCTCGAGGTGTTGTTCAGTCTCTGGTTTTTTGACCTGGTCTTCATTTTCGAGGGCGGATTCCTCAACCGGCTCGGCGTCGAGGCGATTTCACCTCACTATATGACGGGTCGCTACGGCTGGCAGACGGCGGGCGCCTTCGTCGGAATTGCCGTCTGGTGGCTGCTGGTATCCCGGACGCATCTCTGGCAGGCGTTTCGCAAGGCGCTCCGGCCCGATCGCAGCCCCATCGACGACCGTCGGGAACTGATATCCTATCGTGGGGCGTTTATCTGGCTGGGCATCTCCACGGCTTATACGGTCGCCTGGCTGTCCCAGGCGGGAATGGACCTCAAGATTATCTGTCTCCTGATTCCCACCATGTTCCTGATCTATTTCGGCGTGGCTAAAATACTGGCCGAGACGGGGCACATATATATTGGATCGGCGACCAGGGGATGGGAGCTGGCGGCGGCGGCGCTCGGCGGCGCCAGGGCCGTTCCCGCCGCCACCCACGCGGTCATGTACCCTGCGTCGGTATCCATCAACCACTTTCGCGCGTACACGTTTTCTCTGGGGATGCACCTGAATCGGCTGGGAGACTTTCTTACCGGCGGGCACAGGGGGTTCTTCGGCGGCGTTTTCGGCGCGTTTGTCGTGGGTGTCGTGGGGTCCACGCTGTTTACGGTCTGGCTGGGATATACGATCGGCGGGTACAACTTCCAGCCAAACTGGCTGATCATTCGCGCGGGCGTGGGGGGCTATCAGCGGGGCGTGAACGATATTCTCTCGCCCGAGCCGACCGAAGTGGAGGACTACTGGTTCTTCCTGGCCGGCTTTATCGCCATGATGGCGTTGAATCTGCTGAGATACCGCCTCAGCTGGTGGCCGGTCCATCCGGTGGGATTCGCCATCTCGGGCGCGTGGCTGACGCGGCTGACGAGTTTCACGCTGTTTCTGGCGTGGCTGGTGAAGTTCATTCTGTTAAAGCTGGTCGGCGCCGGATTCTACAGGAAGTCGCGTCCGTTCTTCATCGGTGCGCTGACGGCATATATCCTGGTTACAACGCTCGGGTTGATCGTGGACGCCGTATTCTTCGGAAAACAGGGGCACACGCTCCACAAATGGTATTAGCGCGATGGCGGGCGGTATTTCCTTTCACGCAAGTCGAGGGCTGATCCATGCCTGAAAGCGGTGCGGCGGTTACACGGGCCGCACAACCGGATCCCGAAACGTCCGTGGCGGCAGCCGACCGGGGCGTCACGCTTCGATCGATCGCGTTCGGACTGTGTCTGGCCGTGGCGGTCAGTCTTCTGGCCAACACCGTACTCTATCTTGTTCATGGCTCATTGATGGCGTACAGCCATATGCCAATGGGCAACCTGATACTGACCATGCTGTCCATGGTTGTCTGTTCAGTACTGGCCTTTCGATTCGGAAGGCCCTTTGTGTTTTCGCGAACAGAGTGGCTTACGGTTTTCACCATGGGATTCGTGAGTTCGCTTGGGCCCACGTACGGCGTGAGCGGATATCTGGTGGGTGTGATCGTGTCCCCGTACTATTTCGCCACACCCGAGAACCGCTGGTCGGAGTTCCTGCATCCCTATCTTCCGGAATTTATCTTTCCCCAGAACAGAAAAGGGGAAATGAGCTGGTTTTACAACGGATTGCCTCCCGACGCCGCCGTGCCATGGGAAAGCTGGGCCGGGCCGCTGTTCTGGTGGTTTACCTTTATTGCGGCGGTGGCATTCGCCTGTTTCTGTGCGTCGATCATCATCCACCGCCAGTGGTCGGAATACGAAAAGCTCGTCTTTCCGGCGATGGAGCCGATCGTGGAAATCGCTTCGCAGGGAGGCTCCGGGAAGCGGCTGCTTCCGGAATTGATGCAGGGCCGGATGTTCTGGGCCGGATTCTCGGTCAGCGCCTTCATCTATTGCTGGAACATGATCGGCTGGTTCTATCCCGCATTTCCGAGTTTTCGCATGACGCCGGGATGGTACCTTCCCCTGGCGCGCGACTTTCCCGCGCTGTGGATTTCTTTCAATACGTTCGTGATCTGCTTCGCGTATTTTGCCAGCCTGGAAGTCCTGTTCAGTCTCTGGTTTTTCGACCTCTTTTTCGTGGTGGAATCGGGTATCCTGACCCGGCTGGGCATGCCGTCCTGGCATTCCTACCGGTCCGCCGGCCCGTACACATGGCAGACCACCGGCGCATTCGTGTGCCTGGCGGTCTTCTGGGTGCTGATTTCGAGGCGTCATCTCAAGGACGCTTTTTTGAAAGCGCTTAGACCGCAAAGCAAGCATATAGACGACAGTCGCGAACTCATCTCCTACCGCGGGGCGTTTCTCGGCCTTGGAATCGCATGCTGTTACGCCGTCGCCTGGCTCTGGAACGCCGGGATGGATACCGGCGTGATCGCGCTGACCATTCCGACCATGTTTCTCGTCTATCTGGCGATGGGCAAGATCCTTGCGGATTCAGGGCTGGTTTTTCTGAGTTCGCCCACGTCGGCCCGAAATCTTGTACAGGCTGCGTTCGGAGGGGCTGGCGGTATTCCGGCGGCGACCCACGCCTTATTCTATCCGACCGCGGTGGCATTGAGCCACTTCAAAGGAACCATATTCACTTTCGGTATGCATGCCAACCGGTTGGGCGACTTCATCTCAGGCAACAAGAGACGGTTGTTCTGGGCGGTATGCGCCGCGTTTCTGGTGGGGCTGGTGGCATCCACGCTGTACGTCGTCTGGCTCGGATACACCGTTGGCGGGTACAACTTCGAGCCGAACTGGCTGGTGACGCGGGCCGGACACAGCGGTTTCCAGGGTGCCGTCAGCGACATCATCTCGCCCAAACCGATGCAGTCCAGCGAGTATGTGTTCTTCATCGTCGGTGCGGTTGCCATGGCGGCAATCACGTTCATGCGGTACCGGTTTACGTGGTGGCCGTTTCATCCCATTGGCTTCGCGCTTTCCGGCTCCGCCCTTTCGCATCTGACGGGATTTACGATTTTTCTGGCGTGGAGCCTGAAGGCGATTCTGCTGAGGTTTTTCGGCGCCGCGTTCTATCGGCGCTCTCGTCCGTTTTTTATCGGCCTGCTCATCGGGTATATATTCGCGATCGCGCTGGGACTCGTGCTGGATGCTGTCTGGTTCATGCCGCAGGGCCACCGCATCCATGTGTATTGACTCAATTTGAGGCGATGTTACCGGAAAATCGGCCACAGGAGTCCTGAATGCGGGGAGAAGGTAGAGGCGAGAAAACCCGGGTAGACGGGAGAAGAAGCCTTTGCCGGTCTGTTCTTCCGACTTGCCCGCAGCCCAAGAGGAGAACCGATACGGCAGGCAATCTCTTCCCTCTCCCGCGGGAGAGAGAGCCGGGGAGAGAGGTCCCGTACACAAAAGGAGAAATGGTATGCCACAAGGTTTGCGCAAGGTAGCAGCCAAAGACGGCGCCGGTCGGATTGTCATGATCGAGGAACCGATTCCACGGCCTGGACCCGGACAGGTCCTGGTTGAGGTCCGAGCGAGTTTTGTGAGTCCGGGTACGGAACTGGGCGCCGTGGCGAGGACCCGTAAGAATCCCGGAAGCGCACCGCCGCGTCCCTTCGGGTATTCCAATTCCGGCGTGGTAATCGGTCATGGAGAAGGGTGTGAAGATATCACGACGGGGACCCGGGTGGCGTGCATGGGCGGCGGTTACGCGCTCCACGCGACCCACGCCTGCGTTCCCAGGAATATGGCCGTCCCGATGCCCGACGCCGTTCACTTTGAGGATGCGTCGGCCATTCATCTGGTCGCGACCGCGTTGAATGCCGTCCGCCGGGCTGAGTTGACGCTTGGCGAATTCGTCGCGGTCGTGGGACTCGGCCCCGTGGGACAGTTCTCCTGCCAGTGGGCGCGGTTGGCAGGCTGTCACACGCTTGCGCTGGACAGGCTGCCGATGCGACTGTCGGTGGCGGAGAAGACGGGCGTGAGCCGGAGCGTGAACGTGGGCGAGGAAGATCCCGTTGAGGCGTCAGGGGACTTTACGCGCGGATACGGTATGGATGCCGGCATAGTGGCCTTCGGCGGGGACGGCACCGAGGCTTTCAAGACCCTGGTGGCGATGATGAAGCGGGCGCCGGACACACACCAGATGGGCCGGATCACAATCGTCGGCGGGGCGAAGATCGAGCACGTATTCGCATCGAGCCTGGGTAACCTGGACGTGCGGAGCGCGGCCCGTACGGGACCCGGATACCACGATGAGGCATGGGAACACGGCAGGGATTATCCGCCCGTCTTCATGCAGTGGACGACCGGGCGAAACCTTGAGGAGTGTCTGGAGTTCATGGCGTCCGGCGGTATGCTGGTCGAACCGCTGATCACCCACCGGGTCGGTCTTTCGGATGCGCCGGAGGCCTGCGAAGACCTGATTCAGCGTCCCAACAAAGCGCTCGGCGTGGTATTACTGCCCTAGCCGCGTTGCGCTTGAGGGACCTGGAAGCGATAGGAGACCTGCAATGTCTGAAAAACAGTACAGAGGCGGCGCCATCGGCCGCACGGGCCGCGGCGGTTACGGACACGGCCTTCATCTCGGATTGGCGGCGGCGGACGCGGTGGATCTGGTGGCCCTGGCGGATCCGGACCCGCGCGGACGGCGCGAAGCCGCCGAGGCAGCCGGTGCGAATCGGACCTACGAAGACTACCGGGAGATGCTGGAAAAGGAAGCGCTGGAGATTGTAACCGTGGGTCCCCGCTGGGTGGATTGCCATGAAGAAATGGTACTGGCGTGCGTGGAAGCGGGCTGCCACGTCTACTGCGAGAAACCGATGGCCCACAGCCTGGAATCGGCGGACCGCATGGTGTCCGCGGCGGAACGTGCGGGCGTCAAACTGGCCGTGGCGCATCAGGGTGTTTATCTGCCTCAGGTTCACGCTGCGAAGCGCATGCTGGACTCCGGTGACATAGGCCCGCTGCAGGCGATTCATGCAACCGGCAAGCAGGACCATCGCGGCGGCGGCGAGGACATGATCGTGCTGGGTACGCATCTGTTCAATCTGATGCGGTTCCTGGCCGGCGACGTGGCCTGGATGAGCGCCCGGGTCATGGCGAATGAGCGGGAACTGCGGCCGGGTGATGCCCGCGAGGCGGCGGAACCGGTTGGCCTGATTGCCGGTGACTGTATTCACAGTTGTTTCGCATTTGAAAGCGGCGCCGCGGGGTCCTTTGTGTCCCGGGCGAATCAGCCCGGAAACGGGCAGTGTTTCGGTCTGGAACTGGTCGGGCGGGACGGGCGGCTCATGTTCAGGGGCGGCGCGCCGACCCTGATCGCCGCCTATCCGTACCCCGTCTGGCTGCCGGAGGACGAGTCGCAGGCCTGGAAGGTTCTGGACCTGGAAACCGCTCCGTTTACCGACGGCAATCGGTTGGCGATTCTGGATCTGATCGATGCGATCGAGCGCGACCGGCAGCCCCTGTCCAGCGGCGCGGATGCGGTGAAGGCCCTGGAAATGGTGCTGGGCGCCTATGCATCGCAGATCTCGGGCAGTCGTGTGACGTTTCCGATGTCCGAACGGAACCATCCACTCGAGGGATACGTATAGCCGACCGCTCAAGTACGGATGCTGTGGACATCCCACTGGATTGTCGTATATTATCGTGAGTGGATCCGGTTTCAACCGGATTGCATCGGTTTCCGGCCTGTACACAGAGCAAACGGACCCCGGCCCGGAGGTGGAATCAGGATGAATGCGAGAATAACCAGAGATATCTCGGATCGGATGCGTCCTTCGATCATGCTGGCCGCATGGCCTGGCATGGGAAGCGTAGGCGTTGGGGCGCTGGATTACCTGCGCCGGAAACTCGACGCTATGCCGTTCGCGGAAATAGACATGAGCGAGTACTTCGCCCCGGAGGCGGTGGTTGTGGAAAAGGGACTCGCGCGTTCGTTTTCGGACCTGCCCAGCCATGTCTTCTACTACGTTGAAGAACCGCCGCTGATTATATCCGAGAGTGAAGCGCAGATACCGGGTATGGGAGGCACGGTCCTCATGGGCCACATGCTCGACCTCGCGCAGCGGTTCAAGGTGGAAGCCATCTACACCGGCGCGGCGTACGCAATGCCCATCAGCCACAACGAACGCGTCCAGGTCCTCGGCGCGGCCAACCAGGAGGCCCTGCGCGACGCGCTCGAGAAGTACGGCGTGGAGATCCTGCAGGAAGGACACATCGCGGGTCTGAACGGGCTGTTGCTGGGTTCGGCCGGGCTTCGAAATATCCGGGCGGCATGCCTGTTGGCGACAATGCCGATGTACGCCCAGATGATGCCGAATCCGAAAGCGTCGCGGGAGATCGTCCGCGTCTGGGCGAAGATGCTGGAACTGGATGTGAACATGTCGGAAATCGACCAGGCGGTGGAGCGCATGGACGACACCATGTCCCAGATAGAGGAAAAGATTCGCACCGCTTTCTCCACCATGGAGCACGAGAACGAGGATGAAATCGAACTCGAGAAAGTCGACGAGGAGCAGGTGCCCCAGGTGGTCATGGAGCGGATCGAGCGCCTGTTTGGGGAGGTCGAACACGACACGTCCAGGGAAAAGGCCGCCCTGTTGAAGCGGGAACTGGACCGGTGGAATCTCTACGGATTTTACGAAGACCGGTTCCTGGGTCTGTTCCGGAAGGACAGCGGCCCCAATCGAGGTTGAACCCTCCCGTTCCATCGTCTACCACCCGGAACGTGGCGAATCCCGGTTCCATCGTTCCGCTCCGCGCGAGCCGACTGCCCCGCGTCAATCCGCTGAATCCTGCCTCCGGCTGATCCGGTCGCATCGTTCCCGCCCGCCACAACTGCAGGAAATATAAGGAGATCAAAGTGTATCCGGAACCTGTCGACAGTTCCCTGTTGAAAATCGACCTGTACAGCGATACGGCAACCAAGCCCACCCGCGAAATGCGCGAGTTCATGTGCGCTGCGGAAGTCGGCGATGAGCAACGCGGCGAAGACCCGTCCGTGAACGAACTGCAGGAGATGGTGGCTGAAATGCTGGGCAAGGAAGCCGCATTGCTGCTGCCTTCAGGCACAATGTGCAACCAGATTGCATTTGCGGTACATTGCCGCCCGGGCGATATGGTTCTCCTGGAAAGGAACGCACACCCGCTGCATTCAGAAGCCGGCGGCGCGGCGGTGCTCTCCAGCGCAACCCTGTACCCTGTCGACGGGGTCAACGGACAGTTTACGGCGGCGCATGTGGCGGAAGAGGTCCAGCCTGCGACCCGCTACTGGCCGGGCTTTCGCCTGGTCGCCGTCGAGCAGACCACGAACCGGCCGGGCGGGCGGGTCTGGCCACTGGAACAGATGCGCGAGGTCTGCGATGCGGCCCACGAGCGAGACCTGCAGACGCACATGGACGGCGCCCGCCTGTTCAACGCGGTCGTCGCGTCGGGAATCCTGGCGGGGGACTACGCGGAAACCTTCGACTCTCTCTGGATCGATCTCAGCAAGGGCCTGGGCGCGCCAATCGGGGGCGTGCTGGCCGGCTCGACCGGGTTTATCGAAGCCGCATGGCAATGGAAGCAGAGGATCGGCGGCGCCATGCGGCAGGCCGGCTTTGTCGCGGCCGCGGGGATATACGCGTTGAAACACAACGTCGACCGGCTCGCGGAGGACCACGCCAACGCCAGGAGGCTGGCCGTGGGTATATCCGACGCGCCGGGAATTCACGTGAATCCGGACGAGGTCGAGACCAATATGGTGAAATTCGACGTGGGAGGTACTGGAGCGAGTTCAAAGGAGTTCGCGGGCCGGCTGCTTGCCGGCTGGGGTGTCCGGGTGAGCACGCCGGGGCCTACCGCGATTCGCGCCATACCGTACCTTGGCGTCAGCCGGGACGACGTCGACGAGGCCACCCGCGCGATCTGCACACTTGCCGAGGAACTGGCTAAGAACTGATCAATGACTCTCCAACGTCTTGTAGGGGCGTCCCTTGTGGGCGCCCGGGTTAACATGCGGTGAGGGTTGTCCGTAGCGAATTAAGGTTCGGCAATTTACGACCCGGCGTACCCTGTGCGACGTTCAATCCGAATCCGCGCGCGGAACATGCGGTCCTTCCGTTGGAGTCGGAATAATGAAATTGGCCACATATTGCGGGTTATTGGTTGTCCTGTTAGCCGTAATTGCCGACTCCTCCGTGAGCGCTCAGAATCTCCCGGCAATCCGCGCGAGGGCGAGGGCGCTGGAAGCGCAGGTCGCCGAAATCCGGGGACGAGAGTTCAAACGGGCCGTCGAGCTGGAGCTGAATGGAAGGTCGGGCTACAGCGCCCATCTCGAACGCAAGGCGCCGCTGCCGGGCCCGGTATTGTACCTTGAAGACCTGGACCGCTACGTTCGAAAGCTGGGCCTGTACAGGGGAGATGTCGTGCTGGAACGATCGTTCCTTCTGGGCGTAACCGCAATTGGAGTTGTCGCGTATTTCGACTTCGACGCGGACACGGTATTTCTGCTCGGCGATGACGTTGCCGTCGAACACTTGGAGGGCCGTCTGGCAATAGAGCTGTATCATGGCCTGCAAGACCAGTACTTCGACCTGAACGAATTCTTTCCGGACAAGACCGCTTTGAACGCCGACGCGTTTCTGGCGCGAAGGGCCGTCGTCGAAGGCGAAGCGAGATACATAGATGAGATCCTGTGGCAGATGAAATGGAATGGCCATCTGCCCTCGCTGGGCCAGTTACAGGCGGCGATCCGCAATGACCTGAATGCAGATGCACAGCGAATACGAAGGTGGATGTCGCACGGTCCAACGGGGGAGAGCGAATCGGTTGCGGCCGCGAGGGCGGCGAGGATGGATTCCATACCGGGATTTGCCGTTCTCCAGCGCGTTCAGGTCCCTGCATTCGGGATGAATATCGTCAATCACATCCGGAAGCAGCATTCAAACTGGAAGCGGGGATGGGAGCAAGTCGATCGGCTGTTTACCGATCCGCCGGTCTCCACCGAGCAGGTTCTGCATCCGGAGAAATGGCTGGCCGGCGAGACGCCGGACCGGCTCGCATGGCCGCCGTTTGAAGAAACGGATCTGTTCGATGAGTGGGAATTGATACATGAAGATTCGATTGGCGAGTTGACGTGGCGTATCATCTTCGCCGAATTTGACTTGGCAACTGCCGGTGAACCGGCGGCGGCGGGATGGAACGGGGACCGCTTCGCGATGTTCCGATCTCCGGACGGCAAGGCGCTATTATACTTGCTGTATACAAGTTGGGACACCGACAAGGATGCAGTCGAATTTCAGGATCTTTACCGGGAGGTGCTGGCGTTAAAATATCCGTCAGACGGTACCCGCCACACCTTGACACGAAATAGACGCGACGTGTTGATTGTCGAAAGCGACCTGGACGTCGACACCGAAAATATCCTGGCGTTTATGAGATCGGTGCGAACCTGGGATCTGGAGGCGATCGGTGCTGCGGATTTCGACGGCAGCGGGATGGTCGACTTCAATGACTTTTTGCTGTTTGCAAGAAACTTCGGCAAGGACGAGCTTGCTTCGGATTACGATCCGGTCTACGACCTGAATCAGGACGGTCAGGTCAATTTCCCCGACTATCTGGAGTTTGTCAGGCATTTCGGATTGTCGGCTTCCTGATGACCCCTCGCCCGGAGAGTTTCACGGATTCCTGGCACGCTCCAGAGACGACTTATCGTATGCGTATCATTGATCCTCACGTTCACGTCTGGGTGAACGACCCGGCATACCCATGGGCCCCGGACAATGCGAACCCGCCCGCGGAAGATGCGACCTGTGAGCAGTT
The DNA here is from genome assembly GCA_965116875.1 of Candidatus Latescibacterota bacterium. Lineage (GTDB taxonomy): Bacteria > Latescibacterota > UBA2968 > UBA2968 > JAAXHE01. The sequence goes on from OZ220733.1 coordinate 4,454,194, forward strand.
GCTCCAACAGATGGCGCGTCACGGTACGGAGAAGACCGTACTCGTGCAGGTGATTCACTACAAGTGGGACAACCGGTACGCGGGGGATTGTCTGAAGAAATACCCGGACCGTTTCGAAGGGGTCTGCCGCGTGGATCCGGAGAGTCCGGAAGCCGCCGACGATCTGAGCCGGTGGGTGGAGGAATACGGTTTCAGGGGCGTGAGGTTGAGCCCGGGCGCGGGGCCGGAAGGCGACTGGTTCACACGCAGTGACCTGGATGCGCTGTGGCGGCGAACCCGCGAACTGAAGGTGCCCATGTGCATCCTGACGGTGCAGGAGCGGCTGCCGGACCTGGAGCGTTGGATTCGGCGATACGAAGACGTGCAGGTCTGCGTGGACCACATGGCAAGACCGTATGTCAACAGGGCCGACGGCGCCGCGAATCTGCTGCAACTCGCACGATATCCGCAGGTCTACGTGAAAATATCGGGCGCCTGGGCCGTTTCCGGTGAATCCTATCCGTACCGGGACACCCACGCGGTTGTGAAGCAGGTCTACGACGCATTCGGGCCGGAACGGCTCATGTGGGGCACCGACTGGCCGCTCGTCGAACAGAAATGCGGCTATGCCGGCGCGCTGGATCTGGTTAGAAAACAGTTCGCTTTTCTGAGCGACGCGGACCGCGAATGGATTCTGGGCAGGACAGTGCTCAGGCTCTGGCCGTTCGCCTGACGGACGGACACGGAGGAGGCGTTCATGTACAAAGTGTCGTACGACGGTTCGAACAAGAAGGTCCTCTGGCAGGAGATGTGGCGGCACGAGTTCGAAGAGGCCCTGAAACACGATCCCGTGGTGATACTGCCCACCGGTTCGGTGGAACAGCACGGCCCGCACTGCCCGATGGACGTGGATATTGTGGGCCCGTTCTATATGGCCGTGCGGGTGGCGCAGCGGGTGGATGACTTCCCCGTCATCGTCGCGCCACCGATCTGGTCCGGATTTACGCACTACAACAAGGGGTTTGCCGGCACGATCAGCCTGAGGATCGAGACCTACCTGAACCTGGTTGGCGACGTGTGCAGGAGTATCTGTGACAATGGCTTCAAACGCATCGTGATGGTGAACGGACACGGGGGCAATATGGCGCCCAACCACGTGGTTCGGGACACCATCGCGGAAGAGAACGTGTTCGTGGTGGCCTACAGCTGGTGGCAATCCGTCGCAGACGAAATGCTGGCGTGGAGCGATGCGGACAACGGGAGCGTGGGTCATGGCGGTGAGTGGGAGACGTCGGTCATGCTGTATCTGCGGGAGCATCTCATCGCGAAATCCCTGATGAACGACGATATCTTTCCAAATCCGTTCAGCGAGGATCTGCGGCACTTCGGCGGATTCTCCGAGCGCCGAAGGGATACCCGCGACGTCACCGGCACGATGGGCAGTTCCAGCGCGGCAAGCAGGGAGAAGGGTGAGAAGGTCTTCAACCTGGCCGTAGAACGCCTGGAGCGCCTGGTCAGGGAGTATCACGAACAGCCGGTCAGGCAGTACAAGGAGTTCGGCTCGCATTGTCCGTGAGAGCCGGCGTCCCTGTGCAGGCGATGCAGGAGGTGTCGCGCTCAGTGACTTGCCTGGAGGTTCAAGAATATGTCGGATCTGCTTTATTTTGATTGTCACGCGACCCTTGGGCAGCGGCCCATGAAACATCCGCGGGTGCGCTGGTCTACGGAACACCTTCTCGAGGACATGGACCTGGCCGAGATATCCGGCGCGCTGGTCACGCACGGCGTGGCCCGGAGTTATGATCCCGTATACGGAAATCGACGACTGCGGGAGGAAAGGGCCAGGGCGCCTGAGCGACTGTTCCCGCTGTGGTGTATCGTTCCGCTGGGAGACCCCGGTTTCTTCGCCGAAGGCGACGCGCTGATCGAGGCGATGGATGAGGAGGACGTCCGCGCCGTGCGCGTGGCGCCGGGCGGGTTTTCCATGCATCCGGAAATCGTCGGCCCCACGTTCGAGGTGCTGCAGCATCATGGCATCCTGACGCTGCTGGAAGTGGGATGGGGAATGCCCGATATATTCGGGTTCTTCCACGAGTTGCTGTCCCGGTACCCGCGTTTGCCTGTACTGCTGACTGACCATGTATGGAGCCAGCAGCGCCACGTCTACGCCCTTATGCAGCGGCACGAAAATCTGCACCTGGAATTCTCTTCCTACCAGATCAACCGGGGTATTGAAAAGTACGTGGCCGACTTCGGAGACGAACGCCTGCTGTTCGGAACGGGGGGCACGGAAAAGTCGCCGGGCGCGGCGCGTTTTTACGTGGATTACGCTCAGATTCCCGAAATGTCCAGGCGCCGGATTGCGGGTGGAAATCTGAGACGGCTTCTGAAGGGGCAGGGACCGGCCCAACCCGCGCCGCCCTCGAGCAGGGCGGACGGAATCATGGCCGAGGCCAGAGCGGGGCAGACGCTGTCCGTTCCGGTACTGGACGCGCACTCCCACGTCCTGCACGAAGGCGGTCAGACGGCGGGTGTGAACTATCTCATGTACGATGGAGACGCCGAACACATGCTGGCCCTGAACACGCTTTGCGGAATCGACCGGACGGCCATGATGAGCTGGAACGCGCCGGTTTGCGTGGATGCGCAGGACGGCAACGAGATCGTCAGGCGCGCCATGCGGAAATTCGGCGATCAGGTGGTCGGCGTGGCGGTTATCGACCCAACCCACATGACACCGGCGGAGATCGATGCGGAGATCCGGCTGAGGTATATCGACCAGGGATTCGTTGGAATGAAGCCGTACGTGCGGATGAACCTGAACTACGAACACGACGGATTCACACCCTGGTGGGAGTTTGGAAACCAATATCACCTGTACGCGTTGATGCACGTGGCCGGTCACACCGGCGGGGTGGCCGGCATCGGACGGCTGGCGGACAGGTTCCCCAACGTAAGCTGGCTGATCGCGCACGCGGGGGGCAGTTATCCGTTCGCGGAGGAAGTGGCCGCGTGTATCGTGGATCACCCGAACGTGTACGCCGAAATTACGCTCACCCCCGTCACGAATCGCGTGGTGGAGTTTCTGGTTGCGGCAACGGACGAGGACCACGTGCTGTTCGGCACGGATGCGCCGATGAGAGACCCCCGGCAGCAACTCGGCTGGGTGGTCTGGGCTGATTTGCCGCTGGCAGTTAAAAAGAAAGTACTGGGCGGGAACTTCCAGCGGATACTGGATCGCGTGAAACTGCCTCGTCGGTAGACGATCGCCCGTACCGTTGGCCGAATGGTGAGGAATTTTCGGGACAGGACAGCAGGAGGAACAGGAGATATGGACGGCATTCGAGTCGCTCTGTTCGGGTTGACGCACCCGCATGCCCTTGGGCACCTGAAGACACTGCAGTTGTCCGATCTGGTGAGTGGCATCGTCCTTTTTGACGACGATCCACGGGTTGTTGCGGAGGTTCAGGAGGGAATGGGACACAAGGTCCAGGGTGGTTATGACGACCTTGATGAGATGCTCGATGGCGAAACCTTCGAGGTGGGCATCGCGGACTTCCAGAATCACCTGAATGGGCCGCTCTGCCTCAGGCTGATCGGGAAGGGCATCCACGTGATCAGCGAGAAGCCGGTTTCCAACTCCACGGAAGAGCTGTCCCGAATTGTCGACGCGGCGTCGGGGCAGGGTGTGAAGCTGGGGGTGATGTACCAGAACCGGTACCACCCCGTTGCACGGGAGGCGCGCCGTCTGGTGGCGGACGGCGTCATCGGGCGGGCTACCGGGTGTGAGGCCAGGATGATCACGTCGCAGGTCAGATTCAGAAATCCCGGTCACTGGCTGTTCGACAAACGGAAAGCGGGCGGCGGGATTCTCTCCTGGCTGGGATGCCACTATATCGATCTGCTGCGTTACGTCCTGGATGACGACGTGGTGGAGGTATCCGCGATTGCCGATACCCTGAGCGGTGAAGACATCGACGTGGAAGACGTGGCGTCACTTGCGTTCAGGTTCGGAAGCGGAGCCATCGGCAGTCTGCACGCCGGGTATCAGCTTGCGATGAGCATCCCCGGTTATACCGGGGCCACGTACGACACCTTCGTGGGCTTTCGGGGTACCGAGGGAAGGGTGTACTGGAATCCCGTCGACCGGCCGCCGGTATTGCACGCCGAGAGCGCGACCGAGGACTGGCGATCCTCGCCCGTTCGCACCTTTCACTACGCGCTGCCCGAGGTGGACTGTTACGGGGGCGCGTTCGGACTTGCGTTCCTGGAACGGTTTTTCCATTCCGTGAACGGAGACGGCGAGCCGGTTGCAACCGGTGAAGACGCGCTCCGGGTCGCCAGGACAATCGATGCTGCATACACATCCAGCGAAACCGGACGACGGGTCGCAATCCCTTCCTGAGGCTGTTGGTCCGGACAATTCATGACCGATTCCAATGAAATGAAGACGTTGGCCGGGGAACCGGTGCGGCCGCTGGGGCTTGCCGGCGCGCCCGACTCGCAAAGCGGGTTCGCATCCATCGCTTTCGGGGCCGGGGTGAATTTCTTTTTCTTTTACGGCCTGAACGTAGACGGTATGGTGGACGGGGTGAAACGGCTGCTGCGTCACCGCCGGGACGAGGTATTCGTCGCCACGGGGACGGAATCCCGCGATCCGTCGCAAATGCGGGACTATCTGGACGCTGTACGCGGGACGCTGGACGTGGATGCGATCGACCTGTTCTTCGCGGAATACGTGTCCCCTGCGGATGATCCGGACGACGTGCTGGGAGAGGGCGGGGCGGTCGATGAAATCCGGAAATGGAAGGACGAAGGCAGGGTCCGCTACGTAGGCGCAACCGCACACAGCCGACCGCTTTCGCTGTCCCTCATCGAGAGCGGTCGGATCCAGGTGCTGATGCACCGGTACAATATGGCGCACCGGAAGTCGGAGGAAGAAGTGCTTCCCGCCGCCATCGACGCGGGGGTTCCGGTGGTTGCGTTCACGTGTACGCGCTGGGGGTCGTTGCTCGAGGGGCATGCCGGCTGGCCGGGACAGGTCCCCCGGGCGGCGGACTGCTACCGGTTCGTGCTGCAGCACCCGGCCGTCGCTCTGGCATTGACGGCGCCGGCAACGGAAAACCAGCTGCGACGAAATCTCACGGTGCTGTCGGAGCCTTATCAACCGGCTCCGGAAGAGATGTCTGCCTGGAAGGCATACGGCGACCTGGTCTACGGAGAAGGCGGCGATGCATTTGAAACGCGTTGGCCATAAAGAAACGGTTCCTGTGAATCCATTACGCCTGTTGCTGATCGCGTTTTTGGCCGTCGCGTGCGCATCTGACGTTGAGAATCCGCCGGCGGCCGGCTTCGATTCCGCAGGTTCGGACGCAAGGGCGATTGAGATTGCAGACGCCGTTATGAGGAAGATGGGCGGTCGGTCGAACTGGGACCGTACCCGGTACCTCACCTGGAGATTCTTCGGCCGGCGGCTGCACGTGTGGGACCGCTGGACCGGCGACGTGCGGTTTGAAGAGGCCGATCGCATCACCCTGATGAACGTCCACAACAGGACGGGACGCGTCTGGAAGGCAGGGGTGGAAATCGCGGAGTCGGATTCTCTGAAGAAATACCTCGACCGGGGATACCGGGCATGGATCAACGATTCCTACTGGCTGGTGATGCCCTACAAGCTGAAGGACACGGGCGTGACGCTGACGTACGGAGGCGAAGCAGAGATGGAAAATGGGCGGAACGCGTACGTGCTGACGCTTACCTTCACCGGCGTGGGCGTGACCCCGCAGAACAAATACGACGTTTTCGTGGACAGGGAACGCATGCTGGTGGAACAATGGGCCTTCTACCGAAACGGTTCAGATGAGAAGCCGCGCTTTACCGGCCCGTGGACGGGCTGGAAGCAGCACGGCAGGATCCTGCTTTCCGCCGGGCGCGGCACAAGAGCCCATTCCGACGTGGCGGTTTTCGATGACCTGCCCAGGGCCGTCTTCGAAAGCCCCCATCCGGTGGATATGATGGCGTTCGACAAAGCCGGGTGAAGTGTAGCCATACGTTTTTCGGGAGTTGCGGCTGGCTGGCCCTGTATTCACCGCATTGACATGCAGGAATGAAAGAGGCCCTTCGTTCGGAAGGCCTTTTTTTGTTGCTGGCGCCGCCGGAACGTGTCTGGCGCGGGCTCGGGTGTCTTGACTTGCCTGGTCTATTTTCTTATGTTGTGAAGACTTTCCGCAGACGAATTTGCGCCGAACCGTTCACGCGGCGATGATCTTGTCTGCAGGGCAGAGGGAACCATAGAAAAGGCCGTTCGGTCGTCAGTCCGTTCGACGGAACACCCTCGCCATTCTCACGATCAAACAGGCAGAGATAACCAACTCAGGGGAGGGCGGCTATGCGTTTCTTTTTGAGATGGAATATCGTTGGATTGCTATTGATGTGGCCGGTAATCGGGCACGCACAGCTGATGGATAGCGGGTCGGAGAAACCGGAAGGAAAGGGCGGCGACCCTGCGGGCGCGTGGATGGCCGACTCCACAGCGTTGCCGGTATGGGCGTCTGCCACACTGTTGGGTTTGGTCCAAGATGAGTCCATCGACGGAACCGTATCCGGTACTGTGAAGCTGGATACCAATTCCGGCGCATACGAGACGGACTACGTCACATCGGTCAAGGTTTCGCTGACGATACAAATGTTGGGTGCGAGCATCGACAGCACCTTTGTCGACACATTCAAGCAAGCGGGCACGTTCAGTGTCGAGGATACCAGTTTGATACTGACGCCGACGGTTGAGGAAGGAGAGACGGCGGTCAGCGATACGCTTGGTTTTACCGCCAGAGACGATTCGCTGTTTCTGATACAGGTTGTATCTCTTCCCCCTCAATATGCGACCATCATGGCGTCGATGCGGCTGGAAGCGCCGCTGGCAATCCTGGGCTTCGCGAAGGCGGAGGGGGAACCCGATCCACCAACTCCCCCTGAACCACCGCCGACAGGAACGTCGGCCGACTTTAATGGCGACGGGAAGGTGGACTTCTCGGACTTTCTTGCATTCGCGGGCAGTTTCGGCTCTAACCGTGGCGATGTCCGGTATGAAGTGCGGTTTGATCTGGACGGCGATGGGTCCGTCGCCTTTTCGGATTTTCTGATCTTCGCCGGCGCGTTCGGCAGTGAGGTTCCGCCCTCCGGCGGCAATCTTGGCGCGTGCAGAGCGGGTCTGGTGGTGAATCCTGGGGCAACTTGCACTTACAAAGGTCAAACCTTCTCGGTTTCGAGTTCGGGCCGGGGATCTATCGCGTTCTTCAGCGCCGGTACCGGTATAGACGCCAGAGGTTCCACCATTAACGGTGTACGGTGGAACTTTCATGCCACGAAAAACAGTGGCAGCAACGCCTGGACGATTCATACTGCCGATTGAGCGTTTCCGTCAGCGGCGGGGCCTTCAGAAATATCGGCAGCGGCTGATACAATTATACGCCGTTCGGTTCGGGCACGTTTTGCAGTGCGACTTTCAACCTGAACGGATTGCAGGGCACCCGTGAAGGTGATAATTTTCGGATTACCGCCGTTCCTTGATTCCGGAGCAAAGCCGAATGTCGACACTGAACGAAGGACCCGAATCCTGTGGGCTCGGTTTTGCCGGAATCGGCGCCAACCGCTCGCTATTGCTCTTATCAACCCATACGCACCCCAAAGTGGCTTTCTGCTCAACAAACAACCATACTCGATTATTTAAGGACTACGGGACGCCGGTGAGGAGGAGGCCGCCGTCCACCGGCAGTGATGCGCCGTTGATGTTCGCGGCGTGGGGGCTGGAGAGAAAGACCACGGCGCGTCCGATGTCTTCCGGTGTGCCGTATCTTCTCGTCGAAATGAAACCGCTGAGCCGTTCCGGCGCGCTGCCCCGCGCGGGCGGTGGCTCGCCGAAGTCGTGTTCGGTGTCCATATAGCCTGGCAGGATCGCGTTACAGCGAATGCCGAGGGCAGCCAGTTCATAGGCCATGCTCATGGTAAGCCGCAGGATCCCCGCCTTGGCTGTGCCGTAACAGGTGTCGTTTGCCCACACGGCCTGTGCGTGTACCGATGAAATGCTCACAATGCTCCCGCCCTCGCCCCGTTCCGCCATGTTTCGGGCGGCCGCCTGGCTGCAGAGGAAATACCCTTTCAGGCAGACGTCCAGCGTGCGGTCCCAGTCTGCTTCGGTGATTTCCAGAAACGGCCGGTTTTGGGAAGCGTAGGGGTTGTTGACCAGAATATCGACGCGGCCGAAGCGATCCAGGAATTCCTCAAACATCCGATTCACCGCCTCCGTGCTCGAGATATCGGCGTCGAAATAGGCTGCCTTGCGGCCCGCTTCCCGAACGAGGTCCAGGGTTGTTTCGGCATCGGCGTCGCGCTCGACGTCGTTAATGCCCACGTCGCATCCGGCATCCGCCAGAGCCTGGGCGATTCCCCGTCCAATGCTGCGCCTGGCGCCGGTAACGAGTGCTTTCTTTCCTTCGAGCAACATAGAGAACCTCGCTGGAGATGGAGCGTTGAATGGCATGCGAAACTGACGCATGAAATACGAATTCGATTTTCGGCTGTCAAACAGAAAAGGGGGGAGGTAACGATGCCTTCCGCCTCTGGTTTGAACGATGGGTTCTACGCGCGGCCTCGCTGCAGGAGAACTCCATTGAAACGAACGGCGATGGTTGGTTTCATTCTTTTCGGGTTCCTGTTTCAAACCTCGAGTCCGGAATCGAATCCAGTCGTACCGGCATTGGAAGACAGCCTGTACATTGCCGCGGACTCCGTGGCAACACTGCTTGCGCCCGAACTGCACGTGGCCGCGGCGGCCATGGAAGCGGGAGACTATTCGCTGGCGGCAGCGAAACTCGAGGCGCTCGCCCGGCGCGATACTTCCAATGTCGGTGTGCTTCGCGTGCTCGCGAGCGCCTATCTGAGACAGGAGGCGTACGCATCAGCCGTGCCGGTGTGCGAAAGGATTGCCGTGCTGGATTCGACTGACTCGGGGGTCCGGGTGGCCCTGGGTTTCCTGCACGGGAAGATGGGAGATGCGGACCGCTCCATGGCGGCGTATCGGGACGCGATAGACGTGAATGCCGAAACAATTCAGGCATATCAGGGTCTGGGATGGATACATCTGCATCGGCGCGAACTTCAGGAAGCCATGAACATGATCGCGAAGTCCACCGAACTTGCGCCGGAATACGCCCCGAATTACGTGTTGATGGGTCGGGTCCTGACGGCGCAGGGCTTTTACGAAAATGCCCGGCAGGCCTTTCAAACCGCATTCAGGCTGGAGCCCGGATTACGGGAACAATATGGCATTCTGCTGCAGGAACTGGTCCTGAGGCACGGTCTTGAGCCGTAGCGGAATCCGGAGGGTGTTCTCGCAGGGGCGCGCGGTCGGGTCCTGTCTCTTCCACAGCCGGAATGCAGGAAGGCTTGTCCGGTGAACGTGTGCGGATGTCGCGGGGTGTGCGGACGCAGTACAGGGAAGGGGTTTACTTGAGGGAAAAGCCGATGGGCATCACCATCCAGACCTTGCGTTTTTCTCCTTCGTGCTTTCCGGGGCGAAAACGGAACTGGCGGGCGGCCGCGATGGCATTGCTTCGAAAGATCTCGGGTCCGCTGACGACTTCCACCTTCTCCACGCGTCCACGCTTGTCCACAAGCACACGGACCTTTACTGTGCCTTCCAGCTTCTGTTTGTGGGCCTGACGGGGATACTCGGGCGCCACGATACGGATCGGGTGGGGTTTGTATTCGATGTCGAACTCGTCCATCGGGGCGTCGGACGGAGGGCCCGTGGCGATCGGCCCCCTCAGGCGCAGATCCAGCGGGAGCGCGTCAAGGTCCAGTTCGGTTGTTTCGATCGTGACGTCTTCGGGTATTTCCTCCCCTTCCACCTCGATCGGCACGGCCGGCCGCGGCGGCGGCGGCGGACGTTTGGCCTGGGATGTTTCGGGAATCTGTGCCCACTGAACGACGTCGACCTGGGGTTCGTTCAGCACCACGGTGGGGATGTGTTCGGGATAGATGAGAACGGTGAACAGCATGAAGAGAAAGGACGCACCCAGCGACTTCAGAAAGCGGGTTCCGTAGTCACGCTTGAGGTCCACGTCCGGATTCTTGGAGCGCACCGAAACACGAATACCCGTTGGATGATCCTTCAGGAGACGCAGGAACCTCTCCTGGCGCTCACGATATCGCGCCAGTTGTGCCAGAAGCGAATGACTGAAGCGATGGTGAACGATATTCATTGTTCAGATGACTGAGGTTATGTTCAGATTGAAAATGGGGTGGCGCCGGGGGCGATTCGTTCCGGATGACTGGTATCACCCCGGAGAATTGGTCGCGGACGCCGACGCCGGTGGGGATTGGCCGGATTCGGCTCTTTTCAACTTTATACAAATGGAACGGGAAAAGGTTCCGGGCCGACGGCTTCCCTCAGCCCGGCCCGGCAGATGCTGAGACGGCATGATCTTTACAGGTGACCGATCGACCCGCTGCGATCGCGTAGATGTACCTGTTGGCCATAAACCACTAAATTAGTCCAGACATACGAAAAGTCAAGCCCAAACTTGAAAACGGGCCGCGAATCCAAAGCTGCCCGGCCTGTTGCGGCGTTATGAACGATCAAATTGGCATTCCCGTACGCATCGACGTGAAGCGGGACGACGGAGAGATGGAAATCGAGTGGCGGGGAGGCCGCGTCGACAGTCTGCCGCTTTCCGTGTTGCGGCGATGGTGTCCTTGCGCGTTGTGTTCGGACCGACGCGAACAACAGGCCAGGGGCAGGGGATTGCACATGCTGACACCCGGGGAGCGCGACGCAACGGCCGACGTTGCGGATGTGGTACCGGTGGGGCGGTACGCCATACAGATCAGGTGGGGAGACGGTCACGATACGGGAATCTATACGTACGACTCCCTCAGAAGAATGGGTGAAGAGCAGACGGGGTGAACGGCGCCGGCCGGATGCCGCCTGTTGCATCTGTATTTGACAGTGCCCGCATTGTGAAGTCATATTTGGGGCATGGGAGACAAGGAACGCGGAGAATCCTCATTATCGGGAGAATGCCATGGCTCGGTCCGTTGAAAGTGTTCCGGTTGCAGCTTCATCAAAGCGTCAAACGAAGCAGTTGCCTCAAAGGGTGTTGGGAAAAACCGGCGTGCGTGTGCCAATCCTTGGCTACGGATCGGCTCCCGGCGGAATCGGCATGGATGACGATGAAGCCATTTCGCTCTGCCACGTGGCGATCGACCATGGCGTGACGTTCATCGATACTGCGCCAGGATACGGCCGTGCGCACCTTCAGTTGGGGCAGGTCATGGCCGGCCGCAGGGACGAGGTTTTCCTGGTTACCAAGACGCCGGCAGACGACGCGGACTCGGCGCTTTCGATGTTGGAGAAAGGCCTGAGAGATCTGCAGACCGATCACGTCGACCTGGTCTATGTACATTCGATGGGTAATCGGGACGTAGACAGGGTGCTGGCTTCCAACGGCGCGCTCGAGGGCCTCAGGGAAGCGCGCCGCAGAGGTTGGACACGGTTTATCGGAGTGACGGCGCACAACGCGCCCTGGCGAACAGCCCGGGTATTGAAGGAAGCTGAAATCGACGTGGTAATGCTTGCCATGAACATCGCGGACCGATATACGTACAACTTCGAAAACGAAGTACTCCCGATTGCCTGTGAACAGGACGTTGGAGTTGCGGCAATGAAGGTCTATGGAGGGGCGTTGGACATGAAATACGACAATCCGGCGCCTTCGGCCCTGGCCGCGCACGGGCCGCACGATCATGAGGCGGCGCTGCGGTACGCGCTGGGGCTGCCCGGGGTCGGTACGGCGGTTGTGGGGGTGTTTTCGGAGGCCGAACTGTTGCAGAACGTGGAATTGGCACGGCGGATAACGCCGCTGGATGGAGCGGACAGCCTCGCTGCGGAGCGCATCGGACGGCAGGTGGCCGCAGACTGGGGACCGCATTACGGGGCGGTGGAATAGAAGGCGATCAGAGAACATGATATCCAACTGCTATTCACGCGCGCGTTTCGGTATACCGGCGGTCTGCGCCCGGAGGGTTCATCGCGTCGTATGGCGCGTCATCGCTGGAGCAACTCTGTGCGCGTGCGGGGTTGACGAGGGGGGGTCGCCGCTGGGGAGTATCGCGCCCAGGTCCTTTGGCGCGGTCGGCCCCATGGTTGAACCCAGGCGGGACCACACGGCCACACGGCTGTCCGACGGTACCGTGTTGGTGGCCGGAGGGATACACGTGGTTACCGCGGGCGTCGAAGAGCCGCTGACGAGCGCAGAGGTCTTCGATCCGGTCACGGGGAGGTTCCGGCGAACCGGCGACCTGCCGGAAGGGCGCAGCGGGCACGTGGCCGCCCTGTTGAGTACGGGCAAGGTACTGATTGCCGGAGGAGGCCGGCAGGCACTGGTCCTGTACGATCCTGAATCCGGTACGTTCGCGGGCAGTTCGGCAGGCAGCAGAATCCAGCGCCCGAGTTCGGCGACGGCATTGCGGGACGGGAGGGTGCTGCTGCTGGGTAACCTGACCTTCCTGGCGGAGATTTACGACCCGGAATCAGACAGCATTGTTAAGACCCTCAACGTGGGCACAAGGCGCATTCAACAGACGGCGACGCTGCTCAACAGCGGAGACGTGCTCATCGCGGGCGGCGCCCGCAGTCTTGCCGAGTTGTTCATCGCCGCGAATGATTCCCTGGTTGCGTGGAGCGCCGGCCTGCAGGTCGTCAGATTCGGGCATACGGCAACGTTGCTGGAAGACGGACGGGTGCTGCTGGCAGGCGGCAGCGCGGAGTTCGGGGCAAGCGTGTTCAGCCCCGTGAGCAGCACGGAGACTTTCGATCCCAACCTCCCGTCATTCCGGGATCCGGGAAGCATGCAAACGCCGAGATTTGGACACTCGGCCACCCGGCTGCGTGACGGAAACGTGCTCATCGTCGGCGGTGCGGCGGCCGACGCGGAGATCTACGATCCCGATACGCGGGTCTTTCAGTTTGTCGGCGGTGACGCGGGCAGGATCAGAAGCGGCGCCACCGCCACCCTGCTGAACGACGGGCGGGTGCTCCTGGCCGGGGGTGTGGACGAGGAGTTCCTGTATCTCGAGCGTGCGCTGGTGTTCAATCCCTGACCATACGGATATTGGAGGATACAGCACGACAGTACGCTATGAGTCAGCCCGAGTCCCTCAATCACGTCCCGCTGTCGGAAGATTCCACGGCCTCCGCCGAGGAAGGATTGCGCGGAACCGTAATCGCCCTTTCGGTCGCAGTGCTGGTCTTCGCCTGTGTCGCCGCGACGTTTCTGGAGTTCAGATCTCGCTCCGCACATATGGCCATGGCGAATCTGCCTCTGGCGGTGTTGCTTCCCTTTGTCGCGTGGCTATTTGCCAATACCCTGCTGAAGCGGTTTGTACCCTGGCTGTCCCTGACGTCGGCGGAGTTGAGGATGGCCCTGGGGATGCTCTGGGTGGGCGGTTCATTTGCCGGATACAACTGGATTACACAGTGGGTTGGCGCAATGGCGGCCCCCAGGTATTACGCCTCCCCGGAAAACAGATGGCGGGAGTTGATTTTCGACTATCTGCCCTGGTGGATGTTTCCGTCGGATTTTCCCGGCGTCACTGAAGGGTTTTTCCTGGGTTTCGAGAAGGGCGCCGGGGTGCCTTGGGGGGCATGGCTGGGACCTGTTTTCTGGGCGATGTCCGCCGGCGCCGCGATGACGGCGATCGGGGTGGGGCTGACGGCGGTGTTCCAGAAGCAGTGGGTCCGGCACGAACGGCTTACCTATCCACTGGCACAGGTGCCGGTCGATCTGACGGAAGGCTTCGACCGGAAGCGTGGCTGGCCTCCGTTTGCGCGTCAGTGGTTGTTCTGGACAGGTTTTGCTATCTCAGCCGTTCCCCTCCTGTGGAATCTGATCGAGTACTGGAGTCCCGGATTTCCCCGGCTGGCGATTTTTGACGCGTACTATGGTCCAACCGGGCCCAGAGGCGCAGAGCTGTCCCGCTATCTTCAGCCGTTCTCCTACCGGATGTTGCCCACCGTCCTTGGCTTTACGTTCCTGTGCGATCTGGATATCCTGTTCAGCATATGGACGTTGTGGCTGTCCGGACAGCTGGGCCTGTATGGCATGTCCCGGGTTGGATTCTCGGTGGGCCTCGCGGGGCAGGAAGCCAAGCCTTCGACCATTCTGGGCCTGTTCACGCACGGCGTCAGCATGGGCATGGTGGTCTGGACCCTCTGGGCCGCAAGGGGTCACCTGAAGCGTGTTTTTCGGCAGGTGGCGAGGCCGCGAAAACACGAAGAGCCGGAAACCGCGATTCTGTCTCCTCGCCTGGCCATGATTGCCATTCTGGCCGGCGGCATCTATATGGTTTTCTGGTTGAGCAGGGCGGGTTACAGCGTCACGGTGGGTTTGGCCTGGCTATTGCTGTTCTGGGCGAGTATCCTTGTTGTGATGAAATTCCTGGCCGCGAGCGGGTTCGCCTATCTGTTTCCCAGCTTTCCAACTTCGATCCTGAATATGACCGTGGGCGCGAACCGGATGAACGAATCCACGCTTGTGGGGCTGCGCCTCGTGAACTGGAGGCTGCTGGCAGGATGGCGGCTGCCGGCGGCGCTCCCTCACGTGGAACGTCTGGCCGGACGGCCGGGCCGTACGGGATGGGTCGTGGCTGTCAGCCTTGTCGTTGGCATGCTGGCGGCGATCCTCTATACGGTCTCCATCTGTTACCAGGAGGGGGGAAGCACGTTTCGCACCTGGTCTCTGGTTGGCGCTCCGAGAGGGATGTACGAGGGTATCGCAAAAGCGGTTGCGGACACCGACCCCGAGGTTACCGATCCGGGAAAAATAAGCGTGTGGCTGCTCGGCGGCCTGACCGCGGGCGCCATACAGCTGATGCAGAGCCGGTTCTCCTGGTGGCCGTTTCATCCCCTGGGCGTCATGCTGATGTCGAGCGGGTACGTCCGGCTGTACGTGCTGGATATATTCCTGGTGTGGCTGGCCAAGTTGATGGTCCTCCGTTTTGGCGGTATTTCCCTGTACCGGCGCGTAAAACCGGTCTGTTACGGGTTGATTGTCGGGTACGTATTCGCTGTCGGGTGTTCCTTCCTGGTGGACCTGATCTGGTTTCCCGAGGGCGGCCACTATATTCACGGGTACTAGATGGCAGATCGCGCGATGGATAGTCTGGCCATTGACGTCTGCGGCGTGAGCAAGGTGTTCGAGAGTGACACCGGGCGGGTGGAGGCCTTGAGGGACGTGAAACTTCAGGTTCCCCAGGGCGTTTTCGTAAGCGCAGTCGGACCGTCCGGTTGTGGAAAGACCAGCCTGATGCGTATCGTGGGCGACCTGGAGGTTCCCACGTCCGGGACCGTTCGTGTGAACGGGAAGTTGCCCGCGGAAGCCAGGAAGGCCCGGGAAATCGGGGTGGTCTTTCAGAGTCCCGGGTTGCTGGGCTGGCGGACGGTGGAAGAGAACGTCGGGCTGCCTGGAGAGATATTCAACGATTCCAACGTGGCGGCCAGGGCCCGTGAAATGGTTCGAACGGTAGGCCTGGAGGGCTTCGAATCCGCCTATCCGAGGCAGCTGTCGGGGGGAATGCAGTCGCGGGTGGCCATCGCCAGGGCGCTGACGTACCGCCCCGACATATTGCTGATGGACGAACCGTTCGGCGCGCTGGACGAAATGACGCGAGAGCGCATGCAGCTGGAGTTGCTGCGCATCTGGAGGGGTACAAGACCGGCCGTGCTGTTTATTACACACAGCATCCCTGAGGCTGTTTTGCTATCGGATCGGGTGGTGGTGATGTCGCCACGTCCCGGCAGGCTGATTGGAGACGTGGCGGTGGATTTTCCAAGGCCCAGAAACGTGGGTTTGCTTTCTCATCCGCGTTTCGTCGAGATGGTGGCGCACCTGAGAGCCCTGATGGCGGGATAGCGGGAGTTCCGAACCTTTATCAACGGACTGTTAGGGGCGCCTGGCATGAGGGGCGCCCACCCGCCGCCAGGGAGTACGAACCGTCGTGTTCATGGAGCCGGGGGAAGCATATCGGAAACGAAGAGCCCGGAAACGTCGATCTTGCGGTCGACCAGACCCAGATCGAACAGAATATCCCGGGTGTGTGTCCACCGTTCGGCGGTCTGTGCGCCCAGCCCCAGGCGTTCCACGTCCGGGCTCATCAGGATGGGGATGAGCTTTTCGAAATTCGCCCGGTTGAATTCGGCGTCGCTTTCCGGGCGTTCGGCCATGTATGCCGCCACCGCGTCTTCCGGGTTATCAACGGCGTAGCGCCAGCCCTTCATGCTGGCGTGGACGAATTTTCGCGCAACGTCCGGGTTCTTCTTCAGGTAGTCGGCATTGACAATGATATTGGTGCTGTAGAGGTCGATGCCGTATCGGGCAAAGGAGATTCGGGTTACCGCCCGACCCCGGAGTTCGACGGTTACCGGCTGATCTTCGGTATAACCCAGCATGGCGTCGACCTTGCCGGCAAGGAGCGGTGCGGGACTGGATTCCGTCATTCCCATTACCCGCACGCTGTCTTCATCGATACCCACCTTCTTCAGAAAAGCCTGAAATTCCCGGTGCTTCGTTCCTCCGATATTGACGCCGACCCGTTTGCCGATCAGATCCTCCGGTTTCCGGATGTTATTCTCTTCCAGCGCATACACCACAACCGGCGAATGCTGGTTGATCACGGCGAGAGAGACCACGGGAATGTCCCTTGTGCGCGCGATCAGGGTGGCTGATCCGCTGGAAACCCCAAGCTGATACTTGCCGCTGCCGACGAGTCGCGCCGTTGTGGGCGCACCGGTACCTTCGAGAATCTCAACCGATATCCCCTCGGCTTCGTAGAATCCCTTTGCCTTCGCCGCGAAGAAACCGGCGTGTTCCATCTGCGCTTTCCAGTCCAGAAGCAACTGGATGCGTTGTAGCGTCTCGGGTGGTTTGCCGCAGGCAACCAGAATTGCAAGGAACAGCCAGACAAGGCGGTTCATCGGATTCCCCCTGTTCACGATTCCGGATTGATGTTTAACCTCAGTTTGAAAAAAGACAACAGTCGAATTGGCCACAAAAAGCACAAAAGGCACAGGAGAGACCGGTGCCAATTGGGGTATCGAGGTCGTTCATAAGGATTGTATTTTCGATCACGTCCAGCGACTTGGTGTATCCTGGCAATCCGCAGTTTAATCGCCTTTGTCAACTTGCATATACTCGGTTTAACGTCCACGAAAACATACGAATAATAGTTATCGCCGGAGCGGTTCGTGAAAATCGCCCCAACGCTTGAGCAGAAGTTTTTCCAGGCCTTCCACAATCAGGAAGAGGAGCGTACCCATCGCGCCAAGCACGATCAGCGCGGCGAACATGAGATCCGTAGCCAGCTCGGAGTTGGCCAGCCGCGTAAGGTGCCCCAGACCGGCGCTGGCGCCGACGAATTCTCCAACAACCGCACCGATCACACTCAGGGTGACACAGATTTTCAGGGCGGCGAAGAGATAGGGAATGGCGTGCGGCAGGCGGACTTTGATCAGTATCTGGCGGCGACCGGCGGAAAGCGCGCGCATCAGGTCCAGAATGAGCGGGTCCACGGACAGGAGGCCGCGCGTGGTGTTGATTATGACTGGAAAGAAAGAAATGAGCGCGGCGATGACCACCTTGGGGAAGAGCCCGAGGCCGAACCAGACGATAAACAGCGGGGCGAGCGCTTCTTTCGGAAAGGTCTGGGAGGAAATGACGATGGGGTACAACATCCGCTCGATGACCGGAGAGCGAGCCATGACGATGGCGCCTGCCACGCCCGTCCCGGCGCCGAGTAGAAACCCCCATAGCGCTTCCTGCAGCGTCACCCAGGCGTGGCCCAGGAGGGTGTATCGCGCGGAGATCAGTTTGCCGAAAATACGGGACGGCGCCGGGAGGATATAATCCGCGACGTCCCACGCATAGACCAGCAGTTCCCAGATACCAAGCGTGACGAACACGAAGACGAAGGAGAGGCCGTACTCCCGGATGAGAACTCTGACGACGTTTGCGAGAATCACTGCTCGAACAGAATGATCTGGGCCTGAATCGAGCCGGCCTGGTTCTGGTATTCGGGGTTTTCGTTCATTGCCATAAACAGCGGTCCTTCGTAGGGTGAGAAAAAGTCGAAATAGACTCCTGCCGCCATGGACGGGTTTTCCGGTCCGACCCTGCAGATCAGGGCGCCCACGTTGGCGCCTGGCAGAAGGTAGTCGCCTCCGGCCAGGAGGCCTTCGATTCCGTTCGCGCCGCACCAGGTGATGGTTGCAGGACGCATCTCGGGCGACCAGATGCCTTCAGCGGATATGACGAGGCGCTGGCCCTCGCGAACCCGCAGATACATCTCCTGCCAGATTGCATTCGGCCGGATGGTCTTGTTGATGGTCAGCGGCATCGGGACGTTTCCCTTTTCCGGGCATGAAACGGAAACCTGAATGGCAGGTACAAGATAGGACCTCTCAGCGCCAATGTCAAGGCGGGAGGTCCTCACGCAAGATCCCGTTGCGGAATCGGCCGGGACTTCGAAAGGCCGCACAATGGAATTTCATATGACCCTGGATTTCAGGGACGATTTCACCGCGACGCCGGTCCCGTGGACCGCTGAACGGTTGCGGGAATATGTCCGTCTTGTGGCCGATCTGGGTATGAAGGGTATCCATTGGGTTGAGATGGGGGACGGGGAGATGGGCAAGTGGGACAGGGGTTCCTCCACGGATCTGAGGGGCGGGGCCCGCGCGTTCGTGGAAGCCGTTCCGGATCCACTCGCGTTGGTGTGCGAAGAGGCCCATCGCGTCGGATTGAAAGTCTACGCGGTGCACAAGATCAACGATATGGCCAGCTTCGGCCCGGGACGGTTCTATCCTCTTGGAACGGCGCCTGACGTGTTACCGGGCATACCCCAGATCGGCGGCTCGGGCCAGATGGCGTTCCGTTGGCTTCGCGAACATCCCGACGGGCGCGTGGAAATTCACCCGTCTTTATTGGAAGCCCACGGTGTTCGCAAACCGGTGCGGACCGTTCGCCTCTGGCACGAAGCCGAGCGCCTGCAAGGGGTCCCCGATATTGAATTGTTCGTCAGCGAGACGAATTCGCGATACACGCCCTATCGGGGCGGCAGCCGGGTCGACGTTTCCGTGCGCAGAAGAAGACCGCCGGTATTTTCGCCCGCGCCCGAGAAGCGTTTCGGCAACGAAGGGGAATTTGCATGCATCGAAATCTCCGGCCTGGAAATATCTCAGCCGTTCTTCTGTCTCCGTTTTTCCGGCGCGGTCGGCCTGACGAACACACTGACCGCGCTCCTGGAAGTCGAGGACGTAGCGGGTGCGCCCGTCGTTTTCACCTGGGGATTCTCTCCCAGGTCCGATTACTCCAGGTCTCTCGGTACGTTTGAGGAGGCCGGCATCGGGTTCGACGCGAACTGGCTCGTTCCGTTCGAAAACCATCCGGGGGGACACGACTGGCAACACTCCGCCGGAAGGTACAGGCTGAACGTGGACAGGGTACCGTTCATCGGAATCGCACGGGGAAGAAACCGGTTTCTGACGTCAGTGGTCGAACTCGGGTATCCGGATGTCAGACAGTGGCTGCTCGACGTCGTGCAGTATGAAATCGACGCGGGCTGTGACGGTGTGGACATCCGTGTCGAAAGTCATACGCAGAATATGGATTTCGAGAACTACGGATTCGGGAAACCCGTTGTCGAAGCGTTTCGCGATCGGTATGGCGTGGACATTACGCGCGAATCGTTCGATCGGGGCGCCTGGAGGGCATTGCGGGGGGAGCATTTCGATCTGTTCCTGAAGGCCGCGTCTGAACTGATCCGGTCTCATGGAAAGGAATCATGGATCCATCTCACGGCCTATCCGAGCATGGATCGGGAGCCCCGGCAGCAAAGCCTGGATCAGATTTACTGGAACTGGCGGAGATGGCTGGCGGAAGGCTGGGTGGACGTCGTGAATTTCAAACGGTTTCAGGCAAGAAACCTTTCAGCCGGGCAGCAGGCGGCAATCGACCGCTTCTATCGAAAGGCGTTGAATTTCTGCAATGAACTTGGACTGCGAATGGCCTACACGCCCAATCCGAGATTCGAGGGCATGCGCGACGAGGAATTCGTGGATATGGAACTGCGAAATATCCGTCGTATCGCCGCCGACGGATTCGCCGTCTACAACTTCTATGAGGGTTGCACGTACATTCGTCTGACCGAAACAGGCTTTAAAGTTGATGCGAAGAGATTGTGGCGAGAGGTCCGTGAATGGAACCGGAATGCCGGTATTTCACCGGGTCCATGACCGCTCCTGACCGTTGGTTTTCGCCGTCGGCCGAAATTGGAGGAAGGTAGAGAGATGTCAAATCAAATACTTGACGTGGGATCCGGAAAGCAACTGTTCGTGGATTCGAAGTTCGTCGAATCCGGCGCGGGTATCGCATTCGTCATGAATCCGCCCTATCAGGCGGACGAACCGGTACTGGAGCCGGACGCGGCATGGGAGCAGCGGCCCGGAGCGAGTTACGGGATTTACAGCAGCATTCTCAAGGACGTCGACGAAAAGATCCGCGCATGGGTTCACGTTCGCATCGGCGACTACCGGTCCGGCCGTGACGAGGCCCACGTCGCCTACGCCGAGTCTGCCGACGGCATCCGTTTTTCCAAGCCGGTCCTGAACCTGTTCGAATCCGGCGGGACATCCGAGAATAACATCGTGATACCGGGGGATATCGGAGGAAGTTCCGTCTGGATCGATCCTCACGCGGCGCCCGATTCCCGATACAGGAACCAGGCGAAGGTGTATTCGCCGCCCGAGGTATGGGGCCATCTGCACATGCACGGATCGCCTGACGGGATACACTGGAAGCTGGCGCGGGACATCCGGCTCAGCCGCGGAGGGTGGGATACGCAGACCGTCGTGTTCTGGGACCCGCCGGTCCGGCGCTACGCGATGTATACACGGCACTGGTTTGCGAAGCGGCATGGCACCGCCGGGGGCAATCTCAACTACCGGACGGTACGCAGGCTGGAGTCCGAGGACCTGAAGGCGTGGGGCAATCAGCGAATCGTCATGCGGCCCGACGACGCGGATATGGATTCTTATGAGACGCCTTCTCCCCTCTGCCCCGAAGGACCGGAGAAACCTTACGGAAGGGTACCTGTGGACTATTACGGCGCTCTGGTGTTCAAATATCCGGACCCCGATGGCGTCTATATCATGCTGGCCAACGCGAACTGGTACTGGTTCGACCGCGAGCCGATTGTCACCGTTGTGCGTGACGATATGGGCGTTGCGCGGGAGGAGACCCGGAGAATCTACGGCCCCAGTCGTTTCGACGCCCGGTTATCCGTAAGCCGGGACGGTATCGACTTTCAGCGATGCGGCGGGCGCAAGGCGTTCCTCAAGCCCGGCAGGGAGGGGAGTTTCTCTTCCCGCATGGTCTGGGCGATGCCGCATCCCGTACCGATGGGCGACGAGTTGTGGATCTATTACAGTGGAACGAACCGGGACCACGATGGCGTGGTCGACCCGGCTGCGGGGAGGCATCTCAGCGGAATCGGCCGCGCCGTGATGCGGCTGGACGGCTTCGTATCGGCGGATGCAGGCTACGGAGGCGGCGAGCTTGTCACTCCCGCGATTCGATTCGAGGGCACGCGGCTGGAGTTGAATCTGGATACAGGGGGAGGAGGTTCCGTAAGGGTGGAGTTGCAGGATCATCACGGCCGGCCGATCGGGAATTACGCCGAAGCGGATGCGTCTTATCTCTGCGGAAATTCTGTCCGGATGCCCGTGCGCTGGGGCGGCCGGACGGACGTTGGCAAACTGTCCGGAAGGCCGATCAGGATACGTTTCGTCATGCGCGACTGCAAGTTGTATGCGTTTCAGTTCACCGCGCCAGGGTGATTCCGACAGCGCCGGTGGAAATTCCACAGTGAACGTGTGAATCCCTGCAGACTGCTATGTGCGTTCGGGTGAGCTTCGATCGGTTTGAGGCGGGACGACAACCCATGGAGGATGATTTGGCTGGTTACGAAATCGAGATCAAGTCCGTCGCACCGGTCCTGGTGGCGTCCCGGCGCGAAACCATTCCGGACTACGGCGCCATCGGTTCGGCCGTGAACCGTATGTACAATGACGTCGTCACGTATGTCGGAGAACAAAACGGGAATATCCTGGGGCCGGGAATCACAATCTGGCACGGTCCCCTGGACGCGGAGGCGGCGCTGCCGATTGACAAACCACTGCGGGAGGGCGATCGTGTCACAGTTCGGAATTTGCCGGGCGTTGAGATGGCGTTTGTGGTTCACCACGGCCCTTTCGACGGGTTCCGCCATGCATACGAAGCCGTACGACGATGGATCCGGAAAAGCGGCTATCGGACTGCCGGTCCGAGCCGGGAAGTCTACTTGCATTTCACGCCCGGTGGAGACTCGAAGGACTTTGTGACCGAAATCCAGTTTCCCGTCACAAGTGCGTAGACGCCAGGTTTTGTCGTTCATGCAGATGATTCGATGGTCGAACGCTCAGGCGTGTTTTTCCAGGAGCGCTTTGCTCTTCAGCACGCCTTCGTGGTCGTCTGTCTTCCCCTCGTACTCAATACCGAACGGGTTGTCGTAGCCCGCGTCCCGCAGGATGCCGACGGCGGCGGCGCAGTCGATCTGCCGCGACTCGCCGTCCCCCGAGAAGCTGAGGAATTTCGCGTGGGTCGCCCAGGCGTACGGGGCGACCCGCTTCAGGTTTTCCAGCTTGTCGTCTTCCGGCGGCCAGTTGAGGAAGTCGGCGAGGACCCTGCAATAGTCGCTATCTACGGAATCCATAACGCGCAGGATGTTGTCCGCCGACACCGAAA
Organism: Candidatus Latescibacterota bacterium; assembly: GCA_965116875.1. Taxonomy (GTDB): domain Bacteria; phylum Latescibacterota; class UBA2968; order UBA2968; genus JAAXHE01. The sequence continues at coordinate 4,477,068 of OZ220733.1, forward strand.
CGCCCCCGTGATTCTCCATCATCAACCGGATGTCCGCCCCCGCGCAAAGATCCGCGAGTTCGCCAAAGCTCTCGATGCATTGTCCAATATGGGTTTCGGTAACCGCCTCGCCCCAGCCGGGGCCGCTGTTGGCCCGAAACGCGTTGCATCCCAGGGTCAGGCAGGCGTCGATCCACTTCTTGTGGTTGTCAACAGCCTGTTTTCGATCCCTTTCGTTCGGTGAGGCAAGGTTGCCGTGGCCGTCCACGGCGACGTTCAGCAGGCGCACGCCGGCATCCCGGGCGCGTTGGCGAAGTTCGACGAGATACCCTGCGGCCAGTCGACTCCTCGCGGGGTTGTCCGGGTCGGCATAGTCGAAGAAGGGGCTGTTGAGTTCCAGCAGACGAATGTCGAATTCTTCAACGGCGAGAGCGGGAAAGTCAAGAAGAAGCAGGGGGTTCTCGGAATCCCTGAACCGCCGGTGAAGACTCCATCCCGCGAGTGAGATTTCCATGGGGTTGTCTCCTTCGTTGTATCGGGTTTGCGCTTGCTTTTGGAGTGGCGCGGGAATATAATATCCCGCCGCATGCTTTGCCAGCGCTACGTTTTCGTCCTGCGCGCGGCGCCTGAAGCTGACCTGGCTGTTCACCGGTCCCGATTTTCCTGTGCAACGCCACTTATCGGCCTCAATTCGATATGAGAAAATCGCTGAATCAAAAAACCAGAAAATGTAACGGTGCGAAACGGCGTGGGTCGTAACGCCGTGACCCTGCAGTTCGTTCCCTGTTATACGTCCGGTAACAGGATGTACGTGGATTCTCGGCCTGACAACTGAAAGGATATTCCATGAAGGGCATGGTATCAGCGCCCCAGCCGCTGGCGGTGGACGCCGGCGTCCGGGTACTGGCCGATGGCGGGAATGCCGTCGACGCGGCTGTGACGGCGGCATTTGTCCAGATGGTGACCACGCCGCGCAGCTGCGGTGTCGGCGGCTTCGGGATGATGTACATCCATACGCCGGAATCCGATACGATACTGGATTTTCACGGGAAGGCGGGCGCGCGGGTTCGGCCTGAAATGTGGGAGCATGAGATTCTCCAGGAGAATGCCACGGGCTACGGATACACGCTGAAGGGTCAGGTCAACGAACGCGGTTACGGCGCGGTGACAACACCCGGAACGGTGGCCGGACTCCACAGGGCCCAGGCCGACTACGGGACCATGCCGTGGCGGGCGACCCTTCAGCCCGGCATCGCGGTTGCAACCGGCGGTCACGAGGTGACCCGTGCGGCGGCGGCGGCGTGGAAGCAGATTCCAACTCCCGAAACCACACCCTGGACAACGGTAGCGGCGTCGCCCCGCGAGGGCGGGGGCGAGCTGATTGCCAACCCGGATATGGCCAGGACATTTTCTGTTCTGGCCGAGGGCGGAGAAGAGGCATTCTATCGCGGGGAGATGGCCGAGACAATCGCCGGAGACATGGAGAAGGGCGGCGGCTTCGTGACGCTGGAAGACCTGAACCGGTACGAGGTGACGGTAACCTCGCCGCTGCAATCCCGTTTTCGTAACTTCACCGTTGCCTCCAACCACCCTCCCGGCGGAGGGTTGACCATTCTGCAAATGCTCAACATCCTGGAGGGTTACGACCTTTCGGAAATGGGACACCTTTCGGCGGAATACGTGCATACCGTGTCGATGGCGATGAAAGCTGCGTGGACGGACCGGGCGAATCTGATTGGAGACCCCGCATTCGTGGACGTTCCCGTGGAGGATCTGCTGTCCGAAGAACGCGCCGCTTTCTGGCGCCGGCGCATCGATTCCAGGGAAGAAATCACGATCCCGCGATGGAACCCGCAGGAGCCGCCCAGTACCACCCATATCTCCGTTGTGGATCAATGGCGCAACGTGGTGGGGCTCACCCACTCGCTGGGGTCGGGTTCGGATGTCATTACGCCTGGACTGGGCTTCATGTACAATAACTGTATGAATTGTTTCAACCCCGTGCCCGGGCAGGCGAATTCAATCGAACCGCGCAAGTCGAGAACGACGGGCATGGCCCCGACGCTGGTGAAAACGGGTAACCAGCCCTTCTTTACAGTTGGCGCGCCCGGCGGTACGCGGATTGTGACCGGGATTCTGCACGCCATTCTGAACGTGATCGACCACGGAATGTCGGCCACCGAGGCGATCGCGGCCCCCAGGTTCGATTGCCAGAGCGACGTGATCGTCGCCCACTCCAGAATCGCGCCGTCCGTCTGCGAGGGCGTCAGGGCGATGGGCCACGAGGTCCACTCCCTGCTGGACGGATACGGCGGAATTGCGTCGGTACACGGCATCATTCTCGATCCGGAAACCGGAACGCTCGACGGAGGGGCCGATCCCGGTTCTCCGGGGATGGCGATGGCCGCAAACTGAGCGCTCGACGGGACATGAGTTGGCCAGACCCCGGTCTGACCGGCGTCACTCGATGTACGGTTGAAGAATCGATACCGGCCCACCCCGACGTCGGGCGGGGTGGTTTTACCGGGATGCAGACCACAGTCATTCGTCATCCATCGCGAATGTCAACCTGGAGTTTACCGGCAAGTTCACAGCCAAAATCCGGAAAGGAAAAAGGATGTTCGAAACGCTTGAGAAGGCCCCCGCGGACCCGATTCTGGGGTTGACCGCGGCATACAACCTGGATACGAATCCCGACAGAATCAACCTCGGCGTGGGTGTGTACAAGGACGGCGACGGCAACACGCCCGTTTTCAACTCCGTACAACGCGCCGAAGCCCGGATCCTCGACCGCCAGACCACCAAAGACTATCTGCTGATTTCGGGCGCGCCTGAATATGCGGCGGCAGTACAGGCCCTGTTGTTCGGACCGGAGCACGAAATCGTCGCCGGACAACGGGCGGCGACGGTTCACGCGCCTGGGGGGACCGGTGGACTGCGCATTGCGGGCGATTTCGTCCACAAGCTGTATCCGCGGGCGAAAATCTGGCTGAGCGATCCAACCTGGGCGAACCATCCCAACATCTACGGACACGCCGGAGTGGCCGTGGAAACGTATCCCTATTTCGAGAAGGAGACGAACGATCTCGATTTCACCGCCATGCGCGATGCCCTGAAGGCCGTCCCCGAAGGGGATGTCGTACTCTTGCACGGCTGTTGCCACAACCCCACCGGGATCGATCCCACGCCCGAACAGTGGGAGGAGATTGCGGATGTGGCGGGCGCGCACGGCTGGATCCCCCTGGTGGATTTTGCCTATCATGGGCTGGGGGACGGACTCGAACAGGACAGACGTGGACTGACGGCGTTTTGCCGATCGGGCGCCGAGTTGATGGTGTCCAGTTCGTTTTCGAAGAATTTCGGCCTGTATAACGAGCGTGTCGGCGCGCTTACCGTTGTGGCATCCACTCCCGAGGCGGCCGGTGCGCTGATGAGTCAGGTGATGATCTGTATCCGGGCCAACTACTCGAATCCGCCGGCCCACGGTGCGGCCATCGTGACGGAGGTGCTGAACGACTCCGGTCTTCGCCTGCAATGGGAGGACGAAGTGGCGCAGATGAGGAACCGGATCAATCGCATGAGGGCGCTGTTCGTGGATACCCTGGAGAGGAAAGGCGTTCAACGCAATTTTTCCTTTATCGCCCGGCAGCGCGGGATGTTCTCTTTTTCGGGGTTGACCAGCCGGCAAGTGGACGCCCTGCGGGAGGAATACGCGATCTATATGGTGGGTTCAGGGCGGATAAACGTCGCTGGAATCACCGAGGCGAACATCGACTATCTCTGTGAATCGATCGCAGCCGTGCTTCGGCAGTCGTAATGCACGAAAGCAGGCCTGAACGGGGTGTCGGCTTCCCGGTCGGATTCGACCGCGGCGAGAACGGCATACAAACCACGGGTGACCGAAGGATGGAAAATTCGCTGTATTGGGGCGACCTCCACGCGCACTGTGCGATCAGTTATGGTTACGGCAGTCTCGAAAGGGCGTTCGGGCTGGCGAACGAGCATCTGGATTTCTGTTCGGTTGTGGGGCACGCGACGTGGCACGACATGCCGGTCGATCGGGAACGCCACGGTTTCATTATCGATTACCACCGGGAGGGATTCGAACGACTGAGGCGAAACTGGCCGCACGTGCAGGAAACGGTACGGAAACACAACCGGCCGGGGCGGTTTGTTTCCTTTCTGGGTTACGAGTGGCACTCCTGTGCTTTCGGCGACCACAACGTGTACTATCTGGATGATGGCGGCGAAATAGTCGAGCGCAACAGCCTGGAGGAACTGGATGAGGCATTTGAGGGGCAGGATGTCATGATCCACCCGCACCATATCGGCTACGGCGGGGGCTTCAGGGGAATAAACTGGTCGCATTTCAACTCCCGGCGGTCGCCGGCCGTCGAGGTTTTTTCCGGACACGGCGGGTCCGAACGGGACGGCGGCCCCTATCCGATGTACCATACCATGGGCCCCAGACAATACCGGGGTACCGTGGCGTACGGACTTGCGCTGGGTCACCGCTTCGGGTTCCTGGGAGGCACGGATCATCATGGCGGATATCCAGGGCACTACGGCGAGGGAAGAACCGGCGTGTACGCGCCGGAACTCACCCGGCAGGCGATCTGGGACGCGATTCGCGCAAGGCGATGTTACGCGGTCACCGGGGATCGCATCGGGTTGCGGTTTTCGGTCAACGGCGCGGAGATGGGCGAGGAAACCCGGAGTACCGGCGCCCGCGAAATCCGGGTGTCCGTCAGCGGAGCGGACGCGCTGGACCGTATAGAAGTCATCAGGAACAATCGCCCCCTGAAACGGGTGTTCGGCCCCGCGCCCGAGGCGGAAACGCCAGATCCGGTCCGGGCGAAGGTGCGGCTGGAATGGGGATGGGGCGACAAGGAGGAGTGGATTCGGTGGGATGCGAGTGTGCGCCTTTCGGATGGCCGGCTTCTTTCCGTGGAACCCTGTTTCACCGGCGACCCCGTTCTGGCGCCGACTGTGGACGGAGGCATCGCGGCCGCCGGCGAGGAGCCGGTTCACGGGATCGTGGCGCAGGATGACCGGCACGTGGCGTGGTTTTCCCATACCCGGGGCAATGCGCATCCGTACCTGCGGGGTACGAACGCGCTGGTCCTGGGACTGCACGCCCCACGCTCCGCAGCTCTGGATTTCAGGTTCAACGGCGCGGCCTGCCGCTACCTGCTGGGGGATCTGCTGGCGGGTTCCAGGAGCGAGTTCGTGCGCGGCTGGCGTTCCGAGGCCATGCTTGTGCACCGTGCCGTACCCGATTCCCGGTTACGGGCGACGCTGGCGTTTGAAGACGTCGAACCGGAGTGTGAGACCGACTTCTATTACGTCAGGGTGGCGCAGGAGAACAACCAGTGGGCATGGGCAAGCCCGATCTGGGTTGCGGGTTGATTTCCGCACGATCGGGAGTCAAAACCGGGGTTCCGGTGAGAAGGGGCCCTGCTGCGGCAGAATGGCGAGAAACTCCGGGGACGGAATATCGGGCGTACCGATAGAATTGGAGGGTCTGGATGGTGCTGAAAGACCGGGTGGCCATTGTAACCGGCGGGAGTTCCGGGATTGGCCGCGGGGTTGCGCTGGAGTTCGCCAGAGAGGGTGCGGCGGTTGTGGTAGCCGACGTCCGGGAGGCGCCGAAACAGGGCAAATACCACGAGCAGGAGGTCCGGACACCCACGCTGGAGGAGGTACGGAGACTGGGTGGTGAGGGGATGTTCGTTCAAACCGACATGGGCGATGCCGCCGCCGTCGGGGCACTGGTGCAGCGGACGACAGACGCGTACGGCGGCCTGGACATTCTGGTGAACAACGCGGGCATACACATTCCAGGCGACAGCCAGACGCTCTCGCTCGAGTCGTGGGACCGGGTGACGGGCGTAAACATCCGGGGCGTATTCGTCGCGTCGAAAGCCGCGATTCCCCATTTGAAACGATCTGTGGCCGGGAGGATTATCAACATCGCGTCGGTGCATTCCTTTGGCGGTGGCGGCGGGCCGGCCTATGCGCCCGCGAAAGCCGGCGTGGTCAACCTCACGCGCGACCTGGCGATGGAAGTGGCGCCCGCGGGGGTGACCGTGAATGCCGTCTGCCCGGGGTACATCGAAACCGCGATACAGGATTATCTGACCGAGGAACAGATCCGGGACGCGCTGGAACGGACGCCGCTTCCCCGGTTCGGCTTGCCCCGGGACATCGGCAGGGCATGCGTGTTCCTCGCCTCCTCCGATGCGGAGTGGATCACAGGGGTGGCGTTGCCGGTGGACGGAGGCTGGCTCGCGCCCGTGTAAGAGATCGAAAGATGCATTTCGCTCCGGTCGCATCGCTTCCGAGCCCGAGAGATGATGGAGATACGAGCCGTCCGAGAGGACGAGATCGAGGAGACGCTGGAGCTTCAGCGGCTGGTGTTCCGGCCCGATGAGGGCGAAGGAGCGCTCGAACGGTACCGGACGTACGTGCGAGACGATCCGGGTTATCGGATGGAACAGTCTCGGGTTCTCGTGGAAGACGCGCGAATCGCCGCGCATCTTCGAGTTTGGGACCGGGAAATCCGCGTGCGTGGCTCCGTGCTTCGGGCCGGGGGCATCGGCAGCGTGCTGACCCATCCCGATTGCAGGGGCAGGGGATATGCGCGCGCGCTGATGCGGAATGCCGAGGCCTATATGCTGGACGCGGGGTACGACGTCGGGCTCCTCTTCACGATTATCGGCACGCCGTTCTACCAGGCGCTGGGCTGGACGCCCATCCCGCTGCCGACGTTTGTGATCGATCTGGAGTCAGAGGCCAGTGACCCACTTCCCACACGCGTGCGGGCTCTCGAGATCGATCGGGACCTGGATGCCGTGATGGCGATTTACGAGCGTTGTTCCGGCTCCCTGACCGGCCCTGAAGTGAGACCCCCGGACTACTGGCGCGCCGGTCCCTCGCGAATACGGGGCGTCTTCCCCGAGTGGGGCGTTTCGGTGGACTCTGAGCTTTGCGGTTATGCGACGTTCGACGCCTCCGCGGATGGGATTTGGGTGAAGGAAGGATGCGTCAAGTCATCTGGTGACGACGTATTCCGCGATCTGGCGCTGTTGATTCGCGGGTGCGCCCGCCGGCACGGACTGAAACGGATCGAGGGCAGCCTCCCCGCCGGACACGGTCTGGTAAGCGCGCTTGAAGCGGTCTGCGGTTCCCTTGCAACGTGGGGCAGTCACGATGAAATGATGTTGAAGGGGATCAACTGGGGTACGATCAGGGAGAAGCTGATTGGCGAACCGCGGGGCGGCCCACCCGGAGAGGAGGGGGCGTTCTGGCGCGCGTTGTACGGTCAGGCGGAGGCCGTACCGGAATCGTCGTTATCGGAATGGATGGCACCGCTGCCGGAGTGCGAAGGACCTTTCTACTGGTGGAGCGATATCTTCTAGCGTTGACGGGACGGATGCGTTTCAGGAGATTCCCGTACCGAGGCGTGACTCGGCCTCGTCCACCACACCCGAGAGTATTCGCGCCGCCAGCCGGTCGATTGCGATTTTCGTGTCCTGCAGACCGGCTCCGCAAAGGTGGGGATGGTCCACCGACGCGGCGGAGACGTAGTATTTGATCTTGGGTTCGGTTCCCGACGGTCGGGCGGTGACACGGGTATGGCCGGCGGGGGTGAACGTGAAGGCAATGACGTCGCCCTTCTGACCCTCGATCGATCGGACGGACCCGGTGAGCGGATTCAGCGCCTTCCCGGTTCTCCTGTCGATGATTTCCACAATGTTGCAGCCGCCGATCTGCCGAGGCGGCCGGGACCGCAGGGATTCCATAATGTGAACGATATCACGGCTGCCCTGCGCTCCGGTCCTGATTACCGATTGCTGAATTTCACGGAAGTAACCGTATTCCGCATAAATCTCGTCCAGGAAATCTCTTAGTGTGCGACCGCGGGCCTTGAGGGTTGCCGCGCATTCGCACAGGAGCACGGCCGCGACCGCAGCGTCCTTGTCTCTTGTGAACGTACCCGTCAGATAGCCGTGGCTTTCTTCGGCGCCGAACAGGAATTCGGCGCCCGCCGGAAGATCGTCGATGAGCCTGCCGATGTATTTGAAGCCGACCAGCAGGTCGTCGACTACCTTGGCCCCGAAAGCGCGCGCGATGACGGAGGTCAGGTCGGACGTGACAATCGTCTTTGCGACAACACCGCCGTCGCGCAGTTCCAGGCGGTTCTTTTTTGTTTCCAGGATGTAGCGGCACAGAATGGCGCCGATCTGATTGCCGTTGAGCGCAAGCGCATCGAGAGGTGCGTTCCAGCCGGTTCTGGAATCGGGGACGGCGCAGCCGAGCCGGTCCGCGTCCGGGTCGCTGGCGATGACCATATCGGCGTTGATCTCGGCGGCCTCCCGGACTGCCACGGCCAGCGCGCGCGGATCCTCGGGGTTGGCGACGCCATCGGGAACCATGGGAAAGTCGCCGTCCGGTTTCGCCTGCGACGGGACAACGTGCAAATCCTTATAGCCCAGGATGTCCAGCGCCGGCAATACCGACGTTAGACCCACGCCGTGCAGTGGGGTGTAGACCACCCGAATCCGGCGCTCGCGCCTCAGGGTGAGTCCGGCCAGCTCAGAGTGATAACGACGATCGACGGTGCGATCCAGTTTTCGGATGAGGCCCTCTTCGACCGCCTGATCGAAGTCGAGTTTCGTGACCTCGGATACCGCGTTGACCTCGGCGATGATGTTTCTGTCATGAGGGGGTACGACCTGGCCTCCGTCGGACCAGTACACCTTGATTCCGTTGTCGCCCGGGGGGTTGTGGCTGGCGCTGATAACCACGCCGGCCACCGCTCTGGTCCACCTGACCGCAAAGGAAAGTTCAGGTGAGGACCGGCAGCCTTCGAAGATTCTGGCGCGGATACCGTTGCCGGCAAGAACCGCCGCTGTCTCGTTGGCATACGCTTGCGAGTTGTTCCGTGTGTCGTGCGCAATGACCACGCCGCGGCGCGGCGCATCGTCCCCGGACTTCAGGACGTACCGGGCAATGCCCTGTGCGGCTTCCCCGACGGTACGCAGATTGATACGGTTGGGTCCCGGTCCCATCGCGCCGCGGATGCCGCCGGTGCCGAATTCCATCCTTGCGCGAAAGGCGTCTTCGAGTTCGTCCAGGTCTTCGGCAATGATCAGGCTCCTGACGTCCTCCATCGATTCGGCGTAACGGGCGTCGGTCAGCCATAGCGAGGCGTTCTCGCCCGCGGCTTCGGACAGTTCTCCCGCAGCGACCCGGATCTTGATTTTTCTTAACAGGTCCATCGGTGTCCTCTGCACAGGCGCGCTCCTGTTGAATGGACGCCAGTTCGTTCTTCGCCGGAAACTCGTATGCCTCGTGCCCACCAGTCGGTACCGCGCTTTTTAATATATCGGATGAGACGCTCCGATCAACATAAAATGGTTTGATTTTCGGAAGCCAATGTGCATATTTTCGACATGACGTGGGCGTATCGGTAGATGCAATCGTGGTCAAGCCGGCGCAGATGGAGGGTTTCAAGGATAGTCACGCACCGGTGATTAACCTCAATCCGAGAAAACCTCAACGCGGCGACGCGATAAAATCCTCGGAATAGAGGGCGTTATCGAGGTAAAGAAGGACGTTTTTTCCCTTCACGTCCAGTGACCTGGTGTATCCTGGTAATCCGCCGTCTAATCGCCTTTATTTACAAGCACATACTCGAATTAATGTCCCCGAAGACTTACGAATCAAGGTTAAACCCGCGCTGCCGGAGGGAAGGGTCATCTATGAGAAAAGAAACCGAACGGGAAGAAGATGGCAGATGGATTGCAGAGGTGCCTGATTTACCAGGCGTGATTGTGTACGGAGACAATAAGGAAGATGCCATACTGAGAGTAAAGGCATTGGCATTGCGGGTTCTTGCCGATCGCATAGAACACGGTGAAGAAATACCGGAAATCCGTGATGTCTTTGCAGGGTCGGTATGAATCGATGGCCATCAATTCCATTTGCACCTGTCCAAAAAAAGAGTCTTTTCCAAATTAACCTGGAAAGCAGTGCGCCCCGTTTGTTTTGACTCCCGACCTGGGCGATTTAGAATGCCAGATGTTGACAGAGGTCTGACAAGAGCTATATTCCCTTGTGCAATCTCTGATTGCCGTTCACAGAACACCCTCCTGGCGTCTCTCATAACGTGAACATGAAACAAAAGGCTGAATGATGCTTGACCAATCCACCCTGGACGACATCATCCGGCGGATTGTAGAGGTCGCGCATCCGGAGAAGATCATTCTCTTTGGGTCCGCCGCAAGGGGCGACCTGAACCGCCACAGCGACGTTGACCTGCTCGTCATAAAGGACGACAGCGATCCGTGGACTGTTATGGGAGATATCTACGGAAACCTGCGCGGCATTGGCGTAGCGATAGATGCAATCGTGGTCACGCCGGCGCAGATGGAACGTTACAAGGATAGTCATGCACTGGTGATCAAACCCGCACTGCGGGAGGGAAGGGTAATATATGAAGCCGGCTGACCGCTTCCCGCCCGACGACCCACGGGAATGGCTGAACCGTGCCAGAAGCAATCTGGTTCGGGCAAAAAACCGGGTTTCTGGCGCTTATCTCGAAGACTTGTGTTTCGATGCCCAACAGGCGGCGGAGAAAGCCATCAAAGGCGTAATGATCGCATGCGATATTGCGTTTCCCTTTGTGCATGATCTCGATCAACTATTGACGGTATTGGAATCAACAGGCCAACATGTGCCCGACGAGATTCTCCAGGCAGGGAAACTGACTCCGTATGCGACGGCGGCACGCTATCCCGGTATGGAGCAGCCAATCTCCGAACAGCACTACCTGGACGCGTTGGAAATCGCCGTATCTGTCGTCCGATGGGCTGAGGATCGGGTTTCAACACAGAGAATGTAAACGACTGTGTTTTCTGCACAGACCCCCAGAGAAAACCCTTGGAAAGCAGACTGAAAAACACTAATTAGTTATCCAATTGAAAACTCTAAATTCGTGTGAATAGCGTCGTTACAGTGATCGTTACCTGGACTGACCGGAGCGATCGTTGACAACGCGCCGCGCGGTGAAGGGCGTTCTCAGCGAACCGCCGGGTTGAGCGTTCGGTAAGGCAGCGACGTAAGGGGTTTTTGATTTGACCATGCTCTTTTTCATGTTGCTGGCAATCGTCCTTATTGTCCTTGCTCCCTTTCGTCTCCGGGTGCGCGGCGAGAACAGTTCCGGGCGGGGGCCAACCCTGGACATCCGCTTGAGGCCGTGGATCGGCCTGGCGGGCATCCGGCTGTTCTTCGCCGGCGGCGGTTGGCGTGTCGGCGCGCTTCTGGGCGGGTGGACGGTTTGGGCCGCGCCATTGAGAAGCGGAGAAGGCCGGAAGAAAAAACGGGTCGCCCGTGCGAAGGACAGGGCGGAAGCGGACGTATCGGACGGGTTTTCTGCAAGGGTTGAACGGCTGGTACGGGCGGGTCGGCGCTTACGGAACCTGTCGCTGCCCGTGCGTCGGTCGGCTTTGCGTCTTCTGAATGGCTTCCGTCTTCGCCGCATTGAATGCAATGTAACGTTCGGCGCATCCGATCCGGCCACGACCGGACAGATTTACGGATATTTCATGGCCGCCTCGTCGCTGGCCGGAACAACGGGAAGCGTCAGCGCAACGCCCGATTTCGAGTCACAGCGTCTGGACGGGGAAGCCCAGGTGGAAATCCGGATGTACCCTCACAGGCTGTTTCTGGCATCCGCATATGTCGGGTGGCGCCTTGCGCTTGCATGGTTTTCGGAACGACGCAATCGGAAACAACCCGAGGAGGACGAAATCGGCGCTGGCGCGACGGGTTGAGTGAACAGGCTTCAAGGAGGGATTATGTCAGTTGAGGATCTCATCAGGACGGTGATGACGGAATTTCGGCAAATCGTCAAGGCGGAGACGGTCGTAGGGGAGCCGATCGAGTTCGGAGGCACGGTCGTGGTGCCGGTCTCGAGGATTTCGTTCGGATTCGGCGCGGGTGGCGGCGGGGACAAGTCGGAAGGCAGCGGGAGCGGCACCGGCGGAGGCGCATCCGTGGAACCTCTGGCATTTGTCGTGATTCGAGACGGAAAGGCCCAGATTCTTCCCCTCCAGGAAAAGGAAGGCTCCATCAAGGGGTTATTGGATCTGGCGCCCGACCTCCTGTCGAAAGTGAAAGCTCTCAAGGAGAAACGGGACCGGAAGAAGGTCGATGCCGAGGCCGACACAGATTCCGGCGATGACGACGTGAGCGCGTAGCAGTCCGGATGGGCCTTGATCGACGGGCTTCCTGGACAGGGGCCGCCATGGACCGGCTTCTGCTGCTTATTCCAACATCAAGCTACCGTACTCACGATTTCATGGCCGCGGCGGCTTCACTGGACGTCGCCGTTGTCGTGGGTTCAGACCGCCGCCAGGCGCTTGCGAACCAGACGCCCGGAAGAACGCTCGCTCTGGACTTCGGCAGGCCGGCAGCCTCGGTCCGCAAGATCGTCTCCTATTCGAAGGAATATCCGGTCCGGGCGGTGGTGGGCGTAGACGACGAGACCGTGGTACTCGCCGCGATGGCCTGTGAGGCGCTCGGACTTCCACACAATCCGGTGTCGTCCGTCCGGGCGTCGCGGTACAAACACGTGATGCGCCGGATGCTTGCCGGGAAAGGCCTGCCCTCGCCGGGGTTCAGGCTTTTTTCAATTCGGGACGAACCCGAGGAAGCCGCCGCGACGGTCAATTATCCGTGCGTATTGAAGCCTGTTTCTCTCTCCGGGAGCCGCGGTGTGATTCGGGCGGATCACAAAGCGGATTTCGTGATTGCTTTCGATCGGATTCTGGGATTGATATCGGAGTCCGAAGATGACTCGCCGGCAGCTGTTCTTGTGGAGGACTACATTCCCGGCCGGGAGGTCGCGCTGGAGGGACTGCTTGTCGACGGTGAACTCCATACCCTCGCTTTGTTCGATAAACCGGACCCGCTTTGCGGCCCGTATTTCGCCGAGACGCTGTACATTACGCCATCCCGGCTTTCAGAACGCGTCCAGGCGCGGATTCAAGACACGGCGCAACGGGCCGCACGGGCCATCGGATTGACCGTGGGGCCTGTACACGCGGAACTTCGGCTGAACGGGCGAGGCATCCACGTGGTGGAAATCGCGGCGCGGTCCATCGGCGGGCTGTGTTCGCGGGTATTGAGATTTGGCGCGGGGGTGTCGCTGGAAGAACTGATTCTGCGCCAGGCAACGGGTCGCGCTCCGGGCGATTTACGCCGGGAAGATACCGCGGCAGGGGTAATGATGCTGCCGGTGCCGAAGCCGGGAAGGCTACGGATCGTGCGCGGGACGGAGGGTGCGCGGAGGGTGCCGGGAATTCTGGACGTTGCGATAACCGTTCCAGAAGGGCAGCCCGTTCAGCCGCTGCCCGAGGGTGACCGGTATCTGGGGTTCATCTTCGCGCGCGGGAGAACGCCCGAGGAGGTGGAAACGGCGCTAAGAGATGCCAATGGCCTGCTGGACGTCGAGATCGACCGCTGAATGGCCGTGAACAAGCCGGTTGGACGGGGATCAATAACACCGGGTCTTTCTCTATCGGGTACTTCAGGTCAGACAAGAGCGAACTGCTCTTCGGTCGGCTCCGCTCAGCAGTACCAGGGTTCTGTGAGGCGGGGAAGCGACCGGCGGGTCGGGTCCGCATCGAATTCCGCCGCCGGGGCCGGGTGGCCCACGGCCCCATGCACATGCGACCGGATCCTGTGGAAGATCTCTTGCCGGATGGCGTCCCCGTTCTGAAGCCGTGTGACCAGTATGGTCAGTTCACTCTGGAGCCGGTCCAGACGAATATCGGGATGCGCCCATGGGTGCGACAGTGCTTCCGGTTCGAACGGACCCACCAGGTTGCGGACCCCGGCAAGATCCAGCAACTTCGATCCCCCGGGGATAAGCAGCCGGATGGTGAGCTGAACGGGAGAGACATGCTCGATCAGGTCGAGGTCGGCGAGCGTATCCAGAAAGCGGGCGTACCCCTCCAGGGTGATCCAGGGCGTGAACGGGATAAACGTCGGATTCATCACAAGCCCGTGTTCCTTGAAGAGGTCCACGACGTCGAAAAAGTCCTCGACCGTATGACCCTTGTCCAGCAGTGCGAGAACAGGGTTGTCAAGGGATTCGACGGCGGTCGTGACGAGTGCACACCCGGTTTCTCTGAGACGGGGCAGATAGCGGCGGTATTTCAGGAGATGTTCGATCTTTATGGTGACGTCGTAGGTGAGGTCGGGAAATCTCCCATGAAGCGATTCGACGAGCGGCAGGGCGTGGCCGATGCCATTGAAGAAGTCCGGATCGCCAAACGTGATATGGCCCGCTCCCGCGGCTACCTGTTGGGCGACGTCGTCCAGTACGACTTCGGGTTGCACGACCCGGAACCTGCCGCCGTACACAGGCACCACGGGACAGTGGCGGCACAGATGTTTGCAGCCGCGGCTTGCCTCTGTATAGCCGACGGTTTTCAGATGCCCGTCACCGGTTGAAAGTTTCGCGTAGCGCGACAGGTCAGGAAGGCCGGCACGGTCGGGTGGAAGAAAACGCTGTCTCGCGAGGGAAACGACGGTTTCTTCCTGGTCTCCGTTGGCTACTGAAGTCCCCCGCAGGCGATTGCACAGTTGAAGCAGGCCGCTTTCGAATTCACCACCGAGAATGGTCTGTGCGCCCAGGCTCCTCAGGAACGATTCGTTAACCGAAGCGTAGAGACCATAAAAGCAGAGGTGCGCGTTGGCATTCAGCTTCCGCGCCCGCGAGGCAAGTGGTACGGCAAGGCGCGTCGCGGTATGCATCGGCACGTAGAATGCCACCAGATCGGCGTCTCGGACTTCATTGCCGGGAAAGTCTTCTATCGAAACGTCGGCCTGGACCACGTGGATGCCCGCCCTCCGCAACCACGCAGCCGGTGAGGCGAGGCCGAATGGCTGTCGGCCCAGTTCGTAGGCGGACACGAGTACGGCTTTGAAGGGGCGCGATGGGTTCATGATCGTCAATGGTCGTTCGACAAAAAAACGGCAGACAACGGGGAGGCCCCGTGAAGTCTGCCGTTTGTCGCAGGCGTTCGCTATTTTGAGGTCTGGTAGTAGGGGTTCGTACCGTCCGCGTGTTCGGTCACGTCGAGGATTTCTTCAATTTCCGGCACAGCCTCCTTGATGAGCACTTCAACCCCCTGCTTGAGCGTGACATCCACCATTCCACAACCCTGACATCCACCGCCGAACTGGACGTATGCCTTGTTGTCCTTTACGTCGACCAGTGAGATTTGGCCGCCGTGCATGGCCACGCTGGGGTTGATCTTTTCGTCGATGATGTTCTGGATCTTTTCGGCGGCCGTGCCCTTCAGATGCGACGGCACCTTGTTGGGATTCTCGATTTTGAAACCTCTGCCCATCAGGCTGTCCACGAAGTCCAGCGTAATGTCCTCGGCGTAGGGAGCGCTTTCCGGATCTACGTAGATATTGAACCCGTCGAACGGCGTGACGACGTCATCGTCCTCCTCCTGTCCGCGGGCAACGAATGCCAGACGGTAATTGGCCTGCAGCGGCGATACCGCCTCGGCCTTGACTCGAACGCCAACAATGTCAGACTCCTGGCTACCGATCAGGTTGACGACTTCCCTCTGCGCGGCTTCGGTAACGGTGATATTCATATCGACCTTCCCCCTGGAAAATTTGGCGGTACCCGTACGGTCAGGATTCAAGCGCCACGGCTGATCTTGCGGGTTGTTCCCGGTCTATCTTTTCCTGGATCTTCATCAGCGCGGACAACAGATCTTCGGGTCGGGGCGGACAGCCGGGCACGTAGACGTCGACCGGCAGGAACTGGTCCACACCCTGTACCAGCGTATAGGTATTGAAGACGCCTCCCGAGGACGCGCACGCGCCCATGGAAATCACCCACTTCGGATCCGGCATCTGGTCGTAGATCTTTTTCAACACCGGCATCATTTTGATGGATATCCTGCCGGATACGATGAGCAGGTCGGACTGACGGGGCGAGAACCGCACGGCTTCGGCGCCGAACCGGGCCATGTCGAAGCGTCCGGAGAGCGTGGCCATCATTTCGATGGCGCAGCAGGCCGTGCCGAACGGCATTGGCCAGAGAGAAGACTTGCGCGCCCAGTTGATCATCCTGGAAAGATTGGTCGTAATCACGTTGTCGCCAAGGCCCGTCTCAAGTCCCATTGAATACCTCTGAAGGAATGTTTGGTGTCGTCACATGGATTGCGACGGCGGGGGTGGCCCTGCGGCGCATCCTGTTGGGCGGGCAGCTAACCGGATACCTGAATCAACTCTTCGGTTACGTTCTGCAGACATACGTCCATGGCCTGTTCTTCACCCAGCAGATCCTCGAGTGTGACGCGGCTGAGGAGCTGATCGATCACAGACTGCACCGAGCTCCACAGCGACCGGATGGAACAGTCGACGGAGTGCGTGCACAGCCCATCTCGGCCGGCATGGTCGTCGCAGAATTCAGGATTGAACATCCGCCCGCCCAGGGCGGCCAGCACGTCTCCCACGACGATCATATCGGCCGATTGCGCAAGCCGGTATCCTCCGGACTGACCACGCGAACTAGCGACAAAACCTCTCAGCCGAAGAAGACGCATCAGCTTTGCGACATTCGGGACCGAAAGGCCTTCAAGCTGACTGATTTCAGAGATGGAAAGGCCGCCGCCGGTTTCTCTTTGCCGTCTGCCGATCTGGATCAGGCATCTAAGCCCGTATTCTTCACCTGCGCTCAATTTCATGAGAACGGTCGCATTTCTTGTCGGGATGGAGCCTGACTCGTGCCGTCAGTCGGGCTCACGCCGTGCGAATGGACCCTTGCAACGGACGGCTAGAGCAGCCCGAGTTCGAGCCTGGCGGCTTCGGACATCATTTCCGGTTTCCACGGCGGGTCGAAGGTCAGGTCCAGGACGACGTCGCGTACACCGGCAACCGACCGGGTGGCGCTCTCTACCTGGCCGGGGAGGATTCCCGCGGCCGGACAGGCGGGGGAGGTGAGGGTCATCCGGACGTGGGTCATCCCCGTGGGTTCTACTTTGATATCGTATATGAGGCCGATATCGTAAATATTGACAGGAATCTCCGGGTCGAAGACCGTACGGTGGGCCGCGATGATGTTTTCCTTGACGGCTTCGGTGTCTATTGGGCCGCTGGATTCAACCGCGTCGGCCGCCGCATGCCGTTCTTCCGCCCGTTCCGCGGCGTGCGCTTCCAATGCGCTTGTATCCACCGGATTCGCATCTTCCTTCTCGCCGGCATTCGGTACGCCTTCCTGAGCCACGATCTCGTCTTCTTTGTCGGTCCTGTACAGACGGTTCAGCAATCGGTCGAGCAAAGCGGATTCCTCCTGGTCTTCAATTACTCGGTGGTCACCGGCTGACTGCTGTTTTCAAGTGCAGCCACAAGGGTGTGCCACGGGAGCGTTGCGCATTTGATGCGCACGGGAAATTCGCGCACGCCGGTAAAGACCGCCAGTTTACCCATCCCGTCCGCATTGGGCGGAGATGAAACGTCGCTCGTCACCAGGTCACGGAACTTTCCGAAGAGCGACTCTGCTTCCGCCAATGTCCGGCCCTTGACTGCATCGGTCATCAGGGAAGCAGACGCTTTCGAAATGGCGCATCCCGAGCCGTGAAAGGCGATGTCCTCGATCCGGTCGCCACTCAGTTTGATATAGAGATTCAGGTGATCGCCGCACAGCGGATTGTGACCTTCGGACGTGCGGTCCGGATCGACTATGGCCCGGAAGTTCCGCGGACTCTTGTTGTGGTCCAGGATGACCTGCTGGTATAGTTCCCTGAGATCGGACATCAGTTGAAGACCTCATGGGCCGTCTGCAGCGCATGAACGAACGTATCGATGTCTTCCCGCGTATTGTAGAACGCGGTGGCGGCACGCGTTGTTGCGGGAATATTGAAGTGGCGCATGACGGGTTGGGCACAGTGGTGTCCGGCTCGGACCGCCACGCCCTGCTGATCGACAATAGTGCCCACGTCGTGCGGGTGCACGCCATCCATCACAAAGGAAATGACGCTGACCTTTTTTCTCGCGGTACCAATGATTCTCAAACCCGAAACCTCGGAAAGGGCGTCCGTTGCGTAGGAAAACAGCTCATTCTCGTACGCGGCGGCGGCTTCCAGGTCGATCCGGTTCAAATAGTCGATGGCGGCGCCCAGACCGATACAGCCGGCAATATGGGGCGTGCCCGCTTCGAAACGGGCCGGTGGATCGGCATATGTCGATTTTTCGAGCGAGACGTGTCGAATCATGCCGCCTCCTCCCCTGTATGGCGGCATCGAATCCAGCAGTTCGCTTCTTCCGTAGAGTACTCCTATGCCGGTGGGACCGTATAGCTTGTGCCCCGAAAAAGCGTAGAAGTCGCACCCTAACGACTGAACGTCCACCTTGAAATGGGGGACTGCCTGTGCGCCGTCCAGCAGTACGGGGATACCGCGTTCGCGCGCCGCTTCCGTGATTGAAGCAACCGGATTGAGGGTGCCCAGGACATTCGACACGTGTACGACGGATACAAGTCTGGTACGTTCGGTAAGCAATGGCTCGAGCCTGTCGATCTGAAGCTCGCCGCTGTCGTTTATGGGGATAACACGGAGTTTCGCACCTTTTTCCTCACAGAGCATCTGCCAGGGAACGATATTCGAATGGTGCTCCATTGCGGTAACGAGGATTTCGTCGCCGGCGCCGACGGTCTTTCTTCCGAACGTCTGGGCGACGAGATTGATGCTGTCCGTGGTTCCGCTGGTAAAGATGATTTCCCGGTCGTGTGCCGCGTTCAGGAAGTGGCGGACCTTGTCTCTCGCACTCTCGTAGGAATCCGTTGCGATCTGGCTGAGATGATGGACGCCGCGGTGCACGTTCGCATTCGCCGCTTCGTAGAAGACTTCGAGGACGTCAAGTACATCTCTGGGCTTCTGGGTTGTGGCGGCGTTGTCCAGGTAGACCAGCGGCTTGCCCCGGACGAATTGGTCCAGAACCGGAAAATCACGCCGGATACGGTAGGGATCGAAGGGCCCCGCGCGTTCGATGAGCGGGCAGGAGAGCCGTTCGGCCAGGGCATGGGCGGTAGAGCTCATGGCGCGTTTCCTGCCTCCCGCGCCTGTTCGAATTTTTCCATGACAACTCGTTCCAGGTAGTTTCTGACGGATTCGGGCTTGATTCTGTTCAGGATGTCGACCGCGAACGCGTGTACCAGAATACGCTGGGCGGTCACGTGACGCAAACCTCTGGAGCGCAGGTAGAAGACCGCGGCCTCATCGAGCTGACCGATCGTGGCGCCATGGGAGCACTTGACCTGATCGGCATAGATTTCGAGTTGCGGCTTGGTATTGATGTCGGCGCCTTCCGAGATGAGCAGGCTCTGGTTGCTCTGGTACGCGTCGGTCTCCTGAGCTTTCTGGTGTACGTGTATCTTGCCCCGAAACACGCCGCTGGATCGGCCACCGAGTATCCCCTTGTAAAGTTCGTGGCTATTGCAATTCGGCTCGGCATGTTCGATCAGGGTATGGTTGTCGATATGCTGCTCGCAGTCGGTCAGATAGAAGCCGTTGACCGTGGCTTCGCCGGCTTCACCGGCCAGCAGCGCGTTGACTTCGTTGCGCACCAGTTTGCCGCCGATAGAGATGGCGTGGGTGGACAGATCGCTGCGGGCGCCCTGGCGGCTCTGCATCGTGGCGATGTGAAACGCCTCCGGACTCTCGAGCTCCAGCTTGTAGTGATCCACCATCGCGCTGTCGTCGGCGATCACTTCGGTCACCGCGTTTGTGAAATAGGCCCCGTCTCCTGTGTAGGACTCGACAAGGGTAACCTGGCTGTTTTCTTCGGCCAATACAAGGGTACGGGGGTGTGAAATGGAAGGGACGTCTGAAGCGGTTGAGACGAAGACCACGTGAATGGGCGTTTCGACAGCGGTGCCCCGAGGAACGTAAATAAAGGCGCCATCCTGCAGAAACGCCGTGTTGAGCGCGACGAATGCGTGCTCATCGAAAGCGGCGTGCCGTGCGATACTGCCTTCCACCCGGTCGGCCTCGGAGGCCTTCACTTCGGCAAGACTGCACGCCCGCACACCGTCCGGGAGGCCCTCCGTGCGGGAATCTTCAGCGCTGTAGAAGCCATTCACGAAAACCAGGCGCGTTCCCGTCAATTCCTGAAACGCGGGTTCCGACTTCCAGGCCCGACGCGCATCCTCCGGCGTTGTCGGGCGAAACGGCGCACTGGCAAGCTGCGCGACACTGGTGTGAAACCATGCTTCGTCCCTTGAGCCCGGAAACCCGAGTTCCTCGAATCGGCCGATCGCAGCCCTGCGAAGCGCGTGCAGGGACGTAGCGGACCTTCCGTTCAGGCCCTCCTCAAACCTCGCAAATGCCGACAGATAAGCGTGCGTGCCTTCGTTCCCCATTTTGCGGCAACCTCCTTTATCTACGAACTGTCAGGCACGGGCGAATCGGGCCGTGGATGCCTCTCGAATCCAATCGTAGCCTTCAGCTTCCAGCTTTCGGGCGAGTTCCTTGCCGCCTGATTTGACAATCCGGCCCTCCAGAAGAACGTGTACGAAGTCCGGCACGATGTAGTTCAGCAGCCGCTGATAGTGAGTGACCACGAGGACCGCGCTCCCGGGGTTCTTCCGGTGAAGCGCATTTACGCCGTCGGCCACGATTTTCAGGGCGTCGATATCCAACCCGGAGTCGGTTTCATCCATGATGGCCAGCCTGGGTTCGAGCATGGCCATCTGGAAAATCTCGTTTCGCTTTTTCTCGCCGCCGGAGAAGCCCTCGTTGACCGCCCGGTTGAGAAAGGACTCGTCCATTTCCACGAGTTTGAGCTTTTCCCGGGAAACGGCGAGGAAATCCATTGCGTCGAGTTCATCCTGGCCGCGTGCCCGGCGTAACTCGTTGAGTGCCGTACGGAGAAAATAGGCGCTGTTGACCCCGGGAATCTCCACCGGATATTGAAAGGCCATGAATACGCCGGCCTGGGCGCGCTCTTCCGGATCCAGATCCAGAAGGTCTTCCCCTTCGTAGGCAACCTCGCCCCGGGTGACTTCATATTCTTCCCGCCCGGCCAACACCTGGGCAAGGGTACTCTTGCCTGACCCGTTGGGCCCCATAATGGCGTGGATTTCGCCGGCATTGATTTTCAGGTCGATTCCGGTAAGAATTCCTGTGCCGTCGACGCTTGCGTGGAGGTCTTTGATTTCAAGCATTCGCGTTCCTTTTGGAAAACTGTCCCAAGAAGCTGTGTTTGAATTCCAAGGTAACAGGGCACCTGTTCAGGCTGCCCGGAAAGCCCCGGATGTTTTGGAAGTTTCGCTGCCTGTCGCCTCTTGGCATTACCCGACACTGCCCTCCAGACTGATGCCAAGCAGCTTCTGGGCTTCGACGGCAAATTCCATGGGGAGTTCGGCCAGCACCTCCTTGCAGAAACCGTTGACGATCATGGACACCGCGTCTTCGGTGGAGATGCCGCGCTGGTTGCAGTAGAAGATCTGGTCTTCACCGATCTTTGAGGTGGATGCCTCGTGCTCGACCTGGGAGGTTGTGTTCCTGACATCGATGTATGGGAACGTGTGGGCGCCGCAGCGGTCGCCGATGAGCATGGAGTCGCATTGGGTAAAGTTTCGGGCGTTCGACGCGCCCTTCATCACTTGCACCCGTCCTCGATAGGTGTTCTGACCGTTCCTGGCGGAGATGCCTTTCGACACGATGGTACTGCGCGTGTTTTTGCCGAGATGGATCATTTTTGTGCCCGTATCGGCCTGCTGACGCCCGCTGGTAACGGCCACCGAGTAGAATTCTCCGATGGAGTTGTCACCCTGGAGAATGCAGCTGGGGTATTTCCAGGTGATTGCCGATCCCGTCTCGACCTGGGTCCAGGAGATCTTGGCGTTGACGCCGCGGCAGGCGCCGCGTTTGGTGACGAAGTTGTAGATTCCGCCCACGCCGTTTTCATCGCCGGGATACCAGTTCTGAACGGTCGAGTATTTGATCTGCGCATCGTCGAGGGCGACGAGTTCCACAACCGCGGCGTGGAGCTGGTTTTCGTCTCTCTGGGGGGCCGTGCAGCCTTCGAGGTACGATACGTAGGCCCCTTCTTCGGCGATGATGAGCGTTCGTTCGAACTGGCCCGTGTTGGCCGCGTTGATGCGGAAGTACGTGGACAACTCCATTGGACACCGCACGCCTCGTGGAATGTAGCAGAATGAGCCGTCGGTAAAGACGGCGGAGTTGAGCGCGGCGAAGAAATTGTCGTTGTACGGCACGACCGAACCCAGGTATTTCCTCACCAGTTCAGGATGGTCCTGAACGGCTTCGGAAAACGAGCAGAAAATGATCCCCAGATCCGAAAGCTTGTCCTTGAAGGTGGTGGCCACGGAAACGCTGTCGAAAACGGCGTCGACCGCCACGCCCGCCAGTATTTTCTGCTCCTCGAGAGGAATGCCGAGTTTTTCGTACGTCCGGAGGATTTCGGGGTCGACCTCGTCGAGGCTCTGGAGCGTCTCCGCCTCCTTTGGCGCGGAGTAATAGATAATCTTCTGATAGTCGATATCGGGATAGTCGACCATAGCCCACTGCCTGCTCCGTCCGCGACGGGTGGGATCATCCATGCCGAGCCAGTTCCGATAGGCCTTGAGACGCCACTCCAACAGCCAGTCGGGCTCGCGTTTCTTCCGGGAGATGAAGGCGATTATGTCCTCATTCAATCCCGGAGGCGCGGCATCCTGTTCAATATCCGTGACGAATCCGTACTTGTACTCTCTCGTTGCCAGTTCTTCGAGTTCCTGGACTTCCTCGCTCATCCCGCGCTCCTTCCACTATTTGAAAGGGCATTAGTTTTGTTGTAGTTTATGCGACGCCACGATAACGTTTCCTGAATTCAGGCTTAACATACCCAATCCGTATCCATGTGTCAAGATTAAAAATGTACGAAAAAGTCAAGTTTAATCCGTTCCATGTCACGTCAGGGTGCCGCGCGGGCGGTGGATCGATGTTCGAGGGGTGCTTTTCTCTTGACAGAAGCGACCGGATTTAGCTAACTTATCGCCATTGCTTTCGAATGCGCAAAACGTACGGATTCAGGCTGGCGCGCATTCCTGCACGCGCCTGGCGGCGCCGTTCCCCCGGAGGTCCGGTACCAATGCTGGATCAATATGCCAACGTACTCATATTTCTTGGAATCGGCGGCCTCTTCGTCGTTGTCAATCTGTTTATCGGCAGCCTCATCCGGCCCCGGAATCCCAGCGCGGAGAAACTGAGTACATACGAGTGTGGGGAAGAGCCCGTGGGGGGATCGTGGATTCAGTTCAATATTCGTTTCTACGTGATCGCACTGGATTTCATCATCTTCGACGTGGAAGTTGTCCTGCTGTATCCCTGGGCTGTTGTGGCGAACGATTTCGGCTGGTACGGCTTCGGCGCGATGTCGATTTTCGTGGTCGTACTCTTGCTCGGCCTCGCGTACGCCTGGCGGAAAGGGGCACTCGAGTGGGTACGGCCCAAGGTGTCGCAGCGACAGGCGCCGGCGCCGGCGTCTGCGGCCGGAAGCCGCGTCGCCTGACCGGTTGATCCGGTTCCGGTTTGTTGCAGGCGCCTCGTTCGAGCCTTTCCGTCTGCAGCGCTTCACAGGATTTCTTAAAAGCAGTCCACGGTATTCCATCTGCGCAGTCTTGCTGACCGCTTCAGGAGGCAGGCCCGTTTATGGGAAAACTCACCGGTCGTTTCCAGGATAACGTCATTGTGACGTCGGTCGACTACTTCGTCAATTGG
Organism: Candidatus Latescibacterota bacterium; assembly: GCA_965116875.1. Lineage (GTDB taxonomy): Bacteria > Latescibacterota > UBA2968 > UBA2968 > JAAXHE01. The sequence continues at coordinate 4,500,869 of OZ220733.1, forward strand.
GCGCGGTTGTCCTCGCTCTGGCCGATGACGTTCGGATTGGCGTGCTGTGCCATTGAAATGATGGCCACCGGGGCGTCGCGGTACGATTGGTCGCGTCTGGGAATGGTCCCGCGCGCCACCCCGCGGCAGTCCGATCTGATGATTGTGGCCGGCACGGTTACCTTGAAAATGGCCACTCGCGTGAAGAAACTGTACGACCAGATGGCCGAGCCCCGGTACGTGATGTCGATGGGCTGCTGCGCAACGTCCGGAGGCCCGTACTGGCAGCACGGATACCACGTCTTAAAAGGTGTCGACAGGGTCGTGCCGGTTGATATCTACGTCCCGGGTTGTCCTCCGAGGCCGGAGGCCCTGCTCGAGGGCGTACTGAAACTTCAGGACAAGATTCGCATCGATTCCATCGCGAAAGTGAGCTGAACCGGTTCGGTGAACCGGTGTTCTGTCGCGGGAATGGATTGCCTGGATTCGGAAGCCGGGACGGGATGGATCGGCGGCCGAACGGTTAGATATTTTCAGGTCAGGACACCCGCACCGGAACGCCTGTGGAGGCGAACAATGACGCCGCAGGAGATCTTCGAACGGCTGAAAGAGAGATTCGGCGACCGGGTTCTGGACCTTACCGAAAATGTGGATCCGTTTATTCGTGTGAACGCCGAGGCAATCGCGGAAATCGGTCGTTTTCTGCGAGACGATGAGTCGATGCGGTTCGAGTCGCTGATGTGTCTGAGCGGGGTGGATTATCCGGAACACCTCTCGCTGGTGTATCATCTGTTCTCCACAACGCACAGGCACAGGATTACCCTGAAAGCGGAGATGGGACGAGAGGAACCCCGATTGCCAACCGTGGAGGGTATCTGGCGGGTGGCGAACTGGCACGAACGCGAGACGTTCGACATGTTCGGGGTCGTCTTCGAAGGCCACAGCGACCTGCGGCGCATCCTGTGCCCCGACGACTGGGAAGGGTGGCCGTTGCGCAAGGATTACCAGGTTCAGGAATACTATCGCGGCATCCGGGTTGAGGTATAGACTATGGCAGAGATTTCACGGGCGGCGACAGAGGTGGCGGTGGAGCGGCCGGGGTTGCCGCCGGTAGCGGGAATGGAGGACGACAACCTTAACAGCGAGTTGATGACGATCAACATGGGGCCGCAGCATCCCAGCACGCACGGGGTACTGCGTCTGGAGATCAAGACAGACGGAGAGATTGTAGAGGAAGCAAAACCCCATATCGGCTATCTCCATCGTTGCTTCGAGAAACACGCCGAGAACCTGCCGTATCCACAGGTGATCCCGTTCACGGACCGGATGGATTATCTGGCGGCGATGAACAACAATATGGGGTATGTTCTGGCGGTAGAGAAACTCCTGGGGATCGAGATTCCGGAACGAGTGGAATACATCCGGGTGATCATGTGTGAGTTGAACCGGATTGCCAGCCACCTGGTTTCTTTCGGGACCTATGGAATGGATATCGGGGCGTTTACGCCCTTTTTGTTTGCCTTCAGGGAACGTGAGGATATTTTCGACCTGTTCGAAATGACGTGCGGAGCCCGGATGTTGTACAATTATATCTGGGTGGGCGGGGTCTCTCACGATCTGCCGCCGGGTTTCGTGGAGCGCTGCCGGCATTTTCTTGCTGCATTCGATGGAAAACTGAAGGAGTACAACGACCTGCTGACGTACAACAAGATCTTCATAGAGCGCACGGCAAACGTCGGCGTTCTGTCGTTGGAGTCGGCGTACAGCCACAACATTACCGGCCCGAATCTTCGGGGATGCGGGGTGGAATGGGACCTCCGACGGGACGAACCGTATTCAATATACGATCGGTTCGAGTTCGACGTGCCCCGCGGCGCGGGAGAGATGGGGAGCCTGGGGGATTGCTGGGACCGGTATATGGTGCGCATTCGCGAGATGGAGCAAAGCGCGAGGATCGTGTCTCAGGCGCTCGATCAAATCCCTGAGGGCGGTGACGTACAGGCGGCGGTCCCCAGAAACGTGCGGCCCCCCAAAGACGCGGAGTGTTACGTTCGCAGCGAAAACCCCAGGGGCGAACTGGGTGTATACGTGATCAGCGACGGTTCCAACGTACCGTACCGGGTGCGCGTGAAATCGCCCTGCTTTACGGTGATGAGCGTATTCGACGAACTCGCCAGAGGCCACTATCTGGCCGACATTATCGCCATCATCGGAAGCATCGATATCGTGCTTGGCGAAATCGACCGCTAGAGGTTTGCGAGGAGTATGCAATGCTCGAGTTGGCGGAGGTTCTTGTAAATCAGGTGGGCTTCCTGGGCGCCGTGCCGATCGGCCTGGTGTCCCTTGCGTTGGGCCTGCTCGCCGGGATCGTGGTGGTAACGCTTGTCGCGGTACTCGGGCTCATCATGGTATACATGGAAATGAAAATTTCCGCCCACATCCAGGACCGCCTGGGACCGATGCGAACGGGGGGCTGGCACGGCTGGGCCCAGCCCATCGCCGACGGCGTCAAGCTGCTCCTCAAGGAAGATATCATTCCCGCCGCGGCGGACAAGGGCCTGTTCATTCTGGCGCCGCTGCTGGTCTTTGCCGGAACCCTGGCCATATTCGTGTGCATCCCCTTCGGCGGCAACCTGATCGTAAGCGACCTGGACATCGGGATATTCTATATTCTCGCCATTTCGTCGCTGGGCGTACTGGGCATTCTCATGGCCGGCTGGGCGTCCAACAACAAGTGGTCCCTGCTCGGCGCGATGCGCTCGGCGGCGCAGGTCGTGAGCTACGAGATTCCGGTGGCCATGGCCTTCTTGAGCGTGATCCCTCTCGTGGGTACCCTCAGTACGCAGGAACTGGTCGCGGCGCAGTCCGGATCGTTGTATCACTGGTTCGTGTTTCGCAATCCGTTCACGTTTCTCGCATTCATCCTTTACTTTATCGCCTCGCTTGCGGAGGTCAATCGCACGCCGTTCGATATACCCGAGGCCGAGTCCGAACTGGTTGCGGGTTATCACACCGAATACAGCGGGATGAGGTTCTCCTTCTTTTTCGTGGCGGAATACGCGGCAATGGTTGCCGTGAGTATGGTTGGCGCAGTCGTATTTCTGGGTGGCTGGCAGGCCCCGTGGGGAGGTTCGTTCCCGGCCGGTCCTGTCTGGATGATCGGTAAGGGACTCCTGCTGGTGGCCGTGCAGATGTGGATCCGCTGGACGCTTCCCCGGCTGCGCGTGGATCAGCTGATGTTCGTGGGCTGGAAGGTACTCACGCCGGCCGCTTTTCTGTGCATGCTCGGATCGTATGTTTGGCACCTCGCTGTTCCGGCCTGGGCGCAGGAAATCTCCAAGGTCGGCTTGATGGGCGCGATGGCCGTCGTTCTCGCCTTCCTGCTGCGTTCGGCCGCCCAGGGATTGATGCAGGGACGGACTCAGCGTGCCCAGACCGCATCGTAGCATGCGGGTGATTCTCCAGGGACCTTTTCCTTCACAGGTGATGCAATGGGATCGTATTTCAGGAATCTCTATCAGTCCGCTGCTTCCATCTGGGTGGGCCTGAATATTACGTTGAAGCACTTGTTCACGCCATCGATTACCCTGGAATATCCGGACGAACGGTGGCAGATGCCGGAACGGGCGCGCAACCAGTTGTTCAACGATATAGATGACTGTATCGGCTGCGATCAGTGCGCAAGAGCCTGTCCCGTGGACTGTATATATATAGAATGTGAAAAAGCCGGTCCAGACGAGGATCTGGGCCTGACTTCCAAGGGGACGAAAAAGCGGCTCAAGGTCCTGCGTTTCGATATCGACATGGGGCTTTGCTGTTATTGTGGTCTTTGTGTGTATCCCTGCCCCACCGAGTGTCTGGTGATGACCCCGAATTACGAGTCGTCGGTCTACGATCGGACCGATCTGGTCTACCGTTACGCCCGTCCGTGGGACTACGAAAAGAAACCCGCCGACGCGGAGTCCGCCGAGCGTCAGTAGACTCCGGGATTGGTTGTCATATGGAACTCTCGACGATTGTGTTTTACCTTTTTGCCACCGTCACCGTGGGGTCGGCGGCCGCGGTCGTGTTCGCAAGCCGGCTGATATACGCTGTATTTGCCCTGCTATTTACGTTTTTCGGCGTCGCGGGTCTGTACGTATTTCTCGATGCCGATTTCCTGGCCGGGGCGCAGGTATTGATCTACGTTGGCGGAATCCTGATTCTGTTGCTCTTCGGCGTAATGTTGACGAACCGTATATACGACTTGAATCTGCTGGCTGAACGGGTGCAGTTCCTGCCCAGCGTGGTTGTCGTCGGCGCCGGGTTCGCGCTGCTGGTGATGGTGATCCTGAAGACGTCGTGGCCGCTGTCCGGGGGACAGGCGCCTGCTTCCAGTACATCGGAGATCGGCAAGTCGCTCATGACAACCTACGTCCTGCCGTTCGAGGTGGCCGGGATGCTCTTGCTGGCCGCCCTGCTCGGCGCTTCCATGCTGGCGGGAAAAGGGCAGGGGGAGGAGGACGACGAGGGAGAGTTATGATTGCCCTGGAGCACTATCTGGTCGTGGGGGCCATTCTCTTCTGTCTGGGAATCCTGGCCGTCGCCACCCGCCGCAACGCAATCAGCATTCTGATGGGGGTGGAGCTCATATTGAATGCCGCCAACCTGAACCTTGTCGCGTTCGCGCGGTTTTCCGATACCGGGCTGGAGGGACAGGTGTTCGCCGTTTTCGTGATTGTGCTCGCCGCCGCAGAGGCAGCGGTCGCACTGGCGATCGTTCTGAATATCTACCGCAATTACCAGATGGTCAACATCGACAGACTGGATTCATTGAGCGGTTGACGGTTTCGGGGGAGTGAATGCCCTTAGATCTGTTTTTCATCCCTGTGCTGCCGCTGGCGGCATTCGCCGTACAGGCTTTCTGGGGACGGCGCCTGCCGCGCGGGGGCGACTGGGTACCCCTCGCTGCAATCTCCATTTCATTTCTCCTCTCACTCCGATATTTCGCCCTGGCGCTTTCTGCCTACGATCCGGGCTGGCGGCTCGACCTCGATTCATGGGTCTGGCTGGATTTGGGCGCCGCGAAGATCAGCGTTGGCCTGCTGGTCGACAATATAACCGCCGTCATGTTGATGGTTGTCACGGTCGTCAGCGGTCTCGTGCACCTCTATTCAATCGGCTATATGCACGGAGACCCCCGATATTCCCGATTCTTCGGTTTCCTGGCGATCTTTTCGTTTTCGATGCTGGGACTGGTTCTGGTTGACAATTTCCTTCTGCTTTATGTTTTCTGGGAACTTGTAGGGCTGTCTTCCTATTTGCTGATCGGATTCTGGTATGAGAAACCCTCGGCGGCTGCGGCGTGCAAGAAAGCGTTCCTGGTAAATCGCGTTGGCGACCTGGGCTTTTTTGTAGGCATTATGATCGTATTCTGGAAGGTTGGCGCATTCGACTTCGCGAGTGTCTACGACGGGGTTGCCGCCGGACATCTCAGCGGAGGCCTTCTTACGGTTGCGGGCCTGTGTCTGTTCTGCGGCGCAGTTGGCAAGTCGGCGCAGTTTCCATTGCATGTCTGGCTGCCGGATGCCATGGAGGGTCCGACTCCCGTCAGCGCGTTGATCCACGCCGCAACGATGGTTGCCGCCGGCGTATATATGGTAACGCGGATGTTCCCGATCCTTACGCCTGACGCTCTGTTGGCAATCGCTTATATTGGCGCGATCACGGCAATTCTGGGAGCAACCATCGCCGTGGCCCAGTACGACATCAAACGCGTCCTGGCTTACTCGACAATCAGCCAGCTCGGATATATGATCATGGGCCTGGGAGTGGGCGCGTACGTGGCGGGCTTTTTCCACCTGATGACACACGCGGCGTTCAAGGCGTGTCTCTTCCTCGGATCGGGAAGCGTTATTCATGCCGTGGAACATGCGTTCCACAGGACGCACAACGATAGCGATCCGCAGGATATGCGAAATATGGGGGGGCTTCGGGAGAAGATGCCGCTGACGTTCCGGACCTTTCTGATCGCGACCGTAGCCCTGGCGGGGGTGCCGCTGACCTCCGGATTCCTGAGCAAGGACGCAATACTGGCCGGAGCGCTGGGCTTCGGCGGTTTCTCCCGGCCGGTACATTTCCTGCTGCCGCTGCTGGGATTCGCGGCCGCGGGTTTGACGGCGTTCTACATGTTCCGGCTGATCTTTCTCACGTTTTACGGGAAACCCAGAGAGAAATCCCTTGTCGAATACGCACATGAGTCTCCTCGAGTGATGACGGTCCCGCTGATCGTGCTGGCGGTGCTGAGTATCTGGGTCTTCTATGCCTGGAACCCGCTGGGCGGAGAAGGCTGGTTTCAACATCTCGTGAAGCGGCCTGAAGCGGGTCTGCTGGCGGGCAGAGGCGAGCCGTTGCCGATCGAACCCGGAGCAGAGGTCCTTGCCGCGGGTTCAACCGGCGACGCGGCACACGCCGCTCACTACCCGGCGATGATCCTTTCTTTGCTGGTGGCCGGCGCCGGAATCTACACGGCTTACCGGAAGTACTACAACCGGCGGGAGGAGATGATCGCCCGGGAGGAGACACTGCTGCATTCGGGCGGGATCTTCCGGTTGTTGAACCGAAAGTGGTATTTCGACGAACTCTACGAAGCCAGCTTTGTCCGTGCGGTCATGGTCGGACGGACGGTATTGAACTGGTTCGACGCCCACATTGTAGACGGGCTCGTGAATCTGTCGGCCACGTTGACCCGGGGCATCTCGTTTATCGACCGGCTGTTCGACGAATGGGTGGTCGACGGGCTCGTGAACGCCGTCGCGGGCGTGATCAGGTGGGCCGGCAGCGGGCTGAGACGCATTCAGACAGGACGACTGCAGACCTACGTCGTTCTGGTTATGGGCGGTATTCTGGTGCTGATGGTGATCCGATTGATGGGTACGTGACCAGGCATCATGTGAATCAACTGCTGCGACCGGACATGGGTACTTCGAATAGCGCGCTGAAGTTCGTTGCTCCGTATACAGAGTAACGGAAGGATTCCGGAAACAGGCGCCCTGGGCGATTCATCCGTCCGGGTTGCGCCGTGCGATCTGATGAGGGAGGTAGCAGACAGATGGATCAGTGGATTCTTACGCTCTTGACCTTTGTTCCCGTACTTGGCGCCGCGGTAATTCTGCTGATGCCCGGCAGGGCGGTCGACGCGATTCGCAGGGTAGCGCTCGCTGCGACCGGACTCTGCCTTCTCCTGGCCATCTGGCTGTTTCACGATTTCGATCGGTCCGTACCCGGCATGCAGTATGAAGTGCGGCTTCCCTGGATCGAATCGTTCAATATCCAGTATTATATGGGCATAGACGGCCTCAGCGTTTCGATGGTGCTGCTGACGGCCTTGCTGGGTTTCCTCTGTGTTCCCGCATCCTGGTCCATCAACCGCGGGGTTAAGGGATATTTCGCACTCTTTCTGCTGCTCGAGGCCGGCATGCAGGGTGTGTTCGTTTCGCTGGACTTCTTCCTGTTCTACGTATTCTGGGAAGTGATGTTGTTGCCGATGTACTTCCTGATCGGGATCTGGGGAGGGCCCCGAAAGGAATATGCCGCCATCAAGTTCTTTCTGTATACGCTTGCCGGGAGCGTCCTGTTGTTGCTGGTCATGCTCGCATTTTACTTCAACGTCACCGATCCCGGAACGGGAAAACATACATTCAATATGCTGGTCATGATGGACCAGGCCAACCACTCCGAATGGCTTCGGGCCGGCATGATTTTCGGGTACTCGGCTCCCGTAGTCATCTGGATTGCCATGTTTATCGGTTTTGCGATTAAGGTACCCCTTTTTCCGTTTCACACCTGGCTTCCCGACGCCCATGTAGAAGCGCCAACGGCCATCAGCGTCATTCTGGCGGGGGTGCTCCTGAAGATGGGCACGTATGGAATTCTGCGGTTCAATTACCCGATGCTGCCCGATGTCACACGCGATTTCAGCTATTTCCTGGCCGTGATCGGGGTCATCAATATTATCTATGGCGCGCTTGTTGCAATGGCGCAGACGGATCTGAAGAAGCTGGTGGCGTATTCCAGTATCAGCCACATGGGTTTTGTGATGCTCGGCATGTCGTCCTTCACACCCCACGGAATCAACGGGGCGGTATTTCAGATGTTCAACCACGGCACCATCACGGCGATGTTGTTTCTGCTCGTTGGTGTCATTTACGACCGGGCGCACCACCGGTATATTGTATATCCCAACGACTATGAAGATCCGGATTTGCGCGGAAAGCTGGGGTTCGGGGGGTTGTGGTCGCACATGCCGGTGTACGGCAGTCTTACGATGGTGGCATACTTCGCCGCGCTGGGTCTGCCCGGCCTTTCCGGGTTTATCAGCGAAGCCCTCTGTTTCCTGGGCGCATTCCAGGTCCACCGCACCATGACAATCCTGGGTACTCTGGGCGTCCTCCTCGGAGCGGCGTACATGCTGTGGGCATTTCAACGTCTGTTCATGGGGCCGTTTAACGAACGTTGGAAAGATCTGCCCGAAATTAACGGGCGGGAGATCTTCAGTCTGGCTCCGCTGGCGGTTATCGTAATCGTCCTGGGCATTTATCCTTCACCGGTGCTGGATCTGCTTGCACAGTCGCTCGGGGAGCTTGTAAAGGACCTGAACGGGCCGGTTATATCCGCATTGCAGCGGTAGGTCCGTGCAGGACAGTTTGACGTTCCGGGACCTCGCTGCGTCTTGAACCCGACTCGATGGGAGGTACGTTCTCTTGGCCGAGGCCATCAAATACGCGATCGCGGTGAATCTGGACGGCCTTCAATACATCTGGCCGGAGATCATCATTACGGTCGCAATTATAGGCATCGTGACCGTCGATCTGATCCTGACAGCAAAGAAGAAGGCGTTGTTGACCGGCCTGACGCTTCTTGTTCTTGTGGCCTGTCTGTTTTCGATCGCGGACTTGTACGACGAGCCGCCCCGGTCGCTTTTCATGGGCATGATCGCCCTGGATGGTTTTGCCCTGTTCTTCAAGCTTGTCATCGTGGTCACGACCATTGTGGTCACGCTGTTCGGCCTGCAATCGCGGGACATCGATTCCGACCGCATGGGCGAATTCTACGCGCTCTTCCTTTCCGTCGGGCTGGGTGGCTTTCTGATGGCCGGTGCGACCAATCTGCTGATGATGTATCTTGCGCTTGAACTCGTCAGCCTGCCTTCCTACGTACTGGCGGGTTATCAGAAACGGGTCCAGCGATCCAACGAGGCGGCGTTGAAATACGTCGTTTACGGCGGGGTGTCTTCCGGCATCATGCTCTATGGGTTCTCCCTGATCTACGGCCTGACGGGCACACTGGACATCTATGGGATTGCCGAGCGTCTTGGCACAACGGCGCCTTACGAACTGACGTTGTTTCTCGGCGCGACGCTCGCGATGGCCGGGTTCGGATACAAGGTGGCCTCGGTTCCGTTTCACTTCTGGTGTCCCGACGTCTACGAGGGCGCGCCAACTCCCGTGACTGCGTTTTTCTCGGTCGCACCGAAGGCGGTCGGTTTCGCCATGCTGGCGCGGTTCTTCTACGTGGGTCTGTCCGCATTCGACGGTGCATCGGGGACAGGTGCCGCGCTGGGTGTGGCGTGGCCGCAGCTGCTCGCCCTTATTTCAGCGTTTACGATGACGCTGGGCAATCTGACGGCCATCTGGCAGCGCAATCTGAAGAGGCTGCTCGCGTACTCCAGCATCGCCCACGCGGGCTATATGATGATGGGTGTTGTGATGTTGTCGTCCGCGGGCCTGAAGGCGGTGATGTTTTATGCGGGCGCCTATCTGTTCATGAACCTGGGTGCGTTTCTGGTTGTCCTGCTGTTGGCCGAAAAGATCGGAAGCGAGGATATCGGAGATTACAGCGGCCTGGGTTGGCGTTCGCCCTGGATTGCACTTGCGATGTCTGCATTTCTGTTCTCTCTTACGGGACTGCCCCCGACCGCAGGGTTTGTCGGAAAGGTGTATCTGTTTGCCGCAGTTGTAGATGGTGGACTCTACTGGTTGGCCGTCGTGGGCGCGCTGAACAGTGCCGTTTCCCTGTATTACTACGCGAGGGTCGTCCGCGCCATGTACCTTGAAAAGCCCCGCTCGGATTCACCCGTTGTCATATCCCCGTTCGCCACGGCAACTCTGGCGGTCTTGTTCGTGGGTACGCTGCTGTTTGGCGTCTACTGGGCGCCACTGGCCGATCTGGCCGAAACGTCAACCGCGATCTTCCTGAACGGTGGTGATGCCGTTCAGGCCATGGTGCGGTAATCCGGTGTGCCGGGCTGAGGGGCGGATCCGCAATGGACCGCATCACCTGAGTCCGGTCTTTTATGAAAACAGACACAGGAACAGCCCCGCGGTCCAGCATCGCGGGGCTGTCTTTTTGAGGTCGGGATCTGTACGCTATCCCCAGGCTTTTCCGCTGGCGCTTCTTTTCTTCCTTCTCAGATCGTCTTTCTCGACCAAAAACCCGAGTAGATTCTTGCGTCCCAGGGTTCTGAGGTAGCTCAACAGAGAGATCTCGGCTTCCTTCGCATTGAGCTTGTGGGTGTCGCACAATTGCTTGATCATTGCGGCCACGGACGTGCGGCCGTCACACATATTCCAGACCTGAGATCCGATCTCATCAAGGACCAGCGTTCGTTTTTCGGGCACCCAGAATATCTTGGAAAGGATCTTCACTTTCGTGGTATCCGCGCGCCTCAATGTAATGGTCACTTCGTCGTCGTTGTTCGTCTTCCATTCCAGCTGGCTGTTCCGGGCAGGTTTGGAGTTGAACATCGCCTCACGACTGATCTTGGGCTGTCTCTTCGAGGAGAACAAGGACATACGGCTTCCTGTGGTTCAGGGACAGAGAAGGGCCGCCGGTCAGGATTTCGGAAGTTCCGGAACGGAATCCGGGTGGCAGATCACGGAGTTGCGGGCATTCTCGATGTCCGCGGCATCCTTCTGTTTCTTGTAGTAGGTGTGTACAACGTAAATCTTGTTTCCATGACTGCACGTCCAGACACGGGCTTCCATATTCAGACGCGGTCTGACGTTCCAGAACGGTAGCGGCATCAGCAAACCCCGCCAGCGGCTCTTGGGTTTACCGCGAATTTGCAGACCGGGGTGGTTGCCAACGCCGGTCTCGAGGACATCCAGATTGACCTGCCGGAGGCTCTTGCGGAAAAACTCCTGATACCACTCCAGAAGCGTGCGCCTTTTCAGGAGTACCCGGGCAAGGCTGAGCCGGTCGACCTGAAGCATATTCTGGCCGTGCTGAAAACAGAGTCGAAGGTGTCCGGACTTGAGCTCGTAGGTTTCCAGGGCAAACAGGGGAGGCGATGAACACACGAGATCATATAGCGCCCAGGTCCGGTGGCCCTCGGGAGAGGTATCCCGAATTGAATTCAGAATCCTGCTGATACTGTCTCGTGCATCCTCGTCCGGTCTTGTCCGTATTCTGACGAACAGGAGCCGGTCGGACGGCGGACTGTAAAACACCAGCGCGTGGACGAGGTGCTCGGCCTGCCAGGAGAAAAAGACTGGAGAACGCGCATCGGGCAGATCAATCCACCCGGCCTCGGGACTGCGGTCGATGTCGATCCGTTTTTTTTCCTTGCGGGCGCTCTGGGCAAGTCCATCGACAAAGCGGTCCACAATCGGGGCGACTCGCTCGTCGCCCCGGGCATCCTTCCACTCGATTTCCAGTCTGGCCAGCGTGGGGTCATCCAGACGAACGCTGCCTGCATTGGAGTCGCCCGTTATCTTGCCGGGGTTCCACTCCAACGGCACCTCGAGTTTCAGCCCGTGCCATGCGAAAAGGGTCCAGTCTGAGTAACGCAAACGCTTCAAGTGACGCCACCCTTTTTCTGGCAGCCCGCTGAAAAAGCCCATCAGGGACGGGACGCCAACCCTTGCCATGAGAGCGACTTCAGGTACGGACTGCTGGAGAATCAATGCGCCGGATGGATAAATATACGTAACCCGGAACACCTGTCAAGCACTTTATGTTTTATCTAAGTATAGGTTTTGCAGTGAGTTGCAAGTGAACATCCGGGTGGCAACATGCGGATTTCCGGTTTGACGAAAGCCATGGTTCGACAACAGACCGGCTTCTCTTGCGGCAATGGCAAGTTGCCGCGCACCTCAAAACTGATATTGACGAATGAACTAATGTTCACTATATTCAAATGAGCAGTGCCCGGGTTAACGGACCGGATCGAGAAAAACAGGATGGTTTTTCGAATTCTGAAAAAGCGTTTGGCTCTTGAGGAGATGCGCGATGCGTCAGAAGCTGACGGACAGGCAAAATGAAATCTACGAGTTTATCGCCAGGAAGATACGAGATGGCGGCGCCCCTCCAACCATTCGGGAGACGATGGACGCATTTGGCATCGCTTCCACAAATGGCGTGAGAACCACACTGGCCGCGCTCGAGAAAAAGGGTTACATCCGACGGCGCCCGATGGTGTCCCGTGGTATCGAGCTTACGGACTTCGTGGAACGCGACGTTCCAGGTAGAGCCGAAACCCGGGAGGTGCCGGTTATTGGACGTGTGGCTGCCGGAGAGCCCATTCTGGCATCTGAAAACGTCGAGGGCACCGTGGCTGTCGATCGTTCTTTTCTTCCGTCAGAAGACGTCTTCGTTCTTCGTGTCAGGGGCGAGAGTATGCGCGACGCAGGCATCCTGGATGGAGACTATGTGTTGGCACGCCATCAGGAAACGGCGAGTCCCGGCGAGATCGTGGTGGCGGTGATTGGGGAGGAGGCAACCGTGAAGCGATATTTCCCCGAAGCGGGCCGGATACGGCTCACCCCGGAAAACGAAGCGTTCGAAGCCATACTGGTACATCCAGACCGCGACGAGTTCCGCATTGCGGGCAAAATTGTGGGGCTGATGCGTCGATTCTGAAACTGCCTGTACGCACCGGTCCTGAATGTCCGCCTCTCTCGACTTCGAGAGGGGTATTTTTTCGTGTCAATCGTTTCAGTGCGACTGAACAATTCACTCCGGTGTAGCGCCGTCGATTCCCCGGCGTCCGGACGGCGAGAACCGACCACCGGACTTCGGAAATCCCGTCAGGGCCCTGGAAGTTATCCGGTTCGAACCGGCTTCCGGAGAAAGCGTTTTCCGGGTCGTTGTTCGGCGACGCCCGCCAGTTCCAACGACAGCAGCAAGGAAAGCACGCTGGCGGCCGGCATCTCCGTGAGGTCGGCAATCGTATCGATGTGGGCCGGCAGGTCGGACGAAAGGCACTCATAGACCTGGCGCTCCCCTTGGGAGAGTTCCAGGGGTTCCGGAGCCGGCTTCGGACGGACGTTTCGGGTGGGAATCTGTGCCAGTTGCGAACGGATTTCATCCAGAATGTCCTCTACCGACTGAACCAGAACCGCGCCCTGCCTGATCAGCCGGTTTGTGCCGCGGCTTCGACCGGAATGAACCGGACCTGGAACGGCGAAGACCTCCCGGTTCTGCTCAAGCGCCAGCCGGGCGGTGATTAACGCGCCACTGCGTTCACCCGCCTCGATGACCAGGACCCCAAGACTCAGCCCACTGATGATTCTGTTACGACGAGGAAAGTTGTGGGCCTCCGCGGATGCGCCCATTGGGAATTCTGAAAGCGTTGCGCCGGTTTCGTTGATCACATCGAACAGATCCCTGTTCTGTGGCGGATACGGCCTGTCCAGTCCGCTACCCAATACCGCCACGGTATATCCTTGTTCGGCAAGCGCGCCCCGGTGGGCGTACGTATCGATGCCGGTGGCCAGCCCGCTGACTACGGTAATTCCTCGACGAACGAGTTCTCCCGACATCTGATAGGCGATATCCCGACCGTAGGAGGTGAATGAGCGGGAACCCACAATCGCAACGGTGGGATGCGCACAGACATCTATTTTCCCCAGTACGTAGAGGATTGGCGGCGGCGCGTAGGTTTCTCTGAGATAGCCCGGATAGCCGGGACACTGCAGCGTCAGCAGATGCACACGCGCATCTTCAGCGCGACGAAGCTGCTCTTCAGCCCAGGACGGGTCGCGATCTTTATGGATCGCGTTGGCAAGTTCGGGACCTATTCCTGGTACAGTACACAGGCGTTCACGGGGCGCCCGCAGTACCTCGTTCGGTCTGCAAAACTGACGCAGCAATGCGGAAAACGCGACGGGGCCGAGCCCGGCTACCGAATGAAGGGTCAACCAATCCAGAATGTCTTTGGACATCTTTTAAAGGAACGGGCCTCCGCGCATCAGCCGTAGACGGTGGCCGGGTGTGGTGTCCGGTGGGTTCAGTCCAGCTATATGCAAAAGGAGTGCCAGAAAAAACGGGGGCGTTGCGGCGCAGGAGGCCCGGGGCGGTGAACGGGATTTTCAGAAGCGGTATCGGGATCGAAAGGAACTTACAGGGGACTGAGGAGGGGTATTGTTCGCCTGGCGGGGTGGGTGACGTCCATGAGGGACTATTGGTGAGAATCGTCGGGGCGGTTCGTGTCGACCAGCGAACCGAGGCGCCTCACGAGTTCGGGAATGCCTTCACCCGTCACGGATGAGAAGCGAAGGTATGGGTCCGATCCACATTTGCGCTTGTACTCGTCCGAGGGCAGCGTGTCTATTTTCGTGAGGGCGGTGAGCGAGGGTTTCTGAAGTAACGTGGGGCTGAAGTGACGGAGTTCGTTACGAAGGACTTCCAGGTCCCGATCGGGGTTCAACGATGTGGCATCGATAAGAAACAACAGGATGCGAGTACGTTCTATATGGCGTAGAAACCTGTGTCCGAGACCCTTTCCCACGTGCGCACCTTCAATCAGGCCGGGGATGTCGGCAACCACATAGCTTTCAAAGTCATTGTACGAAACAATGCCGAGGTTCGGCTGCAGCGTCGTAAACGGGTAATCCGCGATTTTTGGGTGCGCGGCTGAAATCCGTGAAAGCAATGTTGATTTGCCCGCATTCGGATACCCGACCAGACCGACGTCCGCGATCAGCTTCAGTTCCAGCTCAAGACGTTTTTCCTGTCCCGATTCTCCCGGAAAGGCGGTTTCCGGGGCCCGGTTCGTTGGGGTCGCAAACCGCGCGTTTCCTCTGCCCCCTCTTCCACCCCTGACCACGACCATCCGTTCCTCCCGCGTGGTGAGGTCGGCCAGCGTTTCGCCGGTATCGCTATCCCGGACCACCGTGCCGGGAGGAACCCGAATCGTGGTGCTGGCGCCCCGTCGACCCTTGCATTTCTTGCCTGTTCCGGGTCTCCCGTGCTCGGCGCGAATGTGCCGGTGAAAGCGATAATTCACAAGGGTGTTCAGGGCGGCGTCCGCTACGAATATCACATCCCCGCCGTTCCCTCCATCGCCGCCGTCAGGACCGCCACGAGGTACGAATTTTTCGCGCCGGAAGCTTCTGCAGCCGTTCCCTCCGTCGCCCGATCTTACGGTAAGTGTGGTCTGGTCGATGAACATGTTCTATAGGCTGGCGCACACGACCGTCTGTATGAAAACCGGGACCTCATTCAGCCGACCGTGGTATTGCCGAAAAGGAGACGAATTCAACCGGAGCATAGAGTAAGCATATGGGTTCATGTCTGCAGCCCGGATGGACTTTTCCAACGGGCTGCTAACAGACGCTTCAGACGAATTTTGCTTTAAGTCGTTTCTCAACCGCTGGCGGTACGAAAGCGGTCACATCGCCGCCAAAACGCGCGATTTCCCGAACAAGGGTGGAGTTGAGATACGCATATTCCAGACTGGGCATCAGAAAGACGACCTCCAGGCGGGGTTCCATCTGACGGTTGGCAACCGCCATTGCAATTTCCAGTTCGTATTCGGTGGTTGTGCGCAGACTGCGCACAACGGTGAAGACACCGCTCTCCCTGGCAAAGTCAACGAGCAATCCACTGTACTTCGTGACTTCCACGTTCGGACACTTCGACGAGACTTCCTGAATCATGTGCACACGTTCATCCGACGAGAACAGAGGGCGCTTTTCAGGATTCAGGCCCACGGCGACGATCAGCCGGCTGCAGATCTTCGCCGTTCGTTCGATCAGGTCCAGATGACCGAATGTCACCGGATCGAAGGTGCCAGGATAGATCGCCGCAGTCATGGTTGCTCCTTTGCGAGGTTCATATAAGCCAGACCTGCCGCAATACTGAATCTGGACTGGTTCACCAGGAAACGCCGCTGTGATTCCCGGAGAGTCTCTGTGGTACAGTTCGAAAAGGGCAGGAGGGATTCGAATCCTGGCCCCCCGGCTTCCTCCAGGCATTGGCTGAGGGTCTCAATCTGGTTTTCTTCGCCACATAACAGTACCCGGTCAAATCCGGACTTGCTCCGTCCGGACGGATGCCGCCGGTTGAGCCAGCGGCGCAACACAACACCGGTTTCCTCCAGTCTCGAGCGTTCGTGCGAGGTTTGAGATGGCAACCCGTCAGACCGCACCGTGTCTTGCAGGCAGACAGCCTCTGCCGAAACCAGATTTCCCGATTCCGTCGCGACGAAATAGAACCACGGATGTCCGCCCATGACAATGGCTCCGGATCCGGCCCGACCCTTCGCCAGCAGACAGGCGTAATACAGCCCGATCGGCTCGGCTTCCAGTCGATACTTCCGTACAGGAAGCGATGAAAGCAGTTCCGAACAGAACTCGAATACCTCCTTGCGGATTGCAATCCAGAAGGCAGTTCGCCCCACGGCAAGGTAGTTAACGTCATACCTGTCGATGGGGTCGACCAGCGTCTGCGCGGCCTCCCAGGTAATGTGTTCCCGTCGATCATCGGGCGAAGCGAGTTCCAGCGGAGTTTTTTGCAGGTGAAAGAAGCCGCCGCCCAGTGAGAGTACCACTGTCCCGGGCACTTCCTGCACCTGCGCGAATGCTTGCTGCAGACCTTCCGAGATGCATTGCCTGACTCGCGGTCGAAAAGGCCAATGCGGCAGAACAGGGTTGACCAGGCGAGACTCGAAGAGCGCACAGATCCGGCAGCCCGCCGGCGTGCGTTCCAGACAGACCAATCGAAGCAGATCGCCAGCGATCTGAATCCCCGTCGCCCTGGTCATGGACTGTCTACCGTAATCTTCGAACCCATTCTTTCCAGTGTTTTTTTCCCAATACCCTTTACCCGGGAAAGATCATCCACGGACTTGAACGGGCCGCGTTGATTGCGGTCGTCCACAATGCGACGCGCGAGTTTAGGGCCGATGCCCGGCAGGCGCGTCAGTTGACCCGCTGAAGCCCGGTTCAGATTGATCGGGCCGGTGTGCTGCGCCACAGATTCAGTTTCTTCAGGACCGTCGGGCACCCGTACCGCGCCTTTCTGGACGTGGAAGTCCGGGAGGTCGCGGTCGCTGAACCGTTCGACCAGATTGACCGCCCCACCGATCAGCAATGCGGCGGTCAGACCCAGCAATACGAACCGTTCTTTGCGGTTGAAGGAAAACATGCGTACTCCGACAAAGATGGCGGGAACAGGTGGAGGTTGAACGGCGGATGGGAAAGTTCAATTGAAGCGGATTTCTCCCCATACCTTGAATTCCCAGACCCTGTTGTTCAGGTCCCGGAGCTTGTCCTTCCGGTTTTCATGTCGAAGGCGGGTCCCTCCCGTAAACTTGCTGCTGAACTGATACTGACCTGCAAGGCTGGAGTGCCAGCGATCTTCGCTCTGGCGCACCACAGCCTGTTCAGTTTCGGTGGCGTCCGCGCTTCGGGGAATCTCCCGTTTGAGGCTTGTGTTGGTGCCGTACTCCAGGGTGAGGTCCAGGTTGCTTTGCAGTTTCCGGACGAACTTCGAGCTGAGTGAATATCTGAGGGATGCCGTGAACTGGGACGTTTCTGTAATGGTGGTTCCAATCTGGCGCTCCTCCAGCGTCGGCTGCGCCAGGGTCGTGTCGGCCGCCACGTTACGCTGGTACCTGATGTCGCTCTGACGACTGCGGTTTCTGCGGAGATTCGTACTCATTCTGTTCTTCCACCGGGCCTGCCACGCGACGAGAGGCCTGAACTCCGTTCTCCGGGTATCGTTGGTCAGGACGTGGTCATCCAGCCCCCCGTCGCCCCTGAAGGTGCGGTTTGTCTTGTAGTTGAAGCTGAGATTGGAACTGGTGAACAACCATCTCAGAACCGGAAGTTCACCAAGGCCGCGCCAGTTTATGCCAAATTCCGGGAATTCCAGTTTCTGTTCCTCCGTATTGGCGTTACCAAAACTCCTCGTATGATTGAACGTCAGATTGGTACTGCCCCGAAAGCCGGCCGGAAGGCGAACGCCGCCCTTGACAATCGCATTATCGGTGATGTTTCTGGTGTTCACACGTGTGACGCCCCCCGAACCGTAACGGGGCGACGTCGTGGTGTCGGTGATCCCGAGCTGGAACTTCAATGCGGGTCGACGTCTCAGGCCGAAGAGATTGAACGTACGGTTGCGAAAGACGTTGACCTGAACGAGTTCCAATGATCCGCCCAGTCTCCCAATTAGCCGGACCACGGAAAACCCGGTCCGGTCCTTCGACGGACGTGCGAGAGGACGAAATAGTCCGGGCACGTTCAGGCTGAACCTGCCGCCGACGCGGCTGGTGTTACCCACGGACAGACCTCGGCGTTCGTTGCCTATGGGAGTACGCTGGCCTCCGGTTTCAAGTCGCTCACGATAGCGGGCGGAGTAGTCGGAATTGATGTTGAGCCACTTGGAGACCCGGGGCGTGAAGTTGAAGCGCACCTCCTGATTTCGCGTGGTCTCGCGGCCAAACTGCAGTCTGGCGAAATCGAACGAATTCCTGAGGTCGCGGTTTACCCCGAGGGAATAGTTGGCGTTCAGGCTCCGAAAGGGAGTCAGTTTTATAGCGAAACTCTCATTGACGTTGAAAGTCTCATTCAAGACCGCGATGACATCGGACGTATCGCCTTCGACGGCGGAGAAGGAGCGTCTGTTGATGTTCTTCCGGTCAAAACGCAGGTTATAACGAATTGTTGACGGGAGGTAGAAGAACCGGACTTCCTCGAAAGTGGAACCCAGCCCCGGGATCCAGGTAAGGATTGTAACGCCTCTTTGTCTGGGCCAGCTGACGTCATAGCTGAAACTCCCGTTGAAATTATGCTGTTTGTTGGACCGGCGACGCGTGATTGCGCCGCTGACCGCGTTGTTGGAAAGGAGGTTCAGTGACGCATTGATCCGGTCGAAGAAAAGCCTGGCGATCCAGCGACGGTCTGTAGCCGCCGCACGTTTGCGCAGAGAGACATTGAACCGTGAGGAAGCGCGGACCGCGCTCTCCCGACTCTTCTGCTGTTCGGTCAGTACGATGTCTGAACCCTGTCGGATTCGGGGCACCGAGCCGTTCCGGAGGTAATTGAACCGGACCGGAATGACGGTGTTCCATCTGTCGGGCAGGAACTTGTTCAGATTGAACGAACCGTTCATGCTGACCTGGGTTGTCGTATTGCCCGTGGAACGTCCCTGAAGATCCTGGAAGTCGCCGCTCCTTCGTTCCAGATTCAGGCTCACGTTTCCCAGATCCGCCAGTGTGGTCTGAACGTTCAATAACATGGAGACGGCGTTTTTCTTGCGGATTCGATCGACGCGGAGTTCATCCAGCCAGATTTCGTTCTCTCCCTCCAGGGGGAATTCTCCCGTGTTTCTGACGCCGACCACGAAAGACTTGATTTTCGAAAGCGCCGGGTTGCCGCGCACGGTATACGTTCCGCCGTGCAGTCGTGCGCGTATCTGACTGGCTTCACTGTCGTAGTCGGCCAGGATCTCTCCAGTAGGGAGGGAAATCCTCAGGGTGTCGGACGCCTGCCCGATGGCCTTGAAGTCCGTGAGCTTCGCCTTGATCTGCGACAGGACATCAAGCTCGATCTTGAACGTGTTGTTTTCCGGAGACCAGCCCCGGTAGATGGGCTTCCTGAACTCATAGAAGTTGAGCGTGTCTTCGCCGATAGGTGAAAACCTTACAAAGAGTTCGATCGGGCTGAAGCTGCCGGCGACCGAATCGGGTCCGGCGGGAAAATTCGCCTCGTACGCGGGTGACGTGGGATTCCCGCCGTGTACGAACATGGTCATCAGACCGTATCGGGTATAATTCTGACCCTCGGTAAAGGTCCTCGACGCCGACATGCTCTCACCGGGAAACAGGTCTTCAAACCGGAGAACGAGAGACCGTTCGAGGAGTTGCCTTCCCGTCTGTGGATCGATCTCACGTTCGAGTCCGGGCGGAAGTTCATAGACCTGATTGTCGGTGCCGATGGTGGCAACCTTGAAGTCACCCGACTGTTGTCCCTCAGGGGATTCATCTTCGAGCCAGTCGCTTCCTACCGCGGCGATCGTGTAGATGTCGAGGGAGGTTGTATCGTCGTGTTCGATCCAGATTCGCGCGAAATCAAACACGCCGGCGAAGGTGGTATCCGGATTGCCTTCGACCGTGCGGGGCGCGTTGCCGCCGCGCAGGGGAATGCGCAACAGCCTCCAGGGCCTGTCGGAGGGATCGGACTGGCTGCCCACGACGAGCACGGAAGGGCCGTCGTACTCGCCGGTCAGCGGGTTCCAGCCCCGATCCGACGCCAGATCGACGCCGTAGTGCAGGTAGTGGTTTCGCGTGTCCAGGATGCCGTTTCGGTTGAGGTCTTCGGAGTCGGGTCTTTGTTCACGCTCGGGATTGTTGTTCTGGGTACCATTAATCCCCGCCGGGTACCGGAAACGAAGATCCTCCTGCGCGTCGTCCACGTCCTTGAAGTTGTCGTCCGACGGATCGTCGGGTACTGTCACGCCGGGGTAGATCAGGCGAAAGACCGAATCTTCCTGGGCATCGGTCAGACCGTCAAGGCCGATGTCCTCTTCCGGAACGGCCACGTCATCGCCAGTGGGAAAACCGGGAAGGGGACGGTCTTCGGTGCGAAACTGCCCGGCAGGCGGCGGGTTGAACGTCGCGTGGTCGAGCAGCAGACCCGCCCGCTCGGAGATCTCACCCAGATCGATATGCAGCCGGCCGGAATTCCCCCTGACCCAGAGCTCGATAAACTTGGACCGTGAGAAGTCCATGCCGAACAGGTAACTCGTAATGCCCGCCCAGGAGGTTTCCGGGAGGCCCCCGGCCGGGTTCCGCGAGGTCTCGGGAAAGCCGTTGGTGCGGTGCGGCTCGAATCGGACGCTGAGAACGTCGTCGATGATACTGCTTTCCACGGGAATGTCGTCGCGGCTCGGCTGAATCTCGTAGATGGTTATGCGGTCCCGGTCCACCAGATTGTACCAGGTGAGGCGTCCCTTCGGCAGTGAGAGGGGGAGTCCGTTCCGGGTTGGGAAGCTTCCCGCGGACCAGTCGAATTTAAACGTCGAAAACGACTTCCTGCTTTCGGCGCCCTCGAAATCATCGATGTACGCTACGTTCTTCGTATTCGGGTTGGGAAGGCTCTGGGCAATTTCCATGTCGACGTTAAGTGCCGATGGCGCCTCGGTGGAGACGAACGGCAGCCTGTTGGCGAAGTCGGTGAGGATCTGCGGCTTGAAGCGGAATCTGCCGTTCATATCCCAGATCAGGGTTCGCGCGGGCTCGTCGCCCACGCGGATCCGTTGCGTTCTGGCACTTTCGCTGCCGTAGAGAAGGCTGACCCCCACCATCGAGACGTTGTCTTTGAATGGGTGCTCCGCCCGGATGCCAAGAAGACTCTTCTGCCCGCCGCCCAGACCGAACTGGCTCTTGGAACGGTAGTTGATTGTCAGGTTGGCGGATGGGTCGGCCGCGAGATCCGCGGCCTCGCCGATCAGATTAATGTCACCGCTTACATATTGGATGTCGTAGTCCCGGCCGCGGGTCAGCCGCTGGGTGTTCAACAGCACCTCCTCGCTGTTTTCGATCACACCAAATCCCAGATTGAATTTGGTGGCCCTGCTCTGCGATCGGATCCGCAGGAAATATTGTCCCTTCTGGGCGCGGGTGGTGTTGTTGGTCGTGTTGTAGATCTCGGGCACGCGGGCGTCGTCCGCCAGCGTCTCCGCGCCGACACCGCGTTCACCGAACGGCTCGAGGTCCGGAAATACGAGGTGGCCGGTCAGCAGATTGAGTCCGGGCAGATTCGTGCCACCGTCGATGTCGATGAGATTGTCGGGAGGAGAGGATTCCGAAGCGCCGTTTGTATGTCTGTCCAGTCCGAAGATCTGAAGGTAGGGGGTGCCGCCCTGGTTGTCCACCGCCTCCTGGCCGGGGACGTCTCTGAGGATCTCCAGTTCGAAACCCTCAGGTTCGATGTTCCGGTCTCCGAGGAAATACACGTTTCGCCACGCCAGGTCCCACGTTGGAAATTCCGGCCTTTGCTGGCGGGCGTGTATGAGTTTCAGTCTGATCTTCGTTTCCGGATCTGAGGGATTCTGGATGAAATTGAGGTCCCCGAAGACCCGGCCGTCGGCCGTGCGGTACGCAACGGCAAGGGTGTGACTTCGCTGGACTCTCCTGACGGTCATGATCAGATACCCTCTGGCGTCAACCAGAAATTCGGAGCGGTCCAGTTCGTGAAAAAACCCCTCTTCGATGCCTCCGCTTTGCGCGCCATCCGCACCGGCATCCGGCTCCGGAGCCGCTCCGCCCGTCCAGTATGCGTAAGCGGATCCACGGCCTGCGCGCTGTTCAATATCATTGCGATCGTTGAAGTCATTAAGAAAGACCCGGACGGAGTTGATGTCCACGAGGTCCGGTCGAGCGGGTTCGTCGGGGAAACTCCTTCGATATACCTGGTCGAGAAAGAAGTACCGGTTTTCTTCGTAATCGTAGTCGCTGATTCTGTGTGCGATCTCCTCAGCCTGACCCTGGAAGGATTTCCGGTTGCTGGCGCCACGGTCGTGGCTCGTGACCACCGTTACGTCCAATCCGCCCAGTCGCCCACGGCCTTTGATGCCGAACAAACCGCTTGGGTTGGACGAACTGAAGCCGACCAGTCGGGTACCCGGCAGGCTGAGGGAGGTACGGCCCGCCTCAATCTCCTGGATGATATCGTCTTCGTCTCCATCGTAGCGAAATTGAAGGGACTCGCTGATATCCGTCTGACCGCGACTGTCCTGCTGCAGATTCAGTGAAATGCGGTCGCCGATCGTACCCTGCACGTTTAACTGGGATTCCTGCTCGAAGTTTACGGTAAAGCCCTCGGCTGCGCGCGCGCGGACGGTCTGTGCCTGCCCGCCCACGGTGGTATTCCTCCCTGACAGATCGATACGCCGCGATCCGGTGATTTTGATATTGGTGTCGCCTTCACCGGTAATGACACTCAATGCCTTGGGCACATTGACCGGTATCTTGATATCCACGAGCGCTCCGCCCATATCCCGGCGGGTCCGCACGGGAAGACTGAGTTTTTCCGCAACCACGCGACGGAAGTCAGCGTCGAATTTGTATGCGGACAGACCCTTTATGGTGATGACCGCGGGAATGCCATGGACGACTTCGCCTGCAGCGCGATACACCATGAGTGTACCCGTATCCGTGTTGAGCAGTCGGGTGACCGTCTGGGTGAACTGCCGCCGCTGTCGAAAGAGTGGCTGAAAGGCGGTGGAACGGGAATACGTCAGCTTGACCGGAGAACGATGAAAGACGTGCGCGGGGGTTTTTCCGAAAGAGAGTTGGATGCCCGGTTCGGCGTGGAGCCTGGCCGAATCGGACAAAAGACTCGTGCTGAGCGCAAAAGCGAGGATCGCGGGAAGCGGAAGCGTCGTTCCCCGTTGTGATTCTCTGGAGATGTATGGGATCTGCATGCGTGAATTGGCGTGGCTTGTTCGAGGACGGCCCTGCACGTCGTGGTCAGGAGTAAGGCGTCAAACTAATAATACCGAACACGGTGTTAAAGATCAAGGGAAAATCCGAACAGGATGATTCATACATAACAAAATTAAAAACAATTAGTTAAAAAGAAAAATCTACATGCCGCACAGGCGACGGGTCCAGAAAGAGCTTCCGAAGAAGAAAAATTCCGGTATATTCTTGCGTCTTTCCGTGTCAGGATCTTTAACTCTTTAGAAAACACACGGTTCCATGGAGATGGGGCATGGTGCTGTCCAGGTACGTGTTGAAGGAGCATGTCGTGCCGTTTGCGTTCGGTTTCTCCGTGATCATGTTTCTCCTGGTCATTGACCTCATCCTCCAGAAGATGGACCTCATACTCGGCAAGGGCATCGCACCGGGTGTGGTCCTGGAACTGTTTCTGTTGAATACCGCGTGGATGATCGCCCTGGCAGTCCCTATGGCGGTACTGGTCGCCACGCTGATGGCTTTCGGCCGGCTGAGCGCCGACGGTGAGATTTCGGCCATGCAGGCGCTTGGAATCGGTGTCTACCGTGTAATACTTCCGGTATTCCTGACCGGTGCAACGCTGGCGATCGGACTGGTTGTCTTCAATGACAGGATACTGCCTGAATTCAACTACCGTGCCCGATTGCTGATGGGAGACATTCAGCGAAAGCGCCCCACGGTGGCGCTGGAGGATCGGAGCGGTATCTTCATTCAGGATTTCGCCAATTACAGGATTCTGATCGGTGATATCGACAGACGGACTTCAAACCTGAAGGATGTTCTGATATACAAGTACGAAGCCGGAGGGTATCCGGTATCCATTGCGGCCGAATCCGGCCAGGTTCGAATTGACAGCGAGAGTGACGAGGCGCTGGTAACGCTGGAGAACGGTGAATGGCATCGGGTGGACAGGGCGGACACCGACGTCTATATCAGAGCGCGTTTCCGAAAAAAAAACCTGCGCCTCGGAGAAGCCGGTCGACAACTGATACGCACGATGTCCCATTACCGGACGGACAGGGAGATGGGCTTGAACGCGATGATGGAAAAGGTGGATGCGTACCATCGGGAGGCGTCTGCATTGCAGGCCGAAGCCGCTGACAGCGCAGGTGCCGCGCTGGGGCGGATGCTTTTCGGGCCCGGCGCCGAACGCCGTCCCTTTGGAATCGTCTCGGACCTGGCCATGAAATTACGAACTGACGCCGCGATTGGGCATCACAAACTCCGGCAGGCGGACCGGTACCGGGTTGAGATCCACAAAAAACTCTCGATTCCTGTTGCATGTATTGTCTTCGTTGTCATAGGCGCCCCGCTCGGAATACGGGTACGAGGGAGCAGTCCCGCTGTCGGGGCAGGAATCAGTATCGGTTTCTTTCTTCTGTGGTGGCTTTGCCTGATCAGCGGGGAAACGCTGGCTGATCGCGGATATGTCCCGCCGTGGGTTGCCATGTGGAGCCCCAACTTCATTGTACTCGCCTGCGGTTCATGGCTCGTATTCGGAACGGTGCTCGGGTTGCGTTTCGGTGAGTGGAGGAGGCGTTTTTGCGCATCTTGAGCCGATATGTACAGAAACAGTTTTTCGTATTCCTGGTTTTGTGTTTTTCAGGATTCCTGGCCGTTTTCATCGTTGTGGACCTCGCCGGCAGGCTCAGCGGCTTCATAGACAGCGGCGTGAGCGGCGGCACGATATTCGTTTACTATGCGCTCTCCACACCTTATATGGGTATCCTTATCTTGCCGATGGCGATGTTGCTGGCCAGCCTTTTCTGTTTTGGCAATCTCGCGCGCTTCGGCGAGCTTGCCGCGATGAAATCGGCGGGCATCTCGCTCTACAGCATCGCCGCGCCCGTTCTGGGGGCCGCTCTTTTCGTGTGTACCGCATCGTTCTTTCTGACCGACCGGGTCATGCCGGGAGCAAACCGGAAACG
The DNA here is from genome assembly GCA_965116875.1 of Candidatus Latescibacterota bacterium. Lineage (GTDB taxonomy): Bacteria > Latescibacterota > UBA2968 > UBA2968 > JAAXHE01. The sequence goes on from OZ220733.1 coordinate 4,526,501, forward strand.
CGCGGCAATTGTCGAGGGCAAACGCCGGACCGTCTTTGCGCCGATTGTGTCCCAGGTTGTCCTTCAGGACGTCGACGGACAGATTCTATCCGTTGCCACCTACTTCCGCAATGAAGCGCGCGGGGAGCAGGTGACGCTGGACAGGTATGACGGGATGCGCCTGGTCGAAAAGTTGCGTGCCGAGGAAATGCGTTGGCAGCGCGGGCGATGGACGTTTCTGCGTGGCGAAGTGAGAAGGTTTTCAGAAGGTGGCGGAGAACAGGTTACCCGGTTCGGATTCATGCCGGCGCGCGACGTCACCCTCACGCCTGAAGACCTCAGCCGGGACGTTCGTTCGGCGGATGAGCTGAGTTTTTCCGAACTCACCGCGCTTATTGAGCGAAAGCGGCGAATGGGCGATGACGTCGTCCGGGTTCAGGTCGCACGTTACATGCGCGTTTCATTTCCATTCACAGGGTTTGTTATGGCTTTATTTGGTATTTCACTCTCGTCCCGTACGCAGCGCGCGGGCAAGCCCCTTCTCGTAGGAATCTGTCTATTGATCTCGTTTGTCTATTATGGGTGCATCCAGGCAGGTCGGGTCATGGGCTGGAACGGAATCCTGCCGCCGTTCTCGAGCGCGTGGGCCGCCAATTTTCTGTTTATGGGTCTGGGCGCGGTTCTTCTGATCCGGACCCGAAGGTAGATGCCCGGACGCCGGGTACACAAAAAGAGGACACATTGACAATGCGTCCTCTTTTGGAATCATATTGGCAGTAAATCCTGGTATCCTAGTATCGCGAGAGACGATGCCTCCGGTTTTTCTGATTGTGGATGAACTTTCGAGGATTCATCGGGTGTTCCTTGTTCCCGTCCCTCTTCGTCACGGCATAATGCAGATGCGGCGCCGTCGCACGTCCGGATCTTCCCATTCTGCCAACCACCTGCCCGCGTTTCACGACCTGACCCACGCCAAGCGACGGTTTCTTCACGAGATGGGCGTACAGCGTGCGATAATCCGTGCCGTGGTCGATGGATATGTACCAGCCGAGATACCTGTCTTTGCCGACGGACTCCACCCGTCCGTTGGCCGTGGCCAGAATCTTCGTACCGGATCGACCGGCAATGTCGATGCCTTTATGAAACTGTCTGGCGCCGGTAAAGGGATTGGTCCGATAGCCGAAGCCCGAGGAAATCCAGCATCCGGACTCCGGGGGTACCGGAAGTATGGAAGGTGTATGCAGGCGGGCGATCTCGTTTTGATTGAGGATTGAGTAGATATGCTCGAAACTGGCTTCGAGAAAGCGGGCTTCCCGCAAAAGCTGGTCCACGTCGGTATTCGCCCTCGTCAACCTCTTGCCGATGTCGCCAGTCACCTGGCCATCCCACTCCGGCGCACCCGTGTCATATCCACCCACGCCCATTTTCCGCACCTCGTCGCCCGGTTCGGCCAGATTGACCCAGGTGCGGAACATGCGGTCCATTTCCGTAAGGTCGTTTACATCATCCCGCAGCCCTTCCATTTTTTGCTGCAATCGGCTGACCTGTTTTCTGAGCACGGAATTCTCGGACGTCAGCGCGAGAAGCTCTGTTTCCTGATGCCGGTTTACGAAATAACCCAGTGCATAAAAAATGACGGCGAGGGCAAGACACCCGAACAGAAACGCGGCCCCAAGCCCCCAAACGGTGGGGCGAGAGGCCCGGACCTGGCGCATCTGATCTCTATTATGGGGTATGACCATCAGCGTCAGGTTTCTCTTCCACATAGACGAAACCTTTCGTTGGTGGATTTTACAGCCAAAAACAGCCTGTATCCTGAGTATTGTCTGACAGTGCAGAATTAACGACTTTTCCGGAATTAAGTCAAGGCAAAACGAAACCGATCAGAGTCGTGCCGCGTACCCTCCTCCCGGCGCATATCGTTCTGACGGAACGATCCGAGCGCCGGCGTTCCGTAGGGCGACGACCTGTCCGGGCGGTACCATTCGACCATTTGAAGGAGATCGATTCGGACAGCGATGTTGACTAAGCGGACATCATGTGGTCGATTACCTCGGCCTTCAGCGTGTCTCTCAGCGTCGGCTGGTCGACGCAGAAGATACGTACGACCTTGGCCTGCGTTTCAAAGTTGCCGATCAGGTACTCCTTGAGCAGGGAGACTTCCGGGTCGTCGAACCGGAGGGGGTCGGCCCTGTCAAGTGGGATGTGGGATCCAAAGTAGACGTTCAGGTTGACCTCGGGGCTCTTCCCAAGCCGTGGGATATCGATCAGAATCTCGTCGCCGTTCAGCTCGAGCCCGGTCTTCGCGCCGAATTCCTTGCACAATTCGATTTCGAGTTTCCGCCGGTCGGCGGGCTGATAATACAACCTCTCGAGTTTGGCCGTCAGGCCCTCTTCTTTTTCTCCGGGGAAGAAGACCCGTGCAACCTTGTAGAGTTTACGACGTTTCAGACGCCCGATCATGCTGCTTCGCCGATCGATACCCAACCGATCCATCTCCAGTTCAAGGCGGTGAATCAGGTCGGCTTCCGTCGCCCTGTTGAAGTCAGCTTCGCCAAGGCTGGAAGCAGGGTGATGCAGCAGATCCTGGATACCGCGTTTGAACATCGCATTGGCAGACCGCACGGCGTGGTGCCAGTATACGTTCCGGTACATCAGATAGCTCGTGAATACGAGTGCTTCCACGGCGGAAACACCCTTGTAGGTGATCGCGGGCCGCTGTCCCGCCGGATCGAACGTGATTGAACCCAGCAGACGGTCCCGGTTGACGGACTCGCCGAATGGCACCCCGCAATAACGCGCATCTCTAAGGAGGTAGTCGATCTTGTCAGGGTCCAGTGTGCCGCTTAGAATATGCGCCAGGCGCAGGTCGGCATCGGGGACCGCCACGCTGCTGTTGCGGTAGTCGATCACGTTGGCTACCCGGAGCGGGTCCGTCTCCGCCTTCAGAAGGGCGGCGTTGACTTCCGTGGAAGGATCCAGGATGATCTGCCGGCCGCGTTCCTCGTGGTCGACGAAAAACATCTGCATTTCTTCGAGTACGTGGCAGAACGGATAGTGGCCGATGTCGTGCAGCAGGCTGGCCGCCAGCAGAACGCGAGCATCTTCGATATTTATATCCGGTGGCGGTTTCGCATGGGCAAGCCGCCGAAGAAACTGACCGGCAATGTGGAAGACGCCCAGCGAGTGTTCGAACCTGGAATGGCGGGCCCCGGGATAGACCAGAAGTACGTGGCCAAGCTGGGAGATGTCACGCAGGCGCTGGAATTCTTCGGCGTCAACCAGCGGGACCATATCGTCGGGAATATGGATGTGTCCCCAGATGGGATCCCGGATGGCCTTGCCCGAATCCAGAAACCGGAGGTCGATCTGCATTGAATAACGCTCGTCGTGTAAGGGCCCGGTGGCACGCCATCGGGCACAGGGTTTCCGGACAGGTGTACGCCGTACAGGCTCTGTTCTTTCCCGGATCGTTCAAAATATCGGTATCGACATTGCGTAAGTCAAGCCTCGCGCCGGGAACGGAACCCGGCGTTGTGCGGGAATTCGAACCCATGAAATACACGGCACAATCCGTATGCCGGATGGAGGAAGGATGAAGACGCCTGCAGTCAGGAGTGCAATCCGCTCTTGTCACCGGGTCAGGACTTCCGGGATGTTCCCGCCGTTTCGGAGAAGATGCCGATGTGTACCCTGAACACGTGGTGGGAGAGCCCGCTGCCTGAGACACGCGTCGCCCTGATCGCTGAAATGGCCGGTGTACTCGACGGTTTGTTCGGTGGAGCGGCATGGGACCTTGAGCGCGTGCGACCGGATGGTCTCGATGCCCTGATGAGGACGATCCTTTCCCAGAATACGAACGACGAAAACAGGGACAGGGCGTTTGAGACGATGCGTGCCCGGTTTCCGGAGTGGGGCGACGTGATGGTCGCGGACGAAGCACGTCTGAAGGACGCGATACGCGTGGCGGGACTTGCGAACTCAAAGGCGCCGAATATGCAGGCGTTCCTGCGCTGGCTGAAGCAAAAACGAGGGGATTTGAACCTTGATTTCCTGCAGGATCTGCCGAATCAGGCCGCGGTGTCCCTGTTGACCGAACATCGAGGCATCGGGGTCAAGACGGCGTACATCGTACTTGCTTTTGCGTTTGATCGCGACCTGTGCGCAGTGGATACGCACGTGTACCGCGTTCTTCGCCGGGTGGGAGTTGTCTCGGCGCGATGCAGCCGTGAAAAGGCGCACCTGGAACTCGCGCCCCTGATCCCGGACGGCCAGTCCCGGTCTTTCCATATCAATATGGTTGAATTCGGAAAGACAGTTTGCACCGCCAGGAATCCGTCCTGTGACGCCTGTTCCGTATCCCGCCTGTGCCGGTATTATCACGAATGTCAGGGAGGAAGGATATAGGCCGGAATCGTTATGAATGCACCCGACGCAAACGGGTCGCCCCCATGCGGACGACTGACGCCTTTCAATCTATTCTGATACGCTGCAGATCGTAGGAATCGATATTGTAGGGTTCAAAGGTATCGTCATCTCCGGGCGTGTAGACCGCCAGGTACAAATACTCATCGTTGTTGTCGATGGCGATGCCTCGTTCCCTGAGGTTTCCGGCCGCAAGAAAGTAGCGCTTCTCCAGTTTGGTCTGCGTATCGAACTCAACGATAAAAACGCCCGCTTCATCAGCGTCTGTAGGCGCGACAAATAACCGGCGGCCGTCGCGGCTCAGCGCGAGCCCCAGTGCGGGCGACTTGATTTCATATTTCCCGGACAGGGTCAGGTCGTCGGTACTGAATGCCCAGAGGTCCTTAACGTGGCCGCGGTCTTCCGGATCCGCCAGACCCAGATAGAGATGCTCGTTGAGGGGGCCAATGACGAAATCGTTGATCTTGGCTGAGAAACTGAACCGGGTTGAGGTGGTCTCCGTGGTGGGGAATCGTCCTGAAGCGTCGTATTTCAGCACATTGTTTCTGGCGGCGACAAACAGCTTTTGGTCCCCGTGGCTCATCTGAAGCGCGCCGGAACGCACGTTCCCGCTTGACTCGAGGTTGTCCACAATCGAAACTGCGATCAGCAACGGTTCATCCAGAGAGGAAACATAGACCGTCGAGTCGGTTCCGCAGACGATGTGGGAAATGTCATTCAGCGTAAAGGGAACCGTCTTCACAATGGCGAATGAACTCAGGTCGATTACCTTGAGGTTCGATTCGCCGTTCAAACCCACCACCAGACGGCGTTGATCCGGCGTGATGTCAATGTCGACGGGGTGGGAACCAACCTGAATGCTCCCGTCGACGGACATCCGGCTGCCGAGGTGGATACGGAGTATCCGGTTGTTTCCGTAATCGGCCAGATACAGATATGGCTGATTCGGATCCATGACCATATCGGAGATGTTCACGCCGAGTTCGAGTATTTCGAAATCTTCGATCTCGTAGAACTGCTCAGGCTCCTCGTCGTCAAGATAGAGCGAGCAGCCCGCCACAAAAAGGGTTACGCACAGGGCAAGAAAAACGAACCGGCCGCTTTTCTTTCCAATTCGGTGCATGCCGGATCGCCTGAGAAGTTGTGTTAAAATTACCGGTGAGTTCCCGAGCGCGAGCGAAAAAGCGCCTGCCTGCCTTGCCTGCGGCAGCAGGCAGATGCGAAGACTGCTGGGAATTTTAAGACAGTTTCTAAAGCGAGATAGCATATGACGTGCTCAGCTCGACCAGATAGTCCGATGTGAGCTGGCTCTCGTTCACGTTTTGAAAGACGACAAAGGGCATGTGAAATTCAACGCTTAAATTGTCCAGTACGTTGAACCCCAATTCGGGCGAAAGATACATCCACTTTCCTCCGCGTTCTCTGGTTATCTGTCCGTACTGATATCGGTCCCTCGAGGTGATCAGGTTTTTGAGGCTCACCCCGCCGTACAGCCAGCCTCCACCCTCGTATTCCAGAGAGAGGCTTGCGTGCAGTTCGTTTCCGTATTTGTAGCCATAGATGTTCTGCCTTGAGGTGATGCGTGTGAACACACCTGCTGAAACCGTGAGATTTTCGAAACGATGGAAACCATGGATCGCCAGAATCGGATCCACACTTCCCGACCCGATCTGCAGGTTGTCGGAGAAACGCTCGCCGTACCGGTCCTTGGCATCCACGGAACCGTTTGCCAGCTTCAAACCGATGCCGAAATTCATCCCGGGAAAGCCCGCCGCGAGGGGAGCGGCGTAATTAAGCATAGCCACGATATCGCCGAGGCCGGAAGCATTCCGGACGTACTTGCCACCCTCATATTGATTGGGATTCTGACCCCGCAACAGCACCTTTTCGTTGGTTACGGAACGAAAGGGTACGGCGAGGGCAAGACCGATGTGCCCGGAAACGCCCAGCGAGGCAAACAGGGTGGTTGTGGCATTGTCCGTTCGCTCGCGATTGACGTTCGGAATGGCGCGCGACCCGTAGTGGGGGTCTGACAGGAATTCGTAGTCGTAATGCACGCTGAGCTTCAACTGATCCTGCACGGCGAGACTGTTCTTCATGAGGCTCCCGCCCGGGAGCACGGGGCGTCGTCAGCTGACGCCGCCCTGAGCGTGGGCGGCCGGCGCAGCGACAAATCGCGCCAGAAGAAACAGGAAGAGTACTGCGGACGTTCGCATTCCGGGTTTCCTTGATTCGTTCGTTGTGGACTTGCCGGGAGCGTCCCGGATCCCGGGTTGAAATATACCTTACCTGCCTCCGGATAGCAAGGCGGATTTTCTTTTCCGAGTCTGCATAGAGCTCAAATTTACAGATCTTTACATAGCTATTCGTCGCGCCGTTTTTGCTTGACACCAAAGGGAGATTGGGCTATCTTTATCCACCGATTTCCAGCAGACGGCTTCGTACGCGGGGCTTGTGGCTCCCGTAGCTCAGTTGGATAGAGCAACTGCCTTCTAAGCAGTAGGTCGCAGGTTCGAGTCCTGCCGGGAGTGTTTTTGCATCAACCTGTGGTGGGTGTAGCTCAGATGGTTAGAGCGCCTGGTTGTGGCCCAGGAGGTCGGGGGTTCAAGTCCCCTCACTCACCCCATTTTTCGCTTCGCTGTCTCTCGCCTTTGGTTCCCTGCGGGTCTTGGAGCCAAAGGTTTTTTAGCGTCCGTAATTTCCAATGCTTCCGCTCAACCACCTCCGACATGAGCCGTCACGGGCTGTGATTATCGGGCTGGATGGTACTCCCTGCAGCCTGATGAACCGGTTTGTCGCCGAAGGCAGGATGCCGAATTTCGCGGCGTTGCTGCAAACCGGAAGCCTGGCGGAAATGGATTCGGTCCTGCCAACGGTATCGTCCGTCGCGTGGGCATCGATGGTAACCGGGTGCAATCCAGGCAGGCACAATATCTATGGCTTTATAGATCGTGTGCCGGAAACCCATGAAATGTACATTCCCACGTCCAGAACGATGCGTGCCAGAACCTGGACCGAGATTTTCAGCCGGATGGGCAGGCGTGTCTTTTCAATGGGCGTACCCACGACGTACCCTCCAAAGGCGGTGAACGGAATTCAGATTTCCGGGTTTCTGGCGCCAGACCTGAACACGGCTACCTATCCCGCCTCCGTGGCAAGCGAACTGGCTGCGATGGGATATCGGATAGACATCGACGCCTGGCTTGCCCGCTTGGACCGGGAGCGGTTTCTGGACGATGTCTTCCAGGCCATGGAACGGCGGTTCGACGCGATGTTCCGCTTCCTGGACCGGGAGCCGTGGGGGCTGTTTGTGGCCCACGTCCTGGAAACGGACAGGTTGCACCATTTCCTGTGGGGACTGGTGGAAGACGGCAGCGAGTCGTATCTGCCCTGGTTCCACAGGTTTTATGCCCGGGTTGACCGTGCCATCGGTGAAGTCGCGTCCCGTCTGGACGATAACGCGCTGCTGATGATTGTTTCCGACCATGGTTTCTGTACGTTGAAGTATGAAGTGCATCTGAACCACTGGCTGCACCAGGCCGGTTTCCTGCGTTTCCACGGGCAAAAAGCCAGGGGGCTTCGCGACCTGGCGCCCGGCACGCAATGTTATTCGCTGCTGCCCGGGCGCATTTATCTTTCTCTGCGAGGCCGTGAGCGCGGGGGTCGCGTGGAGCCGGGCGCGGAATACGAAGCGCTGAGACGGGACATCGCGGATGGTCTGATGCAGATCCGGAATCCGGCAACAGGTGAACGGGTGATCCGGAGGATCTTCAGGCGCGAGGAACTCTACGCCGGGGATGCCTTCGACCTGGCGCCGGATCTGATCGCCATGCCGGCGGCGGGGTACGATTTGAAAGGTGACTTCGATAGCGAGGTATTGATGGATCGCGGGCCGATGAATGGCACCCATACGTTTTCGGACGCGATGTTTTTCATCAATCGCAAGGCGGACCTGCCGCGGCGGATTCGGTTGATCGACGTGTTTCCGACGCTTTTTGATGCCATGGGTCTGGACGTCCCCGGTGACGTGGACGGGCGGTCCGTCGTTGCAGGCCGTTTGAACTGAGTCACGACAAGCTCGCGACGACCGCCTGGAATTCGAATACGGCTTCCAGGGCGAATCGTTCACGAAGCCCGGTGGTTGTGTTGTTTAACCGGTTGTATTTCGATAGATTCAGCGATGTCTGGTACGACTGCATATAGAGAGATATGGAATCTGAACGGTCAGTGTGAAGCCGTGCGGTCTACATACGTAAGGATTCATCGCTTCGGCGCCGAAAAGTGAGCATTTGGCCTGCTCGTGGCTCTTGTCCTGCATTGGGTTTTGATCCTGCATATTTATATTGATCCTGGTCGGCTTTCATCCTCCTCCTGGTTTCCAATCCTGACCATCCATGTACGTTTGCATTTTCAAATTCACGAGCCCAGGGGGTCGTTTTGATAAAACTGTTGCTGGCTTTTTTCGGAATGGGTGTCGTGGCGGTGGGCGCGCACGCCGACCGGGAACACGTGATGGACACGAGCGAAGAGAATATGAAACGGATTGCCGCGTCACTCGGGGTACGGTGTGCTCATTGTCACACTGCACGCACACCGGATGGAAAGCCTGACTTTATGGCGCCTTCGTTGTTCAAGCAGACAGCCGTCCACATGAAAGTTCATTTTGTGGACGGCCTGAAAACACAGGACGGGAAGGCGCTGGACTGCATGTCTTGCCACCGGGGAAGGGCCCGATTTATACCGCGGGATCTCGCCGGCGCCAAACCCTCCAATCTGTCTGAGCGGATGCCGCGGCGGGAGATTTATCGGAAGATGAAGGCTATTGAGTCAGCATTGGGGGTAAACTGTGAATTTTGTCACGTCAGGCGTGAGGATGGACGCCTCGCGCCGGAGCAGCCCACCCGACACAAGCTGATGGCGAAATATATGATGGACCACTACGAGGGATCGCTCGTCACATCGGACGGGTCGCCGGTCACGTGCGGAACCTGCCACGCCGGCGCGGCAGAATTTCTGCCGCGTTCCGCGGGTGAATAAACGCTTCGAATCGGTACTGAAAACAAGAAGGGCCGGACGAACTGTCGTCCGGCCCTTCTGCACGTTGTCACAGATCCCTGCTATGAACAGCCAACCGAATTTCCGCAATTCAGGCAGCGATAGCACGAACCGTTACGTACTGTAATATGACCACACGTGTCGCAAAATGGAGCATCCCCCATCATCTGCGAGAGCTGACCGTCCAGAACCACCGTATGAGGATGCGCGTGCGCTTCCGTTTGAGATGACGAGCCGTTCGATGCGGTTTCCTGTGATTCCGCACTCGCCGTGCCGTTGGATGCCGGATTGGCTTTTGGCGCGGGGTCTGCCGGCGGTGAAGCGCCTGGCGAATCGGCACGAGTGCCCGGGACTTCGGAACTTTGTGCAGAGAGCGAAATCATCTCGTTTTCCAGATCGTGATGATCGTTGATATCGGATGCGATATCTTCGGGCTTAACCTGCAGAAAGTCGGTCCGGCCGAGATATTCGTAGCCCAGGACGCGGAAGATGTAATCGACAACGGAGGTCGCGAATTTGATATTGGGATGATCGACGGTTCCCCAGGGATCGAATCGGGTAAAGGTGAAGCGGTCCACGAACTCTTCGAGCGGTACGCCGTGTTGAAGGCCCTTGGAGACGGCAATAGCGAAACAGTCCAGCATGGCGCGGAAAGGCGCCCCTTCCTTGCTCATGTCAATGAAGATTTCCCCAAGCGTGCCGTCCTCGTATTCACCGGTGCGAAGGAAGACCTTCTGATTGGCGACACGCGCTTCCTGCGTGAATCCGCTTCGTTTTTTCGGGAGCCGGCGTCTTGTCGGTCGGCTCGCCAGCGTGACCGGCGCAGGCGCTGACGTAACGTGGCCGACTTCCGCCGATTGCTCGGGCGATTCTTCTGCTTCGGCGGTCTCCGCTTCGGCGTCGGATTTTGTAGCCGTACTCAGGGGCTGAGAGAGTTTAGAGCCATCTCGATAGATGGCCACGGCCTTCAACCCCAGTTCCCAGCCCTTGATATAAAGGCCTTCAATTTCCCCGGCTGTGGTTTCATTGGGGACGTTTACGGTTTTGGAAATGGCGCCGCAGATAAACTTCTGCGCGGCGGACATCATACCCAGGTGAGCCATGGGCGCAATAAAGCGCCTGCCATGTTTCCCGCACTTGTTCGCACAGTCGAATATGGGCAGATGTTCATCTTTGAGATGAGGCGCTCCCTCGACGGTCATACGGCCGCAAATGTATTCGTTGGCTTCGTCGATTTGAGATCCGGTAAAGCCGAGTTCGGAAAGCAGGTTGAATCCGGGCGCTCCGTATTGTTCGGCAGAGAAGCCCAGGCGTCCCATCAGACCGTCTCCCAGAATCCAGGGCGTAAAGGCGAATTCCAGCTCGAGGACGCCGGGAAGCGCGCCCTCCGCCTTTGCCAGATCCGCGGGACTGAAACCCTTGGCCTTCAACGACTCGACGTTGATATGCGGTGCGCCTTTCAGGGAGAGCCGTCCGCTGAGGTAGGTGAGGATATCGGTAATCTCGTCGGAAGAATAGCCAAGCCTTTCGAGGGCTTTCGGCACGGCGTGGTTGACGATTTTGAAATAGCCGCCGCCGGCGAGTTTTTTGAACTTGACCAGGGCGAAGTCCGGTTCAATGCCGGTTGTGTCGCAGTCCATCAGCAAGCCGATGGTGCCCGTGGGCGCGATTACTGTGGCCTGCGCATTACGATAGCCGTACTTTTCGCCCAGTTCGACCGCCTGGTCCCAGTCTTCCTGCGCGGCGCGAAGCAGGTCGCGCGGGCAGGCGCGGGCATCGATACTGTGAGCAGCGTCTCTGTGCATGTTCATAACGTTGAGCATGGGGCCGCGGTTCTTGTCGAAGCCGGGAAATGGACCCTTGTCGGCTGCCATTCGGGCGGAGGTCGCGTATGCCTGACCACACATGACTGCGGTGATGGCGGCGCAGATCGCCCGTGCTCCCTCGCTGTCGTAGGGCAGCCCCTGAACCATCAGGAGTGTACCCAGGTTGGCGTAACCGAGGCCGAGGGGGCGATAATCGTGGCTGTTCCGCGCGATCTTCCGCGTGGGATAGGATGCGAAATCGACCAGAATTTCCTGGGCAATGAAAAAGATCTTGCACGCATAACGGAAACCGTCGACGTCGAAGGCGCCATCTTCATTGAGGAACTTCATGAGGTTGATAGAGGCCAGGTTGCACGCCGTGTCGTCGAGGAACATGAACTCCGAACACGGGTTGGACCCGTAGATACGGTCGGTGCCGGCGCACGTGTGCCAGTGGTTGATGGTGGTGTCGTATTGCATTCCGGGATCGGCACAGGCCCAGGCGGCCTCCGCGATTTGCCGCATAAGATCGCGGGCCTTGTGCGTTTCGTGGACTTCCCCGGTTGTGCGCAATCGGGTGTGCCACTCGCCGTCCTCTTTACAGGCCTGCATAAATGCGTCCGTGACACGAACGGAGTTGTTGGAGTTCTGGCCGGAAACGGTCTGGTACGCCTCGCCGTTGAAGTCCGAACTGTAGCCGGCGGCCATGAGTGCGGCGACCTTCTTCTCTTCCTTTACTTTCCAATTGATGAAGTCGAGTATTTCCGGGTGATCCATGTCCAGGCAGACCATTTTGGCGGCGCGTCTTGTCGTCCCGCCGGATTTGATGGCGCCGGCGCCCCGGTCGAGGACTTCCAGAAAGGACATCAGGCCGGATGAGACGCCGCCTCCGGAGAGCTTCTCCATTCTTCCACGAATCCTGGAGAAGTTGGTACCGGTGCCCGACCCGTATTTGAAGAGTCGGACTTCACTCTTCAGCAATTCGAAAATGTCCATGGTGTCGTCCTGGACGGACTGAATATAGCATGCGGAGCACTGCGGATGCGAATAGGAGTCTTCGGTTTCCGATACGCATTCCCTGTCCCAGTGCCAGTTGCCGCCGCTTCCGCGAATGCCGTATTCGTGGTACAGCCCGCAGTTGAACCAGACCGGCGAGTTGAAAGCGCCCATTTGATGTACGAGGTGGAAGGCAAGTTCCGCCTCGAAGGTGTCCGCGTCTTCAGGCGAGTCGAAATATCCGCCCTGGTCCTCCCCGGCCATGCGGATGGTGCGGGCAACCCGCTGCATCACCTGTCGCACGGAAGTTTCGTGTCCGGTATCGGGCACACCCCGTTTTCGGAAGTATTTCGATACAACGATATCCGTTGCCAGTTGGGACCACTCGGCCGGGACTTCGGCGTGGTCCATGCGAAAGACTTCTGATCCGTCGGGGTTGGTGATTACGGAAGTTTTCTCTACGTATTCGACCTGATCCAACGGATTCCGGCCGGGAGTCGTCTGCCTGCGTTCAAGCTTCATATGAGGGCTTCCTCCGGAAATCTGGAATCGATTTGAAATTGAAACGGCAAGGCAAAGAGGAACAGCCTGGTAAACTTGATTCGTGCCGCAAAAATCCTGCGCCGCCTGTTCGGGCGGGACCAAAGTCAGTCCAATTGCAGATCTTGAAGTTGTTTCAGAATTCCCGGTGAGCTCCCCGGCGCGAGCGAAAAGGTGGCGGTCATGGCGGGAGAATCCGCCTCTATCAATTGATCAGGGCGGGTTTGACCAGGGCCGACCGGCGATTTTATAGCCGCGCGAAGACCCACAGGGGATTTTAAAACAGCTTCCTGAGACGCAACTGAAGGGGAAAGGCGCGTCCGGTGACTACAGCGAGAAGGGAGTGAATCCGGTTCAGCCGCCTGCTTGAGGGGAAGCGAGTTGCCGAAGTTCCTTTTCAAAGTCACTCAGGTCTTTGAACTGCCTGTAGACCGATGCGAAACGGACATAGGCGACCTGGTCGAGGTCTTTCAGTTCATTAATTACCAGTTCGCCGATATCGTTGGCCTCAACTTCACGTTCGCCGGTGCCGCTCAGCCTGGCTTCGATACGGTCCGCGATTTCTTCGAGCCGGTCCATTGAAATGGGTCGTTTGTTACACGCGAGATGAAGCTTTGAAAAGAGCTTGTTTTTGTCGAACGGTTCGCGTCGACCATCGGACTTGACGACCATCAGCGGCGTGTCTTCGATGGATTCGTAGGTCGTAAACCTCCGACCGCAATTCAGACATTCCCGGCGTCTGCGAATGGCCGTTGACTCTTTGCTGGACCTGGAGTCTACGACCTTGTCCTCCACTGTTCCACAGTAGGGACATCTCATGTGAGTTCTCCCGTAACCTCACGGAGAGCGGGGATAAGGACAGATATAGGGTCCTCAGGTTAAAGGACCCTATATTGTGGGGTATTGCTATTATAATACCAAATATAGAGTTTTGTCAAGTGAAAATTTCAAATTTCCAATCGATCAAATTCACGGTGAATCCTGTACATGAAACGGGATGTCGCAGTAAGGATATTCAGATGAAGTTCATGAACGCCGGCACCCTGATTCGAACGTCACGGGGTTGACAGAACGGTCGCCGACAGCCGGATTCATGCAAGGCGAAATCTACCTTAACACACATAAAAACAACTCTGTTTCCGTCGTCCTTTGCCGGTGTCGAATCACATCAGTATCGCAAAGCGAGGCGTCCACGACGAGCGCGAACCGTCCCGTTTATACACCGTTGCATGTCTACTTCAGGGCGAAGTCACGTCCAGGTTCCGATCCCGGAAAGTCAGCCGTGTGCCGGACACGGTCGAGTGCGAGAGGTAGGTGCCGTCGGAGTCGGTCCTGATTACAGCGCAGATTGCATCGGTGGCAAGTCCGCCTGCCCCGAACGTCCTGTGTGTTCCGTCCGTAATGACGATGTGATCCACGCCGCCGGCGCGTTCCACGATCAGGTACGCGGTGCCGCCCGGTCCGTGGTTTTCGCCGCGACGAACCCGCACACCGGGAAGCGGCATGCTCCGGAAGGGGTAGAGCAGCACGGCGAGGTCGTCCACGAGGCCGTCGCCGGAAGTCGTCACGTCAAGGGAAGCCCACCGGATGAGTTGTCGTGCGGGCCTCCGGCCCGGGATGCCCCCGAGATGCGCCATTCCCGTGCCCAGGCGAACGGACGGCGCATCGGGCGTGGCCACGAGCAAACCCGGCGCTTCCGTGGAAAACACCGCCGTTCCGCCTCGCTGAAGCGGCGTGGGAGAATGAAGGTAGAACGAAGCTCTTCTTCCGCCTTCGGCCGAGGAGAAGGCATCGAATACCAGAAAGTAGGGATCGGTCCCGGTTGCCGGCTCAGCGGGCTTCAGGAAGAGAACGTGGCGACGATGGATGACGCCCCGTGATCGATAGCCTTCGTGCTCCGCTGAAAAGTAGTCCATTCCGGCCTGACTGCTCCAGACGGGTTGCTCGCCCACTGCGATCCGACGATCCAGGTTCCGGTCGTCTATCACGAGCATGTTGTGCGCTTTGGAGCTTGTGTACCAGGACCGGTGTAGCGGATCGTCGTAGCTGACGCCGAGCCCGGCGTCGACGGCCAGTGCCGCGCCGTAAGCAAACAGTTCAAAACTGAGAATGTCGTAGTGGTAATGCCCGCCGGCCCAGTCGCCGTAATTGATAACCAGATATGGGCTTTCCCGCGTCCAGTTCAGTCGCATCACGGCGAAACCGGACGGACGGAAATCGATTGACGTGCCGGAAGGCGGTTCGGCATCGTCGTCAATGTCGGCCCCCAGCAGGTTTCTGGCCACCCACAACAGGTCCGGCCGATCGAAGATGCGCCCGCCATCGACAAAGACGTCCCTGTCGAACCGCGCCCGGCCGCCGTCGTTGACCGCGGGCTGGGTGCCCAGGGGGCTGATCAGGTACATCCAGTGATTCAGGGTCCGTTCGAGGGGTGGGCGCAGGGCCGCCGCCCGGTCTTCATGACCGCCGAACTTCCCCAGAAGGTGGGCGAGATTCCTCGGATCGCGATAAACGACATTGGAGTAGCTCGACGGGCAACGCTCGGAATGGCAGCCGTCTTCGTAGAAGTCCTTTGCCAGATGTTCTTCAATCCTGTTGACGCCAAGTGAGACCCAGCGCCCGGCTTCCCTGAACTCGGCGAAGTTGAGGCCCAGTTCGGCCAGGGCGTAGGAGCCCATCACCTGCCAGTTGCCCGAACGGTACCCCTGCTTCTGCAATTCGAACAACCAGCGTGCCGATCCCAGGAAGTTCTTCAGGATCCGTTCGTGGGTCGTTACGGCGAGCCTTCCGCGGTTCAGACGATAAAACTCCAGAAAAACGCGGTTCCGGCGGGCGCCGAGTCCAAGTTCATACCAGATCGGGTGTTTGTCCGGGTCGGCGCCCACGACGTCGTCACGCTGTACGTACCACTGGTTGAAGAGTTCGTCGAAGGCGTCCAGATACTTCGTGTCCCTCGTGCCCAGGTATGCCCAGAGCAGGGGCTGGGACCATTCCCAATAGTGGAATCCGTATTTTCCGCCGCGACCGTAATCCGCATTGAAGTCCACGACCGGCCCGTGCTGGATGTTGACGCCACCCCATCCGGTAATATTGTGGGCGGCCACGCGGTCAGCCACCGCGGTATACGATTTCGTACTGAAGTACCGAAAGGCAGCTTCCACGGTGTAATAGGGGACGCCGGCGTTAATATAGGCGTATCCCGGTCGTGTGTCCCAGTACCTGCCCCACGCCCTGTAAGCCTCGGTGTAATCTCTCCGGTCAACGGCGCGCTTCACGTCCTCCAGCCCGGCACGGTTCAGATCCATCGCCGCAAAGAGATCCGGATCGCTGATGTGCTTGATCTGCCTGTCGAGGTAGACGGGATCTTCACGGAGGTCGGTATTCGACTCGCCGAACGCCGTCGCAAACAGAACGAAGTCACTGAAACCGACCCGCCCGTCGGCATCCAGATCGAAAAGGTCGTCGAAGGCGTCATCGGACCGGGACGTACCGAAGTTCCGGACGAAGGCGACGAAATCTTCGAAGCCCACGTGGCCGTCGCCGGTGAAGTCCGCGGACACATTCGAATTGGCGCCGGCATGCATCAGCAGGGCCGCCGCGAGCGGGCTCAGCCACATCCAATGCGCGATTTTTCCGGTCATCGGAATTTCCGAAAGTCGTTGCGATGGAGAATCCGGGCCGTCTGAGCGGATCGTTGGAAGTTTCGGCTCTACGTCGATCGAATGGCAACCGCTCGAGGCAATGCCCGTCGTCGTCACGTTTTCCCGGTATCGGAAACGGTCAGGGTTCGCCTCAAGGCGACGTCACGTCCAGGTTTTGATCCCGGAAAGTCAGCCGTGTGCCGGACACGGTCGAGTGCGTGAGGTAGGCGCCGTCGGAGTCGGTCCTGATTACAGCGCAGATTGCATCGGTGGTAAGTCCGCCTGCCCCGAACGTCCTGTGTGTTCCGTCCGTAATGACGATGTGATCCACGCCGCCGGCGTGTTCCACGATCAGGTACGCGGTGCCGCCCGGTCCGTGGTTTTCACCGCGACGAACCCGCACACCGGGAAGCGGCATGCTCCGGAAGGGGTAGAGCAGCACGGCGAGGTCATCCACGAGGCCGTCGCCGGAAGTCGTCACGTCAAGGGAAGCCCACCGGATGAGTTGTCGTGCGGGCCTCCGGCCCGGGATGCCCCCGAGATGCGCCATTCCCGTGCCCAGGCGAACGGACGGCGCATCGGGCGTGGCCACGAGCAAACCCGGCGCTTCCGTGGAAAACACCGCCGTTCCGCCTCGCTGAAGCGGCGTGGGAGAATGAAGGTAAAACGAAGCTCTTCTTCCGCCTTCCGCCGAGGAGAAGGCATCGAATACCAGAAAGTAGGGATCGGTCCCGGTTGCCGGCTCAGCGGGCTTCAGGAAGAGAACGTGGCGACGATGGATGACGCCGCGTGATCGATAACCTTCGTGCTCCGCTGAAAAGTAGTCCATTCCGGCCTGGCTGCTCCATATCGGATTCAGGCCAACGGCAATCCTGCGGTCCAGGTTCGCATCGTCAATCACCAGCATATTGTGCGCCCTGGACGTCTTGTACCACGGTCCGTGGAGCGGGTCGTCGTAACTGACGCCGATGCCGGCGTCCACGGCCAGCGCATCGCCATAGGCGAAAAGCTCGAAACTGAGGACGTCGGGGTGCGAATGCCCTCCGCCGTACTCGCCGTAGTTGATGACCAGATAGGGACTCGCGCGGGTCCAGTCCTGGCGCATCACTGCGAAACCGGACGGTCGGAAATCAATAGACGTTCCGGATGGTGGCTCGACCGGGTCTTCGATATCGGCGCCGAGCAGGTTTTCAGCCACCCATAGCATATCCGGTCGATTGAAGGCGCGTCCGCCATCGATGAAGATATCGCGGTTGAAACGGCCGCGTCCTCCGTCGTTAACCGCAGGTTGGGTGCCCAGCGGACTGATCAGGTACATCCAGTGGTTCAACGTCCGTTCGAGGGGCGGGCGAAGGCTTGCCGCGCGCTGCCGGTTGTCGCCGAAGCGCTCGAGCAGGTAGGCAAGATTCCTGGGATCGCGATAGACGATCGTCGAATAGCTGGACGGGCAGCGCTCCGAATGACAGCCGTCTTCGTAGAAATCTCTCTGAAGATGTTCTTCGATCCGGTAGACGCCCTGTGAGACCCACCGTTCCGCCTCCCTGAACTCGGGCAGGTTGATGCCCAGTTCGGCCAGGGCGTAGGAACCCATCACCTGCCAGTTGCCCGACCGGTACCCCTGTTTTTCCAATTCGTAGAGCCAGCGCGCTGAACCCAGGAAGTTCTTCAGGATCCGCTCGTGAGTCCGCACCGAAAGCCGTCCCCGGTTCAGCTTGTAGAATTCCAGGAATACGCGGTTCCTGCGCGAACCGAGGCCGAGTTCGTACCAGATCGGATCCAGGTGGGCGTAAGCACCCTCGACGTCGTCCCGCTGCTCGTACCATTGATTGAAGAGCCTGTCGAAAACATCGAGATACTTTGTGTCACGCGTGCCGAGGTACGCCCACAACAGGGGTCCCGACCAACCCCAGTAGTGGAATCCGTATTTGCCGCTTCTTCCGTAATCCGCGTTGAAATCCACGACCGGACCGTGCTGAATGGTGACGCCGCCCCATCCGGTGATGTTGTGAGCGGCCACGCGATCCGCGGCCGCCGTGTAATTTCTGGTACTGAAGTACTCGAATGCCTGGTCGACGCTGTGGTAGGGAATGCCGACATTGATATAGTCGAACCCCGTCCGGGCGTCCCAGTATGCGCCCCACGCTTCGTAGGCCGCGCCGTACTCCCCCTGGTCCACCGCGCGCTTCACGTCCGCCAGCCCGGCACGGTTCAGATCCATCGCGGCAAAGAGATCGGGATCGCTGATGTGCTTGATCTGCCCGTCCAGGTAGACGGGATCCTCACGGAGGTCGGTACGCGCCTCACCGAAAGCCGCCGCAAACAGAACGAAGTCACTGAAACCGACGCGCCCGTCGGCATCCAGATCGAATCGGTCGTCGAAGGCGTCATCGGACCTGGACGTGCCAAAGTTCCGGACGAAGACGACGAAATCATCGAACGCGACCACACCGTCCCCCGTAAAGTCCCCCGCAACGCCGCACCAGGCGGCTGAGAACGCCAGAATGACGATCAGGGACGGTCCGGAGCATTTTCGTAGTAGAGTTTGAGGGGACATTCCGATTTCCGGCGGAAATTCGCGCGGGACCTTAAACGAACAAACCTACAGGGCAGCAGGGCAGGGGGCTTACACGATCGAATCTACAGGCCGTAGCCGTAAAGTATCAAAGTCTCGGTGGGCAAATAGGTGACTAAAATTGCCTGCAAAGCGTGAACATCGGAACACTCTTTCTCAATTGTCTCCGGCGTGTGTGAGCTTCGAGACGTAGGTGAGGCGCTTGCGGCCAGCGTGGTAATTCTCCCAATTCGGTACATGAACCGTCATCAAAGCCTTGAACAGCTTGCCATGGTTCGGAACGCGCAGGTGCAACAGTTCATGTGCAATGACGAAGTCCTGGAAACCCGGTTCCTGATCGGCCAGATCGATCGCGAGCGTGATGACCCCCGATGTCGAGCAGGAACCCCATTTGCGTGTCATCTGTTGAACCCGGACAACCCTTGGGCGGACACCCAACGTTTGGGCCCAGCAATCCACGCGTTTGCGAATAGATCGACGACTCTCGTCACGAGTGCGCATCTGTGTCAGATTCGAGCAGGATTTCAAGTATGGTCTCAACGATCCGGGGGCGTTCCTTCTTGTCAACGTCCAGAATCGGTTGGTAGAGAGCAGATCGAAGTCTCCGTTTTTCGTCCTCATTTTCTGATGCGTTCGGAAAGCGCGCGAGAAGCGTTTCGGCTTCCCGTGCCACCATCGAAGGAGCGATTCCTGCGGACTTAAGGGTCGTGTCCTTCTTGAGCGTCCAATACACACCGAATGCTTGAGTCGAAAGACCACTGTCTTCAGCGGCTTTTGCCGCATCTTCTTTTTCTTTCGCCAGTTCCAACAACTGCTCCATCGCCACGAGGCTCGTCGCATTGCGGTTCTGAAGATCCTCGAGGATGTGTTCGGCGCGTTCTTTGAGCGGTCGAAACACAGGTGCTTTTTCCGGTTCCGCGTCGATTTCGTCACGCAAGCCCCGCACGAGGTTGAATATTTGCGCTTTGTCGGAGCCCGGTTCGTTTCGAAGTGCCTGGACCGTGGGCGCATCGAACGTCACTGTTTTAATCACGTCTCCAAGGCCCTGTTGAGTAACGCTGTCCTTCACCAGACTGGCCGTTTTCAGGCCCAAGGGTGCGTTGTAAGTGGTATTCGTCGTATAGGCATTATTGAGAACGGCATATAATTTCGCAAGGTTTTTGTACGTATTTATGTGCTCGCGAAGTTCAGGAGATGGTGACAAGATTTCCCAAAGGGCTTCAATTTCCCTAAATGCGTGAAAATAAGATCTTCTTGTCTCCGGAACCAGAAAACGACCGTAGATGATTTCCTCAAGTCTCTCATCCGCTCCACCTATGCCTGCCTCGCCAAGATATTCGATCTTTGCACGCTCGATTTTTCCAAGGCAATCCTGTAGAAGAAGATCAAGATCCTCGATTACTCCGCTGACATCGGTAGAGTCAAATCTCAGCGCCTTTCTCAATTCCCGAAGGACGCCCACGAAGTCCACGACCAGCCCAATGCGTTTACCGGCGCCTTTCTCGTCAACGTGAGGTCGATTGACGCGCGCGATCGCCTGAAGCAGTACATGATCTCGCATAGGCTTGTCGAGATACATACAGTAGAGAAGTGATGCGTCGTATCCGGTGAGCAGCTTGTCGGTTACAATCAGGATCTTTGGATTCTCATTTGCCTTCTTGAATAGGAGTCGGACCTCCTCCTCGCGGCTCGTCGACAGCTGCAACTTTGCGACCAGGGGACGGTCAATCACGTCCGCCGCGTTCTCGGTATAGACAGCCTCAGACCACTCGGGCGGCAGATGCCTGTCCAGGGCACGCTTGTATTTCGCACAGGCCTCGCGGTTTACACCCACAAGAAACGCCTTGTAGCCAAGCGGTTCGACGTTTTTCTTGAAGTGCTCCGCGACGTATTTGGCGACTTTTTCAACCCTATCGTCAGCAGTCAGGAAAGTACGAAGACCGACCGCTCTGTCGAGAATCCTGTTAAGTTCATCGACGTCGGTAACGCCTTCCGACTCCACCAATTCGAAGAATTCCCTGTCAAGTCGCTCGACCGGTACGGTCATTTCACTCGGCGCCATCGTGTGGCGGAGCGGAAGCGTCGTTTCATCCTCAATCGACTCGGCGATGGAATACTTGTCGAGATACCCCAACTTGTCGTCGATACCGAAAATCTTGAAGGTACCTTCGCCCTGGTCAGTCTTCGCGATCGGTGTGCCGGTGAAACCGATGATGGTTGCATTTGGAACTGCCGCCATCATGTAGGTGCCCAAATCTTTGGCTACTGAACGATGGGCTTCGTCGATGAACACGTAGATGTTGTCGCGCGTGTTCGCGTCTTTGTCGATCCCCTCGAATTTGTGGATCATCGAGATTATCAGGCCCCGTTTGTCGGCTTCCAGCAATTCCTGTATTTCCTTCTTAGAATTCGCCTGCCAGACGGCAATGTCCTGCTGCTGCATCTCGCCCAGGAGTCTTTCAACCCAACCCCTGAGCTGGCCTTCAATTTCCGTGCGGTCCACAACCACGACCACAGTCGGTGTGTGAAACCGATCCTTGCGTTCCAGGATCAATCGCGCAGCGGTAAGCAGGGTAAAGGTCTTTCCCGAACCCTGGGTATGCCAGATAAGCCCCCGGCGTTTTCCGGTTTCCGAACAACGCTCAACGATACGATCGATCGCACGCCTCTGATGCTGGCGCAGCACCGACTTGCGTGTTTCACCGTCTTCGACGTAGAAGAGAATCCAATCCCGTAGCGTACGGAGAAAGTCCGTTGGCTCGAAGAATGACTGCACCGCAAATCGGTAACTCTCGTCCCGCTGTTCCTTCCAGCGTGCCATGAAACGCCGATTGGCGTTCCACGTCACGCCGTACCAGTAATCGAGGAGATGGGTGACATTGAACAGCTGTGCGGTGCCTATCAGCTCGGGTGTTTCAAGTTCGTAGCGCTTGAGTTGGCCGATTCCATGATCGATCGCATTACGATCTGTAGGATTCTTGTGTTCCACGATGGCAACCGGTACACCGTTGACGACGAACATCACGTCTGCACGATTGGCTTTGCGCGCGGGTGGTCTGAGTCTCCATTCCCACGTGACATAAAGGACGTTCTCATTGGACTGTTCGAAATCGATGATCTGAACGCGCCGATAACGGCTTTCATCCTCGTCGTACAACTGGCGCTCGCCGCGCAGCCAGGAGAGCATCTCGCGGTTGCCCTCTATCGTCGCTGGTATTGCTTCGAGACGCTCGACCACGGATCGGATGGCATCGTTTGACATCCAGGCGTTGAATCGCCCCAGTGCGTCTTCCAAATCGTCACGGAACAATATCCCCGTCTCGCCGCCGCGCCGGCGCCGGGCGTCCCCGGGCGGGATGGGTGTCCAACCGACCTCAGCCGCGTGGCGGACCATGGGAAACTGGACGGTGCCTGCTTCAGTTATGTTGAGTTCGGTCATGGTCGGATCCGGAACCCCTGATGAGACCAATAACGCACCCGTCAGGCCTCCAGCGCGTCATCGGTCCGCGATTCGTGGGGACGGCATGTCACAGCTGCCTGTCACAGCTTGTCATAGCTCACAGTCAAGCAATCCATCATTGAGCACATATCAATGGCCGGAATCAGTCGGACCCGTTGCATATTCTTCCACGATACCCTGTACGAGCATGGCACGAACGTCCGCCCGTAGGGATTCAGTGTAAGTGGTGCGGCGCGCTTCCAATAGCAAAGCACGAGTACCCACCGCACGAAACCCGAGGCTTCGCCAGGCAATGTTTGCCATAATATCTTTGGCACCCTGTGAATTGGTTCTGAGGCTCGTCGTCATTTCATCCCAACTCTACTCATGGAGTTGACCGAGTGGGAATCCTAGAGGTATCACTGTCGCGACGTACATATCCTGCTGGAATATTGAGTTACTTCATCGTTCGAAAGGTCCAGATGGGATATGGTTGCTTTGCTCTCACGATCCTGTGATCACGGTCCGCCACGACTCTTGATCGCATCCCAAATCCATATGTACCACATTGGCACCCCTCCACGAGCGAATATTCCTCCGACTGATACGTGGATTCCCTTGACCTGTAGGAATAGACTTTCGGCCGCCTCGATAGCCTTACCTACGTGATCTGCAGTTGGTACAATCATTTGATGCGCCCAATTATTCCGAGATTTCCGTACATCCTCGAGCGAGAGATACAGATCATGATCAATTCGATCATTCATCTCCAGAATCTCAGTCATGACAGAAATTGTGTAGTCTCTACCCTTCAGTTTGTCTTTCCGTTTCTTGCGCAACCGATCCGCAGCTTTTATATCATCTAAAAACACCTTCCAAGCTGATGACAGAAGCTGCTCACAGACTCCCCAAGCCAAGATTAGTGCCTCTCCATATCGCTTTTCGGTGCATCTACATGCTGCTAAGTACACCGCTTCAATCATCTGAATTAAGGCCTTGTCCTCAGCAGATAGAATTCGGTCGAGTAACGTCAGCGAGTGTTCAATGACATTTAGCTCCAAAACCCGTCGAGGATACGGTTGGGCTCGGGGTACTTGGTCCTTGTTGTTAAGGACATTGCGTGCAAGGGCACGAATATCTTCGTAGTCATCCGCGTACGAAACTGCTGCGTCGAAGCTGATCGCCTTAAATGTATTCCAGGAAGTTAGTGGGAATCCCATTTCAGCCGTGCGTTGCTTCACGTCCTTTTCTGAAGTCGCCAAGCAGGCCTGATGGACGTTTATGGTTTGCGCCCGCAAAACAGCATGCTCTTCGGCTTTGTTTTCGGCACGAGCAGTTTCAGAGGGAACGCGATACGGGTGTCCTGGATTCGGAATTCTGTATCCCGGAATCACGATCTGCGGCGCGAGGCACCAAGATGTAAAATCAAACAAAAACGTACCATCGCGTTTTACACGAACTTCGATACCACAGTTTAGCTTCCTCTTCAACACTACTGCATGATGGATCGGAGGATTTAGGGTACGCACCGACTCAGGATCGGGGGGGTCACCGATCCATACTGCAGGAATTCGAAAGTACCCCTCTACAGCGGGTGAGGCCTTATCCGGACAGATTGCAGGATCTTCGGTGGGATTCTTGAATAGCGGCTCGTCCTCAGCTGACCTAAACCCCATTGGAACTTCATCCATCACTTGCCTCTCGGATTTGGTTGTATTGCGCAGCAGTCAGGCCAGAGAGTTCATCGGGCAGTCGGTGCGTCACTTGTGAGTACTCTGTCCTTCCGAATCACCTAACTCGATCTAAATAGAACAATGAAGGCTTGTAGCAACTCCAATGCAATCCAACCACTGGTTGTTTTCTCTATTTCAAGGCGAGATCATCGGTCGTGTTTTCGGAAGTCAGGGAATTGTGAAATTGAGATTTGAGGTTGTGTTTTTCAACAAAAGACTTCGACACTAAACCCCTCGGTGAGCTTTTGCATGCGTTGTCGGCCCGAGAAAAGCGGGCGTGCCGCGACAATAGTCAATTGGACCGAGATGATGAACTCCACTATGCAATCACAGGTGATTAAGGTACCGCTACTCCCGTCGCATCGCAACCACGGCATTGCGGTTACCCATTCCAACAATCTCGCCCACGGTATCCGGTCAGAGTTTCTCTCATGCTGGTACTCACTCGAGACGCGTCCTAGCGGAAGATCTCCAAAGACTTCAAGATCGCATTCTGGCGAAGTTGGCTTGCCTCGAAATCCGCGTATGTGATCCCCCAAACAAACTCCATTGCATCTCGGGCCGACAACAGCATGGCGAGCAGATCGGCGTCGTCACGTCGCAGAGACTTCCTTAGCCGAATAGAGAATTGCTGTGCTTCGGATGTAGTTACGACTCTGCTCCACGGCGGAACAAGCCACTAGATCCATTTCTCTACCGAACCGGGCGGACAACCGCGCGTCTATTTTCGCAATGACCAACAAACCCAGCGTCCGGACTGGCTCGAAATCGACCATAACGTCTATGTCGCTCTCTGGTCCTAAATCCTCTCGTGGCGCAGAGCCAATGACGGCGAGTCGTTAGATTCCGTGGTCTTGACAAAAAATCGCAAAATCGGTCTTCGAAATCGATTACTGTGGGTTCAATGCCTCTGCTCCCTTATTCCATAGCATCATTTGACGGGGAAAACCCCCATCGCCCTATCCTTGCTGCTTGGATTGTGGGCGGCGCCAATTGGCAATGTAAGTAGCGCACGGTCTCTCAGTCGCCGGTATCTTAAAGCTTGGCGATTGGAGCCCTTGACCGTCAATATATATCAGTGATATATCACATATCGTTTTGATTCCTTTCTTGTTTCAGGTTCTCTGTCGTATTTAGATTCATAGAACTCACGCTTTTCGTCAATACGAGTACATAACAATCTTTGATAACGAAGACATATTTCAGCTATCAGATCACGGCGCACCCGAAGTCTTACTCCATAGGAAAGTCTTTCCCGAGAATATGCCTCAGCTTGGTATCCCTCCTGCCATGCCTCGTACTTGGCGACAACTTCATCATCTCTGGTTAGATCGAATCCATCGAACGAGAGATCAAATTCGTCCAATATGAATGACGCCAATGAGCAGATGTACCAAAAACCCAAAAAAGTCCTTGGATTTTGATGTTCGGCAATGAGAGGGATGCAGTCTTCGTTAACATTCAACCCATCACCGCCCCTGTTCTTCAGTACATCGCGGACTTGCTCGAAGGTGACAGCCATTGCCGATGCCTGCGCAATTCGCTCCGTCGGCAGATTGAGTTCATCCAATTCGTCCGACCCGCCATACACCTGCAGGGGAATCAGCATTGAGATCAACGATGTCTTTTGCCGGTAGGGCACATTGTATTTTTCCTCGTAAGCCAGCATCTGCTTTTCAAATACAGTGAGCCAATCCGTGTTCTGTTGATCCGTGCTGGCGTTCCCGACTTGGAACGATTCGATCTCGTCGAGTTCTCTGAACCATGCTTCCTTTTCGGCTACCCGAAGCATCCTAATGTCCGAAGGACGAATCATGGGTTCTCGTACAACATATTCTGGATCGACCATTTGAGTTGCCTGCCAGAGCCACTGAATTTGGGCCTGGCTTAGTCTCTGTTTCTCGGCTACTTCATTGAGGATATCCCAGAGTATCTCTGTGACTCGCTCCTGAAATTCGGTTGTGATCCAAACAACGGGCCAACCTTGGGTATGTACATGCCCATACCAGTCGTCCTTGATACGAGAACGCTCCTCATCCATCGACCAGTTCTGAGCATTGAAACACTCTTCAATGGCCGCCACAAGACTCCCCGGCTGGATCTGAAGGATTTTCTCTATCGTTTTCACCTGTTCAGAGAAGTGAATCAGAGTGTTTTTCTTGAGAAAGTTCGAGAATGCGGAACTTGGTTTGGATGGCAACCGATAGGTCGAATGCGATATGGCGGCTGAGTAATTCCTGTCGATACGCTCGACTGCGGCGCTAACTGCAGTTTCCAATGGCGAAACTTTACTCACACACCGAAGAATGCACTTCGCTGAATGACGACAATAAAAGTCTTCTCGGTCAAGGAGTTTAGCCAGCATTTGCTGATTAGAAGCCAACGGATTGGGCTTTTGATTCGCAAGCGTATGAAGAATCATTAGCAGGCGTCGAAGACGCCTTCCATTGGCCGACAGTGTTTCGCTAACGAGTAGAGGAATTGTACTCTGAGGCCGTGCAATCGCCAATCTCGTGAGTGCTTGGATCAGTCTTTCGCCGTGATTAATCTCTGGCGTATCAAGGTCTTCTATACAAAACTGAAGAATGAGTCGATTCTCATCGAAAGTCGGCCCCGCATACTCCTTCAACCATGCATAGTCGTTGTCTTTGGGTAGCTGTGCAAACATGCTTTCGCAATGTGTCAGGAAATCTTCGAACACTGTCTCAAGTAGGCATGGGTCGTTGAGAATATCCAAGCCCGTAGCCGCGATGGGTGCGGTATCATACCCTCCCTCGGTCCTACTCACAGAGTTGTAGCACTTCTCCAATAAAGTCATCGTTGCAGTCGTTTTGTTCACTTTTTCTATTGTGGCCAGGTACTTGGGATTGCCTTGCCAAAGGTATCCCAACGCGTTTCTGGTATTATAGCATAAATAAGCCGATGCGAAGCAGTCTACGGCGTTGTCTTTTTCGCCCAATTCCATGAAACGATCCGCTAAGCACTCAAACGCACTTGGGTCTTGCCATCGTCCCTGCGATTCGACGTATTCTCTGATTGAGATAAGGTCCTCCGTCGAACCTGCTTCAGCTATATGGTGACGTAATGTTGCATCGAGCAAGTCTGTTTCGTAGAAATGCGCATTCTGATCTTTCAGTTTCTTTAGAATTGCAAGGAACCCAGAAAAGGATTCCATGCATCTCTCGGCGATACCTTCCTTTGTCACGGTTGTTCCATCCAGCATGAATTCAGACGGCGAGTGAGCACTCTCTTCAGCACCACTTCCGTTGTCGCTGTCTGGATCGGAACAGACAGAGAACTCGTCCTTGAGGTCGGCTGGCCAATGTCTAGGGGAGATCTCCGTCAACACGAAGTGCCTGAAGCGATCTTCAAAGGTCCTTTGGACCTCCTCTGAACAGGACTCTCTAACGAGGTCAACGATGTATTGTCGGACACCGGTAATCTGTCTACAATGTCGGCCATCATCACTATTATGATTACGGAAAGATTCGCTAAAGCACCATAAATACTCAGGGTCTCCATCCACAGCACTGAGAAGGTACTCCTCCAAGCAATCTTGCATCTTCCATCTTGCCGTTGATCGAGAGAAATGCTTGAGCAGGTCGAATGCCGCTTGACGATTGACAGAAAGAACAGCACAAAAGGCGTTTTCTGTAAACCATTTTGTTTCTCGTCCATCAGTGAGATCGGGCATCCACTTCACCATCCACAGAACACGAGCGCATCTCTCGAGCGCGATTTCGGGCTGACGACGGTTCACTAGTGGTCAATTTCAGAAATCGGTATAATGTTGTCTGGAGTCATGAGAGTGCCTATAATAGGGTCGTCTCCCCGACCGAGTAGGGAGGTGCCCCATGCCTGGACCAAAGCCGAAGTATCAACCGCAGTTTGAGAAGGAGGAGATCGCAGAGGCACGCAGGATCGCACGACAACAAACGGCACCCAGCGGTCTTGTTTACAGGGCCAAGATGGTATTGGTTTTGTGGGAGCATCCAGACATCTCGCACGAGCGTGTTGCCCAAGCTGTTGGCGTGCACCCCAGAACGGTGATGAAATGGCGAAAGCGCTGGGCGGTTGAGGGCTATTCACTGCTGGATCGGCCTCGTAGTGGAAGACCTCGGGTTTTTCCCCCCCGAGAAGATCGCTGAAATTAAGGCCCTCGCCTGCCAATTGCCAGCCGTGCGGGGCATCCCGCTATCCCGCTTCAGCCTCGCGGAACTGCTTCAGGAAATCCGTTCCGAGACCGGCCTGTCGATCTCGAAGAGCACGCTGTGGCGTCTCCTCAAACGGGACGCCATTCGTCCCTGGTTTCACCGATCGTGGATCTCAATCAAAGATCCACGCTTTCTGGAAAAAGCGGGCCCTGTTTTGGATCTGTATCAAGGGGATTATGAGGGCGCGCCCCTGGGGCCCAAAGACTACGTTCTCAGTGCGGACGAGAAATCGCAACTCCAGATCTTGGAGCGGGAGTTTTCGTGTTCACCTCCGGAACCGGGAAAACCGATTCACTGTGAGTCCGACTACAAGCGCCACGGGACCGTGGCCTACCTGGCCGCACTCGATATCAGGAGCGGAAGGGTCTTTGGTCGTGTGGATCAATCCACGGGTATCGAACCCTTTCAGGGGCTGGTCGACCTCGTGATGAAGCAGGAACCCTATGCATCGGCCGAACGCGTGTTCTGGATCCTCGACAATGGGCCTTCCCATCACCCGTCGACCTCCCCTGCACGCCTCAAACAGGCTTACCCGAACCTGATCGCCATCCATCTTCCCATCCACGCCAGCTGGCTCAACCAGATCGAGATCTACTTCTCCATTCTTCAGAGAAAGGCACTCACGCCGAACGACCTCGGAACCAGAAAGCAAATGGAAGACCGCATCCTCGGATTCCAGCGACGCTACAACCAAACCTCGAGTCCCTTCAACTGGCAATTTACACGCAGCGACCTTGAAGAAAGGCTCCGCGAACTCAATGCCGCCGCCTAACTTGATACATACTTCTGAAATCGCCCACTAGTGTGAGAATATCCATTAGATATAGCAGGGTGATATCCTTGCGGTAACCATATATGAGCGAGGAGCGGATTCCATAGCGAAGCCACTCATCCGCGCATTCACGCATACCGCATTTAGCCATGATTGCTGCAAGCCGTATGAAGTGATTGGACCTGGTGTTTCCCTTCAGCTTGGTAGATTTCTCGAAAGTGAACGCGCAGTGTGTTAGGATAGAAGAGAGCCTACAGCCTACAGCCTACAGCTGGATTCTTGGCGAGGGTCTCCCACAAGTGTAGCTCGAAGTCGTAGTCTTGGCGAGACTCGGCGATTCCGAAGTGAGTATTCCATAGGAAGGAATCGCGCAGTGACGACAGCCGTTCAATCCAATTATCAAGTTGATTGGGAAAGCGCTTGTGTACCTCATCGGTCAATGTGCCGATGGTAAATGGCAATACTTCACGTATTAGTTCGATGGAGTCTGCGATTCCTTCTCCATGTCCCTGCTTTGCCTTCAAAAGCATGTCAATGCTGATACATGCTCGTTTGTACCATCCAGAAACATCGGCCTTAAACGACTGACCAATGCAATGGCAGGCCTCGAAGAGATGTCGGAGCGCAAACGTCCATAGCGTCTGGGAATTACCAATGGCCGTCCTGAGATTCTCGTAGGAAGACTCGTTGTCCTCGTATCCTAAGGTGACAAACGAATATGCATACTTCCAGAGTATAGGATCGTTTCGTGAAAGGTAGTCGGGGCATTCCACCATTGGGGATTCGATTACCCCAGCAATGGCGGAAACATCAGAAGCCGGCAGGCCTGATTTGGCGGCATAGAAAGCCAGCTCTACATTACCGTGGGGTTGTTCTGACTCGACATACTCATTTATGGCAATCCGCAGATCATCGAGAAGATCATGATTCGCGAGCGAGCGGATCAACAGGTAGCGAACCAAACGATTTGGAAATAGCCTCTTCACGCGTTTAAGCCGATTCCATCTTTCGGTATGCCCGAATTGAACTAATGCATCTACATATGCCGATAGGTGTGGTGCATAATCTGGGGCAAAGACATCAAGTCTTTCCAGTATATCTGGGGTTAACCTAAACCGAGAAAGCCATTTCAGTGGACGTGCTTGCCGCCTCGAGTAGATGCCCAAACACCGGGCAATGCCGACAACCTGTGAGCGAATCTCATCTCTGTTGTCAGAATGAACACCTCGAAACTCGTCCGTGAATATATCGAAAAGCTCTCGTCCAAACTCCTGTTTACCGTCGTCTGCGAGTACCGACATAATGGCAAGTGAAACTTGGCTATCGACTATCCAGTGATTTGCTTCTGGCGAATAAGCAAAGGAGATTACGTCTTGTTCACGGCCCAAAGCCAAGAGAGCATCTCCTAGCAGAGCTCGATCAAGATTATGTTCGAGACGCTCCCCTGTTCTGAATTTCAATGCGCCAAGCCGACTGAGCTGAACGATGTCACGTTGTTTGTATGCCGATTCAACCGCCCAATGTATTGCGTTCAAGACTTCGTTGGTTGGCCGATAGTGCAGAAGGGCGCGTTCAACAAAATCAGCATTCACTTCTTCCAAGACATATGTGTAGTCGCCAGCGTCAAAGCAGTATTCAAAGGCATATCCATACCACTTAGGAGAATAACGATCGGCCTTTAGAAAACTTGCAATGTTTGCTTTTATTTCCTGTATCCAGTCCGCCTGCAGTTGGCCGATTACGAACTCACGGAAACTGTTATGGAATACCGACAGTCTATCACCAGAGTTTCGCAAGAGGTGACTCATGCACTTGTACGCATCTTCGAACTGGGGACGGTCGAGAGACTGTTGAATGCGGCGGAGTTCATCTCTGTGTACGGAAAATCGCAAACAGGCCATGACCGCACACAGGTGTCTTGCGTCAGCCATACCCAATCGGTCGAACTCTTCCCAAAGGAGCCCATAGTAGTCGCGAATATCTCCGCCCGTTGCCGCGGCAAGGGACGCTATAGCATTTGACACTGTGTCACTCGATAAGATGACTTCCGCGGCATACTGTAGATACAGGGGAAGCCCTTCACATTTTTCGTGGATATCGACAATGTCAGCGTGTGATAGACCAGAAATTCCTCGCTTTTTCTCCAGGTAGTCTTGTGTCTCAGATTCTGAAAACAATGGCATTTGAATATGGGTTTTGGGACACTCTCTCGTACTTTTGAGAAAGTGAGGCCATTTATGCAACTCTTGGGTGCCCACAACTATGGCAACACCGGTAGGCACACCAGACGGCAGAGCCGAGATCACAGTATCTCTTACTTCCTGCTCAAGACGTTCAGCGTGGTCCAGTCCGTCTAGGAAGATTACAAGCTTTCGACCTTGCTCAACAAAAAAGCCCGCCAGGGTCTTCAAACACGCATGGAAATTTCGCTCGCTATAGTCGAGTCGTCGTTCAAGAACATTCGGAAATCTCCTATGGAACTCACTTAACAAATTCGCGCGGAGGCTTTCTGCCTGGACTCGCATCCTTTGAGCATTGTCGTTCACATCGACGAAGCAATAGTAACGGAAGACCTCATACTTTGCTCGATTTAGCTCGTCGAAGTACGTAGTGAGTGAGGTCGACTTGCCGCTACCAGGCAAGCCTGAAACAATAAGGTATCCTCCATCAATTTGCGGCAACACGGTGTCCAGTCGCTCAGTCAGAGCCTTACGCTCTACAAAATGACCATGGTTGACCGGAAATACTTGTGAAATAAGCAACTTGCTCTGGAGTCGTTCCAGAATTCTGTCAATTGATTCAGTAGTAATTGGATCTCTGGATGTAATTGCGTTCTGTTTAATTTCCTCCTTGAGATCGAGAAAGATCGTGGAATCGGAAAGGCCTAACTTTTCGTCAAGAAGAACCGTTCGGATATATCGCTCCAGCTCCATCAACGTCGGTTGCCGCACTCGGAATTGGAATTCCATCAAGAATTCACAAAAAGCGTCAACATCAAGCCCAGAGGCGAACATGAGGCTTGCACGTAGTTGTTTTGTATTTCCCCGTCTTCTATCATCGATGAATTCTGGCTTAAATGCCCCGCAGTGTGTCACGAGGTCAACGAGAGAAGCATCAAGAGCACGGTTTGAGCAGAGGTACGCGGTAAGGCTATAGCCGGGAAATCTGCCGCGCAGGGTGTTCCAGCTGTCCGCGAATTTCTTCAGGTTTATCGGACTACTGGAATCAATGAGATCACTTGCCTCATAGACATCAAGCGGATTAACGGAATATTTGACCTGATAGGCTTCAATTCTAGTTTCTTGAAACAGAACAATGTCATCGAGATTTCCCGACTGTTCATACTCCAAGAACATCCTAAATGGCGTTCGAGCTATATAGTTCTCTAGCGCAAGCCGCAGGGCCGTGAGGTCCTGATATTCATCGCCCTTTCTTCGGGAACTGCCTCTTTTGGGTACCTCAGTCATTTGCAGTTCAACCGTTCTATCTCTGTTTCAGATTAGTGATTTGAATTTCACCCGTCATCAGCTTGTGCAGCAACGCCTTGAATAACTCTTCCAACACCGCGCGTTTGCGCCGGTGCAGGTCAATCTTGCGATCAATGGCGTCGAGGACGGCGACGATATTCTGTTGCTCCTCTATGGTCGGCAGCGGAAACAGGACTGTCCGGAGCTTGGTCGCATTAATGTTTGCTTGTCCGACGGCACGGCTCGCGAGCTTCTTGATCTCCTCCTGCGTTCTCGGCCAGTTCACGTAGAAATTAAGAAACTCCGGGATGCATCGGTTTGCATCAACCACAAGTCGCACGAGATAGGACGCAAAGACAGCGGGTCTATCGTCTTCAACAATGGCCATGCGCCCGACCAGATCGATGCTGTTTGTGCGATTGAATAATAGATCGCCAGGTCTTACCTGGAACTTGCCATAACTCTCCGAATCTAGATTGACGAACTGAAGATCTCGGTAATGCACCTTTCCGTATTCCTGACAGTTCATACGTAGAATCGGATGGGAACCGGACGTCTGACCGCGCGCTGATACGCCGTACTGTGTGGTCAAGGCCACATCGTCGATTGCCGTAATTCCCCAACTCTCCGGCATCGGCCCGATCTCGGTCTCCTTCTGAACCTCGCCCCGCAGCCCGCGCGTGAAAAGCGTCCGCATCGCGGAGCGCTTCAAATCCTGTGCGACCTCAACACTTTGGTTCTGTACTCGAATTGCGGTGCGCACCCGACTGAGTGCCGCACTGATCGCCAACTGCTCGCCCAGTGGCGGCTGCGGCACGTCCAGTCCGGCCAGGCGGCTACGTGACAGGTTTGGGATAGTGGTCTTGTTGCCTGCGCCCTCAAAGATACCGAGTTGCGTAAAAGCAGATTGCAGGAAAAACACGTAGAAACGCGGCTCGATGTCTGGAACGACTGGCCGGAGTCGATGTAAGTGGTTCTGGAACGAAATGGTCTCCACCTCGCCGCTCCAGATGGCCGCCCGGCCAATCTCGCCTCCCTCGCAGACCAACAGGTCGCCTTGCCTCAATAGCTTGGCCGGCAATTCGTGCTCTGGAATTGACATCTCGTCTACCGACGAAAGGTCAATTTCGTCCCAAAGGACGTTCGAGGTCCGCAAAAAGGGCGTCTTGTCGGTGCCATTGCGAGCGGCAGCAGACATTGTTTTGCCTGCACCAATTTCGAACAACTCCCCAAGCGGACGCCATGTCCACGCTTCATTCATTGCGAGCTCACCAAACCCTTTAGCCGCACGGCCGGCAGTCTCTTCAACTGCTGATTCAGCGGG
This sequence comes from Candidatus Latescibacterota bacterium, assembly GCA_965116875.1. GTDB lineage: Bacteria > Latescibacterota > UBA2968 > UBA2968 > JAAXHE01. The sequence goes on from OZ220733.1 coordinate 4,560,463, forward strand.
TCCACTTCTATACCGACGGATTCCAGCGCTGTAACACCCAGGAGCGGCTCCGCGCCAGCCTCGCCGAAGATGATCGTCCCGCCAACGAACTCGCCCATAAATTCAATCTTGGCAACGGCTACGTCCACCGAGATTTCGCTGCCGTCGGCCAGTTCATACACGCGTTTGCCTTCGGGCTTGAGACCGATCGCTTCCAGGTGCGGCCTGGGCGCCAGGGAATCCGTTGCGCCGGTGTCTACCAGAAAAAGACCCTCCCAAAACTTATTCGAGTCGGCCGGGTTCGTAATCCTGACCGTTACATGCGTCGCTCCCATTTTTTCCTCCTTTGGTCCCAATGTCCCGTCCCAGAAATGTGTCACAATTCTTCGGGGAGTTCATCCAGTCTCGTTGGGTTGCATGCACTGCCCGGGTTTCCTGACCTGTTTAGGGCTCTTCATCGCCCATCGCCGACCCTTCGACAAGCTCAGAGAGCGGCTCAGGTCGCAGGTGCCATTTCAGCCGGGCGACTTGACGGACGAATTTCGATAATAGATCTCTGGGACAACCAAGTATCCATATCTATTGCAGTCGTGCCAGCATTTTCGACAAGCGCGAGTCAATTTCACGGGCCTCGTTGTCGAGACGCTGCAAATCGGCAATGATCTCCTTTATCGGGCGCTGCTCTTCAACCTGAGCCTGTCCCACCCACCGACTGGGACTGAGATTGTAGTCCGCATCCTCCGTCTGCTCGCATGTGATGACAGCGACCTCGCCCTCAACCGGCTCACCCTTGAGGAAGGCCGCCGCGAGCGGGCGGATGTCCTCGTCAGGGATGTAGTTCTTGGGACGTCCCTTACGCACCCGCCGGCTGGCGTTGAGGAGCACGATCTTATTCTGCCGTGAGGCGGGTTTGCGTTTTGACAAGACGACGATGATACCTGCCGCGCTGGTGTTGTAGAAGAGGTTGTCCGGCAACAGAATGACGCCGTCGATCAGGTCGTGCTCAACGAACCACTTGCGGATGTTGCGCTCTCTGTCTTCATGCCTGGCGCCGGAGCCGCGCGTCACGGCGCCCGTGTCGAGCACGACCGCGGCCCTCCCCCGTTCGTTCAGGCAGGCGACCGTGTGCTGAAGCCAGGCCCAGTCGCCCTTACCGGTGGTGGCGCCGCCCCGTGTGCGGAAACGGTCGAAGGGATCGTTGGCGAAGATGTCTGGGGCGAACGGTTGGTTCCACATCGGATTTGCGACTACGACGTCGTAGGTACCGATCTGGCCGGCTGTGTCTTTAAACTTGGGATTGATCATCGTATCACCACGCGCGATTTCGATTTCCATGTCGTGGATGATCGCATTCATGTGGGCAACAGCGTAACTCTCGGCCTGCAGTTCCTGACCGAAGAGTTTGAGCGGCACGCGGCTGATGGGGTCGAGTTTCCGGGCAACGAGCTGGAGCTTGACGAGCAACCCCGCCGACCCGCAGGCGTAGTCGTGGCAGGTCTCGCCTGGTCTAGGGCGCATGATGTGCGCCATAAGGAGGCCGACCTCGGTCGGTGTGAAAAACTCGCCTGCGCTTTGGCCGGAACCCTCCGCAAATTTCCTCAGCAGGTACTCGTATGCGCGACCCAGAAAGTCGGGTTGTACGTCGGCGAGGCCGAGCCGGTACCGCGGATCCGAAAAAGTCTCAATGACCTCTGCAAGCTTTGCCGGGTTGACGTCCCGTTCACCGTTGCGCTCGGACGCGAAGTCAACATAGTCGATAACGCCAGAAAGCGAAGGATTCTGCTGTACGATAGCACGAACCGCCTTGGTCAAATGCTCGCCAATATCTCTCGGCCGTGTGCTTCGTCCTTGGTCGTCAAGCGGCCATTCGTAACTTTCGCGGCCACTGACGACGCCCCATCGTGCTTCCGGTGGGAGGTAGAAACGTAGAAGATCGTGGTCGGCCTCGGCAATTTCCCTGGCGACGTCGTGGTCTCCGTACTCCTCGGATAGGCGTTTGATTTCGTCGTCGAAGACATCGGACAACCGTTTGAGGAACAGAAGCGGCAGCAGATAATCCTTGAACTTGGCGGCGTCCTTTTCGCCACGTATGGAACAGGCCGCGTCCCACAACATCTGTTCCATTCTCTTGGTTGAAGGAGTGGTCGATCGTTGGCTACCGCGCCGCCGCCGTGTAACTCCCGCCGCCGGTTCGGCGGATTCTGAGACAGCGACTGTGTCAATTCCTGCGTCAGCAGCCAAAGCCGCAATTGCCTCGCGAGCCGCCTTCTGAGGCTTGGTTGTGCCGCCCTCCCAGCGGTTCACCGTAGCAAACGTGACACCGAGACGTTCCGCAAGTTGCTCCTGAGTTAGGTCAAGGCTGGTGCGGATGGCGCGTAAGGTAGCGGCCACATCGATCAATTCTGTTATATTTGGTATATCCATATATAGAATATAATAAAATTGCGCGTCTCGTCAAAGTATTTCTAATCCCGCCGGACGGCGCGTAAAATGAGGCGTGCAGATAAAGGAATTCGAAGCCAGAATGCGGCCAGGGGCTGGAATCGACAGGAGTCGGCGTGGAGGATTATCCCCAAGGTTGGTTGGCAGAACACGTTAACGGGGATCCGAATCGGATGCGCGGCGCAGGCAGAGCAGGGGAGCGTATGAAGTCCCCGTCAGTCCGACTGAGCGGCGTTCCTGTCGAATACCGCGTTCCAATCTATGCGCCCGGTATACTGCATTGCGGCAAACAGAGTGGCGATACACAAAGCCGTAATGGCAAGGCCGGTATAGCCGGAAAAGAAAAACGTGTATGAGAAGATCACCAGGTAAATGAACTGTCCCGCGCCGATTTCCACGAAGGCCAGACGGGTACCCACGACCAGGCGCATGTATGATGTGACGAGAAATATCGAGACCGCGGAGGCGAGGCCAAATGCGTAATGGATGAGCATGTGGTCGACGAGGTAGGCCAGCAACAGGTGGAAGCTGAAGAAGGCGGCCCCGATGAAGAAGTAGTGCATCGGGTGCAGGGCGATGCGGCGCACGGTGGTGAAGACAAAGAGCAGGAAGAAGAACAGGAAGAGGGAGATCGGGGCCGCAAGGACAACCTGCCTGACCCAGGGACCGGGGTTGAGGCGGGCGGGCATGACCATGCCCAGATCGACGCCGGTCAGGAGATGATCGTATCGCCACTTCAACGTCCAGGCGTCGCCATTCCGGTTCCTGGAAGTGGGGGATACGCTCTCTGCCGGAAAGTCGATCGCTTCGAAGTCTGTCCGCATCACCAGTTCGAAGTCCGTCACCTGGTTGACGTCTTCACCGAAACTGTAGCGCCAGTGGTCCAGGCCTCGGGAGCGATAGGACACGTGGACGGGGATTGCCTGGCCGGGCGCGAGATCCACCTGCTGCACCAGATGGCCGGCGCGAACCGGAACGTCAGCGATGCGTTGGTTGTCTACCGTTAATGTGAAATCGTCATACACGGCGCGTTGCGCGGGCAGTTCCAGATCAAAGTAAAGGGTCAGGCTTCGGTCCGCAGGATTGGACAGGGTGTACGTGGAAGCGAACTGGACGTGGTAGGTGGCATACCACAGCAGGCCCTTGCGACGGTGTTCGAGTGAGAGGTCGACCTCGATGCGGCTGGAATTCAGGTCCTGGAAGCGTTTTTCGTCCACCGTCCGGGAAATTGACTCGCCCCGCGCGCCGGTTTCCATTCGCGTAACGCGTTCCAGTCGGTAAATCTGAGGGGCATGCTGCGTCTGGGCCGTACCCCAGAGTTGCCCCACGGCTTCTTCGAGCTTGTCGTCCTGTTCCAGCGTGCGCAGGTGGATGGTCTGCCCCAGAATCAGCCAGGCGACTGAAGTGCACAGATAGATGAAACCGATAGCGGCGATTCGAAGGATCAAGGGACGCCCCGGATTCAGTATACGAGAAGGTTATTGTGTCGAGCGTATCGCGAAACAGGATGAATTGAAAAGCGAAAGCCCGGGTTGTTTTTTCAGTCAACACCGGGCTCCGGCGATACGTGCCCCTCAAGCTTGTTAATCAGAGTTGGAAGATCTTCTTCTACGGTTTGCCAGACGATATCCAGATTTATGCTGAAATACGCATGTACAAGCCGGTTCCGAATCGCGACGATTCTGTCCCAGGGAATGTCTGCCAACTCCATTCGTGTTGATTCGGTAATCTGCGCTGCGGCTTCGCCGACAATCTCGATGTCTTTGATAAGCGACAAAACCAGGTGGCGGTCGATGTCCAGGTCTCCCCGGCCGCGTCCGCATGCAAACAACAAGGCCTCTCGCGCCGCTTCAATCATGTGGCGCAAGCGAATATCGTCATCTCTGTTCAACTTGTACTTCTGCCGTATCCAGAACCTCCTGCCTGAAATATGGGCTTAAATCCTCGGGTGTCCGCATATCCACCTTTCGTCCCGGGAACAACTGGGAAAATTCCAGTTCCATTCCAGCTACGCCGAGCAGTCCGGGAATTCGGTCCGGATAGAATTCGACGAGTACATCGATATCACTCTGCGGGCCGAGGTCCTCTCTCAGTGCCGAGCCGAAAACGGCAAGTCGCCTGATTCCGTGTTCTTGACAGAAAATTGCGATAGCCGTCTTGGATACCGACAGGAGTGGGTTCATTATACTGGCTCATTCAAGGTTTGAACAGTCGCTTCATCCGACTGGGTATTTGCCACAATTGGAATATCACAAAACAGGTGGTGTCCGTCAATACCGTTTGTATAACGGTGGCTTTCGAAAGTCAGAGGGAAGGCAGGTTGCGAGATTTCCGCACCGGCGAGCGCGTGAGAGGCACGAACTCGACTTTATGAGCGTTGCTCGTTTTTGCCGATGCGGACAGACTGCGGGCGAATGAGGGAATCGGTTGTTGATGATTGTGCCCGACCGTAACGATGATCGAGCTTTACAGGTAATGCGAAAGGCGCGCGTACAGGTATCTGCCCATGAAATCGTAGGAGCTGGCGTCCGATGTGCCGAGAAAGCCGTTGAAGATCACCGCCGGCAGCTGATTGAAGACGTTGTTGATTCCAACGGTCAACACGGACGCCCCCGCGCGAGTACCCAGCCTGTAAGATCCATACAGGCCGATCGTGCTGTTCGAGCTGACCTTGCGGCTCACGGGCGTTACCGATACGTCGTCGCGGTACAGGCCCTTGCAATCGTCGTCTTCGCATTCCAGGAAACCGCCGACGTACTTCAGGTTCAGACCGAAAGAGATTCGCGGTTGACTCAGCCCCGCCGTAAGCGAATGCCGCCATCTCGGAAAGACGCCCAGATCGTAGTAACCCCTTCCCTTCACCAGTTCCAGGCCGCCCGGGGCCGGCACAAGTTGCTCATAATTGAACAGCAGATTGCTTTCCGTGCGGGTCGTCAGAAATCCCAGCGGCGTGTCGATCTTGTAGTCCAGTTCGATGTCCAGTCCGCTGGTCTCGGTTTCACCCACGTTGGCGCCCTGCGAAAAGATGGTCGTAATCAGCTTCGTGTTCGGGTCCCGTACGATCTGATCGCAGAAGGACGGGGTTTCCTGTGAATAGCAGTTGCTCAGAATGAGACCCGCCGGCAACGCCCCGATCACGTCCTCTATTTTATTGGTGTAGTAGCTGATGGCAATATCCAGGTTTTCGGCGTATTCAGGCTGGTAAACCAGACCGGCCGTAATCATGGCGGCGGTTTCCGGATCCAGGTCGGTAGAGCCGCCGACCTTGGCGCGCAGTTGTGCGCGGGAGTCCTCGAAGTCGGCCGGGACGCCGGCGGCCGCACAGTTCCTCCGTTGTTCGGCCGTCAGTGTCCGGGTACTGCCCGCTTCGTCGACAACGCTGCAGGGATCGCTTACGAGCGGGAAGGCGTCGCTCTGGCCGAGGAACATCTCGGAGATGCCCGGGGCGCGGAAGGCGTTGGATATTGTGGCCCGGAGGGTCAACCCGCGGGGAAGCTCGCAGCGGGCGCCCGCCTCGTACGTGAAGCCGCTCCCGAAGGTGTCGTAATCGAATGCCCTGCCGGCTGCCGTCAGGTCCAGCCCCACGGCGTCTGCTCTGAGAACCGGCGCGGAGGCCTCGCCATAGAGCGCCCTCACGGAATACGCGCCTTCGGTCGCTTCCTGCTTGCTGCCGGTCGTATTTCCCGATCTCGTTACCGGATCGGGAAGATAGGCGCCTGCCTCCCAGCGGGAAGACACGCCCGCTGCCACGCCCAGAGGCCCGGCCGGCAGTTCGGCGAGCTGTCCGGTCACGTTCAATTGAAGGATCTTCTGCTTGGAATGGCCCGTGGCGATACCCGTATACTGGATATAGTCCAGCATGTCCCGGGTGATGGTGCCGGCGCCGTGCAGCAGATCCAGCGGCACGCAGTCGCCGATGGCGGCGCATTCCTCGGCCGGCCCCAGGGCGTGCGCGAGATGGCTTCGGACAAATCGACCTTCGTTGATATTCGTACCCTCACTGCGTCCGTACGTGAACGATAGATCCGTGTCGAAGCCCGATATCGGATACTCCAGGCCCAGCACGATTCGATACGTGTTGATGTCCTGAAGAAAATTGCGGTTACCCGCTTCCACAAACCGGCGCCGGACGTCGTAAAACTCACGGCCGAATTCGTTGTATCTATTCGTTGACGATACGGAGAGTCCCTCACTGATGATGAAAAGGGGGGTCGGGGCGAGCTTTTGATCGGACTGCCGGTTGGTGTATGAGACCTCGAAGAAGCCATTCGCCCCGGGCGCGAACGCATACGATCCGCTGAGAAAGGTCGAATACCGGGTCTGCGGCGTGTAGAGGTAATTCTCCGGCTGGTAATTGTACAGGTCGCCGCTGCCGTCGGACGAATTGCCCGCCCAGTTGAACGGACGCCAGCCGGCGTTGGGGTCGCGGTGGTAGTCGCCGGCGTTTTCGCCGGCCGCCGAAACCACGGCCTGCCACACCTCGTTGCCTGGGTCCTCCGTCCGGTCGATGATGTGCCCCTCCGGGGTGGCCGAGCTGCCGCTGGTGGCGTAGGTGCCGTCGTTCTTTTCCCAGTCGTACGTCTTGTCTTCCGCACTGAAGGACCGGTCGCCGGTCCATACGGGTTCCTGGCTGTGGTAGCCTGCGGAAAACAGGACGCTGCCTTTCTCGCTTTTCAGACCGGCGGTCACGCTGATATCCAGCGTCTCGCCGTCGCCCGCGCCCGCGACACCCCGATAGATTTCGAACTCGAGTCCCTCGGTCTCTGCCCTCGTGATGACATTGACAACGCCCCCCACCGCGTCGGAGCCGTACACGGCCGACGCGCCGTCCTTGAGCACTTCCACGCGCTCAACGGCGGAAGCGGGAATGGCGTTGAGATCGACAGACGAATTGGCGCCCGTGCCTCCGGGCACGAAGCGGCGTCCGTTGAGCAGGACCAGCGTCCGATGAGCGCCCAGCCCCCGGAGGCTGATACGGGTAGAGCCGTCTCCGCCGTTGTTGGCCTGGGTGTTGATGGCATTGGATTGAACTGTCAGGGTCTGCAGGACGTCTCCTATGGACGCCAGGCCGCGCACCTTGATTTCATCCCTCGACATGACAATCACCGGTGCGGGGGTTAGCAGATCCTCGCTCTTGATTCGCGAACCCGTGACGGTAATGGCATCCATTTCATAGACGATCAGCTCTTCTTCCACAGTGTCTTCCGCTTCGCTGGCGTCCTCGCCACCGTCCACGTCTTCGGCGGTCGCTGGAAATGCCCAGGCCCCGCCTATTAGAAGGATCGCCAGCACGAAACGCGGGAAATTGAGCCGGATCTGCATAACGGGATTCTCCTGTTTCAATCAGGGCGGATTGAATAAACGGATCGTGTTGCCTTCTCTTCATCCTGTGTCGACGATAATCGGACGGCCATTCTCGCTTTCGGAGATGTTGCGGGGGAGTTCAGGTTTTTTCGCGTTACAGAATGGGGGAGGTCGGCAGGGTCTCGCTTCAACGACACCGGCTGCCGGGACTTTGGGTGGTTGTCGCATTGCCGGTTTCTAATAAATATAATGGCGAAGGAAAAAGCGGCAAGGTGTGAGTACGGTATTATATCGTGCTTGACGATCGACCGGCATGTCATTCAGAACGGAACGAAAAATCTCCTGCCTCCGCGATTGACCGGTAAGCTGTACATGCCCTTGAAGACGAAGATGTGCGTCGACCTATTGCCAACGTTTCGCAACGCACAATGGCTTGTCGATTCATTGAGGGAGCGTGATTAAAAGTCCGGGCAAGCCGGAAACCGAAGACAACGAGCCCCGACACACGCGACACATCGTCGGCAACATCAGGCACGCGATGGCCGGTCCGCTGGTACCGAACAAAAAAACACCGCAGGAGACGATCCTGAGGTGTATTTGCCAAATGCTCACCCTTTGTTGTTCTATTGGTCGCCTTCACCTGCAAGCGCCAGAACCTCCTGTCGTATCAAATCTGAAATCCACATACCCGAATCTCTGAGCCGGTCCACAAGCGGCTCAACGCGTTCTGTCAGCCCTTGAGATTTCGCTTCAAGCAGGACTTTTAAAGTTCCCCAGACGGTAAGGCCGGCGTCTAGAGCAATACGCCGCGCTAACCGTTCGTCGACAAGAACCACCCTGTCCGGATTTTCCAGTCCAAGAGACAGCGCCGCAAGCTCACCCGCTCCGAGTTCCAGCGACCGCCATTCCGAAGGTATGGAATGAGGCTCAACGACTCTCAACCAGTTATGGGCACCGGGGTCAGGAACATCATACCCTTTTTGCCGGCCATTGTGAAGTTCATTTACAACCGCGTATGGAACCCAGACCTCGCCGAACAGGCATGACAGCCTTTCCAGTGCGTCAATTTGGTACAGAAACAGCAGGGGAGACGGTTTGCTGATTGCTTCAGGTATGCTGGCTCTCCAGGTCGTTTAGTTCAGCCGCCAAAGGGAAGACCTTATACCGTTCGAGGCCCAGCAGGAATTCGACCCGTGACATGCATGCAAGTTCGGCCGCCCGTCCGGACGACAGGCGACCCAGTTCATACAGCTTTACTGCCGCTAGCGTGCGCAGTTCACGGCCGAAATTCGACTCGTCGGCGTTAATTGCCCGCAACACGTTCTCCGGCACTTCGATAACAACCTGTCGCGTTGACATCGCTCGCTCCAACCTGGCTTGAAACAACCGGGAAATGAAAGAATGCACTTCCACCCGGGAGAAAATACCATCGACTTCTTTCAAGATAAAAAATTTCGACAGATCAGGCAACGGGTATCGGGCCTGGAGAGCCCTTGATATGGCAGCCGGCGTGGGCGCCCTGCCTGTGTCGACGGTTGACCGCCTTCCCCGGCAATACCTCCACAGCCGAACATTCTCCCGTCAGTGGGATTTGACCTTTAACGCAAGTCCGTGGACGACGAACGTGGAGGCGGACCTGCCTTCAGCAGCCCGCTGAAGTGTACGAGCGAGAGCGTTCGCTGGCGAGGTTCTCCCGGGGTGGAGGTCATCCCTGCCCTCGCAGCGCCGGCGTTGAAATCGATCATTTCCATGATGCAATTGACTCTCCGCCCTGATCCCGTATCTTGTTTACACAGATCCGATCCTCCTCCCCCGGGGCGTCCGGCGCGGCAGATTTCGATGCGATATCCAAGCACGTGATTCAAACCTATCCCGACGATTTTGCCTGTCTTACCCTCGGGCGGGAGGACGTGGACGTCCTCGAAGTCGTTGACACGCAGCAGCCCGCGGTCTCGGCAAGCGACAGTCTCACTCGCGTCCGCATCGATGGCCGGGAAGCGCTTGTCCACACGGAATTTCAAACGACGGACAGTACGGACCCGCCCATGCCGCAGCGTATGGTCGGCTATATCGGGCGGGCTGTCGAGCGCCATGGCTTGCCCGTCTATTCCAGCGTCATCTATCTGCGTCCCCATGCCGGGCGGCGGGATCCCGGTCAATATTCACAATCGCATCCGGTTCATCGAGTACTTGTGCGGTAAAGGGTGATCCGGTTGAGCGAGGTGGATGGCCAGGAGGTTCTCGATTCTGGACACGAGGGACTGATCGCCTATGCGCCGTTGATGAAGCCGCCCGAAGGGATGGCATCTCGCGCGTGGTTGCACCGATGTATGCACACCGCACACGTGCGGCCGATGGCCCAGTCGGAGGTGGCCGAATACCTCGCGGGTATGGCGTTGCTGAGCGGTCTGGCGTACGTGTCTGAAACCATTACTGGTTTCATTTCGAAGGAGGGCATGATGGATCTCTTACGTGAATCATCCTTTGCCCAATACCTCACCCGGCAGGGCATCGAGCAAGGAATTGAACAAGGGATTGAGCAGGGGATTGAGCGAGGCATCGAGCAGGGGCTCCGGAGAAGTATCCTCGCCGTACTGGACGTCCGATTCGACCTCCCTGCCTCGCATCCTCTGGCTGTCCGTATCGAGAACGCCGACGACGTTCAGCGTCTCGAAAAGTTGCACCGCGGCGCGGTTCAGGCGGTCAGCCTCGACGCGTTCGGTCAACTGTTGGATGAAGAAGAGGGATGAAATCGATTCCGTAAATGCCATTCACTGAAAACGACAGACGGGACGGTGCACTTTACAGGTGCATTGTCCCTCTGTGGTTTTGTTGCGGGGATCTTATGGGAGACCCGAATCAGTGTAGGGGCGACCGGCCGGTCGCCCCTACTGGCGGTGGTTGCTTGGTGGTGTCTGCAGGGTGGGGCAGACATTCCCGTCTGCCTGTCTCATTGTTCTTCTGAAGGAATTCAGACTCAAGTCAGGCTTTAGTCGCTCCTGAATTCTTGGCTTTGTTGACATATGTGGTTGTAGACGGGATTATCACTAAAAGGGCGATAGTTCGGCATGGTCTCTTGTAAACGCCTTTATCTCCTTCCGTATTTCGACCAATGAAAGCCTTCGACGTTGCTTAGCTTCTGCTGACAATTCACCGAGTCAACACGGCGGGACTCCAGCCTCGCGCCTACACGATATGTTACGGATTCACAGGCAGTACGACGCCCATACAGCCATTCGCCTACCCTCAATCCTTGTGAATATTCGCCTGTATTTCCTTGAAATCTACGCGTTCGAGAATCTCCGTAAAACTGCCGATTCCGAGTAGTCCATTTCCCGTGCTTCTTGCCGTATTCATACCGACCCTTGAGAACCAGGAAATCATCGGACCAGACAGCGTTTGGACGACGAAGCTGCATGTTTTCGTACCAGCGAATATCCCATTCGCCATGAGGTCGGTCTTTTATGAACCGCCCCCGGTGGCCCAGCGAATCCGCGTAACTGTACGAATCTATTGGTGGACTCCAAACTGCCGTGAGCGTACCCTTCCCATCTGCCCGGCCGTCCGGGCACTTGCCCGTCCACTGCATGTTGTGATGAACGAACATGTAGCTATCGACCCATATTTGGCAACCCGGAGGGTTGATCAATGCCCGCCAACAATAGGAAGCTTCAGAAACACTCTTCCCAGACCTCCCATCACAAGGGTAGTGTAAAGAAAGGGACCTCTCAAGTGAATATCCGACGTGCACTTTTTCGCAGCGGTTAAGTCAAAGTCGGCAAGTACCTGTTCGGCCCTGATCAACAGCGCCAGCGCTTCGTCATAGTATTCGCCCCGGCGACCCGCTGCCAAATACTCGCTCACCGCGTCCATTGCAGTGTGCACCCTGCCCGCCGCGTAGGCAATCTTCGCGTACTTGAAATGGAAGTCCTCACGCAGGGTGATATTGTGCTCCTTTTCCATAACCTTGATTGAGTCCATGAGGCTAAGCGCAACGCCATGGTCATTTTTCTCAACCAGCTGTTCCACTTGCATGAGATATTTATCCGCAAGGACCTCGGGCGGAAGTTGCGCAAATGCGACGTTGAACAGCCCGCAGACAATTGCGATGGGGACTATATACAAAAGTGGAAAAGAAAATTTGAAAAAACTGGAAAAAGTCTGATTTCCCTTTACTGCCATTTTGTCAGTAAACCTTTTTTGTTGATTTTTTAGGGCCTACCCGGACAACTGCCAAGCTGGCAGTTGACAAACCCGATTTTCATCATTATAATGGAACCGCCTCAGTAGCAGACGCTGCTAAGGCGGTCCATCACCGGACAACCCCGGGAGGTGACCCTCTCGGGGTAAACAAAATAAGGTGGGCAGGCTCGAAATACAAGATTTTTTCTTTGTATTGTCCCGCTCCTGCTTATTACCTTATTAGTTACAAGGAGGCGTTACACAATGCCTAACGAAGTTTCGTTGTTTCAGTTGCAGGAGATGTTTCCAACGGAAGAGGCGGCCGAGGCTTGGTTTGAAAAGTTCCTTTGGCCCAGCGGGGTCTTCTGTCGGAGCTGTGCTAGCGAAGATGTACGGGTACGGAAAGACAGTTCGCCGAAGTATTACCGTTGTAATACCTGCAACAAGAAATTCACGATTCGTCCACATACGTTGCTGCATAGTTCCAAACTCCCCTTGCGCAAGTGGATTTGGGCGATTTATTTTCTTTGTCAGCCCAAAGGGATTTCTTCGATCCAGTTAGGAAAGGCGCTCGGTATTACACAAAAAAGTGCCTGGTATCTAGCGCATCGAATCCGAGAGGCTTGTAACGAGGATAAGGGAAAGTTTGACGGAACGTGTGAAGCCGATGAAACCTACGTCGGTGGCCTGAAAAAGAACATGCATTATGCCCGCAAGCTGAAGGTCGGCGAGGGTTCGGGCACACATGGTAAGTTTCCCGTCTTAGGTATCCGGGAACGGGAGTCAAAACAAGTGAAGGCACTGGTTCCGTATGGCGTGACACAGGAAGCTATTGAAAGTCAGTTACGATACTGGATTCACTTTTCTTCACGCCTTTATACTGATGACAACAATGTTTACAATAATATGATCGCCTACTTTGATCACGAAACCGTTGTTCATTCTAAATGGGAGTGGACAAAAGGCGAAATACATACAAACGGCATTGAATCCTTCTGGTCGCTGATCAAACGCGCCTATAAGGGAACCTACCACTATATGAGCCTGAAACATCTTAATCGGTATGTACAGGAATTTGTATTACGAAACAACTATCGGGACGCCGGAACGTATGGCCTGATGCAAGTAATCGCCCACAACCTACAATGGAGGCAGATGCGTTACAAGGAGTTAACCAAATGAACGGAAAAGACAAACCGATAAAGATAAACAAAACGCCGGAGGAGGTCGCTCGCATTGTACTGCGAGTGGACAAGCCTCCGGCGAAAGAAGATAAGGCCGAGCAACAGATTCAAGAACCTGAAGAAGAATAACTGTTGCGTTGTCAAGCCCGATTCTTTATCTTCGCCTTGCAAGCATCACGGAGGAACCCTGTTGGACGGGTTTCTCGCTGAATACAATAGCCCCTGAGATAGGCGAATAAGCGAGGCTCACCCTCCTGTGATGCTTGCAAGGCCCGTCACCAATTAACGTAGTGACCGCTCTGCAAGGGCGACAGGAGGAACTGTGAACTGGCTCAGTTGGCAAGGGGGGCAGTACCGGACGGTCTGCAACTGGCGAATAACAAAAAGTAATATCGGACGTAAAGTCCTCTTATTAAGTTAGGCGTAAACCCTAATTCAATAGGAGGATTTTTTATGTCATCGCCTTGCAAGGGCGACAGGAGGGAAAGGGGTATGCTCAAAGCAGCCATTGTGGTACTGTGTTTGTTTCAAGGATCATTGCTTTTCGCTGATGGACATAAACGCATTCCGGGGGACGTGAATGGGGACGGAGTTGTCAATTTTACTGACTTTACCATTCTTTCTCAAAACTTCGGTTTAACGGGTGCCTCGTATGATCCAAATAATCCGGATACAATACATATTAAAACGACAGTCCGGGATACCGTAGTTCAAACTATAAGCATTAAAGACACCCTATATATCTGGTCGAATGTTAAAACTGATGCTGGATATATTCACCCTGCCGATCACGTTGCTGGAATAGGAATTCTTATTGACTATGAATCTAACTGGATTCATGATCCCAGTGAAATCGCCTGGATATGCGCCTTAGTCAGGGATTTTATCAACGAAAATTTGTACTCACCACTTGAATCAAGAATTACCCTTGTGTACCATCCTAGACAAACCGGACTAAGATTTGAACGAGGTAATGGCGGAAATCATCGAATTTTAATGAATCTTACCGGAAATCATGCACAGACAATCCATTATTTCGCTCACGAATACGCCCATGTGCTTGGGCAGCACTGGACAACAAGAACCGGGTCACATACCTGGATAGAAGAGTCTATGGCTTCTGCAATGGCTGTGTGGACACTCTATTCACTTTACAATAGGTTATACGACGATTTAGAATATCGGGAGAAATGGGTAATCAGAGGTACTGACTTTGGTCGATTACTGATTAAACAAATTCCGGTTTATTTTGAAGAAACCTTTCCAGATCGAGCGCAAAAATTCACTAACGAAGAATTTGCTGCCGGACTACGCAGATCTCTACATAAACTAGAAAATGAACCGTATGGGGATTTTGCGAGAACATACAAATTCACCGCCGCTTATCAAATTTTACACATATTTTTCAATGAACCAAAGGCTTGGAACATCATTCGTTACATGTCTCCATACGGTCCAGTTTCTTGGGAAGCTGATCAGTCGTTTGAAGACTATATGAAAGGATGGAAACTCAGAGTTCCGACAATTTGGCACTTGCACATTAAAACTGTGTATGACATTTTTGGAGTCGAGTAACAAAAATAAGATCCAAAGGCTTGGAAAACCTTTGGATCTTATCCGAGGTGCGGTTTAAATACTGACCAAATATGGCGTCGAGACAATTTCGGCGTCGCGTCGGTATTTTTGGTCTCAGGAATAGGGGCAACTATTCCAAAAGACGAGTCGTATAGGTAGGTTGCCCAAGATACGGCTCCCGCACCTTTAATAACGTAAAATCTGCATAGCTAGCGAAAGATTTTTCTTAAAACTCCGCCCAGGGCTTTCCGCAAGTAAGCCCTGGGCACAAGAATGAACAGGAGGGGAGTAACCGGGCGTGGTTTTATACGTCCACATAAGGAGACTAACAATGAATGAGCAAGATTTTCAAAAAGAAATCAACAACCTTCAGGGTCAAATCTACAATCTCCGGGGGCAGGTGAAAACTCTTATTGGGATTGTGCGCATATTATCAGCAGCAGAAAGAGCAGATCCCGCACAATCCCTAATTCATAAATATATCGCCGATGTGTTGAGTCATTTACCTGAAGAGAAAAGTGATTTTGAGCGTGGTCAGCAATATATGTGTAATGAGTTTATGCAGCCCTAGAAATTCTCAACGGGAGAATAGAAGTGGACTCACGAATTGCTGTTTTGGAGAAAAGGCTGAAGTGGCAAACAAGAATTCTAATCGGGCTAATTGTAATGTTTCTGTTCAGTGCCTCGCCCGCGCTGACAATGTTGTCCAATTCGTTCCCGGAAAACTTGACGTCGTTCTTTAAACCGGAAAGCGGCAAGTTGAGTAAAACGGCCCTGGACAGTGACGATGTTTTACAAGTTGGTAGATTGGAAATTGTGAATGATCAGGGTAATGTTGTCGCCCTTATGGGTGTTGATTTCGTCGGCGACGGCTTTTTAGCAGTTCGTAATAGAGAAGGAAAAGCAGAAACCAGCGCCGAAATCTCCGTTGATGAAAAAGGGGATGCAGCAATGAAGTTCCGCAGCAAGGGGCGGCTCTTTGTTGCTGCCGGATCAGATGATAATGGTAATGGAGCGTTCGGTCTCTTAAACACCACCACTAACGAACCAACTGTTCTTATGGGTGCAGACCCTAACGGTAACGGCTTGATAGGAATTTCAAGAGGCAAGTTCACCGCGTTTGTAGATGAAAACGGGGATGGAGTCGCTGTGACTGCCGGGGACGACGGGAATGTCCTTTGGTCGTCCGATACGGTAGTTTCAACAAGTGGGTTATTGGGAGACCTAGACGGCGATGGTGACGTAGACTTCGCCGATTTTCTGGTCTTTGCTCAAAACTTCGGTAGAACCAGCGGATAACAGAACAATCGAAACCGGCTCACGGCCTCGGCCTTGAGGCTCTCCGGGAAGGCTCCCCCATCTCTGGATTTCAATAAAGAACCACCGGCCTTAGTTCAAGGTCGGTGGTTTTTAATGAGCAGGATTTAAGCAACCTTCAAAATTTAGTTTTCACTTCTTGGGCCGTTCACGCCGAGGAGGGGGTTGTTTTGCAGGGGGAGGAAGTTCCTTTTCAGTTTGAGGTGGTGGCTTAGATGGGTTTGGATCTGGGGGACGTGGGGGATTTACAGAACGTCTTTCCCTTCTTTCTTCTCCCATACGACAATACCTCTTTCTATGAATGTTGACTTGCTAAATTGACTTTTGCGTCATTGTATGCTATTTGATTAAGGTGATGGTCGATTCCAATATCGGCCCAGCCTGAAACAATGGTAGCTTTATTACCTCGCTCAATTAAATTTTCCAGAATATCACCTACCTCGTCGTTTTCAATTTGATGACTTTCTATTTTCCTCCATAATGTTCTATGCTCTTTCAGCAAGTCAGAACATAAAGCACCTATAGCAAAAAGATTCGCAGATTTTTTTGCAAAATTTCCACGTAAGGAAAATACACT
Source organism: Candidatus Latescibacterota bacterium (assembly GCA_965116875.1). GTDB lineage: Bacteria > Latescibacterota > UBA2968 > UBA2968 > JAAXHE01. The sequence goes on from OZ220733.1 coordinate 4,577,023, forward strand.
TATGGTCAGAACAAGAATGTTCGCACCCATACTAATGTAATAACTCGATTTTTCTATAAACAAGAGATTTACAGTACTGACAATAACACAAACAGCAAGCCCAAACATTGTAACCTGATGATACTTGCGATACTTATCCGCAAGCCGCCCATAGTAACGAACTGCACGTTCTATATCCAAGTACTCATTCCACACTGAATTTCTTGTTACTTCATCAACCATGACTATACTCCATGTGTTGATTTCTTGTTATAGCAGCGACAATAGTAAATATGGGGATATCTATTTCGGTTGTCAAGTAATAGGAGGGGATTTTCTTAAAAAGCCAAGAAAACTCTTGCATTTCTAATTTAACCCATCTTACCTTAAAACCGCTTCAGGGGTTGATTTATTCAGAATTGTCCCGGTAATATCCATTACCGGGGCGATTTTTATTTTTGTAGGGTTGTCCATTATTGTATATAGTCCCCATTGCGATGAAGTATCCTACGGTTTCTGAGCCAGTGAATCCACGGATTGGCGATTGCATGCTGTAAATCCTTTCCAGGTCATTTATCTCAGGAAGCACCCTTATCCCAGAAGTCCCCGTTCAACCCGGGCTATACGAGCGCGTGTCTTGACGTGAGAGTGTTGTCACGGATTGCACTGATCAGGCAGCCCATAATCGGCACAATGGAGCCACTTGGGACTGGCGATTTTGGAGTTTCAATCCACGCCCCCGCACATTACGGCTTATGCGATGCGGATTTTGGCGCCGTAAACGTGGCGTTAGCGCGAAAAGCGCGCCGTCGCTGCAACTCCGGAAGCCGCCGCTTAAACCACCAGGATGCGCTCTCCCCTATCCAAGACATTTGACAACAATTCCACCGTAGACAAGCAGGCTGGAACAACACTTGCCGGATAAGGCCTTCACCCGTTAATGATACTTACTATCTGCACGGAGCACTGTCCAAATTTGCCTACTCAAAGAAAGGACTATCAATATCGGTCGGAACACTTCGCTCTAGCTCATTGAGGTAGTGTTTCCTGAACTCTTTCCAACTCGCAACTATCTTATGACGTGCCACCTTCGCGTTTTTCCCGGTAAATTGTGTTCCAAAGCTGAGACATGATATTTGGGCGTGGATGGTCTTGATGCTTTCGTATGGATACAATCCGATCCGTTCCCTCCCTTCGCCAATATTGATAAATATAGCTCGCAGTTCTTCCGTCGCTATACTGAGGTCCATCAACACTGTTCCATATATCGATTGTGAAGGGTTTTTGAGGTGAGTGTATTGGATGGCTTCTTGCACTGCCACAACAATCTTTGACCACAGTTCGCGAACGTCTCTCAGATAGGCAAGTCGACAGTGGAAACAGTAGCCTAGCCAAACGACAGGAATGGCAACTATCAGTGGCAAGAGGTCCTTGAATGTATTGTACAACGGCTCACCGTCGCCAGTATCATATTTCTTCAGCATGATTCCGATGACGAGTGCTACAAAATAGAACAGGATTACGAAAATAATCCATCGCTTGAAGATTCGCTTATTCATTGTAGCCTCCCCTTCGTGCCAATCATAAAGTGAGACAACCCCCCTCCGAGTTTTATGTCGTATATTTGGCGGAGAGGAGAGCATGAGATGAGGTCAAAAATAGATATTGGAGACAAAGGGAGCAAGGGGCCTTTGGTTGTGCAGGTCCCGCGATGGCAATCTCATCATTGACTTGCGTGGGTTCAGCTTGCGGGTCTAAAGGGCAAAAAAAAAAGCGACCGCGTTCATCGCGGAGTCATCGCCCTTTCCCAAATTGGGTTCAACTTTCTGTTTCATTCCACAGACGTAGAAACCCTCTGGGCAAAAACATGGGTCACTCCAAACCTCCACTTTCCGCTGTTCGCGAACCCTACCTGTGATCCTCGACGACGACGCCGGCGACTACACCAACCGTAACCGTTTTGTGCATTGCTCTGCGCTCCTTTGGACCATTCAGCGTGAGTTATGAATTACTTCAGCTCGAACCGTCGCTCAATAGCAATTGCTCGCGGTTTGAGATGAAGCCGCAGGTTGCCCAAGATTAAAGGCGAGCGTTATCTCGCCCGCTCGACGATGATCCTCGCCTTTGACCCTGCGCCAGCCCGATGACGCCATACCTGCGTTTCTGTATTCTCACCGGTGACGCGGATCTTACCGGTGTTGCCATCCGCATAGCTACAGTCGCCCTTATACCTTGTACCGTTCAGGGCGGTCAGTTCTACTGTATAGCTCTCTCGGTCCCGGACCCTCAGCCGGTAACAATCCCAATCGTTGTCGATTTCCCCGGAGAATATGGTATCGCCGTCCACGTCGACCCTGATACGATCGCCATCTTCGCACTCGTGGTCGCGGACGCAAATTCGAAGGGTTCCACGTGTGCCACTAATTCTCATTGGGAAGTCCTGTATGCCCCTTTCAACCACGATGCCCTGTGCATAAATTATCGTCCTGGCGTTGTAGGCATAAATCCCAGCATATCCGAAACTGGTACCTGCTACCCACATGGTCATACCGTCCGACCAGATCCCACCAGTGACAGTGATGTAGTCTGCTCTGGTGAATTCCTTGGCTCGGTCGCGCGCTTTGGACCTCAGATTGTAAGCATAGATTTTCTTGTCATTCAAGTCTGCGGCCCACATGGTCGTTCCATCCGACCAGATTCCATGGGGGTAGGCGTTTCCAGCGTCGCGAAGGGTATTGAAGTCCTTGTTGGGGTCGCGTGCTTTTGTCCGCAGGTTGTAAGCATAGATTTTCCCGTCATAGTAGTCTGCGACCCACATGGTCGTACCGTTCGACCAGATTCCTTGAGGGCGGCGATTTCCAGCGTCGCGAAGGGTGTTGAAGTCCTTGTTGGGGTCGCGTGCGTTTGTCCGCAGGTTGTAAGCATAGATTTTTCTGTCACTGTAGTTTGCGACCCACCCATCCGAGTCCGCGACCCACATGGTCGTTCCGTCCGACCAGATTCCTTGAGGGAAGCGGTTCCCAGCGCCGCGAAGGGTATCAAAGTCCTTGTTCAGGTCGGGTTTTTTGGTCCGCAGGTTGTAAGCATAGATCTTCTCGTGAGCGTAGTCTGCGACCCACATGGTCGTACCGTCCGACCAGATCCCTTCAGAGCGGCTGTTTCCAGCGGCCCGGGTATCGAAGTCCAAGTCCGGTACGCGGTTTAACTCACCAGCGGATGCTGGATCTGTAAACAACAACATCCAACCAATAAAAACACGGCTCCACATATATGCCGCCTTCAGAAGCTGTCTGAACACAAGGGGACAAAAACACTCGGCGCAAACGGTATGCATGCCAGATTGCACATCGCGTCGGTGAATACATGGGTTGTGAACCTTTTTTGGGACCGCCGGTTTTCGACTTTGCGGGTCATGGACCGGCGGAAAACCCAATCAATCACGTACCTATCGTAGTGTTGATTCTCCACCCATTTCCCAACGTGTGGTCCTATTGGAAGTGCGAACACGCAACTTTCCGTGGGCGACCCCATGAATGCTTGTCCGAGGGCCAAATGCGGGAAATCCGCAAGACCGGATCGATGAGCGGGATGTGGAAACGGGCACGGAGCGGCTATTGAGGAACCGCCAGACGAATCGTGCCGAAACAGATATGCCCCTCCTAACCCACCGCGCCACATTTCGAATCTACGCCTATTCTTCAGATTCAAGGAGTAACGGTCCGGGCAACACGAAAACCGACGAATCGTACCTGGGCGAAATTGTCTCCCCCGACGGTCTTGAGCCATTGATTATCGCGGTCGGCTGAGCGTAACCATTTCCAACCGTATTTCCAGGAACCACCGCGTGTGACGCGATGATCACACCTCCCAGACTCCCAAGCCGACCCGTCCGCAGGGGCACGTAAATAATGATCGTTCCAGCAATCCTGCACGTATTCCGATACGTTGCCGTGCATATCGTGGAGACCCCATGCATTTGCGGGGTACCAACCGACCGGTGCCGTTATGCCCCTGTCCCACCGACCGCCGCAACCGCGGCAATTCGCACGGTTGCTGCCAATCTCGTCCCCCCAGCTGAACCTGCTCGTTGTTCCCGCCCGCGCTGCATACTCCCATTCCGACTCACTCAATAGACGATACTTTTCCCCCGTTCGTTTCGATAGCCATGAAACGTATGACTGCGCGTCGTTCCAATCGACATTGATCACCGGCCGTTCCCCTCGGCCAAAGCCACTGACGGGAACGTACCCGCCGCACCCCCCCGCAGACACACACGCTTCCCACTCGTCGAACGTAACTTCGTACACACCCACGGCGAGCCGGTAACCTATCGTGACGATGTGCTGAGGACTCTCATCTATATCGCGGCCCTCCTCGTCGTCGGGCGACCCCATTATAAACGAACCCGACGGCAGAACCACCATTTGTGGGCATTCATCGCAGTCCCTGAAAACCGTTCCTGCGGAGTCTAGACCCTTCGCTTCAGCAGCCTCTACAGTTGATCGCGCCACGGACAATTCGCCTAACCAACGGGACCAAAGCGGCGTATCCGCAGCCTGAGGTGCACTTGCCGCATACTGCTGCTGACGCAAGTACCCTACAAGCTCCTCCTGGATGAAATCGCCTCCAAACAACATGGCACACATGCACACCGCGCCAACAATCCATCGCCACCTGCTCTTCGCAGATACGTGCCTTCCGACGACGTCCCGTCGATGCATGGGCCGATCGTCTGTGAAAGTCCCTTTCCGCGCAAATGTTCCGACCGGATTGTGTTTTTGATGCAGGTCTTCACCCTGATGTGAAACCCCGAGCCCATTCTGAATCAGATAACGTCTTGCCTTTGGATCGGCCTGTTCCAGCCTCCTTTTCTTTTCGATTTCCACGACAAAGTCTCCCCTCTGCATAAACATGGTAATAAGGACCGTACGCCGCGCCTTGAAGGAGCGATACACTTTGATGACATTGCACCGTTCGAGACGCGCCAACCTGCACGCCTCATTTCGGATCTGTTCCATCCCCCAGTCGAAATCATCCCGCTACAGTGTCGCCTTCAGGGCGATGTTGCAAACCTCCGAACGCACGACGATACCTCACGAAACGGAATCCCAGATTGTCACAGGTCCATTTAGGCTGTGGTCAAAACCCGCTTGGGTCGAACAGTAACACGCTGATCATCCTTATGTGTTGCGTTCTCTTGATACCGGCAGTTAAACCAGCCGACCAAGACGGACACGAACTGGAGCAACAGTTGTTGGATGGGACGCCCACTGACTTAAGTTCCGTTCCAGCCGCGGCTCACTGTCAGTCTCTCTCTATGATCATTGCGTAGCCTTCAGGCGCGTGTTTGTGAATCTGATCTAGTATTAGGCGCGGATTCACACGCAAATGATAAATCTCAAACCAATTGTTAACGAATACGTCATCTTTGTTGTTGTGGTATCGCCACCGCATTCGCCGAAGTGCTTCCCTGGCCTTCTGTTCCTCCATGTAACTTCCTTTCTCCAACCTGGTCTCTCCTTCTTCGAGAGGGTATTTGTACTTTGACAGAAATTCACTCCAATCGGGACTTCCTGGAGTGTCCCACCCCCATTCGCCTGGCGCCTCTAATACACCGGGGTTATTCAGATGGATATATGCCTTAAAGTGACTTGCGAACGACCAAGGGTTGCCTTCGGAACGGTGCTTCTCGGGAAGCGGAAAAAGGCCGTAGGTCTCGATTGAAAAACTGAAATTCACGTACTGGATTTTATCCAACACATCCTGGCTGACGTAGACTGTCGATCCTCCGTGGAAGGAGATATCGTTTTCCTTTGAGTCACCGACGCTACTGATTGTGATGCGATTTGCAAATCCATCGTCGGCCTCGAAGATCAACTCACTCAAGCGTGGCATGCGGAATTCGTAAGTCTGAACCGGTTCGCCCATGAGTGTCCAGAGAGCCAGACGCATTTCACAGTCGCTGGTTGCGAGTCGCTTCAACGTAACACTACGGCGCCCGTATTTGCCTTCCAAAATGTCCGATGGTTCCGTCAGTTTCGCCCTGACAGTCTTGCTCAGAAAATCCCTGTCCGATTCGCCACGCGCCGTAGAATGTAACAACAGCAAGCAGCTGAGGATGGCCGTCAGCAGGCCAGCTAAACACTTCATGTTCATTCTTCCACCCGTATTGGCCTGAGAATGACTGAACAAGGCAAGAAGAAGAATCGGAATTCGAGAGTACTTTACGCCCATCTGGTTACCTCACTGGCTTGATTATACGGACGGATTAATAGCCATATGGCGCGCATTTACCATCTAAGATAGTCGACACCACCACGCACGGTACATGCGGCAAGGACGGAAACGTCTATATGAAAGTGCATTCTGTACATGGCAAGGTGTACGGTAAGGTCCGCCGGTTTTGGACTTTGGAAGGTCAGGGAATCGGCGGTTTCCTGTATCGGTCGCAAACGTATTGCAGTGTTGCAAAATGCGCCTGAATTGCCACCAATAATGTACGGACCGCTACGTCTGTCAAGTGTTAGTTTGACGATATTTCCAATATTTTCAATTACTTAATTCCGTATTTGTATACAACTTCCGATTATGTATACAAAAACTGAACGGTTCCGTCGGGAGGCGTTGCTTTGACTGGGAAGTGCCGGATGATTGATCTGCAGAGTCAGATCTTGAATTACGTGTTGTTTCTGTAGGAGGTTGACTGCTGGCGGGTACAGGTGGATCCGATTTCGATCGGGGAGGGGAGAGACGCAGAATCGAAGGGCAGGATCATTTTTGTCGTGGCGGGAATTTCTGTACGGTGAAATCGGCTCGGTCAGAGTGATGTCGGGTGGTTGATGGTGGACGGATTCATTGGGACAATCCATCCTGAAACTCAAACTTGCGGTATCTATCCTGTTACCGTTTGCCAGAGGTACATTGTTGTGGGCAGACAGGAATGTCCGCCCCACCTTCAAGACAGGCTGACCCGGAAACGCGCCGCGACGCTACGGGAGAGGGGCGGACGTGCTGCCTCTCAGGTGTCGTCACGTGCGGGTCGCGCGGGGTTGATTCCATGCTGCAGTAGATCCTTCGTCGGCCTGGCGTGCTCCGTTACAAGACAGTCGGGTGTACGCGTTGCGAAGGGCGTTGCGGACGTGGCACGCAGGCCACTTCGACCCTTCGACAATCCTTCGGCAGGCTTGCTTCGACAGGCTCAGTACAAGCAGGACGACGGCTCAGGGACCACAGGCTTGCTTCGACAAGCCACTTCGACAAGTTCAGTGCAAGCAGCACAAGCAGTGCAAGTCCTCTGGATGACAGGTTGGTCGAACGCGCTGCGAATACGTTACTGGCGCACGCATGACAATCGGATTTTCGGCTTTTATCCTGATCATCCTGTCCATCCATGTAAGTTCTGAATTGCAAAAGTTAAAGGAGGCCGAAAGTTATCGGCCTCCTTCTCGTTTTTTTGGTAGCGGGGGCAGGATTTGAACCTGCGACCTTTGGGTTATGAGCCCAACGAGCTACCAGACTGCTCCACCCCGCGACCATTGATGTCCTATATAGGGAAATCTATCATTCCGGACGGTTTTGTCAAGCGATTTTTTGGGTTTTGTCCTGTTTGCTTCTGTCGGGCTCCCGTTTGACGATCCGAACCGTGGTAATGCGTTGGCCGACCACTTCCTCGACCCACAGGGTGATGTTCTCAAAAACGAACGTCTCTTCGGGGCCAGGTACCCGACCCAGGTGGTTGTAGATGAACCCCCCGAGGGTTTCGTATCCGTCGCGTGGAAGCTCTATGTTTAAAATCAGATTGAGATCGTCTATATCGAGCCGCGCGTCGGCAACCAGCACATGCCCGTCTTCGTCCCAGTGAAACAGTTGCTCCTCCTCGTCGTATTCGTCTTGAATCTCGCCGACGATCTCTTCAATGAGATCTTCGAGCGTGACCAGCCCGGAGGTGCCGCCGAATTCATTGATGACAATCGCCATGTGCACTTTGTTGGTTTTGAACTCTCTCATCAACTCCGCGATCTTTTTGTCCTCAGGCGCGAAAAACGGTTTTCGCATGGCGTTTCCGGGCGTCCAGTCCTTTCCCGTGCTTAAAAGCTCGAGCAGATCCTTGGCGTACACCACGCCTTCGATATGGTCCACGCGTTCGCGGTATATGGGAATGCGGGAATGCCGCTTTTCCTGGATCAGCGCCAGGATTTCTGCCGGTTTGGAGGAGATTTCGGCGCACACCATGTCAATACGCGGCACCATCACTTCCTTGACGGTGGTGTCGCCGAATTCGAATATGCCGGCGATCATGTCCCGTTCTTCCTCTTCTATCGTTCCTTCCTCGGTTTCGGTTTCCACGATCTGCCGCAGCTCTTCCTCCTTGATCGCCCGGGTATCGGTTTCGCTGACAAAGATACTCCGTGTTTTCAGCAGCAGCAACGCGGGGGTCAGCAGCAGCGCATACAGCGGATAGTAAATGGCGATCAGGTGAGGCAGGGGCCTGTCGGAACCCTCTTCGCGCTTGTAGAAAGAGATTGCATTGGCGATCAGCAGAGAGAGGAGTACGAACGCGCCGATGCTCAGAAGGTCTCGAAGAAGCGGCCAGGCGAACTCCCGCAATCCGAATCTGGAGAGGAATGCGAATGCAAGCGCGCCAACCGCTATGGACAGGGATTGTCCAAACGAGACCGTCATGCCCAGGGCGTATCTTGTGCGGTACATCGACAGCAAGAGGTTCGCGCGTGGTACGGCTTCGTCGCGGAGGCGTTCAAGTGTCGCCCGTGAAATCGTGCTGCCGATTGCGCCCAGTCTGGCGATCAGCGCGGTAACCACCAGAGAACCGCCCGCGACGAGTCCGGCCAACCACTCGGAGTCATCCAAAATGGACTCACTCTCCTTTCAGGTGTTTGCCTGCTTGAAACCGGGCGAAATACTCCCGTTCCCTGCCTCGCATGGAGGCGGTGGACATGGATGTGTCGTGTCGGTACCCCAGCAGATGCAGGATTCCGTGTATGGCGAGCCATGCGATCTCTTCGGACAGGCGCCTTGAAGCTTCACGGGCCTGTAACTCAGCACGATCCACGGAAATATAGATTTCACCCAGCGCGTCGCAATCGGGATGGATGGGATCCGCCAGATCGAAGGAAAGAACATCCGTCGGCTCTGGTGCGCCCTTGAACTGACCGTTCAGACGACAAAGCGTCCCGTCGTCGGCCAGAACCAGCGTGACGGTTCCGTCGGCGCCGTGATCCTCAAGCACACTGTCCAGGAGGAATACAAGGTCGGTCGGGTCGCCGGCTTCGGGGAGCGGCGCCTCCTGCTCGATACGGACCCGGGTCACAGAACTTCCTTCCTGCGCCCGGGTTGAACCCGCTTCTGTTCGTGCTGCCACGGATAGGCAACGCGGCTGTGCCAGGTGGCATCCAGAATCGGAAGAAATGCTTCCTGAATCCGGGTAAGGTCTCTGAGCGTGAGGTCGCATTCGTCCAATTCCCCAGCGGTGAATCTTGATTTTACAAGCGCTTGAACCATCTTCCGGGTTTCTTCCGGAGTACTGGTATTGAGGCTGCGTCTTGCGGATTCAACCGCGTCGGCCAGGCTGACAATGCCGGCCTCCCGGGTCTGGGGCCTCGGCCCCGGGTACCGGAAGTCGGCGTCGCGCACCTCGTGGGGCGCGCTGTTTTCAAGGGCGCTCTTCTTGAAGCTTGCGATTTCGCTGGTACCGTGATGCTGGGCGATCATGTCGATGATGACCCGGGGCAGGCCTTCCTCTTCGGCCATGCTGATGCCGTCCTTGACATGGGAGATCAGAATCAGCGCGCTCAGGCGAGGCTGGAGTTCATCGTGCGGATTCACGCCCTTCTGGTTTTCGATGAAATAGTGCGGCCGGATCATCTTGCCGATGTCATGGTAGTAACACCCCACCCGGGCCAGCAGTCCGTTGGCTCCGGTGACTTCGGCAGCCGCCTCCGATAGCCTTGCCATGATGATACTGTGACTGTAGGTGCCGGGCGCCCGAATGGCCAGATTGCGCAATAGTGGACGGTTCAGGTCCGAGAGCTCCAGGAGCGTGTAGGTGGTGACCACGCTGAATGCGCTTTCGAAGATTGGCAGGAGGCCAATGGTCAGAACCGAGGATGCACAGGCCGTGAAGGTGCCCAGAACCAGGTCCCACCTGACTTTCAGGAAGAACTCTCCGAAGCTGGAATAGCTGAACAACAGGATCGCCGTTGCCAGGGTCGAGAGCAGATAGGCGCAGACCAGGAAGGCGATGGACCGGTAGAAGAAATCGCTGCGGCGGTTGACGGGCCTCACGGAGTAAGCCCCGGCAGCACCCGTAACCAGGTAGATCAGGCCGAAGGAAAGGCTTCCCACGATGCTCGCGCACAACGTGGCGCACACAAATGAAACGACCAGGCCGACTTCGGTATCGAAGAGTACGGTGGCCAGCATCACCGAAAGCGCAACGGGAACCAGTAAGGGTGTGACCGCGGACACCGTTGCGGCGTATGAAGCGACCATGCACGGCATGACGATCAGAATGCCAAAGAGGACGAGGTTTGACGTTGACGCAATGACCGTTGGACGCGACACCTGAAGAAACACGAACAGAATGGCAATCAGCAGGGCGCTGACAACGGCCTGGGCAGCCACCTGGAGATTGTACAGATAGGGGACACGGTCAATCGCGCGGTTCATGTGAACGGAGAGAGATCGCAACTGGTCCATGTGTTCCAGGGTCACGCGGTCATGCTTGTCGACGATGCGTTCACCGCCAAGGACGGTTCCTTTGTAGGGGGAGATTCTCGCTGCGGCCTCGTCCCTGCGCCGCTCCGTTTCCTCCGCGCTGTAGGTGAGATTGGGCGTTAGAAAAACGACGACAAGCTCGTACACAGACTTTATTTCCGCGGGCGTGCCCTGCGGAAACTGTCTGTCGATTTCATCCTGCAGGCTGCGCTCATACCATTCCAGACCGCGGATGGGATCTGACGCGATACGCCGCTCCTGGTCCCCCTGAACGAGGACCACCTCTGAGCGGTCGGAGCCGAGGACTTCAGAGTCCTGGTCCAGAACCCCGGCGGCGTAACTTGATACGAGCAATTCGCGGACGGTCGAACGAAGCTTTTCAAATCCGGTGGGGTAGTTGGCGGCCTCGTTGATCAGAAAGCGCAGGCTCATCTGAGATACCGGGCCGATTTCCGAATGGGCCTGCTGGAGGTGAATAACCGCCGAATCCGGAATGGCCAGGACGCTCACCCGATTCAGATCTTCCAGGAATCGGTCGAGGGCGCGCTGCCGGTCTGCCGACACCTCCGTATTCAGGATCACGACCGGAAGAACGTCGTTTCGGGCAGCTTCCACTTCACGGACGTATTCGGTTTCGTTCTTGAGCACCTTGAAGTTTTCCGGAGCGATGACTTCATAGGGCGCGATTGTACCCTCACTGAAGGCGCCGTGTTCGTAGTCCGTTCTGGCAATCGGGAAAAAATAAGTCAGCAGGGCCACCAGAGTGAACATGAGCCCAATGCGCAATAGAACCCTCGGGCGCAGCCGAAGCTTGCGCCGGGATGGCTCACCGCGCTCGCCGCCGTCGGCGCCCGATTCCACGAGTCCTGTATACAGGAGCAGTCGTCGAAGCCTACGCATCATAAAGCAAATTACCCCGATTTTTACGACCCATGCGCTTCAGCGCCGTTGTTCAGGTCGGGTCCATCCGCCGACTGGAGCCTCTTTTCACTCTCGTACCGGTCGTATGCGGAGATGATCTTTTTGACCAGAGCGTGGCGTACGACGTCCTTCTCCGTGAATTGCACAAACCGCACGGCCTCAATATGCGAGAGTATCTGATGAACATGCACGAGTCCGGACACTTCGTCGGGTGGCAGGTCGATCTGGGTGACGTCGCCATTGACAACCGCCTTGGAGTTGGCGCCCAACCTCGTAAGAAACATCTTCATCTGGTTGATGGTCGTATTCTGGGCTTCATCCAGAATGACGAATGCGTTATTGAGCGTTCGTCCCCGCATAAATGCAAGCGGTGCAATTTCCAGTGTCCGGTTTTCGAGCAGGTGTTGCATCTGGTCGCCGGGAATCATGTCCCGCAGTGCGTCGTACAACGGACGCAGATAGGGATCGACCTTATCCTGGATGTCACCCGGCAGGAAGCCGAGGTTTTCTCCGGCCTCCACCGCGGGACGGGTCAGGATGATCCTCGACACTTCCTTGCGCTTCAGAGCCGCGGCTGCGCAGGCAACGGCGAGGTAGGTCTTGCCGGTACCTGCGGGGCCGATTCCGAAAACGACGTCGAATTTCTCTATTCCCGATACATATCGCCGTTGAGCGTCCGAACGGGGCCGAATCACGCATTTCTGGGTGGCCAGCACGGTCTCTTCTGCTGCCGACGGCCCGTTATCGTGATCCGTTTTCCTCGACCCGTCCGCCAGTTCCGGCGCGTCGCCACGACGCAGGCACGAGACCATCTCCTCCAGCAGTCCGGAAACATGCCGGACTTTGTACGCGGGGCCGGTGATCGTGACGGTTTCGCCGCGGGCAGTTACGTGGACGCCGTATCTGGCTTCGAGCGCCAGAAGGTTCACGTCGTTGTGTCCGTACAATGTGAGGGGATCAACGCCCTGAATGGACAGTTGATGAGATAAGGTTGGATTTCTCAACAGGTCAGGTCTTTTCACAAATAAAAAAAGCCCTCGTTCCGGCCAGACTCCGGGAACGAGAGCTTTTCAGTTGTCTTATTCGTGGTTTGAGTCGCTTTCCATTTTTTTAGGACGCTAATCTCCGCGGATCGAAGCCGTGGGGTCCTGATATCTGTCAGTCTTCCGGTACGTCTATGACCTGTGCAGGGAAGATCAGGTTTGGATCTCTGATCTGCGATTTGTTCGCCCGATAAATGCGGTGCCATTTCGTCGCGTCGTTGTAGATCATACCGGCAATGCTTGTAAGTGTATGGCCCTGAAGGACAAGGTGCTGGCCTCTGTCTACGCCAAATGGAATCTGCAGCACCCAATCCGGATAGATCAGGTCCGGATGCCTGATCTTGTCCCGGTTTTCGAGATAGATCCGGGGCCAGAGGTACGCATTGTCGTAAATGTCCTCGCTCCTGGCGATGTTCCAGAGATTGTCGTTGCGAAGGACCGTGTAGTCCTTGATCTTCTTCGCAGGCATCCGTGCGGCGATTCTTTCGACCAACTGTACGATGCTTTTGAGTTTCATACTCGCTTTGGGAAGATGGCGGATCTTGTTCTGCTTGAGGCCCTCAACCTCTTCCGAGATTGCATCGAAGTGGTCCCGCTGGTCGAAGAGATCGGCATCGGGAAGATTCATCAGGGCCCTCAACTGGCCCTCGACACGATCCAGTGCGGCCATGTAAGCGTCGATGCAGGCCTGATCGGGACAACCAACCAGATCCAGGATCTCCTGCATGGTACTTGCGATCTGGGCGTCCACGTCGGCGATCTGCTGTGCAACCTTGTCTCCCGCTTCCTTACACTCCTGCAATTTCTGTTTGAGTTCCTGGGTCTCCTGCTGCACGCTTGCAAGCTGCATTTCATATTCTTCGTACGTCATTCCGTTGCCCGACTGGGCAAAAGCGGCCAGCGGAACCAGAGAAATCGCCAGCGCGGTGCAGACAAGCGAAAACCCGATGTGTTTACGATTCTTCACTGGAAACTCCTTTCCATTACGGATTCATGGCGTTCTGCACTGCGTCCCTATCGGCGGTCAGTCTTTGAAGTTCCTGTTTCTTTTCGGCCAGTGTGCGTTCAAGTTCAGCCCGCTTCTGCCGACAGGCGTTCAGATCCGCTTCGGCCGCTCGCGCGTTGTCCCGCGCTTCCTTCAGCATCTGAAGGTCTTCGTCGGATGCCATGACATGGCATCCCGACAGAAGGGGAAGCAGGAACAGCGCAAGCACGACGCCAAATCCCGTAAAACGATCCATCAAGTTACGCTTTGCCATCGATGTCTCCTTGGGGACACGTGTTCATGCGTTGAAACGACGGTGAATTAACAGACAGACTGAAAGCGGCGACTACCGTTTACGCACGAAAAACAAGCGCGAAATCACCGTCTGACGGGGCTACATTTATGTCACCAAATTACTACAAGAATGGGCTGAAGTCAAGAAAAAAATCCACACGAACGCTTGTAGAAATAAGCGGATATCGTGTTCAGGGACGGGTCGGTTCACCGCCCGACAACCGGATTCCGAGTTCTCTCAGTTGCTCCGCGTCGACCGCTGACGGAGCGCCGTCCATCAGGGATGCGGCATTGTTGGTTTTGGGAAAGGCGATCACGTCGCGGATGTAGTCCCGTCCCGCCATCAGGGCAACCAGACGATCGTAACCGAAAGCGATCCCGCCGTGGGGAGGCGCGCCGTACCGGAACGCATCCAGGAGGAAACCGAACTTCTCTTCCGCCTCGGCCGGAGAGATGTCCAGAAGGTCGAACATCCTTTCCTGGATTTCCCGTCGGTGAATACGAATGCTGCCTCCTGCAATCTCGTTCCCGTTCAGCACGAGGTCGTATGCCCGCGCACGCACGCCCGGCGGGTCTGTTTCCATTTTTCCAATGTCTTCGTCCACGGGCGAGGTGAACGGATGGTGGCACGCCGCATAGCGTTTCTCGCGCGGGTCCCATTCCACCAGGGGGAAATGCGTAACCCAGCCGAAGCTGTAATGATCGCGGTCCAGCAGATTCAGCTGATCCGCCAGTTTCAGGCGAAGGTTGCCGAGTACCTCCGCCACAACCGCCGGCTGGTCGGCCACGAACAGCAGAAGATCACCCGGTTCGGCCTTCAGGTCCCGCTTCAGCAGGGATTGCGCGTGTTCGGGAAAGAATTTTACGATGGCAGATTCCATACCGCCGTCGGTCACCCTGATCCACGCGAGTCCCCTGGCGCCGAATTCGCTGGCATAGATGCCCAGATCGTCTATCTGTTTGCGCGAGAACCCGCCGCATCCCTTTGCGTTGATTCCGCGAACCTGGCCGCCGTCGGAGAGTACCCGTTTGAACACCTGGAAGTCGGAGGCATCGGCCGCAGCCGCCAGGTCGACAATTTCGAAACCGAACCGGGTGTCCGGCTTGTCGGATCCGTAGGTGTCGATCGCTTCCTTGTGGGTGAGCCGGGGAAAGGGTCGAGGCAGGTCGATGTCCAGGATCACCCTGAATAGGCCGGCGGTGAGCCGCTCGGCCGCTTCCATAACGTCTTCTTCGTTGACGAACGACATCTCAATGTCGATCTGCGTGAATTCCGGTTGCCGGTCACCGCGCAGGTCTTCGTCCCTGAAGCATCGCACAATTTGAAAATACCGGTCGAATCCGGCCACCATGATCAACTGCTTGTATGTTTGCGGGGATTGTGGCAGAGCGTAGAAGTGGCCCGGGTTGATCCGGCTGGGGACCAGATAGTCACGGGCGCCTTCCGGCGTGCTTTTCATCAGAAACGGGGTTTCGACCTCGATAAAGCCGTCGTCCGCAAGGAATTTTCGCGTTGCCTGCGATACGCGGTGCCGCAGCATGATGTCGGCCTGCAGGTCCGGCCGGCGAAGGTCGAGGTAACGATGGCGGAGCCTGATCTCTTCGTTGGCATCCGAATCCGCTTCAATCAGAAAGGGCGGCGTTTCCGATTCATTCAGAATTCTCAGTTCGGATACTTCGACGTCGATTTCACCCGTGGACAGGTTGGGGTTGGCCATGCCCGCGGGCCGGGATTCCACCCTTCCCTTGATCGCAAGAACGAACTCATTCCGTATGGCTTCCGCCTTCAGGTGAATTTCGGGATTCAGATCGGGCCGAAACACGACCTGCGTCAGCCCGTCCCGATCGCGCAGATCGGCAAAAATCACGCCGCCGTGATCCCTGCGCTTGGAGACCCACCCCATCAGCGTGACCTGCCTGCCGATATCGCGGGCGCGCAGGTCGCCACAGGAGTGCGTTCGTTTCCAGCCGCCAAGGGATTCCGCCATATTCAAGGCTCCGGTAGTGGTGCGAATCTTTGCACGTGAATGCCGGCGCGACCTGCCCGCGCCCATGTCTTCAGCGTAAACGCGAATTCCTGATGTGTTCTGCGAGTTTGCAGACGTTGCCCGAGGGCAGGACGGTCTGCTCGCCGGTTGCCAGATTCTTCAGTCCGACTGTCTTTGATCGAATCTCGTCGGGGCCGATAATCGTGACGAACGGGATGCCCTTGCGGTCAGCGTATTTCAATTGCCTGTCAAGGCGCTGACCGGGTTGCAGACCGAGTTCCACCGCGAGACCCTGTGACCTGGCCAGGCGTGCAAAGGCCGAGGCGTGTTCGGCCGTTTCTTCCGAAAAGACCGAGACCAGCAGGTCCGGGATCGGCGTGGATATGCTTTCAAGCAGATCGGATTCCTTCAGCAGTTCGGTAATCGCCATGTCGCCAACCGCAAAACCGACGCCCGGTACCGGCTTCCTGCCGCCGACCTGCAGGGTCAGATTGTCGTATCGCCCGCCCCCGTACAGGGCGCGCCTGAGTGAACCCTTCGCCCAGGCTTCGAAGACGATGCCGGTGTAATAGTCGAATCCGCGCACGATTTTGGGGTCGGTTTCCACGTAGTCCGAGACATCGTTCATTTCAAGCAGCCTGACGACACGTTCAAGCCGGGGCGAAAACCCCGGATCCTTGCTTTCCAGCGCCTCGACAAGCCCGTCGATCTGCTCTGAGCCGAGGCCGAGCTCCGCAAGACCGCCGCTGAATTTTTCGAAAGGCATCCTGTCGATCCGGTCCACGATGGCGAACAGGGGCCGGATCTGACCGGGGAGAATGCCAAGGGAGCGCATGAGGTGGGACTCGAGGCCCTGTCGATCGTTGAGCCTGACGGTCACCTGATCGGGAGACAATCCGAGCGTCCTCAGAAGCTCACAGGCGATCGTGACAATCTCGACGTCGGCATGAAGCGTATCGCTTCCGAGCAGGTCGATGTTCCACTGAAAGAAGGACCTTCCCCTGCCGCGCTGCGGGCGTTCGTATCGATAGAATCGTCCAAATGATTGCCAGCGCAACGGAAAGACAAGCCGATCTTCCCGCGCCGCCACCATTCGTGCCAGCGTCGGCGTAAGTTCCGGACGAAGGACCAGCGGTTTTTCGTCGCGACCGGACAACGTGAACGTCTGGCGGCCCACGATTTCCTCGCTGGTCTTGCCCAGGTAGAGGTCCAGGTACTCCAGGACAGGACCCTCGTATTCCTGGTAACCGTAGCCGGCGCCAAGCGCGATACACGTATCACCCAGCCACTTTTGCAGAGCCCAGTCTTCGGGGTAGAAATCCCTGACGCCCTTGACACGAGGGATGAGGTCGGTCGCCATAGTCTTCCGGTCTCGGTTGGTTAAGCCCTTGATTTTCAGCCAAATCGACAAACATACACACAAGTTGACCCGATGTCAAGATTTATCAGATTTCCGGTCGGAATGCGGATTCGAGATGCCGGATTCGAGGCGAACTGCCGCGAAAGTGGACGGCGATCACGTCGAAGCGGGGCGCCAGGCCGTGTGATGGGTGGCGTTGAAGATACGCCTGGGCGACGCGTGCGATCTGGCGCTGTTTTTCAGGTGTCACGCGGGTTTCAGGGGGACCGAAGCCCTCTGATGCGCGGGTCTTCACTTCGACAAACGCGATAATATGACCTTTGGTGACGATCAGATCGATTTCTCCGCCAGCCGCACGGTAATTTCGACGGAGAATCCGGTACCCCGTTCTCGCGAGCGTGCCCGCGGCCGCGTTCTCGCCCCTTGTTCCGGTCCGGAAGAGTTGAGATTGCGCATTCGCGGCGGGAGGCGGTAGTCCATCCTTGCCCGCCGCGCCTCCGGTTGTTCCGGCCATTTCCAACGCGCATTCGGCATGGGAGCCGGACCGCACGCCACGAAAGGATAGCCGGTGGATCCGGCAGGGGCCATGTATGCGGAGGGCCCGCCGGTGGTCCGCGCTGCCGTACCCCTTGTGGTCTGCGAAACCGTATTCGGGGAATTCGCTATGAAAGGCAGCCATCATGCGATCTCTTGTCACTTTGGCGAGTATGGATGCGGCCGCTATGGAGAGGGAAGCGGCGTCACCGTCGATCACCGCGGATTCAGGGAAGGCGCTCCCGGGCACCCCGTTGCCGTCCACGAGAACGCGGTCGGGCGGGACGCCAAGCCCATCGATCGCGCGGCGCATGGCGAGATAGGTGGCCTGCAGGATATTGATGCGGTCGATTTCCGCCGCAGACGCTTCGCCGATGCCGTGGGCGACGGCGGTTTCGGTGATCCGTTTGTAGAGTCCCGACCGCTTGTCCGGGGTGAGCACTTTGGAGTCGTTCAGGCCGGGAATCAACGCCTCCCGGGGAAGGATCACCGCGGCGGCCACCACGGGACCCGCGAGGGGCCCGCGACCGGCTTCGTCGACTCCGGCGATGCGGTGAAGACCCCGCTCGTACAGTCGATTTTCCAGAGCCTGCATTTTTTCCAGGCGTGCGCGTTCCGCCGCGACGGATTTTCGACGTCGACGCTCTTTGAGGGCCAGACGGCGCACCCCGGCGCGAGGATCGGCATCCAGCAACTCCAGAAGGGCCGCATTGATATCATCCGGACGCTGGAGCAGGTCCCGCACTTGAGCAATGGTGAGATCGGATACGTTCATGGAGTACGAACAGATGGCAGGAGGCCGCGGAAATCGAGCCAACGGTCATCGGTACTGTGCCGGAAACGTGGTCGAAAGCCCTGAACACCAGGGTATTCCCACTGAATTATGGATGAACTCCCGAAAACATGCAAGAAAAAGCGGCCCGTGCGTTGCGGGAAGCAGGAAGCACCCCCGGAAGGTACGGGTCGTCCATCGACAGCCGAAAGTTGAAATCCCGAATTGTTGTTCATATATTTATCAGATTGCCGGATGTAGATCACGAAGCGTACCGGACAAAGGGTGGGAGTATCTGCCGTGGAACCGCGTTCGAAAACTGAGAATCTCCGAAAGCTGCTCCGATTCGTGCGTCCGTACGCACCCCGACTGACGGCCGCGCTGGTCCTGATCGTTCTGCTGGCGTTTCTTGAGATGGCGCCGCCGCTGATTACGATGTATATCGTTGACGAGGTTATCGTGGTGGGCCGGTGGGAAATGCTGGAAGCGGCCCTGGCGTTGCTGATCCTCGTCCCCGTACTCGCCGCGGGACTGCGCGTGGTGAACGCACTGACGTTCTCATACGTCGCCAATCGCCTGGTCATGAAGGTTCGCCTGACGTTATGGGAGCATGTATTCCGCCTTTCCCTGGGATTCCATGATGAAATGGGTACCGGCAAAGTCATGTCGCGGATGATGGGCGACGTGGCAACGGTACGCCAGATGGTCTCCATGCAGATGCTGCGCGTGATAACGGATTTCGTATCGGTCGTCGCAGCCGTGAGCATCTGTTACGGGCTGAACTGGAAACTGGCGCTGCTGATGACCGTTCTCATACCCCTGTACCTTGTCAATTACAGGATTTTCATAGGGCCGATACGCGCATCAAGCCGGCGGTGGCGGCGGAAAATGGATGATGTGTCCGTGGGATTGCAGGAAAGGCTCAGCGGGGCCAGGCTGGTCAAGTCCTACGGGCGGGAAAGACGAGAAGACAGGGCGTTCGCGGCGGAGACCAGGGAGGGCCTTTCGTTCGCAATGCAGACGCAGACGTCCCGGGCGTCGGCAAGCGCCGGCTTCTGGGTGGTCTCCGGGCTGCGCAACACCCTGATTTTCTGCCTGGGCTGTTATTTCGTCATCCAGGGAGAGATGACGTACGGCGCGGTTATGGCGTTCCTTTCGTACGCAATGCGTGTATTCCAGCCGGTTTTGAATCTTCTGAGCGTCGGCATTCGATTTGAGCAGATGATGGTCTCCGTGGATCGTATCTATGAAGTGCTGGATCATCCGGTTGAAATCCGGGACGCCGGTCACGCCACGGATCTTCCGCCGGTGCGCGGACACGTCGTATTCGACCGCGTCTGGTTTGAGTACAAGGCCGGGGAGCCCGTGTTGAAGGATATCTGCCTTGACGTGCACCCCGGTCAGATGGTGGCGCTGGTAGGCCATACGGGATGCGGCAAGTCCACGCTGACCAGCCTGCTGATGCGCTATTACGACGTTACGGAAGGGGTGATCACGGTGGACGGGCACGATATTCGAGACGTCCGGATGAGGTCCCTGCGGAAACAGGTGGGGCAGGTACTGCAGGACTCGGTGCTTTTCAACACGACGCTGCGCGAAAATCTCAGTTATGGAAATTCCGGGGCAACGGAACGGCAGATTATAGACGCCGCGTCGGTCGGCGAAATCCACGAATTCGCGATGCGGGCGCAGGACGGATACGACACCACGGTGGGGGATGGCGGCATCAGACTTTCGGTGGGTGAAAAGCAACGGCTCGCCATTGCCCGGGCGGTGCTGACCGATCCGGCGATTATGATTCTGGACGAGGCGACGTCGGCCCTGGACTCGCTCTCCGAAGCCCTTATCCAGAAAGCAATGGCCAACGTTCTGAAGGGACGGACGTCCTTCATTATCGCGCACCGGCTGTCAACGGTTGTAAACGCGGATCTGATCCTCGTCATGGACCGGGGCGAAATCGTGGAACGCGGCAATCACGAGTCGTTGGTGAAAATCCCGAACGGAAAGTACAAAAGCCTCATCGATCAGCAGTTTGCCGGCAGTGTGTCCGTGGAAGACGCGGGTTAGGCAGTTCAGATACACACTGGCCGAAAAACGCCGGATGCTGTGCGGCGGGCACGCCTTATGAACTCCAATTTCGCCAGATTCGTCAGGACGTATCTACGGCCGTTTCGTTTTCGCGTTGTCCTGGTTATGGGCCTCGCCGGCATATCCGGATCGTATTTCTACGTACTCGGATTCATAACCAAGACGACCGTTGACGATGTCCTGCAGATCAGGCCCCTGTCTGAGGAGACGTCCGGTGGCACGACGACCGGAGGGACACCGGCGAATTCGGTGGAAGACCGCTCTGCGCGGGATCCTGAGCGGGTGCTGCCACGCGGGTGGGATTCAGACCGTCCGACAACGATGAAAAGCCGCACGGAAAAAATCAGATGGCTCTGGGCCGTGTTCGCTCTTTACCTGATCGTGCGGTTCCTTTTCGCGGGAATGACCTGGCTGTTCAATTACAATATCGCTTTTGTGGGTAACCGGCTTGTATACCGCGTGCGGCTCGACCTGCACCAGAAGGTGCAGAAACTGCAAATGACTTTCTTCGACAGGAAGCAGACCGGCAAGATTATGGCTCGAATCCTGGACGATGTTCAGTTGCTGGAGAGTGAAGTCACCACGACACTCGTCGAAGCGATCGGCCATATGGCCAAGGTCCTGATCGGCATTGTCGTCCTGCTGCTGATCAACGTGGAACTCGCGTCGCTGGCTCTCCTGTCGCTGCCCCTTTACGCAGTTACCTACAAGCTGTTCCAACGGCCGGTTTCGGAGACGTTCGCCCGCATGCGGGAAGCCTATTCGGACACATATGGAATTCTGGAGGAACGGGTTCGAGGCATCCGGGTGGTCTACTCGTTCGCGAAAGAACGGTACGAACGCAGGTTGTTCTTCAAGCGCCTTGTCACCATTTTCCGTCTTTCATTGCGCAATTCAATGTTGAACGCGAGTCTTCGCGCCGCCTGCGCGTCCATAAGCGCCGTCGCCGTTGCGCTCATCCTGTATTGGGGAGCGCTGATGGTACGAAGTGGCGATTTGACGGTTGGTGAGCTGATCTTCTTCAATATGTCGCTTTCCAGTCTGTTCATGCCGCTGGTGGCGCTTGCCAACGTGAATATGGTCTTCCGACAGATGGCCGTCGTCATCTCCAGGGTATTCGAAGTTCTCGACGAGAAGATTTCGATCCAGGACCGGCCCAATGCGATTCAGTTGAATCGGGTGCGCGGTCGGGTGATTTTCCGGAACGTCCGTTTCCAATACAGTGCGGTCGCGGGTGACGTAATAGAAGACCTGACCTTCTCGGTCAGGCCGGGCACTTCCGTGGCGGTTGTGGGACCTTCCGGCGCCGGCAAAAGCACGTTGTTGAGCATGTTGCTGAGGCTGTACGAACCAACCGGAGGAAGTATTCTGCTGGATGATTACGATATTCGCGACATACGGCTTTCAAGCATCCGCAGGCACGTCAGCATGGTGCCTCAGGAACCCGTGCTGTTTTCAGGGACGATCGCCCAGAACATCGTATACGGACGGGACGGCGCCACTCCGGAACAGATCATGGAGGCCGCCAGGCGCGCTGAGCTGCATGATTTCATTATGAGCCAGCCTGAGAAATACGAAGCCCGGGTCGAGGAGGGCGGCGGCAATCTTTCCGGCGGACAAAAACAACGCCTGGCGCTGGCAATGGCGATCCTGACGGACCCTGCCATCCTGATCCTGGACGATACCACGTCGGCGCTGGATGCCGGCACCGAGGCCCGAATCCAGAAGACCCTGGATCGTGTCATGGACGGGCGGACGACATTTGTCATCACGCACCGGGTTTCAACGGCTACCCGCACAGACAGGATCCTGGTACTCGAAAGCGGTCGAATGGCGGGATGGGGAACCCATGAGGAACTGCTGTCTCAGGGAGGAATATACGGCCGGCTCTACGAAGAGCAGCAACGTCCGTCCGCGGCGTACGCAGGCGTGTCTGAGCCGGTCGCCGACGGCCAGGCCGGCGAGAGCCCGTCAGATGAAGATGAAATAACGAGAGGGAAGTGAGAACCGGGCGGGACCTCCCTCGACGCAAAGTGACGACAGGTCCTGGCCATTATTGTTCGTCATTCGTCTGGAGTTGAAGAAGAAGCGTCTCGTCGTCACCGCTGTATTTCTTGATGCACAGGTCGCAATCCGGACAGGGCCGGTTGTAGCAGTTCTTATGCACCCGGATCGGATACTGACTCTGAAACGCTTCCGAACAATGCTTCGAGCAGAAGACGTAGCGGTCCTGAAAGCTGCCGAAGGCGGCGTAGGTGACGATGACGTCCTCTTCGGCCTGTTTCAGGTTCTTTTCACACCAGCTGCAGATGCCGGCCTGCTCTCGTGCGCGCGCCGTGCGCTTTTTTTCGATTTCTTCGTCGGACCAGACGTATTCTATGTGCTGCACGTTGTCTTTGGTGACTTTCGCGCGTACCACGCCGTCCGTAATGCCCAGAATATAGTCGCCCTGGGTGTCGAACGTGGTGCCGCATTCGATGTTGTGCCCGGTTTTCAGGTGGATGACGGACTTGCCCTCTTCGGGCGAGATGAACGAAAACCATCCGCAGCCCGCGCAGACGCTGGTAAAGAGGAATTGCCGCGTCTTCTGGCCGCAGGCAGGACAACGGCCTTCCTCCATCATCCGGATGTCCTGGAGCGTGGTTCTTGCGGCCTTCCTGACGGCGGCGTCGATCTCCTCCATCGTTTCGTCGAGGTCGTCCGTGTCGGTCTCGGAAAGCAGATGCATGGCTTCTTCAACTTCTTCCGTCTGGCCCTCGATTACGATCTGTCTCTCGCGGCTCGAAGCCGGATTTTCTTCCTCGTCGCGCTTGAAGATGCCCTTTAACATATGGCCTCACCCGAATCTAACTTTGATTCATCACTTTTCGGTGACGTTCGTTCGTATATGTGCGAGTTGACAAAGGCGATTCAACTGCGGATACCCAGGATACACCCGGTCGCTGGACGTCAACTGAAAAAATGTCCTTCCATACGACGTTGACGCCCCGTTTCGGAGAGTTTTATCACGACGCCCGGTTGCTTTTTTAATCTGGGCTGAAGCCTGCGTCGCTCTCCACGTGGAGTGCGCAGGGGGATCGACGAACACTGAATACCGCTGACACGGGCCCTGAATCTCGCGTCTATTATCTGCGAAGCGGTACTTTAAAAAACACAAGGCCCGGCGCTTACGGGTCGCATAAAATATAACGACGGACTGCCGATAAGTCAATTTCCCCGATCGCGAACGGATATTCTCTCAGGGATCAGAGGCGCCTCAGGTGAAAGCCGCCGTCGACCGGGATCGCGGCGCCCGTTGTAAAATCGAAATAGCCCAGCGCCACGGCGGCTGCGGCTTTCCCCACGTCTTCGGGCAGACCCCATCGCCGGATGGGCGTAAGGCCCTCCGCGATTCGACGGTCGTACATCTCTCTGACCTGGCCCGTCATATCCGTTTTGATGATGCCGGGCTGGATTTCGTTGACGGTGATTCCGTGTTCGGCCAGTCTGACCGCAAAAAGCACGGTCATCATGCTGAGGCCCGCCTTGGAGATACAGTACTCGCCCCTGGACGTGGAGCCTGCGAAGGCTGAGATCGACGTGATGTTTACGATTCTGGCCTTCGGCACAATCCCGTCTCTGGTGAGTTGAATCATTTGGTTGGCAGCCAGCTGGGTCAGAAAGTAGGGGCCCTTGAGGTTGGTGTCGAGAACTTCATCGTAACACTCGGGCGTCGATTCCAGAATATCCGCACGGACGCGCGGGGCGATGCCGGCGTTGTTTACGAGCAGATCGATACGGCCGAATTCTTCCATGGTGAATTCGATCAGGCGTCGGCTGTCCTCCGGAACCGCGACAGAGGCCCTGCAGATTCGCGGCCGGCTGTTTCTCTTGCGGATCTCGTCGGCAGTCTGCTTTGCGGCATCCCGATTTTTTTCGTAATTGACAACGATGTCATAACCGGCGTCGGCCAGACAACAGGCGATGGCCCGGCCGATCCCCCGGCTCGAGCCCGTTACGAGTGCGACTGGCGTCATGGTTTCATCCTGTCTGTCTTCGCCGGAACACGTCGACGGGTGGGTGTCATCCAGATACCCCGGCAATTCCGCCCTTTCAGCAGTTCATGCGCTCCGCTGCGGCGATGTCCGGCTACGGAATGTTTTTCTTTTTGACACCCGGGGCAGGGGATGCGTTCGAACCGACTTAAAGATAGGAATTTCCGATCGGAGTTGCGGATAATTCGTGAATGCTTCGGGAAGTAAGGTACCGGATCGCCATCACAAGGGAGGCAGGTTGTGGAAAATCACGTATCGGGACGCGTCGCGGGTCGGGTCGCCATTATAACGGGGGCGGCATCGGGGATTGGCGAGCGCACGGCGACGATGCTGGCTGCTGAAGGCGCCCGCGTAACCGTGGCGGACGTGGACGTTGCGGGCGGGCTGCAGACCGTGGAGAGCATTGCAGCCGACGGTGGAGAGGCGGTTTTTGTCGAAGCCGACGTGAGTGAGGCACAGCAGGTGCGACGGATGGTCTCGCAGACCGTGGACGCGTTCGGCAGGCTGGATATACTCCACAACAACGCGATCTGGTATCGCAATGCGCCGGCCACGGAACTGGAGGAATCCGTGTGGGACAGGACGTTGAACACGGGATTGAAAGCGATCTTCCTGGCTGCAAAGTACGCCGTTCCGGCGATGTTGAAAACCGGCGGCGGGTCGATCGTCAACACGGGTTCGGTACACTCCCTGGTCGGGTTCGAGACGAATACGGCCTATGATGCCGCCAAGGCCGGAGTGCTGGGCATTACACGGGTCCTGGCGCTGGACTACGGGCCCGCAATCCGTGTAAACGCCGTGCTTCCCGGCGCGATTCAGACGCCGCTCTGGGATCGGGTTGAGGTCTCCGCCGATGAACGGCGCAGGTTGGCCGAAATGGTTCCGGCGAAGCGGGTTGGCACCCCGGCCGACGTCGCGTCCGCCGTACTCTTCCTGGCTTCTGAGGAGGCGTCATTCATCACAGGCACGTCGCTCGTCGTGGATGGAGGACTGCTGGCGCGTACGATGTAAACGGAAGACCCGCCTTAACAACCCGTTGAAAAAGCCCATCCGGGCTGCCTGTCTGCCAAGACTTCACTGGCAGGCCTGCAGAGCGACTTAATCACCAGACTGTTAATGACGACCCGATGCGCCGGGCGGTACCGGTCGGGTGTGGGTAGCCGTTCGTGAGTCCCGCAGCCTGTCTGTCGCGGGTACGTCGATTTCGAGCGCGTCGGGCCTGATGACAACACCGTACTCCGCTTCTGCGGCCTCCCTTGGAATATAACCCCGCCGTACATCGTCCAGGACGGCTTCGGCAGATCGCAAAACGGGCGCGCCGTATCCGCCTCCGCCGGGGGTTTCAAGCCGGAGGCGGTCGCCTTCAATCATGTGGACGCCCTCATCCTTCGTGATGTGGGGTGGACGGTACGCTTTGCCGCGCAGCGTAAAGGTGTGCTCGGCAGTCCTGCCCGGCTTGCCGCCGAGTACCCCGAAAGGATGGAACCGGCCCCGGTCTCCGAGAAGGGAGGCACTGGCCTCGCCGCGTCTGAGTACGAATTCGAGTACCACGCCGAATCCTCCTCTTCGGCACCCGGGCCCGCCGGAATCCTCGCGCAGGGCGTAGGTCTCGAAGAGTACCGGGTATCGGGATTCGAAGATCTCCAACGCCTGCGTGCGGGCGACGGCGATGGTGGGATTGCCGTTGGTGAGCCCGTCCGTCAGGTAGTTTCCGCCATAACCTCCTCCTATAAAGGAATAGAAGACGAAATACCCCCTTTCCGGATCGTCGCCGCCCACGGAGAGATTGGTGACGGTTCCCATGGGTCCGGCGTAGCAGCGGTCCGGCACGGCCTGGCTCATTGCGCCAAGTACCGAGTCAATCATTCGCTGACAGACTTCCGCTGCGCATCCCGAGACGGGACGCGGGGGCAGGGCGTGCAGGAAGGTAGTGGACGGAATATCGAAGGAAAAGGGTTTGAAACAGCCTCTGTTGATGGGTACATCCGGAAAAAAATGCTTGAACGCGATGAAAACGCCTGCCATTGTCGTACTCAATACACTGTTAAGAGGACCGCGGCACGCCGGGCTGCTGTCCGAGAGGTCGATGTGAACGCTGTCGCCGGCGACAGTCATTTCGAGATGGATATGCAACGGCTTCCAATCCACTCCGTCGCTGTCCATGTATTCGTCAAAGGCGTACCGACCATCCGGAATGGCGGCAATGTGTTTCCGCATCATCTTCTCGGAACGGAGTTCCAGTTCGCTGACAACCTCGAACACGGTCGGTTCGCCGTATCGGTCCAACAGTGCTGTCAACCGATCGGCGCCGAGGTTCAGCGATGCCACTTGTGCGATGATGTCTCCCTGTCGTTCCCCGGGTACGCGAACGTTGTGCAGGATGACGTCGACCACTTCCTGATTGAGCCTGCCCGCGTCCATGAGCTTGAGGGGAGGCAGCCGCAAGCCTTCCTGGAATACCTCAGTGGCTTTCGCCGAGAAGCCGCCCGGAACCCGGCCGCCGATGTCAGGCCAGTGCCCGCTGTTTGCCAGGTAGAACGCGAGTCCGTTTTCATAGAAGAACGGTCTGATCAGCTTTACGTCCATCAGGTGCGTGCCGCCCAGGTACGGGTCGTTGACAATATAGACGTCGCCCTCGGCCGGCTCATTGAAATGTTCGATGGTTGAACGCACGGTGTGTTGCATCACGCATATAAAATTCGGCAGGCCGCGCGGCCCCTGCACGATTACCGCTCCGTCGTTCGCGGCATAGATGCCGCTGGCCCGGTCGAATCCATCCGAAATCACCGGCGAGAAAGCCATGCGTTCCAGCGTGGCATCCATCTCATCGGCGATCTGTTCCAGGCTGCCGCGGATTACGGCCAGAGTGATCGGATCCATTCCGGATTCGCCCCTGATTGCAGATGAATCGTGAACCGGCTAGCCGCCCGGTCGATTTTTCCTTACGTTCTTCCGGAATTCCGCGCGGCGTTTATCGTCCCGGAGGGTTGATTCGACGAGGAAGGTCCCGCCGTCCAGCACGCGGGCGCGGAGGAAAGGGTCCAGCCAGACGGTCGTGTCGGGCTGTTCGATGACTGCCGGCCCGGAAAGTTCGCAGCCCCAGGGAATTCTGGATCGCTCGTAGGTCGGGCACGGAACGAACCGGTCGTCGACCCAGACGTCCCGGCTGCGCTTGAACGCCTGATCCAGCGTTGTCGCCGGCGGGGTCAGCAGTGAGCTCAGGGAGCGGTGTTTCCTCACCCCGATCATGGTGGTGCGCAGGTTCAGCAATCGAACGGGAAGCCCTTCCAGCAGCGCATCCAGACCGCCGAAACCGCGATGCGCGCTTCCGTAACGCCGAAGGTACGCCGCTCTGAACCGCGTCGCGATGGCCTCCGGGCAGGTGTCGTCATCCGTCAACGGGGTACGGATAACGTGGGTCTGACCTTCGTACGCGATGTCTGCTTCTCGGACCAGATGCATATGGCCGAGAGGGACATTGACCTGCTTGAGAAAGTCAATTCCGCGCGACCGGTCGTGGGTGAAGATACGCCGGATTTCCGTCGGGTCCAGGTTGTCGAGGCGGCGATTGACCATCGTCACGTAATCGCGTTTCACGTCCGCGATCGCGCAGCCCCAGGCGGATGCGATACCCGGTTGATACGGGACGAGACTCCTGGGGATACCGAGTTCCTTCATCAGAAACCCCACCAGAAGAGGTCCGCTTCCGCCAAACGCGAAAAGGGTGAAGTCATCGGGGTCCCGACCGCGGTCGATAGAGATCCGGCGCAGGCTGCCTGCAATACGGTTATTGGATACGGAGACGACCGCGTGCGCGGCTTCCGCGGCTGAAAGGCCGAGCGGCCCGCCGACGGTTTCCTCCAGCGCAACCCCGGCTTTTACCAGGTCAAAGGAGAATCCCTCCCGGCCGCCGATGGGGTATTCCGGGTTGATTCGACCCAGAACAAGATTCGCATCGGTAAGCGTCGGCAGTTGTCCGCCTCGTCCGTAACCCGCCGGCCCCGGGTCCGCGCCGGCGCTCTCGGGGCCGACCTTGAGGATGCCTCCTTCATCGATGCGCGCAATGCTCCCCCCGCCGGCGCCGACGGTCTGGATATCGATCATGGACAGCAGGATCGGGATGCCGAACTCAAGCTCCGTACCGTGGGCTTGCACCGGGACGCCGTCCGTGACCAGAGAGACGTCCAGACTCGTGCCTCCCATATCGTAGGCAATGAGATCTCGAACATCGTGCTCCGCGGCGATGGCCGTCGCGGCGATCACGCCCGCCGCAGGCCCGGACAATACCGTCTGAACGGCGTACCTGCCTGCCTCGTCGGCTGGAATCATGCCGCCGTTGGATTGCATGACCAGCAGATTCGTCCGGTGTCCCCTGCGACTCAGACTGCGTTCCAGGTTGGCCAGATATCGACTGACAACGGGTTGGACGTATGCGTTCACGACGGCGGTGCTGGTTCGTTCGAATTCACGAATCAGAGGAAGAATCTCCGCGGACGCGACAACGTAGAGTTCCTTGAAGCGACTCTCTATCAGTGATTTTGCCCGGCGTTCGTGGATCGGGTTGGCGTACGCGTTCATGAACGAGATGACGATTGCATCGACGTGTTCCGCCGTGAGTTTCTCCGCGCACGACATGACAGCGTCTTCGTCGAGGGGGACAAGCACCTCACCCTCCGCCGAGATGCGCTCGGCGACTTCCAGGCGGCGGCCGCGCGGAACCAGGGGCTCATAGGTTCCGGTAAGCCCGTAGAGATGAGGGCGGTCGCGACGCCGGAGTTCGAGGATATCCCGGAACCCCATGGTGGCGATCAGACCGCATCGTCCGCCCTTGCGTTCGAGGACGGCGTTCGTCGCCACGGTGGTTCCGTGTATGACGAGTTCGATTCCCCGGTCCTCATGCCCGAGAGCGTCGATGCCGTTGATCAACCCCTGCGATGGATCACCCGGGGTCGTTGGTACTTTCCTCACGTTCAGGGTCGACGCGGCATCATCCAGGACAAGGATGTCCGTAAAGGTGCCCCCTATATCGACCCCGATGGTTCTGGACATGGTTTGATCCGGGAAAAGCGACGAGAGTTGTCAATTGGACGACAGTCAGAACTTAGACGTTCCGCTGGCGCGCGTCAACTCAAAAAAGAGATAACGACGGGCTTTCCCGGCGTGCGGCGCCGCACGAAATCCACACGCGGGCCGAAGGGCGCGGGTGCACCCATTCAACCTTGACCGGATCGGGTACTTCCCTTAGATTTGAGGGGATTTATCCGGGAGTCGACCCCAGATTTCGCAAGCGGCAGGGATACCCGATGCCAAGAGGCCGATGTCATTTTGCATTGCTGGCGGCACTGCACGACAGGTTTCGCGTTGAATGTCCCGAGGCAGCGGCATTCGCGGATGCGCATACCCCCGATCTGCTCGCCGGTACGTGCGCGCCGGACGGACTGCGTTTTGTGGGCGAACGGGGAAAATTCGCCACCCACTTTTATTCTGACGACCGTCGTGAAACCTGGGGGCGGTCGGTTGCCGGGCTGTTCGGCGCCCATCCCGACCTGGCCGACCCGGGACGGCTTTCCGGTGCGGACGTCGCCGTGATGCTCGGGTACATTTCTCACCTGACGGTGGACGAGGCCTTCCGGGATGAAGTGACCATCCACGTCTATGGTATCGAAGACTGGCGACCCATTGTCATGGGTCTGTGGTCCATCGTGGACGGATTCAACATCGGCAATGCCCGCTACCTGGCAGAGGTTCACCGATTCGAACGTAACGACAGCGTTGGCTTTATCGACTGCAGGGTTGTGGGCGAATACCTCGATCTGGTCAAGCCCTGGGCACTCGAGGACGACCCCTGGGAACTGGAGCGCATATTCCTCAGGTTACGACGCTGCGACATGCCGGAAGACGAGGCGCGGCGCACCTGGGAGCGGAACGTCGCGATGGCGGCGCCGTTTCTCGATAAGGACCGGCGGATGCGGTTTTACAGGGCGGCCGTGGACGTGGGCATGGCGGAAACCCTTCGATACCTGAGGGGAGACTACGCAACACAGGAAAGGGGCGACTGATGGCTACGTACCGCGTGGGCGTGATCGGATGCAGAGGCATCGGCGTCCAACATGCAACGGGCCTCCTGGGTCTGGGGAATGCCACCCTGGCGGCTGCCTGCGACCTCGAGGAGTCGACACTGAACGAATTCAGGGACCGGTGGCAATCCGAATGGCCGGATCTCAAACCCTACCGGGATCACCGTGACATGCTGGCAGGAGAGAACCTTGACATTGTTACCGTGGCCACGTCCGACCACCGGCACGCGGACCTGGTCGTGGATGCGGCCAACGCGGGCGTAAGAGGGATCTTCTGCGAAAAGCCCCTTGCGACCAATCTGGCGGACGCGGACCGGATGGTGTACGCCGCTGAACGCAACGGCGCAATTCTCTCCGTCGATCACACGAGGCGCTTCCAGCCATTGTGGCGGCATATCAAGGAGCAGATCGTGGACGGTGACGAGATCGGTGCGGTTCAGTACATCGTGGGGGCGCTGAACGGAAGGCGTTCCATGTTGTTCAGGAATGGCACACACCTGGTGGATTCGATCTGTTACTTTGCGGGTTCGGAGCCGGATTGGGTGTTCGCGGAACTGGAAGACGGCTACGAGGACTACACGGAGTACAGGGGCGATGGCGGCCACGACCCCGCGACGGAGCCGTCGGCAAGCGGATACATCCATTTCGCCAATGGTGTGAGGGGATTTTTCGCAGGTGGTTCGAAAGTCTCCGCAAACCCGAAGTTCAAGTGCGATATCGTGGGTACCACCGGGTACGTCGAGATTGGCCGCGAAAGCGCCTCGCTGATTCGCGGCAATGATCGGGAAACGATCCAGGCGCCCGAATGGCCCCTCAGCGGCATTCCCGCCGGAGTCCAGGAATTGGTGGGTCTCGTGGACAGGGGCGGCCAGCCGGTTTCGCCTGCACGGGACGCGCACCGGGTCGTTGAGATCCTGGTTGGATTTCTGGAATCACAGCGGCTGGGAAACGTCAGGGTGGATCTCCCGATTCCTCTTGAGCGCAGGGGGTTATCAGCCCGTTGAAAAAGCCCATCCGGGCTACGGCCGGCCATTGCGGTCGAAATACTGCGTTGCGCTCCCTCGCCGAATCACAGGATGGGACTCGGTCGCGCGCCTTGTCTTCGTCCACAATGGCTCGGCCTCGCCTGCAGAGCGACTTTATCAACGGACTGTTATAGCGGAGGGAGGCGCCGGGAATCCGCAATAAAGCTTGCCCGGTTGTCCGAAAGACCCTATTTTAGTCCATTTCGATCAAATTCGAACCATCGGTTCGACGCGCGCCAGCCCGTAAGAAGCCGTTT
Organism: Candidatus Latescibacterota bacterium; assembly: GCA_965116875.1. Classification (GTDB taxonomy): domain Bacteria; phylum Latescibacterota; class UBA2968; order UBA2968; genus JAAXHE01. Next base: position 4,609,114 of record OZ220733.1, read on the forward strand.
TCAAATTACCGGTGAGTTCCCGAGCGCGAGCGAAAAAGCGGCGGTCAAGGCGGGAAAATCCGCCCATATTTGTCTGTAGACGGCGCGCATCCCGATTCGTTTGCGGGCCTCGGTCGGAAGGCACTGCGTCAACAGGAGAGGAGAGTCAGGCAATGTTGAACTTTGAGCATACAGCGTTTCTCGTTGAGAACACAAAGGCCGTGGCGGACTGGTGGTGCGAACATCTGGGCATGGAATTGGTCCGGTACGGCGGCCCTCCTTCTCACATGACCTTTCTCAGAGACGCCTCCGGGAAAACCATGTTTGAGATCTACGAGAAAGATACGCTGAGTACGCCCGACTACGCATCGATGCATGTTTCGGTTCTCCATTTCGCGTTCTACACGGACGACATCGAGCATGAACGCGACCGGCTGATTGCCGCGGGGGCGTCGGTCGTAGACGACGTGTATACGACGGACGTCGGTGACAAGCTGGCGATGCTTCGCGACCCATGGGGAGTTGCCATCCAGGTCCTGAAGCGGAAGGATCCGATGGTATGAGGACGATCCGCACGCGAAGCACGCCTTTGGGTCCCGCCCGATTCGAACCGGAGAGATCATGCCTGTCATAGAGGTTGAATCGCTAAAACAGGTCTGTGCAGGAATCATGGAAGGTGCGGGTTTATCCGGAGCGGAGGCGTGCAGGATCTCCCGTTCGCTCGTTCTGTCGAATCTGATGGGCCACGATTCTCACGGCGTGATCAGGCTTCCCCAGTACGTTGAGGCGCTGGAGGACGGCATCGTAAAGGGCGGGCGCGACATTCACGTTGTCCGGGAGGCGGACGCATCGGCCGTGGTCGACGGGCGGTGGGGCTTCGGGCAGACGGTCTGCGCGCAGGCCATGGCACTGGCAATGCAGAAGGCCCGGGAGAGATCCGTCGCCGCGGTAGAGCTGTTCAACAGCAGCCACATCGGACGTCTTGGAGAATACGTGGAGCAGGCGGCTGAAAGCGGCATGGTCGGTGTGGTCATGTGCAACAACCACGGTGGGGGCCGTCTGCTTTCGCCGTTCGGCGGGATCGACGCGCGGATGTCACCAAATCCCGTAGCCGTAGGCGTTCCTACGGGTGGAGACTTTCCGATCGTCGTGGATATGACAACCAGCGTGGTAGCAGAAGGCAAGATCCGCGTGAAGCGCAACCGGGGCGAGCCTCTGCCGCAGGATTGGGCGATCGACGCGGAGGGCAGAACCGTGGAACGGCCGGAAGACTTCTACGGGCCGCCGCGAGGGGCGATTCTGCCCTTCGGCGGGAATGCGGCACACAAGGGTTACGCGCTCGCGGTTGTCATCGACATTCTGTCCGGCGCCCTCGGTGGCGGCGGATGCAGCCGCGCGGGAGCGCCCTCCGGTGGAAACGGCGTGTTTCTGATGGCAATCGATATTCAAGCCTTTACCCCGCCGGAGCAGTTCCGGGACGAAGTGGACGGCTTCGTCGGCTATTTGAAGAGTTCCAGGCTGATGCCGGGGTTTGACCGCATCCACATGCCAGGTGAAATCGAATACCGGCTTCGACGAAAGGGTGAGAAAGACGGCGTATTCGTGGATGAAGAAACCTGGCGTCAGATCCGGGAGACGGGGGAGAGAACGGGGGCGGCCGTCAAGCCGGAGGCGGCCGATGATTCGTAACCGAAAAGGGAGAGGTCTCTGATGGCGAACATCATGATCACACTGGTGGGACACGCGTCTTTCCGCCTGGAACCGGATACCGGTGAGGTGGTCTATTTCGACCCCTGGCTGAACAACAACCCCACGACCGGGTTGAGCGTGTCAGACGTTTCAGACGCCGACGTCGTGATCGCGACTCACGGACACGACGATCATATCGGCGATTCGTTTGAAATCTGCAGAAGGACGGGAGCCGTTTTTGCCGGCAACTACGAGCTCTGCCTGACCGCCGAGAAAAACGGTCTGCCGCTGGGCGAACGGGCCCGGCCGATGAATCCGGGGGGGACCATCGAGGTAAACGGCGTACGCATTACCGCAACCCAGGCATTCCATTCGCTTTCGATGTCGCCGAATCAGGCGCTCGGCGATGTCCCGGAGGATCAATACTTCCGGCCAGACGGCGGCGTTTGCGGGATCGTGATGCAGTTTTCGAACGGCATTTCCGTTTACGATACGGCGGACACCGCGCTGTTCAGCGATATGCAGCTGATCAGCCAGATGTACGGGCCTCAGGTGGCCATCCTTCCGGTTGGCGGGTTGTATACGATGGGTGTCCGGGAGGCGGCCCGGGCCGCGAGTCTGATCCGACCGGACGTTGTCATACCTTGCCACTACGGTGATGCGGTGGGGCAACCCGCGGATATCGACTCGTTTTCGGACATGGTCGGCTTTCTGTCGCCCAATACAAACGTCGTGGAGCTCGAGCCCGGGCAATCAGTGACGTATACGTCCGCCAGCTTTGAGGTCACGTAGAATTCGCCGGCAGGTCAGGCTCACTGTCGCAGCGGGATGAACAAACGTCCGGAAAGTGCCGGATGAGGAAGCTGTTTCGGATTTCGCAAAGTTGGCGCCGCAGGTTTGCGTTGTGCACGCGGGACTGAATCGGAGACGGCGCGAAGGCTGAGAAACTGGGAGGTTCGTGTGGCGCAGGATCTGACCAACGCGGTTGTATCTCAAAAGATCGAACTCGCCCCCGAGTTGATCATTTTACAGGTCAGGGCGGACGGGTGGGAGCTTCCCGAGTTCGAGCCGGGGCAGTTCGCCGTCCTGGGCCTTCCGGGTGTGGCGCCGAGAAGCGAGGGTTCCGACCCCGAAGAGGACACCCCCGATCCGAAACGGTTGATACGCAGAGCCTATTCAATCGCTTCTTCGTCCCTGTTGCGGGAACATATGGAGTTCTACATAAACGTCGTCCGTTCGGGTGCGCTGACGCCCAGGCTGTTCGCGCTGGAACAGGGTGACCGCGTCTGGCTGGGGCCCAAGGTGTCCGGAGCCTTTACGCTGGATCAGGCGCCCCCGACCACGGACGTCGTACTCGTGGCCACGGGGACCGGACTCGCCCCGTATATGAGTATGTTACGCACACGCCTGCCGTGCGACAACGGACGCCGCTTTGCGGTTCTGCACGGCGTCCGGCAATCGTGGGATCTGGGCTACCGGTCGGAACTGACGATCATGCAGCAACTGTGCAGCAATCTGACCTATCTGTCGTTGATCAGCCGTCCGGCAAACGAGCACATACCCTGGAGTGGAATGACCGGATACGTTCAGGATCTCTGGGCCGGCGGCTTTCTGGACAAGGCCTGGGGGAAACACCCGAAACCTGACGATACCCAGGTCTTCCTGTGCGGAAATCCGAAAATGTGCGAGGATATGCTCGCACTGCTGGAAGCCGAAGGATTCAGCGAGCAGACACGAAAGATCCGTGGTCAGGTGCATGTCGAGCGATACTGGTAGAGGCGCCGGGCGACATACCCGGGTGACGCCCCGCGACCGGCTTCCGGGCGGTCAGCGATTCGCCCGATCGTCCTCGCAGAGGCCGTGATGGATAGCGGGACATCCCAGAGCTATGATGGCATAATCGTCGGGGCCGGCCACAACGGTCTGATCCTGCAGGCTTATCTGGGGCGGACCGGACTCAGAGTGCTGTGCATCGATCGGAGAAATGTCCCGGGAGGTGCGCTGGCGACGATTGAAGACGCACGGAATCCGGGATTTCTGCACAATACACATTCGTTCTACCATCGCGCGCTGGACATGATGCCGTGGTACCACGATCTGCAACTGAAACGGCACGGCGCGGAATACCTGGAGCCGGAATTGAACGTCGCCCTGCTGTCAAGGGACGGCGAAGCGCTGGAGTGGTGGACGGACTTTGAAAAAACCGTCGACTCCTTTGCATGTTTCAGCAACAGGGACGCGGTGACGTTGAGGAGGTGGCGCGAAGCATTCCTGCCGATCGTTGAACGGATCATCGTTCCCGAAGCGCAGGCGCCCCCGCTGGAACCGGCCCGGCGGCGCGCCTTGCTCGGAAAGAGCAGGGAGGGGCGATTGCTGCTGGACGTCAGCCGATTATCGCCCCTCGAATTTGTACGCAGGGAATTCAGGCATCCGGTGATTCAGGCCGGATTGCTTTTTTTTAACGGGTTGCGCGAAGTCGATCTGCGGTGTCCCGGTTTCGGTCATCACGTTCCGGCGCTGTTGGCCAGTTCCGGCAAGGCGCAGATGTGCCGCGGCGGATCGGCGGTCCTCGCACGGGCTCTGGTGTCGGCGGTTCGGGAAAGCGGCGGCGAACTGCGCCTTGAGACGGAACCCGGCCGCTTCATCCGGGAAGGCAACCGTGTCGTCGGCGTGGAGGCCACGACGGGTGAGCGTTTCATGGCACGGCATTTTGTCGCATCCGGGCTGAACCCGCACCAGACGTTCCTGGACCTCCTGGATAACGACGCGCTGCCGCGGACATGGCGGGATCGTGTGAGCGCGTTCCGCTATAATCTGGTGGCGCCGCTGTCCGCGCTGAATCTGAATCTGGTTGCGCCTCCGCGCTACGCGGCTGCCCGATCGGACCCTGCACTTGAAAAAGCGTTTATGGTCATTCTGGGACTGGATCACATGGACCGGTACCTGGAAATGGTGGCGTGCCACCGGTCGGGTCGCAAACCGCCGAACATTATGTGGGGGAGCTGCCCCACACTGTTCGATCCATCGCAGGCGCCTGAGGGGAAGCATACCGCGTTCATGTGGCAGAAGTCACCGTACCGCCTGAATGGAGACCCGATGCATTGGGACTCGGAACGGGACCGTCTGGGACAGGAGATGCTGGAGGCGTGGTGCCACTATGCGCCCAACCTGAAAGAGAGTCTCATTTCATGGTTCGCCCGCAGTCCGCTGGACGTGGAGCGCACGTTTCCGAATATGCGGGAGGGGGACCTGCTGGTTGGCGCGTTCACTGACGGCCAGATCGGTTACAACCGTCCGTTTCCAGGGGCCGGTCACTACAGGACGCACCTTCGGGGGCTGTATCTGTGCGGTTCCTGTTGTCACCCCGGCGGCAACGTTACCGGTCTGCCCGGGTACAACTGCGCGCAGGTGATTCTCCGGGATCTCGGAGTCCACCAGGACTGGATGCCCGAGCCGATCGAAAGGCGGTTGGATCGTCTATGATTCAACCCACGATTTCCTATCTGACCGACGTGTATTTCGGGTTCGGCGTCTCGGATATCGTGCCTGCGCTGCTCGCGGAGATGGGTATACGCCGACCGCTGCTGGTGACCGATCCGGGCCTGAGGGATCTGGGTATCGTGAATCGCGTTGGCATGCACGACGCGCCCGCGTTCTGCGACGTCAAAACCAATCCGTCGGAGCCTCAGGTATTGCGGGCGGCGGAAGTCTACCGGAAAGGGCGTTGCGACGGATTCGTCGCGGTCGGCGGCGGTTCCGCCATGGACCTCGCGAAGTGCGCGGGGATTCTGGCAGGACACGCGGGATCGCTCGAATCGTATGCGATGCGGTGTGGCGGCATGGAACGCATCACGCGCAGGGTCCCGCCCATTGTCGCCGTACCCACCACCGCCGGCAGTGGAAGCGAGGTGGGCAGAGCCGCGCTGGTGACGTTGTGTTCCGGCGACAAGGTGGGCTTCCTGAGCCGTTTTCTGACCCCCGCGGCCGCGGTATGCGATCCGGAACTGACGCTGACGATGCCGGCGTTCCTGAGCGCCGGCACGGGAATGGACGCCATTTCACACTGCGTGGAGACTTTTTGCAGCACCCGCTTCAACCCTGTTGCCGATGCGATCGCGCTCGACGGACTCGAACGAGGCTGTCGTCACATCTGTACCGCATATCTGGACGGGGCAGACCGGGAGGCCAGGAAAGAGATGCTGATGTGCGCGTTGCAGGGCGGCCTTGCGTTTCAGAAGAGCCTGGGCGCCGTGCACAGCCTGAGCCATCCATTGGGGTCGCTGGACCTGTCACTGCATCACGGTACGCTCAACGCACTGTTTCTTCCCGCCGTCCTGAGATTCAACTTCGGCTATTGCACCGGAAATTTGGATGCGATGGCGCAACGGCTGCGCATGAAGAAGGGGTCCGATCTGCCGGGATATTTCGAGGAGATGAACAGGCAGTTGGGTATCCCGCAGTCGCTTTCGGAACTGGGTGTTACCCGGGAGGATCTGGAACCGCTCGCGGCGAAGGCGGCAGCCGATCATTGCAGCCCGACAAACCCGAGGCCGCTGGATGAAGCCGCGTGCCGGATGCTTTATCTGTCCGTCTTGTAGGAGGTCATATGTCAAGCTTTGCGCAGGTGGACGAAGACGGTTTGAAGGAAGCGTTCGATCGTGACGGCTACGTGATCTTGAAAGCGTTTCTGGCATCGACCGTCATCGAGGGTGTACGAGAGGAGCTCGACGTTCTGGTTGACCGCCAGGCGGAGCGGTTACTGGCGTTGGAAAGAATCAGGGATCCTTTCAAGAATGCGCCGTTCGAAACCCGCATCGCGCGGTTGTTCGAATACTGCATGGATCTGGCGCCTACGTCATTCCGGCCTGAATTACACGGGCCGGGGCTCTTCGATCTGTTCTTTCATCCCCGCCTTCTGGATGTCGCAGAATGGCTCCTCGGCCCCGAGATCAGGCTTTATCCGAATTATACGGCGCGCCCGAAGTTTCCCGAGTGGAAGGGAACGCTGGTCCTGTGGCATCAGGACGGGGGATACACGGCGCAGGCCGCCGATGGCGTGGAGACGTTGAGGATGCTAAACGTCTGGGCGCCCCTCGTGCCCGCGACGGAGGAAAATGGCTGTATGCAGTTTGTGCCGGGTACGCACAAGCTGGGTATCGTGCCTCATGAAAAGAGGGAGTATTACCTTGAGATTTCACAGGAAGAGCTGGACCCGCGTCTGGGGCAGGCGGTCTCTATCGAAGTGGACCCCGGAGACGTAGTCCTGTTTCATAACCTGATGTTTCATTGCGGACTGCCCAACAGGACCCGCGGGGTGCGCTGGAGCATGGACTGGCGGTACCAGGACGCGACTCAGCCTACGATGCGTACCCACCGGGGGCATCTGGCCAGAAGCGGGAAGACGCAGGAAAACGTGGTCAGAGACCGGAAGGATTGGGCGGAACGGAAATTCACGTAGGGCGTTGCCGCAGATCCGCGGCCGTGTGTGGCGGTGACGGGACGGAACTGTACGTCGTTGCGCAAATCCGCGGACTGCCAAAGGAATCCTGGTCTTCGATACGGACGGGTTCGTTCGGCATGCGAGCGCGATGCGGGATCTACAGGTATCGGATGGCGTTGTATATCGACAGCACGAAACCGGCACCGGTGATCAGAAGAAGGAGCAGCGCAGCCACCACGGTACGGCGCCCCTCGCGCCAGCGTGCACTCGAGACGAGGAGCCGGGAAGCGATCCAGCCCCCGGCGAATCCGCCGAAGTGGGCCCAGTTGTTGACACCCTGCATGAGAAAGCCGAAGATGAATAACATGATGGCCCACTGCCATATCTGACGCGTCATCAGCGCGGCGAAGCTGGTCTTCTGGCTGCGGCCATAGACGATGAGGGCGGCCAGGAGTCCGAAAATCGAGCCGGAGGCGCCAAGCGTGGGGTATCCGGAAACGGCGTTGGACAGGAGAAAGCCAACGACGCCGCCCGTCGTAAAAATGATGAAATAGCGCGCCGGACCGTAGAGGTTTCCGACTTCGGGGCCCAGTTGCCGGATCCACAGCACGTTGAAGAGGATGTGCAACAACCCGCCGTGCAGGTAGATTGCCGTGAAGAGGGTCCACCACGGCGCGTTTCCGTCTGTCAGGCCCAGGATCGCGGTAGCGTGAAATCCAGGCGAGAGCATTCCGAAGAAGCCGCCACGCAGGGACAGCGCGGCATCCAGGTCGAGGAGCAGACTGAGTACATAGAGTACGATACACGCCGTTGGAATCAGCGTGAGAACGTCGATTTTCGATCCGAAAAGCCGGCTCAGGGCGGGGCCGAGCCCCCACAGACCCGGGCGGTAGGCGCCGCAGTACGGGCATTTTTTCTCTTCCGTGCTGATCAGGTTTCGGCAGCCCGGACAGACCATCGAGGTAGAAGGCATTGCTACCCTCCGATCGTTTTGTAAGCCACCGTTCCGCCATCGGCTTGCGGGCGGTGATCGACCCGCGTCCGCACCCTGCGCGGAAAGGGCAGAATCAGGACTTCGCGGGAGGGACACCGGCAACGCGCGGGGCGTCGGGACGATTGGCCGACCAGTTCCTGATCACCAGCGAAAGCCCCGTCAGAAACCGTTCCATTTCCGATTCCGAAGTGCTTCCCATCGCGGCTATCCGTATGGCGGTATTCTGCATCGGGCCGTAACCCGGCGCAATCTGAACATTCAACACGGTCTTCGCCGCGTGGACGAATTCCGTCGCCGGGATGGAATCGGGCATCAGAATGGTGGTGACGGTGGGGCTGTAGAATGCCGGTTGCGCGAGCAGACCCAGGCCGTGTTTCGCCGCCCAGTCCCTCTGCATTCCCGCAAGTTTCCTGTGTCGCCGGAAGCGGGCTTCGCCTTCGTCCAGCATTTCCTCGAGACGGGCGATCAGACAGCGCAACATGAGATCGGATACGGTTACGGGCGTCTGGGCGTCAGCGGCGCGGACGTGCCATTCGATCAGGTCCAGCACGTATCCGCGTTTCGCGACACGTGCCGCCGTCTCAAGCGCTCGATTCGAGACGATCATCACCGATCCGACGGCGGGAATCGCGAAGTCCTTCTGCAGACTCCAGAGATAGAAGTCCGGTTGCATCTCGCCAATGTCAACTTCAACCGCACCGGCGATACTCACGCCGTCGATGGCGACGAGCATTTCCGGAGTCCGGCGGCGCGCGTCCCGGCAGAGGGCGTCCACGGGAAGCATGACCCCGGTGGCGGTCTCGTTGTGTGTCAGCAGCGCGACGTCGTAGCCACTTCGCAGCGCGGCGCGCCACATGTCGGAATCGATTCCATGCCCCCACGGCACGCGAAGCAGGTCGACGGCGCGGCCATGCCGCACGAATAACGCCGCCCATCGGGCGGAAAACGCGCCCATATCAAGGCCCACCGCCCGAAAATCGGGCGGTGTATTGACAGCGACCATCTCCCAGTCGTAACTGCCCGTGTGGCCGAAGATGAGCGGCGTGTAGGCTTCCGGCGCGTGGAAGGCTTCGCGCAGGAGGGCCACCGCGTGCGTGTACAGGGACTTGAAGTCGTTCGAACGGTGGGAGCAGGTCGCCCGATAGGACCGGATTGTGCGCTCCACCGCGGGCGTCAGCGCGTGCGGTCCCGGCGTCCAGAGCGCGGTGTCCTGCAGGCGGTATTGCGCGAATTCGTCGTGCAGCGCAGTTTTCACTGGACCGCCTCCGGCGAAGGATCTCAAGGGTGGCCGGGTGGACGACAAACAACAACAGCGCCCGTTAAACATGCAGGTTTAACGGGCTTTCGCGTGAAAAACTGGAGCGGGAAACGGGACTCGAACCCGCGACCCCAACCTTGGCAAGGTTGTGCTCTACCAGCTGAGCTATTCCCGCCCCGATGTTCTGCGGCGCCAAGTGAATTGAAAAGTAAAGAATGGCCCGCAGGATGTCAAGGCATAATGCGTTTATTGATATCCCTTCAGGAACGCGGATTCGTACCGGTGTGATTGCGTTTCAATGAACAGCCCCTCGATTCCGGGGATGAAGACCAATTGGCGTCTACGGCTGAGGAACCCGCGTTGGAGTTGACATTCATGTCCGCGACGCGCATATTTACGTCTTCGGAGTGTTCGCACAAATGAGGCCGCTGGACGTTTCATTGGAGCCTGGCGGGATGGTGGAAGAACAGGTTGTCCTGGCAATTGACATCGGCGGCACGTTCACGGATCTCGTCCTTCTGAACTGCCGTTCCGGCCGCCAGTCGGTTTCCAAGGTACCCACGACGTATCCGGATCCTTCCGATGCCGTATTGACCGGCATCGACTCATTGCCGGATTTCAGCGACGGAGGCGCCGTTCAACGCGTCATCCACGGTACGACGCTGGTGACCAACACGCTGATCGAGCGCAAGGGTGCGAGAACCGGACTGATCACGACGGCGGGGTTTCGGGATGCGCTGGAGATCGGTCGCGAGGGCCGGTACGATATCTATGATCTCCGCCTGGAATTGCCCGAACCGCTGGTGGAACGCAGGCTGAGATTCGGGGCGGTCGAGCGGATGAACGTGAGGGGAGAAGTCCTCGAGCCCCTGGATGAATCGTCCGTCCGGGAGGCTTGCGATACTTTTCTCGACGAAGAGGTGGATGCCGTTGCCATCTGCTTTCTGCACGCATACGCCAACCCGGAACACGAAAAACAGGCGGCGCGTATTGTCAGAAAAGCGATGCCAGGCGTATCTGTTTCGGTCTCTCACCAGGTGTCGCCCGAACTGCGGGAATACGACAGGACGTCAACAACCGTTGCCAACGCATACGTCCAGCCACTCGCCCGCCGGTATCTGGCCGGTTTGTCCAGGGGTCTGGAAGCCAGGGGCATCGCGGCGCCGTTGCATATCATGCTGTCCAACGGCGGCGTCTGCTCGGCCGAGACGGCCGCGGCGTTTCCCGTCCGTCTGGTCGAGTCCGGTCCAAGCGGCGGCGCGTTGTCCGCGGCCTATTGGGGCGGCCGTTCAGGCCTGAGCGATGTACTCGCGTTCGATATGGGAGGCACGACGGCCAAGGCCGTGCTGGGCAGTGACGGCGTTTTTCCCATTACAACCGAGTCCGAGGTGGCGCGTGTCTATCGATTCAAACGCGGGAGCGGGCTGCCGCTCCTGGTCCCCGTACTGGATATGATCGAAATCGGCGCGGGCGGCGGCAGTATCGCTCACCTGAACGAAATGAGTCTGCCGGCCGTCGGACCGGAAAGCGCCGGTTCGGTTCCCGGGCCCGCCTGCTACGGGAACGGGGGATCGGCGCCCACGGTGACCGACGCGGACCTGATTCTGGGAATGCTGAATCCGGTCTATTTCCTGGGCGGAAAGATGGCGCTGGATCTCGACCGAGCAAGCAGCGCGGTCCACCGGCTGTCAAAGCAGCTGGGCATGGGCGTCAATCGTATGGCGTGGGGCATTCACCGAATGGTCAACGAGAACATGGCGAACGCGGCACGCGTTCACGCCGCCGAGCGCGGCATCGACATCCGGGGCTATGCCATGGTCGCTACCGGAGGCGCGGGACCCGTGCACGCATGCGGCGTGGCCGAGCGGCTCGGAATCAGCACGGTGATCGTGCCGCCCACGGCAGGCGTCAGTTCCGCGTTCGGTTTGATGCTTGCGCCGATTTCGTTCGATTTCGCGAGGAGTTACGTATCCCGTCTGGAGGCCTTGGATTACGTAAGGCTGAACAACCTGTACCAAGAGATGGAAACCGAGGGCGCCGATGTCTTGCGGGAGGCAGGTGTGGCGCCGTCACAGATGCGGATTGAACGCACTGCCGACATGCGGTACGTGGGACAGGGCCACGAAATCGGAATTCCGATTCCCGGTGGCGGACTCAGCCCCGAAAGGCTGGATGAAATCCGGGAGGGATTTGATACGGAATATATCCGCAAATTCACGCGCACGTGCGAAGGCGTGGAAATCGAGTCCGTTCACTGGCGCGTGCGGATGTCCGGGCCGAAGCCCGATATCGGCGATCCTGAGTCCGCGCCTTCACCGGGCGGGGGCGCTGCAAAGGGCGTTCGCCCGGTGTTGTTCGATGCGGAAACCGGTCCGGAACCGACGACGGTTTTCGACAGGTACAGGATTGAATCGGGATTTCGAGCGTCCGGACCGGCGATTGTGGAAGAAGCCGAATCCACTGCCGTCGTGCCGCACGGCTGGACAATTGCCGTGGAGGCGTGCGGCAGCCTGCGTCTGACGCGCGAGGAGGGATTGGGATAATGCGGGAGGAAAAACTGGATGCCGTTCTGCTTGAGGTATTGTGGAACCGGCTGATATCCATCGTGAACGAGCAGGCCGCCGCTCTGATGCATGCCTCGTTCACCACCGTGGTCAGGGAGGCAGGCGACCTTTCGGCGGGTATTTTCAACCGTACCGGCGATATGGTCGCGCAGGCCGTGACTGGCACTCCGGGCCATATCAACACGATGGCAACCTGTGTCGGACATTTCGCGAAAGCACATCCGATAGACAGTCTGAAGCCTGGCGACAGCCTTCTTACCAACGATCCATGGCTGGGTTCGGGTCATCTGCACGACATCACCGTGGTTACTCCCGTATTTCATCGCGGAAAGCCCGTCGGATGGTTCGCCAATACCTGCCACGCCATGGATATCGGAGGCAGGACGCTGGGTGCGGACGCGCGCGAGGTTTTCGAAGAGGGACTCCATATTCCAATCATGTACCTTTTCCGTGAAGGCCATGTCAATCGGGATTTGCTTGAAATCGTCCGCGCGAATGTCCGCACGCCGGACGCCGTGGTGGGAGACCTCCATGCCCAGCAGGCCGGCAACGACGTAGGCGCCGCGAAGCTATCGGAAATGATGTCGGAATACGGAATGGAGGACATCGAGTCCCTCGCGTCACTGATCCTGGACCGGTCGGAGGCCGCCACGCGGGACGCGATCGCGGAGATTCCCAACGGCACGTACCGGGATGAAGTGGTCATCGACGGTTTCGACGATCCCTTGAAGATCGCGGTTTCCATTCAGGTACAGGACCGGAAGCTCGTCGTCGACTACGACGGCACGTCACCTCAGGTGGACCGTGGAATCAACGTAGTCTACAACTATACCCACGCCTATACAACCTATCCGCTGGCGTGTTCAATCAGCCCCGCCGTCCCGAATAACGCCGGAAGTTTCCGGCCAGTTGAGGTAACCGCTCCGCCGGGCACCGTTCTGAATGCGACGTTTCCGTGCGCCGTCGGCGCCCGCCACCTGATCGGGCACTTTCTCTCTCAGGCGGTATTCGGCGCCTTGTCCCAGGCGATTCCCGACCGGGTCCTGGCCGACGGGTCGGCCGGACTGTGGAATACGCAGCTGGAGGGACATGACCGGGAAGGTCGGGTGTTTTCCTATATCTTTTTCTCGGCCGGCGGCATGGGCGCCGGGCCCGCATCGGACGGACTGTCGGCCACGGCCTTTCCAAGCGGCATAAAAGGGGTACCCGCCGAGGCCATCGAGGCGGTCTCGCCGGTTCTGATGCTGAAGCGGGAGCTGCGCCCGGATTCCGGCGGTCCCGGCCGATTCCGTGGCGGGCTGGGTCAGGAAATGGTACTTCGAATGGACACGGACTCCGCGGTGCTGCATTCGTGTATGTATGACCGCACCAGGAGCCCGGCGCGCGGTTTCGCGGGCGGCGGAAACGGCGCCGTTGGCGAGGTACTCCTCTCAGACGGTTCCCGTCCGCACCCGAAGGGAAAATACGAACTTCAGCCGGGACAGACGGTCACCCTGAGGCTTCCCGGGGGAGGGGGCTACTTTTCCCCACGTGCCCGCGATCCCTTCCTGGTGCTGAACGACGTACGACAGGGTCGCGTGTCGCTCGATGCGGCCCGGGACGAGTACGGAGTGGTCGTGGACAGCCGGAACCGTGAGATCGACCGGGCGGCCACCGACGCACTCAGGAAAGGTCCCACGGGGAACTCTGGATGAACTTGATCCTCAGGCGGACTCCACACGGCGGGATTCGGGGAATTTCTAAATCAAAGCTTTAAAAGAAGTTCAAAACGAACTGGAACGCAAATTGTTACGCAGGAAAACCCTTGGGTAAATTCGAGACCGACAACGGTTACCGGGGCATCTGGTGGTGGGACACGCCCGCGGACAACGAGTACAAATACGTCTATTACAGCGGCGGATTTGCAACCTACACCGCCAAGCATATCCCGATGGCGTACTATTCCCCTGCGGCGCATAAGACGTATTTCTGTTACGGAGGGACGTACAGGGACAGGAACCGGATACTGGCGATGGTCTCCTGTTACGATCACGCGACCGGGACGGTCCCGAGACCGACCATCCTGATGGACAAGGGCACGGCCGACGCGCACGACAACCCTGTCCTGATGCTGGACGACCAGGGGTATATCTGGGTCTTCGTAAGCGCTCATGGGACCGCGAGGCCGGCGTATGTCTTCAAGAGTGACAGGCCCTATTCCGTGGACGCATTCGAGTGTTTGCAGGAGACGAATTTCTCCTATCCCCAACCCTGGTACGTTCGGGACCATGGATTTCTGTTTCTGCACACCAGATACCTCGGAGGCCGGTTCCTGTACGCTCAAACCAGCCCGGATGGATCAGACTGGTCTCCACCCAGGGCGTTATCGAAAATCCGCCACGGCCACTACCAGGTCAGCTGGCGATCCGGGAAGCGTGTTGGTACCGCGTTCAACTATCATCCGGTCAAAGGGCCAGGCCCGCCCAGGACCAATCTTTATTATATTCAGACCGACGATTTCGGCGAAACCTGGAAGAGTGCCGCGGGAGAGGACATGGACCTTCCGCTGACGCGCCCCTGCAACGGCGCGATCGTGCGAGACTGCGGGAAAGAAGGCCTGCAAGTGTTCGTAAAGGATCTGAATTTCGACGCTCACGGAAATCCCGTTATCCTGATTCTGACCAGCCGGGGCATGGAGACCGGCCCCAGGAACGATCCTCGCATCTGGACAACCGTCCGGTGGACGGGCCGCGAATGGGAAACACGCGAGGCGTTTCCGTCCGACAACAACTACGACGCGGGAGGGCTGCATATCGAACCTGACGGCGCCTGGCGGATCATCGCGCCCTCCGAGACGGGTCCTCAGCCCTACAATACGGGAGGAGAGGTGGCCGTATGGACCAGTCGCAATGAGGGGGCCGCATGGGAGAAAACCCGCATGGCAACGCGGGGAAGCATGTATAACCATACGTATGTGCGGAGGCCGGTAAACGCACATCCGGATTTCTATGCCTTCTGGGCCGATGGACATACCCGTCGGCCTTCCGATTCCCGCCTCTATTTCTGCGACATGAGCGGAGAACGCGTGTTCCGGCTGCCTGTACTGATGAGGGGGGAACAACAGGGTCCTGAACGTGTCGTCCCGTTCGCGGAGAACGAGAAAATGGAAGCCGCAGGCGACCCGGGACGTCATCAAGGATCGGGAAAGGCGGTCCGATGAAAGGAATCATACTCTCCGGCGGGCTGGCAACCAGGCTGTATCCGCTTACGGCATCCATTTCAAAGCAGATTCTGCCCATTTTCGACAAACCGATGATCTATTATCCGCTATCGGTTCTGATGCTTGCCAACATCAGGGAGTTCCTGATTATTTCGTCACCTGAACATATCGAGCTCTACAGGAATCTGTTGGGTGACGGCAGCCGCCTGGGTCTGCGGTTCGACTACGCGATTCAGCCCCGTCCGGAGGGTGTTGCGCAGTCGTTCCTCATCGGCGAGGACTTCATCGGCGGCGAGCCATGTGCGCTTATTTTCGGAGACAATTTCTTCTACGGCCACGGTCTTTCCGGAATGCTGGAGCAAGCGGGCGAACACGAAGAGGGCGGTTTGGTCTTTGCGTACTACGTACAGGACCCCGAGCGATTCGGGGTGGTCGAGTTCGATGCTCAGATGAACGTGGTGGGCATCGAAGAAAAACCGAAACGACCAAAGTCGAATTACGCGGTTACAGGGCTTTACTTCTACGACGGAAGCGTTGTGGATATCGCACGGGGATTGACGCCTTCGGACCGGGGGGAACTGGAAATCACAGACTTGAACAACGAGTACCTGGCGCGGGGTGAACTGCGGGTCCGGCTGCTGGGAAGGGGAATCGCGTACATCGACACGGGAACACACGAAAGCCTGCTGGAAGCAAGCAACTTCGTGCAAATCGTCGAACACCGGCAGGGGTTGAAAATCGCGTGCCTGGAGGAGATTGCGTTTCGAAAAGGGTATATCACCGCGGGTCAGCTTGAAAAAATTGCGAACTTTTCGGAAGAGAACGCGTATTGTCAGTACCTGAAACGGTTGCTGGCGTCACAGATATAACCCGTTGAATGTCGATACGGGCCCGGAATCGACCGTCTCCCGGCATCCGATCAGCAACTCCAGTTCCCATATCCATTGTCGAGACGGTCCTGTTTCGGCATTCCGGTTGCGTATGCCCTTCGGGAGAGAATTGTCCAGTGCCTCTCTTACGATACAGCGGGCCCGGGCGAATCACTGAATGCCTCGTCATGACGAGAGCGATCCGCATGGCGGCCCTTCTTGCGTTTCTCGCGGGCTGTGGCGGGGATCCATTGTCGCCTGAGAAAGCGATACTGGGCACGTGGAAGCTGACTCGGGCGGGAGACGAGCCCGTGACGGTGAACTATACGCTGGTTTTCGAAGAGAACGGCGTCTATACGTTCATAAATACGATCTTCGACGGAAGCCGGATTACGTCAACCGGTAACTGGCGAATTGAACAGGGGGCCCTGTTTCTGGATGCACTGGACTTCGGGTACTCCATTGACAATAACGAACTTACGCTCTTTGCGATGGATGGCACGGTATTCGTCTATACGAGGCAGTAACACCCCCCGGGATCTCCATATCTCCCTCCGAAAAACAGCGGAGCCGAGAGGCATCGTCATGAGTGCGAAGAAGCTCCGGTAACGGCACGCGGCGCACGGACGAATCGCACCGAGAACGTGGGATCCGGACGGCGAAAAGCGTCGCCAGGACAGGGAATGCGCATTGATCCTTCCATTTGCCCGAGGGACCTGAGTTCCGGACTGGACCGGTGTTTCGAACTCGCACGGGGCAAAGTCACGTCCATATCCGAGACGTGGGATCCCCGTCGCGGCGCGCCGGTCTATACGGTAGACGGGAAATACGCCACCCGGGGCTGGACGGAATGGACGCAGGGATTCCAATACGGGTGCTCGATCCTGCTGTTCGATGCCCTTGGAGAGAAGCGGTTTCTGGATATCGGTCGCCGGGGAACCGTAGAACGTATGGCGCCGCATCTGACCCACATGGGTGTGCACGACCACGGATTCAACAACGTATCGACGTATGGAAATCTCAGGCGGCTGATGCTTGAAGGCGCCATCCCGGACGATTCCTGGGAACTGCAGTTTTACGAGCTTGCCCTTAAAGCGTCCGGCGCGGTGCAGGCGGCCCGCTGGACGACGATTCGGGACGGAAAGGGGTATATTCCCTCGTTTAACGGCGCCCATTCACTGTTTTCCGATACGATTCGCACCTGCCGATCCCTCGGACTCGCGCACGGATTGGGCCACGTCCTGATGGGGGAGAACGACCGGGCGATTTCGCTTCTCGATCGCATGATCGAACACGCGGAGACCACGGCCAGGTTCAATGTATATTACGGCGACGGCCGCGATTCGTACGACATCAGGGGGCGGGTGGCGCACGAGTCCATTTTCAACGTTGATGACGGCAATTACAGATGTCCGGGCACACAACAGGGATATTCTCCCTTTTCCACGTGGACGCGGGGCCTCGCCTGGATCGTCGCCGGATATTCAGAATTGCTGGAATATCTGGATGTCGTCGATGATGAAGACCTTTCGGGGTGCGGCGGCCGGGGCCGCGTGACGGAATTCATGACCCGGGCGGCAACGGCGGCGGCGGACTACTACGTTGACGGCGCATCCGCGGCGGACGGCATCCCTTACTGGGATACCGGGGCGCCGGGATTGACTCAAATGGGAGACTATCTGGGCCGGGCCGCGGACCCGTACAATGAATTCGAGCCCGTGGACAGTTCGGCGGCCGCGATTGCGGCACAAGGACTGTACCGGCTGGGCAGGTACCTTGGCGACGTGGCGGGCGCGACGTATACGAGGGCCGCGTTAACGGTCGCCCGAACGTTGTTCGACGCCCCGTACCTGTCCGACGATGCGAATCACGAGGGGCTGATCCTGCATTCGACTTATCACCGGCCCAATGGATGGGACCATCGCCGGGAAGGTCAGAACGTGCCAAACGGGGAAGCCTCGATGTGGGGAGACTATCACGCTCTGGAACTGGCGGTCCTGCTGAAGCGTGAAATAACCGGGCAGCCGTATCTCACGTTCTTTAACGAGAATCCCGGCTGATTTGATACCGGCTGGATGGTGCGTCAGACGGGAGACCGGTTACTGAAAAATGAAATCTGCCAAACCGATCGCTACACGGAAACCAGGCTTGAAGGCGCACGGTCACGCTGCAGTGGCTATACTGCTGATTGCGTTGTGGTCCGCGCCTGTGGGGAGCGGAGACGCGACGCCGTTCGACTTTGGGCCTCTCAACCGCATGCTGGGCAGGTTCGTGGACTCGCGAGGCCGGGTCGACTACGCAGGGATCAAGGCTGAGCCGACCGACCTCCGAATGATCCTGGCGCGTCTCAGGGAGGCGAGCCCGGAGAGCCACCCCGCGATGTTTCCCTCGCGGGAAGACAGGCTGGCATACTGGATCAACGCGTACAACGCGCTTGTCATCGCCGGGGTGGTCAATGCGTATCCCGCGACGAGCGTCAAGAACATCCATCCGCAGCCGGGATTCTTCAAGGTGTTCCACGTCGTCGGCGGCAAGTCCAGATCGCTTGACGACATCGAGCACAAAATTATACGCAAGAAATTCGGCGATCCACGAATCCACGCCGCCTTGAACTGCGCCGCGGCATCCTGTCCACGGCTGAGACCCGAAGTCTTTTTGCCTGCCCGGTTGGAAAATCAGCTGGACGCCGCCGTTCGGGAGTTTATCCGCGATCCGCAGCACGTCAGGGTGGACCGTAACAGCGGGACACTCGTACTCTCAAAAATCCTCGACTGGTTCGGGAGTGATTTCACCGAATGGTATAAACGCACGTATCGTGTCGATCATGTTCGCATTACGGACTATCTGAATCTCCATCTCGACGAGGAAGATCGCGCCTATCTGCGCGCACGCCCTCAGATCACCATCAGATACCTTCCGTACGATTGGACGCTGAACGACCTTGCGCTGCACCCGGATGCAATCCGTTGACTCGTGAACCCAAATTCAAAAAAACTGCAACCGGGCGTCGTGATAAAACCCACCGAAACGGGGTGGTAGCGTCGTCCGGTCGGACATTTTTCCGTTCACGTACGAAACGGCGCAAGGAGACAGGTCTTCGGCAACATTGCCGTGCCTTGCCGTCCGATTGGTACCCCTACATGAATGAAGGAAAACTTCCCGTCCGCCGTTTACGCAAAGGAGAAGTCCATGGGTGCGCCGCCGGAACTGCTTGCGATTCAGCCCCGTATAAAGGATGAAACACCCACCGAACCGTTGTCGTTCGGAGCGCGTCTGAGACGCGAGGGTGTCGTTCTGCGGCGTGAGGCACTGGAGACGCTTCAGATCAACGTCGGGAAACTGTGCAACCAGGCGTGCAGGCACTGTCACGTGGATGCCGGTCCCCACCGGACGGAAGTGATGACTCGGGAAACGATGCGGGGTATCCTGACGTTTCTCGCCGCCACGGATATTCCCCTGGTGGATATCACGGGCGGAGCGCCGGAGGTGAACCCCGATTTCAGATATCTGGTGAAACAGGTCCGGCGGCTTGGTCGCAGCGTGATGGTACGGTGCAACCTTACCGTGGTTTTTGAGCCGGGCCTGGAAGACCTGCCTGACTTCTACCGTGAGCACGAGGTGGAACTGGTCTGTTCACTGCCGTGTTACCTGGAGGAAAATGTCGATCAGCAACGTGGAAAGGGCGTATTCTTCGATAGCATCGAGGCGCTCAGACGTCTGAATGCAATCGGATACGGAAAGCCGGACTCGGACCTGCGGCTTCACCTTGTATACAATCCGGTCGGAGCGTCGCTCCCGCCGCCGCAGCACGAACTCGAGGCCGACTATAAACGGATACTTGACGAGCGCTACGGCATTTCCTTCAATCGGCTCTTTACAATAACGAATATGCCGATCAGCCGGTTTAACGACTATCTGAGGCGTCGCGGGGAGTACGACAGCTACACCCGGACGTTGCGGGATCAGTTCAACGCGCAGACGATCGATAACCTGATGTGTCGTTTTCTCGTGAGCGTCGATTGGGAAGGCAATATCTACGACTGCGACTTCAACCAGATGCTGGACATGCATCTGTCCGGGCAGCCGAAGAAACTGTGGGAGGTGTCGCCGGAGTGGTTGGTGGACAGGAGGATCCGTATCGCCGACCATTGTTACGGTTGCACCGCCGGCGCCGGAAGCAGTTGCGGCGGTGAACTGGCTTGAAGGTCGACAGCCCGCTTGCGGTCTCAGCCGGAAGGTGTACGAAGGGGTCGCCCCGCTCGAGGGGGCGACCCCGGTTTATTGCCCGCCGGCATCGAGAAACGCACGTATTCGGCCGCGTATCTCGCCTCTGACCCGCCGAAAGACGGTCATGCGCTCCGCTTCGGTTCCGGTTGATGCCGCCGGATCGTCGAATTCCCAATGGAGACGTTGGGTGGCGCCCGGGTAGACGGGGCAGTTTTCATTTGCCCGGTTGCAAACGGTGATGACCACGTCCATCCGGGGGTCCGCGAAGGTATCCGGCCCCTTCGACCGGTGGCCGGAGATATCGATACCGACTTCCGCCATCGCCTTCACCGCAAGCGGGTTCAGGGGCGTGGGGCGGGTGCCTGCGCTGAAAGACTCGAACCGGTCTCCCGTGAGATGACGGAGAAAGCCTTCCGCCATCTGGCTCCTGCAGGAGTTTCCGGTGCAGAGGAACAATACGCGCTTCATATCGTCGCCTGTTGGGTTCATCTGCGGGTTTCGGACGGGATGACGTCAACCGAAAGGGTAACCGACGATGGAGGCAGGCAACAGGGTCGTCCGCAACGCAGGGAATCAGCGGGTAAACGCATGCTTGATCTTGTCCACGGCCTCCACAATGTCGTCCAGGTCGTCCCGGGAGCCCAGGAGCATGGACTGGTAGAACCATACGCTGTGCCTGCATACGGTTTCAACGTTCGGACAAGGCAGCCTGCGGACGGTATCGGGATATGTGTGCGAGACGCTCTTCAGGGCGCCCTCGTCCGTGAGCGGTCTCCTGTAGCCAGGGGTGCAGTCGATGCCTTCCGCGGTCAGGGCCGTGATGAATTCGTCTCTGCTTCGACCGCCGAACTGCTCCGGGTCGTAACGCGTCATGTAGAGATGGTACCCGTGCCGCGTGACCCAGGGCCGGGTCAGGGGCGGGGTTACGCCTCCGATTCTTCGCAGTTCCCCGGTCAGATAGGCCGCGTTGCTGCTTCGAACCTCGGTCTGAAGCTGAAGGCTCTCGAGCCTGACCAGAAGGAGGCACGCGAGGTACTCGGACGTTCTGTAATTCCATCCGTGCCGCGGGTATTCCCAGCGTTCGCCTCCGGGCCGCCGGCCGACGTCCCTGAACGCGCACGCCCGTTCGTAGATGTGCGCT
This sequence comes from Candidatus Latescibacterota bacterium, assembly GCA_965116875.1. Taxonomy (GTDB): domain Bacteria; phylum Latescibacterota; class UBA2968; order UBA2968; genus JAAXHE01. Next base: position 4,630,474 of record OZ220733.1, read on the forward strand.
TGGTCGGTGACGAGACAGCCTCCTTCGCCGGCCGTCAGGTTCTTGCTCGACTGAAAGCTGTAGGCGCCGACGTCGCCGAGCGGGCCGACTTTCCGCCCGTTATGTTCGGCGCCGTGGGCCTGGGCGGCATCTTCAACGACCGCCAGCCCGTGTTTGTCCGCAATGGCGTTCAGGGCGTCCATATCCGCGGGGTGCCCGCCCAGATGCACGGGAAGAATGCCGACTGTCCGATCGGTTATGGCCGCCTGCACCGCATTCGGGTCGAGCGTAAAACTCACCGGGTCGATATCCACCAGCGCCAGCCTGCAGCGCACCGAAAGGGCAGCGCTGGCCGTAGCGATAAACGTATAGTTCGGAATGATGATCTCCCCGCCTTCCCGGAGGCCGTCGAGATCGAGCGCTCCCGCGATGGATGCGGAAATCGCGTCGGTACCATGCGGCATCATCAGGCCGTAGCGAGCGCCGCAATAGGCCGCGAACGCGTTACCGAACCGGTCGCTCCTGTTTGCCGGAAGCCCCTCTGTCTTTTCAAGGTAGACTTCCCGAAGCGACGGCTCGATTTCCCGTTTCCACTCCGACTCTGTATTGACGGGCCAGGAAGGCCACGGTTTCGTGAGCCGATCGCGTACGGGCGTGCCCCCGTTCACCGCCAACCGGTCTGCAGAAATCACATTCGGCATGGGTTCTCCATCGAGCGGACCGGGATCTTTCCTTCATTTCCGGCCATGTGAATTGGAATTTGCCTATGAGAAAAAAGCCTTACGCCGGGACGACGGAGGCGCCAGCAAAAAAAAAGCGCGAATCAGGAAACCGGCCGCTCCTGCAGACAGGAGTCAACCGGTCACGAGTTCGCACGCGGCGGCACGGACCCGTCTCTCGCCGTCCACCGCAAGCCCGGCATATCTGGGTTCCATGCCCCCTTCCCGGTGGGCCCGGGAGGTACTCAGGTAACCGACGTCGGCGGTTGGACCCGACAGGACGACCGTGAGCGCACCCCGCGCCGCCGACCTGATCGCGGACGCGGTCTCTACGAAGATTTCGCCAGGCAGATGGACAATATTGAAACCGGACACGGAGACCCGCGTTACCGTATAATCCAGAGACCGCCTGCCCGTCGCATAATGCCGGCTTCCGTAGGCCTGAAATCGTTGAAGTCCGTCCGACCGGTTCGGCGACGCTTTGAGTTCGGCCTCGACGGCATCGGGGTCCTTGTGCGCAAACGTGGGTACCCGAATGGTTTTCCGTGTGACGTGCAGATCGTCTGAACCGTTCATGCACGCCTGTTCCAGCGCATAGAGCGCGGCGCCCCCTACACTGTTGCCCACGCGCCTGTAAGTACGTCCGGCGCGGCTTACGGGCACCACGTTTCCGATACTGCCCGGAAGAAACAACGCGTTGACACCCGCCGATTCCACCACATTGCGGACGACGCCCGGATAATCTGCGGAAATATGCCCGTATTTGTCCGTGCTGCAAAGCGCGTGACAGCCGAAAACAATCGCACAGTGGATCGGCTTGCCCTCCGTATCGTCAATTCGGATGACGTACACGTTATCATCCACTTCGGCATAGGTGAGTTCGGGACGGGGGTAGGGGAATTTGAAGTTGCTCATGACCAGCTTGCCGTCCCGGTCGTATGAGCGCCGGTTATAAAGGATGTTGGGAGCGGAACCGGCGCCCATGCCCAGACGGGAGGGCGCCATTGCATCGGCGGCCGCACGGATGGCAGCCGCCATATTGTCCGCGAAATCATCCTCCCTGCCGTAATATTTAAGCGCCTCGCAGGGAATGCTTACATAGGATTGAAAGAGAATGGGCGTGGTACCGACGTGGGATGCGCAGGGGAGGATGTGATCGGGATTCAGCCATGCAATGTCTTTTACCCGTTCCCTCACGCGGACCATGATATCCTCTTCGATGCTGAAACAGTCTCCGGCGAGGAAGGTGACGTTGGTATCCCCCTTCCGGAGGATCAGGGCGCGGAATGAAATCGGATCGTAGACCCGGAAAGAGCCGTCTGACGGTTCATCGGGCGTGAAGTCCTGTGCGCCGAAGCCGGCATCCACCACGATCATCTCCTTATGTAGAGGTTCAGTTGAGAAAGTGGTTCATTGATAGCGCAATTGGCAGGTCGCGTCAAGCCATTTCGCGGCATTCCCGCCCCGCCGGGCCGCGGATCTTGACGTATCCGCCGGCATGGGTTACATTATCGCCTTGTCCGCGCCGGTATGGTCGCTTCGTCAGGGGTTTCGCGGACGGTAACAGTTGCAAACCGATGCTGGTGCGTGTCAGGGCGCCGGTGGCGCTGGACGACGCAAGGGAGATTTGATGAAGGACCTGCTGGGGGAGCTTGAACGGGAACTTTCGGGAGAGGTGCGATTCGACAAGGCCTCCCGGATACTGTACAGCACCGATGCGAGCATGTATCAGATTGAACCGTTGGGGGTGGTTCTGCCCAGACATCGGCAGGACGTCCTGCGGGTCCTTCGGCTTGCCCGTGAATTCGGGGTGCCGGTATTGCCGCGCGGCGGGGGGACGGCGCTTGCGGGACAGTGCGTCGGCCCCGGCGTGATTATGGATCTGTCCAAATTCATGAACAATGTCCTGGAATTGAACGAGGAGGAGGGATGGGTGCGTGTACAGCCCGGCGTGGTTCTGGACGAATTGAATTCGTTCCTGAAGCCATACGGTCTGCAATTCGCCCCGGACGTGGCCACGAGCAGCCGCGCGACGATCGGAGGAATGATCGGCAACAATTCGGCGGGGGCGCATTCGGTAATCTACGGGAAGACCATCGACCACGTGCTCGAACTCGAGGTGGCTCTCGCGGACGGTACGGAAACCCTGTTGACGGAATTGTCCGAAGCGGAAGTGATCGGGAAGGCTGCACAGACGGATCTCGAAGGCGGGGCGTACCGGGAGGTCCTGCGGCTTGCGCGGGTCCATCGGTCCGAAATCGATCGCCGGTACCCGAAGATCCTTCGTCGCGTGGGCGGCTACAATCTCGATGAGTTCACGAAACCGCAGCCGTTCAATATGTGCCGTATGGTCGTTGGATCCGAGGGCACCCTTGCCACCGTTCTGGAAGCCCGGCTGCGCGTGATCCCGCTTCCTCGCGCCAGGGTGTTGGGCGTCGTACAGTTCCAGGACCTCATCGAGTCTATGGCTGCCGTCGCGCCCATCCTCGAGACCGGTCCGGCGGCCGTGGAGCTGGTGGATCGCATGATTCTTGAGCAGACCCGCGGGTCGATCGCGCTGTCCAGGCAGCGAGGCTGGGTTGAAGGAGATCCCCGGGCGGTACTGATCGTGGAATATTTCGGTGATTCCCTCGACGTGTTGACGCCGCGGCTTGACGCGCTTGAGGCCGCGATGTCGGAACATGGTCTGGGCTATGGCTTTCGGCGGGCCGTATCGGCCGGGGAACAGGCTGACGTATGGAACGTGCGTAAGTCAGGCCTGGGTTTGCTGATGGGCGTCAAGGGGGATACGAAGCCGGTGGCATTCGTCGAGGATTCCGCCGTGTCGCCGGAAAAGCTGCCGGATTATATCCGCGACTTCGAGCGAATCGTGCGAGAGTACGATACCACGGCCGGCTACTACGCGCATGCCAGCGTGGGCCTGCTCCATATCCGACCGATGGTGAACCTGAAGACCGCGGCGGGCGTGTCTAAAATGCGCGGGATCGCGGAGGCCGTACGGGAACTGGTGCTGAGATACGGCGGAGCGATGAGTGGCGAGCACGGTGACGGTCTGGCACGAAGCTGCTGGAACGAGCGGGTATTCGGTTCCACGCTGTACAATGCGTTTCGGGAAATAAAGCACGCGTTCGACCCGCAGGGGTTGATGAATCCGGGGAAGATCGTGGACGCGCCCATGATGACGGAAAACCTGCGGTTCGGTCCCGCGTACAGGGCCCAGGAGCCGCGCACCCACTTCGATTTCTCGGCAGACGGAGGATTCCATCGGGCGGTGGAGATGTGCAACGGCGTCGGTGCATGCAGGAAGAAGCTTCACGGGACGATGTGTCCTTCGTACATGGCGACGCTCGACGAGGCCGATTCAACCCGCGGAAGAGCAAACGCGCTCCGGGCCGCCATATCCGGCGGACTCGAGGGCGGCCTGGCCGACGAGCGGGTCTACGAGATCCTGGATCTGTGCCTGGAATGCAAGGCGTGCAAGTCGGAATGTCCGTCAAACGTGGACATGGCCAAGATCAAGTATGAATTTCTCGCGCATTTCTACGGCAAGCACGGAAGACCGCTGCGGGAATGGTTGTTCGGCAATATCGAGACCTTGAACCGTGTCGGATGCGCCCTGGCGCCCCTGTCCAACTGGTTCGCCGGTACCGGGTTCGCGAGGGCGGGAATGCGTATCCTCGGCATCGCGCCGAAAAGGGGTCTGCCCCCATTCGCCCGGCAGACGTTCACCGACTGGTTCGCCCGACGCGAGAAGCGGCCGCGTGAGCGCAAGGTGGTGCTTTTCAATGACACGTACCTCACGTTCAATGAACCGGACATCGGAATTTCGGCCACACGCTTTCTCGAGGCCGCGGGGTATGAAGTCATCCTTCCGGAGAAGCGGTGCTGCGGCCGGCCGCTCCTGTCCAGCGGCCTGATGGAACAGGTGAAGGAGAATCTGGCATTCAATACACGGCGCCTCCATGCGTACGTTGCGCAGGGGTACGATATCGTGGGCTTCGAACCCAGTTGCGTTTCCATGTTGACGGACGACTACCCTGAACTCAACACGGATACCCGTGTCAGGGAGGTTTCCGAACGGTGCTATACGTTGGAATCCTATCTGAGCCTGCTGGCGGAACGCGGCGAGTTGCAGGTGGCCTTTTCGGACCTGAAGAAGGAGATACTCGTCCACGGACACTGCCATCAGAAGGCGCTCTGGGGTGTCGCTCCTTCTCTCGAGGTGTTGAATCTACCGCCGGGATACTCTGCATCGGCCATCGATTCTGCCTGCTGCGGCATGGCCGGCGCATTTGGATATCAGGCGGAACACTACGACATTTCCCTGAAGATGGGCGAAGACCGGCTTCTGAAGGTCATCCGGCAGGCGGGGCCGGAGACGGAAATCGCTGCTGCCGGGCTGTCGTGCAGACAGCAGATTCACCATGCCACGGGACGGACCGCGCGGCACCCGATTCAGATCCTGTGGGAAGCGGTCGCGACCAAGGAGGAAGTCTGAGCTCACGCAGGCGAATCCACGTCCGGGAACCGTTCGCGCAACCAGAACCCTCTCCCGGTCCGGGATCCGGAATTGAGATACGATGGTAGAAAGCGGGGCCCGTAATGAATCTATTGAAATACATCCGTGAGGTACCCGATTTTCCAAAACCGGGCATCCTCTTCAAAGATATAACGACCCTGTTGAAGGATCCCGCGGCACTCGACACCGCCGTTCAGCGGCTTGCGGACCCGTTCCGAGATAAGGGTGTGTCCGTTGTGGCCGGGATCGAGTCCCGGGGTTTCATTCTGGGCGCCGCCGTAGCCAGGGACCTGGGTGCGGGATTCGTACCGATCAGAAAAACCGGAAAGTTGCCCTCGAAGACGGCTTCGGCGAGCTACGTTCTGGAGTACGGCACGGACAGCATTGAAATCCATACCGACGCGGTCGCGCCCGGGCAGTGTGTGCTTCTACTCGATGACCTGCTGGCGACGGGCGGAACCATGGAGGCGGCTGTCAGTCTCGTTAAAGGACTGGGCGGTCAGATTCTCGGTATTTCCTTTCTGATCGAATTGACGGCATTGGACGGACGCTCGAAGCTGAAGGGGGAAAACGTGACGGCGCTGGTTTCGTGTTAGCAGAGTTTATTATGCCCCTGTAGCTCAGAGGATAGAGTAGCGGATTCCTAATCCGTTGGTCGCAGGTTCGAGTCCTGCCAGGGGCATTTTTTTTAGCCGATTCCAACGTGGCGGGGGAGCAATCGTGATTCGTCTGTTCGTAGCGGGCGAACTGTCAAAGATCTACGCTTACCGGAAAGCCGGGCTGACCGAATGTTTCCCCTGAGGTACGGGCTTGTGTTCGGAGGGCATCCGGCAGCGTGTCGGACGCGGGTATGAATGCCGATAGGATGGAACGGGAAGTGCGTATTACGTCGGTCACGGCGACCCAGCCGACATCGGCCGGAAGTCCGAACGACTGGCGGACTTCGATGGGTCAGATCGCCGTCAGCGTAGAGACGGAAGACGGGCTGACGGGCTATGGCGTCGGGGGCGGCGGTGCGGCGGGCATTCACGTTATTCAAACCGAACTGCGCCGGCTTCTGCTCGGCAGCGACGCCACGCGGGTCGAAGACCTCTGGGACGATATGTATCGGGCTACGCGTCCGTACGGCCGGAAGGGCATTGCGGTAATGGCGGTCAGCGGCGTGGATCTGGCATTGTGGGATCTGAGGGGAAAACGGGAAAGAAAACCGATCACAGGGGTGCTGGCGGGCGACATCGTGTCGCCGACGGATGCGGTGCCGTGTTATATGACGGGATTCTCCGCCGAAGAAGTGATCCGGTCGGGTGCGAAGGGGTTCAGGGCGCTCAAGTTTCACGTGGGGCTGAAGCCGAACCGCAATATCGCGGACGTGGTTGTTCCCATTCGGCGAGCGAGGGAGGTCCTGGGGCCAGACGTTCGCCTGATGGCGGACGCGGCGATGAATCTGGACGTCGAAGCGGCGCTGCGGTTGATCGACGCATTGCAGGGGTGCAATCTTGACTGGCTCGAGGAACCCTTGCCGCCGGAGGATCTGGAAGGATACGGGAAGTTGCGCGACCGGAGCCCGATTCCAATCGCGGGCGGGGAACATGAATACACGGCGGACGCTTTCGAAGTTCTGATGAGGGATCGCCTGCACGCGATCGTACAACCGGACGTTACCTGGTGCGGCGGACTTACGGAGTTGCTGAAGATCTACAAGATGGGTGAGCGCCACGGAATCAGGGTCTGCCCGCACCGTGGAAGCGAAATATGGGCGCTCCACGCGATCGCGTCCATAGATCCCAATCCACTGGCCGAGTCGGGCAGACCGTGGATCGACTGGGTGAACGGGCAGCCTGAAATCGCGGATGGAAGTGTCGCACCCGGCAGCGAACCCGGCTTCGGGGTGAGGCTTCCCATCCGTTTCAGGAACCAACCGGGTCGCGGTGGGCAAAAAGGTTGACATCAGTCCCGGAATGCCATACTATTTGATCGAACGGCGGCCATTCGCTGAACCGTCGATCTTGCTCGACGGGTGTACAGTATCAGCTTGATTCGCTGTAAGAACGTCGCGTTTTGGTCTCCCCCGGATGCTATGAGAGATCGGGAGGAGTTGGATGTCCCAACGACCAGACGGATATCTTGAAGACGATCGGATATTGGCGCGTCTCGAGGACCCGGTCGATGCCGAGGCGTTTTCGAATCTTATGGAACACGCCCACCGGCAGGGCATGAGCGCTGCCGACTTTGTGCGTGAAGTGCCTGAGCGAACGTCGAGAAAGGCGATTCGACGTCTTTGTCTCAAGGACAGGAAGCAGACGTTGCGTGCGAGATTTTCCTCGGTTGCCAGGAACCTGTGGGGGCGCCCGGCGGAGGATCCGGAGACGGGTTATATTCAGTCACTTTATACAACACACGACCGGCCGCAGACACCGGGGCGGAACGGACAGAAACCCAAACGATGATCCAGGATAACCGACAGGCGTTGAAGGTACACATTCACGAACTGGAAGAACTGGTCGAGTCGATGCTTGTACACGCACGGTCCGGAAATCAGGAGGCCAGGGAACGCCTGGTTCATATTCATCGTGAGGTAATGAACAAACGGCATCGCCTCAAGGACCTGTACAGGCAGGATGGCTGAAGGTCGGGTAACCTCAAGCGGAATATGGCGGGCAGGCACCGGGAAATTCCCGTGAGCCGTGCCGCATGTTTCGCCTTTTTTTCATTCATGCGCAATGGAATCCGAATTCTCGCGGTAGACTACGGCCGGCGGCGTGTGGGGTTGGCGGTTTCCGACGAACTGGGATTGGCCGCGCGCGGACTGCCGACTGTACGGGAGGAATCACGACGTTCCGCCATCGATTCCGTGGCTCAGGTGGCCGCGGAAGTCGGGGCAGGGCAGCTTCTCGTGGGTCTGCCGCTCAATATGGACGGCAGCAGGGGTCCCATGGCCGAAGCGGCCGAATCGTTCGCCGCCGCGTTGAATCGTACGACCGGCCTGCCTGTTCGCCTCTGGGATGAGCGGCTTACCACGGTTGCAGCGCGCCGCACGTTGCGCGAGACCGGTCTCAGGGAACGAAACAAAGAGGGAACTCTGGATCGAATGGCTGCGGTCTTACTCCTGAACAACTACCTGCATGCGCAGGATTCGGCGGAACCCTGATGCGGCCCCGGGACAAACACAGCCTTGCGTCGAGCGAGTCGGATGGCCACCGGTCCAGGCAACCGTACAGAACCGGGGCGACGATTGTTCGCTCCATATTCGCGCTCTTCGGCGTTGGCGTTGCAGGCCTGATGCTGGTGATTCTTACCTTGAACCGGCCCACGGGATCCGGAGCAAAGGATGTGGTCATCCCGAAGGGAATGACGGTAATGCAGATCGGAGAGTTGCTGCACCGGGAAGGAGTAATCAGAAGTCCCCGGCTACTGGTCCTGTTATCACTGTTCGACGGAACCAGCAGACGCCTCAAGGCCGGCATACATCGGTTCCCCGAAAACCTGAGTACGTGGGAAGTTCTCGAAAACCTCGGCTTTTCGAGTGACGAGTTCCGGAGTGTGACCCTCCCTGAAGGTATGACCCTCGCCCGGACCCTCTCGCTCCTGGCGGCGGAACTGAATCTGGACATCGAGAAAATGCGTCGACTCGCGTCCGATCCGGGTTATTGCCGCAGGTTGGGTGTCGCCGCGGAAAACCTTGAAGGGTACCTGTTTCCGGAAACATATCAGATTCCGCTGGCTATGGGCGAAGAGCAGGTTATCCGTTTGCTGGTACGGCATTTCTTCACGGTTTTTGACAGCAAAATGGCGGAACAAGCGCGTCAAATGGATCTTTCCGTGCATGAAGTCGTCACGCTTGCATCCATCATTGAAGGAGAAGCGCTGCTGGACAGGGAACGCGCGACGATCTCAGCGGTGTATCACAACCGGCTCAGGCAAGAAATGTACCTGCAGGCCGATCCCACGGTTCAATATGTCATCGAGAACGGACCCCGCAGGCTGTTTTACAGGGACTACAAGATCGACTCTCCCTACAACACCTATCGCCACCGCGGGCTGCCGCCGGGTCCGGTGATGAACCCGGGGGCCGCGTCGCTGAGGGCGGCGCTTTACCCTGCGGACGTCAACTATCTCTATTTCGTGGCGAAGGGAGACGGGTCGCACGTGTTCAGCAGAACCGCAAGCGAACACAATGAAGCGAAGCGAAAGACCAGATTGGCCAGAAGACGCAGCTGGCGGAGGTCGGGGACGCGTTGAAAACGGATACCGGGAGAATGCTCGCGATACTGGACAGTCTGAACGAACAGCAGCGGGAGGCGGTGTGCACTGTGGAACGACCGGTCCTGGTGCTGGCGGGGGCCGGATCCGGCAAGACGCGTGTGCTCACCCACCGACTTGCATACCTGATTGAGGCCTGCGGCGTCCATCCGGGCGCGATCCTGGCCATGACGTTCACCAACAAGGCTGCGGGTGAGATGAATGGGCGCGTGGAAAAACTGTTGAACCGCAACACCGGGGGCATGTGGCTGGGGACGTTCCACTCCCTGTGTGCGCGCATCCTGCGGAGGGAGTCCGGGTCCGCCGGCCTGGACTCCAATTTTGCAATTTACGACGCGGCAGATCAGCTTGCGTTGTTGCGACAGGTGATTCGGGATCAGGAGATATCCGAGCGACAATTTCCTCCAAGGCGGGTTCGCGCCCGGATCAGTTCCGAGAAAAGCCGGATGGTCGACCCGGTCTCTTTCGCCAACCGCGCCGGTTCCTTTAACGAGCAGCAGGTCGCCCGGATCTACCGGCAGTACCAATCAGCGCTGCAACAGAATAACGCGGTGGATTTCGACGATCTGCTGATGTTGACCGTGCAGGTCTTTCGGGACGATCCGGAAGTCCTGACACGGTACCGGAACCGGTTTGAACACTGTCTGATCGACGAGTATCAGGATACCAACCGGCCGCAGTACCTCTTTGCGCGTATGCTGGCGGAGGAACACGGCCGCATCTTCGTGGTTGGCGACGACGACCAGAGCATCTATGCCTGGCGTGGCGCGGACCTGGGAAATATCCTGAATTTCGAGCGGGATTTTCCGGATGCATGCGTCATCCGTCTCGAGCAGAACTACAGGTCGTCACAGGTGATTCTCGACGCGGGAAACGCGGTGATTCGCAACAATCTCGGGCGGAAGGGGAAAGAACTCTGGACGAATCGGGATCGCGGAGAACCGATTCAGTTGTTTCGATGCTCGGACGAAGGGGACGAGGCCCGGCGGATCGCTCGTGAATTGAAGCGATTGAGAACGCAATACAACTACGGTGAAATCGCCGTATTGTATCGAACGAACGCGCAATCCCGTGCACTGGAAGACGGGCTGCGATACCGGGCGATTCCGTACGTGATCGTGGGGGGCGTTCGATTCTACGAACGCCAGGAAGTCAAGGATGTGCTCGCTTACCTGAGGCTGATCGTGAATCCCAGCGATTCAGTCAGTCTTTACCGGATTGTCAATACACCGCGCCGCGGAATCGGCCAGACCTCGCTCGAAAAACTGGTTTCCTTCGCAACGGGCGAGGGCATTGCACCCTACGAAGCGTTGTCTCGCGCCAATGCCGTCGACGGCCTGACCGCACGCGCGAGACGCGCGATGGTTGAGTTTCACGGCATGATCGAAGGGTTCCGGAGCCGGCTGGAGGTTGATTCTGCCCACCTTCTGGCGGCCAACGTCGTCGAGGAGACCGGATATCTGCAGACACTTGAGGATTTGACGCCGGCCGAGACCGTCTCCCGCTCAGAGAACGTGCAGGAACTGCTGGTGGCCATCGAGGATTTCGCGCAACGCTCGGACACCCCGTCGCTGTCGGCATTTCTGCGGGAGGTCGCGCTGGTCACCGACGTCGACCAGTGGCGCGAAGAGGCCGATGCCGTGACGCTGATGACGCTGCACAGCGCCAAGGGGCTTGAGTTTCCTGCGGTGTTTATTGCGGGTCTGGAAGAAGGCTTGTTCCCTATTCTGCGGGATCAGGACGATCCGGTTGCCGAAGACGCGGCCGTGGAGGAGGAACGGCGGCTGTTCTACGTGGGCGTCACGAGAGCGCAGGACCGGCTCCATTTGACCTGCGCCCAGCAGCGCCGGCGTTACGGAGGAGCGACGGTCAATGCCGAATCCAGATTCCTGCGGGAGATACCGGATGGTCTGATCGTTCGTGACGGAGCCGTTCGAGAGGTTTCTCAGACATCAAGGTCGACGAAGAGACTGAATGACCACGGCCCTGTCCCCGTCGAGGCGGGCGCCGTCGTTCAGGAGGTTTCGCCGGCATCCAGGCCCACGGACGAATTGAATGTCGACGACCCGTTCCCCCTGGAAGCGGGCGCCGCCGTTCTCCATCCTACCTGGGGACGGGGGCACATTCTGGACCGGACGGGAAGCGGTCCCGATACGAAAATCACGGTTTCCTTTCAGAATGGTATCACAAAAAAGGTGGTCGTCCGTTTCGCCGGACTCCAACCGGGATGACTCTGAGTCGTACGGACGTCCGGCAGGGCGCCTCCATTGCCAGAATCTTCTTGATTTCGTGTCTGATTTGGCACATATTAGCATCACAGTGAAGTCCGGATGTAACCTCAATCCATTTTCATGGGTTTTTTTGTGTCAATTACGCAGGAAGACGTCCGAAAGGTTGCGCAACTTGCCCGGCTGAGGTTCGACGCGGCTGAGGAAAGACGGCTGGTGGCCGACCTGAATCAGATGCTCGACTATGCGGCTGCTCTCGAGAAACTGAACACGACCGCCGTTGAGCCAACGTCCCATGTACTGCCGGTCAGTAACGTGTTTCGCGAGGATACGCCCGTTGCATCTCTGTCGCAGGCGGAGGCGCTTTCGAATGCGCCGAGTTCAGGTTACGGGCATTTCAGGGTTCCGAAAGTCATCGAATAGGACTCGGCGGCGGGTTTGTCAACGCCGCCGTTGCTTTGTGGGGCACGTGGAGGACGGATGGTCAAGCGGAGAGATTACAACGGACCCAAATACATCGTCGTCGCCGGTGGTGTCATGAGCGGTGTGGGCAAGGGCCTGGCCACGGCGTCCATCGGAAAAATTCTGCAGCAGCACGGATACAAGGCAACGGGCATAAAAATCGATCCATACCTCAATTACGACGCAGGTACCCTGCGTCCGACGGAACACGGAGAGGTGTGGGTAACCGACGACGGCGGCGAAATCGATCTCGACCTCGGGAACTACGAGAGATTCCTGGGAATCGATCTTCCGCGGACCAACAACCTGACCACCGGACAGATCTACCATACCGTGATCGAGCGGGAACGTCGCGGAGAATATCTGGGTAAGACCGTTCAGCCGATTCCCCATATCACCGATGAAATCAAACAGCGAATTACGGATTCAGCGAAGGGATTCGATATCGCGCTGGTAGAGATTGGCGGAACGATCGGCGACGATGAAAACCGGCCCTTTCTGTTTGCAATGAAGAGCCTCGAGCGGGAAGTCGGCGAGGAAAACGTCATCTACGTGCTGGTCACCTACCTTCCGGTACCCGGCCACGTAGGGGAGATGAAAACCAAGCCCACTCAGCATGCGATCCGGTCTTTGAGCGAGAACGGGATATTCGCGGACTTTATCATTTGCCGCGCCGTGGAAGCACTGGACGACGTGCGGAAGCGAAAAATCGAGATCTCGGCGAATATCTCGGCGGACCGGATTATTTCGGCGCCCGACGTCGACAGCATTTATCAGGTACCGCTGGAATATGAAAAGGACCGATTGGGCGAGAAGATACTCGATGAGTTGGGCCTGGCTCCGAAAAATACGCCGGACTGGAATCGCTGGTGTGAACTGCTTGAAATGATTCGTGCTCCCAGGGAACGCGTGCGCGTGGCCATGGTGGGCAAATACGTGGGAATCGGGGACTATGAATTCCAGGATTCATATATCTCCGTCAATCAGTCACTGGAACACGCCGGCGCACTGTTGGATACGAAGGTTGAGATCGACTGGATCGACTCCACCCGCCTCGAGCACCACGACGTCGAGGAGGTGCTTGACGGATATCACGGCATTATCGTACCGGGAGCCTTTGGGGAAGGGGGCGCTGAGGGCGCTATAAATGCCGTTCGCTACGCCAGGGAGAATCAGGTCCCGTTCCTTGGCCTGTGCTACGGGCTGCAGATGGTCGTGGTTGAATACTCCCGCAGCGTCGCCGGATTGGGGGACGCGAACTCCGTCGAGATGGATCCCGATACACCCCACGCGGTAATCGATATCCAGTACGCGCAGCGGCAGATCATCGAAGAAAACCGGTACGGCGGTACAATGAGGCTGGGAGGGTACGCCGCCGTATTGAGACGGGAATCCCGTGTACTGGATCTCTACGAACAAACCGGCCGGCTGGAGGAGGATTCATGGAGAATCCAGCAACTGCGGCAGCTTCCCGATCAGATGTTCAGGTGTGGTGTGATCCTGCCCAGCGAGAATGCAGTGGTTGAGCGGCATCGGCACCGTTATGAAGTCGCCCCAAAATACGTGGACCTGTTGGAGGAGTACGGGCTGGTGTTTTCAGGATTCCATCGCAGGGAAGACGGCACCAAGTTGATGGAATTCGTGGAACTGCCCAATCATCCATATTTCATTGCAACCCAGTCACATCCGGAATTCAAGTCCCGGCTGGAACGTCCAGCGCCCCTGTTTTACGGCCTCATCAACGCGTCCATTCGCTATACCGGAGCGGGCCGGGAGGATTCCTTGCAGATCGAGTTGGAGACATGAAGCCGGGCCGAACGTCACCGGTTTCGTATTCGTACAGGGTTTGCCTGTTCTTTTTACTCGCGGCAGGCTGTTCGCCGTCGTCCGGGCCCCCATCCAATCAGGCTGCCGTCCCAACACCTCCGGACCAGGAGGCATGGGGATGGAACACGGTTGTTACGCGGAACGGCCGCAAACGCGCCGAAGTCACGGCTGGACATTACAGGAAATTCGATCGGACATTTACAGGCCTCCTCGATAGCGGTGTGACTGTTTCCTTTTTCAACGGTTCCGGGCGGAAGCGAGTGTCGGAATTGACGGCGCGACAGGCGGAGATTCACGAAGAATCCGGGGATATGGTGGTCATCGGAGACGTGGTCGTGATCGCTGCCAACGGAACCCGCATGGAGACCGATACACTACGCTGGAACCGCGAGACCGAAATGATTACGGGAAACGGGCGGATGACCCTCCGGCGGCCCGATGGCGAGGAAACCGGTGAAGGGTTCGAGGCATCTTCAGATCTCACGTGGTGGAGGATGCGTCAGGTTTCAACGCGACTGGGCGGGGCGGATTCCCTCCGGTAACTTTCTGTCTACCTGCAATCGTCGCCTTTCCTTCCTCTTGTATGTTCTTCTCCCGGCTTTTACTGTGGTGTCTTCAGGCGGCGGCACATCCTGTTGACGCAACAGAACTGATCCGTGCCGACCGTAGCGAAACCATTCTGCGGGATGCGGGCGTTTTGCGGATTGAAGCGGGCGGCGTATCCTACCGGAACACGGAACGTGCGTTCAGCGTGAATGCGGATTCGGCGCGCCTGTGGATTCCCCATGGCGCACTGTCGCGGGCGAGGTTCTTTGGCCGGGTTACATATCGGGATTCCGCCAGAACGCTGGTAGCCGATGCCCTGACGTATCATCCTCGAAGCGAACTGGCCAGCTTTCGGGGCGGAGTTCGGGTCATTGAACAGGACCGGCTGCTTTATGCCAGGCGCGTGACGTACCGAAAAATGGCAAACCTGCTGGAGGCCGAGGGCGCAGTTACACTGATCTACAGCCGGAAACGGATTTCGTTTCGTGCACCTGCAATGACGTATCACGTGCTGGCGGACTCAGGTTCCGGATCGGGCGGCGTTCAGGCCGTACGCGTACCCGAAACACCGGAAGATTCGCTAGACGTTCGCGCGGATTCGATGCGTTTCGCCGATCTTGGGGATCGCCTGCGATTTTCAGGCCGGGTCCGCATGGAACACGCCGGGATGCGGGCACGGGCTCCGCGTGGACGCTATTTCAGGCCGGCGGACAGGCTGGAGCTGGGCGGCGGGACTTCCGCTGCGTGGATCCAGAACAATGCAACGCGGGCCGACTCGGTGACATCGAACGCCGAACGGATGCACGTGCACGGCGCGGGTGGCAATTTGCTGGAAAAAGTCGTCCTGATCGGCGCCGCACGGCTGCAAAAGCGGGCGGTGCTGGCGGAAATGAAAGGCGGGCAGGAGGTTCAGGCCGATTCGGTTGTGCTGGGCATGGCAGAGGGCCGGATCGTCACGATCGATGCGTCCGGGGAGGCTTCAGCGACGTTGACCACGCGCGATGGCGCCAGCGTGGACCTCAGGGGCGGTCGAATCTGCATGGACCTTGTGGACGGGAACCTGGACAGCCTGACGGTTCAAGAGGAGGGCATCGGTGCGTATGTCTCGTCGGATAGCACTGCGGTCAGTCGGATTTCGGGCGGTTCAATTGCGATTGGCTTCGAAGAAGGTGCCGTACGTGAGGTCCTGATCACGGAAACTGCCCGGTGCACCCATCGATCTGAAACCGAAAAGACCGGAGATATCCGGCTTTCGGGCGACTCCGTGAAACTGACGTTCGACGGCGGCAGGCTCACTGACGTTCACGCGGAGGGAGGGGTTCGCGGCCGATACAAGCCGGCGGAATCCGGAGATTCGCAGTGATACTGAGGACACGAGACCTGGTTAAAGCATACCAGCGCCGGCGGGTGGTGGACGGCGTTTGCCTCGAGGTGAATCCGGGAGAGGTGGTGGGTCTTCTGGGTCCGAATGGCGCCGGAAAAACGACCACGTTTCACCTGATTGTGGGCCTGATTCCGTGCAAGCAGGGCGAGATTTTCCTCGGAGACGAGGAAATAACAGGTATGCCGATGTACGTTCGGGCACGGAAAGGCATCGGCTATCTGGCCCAGGAACCCTCCGTTTTCAGAAAACTGACCGTGAAGCAAAATATCCTCGCTGTGCTGGAAACCCTTCATCTGTCACGCATGGAACAGGAGGCCCGTTTGGAGGCGCTTCTGGACGAACTGGGACTCACGAGTCTCGCGACTCGCAGGGCGGACGGACTTTCGGGCGGTGAAGCCCGCAGACTGGAGATTACGCGCGCGCTGGCAAGGCGTCCCCGATTCCTCCTGCTTGACGAGCCCTTTGCCGGCATCGATCCAAAGGCCGTCGAAGATATCCAGGCCATCGTCCGCGCGCTGAAAGACCGGCGTATCGGACTCCTCATTACGGATCACAATGTTCGCGAAACCCTGGCGATTACCGACAGATCCTATATTCTCTCCGACGGAAAGATCCTGACCTCCGGCAGCCCGACTGAACTGGCGGAAAATCCGGAAGTGCGGCGCGTTTACCTTGGGGACAGATTTCGATTGGACTGACCCGAGATAGGGATTGTCACCCGGTTCTGTTTTCCTTATTATTTCCACGAAGTGGATGGAATGGCGAACACGGGTTGAACGGACAATGACGCCTTTCCATCGGGCATTGTCCATGTCAAACTCAACCTGATGAAATGCGGCTTGACGGCATTTCCCTTTCGCGCGATTAACCCGCCGAAGGTTCCGCCCGGTCCCCATTCGTACGTCTTTCATGGGATCCGTAAAGGCCTATGATTCAACTGACCCAGACCGTTTCCCTCCAGCAGAAGCTGGCGCCACAGCTCATTCAGTCGTTGCGGCTGCTGCAGATGCCCTCGCTCGAACTGGAACAGCTGATTCAGCAGGAGTTACAGACCAATCCACTCCTGGAGGTATCGGAAGAGACAGGTCGCGAAGACGAGGAATGGGGGATGGAGTCGGAAGGCGCGGAATCGGTCGATATCGATGCCGGGCGGAAGGAAGCTGACGATACGGATCCGCCGGACCTGGAATTTGACGAGACGGCATCGGCCGACGGACGGATGGACGAGAATCAGTGGAACGAGTTCCTGAACGATGCCGGGTATACCGTGCCGAGGCATGAGTTCGATCCCAATGCGGAAGAGTGGGAGTACGACGGTCCCGGGCAGGAATCATTGGAGGCCGAACTGCGCGCCCAGCTCTCGCTTACGGATCTGGACGCCGGTGAACGGAAGATCGGCGAGTACATCATCGGCAACATCGACGAAGACGGCTTCTTGCAGGCACAGATTGAGGATATCGTCGCGGTTCTTGGGTGTGAGCCGGAATCCGTGGAGCGGATCCTGGAGGTGATCCAGACGTTCGATCCGCCAGGCGTGGGCGCAAGGGATCTCCAGGAGTGCCTGGCGATCCAGCTTCGTGAGCAGGGGCTGGAGGATTCTCTTGCAATGGGCATCGTACGGGGCTATTGGGACGATCTGGTGAACCGTCGGTATATGAAGATCGGTCGGGCACTCGGCGTGGACCGGGCGGCGATTGCCCACGCCGAAAGCGTGATATCGGGCCTTAACCCCAAGCCGATGATTTACAGGGAAAGCCGTATCAATCACAATCTGGTTGTGCCCGATCTCGAGGTACAGAAGGTGGGCGACGAGTATGTCGTATCGCTGATCGACCGCAATCTTCCTGTCCTGCGGGTCAGCCCCGCATACAGAACGCTGCTCAGCAAGTCCGGAGAACCCGGGAGTCAGGCCAGGAAATTCGTCGTGGATCGCCTCAATTCCGCCCGCTGGTTCATCAGCGCGATTAACCAGCGCCGCACGACAATGCTGAAGGTCATGCGGTGTATTGTCGACAATCAACGCGCATTCTTCGACAAGGGAGTTGGCTTTCTCAAACCCATGGTGCTTCAGGAGGTCGCGGACCGGGTGGATATGCACGTTTCAACGATCAGCCGGGTGAGCAACGGGAAATACGTGCAGACGCCGCACGGTGTGTTCGAATTGAAATACTTCTTCGACGGCGGACTGGCCCGCAGCGATGGCGAAGACATCGCCGCAAGGAGCGTAAAACAGAAGATCTCCAGGTTGATTGCGGAGGAGAACACCAGAAAGCCTTTGAGTGATCAGAAAATCGCTGATTTGCTGAAAAGTGAAGGTATCGCCATTGCCCGCCGTACGGTTGCCAAGTATAGAGATCAGTTGAATATCAATCCCGCCAGGTACAGGAAGTCAATCTGAGAAGCTGTCTGAAAATTACCGGTGGGTTCCCGAGCGGGAGCGAAAAATGGCGGTTATGAGGCGCGAGGGGCGCGCAGCGCCGGCGGGAAAATCCGCTGATGTGAGGCGAGCAAGCGCAGCTTCGATCTCGTAGGACGGGTGGGTTCGACCAACGCCGACCGGCCTGCCTGCAGCGCAGTACGCTGCGCAGGCAGGCGCGAAGACCGCTTGGGATTTTAATACAGTTTCTGAGGGTGGAAGGTCCACGCGTTCATAAGTTAACGACCGGCGGAATCAGAGTGTAGATTGGCAAATGCGATCGATTCCGCCGGTTGTTTATTGTTCGTGCGTATGGTTGGACGTGCCGCGACCCGAACCGACTACCCGCCGGATTGAACCGCGCTGATTTCATCCTTTGAGATCTTGTGAACACTCATTGGATTGAATGTCTGGCGTGTGCCCGATCGGAGTGCGACCTCGATCCTTCCTCCGGTCAGGACGAAAAACTGCAGCAGAAAACCTCCGCCCTGCATCGGCTCGACCTGATATTCGACGGGATCCAATCCGCCGGTCCATTCCGGAAGACATGCCCTCAAGCGGGCATCGGCACATACGGATTGCGGCAGCGCCATGACCAGCGCTCCCGGCGATTCGTCCAGGGCCTCCCCGATGGTCTCTCGTATCCTCGCAAGATAGGGAATCACCTTCCCCGCGTACCCGAAGTCGTCTTCATCATCCCGTAACGGCGGCACGATACCCCAGGTCATGTGGTGTACGAATGGATTACCGTGACCCTGGGCAAGCATATGGTCCCGGGCAGCCTCGTCCACGGGATGGACGACTGCGACGTAGTCAAACCACCCCTTGCCTCGAGCAGGGCTGTCCTCGGGCAACCCGGAGGGTACATTTATGTAGTCGTGCCCGTCAACCGGAGACGGATAGCAACGGGTGTCCCAGCCGGCGATGTAACCAATGCGTTTCAATGGGCCGGAGAGGAGATGCGGGGGATCGACGAAAATGGCGGCATGATCCGGATTCGGCAGCAGGGAAACGCCCGCGTCGGTGATTTTTCGTGCGACGTCGAGCGCCTCGCCGAGCCGTTCGGGTGCGTTGGGGACGTCGAGTTGTTCATTGAATTTGTCCGGCAGGATGACGTATTGGGGCATCCTGGTCTCCTTCAAGGCAAGGACGATCGAGATCAATTGGAACTGTTGACGCGGTGAAGAGAGCGGCCGGCAGGCGCTGAAAGGAGAAACACCGACCGTACCGCGTATAATCGCGTGCGGTTTCCGCGGTGTCAAGGGGAATCCCGTTTGGGGTGATGAAGGGCGATCGGCACAGGTGTCTTTCCGCCGCGCTGAACCCAGGCAGGAGGAATTCCGCGCCGACGGGCTTTCCGGTCGCCGCCCCAAGGCAGGCACAACAGACAAGCGTGAACGTTTTCATTTTCCCGGCTGCACCCCAGCCGGGGATTTTTTTGTCCCCAGCGAGGTTTCAACTCTAATCACCCTTACTGAAAATTGTATTCAACCCGGGCATAGCAGATCGGGAGATTTTATAATTTAAAATATTGATAAAAAATAAGTTATGTCGTTATTTCACAATTGGCATACGGATTGCATCGGCCGGTACGACGTGTTGGCGCCTCTGGAAGGAGAGATTTGTGAAGCAGGTCCTCGTGTTTTTCCTTGTGTTCCTCGTGTTCCTCGTCACTGACCCGACAGGACTGCGGGCACAGGCCGTCGTCACACCGGATACACTCCGCTTCGGTCCGGTACGAACAGGGACTTCCGTCCTGGATAGCGTCGCTGTCGCAAATGGAGGCCCGGGCAACCTGGTCGTGATTTCAGTCAGCATCGACGCGAACGCGTTCCATTTGACGGACAGTCTCACAACAGGCACAGCCATCGTTTTGCCGCCGGACCTGGCTACGAGCCTGGCGGTCCGATTTAAACCCGAGGACCTCGAAATCTATTCCGGAAATCTGTCCGTCGAAACCGGCAGTGGCGTACTGAAAATTCCGCTCGTTGGGGAAGGCGTTCGTGAAGTCGTCGTCATTCAGGAGATTCTCGCAGACCCGCCGACGGGCGAGCAGGGCGACGCCAACGGCGACGGGACCCGCCACCACAGTCAGGACGAATTCGTGGAACTGCTCAATATCGGATTCAGGGCGGTCAGGCTGGACGGCTGGCAACTGAGCGACGCGGGGGCAACGCCCGGATCCAGGTTCACGTTTCCTGAAAACACAGAATTGAAACCCGGTCATCGACTGGTTCTCTTCGGCGGTGGTTCTCCCGCAGGTATTCCAGGGCTTGTGTTCGTGGACGATGGAACAATCGGCGGGGGCCTGAGAAACGGGGGCGACACTGTCTATCTGATCAATCCATCTGCGACAGATACAGTGGCGACTGCGACTTACGAGGGAAAGACGGGGGACCGGAATCAATCGATCGTGCGCCACCCGCAAGGGCGGGGTCCCTTTCTGCTCCATAGCGAATTACCAGGTGACGGCGCCCTGTTTTCACCCGGTCGCGCCCCCGATGTGAAAGAACGTATCGAAGTCACACCCGGCGATACGACGGTGGATCTCGGGTCCACAATCCGTTTCGAGGCCCGGGTGGTAATCGACGAAGTGCTGGCGGATCCGGCGCCCGGTCCGGACGGCGACGCCAATCGGGACGGGATGAGGGACGGCAAGGCGGACGAGTTTGTTGAAATATGGAATGTCGACTCGAAGCCGGTAACGATCGGCGGATGGTGGCTGAGCGACGACGACGTCGGGTCGGGAGGGAGATTTCACTTTCCCGACGGTCTGACGCTTGCGCCGGGAATGCGCGCGGTCCTGTTTGGTGGCGGTAATCCACAAGGTTTCGCCGGACCTGTGTTTGTCGACGACGGCAGCATCGGCAATGGATTGACCAATAAGGGGGACCGTGTGTTGCTCGTCGATCCCGTCGCGGACGATACGGTTGCCGTGGCCGACTTTCGGGTAACAGGGGATCTGAACCGGTCCGTGGTGCGGTTCGCCGAGGGCGTTTACTCCCCGCATGCCGACTTGCCGGACGGCGGGACCATCTCGCCGGGTCGGCCGCACCCGAAGCCCCCGGCCCCCGTGAAAACCGCGAAAACCCCTCGGCCGGAGTTTCTGGACGCCCCGCCATCGTGGTGCCGGGTTGGCGCACTTTGTCGATTCACACCCAGCATTCGCAATCTGGATGGGGGATACGTGCATCTGGAATCCCAGGTTCACGGCGTCGTGTGGGACCCTGCTACCGGCGAAATCTCATGGAGGCCTGAACAGGAAGGCCGCTTTCGCTTCTGGCAGACTGCGGTGAGCGGCTCCGGGGAGAAGGCTGTAAGGCAATTTGACGTGTGGGTCGAACCGCGTCCGCGTATTGCAATTGTCGAGATTCTGGCGGACCCGCCTTCCGGCCTGAATGGAGACGCGAACGGCGACGGAACGCGAGAAAGCCAGTCCGACGAATTCGTCGAAATTCTGAACAATGGGCCCGACGCCGTCTGGATATCGGACTGGCGGTTGAGCGACGATGATGTTTCGGCACGCAGGCAATTCAGGTTTCCCGGTTTCACCAGACTTCATCCCGGAGAACGCGCCGTTTTGTTCGGTGGCGGTCGGCCGAGAGGAATCGACGGCCAGGTATTCGTGGATGACGGCAGTATCGGTAACGGTTTGACCGACAAGTCCGATGTGATTCTGCTGATCGATCCCGTTTTGAACGATACGCTCGCCAGGGCAGAATACACCATAGAGGGAGATATCGACCAGTCGCTGGTGTGGAACGGCGCCGATTGGGTCCCCCACGAGACTCCTCCCGGACGAGGGATCTATTCTCCCGGGTTGCCCTCTGAGAAGGGTGCTGTCGTCGGGAAGGATGTGGGACCGGATGACGGGGAAAAGAGGGACGGAAGTCCCGCGGCGGCGGTTCCGGCGGGTGTGATCATCAGTGAAATCCTCGCGGATCCCGCCTCCGGGGCAGCCGGCGACACGAATGCCGACGGCGAACGACATGGATTCCAGGACGAGTTTGTGGAACTCTGGAATCCCCGATCCGACACGGCCCGCCTCGACGGGTGCAGGCTGGGAGACGACGACACGCCGATGGATCGTCTTTTTGAGTTTCCAGCCGGTACGATGATGCCTCCCGGCGGTTTCCTGGTCCTGTTCGGCGGCGGATCGACGTCAGCGTTTCCGGAAAGCGGACTTGTGGATGACGGTCGGATCGGCGACGGCCTCTCGAATTCGGGCGACACAGTTGTGTTTTTGTCGCCCGGCGGTGCGGACACGATCGACATCATCAGCTATGGCGCGGCGCCCGACGGCGTCTCGCTGGTCCGCCGCGAGGACGCCACGCTGCAACGGCATGATCAGTTGCCGTTCGCAGGCTTGACCTCGCCCGGCCGTGCTGCGCCGATGCTGGTTGCCATCCATATCGTTCCCGACACGCTGGTCATATATTCAGGATCCAGCCACGCCCTAACCGCAAACGGTATCTTCGATTCGGATACCGTAACCGTTGTCACGGACTACCTGAAGTGGGGCGTCGAGGACTCTGCTGTCGCACGGCTCGAACCGGCAACGCGGTTACGCGGCGGCGCGCCGGGGGAGACGGTAGTGCATGCGAGACTCGGACACATCACCTCCAGAGCGCTCGTCCGGGTTCATCCCAGGATCGACGGCGGCGAGAATCCTCCATACAATCGTCCCCCCATATTCATCTCAAAACCTGATACGCTGGCCATACGAGGTCTAACTTATGTTTATACGCCGGCGGCTGTAGACCCCGAAGGGGACCCTGTGTCCATTTCGGTGCCGCGGCGGCCTGCGTGGCTGAATTGGACGGAAACAGATCTGAAGGGTATGCCGGAGCATGCCGGATCCTGGCCGGTCGTCATCACGGCCACGGACCAGGGCGACACGACCGAACAGTCGTTCACCATAAACGTCGCAGTTCCCGGCCTTCAACCGGCAGGCCTCCGAGACAGCGTTGCCTACGTTGGCTTGACCTGGAGGATGTCATTGAATACCAGCGAAGGGTTTCAGACCCAGGTAGACGGAGGACCTGTTCTGGACGACACGGGCGAATCTCTCGTATGGCGCCCCCGGCGCGGAGACGAGGGCCCGCGTGTGATTCGGGTATCCATGAGCCGAAACGGCGCCGAAAGTCTTATCCTGACATTCCCGATTACGGTACGGCCTCGTCCGCTCGTCGCAGTCGACGAGATTCTGGCCGATCCAATAACAGACGTGAGTGGAGATGGAACGACAGACCGGTATGGAGATCAATTCATCGAATTGCTCAATACCGCCGGGTTCGCGGTGGATCTGTCGGGCTGGACGCTTGGCGACGACGACGGAACGCCGTTTATGTTCCCCGGGGGTTCGGTCCTGGAAGGTGGCGGGCGATTCATCCTGTTCGGCAGGGGGACGCACGGGGGCGCAATCGGCAGTTTTTCAGCGGGAGGCCGGATCGGGGACGGGCTGGATGCCGAGGACAGGATCCTGCTGATCGTGGCGGCAGGCCCGGATACGCTGGTGGACGTGCGATACGCGAAGGGCGAGATTGGCGCGTCACTGGTGCCCGACCCGCACACGGCCGGTGAATGGCTACCGCACAACAGCGTTTCGAATCTGCCGTTTTCGCCTGGAAGGGCGACGCCTCTGGCGGACACCGCATTTTCCGACTCCATGGCATTCTCTGCAGATAATCCGGATGCCTACCCGGAGCGCCCGTTTCCGAACCCGTTCAATGTACACACGACCATCGGGTTTCACAGCGCCGGCGATCCGGCGGACCTGACGGTCTACAATGTTCTCGGGCAACCCGTCAGACGGTTTTCGATTGCGGCCGTCGCGGGTTACCATCATCTCGTGTGGGACGGACGCGACCACCTGGGGCGATCGGTTGGAACGGGCATATACCTGATTCGCCTGCGAAACGGACCGCGCGCCCGCACCATGCGCGTGGTTCTGATTAAATGACCCGCCAGTACGCCCGACCATGTCCGAACACGGATTGGTGCAGGCGTCGGCGTGCGGGACGCTCAAATGTGTGCAGGAGTCCATTCTCGCGGCAACAAAGGCTCATTGCCGTGCAACGTCGGTCGGATCGTTGCAGCGGGAACGGGAACAACCGAGGAAAGGAGGTGGAAACCATGGCACAGCCAGAGATCACGTTCAGACACGGTTCATGCAGCGCTTCCGTATTCGATAACGAATACAGTCGCGGCAAGGACAGCTTCAACGTCCGTACGGTTTCGTTCCAGAGAAGCTACCGGGACAAGCAGGGCGAGTGGCAACGTTCCAGCAGCCTGAGGGTGAACGACATTCCAAAGGCGATCCTGGTCCTGAACAAGGCGTATGAATACCTGACGTCCAACGGTCAAGCGGAAGTCGAGGAAGAAGCTGAAAGCTGAGCCGGATACCACGGTCGCATCCAGGAGGGACAACCGGTGTTCAACGGATGTCCCTCTTTCACGTTATTGCCGTTCTGCTGTTGTTTCGACAAGAGACTTTTCGTATCTTCATCGGAACGCGATTTCCGAGGATCCTTGTACGTCTGGAGTTCGTTCATGGAAGAAGCGTCGATCGATGTCATCAAGTCTCTGCACCGGCTTACTGGCGAATTGCAGAATTTTCAGGAAATCGTCAAGCATATCAAGCCGCCTTCGGGTGAGATTCCGGCGTTGAAGGGAATCGACATTTACGGTGAGACGATTCCGCTTGACGGCCTGATCGGCGGTGACCATATCATCTACGTGGATTTCAAAAAGCGGTACGATCTCGAAGCCCGGATACGAAAGGCGGAGGAAGAAGGACGTGGAACCGTAGCGGCGAATCTGAGGAGATGCCAGCGGATGGCCGGAGTCGCCCTCGTGGACGTATCCGGACATCAGATAACGGACGCGATGCTGGCAGGAATGCTGCACGAGGCTTTCTTGCTGGGCGCTATCTACGAGTTGGACCAGTTCGGTACAATCACCGAGAAACTGTTCGAGAATCTGAATACCCGGATCTACAATTCTTCCAGCGTGAGCAAGTTTCTGACGATGATTTATGGAGAGATCAGCGAGGACGACACCTTCAGATTTCTCTCTGCTGCCCATCCCATGCCGATCGTTTTCTCCAATTTGCAGAACCGAATAATGGATATCAGCGAGGAACTGTTTGTGAATTTTCCTCCTATCGGTACTTTGCCGTCACAGGAAGATATAGACAGGCAGGCGATTCAGAGTGTGCTTGGCTTCAAGAAAAAATATGAGATCAACGAGTGGACGTTGCGGGGCTCTGGCGACATTTTGCTGCTGTATACGGACGGGCTGGCAGACCATCGCCGGGGCGACGACGAATATTTCCCCGATCGGCTCGAGGACATTCTCCGCGGGGTCAAGGGGCTCTCGGCCCACGGAATATTCGAAGCCATCAAGGTGGACGTACTCGACTTCGGCCAACCTCATGACGATATCAGCCTGGTTGTAATAAAGAGAACATAGTAGTGTACGCGCCGGCCGTGGACCGTTGAAAAGCGGCCTGGACCCGACTCAGCTGTCATTTCGCAGGAGGCAAGATCATGAAGATGTTCGTCAATTCCGGCTGGATGGACAAGGACGAGAAAATCGACGTGCTGAACCCGTACGACGGCTCGGTAATCGATACGGTACCTCGCGCCGACAGCGGGGACGTACAGGCCGCTCTTGCAACCGCGGCCAGGGGCGCCGAAATCATGGCGGCGATGCCGGCCCATGAACGGTATCGTATTCTGCACCGCGCTGCTGAATTGATGGCGGACCGCCAGGAGGATTTCGGGCAGACCATTTCGGCCGAAGAGGGAAAGGTCATTTCCGAAGGGCGCGGGGAGGCCGCACGGTCCGTCGATACGATGACACTGTCGGCCGAAGAGGCAAAACGACTCTACGGCGAGACCATCCCGCTGGATGGCGCGGCCGGTGCGGAGGGCAAGTTCGGATTTACCGTTCGAGTACCATGTGGCGTTGTCGTGGCCATAACGCCCTTCAATTTTCCTCTGAATCTGGTCTGCCACAAGGTAGGACCTGCACTGGCTGCCGGAAATTCGGTTATCATTAAACCGGCCACCGACACCCCACTTTCCGCCATAAAGCTTGTGGATGTTCTTCTGGATGCAGGCGCGCCGGCCGAAGCCGTGCAGTGCATCACGGGGCCCGGAGGCGAAATCGGCGACCTGCTCTCGTCGGATTCCCGGGTCCGCAAGATCTCCTTCACAGGCAGCAGGGACGTGGGTGAACAGATTTGCAGGACAGCTGGACTGAAGAAAGTGACAATGGAGCTGGGGTCCAATTCCCCGTTAATCGTAATGCCCGACGCCGATCTGGACAAGGTGGCGGCCGCCACGACCGCGACCGGGTTTGCCAACGCCGGGCAGGTGTGCATTTCGGCGCAGCGTGTCATGGTCAACAAGGACGTATACGAGGATTTCATTGACGTACTCAAGCCTCAGGTGGAGGCCATGAAAACCGGCAATCAGCTGGATGAGTCGGTTGCCATGGGACCGATGATCCGTGAAAGAGATGCCGAGCGGGTTGGCGCCTGGATACGCGAGGCCAGGGACGGCGGTGCAAGGATAATCGTGGGCGGAGACCGGGACGGCACATTGCACGCGCCAACGGTGGTGGCGGACGTCGATCCCAAAATGCGGATCTCCTGCGACGAACTCTTTGGTCCGGCCGTCGGACTGACCCGATTTGAAACAATCGACGAGGCCATTTCCTCTGCCAACGACACCAATTACGGTTTGTCGGCCGCATTGTTCACGGAGAACCTGGACCACGCAATGCAGTTCGTAAACAGGGTTCAATCGGGGAATATCATGGTGAATTGGGGTCCTCAATGGCGGGCGGACCTGATGCCTTACGGCGGATTGAAAGACAGCGGGATGGGCAAGGAAGGACCAAAGTACGCGGTGGAGGAGATGACCGAGCTAAAGATGGTGGTATTTCACTAGTGTCCTGCCCCGAGGAGCAGGTACGCCGGGCGCGAAGCGCAAGTCGACCGGACTGCCTCCGGACAGGCAAGGGTGAATGAAGCGCGAAGGCCCCGATACGCCCCTGTAAAGGACCGGTACCCGGTGGCTGCCCGTACACAAACGTCACGATCTGTTGATTTTGGTCAAACAAAAAAGCGGAGTGGCGTCTCATGCGCTCCGCTTGCGGCGTTCGGTGTGAGACTTCTGTTGCGTCCCCGTGTTTACAGATTCCCGTGGCGATCGAACCCGGGGTTGTAGGTTCAACCGGCCGGGGGTCCTGTCACCGGTGAAGTGGTTCGGATTCTGCCTGCGTCGTTGAGTCCAGCGGCTGGTGGAGTGCCTTCTTGATGAGAACGCCTGCTTTAAAATAGCTCTTTTTTCGTGCGGGCACATAGACGATTTCTCCGGTCCGGGGGTTCCGTGCGGCAGGCTTGGGCTTGGTGTCTTTTACGCCAAGTACGCCGAAGCCGCGAATCTCGATGCGGTCACCGGAAATGAGGCTCTCGCGCATAGCCTTGAAGAGCGTATCTACAACCTCGTAGGCGAGTTGCTTCTTAACGCCCAGGCGTTCTGAGATTTCGAGCGCCAGGTCCTTTTTGGTTGTGGTCATTTTCTCCTCCCGTTTGGCATACACGATTGAGCCGAAATACAATATAGAACCAAAGTGACGATTGCCGCAAGAAAAAAATTTACTAGAAGTTACACGAATTTTCGCCAAACGGAATCTGGGTCAGAAGGCACGGAAATTCCTGTAATTGTTTGTTATTTATACAGTTATATATAATTTCGTCTATTTTATTGAATTTTAGACACTTACACGAATTATCCCAATTCGCATTCTCAGCTTTCGACGGCGCGAAAACACCACGTCCGGCCACGTCCGCTACAGGGTACGACGATCCGTGAGCGGAAATCCCGGCATTGTCTGAAGGTCGGTGTCGGCCAGCGGATCGCACTGGAAACGCAGTTGTCAATGCCGACACCGCAGCGGTTTGGCGGTGAAGGTGCGAGGTCGAACAGACGGTTTGGACACGGCCATTGCGGTATCGTCAAACCATACGCAATGTACCGGGGCGCGGAGTTGACGTCTGCCGACCACGCTCCGTTTTAAAACTCAACCGTTTCGTAGTTCGTACAGGGCCTCGATAAGCCGGTCGACGTGGTCATAACCGTTGCAAATGTGGGTAGACACCCGGATCCAGTGGGCGCCATTGACTCGTTGCGTCGGTACGGTTATCCGGTATCGCTCATACAGGTCGAGGTGTTCGAAACCAGTCACCTGGAATGCCGAGATTGAACCGGACATGCCGGGCCTGCACGGTGTGAGAAGTCTCGCCCAGCCCGTTGCCTCCAACCCTTCCCTCAGGTAGGCAGCGAGTGCCCGGCCTCTGCGCAGAATCCGGCGTTTTCCGATCCGCTCCTGGAAATCCACGGCTTCGCCAACCGCGATAAAACCGGCCTGATCCCGGGTTCCCCAGTTCTCGATTCCCCACATAAACGGACGGTCGTTGATCCGGAGCGATCCGTCCCCGCACCGTTTCGGCCCCGAGCGGCTGTATCCCCAGCTCACAATGATGGGATTCAAGCGCTCCTGCGCGTGTGGCGCGGCGTAAAGGAACCCCGTACCCTTGGGCGCGCACAGCCACTTGTGGCAGTTGCCGCCGTAAAAGTCACATTCAAGGGCATCCAGGTTCAGAGGGATCATACCCGGTGCGTGGGCGCCGTCTACCGCAATCATCGCGCCACGCCGGTGGGCGAGGCGGGTCAACGCTCCGATTGGCGTTATCAGACCCGTACGGGTAAAGATGTGGCTACAAAGTACCAGGCGGGTGCGAACGGTAAATTCAGATTCGAATGCACCCAGTATTGTATCGGGATTGTCGGCCTCCGGTGGGATTCTTGCGCGCCTGACCACAATCCCGTACCGTCGTTCCGCCTGATGAAGGCAATGGTCGATTGCGCCGTACTCATGGTTTGAAGCCAGAATCTCATCACCGGGCCGCCAGTCCAGACCGTTAACAACCATATTGATGGATACAGTAATATTGCAGGTGAATGCCACGTCCTCCGGTTGGGCGTTGATAAATTCGCCCAACCGGACGCGGCTCTCGTCCACGGCGTCCGAATGTTTCGCCCGATTCCGGATGGGGCTGCGTTCCACGTCCTTCAGGACCGCGATCATCTTCTCGAAAACCGGTCTGGGTTGCACGCCAACGGATCCGGTGTTGAGATAGACCTCATCGTCGTCGATCATATAGCCTGCGCGAACCTTCAGCCAGTAGACTTCCTCGTCCTCGGAAGTCGGCCAGTTCGTACCGCGTAGGTTCACCTGAACCTCCTGGAACGACGTTGAAGGAAGTTGAACGGCATCGGCCGGCGAACGCCGGGTACCGAAGCCGGGGACCCCGTTTATCCACAATTGTAATTTCCGGATTGAAGGTTTCCAAGTCCTTTGTGAACGACTCCGTCGCCAGCGGCGTCGCGACCGGCATTGCCTCTCCGCATTACAGGGTCGACGCAAAATCCGCAGCTGGTTTTCGAGATCCGACCTGCCGTAACCCGCCTTGACAGCTACATTTATCTTGTCTATATTATCCCGAACCACAACAAGCGCTACCCTTGCTGGCCGGTCGCCGGCAGGCGCCGGTTTCCTGAAAAGTTGGCATCGACAGGGAGTGTGCAATGGCGGACCCTTCGGACGCCGAACTGGTTCGACGCTGGAAGGACGAACCCGCGCCTCTGTTGCCGTTGTTGCACGCGTTCCACGATCGGGATGGATATGTCTCAGATGAGGCCATCCGGTCGATTGCCACCGGGTTGAAGACGCCACTGGCAGACTTGTTCGGCACCGTAACGTTCTACCACCACATCTCCCGCAAGCCGGGCGGACTTGACGAATTCCGGGTTTGCACCGGCCCCATATGCGCGCTTCGTGGCGCGCAGGAGTTGTGCGACGCGTTGGACGGCGTCCCAATGGCCTGCCCGGGCAGGTGTGACGAACCGGTACCTGTGATTCAGAACCGCCGGGTCCTGGTGGGGACGAATGCCCGTCGCCTCAGGGAAGTCCCGACACCCCTGCCAGCGGAAAACCCGGGCGAACGGGAAGAGTGCGTCTTTCGTCATATTCGTGCGCCGAACCGCTCGAATCTCGAAGGGTATTGCGCGACACGCGGGTACGAAGGACTGAAGAGAGCAATTGCCCAGATGAAGCCCGCTGATGTCGTGGAACGGGTCACGGAAAGCGGGCTGACAGGCCGCGGAGGCGCGGGCTTTCCCACGGGACCAAAGTGGGAGGCGGTTTCTGAAGCCGCGAGTGGTCCGAAAACGGTTGTCTGCAACGCCGATGAAGGAGAACCCGGGTGCTTCAAGGATCGGGCCCTGCTGGACTATGATCCTCACGCGGTGCTGGAGGGCATGGTCATCGCCGCGTACGCAACCGGCGCCACGCGCGGGTTCATCTACCTGCGATACGAATACCCGCAAACGCTGAGCATTCTGGATCGCGCCATCGAAGAAGCGGAGGCCGCCGGCTTGATTGGCGATGGTATACTGGGGTCGGGTCTCGACTTTCAGGTACATATCCGTCGAGGCGGGGGGGCGTATGTTTGCGGCGAGGAGGGATCGTTACTGAACAGCCTGGAGGGCAGGCATCCGTTTCCGAGAAACCGGCCGCCCTATCCCGTTACACACGGATTCGAGAACCTGCCGACGGCGGTGAATAACGTTGAAACGCTGGTTGCCGTACCTCAGATCATTCGAAAGGGCGCGGAGTGGTACCGGAATCTCGGGTTGAACGGTCAGCCAGGCACCAAAGTCATCAGTCTGTCGGGCGATATCGAGAATCCGGGTAACTACGAAGTCCCCTTCGGCCTGCCGCTGAGAACACTGCTTTGCGATTGGGGCGGCGGCGCCCCCGTTGGCCGGAGTATCCAAGCCGTCACCATGGCGGGACTGTCGGGTGGCTTTATTGCCGGCGAAGCGCTGGAAGCGACTCTCGACGAGCCCAGTCTGCGGGGATACGGGTCGTTTCTGGGCGCGGGGGGCATCATCGTATTTGACGACAGCAGGGACATGGTTGAGGTTGCCCACACCGCGATGGCCTTTTTCGCGGACGAGTCCTGCGGCAAGTGTTTCCCGTGCCGCATTGGCACCCGCCGGTTGGTCGAGCGGCTGAGCGGTGTTGGCGGACCGGGGCAGGTGGGGCAGTGGCGGGCCGAAGTGCATGATATCGGCCAGACCATGATGGCCACCAGCGCGTGCGGCCTGGGAACTGCGGCGCCTCTGGTGACGGAAAGCCTGATGAAGTATTTTCCGGATCAGGTCGAAGGGCACGTTTCGCGGCAGTAGTCCGTTCCGGTGTGGGTACAACGCACGTACGCGGGAAGGCGGTGCGTAATGGTCGAAGACGGGGAAAGAGCCAAAACGGCTACGATAACCCTTGACGGCGAGACGGTCTCGTACTCCGACGGAGAAACCGTCTTCGACGTTGCGCAGAGGCACTCGAAATCTGTGCCGACCCTGTGTTATGACGCTCGGCTGGAACCTTTCGGAAGTTGCCGCCTCTGCGTGGTGGATGTGGAAGGCGCCCGGACTCCCGTGGCTTCCTGCACGACGCCCGCAACGCCGGGGATGGTCGTTCGATCGGAGACGGATGCGATACGGAAGTATCGAAAGGTGTTGCTGGAGATGGTGGCGTCGGAAAACCCCGGGATCGACGTGGACCCCCTCAGCGGGTATGCCTCGCAGGAACTCTCCACGCTTGTGGATCGATACGGCGCGCGGACCGGCAGGTTTAACGGTTCTCATTCCGGACGCAGCAAGGTGGAGGACGACAATCCGTTTCTGTTGAGGGACTACGACAAATGTATCTCCTGCTACCGCTGCGTCCGTGTGTGCTCCGAGCAGGAGGGAGACGATGCGATCAGCGTGATGGGCCGCGGATTCGATACGCAGATCGTAACCGAATTCGACGGCCTGCTGAAGGAATCGTCCTGTACGTTCTGCGGGCAGTGCATTCAGACCTGTCCCACGGGCGCGCTTGCCGACAAGAAGGCGTTGCGGGCCTCCGGCGAATCGGGAAAAATAGAAAAGACACGCACAATCTGCCCGTATTGCGGGGTGGGGTGTTCCGTGGACCTGATGACCCGGAAGGAGAGAATCGTGGGCATCCAGCCCGCGATGGACGGCCCCGCGAACCAGGGTGCGCTTTGTGTCAAGGGACAGTTTGCGTTCGACTTCGTGCACCACCGCGATCGCCTGAAGGCGCCGCTTGTGCGACGCGAAGACGGCAGGCTGCACGAAGCGAATTGGGACGAGGCCCTGGATCGCGCGGCTCGGGGATTCAGCGATGCGAGAGCGAATCACGGGAAATTCAGCGCGTACGGAGTGGCGTCGGGTCGGGCGCCTACCGAGGCTGCGTACGTGATGGGGAAATTCATCCGCGCCGGATTCGGTACCAATTACATAGACAATTGCAGCCGTGCCTGACACGCCCCTACGGTTGCCGGTCTGGCAGCCACGATCGGAAGGGGCGCGATGTCGAATCCGCTGGTCGATATGGACAAGCCCGATGTGTTCTTCTGCATCGGGACGAACATGACCGAGTGTCATCCGGTGGCCGCCACGCGACTGAAGAAAGCAATACGGGGCGGCGCAAAGCTGATCGTTGCAGATCCAAGGCGCATTCCGCTGGCGGAGATGGCGGATCTCTTTCTGCCGCTGCGGGTCGGATCGGATGTGGCTCTCCTGCTGGCAATGGCTCATGTCATTGCGCGGGAAGGGTTGATCGACAGCGACTTTGTCAATAGCCGGACGGTGAAGTCTGAAGAGTTCATTGAGCATGTCAAGGAGTATCCTCCTGAATGGGCTGAGCGGATTACAGGAGTGCCGGCGAAGGATATCGAACTCGCCGCGATCTGGTACGGCAAGGCGGACCGGGGGGCGATTTACTATACGCTGGGAATAACCGAGCATATCTGCGGTGTGGACAATGTCCAATGCCTCTGTAATCTGGCCCTGATGACGGGGAACGTGGGGCGGGAAGGCACGGGGATCAATCCGATGCGCGGCCAGAACAACATCCAGGGCGCGGGCGATTCAGGAGCCATTCCGGATAAATTCCCCGGGTTCCAGCCGTGCGACGACACGGAGAATGCAGAGAAATTCTCGAGGCTCTACGGACAGCGTCTGGAAGCGGAAACGGGGATTACGAAGGTGGCGGCTTTGAACCAATGCGGCGACCGGATCCGCGCTATGCTGATCGACGGGGAGAACACGGTCGTGTCCGATCCGGACCGCGTGCATTGCACGCACGCATTGCAGAGCCTGGACCACCTGGTGGTGATCGACATTTTCCTGACCGAAACCGCGGAACTTGCCGACGTGGTGCTGCCGGCAACGGCATGGGGGGAAACAGACGGGACGTGTACGAATACGGAACGACGCGTCCAGCGGTTGCGTGCCGCGGTCCCGGCTCCGGGAGAAGCCCGTCCTGACTGGTGGATCATAAGCGAGATCGCGAAACGGATGGGAACGCCCGGATTCGAATACGCTTCCGCTGAAGACGTGTTCAACGAACTGTGCAGCGTGTCCCCAATATACGAAGGGTTGGATTGGGACCGGATCAAGCACGGCCGGTATCATTGGCCGGTCCCGGAAGCCGGTCATCCGGGCACGCCGACGTTGCACCAGATCGAGTTTGAAAATGGCCGGGGAATCTTCACGAAGCATCGCTATCGCAATCCTGCGGAGACCGTCAGCGACGACTTTCCGGTATGGCTCACGACCGGACGCAGGTTGCATGCCTACCATACGCGGACTCAGACCGGCCGGGCGGCAGGCATGGACTATTTTCTGTGCGAAGAGACGCTGGAGGTGCATCCGTCGGACGTGGCGGCATGGGGTCTTTCAGACGATGGCTGGTGTCAGATGTCGAGCGCGCGGGGATCCATAAAGATCAAGGTGAAAGCGACCCGCCAGTCGCCGCGAGGCACCGTGTTCGCGAGTTTTGGTTTCAATGATGTTCCGGTGAACGTGTTAACAGGATCCGGCTACGATCCGGTCACGGAGACTGCCGAATTGAAGGTGTGTCCGGTTCGCATTGAAGCGATTGTGGCGGAACCACATACACCCTGAGGATAAAGTTGAATCCGGGGATTACACATCGCGTGGTTTCGAGGATGGATGACAGCTGTCCGCCGCGTTCGATCCACGACGAACTCGCAGTAGAAGAACCCCTGGAGATCCGCGTTGCGGGGGATCCGGTTGCCGTTACCATGCGTTCGCCGGGAGAAGATGCGCGGCTGGCGGTGGGTTTTCTGTTCTCGGAAGGGATCATCGCGTCGGTCGAGGACGTCGGGAGGGTCTTTCACTGCGGACGACCGGGGACTGAAGGATACGGCAACGCCATCGACGTGCTCCCCGCGCCCGGCCACAGTCTTGATATCGATCGTGTGAGTGCCAGCCGGCGCGGCACACTCACCACGTCGGCGTGCGGCGTCTGTGGCAGACAGGACGTTGCAGACCTGGTGGCGCGCTGTTCCGTGTTGCCGCCCGGGCCGAAGATTGCGGCAGAATTGCTCATCGAATCGATCGACGGGATGGGACGGATCCAGCCCACATTCTCCCATACAGGTGGCGTACACGCCGCCGCCGCGTTCGATCGGGATGGGCGTGCGCTTGTGTGCTCGGAGGATGTTGGCCGCCATAACGCCGTGGATAAGTCCGTAGGGGCCCTGCTGTTCGACCGGTTGGTCGGTGCGCCGGCGGGAGCCGTCCTGCTGGCCGTAAGCGGCAGAGCCAGTTTTGAGATCGTGCAGAAAGCGGCGGTCGCTCGCATACCCGTTGTCGCAAGCGTCTCAGCGGCCAGCTCTCTTGCGGTCGATCTTGCATCCGACGTGGGTATTACCCTCGCGGGTTTCGTTCGACAGAAGGGGTTCAACCTGTACGCGCACCCGGAACGGGTCATATAACAAGGAGAAGGCGATGCCTATATTCGAATTCATCTGCAGCAACTGCCGTCATCCCTTCGAGACGCTCATCCAGGGCGGCCAGGAACCAGACTGCCCTTCCTGCGGCAGCAGCGATCTCAAAAAGCAGCTATCGGTGTTTGCGGTAAGCGGCGGCAGTGGTCAAACCGATGCGAGTGCGGTCCCTGGACCATGCGGAACCTGCGGAGACCCCAGAGGCCCCGGTGCATGTTCGCTGAATTAGCCCCGATTCAAACGAAACAGCCAACGCGGCAACCCGACCAGGACTCCCGAATCCGGGTGCAAGAGACGTCCAATAGGACGCTTTTTCAGTTCACGTACAATAACCTGATGTATCCTGGGTATCCGTAGTCAAATTGTCTTTATCCACGTACGTATAGTCGGCTTTACGTACCCTGAAAATGACGAATGGAGTTTGGCCTTTGAATCCCGGTTCGGAACACCGGGATTTTTCGTGTACAAACATCCGAGGAATCAGGGTGATTATCGAATTCAGCGATGGTCCTGCAGGTTGTCGGCGACGTGAAGGTTGTGAGAATTGCATTTGTGCATTCGGCCGTTCCGGGCTATCTTTGGCGGAGTTGGTCCATTCGCGCGTCACCACCATGGGATGGGTCCTCATCGTAATTTTCACTGTCGTTGCGGGCGAACTGGAACAGTCGACGGATGGCCGGGCTTCCGGCGCATCGGAGCGGAACCCGCATGGTCGGCATCTTCTCGAAAGCATACCTTCGCATCCGGCAATCCATTGTCGAGGACCGTTGTGTGATTCTGGATGGCGGTGTTGCCACTGAACTGGACCGCCTGGGGCTTCAGGATCACGCCATAAGCGATCACAGCCTTTGGGGTACGTGGGCACTGTACCACGAACCCTACAAGGTACTGGATGTGCACCGGCGATTCGTTGAAGTCGGATGTGACGTCATTTCAACCAATACCTGGGGAATTCTCGAGGGGCACGGGATTGAAGAGGAAAGGCCGATCCCGGAAGCGGGGATATCGCATTGGATGGACGTAGCGCGACGCGGGCTCGGTCTGGCTCGCCAGGCGCGCCAGGAGTTGGGCAGGGAAGACGAATGTGCCGTTGCGTTCAGCGTTAACGGAGACATCGAAACGGCCCAGCGGCTGGAGCGTTTACAACTGCTGACAAGGGTGTTTGCAGACGATCCGCCCGACCTTGTATTGATGGAGACAATGTCAATCCTTCGGGAGGACCTTACGCTTCCGGCAATCGAAATGATGATTCAGACGGGTGTTCCGGTATGGCTGAGCTTCCGGCGCTGCAGAAAGGGTCTGTGCGGCGTACACGGACAGCACTGGGGCGGACCGGAGGGTGACTATTTCGGCAGACTGGCCGGCCGGTTCCAGCGGATGGGAATTGGCGCCTTGTTGATCAATTGCCTGCCGGTGGAACACGTACCGGGGATGATCTCGTGGCTCAGGGATTTTACGGATCTGCCGCTGGGCGTGTACCCGAATCTGGGGCGTTACCTGGACCCGGGCTGGAAAGCTGACGAAAACGTGGGACCCCGGCGCTTTGCCGCGCTGGCCGGCGCCTGGCGCGAAGAAGGCGCGCAGATCGTTGGCGGGTGCTGCGGCGTCACGCCGGATCACATCAACGAAGCCAGGAAAACGCTGGCTTGCACCCGGCCGGGTCGAATGCGGGTACAGCCGCGGACATCCCGGGCGCCCGGAAGCAGAAAGGATGATGCCGTCGTCCCGGGTCCATGGGCGGACGAGGACGGGAGGGCGCTCTTTCCGTTGCCGTTCCCTGAAATTGTGTGCGACCCTGGCGTCTTCGCGCCCACGCAGGGGAGCTTTCTGATCTGGAAGCACCTCTTTCGAACGGGCGCCGGCCGGGGCAAGAGTTGTCTGGACGTGGGGTGCGGCACCGGAATCCTGTCCGTACAACTCGCATTGAACGGAGCGGAACAGGTCCAGGCAATCGATATACAGAAAGAAGCCATCGGGAATACAATGACGAACGCTTTTCGCAACGGCGTGGCCGACCGTATTTCCGGACGGGTTGTGGATCTCTACACCTATATTCCGGAACAGCGTTATGACCTGGTGATCGGCAGCCTTTATCAGATGCCGGTGGATCCGATCCGTCAGTCAGCCGGACACCGGCCCGCGGATTTCTGGGGCAGGAATCTGCTCGATCACCTGGTCGCCCTGCTGCCGGAGATGCTGGCCGACAACGGCATAGCCTATCTGATGCAGATTTCGGCATTGAGTCAGATTCGGACCTCGGAACTGGTTTCGGCCGCGGGGCTGGATGCAAGGGTCATCGATTTCAGCTTTTTTCATTTCGGCCCGTTATTCGACGAAAACCAGGATCAGATCAGACGGGTCGCCGAATTGTCGGACGCCTTTTACCTGAGTTTTGGTGGGGAAAACGTGATGGTGATGTACCTGCTGGAATTAAGGGCTGCCGGACGGAATCGATAGCCGCGCCGGTTTCTTCGAACGCCGTGCGGTCCAGTTTGCAGTGTAGAGATGTCCGCCCCGGCCGTGTCCGGCGCGTAGAAGCGGCTTGTTACGGCAGGACGAATTCCCCGCTTGCAGAATCGGGAATCGCTTTATGGACGATCAGTTCCTGAAGGGACGCGCCGCAATTGTCACGGGGGGCGCGAGTGGACTTGGCAGGGCGATCGCGTTGCGCCTGGCGGGTCAGGGCGCCGACGTCTGCATCATGTCCTTGAGCAGCGAGCGCGTGAAACGGGTGAACAGCGAGGTGAAATATTTCGCGGACGTTGACGAGATCGAAGCAACCCGGGGTGAAATCCGGGAAACGGGGGTACGGTGCATCGGTCTGGACGGAGACGTAGGTTCCACAACGGACGTTGAGAACATGATCGGCCAGGCCATCGGGACCTTCGGCAGGTTGGATGTCCTGGTGAATAATGCGGCCACAAATGTAATACATCCAATTCTCAACCACGACAATCGGGCGTGGAAGCGCGTGGTTGACGTGAATCTGTTCGGACCCTACCTGTGCGCCCGGTACGCACTTCCCCATATGATTGAAAACGGCTGGGGGCGTATCGTATCCATCGGCTCGACAAATTCCCATGTCGGCACGTCGAATTACAGTGCCTACGCGGCATCCAAACATGGGTTGCTGGGGTTCAGCAGGTCTCTCGCGCTGGAAGCGGCTCCTCACGGCATAACGGCAAATACCGTCAGCCCGGCCACGATCGAGACGCCATCGGGGGAAATGCATCTTCAGCATTGGGCGGAAGACCAGGGTCTCTCGCCTGAAGCCATGCGCGGTGAGGTCATGAAATCCTATCCGCAGGGGAGATTCCTCCGACCTGAGGAAATCGCCGACCTGGTCGTCTATCTTTGCCGGGATGAAGCGCGTGGAATCAACGGGGAAGACATCCGCGTGACAACGGGCGCCATGTACTAAGTGCAATGGGGTCGCGGAACGCGTTCCCGGCACGTCGTTGACACGGAGTCCGGCACGCAGGAGGTATTGATGGACCTTGGGCTTAAGGGCCGCCGGGCACTGGTGACAGGCGGCAGCAAGGGCATCGGCCGTGCAATTGCACTGGAACTCGCACGGGAAGGCGCCAACCTTGCGATTTGCGCCCGTGGGGCCCGTATACTTGAAGAAACGGCGACAGCGCTCCGGGAGGAAACGAATGTCGACGTATTTGCCGACACTGCCGATGTAACGGAAAGCAGTGAGATCCGGGCGTTTGTGGAACGGGCCGCAGCCACACTGGGGGGCATGGACATTCTGGTGAATAACGCTGGCAGCGCGCTTCCCGGTACGTTTGAAGAGGTGGACGAGGTTTGCTGGCGAGCGGACCTCGACGTGAAGCTGTTCGCGGCAATGCGCTGCGTGCGTGCCGCACTGCCCTTTCTGAAACAAAGCACGCAGGCAAGGATAATCAACATCAACTCCATCGTCGGACGCCAGATCGCGCCGGAATACATCGCCAACAGCACGGACAGAGCGGCATGCCTGGCGTTCAGCAAAGGTCTTGCGGACAACCTTGCACAGTACGGTGTTCTTGTCAACAGTGTGAATCCCGGCAACGTGAAGAGCCAGGCCTGGGGAAGTACGCTGGACTATTTCGCGCCGGACGCGGAACTGGAGGATTATTACGCACAGGCAGGCCGGGAGACACCGCTGGGCAGGGTGGGGGAAGCGGACGAGATCGCGGCGGTGGTGACCTTTCTGGCGAGCAAACGCGCAAGCTACATTACCGGAGCATCTATCGACGTCGACGGTGGGCTGGTGAGATACATTTAGCAGCCCGGATGGACGTTTCCAACGGGCTGTTTGGCCATTCCCTGAGAGTTCTGAAGCGAAGGCGTTCAACTTGTCCAATCCCCGATTTGAGAAGTCGTCGCCCGTCCCGGGCCTCGGGCTGGAGGGCTACGCGGATGAAATAACCCTTCCCGCCGGAGCGCGTATCTCATTCAAACTGGGCGGGCCTCCGGGTGCAGCGGATGTGAACCTGTCGCGGCTGATCCATGGCGATCCGAATCCTCACGGGCCGGGTTACCGGGAGGAACGCGTGTCATGGGGGCAGCCGGATCGGGTTGAGGTTTCCGAACAGGCAACGGACTACGGTTCGTACGTAGAGATTCCCCACTCCGATACCCTGAATCCGAAGGGTCCGTTTACCGTTGGGCTCTGGTACCAACCGACACTGGGCGGCGGCGGCTGGCGGGCCCTGGCCGTGAAGTGGACGCGCGAAAATCTGGGCTACGGGATTTTCTTCGCGGGTGAGCGCTTTCTTACGGCTGCGGTGTCTCATGACGGTATGACGGCGCAATGGGCAACAGCCAGAGAGAACATCCACGTTGGCAACTGGCAATTCGTGGCGTTCTCGTACCGTCCTGACTCTGGTGAAATCCGTCTCTACCAACAGATCGGCGATACTGCGGGTGTCGTCGAAACCCGTTCGTCCCCCGATACGCTGAGTCTTTCGTCGAAAAAAATCCGGAAGGGTTCCGTGTTCGCGGGTAACGCGCCATTGCTGTTCGGCGCGTGCCGGGACCCCGATCGCGGCGCTTGCCACTGGGCACACTTCACGGGCAAGATTGCGCATCCCGTGATTCTCGGAGCCGCGCTCGATTCCGAAGCGGTCCGGGCGCTTGCAAACGGGCAGGATCCGTCAACACTCGGCCCCGTCGTTGGAAACTGGCATCTTGGCATGGACGTTACAGGCCCCAGGGTCGTCGATCTGTCTGACAACCGAAACCACGGGGTAGCCGTCAATGCGCCGGGGCGTGCGGTGACGGGGCCGTTCTGGTCGGGAATGCCGTCCAGGCTCTATACGGATCGGCCCGATGATTACAACGCGATCTACCTGCACGAAGACGACCTCGAAGATGCCGGGTGGCCGACGTCTTTCTCGGTTGACGTGCCATCCGACGCGAGGTCCGGCATATATACACTGCGGGCCCGGTCCGGTTCGGACGCACTCTTCGTGCCGTTTATCGTTACATCGAGGACGCCGCGGTCCGAACTGGCCTGTCTGATTCCCACGTTGACCTGGCAGGCATACGGAAGTAACCGCGCCGCGTACAGCTATACTGAAGACGGTGTCCTGGACCGTACGCTGTGCACCTACGACGTTCACAGCGACGGGTCGATGGTTCATTATTACTCGCGCCTTCAACCCACCCGGGGATGGAATCCCGGCGCGGGATTCCAGAACTGGGGCGCGCACAACATTACGGCGAACCTCTACCTGATCGACTGGCTGGAGGCACTGGAATTCGAATACGAGGTGTTTGCGGACGAGGACCTTCATCGCGGGGGCGCCGATCTGCTCTCCGGCTATCGATGCGTGGTCCTGGGAAGTCATCCCGAATACCACACCGAAAACATGGTGGACAGCCTGGCGGCGTACGTGCGAAACGGGGGCCGTCTCGTCTATTTGAGCGGCAATGGTTTGTACTGGGTGACGTCCATCGACGCCCGGCGGCCGCACCTGCTGGAACTTCGCCGGGGAGGAGAAGGCGACTACGGACCTGCGTACGATCCGGCGCCGGGGGAATCCCAACACAGTACGACACTGGAGCTGGGAGGTTTGTGGGCCCGGCGTGGACGACCGCCGCGACGGACGGTGGGCGTGGAACACGCATCCAACGCCTGGATCGAATCCAACGCAAAACGGGGATTCCGGCGGCTTCCTTCAAGCAGGGACGCAAGATACGCCTGGGTATTCCACGGCGTCGGGGCGGACGAGATCATCGGCGACTTCGGTCTGAACCTGGGCAGCGCGGCCGGATTTGAAATGGATGCCGTTCAGGCCTGGGCGTGGGACCGGTTCACGCCTGAGCCGGTAGTACTCGCCAGGGCGTTGCATCCGGATTTTGTCCCCGCCCGGCGCACGCATGTCTCGCCCGCAGCCGACGTGGCGATTATGGACTATGCCGGGGGAGGCGCGGTTTTTTCTGCGGGCTCCGTAACCTGGACGGGCAGCCTTTCTCACAACGGGTATTCGAATAACGTTTCAAAGATCACACGCAACGTGATTCGCCGATTTCTGAATACGCCCGCCGGCCAGACAGTGCTGGGTGACGCCGACCCGACGTCGCCGGTGGGGGCGTGTTCCCGGTAAAGAGTTGCGTTTTGCAAAGGACCCGTCCTGATGAACGCTGGTGAGTCGAAGAACCCCCGCGGCCTGATGCAGCGGCTTGACGAAGATGCGGTGATATGCGCAGAGGGCTACCTGTTTGAACTTGAGCGTCGGGGGTATCTGCAGGCGGGCCCCTACGTGCCGGAGGTCGTGCTCGAGCATCCCGAGGTCGTGGCCGGGCTGCATCTCGAATTCTGGCGCGCGGGCACCGACGTGATCGAAGCGTTTACATACTACGGGCACCGTGAAAAGTTGCGTCTCATTGGCAGTGAACATCTTCTGGAACCTCTGCAGAAAAGCGCATTGTCCATTGCGCAATCGGTCGCCGGATCCGTCGAAGGCGAACGTCCGCTCGTGGCCGGCAATATCTGCAATACCAACATATGGGATCCGGCCGATCGCGCAACGGATGCGCAGGTTACGGCGATGTTCGACGAGCAGGTGGCCTGGGCGGTTGAGGCAAACGTCGATTTCATGATCGCGGAGACATTTTCTTTTTTCGGCGAGGCGGCGCTGGCGCTGGCGTCCATCAGACGCGCCGGCATTCCGGCTGTCGTAACCTTCGCCCACCATCGCGAGGAAGGGTTGAGGGATGGCGTCATGCTGGATGAGGCCGCAGCTTGCCTTGAACAGGCCGGGGCCGACGTCGTGGGGGTGAATTGCACCAGGGGACCGCGTACGATGCTGCCCGACGTTGAACGAATTCGGCGTTCGGTGTCGTGCCACGTGGCCGCGCTGCCGGTGCCGTATCGAACGACGGATGAGCAACCGACGTTTCAATCTCTGAGGGAACCGGACACCGATGCCCCGCCCGGGGAACGTTCGTTTCCGACGGCGCTGGATCCGTTTACATGCCACCGGTACGAAATGGCTGCGTTTGCGCGTACAGCGTTCGAAATGGGGGTCCGGTACCTCGGCGTCTGCTGCGGCGCCGGGCCACATCACGTCAGGTCGATCGCGGAAGCGTTGGGGCGGCGCCCGCCAGCCAGCAGGTACTCACCGGATATGTCCAGGCACTATGCGCTGGGCAGCGATGCCGGGCTCAGGGTTCACAATCAGGAGTTCGTCGATAAGCTGTGAGGAATCCGGCGGCAGGTTCCCGCACGGAATGGTGAGAAACCGGAGGCGCCGTTGCGTACCGGGCAGGACTCCGGGATTGGACCGGCGTCTCCGGAGGGTGCATCGGGCGGGGCACAAACCTGCTTTTCTGGAAAACCGACCTGGAGTCCTCGAGTCCATGCGATCCTGCGCGACAGCCATCGCGGAAACCTTCTACGAAGGCGGTGTAAGGTACGTATTCGGCCACCCCGGCGGCGAGGTTGTGGACCTGATCGACGCGCTGGAGAAGACCGGTATCCGATTTATACTGACCGGTCACGAAGCCGCCGCCGCCTTTATGGCCAGCGCAGCCGGGCGCCTTACAGGGACGCCTGGGGTCTGCCTGGCGACGCTTGGCCCGGGCGCATGCAATCTGTTGCTGGGTGTCGGCGCCGCGTACCTCGACAGGGACCCGATCGTGGCCATGTCCGCGCTCAGCCCGGTTTCCCGGTCACGGGTGAGCCAGAAACAGAATCTGCCTCTCGATGATTTGTTCGATCCCGTATGCAAGTGGTCCGTCGTCCTGGAGAAAACCGGCGTCCAGGCTACTGTGCGGCGGGCCCTGAAGGTTGCGGCCGCGGCGCCAGCCGGGCCGGTTTATCTCGCGATACCGAATGACGTCGCCGTGGCCGACACGGCGCCTGGTGCGGGAGCCTCGATACCGGATCCGACTCGCGCCTGCATCGGGAGTCTCGACGAAATAGCGGCGACGCTGAACAGGGCTGAACGTCCGGTCGGCGTTGTGGGGATGGCACTGGACGTCCAACGGGATTCGCCCGCCGTGCGTCGGTTTTTTTCAGAGTCGGAGATTCCATACGTCGTGCTGCCGCAGGCAAAGGGTATTCCCGATGAGCTCGGACCAGGATTTCTGGGCACGATCGCATCGGCCGCGGGAGACGCCGTTCTCGTGGACCTGCTCAGGAGGAGCGATTGTCTTCTCGGCGTGGGCTTCGATCCGGTGGAATCCGCGCAGGACTGGCATCTTCGCCAGCCCGTTTACTCCCTGGCCGATTGCTCGATCGCCTTTGGCGACTTCAGTCCGGCTTCCGAATGCGTGGGCGACGTTTCATTCCTGCTGGATCGCTTGCTGAAGGGATATACGGCGCGCGCGCGCTGGTCGGCCGCTGAAATCCGCAGCGCAAGGGACGGCGTAGCGGATTCGATCCGGCCCGGTGAGGAAGGCGGTGACAACGGTCTTTCCCCGTTT
Source organism: Candidatus Latescibacterota bacterium (assembly GCA_965116875.1). Classification (GTDB taxonomy): domain Bacteria; phylum Latescibacterota; class UBA2968; order UBA2968; genus JAAXHE01. Next base: position 4,674,699 of record OZ220733.1, read on the forward strand.
CATTTGATACGCGAATTGCACGAAACGCTGCCCGGGGAAACCATTCTCTCCGTAGACGTCGGCGCGCACAAGATGCTGGTTTCGCAGGTCTGGCGGGCGCGTTCGCCGGGGTCGTTCCTGACGTCTAACGGCCTTTCCGCGATGGGCTATGGACTGCCGTCGGCGCTGACGGCGTCGCTCCTGCGGCCGGGCCAGCCGGTGGCGGGCGTCTTCGGCGACGCCGGTTTCGCAATGATGGTCCAGGAATTGGAGACCGCGCGCAGGCTGGGACTGCGACCGTTTCTGGTGGTGATGTGCGACCGGTCCCTGGCAATTGTCAAGGTCGCTCAGGCCATGCGAAACCTCCCGTACCGTGGCGTTGACCTCCAGCTGGTGGATTGGGCCAGGGTCGCTGATGGGTTTGGAGCAACGGGCGTGACGGTGACCACCCTCGAGGAAATGCGGCGGGCCGGCGAGGCGTGGCTGGCCAAACCGGAGTTGACGGTCGTGGCTGCCAGTGTGGACGAGAGATTGTACACCGGCCTGGAATACTAGCGTTTTCGGCGACGGAACACCGGGAACGCGGACACGAGGCAACCATGCATATACCCGAACACACAACATACCTGATTATCGGCGCCGGAGTTCACGGCCTGAGTACCGGCTATCACCTGGCGAGGGAGCTGAACAGGCGGCGCGGCGTTGCCGGTTCCGACGTGCTGATCGTGGACAAGAAGGGTGTGGCTGCGGGCGCTTCCGGCATTGCCTGCGGCGTCATCCGCAATAACTACTTCCAGCCGGCCATGCGCGAACTGATGGCGCACAGCGTCGATTTATGGGAGACCGATCCGGAGGCGTTCAGCTACCATCCCGTCGGATACATGCAGATCAGCCCCGAGTCCATGCATGAAGACGTCGCCAGTATCGCTCAACAGCAGCGCGAGATCGGTTACGAGTCGGAGTTTATAGAAGGCCATGCAGACTGTATGAAATACATGCGGCGTCTGTTTCACGACTGGCAGGCGAAGGGAATCACATCCGTTCTTCACGAAAAAAGAGGGGGGTACGCCAACAATCGGGCGTCGATGAAGGGCCTGGCGGACAAGGCCGGAAGCGAAGGCGTCAGAATTCTGGAAGGCGTCGCGGTCACCGGATTCCGGCTTGATGGAGGGGCTGTCTCGGCGGTGGAAACGGATCGCGGCGTGATCCGGACAGACCAGGTCGTTGTGGCTGCCGGGCCGTGGGCGAAGCTTCTCTGGGATATGCTGGGGCTGCCCGCATCGGTAAGCATAAAGGGTTCGGACGGAGCGATGTACCACGAAATCCCAATGTGGAGTTACTGGTGTCTGCAGGAAGGTACGCTGGGCGTCGACCCCAACTATCTCAAGACCAACGACGGCAGGATGCCCCCCGTAATCCATCTGGACACGGACGCGCCGCTGTATTCGGACGTAGACGGTTCGCTGATTACCGATCGACTGTGGGGCATTTATTACAAGCCCGATTTCCACTTCGGGGGTGTGCAGGGCGGGGCGATGCCCTACCGGGTGGAACGTCCGCCGGACGAAGTGGCGGTAGACCCCTATGGCCCGGAGTCTCCCGATTTCATCGTAGGAGACCGGTTCGCACACCAGTGGTGCTCGGCACTGGCATTCTGCCACAAACGGTTTCAGGGAAAATCCCCACTCTTCAGAAGAGAGCCATCCGGCGGCATTGGCGCGTTTACGCCCGACAGCTTCCCGGTGTTCGACCGGTTTCACCAGAACTGTTACATCATTGCGGACTCCAACCACGGGTACAAGATGATTGGCGTGGGCAGGCTGGTGGCTGAGGAACTCCTGGGCGGATCCTCGCGCCTGCTGGAGCCGTTCCGCTTTTCCCGTTACGCCGCGGGCAGGCTCCATCCGGTATCCAGCAGTCCGTTCCCGTGGAGCTGAGCGTTCACCGGACGCGTCAGTCCGCGGTCGTTCCCGCTGCGTAAACAATGTGCCGGCACAAGGAGCGTTCACTGATGTCTCACCCGGACGTACGGCGACACATGCGGGTCCGTCATACGGATTGGGGCGACGCCGTGCGTATCGACCTCAATCAGTTGGGTTCGCAACTGCCCGCTTACGACATACAGGGCGCAACGTGGTCGGAGACTACCGGCGAGGCATTACGCGACGAATGGTCGGAGTCCCAGAACGTGGCGCTCTGCGACACGATGACGGAGGTCGCCGCCGGGTTTGGAGGGGGTTTTGGTTCCTTTGCCGAATGGACGGTTCTGCACAACAAGCGGTACGACGGCACCCACATGCGCGATGTGCGGCGGGCTCGGTTCGGTCACGGGTACCGCGCCGCGATCACCACGCTTGGCTGGGCGCATTCAAGGACCGGCCTCTCCACGTGCATTCAGGCAGTGGGTTATGTGCCCAGACCCGGCGCGACGTTCCATCAGGCCATATGGCGTCCGGAATCATTGTACGATACGGAGTTCATGGCGCTTGCCCCCGCCGTCATTACCCGGTTCGGCGGAGGCCGGCAGATCCATCTGTCGGGCGTTGTCGCGTGGGACGAAGACATCAATCCGCTGTTCGAAGGACAACCGGAACGCCAGATCCGCCACGTGTTCGATCTCATCCAGGACGTTTTTGAGGAGGGGGGCGGCTCGCTGAGCGACGTCGTGCGTCTCCGTCCGTTCGCCCACTGTACGAGGATCGCGCGCCTCATCCGCAAGGAAGTAGACCGGCGCTGGTCCGGCCGTCCGCGACCCGTCGTTATGATGTCGGACAGCCGGCGTTTCGGCGATTCACCCAGCCTGTTCGCGGAAATACAGGTCATGGGGGTCCTGTCCGACAGCGATAGCGAGGTGCGTCACTCGGAGACCCGGATTCCCGCCGGAGTCCCGGATGATGGCGCCTTGCGGATTCGCCGCTGCCGCGCCCGTGGCTGGGAACTGATCCAGATGGGCGAACTGCGGGCGCCCCGGGGCACCGACCCGTGCAGGGAGGCGGAGCAGGTTGCGGAACAGCTGGCAACCGTCATCGATCGGCTGTCGCTTTCACGGAGAGAAATCTGTCTGACGTTTGCCTACGTCAGTTCACCGGAAACCGCCGAGGCGTTCCCGGAAATCGTCTCCCAGGCGGTGCCGGCGGAAACGGTGCACGTGTTGCCGTGCCCCGCAATGCCTGAACTGGATGGGCGCCGCGTCAAGGTGGAACTGACAGCCGGACGGCGCGTGGATCGTGTCTCGTCAACGGAATCGGAAAACCCCTGATACCATTGGCCGCAATCGGGCGGTTCCCCACGCGTTTCCTGCGTATCCTTGCGGAACGATCTTCACCGCTGTCCGGTCTAAAGCACAGTGTACGGTTCTCCCTCGGAACACGAAAAAGGGGCTGGCAATGCGTATCGTTGCGACTGGATTGACGAAGATCTATCCGAAGGGGACCGTGCCCGCGCTGGACAACGTGGACCTCGAGATCGGAAAGGGGACCTTCGGGCTGCTCGGACCGAACGGCGCGGGAAAAACCACGCTCATCAAGATACTTTCAACTCAGATGGCGCCAACGTCCGGCCATGTAAGCGTGGGTGCCTGGGATCTGCAGCGGAACCGCTCCGAGGTTCGTCGCAGTCTGGGATATCTTCCCCAGCACTTCGGTTCGTATCCGCAACTGACGGCGTGGGAGTTTCTGGACTATATGGACCGGCTGGCGGCCGGACGGAGACAGAACGGCAGAAAAGGGCGTGTGCGCGATGCGCTGGAGAACGTGGGTCTTTACGACGTGCGCGACCGCCGGACCGGCACGTTTTCCGGGGGAATGATGCGGCGCCTCGGGATTGCGCAGGCCATTGTGGGCGATCCGGAAATCCTGGTCGTCGATGAGCCCACCGTGGGACTCGATCCGGAAGAACGCATTCGGTTCCGGGGAATCCTTGCCCGGTTGAGTCGGGACCGGGCCATCCTGATTTCAACCCACATCGTGGGCGATATTTCAAGTACCTGCGATGATCTGGCGGTGCTGAACACAGGGCGGATCGTCTACAGGGGATCTCCCCAGGCGCTGGTTGATCGCGCCAATGGCAAGACGTGGCGCCTGCAGGCGGACGATGCCGAATTCGAATCGATATCCCGGAAGTTTCTTGTCGTGACGGTCGCGGTGGACGGCGGCCGGATGGACCTCAGGTTCGTGGGCGATGCCCGGCCGCCTGCAAACTCCGAACCGGTACCACCGAATCTCGAAGACGCGTACGTGTATTTTATGGGTATGGAGAATCCTGAACGGGACGCAGGAGCGCAAGGATCATGAATACGGTCTTCACCATATTGTCCGTAGCCAGATACGAGCGCAAAATGCTGATGCGAACAATCCGGTTTCGCATCCTGGGCGGTATCGGCGTACTCATCCCCGTTGTCCTGGGTATCGGCGTGGCGATCGCGGAATCCAGAGGCGTCGAATTCGAATCCGTCAGCGGAATCGGCGCCTATATGCCCTTCTTCGTCTACAGCCTCCTCCAGACCGTGGTGATCGCGTTTATTGTGGGAGATTTCAGGGCGGCGGATGAACGCGCGGGAATCTACGAGGTGGTTGCGGCGCGGCCGCTGTCTACAGCCGAACTGGTCATGGGCAAATATCTGGGGGTACTGGGTGCGCTGATCACGCTGAGCCTGATTGTGCTGGTGCTCAGCCTGGGGGTGCAGGCGGCCAAAATCAGCATTACGGGCGCCCCGTTTGCGATTCGACCCTATCTGACGTACCTGCTTCTGCTGAACCTGCCGGGGCTGATTTACATGTCCGCCCTTACGTTCTTCCTCGGGGCGGTGCTGCGCCGGCAGGCCGCGGTGACCGTGCTGACCATCGCGTATGTACTGATTGTCCTCCTGTTCCTCGGACGCCGATATGGCGGGGTCTACGACTTCGGCGCGTTCTTCGCTCCTGTGTTCTACTCGGATATGCTCGGCCTCGGCGATATTCGACGCGTCGTGGAAATCCGGTTCTTCTACGCCCTGCTTGCCCTGTTTTTCTTCGGCCTGTCAATCGACCGGTATCCGCGGCTGCCTCAATCCCGGGCCTGGCGCAGGTTCGGCCGGTGTCTGACTGCCGGCGGTTTCGCTGCCGCGCTGGGTCTCTACCTGTATATTGAAAACCGCGACGCCTCAGACCTCGCGTACAGGACAGCGCAGCTGGAAGTACATGAGAGATACGCCGAACAGCCAACCGTGGCTGTAACGCATTACACGCTCGACCTGGATCTTGCCGCAGACCGGATGCCCCTGCGGGGCACGGCGGTTCTGCGCGTTTCCAACCCTCATTCCGTTCCGCTCGACACGCTGGTGTTCAGTCTCAACCCGGGATTGAGACTGCGATCCGTGAGTGTGCGAAGCGGAGAGGACGCTGCCGTGAACTGGAGGCGTGAAACCGCCGTCGTACGGGTCGGCCGGATGCTCCGGCCTGACAGCACCGCGACGCTGGCGTTCGTATACGACGGTTCGATTGACCTCAGCGGATTCGATCTGAAGCGCCATCCGGATGCGAGGCGTCTGAAGAAACGGCGCGCGGGGCCGGGAAGAAAGGGCGATCTGACCGCCTGGATTCGCGGGAATTCCGTATTCCTGCCGCCCCGCAGCCGGTGGTATCCTTCGCCGGGCGTGGATTACGGACACGAGGATGGCAGACCCGTGTCCTTCGCCACCGCGGATTTGGATATCTCTCTTCCGGCGGGTCTGGAGGTTGTTACCCAGGGTGTGCCGGTCAGCCGGAAGGCGAAGGGCGATCGGGAGGTCCATTCGTGGAAAGCGCGTCGCCCCGTACCCTTTCTTTCGCTCAACGCTGGCGTCTACCGTGTCTTCCAGGCCGAAATCCATGATATCCAATGCGCCGTTTACGTTCATCCGGCCCATGCCAGGCAGGTCACCTTCTTCGAAGACGCCAGGGACGACGCCCTCGAAACGCTGGGCGAAATCCTGGACAGCGTTGAACAGGAAACCGGCCTGACCTATCCCTACGAACGCCTGTCAGTTGTGGAGGTGCCGTTCCAGGTACAATGGTATTACGACGGATGGGAGGAAGCCGGAGGTCTCGTGCAGCCGGGCGTGCTGATGCTGGAAGAGGACGTCCTGATGCGGCTCAATCTGCAGCGGCGCCTGAAATGGATGCAGCGGCGGCAGAGACGCAACGACGACCCCGCGAGGATAAAGCGGGATCTGCTGGTCAGCGCGGTCCTGCGCACGTTTCTTGCCCGGGAATCGTCTCAAAGTGGCGTCTACCGGAGTCCAGTGGCGCACCTCTGGTCCTTCAACAAGGGCTTCGAAGGCGAACACTACTCCCTGCTCAAGCGCGGAATGCCCGTCTATATTCAGCAACATCTCGAGACCAGCCTGCAGCAAAGCCTGTATTCGCGGCGTGGCAGGTTCCGGGGTCTGTTCCGGCGCAACAGGGGCGCGCGAGGCGTCTCCTGGGATACGGTAACGACAAAGATGCGCCAGCGTTCCTTCGCGGAGCTGGACCCGGATGCCGACGAGGAACTCTACCGGGCGGTCGTCGACGCCAAGGGCGCCTCCATGTTCGGGATGATGCAGGCCGTGGTGGGTGACGAGACGTTCAGAGACGTGGTCAGCGGTTTCGAGGCGTCAAACCGGCACGCGGCGGTCGACTTCGAGTCGTTCGAACGCGCGGCCGTCGGAGATTCCTCCAGCCGGGCCGAACGACCCAACCTGCATCGCCTCGTCAGCGACTGGCTGCACGGCACACAGGTTCCGGGATATACGCTCACCAGGGCAAAGGCGTACAAAGTGGACGATGGGTGGGGAATGATCGTGTATCAGGTCGTCGTGCGGATCCGAAACGGAGAACCGGGGCGCGGATTCGTCCAGATTCGAGCGATGGGGAGGGAGGACGAGGCGGTGAAGGGCGTTGAGATCGAGGGTGGGCAGGAAGTCGAGGTGGGGTTGATTCTCTGGGAACGGCCGTCGAGAGTCAGCGTCGAGCCGTTTTTTGCAAGAAACCGCCGCGTTCTGATGGCGCCGCTGCGCATACCCGAGCAGCCGATGGACGGTTCCGCCACGACCTACGTGAGAGAGGTCGCCCCGGATGAGACGGGATTGACCGAGATCATCGTGGACAACGACGACGAAGGCTTCGAAATGCCGGTCCGGAGGGTGCGGCGTTATTTCCGACCGCAGTTGAAAGGGGACAACTGGCAGGAACGACAGATGCCGTTTTCATTCGGCCGGTATGAGACCAACTACAGGTGGAAGAAACCCGGCGACGGCGCGCAACCGGCGGTCTGGACGGCCCGTTTGCCGCACAGCGGGGATTACGACGTCTACTACTATTTCGTTCATCCCCGGTTCGCCAGGCGTCTGCGAATGGCCACGGAATTCAGTCTGGCGGTCTGCCACGGCGGCGAGGTGGATACACTGGCGGTCGAAGCGGACAGGCTCAAGGGCGGCTGGAACGTGATGGGTCGATACCGATTCGAGGGTGGGGAGTTGGCCCGCGTCGAACTGTCCGACCGGGCAAACGGGCGCCTCTATGCCGATGCGGTGCGCTGGAGGTACGTGGATCCCGATCACCCGGAAGAGGTGTATGAAGAAGATCTTCCGACGTGGAATTTCGGTCGGGGCCGTCGGGGCGGCGACCGGGGCGGGCGAGGGGGCGGCAGCCGGAGCGGCGGAGGGCAAACGCGGGGAAGAGGTTGGTAATCCGCTGTAGACCAGCGAATGATAACCATTATATGAGGTGCAACTTGAACAGAAAAACCATGAACGGTTATTGGATGGTATTCATGGCTGTTGCCCTTCTGGCCGGATGTGGCGGGCAGACCGAACAGCGTTCCGTGGATCTGACCGTCCCCGTAACGGTTCAGGCGGTGCGTCTGGACACCATGGAGGCGACGGTGGCGGCCACGGGTACGCTCCGGCCCGTCAGAGAAGCCCGTATTCAGACCGAGGTCGAAGGAATTATCCAATATGTGGCGCGGGGCGTTGGAGGACGGCCGACGGAGGGAATGCGGGTGACCCGGAACCAGGTAATCGCCCGGCTAGTGAACAAGGAGCTTGTCGTAAACGCCCGCCTGGAGTCCCGTGATCTTGCTCGCGCCTCAGCGGAGCGTACGTTGCGCGAGCAGGAGGTACTCGTCAACCGGAAACTGGGCACGGAGAGAGACCTGGAAGAAGCGCGCCAGGCCCTTGCGGAGGCCGAATCCAACTATGAAGACGCTCTCGTTCAGATCGCCAAGACGACGATCCGGACGCCAATCGCCGGCTTTCTGACAGGATTGGCCGATATTACCGAGGGCACGATGGTGGAGGCCCGCACGACCATTGCAACGGTGATGGATTACCAACAGGTACTCGTCGATCTCAAAGTTCCGAACGCATATATCGCAACCGTTTCAACGGGCCAGGTCTTGCGCGTGGAGAACTACGCATTGCCCAACCGACGGTTTCTGGGGACCGTCAGGGTGGTGGACCCGGCCATCGATCCGGCGACGCGTACGTTCCGGGTGGTGGGGGCGGTGAAAAACCCGAACCGGATGTTACGGCCGGGGATGTTCGTGAAGGCAGAGATTGTCACAGAGTCTCACGAAGACGCGGTGGTAATCCCGCGACGATTCGTCCTGACGCGCCAGAATCGCAAGGTGGTGTTCGTCGAGGAGGAGGGAAGGGCGCAGATGCGCGACGTGGAGCTGGGACTGGAGGGATCGGAACAGGTCGAGATTCTCGAAGGGCTTGAACCTGGCGAGCGCCTCATTACCAGCAACTACGAGACGCTGCGGTCCCGTACGCGCGTGCGTGTAACCGGGGAGGACGCTGCGGGGCGGCGGTGATGAATACGCGCTGCGAACGTCCGTGGTCCTGACAGTCCATTGCCGACTCAAGAGGTACCGTCCGCGGCGAACGAAACATCGTGAGCGTTCTCGATTGGACCCCTTTGGGGCCCAGGGACTTCGTGTGGGCCTTCCGGAGGGGTTTTTTCACCCGTCGCCAGACCTCGTCTCCGGGCCGTGTCACATCTGCTCGAGGACGTTTGTTCCTTCGATCGCGGTCATACATGTAAACCACGGTTTCTGAGCCAAAGAAACCAGCGCTCATTCAAAAAGGGCCAATACGATGTCATTGCCCGAATTTTCCACGAAATATCCCGTGACGGTCGCGATGGCGACGTTGGCGGTAGCGCTCCTTGGCTGGATCTCGCTGGACCGGCTCGACGTGGATCTCTTGCCCGACCTGCGTTCTCCCGTGATCACTGTCGACCTGCGATTTCCCGGAAAGACGCCCAGGGAGATGGAGGAACGGTACGCGCAGCGCCTGGAAGGGGACATCGGTACGGTGCGGCACGTAAAACGCGTCCATTCGGTGTCCCGCTCCGGGCAGGCCGTGGTGATCGCGGAGTTCGAGTGGGATGCGGACATGGATTTCGCGGTTCTCGACGTGCAGAAGAAAGTGGCGCGGTACGCATCGGACCCGGATATCACGAGTCTGGACGTGACGCAGGAAGACCCGCAGGCATTGCCGGTGATGCGTCTGGCTGTTTCGGGGGCGGACTGGCAGGATCCCGATGAATTGCTGGGCAGCGTGGAGACGATCATCCGGCCCAAGCTCGAAGGGTTGCCGGGGGTGGCTTCGGCTGAAATCGAAGGGGGAGCCGAAAAGGAGATCCGCGTCATACTGGATTCCTATCTCCTGCAAGCATTCGGCGTGAATTCCGCGACGGTGGTCTCGCGGATTCGTGAAGCGAATTCGGATGTCTCCGGAGGAACGTTGAAGGACGGGCAGCAATCCTACCTGGTGAAGGGCCTGGGAAGGCTGACCGACCTGGCGGACGTGAACAGCCTGGTTGTGGGCGAGCGCAGCGGCGGATCTTCGAACGGCGGCGAAAACGCCTCGACCGAACGCGTGCCGGTCACGGTCAGCGACGTGGGTACCGTGGCCCTCCGGTATAAGGATAGGGAAACCATCGTCCGTCTGGACGGGATGGAGTGCGTAGGGCTTTCGGTCTACAAGGAAGCCGGCGCGAACACCTCTTCAGTGGTTAACGGGGTACTGCAGGAACTGGAGAGCCTGGAGGCCGATCTGGCCGGCATCCGGTTTACGGTGGTGGAAAACCAGGCACGCTTTGTCGAACGTGCGGTAAACGAAGTCGAAGAGGCGGCAGTTATCGGCGCATTGCTGGCCGTGGGCGTGCTGCTTGCCGCGCTCCGGCAATGGACCGCCACGCTGGTGATCGGTCTTGCCATTCCGATTTCCGTTCTGGCGACATTTACGCTGATGTATTTCCAGGGGTTGACGTTGAATGTGATGACCCTGGGCGGTCTCGCGCTCGGCGCCGGAATGCTGGTGGATAACGCCATCGTCGTGATTGAGAACATCTACCGGCGCCTCGAAAGCGGTGAATCAGCCGCAGAAGCCTCCGTCAGAGGCGCCGGCGAGGTCGGCGTGGCGATACTGGCGTCCACACTGACGACCGTGTCCGTGTTTCTACCCATCGTTTATCTTCACGGTCTGGCCGGCGAACTCTTCAAGGAACAGGCATGGACGGTGGCGTTCTCACTGGTTTCGTCTCTCGCGGTGGCGATGTCGGTGGTCCCCATGATGACCGCACGGCTTTTCAGGCGGTATCCACGCAGGTCCACCGGGGTCGCCGGGGCGCGGACGTTCCGGCGTTTTCTGGACGCGTCGCTCAACCGTAAAGGCCGCACGACAGCGGTACTGGCAGCCTGCATTGCGGCCGCCTTCTATATGGCCGCGTCCATCCATACGTCGTTCATTCCCACGGAAGACGAGGGGGTACTCCACCTGGACCTCGCGATGCCGGAAGGCACGAGACTCGAGTCAACAGACAGGGTGGCGAGACGCGTTGCGGCCATTTCGCAGGCGGTTGCCGGAGAGGAAGCCCGGCACATCTACCTGCGGGTGGGAACGGATCCGAACCGGTTCACGGCCGTTGGAGAGCCCACAGGCCCGAACCGGGCCGAACTGACGGTCGTCCTGGGCCCTCGGGCGGACCGCCGTGGCGTTACCGAGCTCACCGCCGCACTGGATGCTGCCCTCCTGGACGTGCCGAATATCAAGGTGAACTATAGACTCCATAAATCTGCGTTGGAAGGACTTATACGTGGAGGCGCTGCACCGGTCCAGGTGGAAGTGAGTGGCGAGAACCTGATATTGCTTCGGGAACTGACGGCAGAACTGAAACGGCGCATGGATGCGTTGTCGACGGTATATAATGTTCGAACCAGCTTCCAGGACGGGCAGCCCGAAGTGGACGTCGTGCTACGACCGGACGTCACCGCGGCGTTCGGCCTGACTTCACAAAACCTCGTGCGTGAACTCGAGCGCAGACTCGGCGGCGAGGAAGCCGGTGAACTGTCCAAAGACCAGCGCGAGCGAACCATCCGGGTGGGTTTCGCGGACGTGGATCTCCGTGAACTGGAACACGCCAGAATTGACGGCCCCGACGGGGCAATGCTCACACTGGGAGATCTCGCGGACCTTCGCGTGGTTCAGGGTCCAAGGGAAATCCTGCGTGACGGACAGCGCAGGGTGGGGAGGGTATCCGCGTTTCTGGCCGAAGGCATGGTCTTGAGCCAGGCGGCAGCGCAGATCAGGCAGGCGGTTGGGCAGATGGCCGTTCCACATGGGTATCGTATAACGATCACCGGAGAGGAACGTGAACGGGCCGAATCATTCGGAGGCCTGCAATTCGCCCTCCTGTTGTCCGTGGTACTCGTCTACATGGTCATGGCCTCGCTCTTCGAGTCTTTGCTGCATCCATTTACCGTAATGCTGACAGTGCCGTTGGCCGGCATCGGGGTGGTGTTCGCATTCTGGGGCCTTGGAGAGGCGTTTGGCGTGATGGCATTCATCGGAGCGATCATGCTGGGAGGCATCGCCGTGAACGACGCCATCATTCTGGTGGATCACATCAACCAGCTGCGGCGTAAAACCTCCGACGTCAGAACCGCCGTACTCCAGGGCGCGCAGGATCGGCTCCGACCGATCCTGATGACCAGCGCCACGACCATTCTGGCCCTGTTGCCCATGGCGGTGGGCGTGGGCGAAGGCGCACGTCTCCGGGCGCCGATGGCGGTGGCGGTCATCGGAGGACTGGTCACATCCACATTGATGACCCTGGTGGTGATTCCGGTTGTCTACGAACTGATCGAACGGCTCAGAAACAGGAGTGCGGCGTGATTCTCCCCGATCTTGCGGTCCGGCGGCCGGTGACGACGTCCATGTTCTTCGCCGCATTCGCCATATTGGGCGTCGTGTCGTGGACGAGGCTTCCGATTCAACTCTTTCCCGAGCTGATCTTTCCCGAGGTGTTTGTCACGCTGACGCTGCAGGGCGCCTCTCCGGAACAGGTAGAGAGAGATCTGCTGATTCCGGTAGAAGGGGAGATCGGCAAGCTCGACGGCGTTCAGGAGATGGAATCGTTCGCGACGGCCAACCGGGGGGGAATCCGGATATCCTACGCCCCCGACGTGGATATGAAATTCGCCCTGCTTCAGCTGCAGAGCAACCTGAACAGATTGCAGCCGACATTGCCCGAGCGCACGCAGACCGATGTGCGCAGGTTCGACTCGACGGATTTCAGCAGCAGCATTATGGAGCTTCACGTGCTTGCCGACTGGGACCTGAACTCGTTGCGTGAGTTCACGGAGGAAAAGATCCGACCCGAACTGGAGTCTGTCGACGGTGTTGTGAACGTATCTATAATGGGCGGGCGCCGCAGCGCCGTGGAAATCGTCCTTGATCCGTTTCTGCTGGAGGCGCATGGCCTTTCGGCGGGGCAGGTGCGGACGAGACTGAACAGCCATAACCGGAGGCGCGAGTACCTGGGCCGGGTATTCGACGGGAACCGGGCCTATTCAGTGAGTATTCAGGGACAGTTCACGGACCTGCGTCAGATTCGCGACCTCGTTGTGAACGACGACGGCACGCTCAGGCTGGGCGACGTTTCGCGGATCGCATACGGCCTTCAGGAACAGGCCGACCGGCACAGGGTCAATGGCAAACCGTCGGTCGGCGTACGAATCCAGAAGGACGACGAAGCGAATCTGATCGAAGTGGCCGCGGCCGTGGAAGCCACCATCGGGCGGCTGAATCGGGACCTGGAAAGTGAAGGCGTGGAACTGGGGGTGAGTTCCTCCCAGGCCGATTTGATGAACGGGGCGCTTTCCACCCTGAAACAGGCGGCCGTGGTCGGCGCCGTACTCGGACTGATCGTACTCTTTCTGTTTCTTCGTAACCTTCGCTTTGTATCGGTTCTCCTGCTGGCCATCCCGGTTTCACTCCTGATGACCTTCAATCTGATGTACCTGGGCGGACTGTCTGTCAACGTCCTGTCGCTTTGCGGTCTCGCCCTCGCGATGGGAATGCTTGCAGACAACGGCATCGTGGTGATGGAGAATATCTTCAAACACCACGAGCGAGGAAAATCGCCGGCTCGCGCTGCGCGTGACGGGGCTTCCGAAGTGGGGCGCGCCGTGGTCGCGGCAACGGCAACCACGGTAACCGCATTCCTGCCGGTTCTGTTTATCGAAAGCGATACGCGGGACCTGCTGCGCGAACTCGCGTTGTCCATGGCGTTTCCGCTCCTGGCGTCTCTGCTGGTTGCGCTTACGCTGGTTCCCGCCCTCGCCGTCCGCGCGTTGAGCCGGGAGGTCCGGCAGCCGCCGGACGTCCGCGGTCTGCTGGAACGGTACACCCTCCTGCTGAAGGCCGCCTTGCGCCACCGCGCGTCGGTGGTCCTGGCCGTGGGTGGCGCTCTCCTGCTGACGCTCGTACTGGCTTTCTTCTACCTGCTTCAACAGCAGGTACGGAGAGAGGAGACGCGCTTTACGGTTTACGTGAATCTGCCGGAAGGAGCCACGCTGGATGCCACGGATGAGGTGGTGAAACAGGTGGAAGCGTCCGTTCGGGAGGTGCCCGGACTGGATCGGTTTACGACGTCGGTCCGGGAGGCCGAGGCCGACGTAACCGTCATGCTGCTCAACCGCTCCGACCGGCCCGCCGGTATCTCGATGGATGAAATCAAGGAACGGCTGGACGAGAAACTGCAGAATGTACAGGGTGGCGTCGTCGGTTACGAACCCAGGGCGCGGGCGGGGAGGGGCGGCCGCGGGCAGGGGATCGGGCAACGACGGAGACGCGGTTCCGGAGGCTTCGATCTGACCGGGGCCGCGCCGAACGAGCAGGTTGTGGTACGCGGATATGACTTTACGATACTGACGATGCTTGCGAACGACGTGTCATACCGGCTCGAGGAACTCGAGGAAGTGGATGCCAACAGCGTACGCGCGGACGCCGAGCGGAGTTCGCCCGAGGTCCAGGTGATACCCGAGGCGGCCGCCCTGTTCGACCGGCGGCTCGGCGCGCAGGAGGTTCTCGCCGCAATGGGCGACACCCGATGGGACGGATTCCGCACAACCGTTCCGTTTCTGTTGCCCGACGCGACCGAGATACCCATCGAGGTACGTACGATTGAAGAGGAGGACCGCGACCGGTACGGGCTGGCCGAATTCCGTCGTTCGCGTATTCTGAATCAGGACGGCCACTATGTGCCTCTTGACGAAGTCGCGCGGGTCCGGACTGACGAGGGCAGAAGCAGCCTGCTTCGGACCGATCAGGCCCGCCGGCTCGTGGTTACCTACAGGTTTCCTTCGGAAATCCTGGATTCACAGCCCCGGTTGGAACTTGCGAGACGGGTCGTGCGAGCGACGCTGCAGGATATGGTGCTGCCTGAGGGTTATTCTATCGAAATCATCGAGGCGCACGAGGAGATGATCTACTATTGGATGATGGCAATCGCCGCGGTACTGATCTATATGATTCTGGCGTCGCTGTTTGAATCGCTCTCCTCTCCGATCATCATCCTGTGTACGCTCCCGCCCGCCGCCATCGGCTCCTGCTGGGCGCTGATGATGTCAGGCACGGGCCTGAGCCAGCAGGAGGGCCCCATGGCGCTCCTGGGATTCATCGTCCTGCTGGGTATTGCCGTAAATAACGGGATCATCCTGGTCGACGCGGTCGGTGTACTCAGGTCCCGGTTCGGCTACCGCCGTGAACGCGCTGTACTGACCGCGGCGAGGTCCCGCCTGCGACCCATCCTCATGACGACGGCCACGACGCTGCTCGGGGTTCTTCCGCTGGCGCTGGAATTCGGCGGCGATTTTGAGATCTGGCCGCCGTTTGCGATCACGGTGCTGGGAGGATTGTCGCTTTCCATGATGTCCACGCTGATCCTGATTCCGGTTGTGTATATGGGACTGGATCAGATCGGCGACTGGCTTGCCGGAATCGGGTTGGTTGGAGTCACGCTCTCACTGCTGGCCACTGCCGCGGCCGGCTATGGCGTTTACGTCCGATATGAGAGCATTTTCTGGTTGAGCCTGTCGATATTACCAATCTGGGGCGCATTTCTGGCCGCTGCGTGGATCATTCAACGGGTGTATTACGCCCGGGTCGCCGCCCGCCGCGTGTCGAGCGCCGTGCACTCCATACAACTGAGGAACCTTACCAAGATTTACGGCGCTCCCGGGCGTTTCACGAGGGAGTGGGCGCGCACGGAGCGCCGGCGAGGGCGGCTGATGAAAACGGGCCTGGAGCCGAAGGACCGCAAGGCGGTTCGCGATGCCCTCATCTGGAAACTGCCAATGCTCGCGCTGTTGTCGTTATTCGCGACCTATTTCGAAGACGAGATCTGGATCTATCTGCACGCGTTGGCTTTGGCCTTTATGGCCTCCCACGTGGGTCGATGTTTCGGAGAACTCCGCCATTGGCATCTGCCGGCGCTGCCGGCCCGTGTCGTCCGACTGCTGCACAAAGTCGCACTACCGCTGGCATTGGTCGCCTATGTACACTGGCGGCTGGACCTGCTTTCGATCACGCTTGCCACTTGCGGGACGTGGGCGGGGTATCGTCTGGCGCGGCGGCTCGCCGACAGGGTGCGGACGGGCGAAATCAGCCCCGATGACCTGACCGGACGTCTTGTGCGGCCGCGCCGCTGGATTTATCGATTGGCGTCGGCCCTTCCTCTCATTGGCGTTCCACGGCCGGAATTTCGAGCGCTGGCAAACGTCAACCTGGAAATCGGCAGGGGCATGTTCGGTCTGCTGGGTCCGAACGGCGCCGGAAAGACCACGTTGATGCGTATTCTCTGCCGGGTACTCGAACCCAGCTACGGGTCCATTCTGATCGACGGCCGAAACATCCTGAATAAAGGCTCGATTCACGGACTGATCGGGTACCTGCCACAGCACTTCGGCAACTACGGCCACCTTTCCGCATACGAGTTTCTGGAGTACAGAGCGCTGCTCGAGGGCTTCAAGGACAGGAAGATCCGCGAGACCCGGGTGATCGAATCTCTGGAGCATGTCAATCTGATCGAACGAAAAGACGATCCCATCGGTTCATTTTCAGGCGGGATGAAGCAGCGCCTTGGGATCGCGCAGACGCTCCTGCATGCCCCGCTGATCGTCGTCGTGGACGAGCCCACGGCGGGTCTGGATCCACTGGAGCGTATCCGGTTTCGCAACCTGCTCGCCAGATTGAGTCAGGATCGAATTGTCATTTTTTCCACGCATATCGTGGAAGATATCTCGGGAAGCTGCAATCGGCTGGCGGTACTGGACCGGGGGAGATTGCTGTATACGGGAACGCCGGGGGAGATGAGAATTCTGGCGGCGGGCCGGGTGTGGGACGCGGTGGTCTCGGACGGTCGCTTTTCCGAAATGGAAGGTGAATTGAAGCTCATCTCGCACCAGCGAACCCCCGACGGCGTCCGGATGCGTTTCCTGTCGGAGCGCGCGCCGGTCGGCATCGGCGCGCAGAGCGTGGATCCAACCCTGGAGGACGCATATCTATACCTGCTTGGAGGAGGGGAGGGACAGCCGTGCTGAACTGGCGGGAACTGCTGTTGACCACGTGGCGGCTTTTTCGGCTGAGCTGCAGGATTATCTTTCACAGGAAACTGATATTCATGGCCCTGGGCATCCTTGTCTATTTTGCCGCCATGTACGCATTTGCGGTCTGGCGTCCCGACGAAGGATTCGGCGTATCGAAAGCGCTCCATGTTCTGGTTGAAATTCCCGGCATCGCACTGGCCATCTACCTGACGATGGACCTCGTGACGGGCGAACGAGACAGGAACACACTGGAGACGTTGTTCAGCACAACCTCGTCGCACTACCGGATCTGGACGATTCGAATGGTGGGGGTCTATCTGGTGCTGGCGGGAACGCTGATGGGAATGACGGTTGTCGCCTACTTTTTCTTCGCGGAACTGCCGATCCTCCGGGGCGGGTTGAACGCCTTCCTGCCGGCGTGCTTTGCCGCGGGGCTCACGTTTTACTTTTCCGTTCTCTGTCGAAGCGGAAACGCATCCGCCATGCTCGCTACGGGCGTGATGGGCCTGATGCTGGTTGTCTCACAGTCAATGCCCGACTCACCTTTCGTGCTCTTTCTGGACAGTTTCGATCCACCGGTGGGAATGGAAGACACGTTGTGGGGCGACCGGGTGTTGCTGAATCGCCTGGCGGTGGCGCTGCTGTCGGGTCTGCTGCTCTATGTCGGCCTTCGCAAGATGGAATCCAGGGAGCGGCTGGTATCTTCGTAGGGGTGGTTGTCCTTCCTATTCCTTCCGTACATCCAGCCGGACCTTGCGGGGCTCCACGTCTACGACCGTCAGGTCCGTCCCGTGCCTGATCGACTCGATGCCGAATTCAAAGGTCCTGCGACCGAACCTCACGTAGTTGGCATCGATTGCAAGTTGGAAGTCGCCCACGGACGCCAGCAGTATGGCGCGGCGCGGGCCCTTCACGGTCACGTTGACGACGGGGGGCGTGACACCCTGCAGCGCATAGCCGCCCGGCAGATTTTCCACGCCGACAGCCACTTCGTACGTCGTTTCCTGTACCGCGCTGCCGGGTACCAGGAATATCCACGCGCCGAATGCCAGCGCGAATGAGAGCAACCCTTCCGCAATGCGCCGCACCAGCCGGCTCCGTCCGTTTCTCCTTCCGCCGGCGACCGCATGCTGCGCGTGTTCCTGCAATCTGGCAAGCAGTTCGTCAGGATCGTTGACAACTTCCAGTCGCCCCTGAAGCGCCACTGAGATGGTGCCGCGCTCCTCGGAAACAACCAGGCACAGGGCATCGCTGCGTTCGGCCAGGCCCAGCGCCGCGGCGTGACGAGTGCCTCCAGGTCCCAGTTCGGCGCGGTTTTCCGATAGCGGGAGATGTACCGCGAAACGCTCCAGTCTGTCTTGTCTCATCACCAGGGCCCCGTCGTGGCCCGCCGACGACGTACCGAACAGGCTGTCGATCAGTTCTTCGCTGATGGTCGCCTGCAGTACGATCCCGCCCTGCAGGAGCCTGTCCAGCGGTTCCTGCCCGGGCAGGACCACGAGGGCGCCCCGCCGCTTCGCCGCCAGCTGATGCATCGCACGAACCAGCACCGCCAGACTGCCTCCGCGGGGGCGCGATATCCGTCTGCCCAGGCCCAATGCGGCAATCTGTTCGAAGAGCCGCCTCAGATCGTCCTGAAAGACAACGACGAGCAGCACAACCAGCACTGCAAAGAAGCCCTGGAATATCCACGCCGTGAGTTGCAGCTCGAACTGCTGCGCCAGAAGATAGAATACGCCCAGAAACGCGAGCCCGATCAGCGCCATTCGCGCGTGCATCCTCCGGGTCCAGGCCAACAGGCCCCAGAACAGGACACCCACGACGGCTATGTCCACAAAATCGGTAAATGCGATCTCCAGCAGGGCCATATTCGTAGATTTCCGGCTAGTAATTCTGGTCTTCCGAGTACAAATGCGCGCGCGGGAGGCGAGGAAATACCCACCGGCCCGAAATATGGGCAATCTTTCACCTTTCGTCAAGAGCCGGGCAGGGAATCATCACGGATCCTGCAGCTGCCTGCCCGGGTCAACGGCGGCCGGAATATTCCACGATCCGCCGATCTCGCCGGGCAGCCTGAATCGTCCGCGGTATCCGTCTTTCGCTTGGCCGGTACCTGGAAAATACCTATATTTACGACTTCTTGCCCAGCAGGGAATGTACATTGATTCATCTCACGCTGTTTTGGAATGGAGGAATGCCAAATGCAGGGCGCGCGGGGACGGATGACCAGACGGGAACTCAGGCAGGACGAGTTTGTCAACAGAATACTGGCGGCATGGGCTTACGTGGAAGAGAACTATGTCCGGGTACTTGCCATCGGCGGCGGGGTGGTTGTCCTGATCCTGCTCGGCGTATTCATCATGCAACAGATGGACGCCCAGGCAAGGGAGGCCGTGGAGGCGGAGGGGCGGGTCCGGGTATTGTTGCTCCAGGGGCAGGTCGACGATGCCATTCTGGATGCGGAACGCATTGCGGAAGCCTATGGCGGTGACGCGGCGGCGGGTCGGGCGCTTCAGTTGGCGGGCGGCCTCTATTTCGAAACCGGGCGCTATGCGGAGGCACGGGCCGCATTCGAGAAATACCTGCAGGATTTCGAAGCAGCGGGGCCCGCGAGGTACAGCGCGTGGTCCGGTATCGCGGCTGCAATGGAAGAACAGGGTGATCCGGCAGGTGCGGCGGCCAGATACCTGGCGTTCGCCGACGAATTCGCGGACTCCCCGTTCGCGCCCAATGCGCTCAGGGAGGCCGCGCGCTGCTATAGAGTATCGGGAGACACCGTTCAGGCCAGAATGCTGCTGCAGCGCATCCTGGACCGGTACGCCAGGAGTCCGGTTGCGCGAAGCGCGGAAGAGGAACTCAAGCAGATGGGCGGTGACGGATGACGAGTCCGGAACTGAAAACGACCCGGTCCCGTGAATTTCAGCCGACCGACCTGGCTGACGACGTCCTGCTGGTGGTCCCGGACGATATGCTGCGGCATTCCGCCGTCGCCGGCGTTCGGGACGCGGTGGGGAAGGTGGGACGACCTCCGGAAACGATCCCCCAGCGACGTTTTCAACCGTCGATGTTCCGTGAAAAACACGTCATTGCCTGCGGGAATCTGGCAAATAACCGGGCGATCAACCGACTATATACCGCCCGGTGTTGTTTTGTGGACACCTGCTTCCCGGGTGCGAACGGATATCTGGTCAAATCGGTTTCAGACCCGTTCGGAACCGGCCGCAATTGCATTGTCGCGGGCGCCAGTTCCGATGAGGGACTGGAAACGGCTCTTGGGGTCATCGGGGACATCGTCGCTGGCAGCAGCGGCAGTCTGGATCGCGTCCACGCCTCGTCTTCAGGTCGTGACCTGCCGCGCCTGCCGGATGCTTCGGAGACGGACCGGATGGTTCGGGACGATCTGAAGATCTGGGGAACGGGGTGGTCCGCCTCTCCGTTCCGCGGCGGCAATCTGCTGTCCTATCTCTGGCGCCACTATCTGACCGATCATCCGGTCTGGGCGCGTGCGGCGGTGGAAATCCTGAAGGGGTCTATAGAACCGTGGCGGGCGGAGTGCCGCGCCCATCCGGAGGCCTACCACTGTTTCTTCAACCTGCATCTCTACATCCACCTGTGGGACCTGGCGGAAGACAGCCCCGTGTTCACCGATGAAGACCGGCTGGGGGCCGTCACGATGTTCGGCGAGTTGTTGAGACATCTCATGGGACTTTCGTACGTCTCGGAGGAGGTGAATCCTCCGGGCGTAATCCGGCAGAACCACACGACGTTTATCGGGTTGAACCTGGCGGTGGGCGGCGACTACATGACCAGGCGGCACGGAATCCGGGAGTTCCGGCGGGCGAATGAAATCGCAAGACGCATATTCGAAGGTCAGATGGATTGCTACAAGCCGGATGACGATGGGGGAGTGGGGTACGTCTGGCACGTGCCCCAGGAGACCCTCAGCTATTTTCTGTACCGCGGCGACGACCGTTATATAACCGGTGGCCACGTGGCGGATCTGTGCAAACTGGCTGTTGTCACAACCGACAATATGCGCAGCGAATGCGGTTACGGCGATACGACCGGGTATTCCGGGTTTTCCGCGGGCGGATGGGAAGCGCGCCTATGGCCGCTGATGGTTTCAACGTGGCATCGTCCGGACCCGGGGCACCTCTGGACGTTGAACTGGCTGGGGGAGGGGAAACGGCCACCGCCGGACCGGGCGCTGCACGGTCTCTATTCGGCGGTGGAGTACGTGGGGGACGGCTTCGCCATCGACGGCTGCGCGCCGGAAGCGCCCGGCGACCTGCTTGGCATCTGCGTGATGAATATGCCCGATGCCGTGCTGTCCTGGGTGCGTGGATATACGCCGCCGACGCATCATCCGGAAGCCGGCAGACGATATTACGACAAGTTGTCCCTGCGCCGTGATTTCGATCCCCGTGGCGAGTACCTGCTGCTGGAAGGCATCGGCACGACCTGCCACGGCCACGAGGATACCAATGCGATCATCCGGCTGACATGGAACAACCACGCGTGGCTGGCGGACGGGGATTACATCCGGGCGGCGCCCAGGTTTCACAACTCCGTTACGGTGACGCGCGACGGCGTCGGGGTTCTCGACTCGCCGGGTGACGGCGTGGTCATTCCTCCACTGGCATCCCTGGGCATCACGAGCGACGGCACGGAACTCGCGACGATCCGTTCCGAAGCCAGGGGATACAACGGCGTAAACTGGCAGCGGGACATCTTCTGGCGCAAGGGTCGATTCATGGTGGTCATGGACCGGCTGCGCTGCTTTGAAGCGGGGGACTATCGTCTGCAGTGTCTGTGGCGAACGGTGGGGGAGACGGCACTCGATTCCGACGGCGTCCACATCCAACAGGAGGGTGAAGGGTTTCACATCCGTAGCGCGGACGGTTCCGCTCAGGAGATCGTGCCGGATCCACACGTCAAGAGCCGATGGGGAAGCTATCCGTATTCGGACGGGACGATTACCGTACTCCATCAGCGAGCGGGGTGTACCCTCGATGCGGGATCGTCGTTTACCTTTCTGAACCTGCTTACACCGGACCCCGGAATTCGCATCGAGCGAATCGGTGCTGACGCGGTAAAGGTGACGGACGGAGATGAAGTCGCGCTGTTGGGCGCCGGGACCCTTGAACTGGATGGTTTTCAGCTTTCCGGAAGCATGTTCGGTTGCCTCGTCCGTGAGAATCAGGTCCTTGTACACGGCTTCGAACGGCTGGCCGGGCAGAGGGTCGAACCCTCTGAACGGGTTCTGGACGATCCCGAGCTTGCGGCGCGGATACGCCGCGCGCCGAAAGTCTCATCGGAAGGGCAGGCCGTCGACCGCCCTCAGGCGTCAGGCGGTCTCGTGCAACGATGGCGCCGCGAGTACCCAAACGATATTCGGGACGTCTCCGTCTCAGCCGAAGGCGAATTGCTTCTTGCACATGGCGGGGAGGTCTCACGCCTGTCCGAGGCGACTGGCGAGACGGTCTGGTCCAGGTGGATTGACGCGGAAGGCGGCGCCAGCCGCGTGCTTCTATCGGATATTGAAGGCGACGGGAGTCCGGAAGCAATCGTGGGAACCGAGGACTCGCAGCTGATTGTCCTGGAAGGGGATTCAGGTTCGGAACGGTGGCGGCGCGGGTTGCGGAACATGTCCAGTCGCGGCGCCCGGGTTTCCGGCATCGCCGTGGCGGATCTGGAAGGAAACGGCGGCCTGAGCGTGCTTGCCGGTACCGAAGGATGGTTTGTGAACGCATTTGCACACGACGGCAGCCCGAAATGGGCGGAGTGGTTTCGATATCACGCCATCACCGCATTGCAGGTGACGGACACGGATGGCGATGGCAGGGCCGAGGTCCTGGCGGGCACGGAGTATTACACGCCGCTGACGGTACACAACTTCGACGGGTCGTTTCGCTGGTCCACGTTCGAGCAGGTCGGATCGCACGGCAACGCCACAACGCCCAGGCGCGGCATCGGTCTGAAACACATGGTGCTGTGCGACCTGGACGGCGACGGCGTTCTGGAGATCGTGTACGGCACGGAGGATGGTTGGATCTATGCCGTCAAACCCCAGGACGGCGCCGAGCTGTGGCATATGAACCTGGTGGGGGAAATCACGGGGCTTGTCGTCCTGGACGATGTGCTGATCGCGGCATGCGAATTCGGCGGGCTCTACGGGTTCGATTTCAGCGGCAATCCGAAATGGCAGCGCCACGAAGCGCAATGGTGCCACGCGCTTGCCGAGTCCCGCGGCGCGATCGCCGTTGCGGCCAACCGCCGAGAAATCCGGATGTACGACGTTGAGGGACGCTGCCGGGGTTCGCTGGAAATGCCCGCGAACGTCACCTCGCTCGCCGAGACGGAAGGCGGATTCGTGTGCGCCACCGGGCGGGGGATCGCGTTGCTTGATCTCTCGTCGTAAAATAACACATGCATCGGTTGCCGCATTCCATGTCCAGACAAAACCACGAAAAACCGGTATAACATATATTATGTAAACTTGATGCGCTCAAAACGGGACGGTTTCCCGCTTTTGGGCATTGTCCTACTCGAAAGGCTTATTTTTGTCGGTTTTGTCCTGCAGCGTGGACAATCGGGTTTTCAGGCGTCCTATCTCCCGATTTTTACCTGCCAGGTCTTCCTTAAATGCCTCACAGCTGTTTTCGAGCACCTTGTTTTTTTCTTCCAAGGACTTCCGTTTCTGCCCGAGCCGGCCCAGTTCTTTTCTGAGCCAATGCGCCGATAAAGCCGTCTCCTCGCGAGATTTTTCCGACGCCCGGAGGTTTTCGCGCATTCGTTTAACGTCATCCTTGTATTTTCGCGCTTCAGTCCAACCGGACGCGGACGACGCTTCGAGCTGGGCTTGCCGTTCGTTCATGGCCTTGATTTCAGCCGTGCGTTCCACCAGTGCCCGCTCCACTGCACCCAGTTTGCCGATTCGCTGCTGCAACCGGTCGTAGTCGTTACGATCGAGTTGAACGAGAGACTCGTGCCGAAGTCCTTCCAGTCTTTCCGGCTCCACTATTTTTCCATATTTTTTCCTGTAAATTTCTAATATATTTCTCTTTGGGATTCTCCACGCGCCATTCCACTTCACCGCCTTCAGATACTCCCGATCGATGTAGTTTCGGACCGTTTTCGTGGTCACTTTCAACAAAATCGCGGCTTGTTCGATGGTCAGGTGCTCAGGCTGGGCAATCGGGGCGTCGGACATCATTCCTCCGTCACTTGATTATTCTAATGTTTTTCCTGAATTATTATAAGAAATTTCATTCCTGAATTCAAGGGTGAATCACAGGTCGGCATCCCATTCCGGAAGGATACGAAAGTGAACGACGCAACCCTGAAACGCACCCCACTCTACCGGCAGCACCTCCAACTCAATGCCAAAATGGTCGAATTCGGCGGTTGGGAGATGCCGGTCCAGTATGCGGGTATCATCGAGGAACATCGGGCGGTGCGAACGTCGGCGGGACTGTTCGACGTCAGCCACATGGGGCAGGTCCATGTCTCGGGGACCGGCGCAAGGGATTTTCTGGCGTACCTGGCAGCCAACGACGTCCGGAAGTTGGACGTCGGCAGATGCCAGTATTCCTTTCTGCTGAACGAACGCGGCGGTACGATTGACGACATGATGGTCTATCGGACGGATACGGACGCGTTTACGCTCGTTGTCAACGCCTCGAACCGGGAGAAAGACTGGGCGCACATTCGTTCCGCCGGGACCGGCCGGAGCGGCGTCCGTATTGAGAACCGGTTTGACGACGGGGTTCTTCTGGCATTCCAGGGTCCTGCCGCGGCTGAAATCCTGTCGGGGCTGACGCCGGACGACGTCGGCGCCCTTCGTTTCCACGATGTACGCCCCTGCACCCTTGCCGGAATGCCTGTTGCAATTGCCGCTTCCGGTTACACGGGTGAAAACGGCTTTGAAATCTTCGCGGGGTCGAATGAGGCGGAATCGCTGTGGTGCGCACTTCTCGACGGGGGCAGGCGCGCGGGAGCAGTGCCCGCCGGTCTTGGAGCCCGCGATACGCTCCGGCTGGAGGCATCGCTGGCCCTTTACGGGCACGAACTTGACGAGGATACGTCCCCGCTGGAGGCCAATCTCGGTTTCGCCGTGGCGAAGAGCGGTTCTTACATCGGTTCGGAAGCGATCCGGGAACAGCTGACAGGCGGCGTCAGGAAGCGGCTGGTGATGCTGGAAATGATCGACAGGGGCATTCCCCGCCAGGGGTACGACATCCATCGTCCGGACGGCAGCGCCGCGGGTGTGATCACCAGCGGGTCCGTCTCACCCTGGACCGGCAGGATCATCGCCATGGGCTTTGTGGACCCGAAGCTTGCCCGGCGGGATCAGGAACTGCACGTGGCCATCCGAGACCGGCGGCTACGTGCGAGGGTGGTTCGCCGGCCGTATTACCGTCGCCCGGGCGGTTAGCGCCTCTCCATCGGGAAAAAAGCGTCCTCCCCCCTACCCTGCCCGCTTTGTTTTTTCCGCGCGCGCGGAAAAAAGACCCGGAGTCGCCAAACGATTCCGGGTCTTTGTGTCCTGTCCGTTCGATGAAAACGCCCATCCGGGCGGCTATGCCACGATATTGACGAGGCGATTGGGAACGACGATCACTTTCCTGGGCGCCTTTCCTGCAAGATGGTTTCTCACATTCGGCTGTTCCAGTGCGAGCCGCCGCACCTCGTCGCCCTCCGCATCCACCTCCACCTGAAACCGGGCGCGGACCTTGCCGTTGACCTGCACCGGCATCTGAATGGTTGCCGGACGCGCGAGATCCTCGTCCCATTCCGGCCATGCCTGCTCGTGGACGCTGTAGCTCTCCCCGATGCGTTCCCACAGTTCTTCCGATAAATGCGGCGCAAAGGGCGCCAGCAGCAGGCACAGCGTGCGAATGGCATCCGTCCAGGCATCCGATTCGAGGGCGGCGTCTGTTTTCGCTTTGCCCAGCCGGTTGACGTAGGTCATCAGCGCGGCGACGGCGGTGTTGAAGTCGAATGATTCCAGATCCTCGGTGACCTTCTTGATCGCCTGGTGGGTGGTCCTGCGCAATTCCGTCGTCTCCGCCGCCCCCGGAGATTCGCCGGCCGACGCCGGCGGCTCCACGACAAGCGACCAGGCCCGGTTCAGAAACCGGGGAACGCCTTCCATGCTCGCCGAATTCCACGGACCCCCCTGATCCCACCGGCTGATGAACATCAGATACACGCGGATGCTGTCAATGCCGTGCGCATCGATGAGGTCGTCCGGGTTTACCACGTTTCCCCGTGACTTGCTCATCTTCTCTGAATCCTCGCCGAGAATGATCCCCTGGTTGAACAACCGGACCATGGGTTCGGCTTCGTCGGTGGCGATCAGCTTCATGTCCCGCATCGCCCTGGTGAAGAAGCGGGTATAGAGCAGGTGCATCGTGGCGTGCTCTATGCCGCCTGTATACTGATCCACCGGCAGCCAGTACGCCCCCTCTTCCGGATCGAACGGGCCCGCGCCATAATCAGGACTGAGGTACCGGTACTGATACCACGAAGAACACATGAACGTGTCCATCGTATCGGTTTCCCGCTGCGCCTCGCCATGGCACGCCGGACAGGTCGTATTCAGAAACCCTTCGTGATGTTTAAGCGGGGATTCGCCCGTCGGCAGAAACTCCGCATCTTCCGGAAGTCTTACGGGAAGGTCTGACTCCGGGACCGGCACCACGCCGCAGTCGGCGCAATAGATGATGGGTATGGGACACCCCCAATACCGCTGCCGGGAAATCAGCCAGTCGTGCAGCCGATAATTGACCTTGCGCTCACCGAGTCCCCGGTCTTCAAGATCCTCGGCCACCGCGCGCTTCGCATCCTCGGACGGCATGCCGCTGAACCGGCCGGAATTGACCAGCGCGCCTCTGCCCTCGTAGGGCCGCCGCAGAGGTTGGCCATCCCAGTCCGGAGGCGCGATGACCGTCGGAACGGGTAATCCGTACTGTTTCGCAAAGCCGAAATCCCGTTCGTCGTGTCCGGGCACGGCCATGATCGCGCCGGTTCCGTACGTCGTAAGCACGTAATCGGCGATATAGATGGGCACCTCGGCGTCGTTCATGGGATTGATCGCATACGCTCCGGTAAAGACACCGTCCCGTTCCTTGTCCAGCGACAAACGGTCGATTTCGGTCCGCCGGCCCGCTTTTTCCCGGTACGCCGCGACTTCGACCGCCCGGGACCGGGTTGTGATCCTGTCGACAAGCGGATGTTCCGGCGCCAGGACCGCGAACGTAACCCCGAAAATCGTATCCGCACGCGTGGTGAAAACCCGAAACGACTCCTCCGAACCCTTCACGCTCATTTCGAATTCCACCCCGTCGCTGCGGCCGACCCAGTTGGTCTGCATCGTTTCGACCCGGTCAGGCCAGTCCAGGCCCGAAAAATCCAGCAGCGAATCCGCGTATTTCGTAATCCGGAACAGCCACTGATCCAGGTCTTTCTTCACAACGGGCGTATCGCATCGTTCGCAGTGGCGGTCGTCACCCCATACCTGCTCTCTGGCAAGCGTCGTATTGCAGCGCGGGCACCAGTCCACCGGGGCCTTTTGCCGATAGGCCAGTCCATGGCGAAAGAACTGCAGGAAGAGCCACTGCGTCCACTTGTAGTACTCGGGTTCACACGTGACGATCTCCCTGTCCCAGTCGAACATCGCGCCCATTCTCTTCAGGTGTCGCCGCATTCGATCGACATTGTCCATCGTCCATTTGGCAGGGTGAATTCCCCGTTCGATGGCTGCATTCTCCGCCGGCAGTCCGAACGCGTCAAACCCTATTGGAAACAAGACGTTATATCCCTTCATCCGCATCCATCTCGCGCGTGCGTCCGAAGGCGCCATCGCGTACCAGTGTCCGATGTGCAGATCTCCCGACGTATACGGCAACATCGTCAGCGCATAATGCTTGGGCCTGCCTTCCTTCACGCCGCTCCGGTAGATACCGGTCCGCTCCCAGCGTGAGCGCCACTTGGACTCGATCGCTTCAAAATCGTATCCACTTTCAGCCATCTGACGGCTCCCTGTACTCACAGTTTATCAGTCCGTTTACAGAGTCGCCCTGCAGGCCTGCCGGTGAAGTCCTGGCAGGCAGGCGAGGCGGGATGCCTTTTTCAACGGGCTGTTATGGGTAAAGCCGTTGCAGCATCCGGGGAAACGGAATGGTTTCCCTGACGTGCCGCAACCCGCAGATCCAGGCTACGGTCCGTTCGATGCCCAGGCCGAAGCCGGCATGGGGCACCGATCCGTAGCGCCTGAGGTCCAAATACCATTGAAAGGGTGTCTCATCGAGTCTGTGTTCGGCAATCTTCCGCCGCAATTCCTCCAGGTTGTCCTCGCGTTGCCCGCCGCCGATGATCTCTCCGTATCCCTCCGGCGCCAGCATATCCATGCAAAGCGCCAGCCGGTCGTCTTCCGGGTCTCCCTTCATATAGAAGGCCTTGCAGGAGGCCGGATACCTGTGTACCAGGACAGGGCGGTCGAATTGTTCCGCCAGTACGGTTTCCTCGTCGCCGCCGAAATCGTCGCCCCACCTGTGTGAAACGCCGCTCCGATTCAGGACGTCCACCGCTTCCGAATAGGAGATCCTCGGAAACGGCTTCTTCACCCGTTCGAGCGGTTCGAGATCCCGCTGAAGCATTTCCAGTTCCTTCCGCCGGCCCTTCAGGACCTGCTGTACCACGGTACTGACGAAGTCTTCCGCCAGATCCATGTCTCCATTCAGATCCAGGTACGCCACCTCCGGCTCAACCATCCAGAATTCCGTGAGGTGCCGCCGGGTTTTCGATTTCTCGGCCCTGAACGTCGGCCCGAAGCAGTAGACCTTTCCAAAGGCCATGGCGCTGGCTTCCAGGTACAGTTGTCCGCTCTGGGTCAGATAGGCCTGGTCGTCGAAGTAATCGGTCTGGAAAAGCGTAGTCGTCCCCTCGCAGGACGATGGCGTAAAAATCGGAGAATCCGTCAGTACGAACTCTCTTTCGTCGAAGTAATTCCTGCACGCGCGAATGACTTCACTGCGCACACGCAAAATGGCGTGCTGGCGGGAAGAACGCAGCCAGAGATGGCGATGATCCATCAGGAAGGCGGTTCCGTGCGCTTTTGGCGTTATGGGATACGGTTCCGATTCCTGGACCACCTCGATATCGGTAACGCCGATCTCAAAGCCAAGCGGCGAGCGCCTGTCCTCGCGCACAACCCCCCGCACGCGCAGCGATGACTCCTGCGTCAGGCCGGCGGAGCGTTCGAAGAGGTCGGTCGACACGTCCCCCTTGAACAGTACACATTGCACCACGCCCGTGCCGTCTCTCAGTTGCAGAAAGCGCAGCTTGCCGCTGGAACGCTTGTTATGCAGCCAGCCCTGGAGAAGGACGGTATGACCGTCGTACTCTGCAATCCTTGAAATCGAAATGGGCACGGCCATCGGGGTCCTCTCGGAGTCATGCGATCGATGCGGGTGATTCCCGCCCCCGCGCAGCCTCCCGCCGGGTCTTTTCCGCCACGCGTGAAAATGGGCATCGTTGTGAGGGAAATGGTCCCAACTTTATGAAACCAAAAAAGACGACCGGAAGTTGCCGATCGCCTTCTGCCGACCTCTGGCTTGCCAGGCGGGTCAGCGCCGATTGGGCCTTCGCGGGCCCCGTGAATGGCGCGGCGGCGGTTCCACGTATCCGGGGGGCGGTTGGAACGTCGCCTTGCGACTAAGTCGAACCTTGCCCTGGTCGTCGATTGAAATCACCTTGACGTCCAGCTTATCTCCTTCGTTCAGCACGTCTTCGACCTTGTTTACCCGGTGGTAATCCAGCTCTGAAATGTGGCAGAGCCCCTCTTTTCCCGGCAGAATCTCGATAAAGGCGCCGAAGTCCAGGGTTCGCTTGACCGTACCATTGTACACCCGGCCCACTTCCGGATCCTCCACCAGCGCCTTGATCATCTCCATCGCTTCTTCACCGGCCTGGGCGTCGACCGAACTGACCGTGATCAGTCCGTCGTCGTCCACCGCTACGGTCGCTCCCGTTTCTTCGATGCTGCGAATGGTCTTCCCGCCGGGTCCGATAACCGTACCGATCTTTGCCGGGTCGATGTAAAGGGAGAGAATTCGGGGCGCATAGGGTGACAACTCGGGCTTCGGGCGGGCGATCGCACCGTTCATCTTGTCCAGAATGTGGTCCAGCGCACCCCGCGCGCGTCCGAAAGCCTCCTGCATAATCTCGAAACTGATTCCCTTGATCTTGATGTCGAGCTGAATCGACGTCAGTCCCTCGGCCGTGCCGGCGATTTTCAGATCCATATCGCCAAGATGGTCTTCCGCGCCCAGAATGTCGGTCAGCAAGGACCAATTGGAATTGTCCTCCCCCATCACCAGCCCGACGCCCGCGCCAGCGACGGCCGTCTTAATGGGAACCCCCGCATCCATCAGTGCGAGCGATCCACCACACACCGTGGCCATGGACGATGAACTGTTGGATTCCAGAATCTCGGAAACCACCCGAATTGTATAGGGAAAGTGTTTTTCGTTGGGTATGACGGGAACCAGCGCCTTTTCCGCAAGAACGCCGTGTCCAATTTCCCGCCTTCCCGGAGCCCCGATGCGGCGGGTTTCCCCCACGCTGTACGACGGAAAGTTGTAGTCCAGCATAAAACTCTTATAGGACATTCCTTCGAGATCGTCCACCATCCGGGTATCCAGCTTGCTGCCCAGCGTAGCCACGCACAGCGCCTGGGTCTGTCCCCTCGTAAACACAGCCGACCCGTGTGCGCGGGGCAGTGACCCGAGTTCAATCTCGATTGGCCGCACTTCGTCCAGGGCCCTTCCGTCGATCCTCCGACCCTCCTCCAGAATCATCCGTCGCATTTCCGCCTTGACGATCGCACCGACCTCCGCGGCGATTTCCGCCCGCGATTCCGGAAACTCATCCTCCAGGGCCGTCTGCGTATCCTCTTCGATGCCGGCGATGACGTTCGCCCGATCTTCTTTCTCAGAGAGCCGGTTCGCCTCCCGGATGCGCAGGGCCGCCAGTGCCCTTACGGCTTCTTCAAGCGCTTCGTTGGGTTCGGGTTCCGTGACCTCCCGCTTCGGTCTGCCACATCTGGCCACCAGGTCTTCCTGCATTTCCACCAGCCTGGCGATGGCTTCCTGCCCCGCCCGCAGCGCCCCCAGCACATCGGCGTCGGGCACCTCGTGGCACTCGCCCTCAACGGAAATGATCGACTCTTTGTTTCCGGACACGATGATGTTGATGTCGCTTTCATCCAACTGTTGGTAGGTTGGATTGATCACGTACTCGCCGTCTATCCGACCCACCTTTACAGCGCCGATCGGTCCTTCGAACGGAATATCGGAAATACAGACTGCCGCCGATGCGCCGTTCATCGCCAGCACGGCGGGGTCATTCTCTTCGTCGAACGATAGAATGGTTACCAGAACCTGCGTTTCCACGTCCCGCTTCAAGAACAACGGCCGTATCTGGTGATCGATGAGCCTGGCGCTCAGCTTCTCCGTCGTGGAGGGTGCGCCCTCCCGCTTGAAGAAGTTCCCCGGTATCCTGCCGCTTGCGTAGAATTTCTCACGATAGTCCACCGTTAACGGGAAAAAATCCAAATCGGATTCTCTGGTATCGGCCACCGTGGCCACCAGCACCACGGTCTCGCCATATTGCATCCAGACGGCGCCGTGGGCTTGCCTGGCTACCCGTCCGTGTTCAATGGATAATGTCCTTCCTTCCAGTTCCAACTCTATTTTCTCTGCCATCCAGCCTTTCTCCTCAACGAAAAGTACATCCAGCCCGTAGTACTCAATTTGAAAAACACCCTACAGGCGAAATTAACCACGTATTCCAAGCTTACCGATCAGTGCGCGGTATCCGGTCAGGTCGCGACGTTGCATATATTTCAGGAAACGCCGGCGCCGGCCGACCAGTTTGAGCAGCCCTCGGCGGGAATGGTGGTCTTTCCCGTGTCGCCGGGCGTGTTCGGTCAACATCCTGATGCGTTCCGTCAATAGCGCGATCTGCACTTCGACAGATCCGGTGTCACCGCCGGCTCGACCGAAGGCTTCCACCAGTTCGCCCTTCTTTTCTTTCGCTAAACCCAATGCTTCACCTCCATGTGATGGACCAGCTGCTGTCCCAGAATGTCACGGGCACGCTGCCCGTCCTTGTGAATTTGCGTAATCAGCGCGTCGGGGTTGGGAAACCGGCGTTCGTCGCGCAGACGATCCACCAGTTCCAGCGAAATCCGCCGCCCGTAAAGATCGCCGCTGAAATCCAGCAAATGGGCTTCAATCAACCTGCTCCTGCCGTTAAACGTGGGTCGTAGCCCGAGGTTTACAACCGCAGCATACGGTTCCGGCACAAACGCTTTGGCAACGTACACCCCGTTGGGCGGCAATAGTTTCATGGCATCGTCGGGCACGATATTCGCGGTCGGATACCCCAGCGCCCGCCCCCGGCCGTCTCCGTGCGCCACACGACCTGAAACAGGATATCCGCCTCCAAGCATCTCACGTGCTTCGTCGATTCCGCCTCTTCGAATCACTTCCCGAATCCGGCTGCTGCTTACCGGGCCCTCTCCAGCCATCGTGGGCGGCACGACAGAGACGTCGAAACCGAACCGATGGCCAAGGGTACGCATGGTGTCGGGATCGCCGCTGCGACCCTTGCCGAATCCGTGATCGTAACCCAGAACCACGACGTTCGCGCCCAGGTATTTCACAAGATAGGTCGACACAAATGCATCGGGACCCATCATTTGAACCTGTCTGGTAAACGGGATCACCGCCAGCACGTCGATTCCGGCATCTTCAAGCCGCTGACGCTTTTCGTCCATGGACGTAAGGACGACCGGCGGGTCGTCGGGATGGATCACGGCCCGCGGATGTGGATCGAACGTGACGGCGACGGCGCTTCCCGACCGCGCCCGTGCCATGGCAACGACGGATTCTAATACAGCACGATGCCCCTGGTGGACACCGTCGAACGTGCCGACCGTAACCACCGGGTTTTCCAATTTGAGCGTCTGTTCCAAAGTCCGTGTCTGCATCCGGATCAACTTTCTGGCTGACGCAGCACCCGCACAGGCTTCAGCATCCGGTCGTCGGCCCGCCAGCGTCCGATGCCGAGCAACACCCCCTTGGGATAGAGCGCCCTGACAAGACGGCCTGACTCGAGAGCAGTTCCTTCCTCGATATTTGCCACAGCAGTTCCGTGAACAAAACAACCAGCCTGATCGGCGTCCAGGTTGAGACGCGGCATATCGCGCAACAACCGGTTGGGATCCATCAGAAACGGCTGCAACTCCTCCTTCGATCCAATGGATTCGAGACGGTTGAGCGCGAGGCACTCGTCAATGCAAACCGGACCGGCGCCCGTGCGCCTGAGCCCGGCCAGATACGCGCCACAACCCAGCTTCCGGCCGAGGTCATCGGCCAGCGTGCGGATATAGGTACCTTTTGAACAGGAGACCGTCAGGTGTAGATCGGGAGGCCTGAATTCTTTGATATCGATTCCGTAAATCCGCACGCGGGACGGTCGTCGGGCGACTTCCGTGCCCTCCCGTGCCAACTGGTACAACCGTCTGCCATCCATCTTTCGAGCCGAGAACATCGGCGGAATCTGTTCGACTTCGCCCAAAAAGGAAGCCACCGCGGCACGGACGTCCGCCGATCGGTCGGGTACGCTGCCGGATCGCGCGACAACTTCGCCTTCGGCGTCGAGCGTGCTTGTCCGGACCCCGAGTCGGATATGGGCGGCGTACGTCTTGTCGTGGTCCGCGAGATAGGAGCTGAGCCGGGTCGCCCGGCCCAGACACAGCACGAGGACGCCGGTCGCGAGCGGATCCAGGGTGCCCGTATGTCCTACTTTCCGAATATTCAGCCGTCGTCGAACGCGGTCGATCACGTCGTGCGACGTTATTCCGGGGGGCTTGTCGATCGGCAGCACGCCTGTGACGTTGATTCTGCCCTCCAGTCTACGGCTTCAGGTCGTCGAGCAGCCTGTCGATCCTGCTGGCCTGTTCCAGAGATTCGTCCAGCCTGAATTCCAATTCCGGCACGTTTCTCAGCCGGATGCGTCCGCCCAGTTCCCTGCGGAGGAATGGAAGCGACCGCTGGAGCGTCTTGAGGCTCGTGTCCTGACTCTGACTGTCACCCATCACACTGACGTGTACCCGCGCGAATTTCAGGTCTCGCGACACCTGCACACCAGTGACGGTAACGTATCCAAGACGAGGATCTTTCAGGTGCCGGTGAATCAGGTCACTGAGTTCAAGCTGTATCTGCCGTCCGACACTCTCTGCACGCCACATCACATCAGTTCCAGAGAATAGTCAACGAGCTCCACACGATGGTCCCGTTGCACATGGTCTACGACTTTGGATAGCACGCGATTGACGTAACGCGATTCGTTCGCCACCATCGCCACGCCAACCTCAGCCTTCTGCCACAGTTCGTTTTGACCGACCTCAGAAACGGATACGTTGTATTTCGCCCGGATCCGTTGCCGAAGACTCTCCAGAATACGGCGTTTACCCTTTAACGATCCGCTTTCGGGCAGATATAACACCAGACGACACAGGCCGATGGTCATGGACAAGGTTTCAATGCGGCATTTTAGAGCGTGCGCGCGGTTTCAACTTGTTCATATGCCTCGATAACATCGCCGAGCTTGGTATCATTGAAATTCTCCAGGCCGATGCCGCATTCAAATCCGGACTGGACTTCCCTCACGTCGTCCTTGAACCGTCGCAGGGACCCGATCCGGCCCTCGTAGACCACAACACTGTCTCGCAGCACACGCACCATGGCGCTGCGTGTCATTCGTCCGTTGGAAATGTAACAGCCGGCGATGATGCCAACCCGAGGAACCTGGAACGTCTCCCGGACTTCCGCCGATCCCACGATCTGTTCATCGATATCGGGCGTGAGCAATCCGGCAAGCGCGGCCTTGATGTCTTCAACCGCCTCATAAATCACCCGGTAGGCGCGGACGTCGACTCGCTCCTGGGCAACCACTTCTCGCGCACGGACATCCGGCCGCACATTGAATCCGATAATGATCGCGTCCGATGCGGAAGCGAGCAGAACGTCGGACTCCGACACCGCACCCACCCCCCGGTGGATCACGTTGATGCGGACTTCGTCGCTGGGGATCTGCATCAGGGAGTCGTGAAGCGCCTCTACGGAACCGTCGACGTCTCCCTTGAGTATCAGGCGCAACTCCTGGACCTGACCGGCCTTGATCTGATCGTGGATGTCAACCAGGCTGACCCTGCGTATCCGGTGGGCTTCCCGCTCCCGGCGCAGTTGCTGCCTCTTCTGGCTGATTTCCCTGGCGGTACGTTCGTTTTCCACGGAGTAGAACGAGTCTCCAGCCTGGGGCAGTCCGGACAGGCCAAGCACCTGGACCGGCACCGAGGGGCCTGCTTCCGAAACCCGATGCCCTCGCTCGTCCAGAAGCGCCCGCGCCCTGCCGCTGAAGAGTCCGGTGACGAAAGTATCGCCAACCCTCAGCGTACCTTCCTGCACGAGTACCGTCGCCACGTTCCCGCGGCCGCGGTCCAGGCGGGCCTCGACAATGGCGCCCTTGGCGCGTTTCAGCGAATTGGCCTTCAACTCCAGCAGATCGGTTTCCAATGCCAGCAACTCGAGCAGATCGTTGATGTTCTCGCCGGTCTTTGCGGAGATCTCACAGGATTGAACCTTGCCCCCGTATTCCTCGAGAACCACATTGTGTTCCGTCAGTTGCCGCTTGATTCGATCCACGTCAGCGCCCGGAAGGTCTATCTTGTTGATGGCCAGTACCATTGGAACGCCCGCGGCGCGCGCATGGTCGATCGCTTCCACCGTCTGCGGCATGACATTGTCGTCGGCAGCCACGATCAGGACGACGACGTCCGTCACCTGGGCTCCCCTTGCGCGCATTGCGGTAAACGCCTCGTGACCGGGGGTATCGAGGAAAGTCACCATGCGGCCGTTGTCCAGCTCCACGTGATATGCGCCAATGTGCTGGGTAATGCCCCCCGCCTCGCCCGCAACCACGTTGGTGTTGCGAACATAATCCAACAGCGACGTCTTGCCGTGGTCTACATGACCCATTATGGTGACCACAGGCGGACGCGGCGCGAGATCGTCTTCCACGTCTTCGTCTTCATGGTCGAGCACGTCTTCGGCATACTCCTGGAGTTCTTCAACGTCAATTCCGAACTCGTCGGCAACCAGGGTAATGGTGTCCATATCCAGTCGCTGGTTGATGGTGACCATCAGGCCCAGGGTGAGACACTGCTTTATGACATCGGTAAGCGGAATGTCCATGAGCGTGGACAATTCGCCTACCGTTGTAAACTCGTTCACCTTGATGACACGTTCCACGCCCTCTTCGTCCTCGACGTCCGCGTCGTCTCTGCGACGACGTCGTCGCGAACGGGCCGTCCCGGTTTCCATCTCGGCCATCGTCCGGCGCACGCTGGCTTCGATTTCCGTCTGGTCCGGCGCGGGTCTGCCGCGCCTGCGGCGGCGACGGCGGCCTTCGCTTTTTTCGGGGGCGGGCTTTTCCTGCGGCCGTGCCGGCTTGGTCTCACTGCGGGTGTCCGCCGCTCCAATGACTTCTACCTTTGGTTCTCTCCTCGCGGCGTCCCGCCTGCGCCGGCGCGTTGCCTGGTCGTCGCGAATTTCGCGAATCTCGACAGCCTTCCGGACCGGCTCCGCCGGCTTCGGGGTTTCGGCTGCTTTGGATTCCGTCTTTTTCGCGCTCCCGGCTTTGGCCCTTGCGGGGGCTTTCCGGACTTCCTTTTTTGTATCCTGACGCTGCCTTCTCTGTGCGGTCTTGCGCTTGATTTCCTGACGGGAGGCGTTACGCTCCTCCTCAAACTTTCCCTGGATGCTATCGAACATCTCCCTGGTGCATACGGCCATGTGGTTCTTGACGTCGAACCCCAGTCCCCTGACCACTTCGACCATCGCGACACTCGAGAGATTGAACTCCCGTGCAACTTCGTAGATGCGGCGCTTTTTGCCATCGG
Organism: Candidatus Latescibacterota bacterium; assembly: GCA_965116875.1. Classification (GTDB taxonomy): domain Bacteria; phylum Latescibacterota; class UBA2968; order UBA2968; genus JAAXHE01. The sequence goes on from OZ220733.1 coordinate 4,711,609, forward strand.
TGTCGTCGGGTGTCGCCGTGACCGTCGCCGCGGGCGCATTTCTGTTCATTCGCCGACTCCCCTCCCCTCATCTTCCGGTGGTCCGCCGACCTGATTGTCTTCAGATGCCGCGGGCTGTACTACCGCGCCGTCTTCCGAAAGCTCGATTTCTTCGTCCGCCGCGGGCTCATTCCCGTCCTCGTCTGCGGCAGCAACGGCTTCGGCAGTCGCCGCCGCTTCCTCTTCCGCGATACGCGCTGCTTCCTCTTCCGCGATACGCGCTGCTTCCTCCTCCGCGATACGCGCTGCTTCCTCCTCCGCAAGACGCGCCGCTTCCTCCTCCGCAAGACGCGCCGCTTCCTCCTCCGCCAGACGCGCTGCTTCCTCGGCCCGCTGCTTTTCAAGTTCCTCGCGGTAGGCCTGAACCTTTACGTTCACGATTTCTTCCGCGGCACTCTGGATTTTTTCTCCGGTGGACTCCCCGACTCCGGGCACTTCGAGCAATCTGACCAGCGATACATCCACAAGATCGTTGGCGGACAATATTCCGGCGGCCTCGAGACGTTCCAGCATCACCTTCCCCACCCCGGCGACTTCCGACAACGGAACAAATGTCGCCTCCTTCTCCAATTGCATTTCCTGGAACCGGGTCTCGGTGATGATGTCGACCTTCCAGCCCGTAAGTTGCGCGGCCAGACGGGCGTTCTGTCCCGACTTGCCAATGGCGAGCGACAACTGATCATCGTCGACGATCGCCGTCATCGTCGTTTTGTTTCGATCGACAACCACACGCTTGACCGTGGCGGGACTCAGCGAACGCGAAAGGAAGATGGCTTCATCGTCGCTCCAGGGAACAATGTCGATCCGCTCGTTGCTCAACTCCCGGACAACCGCCTGGACGCGGGAGCCCTTCATCCCCACGCATGCGCCAACCGGATCGATCCTGGCGTCGTTCGAGTACACCGCGATTTTCGCCCTTTCGCCCGGCTCACGAGCGACAGCCTTGATTTCAATGACGCCCTCATAGATTTCAGGGACTTCGAACTGAAAAAGCCTGACCACAAATTGCGGATGGGTCCGCGACAGCACCACCTGAGGTCCCTTGGAGGTGCGGAGGACGTTCACAAGATAGGCTCGGATCGGGTCGCCCTGACGGTAACGCTCCTTGCGAATCTGCTCCTTGAGCGGGATGACCGCCTCCGTGCGCCCCAGGTTGATGAGAATATCGCCGTGGCTGATCTGCTGGACGGTTCCGCTGATGATTTCGCCGATCCGGGTCTGGTAGTCCTCGTAGATCTTCTCGCGTTCGGCCTCCCGTACCCGCTGGATCAGGATCTGTTTGGTGGACTGGATGGCATTCCGGCCGAAATCGGCGAACCGGAGCATCTCCCGGATCTCAGTGTTGACCTTGACGCCCGGCTGAATCTCCCGGGCAGCCGTAAGACCGATCTGCAAGGCAGGGTCCTCAACCTCATCGTCCTTGACGACGGATTTGGTGGCGAAGACCTCGATATTGCCGGAGCTGGCGTCGATATTGACCTCGACGTTGTCCGAGGTGCCGAACCGCCTCTTCGTTGCGGAAAGCAGTCCGATTTCAAGGGTTTCGATAACCAGCGTCTTGTCGACGTTCTTTTCCTGAGCAATCTGGCCCAGCGCCTCCAGGACTTCGTAATTCAAAAGGACGTCTCCTCAAAAATCAAAATGGAGATTGGCTTTTCGTATTTCGTCGGCCGCAACGACCCGGGTCTCGCCATCCACCGCGAGCACGAGTTGGGGCCCATCGAATCGAGTCAGCCGACCGATCAGGACGCATCCGCCTTCGAGTATTACCCTGACGGTCTGACCGACGGCGCGGTTGTAGTCGCGATCCGACTTCAGGGGTCTGTCGAGCCCGGGCGAGGAGACCTCGAGTACGTAGCGCCCGCTGATTGGATCATGAGTATCGAGGACATCGGCGATTCCGCGGCTGAGGCGCGCGCATTCATCTACGGTGATGCCGTCCAGACGGTCCACATCGATGCGAAGCGTTCGGTTCCGGGGACTGCCGGAAAGCTGCAGGTCGACCAGATCCGCTCCCTGGTACTTCAGATAGGGTGCGACCAGCTTTTCGATGGAGTCCTGCAGTGCCGGATCGTCCATAGAAGTTGCTTTAATTTTACCGGTGAGTTCCCGAGCGCGAGCGAAAAAGTGGTGGTCAAGCCGGGAAAATCCGCCCCTATTTGTCTATACGGGTGGGTTTGACCAACGCCGACCGCCGCTTTTGCAGCCGCGCGAAGACCGCTGGGAATTTTAAGACCGCTTCATAATTCCTCAAGACTCGAATGTGGCCCCTATATTCAAAAGAGCGGGCATCCGCCCACTCTCGCTATTCAGAAAAATAAATATATGGTATTTCACGTTATAGCGCAAGCACAAATTTCCCAACCGGCGCCTGCTCACGCGCCTCCGTCGACAAGATGCCTGAGCTCAACCAGCATTCTGCGCATCTCGTCAATGACCTCTTCCGGTCTCCGGGGTTGCCGGGACCCTGCCGTCTCCGCCTCCACACGGAGATCCCGCCACAGAGAGGGCTCTTCCCTGAGCCTTTCACGTGCCCCTCTGACCGTGTATTTTTCGTCCTGCCTCAGGCGTCTGATGGCCAGGATGATCTTGATGTCCCGCTCCCGGTAGAGCCGCTTCCCGGCACGGGCGCGCCGGGGCTGGAGCATTGGAAACTCCTTCTCCCAATAGCGCAGTACCTGAGGTTCAATACCGGTTCTTTCAGATACATCCCGGATGGAATAGTAAATCCTGTTCATTGGAAGTTGTTTTAAAATTACCGGTGAGTTCCCGAGCGCGAGCGAAAAAGTGGCGGTCAAGGCGGGAAAATCCGCCCATATTTGTCTATACGGGTGGGTTTGACCAACGCCGACCGCCGCTTTTGCAGCCGTGCGAAGACCGCTGGGAATTTTAAGACAGCTTCGTGGGCGTCATCGCTTCTTCTTGAATACAATCCGTACCGGGGTCCCCTCCAGTTCGAATCGCTCCCGCAACCGCCGTTCCAGATACCGACGATAGTGTTCCGGCACGTCCCGTGGTCTCGTGGTAAAGAAGATCACCGTTGGCGGCTCCACCGTGGGCTGAACACAATAATATACCTTTGACGCCCGTCCCCTCCTTGTGGGCGGCGGATGGGAGGCATTGACCTCTTCCAGGAAACGATTCAGGGCGGAGGTTGCAATTCGCTGGCGGCGCCTGTCGTAAATCTCGAGCGCCGTTTCCACCAGCTTCCAGGCACGCTGGCCGGATAGCGCGGAGACGAAGAAGATCGGAAAATCCCTTAACGAGGGAAACCGGCCGACGATGTCCCGTATGTGTACGATGGCCGTTTTGTCGTCTTTCTCAATCAGATCCCATTTGTTCATCGCCAGCAGCGCGCCCTTGCCCGCTTCGGCCGCGTCGCCGAGAATCTTGACGTCCTGAAGTGTGATGCCTTCGTTCGCATCGGCAATGACGATGGCAACGTCGCACCGGTCCAGACTCGTCCTGGTGCGTACCGTACTGTAATATTCGACCTGCTCCTTCACCTTCGTACGCCTGCGAAGTCCCGCGGTATCGATCAGCAGGAGTTCTCGTCCGTCTCGCTTCAATGACAGATCGATTGCATCCCGCGTCGTTCCGGGAACCGGGCTGACCACCATCCGGTCTTCACCGGCCAGCCGATTGATAAAGGTGGACTTCCCGACATTGGGCCGGCCCACAACCGCAATTCGGGGCGGGCCGTCATCCTCATCGGCGGACGGATCGGCCTCCGGTATGAGCGAGACCACCTCATCCAGAAGATCGCCGGACTTCCGCCCGCTCAACGCTGACACTGGAACGGGCTCGCCAAGGGCCAGGCCGTAGAAGCCGGCCACATCCGGCTCGTCCCGGTCTGAATCCACTTTGTTGACAACCGGCAGGCACGGCGTCCCGTTCAGGCGCACAAGCCGGGCGATGGCCGAGTCGTCGTCGGTCGGACCCGTCTTGGCGTCCATCACCAGCAGGACCACGTCCGCTTCCGCCACGGCCATTTCCACCTGGTCTCCGACGGATTGTGCGATGCCCGCCTCCGGATTGAGCGTATAGCCGCCCGTATCCACCAGCGTGAAGACCCGGCGGTTCCACGAAACCTCCGCGTAGTTTCGATCCCTGGTCACGCCTGGCAAATCGTCCACGACGGCCCGCCGCTGCCCCAGAAACCGGTTGAAGAGCGTGGATTTGCCGACGTTGGGTCGCCCGACTATCGCTACGACGCGTTGCTTCGGCACAGATTGGACTCCATTGCCTGCCGCGTCAGGCCACCTGATGCGACGTGATATACGGATGCTGCGTTTCCGCTGGATCGTGAACTGCGCCCGGGCGCCGCGCATCCCCGCGGGCGACCCGCGCCGCCGTATCCGCAAGATCATAGGTGCCAACCCGGACCGGGCGTTTCATGGCCAGTTCCACGTCGTTCGGGGTGAGGTCGTCAAGAAACAGGCCGTGATGACTGACGCAGTTGGGCGGCAAAATCACGACGTCGGTCTCCTGCCACTGCGTTTCAAGGGCATGCAGCATGTCCGCTCCTGTCAGCAGTCCCGAGACCGTAATTCCTTCACCCAGAAAGCGGTTCTTCACCTCCACAACGTGCGCGGTCATCCACGGGATCCGGTTCAGTCGCTCCGCCATCGGCCGGATGAAACCCGCACCAAGCACGCTCGTGACCAGCGTCATTGTAATCGGTCTGCAATTCAGCGTTTCCAGATCGGCCACTCCCTCCTCGAAGAGATCCGAGAACCGCCGGACCATTCCAACGCCGTTTTCCACGAGCGGAAAGCCGTCGTAGTGCGCGGCCTCCGGGATTCCCTGACCGGCCATCAGATAGAACTCGTCCCCGAAATAGACGAAATTGACGCCGAACCTGCGGTGAAGTTGGCGCTGCCACGCCGCGGCGTGGTCCAGGCACGTTTGTGCGACTTCGGGAGTTACCGGGTCCAGGCGCGGCAGATTCTGGCGGTACCGGGTCAGTCCCAGTGGAACAATGCCCACGGACGCTATGGAAGGGTACCATTGGGCCAGATCAAACACCGTGCGCTTCAGGTGCTGCCCGTCGTTGACGCCCGGGCACAGAACAACCTGCGCGTGCATTTGAATGTTGTGTTTCGCCAGGAATCCGATGCGCTCCATGACGTCCACCGGCTCCGAACGCCCCAGCAACGTACCCCTGAGATCCGGATCGGTGGCGTGGACCGAAATGTACATGGGACTCAGACGCTGTTCGACAATTCTCATAAACTCCGCTTCGGACAGATTCGTGAGCGTTACGTACGCGCCGTGCAGGAATGAAAGTCTGTAATCATCATCCTGATAATAAAGGGTTTTACGCATTTTCCTTGGCATCTGGTGGAGAAAACAGAATACGCACTTGTTGTTGCATTTGATGATGGGCATCTCGGCCAGGGTCAGGCCAAGATCGTCGTCCGTGTCCTTTTCGATATCCACCACGACGACGTCCGTTCCCCGCCGGAGAACCACCTCCACCGCTTCTTCGGCGACGTGGAAACGATAGTCGATGGGATCGCGAACGGATTCGCCGTTGATGGTCTCGATGACGTCCCCGGGAAGGATGCCGACAGCCTCTCCGGTACCTCCGGAGACAACGGCTTCAACACCAATTCCAGCGACAGCTTCATCGACCTGAGGCAGTCCCTCTATCTTTCCCGACTTTAACATATGGCGTTATATGTACCTGTTAGAGAATAAAGTGCATAAAAAACTTAACCCATCACTTTGAAGTTAAAGCAAATCGGTGAAAGGTCAAGAAAAATGTGAGAATCCGGCGGCAAAATCGGATGCGTCTCTGCAAGAACTCTACGGTTCGGGAGCGGACAGCAGCCCGGGTCGATCGCCGGCGATCTGGCACAAAAGGAGTGGGTCCAGATCGATGGCGCCATGCAGGGACTGCGCCTTCAGGAGCTGCTGCGCGGTCAGTCCTTCCGCGCCCGTAAACGTGGTGCTTCGAAGGTCCGTATTGTGGAATACGGCGTCTGCAAGTTCCGTTTCTTTAAGCGAGCCCTCGCTCAGATCGCAATCGGTAAAATCGGCGCCTGCAAGCACCGCCCCGTAGAGGTTCACGCAGTTCAGGTTGGCCTGCCGGAAGGTGGCATTCCGGAGATAGGCATCGCTCAGGTCCGTGTGGTCCAGCACGGTGCAGTCGAAGTTCGCGCCTATAAGCGTGGCGGAACTCAGGTTGTCGTAGCTCAGGTCCATGCCGCTGAAATCCACGCCGCTGAGGTCTTCGTAGCTGAAGTCGGCGCCGGACAAATCAGGCGTGAGACTCTCGTTTTCAGTCCGCCATCGATTCCAGCCCTGAACGCTGTTCCTGATGATCTCAAGGTGGTTCGGATTCGCCATATTTCGACCGTACTGGATGTCTTGAGGCGCTTACGTCGCGAGCGTTTCGACGAAAAAGCTCACGAAGCGCCCGGAATCCACATCCACACAAACCTCCGCGTTCGCCTCTACGTCGTCGGACCGGACCGGGACCGTCGCGCCGTTGAGCCTGTCGGAGCACGTTTCAACGTGGATGGCGCCGGACCGGGTTTCACAGAACGTGGGATCGAACACCATCGCTACGGCGAGAGGATCGTGCAGTATGGGATGTTCACGCCCGGAATCCTCCCGCCAGAGCTGAATAAGATCGAGGCAGAGCCGGTTGATGGGCCTGCCCGCGTCACCGATCGCCTGTACCTGCGCGGTATCCAGGCGGCACTTTTCGGTCACGTCGAGGCCCACCATGGTGATCGGAGCCCCGGCGCCGAACACCACGTGCGCCGCTTCGGGGTCGCAGAGGATGTTCCACTCCGCCCTCATCCGCCCCACGCATCCGCCCATCAGACAGATCGTCATCTTCCGCGCCAGACGCGGCTCCACCGTCAACGCGGCCGCGATATTCGTCAGTGGGCCGATTGGAACAAGCGTTATGTCTCCGGCGCCGCCCATTACCGTTTCGACGATGAAATCGACCGCCCGCTCCTCGGCAGGCTGCGACGGTCCCGGGTATCGCCGGATGGCCGCCATCTGCCGCGGTCGATGCTTCTCAATGGCGGCCTGCCCCTTCGATGCGGTATCGAAAAGCGGCTTGCCGAGACCGGCGTAGACGGGAACGTCGCCCCTTCCCAGCGCATCCAGGACGCAACACGCCAGCTCAGCTCGTCGCGCCGTATCGCGGAACACCGTCGTCACACCCACAAGCTCGATCTCCCCGCAAAGCAGCGCGAAAGCCAGCGCCAACGCGTCATCCACGTCGTCGCCGATATCCGTGTCGAGGATGATTTTCTTCATTGGTTTCCCTTTTCCCGTACCTGTACACATATCACACCTGTTCAAAAACGGATCAATTAACTACAAATGTCGCGAATATACGCGAAATATATGGCTGGAGAAATCGTCCACATACGCGAACCGACGGCCAACCTGGTTTTCGTGATCCGGATCAATCCCGTACAAAACCGCCAATTGAAGCCACTTTTCGAACCTCATCTCCGAGAATTCCACGGTTCCTGGACAACAATGTCCGCACATGTATTCGTAGGGGCGACCCTTGTGGTCGCCTTGGGGTCGGCAGACTTCGAATGTCAATGCAGACCTGCCGAAACGTGGTCATTGAGCTTGTCGAAATGCCCGTGTATCGTACACCCTACCCCACTTCACCTGCTTCTGATTCAGAATTAGACCATTCCTGGATCAAGACGGATGGATTATCCGCATCCACGGGCCGCGCACCTTGTTCAAACAAGTGCGAATTATCCTCTGAAGCCAGCGCGAACACCGTTTTCCCAGCCCCAGTCGCCTCCCGGCAGAGCGCCTCGATCTTCCCCCCTGTTTCCCCGTGGGCGATCAGGATGACGTCCGCGAGCCCGGCGACACGTGCATTTCGTTCGGCTGCGGTCGCTGCGGTGGGACGACGGACCCGGTCGTCGAAAAAGGACAGAAACATGAGACGGCCATCATTGAGCGGTTGTTTCCATACCTCTAGAATCCGCATCTTGCAGAGCCCGCGGGCCGGACAGACGACGACCTGTGCCGATCCTCGCAACAACAGGCTCAGGAATTCCCGTTCCATTGGCGACTGAAACCCACCCACAAACGTGACGCCAAAGTCCCGCACAGCCCTCGCAAGATCGAACGTCTTCAGGATCACGTCGCCGGGACATCGGACCGAACAGAAGAAACCGATCAACCGGCCCTCAAGGATCGCCGGATCCCCCAATACTGCAACCGGCTCCTCTCCCCGGGCGCCGATGCATCGCCTCAACACCGCCGGCAGTTCCGGCGTGCATCTGTCGAAACGCACGATATTCAATAGATTATTTCCGGGCTGATTTTCGGGCGAAAGCTCAGGTTTGGTTCAATTCGAAACAAAACAACCGTCAATTTACCGCAAAAAGCACAAAAGGCACAGAAGGTTACATTGCGTGAACGAGGGGAAAGGGAATCAAACTACGAATAACGCGAATCGACGCGAAAAAGGCTGAAAGGCAGAAAAAAGCATTGGTCAGTGGTCAGCGAGAAAACGGGAGATTCTTCGACTCCGCTCAGAATGACACGTTGACCGATAGGCGGGCACGTTGCTTCCCGCTGTCATCCAGAGGAGGCCTGCGCGCGACGCCGGCGAAACATACCCGTTACACGTACTTCCCACTGTCATTTCCGGAAGACTTGCCCTGAGCCTGCGGTCCCTGAGCTTGTCGAAGAGTCGAAAGATGCGCAGGCCGACGAAGGATCTACTGCAGCATCAGATCAACGGCGAGCGTCTCCCTATCAGTCTGAACAAAAATGCAGCACAAGCGTTCCTGCTTCGACTTCGCTCAGAATGACATGGGTTGCAACAGATGCGAACCCATGACAACCTGTTCATTGTTATCCGAGTCAGACCTGTACAAGATCGCCAATTGAAGGCACTTTTCAAACCTCATCTCCAGGAATCCCACGGTTCCTGGACAGCAATGTGACCTCATAAATATTTCTCTAATTCGCGCTGGACGGGTTCAGTTCTTCTGTTTCATGCACGTGTCGAGCCTGGCATTACATCCGCAACTTCGCCTAGATCAACGCGTGCCGTTTCAAGCCACACTCTCACTTGATTTCTCATATAGCGTCTTTCCTGAGCGTTCAATCCGATTGAGAAACGAAGCGCCCTGCAGCTTTAGAAGCTCGTACTCGGCCCTGGTGTACACAACAAGGTCTATCGGAAGCCTCCTGTTTATCTCTCGGATACGATTCCGTACTGTAATTCTTGCTGCCATCCTTTCGTGATAGTTGCGCGGGACCGCCTGCGAGTCCAGCATGACCAGAAGATCGATATCGCTCGCCGCACCTTGCACCCCCGATGCGGCCGATCCGAACAGGACGATCCTGTAAGGATCGACGTTCAAGAGAAGCGATACGATACCATCCAGATTGCTTGCTGTTTTGCATCCATATTGTCAACTCCAACGGTATAGTCATCAGGCGACGGCTCACGAAAGCCTACATCTCACGCGAACTCATAGAGCGGCACTGTCGTTTCCTGCTGGCGGTCCTCCTCCAGCAGGCGTTCAATCCTCCGAACCGTCTCGAGATTCAGCAGCACATCGCCGCAGGAGGAACAGACCTCGACCGGAACATGGTCGATGACGATCAGCTGGCCGTCATGTCGTACGGTGTGCGTCACCTCCTTCGCTTCGTATTGTCCCTGGCATCCGTCGAAGCTGCAATTCACGTCGATCGTCTCCATTCATACGAAAAGCGCGTCCTTTTCGATACGTAGAATTAACGGAGTGCGGATGTTCTTACTCAGTCGGCGGATATCCACCCTGCACCCGAGAGCTTGTTCCAGATAGATGTGAAGTCCGGCCAGATCGTCAAACTTTGGTTTCCTGAGTTCTACAACGAAATCGACGTCGCTGTCTTCCCGCTGCGTACCCGAAGCGTATGACCCGTACAGGCCGATCCGGCGGACGCCAAATTGACGATCCAGTTCCGCTTTATTCTGGGCAAGAAACCTGAGGATGTCCTGTCTCGATTTCATTGTCGCTTCTCAAATTACGGGTGCGTGAAGTTCGATGAAAGCAAAACTACGAATAACACGAATTGACGCGAATAAGGCGGAAAAGCACGAAACTACGAATATACGAAAAGGCACGAAAAGGCAGAGGCATTAAACTACGAATAACGCGAACAAGGCGGAAAGTCACAAACTTCGAAAAAGCGCGAAAAAGGCTGAAAGGCAAAACTACGAACAGCGCGAATAGACGGGAAAAAGGCTGAGAATCATCAAAATACGAAAAAATGGGAATGATGAGGCCTATTGTTCGTTTACGAAACGTTCGTATTCCAGCCCTGGATGATGGCCGAAGTTGACGAGCAGACCGAGTTTCACGCCGGTTGATTTCAGGTAGTTGATGATCTGGGCGCGATGTTCATCGTTCAGTTGTTTCACTGCCTTGATTTCCACGACGATTTTATCGGAACAGAGAAAATTCGGCTGGTAGAACTGATTCAACGCCAGTCTCTTATAATGAAGTCTTGAATCTTTTTTCTCCTGTTACGGGATCGCGGAAGAAGCGAATTCTATTGCAAGACACTCCTTGTAAACCGCTTCGAGAAAGCCGGCTCCTTTCTCGTTATGCGCTTCAAAACAGCCCCTATAATTCGATAGCTTTCCTCTCTGTAGACGATTGTGCTGGTCATTTCTTTCGCTTCTGTTCGCGTCATTTGTAGTTCATCAGGTTTGCGTCTATTCGTGACTTTCGTAGTTAATCAGGAACATGGAGCGAATAGTTCGAGGATCTTGCGGTCTGTCCGAAGCGGTCCTGAGCACGTCGGTGTCCAGAACGTGGGAATTAGCGGCCATCATTGCTATAGATCTCATCCCTATTCCACGACGTCGATCTTCCCGTCCTGACTGTCACCAGTTCCAGCTTTGGGATATCCGTATCTGTCGTACTTGTCCGGACCAACCCATCGAGACCGGATTCATCATTCGACACGGGACGAACAACGAAGCCGCCATGCCCTTTCTCAATCTTAAGATGGTCTCCGGGACCTACCCGCAGCATGTTCAGCACCCGCTTTGGCAGGGTAACCTGGCCTTCTGAGCTCATCTTGACAATCATTGGATCCTCCTTAAAACCAGATACTTCCTGACGTTGTTTCTATTCAGTTTCGTCGGCATTGGGAACGTCCGCATGATCGTGATGGTTGTGTCTTGGATCACGTATTGATGTGGATTGGACGAGACCGGACTGCAGAGCTCTTTTCTACAATTGACGGACGTCGGGCAGGGCGGCCATCTTTCGGTCCAGGGTAAGGACCTCCAAATCAGCGCGTGTATAGTCGTCGGCGATCAGCCGATCAAACAGGCCGGCGCTGCCGGAAGCCTCAAGGGCTTCGAAAACCGAGCCGCCGTTCAGGGGGGAGACCAGGCCGCTGCGCAGCGCGTCTAGCAATGATTCTCGTGCATCGGCTTTTGATACGCCATAGTGGTGCTGTACCGCAACGTAGGTCTCTCCGATGACCTGGTTTGAAGCGAAGACCTCGTGGCCATGCTCGTTGATCAGCGTCCCTAGTCTGCTTACGCAGTAGGCGAAGTCTTCTTCCGGGTCTCTTGTGAGCAAACGCACGAGGACTGACGTGTCAATCCCGAAGCGAAGGGGCATACGATTGCTCCCTGAAGTCCTGAAGATCAAACGTCCCCTGACCGCGCCGGATCTTATCGCGTAACGTCCCGAGACGGGAAAGATCGATGCGTCTGGGCTTCAGGGCGAATCCGTCGGGCCCTTCAACGATTTCCAGATGGTCGCCCGGGCCAACCCCCAGTGCGTCCAGCACGCGCGCAGGAAAGGTGACCTGGCGTTTTGAAGTGATTTTGACAATCATCGCATGCCTCCTTACTTAAATTATAATATAGTAAGGTGAGCGTGTCAAGTCTGAGGCCCAGTCAAGACAATGGAGCAGATGACTCGCGGTTCACGAACATATCGACCGCTAAAGAACGAACATTGGACAGATTTGACGAACGCCTGAAATAGACGACAAACGATCCGGACGACATGTAGAATCCCACCTTCGTCACACCCGCCAATGCTTCGTCCAATGTCATCATGGTTAACGATCCCACTCTTCCCGAAGGCGATCAACGTACTTTTGAGCATCCATTCCTTGCCAGATTTCCTTACCCAATCCATGCAATTCCAGAATGCTCCTGTCTTTGGGCTCCTGTTGGGCGATGAGAGCCAAATCATGAACCGTCATATCCAACAGGCGAAGGCGGTCTGCTGTTGGCAACGGTTTGACAACTTTTTCGTAGATGCCCTCCAATTGTTCCGCCACAATCTTTCCTTTCTCTTTGCGCGTTAAATTGTCACGTTGTCCGGCATCTCCCCCACTGGTCGGTCCGGCCCCGGTCGAAAATCAGGCACCTTCATGAGCTTGCCGCCTTCGACAATTGAATCGTGCGCCCGGATGGCGGGTGCGGTTGTATCCATCGCCCTGTAGACGTCCAGCGGCAGCGGCGTTCCTTCGCGCACCGCGTCCCTGAAATGCGTGTGAACGTAATAGTCGGCATCGCCGTGACCGCTGCCCCGGGCGCCTGACGGGGCATCCGTGCGCTGATACTGCCAGTCCACGTCCGCCCAGTCGTTCATCTGGGTATCGGCAAGCCACATCTTCGGCTTCTCGTTGAGCGACCGCCGCCACTCGACGCTGCCCTTCGTGCCGATGAACTGCCACCAGTGGTGATCGCCGTGCGGCCTGGGCTGGGTGAATCCGCACAGCATCCGGATCACCGTGTCCTTCTCCGTCTTCATCAGCGCGACCTGCATATCCGCGCGTGAGATCTCGGGGAACGCGTAGCTGGGCTCCTTCGTGCTCATCCCTACGACCTCCGCGACCCGGTCGTCCAGAACTGTCAGCACCACGTCCATATCGTGCGAACCGATGCCTCCGACGATCACCGGAAGCGAGTGCAGCACGGTGGGTTCGGCTTCCGGATGGTCGGGCAGCGCTTCGATGGGATATTGTCTTCCCGTCTTGAAATCCTGGAAGTATTGATGGGTGCCGTACCACCCGACGTACTGGCCCTCGGCATAGGTAATCTTGCCCAGCCGTCCCTCCGCCACCATCCGCCGCCAGCCTTCAACGACACCCCAGAACCGCGTCTGCTCGGCGAGGCTGTAGACCAGTCCGGTCCGCTCCACGTCCGTTACGATCCGCCAGCAGTCCGCCATGGTATAGGCCGCGGGCACTTCTGAGTTCACTTGTTTCCCGGCCTCCAGCGCCCGCGCCGCCATCTCCCCCACCTCCTTCCGCCTCACGCAAAGGCCGACCGCGTCCATCCCTTCGTACGACAGGAAGTCTTCGTAGTCCGAGAACACCCTTACGTCGGCGCCATAGCTGATGTGCCCCAGCGCACGCTCCTGCAGCGGCTCGATCCAGTCGTACACCGCTGTAATCCGGAAACCCGGGATCTCCTGCAACAGGCGGATCCAGTGCAGCCCGCGATGGCCCAGCCCGGCGATCCCGATTCGCACGTCGTCCATATCGCGCTCCCCTCACCCTCTCCTGGAAACCCGAACCGGGCTGACGAAGAGGTCCTCCGGCAGCAGGCTCGTCGTCACGATTGAATGCGTATGATTGAAGCCGTCGGTGGTGACCTGGGCCATTGCCGTGAAATACGTGCTTTCTCCACTCACGCCGCAGCGGTTTCCACCGCTGTGTCCCCGCAGCCAGTCCGGATCGACCAGTTGCTCGCCCTCCCACCGCCCCCGTGTCGCCAGCAAATGGCCGAAACGGGCGATATCCAAAGGGCTCATCACCACCCAGCCCGGACCGCTCCGTACCACGTGGCCGTTGATTTCAAAGGGCGGATCGAGATACGTGTACGAATCGGGTATGTCCGGATAGAAGAACCTGCTTTCGCTCACCGCCTTTCCCGTGTACCAGTCCCACCGCTCTGGCGGAATCCCGATCTTTCCAAACAGCCGCTCGTCCAGCACGTCTTTCAGGTCCCGGTCCCACACGCAGGTCAGCGCCTGACCCAGCCGCCAGAACCCGGCGCTGCTATAATGGTCTACCGTGCCGGGTTCGACGTGCGAATAGAGATCGTAGAACGGATCCCCAGTCCAGGTCGCCCACGCCGGACACCATCGGTCCGCCTCCGTCCGGGAGCGACCCTCACGGCCCTTCGACCACTCGTTTCCCAGTTCCATGGGGAAGCCCCCCTGGTGTGTTCTATTCCTCTTCGGACCGATGAGATGGCGCCAGGTAAGCGTCCGGTGGTGTCCATGGTTCAGGTATTTGTGTGGATGCGAAAGCTCGCCTTCACCGGTCCAGGACCTGTGGATCGGGTCATCCGGGTCCAGCATCCCCTCTTCCACGGCAAATCCGATCAGCACCCACATGAACGCCTTGCCCATCGAGGCGGTCTGAAACCGGTAGTGCCGGTCGCCCCAGGTATGTACCAGGTACCCGCCTCGCGTAATCACGGTGCCCCATTTGTTTCCGGTGTGGTCCTCGCCGCCGAATGACGCACCTTTAACGTCCAGGCCCGACAGGAAGCGTTCGAATTTCCCAACGTCCAATCCGGCTTCAGCGGGCGAAATCTCGTTCCAGTCGTCCTTCGGATATGTCACCCAATCCGGGATCTCGCATTCCATATTATCGTCCCCGCATCAGACATGTTGCAAGGGTTCGCCTCAATTCTCAAAGAGAAAACCGTCAATTTGGCCACAAAAAGCACAAGAGGTTTCGGTGCGAAACGGCGTGTACGGAAAAACGAGCTACTTTTTCAATGCGAACCAACTCCCATATTCAATTTGTCTCTCCATCGCCGTATGCCTCAAGTACGGCGGTTCGCAACTGCCGATACCCGACCGGCGCGGCTCCCAGTTCCCGCAAACGCGAGAGCCTGACGGTCTTCTGGTCGCCGAGCACCTCATCCAGCGTTTTTGTGGGCACGACGGTAAACTCCCACTGTGTCAGTTCGAGAGGGTTGATAGTCATTTCGTCACGATGAAAAAGCAGGCAGAAAACATAGACGTCGGCGCTACGAATTGGTGTTTCCGAGTATTCCCCCGTCACTGAATCCCAGGACAAGGTTTTCGCGATACGAAAGTCAATTCGAGATGGTCGCGGCTGACGCCAGGACTGAATGTATGCCGCAGATTTGACCTCAATTGAAATCCCCTCGGGCGTCCTGATGTCAACCTGATCCCATTCGACCCGTACGGCTGCGTGGTTCCATGCCCCAGTGGCCTGGCCGACAATGTATTCAGCGACCATTCCGCGAAAAGCGTTGTTCAAAACGTCTGAACCCATCCAGACCCAGAAGTCAAGTATGGTGAAGGAGGTCGACTTCCCATCAACAGTAAAGGTAGACTGAGGTCGAAGTCGCTGTGGACCGTGCTGAACCGACTGAAACTCGCTCATTGTTTTCGTTCCAAAGGCGTAGACTTCCGAGGCCGCCACCAGGCACCCAGCATTCCCCGATGGGAATTGCGGAACAACGCTGGATTCATGAAGATGTGTAGTTCTATTCCACAACCGTTCCGCCTTCTGGTTTGAATTCTAACTCACTGAGAATGAGCACGTTCACATCCTCGACCCGTTCAAGTGCTTTATCGTTGGTCAGAAATACCCCACACTTCGCAGTCGCAGCTACAGCAACCTACAAAGCGTCAGGCGTGCGCAACCCATACCGCGCCCGAAGACCTGCGGCTTGCTCGGCAATCTCTGCATCGACGGGCAGCGTATGGAAATTGGCACTGTGAAGCAACAGATCGCGATACTCTCTTTGTAGATGAATCTTCCCTTGTTTCATTGGTTGAGTTAACACTTCCGTCAAGGTAATCGCCGACGTAAACCCTGTACTGATCCCTTGATCGATTCGGCGAAAAATCTCCGTTACCAACTCGTCGTACTCCGGATGTGTTTCTATCAGATAAATGATGGGCGATGTGTCGAATCCCACCGTCGTCACACCCGCCAATGCTTCATCCAACATCATCATGGTTAACGCTCCCACTCTTCGCGAAGGCGATCAACGTACTTTTGCGCATCCATTCCTTGCCAGATTTCCTTTCCTAATCCACGCAACTCCAAAATGCTCCTGTTTTTGGGATCCTGCCGGGCAATGAGAGCCAAATCGTGAGCCGTCATTTCCAACAGGCGAAGGCGCTCTGCTGTCGGCAATGGTTTGACGTATTTTTCGTAGATGTCCTCCAATTGATCCGCCATACTGATTCCTTTCTCTTTGCGCGTTAAATGGTCACGCTGTTTGGAACTCATGTCGGTTCTACTCTATATATCGTTTCAGCTACTTTCAATTGGGTGCACCTCAATCCAAAATTCCCTGCGAGTTCAGTCTCCGGTTCTAATCAAACCTTAGCCTCACCTTCCGTACGGATCACATGAACATGCATCCGTGGCTCCTCTCGGGAGAAGAGAAAGAACCTGAATCCACGTTCTCTGTGAATCGTGGGCGCCATAACGGGACTCCTCCTGTTACGGTTTCATCCCGGTTAACCGTTTTCGTTGGCTCTAGCGGATTTCCGTGGATTGACTGCACGATTGCCCATTGGAGACAACCGTTTCTTTCTCTCAAAAATGCCGCTTACATTCCTCTGGGCTGTATTACCTGTTATCCGCAGGGATATTCGAGTACAATGCGTGGCACTGATTTTTCACATATGCTTGAGACTTTCCGTCCGATGGAATGGCGATCCAATGATCGGTGTACAGATTCAAGTCTTCATTGGAATCGATGTTCGGGAGTAAGCGGACTGGGATTCCTTCACTATTTCTTGAACATATCCCTTGCGTGCACAAAAACCTGTTTAAGAGCGTCCCGCTGTGAATCATCCATGTCTTCACGAATAGGAACAATGTACTCTTGATCTTGCGGTGTATAGTCAATACCGACACTATCCAATAGTTCATCAGTCTCTAGATCCTGCGGAAGCCTAATCTCCATCCTCACATGCCCCCTGCGTGGCCTAAACTTGACGAAATTCAATGTGTTGCCGTCGACTTCAAGCCCAATATAGTACTTGTTGTACTTGAGTGTAGCGCTAGACTCGACTTCTTTCACGACCGCGAATAGGTCGTCTGTTAAACTCAGCGTCTTCTTTGTGCCTCGAACCGTTTCCCAGTACGACCGGTCAACTGGTTGCGGTAACGGCTCATCATCGTCGACTGGCCCGCCCCTGATTTCGTCCAATACTTTAACGAAAGTCAACGCATATTGGTTATCTGTATGGTACGCGGTCATCTTGAGCGCGATCAACGGAATTGCACCGTTAAACAACTGGATTACGTTGAAAAATCGCGTCGTAATGTCCTCCGCCACGATAACAGCCGCGTGCTTGTATTGTGGATTTCGTCTGCGTTCGCAGTCCCAATACTCAATGGTGCGAATAATATGACTCTCGTCTGTCGCACCAAGCTGAATCTCAACTTCATACCGCTTCGACGTATTGGGGTCAACAAGAAGCAGGTCGAGGCGACCGCCGTTCGGTTGCCGTCTCTCTCGATCGCGGACCTCAAGTTCACTAGCTAATCCCAGAATAGTTGGATCATCGGCGATCAGATCCTGCACTTGTTTCTCAGAGATTTGTTTCAACCCTTTTAGACTAACTGGTTCGAGTTTGGTAAACTTTGAGAGTGTTTCGTTCTCGGTAGACATGGCGCGCTCCCTTCATAAATTCGTTTCGGACGTGCTGCCTATCGGGTCGGGCTCCGTCAGTGGCATAAGCTCAGATGTCATCCGATGCCGCAGGAGATGCTTCGTCGGCCTGACGGCTTCCTCAGCAAGACAATTTAGCCCGGGCGTGACGTAAGCTCCTCTACTTTCTCATTTTCGACAGAAGGACATCGAGGCAGGCAGACAGGAATGTCTGCCCCACCTTCATATAGGCTTCCTGAGCGTGACAGCAATTCGCACCTTAGAAGCTGAAAGGAGTTACGTAGAGTTGAACTCCCCCTCCGCATCAGCCGTCGCCGGCCCTTCGACAAGCTCAGGGACCGGCTCGGCTTCTGCGACTCCCCCTCAAGGGGTGAGTGATTAAACCCGTAGTCCGCTATACTCCACCACTTTGTATCGAAGCTTGCTACCTACAACACCAGACGATCCGCATGGATGCGAAGGCGTCCAGGGACATTTCCCGATCAACAAAAAAAACGGCCATTCAGACTCGAAGGTGAAATGGCCATTGATTGCGCGATAAAGCTGTTTTTATGGAGCGGGAAACGGGACTCGAACCCGCGACATCAAGCTTGGGAAGCTTGCGCTCTACCAGCTGAGCTATTCCCGCCCCGGTACCTGTCGAAAATAACCATCGCCACTAATGCGTGTCAAGGGTTTTGAGGATCGTGTCCGGCGCGTCTTCCGGGCCAGCATTGATCCACGTGACCCGCCCTTCTTTCCGGAACCACGTAAGTTGGCGTTTGGCGTAACGCCGTGTGCCCATCTTGATCTGCGCCGCGGTTTCATCCAGATCCAATTCGCCGTCCAGATGTCGGAAAACCTCCTTGTACCCGAAGGTATTGAGCGCGTTTAGCTCGCGGCCGTATCCACGCCGTTTCAATTCACGGACCTCATCCACGAGTCCGTCCGCGATCATGCGGTCCACCCGTTCTTCGATCCTCCGGTAAAGCAGCGCGCGGTCCGTTTCCAGGCCGAACCACGCCAAGCGCCAGTCCCGCGGGCGATTGGCGGGCAACTCGTGAAGCACCGACAGCGGCGTCCCGGTCAGTTCGAAGACCTCCAGCGCGCGCACGATACGCTTGGTATCGTTGGCGTGCAAACGGCCGGCCGTCACAGGGTCGACTTCGCGCAACCTGTGATAGACCCCCGCCGGATCTTCGCCGGCTTCACCGAGAAGACGTTCCCGGACCGCCCGCGGCGTGCGCGGGAGCGGAGAGAAACCATCGAGCGCAGCCTTCAAATACAGACCCGACCCTCCCACAAGGATCGGGACGCGATTCCTGTCCAGAATCGACTCGATCGCCTTGGATGCGTCGCCGGCGTAGTGCCCGGCGCTGTAATTCTCATCGGGGTTCACAACGTCAAGCAAGTGGTGTTTCGCAAGCGCGCGCTCTTCCGCGGTTGGTTTGGCGGTGCCGATGTCCATATACCGGTAGACCTGCCGCGCGTCGGCGGACACCACTTCGCCGCCAAGCGCCCTCGCCAGGGCAATGCCGACCCGCGTCTTCCCGGATGCGGTCGGGCCCACAAGCGCCAATACGCGGCGCCGCCTATCGGTTGAATTGCCGATCGAGTTCATCCAGAGACATCTTTACCACGACAGGTCTGCCCTGCGGACAAACGAACGGCTCGCGTGTGGCGAACAGCCGATCGATCAACGCCCGCATTTCCTTTGCGGAGAGCCGTTCTCCAGTCCGGATGGCCGTGCGCCGGGCGTATGCGGCGGCCAACCGGTGCTCGAGTGGCGATACCGCCTTTTGTCCGCCAACCGGGACGGATGTCTGACGCTCCCTTTCGCCAAGCTCGTCCACGACTTCCTGCAGAAGCCGGCCGTCTTCCCAACCCTTCAATTCCACGGGAATGGCATCCACAACCACGGTGTTGCCGCCGAAATCCCGTATGCCGAAGCCCATGGCTTCCAGCAGCGGCATTGCCTCTCTGACTCTGTGGATCTGACGCAAACCGAAATCGAGCGTAACGGGAAACAGGAGCCGCTGGCCCAATCCGGCGTTCGATTCAAAACAATCCAGCGTCTGTTCGTAGACCATTCGCTGGTGCGCCAGGTGCTGATCGACAAAAATCAGGCCGTTCTTGATATGCGCCAGGACATATTTCTCGTGTACCTGCCAGACGGGGACCTGTTCGACCGTTTCTTCATCCACCAGCTCCGGATCAACCGCGCCGTCGGCCCGCGTTTCGTACCCACCGGCCGACTTCCTGACGGTCAGGGAAAGCGCCATCTGCACGTCTTCCAGACCAAGGGGACCCGAAAGATATGCCTCCTTCTCCCCGGGCGCGTCCGCAACGCCACCGGACGTGTCCGCCGCTGCATGCTCTGATCCGTGTGCCGGAATCGCGGGCGAAGCAATTCCACTGTCCACCTCGGGTACCAGGTCCTCCTCCCGCAACCCCGCCCGCACGACTTCAGCTACAGCGTCGTAAACCGCGGCTTCATCCGAAAAACGCACCTCGCGTTTGGCGGGATGCACGTTGACATCGAGGCGGGAGGGATCCAGTTCCAGAAGCAGCGCAAACGCGGGATGGAATCCCTTCACCAGCAATCCGCCAAAGCCGTCGTGTACGGCGTACGTCACCCCCCTGTCGCGTACCCAGCGACCATTCACGACCGTTGCCTGCTGCGCGCCCGACTTTCGCGCCCGTTCCGGCCTGCCGGCAAAGCCCCAGACCCGAACGCCATGGCGTTCACCGTCCAGAAATACGGCGTCGCGGCCGATCCGGACGCCGAATATCTCCTGCAGCCGGTGCTTGCGCTCCGTCCTGCCAAGATTCAGTATTTCACGCCCATCGTGTGAAAGTACAAACGCAACGGACGGATAGGCCAATGCCAGGCCCGTAAGCGCATCCGACACGTGTTTGAATTCAGTCTCTACACCCTTCAGAAATTTCCGCCTTGCGGGTACATTGAAAAACAGGCCGTGAACGGCGACCGTTGTTCCCCGGTCCCGGCCTGTTGACGAAACATCGCGTACCCGGCCGCTTTCGACCCGAACACGGGTGCCCTGCAACGCTTCCGAATCGCGGGTTTCGATCACCATCCGCGACACAGCCGCGATACTCGGCAGCGCTTCCCCGCGAAACCCGAGGGTACGCAGCGTGCGGAGGTCGGAAAGATTGACGATCTTGCTCGTTGCGTGCCGTTCCAGGGCCAGCAACGCGTCGTCACCAGACATTCCGCAGCCGTTGTCGCTGACCCGTATGGTCTCTTTGCCGCCGCAGGTAACTTCAGCCACGATCCGGTCCGCACCTGCATCGATGGCGTTTTCCACCAACTCCTTAATCACGGAGCCGGGGCGCTCAACGGCTTCGCCCGCGGCGATTCGATTGGCAATTTCGTCGGACAGAATCCGGATCCGATCAGGCATTACGACCCACCCGCCATTTCTGCATTGCCGAAAAAACGCGGATCAGTGCGGTTCAGAATTGCCTTTGCCGCACCCCTCCGGATCTCTGGCGACAGGTGTCGGAATACGCCCTGCCGCCTCAGGAACGTCCATTCGTACCACGGCCGTTACTGCCAATCCTGCCCTGGCGTTTCAATCGGTGCAGAGTGCAATCGAATGCCCGGACAACCTGATCCAGATCTTCGCTTGTATGCACCGATGCCGTCAACCCGGTCAAACCGTGCAGATCCACACCCTCCAGTTGCATGCTGGCGCGGAATGCATCTCGAATCACCGGGTCGGGCGCCTTCAGCCGGCGGTAGTCATAGGTTCCCGCGGCAATCGCTTCCAGGCTCTGGTCCATCGGGCCGCTATCGGGAAGGAATTTAACGCCGGAAAAGTCGCCGTATACAACCCAGTCCACGCCGTGGTCCGAGATGACGCGGTTGAGACGACCGCGCAGGATTTCACCGTTCCGGTTCGCGCGCGCGACGTGTGTGCCGTCTTCGACGATCTTCAGCGTGGCAATCCCGGCTGCCGCGGAAACCGGGTTGGCGTTAAACGTGCCCTGGTGGGGCATTTTCCTGCACGTGTCCCACTCCCTGTCTCCTCTGAACGAAAGCAGGTCCATGATATCCTGCCGGCCGGTCAGGCAGCCTCCCGGAAGTCCGCCCGCCAGGATTTTTGCCAGCGAGGTGAGATCGGGCCTGACGTTGAAGCAGGACTGCGCGCCCCCGGGCGCGCATCGGAAACCGGTGACCACTTCGTCGAAGATCAGAAGCACGTTGTGCTGAAGCGTTACGCGCCGCAGTTCTTCCAGGAAACCCGGTCGGAGGGGCGCAACGCCGAATGTGGCGCCGGTGGGCTCCACAATCACACACGCGACGTCGTCATCCCGGTCGAGAATGGCCTCAACCTGATCAATCCGGTTCGGCGGGCAGAGGCAGACGGTATCCGCGACTTCGCGCAGAACGCCGGCAGGCACGGGCTCGTCGAAAGGCGGCAGCACACCCACGTTGACGTTGTCATGCCACCCGTGGAAGTGACCGATGAATTTCAGGACCTTTCGCTTTCCGGTAAACGTCCGCGCCAGCCGGAGCGCCATCAGCGTCGCCTCGGTGCCTGAGCTTGTAAATCGAACGCGTTCGGCGGTGGGGATCAGCTTCAGGACCCACTCTCCCCATTCCACTTCCAGTTCGTGACACGCGCCGTAGTGGGTCCCTCGCGCCACCTGTTCCGAGACGGCTTCCACCATTTCCGGGTAACAATGCCCCAGCAGCAATGCGCCATGCCCCATCCAGAGGTCCACGTATTCACGTCCGTCCACGTCCCACTTGCGTCCGGCTTCGGCGCGACTTGCGTATATGGGAAACGGCGCGGTGAAGCGCGAATCGTGGGTAACGCCGTTTGGAAAAATACGCGACGCCTTTTCGTAGAGCGCCAGAGACCCGCCGAGCACATTTTCAAACTCGGCATTAAATGCTTTAACTGATTCTTCCACAGTTCTTTATCTCACTTTTTTAATGTGATCTTGTGGGGCCGACGGAATCCGTCCGTGCACGCGTCGGTTCGCAATTGAAAATAACGTACAACTGAAAAAAAACAAACGGCAAGTTGTATTGTCACGCCTTCGTTGCCAGCGGGTAGGAAAACGTCCGATCGGCCACGATGTCCGACGTGTCGAAAGCAGTTTCCGACATGACCCAGAGATGGGTCTCAGCCCCCGTGCGCACCAGGAATCCGCGAGCCCTGCCGGATCGATCCCGCCCGACGGCCGTGACGCGGCTGACGGCCGGCTCCGTGTCCCAGTGATGCATGAGCGCGACAAAGGTTGTCTCGCGGGCGGTCCGGCGGCGGATGAGCAAATCGCCGGTTTCGGATGCGGGCTGCAGCGGCGCTTCTCCCAGGATGACCCTAGTGCCCGCTTCTTCCGGGAGGAATACCCCGACCCCGCCCTTCGAAAGGCCCCATTCCAAAGAAACCGCATCCTCAGACATGAACTCGACCGGCCTGCGAACGTGGGCGTATCCGTCGCCGCAAAGTGACGTCGACCCGAGACGAGACAGACCGGTGTGCCTCCGGCGATCGGCCTGGTACCTGCAGACCCAGTCCATCTGGCATTCCTCCGGCGCCGCCACGAGGAACAGATCCCAGAAGTAGGAATCCGTCCAGAGGATCACCCGACGCATCGCAACCCTCGCATAGGGGTCACCCTCCCATGCAACCCTCGCGTCGACCGCTTCGAATCCGTCGTCGCGCTGTATGTCGAGATTCACCAGCCGCCCTTCCGCCGGAGGCTGGGAACGGCCGTCTACCGTCACGGTGTTGTGGCTCAATGTCTGCCGATACCAGGTTTCGTTCATGTCGACGCCATAGCCGGGCGTGCCCAGGTCCGTCGCCACCGGAAGCCCTTGCGCGTAGAAGGAAATCGAAAGCTTATCGGGGTGTCCGTGCCCGCCGCCGTGCGGTCCGTATTTCAGAAGCACGCAGCTTTGCGCTTCGATCGCGTCCCTCGATCTCAGAATGGCGACACCCGACGGTTTCAGTACGGCGCTTTCCGTAACGAATTCGCCACCCGTGTCGGGTAACTCTTCGCCGTATAGAAGCGACTCCACGGCCGTTCGGGGCCTTCCGGCATAGTTGCGTTCGAGTATCCCGGCATAGACGGGCTCGTTGTACCACCCGTACGCCACCTCGTAGAAAGCGTCCGCCGGCGGTACGCCGTGGCAGACGTCCGACAACAGGGAGGAGAAATACCAGCAATCGTTGGTGGCGGGAAGCCTGAAATCGGGAAATGCCAGCGAGACCGGCGCCCGGAACATCGCCCTGATCCGCTCGTCGTCGTGCAGACGACGAGCGGTGCTTTCCGATACCTGGACGTGGGCAATCAGGGCGGCAAGGGTATAGAAGTGGTAGCTGGAAGACCCCTCCCACCACATCCCGTCGTCCAGAACACCTTCCCGGAGCTGGTGGTGGAATCCGAACCTGTCCTCCAGGGCAATCTTCTGAAATCCCACGTCGTCCAGGCAGACTCCAACCGCCGCCATTGCGGCATTGTGCCAGCATTCGATGTTGTGAATGCGGTGGAATTTCTGGCCCTGAATGTGCTCCGCCGCAAGCGCGAGCAGGTTGGTTTCGATCAGCGTCCGCTCCCGGGCATCCAGGAACTCCCGCACCAGGTCGTACGCCCTCGCAATGGGAATCAGCCACACAGCCTCGTCGAGTGAATGATTGGCCACCTTGCCCCAGCCATACGGCAGTTCCCTCTCGATCGGATACCCCGGATAACGCTCCGCGTAAGCCAGCAGGATCTCTCTGCATCTTGTCAGATATGCGGCGTCCGCGTCCAGCTGCCACAAAAGCGCGAGACGGTATGCCATACCGGACAATCTGTTGTTGACAAACCAGCGCCATGCGGAATCGTACGGTTCGCCGGAGAAAACCCGTCCGTCTCTGGGACATCGATGCAGTTTCGGTGATTCGGCGTCAAACACGAGTTCGACGGCGTGGTCAGGACAGAAGTAGTTGTGGTAGTACCCCGCCGGGAGATCCTGTGGTTGCATTCTTTCGTCGAGGAAAGCCCTTGCTTCAGATTCCAGTTGACGGTAGGCGTCGCGGAACGCCGGACTCGACCGGCGTTCTCTCGCCCGTTCCAGACGCCATCCAGGTATCAGATTCATCGCACGTTCAACCCGTTCACAAAGGCCGTTTGCCACATTGTCGGCCGAACCTTATCTTTGCAGCCCGTTGAAAAGACCCATCCGGACTCCGGATGCGCACCGTCCACGGCTGAATTCCCGCGCCTGCCCGGTATTTCCATGCCCAACGCCAGATTAGAGATTCTGATACCCCCGGAACGCATCAGGGAAAGGATCCGGCAAATGGGCGCCAGGATCACGTCGGACTTCCGCACGGCCCGCGCCGCGATTGCGGATCGCCCGAATGCCGGTGAAGGCCGACCGGGGGACGATACGGAACGGTCGCTCATCCTCTTGGGGGTCCTGAAAGGCGCCCTCTACTTTCTCGCGGACCTGTCCCGGGAAATCCCCGTCGCCGCTGAGATCGAATATATATCGGTCGCCAGTTACGGCAAGTCGACAAAGAGTTCCGGCGTTGTAAGAATCCTGAAGGACCTGGATCGCGACATTACCGGCGCCGACGTGCTCCTTGTGGAAGACATTGTTGATACGGGCCTCACACTGGAGTACCTCTTGCGCATTCTGTCTACCCGGCGCCCTCGAAGCCTGAAGGTGTGCAGCCTTCTCAACAAGCCCGCACGCCGGGTCGTGGACGTGCCGGTCGACTACGTGGGCTTCACCATCCCTGACGAATTCGTTGTCGGATACGGGCTGGACTACGATCAGCGATACCGGAATCTCCCGTACATCGCGGCATTGAGGAATCTTGAAAC
Source organism: Candidatus Latescibacterota bacterium (assembly GCA_965116875.1). Classification (GTDB taxonomy): domain Bacteria; phylum Latescibacterota; class UBA2968; order UBA2968; genus JAAXHE01. The sequence goes on from OZ220733.1 coordinate 4,737,146, forward strand.
GACGTAAAGGCGACATTTCCCGACGCCGCCAACTAATGTCCTGTCCCAAAAATTCCTCACCATTCGGCCGCCGATTCATCCCGTCTCGCTACGTTCCCCTCGCTCGCCGACCATACGCAGGTCGCCTGCGCTCGGGCGCCTTGCGAGACGGGCGACTCAGCGGCCGAATTTAGGCAACTTATTTCCGGGACAGAACACTAAGTCCCGCGATTCCCGCCTGAACCCGCCAGCAGGCGATTCACCGTCTTGAACAACTCTTCAACCATCTGTTCCGTGAGCGTTCCCGTGTTCATATTGTAACGGCTGAAGTGGTAGCTGGCAACCAGAATCCTGGAGTCAAGGTCGAAACGATAGGTCCCGCCGTGCAAGAACCGGTAGCATCCCATCCTCTCGATGATATCATCCTCCTTCAGAAGGCGCAGGTAGGCCTCAAACGCGTCCCTGCCCATTGCAAGCACAACGCGGCTACGCCTCAGACGTTCCGTCTCCAATCGCAGCCAGCCAAGGCAGGCGCGTTTTTCGCCCCCGTTCGGCCTGTTCTCGGGAGGGACGCATTTTACGGCGTTCGTAATGTAGACGTCCCTGAGTTTGAGACCGTCGTTCGGCCGGGTGGCGTCCGGCCGATTGCTGAATCCGTGCCGGTATAATGCACCGTAGAGCACTTTGCCGGCAAAGTCGCCCGTAAACGGCCTGCCGGTGCGGTTCGCCCCGTGGGCGCCCGGCGCAAGTCCTATCACGAGAAGCCGGCCCGATGCATCGCCGAAACCCGGTACCGGTTTTGCCCAGTAACCGTCGACGTGCGCCTTCCGATTGTCCGGCGATTCGAACGTCGCCCGGTAGTCGACCAGCCGTTCACAGGTGTCGCAGGCCGCAATCTGTCTGAACAGCAGCCGTTCCGCACCCGCCCGGCCGCACCCGTTGAGACCCGGTTTGAATCCCATTGTCTTGCCTTCGGCGCACCCATGAAAAAGAGGCGGTCCCGCTGGGGCCGCCTCTTCCAAAGTCAGAATCTGAACCCGAGTGGCTAGCTACCCGCCCTGTTGTTGAAGAAAACCGCCTGTTGAGACCGCGCCATCGCCTCGTGCTCCTCGTCGGTGCAGGAACTGTCGGTGGGAACGTTGGGGTCCGGCCCCGCCGGCCGGTATCCGTTTTGAACCAGATAGGACTCCAGTTCGTCACCGCTGACATCGGCAAGGATCTGCCCGTTGAAGTCCAGCGTGGGTTGCAGAGGCTGGCCGCTCTTGCGAACCATCTCCTCGTAGTTTTCCGGATAATTGATAATATCCTTGTCTTCGTATTCGAGCCCGTATTTGGCCAGCACCGCCCGAATGCCCCGGCTCCATCCACATTGGGGTTTGAGATATGCGGTAATCGCGGGATTACCCATCTGAAATTCTCCTTATCCTTGGAAGCCGTCCTGGTTTATCAACCGGAAAATACACGGAAGCGACACTTTAACATAAAGAACTATTCCCGATTTCGCAAGTCCAATCGCCATGCGGAAGGGCGGTCCGGAGCAATCGGGACTCCGGGTTCTGCGGGTACGGGATCCGGCCTGCCCGACCTTCGTCCATGCGAATGTCCTGCAATACGGCCGCGAACCGACGGCACATTGCAACGAACCGGATGCGAACCTCCGGTTATTCCGCGGCATTCACCGCATTGGCAAAATCGAGATCGGCCCGTGTGACGGCGTTTTCGCTGTGCGTCGTCACCGTAACCGTGAGGGTCTTGCTCCTGCTGTCCAGATTGAGGTCCGAGTGATGATTGTTGCTGTCCATGACCCGGGTAATCGTCCGCACGAATGCCATCGTCGGAACGAATTTCTGAAACTTCCATACTCGCTGAATCGACTTGCTTTCCCCATCGTATTCCCAGCCTTCCAGCCCCTTCAGCGCTTCCCGGATTTCATCCTCGGTGACCAGGGTCTTGTCCTCGTGCATTGAAGCCTCCCAGAGATTTGTGACAACGTTTCCAACGGCGCTCCGCCCTCCGGCTTAATTGTGCCTCGACCAAACACGGAATGTCGTACGGCCCGGGATTCAATATACCAAGATTTCGCGGGCCGATCAATCCCCGCAGAGGATACCGGCAGTCGAGAGCGCGATTCTGTATTCGTCCGGGGTGTTGATGTTTCGCAGTGACTCCAGTTCAGGGTCTACGTCACGCAATGCGGAACCGGGCACGCTGCGGCAGATGCATCGTTCCGTCAACGTCGTGAGCCGGAGGGCGCCGGCATCCAGCATCTTCTGAATCACAGGCAGGACCGACACCCGATAAACGGCTGCAAGCGGATGCAGACGTCCTTCTTCACGCGGCACGGTGATTTCGGCCTCTTCCGCACCTCGCGCCATGCGAAGCACGAATTCCCGGCGCAGAAAGGGCGCGTCGCACCCGCAGACGAATGCCGCGTCGGCCTGTCGCGAAATCGCTTCGAGTCCCGCCGCCAGCGCCTCCAGCGGGCCCCTGTCGGACACCCGATCCTGTATGATTTCGACGCGGTCGGGAAGGCGCGGCAGTGGTTGCCGACGCGCGGAAACCACGAATACGGGCTCCAGCGTGCCCGTGAGTAAGCGAACCACGCGCTGGAGCAGGTATTCTTCGCCGAAGCGCAACCAGGCCTTGGACGTCCCCATTCTTCGGCTTCGTCCGCCACACAACACGAGGGCGCCGACTCTCATTTCAGATATCCAGGACAACGAACGCCCGCCACCGTCCATCGACGCGTTCTACGACAAACCGGTGGAGCGTGACGGCCTTCACGTCCACAATCAGGTCGTGGCGTTCCATATCCAGTTCTTCACCTACAAGGTCGGCCTGAACCTTGAATCCTGTCTCATGCTCTTCCACGACGACGTTCGCCGGCCGCAGAAGAAGCCGATTCGCATCCTTGAAGAAGATCACTTCCTGCAGAAAATCGAACAGCAGCAAGTCGGGTTCATCGGCCTCGAGATTCACGGTACGCCGTTCCCCTGACGCTACGGAATCCAGGTCCGAAACCATGACGTTGAGCGTTGCTTCGGCGGCCGCGGTCAGTACCCCGCCGAGGTCATCGCCCCAGGCTTCGAAAGCCACGTCCGCGATCGCGATATCTTCGATAAACCGATATGACACTGCGGCATCCCTTCCCTGGACAGAACACTACCTATACCTGACAGGCTTCGAGTTCCGACACAACCCTCGCCCGCGCTCCCGCCGCGCCGCTGCCAATGAAAACGAGTTCCGTACGGTCTGCCTCAAAGGGTTCCAGCGTCCATCTGCCCCCCGCGAAATTGAAGAGAAACGCCGCTTCGACGCATCGCAGGAATCCCTTCGAGCGGTACACGGACTTTGGCATATTCTCTGCGAGACGTTCGAACTTTCCGCGATCCATGGGCCTGTCGGAAACGAAATCGAAGCTGTCGATTTCCACAAGATCCGTGTGCGTTGCCCGTGTGCGCAGGTGTCTCTGACCCTTCTCGACAACGCCGAACAGGAGCCCGATATCCACCGCGCATTTCAAGGTGCGCACGACGGACGCATCGGGATTTACCCGCCTCAGTTGGGCTTCGACCGCGTCGAGCTGGCCGTGCGTGACGAGGTCCACTTTGTTCAACAGCAGCAGATCCGCGGATTCGAACTGGGTGGTGGTCACGTATCCCAGGTCGGGAAATCGCACCATCAGGTCCGCATCCGCAATCACGACCACACTGTCCAGGCGAACGCCTGGAAGATTGTCCTCCACGTCGAAGATGACCGCATCCGGTTCCGCGACGCCGGTGGTTTCAACCACAATGAGCTCGGGACGCACCGTCTCGACGATTTCCTTGACCGCTTCTTCGAATTCACCTGCCAGAGAACAACATACGCAACCTCCTGCAAGTTCGGTCATACGAATGTGCTCGCCCTCCACGACCTTGCTGTCGATGGCGATCTCACCGAATTCGTTCATCAGAATCGCGATCCGCCGGTCGGCACGCGCCACCAGGTGGCGCAGGAGCGTGGTCTTGCCGCTGCCCAGCGAACCTGCAATCAGAATCATGGAGATTTTCATTTACCCGTATCCATTCGACCCGACGTTTCGCCCGGCTCGTGTTCAGGCGCACGAACGCGGCCTCCCGCCAGGTCGATCAGTCCGTTGATAAAGTCGCTCTCCAGGCGAGGCCGGATGGACTTTTTCAACGGGCGGTTACCCCTTCACGTTGCCGATGGGCGAGAAACGCACGACGCGGCGGCTGAGCCCCGCCTTCTGGGTCGCTTCGATGACCTCGTCGATATCCTTGTATGCGCCGCCCGCCTCTTCCGCGAGTCCCGCAAAGGAAACGGACCGGACGTAGATGCCGCGGGCTTCCATTTCCTTCTGAAGCCGCTTGCCGTGGAACTGTTTGCGCGCCTTCGTGCGGCTCATTGTTCGTCCGCTGCCATGAGCCGTGGAAAAGAACGCCTGACCTCCGTCCGGCGACCCCGCAAGCAGATAGGAACCTGTCTCCATGCTGCCGCCGATGATCACCGGCTGACCGTGGGATTTGAAAGCGTCGGGGACGCCGTTCATATCCGGTCCGAATGCCCGGGTCGCGCCTTTGCGGTGTACGAGCACCGTGCGATTCCGGCCATCGACCACGTGTCGCTCGAGCTTGGCGGTGTTGTGCGCCACGTCGTACACCTGGCGCATTTCCATCTCTTCGGGGCTGCGTTTCAGTACGTCGGAGAACACCTCCCTGATGCGATGGAGAATCACCTGCCGGTTCGCGAAAGACATGTTGATCGCACACTTCATTGCGGCGAAATAGTCCTGCCCCTCCGGGGACTGGAACGGGGCGCACGCCAGTTCGCGGTCACGGATTGAAATGCCGTATTTTTTTTGCATCACCTTCAGAAAAACCCGCAGATAATCGGTTGCCACCTGGTGGCCGAATCCCCGGCTGCCGCAGTGAAACATCACGACAACCTGGTTGGGAAGCGTAATGCCGAACGCCCGTGCCGCAGCATCGTCGAACACCTGGTCGGGTCTTGCAACCTGGATTTCGAGATAGTGGTTCCCCGAACCGAGCGTACCGATCTGGTTGAATCCCCGCTCCACCGCCTTGCGGCTGATTTTCGCCGCGTCCGCGCCCGAAATGCAGCCATTCTCCTCTGTACGCTCAAGATCCTCCCGCCAGCCGAAGCGATTGTCTACACACCACCGCGCACCCTCCTGCACGACGGTTCGAAACTCATCGTGGGAGATCCTGAGAAAGCCCGTACTCCCAACACCCGCCGGCACACGGTCGAACAGGCGATCCACGAGCTTTCTGAGGTGGGGCCTGACCTCGTCGTACGTCAGATTGGTGGTCACCAGACGCATTCCGCAGTTGACGTCGAAGCCGATGCCTCCCGGTGAGATCACGCCCCGCTCGACGTCCATTGCAGCGACCCCGCCAATGGGAAAGCCGTATCCCCAGTGCCCGTCGGGCATGCAGAAGGCATAGTTCAGGATGCCCGGCAACGTGGCCACGTTGGTCACCTGATCGATTACGCCACGGTCCATTTCCGCCATCAGTTTTCGTGTCGCGTAGATTCGCGCCGGGACAAGCATGCCCTTCTTGAATGAAATCGGGATCTCCCACAGTGTGGGCGAAACCCGGGTTGCCTCGGGCGGAATGGGCATGTGTCGCTCCTAGGAGTCGTGTTCGCAATCCGCATAGTGGTTCCGTAACGGATCGAGGCCGAAGTCGTTCTCCAGATCGCGCAGTACGGAATGAATGTGGTTCGCGTCATTCTGGGTGTTGTCGTATTCCACGAGGTGAGTGGGGCCGTGAATCCGGTAGTAATGCTTCTCCCCGGGGCGAACCCCGCCGGCCCACGCAAAGTGCAATCGTTCCACGCCGGCCCTGCGGATTCTCGACATGTGCGCTTCGCCGAGGTCCGCCCGAAGGTTGGACGCGTACAGTTTCAGAATCCGCGTCACGGTTTCCTTCTGCGCTGGCGGCATTTCAGATACGGGGACGCCCGCCGGATCGCCGATCCGGGCCACTTTGCTGTTTCGGGTGAGGATATCGCTTGGCGCCTCATCGGCGATGCGGGCCCCGGACTGCAGGTCGACCGGCAATGCATTCAGAAGCCCCCGCGCCAGGTCCTCTTCGTCTCGCAGGACGCGCCAGCCCGTCCGTTCTCCCGAAGGCACCCGCGCCGGATTCGCGCCCCAGAAAGCCGGCGTGGACGCCACCTTTCTTTCGGCGTCGACCGAGACGGTCAACGACAGGTGGTGGCCGTCGATCCGCCAGCCCCAGGGATCGGTTCCCGAAACGAGGTCTCCGAAAAGCGTCAGATAATACCCGTCCGGGTCCCTGCTGAAGCGCGATACCGTCCGGGACTCGATTTCGCCGAGAATGCCCTCCAATACCATGATATCCACCGCCTTCTGATATCCGGTATCGCTGAGAGCGCTTCTCAGGAGACGGTGCGCCGACTCCAGCTGCGCCTGTGACATCTCCCTGAAAGGCACGCCGTTTCGCTTTACGGGTACGTAGTTCCAGTTGAAACGCTCCTCGTGATCGAACGTGTACAGAACCCGGCTCCGCTGGTCCGCACTCAGTTCGTTCATGAATTCCTGAGCTGCTCTAAGCATGGCAGTCCTCCCCGTCGGGGTGCTGTTGGGTATGAATGCTCTCTGCGATTTGACGCGCTAATCGGCCGAGTCGACCGCAGCCGCACGGAAATCCGCAACCGCCCTCTTGCTGTTCGTCGACTCCCCTGATTTGAGCGCCACCAGGATCGGGTCCGGATGCGACTCCGCGACGGCCGAAGCGTCCGCGGGGACACCGGTCTTCACGTCGACCGGTACCTCGTAGACGCCGTCGGGCTTCCAGAAATCACGCGACTCGCGTCCGGCCGTCGCGCGGGCCATAAACGCCGTCCAGATCGGCACCGCGTCACGGCCGCCCGTTATCCGCGTCTTCCTCGGGGTCTTCCGGTCGAATCCGATCCAGACACATGTTGCGAGACCCGGAGTGAAGCCGGTAAACCATGCATCCGTATGGTCGTTTGTCGTACCCGTTTTGCCCGCCGCGGGCCGAATGAATCCCCCGTCTCGGACCCCGCGGCCCGTACCTCGCAGGATTACATTCTGAAGCAATCGGATCATGACGTAAGCGTCCGCAGCGTCTATTTCGGGAACCGGCTGTACCCGGTGTTCATATACCACCCGCCCACCGGTGTCTTCGATCCGCCGGACGAACGCCGGATCCACGCGGACACCGTAGTTGGCGATTGTGGCATAGACCGAGGCCATTTCCAGCGGTGAAACCTCGTTCGAGCCCAGGGCGATGCTCGGATACGGGGCCAGGGGACTCCGTACCCCCAGTCGTCGGCCCATTTCCACAACCCGTTCGGGGCCGATGAGATCCAGAACCTGCACGCTTGCCGAATTCGCGGAATTCACCAGGGCCCATGCAGCCGTCGTGATACCCAGATACCGGTCTCTGAAATTCCTGGGCATCCATGGCTTCCCGTTTACGGTGTAGGTCCGCGGCTCATCGTCAAACAGCGAGACGGAGGAAATCTCGCCCGACGCCAGCGCCGCCATATACACGACAGGTTTGAAACCCGACCCGGGCTGGCGTCTCGCGGCCGTTGCCCGGTTGAAGTAGCTGATGAATATGTCACGGCCGCCCACCATTGCGCGCACGAATCCGGTTGCCGGTTCCAGGCTGACCAGAGCCGCCTGGATGTATTCACGCCTCTCCTCTTTGTCCGCAACCTCGTACACGCCGAACCCAAGCCGCTCATCTACAGATGCAAGTCCCTCGGCAACAGACTTTTCTGCGGATTTCTGCATGTGAAAGTTCAATGTCGTGTAGATATTCAGCGCACCAAAACTGAGTGCGGACCGTCCCCATCGCCGCACGACCTCGTCTTTGATGATTTCAACGAAGTAAGGCGTCCGATTCCTGTCGCGCAATTGCGACGCCAGAGCCGGCGACGCGGCGAGCGCCTCGTTCAACGCGTCTGCTTCCAGGAAACCAACCGCGTGCATGCGCCTCAGAACGTGCGCGGTACGAGCCGCGGCCTGCCTGCCGCCGTCACGGAACGGATTCAACGCACCCGGCGAGTTCGGCAGCCCGGCAAGCATGGCCGCCTCGGCCAGGCTCAGATCCGCGGCGGACTTTCCGAAAAACGTCTGCGACGCATCCTCCACGCCGTATGCGTTGGTACCGAAGAAACTGCCGTTGATATAAATCTCCAGCAACCTGTCCTTGGCCGATTCACCGTACAGCCGCGAAAACATCGCTTCCAGTTGCACGGCCAGCAGCGCCTCACGCGCCTTCCGCAGATAGGTCTTCTCGCGTGTCAGGAACACATTCTTGACGATCTGCTGGGTAATCGTACTTCCACCCCTGACTTTCCGGAAATGTCTCAGGTTTGCCACGAACGCCCCGGCGATCCCTTTCAGACTTACGCCCCGGTGGCGGTAAAACGACTCGTCTTCGGTCGCGATGACCGCCTTGACAAACCAGGGGCTCACCTGGTCCAGTCTCACCTGCCTGACCCGACGGTTGAACGTAAACAGCAACTCTCCGGTATCCGCGAAGATATTCACGCCGGCCTGGCTGCTCAACGCGTCGGGGTCTGGAGGAATTCGCGGAAGGGTGGCCAACAGCCAGGCGAAGCCAAGGCCGGCGACGAGCAACGCGTCCGCCGCAAGAATCATACCGGTCCGGGTCCAGTCGTTTCGAAGCAGGTTCCGGAGCATCAGGGCCGACCTCCCGAATCGTCGAAGAGTGCGTCAATTTCCCCGGATTCCACGTTGAACCTGACGGAGGCGCGTTCCGGATCGACGTAAACCAACTCTCCGTGGAACGTTCCAAGCCCGCTTTGAATCAGAATCTGGCTGACGCGACCCGACCGGAATTCTTCCATCAGACGCTTCCGCTCATCCGATTGGAATTGTTCAACGAAGTCCCTTTCCAGCCGCTCGCGCACGTCCGTTCGGATGGAGTCAGCGACGTCCGCGGTGTCGGCTTCGCCGTGACGTTCGGCCTCGCCCGCGTGCCGGTACAGGGCATCGACTCGATTCCGTATCCGAACACGGAATCGTACGTCCGGCAAGATTGCCAGCTTCAGGAGAGACAACCCCAGATTGAATGCGCGAACGCTCTTCAGCAACTCGCGGGTTTCCCGACCCTTGTTCCGTAAGCGTTCCGTACGCCAGACCGCGATAAAGGAAGGCATACCGGACTCCGGCACGCGGTCCACGTTGAACCGGGCATCAGCCACGGCATCCGGCAGACCGCCGGCCACGGGTGTTTCCACTGTCTGCAACGAATCCCGTACCTGGGCCCGCGCGTCCAGCCGCTTCCATAGAGCGCCGGACGTGGCGCGCCCTGCATTGTTCCGGTCCAGCTCCTCGCCCACCCATATCGCAATGCAGTTCGTCCGGTATTCCAGGTACGCGAACAGTGCGCCCGCCGTTCCCACCAACGCCACACCGGCGGCGGTGTACAGCAGTTTCCTGAATCTCAAGGGTGAGAATTCACCATCGTCTGCCCGCCGGGACCGACAGATGCGCCGATATGCGCGTACCAGGAGATTCATCGTGACCCGATGCCGTCAAAAAAATCCCGAAACAGCGCGCCTGCTGCTGTAACGGGATCGGTGGGCGGATACCGGCAGAAGATCAGGCGGCAATGCCCTCCATCTCCGGGACATATCTGCCATCGCGTGCGGCGCCGTTGCAGCTTGCCCTGTGAAGGAACACTCTCTGTGCCGCCGCCACGTTTGTGGCCTGCCCGTTCCAGGCGGCGCGGGCGGGGTCCTGTAGCGCCCTGCCGTACGAATAGCTGAGTTCCCAGGGAGATCCGCCAAGCCGATTCATGGCATTGAGGTGCAGCGTGGAAAGCTCCGGGCTCTGTCCCCCGGAAAGAAACACCACACCTGGAATCGAGGCGGGAACCGTACGACGAAGGCACCGCACGGTCGCTTCAGCCACTTCCTCAACGCCTGCCTGCGCCGGACAATCGACGCCGGAAAGGACCATACTGGCTTTCAGCAATGTGCCTTCCAGATTGACCCGGTGTTCTCCCAATTCCGAAAATACGCTGCGCAATACCCGTTCTGTTACTTCCTCGCACCGTTCGATGGTGTGACCCCCGTCCATCAGAACTTCCGGTTCCACGATTGGTACCAGCCCCGCTTCCTGACACAGGGCGGCATAACGGGCGAGGGCGTGGGAATTGGCGTGGATGCACCCCCGCGTTGGAATCCCGTCGCCAATAGCAATGGCGGCGCGCCATTTCGCGAACCTGGCGCCCCGCTCACGATATGCGTCCAGGCGCGCGCGGAGCCCGTCCAGCCCTTCGGTTATCTGTTCGCCCGGAAAGCCGGCCAGCGGGACCAGCCCTGCATCCGCCTTGATTCCGGGAATCATACCCCGATCCGACAGCAACCGTGGAAACGGAACACGGCCGTTCGCGGACGAATTCAGCGTCTCTTCGTAAAGAATGACGCCGCTGATGTAGTCCGACAGATCCGGTGTTGTGAACAACATTTCACGATACGCCCTTCGGGATTCGGCCGTGGGTTCCAGGCCAATGTCCGCGAATCGCTTCGTGATCGTCCCCATACTCTCGTCCGCCGCCAGAATTCCTCTCCCCGCAGGTACAAGTGCGCGAGCCGTGGCTTCGATTTCCCCTCTTGACATCGTTTACGACCTCATCTCCGGGTGTTGTTTTTCCAACTGTCCTTCGCATCGTAGAATATACCCTTTAATCTGCGGATGTCCAGCAGATTCCGGTCTACAGGCAAGAATTGCCGTCTGTGGCCCCGCTTGCCGATTCGGCTGTCTCCAGGGTCCAGACGTCGTTATACACGACGCTGCCCGCGATGGACCCGCTGTACCCCCCGAGCAGCCAGATCATCTGTTGAAAGTCCAGACAGGGAAACGCGTGGCGCACACCCCATGGCGCCCGGCGGTGCGTCTGCCGCCATGTCAGACCGTCGGTGGAACACCAGACGTCGTTCACGTTGATGGACGGTTCGATGGCGCCTCCGGCAATCCACAACCTTCCGGCGTACACAAACGAACTGTGAAACCGCCGCGGCGCCCATCCCGCATCGACTGCCACCTGTTCCCAGGTCGCGCCGTCCGACGAACACCACACATCGTTGTAATTGACCCGACGATCGTGGTAGTTTCCTCCTCCCAGAAGCCACATCCGGTCTCCGTGTTCGATGGCAGGGAACATGGCCCGCGGCGCCCATGGCGAGCGCTCTTCGACCAACTCCCAACGATGACCGTCGTTCGAGCACCAGACGTCGCCGTAATGCGTCCTTCGCTCCCAGTTCAATCCGCCGAGAACCCAGATCCGTTCATTGTAAACAATGCAGGCGAAAGCGCCTCGGCAACCCCACGGGGCGCGTTGCGTCACGCAATCCCAACTCCGGCCGTCGGTGGAACACCAGACGTCGCCGAGTGTGTGGACTCCGTCGAATCCGCCCATCAACCAGACCCGATCCCGCAGGACGACGCAGCCCGCGAGATTCCGGGCCGGCCATGGCGCAGCCCGCAACACGCATTCCCATGTCAGACCGTCGGCAGAATGCCAAACGTCGTTGAGGCGCGGAAAGTTCATGGGGCCCAGCATCTGCCAGCCGCCGAAGAGCCACATGCGGTCCTTGAAAACCGCGCCCCCGGGCGAATCTCTGCGTGGCCACGGCGCGTGTTCGGAAACACGATTCCAATTCACAGTCATCCGGTACCTGTCCCTGCCGACAGACAATACGGTCTGCCGTTTTTCGTTTTCCAACGCTGCGCTTTTCCGATATATTGAACTCCGGCTGCCACTGAAGCCTGACCGGAATGTCTACCCCACAGTGTTGCGACCCTATGTACAGTACGCTTGTCTACCTCGTATTCAGCCGGCTCGCCGTTGGCGGTTTGCTGTCGCTGCTGGCCGTTCCACTGGAGGCCGGTAAACGCTTTTTCAGGTTTTGCACACTCGCGTGCCTGGTGTTTCTCCTCCTGGCGCTGTGGGCGGGTCCCTTCTCCATTCTAACGCCAGCGGCGGACGCCTCCACGGTGTCTCTGCTGCCTCGCCTTCTATTGGCGGTTGGCGCCCTGATTGGATTTGTCTACCTGCTGGCTGTCGTCGCCGAACGCATACGACCGCAGAGACCGCTGCTGGCCGCCGCGGGTGCGGTTGGAACGGCCGGCCTGGTTACGGACGGATTCTTTTCGTACGCGGCCTGTTCTCCCTTTGCAGCCGGTGCGTTAACCGCAGCCAGTTACGTGATCTCCGCGCTTTTCCTCGGAAGCGTCATCTTCGCAATGATCCTGGGCCACTGGTATCTCGTGGTACCTGCGCTTCCCATACGGCCTTTGCGCAACCTCACGCAATGGATGCTTGGCGCCACCCTGGCCAAAGCGATGCTGACCGCACTCACATTATACGTTTTCTGGACGTACGGCGACACGCAGTTGCGGGAGACGCTTCAGTCCTTCCGGGGTCTGGGCGGCCTTTTTCTGTGGGTACGTCTGCTCTTCGGGCTTCTCGGACCGCTAATCGTGGGCATTATGGTGTGGCAAACCGTCAAGATTCACTCGACCCAGTCGGCCACGGGCCTGCTATACGTCGCCACGATTTTTGTTCTGATCGGCGAATGTGTTGCCGCCTATATCCTTTATACAACCGGGATACCGGTATAATTCCATGACAATCAGCTTTCGCTGTCCCGAATGTCAGGCCGCCAATAACGTCCAGGCTTCACAGACCGATACGACCTGTCAGGACTGCGGTCGTGATTTTTCATTGGCCTTCTCGAAGGAAATCCTGAAAAAAAACCGGGTGGACGTGTGCCCGCGATGCGGAAAGACCGATTTTTACGTTCAGAGAGACTTCAACGGTAAAATCGGTCTTGGGATTGCCGTTCTTTTCGCCCTGATCGGCCTTGTATTCGTGGCGCTGGACCGCCCCGTCTATTTCTACGCCTGTCTGGCCGCCGCCGCGATTATCGACCTCGCGCTGTACCTGAGTCTGCCGGAAATTACGATTTGCTACAGCTGCAAGACTGCATTCCGCGGCGCCCGCAAGAACCCGGCGCACCAGCCATTCGATCTGCATACGGCGGACATGTACGATCATCGCGCGAAGGGATAGACCGCTGTCCGCCGCGCCGGCGGCCGGTGATCAGACTGGCTCCTTCCTCAACCCTCCCTCTGCCGCTGAAGCAATTCGAGAAATTCCTCACGAGTTGTGCGATCCTTGAATGCGCCGCGGACGGCGGAGGTCGTCGCCCAGGCGCCCGGTTTTTCCACGCCCCGCATTTCCATACACAGGTGCCGTGCTTCAACCACCACTATGGACCCTTTCGGTGCAAGTTCCCGTTCCAGGAATTCCACAATCTGATGGGTCATCCGCTCCTGAATCTGGGGCCGTCGGGCGTAATACTCTACGATCCGCACCAACTTGCTCAGACCCACAATCTGCGTCGTTGGAATGTAGCCCACGTGAACCCTGCCCCAGAAGGGCAGCAGATGGTGCGCGCACATCGAATAGAACGAAATATCCGTCATGGCCACCATATTGTCGAACCCGTCTTCGTTGGGAAACATCCTCACGTCGGGTTCGTTGTCTTCGTCGAGGCCCTTGAAAATTTCGAGGTACATCCGGGCGAACCGCCGCGGCGTGTCCCTCAGGTTCGGATCCTTCATATCCAGATTGAGCACCTTCATGATCTCGGAAATATGATATCCGATCCGCTCGATCCTGTCTTCCGCCATGCCCGCTCCTCCGGATTCCATCTATGAAACCTCAGTCCGACGCGCCAAAGGCCAGTCCCAGACTGAACCTTAGCGAGGAGTCCTCCTCCTGGTCGGCGATGATCATCTTGAGTTCTCCGAACCAGAGTACGCCCGGTCCAACCCGTTTTCGGAATCCTACGGGAATATTCAGGGTAACCTTCGTGTCGTCCGGGACAGTCACATTGATCGAGTTGCCCTGCCCGCCGGTTTCTATAATATCGAACCTTGTGAGGTGTACGCCGATTCCTCCGCCCACGTATCCGTAGGTATCGCCCTCGCCGAATATGAACTGCGTTTCGCCGTTGAGCGAGTAGATCTTGAGATTGTCCTGGATCACCAGATCCACGCCCGGAACGAGATGGAGACGGGGAATGAAGATGGATCCGAAATCGACGTGCCCGCCAAGGGTCAATCTCGCGGAATCGAACTCGTATCCGATGTATTCCTCGGACTCCTGGCGCGTAAGGTCCACGCCGACCTTGACGCCAAGGCCTCGCAGGCCGAGTGCGTCCGCCGCATTGTGGCCCATCAAAAGGCAGGCGGCAATCACTCCAACACCAAAGCGTGACCAATTGCTCATAGGGTTACCCCCTCGTCTCTGTGAGTGCCCGGTAGCCGGATCCGTCCCGGTGATGCGGTACACGGCCCGGCATCGTGCGATCATTCGTTGAAGAGAAATTTGATTACGTCTCCCTCCTGAACCGGATACTGCCTGCCTTCCGCGCGCACTCTGCCCGTTTCACGCAATCCGGCGATGCCGCCGGCGGCGAGGACATCCTGGCAGGCGGCAACTTCCGCCCTGATGAACCCACGCTCCATGTCCGTGTGAATCCTGCCGGCGGCCGCTGCTGCCCGTGTGCCTTCACGAACTTCCCAGGCCTGCAGTTTTTCGTTGGCCGTGGTGTAGAATGTAATCAGTCCCAGCAGTACGTAGCCCGCCCGAATCAGCCGGCTGACCCCCGGCTGGTCCAGGCCCAGGTCTTCGACAAAGACCTGTCGTTCGGCCTGCGGCAATTCGCCAAGTTCCGCCTCGATCTGCGCCGCAAGCGGCAGTACGTTGCCGGTGCCGACGAGGGCGCGCAGTCGGTCCGTGGCGGCGCCACCGTCAGGCAGGTCCGTCTCCGAAACGTTCGACACGTACAATACGGGTTTGGCGGTAAGAAAATTGAAAGGCGCAAGAACATTCAACTGCGCATCCGTCAGTTCCTGTTCCCGCACAGGCACCGACCGTTCCAGACCTGCGATAGCCACTCCAAGCGCTTCGTATGCATCACGTTCCGGAGCCCGCGGGTGCGAACGCAGGACTTTCCCGAGTCGGCTGGCGATTCCTTCCGCCGATTCGAGATCGGCCAGCTTGAGCTCGGTGTTGACGGTTTCGACGTCCCGCACCGGATCCACCCGGCCGTCCACGTGCGGCACATTCCCGCTTTCGTAGCAGCGTACCAGATGAATCAGCGCGTCCACTTCCCGGATCCGCGCCAGAAAACGGTTGCCCAGACCTTCTCCACGGCTGGCTCCCCGGACCAGGCCGGCAATATCCACAAAGTGAACGAACGAGGGTATGCAGGCTTCAGGGTGGAGCAATTCATTCAGCCGCTGAAGACGCTCGTCGGGCACCTCCACAACGCCGACATTCGGCTCGACGGTACAGAAAGGATAGTTCGACGCTTCAACGCCGGCCCTGGTCAGCGCATTGAACAGGGTCGACTTCCCCACGTTTGGCAGGCCGATAATGCCGATATGGAGGGCCATACTCGCTGCCCGGATGCGGCAGACGCGTGTGCGCCAGAAAATAGAAACAGCCAGCGGCTAGACGTAAACCACTGGCCGACAGAACCTTGACCGCCTAAAGCTAAAGACCGCCACTAATGGCGGTAACAAAGTGTACCTCGCTCTTCTCTTCGACCCTCTGGCGCATTCCGTCGTTGCCGACAACGCCGTCGATGGCAACAGCCAGACCGGGCTTGATACGGCCATCTTCGCAGATTCGCTCCCCGATTCCCGGGAACCGCGCTTCAAGGTTTTCAATAACCTCCCGTATGGTCTCTCCGGGAACCTGAACCTGCTCCTGACCGTCGGCGAGACCGCGCAGAAGGGACGGTATCCAGACCTCCGGCATGGCTGCTCACCCCTTCCCGTTGCCTCCGCCACCATTTGCGATGAGGGTTTTCAGAACACGGCCCGGGGACATGGGCAGGTCGCGCAAACGCACGCCCACGGCATCGTAGATCGCATTCGCCACGGCGGCCGGTGGAGGAACAATGGGTACTTCTCCCACGCCCCGCACACCGTACGGGTGGCCCGGATTGGGCACTTCCACGATTACCGTCTCGATCATCGGCAGATCCAGACAGGTTGGCATCCGGTAGTCCAGAAGGCTGGCGTTTACGAGGTCGCCCGCTTCGTTGTAGAAGTATTCTTCGTTCAATGCCCATCCGATGCCCTGTGCCACGCCGCCCTGCATCTGCCCTTCCACGTACGAGGGGTGTATGGCTTTACCTGCATCCTGGACGATGGTGACCCTGAGAATGTCCACCTTTCCGGTCTCGGGATCGACTTCCACGTCCACCACCATGACGGCGTACGCAGGCCCCGCCGCTTTGCCCGCCACCGCCGCGCGCCCGACCACGGGACCGCCCGTGGCGCCCAGCTTGCCTGCCAGTTCGGTAAACGTGATCGACTTCTCGGGGGCCGACCTCGACTTGAACACCCCGGTTTCGAAACCCACGTCGTCCTCCGAAATCTCCCACAATCTGGCCGCCCTGGCCTCCATCTGACGCTTTGCGTCCATGGCAGCCTCGTATCCCGCCCAACCCGTGGCAAACGTCACCCGGCTCCCGCCGGTGCCGTCTGTCTGTCCGATGGCATCGGTATCCACCACCATAGGCTTCACCTGCGCGGCCGGGATGCCCAGCACCTCTGCAACCTGCATCGCGATGGAGGTACGTGTACCACCGATATCGGGAGAGCCTTCGACCAGGCTGACCGTTCCGTCGGCATTGACGCTGACCATAACCGTGGACGTGCCTCCCCCGTTGAACCAGAACCCCGATGCCACACCCCGACCCCGGTTGGGTCCGTCGAGTCCGGATTGATAATGGTCTGACGCCATCGCCGCTTTCACGCATTCGTCGTGGCCGATCCGGGGAAACACCGGGCCGTCGGCCCGCCGGCTGCCCTCCCTGGCGGAGTTCTTCAGGCGAAACTCGAGCGGGTCGGTTTGAAGGTTTTCGCAGATCTCGTCGATCACCGTTTCAGCAGCGAATGCGCCGTTGGTTGCGCCCGGCGCGCGGTATGCGGAGGTCTGTGGCTTGTTCACGACCACGTCGTACCCGTCGATGACAACATTGGGAATGTCGTACGGAGAAAAGATACAGCCGGCGCCGGCGCCGACGGGTGATCCCGGATAGGCCCCGGCTTCGTAGGCGAGATACGCCTGGGCGGCGACCAGCCTGCCGTCGTTCGTTGCGCCCATCTTCACCTTCATGAAGGAGCCCGGAGTCGGACCCGTCGCCTTGAGGACTTCCGTCCGGCTCATCACCATCTTTACGGGCTTGCCCGTCATCCTGGACATCACAGCGGCCGTCGGTTCCTCGTAGACGCGGAACTTGCCGCCGAACCCGCCGCCGATCTCCGCCGGCACCACCCGGACCGTTGAGGCCGGCACTCCCAATACGACCGCGACCTGGTCTCGTACCTCGAACGGCCCCTGGGTACTCGTCCAGATGGTGATCTGGTCGTCCAGATTCCAATACGCCGTCGCGTTATGGGGCTCTATGTAACCCTGGTGTACCGTCTGCGTGCTGAACTCCCGTTCAACGACCACGTCGGCCTCGGCAAATCCCCGGTCGATGTCGCCAAGGGAATGCTGGAAATGACTGGCGACGTTTCCCGGTTTGTCCGTCGTCTGACCCAGTGACTTCATCCTCATGTTTTCGTGCAGGATTGGCGCGCCTTCTTCCATTGCGGGACGGACGTCGAGTACGGGCTCCAGAACTTCGTACTCCACGCGTATCAGATCGAGGGCTTCTTCCGCGATATGGGCCGACGTCGCCGCGACAGCAGCGACCGCATGCCCCTCGTAGAGCACTTTATCTGAAGCCAGTACGTTTTTGATGAGATCGGGCAGGTTTACGGACTCCTCCCCGATGGCGGCCACCTTGTCTTCGTAGTGTTGCGCGAGGTCTGCGCCCGTCATCACGGCCTTTACGCCCGGAAGGGCTTCGGCAGCACTCGTATCAACGGATAGAATACGGGCGTGCGCATGCGGACTGCGGAGGGTTTTTCCGATCAACACGCCCGACGTATGGGTATCCGCTCCGTACTTCGCGCGGCCCGTCACCTTATCCGTACCATCGTGGCGAATCGGCCGGGTTCCCACCACATTGTAGCTCTCGATGCCAAGATAGTCTTCGGTCTTCGTGGCCATTGTATTTGAATCTCCGGAAATTGGCGCACGGCCCCGTTACGCGAGGCACGCGCATGGGTTCTTCTTCACGGTCCGTTTTTGCTCCACAGCGCTTTGAGGACATTGCCGGGAGACATCGGCAACACGTTCATACGGATACCCGCGGCGCGGTAGATGGCATTGGCGAGTGCGGCCGGCGGCGGCACGATGGGCGCCTCTCCCACACCGCGCACTCCGTATGGATGACCGGGGTTTGGAACTTCCACGATAATGGTTTCGATCATCGGCAGGTCCAGGCAGGTCGGCATCCGGTAATCCAGCAGGCTGGCGTTGGTCAATTCACCCTTGTCGTTATACCAATACTCCTCGTTCAGTCCCCAACCGATCCCCTGCGCCGCGCCCCCCTGCATCTGACCCTCTACGTATGCGGGATGGATGGCCTTGCCCGCGTCCTGCACCATGGTGACCCTGAGAATATCCACCTTACCTGTATCGGGATCGGTTTCGACGTCGGCGATCATCAGGGAAAACGCGCCTCCCACTCCCTGCGGGTCGACGGTCGCACGCCCGACGACAGGCCCGCCAGTCTCATTGAGTTTTCCAGCCAGTTCCTTGAATGTCAAGGATTTCGACGGATCTGACCTGGATTTGAACGTGCCGTCCTCGAAAGCGACGTCGTCAGGCGAAATCTCCCAGTATTTCGCGGCGCGCTCGACCATCTGCGCAATGATGTCCTGTGCTGCGTTGTATGCCGCCCAGCCCGTGGCGAACGTCACCCGGCTTCCGCCCGTCACGTCGGTCTCCCCAACGCCGTCGGTATCCGCCACGACCGGATTCACGTCTTCCGCCGGGATGCCCAACGGCTCGGCGAGCTGCATCGCCACCGAGGTCCGCGTACCGCCGATATCGGTGGACCCTTCGACCAGGCTTACCGTGCCGTCCGTATTTACGGACGCACACGCGCTGGATTTGAGCCCCACATTGAACCAGAAGCCGGAAGCCACGCCGCGACCCCGGTTTTTCCCCTCCAGGGGCGCATTGTAGTGTTCGCTCGTCATCGCCGCCCTTAACACTTCCTCGTGGCCGATACGGGGAAACGTGGGGCCGTCCGCCCTGCGCGTACCTTCTCTTGCCGTATTCTTCATGCGGAACTCGAGTGGATCCTCGCCAAGCCTCTCGCAGATCTCGTCGATGATGGTCTCCGACGCAAAGGCCGCATTGGTGGCGCCAGGTGCTCTATAGGCCATCGTCTGGGGCTTGTTTACAACGACGTTGTACCCGTCGATGACCACGTTCGGGATCTCATAAGGAGCGAAAATGCACATGGCGCCGGGTTCGGCCCATGCTCCGGCGAACCCACCCGATTCGTAGGCCAGGTAAGCCTGTGCGGCCACGAGTTTGCCTTCGCTGGTGGCGCCCATCCTGACGCGGACGTAGGATCCGGGAGTGGGTCCCGTGGCCTTCAGCACCTCGTCGCGGCTCATCACCATTTTCACCGGATGGCCGGACTTTTTCGAAAGAACAGCGGCAACCGGCTCCAGGTACACCCTGATCTTGCCGCCGAATCCCCCGCCGATTTCGGTTGGGATCACCCGGATATTCACGGGCGATATCTGTAGCAGCCCCGCCAGCTGCTCGCGCACCGTAAACGATCCCTGGGTGCTGCACCAGACCGTAAGACGCCCATCGGGGTTCCAAAGCGCCGTGGCATTCTGCGGTTCGATGTATCCCTGGTGTACCGTGTCGGTAAAAAACTCCCGTTCAATCACCACGTCGGCCTCTTCGAAGCCCGACTCGACGTCCCCAAGCTTATGCTGAAAGTGCGTGGCGATATTGCTTGGCTTTCCGGTATCTTCGCCCAGCGACTCGGTGGTAAGGCTTTCATGCAGGAGCGGGGATTCCGGTTTCATTGCCTCCCGCACGTCGAGCAGCGGCTCCAGAATCTCGTATTCCACGTCGATCAGCCCAAGCGCCTCCTCCGCAATATGCGCGCTTGTCGCGGCCACGGCCGCCACCGCGTGGCCGTCGTAGACCACCTTGCCGTCGGCCAGTACGTTGGCGCGCAGATCCACCATATCGGCCGCGCCTTCTCCCAGGTCCTCCACCTTCTTCTCGGGTACGGGAATGTCGGCGACGGTGGCAACGGCCTTCACGCCGTCGAGCGCTTCGGCCCGATTCGTGCGAATGGACACAATGCGCGCGTGGGCATGGGGGCTTCGCAACACCTTCCCGTAGACAAGGCCGGACATGTGAACATCGGCTCCGTATATGGCCCGTCCCGTGACCTTGTCCACGCCATCGTGCCTGATCGGCCGGCTGCCCAGCACCTTGTATTCCTGTATTCCGAGATAGTCCTCAGTTGGCATCAGGCCGTCTCCTTCATCGTTCCGGCCGTGTCCATCACTGCTCTGACGATCTTGTCGTATCCGGTACACCGGCAGAGATTCCCGGCCAGCCACAGGCGAATCCGCTGTTCGTCCGGTTCCGGTTCCCGATCCAGCAACGCTTTCGCCGCCACGATAAACCCGGGCGTGCATACGCCGCACTGAAGCGCCGCGTGTTCCAGGAACTTCTGCTGCAACGGATGCAGCCCCTCCGCGGTCGCCACGCCTTCAATGGTTGTGATTTCGCACCCTTGTGCCTCCACTCCCAGCGCAAGACAGGAATTGATGACGCGTCCGTTGATTATGACGCTGCAGGCGCCGCAGTTGCCGTTGCCGCAACCCTCTTTGGCCCCGGTGAGATCCAGGATGTCGCGAAGCACCTCCAGCAACGTATCCCTGGGTTCGCACAGAAACTCCGTTTCTTCTCCGTTGATCGTCGTTGTGACGTGAACTTTGCCGGCCATCTTTTGCGGACTCCTTTATTCGCGATTATTCGGAAAACTCCAGACACGCTGACTAACGTGCGCGTTCCACCGCGCCGCAAACCGCTCGCCGGGTCAGGACACCGGCCAGATGAACGCGTTGCTCAATGGTACCACGCATATCCGTAATCGGTCTGGCGGACTGCCGGGCGATCTCGGCTGCCATTTCGATTGACTGATCCGATACCTCGCTGCCGGCAAGGGCCGCCCCGGCCGCGGGCAGGAAAAGCGGAACGGGCGCCACGGCGCCGACAGCGATCCGGGCGGATTCGAACGTGCTCTTCTCCTCGTTCAATACCACGGAAGCCGCGGCGTTGACCACTGCGATATCCATTTCGTTCCTTGGGATGAACCGGAGGAAGTACGCACCCGAGTTCGCCGCGGGAGCGGGGAAATGGAGAGATACGAGAAATTCGCCGTCCTGAAGCACCGTCTGCCCCGGCGCCAAACAAAAGTCCTCCACGGCAACTTCCCTTTCTCCCTCCGGGCCGGCGATCCTGGCGGTCGCCCCAAGAACGATGAGCGTTGGGATGGTATCCGCCGCGGGTGACGCATTGCAAAGGTTCCCGCCTATTGTCGCCCTGCCCTGAATCTGAATGGATCCGATCAGCTCCGTCGAATCTACGAGCGCCGGGTAGTTCGACGCTACGTCTTCGTTTTCGTAAATGTCGCAACAGGACACCCCCGCCCCGATCGTCAGTCCCTCCCGGGGATCGAATGCCAGTTCGTTCGCCGCGGGTATCTTCTTGACATCCACCAGCACCTTCACCTGACGCCGCCCCTCTTTCAACTGTGCGATGATATCGGATCCGCCCGCCAACATCCTGGCATCCGACCCGCTTTCAGACAGCACGGCGACGGCTTCGTCTACCGATTGTGGCGCAACGTAATCGAACGCATGCAAGGTTCGTTCCTCCTGTACGGAAGTCGTAGATCTACCGGCCGCTATTGACCCACGTGGAATGGCCGGGATTGCGGCTAACGATAAGGCCCCATCCGCTTGTTGTCAAGGGTTTTCCGGGCGCCCGATGCGATCCGTGCAACTCAAGCGGGCGGGATGGCCGACTTCGCATCTCGGGCACAGACGACGGTATATCCCCCGCGGGATTCCAACTGATCCACGGTATCGAACGCACGCTTCATTTGCTTGACGTAAATGCCCGGACGCATCGCGACAACCGCGAATCGCCCCTTCGAACTGAGATGCAGAGCGGCGCCCTGTACGAATCGACGTGCCGTTGCTGCGCCGTCATGCGTGGGCGCGTTGCAGAGGATGAGATCGAAGACCTGCCCCGGAACGGCTTCGAAACCGTCGCTGAGACCGACCCGTGCGTTCGCCAGCCCGTTGCGGACGATATTTCGCCTTGCGCAGCATACGGCCAACAGGCTGGTATCCAGCAAATGAACTTCGCGAGCCCGTTTCGCCGCGGCGATTCCGATTGCGCCGTATCCGCAGCCCAGATCGAGCACGCGATCGTCCACCGTGACATCGACCGCCTCAATCAGAATCCGGGCGCCGGCATCCAGTCCGCGGCTCGAAAAGACGCCCGCCGAAGCCTCAAACGTGAGAGGGCCTCCGGGCAGATCGGCCACCTCAAAGACATACGCCGGATCCACGGGATGCGCGCCGGTTCCCGGAGAGCTTTTTTTCGATCTGTAGACCCGATAACCCGATCTCACCGTTGCCGTTTCAACCCCTCCGAAAACAGCCTCAATTCGCCTCCGATAGCTCTCCACGCCCGCGTTTCGCCGGCCCCCCAGAAGGAAACGTCCGCGAATTGCCATTTTCCGGTATGCCGCTTCGATGAGTTCGAACACACGCGGCTTGGATTCCCATCGGGCGGGAGCGTAGAGGACCACGTCGAAACCGGGGCCGGTGAGGACAGCCGGTGAGACTTCGAGCCAGGCGCACGCGTTGTGCAGCTCCATGCGCCGGATCGCGTCCTCGCAGACCCTCACGTCGCGCAGATCGGAACCCATGAACTGGATACTGCCAGTATCCAGTTCCAGCCCAACCGGGCGCCCGGCCATTCCCAGGTCCAGAACCCGCTCATGGGGTTCGACCGCCGCCGCCGCGAGCAATTCGGAGACCTGGCGAGACCGGAGATTTCGGAATCTGTCGATGAGTCTTCCCTTCGTTTCTGCTGTCGCGAGCGGTTCGGACTGGTGCAATAGCGACTTGACAACAGGCAATGAGCGACGTAAATTAATCTAGACAGTCTAGCTTAATATGACTAGATATAAGTATGAGGAGAAAAATCGATGAATACGGTCTGGGCGTTGCAGGATGCCAAGAATCGATTGAGCGAGTTGGTGAACAGCGCTGTGCGTGAAGGACCTCAAACCATCACCCGAAGAGGCAAAGAAACGGCCGTCGTCGTCTCCATTGAAGACTTCAGGCAACTGACGACATCACCGGGCTCTCTGGTCTCCTTCTTCCGCAATTCACCCCTGGCAGGATCGGGCGTCGATCTGGAGAGGATTACCGATTACGGACGGGAAGTCGACCTGTGAAGTTCCTGATCGACACCTGCGTCATTTCGGAACTCGTGAAAAAGGCGCCTTCAAGCGGGGTGACGCGGTGGCTGGAACAACAGGATGAACTCTCGTTGTATTTGAGCGTGATCACTTTCGGCGAATTACATAAAGGTATTGCACAATTGCAGGCCGGTCGGAAAAAACGGGAATTAAATGAGTGGGTCGAAGGCCAACTGAGCAGGCGATTCACAGGACGAATTTTGGATGTCGATATCGACGTTGCCGTCCGATGGGGCGAGATCTCGACAGCAGCCGGTAAAGTTGGACGTACCGTACCCGTTCTGGACGGCCTGTTGGCGGCAACCGCCCTGACTTTCGGTATGACGTTCGTCACCCGAAATACCGACCACGTCCAGGAAACCGGCGTTCGTTTGCTCGATCCATGGGTAACAGGACTCCAGCAATAGGTCTCGACTCGAAGGATTCACCCGCTGCGCTTCAGACGCCCGGTCCGCTTGGCGTACACCTCGGCCACGTGAAAGATCCACAATCCCAGCGGAACCATGATTACGCCTGAAATCGTCAGGATGATGAGGTCGCCCTGTACATCGGCGATGCTCGCGTTGTCGAGCAGCGCCGTCCTGATGGATCGGAGCGCATAGGTCCCGGGCGAAAACGTCGAAAGCGGCCGCAGCCAGTCGGGGAGTACCGACACATCGTAGTAGACCCCGGATATCAGGAGCACCAGCGTTCCGAAAATGTCGGTGGCGCGCGCGCCCTTCTCCGGCGAGAGTAGCGGAAACACGGCAGCCATCAGGCCCATGCCAAGGAACGAGAGACTGGCCGTTGTCAGAACGGCGACCGCCGTGGTCAGATTTGCGTCCGACAGGCTCAGATCGAAAAACAGAACGGCCGATACGAGGACGATGCCGGACCTGAGAAAACCGTAGACGATCGCGTATATGCATTGCCCGGCGAGGTGCGTAAGCCTGTAGACGGGAGACATGAACGTGTATTCTATCGTGCCTTCCCATCGCTCCCAGGCGACGGCGTCAGCGACTTCGAAGAACAGGAGTCGCAGGAAATTCCAGAGCACGGCGCCCACGATCAGGAAGAGTACCGCCTCTCGCACTTTCTCCGGGTCGTCTCCGCCCATATACACCCCGATCAACCCGATCGTCAACGCGTGCACCACGTTCCAGACGACAAAAATCAGCTCCCAGCTCGCGTATCGCCTGGCGAGATTGAAATTCCGCTCGATAAACGCTACCGACGCCTTGATCTCGGCGGTCAGCGGGTTCATTCTCCGTCTCCTTCCGACTCCCCTTCCAGATCGGCATGGGCAAGATCCATTCCCGTCATCTTGAAAAACACATCCTCCAGACTGCCCCCCACGCACCCGGCGCGAACCTTCAGTTCGTCGACCGTGCCCATGGCGATGAATTTCCCGTGGTGGATGATCGAAACCCGGTTGCAAATCCGTTCCGCTTCGTCCATGTCGTGCGTCGTCAACAGAACGGTCGCTTCGTGGCGTTCTCGAATTCCTGTAACATAGTCCTGAACCTGTCGTTTGGACACCGGGTCCAGTCCCGTCGTCGGCTCGTCCATCAACAGCAGTACCGGAGACGTCAGGAGCGCGCGGGCGACGGCCACCTTCTGCTGCATGCCCCGTGAAAGGTCCTCCACAGGCTGATCCACCCGGTCTTCGCCGAAACCCAGTTCCGCCAGGATCGCCGTGGCTCGTCGGCGGCCTTCACGCACGGGAACTCCATACAAACGAGCCGCGTAACTCAGGTTTTCCCACGCCGACAGTTTTTTGAAGAACGCCGCGTCCACGGACACCCTGTTGATGCAGCGTCGTACACGCATCGCATCCCGCTCAACGTGCAGACCGAATACAAGGGCCTCGCCGCTGTCCGGAAAGACGAGTGTCGAGAGGATTCGAATCAGCGTCGACTTTCCGGAACCATTCGGACCCAGAATCCCGAAGATCTCGCCCCGCTTCACCTCGAACCCAACCCGGTCGACGGCCAGGATCTCCCTGCGACGCCGTCTGAATCGGTCCAGAAATCCGTTCGACCTGCCGGATTCGTTGTCGGGCACCCGGAAGACCTTCGTCAAGTCCGTCGCCCGAACCGCTGGCGCGTCATAATCGATGTCCAACGCAGTTTTCCCCTTCCCTGTGGAGACCGCCGTTCCTGCCCCGGTCCACCCGCATCCGTTCGGTTCCCGCCAGTTGGTTCCGGACACGCAGACTGCGCGAACCGGGAATGAAAGCGGCCGCGGTGGACGAAGTCAGTAAATAAAAAAAGATGCGCCTTTGCGCATCCTGATATGGACCCACGTTACGTCGACCGTAACGTCCGAACCGCTCCTCGTACGCCCTGCGTCTGCACCCTTTTGGGCCCGAACCGCCCAATTCCGTGGTGAACACCCGCCGCGCCCCGGACACCCCGAATCGAACCCGGGGGCTCAGCGCCCTTTCTGTCCATCGTAGGAATTCTGTTGGGTGACCTGTGTTGAAACCGGCAATCCCGAATCCCGCCATCCGGCGACCTCCACCGTGCCCGTACCGGGATTGACCTTGCCGCCGTAGCCCCCGACGACATTTGCAATGTTCGAATAACCGGCCTTATCCAACATCTCTGCCGCGTACTGCGAACGCACACCCGACTGGCAGCCGCAGTAGATCTGCGTCTCATGGTTCAGCACACGCTCCACCACTGCCTGGAAATCGGGATTGGGCATCATGCCGCCGGCCGGACTCTGAAACGCGACCGGGATATTGACCGCGCCCTCGGGGTGACCCGCGGCAAATTCGGCTTCGGTACGCACGTCCAGGTACACCGCGTCGGCATCGGCGTCCAGCCCCGCCTTTGCATCGGAAGGGACTACCTGCTCAACTGCCATAGACGAAACTCCTATTCTCTCATTCGAAACCGGCGCACCGGACCAACGCCTGAGAGCCGGCGTCTGACGGCGCGTGATTCCGAAAGACGGAACGTATCAGCCCGCCGCCTCTGACCAGCGGATGATTTCACGGCCACAATTGCAGAAAAAGGCGCGTTACCCGGATGCGACAACGAGTTACGAACATCAAATATACGTACCTGGACGCCACTTTGCAAGTCTTCTACCGCGAACCGTCGAATTCCCGCAGATCCACCTGGCAAATCTCGAATCCGGCAGTAAAGTAAAGAATGCGGTCTACGATCTGCAGATGTTCTCCCTTCTCTCCGATCCGAGGCACGAAACCGACGTTTTCGCCCCGGACTTCCAATTGACCGACCCCATCCTGCGCAGACGTCCAGAGCCGTCCGGTGGGCTCATCCCGAACCACCTCTCGACACCCCGGTGGCATCGGCCCCAGATCGCGCAGGTCGCCTTCCTGCGCATTCCACGCGTAGAATCGTCCCCGCTGCGACGCAAGCACGCCCCCCGACGCCAGGACGACCAGCACCCTGGCAGCGCTCTCGCCGTCCTGAATGGCCTGGGAGCGGTCGACCGCCAGACTGTCCATGTCGAATGCCACGAGGCGGCCGGTGGTCTGAGTGGGCGGAGCGGAGTTCGCGTCCGCGAAGATTTCAGTTCCGCAATAGACCCGGCGGCGATTTGAATCGACCTGCAAGGAGTTTACCTTCTGGTCGCGCACGAGATGACGCCATACCCGGATCTCGCCCGTGGTTGGATCGATGCGGCTGAGCGCGCCGCCCAGTCGTCCGTATTCGGGGCTGGTGGCCATCCAGACGTATCTGCCGTCGTGTACAAGCCCCGTGGGTCTCATCTGGCCTTCATGCTGCGCGCTGGCCAGCACCCGGGGGTTGTCGGGCCAGTCCGGCCTTGCTTCCGGATCGAATGCGGTCACGCTGGACGTGGTGTAGCTGCTCTGCAGAACCCGCCGTGTGATCGGCTCCCAGATGATCTGGTTGATCTGCCCGCCGCCCGGCGCCGCCCGGCCGCAATCCTCGCCGTCTCCGGTTTCCATGTCGACGACCCAGAACCGCTGGTTGATGAACGGCGCGCCAACGATGACCTTTCTGTCCGGGACCGGGCACAGGGCATGCGCCGCCATGGGACCGGAGGATTCCAGGTCGATGCGGTCCGTCCGCGCCGTCCGTGTATCGTATCGAAGCGCCACGCCGGACAGGGTCACACCGCACACGTCGGCGTCGCCCCACGGATGTAACGTTACCGATTCCCCATCCGACCACTCGGGCGCGGCGACCTCCCACTTTTCAGCCTCTCGGTCCAGTACATGAAGGGAGTAATCAGCAGCGTTGTGCGCATAGAGGCGGCCGTCCACGACACAGGCCTTTCCTCCAGGACTCCCGCGTCCGGTACGTGGGATCCGCTGCATGAATTCAAAACCCGGATACGCCATGAAATGGAGTTCTCCGCCCACAAATGCCGCAAGTGTCTCGTTGTCCCAGAAAAAAGCGTCTGTCGTGGAACCCACGCCCCGGATGTTCGCAGGTGTGTGGGATTCCGCAGTCATCGTCTCCAGGTTCAGCATGACAAACCGTGCCTGCGGCACGTCGATGGCGAGAAGGACACGACCGTCCGGCGCCTCCACGACGTTGTGGCCATATAGCGCGGTCGGGGATTCCGTATCGACGGGTCGGAAAACCTTCACCAGCCTGGACTCGCGCCAGTCGTACACCCCCACGTCGCCCGGGGATGCCTCCCAGACCGCGTACCGGTCCGTCACGCAGCCGCCCCACGTGATGGATTTCAATTCGCCGGTTACCAGGACTTCGAAGCGATCGGCAGCCGGATCGTACCGGATCAGATCCCCGTTTCCGCAGCCCAGATAGAGGCAGCCGTCGGCGGCGGTTCTCAACATATAGGCGCCAGGTATTCCTTCGGGCAGATTTCGAAAACCTCTTGATCCGGTGTCCGGATTCCAGAAGTAGATCCTCCCCCCCGAACTCCCACCCCAGATGCTGCTGACCAGATGGTCGGCTCCCTGGAACGAGACCTGCTCCACCTCGGCATTGATGAAGGGCAGCCTGCTGTGCGGTATGGGGTAGCGTCTGACGGTTGCCATGACCACTCCTGTTTTTCAGATTGTGTTTGATCTTTCCTTGACTGAGTCCCTACGGACTCCACATTGAGATCAACTCTCAAGAGAGTTAATTCACTGTATCGCAGTTCTCTACAACAAATATATCATGTTCTACTCGATATATCTCCGAACCTCGATCACCTTTCCCAGGATCGAAAACGTCTCGCCGTCTTCCCGAGGAATGATGGATTCGAAGGCTTCGTTTTCAGGGTGCAGTTCTATCCGGCCGTTTTTCTCCCGGTATCTCTTGACTGTCGCCTCCTCGCCTACCATGGCAACGACGATGTCTCCCGGCCTGGCAGCGTGCTGACGTCGAACAATCACGGTATCGCCGTGCAGGATGCCCGCCCTGAGCATACTGTCTCCCTGTACCGTGAGGGCGAAGAGTTCCGCGCCCTCGTAACGGGTCTGCTGAACGGGAAGATAGTCTTCCGGATTCTGAATGGCCGCGGTCAGGTCCCCGGCCTGGACGCGTCCCAGCACGGGGATCAGATGAGAGGAACGCGCGCTGCCCATCTTCGGCAGCCGGTGCGACCTCGCCTTACCAGATTCCTTGACCAGTCTGCCCTCCAGAACGAGCGCTTCCAGATGCTGCCGGGCCGACTGAACAGCACGGAATCCGAACGCTTTCTGTACTTCACGGGTGCTGGGCGGCGAGCCGTTGAGAATCCGCTCTTTTACGAATTCATAGATTTTCTCACGCGTCTGACCGGGCGGTGTGTAGGCCATATTGCGATCCTGGACTCGAACCACTACCATATGCTGTCGATGAGATCCGGCTACGGACATAAAAAAACAGACAAACATCTGTCTTGTCAAGCGGGTTCTTGCGAATTGGACATAATAAAGGCCATGTTGATCACAGAATGAACAGGACTCGGGTTTCGTGGACGAATGTGTGAAGGCGGATCCTACGTTCCCCTGTTCCCATCGCTAACGTCCTTCGCTGAGTGGAGCGGAAAGTTTGACTTCGAGATTTCGATCAAGTCTGTCTTGAAGGACACAAAAGATACCCGTGAGATTGTCCATCGTAGGATTTCCTTTTAACGACAACATACGATGGATTCGAGATGTATCTTGCCTGTCGACCGGCACCTGCGATCTGGTGTTGCCGACGGCCAACCTGCTGTGACTTCGGATCCGTCGTTACGTGTCCTCGCCTTCGTCTGTGTCGACCCGATTGGATCGCCTTGTTGACCTGGCCAGACGTTCCACAATCGCAAACCAGAGCCCCGCCAGGCCGATTTTGCGCCGTGACACCCGGGTCGCGTCGTCGAGGTCATCTACCTCGTCGACGGTCGCATCTTCCGGAGCCATACCCTCCCCACTATCGGGTGCCGGGGCGTACAGCAATACCGTTGTGTTGTCCTGATACGGTTCGTCTGCCGCTTCAACGGCATCCATGAGCGAACCGGCCGCATCATTCAGGGGCCTGTCGCTCATTCCCCGGAGTATGCGCGCGATCTCCTCGTCCTTCAGCGTCATCAGTCCGTCGCTGGCCAGCAATACACGGTCGCCATTCCGCACCGCAACAGGCTGGGGCGACACGTCGATCAGGTGGATTTCATCGCCCATCACCGCGGACCGAAGCGCGTGCCGATTGGAATCCATTGCCGCCTGCTTTTCGGTCATGCGGCCCACCTTTACCAGGTTTTCAAGCACGGGCGCCATGGAATGGTCGGCATTGAGGCGGTGCAAGCGGCCGTCTCGGAACAACCACAGGGGGGAATCTCCCACGCTGATCCACTCCAGTCCGCGTTGAGACACGACGGCTGCGGCCACGGTGGCCCCCATGCCGGTCAACTCCGGGTTCCTCCTCGTCGCATCCGCAAGGGCATCGTTGGCCGCGAAGAGACACGCGCGCAGTCGGTCCGCGATCTGCCCTTCCGTGCGACCATACGTCTCGACGAACGCATTGACGACCATTCGGCTGGCTGTATCGCCACTGACGTGACCGCCCATCCCGTCCGCGAGCAGCAACACGTCGGCGCCGTCGGCATCCGGACCACCGCCTTCGATCAGGCCGTAGTCGTCCTCCTGGTAATCGCGGTCGCCGGTTATCTGTCCCGCGGCGAAGCGTCCTTCCAGCCGGTTCATTGCGGTCCTCCGAGCCAGCGCGAGGCCGCTGACGTGCCATCGAGGACACTTTCTCCGCGTTGAAGGGGAAATCTAACGTCTTGAGAATACCCGGGGATTGGCTCTGAACTCTCGTTCATCCTCAACTCTCGAATGTAACTGTCCAACATGGATATCTTCCTGCCGCGCAGGAATATTGAAGGATCGTTCCGCAGTTCAAGCCGAATGCCGACAGCTTTCCTTCAGTGCCTGAGGGTCCGGGCAACACGAAACCCGCTCAGGTTGCTCCGGTAACCGGTCGAATTCCGGTAACGAAGCGCCGATCGGAGGAACCCCGGTCCATTGAACCACGAACCGCCGCGCAACACCCGCTTCGAGCAATCGCCGGATTCCCGCGCCCCGCCATCGACGGGAGCTCCCGAATAGCTCCCGTTCCAGCAGTCCGCCACCCATTCCCACACGTTTCCGAGCACGTCATGCAGCCCGAATTCATTCGAAACGTAACTTCCTACCGGCGACGTACGATACGCCTTATCGTCGCACGACGCAACCGCCCACGAACTGTTATACTGCTGTGCCTCCTCGTCCGCGCCGTTCGCATACCCACACTGGTCCTCGGACGATTCACCCCAATAACGCGCGGTCGTCGTACCCGCGCGCGCCACGTATTCCCATTCCGACTCGCTCAACAATCGGTAGGAATGTCCGGTCTTTTCCGAGAGCCACTTTGTATATTCCTGCGCATCCCGCCAGCTTACATTGATCACCGGCCGGCTACCGCGGCCCCATCCTTCGTCTTCAGGAAGATATCCACCACATCCTCCTGCATCCGCGCATGCATCCCACTCAGCGAAAGTGACCTCAAACAGCCCCACCGCAAACCGGTAATCGATTTTCACGTCCTGGCGTGGACCCTCGTTGTCGTCCCGGTCCTCCTCACTGCCCGGCGAGCCAATGCGGAACGAGCCGGACGGGACGATCACCATCTCCGGGCACCGTGCGCAGTCGCGGAATACCCTGCCTACGGCCAGACGACCGCCCGGCCCGGCCTCCTCACGCGATGCCGACAATCGACCCTCTGCTTCGGAAAGCAAGGTTGCATCCGCGCCGAAAGTTCGCATCGAATCCAGGTATTCTCCCGCAACCGCGATATCCCCCGCGGACAACGCAGCCTCGAATCTGTCCCTGAATGCCGCCATCCGTGCCTGCCGGCCCCGCTCCGCCTCCTGTTCCAACTGCCGCCGCTTTCGTTCAGCGTCGCGCGCAGACGTCAGGCGAACCCCGAGACTCGCCAGGACCGGCGCATCGGGACGCACCTGTCTGATCCGTGAGACGTATCGCTGAGCCTTCCGGAACTCCTTCCTGGCCAACGCAGCGTCGAAGATCCTCTCATAACGACCAATTACGCTTTCAAGCCCGTCCGTCGCCGCAGGATGCCCCGGCGACAGCTCCAATACCGCCTGGAACTTCTCCCACGCATTCGCGCCGGCGGGACTCGTCAGTCGGTCCGATGCCAGGTCCTCCCTTGCAGCATTCAACAGGACCGATATCCTTTCGTCACGTTGACGTGCTTCTTCCTCCCGCGCTGCGTCCCTGGTTTCACTCTCGGTGTCGCTCTTGCTTTCCACTTCCTGGGCGACTGGTTGCTTCTCGGTGGGATGCACGTATTCGTGGATAAAATAAACACCTGTTATCAGGAGAGCCAATATTGCCACCCCGCCGGCGAGAAAGCCGCCGACCCGCTTCACCCGACTCAGCGGCATTTTGACACCCAGCCTTGCGAGCGGCCCCTCAGGCAGGTCCGGCGGCGGGTCAGGTTGTTCACCCTCCAGGGCTTCACGCCACACGTCCACGCTCTGCGGGCGTTCCCGTTCGTCCACCCGTAACGCCCAGTCGATCGCCGACAGGAATCCATGGGTTGCCTGATTCCGGCACCGATCAACCGCCGGTTCCAGGGGATCTACCCGTACACGATCCGTCGCATCGTACGGCACCTGACCCGACAACGCGTGGTAACAGACCGCACCAAGCGCATAGACGTCGGTCCAGACGCCCTGGTGACCTCGCTTCGAATATTGTTCGATAGGCGCATAACCTGGTGTGATGATCGACGTCACCGAGCGGCTCTTCGCCCCGATCGCCTGGCGCGCCGCGCCAAAATCCAGAAGAACCGGCGACCGGTCCTCGTCGCGAAGGATGATATTTCCCGGTTTGATGTCGCGGTGCAGGAAATCGGCGCCATGCACCACCGCCAGGCCACTCAGAATCGGATACAGTATTTCCTTGAGTTCAGCCTCCTTCAACGCGGGTTTACTTTGAAGAAACTCAGCAAGGGTCATACCATCCGCGTATTCCATCACGATATACGCGGTGCCGAGCGCCTCGAAGAATCGGTGCACCTTGACGATGTTGCGATGGTCAAACCGCGCCAGGGTGCGCGCCTCGTCAAGAAAACGATCCAGCCCCCATTTGAAATTATCCAGATAATAACCGGCTTTCGGGCCGACGCTGTTGTCGCGTGTACGGGCCGCGATATCGTCCGGCAGGAACTCCTTGACGGCGACGTTCTTGTCGAGGTTGTGGTCGAAGCCCAGGTACGTTATGCCGAATCCCCCTGTGCCCAGCACCTCTACCAATTCGTACTCCTGGAGTCGGTACCCCTGGGGCAGCGCGTTCAGGGGGTGTTGGGATTCGCTCATCGTGCAATCCTTACGGCGTCTTCAATTGCGCTATTAACCTCAATCCGAATAAAAACAGCAACGCGGCGACGCGATAGAACCCTCCGAAACGGGGCGTTATCGACGTATAGAAGCACGTTTTTTCCCTTCACGGCCAGTGGCCTGGTGTATCCTGGTAATCCGCCGTCTAATCGCCTTTATTTACAAGCGCATATTCGAATTAGCGTCCCCGAAGACTTACGAATCAAGGTTAACCCGTCGAGGGCAGGGATGCCCTCGATCCCGGGGTGGTACGCCGCGCTAACCCGCGAGATCCTTCAATACGCTCAAAATGACAGGACGGCGGATGACCGTTCGCCCGCGCGTTGGTCGTTCCGGAAACCGCCGGTCCATTCCTCCACACGAGCCTGCATCCACCTGCTGCCGAAAGTACGTTAAAGCAGACCAGAACTGAACGCAACAGGAAAAATTAGCTTCTCTGAAACTTCGCGTCATTATATCTACGTTTCAATTAACTTCCTTCGTTCCAATGCACCACGTTAACCGGATATTCGCCGTGGACCCCCTAGCTCCCCGGCAAATGTGCGTCCCCAGGTTCACCCGGACGGATTCGATGATGGACTGCAGATGCAGGGTGGACCCGGTCGCGATACGCGGATACGAACGGACTCCGAACAATTCGGGGGCTAAGTCCTTTAACGTAGCCCCCGTTTTCAAGTAATTTGACGCGGTTTCGGCCGCCCGCTGTCGACCGGATCCCCGTACCGTGTGTAGGGGAGACCGGCCGGTCGCCCCTACACTTCCGGAATCCTTTCCGTTGTTTGACAGAAACCAATTGCTACTATTCAAATTCCCACGTACCGAAGTGTTCGAACTCGATGCCACGGTTGTATCGTGTCTCCGACCACGTGCTGAACTCGAGCACGCCGGTCTCGGGGCGCCGGTGGGTCCACCGGTGCAGGTTTCCCTTGAGACAGTCGCCCGGCTTCGGTGAGGCCATACCCAGCGTCAGCCAGGGAATGGCGAGTTCAACCGACCAGGAGTCAGCTTCCTTCCGCGTAGCCGTTCGATATTCCCCCGACCACGTGGAATCACGACCGTAGACCTCCTTTCCGGTGGTAATATCGCAGCCGTGTTCACTTCGCCTCGTCCCCGTTCGTGACTCCCAGCGAGCATTCGCGAGATCCAGTCGGAAATGAAAATAGGCTGTCATCCCCTCGTCGGCAGCGACGGCCACCTCCACCTGATCGGCCCGACCGCCCAGATCGGTAAACATTGCGGGGTGGGTGTTTTCCATCTTGGGTTCATTGCAGCGGAAAGCAACGTAAAGCGCCGTGTCATCGTACGTCATGAGCGCCTCGGTAACCGTCTCCAGTTCTTTCACACGTGCCGCGACGTAGTTGACAAATGGGCCCAAACGCACCGCCTCATTCCAGGCTTCGTCAGTCAGATCCCCATCAACGTCAGGAGTAGCGGCGCGCAGACGGGGAACCTGCAACGTCTTCGGTTGAATCGGCCGTTCCTCGGCCCGTGCCTTCCCCAGTTGGCCCTTCCGGGCAATTTCGTCCACGTCGAAACCCAAAGGCCTTCCCTGCGCGACTTTCTCTTTTGCAGACCGGAGGGCGCCTTCGAGATAGCCGGGCAGGTTCCGTCCGTTCCACCAGTCCATGTGCTCGCTGTAGAACCACACGTACCGGTCACTGCTCTTGAGCGCCCAGTAAGCATTGTGTTCCACCCAGAGCGCACGTTCCCCGGGCGTGACGTAGGTCGCTTCGGTATGGTTGGCCATCGTGCCGCAAAGGTAGTCCGCGTAGACGGCATGCCCTGCACGAACCTGCCGGCGGTACTTGCCGCGAAGCTCCGGGGGAATCAATGCCTGACCCGTCTGGTGGATGCTGTGGTAGTTCCGGAAATAATGCAGATCACGGTTGTTGTAATAGGAGTGCTCGTCCCCGTCCACTATAATGGTCGCCGGGCCGGCGGCTTCGAGCATGCCCGTCATAAACGCGGGCAGGAGGCCATAGTAGTCGGATTTGAGAATGGCTTCCCGCCTGGATGGGTCGGTCTCCCGCGCGGCCTTCTGAAAACGTGGCATCGAAGTCCAAAAAAGGGTGAGAATCACCGGAGCGGGAAATTCCCCCTGGATCCGGTCCATATACTGCGCGCCCCGTTTCCGTACGATCCGCTCGTAATCGGCAAAGCTCTTCTCCTCCACGTGCTTCTGCCACTCATATTTCCACGCGCAATACGGCCTCCCCCAGTACACGAACTCCGGATCGAAAGCAAGGCCCACGCAGCCTCCCACCCGCGCGGCCTTCGCGCACCAGCCGATATTTCGCAGAAACGGGCTGTTCTCACCCCAGAGCGAATCGTCGAACCAGTCCACGTTGTCGTCGCAGTGGAAGTAGATGAAATTGTCGGTGAACTTCCGCCACGCGATCCTTCCCATTGCTTCGATCTCCGATTCGGCGGCCGCTTCTTCCAGGTCCACCATGTAAAATGTATGGCCGAAGGTCGGACGGATAAAGATTCCGTCGAAAGGACGTTCTTCCATCTCGCGGATATGCTCTGCCACATAGCTCGGCGGCCTCAGGTCCCACCCCATCTTGACCAGTTTTTTTGTAACCGTGCCGCAGTATACTCTTGGGGTCAACGTCACTAACAGCAGGAATATCAGTGAGCATACGATAACCGTCCACTGTGTCATTTCGCAACCCCTTGTCTGAGCTTCCCTGCGTGCGTTGGAAAACTCCTATGTATAGGGAACTTCCGGGAAAGACGGACCTCGAAACCGAAATCAGTAAGCGACGACGCGCTGTTTTTTCAATATATGCGCAGATATTCATGAAACAAGGGTTTACGCCAGATCGGCATAAACCCTTTTACCAATGGTCGGGGCGCCCGGATTCGAACCGGGGGCCTCCTGCTCCCGAAGCAGGCGCTCTACCGGACTGAGCCACGCCCCGAAGTCGACATCTAAAATACAAGAAACTGTTTGGGTGGCAAGGAAATTCTCTAAATCGGCGAGCGTGACGGGTTCGATCCAAAGCCGCCGACCCCGCCGGAGGCTAAGGCTTCGACTGCGACTCAACGTCGGCTTTTCGAAAGCCTTTCCAGTACTACCACCATCGCGAAACCCGCCAACGCCAGTCCCGTGGCAGCGGCCAGGTCCCCGTCAATTGTCAGGGGCAGGACGTTAATCTGCATTGGACGCGCCCCGGCGCCGCACAATCCGGCAGGCGACGACGCCTCCGCTTTCCAGGGCCAGACCTTCCGCAAGGAACCTGCCATCAGCCCGGTCAGCGCCGCAACGGTAACATCGTGGTGCCGCTTGAAAATCCATGCCAGTACACGCGCAACACTGAGGATCCCCACGGCGGCGCCCAACGCGAAAACAACAATGGTGAATAGGTCCCCGTCGTTCAATGCAGCCAGGAAATACTCGTATTTGCCCAACAGCACCAGAATGAACGAACCGGAAATTCCCGGCAGAATCATCGCCGATATGGCAACAACGCCACAGATGAACACGAACCAGGGGGAATCCGGCGTCTTTACCGGTACGAGGCCGACCACAACATAGAACACCAATCCGGTGGCGACTGCGGCGATCCAGGTGGGACCGCGCCAGACGACCACCCGCTTTCGCACCACGAAGACGGACGCCGCAACCAGTCCGAAGAAAAACGCCCAGATCAATTCCGGTTGATGCCGGAGCATCCACTGGATTCCGCGCGCCAGGGTCAACACAGCCAGAAGAATCCCGGTGAGAACGGTTCCCAGAAACCGCCACGGAACCCTGTTCAGGGCATCTTTGAATCTGAGGACCAGCAGCAATCCGGCGAAGCGGCGATCAAAGGCCCGGATGGAATAAATCAACTCCTCGTAGATGCCCGTAACGAACGCGATCGTGCCGCCGGATACCCCGGGAACCACGTCCGCCGCGCCCATACAGAACCCGCGCAGGCCAAGGCCCACATAGGCCTTCCAGCCCGCCCGTGCGAATGCCGGTCCTGAACCTCCCACGCTCTCCCGACCTCCAGGTAGTTACCGCGGTGAATTCCGGATACGCACCCGATTCCAGGGCGAAGCGACGTTCAGTACCGACAATCTCCGGCACGATGTCACTCATCGCCACCCGAAAAACAGGGACTCACGATCCACTCGCAAGTCCCTGTCTGAATGGTCGGAGCGACTGGATTTGAACCAGCGACCCCTATCACCCCAAGATAGTGCGCTACCGGGCTGCGCCACGCTCCGATCCTTTTTGCTTCCGCGCCCGGAAGAAACTAAACGGTATCGACGTCGCCGTCAAGGGAAATGTTTTCCACGGAGATCCGTTCTTCAATAGCCGACGTCGCACCGGTAACCTGACTGCCCTGAAACGAGACACCGTTCCGGCGGGTTCTATTCGGTCTTGTAGTATAGAGAGTTGTAGTATCGTTCGGCGATGACCTTGCACAGGATATTCACGACGGCAGCTACGGGGATCGCAACGAGCATTCCGATGAACCCCCAGAAATGGGCGCCGACGACCAGCGCGAACATGACCCAGACCGGATGCAGACCGACGCGCTGACCCACGACGCGGGGAGACAGAAAATTGCCCTCGATACTCTGAACGACAGCGAATACGCCAATGACCTTCAGCAGGCTGCCTGCAGGGTCCGTATCCAATAGTGCGACCAGGCACGCCACGCTTAGTGCGACCGCTATACCAACGTATGGTATCAGGTTGAAGAGCCCGGCCATGAGTCCCAGCAGAACGGCGTACCGGATACCGAACAGCATCAGGCCGGTGGCGGTGAGTACTGCAACAAAACTGCAGACCAGCATCTGCCCGCGGAGATATTGCCCCAGAATCTCGTCCACCCTCGACAGGAATTCCCCGATGGACTCCGCGTGCCGACGTGGAAGGATCCGTGAAACGGTTCTGACAATGCGGTCGTAATCTTTGATCATGTAGAAAGTCACGAAGGGGATCATCAGGAAATTCAGGAGCGTTGCAAGCCCGGAACTCAACCCCCTGAGTGCAGCGGTCGTCTGTTCTGCGAAGAGTTCGCCCAGCTTCGGCAGACGCTCCAGAAGTACCTGTTGAATCTGGCCCCTGGGCAGGTTTACGCCGATCGACTGTAACCAATTGAATATCTGATCGTAGAACTGCTTCAGCATGGCGGCGTAGACGGGGACACGCCGGCCGAAATCGAGAATCTCCTGCGTCACCAGAGGAATGACCACGATGCCGATCCCGGACAATGCCCCCAGAATGACGACCACGATCAGGGCGATGGCGATCGTGCGCGACATCCAGCGTTCCATCAGACCCACAAGGGGAGACACCAGATAAGCCAACACGAACGAAGTACCGAACGGCCAGAGCAATCCGGCCATATCTCCCATCAGCCAGGCGCCAAACAGCAGAACCACCAATACCGCCACGCCGGTTTCGAACCTGATCCCCTTCTGGACCATAACCAGAATCGCCAGAAGCGTGAGGCCGATCAGAAACGGGGAGAGGTCCTGATGGAGTACATAGAGGAATCCCACAAGAAACAGCAGAATCGCCATGCGAAAAAACAGACCGTCGCCGGACCACGTCGCGGAGTCCGGACCGGATGGTCGACGGCCCGCTCTCCGAACCGGACTATCCTCGCTGCGCACCTGTTTTGGTTGTGATTCCGTTCCCATGCAGAAATCCGTTCTCAATCACCGTTCCGCTTTCGACTGCGCCTCGTTATCCGGGAGAACCAGAAACGTCTCCGACTGGATGTCTACATTGAATATGCGCAGGTATCGGCTGTGCCGAAGTCCGCCCACCTCTCCGATCAACTCGAGGACACCGTCGCCGTCGATATCCAGAAATCCCAGGCGGTCTCCGAATCCGCCGGCAAAATACCACTCCACGATCAGAGTTTCCAGATCGACGACCACACCCGTATTCAATGCGATCTCCAGGCCGTAATCGTCGTCGAAATCCGCAATTACCATACTCTGGGCGTGAATCGATTCTTTCGGTATCACGTCGCTGATACCCTGTTCGAACAGCTCCAGACAGTCGTACACATGGATGTGCATCTCGCTGTGACCCAGGCCCTTGACCAGATAGACGAGTTCCAGTTGAGGATCATCGTCCACATTTTCGATTGCCATGTGGGTGATATCCTCCTCGATCTGCCAGATGAAACTGTAGTCTTCCGCGCTGTATAGCACAATACGCGTAAACGTGTAGGCGACAATCTCGAATTTTCCGTCCGCATCGACGTCATCCACGAAGACGCCGAGGACGGCGGATCCCAACGGTTCACTCTTCCACTCCTCATATCCGCGGCCATCGACGTATCTGACAACGTGCAGATTTCCCTCCGCGTCTCCGTAGACAACCCGCGGGTTTTCCTCGTCGTCCGACGGGAGGATACGAATCTGAGGCAATTCATCGATACTTCCACCCCAACGGATGTGCCGGCTGTCGCGCAGAAGATACCAGTCCGCATTTCCGGCCTGGGCCTGCATCTGTGCCGCAATCGAGAACAGCACGATTATCCAGACGTTGCGTTTCATGCCTATCGGTCCTTGAGTTCGGTCAGAATCGAATAAATCTCGGTGTTCGCCCGAATGGCTTCTTCACCGTCTGGAACGGTTCGCTGGTGACACGCCAGACACACCTCCCTGAGTTCAAGTTTATGGCAACTCGTACACTCGCTTACATTGCCGTATGGCGCAAAGTAAGGCGCCTCACGCAGATGATAGGCCTCCGCGTCGATACGTCTACCCGGGTTTTGATGCCCGACTGTGCTCGTAATACCCTCTCTTTCGTGGCAGTCCTGGCAAAACGCCCTGAGTTTGTGGCAGGAGGCGCAGTCCGTAATCCGTCCCGCCCCCTCGGTCCCGTGGTTTCCACGAAAATCCGATGTGATTGAAATCACCTTGATATGTCGTTCGGGCCGCAGGCTGCCGTATTCTCCAATCAGATCCGGCGTGCCATCGTAATTCACGTCCATATAACCCATCCGGTCGCATCCACCGAAGTGCCACTCGAAATCGAGGGATCTTGCATCGATGACCACGCCGGTATTGATGGCGATTTCAAGTTCCGCGTCTTCGTCCAGGTTCGCGACGACGATGCTCTCCCCGATCAGCGTCTGTTCGCCCCTCCTCTCCTCCGCCAGATGCCTGCCGTCGTAGACGAACAGTCTCGAGTCCCGTTCACCCGATGCGTCCTGTGCTTCGCCAAGGAAGATCAGTTCCAGCTGTGGGTCGCCATCCAGATTCTCGATCGCCATCGTCGAGATCGTCTCATATTCGTCGTCTTTGCTGCGCCATATCAACTCGTACGTATCCGCATTGTAGATCACGATGTCGCCCCAATGCGAATATGCGATGATCTCCAGGACGTCGTCCGCATTGACATCCGCCACGAAAACCTGGGCAACGGACGATTTCAGGGATTGGCTGACCCACACCTCCCGCGAACGCCCGTTGCCGAGCTCAAGCACGTGCAAGAGCCCCTGCCGGTCTCCGTAGACCAGACGTTTTACCGAGTCGGCTGCAGCGGGAATGGTCCTGATGGTGCGCATTTCGCCCAGAGCGCCGCCGAAGGGCGCATCTTTGCGTCTGGCCCACCGGAACCATTCCAGGTCGCCCGCGTGCGCCAGGGTCAGCCCGGTGAACAGGCACGCCAGCACCCGGAAAACGTTTCGAGCAAACACCTCGCGCACGCCTTACCTCCGCTCAGAACAGGCTTACGTCAACATTGAGATAGCGTTTCGGGTCTTCCTTGATGTCTTCTATAAGACTGTCGACGGTGGCAAGCGTACGCCGCATATCCATATACAGCGTTTCGTCGTGGACGAGACGGCCCAGAGTACCTTCGCCGCGGCGCAGTTTCCCACTGACCTCATTCAGGTCGGACAGCGACCCCTCGAAGGTCTCCAGCGCCGTCTGGATATTTCGCGCCATCGCATCCAGGCTTTCGGTAGTACGCCGCATGTTCCCGACGACGCGGCGCACGTCGGGCCGACTCTCGCCAAGAAGGTCCCGCGCGTCGCGGGCAGCCAGGGCCGCGGTGTCCAGCAGAGCCTTAAGGGTCTCGCGGTTCTCCGACACAGCCTGCTTCAAAAGCGCCGCGGTGCTGTCCATATTCGCGAGCAGGGCTCCGACATGGTCCAGATTCCTGTCGGCAAGAACCGACTCCAGACGCTGCGCCAGCACTCCGGCATGTTCCGCCACCTCTTCAATACCGCCTTCCGAAGACCCGCGAAGTGTATCGTGATCGGCATACACCCGGCCGGATTCCGTTCCCACCTGCACGTCGATCATCTTGCCACCCAGCAACCCCTCTGCCTGCAACAGTACTTTCGAGTCTCGGGGCAGGTTTCGAAATTCAGCAAAGCCGATACTGACGAGCGGCAATCCGTGCACAAGACCGATTTCGAGGACCTTGCCGGCCCATACCCCCCGGATGAATACCGGATCGCCAGGCTGCAACCCGGGTACGCTTTCGAAAAAGACGTGCAACTGATAACCGCCGGCCGCGCCCGCGTAGTTCTCCGACAGCCACGTCGCACCCAGTACGGCCATCGCGATCGCCAGGAATATGACCGCTCCCAGAAACAACTGCTTTTCTCGACTGATCATCTGTCACCCGCTTCAGATTCTTCCCTGAACGAACATGTCGTAAACATCGTTTCCGCTCCTCTCAATCTCCTCCGGTTTCCCTTGAATGGCGGTTTTTCCGTTGTAGAGCAGCGCCAGCCTGTCTGAAATCCTGCGGGCAAGCGGAAGATCGTGGGTAACCACAACCGAGGTTACGTCCAGCTCACTCTGGAGTTTCAATATGTAATCGCCTACCACCGCGGCCGTTCCCGGATCCAGGCCGGTAGTCGGCTCGTCGTAAAGGATAAAGTCAGGCGACATTGCAATTGCTCTGGCCAGCGCGGCGCGCTTCCGCATTCCGCCGGACAGTTCGACCGGCATCGTCAGCTCCGTTCCCGAAAGCCGAACCGCGTCGAGGCATACGCTGACCCGCTCATCGATCTCTCGTTCAGACATCGGCGTATGCATTCTCAGTCCAAATGCCACATTCTCCTTCACGTTCATCGAATCGAACAGAGCCGACGACTGAAACAGAACGCCGATTCGCTTTCGCAGTGCCTTCAGGTCTTTCTTCCCGATGGAGTTCATATCGTGACCGACGACCGTGACCCGTCCCCGGTCAGCCTGTTCGATCCCGATCATATGTTTCAGCGTCACGCTCTTTCCGCATCCGCTGGGCCCAAGGATGGTGGTGACTTCGCCCCACCGGACTTCCAGATCCATCCCCTTGAGGACTTCCAGGCCGTCGAATCGCTTGTGTACCGATTCGAAACGGATGGCAACGCCGTTATTGGCCATCTCTGATCTCATTCATCGAAAACGTATGACGGGAGAACACCAACCCGTACTGAAGAACACAACCGGCTTCAATATAGTAACGTCTTGGTCAGGAAGTAATCGAGAATCAGGATTGATGCAGCCGAAATCACCACCGCCACCGTTGCCGCACGGCCCACACCCTGCGCCCCGCCCGTCGCCGACAGTCCGGCATACGAGCCGTAAAAGGTGATCATGCCGCCGTACACCACGGACTTGATCAGGCATACCACAAGATCGTACGAACTCCAGTCGAGCTTCATGCCCTTCACGAAATCGGCAACCGTGATATCCATCAGATGGATGGACATCAAGTAACCCGCGGAGATCGACGTGCAGGCGGAGAATACGACCAGCACGGGGATCATCACGATGCCGGCGAGAACCCGCGGCATCAGAAGGTAGCCTACCGGATCCACCGCCAGTGAAACCAGCGCATCCACCTGCTCGGAAACCTTCATCGTGCCCACTTCGGACGCGATGCCCGCACCCACCTGGCCTGCCAGTACCAGCCCCATGAGAATCGGCGCCAGTTCAAGCAGCACCGAGCGAACAACGATGCTGCCGACCATGTAGTCGGGCACGTAGTCCTCCATCTGGTAGGCCATCATCGTGGAAATGGCCATTCCGCTGAAAGCCGAAACAAGGATGACAAGAGACAGCGAATTCACGCCAACCGAGTAACATTGTTCGATGATCTGGCGTCTGTAGAAATAGACGTTCGGCAGTTCGCCAAGAAACCGCCGGAAATACCCGTACATCGAATAGGTAAGCAATAGAAACCGGGCGGTCTTCATGCCAACGAATTCCAGCAGACGTCTCACGGAACGATTCCTGAAATGGATTGGCCACCTTTCGCAGCCGTGCACGCCGTCCCGCGGATCAGGCGGCGCAACGATGTTGTGCTGTCGTTTCCTGCGTGCCGCAGGCTGCGTACTGCATCCTCAATCTAACCATCAAATGCCGTTGAATCAATGACTTTATACGTTTCCTGCACTGCCGGATCCGTGGCCGAAAAGACACGACTCCGCGGCTCGGGCAGATGCAACAAAAATGCGGGTCAGGGAGAGCCCCTGCCCGCACGGTCCGGCGTCGCTGCCGATCCGGATCAGACCTGGTCCTGCCAGGACTCTTCGGCGCGCACCCGCTGCCTGAAATACCGGCGCAGCTT
Organism: Candidatus Latescibacterota bacterium; assembly: GCA_965116875.1. Classification (GTDB taxonomy): domain Bacteria; phylum Latescibacterota; class UBA2968; order UBA2968; genus JAAXHE01. Next base: position 4,781,052 of record OZ220733.1, read on the forward strand.
GCCCAGGGCGCGATTCCGGATCTGACGTACCCGTTCACGCGTGACACCCAGTTCCGTTCCGATTTCTCCAAGCGTCCTTCGTTCTCCGCCCTCCAGCCCAAAATAGGAGCGGATAACGTTGGCCTCCCTGGTATCGAGGCTTCCCGCGAGGGAGGCGTTGATCAGTTCGGTGCGGTCTCTTTCCAAAACTTCCAGATCCGGGTGGGCTTCGTCACAGTCGAGTACCTGCAGCAATGTCTTTTCGCCTTCAGCGTCGATCGGAGACTCCAGAGAGAGGTCCGAACGGGCGCATCGAAGCGCGCGTTCCGCACGCTTTCGACTGATATTCATGTCTGTGGCCACCTCTTCGACCGTCGGCACCCGTCCCAACTCCTGCGTCATCTGGCCCCATCTCCGGGCCATGCGGTCCATGTCTTCCTGCCGATTTGCAGGCATGGACACCGCCGAGGTGCGTTTCAGCGCATTCAGTATCGCCTGGCGTATCCACCAGACGGCATAGCTGATGAACTTGTACCCGCGGGTTTCGTCAAACCGGTTCAGGGCTTCCATCAACCCCATGTTGCCTTCGGCGATCAGATCCGAGAGCGGCACGCCACGGCCCTGGTATTCGAGGGCAACGCTCACGACAAAGCGCAAGTTGGAGGTGACGAGCCGCTCAATCGCCTTGGGATCGCCCTTCCGGGCCCGGGCAAGCGTTTCCGTCTCCTCTTTGCGCGTCATCGGGGGATACCGGCGCAGTTCCTTCAGGTATCGCTGCACGGAGGCGTCATGAGGCAGACGCTTCTTTGTCGGTTCCTGGAAGTCCAAAGCTGGCTTCAACCCCTTTGCGACTGTGAAGCCGCCGTCCGGATCCGCCGGCGTTTCCGGAACGGATGTGGATCGACGTACGATTGGAACGACCTGGACGCGCGAAAGTTCCACTTTCCTGGGGTCGCGGAATCACTGGCGCAAACCCCGGTATCGCATTCCCGGATCGCTATCCCCGAATGCCAGTGCGCGGATGGAAAAGAAAAAAGCGAGCCGTCGATACTTCGACGGCTCGCCTTGAATCGGCATGGTGGGACATACAGGATTCGAACCTGTGACCTCTGGTTCCGGAGACCAGCGCTCTATCCAGACTGAGCTAATGCCCCGCTGGATCCTTGAAATTGGTCAGGTTTTCTTGTGGCGATCTCTTCTGCGACGTTTCTTGCGCTTGTGAGTCGCGATCTTGTGGCGCTTTCGTTTTCTTCCGCAGGGCAATTAATGCTCCTTCTTGTGAGACTGACATGGGTGCGACACGATTTCAGTCCGCCTGCTCATCCGTGAGACCTGCCCGCAATTCCCTGGAAGGTTTGAAAACCGGTGCGGGGCGTTCCGGAATTTCAACAACATCGCCGGTTTTGGGATTGCGCCCGATCCGGGGCGCCCGGGTCACAACCTTGAACGTCCCGAAACCTCGAATTTCGATGTGCTCGCCATGTTTCAATGCCGCCACAACCGAGTCGAGGAAACCCTCCACGACAGCCGCCGTATCCGATTTCGGCAACCCTGTGGCCGCTGCAATCTGATTGACGATATCGGCTTTGGTCACCGAATCCCCTTTCGAGACTGGCTAATGACTCAACGAAAAACACACGTGTCGAATTGGTTTGGACAAGCGACAAGGATATAAAAATGGAATCGCTTTGTCAACAAAAAACAGTCTACTGCCGGGCGCTGCCGATGTACTGCAGTGTGTGAAGCCGGTGATAGATCCCCTTTGCGGCCAACAGGGCTTCGTGGGTGCCCGTTTCCCGGATTTCACCCTTATGAATCACAAGAATCCGGTTCGCGCGCCGAACGGTTGAAATGCGATGCGCGATCACGATTGAAGTCCTCGACCGCATCAATCTTCCCACGGCATCCTGAATCCAGGCCTCCGTTTCGGTGTCAATGCTGGACGTGGCTTCATCCAGGACAAGAACGTCCGGATCAAACGCGATTGCCCGCGCAAAGGCCAGCAGCTGCTTCTGACCGCCGGAGAGGGTACCGCCCATTTCGGTAACGGCATGCCCGTATCCCCCCGGAAGCCGACTGATAAATCGGTCGGCGTTGACGTCCCTCGCCGCCTGTTCCACGCTTTGCTCCGAGATCTCGCGGCTTCTCAAGCGGATATTCGCCCCGATATCCCCTGAAAAGAGGAAGACATCCTGCTGGACGACGCCAATGCGCCGCCTCAATGCCTCCACGTCCCACTCCTTGATGTCGACACCGTCAATTCGAATTCGCCCGCGTTGAATGTCATAGAACCTGCATAGAAGGTTGATAATGGTCGTCTTTCCGGAGCCGGTCGCGCCGACGACAGCCAGGCGTTCCCCCGGTTTCACCACGAACGAAACGCCCTTGAGTACCCAGTCGTCGTTGTTGTATGCGAACCAGACGTCTGAAAACTCGATCTCGCCCCGGATCTTCTTCGGCCCGGCCCTGTCCAGGCCCGGCTCCGGCGGGGTATCCAGAAGTTCAAATATCCGCTCCGACGACGCCATCGCCGCCTGGAGAATCGCGTACCGTTCCGCAACGTCCAGAATGGGCCAGAAGAACCGGGGAATGTACTGCAGCATGGCGACCAGAGCGCCCCATTCGATCTGCGCCCGGACGACGTCGCTGCTGCCCTGCCAGATAACCAGCGCCGTGGCGATGGAACCCAGCAATTGCATAATCGGAAAATAGAGCGAATAATATAGCGTAGACTCCAGATTCGCACTCAGGTACCGGCCGTTGATTCCGTCAAATCGATCCGCATGGCGGCCTTCCCGACCAAAAAGCTGCACGACCGGCATACCCGTGATATTTTCCTGTAAATAGGCGTTCAGGCGCGCCAACCGGCTGCGCGCGAGGCGAAATGCGCGCAACATTCGGCCTTGAAACCAGAATGTCACTCCGAACATTACCGGCACCGTAGCGCAGACCAGCAGCGCCAGAGACGCGTCCATGTAGAACATATACGCCATAATCGCGATCAGCGTGAATATATCGCTGAAAACGGCTACGACCCCGTCCGTAAACAACTCGTTGAGCGCGTCCACGTCATTTGTGTTTCGGGTCATCAGGCGTCCGATCGGCGTGCGGTCGAAAAACCGTACGGGCAACCGTTGAAGATGCCCGAATATCGCCTTTCGGATGTCGTACATCACCCACTGCCCAACCATCTGTGTAACCATCCTCTGGGCCACGTCGGCCAGGAACTGAAACACAAGCAGGCCCACAAACACCAGGACGATCGCGTTCAAACCCGCCAGGTCTCCCGGCAGGATGTGGTCGTCCACGGCAATCTTGCTCAGATAGGGACCGGCCTGCCTGGCCGCCGACGTCACGAGAATGAGCAGGAATGCGACAATTACCCAGGTCGTGTACGGCTTGAGGTAACCCAGAAGACGCCACATCAACCGGGCGTCGAACGGCTTCCGGGTTATTTCTTCTTCGTGCATGTCGCGGGTTGGGTCAGGCATTCAGGGCTCACGCACTCGAACTGGTGATGATTCCGATGGTTCAGATTTCATCCAGTTCGCGGGTCAACTGCTGACGGCGGTGCATGGCGGCATAGATTCCGCCCTTGCTGATCAGTGCGTCGTGGGTGCCGCGTTCGGCAATGGCCCCCTCATCCAGTACCACGATCTGATCCGCATCCTGAACGGTTGAAATACGGTGTGCAATCAGTATGGTGGTTCTGAACTTCATGGCGTCTCGCAGGCGATTCAATATCCTCTCTTCAGTCTGGGTATCGACGCTGGCCAGCGCATCGTCCAGGATGAGGATCTCCGGTCGACGGATCACTGCCCGGGCCAACGCCGTACGCTGCTTCTGGCCTCCCGAAAGTGTGACCCCGCGTTCTCCAATTACCGTTTCGATCCCGTCGGGGAAACTCGCGAGATCGTCCGAAAGGCCGGCAATTTCGCCGGCCCACCGTACGTCCGTCTCGGTCGCTCCGTCGCTCCCGAGGCTGATATTCTCCCGAAGCGACTCCGAAAAAAGGAACGTATCCTGCGGAACAAAACCGATGCAGTCGCGAAGCGTGGCCAGAGGGATCTCTTCCACCGGAATACCGTCGATCAGCACGGCGCCCCGCGGCGCCTGGATCAGTCTCGGAATCAGGCGCGCCAGCGTGGTTTTTCCGGATCCCACGCGTCCGACCAGTGCCAGGGTGCTGCCCCTTGGGATACGCAGGTCGATGTTCTTCAGAACCGGGACGCCGTTGTACGAAAAGGTAAGATCCCGGAACTCGATCTCACCGTCGAGCGCTCCGACGGCCCTGGTCTGCGCCGAATCCTGAATTTCGGGCGTCGTCGCAAGGATCTCCTCAATTCGCTTCATGGACGCCAGACCTCGCTGGTACCGATCGATCATCCAGCCCAGGGTAATCATCGGAAAGATCAGCTTGGTCAGGTAGGCGTTGAATGCCACGAAATCCCCAAGGGTCAGGCGCCCGGCGATCACGTTTGCCCCTCCGATCCAGAGAATGACCGCGAGGGACGCGCCGCTGATCAGAAAGGTCAAGGGAAAGAGAAGACTCTGGATACGGATCAGGCTGCGGTTCTTTACCAGGTAGTCACGGCTCAGTTCGTCGAACGCATCCATCTCCGCGCGGCCCTGGGCGAATGCCTTGACCACCCGGATGCCGGACAGGTTCTCCTGGACACGCGCGCTGATTCGCGAAAACTGTTCCTGCACGGATCGAAATCCGTGATGGACCCTGCCGGCCAGTCGATTCATGACCAGAGCCATCACGGGCATCGGCAACACCGCAAGAATCGCAAGCTTCCAGTCGATCCAGCACATCACCAGCATGCTGAGGGAAAGACCCAGGACCGCGCCAAACAACATGCGCACGCCGAATCCCAGAAACATTCGTACAGCGTCCATGTCGTTGGTCGCCCTGGAAATCAGATCTCCCGTCGGCGTCCGGTGGAAGTAGCTGAGGGACAGCCTCAACAAAGCCTTGAAATATTCCCGTCGTATATCATACTCGACGAGTCGCGAAACGCTGTTCAGGCACCAGCGCATGCCCATTTCCAGCCCCATCTGCGCGATAGCAAGACCAACGATCAGCAATGCCCAGAAAACAACCTGCTCGCCGATGCTTCCCCCCGGGAGGTCGACTCCGCCAGGTGCGCCGTCCAACCCCTCTTTTACCAGATCGACCGCCTCCCGTAACGCAAGAGGAATCGCGCTGGACGCCAGTTGTCCGATCGACAACAGCAGCAGACCCGTCAGGATGCGGTTCCTGTAGGGTCTCAGATGCGTCCGGAAGGGCCTGAAGGGATTGATCGTCATCAGCGAATCCTGTTTGCGATGATACGGCAGTCCGCCGGCTACAGGTCGGCGTGCCACCGATATACGTCCAGGTCGACTCTCCCGTTTACGAACGTCACGCCTTCGGCCTCGAGAAGCCGTTCCTGGACCAGGTGCGCCTTTGCGGAGCCGGTACGAATGGACACGGTCCCTCGTGCGTTGATCACCCGGTGCCAGGGACACCTGGTGTGGGCCGGCAATGCCTTGAGCGCCTGTCCCACCTGCCTGGGACCCACCCCCACAATTCCGGCAATCTGGCCGTATGTGGCCACGGTCCCTTCGGGAATTCGGCCGACCACCCGGTAAATCCTTCGAAACGTGCGTTCAAATTCCGGCATTTCGTTCGCGATCCGTGCGCAAATCACGGATACTCCCGGATCCGATCCGCGGGACGGAAGAAGGCGGCCTACCGATGCGGTCCATAGTTTGTCCGCAGCCAATCTTCCAGATATCGTGAGGGGTCCGTCTGAGACTCGCATTCCTTGAAGACCCGGACGGCTGCATTAAGATCCGCACCGACCGCCCGGTACACGTCATCGAAGACGTCGATTTCTTCGTGGTAGGTTCGATAGGCCATCATCACGGCATTGTTCAACCGCCGCCGGGGAAAGCGGGAATATGCGCCGGTCTTCAGATCCAGCCGGGAGAAGCGGTGCTTCGCACGTTCGAAGATCACCTCTCGTTCCTTCAGCTTCTCTCCGTACGAGCGTTCCGAATCATAGATCGCCTGGAGTTCTCCGGCGACGTCGCGCATGAACCGCCTGAACGTCCGTTCATCGGACCGCCTGTCCAGCATGCCAGACACGACAGAATTCTCCTGTCCGTGACGCTGCCGCATGAACTGCAGGGCGCCCGCCTCTCCCACAAAGGTCGCCAGGCTTTCATTGAAGGAGACCCGGCCCGGTATCCACACCGTGGCATGTGCCAACTCATGAATGATGAGCTCGGCCAGGTCGCCGTCGCGATAACGCAGCATCGTACTCAGGATCGGGTCTGCGAACCAGCCCAGGGTACTGTAAGCGCCAACGGGGCGCAATAACGTATCGAAATCCCGCGCCTCCAGTCGGTCCCGGTCCTTCTTCGCCCGGTCCAGATCAAAATAACCCCGGTAGGGAAAACGTCCCACTACCGGGTACGTCCATTGAACGGGCTCGATCCGGTCCTTTGGCGACGCGGTCAGCTGCCAGGAAACCGGTCCTTCGCCGATATCGATGTACGTGGTGTAATTGCGGGATCGGGCAAGCCCGATCCGTTGTTCCCCGAACCGTCGCACTTCCTGGATGAATTCGAGCCGTTCCCGGACCCGCGGGTCCAGACTCCGGTCCCCAAGCATGTTCGAGACGGGCTGCCGGTTCCAGAGCAACTGCGCCTGGCCGAGGACAAGGTGCCAATAGTACCCGAGTTCCAGGTTGAATCCGCACATCAGGGGCAGTATAGCGATCATGGTCGAGCGGGTGAGGCTCATTTCGACCGTTCCGCATCCATAAAATAGTAGCAGACGATGTGCTGCAGAACCAGGTGGACGTCCTCAACCCTCCCCATGTGGTCGGATTCCACGACGATGCAGTGGCACACCAGATCTTTCAGCATTCCGCCGCCGAATCCGGCAAAACCGACCGTGTGGCAGCCCCTCCCGTTTGCAAAACGCACGGCCCGGAGGACGTTTTCTGAATTCCCGCTCCCGCTGATCGCCAGCAGTACGTCTCCGGGTTCCGCGAAGTTTTTCAACTGCTCGACAAACACGTCCTCGTAACTCAGGTCGTTGCTCAGCGCCGTCATCCACTCCACGTTGTCGGTCAGCGGAATCACCTTGAAACGGGCCTCCCGGCCCACCGACGCCCCCTTTCCCAAATCGTTCACGAAGTGGGAGGCCGTACTGGCGCTACCTCCATTTCCGATAGCGAAAATTCGCTTTCCGGAATCCCTGGCTTCCCGCATGAGCGTGATGACGGACGCGATGTCCGCGGGATTCAGCGAGGCCAGGAGTCTTTCATTTTCACGGATGTATCGTGCGGCGAAGTTTTCGATGGATTCCATGAGGTTCCCCGGCGTTTTGGCGCGATCACGTACTCCGCGCCGTCCGGACCCTTTCGCAACGCAGCCCGGTCAGTCGCGGGAATACAAACCCGCCGCCCGCCACGCTTCGTCCAGCCCCCGGTGGGTCATACGCACCGCTTCACCGGCCGGAAGCTCCCCGACCATCCGGCTGAAGGGCTCCGGCGAAACGGGGCCGGCGTATCCGATCTCGTTCAACGCGCTCAGGAAACCTGCCAGGTCGATCACGCCGGTTTCTGAGGGAAGCGCGCGAACGTGATCGATCTGTTCTTCCACGTCCACTCCCCGCGGTGCGTCGTTCACATGGACGTGGATAACGTCGCGCGGCGCGAGCGCCCTGACATCCGCGAGCGTGCCCAACGACGTATACCAGTGCCAGCAATCCAGCAGCAGACCCGCGTTGCCGGTCCCCAGCGCCTCGCAGAATCCCAGCATCCCACCGATGGAGTGTATAAAACCGTACCGTCTGCCAAGACGCAGCGTCCTCGGACCGATGAATTCCAGCCCGAGGCTGCAACCATGGTCCTTCAATACCTCGCAAATCGGGCGCAGGCGGTCCAGACACCACCGGAACTGCTCGCGGAAGGGCCGCTCGTCGGAAGCCGGTGCAATCCACTGCGAGACCCGGAAAGCGCCCACGGACGCGGCAGCGGCCGCCAACGCCGGCAATGCGTGCAAATCCCGCTCATAGTCCTCGAGGGGACCGTTCCAGGAAACCGGCAATCCCCATGCGCCGATCTTCAAGCCTGCATCGCGGAACAGCCCCGTGACGTGGTCCGCGCCTTTTTCTCGCACACAATCCGCCACCTCTCGAATGTGGACGTCCAGACCCTGAAATCCCGCGGATCCTGCCAATTCGAGCCCTTCCGAGAGCGTCGCTTTGACACCGACGGCGCCCGGCGCCAGAGACTTGAACATGCGGTCCTCCATTGATCAATTCAACGCCACGGCGTGCGCTTTCAGCACATCCGGGTTCAGTTCCACCCCGAGACCGGGCCGCCGGCCGGGTCGGATGCGGCCGTTGACGATTTCTTCCGGCTGGAGGGTCAACTCCTTTCGCCACGCCACCTCGCCCCACCCATATTCCAGAACCAGAAAGCCCGGCCGGGTGACCATGACGTGCATACCGGCGCTGATTGCAACCGGCCCGAACGGACCGTGCGGCGCCGTGGGTACTCCGAACCTCTCCGCCATTTCAGCGATCGACTTCAGCTTCGCGATACCGCCCACAACCGTTACGTCCGGCATGATCACGTCCATCGCTGCGTTCTCCATCACCTCCCGGAACTCACGTCCCTCCATTCGCCCTTCGCCGCCGGCCGTCCGCAGCCCGCATCGCCTGTTCACCTCGACAACGGCACCCAATTCAACTTCGGGAACAGGTTGTTCGAACCAATAAACGTCCAGATCACGCAGCGCAGCGGCGGTTTCCAGCGCGCCCCTGACGGTAAATCGGCTGTGGCAGTCAACCAGTAAATCCACTTCCGATCCCACCGCCCGGCGGACCGCCTGTACCTTGGCGACGCCCGGCAACGCGTCCGCCGCCGAGTCGATATCTCGACGCATCTCGTCAAAGGGCGCCAGCTTGACGGCATCGAATCCCTCTCCGACCGCCCGGGCGGCCAGGGACGCGAAGTTCTCAGGGCTGCGATCCTGCGATGCCCTGTTTATATTGGCATAGAGGCGGACATCGTCGCGAACGGGTCCCCCCAGAAGTGTGCAGACCGGAACGTCGAGCGACTTTCCGAGAATATCCCAAAGCGCCTGTTCCAGCGCGCTGACGGCGCCGAACGTATCCCTGTCGCAGCCGGTTCGCGTAAACCGGTTCAGGAAGTCCCGAATCCCGCGTGGATCCCTGCCCAGCAGCCATTCGGACAATTCCTTCGTGGCCCGAATCCTGCCGGCGTAGTTCCTGCCGGCGCGCAATTCCCCGAGGCCGCGCAGGCCCTCGTCGGTATTGACGCGAACAAAGACCCAGTCTCCGCGATGATTCACCCCGACGGCGACCAGATCGACACCCGTAATTTTCATCCCGTCGACCTATGCCCGATAGACTTCGGCGACACGAGCCGCGATCCCTCTCCAGTCAAGCGACCTGGCGCGATCAAATGCCGCGATGCCGGCCGCATCGAGGTCGCGTCGTCTGATGTCGAGCAGGGCGTTTGACAGCGCCCCACTGTCCTTCGGGTCGTACAATATGCCCATTGAGTCATCGACCAGTTCCGGAAGGCATCCCATCGCCGGTACGATGACCGGCTTCCCGAACGAAAGGGCGGCGATTGCGGATCCGGACGTCAGAACTTGTGAAAACGGCAGTACCACGACGTCCGCGGCATTCAGATAGATCTGAAAGTCTTCATTCGGGAAAAAGGAGTGCGTAAACACACGAATGCGTTCGTCCTCCTCCGCCAGGGCAATGACCCGTTCGGCGTGACTTCCATCAAAGGCTCTTCGGGTCATAATAGCCAGCCGCGTGTCGGGAGCCGCACATTCACGATAGGAGCGGATCAGCTCTTCGATTCCCTTGTATACCCTGGCGTTTCCAAAGAACAGATAGACAAACGCGTCCGCCGGCAACTGCAACCGGCGCCGGGCCGCATCTCTCGAGATCTCGTTGGGGAAGACGTCGATGTAGTGGCCGTGCGGAATGACGTGCACCCGATCGGCGCGATAGAAGAGTCTGCGCGCAAGTCTGGCGCCGTAGCTGCAGTGCGCAATCATGCCGTCGGCCAGACTTCCCACGATCAACCGCGCCATATGGTCCAGGTCCGGGAACGGTCGTTCGTGCGGGTACCTGTTGTGCAACGTCCAGACAACCCGGTACCCCAGTTCCCTGGCATAGTGCAGATTGTCTGCAAAGCGGTTGAGCCGGGAAACCGATTTCTCAAGGGTGTCATCCCGGTAGAACCAGTGCAGCCAGTTCAGGTGCAATACCTCATAGTCGCATCGCGCGGATTCCAACCAGTTCCGACTGAACGCGTAATCGCCAAGCTCGAGATGGATGCCGAGCCGTGCCAGGTCGCGAGCAAGCAGGGGCCCATAGGGATTGCACCTGTCCTCCAGACCCAGGCCGCCTGCCGCGGCTTCCCAGAAGAAAAACGCCCGCACCGTTCAATATCCTTTTTTCTTGTCGATCACGCTCAACAGCGGCTGCCCGGCCTCCAGCCTTTTCAGGTTTTCACAGAACAGGTTTACGATGCGATCCTGTCTGTTCGGCGACCCTCCTGCCGTGTGCGGGGTGATCAGGACGTTTTCCATCTTCCACAATGGATGGTCCGGCGGGAGCGGTTCAACCGGTACGACGTCCAGTCCCGCCCCGGCGATCCTTCCGCGCGCCAGCGCGTCGACCAGCGCGTGTTCGTCCATGATTCCGCCTCGCGTTACGTTGATCAGCAGCGCGCCGGATTTCATGGAGCGGAAGGCGCGTTCGTCGAACATACCCCGTGTATCGGGCGTCAGGGGCGCGCATACGGACACCACGTCGGACAATGCCAGAAGGTCGTGAAACCGGTCCATCTTCCAGCAGGACGCCACGCAGGGTTGCACATCCACGTCTTCCGGGTCCACCGCGATGACCCGCATGCCGAACGCCCCGGCTCTTCTGGCGAGTTCCCGGCCGGTCCCTCCCAGACCCACGATTCCCATCGTCATGCCCACAAGTTCCCAGCTCGCGTTCCGGATCGGCATACGCTGGTCCCACCCGGGTTTCCGTACGGCCCATGCGATTCCTCGTGTGAGCCCGAGCAACAGTGCCATGGCGTGCTCGGCCAGATGCACGCCGACGGTTCCACGACCGCTTGTCAATACAACGTTACTGTCGACGAACGACTTGAACAGCTGCCCGTCAACGCCGGCGCCCCAGGTCTGTACCCAGCGCAATCGCTCTCCCCGCCGGAACATCTCCGGGCTCAGGCTGCCGAAAACCACTTCCACCTGTGGCATGACGTCCAGCATTTCGACTTCGGACTCCGGCATCACCAGTTGCGCGCCTTCGACCGCAGACGCAATCTCCTCCCTGTGACGATCCGTCAATTCCACCCGCAGCAGGATTTTCATGTCGTTGCCTCAGATCCGCAATGTGAGATCGCCTGCCGGTTCATTCAGAATGTCTCGGCGGCGGAGGCTCGAACCGCCGCGGCGAGGGCGTCGATCTTTTCGTCGGGGAACCATGGGTTGACGGTGGTCAGAAGGAGTACCCGCTGCAGCAGGTCTTCGGTGCGGGGGCAGAGGCCAGGGCCGTACGAGACATCGCCGTCGTACGCCGGCGAATTCCAGGGATTCGAGTGGGGAGAAGCCGTGGCCTGGTTCCGGATGGGCGGCCCCATATAGACCGGCTTTCCGTTGTATCCCAAACCGGCCGAAAACCCTCGAGCGCGCATCGAATTCGCAAACCGTGAGCAGGTGTCTCGATCCTCGAAGATCAGATCCCAGTGGACCCCGAGGTGGCCGTCTTCGTCGTTTGCCGGTCTGATATTCACACCGGGCGCGCCAGCGATGGCCTCCTTGAATCGCCGGAACTTGCCACGCAGGGCCTCGACAACGTCATCCATCTTCTGCAACTGCGCGAGCGCAACCGCCCCGGACATCTCGGGCATGCGGTAATTCTCGCCCACAAAGGGTTCCAGGGTCGGCTCGAAGCCCGGAAATCGGGTCTTTTCCCGAAACAGTCCCTGGTCGTGGTAGCGTACGGCGCGTTCGTAGAGTTCCGCATTGTCGGACAACACCACACCGCCCTCCCCGGATGTGATAATCTTTCCGAACTGCAGGCTGAACGCCCCCAGATCGCCCCACGTCCCGATGGCTTTTCCACGATAAGTAGCGCCGGCGCTCTGGGAGCAGTCTTCGACCACTTTCAATCCATGCCTCGCGGCGATTTCCATTATGCCATCCATCCTGCAGGGTGTCCCCCACAGATGTACCGGCAGAATGGCCTTCGTCCGGGGCGTAATTCTGGATTCGATGGCATCCGGGTCCAGCGTCATCGAACTGTCGACTTCGGAGAAGATCGGTACGCCCCCGAGCAGGACGACCGCCCCCGGTGTGGCCACAAATGTGACCGGGGGCATAATCACCTCGTCGCCCGGGCCAACCCCCGCGGCTACGAGGGCGACCTTGATTGCGGCCGTTCCGGAAGTGACTGCAAGCGCATACGCGGAATCCATCCTCCGGGCAAAACCCTGTTCAAAACGCGCCACCATGTCCAGACGGTCGGGACCGTAATCCCTCGAAAGAGATCGACTCTTTATGACTGCCAGAACCTCCTGAACCTCCTCATCGTCCAGTACGGAAGCCCCGGCGTGCAGATTTCGCACCGGACTCTCCGGTGGCAATGTCCGATTCTTCGCCATCCCGGTTTCTCCCTCGCGTCATGCCGGAAAGGCAGGACGCAGAAAATCGCCGGTTTCCTGCATCCAGCCGGCGAGTTGCGCTCTCAGTTCGTCGCGGGCCCCACGAAAACAAGGTTCCTTCGCGAGGTTTTGCAATTCATTCGGATCCGCTTTGCGATCGAAAAGCTGATCGGCATCGCGATGGTGATAGATATATTTGTATGCGTCTGTCACCACCCCCCTTGTATGGATCCCGCCCCTGTTATACCCGTTGAACTCGACAAACGCCGCCCCGCCGGCGCCTCTCCGGGCGCCGGTCAGATCCGTCATCAGGCTCCTGCCCTGTACCCGTTCCATCGGCGGAAGATCCAGCAGATCCAGAATGGTTGGCGGCAAATCGACGTGAGAGCCGAAACCGCCTCGAACGCCGGGCTTGATGCCGGTTGAGGCGATCATGGCCGGCAGCTGGATGGATTCCGCGTAGAGTACGCCCTTCTGGTAGAGGTTGTGGGCGCCGAGCATTTCGCCGTGATCGCAGGTAAAGACAACGACCGTGTCGTCCGCTCGGCCGGAAGCCTCCAGCGCGTCCAGGACCGTGCCCACGCAGACATCCAGAAACGCGACAAAACCCCAGTAGGTTGCCGTCGCCAACGCCCAGCGCTCCCAGGACCAGCCGCGCACACACTGCGCTCCCGCGGCGTTCCGAACGGGATCCGGCAGGCCGTCCATATTCTCGCCGAAGCTTGGCGGAGGCGACATCTCCCCTGGCGAAAACATACTGAAATACGGTTCGGGAACCAGAATCGGAGGATGGGGACCGCCCAGCGAACACCATGCCGCAAACGGTCGATCGCTCGGCGCGCAGCGGATGAACTCGCTTACGTTTCTCGCAATTTCCATATCGGGATGGGCATCTGACGGCTCCAGCCAGCGCGCCGGAACCGGAATGCTGATACCCCAATCGTGCATTGCCCCCGCGTCGGTGGGCGTGGAGATGGGCGCCCTCTGATCTCCGTCCTTGCCGCCCTGCGCGATCAGCATTCTGAGATGGTCCTTGTACGGGAATCCGCGCGGCACGAAGTGGGCGTATTCTCCGGACCGGTCGTCCTCCGGCTGCCGGTTGACGTGCCAGATACCCTCGTATCCGACGTGATAGCCGTAATCCAGCAGTGCGTCGATCAGCAACTGCTCTCCGACGTTCAGTGTGTCGTACCCCGCGCCGAATGTCGTCGCTCCGTGGGCGTGCGGCCAGCGTCCGGTCATCATGGAAGGGCGCGTGGGCACGCACAGAGGGGATGCACAGTAAAACTCCTGGAATATCGCGCTTCGTTCGGCCAGCCCGTCGAGCCGGGGCGTTGGAACTCGCCCTCCGTAAGCACCCAGCGTCTGTCGCTGGAGTTGATCGCATAGAATCACGAGGAGATTTTTCTTCACCTGCATGTGCGTTCCCCGTCCGGCGTCTGCCCGGTTCTGTACGACGTTGCCCTGAACTGACGCGAAAATGGCGCCGTGTGCGTATCTTCGTACCCTGGCGCCGCAGTTGCGAAACGCGTTCAAGGACCCGGGCAGGTCGTTTCCGGCATCGCAGTTCTGCGTTTCAATCCGGTTCAATTACCAGGGAAACCGCCAGCCATCCTCCAACCGGGACAATGTTCGAAACCAGGCGCGGGTGCTGTGCCACGCGTCTGTTATATTCCTGGATTCCACGTCGGCCGTCTCCCGCGTCCAGCGCTTCGTGCGCATGACCGTGACCATTTGCGTTGTCCGCCACGATCAACCCGCCGACCCTCGTGTTTTCGAGAGCGAAATCCAGATACACCGGGTAGTTTTCCTTGTCGGCATCTATAAATACGAGGTCGAACGGCCCTTCTTCCACGAGGTTCTGCATTAACACGGCGCCTTCTCCAACGCGCACGTCAGTCCGATCCGCCAGGCCTGCCGCAGCCAGATTCCTGCGCGATACTTCGGCGTGTTTCGGATCGACCTCGAGAGAAACAAAACACCCGTCGTCCGGCAATGCCCGCGCCAGCCAAATCCCCGAGTAGCCGGCGAGCGAACCGAATTCCAGGATCTTCTTCGCTCCGATCGCTTTCGCCAGCAAATAGAGCGTCTTTCCCGATTCCGGACTGATGGATATGCGCGGAAGCCCTTGAGCGGCCGCGCCGGGCATGACGCTCTTCAGCAATTCGTCCTCCCGGGCGAACACCTCCCGCCGATAGGTATCCAGGTCGGGATATGTCAACTCAGCCACGTCGCCTGCCTCCATTCTACGCGCCCGCATTCGCCATATAGCCGCGAAAATCAACAACGCGCCCTTCGTCGGACGCCGCCCCGATTCCCTCCACCATTCCCACGGTGGCCAGATTGCGGTGTCCGCTGAAACCCGGTTCGATGCCTTCCGTCACGTACAGCTGAAACCCGTCCAGCAGGACCTCTTCCGGCGACGCGGTCGGATCGGGAGCGATGACTTCATCTTCGTCCTTACCCCGAGCGCGCACGACCAATCCGGAGTCGGTCACTTCCAGGGTACCGCCTTCCAGTTCCAGCCTCAGTGTGGATCCACCTTTGTGCGCGGCGAACGTGCACAGATATCCACAGGTCGCCCCACCCTCGAATTCGATCCACGCGTGGACACCCGCTCCGCCCTTATAAGGGCTCCATGGCGGATTGAAGCTGTGCCCCCAAACGCGCACGGGATCGGCGTTGAAAAGAAATCGCAGCGTATCAAGATCGTGTATGCCCCGTTCCCAGAGATAAGCGTGCTCGTCTTCGCCTGAATGGTGAACCCGGGGTCTCCAGCCGTACTTGGTCATCAGGCCGAAGACAGGCCGTCCGTAAACGCCCTGTTTTACGAGACGGTTGATCGTGACGTGGGCGGGCGCATACCTGGCGTTCTGACAGACGGCGACCCTGACGCCCATGGCGTCGGCTTCACGCACCACCCGGCATGCTTCCTCCAGGCTCTTTGTGAACGGCTTTTCCACCAGAACGTGTTTGCCCGCACGAACAGCCTGCAGGCACTGATCGGCGTGCAGCTGCGGGGGTGTAATGACAACGACGGCGTCGGCTTCAACACGTTCGATCGCTTCGCGCAAAGACCCGTAGCACGCGGCTTCGGGCAATCCGGAATCCTCCCGCGCCGACCTCAGATTGTCTTCGTTTACATCGACGAGCGCCACACTTTGAAAGTCCGTCCGATCCAGCACGCGACGAACCGGCCACTTCCCCCTGCCCCCGACCCCAAGGTGAATAAGACGAATTGGCATACCGTCTCCTCGAAAATCCGCTTTGCGGGCTGTTTGCGAATGAAAATCCGGGTTTGCACAATATAAGGAACTCGCCGGGAAGCCGCACGGTTTTCCTTCGCCTCACTGGAACCTGGACGCTGCGTTGTTTATCCGGTTGACATCGGTGTTCCAATGCGCTAATTATGTTTCTCGAAATACAGAGGGTTCAGGCATGGTTGGAGAAAGGAGACCGAATGCTCGACACCGTTGATCTTTCGCGAAAAGTGGCAAAATCGAGATATAAGGAACTCATGGGGGGCCTTGAACTGAGACTCGGGCAACTTCAGCGAAACGCCAGAAAGTGGAAGATCCCGATTGTCGTTGTCTTCGAGGGTCTTGAGGCATCCGGCAAGGGTACGCAAACCAACAAGCTCCTCCTTGCGCTGGATCCCCGCGGCTTCACCGTATACCCGACCCATCCGGCCAACGAGGAAGAGCGCAGAAAGCCCTTCCTGTGGCGTTTCTGGACGAAGATACCCGAGGGCGGGAGAATCGCGATTTTCAACCGATCCTGGTACGGACGCTTTCTCGTGGAACGAATGGACCAGACGATCACAGAACAGGACTGGAATCGGGCTTACGGCGAAATCAGGTCTTTTGAGAAACAGCTCGTCGACGCGGGCACGGTTATCGTCAAGTTCTTTCTGCACATCTCCCAGGCCGAACAGAGGAAACGGTTCATGAAGCTTCAGAGCAGCCCTTCGACGGCATGGCGCGTAACCGACTACGACTGGCAGAAACACGAAAACTACCGCGAATGCCTGGACGTAGCCACGGAGATGCTGGAAAGGACACATTCCGGGTTTGCGCCGTGGACGCCGTTGGGAGCAGATAACTGGCGGTCCGCAAACGTAACGATCTTCAGGACGGTTATCGACGCCGTCGACGGTAGAATTCGTCGGCTGGAAAATGCCGACGCCTCCGCACGGCCGTCGCCACCCAAACTCGAAAAAACACCGTCCGGCATCCTGAAGAAGGTCGATCTTTCGAAATCCATGAAGAAGTCCGACTATCGCAAAGCCCTCAAAAAGTACCAGGCCCGGATCAAGAACCTGGAACACGAGGTCCACCGCCGCCGCATCCCCGTAGTGCTCGTCTACGAAGGTTGGGACGCGGCGGGCAAGGGCGGCAACATCAAACGCCTCGTGCAGAATATGGACCCCAGAGGGTATGAAGTCATTCCCATTGCGGCGCCCAACGACATTGAGATGGACCACCACTATCTCTGGCGATTCTGGAACCGAATGCCCAAGACCGGCCACATCACCATTTTCGACCGATCATGGTACGGGAGGGTTCTTGTGGAACGAATCGAGGGATTCTGTTCGGAATTGGAGTGGAAACGCGCCTATCGGGAAATCAACGAAATGGAAGAACACCTGACGAACTTCGGCGCCGTCATTCTCAAGTTCTGGATGCACGTGGACAAAGACGAACAGCTCAGCCGGTTCAAGGACCGTAAGAAGAACCCGCACAAGCGTTGGAAGCTCGCGGACGAAGACTGGAGGAACCGGGAGAAGTGGGACGCATACGAGGAAGCGGTAGAAGAGATGATCCACCGGACCGGCACACCGAACGCACCGTGGGTAATTGTCGAATCGAACTCGAAGTACTATGCCAGAATCAAGGTGCTGAAAACCGTTACTCGAAAACTGGAGTCGCGCCTCGGCATCCGGCATTGATCCAATATCCGAGGAGAGTCCCAATGCAGGTCACAGAGGTTGAAATCACGTTCCTGGATGTACCGTTCACGCCGCACAGCAACGAACACCTCCAATACTGGCTGCCCCAGTGGCGCATCATCCAGATCTGCCGGCTCACAATGGACAACGGTATTGTGGGATGTGGTGAAACGGTCCACAACTATACGTGGGCCCAGGTACCCGAACGGATCGAAAGCCGCATTCACGATCGGCCCGCTGCGGAGTTGATGTGGGACGACAGTCTGGGCGCAGGCGTTCAAATGGCGTTGTTCGATGCCGTGGGCAAGAGCCTTGGCGTGCCGGCCTACCGATTGCTCGGCACGAAGGTCCGGGACTGGTGCCCGATCTCCTGGTGGCACATGGACATGCCGCCCGCGGACTGGGCGGAAGAGTGTCGTCAGGCCGTGAACGCGGGGTACATGAGCGCCAAACTCAAAGCCAGGCCATGGTTCGACCTGCACGCAGCGGTGCGAGCCGTACAGGAAGTGGTACCGGACGGGTTCCATCTCGACTTTGACTACAACGGTACGCTGGGCAATTCCGCAAACGCCGTCCCCCACCTGAAGGCATTGGAGGCCTATCCCCAGATTGCTATGGTAGAAACGCCGATTCCCCAAAGCGACGTGGCGGGCAACCGCCAGATCCGCACGCGTTTCAATCGGCCTCTCGCCATGCATTACGGAAGTCCGCCGGCAATCACAGCGTTGAACGAGGACGTGACGGACGGCTTCGTGTTGTGCGCTGGCGCTTCGCGGCTTTTGAGGCAGGCCGCCGTGTGCGAAGAAGCCAACAAGCCCTTCTGGCTGCAGCTCGTCGGTACCGGGATTACTACGGCCTGGGCCGCACACCTCGGCGCGGTACTGCCGCAGGCCAGGTGGCCGGCAATCACCTGCATGAACATCTGGGAACATTCACTGATCACCGCGCCTCATGACGTGCGCGGCGGATTCTACAGAGTGCCCGAGGCTCCGGGCCTGGGCATCGACGTCGACGCTGACGCGTTGACGCGATATGCAGTCTCTCATGCCTGGGTTGACGCGCCACGTCATCTCTACCGGTACGCCCGTGCCAATGGAGAAGTCACCTGCTACGCCTGCAACCGGCAGGACCTCCACCGCATCTACGTTGAAGACGCGCAGCCGATCTCGGAACCCGGTTCGATTCTGACGATTGTACCCGACGACGGAAGCGAAGGATTCGACGGCCGGTATATGGCCGCATCCCGAACGCCGGTCAGAGAAAATGTCCGGCCCTGAAGATTCGAATATCCTCTCCGATTGCGCATGCAAAGCCCAAAAACGGGGCTTCCTTGATGGAAGCCCCGTTTTTGGGAGGAACACGTGCACGCGGTTCAGCCGACAAAAGCATCGTATATGGCGCGTACTGCGCGTTTGTAGTCCGCCTCTTCCACACCTACGATGATATTGATTTCAGATGCGCCCTGGTCGATCACCCGGACGTTTACGCTTGCGTCGGCCAGCGCGGAGAACAAACGTGCGGCGATTCCGATACGATGCGACATGCCTTCGCCGACGGTTGCGATGAGCGCCAGCCCCCGCATCAGCTCCACGCGATCCGGCTGCAGAATTCGTTGAATATCGTCGACGAGGCGTTCGCCTTTCCCGTCCAACTGGTCGTCCCGCATGATCACCGACATCGTGTCGATCCCGGACGGGGTATGTTCATAGCTGATATCGTGCGAAGCCACCACTTCGAGCACCTGCCGGCCAAACCCCTTCTGCTGGTTCATCATCGCCTTTTCGATGAACAGCATCGTAAATGCCGGCTGCCCGGCCACACCGGCAATGAGATCGGCCGTCAATTCCCTCCGGTCCAGAATTCGGGTTCCGGGATCCGTGGGCCGGTTCGTATTGCGGATGTGGATGGGAATCCCGGCCGCACGCACGGGAAACATGGCCTCGTCGTGGAAAACCGATGCCCCCATATAGGCCAGTTCGCGAACCTCGCGATACGTGATTTCACGAACCGGCCGCGCATCCGGAATCAGACCCGGATCGGCCATCAGCAGGCCCGATACATCGGTCCAGTTCTCGTAGACCTCGGCATCGACGGCCCGCGCCACGATAGCGCCTGTGATGTCGGAACCGCCTCGCGAAAACGTCCGAACTCCGCCGTCCGGATTGCTGCCGTAGAATCCGGGTATGACGAACATACCGCTGTCGTCAACCCGTTCGCGGATAAGGCGGTAACTCGCAGGGTCCAGTTCGCCGTCCCCGCGAAATCGGATGACCTCCGCCGCGTCGATGAAGGTTGCGCCCAGAAAGTCGGAGACGACCTGACCGCAAAGATACTCCCCCCTCGAAGCGACATAATCCCTGGATGCTCCGCCGTCAATACTCGTTTTCAGCCGGTCGAGCAACCGGCAGATATTGAGCGAGATGCCCAGTCCTGACGCCAGCTCTTCGTATCTCGCGCGCATCATCGCCAAAGGTTGCGAAAAATCCAGACTCTGTCTGGCCAGTTCGTGGCACAGGTAGAGCAGGTCCGTAATCTTCGTATCCGCATCGTTGCGTTTGCCGGGCGCGGAGGGCACGATAAGACGCCGCTGTGAGTTGGATTCGATAATCCGCCTGACCTGCGCCACCTGCCGGTCATCGGCCAGTGAACTCCCGCCGAATTTGCACACGACCGTCCCCATACCCCGATTCTGCCTCCATTCGCTCCTGGTCGCCATCCGGTACTCTTCAGTGGCGGACGGGCGCCGGCATTGTGCGATGCGATTTTTTCACACTACGCGGGATTCCGCTTCTGAACCAGCCGAAGCTCCTTCAGCAACTCCCTCACCGGCGTGAGACCCGGATCGATCCGCAACGCCTCATTCAACGCGTCGATAGCATGTTGCAGATCCGCCGAATCATTGCGCCGTTCCGACAGCCGCCAGTAACACAGACCGATGACATGATGCGCCCTGGCTCTGTCCTCGTTCCCGAGAAATTCATAGTCCAGCGCTTTCCTGGCAAGGTCGACGGCTTCCTCGTAGCTTGCGGACCTGAACGTATAATACGACGCGAATACCCTTGCATGGGCGATCGCGTCGTCTCCCACGCCATATTCCAGCCCCCGGTTCACAACCTGAAGCGCTTCGGCATAGCGCCTGGCGCTTTCCAGCATCCGCGCGACGTCGGTCGCCTGCCGGCACAGTTTGTCACGCCAGGCCTTGTCGGCCTCGGTCGGGCGAAATTCGTACTTCGACCAGAGACTGTCCTGTAGCCCCCAGACGTTCAGCACGCTCTTTATAATCCAGGGATGACGCGTCGTTGCGCCGGATCGGGCATTCAGGTAGGTATTGTTGTAATAGTGCCGACCCAGCGCACGGACAACAGGCGGGTACCCCGGCGCAACGGAATCCACGCGAGAATACAATGGCACCCACTGCCCTTTACCGAGAGAATCCGCACCCGCCAGCAGGGCCTGGGCTCTCAAGAGCTGGCCATGCCGCTTTGCCGCCTTCCTCCCCGACGGCGTATCCCCGAATTCACTGGCAATCCCGGCGTATTGCTCGATCGTCTGCGGCAGGGAATCCACTCTTTCTTCCAAATCTCTGAAGACGACATAATACAGCCGCTGCGCCTTTTTCTCCCTGCGCGCGGATTCGCTGTCGCATCCGGCGCAAATAGCCAGACACAGGATGACAGGTATCGCTTTCGTCATTACGCATCGCTCCCCGGGTTGAACTCCGGCGCCCTGCCTTGCGCAGGCTCACCGGCGCCGAACAGGTTGTTCGCAACGTCTCTCGGGCGGTCGTATTCCATCGGCCGGAACACGACCGGGCTACTCGATGTCGGCGCGAATCGGCATCTCCAATGCGCCCTTCCGGCTGATCTTGTCGATCAATCTCTGATTGAACTCCCGCGCCGTATGGTAACCCTGGATCTTGAGCTGATAGTTCAATGCAATGGCTTCCGCAATGACCGTGATGTTCTTGCCCGGATAGATCGGTACGGTCACCTGTGGAATTTCCACGTCGAGAATCGACACCCAGTCCTCCTCCAACCCGACACGCTCGTAGGATTCGGTCTCGTCCCACTCCACAAGCTGAACCACGACCTCAACCCGTTTCTGAATCCGAAAAGCGGCGATACCGAACATGTGCCTGACGTTCAGAATACCGAGACCGCGGACCTCCATGTGATCCCGTAGCGTATCGCCGCACGTGCCAACCAGTATGCCCTGGAGTTTTCTCGACACCAATACGATATCGTCGGCAACCAGGCGGTGCCCGCGCTCTACGAGGTCCAGCGCGATTTCACTCTTGCCGATACCGCTTCGACCGGTAAACAGAAGACCGATCCCGTAGACATCGACGAGAGATCCATGGATGGCGGTCCTGGGTGCGAATACGTCGTCCAGGTAGTACGAGAAGAGATGGGAAAACTTCGTAGTGGAAAACGGAGTGACCATCAGCGGAATTCCGCGCTGCCCGGCCAGATCCACCATAGTCCGCGGCACCTCGTTTCCGTCGGTAACCACCACGCAGGGGATGTCGAACTGAAACACCGTCTCCAGAACCGTGCGAAGTCTGCGGGGTGAGAGTCCATCCAGATACAACATTTCCGAGTTGCCGAGTACCTGTGCGCGATCAAACGTAAACAGACCCACAAATCCGGCCAGCAAGAGACCGGGTCGGTGCACATCGCTGGACGTCAGCGCGTTTTCCAGGCTGTCTTTGCCGGCGATTAACTCAAGACCAAGCTTTTCGCCGAACTGTTCCATGACTTCGGCGATCGTGATTTCCCGCACACGGCGCTCCTCGATTGAGCATGGCGGCGAGCCCGGATACGTGGCGCGCAAAGACACAATCCGTATGCCCGGGGCTCCGTTGGTCAACCCGCAGACCTGCGCCCATAACCTGTAGATTAATAGGTTGTTGCAGGATCCGAATATATACCAAAACACCAGGCCTGTCAAGAAGATGGATTCCGTCGATCAGGGACTTCGAACTTGACTTGGTACCGGCCAGAGGCTATACTCCGTACATGGGTACACAGCCACGACAACCGGACGGTGGGAAACGAGCATAGCACATGCGAATCGTCGCCAGCATCTACCTCGTCTACGTAATCTGCCTGATCTGCCGCAACCTGTTCGTCCGACGGAAGCTTGCCGCTCCACTGGACAGTCTGCGAGCCAGCCATCTGCATTTCGTGCCGATCGGAATCGCCGCGGGCATCGTCCTGACGATGGACCACGATCTGGCTGCTGTCGTCGAAGACATACAAAGGGAACTGTTGGGTGTCGTTCTGGTCTGGATCGGCATTGTCGCGGGTCTTCAGTTCGATTTCAGGCGCCTGGGAAGGCGGGCGTCGCGACACCACGCGCTCGAAGGCCTTCAGGTCGCGGGAACCGCCGCCCTGGTCTTTTTTCTGGCCCTGTTGTGGAGGCCGGTGCTGCGGTATCAAATGGGCATTGCCGCCGAACCCGCCCTGGTTGCGCTGCTGCTGGGCGTGCTGGCAACCACGCTACGTATGCCGGATCGGGTTTTTTACGCCCGATCCGAACTTGAAACCCCCAACGTTGATCATGCGCCGGCGGGACCACTTATCTCCAACGCGTCCGGGATGACGCTTCTTACGATCCTGTATCCTTATTGTGCGGGCGTCGCTGTCGTTGAGCTGGGACCGTTCACATTGGTGAGCACCAGCAGTTTTCTGGCTCTATACGCGTGTGCGGGTGTTCTTCTGGGGCTGCTGATGACGTTCGTCTTCAGCAGCTTTCAGGAGGACGTCGTGTGCGCGATTATCGCGATTGGTATCGTCGCAACGTTCGGAGGACTCTGTGCAGGAAAGGCGATTCCAGGTATTGTCGTTGGGTTCATTTCAGGCGTCTGGTTCATCAACACGACCACGCGCCGACGGGATGCGCTTGAAATTCTGGAAAAGACTACCGGTATCCTTCAGCCCGTCCTGTTCCTGGTCATCGGCGGACTGCTTTCGACACAGAACCTGCCAATCTTACGATTGACCGCATTCGCTTTTCTGTTTCTGGTAGCGAGAAGTCTTGCCAGGGGCATCAGCCTGACAGTTGCCGCACGGGTGACCCGCTGCCATCTTTCGCTGACCGAAATCATCGGCTCGGCGCTCAGGCCGCTCGGCACATTGTCTGTAGCGCTGGTCGCACAACTGCTCCTGCTGGATTCAGGGCCGAATCTGTACGCCCTTATCGCCGCCATTCTCGTTGCAGCCGCTATCGGACAGGCGACCCCGTTGCCCAAACCTCGAGACGTTTCCGCCTGAGGCGAATCGTACGGAAGACATCGCATGAGACGGTTTCTCATCTGCGTCATTTTGTGCGTTGTTGCGTGGGGATCACAAAATGACTTTCCGCATTCGATCCGGCCCGTTGTATACGTGGGTCTCATGCTTGTCGTGCCGCTGACCCTGGCGGGCACGTTGGCGGGCTCAGTCATTCCGTTCCACGTGATACCCCTGGTACTCGGTTTTCTGGCCGGCGGATTCGGATTCCGCCACACGGAGGCATTCGTTGCAGCCTCGCCACTTGCCGAACTGGCCCAGGTCTGGGTGGGCCTGTACCTTGGCGCCAGTTTTTCCTATCACCGGTTCCTGAGCAAGAAACTCGGGGTGTCCGCGTCAATCTCCATCGGCGCCACGGTGATCCCGGCATTTCTGGCATTTTTTCTGTTGTTGGGTTTTCCGGTCGTCCAGGCAATCCGCCTGGGTCTTCTTGCCGGGATGTCGGGTCCGATGATCACGCTCATCTCTCAACCTGATCGACGCGAGGGCCTGTCCTTTTCGATCCTCGTTACGACGTTGGGCCTTTCACTCTGGTTCCTCGCCGACCTCTTCGTGCGCACACCGGGCCTGTATCAGGCCGTACCGTTGGCGATCATGTGGGCGGTGGGCGTCGAACTCATCGCGAGGATGACTCACACGGTCAGAACCGGAATGGGCGGCCAGGTCCTCTTCGGCGCAATCGTGGCGACGCTCTTCGTCTGCGCTCGAACGATGCATATATCCCCGCTCTTTCTGTCACTCGTGACAGGTGTGGGCGTGTCCGCGAGGTCGGGCAGGTCCGGATTTGCGCTGCGGGGAATGGCGCCTCTGTCGGTTCCGCTCTCGTACGTTGTCCTCACGTATTTTACGGCCGGCCTGGACCTTAACGGTCTTTTGGAACTGTCCGCGCTTCACTGGAAGATTCTGGGCATCTATGTGGCTGCGATGCTCATTGGCAAGATCGTCGGCGGGTTGACCGCCAGGCGTTGGGCCGGCCTGGACGTTCGAGACTGGTCGCAACTGCTCCCTCAGGGGTTTTTCGTGTTTGTTCTTCTGCACGAAGCGTTCCCGCCGGAGATGGATCCGGCCGTGCGCAACGGGCTGACCGCCGGTGTGGTCCTTCTGTGCGGCATCGCCATCCCTGTGCTGACGGCTCCCATTATCTACGTGTACGAGCGGATGGATCGCAGCCGGATCCAGGCCGCCACGCGATCGGGCGGTTCTTAGAAGCTGTCTTAAAACCCCCAGCGGTCTTCGCGCGGCTGTAAAAGCGCCGGTCGGCGTTGGTCAAACCCACCGGTCTTACGAGATCGAGGCTGCGCTTGCTCGCCTCTCATAGCCGGATTTTCCCGCCTTGACCGTCACTTTTCCGCTCGCGCTCGGGAACTCACCGGGAATTTCAAAACAGCTTCCGGGAATCAAAAAGACCATCCGCAGGCGGGATGGCCGGGCTACACGAACAGTCCGTTGATAAAGTCGCTCTGCAGGCCTGCCAGTGAAGTCTTGGCAGGCAGCCCGGATGGACTTTCTCAACGGGCTGCTAACGCAAGGAATCCAGTCACCGCTGCATACAGGCTGCTAATTCAACCAGCCTGACAAGGAAAACGTCTGCATGACAAATCGTTCCGAAGCCCCATGCGTGGTCGCGTCGCCACGTCTTCCGAACTCGATTACGTAACGGAAACTGCCTGCGCCCCGGGTCTGGAACGGCAGTGAAAACCCCAGACTCACGCCAAGCTCGCCGATCTGGGAGTTCCCGTTGGTCTTGAAATACAGCGACCTGTAATGAGCGCCCGCCGTCAATTCGATGCGGCGACGCGCACTGCGGCTGTCCGGATCTCCGAATCTGTAGAGAACTCCGCCCGCCAGATCGGTGGTATTGTGGCGTCCTGACTCCGTCTTCTCCCAGAAAGCCCGTTCGTAATCGAGTGCCGCCAGCCAACGATATCCCGGCCGGTAGGCCAGCCCGAAGCCAACGCTGGCCGGCATTTTCAGATCCTGCGTCGAGCGCGTTTCCTCTTCAAACCCTATTTCCGCGAAGAAATTCCTCAAAATGCGTGTCTGCGTGACGGTCGTTTCAGCCCGGACCGCGGCGCCGAAGTACCATTTTCCGGCCCGGTTGTATACGGCGCCAAACGCAGGCTGCACCCCACGGTGAGTGCGTACATATCGATCCTCGCTATTGAGGTGTTCAGGAATCTGACGGTTATTGGAATCCAGCAGAAAAGACTTCGAATCTCCGTTGGGCCCGCTGGAGCTGAAGTCTTTCGTCCACGTCTCCTTGATCGTCCCGATTGAGATGACACTCAGGTTTCCCCCGAGCATCAGACTTCCCCACCTCTGTGCCACACCGAAGGTAAACGCCTGTATCCCGCCCGTTGCGTTCACCCGCAACTCGTAGGGAACCGCTGTGGAGCTGACGACACTGACGAGGTCGAAGTCCAGGTCCGTCAACGGCTCCAGTCCCGCACCCAGGACCGTACCATTCCGTACGGGCAGCACGATCTGGAATGCGCCGATATCACCGTCGGAGACCACGTGCCGGCGCTGCCCGTCATCAAGGGAACGCCGTTGCACGAAGAAGCGACTTTGCAGGCCGGCGCGCGTGAATGAGGCCAGAAGCGCGGGGTTCGCTGAACTGAAGTTCTGGCTGTCGGCAAGCGCGCGGCCCGCGCCTCCCATACCCCTGGCTCGCACGTCGACACGACGTTCGGTATCTCCGACTCCATTGAATGAGAAGATTGATTTGGCGGCGGGCGAATCCACCCACGCGCCGACGACCAGAAAACCAAGCAATACAATTGGAACTCTGCCAGGATGGTTCACATGTTTCCTCGAGAAAACGTGTCTATGGATCCGGAGGTGTTGAATAGATCAACTTCAACATTGGATTGTGGAATACGACCCAGTTGACGTCCCAGTTCCGGCTATCGGTGACCGGCGTGCTGAGCGCAAGACCCATATTGCGCGTCGTTCCCGAGAGCCAGCCCTGAACCAGGCTCTGGTCCACGGCGTATGACGCCGCCTGATCGTCGAACCGCCACGTGTTGACGAGAGAGAACGTGGTGTCTCCGGACGCCGGGTCGACGTTGATTCGTTCAACCGAGAATACGAAATCACCGAACATGGATTGCGACCGATCGTAGTTCAGCCGCAATTCCGAAGACGTAACCGTAGCCCCGGTGGGTATGCTGTCCGGCAGGTCGAAGCGAAATACCGGGCTCAACCGTACGATTGTAGCCAGAACCAGCATTCCGGGTTCAGGACCATCCCTCGCCGCCCAGTACGTATCTTCCGACGCTACCGCGACATGTGTATATGTGTTACCGTTGATAGAAAACGTCAATCGCATCTCCGGCAGTCTGTTGACGTTTTCAGGAAGGCTTTCGTCCCGCGACACCAGACTTGTGAAGAACCGGGCGTCCGGCGCCGGCTGCAGCAGGACGTCCAACGCCCTGGCTTCGGGGTTCTCCCGTGCAACGGACCACAGGTACGCCGGCGGCAGATCGATCAGAATCAGACTGTCCCCCACAGACGCCGCGGTCGCCCCTTCGATCACGGTTGATGCAAGATCCGATGCGGAGTGTCTGAGCGTATCGACAAACTCGTCCAGCTCATTCCACGCCTCGTCCGGGCGTCGTATCTCCAGTTCTTCGGCGCCACCGGACGACGCACGTTTCCGGATCCGGATCTGGACGGAGAGACCGGAAAGTTCTGCCTCGCTCGAGCCGCCGGAGGCAGACAGGAGCGAGTCGGCATCCAACCTGAACCGGAGCAGCGAACGGAACACGA
The DNA here is from genome assembly GCA_965116875.1 of Candidatus Latescibacterota bacterium. Classification (GTDB taxonomy): domain Bacteria; phylum Latescibacterota; class UBA2968; order UBA2968; genus JAAXHE01. The sequence goes on from OZ220733.1 coordinate 4,808,777, forward strand.
GACCGCTCACTCGACCGACCATCAGCCGGGAATCGCTCCCGAACCCTCGGCTGAACGTACCCTCAAACCGGGTCGAGCCACCCCTGGAAGGAATCAGCGGAAGTTCGACCACCCGGCCCTGCGCGCGGGTTACCAGCTCGGAACCGACCGGATTTTCCTGTCTATTGCCACATCCTGGCAGCAGCGCCGCAATCAGGACTGCCGTGCAGAGTTGATGCCGACCCATGTTTACGTACCTCGCGACGTTGCCCTTCACGAGCTCTTCCCGATGAATCCGGTTCTCTTCATCCTGTAACGCTCGATTCAATGAAACGTTCCGGTTCGAATGCTTCCCGACACTCCGTGGATGAAGTTGCTCTGCCGACGAGACAGGGTGACCCGTCCCGGCATTATGCCGCCACTCATTGCACGGGAGTTGAAAGTCAATGGACCCGTTCTATCAGGATGTCAGCCCGTTGTTCACCGGCGGCAATCGGATTCTTAGGGCATGCGCCTTCCATATCTCCTGGTTGCACGCCTACGAAGCCATCCCGGTCGATCTTGGCAACCATATACATCTCGGGGATCTCGGCCAGGACGATCCCGTCTCCGAACATGCGAGCGACGTCGGATTGGGTAAGGGTGTAGTGGTAAGGAAACGTGGGCATACGCATCCGTTTGAGGGCGTATGGCGGTCCTCCGTCGGCCCTCTCTCGCGCAATGATGAACAGATAGGCGCCGTCGGGTATCCTGGACCGTAGTTCCGGCCTGATCCGGATGGTGCCGCGCACGGTCTTTTCGCCCGGTGCACCGGATGGTCTTTGGGCCGTAGAGACGGGCGGATGCCCCGCCGGCAGTGTGGGCCGTCGCGGCTTTGGCGGCGGATGCGCACCCTCCTTATAGTGCTGGTCGCAGGCAAAAATGACCAGCAGCCCTGCCAGCGTGCGAATGAAAACCGGGATATGCATCATGAGTTGATGCCGGACAGAAAAAGGGCCGGACTTGCGGAAGCCGGACCGGAGGCGCCTGGTGTTGCCCCATCGTCACCGGGCGTACACGCCATCGAAAATTTCCTCTTCGGTCATGGTCAGAAGCGCCGGCTCGTCATCGGTGACCGCCACGACATGCTCAAAATGCGCTGAAGGCAGTCCGTCCCTGGCGGACGCCGTCCATCCGTCGTCGGCGAGTGTGACTTCCGGTTGTCCCAGATTGACCATGGGTTCAATGGCTATGACGATTCCGCGCCGCAGCCGCGGATTCTTTTCCAGCGGCACATAGTTGGGTACCGCGGGATCTTCGTGCAGGCTGCGTCCGATACCGTGCCCCACGAATTGGCGTACAACGGAAAAACCGTGCGACTCCACCCACTGCTGAATGGAGCCGCTGACGTCCTCCAGCCGACGGCCTTCATGCGCCCCCTCAATGCCTCTGAACAGGGACTCACGCGTGACGGTTATCAACTTACGAATCTCGGGAGTCACGTCGCCTATGGCGTATGAGATGGCCTGGTCTCCAAAATACCCACTTAATCTGGCGCCAATATCGATACTGACGAGGTCGCCTTCCCTCAGTTCCCTGTGTCCCGGGATCCCGTGTACGACCTGTTCGTTAATCGAGATACAGGTAGCCGCCGGGTATCCCTGGTACCCCTTGAAGGCCGGCACGGCGCCGTGGTCGCGGATCGATTCCTCCGCGACCCCGTCCAGTCTGGACGTGGGTACGCCAGGCCGGACCCAATCACGCAGGGCACGATGCGCAAGCCCGACGACGCGGCAGGCGTCCCTGATTCTCTCCATTTCCCGTTCCGTGCGAAGTGCAATCAAACTGTCACCTGTTATCCGAAATGGATGCTAGTAGTGAATCGAGAGGTTTAAGTTAACAAAAAGGGGTATGGAAACAAGAATTAAAGGTCTTTCTGTGGATGAAATGTACCAGGTGTGGGAATCAGGGGAGCCCGAAATAGACTGCAAATACGAGGAAATCCTGAAAGTCGACAAGCCCCGAGGCGTCGAGGTCGAATGTTGGATTTTCCGTGCCGAAAGCACCCGCAAAGGCAATAAAGTCGGCAAAGTTGACGGCGCCGTCGTCGTTGAAATCTCCGATCAACGTCTTCCCGACCGTCCATTGCCGACTGACTGAATTCTGCCCGGCGGATACCACGACCGCGACCACGTCATCCCCTTCCGTTGCGGGAATCGTCACGAGCAGGGACGGCCCGGTCTCATCCACTGAAATGCCGTTAATCGACCACGCGAAACTCAATTCATCTCCGTCCGGATCCAGGGCCGTCACCGAGAAACGAACCGTCTCCCCCGAGGCGCCGTACACGACCCCGCGGTCCGGGTCGGTATCCCGGATCTCCGGCGGGCGGTCGACATTCTTCACGTGTACGTTCACCCCGATGAGTACTTCATTGACGCCGTCGCTGACCAGGATCTGAATCTCGTACGTCCTGTCGCCCTGATCGAACCTCGGGGTCCAGGTCAGGCGATTCTCAACCAGGGTCGCCCCGGCCGGGAGGTTGCCGGACGAAAAGGCAAGTGCGTCGCCATCTTCGTCTTCCGCATCAATGAGAACCGAAAGCGGCTGCCCTTCCGTGATTGTGGTATCGGGAACCGCGGCCACCACGGGCGGCAGGTTCCCCGAGAGGGTCTGACCGAAGACCGCCCAGGCGACGGAGGGCGTCGTACCTGCCCCCGTGGCGGAGACCTGTACGACCGTCGTGCCTTTGCCAACCGCCACGATTTCAATCGAATCGGTCACCGTGGTGAATGACGAAGGCTCCGCTTGTCCGGGCACGTTGATCGCCCTGCTGCCACTGGCGCGAGCAACGGTCCACGCTACCGGATTTCCTCCGGCGCCTTCCGCACGGACGGTCGCCCGGTCTGTATGTACGCCGAGCCGTGCGACGGGAACTTTGCTTTCGCCAACCGTCAACGTGAGAGGATTGGTCTCCCCGTCCACTGATTCCACCGGGGCGATCGTATATTCGTAATCGAAATCCTCCCCTTCCAGCGCGCCCGATATCGGCAAGAACACGATATTGTCGTATTGTCCCGCGTTCGGGATCTCCAGCCTGGAGCGGACCGGCCGCAGCAGGCCAACCCCGTCGGCATCGATCAGCATGGCCCAGAACTGCCAGCTTCCCCCGCCGGCCAGGCTGAAGTCGGCTCGTAGGCCGCCCTGCATCCCCTTCGTCGCCACCTGGATGTAGTCGGCAGCCAGATGATCCACCGTACCGGTACCGGATGCCTGGCCGCCGGATACCGTCGAAACCGTTCTGACCGAGGCAGCGGGCTGATAGAACACGCCCTCTTCGTAAAACCCCTCTCGTGAGCGGGTTCCCGTGAAATAATTCCAGATGACGTAACCCGGCAGCGTCCCTGAAATTCCACCGGTGGGTATTGCCGGATCCAATTTCCCGATATCGTACGACGACGGGTTGCGCTCGCCCAGTCCCTCCCACGTCTCGCGAATGGTCCGTCGTCCAAAGACCTGGTCCAGGTAATGGACGTAGATGCATGCTCCGTACTGGTGTCCGTCCTGCAGATTGGGCTGCGAGTCGAGGGAAACGGTCGGTGAATCCAGAACGAACCGCGTGTACTGGAAATAATCGTTCACATCGTCGTACGCCACGTCTTCCATCCAGGTCGCGGTGGCTTCGTGCCACCACGTCAGGGCTCGCGCATTATAGGCGAATTGTATCGCATGAAAGAACTCGTGCGCGACGGTCACGTGCAGACCGTCCAGACCCCGGGTCGCGTAGATCCGGTCCGTATAGTCATTGTCGACCGTCAGATAGGCAGACGTCACCGGATTACCGAGCCTTGTGGGCCAGGTTTGCCCGTACACGCCGGCCGTGCCAAGTTGCTGTATGTACACGTCGAACAGGCCATCGCCGTCATCCAGCGGGTCCCGGTACCCCAGGTTTCGGACCTGAAGCGCCCAAACGGCATCGAACGTGGCAGCGACTTCCTCGACGTAGTCGGGCACCCGGTTCCGGTTGGCGTCGACCGGCGAAACGGCATGACGGCCCCTCGTATCGTAGTGGACGCGGAAATGTCCGTCTTCGGATACGATGCTGTCCGTCATTGCCGGGCGCTCAAACACATGGGCGAACGCCTGGCGCGTATTTTTGCTCAGACCCGGCCACCGGTTGGCCAGAGCCATGATGACGGGTGTGCCGCAAACCGCTCGCTCGCGGAAATATGGGCTGTCCGCCGGCAGCAGATCGGGCCTGAACATCGCAGCCGCCCGGTTGAAGAGTTCGACCTCCGTTTCACGCGGAACCGGAGACAGATCGGGCGGCGTCCCGGCGCCTGCATGGACCCCGCCCATGAGAAATGAAGCCATAAAGACACGAATAGGCCAATTCATATCGTTTGTTGAACCTGTGCCGGTCCTGACATCGACGCGGCAATGCACGCCCGTCCCGCCGCGACGGAGTTCATGTACCTTGCTCGGCGCCTGTCACGTAAATGCTGTCCGACACGTTTACACCGACGACATGCTGGGTGTCGCCATCCAGTTCAATGGTCATCGGGCCGTTGAACGGCGCCTTCTCCTGAACGAACAGTGTGACGCCGGGCCGCAATCCAAGCGCCCCCAGATACCTGAGCATCTCGGGACTCTGGTCGTTCACCTGCGCGATCACGACCGCCTCCCCGGGCTTCACCTGCGTGAGAGGGACGCAATCCGTATCTTCTATATTTCCGTCTTTCGTGGGAATCGGCGCGCCATGAGGGTCGGTTGTGGGATGGCCGAGAACCTTGTCGATCTTGTCCTCGAACTCTTCAGATATTACGTGCTCAAGTCTGTCGGCCTCCGCGTCGACTTCGTCCCAGTCGTAGCCCAATGCATCGGCCAGGTACAATTCGAGCAGCCGGTGATGCCTCAACACCTCCAGGGCGACGGCTTCTCCCGCCGGCGTGAGTTCGACACCCTGATAGGGTGTGTGCTGAACGAGATTCATCTCAGCCAGCTTCTTGATCATATTCGTCGCGGAAGCGGCCGCCACGTCCATCCGCTCCGCAACCATCGACGTATTCACGGTTTCCCTGGGCTCGTGCCCATGTTGCAGTTTGTAGATGGACTTCAGATAGTCCTGCGCGGCCTGACTGAGCATGTGTTTCCTTTCGCTGGCAATCCTGCGCGGTTACCTGAACCGGCAGTGACATCCGGAAACTATCTTCCACGAACACCAGCCGAAACCGGAAATCGCCTTACCCTGATACCAGTCGCCAGATCTGTGCAACGAGAAAACAGAGCAGGAAACCCATTCCCACGGGCAATAACGACGAAATGGACGTCCATCTGGCGCTTCGTGTTTCCTTCCAGATCGTATATATCGTGGTAGAACACGGATTGTGCACCAGACTGAACAACATCAAATTGACGGCAGTGAGCAGACTCCATCCGCCGGAAGCGAAAATCTGCGCCACCGCGGCATTGGAGTTTAGTTCAAACATGACCCCGGCGCCTTCACCCATCCCGGTCATCCCCGCACTCAATACCGTCAACATCAGTATGGTGGGAATCACGATTTCGTTCGCCGGGATTGCGATCACGTAGGCCAGCAGGATGACGCCGTTCAATCCGATAAGCAGGCCGAACGGCTGGCTCCAGTTGATGAAATGCTCCGCGACGCTGAGCCCCCCGACCAGGATATTGGAACTCAGCCAGATCACCGCGCCCGCGGGAACCGCAAAGATCACCGCCCGCCACAGCACAATCAGCGTTCTGTCAATAATGGAAGTATAGACGGTCTGCAAGACCCGAGGGGGTCGATACGGCGGAAGTTCCAGGCTGAAGGCGGATGCTTCTCCCCGGAGAACCGACCTGGAGAGGCCCCATGAGACGACAAACGAGAGCAGAACGCCAAATACGGCGACAGCCACAACCGCACCGGCGGAAACCAGGCCGGCGAAATGGGCCGGCGCCAGGCCTCCGATAAATATCGTAGCCACCAGTATCTGGGTGGGCCACCGTCCGTTGCAGAGCGAGAAATTGTTGGTAATGATGGCGATGAGCCGCTCTCTGGGACTGTCTATAACCCGTGTGGACACGATCGCTGCGGCATTGCAACCGAATCCCATACTCATCGTCAGCGCCTGCTTCCCGTGCGCGCCTGCTTTTTTGAACCACTTGTCAAGATTGAACGCGACCCGGGGCAGATATCCGAAGTCCTCCAGTAGCGTAAACAGTGGAAAGAAGATCGCCATGGGTGGCAACATGACGCTGACGACCCACGCCATTGCCAGGTAGATGCCGTCAACGAGCAGGCCGTCGAGCCACCAGGGCAGGCCGACTGCCGCGGCCACGGATTTTAACATCGGGTGAACGGAGTCGATCAACAGACCCGCGAGCATCGCCGAAGGCAGATTCGCGCCCTCGATCGTCAGCCAAAATACCAGCGTCAGCAGAAATAACATGATGGGGAAACCCAGCCAGCGGCTGGTTACGAGCCGGTCGATCGTCCGGTCCAGATCGAACCGGGCGGCCTCCCCGGTCCGGGTGACGGCGCGGTCTGCGATCTGCGCTGCGTTTGCGTAGAGCGTTTCCATCAATGAATCGTGGAAATTGGACCCCACTTCCCATCGAAGCTTCGCCGCCAATCGAATCAATTCTTCGGGACGTTTATTTGCGGTGGAATCCCTCACGCCGTGACCTCCTCTCCCTGCACCGGATTACGGTTCAGGTCCCCGAGCTCTCCCGAACTCACCGCTTCCATAATTCGCGTGTCGCCTTCGAGCAGCCGGAGCGCCACCCATCGCGAGTTCGGAACGTTGGGAAACGCCTCATCCAGCTGAGCCATGAGTTTGTTTACGGCCTTCCTCAATTCAGGCGGCTCGTTTTTGATGCGTTGCGGCCTGCAAACCGTCCTGCCGGTCGCCACATCACTCAATACCCGCGTCAGCTCAGGCATTCCCTCCCCCCGGCGCGCCGCTGCAGGTACCACCGGGACCCCCAGATCTCGTGACAGTCGTCGTTCGTCCACCCGTAGTCCCTGGCGTTTCGCTTCGTCTATCAGGTTCAGACACACGACTGCACGGTCGGTAATCTCCAGTACCTGAAGGACGAGATTCAGATTCCGCTCCAGCCGCACGGCGTCCACGACAACCACCGTGACGTCCGGACGTCCGAACAGGATAAAATCCCGGGCGACCTCTTCGTCGAGACTGGTGGACAGGAGAGAATATGTTCCGGGAAGGTCCACAAGCTTATACCGGTGGCCGCCGAACGCGAAACCGCCTTCGGCCCGCACGACTGTTTTTCCGGGCCAGTTTCCGGTGTGCTGCCGCAATCCGGTGAGGGCATTGAATACCGTGCTTTTTCCTGTATTCGGATTTCCTGCCAGCGCCACGACAAAATCCCAATTCGCCATATTCACGCCGAGTTTGATCAGGTTGCCCGAATGATGGGCCGGGCAGGCCTCGCATCCGTCGATCGTTGTCTGCATTTCCATAGTAAACGCTCCATCCGATTCCGATTGCGCCTGAGTGGAAGGTGGCGGTCGTTCATTCCACGAGTTGCACCCGAATTTGAACCTGACGTGCCTGCTCCTCTCGAAGCGCAATGGTTGTGCCGCGTATCCGGTATGCGGTTGGATCCCCGGAAGGGCTGCGCATGTCCACCTGGATCCGGGTACCGGGAAGGATCCCCAGGTCCATCAGCCGACGCCGTTCCAGACCGCGGCATGATCCGGACAGTCGGACAACGCGCCCGACTTCGCCCGTTCTCAGGCCGGACAACAGTTCATCGGACGCTTCTTCTTCGATACCATTGGATACTGCGGTGACGGAAATGTGGTCGGCCAGCAACGGCGCCAGCACATGCTCTTCTCCATCTGCCCAGAAGCGCACGCGCTGGGGCAGAACCTCGATCAACTCGATTCGCATCCCGACGTGAAGTCCCTCCGCCGCAAGCTGCGCGTACACGGGCTCCGGCTCGTCTTCGATGTGTACGATCACCGCCGCAACGCCGACGGGGTGTTCCGTCAGGTGCGTTCCGCGTCTTGGCGCGATGTCTCCGGCGACGGTGGGTATGGGGTCCCCATGCGGGTCGTAGACGGGAAACCCCATCCTCCGGTCCAGCCGTTCCACGTCCTCGGTAGACAGATCGTGCTCCCGGCGTTCCGCCTCGCTGTGCCAGTCGGCAGCCGCCACACCGGTCTCCTCGGCCAGATAGTGTTCCCAGAGGCGGTGAACTCTCAGGATGCGAAGCGCGTAATCCCGACCCTGCGTTGTCAGTCTGAGGCTACCGCCGTCTGAAACGGTGAGTCCGCGGACCCCCGCCCGTACGAGAAGATCGGACGCGCGGCCAGGCGGGATCCCAAGTGCGCCGGACAGGCTTTCGACCGTTGCGATCTGCTGTTGATATTCGCAGTTATATACGTGCTTGAGCAGATCTTCCATCAGGACGCGCTCGGTCAGCCTCCGGGCCCGCCGCCACCGCCAGAAATATCCCGAGCCCGGCCGGATAAGAAACCATGCGCAACCGAGAATGACGGCTGCGCCCAGAAGCGCTCTCACGGGTTCGATCATCCGGTTTTCCTTCTGTCAATACCGATTATCCAAAGATAAAAAAATATTTAGATGCGCCTAAATTTAAGGCAGCACCCTGCATCTGTCAAGTACAAAACCGCTCTCGAAGAGCCTGTGGGTTGGCATGCCGGTCCGCGCAACCACGGGAAGCGTGATTCAGCAATCCTCAAATCCGGGATAAAACAGGGTCTCAGGACATACAGGAGCCTCGCGGCCTCCAGACTGACTGCGGAGTTTACGGCGCCTATGACAAGAAAGACGTTGCACAATCCTGAAGATAGGTCGATATTTCGTGAGAATCGCCGGATTGCGAGACGACGGCCTGCCGCTGATGACCCAGGCGGCCACGCCCGAGCAATGCCGGAGGTCGTTACGAAGCGGAGCAATCGGGATGTACCGCCGATGCCCTGCGTGGATACGTCTACAGGCCGAAAAATCCTCTATTACCAAAAGGCTGCTTCCGTGAATCGAGTCAAGTCCGGCATCTTCATCATGCCGTTCCACCCGCCTGGAAAATCCCTCAGTCAATGCCACGATGAAGACATGGAGCTGGTCATTCGCGCCGACGAACTGGGTATCGACGAATTCTGGATCGGCGAGCATCACACCATGGTCTATGAAAACATCGCGATGCCAGAGATATTCATCGGGGCGGCGCTGCGGGAAACCGGCAATATTCGGCTGGGCCCGGCGCCGGTCTGCCTGCAACAACACCACCCTGCGCTTGTCGCGAGCCGGCTTTCGTTTCTCGACCACCTGTCCCGGGGTCGACTCAATCTCTGCTTCGGTCCCGGCAGCGTTCCAACCGACCTTGAGATACTCGGTATCGACCCCCAGCACAGCGCCGCAATGGTCGCCGAATCGATCGAGATGATCCTGACGCTCTGGCAGACAGACCCGCCCTTCGCTATCGATGGCCGGTTCTGGGAGATCCGCATGGAACGCACGATCGATCCGGAGGTCGGCCTGGGGGTTATTCACAAGCCGTACCAACGACCCCATCCTCCCATTTCAATGCCGATCAGTTCGATTCACTCGGAAACCGCCAGGGAGGCGGGGAGGCGCGGCTTTCAACCGTTCGGTCACAGCCTGATTCCATCGAACACGCTGGCGAACATCTGGACGACATACGCACAGGCTGCCCTGGAGGCGGGTCGCATGCCGGACCGCTGCGACTTCAAGATCGCTCGTGCGATCTTCCTGGCAGATTCCACGGAAGAAGCGGTGCGGCGCGCAAGATCAAACACGGTCGCGGCGAACTTCACATATATCGGCTCCCTGCTCAAACGCGGGGGCCGCGGCCTCGGCATGTTCAAACGCGACCCGGATATGCCGGATGCGGACTGCAATCTTGATTACCTGATGGGCGAGCAGATCATTGCCGGTGACGTCGACACGGTCGTCGATCGTCTCGAATCCCTGCGTACGGAAGTCGGAGACTTCGGAACGCTCGTTATGATGTCGTATGACTGGGACGACAAAGACAGCTGGCTGCGCAGTCTCGAACTCTTTGCGACAGAATTGATGCCGGCACTGAACCGCGAGGAAAGGCCATAGCAGGTGGCATGAACTTCCGCCGCGTTCCACGGACTGAAATTGCGCTGGCGCCCACATTCAGATCGAGGGGGCAACGAACGTCGGGGCGCCCTTGCTGAACAATAAAAAAAAGGCGACGCCGCAGTCGGTGTCGCCTTTTTGAATCGATGAATCCGGAGTGGGGGTTAGCAGCCCGTTGAAAAAGTCCATCCGGGCTACGGCCGGCCCTTGCGGTCGAAAACCTGCGTTGCGCTCCCTCGCCGAATCAAAGGATGGGACTTCGCGAATCACTCCATCTTTTTCGCCGATTTAACGGGGTAATCCTTTTCAAACCGCTCCCGGTATTTCTCTTCCCACCCGTCGATGGACTCCCGAAGCGCCGCTACCATCTGCGGTTCAACCTGAAGCAACTCCTTCATCTTCAGGGGAAACCTCTTGCCGTCCGGATAAAAACTGCCGTCCAAGACCAATTCCTGAAGAAAGGGATAACCTGCCACCAACTCACCCGGCGAAGGACTCAGCGGTGTAACGCGGGTGTGGACCTTCAAGCCCATGTAGGCCAGGTGGCTGAACCCCATCCTGAAACGGACGTGAGCGCCTACCCTGTTGACTCGCACTTTATGGCCGGCATACAATTCGTCCAAGCGCGCCGCAAGCAGCTTCCACCCCTGGTGGAATTCGTTCAGCGGCATCGCTTTCTCGCCCGAAAACGCCGCTTCCCGGTCCTTGGCAAGCTGCCTGGCCATCGCGAGGGATTTGTCGTCCAGCTTTTTTGCCCCGGCATCGACGGAAGGCGCATGGGACAGCGATACGCAGATGAAGATGCCGATCGAAGTCGTAAGAACAGAACGCACTATGTACTCCCCCATTTTAGATGACGAACAAGCGATTCCTGATAGAAAAGCATACCGAATCGTCCGGCGGCACGCAGACCGGATCCTGAACACGAAGGAGAGTAAAGAATATGGAACGGTTGCGCAAGCGTTTTCTCGTACACCGAAAGAAAAACCGGCCACCCGCCGATTCCGGGTCAGCGGGTAGCCGATGTGCTTGAAATGCAGGCAGGTTCACGCCGAAGGCGGATCTTCGATATCGAGGAGTAATGGTTGCGATGCGTCCGGCCGGCCCCCGTCCCCGCAGGTGTTGCAACCGGCGGATTCCACCAGGAACGGACTGACGAACTTCCAGGCCGCCCAGGAACCGCAGGCGACCGCGACACCGACTGCAACTGCAGATTGCCAATCCAATCTATCCCCCCCATCCCAGAGCCATCGTGCCCTGATAGGTCACGAGTGCGGCGACGTAGGCCAATAGCGTCATATAAACAAACGTGAAAATCGTCCATCTCCAGGACTGTGTCTCTCGTCGAATGACGGCCAGCGTGGATGCGCATTGCGCACACAGCGCGAAAAAGACCATTACCGAGAGCGCGACGGGTATATTGAAAACGGAGCGTCCATCATCCCATGTCGCGCTGCGAAGTGCGCTGCGCAGGTCTTCCGACGAATCGTCCGTATCGCCGCCGAGGCTGTATATTGTGCCAAGAGTCGCGATGATCACCTCGCGTGCGGGAAAGGACGCGAGCGTGGCCATTCCGATACGCCAGTCCCAGCCCAGCGGCATGACCGCGGGTTCTATCCAGTGCCCCGCCCGGCCAAGATAACTCTCATTGAGAAGTTCGGCCGCCATCCGCGCGTCAATGTCCTCCAGCGTCTCCTGCAATTCCACGCCCGACTGCGATGCCACGGCCGTTCGACGACGGCTTTCGTATTCCGCAAGGGTCTCTTCCGATCTGGGAAAGTAAGCAAGCGCCCACATCGCGATCGTTGCGGCCAGGATGATACTTCCCGCACGCGCCAGAAACGCCCTGGAACTCTGATAGACCCTCAGCCCGACCGTCCGTTTGTCCGGGACCTTATACGATGGGAGTTCCAGAATGAAAGGGGTTGTTTCCCCCTTCAACAGGGTCTTCCTCAATGCCCAGGCGAAGGGAACCGCGGTAGCCACACCCACGCAGTACATCGCAAAAAGGGTCAGCCCCTGCAGACCGATCCACTCCCCCAGAATGGGTCCTTCCGGGATAAATGCGCCTATCAGGATGGTGTAGACCGGCAATCTGGCAGAACAGCTCATCAACGGCGCCACCAGAATCGTGACCAGTCGATTCCGCCGCCCTTCAATGGTCCGTGTCGCCATGATTCCCGGCACTGCGCACGCGAAGCTGGACAACATCGGGATGAACGACTGCCCGGAAAGACCGCACTTTGTGAGAAGCCTGTCCATCAGCAGCGCCGCACGTGCCATATACCCGCAGTCTTCCAGAACAGCGATGAAGAAAAAGAGAATAGCGATCTGAGGCAGGAAAATGACAACACCGCCCACGCCCGCTATCACACCGTCCTGAACCAGGCTCTTCAGCGCCCCGTCCGGAAACCAGCCGCCCACCCATCCGGACAGCGCGGCGAATAAGCCATCAACCCAATCCATCAGCGGACCGGCCCAGGCGTAGATGGCCTGGAACACCACCCCCATGATTGCGACAAACAGAAGCGTACCCCAGATCCGGTGCGTAAGTACCCCATCGATGCGGTCCGAATGCGTTTTCTGAAGGTCTTCCGGCTGCGATACGCTTTGCGCAAGCACCCGCCTGATCCAGCTGTACCGAACCTCCGATTCAAGAGCGGACAATCCTGATGCCGCGGAAAACCTGCCCCGGGCTTCCTCGAGTTGCCCCCGGAGGTCGTCACCGCGAATCTCGATCAGCCGGCGTTCTGCGTAGCCTCCTTCGTCGACGATCGCCCTCAACGCCTCCGCGCGACGCAGGAGCGCGTTTCCCGGGTTTTGCGGCTCCAACAGCGGCACGACCGCATCGACCGCTTCGGGAAATCCCTCGGGAAATCCGGACAGCAGCGACAACCCCGTATGCTGCTCCCCGCGCAACAGCCGTCGCAATTCTCCACGCAGGTCTCCCAGACCCTCTCGACGATTCGCACACACCCTGACCACCGGAACCCCCAGGCACCTGGAGAGCCGGTCGACGTCTATGCGTATGCCCCGCGCATCCGCCACGTCGGACATATTCAGCGCAACGACTGCGGGCAGCCCGAGTTCGAGTACCTGCGAGACCAGGTAAAGGTTTCTGTAGAGATTCGAGGCGTCGACAATCGCAAGAACCGCGTCAATCCTGCGTTCGCGCGGCATGCGCCCCAGCAGTACGTCCGCCACAATCATCTCGTCCGGGGCATGAGCGGCGAGGCTGTAGGTTCCCGGCAGGTCGACGAGATCCACAATCCTGTCATCTGTCAGCCTCAGCCGACCGACCTTGCGTTCAACGGTTACGCCGGGGTAGTTTCCGACATGTTGAAAAAGACCGGTAAGACCGTTAAAAAGCGTGGTCTTACCGGTATTTGGATTGCCCACCAGTGCGATTGTAAAGCGCTGATCTACGCCGGTGCGGGGTTCATCGGACAACTCCGTGGCCATGGGTTCAACCTCAGCTGATCGGACTTAGCCTTACGGAAACCGCATCGTGCATCCGCAAACAGAACCGGGCGTCTTCCACCTGCACGACCAGCCTGCCACCGGCGCGAAGCATCCGAACCCTGACCCCCGGACCCACGCCCAACTCCCGCAACCGTGAGGCCAGAGGCGTGTTCCCCTCCACCGATTCCACCGTGCCTTCGTCGCCCACGTCGAGTCCGGCCAGCGAACCCCGGAACATCATCCGTGACCGGTTCTTCCGACCGGTTGAAATCCGGACGCCGCGTGCGGCCAGTTGCATCAGACGCGCTACCATTTTACCATCCCTTTCTGTTGTTTCGCCGGAACAACCCTACGCACCGATTCGGAGGAGGCACTCGTCTTCGCAGATCGGGCAATCGGCCTCGTCGTGGCAGAAGTCGCCGGTCTGCCAGAACGCGTTCAGAAACTCCCGCGCCTCTGGCGTATCGGCCAGCAGGAACCTTACGAAATTCAGCAGTTTTTCGCTGGTTTCCTCGCTCAACAGGTGCTCTACCTTGCACGCGTCCACTTCCGACTGATGCCCTTCCACGTGCAGTACGTCCTTGAGAAACTTGCGAACGATGGCGCGCTTTGCCAGCACCAGGTCTACCAGACGTTCGCCACGTTCGGAAAGCCGCAGGAACTTGTTCTGATCCTCAAGAACGAACTGCTTCTGTCGGAGTGCCTTCAAAGTCAGCGACGCGCTGCCTCGCGTAATGTCCAGATGCCGTGCGACATCCGACACACGTGCGTATCCGAACTGGTCCTTGAGCTCTCGAATGGCGACAAGGTGATGAGCGACGCTGTGCGTGATTTCATTCTCCTCGAATGCTTTCCACACGTCGGATGATGCCACCGCGCCCCCTTTCCGCCTTCAGAAGCTGTCTTAAAATTCCCAGCGGTCTTCGCGCGGCTGCAAAAGCGCCGGTCGGCGTTGGTCAAATCCACCCGTATAGACAAATATGGTCGGATTCTCCCGCCTTGACCACCGCTCCTTCGCTCGTGCCCGGGAACTCACAGGTAATTTTAAAACAACTTCTCAGGCTTCTTAACCAGTCAAATGTTTTACCAATAATACATACGTTATAAACTTAGTCAACAAACGGGCGCAAAGTCAAGCGAAATCTGTCGATGATCGGACGTCCACCGTGTCGCACTTGACTTTTGACGCCCGATTTCGTATACCTCCCGGAACTCCGCCGTGTTCAAAAGGATCCGTGCACCGCTGCAAGGAGTCGGTCGATGACGGAAACGTTCGACTTTGAGGACGTCGCCAGACTGCCGCAATCAGGTGACAACGTCGCCATCGCGACGCGGAATCTCCCGGCGGGCATCCGTATCCGCTCACACGGATCCGTTCTCCGGCTGGCTGAGACGATGCTGGAGGGCCACCGGTTCGCCGTGGCGCCCATCCCCGCGGGTGACCCCCTTTTTTCCTGGAATCTCCCGTTTGGCGTCGCATTGAGGGACATTTCCCCGGGCGACTACGTCTGCAACGCCGGGATGCTGGAAGCGCTCAGCCTCCGCAGCCTGGATTTTCGACTGCCGGCGGAACCCAATTTTAGAGACCACATCCAACCCTTCCGTCTGAATGAAGATTCGTTCCGCCCCGGCGATCAGATCCCTCCGGCCGAGGGAATCCGTACGTTCGAAGGATACGCCCGGTGCGCCGCAAGGGGGGTTGGCACCCGAAACTATGTCGTGATCCTGGGCACGACTTCGCGTACGGGAAGCTTCGTAAAGCAATTGGAACGACGATTGGACGGGGTTTCCGACGCCTATTCGAACATCGACGGGATCGTCGCCGTTGCGCACACTGAAGGTGGCGGGCGGACCGCGCCGAACAACCTGGACCTTCTTCTGAGAACGCTCTCGGGTTTTATGGTACATCCGAACGTGGGCGCCGCCCTTACGGTCGACTACGGCACGGAGCCGCTGACCAATGCCATGCTGGGCACATATATGGCGGACAAAAACGCTCCGATTTCCGACGTCCCGCACCGCTTCCTTACCCTGCGCGGAGGATTCGAAGATAATCTCGACAGGGCCCGGGACGTCGTCGTGGGATGGCTGCCGGAAGTGAACCGGACAACCCGAAGACCGGCTTCCGCGTCCGCTCTCAAGATCGCACTTCAGTGCGGAGGATCGGACGCCTTTTCCGGTGTTTCGGGTAACCCGCTGGCGTCCTGGGTCGCGAGAGAGATCATCCGGCATGGCGGCTCGGCAAACCTGGCGGAAACGGACGAACTCATCGGTGCGGAGTCCTATGTACTGCAGAACGTCAAGGACGTGCGCACGGCCCGCCACTTCCTGGAACGCGTCGAAGCATACAAGGACCTTGCCGCGCGCCACGGTACGACCGCCGAAGGCAATCCCTCCGGCGGCAACAAGTTCAGAGGCATATACAACATCGTGCTCAAATCCATCGGCGCAGCCATGAAGCGACACCCGCAGGTTCGCCTCGACGGGGTCCTCGACTACGCCGACGCCATGCGTGATCCCGGGTTCTACTTCATGGACAGCCCCGGGAACGATCTTGAGAGCATTGCCGGACAGGTTGCTTCGGGATGTAACCTGATCTTCTTCATCACAGGGAACGGCTCCATCACGAATTTTCCCTTCGTTCCCACCCTGAAGGTGATTACGACGACGAGCCGATACGAACTCCTCGAAAACGAAATGGACGTCAATGCAGGCGCCTATCTCGACGGCACTCCGCTGGACACGCTGGGGATGCGGATGACGGATCTCACGCTCGACGTCGCTTCGGGAGCAAAGAGCAAAGGCGAACGCGCGGGACACTCCCAGGTATCGATATGGCGGAACTGGCAACAGACCGACTCCGGCAATATCGAACACCTCCGGGCGCTCCCCCAGCCCCCCGGGAAACCCGTACCCACCCGGCCGGAGCGCATCGCGCTTTCCGGCACATTCCGGGGCATCGTCACCGCGACCGGCATTGCAACGGACCAGGTCGGTCTGATCCTGCCGACCAGCCTTTGCGCGGGCCAGATCGCAAGGATGGCCGCAGAACGCCTCGAGCGGAACGAGGTCGGAAAAGGCCGGGGTATCTCACGGTACGTCGCACTCGTTCACACCGAGGGCTGCGGCGTGGCGGGCGATGCGACCGAGAAGATGTATTCCCGAACCATGCTCGGCTACCTCACCCACCCCCTGGTAAGGCACGCGCTGCTGCTGGAACACGGATGTGAAAAAACACACAACGACTATCTCCGGCACGAACTTGAGCGCGATGGCATCGACCCCGCCCGCTTCGGGTGGTCGAGCATCCAGCTCGACGGAGGACTCGAATGTACGTTTCGCAACGTGGAATCCTGGTTCGCAGATCGGGTGGAAAGAGATCGTCCGCCGGAACACAGAGACACCGGTCCGGCGGCGCTGTCTGTGGGCATCCTGACCGAGGGCAGGGTCAGCGACGCGGCATCGGCGTCGTTCGCGATCCTTGTCCGTCGGCTGGCGGACGCGGGCGCAAGAGTCGTGGTCCCGGACAACTCGGCAATGCTCTCCTCAGCTCCGTTTTCCGATTCCGTGCTTGCGAACGCATCGCCGGGGCCCTCCCTCGGGTATGGGCAGACCGCGGAGCGCCCGGGTTTCTACGTTATGGAAACGCAGACGGACCACTGGGTCGAGACGCTTACCGGCCTTGGCGGCACGGGCGCGCAAATCCTGATCGCGCACGTGGCCGAACATCCAATGCAGGGGCATCCGATGTTGCCCGTGCTTCAGGTCAGCACGGAGCCATCGGTGCGTGAGGTCTACGCGAGCGACCTGGACCTTGTGCTATCCGACGCGCCTGAAGAAAACGCCCGGCGGACCGCCGGGATGCTCCTGAAAACCGCGTCTCGAGACTATACAACCGTCTCGATGAGACAGAAAAACACGGATTTTCAGTTCACTCGAGGACTGCTGGGCGTTTCGATGTAAGGACGCAGACGGAACCTCTATTTCTCAATCCAGTCCTGGAGCGCCGATGCGATTTTCCGTCCCTGGTCCAGGCTCGAAATGTTGAACTTGCTCCGAGGTATATAGGTTCCGTCCCTCTTCTGGAACCGGCGGATCGTCACTTTTTCCGGCCCGTATTCACCCGACTGCCGGTTCAGGTCCTGGTAGAGGAACATGACGGTCGCCCATGCCCCCTTCGAAAGCACGTACTTGTCCAGTTGCCTGCAAAGCAGAACGCCGCCTTCCTCGTAATTGACGCTCAATTCGTCCACGGATTCGGCCATCGATCCGCCTCCTTTCGGCCCGCCAGCGAATTGCTGGCGGTTTTTCCATTCAGTGGATATTGCAAATGAGACTCGGCATTGTCGGCATGTTGCCAGGCGACCCGCGCAGCTTCACGGACGATCACTTCGAATCAATCCGAAAACTTGGATTCACGGGCGCGGGATTTCATCTGCCCGGCGAGTTGTTAAACGAAATCTCAGACGAAGACGCGGCCGGATGCAGACAGCTGTTCGCGGACCAGGAGGTCGATCTCGCGCAATTTGCCATCACCTATGGCGACTGCCTCTTCGATCCGGACCCGGAGGTTCGTTCCGGAGTCGCGTCGAAGGTGGTGAGGGGCGCCGCGCTCGCCGCTCGCCTCGGCGCCAACTGCTACCTGATCCGGCCGGGCAGCCGCAACCCCGCCGGCCCGTGGACGCCGCATCGCGAAAACCACACACCGGAAGCCCACGCGTTGCTGAACCGCACGTTGCAGGAGATCGCAAACCGCACCGCGGCGCTGAACGTAACTACGGTCGTGGAAACTCACGTCGTCTCAATACTCAATACGCCCGCGGTGTGCCGTCAGCTCATCGAGTCGGTCAACAGCGCGAACATACGGCTGGTGATGGACTACGTCAATCACTTCGAATCCATCGACCAGGTCTACTCGGATACCGAACGCCTGAACCACATTTTCGAGACCATCGGCCCGTTCGCGCCCGTCTGCCACGTCAAGGACGTCGCGGTCGGCAACCGTCTGGTCGTGCATCTCGATGAAGCCGTCCCCGGCCAGGGCGAATTGAATCTTGCCCTTGCCCTGGGGCTTTTTCATGCACATCATCCGGACGGATATGCGCTGATCGAACACCTTGGACCGGATCTGATTCCGCTGGCTGCCGCCAACGTCCGAACGATCTCGAAACGTGCGGGAATTCCCGTCTGCTGATATAGGCGTCACACCGCACCCGCGACCGGCGGCGTCAACCGTTCCGCCTGTTCTTCACGCGCCGGATCCAGGCGCCCACGGCAAGCCCCAGGCTGGCGCCGATCGTTACCCCGGCGCTCACCCACAGACCGAAGTCGCCGCTTCCCACGCCGAAGACGGAACCCGCGCCGGCGCCGACGCCCGAACCCACCGCCATCCATTTTCCTGTTTCACGTTGCCCTTTTCCGACTTCCCGACTTTCGGACATGGCGAATCCTCTCGCGCGACCCCATCGCCTTCAGACACACGAAATATACCGGGCGGTACCGACCGGAACAAGGTGAAACCGACACCGGCAGCGAATCGACAATTCCCTTGACAATGCCGTTGATCGGGTTGTAGATATGGACCGGACGTTACAATTGAAGCATCTGCCTTCGACGAATCGAACAGTGCACGGAAGCGTGCCCGAAAGGAGCTGAACATGCAGCCCGAGCTGATCGCGGATTATTCCTGTGAGACCGGCGAAGGACCGCTCTGGCACCCGACGGAAAAGAAGGTCTACTGGACCGATATTCCTGCCGGCCGCGTGTTCCGCTACGACCCGGCCACCGGAATGCACGAAACCTGCTACACGGGCGGCGTCGTTGGCGGCTTTACGGTGCAGGCCGACGGATCTCTGCTGTTTTTCATGGAACGCGGCGCGGTCAAGATCTGGCGCAACGGTGAACTCACGACGGTGATCGAGGAAATCCCGGAGGAGCGCGAGACTCGCTTCAATGACGTGATTGCGGATCCCGAGGGCCGGGTATTCTGCGGTACCATGCCCACGCCGGAGCGGCCGGGAAGGCTGTACCGACTGGATACGGACGGCACACTTCACCTGGTCATCGATGAGGTTGGGATTTCCAACGGTATGGGGTTCACGGCGGACCTTCGAAATATGTACTTCACGGACTCGCCCACGCTCAATATCTACCGGTTCGACTACGATCGGGAAACCGGCGACATCGCGAACCGCGTGGTCTTTACGACGCGGGCGGAGGAGGACGAAGGGATACCGGACGGCATGACGGTGGACGCCCACGGCTGCGTCTGGTCCGCCCGATGGGACGGCTGCTGCCTCGTGCGATACACGCCCGACGGCGTGGAAGATCGGCGCATCGCATTCCCCGTCAGGAAAGTGTCCAGCCTCACCTTCGGCGGGGAGGACTACACGGACATCTACGTCACAACCGCGGGCGGAAACATCAAGCACGAAGACGGCGAACACGCCGGCGCCCTGTTCCGCCTGAACCTGGGCATCCGCGGCGTGGAGGAATTCTATTCGAGAGTCGGGTTGTAACATAACACCGGTGAGTAGACGGGAGACGCACGACGGGAGAGGAAAAACCAAAGACCGCCAGATTTTTGGAATGCAGGGGCGACGGATGCGTCGCCCCTTTCGTTTTCCATTCCTGATCCGCACAGTTCTGATTTCCTGATGGCTGCGCAAGAATCCCGGTCAAGCCCTAAACAAACACGGTCCCCCTGTCGTATATTATCGTAGATGCAGGGAAAGCATTTTTTTCGTCGACCTACCCTTGATTGGTTCTCATTTACGGTCACTGCTGTCCAAGAACCGTGGGATTCTCATAGATATGGTTCGAGAAGTGGCTTCAATTCGCAATCTAGAACGGGTCTGATCCGGATAACGGAAGCCAGGTTTCCATCGGTTGGTGTTTGGTGTAACGCATGTCATTCTGAGCGGCGTCGAAGCATTTTTCGCCGCTTCCGTCCCGCGTTGCAGGCGGACGTGCTGCTTCTCAGGTATCGACAAGTGAAAATCGCACGGGATGATCCGATGCTGCAGTAGATCCTTCGTCGGCCTGGGGGCCTCCTCTGGATGACAGCGGGAAGCCACGTGCATGACAATCGTAAAACATGTCATTCTGAGCGCGCTGGCCTCCTCAGGATGACATGTTCTGCGAAGGTGTGGGTTCAGCGTTTTGCCAATAGTTATCGCAAGACATGTCAATCAGAGCGCAGCGAAGAATCTCCCGTATTCTCGAATGTACGTGTCGCATTTGGTCTCTATAGATGAGCTTGTGCGCGGACACTTCAACTGCCTGATGGCCCCTTCGACCCTACGACAAGCTCAGGACAACGGCTCAGGGACCGCAGGCTCGGGGCAAGTCCTCAGAATGACAGTCTTCTCGAAGGTAGGACCGCCTAGTTTCACCAATGGTTGTGGACGATTTTTTCAGCCATTCATTTCGCGTATTTTCGCGATTCTCGTATTCAATACAAATCCGTTTTTGGACAGGTGTGATTTACGGTATATAACGAAGAAGCCTGATATGCAACAATATACAAGGCTTTATTCATGCAATTATAAAAGGTGTTTCGGTACACCTATTCAAGGCGAAATCAAAACGGGACAACGCGCTTGTAGCGTGCATCGTCCCGCTTTATATCTTTCGATGCGGAGGATTTTCAGGGAATAGAATTCATCTCTCTTCTTCATCCAACAGTTGACCGAACGTGTCGAGGCTGGACGCCTGTACCGCGCCGCGGTGCAACTGTTCGAGACGCTTCACGTCGTCGACGTTCTCGATGCGGGCAGCCAGGGGATGCGAGGCGGGGAGGTCGAATCGGACGTCGAGTACGGCAAGGATACTTTTCCGCAGCCCCTGTTCAATGCCTTGTTCGATGCCTCGTTCGACGCCCTGTTGGGTGAGGTATCGGGCAAAGGATGATTCACGCAGGAGATCCATCATCCCCTCCTTCGAAATGATATCAGTAATGGTTTCCGGCACATACGCCAGACCACTCAGCAACGCCATTCCTGCGAGATAGTCGGCCTTTTCCGGCGGAGCCATTGAATGCGCGTGGGCGGCGCGCAAACATCGGCGCAACCACGCCCGGGATGCCATCCCTTCAGGCGGCTTCATCAAAGGAGCGAAGGCGATCAGCCCCTCATGTCCAGCATCGAGAATGCCCTGACCATCCAGTTCGCTCAATCGGATCACTTTGTACTGCACAAGCACCCGATGACCCGGATGCGACTGCGAATACTGTCCCGGATCCCGTTTTCCCGCATCCGGACGCAGATAGATGACGCTGGAACACACGGGCAATCCGTGGCGTTCGATTGTCCGCCCGATATAGCCGGCCATGCGCCGCGGCATGGGCGGGTCGGTACTGTCCGTCGTTTGAAATTCGGTATGGACCAGCGCCTCGCGGTCGTCAAAACGTACTTGAATGAGACTGTCGGCCTGGCTTGCAGAGACCGTAGGCTGCTGCGTGTCAACGACTTCGAGGACCTGAACGTCCTCCCGCCCGAGGGTAAAACAGGCAAAATCGTCGGGATAGGTTTGGATCAGGTGCTTGGAAATCGCATCAAACTCTGCCATGCAGAACGCCCAGGGGGAGGAGGAACGGGTCTCTATAAACAAGATATGTGATCAGGACGGAAAGTCAATTGCATCCGGAAAATATCCGATGAATCAAATACGACCCGCGCCCGTCTCTGGCATCTCGATGTCGACCAATGCTTGTTATTTTAACGTATTCCGGCAGAAGGACAATGAGACGGGCAGACAGGAATGTCTGCCCCACCCCGCAATCACGACCACGCAACCCCCGATTGCGAGAACGAGCGACCGGCCGGTCGCCCATGCGATATGCAAAAAGCCTGATATGCAATGACATATCAGGCTTTATTCATTCAATCGGCATAGGTCAATCCGGACCGGCTATCCAATGTCGATGCATCACATTCAGGAATGGCCCGCGACCGTTGCCACGTCCACTTGAATCGTACGGTCACCTCTCGTATGTGCCCGACCTCTTTCAGTCCGCTGATTGCTGATCGAGTGGATGTTTGACTACACAACCCGCAATCATCGGTCACCCCGGGTTCCTGTATAGACGAAGAAGCTGCAGCACCGCCTTCTGAACTTCGATATCCAGCCCGTGTAACGTCTCCTGCAGCAACCTGCCGATCTTCCATTCCTGCTTTTCCATTTTGTCGTCTTCGAAGAACAGGAAGAGCACGTAGGGTTCAACGCCGAATCCGGCGGCGATCTTCTCCAGGGTGTCAAAGGTCAGGTTGATCTCACCGCGTTCGATTCCCCCGACGTACCGGTAGTCCAGATCCAGTTTCCTGCCCAGTTCGGTTTGCGTCAGTGAAAAGAAGAGACTAAATCGCCCAGCTTATCCGGTTGAGGTAGCCCCCACGCGCATCGGAAGGTCAACGGGATATGGTGCATCGTGTATTCTTTCGCTTAGATTCGTGCACGCTGCCTGCTGAATTCTTGTGTCGAATCGTCGCCGATATGCCATCGATTCTCGTTGCAAAATGCGACATACGTTGCAAAATGCGACAAATGACCATGAACTAACAATATAAATAACTAATAAACAATAATTAAACTATAACATGCCATGGAGATTTTGCCGATTTCGGCGTGCATTTTGCAACGTCTTCTCTATTCGGTCAGTAATTGTCTTCGACTTAACTTACTAATATACAATAATTTCTTCGATTCCATATCTCCGGCACGGTTTTTGCATTTCGCAAACTGCCGATGCCATCGGACCACATGGACAGTTCGTGTTTTTCCGCGAGAAGGTGACAAACCTACCAAGGGAGGTCGTCATGATGTTGGTACGCAGAATTGTAATGATCGCATTAACACTGTCGTGCATCTATGCGCCTGTGGCGGGAGAACCGATTGTCAAGCAAATCACCCTGAAATCAGATGAGGGCGACGAAAGGAAGCGAGATACCGGACTGGCACTCTTGTGCTTTGCTGCCAGTGCAGGGATGGCTTACTATTCGCTGCAACAATTCGCGCTGGATAGCGAGGCCGACAATAATCAGACGAATTGTGTTATAGATGGTGGTGACATCGCTTCGTGCGAGAGGCAGTACCCTAACGAAAAATATTATCTAAAAGGCGCGCTGGCGGCGGCTGGTTCCGGCATTATGTTCGGATTCGGCTTAAAGGCATGGAGCGGCAAGGCCGAAAAGGCAAACCTGGGCAAGTCATTGATGATCGGAGTAAGGTCCGTTCGTCGCGGGGCTGTGGCTGCAGCGCAGCTGCGATTCTAGGACGTGCCCAACATCGCGCAGACGGGACATAGAGGTGGCCAGACAAGAGGCTGGCGCACGAGGCGGGTCGGTTGAATAACCGATGTCGAACGAACGCGCCGAGTCGTGGAGGGACCCCCGTGATGTTGACAAAGGAAGGATTAGTGAGACTAGCGATTATCGCTTTGCTGTTCGTCGGTGTCGCGACGCATGCGGACGCTACGAAGCATAATTTCAAGGGAAAGTTTCGGCGCGACACCAAGGGCGACTGGTACCCGGCAACCATTGTGATCAAGCCTAGATCTGTCATTATTTCCCATAACGGCTACACGATCGCCAAGATTGGTCCCGGCGCCAAGATTGCGGCGGGCATGCACAAGAAGATCGGTAAATCCTACTTGGGCGTGCTGGCCGGGGGTATCGCGACGGCTGGAGGATTGATTTCAGCAACGTCGATGAAAGACAAGAAAAAGACTGCCATAGCGGCGCTCTTGCCGGTTGTCGGCGCCGTCGTGACTGCTGTCGTTCGTCATGAAAACCGCATCCATTTCACGCTCTCTGACAGTACGAAATTACTACTTCAGATTCGGATAGGCGGCGGTCTCGAGGACGAGTTCTATCGTCGGGCCCGTGATATGCTACAATGACGGGAAATCCACGCGGGCTGTCTTATCGCGACGAGGACACGACAAAATGCGATAAGCCTTAAATTAGGGAATTCCTCAAGTGCGGCGTAACAATGTTGAGTCCTCTCCGAAAACGGGTGTTATGGGAACATCGTAAGAGTGGTCAGCGTTGGAACTTGAGAAGGAGCGTGTGTCGGAGATAAGGCGCGTAGGTGCGGCCTAACGCAGCAGGGGCAAGGTACAACGTTGCTCAGGGCGATGATATAGCGGTTTTTCGCAATAAATCTCCACTTATGCGGGTAGCATCGTGGGTGTTGCGACGTAATTCCGGATTCGAACCAGATTGACCCATAAGGTGCGACAGCGCGCCCACCATTGATGTGGCATCAATCCGCGATAGCGGGTTTTACCGTTTCGGGTGTAATAGCTCAACTGGAAGATGCTGGCTTCGACGTTATTGCGTCGGTTTCTGATGTGTTCAGGCAGGGCTTCAATCTGTTTACGTTTAAGGTAATTGTCGATGTGTTGTTCTTTAAAGTATCGGGGTTTGCCATCGATGATGAGTTTGTATTTTCCCGGTTTGTATTCCTGGGCAATGTGCACCACTCCGGTTTTTCGATCCGTGACGGTGACGCCGTCATCTGTGCGTTCATAGATGAAACGTCCTGGGGTTCCCTGCAAGCCATTGTAATAGAATTGCTTGTTCTGTTCTTCTGCATACTCGGCGTTGGATGGATCGTGATACGCCCCATCCATTGACACTTCCCGAACCTGTCCGACCACATGCTGTGTGCGCTCGATCGCCGCCTGCACAAACCCGTTGTCGGGCGCCGTCGCGGGTTTGACGTCAACGTCCGTGATCAAGTTGAGGCCCTCGTCACCACAGGTCTCGGCGAGGTTGACACTGTATCCTTTTACCTTATCCTCCCCTTTCTTACGAAAGGCCGCATCTTCGTCATCGGGGGACTGCAACGAGGATGCGGAGATCTCGTCAGGCGGCTTGGGAAGCACCTGTTTGGAGGATGATATCACCGTATATTGGTCCCCGAAAACACGCGCCATCACACCATAGTGATTGCTGTCTTGCTCGGTATAGGTCGCCTGAAGCCTGCTCAATAACACACCGTATTCCTGTAGCTTCTCCCCTTTTTCAGCACGGGTGAGTCGGTAGACAACCTGATGGGGTTTCACCTTGAGCATTGCGTCCAGAACCTGCCGATCTCTTGCCGATAATCGTCGCTTCAGGTCCTCGTCCAACGATCCCCAGAACCGGTGTAAGCAACTCACCACCAACTGCAACCGACAACACAACGCAATGTTCGAGCCGATCAACTTACTGTCCATTCGGATTTGCTGACCCAACACACCGAAGGCATTGGCCTGCGTCTTGGTTAAGCTGCTAAAGACCTCGCCAACCAGGTCTTGACCGGTGTTCAGTTGATATGCATACAAGGCCTGCTTGAACAGGTAATACGTCGACTCCACAGGCGCCTCATCAGACAGATTCATCAATCCCAATGCCCGCATCGCCAGTATGTTGAACCGACATTGCTCGAACAGTTGCGCATCGCTCCACCCAAAGCCCTCCTTCATGATCATCATGGCAAACAACTGACGGATGGGCGCATTGGGACGGCCGATGTCGGCATCAAACAACACCGAAAACACATCCTCGTCTATCTTTGACGTGAGGTGCTCGTAAAACAGATTATGCCACGACTTCGCATCATTCAACTGCGCCTGTTTCCGATCCGTGAAGTGTGACTCGAAATTCGAAAACAAATCCGGTTGACTGCACGACGCGCTTTTCTTAAACATCGCTACCGTCCCTCGCTCGTCTTCCGTTTTACATCTGAAACTTCGCATCCTCTTGTCATTTGGAATTTAGCACTTTTTTCTCAATAAGAAAACTCGACTTTTCGGAGTGGACTCAATGTTGAGGTCAATTCCCCGCCCGCTATTGAAGAGTGGTTGTTGCAAATCGGAAATGACCCGTCGATCCGGAGCAGATCGAATTTGTGGACAACTTTAACTCCAGACCACATCTCGGGAGAATAGACAAATGAACCGTACAATGATTGGTTCGATTCTGGGGACAGTGGCAGTAGTCGTGGTCTCCATTGTAACAGCAGCGATGTACGTCGCAAGGCTGGAGGAACGTGTCAAGAACCTTGAGATCGATTCACAACAGCAAGAGAACAGAACGAACATTGCAATCAGGACCTTTGCAAACACACCGCGACCTCGCGGATCACAGGTGGGATTTGCAAATAGTGGGAGTTGGGGGGTCTGGAGCGACCCTCAGTTCTGTCCAGATGGTTACTACGTTTGCGGATTGAAACAGAAAGTTGAACCCAGACAGGGTGACGGCGATGACTCCGCGATGAACGCGGTCGCTTTTTATTGTTGCCCTTTAGACCCGCAAGCTGAACCCAACGCAAGTCAGTGATGAGCTTGCCATCGCGGAACCTGCACAACCAAAGACCCCTTGCTCCCTTTGTCTCCAACATCTATTTTTGACCTCATTTTATACTCTTCTCTCCGCCCAAAATTCGACGTTAAACTCGGAGGGGGGTTGTCTCACTTTATGATTGGCACGGAGGGAAAGCTACAATGAATAAGCGAATCTTCAAGCAATGGATTATTCTCGTGATCCTTTTCTATATTGTAGCACTCGTCATCGGAATCATGCTGAAGAACTGTGATACTGGCGACGGTGAGCCGTTGTACAATACATTCAAGGACCTCTTGCCATTGATAATTGCCATTCCTGTCGTTTGGCTAGGCTACTGTTTCCACGGTCGACTTGCCTATCTGAGAGACGTTCGCGAACTGTGGTCAAAGATTGTTGTGGCAGTACAAGAAGCCATCCAATACACTCACCTCAAAACTCCTTCACAGTCGGAATTTGGAACCGTGTTGAAGAACCTCAGTATAGCGACGGAAGAACTGCGAGCTATATTTATCAATATTGGCGAAGGGAGGGAAGGGATCGGTTTGTATCCATACGAAAGCATCAAGACCATCCACGCCCAAATATCATGTCTCAGCTTTGGACCGCAATTTACCGAGAAAAACGCGAAGGTGGCACGTAATCAGATAGTTGCGAGTTGGAAAGAGTTCAGGAAACACTACCTCAATGAGCTAGAGCGAAGTGTTCCCACCGATATTGATAGTCCTTTCTTCAAGTAGGCATATTTGGACAGTGCTACCAGCAGATAGTAAGTATCATTAACGGGTGAAGGCCTTATCAGGCAATTGTTATTCCAGCCTGCTTGTCTACGGTGGAATTGTTGTCAAATGTCTTGGATAGGGGAGAGCGCATCCTGGTGGTTTAAGCGGCGCCTCCTGGAATCGCAGCGACGGCGCGCTCTTCGCGCCAACGCCACGTTTACGGCGCCAAAATCCGCATCGTATGAGCCGTAATGTGCGGGGGCGTGGATTGATTGATTCGTGAAAATTGACAGTCCCAGGTGGCTCCATTGTGCCGATCATGGGCTGCCCGATCAGTGCAATCCGTGACAACACTCTCACGTCAAAACACGCGCTCGTTTAGCCCGGGTTGAACGGGGGCTTCTGGGATAAGGGTGTTTACTAAGATAAATGACCTGGAAAGGATTTACAGCATGCAATCGCCAATCCGTGGATTCACTAGCTCAGTAACCGTAGCATACTTCATCGCAATTGTCTGCGGGCTGTTCAACGTCGCATTTGCGCAACTTCCGCCCGAGGTCCTTGCGGATAAATATCTCATGCAGGCGGAACAACTGGCTGAGAAAGATGAATTTGACGGTGCGCTCAGCCTCATGGACTCAATCAAGACAATGGAAAAGGATCAAAATATCACCCTGCGTGAGGACTTCCATTTCATGCACGCGAAGTTTGCCTACGCGGCGGGCAGGGCGCAGACTGCAATGGACGCGGTGAGCGAGTATCTGTCAGCGGGTCGCCGGGGCGAATACTATGACGAAGCGCTGGCGCTGTTGATCAGGGCCGAACAGGTACTTGCCGACTTTGACTTAACCGCTGCGAAAAAGTGCACGTCGGTTATTCAATTGAGAGATCCCTCTCGTTACACCACCCTTGATGGGAGGTCTGGGAAGCGTGTTTCTGAAGCTTCCTACTGTTGGCGGGCATTGATCAACCCTCCGGGTTGCCAAATATGGGTCGATAGCTACATGTTCGTTCATCGCAACATGCACTGGACGGGCAAGTGTCCGGACGGTCGGGCAGAGGGGAAGGGCACGCTCACGGCAGTTTGGAGTTATGTAGCAGGTTCATACAGTTACGCGGATTCGCTGGGCCACCGGGGGCGGTTCATAAAAGGCCGACCCCATGGCGATTGGGATATTCGCTGGTACGAAAACGGGCAGCTTCGTCGTCCAAACGCTGTCTCGACCGATGATTTCCTGGTTCGCAAGGGTCGATATGAATACGGCAAGAAGCACGGAAAATGGACTACTCGGTATCGGGTGTTTTTCGGTGATACTCGAACGCATAGAGTTCAAGGAAATACAGGCGAATATTCACAAGGATTGAAGGAAGGCGAATGGTTGTATGGGCGTCGTACTGCCTGTGAATCCGTGACATATCGTGCAGGCGCGAGGCTGGAGTCCAGCCGTGTTGACTCGGTGGTTTGTCAGCAGAAGCTAAGCAACGTCGAAGGCTATGGTTGGTCGAAATACGGACGGCGATAAGGGGGTTTACAAGAGATCACGCCGAACTATCGCCTTTTTAGCGATAATCCCGTCTACTACGTCATATGTCAACACAGCCAAGAATACAGGAGCGACTAAAGCCTGACTTGAGTCTGAATTCCTTCAGAAGGAAAATGAGAAGGGCAGACAGGAATGTCCGCCCCACCCTGCAGAAACCACCACACAATCCCGATTGACTGGGTTTTCAGGGCGACCGGCCGGTCGCCCCTGCAATACGCAAAAAGCCTGATATGCAACGACATATCAGGCTTTGTTTATTCAGTTTTACAGCAAAGATCGGCGAACGATTCGCGACTGGTCTCCGGCGCCAGATCAAAACGGGACAACGCACCTGTAGCGTGCATTGTCCCGCATTTTTCGTTCGATGGGAAGGATGTTCAGGGAATGATGCTCATCCCTCTTCTTGATCCATCAGTTGACCGAACGCGTCGAGGCTGGCCGCCTGTACCGCGCCGCGGTGCAGCTGTTCGAGACGCTTCACGTCGTCGACGTTTTCGATGCGGGCGGCGAATGGATGCGACGCAGCGACGTCGAATCGGACGTCCAGTACGGCGAGGATACTTCTCCGGAGCCCTTGCTCGATCCCTTGTTCAATCCCCTGCTCAATTCCTTGCTCGACGCCCTGTCGGGTGAGGTATTGGGCAAACGACGATTCACGTACGAGATCCATCATGCCCTCCTTCGAAATGATATCAGTAATGGTTTCCGGCACGTACACCAGACCGCTCAGCAACGCCATTCCTGCAAGATAGTCGGCTTTTTTCGGCAGAGCCATCGCACGCGCGTGTGCGGCGTGCAGACATCGGCGCAACCACGCCTGTGAATCCAACCCTTCAGGAGGCTTCATCAACGGCGCGAAGGCGATCAGCCCCTCGTGTCCCGCATCCAGAACCCCCTGGCCATCCTGCTCGCTCAATCGGATCACCCGGTATTGCACAAATACCTGGTGGCCCGGATGCGATTGCGAATACTGACCGGGATCCTGTCCTCCCGAATCCGGACGCAGGTAGATGACGCTGGAACAGACTGGCAACCCATGGCGCTCGATCGCCCGCCCGATATAGCCGACCATGCGACGCGGCATGGGCGGATCGGTACTGTCCGTCGTTTGAAATTCGGTGTGAACCAGTGCCTCGCGGTCGTCGATGCGCACGCGAATGAGACTGTCGGCCTGGCTTGTCGAGACCGTGGGCTGCTGGGTGTCGATGACTTCGAGGACTTCCACTTCCTCCCGACCGAGCGTGAAGCTGGCAAAGTCCTCGGGATAGCTTTGTATCAGGTGCTTGGAAATCGCATCAAACTCTGCCATGCAGGACGCCCTGGGGGAGGAGGAACGGGTCTGTATAAACAAGATACCGGTTCAAGGCGGAAAGTCAATTGCGTCATGGTAAGAGTGAACGAATCATTTACAGCCCGCGCTCGTCCTGGCCAACGCAAGGGCGACCCATACCTGTCATTCTTGCGCATTCCGGCAGGATGACAATGAGAAGGGCAGACAGGAATGTCCGCCCCACCCTGCAGAAACCACCACACAACCCCGATTGACTGGGTTTTCAGGGCGACCGGCCGGTCGCCCCTACAATACGCAAAAAGCCTGATATGCAACGACATATCAGGCTTTGTTTATTCAGTTTAACAAGTCCGGGCGATGCAGGATAGCCGACGTATTGTTGCCGGCCTCAACCCCGCGCCAGGTCCCGGTAGGCCCTGAAGAGGTCCGCGTAATACGCCGCGAACATCCACCGGTCGCCGACGCCCCGATCGGGGCTACGTTCGGCTTCGGCCGACATGTACCCCGCGTATCCTTTCTGGTGAAGCAGCCGGAACAACTCCCTGTACGGGTACCCCTGGCCGGCCAGGTCGTGCATATGCACGTGATCCAGCCAGGGCCAGACCGCTTCGAGCGCCTGCGCAACCGAACCGTCAACCACGTCTTCGGCCACCGAATTCCAGATCAATCCGAAATTTGAATGGTCCACCCGTTCGGCTACCGACCGGCACGACCGCCAGTCGAATTCGCCGTGCAGTTCCAGGCACGGCCTGACAGCCCTAGCGACGCCGTACGCGCAGAGCTCCTGAAGCGCATCGGCCACCTGAGCGATCGTCTTCTCTCTCGGCACGTCTTTGGGGAAATTGTTCCCGAAGACCCTCACCCTGGGCGCTCCCAGATCCGCCGCGAGATCCATCCGCGCCTTTGTCTGTTCGATCTGGTCCCGAAGATCGGACGCGTCCTCATCGTGATACCGGTTTCCCGTTGCGACGCTGATGATTTCGATGCCGGCCGCCCGGCAGTCTGCCACGACCTGCCTGCGTTCGGCGTCATCCAGCGAAGCCTCCACGCCGTGCCCGTGACCCAGATCCGTCCGGAACTCGACGCCCTCGACGCCGTGGTCACCCAGCGTCTGCAGCAGGTCCCGGCGCGAAAGGTCTTTCAGAACGCCATATGTCATCCAGGAAAGTTTCATCTACAGCACTCCTCCTTTGTAAAGGCTGCCGCGGAAGCGGGCTCCCATCAGACCACCGGCTCCTTGCCGATCCTCGCGAATCCCTCGGCATACCGGCAGTCGTTCATCCCTGCCATATGCTGCGCCTCGATGGCGCGGTACCGGTTCAGGACGGTATACACTTCCGGAAGGGGCGGCTGAGCGGCAAGCTTCTTCAACGCTTCGATCTTCTGTTCGAAAACCGACGAAATATCCACGTACAGGTCCGGAACGAAACCCGATACCGGTGACGTGCCCATCGTGGTTTCGTAGCATATCACAAGCGGCCGCTGACACGGGGCCCGGCCGGTCTTGATTCCTCCTGCATTGCAGTAGGAACATGCCCACAATGCGGCCTGCGTGGTCTCCACGTGGTCCGGATGCATCACGTCGTTGATCCAGTGACTCAGCACGAGATCCGGTCTGAATCGCCGAACCGCGTCCAGCAGCTGCAGACGGCGGTCGGGCCCCAAAACCAGCGGACTGTCTCCGAAATCGAAGCAATCGACGGTCGCTCCCAGGATCCCGGCGGCCGCTTCGAATTCCTCCCTTCGCCTCTCCTTGACGTCCTCCAGGGTCAGGTCCGGGTCCTGCGCCCATAGCGCGGGCGATTCGCACCGCTCTCCATAGGTCAGGTTATGGACGTGTACCGTGCCGCCCGCGTTGACGAAACGTATGATCGCCCCACCCGCGCGCGAACAGAAATCCGCCGCGTGTGCGCTGAATACCAGCACCCGCATTCCATCCCCGATCATTCCACGTTCCCTTTCTCGACGATGATTTCAACATCGACCTGACGGCCCGGAAACCGGGGCGCGACGCGCTCGTGACGCCGGCGCCCCCCCATGCACGTACGGACGGGTGAACCCGGCCGGCCCTGCCATTCATCCATATTCAGGAAGAGACCCATCGTCTTCGGGTATGTAGCCCAACAGCTCCCTCGCGTTCGTGAGATCCCATTTCTTCTCGCTGCCACCCGACACACCGTAGAAGATCCCGAAACCGACGTGTTCCGTTTCGACAGACCTCCAGACCAGTTGCGCCAGGTCCCTCGGACTCAGCCAGCGGGAATACCCGGGCTCATATCTTGTTCCCGGCGCATCCTCCCCATTGAAATTCGCCACCCGAAGGCAGATCACACGTATCCCGTGTCGTTCCGCATAGAACCTGCCCAGGGCTTCGCCAAAAGCCTTTCCCGCGCCGTACACGCCGTCCGGTCTTACCGGGCTATCCGGTGTGGAGACCAGTCCTTCCTTCTCGTATAAACCCGTGACATGATTGGTACTTGCGAAGACGACCACCGGCACTGCGTTTATTCGCGCAGCCTCAAGGATATTGTACACACCCGGATTGTCGACTTCGAGAGTCGCCTTCGCCACGTCTTCCGCGGTCATGCCGCCCCATCGCCGGATCGCCAGATGCACGACGGCGTCCACGCCCGACGTGGCTTCGACCATCGTCGCGCGGTCCGCAACGCTGCCGACGACCACCTGGTCATCGGGATGCACGTCGTCCGGTACCGTCGAGTGCAGCAGAAGCCGGAAACCGTATCGCGCTCTCAACCTCGACCGGATAGACGTCCCGAGCGACCCGGCGGCGCCGGTCAGGAATATCTGCTTCTTTCCCATGGCGCGGGCGGATCCTCCGTCGTGGAATTGGCCTGGCGCACGAATTCCTTCATCTGATCCCTGGACTGTGGGAACCTGACCGCCGCGATCGGGCCCGTTCAACCGGTGGATCGCGGAAGCAGCGTCTGCGATGACTGAGTAAACACGAATCCTGAAGATACCGTCTCGCTGCCGCGGGCGCAATACCCTTCGGCCCGGCTGCGACGGGACCGTTGTATATGGTCTCGTTTATGTATATCTTCCATCGGCCCGATGAGCCCTTCAATGTGCGTGGAGGCGGCGTGGAGCCAATCGACATCAAATGGATTCTGGACATGGTCCGTGAAGCCGGCGGTATCGCCCTCTCCCACTTCGGAAGGACGGAAGGCACGCTCAAGGCCGACAATTCATGGGTCACGCAGGCGGACGTGGACGTTGAAGCCTTTCTCAGGAGAGAGATCGAATCCAGGCGTCCGAACGATGCGATACTGGGCGAAGAAGGCGCCAATCCGACGCCGTCGTCGCCTGTCGTATGGGCGATCGATCCGATTGACGGAACGCGCGCGTTCAATCACGGCCTTCCGGTCTGGGGCGTGTCGATCGGCGTCTTCGAGAACGGTGAACCCGCCATGGGGGCGTTCATTCTGCCGGCCGTTGGAGACGTCTTCTACACGGACGGCGTTTCCGCCTTCTGCAACGGGCGCGCGCTCACGCCACCAGCACCCGCGCTGGACGCCAACGCCCTGCTGCTTGTCAGCGAAGGCGCATTCAAACGTCTCAGGATCGACTACCCCGGTAAAACCCTCAGTCTCGGGTCCGCGGCGGCCCATTTGTGTTACGTTGCCAGGGGCTCGGCGGTCGGCGCTTTCGACCACGCGTCGATCTGGGACTATGCCGCCGGCGCAGCGATCCTGAAGGTGCTGGGCATTCGCTTGCGGTACCTCTCGGGCGGATCGGTGGACTTCGAGGAATTATTCGGCGCAATGGCCGCGCCTGAACCCACCCTCGCGTCAACGGACCTACACTTCGACGCCCTGCAGCGCGCGTTTCAGCGCGCCCACTGACTGCCGCCGCGGAACGTCAGTCCGAAAGACCGTAGATTCTCGCCAGATTCTCCCCGAAAATCAGCCGCTCGGCATCCTCTCCAAGGCGCAGCCGCTGAATCGCCCGTTTCACCTGGATGGGTCGATATTCCGGCAGATTGGAGCCGAAGACCACCCGTTCCGGCCCCAGCGTCTCCACCGCCCTCCCCACCTCCACCGGAACGGTCTCCTCCGGGTTGTCCGACCAGCGTTTGTGAAAACGCAGAATGGTCGTGCCCATGTATACGTTCCCAAATTGCGCGCACACAGACAATGCCGCTTCGAAATGGTCCGGAAATCCCATATGATCCAGGATGATCGCGGTTTCCGGAACCCGTTCCGCGATCGCCGCTGCCCGATCCGCGCTGCAATTTCCCACCCCCGTATGGATCGAAATGACGATGCCAAGCTCCTGTGCGGCGTCCGCGAATGGAAAGACCATGGGATCGTCCACCTCGAACTTGTGGATTGCGCCCATCAGCTTCATCCCCCGAGCCCCTCGGGACACATAGCTCCTCAATAGCGCAACACCCCGTTCCCCCCAGTGCGGATTCATCATCACGCAGGGCAGCAGATTCTGATGCCCCGCTGTCCGTTCCAACAGCCCGTCGTTGTCCGGATCCTCCTTCGCGTCCGGCATCACCACGGCCATCTCGAATCCCGCTTCCGCCTCGCATTCCAGCAATGCCGCGACGGACATGGGGCGCCCGTACCAGTCTTCGGCCAGATAGGCCTCGAAATCGCCCGTAATTGCCATGCTGTGACCCCCTTTCGGCGCTTTCGCGTTCATTCTCAGGCTGACGGCGTTCATCCCAGTTGCAATACCCGCCACCGGTCGTACGACGGACGCATCCTTTCCGGCAGAAATCCGCGCACATTGTCCGCGAGCATCCATTTCAGGCGCTCGTCCGTATTCTGCGGCTGTTCGCCGTCACTGTGTTTCTGCCAGCTCCCGGCAAGTGTCAATCGTTCGGGCCTCGTCTTGTAGACTCCCCGATGGACCGCGTTTCCGTTCCAGAAAATCGTCTGTCCCGCTTTCAGATGCATCACTTTCTGCGTTGAAATGTCAGCGTGCCGGTTCTTCAACAGACGATCCCGCTCCTCTTCCGTCCGGTATCGCCGGTGGCTTCCCGGCACCAGTTGCAGGCAGGAATCGTCAAGCAGCGCCAGGTGCCACTTCAACGACACGATCGGCCGGTTCAGGATTTCCATTTCCACCTCGCGGGATCCGTCCCGTTCATTCTTGCCGAAATCCCGGTGCCACCCACCGCTCCAGTCCACCTCGTCCGGCGACGTGAAGATCAGCACGCCGCCCAGGCGAAGATCGGCGCCGAGAAGCGGCTGTACATATCGCATCACCGGCTGAGACATCAGATACTCCGCAAAGACCGGTTCTTTGAATTCGGGAGCGAACAGGCCCCGGATCGCCCACGGCTCTCCTTCCGGCGTCCGGTGCGTGTAGATATCCACCTCCCGGGTGCGTGTCTTCGCCTTCACCCGCCGCGTGGCGTTCAGAAGCGACGCCAGCATCTCCGGATCGACCGCATCATCCGCGATGAAATAGCCCTGTGTGCTGTACTGTTCCCTGGCCTCTGCCAAATCCATAGCCCGCATCCTCCATGATTGACCTGCGAGGTTCATCCCTCAGATTCATGCGACGATATCAACGTGGGTTTCACCACTCCTTCTTCCAGAAGATCCCGAGCGAACTCCGGTCCCGTTCCCGCTCGTTTCCCTCCCGCTGCTGCGCTTCCAGCGTCACGTTCGGCAACAGTTCGTATTCGACCACAACCTCCCTGCCCCTCGCCTCGGATACGTCCTGCGCGTAGCTGACGAAGAACCGGGACCCGAAATACTTGCCCGCCCGTACCCGGGTTGCCGAACTCCCAAGGCCCAGATCAATTTCCACGACGTCCAGGTTCAGTCTCCGGCCGATTGTGCGTTTCAACTGGTTCGCAGCAACGCCAAGCACAAGGACGGCGGCCTGGCCCTCCAGGCGGCTCCCGGCCCCGCCTTCCCCGCTCACCAACCCGGACACGTCGTCGGCCGGCCTGCCTATCAGGAGGTAGGAAAGGATGTCCGATTCGTCCATGGGTGGCATGGTATCGCTTTCAAGGGAGATATTGGGTTCCAGGAGCGTCCCCCCCACAACGACGCTGATCACCGCGTTCTCATTGGAAACCAGCCTGATCCTGCGGGTTGCTATAATGTAGAGATCCGGGTTGATGTCGGCACTGCCGCGGAAGTTGATCTCTCCGCGGTCGATCGCGAAGCTCGTATTCTGAAACTCGTACCGACCCTGCCTGCTGTCGAGAGACCCGTACAGCCGGATACCCTCCTTGTCCTTGACCAGATCCACGTCCCCGGAAATCTCGACGTTCAGTTCCCGGTCGCGGATCCAGACGTTTCGAGAAGCCGATACCCGGACGTCGCAGACCAGATTCCGGAAGAGTGGCGACGACATCCAGGCGACGTCCGTCGGGTACTCGATGAAGTCGGACAGCCTCAGAACCGCACGGGACAACGCCACCCTGCCATTCAGCTTACCCGCCTCGAGGTTCCCTTTCAACTGAAGGCCGGCATTGAGGGTGGCCTTGAATGAGGCCAGGTCGACGGCCTCGAACTCGTTCGCATTCAACACAAGGTCATATCGTTCCAGGTCGAACCCGTCCAATGCCACTTCACCCGTCAGCGTAACTCTGGTCTTCTTTCCGCCGGTTTCGAAGCGCTCGAGTACGATCCGGTTCCCATCGAACTTCAGATCCGCTTCTGCCTGGTCAAAGTCCGTGTTCAAAGGCACGATCCGGGCCTTTCCATCGCGCAGCGTCAGCCATCCACGCTTGAGAAGCCGCTTCGGCGTCCCTTTCACCGTGAGGTCGACCGCCAGAGTACCCTGCGCGCCCTGGACCGCCGGGAATACGTGGGGCAGGAAGTTCAGATCGACTCCGGCGGATTTCAATGATGCGTCTACCGGCCCCGGCGGAAACAGATCACCCGGACCGCCCGACGACAGGTCCAGGGGAAACTGCCCATTCGCCACAGCCTCTCGTCCGTGGGACTGCACCAGTCTCAGGTCCACGGTCGCGCGTTTGTTCCGATATCCTGCAGTTCCCGATGCTTCTTTCAGACGGACGCCCCCGACAGCTCCGTCTCGAAACGTCAACTCTGTTTTCACATGCGGGTTCTCCGGTGTGCCGGACAGCGCGATCGTACCCGTAAGCATCCCGCTCAAATCGCCTGCCATCCGCAGAAAGCCGGACCAGATCTCCAGGTCCACGTCGATGAGACCCACAACCACACCGTCCCCCCGGCCGCTGTGTCCTTGCGCCTGAATCGCCCCGCCGTTCCCGACCATACGGAAACGCTCCACCAACACGCCTTCCCGGGGGCGATACGTAATTTGAGAGGCGCCATCGCTGCACAGAGACACGCCGCCCACGCCAACCGCGAGGGAGTCCAGCTCGAGGACGTACAAACTGTCCGCCCAGGCTGCGCCGCCCCTGAGGTGGAGTTGATCGATTTCGTCCGGACGACTGCCCAGGACAAATGAAATCCCGTCTCTACTCAGCCCAAGATCCGCAGACACGTCGTGGACCGTTCGCCCGCCCCATACAAGAGAATCCGCGCGGACTTCAAGATCTCCCTGTAAGAGTTGCGGCCCCGTCATTCCGAGTTTGACCCCGTGGATCGGGACGCCCTTGTAGTTCACGCTGTCTGCCAGCAGATCCGCCGTGACAAGGTGTTTCGTCCAGGCGCCCTGGACGCCGGCCGAAAAAGATGCCGGTGATCCTGACAGTCCGTGGCCGATGACACTGTCGAGCGCCCGCAGGTCCTCGACCCGACCCCGTGCGCGGATGTCAAGACTGTCGCCCGGAACAATCCAGCCGTTTCCCTCCAGACGCGCACGGGTCCCGGCCAGGAACAGTCGATTCACGATCGTGCGGCGACCCTCTTGAACCAGGCTTGCCCTTGCGCTATCCAGCTTTCCGCCCAGGAACCGCGACGCTCGCAGCATCACGTCCGCGTTGGCTTGCGTCGAGTCCGGATGTAATCCCCTGCCGGCGAGTCCAATCTGAAGCGATACGCCTTCCAGGACGCCCGAACGGTTCAGAAGCCGATCCACCGCCGCCCCGTCCACCCGCAAGCCCGCAATATAGCTGGGCTGTTTTCCTTCGGGGTCCCAGAACCGCCCGAGATCGATCCGACCGTGTCCCCTGACCACGCCGAATCCGTCCGACAGCCGCACCCCGATACTATCGAGACTGACGATGCCCTTCCCGAACGACCCCCGGAGGGCGAGTCCGGTTGCCTCAGGCAACCCGTCGATTTTCGCGACATCGAACACCGCGTCGCCGCGCCAGACTCCGGCATCCACCCGTTGAAGCCGGATTCCGCCGGTCAGATCGGTCTTCGGTGCGCCGGCGCCTGAAAATGAGGAAAGATCCAGGCGATCAACCCGTGCGCTCAGTTCGTATAGCGGCTCCGCTTCCGCCAGTGCGACCGCCAGCCCGGTGAAGACACGTCCGGCAGGCCCTTCCGCGGCGAGGTCCATTCCGACTTTGCCTCTTTTGAACGACACGGCCAGATTCGCCGTGTCGACGACGACCCCCGAGAGCATGGCGCGTGAAATTCCCGCGGTGACGTCCGTCTCGGCCGTGAAGGGATCCAGGCCATGCCCCCGTAGTCGAACGGCCGCGTCAAAGTGGGCGTCGAGACCAATCCGGGGGGCGATTCGCATCAGGTCGATCCCGGTCGCGGTCGCGCGGATGTCATAACCCACGTTGGCCCGCGAGAAGTCGACGTGACCTGAAAGAGCGCAGACGGTTGACCCGTCGTCGAGTTTCAGGTCCATATTCGCGCGGGTCGCGTCGCCCCACACCCTGCCGACCGCGGCAAGGCTTCCCATCGGGTACGGACCGGGAAGAATGCGCTCCAACTCGTCAAACGCGAGCGAATCCGCACGCAGCATGAAGTCGAACGAGGGCCGGGACAACCCGGTCATCGTTCCGTCGATTCGGACACCGGACCCCGCCGTGTGCAGCCGGATCCCGGCCAGCGTCAATCCGCCATCCGCGAGCATGGTCACACCCGAGAGATCCCGAATTACGATTGGAGGATCGAAGACAAGGGAGCGCAGACGGCGCAGCGCCAATTCGTAACCTTCCGGGCCGGCTCGAAATCCCATGACCATATCAAGGCTATCGACCCTGCCGGCGGCATTCAGTTCAATCCTCCCGTCCACGACCTCCACGTGGCGGATGTGGATCTCCCATTTCGGGCCCTTCTTCCACCATTGCGGGTCCGATTCGGGCAGCAGGCCGGAAGCAGAATCCGCGGCGGCCGCGCCTGCCGGAAGCCGGAATCTTGGTGCGGTCAACAGGAATTCGTCGACGAGTACCGTTCCTCTTAACAACGCAGAAGGCCGATATCGGGCTTCAACCGCGTCCACGACGACCAATGGATCCTGTTCTGTGCCAAACCGCACTTGATCCAGGCGGAATCCATTCAATGGGTTGCCGTGCAGTCGACCGATATCCACGGCCACGCCCAGGTCCCGGGCGAGCCGCTGCTGAACGTACGCGCGCAGATACGGGTTCGCATGACCCGTTGCCAGCGCGAGCAGACCGAATCCGACGATCACGGCCGCGCCGGCCGAGAGCAGGACGGCGATTTTTACAATGCGTTTCAAGGGGCTCCTGTCCGGCATGTTGTATCGGCGTGTGGCCTCATTCCCGCCTCTCCCGACGGCTCAAAATGCCTGACCCAGGCTGAAATGGATCTGACGGCCGGGCTGCGAGGGAT
The DNA here is from genome assembly GCA_965116875.1 of Candidatus Latescibacterota bacterium. Classification (GTDB taxonomy): domain Bacteria; phylum Latescibacterota; class UBA2968; order UBA2968; genus JAAXHE01. The sequence continues at coordinate 4,848,886 of OZ220733.1, forward strand.
CGTCGGAGAGACGGAACGCGACGTCGAGACGGGCAGGGCAGATTGGATTCAGATAACGCAATCCGCCGCCCGCCGCCACACGTAAACGGCCTGGATCGAAGGCTCCAAACCTGTCGGTCATCACGTTGCCGACATCCGCGAATACGGCCATTCCCAGGCCGGAAAACAAACGGGTACGAACTTCGACGCTTCCTTCCAGATGGCTCAGGCCACCCACCGGCAGGTCGGACGGATCACGCGGCCCAAGCCGGTTCAGCTTCCATCCACGTACACTGCTGGCGCCGCCCGCAAAGAATCGTTCAAAATTGGGGATAGATTCCACGTGCCTGCGACTTAGAATCAACCCTCCCGATACCTTGAGGGCAAACACGCTCCTCCAGAGTACCTTTCTGTACCAGCGGCACTCCCCCGACACTTTGAAAAAGTCTCTGTACCCCGACGCCTTTACCGCGAGTTCAGCCAACATGCCCCGGGTCGGATCGAAAAAATCGTCCCGTCTATCCTCCAAGTACTCTACCGAAAGCGTTGTACGGGTGCTGTCCGGATCGAAATCAACAACCTCGGTCCTCACCTGAAAGACGACGCGCCCGGTCGCCCGGAAAGTACGTTCCAGCGCCGCGCTTGCCCCTGCCCGCTTCACACGGATCTCCTCGGGGCGTTCCTGCTCCACGAATCCCGCCATCTCCAGCCACGTCCTGCTTCCGAATATATATGGCTGCCTGACCGTAATTCTCGCTCGCGCCTCCAGCGCCGACGCCGAAGATTCGGCCGTCAACTGGCGTGCGCCGCCGCCCAGAAAACTCCGGTGCCGCCATGCCAGCAATCCCCGCAACTGCTCTTCGGTATCGAATCCGGCGCCCAGTTTCAGACTCCGGGCCGGTCGTTCCCGCACCAGAACGGACACATCCACGGGACTCGAACGGGCGACCGTGTCCGGTATGCCCAGCGATACCGACCGGAACGCCTCCGAACGATACAGTTGAAGCCGGCTGTTCGAGAGGTCCTTCCGGCGGTAGGCGTCTCCTGACCTGAATGTAAGTCCCCTCAGGATCAGATCGTCCGAAACCGTTCGATTCCCTGAGATCCTTATCTTTCCAAAGCGGCATTTCGGCCCCGGAGTCACACGATACGTCACGTCGGCGCGTCTGTTACGCACGGCCACGTCAGCGGCAACCTCGGCGAAAGCGTGTCCATCGTTCTGAATGATCTCGGCGATCTTTTTGAGATCCGACTCCCCGCCCATCCGGGTCAATGGGCTGGCCGGTCTGGTGACCAACGCATCCATCAGACGCGCGCTGTCCCGCCAGGCGTCTGCCGGCAGGACCTTCAGTCGCACGCTGGAGACGACGACGGGCTCGCCTTCCACGATGCGGAGCCGAATGCGGACGAAACCGGGGCGGTACCGGTCGACGACCGTGTCCACAACAGCATCGAAATAGCCCTGGTCCTCATAACGCGACCGGATACGCGCGACGTCGGATCGAAACACCGCGGGATCGAACTGCCGGACGTCTACGCCCGGAAAAATCTCGTACCAGGGGTTCGCCCTGGTAAACATCAGGAGTTTGAGATCCCCGTCGGAAATCGCACGATTCCCTTCTATCGCTACCGCGTCGACGATGACGGAATCCGCATCCTGTGCGAAGAGGGCACGGGGAATCACGAAAACAACCGCGGCAACGACGGTTCTGAGGAGAATCAAATTTCTCCATCCTGTCTGATGACTCACTGAAACTGAACTGCGGCACGTCGGAAGCCGGCCGTTCGCCGGCACTCCCTATGACGCCCGCCTGTCCTGTCGGTTTCAGTCCGGCGCCCCGTAGCGGAAGATAGTCCTCCGTACTGCGGGCACAAGGAATTTCTCTCTCGCCATCCATTCATGCCGACCTGTATTCCGCAGCCGAAAGGTCAGAAAACCCAAAGGACAGAGCGTGAAAAGGCCCCTGTTTCCCGATTGGAAACAGGGGCCTTTTATCCGCCGAGGGAATCCTATCCGCCCGCCACCGCCGCCTGTGTGGAATTCTCATGTCGCAACGCAAGTTCGCCGTCTTCCAGATCCACGCGAACCCGCGCCCCGTCGACAATATCGCCGCCAATGAGGCCCCGGCCGATTCGCGTTTCCAGCTCACGCTGCAGGAACCGCTTCAGGGGGCGGGCGCCGTAGACCGGATCGAATCCTTCACGGGCGGCGAATTCCCGCGCGGCATCGGTGATCTCCAGTTCGATCCGCCGGTCCTGGAGGCGCTCTCGGAGATCCGCGGTCATCAGATCCACGATTTTCGCAATCTCAGCCTGCGTCAAACCCTTGAAAAGGACGATATCATCCACGCGATTGAGAAACTCAGGCCGAAAATGCAGCCTCATCTCCGCCATGACCGCCGTGCGGGCTTCGTCGTGGACCTCCCCGCTTTCCGCGACGCGATCGACGATGTGGGAAGCGCCGATATTGGACGTCATAATGATCACGGCGTTCTTGAAGTCGACGGTTCTCCCCTGGGCGTCAGTCAACCGCCCTTCGTCGAGGATTTGCAGCAGCACGTTGAACGCGTCGTGGTGGGCCTTTTCAATCTCGTCGAAGAGAATGACCGAGTAGGGTTTCCTGCGCACGGCCTCGGTCAGCTGTCCCCCGTCCTCGTACCCCACGTACCCCGGAGGCGCGCCCACGAGGCGGGAAACCGAGTGCCGCTCCATGTATTCGCTCATGTCGATGCGCACCATATTGTCTTCGGAATCGAATAACGCCTCCGCCAACGCCTTCGCCAACTCGGTCTTGCCGACACCCGTGGGACCCAGGAAGATGAACGAGCCGATCGGCCGGCGCGGGTCCTTGACCCCCGCCCGCGCCCGGATCACGGCATCGGCCACCAGTGACACGGCTTCGTCCTGACCCACGACGCGCCTGTGCAGGATCTCATCCAGCCGGAGGAGCTTTTCCCGCTCGCCTTCTACCAGACGCGTGACGGGGATCCCGGTCCAGCGGGACACGATCTCCGCGATCTCGTCCCCGGTCACCTCTTCCCGGAGCAGCCGGCCGTCTGCGGACACCCGCGCCTCTTCCGCCTCCAGCGACTGCTCCAGTTCCGGCAGGCGGCCATGACTCAACTCAGCCAACCGGTTCAGGTCGTATTTCCGTTCCGCGTCTTCGATGTCTCGTCGCACCGCTTCGATCTGTTCGCGAAGGTTGCGAACCGTGTCGATCACCTTCTTTTCGGATTCCCACTGGGCCCGCATCGCGTCGGCCTGCGACTTCAGATCGGCCAACTCCTTGCGAAGATCTTCCAGTCTCTGCGCGCTGCCCTGATCCGACTCCTTCTTCAGTGCCGCCTCTTCGATTTCGAGTCTCATCACCCTGCGGGTGACCTCGTCAAGCCCCGCCGGCATGGAATCGATTTCCGTGCGGATCATCGCGCAGGCCTCGTCGACGAGGTCGATCGCCTTGTCGGGCAGAAACCGGTCCGATACGTACCGGTTGGAGAGCACCGCGGCGCCAACCAGCGCGTTGTCCTGAATACGTACCCCGTGGTGCAGTTCGTACCTTTCGCGAAGCCCTCTGAGAATCGAAATGGTATCCTCCACCGACGGCGCATCCACCGTCACGGGTTGAAACCGCCGCTCCAGTGCGGCGTCCTTCTCGATGTATTTGCGGTATTCGTCCAGTGTTGTCGCCCCGATACAGTGCAGTTCCCCCCGCGCCAGCATCGGTTTGAGCATGTTTCCCGCGTCCGCGGACCCTTCCGTACGTCCGGCGCCGACGATATTATGGACCTCGTCGATAAACAGCAGAATGCGGCCCTCGCTTTGCGCGATCTCGTTCAGGACGGCCTTGAGGCGCTCCTCGAACTCGCCTCGAAATTTCGCGCCCGCCAGCAGTGCGCCCATATCCAGCGAAAAAACCGTACGCTCTTTCATCCACTCGGGCACGTCTCCTTTCACGATCCGCTGGGCGAGTCCTTCCACGACGGCCGTCTTTCCGACGCCGGGCTCCCCGATCAGGACCGGATTGTTCTTGGTCTTGCGGGACAGGATGCGCACGACCCTTCTGATTTCCGCATCGCGACCGATCACCGGATCCAGTTTGCCGTCGCGGGCCTGCGCGACCAGGTCCACACCGTACTTTTCCAGTACTTCGCATGCGGGTTCCGGATCGGGACTCGTCACGCGCTGATTGCCCCGTACGCGGGTCAATGCAGCGAGGAAGGCCTCCTTCGTAACACTGAACTCCTGCAGGATCCGCCCGGCCACGGTATCCGGCCCTTCCTCCAGCAGCGCCAGGCCCAGGTGTTCCACGGATACGTACTCGTCCTGCATCCGCTTCGCCTCCGCCTCGGCGCCCAGAAGCATCTTCCGGAGGCGCGGCGTCACGAACATCCGGCCGGGCTCGTGGTTGCCTACCGCCTGCCGCGGTCGCCGGTCAAGTTCGCTTTCCACTTCCGTCTTGAGGGTATCGGCGTCGATATCCATCCGCGCCAGAATACGCGGGACCAGGCCGTCGGACTGCTCCAACAGCGCGAGAAACAGGTGTTCCACGTCCACCTCCGGGTGCCCGTACCCCATAGCGCGCGTTTGTGCGTCCCGAAGCGCCTCCTGCGATTTCCGGGTCAGTCTGTCCGTATCCATTTGGGCCTCCTTGGAAGCTGTCCTGAGATTCCCGGCGGTCTTCGCACCTGCCTGCGCAGCGTATTGCGCTGCAGTCAGGCCCGTCGGGAACTCACCGGTCATGTGAAACCAGCTTCCTGCTTGTTCACAATGATTCCGCATCCGGATTCACCGTACCGGGTCAGGCTCTATACTCATGCTTCCCCGGATTCCACAAGGCTCCACCGGCCAGTGGATTGCCATGAATCGTACGGATGCCGCGTGAGTCTGGTTTGCTGTCACCCCGGATACCTTGCAATGATCGTGCCAGAATGATGTACAAGACAGAGATCAGGACAGAAACCCGAATCGGGCGAGAGAGAGCCTCATTCGTCGAACGCACGACGTCACGCCATCTGGAATCGTCTCTCGGTGCTGCGGCTTTTGCGGAATTGAGGTGAATTGGGCGGTTCGACACGCTCAGGGCAACCCACATAAACCTGCGCCTGCAAACTGAGCCGCTCCCTGAGCTTGCGATCCCTGAGCCTGTCGAAGGGTCGAAGGGTCGGCGAATGACGAAGAAGAACGCAGACGGGTTACGAAACACGGGCATTTCGACATTTCGACACCCTTCGACAGGCTCAGGGACCGAGCTCAATGCAGGCATGCTTGCTTCGACAGGCTCCACACAAGCAATAACCACGTATCGAAATGCTCAGCGTAAACAGCGCAGCGGGATTGGATGGATCGGCGGAATCGCGGCGGCATCTTTACCGTCCAGAGCACTTGACGTTGAATTTATCTCGATCATCACGTATCTTTCGAATCGTTCATACCCCCAACTTCCATTCCGTCCGGAGGATCGCCGGATGAAATCCGACACAGAGGCCCTTTCGGTATTCGCACCCGATCTCTTCGCCGGGAAAACCGCTCTCGTTACCGGCGGCGGGCGGGGAATCGGCAAGCGGACCGCCCTCGCGTTTGCGCGGCTGGGCGCTCAGGTTGTGATCGCCGGCCGCCACGCCGAAACGCTCACTTCTGCGGGCGAGGAAATCGTGTGCGTCGGCGCGCGATGCCTCGCCCTGCCCGTCAATATCCGCGAAGTCGAACAGGTTGATCATCTCCTCTCAACGGCGCTTCGCGAATTCGGCGCAATCGACTACCTGGTCAACAACGCGGGCGGCCAGTTTCCGGCGCGTCCGCCGGACATCACCGACGGGGGCTGGCGGGCCGTTGTCGATCTCAACCTGAACGGCACCTGGAACATGTGCAGCCGCTTCGGACCCCATATGGCCGCGAATGGTTATGGATCCATCGTCAACATCGTACACGTCTATGCGCTTGAACGGGGAGCGCCGCCGTTTGCCCACTCCGGGGCCGCCCGGGCAGGCGTGGTCAACCTGACCAAGACCCTGGGATTCCACTATGCCCGCAAGAACGTCCGTGTCAATGCCGTCGCTCCCGGATTCGTGGACACCTCGGGCCTCCGGGAACATGAATTCGGGCCGCTTCAGAGAGAAAACTTCGAATCGCAGGCGCTTTGCGACGTTCCCGCCGGCCGGTTCGCGGACCCGGACGAGGTTGCCGCGATCACGCTGTTCCTCTGTTCTCCCGCCGCGGCCTACATTACAGGGACGACGATTGTCGCCGACGGCGCACTGTCACTGGGCAACTGGACGCCGTGGATGGATCCCGAATCGTAGCAAAAAAATACAGAGAGGCCGGGGGTTTCCCGGTCTCTCTGTCTGTGTGGTCTCCACGGTTTGTCTGTTCGAATTCGAGGCAGACAACCATATGCCGTTTTGGCACATTCTCGGTGTCAGTTCGGCATAATATGCCAAAATGGCGTATTATGCCTTGATGCGCGGATGCCGGCTTCGGCGTCGTACCCGGGTCAATATCCGATTCGCCGCAAAAACGCGTATGTCCCGGCGCTTCGCCTGGCTTCGCTGACGGGGTCGTCGGCGCCCGGTACCGGGTTTCCCGGACAGCTGGTTACCCAACGCGAAAAACCGATCTCCACCAGCGCGTTTCGAATCGAGACGAAATCCAGGTCCACACCCTCCCCCACGTCGCACCAGACCGGATCGTATCGACCTCTTTCATCCCGTGAGCACGACGTGTAATCCTGAAGGTGCATGTAATTCAGTCTGGGACTGAAGTCGCGTATCGAATCTGCCGGATCGTAGCCCCAGAGCCTGGCGTGGGACACGTCGATACAGAGCTTTGCCTTGCGCAGCCGACCGGCGTAGAACTTCCAGTCGGCCGCTGAGTCCACGAGCGTATTGGTATGGATGTGATAGCTGATCTCCAGGCCCAGCGTTTCCGCGTATTCCGCCCACGCTTCCGCGCCCTCGGCGGCGGCGGCCAGGTCATCCTCGTTCACGGGGCGGCCCGCCGGTTTTCCGCCGCTCATGAACATAAAGCAGTCGGCGCCCACCTCGGCGGCGTAATCCATCCGGCGCCGGTTGCGTTCCACGTGCGCCCAGTCCCGAATATCCGGCGAACCACTGGCGGTATAGACGGCCATCGGCAATCCGGCGTTCCCGCACATCCGCCGCAAACGGGAAGGCGGCCCCAGCCAGTCCGCGGACATCCTTCCTTCCCAGCCGTCCCATCCGGCCCTGGCCAACTCCTCCAGCGCCCGTTCCAGATCCGGCTCCTGCCATCGGAGCGTGCTGTATCCCAGCCTGAATTCCATGGTTCCTCCCGTCTGCGCATAGCGCGAAGGCAGCGGGTACCTAGCGTCCCCGCCGACCCAACTCCTCCTGTGCGCGGCGAAACAGAGCGATCAGACGCGTGCGCGTATTCTCGTCCCTGAATACGCCGATCTTCTCCGCCCACGCGACGCCGCCCTCCAGATGGGTCAACAGATATTCTCCGTCGGCGGATTCGAACGCGCATCGTCTGCCCACGTCGATGTAGACCGGCGATGAGTGGGCCATTACGGGACCGGCGTCCGTGGCGTATTCGCCCCAGCAGCGGGCAGCCACCCAGCATGACTTTTCAACTTTCAACGCCTGCTTCAGTGTGACCGCCCTGCGGTCCCCTGCCGCCTGCTGTCTGGCGGCGCGTTTCCCGTTCACGATCAGTTCCACGGCGGTCAACGGCCACACGCTTTCGGCAGCAGCGACCACTTCCACTGTCCCTCCGTTTCCCTTCAGTGCGATCTCCCCTCCCATCGGCGTTCCGTCGACGCACAGATCGATCATTGCCCCGGTACTGGCGAACGTCGTGCCGCGTTTTACAGCTTTACACCAATTTTCAAATGTAAACGCTTCTCCGCGTGCGAGTTTAGCATAGGTGCGCGAACCCCCCAGAATGCGCTCGTTCGACATTTTGTCCGTTCCGCCGACGATCGGGAGTTTCTGCCCCGAATTCAACCATCGATAGTACCCCCGCTCTCCGGCGCCGATCCGCTCGCCCTGCCAGATCCAGCACATCTCCGCGGCGTCGGCCTGGCCCAGCAGGATATTGGCGGCATTCTCGAAATCGGGCGTGGGCATATGCGGCATGATCACCAGGCCCCCCTGCTTCCGGCACGCTTCGGCCCAATCCGCCATCAGAACCTGGATCTCGCCGCCGATCCAATCCTCCTGCGGCCCGCCGGTACACATCGGCGCCACCATTTCTTTCAGCCCCAGCAGGCTGATGTGCCCCAGCACGTGCTGCCGGTTTTCCTGGCTCACCCAGATCTTGTGGAACTCGCTGCTCGTTGGCGCCAGGCCGCCCGTAAACTCCTCCCAGCTCGTAAACAGTCGGCCCCACTGACTGGCCAGAAGATTCACGACGTTGAGATCTTCCCCTGCGGCTTCGAGATGGGAGGACTGCGACGACAGGAAGTGCACATGGGTGTCGCCGGAATAGAATCCCCGGTCTTTCATGTCAAATGCGCGTTCAATATCCAGAGCGAGATCCCGCTGACCCGGCTTGATCTCAATCAGACTCCGCACGGGCACATACTCGAATCCTCGCGCCACCTCCACGTAAACCGGTCCTACGGGAAGTTCCACCTGGCAGGTTCCGTCGATATACGCGTACGGGGTGCCGCGCACCTTGCAGTCGCCGCCCATGTCCTCGAACCACGCTGTATTCACGTCGGCCTGGTGGCCGTGGGGCGCGAAGTAGGCCCCGTGTGGAGACCGGAAGTGAATCCGGCATCCGACCGGACGGCCGATGGCGGCGTCGTTCACACTGACGTGTACCCACTGCCGGCCCGCGGGCGCAACGAGGTCCACACGCGTCGCACCGCTCGTTACGGTCTTCTTGTCCAGAACGTCTCCCCATCGGAACGCCTCGCTGGAATCTCCGCACCGGATGCTCAGCCGCCCTTCCCGCGAGCCATGGACCTCGAGATAACGACCCTCCTGAAACGCCTGCCCTCCCGACCCCCACCCCGCCTCATCTGTTTCGAGGAAATCCGCGCCGGGCACGTAGAGCCGGTCCTGTCGTGCGATCACGCCTCGATCCATATCGGCCGCGATCTCCTCCCCGCCTCCGGTCGATACCGCCACCTCGCTGCGCGGATGCCAGGCCAGCGGATCCCGTTCCTCCTGGCAGAGCGTGATGCCGCCCAGGGCGACTGCAGCCCCTCCGGACGCCGACACCTCAATTCTCGTTATGGTCTTCCCCGGATGCGGATTGACCCAGTCGTACAGCCACCAGCCCGACAGATCGCTGCTTTCCGACCTTACGCCCACCTGTGCCGCGCCGTACGGCATGCTCCGGTCGTCCAGCCCCACCGGGAGAAACTCACGGCAATTCCGGCAGAGAAAGGGATGGTGTCCCCACGGCACGAACAGGTCGTGAATCTCGAAACGCCGTCTCAGATCCTGTCCGACGCCGGTACCTGAATCGTAGCCGATCCGGTACCTTCCCACAACTTCCCCCGTCCCTTCAAGACTCGCGTCGGCGCCGCGGACCGGCGTACAGACGTGAGCGAACAACACCCGGCGCGCCTTCCGGCCGACGTCTATGGTCACAGACCCGGCGCCATTCCAGTCTGCCCGACCTGAAACCACGATGAAGGCCGGCTGGGGGGAACGCTCCTCACGGTCGGCGAGGGCGAACGGGACCCCCCAGAACCGGCAGTTTCCCTCCGGCAGCCGGTGCAGCCCGCTCAATGCCGTCGATCCGTGCGCGGACGGCCACAGGTACCCGTCCGCGGTCTCGATATTCTCCGTCCCGCAATTGTACCAGGGGCTCAGATCCAGCGGATGAAAAATGTCTGACATAGGCTACACGCTCCAATCTTGTGGGGTCATTCCAAAATCAATTGACGCCCGGCAGCTTTCTCCGTACTCTCACACGACCGTTGAATCGCGTCCACGACCCGCACCGCCGATCCGCTGATGTCCGGAGCCGGTGTGCTGCATTGGCCAGGAGCAAAACCGATGGTTATCGACAGCCACGTTCATCTGCGGCACGGCAACGCGGAGCGTACGGAATACACCGCTCGCCAGATCGTTGACTCCATGGATGGCGCGGGTGTGGCCAGGTCCGTCGTCTTCGCCATCTGCACCACCGCGTTCGACGCCATCTCGCGTGCCCGGACCGCGCACGAGTTGTATCCGGACCGCCTGATCCCCTACGCGTACGCGCTGCCCAACGCGGAACGGTCCATCATCGGATGCATCGAGGAAGCCATCACCGTCATGGACTTCAAGGGCATCAAGATACACGCCGGGGAATGCACCCTGGCCGAATACGTGACGGACCCCGTACTTGAACTGGCCGGCAGACATGGCGTACCCTGTCTCATCGACTTCATCGGCCGTCTCGACGACCTTGAACGCATGGCCCGCGCCTTTCCCGACACCCCGATCATCGTCGCCCACATGGGCCGGTACCTCTGTACGGACCGTGGACTCATCGATCGATTTCTGGGAATCGCCGAGGCGTACGGGAACGTCCATATGGACATCAGCGGCGTCGTATTGATCTGGAAGATCCGCGAGGCCGTGGAGCGCCTGGGGCCGGAACGCATCATCTGGGGTACCGACGGGCCCTATCCCACGCCCGACCTGGCAACGTACATTACGACCGATCTCGCAAAGGTCCGCGCCTCCGGACTCCCGGAATCCGATCTTTCCGCCATTCTCGGTGGAAACATCGCACGGCTGCTGGCGCTCTGACACAACGGCCATGTCAATAAAACACGATACAATATCGTTCAATTGAGGTTGATACAGGTATCTCGCGTTGAAAACCGTACTGCGGACGGGAAAAGGGCTGGGGCGCAGCCGCAGTACCGACGGCGCGACTTCACCCGCGACTCCCGCACACCGAACACGATGACAGGGGACTTCTCAACACTTTTTCTTGACAAAAGTCCGCGTTTGTATATTTTTCCTCCGCTGCAAGGGTAGAGGCGCGGGTTTGCATGAGTAGCCGGCAGTGGACGGCGGACCCACAACTGCCGGACCAAAGGGCAAACCTGCCGAAGCCCGAGACTCCCGCCGCCGGGATGAACGGGCTGGGCTGCTGGATAAGATCCAGCGGACTGTCACGGGAAACAGCGTCCCGTGGAGCGCTCTCTTGCGACGTGGCCCGGATCGGTCGAAGCCGGCGATGTCTCTACCTCTGGACATGCCGGCTGTTTTTGTGCCGCCGACAACCCTCACTCACAGAAGGAACGGAAATGAAAAAACTCAAAGCAGGCGTTCTGGGCGCCACCGGCATGGTCGGTCAGCGTTTTGTCTCACTCCTGGAAGACCATCCCTGGTTTGAAGTCTCTGTGGTGGCGGCCAGCCCGCGGTCCGCGGGCAGGTCGTACCGTGAAGCGGTCGCTGGCCGCTGGACACTCGACTCTGACATTCCGGCCGATATCGCCGGTCTGACGGTCAGGAACGTCAACGAAGTCGACGCAATTTCCGGCGAGGCCGATTTCGTCTGTTCGGCGCTGGATATGGAAAAAGAGGACATCCGCAGTCTCGAGGACGCCTATGCCAGACGGGAAACGCCTGTTGCGTCCAACAATTCGGCCCACCGCTGGACTCCCGACGTGCCGATGCTCATGCCCGAGATCAACGCGGGACACGTGGCCGTCATCGAGGCGCAGCGCAGGCGCCTGGGTACACGGTCCGGCTTTGTCGCCGTCAAGCCCAACTGTTCGATACAGCCCTACGTTCCCGCATTTGAGGCGCTTGCGGACTTCGCACCCCGTCGCGCGTCCGTCTGCACCTACCAGGCCATCTCCGGCGCCGGAAAGACATTCCGGTCCTGGCCGGAGATGGAGGACAATATTATCCCCTTCATTGGAGGAGAAGAGGAAAAGAGCGCAATGGAACCGCTGAAGATCTGGGGCGAGATCCACGACGGTGAAATCCGTAACGCCAGCGGCCCGGCGATTTCAGCCCAGTGCATACGCGTACCCGTCAGCGACGGTCACATGGCTGCCACGTCGGTGTCGTTCGAACGGAAGCCATCCCGGGAGCAGGTCATCGATTCCTGGCGGAAATTCCAGGGGGACCCGAAGGCGGCCGCGCTGCCCTCGTCGCCAAAACCGTTCCTGACGTATTTCGATGAAGAAGACCGGCCCCAGACCCGGTTGGACCGGGACGCGGGGAACGGCATGGGCGTTACGCTCGGCAGGCTGAGGGATGACAACCTGTTCGACTACAGATTCATCGCCCTGAGCCACAACACCGTTCGGGGTGCGGCGGGCGGCGCCATTCTCATGGCTGAACTGCTTGCGGCCGAGGGATATCTGCAGGCAAAATAGCGCCATTTCGCGACGCCCCGCCGACGGTTCCGGACCGGCTTTCAGTGAGGGACCCCGTGCCGGTGCATCCTGCGATGGATGGCCTCCCGCGCCTCCAGAAACGGCCGCTCAAGGTATGCCATGTGGTCCTCCTCCCCGTGGTGGTGGGTGACCTCTCCCGGCCGGTGCTGCCGGCTGTTGAGTTGCATGTATGAGATACAGCCGTCCACCAGCGTCAACATATACCTCGCCGTTTCAGAATTGAACATCCACCATTCGCCGCCACAGGAAATGTAGACCGGTGAGGTATGCGCCATGATCCCGCGACCCCAGCCGTCCAGGTGCGGGACCGCTTCGAAATAGCCCGGCCCCCCGCAGCGCGCTGCCAGCCACGAGTGCCCGCCCACGTCGATATCCGCTTTCACACGCAGCTTTCGCGTACCTCCGGGCTCCTCCGTTGAAGCAACGACCCGACCGTTCTGTACGATCTGAAGCGTATGGATGGGCAGCACGCTTTCGGCCTCCGCAACGGCTTCGACCGTACCCCCGTTACCCGGGAGCCTCATCGTGTCGCCGATCTCGTGGCCGTCCACCGTGAACCGGATGATCGGCCCCCCGCTGTGAAAGGTCCGTCCGGCGGCCATGTTCCTGCACCAGGTTTCGTAGGTGAACGGCTCATCTTCCGGGATTCTCACGTACGTCCTGTAAATGCCCACGGGCACGTCGCTGCTCATCTTGTCGGTGCCGCCCACAAGCGGCAGCCTGTACCCGCAATTGAGGTAACGATAGTATTCGTGATGATTGTACGCGGTATGCCTGAGCATCTCAACCGCGTCGGCCCGCCCCGTGGCGATGAGCGCCGCGGGCTCGCCGTTGGGATTGGGCAAATGTGGAATGACGACGGTTCCGCCCTGCGCGTGACATCGGTCCGCCCAATCCGACATCGTCACTTCGAGGGTTCCACCCATCTCCGCTTCTCCCGGACCGTCGGAACACCAGGGCATCACGGTCTCTTTCAGACCGAGCAGAATCAGGTGCCCCAGAAAATGCTGCCTGTTTTCGGAACCGACGTAGACGATGCTGCTCCCGTCCGGTGACACGCTCGCCCTGCCGGTGAACTCCTCGGTGCTGGTAAAGAGGTTGCCCCACTGCGAAGGCAGCAGGTTGACAACGTTGAGGTCCTCCCCCTGCGCCTCGGTGTGGCTTCCCTGCGTGGAGAGAAAGTGGACGTGCGAATCTCCGCTGAACCATCTCTCGTCATTCATGCGGCACCAGCGTTTCAACCGCAGTTCCAGTTCCCGTTGCCCGGGTCTGATCTCCACCGCGGTTCGTAACGGTTCGTATTCGAATCCCCTCGCCACGTCCACGATGACCCTGCCTCTTGGCATCCAGCCCTGACAGGCGCCGTCCGTGTACGCGTACGTAATCTGACCCAGCCGGACGTCGCCGCCCACGTCGATATGCCAGGTACCCAGGTTGGAATTCACATGCGGATGGTGACCGTGCGGCGCGTAGGGTATCCCCTCGGGAGACCGGAAGTGAACCCGGCAGGGTACGGATTGCCCCGTCTCGTCGTCCACCACGCGTGTGTGCACCCAGTTGCGGCCGCGGTTCACGACCTCGACCTTCAATGCCGCGGTCTCGACGCTTCCCTGCTTTTCCAACTCACCCCAGTTGACGGCGCCGAGGGTCTCGTCGCCCTGCGTCACCGTGACGGTTGCCGAGGGTATCGCGGCCACCTCGACATAGGCGGGACTGCCTGACGGATTCTGCGGTTCCCCCCATCCCTTCCTGCTGTCCCTCAGGAACGATTCCGACGACTGCTCCGGCAGCGGAAAGGGGTACGTGGCGATACCCCGGTCCACCTTCACGTCCAGGTCGAACGGATTTTCAGCGTCCTCGCGCTCCCGCAGCGTGATCAGCACCTCCCGCGGGGCCTCCCGGGAAAACGGATGCTCGTCGACGTGGCCCAGCGTGATGCCGCCGATGACGAACCGGGGACCCGCGGGGATCACCTCAAGCCGTTCGATGACCCGATCGGGGTGTGAATTCTCCCAGACCCAGAGCGTAAAATCCCTCGATCTCCCCTGGTACGCTTCGGTCTGCCTGCGCCCGGCGTCACCCCACCGTCCCTCGTGGCGCGGCAGCATGCCGTCGGTCCGGTCCTGCACCGCAACGAAGGGAAGCCCGGCGGACGCGGGTACGGCGCCGATCTCGAACCGGTCCCGGATGGCCGCCGAAACGACAACGCCGCCTTCAAGATGGAATCGATATTCCGCCACCCGTTCGCCGATCGGACCGTTGTCCGGAATCCGCGAATCGAGCAGCCGGTGCGCCACGATGACCCGCCGCGCCGTCTTCCGGACCTGGATCGATGCCGGCTGGTCCGGAATTCCGTCGCCGAAACCCAGCAGACAGGGTGCTTTCTTCGCGTCATCGCTACCGATCAGAAACGGCAGCCCCTGGTAGTGCCGGACGCCGGCAGAAAGGTCCCGACTCTCGCCGAGATGCTCCTGTCCGGCGTTGCACATGCCGGACAGATCCAGTGGTTCGTACGCGTCCATACCGGTTCCCCCCTGTCGATGCGTTCCGTCTACGCTATGTCACCCGGTTGCGCGGGTGACCCTCCAGAAACGCAATGACGTTGTCCACGGCGCCGCCGTTCAGCAGATCGACCCCTTCCGGGGTCATATCGGCGCAGTGAGGCGTCAACACCACCTGTTCGCAGGTCAGCAGCGGATGAGACGGCGGTACCGGCTCTTCGTCGTACACGTCGATGGCTGCGCCAGCCAGACGTCCGGTCCGGAGCGCGGCAACGAGCGCATCCGTGTCGACCACCGGCCCCCTGGCGCCATTCACCAGAATCGCGCTGTCTTTCATGAGTGAGAATTCCCGCGAACCGATCATACCGCGACTGTCGTCAGTCAGCGCCACGTGCATGCTGACGACGTCGGCCTTCGAAAGCAACTCATCCAGCGCTACGAAACGCACGCCCAGCCTTTCGGCCCGCTCCTCAGACGGATGGTACGTCCACGCAATGACCTCCATCCCGATCGCGCGCCCGAGCCTGGCCATTTCGGCCCCGCTGTTTCCAGCGCCCACAATGCCCAGTACCTTGCCCTGGAGGTAGATGCCGTCCATCCTGGGCCACTCGCCCGCCTGCATGCGTTTCGTGAAATACGCCGCGCGTTTCGCCGCGGCGAACATCAGTCCGAACATGTGCTCGGCCACCACCGGCGCCGTCCGTCCAGGCTGATTGCAGATCACGATCCCGTGGTCGCGGGCAGCGTCGAGGTCGAACATGTCCGTGCCGATCGAGCAACTCGTTATCATCCGCAGACCGGGCAACCGTTCGAATTCCTCCCGGCCCCAGGTAACGACCCCCCGCGTGTTTATGATGACGCCCGCACCCTGCGCGCGTTCGACTTTCTCAGCGGTCGACTCCGGCCTCGAGTCGTACAAAACCACCTGTCCGTATGGCGCGAGGCGGTCCAGGTGACCGGACCCGGCGATCATCACGGGATCGTCTCCCGGGACCACCATCCTGACGGTTCCCTCTCCCATTTCATACCCTCCAGTGTTTCCTTTTCTGACGACGCGGGTGCGGAACGCCGTGCACAATCGCGCGGTTGAACGTCCTGAATCGCCTACTCGCCCTTTGCCGATCGCCCCGGACCATCCGAGGCCAGAGTGGACAACGCACAAAGCAGCAGGTCGATCTCCTCCTCGAGAAGGAAAAAAGGAACGCTGGCGCGGAGTCCGCGCCGCGTTGTGTCGAACGCCTTGACGACGATGCGCCAGCGTCTCCTCAGCGCATCCCTTACGTCCGGAGGCTGCCATCCATCCAGGTTGAATGCGACCAGGGCGGCAGACTGTTCGGGGCGCACGGGCGTGATCAGCCTGACGCCCGGAATCTCGGTCAACCCCTGCTTCAAACGGGTTGTCAGCGACGCGGTGCGCGCCCAGATCGCCTCGAGTCCGATGCCCGTAAGGTATTCCACCGCAACGCCCCACGCATGAACAAGCGGCCAGGACCATGGCCCGAATTCAAACCTCTCCGAACTTTCCTTGAGTGCAAATCGATCTTCCCGGAAGTCCACCCACGCCTGCGCGCGCCCGCCGGCATAGGTAACGCGGATCCGATCCCTGCTGTCCTTTCTCGCGTACAGGGCCCCTGCGGCGTAAGGCGAATACATCCACTTGTAGGAGAGAATTCCGGCAAAATCGCAGCCGAGTCCGTTCAGGTCGATCGGGTACAACCCAGCTGAATGCGCCATGTCCAGAAAACTGATAACGCCGCGCTCCCTTGCCGCGGCACAGATCCGTTCGGCGGGCAGACGGTACCCGGTTTCGGAAATGACATGGCTCAGCCCGATGAGCCGCGTGCGCTCCGTGATTCGCGTGACGACCGCCTCCACCTGCTCGTCCGGATCGTCCGCCAGAGGTACCTTGTCCACGACAACGCCGTACAGGTCGCGCAAATGCAGGCAGGGCACCAGCAGCGCCACCTCCTCTTCTTCCGAGATCAGGATGCGGTCACCGGGATGCCAGTCCAGGCCGCGTATGACGGTCTGAAACGCTTCGCTCACGCCACGCATCAGGGCCAGGTCGCCGGGCGTAACGCCGAAAAACGACGTCAGCTTCTCCCGGGTCCGCTCGCGACGGGGATATTCCTCGTCCGGAAAGGCAATGTGCATTGGACCGCGTTCCCACAGTTCCCGCATCAGTCCGATATGCGCCTTCGCCACGGGCGCCGGGGTAATGCTCACGCCCCCGTTCTGGAACCAGACGAAGGTATCCAATGCCGGAAAGTCCGACCTGATCCTTCCGATATCCATTGTTCCGTGCCCCGATTGTATTCCTGAAATCCGAAACCCGCGTCCGGCATCCCTGTGCGGCCCGTCGCACTACTGCCAGTGGGCGGGCAGAATAACGTCCTTCAGTCCCAGATGGCGCGCGATCCAACGCTCCTGAAAGACGCCATCCTTGTAGCGGGAGTGCTCCGAGTTGCGGACCTCCGCGGCGCCCGGCATGGCGTGGACCATCGCCCCGAGCAACCGCCGGCTGCCCCAGAGCAGGGTCGGCACTGTGATCCCCGGAACAAAAAACAGGGGGTCGAAATAGGAAACCGTGCGTGCGACCCGGTCGCGGCGGTCAGGGAACTGGCGCAGGTACTCGTTGACCTCTTCCAGCGGATAGCTGTCCGTTCCCTCCGCCCGGTCCATCGTGCCATAGAAGAAGGACGGGGAAGCGACAACGTGCGTCATTCCGCCGCGTAGCGCCGCGGCAAGCAGCGGCATCTCGTTCTGTCCGATCCCCACGATTCGTTTCCGGTCCGCTTCCGGGCGGGTGAGCACATAGTCCATCGCACGGCAACAGTCGGCCACGATACCTCGCAGGACGTAGGCCTCGGGGTCTTCGATGCCGTCCACGAACAGCCCGGGGAACGACGCGGAATAGGGTACGTCGGCGTTGCGTTGTCCCCGTGCCGCCATCGCGAAAACCAGGAAACGGCCCTGCTTTTCGATTGCGTCTCCCTGCGGAAGCGGCTCCACCACGCTCTGCAGACGCGTGAAATACACCAGTGCCGGAAATGGACCCTCCCCGTGGGGGATACTCAGATAGCCGAACAGCCGGTACGGCCCGATGCCCGTGAAACGCACACCGTATGTCGTTGAGAAATCGGTACACCGGATCGGCATGACTTCCGCCTCGGGCGCCATCGGGGTGGCGTCCAGCGCTTCCATCGTGCGACTCCAGTACGCATCGAAATCATCGGGCCTGGACGTAGTCGGTTGGAAGTGATCGTGCATCGACGCGTTCTCCGTGATCCTGGAGGGCAGCTGAAGTCCGGCCTCCGGGATTCGCAGTCAAGGGTGATTCTTCAGATGTTTCTCGAAAAATGCGCGTATCACGGCGCCGTGCTCCACGGCGCCCGCATCGTGTCCGTGGCCGTCGTAGGCATACATTCGCTTGTTGCTCGACGCGATTGCGCGGAAAGCCGCGTACCCGGTTTCCGGTGGACAGATATTGTCCTGCAGACCCACGTTGACGATGATCGGACACGAAATCAGCGGTCCGAAGTGAATCCCGTCGAAATACCCGAGCGTCTGCCTTACAGCGGCCTCCCTCTCGGGATACAGCCTCAGATAGTCGCGTATTTCCTGATAGGGATAGGTATGTGTGAGCTGGATCGCGTCCATGAATCCGCACAGATAGGGCGCTCCCGCGGCCCCGGCCCTCGGGTTTCTCAGCGCGGCAACCACAAGCGTCAACCCGCCGCCCTGACTGCTTCCGGTCACGCCGATCCGCTCTGAATCCACCTCCTCCCTGCCCGCCATAAAGTCGAATCCGCGCACGGCATCGATATAAAACCCGCGATAGGAGTAGGTATTCCGGTCCACGATGTTGTGCGTCAACAGCCCTGGATATCCGGGATTGAACTGTCCGTTGCTCCTGAGTTTTCCCCGCGGTGCGACGCTGAAAACCGCGTACCCCTCAAGGGCTTCCTGTTTTGGCAAACGGGGTTCCCCGATGTACCCTGGAACATGGAGGATCGCGGGCAGCGTCCTCTCGCGTCTCACAGGCAGGCAGTACCAGCCCGCGATCCTGACGTCGTCGATACTGTCGAAGTGGACGTCAAAAACGTCCACTTCGGGGGTGGACCGCAGCGAGCTGTGTTCCACGGAACTGTTCAGGGGAATTCGCTCCGCGGAATCGACCACGTCGGTCCAGAACGCATCGAAATCACCGGGGCGCACCATGGATGAACCGTAATTCTCAATTGCGACTCTTCCCATGCAACCTCCGTCTGTTTGCGAACGGTCAGCCCGTTGGGCCGAACGCCCGGACGACGACGGAACTCTCCGCTCCGCGGCGTCCGAATGCGTTCACGGGCCTCACGGACAGCGTGTTCACCTGCCCGTTCAGGCGCCACTCGAAGGCGGACTCCGCTCTTTCCTGCCAGATCCCGCTATCGATGCGTACTTCGAATCCCCTCAAATTCGCGGTTTCCGTATCCAGCATCACGCGAAGCGTATCCGGTTCGTCTGCCTGCTGAAGGTGAATCTCGGCCCGATTCAGCGTCCAGTAGAGGTCTCCCGGACGCTCCGTACGTTCGGAGAACCAGGGCAACGGCGTGGTGTCCGCGTCCTGCCAGAACAGATATCTGTTAAAATGGTAGGAGATCTTTCCATGCTCTGGCTCTCCCGGCCCCATGGTTTCCAGTTCGTCGTTCCGAAGGGAGATCATGAACCGTTCGAACAACCGCAAGCGCTCCTTCACCTGAAATCTCCCGGCAATCGATGGCGGCGGCTCCGGGACGATTCCTACGTCTGCAAAATCCTGTTCCACCCACGCGCGGTGCGCTTCCAGCGCCGAGAGCGGCACCCCCCGGCGTTCGAAGTGGTACGTGAATTTCGTCTCGTCGTTGGAATCTCCGCCGACGTCCATGGCCACCCATTTGCCGTGCTCGTTCGACCAGACTTCGTTGATGCAGTGTGAACGCATGATCTGGGTGCGCGCTGTGAATCCCAGCGCCGCGGCGCAATGTG
This sequence comes from Candidatus Latescibacterota bacterium, assembly GCA_965116875.1. Lineage (GTDB taxonomy): Bacteria > Latescibacterota > UBA2968 > UBA2968 > JAAXHE01. The sequence goes on from OZ220733.1 coordinate 4,868,716, forward strand.
ACATCACGGTCGCATAGTGCGTACACATTCCGAGGCTCAGCTTACGGCTTGCGAGACTCAGTATGACCATGGCGTCCCAAGGAGGACAGAAGTCGATGTCACCCATGTTCCAGCCGTCCTCCCATTGCTCCCTCACCCACTGCCGCAGATGAAGGAACGCCTCGAACTCGGATTTCGCGGGACGGATGACATCGTCGAGTTTCCAGCGATCCCTCAGGATCCGTCCCCGTTTTGAATCCGCCGGCAGATGTGAAAACCGGTAGGAACTGCGAACCAGCGCAGGGTTTTGGGAACCGACGATGCGGGCCGCCGGCCTGGCAGCCCGTGACGTGACCGCAAGCGATACTGCCACCACCTCAGGCGTCTGCGACGGCTGATCGGTCTGCAGGACGATACGCCACTGCAAGAACCGGACGGCGCCGCCCGGAACGATTGATTCGGATGCCGGCGCCCACGCCGTCCAGGTCTTCGGGCAGTAAGCCGGACACGATCCGCCACGCCACTGCAGTCGCGCGGAACAACCCTCGGGCGTCCGGACGTCGGCCGACAACCGGATCTCGTCCACGCGGCCCGCGGCGGCAATCCCGCCCTCCGAAACAAGCCCGAGCAAATCCACGGCATTGGAACAGACTTCGCCCGATGCGACAAATTGGTCCAGCCAGAGCCGGACCATGTACTCCCCGCGGGCGCGGTCATTGACGCCCATAGACTCCGTACGCCAGGTCTGACCGCCGTCGTCGCTTACGGCGCTTCGCCCCGGCTGAACACTCTCCTCCACCAGAAGTGTCCACACGGCGTCGCCGAGGGCCCTGAAAATCACCTCGTTGCGACCCTCCCTGAGCCAGCCGGCGGAAATCTCCAGCGGCCGCCACCGGTCCTGCCAGTATTCGCGGTCACCCGACCAGCCGACCCTCAGCGAATGACCGTTTACCAGGACCTCCATCCCACCGTCGGCCCGGTCACAAAGGAGGTACGGACAGAGAAGCGCGCCGGAAGCATCCACTGACGGGATGAGAAACGACTTGCGGGCCTGCCGCAGCCCGAAAATCTCTTCCCGATCGTTCGTACTGCAATTGCCCATTTCGTCCGCGACCGTAACGCCGCGCCGGAGCAGGACGGTGTTTCCAGGGACGGAGATTCCCCTGCCTGTACACGCCACGAAATCCCGGCGGGACCGCCAGACTCTGGTGCCGTGCGCCAACGTCATGCCCACCTCCCGTTGAGATCGATAATTTGCGCCGTCATCGGTGATTCACTATATTTGGAAACCCGCGTGTGCCGGCGGCAACAGGGGGGATGTCCGCCCGGTTTCCATTGGCCCTTCCGGGGCGACAAACAGACCGCGCGAACCGGCGCCCGCACCGGTTTAATTCGGAAAAACACCGGAAACGACGCCGATGCAACGGGTGAACGCCCGGATTCCGGCGAAGCGAGTCCACGGGAACCCGCAACAGGGATTGTCTCATGCAAGGTGGAGACATCGTCCGCATTGGACATCTGAAGACCATCGAGGCTTTTCAGAAACGCCTCGAGGACCTCTGCCTGGCGTTGCCATCCGACAGGGACATCCTCACAGCGACCGATTCTCCACTCGCACAACCCTTCCCTTTCAGCCCGGAATCCATCGGCAATCGGTTTGCAATCCATCCAATGGAAGGATGGGACGGGCTCACCGATGGAAATCCTTCGGATTACACCCGCCGCCGGTGGCGCCATTTCGGACTCAGCGGAGCAAAACTGATCTGGGGAGGGGAGGCGATTGCCGTTCGACCCGAGGCCCGTGCAAACCCCAACCAGCTGTACGCGGCGGAACACACCCGCCGCGGCCTCGCCGAACTGCTGGAGATCCTTCGAGCAGCCCATCGACAACACGTTGGCGGCACGGACGATCTGGTTGTCGGTCTGCAACTCACGCACTCGGGACGGTTCTGCCGGCCCACGCACGAAAGCGGGATGGAACCCAGAATCCTGTACAGGCACCCCATCCTGGACTCCAGATTCGGTTTGGGACCGAAGCACCCCGTGATGTCAGATGCGGAGATACGATCCGTTATAGACGATTACGTGAAAGCCGCGCGAATGGCGGCTGATCTGGGCTACCAGTTCGTGGACGTCAAACATTGCCACGGTTATCTGGGACACGAATTCCTGAGCGCCGTCACACGCGACGGTCCCTACGGAGGCACGCTCGAAAACCGGACCCGATTTCTCCGTGAGATTGTACAGGGCATCCGGGCCGTCGCTCCGGATCTCCGGATTGGTGTGCGACTGAGCGCGTTTGACTTTGTTCCGTTCCGGCCGGACCCGAAACGGTCTGACGGTTCCAGAAAGGGCGCCGGCGTACCGGAAGACTTCGACCACTGTCTGCCTTATGCATTCGGATTCGGCGCCAATCCCAAAAATCCCGTGGTACCAGACCTCACCGAACCCTATCAGTTTCTCGACTTACTCGAACGTCTGGGCATACAACTGGTCAATCTTTCGGCCGGCAGCCCGTATTACAACCCCCACATTCAGCGTCCCGCGTATTATCCGCCCTCAGACGGATACCAGCCTCCTGAAGATCCCCTCGTTGGCGTCGCGCGCCAGATTGACGTGGTTCGGCGGATCAAGGCACGGCATCCCGACCTGATTGTGGTGGGTACAGGCTATTCTTACCTTCAGGAATTCCTGCCGCACGTCGCTCAAGCGCTCGTTCGCAATCAACAGGTCGACTTTATCGGCCTGGGCAGGATGGTCCTTTCCTATCCACAGCTTCCTCTGGACGTACTCAGGAAAGGAGAATTAAACACCAGGGTAATCTGTCGGACGTTCAGTGACTGCACGACCGCTCCCAGGAACGGGATGATATCGGGTTGCTTTCCACTGGATACGAACTATAAAAAAACCCCTGAAGCCAAACGCCTCAGGGAAATTAAGAAAGCCCTCCGTTCCTAGCAAGGGTAAAGCGGCGCGCCGCCCGGTAGCGCCGCGCATGGTGCGCTCAACCCGGTCTGGCATCCACCACATCCACGGATTTCAGGACGAAGACTTCCTCCAAATTGAAAAAATCGACGCTGGGACGTAACTGGACTTCCCTGAAAAGCGCCTGATCGCGTTCACCCACGCGTGAGACCATACCGATTAGAAGACCCTTGGGAAAAACACCGCCCAAACCGGAGGAGATCACCCTGTCGCCCTCTGACACCTCGCTGCGTACCGACACATGTCTCAGAAAAAAGTTGCCGTTTTCGCACGTCACGATGCCCGAGGTCCGTTTATCGCGCTGCACGATCGCGCTCACCCTGCAATTTCGATCCAGCAACAACTGAACCACGGAAGTGTGCGGGTGAACCTCGAGTACCCGTCCGACGAGCCCGTCCGCGGTTACCACCGGCATGCGTTTCCCCACCCCGTCCGCCGCACCCATATCCAGGAGTACCGTGTTCAGTATGCGGTTCGGGTCCCTGGCGACCACCCTTGCCACCAGGTAGATGCCTTCCGCCTTTGTACGAAAGTCGAGCAACGCTCGAAGCCTGAGATTCTCCATTCGCGCTTCACGGAGTTCCAGCAATTCGAGCGAGATGCGCAGATTCTGGTCCCGCAGAACACGATTCTCATGGCGAAGCCTGGAGAGTTCCATCGGCCATGTAAACAAACCGTGCCCGGCCTTCATCAGTCCGGTGGCGATGCCCCTTGCCATCGCCACACTTTCAGATCGGCCAAGCGCCATGAGACTGAACGACACAAGGACAGCCACGCCCAGCACGACATAGGCACGGTGCCCGCGCAAAAAAACAAACAGCCACTGCATCGGTCATCCAAACCATTGTGGACTACAATAGCATTTTCTGATACAGGTCGATATTCTCGAGAACACGTCCGGTACCGCGGACAACACAGGTTAGCGGGTCGTCCGCTACGATAACGGGCAGGCCCGTTTCTTCCATCAGCCTGCGATCCAGTCCGCGCAGCAGCGCCCCGCCGCCCGTGAGGATGATTCCCCTGTCCAGAATATCGGCTGCCAGTTCGGGCGGCGTCTGCTCCAGGGTCTGCCGCACGGCTTCCAGAATAGAACTCACCGTACTGTTCAGCGCCTCCCGAATCTGCACGGAATCGATGATGATTGTCTTCGGGATAAAGGAGACCGTATCCAGGCCCCTGCACGGATGCTGGAATTCGCTGTCCAGATCGCCGGCGGAACCGATTTCACACTTGATCTGCTCCGCGCTCCGTTCTCCGACCAGAAGGTTGTGTTTTCGTCTGAGCATTGTCATGATGGCCTGGTTCATCCCGTCGCCCGCGATCTTTATTGATCTCGAGGTCACGATACCCGACAGGGCAATCACCGCGATTTCGGTGGTACCGCCACCGATGTCGATGACCATGGACCCCACCGCCTCTTCAACGGGCAGGCCGATACCGATGGCCGCAGCCATTGGCTCCGTAATGATATACACCTCGCGGGCGCCCGCGCGCTCCGCGGATTCCCTGACCGCCCGCATTTCAACGGCAGTCACCCCCGAAGGCACGCAGATCACGATCCGCGGGCGTACGAGAAGCCTGTTTTTCTGAACCTTGCGGATGAAATGCCGAAGCATCTCTTCCGTCACGTCGAAATCGGCGATGACACCGTTCCGCAGGGGACGTATGACATCGATATCGGGGTTCTGGCGCCCCATCATCTGCTTGGCGTGGGAGCCAATGGCAAGTGGTTTGCGGGAATTGCGATCCAGCGCCACCACTGAAGGCTCGTCGACCACGATATTCTGCCCCTTGACATAAACCAGGGTATTGGCCGTACCCAGATCGATACCGATGTCGTTGGACAGCAGTCTGGAAAGAAAAAAAGCCATAGCGATTCGATCCCTAACAGTCCGTTGATAAAGTCGCTCTGCAGGCATGCCAGTGAAGTTCTGGCAGGCAGGCGAGGCTTGGTGTTCCGCCCCGGAAATAGATTGCCATTGTGGTCGAAGACAAGGCGCGCAACCGAGTCCCATCCTGCGATTCGGCGAGGAAGCGCAGCGAAGGTTTTCGACCGCAAGGGCCGGCCGCAGCCCGGATGGGCTTTTTCAACGGACTGCTAACGGGTTAACCGAGCAATCGATCTCGAACGTCGCGATATTTATCCAGGGTCTCTTCGAACCAGAACAGGGACATCTCCGTCAGAATGGCGCCTTTGCCGGGTATACCGTTGGGCGCGACACAGTCAAATGCCGAGAATCGGTCCGCCGCCACGGACTCTAGTTCAGTATTCGAACCTTCCCGCCATCGACCCTGACTCTTCCCTCCGCGAACAGGCGGATCGCTTCAGTATACAACTCGTGCTCTACGGTGAGTACCCTTCGTGCCAGGGAATCCGGCGTATCGTCGGGCGCAACGCGGATCCTTCGCTGCAGAATGATCGGACCTGTGTCGTATTCCTCGTCCACGAGATGTACGGTCGCACCGGAGACCCGTGCGCCGCTGCGAACAACGGCTTTGTGGACACGTTCCCCGTACATACCCTTGCCACCGAATGCCGGAAGAAGCGCGGGGTGTATATTAACGATACGGTTCCTGTACATCTTGAGCGTCGCCGGGCCCAGTTTCTTCATATAGCCCGCAAGAACCACCAGGTTGACGCAGTGCGACCTGAGCGTTTCAGCGATCGCACGGTCGAGGGAACCGGGTTGCGGGTGCGTCCTCCCGCTGAGGTGAATCGCGGGAACGCCGGCCCGCCTTGCCCGGGCAAGCGCCCCGGACCTGCTATTGTTGCCGATGACAACGCCCACGCGCGCCGCGAGCCGTCCCGAAGCGCTCCGGTTGAGTATCGCCTGCAGATTCGTCCCTCCCCCCGAGGCGAGTACGCCCAGGCAATATACGGCATTCCTTCCGGGTGGGATCGCTGTTCCACGTTGCGACACGGGGATTCATTCCGATGGCTGACTCTGCAACAGACGATTCGGCGGGGAAGATGTAGAAAAGCGGGAAGTCACCCGCCGGCGGGAACGGCGGCGGGACGGGGAGACAAGTGACTCGGCCATGGAAAATAAACCATTGCCCGCCCGATGTCAAGCGCTTTGCAGGCCAGGTTCAGGCGGCGGGAAAGTCAGAATCCACTTGACAAAAAACCAGCAACATTCCTTATTTAACCCGATATATGTTAAGCACTTACTCATCTATCGCGCCACAACGGAGGTCGTCTTTGAATATCCGCAAAGCGGTAATCGCGGCTGCCGGCCACGGCAGCCGGATGTTGCCGGCCACCAAAGCCCTGCCAAAAGAGATGATGCCTGTCGTCGACAAACCGGCCATACAGTACATCATCGAAGAATTGGTCGAAGCCGGCATCGAAGACATTCTGATCATCACGGGCAGGGGAAAAAGGGCGATAGAAGATCACTTCGACCGCAACGTCGAGGTCCACGACGCCCTTGCGAAGCGGGACGACCGCTCGATGCTGGCAACCCTTGAACGCATCGAACAACTTGCCGACATCCACTATCTTCGACAGAGAGAACTCCTGGGAACCGGTCACGCCGTCCTCAAAGCCCGCAGACACGTGGGCGACGAGCCGTTCGCCGTGTTATTCGGAGACGATCTGGTTGTATCCGAAACTCCGTGTATCGGCCAGTTGGCGGACGCGTATTCCAGACTCGAGGCGCCGATTCTGGCGGTTAAAGAAGTGGCGAGGGAACTTGTTGGCAGTTATGGCGTGGTCCGGGCCGAATCCATCAATGGGGCAAGCCTGGTCAAGGGCCTGGTGGAAAAACCGGATCCGGCACGGGCGCCCTCGAATCTCGCCTGCCTCGGTCGGTATATCTTCGAGCCCGACATCTTCGATTTTCTGAATCGCATCACGCCGGCCGGCAGCGGCGAGTACCAGCTCACCGATGCCATTCAACTGATGGTTCAATCCCGCCCCGTTTACGCGTGTGCGGTCGAAGGAGATTGGCACACGGTCGGCGACCTGCTCTCGTATCTTCAGACGACCGTTTCGTTCGCCCTGACCCACCCCGATATCGGCGAATCCTTCCGGGAATATCTGAAAAGAACCTGCCAGGCGCTGTCCTCAGGCGCAAGGATTTCACCCGGAGGTTGAGCCGACCCGCGCCAGGGCAAGAATGCCGTCGAAGTCATCCAGAATCCTGGCAGAGTGGCTGGTTATTGTACATTCCTGCCTTGCGATCCATTCCATATCCTGCCTGCTCAGGCCGTCGCGCTGCCGGAAGGCCTCCAGCTCGTCCCGGTCGAGAACCGTAAGCCGACCTGTTGGATCGAACCAGAGGTCCAGCATGAGGTCGACATAGTCCACGCGGTGATCGCCAACCTTCAGGTCCCTGCATACGTGGAAGAGATGCCCGATCAACCTGCCTTCCGGATCGCACATCTTCCACAATACAAACCCCGATCCGTGCCTGTAGAATCCGTACGTTACGGACCCGGCGTGAATCTCCAGATCCCCCACCCGTCCGGACTCCGCATTCACATATCTGAGTACGACGTAGTCACGGGCGCGCAAAATGGATTCACAATCAAAAACGGCATCCGGTTTGTCCAGGTGCCGTTTTATCTCCCGATAATTCATTGCGGAATTGAACGAGTGAGCAGATAACAGAATAGCATCGCCGTGCTTGCCACAAGCCAGCACGACCATTGGAGCAGTTTGGCCCGCCGCCCTTCCATTCCGGAAGAAACGGACTGACCGAGATAACACAGCAGGAACACCAGCGAAATACCTACACCCCAGATTGTGATCAAGTAAGTTCCTCCTTGGAAGCTGTCTTAAAATTCCCAGCGGTCTTCGCACGGCTGCAAAAGCGCCGGTCGGCGTTGGTCAAACCCGTATAGACAAATATGGGCGAGTTTTCCCGCCTTGACCGCCACTTTTTCGCTCGCGCTCGGGAACTCACCGGTAATTTTAAAACAGCTTCTCACTCCCTCGTCTGCGCCTCTCCCGTCATCGGAACAAAACGGACGGGTATGACCCGCTCTTTCTTCACGCCATCCCGCTCCTTGACAAGCAGCGTCAGGTATTGATTGTCGGTGCCGACGGGTATCACCATGCGCCCTCCCTCACGAAGCTGTTCGACGAGTCTCGGCGGAACATGGTCGGGCGCCGCTGTCACGATAACCGCATCGAAGGGAGCATGTTCCTCCCAACCGCGGTACCCGTCGCCGAGGCGAACGCTGATGTTGTCGTAACCCATGTCCCGGAGTCGCTCTTCCGCCTGCCGGGCAAGCGATGGCACGATTTCGATGGTATATACCTCACGCACGAGCTTTGCCAGAACGGCCGCCTGATAGCCCGACCCGGTTCCCACCTCAAGTACGGTCTCGTCGCCCTTCAAGTTCAGCAATTCAGTCATTTTCGCCACAATATACGGCTGAGATATCGTCTGGTCTTCGCCGATAGGCAGTGCGCCGTCGTCGTATGCGCGTTCCCTGAGGTGTTCGGGCACAAACAGGTGCCGCGGCACTCCGAGCAGTGCATTCAACACGCGCCGTTCCATGATCCCACGACGTTCGATCTGTATTTTTACCATCTTCCTGCGCATAATGAGAAACCGCGCCTCCTCATCCGCCGACACCTTCCGTCCGTCCGTTGAATCCGCGCTACATCCGGCGCAAAGCGCCAGCCAGAGCGCCGGCAATGCGGCGCTGCGTACGCCATGCATGGTCTGAGGCCTCCATGGGGATCACTTATCCTTCCTCTCCATATATGCCTTGTCTCGATCCAGAAGCTCAGGGTTCAGCCTGTAGAACAATTCGCGGGCCTGGGGAAGCATCCTGCTCGTGACGACGAATCGTCCGTCGAGCAATAAAGAAGGATTCATCGACACGTCGATTCCCGCTCTACCCGCCGCAACCCGGGACCGCGAAGCCAGGGCATCGCCGTCGGAGGCGGCGCAGCGCCGGATGCGTTCGACGTCGATCGCCTGCTGTTTCAGACAGGCGATGTAAGATTCCTTGATCCCGTGTTTCGAGGCGCCGCGGAACACGCACATTGCAAAGGCCCGGTACCTGTCGGGATAGATCTGCCGGACACACAAGCCGGAAAACGCGTCTTCATCCTGCCCCATCGGATGCAGGCGCAGGCGTTCCGGGGCATCGACGGCGTCCAGCCAGGACTCCAGACCTCCAACGATTCGTGCCGTCGCCGGCGACGTTCCCGCGAAGAAGAAGTCCATTCGGCCCGGGTCCGCCTTCCTGCCCATAAGGCGGGACACCGGCACGAGTACAGGCTTTGGCATAAAACTTTCGTGAATCGGATAGACGGCTTTCGCAAATCGTTGAAAACGGGCGGTTTTTGCGAAACTATGATCGAGGATGAACGCCGGCACCCGGTCGACCTGAAACCGGTCCGCCATCCTCCTCCCCTGCCGGGAATGTACGTTGAGCGTCTGAACGTCCACGCCGGGGAACAATTCTCGCGTGGACCGGACGAACAATTTCGGGTCGCAGAGGCCGCATCGGGTATCGTTCAAGACGGTCATCCGGAAGACAACCGGATCGCTGAATCTGCACGACGCCGCGGGCGTACCGGGGTTAACGCAGACACCCACCCGTCCCGCTGACACACAATCGCGGTCCGTTCCGCAAACCGGCACAGCAGCACAGGGCCCCGCCAGACTGTCCAGCCCGCAGATGCGGCGCGCCAGACCCTGCGTTTCGATTCCACCCTTGACCTCCACGCCGTTCACGTAAAGCGTAGGTGACGCTTTGACACCCAGTTGATTCGCCCTCCGGATATTGTCGCTGAAAAGCGTCTCGCCCTTTGTGCCAGAGGCCATTTCCGCCACCCGGTCCGCATCGATTCCCGCCCGCCCGGCGCTGGTGTGCCAATCCGGAGACTCCATGTTTTCATTTCTGTCGAGAATATAGTCGTAGAATCTGTCCGGATACAGATGCATCATCACGACCTGCCGGATTCCCTCCTCCACCTCAGCGTCGCCATGCAGACTCAGGAATCGACCGGTACCGGATACGGTGCTGGATTCGCAGGATTCACCGCGGCTGCGGAGCGGCCTGAGCGGCCCGGCCGACACGGGTTCCTTTCCGGCCTCCTGGGCGATGAAATGCAGGCGGAAATCGATGCCGTCGCCAAATGCCCTGACGGCCGGTGCGAGCGCAGCTTCCGCCCGCATCCCGTAAGGACAGTGCGCCATCACGAACAGTTCGACCTTAACGGGACCTCCGGAGTCTCCGGAGTCTCCTGCGCGAGCCCTGATTACATCGCTTCCGAAGACCTCCGCAACGGGTCCGGGAAGCCACGGCAAGAGGCCCGCCAGCACAATACCGCAGATTTCCCGCACCGCGGAATGGTACATAGTGACCGCTACTCCTCCTTCTAGCCGGCTGCTGAAGTCCGGCGCCATATGGTTCCGACCGGAAAGAACAAGAAAGGCCGTCTCCGGCAGAGAGACGACCCTTGGAAGCTGTCCTGAAATTCCCAGCGGTTTTCGCACGGCTGCAAAAGCGCCCGCCTGCGCAGCGTACTGCGCTGCAGGCAGGCCGGTCAGCGTTGGTCATCAAATCCACCCGAATACGAGATCGAGGCTGCGCTTGCTCGCCTCTCGTCGGCGGACTTTCCCGCCTTGACCGGCCCTTTTTTGCTCGCGATCGGGACGTACCGGAAATCCTGAAACAGTTTCAACCATTGCAACGCCTGGCCGATGACGTTACTTCAACAGCATCATCCGCCTGGATGCCGAGAAATTGGGGGCCTGCAGCCGGTACAGGTAGATCCCGCTGGCGACCTGCCTTCCCAATTGGTCGTTTCCATCCCAGGTTGCCGTATAGTGCCCGGATTCGTTGCGCGCGTCCACCAGAATGCGCACCTCCTGACCAAGAAGATTATATATGGACAACCTGACTTGTCCGGCCTCCGCGATCTGATACTCGATTGTTGTGGATGGGTTGAAAGGATTCGGCATATTCTGGTTCAGGGCCGTTCGGTCGGGCAACGGTTTCAAGTTCCCGATCTCTATCTGTGCAAGGATATCGATATTTCCATCGAGCCCGACGAGTACGCCTTCAGCGACCTGGAAATCCGTTGGGAGCGGGGTTTCCGTTGTTTTAAAGATGAGCTCGACGAGACCACCGTCGCCGCTGGCGCCCTCGCCGTCGACCTTCATGGCGCCGATATCCAGTTTTCCGGGCGTCCGGTTGGAGGACAGAAAGAGCGTATTCCTTTCAGACCGGGACGAGAGCAGATTGCCGTCGAGTTCCCTGGTTTCGATGAATTCGTACTTTCCCGCGTCGTAGATCAGCGAGAATCCGTACCCCTTCAGGTTTTTGGCCTGGGCAAGTGTAACGTGCAGCTTCAGGACACCGGGTTCGGCGTCCGGCGCGTCCGCCCGCTCCAGCGTCAGTCGAGCGAACGAGTTCTGACCGCCGTTAATAGTCAATCCATCGGTCATTTCTCCCGCCGAAGCGGAGCCCGCCAGAGCAAGTGCCAGAAAAACGAGAATTGTACGCATACCGCCTCCTTTCGGAGTTTGGAAAAACCTCGCCAAGAAGCCTTCTTCGTTAAATCTACGGGGTACAGCACCCCATGTCAACAGCCAAATAAGGCGATGCCGCGGAAAAAACCCTATTGAAGCAAGAAACAGTCTCCGGTACCGCGAGACAGGCGGACGCCGCCGCCCCGATTCAGTCATGGAATCATCGAATCTTCCGGCGCATCCGGGCGAACCCGCACCGGGAAAACTCCGTCGTGCCGCGACGACGCCGGTCGGAAGCCGGCTCACCGCGCCGGTTGCAGTTCACCGAAGTAATCCTGAATCGAGTCGACGAGGCCGGCGATGCCGACTTCCCAATCCGCGGCCTGCGCGACAACGGAAAAGCCCAGACTCCGAGCCGTCTCTGCCGTTGTGGGCCCAATACAGGCAGCGGGGAGCGTCCGCGAAAGTTCAGGCATTCCGAATTGCTTGAATAGTTCCGTACAATTTAATGCGGCAGAAGGGCTTGAAAAAACTACCAGGTCGACCTCCTTCCGTTGAAGGCGTACCTTGACCCGATCCGAAATGCCCGGGGGCTTCTGAGTCCGGTAAACAATAACCTCCCGCACGTCCGCCCCCAGCGCGCGCAATGCATCCGGTATTGTTCTTCGTCCCTTTTCCCCTCGGGGAATCAGCACCCGCAGCCCGGACACGTTTCCTTCGGCGAACCGCTCCGCAAGGTTGGCGGCCGTGTGCCGGGACGGACACAAATCCACGTGCAGCCCGTGTCCGCGGACCTTTTCCGCGGATTTCCGACCGACCACGGCAACCCTGACATCCGTCAATCCGTTCAGGTTTCCATGTATCGATCGCACCCTGCTGAAGAAGCGCTCGATGGCGTTCCCGCTGGCGAAAACAAGCCAGTCGAACCGGTCGAGCTCCCCAATTGCGGCATCCACCGGCGACCAGTCATGCGGGTCCGCTATCTCTATTGCGGGGGCCACCAGGACCTCGGCCCCGAGTCCCATCAACATGCCGCGCAACTCCCCGACCTGATTCCGGCTGCGGGTGATCATGATACGCCTGCCAATGAGAGGAAGCCGTTCGAACCACGGAAAGTCCGACGCGGCCACCTCACCCACGACAATTGCGGCCGGGCTGCGTACTTCCACGCCGGCCAGGGTACCGAGCGTACATCGGACGGTCGTCTGACCGGGCAACGTTCCGTCCTGCACCACGGCCACAGGGGTATCGGCGGGACGTCCTGCCTGGATCAGTCTCCGGGCGACCTCCCCGCGGTTCCGTACGCCCATCAGCACGACAAGGGTGCCGCCCAGCTGACCCAACGCGCGCCAGTCTACTTCCGGGAGCGCGTCCAAAGACTCGCGGTGACCCGTTAGAATCGTCACATGCGGCGCGATCCCCCGCCGGGTGACCGTAATGCCCGCGTATGCCGGCGCGGCGATCGCGCTGGTTATTCCCGGTATCACTTCAAATGCGACGCCCGCATCTTCAAGCGTCGCCATCTCCTCCCCGCCGCGCCCGAACAGGAATGGGTCTCCGCCCTTCAGACGTACCACCCTCAGCCCTTTCTCCGCCCGTTCAACCATCAGCCGGTTGATCCGTTCCTGCTGTCGTGACTGGGCGCCGGGACGTTTGCCCACGTCAATCCGCTCACAATCCGGCGGCGCTTCGTCCAGCAACGCCGGATTCGCCAGGCTGTCGTAGAGAATCACGTCAGCTTTCCGGATACGGCGAAGGGCCTTAACTGTGATCAGTTCGGGATCTCCCGGCCCCGCACCAACGAGATAAACCACGCCTTTCGCCATGATGATCCCAAACCGCCACGGATCCGGCTGTCCTCCCGTGACCTGTTGACGCCGACACGCGGTCTACAGGACGTCTCTCAGAATCTCCCTCGCCCCGCGCTCGATCAGTAGACCGGAAAGCCTCCTGCCGAGCTCGAGGGAATCGTCCGGATCTCCCGTTGTCCGCGCGCGGACAATCCTGCCGCCGTCCGGGACGGCCACCATTCCGTCCGCAATGAGGCACCCCTCGACCAACCGCGCCCACGCGCCAACCGGCATCTGACATCCCCCGGCAAGTTCATCCAGCATCGCTCGCTCGGCACGCACAGCCGAGTGAGTGGAACGATCATGCAGACAGCGCGCCACCCGCGCGACGCGATCATCGTCCTGTCTGATCTCGATACCCAGCGCACCCTGACCTGGAGCCGGAAGGAACCGTTCCGCCGGGAGAAATTCGCTCACGCGACCTGCCAGTCCGAGCCTGCGCAGACCCGCCGCCGCCAGAACCACCGCCTCGACTTCGCCCGCATCCAGTTTCCGGAGCCGGGTATCCACGTTTCCGCGAATCCCTGCGACCGTGAGGTCCGGTCTGATGTGACGCAACTGCGCCTGTCGCCTCAGGCTGCCCGTACCCACCACCGCGCCGTCCGGCAGGCGATCGAGCCTGTGCCCGGCACGACTGACCAGCGCGTCCCGGACGTCCCAGCGGCGGCTGGTGGCCGCCAGGCGCAAGCCCCCGGGCAGCCGGGTAGGCATGTCTTTCAGAGAGTGTACCGCCAGATCGATTCGTCCATCGAGGAGCGCTTCATCGATCTCTCTGGTAAAGACCTGCTTGCCTCCGATCTGCGCGACCGGCACGCCCGGCTCACGGTCTCCCGTGGTTCTGATCGCCTCGATATGTACTTCTAGGCCGGGATTCGCATTGAGCAAAATCGTTCTGGCCCAATTCGCCTGCCAACGGGCAAGGGGGCTGCCCCGGCTGCCGATCAAAATGCGTGTCAACATTCGCTCTGCACCCTTTCTGCGGGTGCTTCCTGCGTCGACGATCCTGCGGTGAGGGCCGGGGCCGCATCCAGGTCGAACAGGCGGACAAGGGCGTCCACATAGGTCAGCGCTTCCCCTGAATCGGCGGCTTCCCGCAAACGGACCTGCGGCGCGTGCAAGAGCTTGTTCATGTATAGCCTCAGGAGGCCGGCCACTTTCTCCTGTTGTATTTCCGAGAAATCCGACAACCGGGCCCGTTCCAGTTCCTCTTCAAGGAGTTCCTGGAATCGACGGCGCATGGCCACGATGGCGGGCACTACGTCGAGCGAATTCAACCATGAGGAAAAAACCCTCACCTCTTCGTCAACGATATGCCGTGCCTTCTCCGCCTCACGCCGCCTCTTCCGCATATTCGCCCCCACGACCGCCTGCAGATCGTCGATATCGTACAAAAATACATTGTAGAGAGATCCCGCGTCCGGGTCGATGTCTCTGGGCACCGCAATGTCAATGAGAAACATGGCGTTATTCCGGCGCTTCTGCATCGCGAGCGCAACGCGTTGTCTTTCAAGAATCGGGGCTGTCGCGCTGGTTGAACTGATGACGATGTCGGCACGGTGCAGTCCATCCATCGCATCCGGCCAGGACAACGCTTTCCCGTTCACCCGCTTCGCCAGATCCCGCGCCCGCGCGAACGTCCGGCTGGACACCATCAGTCGGCCGATCCCGCTGTCCACGAGGTGCCTGGCGGTCAGTTCGCTCATCTCCCCCGCACCCAGTACCAGGGCCGTCCTTTCGTCCAGCTTGCCAAGGATCTTCTTTGCAAGCGCCACTGCCGCGAAACTGACCGAAACTGCGCCGTCGGCGATCTCGGTCTCCGTTCTTGCCCGTTTGGATGTTTCGACGGCCGAACGAAACAGCCTGTTCAGGACGGCGCCGCTCGTTCCCGCTTCGATGGCGCGGGCGCCCGCATCCTTCACCTGCCCGGCGATCTGCGGCTCGCCCATGATCATCGAATCCAGCCCCGATGCAACGCACAGCAGATGTCGGACCGCATCCAGGTCGTTGCGGGTGAACGTGAATCCGCGCAATTCACCAGCGTCGATCCCGCTGATTCTTCCGAATACGCCGATAACGCCTGCGCGCGCGGTCTCGGGATGGTCTGTGACGACGTAGGCTTCGGAACGATTGCACGTTGAAATGAGACTGCATTCGACCACGGCATCCAGCGCGTGCAATCGTTCAAGGATGGACCTGTGTTTCCTTTCGGAAACCGACACGCGGTCCCGGACTTCCACCGAGGCCGTTCGGTGGCTCAAGCCCACCACTACGATAGACATGCCGTTACTTTCCTGTCGAGTTCATCCCACCGTTCCCGCCGAACCAGGTCCACGGTCTCCCAGTTCACCAGCAGATCCCACACTGCCTTTCGCCGCGCGGGACTTTCGGGAAACCGTGCCATTACACGCGGACGCAAACGGGCGAGATATTCCACCATACCTCCGTGTTCCGGCCCAAGGACCTCCTCGAGACGCCGTCTTACCATACGCGCGTATGCCGGGCTGGCCGCCCCGGTTGAAACCGCCACCTGTAACCCACCGCGGCGCAGTGTGGAAGGCACCGCGAAATCTCCCGCGCCCGCCGGGTCCGCACGATTGACCGGAACCCCCCTTTCAGCCGCTGCTCGCGCAACCTCGTCGTTGACCGGACTCGTGTCCGTTGCAGCGAAAGCCAGGGCCGCGCCGTCGACGTCGCTTCGATGAAAGCCACGACGCACCAGATGAATCCGTGTGTCTGCAGCCAGGACCTCCAGCGAATCCGAAATCTCGGGCGCAATCACCCAGACGCGGGCGCCTGCGTCGAGCAGGCCCCTTGCTTTCCGCTCCGCAACGGTTCCACCGCCCACGACGACACATTTCCTGTTCCGCAGGTCCAGAAAGATCGGATATTCAACACATTGGCCGGCCATATGAGCTCACGCGATTCAACCTACTGTGCCAGAACGTGTTTACCGGGAAATAGCAGGCCCATGACGGGAAATGTGAACACGACGAGGACAAATCCCAGAATTGACATAAGCGCCGCGCGCTTTCCCTGCCAGCCGGCAATCCTTCGGGCTGCAAGATGGCCGGCATAGACAACCCACGTAACCAGCAGCACCCAGAATGCCGGTTCGTTCCAGATCCAGAGCCTGTACATCTTCTGGTGAACCCAGACGGAACTCGCCACGATACCCGCCGTCAGGAAGACGAAGCCGAAAGACGCGGCACGGTTGTTTGTCTGGTCAAGTGTATCCAGCGGCGGCAGTCGATCGTAGAAAAAGCCCAGATGCTTCTTCTGGATTTCACCCAGCAGCATCACGTACATCGTGGCGCTGACACTGGATATGGCAAACGCCGCATATGCCAGAATGTATGCGAATACATGAAGCTTGAACCAGCCGCCCGTATGCGACACTCTTGGCATGCCCTCGGCGCCCGTCAGGTTGGTAGCGGCGACCAGGTGCAACACCGCAACGATGGGAACCACCAGTGCGCCCAGCGAACCGCGACAGGTCCCGAACTCCAGATAAAGAAAGACAATAACAACCAGCCAGGCGCATAGAGAAGGCAGCACCTGGCTGGTCAAGGGAACCTGTCCGGTAGCAACGGCCATGTTCGCGAGCAGCGTACTGTGCAGTACCCAGCCCGCGATGAGGCTCCAGAACCCCAGGGAGCCCCCAATGGCCCGCATCCGTATAAAATGCGCGGCGTAAGCGCATGCGCTGATGATGTACGCCGCGCCCGTACCCATCACCAGCAGATTCTGCATACCCATAGCATCGGACCCCGACCTGAAACGGCGTGTGAAACCAATCCCTGGCGCGCCCACTGACAGGATCCATCACGGCGTTCCCCGCGCCCGCCACCGGCGATCCGGTTTCTCGTTTCCGAACCCCCGGAAGGTCGATACGGGGCACTCAACTTACACAATCCCGTCGGCCGAATCAATCGAAATCCGGCAATTTCCACCCGGCGCAACCACGCCGAGTACGACGGAACCGGATGCGCCCGTTGCGGCTGGCAGATTTCCGGGCCTGCCCTCCACGGTCGCATTGGCAAGCACCGCAAAGGCAATCGCCTCCCTGGCATCCGCGGGCACGCCCAGCGCATCGGAATGACACACGTCCACGTCCGGGAGCGCACCGGTCAACATCCTCATCAGAACCGGATTTCGGCTGCCGCCGCCGCTGACGGCCACCCTGCCGATCGGGGTCACGGGCACGACAAACCGCTCCAACGCATCCACGATGCTTCGCGCGGTAAACGCGGTCGCCGTGGCAATCAGGTCTTCATCCGCCAGGCGCCCGCGCCAGGCCAGGACCTCCGCTACCAACGTCGCGCCGAACGTCTCCCTTCCGGTGGACCTGGGCGGCGCCGCGTTCAAAAAAGGATGCCGCATCAATTCGCCCAGCAGCGACTCGGACACGTCGCCCGAGTCTGCGATCGCCCCACCCGCGTCGTACGCCAGGCGTCCTCCCGTAATGACCTCAGTCAGCGCGTCCAGGAGCATATTGCCCGGCCCTGTGTCGAATGCCAGGACGTCGTCCGGCCCACAACCTGCCGGCAAAACGGTAACGTTTGAAATCCCGCCGATGTTCAGCAGCACGCGACTCTCGCGCCCGGACCGGAAAAGCAGATAGTCCACCAGTGGGACGAGTGGCGCTCCCTGTCCTCCAGCCGCCAGATCCCGCGCCCGGAAGTCAGCGACCGTGGTGACGCCGGTCCGCTCCGCGATCACGCACGGATCGGCAATCTGCAGTGAGGATCGCGTGACCACATCGAACGCGCTGTGTGCCTCCGGCAGGTGGTGTACGGTCTGTCCGTGCGAACCGATGAGATCCACCCTGGACATTTCCACACCCGCTTCGCGGCACACGTTGAATGCGGCTCTGGCAAACCACTCGCCAAGAACGGCATTCAGCCTGCATATCCTGTCCACCCCGCCACCTCCGGCTTCCGAGACGTCGAGGATCTCCCGCCGCAATTCCGGCGGGTACGGCAAACCTGTAAACGCAACCAGCCGAATCCCCGCTTCCTCCCGCCCAACCTCGACAAGAGCCGCGTCTACGCCGTCGACCGACGTACCGGACATCAGGCCGATTGCCCTGCGAAACGCACCCACTCAAGCCCCCCGTGCTTCAACTGAATCACCTGTCAACGAGCACCCCCGCCGCCATACAGGTCCGATGCCTTGCGCACGCCTCCCAGGAAATACCGAAAACCGATCACCCCGCGAAAGACATTGCGGAAGACCTCGCGGTCCTCGACCGTGCGCACCCGTTGCGCGTCCCGACGTCGACGCAGAATCGACGCCGGATGGAACAGGACCCAGCAAAGGCCGCAAAGCGCCGCGGCAGGGCGCATCCAGTCGCGCTTTACGATCCCGAGCGGCACGGTACAGAGTTCCATCAGCACCCGGATCGGGAACACCCAGGCCAGCGAGAGAGCGGACATGTTCTTCAGCACCATCACCAGCTGATTTCTGTGGTTCAGATAGGCCTTGCGGAAAGCCCGCGCATTCAGTGACCAGCCTCCGTAGTGATAGACCACGGACTCCGGGACGGAAATCGCCCGGTATCCCACGAGATGGAACCGCCAGCACAGGTCGATTTCCTCCATGTGCATATAAAACCCTTCATCCATGAGCCCGGTGTCTTTCAAGCACCTCATCCGCAGAAACATCGCCCCCCCTACCGCCCAGAAAATATCCCGCGAACAATCGTACTGCCCTCGATCCTCCTCTACCGTTTCGAACAGCCGGCCCAGACAGAAGGTGTACCCCAGCATGTCCATCATCCCGCCGGCGGCGCCCCCGTAGTCGAACTTCGCGCGTTCACGAAGCGATCTCACTTTCGGCTGGCACACGCCCACCTTCGGGTCGGCTTCCATTGCAGCCAGCAGTGGCGCCAGCCAGCCTTCGGCCACTTCGACGTCGTTGTTCAGCAACATCGCGAATTCACCGCGTGCCGTCTCAAGCCCCCTGTTACACCCCGCACCCATCCCTTTCCCGCCGCCGACGCTCACCACACGTATGCCGGGAAACCGCGCCTGCGCCTTCTGCAGGCTTCCGTCGTCGTACGGCCTGTCGTCGGCGACAATCACCTCGAAAGGCGCGCCGCTCGTTCTCGCGTAGAGGAAATCCAGGCAGGTCAGCAGAACATCCCCGAGGAAATGCGGTACGATCACGGACACGAGGGGCTTATCGGCCATCCGTCGCCTCTTGACGCCTGACCCTCCGCCGTAACGTCTCCAACGCCTGCGCAACCTCACGGTCTCCCGGAGTCAATCGCAGGAGGTACTCCAGATCGGCTGCGGCGCCGGCGAGGTCTCCGATGCGTTCCCGTGACGCCGCCCGATTGAACAGCGCCCGTTCGACCTGTATGCTGTTTTCAATCATCCTGTCATATAGCTCAATTGCCGCGTCGAATCGACCAATCTGCATCTGCACCTCAGCCGCAGTCCCCAGACGCGTTTCTTCGTCGACCAGGTCCGAATCCAGCACGATGTTCAACAATCGCTGGGTTTCCTCCGGCCGGTCCAGTCGATGCATCAACACCGCCATCTGGACGGCGCCCTGCCAATGCTCCGGCGGAAGCGCGTGATTCTCGCAGAACCGGAGGACCTCGTAGGCGCCATCCCGGTCTCCTTCTTCGGCGAGGCCTTCCGCGAGGCGCAGGAACACGGCCGGGTAATTGGCCAGCAGGTTCAACGCGGTCCGGTTACGATGCACCCCGGGGTCCGAGACGCCCCGGAACTGATAGAGGCCCGTCAGGTGCTTCCTGGTCTGTTGCAGATGAACACGCGACGCCTTCCGCCGCAACAGACGGAAGACCATGCCCTCCATCTCCAGGTAGTCATCCAGTCCCATCCTGTTACCGTCCGGTACGGTCAACGCGAAATAGACCGGCCTTGTCCACTCGTTCCAATCCACGATCTTCAAGACCATAACATCCTGAACCCGCAGTACCCTGCCCGGCATTTCCTGGACGGTCCAGGTCAATCCGGCCGCACGCACCTCCCTGGCCTCTGGCCAGAATCGCCCGGATTTCATCACAGCAGTACGCGTACGCGCCGTCAATACCTGCTCGATGTATTCGTCCGTATACCGGATGGGTACTTCCGGTTCCAGATCCTTCAACTGCCTGATATACCACGACGTATTCAGAAGACTCAGGTTAACGACACGTACATCCCTTCGGAGGCCCATCACCTCCTGCTGGTACCAGAGAGGAAAACTGTCGTTATCCGCATTGGTAAACAGGATTGCGTGGGGGGCGCAGGAATTCAGAATATTGGCCGCATAGTCGAATGCAAACCGGTTGCCGGTCCGGTCATGCGTCGGATAGAGGCTTGCGGCCAACGCACCCGGCATTGCGAGCAGAAGGCAGGCGGAGGCAACCGCCGCACCCCTGCCATAAAGGTGGTGGGCCATGCGAATGACCGCCGACGCCGCAATGCCCATCCACACGCAGAACAACGCGAAGGAGCCCACAAACACGTAGTCGCGTTCCCTCGGCTGCGGGTCTTCCATATTGAGATAAACCGAAAGCCCGACGCCTGAAAGCACGAAGAGTGCGGCAATTGCCCAGAAACGTCGGGCGTCCCGGCGCCAGTGTTCCCAGACACCCCAACAGCCCAGGAGATACGGTACTACCGAAATGCGCACCAACTCCACTTCATGCGACGTGGCCCTGCGAAAGGCATCCGAGACGAATCCGATACCGGGCACGGGAAACTGTGCGACGAAGTACTTGAAATACATCGTCCAGATCTGGAAATCCCACAAGGGGGCCTTTCGGTTGAATACGCCCAGCAGCATACTTTCCGTACCATACTGTTCCCGGCCGAGAAACCTGATGAAGTTGGACCACGTTTCCGGATTGTTCTGGTCGATCATCGGGTTCAACCCCGACCGGATATAGAGAGAGGCGTACGTCGAATATCCCGCGACGAACAGGAGCGCCGCGAACGCCCAGGCCCGCGGGTCCTTCATCAACTCCGGCTTCCTGAACCAGACCAGCATCAGCAGCGTGGGAACGGTCAACAGACACAGCAGATGAACACCGCCGGCGAGGCCCATGAGATAGGCGACAAAATAGAGGATCCGGTGGCTGTCCGGCGCTCCGGCGTGTTCCATCCACCGCAGTCCCAGCCAGAGGGACAACGCCATCAGCATGATCGAGAATCCGTACACCTCGGTCTCCACGGCATTGTACCAGAACGTATCTGAAAACGCGAGCATCAGGGCGGCCACGGCACCCCCGACCACACCCGAAACACGGATGATGTTTCTCTCGCCGTCGCACCCGCCCGGCAGGATCAGCCGTACAGTGATCAGATATACGAACAGCACCGCAAGCGCGCTCGTTATTGACGAGATGAGATTCATGGGCAACGCGGGGTCTTCCCAGACCGGCAACATCGTAAAGAAACGTCCGATCAACAGGTATAGCGGCGCGCCCGGCGGGTGAGGAATACCCAATGTAAACGCGCAGGCGATAAACTCTCCCGAGTCCCAGAACGAAACCGTTGGCGCGGCGGTCTTGACGAATACCGCCAGCGATATCAGGAATACGCCCGCGGCGCAAATGCGGGAAAGGCCGGTCCCGACGTACGGATCGCATTCCGCGAGTCTGTCGGATTGTAAAACGCTCGTCATTTTCCTGTTGATCGCCATTGTTCCGGGTCCCGTCAGTTCGCACGCCGGTTCCGATGGCTGGTTCGGAGACAACTCACGCGGGGATTTACGAATTCTGGCAGCTGAACGGCCGGAGCCCGCGTTGGGTCCGGCAGCTCCCGCTCGATGTTTACGTTCACCGTGTCGCAACCGTGCAGGCGAACAGGACGCTTCCGCCTTTTTTCATACGCCTCGACGTTACGGGGGTTCGACGTGCGTATGGCGATATTCACCGCCTTGCTACAGGGGACCGGGCTGCCTCATGCCGTCGCTCGGGAGACCATTCGAGGATTTCAGACTGCGGTAGCCCTTTCTTCTTCGACATTTTCGATGACGCGCATCGACTTCCACTTGCCGCTCCGGAACCGCAGCATGAAAATGAAACCGCCCGAGACAAGGTAGAGGCTGACGAAAATCCAGGCGACGTAGAGATCCCACCCGAATGTCACTACCGTCAGATAGGTTGGCAGAACCATGACAAACCAGCCGAGTGCTACCGACGTGAGCATGACGAACCGCGTATCGCCCGCACCCTTGACGCCTGCCGAAAAGACGATATATATCGCATCGAAAACACAATAGAACGCTACGAATCGCAGCAGGACAACCGACAATTCCCAAACCTGCTCGAAGGCCTCGGGATCGGCGCCTGAAATATACGGCCTCAGGAAGAGACCCGGCAGGAAAACATACCCTGCGGCCATCGCCAGCATATACGCCAGGCTGAGATGCACAGCGGACCACGTGCTGCGCTCCGCCAGATCAACCTTGTCCTTTCCGATATATTGACCGACGAGGGTTGAAACCGCGATGCCCAACCCCATCATCGGAAGGAAAGCGAGTGTATTGATGTTGAAGGTCACGCTGGTGGCCGCCAGAGCCGTCGTGCCAAGTTTCCCAACCAGTAGTATAAACATCGAGAAACCCAGAATCTCCAACATGAACTGAATTCCGTTCGGCAACCCGTAGCGCACCAGCCGACCCAGCAACTCCGCTTCGGGACGCCATCCGCTCAATGTGCGAAGGGTATCGCGGTACCTGGGACGAATCATCAGCGCAAAGAACACGAGGGGGATCAGGAGGTGCGATACCACCGTCGCCCACGCGGCGCCGCGAATGCCCCATTCCGGAAATCCCCAATGGCCGAATATCCACGCATAGTCCAGGATGACATTCACCCCGCATGCAAGGAAATTCACCCACATGACCGTCTGAGTATCTCCGCGCCCGCTGAAGAAAGACGATACCGCCACCCCCGCAATGCCCGGCCCCATAAAGCACAGAATCCTGAAATACTCGGCCTCCAGCGCACGTATACGCGGCTCATGGCCGGCCCATTCAAAGAAGGTTTCCGAAAACGGCATCAGGCATAGAATAATCACTCCCGATGCCAGACCGACATATATGCCCTGCCACACGGCCGGACCTACCCGATCCTTCCGGTCCGCACCCCAATACTGGGCGACAAACGTGTTTACATAGGCAACCGTACCGATAAACAGACTGGTGAAGGTAAAGTGCAACATACCTGCGGGGAGACAGGCTGCAAGTACGTCCCGGCCGTACCAACTCAGGAAGACCCGATCCACAAAGATCTGCAGGCTCCAGGAACCCGTGCTGAGAATCAGAGGCGCCGCCATCCGCAGCACCTCCCTGTAGCCTCCCGGTTCCTTCCACCGCGACATCATGCGCACCTCGTCGGTCAGGGACACCGGCTCGTATGATCATTCCCGGTGACGGCATCAGCCGGTCCCTGCGAGCCCTTGACCTTAGTGTCCTGGTGTCTCCCTGCAATCCGTCGTTTAATCGCGTTTGTCAACTTGCACATTTTCGCATGAACGGCCGCGGAAACATACGCATCCTGGGTAACGTTGCGATGAAGCCGCAATCCCCGGCGTTTTCGGAAGGACGCGCTGAAGGGTTCGGCATCTGAGTCATTTTTCTCTTGTCCGGTGATTGCCACAACGGTAGATTCGCAGGCCGACCCGGAAGATCAAATGGACCCTTTCACGACCGGAGCCGGACCATGACACATGACGTCGTCGTTATCGGCGGTGGCAGTGCGGGCTACGCCGCCGCTCGCGTCGCAGCGGACCACGGAGCTGACGTCGCCATAATCGACAAAGGACCCCTCGGCGGTCTCTGCATCCTGCGCGGCTGCATGCCCTCCAAGACGTTACTTCGCAGTTCGGATCTGTTCTCGCTGATGAAACGGGCCGGCGAGTTCGGCCTGAATGCGAGGGACATTTCCCCTGACCTCAGCGCAATCAACGACAGGAAACACGCACTGGTCGGCGAATTCGCGGAATACAGGGTCGAGCAGCTCAACAGCCCGCGATTCAAGCTGATAAGAGGTCGGGCCCGTTTCGACTCGGCGACCTCCGTTCGCGTTGGCTCTGAAAAAATCTCCGGACGCAGTTTCGTCATTGCAGTTGGATCGGCAGTCAGCAGAATTCCCGTACCCGGACTGGAGGAAACGGGATATCTCACGAGCGACGACGTCCTGGAACTCAGGGAATTGCCCGGATCCGTGATCGTACTCGGCGGTGGCGCCGTCGCCGCCGAACTGGGCCAGTTTCTGTGCAGGATGGGCGCGCAAACCACCCTGATACAGAGAAACAGCCAGTTGCTCAGCGACTGTGATCCGGACATGGTCGTGCACGTTGAAACCCGATTCAGAGAAGAAGGTATGCAGGTATATACGGACACCCGGCTTCAGCGTGTCAGCAAATCCGGAGATCGAACCTCCGTACACTTTCTGCAGGGCGGCAGATCCCGTACGGTTTCCGCCGACGTCGTCTTCAACGCGCTGGGACGAACGCCGGACCTTGACGGTCTGGCCCTGGATCGCGCCGGCGTTGCAGTCCGCCGCGGAAAAATCGCCACCGACGATCGCATGCAGACCAGCGCGGAACACATCTACGCCGCCGGAGACTGCGCGGGCCCGTACGAAATCGTGCACATCGCAGTCCAGCAGGGCGAGGTCGCCGGCCACAATGCCGCCGCGGGAGTGGCTGAAAAGTCGATCGACTATCGCCTTCGCACGTCAGTTGTCTTCACCGACCCGCAGGTGGCGTCCGTCGGCCCTGCCGAAAAGGAATGCCGGGCAGCGGGCATCACGTACCTTTCGGCCGA
Organism: Candidatus Latescibacterota bacterium; assembly: GCA_965116875.1. Taxonomy (GTDB): domain Bacteria; phylum Latescibacterota; class UBA2968; order UBA2968; genus JAAXHE01. The sequence continues at coordinate 4,893,767 of OZ220733.1, forward strand.
ACATCCGTTCAGCGATCACGGAAAATCGATGGTGATGGGCGAAACCCATGGCGCCGTGAAGATCCTTTGCCATCCGGAAAAAGGCGAACTCATCGCCGGTCATATCACGGGGCCCGACGCTTCCGAACTCATTCATGAACTCGCCGCCGTAATCTACTTCCGGGGTACTGTATTCGACCTCCTTCAGATCCCGCACTACCATCCGACTCTCGCCGAAATCCTCACGTATCCTGCCGAAGAACTCGCTGGAATTCTGACCGGATGAGCAAACACGACAGACGGGATTCGTCAATCGAATCGCCGATGCGCCGCACCGCCAAGTCGATGCACGAAGAAAACGGTAGGGGGCGCGAACAGGAGCGCGGTCCAGAACATCGGCCGGTACGAGATCCACGCCACCAGAAGACCGGCAATCACAGGTAGAAACCCTTGAGGCAGCGCGAACATGTTCAGAAAGCTCGTATACGTGGGACGGCGGTTTTCGGGCGCGAGTTCCAGCACGTATGCCATGCGTCCGTTAAACACCGCGCTGCTGGCGAAGCCCGAGAATACAAACGTCAGTGCGTAAAAGGCGACGCGCGGATTGAATGTCCAATCGATACCCCAGTTCGAGAGCGGGGCGACGGACAGAGACGGGACGTACCTGGCCAGTAGCGGTACGGCGGCCGACACAGCCATCAGATACGAACCGAACACGAGCAGCGCGCGGTTTCCTTTCCGATGCCCGACGTGGGCCCAGAGCGCGTTTGACAGCACGGTACTGACCTGCATTACAGATACGAATACGCCGACGTAGACCAGCCCGAACCCCAGGTCGGCAATCGCGTATGGCACGTAGAACGGCGACCCCATCATCATCAGAGACCAAAGTAGCTGCATCCCGCACAATCGACGGTAATCGGGATCGTTCTTCAGCAGGCGCAACCCGCTGTTCAGGTAGCTGGAGAGCGTCTGACGCAGATACCGCACCTGGCCCGCCGGTTCCCGAATTCTGCTGAATACGAAAACCGAAAGCGCGTTTCCCAGTCCGGCCAGCAGGAACAGCGCCGAATAGTTCGACGGGAATGGGATCCCGCTGCGTTCGCTGAGCACGAAAGTGATCACCCCGCCCGCCGCCATCGCCGTTACGCCGCCGCAAAGTCGCCGTACGGCGAAAAGACGCGACCGGTCTCGCGGCGGGACGACTTTCCCCACGATATCCATCCAGGGGACGTTCCATATACCCATCATGGAAGTGGAAATCGCGTACAGTACCAGAAAACAGCACAGAAAATAAAAGGGCTGACGACCTCCCATCAGGTACGTCAGCCCCGCGATTGCCAGCCAGACGGAACTGCGCATTCCGCCAGCCAGAAGCAGAAAGGGCATTTTTCTTCTTCGGTTCTCGATAATTCTGGAAATAAAAATCTGAGGCCACGCCCATCCGATCCTCATCAGCGCACCAACCAGCCCGACCGCGACGCTCGAGGCCGTCAGCGTTTGAACGAAAGCCGGCAGCACCATATCCGAGCTGGCCAGCGTCATCGACATGAAGACGAGGCCGCCGTTCAGAATCAGCAGCCGCCGGTTGCGGCGGACTTCCGCCGGGTCCGGTTCGTCGGGATCGGCCGGATCGGCCGACGCCCGCCTCCAGTGCGCAGATGAGAATTCCCTCATGCCAAACGCTTCCGTCGGCTGACCTCGCAGGGCGCCTGACAGGGCCCCGGCTTCCGGGATTTCACCATCGTCGGGTCGCAGCGGGTGGTTTCAAATTCCAATCGCGTAGCCGTCCCGTCTGGGATCCGCACCGCCCATCAGCCCGCCGCTTTCCTGGTCTACGGCAATTCCCTGCGCCCCTCCCGTTACGTGGGAAAAAGCGTCGACAACGTCAATCTGATGCCCCCTGCGAATCAGGCCGGACCGGATTTCCGCCGGCACGCGGGATTCCATATAGACACGCGTGCCGGCGTGCTGAAAGCGGAATCTTGGCGCTTCGATGGCGGCTTGAATGTTCATCCCGAAATCCAGAAAATTGGTGGTGAACTGGGTCGTCGTCTGCTGAATTCCCCAACTTCCCGGTGTGCCGAGCGCCGCCAGCAGCCGACCATCCTTGAAGATCTGGCACGGCGAAAGACACATATCGATTTTCTTGTGCGGCTCGATACAGTTTGGGCTGCCGGGCACCGTATCCGCCCATTTGATAAAATTGTTCAGAAACATACCCGACTCACCGATAATCTCGCCGGAGCCGAACCCTGAACCCAGACTTTGCGTGATCGCGACCGCGTTTCCCTCCGCGTCCACCACGTCGAAGTGCGTTGTACACTCGTTCAACCAGTCCCCTGGCCGACCCGGGGCGATTTCGTCCGGCAACCCGACCGCGGTATAGTACTCCCCGCGATTCACAGCGGCCCGGTCACCGATGAGGCGCCTGCGTTCATTCGCGTACGCTTTGGAGAGCAATCCATCCAACGGCGCTTCCCGTGCCGCCGCGAATGCCACCCGATCCGCATTGCCCAGTTTCAGAACCTCAATAAAAAGGTGCAGCGCTTCCTCCGAAAGGTGGCCCAGATCCTCGAGGTGGTAACCTTCGAGCATGTTCAGGGCCTGAAGAATGTGAAAACCGGCGCTGGGGAGCGGCGGGCAGAACACGTGGAATTCGCGATAGGACGTTGAAACGGCATCTGACCATTCAACCTCGAAATCCGAGAGGTCTCTGCGGGAAAGGAGCCCTCCCCCGGCCTGCACGTAATCCGCAATTTCAGATGCGAGGTCGCCGTGGTAAAAGGCCTCGGCGCCGCCTTCCACGACCCTGTGAAACGTCCGTGCGAGATCTCGCTGGATCAGGACGTCCCCGGGTTGGGGCGGCCGGCCGGAGCCCAGGAGCACCCGGGTTCCCGTAGGCCGCATTCGAGGCAAGGCATCCTTTATGAAACCGGAATTCTTCACGGTGGCCGGGAAACCGTTTTCGGCAAGTTCAATTGCAGGCGCGAACACCGTTGCCCGGTCCATTGTGCCGTATCTGTCCAGAAGCTCGAGCCATCCGCCGCAGGCGCCGGGAACCAGGCACGACTTCACCCCGCCGTCCTGATCGTGCGACGTACCGAAGGACTCCGGGGTGGCGTCGTGCGGGGTACGCCCGCAATAATCCAATACACGCACGCGGTCTTCCGCGGCGGAATAGACCAGCGCATATCCCACACCCGCAATGCCGGACATATAAGGCTCGACGACATTCAGCGCCGCCGCGACGGCAACCGCGGCGTCGAATGCATTGCCCTGCTCGAGCAGCATCCGGACGCCGGCGAGGCTTGCAAGCGGATGTCCGCTGGCAACCATTCCCCGGACGCCGGTTACCGTGGAACGATGCACCGTTCCAAGAGAAGAAAAAGCCATAATCAGGATTCCTTGCCGACAGGTCCCTTCGGAACAGGACCGGCGAAGAGACCAGCACAACGTACATACTGAATCTCGTAACGGAAATGAAGCATTGAGGACACGACGGGAAACCCGCAAGACTTCCGGAGCCCGATGGGGGCGTCGGAACCGGCGCCTCAACAACTGTCGGGCAAGCGGAAGATAGTCCATGGGGGGCTGCAAGTCAATGTCCGTCTCCCGAGCCCGCCGGGGTTCGTCCACCACGTTTCTGCTTGACAAAGCAGGCTTGCCGTCGCTTTTTATACGTTTCCCGCATGACTGCCACCAACCTGATTCCCGCGCGAATCATGTAATTCGACAGACTTGACATGAATCGTGATCTGCCACTGATACCAACAAGTGTGATCGGAAGCTACGCGTTGCCGGGCTGGTTCCATACGGCAGTGGATCAGATCGACAGGGACGAGTACGGCCCCACCGACGTACGCGAAGCCTTCGACGACGCCGTCCACCTGGCCATACTGGATCAGACAAGAGCCGGTGTGGATCTGATATCGGACGGCGAAATGCGACGCTGGTATTTCGTTCAGAGCTTCTACCGCCGTTTCAAGGGACTTGCGGCACGCCCGACACTCCGGCGCACGGGTGTTTACGGCTACGACAGCGTCCCTCGCTGGTGGCCGGAAGAACGCATCCAGGTGCCCGACGGGCTGGGTATCGTGGAGGAGTTTCAATTCGCCAGGTCCGTCACCGATCATCCCCTGAAGGCCACCTGTCCCGGTCCGCTGACGCTTACCATACACATCCAGCTCAAGGACGAGCGGGTATACAGGGACCGGATCGAACTCGCGTACGAGTTTGCCGGCGTTGTCAACCGTGAACTGAAACGCCTCGTCGCGGCGGGGGCCGAATTCATCCAGCTGGACGAACCCTCGTTTTCAATCATACCCGGAGACGCCCGCAGCTGGGTCGACCTGTTCAACGAGACCGTAAAGGGCGTTAACGCCAGAATCGGCCTGCATATCTGTTTTGGGAACCTTGGCAGCCGCCCGCGAGGCAAACGCAGGTACAGCTGGATGGTGGACGAAATCCTGCGGGCGGACGCGCATCAGATCTCGATGGAGTTCGCGAATCGCGAACTCGTGGAACTGGAACTCTGCGGTGAGATTGCGAGAGAAAAAGAGGTCGCGGCAGGCCTGGTCGACGTGAAATCATTCTACGTGGAAACGCCCGAGGACGTCGCCGAACGTGTACGCCTGACGCTGCAACACGTCCCGCCGGAAAAACTGACCGTCACGCCCGACTGCGGATTCTTTCAGCTGCCACGGTGGCTGGCATTCCAGAAACTCAGGAATATGGTCAGTGGCGTGGAAATCGTCCGCGGCGAGCTGTCGTGAATCGCATCCGAAATCCGGATCCCGCAATACGGGGTGCCTGATCAGGACGAAGCCGGTACCCTTCCCGTTGCCGATCCCCCGGGCGCGGGTATGTTGAGGAGTGGAACATGGATGTAGTTGAAATCACCGCAGACCTGGTTTCTTACAATTCAGCGTCTCAATTCAGCAATACGCCGGTATCCCGGGCTGTTGCCAAATGGCTTCAAAAGGCGGGCATGTCGGTGGAACTGGTCCATTACAAGGACCCCGCCGGAACGCAAAAGACAAACGTAATAGGGAAAAAGGGAAACGGAACCGGAGGCATCGCCCTGCTCGCGCACTCCGACGTCGTACCGGCCGAGGGATGGTCTTCGGATCCCTTCACGCTTTCAGCCAGACACGACAGGCTCTACGGACGAGGCAGCGCGGACATGAAGGGTTCCGTAGCGTGCATGATCGTGGCCGCGAACGCCTTCTCCGGCAAGGAACTCAAGGCGCCCGTCTACGTAATCGTCACCGCGGATGAGGAAACGGACTGCGGCGGCGCGAAAACCGTTGCAGCGAAATCGAAGATCTTCACATCGTCCGACATCCGGTACGGAATCGTCGGCGAACCCACGCTTCTCGACGTTGTTTATGCGCACAAGGGCTCGCTCAAATTCGAAGCGACCGCAACGGGCAAAGCGGCGCACAGCAGCACCGGCAAAGGGACGAACGCCAATCACAAACTCATTCCGTTCCTGAACGACATCGTTAAACTGGACGGGATGTTGCGAACCGATGCCCGATATCGGAATGAGGCGTTCGATCCTCCGCATGCAACCCTCAATATTGTACTTTCCGACGGCGATACGGCCGCGAACGTTACGGCGCCCGTCAGCCGCGCCACGATAAACTGTCGGCCGATGCCGGAACAGAACTGGAAACCGGTGATCAATCGCATGCTACGCCTGGCGGACAAACACGGCGTCCGGATTGAAGTACCGAAGATTCTCGATCCGCTCAGCACGAGTACGGATTCGCCGATCGTCCGGGAAGCGCTTCAGGTAAGCGGCAGACGGAAACCCAGGACCGTCGCATACGGGACGGATGGCATGGTATTTGGAAAGACGATGGAACTCGTTGTCATGGGGCCCGGGGATATCCAGCAGGCGCACACCGTGGACGAATGGATCGCGCGGGACGAGCTCCTCAAGGGTTCCGATGTCTTTACAAAAATGGTACATCGATTCTGCATCGAAAATCCGGTCTGAACTTCTTCACGTTTGAGGGACCGGCGGCCGGACGCGTCACTCATCTTGAAAAGAAAGCCATAAGACGAATCTTCAAAGGAGCCGGGACGGTTTCTCCCGACCAAGGCGAGGAGGATACCGGATGTTCAAAACCCTGACCCGCGCACTGCTCGTGGGATCGGTGGTATCGCTGATCACGGGTTGCGCCGACGAAACACAACACCAGATTGCATTTCGAGGCAAATGGCGCCTGGAATCGAGGCAGACGCCGGACGGAAAGATTCTGCAGCCGCCTGCCGTGAGTGGTCACTATGAGTGGTACCCCACGGGATTGACCACGGCGCATGTCACGGCCTCAATCTCTCAGGGCGAGAATCAGATCCAGGTTTCAGGTTTCAACTACAGCTTTCAGTCTGAAGCGGTCGAATCGCAGTCCTTCACACGGCACGAATATTTGGACTTCGGCGGTGGCTACGGAACGTCACCTCAGGAAGTTCACATCGCGACCGGCAGAAACACAACCGGCAACATGGTCGTAAGCGGAAACCGCGTTTCCTTCGAAGATTCGGACGGCGCAACCCAGGTGTACGAAGACATCAGCATCGCAGCAATCGATAGCGTCGTCTTCATCGTTACGTTCGAAGACGGTACCAAGGACACCTGGCGACGGTTTGCGGACCAGCTGGGGGTGCTGCCAAAGTAGAACCCGCGACGTGGCATGATCGTGTAGACACCGAAGGGGCGCGTACAGAGTGATCGCGCCCCTCGTGGTTTTCCGGGACAAAAAGAACGATGAGCAGGATGTTATTGGGAAATATTCTTCAAAGGAATGCTCAGGATTCCTGCCTGATGCACAAGAAGGCCGTCATCTTCGGCGGCCGTGAGCTGACATACGGCGACCTGAATGAGCAGTGCAACCGCGTTGCCAACGGCCTATTGGATCTTGGCGTCCGTAAAGGCGACCGAATCGGCGTCTTGAGTCGGAATTCCGACGTCTACGTGACCGTCTATTTCGCGCTGGCAAAACTTGGCGCCATTCTGGTTCCCGTCAACTTCTGGTACCGCAGCCGGGAAGTCCATTATACGCTTCAGCAGTCCGGCGCTCGAGGCCTGATCTTCCACCGCGTTTTTGCAGAGGTCGTTGCCGGCGTCGGCAGCCTGTCGAATCTGGAATGGACGCTGACGATCGGCGACCAAGACGGCAATCGTCTGGAGGACCTGGCGGCAGGGTCCCCGGCAGACGAACCTGGTGTGGAGCTCAACGAGAACGACCCTCATGTCATCCTGTACACGAGTGGTACCACCGGGTTTCCCAAAGGCGCGGTTTTCTCGCACAGGAGCCATTTTCTTCATGCCCTCTCCCTGGCACAATCGACCGGTGGGCACAGCGGCGACGTCGGCCTGGTCGTCTACCCGCTTTTTCACACTGGCGGTCCGGACTGTCTGGTACTCCCACACTGCATGGTGGGCGCCACCCTCGTCATCCTCGACGGTGCGGACCCCGGTGACATCCTGTCGGCCGTTGCGCTGCACCGGGCAACCAACATCTTCTGCGTGCCGACGGTCTGGCGCCGGCTTCTTGCACACCAGCGGCTTAGCAACCATGACGTAACTTCGGTCCGGCGCTGCCTGGGTTCGTCGGATACATTTCCCGCGGCGCTGCTCGAAGACATTCTGGCGACGTTCGAGTCCGACGTTTACGTCACGTACGGACTCACCGAGGCCGGCTGCATCCTGACCGTGTGCCGTCTGACGTTGGGCGACCACGGCAAACTCGGCTCGGTGGGGCGACCCATGGCCTCGGTCGAGCTCGACGTTGTCGACTCGTCCGGTAAACCGGTTGCACCCGGCGAGGTGGGTGAAGTTGTCGCGAAAACCCCCTCTGTGATGCTTGAATACTGGGACATGCCTGAGAGAACCGGGGAGGCGCTGAAGGGAGGATGGCTGTACACCGGAGATCTGGGAAGAATGGACAATGACGGCTATCTCTACCTGTCCGGCCGGTCAAGGGATATGATCATCAGCGGCGGGGAAAACATCTACCCGCTGGAAATCGAACGCCTCTTGAAGGAGAATCCGAAGATACGCGACGCCGCCGTGGTCGGCATCCCGGACAGTGAATGGGGCGAGTCCGTGCTGGCCGCCGTCGTGGCCAATGAAGGAGCAGATCTCACAACCGGCGAGGTCTCCGATTACGTGCGCGCCCGCCTGGCGGGATTCAAAAAACCCAGATGGGTGGAAATTCTCCCGGAACTCCCCGTAACAACCGCAACGGGAAAGGTTCGGAAAGCCGCGTTGAGAGAACGGTTCCGGGCGAAATACGGTTCGGTGTGACGGGAATCATCCCTGAGATATCCTGGTACCGCTCAAGTGTTCAGCCGCTTTGCAAACCGCCGAAAAGTCCATTTCGCCCGCTCCCAGACCGCTCGCCGCCGAGTACATCTGGTACGTCGCCGCGCCGATCGGCATCGGCACATTCAGCGCCTTGCCGAGATCCACGCCGATCGCCAGGTCCTTTTTCATCAGATCCAGCATGAATCCGGGTGCAAACGAGCCCGCCAGCAGGAAATCCGACGCGCGGATCTGAAATAAGGTCGAGTTGGCCGAACTCACACTGATGACCTGACGCATGACTTCGGGGTCGGCACCCGCACGGATACCTAGGATCAGGCCTTCCGCGATTGCGGCCATGTTGATTCCGCCGATCAGCTGATTGACGATTTTCACGGTCTGCCCCACGCCCACGGGCCCAACGTGGAAGATATTCTCCTCCTTGCCCATTGCATGAAACAGCCCTTTGCACCGATCGAAATCGTCCGCCTCTCCGCCGGCGATGATCGTCAGCGTCCCGTTGATCGCCCCCGTGTCTCCCCCGCTCACGGGTGCATCCATCACGGCCACACCCTTCGCTTCCGCCACTTCCGCAATCTCACGGATCGTGAGCGGTGAGATCGTGCTCAAATCCACGATCAGCTTTCCCTCGGATGCGCCCCGCAGGACGCCATGATCGCCGAGGACCACTTCCCGCACCTCCGGGTCCGCCGTTACGATTGTCATGATGATATCGGTGTGTTCCGCGACCTCGGCGGGGGATGCGACCGCCCTGGCGCCCATCCCCTCCATCTCCGCAATGACCTGGGGACGGCGCGCGTAGAACGTCAGGTCGTACCCCGCCCTGATCAAGTTGATCGCCATTGGTTTGCCCATAATACCCAGACCGATAAACCCTACCTTCTCCATCGTTGTCTCCTCTCGTCAGATTCCGTCAGCCTTCATGGGATCGGGTGACCGCGTCCACTGAAGACCTCATTGCAACGGACAGGAACCCATCGGTGGCGTTTTCCCGTCAACGGTCTTCGATGCGGCGTGTCTGCAGAACCATCAACTGACCCACGGGGTTTTCAATCGACCCCAGCGGACGCTGTTTCTCCCTCGACCAGATGTCGTTTGCCGTAATGTACAGGTGCCCGTCCGCCACTTTGTTATAACACAGTTGGGGGTATCGCGATTGAGGTACGTCGGGAACCAGCAGATCGAACGAATCACTTTCCGGGTGATAGGCGATAAAGCGGTCCATAAAGTGATAGGGCAATCCGTCCACGCCTCTGTAAGGATCCTCTTTCAGCTGGATATAATTCCCGGTCTTCTCGTCGTACCGGAATCCCGAATCGTACGTGCTCAGGTTGTTCAATTGCCATCCCCGATAGAAAACGCCGCCGCCGATGAATCCGAAATCCTCCTTCCATCCCGGCACATCCCGCTCATACGACTCTCCCGTCAGACGGTCCAGCCGGAAGAGCCGGCCCTCCTTGTAGTTCACGACAAACCGCTGAGCACGCGCTCCCGGGCGCGACGGCGGCGTGGGATGCGAATCTTCCGCCACGAATCCACGCGTATCGGGATCGTAATACACACGGCGCTGCAGGCCGTTGTTTCGAGGAACGGTAAAAATCTCCAGCCGTTCCGGCCAATCGATCTCCCCTATGTCCGGCAGCGCGCCAGGCTCCGGAAATTCAAGGACCTCGCCCTGTTCCGTCTCAACGTCCCAAATGACGAGACACGGCCTCGACCGCTCAGGCAGGTAAAGTACGTTTCGCGCCTTATCCGCGTGACCATACCAGAGGTTCGCCTCCGGAAACGGCTTGTCGACCTGGTACACACGTTCCGCCGCGGCTTCGAATACCGTGAGTTTCTCGTTTGTCTGCGGCAGCACGTAGACCTTCCCTCCGGCGCAGAGGCACTGACTCCCCCCATGTTTTTCGGGGATTGAAATCGTGTCGATCTTTCCCGAATCCGGCTGGTATCTGTGGAGCGCCGGCAGACTGCCGGTAAACCAGAGTGCGCCGGATTCGTCGTCATCCATCCCGTAAACACGTGTATTCTCCGCATCGACCCAGACCGGATACATCCTCGGCAGTTCAGGCATCACTTTCCCTTATCCAACGAATCGTGTGGACCGGTCACTCGCGGACGCCCCCCCGCTCGCCAGACCGGCGAACGAGACGGCTTCAACTTTGCGAAAATGCCAATGCCATTGATTCAACTTGACTTTCGTCTATTAGTAGGTACCATTGGGCCGCCTGTCAACGTATTTTCCATACCGCAATCGTGGCGGTCTCGCGTACGCCGACCGGAAAACCGACGCCATCCGGTCCAATGCCGCACAATTCAATGACATGTCCCGACATCCTTTGCTGGCTGGCATCGACGTAGGCACAACGAATATCAAGGCGCTTGTCTTCGATACGGCCGGCCGCGTTCAGGCCTCCGCGAGCGTGCCGACGCCAACCCATTACCCCCGACCCGGCTGGGCGTATCATACACCGGATGAATTGTGGACAAGCACGCTGACCGTGTTACGGGACGCGGTTTCGCAACTGAACGTGGCCGACGCGGTCTCGAGTATTGCCGTTTCAAGTATGGCCGAGTCCGGCGTACCCCTCGACGCGGGTGACCGCCCCACCGCCGGCATCATCGCCTGGTTCGACGGGAGGACGTCAAGCCAGGCCGCGTGGCTGAACAAGACCGTCGGCGAAGAGCGGATCTACGCCATTACCGGGCTGTCGCTGAAGCCCATTTTCGGTCTTTGCAAGGTACTCTGGCTGAAAGAAAACGACCCGGAGGCTTTCGCGAGAACGGCCTCGTGGCTGAACGTCGCAGACTATATCGCGTTCCGCCTGTGCGGCGAGAAGGCAACGGACTATTCTCTCGCATCACGGACGCTCGTCTTTGACCTTCACCGGCGGGCCTGGCATCCCGGCCTGCTGGATGAAACGGGGGTTTCACCCGGACTCTTTGCGGAGGCATTGCCATCCGGCACGCTGCTTGGCCGAATCCTGCCCGACGTTGCACGGGCGGCCGGCCTTCCGTCCCGCGTGCAGGTGACAACCGGCGGACACGATCACATATGCGGGGCGCTTGCCGCGGGCGCCACGGAACCGGATACGCTGCTGAATTCCCTCGGCACAGCGGAAGCGGTCTGCATAACCGGCCGTCGGGCGTGGCTCAGCGACGAGTTTGCGCGGCAGGGGTATACCACGGGCGCCCACGTCGCACGGGACCGGTACTATATTCTGGGAAGCATCTACACCTCCGGGGCATGTGTTGTGTGGGTCCGAAACCTTCTAGGTATTGACGTTGGATACGAAACACTGATATCCGAAGCCGAACTGGCCCCGACCGGAAGCCTGGGCGTCCACTTCCAGCCTCACCTCCGCCTTGGCAATCCTCCGAACAACGACCCGGAATCGAGAGCCGCGTTTATCGGTCTCAATGCCGATGTAACCCGCGGGACCCTGTTTCGGTCCGTGCTGGAAGGATTGGCCTACGAGTGCCGTCTCTGCCTCGAAGCCATCGTGTCCCACCCCGGGATCGACAGACCGAAACGAACCGTAGCCATCGGCGGGAACACCCGCAACCGGCTTCTCATGCAAATCAAGAGCTCGGTATTCAACCAGAGGATCTCGATTGCGGACGTGGAGGAATCCGTCGCCCTGGGCGCCGCGGTACTGGGCGGCCTGGGCGCAGGCGTTTATGAAAACATCGACTCCGCGCTGAACGAATTGACCTACGACAGCTGGACGATAGAACCGAACGCCGAACAGGTCGAGATCTACGAAACCGGATTTCAGACCGTCTACCGCGGAATATACCCCGCGCTTCAATCCCTGCACCATAGATTGGGAGATATCCGGAATACGAACCGGTAGGTCTGTCCCCGATTCAAACTGCGTACCTCAGTGCGGCGGGTCGCCCGCCTGGCGTGAATTTCTGAAAATACTGGATTTTTTTAAAGGGAGTCTCCATGCACACCATCAACTGCGCTATCGTGGGGTACGGCGGCATCGCGCTCTTCCACGCCCGCGCGCTCAGTCGCATCCCGGAGGTCCGCCTTCATACCGTCGTCGGGCGCAGAGCCGAACCTGCCGATTCATTCCGGGAAGCGTGGGGCTTTGGGAACGCGACCAACAGCTACGAGAAAGTCCTGGCTGACCCTGATATTGACGCGGTTGTTATCGCCTCCCCCAGCGAGGTTCATTACGAACAGACCCGTCAGGCCCTGGAGGCCGGCAAGAACGTCCTGGTTGAAATCCCTGTGGCGCTTTCACACAAGGGGGCCGCCGAGATTGCCGGCCTCGCGAGGAAGTCCGGAAACAAGCTGCTGGTTGCCCATACCCGCCGATTCAACCGCACGGGACGGTTTGTGAGGGACTTTATCGCAAACGGCACGGCAGGCCACGTGCACCAGCACCATACACACGAATTTCAGTTGCGCCGCGACAACGTGGGTTGGACCGGCTACAGGCGGAGCTGGACCGACGACGTTCTGTTCCACCACGGTTGCCATGTGCTCGACTACTCCATCTGGACCATCGACAGACCCGTTCGCCGGATTCGCGGCGAACTCAGCCCGCTCGACGACCGAACCGGCACGTCGCTCGACGTCAGCATGCTGCTCCGCTATACCACGGAGACCATCGCGGCGCTCAGCCTTTCCTACAATGCCCGAACGGGCGTCAGCAACAATATCTACCTGTGCGACGCGGGTACCCTCGTAGTTTCTGGCAATCGGGTCACGCTGAACGGCAAGACCCTCTTCCAGAGCGAAGATACCCTGGACGACGACGTCCTGGTCCAGAATACCGATTTCATCGAGTCGATTCGAAAAGACAGGCAGCCGGCATGCGGCGCCGATCAGGCCCTCGAAGCCCTGGAACTGCTCCAGCAGGTCTACGACCAGTCCATCACGCTGGAAAACGAGGGCAAATACAAACGGATGTGGGAGATGTAGCTGGACGCCGCGCTCTTCGCTTCCGGAACGGTTTCCTGTAAAGTCATTTATACGATTCCTTTCGACTGATAAATCAATGGACTCGTGTTCGTGGCGCGAATTCTCTGACGTCTCATTCGCAATCTGTGGACGCCTCTCTCCCGCGTTCGAGATCAACACGTCTGCCCCGGTTCCTGTATCACTACAGGACCATCTCAATCAGCCCCCGACTCCTCCTGTCCAGCGCGCCGAGGTCCGCCACTTCGAACCGGTTGCCGTCCACGTCCAGAATCAACACGCGCTTTTCGTCCAGCCACCTGGCGTCTTCACCCACGTTCTTTACGACGAATTCACGCGGGCCCCGGTCCGTTGTAACCTCCCAGTACGAGACGCCGTATTCACTGCGAATCGAGTGGACCCGTTCGACTCGCGAGGTCATATACCGCAGGTCAAGTTCCTCCCGGATGATGGCCTGATTCTCCACGGACAGCCTGGTTACATCATCCACCATGCAGATCACCTCGTCATTCGCGTCGAGGAAACAGATGTACCGGTCCGGATCCGACAAGGGGACCGCGCGAACGATCTTCACCCTCAGATACGTGCGATCGCCTTCGATGGTCATCCGAAGGCGCCAGGCCGGTTCCCGGAAGAGCCTGATCCTGCCGGTGTCCACGTCCTGCGGGTGGGTCACGTCGATCGGCGTGGGTTTCCATTCGTGTTTATATTCCGCATTCATGGTTTCGCGTATCCTCATGCCCTTCCTGATTCCGCCTTGCCCCCGCCGACGGCCATCACCGCCGATGTTTCCTGCTGGCTCTTCACCAGGCGGTAGAAGATGCCTTTACGCGACATTAATTCATGGTGCGTGCCTACTTCGGCTACCTTGCCGTCGTTCAACACCACCAGCCTGTCCGCGCTGCGCAGCGTGGAAAGCCTGTGCGCGATCGCGAAGGTCGTGCGGCCCTTTACAAGACGCGAGATCGCCTTCTGGATCTTCCACTCCGTCCGCGTATCCAGCGAAGACGTCGCCTCATCCAGAATCAAAATCCGGGGATCGTGCAGAATTGCACGCGCGATGGATATACGCTGCCTTTCGCCACCCGACAGATTTCCGCCTTTTTCTCCCACCTTCATATCGTACCCGTCCGGCTTCTGTACGATGAATTCGTGCGCTTCCGCCGCGGCGGCGGCACGAATGACTTCACTGAACGTCGCATTCGGCTTGCCGTACGCGATATTTTCGGCAATCGTTCCGTCAAAAAGGAATGGCTCCTGCTGAACCATACCGATCCGTGACCTCAGGTCTTCCAGGCGTACCTCCCGCATGTCGTTTCCGTCGATTTCCACGCGTCCCCTGTCCGGATCGTAGAACCGGCAAATCAGGTTGATCAGTGTGGATTTTCCGGCGCCGGATTTCCCCACGAGCCCGACCATCTCTCCCGGTTTCACGACAAGATCTATCCCCTTCAGAATGGGCTTTCCGCGGTCGTAACCGAAGAACACGCCCCGGAACGCAACCCGCCCTTTCATTCTCGGCAGGGGTACCGCATCCGTACCGTCGCCGGTTTCCGGTCCTGAATCCATGACTTCGAAAATGCGTTCTGCGCCGGCGAAAGCCCGCAGCAGGACATTGTAGAGTTCGCCAAACCACCGCAGTGGTTCGTACAACATCCACAGATAGCTGATGAAGGCGACCAGGGCGCCCAGCGTCATCTCCCCGCCGAGAATCTGGCGGCCACCGAAATACCAGACCAGAAACACGCCCAAACTCATCAGAAAATTCGTCACCGTAAAGAACACAAACCAGTTCCGCTCGCCGGCAACGGTCACTTCCCGCAGATCCTCGTTGCGGCGATCGAACCGCTCGCTTTCGCGGGATTCCTGCGCAAACGCTTTTACGACCCGGATGCCGCCGATCGATTCGCTCAGGTGCGAAGAAAGGCGTGACCATCTCGAGCCCCAACGGATCCAGTGGCGCATCACGCGCTTCCAGATACGACTTCCACCCAGCACAATCGGGGGAATGGGCAACAGAACAAGCAGCGCAAGCTGCCAGTTTGTCCCCAGCAACATACCCAGAATCCCTACGAAAAGCAGTGCTTTCGATACGACCAGAGGCAGGTCGGAAGCCAGAAAACCCTCCAGCCTGTCTGAGTCGTTCGACATCCTTGAGATGAGGCTGCCTGTGGTTCGGCGATCGTAAAACCGCAGCGGCAGGAACTGCAGCCTTCGGTAAAGATCGGACCGAATGTCCTGCACACCCCGATGTCCCAGGCGGAGAGAGAGCCATTCCATTGTCACCGCAGCCGCACAGAACAACAATCGCACACCCAGAAGACCGAACACGAGCCAGACCAGCAGATTGATATTGGCGCGGGGGGTAAGCACGTCGTCGATGATGTGCTGCGTAATCCGGGGCGGCAGCAATTCCAGCACAGTCGAAACGAGGGTCAGAATCACGACGGATGCCAGCCGCCACGGCTGCGCCGTGAGATATCGCAGAAGGCGGCGCAACGTCTGCCATTTCCTGATGCACGCCGCACAGATTCCGTTCCTTTCAGGCAGCAGCCGGCCGCACGCGTCACAGCGTGCCCGCTCTACTTCCTCCGGCAAAGACAGATTCCCGCCCTCCGACAACTGCCGGATGCCTTCCGCCACCTCGGCGAATTTGGGTATCAGTGATTGTGTATATGGTACCAGAAGCGGGCCTTCGTTCTGCCGATCCACCGCCAGGCAGCCTCCGCCAACCACCTCTTCCGTCCGTACACCCGCCATCTCATCCATTGGTACCACCACGATATCTCTGTTGTCATCGTGGGGAACGACCATCAACCGCTTCTGTGTAACGACCACCCATTGCCGGCCGAAGCGCCGGTTCGGGAGCAAATCCGTCGCTACGTGCATAAGCGCCGGATCTTCGTTCAGGCCTTCCCTGCCGAGCGCCTCGGATACGGATGCCGGCAGAGTCTCTTTGAACGCATTCATAATGAATTCCAATTCAGCAGGGCCACCGGGACCGTCAGGGGCCGACTACGCCTTTACGGCGATAATTTCGGAAACTTCCTGCTGCATGCGCACCAGCGTGTAGAAAACACCCTCCTTCGACAGCAACTCACCGTGGGTCCCGGCCTCTACGATCCGCCCGCCGTCCAGAACAACCAGCCTGTCCGCGTTCCTGAGCGTGGACAACCTGTGCGCGATCGCGAACGTCGTCCGACCGCGTACCAGGCGAGAAACCGCCTCCTGAATCTGGATCTCCGTCTGAACGTCGACGCTGGACGTCGCCTCGTCCAGAATCAGAATCCTGGGATCGTGGAGGATTGCCCGCGCAAGCGAAACTCGCTGTTTTTCGCCCCCCGACAGATTTCCGCCACTCTCGCCCACGTCGGAGTCATATCCATCGGGCCTGGATACGATGAAGCCATGCGCATTGGCTGCCTTCGCCGCGTCCATGATTTCATCGAGTCCGGCACCGGGTTTTCCGTAACCGATGTTCTCCGCAATGGTACCGCTGAACAAAACCGGTTCCTGAAGGACGACGCCGATTTGCGCGCGCAAATCCTCCAGCCGGATATTCCGGACGTCCAACCCGTCGATTTCAATTCCGCCAGCATCCACTTCGTAAAATCTGCATATCAGGTTTACGAGCGTTGTCTTTCCGACGCCCGACTTTCCCACAAGTCCAATCATTTCGCCCGGCTCGACATCGAGGTCGATTTCCCGCAACACGGGGTTAGATTTGTCATATCCGAAGGTAACGTCTCTGAACTGAACTCGACCCTTCATTGCGGGCAGGGAGATCGCGCCGGGATCTTCGTACGCCTCGGGGGGCGTGTCGATGACTTCGAAGATGCGCTCGGCCCCGGTAAGCGCACGTGTCATCCAGTTGCTCACCATGCCGAACCACTGCAGGGGGCCGTAAAGGAGCCACATGTAGTTGTAGAATGCCATCAGCGTGCCCAGTGTCATCTCCCCGCCCAGGACCTTCTGTCCCCCGAAAAACCAGACGATCAACACGCCCAGTCCACTCAGAAAATTCGTTGTCGTCCAGAAGACCGTCCAGCTGGTTTCCGCCCGTACGGCCCTTGACGTGAGATCACGGTTACGCCGCTCGAATACTTCGATCTCGCGTTTCTCCTGAGTAAACGCCTTCACGATCCGAATGCCTGCAATCGCTTCGTTTACGCGAGCGATCAATGCGGACCAGCATCGGTACCACCTGGCATAATTGGTACGCATCCG
This sequence comes from Candidatus Latescibacterota bacterium, assembly GCA_965116875.1. Classification (GTDB taxonomy): domain Bacteria; phylum Latescibacterota; class UBA2968; order UBA2968; genus JAAXHE01. The sequence continues at coordinate 4,911,247 of OZ220733.1, forward strand.
TTTCCAGCAGATGGCTGTTCCGGCCACGACAAGAGGCACAGGAATGAGTACAAGGAGCGTGAGGCGCCAGTTCATCATCAGCAACGCGGCCATTATGCCCAGAAACATCAGGCTGTTGGTGATGAGATAGGGCAATCCGTCGACCAGAAAATGCTGTAGTCGCTCTGTATCCCTCGTCACGCGCGACATCAGAGCGCCTACCTGACGCTTGTCGTAAAACTGAAGCGAAAGCAGTTCCAGGCGTCGATACAGCTGGCTTCGAATATCCGCCGTCACCCTCGCACTCAGCCAGGTCGCCGTCCAACCGTGAAGCCACTCAGCCGCCCACGTAATCAATCGAATACCCACCAGGGCAAGCACCAGTTGAATCAGGAGGCCCAGCCTTTCGTCGACGGGGGATGTCTGAAGGGGGGCCAGAACGTCATCGACAATCAGTCGTGTTATCTGGGGAGGAATCAACTCGGCGCAGGTTGTCAGAACGGTTGCCAGCGCGAGCAGCGCAGCCCGCACCCTGTAGGGCCTCAGGTATCTTGCGATTCGAGCCAGCACATCCATCTTCCTGAGGCATGCCGGACAGATTCCGTTCTTCTCGGGAAGAAGCCGGCCGCAGGACTCGCATCGCGTCCGCTCCGGGACCATCTCCGCCAACAGCGGCTGTGACGTCCGAAGCCGCTCGATCCGACGGGCCAACTCTGAAAAATCGCCGGCCTCTGTCTGGGAGTGAAGCACCCGCACAGTCGGCAGGGCTTTGCGTTCGATCTCCAGCTGTGCGCCGCCCACGAGTGGTTCGGTACGGGCGAACAACACGTCTGACAGCGGAATATCGACCAGGTCCCGCGCACCTTCCCCGCGGAACACGAGGACCCGTTCCCGCGTTACCACCACCCACTGGCTGCCGTAGTCGCCCCGGACGTCCATGTCCGAACGTGCCTGCAGCAAGGGCGTTTCGCCGCGGTCCAACAACGCGCGGACGCGATCGTCTGTAATGTTGTTCCGTGCGTCACGCCACGAATTCATGGAACTCACGTCCTCCTACGCTTTCGTGCATTGAATGCCCATGAAACGTTTACCGGATGCCACCATTGTCGATCGCATCCGGATCCTGTAAAACTCAAGGCCACGAATCAAAAACCGCCGTTGGCGGAAATCGCGACGTTCGAGAACGATGCCATTGCATCCGATTTCACACACGTCATTTCACTTCACGAGTTCGACCGTGCCCCACAGGCTCGGGTCGTACGAAACAGGAAGCGGCTCGTCGGCCGTCCACGACTGACGGCCCTGTCTCCGATCCTGAAGCAGGTAGGTAAATCCCAACAGGCGGTTTTCTTCGGGATCGAACCCGGTCAACGACTTTGCCGGCAGATGGACCTCCAGCCGGTACCCGGTTCCGGATGCGTCGCAGGCGACGGGCAGCTCCGAGGATTCACTCATTCCTGACTGCGCGCGAGCCCGACGGATTCGCGTCTGTCCGCCACGTGGCTTCGCCCGTCCCGTGGCGGGCAGGAAATAGAAATGGTGGCAATACCGGCTCGCACGGTGTGCATTCCGGACATTCCGCGTATCCAGCCAGATCTGTAAGCCATCGCCCCGTAACGGCCGCCGGCGGTCCACGTTGGCGCCGGCGGCCTTCCTGACGTTTGCGGCGAAATAGAGACCCCGCTCGCTCCACGCGGCGTACACGTCCGCAAAGGCCTCTCGACCTTCCAGCTCCATAAGGTCCGGTACCTGATATCTACGGTCCCAATCCTGAAGGTCGCCGTCGATGACCGGCGGCACACCGCGATACGGGCACTGCCACGCGAAATTGAAAAAGGACCGTTTCGGGACTTCCGGGTTCATGGAGTCGGTTCTCCGGCCGCCCGTACAAGGTTGCCTTTTTGGCGCACGACCGCCGATTCCTCCATCGCGTTCCCATGTATGAGAACAGGCCGGTTCGTTCCTGTCCGGTCGTTAACGATCAGGTCGACGTTCCGGAAGTGATTCCCGGTAACCGACAACCCCGCGCCAGTAAGCCAGAGCGGCAATCGCTTTGATGGGCCCGCTCCCCGGATCACGTTACCCGAAACGGACGTATGAAAGCCCCTCACGTCCATGGCCAATGCCAGACGCCCACCGGAATCAACCGTCACGATATTGCCCGAAATCACATGGCCCTCGGAATCTGCCCAGGACCGGAAGGCGATGTCCAGGTCGCCACCTTCTCGAACGTACACCTGGTTATTCGCCATAATGATTGAATCCCCTGCATCCGATCCCACGGCAACGTGGGTACGGCCGGTAATCTCGACGAAATTACCCATCACAAATCCCGGTCCGCCCAGCAGTTCCACCGCATCTGAGTTCGCGTTGCCCAGGCGGTTGTTGATGACTCTCATATTGGGCCCCTGCAGCATAATGCCCAGTCTCTGGGAATTCAGAACCGTACAATTCTGTATGGTAACGTTGTGCGTGGGCATCGGACAGGACCCGCCGGGCTCCGCGCAGAATGCCTTGATGCCGTTGTATTCGAACCGCCCGTGGGAGACGTTCAGGAACTCGGAGCCGTCATACGGATTCTGATCGCGATTCTGGTCCACCCAGAGATCCCGTATCGTGATATTTCCCACCCCGTTCCCGATAATGCGGATCACGTTCGTATTCTGTCCCGGCGCGAGAACCAGCCGCGTCGCGGCGCCCTGCCCTGCCAGCGTCACGTTGCTTCGGTCGATTGTCAATCCACCGAGTGAACCCGCCACCCTTCGGATGTCGTAGACGCCCTCCTTCAGGACGACCGTGCCGCCCGCCGGCGGTAGCGCTCGAATCGCCTCGTGGATTTCCTCCTGATCACCGCGTCCGTCTCCGACGAAATCGGCTCCGTCCCTGGACTCATCAGACGAAGTCCGTGTTGCGACTGTCATCACGTTCCTCCAATTGATTCACGGTATACAACGCTACAAGCGCTACCTTATACCCGGTGCGGATGCACCTTTCGCCTGATCCTTACCGGCAATGTACGTCAGACGGAAACGTCGGCCGATTCAGGCAATCTCCCGTTGCCGCGGTCAAGCGCCTCTCTCAGGTACCGGCCCGTATGCGATGCATTGACCCGCGCCACCTTCTCAGGCGTGCCTTCCGCAACCAGGTACCCGCCCTCATCCCCGCCTTCGGGCCCGAGGTCCACAATCCAGTCCGCCGTCCTGATGACATCCAGATTGTGCTCGATCACAATGACGGTATTGCCAGCATCTACGAGTCGATTCAACACATCAAGCAGTCTGGCCACGTCGGCCACGTGCAATCCGGTGGTTGGCTCGTCCAGCAGATATACGGTCCTGCCCGTGTTCGGCCGGGCGAGTTCCCGGGCGAGTTTTACCCGCTGCGCTTCTCCTCCCGAAAGAGTCGTGGACGCCTGCCCCATCTTGATATACCCCAGTCCCACGTCAACCAGTGTCTTGAGGGACCGGCAGATTCCTGGTACGTTTTCAAACTGCCGCAATGCATGATCGACGGTCATATCCAGCACATCGGCAACCGACCGGCCCTTGTACAGGACATTCACCACGTCCCGGTTGTACCGCTTCCCGCCGCAATCCTCGCAGGTCACCCAGACGTCCGGCAGAAAATGCATTTCGATACACCGTGAACCCAGCCCCTTGCAAGCCTCACAGCGGCCCTTCCGGTGATTGAAACTGAAGTGCCCCGGTGAAAACCCTCTTACTCGTGCATCGGGCAATTGCGCATAGAGCGTTCGAACCCTGTCGAACACCTTCACGTAGGTCGCCGGGTTGCTGCGCGGCGAAAACCCGATCGGGGACTGGTCTATGTTGATCACTTTGTCGATGCACTCCATTCCCCGGACCTCGTCGTAATCGGCCGGGGACCGGGGAACGCGGTTGACCCTGGCTGCAAGCGCCCCGTAAAGGACGTCATTTACCAGCGAGGACTTCCCGGACCCCGACACACCCGTGACGCCGATCAGCATTCCAAGCGGAAACTTCACGGTCAGGTCCTTCAGATTGTTGTGGCGGGCGCCCACCACTTCGATACATCCTCCAGGGGCCATCCGCCGGGGCGGCTGTTCGATGACCAACCCACCAGACAGATATTCCGCGGTCAGCGATCCGTTCTCAGTACGCAGGCGTTTGGGAGGCCCCTCCGCTACCAGCATTCCCCCGTGAGCCCCGGCGCCGGGTCCGAAATCCACAATGTGATCCGCGGTTTCCAACGTCTCGCGATCGTGCTCCACGACGAGCAGCGTATTGCCAAGGTCCCGCAGCTGGCGAAGGGCGGAAAGCAACCTTCGATTGTCCCGCTGATGAAGTCCGATGGTAGGCTCATCCAGCACGTACAGGACGCCGGTCAATCCCGATCCGATCTGGCTGGCAAGTCGGATTCGCTGCGCTTCGCCGCCCGACAACGTGGGCGCCCTTCGTGAGAGTGACAGGTAACCCAGGCCGACTTCGTACAGGAACCGCATCCGGACGCGTATTTCCTGGAGGACTTCGCCAACGGCGTCGAGCTCGCGCCCCGTCAGTGACAGATCCAGAAGCCAGCGCCTCGACGCGCCGATGGGCAGGTCAGCCAGGTCACAAAGTGTCGTGCCGCGAAGGCGCACGGCGGCACTTTCCGGCTTGAGGCGCGCGCCGTTGCACGCTCGGCACGGCACGTCTTCAATCAGATCGCCCATCTTCTCGCGAAACCGCGGTGAGAGCCTCGCCAGTTCCTCCAGCGAATTGAACAAACCCCTATACTGGAATCCCACGCCGTCCGCGCCCTGAATCCATCGTTCCCCGGTACCGTAGAGCAGCGCCTCCTGTGCGGTCTGTGACATTCGCTCGACCGGCGTTTCCAGGTCGAATCCCCCCACTTCGCCAACGGACCGGATCATCGCCGCCAATGGACCGTCTCTCAGATCGCCGAGGACCGGAACCGCCCCCCGGGACAAGGAATTCTGAGGATCCGGAATCAGCGTGCTCTTTCCCATCCCCCGCTGGGTTCCCAGGCCATCGCACGACGCGCACCATCCCTCGGGGCTGTTGAACGAAAGCTGTTGCGGGGTGACCTCTTCGAAGCTTCTCCCGCACGACGGGCAGGACAGGGTCTGGCTGAATCTGGTTTCCAGGTCATCGTCGGGTGACGCCGCGACGACGACGCCGCCGGACAACGCCAGCGCTTTCTCGATGGAATCCGCAATGCGCTTCCGCACGCCGGGTCGAATCGTGACGCGATCCACGAGGATTTCCAGTCTGTGGGACTGCCGGTAGTCGATCTCGGGGGCGGCATTCAAGTCGAACACGTCCCCGTCCAGCCGGCCCCGCGGGTAACCGGCCCGCGCGGCCCTGGAAACCAATCCGTTATAGTCTTCTCCCCTGCCCGGCCGTTGGGGGCTCAGCAGATATACCCGTCTCCCGGATGGCATTTCCAGGATCCGGTCGACGATTTCGCGGACCGCGAGCGCCCCGGCCGGCACGCCGCAGTCAGGACAATGGACCTCCCCCACCAATGCAAACAGCGCCCTCAGGTAGTCATACACTTCGGTAACCGTGCCCACCGTTGAGCGCGGGTTTCTGCTGGCGGCTTTCTGCTCGATGGCGATTGCCGGCGACAGTCCGACAACGCGCTCCACCTTCGGCTTGGGAAGCTGTCCCAGAAACTGCCGCGCGTATGAGGAAAGAGATTCCACGTATCGCCTCTGGCCCTCGGTGAAAACCGTATCCAGCGCCATCGAGGACTTTCCGGATCCGGAAACACCCGATACGACGGTCAGCCTCTCGCGCGGGATCCGAACATCCACGTTTCGGAGGTTGTTCTCCCGTGCACCGGTAACCTGGATCTCCCGTACGAGTGCCCTGGTTCCCTCCTGGCGGCGACGTTCCGCGCCGGTCGCCACCTGGCAGTCTCCGCTCTCCAATGCGGACTGCAACGGATGCGCGGTAAGGGAACGACCGGCCCGCGCCACTTGTTCCGGGGTCCCCTGCGCCACCACGCGCCCGCCGGCTACCCCGCCGCCGGGCCCGAGGTCGATCACCCAGTCCGAAGTCTTGACGACGTCCATATTGTGCTCGATCACCACCACCGTATTTCCCAGTTCCACGAGCCGGTGAAGCACCGTCAGCAGATTCTGTACGTCTGCAAAATGCAGGCCCGTCGTGGGCTCATCCAAAATATAAAGAGTGGATCCTGTCTGTTTGCGGCACAACTCTTTCGCCAGTTTTATTCTCTGAGCTTCTCCGCCGGACAAGGTTGGCGCCGGCTGCCCGAGTTTCACGTACCCCATCCCCACCTCGACCAGCACCTTCAGTATGCGATGGATCTGCGGCACCGCGGCGAAGAAGGCGCATGCCCGCTCCACCTCCATTTCCAGCACATCCGCGATGGACGCGTCCCTGTATTGAACGTCCAGCGTCTCTCGATTGAAACGCCTTCCCTCGCAGATCTCGCAGGTCACCCATACGTCGGCCAGAAAATCCATCTCGACAACGTTTGCGCCATTTCCGTCGCAGGCTTCACAGCGCCCGCCTTTCACGTTGAAACTGAACCTTCCGGGCCGGTATCCTCTCACCCTGGATTCGGGGAGGTCTGCGTACAACGCCCGGATCGGGCCGAACACACCGGTGTAGGTTGCCGGGTTGCTCCGTGGCGTACGCCCGATCGGCTGCTGGTCGATCTCGATCACTTTATCCAGCGCATCGATGCCTTCGATGCGGTCGAATTCAGCGGGTTCGGTCTCCGCCCGATTCAATTCTCGCGCCAGCGTTCGGTAGACGATGTCGTTTACGAGCGAACTCTTCCCTGAACCGGATACGCCGGTCACACAGTTGAACACGCCAAGAGGAATTCTGACGTTGATTCCCCTGAGATTGTTCTGCCGGGCGCCGCATACGGTCAGATACGTTCCGGTGTGCGCCCTGCGGCGGGGTACAGCAATCGATTCCTTCCCGGCAAGGTAGGCACCCGTTCTGGACCTCTCCGACAGAGCGATCGTGGGCCAGGGCCCGCAAGCGACCACCTCCCCTCCCAGATGACCGGGACCCGGTCCGAAATCCACGAGCCAGTCCGCCCTTCTCATCGTTTCTTCATCGTGCTCCACCACAATGATCGTATTCCCCGCGTCCCGCAACACGCACAGCGCGTCCAGCAGCTTCCTGTTGTCGCTCTGGTGCAGCCCGATCGAGGGTTCGTCCAGAACGTACGTTACCCCCACCAGTCCGCTGCCGATCTGTCCGGCCAGCCGGATGCGCTGCGCCTCGCCCCCGGACAGCGTCGGGGCCGTTCGATCCAGCGTCAGATAATCCAGGCCTACGTCGAGCAGAAATTTGAGCCGACCCCTGATTTCCTTGAGCGCATCTTCCGCGATCATCCGGCGGGTCGAGGTCAGATTCAAATCGCCGAAGAACGCGAAAGCGTCCCCAACCGACATCGCCGCGGCGGCCGGCAGCGATACTCCCTCGATTGTCACCGCTTCTGCTTCGCCCCTCAATCGCGCGCCGCGGCACGTGGGACATCGTCCCGTGCGCATGTAGGGTCCCAGCCTTCGCCGCCACGCCGGCGATCCGCCTTCCGCGTACCTGCGTTCCAACGGCGGAAAGATCCCGCCGAACGTATCGTAATGCCTGTAGACGTTTCCGTCACGCTTCCGCCACTCGAGCGTGATGGGTTTCTTGACTCCGTACAGCAGTTCCTCCCGTGCGGTGCTGGAGATTTCCCGCCACGGTGTATTGACGTCAGCGCCGTGGCGGGCCAGCACGCCGTTGTAATAGTGTATCTTCCACCGGTTTCGCGGCTCCCCGAGCGGCGCAATTGCGCCGTCCATTACAGACTGCGAGTCGTCCGGTACCGACCGCTCCGGATCCAGGGCAACCTGGGTACCGAGGCCTTTGCACGTGGGACACATCCCGTGTGGATTATTGAACGAAAACAACTGAGGCGTGGGCTCGGTTGCACTCAGACCGCACCGGGTGCAGGCAAAACTGGAACTCAACAGCAAATCCTCACCCTCCTCGAATCCCACGATCAGCGTGCCGTCGCCATACCCCAGGGCCGCATCGACCGCCTCGCCGATGCGCCCGCGTCCATCTTCCCTCACGACCAGCCGGTCCACGACGAGGTCTATATCGTGCCGGATATGTCGTTCGAGCCGCTGGGACTCGGTCAGCTGCACGATCCGTCCGTCCACGCGGACACGGAGGTAACCGTCCCTTTGAAGATCGTCGAACAGATCGAGATATTCGCCTTTTCTTCCACGTACAAGCGGCGCCATGACGTGGATCCGCGTTCCCGCGCCAAGGTCCATGATCCGATCCACGATTCCGTCGCGTGTCTGTGCGCCGATCCGTGTGCCGCAAGACACGCAATGCGGCTCGCCAACCCTCGCGTACAGAACGCGAAGGTAGTCGTAGATTTCCGTCATCGTACCCACGGTCGACCTGGGATTCCGCGCGGCAGCCTTCTGTTCGATGGATACCGTTGGCGAAAGACCCGTAATCTGATCCACGTCCGGCTTTCGGATCTGACCCAGAAACTGGCGTGCGTACGCGGAAAGGGACTCGATATAGCGACGCTGCCCTTCGGCGAAAATCGTATCGAAGGCCAGCGAGGACTTGCCGGAACCCGATACGCCCGTGAAGCATATCAGCTGATTTCGGGTAAGGGTGAGGTTCACATCCTTCAGGTTGTGAACCCGCGCGCCCCTGATTACGATGTCACGTGTTTCCATGCAATACCCAGGTTCCCGCGCGCAACGCGGGAGAACGGACGTCGTCCTGTAATGGCGCACCTTCCAATCGATTCCGGAGTCGATGCGCGGGTGTCATTGAGGGCAAGCCCCGGTTGTCACCGATCGTGAACGGCCATTCCGGAAACCGGTACAGCCCGGATACGAATGGAACAGGAAACCGTTCCCGGCCGGGGCCTTGTGAGATGATGGACTCGAAATATACTACTCAAATGTTCAGGTATCAAGGAAAAACCTTATGGGAGTCCCTTTATAGACAGCTGCGCTGACGCGCTCTCAGCCGCCCGGACACAGGAAAACTCAACGTTCCGATCCGTTCCACCGGTCCAGACGATCAAAAGCGCCTCTATCCTGGATGGACAGAGACGCTTTCATACTCTCTTCCGGTTGGTGGTCGCGTCTATTCGGGCGGCTGCGTCCTGAAACTGGCTACCGCACGGTCCACGGAATCCAGGGTCCGGAAAATCCCCGCCAGCTGCGTGACCATCAGGATACTCTCGATTTTGCGGGTAATGCCCGTAAGACGCATATCTCCGCCCGCATGCCGGACCGTCGTCAGGCTGGCGGTCATGACGCCCAGCATGGAACTCCCAAACCATTTCACCTTCGAAAAATCGACCACAACCCTGCTTATACCGTCTTTTACCAACCGTTTGATATGGTCGTGAAATTCGGCCACTTCGGGACCGGACATCAGGGCGCCCGTTACCGTGAGGACGGCAACATCCTCCCGGATCTCCTCAGTGATTTTCATTGTTCTTCCCCCTCGATGGTTTCGGGTTACGGCAAACAACCGCACCAGCCTCAGTGACGCGTTGCAGTTCGTTTTGATCTGAAAAGCTGTCTTAAATTTCCCTGCGGTCTTCGCACCTGCCTGCTGCCGCAGGCAAGGCATGCGGCTGCAAAAGCTTCGGTCGGCGTTGGTCAAACCCGCCCGTCTTACGAGATCGAGGCTGCGCTTGCTCGCCTCTCATAACCGGATTTTCCCGCCTTGACCGCCACTTATTCGCTCGCGCTCGGGGATTCACCGGTAATTTTAAAACAGCTTCTGCGAAGATTTGCTGCCAACCAATATAATCCCAATCGCGCTCAGGATCAAGTCAGGAATTTTACCGGGCACGACGATTACGACTGGAATCGGCTTGACAAAGACCTGCTCTACAGCTTACTTATCTGCCGCCAATTCGGTGAAAGCAACCACTCTGCGAAAAGGAAGGCGAGACGCATGGAGCTCGGATGCAGCACGATACTTTATGGCGGGCACGACCTGGAAGTCGCAATGGAACGGATACAGGCGACGGGCTACCGGGCGATCGAACTTTGTTGTATCCCGGGAATGGCGCCCCACCTGGCCATTGGCGGGAGTGACGCGTATTATCGTGACATCCGACGCCGTGCCGGGAACCACCGGTTGGTGATCGAATCTCTCGGCGCAAGCGGCAACCTTGAAGACGGGGACCGCTTCCTGCACATCCTGGATGCTGCGGCCTCGGTCGGGGCGCCCCTGGTCACAACGGGGCCCGGCGGGAAACCGGACGAAGAAGAATCGTTCAAGACAACGGTCCAGAAAATCAATGCCCTCGCTGTCCAGGCCGCCGAACGCGGCGTCAGGCTTGGTATCAAACCTCACGTCGGCAACGCCGTGTACAACACGGATACGGCTTTCAGGTTTATGCAGATGGTCGATCGGAATTGGGTCGGGATCAACTACGACGCTACCCATATCTGGCGCAGCCCGCAGCGAGAGGTACCGGAAGAATGCATCGGCAGGATCAGCCGGTACATTGTTTCACTCAGAATCCGCGACGTCAAGGGCCGGCAGTCCGCGATCGGGCCGGTTGAAAACCAGGTCGCCGGCCAGGGAGATATGGATCTGCCCGCGCAGGCAGATGCGTTTCGAATGATCCCGGGCCTCGAATACGCGATTCTGGAAATCGTCGGTACACGGGACATGGGCGTGGACGACGTCGACAGTGTTCTCCGGCGGTCGTTTGACTACTTCCGGCCATTGTTTGAATGAGTTCAACGGAAATCCGGGAACCGGCCCCGGCGGACTCGACTTGCCCACGGCCTGAGTGATCGCTGTTTTCTGTTTCAATACAAGGAGCACTGGTATGATCCGTGTCGGCGTCATCGGCATGCGCGGCATCGGCGGCCAGCATGCCGCTGTATACGTGAACAACAACAGGACGGAACTCGTGGCTGTCTGCGACCAGGTACGGGAGCGCGCGGACAGCGCGGCCGAACGACTGGGCGCGAAACCGTTCTACGACGTGAACGAAATGCTTCGGTGCGAAGAACTCGACGCGGTGAGCATAGCGACCGGCGGCTTCGAAAACGGCGGCGACCATTACGAACCCGCCATCCAGTGCATGGAAGCCGGATTGAACGTCCTGTGTGAGAAGCCCATCAGCAACAACATCGACCACGCCCGACAGATGGTCAGGAGAGCGCGGGAGTGCGACGTCCGGTTTGGCATCAACCTGAACCACCGGTTCGTTCCACCCGCGGAAAAAGCCAGGGGCTGGATCGAAGAGGGGCGCCTGGGCCACCTGCTGCTCATCAACATGACCATGTGGATCGGCAACCCGAACGAGACTTCCCCCTGGTTCCACCTTCGGGCCCTGCACCCCCATTCGATCGACATCATGCGATACTTCTGCGGAAACGTGAAACGGGTGCAGGCATTTCTGAACAAGGCGCCCGGACGCAGCGGAAACAGTGCCTCGGTGTGCTGGTCGAACGCACAGATCAATATGCAATTTGAGAACGACGTTGTGGGCCACCTTACCGGCAGCTACGACACCAATCCTGCTCACAACCTGGAACGCTGTGAGGTACTGGGAAGCGAGGGCCGTTTCGTCCTGGACAACTGCTTTGAGGACCTGACGCTGTATCCGAGACGGTCCGAGGAACTCACGGTCGTTCGAAACTCCATCATGGGCGGTCTGGTCTTCGAGGACACCTTTCCAAGACGCATCAACCGTTGGATCGAGCAACTGGATGAAGGCGCTCCACAGTCGGAAATCGAAGGGTCCGGCGAAGAGGGGCTGGCCGTACAGGAAGTCATCGAAGCGGCCATCCGCTCGTGGAAGGAGCAGACCATCGCGGACGTGCCGGCCGTTCACGGAGCGAGATGAGAATTGAACTGAACGGTGTGAATTATCGCATTCCGCAGACCCCGGTCGCCGTCATCTGTGTCGACGGCGGCGATCCGGAGTACAATGTGGCCGCGCGGAAGGCCGGAGCCATTCCCGCCATCGCCCGATTCATGGAATCCGGATTCGCCGGCGCCGCCCACTGCGTGATTCCGAGCTTCACGAATCCCAACAACCTCTCCATTGCCACAGGCGCCCCACCCTCTGTGCACGGTGTTTCCGGCAATTTCTACCTGGACCGGCGTACCGGCGAAGCGGTTCCCATGACGGGTCCCGCGATGATGCGTTCACGTACGATTTTCGACGTCGTTTCCAGGGCCGGGGTGGAAACGGCCGTCATCACAGCGAAGGACAAACTCCGACGGCAACTCGGCAAGGGAATGGACGTTGGCAACGGCAACATCTGTTTCTCTTCGCAATGCGCAGACCGCTGCACGCCCTTCGAGAACGGAATTCAGGACGCACTCGGCTGGGTCGGCCGACCGTTGCCCGACATGTATTCAGACGCGCTGTCGCTGTTCGTGCTCGACGCCGGCATCCGGTTTCTCCAGGACGGTACCCGGCCGCGCCTGGCGTACCTGTCGCTTACGGATTACGTCCAGCATAAATACCCTCCTGACCATCCCGTCGCCCTGGATTTCTATCGAATGGTCGACCGGCGATGCGCGGAACTTGACCGGCTTGGCGCAACGGTGGCGCTGGTAGCCGATCATGGGATGAAGGACAAATGCGCACGGGACGGAACGTACAATATCATCTATCTTCAGGACCTGCTGGACAGGCGCTTCGGATCGGGAAGAACGCGGGTGATCTGTCCGATCACCGATGCGTTCGTGGGGCATCATGGCGCTTTGGGGGGATTCGTCCGGGTGTACTGCTTCGAAGGCCTGAACGTCGTCGACGCGATCCGTTTTATTGAAACGATCCACGGGATCGATTCTGTCCTGGAAGGGGCCGACGCGGCGAGCCGTTTCAGTCTTCCGCTCGACGTCGAAGGCGACGCCGTGGCGATTGCCTCCGAGGGGTTCTGTATCGGCATGACGCCGGGCGATCACGACCTCGAGGGGCTGCACGGCGATCGCCTGCGCTCTCACGGCGGCCTCTCGGAGCGGGAGGTGCCGTTCATCCTCAACCGTCCGCTGAACCGGGAATACCTGGCGCGCGCCGGGTCGGAACAACTGATGAACTACCACATCTTCGAATATGCGTTAAACGGGATTGCGTGAGGAGACTTCAGGATGGCCGTCATTTCGAGACTTCCCGACCAAAAACGAGAATGGGAGATATGAAAATGGGTTCGACCAAACTGTACGAAGCCGCTTTTCCCTATGCCGACAACGTACTGGCCCTTCCAGTCGAGGATATCGACAATGCTTCAACCTGGTACTGTAACACGTTTGGGCTCAACGAGGTAGAGCGTCACTGCAATCCCGTTCCCACGGTCATTCTCGAGCGGGACGGCGTCCGGATCGGATTCGCCGTGAATGGCGGCGACCCGGGACAGGAAGGGGCGGCCATTCTCGTGTCCGATATCCACAGGGCGAGGCAGGAATTGGAGGCGAACGGAGTCCGGACCGGCAACTGGCGCGTCGACGAAAACAACGGCCGAAGGTTCCAGGTCTTCTTCGTCGTCGCCCCGGACGGGCTCTGTTACTATTTCCACCAGCCGATCGATGAAGGATAGACGCAGAAAAAGCCCGGGTTCGGAGCCCGGCCTTACTGAATTCGCGCCTGGATGAGAGCGAGGAGCGAGGTGGAATGGCTATCGTCCCTTCTTCCTCTGTTTCTCTTTCCTGGCGAACGACTTTGCGATGCAAGACGCCGCGTCCGGCGTCTTGCAGTTCGTTTCACCGTGGTCCACCTCAACGGGGCCGATCCGTTTCGCGGCCGCGATCGCCCGATCGCGATAGGTCGCACTATACGTCCCCAGAGCGATCAGCGCGTTGTTCATCGCGTAGCGGACGCGGTTCGGCTGCTCGTGAATCTGCGATTCGATTCGATCGAGGCAGGTGTCCAGAAGCGCCTCATCGACGTCCCCGTGATCGTTCAGAACCATCTCCGTGAAGGTATTCCATCCCGCCGCGGCAACCCACTCTCCCCGCCTGGAGGTCCACTTTCTGAACCGCGCCAAACCGCTCTTCGAGGCGCTTGCGAGAGCGCCAAGTTCCCCGGCGAGAATCGAGTTGTCGATATCGCGCGCCCAGGCGTCCAGCTGACCCGCGTTCATCGCCATCGGGTCCGCGATCCGCGTGGCCAGAGTTCGTGCGTCGTGGTTGCCCGTATCCCACAACGCATCGGCCAGCTGGTGGTCCCGCTTTATCTTTCGAACCATCCTGTTCAGGTTGGCATAGCTGACGCCGTACATCGGCGCGTTGACGCCATGGCGCGCATAGACCTTGCGGTTCTGCGCCGTGCCCAGTTCTTCGAGCATTGAAAGTGTCTCGCTCACTGTCATCGTTCCCTGCCTCACGGGGACTTCGCGCCACTTCTGCCGAGCTTGCCCCCCCGCAGCTTCGGAGCTTGCGGGACTCAGTCTTCGGGATTCTCGAAATTGATTTGCCACCGGATACCGAATTTGTCGACGCACATCCCGAAATAGTCCCCCCAGAACATGTCCTGCATCGGCATCACCAGATTTCCGCCCTCCGAAAGCCCGGCAAGCAGCCGATCCGCGTCCGCCTTGTTGTCAGGGCTGACCGTTATGGAAAAATTGCTGCCCGCCTGTGGAGAGGACCCGAACGTCGAGGCATGATCGCTTCCCATGAGTACGCTTTCGCCAATCGGCAGCGACACGTGCATGACGCGGTCACGCTCGTCTTCCGGAACCTGGAGATCGGCGGGGCCGTCACCAAAGGTCTGTAAGAAAAGGAAATCTCCGCCAAACACGGAGCGGTAGAACTCAAACGCCTCCCGACACTCCTTTTCAAAGGTCAAATACGTATTCAGTTGCAAGGTCGCCTCCATTGAAACGTGCGGCAAGTTGCGCGCCACAGGGTGAATAGATGGCTTCCGCGGTCTGAGTTCAGATGCGGAAGCGCCGGAATTGAGCCGTTTCCGGATCGCCGGACTCTACGGTGCGGTCAAAAGCGTTTTCACCGCTCTACAGATACAGGCCGATCATACAGCCTGTGAGCATGGTGGCCAGGGTTCCGCCGACAAGGGATCGAAGCCCCAGTCGCGCCAGGTCGCCGCGACGGTCCGGGGCAATCCCCCCGATACCGCCGATCATGATAGCTACGGATCCGAAATTGGCGAACCCGCACAGGGCGTACGCCGTGATGACAAAGGAACGCTGGCTGAGCGGCTCGGGCCCGTTCATCAGCCGGGCGAGGTCCAGGTAGGCCACGAACTCGTTCAGGATCGTCTTGAGTCCCATCAGTTCTCCGACGACTCGGGCATCGGCCCAGGAAATTCCCATCAGCCAGACGAACGGGCGAAACAACTCGCCGGCGGCCGCCTGAAGGCTCCAGCCGCTCGGGTCCGCGTTGAACATGACGTCAATCTTCCCAATGAACAGGTTGGCCAGGGCGACAAGGCCGAGGAAGGCGACGAGCATCGCGAGGATGTTGATGACCAGATGCATGCCCTCGGCGGCGCCGCGAGCCGCGGCGTCGAGGCCGTTCAGCGTGTCTTCCCGGGGAAGCTCCACCTGGCTTCGGGAAGTGACGGGATCGCCGGTCTCCGGGATCATCAGCTTGGACACGGCAATCGCCGCGGGCGCGCTGATCAACGAAGCCGTGAAAAGATGGCCGGCGATATCCGGATTGACGTCGCCCAGCATGGTCGAGTAGATCACCATCACCGTACCGGCGATCGTGGCCATCCCCACGGTCATCAGACAGAACAGCTCGCTCTGGGTCATCCGGCTCACATACGGCCGGATCAACAGCGGGGATTCCGTCATTCCAAGAATGACGTTGCCGGCGGACCCGACGCTTTCCGCCGAACTGAGCCCGAGCGACTTCTGCATAAACGCACTCAGCCGACCAATCACCCAGGGCAGGATCCGGTAGTGATAGAGCATTCTGGAAACCGACGCCACAAAGATCAGAATCGCCGCGATTTCAAGGGCGACCACGGGCCCGTATCTGCTTGTGAATTCGGGATTGGACAATCCGGAGAAGAGAAGCGATTCGTTGGCCTTCAGGGCGGTGGTGCGAAGCAGTTCGGTGAGGGCGCCCACCACGCTGAAGACGTAATGCCGCAGCCCGGTCCTGACGAGGATGCCGGTCAGCAGCAGCTGCAGGCCGCTGGCAACCGCGACGGTCTTCCATGGGATTCGCCATGTGCGCCGACCCAGGCACCATGCGACGGCCAGAAGGACGACATATCCGATGGCGCTGTGAAGCACCGTCAATTCCGGACTCCTCTTTGTGGAACGCGGGCGCCGGGGCGGGTAACATCAATGAAGACGACGCATTTGCGCCACGTTCGGGACCGTCGCCAATAATAGGCGAAATCGTATGAATCGTCAAGCGATTTCCCGCCCAAAGGCCGTTGTCCTTCCTGGTACCCCTTGACAAGGATGACTGAAAGCCCTATTGTTGAATCTGCCGTCGTTGTACGGCCCGGTCGCTGCAACTGCGTTCACAGGCGTAATTTGCGCCAGTCCCGGATATCCTGGCATGGTCGAAATGAGCAACCTGTATCCAACGTGCCTTGCGCGTTTCGAAACCCGGTCGCCGCGAGGTTCGCATGCGGCCTGACAACCCCGAAAAGACCGCTCTGATAACGGGAATCACCGGCCAGGACGGCTCCTATCTTGCTGAGTACCTGATCGAAAAAGGCTACGTGGTGCATGGCATCATCCGGAGGGCGTCCCTGTTCAATACCGAACGGATCGATCACCTGTTCGCCGGCCCCCAGGACCCCGGCCGGCGGATGGTCCTGCACTACGGCGACCTCACGGATACGGCGAATCTGATTCGAATCGTCCAGGAGGTGCGACCCGACGAGATCTACAATCTGGGTGCGCAAAGCCACGTGGCGGTGTCCTTTGAGACCCCTGAATACACGGCGAAAGTGGCTGCATTGGGGGCGTTACATCTGCTCGAAGCCATCCGCATCTGCGGCCTGGCGGATCGAACCCGTTTCTACCAGGCATCCAGTTCGGAGATGTTCGGCAAGGCAGCCGAGACTCCCCAGAGGGAATCCACGCGGTTCTACCCTCGATCGCCTTACGCCGCAGCCAAGGTATACGCCTACTGGATCACGGTGAATTACCGCGAGGCATATGAAATATTCGCCTGCAACGGCATCCTGTTCAATCACGAGTCCCCCGTTCGGGGGGAGACGTTCGTGACCCGGAAGATCACCCGGCGACTGGCGCGCGTGACGGTCGGATTGGACGAATGCGTGTACCTCGGCAATCTGGACGCGATGAGAGACTGGGGCCATGCCCGGGACTATGTCCGGGCCCAGTGGCTGATGTTGCAGCAGACCGCGCCTGACGATTACGTCATCGCATCGGGACACCAGCATTCTGTTCGCGCATTCGTAAACCTTGCCGCCGAATATCTGGGGCTGGAGCTGGAGTGGCGCGGGAATGGCGCCGACGAAGTCGCGATCAATACGGCAACGGGAGGCGCTGTTGTGCGCATCGACCCAAGGTACTTCCGGCCGACCGAAGCACAGTCACTCCTGGGCGATGCGTCCAAAGCGCACAGGAAACTCGGCTGGCGCCCGATGATCAGTTTCGAAGACCTCGTCCGGGAAATGGTCGATGCCGACCGCAGCCTGGCAGAGCGCGAGGCGTCCGCGCAGCTTTGAAAACAGATCGAACTGGATTCGCAGCGTCTGCAAACTCGCGTTCCGGCACCCGGGAAGCGGGTCAACCGGCAGAAACGAAGGCCACTTCAAGGAGTTCAGTCAGATCCATGGGCGACAGAACGCTTTTTGATGCATCATACGAAAAACGCAGGAACCCGCTGCTGCAGCAGGTGCTGGAGCGGCTGTACCCGATATACTCGTCTGAAGAGCGCGAGGTCATACGTATCGATTCCATCAGCAGGGTGCTGCTCTCGCGCCCGTCGGGGCGGGGCTTTGTCAACCGCGACATCCTCGAAACCGTACTGGGAAATCTGCTCGAATGCGTCGCGCCCGGCTCCCATAACGTCCAGGCGGCCGGACCGTCTGACAGTCTCGAGGATGGAATCGGCGAAATCGCGGACCAGATCTATGCGATGATCGTGCAGTCTTTCCTGGCCGCCGAAGGAAACGGCAGAGATATCGAAACCCCGGCCCTGGACGCCACCTTCTCGCTCCTGTCGGACCTGCCCCACCTCAAGAGCCGCGCACTGTGGAACCGGTTCGCTTCGTTGAAGGATCCGGCGGTATGGGATGCCTATGTCATGGGCAAACACAGGAGCCGCATGGGAAAGCTGGCGGACCTGGACCACGGTCCCGTTCTGGATGCCGCGATTGATTCACGTGATTTCAAACCATATCGGGATTTTCTGAAGACTCAGAATCTGGACTTTGCATTCGACTATCTCATGCAACTCGTGATCAGCACCTATCCCGGCTGGCGCGTACTCTTCTATCATGACGTCGCCCACGCCCTTACCGTGTCCGGCCCCGCGGACGGTCTGCCGGACGTCGAACGGATACCGGTCCCTTTGTTGCCTCGCGCAATTTCGGAACTCGGCGGCCGGTATTATCAGGCCGACCTTCACCCCGAAACCGTGATCGGGGATGCAAACTTCCTGGATCATCCACACCGGGGCCTGACAACCGGCCAGACCGGTGTGATCGGTTCGGGCTGTTACATCTATCCCTGCACGATGGGCGGCCTCAGCGGCAGAGTCAGGCATCGGCATCCTGAAATCGGGGACCACGTTCAAATCGGGACCGACGCCACCCTCCTCGGGCCCGTCAGAATCGGCAACCATTCGACTGTGGGGCCGAATACCCAGGTGTACGGCTATGTACAGACGGACACGGAATGCCGAATCGCCTCGTCGGTTGTGGTCGGCACCGTCTTGAGCGGAGACAGGAGGCCGGGAAAAGTCTGTCTTGGCAAGGGGGTCCGCGTGGGCGACGGAACCGTGATCGAAAACAGCACCGAGCTCGACCTGATCATACCCGACAAGGCGGAAATCCCCGCCAGAAGCCATGTCATTAACGACGGATTCGGCAATCCCCGTTTCGTACGGGAATAAAAGAACAGCGGAGCCTGGACGTCAAATGCTCCGCTTCACCGGATCCCGGGCCGTTTCCTGCAATCTACTTCCGCGACGGAGCGTCCGGCGCTTCCCTGTGGAACTGGATATCGGCATACCAGGTGGACGCCCGGCTGTTCGTATTGTCGGTGTCCGTCATCAGATAGACCCGTAAAATCTTGCCCGGCTCCTCCCCCGGGTATCCCCGTTTATAGTCTTCGTAGAGATTCCGCGCCTCCGGCACCCACTGCTTCATGCGGGTCCGCCCGCTTTCCACGACGATTCGCCGCCACGACAGCTTCCAGACAAACGGGATAATGGTGGTTTCGGTCTTGAACATCAACGACTCCGGCAACGTGTTGGACCAGACGTACGCAATCTCACGGATTTTGTTCGTGCCCTTTTCAAGGATCGCAATGCCCAGTTTCGCATTGAAGTCGTCGTCCCGCTTGTTCAGCTTGCCACCCTTCTCCAGCCGCTGGCGGCCGATCGTCGAATAGTCCACCTTCCACCGCCAGGTCAGATAGGGGTTCTCAGACACGTCGATCAGCCTGTCGAACCCCTGCTTCCTGATGATGCTTCCGAATTCTCTCGGCGGGCGCTTGCACTGACCGATCCACGGATATCGGATCGGGTCCAGCGCCATCGGTCTGCCTGATCGTGTCGGGATCTGCCAGAGAAGCGCGGCCGACCCCTCGCTGACGAATCGCACCGCATTGTTCGCGTACTGAAACTTCGTCTTTGAATCGCACTCGGCCCAGTCTCTTTGCAGCCATGAACCCATATCGACCCGCAACCCGCCGCCTCCCGCATTTGCAGCTTCAAAGGCTACGCCAGCGCACCAGGAAAGCGTGAAGCAGGCCATCCAGCATGTCCGCCGGACATTCAGCATATCGCTATGTACTCAACCGACGGATTACACCGACGAGATTTCATTGTAGACCCCGATCGTCTTTCGCGCACAGTCCTGCCAGTTGAATCCGGCCGCCCGACGCCGTCCACTGACCGCAAGACGTTCCCGCAACGCCTCATCGCGAATCAGTCGCGTCATCCCGCCCGCGATGGACCGGACGTCCATCGGGTCGACAAGAACCGCTGCGTCGCCGGATATTTCCGGAAGCGACGACGCATTGGACGTCAATACGGGACAACCGCTCGCCATTGCTTCGATTACGGGTAGTCCGAATCCCTCGGCAATCGATGGAAAAGCGAAGAACATGGCTTCCTCGAAGCAGGCGCGAACCTGGCCATCACTCAGCTGCTCGGTAAATATGACGTTTCGATCGATCCCAAGGTTCCGGGTGAGTTCAGCCAGAGTACCGTAACCATCGCCCCGTCCGCTGATCAGCAGGGACAGATCGGCACATTGCTTCGAGACCTGGCCGAATGCTTCGATCAGACGTCGGATGTTCTTGTACGGTTTTGTGTTGCCCAGTGAGAAGATGAACCGCCGGCCCCGGCAGACATCGGGAAGTTCGCGGGAATCGTCGTTGTCCGCGCAGGACCCGTCGCTTCCGTGATGGATCACCGTGAATCTGGAAGGCGGCCCCGGGTATCGCGCGAGCGCGTCCTGCCGTGTCGTTTCCGATACCGTGATCACGTGATGTGCTTTTCTTACGGAACTGCCGATCCAGGGACCCGCGAATCGCCGCGCCATCCAGCCTCGCCAACGCGCTTCATAGGCAATATCCGGATAATTGATCCAGATCAGGTCATGCAGGGTAAGGACGATCCGCCTGGCGCAAACACCCAGGGGAAGAAGATGAAAGAGACAATGATAGATGTCGGCCTGAAGCGGGTTCACAACTCTGGCCCCCCCGAGGAGATTTCGACCCGTTGAGATCCCGAATGGAACAGCGATGTCGGTAAAATTGGGCTGTACCACAATCGGACGCGGGTAGGACGCCCGCCTGAGCAGCAGGTACTCGTTGTGCCGGTCCAACCGGGCGATCTCCCGAACCAGGCTGAACGCGTACCGGCCCACGCCGGTTTCCACGTCACGGATCTCGCGCGCGTCAATACAGATTCTCACCCCGCCTCCTTTTGGAAGATACGTCTGATCCGGCGATAGACCCGCAACCCAAACTGCTTTTCTTCCTCTTCAATACCAAGCAGAAAGAGAAATCCGCCGAATGCCAGAAAGACCAGCGCGGCGTGGCCCAGAACATCCCACAGCGGCGCGACCGGAGCGCGAGGTTCAAACGCCATCATCAGCGCTGCGGTGGCGAAGCCGGCAAGCAAAGGCTTGCAGAGTTTGATGGAAAACGCATGAACGTTCAACCGGCGAAACACCCACCATGAGGAGAGCGCCGGCGACAAAAATGCCGTGAACGTGGCGCCGATTGCGGCGCCCGTCGGGCCGAACCGTCGTACCAGGACGTACGTGCCCACCCCGCTGGTCAGAAGCGTTACGATTCTCACGCCCATGAGCGCGTCGGGATGCCCGGTCATGACCAGAACATAGCCCGACAGACCCAACAAACCGGTTGCGGCGGCCCCGAACAACAAAATCAGCAGCCACGTGTATCCGGATGAGAATTCGGGTCCTACGAATGCGGCAATCCGGCTTCCGTTCAAGGCGAACACGAGCAGGATTGGAATGGTGGCCAGCGTCACCCATCGTGTCACAAGCTTGAAGAATTCGTCCAGGCGCGAGATCTCGCCCCGGGCGTGGTATTCCGCAAAGAAAGGGTTCGCGATTGGATCGAAGGCGCCGGAAATGGCGCGGACGATTCCGGCCAGTTGAATCATCACGCCGTACACGGCGATGGTTTCGGGTTCGATAAACGATCCGACAATCACGACGTCCAACCGTCCATTCAGTTCCGCGATCAGGTCGATCAGAAACATCGACAGTGAAAAGCGGAAGAGTTTGCGCTCCAGCCCATTCCCCTTTCCGGACCATGATCGCCATGGATAAAACCTGAAAACCGGCACAATGGAACAGAAGAACACGACGGCTGTTGCAACCAGGTACGCCGCGCAGATCCCGGACAGGTCCATCCCGAGAACGTAAAACAAAATCGCAAAACCGATCAACAGTGCGGGTTCGGTGAGTCCTTTGACGTACAGCTGGTATTCCATCACCTTGTGAGCGATCGGTATCTGCAGCAGCAATCCGCCGACGGTCTGGAAAAAGACGACAAATGCCATCCACCGGAGTGCGGTTTCCACGCGCTCCCGACCGATCAGTCCCCCCAGCGCGTCCGAAAAGAGATAGCAGCCCAGGCTTACGACGAGGCTCAGCACGCCTCCCGCGAACAGGGCGCTTCTGACACACCCGAGGGCCCGGCGTTTTTCGCCCCTGGATTCATGATGGGCCACCTGCCGCAGCATTGCCTTGTCGAGACCGAAGAATGCGAATCTGGAGAACAGATTCACCCAGGTCCAGGCGAGATAGTAGAGTCCATAGGAGGCAGTGGAATAAAGACGGGCGGCAAGGAGATAGAACGCCGGACGGCCCAGCTTCGAAAACAGCGCCAGGAGATTGACGCCCACGCCGCGGGAGAGCGTCGCCAGATCCAGCGCGTTTCGCGCCTCTTCCTCGCAATGGTCAGCCATTACGCCTCGCAGATCCGCCCCCCCGGCATGATTTCCGATACAGACCCATCCCGATGCGGATTCCCCGTACAAGCGCCTGCAGCTTCCGCGGCATCGTCCACCAGTAACCGGCTGCGCCAAAACGACCGCGGAGAATAAAGAAACGGACGAACAGATTCAGAATAAAATACGGTACAAGCCGTGCGTCACAGTGTTTCCGCCAGAAGTATAACTCGTTGGCATAGGTCAGCGGGTCGGCCGCCTGATCAGAAACGCGGCAGCCTCCGTAGGGCGCTGCATGGTGGAAGACAACGGCTTCAGGTTCGAAAACCATGCGGCCGGCTCCGTACTCGAGATAGCGGAGACAGAAATCCGTCTCTTCCCGAAGCTGGCTGCCGGCGAATTGCTCGTCAAACCCGCCACAGCGCAGCGCCTGTCTGCGAAGGAAGGAAAGATTGCCTCCCCCTCCATGCATGACGCTCCGGCGGCGCGTCGCGTAGAAATTCGAGATCACGTGACCGTACCAGGTCACTTCGCCGCAACGCCTCGGCTCCCGTCGTCCCTGGCTTCGCGAACTGATGATCCGGCCGGCAACGGCGCTGACGCCGCCGGAGGCGTAGTTGCGCATATGCATCGAGATGAAATCGACAGGCAAGTCAACGTCGTCGTCAAGGCAGAGAACCACCGTCCCTCGTGCGACATTCATTCCAAGGTTCTTCGCTCGGGTCCCGCACGCCGTCTCCGTACGAATGTACCGGATGCGCGCACGGATGGACGCCAGGAAATTCGTTATCTCGGGCGGGTGTCTGTCTGTCTGATCGACGACGATGATTTCGAACGAGGGGTAGGACTGGCGCAACACCTGCTCCAGCGTTCTCTTCAAAAACACCGAGCGGTTGTACGTTGGGATAATGACCGATACGTGTATCATTCCGGAGGCAGTTCGATCGGGGTATCGGGTACAGGACGACATCGTCGACCGGATAACGTCGGACTGGAGGCGTGACCGGGTAAACCCTTCGCCCGCACCGCGGTCCGCAGGCGCGGCCATAGCCGAAATGCGGGACGTACATTCCCTATTCATCCAGCACGGGCAGCTCCGCGGATGGCGCGCCGGACGCGCAGAACGAGATGACCCGGTCGTCCAGGGAAGCTCCGTTCAACTCCCGGTAGTACGCAAACAGGTACTCATTCATGTACCCTGCGTACCTGCCTCCCCTCGCCTCCGCCCACTCACAGACCCTTCTGTCCGGACCCGTGACGTCGTACCACTCACGAGCCAGTTTGAGCACCCACGTATCCACGGGCACGGCGTCAAGCCGTTCAAGCGCAAACAGGTCTATGCACTTGCCGACCTTCAGTCCGACACCGGTACCAGCCTGTTTTTTCAATGCATCCACGATTTCACGCCAGTCTTCCAGGGACAATTTTCCCGGATCGCCTCCCGCACAACCGGCGACAAACCGGGCCGTCTCAGCCACGCGTTCGGACCGCCATCCGAAACGGTTGGCTCGGAAGTACGAACCCTCCAGCCGCGCCAGTGCTCCGGGTTCGGGAAACGTACAGTACTTGCTTCCCATGAAACCGACTTCGCGGCCCCACGATTCAGCCAGGAAATTGACCCGCCGTTTGGTCAGATTCATATGGGCCTGCACCGACAGGATATACGAAATCACGCATTCGAAAGGCATCTGCCGGACAAACCTGAATCCCTTCAGCAGATCACGCGCCCGGCGCAGGTACCCGTCTCTTCCAGGGACGCGAATCCGGGGTCTTTCGTTCAATCTCAGGTACCACTCGAGAAATCCGGCAACGGTCATTTCCCCCTGATAGGTCTGGACGCGTGACGCCGCGGCACGATACAGCAGCGTATCGCCCACCTGACGCAGATGGAACACCGTATCGTAGGCAACACCTTTCCACCATCCATCCAGGTCCCGGCCCCACCGGAAAACCTGTCCTCCGGCCAGCGTATGCCCCAGATGGAAATGCCTGGTTTCAATATGGCCGGCTACAGTCTGACGGGAGGAGGCGCGGTTTACCCGCAGATCCGCGGCAACCCGTGCTTTCTCCGGCGCCACGGGCCCCCGCCGGCGGTGCTTTATTGAAATCTCACCCATTTCGCTATCCATTATAGGTATTTTGATGGGATGCGGCAAGTTTCCAGTTTTCCCTGAGGCATTACAGCAATTGAATGCCGCTGTTCCTTTCGGGAGCGGGGCTTGCGTCCGACCGGCGCCCGGGGCCGCCCGACCTCTGAAATGTCGGCCGCTGCAGGTGGAAATTCGAAGGCTTCACCCTCCGATCCCTCGCTTGACTCCGCCCGGGTATCCGTTTATGTTAACGAAGATGCTGCCTTCGCGTTGCATGAACACTTGCTGCAATACCTGATCTCCCGGTACAGGATTTCACGTGAACACGCCAGGTCGACTCTCCTCAGAAACGCCACTCCTCGAGGAAATCCCCGAAGACGTTCTTGCCGCCGCGCGTGCGGTTCTCGGACCGGACGAGGAGATCCTGCTCTCCGCCGCCACCGATTTGAGGTTCGACGGTTCCTATGGGGAAGCCTGGCTCGTGGCGACCCGGCGCCGGCTGATGGGAATCAGCCCGTCTGATCCCGGACCGCCGGAGACCGTATGCGTTCCGCTCGTTGACATCGACCGCGTGGAAGTCCGGGAACTCTTCGGCAGCGGGGTTCTGAGGGTCTCGACGCCGGGAAGCGGCGCATCCCTGGCCTTTTTTACAAAGTCCCTGCTCTCCAAGTTTTCGCAGATCCCACCCCGGATCGAGCGGTTCATCCGTCAAGCCAAACCCGTACCCGATGACACGCGGATTGTCAAATCCAGCGTTGACGTATTGGCCGGCCGCAGGAAGCGCTGCGAAAGATGCCAGCAGGTGATCCCGCACTGGATGGGCGTCTGTCCGATGTGTCTGGATTCACGCAAGCTGTTCTTTCGTCTCCTGGGCTACGCGAAGCCTTATTGGCAGATGGCCGTGGGCAGTCTCCTCCTCCTGCTCACCGCCACGTTCATCGGCCTCACGCCGCCTCTGCTGATGCGAACCCTGATCGACGATGTACTTGTGGGCGTCGGGGACGGCCCGACGCCGGCGGCGACCCTGATTCCCGCCGAACCGCGTTCTTCAGTTCCAAGGAGTCAGGCGCCGGATCAGGCGCCTCCCGCGGGGACCGACCGGCGCACGCTGCTTGCCGTGCTGGTGCTGCTCCTTCTGCTGGTCAACGTATCCCGAAACGGGCTAAGCGCCGTTCGCACGTATCTCCTTGCAAAGCTCGGTCAGAGAATCACTTTCGACCTTCGCAAGGAAGTCTATCGACATCTCCACTATCTCTCGCTCAGTTTCTACAATGAACGGGAGACCGGGAGAATCATGTCGAATATCACACAGGACGTGAGTCGACTTCAGGACTTCATCTCGGACGGCCTCCAGGAAATCATCAGGGACATCGCCACCATTGTCATCATCTGCATCATTCTCTTCTCCCTCAACCCCGGATTGGCGGCGTTCGTCCTGCTGCCCACCCCCCTTCTGATCCTGTTTACACGGCACTTCGGACGAAAGCTGCACGAACTCTATCATGGTCTCTGGCGCCGGTGGGCGGACATCCACGCCCTGTTGGCGGATACGATCCCGGGGGTGCGTGTCGTAAAGGCGTTTGCCCAGGAAAAGCGTGAGGTAAGCAAGTTCGAGAACAGGAGTTGGGGCCTGCTCTCGGGCGAAGTCCGCGTAGCGAGGGTTCGAAGCGTCTTTACACCGATAATGACGTTCCTCACCTCTCTGGGTACCCTTATCATCTGGTGGATGGGCGGCAACAAAGTCCTTGGCGGTACCCTTTCTATCGGCGAATTCGTGGCCTTCACCGGATACATGTGGCAATTTTACGGTCCGGTGGAAAGCCTGTGCCGCCTCAACCACCGTTTCCAGCGCGCGGCAACGTCGGCCGAGCGGATATTCGAAGTCCTCGATACACAGTCCGACGTCGCAGACAGGCCCGACGCCGTCACCCTGCCGCGAATCTCGGGCTCCGTCGAATTCACCGATGTTACGTTTTCATACGAGCCCGGAAAACTCATCCTCAAAGACGTGAATTTCAGGGTGGAACCCGGGGAAATGATCGGGCTGGCGGGCCACAGTGGCGCCGGGAAGAGTACGCTCATCAACCTGATCTGCCGTTTTTACGATATTCAGAACGGCACCATCCGGGTCGATGGACAGGACATCAGGGAAGTCACATTGAAGTCCCTCAGGGCCCAGATCGGCGTGGTGCTGCAGGACCCGTTTCTGTTCAACGGTTCCGTTGCGGAAAACATCGGCTACAGCAAACCCGACGCCACGCTGGATGAGATCGTTGCGGCCGCAAAAGCGGCAAATGCACACGATTTCATCCTGGATTTTCCGGAAGGATACGACACCTCGGTGGGCGAACGGGGCCTTCGCGTCTCCGGAGGTGAACGCCAGCGCCTTTCCATCGCGCGGGCTATATTGAGAAACCCCCGCATTCTTATCCTGGACGAAGCCACGGCCAGCGTGGACACGGAGACCGAAGCCCAGATACAGGACGCCATCGCCCGTCTCATCACGGGCAGAACCACATTCGCAATTGCCCATCGCCTGTCAACGTTGAAAAATGCCAACCGTCTGCTGATCCTTGACAAAGGCGAACTGGCGGAGATGGGTACGCACGACGAACTTATCGGGCAGGACGGGATCTATGCCCGCCTCTGCCGCATGCAAACCGAAATGTCCAGACTGCGCGCCTGGTAGCCCCTGGCGTGTTCATGCCGACCGCAGACCCGGTGAAACGAAATGCACGAAGAATACCACCTCGAACAGGAACTCACGCTGCTGGATCCCGGTCGGATACGACTCTTTCTGGATGAATACAACGACCTGATCCTCGATCGCGCAGACGGAAGGCTGCCGGTTACCGCGCATCGTGCATTTCCGCTCACGGCCGCCGGTCAGTTCATCGTTCTCAAGGATGACGACGGCTCGGAGGTTGGATTGATTCGGGAGATTGCAGGCCTGGATGAGGAAAGCCGCACCGTCCTGGAGTCCGACCTGGAACGCACGTATTTCGCGCCGGCCATTCTTCAGGTAAACAAGCTTGAGGAAAACTTCCACATCCCGAAATGGGACGTGGAAACCGACAGCGGCCACCGCGTGTTCGAGGTCCGCAGCCGGAGACGCGACATCCGCATCATGTCCGGGGGCCGGATTCTTCTTAGAGACGCGGACGGGAACAGATACGAGATCCCGGATTACAGAAGACTGGATCCGGTCAGCCGCGCGTTTGTGGAAACATTGATCTGACTGCCGCCTGTACTCCCGCGGATTCGCTGAATCGGCAGGACGATCCAGTGTGTTATTGCGCATTGCGATACGCTGCGACCGTTGGTATATTTATGCGGATGGCGGACACCCCCACCCCGAAATACAGGAGATCACCACATGGATGCCACCGCACACGGCACGGCGCCGGCCTCGCTCGACGGCGAATTGATCCCCCAGGCGCCCCGCGACGCCGTCGATCCGGACAGCCTCGTCTACCACCGTCTGTGCCGGGCGGACGAGTTCAGCGAGGGGGAAGGCAAACCCTTTACCGTCAACGGCTCCCACATTGCCGTCTTTCTGTACAACGGTGAATTCCAGGCCGTGGACAATCGTTGTCCCCACATGGGGTATCCCATGTCCAAGGGCAGCGTCCGTGACGGCGTTCTGATCTGCCACTGGCATCACTGGGAGTTCGACCTCAAGACCGGAGGCTGCTTCGAAACCTCCGGCTCGGGAAACGACCTGAAGAGCTTTCCGGTGGAGGTCCGGGAAGACGGGTTCCTCCACATTGGCATGGCCGCTGACGAACGGCAGGCTGCCCGAAAGAGAATGATCGACCGTGGTCGCTATATCCTCGAACAGGGCCTGAAGGACAGGAGTTCGCTCATCATCGCGAAGGGTGTGACGGCGCTGCGTCATGCCGGCGCGTCTCCGCAGGAGATTATTCAACAGGGCCTGTTCTACGGATCGTACAAGACCACCGAGGGCTTCTCCTCGGGTCTGGCCATCCTGGCGCTTTGCGCCAACCTCTGGCACGACATCGCCGAGGGGGATTACAACCTGTTTCTCGTTCATGGCCTCGTGCAGATTTCAAGACGCACCACCGGGGGCTCCCGCAGGCAGGGGTTTCCTTTTCCGATGGCGACAGACGAACCCGATCTGGCAACGTACAAACGCTGGTTCCGGCGACTGGTGGAACAGCGTAACAGCAACGCGGCCCAGCGAATTCTGATCACGTTAAACGACCGCGGTGTTCCAAAGGAGGCCATTGCCGACCTGGTCTTTACTGCCGCGACCGACTATTACTTTACGGGCGACGGCCATGCGCTGGACTTCGCCAACAAGCTTTTCGAGGCCCTGGACTACGTTGAGTGGCAGGGAGCGAGCGAAATCCTGCGCCCGATTGTCATCGACCTCGTCACCCGCACGCGCCACGAGGAGACTGCCCGCTGGCAGGAAAGCGTCCCGATCCTTGAGGATGTCTTCACACGCCTGGACGACATCTGGAAGCAGAACCAGTTGAACGATGCCTCACTGGACACGTCGGCCTTCGCCCAGGTATTGCTGGGAGAGGAGGAAGGGCCCATCGTTTCGGAAATCGAAGCCCTTCTCCGAAGCGGCGTCGACCCCGCGGAGATTTGCAGGTCCATGGTCTACGCCGGCGCCATCCGTACGGCTCGCTTTCACCTGAAGAACGAGGGCGACTGGCACGACGTGGCCAATATCTATTCCTATGCGCACGCCCTTTACCGCGCCTTTCAACGCGCCCCGTCACGCGACCTGCTTCGTGGTCTTTTCCACGGCGCGGTATTTCTCACCTATCTGCGCTGGCTCAATATGCCCGCCGCCCGGGTGCCGAAGCCCGGCCAGCGACTCAACGGCACATTCGAATCCGGTGCCCAGATGCTCGACCGTCTGCGGGAATTCGCGGATTTCCAGAAAGTGTACGAAGCCGAGATTCTCGTGAACCAGTACCTGGAGGAAGGGCGCGACATTACCGGCCTGAAACACGCCCTCGCCCACATTATGCTCAGGGAAGACGCCGAATTGCATATGTTCCAGGTCCTGGAAGTTGCGTTCCGTCACTTCGAACTCACAGACGACCCGGAGGAAAAGCGAATGCATCTGCTGGCGGCCACGCGTTACATCACCGCCCAGAAGGTCATGAAGGCCATTCTGTGGTCCACCGAGAACGCGGAACGGCTCCAGCGCGGCGATCTGTTGAGCGAACGGGAAGACGACAATTAAGAGGTTGTTTTAAAAAAGCTTCCAGGGAAGTCGATCCTCAATGAAAATCTCCGAATACGCCATACGCAAACCCATTACGGCGGTGATGTTGACCCTCAGTATCGTCGTGATGGGGGCGATCTCCCTCTTCCGGCTGCCGCTCGAATATCTACCGGACATCACGTTTCCCGTTATGTACGTCAACGTGGACTACCCGTCTTCATCGCCTGAAGAAATCGAACGGGAAATCGTCCAGCCGCTTGAAGAGGTGATGGGTACGCTCTCCCACGTCAAGCAGCTGAGCTCGAGATCGTACGCCAATCGGGGTTATGTTCGGTTGGAATTCGAACTCAATACGGATATGGACCTCATGGCGGTGCATGTCCGTGACCGTCTCGACCAGGTAAGGAACGACCTTCCGGACGACGTGGAGCGAATCTCGATCCGGCGTTGGAACACCGAAGATTTCCCCGTGCTGACGTACGCGCTGAGCTGGCAGGGTGAGGATCAGTCCGAACTGGCAAGCATTTATGAATACACCATTCTGCCGCGCCTGCAGCGGCTGGAGGGCGTTGGCAGCGTTGACGTACGGGGCCTGCGGGAAAAAGACCTGCTGATCGAAGTCGACCAGAACCTGCTGCACACGCACAATCTGGACATTCGTGCGCTGAACAGGGCGATCAGCTCAAACAACGTCAACATCTCGGCGGGTTACGTCAACGAAGCCGAAAAACGCCTGGCCGCACGGACCGTTGGTGAATTCGACAATGTAGACCAGATCCGGCGTCTTCCGCTGCGCACGGGCGTTGAAGTGGCTGACGTTGCGGACGTTACGTACGACTATCCGGTAGCAGAGGACTTCGAACGCCTGGACGGCCGGAATGCCGTAACGATCGACATCCGCAAGGCCTCCTCAGCCAACCTGGTGGCCACAGCGGACCGGGTCAAGGCGGAATTCGAGCGCATCCGGAATGAAATCGGGGCCGACAAAATCAGGGCGCAGCCGATCCGTGACCGGTCACTCGACGTTACCACCGGCATTCATAGTCTCACGCAGTCGGCCATGATGGGCGGTTTCCTGGCCATCATCGTCATTTTCGTGTTTCTCAGAAATTTTCGCAGCACGCTCATTATCGGATCGGCGATCCCGATTTCGGCCATCACCGTATTTATGGTGATGTACATCCTCCGGCAGGTCTTCGGATCCAATATCACACTCAACCTGATGTCCATGATGGGTCTGATGGTCGCGATCGGCATGCTCGTCGACCCCGCCGTCGTTGCACTGGAAAATATCTTCAGAAAAAGGTACGACGAGGGCCAGGCGACCTGGAACGCCGCACTGGAAGGCAGTCGGGAAATTGGCATTCCCGTTCTTGCAGCCTCGCTGACGACCGTGTGTGTCTTCGTACCCATCATCTTCGTGACCGATTCCCGAAGCGCATTGTTTATGAGGGACTTCGCGCTAACGGTTTGTATTTCAGTCGGCGCGTCCTTCTGCGTGGCGCTTTCACTGATCCCGCTGGCGGCATCCAGGGCATTCAACGAAAGCGCTTCCCGTCTGGACCGCTGGCTGAAACTCGCGTTCGTAATCCTGTTGCTGGGGCTCTGCAGCTACGTGGTCTACTCGGATGGCGTGCGGGAAACCGCCTCATGGTTCCGGGAAGGCGCAATCAGTATGCTGGAGGGTCTCGCAGCGATACCGGCGGTGGCATGGCTGTTGTTATTCGTGCTACTGACCGTTGTCGGTGGTCTGTTCTATTATTCGCGAAAGACTCGCGGCATCAGGTATCTGTATT
Organism: Candidatus Latescibacterota bacterium; assembly: GCA_965116875.1. GTDB lineage: Bacteria > Latescibacterota > UBA2968 > UBA2968 > JAAXHE01. The sequence continues at coordinate 4,942,919 of OZ220733.1, forward strand.
CCCGTCTGGTGGTCAACACGCTCCGCTACCGGTGGACGACCGTGTCGATCGCGTGCGGACTTCTCGGCGCGGGATATTATTTCTTCACGCAGATTGAACAGCAGCCCTATCGCTGGCAGCCGACCCGCCGGGTCGATATCTCGGTCGAACTGCCGCGAAGCTACGACATCCAGGATGCGCTGGCACTCTTCGAACGCATCGAGGGCATCCTGCTGCCGCAAAAGGACAGCCTGGACATCGCGGCGATGAGCAGCCGGTACAGCGACAGACGGAGCAACCGCATTACGCTCTATCTTGTCCCGGCCGACGAGGGAAGGCTTTCAACCGATGTGGTGACTCGCAAGGTCAAGGCCATGCTGCCTACGGACATTCCGGGCGTACGGTTCAAGTCCGGGAGAACCTGGGGCAGCAGTTCCACCGGCGCCGGCGTTGAAATCAAGGGCCGAAACCCGGACGTACTTGCGATGCTGGCGGAGGATATCCGACTGCGACTGCAGGGCATTCGCGGGGTTCATGAAGTGGAAACCAGCCTGGAGTCCGGCAACGAGGAGATCCAGGTTACCATCAACCGGCGCCGCGCCAGGCGTTACGGGCTGACGCCCTGGCAGGTGGCAACCACGGTCGCCAGTGCGCTGGGAACCCGGGGCAACAGCAAGTTCAAGACCGAGAACGGGGAAATCGACATTGCCGTGCAGCTCAAGGAAGAGGACAGGGCCACCCTGGAGCAGCTCAGAAACACGTACTTCGAGAGCGACGCCGGAGACATGGTCTCGTTCGCCAGTCTGGCGGATTTCCGCGTGCGCAAGGGTCCTCAGGCGCTCGAGCGCGAAAACCGGATGTCCACACTGACCGTTTTCGCCAATACGGAACAGCAGGCCGTGTTTTCCGTTGGACGTGAAATGAGCAGGCGGATGCGCGCGATCCCTTTACCGGCCGGGTACTCGTGGCAAATGGACCGGCGCTTTCGCTGGATGAACCAGGAACAGGGAGAAACCAACCTGACCATGATCTTCGCTGTGCTTCTCGTGTATATGATCATGGCCGCTCTCTTCGAGTCCTATGCGCACCCGTTCACGATCATGTTTTCGATCTGCTTCGCGTTCATAGGCGTCTCGTTTGCGCTGTATGCGTTCAATATCCCGATGGACAGCAACGCCACCTACGGTCTGCTGATACTCTTCGGCATCGTTGTGAACAACGGCATCGTCCTGGTAGACCATATCAACCGCTATCGCAAACAGGGCCTCTACCGTCGTGACGCCATCATCCGGGGCGGCCAGGACCGATTGCGTCCCATCCTGATGACCGCGACCACGACGATCCTCGGCCTCACGCCCCTGGTTCTGCCCATGATCTACGGCACTGCTGAAGGGACCGCACGCCGGTGGGGTCCTATCGGTTTTGTGGTGATCTCGGGGCTGACGGTCTCGACAATTCTTACGCTGGTTATCCTGCCTACCGTGTACTCGCTCATGGACGATCTGGCCACATACATGAAGCGGACACTCGCGACCGTGAGAAGCGCGTGAAACAGCTCGCCGTCGTGCTGCTCAGCGGCGGTCTGGACAGCTGCGTCACCGCCGCCGTCGCCCGCCGGAATCTCGACCTCGCTCTATTTTTCCTCGACTACGGCCAACGGACAAACGCCCGTGAACGCAGCGCGTTCCTGGAAATCGCCGACTATTACGGCGTACCGGAGCGCCGTCGCCTGGCCGCGGGAACGGACGTTCTGCGGCAAGTGGGTGGTTCTGCGCTGACGGACCGCAACGTTCCCGTTCCCGATGCCGACGTCGTGCGGAACGAAGTTCCAGCCACGTATGTGCCATTCCGAAATGCTCTCCTTCTCAGTTTCGGGGTTTCATGGGCCGAATCCATCGGCGCCTCGAGTGTGTATCTGGGGGCCGTCGAAGAAGACAGTTCCGGATATCCCGACTGTACGCAAGCGTTCTGTGACGCGTTCGCCCGTGCGGTCGATTCCGGCACGCGCCCGGAATCCCACATCAGAATCGTCACGCCGGTGATCCACCTCAGGAAGCACCAGATCGTCCGACTTGGCGTGGAACTGGGCGCCCCGCTTCACCTCACATGGTCGTGCTACAGAAACAGCGACCGCGCCTGCGGTCGCTGCGACAGCTGCATCCTCCGTCTGAAGGCTTTCGAGACGGCCGGTATCCCCGACCCCATCCAGTGCGAATCCTGAGCCTGCCGAACGCGCACGAACTAACCGGCGCGGGCGAGGGCTTCTTTCATCATCGAATCTCTTTCTTCTGCATCCTTCCAGCGCTGCCGGATATCCGGCGCGAGACAGTCGATCGGATCAAAGTAGAAGAAATGCTCTCCCGGCCGCACGGTGGGACTTGCGAACACCGCGATTCCAGTCTCTTCGTCGTAATATTCGTAGGAATGCCCGTCACGTTTTCCGCCTCCACCCAATGTGTCCACAATGAACGTCGGCGTATTGAACCCGGCGGTCGCGCCCCGCAGCGTTTTCTCAATTTCGAGGCCGGCACCGAGCGTTGTGCGGAGATCCTCGACCCCCTGCACCAGATCGTGAAAAAACACGTAATACGGCTGAATATTCAGGTAACTCAGCCGTTTCACGAGAATCTGCATCGTGAGTGCGTCATCGTTCACACCGCGCTGAAGCACAGCCTGGTTCCGTACCGTAACCCCCCGCTCCATCAGCAGTTCCATCGCATCCTGCGTCACGCCGGTTATTTCACCTGGATGGTTGAAGTGGGTATGCATGACCACTTCCTTGTGCATCCTGCGTCCCCGGTTCACCACGTCCACGAGCGCATCCACCCATTCCCGGTCGCTCAGGATCTTCCCCGGCATGACCGCGGGGCCTTTGGTTGCAAAGCGAAACCGGCGAATATGCGGAATGTCCAGCAGGGTCTCGCCTACCTCCCGGATCTGCGCCGCTCTTAGATTGTATACGTCACCGCCGCTGACCACAATGTCTTCCACCTCGGGACGCGACCTCAAATAGTCGAAAACCAGAGCCCAGCGTTTTCTGTTGGCGCTCAGACGGACTTTTTCGACGCCATCCGTATCGAGCCCCACGGCATAACTTCGGGTGCAGAAGCGGCAGTAGACCGGACAGGTGTCCAGCGTCAGAAAGAGCGCTCTGTCGGGATAGCGGTGGGTAAGCCCCGGCACCGGAGAATCGCCCTGTTCGTTCAACGAATCCAGGTAGAGTTCGGGGTGATCGGGAAGCTGCTGCGAGGCCAGTGGCAGGAACTGCGTACGCAGCGGGTCCCCGTACGGATCATCCCAGTCGATCAGGCTCAGGATATATGGCGATATCCGAATGCTCATCGGCGCCCTGAGCAACCCTTCGTTGAGATCCGCGTAAAATTCCGGCCCCACGAGCCCGCCAAGCACTTCCCGCAGACCCTGGATGCTGGTTGGTGAATTGCGCGCCTGAAAAAGATGCGAGTGGAATGTATCTGCGTCCACGTCCGCGTACGCCGGAATCGTCCTCCAGAACGCATCCCTGCGGAACCGGCGATGTGCGAATGCCGCCTCGGGATCGGCCACGTCTGTCATACCTGCGCTCGCGAAATCGACGCTTGCGGTTTCCATATCTGTTGCCATCCCTGCAGGGGGGTGTTGGTTTTCCGCTTCCGTCCCGACGGATTGTCTTCTCCGGCGGCGTGCCGGACGAATCTGCGACCATTCAAGGCAAGATATGATATCATCCTTGCGAAAATTGTCAAGGGTTTTCCAGCCTCGGCGGCGGTTTTCGGGAAAATCCGCTTGTTAGGGTTATTTATCCTGCATATATTCCATAAGTTAGAGAATGTTATCGCCTTAACGAAAACACAAAGCCGCACAATGTCAAAACGAACGCACAAGTTTCTTCTCCTATTGGCCGGATTGCTTCTTGGATACACGGGCCTTCGCCTGTGTGTGTACTTTTATACCGACTGGCTATGGTTTCAGAATCTGGGATACGGGTCCGTCCTCGTCACCACTGCCCTCGCCCGCCTTCTTTCATTTTTCGCCTTCGCAACCACGTTTGCCGTTATCGCTGTGGTCAACGTCGGCATTGCCCACAAATACGGCAGGCGTACCCGCGAGACGCCGCTTGAGGTCCTCGTTGCCGACGCAGAGCCGGTACTTCCGGAACGACGCAAGCGCCGGTTGATCCTCTGGACTGCCGCGATCGCCCTTTTGACCGCGGCGACCGGCCTGATCGGCGCCGCCGCCTGGATGCCGCTGCTGCGCTATTTCTATCCGGTCCCGTTTGGGCTCGCCGACCCTGTCTTCGCCAACGACCTCAGCTACTACTTCTTCAAGCTTCCCGCCTACAACTTTGTTCAGGGCTGGTTGGCCTTCGCCGTTATTCTCAATATCGTCCTCGTCAGTTTCTCCTATCATCAGGACGGGGCGCTGCGCAAGGCAGAACGAGGCTGGTCGTCCACCCCGCACGTCCGCGCCCACCTTTCCGCGCTGACGGCGACTCTCGCGTTCATCTTTGCCTGGTGGTACTGGCTCAAGGAATACGAAATCCTCTATTCCTTTCGCAAAGATGCCTTCTTCGGCGCCGGGTATACCGATGTCCATGTACAGGTATACATCTACCGTCTGATGATGGTTCTCTCCATCCTTCTCGGCGCATTGCTGGTATACAACCTGCGCGGGAAGAAGTGGTGGCCTGTCGCCGGCGGCGGCACAGCTTATGTCGCGGCTGTCCTGCTGCTCAGTTGGCTGTTCCCGATTCTCTTTGAACAGTTCGTGGTCAAGCCCGATGAGCTGAGACTCGAGGAACCCTACATTCGGAGGACCATAGAGCACACGCAGAGAGCGTATGGCCTGGACCGGATCGAAGAGGTCCCGTTTCCAGCGGATTCCGATCTGGATTTCGAGGATATCCGCAACAATCTGCCCACCATCCGCAGCATCCCTCTGTGGGACCGCCGGCCCATGATTGCAACCTACAGCCAGCTCCAGGAAATCCGGTCCTATTACCGTTTCGGAAGTATCGACGTGGACCGGTATTCAATCAATGGCAAATACCAGCAGGTGATGGTGGCCGCGCGGGAATTCTCGCGGGAGCAAATGGCGACGCAGGGCGAAACCTGGGTCAACCGCCACCTGGTCTACACCCACGGCTACGGCTTCTGCATGAGTCCGGCGAATGAAATCGGCGAAGAGGGTCTTCCGGAATTCTATGTCAAAGACATTCCGCCCGTCGCGTCGGTGGACATCCGGGTGGAGCGCCCTGAGATCTATTATGGCGAAGCCATGCAGGACTATGTGATTGTGAACACCCGGACGGAGGAATTCGACTACCCTCGCGGCGACGATAACGCCTACACCACCTACAGCGGCACTGGCGGGGTGCCCGTCAATTCGTTCGTTCGCCGGCTGCTTTTCGCCCTTCGCTTCGCCGATCCCTACCTGCTGGTTACGCAGAACCTGAAGCCCGAGAGCCGGATTCAATTCGACCGGCACATCGGCCGCAGGTTCAGGGACGAAGGACCCAGGCGGTTTCAGAAACTGGCGCCGTATCTCCGTTTCGACGAAGACCCCTATCTCGTCACGGTGAACGGACGGCTTGTCTGGATACAGGACGCCTATACCGAAAGCAACATGTATCCCTACGCGGAACCCTACGGCCGGCCGTACGTACGTGAAGCCAATTACATCCGTAACGCCGTCAAGGCCACGCTCGATGCCTATGACGGGACGGTCACGTTCTACGTTTGGGACCCGGACGATCCGCTCGTACGGTCCTACATGGAAATCTTCCCGGATCTCTTTCGTCCCAAGGAGGACATGCCGGAGGCCCTGCGCGCCCACGTCCGCTACCCGGCAGACCTGTTCAAGATCCAGTCTTCTCTTTACAACACGTACCACATGGCCTCACCCCAGGTATTCTACAACCGCGAGGACGTCTGGGAAGCAGCCACGGAAATCTATGGGGTTTCGGAACGCCCGCGGGTTATGGCGCCATATTACATCATCGTCAAACTGCCGGACGCGGACCGGGAGGAATTCGTCTTGATGCTTCCGGCCACACCCGCCGGAAAAGCCAACATGATCGCGTGGCTTCTTGCCAGATGCGACGGTCCCAACTACGGCCGGCTCATGGTGTACAAGCTTCCAAAGAAGAAACTCGTTTACGGTCCGATGTTGATCGAACGCCGTATCGATCAGGATACCGATGTCTCCCGGGAAATCACACTCTGGAGCCAGCGGGGTTCAGACGTGCTGCGCGGCAACCTGCTTGTCGTGCCCATAGAAGACAGCTTCATCTACGTTGAACCCCTTTACCTGAGAGCCACCCAGAGCGGCATGCCCGAACTGAAGCGGGTCCTCGTGGCGCACGGCGATCGGCTCGCGATGGCCGAAGACCTTGAACGGGCGCTGAACCTGGCTCTCGAAGCGCATGGAACCGATCCGGATCTGCGGCACCGCCCGCTGTCTGCTTCGACGGGTATTCGAATACTCAGCCAGACCGCGCTCACGCAGTTCGACACGGCGCAGTCACGGCTTCGAACGGGTGACTTCGCGGGGTACGGAGAAGCCGTTGAAAGCCTTCGCAAGACCCTGCAACAACTGCGCAGCGAGGCAGAGGAAGAGGATAAATAGGACGATGTCCGATGCGAACCCGTCAAAATGGGCGCCTCTGCCAACCGAACAACGGAATCCGGCCAGCGCGCAAATCGACGAGGCTTCGACGCTGCGGATTCTCGAAATCCTCAATGAAGAAGACAACAAGGTCCCGCGGGCGGTGAACGCCATACTTCCACGGGTCGCGGAGGCGGTGGAACTGGTGGTCGCGGCGATAGGGAACGGCGGCCGGCTCTTCTATGTCGGCGCCGGTACCAGCGGCCGGCTAGGAGTACTGGACGCCGCTGAGTGCCCGCCTACGTTCGGAACCGCGCCCGGGACGATTCAGGGGATTATCGCGGGCGGCGCCGACGCGCTTCTCCAGGCGGCGGAACGCGCCGAGGACCGGCCGGAAGACGGTGCGTCTGAACTTCGGCGCCGGGATCTTTCGGAGCGTGACGTCGTGATGGGCATTGCGGCCAGCGGCGTCACGCCGTTTGTGCTGGGCGCGCTTGAATACGCGCTTCGCGCGGGCGCGGAGACCGTTTTCTTCACGTGCAATCCGGAAGCGGCTGGACAGGTGGACGCAACTGTCAAGATCGTGCCGGAAGTCGGCCCTGAAGCCATCACCGGTTCCACGCGCCTGAAGGCCGGCACCGCGACCAAAATCGTACTGAATATGATTACGACGGCAGCCATGGTCAGGCTGGGCAAGGTCTACGGCAATCTGATGGTTGACCTGACACCCACCTGCGCGAAGCTGAACGACCGTGCCCGGCGGATTCTGATGGAAACGACGGGGCTTTCCCGCGAAGAAAGCCGGCGGTTGCTCGCTGTGGCCGGCGATCTCAAGACGGCAATCGTGATGCAAAAACGGGCCGTCTCGAAGGAGAGGGCCCGTCAGCTGCTCGTGGAGACCGGCGGTGTCGTAAGGTTGGCTCTGACGAACAGAACCTGACGTTATTTCGAGCGGACAGACTTTTCTCCTATGGTACCGTAGAACGCTTTTACCATCCGATCCAGATGCACTTTCGCATGTTCCGCCGCGTCTTTGTCGATCGTGTACTCGGACTTGCCCACCAGCTTCAGACCGTGACCGTAATCGTCGAATAAAGTCTGGCACAGCGCTTCGGTCGACACGCCGTCACGGGCCGCGGTATCGGCCAAAACCGTCTTTGCCGCGTCTGAAAACGTCAGGACAATTCCGTATGCATCCAGAAAACGCCTCGCATAGGACGAGATGTCCCGGTGGACAAGCAACTGCTGCAACTGAAGCGATGGTTCTTCCACAACATCGGCCGTAACCGTAAACGAACGGATATCGGTGGACGGAAGCGCCTTCTCGAATTTCAGCAGCGCCCGTTCACAGACGCTGACCAACGCTCGCGCGCCCGTTTGTTCAGTGGATGCCTGCTCCGCAAGCCGGCGCAATGCCGCGTCCTCGAAGTTCAATTGGATGCCGTAGGCCAGGAAGTCCCTCTTTTTTCCAAGAATGACCGAACTGGTGGGACTCCTCAGAATCTGATACAAGTCATCGACGGAAAGCGGTTCGAGAACGGCCACGACCGGCAGGCGCCCCACAAATTCCGACTCGAAACCGAACGCGATGAGGTCTTCCGTAATCGCCTGCTTCAGGTAGGAGACGCGGTCCGCTTCAAGGTTGTGCGACCGCTCAGTTTCGGCCTTGAAACCCAGACTGTTCCGATTGAGACGTGTTTTGATCAGGTCCTCGAACCCGTTGAACGCGCCGCTAACGATGAAGAGGATGTTTCGCGTGTTAATTTTCTTGCGCTCCATCTTGCCACTTTGTTGATACTGCATCATGGATTCCATCTGTGATGCCAGATCGTGCGGCGCCTTGAGGTCCACCTCGGTTTCTTCCATCAGCTTGAGCAGGTTGCGCTGGACACCGCTTCGAGAAACGTCCGGACCCACCAGGTTGGGCGTTGAAGCGATCTTGTCGATTTCATCCACGTAGATAATGCCGTATTGGGCCCTTTCAATGCTGCCGCCGGCCTCGCGAACCAGTTCGCGCACCAGATCTTCGACGTCGCCGCCGACATATCCTGTTTCACTGAACTTCGTCGCATCGCCCTTGACAAAGGGAACACCGATTCGATGAGCGATCAATTTTATCAGATAGGTCTTTCCCACTCCAGTCGGTCCAATCAGCAGAATGTTGTTCTTGATGTTTCCCACGGAACGATGTTCGAATTCCGGATCTTCGCGATCCAGCTTCATCCGGTTGAAGTGGGTGCAGATCTTGGTGGCGAGCACTTCCTTCGCCTCATCCTGTTTGATCACGTACTCATCGAGAAAGGCCTCCAGCTCTTCCGGTTTCAGGTCAAAATCAATCGAGTCATCCTGCGTTTCCTCCGTACGTGGTCCTTCATTGCTCCCTTCGGCCTCCGCCTGAGGAAACACGACCTGGGCGCCGTACTTCTGCTCGATGAGTTCTTTCAGATCTTTCTGCAGTTCCTTGGGGTTTACGGGTCTTTGTTCAGGCATCGTCGTTCCTCTCCGGATTCTGGCGGTCAAATCGGTGCCGGATACTCGGATCCGGGGCCTCTAAGGATACCAGGTCCCGTCAGAATTGTCAAGAGATGCGGCCCTTTTCCGTCCCTCTTCCAAATCCGGATCCGGGAAGGCGGGTGGTTTTGGAGTACGCCACGTCGGGACAACTCAATCCGCAACCATGCCTTCGGATCATTCCCCAACTATCGGATGCGAAGAGTACTCCCATGAACCTCAGCTACTTCACACTGAGACGCCTCTGCCAGGAACTGAACGAGATTCTGCAGGGAAAACGCGTCCGGCGCGCTGCCATGGCGGGAACGTATGAACTTGCTGTCGAAACAACCGACGGGTTACACCTGCTGCTTTCCGCTTCGCCGGAAGCAGGCCGCCTGCAGCAAATCCATCGGCCGCCCTCGGCCGTCCGCCCGCCTCCGCCCTGGGCTGAACACCACCTTTGCGACAGCGTAATCCTGGGGATCTCACAAATCCCGCTGGAACGTATCCTTTCATTCGACCTGCGCAAACGCGACCGGCTGGGTGGAGAACGCCGCTATCGTATGTACGTGGAACTGATCCACCGGTACAGTAACGTGATCCTGACATCGGAACCGGACCGGCGGATCCTTGGGGTGCTGCGCCGGGTGGGAGGAAAAATGAAAAGCCGGCGGCGTCTTCTTCCGGGCGGGACGTATCGTCCCCCGCCCGCACAGGACAGGATTCCACCCCATGAACTCGCGCCGGCCAATCTCGCCGATGCGTTCCGGCAGCGGCCGGATCAGCCGGCACGTGCCCTCGCCGGTGTCGTTGCAGGTCTTGACGTGCTGACCGCCGAATCGCTGGTCACCGAGACAGGCGTGAAACCGGGCGCGGAACCGGGGCCCGATACCATCCGGAATCTGGTCAGCCGTATTCATTCTGTATTTGCCCACCCACCCTTTATGGATCGTCCCGAGACACTGTGCATTCCCGACAGTCCCCCGTGTATCCGGGTATTGAATCTGCGGCGCGGGCCCGGTGACGTGGAGCACGTCTGCGAATCCGTCAGCGATGCGATTGGGCGCGTCGCCAGAGTGAATGAGAACCGGGCATACCAGAACTCGGACCGGCGCGAGATCGAGAATGTACTCAACCGTAGCCGTGCATCGCTGGAGACCAGAATCACAAGGATCCAGTCCGATCTTGACGACTCCAGGAATTCCGAACGCTACAGAAGGTACGGGCACATTCTCATGGCAGGGCTTCACAGGGTCCATCCTGGCAGTACTTCCGTCACGCTTCCGGACGTATACAATCCTTCCGGGCCGCCGGTGACGATCCCGCTCAGAGCCAACAAGCTCCCGCATGAGAACGCCGCCGCTTACCTGAAGCGAAGCCGAAAGGTCGAGAAGGCGCGGCCCATCCTTACGCGACGCCGGGAGGCGACACGAACGGAACTGGCGGGGGTGGAAGCGCTTCTGAAGCGGATCAGGAAAGCCGAGAACCCCGATGAAGTTGCGAAGATTCGAAACGAACTGGCAGCGACGGGACGGCTCGCAAACCGCACGCGGAAAAAGACCACCGGCAGAAACTCTCCCGGGGAAACGCATCCCAGACGGTACCGGACCACGGACGGCTGGTCCGTTCTGGTGGGCCGGAACAACACTGAGAACGACCGCCTCACGAAGGGATCGGCCAGGGACGATCTCTTTTTTCACGCACAGGGATGTCCCGGTTCACACGTCATTCTCAAGCGCGAGGGAAAACGCCAGAAACCCTCCGAAACCGCGATGAAGGAAGCCGCGAGCCTGGCGGCCTACTGGAGCAAAGCCAGGCATTCCAGGACCGTGCCGGTCAACTGCACCGAGGTCCGGTACGTGCAAAAGCCCCGGGGCGCCGCCCCGGGACTCGTCAATATCCGAAATGAAGTCACGCTCTTTGTCGCCCCCCGTCAACTCAGGAGGGCCGAAGCGTAGCAGTCCGTTGATCAAGTCGCTCTGCAACCCGGATGTGCCCTTTCAACGGGCTGTACGTCAGGGCCGCGGGAAGCGGCCCGGCACGGTCGCTACCAGATCTTCGAATAATACACCAATCGCACCTGTCGATCGATGTTTGTCGACCGCTTGCCGTCACGAAACAGGTTCTTGACGTCCACTTCGAGATTCAGCCGCTCGGAAGGCATCCACCGTCCGCCCAGATTCAACCTCCCTCTACCCGAGCCCAGCGAGTTGTCTTCGTTGTCGTTAATCGCAAAGTCATATTCTACCAACATTGCAAAAATCCGCTTGAACTCTACATCGGCGCCCATGAAACCCGAAAGATCCCCATCCCCGTCACCATCTTCAAGGCTGCGATTCAATCCGGCGTGCAAACCCATGTCCCCCAGCGGAAATCCATAGTTCTTGCTCGCCACCGCGTAGAGACCCTTGGACTTGACCGCATATCGGCTCAAACTCTCGTCGTATTCCCCGTACCCCTGGGAGTGATAACCCAGGGCGACCGCCGGGACCTTCAACTCCTCCTCGATCACCCGGACACGGCCCGCGACTTCCACGCGCGGATTCCAGGCCGCCTCACGACTGCCCACAATATGCTGTCCGCCGAACGAAATCCCTATGCTCATCCTGTTGTGAACGCCGACTTCGATTTGAGAGAGAATACCGCTGTCGCCGTACAATCGCAGATCCACGGCCAGACGGCCGGAAGGCAGCATGCCGGCCGTCGGTCCATCGACCAGCCATCGCGGCACGTTGCCCTGGGCATGCGCTGAACGGGAGTAACCCGAGCAGACCGCAAGCAACAGCAAAATCCGGCATACATGCCGTGTCATGTGCATTCTCCGTTGTCGAGCAGGATTCTGCGTGAACCCGATTCCATCAGTTCAATCCGGATCTGCACGGTTCGTTCAGGCAGAAGCGATCCCGCGCGTTCCGCCCATTCGATCAGGCAGATGCCGTTACCGGCAAGATAATCGTCCCAGCCCAGGTCAAGGAGAGCGTCTGCATCCGGGAGCCTGTACAGGTCGAAGTGGTAGATTGTTATCGGACGGGACGCGGCGTCACGGCCACGGTACTCGTTCACCAGGATGAACGTGGGACTGGTGACGCGGTCCGGAACATTGAACCCTTCACAGATGCCCTGCGCCAGACAGGTCTTGCCGCTGCCGAGTTCCCCGATCATCCCTACGCAATCGCCCGGCCGCAGACGAGCGGACAGCTCCCTGCCGAACGCTCGAGTCTGATCAGGGGACGTCGTGCTGATTTCAGCCCTTGAGGTCTGCATCGGGACTCGCTACGAGGGCGGGTTCGGGCGTCGCCAAACGTCGGCGAGACATAGGGACCCGGGATACCCGTCGCCCCCCGACCGGCAGGTATCTCGAGGATTACGCCTCGGTCTATTTGCCATTCAGCACCGCGACTGGCAGAACCATCTCCTCCAGCGAAATGCCGCCGTGCTGGAAACTGTTCGCGTAATACCGCTGGTATTCATTGAATTTCGTGGGATAGACGAAATAGAAGTCTTCCCTCGAAATGATATACGTGGTCCCCATTCCCAGATCCGGCAGGCGATAGACGTTCGGATCTGCAACGTACAGCGCGTGCCTGGTGTCGCATCGCAGGTGCTTACCGTATTTGTACCTGAGGTTCGTGGACGTCTCCCGGTTGCCATGCGCCACGGTTGCGCGCCTACTCATCACACAGCCGTGGTCGGTCGTCAACACCACGGTGGTATCCGTTTCCGCCAGCTTTCGCAACATCTCGAAAAGCGATGAATGGGAAAACCAGGATCGGCTGAGCGACCTGTACGCGGACTCGTTCGGCGCCATCTCTTTCAGAATATCCGACTCCGACCTTCCGTGCGCCAGAATGTCCAGAAAATTGAACACAACCGACATCAACGGGAAGGACCGGTACGAATGCACCTTTTTCACGAGATGGTTGCCCTCGGCTATATCCAGTACCTTCACGTATCGGGTATCCAGATTCAGCGTGGGATCCAGTTCCTGAATCTGGCGATCCAGGAGCTGATGCTCGTGCCGGTTGCGGCTGTTGTCGTCGTCCCATCCGGAACGCCATTCCTTTGGATACAACCTGGCCACGTCGCTGGGGAAAAGGCCGCTGAAAATCGAGTTTCTGGAATAGGGCGTGGCTGTCGGGAGAATGGAATAGTGGTAGTGTTGCTCTATATTGAACAGTTCGGAAAGAAGCGGCGAGATCGCCAGCCAGTGATCCAGTCGCATACAATCCACGACCACGAAGAACACCTGCCTGCTCTCCTGGAGCAAGGGCAGGACAAACTCGCTCACGACGTCCACCGATAACACCGGAGAGTCCATATCGTCCTGGAGCCAATGGGCATAGTTGGCCTCAACGAAGCGACCGAAAGCACGGTTGCACGCCCGCCGCAGATCCTCATGCATCTTTCGCAGGCCGGCGTCATAGATCCGGTCCAGTTCCAGATCCCATTCGGAGAGCTTCACATGGATGTCGATCCAGTCCTGCCACGTCACGTCGCCCGCCATTGAGGCACGAATACGATTGGACACGGCCGCATAATCCAATCCCATGCGCCCTGTCACGATCTGCCGCGCATCGAGCAGTTTCTTGCAGGCCGAGAGTATCTGGCTGGGGTTCACCGGTTTGGTGAGATAGTCGTCGATCCGATGGCCGAGCGCTTCCTCCATCAGGCGCTCCTCTTCATTCTTCGTAATCATGATTACCGGGATATCCGGATTGATTTCCTTGATCATCGCCAGCGTGGAAAGCCCGCCGCGTCCGGCCATCATTTCATCCAGCAGTACGATGTCGAATCCCCGCTGCTTGACCATCGCAATCGCGTCATCCCCGTTCGTCACGGGCGTCACCTTGTAGCCCCGGGAACCCAGAAACATCGTATGCGGCCTCAGGAGGTCAATTTCGTCGTCTGCCCACAGAACCTGCTTTTCTCTCATGGTGTCCAATCTCCCGGCCGTTACGTGGCCTTCCCTTCCTCCGCCGGCCTCACGGGTAATGATATCAGGAACGTTGTTCCCACCTCCGGCGAACTTTCCTCAACGGAGATTCTGCCCCGGTGATAGTCTTCCACGATGCGTTTGACGAACGTCAGTCCCAGCCCCCAGCCCCGGTCCTTGGTACTGTAACCTGGCAGAAAGACCTGTTTGACGAGATTGGGCTGAATCCCTTTGCCATTGTCCCGCACCCGCACATCCACCCATTTGCCTTCGGACCGCACTTCCGCGGAAATCTCAATCATTCCGCCCTTGCCCTCCATCGCGTCCGCGGCATTCTTGAACAGATTCTCAAAAGCCCAGCCCAGCAGTTGCCGATTCAGCGGGACAGGCCGTATTTCGTAGTTTCTCTGCACGATCCGGACTTCCCGCGAGAGTCTGTCTCGCAAATAGGCGACCGTCTCTTCGATGACGAGACGGAGATTTTCCGGACGCAGCTCCGGCGTGGAACCGATAAGGCTGAATCGGGAAACGATGGTATCCAATCTGCTGGTATCCTCCTCCATCGCAACCACGATCTGATCGAATCGCCTGCGCGTCTGTTCATCCACCGGACCCGAAGAATGCTCAAGTTCCGACTTTATCAACTCGATCCATCCGTACAGAGAGGAAAGCGGCGTGCCCAGCTGGTGAGCCGTCTCCCGCGCCATGCCCACCCAGATCGATCTTTGCTCACTGTTTTTGACATTCTGAAATCCGAGGTATCCCACGCCGATAAACAGCGCCGTTACACCAAGCGCAACCCAGGGCAGCCATGCCAGCCGGCGTACCAGTGGTGAATCGCCGAAGTGCAGCACCCGCGGACCGATCTGCGGAATCTCGAACGAATACGGCGGATTCTCGCTATCCAGCCTTCGAACAATACGCCGCATTCGCTCCCTGTCGACCGCACTGAGTTCACTCGGGTTGCCTTCGGGAATCTGTATGGCCTTCCACATGTGCGGTTCACCCCGGGAGTCTGTTATGACGACCGGGAAGTTTGCATTCGTAATGGTCCTGAAGATTTCATTGACGTCCAGGTCGCTCACAACCACGGTATCCTGGGTGGCCAACCCGTAAAAGAAAGCCAGACGTTTGATCAAGTCTCGGGAATCCCTGCGCATCGGATCCACAACCAGGATTTGCATATACACCAGAAACGCCAGGATGATCACCGTTGCGGCGGGAAACAGATAGGCACCCAGACTGTACGAACTCCGAAGCCCCACCCTCATTCGGCCCTTCCGAACCACCGGCGCACCCATGAATCCCTTGTGTCCGGGCCCGCCGGTTCGGCCAGTGACATCCTTCGTTCGCGCACCCATCGTTGCGGCTCCCTTATCTTACGTCAACGTCCAGTGTCCCGTTAAGTTCCCCGCGGCGGCGCTGAAACCCGTGTCGGCGCACAGAAAGTATACGTCTATTGCCAGCATCCAGTCAACCAAAGAAAAACCGTTTGCATTACATCTATTGAATTTATATATTTGGAACCATCAATTTCCTGTATGACATGGCATGCCGGCAGGCAATGGGACTGGCGCATGGCCGTCAACCCCACTTGTCCTGAGCATGGCTTGTTTCCGCAGGAAACGGAAAGGAGGGAATTCAGCCTATGGCCCGGGTTGTGGTGAGAGATGATGAGCCGTTTGAAAAGGCGCTGAAAAGGTTTAAGAAAACCTGCGAAAAGGCAGGAATAATGACCGAGATGAAGAAGCACCAGCATTTCGAGAAACCCAGTGAGCGCCGCAAGCGAAAAATCGCCGCGGCGAAGCGCAAACGCATGAAATTCGAAACGCGTTTCAACCAATAAGTCAAAATTGTGAGTACGGCAATGACAACCGCACCGATTCGCTTTCGGATGCGGTTGTCTTTTTTACACATCGGCGTTGAGCTGAACCCCCAGGACGTTCTGATACCCCGGCCGTGTTTGCCAATGGGCCGGGAGGGAGGGGCGAATGAACTTTGTCGACCTGATCCTGCTGATCGGGCTCTGCTGGATGGTTTTCAGGGGTTGCCGCACGGGGCTTGTCCGGGGGCTGATTGGTCTGGCGAGTTTTATTCTGGCTTACGGACTCGGCCTTTCTTACGGCGGTGCGGTATCGAAGTGGATTTCAGGTGACAGCGCCGGCCACGGCCCCGCCCTGCTTGGCTTCGCCTGTGTGTTTCTTGCGACGCTGATCGCGTGTTACCTTCTTGGACGAATGCTTCAGGCCATGCTCAAAGCCACGCCTTTCGGCGTCGTGGATACATTGTGCGGCGGCATACTCGGCCTGGCGCAGGGGTTGCTTCTTCTGGGATTGCTGATCCTGCTGCTGCGGGCGTATTCCCCTCACCCGGGGGTGACGGCGTACATGGACGACGCGCGTTTGACACGCCACGTTCAGCAGGCCTGCCTGGTCGTGATGGATGCCGTAAAGGCCGCTATTCCACGAGCCTCCGAATTCTACAGATACCTCGTACCGGACAACCGGAAGTCATCCACAGATCCGTTTGTGGAAAGTATGACCCGGGGGACCGGAAAAGCACGGGAACGTCTGAAGGGACTCATAGAGGAATCTCAACGCAAAGACAAACAATCGACGGACAATCCACAAGCGCCCACGTCAGGCGGCGGACAGGAATAGCGCATCCGCCTGCTCGCGGGGTGTACCGTGGACAGAAACCGTTCGTGTTTTCTGGTACCGAGCCATGACCCTGCCACCCAAAACCGTCCAGGCGCTCGAATTCAACAAGATTCTCGACCTGATCGCGGAACGCACCGTTTCCGTTGCAGGGCGAGACGAAATCGAAAGCCTGGCCCCGGCGGACAATCCCGATCGCATCGAAGCGCGTCTCCGACCCGTGCTCGAAACCATGGACCTGATCGGGTATGACGATCCCGTCCCGATCGGACGCATTCCCGACGTCCGATCCGCAGCAGAAACCGCCGCCGTACCCGGTACGACGCTCACCGTCGGCGAACTGGTCGAGATCGAGGAAATCCTGCGTGTATCTCGCCGTTTTCTGACGTATTTTCACAAACGCAAGGCAAAGTATCCCCGACTCCAGGAACTCGTATCCGGGTTGTTCCGGCACCCCGATCTGGAAGCAGAACTACGGCGTTCCATCGACCCGTCCACGGAAACCGTCAAGGATACCGCCAGCGCCGAACTGAAGCGGATCCGCCGAAGCCTGGAACACACCCGGTCCGGTATCCGCAGTTCCGTCGAGAGCATCCTGAACCGGCTTCCCGACACCGTCGTGCAGGAACGGCTGGTCACCATCCGGAACGGGCGCTTCGTCATTCCCGTTCGTGAAAACCAGAAACACCGTCTGGATGGCCTCGTACACGACCAGTCGGCCAGCGGAGCTACGCTCTTCGTCGAACCCATGGCCACGCTGGCGCTCAACAATCAACTGCGGCAACTCGAACTGGCCGAGCAACAGGAGATCAAACGCGTACTTCGCGAACTCACCAGGAGCGCCGGCCAAATAAGCGATCGTCTGCTGGAAAACCAGCGGATTCTCGGAAGATTCGATGCCATTTACGCAGTAGCCGGTTTTTCTCGCGTGCTGAAATGCAGCGAACCGGTCTTCAACGTGGAAGGACGTCTCGAACTACATGATGCGCGTCATCCCCTACTGTTCTACAGGCTGAGCGGTGAGGGCCGGACCGAATCCATTGTACCCCTCAGCCTTGCAATGGATAACGACGGCGTTCGCACACTCGTACTGACAGGTCCGAACGCAGGAGGCAAGACCGTTGCGCTCAAAACCGTCGGTCTGCTTGCGCTGATGGCTCAGTCCGGGTTGCCAGTGCCGGCAGCGGAACATTCGCAGTTTCCGATCTTCACCGGCGTCTTTGCCGACATCGGCGACGCGCAGTCCATCGAGAACGACCTCAGCACGTTCTCGTCTCACGTGGCGAACCTGGTGGAGGTGACCACCCATGCCGAAGCCAGATCCCTTGTGCTTCTGGACGAAGTGGGCGCAAGTACCGATCCCGATCAGGGTGCGGCCCTGGCGATGGCCCTGCTGGGTACGCTTACGGAACGTGGCTGCCGCACCGTGGCCACGACCCATCACGGAGCGCTTAAGGCTTTTGCGCACCGCACGGAGGGGATGGCCAACGGTTCCATGGCCTTCGACGCGGATACACTGACGCCCACCTTTCAGCTTCGGCTCAACACGCCAGGCAGCAGCTATGCCTTCGAAATCGCGCGGCGGCTTCAGATGCCGTCCGAGATCGTCGCCGAAGCCAGGCGCATTGCGGGAAGCGATATAGGCCGCCTGGAAGCCCTTATCGCGGACCTCGACGACACGTACCGGCACTACAACGAGGAACGGGATCGCGCACGGTCCTTCCGGCGGGAAATGGAACGTTTGAAAGCGGAGTATACCGGCCGCCTCAAGGAAGTGGAGCAACGCGAGCGTGAACTCAAGCGCGGCGCCGAGGACGAGGCGCGGCGCATTCTGGATGGCACAAATGCCCTCATCGAGCGCACCGTATCCGAACTCAGGAAGCGCAATGCCGACAGGGACTCAATCAAGAAGGCCAGAGCCGAGGTTGAGCGTGCGCGGCGCGAACTGGCGGTCCCTGTTGAAGAAACGGATATACCCGCGTCAAACCTCGAACCCGGTTGTCGCGTCTTCGTGCGAAGCCTCGGTAAAGAAGGCATAGTGGCGGACGGACGGAACGAGGGATCGCGCGTTCCGGTCGAAGTCGGCAAGCTGCGAATGCAGGCACGCCGGGAAGATCTCGATATCGTGGAATCGGCCCGGGAGGCCGCCCCGGACGCTGCCCGTTTCGGGCTTGTCAGGCGCGACGCCGTTTCCGGTGAGGTGGATTTGAGGGGAATGACCGTGGACGAGGCGGTGGAAACCGTCGACAAATACATCGATGAACTCTACCTTGCCGGCATGGAGCGCGCGGCGGTGATCCATGGAAAGGGCACTGGCGCCCTTCGCCGGGCGGTTGGCGCCCACCTCCGCGGCCACGAATTCGTCAAGTCCCAACGCCTGGGACTGCACAACGAGGGCGGCGCAGGCGTCACGGTGATCACAATCGACCTGGATCCCTGAAAGAGCGCGTTGCCGCCCGTCAACAATTCACCTCCGCAGTATTCTGTTACCAATCCGACGTCGATTGACACCTCCGGGGGTTTCGTCTATATTAGTACTGCGAAGGATACAAGCCCCGAATTCCGCCCTAAGAAGCCGTCTTAAAATTCCCAGCGGTCTTCGCACGGCTGCAAAAGCGCCGGTCGGCGTCGGTCAAATCCACCCGTATTGACAAATATGGGCGGATTTTCCCTCCTTGACCGCCACTTTTTCGCTCGCGCTCGGGAACTCACCGGTAATTTTAAAACAGCTTCTTTACGTGAACCTGCCGATGCTGATAACCAACCTGCAGACCGACCCCGGGAAATACTGCAACAGTCTCACCGAATACAGCCGGTACCGGACGAGGGTAGTGTCCATAGGCCACGTTCCACTTGGCGGGGACAATCCCATCCGGGTCCAGTCCATGACGACAACGGACACCATGGACACGCTCGCCACGGTTGAACAGTCCATCAGGATCATCGAGGCGGGGGCGCACTACGTACGCATCACCGCGCCCAGCCAGAACGAGGCGCGCAACCTCGAGGCCATAAAGAAAGAACTCCGGTCAAGGGGTTACGATGCGCCGCTCATCGCCGACATTCATTACACGCCCAATGCGGCGGAAATCGCCGCGCGGATTGTCGAGAAGGTGCGAGTCAACCCCGGCAACTACGCGGACAGGAAGAAATTCCAGATCGTCGAGTATACCGACGCGCAATACGCCGCCGAGATTGAACGCATCCGCCAAAAGTTCACGCCGCTGGTCAACATTTGCAAAGCATACGGTACCGCCATGCGCATCGGCGCAAACCACGGCTCCCTCTCGGACCGCATCATGAGCCGGTTTGGCGACACGCCGCTGGGAATGGTCGAATCAGCGCTGGAGTTCACGCGCATCTGCGCCGACCTGGACTACCACGACGTCGTCCTTTCCATGAAAGCCAGCAATCCCCAGGTAATGATCCAGGCCTACCGCCTGCTGGTCAACCGCATGGAGGCCGAAGGTTTCAACTATCCTCTTCACCTGGGCGTCACCGAGGCCGGCGACGGCGAAGACGGGCGCATCAAGTCCGCCGTGGGCATCGGAGCGCTCCTTGAAGACGGACTGGGTGACACCGTCCGCGTCTCTCTGACGGAAGAGCCCGAAGCCGAGATTCCCGTCTGTATCCGTCTCGTCAAACGGTACGAGGCCAGACCGGGGCATCCACCGATTCCCGCGATCGTCAGTAATCCGATCGACCCGTACACCTATACCCGGCGCAAAACCCGGCCCGTTGAGCGGGTGGGCGGCGACAGCGTGCCGGTTGTGATCCTTTCCCTTTACGAATTACAATCTCCGGCCTGCCTGTTATCCCTCGGCTACGAATACGACGAGAAGCTGGACAAATGGAATATCGCGGACATGGCGCCGGACTTCATCTATCTGGGCAACCGGGATATTGACTTCGGCCTTCCCGGTACACTCGGCAAGATCCTGGACCACGATGCCTGGCGTGCCCGGCGCGGTACGCCAAACGCCTATCCGCTGTTCGACCTGACCGCCTTTCGTGAGGCTCCATATCGGTCCGAACGCCTGAATTTCCTGCTCGCCGAACCCGATGACCTTGGCAACGAAGTTCTGGAAATGCTGCGTGTGTCCTCCAACTGCGTGCTTGTTCTTCGTTCGGACAATTCCCACGCGATGCCGGACCTGCGCCGGGTTCTGGCTGAGTTCGTCGAGCGCGACATCCGTGTACCCGTCGTCCTCAAACGCGAATACGATGGCATTGACGACGACGCCCTCATCCTTCACGCCGCCATAGACACCGGCGGGTTGCTCACCGACGGCCTTGGCGACGGCATATGGGTGGAATCGCCGGATGCCCGTCAGGGGGACCTCAACCGCCTCGGATTCGGTATCCTGCAGGCGACGCGCACGCGCATCTCGAAAACCGAGTATATCTCCTGCCCCTCCTGCGGACGCACCCTGTTCGACCTGCAGGAAACCACCGCCCTGATCCGCGGACGCACCAACCACCTGAAAGGCGTCAAGATCGGCATTATGGGTTGTATCGTGAACGGTCCGGGCGAAATGGCCGACGCGGATTACGGGTACGTCGGCAGCGGTCCCGGCCGGATCACGCTCTACCGAGGCAAGGACGTCGTCAAGCGGAACATCCCCACCGCCGTCGCCGTGGACGAACTGATCGGGCTGATCAGGGAAGACAACCGGTGGGTGGATGCCTGAACGCCGGGGTCGCCCGCGGTGACGATCCGCACTTTCCCCAAACCGGGTTCGCGAAGCGTACATCGCGCTGCCCTTCCACAACGTAGTCTTCGTTCCAATCCGATCGGGAATCCGCTATGGCCCGCATTCCTGAGGATACCGTCGAACAGGTCCGCAACTCGGTGGACATCATCGACGTCATATCGGAATTCGTCGCGCTCAACAAGCGCGGCAAGAGCTTTCTGGGCCTGTGCCCGTTCCACGACGACCGGACGCCGTCCCTGAACGTCTCGCAGGAGAAGCAGATCTACAAGTGTTTCTCCTGCGGCGCGGGCGGAAATGCATTCAGATTTCTGATGGATCTCGAACGCATCAGTTTCGTGGAATCCGTTTGCAAGCTCGCGGATCGGGTCGGTATCGTCCTGCCCGAATCCGAATCCCGAAGTCCCGCGGAAAAGGACACGAATGACGAGCTCTACAGGACGGTCGAATTCGCAAAGAAGTACTTCCGCCACATGCTGATGCGCCACCCGTCCGGCAAGAGCGCGCGCGATTACCTTTTGGGTCGCGGCGTGTCCGAGTCCGCGATGGAAGCGTTTTCGCTGGGTTACGCGACCAAAGCATGGGACGGACTCCTCGGTGTGGCGGGCCGGCGCGGGTACAGCGCGCAGATGCTCGAACGGGCAGGACTGGCGGTACCCCGGGAGAACGGAGGACACTACGACCGCTTTCGCGACCGCGTGATCTTCCCCATCGAATCGCACACGGGAAGGACGGTGGCTTTCGGCGCCCGCGCACTGGATCCGGAGCAACAGCCGAAATACCTGAACTCGCCCGAGACACCCATCTACAACAAGAGCGCCACGCTCTACGGCCTGTGGAAGAACCGCGAACCGATCCGGTCAACCCGGTCGGCGGTTGTGGTCGAGGGATATATGGACGTGGTCGCGTTGGATCAGTTCGACGTCCGCAACGTCGTCGCGTCTTCAGGGACCGCGCTCACGCAGGACCACGCGCGCCTGCTCAAACGGTATACCGACCTTGCCGTACTCGTCTTCGACGGCGATGCAGCGGGTACCGCCGCCACCGTTCGCGGTATCGGGGCGATGATGTCGTCCGAACTGGATATTCGAGTCGTCACGCTGGTCGGCGGTGAAGATCCGGACAGCTTCGTGCGGCAGCGGGGTTCGGACGGATTCGGGGAGCTGATCGACTCCGCCGCGCCATTGATGGACTTTCTTTTCGACTGGGTCCGATCGCGGGAAGACCTGTCCACGTCGGACGGCAAGACCCGCGCCGTCAGAACCGTATCGGAAATCATCGCAAACGCGAAGGACAGCGCCCGGCGGGGCTTTCTGATCCAGGAAACCGCGCAGAAGCTGGGGATCGAGGAAGCGATCGTCATTAACGAGGTGCAGCGCGCCGGTCGTTATCGGCGTACCGGGCGCAACCCGGCAGATACGGACGCGGATTCCCGATCGACGTCGTTTGAGCCGGGTCCCCGTATGGAACGGGAGCTCATCACGCTGATGATGGCGGACGACGGCATGGCCGATACGGTACTCGCGGAAGTTGACGCCGGTCACTTTACCAACGGCGTGTACAGGCGTATCTCGGGAATGATCGCGGCGGCGCGCAAGGAGGGTCGGACCGCGTCGGCCGCGTCGCTGCTGAATCATTGCGAGGACGCCGGGTTGGCCGGAATTGTATCCGCGCTATCCATGGAAACCGGCATTGTCAACCCGGACACGAAGGTCCCGCTGGAGGATTATCTCACGAGGATGCGACTCAGGTCCCTGGACGCTCGTATCTCGGCCGTGGAGACGCGATTGCGCGCGGCCGACGGAGGGACCGATCCAATGGCGCTGATGGCCGAACACAAAGAGCTCGCCCGCCAGCGCAAGGAACTGTTCGCCGGACGGCGCGCTCAAACGGAAACCGCGACGCGTTGACCACAAAACGCTTGTCCTTTCCGCCATTTCGCGTAGATTTCCCTGATAACGGGCCCTTAGCTCAGCTGGTTAGAGCGGCGGACTCATAATCCGTTGGTCGCAGGTTCGAGTCCTGCAGGGCCCACCAGAATACACGGGAGGGAGCCGTAGTTTCAAACGGCTCCCTCTTTTGATCTCCGGACCTTGCACCTGAATTGGCGCCTTGTTTTTCCACGGTCAGAAGTCGTCAACTTCTGCGGCAGGCATGTCGTTGTCCACCCGCTCAGTGCATTCGCTCACCGGAATCCTGCAAAACGCACATTCTCCATAGCTTGGGACTCTTCTGGCCGGTCGGTTCGACGCCAACCTTCCAATTAACTCCGCAAATCGCTCGATGAATTTATCGTCAACAGCCGATGATGGGACGGGGACCTCCCGCTCTCCATAGACAACCCGCCCCTCGAATTCGACATCCCTGTATCTGTGAGGAAATGCCTTCGGCACCGCGTACATATAAAGCATTACCTGAACGTGGTCCGAATTCCTGGGCTGACCCGTTTTGATATCTACAATCAGGCCGTGATTTTCCTTCACCGCGATCAAATCGGGCTTTCCCCCAACCGTCGCGGTCCTTCCCCTGAGGTGGAAGGAATTCTGAGACTCGGTTGACACGTCAAAGCCTTTGTCTTCCAGCATTTCCTGATAATTATTTCTCGCCGCCGTATGTTCGATCTGCCACGTGGTCGAATCGAAATCACCCGGCACAGCGGTCCAGGTCTTTCTGTCATGTTGGGCCTGAAACCAGCCCGCCCACTCGCATGACGCTTCACCGGTAAGCAACTTCGTCAGCCAGGTCACCCAGACATACGGGAGACCGTCTCTCTTCTCCGCCATCACTTTCTCGCTTTCGTGGCCTTCTATCGCTTTGCGCCAGATTCAACGAGGGAATTTCCCTGTGAACTGCATCATTCCCAAAGGTCGTCCAGAAACTCGGAAGCCGGCTTGACCCCGGAAACCATCAGGTAGTCGCGGGCGCGCGTGCACGCGACATACAACAGGTGCCTTTCCGTGTTGTAGACCTCCTCGAGGTCGGCATGATCGGCCGCTGTCTCGATACGCTCCTGCCGGGGAATCACTTCATCGTCGCACGCCATTAAGGCAACGGCTCGAAACTCCAGCCCCTTGGCAAGGTGCATTATAGAAATCGACAACCCGCCTTTGGCCGTCTCACGGCATTCATCCAGGATCCGGAATGAATATCCCTATGCAGGTTCGGGCCAGAAAATCGGATCTTTGGCTCCGTCAACACTGTGGGATTTCAATCCAGGATGAGCCGGGTTCATCTGCAAATCAATGGCAGTGGTTTTCACGGCCTTTTGTTCGTTGCCCGTCAAGCCTGACGGGACTGTCAGTGAATGTGTCAGATATGCCGAAATCCACGAGGCCGATAAACGGTCATTCAAGTCTAGTGACTGCGGCCAGCCCTCGTTGATTTTATCGACATTTGAGATTATTGACCCCGTTGTGGGAGAAGTTCGAGCAGCCTGAGCCAGCGCCGAAAATGCGGGCAAGCGCAACAGATCGCGTCCAGGCCGATCTCTCTCACCGCGAATGTACCCATCAATGGCTTCTGATACCCAGGCACGAGCGCTTCGATACGGCTCGAAGGTGCTGTGTCTGGCGAGTCGTCGATTTCTTCCGGACTCGCGAATTGGTGTCTGATTTTCTCAAATTTCGATGTCAGATCAGGGATCCCAATCCCGCGAGCGAATATGTCACAATCACTGAATAGCATCGCTTCGAACTCGTGCATTGCAACATAAGGGATAAAACGCCTCCGATCGAAATTCGGGCCCATTTCGCTGGCGATGTTATCCAATAGGGCATCTTCTACTATCATTGCTTTCCCCGACGAAGAACTCTGACGTGTAGCTTGCAGGCGACCCGGCCACGCTTTTGGACCGGTCTGAGGCATTGCGTAGTAGTCCACCATTGTAGTCGCAAGACTTGCCGGATCTTCCTTCAAGTGTCTTTCTATGTCTCTACGTACACTGTTCCAAGACCGTATTCCACCACGGCGGTGCCGCTGACGGGCGTTCCCAATTAAGCGGGCGCTGATTCCTGTATACCCGAAATCGTACAAATACGGTGCCAGCAGTTCATTGACGAATTGCTCCTCTGACTGACCCTCGACGTGGACAAGCAACCGAGTCATTCCAATAATCCATTACTTTTGGCCTCCACCGCAGGACGGCCACCGATTTCGTTCTTTTCCCATAGCTGGCCAAGGCTGTATTCTTCCAACCAAGCCGCTAGGTTTCTGCTGTCCAGTCTCTCAAGAGTTGTCGCGCGGTTCACACGATCGGCGACGATCACGTCGATTGGTTCGAAATGGTCCAACAGGACGGGCGACTGTGTTGCAACGATGATTTGGGATTCCACTGATGCCTGCTTTAGCAAGGAAGCTAACAGTGTAATTGCATAAGGATGTAGTCCGAGTTCCGGCTCATCCAGAAGAATGACGGACGGCCGTAGCGAAGTCGGTTGAAGCAGAAGAGTACAAAGTGCGATGAACCTGAGCGTTCCGTCGGACAAAGACGACGTGTCGAAGAAGGCGTCCGATCCCGCGTGCCGCCATTCAAGACGAATCTTGTCTGCATTAAGCGCCGTAGGTTTGAGTTCGAAATCCTCAAAAAATGGAGCTGCCAGTCTTATTGTACGCTGAATCTCGTTGTACGTTTCATCGTGTTTTTCTTTCAGTAAGAACAGAAACGCGGGCAAGTTCGAGCCATCCGGACGAAGAAATCGGTTGTCATTGAGATTGGCAGTCTTTTTCATTGGCGACATGGAACCCGTGTCGTGAAAGTGGTAAGTTTGCCAACCCTCGATATGTCGGCGTATATGGTCTGGTGCCAAGAGATAGTCCTGTGATTCGTCTAAAGTGAATTTTCCTGTACTACTGTTATCCGGATCGGAAGGATGGTAGGCTATATTATTCACAAAAAGCCCGTCGGAATCGTCTCTAGACAATTCGATTGCAAATCCTGCCGTGTTTCTGTCAAATGAGACTTGCATTCCTAATTTCGAGGTTACCTTTGATCCGAAATGCAGGATCTGATCGGCTCCACCTGCTTGTCCCACGTAGCGTTGCAAATGTCCCCGAACGACGGTGCGTAGAAACGAAATCGCATCAATGAAATTCGACTTGCCCGATCCGTTGGCTCCGATGAGTACATTGAGAGGCCGCAACCTTTGCATGGCAAACGCGATGCTTTTGAAGCCTTCGATGATGACCCTATCAAGTCTGGCCATAGTTCCTGTCCTGACTCCCGAAACACCTTCATCACCTCGTCCCCGAGGTGTCCGAACCCTACATACGCTGTTATTGCGTTTCCGGAGAAAATCCGATATCCATCAAGAGTAGAAATGACACAAAAATACACCTCATGTCAAGCCATTCCCATACACGAACCAGAGCGCCGGTCGGGATAATACATCTCAGGTCGCCCGTTCGAACACAGATTTATGGGAAACTCGCCCCAAGAGCAGGCGTCTAAAGTACGGGTGATGTGTCTTCCCTGCAGGTCTGCCAATGTGGTCGCGGCTGTAGACGATTCGGCGTAATGGGTGAATTTCCCACAAATATAGGCACAGACGGCCAATACGTGCACATCTTTCCAATGGATAGCCTTGAGAAATGACGGACTCTGCGACAGGTCGATCAAACCTGACAAGGTCTCGGACCCCACTCCGAAGTTGGCATTCCGCATTCGTTGCCGCGATTCTGATCACCGCGCACCCCGGATGCGGAGGGGAATCACCGGTTGACGAGGCAGCGCCTGAAAGTGAAGACCAGTCGGCCGAGGTGCTGCGGTCCGAAAAGGCGCGGAAGACCTCTCTGTCCGCATCGGACGTGAGACTGGACGATCTGGTGCGGGGGAACCGCGCGTTTGCGTTCGACCTCTACAGCACGCTGCGAGAGCAGGACGGAAACCTGTTCTATTCGCCGCACAGCATTTCCGTGGCGCTGGCGATGATGTACGCCGGGGCGAGGGGCGAGACGGCGCGCCAGATGGAAGCCGTCCTGCGGTTCCAACTTCCCGCGGATCAGCTGCACCCTGCGTTCAACGTCCTCGACCTCGCGCTCTCATCCCGCGGGGAAGACAGCGGCGGTCGGGATGGCGGCCAATTCCGGCTGAACATCGCCAATGCCATTTGGGGTCAGAAGGGGTTCGCGTTTCTGCCGCAATTCCTCGATACGCTGGCCGAAAACTACGGCGCCGGTATGCGGGCGGTGGACTTCGTGGAGAATCCGGAGGCGTCGCGCACGGCCATCAACGACTGGGTCGCGGAAAGGACCGAGGAAACAATCCAGGACCTGATTCCGCAGGGCGTCATCAACCGGCTGACGCGGCTGGTACTGACAAATGCCATTTATTTCAACGCCGCGTGGCACTACCCCTTCGACGAGGACCGGACCACGAGCGATCCGTTTCACCTGCTGAGCGGGGATCGAGTCAACGTGCCCATGATGCACCAGACGGAGACCTTCAACTACGCATTGCACGAGACATACCAGGTCCAGTCAGTGGAACTGCTCTATGCGGGAGAGGAGGCGTCGCTGATCATCCTCCTCCCGGCCAGGGGCAGATACGCTCAGTTCGAAAACGCGTTGAGCGCGGAACTCGTCACAGAAATTTCGAAGCGCATGAGACCCATCCGCCTCAGGCTTTCCGTGCCGTCCTTCGAGTTCACGTCCGAATTCAGGTTGGCCGAAATCCTCGACGGTATGGGCATGTCCAACGCCTTCGACCCCGAATCTGCTGATTTTTCAGGGATGGTCGGTACGAAGGAACTATATCTCTCGGCGGTCGTTCACAAGGCGTTTGTCAAGGTGGACGAACGGGGCACCGAGGCCGGCGCGGCCACGGGCGGGACGATCGGTGTCACCTCGTTGCCCCCGGCCTTCACGGCTGACCGGCCTTTTGTTTTCCTTATAAGGGACAATGCCACGGACGCCATCCTGTTCGTCGGGCGTGTGGTGGATCCAGGGTAGTCGGCCTTGCGCTGCCGTGAACGGGCGGAACCAACCGTGAAGACCCGTACGCCAGACGGCGTACGGGTCTTTTTTTTTTAGCAGGGAGCGCGGGATGGCGAGTATCAGAGTCAGGCAGGATCGGAATTGCGCTGGAAGAGCTGGAGGAGGACGTCGTTCGGGCCGTTGAAGAAGCTCAAGCGGATGTCCGTTCCTTCCGCGTCGAACGGCTCGACGGCAATGTCCACACCGGACCCCTTGAGCCCGTTCGCGCTTTCGTCGACATTGCCAACCTTGAACGAGATGTGATGGAAGCCCACGTCAGCCTGCATGGTCTTCTGCGGCATCAATTCCAGAATCATGTCGCCAGCCTTGAGAAAGACGAAGTCCTCGTCATCCACATTCGGAAATCGCTCCACAACTCTCAGGCCCAGCGTTCGCGTATAGAAATGCACGGATCCTTCAACGTCGTCGGTCACGAGGGCGATCTTGTGGATGTGATCGATCATTTCATTCTCCTGTGGTTACGAGGTTCAGGATGCCATTCGCATCGTGGTATCAGATTTCGCAATCGCCGGTCGCCCAGACTCAATACAACAGCTCGCGCAATCCCGGGGGAAGCGATCCACGGAGCGCCGGGTGGCGGGGCGTCAGGTCGAGAAGATCGACGCCGTAAATTTCTTCGAACGCTGAGTGGATCCTTTTTTCGTGGTCGGTCATACCCGCAAGTGGCAGGTCCACCCATTTCCCGTCCTTGCCGGCCGATTCACGGACCCCCATCAGTACTTCGATATCTTTTCGGGCGTTGTGCGCGCCATATTCCAGAGCCGTTCCGTGGACTACGGCATCGTGCAGACTGCACCAGGCCTCGGCGATGGCGATGCTGTCTTCATCGGGAAGCGCGTAACCCGTGAGGGGACTCTCCCAGACAACCTCCGGCTGCGTTCCCACGATGGATCGAATCAATGAGCCTGTCTGCCCGCCGCCCGATCGTCTACTGATGATCGGCAGTTTCCTTTCACCGTTCTTCAGGTGTAGTTCCATACCCCGTATGGCCCCGTCAGACCCCAGTACCTCCCAGTAGTTCTTACGCTGCGTGTTGTGTTCATACGTCCCGCTGATCGTGTCCGACCAGCGTATGACACCCCGTTCTCTCACTTCCGAAGCGTCCGGAACAGTACCTGAAACAGCACCCGGTTCTGATCCGAGAATCGACCGGATCGCGCTGATGCCGTGATATGAACCGGACGTATAGGAAACGTAGAATTCCCGGATGTTTCCAATGAGTCCGTCCCTTACGATCTTCTGTTTCAGCCTTTCACGAGGCCATCTGCGGGCGTTCTCGGAGACTTCCAGAAAAACGCCGTTACCTTCCGCGGCCCGGATCATCATGTCGGCGCAGGGCAGCGTGTGGGAGATCGGCGTTTCCGAAAGGATATGGACCTTGCGTTCAGCCAGCGTGCGGGCGATCGGGTGATGGATTTCCGGCTGGGCCGTAATTATCGCGACGTCGAGCGTCTCCGAATCCAGCATCGACTCCAGATCCGAATACGCCCTCGCCCCGGTCTGATCGGCGACCGATTGCGCCTTCCCCGGGTCGATATCGCACACGCCGACCAATCTGTACCTGTCGGAGAGGACCGGCAAGACGGAGAGGTGCGCCCTCGATCGGCCGCCAAGGCCAATGACCGCTGCATTCAGGATCGCCATCTGGACCTCTTTTGTTTAGAAGCTGTTTTAAAATTACCGGTGAGTTCCCGAGCGCGAGCGAAAAAGTGGCGGTCAAGGCGGGAAAACCCGGCCATATTTGTCTATACGGGCGGGTTTGATCAACGTCGACCGGCGCTTTTGCAGCCGTGCGAAGACCGCTGGGAATTTTAAGACAGCTTCTTAAAGACCCGAACTCACATGGATGGACCGGATAAACAGGAAAAATGCCAAGACCGACCAGGATTATCAGGATTGAGTAGGATTGGAAACCAGGAACAGGACCGAATGCAGGACAAATATGGATAGCCTCTGGAACTTCAACGGTCAGCGTCGATTGACGACCGATCTCCAATCCAGGGTGCCAGCAGGGCTTCCGGCCCGGAGGCAATGCCTCCCTGCAAGAGAAAAAGGCACTCGAAGAGCGCCTTGAGAAGAGTCGTGAAACACGGCAGCCGGCAGGTCAACGGTCCTTCGCACCCGCTTCCCTGAGAACCTCGATGACATCGGCCTTGTCACGGTACTCCGCCAGCCAGACGGCGGTCTTCCCGTTTCTTGTGACCGCGTTGACGTCGGCGCCCTCGTCCAGCAGCCGGCTCACCAAGTCCTTGTGACCCCCATAGGCTGCATAGATCAGCGGCGTCCAGCCGGACCGCGCGACCGCATTGACGTCCGCCCCAGCAGCCAGCAGGACGTGCACGACGCCCATCATTCCTGCGTCGGACGCGAACATCAGCGGAGTCCGATCGTTCAGGTCCCTGGCGTCGACGACAGCGCCCGCCTCCAGCAGGATCTCGGTGATCGTCGAATCCTTTTTGATCGCCGCTTCCATCAACGCGGTTCTGCTATAGAGGTCATCGTTGACTTCCGCGCCGGCATCCAGGAGTAGCTGCAGGACTTCAGGAACCCCCTTTTTCGCGGCTTCGATCAGCGGAGTCGTACCTGCCTTGCCTTCTTCGTTCGCGTCGGCGCCTTCGTCCAGCAGCGTCTTTACGCCCTCTTCATCCCCCTTTTTGACCATGGCAATCAGGTCCGTGTCCTCTGCGGATTTGCACGACGCAGACAATAGAAGCGCAATCAGAACCGGACCGCTTAGAATACGAAAACCCATACAGCCACCCATATTCGAGCCACGGATTTCGCTACAAATCCGCCTTGTAGAATACGACTGACACCGCACGAATCTCACCGAACAGTTCCGTAAACGTCATCGTAAGGGTATGTTCGGCATCGGCTTCCGGAAGTCCGCGCCGCGCCTACTCGCCTGACCTGGAAAAGACCAGCGTCAACGTCTGCGCCTGTCCGCCCGCCTGCACCGAAATCAGTACGGTGATCGAACTTCCGCCACCCGCCACCTGTCCTGACTGGGCGCCGCTACCTCCGTCGGGGGTGAGACTCAGACTGGCGCCGGACCTTGCGTATCCCCCGGTCTGTGAGACCCGGATAACGTCCACCGAGCCCGCGGTAACGTAGGAGGCCACAATCGAATACCGGTTTTCCGTTAACGTCATGATCCCGGAAGCGTTGGGCGGTGAAATCGCGGAACCCCCCGATGGGGTCAACCTCAAGAGGTCGTAGGATCCGGCCAGTGACTCGGAACTCGCTGGGTTATTGTCGTCGTTGTCACCGCCGCAGGTGACAAAGACGCAAATTGCAATCAGACCCAACAAAATGGGCTTCATGGATGTGATCTCCTTGTGGAACCCCGATGGGGAACCCGCGTACGCGGGCGCGCCGACGAAGTACTCCGGCGTCAGATTTCAATATAAACCCGGCGCGAAAAGCGGGCAAGGGTTCTTTTCAAAGGCAACGGGTTATGCCGCCTGTACTCTCTCTTCACGTGGCCGTCCGAAAGGATCTTAACACAGCAATTTCGGGATCTTGTTTTTCTGTTGACATTGGAAAGGTTCTAGGTTATCGTTCCCGGGTCGAAGTCCCCGGAAACGGACCAGATCTAAGGAAAACGCATGGCAACGATCACCAAGGCTTCGCTGGCGCGGTACCTTTCGGACAACATTGGCCACCCCAAGACCAAAGCCTTGGAAGCTGTCGACGTCCTGTTCGAAGCCATGACGTCTTCCATCTGCAACGGCAAACGGATCGAGATACGCGGCTTTGGCTCCTGGGAAGTCAAGGAGACGAAGGAAAAGACCCAGGCGCGCAATCCCAGCACGGGTGAAACGGTCTACGTGCCCGCCCGCCGGAAAGTCATGTTCAAACCCGGCAAGATTCTGAAGAGAGTGCTGTCCCGATCCCTTGAAGCGAAATCGTCGAAATAGACCATCGTTTCTGCACGTCGAAACAACGTATGCGATGGCGTCACAAGCTGAAGCAGTTTCGCGAAGAAGGACCGGAAAGACTCCTGATTGTCAGCGACTGGGACCGAACCCTGACCCGGTCCACGGCGGAGGACGGCAGCGACCAGTCCACCTGTTCGGTCATCGCGAACAGCGGGCTTCTCGGGCCGGCGTTCACCCGACGTTACCAGGAACTGTTTGACCGATACCGAAACATCGAACGCGCACCCGAAATATCGGAAAGCGACAAGTCGCGTCACCTGCGCCGCTGGTGGTCACTCCAGTTCGATCTGCTTCTGGATTTCAAACTGAATAAACGCACGATCCGCCGGATCGTCCGCGAAAATCGGCCGCACCTTCGAGACGGTGCGCGCCTTTTTTTTGATACCCTCCGCGAACGCAGGATCCCCCTCATCATTCTGTCCGCCGGTATCCGGGAGATCATCGAAGCCCGACTTGAGGAAGAAGGCGTATCCACCGACAATATTGCCATTATGGCCAACGCGCTGGTTTTCGACCCAGGCGGTATTGCTGTGGCGTACCGGACCCCGCTGATCCACAGCCTGAATAAAAACGCACGGCGAGTGGATTTCACACCGGAGATGGCAGGACGCCACAACCTGCTGCTTCTGGGCGACACGCTTGAGGATGCGAGGATGGCCGAAAACATCAGCCACACCCGCGTGCTCAGCTTCGCATTCCCTCCCGACTCCATCCACCTCCGGGAATACCATACCGCGTTCGACGTCGTACTCACGCCAGAGAGCTCTCTTGAGCCGGTGAACGCCGTGCTGAGGGAAGTCTGTGCGGCTACCCGAAACATTGACCGGTAGCGGATGGAAACACGATCAACGGCCGGCACCCTGGTGCGGTGGCGCGTGCATCCACTTGCGGGTAAACATGCGGACCGCATGGTTTACGTCCTGTTGATGCGTCGACAGAACCCGGACAGGTCATGGCGCGTGACCGGTCCGAGAAAGAAAGGAGGCGAATCATGAAGGTGACTACGACGTGGAGGGCGACCGCCCGATAATTGCGGTCGACGTCCCTTCGGAAAGTCGAACCGGGCGCTCCCGAAAAAGGGGCGCCCGGCTTTTCTTTTTTCAATCTCGATGCGGAAATTGAGGCGTCAGTTTATTGGGCGGCAATGGCCCTGTCTGAAGCACCTATCCGTTCGGAATAGCGGATGGACTATGGGTCAACATGCATTGATAGGACGAAAACGGTCGGCACTGACGTCCGAGGCTACCCTGCCTGCTCACAAACGCTTTGCTCACTCGATTCTCATCGGCATCAGCACTGCTTTGCGGTCAGGTTGGTCGCATGAAATGAATAGTAGCCCCTTCAGGGGATCGGTAAGATAAATTTCCAACATTCCCCGAGTTTCAATTCCAGAAACAACGTCACTCAGGTAGGCGTGATTTACACTGGATCTGAACGGTTCAGGACTGTCTTTCAGGTTGACCTTGCCATCCATTGAGGTCGTGAACCGCCAGTACGGAGCGCCCGCCCACGGAGCATCGTCCGTCGACACAGGTTTATCGGCTTTCTCTCTACTGACACCATAACCCAGATCCCTTGACGTGGTCAGCGAGAGCGTCTGATGTGTATTGGATATCTGAATCTCTACCTGTGGTAGATACGTGAAGATTTCTGCCGCCGGATGCCTGGGTTCCAGATGCTCTGCAATCAGGTTCACAGCCTTTAGCAGTTCGACCGAGGATACGCGAACGAAATTGTCTCCCTTCTCAGGTATCACTGCCTCATATTTTACATAGGGTTCGTCGAGAATCGAAATTGTGTGTTCGGCATCTCCCCCAGACTTGAGGATAGCCTGCTCGTCTCCAATAGACAACGTAGCCCGCTCGGGGTGTGGCGACGGCATTTCGAGCCCGGGCCCCAGGACCACCTGCTTCTCCAGGTCCTCCGTGCCCTCGAGTGTGCGCAGCAGCAACCGCGCTCCGTCGCAACCAACAACGCGCCCGCCGGTGTCGAGGCACACGCCCTGGAGAATAGGCCGGGATTCGTCCGTGCTCACGAACCGGGTCGCCCAATAGAGCGTCCGAAGATCCTGCGCCGTAAGATCGTACGTGTTTCCAACGGTTGTCATTTCACACATCTCCTTTCTGATCCGCTGCCTCGCCTTCTGCAGGCGGCTGCGGACGGTATTCAGTTCCAGCCCCAGTTGAGACGCGGTTTCCGCATAGGAATGGCCCCTGAAATAGTGATGTTCGATTACGTCCCGATGCGCGCCTGAAAGCCGGCGGATTGCCTGCCTGACCATCATGCGGGCTTCCCGTTCCACCTCGGATTCGTCTGCGTCGGGCTCGGCCCACTCCATGGACAGTGTCTCCTCGAATCGGATCTGGACGATCCTTCGCCGGTGCCACTTTCGCGCCGTGTTGTCGGCGATCCTTGAAAGCCACGGGCCAAAACGGCTTCCATCGCGGAGCTGACCCATGCGTCGAAACGCCAGCAGGAACACCTCCTGAACCAGGTCTTCGGCATCGTCCGGACGCCTGACGACGCGGCGGACCCTCGCGAGAACCCGTCCACCGTAGCGATCCACCAGACGGCCGAACGCCCATGCGTCTCCTGAGACCGCAAGCCGGACCAGGTCCCGATCCATAAGCCTTTCCAAATTTCGCCTCCGGGAAGCGTCAAAAACCGCGCGCGTGACATGAATAAAGATGCGCATCACACCGGAAAGTATCCTGCGTATATGAAAAAAACCAGCGTCAGGTCGCCGGCTGTCACAAAAAAAACCACCCCGACAGGGACGGCGACCGGCGGTTCAACTGAGGAAAACAAAAGGAATCGCGTTACAATGCGACCGCAAGACTGCTGACGGGGCCCTTTACACCGGCGCTGTTGACGGAGCGCACCCGCAACGTGTTCACCCCTTCGTGCAGTCGCCAGTCGAACCCCGCCTGGCACCGTTTCCACTCGTTGAAGTCCAGGCTGGACAAGTAACCCGAGAAACAGGGTGTCTGCGTCTCCAGGCTGACCCTCAGCGCACTCCCTTCCTCACTCACCTCCGCGGTATAGCGGGTCTGGTTCATCGACGGATAGAAATCCGATCGGCGGTTCGTGTGACGCGTGAAGTGAGGCAGCGCCGGCACCTTGTCATCGGCCCAGTTGAGATACCCGTCCCACGCCCAGACTTCGGTGCCCTGACTCACCGGCAGAGGGCGCGGCTGGCTGAAGACATTGCTTCGGGGGATCATACGGAAGTGGCAGAACGACCTGAACAGAAAGTGCGCCCCCTCTGTGGCAGAGTACTCGTGATTTCCTTCCCGAACTGCAATCGGCAGGTCCCGAACGAGGGTATCGTGATCCTGCCGGAACAGGTACGGTCGATCCCAGCGTTCGACGTCCTCGAGCCTGTCCGCCAGGACCTCGTGCACTTCCAGCGTATCCAGCGGCACACGCGTTTTCGGATCGTACCAGTAGAAATCACGCGTTGCGTCCAGGTGGACCCACTTGCGATAGTCGTTCGACCAGACCTCCGCGATCTCGTGCCCGGTCATGCCTTCGCTATGGAAATTCACGTGCCGCGC
Organism: Candidatus Latescibacterota bacterium; assembly: GCA_965116875.1. Classification (GTDB taxonomy): domain Bacteria; phylum Latescibacterota; class UBA2968; order UBA2968; genus JAAXHE01. The sequence continues at coordinate 4,978,784 of OZ220733.1, forward strand.
GGGGAATCCGAAACTCAGACAGGCGGCCACCAGCGCCACGTTGGGATAGAGGCACATCTTGTCGCGGCGCCGCTGCGGGTACCGGTTCATGACAATCGTTCCGGTGTCATCCCGATCGTGCATCAGCCATTCCAGGACGTTCCATGGATAGTGCCGGCACGCACCCATCGGAACGGCATACGCCCACGCCATCAGGCGCTCGATCGCCTGGAATTCCGTCTGTGCCCCGGCGACGACGGCATCCAGTTCGAACCGCTCGCGCAGTTCCCGTAAACTGGCGTGCCTGTAGTCCTCGTCCGCGATCCAGTATGAAGACCGCCGGATGGACGCGTTCTCCGTGCTGACGACCCGGGGAGGCGCACCTCCTTCCGGACTTGCCTCGGCCAGGACACGCAGGGCCTTTAAAACGGGCGTGCGCGACGGGTCCGACGTCTGTAACCGCATGCGCCACTGGAGGTAACGTCCCGAGATGCGCGTTACCGGCGACCCGCGTTCGCACGATTGCCATTTGCTCCAGCCCGCCTCATTCACGACCGGATCCGGTCCTGTCCTCACGTCACATTGGACGCAGGTACCGGCGGGCAGATCGACGTCCCAATCCAGGCGCAACCCACGAATGGTATGCCGTCGTTTGACCTCCCCTTCGCCCGCGGCATCGATGACAGGCGACACGATACGCCCGTATTCACGGTAGCCGTCCAGCACCAGCCGGATCACGTATTCTCCGCGTTCGGACGCCCATTCGCCGTCTCGGCGCACAAGACTCGAAGCAGGCGGCACAACCGGATCCGGCATCCCCTTCACGTAGTCCCGATAGTCCGCCACCATCAGACTCCACCCCACCCCTCCGTCGGCGACGTCGAATGCCAGCTGGTTTTCGCCCTGGCGAAGGCAACCGTCGGGCAGTTCCACGTAATACCACCGGCTCCAACTCCATGCGCCCTCATCGGGCGCCAACTCCCAATACTGTTTCGCGTCGGGCGTAGCGAGCGGGGAGGGCGGACGCAGCACCTCCGTCCCGTTGACATTGATTCGCAGCGTGGCCGAGTGACCTCTCCGCTCCCGCGCGATAAAGGCCACCTTCGCCGTCGCCGCCGGACGCTTCCGCAACGTCAGTACTTTTTTCAGCGCCAGGCCGTCGGATATCTCCAGAAACGGATCCACGTCGAGGTCGTCAGACCGTCCGGCGCCGGGGCTGTCGTTCTCAACCACCGAACCCCTGAAGAGGCGGATACCCGAATCGTCTTTCCCCATCCAGAGATCGGCGACGTCCGACGTGCGGTAAATCTCTTGCGCGGGAAACAGGCTCTTTGTCTTTTTGAAGTCCTCTTCAGCCATTCTCCGGTCCCGATCGATTCCCGTGGGCGCCGCATATGATAGCCGCCTATTTCAGATAGGCCGTCTCCACCTTTTCAAGAGCGGCAACGATGTCCGACACCTCCCGGTCTCCGTAGTTCTCGTGGATCGGCATCGTAAAGTGGCTCTCGGCGGCTTCGACCGCGTTGGGACACGGAAAGGTGGCATTGCGATCGCCCCGATAGTCCGGGAGTCCCCAGGGATAGTCGCTGTTGCCGAAAACCCTGCGTTCCCTGAACCACGCGGACTCGGACGGGATATGCCGATAGGATACGGACGCCGAAAGGCCTTCGGCCGCCAGAGCCCTGACGAAGCCTGCCTTGTCAACGCTCAGTCTTGCCGTATCCACGTGAAAGCGGAGGAACCAATATACGCATTCGGTACCCGTCACCTGCCTGCCCATGGATACGGCCTTCAGATGGTCGATACCGTCGCGTATCGCGTCCCCCGCCCTTCGACGGTTATCCGCAATCTCACCCAGGCGGCGCAGCTGGACCCTGCCGATCGCCGCTGCCAGATCGCTTCCGTTCATATTCAGGCTCGCCCTGGTGTTGGAGAGCCCGCTCCCTTCGAGATTGAAAGGCTTGCCCCGATCGGAGAATCGCTTCACCCGCCAATAGAGATCGTGATCTTTCACAAAGACAACGCCGCCCTGGGAGCCCGTGGCGTGATGCTTGCCGCTCATCGTAGAGAATGTCCCCATCGACCCCATACTCCCCACAACCCGCCCCCTGTACCTTGCGCCATGCGCCTGCGCGCAATCCTCGATCACCGGCAGCCCGCGCGAATCGGCCAGCTCCAGAATCGGGTCCATGTCCGCCGGTTCCCCGGCGATATGCGCAACGATGATCGCGCGGGAATGTTCGGTCAGCACCGCCTCGATCTGTTCCGCTCCGGCGTTGAACGTGCCGGGATCAGCGTCCGCAACAACCGGTACCAGGTTCAGCAGCGCAACCGGCATCACCCCTCCCGGATCGGTGATCGGCGGCACCACCACCTCGCCGGGCACCTCCAGTTCGAGGGCGCCAAGCGCCGAGTACAGAGACGTCGTGCCCGAGTTCACAAGGTCGGCGTACCCGCCGCCCATGAAGTCCGCAAAGTCACGTTCGTACGCGCGTTCCTCGGGCCCGTCGTACCCGAACGCGTTTCCGGACCGGATACTTTCGTCGAAGAGCGCCATCACGGCCTGCTTTTCCTCCTCGCCGAAGAGACGCCGCGCGGGCATGGGCACCTTCCGTACCTTCTCACCGCCATCGATCGCCAGCATACACCTGCCTCCTGAAGTGTGTTAGGTTTTAGGTCCGGCAAAGGCCGTCCACAATTCACCGATACCCGCGCGCAGGGCGCGCGCATCCGGAAAACAGCGATAGACCATTCTCGTTCGTGTCACCATCTCCGCGCCCGCCGTGAGGTCCCCGCCATAGCACCAGTCGTGCGCGGTATCCCAACCGTGGTACTGTCCGGTCAGGTAGGTCGTGTGGTCGGGGTCGCAGAGGAAAACCAGCGTGAATCCGTTGGCCGAGTTCCTGGCGGCCAGGATGGGCAGGCTGAAGTCCCTTTCTTCCAGATCCCGATGCAGGCCCCGGTCCGGCTCACCGTATCGGCCGTCCTGAATCATCTCGCGCGAGAAGTCGTTTCTGGCGATGCCGAACGTCCGGTTGATCGTCACCCGGTTGTTGAGCTTCGTCCAGGTCCGGGCCCCCCCGGCATTCGCAACCGTCACCCAGGTCTCGTCGAATATTTCGGCAATGTACGAGGCGAAGAAAACCTCAAAACGCCGGACCTCCGCCGACGGTCGTATCGTCGTCACCAGGTCCACCGCATCGCCGAACGGACGATAGTGGAGGTCCATCTCCAGCCCGAAGTCCGGCTCCGGGGGAAATCGGATGTAGACACCGTTCTCCTTCAACCCGTGCGCCACCTCCCTCGCCAGGGAGAGCCGCCGCGGGTACATCACCATCCCCGATCCCGGCCTGAGGTAATATTCGGCATTCAGAAACGCCTTGTTGTGCCGAACCACGCCTGACCTGAAGTTTCGGTGCATCAACCCGCAGATGCCGTGGTAATTCGTAAAGGGTTGAATGCCCCCCATAATCTCGCCGGTATCGAACTCGTAACACCGGGACAGTCCGCTCCAGGCAATCTGCACAAGCACCCTCCGAAACCATGCGGCAATCCAAAGGAATGGCGACGCCCGCGCACGGAATAAACCTTCGGGCACATTCCGAGCGCAAGATAATAACCTGGGGGGTCAATGCAACCTGATTCTGAACGCGAAAAAAGCGCGAGAAAAGAATTCCCGCGCCAGTTCGCTATTTCAACTTCCCGGTTTCCGTACCGACGATACAGGCGAATTCAGCTACCGCCCGCCTGTTCCTGTGCCGTTACCGAATCCACCTCCACATTCAGGTCCAGCTTCAACGGACCCGATGTATCGCGCTTCGCGTCGATCAGTACCGGAGACGTGGTTGCTGGTTCGGATGGGACATCCGACCCCACGTCGATATCCGGCCCCGTCGTGTCCGCCGCAGCCGGCTCAGGCTTTCCGCCCCAGAAGTCGGGCGTCGCATTCAGATAGTATGTGATATTGTTGCTGGTCAGATAAACCGCTTCATCGGACCCAAGCCGCACATAATTCTTGCTCCAGTCCCGTTTGGACTGTCCGAAAACGAATGCGGCAAGCTCCTCACCCCCCGCATTCCTCACGGACAGCCGGATCCCGGCTGAATCGTCAACCGAATATACGCTCCACCGGTCCGCGCTCCGTGTCATCAGGGTTGTCCGCTCGACCTTCAATACCCTGTCGAACAGATTGTCGATCGGCGCCACCCGCACTTCCAGTGAGTCGTGTCCCACAAGCCGCCAGACGTCGCCGTCGAGCCGCAGTTCCACGCGTTCTCCCGCCCGCTGGATCGCGACCTGCTGAACGTCGTCCCGGCTTCCCGCGTAGATCGGCACGCCGGACGCCGTATGCCTCGTCCTGGAAAGCTGAACGTAAACCACGCCGGCGGCCAGCGCCAGTATCACGATCAGCCACAGTCTTGCCCGTTTAGCCATATTGCTCCTCCAGCATCCTTGCGCGCCCGGCTTCCCGTCGCCACCTCAGCAGTCCGTACGCAACGATCAGAACCGGCGGCAGCAGTACATTCAGCCATTTCCAACGCGCCTTCTCGGCGTCTTCGAGTTCCGCGAGAGGACGGGTCGTAATCTCCCGGGAGCGGAGCGCCACCAGATCGCTGTCCCCCATCAGGTAATCGGCGACATTTGCAATAAAGACGAAATTCTCCGGAAAAGTACCCCCCGATTCGTCTTCGAAAAGACCGGAATCACCTACCAGAACGACCTGGCTCATCCCCTGCGGGCCTTCCCGTCGCGCCAGCGCGCCCACCACCTTTCCCGGTTGATTCAACGTGTTGAAGAAAGGATTCTCCAGAGGCCGCAGATTGAAGAATCCGGTCATGACACCGGACCGGTCGGACGTGTACATCAGCGGCGTCGTCTGCGCGGCGGCCGAGGACGTATCGGTAAGCGCGATCTCGCTGCTGAAGAGCAGGCGCACCTGCTCGAGCCCGTCCACGGTCAGATGCTCGCCGAAGCGGTGCACCACCGGGAAGAACGGATATTGTATCTGCGAACTCATTTGCAGAAATCCGTGGCGCTGGCTGATCGTGATCGCGCTGCACCGCTGGTCCAGCACCAGGTTTTCCTTCACCTGCAGGCCCATTGACTCCAGAAAGCCGAACAGATTCGACTCTACAGGCGTGCCGCGTTGGCCGTTCAGGTCGCCGGTGACCCTCCCCTGGCCGACGAACAGATTGCCCCCGCGGTCCGCGAACGCCTGGAGGTTTGCAAGCTCATCCCGGCTCAACGAATCCGTCACCCCGCTGATCATCAGCAGGCTGATGTCATCGGGAACGGGTGAGGCAAGTCTGATGTTCCGAACCAGGTACGATTGCTGGAGTACGGCGGATATGTTCCGCACCCGGGGCGGCTGGGAGCCGATAATCGCAAACGCCAACGCCTGTTTATCCGTATCGATCAGCTTCTTGATCTGTGTGGTGATCTCGTATTCGAGGCCGGTGGTGCTTTCAATCACAGGGATGACCTCGCGCCCGTCCCCGTACAGAAACACCATCCCCATGTAGACCCGCTTCACTTCCAGCTTGTCGTTCTCAACCACCTGAAGCTGCACGGGTTGAATCCCGTATTTCCGCGCTTCGTCCGCCAGGGTCTGGTCGTCTTCGGGCCTGAAAAACTCGAAACGCACGCGGCCTTTGCCGAACGCCTCGTATTCTTCCAGTATGTCCTGCAGGTAACGCCTGTTGTTGCCGTACTGAGCCGGCAGGTTGTCCGTAAAGTAGACCTTCATTGTCAACAGATCTTCGACCTGCGCCACCACCCGCTTGCTGGAATCGGAAAGCGAATAGATCCCGTTCGCGGTCAGGTCCAGACGAAAAAACAGGTCTCTGGACACGAAGTTGAGGGCCGAGACGATAACGACCGCGAGAAGCAGATAGATGGTGAACGAACGCCTATTGTGAACCGCAAACATCGACTACCTCCACTTTCTCATCTCCAGAACCCGAAGGGTGAGTGCCAGAAACAACCAGATCATCCCTGCGAAATAGACGAGGTTCCTGGAATCCACGACGCCCCGTGCGATATTCGAAAGATGAAAGTCCACGCTGACGTATTGCGCAACTGTCGCCAGCCCGGCCGGTATGAACAGCAGCAGTTTGTCGAGCAGGAAAAACACCATGATGATCGAGATCGCGATGATCAGCGAAATCACCTGGTTTTCCGCCAGACTGCTTGCAAACGTCCCAACGGCCGCGTAAAATGCGCCCACGAGGACAAGGCCCACGTATCCGGTAATCACAGCGCCTACGTCGACGTGCGTGCCAACAGCCAGGAGCGTGAGAAAATGCACCAGTGTAAAAAGCAGCCCCACAACGATCAGGCTCACCGCCGCCAGGTATTTGCCCGTGACGAATTCTATGTCCTGGATCGGCATGGTTGACAGGACTTCCATTGTCCCCAGGTTCTTTTCCTTCGCGATCAGACCCATGGATATGGCCGGCACGAAGAACAGGAACACCAGCGGCACGATGTTGAATAGCGCGCGCATGTCGGACTGTCCGATAAGGAAGAACGTGCTTGTGAAGAAGTACCCGCTCAGCACCGCGAAAATAACCAGAAAAATGTAGGCCATGGGGCTGTTGAAGTAGGAGCGGATTTCCTTCAGATAGATCGCCTTCGTATTATGCATTGGGCGCCCCCTCTCCCGTGAGATTCCTGAATACGTCCTCCAGCTGAACTCGAGCCTGGCTCATTTCCAGAATCACCCATCCATGGTCTCTGGCATAATGGAAAATACGTTCCCTGGGATCGGTGTCGCGATCGTATTCCAGGACGAGAGTCCGGGATCCGTTGTTCTCGGCCACATCTGAAAGCGAGACCCCCTGCAACTGTTCCGGCAGACCCTGCACGGTCTCCTCTTCCGCCCTTTTGACTTCGAGCGTCAACTGCGTCTGTCCCCTGAAGCTGGACATCAGTTCCTCGCGAAGTCCGTCCGCTACGATTTCCCCGTTGTGAATGATGATGATGCGGTCCACGGTCGCTTCGATTTCCTGCAGGATGTGGCTTGACATGATCAGCGTCTTCTCGCGCCCGAGCGAACGAATCAACTCGCGGATTTCCACAATCTGGTTGGGATCCAGCCCGGTCACGGGTTCATCCAGAATCAGGATATCCGGATCGTGCAGCATCGCCGTTGCCAGACCGATTCGCTGCTTGTACCCCTTTGAACATTCCTGCACGGCTCTGTGAACAACGCCCGCAAGCCCGCATTGCTCGACGACGCGCTCCAGCGCCTGCCGGAAGGCCCGGCCTTCCATGCGCCGGATCGTTGCAATAAACGAAAGCAGGTCGTAAACGATCATCTCGCCGTAGAGCGGATTCAATTCAGGCAGATATCCCACGCGTCTGCGGATCTCCAGTGAATCGTCCACGATGTTCATGTCGTCCACGAAAACGTTGCCGGCGGTTGCCGACAGAAACCCCGTCATCACCTTCAGCGTCGTTGACTTGCCGGCCCCGTTCTCGCCCAGGAATCCCAGAATCTCGCCATCATTGACCTGGAAGCTGATGTCCCGAACGGCCCGGACGTCACCGTAGTTCTTGACCAGGTTCTCCACCCGGATCATGTACGATCCTCCTTCACACCATGGTACCGGAAAACATCTTTCGCATTTGAATTCGACCGGAAAATTAATAAAAAAAGTCGAACCGTGTCAAGCCCCCGGTCGGAAAAAACGCACATGCGCCCGCCCTCCGCGCCTTGGGCGAAAGGCCCGGTACGGAGCCTCTACCGCCGGCCGAACTGAAAGCGTAACATGGAAATGATGAGATTGCCTGATTTTGCTTGACACGCCCTTACAAATCCTGTAACATTCGTATTTTAAGATCAGGATTGTCGAATCCGGATTGGAGAGTGCGACGATGACTCCATACGCTTCACCCTGCGCGCCGGTTCCCTCCGGCGCCTGCCCCTTCCCGGTACCGCGTCCTTCCACGGCTCAAGGCGTCGCACGTACGCGAATTCTCATTCTCCCCGCATCCTCAAGCCTCTTACTGTCCGCCATCCTTCCGGACAATTGAACGTACACAAGAGGCTCTCTACCACGTCGAATCCCCTGAAAAGTTCAGAAACCGCAGATCCCGGAACGAGCCTCTCGGGCAATCGCCAGGTTACTGCCCTGTCAAATGCTGGCCAAGAGGACGTGAAAATGCCAACAAGACACACCATTTCCGCATTGGTCGAGAACCACTTCGGCGTTCTTTGCCGCATCTCGGGCCTGTTTTCCAGCCGGGGGTTCAACATCGACAGCCTGTCCGTCGGAGAAACCGAAGATCCAACCGTTTCCCGAATGACCATCGTCGTGAGGGGTGACGACCGCGTGCTGGAGCAGGTGGTCAAACAGCTCAATCGGCTGGTGGACGTCATCAGGGTCATCGACATCACACAGGGTGAATTCGTCGAACGCGAACTGGCGCTCATTAACGTAAAGACCCGCATCGATACACGTTCAGAGATCATTCAGATTGCGGAGATCTTCAGAGCGGGCGTCGTGGATGTCAGCACCAACTCGATGACGATTGAAGTCACCGGAAAAGAAGACAAAATTGCGGCGATGATCAACATGCTTCGGGATTACGGAATCAACGAAATCGCGAGGACCGGCACGGTCGCGCTTCTGCGCGACTCCCAGATGAAGCAGGATGCCGGGGGTGGGGAATAACACGGCGCACCGGACGAAGGAGGCGACAGAACCCCATGGATAATCGAGACCGAGTCTTCATCTTCGACACCACGTTGCGCGACGCCGAGCAGACGCCAGGCGCGAAACTTTCCGTTCGGGAGAAGATCGAAATCGCGCAGCAGCTCGGCAAGCTGAAGGTCGACGTCATCGAAGCCGGCTTCCCCATCTCGTCTGACGAGGACTTCGAGGCGGTCCGACGAATTGGACAGGAAGTCGAGGGTCCGACCGTTTGCGGTCTTTCCAGAGCCGTAATGAAGGACATCGACCGGGCCGGCGAAGCGCTCAGCGGCGCGGTCAGACCCAGAATCCACACCTTCATCGGCACCTCGCCCCACCACATCGCCATGATCGGAAAGTCCCCTGACGAAGTCCTCGGAATGGCCGTGGATGCCGTCAGAAGGGCCCGGGTCTACGTCGATGACGTGGAATTCTCTCCGATGGACGCCGCCCGAACGGAACCCGACTATCTTTACGCTGTCATCGAGGCTGCAATCGAGGCCGGCGCCTCCACAGTCAATATCCCCGATACCGTGGGCTATGCCGTGCCCGAACAGTTCGGCGGCCTGATTCGCAAGATTCGTGAAAACGTCCCGAATATCAACCGGGCCGTTATCAGCGTTCATTGTCACGATGACCTCGGCATGGCGGTCATCAACAGCCTCACCGCGATCCTCAACGGCGCCCGGCAGGCGGAATGTACCGTAAACGGTCTGGGAGAACGCGCCGGTAACGCCTCGCTGGAGGAAATCGTGATGGCGATCCGCACCCGGGGCGACTACTACGAACTTTATACGGAAATCGATTCACGGGAAATCTGTCCGACAAGCCGGCTCGTCAGCCGCCTGATGGGAATTCCGGTCGCCCCAAACAAGGCAATCGTTGGCGCCAACGCCTTCGCCCACAGTTCCGGGATCCACCAGGACGGCGTCCTCAAGAACCGGGCGAATTTTGAAATCATCGATCCGAAAGACGTGGGTCTGGAAGCCACCAGCATCGTGCTCACGGCAAGATCGGGGCGGCACGCCCTTCGGCACCGCCTGGAAGAACTGGGATATCACCTGGACCAGAATGACCTGAACAAGGCGTACGAGCGGTTTCTGAAAGTGGCGGACAAGAAAAAGGAAGTGTACGATGAAGACCTGATGGCCATCGTCGAGGACGAGATCCGGGACATTCCGGAGAAGTTCCAACTCTTGTACATGCACACCACGAGCGGCACCGGCACCATTCCGTCGGCCACCGTGAGGATCAGCGTCGACGGCGAAAGCGAAATCCAGGAGTCCGCGTGGGGCGACGGTCCGGTGGACGCCACGTACAAGGCCATCGCGAAGGCCACCGAGACGGACGTCCAGGTCGACGAATGCCACATCCGTTCCGTCACGCACGGCGCCGAAGCGATGGGTGAAGTCACCGTCAAGGTCAGTAAGAATGGTGACGGCGCCACCGGAAGGGCCGCATCCACGGACATCATCCAGGCCAGTGCGAAAGCGTACATCGATGCCCTGAACCACCTGGCCCTGCGCGCGGGCGTGCGGCGACATCGAACAGAAGCGGTATAGGATCCTTCATTCGGACGAACCGACGTCCGAAACGCAAAACACGGAGGTTGACACCACTCATGGGAAAGAGTCTGTTTTACAAGGTGTGGGACGCCCACGCCGTTCGCGAGCTTCCGTCGGGGCAGACCCAACTCTTTATCGGACTGCATCTCATTCATGAGGTTACCAGCCCCCAGGCGTTTCAGATGATGCGCGAACGCGGCCTCAAGGTCGCATATCCGGAACGCACCTATGCCACGGTAGACCACATTGTCCCCACCGATATACGCACCCGTCCACTGATGGACGCCATGGCCGAGGAGATGCTCGGCGCGATCGAGGATAACACGCGGGAGTTCGATATCCCGCTGTTCAACCTTCACGATGACCGACAGGGCATCGTACATATCATCGGACCGGAACTTGGACTCACGCAGCCCGGCATGACCATCGCCTGCGGTGACAGTCACACGTCGACGCACGGAGCATTCGGCGCCATCGCCTTCGGCATCGGGACGTCCCAGGTGCGGGACGTTCTGGCCACCCAGTGCCTCGCCCTGCACCCGCTCAGGGTCCGGCGAATCGAGGTGACCGGCAGCCTCTCCAGAGGCGTTTTCGCGAAAGACGTCATACTCAACATCATCCGTCGTCTCGGCGTCAAGGGGGGCGTCGGTTACGCTTATGAATACGGCGGGCCGGTCGTAGACGGATTGAGTATGGAAGAACGCATGTCCATCTGCAATATGTCCATTGAAGGCGGGGCGCGCGCGGGATACGTCAATCCGGACCAGACCACGTTCGACTATCTCCGGGGCCGGGCGCACTCGCCCTCCGGTGGCGGGTTCGAACGGGCCGTGGACTGGTGGAAGTCCATGGCCTCGGATTCCGATGCCCACTACGACGATGTTTTCGAGCTGGACGGGTCCGGGATCGAGCCGACCGTTACGTGGGGCATTACCCCCGGCCAGGGCGTTTACGTGTCCGAAAAAATCCCTTCGCTGCGGGATCTTCGCGAAGACGAACGGGACGTCGCCGCCGAAGCCTACGAATACATGGACCTGGACGCCGGTAGCCCGATCGCCGGCACGCCCATTGACGTCGCGTTCATCGGATCCTGCACCAACGGCCGGATTTCCGACCTCCGGGAAGCCGCCGGCGTCGTGAAGGGAAACCGGGTGTCGGGCAGCGTCAAAGCCCTTGTGGTACCGGGTTCCGCGGCGGTACGCCGAGACGCGGAAGCCGAAGGCCTGCATGAAATCTTCCGCGAAGCAGGGTTCGAGTGGAGAGACGCCGGCTGTTCCATGTGTCTGGCCATGAACCCGGACAAGCTGCAGCACCGCCAGATATGCGCTTCCTCCAGCAACCGGAATTTCAAGGGCCGCCAGGGCAGCCCCACCGGCCGGACCCTTCTGATGAGTCCCGCGATGGTCGCCGCTGCGGCCGTTTCAGGTGAAGTGACGGACGTACGCGCCATGCTCACGTGAAAGGACCTGTTGATGAACGGTACATCCTCCTCGGTGACCCGCGCGGAAGGTCGAGGTATTCCATTGCGGGGCAACGACATCGATACAGACCGCATCATCCCGGCGAGGTATCTGCGCAACATCACTTTCGAGGGACTGGGGGAATTCGCGTTCGAAGACGACCGGAAGTCCACGGACCACGCCTTCGACGACGACCGGTACCGCGGGGCTTCAATTCTGGTGGTGAACGCCAACTTCGGATGCGGTTCTTCCCGGGAGCACGCGCCGCAGGCGATTATGCGGTGGGGCATCGGAGCAATCGTCGGCGAGTCGTTCGCGGAGATATTCCAGGGAAATTGCACGGCAATGGGCCTGCCCTGCGTCACCGCGCCGGCGGGGAGCATTCAGACGCTGATGGATGCCGTTGAATCCGAGCCGGAAAGCGAAATAACCGTCGACCTGGAATCGAGGACGCTGTCATGCGGAGAACTCGGGTTCGATGTGCGGATCCCCGACGGCGACCGGATTCAACTCCTGGAAGGGACGTGGGACGCCACAGGGATGCTTCTGGAAGGTCGTGAAACCGTTCGGACCGTCGCACGAAAACTCCCTTATATCTCAGGATTCTAACCCATTGGAGGAAGCCTTTGTCCTATAAGATCGCAGTCATCCCCGGCGACGGTACGGGTCCGGAAGTTGTGGTGGAAGGCCTGAAATGCATCAACGCAACCGCCGGGAAATGCGGTTTCGACTTTGAGACCGAGACCTTTGACTTTGGCGGCGAGCGCTATCTCAGAACCGGTGAAACCCTGCCTGACTCCGCCCTTGAAGAGCTGCGTGGCTTCGACGCCATCTACCTGGGTGCCATTGGCCATCCGGACGTGCGCCCCGGGATCCTGGAGAAGGGTATCCTCCTCAGAACCCGTTTTGAGCTGGATCAGTACATCAACCTGCGTCCGGTCAAACTCTATCCCAACGTGGACTGCCCCTTAAAGGACAAGGGACCCGCCGACGTCGATTTTGTCGTCGTGCGGGAAAACACCGAGGGCCTCTATTCCGGTGCGGGTGGATTCCTCAAGAAGGGCACCCCCGACGAAGTCGCCGTCCAGGAATCCGTCAACACACGAAAGGGCGTGGAGCGCTGCCTCAGGTACGCCTTCGAATACACGCGAAGACGCAGCAGGGACAACACCCTCACCCTTTGCGGCAAGACCAACGTGCTCACCTACGCCTTCGACCTGTGGGAGCGAACGTTCAACGAAATCGGCGATGCCGAGTATTCCGATGTCAATCGGGACTACGCCCATGTTGACGCCATCACAATGTGGATGGTAAAAAACCCTGAGTGGTTCGACGTTATCGTCACCGATAACATGTTTGGCGATATCATCACCGACCTGGGCGCCATGATTCAGGGCGGAATGGGTGTTGCGGCGGGCGGCAACATCAACCCCGAGGGCGTTTCCATGTTCGAACCCATCGGCGGATCGGCTCCCAAGTATACCGGAATGGGCGTCATCAATCCCGTTGCAGGTATCGCCGCCGCACAAATGATGCTCGACGTCCTGGGAGAGACCGAAAGCGCCGTCATCCTGGAAAACGCCATCATCCGGGTCGTCGGCACGAAACTCAAGGGCATGGGCGCCGGAGAAATGGGCTACAACACCTCGGAAGTAGGCGATCTCATCGCCGACGAGGTCACGCGCGCATCGCATTGGAAAAACAGGGAATGACACACCTGAATTCTTCAGAAGGGAAGTGGAATCGACCGGGCGGCTGCGACCGCCCGGGCCGCATTGGATCGGCGATTTGCTGATCGCGCGGGCGCGGCCGGCGAGCCGGTCGAGGCGCGCCTGTTCCGGATTCACCGAATCTCCCACCCAATGCACAAGGAGCTTCTGATGTCCAACCAGGTTCAGATATATGATTCCACCCTCAGAGACGGCGCGCAGGCCGAAGGGATCGCGTTTTCGCTGGATGACAAGCTCACAATCGCACAGCGACTGGACGCCCTCGGCGTTCAATACATCGAGGGCGGATGGCCGAATCCCACGAACCCAAAGGATATGGAGTTTTTCAATCGCATTCGAGAATTCCCGCTGGAGCATGCGAAGGTTTCCGCCTTTGGCAGTACACGCCGGGCGAACAATCATCCGGAGGACGATGCCATCCTCAATACGCTGCTGCAGGCGGGCACCCGCGTCGTAACGCTCTTCGGCAAGTCCTGGGAACTGCACGTCACCCACGTCCTTCGAACCACTCGCGAAGAGAACCTGAGGCTCGTTCGGGACTCGGTCGAGTTTATTGCATCGAATGGGCGGGAGGTCGTCTACGACGCAGAACATTTCTTCGACGGGTACAGGGCCGATCCTCAATACGCCATCGCGACACTCCTGGCCGCACAGGAGGGTGGCGCCGGCATTCTGGTCCTCTGCGACACAAACGGCGGAACGCTGCCGTCGGAACTCAGGGATACCATCGAAGATGTGAAGACAAAGATCGCCGCGCCTTTCGGGATCCACACCCACAACGACGCCGGCGTCGGCGTCGCCAATGCGCTTGCGGCCGTCGAGCTGGGCGCCATTCAGGTACAGGGGACGTTCAACGGATACGGGGAGCGGTGCGGCAACGCGAACCTCTGCTCCATTATCCCGAGCCTGGAACTGAAACTCGACAAGTCCAGTATCGGCCCGGAAAAACTCGCGGGACTCATGGACTTCTCCCGTTTTCTCAGCGAAATCGCAAACGTCCATCACGATCACCGCCAGCCTTACGTGGGGGAGAGCGCGTTTGCGCACAAGGGCGGCGTTCACATCGATGCCATGGTCAAACAGCCCGCGACGTACGAACACTGCCGTCCCGAACTGGTGGGCAACGAGCGTCGCTTTCTTTTGTCCGAGCAATCCGGAAGCGCCACCATCGCCGCCAAGCTGAACCATCTCCTTCCCGGACTCGACAAGAAACATCCTGCGCTTCAGCGCCTTCTCCGACAGATCAAGCAACTCGAACACGAGGGATACGTCTTTGAAGCTGCGGAAGCGTCCTTCGAGATTCTGGCGCGGAAAGCGATTGGCGCCATCTCCGATCCATTCCGCCTGATCGGATTCCGCACAATCAACCGGAAGTCGGCTGAAGGAACCGAAGTCGAAGCAATCGTCAAGGTCGAGGTGGATGGCCGGGTCTATCACACCGTGGCCGACGGCGACGGTCCGGTGAACGCGCTTGACGCGGCGCTGCGGCAGGGTCTGGAACCCGTGTACCCGATTCTCAAGGAAGTCCATCTCGAAGACTACAAGGTGCGCGTCCTTTCCACCCGGGACGGCACCGCGGCAAGAGTACGCGTGCTCATTGAGTCGTCAGACAGTCATCGGGTCTGGAATACGATCGGCGTGTCCGAGAACATCATTGAAGCCAGCTGGATCGCTCTGGTGGACAGCCTCACTTACAAGCTGCTCAGAGAGGGCTTTCTGACCGCCAGTGAACCGATCCTGCAGGAAGCGCTCGCATAACGACCTTCCGACCCGGGCCGAACGGAATCGGCTCTGTTTCAGGGTTCATAAGTGAAAATTACATCACGCAGAATCGAACGCCTTCCACCGTATGTGTTTGCCGACGTCAACGCGCACAAGATGCGCCTGCGCCGGCAGGGTATGGACATTATCGACCTGGGTATGGGAAACCCGGACCAGCCTACCCCCGCGCATATTGTCGACAAACTCGTCGAAGTTGCCGGTGATCCGAAGACCCATCGCTATGCGCCCTCTCAGGGCATCGCCGCGTTGCGCGCGGCCATCTGCCGGCATTACAGGCGTCGCTTCGGCGTCGATCTGGACCCGGACACGGAAGCCCTCGCCACCATCGGTTCGAAGGAGGGGCTCGCACACATCTGCCTGGCGCTTCTGGACCCGGGCGATCTCGCAATCGTGCCGAATCCCGCGTATCCGCTGCATCTCTACGGAGTCGCCATTGCAAACGGCAATGTGCTGAGTCTGCCTCTGCGACAGGAAAAAGAGTTCATTCCCGAGATCCAGATGGTGGCGAGAGAGCTGTGGCCAAAACCGAAGATGATGATCTTCAATTTCCCCAACAACCCGACGACCGCCACGGTAGACCCCGCTTTCTTTGAAGAAATCGTGGACTTTGCGCGGAAGCAGGAAATCGTCATCATCCACGACATGGCGTATTCCGACATTGTTTTCGACGGCTACGAGGCGCCCAGCCTGCTACAGGTAAAAGGGGCCAAGGAAGTGGGCGTGGAATTCTACACGATGTCCAAGACCTACAACATGGCGGGTTGGCGGGTCGGATTCTGTCTTGGCAATCCGGAAGTCATCGAAGCGTTGAAAACCATCAAGCACTACTACGACTACGGTATCTTTACGCCCATCCAGGTTGCCGCTATCGCCGCTCTGGACGGTCCCCAGGACTGCGTTGCCCAGGCCGCCGACATCTATCGATCCAGGCGCGACGTTCTGGTGGAGGGACTCAACCGGATCGGCTGGCCCGTGTTCAAACCCAAAGCGTCCATGTTCATCTGGACTCAGATTCCCGACAAATACCGCTACCTGGGCTCGATGAAGTTTTCGCTCAAAATGATGGAGGAAGCGGAAGTCGCCGTTTCACCCGGAATCGGTTTCGGCGACATGGGCGAGGGTTACGTGCGTATTTCCCTCATCGAGAACGAGCACCGAATCCGACAGGCGGTAAGGAACATCAAGCGGGCTTTCTTCTGAAAGGTTCGGCTTTGAAAGTCACCGAAGGCCGTTGTATCCGCCCCGAAGGCTTTCGCGCATCCGGAGTGGCCTGCGGCCTGAAGCCGGAGGGCCGGGATCTCGCCCTTATCACGTCGGACAGACCCGCGGCAGCGGCGGGTGTGTTTACCACAAACCGGGTACAGGCGGCGCCGATTCAGCTGAACAGGGAACACCTGGCGGACAATACCGCCCAAGCCATTGTCGTCAACAGCAGGAACGCCAATGCCTGCACGGGCGAACGGGGTCTGTCCGATGCCCGGCAGACGGCCCGCGAGGTGGCGCGTGAGCTCAACGTTGCGGCGGAATACGTGCTTGTCAACTCAACGGGCGTTATCGGCGTACCACTTCCCATGGACAAGATCCGGTCGGGCATCCCCGCGGCGGTCCGGGATCTTCGCGAAGATGGCTGGGCGGACGCCGCCGCTGCCATGATGACCACCGATACGGTACCGAAGATGGCATCGGTCCGAATGCACCTGGAAGAATGCATCGTCACCGTCTGCGGCATCGCGAAGGGTGCTGGCATGATCGCTCCCGACATGGCCACCATGCTCGGATTCGTCGCAACGGACGTTCGAATCGATCCGGACCCACTGGAAAAATGCCTTCGAGACGCCGTGGACCGGTCATTCAACTGCATTACGGTGGACGGCGACACGAGTACGAATGACACGGTTCTCCTGCTGGCCAACGGCGCCGCTTGTGAACGAGCGCTTTCCCCTGGCGAAGTCACGTCATTTCAGGCAGGATTGAACGCCGTCTGCGTCAGTCTGGCCAGACAGATCGCCCGTGACGGCGAAGGCGCAACGAAGCTCATCACCATCCGGGTCGACGGAGCCGCGTCCACCGCTGATGCCCGGACCGTGGGGCTTTCCGTGGGCAACTCGAAGCTCGTCAAGACCGCCGTCTTCGGCCGGGATCCGAATTGGGGCCGTATTCTCTGCGCAATCGGGTACGCCGGCGTTCCTGTCAATCCGGACGAAATCTCCGTTTCGATGGCCGGCATTCCGATTTACGGTCAGGGCCGCGGCCTGCGCTTCGATGCGGACGACGCGATACGGGCATTGTCGGCAAGCGATATCGACATCGAAATCAGCCTCGGCCAGGGAAACTGGTCCGCCACAACTTACACGTGCGACCTGACGTACGACTACGTCCGTATCAACGCCGAATACACCACCTGAATGGACGTATGGCATGACTGCCGTCCAGGAACGAACGGCAGTTCGCGCGAACGCTGTCCACGATATTCCGATACGTCCTGACATCTATGACAATCCATACGATGAACAAGGCCGTCCCCACTTTTTCCGATCGCGTGCTCGACGTCGATGAATCGCTTACGGTAGCCACCTTCGCCAGGATGGGGGAACTGAAACGCAGGGGCGCGGACATCATTTCTCTGGTAGCCGGTGAACCCGATTTCGATACCCCGGCCAATGTCAAGAAAGCCGCGATCCGGGCCATTGACAAGGGATACACGAAGTACACGGCGCCTGCATCGGGCCTGCCCGAACTCAGACAGGCAATCGCACGAAAGCTGAAGATGGAGAACGATCTGGAATACGACCCGTCCCAGATTGTTGTTACGTGCGGCGCCAAGCAGGTGATATTCGACGCGGTGGTCGCGCTGATCAACCCAGGAGACGAGGCCATTATCCCCTCCCCGTTCTGGGTCAGCTATGCCGATCAGGTCCGGCTGATGGGCGGGCGACCGGTCATATTGCATACATCCGAGGAGACAGGTTACCGGCTGACTCCCCACGCTCTTGCAAATGCCATCACGTCGAGGACAAAGATCCTGTTTCTGAACAGCCCTTGCAACCCGACCGGTGAAGTCTACACGCCCGGTGAACTGGGCGCACTTGGGGACGTCATCTCGGACGCCGGCATCTTTGTGATTTCAGACGAGATATACGAAAAAATCACCTACGATCCCGCCCGGCACGTCTCCATCGCCGCAGCGCACCCCGGGGCCGGATGCAGGACCCTCGTTGTCAACGGATTTTCCAAAGCGTACGCGATGACGGGATGGCGTGTGGGCTATGGCGCGGGTCCGCCCGATCTGATGCGGTTGATCGCCAGAGTACAGAGCCAGGAAACCACCAACACCTGCACCATTTCCCAGGTTGCGGCCATCGAAGCGCTCACGGGAACCCAGGAGACCGTGGAAACCATGCGGGACGCATTTCAAGAGCGCCGCGATCTGATCGTTGCGCGCCTGAATCGCATGCCGGGCGTCTCGTGTCGCCTTCCTCAAGGCGCTTTTTACGCATTTCCAAACGTGTCCGGTCTGTACGGCGACCGTGTCAGGAACGACGTCGAACTCACGAATTATCTGCTGGACGAGGCCATGACGGGATGCGTTCCCGGCAGCGGTTTCGGTTCCGGAGACCACCTGCGTTTTTCGTATGCCGCGTCTCTGCCAATGATTCACGAAGCCATGGACCGCGTCGAGGATGCCGTCAGCAGGATTTGAACGCCCGGAAAGGACAACTGAGCATGAATGGCAAGAAGAAAATCTACCTGGACTTCGAGCGTCCTATTGCTGCCCTGGACAGGAAAATCGAGGAACTCAAGGCGCGCGCCGAGGCTGAGCCAGGTGAGGTTGAGGGCGAGTTGTCCGCCCTGGAGAAGCGGTTGCAAAAGGTGGAAAAGGACGTTTATGCGGACATGAGCAGGTGGCAGATATACCAGGTGGCGGGGCACCCACAGCGCCCTCATACGCTCGACTATATCCGATTGATATTCACCGACTTCATGGAACTTCACGGAGACCGGAATTATCGGGACGATCCGGCGGTCGTAAGCGGCTTCGCCCGTCTCGACGGACAGCCACTTCTTGTCCTGGGTACGCAAAAGGGGCGCAACACCACGGAAAACATCCATCGAAACTTCGGCATGGCGCACCCTGAAGGGTATCGCAAAGCCCTCCGCGTAATGAAACTCGCCGCCAAATTCAAACGACCGGTCCTCTGTCTGATCGATACGCCCGGAGCGTATCCCGGCATCGGATCGGAGGAGCGAAGCGTCTCGGAAGCCATCGCCAGGAATCTCTTTGAAATCTCGCGTCTTCCGGTCCCCATCATCGTGGTCATTATCGGGGAAGGCGCAAGCGGCGGCGCGCTCGGCATCGGCGTCGGCGACCGAATCCTGATGCTGGAGAACGCGTGGTACTCCGTCATCAACCCCCAGTCCTGCTCTCTCATTCTCTGGAGGAACCGCGACAAGAAAGAAGAGGCCGCCGAGGCGTTGAAGATAACCGCACAGGACCTCGTCCCTCTCGGGATCGTCGATCGAATTGTGCCCGAGCCCTTTGGCGGCGCGCATAGAGATCCGAAGACGGCCGGTCAGAATCTGAAGCGAATCCTGTCGGACGAACTTCAGAATTTGCTGCGCAAACGACCTGAGGAACTGATCCAGGAGCGCGTTGACAAATTCGGTCGCATGGGCGTCTGGGACGAGTGACCCGCCGGCGCCGTCGCGGCACCCCTTCTGTGACATCGGAACACATATGAAATCAGCAAAAAATGGGCCACTGGTTGGCCGCTTTTTTTTAAGCACGAAAACCCTGCGCCTCGGGAATTCACTAACTTGCTGTTTACGTGGGGGGTTCCGCAATTCGACCGGAAATGGGGAATTTTTCCGGCGAAAAAGGCGCCTCACATACCGCCTCCACACGAAAAAAAACATTCACAACGTGCAGCCGATTGAGTATCAATATCTTATGTGAAAGTTGCGGGTTTCGCACGTTCTTTTTTATCAAATTACCCCTTGACGACTCCCCGATCGGACTATATATTTCAATCGTGCTTGCCAAGAGCCTGTTTGCGCATAAGGCATTGTCTTGGAGCAAGTTACATACTTCGGATCCGTGCGTCTTTTCCACAGATATTCCCATGCAAAGACGGCCGGATTCGAAGAGGCACCGGGAGATGGCCGAGGTTCGTTTTCACGTTGGGCAGGACCCCGGATCATACCGGTTCAATTGATTGAAATTGCGCATTTTCGGCGCCAGATTCTCAGGCGTTCATTGCATGAATGGGCGGCATGGCCGTTTCCGGGATTCGCTTCAGCACCTGATCCAGCCTGGGGGAAGTTGAAAGCATCGGCTCTTTGGTTGGCGGCAGTCTTATTGGGGGAGATAATACTGCCGGCTATACCTACTCAATCAGAACTGCTGCTTTTCTTCCAATGCATCGTGGCTCAGTGCTGATTCGGCATTCCTGGACGGCTATCCGCCCATTTTAGCATGGTCAGTTCAACCCTCCACCCAACACCCGCCGCGACGGTTCCTTTCGCTTCGTCACCGCCCTTCCAGCCATCCCCGGGCGTCGATTCCCTTTTCATCGATCCGGATCTCTACGGCGCCGACCTCGTCGGTCCTGT
Source organism: Candidatus Latescibacterota bacterium (assembly GCA_965116875.1). GTDB lineage: Bacteria > Latescibacterota > UBA2968 > UBA2968 > JAAXHE01. Next base: position 4,999,606 of record OZ220733.1, read on the forward strand.
AGATGGAAATCCCCATTGCCTCGCAGCGCTGGATCACCTCGCGGGACGGATGGCGGAATCTGTTCCGGACACCGCACGAGATGGCCACAAGATCCGGTCGTACTGCGCTCAGGAAAGCAGCGGTGGACGAAGTTCGGGATCCATGGTGCGCCGCCTTCAGCACCTCGGCATGCAGCAGATCCCCCCACCGCAGGAGATCCGGATCCGTTTCATGCTCAATGTCGCCCGTCAGCAGAACAGCAGAGCCTCCATGCTTCAGTCGGATCACCACGGAACCGTTGTTCAGGCCCATCGGCGCAGCGCCATGCCTCGAAACGTAATCCGGCGTCGGATGCAGTACGAGGGCGTCCACACCGCCCAGCCCTCCAAGCCGGTCTCCCGCCTCGATCGTCATATAGCGTACGCCCTTTTCCCGGATCAGAGTCCGGATCCGACGGGCGGTCCATGAGTCGTAGAATTGCCCGGCGTCGAGGTACCAGCCAACTTCCACCCTTTCCAGGAGCGTCACGAATCCACCAATGTGATCGCTGTGGGGATGAGACGCGACCACGGCGTCGATCCGGTTGATTCCCTCAGCCTTGAGAAACGGGATCAGTACCCGTTCACCCATGTCGATGTTCAACGCGCGCAAGCCGCTGTCTACCAGCATCGTCCTCCCGTTCGGGAACCTTATAAATATCCCGTCGCCCTGGCCCACGTCCAGTACCAGCATACGCAGGTCAGCGGGGCGCGGCCACACTCCCGACCAGACCCAGAGATTCGCAAGTGACAGTCCCGCGATCACAAGCCGCCGGCCCCACGGTCCGGACCTCGTCTCCGGAAGAATCAGAAGCGCGGCACACAGATACAGCCCTGTTACAGTCCATCCGGGTCCTCGCATTTCCACGGCGGCCCACGCCGGCGAGGCGAACCATTCCGCGGTCTGGATGGCGCCCTTCAGGACAGCCCAGTTCGCACCGTTCAACAACGACGCGACCGGCGCAGACACGTGATAGACGATGACCCCAAGCAACCCCAGCGCAACGGCGGCCGCCATCAGAGGTACCACAATCAGGTTGGCGAGGATAGAGACCACCGAGAGAAGTCCGAAATAGGTCAGCACGAGAGGGAGCGTGCCTATCTGTGCGGCCAACGACACCGCGAGCGGCGCCCATACCCAATGACCGATGCCGCCCTCGCCGGCCCCGGGCAGGCAGCCGCGGACAGGCCGATAGAAAATCAGGATTCCACCGGTCGCGGAAAAAGAGAGCTGAAAGCCAACGTCGAACAGGTCCTGCGGCCTGAAAATCAGGATGACCAGGGCTGCCAGGCCGAGAGAATTGAGTCCCTCGCCCTGCGTGTTTCCCAGGCGCCCCCAGATGGTAATCGCGCACATCATGGATGCCCGGACAACCGATGGCGGCAGGCCCGTGACCAGCGCATAGAGCAGCACAGCGCCTATGGTGGCCCAGGCGGTCGCCTTCCTTCCGCATCCGACCGCGCCGAGTGCAAAAAACACCACCGCGGCAATCAGGCCAACGTGCAGGCCCGAGACCGCGAGTACGTGGTTGACCCCGGCCCGGGTAAACGCGGTACGGACGGGGTCGGGAACCCCGCGTTTTTCGCCCAGCAGGATCCCGTTCAACAGCCCTGCCGGACCACCGGACAGATTGCACGCGACCCCGGCGCGCACGCCTCTGCGCACCGGCAGCACCACGTACGTCCACAGCCAGCCTCCCCTGCCCGGGCGGATTTCGAGAATCTGTTCCCTCCTTGACAAGGAGCCCATGGCATGGATTCCCTTCCGCTCCAGGAAGGCGCGGTAATCGAACGCGCCCGGATTCCTGGATGGATGGGGACGGCGAAGGTGCAACCGCGTCGTCAGACGGTCCCCATAATCCACGTCCGGCCGGAACTTGCGGAACCGCAGGAGAACCGTTCCCTGAATCGCATACACTGTGTCGCCAACGGTGATCCGCTCTGAGGCGACCCGAAGGCGCAACCCGTCTTCCATCCATTCGGGTTCCTCAGCCGCGCGCCCGTCAAGCACGACAGGACGGTCTCGTCCGGCAAACCGTGCGACGTGGTCTTCGGGCAACCCCTTCATCACGCTTTCGTATCGCATCGCCCCCAGAACGAGCAGCAGGGCTGCCGGCCACGCGCAATGGGTCCTCGCGCTGACCAGGCACACCATCCAGAGCCCGAGGCCACCTGTCCACAGCGCCCACACGGGCACGTCCAGACGATGTGCCATGAACACCCCCGCGGCAAAGAACGCCGCGGACAGCAGCGCCGGACGCCGCATCCCTGCCTCCTCCGTTTCGGTCCGAAATCCCCGAACACAATTGCAAAATCCGTACCACGACAGATGAAGGCGGATCTGCCGGCTTTTGCGTTGCCAGATTGAAAGACTCGTTCAATCGATGCATCGAAAGTTCCATCAGCGACCCGTCCCACGGGACGTAAAGCCACCTGAACAATCCATTGACTTTGTCGGTTGGAGATGCTATATTTCGTAGCATTCCCGTCGGTTACCGGTCTGCTTTCCGGCAATTCCAGTTCGGTCTTCACCTGCGGCGTCACCGGGACCCGGTGTCCATTCCTAATACCGCGTTGGACCGTGGCCCCGTCCGCGCCGTTTCCGAAATTCAAGCCGAACCAGCTCGAATGCAACGGAATATTCGGCTCCAACTGGAATACGACGGTACAGACTTCAAGGGCTGGCAGGTTCAGCCGGACCAGCGCACGGTCCAGGGAACTCTGGAATCCTGTCTGGCTTCGCTTTTGGGATATCCCATCCGCGTCATCGGCGCTGGGCGCACGGACGCAGGCGTCCACGCACTTGGACAGGTAGCCAATTTTTCCACGTCGAATGGCTTGCCGTTACAGCGGATCGGCGCAGCGCTCAACGGCATATTGCCGCCCGATGTGGCTGTTCTCGACGTTGACGAAGTTCCGTCCACGTTTCATGCCCGTCGTTCCGCGAGGCGTCGGACGTATCTGTATCGCATTACCTACCGCCCCAGGGCCATCGGCCGCAACGAGGCGTGGCACCTGCGAAGCAGGCTGAATATCGAGGCAATGCGGTCCGCCGCGAGCCGAACACTGGGTCATCACGATTTCACGTCGTTCTGCGTTGCTTCGTGGGAGAAGGAGAACCGGAACTGCCGTGTTTTCGAGTGCGCCCTGGACTGCCTCGACGACGCCGTCCACGTGGAAATCTCGGCAGACCGCTTTCTCCGATCAATGGTACGCGGCATCGTCGGCACTCTGGTCCAGGTGGGCCGGGGCAAGCGCGCACCGGACGAGATCGACGCGATTCTACTGGCCCGAAACAGGCAGGATGCGGGGCCCAACGCTCCGCCCCACGGGCTGTTTTTAAAAGAAGTCTCCTACGAAGAACCGGAAGAATAGGACGTGCGGCGACCGGTCTGGATCCTTCTTGCAGGCGTCTTTACGGCATTGTACCTGTCACCTGCCGCCGAAGATCAGTCGGAAAGTGCGACTCCGGCTTCGGCCGCGGGTTCCGAAATCGACGCCTCCAGAAAAAACGCCATCGTCCGTGCGGTCGAAAGGGTCGCGCCTTCGGTCGTGGGGGTCACCACGGTGAGCCTCAAGCGGTACGACGTCGGGTATGTGCATCCGTTTTTTGATTTCTTCTCATACCGCGGCACCGTCCACAAGGAACGGCCGGGGATCGGATCCGGCGTCGTGATCCGATCCGATGGTTACATACTCACCAACTACCACGTCGTCGAGGGCGCGCGGGAGATCACCGTCACGTTCTCCGACGGCCGGGACTTCAAGGTCCAGAACGCGCGCACGGACGTATTGGTCGACCCCGGCGCAGACCTGGCGGTCATCCGCGTCAACGCGACAGATCTCGCTGTCCCGGACCTGGGAGATTCCGAAGACGTCATCATCGGCGAGTGGGCGATCGCCATCGGCAACCCTTTCGGGCTGCTCATCGAAGATCCCCAGCCAACCGTTACGGCGGGCGTGGTCAGCGCGGTCAACCGCAATCTGAGACTGGAACAGGATGAGGGCGGACTCTCGTATTCCAACATGATCCAGACCGACGCGTCCATCAATCCGGGCAACAGTGGAGGTCCCCTGGTAAACGGCGTCGGGCAGGTCATCGGCATCAACACCTTCATCTTCACGAAAAGCGGAGGGTCACTCGGCATCGGTTTCGCAATCCCCATCAGCCGGGCGAAAAAAATCGCCGACCGGCTGATCGCGGGGGGCGTTCAGGAGTTCTGGGCCGGCTTCGAGTTGCACCCGAAACTGACGCGAGGGCTGGCGAACGCACTGGGGCTGTTCACGCATCAGGCGGTCCTCATCACGGGTGTGGCCGACAACAGTCCCGCGTCCCGCGCAAAGCTGAATCCGGGTGATCTGATCATCGCTGTAAACGGCAAACCTGTTCAAAGCGCCGATGACGTGGAGAAGATCCTGGAAAACGCGCACGTCGGTGACGACCTGTCGTTGGAAATCGTACGTGGCCGGCTGCGGTTTGCAACACGCCTTGCGCCGGAGAAGGCGCCTGCCGGGCAGCAATAGACAATGAACGAAGAGCAGCCGAAATCCGGAGCCGATACGACATGAGAAAGAGGGCCGCCGTCCCGAGCATGGTCACACTCTGCAACCTCTGCTGCGGTTTCCTTGCGATCGCGTATGCCATGGACGGAAAACTGGTCCCGGCGGCCTGGCTGATTGTTATCGCGGGTTTTCTCGATGCCTTCGACGGCAAACTCGCCAGGCTGATGGACTCGCCCAGTAACTTCGGGGTTCAGTTCGACTCCCTGGCCGACATCTGCTCGTTCGGAGTGGCGCCAGCCGTGTTGATGTTCCAATATCTGCAGGGAATGCTGGATGCGGTGTGGTTGCCGTTCGCGGCCTGTTTTCTTTTCCTTCTGTGCGGTGCGCTGCGCCTGGCGAGGTTCAATGTTCAGGTCAAGGGAGACGAAAAGGAAGACTTCGTCGGCCTTCCCATTCCCTCAGCCGCAGCTACCATGGCTGCCTATATCGTCTTTGCGGAACGGGTCTGGCAGAGCACCCGCGAACCCCACGTCGGCCTTCTGTTGTGCCTGGTTCTGGGCCTTCTCATGGTCAGCCAGTTCGGATATCCCGCCTTTCCCAGGTTCAGCATCGAAGCGCGAAGGGACCGTTGGAGACTGGGGATCGCCATCGCCGCGTTTATCCCCGTCGCGATCTTTCCGGACGAAGCATTTTTTCCGATCGCCTTCGCATTCTCGATTTCCGGCGCGGTACGGTGGCTGTCGCATCTGATCGTACATCGTGAAGTCGCGGACATGTAACGCCCGCCGGAACCGCAATGGAGTGGGGTCGATGAGGAACAAGAGCGTTGGTCACCTGATTGTTGCGATCTTCGTGGGCATTCTTGCCAGCCGGGTCTTCGGTGCGGTCTTGAACCTGGTTTTCGGCGGCCTCGGCCTGGAAGACAATATGGTGTCCAGGGTGCTGGTGGATCCTCTGGTCTCTTACGAATTCTACCCGATGCGCCTGAACCTGCTGGTGCTTACAGTCACTTTCGGCTTTTCTCTCGATTTCAACGTCCTCAGCCTGATCGGCATTGGTGCGGCGTATTATTACGTCAAGTATTCCTACTGACCCACAGTCGCGCCTGTTTGCCGGTATCGGCTGCCGCGCGATGCGGCTTCTTCGAGATTCGGCAGACGCGGAAACATCGCCGACGGGCCCGCCGGACGATTGGACGGCGGTTCTTTACGAATGCGAGGCAAATTATGCTGGGTGGAATCGGAACCTGGGAAATCCTCCTGATCTTCCTGGTCATCCTTCTGCTGTTCGGGGCCAAACGCATTCCCGACATCGCCAAGAGCGTGGGCAAAGGCGTTACGGAATTCAAGCGAGGCCTTCGGGATATTCAGGATGAAATCGAAACCGGAGTCGATCCCCCTTCCAAGTCCGATCCCAAGACACCGGATTCGGAAAAAACCGCCAAACCGTAGAAACAGCCTCAGGGAGGAAAGGTGGCCGTGTCCGGGAAGCCACTGAACGAACGGCCCGCCCACGAACTGACGGCGTCGATTCTGTCGGGCAATATTACGTCCAGACAGCTTGTCGAGGCCGTTTTTCATTGCATTCGAGCGACGAATCCGGCGCTGAACACCTACATCACCCTGAATGAAAGCGAAGCGATCCGCAAAGCCGACGAGGTTGACGCCAGGGTATCGGCCGGAGATCCGGTGGGTCCGCTGGCAGGTATCCCCGTCGCCCTGAAGGACCTTCTTTGCACCCGCGGCCTGCTCACGACCGCAGGCTCCCGCATCCTGGCGAACTTTGTTCCACCCTACGACGCGACCTCCGTTGCGCGACTGAGGGAAGCCGATGCGGTACTCGTTGGCAAACTCAACATGGACGAGTTTGCCATGGGTTCCTCCAACGAAAACTCGGCGTACGGACCCGTGCGCAATCCCCACGATCCAACGCGCGTTCCCGGCGGTTCAAGCGGCGCCAGCGCCGCCAGCGTGGCCGCGAATCAGACCGTACTCGCCCTGGGCACCGATACGGGCGGGTCAATTCGTCTGCCCGCCTCGTTCTGCGGCGCCGTCGGCCTCAAGCCCACCTATGGTCGTGTCTCCCGATACGGCCTCATTGCCTACGCGTCGTCGCTGGACCAGATCGGCCCCGTAGCACGGAACGTAAAGGATGCCGCCCTCCTGCTGAACGTCATTGCCGGACACGACCCGCGAGACTCCACGTCCGTAGATGTACCTGTACCGGACTATACGGCGGGCCTTGAAGCGGGCGTCGCCGGGCTGACCGTCGGGCTCCCGGCGGGGTATTTCGGACAGGGCCTTGACGACGAGGTGCGTTCGGCGATCATCGGAAGTGTCGAGGTCCTGGAAAATGCCGGCGCGGAAATCCGGGAGGTCGACCTCCCCGTAGCCTGCCATCCGGCCTACTCGGTAGCCGCCTACTACATCATCGCCACCGGTGAGGCGTCCTCGAATCTCTCCCGGTACGACGGCATCAAATTCGGCAGTCGGACAGAGGGAGATGATCTCTTCGACATGTACTGCCGAACCCGAAGCGCCGGGTTTGGAGAGGAAGTCAAGCGTCGCATCATGCTGGGCACGTACGCCCTCAGCGCAGGCTATTACGATGCCTATTATCTGAAAGCCCAGAAGGTGCGTACTCTCATCCGGCAGGACTTCGAAAAGGCCTTCGAAACCTGCGACCTTCTCGCCGCGCCCGTATCGCCAACGGCGGCTTTCCGCATTGGCGAAAAGACCAGCGACCCGCTCCGGATGTACCTGTCCGATATCTATACCGTTTCGGTAAACCTGGCCGGAATCCCGGGTATTTCCGTCCCCTGCGGCGTCTCAGAGGCAGGCCTGCCCATTGGACTGCAACTGCTCGCGCCGGCCTTCAGGGAAGATCGTCTGCTCAGGACCGCTAACGTGGTCGAACAGGAGTGGAACCGATGAAGTACGAGCCCGTCATCGGTCTTGAGGTCCATGCCCAGCTCGCCACGAGAACCAAGATATTCTGCGGCTGCGGCGTGTCTTTCGGAGACGAAGCCAATTCGCGCACCTGCCCGGTCTGTCTCGGGTTGCCGGGTGCCCTGCCCGTGTTGAACCGGGAGGCCGTAGACCATGCCATTCGCATCGCCCTGGCGGTAGGCTGCACCGTCCAGCGTCGAAGCCGCTTCCTGAGAAAGAACTATTTTTATCCCGATCTGCCAAAGGGGTATCAGATTTCCCAGTTTCAGTCCAACGAAGAAATGCCCCTGGCCACGGGAGGAGGCATCGAAATCCCCTCGGGGAACGGCACGAAGACCGTGCGCCTCATTCGCATCCACATGGAGGAAGACGCGGGCAAGAGCATCCATGACGAAGCTTTCGTAGCCGCCGGCGAGTCTCTGGTGGACGTCAATCGCTGCGGGGTCCCTCTCATCGAAATCGTCACCGAACCGGACATCGCTTCGCCGGAAGAAGCTTACCATTTCATGTCCCGCCTGCGCCAGTTGCTGACCTACACCGGCGTTTCGGAAGGGAACATGGAAAAGGGCCACGTGCGGATCGACGCAAACGTGTCGATCCGGCCGAGTGGAACCAGCGGACTCGGCACGAAAGTCGAAATCAAGAACATGAACTCCATACGCAACTGCCGGCGTGCGCTCGAACTCGAAATCCTGCGTCAGATCGACACGTCCGAAGCCGGCGGCGAAATCAGACAGCAGACGCTGTTGTTCGATCCGGACCGCAGCCGGCTGCGCGCGATGCGGGGCAAGGAGTCTTCCGACGACTACCGCTATTTCCCCGAACCGGATCTCGTTCCGGTCGTCGTCGATCGTGAGTGGGTCGACCGGGTGCAGGCCACCGTCCCCGAATTGCCTCGCGAGAGACGCGCCCGTTTCGCGTCTGCCTATGGTCTCCGGACGGAACAGATCGATACGCTGGTCGCGGAACGAAATGTGGCCGACTATTTTGAAGCCGCCATATCGGCCGGGGCCGAGCCTGCAGCCGCTGCGAACTGGGTGCAAGGCGACGTCCTGCGCACGCTCAACGAGCGCAAGATCGATATAGCTGAACTCAGGGCCACCCCGGAAGGTCTGGCCGCGCTGCTCGATCTGATCGGGGCCGGCGCCATCAGTGCAAACATTGCGAGAGACGTATTCGCGACGATGGCCGAGACCGGCGCGTCGCCCGAAGCGGTCGTCGAACAGCAGGGTCTGGCGCAGATCAGCGATTCAACCGAGATCGAGGAATTGATCGCCGGCGTGATTTCGGAACACCCCGACGAGGTTGCCCGATACGGAAGAGGCGACAGAAAGCTGCTGGGTTTCTTCATGGGGCAGATTATGAAGGCCACAAGAGGCCAGGCGAACCCCAAAGTGGCCAATCAGTTGTTGCGCCGGAAGCTGGAGGATGGGACCGCACGTCCCGGTTAGCCGTGAGTACCTTTCTCGTTCTCTTTGCAAGGAACCCCGAACCCGGCTCAGTCAAGACCAGACTGCATACCCGGTACACGCCGACTCAGGCTGCTGCAATCTATCGCGCATTCATCCTGGATACCGTAAACGCCGCGAGTGAAGCGACCGCAGACCGGCGCTGCGTGGCCTGCGACCCGCCCGGTTCCGAAGCCGTACTTTCCGATCTGGCCGGACCGGGCTGGTACCTGTTCCCGCAGGCCTGCGCCGATCTCGGCCAACGTATGTTTCAGGCCGCCCGCCACTGTTTCGATCTGGGCGCCGGACGCGTCGTGATCGCAGGAACCGACGTGCCTTCGCTGCCCCCGGACCACGTCAACCGGGCCTTCGAACTCCTTCAGGAGCACGACGTCGTACTCGGTCCCAGCATCGACGGCGGGTACTACCTGGTTGGCCTCGCCAGGCCCCTGCGCGAGATCTTCCTGGACATCGCATGGAGTACGGAGCGCGTTTTCGACCAGACGCTTGAACGGGTGCGGGCCCTGGGTGTCACCGCCGGCATCCTGCCGACCTGGTACGACGTGGACACCCCGGAGCAGTTGGACCATCTTGTCGATGACACGCGCGCGCATCTCCAGTCCGGTTCGACGGACCCCATACCACACACGCGCGCCTGTCTCTCAACCCTGAACCGCCTTGCCTGAGGGGACGGCGCAAAGGGAAGGAAACGGTGCTGACCATGAAGGAAACCGGATGAAAATCGATCGCATCGAACAGTTCTTTCCACGGCCGCGCACCCGCCTTTTGAAAATCACGACCGATAACGGTCTCACGGGATGGGGGGAAACCACGCTGGAAGGCCGGCCCGGAAGCACCGTGGCCGCTATCGAGGAACTGGCAGCCTATCTCTCGGGCAAGGACCCGCTCCGAATTCAGCACCACTGGCAGCATATCTACCGTTCCGCGTTCTATCGGGGAGGCGCCGTCCTCATGACCGCCCTGTCGGGGATCGACCAGGCGCTCTGGGACATCGCCGGCAAAACCCATGGCGCGCCCGTGTACCGGTTGCTTGGCGGACCGGTCCGGGACAGGATCCGGGTCTATGCGCACTGGGGAATCACCGGTCTTTCGGAAGAGGAGCAGGCCCAGTCAAGGCGACGACTGGACAACCTCCGGAGAACCGGAGGCTATCAGGCTTTCAAGACCGGACCCGGCGGAAAGTGGCGGGGCCATGAACCCCCCGCCGTGATCGATGAATTCGTCCGCCGGGCGTACCTGATGCGGGAATGGGTGGGGCCCGACGTGGAGCTGTGTTTCGATTTTCATGGGAAGATGACGCCGGCGCTGGCGATTGAAATCTGCCACGAACTCAAGGGGATGCGTCCGATGTTCGTGGAAGAACCCGTCCCGCAGGAGAACGTGGACGCCCTGAAGCGCGTCTCCGACCGGGTCCCTTTTCCCGTCGCCACCGGCGAGCGGCTGCTCAGCAGATGGGAATTCCGCAGGATATTCGAGAATCAGGCCGCAGCCTACATCCAGCCGGACGTTTCGCACGCCGGAGGCATTTCCGAAACCCTCAGGATTGCGAACATGGCCGAAGTTTACTATATGCACATCATGCCCCATTGCGCCATCGGACCTGTCGCGTTCACGTCATGCCTGCACGTCGATGCCGTTGCGCCCAATTTTCTGATTCAGGAGCAGGTCGACGCTTGCCTTGGAGAAGGACTGCTGCAGAACCCCTGGCGGGTGAAGGACGGACACATTCTGCTGCCCACGGAACCCGGACTGGGCATTGAACTCGATGAACGCGAAGTCCGGAGAGCGTGCAGGTACACGGAGGAACTCGGCGGCGAATACACGTATGAGTCCGACGGGAGCGTGGCCGACTGGTAGGTGAATCCAATTCTTCCGATGGACGCCATACCGGGGCATGGGCCGGCGACCGCGCGGGCGATTGCGCGGTACATTTCAGGTTAACGCCAGTGTCGCTGAATCGGTACCGGCACAATCGTCGTCTCCCAGTAGTCCTGGGGCAGATCACGCCACTCCGCGACGGTCAGGGCGTCGCTGTCCCATACCACCTCGCCCCTTCGCAGCGTCAGTTTGCACACCAGGCGTTCGTTTCCGTCCATCCGACCCCATCCGCAGTCGCGGAAGGAAACCGCTCCCTTCAGGCGGGCGAGTACGGCAACGTCCGCCTCCTCCCCAACCCCGAGCGTGCCCAGGTCCGGCCTGCGAATCGCCTGCGCCGGCGCCGCCGTCGACCGGTAGATCACCTCCCGCAACGGCATGCCCATCAGGAGACACTTGGACATCGTGTCGGTCATGCCGACCACGGACCCGCGGATGTTTCCGGTATGCAGGTCCGTACTGATCGAGTCCGGCGGAAACCCGTCCGCTATCGCAGGCACGCCGTTGCGGTACCAGAAACTGGCCGCGCCGTGGCCGAGATCAAACCAGACACCGCGTTCTCTGGCCTCGAACATGTAGTCCTGCACCTTACCGTGCGCGTCGACGACGGGAAACTGCCGGGCAAAAACGTGCGTGTGAATGTCGGCCGGACGCAGCTTGCGGAGGATCAGATCCCGGTAGGAACGCTGCGGCGGCCGGGGCCAGAAGTCAACCATCACCGGCATCCCGCACAGGTCGCCGGCCGCCACCGCCCCTTCAACGGAGGCCCAGGGAGGATGGCCGGCGTCGAACGGCCCTCGCGGCCAGTAGTGTGCCGTCTTGATGCCAACGACCACGTCCCTGTGGTCCAACGCGGCCGATGCCGCGCCGGGTGCGTCGAACGTGCGGATATCCTGCTCCGAACTCCCCATTCCCGGCGCCGAGATGTTCACGAACGCCAATATCCGGCAGATCCTCTTCTCCATCACGGTCTGTCTGAAATGCGTGATTTCTTCACATCCCGCCGTCCCGGTATCCACGCAGGTCGTCACGCCGTCGCTCAAAAAGTGCGCGTCCGCGTTCAGACTGGCGGTGAATTTTCCGGACCCCGGGTCCAGCCGGGTGTCGTAGGCATGGACATGAATGTCCACCAGCCCCGGCGTGACCAGAAGGCCCGATACGTCGATGACGCGCGCCGCCGCCCGCCGCAGGTCCGTACCCGCGGAGACTATGGCGATCTTTCCGTCCCGAATGCCCACGTCGCGAATTCCTTCAACGTCGTTCGCGGGATCGATGACGTACCCGCCCTTCAGCAGCAAGTCCAACCGAATATCCTCCGGAACTCGTTCCATTGTTACGAACTCCCTCTCTTCGGGTGAGATTACGACGGCTGCGAGCGTGGCGGCCGATGGCATTCTGGCGGCCTGCTTCCGCGCGCGTCACGGTGTGCCGCAGGCCCCGGGCGCCGCACATTCGAAGCCCGGGATTTCCGTTTCTGGCCGGATGTGCGCGTCAATTTTTCCTGCGTTAACCCGGCGACTAGAATTTTGAATTTAGTACGCCATATGTTATATTGTAGCCGCAATTGTCAGCAGTCGTCCACTCTTTTCGCACGGTCCGGCTGGCGCACCGAAGGAAGAGGCTCACGCCGGATCGGTGAGCGGGTGAAACCTTGAAACGGAAGAAGCTCGGGCTGAACAGATTTCAGAAGCGCGCATTCAGGATCGGAGAGGCGCGCTTCAGTGGCGAGAACATCGGGAAGCTCATCGAACTCTCCCGAAGCCGCGACCCGGAAGACCGGGAGACCGCCGCCAGATTCCTCTGCCCCTGCCATATCAGACGGCGCCGTGAGGACGTGTGGCAGGCGCTTTACCGTATGCTCGAAGACCCCGATCGGGGCGTGCGCAAAGCCGCGTGGCACACCCTGGAAGACGGCGGACGACCGGACGACCCGGCACTTGGCGCCATATTCGAACGCACTGCGGAAAAGGAGCCCGACAAGGGGATCCGGCGCCAGGCCGCCGCCTATCTGAAAGCCCGCGGAGGCCCTTCAGAATCTGCACGCAGGGCAGATGCGCAAACCGGGAGACGCAAACGCGGGAAATGCGACTATTGCGGCTCAACGGACGTATTCGTCAAGACCGACTTCGAGATTGAGATTCCGGACGGCGGCCAGATGCGGTTCGGCCTCGTCTGCGAGTGCTGCGCCAGTTGAGTTCAGCGTGTAAACAGGAGGAGACATGCAGATCATCGTCCGGAACGAAGCCGAACTGAAGCATCGCTGGAACGGCCTTCAGAATTTCCTGATCGACCCTGAGTTCTTCCGCTTTGACATGGAGTTTCCACCCGCCGACGAAATCGTGGACATCCTTCGAAAGGACGGTCAGGCACGAATCAACATTCGAGGTGACATCTCGGAAGATGAGAAAAAAGCGAGGGCTGAGGAATTTAAATCGCTACCCATCGCCGACGTCATCGACCGCCCCTTCTCACTGGCGCACTTTCACCTGCAGAATTTCTACGGCGAGGGTCAGTTCCTGCGGGATTTTCAGAAGAAGATCATGATTCCATGGCGCACCTTTCTGGCATCGAACGGATTTACCTGGCAACGCTGTTATCCCATCATTTTTATTTCCGGAAGGAACTGCAGCTCGTCATACCACATGGATACCTCGCACGTCGTGGCGTGGCAGGTCTGGGGCGTAAAAACCTTCAATGCCTTCAAGGATCCCTACAAATACGCACCCCTCGACGACGCCGTCAACAACCGCGACGCGCTCAGGGGACCGAACGGACCGCCGGATCACGACCCCGAGGACATACTTTCGTACAAGATGAAAAAAGGGGATTTGCTCTGGAATCAATTGCTCACGCCCCACTGGGTGCCCGCCGGTGACAGTGTCGCCGTGAGCGTCAACATATCGCACGGCGGCATTTCCTACGGCGGGAGGTTCAGCCCCAACGAGACGGCCCTGAGAAAACGCTGGGAGACCCATCCCAAAGAGGCCTGGCTTGTGGATGTCCGTTACTGACGGGCACGGTCCTGAGGATCCTTTCCTGGCCACGTGGCCAACCTCAAACCATCATTCGGCGATCCGCGCGTTCGAGGTCATCCTTGCGGTGAGAAACGCGAGGTTACAGTTGCGTTCACGTTCGGTACCATCCTGATGATACACGTACATAACGGCCGCCGGCCGGTCTCCGGATGGCGCCTGCGTCTCCGGCACATCATGTTCGATTCGGAAACGCCTGCGGGGCGCCGTTTCGCACTCGCTCTCATTTTCACCATCATTCTGAGTGTCCTGACCGTGATGCTGGACAGCGTCGACGCTGTCCGGAAGACCCACGGCGACTTTCTTTACGGCCTTGAGTGGTTCTTTACGCTCGTTTTCACGCTCGAGTATTTTTTGCGGCTTGTCTGCACCGGCCGCCGATTGCGATACGCGACGTCCTTCTTCGGCATTGTTGACCTTCTCGCTATCCTCCCCACCTATATCGACGTTCTCCTGCCCGGCAGTCATTACCTGGTTGTCATACGCGTCCTCCGCGTGCTCCGCGTTTTTCGCGTACTCAAACTGGTACAGTACCTGGCCGCGGCGCGGATGATGCTCCGGGCGATTCAGTCGAGTTACCGAAAGGTTGCGGTTTTTGTGCTTACGGTGATGACGGCGGTTGTCATCCTGGGCTCATTGATGTACGTGATTGAGACACCCGAAAACGGGTTTACGAGTATTCCCCGCAGCATCTACTGGGCCATCGTGACGATCACCACCGTCGGATACGGAGACATTTCTCCCAAGACCGCGCCGGGACAGATGCTTGCGACCATCGTGATGTTGCTGGGGTTCAGCATCATCGCTGTGCCCACCGGCATCCTGTCGGCTGAAATCTCGCAGGCCATGAGAACCCGGGGCGGCGCCCGGTCCTGTTTGAAATGCAACGCCGAGATCCGGGAGCCCAATGCGAAATATTGTCAATACTGCGGCACGGAATTATAGGGCGCTGGCCGTACTGCTTCCCGTGGCGCTGGCATTCATCTGGTTTCGGCCGGCGTCCGGGACTCCGGAACAGCGGGCTGCCGATCTCTGCGTCCGCGCCGAGGCCGCATTGAAACACGGAGACGACGAAAGAGCGATGGCGTCGTACCGGAAATCCATCGCCATCCACTCTCCCAACGTACGTGCCCGGTACGGTCTTGCGGATCTCCTGGCCGCACGGGGTCGGTTCGCCGAGGCGAAGAAGACCCTGAACGCGATAACGCACTCTGTAACCGGCCCGCAGGAGTGGATAAGATACGCGCGCGCCCTTCGCCACGCACGGGCGGATACAGAGGCCGAGGCCGCCTTTTTGAGAGCCGTCGAAGGGATGCCGGACAACCCCGCGCACGCCCTGGAACTGGCGGAATTCTATCTCGCGGCGGGAAACCCGGACAGCGCGGAAGCCCATTTCCGGCGCGCCGGGTCCATCGGCGGCGACCGCGGCCGGACTCTCGCCGGTCTGGGGCGCGTTCACTTCAGCCGCGGCGAACTCGATTCCTCCGCGGCCTGCTTCCGGCGGGCCCTCGAGGACGCTCCCGGAGACGTCGAACTGCTCTGTGACATCGCCAGCACCGAACTCCGGACGATGTGTCCGCGCACTGCATTGTCCCATCTCCGGCGGGCCGTCGCTGTGGATCCTTACCACTCGCGCGCGCGGTATCTGACGGGTCAGGCCCTGCTCGCCCTCGGGCGTGACGGGGAGGCCGGGGCGCAGCTGACTGTATTCGAACGCCAGAGCAGGCTGGCCGCGCGCATTCGCTATCTGGAACGCAACGCCGCGGAAAATCCGACGGCGGAACGCTTTCAAACCCTTTCGCACTACTACATGCTTTCGGGGAAGGACAGCCTTGCCGCGGCGTGTCTGCAAAGGGCGACCGCGCTGAATCCGCTCGTTACCGCGCCCGCCGAAGCCATTGGACCCGACCCCTTCTGAGCGGTCCGACCGCGGGATAGCGGCAGCTGGCAACCGGCGCCCTGTTCCGTGCGGGATGCCGGTCCCGCGCAACTTCGTTTCAGGAAACACCAGTCCATGTCAATGCCATCTGCGAAATCGATGAGTTCCGATGCCGGCCGGGAAGCAGTGAAGAGTCGTGGCGTAACCGTCCGGTCCATCGTCTACGGCCTGTTCCTCTCGGTGGCCATCGGCATCCTGGGCGACACGGTGCGCTACATCCTTCACGCATCGTTTATGGCGTACAGCCATATGCCCATGGGCAACCTGATCCTCACGCTGGTCTCCATCATCGTCTGTTCGATACTGGCCTACAAATTCGGCAGGAGGTTTCTGTTCTCCTCGTCGGAGTGGATCACCATCTTCTGCATGGGATTCATCAGTTCCCTGGGGCCTACCTACGGGATCAGCGGCTACCTCGTGGGGATCATGGTCGCGCCGCACTATTTCGTCACCCAGGAGAACGAATGGGCGCGATACCTTCATCCGTATCTGCCGGGTTGGCTGATTCCGGAAAACGAAGGCAACGCGATGGCCTGGTTCTACGAAGGTCTGCCCCAGGGCGCGTCCATTCCGTGGGGCGTCTGGGCCGTGCCCCTGTTCTGGTGGTTCACCTTTCTCTGCGCGGTCGCTCTTGCCGCCGCCTGCCTCTCCATCATCTTCCGAAAGCAGTGGTCCGAATACGAGCGCCTCGTCTTCCCGGCGATGGAACCCATAATTGAGTTCACCACGCAGGGCGGAACGGGGAAACGATGGTTCCCGGAATTCATGAAGGGAAAGACGTTCTGGGCCGGGTTCATGCTCACCACGTTCGTTTTCGGCTGGAACATGATTGCCTGGTTCTATCCCCAGTTCCCCCGCTTTCCCACGGCTTCCGCCCGCTGGTTCTTTTTCTCACGGGATTTCCCGCCCGGATTTTTCTTTTTGAGCACGGTTGTCATCTGTTTCTCGTACTTCGCCAGCCTCGAGATCCTCTTCAGCCTCTGGTTTTTCGATGTGCTTTTCATCCTCGAGGGCGGCATCCTCAGCGGGCTTGGCATCTCGGCCATCTCGCCCTACTACGGCCGCGGGCGTTACATCTGGCAGACGGCCGGCGGGTTTACGGCCTTCGCCCTCTGGGGGATCTGGGTCGCAAGACACCACCTCCGCGACGTCATCAGGAAAGCCTTCAATCCGGATCGGCCGACACCCGACGACAGCAACGAACTGCTCTCGTACCGGCACGCCGTAATCGGCCTGATCGCCGGATGTCTCTACATGGCGCTCTGGCTGGGATGGATCGGCATGCAGCTGAAGGTCATCGTCCTTCTCATCCTGTGCATGCTCGTCGTCTATACGACCGTATCGAAGATGCTCGCCGACTCCGGTATTGTCTATCTCAACCCGCCCACGTCGGCCTGGGGTCTCCTCAGCCGGTTTCTGGGCGGTTCCCATACGTTTACCGCGCACACCAAGATGGCGCTGAGCATGTCCTCCCGCGCGGTAAACCACTACCGCGGTCTTACCATGGGTACGATGACCCACATCAACCGCCTGGCGGAGTTCCTGCCTGCGGGCAAACGCCGGCTCTTCGGGGCGGTCTGCGGGGCATTCGTCGTGGGGATGGTCACTTCCACAATCTACACCGTCTGGCTCGGATACACAATCGGCGGATACAATATCCAACCCAACTGGCTGATCATCCACGCCGGTGTCCGGCAGATCCAGGGCATCGCCAACTCCATCAAGGCCGTGGACAGCCCCATCGAGCCGGTCAACTACTGGTTTTTCTTCGCCGGGGCCGCCGCGATGGCTTTTCTGAATCTGATGCGGTACCGCTTCGTCTGGTGGCCGCTGCACCCGATCGGATTCGCGCTCTCCGGCACGGCGCTTTCGAGGCTTACCAGCGCGACCATATTTGTGGCATGGCTGGTCAAGCTGACCATGCTCAAGCTGGCCGGCGCCGCCTTTTACCGGAAATCCAGACCGTTCTTCATCGGCATGCTTGTGGGGTACATATTGTCCGTGGCCGCCGGCGTTGTGGTGGACGCCATCTGGTTCCAGCCGGACGGCCACGTGGTACATAAATGGTACTGACGATCTGTTATCCGGACGTAAACCATACCCGGCGGGAATGATCATGACGTCCCGTTTACGAGAATCCTTATCCTGATTCAGGTATTTCCGTGAAAACAAAAAACATCACCATCGGCCTGGTCATGCTGATTGCCTTTCTCGCATTGACCCTGGTCTCCCCTCAGGCGCTGACCGACCGCCTGTTCGAGTGGTTCGATATCCGCTATCCCGATCCACCGCCTGAACGGCTGGCAACCGACCAGCAGCAACTGGCCGACAGCATTCGGGAGCGGATCACGCCGGCCGGAGTCGAATCGCGACTGCTCCGGCTCAGCGGGTCGGGTTCGCGGGTGGTTGGCTATCCGGGCCACAGGGCCGCATCCCTCTATATTCGGGAAGAGTTCGAACGCGTGGGCCTGGAAAATGTCTCCGTGGAAACCTACGACGTCACGTCGCCTGTCGACAAAGGCGGCGGCCTTCGCATTATCGGCGAACCCGGCGTCATCCCGATTCATGCGGTCTGGCCCAACCTGGTCCGCACGTCCACGCTGCCGAGCGCCGGGCTGCGAGCCCCGCTGATCGACGGCGGCGGCGGCGAATTCGCCGACTTCAACGGCAAGGAGCCCGACGGCAGCGTCGTTCTGCTGGATTTCAACTCGTGGAACCGCTGGATGAACGCCTCCATGCTGGGCGCCAGGGCGATTGTCTTTGTCGCGCCGGATTCCACCACGACGGCGGAAGCAGAGCAGAAATTCTTCCAGGTTCCGCTCAATGCGCCCCGTTTCTGGATTGGCAAGTCCGAAGGGGAACGCCTCCGGCGCCGGCTTGCCGCCGGCGAGCGGATCGAAGTGGAACTGAAAGCCCGGATGGACTGGGAACGGCACCCCACGCAAAACATCATCGGCTGGATACCGGGCGCGGACCCTGAGTTGCGGGAACGCGTGGTACTCATCGATGCCTATTACGATGCGATGTCCGTGGTGCCCGCGCTTGCCCCGGGCGCCGAACAGGCATCCGGAATCGCCGCACTGCTGGAAATGGCAGCATACTTCAAGGCGCATCCGCCCGCCCACACCGTCCTTTTCCTGGCCACGTCCGCGCATCATCTCGGTTTTCGCGGCGTGTGCGACTTTCTGGGGAGGCATGCACGGAAAGAGGAACACTTCGCCGCGTTGATGACGGATCCCATCGATATCCGGTTGTGGATCTCCCTGGACCTCACCTCCCAGACCGACCAGATGGCCGTGTGGAACGGTTCCACCGCGTTCTATTTCCAGCGGTTCTTCACGCCCCTGGGCAAACGATTCAGCAGGCTTGGGGCAGACCTCGCGCCGGTATTCGGCATGGACGCAAAGCAGTCGCTGGTTGACGGCATCAACCCGCCTTCGGGCATGAGCTGGAGCATGTTTATTCCCGGCGGGAATCTGAAGACCGACTCGCAGGTGGTTCTCACCGCTGGAATGCCCACACTGGCGTTCGTAACCATCAACGACGCCCGCTTCAGGGTCGACACCCCCCACGACACCGTGGACAAGGTCAATCTGACCAATCTGACGAATCAGATCCGGCTGCTTACCGCGGCGCTCAGCAAGGCCCTGAACGATCCCGGCTTCCTGCCCGACTACCGCGTTGAGATGAAGGATCGCATGCGCGCACTGAAGGGACGCATCCTCACCTTTCCCCGGCGAAGCATCACGCCGGACCGGCCCCGAAAGGGCGCGGTGGCGGTATTGCGCATGTCTTACGAGAAGTCGGTCAAGGGCGTCCGCGCGATATTTTACGATCAGGCCGACGAAAACGGCGAGTTCTACGTTCCCGGTCTGGCGGTGCGCTGGGTGGGCCTCGATGCCTTTTATCTAGACCCGGAAAGCGGCGAAATCACCTATGCGTGGGATCGAGGGCAGGCCGCGCGGATCTATAAGCCCGAATTCGGCATGGACTGGTGGATTACGCGTGGCACCCGTATCCTGTTTCCCTGTGTTTCAACGGACTTCTACGAAACCGTGGATCCGCGTTATCTCACGAAGCTTCCGAATCTCTCCCTGTACGGCGACGGGAACACCGCCCCGCGGGAGTACGGCTATACCCTGGGCTATGGCCCCAACGAGCCGGTGGGCGTCGTGTTCACTCCTCCCGGCACACGACTCAAAATCACCATGCATACGCGCGGCATCGGCATCCGCTATCTGCTGCTGAATGCAACCGATACAACCAGCGTCGAGGCGGCGCACAAAAGCGGATTCGTCGCCGCCACACACGGCGCAATCACGCATACGGCGTACCAGGCCGCCAAGGACATGTGGGTACTGGACCACGCCAGGATGCGCGAACTGCACGCCTACGGAATCGAAAACGACCGCCTTGACGATCTGCACACGCGGGCGAAGAAACACCTGGACCAGGCGGATATGGCCCGTGACGAGCTGCGGTGGGACGATTTCATCAGACATTCGCGGGCGGCGCTGGGACTCGAGTCGCGCGCGTATCCGGATGTCAAGGGGACGCAGAACGACGTGATCCGGGGCATCATCTTTTTCATGGCGCTGGTCCTGCCCTGTGCCTTCTTCGCGGAACGACTTATCTTCACGGCGGTGGACATCCGGTGGCAGATTGCGGGATTCGCCGGTATTTTCATGGTGATCTGGATCTTCCTGTCGATCGTCCATCCCGCATTCGACCTTTCCAATCCCTTCGTCATTCTCCTGGCCTTTGTGCTCCTGGCGCTGGCCAGCTTCGTGATCAGTCTGGTATTTTCCCGCTTTAACAGCCAGATGCGCAACCTACGCACGGAGGCCGCCGTTATCCACGACGTGGACGTGGGTCGGATATCGGCCTCTCTGGCTGCCTTTCAGCTGGGCATCGCCAATATGAAGCGGCGCAAACTCAGAACGCTGCTCACCTTCACCACGCTCGTTTTGCTCACCTTTACCGTCCTGTCATTCTCCTCCATCAAGTCGCAGCTCAAGTTTCATCAGATCGCGCGGGACAATCTGGGCCCGTATCCGGGGATGCTCATCCGCAGCAAGTACTGGGCGCCGCTGGAGGAATCCGTCCTCGACTACGTTCACGCCAACTTCGGAAAGGAAGCCGTTGTGGCGGCGCGCAGCTGGTACGCCTCCAAGGAGAAAAAAGCCATCCAGGTTGTATCGGACAGCACGTCGGCCAACGCGCTGGGCATTCTGGGACTGACCGCGCATGAGACCGACGTGATCGGCATCCAGGACTGCCTGTCCGCCGGCCGGTGGTTCCTTCCGGGCGAACGAAACGTCACCGTTCTGCCCCAGGCGATGGCGGACCTTCTGAAAATTGACGAATCCGACGTCGGCAACGCGGAAGTACGCCTCTTCGGAGAGCGTTTCAAGGTTGTCGGACTGATCGACGCCGAGCGAATGAAGGACCTGGAAGACCTGGATGGCGAGCCGCTGACACCCGCGGATTTCGTGCTTACCGATGAGAACGTGTTCATGCAGATGGCACAGCAGGAGAAGCGGGAGAAAGCCGGACTGGAGGAGACCGACGTTGAAATCATGGAGTTCGAACACCTCGACCCGGCAAACGTCATGGTGGTCCCCTACCAGACCCTGAGGGAAGTCAACAGTCCGCTCCAGGCGATTGCGGTCCGGTTCAGGGACCCATCGGTGGTCAAGGCGCGCGTGGAGAGTTTCATCTCGCGGCTCTCCGTGGTCCTGTTCGCGGGGGTGCCGGAGATTTCTCCGGAGGGAAAGATCGGGCGCATTGCCGTTTCCGTCTACTCCTCGTACGGGCAGGCGTCGCCCCAGGGCCTCGCCAACCTCTTCATTCCCATCGCAATTGCCGCGCTGATCGTGTTGAACACAATGATGGGATCGGTGTACGAACGATTCCGGGAAATCGGCATCTATTCCTCGGTTGGCCTGGCGCCGGTACACATCGCCTTCCTCTTCCTGGCCGAGTCCTGCGTGTACGCCGTGCTTGGCGCGGTCTCGGGTTATCTGCTCGCACAGGGCGTGTCCAAGCTCCTCTTCTGGCACGGGCTCCTCGAGGGCCTCACGTTGAACTATTCCTCCGTGTCGGCGATGGCCTCGTCCACGCTTGTCATGCTCGTGGTCATCCTGTCCACCGTTTACCCCGCCCGCCGGGCTTCCCAGATGGCGGTACCCGACATTACCCGGCGCTGGAAGCTCCCCGATCCGGACGCGGACCGCTGGCATTTCGAGTTTCCGTTCACCATCTCCGGCGGCGAGGTTCTGGGGCTGTTTACGTTTCTCACCAGATATTTCGACTTTCATACCGAAAGTTCAATGGGGACCTTCTTCACCCACGGCGCCAACCTGTCCGAGTATGACACCGACCGGGGACGCGGGTATCGGATAGATACCACCATCTGGCTGGCGCCGTTCGATCTCGGGGTCAGCCAGAACATCAGCCTGACGTCCACGCCCACGGGCGCCTTCGGCATCCATGCGCTCGAAATCACCATTGACCGGCTTTCGGGCGACCTCGCCTCGTGGAAACGATGCAACCAGCGCTTCATGAACCAGATCCGGAAACAGTTCCTCATCTGGCGTACCATTCCCGAAGAGAGTCAGCGTCAGTACGCGAGCGAGGGCGATGAACTGATCGGCAAGGGAACGGCGGCCAACCTGGCGCCCGCCGGGGAGAACGTCTGATGCGGATTCGGCCCCTCCTTTCACGCCCATCGGCGGCCCCGCCACCTCGCCCGGCCTGTCAATACCCGCACCCGCGGTGGATACCGTAAGCTGTGCCTCTCGGCAGACACATTCTGGTGGAGCTGTACGGGTCTCCCGCATCCGTACTGAACGACGTCATCCGCATTGAAGCGTGTATGGTTCACGCGGCTCGAGCGGCGAACGCCACGGTAATCAACACCTCCTTCCATCGTTTCTCGCCGTTCGGCGTCTCCGGCGTCGTCGTTATCCACGAGAGTCACCTCTCCATCCACACCTGGCCCGAGTACGGATTCGCCGCGGTCGATCTGTTTACCTGCGGAGACACGATCGACCCGTGGGCAGCGTATGAAGCGCTGAAATCGGACCTGAAAGCCGCTCACGGCACCACCCGGGAGATAGACCGCGGTCAGTTCGATGGTCCTGTTCACGCCGATGCCGCGCCGGCCCAGGAGGCCGCGGAAACGGCTCCGGCACACATCCGCAATCTCTGGTTTACCAGACGGGAGGAAGGGATCGCCCTTTCGCTCAGGCACGCCGGCGCGCTCTTTCAGCATCAGTCGCCCCATCAGAAAATCGAAATCCTCGACACCTACGGGTACGGAAAGACACTGGTGATCGACGGGGCAATCGTGTGCACGGAACGCGACGAGCACATCTACCACGAGATGATCGTCCACGTGCCCATGCAGACCCGCCCCGAAGCCAGGCGCGCCCTGGTTGTCGGGGGCGGCGACGGCGGCGCCCTGCGCGAGCTGTTGCGCTATCAGCGGATCGAGGAGGTCGTCGTCGTTGAACTCGACGCCATGGTTGTCAGCGCATGCAGGCAACACTTCCCTGCCCTTGCTCCGGCATTCGAAGACTCCAGACTCTCGCTTCACATTGGCGACGGGTTCGACTTTCTGCAGACCTGTCCTGCCGAATCCTTCGATCTTGCGATCGTCGACGTCGCAAATCCCTCCGGCGGACCCCGGCATCTGTTCTCGGAATCTTTCTACGGGCGCGTTCGCGCGTGCCTCAGGCCGGGAGGCGTTATGGCAGCGCAGACCGAACCGCCCGCACTCGACAGCCGGACCTTCTCTGAAATATACAGCCGCCAGGAGACTGTTTTCGGTCCGGGAAACGTGCACTGCTACCTGGCCTGCATCCCCACGTATACGACCGGGCTGCTCAGCTTTTCATATGCCGCGGCGGGGTGCGCGGACCCTCTTGACGCTCTGGATCCGTCGATGGCTCGCCGTTTCGCGGACGCCCATGGCCTGCAATACTACAACGACGAAATCCACAGAGCCGCCTTTGTCCTCCCCCCCTTCGTCAGACGTCTTCTGCGAGGTGAATCCCTGGAGCCGGCGAGGTCCTGACACCGCCAGGACGTCCGCAGCAGATCCCCGGCGAAGACGCGCTGGGCCGTCTGCATGGGGTCCGCCTCCACTGATTTCCGGTTGACAATGCGCATGACTGAACGTAGCTTCAGCGGCGACACGTGAGTTGAAAACGTCAGAACAGCAGACAAGGAGACAACCATGGCCGATGACCCGCCCGCGGAGATGATTCCGGTTGACGCCGCCGGCAGAATCGGATTCAACAGGCGATTCTGCGCATTTGCAATCGACGTCATCGCCATTGGGATCCTGACATTCATCTCGAACCTTCTGACGGGCGAAAACGGCGCCGAGGGTCAGGCAAGTCTGCACCACCTCTCCGATCTGACGCTGCAGATGGCAAGCGTGGGCGTCTTCGCATCTTCGGTTCAACTCCTCTACTGTCTGATCGAGGGTCTGACCGGCGCATCGCCGGGAAAGATGATACTCGGGATTCAGATCCGGGCCGCCAGCGGCGCGCCGGCGGCCACAGGTACGCTGATCCTGCGTATGATTGCAAAACAGATCAAGGTCGTTGCGACGCTGATTGTCTCGCTCACCGGGAGCCAGTTGTTGACGGTCGTGGGGTTGTCTGGGGGCGTGATCTTCTTCTTCGGATGCTTTCTTGCACTTGGCGCCGCCCGGCAGGCGCTGCACGACCGGATTCTCCAGACCGCCGTGTTCCCGGCCGAAACCCGTGTCTGAACGCGTTTTCGATCCCGTCGATTCTCCCCCAAAGCGGTATCCCGGGAGGATTTTTTGGAAAGTTTGGAAACAGTCAGCGACCTGACGTCGGCCGGGGAAGACGTCGTTCCCCGGACACATACGCTCGATACGCTTTACCGGGACCTGAAAACGCTTGGCGTGGAACAGGGCGATACGCTCTTTGTTCATTCGTCTTTCAAGAGCCTTGGAGAGGTCGAAGGAGGGGCCCATACCGTCGTGAGCGCCCTCGAGAACGCGGCGGACCCCGGCGGCCTCATCCTGATGCCATCATTCAATCTCCTGGAGGACAACCGGTTGCGCGCCGAGACGTGGAACCCGGATACAACCCCCTCCACCGTGGGCTGGCTCACGGAGTTCTTTCGCACGCTGCCCGGAACGTACCGCTCCGACCACTATTCCCATTCCGTCGCCGCCCGCGGCAGAAACGCCGGGGCATTCGTTGGCGGCCACCGCGACCGAAACGGGCGATCTTCTCCGTGGGACCGCGACCCGTGGGGTAAGACCTACGGCGACAATTCACCGATGGTCCGCGCGTACGCGGCCGGCGGCAAAGTGCTCATGCTGGGGGTGACGTACGAAACCTCCACCTACATTCACCTTGTGGAAGTCATCTGCTGGCACCGGCGCCGGGAAAACGAGCCGGATGCGGAATACATGTGGATCGACAGGACGAACCTCGGCGCTTTCTGGGAAGCAAACGGTCGCATCCGGCGGGGCCCGGTCGGGGACTCCGACTCCCGGCTGTTCCCCATCCGGACCTATGTGGATACGCTCGTCGAGGAAGCGGAATGCAGGCCCGAGGCGTATTTCAAACAGGCCGTTGCCCGCCAGGCCACTCGCCAGCTGAATCACGGCAATCCAATTCCGGGACGAACACCGGACCGAACCCGCCGCAGGCAGGATCCTGAAGGAGGTTGATGTGACGTCGGCACAGGCTGCATCGCTGAGGAAGGCATTGGAAGCGCTGATGGACGCCATTGCAAAGAGGGAACCGATCGCGGACCACCTGCACCATCTGGCCACGCTCCACCGGAATCTCGCTCCCTTCACGTCCCGGCAACTGGATCATTTCCTGCAGAACAGAAGTTATGCCAAGGCGCTGGAATACATCCGCCAGGGTGTCGTCATCGAGGACCCGGATCGTCCCGACTGCGACGACAGATAATCGCAACCATGCGCCTCGCGCGGATCCACCCATCCGGGATCCCACACCGGTGAGGTCGCTTGACGGCCTGCGAGGATTCGCCGCGTCCTCACGATCCACATCACCCTACAGAAAGGCTCCACCATGGTAAAGAGCATACGCCGGCGCGCGCTTGCGCGTGAAGTCGTGGCCGGGACCTTCTTGAACCTGGGGTCCGCCGTTACGGCCGAAATCGCCGGTAAGAGCGGTCTCGACTGGGTCCTCATCGACATCGAACACGGCGCATCGGACCTGGAGACGCTTCGAGTCCAGCTACAGGTCGTCTCCGGAACCCCCGCCGTGCCCATCGTCCGCATCGCGGCAAACGAACCCCCGCGGTTCAAACGCGTCCTGGACATGGGCGCTTCGGGCGTGATGGTACCCTACGTGAGTACGGTGGCCGAGGCCGAGCAGGCGGTGGCTTCAAGTCGCTATCCGCCGAGGGGTGTTCGAGGCGTTGCCAAGTTGAACAGGGGCAGCGAGTTCGGAAGGGATTTCGATGAATATTTCAGAAGGTCCCACGAGCTGCTGACAACCGTCGTGCAGATTGAAACCCCGGAAGCCGTGAACGCCATTGACGAGATCGCCGCGGTGGACGGCGTGGACGTACTGTTCATCGGTCCCCTCGACCTGAGCGTGAACCTGGGGATTCCGCAGCAATTCGACCATCCCCGGTTTCTGGATGCGAGGACAAGGGTTTCCGAAGCTGCAGGGCGGGCCGGCAAGGCCGCCGGAATCCTTCTGCTGGACCCCGGCCACCTCGATGCCGCGGTGCGGGACGGATTCACCTTTATTGCGCTCGGATCGGACGGCGGCCTGGTCGCGGCGGGCATGCAGAACATCGCGGACGCATTCGATTCGCATACGGCGTAGCCGGCGCACGAATGCGCATCGGTCCGGTACTCGCGGAGAACGTCAATCATGGACCATAGCGAAACAATCCGGAGGTCGGCGGACGCGCAAGGGGTCTACGTCTTTGTGATGACGCCGATGACAACCGCCGTGAACCGGAAGGGCGTATACCGGATCGATGCAGCGGGCCTGGAGAAAAACGCCCGTTATTTCGCGGGTGTCGAGGGCCGGAAGACCCTGGTGATCTGCGGCGGATCGGGGGAATTCTACGACCTGTCGCCATCCGAAGTCAAGGAACTCGCTGCCGCGGCGGTTTCCGGAGCCCGGGGGTCGTGCGGGATCGTATGCGGGATCGGTTGGAGTACGGGAACAGCCGTGAAGATGGCGGAAAACGCACAGGACGCAGGCTGCGACGCCCTGCTTGTGATGCCTCACGACCCGGTCGTCGCCCGCGGCGAAGAGGCGATCTGGAGGCGCCACCAGGCCATCGGGAAAGCGGTGGATATCGGCGTCATCCCGTTCCGGGCGCCGCGGCAACTCCTCTCCATCAACCTCGTGAAGCGCTTTTCGGGTCTCAAGAAGGTCGTCGCCATCAAGGAGGAGAGCAACGCCGTCGACTGGGTGCGCACCGGCTGCAGGGCCGTGGGTCACCGCGTTCCCATTATCACGGGAGGCGGCGAGAACATGGCGCCCTATTATTATCTCGCGGGCGCCAGCGGATTCACGACGGGAATGGCCAATCTTACCCTGTCGAAGTCCATCGAGATGCACAATGCCGGAATGCGGCGACGCTGGAAGACGGCGATGGACCTCAGGGACTGGTTCGAGCCCCTGACGTCCCTGAGAGGCGAACTCGGCACGCCCATGCTCAAGGCCGGCCTGGAGATGATGGGTCTGGCGGGAGGCCCCGTACGGGGCGCGGCACAGGCGCAACCGGCCGCGGCTCGCTCCGTCGACGTACTCGCGGCGAAGGACCGAGCCAGGCTCCGGCGTCTGCTCAAGAAAAAGGAGGTGCTGTGAGCAGCGCCCCCTGTCTGACTCCCTCACGCCGGTGAGGGTTGAATATCCCGCACTTGTCGCGTCCGTCCACGGCCGGCCGTCACCCGGATCGAGGTCCGGACGTCGCCAGATTGCCCTCCCCGTCGAAATTCATCTCCGCCGGTTCGCCCGATACCTCCACTTCCGGCATCCCGGAGATCTCCGGGAGCAGCGACTCTGACGCCTTGAGGTGTTCCAGTTCCAGCGTCGAGCGTATCCGCATCACTCTCGCATCCGGGTTGCCGCCGTTGCCGGACGAGCCAAGTGCGATCTCAATCGCCTCCCTGTCGTTTTCGCCCACGATGGGTATGTACGCGCGATTCAGGAACGTGCTGGTCATCGCGTTGGCATAGGTCGCCTTGAAGTCGATATTGTCCACGAGACGGCGGGTGGTCACGTCGGCCAGGCCGATCCCGTTGGCGTTGCCGTGGGTCTCGGGTGTCAGGTCCCGCACAACGATGCGTTCGATACGCGGTGATTCCGGCTCCTCGATCCCCTCCAGCCATATCCGTCCGATGATGTTTGGATCCATTCCCGTACCGCTGATATTCTTGCCGATCCGGTCCACGATCAGGACGTCGATCCGATCGACGGGTATCCGGGGCATCAGCTCCCGGGCCTCATCCAGCAATCCCGGCTCGACCGCCGCCAGCTCGTCCGGCTCCACGGCAACCACTTTTGCCGTCTGCTCGCAGGCGTTTTCGAGAATTGCCACGCCGAGCGCGATGGGGGCCTCCTGAAGGATGATCCGGCCCCAGGCCGGTATGATCCGCGGCAATCCCGCCGCACCCATCGAATGCGCCAGCGTGGCCCCGTGGTGCGATCCCAGCCCGATCGTCATCATCTTCATCAGCCCGCTCTCGAACGGCCCGCGGAACGACGTGTGGGGCTTGACCCGGTTCACCAGCACCACCGCGTCGGCCTCTCCTGCCAATCGGTTCAGCACAACCGGGATACCATCATCCGTTTCCCCGACCTGTACCACGTCCATCGTGGCATCGACCGGCGCTCCCATCGTGGACTCGTCGATGCCGTACGAGGCCAGAATCGCTTTCTGTCCGTTGGCCGTGGCCCCGCCGTGACTGCCCATCGACGCCAGAACGAAGGGAACGCCACCCAGCTCACGGACGCAATCCACGACCGCCCGCGTCATCTGTGCGATCCGGTGAATGCCCCTGCTGCCGGCCGTAATCGCCACCCGTGCGCCGCCGGAGACGCGGGCGCCCAGCGATGAGTCCAGGACGCACCGCCGCGTCTGTTCGACGGGGTCGTCCAGACTCTCCGCGTCAAAGGCCTGGCGCAGCGGAAACATCCGGGGAAGATCCATCTCCATCCTTTTTCGTCAGGTCGTGCTAAGAAGCTGTTTTAAAATTACCGGTGAGTTCCCGAGCGCGAGCGAAAAAGTGGCGGTCAAGGCGGGAAAATCCGGCTATGAGAGGCGAGCAAGCGCAGCCTCGATCTCGTAAGACGGGTGGATTTGACCAACGCCGACCGGCGCTTTTGCAGCCGTGCGAAGACCACTGGGAATTTTAAGACAGCTTCTAAGATAAACGGAACACCGATTCCGCGTTTCCGGCCGTGATGCGTTCAAAGGCGTCCCTTGAAAGATCGGCGCTCCGGATAAAGTCCAGCATGGGCGGGATGCCAACGATGGAACACGCCGGCGACGGCCGCGTGTGGATCGTGTCCGTGGCGAACATCAACCGATGTTTCCATCGCTTCACGAAGTTCAGCCCGAATGCCGGGTCCCGGGTGACGGCGTTGTAACCCGATTGCGCCGAGAGGTCGGCATACAGATTCGAATATCTCCGGAACAACGTATCCAGACGTCCGCCGGGCGCCACAGGTCCTTCCGGATAGCGCTCGCCCTGTCCGACCTCCCCCGAGATTTCCCGCCAGAAGTATTGCGCGTGGCCCACCCACTTTACGTTCCGGTAGGTCTTCACCATCCGCTCGAAACCCGGCAGTCCGGTATCGTCCCTGTTAATCCAGTGGTCGATATGCATGACGATTGCCAGTCCCAGCCGGTCGCACGCCTCGTAAACGCGCTGCTGCATCGGATCGTCCACCGGCAGGCCGCAAAGGTTCTCGCCGTATCCCACGCATCCCTGGTCCATATAGTGCTCGAGGATCGGGTACGGCTGGAACCGGCCGGGGTATCGATGCCTTGGATCCACGGCGCAAAGCGGCAGCAGCCGGTCCCGGTGAGGCCGGGTGAGCCTCAGCAACTCTTTCGTCGTCATGTAGAAGTCGAGTTCCTCGGGCACCTCCACGGCCATGACGATGCCCTTTTCAATCCCATGCCGGTCCATCCAGCGCAACAGCCTGGCAGGAGTGAGGCCCGGGTCTTCCAGCACGAGCTGTCCCAGATGCAGGTGTGTATCGATCATTGGCCAACCCCTTGGGTGTACGGGCAAGTTTCCCCAGGAGCCGTTTCATTGCTCCCGGCGGCCCGTCAGATCCGGAAGACCTTCTCTGCATTCTTCCGCGTGATGCGATCGAACGCGTCCTTCGACAGCGGCGCATCCTTAATATAATCGACAATCGGCGTTTCCTGCCCCACCCGCAGGTAGTCGGTGGCGAACATCAGCCGGTGTTTCCAGCGTTTCAGGAACTTCAGACCGAATTCCGGATCCCGTGTGATGGCCCCGTACCCGGAGCCCGCGGAAAGGTCCGCGTAGAGATTGGGGTACTTTCGAAACAGCGCTTCGACCCTGCCTCCAGGCGCCACTCTTCCTTTGGGATATCCCGCCGAGGCGTCCACGTCGCCGGAAATCTCACGCCAGAAGTGTGGAGAATGCCCGATGAATTTCACGTTCCGGTAGGTCTTCAGCATGCGTTCAAACCCGGTGAGCCCCGGCTTGTCACGGTTGATCCATGCATCGAAGTGCATCACGATGGCGATATTCAACCGGTCGCACGCTTCGTACACGCGTTCTTGCATCGGATCGTCCACAGGCAGACCGCACAGGTTCTCCCCGTATCCCACACAACCCTGATCCATGTAACTCGCGATGATCGGGTACGGCTGGAACCGGCCGGGATACCGATGACGGGGATCCACGGCGCAAAGAGGCTTCAGCCGGTCGCGATGCGGGCGCGTCATTCTGAGCAGTTCCTTCGTGGTCACGAAGAAGTCCAGCTCCTCGGGCACCTCCACCGCCATCACCACCGCCTTTTCGATTTCCTGCCGGTCCATCCACCGAAGGAGTTTGGCCGGCGTCAATCCCGGATTGTCGAACAGGAGCTGTCCCAGATGAACGTGTGTGTCGATCATTGTCTTCACTCCACCCTTTTGAGTTCCGCTTCCTCTGCGTCCCGTTGAAAAGCCCATCCCGGCCGCCGGTCTACCCGCGTTTCGAGCCCTTCCTGAGTGTATCCATGATCAAAAGCGAAATCGACTGCACGGTCTCGTCCAGATCCGCATTCTCGAACGACGGCACGCCGGCAATGTCGCCAACGTCCAGAATATGCTGCTGGATTTTCATGATCTGTTTCAGGGACCGGACGTACCGGTGCCGCGTACGGCCGGCGGCGCTCTTTCCCCGGCTTTCAAACCGGTCCGTAAATTGCTGTAGATCAGTAAGATACAGATTCAAATGGATAAAAATCGCCTTTCCGGAAAACCCTTCCAGTTCGAGGAGATCGGGCATCAGATGAACGCCGTCCACGATCAGGCTCACGTTTTCGTCGATCGCCCGTGCGATGGTCGCCCGCACGCCCACGGATACGCGGGCGGCCTGTTCGCGAAAGCCGTAGATGACGGGATCGGGCGCCTCGCCGGCCGGCACAGGGATCGCTTCCCACGCCGCGTATGACGAGACCTGCAATTCGGGCATGAGATCGGACGAAATCATCAGCCGCATCACCTGCCGGATTTCGTCGGTAGACGCGACCCTCGACACCCGCAGCAGATTGGCGAGCGCAACGCCTACCGTGGTTTTGCCAACGCCCGTACCCCCGCCGATCAGCACGATCAGCGGCGTTGTCTGCCCGCCCTTTCGAAACCGGTTCCAGATGCCGTACCGCTCCGCGAACGCGTCGCCCGAATCGTTGCTGAGCATGTTCAGCGTGGCTTTCAGGATGTCGTCGCGGTTAACCACCGTCCTGTTGCTCTGGATGAAATCGCCCTCGATCCGTTCGGCGATCCGGTAGGCCTGGCTTTCGTCAACGCCGGTAATGGCCAGCGAGTCGGAGAGATGGTCCTTCGAAAAGGGCCGGGTGCCCAGGTCGTCTTCGACCAGGATTTGCCTGGACCTCGGCGCCCAGAAAACACCGTCTCCCACCGGACGGTCGGCGAAGAGCTCGCGCGCATGGGTATGGACCAGGTCAATCATCCTGCCCGCGGGCACCTTCTTCTGCTTCTGAATGGAACTCCGGACCCGGTCCGCGACCTGGTATGCCTCCCGGAAGGAGAATCCCTGTTCCAGCAGGTAGTGGGTCAGCATTCCTCGAAGGAACGGAATGCGCCTCCCGCTATCCACGATGATGGCCAACTCAGCCTCCTGAGACGCCGTGGTATATCACGATGAAAGCCGGTTACGGGGCGATTGGCGCCCCGTAAGAATTAGGCCGGTCGGCAGACGGAAGTCAACCGAAATTGTACGCGACCGCCGTTGAGACGCCTCGCCGCTGAACCGCCGTCGGACCGTTCCATTGCCCGGCAATTTCACCCCTTGAAAGGCAAGAGATCCAGAGGATAATCAGAAAGGGTTTCCACGCCGGCGGGCGTGATCACGAACGTATTCTCCAGACGGATTCCCGCGCGCAGGACGTCACTGTAGGCGCCCGGCTCACAGGAAAACACGTCGCCAACTTCAAATTCCGCGTCCCGGTCGCGGTTGATGTCGGGCGCCTCGTGCGCGCGCAGCCCCACGCCGTGGCCTCCGTGGTGGATCAGCCCGGAGTCGGCCAGGTGCGGGTGCTCGCGAATGCGCGCGTCGATCGTCTTCCACAGCCCGGTTGCGCTTTCCCCCGGCCTCACCAGGTCCGGAACGTCGCGCAGAATGGCGGCAAGGTGCTCGTAGACGGACGACTGCAGGTCCGTGGGCTGCCCCCCAACCGCGAACGTGCGCGCCAGGTCCGACCAGTATCCGCGATAGGTGGACTGGGCGTCTATGATGTAGAGTTCCCCCGCTTCGATCCTTCGATCCCTCGCGGTACCGCCAATAACGCCGGCGCGATAGTCCCCCCCGTGATAGACCACCTCCCCCGCCGCCTTCATGGCCGCCTGCTGCGCCTCCGCCAGCACATCGAGTTCGTTCACACCCGGTTCGATGACTTCCCGGGCGCGCGTATATGCCGCCAGATCGACTTCGACGCTTTTTCGCAGCAGGGCCAGTTCGTCGGCGTCCTTCCTCTTGTGCAGGCCGGCCAACAGTTCATCGACTGCTGCCCAGGCATCCGGAGACAGCCTGGCGTCCACCGTTTCCGCAAGCAACCGATCCAGTCCCTCCTGCTGCCATCCGACGCGGGAGACCGGTTTCGCGCCGCTCAGTTTTAACGACACCGCTTTTTCGAGCTGACGGACGGGATCGGGATTCATCGTACTCATTTTGTGCCATTCGTAGATGATCCGGTCGTCCACCAGCGCGTCGCCCTCCCCGCTATGGGCCGCCAGCCAGGAACCGCCATCCGTCTCGAAATACAGGAAAGCCGGGAAATGAAACGCGGGGAATCCGCACAACAGCACGCCGGTCAGATAGTATATCTCGAGATGGTCCGTCAAAACGACGGCGTCTATGCCTTCCTCATTCAGTTGTTCGCGCAGCCTGTTCTGCCGGTCCCTGCAGCCTTCCAGTGTCAACATGAACGGGGCTCCCTTCGTTTTCAGCCGGGTTGTTTTGCTGTTCAGAAACCGGTTTCTTTCGTATGATAACAGGGCCCGAGGCGGCCGGTCAAGTGAATTGGCCGCCGGAGATTCAAGTGTGTTTTCAACGAAGACTGAAAGGAACGCTATGGCATCTCTTCGTGCCGGCGTGGTCGGCGCAGGAAGCATCTCCCGCAGACACATCAACGCATGGAAGGCCCATCCGGACGTGGAACTGACCTGCATTGCGGACATCAGCGAACAGGCCGTGAACAGCCGCGCGGATGAATTCGGCATTCGGGACCGTTATACCGGCTACGCGGACATGTTCCGGACGGAAAATATCGACGTCCTCAGCATCTGCACGTGGATGAATACGCACGCGGAGATCGCGGTAGCCGCGGCGGAGGCCGGCATCGGCGGGATCCTGTGCGAAAAGCCGCTGTCGGGCAGCCTGGAGGAAGTGGATCTCATTCTCGACGCCGCAAACAGAAACGGAACCCGCGTAGCCGTGGGCCATCATCACCGGTTCCGCGGCGCCTGCGAGAAAGGGCGGGAACTGATTTTGGAGGGCGCGATCGGGCAGCCCGTACTCTTTCACGGCCACACGACGGGCGGCCTGCTCAACAACGGCACCCACTTCGTGGACATCGCGCGTTACCTGATGGATGATCCGGAACCCTCCTGGGCGATCGGCCAGGTGGTGCGGCACACCGACCGGCACGAACGGCACGACCCCATCGAAGACTTGTGCGCGGGAATTGTTGCACTAGAAAACGGCGCGCGCATCCTGATCGAAAGCGATATGCCCGAACCGGCGCCGCCGGACAACGCGATGACGCTGCAGGGAACCGGCGGCACGCTGGTGGTCACGTCCAAGGGTGCGCGATTGCTCAATGACGCGGGATCCCGGGACGTGGACGCCGCACAGGAGACGGACGTTGGGGTCGCGCAGGCCGCGGAACTCGTGGACTGGATGGAAGGCCGCGTGGACGAGCACCGCAACGCCATCCGGAAGAACCGCGGGGTCATCGAAATCCTCATGGGCGTCTATGAATCCGCCCGCATTCGCGACGTGGTCACCTTCCCCCTCGAATCCGGACCCTCGCCCCTGCACCGGATGATCGACGACGGAGACCTGCCCGTGACCGTGCCCGGGAAGTATGATATACGGATACGTTAGACAGTCTCGCCAATGTAAATCACCCAAGGATTCGCGATGACCTCTACTCGAAGCACCCCCACGGTCACCGTCGGTCTTGCCGATGCCGATATAACCGGGAACGACAACCGGGCGCTCCAGGCGGCCGTGGACTATATCGCGGGTCTGGGCGGCGGGACCGTGGAAATCGGTCCAGGGACCTACACGATGCGGGACTCGCTGCACCTGAGGAACCGAGTCACCGTCCGCGGACAGGGTCGGGAATCCGTTCTCTTCAAGGCGGATGCCGTTGAGAGTCCGCTCACGCTCGACGGGGACTACGGCGAGGAACAGATCACGGTTGCCGACCCCGCGGGGTTCGCGCCCGGTGTGGGAGTGAGCGTAACGGACGACAACTCGGGCGGATTTCACACCGTCGTCTGTACGCTGATCTGGGCGGATGGCGACACATTCGGCGCCGGCAAGCCCATGCTGGGCGACTACCTCGTGTCACGAAACGCACGCGCGGCAACCACGTTTCCGGTCATCAGCGGCTATGGCGTCACAGCCGCCGGCATCGAAAACCTGGCGATTCAGGGCAACAAAGAAAACAACCCGTACCTCAACGGTTGTAGGGGCGCGGGCATCTTCCTGTACCGCAGCCATGGGACGAGGATCGCCGGCTGTACGATCGAAAACTACAACGGCGATGGAATCAGCTTCCAGCAAAGCAACGGTGTGTCGGTGGAAGACTGCGTCTGCAGGGGGAATACCCACCTGGGCCTGCACCCGGGCAGCGGAAGCGGCTCGCCCGCCATCCGCAACTGCCGGTCTGTCGGGAACGGCCGCATCGGCCTGTTCCTCTGCTGGCGGGTCAGAAACGGGATCTTCGAGAACAACCGTCTGAATGACAACGGCGAGACCGGGATCTCCATCGGTCACAAGGATACGGACAACACGTTTCTGAGCAACGAGGCAAACGGAAACGGACGGGAGGGCGTGCTGTTCCGCGATGAATCCGAACCCATGGCGGGGCACCGGAATTACTTCGAGAGGAACGAAATCCTGGACAATGGAGAGGGATCCAACGGATGCGGCGTCCGAATCCTGGGCGATACCCGGGACCTGACCTTCGTCAACAACCGCATCGGGAATTCGCCGGACGGCAAGCAACAGATCGGCATCGTGATTGGAGAAAAAGCAGACCGTATCCAGCTCAAAGAGAATGAGTTATCCGGAAACGTTAATCGAGAAATCGAAGATCGGCGCGAGGGGAAAAATAAACCGGACTGTGATTAGGCAGGATTAGAACCGGATTAAAGGCTGATTAAAACCAAGATCAAAGTCAAAACCGGACCGGGATTATGCAGGATTAGAGCAGGATTAAAGGCTGATTAAAACCCATTGAAAGACTCTGATTGCGTTCCGGCGAAGAATGAGCATCCTGTAGTTTACATTATCTCACATCTTTGGCCCTGGACACCGAGCCGCTCTGTGAGCCGTTGTCCTGCTTGTGCTGCCTGCACTGAGCCTGTCGAAGGGTCGAAGGGCCGTCAGACAGTCGAAGTGTCCGCGCACAAGTTCATCTACAAAGACCAAATGCGACACGTACAATCGAGAATACGGGAGATTCTTCGCTGCGCTCTGATTGGCATGTTTTGCGATAACTATTGGCAAAACGCTGAGCCCACACCTTCGCAGAATATGTCATCCTGAGGAGGCCCGCGCGCTCAGAATGACATGTTTTATGATCGTCAGGCACGTGGCTTCCCGCTGTCATCCAGAGGAGGCCCCCAGGCCGACGAAGGATCTACTGCAGCATCGGATTATCCCCGTGCGATTTGTACGCGTCAATACCTGAGAGGCAGCACGTCCGCCTGCAGCGCGGGACAGAAGGGGCGAAAAATGCTTCGACTCCGATCAGAATGACATTCGTTGCCACAGACACGAACCGATGGCAACCTGGTTTCCGTAAACCAAGCCAAACCCGTACAAGATCGCGAATTGAAGCCACTATTCGAACCTTATCTCTGCGAGTTCCACGGTTCCTGGACAGCAGTGAGGCCGATTGAAATCCGAGAAAAGACTCTGATTGGCGTCCTTGCGACGACATATTCGGCAGACTTGCCTTCTGATCATATATTGAGGCAAGATCCGACTGCAGCCCTCGACAGCGCCCGAATCGTGAGGATAACGGTAATGGGTGCTTAGACAATTGTCTAAGGTTTTGGGCAAATGATATATAGGCCCTTAAAACAAACTCGGAGTTTGCCATGGTTGTACTTGCAATGTCAATGATCGACCTAATGCGTCCAACGCATGATCGGCTGAACAGGCCACCTGATAGCGGATGAGGTTTCGGATC
The DNA here is from genome assembly GCA_965116875.1 of Candidatus Latescibacterota bacterium. Lineage (GTDB taxonomy): Bacteria > Latescibacterota > UBA2968 > UBA2968 > JAAXHE01. Next base: position 5,036,584 of record OZ220733.1, read on the forward strand.
GCCAGCAGGGCTGTCAACACCGGTTTTGTTTTTGACAAAAGCACCGGCTGAAATTTGGACACTATAGACAGGATGGTGGGTCGCCGGCAGGTCGGTGCGCTTCGCGAGGTGGCAGTCCGAGGGAATCGGATTCTCCATCCGTTTCATTATCGACTATTGACTTCCCTATAACTATTGCTTAAAGTTGGTTTAGACAAAGGAGGTGACCGATGAATCATCCATTCAAGTGGTGGTGCTGTCGGTATCTGTTGCGGGTCATTTTCGTCCGGGACAATAGAGCCTCGAAAAACCAACCGAATCCAGCGACAATCGTCCACCGGTGCAGGGACCTGAAATACCGGCCCGAGAGACCGGAAATGATCTGCGAGAAGGAAGACTGCGAAAACTGCCGTCAGAAGCACGGACGACCGCAGACCGTATTGCACTATTTGACTGAAGGTATGTAGGCTCGATTGAAGGCCGCAAGACAGAAGCCCAGGGCGATCGAATCGTCCTGGGCTTCTGTCTTGAGAGGCGGTCGGACTGAAGCGACGGAGTTGATCTGATTCAAACGGGACAACCCACGACAATCGCGCATTGTCCCGTTGCATCATTCTCCGCGAAGGGTATTCAGCGAATGGGTTTCACGACTGTTCCCGATCCAACAATTGCCCGAACTCCTCCGGACTGGAAACCTGGACCGCTGCGCGAAGCAACGCTTTCAGGCGTCGGACGTCGTCAATCGTCTCAATGCGAGCAGTCAGAGGATGCGGCGCAGGATGACCGAATCGAGTCTCCAGTACAGCGAAGATACTCTCCCGGAGCCCTTGCTCAAGGCCTCTTTCGATGCCTTGCTCGATGCCTTGCTCGATACCTTGCTCAATGCCCTGTCGGGTGAGGTATTGTGCAAAGGATGATTCGCGTATGAGGTCCATCAGGCCCTCCTTCGAAACTGTCAACACCGGTTTTGTTTTTGACAAAAACGCCGGTTTAAATTTGGCCACCATAGACAGGAAGTTGAGTGGATCAGGGTGGAAAGTCAATTACATCCCCAGGAGTTTTCGGAAATCCGTAAACCGGGGCTTCCAGATGGTCCTATTGGATCAATCATCAGCCGGCTGCATATGGGCGATCGCAAACGCGAGACTCAACCCTCCCCCACCTCCGCCAAATCCACCCCGAATTCCGCTCCGATTTCGCAAACCGTTTCCCACGTCCGGTCGTCCACCTCAATGCCCTCCGTGGCACGGCGTTCGGTAGATTGAAACTGCATTGCCGGTTGATCACGCTCGGGGACCAATGCCGGCGGCGGGGATGACGGAGGCCGGTACCCACCGTCGAGGTCGATATATCGAAAAAAAGGTCGATATTTCGATCCAGCTACAACTAACTGTTTCTTAATAACATAAGCGATCCAGGCTGAAAAAGTGGGGCGATATATCGTCCAATTAACCAGCCTTGCTTTTTGTTGTTGTGAATTGCCATACTTCTATCCTGCATTAAATCAATATCTTACAGTTATTTCAGGCAATGCTAACACATTGGCACACATTTCGCGTTTGCATAAGATCTCGTCATTCACCCGACCATACTCCGATCAAGAACCTGGCGTAGACCAGGACAACCGCTTTGCCCGATATCAGAATTCACACCCTGGAAGCCAGACCATGGTTGCACTTCCGGACTGGGAAAATGAGAATCGGCACACTAAAGTACATTCAAATCATGCTCGATCTGAACCCGGGCGACGATCACCGGCCTGCCCGATTGCCGTGACAAAGACACTATAAGAAGAGGCTTCGGGAAGAAAGGTAACATCGATGGAGTCAAATCTAAACAGGTGCTATCTGGTACTCTTCTCGTTGGCAATATGCGGAACTGTAATGATCTGCCGGCCGAATGTGATTTCAGCTTCGTCGGTTCAGGCTGACAGCGTGCATTTCTGTGCGCTGTTTGACTACGAGCAGTGGCTGCGCGACAATCCCGCGCCCGCAGGAAAGCTAGCGGCGGAACGAAACGTCGGCCCGCCGCGCACGGTGCGATTGTTCTATTTCCTGCCGAACGACCGCCCATTTCGGCAGGAAGTGGTCGATTCGATGAAAACAGTGATCAAGCAGATTCAGACGTTCTACGCCGAGCAAATGCAGACGCACGGCTACGGGGAGATGACATTTCGTTTCGAGGCCGATGCGCAGGGCGACCCGTTGGTGCATCGCGTGGATGGTGAACACGCGGACGATTCCTATTATGACAACACGGTGGGCCCCGTGTTAAGGGAGATCCGGCAAGCGTATGATCGAGAACAGAATGTCGTTTTCATCGTTGTCGATAACAATGCCAACACGTCTATTGGACTTCATGGTACAAGAATTGGCGGAGGCGGTGGAATTTCGGGCACGCCGAAGCGCAGTGGTTTTGTGATGATTCCCGCCGGATTCAGCTTCGGCACGGCCGTGCATGAACTCACCCACGCCTTCGGCATGAACTGGCACGACTTTCGGGACCGAAACTATGTCCTGTCGTATGGATCCAATTACAAAAGGATCTCGGACTGCACTGCGGGTGTGCTCGCCGTGAATCCGAATTTCAATTGGGATATTCCATTCGAAACGTCAACAGGGCCAATGATCGAGCAAGTTTCCCCGGCCAGGTATCCTGCCGGATCAAAGAGCGTATCAATTCGACTCAAAGCTTCTGACGTGGATGGGGTGCATCAGTTGATCCTGCAGGCTGTAACAACAGGTATCTCCGCCACATCGGGATCCTGGGAAGTCCTGGCATGCCGTCACTTTTCAGGTGAGAAGGAGGCGATCGCCGAGTTCGAATATGACGGCGTTGTTCCATCTTCTGACTTTACCAGCCTTTCCGATCCTCCTTCACATTACTTTCGTGTCATAGCGATTGATACGGATGGGAACGACCGGAAACCGTATAGCGAAATTCACTTTGGTATTGCGGAAGATTCACCATACCTGATCACGACCCTTGAAGGTCGTTCGTCGTATGTCAGTTCCGTGGCTTTTTCGCACGATGGTTCCACTCTTGCGGCCGGTTCTGCGGACAGCACGGTTGTATTGTGGGATGTGCGCACGAGAGAACAGATCGCTGTGTTGGAAGGGCATACCGCTCGCGTCTGGGCGGTTTCATTTTCTCCTGACGGATCCATTCTGGCTGCGGGATCACAGGATGGTACGATCATGTTTTGGGACATGGCGACACGAGAGGCCATCCCGCCCGTGGAAAGGCATTCAAATTACGTAACCGAGGTGGCATTTTCACCCGATGGCAAGACGTTTGCCGCCGTTGGGTTGGGAGATGATACGGTTAAACTGTTGGACGTAGCGACGCGCGAGGAGATCGGGACCCTGCAGATGCCAACAGATCTGGTTTCTTCGATGGCATTCTCGCCTGACGGGAAGACGCTTGCTGCCACATCGGACGGCGCAGTCCTGCTGTGGGACACAGCAACACTTGAAGAGATCGCAACCCTGCAACATGCCAAGCCAGTGAATGCAGTAGCGTTTTCACCCGACGGCGCCATACTGGCTGCCTCTGTGCCAGGTGAGAGCGCAGTTGTTCTATGGGACGTGGCGACTCATAGTAAGATTACCGCCTTGGCAGTGAATCCCTGGTGGGCAAATTCGTTGGCGTTCTCGCCCGATGGTACTACGCTGGCATCGGGCACCGCCAACGGTACCGCCATATTGTACAATATCATGAGCGAAGAGTTGGAACAGGCGTTTCCACACGCAGCAGGAGGGGTTACCTCGGTAGACTTCTCACCGGACGGCGCCACGCTGGCTGCGTCATCGACGGATGGCAGAGTCGAGTTATGGGATACTTCTGAGTGGCTTCGGCCGCGACCCTCTCGCCTGGCCGAGATTTCGGGCAATGGCCAGCAAGGAGCGCCAGAGGCCGCGTTGACGCGCCCGCTCGTCGTGGAAGTCAGAGATCAGTACGGCGATCCACTTCCCGGTGTACCGGTCACGTTCACCGTTACCGCGGGCGGCGGGACGCTGGGTGGGAAGTTTACGATAGAGCGCCCAAAAACCGACACCAGCGGACGTGCTGGCGTTTTCTTCACCCTTGGACCGAATCCGGGAACAAATACCGTTGAAGTTTCGCTTGGAGGCCGTCCACTGGCAACGTTCAACGCGCAGGGTGTTGGGACCATTGGGATCACTCGTGAGGATGATTTTCGTAAATGGCATTTGCCGAACGGCGCGATTGCGCGCCTTGGAAAGGGAAGCCTCAATGGAGGCCAGCATGGGCTGGACATATCGAAAGATGGCCGATACCTGGCCATCGCCACCGAGACCGGCGTGTGGGTCCAGGAGATTGCATCGGGGCGGGTTACGGCGTTGTTACCAGCCCCTAACGCCAGTTCGGTTTCGTTCTCACCCAATGGCACGACGCTGGCGTCCACGGGCTGGAGCGAAATCGAGCTCTGGAATATCGAATCGGGCAGGCGGATCGGCATCCTCGATCGTGAGCCGTTGTATTTCCCCACTGCGGTGTTTTCACCGGATGGAGCCACACTTGCCTCGGGTCAAAATGACGGCTCCGTCCTGCTGTGGGATGTCTCGAGTCGAAAAGAGATCGCCGTACTGGAGGGACATACAAACCGCGTCAGATCGCTGGCGTATTCGCCCGACGGTAATTCGTTGGCGACCGAGTCGGACGATAGAACCGTCAGATTGTGGGACGTGCAGACAAAAGAAGAAATCGCTTTGATCGAGAAGCATAGCGGATCGGTCGCGTCGGTGGCGTTCTCCCCCGACGGGCGCATCCTGGCATCGGGCTTATGGAGCGGCATCGTCGGAATGTGGGACGTGGCAACCACAGAGGAAATCGCCATGCTGAAAGCGGGATCGGGGCACGTAAGGTTAGCATTCTCGCCCGACGGGCGCACACTTACGACCGGATCCTGGCGCCAGATGGATCACTGGAATGTCGAAACCCTGGAACGTGTCGCCACGCAGGACGTACCTCGCCCTGGGATCACTTCACTGACGTATTCGCCTGACGGCGCCATCCTCGTTACAGCGTCAGGGAACGGAACGGTGACGCAGCGATACCTCGAGTCGGGAAACGCCGTCAGGCTCCCCGGATTTTTCTCCTTGAGTGCGATGGCGATGTCACCAGATGGATCGATAATTGCTGTGGGTGCCGACGGTGGCGCTATACTGCAGTGGGATTTGGCGACACTGACAGCACTTCCGCCCCTGCAGCCGGTCGGAACTTACGCCGCCGCCAGTTCCCTTGCGTTTTCGCCAGGTGGGGATATCATCGCAGCCTCCATACCGTCCGACGGAGGGGTCGGTGATATTTTATTGTTGGACGTGGCAACACATAGAGTGCTCACCACACTTTCTTCGAAACAGCATATCGTCCGTTCAATGGCTTTTACGCCGGATGCGAAGACGTTGGCCGCCGGGGGATGGGGGGACGATAGGGTCAAGTTATGGAACGTGGCGACAGGAGACCAGATCGCCTCGCTGGAGGGACATGATAACACAGTCAATGGGTTGGCGTTTTCGCCGGCCGGGAACATACTGGCTTCAGGGTCGAACGACAATACGGTCAAACTGTGGGACGTAGCGTCATGGAAAGAGATCGTCACGCTGACGGGGCATTCGAACGCCGTCACTTCGTTGGCGTTCTCTCCCGATGGTAACACATTGGCCTCCGCATCTTTGGACCGGACGGTCAAGCTGTGGGACCTATCAACCAGAAAAGTGATGGCCTCATTGGGAAATGGAGAACTTGTCCATTCCGTGTCGTTCCTTCCCGATGGAACCACGCTCGCGGCCGGAACATTCGGAAAGATTACACTGTGGGACATGGGAACCCGGAAAGAGATCGCCACGTTGGAGGGACACGCCAGCAACGTCATTGCGCTATCTTCTCTGCCCGACGGATCCAGGCTCGTGTCTGGCTCGCAGGACGCCACCATGCTGATTTGGGACATGCTTCCATACATCACGCCACCCGAGCCAGATCCCGACTTCGACAGAAACGGGGTGGTGGGCTTTTCCGACTTCGTACAGTTTGCCGAAAAGTTCGGATTGAGCCGGCGTGACGTCGGATATGAAGTTCTTTACGATCTGGACAGAAACGGCACGATCGGATTCTCGGACTTTGTGTTGTTCGCAGCCGCCTTTGGTGCAAGCAGCCGACAGTCTGCCCTCAATCCGAGACTCGGATAAATTATCGCTTTAGCCCGAATGAGTCCGGTTGAGTGACTCTGGATTGCGTGATTTTGCGAATCGCGCACGTGAAATGACTGTGTCTGCCCGTTCGCGCAAGACTCACCCCTCCCCCACCTCCACCAAATCCACCCCGAATTCCGCTCCGATTTCGCAAACCGTTTCCCACGTCCGGTCGTCCACCTCGATGCCCTCCGTTTCCCGGCGCTCGGCGGTCCGGAACTCCGGTTCGCCCGGGGCGAGGATTTCATTGAACCCCGGCGCGAGGCGGCTGGATTTCACGTGGCGCATCAGCCCCTCCACTTCGTCGTAGAACGTCTCCATATCCGTGAAGTGTTCGATATCATAGGCATTGATCAACACGCCGTTGCTGATCATCTCACGGTCCCCGGCCGCGCACCCCTGGCCGCTCAGCGCCCCGCCGAGCAGTTCGACCATAATGCTCAGTCCATATCCCTTGTGCCCCGCGTCGCCCCCGAGCGGCAAGATGGCGCCCGGCGGGTCGTCCTTGAAGTCGTTCGGCTCCGTGGTTGGTTCACCCTTCCCGTCGATCAGCCATCCTTCCGGCACCTGGACGCCCTGATTGATCGCCAGCCGGATCTTGCCCTCGGCCACGATCGACGTGGTCATATCCACGAGGATCGGTTCCGCGTCCCGCCGCGGCGCAGCGAATGCGATCGGATTCGTACTCAGCCGGCCATCGATGCCGCCGAACGGCGCAATCTGATATCCCAGCCTGCCCGCATTCACGAAGATCTGCCCGATCATCCCCTCTTTCGCAACCATCAGCGGATACGCGCCCACCCGCCCGATGTGGCTCGTATTGCGCAGAACCACGGTCGCAACGCCGCTCTGTCGGGCCTTCTGGATCGCCAACCGGGTCGCGAACGTCGCCCCCACCTGCCCCATCGCGCCGCCGCCGTCCACCACGGCGGTGCATGCGCGCTCGTTTACGACCCTGGGAGACGCATCCGGATTGAACCGGCCCTCCTGCACGGCCTTCGCGTACTCGTAGAAACGGATGGCGCCGTGGGAATCGTGCCCGAACAGATTGGAGTCCACGAGGTGGTCCACCACCGTACGTGCGTCCTCTTCGCGGCACCCGGCCGCTCGAAACAACGTATACCCCACCCCACGCAATACGTCGGGCTTGAACTTTGGCACTTTAACTCCTTGCGTTAGAACGTTTCACGCCGCGACCGGCATCACCGCCGAGCCGGGCTACGACGCAACAATCGTCCGGCCTGATGTGTTTCGCTTGATATGGCCGAACGATACGCCCTGTCCGGCCCGGAATCAAGGACAAAACGGAATGTATTACCTGGACTTCGAACAGTCGTGATGCAGATCGCACCGGGATGAAATGACATCCGAGAACCGAACGGTAATCCAATCGAAAACGCCGTCTCTCTTCCATCCCGTGAGACGGCGGCGGTGAGTCGTGGCGTGTCCGGACGCAAGATTCCAATGTTTCGGTTTCGTTTACGTGAGCAGACAGGAATGTCCGCTCCACCCTAAAGGCGCTTTTCCGGATCCGCGAGCGGTTGTCAGAAGACGCGGATTGGAATCATCCCCCAGGTTTGTATAGGAGGAATCGCTTCTGCGACGTCCTATTCCGCTGATTCCTCTTCATCCGCGTCTGCTCGCGCATCGTACAGTCGTTTCCTGTATTGTGCGGCGGTCATTCCGTGTTCCGACATGCGGAGTTGAAAATACTGGCGCCCGATGCCGCTTTTCAGGGCCGCCCGCGACACGTTTCCGTCCGTGCTCACGAGCGCCCGGTGCAGGTACTCTTTCGTGAACCCGTCCATGCAGATCCTGCGCGCGTCCTTGTAGGGAAGATTGTAGATGCCGCGGTCCGGCACGTTCTCCGCGTCCCGGAGCTCGGCGGGAAGGTCATCAGGCCCGATAACGTCACCATCGGTAAGCGCCTGCGCGCCGGCAATCGCATGCGCGAGTTCTCTGATGTTCCCGGGCCAGTCATATCCTTCCAGTAGGGCGAATGTCTCCGGGGACATTCTGCATGCTGCCTTTCCGACACGGGCGAACCGCTCCAGAAAATGGGCGACCAGAAGCGGAATGTCGCTTCTGCGTTCCCTCAGCGGGGGCAAATGGAGCTGGATTACCCGAAGGCGGAAATACAGGTCATTTCGAAACCGCCCCGCTGCAACCCCCTGCTTCAGGTCCCGGTTCGTCGCCGCGACAACCCGGACGCCCGCCGTTTTCCATCGGTGGTCGCCGACCATCCGGTATTCGCCTTCCTGAATCAGCCGAAGCAACTGCCGCTGGAGGGGTTGATCGAGCTCACCAACTTCATCGAAAAAAAGCGTTCCACCTTGTGCGACCCCAACCAGTCCGGGGCGGGAATCCGTGGCGCCGGTGAACGCCCCCCGGACATGCCCGAACAGTTCGCTCCGTCCCATCTCTTTTCCCAGCATACCGCAGTCCACAACGACAAATGGAGCGCCCGCACGAGGGCTGCAGTCGTGGATCTCCCGGGCGATGAGTTCCTTCCCGGTCCCGGACTCGCCGGTAACCAGTACGGGCAATTCGCTCTCGCCTGCCCGGCGCGCGAACGTCCGCACCTCGACGAATGAGGGATGAACGCCCACCATCGTGTCTGTACTGCAGCAGGAACTCCCGGGCATTTCTCGAAGCCTGGTCCGCCCTTCCTCGCAGGTGAGGGAACGACCGATTTAGCGTTGGGTATGCCGGCAAACAACGCGCATGCGATACAACAGCGTCTTATCTGCAAACATCGTACCGGAAAACAATAAAGCGCCCCCAATTCATCGCAGGCGCTTTTAAAACAACAGTTTGAGATTTCAGTCTTCATATGCAACCCGGCTGTTCACGTTCCATCCGGTGTCTACCTGTGTAGACACATTGTTCACCGGAAAGCGCCGCAACTCCATTCGCACGCATAACCTGTTGGAAATACATCATAATTCGACTGTCTGCCCGAGTTGACGACATATCAGAACCTGACCGGCTGTCAACCGGCGTCAACCCGGGCGCTGAGGCCGTGGCGGTCCATTTTCTTGTACAAACCGGATCGCGAAAGGCCCAGCTCCAATGCGGATCGGGTGATGTGCCCGTTGTTCTTGTCGAGCACCTGAGAAAGATACCGTTTTTCGACCGACTGCAGAAACGCTCTCAGGGTACCTGACGGTTCGCTGACCCCACCCGCTTCATTGCGTATGCGCTCTGAGAGCAGCCCCACGTCGAGAATACCGCCGTTCTCGGCGAGTGCCACAGCGCGGCGTATCTCGTTGTCCAGCTGGCGTATATTACCCGGCCAGTCGTATCTCGCCAATGCCTTCAGCGCGCCCGACGTCAGACCCGTCATGGTCTTCCCGGCTTCACGCGCGGCGTTGCGCAGGAGATGCCCCGCCAGCGGCGGAATGTCGTCCTTCCTGTCTCTCAGCGCCGGCATCTCGATGGTCAACACCTGGAGCCGATAGAAGAGATCTTTCCTGAACCTCCCTCGTGAAACCGCCTTTTCCAGGTCCGTATTCGTCGCCGCAATGACTCGCACGTCTACACTGCGCGTTTTACTCTCCCCCATGCGCCGGAGTTCGCCGTTCTGCAGCACGCGGAGCAGGCTGGCCTGCGCCTGAGGCGCCGCGTCCGCGATTTCATCGAGAAAGACCGTGCCGCCATGCGCCGTTTCGAACAGCCCGGCTCGATCCGACACGGCGCCCGTAAACGATCCTTTTTTGTGACCGAACAACTCGCTATGGATCAGTTCTCCGGAAAGCGTGCCGCAATTCTGAGTCAGAAACAGGCGATCTCTGATGCCGCTGTTTTCGTGAATCGCACGAGCAGCCAATTCCTTTCCCGTTCCCGTTTCGCCCAGTATGAGGACCGGCAGATCCGTCCTGGCGGCCAACTCGATCAGGCGATAGACGGCCTGCATCGCCTGACTTGCGCCTACAAGCCCGCCGAATTCCTTCCTTCCCGTCGCGTCGCGCTCCCGGTACAGCGTACGTTCCTTCAGTCTGCTTCTCATTCGGGCTTGAACCACGCCTACAGACAGTATGCCGGCCAGCGCCACCAGGAACCTCCGGTCTGCTTCGGTAACTCCCCTGCCGGTGCCACGAAGCTCCAGAACCAATGCCCCCGGCAATCCTGACTCTGACCGGTACAGAGGTATGCATGCCACCGGACGGCTGCCGAAGTCGAATACACGTTGCCGTTTCTCGAAACGCATTTCCGGCCCGGCCTCTGCGCCAAATAACGGCTTGTTATTCTCAAGCGCCCGGCGGGTCACCTCACGGAAAATGGCATCTGCCTCGCCGTCTTCGCCGTCTCGAAACCGTGCCACTTCGGTACGTAATGCTCCAGACGCGGCATCCTTCAACACGATGGCGGCCGATACCGCGCCCAATACCTCCAGACAAATGTCCACGGTTCTGTTCATCAGTAACGTCAGATCGAGGCCCCGCCCCAGAACCGCTGCAAGGTCTGAGATCGCCACAATTCTGTCCATGGCAGGACGATGCGACGGCGAACCCGCGGTACCAGGTCGGACCTCCAGCCGTGCCAACCTGGCAAGCAGTTTCGATGCTTTCCGTGCGTAGAAGGGTGTCTGAATGGCAGTCGCCTTGCGTTTCGCCGCCTCGAGCCGCCGGTGCGCCATTTCACTGTTACCATGCTCCAGGAAGAATCGACCCGACGCCAGCAGCGAACGGCACCATTCAAACCGCCGGCTTGCCTCATTGCACTCAATCGCCTGTTCAAAGGCGTCTTCCGCCTCCTTGAAACGCTTCGCGGACGCCAACGCGACGCCGATACCGCGCCACGCCACGGAAGGGGTTTCGCCCGACACACGGGTACCAGGCCGGGCTCTGTCCGCCCACTTCACCGCCTCATTCCCATTTCCCAGAGCCGCGTGAGCCTCCGCCAACAGTCCGCATGCCCAGTACTGTTGATATGCGTCCTTTACGTGAGACAGAACCTCCACTGCCTTTCTTCCGTACGCAACCGCGGTCTTTGCATCGTTCTTCTCAAGCGCAATCGAGCCGAGGTAAAACTGGCTCACGCCTTCTTTCGCGGTTCGCCTCCAGTCGCCTTCCGAATCCAACTTTGAGCGGAAGATGTCTTCTGCACTATCGAATTTTCCGGTCTGAAAGGCGGTCGTTCCCACCAGAATCATATCGGCGATGTGCCCGCGCCCACAGCCCCCGTCGTCGGACCGTTGCAGAGCAGATTGGAACCCGGCATGCGCATCCCCGAGACGTTCGTCCAGATGTGCGATACATGCCCTGAAATAGCTGGCTTGCGACGTGCTCATTGCGTCATCGGACTGTCCGTAGTGTTCTGATATGCGCCCAAACTGCACTCTGGCTTCGGCCCGTCGCTCCATCCGTACATACAGGTCGGCGAGCCATCCCCTCGCTTCAATTTCCTTCTTCCCCCGTCCGAGCTTGCTGTAGATTGCAATCGCATCCAGAAATGCCCGCTCGGCGTCGTCGAACAGACGGGAACGGGCATTGAGGATACCGAACTGGCACAGAACCAGCGCCTTCTCACCGGGAGTGTCGTCTGAAATCAGCGACCACGCGTCCTGCGCGCTTTTTCTGGCCTCCTCGACATTTCCCCGCAAAGACAGCGCATTGGAATAGTCGCACAGAAACCTTACGGCGGATCTGACGCTCCCTGCAGGCACAGCATCCGGATCATCGACTTTGGTACGCGGCTTCGACACGTCTTCAATCATAACTTTCGCGCGGAATATTCTCTGTACGATGAGCGCCGGCTTACAGGCGTGGACGAGGTGGTTATCGGCCTCCTCGACATCTCCGAACTTCCGGCGCAATGAAACGCGAAGGGGTCGACATCCTGAGGCGTCTTCCCGGTACGATGGACCCCCAGCGCGAAACCTGAAATATTGCTGATCCGAAGATTACTCCGTTCAACCCCGCTCCATCAGCAGTTCCAGCGGATGGATGACCCTGATGCCGGTACCCTCGCGCAGGTGGATGGCGCACACGCTGCTTTCGGTGACGATGGTGTCCACGTTCGCTTCCTGAAAGGCCTGGAACAGCGGCTCTCCCACGGCCTGCGAGAGCTCGTACCCCAGCAACCCCTTCTTCATACCGAACGTCCCGGCCATGCCGCAGCAGGTGCCCGTCTGAACCAGTTCGACTTCCGCGCCGCGGCGTCTCAGATAGTCCATCGCCTGCCGGCCGGCATCCAGGGGCCGCTGGTGACACGACACATGGAAGCCGAACCGGCGGCCTTTGTACAGGGTCGTTTGTTCGGCGCCGCCGGCGAGCGTTTCGAGCATTTCCAGATAAGCGAACAGTTCGAACGTCCGATCGGCCACTGCCTGGGCATCCTCACGGCCGTGCAGCAGCTTGGGGTACGAAACCTTCAGACAGTATGCCGCCGTCGGCTCGGTGGCCACAACGTCGTACCCGGCCCCTATATGGGGCATCATCAGACGTACGTTCTCGTCAGCCAGCTTTTCCGCCCGCTTCAGGTCTCCGTATCCGATGTAGGGATAACCGCTGCCGCGCTGCCTCGGCAGGATGACCTCGCACCCGAGCGCTTCCAGCGCCCCCACCGCGGCCCGGCCCAGTTCCGGCGCATTGTAGGCCGCATATATATCCGCGAAGAACACCGCCCGTCGAACCGGGTCCTTCGACCGCTGCACCGCACCCCGCTTCCTGAACCACTTCGACAGTGTCTGGCGCCGGAACGGGGGCAGCGCCCGTCTCCTGTCGATACCCGTAAACGCCTCCATCGCCCACCGGAACAACCCGTTTCTCATCATCCAGTTGGAGACCGGCGCCGTGGCGCAGCCGAACTTCGCCATCCCCTCCGCAGCCATCAGAATCCGGTTCACTCGTGGATGCCCGTTCTGCTCCCCGTCTCTATCCTTCACGCCGGCGATCATCATGGGTATATCGATTCCGGCCGGGCAGATCTCCTTGCAGAGCCCGCAGGAAACACAGAGCGGCGCGAATTCGGCGGCCTTGTCCAGTCCGTGCACTTCCGACGTCCAGGGGATCCCGATCGGCCCCGGATAGATGTAGCCGAACGTGTGCCCGCCCACCACGCCGTAGGTGGGGCAGATATTCATACAGGCGCCGCAGCGGATGCAGTTCAATGCATCCTTGAACAGGGGATCTTCCCGCATCTTGCTGCGCCCGTTATCCAGTATGATGATGTGCGACTCCCTCGGTCCCCGCCCCTCCCCCTCGCCAAGCGGAGACCTCCCCCCCATCATGGTCACGTACGTCGTCAGATGCTGCCCGACGGCGCTGATGGGATGCGCCAGCATCATCTGCAACGCATCCTCCACGGTATCCACGATTTTCTCCCGCCCCATGATGCAGATATGCACGTCGGGAATGCTGGATACGAGTCGCGCGTTGCCCTCATTCGTCTCGATCACAATGGCGCCGGTCTCGGCGACCCCCACGTTGGCCCCGGTCATCCCGATATCGGCATTCAGGAAAATCGGACGCAGATACTTGCGCACGATCCGCATGATGGCGTCGACGTCATTCGGCACGTCCTGCTGCGTCACCTCCCGGAAGATCTCCGCCACCTGCACCGCCGTTTTGTGCACCGCGGGGAAGACGAGGTGAAAGGGCTTTTCATTCACCTTCTGGATGATCAACTCGCCCAGATCCGTCTCGATCACATCCACGCCGGCTTCTTCCAGCGGGTGATTCACTTCGATTTCCTCGCTCGTGAGCGACTTGGACTTGGCCACGGTCCCGGCGCCGCGTCTCTTCACAATATCCAGAATGTATGAAATCGCGGCGGGCCCGTCGTTCGCCATGAATACCATGGCGCCGCGCTCCCGCACCTTTCCTGCAAACCGGTCCACCAGTTCGTCCTGCTGATCGAGACACCGGACCTTTACGGAACGAACCGTGTTACGAAACGACTCGCCTCCAGGCAGCGCGCCAACCGCCTTGTGCCGGCTGTCCCGCCCGCGTTTCATGGCGCGGTAAAGCGCCGTCCGGCTGGATCGCTCCTTCAGTGCATGATCGATCTTTTCTTCCAATTGTCGATACCGGCCCTTCAACATCATCCCTTTCCTTTCGTACCTGGCGTTTCATCAGTCCTTTCGAAACCGGGTCTGCAGATCCTGTTGTTACTGGTTCAGAATGACCGCGTGGGCCATCTCAGGGCCATGTACACCCAACGTGAGACGCATCTCTATATCCGCCGTGCGGCTTGGACCGGATATGAACGTCACGGTTGCATTCTCCGGCTGCGCCGCCATAAAGGCCCGCACCCTCGGTCCGGCGTCCAACAGTGACTCCTCGATCTCCCCTGCGCGAACGATCCCCAGATGTATCCTTGGCAACGTGGATACCAGGCGTGTCGCGTCGTTTGTCGCAAATTCAACGAGCGCACCGGCCTCCGCCACCGCGAACTCCGCCCAGGACACCCCGACGTGAGCGGCGTCGATGGCGCCCGGGAGCGTGCGGCCGTCGTATGGCGGCTTCAACAGGTCAACTCCCGCATCGGCACAACGCCGCTCCAGCGTCCGCGTCAACTCGTCCGGGAGTTCGGCCGCGGCCAGCCGCGTGCCTCCGGCGTCGTGGACCACGGAAAGCACCGCCTCGGCGGCGGATTCCGTGCTGTCCACCAGATGCGCGCGTCCTGACAGCGTTTCGTACTTTGAGACAAACCGTTCAATCACATCGACCGTCATAGCCCCGCCCCTTTCGATAACACCTGGAAACCGCCCCGATCGGGCGCCACCAAGGTAAGCGCAAAACGGCCTGCGGTCAACCGTCTACCGTACGGACTGATCACCCGAACCCGATCGTTTTCGTTTGGCGCGTTTGCCACGCGAACGTATATTCGTCGGGCTCAGCATGAGGCCCTGTTTCTGCCGCCGCCAGCCGGTTTCCATCATACCGGTACCGGCCGATTCGGTACATCGAAACCGGTGTCAATGCCCGCGTCCGGGGACGGATTTCCGCGTGTGAATCCATTGGCGCGGAGATTCCGGGCGGCATGGCGGTCGAATTCCATACAGGTACAATCTTCACAACGGATACCTGGAGCATTCCCGATGTCGAATCCCATTCGCATTGTACATATCGGTCTGGGGCCGCTCGGCCGGATGCTGGGGCCCTATCTCACGGAAAAGGACCATTTGCGGGTCGTCGGCGCCGTCGACGTGGACCCAGTAAAGGCCGGCCAGGATCTGGGGGCCGCGTACAATCTGGATCGTCCGCTTGACGTCGCCGTGGAGGGATCATTGGACGCCGGAATGATGAATGACGCCGACGTGGCCGTTGTCACGACGGTGTCCGACCTGCAAGCGCTGTACCCCACGCTGGAACAGGCGATGGAAGGCGGTCTGAACGTCGTTTCCACCTGCGAGGAACTGGCGTATCCCTGGGATGCCGAGCCGGAACTCGCCGGGCGCATCGACGACCTCGCAAAGGCGAACCGGGTATCCGTATTGGGCACAGGCGTGAATCCGGGGTTTCTGATGGACTTTCTTCCTGTGGCCACGACGGCGGTGTGCCGTAACGTTGAATCCATCCGGATCGAACGCATCCAGGACGCTTCCCTGCGTCGCCTCCCCTTCCGTCGGAAAATCGGCGCGGGACTCTCCATCGAGGCGTTTCAGGAACGTGTCAGAAGCCGCCGGATCCGCCACGTGGGATTGACGCAATCCATGCAGATGGTCGCCTCCAGACTCGGCTGGCGCCTGGACAGGACCGAGGATGCCGTGGAACCGGTGGTCGCACAGACGGAAGTACGGGGAAAGGACTGGTCCGTCCCGGCCGGCGCCGCAACCGGCGTCAACCAGACGGGACGGGGTTTTGTGGACAATCGGGAGGTCCTCACGCTCGTGTTTCGCGCGACCGTGGGCGAAACGCAACCCAGAGACCGCATCTTCGTCAACGGCACTCCGGAAGTCGACCTTACGGTTGCCGGCGGCATCAACGGAGACGTGGCCACGTGTTCGATCGTTGCCAACGCGATTCCGGTTATCCATGGGGCTTTGCCGGGCCTGCGCACCATGGTCGATATCGCCCCGATATCGGCTGTCTAGCCCGTCCGGGAACTGCCGCTCTGACAATCGCCTGTCATCCTCGGCCCCGGGCGCCTCGTCGTCCTCTCTGCGCTTTCCGATCCCGGACTGCACCCCGGGAACCACAAACCTGTTGCAAAACAACCACATCTGTGTTATTCTTTCACAGAACAGGCCCATGTGCCTGCCGCGGGATTCGGCGTAAATCGCGGTTTTTCAATCTCATTTGCGTCCGATTTCAAAAGGCCGTACTGGTACGGTTTTTGCGCATTCTGATTTACCGCTCTGAATGTGGTCGATGGATTCCAGCGGAGGTCAGTACGATGTCGCGCACGATTGTCCTTTTCACCCTCCTCTTCGCCTGCACGAATTCCTCCGTGTACGCCCAGGATGCCACCGGATACGTCGTCGAACGAATCGAGGTTCGGGGCAATCACAAGACAAAAGCGGACATCATCCTGCGGTCCCTGCCCATCCACAAGGGTGACCGGCTGACGCCCGGAAGACTGGACGCCAGCCGCGAATCTCTCTACCGCACCCGCCTCTTCCGCACGGTACACGTCGCGCCAAAACCCGGCACCGAACAGGGCAAGGCGGTGCTGGTCGTCTACGTCGACGAGAAGCGATTCGGCGACGTCGGCGTCAGCTTCGAATATACGGAACTGGATGGTTTCGGGCTTGCCGCCGACGCCTATCATGTCAACCTCGGCGGAGAAGGCAAGACCGTAGGCGTGGAGTATTCGCACGGCGAGCGCCTGCAGCGCTTCGGTTTCCGCTATACCGACCCCTGGCTTACCAGCGGGTGTACGTCGCTTCACGTGAAAGCCCTCTTTTCAAGGGCCGACCGCGATATGTACCGCAGTCCCGACCCACAGAAGCGCGGCCTGTACGACGTGGACAGAATTGGCGGCGCGGTGGGCCTCGGAAAGCCCATCGGCGAGAAATACCGGCTGGTGGCCCGTTATGCCCTCGACGAGATTCGCATCAACGACTTCGACGAGCCGGAGGTTTTCATATCCGGCCCGGAATTCACCCGTGAAATCAGCTCGGCACTGGGCCGAACGCCAATTTCCACCCTGGGAATCGAACTCTACAGGCAGCCCGCCTCCAGGTTCTGGGGCGGCGCGGCGGGATTCGATCTCAACTTCCGACTGGACTTCGCCCCCGGCGCCCTGGGCACCAACGCGAGTTACCTCCGGTCCCGGGTGGAGGCCTATCGCCATTTTGCCACCCTGCCCGGTCAGACCCTCAGCGTGGGCGGAAGGGCGGGGCTGATCATGGGGTCGCCGCCCTTTTTCGAGCGGTTTTACCTGGATGGCGAGAATCAGCTCAGGGGGTTCGAACGACGTGCGATCGGCCCCGAGGGCGGCACGGAGTTTGTTTCAATCGAAGGTGTCTATGCGATTGCGACCCGACCGATCGGCAGGCTCTACTGCTTTGCCGAGTGGGCCGCCATACGCAGGCCGGTCGCGGCATTTCATCGAAGAGATTCGAATGGCACCTATGGAATCGGCGCGCTGCTGTTCAACCGGGTCGACATCAGCTACGGCTTGAAAAGGGGCACGCTAATCGTAAAATTCCACCGGTTCGGCGGTATCAATCTGGGCCTGTGAGTCAGTGGGAGCGCCTTTGCAACGCCGACAGATCGGTCGAGTCCGGCCCCGTGGACATGTCACCATCCGGCGATGCTTCCACCACGGCCCCCGTTATCCCAACCGCTGAATACTCACCAATCTCCTGAAATGCATACCAATCGAGGCAAAGCGGAGGCGTCCGGGCGAACTGTCAGCATTTGCGCTTGCCTCTTTTTTTTTGTGTTATCCCAGGGTGGTGCCGACGCCCGCGGCGTCGCCGTCGCCGCGCAGAAGGTCTACCTGCAGGCCGACACGCTGAAGCTGAATATAGAACTGGATTCTCTCTTCTCCAGGCGCGCCATGGATGCCATCGCATCCGGCCTGATCACATCGGTGGTCATGGAGTTCCGGCTGGATTCGGGCCGGCAGTCGAAAGCGCTGGAGTACACACTCGGCATGCGGCTCGATCACGACATCTGGGAGGGCCGGTACCGGGTGGTGCGCGATACCGGCCGACCGGACACCCTTCAGACTGCCCATTTCGACACGGTCAGGACGTTCTGCTCGGTGCACCGGGGGCTCCCGCTTGGGCCGCTTCCCGACGGACGGAACTTCAAGCTCAGCCTCCGCATTGGCGTGACACCCATTTCCGTTGAGCAGGAGCAGCGTTCACGCCGCTGGCTCAACGTCCTGCAGAAGGGAAGCCTGCTGGAGCTCTTCATCTCACTGGACCGGCCCACGGAACGAACGCCATGGATCGAAGTCAGCCAATTCTCGCCGGAGGATCTGCAATGAGATCCCTACCCTTGCGATGGCGCATCATTATCGCCCTCATCGCGCTCACCCTGGGCACGACGCTGGCATTGTCCCTGCTGGCGCAACACTTCCTGGAATCCGGCCTGCAACTCCAGGACAACATCAGCGCAAGCACCAGCCGGGCGTTGAACGACGCGGTGGGACTGGCAAGAAGCCACTACGAAGACCGGAAAGCGGCGCTCAGCGATATCGGGAACCGCCTTTTCCGGTCGCCCCTGCCGGCGGAAGCCGTCCGTACGCAAGACCTCCAGCCCATCCGCGATCTGCTGGACAGGCACGAGTTGGGCGACGCACAGCTCCGATTCGCGGAGGCGGCGGAAATCGCGTCGCTGGACCGGCAGGGTCCTCCTTCCGGTCCCGTCGTGCGCAGGGCGGGCGAACGCGACGCATCGCTGGAGATGTTCGTGCCCGTACGCCGGCATGGATCCTCGGCCGCGGCCCTCGTTATCACGAGTCCCATGGTCGAACTCAACAACGTCGAACAGGCGGTCCAGGCCCATCAGTACCTGCGGATGATCGGAAGCGACCTCAGGGGCGAGTTTTTCTTCTATTTCCTGATTGCGACCATCGTACTGCTTCTGCTCGCCTGCCTGATGGGCGTGCGCATCGGCTTCGGCGTTACGCATCCGCTGGATGAACTCGTCAAAGGAACCCGCGAACTCGCCAAGGACAATCTGGACTACCGTATTCCTGCCGGACGGGACGACGAAATCGGGCTGCTGATCTATTCCTTCAATCGGATGGCGGAAGACCTGACCCAGAACCGCCGGCAGCGTCTCGAGGCCGAAAAAATCGCTGCCTGGCGTGAGATCGCCCGGCGCCTTGCCCACGAAATCAAGAATCCGCTCACACCGATACAACTCACGGTCCAGCAGATCCGCGACAAATACCCAGGCGAAGACCCCGCGTACCGGAAGCTTGTGCAGGACTGCACCGAAATCGTTACGGAAGAGGTGGAGAGCCTGAGAAAACTGGTTCAGGAATTCGCCGACTTCGCGCGCATGCCATCCCTGTCTCTGGGAAGGCAAAGCCTGAACGTCGTGATCACCGATATCGTACGGCTTTACCCCGAAGCCGGAATTACGCTCGAACTCACGCCCCAGGTTCCCGACCTGGATCTGGACAGCGAACAGATGCGCCGCGTTCTGATCAACCTGATCGAAAACGGGCTCGAAGCCGCCGGCCAGGAGGGCCGGATCGTCATTCAGACCGAGAACCATTCAGATTCGGTCAAACTCCTGGTCGTGGATACAGGCCCCGGCATTCCCGAACGGGAC
This sequence comes from Candidatus Latescibacterota bacterium, assembly GCA_965116875.1. Lineage (GTDB taxonomy): Bacteria > Latescibacterota > UBA2968 > UBA2968 > JAAXHE01. Next base: position 5,056,463 of record OZ220733.1, read on the forward strand.
CGGGAGCGCATCTTCCAGCCGCACGTGACGTCCAAACAAGGCGGCATGGGCATGGGGCTGGCCGAGGTCCGCAGCATTGTCGAGAGCCACGGCGGCCAGATCGTCGCGGCGAGCGCGCCGGGAGGGGGCGCACGGTTCGAGATTACCCTGCCCGTTCCCCGGGAACGGACCATACAGCCGGAGGTAAGGATATGACGGAACCGACCATTCTGGTGGTGGACGACGAACGCAACATTCGTCGGACCCTGGAGATGATCCTGTCTGCTGAAGGCTACCGGGTTGTCTGCGCGGCTTCAGGCAAGGAAGCGCTGGCCGCGATGAAAACCGAGTCTCCGCACGTGGTCCTGCTGGACATCGTCCTGCCTGGTTCGAACGGGATCGAAATCCTGAAAACCGCCCGGCAGAACGATCCGAACCTGGCCGTCATCATGATCTCCGGCCACGGGACCGTCCACGACGCGGTCGTGGCGACGAAACTGGGCGCCTACGATTTCCTGGAAAAGCCGCTGTCCCGGGAAAAAGTACTGCTCACGCTTTCCCATGCCCTTGAGAGCATCGAACTGACCGAAGAAAACCGCAATCTGCGACAACAGTTCGAAATGCGCTTCGAAATGGTGGGCAGGAGCAGTGCCATCGCGTCCGTACGTGAACAGATCGGCAAGGTTGCGCCAACAAACGGTCGCGTCCTGATTCTCGGTGAAAGCGGCACGGGCAAGGAACTGGTCGCCAGGGATATCCACAGAAACAGCCGGCGCAGCGAGGGTCCGTTCGTCAAAGTCAACTGCGCCGCGATTCCGGAAGAGCTCATCGAAAGCGAACTGTTCGGCAGCGACCGGGGCGCGTATACCGGCTCGGTGAAAACCCGCGATGGAAAGTTCCTTCAGGCCGATGGAGGGACGCTGTTTCTGGACGAAATCGGTGATATGAGCCTGAGCGTTCAGGCCAAGGTCCTGCGGGCCCTCGAACAGGGGGAATTCGAACGGGTTGGCGGGTCGAAGACCCTGAAAGTGGATGTGAGGGTGATCGCCGCGACGAACAAGAACCTTCAGCAGCAGGTAGAGAACGGCGCTTTCCGGGAGGACCTCTACTTCCGGCTGAACGTCGTGCCCGTCACGGCCCCGCCATTGCGGGATCGGAAGGAAGACATCCCTCTGCTTTCGGAGCATTTTCTCAAGGGATACGCGCACGAGAACGATTTTCGCCCAAAGGAAATCACCCCTGAGGCGATGGAGGCCCTGGAGAATTACAGTTGGCCGGGCAACATCAGGGAACTCAAGAACCTGATTGAACGCCTTTCCATTATGGTCGCCGAAGATACCGTCCACGTCCACCATCTTTCAGGACTGGACGGACCGGAACCCGCCCGCGGCGGCGATGCGGCCGGATCCGCCGTCCCGTTGCCCGGAATCGGGTCCGGCCAGAGCCTCCATGAAGTCCGTGAGGCGGTGGAAAAGGCGTACATTTCGGATGCACTGAACAACAACGGCTGGAACGTCACCAGGGCGGCGAAACTGCTTGGCGTTGACCGTACAAACCTCCACAAGAAAATCAAATACTACAATATCGAGCGCTGACGGGACAGACCGGTGGGAGCGTGGCTGGACATTTCCGTAACAGGACGCCAGATTTGAAAGCAGCGTTCCTCATTCTTCTCCCGGTGCTTGTCTGGGTCCCGGATGCTCGTGCTCAGACCGACGACGTTTCCCTGTTGGAGAAGCTCTACCGGGGCGCCCGACTCCGATACAATCGCGTGGAGGGTTCCTTCCTGGGGTATCGCCTCTCCGTCCACCGGAAAAATCGGCCGCGACTCACGGTCTTTGCGGAAAGCGGATACGGTTTTGCCAGCCGCTCGGCGCGGTGGGAAGCCGGCGTGGCATACCGTGGTCGGGAAATCCGCCTGAACGCCGCTGTTTTCGACAGATCCGATTCGCCCGACCGGGGCATCGTCGGCACCACCGAAAACAGCGTGTTCGGTCTCCTTTTCAAATGGGACCACCGGGACTATTACCGGGCGAAAAACGGATTTGAAGCGAATTTATCCGTCAGAAGGAAGCGAAGGCTTACTCTCTTCGGTGGCGTGGCCGCATACCGCTGCGAGCCGATGCCGGTCAGGGCCGCATGGAGCCTGTTCTTCAGGAGCCGCCCCTTTCGATTCAACCCGCCTGCCCGACCCGGCGACGTCGGCTTACTGCACGCCGGCATCGTGGTTGATACACGCGTCAGGAGCCCGCTCTTCCGCAATGCCTGGTACGGAAGGTTGCGCTACGAGCACGGCGTTCGGGATATCGCCTTCCAAGGGCTCACCCTGGAGGGCAAGCGCTATCTAAAGGCGAAATTCGGCAGGCAGGGACTGATTGTCCGGGCACGATTGAGTACCCGGCAAAGCACGGCGCCGCAGTTTCTTTTCGGCCTGGGCGGCGTAGGCACCCTGCGCGGGTACGACATCAGGGAGTTCAGAGCCAACCGTCTGGTATTGTTCAACGTCGAGTACGCCTTCCGCGGCGACGTCCTTCCAAAAATCCCCGTCAGAGGATTCGATCTGCTCAACCTTACTCTGTTTGTGGATGCGGGCTGGACCCGGCTGATGCCGGAATCCGCCCACCTGTTCGCTGGATTCGGAGAACTGAACGTGCCATCCATCAAGACGAGTACCGGTCTCGGCATTGCGCTACCGCGGCAACTCCTCCGGCTGAACGTCGCACGCCGCCTGGACAGGTCCGACGATGCCTGGACCCTTTCGGTCAGACTCAGATTCAATCTTTGATTCGGTCCCTTCCGCTCGAATATGCACAGGGATATAGAAAGCCCCCGGAGACCCATCTCCGGGGGCTTTCCAATCGCTGACCGGGGCCTGCGCTCCAGCAGCCGGACGTCGCTCCGGCACGGACCGCAGATTCAGCAATCGATCTTTTATAATATTCCAGTTACCGGATGGAATACCGGCTTATGTGCCCTCCTGCCAGGAACCGAGATACTGCTCCTGGTCGGCGGTCAGCGAATCGATCTGTACGTCCATCGCCTCCAGTTGCAGCCGGGCGACTTCGCGGTCGATCTCATCGGGCAACCGGTACACCCTGGGTTCCAGTGAATCGGCGTTCCTGATGCCGTATTCAACCCCAAGGGCCTGATCGCAGAACGACAGCGACATCACCGTGGACGGATGGCCCTCCGCGCACGCGAGGTTCACGAGACGACCCTCGCCGCACAGGAACAGCGAGCGACCGTTCATGGTATATTCGTGAAACAAAGGCCGCACTTCCTCCTTGTTTTCCGCCATCGCCTCGAGCCCGTCCACGTCGATTTCCAGGTCGAAATGGCCGGCATTGGCCACCACCGCGCCGTCCTTCATGTCCCGCATATGTTCCGCGCTGATCACGTGCTTGTTGCCGGTGACCGTGACAAACAGGTCTCCGATACCCGCCGCGTGCGCCATCTGCATCACCCGGAACCCGTCCATCCGCGCCTGCAGCGCGCGAAACGGGTCCACTTCCGTAACAATGACCTCCGCTCCGAGTCCCCGCGCCCTCGACGCCACGCCCTTTCCGCAACTGCCATAGCCGACGACAACGACCGCCTTTCCGCTGATCAGCAGGTTGGACGCCCGCACGACGCCGTCCAGCGCCGACTGCCCCGTGCCGTAGAAATTGTCCATCAGGTGTTTGGTATCGCAATCGTTAACGGCAATGATGGGGTATTTCAGCGCATTGTCCTTCTCCATCGCACGCAGGCGGATGATGCCGGTTGTGGTCTCCTCGCAGCCGCAAACGATCTCCGGGATCAGATCGGCGTAATTCGTGTGCACCTCGTTGACCAGATCGCAACCGTCATCGATCGTCACGTGCGGCCGGGTTTCGATGACAGCGCGAAGATACCGGTAGTAATCCTCCCGCGTCTCTCCCTTGTAGGCGTAGACCGCGACGTCCTCGGCCGCGAGCGCCGCCGCCACGTCGTCCTGCGTGGAAAGCGGATTGCAGCCGGTTATGGACACGGTCGCGCCGCCGGCCCGCAGCGTCCTCACCAGCACCGCCGTCTCTTTGGTGACGTGGAGCGCCATGCCGATCCGGTAGCCCGCGAGAGGCTTTTCCCGTTCGAAGCGTTCCCGTATCTTCAACAGGGCGCCCATCTGCTTCTCGGCCCATTCGATGTTTCTGAATCCCTGCTCCGCAAGACCGATATCCTTTACCTCGTAACCCACTTCAGTCTCCTCTCCATCCGCATCCGGGCGTGTCTTTGCCGGCGGAAAACGCAATTCAACGGACGGCCGGCAGATGCTCCGCTATGCGAGCTTCCCCGCGGCCGCCTTGATGGCATCCGCCTTGTCCGTTCGTTCCCATGTAAATCCGTCCTCCGTCCGCCCGAAATGCCCGTAGGCGGCGGTGCGTTCGTACACCGGGCGAAGCAGATTCAGGGCCCGGATGATGCCGGACGGCCTCAGCTCGAAATGCGAGCGGACCAGGTCCGCGATATCCGCGTCGTCGAGTGTGCCCGTGCCGAAGGTATCCACAAAGATGGACACCGGCTCGGCCACGCCGATGGCATAGGCCAACTGCACCTCGCACCGGCTCGCAAGCCCGGCTTTCACTACGTTCTTCGCTACGTACCGCGCGGCATAGTGCGCGCTCCGGTCGACCTTGCTGGGGTCCTTTCCGGAAAACGCCCCGCCCCCGTGCCGCCCCACACCGCCGTACGTATCCACGATGATCTTGCGTCCGGTCAATCCCGTGTCTCCGTGGGGTCCGCCGACCACGAACCGCCCGGTTGGATTGATGTGGCAGACCGTGTCCTCATCCAGATAACGCTCGGGGATAACCTTTTGTACAACATGCTGCTTCATATCGCGGCAGATGCGGTCATGTTCCACGTTGGGATCGTGCTGGGTGGAAATCACGACCGTATGCACGCGCACCGGCCTGTCGCCCTCGTATTCCACGGTCACCTGCGACTTGCTGTCGGGCCGCAGATAGGGAAGCGCGCCGCTGCGGCGCAGTTCAGCCAGAGCCATCACCAGCTTGTGTGACAGCATAATGGGCATGGGCATCAACTCCGGGGTCTCTCGGCAGGCATAACCGAACATCATGCCCTGGTCTCCCGCGCCCTGCTCTTCATGCAGACCTTCACCCTCTGTCACGCCCTGGGAGATGTCGGGTGATTGGGTGTCGAGTGCGAGCAGCACGCCGCAGGACCGGTAGTCGAATCCGTACGCCGAGTCCGTATACCCGATGCGCCGAATGACGCATCGCACGAGTTCCTGTATGTTCACGCTGGCCTGTGTGGTTACCTCGCCCGATACGATCACCTGGCCCGTGGTTACCATCGTCTCGCACGCGACGCGCGACCGCGGGTCTTTTTCAAGCATCGCATCCAGGACCGCATCGGAAATCTGATCGCAAATCTTGTCCGGGTGCCCTTCGGACACGGACTCCGAGGTGAACAGGCGCCGCATATATGCTCCCTTTCCAGTCGTGCGGGTCAGGAAATGTTTCGTTCGGATATTCGGGCCGCGGGGACGACCTTTGAAAATCGGATTTCTCGCAATACCGACCGGGTGAACGACCGGCTTAGGTTTCGATTCCGGCCGGCTCCTCTACCCATTCATCCGGCGCCTTGCGCGGAGCCTGCATCCGGGTCAGAGCACCGTGCAGGTATTCCCGGATGGCGCCGCGGGTGGGGAGGGCGAGCGCCTGTTCCGCCATCGCCTTCGCCTCTTCCATGGTGACCGATCGGATCGCCTGTTTGATCTCCGGAACCATACGCGGACCCGCGCTGAATCCATCCACCCCCATGCCCATCAACAGGACGCAACTGTGCGGGTCTCCGGCCATTTCTCCGCAGACGGTGACCGGAATGTCGTGCCGGTGCCCGGCGTCCACGACGGATTTGATCATTCGCAATACGGCGGGATGATACGGATCGTACAGATAGGCCACCCGTTCGTTGCCCCGGTCGACCGCGAGGGTATACTGGACTAGATCGTTGGTCCCGATACTGAAGAAACTCACCTCGCGCGCCAACTGGTCGGCCACGACGGCCGCGGACGGCACCTCGATGACCGCGCCCACCTCGCATTCTTCGTCGAACGGCACGCCGGACCGTTTCAATTCGGCGCGGGCCTCGGCCAGCACGGACCTGGCCTCGAGCAGTTCTTCCACGCCCGATATCATCGGGAACATCAGCTTCACGTTTCCGTGCGCGCTGGACCGGAGGATGGATCTCAACTGAACCCGGAAGAGGTCTCTGTTGGCCAGAGAGTGCCGGATGCCGCGCCAACCCAGAAAAGGATTGGTTTCTTCTGCGCCATTGGATGCCTGCGCGAGCTTGTCGCCGCCCAGGTCCAGCGTGCGTACCACAAGCGGATGAGGCGCCATCTGTTCCGCAAGCCGGGTGTACGCGGCCGCCTGTTCGTCTTCATCCGGCAGACTGGACCCCGCGAGATAGAGGTATTCCGTTCGGAACAGGCCGATGCCTTCCGCGCCGTAAGCAAGCGCGGAGCGCCCCTCTTCGGGCAGTTCTATATTTCCCTGCAGGCACACACGAACGCCGTCCAGGGTTTCGGCGGGCACATCGGTGAACCGGAGCAGACCCTTCTGCAATTCGGTGAACCGGCGGGCTTCGGCACGGTACCGGCTCAGTGTGTCCTGATCGGGCCGGATACAGACCAGCCCCCGGTTCCCGTCCACAATGGCCGTATCGCCGGGTTCGGCCGACGCCAAGGCCGCTTCGACCCCCACGACCGCCGGAATCTCGAGCCCCCGCGCGATAATCGACGCGTGCGACGTCGCGGCGCCCGCTTCGGTGACCATGCCCAGCACGCTGTCCCGCTTCAGGCGCGCCGCATTGGAGGGGGTCAACTCGTGCGCGATCACGATCGCGGGGGCGGTCATCCGTTCCAGCAGCGAGTCCTCCCGCCGGCACAATCTGGAGAGTACCCGCCTCTCCACGTCGAGGATATCCGCGCGCCTTGCCCTGAAATAGTCGTCCTGGATGGCGTCGAACTGGCGTCGCACCTTCTGGAGGGTCAGCCAGAACGCGTACTCCACGTTCACCCGATCCTTCCGGATCGATGCGAGGGTGGGGTCACGCAGGGCCGCGTCGTCCAGAATCATCAGATGCGCGTCGAATATCTGGGCGTGGTCCGGGCCCAGCTTCTCCTCGACACGAACCCGCGTGGCCTTCAGGTCTTCCGCCACGGAAGCCACCGCATCCAGAAACCTCCGCACTTCGCCGTCGACTTCATCTTCCCGGATTCGCCGGTAGTCGACCCACGGCTCCTCCGGGTCGTGAAGATAAACCGGTCCGATGGCGATGCCGTTCGATGCCTGGATGCCCTTCAGTACCTTCATCGGTTTGGGACCTTACACGCGACAGTGTGCCCGTTCAGTCGAATTCGCCTTCGATCATCCGCACAATTTCGTCCAGGGCTTCCTCTTCATCCGGACCCGCGGCCCGGACCCGGATATTCGCATCCGTCTCCGCCGCGAGCATCATAACGCCCATGATACTCTTCCCGTTGACCTCGAGCCCGTCCTTGATGAGGGTAATCTCCGATACATACTTTGCGGCCGCCTGCACAAGAAGGGCCGACGGCCGCGCATGGATACCCAACCTGTTTTTCACCGTGGCTTCTCGTTCCGCCATAACCTGTTCGAGCCGTTATGATAATCCCTGTCGGAAGCTAACAATCTATCTAAATCCAGTCACCCTGTCAAGCGCTGCCGGGCCTTTCCACGCGCGTCCGGTCACCCATTGCACGCCCCCGACACCCCGGATCGAAACAAAAACCGCCAGCGTCCTTCCCGGCGGTTACGTTGATCCGGTTATCCGGCCTGCAGCTCCTATCCGCGGTGGACGGCCCCGGCGAACTCTCGGACCAGCGCAGGGTCCCGTTTTGCTTCCAGTATACTGCCCACCACCACGAAATCGGCGCCTGCCGCCGCCTTCGCGCCGGCATCCCGCGGCTCCCGGATGCCTCCACCCGCGATCACCGGTATGGACACGTTACCCGCAACCGCGGCGATCATTTCGTCGGAAACCATCCGTTCGGCGCCGCTGCCCGCATCCAGATAGACACATTGCATGCCTAGGTACTGGGCGGCCAACGCGTGCGCGGTCGCAATATCCGGTTTGTCTCCGGGCATCGGTTTGGTATTGCTGATATACTCAGCCGTCGTCTGCCGACCGGAATCCACCAGCATATACCCGGTTGAAATCGCCTCCAGACCGTATGCCTTGACAATAGGCGCCGCTTTGACCTGCTGTCCGATCAGCAGGTCCGGGTTTCGCCCGCTCACCATGCATAGAAAGAGAATCGCATCTGCGGCCGACGAGACCTGGTTCATGTCGGGACCGGGAAAAATCAACAAGGGTAGCCCGACTGCGCGCTTGACCTCTCTCACCACCCTGTCGAAATCGGTATACAGCAGAAAACTGCCGCCCATCAACAGGGCGTCAGCACCGTTTTCCGCACACATCTCCGCCGTGTGAACCAGGTCCTGCTTGTCCATCCGATCGGGATCCAGGAGGCACAGGAATCCCGTACCCTGTTTCATAAGAACCGACTTAAGGTGTTCGTATGTCGACATGGGTGCGATCTACCTTCCCAACTGTAACCGGACGATCTCAGGAACCCGGGCAAGCGCGTCGGACATCTTTTCAGGATGCCTGCCACCCGCCTGCGCAAGATGGGGTCGTCCACCACCGCCGCCGCCCACCAGCTCAGCCACCGCCTTGACGATATTGCCCGCCTGCACGCCCCGCTGGATGAGGTCGTCCGTCACCACCGCGATCAGTGAGGCTTTGCCATTCAGCGCCGCACCCAGAACGCCCACGCCCGATCCCAGGGTCTCTCGGAGCCGGTCGCCCATTTCCCGAAATGCCTCCATGTCCGCCGGCTGGACGGCGGTAGCCACCACACGGACCCCGTCCACCTCCACCGCGGCGCCCGCCAGGTCGCGCATCTGCTCCCCGGCCGATGCGCTGCGAATGGATTGTACCGTCCGCTCGAGTTCCTTGCCCCGGGAGATCAGCCGCTCGACGCGATCGGGCAGCGCGTCGGCCTCCTCGCTCAACATTTCCTCCAGCGCGGCGAGGGTGGACCTCTGTTTCCGGATGAGCGCCTCGACACCCGCACCGGTGACTGCTTCCACCCGTCGAACGCCGGCAGCCGTTCCCGTCTCGACCGTCAGCTGGAGCATGCCGATCTGACCCGTCGATCCCACGTGGGTACCGCCGCACAGCTCGAGGCTGAAGTCCCCAATCCGCACCGTCCGCACGATATCGCCGTATTTTTCGGAAAACAACATCCGGGCGCCGCTACGTCGCGCCTCTTCAAGACCCACCATACCGGTGTTTACCTTGAGATCCCGGCGGATCACCCGGTTTACGATACGGGCGATCTTGTCCTGCTGCGCGGGCGTAACGGCCTCGAAGTGGTTGAAGTCGAACCGCAGCCGGTCCGGCGCGACCAGCGACCCGGCCTGATTCACGTGGTTGCCGAGTACCTGGCGGAGGGCCTCGTGAAGCAGATGGGTGGCGGTGTGGTTTCGGGCGGTCTCCATCCGTCGCCCCGCGTCAACCCGCGCCTCAACGTGTGCGCCTTCCAGCGCGCCGGCGCAACCCCGCATCAGGCGCCCCCGGTGCACAATGCCCTCACCCGACCGGAAAGTCTCCTCGACCAGAACCTCCAGATCTCCATTTTGAATCCGTCCCCGATCTCCCACCTGCCCTCCGGCTTCGGCGTAGAACGGCGTCTCCTTCAGGTAGACATCCACCCTGCCGTCCTCCACGGCCTTGTGCGCCGCAACGACGGTGTCGAGCGTCAGGCGATCGTATCCGACGAACACGGAATGTTCCGACGGAAGGAAATCGTCGGACACCGCCTCCTGGGACGCGAAGACCCGCCGCCCCGCTTCCCGCGACCGCGCCTGCTGGGCGGCCATCTCCGCCTCAAACCCGTCCAGGTCCACCTCCAGCCCACGCTCCGTGCACATCAGTTGCGTGAGATCGATTGGGAAACCGTAGGTATCATACAGGCGAAACGCGTCCCGTCCGGAGACTTTTCCCCCGTTGGAAACCACCTCGAACATCTCCAGCCCCCGGTCGAGCGTTTTCCCGAACCCTTCTTCCTCCGACCGGATGACCCGGGAAATGTGGTCGGCCTGCTCCGTCACTTCGGGAAACACGTTCCCCATAACGCGCACGACAACGGGCACCAGCCCATGAATGAACGGATCGTGCATCTCCAGCGTGCGACCGTATCGCGCCGCCCGCCTCAGGATACGCCGCAGCACGTACCCCCGCCCCTCGTTGGATGGCAGCACTCCGTCCGCTACTGCAAAACAGAGCGTACGGATATGGTCGGCGATAACCCGCATCGCCACCCGGTTTTCGTCGTTATATGATCTCCCGGTAACGTCGCTGATTGCGGTGAGAATTGGCTGAAACAGATCGGTATCGTAAGTGGATTCCACCCCCTGGAGCACGGTGCAGACGCGCTCGAACCCCAGGCCGGTATCCACGTGTCTGTCGGGCAGCGGATGCAGTACGCCTTCGGCATCCCGGTTGAACTGAATGAAGACCAGATTCCAGATTTCCGACGTATCCGGACCGTCGAGGTCCGGAACCTCGCGGAACCACGACGCCGGATCGTCACCGAGATAGTAGTGCACCTCCGAACACGGACCGCACGGACCGGTCTCGCCCATCTGCCAGAAGTTGTCCGTCTTGTCGAGCCGCAACACCCGTTCCGCGGGGAGGTCCGTCACCTCCGCCCAGAGCGCTTCCGCCTCCTCGTCCGCCGCCAGTCCGTCAGCGGCGTCCCCGCCGAATACCGTGGCGCAGAGCCGGTCCCTGGGCAACTGCCAGACCTCGGTCAACAGTTCCCAGGCCCATGCGATGGCCTCGCGCTTGAAATAATCTCCGAACGACCAGTTGCCCAGCATTTCGAAGAACGTATGGTGCTGCGCACTGAAGCCCACCTCTTCAAGATCGTTGTGATGCCCCGATACGCGGATGCATTTCTGGGTATCCACCGCCCGGCTGTAATCCCGGCGGCCGGTGCCCAGAAACACGTCCTTGAACTGATTCATCCCCGCATTTGTAAACAGCAGGGTGGCATCTTCCTGCGGCGCCACGGGCGCGCTCGGCACGATCGTATGGCCCCTGTCTTCGAAAAACCGAAGATACTCATCACGGATGTCGGCTGAAGATTTCATGGATTGATACGCATTGACAAAGGTACACGCCGGACCCGGCCGGTTCCGGCTCACGAACCCGGCGCGCCGTCGTGACCGCTTTCGCTGAATTCCACCCAGGCCCTCTCCGCGGCCGCTTGCGCCACGGCCCCGAATCCGCGGCGCCCCAGGAACCCGTACATGCGGGAAAGCGCTTTCCGCCGGTCCACGCCGTCGTAGTGCCTCCTGCGCGACCTCAGAAGATCCAGGGCGACAACTTCGGGATCGACGCCTTCGAACGTTTCGTCCAGCACGTCCTCGGCCGTGGCAGGGTCGATGCCTCGTTTTTTCAACTCGTGACGGAGCAGCCCCCGCCCCGCGGGCCGGATTCGCATACGCTCTTGTACGAAACGAAGGGCATAATCCCGATCGTCGACCAGCTTCAGCCGCCGCAGTTCGTCGAGGGTCTGCTCAACCACGGGATCCTGAAACCCGCGGCGGCGCAGCCTTTCTCTCATTTCCGCACACGAATACGCGCGCGCGCCCAGAAGTCGAAACGCCGCATTCTTCGCCTTTTCGGCGGTGTTCGGGCGATCCGTCGGCGAACTGGAACTCGGTTTCATCCGCGGCACCTCGATGGCTGGAAATGCCAACTCCCCGGCGTACAGGGGCTCGGGCCGCGCCAGACGCCCGGCCGCGTGCCCCGCCCGATGCGTCTCAGGCGTCGTCGCCCGACGCCGCCGTGCCGTTATCCGCCAGACCCACGGCCTCGCGCACCCGGGATTCGATTTCCGCGGCGAGCTCCGGTTGTTCCTTCAGGTGGTTCTTTACGTTCTCCCGCCCCTGCCCAAGGCGGTCGCTGCCATAGGAAAACCAGGTACCGCTCTTGCTGACAATACCGTGAAGTTCTGCGATATCCAGAAGGCTGCCCTCTCTCGAAATGCCTTCTCCGAACATCAGATCGAACTCCGCCTCCTTGAACGGCGCGGCCATCTTGTTCTTGACAACCCGGACACGGACCCGGTTGCCCGTGACTTCCTGCCCATCCTTGATAGCGCCAATGCGTCGGATATCCATGCGTACGGACGCATAGAATTTAAGCGCGTTTCCGCCCGAGGTCGTTTCCGGATTGCCGAACATCACACCGATCTTCATCCTGATCTGGTTGGTGAACATTACGCATGTCTTGGATCTGCTGATCGATCCGGAAAGCTTGCGCAGGGCCTGAGACATCAGCCGCGCCTGCAGGCCCACGTGGGAATCGCCCATGTCTCCTTCGAGTTCCGCACGCGGCACGAGCGCCGCGACGGAGTCCACCACCACCGCGTCGAACCCGCCGCTGCGCACGAGCGTGTCGGTGATTTCCAGGGCCTCCTCCCCGGTATCGGGCTGCGAGATGAGGAGGTTTTCAAGATCGACACCGATCCGCTCGGCAAGTTCCACGTTGAGCGCATGCTCCGCATCGACAAAGGCACAGGTTCCGCCCTTCCGTTGCGCTTCCGCGATAACGTGCAGGGTCAGTGTGGTCTTGCCGGATCCTTCAGGACCGTAAATCTCGACGACCCGCCCCCGCGGGACCCCACCCGCGCCGAGGGCGACGTCCAGTGCGAGAGCGCCGGTTGGAATTACTTCGACGGCCACCTGCCCGCCCTCTTCGCCGCCCAGCCGCATGATGGAACCCTGCCCGAACTGCTTCTCGATTTGCGAAATGGCCAGATCGATGGCCTTTTCCTTGCCGGCGCCCCTGGACTTCGCCATTGCCTGCCCCTCCTGACTGAATTGACCTGTTGGATCATGGCGCAGCCCACGGCCCTTGGCAGCCCGTTGAAAAAGTCCATCCGGGCTACGGCCGGCCCTTGCGGTCGAAAACCTGCGTTGCGCTCCCTCGCCGAATCGAAGGATGGGACTCGGTCGCGCGCCTTGTCTTCGGCCACAATGGCTCGGCCTCGCCTGCCTGCCAAGACTTCACTGAAGGGCAGGCGGAGCGACTTTATCAACGGACTGCTAGAGGAGCCCGATTCTCTGCGCCGCAACATGTGTGGTCACCAAATATAGTGAACATTTGTATATGAATCAAGTCTGTAGTTTGCGGAAACTGCAGGAAGAAAAACCTGGGCGGGTATTGTGATCGAAAATATAATATATCCGCAGTCCAACGGGAAGTCAAGCCCTGCCCGTCCGGAAAAATCCATCCCGCGGCGCCTGCCTCCCGGGCCGGTCAACCCCGCCCCGGCGACCCGGAAAGCCGTGCGTGACCCAGCGCGGTATAGACGGCGCCTCCGGGCCGTAACTCACTGCTGTACAATGACAAACAGTCCACCTTAAAGTGCGCGGACGGGACGGCCCCGGTCAATCCGGAAGGCAACTGCACCGCCCTCCTTCTTGCGCGGGCGAGGGTCAGGTGCGGACGGAACCGCCGTTCCTCTCTTTCGAACCCGATCCTGAACATGGCGTCCTCCAGGTCCGCCTTCAGCCGGTCCAGAATTGCCGTCTCCCCGCCCACTTCCAGCCAGACCACCCGCGCCCGATGCGGATTCGGCGCGCCCACCCCCGACGTATGCAACGCCATCGGAGGCGTGTGACCGGCCACCTCGCGCATTGCCTTCAGAACGACCGGCACGCACGCAACTTCCACGTTACCCAGGAACTTGAGGGTGAGATGCACGCCTTCGGGACGCACCCATCTCAGCCGCGCGTCCACGTCCGCGAGGAATCGTCTTGCGGCCTGACAGACCGGGATCAGTGACGCGGGAAAATCGACGGCCACAAATGCGCGAAGCGTCGCCATTACGTGTCAACCGCTCCACAGGGACAACCCGGCGCGTATCAGTAGATTTCCGTAAATCCCCGCGATCACATCGTCCATTACCACGCCCCATCCACCAGGCAACTTTTCCGAAGCGCGCACCGGCGGCGGCTTCAGGATATCCAGCGCCCGGAAAATAAAAAATCCGGCAACCCCCACCGCAGGTGACAACGGCAGGAAGGCTACCGTGACATAAAACCCCACAAACTCGTCAATAACGACCGGCCCGGGATCCGGGCCCCAGACATGTTCACCCAGGGACGCGGTATAAACCGCCACCCCGAAAACCAGGACGAGAAACAGGACCCACGAAAGGGCTCCGAACCCCGGCGTAAGGGTACCGGCCACCAGGTACGGAACCATTGCCGCTGCCGTGCCCGCCGTGCCCGGCGCAACCGGTGCGTATCCGGAGAAAAAGCCGGTGGCAAGCAGCCGGGTCCACGGATTCAAGTCAGCGGCCTCCGATCCCCCGCTCAGGCCGCGTCACGGCCATGCTCCACCAGGTAGAGGACACCCGACACGACCGCCAGCAGGGTAACCGCCGCTACCAGGACGTTCAACACCATCTGCGAACCCGAATCCACCAGCACCAGGGGCTGAGAGGTCAGCTCCGCGGTGATTACGCGAACGTTGATGAACACAAGGATGCCGAACGCCAGCACCAGTTGCAGCATGGTCTTCCATTTCGCCAGTCGTGACGTGACTACCGGACGTCCCTTGCGGATCGCGTACACACGCAGGCTGGTAATCACGGCATCCCGGATCAGCATGGCGCCCACGAGCCATGCTTCCACCATCCCCAGGAGTACGAAGGAGATGAGCGCGGAGGAAACCAGCAGCTTGTCGGCGAGCGGATCCATGAACCGTCCGAGGCTGGTTACCGTTTTGTCGCGGCGCGCGAACCAGCCGTCGAAGAAATCGGTCAGCGAGGCCACGGTGAAAACAAGCAGCGCCAGAATCTTGTTGAATCCGCTGTCCGAAAAAATCAGCGCCAGAAAGACGGGGGTGAGGACAATCCTCAGGCCCGTCAGAAAATTGGGAAACGTGACCATGCGGTCGGCCGGCTGCGGCTTGGGCAGCCGGATCCCCTGTGAACTGCCGCGGAGTGTGTCGGTACGGTTCATAGTTCTCTGCGTCCATCCAGCGCACGGGAGAGCGTAACCTGGTCGGCGAGGGCGAGATCGCTGCCGACGGGAAGGCCCCTGGCGATCTGCGTTACAATGACGTCGTGCGTTGCCAGGACCTGCTTGAGGTATTGCGCGGTCGCGTCGCCCTCGACGGTGGGACCATTCGCCAGAATGACCTCGCGAATGCCGCCGCCGTTCAGCCGCGCAACGAGTGGTTGAATGTTCAGTTCCTCCGGCCCGATACCGTCCAGAGGAGAAATCCGCCCGCCCAGGACGTGATACAGGCCGCGATACGCCTGCATACGTTCCATTGCCAGCAGGTCGCCGACATAATCCACCACCATCAACTGAGACCGGTCCCGCCGCTCATCCCCGCAGATGGGGCACGGGTCGCTCTCCGAAATGTTGAAACACGCGCCACAGGTCCGGACACGGGTCTTCACCTCCACCAGCAGATCTGCCAGCGCGCGTACGTCTTCATTCTTCCAGGTCAAAACGTCGAGTGCGATTCGCCGCGCGGACTTTTCGCCGATGCCCGGCAGCCGCCCCAACCCTGCCACCAGCCGATCGATGGCATTGGAAGCCATCCTGACTCTCCTCGAAAACGGATACCCGGACCGCATCTCCGCACCGGGACAGAACACTGGCGGCGGCCAGCACCTACAGACCCAGGTTGACGCCCGGCGGCAACATGCCCGATGTTGCCCTCTGCATCTCTCGGTCGGCCAATTCCTGCGCCTTCTCGCGGGCCTGCTGAATGGCGGCCATGATCAGGTCTTCCAGCATCTCCACGTCATCGGGGTCCACGACCTCCGCGTTGATGCGGATGCCCACAATATGCTGTTGTCCGTTTGCCCGCGCCACCACCATGCCGCCTCCTGAGGATCCCTCAACCTCCTTCGACGCGAGTTCCTCCTGTACCTTCGCCAGCCTGGCCTGCAGCTTCTGGGCCTGCTTCATCATTCCCGCCATGCCCTTCGCCATTGCGCCCTCCCCTGGTGGAACTAATTTCCCACGACCTCTCCATCGAAGATTTCAATCGCCATCCGGACGCGTTCATCGGCCGGCGTGCGGTCGTCCTGCGCCGCGTCGCCGGCTTCGGCCTCGTCCAATGCGCATCGGACGCGCAGGGAGACGCCGAGGACTTCGGCCGTCGCTTCCTCCAGAAACGCCTCGTTGCGCCTCACCTGCTCGGCGTGAAACATATTGTTTGCCTTGAAGACCAGGTCCAGCCTCCGGTCCTCCAGCGCCGCGGGTCTGCATTCGGCCAGGAACGTCCCCAGAACCTGCTTTTGCATCCTGACGTACTCAACGAGGTCCGGCCACTTCTTCAGCACGTCATCGATTGTGAGGTTGCGCGCCGGGGACGGATCCATCTCGGCCGGCGGTGCGGCGGGCTGTGGCGCGGGAGCGTCGACGACAGGCTGCTTCGATTCATTGGCGACGTCCGGCGATGACGTTTGACCTTCAGGACGGTGAGGGACCGCCGGCGCCGGGTCACGGCCCGTGTCGGCCGGCGGGGCGGGTCCGGTCTGTCGCGCGACGGATGTCCCGCCCTTACGCAGCAGGCCTTCGAGCCGGTCCAGACGCGCCATGACTTCCGTGACGGACTCGGAGGGCGCCATCTTCACGAGCTTCAACACGGTCAGTTCCAGCCAGAACCGGGGGTTTGAAACCCGACCCATCCTCGACTCGAGTTCGGAAACCGCCTGCAACATGCGCAGGAGGTCTTCCTCGCGGAATCCCGCAGCCGTCTCGCGGTATCTTGCCTGGTCGGCCTCGGACAGATCGTCGCCTGCCAGCCCGTCCGATACGCGCGCCACCAGCAGATGCCTGACATGCTCCAGCAATCCCTGTGTGAATTCGCCGGCATCGCCGCCGCCGTCCAGAACAAGACCCACCTTGCGCAGCGCCGTCGCCGTGTCTGAATCGAGCATGGCCTGCGTCAGTTCGAAGAAGGTGTCCGCGGGAATAACGCCCAGCAGATCCCTTACGGCGCCGGCGGAGACGGACCCGTCGGTAAACGCGATGGCCTGGTCGAGCAGATTCTCGGCGTCGCGGAGCGCGCCGTCGGCTTTCCGCGCCAGAAGAAACAGCGCCTCGTCTTCCGATTCGATCTCCTCCGCACCCAGGATCTTTCGAAGCTGCCCGACAATCGCCTCGGTGGATATCCGCCGGAAATTGTACCGCTGGCAGCGGGAGAGAATCGTCTCCGGCATGCGGTGCGGCTCCGTGGTGGCCAGGACGAACACCACGTGAGGAGGCGGCTCTTCCAGCGTCTTCAGGAGCGCGTTGAAGGCCTCCGCGGTGAGCATGTGTACTTCATCTATGATGTAGACCTTGCGCTTGCCCCGGGTTGCGGCGAATCCGACTTCTTCCCGCAGTTGCCGGATTTCGTCGATGCCGCGATTCGACGCCCCGTCTATTTCCAGGACGTCCATGCTCTTGTTGTCGGCGATCGCCGTGCAGAATCCGCAGCTGCCGCAGGGCTCCGGCGTGGGACCGTTTTCGCAGTTGAACGCCTTCGCCAACAGCCGCGCCATCGTCGTCTTTCCCGTCCCCCGCGGGCCGCAGAACAGATACGCCTGGACAACCCGATCGGATCGAATGGCGTTCTGCAACGTCCGGACGATGTGGTCCTGCGCGACCACGTCCTGAAAGACCTCTGGCCGCCATTTGCGGGCGATCACACGATAGGCCATACGGGTCAAGCCTCTCACCCGTCCATCGGACACGCACGAACAGGAAGACGATTTCTGGAAGGCACGCTGAAAAGGCCGTGCACCCCGCTTCGGCTTTCAGACCGGGGTATTCGGAAAGTGCAAGCTCCCGCCAGGGGGCCCCGCGGCACACGGGCCGGGTTACCTACCGCTGCTACCTTCCGGTCCTGACGGGGTTCGGCAATCGTCCGTTGCGCAGGACCTGGCGATCAACACCGCGTACTTTCCGAATCACGTCTCGGAATGAAGAGCCTCAGACGAGGAGTTCAACCCCGCTATAGCGGATTGCGGGCTACAGGGCGCCGCTACTTCCCCGTCTAGCACGACCTGATAAGAAGCTGTGTAAAAATTACCGGTGAGTTCCCGAGCGCGAGCGAAAAGGTGGCGGTCAAGGCGGGAAAACCCGCCCATATTAGTCTATACGGGTGGGTTTGACCAACGCCGACCGGCGCTTTTGCAGCCGCGCGAAGGCCGCTGGGAATTTTTAATACAGCTTCTAAACCAGCCGGCAGCCGCAGAGGGCCGATGGCTGTGTTCCTGGTGGAGCTGATGGGATTCGAACCCACGACCTCCAGAGTGCGATTCTGGCGCTCTCCCAACTGAGCTACAGCCCCACAAATGTCGACTACGCGACAGGCAAGGAGCAGGACAAGGACATCCGTTCTTCACCCATCGCTTTTTTCGATTGATATTCCGTCTGCCCGCGAGGCCGCTTTCAGCGCCTCCACGCCCGAAAGCACACGTCCGACGGGGTTCACGGGACTGGCCGGCCGGATCTCGTCTCCCTGGCTGGCGGGAGTTGGACCCCAGAAGATGCAGAATGCCTTGCCGGGCGGCCAGTAGGCGAGATCGCCCGCTTCCACGGTTTCCTGAGGGTCCTCCGGGTGGGCGGTAACAGGGATCTGAAAGTAAATCTCGTCGCCCCAGGTGTTGAACCCGCTGCGGATGGGCAAAGCGGCCAGGATCCGGGACGCGGTTTCGGAATCGTTCAGCTCCGCGTCCAGTTCGATCTCCCCCACGGTTATCTTGATGGAATGCGCCATAGGAGGTTTTCCGGACCCGCGAAGCGAGTTTTCGTTGCTCGCCGGAAGACCGGCCGGGACGGGACAGGTTTCATGGCGGAGAGGGAGGGATTCGAACCCTCGGTATCCAAAAAGGATACACATGATTTCCAGTCATGCCTGTTCAGCCAGCTCCAGCACCTCTCCACAAAAGCGGTTCGAGATTCAAAAATAGCGGCGGATGGCCGACGTTCGTCTCACTTTCTCCACGACCACAACACACCGCTTTGTCTCATTATTTAAGATACAATATTCGCCTGATATCCGCAACTTTTTCCCGAGCGAATCCAGATTTACCCCGCCTGCTCCGAAATGTAACATGATCGCTGGTTTTCAGACAGGCTCCCGCGTTGACTCGATCCACTGGTTTTGCCAGTTTCCCTGGATCAGTCGGTGTTGGAATGAACAACGACAGGAATGCCGAGGCAGACTTTGACGGAGAACCGCACCATCTGTTGGAACGGACTCACGCGGACCCGGTCATGCGACGACGACGAAGCCAATAACCGGCACGCTCTTGCCGACGCGGCCAGAGATGGCGAATGGAGGCGTGACAGGATTGTTGTCCATAAGATATTGATTATTAAGACTGTTATTGGAAATTTGGCGGAGAGGGTGGGATTCGAACCCACGGTACCCGTAAGGGCACACCGGTTTTCGAGACCGGCCTGTTCAACCAGCTCCAGCACCTCTCCGCTCGAATGCGGGGACACGCCTGAAAACCGTTCGCGACACCGGGTTCCGGTGTCGCGTTACGCGTTTTTCCGGCGCAAATCTTGAAAGAACCGCTTCAATACCTCCGTACAGGGTTCTTCGAGGACGGATCGACGAACGTCGATCCGGTGGTTGAGCCTCGGGTCGTCGACCACGTTTCGCAGGGAGCCGCAGGCGCCGGTCTTCGGATCGTCCGCGCCGAACACCAGCCGGGACACCCGCGCCAGCACCAGCGCACCCGCACACATCGCGCACGGTTCCAGCGTGACGCAGACAACGCAGTCCGTGAGCCACTTCATTCCGGTGCGCGACGTGGCGGACCGGATGGCCAGCATCTCCGCGTGCGCCGTGGGATCGTTGTCCCTCAGAATGCGGTTCTGACCCCGGCCGATCACTTCCCCGTTCAACAGAATCACCGCGCCGACCGGCACCTCGCCTGCATCGCCCGCGCCACGCGCTTCGGCAAGCGCCAGTTCCATTCCGGCTTCGTCCGCGTCGGTCAATGCGCGCACCACCCAGGCGGAAAATCGTCTACCGAATATCTACTTGAACGTCCGACAAAATTACCGGTTTCCGGGCTCGACGTCAACCATTTTCCCGCGGGAAGGGGGCCTTGCGGACGGGTCGATACAGCCTGAATGCCCTTTGGATATCCTGTGTCACCGGCGTCTGCCCAGCCTCGAGATGAAGAAGGGGATCAACATCTCCCGCTCGTGCAGCCCTCCGTGGCGGCCGCCCGCGATATCGGACGGAACGGCGTCGTCCCTGTACGGGTGGAACAGCGTGGCGCTGCCGCGCATCAGTGCAAGCACGTCGCCGATCCGGCCTGACAGCTCGGGCGCGCGCGGTCCGCTTCCCCACAGGCCGTCGGCGAGCGCGCGCCGGGTCTCCACAATGCACGCCGATCCGGCCAGCCCGGATTCAAGAGCAGACATGACATCCCCCACAGCGCCGTCGCGCACGTGAAAATACGCCGACCGCGCCGTACCGGTCGGCGGGGCCGCGAGCCGGTGCTTTAAGCCAGGTACCTCCGCGACCTGTACGATGTCCTCCTCGTCCACTTGAATATGCCCGTGGTCGGCAAGGAGCATGAACGCGGCGCTCACATCGTGCACTTCGAGTGGCGAAAGCAGTTCTCTTTCAAGCGAGTAGCCCAGGCTGTAGATCTCACCCTCGGGTTCTTCCCCCCTTGTGCCGTATCTGTGCTGGATCGTGTCCAGCGTGTCCGTATACAACCAGATACACGCCGGTCGACCCGGGTCCGCGGTGAGCATGCTCCGAACCTGGCTGAACATATCCGACGCGTTCACGAACGGGACCACGTCCGTGGCGCCGTCGTACAGCATCTCCGAAAGGCCGCTGTGCGCCAGCGATCGGTGAATCAGACAACGGGAAGAGACGCCCGCCGCCATCAGCAGGCTGTGTACCGTGGGCACGCCCAGCAGCGCCCGGGCGTCCGTGCTGTTGGGCAGCATGCGGCCGAACCGTTCGTCCGCCTCCGGGCTCAGCCGGATCATATTCGCCACGTATCCCCGGTCCGGCATGTACATCCTGTATCCCGCAACGCCGTGCCCGGCAGGCGGCAGCCCCGTATGAAACGACGATAGCGCGGCCGCGGTTGTCGAAGGAAATACCGACGTGAGCGGTGCGAACCTTCCCCGATCCGCCAGGGCGTGGAACCCGGGCACGCGGCCCGATTGCATCGCCCGCGACAGGGTCAGAAAACCCAGTGCGTCCACCAGGGTGATGACCAGCTTCTCCGCGCCGTCCAGTTCGCCGCCCACGACGTCGTCAGCCAGCCCCGGCGACCGGATCCCGCCGATGCCGAAATGCCGCAATACGGCAGGCGCCACGTTCGCCAGGCTGAACCCGTCGTACGCGGGCCACACGAACTCATCCGGCAGCGTCAGGTTTCCGATACGTGCAGTACGCCGCAGCCGCTTCAGAATCCGCTGTGCAATCGGATTCAACTCATCTCCGTGCGAAGGGGTTGACGTCTCGAAACGACAGGGCCTCAAATTAGACCGCGCCCGGCCTGAAGTCAAGGCCGAATGACAACACAAAGACGTCCGCCGATATCCCTTCTACCGTAGTAAAGTACGGCACATTGTGTCTCGTCGCCGAAGGCCGCGAAGACCGATTTTATGCTTGACACCACAGGCGCCTTGTGGTAATTTCTTCCCGCTCATGGCACTCAGGGTTCCGGCGTAGCTCAGCTGGCAGAGCGGGTGGCTGTTAACCACTAGGTCGTAGGTTCGAGTCCTACCGCCGGAGCCAATTTTTCGATCGTCATCGCAGGCAATTGAACCAGAGATTCGAAGCCCCGCGGGATACATCCTCCGGGGCATCGTCGTATAAGGAAACAGATCGATGTTCACTCGCCTTCGGGCGTTGCTCGCGTGTCTCGCGCTGCTGTGGAGCTGCGCTGACCCGGAAATGCGTGAGTCGCCCGGATCCGATGGATCCGAATTGAAAGCCGCGGGCGGCGCGGCGGTCGTCAATCCGAATCTCGCGGGAGCCGATGAACTGAACGCACTCCCCGGTATGAGCCAGGAACTGGCCGGTGCGATCCGCCAGCAGCGCCCTTTCACTGATATGGAAGCGCTGCACTCGGTAGTCACAAGCCACCTGAGCCGGGAGGAAGCGGAAAAGCTCTACGTGCGGATGTTCGTTCCGATCAACCTGAACGGGGCCAGCAATACGGAGTTGCTCCTGGTGCCGGGCGTGGGCGAGCGGATCGCGCACGAGTTCGAAGAGTACCGCCCGTATACGGCCATCGCCCAGTGGCGGCGTGAGATGGGCAAATACGTGGACGACGCCGAAATCGAACGCATGGGGAGATACGTCTACGTGCCCATCGACCTGAACACGGCCACCGAAGAGGAGATCCTCGCCATCCCCGGCGTGGGCAGGCGTATGGCCCACGAGTTCGAAGAGTATCGTCCGTATACGAGCATCGAGCAGTTCCGGCGTGAAATCGGCAAGTACGTGGACGACCGCGAGGTCACGCGCCTGGAACGGTACGTCGAGATTCGACCAGGGAATTAGGACCGATCAGCCTCGGCTTGCTTTCCGCTCGTCGTATAGAAAGACCCCGCAGGCAATCTGCCGGCGGGGTTTTGTCGTATCTGCTATTTTAATATTCAGTTACGAGTGATTTCGATCTTGATCCACCGGATAGTTTCATGGGTGTCCCCTTATTCTTAAAAGATATCGTCCATTGATAGATCCGACACGCAATCTACGTCATTTGCGGGAAATTCGGCGGACTGTCTGCGACCACGGCTGCCCAGGACAGGAACCGATTTAGCACCGGTGTGGTTTGCGATCCCGGGAGCGAGGGCATCCTGCCCTCGCTCCGGTTACAGGTGGATCATCTCGTGATAGCTGTTGGAAAAGACAATGTTGGACAGGAGTAATCTGCGACCGTGAATCACGCCTCTTCGGCTTACGCTCCGACCCGTAGCCGGCCGTGTTGCGCCGAACGGTTTTCACGGATGACGATATCCACATTACGTCCCAGCTTTGTCAAAAGGCGCAGCAAACGCTCCATTGAGTATTCCGTGAAGTCGCCCCGCAACAGGCGCGACACATCGGGTTGAGAAAGCCCGAGCAGCTCGGCCGCCTCAGCCTGCTTGAGGCCGCGCTGGCGAATGATCCTGTCGATCCGCGTAACCAGTTCGGCTTTAAGCAGGTGCGCGTCGGCATCCGGAAGTCCCAGATCGGCGAACACGTTTCCGCTGCCGCGTTCGATCTTGACATTTTCCGATTTCATCGATCTACCCTCCATTCGACTGGTCTCGGTGCGCCAGCGACCATGTCTCGATATAGTGAATCCGCCATATTTGTGCAACCTTTTTGATTGTGCCGTTAGCTGCTGTCGTCGCCGCCGGGTCGAAACCTGGCATGCCTCACCGATACCCTTCACGATGCGCCGGCCAAGCTTCTATCCGATATCGGTGCGGTTTCCTGTTGCCTGTGAAACTTCGAGATTGACCTGGTACCTTCTACTTCATATATAGAGAGTGCGGATATGCAGTTCGTACCACAACGGCCCGAAAATCCGCCGGCTGAATGGTCTGCCTTCCCCTGCCGGAGTTGCGGATTGCATTGATTCATATTGGAAGCAGTTACGCGTGACGGAACGACATTATGCAGCGCACCTACAGAGCCTGCCTGATCGGATGCGGACGGATGGGGGCGACAATTGACGACGAAGTCGAAGGCCGTCCGGATCGCTTTCTGTGGCAACCGTTCTCGCACGCCGCAGCCGCTGTCGCTTGTGACAGAACCAATCTCGTAGCCGTTTCAGACGTTGTCGCCGGGAAAGCGGAATCCGTACGGCAACGCTACGGCGCCGGGCGCGCCTACACCGACTATCGGCAGATGATCGAAAAAGAGAAGCCGGACATCGTCTGCATCGCCACCCGCCCCGGACCGCACGCGGATATCACGGTCTTCGCCGCTGAAAACGACGTCAAGGGCATCTACTGCGAAAAGCCGCTATGCTGTTCGATGGAGGAAGCGGATGCGATGGTCGACGTTGTTCAAGGGCACGGGGTCAAATTCAACTACGGTACGCAGCGGCGGTATATGCCAGTTTATCGCAAGGTACGCGAACTGGTGGATGCCGGCGAAATCGGCAATATCCAGTGCACGATCGCACAATACGGCGCGAGTTCCGCACTCTGGGGCCTGACGCACGCCGCCGATATGCTGCTCTTCCTCGCCGGCGACCCTGAAGTCGACTTCGTCCAGGGAACGGTTGTTTGCAGCGATTCGGATTGGGACGGCAATCGGCTGGACGTCGATCCGGCGATTACAAGTGGCTACGTACGTTTTGCCAATGGTGTCCACGGCTATAACACGGTGGGCACCGGTCCCGAATTCGAGGTCTGCGGCAGCGAAGGGAAGATCCGCATCCTCAACAACAGCCGGGAATGCCAACTCCGCAAAAGGAGCCATGTCTTCTTTGAAGAGGCGCCGTTCCCGGACGTACCCCGAGCCACCGGAACCGTGATGGGCATCACGGACGTCGCAGAGGCGATTGATACGGACCGCGAGACAAAGGGACCGGTCCACCTCGCTCGCCGGAGCCAGGAGATGTTGATGGGCATGATCGAGTCGCACCGGTTGGGCGGGCAACGCGTCGCGCTCCCAATGACCGATCGGAGCCTGTACGTCGGCCGCAAAGACTGGTAACCTCGCTGAATTCAGGGGCGGAGACGAACCCTGATTCGTAATTCTTCGGGAACGTTAATTCGTACATGTGCAAGTTGATAGAGGCGATTCAACTGCGGATAACCAGGATACGCCAGGTCACTGGATGTAACGGAAAAAAACGTCCTTCTATGCGTCGATAACGCCCCGTATCGGAGGGTTTTATCGCGTCGCTGCGTTGCCGTTTTTTCGGGTTGAGGTTAATTCGACAAACCGTGGAGACCACAGCGCGTGCACGAAATCGATTTTCTCGGGGACCTCATAATCATACTGGGTTCGGCGGTCCTGGTGGCAACGGTACTGCGCCGCGCGGGCATCCCGTCGATCGCCGGTTTGATTCTTGCCGGTATGCTGGCGGGACCCACGGCACTCGGTCTGGTGGACGACACGTACCAGGTGGAGATGATGGCCGAGGTCGGAATCGTCCTGCTGCTCTTCGGGATCGGCCTGGAACTCTCGCTCAGCCATATGCGGCGCATGTGGAACGCCATCCTGCTGGGAGGCGGTATCCAGGTGGCCGTCACGATCCTCTGCACCGCTCTGGCGGCGGGCTGGTTTGGCATGACGCCAGGGCCTGCCGTGTTTCTGGGTTTCATCGTAGCGGTCTCCAGCACGGCCATTGTACTGCGAGGACTTTCGAGCCGCGGTGAACTGGACGCGCCGCACGGACGGCTTGCCGTGGGGATCCTCATCTTCCAGGACCTGTGTGTGGTTCCGATGATCCTGGCCGTGCCGTTTCTGGCAGGTCAGGATGGTACCACGTGGGAAATCGCGGCCGTAGCCGCCACGGGTCTCGCCATTCTGGCCGGCGTGCTTGTTGCAGCCAATCGAATTGTGCCCTACATACTCGCATTTGTTGCCAGATCGCGCGAGAGAGAGTTGTTCGTACTCACGGTGTTTCTCGTGTGCTTCGGCATTGCGTGGATTCTGTCCATGGCGGGTATATCGCTCGCGCTCGGGGCGTTCCTTGCGGGTC
The DNA here is from genome assembly GCA_965116875.1 of Candidatus Latescibacterota bacterium. Classification (GTDB taxonomy): domain Bacteria; phylum Latescibacterota; class UBA2968; order UBA2968; genus JAAXHE01. The sequence goes on from OZ220733.1 coordinate 5,082,255, forward strand.
TGGTCGTCGCGGGCAGCGAGTTTCGTCACCAGGCGATGTCAGACCTGATACCCGTGCGCGAAGCCTTCGCCAGCCTCTTTTTCGTATCCGTGGGCATGCTGCTGGATATTTCTGAGGTGTTCGCGCACCTGCTTCCGACGCTCGGGCTCTGCGCGATCATTCTCGCGGGAAAGTTCGTCATCGTACTCGGGATGGGCCTGATCCTCCGGCTACCACTCCGCGTCGCAATCCTTTCCGCGGCAACGCTGTGTCAGATCGGCGAGTTCTCGTTCGTACTCCTGAATGCGGCCTCGGGGACCGGCCTCCTGGACGCCGCATTGTCTGATAACCTCCTGCTCGCGATCATCCTGTCCATGTTGCTCACACCCATCGCCATCGCCCTCGCCCCTCACCTGGCGCTTGGCGTCACCCGCATTCCGTGGCTCAACCGGATCCTGGACGCCGAGCCCCCCGGGATCGATACGCACGAACCGCACAACGACCACGTTATCGTCGCCGGATACGGCCGGGCGGGCCGGGAGGTCTGCCACGCGGCCCGGGACGCGGGGTTCGCCTGCGTCGCGGTTGACGTCAACGTGGACAACGTCCGCCGGGCGCATGCCGCAGGAGACCTGGCGGTGTACGGCGACGTTACCCAGCGGGAAGTCCTGGAAGAACTCGGGTGCAAGGATGCCCGTCTGGTTGTGGTGACGATTAACGACACCCGCGCAACCGAGATTGCCGTCCGCGCGATTCGCCGCGTGGCCCCGGACACCCCCGTCATCGCCCGTACCCTGTACGATATGGACGAGAGCTCACTCCGTGCCGCAGGCGCCACACGTGTCATCACGGCCGAAGCAACCACCAGCCACGTCGTGGTCGACACCTGCCTCGAGGAACTGGGAGGGGAAGACGGGTAGAGGTGGAGATAGCTTATCCAGATGATACTCCCGCACCGAGAGACTCTCAGGGAGAAAGCCAAAGGAGACTTCACCGGGAACGAGACCGGCAGGGTCCGTTTGGTCTTCTTACCTCTCGCCTCTTGCGCCTGACGGATTTTATTGGAGCGAGGGCCCGGAAGCCGGGTCTCACTCATAAAAGACTCCCGGATTGTCTCCAACCATAAACCTACTGACCAATCACAGGAAGCACCCTATAGTTTACAGATTTGTACACCGTTGGCACGGAATCCTGAGCCGCTCCCTGAGCTTGCGGTCCCTGAGCCTGTCGAAGGGTCGAAGGGTCGGCGAAAGGTCAGAAAGGCACCGAAACGCGGGTGCTTCGAGATTTCGACAAGCTCAATCCAGGCGAGCTCAGCGTCCACGCTTGGGGTTGTTTCCTCCCCTATTGTAGCAGGAACTATAGATGTCAGCAATTCGCTGCGCCTGGCAAGAATAAACCCGATGACAATACGCATTGGGAGCTTTTTTCATTGACCATCGGGTCGAAAGTGTTGCAATATGCACGACAACTGTCGCAAAATGCGACAGTTACACTAACGACTTGATGGACTACGAATCTTGAATCATACGTATTCTCGTAGCGCCAATTCGTTAATCATGGATTCAGGAAACAGAGATTCCAATGAACGACCCCCATGTCGTCGCTCTATTCTACAATATTGAGCATGGAAACACGGTGAACTACGACGAAGCCAACCCGCTTGTTGTGGAAGAAAGCGCATTTCGTCTTGAAGTGGCGGACAAAAAAGCGTCGTTTTTCCTGAAAGATCATCACGCGCAGGAAGACGAAGCCCTTGGATCCATTGAGGAATATATTCGAACTTGGGAGTTTGATGCTTGCTTGAACGGCGGGCCTGATTACTTCAAGTTGAACTTCGAACGAGCCGAGATTGTGGACCGGAATCCTCAACCGAGTGTGCCTGGAATTGTAGAACCATCGCCAGTGACATTCCGACCGGCATCCGCGTCGGTTGCTGTTTCCAAAGTCGTTAGTAGGTACCCATCACCACCAAATAATGTCGTTCTGAATCCCGACGTACAGACGATGTTTGATCGTTTTATGGGGTATCGCAGAGGGCACGAGCCGATAACTGGGATGGCATATTTCTGCCATACTTTCATTATGCATATGGGAAAGGGATCCGCAGCTGAACATTTCCAGATTAGCAAGAAAGTGCTTAAAAGGATCCGGAAACTTTCTTCAAAAAAGGGTGGTCCAAGTGGAGCCAGAAAGCACAATGGAATCGCGGAGGATTTGACGACGGAAGAACGACAATTTCTGGACGAGGCTATCCGAACGATCATCCACCGAGTCGCGGAGAAGGCTAGAACACCGGAGATACGCCTGACGCAGATCACGTTATCAGATTTGCAGCAATCTCAGTAGTTCGTCTTGGCTTTGTTCGGAAACTCTCCCTAATTTTCCCGGTGACTCTGTGTTGAAATTATCAACCAAACGGGAATGCAAAGTTGTTCACCCGGCGTGGCGACGTTGGTTCTGCGTTCGTGAAACGTGTTGTTAGTTTTCTGGTGCGTTATTGGAGTAACCACAAATAGTGTTATTGACAAAACAGGTGAAGAATGAGGCGCAATTTGAAACTCGATGTGTTGCCGCACGACGCACGGAAACCGGAAAGATCGCCCGCCGTGCGTCAATCCTGGCTTTTTTATTGGATCCGATGGACGGTCGGCTTGTTGCTGGTCCTGATGATCGCCCTGCCGACAATGGCGGCAGATCAAGTTCGGAACCTGAAGTTCGGGTCAACGGCGTGGCCGCCGTTCACCAACGCGCCGGGGCAGCCGCGGTTCGCTTTGGATCTGGTTGAAGCGGCACTGGAACGCATCGGGTTCGCTGCCGAAACGGTCATCGTGGACGAGGCCAGGCTGACGCCCTCACTGCTGGGCGGCGAATTCGACGGAAGCGCGGCTGTGTGGAAGGACGTTGAGCGCGAGCGCGTGCTGATTTATTCGGAGCCGTATCTTGAAAACCGCCTGATTCTCGTTGGGCGGCAGGGCAGCGACGTGTCCGCGGCCTCTCTATCCGACCTCGCCGGCAAGCGGATCGCCCTGGTCGCCGGGTACGCGTATGGCGAGGCAGCGAAAGCGAAGGACGGCCCGATCATTGTTGGCTCGACCAGTGAAGAAAACAGCGTCGCAAAACTCCTCGACGGTGACGTGGACTACACGCTGATGGACGAACTTGTCATCCAGTACATCGTAAGCAACCACGGGGAAGCAGCTCGAACGCGGCTGGCATTCGGCTCGGTGCCCCTGATCACACGATCGCTTCATGTCGCCGTGCGCCGGTCGCTACCGGATGCCGAGTCGATCGTCTCCCGGTTCAACGACGAGTTGCGCGGCATGATCGCTGACCGCAGCTACCATCGCCTGCTCCATCTTGATTGGATTCGCGCGGACGTGGACGGCGACGGTCTTATGGAGCACGTGCCTCGCCGCGACCAGGCCGCCCCACGCGCGCCGGAGCGTTCTTACGACCTGTTCACGTCGGGCGGTCCTGCCAAAGCGCCCGGCGCAACGCGGCGTTTCTACTTCGCTGGAAATATCTACGAAGGCTGGGCCAGCGTGCCTGGCAAGTTCAAGACCCTGGACTATGCCAGAGCCGAACCGGGGAGGCTCAAGGTCGATATCTTCACGTTCAAATTTTAGCGGGAGATGGATCCGAGCCCGTATCGCGAGAATGGGAAAACGAGGGATGTTCGGAATACCGGTTTGATCCGTCCCTCTTTCATTCATCTCGCAACGCGTCGATCGGATTGGATTGAGCTGCGCGGATTGCCTGAATACTCACGGTCACGAATGCAATGATTAGAGCCAGTGTCGCGCTCACGACAAACGGCACGACGTTTAGGGAAATCCGATAGGCGAATCCGGATAGCCAGTCGCTCATCAGATAGTAGGCAATTGGCCAGGCGACGACGCTGGCAAGAAGAACGAGCAACAGGAATTCACGCGAGACCAGCATCACCAAATGTGATGAGGATGCGCCAAGTACCTTACGGACGCCGAGTTCCTTGGTGCGAGACTGGACCACAAACGCCGAGAGTCCGAATAGGCCCAGACACGCCACGAAGATTGCCAGCAACGAAAACACGCCGAGCATTCTTCCGGTGCGTCTCTCGCTGTGGTAGATCCACTCCATGAATTCGTCCATGAAGTAATATTTGAACGGCTCCTCCGGCACGAAGCGATGCCACTGCGCTTCTAGAAAAGCCAGGGTCTGCACGGTCCCTTCCGGTCGGATGCGTAGGTAAAGGGAATGGAAAAACTCCCAACGGGCTATATAACCCAGGGGCTCTATTTCTTCTCTCAGTGACAAGCTGTGGTAGTCTTTCACAACGCCAATTATCGTTACAGCCTTGTTCTTGAAGGCAGGCGACTCGATCTGTCTGCCAATCGGATCATCTTCCCAGCCCAGCAGGCGCACGGCTGTCTCGTTCAGGATCATCGCTTCCGATGTATCACTTGCTACGTCGGGTGAGAATGCGCGACCACGGAGCACGGTGACTTCGAAAGTCTTAAAGAATGAATCATCAACTTCGTTGACACGAATCGTCTGCTCTCTTGTCCGGTCCCCGTCGGGCCAGATCAAGCGCGGCCTACCACCGTATCCCTTAATTCTGTACCGCGCCGACGACGCGCTCAGCACATTGGGGTGTTCAAGAAATACCTGCTTCACCACCTGGTGCCGTGCCGACAGACGTTTTTTCGGATTCGGTTCCGCGAGAACATCATGATCGAAAATGGGTAAACTGACAATATGATCGCGTGTAAATCCCATATCTTTTGTGTCAATAAATCGCAATTGCTGATAAACGACAAGGGTGCAGATGACCAGCAATATGGACATGCCAAACTGAAAAACCACGAGTCCCTTCTTCAGCCACGCCGTGCCCCACAACGAGAACGCGCCGCCTTTCAATGCGGTCACCGGACGTAAGGAGGAGAGGAATAACGCCGGATACGTCCCGGCGGAGAGTCCGGCCAAGATCGTCAATGCAATAACTGCCGGCGCACATGCCGACATAATTGCCACATCGATGTACAGATCGCTCTGCGCGAATTGGTTGAATAGAGGCAGGGATATATCTGCGAGCGCCAGGGCAATCAACAGCGCGATGCCGGTCAAGAGCAGAGATTCGCCCAAAAACTGGACCATCAGTTGCGGGCTGTGGGCCCCGACCATTTTTCGCACACCGACTTCGCGCTTTCGGGTGACAGCCCTTGCAGTCGCCAGATTGGTAAAATTCACGCACGCGATCACGACCACGATCATTCCGATGGTCGCGAGTATGTATATCCGTTGGATACGGCCGCCGGCCGCAGGATTGAAATCGGATTCCCCATACAGGTACATGCGGTGAATCGGCTGGAGATGAAACGCTGAATTTGCCGCAACTTCATCCCCCATAAACCGCTCGATAAGCGTCTGCATTTTTGTTTGCAGGGTTTCGGGGTCATGTCCTGCCTTGAGTAGTACAAAAGTCTTCACCGGCCGCCAGGAGAGCATTGGCTGCCACATTGTCCACTTATCTCGCACTTCCGCGACTGGCGTTACCGTCGTAGAGAGGATCTGAAAATATAGTTCTGACGAGAGATGCGGCTCCTTTACGATTCCGGCAACCGTGAATTCGCCGGGGAACACGGTGCTTTCGATTGAGAAAGAACGGTCCATCGGGTCATCGTCGCCAAACAGGTGGTGCGCCAAGTCGTCGGTAATGACCACCGAATTGGGTGTATGAAATGCGATCTCCGGATCGCCTCGTATAAAGTCGAAATCAAAGACCCGCAAAAAGCCGTCGTCAACCAGCGCAAACTGATACTCACCCTTGCGCTCGCCGAATTGTGCGGACACGCGCCATTGCCACATACGTACGGTTTTTTCTACTTCAGGAAACGACGCTTCCAATTCAGGTCCGAGCGCACCTGAGGTTCCGCTTTCATAGGTAGTACGGGTTGTTTTGCGCACTTCCCGAATCACTTTGTAAATCCGGTCGCCCAGAGTGTGAAATCGATCGACCGAAAACTCCTGGTTGACGTACAACAAAATCAAGATGCCACCCGCCAACCCGATTGCGAGTCCCGCCACATTTATGGAGGTGTACAATTTGTGCCGTAGCAAATTGCGGACCGCGACAATCAGAAGATTCTTGATCACTGGTGTCTCCAAAGGTAGATTCTAGAGCAAGGAATATGACGACAACGCCCTGCCTACCGACCGTTTAATTCGGCTCGTTGAACACACTGTCGTGGATACCTGCCGGGTGTATCTCATCAATCGGTTGTGTAGCTCAAAAGCAATAATCCTGCCATAAGAATCAAATAACTAAATAACAATAGGTTATAAGATTCTTGAAAAAAGCGCCGGCTTGAAAGTGTTCGTTTTTGATACAGTAATGTCCGATTTCGATACAATAGTAGTCGGCATGGGGGCGGCGTTGGTTTGTAGCTGCTCGTGATGATGGACAAGGACGATTTGCAGATGCCGGCATCCGAACAACACGATCCACAGTGACGAGGTACTGAGCTCGCCTCTCCAGTCGGGTGGATCCCCATTTGGCATCAGCCGTCGCCGTCCCTTCGACAGGCCAGGACACCGGATCAAGGACCTGTACGCATTCTGCGAATCCCCCGATGGGCAGCGGTTACACCATTGAAAGAGCGGGCGCATTCACTACCACCTTTTTGGGTTGCGGCTGAGTACGGCGACGCCGCACTGGCACATGCACCTGCCTGCTTTGCGGCGGAGGGGCGTTGTGATGCACAGATATAAATATCTTCACCACCTTAAAACCAGCTTCCCGCACGTCTCGATAGTGCAATGGACAGTGTTGTCTGCCTACAGGGAATGGCAAATGGTGGGCCGAAGAATAGGGTCAACGGCGATCATGCTCATGATTCTACTGCTTGCATCGGCGGGCTTCGCGACGGAACAAAGCGAAGGGAGCGTGGAGGACCTGCGTCGGCGCGTCTTGCAAGGCGAGGCCGAGGCGCAATTCCTTCTCGGGGCCATGTACGCGAGCGCACGCGGCGTGAAGCAGGACTTCGCTGAAGCGGTCAGATTGTTGCGTCTCGCCGCGAAACAGGGTCATGCCGACGCGCAGGCCAGCCTCGGATGGATGTACGCCCAGGGTCTGGGCCTGAATAGAGACGACGCAGAGGCCGTCAAATGGTACCGTGCCGCGGCGAATCAGGGACACGCGGACGCCCGGTTCAAGCTGGGAACGGCTTATTCCCGCGGTCGCGGCGTGCGAAGAGACCTCGAGAAAGCGATCGAAATGTATCGCTCCGCGGCGGCCCAGGGCCACGCCGGCGCGCAGTACCTGCTTGGGATCATGTACGCCAACGCCCGCGGCGTGCCCCGCGACTATACCGAGGCGCTCAAGTGGTTCCGCCTCGCGGTCGACCAGGGGTTTTCACGAGCCCGATCACAGCTGGGGATGATGTACGCCATGGGCCTGGGCGTGGAGCGGGACGACGTTAAAGCCCACGCGCATTGCAGCCTGGCCGCCGCTGCCGGAGACAGCCTGGGCGTCGTCGTACGCGACAACCTGGAGAATTCGATGACGCCCTCCCAGATCGCCGAAGCCCGCCGGCTTGCGAAGGAATGGAGCGAGGAAGCGAAGTCCAATCAGGAAAAATCGCAAAATTCAGGATCGACAGAATAGATAGTAAACCGCCAACCAATTCCAACCGGGTCGCGATAGCAAGGTCACCCTAAAAAAACATAAAATTCCCTGCTATTTGTACTTCCTATATAGTCTCTTGCTGAATCGGGCACGCCGATATTGTCGACATTGACATTGGAAGTAAACTACTGTATTTTGTCACGAATTCGGAACTGTTTTCAGCCGAAAAATCGGTTTCGTTCCTGACTATTTGGAGATGTGGATATGGCAACGCTTCCTCTCTTGGGCAGGCCGTATAGTTTCGTCGCAGAGTCTGCGCCGGTTTACACCGACGGTCGTAACCCTGGGGACGAGTCCGCCGATAGAGGATTTGTTCAGGATATTCGACGAGCTATTGACGAAATTAACGCAGTATCGCTAGAAAAAATCTCTGATCTTCAAGCTGCCCTGGAGTGCTTGGAAGAGACTCCGGAAGATTACCGTTCGTTGTGTAAGGACGGAGACGTAGAAACACTCATCAAGCAAATTGAGATCTCCGAAGCTGATGAAAAGAAGGCAAGGAAATACATCACCTGCTCCCAGAAACAACTGGAGAATACAAATGCAGCATTGGCTGGTAAACTCCGAGAGGCAGACGGGAATTTATACGACATAGTCTCTCTGCTTCAAGAGATCAGGTGGCGCATTATGATCCTCGATCGCGGAGAACAGCCAGGTTCCGGGAAGGTCTATGGTTCTGCAAAAGAAGCTCTTGATGCCTTATGGAGCTAGGGAGTGCAGGGATTTCAATTACCTCCCATAAAGTCATTCCGGGTCTTTAGTGCCAGGTTCAAGAGAGACTTCAAAGGTCTACCGCCGGAAATCAAGGGTCAATTCGAGGCAGTCTTCAGTGAATTAGAAAAGGGAGCGTTGTCCAGGGGACGACGCCTAGAAAAAGTAGACAATGCTTTTACAGTTCGGTTAGACCAGAAATTCCGACTTGCCTTCTCCTTGTACAACGGTGACACCGTCGAACTTCTGGCAATAGGCAATCATGATCAAGTGTATGGATGTGTGAACAGGACGCGAACGAAAAGAAAATCGGCAGAGCATCGACGAAGAAAACGGGAACGATAGATTCGCGATGATTTACAAAAGAGGCCCCCTGAATTGAGGGGGCCTCTTTTTGTAACGGTATTGGCGTAACGCTCACACCGGCTGCGGTTCGTACCGTTCGACCTTGATTTTATGTTCTTGCGCCTGCGCGACGTCGCAGACCGCCGGCAGTCGTCGAACAAGAAGCCCTCGCCAGCCGCACCACCATTACCCTGTGTTCCAGGGTCGCGAACAGGAAGGCATCCCAATTCCGGCAAGATCTACATAACGCAGCCACTTCGCGTTTCCAGTCAGCATAACGCATAGGTATCGTCCGTCATTACGTCAGCACGATGTGGATGCGTATTGTTTTCGGTTGACATTTTGCATTCTAATTGCATATTTTCAAGTCATGCCCCATCACTACATCACGCGATCTCTTGAACCTGTCCTCAGAAAGGCGGCCGGCGAGTTTCCGGCCGTCATCCTGACCGGTCCGCGCCAGTCCGGCAAGACAACACTCCTTAAACATCTGTTTCGCGAGCAGTTCCGCTACGTATCCGTAGAGCCACCGGATGTTCGCGCGGCTGCTACCGAAGACCCTCGAGGATTCCTGGAACTGTATCCCGCGCCGGCGATCTTCGACGAGGTGCAATACGCACCCGATCTGCTCTTCTATATTAAGGAGAAGATCGACGCAAACCGTAACCGAGCCGGTCAATATCTGTTGACGGGCTCCCAGAATCTGCTGCTCGTCCGGAACATAACCGAGTCGCTTGCGGGTCGTGCCGCGATTCTCCGACTCTTGCCGCTGTCGAGGCGTGAAGTCGAAGGGCATCCCCAGGCTCCCCTCGTCTGGGAACGCGAAAGCCGGTCATCCGCGAGTCCGCACTCCGGCTTCGGTGAATTGTGGCAGGAGTTTCTTCGCGGCGGTTATCCGGAACTCGCGACCCAGCCCGACCGGGATGTCTCTCTGTGGCATTCAAGCTATATTCAGACCTATCTCGAACGGGACGTGCGCGCGCTGCGGCAGGTCGGCGACCTGACTCTGTTTCAGAATTTCCTGCGGGTGCTGGCGGCCCGAAGCGCCCAGTCGCTGAATCTGTCCGACGTCGCACGCGACCTCGGTGTTGCCGTCAATACGACCAGGGCATGGCTTTCCGTACTCGAAGCCACCTATCAGGTCATCGTCCTTCGCCCGTACTTCGCCAACATCGGGAAACGGCTTGTCAAGTCACCGAAAGTCTATTTCAGCGACGTTGGGACCCTCTGCCACCTGGTCGGCCTGAAAGACCCGAACCATGCGGCATCGGGCCCCATGGGCGGTGCGATCATGGAGACCGCGGTACTGTCAGAAATCATACGGACGTTGACCCACCGTGGAATAGACGCACGGGTGTATTTCTGGCGAACCCAGGCGGGAACCGAAGTTGATTTCGTGGTTGAAACAGGCGAAGGGCTCGTCCCCATCGAAGTAAAGCTGTCCGCCACACCCCGCCAGGCCATGGCCAACGCCATCAGGACATTTCAGGATGATTTGAAAACAAGGACCGGACCCGGATTCGTCATACATCCGGGAGACATCCGCTTGCCGCTCGCACCGTCGGTTTCCGCCGTACCCTTCGCTGAACTGTAGCCTTCGATTAGCCTCAATATAGAAAAAACCCCGGAAGGGTTGAAAGGAGCCCCAGAGGAGATGCCGTCTTCGAGGTCTGGACTGTCGAATGCCATTCTTCGGTCGTTCAATGATACGCATGCTGAGCGATGGCTTCCACGAATTCAGGCGCTTCGATTTCTTCGAATCTCTTTTCGATGATTGAGACCGCGCCGGCTTTTTGCCAGGTTTCCCAATGTATCCGGAGGGTCGCGTGCACGTTTTCGGCGAGCCGGTCAGGCTCCGGGTGGACGATCACGAACCGTCGACCCTCCCTTCCGGCGTACCAATCCATCAACTCGTTGTTGACTCCCCTGTCGCCAAAGCCGTATCCGCAAATTACCATTGTGTTCGCCTTTCCAACGGTCGACCTGAAGCAGTCCAGGAGTTCGCGAAATATCCCTGAGCCATCGTTCGAAAGCTTGTTGAACGCGCCGATCAGCAGCATCCTCGGGATATCTTCCGCGTACAGAAAGGCGCCGTCAACCTCGATGCGCTGGGGATACAGATCAGGCGGGATGCGTCTGACTCTCCCGTCCCTGTAGCGGTACCAGTCTATAGAACCACGCAATTTCAGGAACGGAATCTTCACCTCCGATATGAGATCGCCGTTCCAGGGCGAAATGTCATCCTCGCCGCCGGCAAACCCGTCGGCGAGCGAAACGTTCCTGTCCTTCAAAAACGCCTCGACGTGGGAATCGTGACAGAGCGTCGATATACAGGTTACGTTGAAGGCCTTACACGCGGTTTCGACGGCATTTAACCTTGATTCCTCATTTTTCGAGGACGTTAATTCGAATATGTGTCAGTAAAAAAGGCGATTTAACTGCTGATTACCAGGATACACCAGGACACTGTACGTGAACGGAAAAAATGTCCTTCATGACGACCATTTCGGCCCGTTTCGAAAGGTTTCGTCGCGGTGCCGCGTTGCGGCTTTTGCGGAATTAAGGTTAACTGGCGGGTGCGGTCCGGTTCGGGCCGGTAAAGCAGAAGGCTTCGCCTCACGACGTCCGCGATGTAGTTGCACGTTTCCCCCAACAAGCCGCAAAGGTCGTCCGGAACGCCCGTCCGGGATGAATGTACTGCGGCTTCGCCTCTTGTCACGACTGTTTGGGTGAGTGACAGCCAGTTGGCCCTCAGCCTTTCCACAAACAGGCGAAGCGCCGGATTCTCCGTCTCGCCCAACTCATCATCCAGCGCCTGCCGCGCGAGGAAGTATATGTCCTCGTAATTGGCCTTCCGGTCGACGTATGTGGAAAGGTAAGACTCAGCCTCCTCATGAAGTCGCTTCACCATGCCCAGGGGTAATCTTACTTCCGCGGTTTTCGGTTCTTCGCCGCCGCTGATGTAAAAACACCCGTCGCCGTGCCGGGTAACGCCCCGTCCGGAAACAACCTGGTCGGTGAGGTCCTGCATCGAAGGGAAACCGGCCGCTTCCGACGCGCCGGCGCCCAGAAACATGGCGATATTGGTATTCCTGTAGACGCCATGCCCTTCCCGCAGCCTGGGCGGGGGCTGATAGCGTTCGACCTGAATGCGTTCCTCCTGCCGCCGGGCTTGCAGAAGGTCGTGAGCCGTCTGCCTGCGCAACCAGTACTCGGCATCGGACCACCCGGCCTTCTCCAATCGAATCGCCATTTCGGGCGAGATGCCCGCGTGTCCGTTGAGCACCCTGGACAGCGTGTGACGGGCCACGCCCAACACTCTCGCGGCGTCCGTGACGTTGAGGCAGAGCGGATCGAGCCAGTTCTCGACGATGCTGATACCGGGATGGGGCGGTTTCTCCATAGCCATGGCACTTACCCCGCGCTGTTTGTGGTAACACCGCTCGACGCCGTACCGGACGGCATTCGCTTACATCCAAGTCTACTCGTCAATCGACTGATTCACAGCAAGTTACAATCCCGAGAGCTCGGGCCGGGGGAGTGACTTCGAAGAGTTCCGTCCGACGGAGGGCGCTACGCACGGCATCTCAGGGCGAGGATTATCCGATTATCCGGAATATTACTGTTCTAGACGACATGAGGGACTACGTTGATAGAGAACGACACACCCCAAACAATGTATCGCGTACCGGTACGCGTGTCAAGCGGCTTGTCCCTGAGTTCGAATGTGAGAATCACAGCAGCGACACGCCGTCGGTACGCTGCATTGACCAACATGGCGGGCGAACCAACCGGTCAGAAGTCGTCACCGGTCAGGATGTCGAGGTACTCGCGGTACGCATAGAACCGGCCGCGCAGCCTCCCCGTGAATTCAGCAAGCACGGCGAGGCTTTCAAGTAATTCAATGGCCTTGCGGGCCGTTGGCGGCGTCATTCCCAGCAACTCGCCCACTTTCCGGACGTCGACAACCGGATTGGACGGAAGTAAGTCCAGCAACCGAATTGCGGCGACGGTTGCGTGCTCACTGGCGAGAAGCCGGCGGCGGTCCCGTGCCACGACGGAATGAAGCGCCTCTGCGACACGAACACCATCCTCGGCGGCGTCACGTACGCACCCCAGAAAATACGTGGACCAGCCTTCCCAATCACCTTCGTCGCGAACGGCCGTCAACCGCGCGTAGTACTCCTGTTGACTGCGCCTGAACGCGACGCTGAGGTACAGGAGCGGTCGGTCGAGAAGCCCCCAATGCTCAATCAAAAGCGCGATCAACAACCTGCCGATGCGACCGTTTCCGTCGAGAAACGGATGAATCGTCTCAAATTGTGAGTGCGCAAGTCCAGCCCGCACCAGCGGCGGAAGATCGCTGTCGACGTGCAACCATCGTTCCAGCGCCGACAGCGCTTCAGGGACCTCTTCAGGCGGCGGCGGGACGAAGTGGGCGTTACCGGGCCGCGTGCCGCCGATCCAGTTCTGCGACCGGCGTACTTCGCCGGGCCTTTTTCCTTCGCCTCGAACCCCCTGCATCAAAATTCGGTGTGTGTCGCGAAGCAGGCGGATACCAAGAGGAAGTCCATTCGGGTCCGCGATCTGTTCTCGGGCATGCACAAGCGCCCTTACATAGTTGCAAACCTCACGAACATCGTCGAGACGTTGGCTCTGGCCGGTGGCTTCAAAAGTAACGACGTCCCGTAACGTGGCCTGCGTCCCTTCAATCCGGGAGGTAATAACCGCTTCCTTGCGCACAAATCCGAATAGAAACCATTCGGCGCTGGGCACCATCACGCCCGCGATCCGGAGACGGGCAAGGGCCGCATCCGCCGCGTCGTGAAGTTCGATTGTCCGACCGTCAATTGCCAGCGGTGGATCAACCGGCGGGAGCGGGAACGGTACAAACGCTCGAACTTCCTCGCCGAGGGTGCTGACAATTCGATATTGGCCGGTCACACGTGGCATAGATGGATTAACCGCCTTTCCTTTGTAGATATGTTAAGAAATGATCGTTTCTTTGTCAAGAAATTATAAAATGTTCGTTTCTTTATGTAATCTTTGCAATACGATCGTTTCCTTAAATCCTTGCCTTTCTGTACGCCGCCGCATAAAATGAGACCCCGACGGGCGATGCCATCGGGGTCATTCAATCGTTCGAACGAATGTCGTTTGCAATTCCGGTTCAATGGAAATCGTTTGCGTATCTCTCTGAGGTCTTTTTCGTCAGGGTCTGACGATCTGGCGCCAGACTGAATGCGCGACCGTTTCCAGTTCCGCCGCGGATCCAGTGTTTTCGATCACGAAGTCCGCGGCCTCAACCTTGTCGGACTCCGGCAGTTGGCACGCCATCCGTTCCCGGACTTCCGTCTCCGACAGCCCCTTCCGCTCCATCGCCCGCTGGATCCGGACCGTCTCCGGCGCCGTGACGACCACGAGAACGTCGCAAAGATCGCGATGCTCGCCCCACTCCAGGATCAGCGCGGCATCGATCACGACAGGACGTTGAGGACGATGCGCGAGCGCGCTTCGGGTGCGTTCCTTCAACTTCGCCGTGAGCGTGGGCCAGACGATGGCGTTCAGCCGGTCCCGCGCCTCCGTTGACGCGAAGGCGCGCCGGCCCAGTTCCCGGCGCACCAGCACACCGTTCTCATCCAGGATACCCGGGCCGAACGTCTCTGCCAGCGACCGCAAAACCGCCGGGTCGTCCACCGCCGCCCGCCCCACCTCGTCCGCCTCGATCACGTACGCGCCATGCCGGGCGAATACGTCGCAAACGCGGCTCTTGCCGGCGCCGATACCCCCCGTCACGCCAACGATCACGTCCGGTCTCCCGAGCGACGCACGCGGAGGCGGAGACGCAGCGGCAAAGCGTCCTCAGGAGATTCCTCATCCCATTGTTCGATAATCCGCCGGTTCCGGACACGGACCGCGACGAATACGCCGAGCAGCAGCAGTGTCATATAAAACCACAGCGCCCCCGCCGATGTCAACAGGGCCGTCGCGCTGAACCTGCCCTCGGCGTACTCGGCCCACTCGCGTTCGAATTTGTCTGGAGTGAGTCCGGTGATCCGATACAGTGCGACGTTGAACGAGACTCCCGCACGGAGCGACTCGACGATCTGCGCCACGCTTCCGGGACCGCCCAGATGGATCAGGTACAGGACCGCCAGCAGGCTTTCGGTATAGGCCAGGTGCGCCTTTGAAGAAGAAAAACCGAGCACCCCCTCGATTTCACGCAGCGGAATCAGACCGCCGGAGAAAATCGCGTAAGAGAGCTCGGTGCTTTCCCGGAGCCGCCATTCCTGAGCGGCCCACATGGCCACGCCTTCGTCGAACCAGCGCGGCAAGCGCGAGCGCGCCAGCTGGTGAAGCAGAATATGGGAGATTTCGTGCCGTGCGGTTTTCAGGACCTGTCCGCGCTGCCCCGGAAACAGGCGCAACACGGCGATCCGTTCGGCAGGGAAGGCGCAACCCGCGCCCCAGTGGGGGATGCGGCCGCGGGTAACGGTTTGAAAAAGCGCCTGTGAACCGGCGACGTAGACGATAATCGGGACGTCCTGCCCACCGCCCAGCTTCCGCGCGACCTCAGATCTGGCGGAGACCAGTTCATCCAGCAGCACCCGCGCCGGCTCGCGATCGATGTCCTGATACCGAAGCGTCAGTCCTTCCCGTTCGTGTCGCTCCCAGCCAGCGGCCGAAACCGGCCGGCACAGCAGGCAGACCACCCAGATCAACGGGCAGAACCGCCGGGCGTTCATCGCCGTTTCCTGTTACCCAGATACTTGAAGAAGTCCGTGCGCAGGGGCAGCACGACCGTGGTGCCTTCTCCGAGGGTTTTTTCATACGCCTCGAGGGTGCGCTGGAACTCGTAGAACCGCGGGTTCTTCTGGAATGCCTGCGCGTAGATGGTCAGTGCCTCGGCGTCGCCCTGGCCCCGGATCAGCTGGGATTTCTGAAACGCGTCGGATTTGATGCGAGTAACCTCCAGGTCGGTCTCCGCGCGGATCTTCAGGGCCGCTTCTTCGCCCTCGGCGCGATACTCTTTGGCCTGGCGGGCGCGTTCGGCCCTCATCCGGTCGAACACGTTCTTCTTGTTTTCCTCGGGCAGGTCGGCGCGCTTGACCCGCACGTCCACCACCTCCACGCCCAGTTCCGCGGCGTCCTGTCGCGACCGCTTCGTGACCTTGTCCATAATTGCTTTCCGATTCCCGGAGACGATTTCAGTGAGCGTCCGCCTGCCCAACTCCTCCCGCACGGCCGCGTAGATGATATCGTCCAGGCGCGACTGGGCGCCCCGGACCGTCTGCACGGACTTCAGAAACTTCAGCGGATTGACGATTCGCCACCTGGCGAAATTGTCCACAATCAGGTTCTTTTTGTCCGACGTATAAATCGGCGCCGGGTCCGCGTCACTGTAAAGCAAGCGGTTATCGAAGGAGTGAAGCCGTTCCACGAACGGCACTTTCCAGTGCAGGCCGGGGCTCTGGATGGTGCGCCTGGGTTCTCCCAGCCTGGTCACCACCACCTGTTCGCGCTCATCCACCGTAAACAGGACCGATTCAATGAGGAGACCCGCCAGCACGACCGCCACGACCGCCTTGACTAACAATTTCATTTCAGTTTCCCCCTGCTGTCGCGGGTTGCGCGGTTTTCGCGGCCCTGGGCTGCAACTGCAGCATGTTCAGAAAACCGCTCCCCTTGCCGTCGGATTCCACCACGTATTTCTGTATGTCCGGCAGGATCTTTTCCATGGTCTCGAGATAAAGTCTGACTTCGGTCACGTCTTTCGCCTTGCGATACTCTTTCAGTACCTCCAGGAACCGCTCCGCGTCGCCCTGTGATCGCTTGACGCGTTCGACGGTATAAGCCTCCGCCTCCCGGATCATCTGCTCGGCTTCGCCCCGCGCCTTCGGGATCACTTCGTTCCGATAGGCTTCGGCTTCGTTGCGCAGGCGCTCCCGGTCCTCACGGGCGCTGGCGACGTCCTTGAACGCGTGGTCCACCTCGCGCGGCACCGACACAGTCTGCAGCTTCACGTTCTCCACGTGCAACCCGATGTCGTAGAGATTGAATACCTCCTTGACCTGCACTTCGATCTCGCTCTGGATCTTGAATTTGCCTTCGGTGAGCGCCTCGTCGATCGGCGACCGCCCCAGCACCTGGCGCAGCGCCGCTTCCACCACGCTCCGGACGGCGTGCACCTGGTCGGCGGCATGGAACAGATAGGCTTCTATGTCGCTGATCCGGTACTGAACGATCAGCTCGACGTTCACGATATTCTCGTCGCCGGTCAACATGGACTGCTCCCTGGTCACTTGCTGATATCGCGGCACCGGCTCCACGGCGACGGTCCGGAACCCGATCTCCACGCGCTTGACCTCGCTCACCCGCTCGATTTCCACGGACTCGATCGGCCACGGGAGATGATAGTGGATGCCGGGCTCCTCCACGCCCATGGATTTGCCGAACCGCAATACCACCGCCTGTTCGGCCGGCTGCACGATGTAAATCCCGCTGAGCAGCCATAGCAGGATCAGAACGCCCAGACCGTAATAGACCAGCCGCGGGCTGAGGGACAGGTCGAAACTGGGCCGACCGGGGAAATCGTATTGTTGCATAGAACAAACCCCTTGATAAAATGGCTGGCGCCGAAATACCGCCGGAACGCAAAAGTACGGCGGGCGAACTTTCTATTGCTTCAGATAGTCACCGATCCGGGCCATCCGCTCGATGCCCCGCAGGCAACACGTAACACCGGCGACCCTGTTGGCGAACCGGACGGCCGCCGGAACACTTCCGGTTTTCAGATACGACCACGCAAAACCCATCAGAAACGCATCGCCGCATCCGGTCTCATCCACGGGAACATCCGCCGGCCGCGCCGGACAGTGTTGGACTTCAACGCCGCCCAGCGGGTTCCTGGTAATCGCATCGGCTCCGTGTTCACCACGGGTAATCAACAGCGCGTGGGGACCCAGAGCCAGAACCCTCTCTCCGAATTCACGGGTGGCCCCCGCGCCGGGCAGAGACGCGCCGGCAAGGAGACCGGCTTCCTGCTCGTTCAGCTGTATGATATCGGCGCACGCCAACCACGCCTCCCACCGGGGCGGCAGACGAAAAAACCTCCGGCGCCGGCTGTCGATTCCGAGCGTCAGGCTGTGTACGTCCATCAGGACGAGACCGCGGGATTCCCTTCGAAATGCCCGCAACGTCTGCAGTTCAAGTTCCATCCCGGTGATGAAATTGAAGCAGACCGCATCGCAGCCCAGAAAGGGCCGAAGCCGCTCGATCGTCAGCGCGGGCACGCCGCCCAGCAGCGTTTCCTGCTTCCGGTTCCCGGAATCGTAGGTCAAAAAACAGTGGGGATTCCGTTCGGGTACGAACCGGACGCCATCCAGTTCCACGGACGCCCAGGAACCCAGAAGACGCCGAACCGCGCCTTCAACGTCTCTCCCCACGTTGCATACCGGAAAAATCGTGGCGGAACCGATCTGGTCCAGTGCCGCGATACTGTACAGGATGCCGCCATAGCTTTCCGTGCGGGTCCCGTCGGGCGTACAAATCGTATCCCGGTTGATTGAACCGACCACCGCGATACGGCGCGCGTTTCCGGACATAGCCAACCTCACCGGGAGCAGTTTTTGAATGTACTACAAAAGCCCGCGGGTGTCAACCCCAAACCCCCTCAAAGGAACCGCCCGGCGCCGCAATACGATCGTGCTCCCCGTCACCCCGCGCGGGCGGTCGGCCCCTCCAGATTCACTGATTCGACGCGCCGTCGCAACACGTCGTGGCGTTCAAGGTTCGGGTCCCGGTCCAGCAGTTCAGCCGCTTCGTCCCGGGCCGACCGGACCAGGTCCACGTCACGTGCAAGGTCGGCAAATCGAAATTCGGGACATCCGGCCTGCCGGGTGCCGAAGATCTGTCCGGGCCCTCGGATCTTCAGATCCATCTCAGCAATTTCGAACCCGTTGCCCGTGGCAGTCATGGCGTCCAGCCTCGCGCGCGCGTCCGGCGACAGGTCCCCCTCCGGGTCGGCGATCAGGATACAATACGAACCGGCGGCGCCGCGACCTACGCGGCCCCTCAACTGGTGGAGTTGCGCCAGACCGAACCGTTCCGCGTTTTCCACCATCATTACCGTCGCGCCGGGAACGTCCACCCCCACTTCGATCACCGTGGTGGAGACCAGTACATCCAGTGAACCCTTTCGGAAGGCGGCCATCACCGCCTCCTTCTCCGCGGGAGAGAGGCGGCCGTGCAGCAACCCCAGCCTCAATCCCGATAACACGCCGCCACGCAATTCCTCGAATGCCGTGGCAGCGGCCCTGATGTCCCTGGCTCCGGAGTCATCGATTGCCGGAAAGACGATATAGGCCTGACCGCCCGCCGAAACCTGTTCATGCAGAAACCGATAGGCTTTTTCACGGTCCCCCGCCGCCCGCCATCCCGTCTTCACCGGTTGACGTCCCGGCGGCAGTTCATCCAGCACGGTAACCTCCAGGTCCCCATAGAGCGTCAGGGCCAGGGACCGTGGAATGGGCGTGGCCGTCATCACCAGGAGGTGGGCGCCGCCTTCCTTCTCCAGCAGTGCGGCCCGCTGCAGGACCCCGAACCGATGCTGTTCGTCCACGACCGCGAGACCGAGCCGCGCGAATACCACATTCTCCTGCAGGAGCGCATGCGTGCCTACCACGAGGTGCACGCGACCCCAGGCCAGCCCCTGCAGGATCTCGCTTCGCTCTCGCTGAGGCTGTCGCCCGGTGAGCAGCGCGACCACCAGCCCCAGCGGGGCCGCGAGGTCGCGGATGGTCCGGGCGTGCTGCTCCGCCAGAATCTCGGTAGGGGCCATCAGTGCGGCCTGCGCGCCGCCATCCACCGCCGACAGCATGGCCGCCGTTGCCACCAGAGTCTTGCCCGACCCCACGTCGCCCTGCAGCAGGCGGCGCATCGGCCTGCCGCGCTCCAGGTCACGGCCGATCTCGGTCAACGCGCGGCGCTGCGCTCCGGTGGGTTCGAAGGACAATATCCCCAGCAATTTTCCGGCAAGAGGGCCCGTTGACGGCAATACGGGCCCCGGTTTTTTGTCATGGACCGCCTGAAACGACCGAAGCCTCAGCTGGAAATACAGCAGTTCGTCGAATGCGAGCCTGCGGCGCGCCGCCTCAATATCCCGTCGTTCGTCGGGGAAGTGGAGCTTTCTCACGGCATCGCCGAGCGGGAGGGCCCCGAATCGGGCCCTCATCGGGTCCGGGAGCGGTTCCGACAGGCGAACATCCTGCAGCGCCTGGTGGATGATGCGGCGCAATGCGCGGCTTGTGAGGCGTTCGGCCTTCATCCGCGCCGTTGTAGAATAGACCGGGATCACGCGCCCTGTATGAACTTGCGTTCCCTCTTCGCGATCCGAAATCACCTCCACGTCGGGGTGTACGATCTGTCGTTTGCTGCCAAACCGGGTCAACCTGCCCCCAACGGCCAGCAGGTCGCCCGACGAGAACGCCTGCCGAAGATACCGGTGTCCTGAAAACCAGACGCACTCCAGCGTGCCCGATTCGTCTTCCAGCACGAGAACAAACCGGGGCCGCCTGCCGGGCACCACGTTTCCGCCGCGAACCGTGGCGACGGCCGTGACCTCCGCGCCAGCCGGCAGCGCGGCAATGGGCGACTGGCGCGTACGATCCACGTACCGGTACGGAAGGAAGAGAAGGAGGTCCGCGACGGTGGATATCCCAACCTCACGCAACAGTTCCTCCCGTTTCGCGCCCACGCCGCGCACGGCGCTCACCGGGACATCGAGTTCGGGCAACATCGACCGGCCTTTCCTGACTGGACGTAGTTGAAGGGATACTCTTTTTCGCGCAGCGACATGCGAACCGTGCGAATATAGTTATTCCATATACATGCGTCAAGAAACCGCCTCCGTTTCGGGCGAATGGAGGGCGCATAAGCCGCATTTTTCTTGATCTTCCCGAATCCACACCCTATCATGCAACGTGGTTGCCGCGCGTCGCCCTGCTTCCCGCCTGCCGAAACGGCGACATTGACGTCGTCAGGCAACTGGTCGCATACGACGCCGACGTCAATGCCACCTCGGACAACGGACACTTCCCCTGTATTGCGCCGCCGGACACGGACACGCGGACACAACCCGGTTCCTGATAGAGAGCGGCGCGGATCCGGAAGCCCCGATGGCCGATGGCAAGACGGTCGCTGAATGGTTGGCACAATACGCGGATCATGACCCGCGATTGAAGGCGTGTCTGGCGATGCTGTAGGAGTGAAGCTTCGGGCTGCCGGACTCCCCGGATTTCTCGGACCGCGGTCAACCCGGCAGGGCCCACTCCAGGCGTGCGACGGTGCGCAAAAGCGGCACGAATTGTTCCGATGAAAATCGGAACAATGAAGCCTGAATGACGCGAAATAAATTCTCTTGACAAGGTTTGCGCCAGTGCTTTTATTAAGTGACGTAGAAGTCTATATTCACCACGCTTTCCAACGATACTCCCCCATATATGGGATAAACGTCATTGTAGACACACTATCCTTTGTAGTACAACGGCCTGCACTTCCAATGTATTTCGCGCAAGGCGGGCCATCCTGCCAATCTTCAAATCATTCCACGTGAATGGACCGAAAGTAACAGGTCCATCCACGGCTCACGCAACCCGCAAATCGGGCATCCGCGCAATACGGTCAAGCGCGCTGCGGTTTGCGAATCACCTTACGGAAACACTCCAGACTGATCGGATTGACCGGTTCCACCGGTTTACAATTGCTGAAACGCCGAATTCTGAAGGTGGTTTTAGCAGGATGTTCGTGACGGGGAGGCATACCCCACGCCCACGCCGCTCCGTCGGTAACCGTTGCGGCCGATATCGTCCACGGACCGCGGCACGTATCTATTTTTTAGGGAGGTAGACATGGCAGGTAGAGTTATCGTAGGTCTCATCGCCCTCGGTGCGATCATTGGGGGCCTGGCTGGCGACGCTTTCCTCGGTGAGGGCATTCTTGCGCTCGTGCTGGTCATCCTGGGTCTCGCCTATGCGGGCGTTGCGATCGACGCTGAGGACGCAACGGGCTACCTCGTGCTCGCACTTGCCGTCGGCGGCGCGGGAATGGCCAACGTGCTGGGCAACATCCCGGGAATCGGCGAGAAACTGGATGCGATCGTCGATCTGGCCAGTGTCTCACTGTATGCCGGTGTGGTCACCGTGCTCGT
Source organism: Candidatus Latescibacterota bacterium (assembly GCA_965116875.1). Classification (GTDB taxonomy): domain Bacteria; phylum Latescibacterota; class UBA2968; order UBA2968; genus JAAXHE01. The sequence goes on from OZ220733.1 coordinate 5,104,166, forward strand.
GCAGAGGACGCTGAATCGCCTCAAAGGATAAGCACCGCAGCGGGATGAGCAGCCTAAAACGGCAGGCATGACTCTCGCAATTAGCCAGCGAGAGAAAGGGAATCCTCGTCACAACGCGTTCGCCCTGCCGACGGCGGACGGTATTTGGCGATCCCGCAGCACAGATTCGGAAAGGATTCAGTCTGCCAGAAAGCCGAAGTTAAAGCGTTTCAATACAGGTCGCCGGATTTCCAGACCCGATTCCGGCGGCCTGTTTGTGTACACAGGATCCCTGGGGCAACCCCCCGCGGGTCTTTGCAAGTTCAACAGGTCAGCGCGGGCTTCTGTCCCGTCCACAGTTGCGTCACCCCGAAAGTCGGGCGACCGCCTGAAGCGCGCGGAGACTCGAGCGATGTCGCAGCAACACCCTGTTAAGAATTCCATACTGCTGTTTGTGCTGATCTTCGTCGGATGTCAGCCTGACGGAAAAGTGACGGTTTCCGGCGCGGTAGCGAAACCGGGCGCCTATCGGTACACGCCCGGCAGACCAGCGGCGGAATATCTGGAAGATGCCGGCGGCGCAACGGAAGAGGCGATGCTGGATGAGGCGTATGTGTCGCGCGCGGGGCCGGACGCTTCCACGGCGGAAACCGGAGGCACCACGACTCCCCTGTCTGAGAATCCTCCAATTTCGCCCGGTGATGAAATCCGGATTCCCGCTCGCATTTATGACGTACGACTGGACACCGTCCGCCTCGTGAACAACGTCCGGCTGGTCGACAGAAGTCGAATCTATCGGATCCCCAGGGGCGCGCTGGTGACCGGGTGGACGGAACGCGGCGTGCAGGTGGCGCTGATGCTGGGACGCGGCAAGGCATACGAGTGGCCCGATACGACGAAGGCCGTGACGGCCTTTCACTACCTGTACATCCACCTGCATCCCGGAGAATTCCCACGCCTGGCGCGATTTGCCGGTGATGTTGTTGACAGCCTGGAAGCGATTGAGGACGCAGACACGATCCAGGAGGGCGTTTTACACTCCCTGAAATTTCTGCGTGACGGCGGCCTGCAGCTTCCGCCCGTCGGCTATTGGCGCGTAATAAAGGGCGTTTTCCTGGCCCCGAGGAGCGCGTCACGTCCCGGAGGCGGCATGCGCCGGCGACGCTTCGACGACGGGCGCGTATGGACGACGTTTCCGGACGGGCGGCAGCGATGGCAGTATCCCGACGGACGGGTCAGCGTGAATTTTCCGAAAGGCTCGCGTGAAGACCGGTTTCCAGATGGACGGGTCGTGTACACCGACCGTCGCAAAAACGAGCGGATCACCTATCCCGATGGACGCCGCGAGTGGCGAATGGCGAGAGGAACTCGGGTACTTCAGGGGGCGGACGGCCGGGTTGTCGAGCACAATCTCGAGGGGGTGCTGGTTCAGCAACTGCCGGACGGAACGACCTACGGGGTCCCTCCCGACGTACACGTGGAAATGCGCGAAGCCCACGGGACCGCAACTGTTCTTTCCCCCGCGGAAGAACGAACGAAGGACACACCCTCGGGGGGCGGGCCTGACGCTGCGGTGGAGAGGCGTTCACCAGAAACGTCACATGACAGAGCCGCGTTAGCGCCAGGCAGCGCGCCGCCGGCGTCGCACGGTCAGGGTTCCCTGCTGATCGTTCCGTCCGATCGGGGTGCGACGGGTGGTGTGTCGGGCGGTTCGTCCCGCGGGACATTTCCCGATGGGCGGCTGGTGGAGACCGGTCCGGCCGGCCGGACGTTCACCTCGTGGCCGGACGGAAGAATGGAAGTCCGGATGCCCGCCGCTTACGGGTACCCGGGCCGGCTGCGAACGGACCTCGCGACGGTCGACCGGCTTCCGCAGGCGGTTGCCGTCGGCGAGAAGCTGACCGTCTCGGGACGGGTCCACGGCGAGGTTGAAGATGTAAACGTGATGGGGTTTCTCGTGCCTGACGGTGACGCGATCGAAGGCGACGTGGTCATGCGGGACCGGCGGTTTCACGCGCGGTTCCGGTTCGGCGAGGCAGGGCATTGCCGGGTGCAGGTGCAGGTTGTTTTGCCCAGAGCGCGTACGTATACGGCTTCCCACCAGTCGGTGATTGTCGGCAATCCCGGCAGGCTGGAAGACGAGGTACTCGCCATTGTCCCGTATCCCGGGGACGAGGCCGCCCAGCTTCTTCTGATCGATCGAATCAACGCGGCCCGGAAACGGATTCGCCGTGGTTCGGTGTTTCCGCATCCCGAGTTGATGCACGTGGCGCGCATCCGGCTGGAAGAGATTCTTGCCATGGGTTTTATATCTCATTTTTCCATGACGGGTCTGGACGCGGGATGGCACTCGAACTACCGGCGGTTGCCCTTCCACCGCGTGGGTGAAAACGTGGCGAGATCGCGTTTTGTCGAAACGATGCATGCCAACTGGATGCTGAGCGCGGGGCACCGCGGAAATATCCTGGCGAAGCACTGGACGCACGTTGGAGTGGCGGTTGCGGAAGCGGATGGATCGGTCTGGGGCGTTCAGGTGTTCGGACAGGGTTTCGACCAGGGCCCTTAACGCCGTCGCCTTTCCCTGTGCCCGGAACCCGTGGTAAAATAGAGCCTGAAGAAAACACTTGACAAAACAGACATACGTCTGTTTTTTTGTTTGTGAACATTTCTTCAGGAGAATGTGGAACCTTTTTCACCCCCGGGAAAGGTCATCCAGGTGCGGGACGTATCGGACAATATGAAACGAGAACGCTTTTCAGCATTGCAGGACAGCGGATTACAGCGCCTCCAGGCCGACCTGAACAGGATCAGGGCCCGGACGAAAACGCCGCGCTGGTCGCTGGCGCATCTGGCCGGGCGCCTCTGCGAACTCTCTTCCGGTTCAGGAGCCGGTCTGCTCACGGCTGCCTTCCGGCTGGTGCTGGATGCGCAGCTCGGGCATGAGCCGGTGGCCTGGATCTCGGCCACGCCGGATACCTTCTTCGCCCCCGATGCCGTCGAAAACGGCGTGGACCTGAATGCCCTCGTCGTCATCCACGTGCCCAACGCCCAGTCCGCGGCGCGTTCGGCGGACCGGCTCCTGAGGTCGGGCGCCTTCGGCCTGATGGTGATGGACCTGCACACCGATCCCGCAATCCCGTTTCCGCTGCAGGCGCGCCTGGCCCACCTGGCGCGGGCCCACGACACCGCCCTGCTCTGCCTGACATCAAAAGCCAGGGAGACGCCTTCGCTGGGACCGATGGTCTGTCTGCGAGGGCAATCCTCCTGCCGGCGCATGGGGGTCGACCGTTTCCAGTACGATATCGAAATTCTGAAGGACAGACGCCATGGACCGGGTTGGCGCCACACCGAAATCTGCCGGGGGCCGGACGGCCTGCATTAATATCCGGGCGCTGCCGCTGCAACTCCTGCTGAGGAAACACCCGGAGTGGAAGCGAAGGCCGGTCGCCGTGGTGGAAAAAGAGAATCCTCAGAGCCCCATCCTCTGGGTGAACCCGGCGGCCGGCCGGGCCGGCATCCGCACGGGTATGCGCTATGCCGCGGCCCTTTCGCTGGACCGGAACCTGTGCGCGGGAACGGTTTCCGAGAGGGAAATTCAGGCCGCGATGCGGCAGGTCCACCGGCTTCTGGACCGTTTCAGCCCCCGGATCGAGCCCTCCAACGACGAGCCCGGGATTTTCTGGGTCGATGCCGGCGGGCTCGACAAGCTCCATACCTCTCTTGAAGACTGGGCCAGGCAGATCGACGCCCGCCTTTCCCGGCTGGCGTTAAAGGCCGGCATCGTCGTCGGCTTCGGCCGTTTCGGCAGCTATGCCGTCGCCAGGTCGGCAAGCCGGGTGATCGTGTTCCCTTCCCCGGAGGTCGAGCAGACGGAAAGCCGCATGGTGCGGCTGCTGCATCTGCAGATCGACCCGAAGCTGCGCGACCGGCTCGAAAAACTGGCGGTCCATACCGTGAGCGACTTCCTGGCGCTTCCCGCGGGCGGCATTGTGCACCACCTCGGCGAGGAGGCCTGGAACCTCTACCGTTTTGCGTCGGGAACGCTGTCGCTGCCGATTCAATCCCGAAAGATCCCAGAGCCCCTCCGCGTCCGGATAGACCTGGACGAGCCCGAATCCAATGCACGGAGTCTGCTTTTCTGGATCCGTCAGAGGCTGGATCCCCTGCTGCGGGCGACGGCGGCAAGGTGCCAGGCGGTGGCGGCCCTGCATTTGCAACTGCTGCTGGAAGACGGAGAACGTCATCGCCAGCGCATCCAGCCGGCAAGGCCCACCCTGGAGGCGCCGGTCCTGCTGGACTTGCTGCGTCTGCACCTGGAAACGGTCTCTTTCCGCGCTCCCCCGGTGGAACTGGCACTCGAGGCGGAAGGCGTGTACGTCTCCGCCGAAACACTGGACCTGCTGCAGCAGAACCCACGCCGCAATCTCGAGGCGGCCCTGGATGCCCTGGCCCGGGTCCGCGCCGAGTTCGGCCCCGATTCCGTGCTGTCGGCCCGGCTCAAACCGGGACACCTGCCGGAAGCCCGTTTCGAGTGGCAGCCTTTCAGGAAGCTTGCCGCCGCCAGTCCCCGGCCGGTCCTCCTGCGCCCCCTGGTGCGGCGCGTCCACGCCTGCCCCGAACACCTGGAAGGGGCTTCCCTTTACCACGCGAAAAACCGGAAGCCGCCGCCGGGCGCGGGACATCCGCCGGGACACGCGATCAGCGGAGGATGGTGGCATCGGGAGATCCGGAGAGACTACCGGTTCATCAAGAACCACCGGGGAGAGCGCCTCTGGATCTATTACGACGAGCAAACGCATCGCTGGTACGCCCAGGGCCGCGTCGAATGACCGCAACCCCCGCCCCCAATCCGCCCTACGTGCCCCTCTGGTGCAAGAGCAACTATTCCTTTCTGGAAGGCGCCAGCCATCCCGAGGAACTGGTCGAGGCCTGCCGGCGGAACGGCCTTCCGGCCATGGCGCTCACCGACCGGAACGGCGTGTACGGGATCGTCAGGGCCCACGTTCAGGCCCTGCAGGCGGGCATACACCTGATCGCGGGATCGCAGATCGGCCTCCGGGACGGATCGGAGATCCTGTTGCTGGCCCAGAACCGGAAGGGCTACGGCAATCTCTGTCGCCTGCTGACCGACGAACACCTGCGTTCCTCCAAGGGAACGTGTACGCCGGGCCTGGATGAAGTCTGCCGCCGCAATCCCGGTCTGATCGCCCTGTGGATCGGCCGGGGCGGGCCGGAAGCCCCCGAGGAGAGCGGTCCGGAGCCCGTGCTGGAACGGCTCAAAACGGTATTCGGAGACCGCCTGTACATTCTGTTGGCCAGACACCGCCGGGCGGAGGAGATCCTGCGGGAAATCCGGCTCCGGGAACTGGCGGACCGGTTCAGCCTCCCCACCGTGGCCGCCGTGGAAGTCCTCTATCACACACCCGAACGGCGCCGCCTGCAGGACGTCCTCACCTGTATCCGGGAAGGCGTGACCCTGTCCACGGCCGGCCGGCGCATCCGGCCGAACGACCGGCACGCTCTGACGCCTCCGGACGACCTGGCCCGCCTCTTTGCAGACGATCCGGAGTCGGTCGGGCGGACCCGGGAAATTGCCGACCGCTGTTCCTTCTCGCTCCAGGAACTGCGCTACCGCTATCCGCTGGAACGCGTGCCGGAGGGCAAAACCTCCATCCAGTACCTGCACGACCGGACGTTCGAGGGCGCCGCGCGCCGGATGGGCGAAAAATTCGGGGAACAGATTCCACAACTGGAGAAGGAACTCGAACTGATCCAGGAACTGGAGTACGAAGGCTACTTTCTGACCATGTACGAGATCGTCGAGTACTGCCGCCGTCAGAAGATCCTCTGCCAGGGCCGGGGGTCGGCCGCCAACTCGGCGGTCTGCTTCGCCCTGGGGATCACCAGCGTGGACCCGACACAGGTGGAGCTTCTCTTCGAACGCTTTCTTTCCAGGGAGAGGGCCGAGCCACCGGATATCGATCTGGATATCGAACACAACCGGAGAGAAGAAGTGATCCGGCACATGTACGAAAAGTACGGGCGCGACCGCGCCGCCATGGTGGCCAACGTGGTGCGGTACCGGTACCGATCCGCCATCCGGGAAGTGGGCAAGGCGCTGGCGGTTTCAGCAACCAGCCTGGACCGCCTGGCCAAGCTGGTGTCCCATGAAAACTGGAGCGATGCCTTCATCGCGCAGGCCGGGCTCGATCCTCAAAACCCGGCCATGCGCCATCTCGCTTCGCTGGTGGAAGAGATCCAGGATTTTCCCCGCCACCTCTCCATCCATCCCGGCGGCTTTCTGCTGGGCCATCGCCCCGTCCACGAACTGGTGCCCATCGAGAACGCCGCAATGGACGGCAGGACGGTCATTCAATGGGACAAGGAGGACGTGGAGCAGGCCGGCCTGTTCAAGGTGGACCTTCTGGGGCTGGGCGCCCTCACCCATCTGCATCTCTGCTTCGATCTCATGCGGGAGCACCGCGGGCAGGACATGTCTCTGGCCACCCTTCCCCGGGCCGATGCGCCGACCTTCGATATGATCTGCCGCAGCGATACCGTGGGGGTGTTTCAGATCGAAAGCCGGGCGCAGATGGCCATGCTGGGGCGCCTCAAGCCGCGCAGTTATTACGACCTGGTCATCGAAATCAGCATCGTGCGTCCCGGCCCCATCACGGGGGGCATGGTGCATCCCTATCTGAGACGGCGCAACGGGGACGAGGAAGTCGACTATCCCCACCCTTCCCTCGTTCCCGTCCTCAGGAAAACCCTGGGCATTCCCCTGTTTCAGGAACAGGTGATGCAGCTGGCCATGGTTGCGGCCGACTACACCCCCGGCGAGGCCGATCAGCTCCGGCGGGACATGGCGGCATGGCGACGTTCCGGACGCATCGAGCGGCACCATCGCCGGCTCGTCACCCGCATGGTCAAAAAGGGCATCGAACGCGAATTCGCCGAACGCATCTTCAACCAGATCCGCGGCTTCGGCGACTACGGCTTTCCCGAGAGTCACGCCGCCAGCTTTGCTCATATCGCCTATGCCACCGCCTATCTCAAATGCCACCATCCGGCGGAGTTCGTCTGCGCCCTGCTGAATGCCCAGCCGATGGGATTCTACGAGCCCGCCACCATCGTCAACGACGCCCGCAGGCACGGAATCGCCGTGCGTCCCGTCTGCATACGCGAAAGCGACTGGGACTGCACCCTCGAGCCGGCCGCATCCCGCACGTCGTCCGCTCCGTTCGCCGTGCGCATGGGGCTGCGTTACGTCAGCGGACTGGGCGACGCGGACGGACGCCGGCTTTCGGACACCGCGAGGAAGCGCCCTTTTCAGGATCTCCAGGACGTCGCCCGGCGCGGCGGACTTCGCCAGGACAAGCTGGAGACCCTGGCCGAGGCGGGCGCCTTCGAGTGTTTCGGCCTGGACCGGCGCGGCGCGCTCTGGCAGGTCCACGGTATCGCAACCCGCGAGGTGCCGGCGCTGCCGGTGAACAACCACGTTTCGCCGCCCCGGTTCCCCCCCTGAGCGGGTTGGAGACCGTTGCCTGGGACCACGAGGCCGCCGACCATAGCACCCGGGGACACCTCCTGAAACCGCTGCGCTCCCAGCTGGCCGCCCGGAAACTGCCCACCGCGCGCCAGATCAGCCGGATGCGGGACGGACTCCGGGTTCGCTACGCGGGGATGGTCATCTGCCGCCAGCGACCGGGAACCGCGAAGGGCGTTACCTTCATGACTCTGGAGGACGAGACGGGGTTTGTGAACCTGGTGATCTGGGAAAGGACGTTCAAGCGCTATTCTATGCTGGCCAAAACGCTTTCCTGCATGGGCGTGACCGGAAAACTGCAGGTGGGAGAGGGCGTCACCCACCTGGTGGTTGAAAAAATCTGGAAGCCGAAGCTGGATACGCGAGCGGCCCGCCACAAGAGCCGGGATTTTCATTGACACCCTTTCCCGGAAGGCCGAAATTGCACGGAGCATTCAACACGACCCGGATCGCAAACCCCCGGACGGCGTACCCGGGTCGCCAGGACAACCGGAGGAGATCAACCAATGTGCGGGCGTTTCACGCAGATGATGACCTGGCGCGAACTCCATGAGCTTTACGCCCTGGCCGAACCCCTGGCGCTGCCGGACCTGCAGCCCCGCTACAACGGGGCCCCCACCCAGGACTTTTCGGTATGCCGCCTTGACGAGAACGGCGACCGGGTGATCGCCAGGCTCCGCTGGGGGCTGGTGCCCGGATGGGCCAGAGACATCAAATTGGGCGCGCGCATGATCAACGCCCGGTCCGAGACCGTACACGAAAAACCGGCATTCGGCGCGGCATTCCGCTCTCGGCGCTGCCTGGTGCCCGCCGACGGATGGTTCGAATGGCAGCGGGCCGGGCACGGCAAACAGCCCTACTTCCTGGCGCTCGCAGACGGGTCGCCGCTATCCTTCGCCGGGCTGTGGGAACGCTGGGACAAGGGCGGAGACACCCTCGAGTCCTTTTCCATCCTCACCACCGCCGCCGACGCGCCGCTGGCGGACATCCACCACCGCCAGCCCGCCATCGTCAATCCGGAACACTTCTCGGTCTGGCTCAACGAAGAATCCCCCGCCGATACGCTCCTCGACCTGGCCCGCAAACCCCGCGCCGGCCCATACGAAATCCGCGCCGTCAGCACCCGCGTCAACAGCGTCCGAAACGACGACCCGGATATCCTCACGCCCATGTCCCAGCAGCGGCTGTTCTAGGCAGGCGCCAATCGCACCCGGGAAACCGGGCTTTTTTGCGAGTTTTCGGGTTGACCGGACAATTGACCCGTCGTATATAGAAAAGAACCAAATATCTGAGAACAACGGAGACCTTCGAGGCACAGACTTCGAGATTTGCAAAATTCGGCGAATATCGAGATGAATGCTGAAATCAAGGCGTCACCAGACCACCTGAAGGCATTGTGCGAACGATGGGGGGTCGTTGAAATGGCGTTGTTCGGCTCCGCATTGCGCGATGAGTTGGGTCCCGAAAGCGATGTCGATATACTCATCAGCTTCGATAACGAAGCACGGCCAACGCTCCTGGATATGGTGCGCATGGAAGATGAACTGACGGAATTATTCGGCCGGCCAGCCGATCTTCTGGAACGTGACGCAATCGAGGCCAGCGGCAATTCTATTCGCCGCAAAGCCATCCTTGGATCTGCGGAGACGATTTGTGCGGCGAAGTGAAGCCTACTTGCTGAACATGCCGATCCATGCGCGCAAGGCCATTCAATTCGCCTCCGGATTGACGTACGAACAATTCACACAGAGCGATCCTCACCAGTACGCAAACTACACGTAGATTGAAGTCACCCAGCGGAACATTACACCACCCCACCACCTGCATCCCTGACCTGAAAACCCTTGGCAGAGGTTTCGCCCGGTCCGATCCTGCGGGTCTTTCCCGCGACCCCGTGAAGCTCTTCACTCGTCGCCTGCAGAATCCTTCTCACCCCAGCTCCTGTCGCATCCTGACGGCGGCATTATCATGTCCCTTCCGCGAACTCCGATGGCGCAAGAATCGTTGAGAATCTTCGCGATTGCGGCGATATTCGTCTGTATCAGCACGGACACGTGCCTCGCGTACCGCCTCATCGGATCGGAATCCCTCTCAGACGCCCTCGTCGCGCATCACTATACCATCAATGGCAGGCTCGACGCTGTCATCGTGGTCGACCCGACGATCCCAACCTTCGAATATCAGACGTTCTACGCCATGGGTTCCGCCGATGAACCGGAAGGACAGCAAGGAAAACTACACTTTCTCGAGCATCTCATCGCAGGCACGGGAAGCCGCCCACCGGGAGAACTCAATCGACTGATCCAACAGAATGGAGGCGAACATCAAGCTTTTACGGGATATCACATGACGTATTTTACGATGAGATTCCCCCGGGATAAGCTGGCTCTCGCAGTGGAGATTGACCGGGATAGATACTACAGTACTCTGATCAACAAGGATGTCGTGGAACGCGAAAAGAGAATCGTATTGACGGAACACAGCAGGCGCGTTACCGACCGACAGAGACGTTTCTTCAACCAGATGGCGGGCCTGGCTTACGGCAAGCAAACATTCGATGGTCTTGGATCCGAGAAGTTTATCGAAGGAATCGGACACGGCGATCTGAATCAGTTCTTTCATAATATTCTGCGCCGGAAAAAGCGTATGGTTGTCGTCATCGGTGACATTGATGTGGATGACGTCCTCACGAAGCTGGCCGAAGCGTTTCCTGACGAGCGCAATCGAAGGGGAGGTGGATCACCATTAACGCGGCTTCCCAAGCCTGTTGCTCTCGGTGAAAGATTCGACGTGAAATTCAAGGGCCTTGGCGTATCCAGATTTATGAAGACCTGGCGTATTCCTCCAATGACCCATCGCGATCACGCGAGCTTTTACATTCTGGTTTCCATTCTGAAGAGGCCCTCGAACTCGCTGAACGCCTCTCTGCTGGATTCGCAAATTGTGGATGAGTCCATCATAGGCGTTGGCAACTACAGAGGTTTCAGTCTCATGATTTTCAGTGTCGAGATGCCCGCTGTCACATCAACGGACGCCATAGAAGCGGAAATTGTGGATGAGTTGCGGAAGTTGGAGACAGCCGGCGTCCGAGATATCGACCTGATGGCTGCCAAGAGTATACTATCGCGTCAACTCTATTCGGAATTCAGCGACAGGTCGAGGATAGCCCATTGGTTCGGCGTAGCTTTCGCACAGGACGGCGATCCCCTCCATTATCCCCGGTTTATCCGCCAGATCCAGTCAGTCAGTGCGGGAGACGTCGAACGAATCATCGGCCAATACCTGTCTGAGGAGAATTCAATAACGCTGTCGTGGACTCGAAAGGAAACACGGTGGACCAAAGAAGAGATATTAGGCGCATTTGTCATTTTCGGCGCTCTCGGCGTGATTTTTTTTGGCATTATCTGGGCTTTCAGAAAGGATATCCCGAAATCTACATCTGAGATCGTTAACGATGATGAAACACACAAATACCACATTTAGAGTCGGGTTATTCTGTATCGCTTTTGCGCTGCCGGCGGTCGCCCGTGAACTGAACAACCATTTGTATTATCGAAGTGACATTCGGGCACCCGTAACCCGGCTGGGAATTGTATTCCTTGGAGCCGGAAGCAACCGCGACGGGCATTCAAGAAACGGGCTTGCGGAGACTGTCGCGGAACTGATCCTGTACCTATCGAAAAAGCAGGGTCATATGGCTCGATTGGAAGGATTGGGCGGGGTTCTCGATGTCGATACGTATTTCGATTTTCAGGTTATATCCATGACCACACTTTCCAGGAATCTCGAAGCATCCATAGATATCGTGCGTGACCTGATGCAGCACCTGGATTTCGACGAATTCGACCTTCATGAAGCACAGAGGAAGTTGAGCGAACTCTACGAAGAGTCCCGGCGGTCCGGCACCCACAGCCTTGTGAAGAACTATGCGCTTGCACGGACAATTGGCACGCAGAGATTCTACTCTCGGAGAGCGATGGAAAATCTGACCCTGGAGGACGTCAGGGAATACTGCTCCGGGCTCTTGAAAGCAGATGTTGTCTACTTCACGGCGATCTCTGACGTCGACTCGACAGAAATCCGGGAGTCACTCGTTCCAATCACGGCGGTCCGAGAGACGGGGGGGTTTATGCATTTGCCGGTGGACCGTGAGAACGAACGCCTTCCCGGGCATACCGCATTCGTGTTTGAGCATTACTCGCATTTGAAGAGCCTGAGCGGGTACTGGCTGATCCCCTGCGGGACGTTCAGAGAAGACAACTACGTTCCAAACATGGTTTGTAGTGCACTCGGGGAATTTCCCGCTCGCGGGCTGCTTTTCAGACATCTGAGAGAAGAGCTGGGATTGGTCTACGGTTCCGGCTGCGAATCAGGTGGCTGGGATGCGGTCAGATCTCTCGAGATTTATGCGAATTCCAGACTTGAAAACAGCGAGAAACTCATCCTGGAAATTCACGAAATCATCACCGGGCTTGCAGACAGCCAACGCTTCTGGGAGATCGTCGCTGAATTGCGCCAGAACCCTGACTTCGCCGGGGCCGGTTTTCACGATGAATTGACGCTGCAGCGCAAAATGACCCGGGAGGTGGATCAGGCCATCTTCAAATTTCCGAGACGGGACGAGGGTTACAAATCCGTTACAGATTCCGAGATCAGGACATTTCTCAGGAAATACTTCGTGGAAGAAAATATGGTCATGTTGTTCTTCGGACCTAAGGACCGCATCATCGAAATGCTGGAAAGACATTGGCCGGATATCACCATTCACGTACAGCCCGTAGAGAAAGCCATCGAATAGACCCGCATCCCCCAACCCACCCATGACCCGCCCTTTAGCCCCCTCCGACTCCGATCCCACCCCCTCCCACCAGACACCGGTCCTGCGCCAGGTCTGGGCCATCGCGTGGCCCGTTGTGGCCGCGTCGATGCTGGACGCCATGGAGGGGCTTGTGGACATCTCCATGGTGGGGCAACTGGGGCCCGCCGCGATATCCGCGGTGGGACTCAGCCGGCAGGTCCTGTTCGTGATCATGGTCATGGCGATATCGGTCAGCACCGGATCACGGACCCTTGTCGCGCAATTCTACGGGGCAGGTCGACGCGAGGACCTCAGCCATACGGCACAGCAGGCGATCCTGATGGGGGTCCTGCTGTCGGCGGGCCTGGCCCTTGTGGGGAGCGCGATCGCCCGGCCGGCCCTGGTTCTGCTCGGCGCGCAGGAAGACGTGCTGGCGCACGCGGTGCCCTTCATGCGCGTCTACTTCGTCGGCATCGTGTTCATGATGCCCAATTACATCATCGGCGGGATTTTCGGCGGCACAGGGGATACGCGGACGCCGCTGAAGATCTCGTGTCTCATCATTTGTCTGAAAATCCCGCTCACGTACGGCCTGATCTTCGGGGCATGGGGCCTGCCCCAGCTGGGCGTCACCGGAGCGGCGTTCGGCAGCGTCGTCTCGAGGGCGGTGGGCTGCGCCGTCGGCGTCTACCTGCTGACGTCCGGCCGTTCGAGGGTGCACATGCGGTGGAACTGGCGGCTTCCGTTCAACCGGGACATCATCGGGCGAATGATGCGCATCGGCGTGCCGACGGGGGTGCAGGGCTTCTTCCGGAATGGCGCAAGGATTCTGATCTATCGCGTGGTGGGGTGGACGAGCCGGCCCACCGCCGCGACTGCCGCGCTGACCATCGGATTGCAGATGCGGATGATCGGCATCATGCCGGCCCTGGCGTTTTCCGTGGCGGCAACCGCGCTGGTGGGACAAAGACTGGGCGCGAAACAGATTGGCGAAGCCGAACGCTTTGCCGCATACACGATCCGGCTGGGCATGGCGTTCATTGCCGTTTCCGCCGTCATCATTTGTGTCTTCGCGCGGGAAATCGTCGACCTGTTCACAGATGCCGCGGCAGTGATCGACATGGGATACGTGATGCTCCTGTACTTTACCGCCGCCCAGGTCTTTTCCGCACTGTCCATCGTGGTTGGAGGCGTACTGGCGGGCGGCGGCGAGACCCGGCCCCTGCTCTACTATACCATTGTGGCGCAGTGGCTGTTGATGCTGCCGCTGTCCTGCGCACTGGCGTTTACCCTGAATATGGATGCGACGGGGATCTGGATCGCCTGGTTCATCGCCGGCGTCGCCCAGGGTGTTCTGGCCTGGTCCCGTTATCGGAAGGGCGTGTGGAAACAGACGGTGATCTGAAGAAGATGCGCATGCTGAGTGCGAAAGGGAGAGGATGTGGCGAAGCTAAGCAGGGCGCCCACAAGGGACGCCCCGGCACAACCGGAAAGGCATTTGAAGTCGAAGGCATACGAACGGAATCCACGAACTCCCCGGTGATTCTCTATTCCTGAAGCTGTTTCACCTTACGCCTCATTTCTTTGATGCCCGGGGCGTTGTCCACCTGCACGTACAGCCGGTGCGCTTCTACAAAAGCATGCAGGGCTTCATCGCTCTTCCCCATACGCTCGAGCAGCATGGCGAAGCCGCGGAGCGCATTCGCCAGCGAATGGACGGGGGCCGGATCGAGATTCCGGTACGTCTCAATTGCCGATCTGTAGTCGCGCTCCGCTCCTTCCCGGTCGCCGAGGTCCCGGCGAACGTCCGCGACGTGACGCAGCGAGTGGGCCATTTTCTCGGCGTGGTTTCCGGCCACGTAGTGGTTGTATCCTTCGAGGTAAAAGTGGAGGGCCTGTTCACGGTTTCCGTGGTCCCTCTCGAACTGGCCGTATACGTGCGCCACCCTGCCCAGGGATTCGTGGTCGTCTTCCCGGCACAGCTTTGCCGCCTCCGCCACAAGCCGCCTTCCCCGTTCGGTATCCGACGCCCCCCTTGTCTTCCAGGCCTCGTCCAGCAACCGTGCGATTCTCTGCTTTCCTGACATTGGATGCCTCTGTTTCTGTCGATTCCTACCGCTTCTTCGGCGTGTAGAACAGCAGGGTTCCGATCTGTTGGTATCCGACTGCAGAATACAGCATCGCGCCGGTGTGGGTCGCGGTCAGGACGGCCAGTTGAGAACCGTGCGACCGATCGTCACGAAGCATTCTGCACATCAACGCCCTTCCGATGCCCCGACGCCGGGCGGCGGGCGCCACGTGCATGTTCGAACACCACGTTGCCGAGTCCACGACGATGCTCTGAACCCACCCCACGGGCTGGTCATTTTCGAGCGCGACGTATTGCCTCAGCGGAGCGTCGGGCAAGAGATGCTCCGGCAGAATCTGTCGGATTCGTGTCGTCTTGTTCAATCGGTCCGCCATCTCGGCGGTGAGGACACGTTCGATGGGCAGGGGATCCGCGAGACGCGGGATCCGCCGCAGCCGGTGCACCATGACGGGCTCCGTCGAATTCAGTCGATAGTCGAGCGCCTTGAAGTCCGCCCGCATGCCGGCGCCGGACTCCCCTGTTGCGCAGATCGCGCAGATTCCGAACTGCCCACGCGTGTGTTTTCGGGCAACCCGGTCGATCTCTCCTGCCTCAACGCCGTGGGCGATCCACTCCTCGCGGCGGTACGTGCCGCGTTTTCTGGGCGCGTCCCTCACCACCCAGATCGCGCACTCCCTGCTTGCAGGATAGGGGTGCGTAAAGCTTCTTGTAAAGGAATAGCCGCGCGCGAAAACCTCCAGCGCCCGCTGCATGAGCACGTTCTCCGGCATAAATCGGCGCCTCCCGTAACTTGTTATAATATAGCAGGCTGCAATTTGCAGGCATACAAAAAAAGCTGGACGTGCGATCCAGTAGCCCTTAGTTTTCGTTGGCAGCGAAACAAACTTGCGGTCACGCTGCCATTGCCCGCCCAACCGCGGACCACGATACCGTTCTGGTGACGTATTTCGAAGCCCCGCGAGAACTCGAAACCCGGTTCAACTTATGCGAAGCAAATCGTCCGCGACCTCCCGGGAATCCCGTCCGCATCCGGCCCGGCAAGGCGCGTCCCGATTCCGTGCCGGCGATCGCCTGGGCGTTGTCTCAGACTCCCACGGACTCCTCAGACCACAGGTCATAGAACTCCTTCAGGACGTCCGGGCGGTCATCCACGCCGGCGACGTCGGAAAATTCTCGGTACTTGAGCAACTGGAATCTGTCGCGCCGGTGTACGCGGTACGAGGAAACGTCGACCTGGATCCGCCCTGCAGCGACCTGCCCGGGAGTCTTGCGCTTCACGCCGGCGCACAACGGATTCTCGTGACCCACATCCTTGAAGAAGCGGACGTCGCGGGTTTCGATCTCGTGGTGTGCGGCCATTCTCACGTACCGAAAATAAGCACGATTGGATCGACCCGCTGTCTGAATCCGGGCAGCATCGGGCCGCGCCGGTTCCGGCTTCCCGTATCGATGGGCTACGTTACGGTTTCCCCTCAGGGAACGCTTGTTCCTGAACTGCGGACCGTTGAGATCGAGTAGGTATAGGCGAAAGAATCTTTGAATTCGACATCCGAACCGGGACTCCAACCCCCCACCGCATCAGCCGTCGCCGGTCCCTTCGACACGCTCCGGTCAGCGCCTTCGACCCTTCGACAATCCTTCGGCCCTTCGACAGGCTCAGGGACCACAGGCTTGCTTCGACAGGCCACTTCGACAAGCTCAGTGCAAGCAGCACAAGCAGGACAACGGCTCAGGGACCACAGGCTCAGTGCAAGCAGCACAAGCAGGGCAAGTCCTCTGGCGGACAGTTGAGGCCAACGAGTGGCGGATGCACTTCCTATCAAACGACGCATGAGGATACCTCAAATGACGAGCGATGCCAGAACGACGGATGGCGCCCATGCAGAATGGGTGATTTCGCGTATGGTCAGGCCTGCCGAGTTGGAGAATTCCGGGCATATCGCGGAGAGCAAGGGCAAGGGGCCGGAGGTCTGGGCGATGTTCTGCGCGACGATACGCGGCGACCTGGAAGCGATTCAGAGTCTTGCCGGGCGCAACCCAGACCTGATCCGTTGCGTACACTACTACACCCAACCCATAAAGTTCGCGGTGCGCGAGGGTCACGCGGAGGTCGTCCGCTACCTCCTGAAAAAGGGCGCCAGTCCTTTCTACCGGACCCGGATTTTTCACGACTCGCTGGTCAACCTGGCGTCCGACCGGGAACACGACCATATCGTGAAAATCCTGGAAGCAGCCATCAGCGAACGGAGCGGCGGGTACACGCGGGATACGGAACCCCTTGCGAATGAACTCATCGACGCTGTTCGCGCGCGCGATTATGAAAAAACAGCACATATTGTCCGAAATTCTCCTGAACGGGTCAAATTGAGCAACGCGAACGGGACCACGGCGCTTCACGAGGCGGTTTCGATCGGCGACTTCCACCTGACTCGACTGCTCCTGGATAGCGGCGCCGATATTCAGGCGCAGGCCGGCACGGGCTTCAGCACCGGGCAGAAGGCCATCCACGTCGCGCTCTACGCCGGATGGCGGGACCGGATTCTCATACGCAAGAGAGCGGCGCTGGCGGGCTATCTGGTCGCCCGGGGCTCGGACTACAATATTCTCGTGGCCTCCGCGTTCGGCGACTCCCGGCGGGTCCGGGAATACCTGGACGCGGAACCATCGCTGGCAAACTTCCGCGACACCTGCGACCGGTTGCCGATTTCCATCGCGGCCAGCCGGGGCCATCACGACATCGTGGAACTTCTGCTCGAAAGGGGCGCCGATCCAAACGCGCGGGAACCGGACGCACCCCGAGGAAAAGCCCTGCTCGAGGCGGCATTCCATGGACACACCGCCACCGCCCGGTTGCTTCTCGAACACGGCGCCGACCCCAACGGCAACGTGGACTCCACCGGCACGGCATTCCACCATGCCAGAAAGAACCCCGAGCTCTATGAATTGATGAAATCGTACGGCGGCAGGTCGGATATCATCCCCCCGATCAGCGCCGCGGTCAACGCCAACAACCTGGAGGGCGTTGAGAGAATACTCACCCAAAACCCCGAAGAGATCGCGAACGCGAAACTGGGCAATCCCGCACGGCGCGGCAGGCTGGAAATGGTGAAGCTGCTCCTGAAGCACGGCGCGACCATGACAGACAAGAACCACGGCTCGTTCTTCCGGGTCTACGAAACGGCGAAATACCTGCTTGAAAACGGGGCCAATCCAAATTACCGGAACTGGCAGGGGATCTCTTCCCTCCACTCGGTCGCCCACGAGGGAGACGTCCGGAGAGCCGGTCTACTGCTGGACTACGGCGCGGAGATCAACGCGATCGAACCCGAGTACTGTGCGACGCCGCTGGGGCTGGCGTGCCGGGCGGGTCATGCGCCTATGGTGGCGTTTCTCCTCACACGGGGAGCAGACGCCGGCCTGCCGCACGAACATCCGTGGGCGAGGCCCCTCACCTGGGCGGAAAAGAAAGATCACCCTGAGGTCGCCCGGATTCTTCGGGACCACGGGGCCAGGTAGAAATACGAACTGTACTGTTTGAGGGTTAAGGAGCGCGTTCCGGGGGACCGGATCGACTGCGACTCCCCCGACGCGAAACCATGCGTGCGGTCAGGCCGACCCGCGCGACGCCCACCACCTGGCGATGGGGAAAGGCGCATAGACCAGGAAAAACATGGCCAGCCCGATGACGTCCAGAAAGACGAGATACCACGGCCACGGCAGAAAGAAGAAGGGCGAGACCGTTCCCCACGGAGGTGAGGAGAGGTACATGTAATTCGAACCGGAGAGCAGGTTGACAATAGCAGCAACCGCCGCCAGGACGTGCAGCCAGAGAAATGCGCGGAAGAGCCCGCCCGGAGTCGGCCGCATGTTCAAACCCCAGGTGGCGTACAGGACCCCGGCAACGATTCCCGAGTGTGAGAAGAAATACTGGATGAACCGGTACTCCGGATAGTCAACTGCCAGATTTCCGGGCGTGATCACCGCGTTCGCCGATCCGGCGAGGCCCCAGAAATAGGCGACCTCATAGAGCTTCTGATTGTGAAACAGCAGGGTAAGGGAGGTCAGGAAGGTCGCGACACCACAGAGGTGGAGGGGAAGGAAGTATCGAAGAAAGACACCGGGGCCGTATCCGGCGACCCGGAAACCCCAGTGGATCAGCTCATTGCCGAGGAGGACGCCCCCCAGAACAAAGCCCACAACGGCCGCGGCGCGTGCGCCAACCCGCTTCGCCATCAGCGACAGCAGAATCGGCAGGGCCAGCGTCAACGCCATCGCGACGAGGTGCGGGGTGCCAAACGTCTGAAATCCGCCGGTCAACGCGCCCATCCCTCGCCCGAGGCCAGGTCTCTTCCCACCCGCCACGTCTCACCCGACGCGTTGACGGTCATCTCCACGCGGTCGTCCCCCGCCCGCAACTCCTCGGGCAGTTCCGCCGATACTGCCGGCGTACTGGTACCTCGATAGGGATAGATCACGGCCCCGAAAACCGCGGGCGCCTGGCTGTCGAGCGCGAACCGGAATCCCTTTCGCGGCGTGCGATGGCCGTATTCCCAGGCGAACCAGCCCGTTTCCTCAATCATCGATGCCGGAGACCCGGCCGCCGCCTGTACCAGGACGTTGGCATCTTCAAATCGCGTGAACGCCTTGTTTTCCGCGTTGTCGAACGTGACGTCGCCGGGCGCAAGCTGGAAGTGCAGGTCCAGCTGACCCGGCGCAATGCCGATCGCCTCGTCGAGCAGAACGAAGAAGCGACGGTCCAGGAACCATACGGAACGACGGTGGATGAGCCCGGGATAGGACCCGTTTTCGACCACCAGCACGTCTGTGTCCGCCCCCTCGGAGACCCACATGAATTCGCGCGCGTCGTCGGCGATATCCCGGCCGTCCAGCGTCAGGGTCTGGTGAACCGAGGTCTGCCGGTGCCAGGCACGGGCTTCGTTGTCTCTACCGTAGGTATAGAAGCCCGTATCGTTCATCAGCCAGCGTCCATAGGCGTACAGCTCAAACGTCCCGTTGTCGGGCTGGTCGTGGCTTGAAATCGCTGGCGGCGAACAGTGCAGCGCCATATGGATCTGATCGGGACCCCAGTCATTGCGCATGACGTAGAAGCCTGCTTCCGAGAATGCGCGGCTCTTCTCCTCAGGCAGGGCTTCGCGATTCAGATTCGCCCTTGCCTCGTATTTGGGATCCCCCAGCAATTCCGACGCAGCCACCAGTTCGCCGTAGAGCGGCCACTTTGTCCGGTCGTCCGTGGCGACCAGAGGACGGGAACCGTCTCCGAACATCGGCGGCGTGAGATCGGGCGACGCGACCCAGAAAATATAGTCGTACATCCTCCGCACGCGCTCCAGGAATTCCGGCGAAGCCTGCATGTCGAAGACTTCCAGGCGCGAGAGGATTTCCACGGCGTCGCGCAGGACGCCCTGGTGATATCCGAACGACCACTCCCTCTGGACGCCGTCGGTCGTTGTCTGCGCCAGGATGTTCTCCTCCACGCGCGCCAGCCCCAGTTCCATCCAGTCGCGCGCTTCCCTGAACTCGCTGAACGTATAGGCGACGTTGATAAATCCGCGCTGTTCGAACACCGCCTTGTTGTGGATGAGGCCCATGGGAATCAGCGTCGTTTTTGTCTGATGGTCGTACACACTCGCAAGAAGCACGCCCAGAAACTCCGGCGTGAACGCCTCGGACTGGATCAGCCCGCGAAAAGCCGCGCAGATGTTCGTGGCCCGGATGCCCGTCTGCAGGTCCAGCCATGCGAATCCCTTCCACCATTTGTATACGGGATGGGTTCTGGTATGTTTTTCGAGCGGATGTTTTGATATCCAGTCGGACGCCAGTTCGACGAATGCCCGCGCGTACTTTTCATCGCTAGATGCCGCGTAGGCGTTTACGAGCGGCGCGGCCCAGTTAAATCGATAGACGACGCATACCCACTCGATATCCCCGGGCGGGTCCCACTCCCAGTCGAAATCGTCGCCATATTGCGCCTCGTCGTACGGCCCCCATTGAATGATACGGCGGCAGATCTTGTCCGCCTCAGTATGATCACCCTCTTCAACCGCCTCCCCCAGCGGAAATTTCGCCCTGTAATAGTCGCGCAACGCGGAGAGGGCGCCCGTCCTGTCGCCCGCGTCTGCCGCCCGTTTCACGTCTTCCAGACCGGCCGTTGTCAGATCCAGTTTTTCAAGAATGCGATCGGGGTCGAACGACGTCAGCGGCATCTCGTGATCGATCTGGTCCGCGCCCGCGGGGCGCTCTACGACGTAAGTCATTTCCATTCCCTCGATGACAGGTTAACCTACCGGCGAATCCAATGAACCGCTTCTTGCCGGATTCCTTCGAAACGCACCTAAATTACGCCCCAGCCGGTGCGATGGCAACACCATTGTTGCGGATTCCTGTGGAAGAGCAACATGGATGGGCTGGATGAAAACCGGAGAACGCGGTTTCGCGGTCGTTTCCCGGCAGCGGGCGGACGGAGACGCCAGGCGCATTGCGCAGGGCCGGAAATGTCCCTATATTGGGCGACGACTCCCGGTTCTCCCACCTGGAAACGGCATGTACACGGATGCAGACGGCGTATCCAGGCTTTCCACGGGTAAGCGCTCTCTGCTTGCGTCGATCCTGAGTCCGTCGTCCAATTCTACCGGTCTGCATCGTTATTACGCCTCCCTTCCCGCGTGTGTGCGAAACCGCTTTACTTCAAGTCCCTGAACGTCGAATAAAGCGTAATAGCCCTGACGCCGGTATCGGTGAAGATGAAATTCTGTCAACCCCTGGCTGAGGTTATTGAAGAGCAACGATTGTACGTCCATATCGCCGTTCTTTGTGTAAATTTGAAAGTAGCACTTGCAAATTGCACTTTATTTCGGTACATTTCGCAATCCTTATGATTGCTCGCGAGATCACAGACAGACTGGTCGCGTTGTTCCGCCAGTACCCGTTTGTTACTCTGACGGGCCCACGTCAGTCCGGCAAGACGACGCTCTGTCGCGCCGCGTTTCCCCATCTCAAATACGTCAACCTGGAGGCGCCCGATCAACGCCTGTTCGCCGAAACCGACCCTCGCGGATTTCTCTCGCAGCACGGCGACGGCGTCATTCTGGATGAAATCCAGCGGGTCCCGCAACTCCTTTCCTACCTTCAGGTCCTCGCCGACGAAAATGGTGGAAACAGTCTTTACGTCCTCACCGGCAGCGAGCAGTTCAGGCTCTCGGATACCATCAGCCAGTCACTGGCGGGACGTACGGCGCTGCTGTGCCTGCTGCCGTTCACAGTTGACGAACGGCGTCGCGCGGGAGCCGGCGGCAGTGTCGACGACATCCTGTACTCCGGGTTTTATCCACGAATCCACGATCAGAAACTGGAACCGCGGCAGGCGCTGGGCGACTATTTCGAAACCTACGTCGAACGAGACGTGCGTCGCCTCGGTGAAATCCGCAACCTCAGCAGTTTTCGTCGATTCGCGCGCCTGTGCGCCGGGCGCGTGGGGCAACTGCTGAATGTCTCATCATTGGGCGCCGACGCGGGCGTTTCCCATACCACGGCGCGTGAGTGGCTGTCAATTCTCGAGGCCAGCTACGTAGTCTTCCAACTCCCGCCCTTCTTCGCAAATATCCGCAAGCGCCTGATCAAATCGCCCAAACTCTACTTTTACGACGTGGGATTGGCGAGTTATCTGATCGGAATCGAAAACGCCGGTCAGATCGCGACCCATCCGCTGCGTGGCGCTCTGTTCGAAAATGCCGTTGTCGCCGAGGCAACAAAGTACTTGTTCAATCGCGGCCGCCGGTCCAATCTGGCCTTTTTCCGCGATATACGCGGCCTCGAGTGCGACCTTCTCTATGAAACGGGAGATCGAATTGGCGCCATAGAGGTCAAATCCGGCGCCACCGTCGCATCGGACTTCTTCGATGGACTGAACCGGATTGCCAGGCTTCTGCCGCAGGTCTCGGACAGGGGACTGGTTTATGGGGGTTCGTTTCGGCAGACCAGAGGAGACGTCGACGTGGTCACGCTGGACGACATCAGCGACTTGCTACAACGATTCGACAATAGCGAGAAAAACTTATAAGTAGCTGAAAAAAAAGGATTTGTAATTATGGATTCGATTCGTCTGGGTCTGGTCGGTTCGGGGGGCATGGCGCACAGCCGCGCGGGCGCGTTCTCGAAAATGCAGGGATACACGCTTAGCGCCCTGGCCGCAAGGAATCCTCAGTCGGGCGCGGAACTGGCGAGTCGATACGATCTGCCGTTGCTGGGAGATTGGCGGAACCTGATCGACCGTACAGACGTTGACGCGGTCGTGGTCTGCACCAACAACGACAGCCATGGCCCAATCGCGCGAGCCAGCCTGGAGGCCGGCAAGCCCGTCTTTCTCGAATACCCTCTCGCGCGACACGTTGACGAAGGGACCGCTCTGGTCGACCAGGCGCGTTCCACCGGAACGGTGCTGCGCGTAGCCCATCCGGAGGTCGTGTCCGCGTCACATCGGCGGCTCAAGGAGACCGTCGGTTCGCTGGGCGGACTGTTGCTGGCGCTGTTCGTGCGGCTGACGCCGGGGAAAGGGGCGCGACCGGAGGTGCTGTTCAACGTCCACGCGTCGGGGCCGCCGAGTCTCTTCTTCGTCTACCATGTGTATCCGGTGGTCGACCTGTTCGGTCCGGCGTCCTGGGTGGAGGGATACGCACACTACGACGGCATGGACAGCAGCGGCACGTACGAACGCTTCGTCAATCGCGTCGCCGTCGGAATCGCAGGGGGCGGGACGGCAGAATGGACCTGGGCGGGCGGGATTTCAATCGGAAAGGCCGAACAGGTTCAGCGATTCGTGCTGGAGGGAGGAACGCTGGTCCACGAGGGTGAAGTCTGGAATATTTCGGCTGCAGACGGCAAAGAGGTATCGCTGCCGCCCGCCGGACGGGAGACGTCGCTGGAAGAACTCTTTCTGGAGGAAGTACACCGCAGACGGGATGATTGGCGATCGGACCTGGATACGGCCCTCGAAGCCGTTCGCATCGGGCTGGGCGCCGAGGAAGCGGCGAACCGCGGCGGCCGCGTACATCTTGGGACCGACGCGTCATGACGATTAACGGAGACTGAAAATGGAGCCGTGCAAAACCGCGCCGCACATCGCACGGGGGTTCGGAAAAAGCATCGGAACAGCGACCCTGGTCGTTGCGTTCATCCTCGTGTCCTTTCCTGGGGCGGCCGGCGCCGGCGCCTTCTCGTTCGCCCTCATCGGAGACGTACCCTACGCCGATGCCGACAGTATCCGGTTCGCAAGGTTGACCGATATGATCAACGCGGACGACGACGTACAATGGGTCATCCACGCGGGCGACATCAAGCGTGGCGGACAACCGTGCACGGATGCGGTTCTGGAAGGTCGACTGGAAAGGTTCAACCGTTTCGATGACCCGTTCATCCTTACGCCGGGCGACAACGAATGGACGGACTGTCATCGCAAGGTCGCCGGCCGTTTCGATCCGCTGGAACGCCTGCGGAAACTGCGGACCCTGTTCTATCCCCGTGCCGGGATGACGCTCGGCAAGCGGACGATGCGGGTTGAATCCCAGGCGTCGGCGCCTGAATACAGCGAGTTTGTCGAGAATGTCCGCTGGGAACGGGCCGGGGTTCAATTCGCAACCATCCACATTGTGGGGAGCAGAAACGGGTTGCGAGGGTTTCAACGCCGGGATTCGACCGAGGTTGGCGCGGTCCCGATGAGGACGAAACGGCACGACGCGGCGGTGGAGCGGCGCACCAATGCGGGAATCGCATGGCTTCGACAGGCTTTCGCCGCGGCGGGTGAATCGGGCAGAGCGCTGTTTTTGACCCTGCATGCGTCGATGGGCCTGGAGCAAAATCCGGCGCCGGACCCGCCCCACTTCCAGGCGGTCCTCGACGTGTTGCGCGAGGAAACGGAGCGATTCGGAAGGCCGGTCGTACTGGCGCACGGCGATTCCCACTATTTCAGGATCGACAAACCGCTCCGACGCAAGGGAGGCGGCAGGCGAGTTGTGAATTTCACGCGCGTGGAGACGTTCGGCGCGTCAGACGTTCACTGGATCGAGGTCACGGTGGATCCCGCCAGTGAGAACGTGTTCCACTTCGAGCAGAGAATCGTGAAGGAGGAACGAACGAGCGAAAGTCAACGCATAGCTACGGAGAGGACCGGAATGACCACCGAAAAAACCGGCGCATCGGAACGCACGCCGCAAGACGTCCTCGACGCCATGCACCGCCCGTCCTGGTGCGTGAACACGGCGGAGGGGCGCCTTTACTGGGAACTGATCGGCGCCGCGATCCGCAATGATGCCGCAGCCCTGCGCGAACATCTGCGCGAGGACCCGGACTGTGCCAGGCTGCAGTTCTGGTACACCCCGCCGATCCACTTCGCAGTGAGGGAGGGCAGTCTCGACGCAACGAAAGTGTTGTGGCAAGCCTATGCGCACGACGAGGTGAGCGATCTGATTGTCATGGCCGAAGACCGCGGCCACACTTCGGTCGCAGACTATCTCAGGGAAGCCTCCGGGCCCGTTTCGGATGCGCCGGACCCGAGGCTACACAAAGCGATCAACGCCGGAGATCACGCGGAGATCCAGCGTCTGCTTGAGGTTGCGGACGGGATCGAATTACAGCGGGACGCGGAAGGAAGGACCGCGCTCCATCTCGCCGTCATCGCGAATGACCGCGCGGCGGTAAAGGCGCTCCTCGACAGCGACGTGGACGTGGATGCCACCGACCACGCCGGTTTCCGCGCCATCCACTACACGTACTGGAAGGACCTGATGTGGCACCGGTCGAAGGCGAGTCCCGATCTGGCGGAACTTCTGTTGAACGCCGGGTCCCGAGACAGCCCCGCACTGGCTGCCGCGAGGGGAGATCTGGACGCCGTCATGGCGTTTGTCAACGCCGATCCATCCGCCGCGAACGAGGGCGAGAGCCTTCAGAAACGCCCGCTGTCAGCCGCGGTGGAACGCGGCCACCGCAACATCGTCCGCTTCCTGCTGGAAAACGGGGCGGACCCCAGTCTGCCGGAAAGCCGGCTGTGCCCCTACGGCGCATCGCTGATGACCGCAACCGTGCAGGACGACCTGGAAGTTGCAACCTGGCTGCTTGAAGCCGGGGCCGATCCGAATGGACACGTGGACTCCTCCGGGTCCCCCGCAATCCGCGCCCGTTCGGACGCCATGCGCGGCCTGCTCTACGGCTACGGCGGACGCGCATCCGGAGCGTGGGGCTACGTGCAGCGCGGTGAGTTCGAGACGGTGGCCGCCGTCCTGCGTTACACGGACGATCCGTTTACAGGCGAGGAGAGCGAGTACCTGACCACGCCCTACACGGCCGTGATCAGCGGCTGCGGGCGGATGGAGGACCGGGGAGAATCCACGGACGCTCACGAGGCGATGTTCAATATGTTCCTGCAGCGCAAACACCCGATGCCCCGCGTGCTGACCGCGTGCAAGACCTACCTCTACCACGTGCCCCGCATGACGCGCCGGCTCCTCGAACATGGACTGGATCCGGACCTGCCCGACTGGCAGCGACGGACCCCGCTGCACGACCTCTGCCGCGGCAACCGGGCCGTGTCCGACGCCGGAGAAATGGTGCGCATGTTCCTCGAATTCGGCGCTGACGTCAATGCAATCGACGAGGAAGACCGGTCCACGCCCCTGGGAATCGCCGCGCGCGAAGGCAACGCGGAACTGGTCGGGCTGCTGCTGGACAGCGGCGCCGATCCAAACGCGGCCGGCGCCCGATGGGCGACGCCGCTGGCGTTGGCGGAACGACGCGGTCACGACGACATCGCGAAGCTTCTGCGCAGCCGGGGCGCCCGGTAGATTACCTTTTGTTGTCAACGGGAGTGTTTTGAAGATGTCACCCGAAGAGGAAACACATCCGAGATTCCTGGCGCTCCTGCGGGGCGTGAACGTGGGCGGGAAGAATATCGTTCCCAAAGACGCGCTCCGGGAGTGCTTTGAGGACCTGGGATTCTCCAGCGTCCGCACGTACATCCAGAGCGGCAACATCCTGTTTCGGTCCAGAGATACTGACGTCCCGGCGCTGACGGATGAGATCGAACGCGCCCTTTCGGGACGTTTTTCGTACAGCGCTCGCGCCGTCGTTCTGCCCCGCAAGTCATACCGACTCGTCGTTGACGCCGCCCCGGAAGATTGGGGACAAGACGATGCGTACATGCACCATGCGCTCTTCACGCTGGCCGAATCCACGCCGAAAGACGTCCTCTCGAAACTCCGTGCGCCGAAACCGGAGTTCGAGACGGTCACCGCCGGGCCCGGGGTGATCTACTGGTCGATATCACGGTCCCGTCCGACGCGGTCCACGTGGGTGAAGCTGCCGGCGTCGCGGGAGTATCAGAAGCTCACCGCCCGGAATCACAATACGGTCTTCAGATTGAGGGAACTGTTCGAGGAGATATAGTGAATGGCAGGCGACGAGGAACTCGTCAGCCGGATACGGTCAATCCTTGCCGGCGAGGACGGATTTTCCGAAAAAAGGATGTTCGGCGGGGTCTGCTTCATGATAGAGGGCAATATGTGCGCGGGAACGTGGAAGGGGTCCCTGATCGTGCGACTCCACAGGGCGCACCACGAGCAGACGCTTGCCGAACCATACACGAGGCCGTTCGACGTCACGGGCCGCGTGATGAGGGGATGGGCGCTGGTTGAGCCGCCCGCGATCGAATCGGACGAAGACCTGACGGATTGGCTTTACAGAGCGGTGGATTACGTCCGTACGCTTCCATCCAGGTGACGGTGGGTGGCATCAATCGGAAGCGCAGAAGGGTTGTTCCCCTACTGCATCGGCGAAAAGGAGGTTGGGATGAGGACGTCGGAGATAACCTCGTCCACGATGGGTCCGTTGGCCTCGGTTTTTTCCCGCGCCGCGATCCATTCCGGGTCCGCACGGAACGCATCCCACGCGGTTTCCATCGCCTCTTCGCTTTCGAATGCACAGAGGTAGATCAGTTCATTGACGTCTTTTCGCGTCCAGAAACCCACGACCTTGATGCCGTGCCTGTCGAAGAGGCCGAACGTAATGGTCTCAAACCGGTTGAGGATGTCCGGCATCCGGCCTTCGGGGACTCGGTAGATGCGGTGTTCGTAGATCATCGGAACGCTCCCTGGTGTGAAAGGACCCTGAATCGATCCTGTATGGAATGAAACTCGCTGTGACCTGCCATGGTAACAAGAAACCAGGCGGATTGAAAGGGGCGTCCGACCCCGCCGCCGCGCACCGGCGTGCTTGCTATAGCTGCAGGCGTGAAAGGAAACACGAAACGTGAGAACAGACAAGCGGGGCGGCATCTGCTTTCGCGTGGACGACAACAAACCGATACAGCAATGGATCGAGTTCGCCGAGATCTTTGACCGGCACGGTTTCAAGTTCTGCGCCGCATTGTGCCCGGGGAGAATGGCCGGCGACGAAGACTATACGAGGCTGGTCAGGTCGTTGCAGGACCGGGGACACGAAATCATGGACCACACGCCCCTTCACAGTGTCGATAAGCTCCCGCTCCCCCACGGCGCCAACGCAGATACCTGGGACACGAAGCCGGGCGTCGACCACGTGGACGAAACTCGGGTCTACCTGACCTATGACGCGATTGACACGACGTCGCTTGCGGAATATCGCGCGGATATTTCAGGCAACCTGATGAAAAGCCGGACGACTGGAGTCCTGAACGACACGAACCAGACGAGATTCATCGCTGTCTACGTTCCCCATACCGGCAGTGTGTTTCGGTTCAGACAGGTCGAACGATCGGGCGACGTCGCATTGGCGCTGCGCAGCTTCTGGGACGAAGACAACGTCGATCTGGGCGAACATCGGGATGTGGTCTTCCACAAGCTGAGCAAAGCGGACGTCCGGATGACGTTGGCCGCGCGCAGGCTTCTGGCCGAATCGTCCCTCAATCTGTTTCGCGAGATCGGCCTTGAACGCCCCGTGACGTGGATACAACCGGGCTCCGGAGGGTGTTCCGACTTCTGGCGTGAAGACGTCAAGACGTGCTTTGGAGATCGGTACGGATACGTGGCCGCGGCAACCTACCCGGACCGGTCATCGAAATGCTTTAACGAGGATGATCCCGATGGGGACAAGTGCTACGGTATGCAGTGGGGCGACTTCAACGACGAGGCACGGGACCTGGACTGGAACCTGAAACGAATTGCGGACGGGGTCGCAGGCCACCGCGTGCTCATCGGCCACAGCCACTTCTGGGAGCACGTCATGCCGGACGGCTGGGACGGTTATCTTGAACGCGTCGACCGGATCCTTTCCTGGTGCAATCACAACGGTGTCCCGGTAAGGACGTATTCAGAGTGGGCGGAAGCGCTCTATCGTACGAAACCGGACCCGAGCGTGAACGGGTTTCCCGATCTGAACGTCGATCTGGATGCGGACGGCGTTCCGGACGGGTTCGACGTGCTGTCCTCGGAACTGGTCCATGGCCGCGGGAAGGCCGGCGTCATCGATCCTTTTCTGTCGGTAAAGAATGCCGGCACGATTTGCAAAGTGGATCGATTGGGCGGTCTGGAAAAGGGCGCGAATACCTTCTCGGTCCGGACGCGCGGGCATCCGGTGGGCGCCATCGAGGCAACGTTCAGATTCTTCGAAGTCGAAACGACGGAAAAACTCACGTTTTCAGTGAACAGCCACGAATGGACCGAACAACACGCGACGGTGACGGTGCCCGAAGAAGCTTCTCTGGTGGATATCTCAATCGAGTGCAGGCGTACCGGCGGAGATGGCCTGAAGATTGGCGGATTGCGTTTGAGCGGGAGGTGAGGACCCGATATACGTGCGGTGAGCCGAAAACGCGCAGGATCACATCGATGCGCGCCGGAAATGGTTTAAATGGCGTCGGATTCGGGCCCCGAAAACTCCGGATCGGATTATGTTGAAGATCGAGCCCCTGGAAGAATACCATTTGCCGCAGGTTTTGGATCTCGCAAACGCCCACCTCGGCGCCGTGATCCCGGGGTGGGCCCTTACCGCCGGCTATCTGTGGGAATGCCTGAAAAGGAATCCGGCCGAGGTGATAACCGACCCATGGGTTGCGCAGAGAGAATCCATCGTCGGCGTTGTCAACGACCGCGTTTGCGCCGCGGCCAATCTGCTACGCTACGGAGACGATACCCGCTGGAAGGGAACCGTGTACGTCGACTGGCTGCTGTTCTGGCCGCAGGAGCGTCCTGCCGGCGAGGCGGTTTTGAAGGAGTGCCTGGGTCGGATGGATGCCACTGGTTCGACAGTACCACTGGACGCGAAGTTCCATGTAACGATCCATCGCGTGACCCAACCGTCCGTATCTTCCAACGAATAGGAATGATCGATGTCCGAAAAAGCTGAAAACTATGACCTGTTGATTTCGGTCGGACGCGTTTTCTGCGCCGATACCGGCCTGGACGGCCCCGGCGCCGTCGCCCTACGGGGGGACCGGATTGTCGCCACCGGTCCAGGCGTGAAAGGAACCGCGAGTCTGACGCTCGACTACCCGGACGCCCTGCTTCTGCCGGGACTGGTGGACATTCACGCGCATCCGGCCAGGGGCGGATCCCGGTTCGGCGTCGATCCCGATACGCACTTTCTCCCGCGCGGGGTCACCACCTGTCTGTCGCAAGGCGATGCCGGCGCCCTCAACTGGCCGGCCTATCGCGAGGACGTGATCCGCGGCAGCCGCACGCGGGTCCGGCTCGCGCTGCACCTGGCGAAAACCGGCGAATCCCCTCCCGATCACTGTTTCGAGCACCTCGAAGACGCCGACGTCGACCTCTGCGTGGATGCCATCACGGCAGCGGGCGATGAAATTTGGGGCATCGCCTTCAACACGGTTCTCGAACCACGCCTCGCCCACGACCCTCGAGAGATCATGCGTCGCGGCGTCGAAGCGGCCGAACGCAGCGGGCGCCCCATCCTCTACGGGCCGCGCTTCAACGTCGACTTTCCGCTCGAAGAGCAACTGGCGTTCCTTCGCGCGGGAGACCTCTTCACGTACACGTTCAGCCCTCGCCCGGACAACGTCATCGCGGGCGGAAGGGTGAGGCGCGCGGTATGGGAAGCCCGAGACCGGGGGGTCCTGTTCGACGGCTGCCACGGGATGCAGTCTTTCAGCTTTCCGCACGCGGAGCGGGCGATCGCCGAAGGGTTCTATCCCGATACGATTTCCACCGACCAGTACAATGCGCACGTGGACGCCGACCCGCCCCACCATCTGCCCAGGACGATGTCCAAATATATCGTCGCGGGCATGCCCGAAGCGGAAGTTTTCGCGCGGGCAACGGCCAGGCCCGCCGGCATATTGGGGCTGAAGGGCGAGGTGGGTACGCTGGCGCCCGGCGCATGTGCCGATATTGCGGTTTTGCGTTGGAACCCCGACGGACGCCTGTCCGACGTCCTCGGTGTTGAACGCCCCGGCGGATCCTGGGAGCCGCTGGCCACCGTGAAATCCGGAAAATTTGTGGATCAGGACTGCCCGAATTGATTCGAATTCAGTCGCCTGCTCTTTCAGCCAGGGGACAGCAGGATGCCCATCGTGGACGATATTTCGACACATCTTACTCCGATGTCCGGATTTTCCACAGCGGTCCGATGCGGATTCCCTCTCCGTCTACCGGAACGCAACGAGTTGCCCGGTCCACAATTCCCGTTTGCCAAACCCTATCGATTGGAGGAGAGCCGTTTTGAGTCAGGAAGTAATCATGGTTGTCGGCTTTTTGCTTGGTGCCTACTCTATTGTTGGAAACGACGCGATTCAGACCCTTGGAACCTTTCTCAGCTCCAACGCCAGACGCCCCTGGTGGGTGCTCTGGATCTTTGCCTGCAGTATTCTGTTCGTCGTCCTCGTCTACGGGTGGTGGATGCACGACGACGTCTCCTACGGCAGGCTGGAGAAGATCCCCGAACCCGATCAGTGGACCTGGATCTACTGTGTCCCTCCTTTCGTCCTGCTCCTCCTGACACGTTGGGGCATCCCCGTGAGTACCACGTTTCTCACCCTGACGATCTTCGCGCCGAAGGCCCTGCCGGCCATGCTGGTCAAATCACTCGCCGGCTATGCTACGGCGTTCGTGGCGGCCATTCTGATCTATCGATGGGTCACCGGTGGCTTCGAATCCCGCTTTCACAGGACAGACGGGCCCACGAACAGCTGGTGGGTAGTGGCGCAGTGGTGTTCCACCGGTTTTCTCTGGAGCCAGTGGCTGATACAGGACCTGGCCAATATCTTCGTATTCCTCCCACGTAGCCTCCCCGCGGAATGGTTTTTTCTATCGATGGTGGTCATGCTGGTCCTACATGCCGTTATCTTCTACAACCACGGGGGCGCCATTCAGAAGGTGGTGCTCACCAAGACCAACACGACCGACATCCGGTCAGCCACCTTCGTCGACCTGATTTACGGCATCGTACTCCTGTTGTTCAAGGAGGTCAGCAAGCTCCCGATGAGTACGACATGGGTATTCGTTGGCTTGCTGGCCGGCCGGGAGATCGCGGTCGCCCGGAATCAACGGCACCGCAGCCGCAAGGAAGTGACGCGGCTTGTGACGACGGATTTCGCCAAAATCACCGGCGGGCTGCTCGTCAGCATCGCCCTCGCCTATCTCCTGCCCGAATTACAGGCGATGTTCGGCTGACGAACTGTAGGTTGGTACGGGCTCCGATACAACCTGGACCGTGAGTCACGACATTGGTACCGGAAGAGAACAGGCTCCCGGCCGGCAGCGTGGATCAGCTATCCATTTTTATCAAGATAAATCTTGACAGTGTGGGCTAAAATTGGCATTTTGGAAGAAAAACGGGGTAGTTCGGCTATGAAACCGCCACGAGAGAAATTCTCCAGCCAGGTTGCGCCGGAACTGTTGGGCGCCTTTCGGGAAATTGCCCGCAAGGAAGGGCGTCACTTTCAGACCGTGCTGGAAGAGGCCATGAGCGAATACATCGAAAACCGGGCCCGGGAAAAGCCGCGGGCTCAGGTCATGGCCCACTTTCAAGCCAGCGTGGAAAGAAACCGCCGTCTGGGTGAAATGCTGGCCAGATGACCCACGACTTCCCCACCATACAGGAAGTCCTGGTCATGCACGACGCCCTGATCAGCACTTTCGGCGGAATACCGGGCGTGCGTGATGAAGGCGCCCTGGCCGCCGCGCTCATGCGACCGCAGCTTGGATACTACGAGGGTCTGATCGACCAGGCCGCCGCGCTTATGGAGAGCCTCGCCAACAACCATCCCTTTATTGACGGCAACAAACGGGCGGCCTTCTTCGTCACCGACACCTTCCTGCGTCTGAACGGCCGCTTTATCGACTGTGACGACGACGAGGCATACGCGTTCTTCATGGGGAACCTGGAGGCCGGAACCTTCCGGTTCGCCGGGTTGAAGGCGTGGCTTCAGGATAAGGTCGCGGCGTTGCCCGGTGTCCGATAGCGATCGAGGACACGAGACGATGTAACGATACGTCCGTTCCATGCGAGTATCGGACGAGGATCGGCAAGGACAAGGGTACGTCGCCTGGCCGGGATAAACCATCAGGGAGAGTCAGGATGCAATACAAGATGGCGCGGACCGACGCGCAGATCGCGGCGGCCTTTCGGGAGGCCGCCGAGCAGTATGCCGTATTCGGCGTGAATGCGTTCGAAGCCGTGGAGAAAGCAGCGGACGTTCCCATCTCGCTTCACTGCTGGCAGGCCGACGACGTGGCGGGGTTCGAGACGAAGGACGAATCCGTGGAAGGCGGCGGCATCATGGCCACCGGGAACTACCCGGGCCGGGCGCGAAACGGGGATGAACTGCGCGCCGACCTGAAGCAGGCGATCGATCTGTTGCCGGGGCGGCACCGCGCGAACGTTCACGCTTCCTATGGCGACACGGGGGGTAAAGTCGTGGACCGGGACAGCCTGCAACCCGAACACTTCGCCGGCTGGATATCGTGGGCGAAGGAAAACGGCGTCGGCCTGGACTTCAACCCGACGTATTTCGCCCATCCGAAGGCGAACGACGGGTACACCCTGGCTCATCCGGACGTGGAAATCCGGGAATTCTGGATCCGACACGGCGTGGCGAGCCGGCGAATCGCGGATGCCATGGGTCTTGCACTGGACGACGTTTGCGTGAACAACCACTGGATTCCCGACGGCGCGAAGGACCATCCCGCGGACCGATTCGGACCCCGTGAACGCCTGGTGGAGTCCCTGGACGCGGTCCTGGACCCCGTGCTGGGCATCGGTCCGGCCTGCGTGGACGCGGTTGAGGGCAAGCTCTTCGGCCTCGGCGTGGAAGACTACACGGCGGGCTCCAACGACTTCTACGCGAACTACGCCCTGTCGCGGGGCGCGGTCCTCTGCCTGGACATGGGCCACTTCCACCCCACGGAATCCATCGCGGACAAGATCACCGCGCACCTGCCCTTTCACGACAGGCTGCTCATCCACACCAGCCGGCCCATCCGCTGGGATTCGGACCATGTGGTGCTCTTCGGCAACGACGTGCGCAACGTCTTCCTGGAAATCGTCCGGTGCGACGCCCTGGACCGCGTGTACGTGGCCCTGGACTTTTTCGACGCCAGCATCAACCGCATCGGCGCGTACGTGATCGGCGCCCGGGCGACGCGGAAGGCCATCCTCTACGCGCTGCTGGATCCCACACGGCAACTGCAGGAGCTGGAACGGGAGGGCAAACTGGCGCAGAAGCTCGCCCTGATGGAAGACATGAAAACAATGCCCTTCTCCGCCGTGTGGGACATGACCTGCCTGAAAACCGGCGTCCCCCCCGGCGCCGCCTGGATACCCGAAATGGAAGCCTACGAGAAACAGGTCCTGTCAACCCGGACATAAAGAAAACCGCGGAAGGGGGTGGAAAAATCAACCCGTTCCGCGGTCCTTATCTGCTGCAATCCTCCACCTGCATGGCCCGATAAACTTCGTTATCGCTCCCGTAGTCGTTCGTTCGGTTCATTTCCAAGTTTCAAGCGAAACTCAACGGCTGTTCGCTCTCATTATGTCTCTACCGGATCGTAGGCGAGGTTGAACACGATGTCAGTCATCATACGCTTGAAGTCCTTATCGTCCATATACCGCTTGAACAGTTCGGTGTCATCCTTCATCACTCCGGTCATCACGCGCAGCAGCGCCTTGTCATGCTCGATCCGCGCATTCTGCCGGTCGGAGTTCACCCGGGCGTTTCGGAATGCGGTGTCGGCGGCGACGCGGGCCGGAATGGTTTCTGTGATAAGCTGCTTGACGCGGTCTTCATCCTCCCATTCGATATCCCCGAAATGCTCGTTGAAGACGCGAAGGATGTTGGAAAGTCGATCCAATTCCAGCTCCGGTTGATGTCCGCCGCCGGCCGTCGGCACCGGATCGATCTCCGCATCCTCGTCCGACAGCATGATCTGTTGCATTGCCCGCTTCTCTACCCGGTAGCTGTCAAGATCGATCGCATCGAGGATCCCCTTGGAGAGGTCCTCTTCCCATTTTTGATCGTGTCGCGGATTTGGCGTTCCAGAATGACACTGTCCGTGACGACAAAAATCGAGTGGAATACCGGAGCGCCGTCCTTCTCAAGTCCAATCAACTGGCGGGCGAGCCGGACGATGGAGTTGCTCTTCCGGCTGCCGGCAGAGTGCTGGATCCGGTAGCGCTGTCCAGCGCCCGCTGCGCCTCGTCGCGGCTGTAGCGAAGCTGCCGCGTCACGGAAAAACGGTTCGACCCGAACAATTGCTGAACCTGCGTTTTGCGGCGTCTATGTGCCCCGCGTTTTCCTGCCTTCCCGGATCTCCTGAGCCGTAAACAGGCATCGCCCGACCGCGTCGACGTGCTCCTTCAGAGGGCGATGCGTCAGCCTTTCATAGCTGGCAATGTCAACCGAGAAAGGCAGATTGCTTTCGTTGAACAGCGTCCACATTCTGGCGATGCTGGCATCCCTGACGTCTCCGTGAATGACAAGGTCGACGTCGGAATTCCTTCGGTGGTTTCCCGTTGCCCTGGACCCGAACAGGTCAACCCGTGTGATCTCATCGGCGAAGTTGGCCAAAACGGCACGAATCGTCTCGAGATCCTCGTCGTAGAGTCCGTGGTCAGTCAGTGTCCACCTCCTTAAGCCACGTAGTCGGTGAACGGGTTGATAACCCGGAGGCCGTCGTAGTCCTGTTCTGAACTCAAATCCTCGGTGTACACGACATCGCAGCCCAAGGCACGGGCTGCGGCGAGAATGGCGCCGTCCCAGTAGGACAGCCGAAAGCGCTTGCTGATAGTTACGCTGGCGCAAAAGACCTCGTGAGTGACGTCCTGCACTGGAAAGTGACTAATGCTCGCGATGAACTGCAGCACGTGGTCCTGGGAGATCGCTCCAGGACGGCTGTCGCGCGTTGCCTGGTGATAGAACTCTTGCAGCACCTGCACAGACAGCGCCAAATCTCCCTCCTCCAGCAGCCGTTGGGCCGAACGCTGCTTGCCGGCTTCATCAGGAGCGGGGCTGGCAGCGTATATCAGGACGTTCGTATCGACAAAGCGCACGTCGCTCACCCGCCCTCAGGATTCTCGCGTTCGACAGCGGCCGCCGCCTTGGCTTCGGCCCTTGCCCTGGCCCGGTCGTACAGCGCCTCCCGAGACAGGTTGTCGGCGGCCCTGAATCCGGGTGAAGTTGTGCGGATTTTCGCAATGACCTCGCTCAACATCCTACGCCGGCGCTTGGCCACTTGCTCCGTGACCGCCCCGCTGTCGGTTGTGCCGTCTTTGCGGTCCGTTGCCAGACTCTTCAGGTAGTCTCGCACGAGGGCCGATACCGACGTGTCCAATTCTGCCGCACGGATGCGCGCGAGCCGATGGGTCTCTTCGTCGACGGAAACGGTAATATTTCTCATAGTCACAGACTCACAGTTTCTGCGTAACACAATATATACATTTGCCGGTCGATCGGCAACAGTTGCGGCGGTGCGGGAAGTAGGGGCGACCGGCCGGTCGCCCCTACGGCGATGGGATCCTGGTCATCCCAAAAGACAGAATTCTCGCAGCGTTCCGACAATCTGGCCAGGCTATATTGCGCTGTATCGCCGAATCCGCCGCCAGTTCACCATATACCTGAAATTCCAGCATACGCCGAAAGCCTTCGTTCCCGTCACGGTTCTTCATCATGAATCGCCCTTGGCGCCGGATCGACCGCCATCGCTTGTCCCATCGTCCTGCCGGGGTCGCACAATCCGGGACTTCGGAATGTGTGCGAAGTAGGGATCCTTGCCGACGGCCGCATTGAGTTGTCGACGCCGCTCTTCCGGGGACATTCCCGCCAGTTCCGCGTTGATCCGGTCCCGGACCTCGCGCGTCCACGTTACGCAATCGAAGGATCTCTCGCCGCTTCCGTCCCGCGATGCAGGCAAACGTGCCGCCTCTCAGGTATCGACACGTGGAAACCGCACGGGGTTGATCCGATGCTGCAGTAGATCCTTCGTCGGCTTGGGGGTCGGCACAAAATGATCGTCTGGTGTCAAGTAAAACCTATGCACTTCGCGGACGTTGCACCCAGGCCCCTTCGACAGGCTCAGGGCAAGTCCTCTGGATGACAGTGGGAAGCCACGTGCATGGCAATCATAAAACATGCCATTCTAAGCGTACTTGCCTCCTCAGGATGAAGGGTCTCCGTCGCGATATGCGGAACATCACCGGCCTGTACGCTTCAGTTTCCTTTGGGTTCAGCCGTCGGAACTGTCTGTTTGCCTGTCCTGCGCTGATTTGCGTATCTGCGCGGCCATTGCTTCCAGCACAGGGTCGGAATACCGCCTGGAATTGAACCACTCTATCCGTTCATCAGCAGTCATATCGGCGGTTTCGGCGGTTATGCGGGCGCGGGCCTGGCGCATGAATTCGACACAGTCGAATTTCTTTTTGCGGCGGGGGCCTTCAGACATGGACGATTTCCTCGTGGGCTCGATTGTCGATCGTGGCGTATCCATTATGACAATCGACTTCGTTGCCGGGCCAGATGCGCATGAATCCTTCTGTTTGGAGAAGGTTTTTGGCCGGGGATCATGGAGTTACCCGAAGAGAGTTTCTCGTACCTCGCGTTTGGACAGACCAAGAAACTCCGATACGTCAGCGACGATTCCGTCAAGCGTTCCGACGCGCACATCCCGATGTCTCGGTACGGTCACGCTGTGCCGGTTGCCCTCGATTGTCAACGTCACAGTCATGTGGTTGCCTTTAGTTCGCGTCACGCGGTAGCCATAGTGACGGGTCAGCAGCCTGGCAACCTGGTTTCCTGCGAGGTCGCGTGGTAGCTTCATACGGCAATGGCCTCGACTCTGACGAGATGCAGCCTGATCACTCGTGGCATGTTCTCGTCGTCAAAATGACAGCGCACCGCGTCTCGCACCATGTCCTTCAGGTCGGTCCAGTCTTCTCCCTGCGTGAAGATACTGTGCCCGAGCGCTCTGGCGTCGTATCCGCCTTCAACCGCTTCGGTCACCTCGAAGATGATCTCGCTCGGTTTCATGTGTTTATCCTCCGTGGGTCGTAACGATTCTCTGCGTCAGGATTCTCGGGGACTTCAGACCATCCGGCCGGGTTATACGCACTGTATTGCCGAATCCGACACAATGTGGATTCGTTCCGGATTCACTCATGCGGGCGACCGGCCGGTCGCCCCTACAAGACAGAAAGGCGAATCACCCGTGGGGGCGTCGCCTCGGTCGAAGAATACCACCGCTTCTCTCACCCCCGGTTCCCGCCTCCCCACGCGGACGAGAACTGATCGCCGTCCGCAAAACGGCTGGGACGGAACGGGTGCAGATCGAACGCGGGCGTCCGGCCGAGTATGACGTCGCTCAGCGAATCGGCAATCGGCGGGCCCAGCTTGAAGCCGTGCCCGCTCCCGCCGAAGAAGGCGTAGTAGCCCTCCAGACCCGGCTCGGTTCCAACCAGGGGATGCCAGTCGTCCGCAATGGTATAGACCGACGCCCAGCCCTTCAGGTATGCCCCCTGCCGGAACGCGGGCACCCGTTCGAAGGTCCCTGACTCGATGCGCCGTCGCGTGGGCGCATCCAGGTCCGGATCGTACGCGTCCACGTCCATCGGCTCCACCTCTTTGGGAAAACTCAGGCCGGCAAGCAACCCGTTTTCGCCGTCGGGACGAAAATAGATCCGGAGATTGGGATCGGAGACCACGGGAAACGTACCGAATCCCTGCGGCAATCGCATTACCAGATCGCTCTCCCGGCTCCATCGAACCGAATAGTTCAGGCCCGCGGACAATCCGATATGCCGGCCCCATGGACCCGCCGCGTTGATCACCAGTTCAGTTTGAATTTTGCCGGCATCCGTCTCCACCCCCGTCACGCGATCGCCGGACAGCCGGATTCGCGTTGCCCCCACGCCCTCGTAACACGCCAGTCCCCAGTCCGCGGCGCGCGTCACCAGGTTCCGGACCGTCCTGACGGGGTCCGCGTACCCCGACGCGGGTTCGTAGATGCCTGAGACGATCCCGTCCGTGTTTACGCCCGGGACGAGTTCCCCGATCTCATCCGTTTCCACCTCCACGGCCCGGGTGTGATTCCGCTGCTCCGCCTCCAGCACCGCCAGGCCGGAGGCCGCGGTATGCTCGCCCAGAAGACAGATATAACCCGTATTGCGAAAGCCGCAATCTCCCCCCAGCGCCTCCTGTCCGTACGCGAACATCTCCAGCGCCTTCATGGACAACCGGATGGTCAGGTCGTTCGAGTAGAAAGTGCGGATCACCGCGGCCGAATGGCCCGTGCTCACGGCGGCCAGCGACCGTTTTTCCAGGAGCGCGACGTCCCCCAGTCCCTTCTTTGCGAGAAAATGGGCCGCGCTGGCCCCCATGATTCCCCCGCCGATCACAACCGCGTCTGCCACCTTTAGCATCTGCATGCTCCTGTGCGACCTGTTGCTCCAGTTCATGTTCCCGGATGGCGATCCCCGGCAACGAGGGTCAGACCTTCACGAAGACCATGGAAACCTGCGATCCGGCAAGCGACGAAGTCAACGTCAGCTCATTCCCGTTGACAGTGGCGTTGGTACCGACAAGACCCAGCGTCGCTGCTTCCTGGAAGAGAATGCTCGATCCCTCTATCGCGTACGTTCCGTCGGAGTAGCGATCTTCGTGCCCAAGCGACGGGATGCTCAGACTCAGGGAAAAGTCGCCCGTTGTCGTAAGTACAAGCGTGCCGGTTGCTTCGGGCGGACGGAGTGTCTGGGTTGCCGCGCCGCTTGCCAGTTGTATCTCGCGGAGCGTATAGGTGCCTGCCAGCGTATCGTAATTCAGCGGATTGTCTTCTCCACAGGACATGAACAGCAGTGCCACGACAAACGAAAACGGTTTGAATCTCTTCATCGCGCACCTCCGGGTCCGGCTGTTTATTTGAATCTAATGTCCTGTCCCAAAAATTCCTCACCATTCGGCCGCCGATTCATCCCGTCTCGCTGCGTTCCCCTCGCTCGCCGACCATACGCAGGTCGCCTGCGCTCGGGCGCCTTGCGATCCGGGCGACTCAGCGGCCGAATTCAGGCAACTTATTTCCGGGACAGAACACTAGCGAATGATGTCCTCCAGATACGCCTTGGCCGTTAGCAGCCCCTCCTGATTCAGGGCCGTGCTCCCCATATAGCGGTCGTCTTCCAGCTCGATTGCAAGCGGGCCGTCGTAGCCGAACTCTTCCAGGCGCGCCACAATCCAGATCCAGTCGGCGTCGCCCCAGCCGGGAATGCAATACCGCCACCAGCCTTCCCCGTGTCCATATCGCCTGCCGAAGCTCTGGCCGAGGCTGCCGTACAGATACAGACCGTCTGAAAGCAGTTCCGTGTCTTTGGCGTGCACGTGCCGGACGCGGTCTCCGAATTCCATCAGCAGACGCTGATGATCCACGCCGATCCGGATGAAATGCGACGGATCGTAGCAGATCCCGAGATGGGGGGACGGCACGACCTCGAATACGGCACGGAGCGTTTCTGGCGTGCATCCCAGATTGCCGTAGCCCGGCGCGCCTCCCGGATAAGGTTCGATGGCAAGATGGACGTCCTGTTGTTCCGCATACGCCACAATCGCGGGATAGACCTCCTTGAAAATCTCGAAACTCTCGGCCCTTGACTGCATGCCTTCGTCCGGGGACAGGCAGAGAAAAACCACGCCGGAACCGTGGACACCCGTATCGTGGATGCGCCGCTTCATCGCCGCGACCGCCCCCTGCCGTACCCCGTCGTCCTTGCTCAGCAGGGCGCCGCCCACCCCCCAGTCGACCGTACCGATCGCCAGTCCCGCCCCGTCGAAAACGCCGCGAATTCCGGCGTCGACTTCCGGGACGTCGACAGATCCGAAACCGCATTCGCTCGCCCACGCCACCACGCCCTCAAGACCCAACTCCCTTCCCATTGGCGGTATCCGCATCCCAACGTGCATAATTTCCTCCGTGATATTGGTGATTGAATCGACCGACCGCGTCCCTCGTGACGATTTTTCCTAAACCGACCAGAGGTCGCGGATACCGGCAAGAATCCCATCGAGTTCGGCGTGATCGTGCTTGTCCAGCGGACCGGTCGCGGAGGTCCTTACCCGGGCGGACCGGATCACCCCGCGTCGGCGGAGCACCTCTTTATAACCCTGTACGCTGTGCAACGATTCAAAATTCAACAGAGGCAACAGGCGGTTGAACACCTCGCGGGCGCGTGACGCGTCGCCCCCCTGCCATGCATTCCATACCGCGGCGTGCACGTCGGGAACGTCGCAGGCCGGCATGGTCCCGGCCGCACCCCGACTCATTTCGTCAATCAGGAATCGTCCGGCAGCGCCCCCGAACACACCCTCCACCGAATCCCCGCAGGCTGCGATATCCGCCGAAACCGAATGCGTAACCGGGGGGACTTCCTCTTTGACGTAAAGCACGCGTTCGATTTCGCTTGATATCCGACCCAACAGCGCGGGCGACATCGGCACCCCGATCGGCAGCGGATAGTTCTGTACGAATATCGGCAGTTCCGTCGCCGCGGAGAGCGCCTCGTAATACGCCCGCACGCCATCGGCCGGAGGTTTGGAGACATAGGGCGGCATGGCGATCACGGCGTCGGCCCCGGCATCGGACGCGTGTTTCGCCAGCCAGACGGCCACCTGGGCGCTCACGCCGGACACGCCGGCAACGAAAGGCAGCCGGCCCCGCGCCGTCCTGCCCACGACTTCGATCAAGCGCAATCGTTCCGGATCGGACAACGCGCTGAATTCGCTTGCGTTCGCGGGCGTGACCAGCCCGTGCGCTCCCGCCGCGATCGAGAATTCCACAACGGACTTCAACCCGTCTTCGTCAATCGAACCGTCGTCCGTAAACGGTGTTGCCAGAATGACGAACACCCCCCGAAACGGCCGCCCCGCCATTCATCTCCCCTCTCGCTCTTGATTGGACGTTCAACCCAACCCAACCCCCCATCCAATGGTAAGGTTGAGTAGGGAGATGTCAAGCGGAAAATCCCCCCGATAATTCGATTGACTTACTCCGGACCCCGGCCTACCATATTCAAATATCACGCGCAAACCTCCATTTGCCGGGTTACCCATGCAGGTCGATCCACGGAGACTTCAGGAACTGCACAGCTTCATGAACGCGCTCGAACCCGGCGGACCGTCGCGGGCGGCTCTGTTGCTCAGAGCGGCGAAGGGTCTCAACCGGCCGGGCGGCAGCCTGGTTGTGATGGATGCCTCTTTCAACCCGATGACCCTTGCCCACGAAGCCATGATGAACCGGGCATCGGAATCCTGCCGGGCCGGCGAAGCGCTGCTGTTGCTGTCACACGCAAATGTCGACAAACCCATCTACGGGGCGTCGCTGGCACAGCGGCTGGCCATGCTCGAACACTATGCAAAACCGTATTCGAACGTCTCAGTGGCCGGCTGCAGCCACGCCCGGTTCGTGGACAAAGCCAGCGCACTGCGTCCCCTCTATCCCGATTCGACCGATCTGAATTTCGTCGTCGGTTACGACACGCTACTGAGAATCTTCGATCCGAGGTACTATTCCAACCTCGAGGACGAGCTCGCCGCACTCTTCGACCGCGCCTACGTCATCGCCGCCAACCGCGACAATATCGGCAAGGAAACCATGCGAAGGCTGGAGAAAAGCCCGGAATTTGCGGCATTTTCAGATAGAATCCGTTTCATCAGGCTGGACGGCGCCTATTCGCGGATATCTTCAACCGAGGTCCGGGACCTCAGACGAAATGGCGTGGCAATCCGTCACCTTGTCCCGTCCAGCGTGGCGGACGCCATCGATGCGCTCGACCTGTATCGTGTCTGACGGTATGGCGGGTGCGGCACGGCGGCGACGGACGCTCTCCGGCGTCGGTAAAGCCTGTAAACTTTTGACTGTGAGAACCCCTTGAAAGTTCCACGGGAGGAAATTGAATGAACGGCGCGGATCTGCTGGTGGCGGAACTACAGCAAAAGGGGGTCGCCTTCGTTGCAACCCTGTGCGGTCACGGTCTGGACGACCTGGACGACGCGTGCGACCGGGCGGGAATGCGGCTTGTGGACGTGCGAAACGAGCAGGCCGCGGGATATATCGCCGAAGCCGTGGGACGCCTCAGCCGCACAGTGGGCGTTTGCGCCGTCAGCAGCGGCGTGGCGCACGTGAACGCGCTCACCGGCGCCTGCAACGCCCATTTCGACGGCGCGCCGATGCTGCTCATCACCGGGAGCGGACCTTTCCGAACCTCGGGACTCGGTCACTTCCAGGACCTGGACCAGGTTGCCATCGCTGCGCCCCTGTGCAAGTACGCGGAAACCATCCGCCATCCGGAGCGAATACCGCAGATGCTGCACGAGGCCTTCGAAGCCGCGATATCCGGCAGACCGGGACCCGTGCACCTGACCGTTCCCCAGGACGTCCTCGACGCCGAAATCCGCGCCGACGCGGTCGTGCGCGTTCACAATACCGGCCATCCGGCGCCCACCGTCGCGTTGGGGCATCCGGGAGGAATCGACCGGATCGCGGATCTGATCTCACAGTCGGCCCGTCCCCTTCTGATTGCCGGCGGCGGGACACACTATGCCGACGGCGGCGACGCGCTGGCGGAATTCTCCCGATTTCTGGCTGTTCCCGTGGTGGTTCCGATCTGGGACCGCGGCGCCGTCCCGCGGCCCATAGAGACCTTTATGGGCGTTGTCGGCGCGGCAAGCGGGGGACCCCGGCTCCTGTCCGATGCAGACCTGGTTCTGGTGGCAGGCGCGGTCTGCGACTACCGGATCGGCTACCTTCAACCGCCTGCCGTGCATCCCGACGCAACCATCGTGCGCATCCACGCGGATGCCTTCCATCTCAATCAGGGCGCGGGCGCTCACCATCGCCTGACGGCAGATCCCGGGTCCGCGCTCAGCCAGCTGACCGAGGCCGCGAAATCACGGAAGATCGCGCCCAGGACGGCCTGGCTCCAGGAAGCCGCCA
The DNA here is from genome assembly GCA_965116875.1 of Candidatus Latescibacterota bacterium. Taxonomy (GTDB): domain Bacteria; phylum Latescibacterota; class UBA2968; order UBA2968; genus JAAXHE01. The sequence continues at coordinate 5,148,040 of OZ220733.1, forward strand.
GGCGGCGGGACGCGTTTCAACGGCGGTGTCTGGCCGCACGCAAAGGAAACGGCCTGCACGCGCTGGACATCATCAACGCCGTTCAGGCCGTCCTGACCGACGATACCATTGTCATCATCGACGGCGGCAACATCGGACAGTGGGCCCACCAGGTCCTCTGCGACCGGTATCCCGGCCACTGGCTCACCTGCGGCGCAAGCGGCGTTGTCGGCTACGGGATCCCGGCGGCGATGGCCGCACGCCTCCTGTACCCGGAACGGCACGTCATCCTCATTTCCGGTGACGGCGCGCTCACGTTCACCGTCGCCGAACTCGAGGCCGCCTCCCGACAGAAACTGCCCTTCGTGGTCCTGCTGGCCGACGACGAAGCGTGGGGAATCACACTTTCCGGGCACGAGGCGCGTTACGGCCGCGGCATCACCTCCGAACTGGGTCCGATCGACTACGCGGGGATGGCGGAAGCCTTTGGCGCGGACGGCACACGCATCGAACACGCCCGCCAGATCCTGCCCGCGCTTCGGGACGGTCTGGACGCGGAACGGCCCACGCTGATCCACGTTCCGGTGCCCCGGAGCAGTCCCGCTGACAAATAACGGCTGCATCGGTCGCCTGAAATCGAGGGCTTCGATTCTACATGACGCCGTACCAGCCGTACTGGTCTTCGGGAACAAGCACGAAATTGGACCGCGCCGCGGGATACCACGTGTCCGGATTCCTCTCCCGGTGATCGTCCACGGCGCGCACTTCCACAAAGTACATTCTGTTGGCTTCCGGCACCTTCCAGACAATTGACGTGTCCACGGTCGTTTCGGCCGTCACTTCCTCACGACACGCTCGATCATTGAAAACCCGCACGTCGTATTCGACCCCGCCGCCGCCCATCTTTATCGCCCGAGCCCAGTTCAAGCGGACCTCTTGCCCGCCCACCCGCTGCGCCGGCAACGGAAGGGCAAACGTTGGCGGATGCTCCTTGTCGGCCCCCAGATAGTACGAGTAATACGGCTCCGACCCCCAGATGCCGAATACGTACCCCAGAATCCAGAACCGGTCTTCGCTCTCGAGCAACTCGGGATCGTACGCGAAGCACTCCTGGGCGAAGCCATCGGCGAAATAAACGTCCGCCTTCAGTTCGGCCACGGACAACACGCGCCCCGCCTTGTGCGGCTGATTGGCGCCGAAAAACAGCGCGTCCACAATATGATCGCCGCCGTCGTACGTGGCCTCCGCGACCACGTGGTGGGAGAGACCGACCGTCCGAACAGGAATGCCCAGCGCTTCCAGAATCGCCACCGTGACCGCAACGCCCTGCCCGCACCGGGCATCGTGTGCCTCGAGTATGGCCACCGGGTCCCGGGTATCGGGTATCTGGACCGGATTGTAGTACAGCGTCCGATTCACGTAACCCGCAACCTCTTTAACCGCTTCCGCGTCCGATGACAGCCCGGCCGTGATGGTCCTGGCAAGGTGTCCGAGGTACCTCGACCGATCGGTCCTGGATGCACGGCGGACCAGTTCGGCCTCCACCCCGGGCGGATAGTCCGTCGCGGGGCCCTCCATATTCACGGTGGGCGGCGTCCATGGCGAATGCGGCAGATAGAGTGACCTCTCCGCGCCGTACGTGCGGCGGTACCGATTCAGATGCGCACCCCGGTCAAACGCCGTGTCATGATTGCCGAAACCCGGCTCCTGTGCGGCCGGTTCGCTTTGCAGTACAATCCAGGAACCGAAAGCCTTACCCGGCTTCCCGGGTTGCGCGTAGGGAATGGTCGTTCCCGTAATCGCGAATCGATCGCCGTCCGTCCAGTGATAACAAAGCAGCGGGACCCCGTCCGGCTGTTCCGGCGCCGTGAGGTAGTCGAATGTTCCGGTATCCGGGTCGAATACCAGAAAACGGTCAAGAAACCGGGGTGAATCCCCGTCGATCGTCAGAGGCCCGTCAGGGATCACGATCCGACCCGTTTTCGGATCGAGGCGGCTCGGATGCATATATGTACTCAGGCAGATATACGCACAGCCCCCGAAGCCGAACCCGCCACCCATGAATCCGTACACACTGCCGTGGTCCGGCGTGGGAATCGGTTCTTCCCAACGGCCGCTGACCGGCTCCAGCGGCAGAATCCGGCCCCTTGAAACGTCCCACGTGTAAAGCAGGCCGCGATGCATGAGGTGTCCGGATAGCGAGGCTTCGGGATAGGGACCGGGGCGCTCGTCAACGAATCGTTCTTCAGCGGGATCGAACCTGATTATTCTTGAGGGATCGGTCAATGGTGACCAGACCATCCCCTCAACGTACCACCCGCTTGCCAGTTGCCCTTCGAACGGGCAGTCCACGACACGCGGCTGCGCCAGCGGGCCGTCCAGAACCAGAACCCTGGATTCCGAACGCTCGAAGAGCAGCACCTTGCCACAAGGCGTCTTGAGTCCGTACCAGACGATGGGCCGGGCTGCGGGGATCTGCCGCCTTTCACACGTTCGACGCTCCGGATCGAATACCAGGTAGTACGGCAGGTCCCCCATGGTGAGCAACAGCCTGTCTTCCCATGCGATGACCTGGACCACCGATCGACCCGCCATTTCTGCCACCGGCATCCGGACCGACTCCGCTGTTCGTAAATTATGGCCTGTCAATCGGTTGCGCCCACAACCCTCCCATAGCCAGTCCGATCCGTCGACGTCAATTCCGAACGGTCTTCCGGTTTGAATTTCGTCGTGCCTGTACATCCAAACCTGATTTTTCATTGGCTGTCCCTCACTGGAGGCGTTGCCCGCCAAATCCCTTTTTTTAAAAGAATGCTCGCCCGCCACGGGACGCCCCGCCCTGAACAGCCCATTGAAAAAACACATCCAGGTTGCGTAGCGACGATATCAACGGACCGTTAAACCGGTTGACAAATCAAAAAGAACCGCTAATTTATGCCGAAATTTGGGCCCTGTACCCTTCCGCTTCATCCGGAATTCCAATGCGGCATCTCACATCGGCGAGGCTCCCCATGGGTGTGATTACCGTTTCAAGAGAATACGGCAGCGACGGGCGATCGGTCGCACAAAAGGCGGCGGATCTGCTGGGTTATCTATGCATGAACAAAGACCTGCTGGTGGAAGTGGCCAATGAAGCCGAGATCCCGGTTTCTGAAGCCGAACGCTTCGATGAACGCCCTGAACATCCCGCCATGCGTGTGATTCGAAAGTTCCTCACGCCGGGCCATCCGGAAGCCATTACCGGTCTTTCCGAGTACGAATGGTGGGCGACCGCCACGGTGCCCGAATTGACCGGACGAAGCGATGCCGGTCTGTCCCTTCCGGACGAGGAATCCTTTGTCAACATCACACGTGAAGTCGTCACGCGGCTGGCCGAACGGGACAACGTGGTTCTGGTGGGCCGGGGCGGGCAGGTGCTGCTGAGAGATCGGCCGGATACCCTCCATCTGCGGGTGGTTGCCCCCATGGAGTACCGGATTCAGGTGGTTATGGAGCGGGAAGATCTGGAATCGGATGCCGCGGCGAAACGCATCCGCAAGATGGACGAATACCGAAGACGCTACCTCAAACGGCACTACGGCATCGCCTGGAATGCTTCCGAAAACTATCACCTGACGCTCAATACCCGGCAGACCGGTATCGAAGGCGCCGCCGGCATCGTCGCCGAAGCCGTGCGGTATATGGTCAAGGCAAGGCGAAACTGACCGCGCACGGCCGGAAAACATTGAAGCACGCACAAAGATGCCCCGGGGATCCCTCCGGGGCGTTTTGCTCTCTGAATCAATCCTGACCTCGTTTATTCTTCTTCCCTGAGCAACTCCACCAGCATTTCCAGCGCCGCGATATATCCCCGCCATTTGAAACCGGCAACCTGCCCAACCACGATCGCCGAAAAGCAGGAATGCCGCCGGAACGCTTCCCTGGCATGGATATTTGACAGATGCACCTCCACCGTTGGCAGCTGGCTGTCTTCAACGGCATCCCGCAGCGAGTAACCGAACCCCGTCAGACCCGCCGGATTGAGTATGACTCCCTGGACGCGCTCCCTCGCCTCGTGGACCCTGTCGACGAGATCGCCCTCGTGGTTGGACTGCAGGAATTCCAACTCGCAGCCCACCTCGCTCGCGCGTTTCTGGAGCCTGGCGTGGATCTCGTCCAGCGTAACGAGACCATAGTGATCCGCCTTCCGTTTCCCAAGCATATTCAGGTTGGGTCCCTGGAGCACGAGTATTTTCATGTCGACTTCTCCATTTCCAATCCGAAACGCCGCGTATCCGCGCTCAATCCGGCCACCTTCGGGATCAATTCCTAGAGATATCCCGCGCGGTCATTCCGCAATGCCGACACAACGTCTCTCACGCGCTGCGCCTTGTCGCGCCGGCAGATCAGCAGCGCGTCGGGCGTATCGACGACGACCAGACCCTCCACGTCCACGAGGGCGATCAGTTTGCCCTCGACGCCATACGCCGTGTTGTCTCGTGAATTCAGATTCAACACCTCGCCGGAGACCAGATTGCCATCGGCGTCCACGGGAAGGATATCCGCCAGCGCGCCCCAACTGCCGATATCGCTCCAGTCAATATCCGCTTCCAGGGTGGCCACCCGCGGCGCACGTTCAATAACGGCATTGTCTATGGCCACCTCCGTCATCCGGGGATATTCCCGCGCGATGACATCCTGTTCCGACCCGGTGCCCACCGCCTCCTGAATGCGCATCAGAATCCGGTGGAGTTCCGGCTCAAACTGCTCGAACAACGCCAGGACCGTACGCGCCTTCCAGACAAACATGTTGCTGTTCCAGAGATAGTCGCCGCTTTCAACGTATCGCCTCGCGGTCTGCTCATCGGGCTTCTCCCTGAACCGCGCCACGCTGTACACCGGCTCACCGTTTGCCCGCATGGCAACGCTGCCCTTCCGGATGTAGCCGTACCCCGTCTCCACGCGGGTGGGTTTCACCCCAAGCGTAAAGAGGGCGTCGGGATCCATCTTCGCGGCTTCTTCGGCCACGCGAAGCAGCCGGCAGAACTCCCCGGGCCTGCCGATATGGTGGTCGGAGCCAAGGCTGGCCACCGTACAACCGGGGTACCTGCTTTCGAGAAGTACGCATTCGAGTCCCACTGCGGGTCCGGTATTGCGCAATGCCGGCTCGACGATCAGCCCGGTCCCGGGCAGTTCGGGGAGCTGTTCACGAACCAGCGCGACCAGGTCGCTGCCCGTTGAAACGTGGAGATTGCGCACGTCCACCAGCGGCCGGATCCGGTGCACAGCCTCCTGCAGCATGGTGCGTTCTCCCACCATCCTGTGGAACTGCTTGGGCCGCGACGTCCGGCTGTAAGGCCACAGGCGGGTACCGAAACCGCCGGCCCGAATGACGAATTTCATCGTGTTTCCTGTTTTCCGGCCGAATTCCCGGATACCGGAGGATTCACCCTCACTGCGCGGATGGCGCCGCCGCACGCCGCGTCTTCCACGGCAAGAAACGGGCCCGGAAACGCGGATTCCTCTGCCTGGAGGGCCAGATTCAACGCATATCTGGCGTTTTCGACAAGGTCCAGGTCATCCACGCGATCCAGGTCGACCCACTGGAGCCGCCCTTCGTTGCATTCACGCAACGATTCACGATCGGTTTGCCCCGAAAAGAATACCACGGTGGTGAGGTCGCCGTCTTCTATCCGGGAGAAAACGACGCGGATCTCAAGGTTCCGGATGTCCTCCGCTTCGATGCCGGCTTCCTCGCTCACCTCGCGGAGCGCCGCCGCTTCAAGATCGTCCATCTCGCCGGGTTCCGCCCGGCCCCCGACTCCTGTCCATCGGCCCGGCGCGAACCGCTTGCGGGACCCACGCTCAAGTAACAAAACACGGTTTTTCCGAAACAGAAAAACCGTCACATAGACGTTCAGACCCGCACCCACGTCAGCCTCTTATGAGTTTGCCGCCCGGAGATCGGAACGCCCGGGCGTCCGGGTCCCCGGTCGCGCGCCAACTCAGGCGTGATCCGAGGTCATACACGCACCCCCGCGCCGGATCGCGAGTTCAACAACAGCGAATACAGCCTGGCCAGCGTCTGCCGCATTTCGTTGCGCGGCACGATCATGTCGACAAATCCGTGCTCAAGGACCTTTTCGGCGCGCTGGGCGCGACGGAGCGCCTCCAGTTCCTCCTCGCCCACCGAACTACCGGTAATCCGCTCGCCCGTAAAGCCGATCAACGCATTGGGCTCCGCGATATTGATATCGCCGATCAGGGCATAGCTGGCGGACACTCCGGCGGTCGTGGGGTCCGTCAGTATGGAAATGAACAGCAGCCCCTCGTCTGCAAACCGCGCAAGCCTGGCGTTGATTTTGGCGAGCTGCATCAGCGAGAGCGCGCTTTCCTGCATCCGGGCGCCCCCCGATCGACAGATCAGGAGGAGGGGCAGGCGCTCCGTGATACACCGATCGATCAATCGGCAAAACCGCTCGCCCTCCGCCGACGACAGCGTACCCATAATAAACGCGGGTTCGTGAATCCCCACGCCCACGCACCAACCATCGATCTTCCCGATCCCCACGCTGACCGCCGCGTCCAGGCCCGTGGCTTTGCGACCCTCCCGGATCCGATCGGCATAACGCTTGCGATCTTCGAATTGCAGCGGATCGGCGGACTTTACCTCCGTGGCAATCTCCTTGAAGGAGCCTTCGTCGAGAATATGGTCCAGGTACTCCTTATACCCGATCCTGAAATGCGCGCCGCAGTGGGGACAGATTCCGAACTCCTGCCGGACCTGCTTTCTGTAAAGCGTCTGGTGGCAACGTTCGCACTTGATCCACAGATTGTCGGGCATTGTCCTGCGGACGAGCGTCTTGATGCCGGACTTCAATCGGTCAAACCAATTCACAATCAGGCTTCCTCCGAAATCCGTTGCGTTTTCATTTTCCCGCACCGCCGGAACCGGCTGTGGCGGAGCGCGAAATATACCCGCATTGCCGGATAGACACAAGAAAATTAACACATCGCAGGCATTTAGACGGCTCCCGTGCCCCAACCTGCGTTTTCACTGCGGCGCGCGTCGTGTCGGCTTCGCCCCCGGTTACTTCCCCGCGTTCACTGCCGGGTCATATAGATTTCCTGTTGACTTGCTTTCGCATATCTTATAGTTTTCCCACCGTGATCGACCGATTCAAGCTGCATAATGACCATCTGTTCGCGCCCATGGTATCCCTCTGCCATACTGCCGCTGCAAACGACCGCCATCGCTGTCACGTCCGGAAGAATTCACCCATTCCGAATTGGGAACCAATACGTGCTGACAGAAAGCCTCAAGGTCTTTTGTGACCTTATAGAAACCCAGAGCTTCTCCAAGACCGCCCTGCTCAACGACGTCAGCCAGTCGGCCGTCAGTCAGCAACTCAAGAGCATCGAAAGACGACAGGGCCGGCAGCTGGTACAGCGGGAGAAAAGACGGCTCTCTCTTACCGCGGAAGGCGAAATCTTCTACGGCTGCGCCCGGGAGATCGTCCGGCGCTTCGATGAAATGCAACACCGACTGCAGGCGTTGAGCGGAGAAGTCTCGGGTACCGTACGGCTATCCGCCATTTACAGCGTGGGCATGATGGAACTGGCCCGGTTTCTGAAAACGTACATCAAGAGCCATCCCAAAGTCAATTTGCGATTGTCGTATGCCCAGGCGAGGAATATCTACGACAACGTGGCAAGCGGCCAGATCGACCTGGGGGTCGTCGCCTTTCCCCGCTCCCGGCGAAACGTGGACGCGGTCCCGTTTGCGGAAGACCCGATGGTGGTGATCTGCTCCGTATCCAACCCGCTCAGCGTGCGGCCGAGTGTCAGCCCGGGTGAACTGGCCGAACTGCCGCTCATCCTGTTCACGCCCGAATTCCCTACCAGGACGGCGGTCGACCGGTACTTCAGGAAACACGGCGTGACCCTCCGGCCGGTCATGGAACTGGATCACATCGCCACCCTGATCCACGCCGTCGAGGTGGATCTGGGAATCTCCCTGGTGCCTTCATCGGCGCTGCGACAGGGCCGCTTCAAAGATACCCTCAGGGCGCTTCCGCTTCGGGGAAAGCCGTTGATTCGCACGCTGGGCGTCCTTCAGCGCAAGGGCCGCAGTCATTCCATGGCCACCCGAAGACTGTACGAAACGCTGACCCGTACCTGTCCATAAACCGCTGCAAAAAGCCTGAATGTGGGTAGAGGTGAAACGGTAGAGGGTAGAGATTGCCCGCCTTGTGAGGCTTCTTTTCGTGCCGGAGGCAAGGAGGGATCAATTAGCTGGCAAGGATATCTTCTACCGTCTTACGTCTCCCGTCTACCCGCTTCAAAGGGTCCGGGGGGAGAGGTCCCCTTCACGACCAGTGACCCGGTTAATCCCGGTAATCCGCCTTCTAATCGCCTTTATTAACTGACACTTATTTGAAATAACGTCCACGAGAACTTACGAATCAACGTTAATAAGGAGCCCTGATGTCACTACCGGGCAGGGATGAAGCGTTTCAGCTGTTGTGCGAACACACGAGTAATCCGAACCTCGTCAAGCATATGCTGGCTGTCGAAGCGGCGATGCGGGCCTACGCCAGAAAATTCGGACAGGACGAGAATCTGTGGGGCATCACCGGGTTGCTGCATGATTTCGACTACGAAAAACACCCCAGCCCCGAAGAGCATCCGATGGTCGGCGTCCGTATCCTTACGGAAAGAGGATATCCCGCGGACGTCATCCACGCCATCAAATCTCACGCCACGTACCTGGGTGTGCCCAGGAACAGCCTGCTGGACAGGGCCCTGTTCGCCGTGGATGAACTCACCGGGTTTATCGTCGCCGTTACGCTGATGCAGCCTTCCAGAAAGCTGGCGGACCTGAAGACCTCGTCCGTACGCAGGAAGATGAAACAGAAAGGATTCGCGCGGGCGGTCAGCCGGGACGACATCCTCACGGGGGCGTCGGAACTCGGGGTGGACCTGGACGAACACATCGCGTTCGTGCGTGACGCAATGGCCGGCATCGCGGACGAACTGGATCTATAGCAGCCCGTTGAAAAAGCCCATCCGCACGCCGGATGGGCCCGCCTACCGCTTCAATACGTAGAGTACCCCGTCCCCGGAAGCCGCCGCGATTTCCGGAAACCCGTCGCCGTCCACGTCCGCCGCGGCCATTGTCAACAGGGGGCCGCCGGTTTTGAATCGCGCCAGCGTCCGTCCATCGCCGTTGGCAAGCAGATGCACGACGCCATCCACGGTCCCCGCGGCGACCTCGGGCCTCCCGTCGCCGTCGAAATCGCCCACGGCAATACAACGCACGACCTCCCCGAGGTCCGCTCGCCATCCAACGGTCCTTCCGTCTCCCTTGATCACGTACACGTTGAAACTCATCGAGGATGCCACCACCTCATCCAGCCCGTCCCCGTCCATATCGGCCGTGACGACCTGCGTCACCTCGTCACCCGTATTGAACTGCCAGAGGAGCCTGCCGTCTGCGCCAAGGGTGTGAATATGCGTATCGGCCCCCGCGAAGACCACTTCCTTCATACCGTCCCCGTCCAGATCACCCGCCGCCGTGGAATTGGTCCGGGGGCCGGTCCTGGGATGGTAGGACCATCGGATCGCACCGCTGCCGTCAATGCAGTGCCAGCGATGGTATTCCGTTCCGGCAATCACCTCGTCCCTGCCGTCACCATCGATATCCGCCGCGCAGCCCTGGGTGGATGAGTGTACGGTCATCTGATACCAGAGCAACTCTCCCTCGTGAGTGAACGCGTAGTAACGCCAGGACTCGGCTCCGGCGATCACCTCCAGCTTGCCGTCCCCGTTGATGTCTCCGGCAAATACGGTTTTCAGCATTGGTTTTCGGTAATACAAAGGGATTTCATATTCCCACTTCACCTTACCCCCTGCGCTGAGGACGTAGACCTTCGTATCCGCGGACCCCGCAATTACCCGCGTCCTGCCGTCGCCCTCCAGGTCCGCGGCCCAAACGGATCTCACCTCGCCCCCCGTGCGGAAACGCCAGAGCGCGGCGCCATCCCGCAGCGCACAGACGGACGCGCCCCGGCCGCCCGCCACCAGGACGTCCGATCCGTCCCGCAGAAGGTCTGCCGCGTACAACGAGAGAAACGGGCCCTCTTCCCCATAGGTCCACAGCGGCCTCAGTCGACCCGTGCGGCCCCGGCCGGGTCGGATCAACTCCGGCTGCGACACATTCGAGCGCACCGAACGCGTGGCCGCCCTGCGCAGAGACATCACGGCGTCCGGCGGCACGCGGAACCGATGATCGCCCGCGGGCAATGCAAAAGACACCATGTCGCCGGAAACGGATGCATCCACGGCCTTTCCGTCCACAGTAACGCCCGAACGCCCACCCGACCACAGGCACAGCCTGGTACGCTGCCGGACGGCCGCCCGACCCTCACCCCGAACCGGATCGTACTCCAAGGACACCGGCTGTTCCGAACGCAATTCCACACCTTCCCACGCGACCCCCGTGCCATCCGCGAACGCGAATCGGGACGGAGAGACCATGAACTGCGCCGCGGCCACGGTGGGACCGCCTGGAATCTCGACCGGTTCGCCGGGTTCTCCGGTGCCGGCGTAAACAACTTCCTCACCACCGTCAACCCGGACGACGCCATCCGTGAGACGCGTCAACTTCAAACTCCGCGTGGCCGGTTCACTGCCGCAATAGAGAAGGTTGAAGAACCGATACGTCTCACGCGCCTTCAATCGCACGTCCACGATCTGCTGAAGGATTCGCACCACCGGTTCCGCGTGCGGATATTCCGTCCAGTTCCTGCCCGTCTCCCCGTCGTCTTCCAGCTTCAGCGAAGGTCCCTTCAATCCCTGGATGAAAAACCGCTCTCCGTCCTGCTCCACCTTCAGACCGCCGCCGCGCAATGCCACGTCGCCCAGCGTCTGCCAGATCGCTCTGAAACCGAAGTCATCTTCCGACAGGGCTTCCATCTCATCGATCACCAGGAAGAACCGGCCCCGGTCCCAGAGGATGTTCCGGTGCCAGTCCACTCCGCTGTAGTCGCGCAGCGTGGTCTCGGAGAAGCCCGATCGGTCGAAGTTCGCTGCGCGCTCGAGCTCCACGTACGGCGGAATCTCGGCGGATTGTCCGTTCCTGAAAACCAGGACGCCGTTGTGAAACTTGGGCAGCGACTTGATATAGTCGCAATCGGCCAGCCAGATCCGCCGCCGCTGGGTAATGCGGCAAATCGAATTTCCGTCGTAATGTTTGTGCCCGCCGTTCGAGAGCCCGTCCAGGAACAGATATTGCGCCATCGGATCGTACCCGTCACGGAATACCACTTTATCGACGGTCTTCTTCAATGGCAGATGGTCCTTCCCCTGATTCGACGCGTAATACAGCGGATCCACCGGAAAGACCTGTGTGCCGTCCAGGTCCGCGGGCTCGACCGGGGTTACCCGTCTGTGGTATTCGTAGGCTGCGAATCGAGGCTCAACCTCCGTTTTCTTGTCGAGCATCCACTGATATCGACCGTCGCCCGTCGCAAAAACAGCAGCCCGCAGATAGGGCAGTTCACTCCACCATCCAAAAGGCGAGGCATTGTCTCCATAGGGCAGCGCATAGCCCAGATTGTCCGTTGTCAGGACGGCATAGTCCGCGGCTTTCCGGGCGCACCCGTTCTCGAAAAAGGTCATATCTCCGCTGGAGAGTGAATACCTGGTCAGATGGTAATGGGTCAGCCACTGGTACCCGCTGCAATCTTCGTGTGGCTTGAACGCTTTTGCCTGGTACCGGAAACACGCGTCGGACAGCGCCAGCCAGGCGTCCGCTTCCGGAATTCCGTAATACTTCCGGAAATAGGCGCCGGCATAGTGCAGCCCCAATGCGGCAAACGTGGTATGGTTGTGCCGCACGTGAGGAATTTCCATATCGCCCACGTGAGACACGCAATCGCTGACGAATTCGAACAGGATCCGGGTAATCCGCAGCCGGTCGTCGTCGGAGATCACCGGGCTTTCCTCTACGAGGTCCCACCCGGGCATCACCTTGTACAGCGCGAAATCCGCATCGAATCCCCAGATGCCGCCGTAGTTGTCCGGATCCGACATCGCGTGCCGGTACATCCGATAGACGAGGCGTTTGTAGATCTCCGCGTAGACGTCTTTTCCGGTCAGCCCGTACAGGAGCCCCCGCTCGCCGATCCGGCCCCAGAGGCCCGTATGTTCTCCCCGGCGCAACGCCTCCTCCGCGGCAGCCATCTCCGAATCCACGTCCGGCTCGTCTTCGAGCCCGGGAATCTTCAGCGCGTCGGACCCGAACCTCACCTCGAACAGAGGTCCGGTCGAAAGCGTGTCCCCCTTTTCCAATTTCGCCGAGAATCGCCTCACCGCGGCACGTACGCCCTCCAGGTCGCTTCCCAGCAGTCCCACGGCGTTCTTCCCATTCCCCCACGGGTCGTGTATCGACTGAACGAGATATCCCCCGCGCCCCGGATACAGGTCGTCCGCGGGGGTATAGTTGTATCCGTAGAGACCGAAGACCACGGGATTCGTATTCACGTTTCCCAGCAGAATGAGATTCCGCTCCGGCGGCGCGGCCGTTTCCGTCACAATGGGGACATCAGCAGAGGAAAGATCGCGGATCTTTGCCTGCAATTCGGATGCCAGCGCCCGGTAGCGCGCATCTTCGGGACAGACGATGGCCGACGCGGCTCTGCCCCTGTCCACCAGCACCGTATCCGGGTAGCTTTTTTTCGGACGTTTCAAACTTCCGGGAGACCCCTTTTTGTCCGGCATGGGCACGTCCTTTCGAATCCGTCATCTGGCAAGAAGCCGTATTAACCTCAATTCCAAAAAAAAAACTACAGTCAGATTGACCACAAAAAGCCTGAATTCGGGTAGAAGGTAGAGGGAAGACGGGAGAAGAAACCCTTGCCCGCGACTCTATTCCTTCTTGCCTCCGGCAGGAGAAGAAACTCCACAAGGCAGGAAATCTCTCCCCTCTATCGTCTCCCGTCTACCCAATTCTAGGGGGCCCGGGGGAGAGGTCCTGAACACTTCCAGTAACCTGGTGTATCCTGGGTATCCGCCGTTGAATCGCCTTTATTAACGAACACATATTCGAATGAACGTCCACGAAAACTTACGAATCAAGGTTAAATTTCCACGAACTTTTCAAACAGGAACAGTCCGATCAACAGAAAAACCAGCCCGGAGACAACCGTGTATGCCATCCATGCGAGGCCGGCTGGAAGACCCGCAGGAAGATCGGACACGAGATAACCGGCCAGTGCGAAATACAGGATCACGCACGACACGAACGAAGCGACCGTCACCAGACCCCTCAGCCGTGATGCCGTGTACCTGGCGCCTTCCACGGCCGTAACAATGCCAAGCGTCAGGAACGTGTAACATCCCAGGAACCCGGCGGTGTATCCGTAAACCGACGCCGTCGTGACACCGAAGAACCCCAGAATCCGAGATACGTCTTCCCCGGGGGCGCGCGCCACCACGGCATAGACGCCTGCGCCGGCAATCGAGAACAGCAGAAGGCCGATACTCAGGATCGCGGCGTATTTGCAGAGGCACACGACCGCCGCCCGGACGGGGAGCGCAAAGAGCAGATAGGTTGTATTGCCTCGCCATTCCCCGTTGAACGAGGAAGCCAGCAGGAATGGCAGGACAGACATGATCGCCCAGAGGGGAAACGCTGAAAAAAACAGGGCGAGCACGTGCGTTTCAACGGACAACAGGACCCAGCCCTGCACCACCAGGGTGCCGATGGCAAGGATGCCGGATACATTCCTCGCGTCCCTCAACTCCTTAAAATACAGAGCACAAAACATCTTCATACGCTCTTGGCCTCGTGCATCAGGCAACCGCCATTTCGAAGATCTCGGACAGAGACTTCCCGTGTTCCTGCTGCAATTGGTCCGTCCGACCCGCGGCAAACGTCTCACCGTCGCGCAGAAGCAGGACATCTTCGATAAACGGTTCCACGTCGGATACCAGGTGGGTTGAAATCAACACCGTCTGCCCGGAATGCCGAAACTGGTTGAAGAGACTGTCCAGTATGCGCCTCCGGGACGGCGGATCGATACCCCCCAGGGGTTCGTCCATCAGCACCACTTCAGGGGACCACGAGAATGCGGAGACCACCTTCAGCCTTGCCCGCTGTCCTCGCGAGAGGGCGCCCACCTTGCGGTCTTCCGGCAGATTCATGAAATCCAGCAGCCTCCTTGCCCGTCCCGCGTCCCAGGTGGCACGAAAGGACGAGAGGAAATCCAGCTGTTCTCCCACCTTCATCCACGAATAAAACGGATCGACTTCAGGCAGATAGGATACCACCGGCTTTGTGGCAAACCCGGTCGGGGTCTCGCCGATTTGCGCCCGCCCCCGGGTGGGCCGCGTCACGCCCGCCAGAATCCGGAACAACGTACTCTTTCCGCTTCCGTTTTCACCCAGCACGCCAAGCACCCTGCCACGAGCCACCGTCAGCGACACGCCTCTGAGCGCCCACGAACCAGGGTATCTCTTCCATAGGTCTTCGACGCAAACCATCCCTGCACAACCCCGAATAGAAAAAGGCCGCCCCGGTATCCAGTCCGGAAGCGGCCGAATCTGGCAACAACAACGGCGGGATTCAGCGCATATCGCGATCGACCAGGAACAGCCCGTATCGATCGTCGCCCACCAGTTCCAGCTTCTTCACGATAGCCCGAAGCCGGGCCTCCTCCTCCACCTGTTCGTTGACGAACCACTGCAGGAACGTGTTGGTCGCATGGGCGCGGTTCTTCATGGCCAGATCGACCAGATCGTTGATCCGGCCGCTGGATTCCTGTTCCCGCCGATATGCTTCCGATATCGCGTCCAGCGGCGAACTCCAGTCCGCCGGCGGTTCGGAAATTGCCTTGAACCCGACCGGCGCCTCCCGTTCGTGCAGGAATTCGTAGATCTTCATCGCATGCGCCATCTCCCTCTGGGCCTGCTTTCCCATCCACCTGGAAAATCCGTTCAGATTGACCGATTTGAAATAGGAAGACATGGCCAGGTAGGTATACCAGGCGAGGAATTCACTGTTGACCTGATCGTTCAGCGCCGATTGAATTTCCTTGCTAAACATCGACTCCCCCGTGCCTTTGATTGGGGACGTCCCCGTGCACCCGTTGCGCGTCGCATGCGCGAGCGCCAACGACGGGCCCGAACCCGCACCGGAATTCAGACCCGGCATTCAAGTCACCGTGCCGCGAGGCGCCTATTGGGGCTGAGGTACTTTGCAGCATTCCGGCAGACTCGCGTAGGCCGCGCTGTCGGCGAGGGCCTCATTCGCCTGGTAACCCACCCCGGCAATCGCCCGTTCCATCGTCGCCAGGTCGGTCCGCGTCGCGTCGTAGGTCACGCTTGCGACCTTGACATCCATGTCGACGGCCACCTCGGCCACGCCCTCGACGTTTTTCAAAGTCTTCTCAATCTTGTTCGCGCACATCATGCACTGCGCCGTGGGCACCTTGATTTTGGCCGTACGGGTCTCCGCCGTGGAACAGCCCGTGACGGCGACAAGAGAGAACGCGAACACGCTTGAAAGCACGATGCAAATGGTCTTGCGCATGGATTGATCTCCTTTGTTGAGAGGGAAAGCCTGGCGCCTTCCCGATACCTGACGTCTTCAACCTCGAATATATGACAACACCTATCGATAATCAACTGTCTTCTTCTAAAGATCGACCCTTCCACAACGCGTAGATCGCGGGTATCACAATTAGGGTCAGCAGTGCCGACGAAGCAACCCCGCCCACCATCGGCGCGGCAATGCGCTTCATCGTCTGCGACCCGATGCCGTGTCCCCACATGATGGGAAGCAACGCCAGCAACGTCGTGAGTACTGTCATCATTTTCGGCCTGACCCGTTCCACGGCGCCGGCGATAACCGCTGTCCTCAGGTCCGAAGCCTTCATCTCGCCGCCTCGCGCCTTCCGGATACGATCGTACGCATGATCCAGATAAACCAGCATGACCACGCCTGTCTCGGCCGCCAGACCGCCCAGCGCGATGAATCCAACCCCCACCGCAACGCTCATGTTGTAGTCCAGCAGATACATCAGCCAGATCCCGCCCACCATCGCAAAGGGCAGGGACAGCATCACAATCAGGCTCTCGGTAATATTCCTGAAGTTGAGATACAACAGCAGGAATATGATCCCGAGGGTGAGCGGCACCACCAGCTTCAATCGCTTTTCCGCCCTCTGCATATATTCGTACTGCCCGCTCCAGGTGATCGAATAGCCCGGCGGCATCGTCACCTTCTCCAACACCGCCTTCTGGGCGCGTTTCACGTAGGTCCCCACGTCGATGCCCTGGATATCCACGTACACCCAGGCGTTCAGGCGCGCGTTCTCGCTCTTGATCCCCGGCGGTCCCTTCCTGATCCGGATGTCCGCGAGTTGCTGGATGGGAATCTGGGCGCCGGTGGGCGTTGGCACCAGCACCCGGCGCAGCGCCGGCAGGTTGTCGCGCAGTTCCCTGTCATAACGCAGATTGACCGGATAGCGCTCCAGGCCCTCAACGGTCGTTGTGATATTCATCCCGCCGACCGCAAACATGATCACGTCCTGAACGTCTCCGGTCGTAAGCCCGTAGCGTGCGGCTTCTTCCCGGTCGATTTCGAAATCCAGGTAGTTTCCGCCCACGACGCGTTCGGCAAACACGCTCAGAGTACCCGGCAGATCGCGGATCACCCCTTCGATCTGCTCGCCCAGGCGCTGCAACACCTCCAGGTCCTCACCCGCGACTTTCACGCCAACCGGGGTCTTGATCCCGGTCGACAGCATGTCGATTCTCGTCTTGATGGGCATTGTCCACGAATTGGTCAGACCGGGGAACTGAATCGCCCGGTTCAATCGGTCGATCAGCTTTTCGGGTGTCATGCCCGGGCGCCACTCGCTCTCCGGTTTCAGCGTAATGGTGGTCTCGATCATTGATAGCGGCGCCGGGTCGGTTGCGGTCTCGGCGCGCCCGATCTTTCCGAATACGTCCTGGACCTCCGGAAACGCCTTGATGATCTTGTCCGTCTGCTGCAGCAGTTCACGCGCTCGGGTTACGGAGATTCCAGGCAGCGTGGTGGGCATGTAGAGAAGGTCTCCCTCGTACAGGGGCGGCATGAATTCGGAACCGATCTTCTCCAGGGGAAACAGGCGGTCCAGCCTCAGAAGCGCGCGATACGCGACGCTGCGCGGCGCATCGGAGAACCGCTCGAGTACCGTGCTCCTGAACGGAAAGAGGGTTACGAACATCACGGCCACCGCCAGCAGAATCGTGGCGACCCTGTGCCTCAGGACCCAGTCGATGACAGGTCGGTAGGCCCAGATGAAAAACCGGCTGCTGGGGTTCCGCGCCTCCGGCCGGATTCTGCCCCGGACGAAAATGCTCACGAGCACGGGTACGACCGTGACGGCCAGCAACGCCGCGCCGGCCATCGCGTACGTCTTTGTATAGGCCAGCGGACTGAAGAGGCGGCCCTCCTGGGCCTGGAGCGTGAACACCGGAAGGAAGGAGACCGTTATCATGAGCAGCGAATAGAACAGCGCCGGGCCCACCTCCCTGGACGCGAGGGCGACGATCTCGAGATGACTTCTCCGTCCGTTGTTCTGCTCCAGGTGCTTATGGGCGTTCTCGATCATCACGATCGACGCGTCGACCATCGCGCCAATGGCAACCGCGATCCCGCCCAGCGACATGATGTTGGAGCTCACTTCCTGCGTATACATCATGCCGAACGAAATGAGTACCCCGGTTGAAAGTGAGAAAATCGCCACGAACGCGCTGCGAAAGTGCAGCAGAAACACGATGCAGACCAGCGCAACGACCGCCATTTCCTCAATCAGCTTGTTTCTCAGATTGTCGATGGCGCGGCGTATGAGCGCGGACCGGTCGTACGCCGGCTTAATTTCGACGCCTTCGGGCAGTCCGGGTTTGAGCGATTCGATTTTCTCCTTGACCCGATCGATCACAGCCAGCGCGTTTTCGCCGTAACGCATCACAACGATGCCGCCCACGACCTCGCCCTCGCCGTTCCATTCGGCCAGACCCCTGCGAAGCTCAGGACCCAGCTGTACCGTGGCGATATCACCCACCCGTACCGGGGTACCCCTGGAATCGACCCCCACGGCGACATTGCGAATATCCTCCGTGGAACGCAGATAGCCCAGCCCGCGGACCATAAACTCCGTTTCCCCGAATTCCACGATGCGCCCGCCCACGTCATTATTGCTCCGCCGGATCGCCGATCGGACTTTCTGCAACGGAATGTTGTAAGCCAGCAGCCGGTTGGGGTCCACGGTTACCTGGTACTGTTTCACGTACCCGCCCACCGCCGCCACCTCCGCTACGCCCTGCACGCTGCTGAGTTCGTAACGCAGGTACCAGTCCTGGATGGACCGCAGTTCCGAGAGGTCGCGGCGCCCCGTGCTGTCAACCAGCACGTACTCATACACCCATCCGACCCCGGTGGCATCCGGACCCAACCGCGGCGCGACACCCGCGGGCAGGCGGTTCGAAACGGTGTCGAGCGCCTCCAGGACCCGGCTTCTGGCCCAGTAGATATCCGTGCCATCCTCGAAGATCACGTAGACGAACGACAGTCCAAAGAATGAATACCCTCTCACAACGCTTGCCTTCGGCACAGCCAGCATTGCAGAGGTGAGCGGATAAGTCACCTGGTCCTCCACAACGCGCGGCGCCTGTCCCTGAAAGTCAGTCATTACGATCACCTGCACGTCCGACAGGTCCGGAATCGCGTCCAGGGGCGTATTCAGCATCGCGTAAACCCCCCACGCGATTGCAAAAACCGTGGCCATGATGACCAGAATTCGGTTCCGGAGGCTGAGTTCGATAATTTGACCAATCATACGAAGAACTCCTGCTTTTTTCCTTTCGTGAGTCAGATTGCCTGAATTCGGCCGACCAGAAGCAGCAAAAACTGCCATCAGCGCTCAGCCGTCAGCTTGAATCAAAAACCCGATCAATTGACGTCAGCGCTGTGATGAGTCGGAACCGGAACGGGCGCAATGCGGGCACTTCGACAAGCTCAACGCAAGCTGCACGGACAGCGCAGGCAACACAGCGGTACGGGACGACTCGCCGCGACAATCGTGACGATCTTCAGAAACTCTAGTGTTGATGACCCTTCGACCCCACGGCCCCGTGATGCCCGCCGATGTTCCCAAGAGCCGCCTTCAGGTTGCTTTCCGAGTCGATCAGAAACTGCGCCGATACGACAATCCGCTCGCCTCCCTGCAGCCCGCCGGTTACCTCGAAACCGTCGTCCGCCTCCACGCCGAGCGACACTTCGCGCGGGGCAAACCTGCCTTCCCCGAGATCCAGAATCACAACGCT
This sequence comes from Candidatus Latescibacterota bacterium, assembly GCA_965116875.1. Classification (GTDB taxonomy): domain Bacteria; phylum Latescibacterota; class UBA2968; order UBA2968; genus JAAXHE01. The sequence continues at coordinate 5,167,375 of OZ220733.1, forward strand.
TCGCTCTCCCGTACGTATCACGGCCTCCACCGGGACGACCACGGCCTCTTTCGCCACCCTGGAAAGGATCTTTACCGTGGCAAACATCTCGGGTTTCAATTCCAGTTCCGGGTTGTCGAACACCATCCGAACCTTCGCGGTACGTGTCGTGGATTCCAGGAACGGATAGATGTAGCTCACCACGCCTTTGAACTCCCTGCCGGGCGCGTAGGAAAGCACGACTTCGGCCGATTGCCCTCTTCTGATCCACGGCAATTCATACTCGTAGATATCCGCGTAGACCCATACACGCGAAAGATCCGCGATCCGATAGAGATGCTCTCCGGCCTTTATATGTGCGCCGTCGTACACCGCCCGATGCACAACCACGCCCTCCTGCGGGGAATGAATCGTCATGGTCCGCTGCGCCTCCCGCGTCCGATCCAGGTCCGCAATCTGCGCTTCCGCAATATCCCAGTACATCAAACGCTGCCGCGCCGCGGCCAGGAGCGCCTTTGCGCCATCCAGCGCTTCGGCGGACGCTCCCTCCTCCAGCCGCCGGACATAGTCCAGCGCCGTGAGATACTCCTCCTGCGCGGCCACGAGTTCGGGACTGTAGATGTCCAGCAGCGGTTGTCCCTTCTTCACCTCCTGACCGGTAAAGTCGACATACAGTTTCTCCACCCAGCCGGTTACCTTCGTATTCACGTCCGTCATTCCTGTTTCGTCGTAATCTACACGTCCCATGGCGCGAACGGTCCGGCTCAATGGGCGCCGTTCCACGACCCCGATTCTGACCCCCATATTCTGCACGGTGGACGGATCGATCCGGACCTCTCCGGCCTCCTCCCCGTGGTCGCCATCGTGTCCCGACCCGCCCTGCTGGTCCATCACAAGGTCCATTCCGCAAATCGGACAACCTCCGGGCCTGTCCGACACCACCGTGGGATGCATGGGGCACCGGTACACGGACGGTCCCGACTCATGAGGCGTTGAACCGTCCTCTCCGCCGAGCCATAATCCCAGGACCAGTCCGACACCAAGAGCGAGAATCGCCATAATGATGTTTTTCGAATTCATAACTCGACCCTTCCCTTTTCAATGCGTACGGCTGCTGAAACCGAGGCGATATCGGGATACCGTACTAAAACAACCGTTTTCCGATTACCGCTTCCAGTTCCGCCAGCTTTTTCTCGCGCTGAATCAGATGGTGATAGTGTTCGATTTCAAACTGAAACAAAGAGACCTGGTTGTTCAACAGGGTCAGAAAGTCCACTTTGTCCACCTGGTATCCCGCCATTGCGGATTCCAGCGACTGCTGAGCCTGGGGCAGAATTGCGGTACGGAACAGTTCCGCCTGCTTCCGGTGCCGGTCGACTTCAAGGCAGATTTCCTGCACCTGAAACAGGATCTCACGGCTGACGTCTTCTTTCTGCGCCCGGGCCATTCTGTTATTGGCCTGCGCCTCGGCAACCTGATTGTCCCGTTTCCGTCCGTTGAAGATCGGAAGGTTCATGCTCACGCCGAACGACAGAAAGTCGCTGCCGTTCACGGGATCCGGCGCCACATGAGCGCGTTGCAGATAGCCCAGGCGAAACGTCAGATCGGGTCGGCCCGATCGCCGCGCCGCCTGTTCGGTTGCCGCCCACCTGGAAATGGTATGGTCTAATTCCTGCAACCGCGGACGGTGCGCCAGGGCAAGCCGCCGGGCGTCCTCCACCGACAGGTCGAGTGGCGTCGCCACCACGTCGCCGGGCGCATTCACGGCGGTATCCATCGGCCGATTCAGCACCCGGTTGAGCCGCGCCTCCGCAAGCCTGCGATCCGTATTCAGCCTGATCAGTCGATCCCGCAGCGCGGAAAGCGACACCTGGGCCTTCAGGACGTCTTGTTGAAGTCCGCGACCGACCACGTATTTCTTCTCTGCAATTCGAACCAGGTCCCGGAGGAGCGCCCGGTTCCGTTCCGTCACTTCAATCGCCCGGTCCAGAAACGCCAGCGCATAATATCCCTGCTTCACAAGGTTGACGATCGTTCCGGTGCGGTCCGCAAGGACTTCTCTGGCAGCGCCGGCGGCAGATTCCGCCGCCCGCTCTTTCGCGCGCAACAGACCCGGAAGCGGTATCCGTTGGCTGACCGTCAACTGCTTGCCGGACATGTGCGTGCTGTTGAAATCGAAGCTGCTTGTCGGTACGTTCCGCAAATCCAGCGCCAGCATCGGATCCTGCAATGCACCGGCCTGAGGCACCCGGGCTTCGACGGCGGCCAACCGATGCTCAAGAACCCTCAGGCCGGAATTTTTCGCAAGCGCCGAGTCGATCAAAACCTCCAGGTCCGGCGCCGCGGCGCCGGCAACACGGGGTACGTTGAATAGACACATCCCGATGAGTTTCAGCATTCCCTTCAAGACTGATCACCTCCATGGCTGGAAAATGGGGCTTCACGCGCGCAAGAGAGCGCACTCGAGCCGGAGGAACTTCGTCCAGCGATTGAAATTTGGGCGATGTTTCCGAGGAGAAGAGAGAACCTGAACCGCGGAAGACGCGGTCAGCCGTCCGTTGACAAAGTCGCTCTTGCAGGCCTGCCAGCGAAGTCCTGGCAGGCAGGCGAAGCCGGAGGGACTCTTCAACGGACTGCCAAGGCGGGAAATCAGATCAGAAACGAAGCATTCATCAGGTACAGCGAGGACATGTGACGGGCAGCAACAGAATGATTCACCACCGTGCGGGGCAGGCGTGACATGAAAGCTGCGGGAGCGCGGACCGAAGGAGGCGCGGCATGTGAGTCCGGATGCAAAAACCGCTGACCGGACGCCGCGAGGGCAGGAGGCAGTTCGGCAGGCGCGTTGGATACGTTGCCGTTGTTCCCCGCGCAGCAGCAGTCCGACTCAACCGGTTCGGCGTGGCACGCTTCGGCCTGAACGGGAATGCCGCACAGACAGTGGACGACAGCGAGTGCGAAGCCGAAGGCCAGAAATGAATTGGAGAAGGCGCGGACCACTTCCTGCCTCCTGAGTGTGAATTGTCTGCCGGAACGATCGGTACTTTATCTACGCCTGTCAAGCCCTGCAGTTCGAAAAAAGCCGCGATTCGCTATTCGAGACTCTGGAAGGGCTCCCAAGCTTCCCCCGCGGCGGCGGCACGGCGCTCGAGCTCACCGCGCCAGCCCACGACTTCTCCGCCCTTTATCCGCCCGATGTCATAGCCGGCGTACCGGTCTTCCAGCGTATCGCCGAGCTTCTGCGTTTCGGCCCATCGGTCCCACGCCGTTTTCATCCAGTCATAGGGAAGTGCGTCTCGCACCGCGGGATCCAGTTGCCACGCGCTTCGCACGTCGGCCACGGAAGGCTCACCCGTGAACGGCCCGGACCACCTCGACCATCCGATGGACAGTGTATTTCGTTCTCTACCGGGGACGGTATGGCCCGTGTGAATGTTCGAGCCGATCCGTATGAGGGCTTCGCCCGCCTTCAGGCGGATCGCGACCTGTCCAGGCAACGGGTCCACGCCGTTCCAACTGGGTGTGTGCGGGACGCCCTTCTCCTTCATGGCCTTGGGAAGGAGGACGTCGTGCTCGAAGGGCGTGCGCCATCGATTGTGGCTGCCGGGTATGAGTTCGTGGCACTCTTCGTCGACCAGCGCAAGGAACATGCTCACCCCGTTCCGCTCGGTGATCGACCGGGCGTTGTTCGCGCGAATCTCCGTCCAGCGTTCCCGCTCGACCTCCTCGGTGTACGCTTCGGGCCCCTCCCCGCGGATCTCTCGCTGCGCGAAATAGGGCTTTCCGGTCCCCCACCAGGTCACGTCCCGGTGCCAACTGAGGGAATGTTCCGAATCTCGCGGATTGCACCACAACAGCAGACCGCCATACGTGAAATCCTCAGGGCCAAGACCATTGCACCAGGATTGAATGAAATTGAGAAAATCGTCCGAGCCGTGAAACTCCGCGAAACAGGGTTCATTGAAAGCGGGATGGACCACGCCGCGTATCGCCCACGGTTCGTCCTTCCCGGTGCGGTGGACGTAGCCCCTGGAGCAGTCGATTTTGCTGTACCCGTTGACCGGTGCGCACGCCTCCGTTATCCGGCGGCCCGCATCCCGGAGAACCGGAATCCATGGATTCTCGACAAAGTCGTTGATGATGACGAATCCGTGTTCTTCGAGGTGTGCCAGCCGCTCGGGTGTGGCGCCCGGCGCCGACAGTTCGGGCAGAGCGTCCGCAAAGGCAGGCGCCCTGTAGGTGGAGGATTTCGCGTCAGTTTTCATTTCTTTTCCCCTTGATCAGGATTTGCAGGATTTTCAGGTTTAAAAACAGGTACTCAACGCCATCCTGTCCGCCCTTTCATCCGGACAATGCCGATCAGAACCTACGGTATATCCCGACCGTCGCTTTGTCAACACCAATTTCCATGCATTGTGCGTGTACGGAATGCGAAGACGGGACAGGATTTCCGGGCAATGTAATACAAAACGCTCGCCTATCATGTGAATTGTCCCTATATTTGAACTTTGCGGTCGCAGTTTCCTGCAAACATGACGCTGCAGACGTCCGACCCTCCAGAGGGTTCCGCGCCTGGCTGAGCAGGCTGTCCAACAGGTTGGAAAATCGGGGGTTCGGGCGTTTTTCGCTTGAGGAACAACGTGTGAATCGGATCGTTGCTGCGTTCTGGCTTGTCCTCGTTGCCCATCTCGCAGTCGCACAACCTGCCAATGCGCAGATCGGCCGCGGAGAAATCGAAACCCGGTTTCAAAAAGCCCTCGGCGACTACATCGACGGCAACTATCGGGCGGCGGAAAGGGCCTTCCGGGCGCTGACCGAAGCCGAACCCACGCACCGGCGTTCGTCGGCCTCCCGGCTGATGCTGGCCAAATCGCTCTACAAACTCGAGAAATACGAACTTGCGCTCGTAACGGCAACAGGAATCTACGACGCCTTCCCTCGCAGCCGGTATCTTCCCGAAGCCGACCTGATCGCCGGCGACTGCGAGTTTCAGCAGGGACGGGTCTACGTCGCCGCGTCCCGGTACGCGCGCGTGGTGTCCGGAAAGGGAGACCTCCGTCTGAAGGCCAGAGCGGCGGATCGGCTGGGACAACTTGCGGGAGCGGGGAGAATCACCGATGGCGACGTCGCGCGTCTGCGGGACGACTTCGGACAGGGCATCGTCGCGGAGGCCGTGGCGTTCGGCCGCGCCCGGTGGCCGTCGAGACTTGCCCGGACCGAACCGTCCGAACGGGAAATGGCGGGATTCCTGGGTCGGTATCCGAATGGCACATTCGCCGCGCTGGCACGTGAAAAACGCTCTGCGCCGGAACGCATTCAGCCCTCCGAAGCCGGTACGCCGCCCACACAAGCCGCCGAAGAACCCGAAGAACCGGCCGACGCGCGCTTCACGATCGGCGTGATCGCGCCCCTCGCAAGCCCGCCTGGAAAGGACATGGTTGACGGCGTCCTGGTGGCTCGGGAACTGCATCAGCTCAAATCGGGAGAGCGGGTCGCGCTGGTCTTTAAAGACTCGGAAGGCAGGCCGGTACGCGCAATCAAGGCGGCTCAGAGTCTGGTGGAAGATCACGGTGTGATTGCCATTATCGGCGCCCTGACCAGCGCTGAAACCCTTCCCATCGCTGCACTGGCCGGCTCCTACGAAGTCCCGCTGATCGCGCCCACAGCCTCGGAAGACGGCCTGGCGACCCTGAGTCCCTACGTTTTTCAGGTCAATGCCACGCCTGGCGCGCAGGGCCGCCGGATTGCGGACTACGCGGTTCGGGAAACGGGGCTGCGCACGCTGGCGACGTTCGCGTCGCGGGACCCCTACGGGGAACAGATCGCCAATGAGTTCACGGCCCGTGCGGAAGAGTCGGGTTCGGAAGTCATCGTACAGACTTGGTACGAACCCGGAACGACCGACTACCGGGGTCAGCTGGAGCGCATCAGGGACGCCGGACTGGCGCTCCACCCGCCCGAATTTCTGGCGGACGAAATAGACTCGCTGATTCTTGGGAGCATTCGGCTCGCGCCGCCGCCGCCGGTCGAAGTGGATCCCGATACGGTGCAGCCGGCGCCGGTGCATACGCTGGATGGCCTGCTCATTGCCGGGGGCAAGGACGACGTCCTGCTGATCGCGCCGCAGATCGCCTTCCACCGCATCCACTCGCGAATGCTGGGCAGCGACGGCTGGAATCACCACGAAGTCGCGCGAGACTCCTATACCGACGGCGCGGTCTTCGTCGCAAAGTACTCCACACGCAGCGATCTGGTTTCCGTGCATGAGTTCCTCGGCGCCTTCAGGCAACGGTTCAATCGCGACCAGACCATTGCGGCTGCACTGGGATTCGACGCCATGACGGCAGTCCTGACCGCAATCGAGAAAGGCGGCACGACGCCGGTGCGACTTCAGCACGCGTTGGAGAACCTCGGCGAAATTCCGGGCGCCACCGGGAAGATTTCCTTCAGCCGCGGCAATCGGGAAAACGCCTGGATGTACCTTCTGACCATAAGCGACGGAAAGATTCAGCTTCTCTCTACCGGCCGCGCGGACAATGCCGCGTCCGAACCCTGATCACCTCCACTCGACCTCTTCTCTTCGCATCACGAGCGCTACCCACTGGCATTTCAATTGCAATGGATTCGACAAGCGACCGCCAGACGCATCGTCTGCGGCAGATTCATCGCTTGTTAACAAGAACTTGCGTCCAATTGCAACGTCAGGGGGACAGCCTGTGATGCGCGATTTTTTTCAATCCGCCAATCGTAGAGCGAAAGTGACTTTCATCGCTCTGCTCCCGAATCTACTTTCCGGTCTCGCGTCTCATGCGCAGGTATCCCTGAATCCTGAAGCCGCGGAAACGTACCTGGCCGTTCTGAGGGACCTGGACGGACAGGTCATCAACGTCAACAGGGCCGGCGCCGAGGACCTGCAGGTATTGCCCTGGTTTTCGCCGGAGATGGCGCGGCAGGTCATCGCCCATCGAAAACGGTACGGTCCCTTCCAGCGTCTGGGCGATCTTCGCAGGGTTCCCGGCGTCACCTCCGAGGTCCTCGCAGCCGTGCGGCCCTATCTCACGGTATCGTCGCGGCGGGATCCACGCGTCCGAACGTCGGTAAGGATCACCCGCCCGTCGAGTCATCCTGACGCCTGGTCCAACCTGCGGCTCTACCAGCGAACCGTGATCGGAGTACGGGGCGTGGAAGGCGTCTTCCTCACGGAACGCGACCCCCTGGAAGTACGGCTTGCGGACTTCCTCACCGGATACGTGCGCGTCGCGGCCGTGCCGGGCTTGCGGCGCCTGCTCGCGGGCGATTTCCGACCCGGTTACGGACAGGGCCTGCTTTTCAGCCGCCACACCCGATCCGCGACAGGCCTCGAGTGGGCAAGGCCGGCCAGCGTTCGAACCGTGGGCAATCGCTCCGCGATCGAAGACGGCGCGCTCCGCGGCCTGTTTGCCGAAGGCCGGTCCGGCCGGGTCACGTGGACGGTCATGGGTGCGCGAAACCGATGGGATGCCGCCATAGACAGCGCGGGCGTTGCCGAGTTACGTACCGCCGACCTGCACGTCACGCAAACCCAGCGGGAACGCAGAGGCAGGCTGCGGGAACACCTGGCGGCGATTCGATCCCGAGTCGAAGTGCCGGGCGGCAGTATCGGGGCCACTTTCGTCCGGACCACGTTTACTCCTTCGTTGCAAGACGTACACCGCCTGCATTCTTCCGGTATGGACTGGAACCTGCGCGTGAGGCAGATGAACGTCTTCGGCGAAGTCGCCGCAACCGGAGCAAAGGCCGTTGCCTGGCTGACGGGCGCACGTACGGGAATGGATCGCCTCAAGCTGGTGGTACTTGCCCGCAGGTACGCATCCGAGTTTTCCAGCCTGCACGGCGGCCCGTTCTCCGCGTACGGCGGCAGGAACGAGTGGGGTCTGTTCACCGGCGCCGTGTGGCGGCCGGGCAGGAAAACACGGTTTCAGGCCACGCTCGACAGGCACGGCCGCATCGCGCCCGAAGGCAGACACACACTGCCCGCCCGGGGAGAGCGTTTCGGCCTGGAAATGAGGCGTCGTCTCGGCGGCGCCAGGATGCGGCTTACGCTGGGTACGCGGAGGCAGACGATCACGACTTCGGGTATCAAAGGAATGCGACACCAGAAACGCGCGCGCCTTCGTCTGACCGTACCCCGGTCGGCTGCACGCCTCAATCTGTGGCTGGAAGGCGCAGGCGCCCGCTCCCCCATCCGAACGAGCGACGGCCGCGCCGCGGGTCTGGATCTCCGCGTCCAGCGCGGGACAGGACTGAGGGTCGACACCTGGCTGGCCCTTTTCGACGTGACCCACTTCGACTCCCGGATCTATACGTTTGAACCCGACGTCTGGGGTGGCAGCCGCATGCAACTCCTGACCGGAAGAGGCCGTACGGCGGGAATCCGGATCATCTGCAAGGGTTCGCGCATCCGCGTTTCCGTACGATACGCGATCAAGAAGACCGGAGACGGTACATCGAGCACCTGGGCGGCGCAGATCGAACTCGGTACGAGGAAGTAACACTCACGGCAGAAAGGCGTATCCAATCAGGCGGACGGGTGGCATTTTTCCCTTTCTGGTGTCCTTCTGATTGAGTATTTTGGCCACCGGGCGGTAACGTCAGGCACGCACTTCGCAAGTACAATTGCCGGCAGCGAAACCTTCCGCTCGCCGGCAATTTCACGTTATTCAAAACGGCTGATCGGCACATGGTGAAATACTTCACAATACGATCCCGGATTTCCCCGATCGCGCTGTGCGGCATGTTGCTGGCCGGCTGCGGCCCGCGGCTTCCCGAATCCGTGGGACCCGCACAGGAGATACTGGTCCTGATCGATCCGTCCGCCCGGGAGCGGCTGGAACCGCATTTGAAAGAGGTCTTCGAAAAGATCCTCTATACACCTCAGGAAGAGAAGGTCTTCCGGCTGCAGTTCGAAGACGTGGCCGATTTTGACAGGTACGAGAACAAGAGGCGCAAGAATATTCTGGTGATCGCCGAACTCGACGCACCGAATCCCACCGCGGACTTCCTGAGGAACATCCTCAGCCCCGACGTGCAAGACGCCGTGCGGATGAAACGGTCCGGCGTATTCTGGAAGGAAGACGTCTGGGCAAAAGAGCAGCTTCTCATGGCGGTGACGGGAGCGGACAGCACCGCGCTGGTGGACAACCTCCGGATGGAAGCGGATCGGCTCTACCGGCGGATCGAAGACGCACGTAACGAACGGATCCGGCGGTTGATTTATCGGTACGGCGAACGGAAGGACGTCACCGAACGGCTCGGAAGGGAATTCGGCTGGCAGGTGCGCGTGGCTTTCGGATACCGCATCCTCGAGGCCTATCCCGACAGCGGATTCGTGGTCTTGACGAAGGAGGAACCCAACCGGTGGCTGTTCGTCTATTGGGAGGACGGCATCTCCCCCGACGAACTCTCGGAGGAGTGGTGCATCCGAAAACGCGACGATATTACGCGGAGATTTTTCGATCGGGACCGGATTGTACAGGACCACCTGGAAATCGGCCAGGCTGAGTTCGCCGGAAGGCTGGCGTTCGTCCTGCAGGGACTCTGGGAAAACAAGAAAAAATGGGCCGGGGGCCCATTCAGGAGTTACGCGTTCGTGGACGTGGAAACCGATCGGTTCTTCTACATCGACTGCGGGGTGTATTCACCGAACAAACGCAAAGAACCCTATCTTCGCCAGATCGATCTGATGGCAAGGTCCTTTACACAGGTGGAATCGACACCCTGAACCTTGCTTTTCATTCGTGAAGACGGTATAATTCGAAACGCTGATCGACCCTGAACCGGTACGGCGCCCGCGGAGCGGAAGATCGATGCAAGAGCAGAATCGTATTTCGAGTCTGGGCAAACGAGCACGGATGAGCTTTCGCGGCACCCTTATTGCCGGGATCGCGTTTCTGGTGCCGGTTGTGGTTACGTTTATCGTTCTTCAGATCATCTTTGAGTGGATCGACGGCCTGGCTCAGCCGCTGGCGAAGCGCATTTTTCAGATCGAGGACGACGTCTTCGGGCTGGGGTTGGTCCTGACGCTTGTTCTGATCTGGCTGGCAGGCCTGCTGGCCGGCAACGTATTCGGCAAACGCCTCATTGGCAAAGGCGACGGCCTGATAAAGCGCCTTCCGGTTATCGGCGCCATTTACGGCCCGCTAAAACAGTTCATGGAATCGGTCGTCTCACCGGACGAGAACAGGGGCTTCAACCGGGTGGTTATCGCCGAATACCCATCCGACGGGCTCTGGATCCTGGGTTTTGCAACGGGCGATATTCCAATGGATGAGGAAGGTAAGACCGGTTGCTGCGTGTTCATTCCGACCTCACCCAATCCGGCCACGGGCTGGACGGTTGTGTTCCCGCCCGAGAAGGTGCGTAAAGTCTCACTTACCGTGGAAGAGGCCATGCAGATGATCGTATCGGCCGGGGTCGTCATTCCGGATTCGCTGAAATCTTCGCCCACGGACAGTCTGGCAGGACCCCCTCCGGGCCTGCCGCGAATGACCGGACAATCCGACGCTTCACGCACCTGAGAAACGGAAGCAGACGCGCCGGGATACGTCAGGTTTCGAAATCGTCAACGCCCTCAAATTCCTCCATGCCGGCCACGTCTTCCCGGACCAGCGCCAGTATGGAGTTGTGCGGGATTATCAGGTATTTCTCACCCTCGAACTTGATCTCCATCGCCATCTTTTTCATGAACAGGGCATAGTCGCCAACCTGGGCCTGCATCGGCAGGTACTTGGGTTCGTCCGGTACGCTTCGCCAGGGTTCGTCGTCCACGTCGTGGGTCTGCGGCAGCGGCATCCCCGGACCCGTCAGCATAATCCGGCCGCCCTGTACCTCTTCCTTTTCAACGACCGTCTGCGGCAGGTACAGGCCCACCTCGGTGCGTTCCTGGAGTTCCTCCTGCTTGACCAGGACCCGGTCCCCCACGATAATCAGTTCCTTGTTTCCCATCTTCATAGGACAATCCTCTTGGATTCGTTACCATATGAGTGCCGGAGGCCGGACTCGAACCGGCACGGGCGTATCGGCCCGGGGGATTTTAAGTCCCCTATGTCTACCAATTCCATCACTCCGGCACCGGATTCGAAAATAGCCAACCGCCGGAACATTGTCAAGCGGGATTATGCGTTTCTCCTACTTCCAAAAAAACAACGACTAATCTCAATAAGACAGTCGCTTGTGCATCCGTTTAATGGAGGCGGCGGGCGGATTCGAACCGCCGAATAGGGGCTTTGCAGGCCCTTGCCTTACCACTTGGCCACGCCGCCTCGCCTTATGTACTGAAAATACAATACCCACGCGCCATTGTCAAGCCTCTCGCACGGAACGGGTGGGACTCCGGTCCCGTTACCGGCTTGCCCAGAGCATCCCGCGCCTTTGAATCTCACGCGCCTCCGGCACGTCGAAGTCGCGCGCCACGTGCCCCAGCGATGAGTAGAACACCCGTCCCCCGCCCCACATCCGCTTCCAGACCACCGGCATCACGCAACCGTTCACCCACGGCGCAACGGTCGTCCTGAAAGTGGTGGTGGCCAGCACGCGGTTGGATGGATCCACGTGCATGTAGTACTGCTCCGAATGCATCCTGAAGTCCTGAATCCCGCGGGTAACCGGGTCGTTATGGTCCACGATATTCACCTCGTAGTCGATAACGCCGCCGGGGTGCGCCACCCACTGTCCTCCGACCATAAACTGGTATTCCGTGTGGTTCCGGAACGCATCGGCCATGCCGCCGTGCCAGCCGGCTATACCCACGCCACTCCTGACGGCTTCCAGGAGACCCTTCTCCTGTTCGCGTTCGATGGTTCCCATCGTCCAGATTGGAACGACCAGACTCAATTCCGCCATCCGGTGGGCATCCAGATACACATCCATCGTATCCGAAAGCGTAACGTCGAAACCCGCTTCGCCAAGGATCGGAGCGAAGATATCCACGCACTGCCTGGGCTCGTGCCCCTCCCAGCCGCCATACACGATCAACGCTTTCTTCATAGCCCGCCTCTCTTTGAAGCTTTGTCGTTAACCTCGATTGGCAACTCTTCGTGAACGTTAGTTCGAATGTGTGCCAGTAGGCGATTGGACGGCGGATTACCAGGATCCACCAGATCACGGAACGTGAACGGAACCTCTCGCCCGGTCCCCCAGAAGCGGGTAGACGGGAGAAGGGAGAGGGGAGAGATTACCTGCCTTGTGAGGATTCTCTTCGCGCCGAAGGCAAGGCGGGAAAACATCCTGGGCGAGGATTTCTTCTACCGTCTCACCTCTTCCGTCTCCCCGCATTTCATCTACCGTCTCCCCGCATTCAGGCTCTTTGTGGCCAATTTGACCGATGTCTTTTTTTCAATTGAGGTTGATCCTACACGATTCTTCAGGACGAATGCCTCAGCGGGTATGGACGCCGCGGCGTTGATCGGCTACCTCTTCCGATCAGGACCAGCCGCGTACCATGTAGGCCTGCAGAACGCCGCTTTCATCGGAATTGAAGAAACCGGAGAATCCGTCCGGCGACAGAAACGGATGGATATGTGACTCCTTTTGCCATGAGGAACCGGGGCTCGCGATTCTTCTTGCATTCGACAACGCGCCATCCGCCGCGCCCGGAAGATCGAACAGCCAGACCGCGCCACCCCCGTCCCTGGGGCCCGCATCCGTAATCAGGCGGCGTCCGGAATCGTCCGTGGCGAAATGGTAGAAGTCCGGTTCGTTGAATGATCGGGACAGATCCCTCCTCCATCCCCCGGGCGTCCCGTTGCCGGAATGGTCCGCGTGCGCGGTTGCACGGCCGGAAATGAGCTGCCTTTCATCCGGCTGACGCGTGGACGTGCTGGTGATCGCAATGTCGGACCGCCCCTGCCAGCACTGGTGCCCCTGGCAGAATTCGTTCCCGTCCCGCCCCCAGGGAAAGTCCCGGAGCGAGGTCCCGTCGTCCCGGATCAGATGGATATCCGCGCCCCGCCCGCCCGTGAGCTTCTGGATCCTGCCATCCGGGGACGCGACGTTGCCGTGGTTCTCCTGGATCATGATGTCGTGCGAGGCGTCCGCGTCGGTCTGCCGTGTGTACTGCGGGTGGACGTTGCACCAGGAGGGGCCGTGAAAGACCAGTCGAACGGATGGTTCGCCGATTTCGAAGACGAGCAGACCCCATGGCGCGCCTTCGGATCGGCCGTCGCCCAGGAATCCGGAGATCGCGATTCGCCTCCCGTCTGATGAGATGGTTGAGAGCGGATACGGACGGCTGAGCCGGAAATCCGTGCCCGGAACGGGATGATCCAGGACGTAGATCACTTCGCGTTCCGATCCGTCCAGTCTCACCCGCTTGAGCGTGAGCGGTTCCGGATCCATGGGGTCGGTTTCGTCGACGAAGTAGTAGAGCCAGTCGCCGTCGGGCGAGATGGAGGGCGCGGTTGTTCCCCGTTCCGTCGTCAGGGGCGCCAGGCGGCAGTGGTCCTCGAGGTCGCACACCAGATACCGGTGCTCCGGGTCTTTCGGATCGGAGCCATGGGGATGCGCGGATCGGTGGAGCACGAGACGCCGCGAATCGGGCGTGAATATCTGCGCTTCCATGTAAATGTGCGACGACGGAATCGACTCATCCGTGAGCTGAACGACCTCCAGATTGTCCCTCTCGGACGCGGGAATAAGGTCCTGTCGGATTTTCAAAAATCTACCTCCGGATCGGGATTTACAGGATTGACCTCAATTCAATAAAGACAGACGATACATCTACCACAAAAAGCACAAAAGGCACAGAAGGTGTCGGTGCGAAAACGGGGTATCAAGGTCGCACAAATCAATGAAATTTCCCTTCACGTCCAGTGACCGCATGAATCCCGGACCTTTGACGTCAATTCGCCGCTGTTCTTCTGTATATCTTCGACATTCAGGCCCGTGGAAAACTACGAATCGAGGTTGAATGATGCTTGATCATTCGTGTCTGGCGGCTCTTGCCCGGCGTACCGCTTCCCGTTCCTCGGATTTGGACGCAGAGGACCTGCCATCTGCAAGACAGCCGTATAAGTCCTTGAGGGTTTCCGGCTGGGGTTTCACCAAAACGGCGCCGTCGGCCAATTCATAGATGAGCTGTTGCCGGGGCTTTGAGATGGAGCGCCCTGCGGACTTCTGCCGGGATGGTGGTTTGCCATTTATCATTTAACGTTGACCTGATTACAGGGCTGTCATCAATTCATTTTCTCTGTGTCCGGTGCGGCCGGTTTATGTAGCCGTTGTCCGTGCAATTGTCGGGATCAGGATCGAAAGGCGAACAACCGCCTGCGCGATGTGAGCATCCTCCAGCTCAATGATGACTTGATCTGACCAGATCGTTAAACTGCAACGTACGTTTTGCCGGCGCGCTCAGTTTAAGCATACGCTCCGGTGCGTCGTGTTTCCCTGATGGCGGAGGGTTTCGTGTAGGCTTCTTGTCTATCCGGATGTTCTTGACGCTGACGAAACGCTGCTGGTAGTTCGTTTTTTTCAGGAATTTCGGTTCCTTCCAAAACTCCTGACCAATGGCGCGACAGTAGGCAACAAGGCATTGTGCTCCGCGCAACTGTTGCTCGATTTCAGTTGCCGAACCTGTATTGCCACTCTTCATCTCTATGATAACAATCCAATTTACCCTGTCGTCACGGGCGATAAGTATGAAATCGGCGCGCTTGCATTCTCCCCTGTTGTTTTTGAAAATATCTTTCGCAGGCGGAAATGCATCCGCTTTAAATGCGATAATTTCGTCTGGCGAGTTGCGAATCTTCAGAGAATATGGCGGCTGTCGTCGATCTCCAGGTTCCTGCAGCACAACTGTCTTTCTGTTGTATTCATACTCAACCAATGCCCTTGTCTCGTCGCGGATCAGATCTTGCAAGATTTCAAAGTCTGACATCATTCATCTACACCCCACACAATGGCGTCCTGAATCTCGTTCATTTTGTTGATCGTCTCGTCGAAACTGCGTACCTCAATGCCCAGTTCCGGATCTATACTCGCCGGCTCAAGTGAAGGATGGCGGCTTCTCCGGCGTCTGCCTTCCAGCTTCATCAACGCTTTTTGCGCTACGTAAACCCTGATTTTACCAGTGTGGAGGAGTTCTTCGCGATTGTACCCTTCCCGTTGCGCGATCTTCTTCAGATAGGACTTGTCCTGATTCAGCATGATCAGCGTATTGAGCTCCTTCACGATATAGTCGCTGTGGGACGTCACGAAGACGCGGATACCCAGATTCACCAGACGCGCGAAGAGGCGCGCGACTCGGCGCTGGTTTGCCGGATGCAGGTTTAGTTCCGGTTCATCCACCATCAACAGGTCACCCGGTTTGGCGACATGGCGCAGATAGTATCCAATGTCCAAGAGGGAGCGTACCGCACTGGAACTCTCGTCCATTGTCAGCTTAATTTGCTTTCGTGCAGGCTTGAAATAGATCGTGTCATTACTTCCCACGATGTATTCGCCACCCATGATATCCGCGAAGTCATCCAGGATATGCGGATGATTTTCGACAAGATAGCTGTCTCTCTTCGCAACCTCCTCAAGTTTGCCAATAAAATCCACGTTGTCTTTGACCGGCAAGGGATAGTCCTGGTAAGACTTTGACATCAATGCCGTCGGGTTAATGTCTCTTTCCACTCTACTCATTTCCTCCAGCAAACGGTTCCGGGAAAAATTCAACTCCTTACGGAAAATTGCCGCGCCGGTGCGCTCTGTGCTGGCGATAAAAGGACGGGGGAAAAACCGGTCGAAGAGTAATTCAACAATCCCGTCCGATATGACTTTTTCGATCAAACTTTCGGGCAACCCGCCTCTCCGTTTTTCCATCAACAGAGAAACCACTACTTCGCTTCCTCCACCAACCTTCGACAATGAAATAAGATCGTCATCCGCAGATCGCTTTGTGAGCTCAAAAGCACGATCCTTAATTGAAGATTTCTTTTCCGTTTCTATAAAAACCTGAAATTTCGTGTCCGTGAAACGACTAGGTTTCGATGCGAAGATTCTCGGAAGATGTCGCGTGAATTCCTCGCATCCCTTTCTTAGGATATGTTTCGCCTGTTCTGCATAGGTATCAACATCAAGGCGCGTTACACCATCCCTCAGCAATTCCTGGATTGCACTGTCGTGGACTCCAGCTTTTAGATGACGTCTCCAGTGCGACAAGAAACCGAACAGGGCATAGGTAGCATAGGTCTTTCCCGTATTGTTGCCGCCACAAATCAGCGTCAACTCGCCCAGTTCAAATTCCGCCCTTTTAAGAATGCCTAAGTTTTCGACCTGTAATTTCATGTCTTCACCTGTATTGTTGCGAAATCTTCCTTTGTCTGGCCGAACAGCGCGTAAATCAGCGAAATCGATCGCTGGATTTGCGGGTCTAACAGTCGGAATAAGGCTAATCGCGCCGATGGATGCGATGCCCGAAAGCAACGCTTTTTGTACGATGGCTTCCACAACGGCTTGAGCTTGGTTATTCCATCGTAAATTACAAAAGCTTGCTCAATCGCGCTGGGTATCGTATTGCGTAATTTGGTCTTTAATCGGACGAAATCTGGGATGTTCTTCAGGCCTGACATATCGCCAGGACTGCGGGACGACGAAATTCGGGAATTGGGTCCTCAGTTCGTTCAGGCCAACCGGGATCTTGTATTCCCAAACATTGGTGATTTTCAAAGCATAAGCAATTGCGCGCCCTGCGTAATAGGTGTCAAAATCTCGTTTTTTAACACCTGCTAGTGCGGACACTTGTTTCCAAACCTCCTCAGGTGGCCCACTCCACACGTGTCCAACGCGAAATCCTCCTCGGAGTTGCCTGACCGGGCTGGAAACGTAAATAAACACGTCACGATTCTCTATATATGGAGTGATGCGTCGTCTAAGTTCAGCCTCTTTAAGACCCTCAAAAACCAGGTTTGCGTAGCATGGCTTCAAGGAAAAGAGTAAAGGTGCTGTTGTCACGTTCATGATTGATCTGGATATCCAAGTTGTAGTAATTCGCGGAATATTGCCGTTGGCACAATTGAGGGAGATTGCAACGTTAGCCCGATTTCACTTTTTTCGAAGACATCTCGCAACTTATCCAGTGAGACCGGTTCTCGAAAAAGGAATGTGTGCGAAAAACTCAGCGCCATTATCTCTCTTGATGGATCACCGCGACACATGTCCCAAAGGTCTTTCCATTCCAGTATCCCGATTTTTTTGAATTTTTTAAAGAGTGCTTTTGGGATATCTATCTCGACGGCGTCAAGGTGGGATACTGCTACAATCTCCCTTACGTTTCCGCTGACGTACCACAGAATCCGAGCAGGTGGATTGAGTATGTTGTGATGTGTTTTTCGTCGGTAATACACGTTATCCCAACGCAACAATACACTCTTCTTACCCCCGAAGAGATCGTTGGCCGATTGGTGGCGATCAAAAAGGCTGATGGCGTAACCAGGTCGAATTGGTATCAAGAAATGACCCTGATTCGCGACCAAGTTCAGTGGTGAGCAATGTCGTTCAATTTCGAAATCTGACATATTCTGATAATTACTTGTGGATTCGGGAGACAATTCCGAAATCGCACCTAATGCCTCTTCGCGATCAAGACAATGTGAAAAGCAGAATCTCACATAGCTGTCGTTACATTTGGTAAATCCCATCTCCAAGAGGTCCGTCGCCAATCTGGTCGCGACGGCGGTTGCCTCGAATTTCACCATGTCGAAGTTTTCTCTTACCGCTTTGTAAATAGTATCCGCGACCAAAAAACGCTCGAAAAGCAATCGGTTATTGGATCTCACCACCCTACCCAAATGCACAGTAAGTGTCTTATTTGCAACAACCTCAAGAATTCGAAATCCACACACTTCGTTGCCTGACCATAGAAGCTCGCACTCATAACGAGTAGGGCTTGCAAGAAAATTTCTCACTTTTTCCCGGAACTTGCCTATTCGTTCCCCTTGGTATAAGAAAGAGGCAAATGGGAACGATGGGAGTTCAGCAGAAGCTAAGCGACGCCATTCAAGACTGAGGCCCGACACGCGAACGGGCATATAGGATTGCTTATCGGAGAGCTCGTGAAATTGAATGACCAACTCGGTAGGTGATAAGACTTTAAGCCCCGTTACATCCGATATGGCATCTCCATTTTGTAAGAGATGTTGGTCCCGCGTAACGAAAAATTCGATATCTGAGGCGGCTGTCTTTGCCAATTGTCGAATGTCGGATTGTTCACGTGGTGTGCAGCTGCGAAGAATCTCCTTCAGACGTTCCTCAAAGAGTCCGGCCAGTTGTGCGTCGTGTTCGATTCTGTGAAATCCGTAAACTCTGTTTCGGGATTTTTCACGCTGATCGGAATCGCTGTGCCGATCAATTTCGACGAACAGTTCATCAGTGATACAAAAGTTGAGGGAACCTGATAGGAAGTCGGAGAGTAAAGCCTTGGATGGCTTTGTTTCACTACTGTCCGGCTGGTCAAAATGGAAAAAGATCTGGGCATCGATTACGATATCGAGAGTCTCATCGGATGTCTTTACCTGGAAAAGTTCTAATTGGTCATCGGGTGCCAGCGTGAAGCACCAAAGTGTCAAAACGTGTCCGGCTGCCGAACGGCCAGGCTTCTCACTAATGGGTACAAAGCCCAATTGGGGCCACATTTGATGCGCCGGAAAATCTCGACGGCAATGAAGTTTTATTGCCTTTTGCGTGGTTGCTGACTCCTTCAAGGAGTTTACCAGCCGCTTCGCGATACCTTGACCTCGGTATTGTTCCGCCACGCAAAGTTGGCAAATGCGAAAATAGTCTCGATTGTCTCCATAGAGGAGATATCCGATGAGTTGGTCCCGTTCGTTTTTCGCCCCAATTACACCCTCTTTACAAAGGTAGTCACGTAGGGCTGCTCTCGTAAGAAAACCAAGCGTCTGACTGCAATGTTTCATTAACTCGTCCACAGCATTTAGGTCTTCGGACGTTAGCTTGGAGATTGTCATTTTCACACTCGCCTTTTTTCTATGATCGCCGCAACTTCCTACTGCGTCAGCCCATATAGCACATACACTAGCCGGTCTATCTCAGCTTCTTGCTCGCAGGTTTCCGCCAACGGATCGGCGCGTCTGATTGCAAGGATTTGATCGACAAGTTCGATTATCGGCGCTTGCTGCTCATGTGTCGCGTCGGGAATCGGTAGCTTTTTCCAATCGTCCGGATAGAGATGGATATTGCTGCGGCGATTTGCTCTCAAGAAATCACGAGCGACAGTAGAATTCATCACGCCGAGCAAGAATTTCACGGAAAAACGACGCCCAGTTTCTTCAAGTTCTTCCCGCGTAGGTAAATCCGGGCGTCGCGGTCTTTCATTTCGATAGCGCGTCTGCCTTTTAATCGACCTGTTACGGACGCCGGATAAGCGATGCCAAAGGATAAAGGACCACGCAGAATGATTATGGTAGAGCCTTTGATCGTCATAAGCAACGCGGAGCTTTTCCATTCCCGCAGCCATATCAACCGAGATCAACTTCTCGCTGACTTCATACATTTCCGGAAACGTTGGACGCCGAAACAAGGAAGGTGCCCGTTCTGTTCCCCACTCCAGCCACTTATTAGTAGCCGGAAGCCATCTTGCGAGGTGTTTCCCTTCCACAAACGACTTCGGGTGGCGTTCGTCTCTTGTATCTGAAATCAAATCTCTTAATTCAAATGCACCTTGTGCCTTTTTCTCATCGGCATGGACAACCATCCCCACACTGACATAGCAAATTTCATCGAGCGTCATCGTTGGCACTGAGTACTGTTGGAAATTATCATCTTCCGGGAAAAAGACGCGATAGGTGAGGTTATCTTGAACGTCAGTTGATAATAGATCGACAACTCCAAACTCCGGTTCATGCACCCGGCGTACTGGCTTTTGATGGCTGCCGTCTGCCTTCTGAAACAGATAAGTTATGTTTCGGACGGCGGCATCGAAAATCTGAATCTTGCTGAAAAAGTCAAGCCGTAGAATTCGACTGTTTTGTAGAAACCATTCCTGAGATTTCTGCGCGTATTTTGAGTGGCAGTAAGCATCCGAGACGATCATTGTCGTAAATCCGCCGGACTTGAGCAACTGATAGCTCCGCTCAATGAAGGGAACATACAAATCCCACTTTTCCCAGAGAGTTTCATATAGACTGCTGTCTTCAATTCTCTTACGAAGTTCAAGATGCTGATCGCCTGAATCCGCTCTGACGTAAGGCGGATTCCCAATCACCACGTCGAACCCGTTGGCGACCCCAAACATATACTCAGCGTCGAACCAGTCGGCTTTCTCATTCTGGTCGTAGGGATCCCATTGTGCAATTTTGTTCGCATCATCCTTCGGAAGACCGGCCGATTCTAATTCCACTGCCAATGCCTTACGCAACCTCTTGTCCCCATCTCTACAGGTCAGTTTTTTCAGGCGCGTGGTCGCGTGAAAATGCCGCTCGCGGTTTTCCGTCAGTCTCGTTTTCAGTGCCTCAATCTGTTGGCGGAACAAGTCCAGCTGATCGGCTTCCTCGATTCCCAACAGCGTATTCGCCACCACAAAGCGCGTCTCCAGATTCGGCAACGGCTTGATGCCGAAGTTGTCAGCAGTCTTGTCGGCTTCCTGTTCAATAGCCAACGAAATGAAAAAGCGCAGCTTGGCAATCTGGCACGCCACCGGCTGGATATCTACTCCAAAAATACTGTTTTGAATGAGATACAGCTTGCGCCCGAAGTCGCCCGAATACCGCTCAAAGGTCTCGCTGATCTCCAGCAACTCGGCGTCCCGCTCTTGCTTATCTTTGGTCTCAAATGCCTCGTCCGCTCGATGTCTGGCGCGTTCCTTTTGTAACGCTTCCCATCGCTTATTGCCAGGGTCAAGCCGTCTCAAGGCGAGGGTTAGCTTGTGCAGTATGCCCATTGGAAACGCGCCCGAACCAACGGCGGGATCGAGCACCTTGAGATCGGCAATTGCGCGTACGATGCTTTCTTTTGCCGGATCGTCAAACAACACATCGACGTCATTGAATTCATCCGTGTAATCCAGCAACCAGCGCAAACTCGTATCCCAATCATCGGCGTTTCCATTTTTCGGCAGACACTTCTGCTTCAGTGTCGCCACCAGCGCCTCATCCACCATGTAATCCACGACGATGC
Organism: Candidatus Latescibacterota bacterium; assembly: GCA_965116875.1. Lineage (GTDB taxonomy): Bacteria > Latescibacterota > UBA2968 > UBA2968 > JAAXHE01. Next base: position 5,188,504 of record OZ220733.1, read on the forward strand.
GAGGCGTGTAGTAGGAGCCGGTTTGCTTGCGTACAGTATCCCGAGTTTCAGGGTTGTAGGCAGCCAGCAGGTTCTCGAAAACTTTGCCGAGTAGTTCAGGATCCAATGCTACTTCTTGCTCTATAGGAGTGTTTTCCTCGACCGTGAACTTGTAGTGGTTGAGTAGAGTAAACAGTCCATATTCATCATCAAAGAACAGCGCGTCCGGGACGTTCAGTTCCCGCCAGGCGTCACGACGTGCTTGTGCGGCGCGAGGGCCATCTTTGGGATCCGGGTCGCTGAACATGTCGATGCGTTTGCCACCCGCGCTCCTCGACTCTTCGTCATCGAGACAGTCAAACAGGCCGCCGTTGATGAATGGCGTCTGTTTCATCAAGCCTTCAAACCGCTCTAAGTCGCGAATGAGTGATTTGTAGCGATAACGTGAAAACACTCTGTGGCTGGGCTCTCTCCGGCTACTGAAACCACGCGAATCCATCTCCGTGTTGAGGGTCGCGAAAAAGAGATTCTGCAAGACAGCACGGTAGTAGTCGGAGCCACCGAGTTTACTCAACAACTCCTCCATCTCGGCTTGTACGAACCATTCTTCCTGGACCAATCCCTTTTCCTTTATGAACCAGACGAATAAAATACGTGTAATCAAACGGATTACCTGTTGCTCCGCCGGAACGCTCTTGGGGAATTTTGCATCCTTAACCGCCCGCTCAAACCAATCGAAGAGTTCGCGGTAGAATTGCCGGTTGAGTTCCTCGGTGTCCAGTTTGTCCAACCAGGCAACCAGAAGGCCGTCGAAATTGTGTGGCTTGTTGTGGCGATCCATCCATATAGCGCATTTGGCCAGTGAAAGATCAGACAAAATGTCCAGATGGGCGCGATGTGGATTATTCGGTGCAATCTCACGTATCAAAGAAACCTTGCCCAATACATCACGCGCCGGGTCGCGCTTGTGCTCTCGGCGGTGAACAAAGGCAAGAGTCAGCAGATCGGATGTTGTGCGGAAGAGAACGACGGAGGGTTGATTTAGGCGTTTGTTGATCTCGCGAGTTAATCGTGCGTATTGTCCTCGAGTGCAGGTCGCTTCCTTGAGTTCAACGGCAAAGTATACGAAGCTTTTCTGATGTCCTTTGTCAAAGGAAGCGGAATCAAATTTAATCGAGGGCTGGGTGCTGGAGGCGATCTCGTCGCTTGTCACCTGAAAAATTAACTTCACGGATTGCGTTTGTTCGCGAAACTCCTCTTCGGTCCTTGTGTTTTTATTTTGTGCTGGAAATTCACGAATAAAGTCATCCACACTTCCTGATAATTCCTGGGTGCGCTCGCTTTGATAACCCAGCGCCTCGAGCACGCGATTCGCGGCTACACCAAAGTCGTCACCGGGAATCGTCTTCAGTGCCGATTGAATATCCTCTCTAACTTCCGGCTTTTTCATCGTCAATCTTTCTGTGACGCTCGTACCCGTCTGGGGACGAGAGCGATCATGGAGGAAACGAGATTCGAATGGCCTGGGTCACATGCGCAGATACACACTTTCTTGCGAACATGTGGTTCCTGCAGAGATGCCCAGCATTCGTCTACAGCATCCAAGCTTATTTCGAGATCTCCCTGAACTCCGTTGAAATTCTATCAAATGACCGTCAAATGGAGTAGAAATCTCTAACTTATTGCAAATAAGTATATTATTTCGAATATAATGGAAATCGTGATCCAAGAACTACCACTTCTGTCAATTAACCATCAATTTAGATTCATTGCCATTGCTGTCTAAGAACCGCGGGATTCCTGGAGAAGAGGATCGAGAGGTGGATTCGATTCGCGATGTTGTACGGGTTTGACGCGGATAACGGAAACCAGGTTGCCATCGGTCGGTGTTTGTTGCAACGCACGTCATTCCGAGCGGTGTCGAAGCATCTTTCGCTGCTTCCGTCCCGCGCTGGGGGCGGACGTGCTGCCTCTCAGGTATCGAAACGTGCAAAACGCACCAGAATTATTCCATGCTGCAGTAGATCCTTCGTCGGCCTGCTCTACATGTCAGTCTGCTCTTACGTGTAATGGAGGTGTTTCGCCGACGTCGTACGCAGGCCTCCTCTGGATGACAGTTTTCGCGAAGGTGTGGGCATCGCGTTTCGCCAATGGCTGGGGACGAATATTCATCCGTATATTTCGTGCACTTTCGCGACTTTCGTAGTGAATCAAACCGTTTATTGGACAGGTGTGAATCATCGCCGAAACGCCATGTACTTCGCACGTCTGCCTCCGTGAACTAATGCGCCTGCGAAGTCACCATCGCAGGGTTTCTGTCACTACATCCTTGAATTGATCCCACGGACGATATACCCTGCGACGCAGAGTGCTAAATGGCGAACATCTCTGGCTCCAGGAGGTCGCGCGACCAACGGCGCAGGCGGCTGATCGCCTTTACCTTGATTTGGCGGATGCGCTCGCGTGTGAGATTCATCATCTCGCCGATTTCCTCCAATGTATGGCTATCGCTGCCATTCAGGCCAAAATGCAGGCTGATTACTTCCGCCTCGCGTGGTGTGAGGCGGTCAAGCGCTTCGTCAATTTGCTTTACGGCAGATTGGCGCACAATTTCAGCGTCAGGCGTAGCCGTGTTCTCGTCGACCAAAGTCTCTACCAGACCACTTCCGTGGTTGATAGGAGAATCGTCCAGTGGCAACATGCCTAGGCCGCTAGTGATCGTATCCAGGACCTCTTCGACCGGGAGTCCAAGTTCGGCAGCTATTTCTTCCAGGTCATCCTGCGACGGCACCTCGAGTTCGCCGGCACCATTTTCCGCTGTCGGCGCAGCGTCCCAGCCGTTATTTAGTACGCATGTGATGTCATTGAGCATACTGACTCTATTGAGAGGTAAGCGCACGGTACGCGTATGCTCTTCAATTGTTTGAATGATAGACTGGCGAATCCAATGAACCGCATACGTAATCAATCTATTTCCTAGTGACCCGTCGAAGCGGTCGACCGCAGTTACCAGACCCTTATTTCCTGCACTGATCAGGTCGGAAAGGGGCAGACCGCGATTTCGGTACTTCTTCGCCATGTATATGACAAATCGTAAATTCGCCGAGATTAACGCCTCACGTGCTTCCACATCGCCATTCTTGGTGCGTTCAGCCAATTCTATCTCGCGCTCTCTCGATAGTGGTGTTGAACGAGCGATATCATTGAAGTAATTTCGCAGTGTGACTTCCTCTCCTTCGGGCAGTTTGCCCTCAGACTCCACCCGTTCAATCCAATCGGATGCATATTGGTAGAACGGCTGTCCGCGTTCTGTGGTGTCCAGCTTAGATAACCAGGCTGACAGTAAGCCGTCAAAGTTGCGGGACTTACCATTGGCATTCATCCAATTGATACATTCCGATAAAGACAGATCTGCCAGAACGTCCAGATCGCTTTGGCGCGGATTTTCGGTCGGAATCTCCCTGCTCAACGACGTGACTCGTTCAAGCACGTCGAGACTATCGTCGAGTTTGTGCGGCCGGCGACCAATAGCAGCGATAGTAAAGAGGTATCCAGCGCGGAAAAGAACCACCGCCGGGGCCTTGATTCGCTTGTCAATCTCCCTGGTGAATTCATCATATATCCCGCGAGGGTAGTCGTCGCCCCAAAGTTCCACCGCGAAGAAGAGAATGCTCTGCTGCCGACCCTCATCAAACTCTGCAGCCTGACTCCGAGGTGACTGTTGAACGGCCCAGGCGATTTCATCGTTTGTTAGCTGAAATATAATCTTTACGGACTGAACGTGCTCAAGGAATGCCCGTTCAGTGTTGGTATTTGATCTATACGCCGGTAATGCCTGGACAAAGCTATTGACGTCGCCTGAAAGTTCCAAGGTGCGGTCGCTTTGATAGCCGAGCACTTCAAGCAGGTCTTTCGCTGATTCGGAAAAATCGCTGAATGAAATCGCCTCAATCGCCGTTTGAATCTTCTCTTTGATATCGGGCATGCTCAGGTCTGTGAGATAATCAGCCAAGTCACAAGCTCAAAATCAGCGTTACTCGGACTGCGGGAATTAACCGGAAGTTTTGTGTCACGCTGACCGAAAATGCCAAGTTGTCGTATCTGCGTGGCAACGTTCGCGCCACCGATTTCTGCAATGACCGCGTTCAACAGCTTGTCGTAACTTGCCATCTCCTTCCCATTTTGGGTCTCGCGGTCGAACTGATCACACAAGGTTTGGATGGGCTCGGTCTTTCCTAAGGCCAGCGACTCAAACAGCTCAAGCGCCTGCCGCGCGTTAGCGCAACCGTAGCGGATGACTCCGGTGTTCCGGATGTACGCCAGATAATATGGATGTATCGGGCTCGCCATTTTTTCCCGTCTGTCTTTAACTGTATTACGCCGCCGCAGGAAAAATACCACTCCCGGCGCCGGCCGACTGCCTTCTCCGTGGGTTACAGCATAGGCCCCGCTGGGGGTCGCTTCCAATTCATCCCTATTCCCTTCAAGATAGCGTAATAGCTGCGCGAAAAAATAGTCCAGCGTAAAATCGCTTATTACGACGCCATCCGTGACTTCGTCAAGATCGAGGACTTCCTCGCGAAGTTGCTGAAGTTGCCAGTCTCGGAAACTGAGTTCTCTCTGAACCGTGTCGTAAGTCTCTTCGTCCAGGGGATCATCGGCCCCGCTCGCGGCCGCGTCAGCAAGCGCCATGCGAGCTTGAACGCGGGTTTGCAGCCGTAGATAGACTTCCATATCGTCCGTAGGCCAGTAATTGATCATCCTCACCGCCTTGCTGCGGCTTCCAATCCTGTCGATTCGCCCGAAGCGCTGAATGATCCGTATAGGATTCCAATGGATATCGTAGTTCAGAACCGTATCGCAATCCTGCAGGTTCTGACCTTCCGAGATGCAGTCGGTCGCTATGAGCAGGTCAATCTCACCGTTGACCGCGACATTCCGCCCTCGCGCCCTGGGCGAGAAGCTGCTGAGAATAGCGTTGAAGTTGTTGGCGCCAAACTTCGTATGTGTCACGTCTCCTGCGACCATGGCCATATTCAGCCCCAATCCTTCCACCAAGTCTTCTAAGTTTTCGTAGAGGTATTCCGCAGTATCTTTGAAGGTCGTAAACACCAGGATCTTGCGATTGACCCTGCCGTCTTTGTCTTTCGTTGGACTGTTCACCCTGTTTCGAATATGCTCCCTGATTTTTCGCAGCTTTCCATCCCGATCCGGTGTGATCCCCCTGACTCTCTCCCATGCGGAAGAGAGCGTTTCCCTATCACTAATCAAATCCCCTCTCCACTTTGGAAGGTCGAGTTCGCGAAGGTGAAAGGGGTTTCTTGCCCGATTAACCAGGAATTCCTCATCATCTTCGTCGTCGTCCGGCAGGACGTCAGCCGGTTCATTGGTCTCGTATCGGGTATCCGGGAATTTATCGATCTTTTCGATCAAGTCGTTTATTTTGCCCACCGTCCGACCTAGAGTCTCTGCGAGTGAATGAGCTGAACTCTCCAGCCGCTTCAGAAAATTCGTGCGAATCATACCAATCAAAAAACGTTCACGGTCCTCCTGGTTGAATCTCAGAGTCTGCTTCTCCTCTGCCAAGCGCCTCCGCGCTTCTTCACTCACGACGTATCTGGATGGTCTGTACACAGATAAGCCAAACGCTTCGATCTGCTCGGTGAGATCAGCATAGGACAGTCCGCCCGTTAGGTCGGTTGGTGGATGGTAATTCTCAGGTCGTAGCTGTTTAGGAAATTTGCCGATCCGATCCATTTCATGGGCGTAGAATGTCTTGATCTGACGTCGGGACCGGGCAATGGAAATCCCCCCAAGCAAACCGAAAAAATCTGCTCCCAGTTGTTCGAGCAACTTGGATTTATCCTTCTTGCCGGTCCGCGCTGTGGTGTTTTCCCACGACTTAAATTCCCTCTGTGCCTGTTTAATCAACACATTAATATTGCCAATCCCCAAACTCCCACGGAATACATCCTCGCGTCCTTCTGTCATGAGGTAGATCTGGTTTCGAAGATCAACCAGCGACGTGTTAACAGGGGTCGCCGAGAGCATCAGTACTTTCGTCTGTACGCCCTCCTTTATCACCTCTTCCAGTAAACGAGAATAGCGACTGTGTCGGACATTGCCGTCTTCATCTATTCGGGGTCGCGAGTCATTCCTGAAATTGTGTGACTCGTCGATTACCACCAGATCGAAATTACCCCAAATGAAGTTTGCGAGATTCGTATCTCCGGATGTTCCACTGTTGCGGGTCAAATCGGTATGTGAGAGTAACGTGTATCTGAATCGGTCCTCAAGAAAGGGATTGTCCCTTTGTGCGTTACGCGCCGGATAAAGTGCCCAGTTTTCACGAAGCTTCTTCGGGCTCAAAACTAGCACGTCTTTGTCCTTTGACTCGAAGTACTTAATTACTGCCAAAGCCGTAAATGTCTTTCCTAGTCCCACACTATCAGCCAGGATGCAGCCATTGTGTCGTTGCAGGCGTGTAATTACGCTCTTGACGCCGTCCTTCTGAAAGTTGTACAACGCATTCCAGATAGCCGTTTTATACAGGTTCGTGTCTTCGATATTTCGATCTCTGGCTTCCCTCGCATCTATATCCTCCCGGAACACCTGATATAGCGTCTTGTAATAAATGAGTTCCGGTGAATGGTCCTTGCCGATCCGGTTGAGAGCGTCGACAACATCCCTTTTTACATTTCGGGTAAGCTTCCCGTCAGCCCAGAGATCGTCAAACCACGTGCGCAATTCCGCACGAATTGCCGGATCAGTGGTTGAAAGGTTGATTTCGACGTTTGACCCCTGATCGCAACCAAGTCCTCTCTTGGTAAAGTTGGAACTCCCGACCGCCGCCGATCCTCCATTGGACGATTCAGTTAGATGCATTTTGCCGTGAAGAAAGTTGGATCTGCCAATGGATCGTATACGGACACCCCTCCTCCGCACCCATTCCTCGCATCTTCGCGCCAGATATTTTTGCTGGAGAACATGATGTGGCGAGAGGCCATCTTCCGTCAGGTCGTAAGACTTCGGCTCTTTTTCGCCTGGGTCCAGTTCACCCACGGATGCAGGATCGCCGAACAGAAAGCGGACATCTTTTAGGCCTCGAAGTTCGGATTCCAAAGCCTCATATCCGTAAATCGTGAAATATGCTGAAACGAGGCGGTACACGTCGGCATCGGACAGGTGCGTGCGCAGAAAATCGGCAACGCTGTGGTGCCGATTGTCCAGGATATGCTCGAACGCGGTGTTTTCAGCTTTTTTCGATTCGATCATCTTAGCTCCAGGAAATCTTTATCGGTATGCAGCACGTGAAGTATATTACGGCATCGGAAGATTGTCTGTTAAATGTTCACCCGAAAGGACATCCTCATGAAAAAACGACCGTTCACCAGTTCGAAGGGGAACATCCCCAAATTCCCTTATTCGCAGGCCATTATATACGGCGATTTGATATTCATCTCCGCCCAGCCTCCCGTGGACCCGGAAACGGGAGACGTGGATTCCGGCGACCTGAAGGCCCAGACCCGCCGGATCCTCGCAAACGTATCCGGCATTCTCGAGGACGCGGGCACTTCGCTGGACAACGTGCTCAAGGTCACCGTCTTCATCAAAGACCGGTCGCTGTTTTCCGATTTCAACGACGCCTACGCCGGTTTCTTCCCGGAAAATCCGCCGGCGCGGTCACCGGTCTTCACCGACACCGGCGACTCTCTTGTGACGATGGATTTCATCGCCGGCATGGAGTGAGCGCAGGGACGGACGCGGAATACCGGTCTATTCGCCGCCGCCAGCCTTTGCGCGCTTCCTTCCGGCCAGGCGCGCGCCCAGGCGCAGCGTGCTAAGCATATTGGCTTCATTCGCGACGCCCTTACCCGCGATATCGAACGCCGTACCGTGATCCACGGAGACACGGACAATGGGCAGACCCAGCGTCACGTTGACCGCATCGTGGAACGCCACCAGCTTGACCGGCGCGTGACCCTGGTCGTGGTACATCGCCACCACCCCGTCGAAATCCCCATTGTACGCCTTGAGAAAGACCGTATCCGCGGGAAGCGGCCCTGTAACACACATTCCCTCGGCGATCGCCGCCCGTACGGCCGGCTCGATCACTTCCGCGTCTTCCAAACCCATGATTCCCGATTCTCCCGCGTGCGGATTCAACCCGCATACGGCAATGCCGGGATCCGGCCGGCCCATATCCGACAGTGCGCCGTGCAGAAGGCGGATGGTGTCGAGAACCCGTGCTTCGGTCAACCGCCCGGGCACCTGTTCCAGCGCCACGTGTCCCGTTACATGGGCCACGTTCAGGCGGTCGGACGCCAACATCAAACGGACGTCCGCAGCGCCCAGACGGTCTGCCAGCAACTCCGTATGGCCGGCAAAAGGGAACCCCGCCCGGTTCATCGCCTCCTTGTTCAGCGGCGCCGTCACGATCCCGTCGATTCGCCCCGATGCAGCCAGATCCGCCGCCCGGACCACCCATTCCACGGCCGCGCGGCCCGCCTCGGGACAGACCCGCCCGGTCTCAATCTGCACGAGATCCACGTCGACAGGCGCCCAGAGATCGATCTGCCCGAAGCGGCATCCACCCGATTCGGGCCCGTCCACGATCCGGACCTCGAGCCGACAGTTTGAGTGCGCCAGATTCGCGGAGAGAACGTTGGGGTCGCCGACCACGAGCGGCCGGCAGAACGCATATACATCCGGATGGCTCAACGCCTTTACGATCACCTCCGGGCCGATGCCGCAGACGTCCCCCATCGTGATTCCCAGCAACGGACGCGGTGTCATCGTGTCACCCTCTCACAGGCTGCCCGGCATGCCGCGATCGGACCGTGTCTCTATCCTTTTTCCGGCCCCGAGGTTGCGTACACCTGCCTGGGCATACCCCCGTAGGGTACCCCGCCAAGGTACATTCGCGTGAATCCCCGTTGCACGGAAAACCCGAACTCCTCCGCCAGCGCCGTTCCGTCCGGATTCTCCAGCGGCACGTCGAAGAAAACCGGTTCGCCCGCCAGTCTGTCCATCGCCCAGCAGAACAGCGACCTGCCCGCCCGCTCGTTGGCGGACACCAGCGGTCCGATCTGAAAGGCGCTGCTGCCGGGTCTGACCATCACGTATCCCTCGATCTCGCTTTCCGCCCCGGGGTAGACCCCGCACAAGCCGCCGGAGTCCCGGAAAAGAAACTTCAGCAGATCCTCCCGGCATACGCCGAAGCGGGGCGTATCGAAGGCAACCACTTCTGCAAGGTCCGTTTCGCGCATGGCGCGCACCGACGTCCAGCTGCACGCCCGTCCCACGCCCTCCCGCCGCTGCAGCCCGTATTCGTCCCGGAACCCGAGCGGCACGTACACCTGCCGTCCCATGGGCGTCGCGTCCAGCTTGACGGTATCCACGCCACTGTCCTGCAGGTGGGTGATGCCGTGCCGCAGCATCGCCGTGCCAATACCCTGCCGCCTGCGCACCGGCGGCACCAGTACCATCGCCACCCAGCCGCAGACCCCGCCGAACGTTACCGTCACGACCGTGCCGGCCGGTTCGTTTTCGATTTCGGCGACAAAACAGCCGCGAGGCGAAAGCGCCAGAAAGCGCTGCCAGTCCCCTTCGACCTGATTCCAGCCGGCCAACGTCTTGAACCGCATACCGGTAGGGACGTCCGCCGGCGTCATCTGACGGATACACAGGCTCTTGTCGATATCGGACACACACCCTCCGGCGAACCCCGTCGGCCCACGGCCATCCGCATTGGACCGTACGAGCCCGGGAAAGTCCTGCCATTCACCCGTTGACACCCCGGGCCGTACGCCTCATATTATCGCCACTTCCAGCCCCGCGCGCAACAGACGTGCATCGATTCCGCGTGTGATTCGCGCACTCTCCACGTTCTCAAAACCTCGCGCAAGAGCCCGGGTCCCACTCCATGGCGAAACTTGTCACCCGCCGGTCCATCCTCATCGGCCTTGCGCTTACGGTTGTCATCTGCCTCTTCGCGACAGACACCACCTACCGGCTTCGGGCTTCCCGGGTTTCCCTGGGCCACCTGCCCATGTCGCTCTGGCTGCCGTTCCTCCTCCTCTTCCTCGTCAACCGGGTCCTGCAGAACTTCCGTCCGCTCTGGTCACTGAACGCCCGGGAACTGGGCCTGATCTTGTGTATGGGATTCATCGGCGGCGCATTTCCAACGAAGAACATCGCCGGGCGTCTTGTCGCCGTCCTCGCCACGCCGTACTACAAGGCCACGCCGGAAAACCGGTGGGGCGAGTACGTCACCGAACACCTGCGGTCCTGGTCCGTCCCCGGAAACCGGAACGGCGCCATCACCCACCTGTGGGAAGGCCTGCCCAGGGGCCAGCCCATTCCCTGGGAGGTCTGGCTGGCGCCCCTGTTCTGGTGGTTCACCCTGTTGTTCGCGCTGTTTATCGCCTGCCTCTGCATCACGGTGATTCTCCGCAAACAGTGGGTGGAACACGAACGGATCGTCTTTCCGCTGGCCCGGCTGCCGTTGATGATGATTTCCGATCCCGGGGCGGGCGCCATCCCCCTCTTCAACAACCGACGTTTCTGGGCCGGATTCGGAATCGGCATTTTCGTTCTCGCGTGGAACGTGCTTCCCCGCCTTTCTCACAGGGTGCCCTTCATTCCTCTCGGACCCACGTATTCGAGCGCCCTGACGTTCGGCCACGACTTCCCGCCGCTCCAGATCAAATTCAACTTCGTGGTTGCGGCGTTCGGCTATCTCACGAACCTGGAGGTGCTGCTGTCCGTCTGGCTCTTTCATGTGCTTTCGCTCTTCGAGATCGGCCTGACCAACCGTCTCGGAATCACCGTCAGCAGCGAGTACCACGGCGGCGTTCTGCTGCAACAGGCGGGTGGATTCGTCGCGCTCGTGCTTCTGGGCCTCTACATGGCCCGTAAACACATTGCCGGGGTATTCCGCAGCGCCTGGAGGAAGCAGCCGGATATGGACGATGGGGACGAACTGCTGTCCTATCGCGCCGCCGTTGTCGGCCTGCTGGTTTCCCTGGCCTACTCGGTGGCCTGGCTCCACGCGCTGGGCATTTCCTTCCTGGCCGTAACCGTTCAACTCGGGCTGCTCCTCATCTTTTTCCTCGGCCTGTCCAAGATCGTGGCCGAAACAGGCCTGGTTTACATCGAAACGCCGCAACGCACGCAGGCGCTCACCGCGGCAATGCTGGGCACACAGGTACAGACGGCCGACCACGTGGGCCTGGCCCTGTCGGCCAACGTCGTTGAAAGCCACCGGCAATACATCCTGCCCTCGCTTGTACACGTCGCCCGGATCCAGCACAGCATTCGCCTGAACCGGTTCCGCGTGACCGGGGCGCTCTGCGCGGCGTTCGTAGTCGGTTTCGCAGCGTCGATCGCCTACACACTCAATCTGTGTTACAGCGCCACGGGAGCGGCGAACATCCGGCACGTCTACGTTTTCGGCGGCTACGGCCTTCGCATGTTCAACCGCGTGGTCACGTGGGCGGGCGCGCCGCCCACGTTCACGGGAACGGAACTCGCATTCATAGGCGCCGGCGTGCTCGGTACCCTGCTCCTTGGGATGCTCCGGCTGCGCTTTCCGTGGTGGCCGCTGCACCCCGTCGGATTCACGGTGGGCTACGCGTTCCCCGTGAGGGTTACCGCCTTTACCGTCTTTCTCGTGTGGGCGTTCAAATCCCTCGTGCTCCGGTTCGGCGGCATCGCGCTCTACCGGAGCTTTCAGCCTTTTTTCGTGGGATTGCTGATCGGCTATACACTGGGCGTGGGAATCTCGACGCTTACCGATGCGATCTGGTTTCCGGGCGACGGAAAGATGGTACACACCTGGTGACGCGTGCCGTCCGCCATGGTCGTCAGGGCGAACGCCGCCCGGCGCGAGACCCCTCATCGCCGAACAGGAATGAAAGCAGGGCAAACCGGCGTCCGGACGTTACCTCCGTGACCTCGTGCAGGTGCGAACAGGAAAACACCACCGCTCCGCCGGCCCGCGGTCTGTAGAGGTGGGGGCCGAATTCCGGAAACCGCAGGCACCCGCCTGTATACGAGTCGTTCAGGTTCAACGTCAGCGCAAACCGGCGGTGAGCGGTCGACGGGCTGAGATTGTCCCGGTGGGCGTGAAAGAACCCTCCAAACTCGGCGTGGTAGCAGGCGATTTTGAACCCTTCAAACCGGGTGGCGCGGTACGCAAATGCGCGATGCAGTTCCGGAATCGCCCTTCGGCCGATCGTGGACGAGAGCAGCCGGACCAGTTTGTCGTCCTCTACGACATGGTCTCTCCGGCTTTTCTGTTCGACGTCGACCCGCTCGCCCCGCACCGCACCCAGCGATTGCTCCACGCCGGTTTCCACGCTGCCCCTGTTTTCCCACACCTGCATCAGAAAGTTGCAGATCTCGGGATCGAGCACATTGGGAATCAGCAGCACCGGCGCCTGCGAGTCCACCAGCCTGGGCTCAATCCCGGCCCGGTTCGAATCCAGCACGTTTCGTACCTTGCGCGCGGCGTTTCGGGCTTCATCCAGCAATATTGACGCAAGCACGCGAAGGTTCGAATCCAGCACGAACACGACGGACGGTCCGGAATCCGAAATCCGGTACGCGGATCTCACCACGCCTTTCGCATCCAGGAAAACCGGGTGGGGCCACCGCGGATCCGGCGCTGTTTCGTCAGCCTTGACCGCCAGGATATCCACGTCCCGTCCGTCCAGCTCGGACATGAGGTCCATAAGACGGTCATCGTCTCCCCGGTAAAATACCAGCAGCGCGGGTGCGCCGCCCGCCCTTGAATAGAACCGGGTCGGCTTGCCGTCCGGCGCCAGCGGAAGTACGAAGTCCGTTGCGCGCTCGCCTCTTTCCAGTCCATGAGAATCTGAATTCATCTCACACCTGTTCAAAAACAGAGGAAAATTCACTACGAAAGAGGCGAAACTACGAGAATACCAAAAACGAGAAAATGGCTGAAAGGCAAAGCCACAACTACGAATGGCGCGAATCTACAGGAAATGAGCCTCAATCCGAAGATAGGCTTACCACAAAAAGCACAAAAGGCACAGAAGGTATAAGCGCAAAAGCGAGGCATCGAGGTCGCACGAAAGGATGGAATTCCCGCTCACGTCCAGTGACTTCAAGCGTCCGGCAACTTTGACATGAATTCGCCTTTGTTCTTCTGTATATATTCGACATTCACGTCCCAGGACAATTTCGAATCAAGGTTAGAACCTCATCTCCAGGAGTCCACGGTTCCTGGACAGCAGTGATACGCCCGATAATTGCAAAGCGAATGGACTCAAAGCCATCGGAATCGCATGGGGACAAAAGATACTTCCAGTGGCGTGCGCGTCAAGACACAAAAATCCCCAACCGGTGCAGACTGCGCCGTCATGGCCGGAATTGACTGGAAACCAGACGCCGGCGGACGGGCACAACGCGCCGGATTCCGGGGGGAACGGCGGGCTCCACCTCCTCCGAAATCCCTTGCAGGAAACCGCATAAGGCGCATATAATAGCACAGTTATCGCGAATACTCAACAGTTGGATTGGCCGGACGCTCGCTGCTGGCCACGGACCCCCTATGAACTCCAACCCGCGAATCCTCTTCATCGCCAGGCGTTATCCACCCTCGGTCGGCGGCATTCAGACCTATGCGAAAGAACTCTACACCAGGCTTTGCCAACATGGTACCGTGACGCTCGTGGCCCTGGGAGAAGACTCAATATTTCATCTGGCGTGGTTCATGCCCTACGCGTTCTGCGCCGCCGTTTTTCACATTCTCCGGCACCGTCCCGACGTGGTTTTCTTTATGGACGGGGTTACGGCTGCCCTGGCCCCGTTTTTGCGCCCCTTCACGCCGGCCCGGTTCACCGTCACCATCCACGGCGCCGAGTTGACGTTCCGGCGCGCGTTCTTCAGCCACCTGATGCGGGCCGGCGCCCGAGCGTGCGACCGGACCGTTATGGTCAGCCGCGCCACGTCGGCGCTCGCCGTCCGAAACGGTTTGCCGGCGGAAAAAACGCGCGTCATTTATCAGGGGATCCACGCGGTCATCCCGGCCGGCGAAGCGCATCGAAGCCTGAGAGAACGATTCGAGCGGACGCACGGCCTCAACCTCCGTGAAAACCCCGTTCTCCTGAACTACGGGCGGCAGGTCCGGCGGAAGGGCGTGGCCGAATTCATCGAGACCGGCGTCCCGTTGATGAGAGATGATATTCGTCTGTTCATCAGCGGCGGCGGACCGGTGCAGAACGACATCCGCGACGCCGTCGCATCCCTGAACCTTGAGGACCGCGTCTTTGTGCTTGGCTGGCTCGACGATCCCACGTTGGCCATGCTTCGACGGGAGGCGCAACTCTTCCTGATGCCCAACATCCACCTTCCCCACGACGCGGAAGGATTCGGCATCGCCCCGCTCGAGTGCATGTACGCCGGCCTGCCCGTGGTCTATTTCGACGTGGATGCCCTTGGCGAAAGCCTGCGCGACGGCGGCTTCCTTGTCCCGCCCGGCGATTATCCCGCCTTTGTGGAACAGATTCACCGGTACCTGGACCTTCCTGATGAAGACAGGGAACGGGAGAGGACGCGCGTCCAGGCGTTTGTGCGGGCCGAGTACTCCTGGGAGAAGACCACGGCGGAATACATGGATGTGTTTACGGGAAGGGATTGACCGCTTTAAAAAAATCAAACTCACATGGATGGACAGGATGAGCAGGATAGAACTGCAAGATCTGGATAAAACCGCCGGAAACGACGCGGAAAAACGGACCTAAAAGGGATACGACACCTACCGGGAGCGAGGGCATCCCTGCCCTCGATGGCTGAAATTTGAAGTACTTGCGCCATCATTTCAGTTGCGGTATCTGGTGCGTTGGAAGCAGTCGGCCCTCCATGTAGTAATCTGTCGGATGCGCGGAGTTCGAGGGCAGGGATGCCCTCGCTCCGGATCCTGGTGGATCATATGCTGATGCGGGGCAAAAACGAAAAATGACAGCGGCAGACAGGAATGTCTGCCCCACCCTCACGACGGATTCGGCGACGTTTTGATAAGCTACGGATGTCATTTGTCTTCGTGTCAGGCAGCCGGCATGACGCATGTTTCGATTTATTTAATTTACATTGGGTAAATGAAGAGCGAGAGCAATGGGCATAGAAACCAGTGCAACCACGGATAGATGCAGGAACGACGTTTACGGCCCAAGAAACCAGGGCACCCACAAGGGGCGCCCCTACACGGAACGGGTATACAATTTTCAACCAGATCGGATGAACGAATGAAATTGTAGGGGCGCCCCTTGTGGGTGCCCTGGTTTCCAATCCTGCTTAATCCTGTTAATCCTGGTCGGTTTTGATTCTGTTCCTGGCCTTCATCCTGACTATCCTGTTCATCCATGTAGGTGTGACTCGATGAACAAAAGCCTTCTGACAAATCTCATATCGCTCGCTGTCGTGGGCGCAGGCGCGGTCAGCCCGGTATACCGGGATCAGATCCTGACCGTAGGCCTGTTCGCGACATCGGGAGCTCTCACGAACTGGCTGGCCGTACACATGCTCTTCGAAAAGGTGCCCGGCCTGTACGGATCCGGGGTGATCCCCGCGCGTTTCGAGGAGTTCAAGGCCGGCATTCGAAACCTCATTATGGAACAGTTCTTCACGCGGGAGAAAGTGGAGGAATTCCTCGCCGCGGATTCCCCGGACGAACCCTTCGATCCGGACCCGGTCGTCGGCGCCGTTGACTACGATCGCATCTATGCCGGTTTCGTCGACGTCGTACTCGCCTCGCCGTTTGGCGGCATGCTCGGCATTGTGGGCGGCGCCAAAGCGCTCGAACCGCTGCGCGACCCCTTCAAAAACAAGATGAAGGAGGAACTCCGCGACATGCTGCTCTCCCGCTCCTTCAGGGACGCCATGGCATCCGGCCTGCAGGGCGAGACCGGGGAAGCCCTGGTGGCCAGAGCGGAGACCATTGTCACACGCCGGCTGGAAGAACTCACGCCTCAGATGGTCAAGCAGATCGTACAGGAAATGATCCGCAAACACCTCGGCTGGCTCGTGGTCTGGGGCGGTGTCTTCGGCGGTTTCCTCGGACTCATCGCCAGTTTCTTCCGGTAATCCGATGCTTGTCTACGACGGCAACTGCGGCTTCTGCACGCAATGGGTGGACCGCATTCGCGCCGCCACCGGCGACCGCGTCGAATTCGCGCCGTCGCAGGAGGTCGGCCACCGGTTTCCTCAGATATCCCCTGAGCAATTTGAAAACGCCGTCCAGTGGATCGGTCCGGACGGCGACGTCTACAGCGGCGCCAAAGCCGCACTGTGCGTACTCGCGTTTACCGGGCCAGTAGGCAAGTCGCTGTGGTGGGCCTACCGCCGCCTGCCCGGGTTCGCGGGCGCCGCGGAAGCCGCATACCGGTTGGTTGCCCGCAACCGGACAACGGTGTCCACGGTCAGCCGATGGCTCTGGGGACAGGACCTCCGCCGGCCCACGTATCGGACTTCCGCCGACCTGTTCCTGCGCGCCCTGGCCGCGATCTATCTGATCGCGTTTCTGTCGTTCTGGGTGCAGGCGCACGGCCTTATCGGCGCACAGGGCATCCTGCCGATCGAGGAATCCGTTCGACTGGCCGCGGAAAAGGACCACCCGCTCCGGTTCCCCACCCTGTTCTGGTTCAGTCAGAGCGATACGTCTATTCACGTCCTATGTGGCGCCGGAACGCTGCTCGCCGGCGTGGCCGCGATCGTTCCGGCTTGCGGGCTGTTCTTCCTGCTCCTGTGGGTGGGATATCTCTCCATTGTCACCGCCGGCGGCCCCTTTCTGTCGTTTCAGTGGGACGTCCTACTCCTCGAAGCCGGTCTGGTAGCCGTGTTTCTGGCGCCCTGGAGACTTCCAACGACGCGAGAAGCCGTCGCGCCGTCGAGACTTGTGGCCTGGCTCTATCGCTGGCTGCTGTTTCGCTTCATGTTCGCCTCCGGCGTGGTCAAACTCACCAGCGGCGATCCGACCTGGCGGGACCTGAGCGCACTCACCTATCACTACCAGACACAGCCCCTTCCAAATCCGCTGGCCTGGTACGCCCATCATCTGCCGGAAGGCGTCCACGTCGTTTCCGTATCCCTCATGTTCGCCATCGAACTGGCGGCGCCCTTCTTCATCTTCGCACCCAGGCGCCCCCGGATTGCGGCATGTGCGGTACTTGTCGCCCTGCAATTCGGGATTGCGCTTACCGGCAACTATACGTTCTTCAATCTGCTTGCGGCGGCGCTTTGCCTGTGGCTGATCGACGACGCGACCTGGCCGAAACGGCTCAGATTTTCGTCCGGTCGCGAACGTGGACACCCGGCGTCAATGCAAAGGCTGGCAGCCGTGCCCCTCGCCGCCGTGGTCGTAATCCTGAGCCTCGTGTACCTCTGCAGCTTCAGCCTGCGCCTGAAGGTGCCGTGGCCCCATCCCGTGGTCGCTCTCAACCGCGCCGTGGCCCCTTACAATATCGTGAACACCTACGGGCTGTTCCAGGTGATGACCACGCGGCGGCCGGAAATCATCCTCGAAGGCAGCAGGGACGGCAACACCTGGCTGCCGTACGAATTCCGCTACAAACCGGGCGCTCCGGAAGGACGGCCCCCGGTTGTGGCGCCGCACCAGCCCCGCCTGGACTGGCAGATGTGGTTCGCCGCCCTCGGCCACTACCGGCAGAGTCCATGGATCGTCCCCCTCTGTCGACGACTCCTTGAAGGATCCCCGCCGGTTACCGGCCTGTTCGCCCGGAACCCGTTTCCGGAACATCCCCCGCGATACCTGCGGGGACAGTTGTACGACTATCGATTCACGACCCCGGACGAAAAACGCCGGACGGGCGACTGGTGGATACGTACCTATCAGGAGACCTATCTGTCGAAGATTCAGCTGGAGTAGCCGGAAGGGATACCAGGTGGGTTCGGGCGAGGCGCCGGATTGCCGCCGGCTCACGGGAACGCGAGAAATCCGGGCGGTTTCCGCATCCTGGCGTGCCTGCGGACAGTGTTCATGTCCTGAGCGCGTTTTTGACCACGGCCGCAATTTCGGGATATTGATGCGGCGTTTCCAGGCTGCACAGGACCACGTGGTCTTCGACGTACCTGCCCGCGATTTCAAACTCCGCACGCACGCGATCGGGAAAACGCACCAGGTACGGATCGGAATAGAGCCCGATAAACGGAACGAACGTGTTCCGATTCGCGTCCTCGAGCCGCTTCATCTCAGCGGTCTCGAATTCAACGCGCTCCAGGCTCCAGCGAGGCGGATAGAACCAGGAAATCGTTTGCGTACAGAAATCCAGCCGCAGCCTGTTTCCGTAGTACTCGTTGGGGTGGAATGGCGGCCACACGTGGTTGGTTACAATCGCATCCGGTTTGACCGTCTTCGCGTGTTCGTACAAGACTTCGGATATCCTGACCAGGCTCGCCTCAGACATCCGTGCAAGCAGTTGGGGTTCGTGCGCCTCGGGCTGTTCGGCGGCCATCGTCTTCCGGATGGCCGCGCATCGATCGCAGAAACACCCATAGTGGTTTCTGAAGCCGAAACCGTCGAACGAAACGCCGTCCGCGACGTCCAGCGCCCGGCTCACCCGTTCCTTCAGGAACGACCTCGAAGCCTCGTGCTCGAAGCACAGCGTGGCGCCGTCCTGCACGATGGAAAACCACCGGTGCGACAAAAGCTGGAAGTTGGCTGGGCCCCCCTCGTGTCCGGCGCGGACGATCTCGTCCTCGGCGGGGAGCAGCCGCTGCAAACATTCCGGATGGGCCGCGGCGAACGCGTCTGAAGGCCGCGCATACACGATCGCGACGATTCTGACGCCCAACGCCTCGCCGCGCCGCGCCATCACCTCGGAAGGGTCCCGCACGATCAGGGTATCGAAGCCCAGATCGCTGGCGAATTCCACGATCTCCCGCTGTTGTGTCTCCGTTTCAACGGGCAGGTGCCAATCCCACGCCGCCTTCATGTTTTCACCCCGTAAAATCCCGCGCTGTTGTTCCGTCCGAGAAATTCCTTATCGTACATACGGCGATTCATCCCATCTTGTTGTGTTCTCTTCGCCTGGCGAAACGTGGTCATTGAGCATGCCTGCATTGAGCTTGTCGAAATGTCGAAATGCACGCGTTTCGTATTTCGTCCGGTACTCTTCCCCGCCGTTCGACGACCCTTCGACCCTTCGACAGGCTCAGGGACCGCAAGCTCAGGGAGCGGCTCAGGGCTCACGCGCGGGTTCCTGAGCCTTCCTAAGGCGCCGCCTTCCCGATCGCATCCGCCATCTTTCGAACCCGGGCCTGCGTATTGTCGGGATGCATCGGGATCAACACGGTCCGGCTCAAGATGTCCAGGGAATCGCTGCACATATCCATAGTGTAGGTCACATTCAGCTTCCGGTTCGACGGGAAGTTGTAGGGATTCATGTCCGGATGATGCGCCCCCTGTTTTCTCATGACCGGGTCCCACCGGGTATAGACGTGCCGCCCGGTATCGATGGGCAGAAATCCGCGCACGCCATTTCCGCCAAGACCGTCCGCGAAAGCCCTCGCCGATTCCTCTTTCGGAAAGATGAAACCCAGATTGCTGGCGCATTCATACGCCAGGCTGTTGTTGATGATGGAGGTCAGGCCCGCGGTCCTGCCGGCCTCCAGCAATTGTCGTTTATGGGCGCCCATCTTCTCCAGCATCCCGTCGAGGCGCCGCAACTGCGCGTTCAGAATGGCGCCCGAGACTTCCGGGGCCCTGAAATTCTGCCCGGCGAACTGCTCATCCTCTTTCTTCTGATCCGGATTCCAGTAGAACGAGCAGCAATCCGACGCCACGGAGCCCCGTCCGAAGACCGCCTTGTTGCCGGTGACGAACGCCCCTCCCTCGCCGCTGGAGATATTCTTGTAGAAGTTGAAACTGAAGGCGCCCGCGTGCCCGATCGATCCCAGCATCCTTCCTTCGTACGCGCCGCCCACCGCCTGGCATGCGTCCTCGAGTATGAGCAGCTTGTGCCTGCGCGCAACGCGCATCAGCGCCTTCATGTTGCACGGCAGACCCCACATATGTACGGGAATGATCGCCTTTGTATTGGGCGACAGCCTGCGTTCCACGTCTTCCGCCGAGAGCGTGATCGACTCGTCCACGTCGGCAACAACGGGTATGGCGCCGGCCGACAGTACCGCCAGCGCAGTGGCCATATAGGTACATGCCGGGACGATGACTTCATCGCCGGGACCCACCTTCAGTCCCACCAGCGCGCAATACAACGCGGACGTCCCGCTGGTTGTCATCCTGGCGTACTTCACGCCCAGGTGCTTCGCCCAACTCGCCTCGAACCGCTCGCACTCTCCCGTCCGTCCGTACCGAAAGAGGCCTCCGTCTCTGAACAATTTCTCAACACGCCTCAGCTCAAGGTCGCCGATGCGATACATGGCACCCCCCGCTTCGATTTACGCGCCGCTTTCCCGCGCCTGCAGTTGCCTGAACGCATACGCGTACGCCAGGAGCGTCGCAGGTACGGTAAGCAACAGTCCAACCACCAGACAAAGGAAACCGGCGACATTGATCAGCACCGTGAGCAGACCGAAAAGAAACAGGCGCCACCTCGCGCCCCTGGTCGTTGCGGCGCTTTGGCGAAGCGACACAACCACGCCGGCGCCGTCGTCCACGATGTGATAGGCATAAAACAGAAACAGTATCATTAGGAAGATTCCCGGCACGATCAGCAGAGCCAGGCCGACAAGCACCATCAGTGTCGCGAGAAGGGTCGCGATAAAGTACGTGGGCGCCAATGGATAATGGATGAAGAGATCCGTGACGCGCGCCGTACGACCGTCGGCGAAACGCAGGGAAATCGCTGCCAACCCGACGTCCATGATCATGCCGGCAACCAATGCGACGATACCGGCGACGAACGCCCAACCCTCCGAGTATGCATTCACCTTGTAGACTGCGCCATTCAGGCCCACAGTGATGGCCAGGTACAGAAACCCGATGCTGAGAAAATACCCCAGATTGTCCAATGTTGTCCGCCAACCGAAGCGGAGCGCCCCGGCAATGGAGAACCCGTGTGCATTCATAGCCGCCAACCGTTTCGCAGACAAGGGAATCCTGCATCGATACCGGCGAGACAGGGGTTGTACTTTCCGGCTAAGGCGCGGCCACCGGCTGACCGGGTCGATCGTGTTTCGCGATTCCGTTCTCCAAACACCGGGAATCCATCCCCGCATCCATCAACATGCGCGCCTTGGTCATGCATTCCTCGTACTCGATCCCGGCGCTGGAATCGTGAGTCACCCCGCTGCCCACGCCGAATTCCGCCAGCGCCTTCTCCCGGTCCACAGCAACCGTGCGGATGGCAACGTTGAACTGGGCCTCGGGGCCGGGAGACACGTACCCGATGCTGCCGGCATAGACCCCGCGCGGGAAATCCTCCAACTCAGAGATGATCTCCATGGTCCGCACCTTCGGCGCGCCGGTAACGGAGCCGCACGGAAAGGCCGCTCTGAGGACGTCTGAAACTCCGACTCCCTTACGGAGACGGGACCGGACGGTGGAGGTCATCTGCAGCACCGTCTCATACCGCTCCACCTCCCACAGCTTTGGTGTCTGCACGCTGCCGGTTGCGGAAATCCGTCCCAGATCATTGCGAATCATATCCACGATCATCACGTTCTCCGCCCGATCTTTAGGGGACGTTTTCAAGTCGTCGAACAAAGACCGGTCCTCCTCCGGGCATCTGCCGCGACGCCGTGTCCCCTTCATCGGGCGTGCCGTGAGTTCACCCGACTTCAAACGGAAAAACAGCTCGGGGGACGCCGACAGAACCTGAAAACGTCCGGTGTCCACGTATGCGGAATACGCCGTGCGTTGCAAGCGGCACAGGTCCGAATAGAAGGCTTCGGCGTCTCCTTCGAAATCCGCCCGCATCCGATACGTGAAATTGACCTGATACGTATCGCCCGCCGCGATATAGCCGCGGATACTGTCCACCACGTCTTCGTACTCCGCTTTGCCGATGGAAGGACGCCATCCGGAAACCGAATACGCGCGACCCGGGCGGGAACGGTCCTGCTTTGCGGGAATCCGCCTTTCAAACAGCCCGAACCAGACGAGCGGTATTTCACCGGACTGCCGCGTCTTCAGCGCGGGATCCAGTCCGGCCGCCGCTTCGTACGCAATGTATCCCGCGGCATGCAGTCCGCGGGATACGGCACGGTCCACTTCCTTCAGCGCCGCATACACTGTCGCCGGATTGTGGGCGACGACCTGATCGACGCATCCGGAAAAGGCGTAGGATACGCCATGATGATCGGTACGTTTACATTCAAGCAGGACCGCGGGTTCATTCATTTGCAGCCTGGCGCGTTTGATACCGTGTTGACCGTCAATTCTTCACCCAGTTTCCGTACACGTCCACCTCCACCCCCTCCACCCTGGGCCGGACGCCCTTGACAATAAAGCCGGGCCTCCCCATGCCCTGCCCGCCTTCCTGCCGGTTTCGGGGATCTCTGAATCCGAGCCTCACCAGCCGCCGCCAGTTTCCGCTGTGGTTGACCGCTGATCCATGAATGGTCCACAGGTAGAACAGGACGACGTCACCGGCCCTGGCCGGGACCGAAACGGCATCCTGAAGCCGGTACCGGTCCGTGGGCAGGTGGGGCGCTGTGCCGGCGCCCGTAATATGCTCAAGCTTGCCGAGCCGGTGCGATCCCTTGAGGAACTTGATGCATCCGCTGGTTTCGTCGGCGTCGTCCAGATGCACCAGGCAATCCGCGTACCGTCCGTCTTCGTGCGGAAAGAACGGCAGATCCTGATGCATGGGAAACGGCGCCCCCTTGTCCGGCGGCTTCGCGTGCAGCGTGACATGGTGTAATTCAACCGCCTCGGATCCCAGGAGATCGCCTACGGCGGCGCCCAATTCCCGTTTCGTGATTGCGCGAGACCAGGCCGCGGAATAATGCTGCAACTCATGGATGGCCACCAGCGTTGCCGCCGCGTCCTCCTCTTCGTCCATATATTCCTTCCGCCAGGGACCCTTCCAGGCCGAGTCCCAGTTCGCGAACTCCGTCATGATGTAATCCAGTTCGTCGCCCATCTCCCGGACTTCCCCTGAAGAGAACATGCCCTCTAGACGGATGTATCCGTTTTCACGAAAAAAGGCGACCTGCTCGTCACTCAACGTCTCCATATCCATAAACCTCCCAATGATAACCGCGCGCCGCGTCTATCTGCCGCCGATCACGATGAGGAACGCGCTGTCTTCCATGGCCGTCACCGCGTGGCGGAGGTTCGCCGTAAACGAAACGGCCGAACCGGGTTCCAGCGGCATCTCCTCGGCGCCGGCCGATATTCGGATTCGACCACTCAGAAGAACAACCGTGGCCGGACCCGGGGCCCGGTGTTCGTGCAGTGCCGCGCCCGCCTTCATTACGGTCAGGACCACGGTCATCTCATCCCCGCGAACCAGCGAAAGCGCGTTCCGGCCCGATTCATCAAAGGGGCCCTCCGCCATCAGCTGTTCGGCCATGGCGTGTAACGGAAAGGACTCGATCCACGACTTGCTGAAGTTCAGGGGTTTATAGGGTCGCTCGAAAGCCTTATCCATTGCGTGAGCTCCTCTTCGAGGCCGCAAGTATGAAAACCGGGTTTTCGTGTGTCCGCATCCCGGTATGAATAGCGGACTATGGCGCCGTTGTCGTGTTTTCGTTAAACCAGCCTTTCAGGCTCGGATACAGGCCGCGGTACCGCTGAAACTGCTTCTCGTAATCGGTCGCTCGCTCTTCACTGCGCCGGACGGCTTCGCCCAGGCCCACCGAGCGTTCGCAGGCCGTTTCGAAGTCGGGAAACATGCCGACGCCCACGCCGGCGATCACCGCGGCGCCCAGCGCCGATGCATCCTGTACCTCCAGCACCCGCGCGTCGCGTCCGAACACGTCGACCTGGATCTGACGCCAGAGCGCGGACCTCGCGCCGCCCTCGCCGATTCGCAGGTCCTCGATTGGCAGCCCGATGTCCTTGAAACACTCCAGCGAGCGCCTCAGATCGAACGCCACGCCCTCCATCAGCGAGCGCACCATGTGCGCTTTCGTATGGCGCAACGTCAGCCCGATCCATCCGCCCCGGGCGCGCGCATCCGGGTGCGGCGTTGCGGCCCCCTCCAGCCAGGGAAGAAAGAAGAGTCCCTCGCTGCCCGGGGGCGCATCCTCCGCCTCGCGCGTCAGGGATGCGACGTCTTCTCCCAGCTGGCCGCTCAACCATGCCAGGCTCGCGCCGCACGTATACGAACACCCCAGCCAGAAGAAGGCGCCCGGTACCGAATGGCACATCGGCCAGAGTCTGTTGTAAGCCGCGGGATCCAGTTTCCCGGCGAAGGCGAGCGCGTGCCCCGCCGTGCCGATGCCCACGTTTACGACGCCGGGCGCGATAACCCCGCTGCCCACCGCAAGACATGAAACGTCGCCGCCGCCGGCGCAGACGGGGATGTCTGCCGCCAGACCCATCTCACGGGATGCCGAGCCGGTCAGCGCTCCGATCACCTCGGGGGATTCCGATATGTCGGGAAACAGACCGCGGCGCACCTCCAGGGCCTCAAGAATCTCGCCGCTCCAATCCCTAGCCCGAACATCCGCGGCCGCGGATACCGACGCGTCCGATACGTCCGTCCCGAACGTTCCCGTCATCCGGAACCGCACCCAGTCCTTCGGAATCAATACGTACCGCGCGTCCCGATAGACGTCGGTTTCATGGGTCCGCGCCCACAACACTTTGGCCAGCGTGTTGATGGGATTCAGAACGTGCATGGCACGGGTCCGCAGCAGGTCTCCCGCACGCGCGTTCGCCGCGTCGCATTCGGCCTGCGAGCGCCGGTCGAGCCAGAGAATCGGCGGCCGGAGCGGGTTGCCGGCGCCGTCCACGAATACGGCCCCGTTCATGTGCCCGGACAGCGACACGCCACGGATGTCATCCACGGACCGCCCCTGCACCCGCAGTTCGGCCGCGACCGCACGTGTTGTCTTGCAGATCGCCGCCCACCAGTCGTCCGCGTCCTGCTCAACCCACCCCGGCCTGGGCGTTTGCATGGCATAACTCGCACTGGCGGTTGCCAATACGTCGCCGCTTTCATCCAGTGCGATCGCCTTTGTGCTGGACGTCCCCAGATCGATTCCAAGTACCAGTGACATAGGCCGGATCGCTCATGAATGGCGATGCTATTCCCCGGTGAGAAAACGTCGCGGGTTGTTCTCCAGCAGGTCCCGGACCGCGTTATCGGATACCCCTTCTTCACGCAGCCTGGGAACGAACCGGGTCAGCACGTAGTCCAGTCCGGGACCGCCTCCGTAGCTTCGCCAGTAACTGGGCCGGCCCAGATCGTTGCCGAGCAGAATCCGGTCGCCCAGCCCGGTGTCGATCATCCGCTTCAACACGGCGATACGCATCTCGTCGGGTCCGTACTTCACTTTGCCCGGGCAGTCGTAACCCAGATAGGCGCCTGTTTCCGCAATTCGCCGGTGCTCCCAGAAATCCGGATTCCTGTCCATGTGGCTGAGACATACGCGGTCCGGCGGTACACCCTGGCCGGCGAGGAACGAAACCTGGTCGTAGCCCATCGTGCCGGCTTCCGTATGCGTAATCACGGGCACGCCTGTTTCCGCGTGCGCCTTTGCCGCGATGCGCAGGAGCTTCCGGTCGGCCTCCTGAAACGTATTGTATCCGCTGCCTCCCTTGACGATACCGGCCTTCACGCCGGTGCCGTCGATGCCCGTCTCGATATCCCGGATACAATTCCGGATCATCGTGTCTTCGTCCTGATCCAGGATCGCGCGGTCACAGAAGTACGGCTTGTTATATCCCGTAATGACAACCACGTGCACGTCGGGCGCCAGGTCCGCAATCCTGACCACCTGCCTGACGTTCCGGCCGAAGTCGATCGCCGACATCTCGACCAATGTCCCGCCACCCGCTCGTGACCAGGAACGAAGCTCCTCGGCGGAGCGCTCCACGCTGTTCAGCCGAAAATCCCCGTCTTCTCTGAGCAGCCAGTCCGGGGCGTCGAAATAGAGGTGTTCGTGGTAGTCCACGATGCCAAGGTTGTCTCCGTCGATCTCGCCCCGAACCGTCATCACCGTTCCCATCCCGCCCTCCTACCCGGCATCCGGTACGGACAGGAAATCCGTCCATACCCGCGCCATCCGTGCCACGCAATCATGAAACCAGCGCCTGCCCTTTTCCGCGGAAGCGACCGTGGCATCCCCGAACACGCCCGACCGGGACAGACTGCCCAGGGGCAGCGTGGACATTTCGTACTCCACGGACCGCCGCGGATATTCCCGCACGGCCAGGTCCATCCTGACCCGTTCCGGCTTAAGGTAGAGCATCAGGGAGGTCTCGAATTCCTCGGCGTGAAAATTCATCGGCGCCCATTGCGGCGATTCTGCATCGGCCATCACTTCATCCAGGCCAGGATAGAACACATTCAGGACCTTCAGGTCCAGTTCGTCGACAAGCTCCCTGGCGGTCATCTTCAGCGGACCCGGGTTCGCGCCGTGCCCCGAAAGCGTCATCAGCGCGCGACAGCCGCCTCGTTGCGCGCTGCGGGCCAGGTCTTTCACGACCTCGCGAAACGTGTCGAACGAGAACGTGAGCGTGCCGGGATAGTCGCGCCAGCTCCAGGAGTACCCCACCGGGACCGCCGGCAGCACCAGGCCGGAACTCGCTTTCGCAACCTCGACGGCCAGTGCCTCCGCGAGTACCGTATCCGTGTTCTGCGGCAGATGGTGGCCGTGCTGTTCGGTTGCGCCCAGCGGCAGGATTGCAGCCGGGGTGTCCGCCAGGAAATCCCTGCACTCATTCCAGGTTGCCGTTGCCGCCTCCAGCCAGTTGGACTTGCTCAAACTGTATCCCTCCACGATATACACAACGTACGGGTCCCGACCTACCCCCTGGCCCCCTTCCTGAAGGAAGGGGGAGCCCGGCTCCTCGATTTCTTGTCTTCGAGAAAAAGGGGAGAGGTCTGGGCGGCTGGATGGAGTTGGCTTTTGACTTTGCCTTTCGCTCTTGGCTGACGGCTGAGAGCTGACAGCTGAAAGCTTTGTGAGGGGCCGGGGGGAGAGGTCCGTCTCACGCTTTATACAGGCTCTCCGTTGGAACATCCGTAATCAGCGCGTGGCCGGGCGTATAGGAAAGCGCGAACGGTAGCCGGGCCTGCTGCGCCGCGAGGCTGGGCGTCACGCCGCAGGCCCAGTAGAGGCGGTCGGTGCCCTCCGGGACCTTGATCGGATTGCCCGAAATCGTCACGTCGAGGTCCGGAATTCCCAGATCCCGGCCGTTGTTCCTGCCAAGTGGCGCCCCATGGCACGCCGGGAAGTGGCTTGTGTATTCCCAAACGGGGTCGCAGCGGTCCGGGAGAAAGCTCCGCATGGTCACCGCCATTCTGGTCGCGAACCTTCCTGCCGGTTCGCAGTCCAGTCCGGTCAGCTGGATACACGGTCCGAATGCGGGTTCGTACCCCTTTTCGACCAGGAGCCCGTCAAAAGACACGCTGGAACCGATCAGAAACGTGACCATATCACCTGAAAAAAGAGAAACCACGTCCCGCCGCTGCTCGACCACCGCGCCGTCCCGGATCACGTCGTACGAACCCAGGTCGGTACGAATGTCGAGACTGCGCGCGAATTCGGGACATTCCGGCCGGCCGGCCGGCATCACCGCCAGAAGCGGACACGGCTTCGGGTTCGCCCTGCAGAACTTCTCAAATTCCCCGGCGTACGCCTCGTCCATCATCACCACATTCACGC
The DNA here is from genome assembly GCA_965116875.1 of Candidatus Latescibacterota bacterium. Taxonomy (GTDB): domain Bacteria; phylum Latescibacterota; class UBA2968; order UBA2968; genus JAAXHE01. Next base: position 5,216,275 of record OZ220733.1, read on the forward strand.
ACAGGTACCCGGCAAGCGCACGCGATGCCACGGTCTTCAACCCATTCCGCCGGCACGCCAGCCGCACCTCCAGCGGAGATCGATACGTCTCGGGTTCAGCCAACGCACTCCTCCTGACAGCCCATTGAAGAAGCCCATCCGGACTTCGGCCGGCTCCCCTGCAGAGCGACGTTTCCAACGGAATGCTACAAAAGCTGCTGATGTTGAAGCACGACCTTCCGAAACGCCGCCGCGAACTGATCGATGAATCCGTCCGCTGCCTGGATATGCCCGGGATAGGACAACACCCGTCCGCGGATCGCTTCCGAAACCGGGAAATCTCCCTCACGATAGCGGGGAAGCGGCACATTCGCAGGTCCGTCGTGGCCCGCCCCCCAGAGCCCCGGAAGGTCTTTGGTATAAATCGCGCGAAGATGTTCCATGTGGCCCACGCCCGGACCGTTCAGGGGCGCGCCCTCGGCCCGCATGGCCGCCACAAACCGGGGTGCGGGCAATCCGCCGAGCGCTTCCGGATCGTAGATGAACTTGATCCCGCCGTAAAGTTCCACTCCCCTGGCTTTCCTGTAGTTACAGACCGGCCGGATTCCCGGCAACCCCTCGATTTTTCGAAACAGGGCCTCCCGGTTGGCTTCAAACCGGTCCATCCGTTCTGGAAGGTGCTCAAGGGAGACCAGGCCGATTGCCATGGCCAGCGGATGCGGCCGCCATTTCCATCCCAGGAGCTGCGGTTCCAGTTCACGGTAGACCGGGTTGGTGAGCTCCTTCACGGCGCCCGGCCGGTGCAGGTGGCAGTAAATCAACGCGCGCTCGTACAACTCGCGGTCGTTCGTCGCCACGATGCCGGCCTCTCCGCCCGCCACCGGCTTGCCCCCCGGCATCGATCCCTGCATACTGAAGCACGCGATATGCCCCAGGTTGCCGATTTTCACGCCGTCCCACTCGCTGCCGTGCGCGTGAGCCGCGTCCTCCACAACCACCAGTCCGCGGGAGTTCGCAAGGGCCAGCAGCCGGTCCATATCGCACACCCGGCCGCACGAGTGGATCGGCGAAATCACGCGGGTCCTGTCCGTGATCCGCCGAGCCGCGTCGTCCGGGTCCATGAGCAGCGTCTCCGGATCGATTTCGCAGAACACCGGTGTGGCGCCCATATGCAGCGCGCCAGCGTAGCTGCCTATATAACCAACCGAAGGCGTGATGAATTCATCGCCCGCGCCCAGGCCTGCCGCGAAGAATCCGCTGGCGAGGGCCGTATGCCCATGGCTGGTTGTGAGTACGTATTTGCAGCCCACGTACTCCGCGAACCGTTCTTCGAACTCTTTCGGAACGCCCGATCCCGAACCGGAGAGATAACCCTCGTCGATCAGGGCGCAGACCGCGGCTTTCTCCGCTTCCACGGGTCGACGCCACTGCTCCCCGCTATCGGCCGCAATGGCCTTTTCGCCTCCCAGTATCGCGAGTTCCCCGGCCATCTTCGATCTCCTTGACTCAGATTACGAACCCCGCTCTGAAGTTCGTTTCAGGCGGGGCACAGGGGGTACCGGCGCGCTCGGGCGAGGATTCCGGGCCGCAATTCGCTACGGCGCGACGGCTTCCTCCCCGGCGTGCTCACGGATCCAGCCCTTGAGCGGCACGTCCGCGTCGGATGGCGACGTATAACCCATCCCCCCCGTGCTTTCGCCGAGCAACTGACGCTGAACCGGATCACATCGCTCCAGGCAGTGTGCCACCGTCATATTGTCCCTCGGCCTCAGCCACCGGTAGCTGTAGCCGTAAAACAGCACTTTCCGCGTGACGTCCGAGTGGTTCCTCCCGGCCGCGTGCCAGAGCCGGCGATCGAAAAACACCGCCGAGCCCGCCGGGGCCAGCACGGGCGTCGCACCGGGATGGTCGGACACCCCGTCGTCCGGAAAGTCCAGCCGATTCTGGAGGTGGCTGCCGGGGACAATGTGGAAGTTCCCCCGATCCGGCAGGGTGGTGTCCGTCAGAAAGTAGCCGACCTTCAGCGAGACACGCGGCCGGGGCGTGGCGTCCAGTTCGATATTCAGGCGACCGCTGTCCTGGTGCCAGCCCAGGCGTCCAATATATGAGCGTTTCTCCTGCGGCTCCGGCGGGGTGACGATCAGATGGGAGTGATAAAGCTGGATATTCCAGCCCAGAATACCCCATACCTTGGGGAAAGTGACCGACCAGTCCAGCAGGGCCAGAAACTCATCATCGAGCCCCACGAAGTCCGTCAGGTTCATGCGTTCGCCAGGCCCCAGTCCGTTCTCGGCAAGATAGGTCTCGTACACCCCGTCGACCACGCGGTTCAACGCGGAGACGCGATCGGGCGGAATTGCATCTTCGATCATGAGAAATCCGTCCCGTTCGAACTTCGCCTCTTCCTCGCTGGTGAGACAGTTATCCAGACACTCGGTATCCATCGTCATTCCTCCCGGGCGCCGCGTCAACCACCCGTTTCCCGCCGGGCGGATGAATTCGAGGCTGCCCCAAACCGTTACAGCGTGGACCCCAACCCCGCGGTTTCGGGGTTGTCTATTCGATGCAGCCCGTTCACGGGCTCGAAAATTCCCGCCAGGCGCGGCAGCCATTCGGCGTTGGCGTCCGGCGTATACTGGGGGGAGTTGATTTCCACACCGTTGACCATGGGCACGTGCGCCGCGAACAACGCGGCGTGAATCGCCGCAAATCCGGGATTCGTCAGATCCTGAAGCGCGAGCCGCATCCCGTTCTCGCGCGCCCACGCAGCTGCCAGCAGTGCGAAGCTGTGACCCTTGCAGGTCTTCAGGGCCAGGCCGCCCCAACCCTGTCTCTTCGCTTCCGGCAGTAATTCGAGGCTTGTGAGGCCCTCGTCCAGAAACACCGGCCTGAGCCTGGCAACCGCCCGCCAGTCCTGTGGATGCAGCAGAATATCCCGGCCCGTGGGCTGTTCCAGGTACCTCAGCGACCGGAAAGCCTCGCTGTCCCGGGCCCTGAGCCGTTCCAGATAGTCAAGTACGCTTTCCGCATCCGGATTGGCTTCATTGCTGTCCGCCGTCAACGCCGGGTCGTCAACGCCGAGTCCGCGAAGGGCGCGGTACACTTCGACGGTCCTGGCCGCGTCGGCGACGTTGTCCTTCCCCAGAATCTTCAGTTTGAAGCCGCGATACCCGTGTTCCCGTATGACGTGAGCAAGGTCCGAGCCCAGATCGTCGTCGCTTCCGACAACCCACCACGCCCGCAGGCGGGATCGGGGCGTATGAAACAGACGCTGAATCGCCGCGCACGCGCCGCCGCCCGGAAAGAGACCATCCACGTCGGGAAACGGCGTGGTCCCGGCGTAGAAGCCGAACGCGGAACGTCCGGTCGCGATGCCCACCGCGTCGTGGATTGCGGCGTCGAACGGGCTGGCGCACATCGCGGCCGCAAGGACCGGAGGCGATGTTTCACCGGCAACCGACTCGTGCAGCCGCATTCCCAGGGCCAGCGGATGCGCGGGCTCCCCGCCGCAATGCGCGTACAGACGGCTCGCGAGTCTACTGCAGAATCCACGCAGGGCGGCGTCTCGAAAGTCGTGCGTCAGCGCGGGATCCGGCCATGCCCAGACGTCGCTGAGATAGATCGAACCCCTGCCCCCGGCTTCGCGCCCGGCCACGCGGACCGTGACCGTCGCCCGGGCTTCCGTGAGCTCGGTAATCCGCCCTGAACTCAGGTGGAGGGGCGTTTTCAGCTTCCTGGGGATGAACGCGACGTCCGCGTCCAGAACCTCAGTGTTCAGGTCCATACTGTCGTTGGGCAGCAGACGGTTTTCAATCGAATTCCGAGACGGACACAGACTCGTTCCGTTCGGCGCTCTGCTTCGCCGCCTCGATGACGGCCATCGTGTGCCGCACCGACCGGCCGCTGGCATCCGGTGTCTTCCCCTCCAGACAGCAGTCGGCGAACTCGCGAACCTGATTCTGCATCCCGTTGCCCGGCTCGCCGACGTCCACTTCGCGGCCGTTGAGCAACAGGCGCCCATGGGTGAACGACATCGATCCCAGGCTGCCCATGATGTACTGGTCATGCGACCCGGAGTGGCATACGACGGACTGTGACAACACGCTGACCGCGCCGTTGGCGTGGTTCATGACGGCTGTATAGGAGTCCTTCTGTCCCCGGTAGCGTTCCGTACTCTCCGTTCCCTGCGCGAAGACCCTGACAACGGGCGAATCCATATACCAGTGCAGGATATCGTACTCGTGCGGTCCGAAACAGTACAACACGCAGATGCCCCCGGCCTCCAGGTCCATGTACCAGTGGGTATCCTGTCCCGGCGGAGGCGCGGGATTGAAGTTGCCCAGCCGGCGTCTGAGCAGGTGACCCACCTGGCCGATCACGCCATCGGCGATGAGTTGTTTCACTTTTCGGCTGACCGGGTAATAGCGCATGACCTGCCCGACCATCAGAACGCGATTCGCTTTTTCGCACGCCGCGATCATCCGGTCGCACTCGTCGAGCGTCAGCGCCATGGGCTTTTCCACCAGGACGTGTTTCCCGGCTTCCGCGGCGGCCACCACCTGTGCGCCGTGGAGGTTGTGCGGCGTACAAACGTGGACGGCTTCAACGTCAGGATCGTCCAGCATCGCCTCCAGGTTGGTATACGACCTGGCGCCGTATTCCGCCGCGGCAGCCTCGGCGGATTCGGCGTGGATATCCATCACCGCCGCCGTTCTTATGTTCCGGACCGCCGCAATCGCTCGCATATGAGAATGCGCGATACCGCCGGCGCCCACCATACCCACGGATAATACGTCTCCCATCTTGTCTCTCCCAAAGCACCGGAACCGGGTTCCGAGTTCAAGCTGTTAGAGTACGATCTTCTTCTCGGCCGGTTCCAGGTTGTCGTAATTCCAGAGCTGCCTGCCCGCGACGACCTTCTTCAGGTTTCCCGCGCCGTCCGGGGCTTCGAGGCCGTACAGTTCCAGCTTGCGATTCAGCCAGGCGACCTCGAGGTCCGTCAGTTCCGCGCGAACGGCGTCCACGCCCAGCGACTTTATGCGCCCGCCGACGTAGATCGTGCCGTCGTACATCGAATCACCGAGATTCTCGTCTGCGTCTCCCAGAACGATCATCCGCCCCCGCTGCATCATGAATCCGGACAGCATTCCCGTTCGTCCGGCCACCAGGATGGTACCGCCCTTCATGTTGATGCCGGTCCGCCCCCCGACGTCTCCCATGCACACCAGGTCCCCGCCTCGCAGCGCAGCGCCGAACGACGAACCCGCGTTCTTCTCCACAACGACCGTGCCCGCCATCATATTTTCGGCGCACGACCAGCCCACGCGCCCGCTGATCCTCACGTTCGGCCCGTCGATGAGACCCACGGCGAAATACCCCAGAGACCCGTCGAAATCCAGTTTCAGCCGATTCAGAATCCCGGAACCGAGCGAGTGCTTGGCGTTCGGGTTGCGCACCACGACGTGGCCGTATCCCGCCTCCATCAGCTTCCGGATCTTCCGATTCACCTCCCGGATCGCCATGGGCGCCGCGTCGAATTCCGTGCGCCTGTCAAAGTCCACCTTGAGCGACCCCGGGTACACAAGCTCCGTACCCTCTTCGGCGCGAAAGAAAACCCGGTTCGTCCGAATTCCAAGCGGTTCGTCGTGCAGTCCCATCGCGTAGGAACGGTGCGTCTTTTCGCGGTCCGAATCTAGTTTTGCCATACCTTCACTTCTCCAGCGTAGGGGTCCACGGTCTCGATTTCCTGGGGCAGTACCGTCCGGATCGCCACTTCCTCGGAGGCGAGCAGGGTTTCCTCTTCCCCTTCGTAGAGGACCATGGGCTTGGCGGCCATGGTATCCTTGGCCATACCCAGGCTGTCCGTCGTCGCCACGAGATACGTGAACACGCCGTCCAGCTCCCGTACGGATCTCACCATCGCTTCCTCGAGCGAAACCGATCGATCCAGGCTGTCCGCGATATAGACCGCGATCAGTTCCGAATCGCAGTCCGACACGAAACGATGCCCGCGGCGCTCGAGGTCGCGGCGCATGGTCCAGTAATTGGTCAACTGCCCGTTGTGTACGACGGATATATCGCCAAACGGATACGCCCAGTAAGGATGCGCCGAACGTATGTCCACGTCGGACTCCGTGGCCATGCGGACGTGCCCGATGGCGTGCGTGCCCACAAACGAACCCGTCCCGTACTGCTCGCTCACTTCGTTGGCGTCGCCGAGGTCCTTGACGAGTTCAAGCGCGCTGCCGATGGACAGGATTTCGACGCCCTCCGCGTCCTCAATGAAATCCGCGAACCGGCGCAGGTCTCCCTCGTACCTGACCCGGTACAGGAACGCGTACTCCGTTGGCTGCTCCGAGGCCAGCACTTCGCCGCCGAGGGATCCGATGCGCTCATCCACCTCCGCCTTGCGCTGTACGATCTGATCCCTGATCTCGAAGCCGGACTCCAGGTCCTCCTTCTCCGCCACCTTGAACCGCATCGCCAGGATCCCGGCCGACGGCTCTCCGTACAGCGCAAAACCCGTGGAATCCGGACCCCTGTGCCGCATCGCCTGAAGCATCATGGTCATTTCGCTGCCGATTCGACCCGTCCTGTTCCGGTGGATAATCCCGGCGATACCGCACATATTCACCTCGCATCTATGGCAGACAATCCCAGTAGGTCTCCAGGTCCCAGTCGGTCACCGTTGCCAGAAACCGTTCCCACTCGTCCCGCTTGTAATGCATGTAGACGTCGTACATCTCGCCAGGAAGCGACGACCGGATCACCTCGTCCTGCTCCAGCCTGTCCAGCGCGTCGCCGAGCGTTGTGGGCAGTTTTGTGACCTCTTTGCCCTCTTCGATCGCCTCGTAGATATTGCGATGCTCGGGCTCTCCGGGGTCCAGGTCCCGGCGAATGCCGTCGTCAAACGCCTTCAGTAACGCCCCCGCCATGAGATAGGGGTTCACCATCGCGTCAACCGCCCTGTACTCGAACCGCCCCGGTCCGGAGACCCGGAGCCCGCAGGTCCGGTTCTGATAGCCCCAGTCTGAATAGACGGGCGCCCAGAATCCCGTCTCCCACAATCGCCGATAGGAATTCACCGTGGAACACCCGATGGCCGTCAGCGCCTGGAGGTGTTCGATCACGCCGCCGATGCACTGCAGGCCGGTTTGCGCGGGCTCGCGTCTGCCCGGCAGCGGCTCAAACATATTCTCGCCGCCTTCCCGGTGCAGGAAGACACCCTCCATGCCGGGCAGTGTCTCGTTTCCCAGCGTCTTCAGCACGTCCTCTCCCCCGCGCCAGAGCGAAAGATTGTGGTGGCAACCCGATGCCGATACGCCCATGAAGGGCTTGCACATGAAACACGCGATCAGATCGTGCTCCCTGGCAACCTGGGCGCATATCTGCCGGTACGTGGTGAGCCGGTCGCACGTGGCAAGCGCGTCGTCAAACGTAAAATTCAACTCCAGCTGACCCGGCGCGTCCTCGTGGTCTCCCTGGATCATGTCCAGGCCCATCGCGCGACCGTATTCGATCACCTTCATGACCACCGGCCGCAGGGACTCGAACTGATCGATATGGTAGCAGTAGGGTTTGCTGAAACCGTCCGCGGGTTTGCCGTCGGGGCCCTTCTGCAGCCACATCATCTCGGGTTCGGCGCCGTGGCGCATGTGCATTCCGTCGTGGTCCTCCCTGAACTGCGCGTGGATGCGCCTGAGATTGCCCCTGCAGTCCGACGTGAGGACCCCGCCGGGATTCTCCTGCTCGTCCCGGTTGCGGAAGAGCGTACAGAAGACCCTCGCCAACCGCTTGTCCCACGGCAACTGCACGAAGGTCTCGGGATCCGGAATTCCCACGAGTTCCGACGCTTCGGGCCCGTAACCGATATAATTGTCGTACCGGTCCATGAACAGGTTCGCCGTCGCCCCGTATACAAGCTGGAACCCGCGTTGCGCGGTCCGCTCCCAGTGGTCGGCCGGGATACCCTTGCCCACCACCCTGCCCGTTACCGAAATGAACTGGTAGTAGACGTAAGTGATTCCAAGCGCGTCGATCTTTTCGCGTACCTGGCGCACACGTTCGTCCCGACCGTCGGCCCGTACGTACGCTTCGAGAGCCGATGTGGCCTGATTCGACATAGACGACCCTTCCTCTCCGCAAATGAGTTTTCCTACCGTGACTCCAGGGCCCGGATGGCGCCAAGGCCGATCGGCGCGATCCCGAGATCGGCCCCGGCCTCCATGAGGATTTCCCACAGATAAGCTGCCAGGGAACGCGCCCCGAGGACCGAAAAGGCCGGCAATTCAGCGGTATCCCGCCGGATGACGAGTTGTGTCGTCCTGGCGACGCTGGTCTGTTTCGCGGCGCCGTCCGGAAACGCGGCAGCTGCGAAATCCAGACCGCACACCCTGCTCATCAGCGTGGGCGCGTCTGGCCCCAGAACGCGGATTTCCGACCACGCATGGGTCAGATTCGTCACCGTGACGAAGCGGCCCGACGCGCGGTTGATCAGCGTCCTGCGGGTGGCGATATCCCGGCCCGGAGACGTACTCACAAAAAAACAGTCTGCGCGAAGCCGGTACACCCGTTCGGAATCGACCGCAACCCCGGCGCCGATTGCCACCTCCGCTGACGCCCAGACGGTTTCCGCGTCCCGGCCTTCGACCTGGAGCTTACCGTTTGCCGTCTCGTCGGCCAGCGCCACGCCCCGCTTCGCGGAAGCCGTCTCCGCATCCGGCGTGGAATACGCCTCCGGAATCCGCCATCCGGAAGATTCCGAAAACTGCGCCCCGAGGTCCCGCGCCGTTTCGTGAAGTGGCGACAGCTTCACCGGCGCCGCCCATGTGCTCACATCTGCAACCTTTCTCCGGCTGGGTCGTAGAACGGCCCGTGGTAAACACAGGCGTCTTCAAGCTCGCCGTCCCGGCGAATCCGGAACCCCGTTCCCTCTTCCGCCGCCACGTGCGCGGGCAGCCAGCAGAGCCCGATGGTCTCCCCGAGCGACGGACTGAAGCGGGAGGACGTCAGCCAGCCGATGATCTCCTGTTTTCCGTTCCCGTCCGGATGCACGGCCTGCAGACCCTCTTCGGGCACGATGCCCGGCCGCGCCATTTTGAAACCCACGAGCCGCTGACGGGCGCCCCTTTCCGAGATCCTGGACAACATGGGCTTGCCCAGAAAATCCCGCTTGTTCATTTTTACGGCCCATTCCATGTTGGCTGAAAAGGGATCGGTCAGCGCGTCGGTGTCCTGGCCGACGATGATGTGCGCCTTTTCGAGCCGGAGCACGCGCTGCGCCTCCACCCCGAACGGCCCGATGCCGAATTCCTCCCCCGCCGCCATCAGCGCCCGCCACACGTGCAGGCCGAATGACGCCGGGCAGTGGATTTCGTAGGACAATTCGCCCGTAAACCCGATTCGAAGGACACGGCACAGCACCCCGGCGACACGGGTCGACCGCACCCGCATATAGGGAAACTTCTCGCTGCTCAGGTCGCGGTCCGTGAGCTTCCGCAGCACGTCTCGAGACCTGGGGCCCGCCAGGTTGAACGCCGCGTAGGAGTCGGTGAGGTTGACAACGTGTACGCCTTCGCCCCAGCCCGACTGCGCCCACCACTGAATCCATTCGAACACCGCCGTCGCACCGGTGGAGGTGGTACTCATATACCACTCGTTTTCCTGAATCCGGGCGCACACCCCGTCGTCCATCACAACCCCTTCGTCGTTGCACATCACGCCGTACCGGACGCGGCCCACACCCAGCTTCCGCCACTGGTTGACGTACACCCGCTCCAGCAGTTCAGGCACACCCTTGCCGGTCAGTTGAATCTTGCCCAGCGTGCTGACGTCCATCAGCCCAACCCGTTCACGTACCGCCTTCACTTCAGCGACGGGGTCGCCGTAGTCTTCAGGACGCAACCAGAGTCCCGCCACCATCATCCTCGCGCCCTGTTCCAGGTGCCACTGATGCGCGGGGCTCACCTGAACGGGCTCCATGTTCTGACCTGCCAACGCGCCCAGCGTTACCGGCTCCACCGGTGGGCGAGACGTTGTCCTGCCCGTTTCCCCGACCTGCTTTCCGTTCGCACGGGCGCAGAGATGCACTGTATTCATGGAGCACATCCTGCCCTGGCAGGGACCCATGGAAATCGTGCTGTACCGTTTCAGCAGTTCGATACTGTCGTACCCCTCGACGATTGCCGTCCGCAGGTCCACGTCGGTGACGTCTTCGCAATAACACAAAAACCTCTTTTTTCTTCCCGGCACCAGGGTACGGGACGACGTACGCACCGGCTCGGCGGCCTTTCGGTCCTGGAGATCGGACACATCAGACGGGTCGGGTCCTTCGCCGAAGCCCGCACAGGCCGCGGAGCTCCTTCCGGCGGTCCGCCCCTCGTCCTGGGCGCACGAGACCTCGTTGGCGCCCGCGGCGCGCCCTGCCACGAACACGCCTTCCGGCGCGTTTGTCGCACGCGGTTCCGACCGCTGCGCGTCGTAGACCGATTCGCCGCCGGCCATGTGGAACAATGCCAGGTCCGGCGTCCATCCCACGCTGACGACAATCAGGTCGCACGCCAGTTTACGCGCCGCGGACCGATCCGCCTCTCCCAACGGATCGATCCGGGCGACCGTGGCGGCCTGAACGCGTTTCGATCCGACGGCGTCCAGAATCGTATGCCGGAAAAACGCGGGCACGCCACGGGAAATCAACTCGCCGGCGGTCGCGCTCGAACACGAGTGCCGCTCGTCCAGTACCCCGGCGATTTCAATGTCCGCCCCCGCCAGGTCCCCGGCCACGTCCCATCCATCGTCGTTCGCGGTTACCACCAGCGCCCTCGCGCCCGGCTTCACACCGTAGAGATGGACGAGCCGGCGGGAGGCGCTGCCCAGCATCACCCCGGGCAGGTCGTTATTGTCGAACAGCAGCGGAACCTCGATGGCGCCGGTTGCGAAAACCACGGATTTCGCGCGTATTTTGAACAGTCGCGAACCCTTCACCGCCGCCAGCCAGTGATCCTGATACCAGCCCAGAACCGCCGTATCGGTGTAGACCTTCACGTCCGAACGGTTCGCCACCGACGACAGCAGCGCCTCCAGCCGGTCGGCCTGGGAAGGCGAATAGCGCAGGCGCCCGCCCAGAGACGGTTCGACTTCGAAAAGCGCGACGCTCGCCCCCTGTTCAGCCGCCGCGACGGCCGCGCCGACTCCGGACGGTCCGCCCCCAACCACCACCACGTCGGCATGCAGATACTGTTTGTCGTACGTGCCGGGCCGCGACGCTAAATCAACCTTCCCCAGGCCCGCCGCGCGGCGGAGTACGTGTTCGTAGGACGGCCAGAGCACGGTGGGCCGGATGAAGGTCTTATAGTAGAAACCCACCGGCATCAACGGCGCGGCCAGCTGGGTGAGCGAAAGAACGTCGCGGTCCAGCGACGGCTGCGCGTTCTGCGACTGAACGGCCAGGCCTGCCTCCGCGCGGCGCGTACAGGCGCGGACGTTGGGCTCGTCGCCGATCTGGACCAGACAGTTGGGACATTGGCCCGCGCAACAAAGCAAACCTCTGGGCCGGTGATACTTGAACGACCGGCTGAACACCTGCACCCCGGACGCGGCCAATGCCGACGCAATGGTATCGCCCTCGTATCCGGTGTAGTGCCGTCCATCGAAGGTAAATTCGACTTTCGCATCGCGATCGATGACTTCGCCGGTTTGCGGCGGGAGCCTTTCCGAATCCGTGGGGGCAACCGCCTGCCGGATCGATTCAGTCGCCATCCCCGCCCTCCCCGTCCGCGTCCGCCTGCCACGCGTACGTCTTCAGGACCTCCTGCGTCTTCGTATGCCGCTGGGCCAGGAACCAGAGACCGCATCCCGACTGGTGAAACCACCACGCCGTCTCCACACCCAGTTTATTGTCGCACAGATAGAGATATGCGGCCAGCTCCGCGTCGTCGCACGAATCAGGGTCCGCCGGCCGGGGGTTGTATTCACCCCCGAAGCGGAACTCGCTTACATTTCGCTCGCCGCAATTCGGGCAGGATAGAATCAACATAGCGCACTCAGATTCAGGGCCAGCGACCCGACGGTCAATGCCCCACCGACGCCGCGCCTTTTTCGCCAACCAGATCGAATTCCTCGAACCTGGACAGCCGAAACGGGTGTATCAGGTCCGGCGTACGGTCGCCGGCGATCAGTTCCGCCATGGTCCGCCCGCAGATTGGGGACGCCTTGAAGCCGTACGTGCCCCAACCCACGTCCACAAGAAAGCCCCGCACGGGAGTAAAGCCCATGATGGGACTGTAATCCGGAGTCATATCGCAGAGCCCCGCCCACTGACGCAGGACGCGCACCTTGCTCAGGAACGGAAACAACTCGAGCATGTGTCCGGCAATACTCTCCATGAACGCCAGCGAAGAATCCATCGAATAGGACGTATAGGGGTCCACGCTTGCGCCCATTACGAGTTCGCCGCGGTCCGACTGGCTCACGTACACGTGAAGGCTGCCCGACACGATGACGACGTCGAGAAACGGCTTGAGCGGTTCGGTAACGCAGGCCTGCAGTGGAAAGGTGGTAAGAGGCAGGCGCACGCCTGCCATATCGGCAATGGTCGACCCCCACCCCGCCGTTGCGTTCAACACCGTGCCGGTCCGGATGTAACCCCCGGTAGTCTCCACACCCACGACGCTCTCGCCGCGGACGTCAATCCCGGTCACCGCGGTCTGCTGATGAATGTGCACACCCCGACGGTCGGCCTGATGGGCATAGCCCCATACGACGGCGTCGTGACGGACGATGCCTCCCGGCGGATGGTAGAGCGCGGCCAGAATCGGGTAACGGGGATGGTCGCTGACGTCGATTCCCGGACAGAGCCTCCGGATTTCGTCGGGCCAGATCAACTCGGATTCCACACCCTGCAGCCTGTTCACCTCCGCCCGCCTGCGCATGGTGCGTACGGCGCCGTCGGTATGCGCAAGTGTGAGGTGCCCGCGCTGGCTGAACATGACGTTGAAATCCAGTTCCGTCGCCATTTGCTCGTACAGCCGCACGCTTTCGTCGTAGAAGCGCACCCCTTCCGGCGTGAGATAGTTGCTGCGGATGATGGCGGTATTCCGACCGCTTCCTCCGGAGCCGATATACCCTCTTTCGATAACGGCGACATTCGTAATGCCGTGTTCCGCCGCCAGGTAGTAGGCGCATGCCAGGCCGTGCGCGCCCCCGCCCACAATCACGACGTCGTAACGCTCGCTGACGGGATGGGACCGCCACATTCTGGGCAACAGTCCGTTTCCGTTCAGCGCCTGTCGAATCAGCTTGAACGACACCTGACAATCCCTGAGAAGCTGTTTTAAAATTACCGGTGAGTTCCCGAGCACGAGCGAAAAAGTGGCGGTCAAGGCGGGAAAATCCGCCCATATTTGTCTATACGGGTGGATTTGACCAACGCCGACCGGCGCTTTTGCAGCCGTGCGAAGACCGTTGGGAATTTTAAGACAGCTTCTGAAATTCCCGTTCGTTGCCGGAAGCCGCACCTATTTCCAGCCGGGCCCGCCCCCCGCGACGCGGTTCGTCCCGACCAGCGGAAGATCGCAGATCATGGACGCCTCTGATGTCAGCGCGCGCATGTCCTCCGGCTCCAGATCGTGCACATCCGCCTTGCCGCATGCACGCGCGAGGATCTGGATTTCGGACGTCATGGCCTGGAGCAGATTGGCCACGCGTTCAGCCGCTTCGTCCACGTTCAGGCGGGCCATCAGCTCGGGATCCTGTGTGGTAATGCCCACCGGACACCGACCCGTGTGGCAGTGATGGCAGTGATACGGCTCCGCGCCCAACGCCCTGTAGTCGTCCACGAAAAGGGGCCGGTTGCAGTTCAACGCCATCAGCGCCGCCGTGCCGATGTACACGGCATCGGCGCCCAGCGCCATGGCTTTTGCGGCGTCGACGCCATTCCGGATCCCGCCCGCGATGATCAGCTGTACCTTTCCGTACATGCCGATGTCCTCGAGCGCCGCCCTCGCTTCACCCACAGCCGCCAGCGTGGGAATGCCCGTATGCTCCTGGCAGATTTCCGCGGATGCCCCGGTGCCGCCTTCCATGCCGTCGACCACAACCACGTCGGCCCCGGCCTTGGCCGCCAGGCGTACGTCGTCGAATACGCGGGTGGCGCCCATCTTGACGAAAATGGGAACCTGCCAGTCCGTGGCCTCACGCAACTCCTCGATTTTGATGATCATGTCGTCGGGACCCAGGAAATCCGGATGCCGCGCCGGACTTCGCTGGTCCACGCCGATGGGCAGGTCCCGCTGCGACGCCACGTCCCCCAGCACCTTGGCGCCCAGCAGCAGCCCCCCCGTGCCCGGCTTCGCCCCCTGTCCGATGGTGAGTTCGATTCCGTCGGCAACCCGGAGGTCGTGCACGTTGATACCGTACCGCGAAGGCAGGACTTCGTAGATCAGCACCTTGCTCTCATCCCGCTCCGCCTTCAACATGCCTCCGTCGCCCGTCGTATTGGAGGATCCGACCGTATTGGCGCCCCGGGCGAGCGCCACCTTGGCGTTGTAGGACAGCGCGCCCCAGCTCATGCCGGTGATCATGATGGGCGTATCCAGCACGATGGGCTTTTCTGCAAAGCGGTCGCCCAGAACCGTTTCCGCCGAACAGCGCTCCCTGTACCCCTCCAGCGGAATGCGCGTGAGCGTACAGGGAATGAAGGTCAGGTCGTCGAACGTGGGCCACCGCCGCTCGCGCAGCGTGCCGAACCCGCGTATCCGGTACCGCCCCAACTCGGCCTTGACCTGGATGTCTTCGATGACGGCGGGCGTAAACGTGCCGCTGGCCTGCGGCGGACGATAACGCCCGTTATATTCTTCGTCCATAGTTAACCTTGATTCATCATTTTTCGGGATGTTAATTCGAATATGTGGTTGTTAATAAAGGCAATTTAGCTGCTGATTACCAGGATACACGATTACAGCGCCTCCCGCCACACGGCGCGCTCGTCCTTGTCGAAATTCCAGAGCTTGCGGCCTGCCACCACCTTTTTGAACGATGTGACGTCGGGGCGCGTGCCCAGGTGTTCCTGAATGGCGTTCCTCAAAAAAGCGAACTCGCTCTCGACCGGCGTCTCAACCACGGCATCGTTGCCGAGTTCCGCGATCTCCCCGCCCACGAAACATTCTGTCTCGTACATCGAATCGGCAAAGGCTTCGCCGGTATCGCCGCAGACGATAATGCGGCCCGTCTGTCCCATGAACCCGGCCATATAACCGCAGTCCCCTCCCACGACGATCAACCCGCCTTTCATCGCCACGCCCAGACGCGCCGAGGCGTGGCCCCGCACCACCACGGCGCCCCCGCGAATAGACGCCGCCGTACCGTTGCCCGCGTTGCCGTGCACGATTACCTTCCCGCTCATCATCGACTCCGCCAGACCCCAGCCCGCGCTGCCTTTTACCTCGACGGTCGCACCGTCCATCATCCCGGCGCAATAGTACCCAACGCTGCCTTCCAGAGTAAGGTGGACGGGATCCAGAAGCGCCACCCCGAGATTGTGGCGCGCGCCCGGCTCCAGGACACGGACCTCGCCTTCCCCGGCGGCAACAAACGCTTTTATCTCCCGGTTGATCTCCCGCGTTGACTTTCCGTTGCAGGTCAGTTGTGCCATAGCCGCATGTCCCTCGCGCGGGCTTCAACCACGTCGTAGTCTCCATGGAATGCCGACCGGAACGCGATCTCTTCGGTGGCCACCGCGGCGAAATCGTCCGTTTCCGCAACAAGCAGCGGCTTGAAGGAATACGGATCCCGGACAAAACCCACGGCGTCGGGCGTGGCCACCAGATAGCTGAACGAGCCGTCCAGGTCTGTCAGAGAAGCGTCCATTGCCGCCTCAAGGTCCCTTCCGTCCGAAAGCTGCCGGCGGAGATACATCCCGATGATTTCAGAGTCGTTCTCCGTATAGAACCGGGCGCCTTCCTGCTCGTATATGCGCCGCAGCTTGTGATAGTTCGTGATGTGCCCGTTGTGAACGATGGCAAGGTCCGGATGACCGTGGGCCCAGAACGGCTGGGAGTGGCTCAGGTCGATCCGCGACTCCGTGGACAGGCGGGTATGTCCGATGCCGTGCGTCCCTTCGAAGCCGGAAATCCCGTACGTTCTGTCAAGGTTGCGGGGCGACCCCACCTGCTTTACGATTTCCAGACTGCCCCCCATACTCACCACCTCCACGCCCTCGCCCGCGGCTTCGATTGCCTGTTCCAGCCTGCTCGCGTCGCCTCCATAAGCGATCACCAACCGCAGGTACTCCTCCGTGCGTGTCCACTCGGCCAGGGCGCCCAGTGCCTCCGCACTCGAAACGACCCGCCGCGTGGTTGATTCATAATCCGTTGTTTCTCCCAGATTTACGCGCAGGACCATCCGTCCGTCCCGCCCGTCGCCATAAAGCGCCACGCCAGCCGAATCCGGCCCCCGGCAATCCAGGGCGCCCAGCATCTTCAAAATGGTCCGCCCGAGCTCTCCGGTGTCCTCCCCCCGGTTCCAGAACCCCACGATTCCACACATTGCCGCTCTCCGGAAAAAACACAAAAAAGCCGTACCAACTTCGATGAAGCGGGTACGGATGATCGCACCGCACAGGTTAAAAGTCAAGCCAAAACGATCCGTGTCCCGTCCAGGGAATATATCGCTATTTATCTACCGCCCGCACCCCCGCAACACCGCTTGAATTTCCTGCCGCTGCCGCACGGACACGGCTCGTTCCGGCCCGTGCTTCGGGCCCGGACCGCCGCCCTTTCGGATTCCCGGGCGCGCACCCGGCGCATGACGTTCGCGGCCGGCCTTCCCGCGGCAAGCTCCTTCGCCATCATCTTCATGTAGGGATCCACGTGGCCGAAGAACATCTTGTACCCGGTGCAGAGGTAGTTCAGCCCAGCTTCTCCGTCCGGCGCGTGGATGAACCTTTGCTTGGGACAACCCCCGTTGCAGGCAAACCGGTAGTCGCAGGCCCGGCAATACGCCGGCAGGGTATCCCGTTTGTCGGACCCGAATTTCTCCTGCAGGGGGCTGGCGACCATCTCGCGGATGCTCTTTTCTCGGACGTTGCCGAGATTGTACTGCGGATAGACGAAGTGGTCGCAGGAATACAAGTCCCCATTGTGTTCGATGATCAGCGCCCTGCCGCACTCTTCCGCGAAAATGCAGAGGCTGGCATCCTGGCCCATCCAGCTCCCCAGCGCGATATCGAACATCTGGACGAAATACCGGCCCACGTCCTTCCGGACCCACTCGTCGAAGACCCCGCAAAGGAACCGGCCGTATTGGGCAGAACCGACCGACCACTTCGAGACCCGGGCCCGTCCTTCGAACTCCGGCGCGACGAGCTGCAGCAGATCGTCGCCAGGTTCGGCCGCGATCCGCTCCACAATCGGGATAAACTGCATGTACCGGCTGCCTATGGATTTGAGAAAGCGATAGACTTCCACCGGGTAATCCGCGTTGTGGGCCTGCAGCACCGTGAGCGTATTGTATTCAACCCGGTGTTTCTGAAGGACTTTCAGACCCTCCATCACCCGATCGAACGTGGGCTTTCCCCCTTTGTCCACGCGGTAGCGGTCGTGCATCTCCCTGGGGCCGTCCACGGACAGCCCCACGAGAAACCGGTGTTTTGCCAGGAACTCGCCCCACTCGTCATCGAGAAGAATCCCGTTGGTCTGAAACGCGTTCGTGACGGTTTTTCCATTGGCATACCGCGCCTGGAGGGCCACGGCCCGGCGGTAGAAGTCCACACCCATCAGCGTGGGCTCCCCGCCCTGCCAGGCGAAATGAACCTCCGGCACATCCTGTGCTTCGATATAGTGCCGGACATATAGCTCAAGCGTCTCATCGTCCATCATCCAGTTTCTGCCGGCGTCCGGATACAGCTTTTCCTTTTCAAGGTAAAAGCAGTACTTGCAGTCTATATTACAGACCGCGCCGGATGGCTTTGCCATCACGTGGCAGGCCTCCGGGCGTTCAACGGTTGCTTCGTCCGTCGCCATATGTGCTGTGAGCGAATCCATAGAGGCTGTGCGATTAACCGGTTAACGGCAACCAGCTGCTAATCCGTTTCCAAAGCCGCGGGGTCGAACGTGCGGACGTGCGCGTCGCCGCCATCCACCGTGCCCTTCCATGCGTACGGGTCCTCTCCCGCAACCATCAGGATGCCGCGGTAGTCGGCAAGCGCCATCTTGCCGTCCTCGGGCGGTCGATGCCAGGGCAACAACGAGTAGGCGTTCATGTAATGGTTCACCAGCACCCGCCTGAAGCGGTCCGATCTGTTCTTTCGGGACCGGTGCAACAGGTATCCGTTGAAGAAGACCACCGCGCCGGCGCGACACACGACCGGTATCTCGCCCCTGTCGTCAAATCCGTAGGACTCCTGGGCAAAATCGAATTCCTCGGGCCTGTCGTGCGCGCGCTGGGGATACAGATAGCCGTTCCGGTGGGAACCCGGCAGTACCCACATACAGCCGTTTTCCACCGTCACGTCGTCCAGGGCGTACCACGCCCCGGTGAGGCTGCGGTCCCGCGTGGGAATATACACCTCGTCCTGATGCCATGCCTGCCCCGGAAACTGTGGGGGCTTGATGAACAGCATCGACTGCATGCACTTCACATCCGGGGCTACGAGGCGTGAAAGAACTCTCGATACACCGCGGTGCGCGAGAGCCTCCGCCATGAACGGACTGATACTGTGGGGTTGGTGGATGCACAGATACTGCGAAAGAGCGGCCTCGTTGGACGTCCCGTCCGGAACCGGCTTCAGATTTTCGCTTTTATACTCTCCGCGACAGAGTTTTACGGCATCCGCACGAATCGCCTTGACGTCCTCCTCGCTTAACAGCCCTTCCACAACCAGAAAACCCTGTTCTTTGTACGACTCGACCTGCGTTTGTGACATTTCCACCGTGGATCCCCTCGTACTCAACGGCCGATATTAACGTAACTTGCTGAAAAATAACCGCGATCCGGTTGATTGTCAATCCCGATCGGCACGGCCGCGTTGCCTCGTTGCGTGCCGGTCTCTTTCAGGATCTCACCCGGTCATACAACGTCTCCAGCCGCCCGCCCTGTTTCCGCATGTCGTGGGCGTCTTCGACGTGGGCCCTGCCCGCGCTGCCCAATTCCTCCCGTAATCTGCCGGATCCAAGCAGCGCATCCAGTCCGTCAGCCAGTCCGTCCACGTTCCGCTCCGGGAACAACAGCGCGCACCGTCTGTCGGGCGCCACCGTGGGTATGTCCGCGTGCAGCGAGGACACAATCGCCAGCCCCGAAGCCATGGCCTCGATCAACGCCACGGGCGCACCGCCCTCGGTATCGCCGTCGGCGGCGGTCACGCTTGGATACAACAACACGGAAGCCCGTGCGAGTTCCTCCAGGCAGCTCTCGTGAGGCAACACGCCCAACAGGGTCACGCGGTCTTCGAGGCCGAGGCGCCAGATCTCGCGTTCCACGTCCGTACGCAGTTCTCCATCGCCGATAATGCGTACCTTCAGACCGGGATGCGATCCGATGATCTTCCGGCAGGCCCGGAGCCCGTATACGTGCCCCTTCTTCTCGCGGAAATTGGCATACATCAATACGACGCCTTCATGTCTGCCATCGGGCCGAGCATGGCGGATCTTCTCGAGGTCGACGCCCAGCCGGTGCACATGCACCTTCTCGTAGGCGCAACCGACGGTGACAAGCGATTCGCCCATTCGCGGGCCTTCAACCAGAAAGAGCTCTCCCTCGCGGAACAGCCGCTGAAACCGGCGTCTCCAGAGCCGCTTTCGTGGCAGTGCGGAAGCATCCATCCCGTAGAAGGTGGTAACCATCGGAATCCCGGCGCTGCGGCGCGCTTCCAGGCAGAAATAGCCCTCCTGCCCGAAATGGGCATGGATGACCGAGGCGCGTTCCTCCCGGAGAATTCCCCCGTATCCGGCGTACGTTCCCCGGATCTTGCGGACCACCCGGTAGGCGGACCGGCGCAGCCGGGGCAGATCTTCGCTGGAATAGAGCGTCTCCACCGGAAACACCCGCTCATTCTGCCGCGCCTGCGTCATCACGACCGGCCGATATCGCCTCAAACTGCGTATCTGGTCGTAACACCAGACCATGGTCAGGGTCAGAAACGGATTCGCGCATTGCGCCACCGTCGGCTTTTCCGGCATTCACTTACCTTGATTCGTATGTGTTCGTGGACGTTAGATCGAATAGTTGCAAGTTGATAAAGGCGATTGAACTGCCGATTACCCTGTCTGCCTGCGTTCGACAGGCAGGCAGGATACACCCGGTCACTGGACGCGAACGGAAAAATCGCCCTTCCTGACGACCATTTCGGCCGGATTCGGAAGCTTTCGTCGCGGCGCGAGTTCCGGCCGCGACGAAACACTTGACACCCCGCGCCGCATCGCATAATATCGCAAACGTTCGACCCCGGCACAAACGGAAGCCGGAATCGCTGTCAGCACGCCGTTGACAGGTTCATCCGGGAAGGAATCGCAATGACGCAGAACTATCTGGCCTTCGATCTCGGCGCGTCCAGCGGACGGGCCGTCATCGGTCGTTTCGACGGAAGCACCGTCGAACTCGAAGAAATCCATCGCTTCGCCAACGGCCCCATACCCGTGGCGGGCGGCCTGTACTGGGACGCGCTGAGGCTCTACGACGATATGCTCACGGGTCTGCGAAAATGCGCCCGGATCTCCGGTCCGGAACCGGCGGGAATCGGTATCGATACCTGGGGGGTGGATTTCGCGCTCCTGGACGACCGCGATGAACTCCTGGGCAATCCTCGCTGTTACCGTGACCCGCGCGTTCAGGGCATGATGGACCGGGCATTCAGCCGGGTATCCAGAGAAGCAATCTTCGAGCAGACCGGCCTGCAGTTTCTGGAGATCAACACACTCTACCAGCTCCTGTCCATGACGGAAAAGAACCCGCGGCGCCTGCGCATGGCAAGTACATTTCTGATGATGCCGGACCTGTTCAACTTCTGGCTGACCGGACGCAAAGTGTGCGAGTTTTCGAACGCCACAACCACCCAGTTCCACAATCCAGGGACGGGCGGGTGGGCGACGGACCTGCTGGACCGGCTCGGGATCCCGGCAGATATGCTGCCGGAAATCGTCCTGCCGGGAACGACGCTGGGTCCGCTTCGGCCGGAGATTGCCGCGGATGCCGGCATCCGGTCGGGTGGCGTCATCGCGCCGGCCTGTCACGACACCGGATCGGCTGTGGCGGCAGTACCGTTTTCCAGCCCGGACACGGCCTATATCAGCTCCGGCACGTGGGCGCTCCTCGGCGCGGAACTGCCGGCCCCCATGGTGACGCGTGCCGCCCTCCGACACAACTTTACGAACGAGGGCGGGGTGTGCGGCACCTACCGTTTCCTCAAGAACATAACGGGGCTGTGGATCGTCCAGGAATGCAGACGCATATGGGAAAACCAGGGGCGCGCAACTTCCTTCGCCGAACTCGTCAGACTGGCCGAAACGGCGCCCGCGCTGACCTCGTTCATTGATCCCGACCATTCTGATTTCCTGGAGCCCGGGGATATGCCGGCCCGCATCCGCGCATACTGCGGGCGTACGGGACAGACCCGGCCCGCCACCGAGGGCGCCGTCATCCGGTGCGCCCTGGAAAGCCTTGCCCTCAAGTGCCGGTGCGTTCTTGAGGATCTCGAGTCCGTCCTTGAACGAAGGCTGCACACCATCCACGTCGTGGGTGGGGGGGTCCATAACACCCTGCTGAACCAGTTTACCGCCAATGCCACCGGCAGGCCGGTTGTCGCCGGTCCGGCTGAAGCCACCGCCATGGGTAATATCCTCATGCAGGTTTACGCGCGAGGCGAAGTCGACTCCCTTGCCGGTCTTCGCGAAGTCGTACGCAATTCCACGGAGATCGTGACGTTCGAGCCGGACGGCGGCGACGAATGGGAAGACGCGTACGTACGGTTTCGGCCGTTATTGAACGACGGGGCCGACGTCCTCTGAACGGGCATCCGCCGAGATCAGAACAGAGAAAGCTGGTCCGCCTGCCTGACCCGCCGTACCGGGGACAGGCGCTCCCGTTTCAGGAATTCCGGGGGAATATCACCCAGGAATCGGGACGGCTCCGAACGGACCCGCTCGCCGAAACGCGTCCTGTTTCGCGCACAGAGCATGACGGCCTCATCCATGGCCCGGGTCAGCCCCACGAACAACAGCCGCCGCTCTTCCTGCTCGTCGCCGTTTGCGTGCGGAATCAGGCCCTCCTCCACGCCACAGATGAACACGACGGGAAACTCCAGCCCCTTCGACGCGTGCAGGGTTGACAGCGTGACCGCTTCGGCACGGGGCCGCTCGACGCCGCCAACACGCACATGGTCGGCGTCGGCGCCCAGTACCAGCGTATCGAGGAACGTGCGGACCGTATGGAAGTTGACCGCCATCCGTGCAAGGCGCGCGAGATCCTCATCCTCTTCCTCCCCGGCGACTTCCTGCCATGTCCTCACCAGCGACTCGACGGATACCGTTTCCGCCATTCTCCTGAATGCCCCGGCGGCGTCCTCCAGTGCGGAGATCTTCTCGCGAGCGGCCTTCGGCAGATTGCAAACCGACAGGTCGCCACCTGCACGCCGGAGCCGATTCAACGCCGCGTTTCCGGGATGGAAGACGGGAACCGCCAGTGCGCGCAGCAAACGCAGGAATCCGGGAGGGCGGAACGCGTAATTGAAAAAGGAGATCGCGTGACGCACGTTCTCCGCTGAAAGAAGACCCTTCTGGCCGACCACCCGGTACGGCAATCCCTCTTCAATAAAACAACGTTCTATGGCCTCCGCCTGACGGCCGGTCCTGAACAGCACGGCAAAATCCGACAGGCTCCGGTCGCCTCCACCTCTCGCCGACTGACGCCCGCCAACCTCGTCGGCCTGCTGCATATCGGCGCCGCCCATCATCCGGCTGATCTCGCGGACCACCGCGATACCCTCCGCCGTCTCGCCGGACAAGGAAAGCAGCCGAGCCGTAACGCCCTTTTCCCTGACGGCGTTCAACTCACGACCATCTCCGATCACGGAGACGGCCGCACCCGCGATCTGGCGCGTGGAACGATATGACCGATCCAGCACAATCGTCCGCGAGGACGGCAGGTCTTCCCGGAGCATGTCAAAGTACGCCGGACTCGCGCCGCGAAATCCGTAGATGGCCTGGTCCGGATCGCCGATCACGAACAGGCCGGCACCGTCGCGGGAAAGTGCGGTCACCAGTTGGTACTGCACCGCATTCACGTCCTGAAACTCGTCCACGAGTACGTGCGCAAACCTGTTCAGGACCCGCCCGGAGGCCGCGCCTCCCTTGTGCAGCATCCCCAGGAATTCCAGGAGAATGTCGTCGAAATCCCACACACCCAGTCTACGCAGGCGGTTTTGGTACGCTACACCAACGCCCCGCAACGCCTCGGCTGCGTCCGCATCGGGATTGGTCTTCGCAAATGAGATCGCCAACCGCGCATCCCGCGCGGACATGCTGACTTCAGCATCCGCAATGACTTCGGCCGCCAGCTGTGTCGCCTCCACCTCGTCGATGACCTGAGGCAACTCACCTGACGTGCAGTCTTTCATCAGATTCAGCGCCACGGCGTGAAATGTGCCCAGCGTCAACCCGTCCGGAATTCCTTTGTCCGGCAACAGATTGTGGACGCGTTCCCGCATCTCCGCCGCGGCCTTATTCGTAAACGTCACCGCCAGGATCGACTCCGGCGGCACGCCCGCTTCCCCGATCAGCCGCGCCAACCGGTGGGTCAATACCCGCGTCTTACCTGTACCGGGGCCGGCCACCACGATGACAGGACCGCTTTCCCGTTCGACCGCCGCCTTCTGCGCGTCGTCCAGTCCACCTTCACCGGCAAACTCCCCGATCTCCTGCGCTTCACCGTTTCCGCCCGATGGTTCATCGCACGATGGCGGCGCCTGAAGCGATGGCACTGCCGTCGCCGCTTCCGGTATTTCAGGCAGATCGAACAGCGCGGGCTGCCGGCTCAGCCGGGTGCGGTCTTCCTCCGAGAAGACCTGAATCCTGCCGTACTCGCCGTCGTAACCCGCGGCGATCTCCACCTCCCCGGTGCGCATCCGCCTCACGCCCTCCGCCACGAGCGGCTCACCGCAGCCGGCGATCGTCTCCGGGGATACGTCCCTCAGAATGGCAAGTTCGGGCCCCAATTTCGCCAGCATCCGTTCGTACACGGCCTGGACCCGCTTGCTGGTAGGCCCCACCCCCAATACGGAGCCGATGACTTCCTGAAGTGGAATCAGATTCTCATACGGCGGCGCCACGGAGGGCTTTTCTCCCTCCGCCCTGTCTGCCAACTGCTCGACACGGTGGAGGACGCCGACTGTCAACCGCTTGCCGCACTCCGGGCACAGGCAGTCCGCGGCAATCGACTGTCTCGGCTCCCAGCGGACGCCGCATTTCCGATGTCCGTCGAGGTGATATTTGCCTTCTTCGGGATAGAATTCCAGCGTCCCGAGGAACCGCTCGGAGTCTCTCGATTTCAACGCCTCGTATATGCCTCTGTAAGACAGTTCGGTATCGAAACAGGTGGCCTCACGCGCCAGTTTCGGCGGGGAATGCGCATCCGAATTGGACACGATCGCGTATCGGTCCAGCATGGACAGGCGCCAGTTCATCGGCGGATCGGACGAGAGACCCGTCTCGACGGCGAAAATCGCGGGCAGCATATCTTCAAAACACTCCTCGAGCGTATCGAACCCGGAACTGGCGCCCAGCACCGCGAAATGGGGCGTCCATATATGCGCAGGAATGAAGAGTACGTCTTCCGACGCTTCGAGGCAGATTTCGACGAGGTCCCTGCTGTCCAACCCAAGGATGGGCCGCCCGTCCGACTTCAGATTCCCGATGTCCCCCAGGCGGGCATTCAACCGCTCCACCGCCTCAAATCCGGGCATCAACACCACGTGGTGAACTTTGCGCGTTTTGTCGTTCTTCTTGTAGATCACGCTGATCTCGGTGGACAGCACGAATCGCACCGTATTTCTGCATCGCTCCGGGAGGTCTTCGTCCACCGCGGCCTGACGCGCCGGTTTCAGCCGGAAGAGCCCCTCCTCCGCGGGCTCCAGCCGGTCTTTCAACTCCGCGATCCACTCGGGGTGGGTGAAGTCGCCCGTTCCCACAACGTTCACGCCTTTTAGCGCGGACCATCTGTAGAGATTTTCCGGGTTCAGCGCACGGCTGGTCGCCCTGGAAAACCGGGAGTGTAGATGTACGTCCGCTACAAAACGCATGTTGGTCCCTTCAGCCGTTCAGACGGGATGTGGTCAGAAACAAGACACCGTCTCGACGCACGGCGCAGACGCGTTATTTTATGCTTCCAGGGGTCGCTTTGGTATTCTCTCGTATCTCTCTCGACTGGACGACACACACTGAAAAATCTGATATCCACCCTTTTCAATCCACATATATATTCTTTGACAATATTCGCAAACTCGCAATGCGTGGCCCTCCGGTCGCTTCGCGTCACGGTATAGAAAGTCGTCATAGCCGCCAAGCAGGTGCGCCATGTCATCCCTGGTGTATCGCTTCAGAAGCATCGCGATAATTTCCGGGGGCAAATCTGAAACTGCCTCCCTGAGATTTCTCGTATCGACATCCCAGGGAAACGACAGCCCGTGTCCGCACGCACACCACCGGTCGCTCATATCCCAGTCCTTATGGAACCACCCTTCGTCAAATATGCGTCTGCATTGCGGACAGTATTCGTACACGATACTTTCATCCATGCCCTCGTCGCGGATCAACTCGCTGATCCGACTACGGTCGTGGTCCGGCAGACGCTGGAGCTTTACGGTTGGTTTATGACACCACCGGCATCGTCGAGACTTCCTTCGAAGAAGGACGATTAACACGATGAACCCGACAACGAATATTGCAGAGAAGATTAGGTGCCCGTTTCCCATCGGTAATGCTCCTGCCCGAACCCGCGGGCGCGGCGCCGGTAATACGCGTATTATCAGGTTTCCATCTGGCGGCGGTCTGCTACGGCTTCGTATTTGTCTCGCCCGGACGACACGCACTGGAAAACCTGATACCCCTTGATCTCAATCCACATATATATCCTGTGGCAGATGCCGCAGACCTTTAGCGCGTGCGGTTCCGGACTCCTCTCGAAGCGGTAATCGAGATCGTCATAGCCACGACGGAGTTGCGCAATGTCATCGGGCGTATATTGCTTTGAAAGCAGCGCAAATACCGCAGGCGGCAGGTCCGCCACCGCCTCCCTGAGTTTCCTGGGATCGACGTCCCATGGAAACGACAGTTCGAACCCGCAAGCGCACCACCGGTCGCACATATCCCAGTCCGCCTTGAACCACCACTCGTCATAGATTCGCCTGCAGGCCTCGCACAATTCATACGACAACGCGGGATCCATCCCCTCTTCCCGGATCAGATCGACGATCTGCCCACGCTCCGCGTCCGGTAATTTCCCGAGCTTTACCGTTGGCTTATGACACCAGGCGCACAGGTGGGAGCCCCTCCGGAGAATCACCAACAGCACGAAGGGTCCAATGATCACAACTGCCGCGAAAATCAGCATCAGGATTGTCATCGCAGTTACCCCTCGCTGCGTATGGAGCCGCGAATCAACATACTCCCCGCAAAACCCGTGAACGAGATTCGTTCACCGATATCAACTGAGTCGATCATATTTATCCATACCTCCCGACACAACCTGAAATACCTGAAAGCCCTTCACGGGCAACCACATATAGATCCGAAAGCAATTCCTGCAGACGAACAGAATGTGTTCATCGGACACCGACGAGTACAGCCGCTCGCGCAGCCCCTCTCTCCCGTACGTCCGTTCCACAAACTCCAGGACTTCCGGACGAATTCCGCGTAATGCCGTCTTCAACTTGTTGGTGTCGACGATCAGAGCAGGCCGTGACAGATCACAACCACAGGCGCACTTGCGATCGAGCAACTCCGCGTCCATGCGGAAAGGACGATCGCTGCTGAACCAGCGGCTGTCGTAAATTCGCTTGCAATGCGGACACAGCTCGTTTTTCTCCGGCTCCCCGGGCATTCCCTCGACCCGGATCAGGCGCCGCACCTCCTCCCCTTCGCCCTGCGACAGATGTTCAACCGGCGTCGTCGATCGCATACACCATCGGCACCGGCGTACCTTGTGCATCATCTGGTACACATTCAGGATCGCAGCGACCACTACGCCGATCGCTATGATGGCTATTTCTATCGCGTATGGACCCAAAGTCAGGTCCGCCACTGGGTAATATCTGGATTACATGATCACGACAGCCGAATCACGGATGCGGAGGTCCGCCGACTGCCCGTGTCAGGCGGTCTTTCTCTCGCCGAACAAGGATCTGTTCACTTTCGTATCGAAGATTGAGATGTATTGTTCAGTATAGTATTTCAAGGTGTGAATTACAAGCCTTGCCGCCCGACGCCGAGGGCTCCAATCCGTCTCATCCGGTCAAATCCGATTGACCGACCGCATCAATCAACCTATATTGTTGTTCGTACATTATTTAGCGTCCTTGATAGTATGTCTCGTGCGAAGACTGGAACAGGAGAGTTTGTTCTGGAAATGCAACCAAGCCGAAATAAAGAATGAGCCTCCCCCGGGGATCGGTTATTGAGACCATTTGATTGTGTTTGACGCAACGGAGACGTGATTTGAACTCAGAAGCCCCTATTAGCGAAGGACAGACGGTTACGGGATCGTTGTTCGATGAACCGATGCAGGTGGAGACCGTTCGCTCCAATGGTACCGGCGTCTGGATCGCCGGGCTGGTCGGCCAGAGAACGGAACGATTCCGCAGGGTCACACTGACTGCCGATGATATCGCCAATCTGACTATCTTCGATTCCGCACTTTCATACGATGGCGACGGTCGCCTGCTTCGGATAGGTCTCCAGGCATACTCACTTGGGATCGCCTACGAGTTTGATCCCTACTTCGGACTCTCTATTTCTCGCGTTGATCCTCTCCCCCACCAGTTAGAGGCCGTCTACGAACACCTTCTGAAGCTACCCACTGTTCGCTTCCTTCTGGCCGATGATGCCGGAGCTGGCAAGACCATCATGGCGGGACTGCTGATCCGGGAACTCAAACTTCGGGGACTCATCGAACGTGTTCTCGTAGTTTGTCCCGCAAACCTCGCATTCCAATGGCAACGCGAGTTGAATGAAAAATTCGACGAGAAATTCTTCGTCCTCAAGGGCGGCGACATTCGCGACCAATTCGGTGTGAACCAGTGGCTGGAACAGAACCAGATCATCACCTCACTCGACCTCGCCAAACGAAGTGAGATTCTCCCCGGGTTGGAGCAGGTTCGGTGGGACCTGGTAATCGTCGACGAAGCGCACCGCATGTCCGCCCGCGACGAGACCCATAAGAGCCAGCGTTACCGCCTGGGCGAAATGCTTCGCGACAGTGCCGACCACGTGTTGCTGCTGACCGCAACGCCTCACAGGGGTGACCCGCAAAACTTCACGCTGTTTCTGCAACTCCTCGACCGCGACGCATACGCGGACGTGCGTTCGATTCGGGAGGCGATGCAGCATCGGCGTGCGCCGTTTTACCTGCGTCGCACCAAGGAGGCAATGGTCTACTTTCCCGATCGCCAGGACGACGGTACGTGGAACGCCAGACCGGTGTTTACGAAGCGCATTCCACGGACCGCGGACTTCGCGATTGGCGGTCCCGAATTCGAACTCTACCGTACCATCACCCGATTTGTAAAACGGCAGAGCGCCCGCGCCGCAGCACAGGGCGACGATCCTCGCGCGCGTGCCGTCGGATTCTTGATGGCGCTTTATCAACGGCGCCTGGCGTCCAGCACGTATGCCGTGCGGCGGTCGCTTGAGAATCGGGCCGCACGCCTCGAAAAGGGCCTTGAGGAAGCCCGAAATCTGGTACAGTCGGCGCCTCCCAACCTGCCGGATCCCGATGACCTCGAGGAATTGGAAGACGCAGAGCGCGAGCGTCTTGAACGAATCCTCGAGGCGATCACACTGGCCGGAAACGCAGAACAGGTCCGCGAGGAGATTCAGGAACTGAGGTCACTGGCGGAAGAGGCCAAGGCAGTCGAAGGTTCGAACGATGAAGCGAAATTAAACACCCTCCGCAAGATTATGCAGGAGGAAGGCTTCTTTGAGCGCCGAGACCAACGGCTGCTGCTCTTCACAGAGTTCAAGGACACTCTCGATTATCTGATGGAGCGTCTAAAGAACTGGGGATTCAGCGTGGGCTGCATCCACGGGGGAATGAAGGCCGGCTCACGCGACGAAACCGGAAGCCGACTCCATACCGAACAGCAGTTCCGTGAAGGCGCCATCCAGGTTCTCGTCGCCACCGAGGCTGCCGGAGAAGGCATCAACCTGCAATGCTGCCACATCCTCTTTAACTACGATATCCCGTGGAATCCAAATCGCCTCGAACAACGCATGGGGCGCATTCACCGCTACGGGCAGCGGCACGACTGTCTGATCTTCAACTTCGTCGCGACCAACACTATTGAAGGCCGTGTGTTGCAGCGGTTGCTGGAGAAGCTGCAGGAGATCCGAGAAGCTCTCGACGACGACGCGGTATTTAACGTGGTTGGCGAAGTCTTACCCTCGACCCGAGTTGAGCGAGTTTTGCGAGATTTCTACGCCGGGAAGCTAGGCGAGGAAGACTTTGAAGACAGGCTCCTGAAGGACGTCGACGAAGGCCGGTTCCGATCCATTTGCCAGACAGCGCTCGAAGGTCTGGCATCCAGAAGACTGAACCTGGACATGTTGATCGAACGCAAGGCCCGTGCCCAGGAACGACGTGTCGTTCCCGAGACAATCGCACGTTTTATCACCGAGTGCGCACGCGACGTGAGTCTCACGATGAAGCCGGTAAAACGCCTGGCGCATACGTATGAGCCGGGACGCACACCTACCGCATTGAAAAAATATGAGCGCGATGCGGATTGGAAACTCCCGGAACTGGCGGGACGTTATCCCAGGCTCTCGACAGACCGGGATGCGGCCGAAGAACACAATTTGGAGTGGGTAACGCCCGGACACCCTCTGTTCGAGGCCCTGCGCCGGCACAGCCTCGAACTGAGTCAGATCTCTCTGGCCAATGGCGCATGCTTCCATTCGCTAACCCACGATGTGCCGACGCGTTTAGATTTTTATCGTGCCCGTGTGGTGGATGGACTTGGAAGGGTTATCCACGAACGACTGTTTACAGTCGAATTAACGAACGACGGCTCGCAGAGTCTGAGCGGACCCGACGTCCTCGGAAACCTGACGCCGGCGGAGACGCCGGATGCACTACCGTCCGTTGCTTCAATTCCTGAAGACACGGCGTGGCTGAATGAGCACGCGCTGCTTCCGTTTATTGAAGAAGTGCGCACAGAGCGTTTGGCAGAAATGGATCGGATTGCCGAGCACGTGGAACTCTCATTGACGGAAGTTCTGCAACGCATTGACGAAGAAATCGGGCGCGCCGCCGACGAGGTGGCGAACGACGTGACTGGCGCGGAAGGTCGCCTGGCGCAGGCCGAAACCCGGCATGGCGAAGTATTGGCTCGCAGAGAGCGAAGGCGCGAAGAACTCAAACAACAGCGAGCAGTAACGTTGCAGGGCGTAGAGCGTTTGGCCAGCGCGCTTGTCCTTCCTCACACTGACACCGATACGCTCGACGTCCGGAAACTGCGCCCGCATCCGGAAACCGAGATGACCGCCATGCGAGTGGTCATGGAACACGAAACAGATCAGGGTCGAAGGGTCTACGACGTTCACAAGGAGAACCTGGGCTACGATGTAACCAGCCTGGATCTGCAGTCAGGCGAATTGCGGCTGATCGAGGTCAAAGGACTCGCTGGTCCCACCGGAAGCATCCTGCTCACGCCAAACGAACGCCGCGTCGCCGAAGATCGCCCAGACTGCTTCTGGCTCTACGTTGTAACCAACTGTGCGACTGGACCGGAACTTCAAGAACCGATCAGAGATCCGGCGCGGTTTTCATGGAATGAAGTCAAAAAAGTCGCTCACTATTACCTTAACCTGAATGCTCTCAGATGACCGATGCAGCCGTTGAACCCGGGATGGATGTGTTTGAAACATACGAAGCGTTGACAGCTTCTCCCTCTCGTGCACCATCGTACTGGGCAGATTCCTGTACTCACGAGGAGTGTACGTTACACCAACTCTCACCCTATATCGGCAAACTTAAGAGCGTAATCGCAAAAGACCTCATTTTGAATTTTAGTGAGCCGAACGAGCTGGTTGTCGATATGTTTTGTGGCAGCGGCACGGTTCCACTTGAGGCAGCCCGTCTAGGACGACGTGTATTTGCATCTGACAATAGTATCTACGCTGTGACACTGACTAAAGCGAAGCTCAATGCGCCTGCATGTGTTGACGCGGCACATGTACGCCTTGAAAAGGTCCAGCGTAGAGCGAATTCGTTGCCACCACCTGACCTTCGAAGAATTCCGCGTTGGGTTCGGGCTTTCTTTCATCCACGCACACTCAAGGAAGCGCTTCGGCTAACCCAGGTACTGAGGCTTGAAAGACGCTACTTTCTCTTGGCTTCGATGCTGGGTATTCTACACCACCAAAGACCCGGATTTCTATCGTATCCGAGCAGTCACCTCGTCCCCTATCTCAGATCGGAAAAATTCCCTGAGTCCGATTTCCCGGAACTCTACGAATATCGCCCCGTTGCGCCCCGCTTGGCTGCGAAAGTTGAACGCGCTCTAAAACGCACGCCCGATGGTCCCCTGTCAGGATTAATTGAAGGGGTTCGCAGATCTTCCGCGAATTTTGTCAATCTCCCTGACAACATCGACTGTGTGATATCGAGTCCTCCGTACATGAATGCCCTGGACTATCGACGTGACAATCGCTTACGGCTCTGGTTTCTTGGCGAGAAATTCGGCGAAAGAGCTGACCGCACCTTCGAAGCAATTTCGGAATTTCGAAAACTCATGGACAAACTTGCGAGACAGTTGGAACGAAAGGTGCGAAAAGGTGGATATTGTATTTTTGTAGTCGGAGAACAGACGTATAGAGGTGGAAGACGTTACCCTTCCGAAGTGCTTGCACGGAGTTTCCTGACCCACAGTTCGACGTTTCGCTTGTGCGATGTGATATCTGACACAATTCCCGATATTCGTCGTTCACGGAAACATGCAGGAGGCGTAAAACGCGAAAACGCGTTGGTTTTTAGGAAATACTAGATATGCGCAAGAACCTTCCCGAAGTCGGTGAATTTATCGGTAAAACGATATTGCGTTATCCAGATCACGTAATAAAGGAGCATATTGCATCTGGAAACAACGGCCACGTGTTTCGGGCACATAACGAATTGACTGATAGTAACTTTGCATTCAAAATAGTGCCGATCTTGAATGTGTGCAGTGTGGAATACTTGGAAGAAGCAAAGAAGGCCAATCTCTTGGAAAACCAATCAGTGGTAAGGCATTTCGACACCGTCGAGGATGAAATTTCTGGGCACAAATGCATTGTCTTTGTATGCGATTTTGTTAGTGGGATAAATCTAAGAGAGTACACCAGGCAAAATCGATCTGACATTAACGTACCGTTCATCGAGAGCTTCTTGCGAACAATGTTCGCATTGTTGTACGAATTGAAAATCCGCGGGTTTGTTCACGGCGATCTTCATGCCGGCAATATCATTGTATCCAAGTCGGACTATGACATCTATGGAAGAGTCGTCTTCCGTGTTACAGACTTTGGCGTTGGACAAGTTACTGGGAAGTCACAGCATCCTAACGATTTTCTGTACGTCGCTGACACGTTAAACGAGTTGCTCGAGTGCATAGTATTTCAGGACTGCAATGGTCGTGACCGATTTGTATACGACGTTCTCCGTTTGGAATTCCTGCAGCGGCATCTCACTGATACAGATTCCTTAGCTGACGAACTCGTGATGAACCCGCAGATGATGTTGGAAAAACTCGATTCCTTGGATGAGCAGTACAGGCGCCAAGCACAAGAAGAACCCAGGTCAAAGATGGTCACGCCCTTCGACTATCCAAACTGCGAGCAGATTGGTAATCATCATCTGCTGCTTAAGGCACTGTATTCGGATCGGCTACTCGGCCTAACTGACGTAAAAGCCCGATCCAATCTCGTATTAACTGGGCCTCGTGGATGCGGCAAGACTACTGTATTTCGTGCGTTAAGCCTTGATTACCTTATATCTACGGGGAATGATACGCCGGCCGATTTGCGATATATCGGGGTTTATTACAGGTGTGATGACCTATACTTCGCATTCCCAAGATATGTTTCTCCAGAGCGCGATGAGGCATTAAATCTGCCAATGCACTTTGTTACCGTTACGTTACTTGCCAGAGCTTTGGAGCATTTGGCAAAATGGAGCAAAAGGCACTTTCGAGACGAGTTTAAGGAAAAGGAAGAGAAACTCGTTGAGGATCTTTGGGACATAGTCAGAATTCTTCCTGCCAGCAGTCCGGTCACGAATACAGTTGAAGGGTTCATTAGTCGTTTAATGGATAAGGAGCGAAAAAGAGCAGCGGAAAAGCAGCGTTTCGTTAACGATCCTAAGCAACCTATTAGTGGCTACTTCGGTCCAGAAATACTGCTCCGAGCCTGCGCCGTTATTCGTGAAACCATGTCATTTTTGGAAAATCGCCCGTTCTATTTCTTTATCGATGACTATTCCCATCCTAAAATCACGATTGAACTACAACGAAATCTAAACAGGCTACTGATGACTCGTACCGCGGACGTATTTTTCAAACTATCCACCGAGAGTCCCGTTTCATTTGCACGCGAGGATATTGACCAAAAACGTTTTGTTGAGACCCGCGAATACGACTTACTTAACTTGGGCCTCAAATACCTAACCGATACGTCGAAACTCAGGCGTCAATTCATAGATGACTTGTTTAAACGGCGATTTCGAGAAGTTGAAGATTATCCGGTGAAAGGTCTAGAGGAACTCTTTGGCTCGGCACGTCGTAACGAAAATGCTTCTGCTGTTGCAATACGAGATGGGAAAAGTGATGAGTACAGATACTCAGGTTTTGAGACAATAGCCGCGATGTGCAGTGGTGATATTCACTACATAATTCGATTGGTTGCCCGCATGGTGGACGACTCGGGTGGGATTCAGTGGCTCAACAAAGCAGAACGAGTTCCAAAGATAGACTCAAGACGCCAGAATAATTCAATTCGAGCAGCAGCTGGCGCGTTTGTAGAGTCGGTCCGTAAATTGCCTAAGTGGGGACCTCGGCTCGCGCAAGTTGTGACAGCTTTCGGAAACGTCGCCCACTCATACATCAGATTTGAGACTTCATCCAACAGTACCGACAAGCCTCCTCACCAAGCATCTCGAATTGAGCCATACGAATCACTCAGGTTGTCAGAGCAATCGCAGGAAATCCTTGAGGAACTGCTCCGTTACTCGATTTTTATTGAAGATCCGAGAGGAAGAAGCCGTAGAGGGGAGATGGTCCCAAGATTCTACATAAGGAGATACTTGATACCGCATTTGCGCCTTACATTCAGTTTGCGGGACTCGATTCAGCTAGAAAACAATGAGTTAGAGAAGCTATTGTCCAATCCGCGTGAATTTGAAAAAACAGCTCGCTTGCGGTCAAAAGAGCATGCACATCGGATGCGGCAGAAGAAAGTGTATAACGATCCAAATCAACGGACTCTTTGGGAGGATTAAGTAGGTGATCCGAAATATTCCGCTCCGCTCCGATGAGATTCTGAAACAGATTGAATGGCCTACGTTGGAGGAGATACATGAACCCAGGGTACAACAAGGTGATTGTGTGTTGGTCTGCGCGGGTTTCGAGGATCGTGCCGTTGAATTCCTGCGTCGGACCTGCGAGTTGCCAATTTCGGGATTTACTCTTGGGCTAATTCGCTACGGGCCGGAACTTAGCCAGAATAGAGTAGAAGAATTACGAAAACATAGCCTACGAGCAGATTTAAATGTCACGGAGTTTTATTATGACCGTGAAAATCCATCGGGCATTGGAGAGGAGCTACTAGACTTTTCGAGACGATTTCCCCGAGTTCTAATTGACATTGCTGGAATGTCGCGTCTTCTAATCGTGCAAGCGATCGTAGCTCTCATTCGCGGTCGCGTCCCATCGATCAGTGTACTCTATAGTGAAGCGATGGAATATCCGCCAACGAAGGATGAATTCGAAAGTGATCTGCAAGACGGGGATGTTGGACAGCCGGTTAGTTATCTGTCATCGGGAATCTTTGAGATTGCGGCGGCACCGGAGTTGAGTTCAGTATCTATGTCGGGCGAGGCGATTAGGCTGATTGCATTTCCTTCTTTTGATCCCGCCCAACTCGAAAACTCGATTCAAGAACTGCAACCTACCTATACAGACGTAATTCATGGCGCTCCTCCTGATGTTGAAAACGAATGGCGAATGGAGGCAATTCGGCTACTTAATGAACTTACATTGGATGAGCTTCACCGCAAATCAGACTTTACTGCATCTACACTTGACTATCGAGAGGCAATGAACATCATTCTGGCAATTTACGGGCGACGCAGCATGTTTGATCGTCTTGTTATTGCACCTACAGGCAGCAAAATGCAAACAGTGGCCGTTGGCATAATCCGGGCGGTACTCCACGACGTACAAGTCGTTTATCCTACACCGCACGTCTTCACTCAACCAGATCGATATACGCTGGGCGTGCGCCGAATTTATCAATTGGATCTGCCAACAGATGCAATTTGGGGCGCCATCAAGAGTGTCGACACAAGTAATGACGAGATTCATTGAGTATCCCTATGATTCCACGTGAATGTAAACGTCTCGCTGAGGTAGACTTCCCCATTGCAGAAGTCTCCAAGCACGCGGCCAAGGAGAAGTCGATTAGGCACGGGCACCCGAGTACCCTACACCTGTGGTGGGCGCGGCGGCCATTGGCTTCGTCGCGGGCGGTGTTGCTGGCGTTGCTGCTGCCGGATCCGTGCGACGCGCACTGCCCGGAGGGCTTTAAGCAGCGAGCACGGGAGATCCTGCGTACGGTTCGGCAGCCACCGACGAATGACGAAGAACTGCGGCAGGGATTACTGTCGTTTATCGCCAACTTCGCCAACTGGAATAATGCGGCGGATCGCACTCATCTCGAAGTGAGCCGGGCGTTGGTAAAGGCGGCGCATGGCGAGGAGCCACCGCTTGTTGTGGACCCGTTTGCCGGCGGGGGCTCGATTCCGCTGGAGGCGTTGCGGCTGGGCTGTGAGGCGTTTGCAAGTGATCTGAACCCGGTGGCGTGCCTGATTCTTAAAGTACTGCTTGAGGATATTCCTCGGTGCGGCCCCGGGCTTTCTGATAAACTCAGAAGGGTCGGTGACAGGATTAAACGGCAGGTAGGGAAAGAGTTAGCCGAGGTTTATCCCAAGGATCCTGACGGTTCGACACCAATTGCCTACTTGTGGGCTCGGACTGCACGTTGTGAAGCGCCGAACTGTGGCGCGGAGATTCCGCTGATGCGTTCGTTTTGGCTGTGCAAGAAGGCCAATCGTATGCGGGCGCTGCGATATCGAGTCGACCGGTGCGAGAAGAGTCCGCCGAGAGTTGTGTTTGAGTTATTCGAGCCAAAAACGGATAGAGAAGTGCGTGGCGGCACGGTGGCGAGAGCGAGAGCGACTTGCTTGTGCTGCGGCTCGGTGCTGCCGCCGGAGCGGGTGCGGGCCCAGCTTGCGGCAGAGCGGGGCGGCGCGGACGTGATTTTTGACTCGAAGGGGCGACGGACGGGCGGGGCGCGAATGACCGCGGTGGTGACAATCAAGCCTAAACAGGCCGGGCGGCACTATCGGCTGCCAATCGACACGGATTACGCGGCGGTGCAAAAGGCCCAAAGGCGAGTAGCACAGGTAATAGAGGAATGGGAGCGGGGTGGGAGACAGGGACTTTGCCCGCTGCCGGATGAGCCGACACCGGCAGGGGGTGGTTCGGGAGCGGGGCGAGCGTTCAGTGTGCAACGCTATGGTATGATGCAATGGGGCGACTTGTTTACGGCACGACAGAAGGTGGCATTGGCCATGCTACTCATCCAAATACGTAATAAAAACACGGCTCAATTGACCACGGTGTTGGCCTGTGCCTTCAATCGTGTGTCGATGAGTAACATGTCCTGTACTAGATGGAATGCCGTCGCAGAAAAAATGCAGCATACGTTTGGCAGGCAGGCACTTCCCATGGTGTGGGATTTTGCAGAGGTGGTGATCATAGCTGAGGCTCCAGGCAATTGGAAAAGTGGATTCGCGCTCATTGCCGATGTGGTTGATGCATTAGTCAACCGTGAGCCCGGCCAAATTCAAACTGCAGATGCTGCTAATCATCCTCTACCCGATCAAACCACTGGCATCTGGTTCACCGACCCACCCTACTACGACGCCATCCCCTATTCCGACCTTTCCGACTTCTTCCTCGTTTGGCTCAAGCGGACGCTACCGGATAGCCAATTGCTACGCGACCCGTTCGACCCAGACAACCCGCTATCGCCCAAGACCGCTGAGGCCGTGCAAGACGAGACCAAACAGGCCGACGGTCGTCCCAAAGACCGCGCTTGGTTTGAAGAGACTATGGCAAAAGCCTTCGCTGAAGGTCGTCGCGTTCTGCATGAAGATGGCATCGGCTCTGTCGTCTTTGCACACAAGACAACTGAAGGATGGGAAGCACTTCTCTCTGGCCTGATTCGCGGTGGCTGGACCATCACCGGCTCCTGGCCCATCGCCACCGAAATGGCATCACGTCTCCGCGCCCGCGATTCGGCAGCCCTCGCCACCAGCGTCCACCTCATCTGCCGCCCTCGTCCAGAAATCGCACCAATCGGAGACTGGGGCGATGTCCTGCAGGAACTGCCGGTCCGAGTCAGCGAATGGATTGAACGCTTGCAGAAAGAGGGCATTCGCGGAGCAGACCTCGTGTTCGCTTGCATCGGTCCTGCGTTGGAGGTCTTTAGTCGCTATTGTAAAGTTGAGACCGCGGAGGGTAAGACAGTCGATCTGGCTGAGTACCTCGAAAGGGTATGGGAAGTGGTGGGTCGTACTGCGTTGCAGCAGGTATTGGGAAAGGCACAGGCTGGCGCGTTGGAAGAGGATGCGCGCCTGACGGCACTTTTCCTTTGGACTCTACAGACGACTGACACGCGCGGAAACAACGGCGAGCCGGATCTGGGTAAAAATGATGCGGTAGCCACAGTTACCGCAAAGGGATTCAGCCTGCCTTTTGACGTTGTGCGCCGCTTTGCGCAGCCCATGGGCATAAATCTCGACAACTGGACTGACCGGATTGTCGGCCAGAATAAAGGCGTCGTACGCCTGCTGCCCGTGGCGGAGCGGGCCGCGAAACTCTTCGGTACGGACGGCACTGCCGCGGTGGCTGAACGGATCGAGCGGGACCCAAATTCCGATGTTCAACAGACGCTCTTTCCGGATCTTGACAAACGTACTCCAACTATAGTTCGGGAGTCACAGCCGAGATATGGTGTGTCAGCCGACGACGACTCTAATCGGACGCCTGGCGACACGACCCTTGACCGCATTCACGCGGCAATGCTATTTCAGTCGCACGGCCACGCCAACGCGCTGCGGGAACTGATCGGCGTCGAACAGGAGCGCGGACCCAACTTCCTTCGGCTTGCAAATGCATTGTCGGCGCTCTATCCGCGAGGGAGCGCCGAAAAAGCCCTGTTGGACGCCATGTTGTTGGCGGTTCCGAGGTGAAAAAGGAGAAACTGAAATGCACATTCTAACACTCAAGAATTTCAGGTGCTTCCGCGAAAAGCAAAGAGCTCGGCTGGCACCGCTGACGCTGTTGGTAGGAGAAAACAGCACGGGAAAGACGTCGTTCATGGCAATGGCTCGGGCAGTGTGGGACATGGTCTATAGGGGAAGAGAACCAGACTTTAAGGAGGATCCCTACGACCTTGGGAGTTTTGACGAAATCGCACACTATCGAGGAGGCCGAGGCGGTCGCGCAACTAATCTTGAAGCTGGATTTGATGTCGTTCCAAAGGTTAAGTCTAAAAGAGGATCAGGTTCTGCAAATGAGCTACTTGGGTTCAACGTAATCTTCGAAAAGAGTGGAACCATCCCGTTACCAGTGCGGAGGCGCTTTTCCCATAAGGATGCATGGATGGAGCTATCGCAAACGGAGATTCGCTTTGGGACGAAACGGGGTTCTTGGAAGAGAAGACACCACAACGCTAGATTCACTCCTCCACCTGGTATGGACTTTCCCCTACAGTTTTTTTTACAGCACATAATTCGATCAGCAGACTCTAAAGAGGATAGATGGAACCCAGAATCGGGAATAAAAGGGCCTACAAAAGCAGACTTCAATCAGATCGAAAATTTCCCGATTTTTCCATTATTTGAAACGACAGGCCTTCATGAAAAGAGGCCATATGCCAGTGCACCAGTCCGCTCCAAGCCTCGCCGAACGTACGATCCAGCGCGTCCGACACGTGACCCCGAGGGCGATTACATTCCAATGTACCTGTCAGATTTGTATTTCCAAAATAAAAGGCAATGGAATAAACTCAAGGACGCGCTCGAAGAGTTCGGACAGAATGCCGGTCTGTTTGATGAAATTTCGGTCAAAACTCTAGGGAAGAAGGAAACAGAGCCTTTTCAGGTACAGATCAGAAAATTCGGAAAACGTGCCAAAGGCCCGCACAGAAACTTGATTGACGTAGGTTATGGCGTAAGCCAAGTGCTTCCTGTGATTACCGAATTATTACGCGAAGACCCACTATCGATGTTTCTGCTCCAGCAACCCGAGGTACATCTCCATCCCAGCGCTCAAGCGGCACTGGGAAGCTTGTTCTGTCAGCTTGCTAGCCCGACCCGACAGCTATTCGTCGAGACTCACAGTGATCACCTGCTTAGTCGTGTGCGCATGGACGTTCGTGACGGCAAGGGTAAACTGAAACCTGAAGACGTTTCCATTCTGTTCTTCGAACGGCGCGACCTTGAAGTACATATTCATTCGTTGAACATCGACGGCGAGGGTAACGTTCTAGATGCACCACCAGTTTATAGGCAGTTCTTCATTAAAGAGATGGAAAGGGCTATCTGGAAGAAACAGAAAGATGTAGGGAACTAATCTATGTGTGCAATTGTGGATTCAAATGTAGTCCATGAGGTCTTTGGTCCCAATCAGCCTCCCGCCGGGCAGGTATTTTATGAATGGATCAACGCAGCTAATGGACGGTTTGTAGTAGGTGGCAAGCAACTCGAAGAACTCAAAAGGGCTTCGCCAGACTTCAGAGAGTGGGCAAGTGTGTTCGCGGAAGCCGGCAGAATGAGAATAGTGAACGAAGATTTGGTCAATACCAAGGCCGAAGATATCATGGAGCTATGTATCTCAAATGACTCTCATATAATTGCGCTAGCCCAGATCAGCGGTGCAAGACTATTGTATACCAACGAGAATCCCAAAAAAAGCAAATCGCTATGTAAGGACTTCAAGAACAAGCAACTGATCAATCGGCCAGAAGGAAAGATATACTCGACAAGGGAGTTTAAGAATGTCACACAGACCCACAAGAAACTGCTTCGAAGGAGGGATCTGTGCTAAATGAAATGGCTGTCGATTGTACCAAGATTAGCAAGAGGGTTGGTGCGGACAAAAGGGCTTCAATGTCACCTTGGGATTATCAGACTCTGTTCCTTCTGTCAAAACGACGAGCATTTTACCAGATGAGCATATCGAATTCGGCAAACGGACTTTATTGGTCGACAAGACGTTCGGGCAACTGCCATTTGGCTCTCTTCATTGCGTTTCCCGCCTAGGGAATGGGCTATCCGTAAATTGTGTACCGGAAATTTGCAGAGGAATGCCAACGGATAGGTCTGATTTGTCGTCTATCTGCGAGGTTAAATTGGGTTCTCCAGGACAACAACCGCATTCTGATTACAGCGATCTAGGTTTCTTGATTTCAATGAATGTGAACAGTGAAAAACCGATTTACGGAACTGTTGGACCGGCTTCACTAGTCTAAACTGAGTCGGCGAATGCTAGTTTATTTTAGGCAGCAGCACGTCGCGTTGTGCCTTACGTCGCATAAGGGGCTTGAAGTCGCGAAGCGCCGTTCAGAATCGTTTAGCAAGTTCATCCTATCAATCGGTTCGATGATTGTCTCCTTAGCGGTCGTTTTCCCTCAGGGCTACACCGGCGGTCTTAGAGGGTCGCACGAAGAATTCACAATACAGCATGACTGAATACAACGAAATATTCAGGATTCGTAATATGGCTCTCGATCCCTGGTACAAAGTCACCACGCTTCGGAAGGAAGTACGGGAAGGCCGCTCGTTCAGCCCCGACGAGTTTGCGATTGCGTTAGAGCAGGTCGTCAACGGAACTGCACCGGATGACTACAGCGATCCGGTGCAGTTTTTCTCACGCACCTGTTTTACACGCGCATTGAATGAGCATGTAGGCATGGTACTCCGCCGTCTTTCCGGGATGACGGAAAACACAGCGCCAGTTCTCACTTTAGTCACCCAATTTGGCGGTGGCAAGACACATACTCTGACTGCGCTCTACCACATCGCCAAGGTGGGAGTTCGGGCCTCCAGGTTCCCTGGCATTTCGAATCTACTGAAGGAAGCCGGGACGCCGGAAGTACCTTCGGCCAGAGTCGGTGTGTTCGCCGGCAATGCGTGGGACCCGTCGGAAGGAAGAGAAACACCATGGATCGATCTGGCAAGACAATTGTCGGGTGACAAGGGTGTTGAGGTCCTCGGTCCGTCCGCACAACAGACGCCGCCAGGGACCGAGGCTCTTGGCAAGGTGTTCGCGGCTGCGGACGCTCCTGTTCTCCTGCTTTTCGACGAGGTACTCAACTTTATTAACCGCCATCGAAAGATGGCCGAGAGTTTCCACGCGTTTCTTCAGAATCTGACCGTCGCAGTTACCGGAACCACTCGCGCTGCCGCGGTTATCAGTCTGCCGCGCAGCCAGGTAGAAATGACTGACTGGGATCAGCAGTGGCAGGACCGAATCACAAAAGTTGTAAGACGCGTCGCCCGGGATCTGATCGCAAATGATGAATCAGAAATCAGCGAGGTCGTGCGCCGCCGACTGTTCGAGGACGTCGGAAAAGATCGTGTCCGAGCGAAAGTCTCCAAGGCCTATGCAGACTGGTGTTTTGAACGATCTGCTCGCTTACCTTCCGAATGGCTGGCAGTAGATACAGCAACCACCGAGGCTAAGGCCCGAGAGTTTTTGCGGGGCCGATTCGAAGCGTGCTATCCCTTTCATCCTGCTACCCTTTCGGTCTTTCAACGTAAATGGCGTGCGCTTCCTCAATTTCAACAAACACGAGGCGCCCTGGCTATGCTCGCTCAGTGGGTTTCGTGGGCCGCACGCGAACAGTTCAATAAAGCGCGCCGAGAGCCGCTGATAACGCTTGGATCGGCGCCACTGCACGTGCAGGAGTTTCGGGCTGTGGTCCTTGGCCAGCTGGGTGAGTCTCGCCTTGACGTTGCAATTGACGCGGATCTTGCGGGGCCGGTGTCACACGCGAGATCCCTCGATGCGGACGCCAGGGGCGCATTACGGGACATTCACCGCCGCGTGGGCACAACCATCCTGTTCGAGTCATCCGGCGGCCAGGTCGATAAGTTGGCACACTTGCCGGAATTGCGCTTTGCGCTCGGAGATCCCGAAGTCGATACCGCGACCATCGACAACGCAGCGACAGATCTGGAAAAATCCGGTTTCTTTATTCGCAAGGTGGGTACGGACGGCTATCGTATCCATCACCAGGCAACCCTGAAAAAGGTCGTGAGCGACCGATTAGCGTCACTTGACGAAGCCAGGGACATCGATCCTGCACTTTGCAAACTCATCCTGGATGAGTTCAAATCCGGTGCGAGCCTACCGGTGATCGGGTTTCCGAAGGAGAGCGCCGATATCCACGACTCGCCGCGCCTCGTCCTGGTCATCGCCGACCCCGATACCGAATTGACAGACCCCACATTAAGTCACGTTGGCGAAGATGCGGCCGTCAAGCGCATTCGGGAGTGGACGAACGAACGGGGTGGTTCGCCGAGGCTCTACCCGGGCTCGACGGTCTGGTGTGTTCGAAGATCCAGTCAAGAGCTTCGCCAGAAAGTT
Source organism: Candidatus Latescibacterota bacterium (assembly GCA_965116875.1). Lineage (GTDB taxonomy): Bacteria > Latescibacterota > UBA2968 > UBA2968 > JAAXHE01. Next base: position 5,259,422 of record OZ220733.1, read on the forward strand.
GCACTTTGGCTGGCTTGGCAGCGAGTCCAACGCGAAATAGGACAAGGCGTACTCGGCGTCGAATACGACCGCTCGGATTTCACCGACGTTCGCGCCCAGGTTAAGGAGGCTCAAGAGGCAGCAAGAGACGAAGTCTGGGCAAGCTATCGGTTCGTGGCGCTGGCAGAAACACGAGAACCGCACGGTCTTAAGATCGTAGATCTCGGCGCCGGTCACGCAAGTACTGGTGAGACCCTGTGTGGGCGAATAATCGACGCGTTAAAGTCGGAGGCGCTTCTCAACGAGTCTGTAGGCGCCAGTTATATCGAACGACACTGGCCACCGGCGTTCAAGGAGTCCGCTGCTTGGCCCTTGACCAGCCTGCGCCAGAGTTTTCTGAATGGATCGCTCACCCGGCTGATCGATCCAGACACAGTTCTCCGAACCAAGATTGTTGATTCTGTGATGAACGGAGACTTTGGCCTGGCCTCTGGACCGACCAATGATGGGCGATACGAGCGAATCTGGTATACAGAGACTGTTGATGCTGAGGAAGTGGCATTCGAGCCAAACGTCTTCCTTTTGACGAAGAAGAGAGCCGCGGAACTTCGGGCAACGACGCACGAACCGACGCAGCCACACCCTGAACCTGTGCCACAGCCGGAACCTGAACCTCAACCGGGGCCAGAACCCGCACCCGGACCAGAACCAGGTCCCGGCTCCGACAAAACTACGCTCAGGCTTTCCGGCAACTTTCCCTCCGAAGTCTGGAACCGTCTTGGAACCAAGTTGCTACCCAAACTGCGTGCGGGAGAGGATTTTAGCTCACGAATCGATCTCTCGGTGCGCATCGACTCAGGGTCCTCTGAGAACACAGTCACCGAGTTGCGGCAGATTCTGGATGACCTTGGCATCGCCGATCGAATCCGAATCGAAGTGTCAAATTAACATCTTTTTGTCAACGGCACAAACCGAGGACCAATTCTCGGCAGGTCCTTTCGATCGGCAACTGTGCGTAGCGCGGTCGTTGGAATTCGCTGGGACAGACGGCGATGTTAGACTGCGCCGGACGTAAACGACATCATCACCCGATGAAGAAAACATGAACAAAGCCGATGTGATCGAGCTGATCCAAAGTGGCGAGAACTCCGGTGTCGAGTTCAAGCGCGCCGAACTCCGCCCTGAACAACTCGCTACGGAAATCGCAGCTCTACTCAATCTGGAAGGTGGGCGCATTCTCCTCGGCGTCGACGACAACGGCTCGGTTACCGGTCTCATCCGCGATTCGCGCAGGGTGGAAGAGTGGGTTATGGAAACGGCACGTACTCACGTCCTGCCGGCGGCGATTCCCTACTGGGAAACCGTAGATTGGGGAAACGGGAGAATCGTCGGCGTCATATCTCTTCCGAGGGACGCGCCGGATAAGCCTTACAAGGCCAGGCGCGGAGGACATTGGATTACGCAGGTGCGCGTCGGAACGACTACGCGCGCTGCAGGGCGCGAGGAAGAGGAACGGCTCTATCTGCAGGGAGGACAGTTTCGCTATGGACTGAAGCCCGTTCTCGGCACCGGGATCGACTCGCTCAACAGGCGCCATTTACGAGACTATTTCAGCCGCGTTCTGGGCAGCAGCATTCCTCCCGCAGACGACGTCGATCAGTGGCAAAGGCTGTTGCAAAACCTGGACCTTGCAACTCGGTCACCGGGTCGGATCGCCGCGACCGTTGACGGAATGCTCCTGTTTGGCAAGGACTCAAAGCGGTTTCTTCCTCAATCGGGCATTCGAGCAATATGCTATCCAGGCCAGGAGCCTGATTATGCAACCCGTGCGGACGAGGATCTCACGGGCCCTATGGCGCCACTCTGCGACCCCGAGGACGGAGAACTCGTCAAGCCGGGGCTTGTGGACAAGGCCTGGGATTTTGTGCGGCGCAATACGACCCCGTCCGCTTATCTGGAAGGAGCGAGACGAATCGACCGCTGGGAATTCCCTGAAGAAGCGGTGCGCGAGGTCGTGGTCAACGCCCTCGTACATCGCGACTACAGCATCGTTGGAACCGACATCATGCTTGTCATCTTCTCCGATCGCCTCGATGTCGTCAGCCCCGGCCGCCTGCCGAACACGGTAACGCCCGAAGGGATGCGATTGGGGATGCGCTACGCACGAAATCAGAATTTAGTGAACGTGATGCGCGACTACGGCTACGTGGATGCTCGTGGAATGGGCATTCGGAACAAGATCATTCCCGGCATGTTGGCCCACAACGGCACCGAACCGGACCTGATCGAAGAGGACCACCGGTTCATCGTGCGCCTGTGGAAGGAACCGAAGCCCTCGTGATCCCCTGCGAATACAAGCGTTTCGCCGAAGTCGGAGAGACGCCATGAACAAGAGAATGCTGGACCAGCCGACACTGGACGACATCATCCGGCGCATTGTGGAGGTGGCCGAGCCGGAGAAGATCATCCTCTTCGGGTCCGCCGCCCGGGGCGACATGAACCGCCACAGCGACGTCGATCTGCTCATCATCAAGGATGGCGGGGACGCGTTCGATCTGATGGGCGAAATATATATGAATCTGGATGGCGCAGGCGCAGCTGTGGACGCTGTTGTCGTCACGCCCGACGAGGTAGAGCGGTATAAAAACAGCCATTCGGTGATCATCAAGCCCGCGCTGCGTGAGGGAAGGGTGGTATATGAGTCCTCCTGAACGCTTTTCCGCCGACGATCCCAGGGAATGGATGAATCGGGCCAGAAGCAATCTGGCAATGGCCAAGAACCGCATTCCTGATGCCTATCTGGAAGATCTGTGCTTCCAAGCCCAGCAGGCAGCCGAAAAGGCCATCAAGGCAGTGATGATCGAGTGCGGCATCGACTTCCCCTATGTGAGTGATTTAGCCCGGCTGCTTTCCCTGCTTGAAGAAGTAGGAGAGAGCATTCCGGAGTTGGTCGTCAAGGCTGAGGAACTTACCCCATACGCTTTGGTCACGCGCTATCCCGGAACTGTCGGGCCTGTTGGTGAACAAGATTATATGGATGCGGTTAAGAATTCCGAAGTCGTCATTCGCTGGGCTGAGGAATGCATATCGGGATTCCCCTAGAACGCAAGTGTCTGGCCGAAACCCTTACGGGGAGAAGATCCGATCGTGAAAGAGCGGATGCTCACGGACGAAGAGACGGATGTTCGGTACCAAGCCATATTCGGCGATGTGTCAAGAATCGTCGACGCCGCCAGGCGATCGGCCGCTCGGTCAGCGAATTCCGTCATGACTGCCGCGTATTGGATGATCGGCCGTCGTATAGTTGAATTTGAACAATCAGGAGAAAAGCGCGCTGAATACGGGACTGCGCTCATCGAAAGACTCTCGACCGACTTAAGGAAGCGCTTCGGGCGTGGATTTGGATCTGTCAATCTGAGCCAGATGAAGAAATTCTATTTGCTGTGGTCAGTTGAACGAATTCTTCAGACAGTGTCTGAAAAATTGGAAGATGGAGAAAGTTCGTCCAAGAGGCCTGCAAAACCTTCGCTGGCTATCCTCGCCACGCGCTGACCCCGTGGTTCCGAGGCAGCTGAACAGCAGACTTGCATTGCACGTAGAACCCATGGAGGATGACATGATCACTGATCCCGCACTACTCGAGCGCATTACCGTGCGCCCTGATGTCTTTGGTGGTAAGCCCATCATTCGAGACATGCGCATCGCAGTGGAACACGTTCTAGGAATGCTTGCGGCAGGCGATACCACAGAGACGATTCTCCAGGAATATCCGATTCTGGAACCGGAAGACATCCAGGCGTGCCTGCTTTTTGCCCACCGTTCTCTGGCAGGTGACCATGTGCATGAGCGTGTGAAGGTACGGTAAGCATCGTGAAATTCCTTATTGACGTCTGTGTCGCGTCCCGCAGTTTGTGCACACTTTTGACCGGCTTGGGCTATGATGTCCTGTCGGGCGCGGAAATAGATCCTCGTGCCTCAGATGAAGCCCTGCTCGCACTCGCATACCAGGAGAAACGGGTGCTCGTCACCGAAGACAAGGACTTCGGCGAACTGGTCTTTGTGAGGCGTTTGCCGCATCCGTGCATCATCCGCTTCGTCGATATGCAGGTTGCGGAGAAGGTCGCTGCCATGCGTGAGTTGCTCGAGCGGCACGCGGATGTAATGCACGAGTGCGCTTTGATTGTGGTGACACGGAGACGCGTGCGGATACGTCTCGGAGAAGGCAACCAGCAGGGTACCAACTAACGCACAATGACAGCCAATCGGTGATCGTCAAACCTGCGCTGCGTGAGGGAAGGTGGTATCTGAGTCCCTCTCAGCGCTTCCCGCCCGATGACCTGCGAATTAAACATACTTCGATTGCTGTTCGGAACCACGCTTGCCGTCGCCGCGACGGTTGCGAACCTGTCATCTGCATGGGCAGCGGACGCCAATGCGGAAACCGCACCCGCGAGGATCCGCGCGACGTCCTTTGCGAGGGGTGATTTCTATCTTCTCGGCGCCGCCGGCCTGGATCTGCGTGCATCGTCGCGGTTCCAGGACAGGAACTGCTCAAGCGAGTCGCCGGCGGCCCTGTATGGATGCGGTACGGGCGTGGACGGCGCCGCACTCAGCGCCTCGGGCGAATTCGCCAGGACGCCCGGTTTTGAAGTGGGCGCGGGCTACGCTGCGACGAATCGCGTACGCGTCGAAGGCGCCGTTCAGTACCGTCCGCCGTTCACTTTTCATGGCCGCGCCAACTTCGTGCAGACCTCCGGACGTCAGGACGTTTCGGCCGATATTTCCTCTCTTTCCATACTTCTCAGTGCCTATGCGGACCTCCCTGGACCGGGCCCGCTCAGCCCCTACCTTGGATGCGGCGGCGGTCTGGCGCGAATGACCATCGGTGAGACGCACATGGAATTCCCCAGGACGACAACGGTCGTGCCCGGCGCGAGCCGGACAGGTGTCGCGTTCCTGTTGGCCGCCGGCGCTTCCGCACGGATCCGGGAAAAGATAACGGTCGACGTCGGTTGGCGGTACACGGACGCCGGCGCCGTGGAAACCGGGCGCGGCAAGGGTCGAGTCGTCTGGCGCGACGGAAGCCGCGAGCCGCTGGAACTGGAACTGGCGGAGACGAGCGCGGATCTGGCCAGCCACGGGCTTCGTGTTGCGTTGCGCTACCCACTCTGAGCATTCCCCTCCGGACTGGCTTTATGGTAAGGATGCAGCCACATGTCTGCATATAGCGTCTATTTCGCGGGTGAACTCTTCGACCATAAACATCTCATCGGCAACGCCATCCTGGCTGATGCCATAGAACGGTATTCGGACGGCAGGTACACCTGCGTGGTGCCGCAGCACCTGGAACAAGCCACCGGACGGGCGGTTGATATCCGCAATCAGGACCTGAAGCAGGTAATGGCTTGCGATCTGGGCCTCTTCAACTTCGACGGGACGGACCTGGACTCCGGAACGGTCGTGGAGTTTATGGTGGCAAAGTTCCTGGATATCCCATCGGTGATTCTGCGCTCCGACTTCCGTTCTTCCGGCGACCAGGACAAGGATGGAGACGACTGGAACCTGATGTGCTCCTTCTACCCTCGCGTCCGCGTACTCGGGTTCAACGGGATGGCCTGGTACCAGGAAGCGCGGGACGGCTCTTCGAATCTGGCTGAGTGTACAGACCGATTGTACGCCAGGATTGCCCGCGCCGTCATCGAGCAACTGGACGCGGTACGCGCCGAACCGCCCGTGGATGAATCCGATGAGGCACGAATACACGCCCTGTACGCGTGGGCGACGCGCTTCCCGGGAGGCGGGCTGGAGGCCTTCTGCGGACCTGATTTCGTGGACGAGGTGATCGAGTCCAAGAGAAGGAAGGGTCTGCTTTAAGGGAACGAACGGCCTGCCGTTCTCTTTGCTGTCGGTCTTCATCCTGCACATCCTGTCCATCCATGTAAGTCCAGGTCGTTTCAAATTGTGCCAACTCAGGAGCTTGATATGTACGATATACGGGGAGGCCTTGCCCGCCTTCAGTCTAACCGCACCGGCCGCCACTCCTCCTGGGATACGACCGGGCGAAACAGTGACGCGTGGACCATCGAGCCGGGTGAGACCCGACTCCTGGCCGACGTCGAAGGCCCTGCATGCATCACCCATCTCTGGTTCACCCAGAGCAACCACTACCGCGAGTGCCTGCTGAAGATCACCTGGGACGATGCCGATGAACCCAGCGTAATCTGTCCGCTCGGCGACTTTTTCGGACTGGGCCACGGCATTGTCAACTCCTACCAGTCGTTGCTTTTCACCGCGTCGACCAACCATAACAACGAGTTCGAGTCCGGGTGCGCGCTCAACGCGTACGTTCCCATGCCCTTTCGCAAGAGAGCGCGGCTTGAGCTGGTCAACGAAAGCGACGAGCCTCACCGGCAATATTTCTACGTGGACTGGGAGACCTGTCCCGATGGCGTGCCGGCCGATACAGGATATCTCCACTCGGAATTCCGGCGGGAAAACCCCTTCGGCGGATGGGGACACGAAATCCGGGTCAACACGCCTGAAGCGGATATCGTCAATGCGGGACGCGAGGCATGGGAGAATAACTATCTGATCCTGGACGCCGGGGGGCGCGGCCATTACATCGGCTGCAATATCAGCGTCACCAACTTCCAGGGGACCTGGTGGGGCGAGGGCGACGACATGATCTGGGTGGACGGGTACAGGTGGCCGCCGGACCTGCACGGCACCGGCAGCGAGGACTATCTGAACCAGGCATGGGGCATGCAACCCAACGCCTTCCTCCGCAACGGCTCCTCAATCTACGAGCGCGATACCGACGGCTATCAGACCAGCTATGTGCACCACCTTGAGAACCCCGTTCGCTTCGAGCGGGAAATCAGGGTGACCATCGAGCACGGCCACGGAAACCACCTGTGCAACGAGATGAGCAGCGTGGCCTACTGGTACGGCGACCGGCCCCGCGCCGCCACGCCGCCGCCCGCGGTGGATCAGCGCATGCCGGTACTGCGCGACAACCGGGGACGATGGCTGTACGACGCGCGCTCGCAGACCACCTCGCGTACCGTCCCGCTGAATGATGAAATGAAGGACAACAAAGCCCGCTGGAACCAGGGGAAATCCGTGACCGATCCGTAACGCCAGGCGCGGTCGTACATAATACAGAGACAACAGTCCGTTGATAAGGTCCAACCGGGCTGTTAAGGCGTGGGCGGGAAAAGGCGATGACGACGGGCAAGCATCCGAATATCGTGCTCATCATGTCCGACCAGCACAATGCGAACGTGATGGGGTGCGCCGGCAACCCGATTGTGCAGACGCCGAACCTGGACGCGCTGGCCGGGCAGGGCGCCCGCTTCACGAACGCGTACTGTCCCTATCCGCTCTGCGCTCCGTCCAGGGCGGGTTTTATGGCTGGCAGCTACCCCAGCGAAGTCGGCGCATTCGACAACAGCGGGACACTATCACCGGAAACCCCCACGTTTGCTCATGGACTGGGCGCGGCGGGCTACGAGACCGTCCTCTGCGGCAGGATGCACTTTGTGGGTCCCGAACAACTGCTCGGATTCCAGAAACGCATCCACGCCGACTGCGGCGGGACGCTTTCTCCGGAAATCCGGGGATCGGGAAACAACCGCACGACCGGGCAGTCGAAATACGCCGTTGAGGTCGCCGGATACGGAAGCACGGGGTACCAGGCGTTCGACGACAGCGTCACGGAAGCGGCGTGCAATGACATCGCGACGTGGACCGGGGACCGTCGCCCTCACTGCCTCGTCGTCGGCCTGATACTGCCCCACAATCCCCTCATCTGTTCCAGACCCCTGTTTGACCGCTACATGGCGGAAATTCCTGCCCCGGAGCCCGTATCCCCCGCCTATCTGGACGCCCTCCACCCGGCGATGCGGAACTGGCGGAAGCGCCGGGGCGTGGACGATCTGACGCCGGAGCAGAACCGGCGGGGACTGGCCGCCTATTACGGCCTGGTCACGGAACTCGACCGGAACGTCGGAAGCATCATGAATGCGGTTAAGTCCTCCCCGGCAGCCGAGAGTACAATCATCATCTACTGCTCCGACCACGGCGATATGGCCTGCGAACACGGCATGTGGTGGAAGAGCAGTTTCTACGACGGTTCGGCCCGCATTCCTCTTATCATTTCCTTCCCCGGGCAAATGAAACGTGGCTCAAACCACGCGGTTGTCAGTCTCATCGACGTTGGTCCCACGCTCCTGGAACTCGCCGGCGCTGTGCCGCTGCCGGATGTTTCCGGAAGAAGCTTCGCCGGCTTTCTTTACGGCGACGCCTCGATTCCGGACTGGCCCGCCGAAGTTTTTTCAGAATACATCGGGCTCCTCGACGATCGTCCCGCCTGCATGGTCCGCCGCGGCCCCTGGAAGCTGAACTATTATCACGAATTCCAGTCCTGCCAACTCTTCAATATGGACGAGGATCCGGGCGAAATGCACGACCGGGCAGAGGATCCGGACTGCCGGAAGATCGTCGCGGATCTCCAGGACAGAATACACGCACGGTGGTCCGCCGAGCGCATGCTCAAAGATGCCGAAAGACAAAACCGCAGGCGCGACCTGATCCGTCGATCCGGTGTCTGACGTCTCTTTGGAAACCGAACTTGACATTGCGGGACTTGAATCAGGATATTTGGAGGTCTATCTGAAGGGCCTGGCTGTCACTTCCCGCGCTTCGCGGTTGAGTGTTTCGTGCGCGGGTCGTTCTCGATGGGGTTTTCCAATGCGATTTGCGCTGGTCGTCTTTTCCACCGTTTGCGCGTTGCAGTCGATCTGTCAGAATTCCAGGGCATGGTCGCAGCCTACGCCGACCGAACACCCGAACTCCGGGTGGTACGCCGGCGTGACACTTGGACTGAATCGAGCCAACGACATCGATCAGGAGGGGTGGAATCGAGATACCTTCTGCTATCCGACGGATGCGTGTTTCGATCTGGATCCCATTCCCACGATCTCTGGGTACCGGTGGCGGTACAATAACGAAACCGCCTCGGGACACGCGTTCCAGGTCTCGATCGGACGTATCTTCGATCGCAAGCGCGTTGAACTTGCGATATCGCAGCGAAGGAATGGCATCGACCAGATCTTTCAAAGCGTCACCAATTTCGATGGCGTGTCCATGGAAGACCGCGAAGGCGGAACGATCGACTCCAACACCCGGTCTTCGATCGACGATTTTGTCGTACGCTCGCTTTCGCTCAACGCATACTACGATCTTCCTGGCGGTCAACGCGTTATTTCACCCTACGTCGGCGTTGGGATGGGGACGGCGCACGTAGCGATGACCGGAACGCACTACTCAGACAACCATACGGAAACGTCCGCCAGCGGCCAGGTATACGATCCTCCGCTATCGTTCTACAACGGCCGGCAGGAAGGCGACCTCGGCGACGTGGTTCTGATCGTGAACTTTCACGCTGGCGCGGAATATCCGGTCGGCGACAGGACGATGCTGGGATTGAAGCTTACATACTCTGTCACGGGCGGCATGGATGTCCGGGGGGAGTACGAGATTCATCCAATGCACAGTATCGACCCTGATTTCTCCAGTCACAACTCGTTCGCCGGCGCACGTCTCTGGACCCTGACGCTCAATGTGAAACACATTTTCGGCATCTGAGTCGTGCCGCCCGGCGCCCACGACGCGCCCCCGGGCCTGATTCCACGCCTCAATTCACCCGGGGTACGCGAAACGGGAGCAAGCCATGGTAAAGAAAGCGGATCATCCGGGGCTGTACGAATTGTACAGACGTGACCCGGACAAGGCCGACCGGCTCCTCTTCGGACGCGAGACCTGTTCCGACAGGCGCGGATTCCTGAAGGGCGCGGGACTGGCTGTGATGGGGGCCATGGTCGGTTCGACAATCCCCTTCCACCGCTTCATGCCGGCCCACTTCATCCCTTCCGTACTCGCAGGTGAAAGGGTGATCCACGGTAAAGACGGCGTGGTTGTGATCAACGAAAGACCACTGAATGCAGAAACCCCGGCCCACCTGCTGGATGACGCCATCACGCCCACGGAACGGCATTTTGTCCGGAATAACGGAATCCCGCCGGAGAACACGAATGGGGCCGGATGGAAGCTGACCGTCGACGGCCACGTGGACCGGCCGATGGCGCTGGACATCGACAGCCTCAAAGACCGGTTCGAGGTGATCACCCGCGCCCTGGTGCTGGAGTGCGGCGGCAACGGCCGCGCGTTCTTCGACCCGCCCGCCAAAGGTGATCAGTGGACCTTCGGTGCCGTCGGCTGTTCGGAATGGACGGGCGTTCGTCTCGCCGACGTCCTGAAGGCCGCTGGGGTCAGGACGAACGTCGTCTACACGGCGCACGAGGGCGCGGACACCCACCTCTCCGGGGAGCCTGGCAGGTTACCCCTTTCGCGGGGCGTGCCCATCGCGAAAGCCATGGACGAACACAATCTTATCGCCTTCGCCCAGAACGGCAAGCCCATCCACCCGATGAACGGCGCCCCGCTGCGGCTCATCGTGCCGGGATGGCCCGGCTCCTGCTCCCAGAAGTGGCTGATCCGCGTCTGGTTGCGGGATAAGGTTCACGACGGCCCGAAGATGACCGGCACCTCCTATCGGATCCCAAACCGTCCGATCTCACCCGGCGAGCAGGTGGACGAAAGGGACTTTGACGTCATCCACAGCATGCCGGTGAAGTCCCTGATCACGAATCCGGCCAATGGGCACAGGACGGGCGAGCGATCGCTGGAAATCCGCGGACACGCGTGGGCCGGCGACCGGCGCGTGGACGCCGTGCACGTGTCGACCGACTTCGGCGCGACGTGGATGAAGGCAGCACTGGATGAACCGGTGAATGCGTACGCCTGGCAGAACTGGCGCACCAGGGTCGCATTTCCCCAGCCGGGATACTATGAAGTCTGGGCCAGGGCCACGGACTCGCAAGGCGTGAGCCAACCGCACGCGATCGCATGGAACCCGCGGGGATATCTGAATAACTCGATGCATCGGGTGGCGGTGACGGTAGAAGAGAAAAGAGGAAGGAAGAAGGAAGAAGGAAGAAGCAAAAAGGATGAAGGAAGAAAGGCGCCGCTCTGCCCGGCGCGGCTTTTACAACGAACAGACTCCCCTCTCTACAACCGCTCGCGTGGCATCTGGTTTTGTAGGGGCAACCCTTGTGGTTGCCCACATAGCGGTTGTGATTTCGCCGATTACCAACGCAAGTCCTTGACATGAACCGCTTTTGGCTGACGGCTGAACGCTGATAGCTGACCGCTCCCTTTGATTCGATCCGATCAGGACGTTTTTTATGTCACTCACACCAGAACAGATCCACCTCTTTCGCCACAACGGCTTCCTCAAATTGAAAAACCGGCTTCCGGGGGAGCGGGTTGAAAAACTCCGAGAGGCGGTTTGGAGGAATATTCGTGAGGAAAATGAACCGGCTGTGCGCGACCGAGAAGGACGCATCGTACGGCTCTCGGGCGTCGTCTCCAGAGAGCCTGTTTTCCTTGAAACTGCCACATGCCCCCTGGTCCTGGATCCCCTGGAGTCCCTTCTGGGCCCGAACATAGAACTCATCACGAACCGGCACAACCACGCCACACTCCGCCTGGCCTCGGAGGACCGGCCGGAGCGAATGCACCGCGACGTCAGGCAGTGGTCGCGTACCATCTTCACGGTGATCTTCTACCTTGAACAGACAACCGTGGAGAATGGATGCACGCTGGTCGTGCCCGGCTCCCACCATTTCCCGGGCGTCGACGGCCGTCTGTACGACGAAGCCCCAACACGACATCTCCTGGATCAGGCCGTGCCCGTTCCCATGCCCGAAGGCGGCCTGCTCGTCATCGACAGCATGATCATGCACGGTGTCGGTCAAAACAGGACGGACGGCACCCGGATGAGTATGACCATGGGCTACCACAGCGTGGATGAAATCGCCGACCTTGAGAATCCACATCGCATGCTCGTGCGCGGCGAACGGCCCTACGATGGCAACGTGCCCCGGAAATAGGGGTTATGTGGCCGCCGGCTGCCAGAGTCCAGTCGGGTTCTCCGTGCCGGATGAGATGAAACGTCGTCATTCGATTTATGCTCCCGTTTCAGGTTTTTCTCCCCGCGATCAACAGCTTCTGGGGAAGACCCTGAAGCGGCGCGCCCTCCCATCCCTCAGCCTCATCCCCGATTTCCTCAAACCGGATCAGATCGACGCCCTGCTCAATGACGGCCCTGAGGTACTCGGAAACCGTCCAGTGAAATTCGAACTGCTTCACTTCACCAGGCGCTTCATCGAGAACATCCCTGGATGCAGTGTATTCGTGCGGGCCGTTGTCAAAATAGCTGAAACCGACTTCCAGCGACGATGCCTGACCCTTCCAGATACGTCGGAAGGGATGGTACTCGTTGATCAGAAATAACCCCTTCCGGCGCAAGATCCGAATTGCCTCCCGGTAATAGGTTCGCAGGTCGCTGACCCACACCGCCACGTGGCCACCGGTGTATACGAGGTCGAAACTTTCGTCTTTCAGACAACCCAGGTCAGAGACGTCGGATTCGACGAACTCGATGGTCAGACCCAATTCGCGGGCGCGTCGTTCCGCCACCGCAAGCTGTTCGACCGAGATGTCCACGGACGTGACCCTTGCGCCCATTCCGGCAAACGCGAAAACCGCGAGGTTGTCGCCGCTGCCCAGCACGCAGACGTGCCTTCCGTCCGCATCGCCAATCAGATCCATCTCTTGCGGCAGGAATACCTGTTCGGGATCCCGGTGAGCAACTCTCCATGTTCCGCGCCGGTCGTGCATGGCAGCCCAGGCATCGGCCCCAAGGTTCCAGCGTGCGCGATTCGCACGGTGATATTCGTTCACATTGTTCCTTTCTGCAACAATCCAGGACCTTCCTCTATTTCACTCTGCTGCAACGTCGACCGTCATCGGAGCGTCGCAATCATTGCGCGGTGTCCAGCACCTCCACGTAAGCGTCGTACAAACTCTGTATCTTCTCCACGTAGTGCACGGGCTGGCCGCCTCGGCAGTAGCCGTAGCGCGCCCGCTCGTAATAGGCCGGTTGTGAAAGCAGGCGCATCGCCTGCTCCACGTTGCCGAACCAGCGGTTGGAGTCCCATCCCTTTTCGCGCGCCAGGCGGCGGGCATCCAGGAGATGTCCGTAACCGACGTTATAGGACGCCAGCGCGAAGTGAATCCGCGACTGAATAGGGATCTCCAGGTCGAATCGCTGGATCAACTGATGCATGTACTTGGTGCCGGCATGGATGCCCTGTTCCGGATCCTCCAGATTTTTGAAACCGAGTTGAAGCCCCGTTTTCGGCATCACCTGCATCAATCCCCTGGCGCCAACCCAGCTGACGGCGTTGGGATCGAATTTGGACTCCTGGTATATCTGTGCGGTAATCAGGCGCCAGTCCTGGCTGTATTGCTTCGCGTACTTTTTCGCAAGATCGTCATACGGCGACAACTGTCCGCTTATGCCGACCCGCGTTGAATCCTTTGCTCTTGCGATCCGTCGAGGGTTCTCGAAATACCGTTTCTTCATCATGTTGAAGTAGAGGCCGCCTTTTTCCCGCCGGATGTACTCATTGAGCGATCCCAGCAGGGCCGGATTGTCCTTGCGCACCGCCCAGCCAAGCGTCGTGGATTTGATGCTGAAGGCGGCCTTGAGTCTCACGCCGTACGTGCGTTCCACGTCGAACAGGTTGGAGTCGACAAGAGTCAGGTCATAAAGGCCGGACTCGACCCCCGCCATTATTTCTTCGGTCTCGACGTCGTCGGGAAGTTTGACAATCCGGACGTCTTTCACGGAATCCTGCAGCGCCTTCAATGTCGTGTAGAATGAAGAACTCCCACGCACGTAGAACGTCCGACCCGCCAGGTCCCGGATTGTCTCAATCGAATCGTCATCCTCACGTACAACGACGACTTCGTCCACCTCGTTATAAGCCCGCGTATAGTCCGCCTCCGCCTGCCGTTCCGGCGTTATGGTCATCGCCGCGGCCACCACGTCTCCCTTCCCGTCGTTCAGATAGGACAGCAGTTCGGCATGGGATTTCGGGATAACGATCTCCAGGCGCAGGCCGTGTTCCGTTGCGAACTTCTTCATCAGTTCGTACTCGAATCCCACCTGCAGGCCCCGGTGTATGAAATAGGTCATCGCGTTGTTGCGCGTGATCATACGAAGCCGGCCACGCTCGATCAGCCCCGGGAGATCGTCCGTGAACTCCTGCTGCCGCTCTCGAGAAAAGTGCCAGGCCTGAAGAAACTCATCCACCCTGGTCTTGAGCACGGTGTCTTCCGGCCGCATCATCACCGCGATCGGGCGGCCCTTCGCCAGCACGAGCGGCGTAGTGAGGCTGTCATAATAGCTCGAAAGCGCGTGCCACAGATGCGAATCGGCCAACGTGGCTTCGTATTCCCCGCTGGCGACGCCATCCAGCAGTGCTTCGATGTTCCGGGTCTCCGGCGCAGTCCGGATTCGCAGGGACGGCACCTGCCGCTGGAGGTTGACAAGCGTCTGATAGTACGAGCTCGAACGCCGCACGCTGATTTCCATGCCCGCAAGGTCATCGACCGTCTGTGGAAGTTTGTCGCCCGTTTTGGTGACCAGATATTCGTCGACGTACATATAGGGGACCGAAAACGCGGCTTGCTTCTGGCGTTCGGGCGTTATGGTCAGGCTGGCCACAACCAGGTCGCCCTCACCCTCGAGCAACTTCCCCATGATTGAGGAGAAATCTCCCACCTTGACAAGAACCGGCTGCAATTCCAGCGCCTCCGCAAGCTCCCGCGCGATATCGTAAGCGATCGTGACGTGCTGACCATGCCGCGGCAGATAGGCGATTGGTTCGAGCGGGACGATCGCCCTGAGTTTTGCACGCGAACTCAATTCGGCAAGATCGCCGGTGTATTTCGGCGCAGAAGCCGACGAAGAGGAATTATCGGGTTCGCTGCATTGAAGAAGGACGCACACGGCGGCCAGCGCGATGGGAAGGCTCACGCGGATTCGCCTCAACATAGGAATCTCCTCGTGCCGGTTTTTCGATACGTCGTGGACTTGATCTTTAACGTCCCGGGAATCCCGGAAGTTTCCATTTGCGTGACCGAATCCCAACACCTGTTTGTTCCTCTGTGGAAACGCAACCGAACGGTGCCCTGCAGGGAACGGTTGCATTTTGCGACGCTCTACTCAGAATCCGCATTCAGGGTCCCGCAATAAAACTTGTAGTATCCGTGCTGCCTGAGTCCCACGTCCTCGTAGAACGCACCCGCCGGCGTGGACTCGTTGGCATGTGGGAGCGGTCTTTCGAAACGTGGTCATTGAGCATGCCTGCATTGAGCTCGATCCCTGAGCCTGTCGAAGGGTGTCGAAATGTCGAAATGCCCGTATTACGTAATCTGTTGGCCGCCTTTAGGTGCCCCTCGCCGACCCTTCGACAGGCTCAGGGAGCGGCTCGGATGGCAGACGCCGCTTCCTTAGTGTTGCCCTAAGCCTGTCGAAAGGTCGAAGGGATGCCTGCCGGGGGACTCACGGTCGTATGTCAAACACAACACCAGCCGTCAATCGGCCGGCTTCTGCCCGATGTAGAGGATGTGGCTGGACGAAGCCACGATGCTCTGCTCCGAACTGATCTCGAACAGCAGATTCTCCCAGAGTTCCCGCTGCTTACCCTTGAGGTCATTGTAATTTTCATCGTGCGAAGAGATCGCCGGCTCCAGCCCTGCAATCTCCAGCGTAACGAATCCCGCACGCTCATGGATGGGGGCAACTTCCTCATAGCGAACGAAATACCCGCGGAAGCCGCCGCGCGGCGCATCAATTGGCCGATGGCCGTTGCCGATCAAGGACCGGACCTCATCATTATTCTCAATCCACGCCGGGTTTTTCCTGATCAGGTCTCCAATCACACCGAACCTGGAGAGCATCGTTGAAAGGACCACGCCACCGGGCTTCAGGCGCTCGAAAGCGGATCTCAGTGCCATGGTCCGATCAGCCTCATCCACCAGATGGTACAGTGGGCCCATCAGGAGGACGGCGTCGAACTGTCCGCACGGAACCCCGTCCAGGGTGCGTGCATCGCCGGTCCGGAAATCGGTCTGTTCTGCAAGCCGGAGCGACTCGGCCCTCGCCTTGCATCGAACAACGAACGCTTCGGCGAGATCCACTGACGTAATCCGGTATCCCCGCCTTGCGAGGGTAAACGTATAAAAGCCGGTACCGAATCCGACTTCAAGAAGCCTGCCGCGAGGCGGGAGGTACAGATCCAGATATCGCCACGTCAGATCGGCTTCCAACCGGTGGCGCGAGAGCCGGTCGTCCTCGGCGTCCCATCCTGCGTTGTAGTACTCGCGTATGTCGCTCACGTCATCCATGGATAGCCTGGTCGGGTGTAAACCTGAATTCGAAAGAAGACAACCGTTAATTTACCACAAAAAGCCTGAATGCGGGGAGACGGTAGAGGGAAGACGGGAGAAGAAGCCCTTGCCCGATACTCTATTCCATCTTGCCTCCGGCGGGAGAAGAAACTCCACAGGGCAGGAAATCTCTCCCCTCTACCGTCTACCCGCTTCTGAGGTGCCGGGGGTAGAGGTCCCGTTCACATCCAGTGAACGGGACCTTTGACGTCAATTCGCCTTTGTTTTTCTGTATTTATTCGACATTCAGATCCCCGAAAAATTCGAATCAAGGTTATTTCCTGAAGCTTCCTGGTCGTACCGAAAATTGCCGATTTGCCGTACCGAATCTAGCACCTTCGGGCGGCCACGTGGTGCCACAATGTGGCAATTTGCGGCACGGGGTCATCTGATCTTTTCCAATCAATGCTAACCGTACATGGAGAGGTCGTCCCAGTCCTCCCGCATCCGAGGTCGTGCCAGCGTTTTGTCGGGGCGCCAGTTCTCCCACCCCTCCGTATACACCCCGCCGGGACCCTCTATTTCGTCAACGGCGCGTCTTCCTTCGTTCAACGCAGCCCTGCCCGCTCCCGGCGTCATCCGACCCTGGCTGACCGCGAGATCGAGTTCATCCCGGTCCTTCCACACCCAGCTTCGTTCCGGATCCACAATGATGTCCAATTGGTGATCTCTGAAGTCAAAGCCGAGCCGTGTGCGAGTCAACCTGCTCTGAAGATTGACGTACCAGCCCTGAAATACGCCATCGACAGACCACCGCACCCACGTTGCGCGGAATTCGCCCGGACGGACGATGATCAGAAGCTCCGCCCACTGCCAGACCGAATCCACAAGCGTCCAGGGCCGGTTCACCCAGTCGCGCGGTTTGTCGGGAGCGTCTACCGAAAACTCGGGCTTCTTCGTCGGCGTCCCCAACGGAAGCCATAGCACAATCCTGGCGTTGGAATCCTCGACGACGGTGACGGGCTTCACGTCGATGATCCGGCCGTTCTCGTCACGCTCCCGATAAAGGATCGCATCCCCCCATCGGAATCTGGATCCTACCAGCTCCATTGATCGGAAACCTCCTGAGTAGAAAGACACGAGAGTGTGACGCGTCAATCGGAATATGCCGCGGCGCCGTTGGCAAGGTCACCCGATTCCAGATTTCCGTTATCGACGAACCATTGCGTGTTGGCGTACAGCGCCATGACCGACTTGTGGCTGAGAAAACCCTCTCGCCGGTAAAAGTCCTGCTGTCCATGGACGCACGCAAGGATCACTTTGGGAACGGCCAGTTTGCGGAGGATCGATCTCAAGATCGCCCTGCCGACACCCTGCCGTTGATGTTCCGGCGCAACCACGAGTTCGCAGACGGTCGCAGGCGCCTCGTCGTCCGAAATCGTCCGTCCACCCCCTACCAGCGCTTCTCCGCTGAAGGCGAAACAGCAGACGTCACTATTTGCGTACGCGTGACGAAGTTTACCGGGATCCAGCTTGCCAAGTGGAGCCCGCGTGTAGACTTCCGCCAGGTCCTTCCAATTGACGCCTCTTGCATCCTCCTGATAGACAATCTCATACGTCGACATGTTCCCCCCAGATGGTTGTGGCGTTTCTCAGTTGAAACGTATGGATTTTTCGTCTGTCGGAACCCTGTTCTCAAACCCCGGTCCAATGGACCATTGGGCTGTGCCGCTGCAATGCGTGTCAGGCGCAGCCACTTACATCGAGGTCAGCACCGCAACGGGTTTCACGCTTCAAAACATCCAGGAACCGTGTAACCTCGGCTCGCGACCGCAAAATCACAACGTCCTTGTCATTCCTGACCCGTTCCAGGTCATCGAGTATCCCCGGCAGATGCGTCCTGTTGTAGTTCCAGACCCATTCCAGGAATTCCCGGTCGGGCAACTGCTCCCGGCAGCCGGGATTCAAATCCGGTCTGCTGCGTCCCAGATGAGTGAACGATCTTTTCACGATGCGATACAGACAGGTGAATCGAGACAGCGCAAGGAGGACCACCGTGTCGCTTGCATCAATCCGCTCTCTCATCGTACTGCCGTAGTTTCCATCCAGTATCCACGTCTCGCGCTCGAGGAGTTCCCCGTGTTCGCACCGCCAGACGTCCCGGGGCGGCTTTTCCCAGTTCGGCCTCCAATGAACGGCGTCGAGGTGTACGACCGGCAGATCCAGCAGGGTTCCGAGCTTGACCGCCAGCGTCGACTTTCCCGATCCCCCGCAACCGATGATGCAGACCCTTCGCATATCCGATTTGGCGCTTTCCGTTGTGATTTCCGACCCCATGTTTTCCTGGTCCATCTCCCGCCGGATACGGGATTCCCTCCTCCAGATCCTGGAATCCGGCTCGTTTCAGCGACGTGGATGTCTTCGACCTGTTCGAAGTCGAAGCATTTGCATACACTCTCTGTCTGACAATTCACTCAATTGGGTCCCCCTTTCAGCTCTCATTCCCGCACCTGGAATGAGTGACATATATGGTTGTTAAACAATACTCTCGGGGGAGAAGGTCAGATATCGTGACTTGCTTGTTCTGTTTCAATTGCGCGGATTCTTCACGCCAGGCCCGTACGACGTGTTATTCGTTGTTCGATTTCGTCAACTGACTCGCCGATCACCTCCTGGATGTGGCGGTCGAGATGATCGTCGTCAAAATGCGATCTCAGGAATATCTGCCTCAAGTTCTGCATTCCGTAGTTGTCCAACAGGAAAGCGACAAGTTCCGCGCCAACGCTATACATCGGATTGCCGGCCGCCCGCGTCGACCAGAAGGAATCGTTCCGGCAGAGTCTTCGCAAAAAACCGGGTGCCGTCGCAGCGGCATACTTCTGCCAGGACGATTTAATTCTCGCTCTACCCACCGCCGCATCGGTGGACAGGACGCATTCAAAATAGGTTGCGATACCTTCATTCAGCAGCGAAGGCGCCTCCCCGACATTGACCGACCACACATAGTGGATCATTTCGTGGGTCACGTGATCGAGAACCTGCGGATCATTCCACGCCATGTTCAAAGTGACCAGATGCACCCCAACAGAACTGGCGGTACCGTAGAACATATGCGGCGTATCCTTCTTCACGAGTCCGGACGTTTTGAGTACTTCGGGCGAGTAGATCCAGACGTTGACCCGTGCCCTGCGTTCTCTTTCCTTGATGGATTCTGCTGCCGCGTTCAATGCTGATCGTATTCGACCATAGAGATGATCGGAGTGTCCAATGAGCCATTTCAAATCTTCAGTATTCGGGTCCGGCAGTGCAGCGTCGATCAAAAACACGGATTCTTCGGTCTCCTCGACCCGCCAACGGTACGCATTACGGTAGGCGCGCAAGTCGATTTTTTCCATATCGCTTCCTCTCAGGTATTGTGCACCTGCAAATGTCGCGCTGGCAGAAGGCCGCACCTAGCATTAATCGATCAGACGCCGCCCGTCACTTCCAGTCCAGTTCCGCAACGACCGGATAGTGGTCGCTGGGGTAAAGCGGACCCCGGTGGCTTCGGACGATCTCGGACTTCTCCACGTCGACCTGCGGTCCCTCGCCTCGAAACAGGACCCAGTCCAGACGCCAGGACAGGTGATGGAGGCGCAGGTCGTACGCTGTTCCCTCATAACCGTGATAGGTATTCGACGCCATTCCGTCGCGAAGGCCGGCGCACAGGAACGCATCCTCGAAGCCCTCAGCGAGCAGGATTCGGTGTACCGCGTCCGTGATGGTGCCACCGGCTGCCGTCGCATCCTCCACCTCCGGGGTCCACGGATTGCAGTTGAAGTCGCCGGTCAGGAGTTGAAGTTCTCCGTCACTCGCGGCATTGGACATCCACCGGTCCAACAGAGATGCGCCTCCGATCCTGGCCGGTTCGCTGATGTGATCCAGGTGGACATTGACGTGAAGAAAATCGGTGCCCTTCGCGAGGTCGTGAAAACGGACCCACGTCGCGGTCCGGACGCAGGCTGACTCCCAGGACCTCGAGTACTTCTCCGGCGTATCGCTGATCCAGAATCCGCCCCTTGAGCGTGGCTGAAGCCGCTCTCGCCGCCAGTAGACAGGGTTGAATAGATGCGGCGGATCGTTCGCGTGCGGGCCCTGGAAGCTGTCGTACGCCACAAGGACCTCGCCAAACGTGGCGAAATTCGGCCACTGCGTTTCCTGGAAGCCGATGAGGTCCGGGGACGTATCATCGACCACCTCGCAGACCAGTGCAGAGCGCCCGGAACCGATCCATGCGTTTCCCGGCTCATGTTCGTCGTACCCGCCGGCAAGGTTGAAGCTCATCACGCGAAGTCCGGACATATTTGAGTCCTGTCCTGCAAGTTTCGTACCGATATCTGACGTGGTAATTGGAAACCTCAGTCTACCCGCCGCGGATGTGCGGACGCACTTCCCGGTCCAGCCGTTCCGCAAGCGTCTCCTCGGCGACTTCCAGTTCAAAGTTCGTCTGAATGTTCATCCAGAATCGGGGGGAGGTGTAGAAATACCGGGCGAGTCTCAACGCCGTATCCGCCGTGATGCCGCGTTTGCCGAGGACGATCTCGTTGATGCGGCGGGGCGGTACCCCGATGGACAGCGCCAACTGGTTCTGGCTGAGATCCATCGGATCGAGAAACTGTTCCTGCAATATTCTCCCGGGATGAACGGGAACCGTTTCTCCAGCAGACATGGATGATTCTCCTGCGTGACGTAGCGTCACAGGCGGCGCCGGAACCCCCGATTTTCGAAGGATCGCACAATACGATATTTTATAACGTTTTCCGTTAAATGACAAGTACTAAATTTGATTCGTTAAATAAAATACGTTAAATGTATTACATTAAACGAATTTCATTTAATGGTTTATCTTAAATGTAACTCGTTTAACTATATACGTTAAGCGGTACACGTTATATCGAATTCAGGCGCAATGCAAGGCGATGATCAGACCTCTCTCCCCGGCCCTCTCTCCTACCAGGAGAGAGGGAGAAGAGGCACGCGTCGCGTGCCGGTCATTGATAGACACTCTGATTGATAGGAAATCGCCACCCGGCACATTTGTATGCCCAGGACATCAACCCATCGCCGTTCCCCCTTCCTTCTGCTCGCCTTTTTCCTTCTTCCTTTTTCCTTCTTCCTTCTTCCCTCTCATGGCCCTTTGGTCAGCCGCAGCATGTTTGTATCGCCCCGACGGAACTCGAACGCTACTGGCACCACCTCGACGTCCGCGCGATCCCGCATCTTCTGAATCGTGCGATCCAGATGCCTCGATGTTTTGCCCGCCATGTCCAACAACGGAAATACCCGGACCTCGCGACCCACCCGGAGCATTTCCCGCAGGTGCGATATGTGAGTCTCGCTGTCGAACTCCGCGGAGTACAGAAACAGCAGGTGGGAACAGAGGACAAGATCGAAGGTTTTTGACCGAAAGGGCAGATCGGGCAGTCTTCCCGATACGTAGCGGCCGCTCGCGGCAGCCGAGCGGAAGTCGCGCAGGAAGGTTGTGAGGACGTCGCGGCGCAGCCTGACGACCGATTCGGGACTTCCATAGTGGTCCCAGCGAAACCGTGCGTACGCCTCTCGCGCACCCCTGAGCATTCGCGCGGACGTGGATTGGAAATCCACCTCGATTTTGTGGCCGGAAAACCTGTATACGGGATCGACGGCGATGACGAATCGCCCCTTCCCGCCCCATTCGGCCGCGAACGACGACGGCCCACCTCCGCAGTCCAGGACCCGCGCGGACGACGGGACGTCCGACAATGCGAAGAACGCCTCGTATTCGGCCGCGCTCCGCCCCCAGGCGGGAACGGCTCCCCCGAAATCAAATTCGCTGGACATAGACGTGCAGATCCGGACCGGAAATCATTGGGACGACAGTCAACTCATACGAAGACTCGAAAAAAACGATCAGCTATCAGCCGTCAGCCATCAGCTAAAGGCAAGATCAAAGGCTACCCCTCCACCCAGCCCCGCAGACCTCTCTCCCCGGCCCTCTCTCCCACCGGGAGAGAGGGAGGAGAGGCAAACGTCGCGGGCCGGTCATTGATAGACACTCGGATTGATAGGAAATCGCCACCCGGCACATTTGTATGCCCAGGACATCAACCCGTCGCCGTTCCCCCTTCCTCTCAGGAAGGGGGTTAGGGGGAAGGTCTCAGAATCGGTCAGACGTAAGCCGGTAGACGGGAGAGGTTTCCTGCCGCTGGTGGGTTTAGGGGCACCTGAAATATCGATTTGGACACTGTCCGCAGTTTACTGTCTAGCGTAACCACATCCACCCGGACCTCGTTGCCGGATGGGCGATTTCCTCTCTCAAATTCAGGTTCTTCACTTCCGGATCCACAACACAGTTGCGTATTTCCCGCGCAAATTGAAACAATCTGTTGTCCGGGTACGACTTACTTCTGTTCGCAGATGGGGCGGCGGGAGAAAATCCGAGATTCTCGAGTTCATCCATGTAGACCGTCTCGATACGTTCCACCAACTCTCGCCTGTCACCCAACCTTTCGAATCCCTCCCTGAGAACGGTGCAAACCTTGTCCGGCGTACCTCCAAGCCTATTGAATTCCGCCCAAAGCCACTTGTGATAGGGCGCATATCGTCGATTTATCAGAAAGCCAACCTTCATCGCGTACTCCGCGAATCTGGTCCAATAGTTGAACGCGCTTACGGCGTCTCCCCGGGCCTCGGCCCTGAAGAGATGCTTTCGAACCCACTCCCAGCACCAGGATAGACAGGCCGCCATTCGATGCCTCCATACATCATCCGGATACCTGGAAAACGCATTAAGGCGTGCGCTGACAATGCCCGGTTCATCGTGATAAAGCCGGTTTGGAGTCAGTTCGAAGAGGTACGGTTCAGGTATGCGCAACCAGTCCTTCGGTGATCGTGGCGGCTTCCGGAATCCAACGGTCGCTTCCGTATAGTCGCCAAGTTCGAAGACACGACAGGTCTTTTCAGGTTCATTCTCCCACCGAAATCCATTATACTCCTGAGGTAGTGTATCCAGGATTTCCTGCAAAGGACCACCGTAACTGCCGAAATCGTCTTTGGCCAACCATACGGTGAATCCCGGACCCCAGCCGTGGTCGCGAGATACTTCGTCGTCGTTCTTGTGTGCCTGCGAGCCCAAGCTCACGCCGACGGCCAGTCTCCGCACACACTCTGGCAGTCCCCGCTCGATTTCGGGAAGCCCGACCCTGCGAAAGAACCTCTCCGACAGTTCGAATCCATTCACAGATCCTCCACGATCATTCGGAGTCATCAGCTGTTGGCCAGAATCGGTCAGACGAAAGCCGGTAGACTGGAGACATTACCTGCCTCGTGAGGTTTCTTCTTCTGCCGGCGGCAAAGAGGAATTACATACCACGCAAGGATTTCTTCTCCCGTCTTCCCTCTACCGTCTCCCCGCCTTTCTTCCTTCATCCTTCATCCTTCTTCCTTTTTCCTTCCTCTTTTTCCCTTCTACCCTCTCACCGCCTCATTCCGACCTCTCTCCCCGGCCGCTTTGATGACAGCCTCGATAAACCTGGCTTTACCGGCCTGGTAAGACTGCCGGTCCATTGGATATCGGCGGGACAGGTCCCGTTTCAATCTCACGTAGTCGTCCGCAAGGCCCTGGTTCGATCTCAAACAGTCCCTGAACAGGATGATTTCTTTCCAATCCGCGCTCGTTTTTTCGAACATGTGAATATGGTGGGAGCGCGGGACTCCCTTCCGGAAAAAGTGTCTTCGCGGGATGCTGTTCTCTCCCCTGTACTCGTACCCGATTCCGTCCAGGGGTTCTATGCAGATCCTGGCTTCGTCAAAGTCCCGGACGGCGACCGCAATGTCCAGTACGGGCTTCGCGGCCACGCCGGGGATTGACGTGCTGCCGACGTGCTGGATATCCTCGACGTAGTCCCCGATCGTTTCTTCGATATTCTCCTTCTCCAATTTGAACAGGGTGTTCCATTCTTCCCGATAAGGCGCCACGGAAACCTCTCCTCGATTCAGACCGAGCAGGGGGCCACGGCTGAACAGTTCCGGGATACGGTCACGCGTCAAAAACGTCCGCAGTTCCGGATCCACCCTCATTATGGAATCGTGGGAAATCCATGAATAAGCGAATACGACGCCCTCTTCCGGACCCACCGTTCCGATATGCTCCCACTCGTCCGGCAAGTCAGAACCGGCGCTGAACAGGTAGTCCGTCCGTTCCACGTCCGACTGGATGTAGGGTTTGAAGTATCGGGTCGTCCCGATTTTCCGGATGAAACGCAGATTTTCGATTCCCGACTCTTCAAAGGTTTCCCGATGCGCGGCCTGAAGCGGCGTTTCATTGCCTTCGAGGTTCCCGCCCGGAAGTCGATAGTATTCGTAACCGACGGATTTGAGTTCAAGAACCAGCAATTTGCATCGCTCATCCGCCCCATATCTTATGATGAACGCAAATGCTTTATGGACGAGAGGCTTCGTCATCGGATCAGAGTTCCGGGTTTGTTTACGGAAGGCGCGATGCTCTCCAGCTCCACTGCCGATACGACTAAACTCCCAGAGTGGCGCGGACGGCAGCCAACGTCTCGGCGGGTGTCTGACTGCTGTTGTCGATTACCGTTCCGATACCGGGATCGATATGGGGCATTCGATATTGATCCCTGATGCGGGCCCGTTCGCGATCAGTCAGTTGTCGCTGACCCCGGTCGGATATGGCCACGTCAAGGGCCGGCCGCAGCGTAAACGCGTGTATGGAAACGCCGGCGTCCGCCGCTTCCCGTTCGAAGACCGCGTAGTCGCAATGTGAAATCGGCCACGTAACCACCACGTTGAACCCGCGCGACAGCCAGCGCCTCGCCAGCGTCGCCGCATCCTCCACGCAATAAGGGCACGCTTCCGCCAGACTCAGACAATCGGCGAAGTGCCGCAGTTCGTCGACTTCGACGTGAACGGTTTCGCCCAAATCTTCCGTCAGAAGACTGCCTATGGTCGATTTGCCGGAATTGATCGAACCGTTGATATAGATCAGGATTGGCATCGGGCGCGACCCTCAGTCAATAAGGCCCCAGAGGCGCTGCCGCGCCCCGGACCAGTCCTGCCAGTCCGGGTGGACGTGTTTGATGGCCGCCAGATCGCGCTTGCGGCCGCCGGCGGGGAAGTAGTTCCAGCCCATCGCGCGGCGCGGCCCCGCGGCCGTCTTGAGGCCCGTGGCGTGCCAGCAGGAAGGGGTCCAGACCAGCGTCCATCGAGGGTCGAGGACGACCTCGACTTCGTGGGGGTGGCGGGCATAGAACATCGAGGGCATGTCGTCGTGGGTACCGGTGGCCAGTTCGAGTTGCAGAAGTTCGGCGCTGACGTCCTCCGGAGGCCGGTGCTGGCTGCCGGGCAGCACCCGGAGCGGCCCGTTGCTGGCGTCGTGACGGTCGAGGGCGGTGCGGAACGACACCTGCCTCACCTCCGGGCTGCCGTCCGCGTGCCAGGGGACCTGGCGCCTGCCGGCCCTTTCCGCTTTCGAGGCGTCGCCGATACCGCATGCGCCCACATGTACCTGTTCGACGCCCAGAATCCGCCGCGCCGCATCCACCAACTCCCGCCGTTCCACCATTTGCAGTACGGGTTCACCGAGCATCAGAAACTGGCATGCGAGGCGGTTGCATCCCGATGGGAACTCCGTGCGCTCCCATTCCGGTTCCACTTCCTGCTGACGATTGTCGACTTTGCGGACGCCTTCCGCCCCCAGCGGATTCGGGATGAGGAAAAATCCGTTTCGCTCGAAGTGCGCCAACTGGTCGTCGGTGATCTCAAGGTGACTCTCCATCGTTCAAGCCCTCGCTACGGTTAGTGCTGCCAGTTTGTCTTCATCCAGTTCCACGCCCAGACCGGGGCCCTCGAGCGGTGTCAGATAGCTTCGTTCGGCCCTCACGCGTTCGCTGGCCGGCGAAGCCGTGTAGAGCAGCGGCCCCATCGGATCGCACGGCAACCGGACCTGGGGAGAGGTGATGCCCACGGCAATCTGGGCGCTCATGCCCAGCGTGGACTCCTGGTCGGTGCCGATCAGGCACGGCAGGCCCGCCGCCTCCCCCACCGCCAGGATGCGCTTAACGTGTGTGGGCCCACCGGACACGCAGGCCACGTTGAACGCCGTACATGCGCCCCGTTCGGCCGCCTCATATGCCTGCTGCAGGGAACCGATATGCCAGGTAACCGGCAGGTCGACGCGTTGCGTGAACTGTGCGCTGGAACGCATGTCGTACGTCGGCTGTTCGAAATGGTATGGATTGTGACGCCGAAGCCTGTCGACGTAGCGCAGCGCCTCCTGCCAGTCGCGAAACCGGCCCGAGAAGTCGATGGACTTGAGCCGGATCCGGTCGCCGTGTCTGGATTTCATCTCGGAGAGGTAGCGGTCGTCCAGATCCACGTCGCCGGAGACGTAATAACGGAACAAATGGTGGCCCAGATCCACCAGACGCTGCAGGTACGACCCGGCGCGTTCGAAGTCCTCCAGCACTTGAAATCCGAAGATCGGATAGCAGCAATGGAGGGCTTCGCGCACCTTGCCGCCGAGCATCTGGTACACGGGTACCCCCTGTACCTTACCGTTGAGGTCGTAGAGCGCCAGGTCCACGGCGCTGGCCACGTGCGGATTGGAGACGGTGGTGTTCCAGTTCCGGGCGCGGGCGAAGTCGTTGATCTCGACGATACAGCGGGCATCGCGGCCTTTCAACTGCTCGTTGAGTTGCCGCGCCAGGGCCGGCACGTCCGCGCACTTGCTGTCCGACGCTTCGCCGAGGCCGATCGGGCCGTCGTCCACGTGGACCCGGATCAGCACGTGTCCGGAAATTTGACCGTAGAAGCGCGGCGTTTCGATCTGGATGACTTCGATTCGGTCGATGATCATGACTTCCTCCCCGCGCCCGGCATAGTCATATAATTCACAAAGCTTGAACATACATGGATGGACAGGATGGGCAGGAAAAAACATCAAAGGCTGGAACCGTCGAAATCCTGCAATTTAAGATCGGCAAATCCTGTCGTAGGTTTAGGAAACGATCCCGCGGGGGCAAGTTAGGACTTTTGCGCTGAATCACCAAGGGGGAACGTCAACCTCCTCTGGAACCGGAAGCTTCCGTCGGGGACCATATATGCCAACCGGTCGCACATGAAGGAGCCGGTGGGGGCCGTATCCTGGAGACTCGCGCAGAGTTCAAGGCTCTCATCAATTGAAATGAACTCGGCGATGGTCATGTGCGGGGCTATGTCGCGTCTGCGATGGGCTTCGTCAGCAAAGCCCGACGTGGCGTGGAGGACATCCTTCAGTCGCTCGACCGGCTCCCGCGGCGTCATGCGATACGAGACACCGGCGTGCCGCGGGGAGGCATACAGTCTGTCATAGTGAAGTTTAAACGGCCGGACATCCGATAGGACGCCGCGGATTTCGTCGGCAAGCGCGGGACTCATTTCTCGGCTTAGTGGATCGGACAACGAAATATGCGCCGGACACCATGCCGCCGAACGTGGATCGTACCGTTCTCGCAGAAGGTCTATCTCCCGCGAGACGTCGCGAGGCGGCAGGATCAGGATCACGCCCAGCCGGTAGCCGCGCTGCCAGTCTTCCCACTTCGTTGTATCCGTTACATACGTGATCACAGCTGACTCCTGACGATGCGGGACGCGGGCGCGTTTCGACGGCACGCAGTTTGCACGATAGAACTGTCAGGATGACAATACCGGCCGGTGCAAATGTACTGAAAGAACGACGCCTGTTGTCAATATGAGATTGATAATAAATATCTTATAAGAAACAACTCTTGATCCCAAACTGAAATCCCGCTAAATTCACTCTCAATCCCCGGGCGAACGAATATCAACATCTTGTATCTCGATTTGAGCAAAGGTTTTCTACACTATTCACTGCTGTCCAAGAACCGTGGTATTCCTGAGAGATGAGGATCGAAAAGTGGATTCGATTGGCGATTATGCACGGGGTTGACCCGGATAACGAAAACCAGGTTGCCATGGGTTCACGTTTGTTGCAAAACATGTCATTCTGAGCGGAGTCGAAGAATCTCCCATATTCTCGATTCGACGTGTAGCACATGCCCGTTGAAGACGAACCTGTGCGCGGACGTCTGGCCAGCCTTTCGGCCTCCTCTGCATAACTTTCGGGCTAAAGCGTGAAGGATACATTTCGCTGATGGCTGTGGACGATTCTCCATCCGTACATTTCGCGCATTTTCGCGACTTTCGTAGTGAATCAAGTCCGTTTGTGGCCAGAGAAAATTTAAGAAATTCCAGAACCCCTGTCCAGAATCGTCTTTTCCAAATGATCTTGAACAGCGGTGATATTTTGGTTAAATTTGAGAGGAGGTTATGTCCCGGAACGAGATTTGGACAATTGGAAACAGAAAGTGGTTTGAGCGACTGATGGTTTTGCTGTTTGTCGGTGCATTGGGAAGTTGGTTCTATTCGGGGAACGCTGAATTCATAAAAGCGCTGGAATCTATGGTTGTGTTTTCGGTAACCGGTGCATTTGTTATCCTTGCAGGAGGTGAAGCCATGTTAGGCGTCCTGGCGGAAATACGACGTCGGCAGCGAGAAGAAGGGCGAGAAGAGGGGCGAGAGGAGGGAAGAAAAGAAGTGCTCCAATGGATTAGAGAACAGGAGGAAGCGGGGGTGCAGTTTAAGGAACCTCCTCCCTATTCATCTGAAAAGAATTGATCAAAATTCGTTCAATGCGGTCCCTGCAAAAGCCTCCACGTGATGACGGGGGCTTTTCCTTTGGGGATTGCAATCACTTTTGTCCGAGAACCGTGGGATTCTCAGGGATGAGGTTCGAAAGGTGTCTTTAACCTTGATTCGTCATTTTTCTGGGAGGATAATTCGTATATGTGTGAGTGAATAAAGGCGATTCAACTGCTGATTACCAGGATACACCAGGACAATGTACGTGAACGGAAAAAATGTCCTTCATGATGACCATTTCGGCCCGTTTCGAAAGGTTTCGTCGCGGTGCCGCGTTGCGGCTTGTGCGGAATTGAGATTAATTGGCGGTTTGTACGAGCTTGACCGGGATAACGAACACCAGTTTTGCCATCGGTGATCGGCATCCTCATGTTGGATGAACGTTAGCCGACGTTGGACTATTGAAGGTAGAGATAATGCGTATTGCTACTGCTTTTTTTCATTCAACTGAAACACACGACGCCACGATCAAGGACCTGCTAATAGACATAATAACAATGCCGACGCACCCTATTTTCGAAACCGTTGCCCTCTTGTTCTCGCAACTTATTCCATACAGCAATAGTACCAATATTATCTTCCATGGCCCGATGTGTCTGTGATTTACGATAACCGCACCAATCCATCGCATTCTGCAATCGATATGTATTCTTTACGTATTTTTGAAGGCCACGAATCTCACGATACAGTTCCATTACGCACACAAACAGATCTGCAGCCACCACTACGTGCGAAGGTAGAAATTGCAGCTCGAATTCCGCATTATATACCGCCACGACTCTATCACGAATCGCGGCCTTTATTGCAGGAACCTGATCCTCGAATGTAGAAGAATTCGCAACCGTCTGTGGACTGATTCCATGTATCCCTTGAGCCTCCGGCCAGGATTCAGCATAGACCGGTTTTATATATTCATTCATAATTTCACGGCCATCGTAGTCAGCTATCGCAATCTCCACAATTTCATCGTCTTCATAAAGACCTGTGGTTTCAATATCAAGAAATACGGGTCTGCTGATGTCCACGACCTTTCCATCGTGTCGCTCCAGCATATTCCCCTCCAGTTGAGCAGTGTACTCTTGACGCATGTAAATTCAAACGATCAGCGTAGACGACGAAAATCAACAAGAACCCCCGACCTTTTCACAATGTCGGGGATCTTTTTCGCCGCGATTTCCAAAACTGACACCTGGTCACGCCAAGAAACATCGAACTCCAATGTAGCCCTGGATACAGTGTCCCTGGAAGAGAGTCCTGTATCCGCGGCCGTTGGAAGCCCGAAACGAAAATACGATCAACGGACCCACGCGACTATCGGCGCGCGTCGGTTAGTATCTCCTCAATGGAATCGACGAGCCGCTGTTTGGGTACGGCGCCGACCAGGCGGTCCACGACGTTTCCACTCTTGAAGAGCAGGAGCGTTGGCAGGCTCTGTATACCGTACCGGACCGCTGACGAATGGGATGTGTCGAAATCCAGCTTTCCGACTTTCAGCCGCCCGGCGTATTCAACTGCCAGTTTCTTTACGATCGGTTCGATAAGGCGGCACGGGCCGCACCAGTTGGCCCCGACGTCGACGAGCACGGGCCGGTCTGAGGAAATGACCTCCGTCTCAAAGGTCGCGTCCGTGAACATAGCGGGCGTCACTGATCTAACCTCCTTGTTTTACGTGAGTTATTACTCGGATTGAGCCGGGAATATGCCGGAAAGAAGAAATCCGGCCCGATGGACCGCACCCTGCCGAGATCGCACATCAGGCCGATATGCTGCGCATTGGGCGAAATCCTGCCGGTCTCCCAACGGGCGACGGTGGACTGGGGAACAGCGAGAATTTCTCCCAACTGCTGTTGAGTCATCCCAACGGCTTGTCTAAACTCCCGGATCCGCAGCCAGTCGAACGGCACGAAACCCTCCTGCAATTATATCATTTTTGCTATAAAAGTAACCAAGCACATTGCTTCTGTCAAGGACGAATTCGTCCCTGGCATATTCATTGGTCTGGTTATGGAGATGGGTATCGCCGGCGCCGCTGGCCGGTCTCGGTTCAGAGGTACGGCGGATCCACGAGAGGACTACGGGTGCGGACGATTCGTTCGCGCGTGACTATGCGGCTATTTCGAGCCCCGTCTTCAGGATCGAATAACAAGTGTTCTATCGTTCCAATTCTTCTCGGACTTCTGCTTCGTCTCCCACGTTCGTCCAGCAGGTGACCCCGTGGATGAACATGAGCATGCGTTCGACCGCCAGAGCCGCCGATGCGGTCCAAAAACCAGGCCGATTCTGGACAGGCGCGTGCGCCCGTAAAATCAGGCGTTCCGGAGCTGCTCGCGAATCCGTCGTTCGCCGAACTCGACAAAGGTTTCAGCCTGATTTTTCAGCAACTCGGCTTCATCACGCGTCTTCGTACCCTGGTATGACGCGACTGCAGCGTCGATCAGCGGTTTCCATTCGGGGAACCGGTCACTCGCCCATTTGCCGCATGAGAACTTCGATAAAACGACGTTACGCTCCCGGACGCTGAACATAATCCGGCACATGTTGAGGACGCAGTAGTCGGGGTATTTAAGGTTCTGCTGGATGAACGTCAACTCGTGCTCGAGAGCAGTCGTGATTTCGACCCACGACGGCGCCGGAAAGATATTCTTAGGAGGCGGACCATAGAGCGTAATGAAACGCTTTGCCCTGATATGCGCGCAATGCAGCGACCATGATTCGTCCCGTATTTCGGGCTGCAACTGGTGGGTCGGCGGACGCGTTTTGACGGCATCCTCGTACAGGATGAAATAGGCGTCCAATTCTTCACCCAGTGGCGGAAAGCGCTCCGAAAGATCCCTCTGCAGTTGAAGAATTTCGTCCGTAACCCCATCCCTCAGCGAGTCTTCCAGGATCACATGGCAGTCCACGTCCTGTATCGGTCCCGAGTCCGGAAATACGGATGCTCCGTGCATATAGATGCCGTGCAGGTTCGCACTGAGAATATCTTCAAGACCGCCAACGAAGGCATGGCAGACCTCTCTGACGGTTGAGGGGAGTTGTTCGAACTTCATAGGGCAGGATGTTTCACCTAGCGTGTGACAGCGTCTTTCGAGCGACGTGGAGATGCTTTTCTTCAAGGTATACCGCACTTCTTCATAGCCGTCTTTCCGTTCGACCTCTCCGCGTTTCCATCCGAGATGTTCGTAGAACCCCTCGGCGCGGGTGTTTGTTTCCGTTTCCAGCCAAAGCGCCTCCGCTCCGCTTCTCCACAGCCAGTCAACCGCTGCTTCCAGCAGCCTTCGTCCGATGCCGAGGCCTTCGTATGCCGGCAGGACGAATAGCGCCCAAATGGACGCCGATTTCACGTTCGCGATACAGAATCCGACAATACGGTCGCCGGCTTCGGCCACCCAACACCTGCCATCGGTCCGCAGCAGTTCCGCGGCACGCTCAGGCGTTATTCCGGACGCCGCCAGTTCGGCCTCCGTCATCGCGTTTTCCGTGGCCGCTGTGCGGATTTCGAATAGTGCGGGTATGTCGGCGGTGATGGCTTCACGGATATGAATCTGATCTGTGCTCATTTCATTCGTTCCGATGAAATTTGGAGTCCAGCCGAGGGGACACGGGGTGCCGGATTCGGGCGCTACACGCGCAGATCAACTGAATACGCGACTCGTCTACTTCAAGGCCGAGATGACTGAATCCAGCCTCACGAGCCGCGACCTTCTCGCGTCACCGATGCCTTGAAGAATCGCTCCTGGAATTTGGTCAACTCCTGGATCTGTTCATCGGAAAAGTCCTTGCCGGGAGGCGCGACAACGAGTTTGTCATCGTCGTCGTCCGATCGTCGAATGACCGCGATGCATGTGCCCGTAAAGGTCGTGATCGGTTTCGCGACACCCAGAATATAGGCGTCCAGGCCTTCGCCGTCAGGCGCCGGCACGCCCGGGAGAAATCCGTAGTTGACAGGATAGACGAACCCGCCATCAGGATGCCGGGATCCGAGCGGCCGATCGACCGAGACCCGGACCGTCTTGCCGATGAACGTCCTCGCATCCGCGAATTCGCGCGTCATATTCCATGGATTTCCAGCGATATGCGGTCTCTTGCGACTTCACGTGGAGTCATAAATGCAGGCATCCAGAATACTCAACACTTCATTGAGTACGGACTGAGGTGCTTGTGATACCCGTTTCACGTTCCGGCTCTTGTAGTCAACTGATTTGATCTGCTCAACCATAACGTATCCGCTGACGGCCTGCCCTTCCGGAATGGAAACATGAAAGGGGATATTCCTGAAGGTGCTCGTGATCGGGCAGACCATCGCAAGACCCGTATGTCTGTTGAACAACGTCCGACTGATTACCAGCGCGGGACGACGGCCCATCTGCTCATGTCCTCGCTGCGGATCAAAACTCACAACGACGAAATCGCCTTTATCGGGAACATA
Source organism: Candidatus Latescibacterota bacterium (assembly GCA_965116875.1). GTDB lineage: Bacteria > Latescibacterota > UBA2968 > UBA2968 > JAAXHE01. The sequence continues at coordinate 5,292,930 of OZ220733.1, forward strand.
TTCCGGCATCTACCAGGCCTCTTTCCCTGTGGGCGCTCCCCAATCCGTTTCTTCGACCCGATAGTTCGAAGGCATCCTGGCAACGAGTTCGAGCAAATCGTATCTCCCCCTCACTTTAGTCAACGGTTCGACGATGATCTGTCCATCTTTGACGGAGACGTTGACCTGATCTCCAACGTTGATTCCGGCTTCCGTCATAATCTCTTTGGAGAAACGGAGTCCCTGGCTGTTACCCCATTTTTGTACTCTGGTCACCATCGGCTGCCTCCTTGAATTCCGAAGATCCACAATGTATATACTGAGTATATACATTGATTCGTCAGATTGCAAGAGTTTCTGTATAAATCGGGTTGTGGGTCTGGCGAGTCCGATCGGTTTCACCCTGTCAGATTCACCATTTGAACGTGAGTATCATCTTCGTCGACGATCTTGAATCCGAGCCCCCCGGTAGAATGCGACGGCGAGGATGCTGTGCGGTCATCCCCCGCCACTGGATTCCTCATCCCAAATGCCGGTGCAAATCTCAACCAGACGAAAATCGGGTCGTGAAAGCACGACCCAGGACGGCAGTCCCAGCTTCTTCCACAAAGCAAACGGTTCCAATTCTGAATTGCGGCTCACGAACAGGCTCAGCACGGTCCCATGGGTGACGATCGCGATGTTTTCCTCCCGATAGCGGTCTGTAAGTTTGCGTACGCCTTTCGAAAACCTGACATGCGCGCTATCAGCGGTTTCCTCACCGAAAACCAGATCGGAGGGCTGCTTGTAGAATCGTCTGATCGATTGCTCGAATCGCTCCTCTTCCAGGAAGCCGACGTTACCGCGCTCATGTTCATGCAGTCCTTCCACAACTTCCATCGGAATCTTTATCATGCCGGATGCAACTTCAGCCGTTTCCATCGCCTTGGGTTCATTGCTGCTGACTACGAGATCCAGATTGTACCGGTCCAATCGCTCACCAAGTATCCGCGCGCGCTGCCGCCCTTCGCAGGAAAGTCGCCATTCCTTCGCGGGTACGGACGAATCGATCTCCGGCAAAGAGTGCTTTACGAGAATGAGTGTTTGCATGAAGGCGCGATGGGATTGCCGAACACCTGTTGCGAGACCTGAGCTATTTCAGGTTCAGAGTCAGTTCTTTACCCAATGCCCTGGCGGCTTTTCTCAGCGTAGACAACCGAATGTCCCCCGCACGGTTCTCCAGGCGGGAAATCGCTGTTTTCTTCGTATGCATCAACCTGGCGAGTTGCTCCTGCGTCAAACCGGCTTCCTGTCGTGCCTGCCGAAGCAAAACGCCGAATTCGAACTCCTTGTACCCTTCCTCGAATCCCTCTGCAAATTCGGGATCGGTCTGTTTTCGGCGCGCAATATACCGCTCTATATCACTCATGAATCCGGCTCCTTGCACGGTGTTTCAAGAGAATACGGACAGTCCGTTTTTTGTGTCTGAACGCTGAAATTAAGCGCTTAGGAAGATAACATATTTGTTAACCTCTGGCAACAAAAAATCCGCCGAAGACAAGCCTGATGTGCGTGGCGGAGTTACGGATCGGAATTCGGCGTCCGACTCCCTCTCACTGGTCCACGTCAACCGGTCTCCAAGGCGGTCCGTTCCGGGTTAAACTCTCAAGGAGGGAATGAAGGTCGCGTGGCGAAAACGTCTCTTCAGATCTGCCGATGTCTTCGACAGACCACCATCGGAACTCGCGGAAGGCTGAGGCCTCGCCCTGAGCCGGATTCCCGTCCATGACGGGTACGAATGGGTCCGTCTGAACCCGATAGAAGTACTCGTTCTGGCTGTAGTCGCGGTTGTCCCACGTGAATTCAACTCTCCTGGTCCAGACCAGTCGATCCACAGAGAATCTCGTCGCGCCAGTCTCCTCGGCGACCTCCCGGCGAAGCGCATCCTCATCAGACTCACCCGGTTCAAGTCCTCCACCGGGAGTCACCCAGAACTCGATTCCGGATACGGGCTCCTGCACCCTCATCAGCAGGACATGACGGTCCGGCGTCAACATCACCGCCCTTACGACTCTTCTCCTGATCATCGTTCTTCCGTTTCGGCGCGTTCGTTCCAGCGATTTGGTTCGACCATCAGGTTACCAGCTTTCGATCCGGACTTCCGTTTGCAAGGACCTGCGACGCCAGGTCATCGAGTAGCGCCCGGACACTGCGCTGGTCCCCATCGATGAAGAGCGGGGCCAGGGGACCGCGTCCGTGCAGGGTTTGCAGCAATGCGTCGATCATCAACATGCGCTGTTCCGGAGTACCGCATGCCGCCCAGGACCGCATGAAGTCTCGCGCCGGCTGCGGGTTGCCCGTGGTCAATGCCTTCGCGCTCTTGCGCCAGGCCTGCCAGGTGAAGACGTGACCGCAGCCACCGCATTGGAGTCTTTCGTCGCGTCTCTTGAGCCCTTTCCGATAATCCCTCCACCTGCGCCTGTACCCACAACCGTCACATTGAATTTCCCCGCCAGTGTGCCGAGCTTTACCCTGGCACTTGGGACACCGCAACCGTTCATCCGTGGATTGACGGTCTCGCCATTTACGGCCGGAACCCTCCGGTTTGCGAATCAGTCCGTGGCATGAAGGACAGGGAAGCCGGACGCGGGATCCAACGGAACGGTGGTACGCCCTGGGATCCCATTCCTTCCCACATTCGCACCGTAACGGATCTTCCCCTCTCAACAATCTCCGGCAGTCAAAACAGCGGGGCTGTTCGCGAAGCGCCTTTCGACACTCCGTCCATAGGAGGCGGCTTGAGCAATGCGGACAGTGAAACCAGCGTCCACGTTCGCCGTGCCAGCCCAGGCCGTAGAGGGGATCTATTCGGCGCTGCACTCGTGTCCGGCATTGGGGACACGCCACCCGACCATTCTGGAATGCGTCGGCGACAGTCGCAATGTCCGCACTACGCGCATAAAGTGACGTCCCGACGTCATCGAGCGCATCTTCATCGTATATACCCATGCCGGCGTAGCGATAGAGACGCCGGATTCGAGCCTGTCTCACGCGAGGCGCCCATTTCGAGGAAATCTCATTCGGTTGCATAGCGGTGTGTCCTGTCTTGTCGGTCGATTCGCCGGGTTAACACCATCGTCTCTTGAGAACGTCGAAAACTACTGAGGGAATATGGTCTCAAAACGCCCCAAAATCAAGTCCCCCCTCCCCCGTTTCTGCATCCGGAATCCGGGAAGAGGCATGTAAACCTTATTGATATTTAACGTTTTATGAGCATTATAGAAAAACGCAGAATTCCGGCGAATACTCACACTCTAAGGCTCGCGAGCCGTACGGCCGGACGGGAGGGAAAGTTCGGGAGGTGGAGGGACGTTTGTAGTAGAATCTGGAAAATACGGTGGGAACTTTCGTGGGATTCGCGGGGATCAACGCAGGTCTAATGTGCGCTCGTGTGGCGTAGATCGAAGCGCCGTTTATCTGCAGAATCCTGCAAATCGGACTGATACACAGTTCAAATTGGGATCAGTACAACGGCAGATACAAGTACGTACCGATTCGCGCCGCTCTCCCGAAATCACTCATGCCGCAGAACATCCGCCGGATTGGCGCGGGCGGCTTTGCCGGCGTGCCAAACCACCGTCAGCAGAGCCAAGCCTAGCGCCAATGCGCCCGCTAGCGCAAAGGACCACCAGCCAACGTCGACCCGATAAGCGAAGTTCTCTAGCCACCTCTCTGCGCCAAAATACGTGACAGGCCAAGCTATAGCGACGGCGATGATCACCAATACGACGAAATCTCCGGATACAACAGCAATAACGCTGGTAGTGGATGCTCCCGAAACTTTCCGAATACCAATTTCCCGGCTGCGCCTCTCAACGGTAAATGAAGCAAGGCCAAATAGTCCAAGAAGGGCGATTAAGATAGCCAGTCCCGAAAATGCGCCGAAGACGCGCATCACTCGCGTCTCGTCTTGATATAGCTGATCGAAATCAAAATACGTGTCCAGCAACGTATAGTGAAAATGTATCGAGAGCGCCAATTCAGCACATTTGTCGCGCAGGAACGAGAGAGAGCCGACAATAGTACCGGGGCGGAATCTTACTACGAGATCCAGAGCCTGCGAGACACCCCTTGGATCCATATTGAGGCGCAACGCCACCGGTACGATCTTGTGGTGCAGCGACCGGATATGGAAATCCTGCACAATACCCACGATAGTGCCAGTCGTTTCGATTTCGTCGCTCCAATTCATATGTACCGTCTGACCGGTCTCTGTACCAATACCCATCAACCGGGCGGCCGACTCGTTAAATATGACTCCGTCATAGGACGGGGTCGCAAAAATGGACCCGAAACTCTGCCCGGCGATCAGTTCGATTCCTAATGTCTCCAGGTAATCCTGATCGATATACATTGTGTAGATTTCCGCCGGTCTGCCTTCAGGCGCGTCCATCAACGTATACACATTTCTGCTCCTTGAGTCCTTACCGGGAACATCTGTCGTAAGTGACACACTGAGGATATTTGGGTTTCGCTTCAGTTCGCTCTTTATGGTGCGGACACGGCGCTCTAATGAACGCGCATAATTCTCGATTTCAGCTACAATTGACACGCTGCGGATATTCAGGTTTCGATTCGGTTCGTTCTCTATGTCCCTGATGCGGCGCTGTAAGGAAAGCTGCAAATCGTTATCGATTTCCGGCGTAGCGAGTACAACGACATTTCGTCTATCAAAGCCAAGGTTCTTGTATTTAGTGAAATGCAACTGCCTCATCACCACGACTGTTACCCCAATCAGACCTATGGAGATTGCGAATTGGAAGACGATTAGGCCCTTTCGAAATTCTGCGCTCCTGGGTGTAGCTCTTGACAGGTCCTTCATCATCACAATGGGGCTGACATACGAAAGGAAAAACGCCGGATAGCTCCCCGCCAGCATGCCGACAACCAATGCCCCCACGCTCAACGTACAAAGAAAGCGTACGCTGTAGGTTATCGCCAGAGACCTGCCGACGACGCCGTTCAGGATCGGTAGAAGCATCTCCGTAAGCATGACGGCAGCGGCAAATGCGATTACCGCAACAATAACTGCTTCGCCCAGATACTGGCGTATCAGTTGCCTGCGGTGCGCTCCCATGACCTTGCGCAGACCCGCTTCCCGCGCCCGGTTGGCTGAACGCGCCGTCGCCAGATTCATATAGTTCGCGCAGGCGATCAACAGGACGAGAACACCGATTGAAACAAACAGGTACAGTTCCTTGATATCACGATTGGCCCCGAGTTCATCATCCAGATTGGAATGCAAGTGGATATCTGTAAGAGGCATAAGGCGGCACGGCATACTGGACATCCGTACGTGCGAAGCGGAATTGTCGCCTGCATCGTCTGGTGTGAACTGATGCGGAAGCCAGACACTGATTTTTTCTGCCAGTTTACCATGTAATGCGTTCTCACCGAGGACAAGATATGTGTATGCGATACCGTGCTGCCAATCACCGTAAGGATAGGCTGCGTAAGGTACCAGTCCCTGGAAGGAAAAGTGGGTGTGCCGCGGAAGTTCGCCAAGTACGCCGGTGACCTTCACCGTTCTCTCAGATGAGTAGCCTGCGTGTATTCTCAATGCCTTTCCCATGGGATCCACGTCGCCGAAGTAGCGTTTTGCCATGTCCCGGGAGATTACGATCGCATCAGGCGACGTCAGAGCGGTACCCGGGTCTCCCTGAACAATTGAAAACGAGAATACGTCGAAGAAGTTCGAGCTCGCATACAACAACCCTTCTTCGGAAAATTCCCGGTCCTGAAATGCCATCCGGGTACCCGTCATTCGCTTAACTCGGACGGCCTGTTCAATATCGGGAAAATCCGAAACGAGCTTAGGGCCGAGATGCGCAAAAGTCGATGGGCGATTCCATGTCGAGAATCTAAAAATTCGGTCGGCGTTCCGGTGAAAACGGTCGTATCGAAATTCATCCTCTATCAGCAACCCGATCATCAGGCAGCACGCGATCCCGACCGAAAGCCCGGCAATATTGATCGCCGAGTAGAGCTTGTAGCGACGCATGTTGCGAACAGTGATGAGAAGCACGTTTCGGAACATAACCGGCGACACCCATTGATCTGCGTAGCGGTCTCTAGAATTGACACATACGGCAAATGACAGATTAATCCAGTAAAATCAAAAACCGTGCCAAATCACTATGTGCAATTTTTACAGGGAGTTATATAATGGACAAGACGAGGGGACCACCAGTTAGTGTCTGATAATGATACAGTGATATCCGAAAATGGACACTCATGAGGTGTCGTAGAAGACTCGCGTGAGTCGAGTTTTCTCGCGCAGGTCTTTCGGGAATGGGCTCTTGCGACCTTACTGTGTCGTGCCGACTGTCACTGGCGATTTGGCAATTCGTGATGTCAATTGCACGAAGTCTGACCTTGCAAGGTAAACCTCCAGATGCACCTTGCGTGCCGAGTCGTTTACGCCGCAAGTGGGCCCTGTTGCGACTGTTGAAGGCCTTATCGACGGCACGGCAAACGATACAGAGATCGCCGCAGAAGAAACCAAGTCGGTCATGTCGGTGACTGCAATGAGACCATCTCTACGCCTCTCGACAACGAAAAGGTACGTAGCAGGTTCGAGTACACAACGGTTTGTCTGGATTTGCAATTGTCATTCATGACGCAGAACATCGGCCGGATTGGCGCGGCCGGCTTTCCCGGCCTGCCATCCAACGGTCAACAGCGCCAAACCTAGCACCACCGCTCCTGACAACGGGAACGTCCACCATCCGACTTCGACCCGATAGGCGAAGTTCCGCAGCCACCTTTCCGCGCCGAAATACGCGACCGGCCATGCAATGACGATGGCGATAATCACCAAGAACATGAAATCTCTGGATATTAGGGCAACAACGGTGGAAACGGACGCACCGAGGACTTTTCGGATACCGATTTCTTTAGTGCGACGCTCCGCCGTGAAAGATGCGAGCCCGAGTAACCCGAGAAAGGCGACAAAGATCCCCAGTACCGAGAACGAACCGAATACCTTCATCAGTCGCGTCTCATTCTGGTATAACTGATCGAAATCAAAATAGGTGTCCAGAAAGGTATAACGAAAATGCACCGAGAGCGCCAATTCAGCGGATTTCTCCCGCAGGAATGAGAGAGCGGCAGGAAGTGTACCGGGGCGCGATTTTATTACGAGATCTGGAGCATGCCATACATATCCTGGATCCATATTAAGGCGTAACGCCAGTGGTACGATCTTGTGGTGCATCGACCGGATATGGAAATCTCGCACTATGCCCACGATGGTGCCGTTTGATTCCACGAGGTCTCCCCAATTCATGTGCACCTTTTGTCCGGTCGTGGTTCCAATACCCATGAGTCGCGCGGCAGATTCGTTCAATATGACTCCGTCATAGGACCGGCTGGCGAAAATAGACCTGAAATTCTGCCCGGCGATCAGTTCGATTCCCAATGTCTCCAGGTAATCCTGATCGATATACATTGTCGAGATACTCGTCGGGTTGCTTACAGCTGCGTCCGTCAGTGTATACGTGCCTTCACTCCAAATGTCGTTCCCGGGCACATGAGTTGCAAGAGAAACGCTGAGGATATTCGGGTTGCGCTTCAGTTCGTTCTTTATTGTCCGAACGCGGCTCTCTACGGAACGCACGTCATCGTCGATACCCGGCGTATTGAGTACAACGACGTCCCGCTTATCGAAGCCCAGACTCTTGTATCTGGTGAAATTCAACTGCCTTGTCACCACGACTGTTGCGCCGATCAGACCAATGGAGATTACAAATTGGAAGACGATAAGGCCCTTGCGAAATCCAGCGCTCCGGGGTGTAGCTCTTGAAAGATCCTTCATCATCACGATGGGACTGACATGCGAAAGGAAGAATGCCGGATAGCTCCCTGCCAGCATACCGACAGCCAGTGCGCCCACGCTTAGAATAAAAAGAAAACCTCCGCTGTAGCCGATCGCAAGGGACCTGTTCACAGCCGCATTCAGAACTGGCAGGAACATTTCCGCAAGCATTACGGCAGCAGCAAATGCAATTGCCGCAAATATAGCCGCTTCGCCCAGGAACTGCTGTATCAGTTGACGGCGGTGCGCCCCCATGACTTTGCGCAGACCCGCTTCCCGTGCCCTGTTGGCTGAACGTGCGGTTGCCAGATTCATATAGTTCGCGCAGGCCATCAGCAGGATGAGAATTCCCATTGAACCAAACAGGTACAGTTCCTTGATATCGCGATTGGCGCCGAGTTCCCACTCCAGTTGAGAATGCAAGTGGATATCTGTGAGAGGCATAAGGCGGCATGGCATACTGGACATCCGGACGCGCGAGGCGGAATCGTCGCCTGCATCGTCTGGTGTGAACTGATGCGGCAGCCAGACGCTGATTTTTTGTGCTAATTCACCAGGTAATGCCTTTTCTTCGAGGACCAGATAGGTGTACGCAATACCATGCTCCCAATCACCGGAAGAATAGGCTGCGTATGGCACCAGTCCCTGGAAGGAAAAGTGGGAATGCCGCGGAAGTTCGCCAAGTACGCCCGTGACCTTCACCGTTCTCTCAGACGAGTAGCCTGCGTTTATCCTTAGTGCCTTACCCATGGCGTCCGCGTCTCCGAAATAGCGTTTTGCCATTTCCCTGGAAATCACGATCGCGTCCGGCGACGTCAGCGCGGTACCCGGGTCTCCCTGAACAAGTGAAAAGGAGAATACGTCGAAGAAATTCGAAGTCGCATAAAACAGTTCCTCTTCGAAAAACTCCAAGTCCCGATATGCCATCGGGGTACCTGCACTTGATACGCGTTTAATGCGGACAGCCTGTTCAATATCGGGAAAATCCGCAACGATCTTTGGACCGAGATGCGCAAAAGTCGATGCATTGTTCCACGTCGAAAACCTGTAAATTCGCTGGGCGTGTTCGTGAAACCGGTCGTATCGCAGTTCATCCTCTATCAGTAACCCGATCATCAGGCAACACGCGATCCCAACCGCCAGCCCGGCAAGATTGATTGTCGAGTAGAGCTTGTTGCGACGCATATTGCGGATGGTGACGAGAAGCACGTTTCGGAACATGAAATGCGTCCCTGATGCATCTGCATACCAGACAGAGGAATGACAGATTCGGTTGACGACAGATTATACCAGCATAGATCAATAATCGTGCCAAAATTGCATATGCATATTTTTCAAGGAGTTATATAAAACCGGTAAGAAGTGGAAACCGCCGGATAGTGTCCGTTTTTGATACAGTAATGTTCGAAATCGGACACTGATATGGCTCGGTTGGTTCTGTAGAGTCGGATATTCTCCCGCGGGAATCCCGTCAATGGGCACTGGTGGATCTATGGCACTTGTAAGGCTTGTTCAGGCGATCTGTTTAGAAAGTGAACCCGATTCGGGCATTTTCGACTTGCCGTAAAGTCGAGCCAATGAGGACCACGAGCAAGTGAAACCGGGATGTGTTTTCGCTACGCTTTGGGGTGTTTGTTCGCGCAACCAGACTGATGGATTGCCGCCGTCAACGGGGATACTGGGAGCGCCGCCAATACCGATCATCGGGGCTGGACGGGCGCAGCGTTCATGACTGAGAACCTGGGAAGTTCAAGATCGATTCGCAGGCTTCCAATGGAATCAGCGTCTCCAGATAACAAGGTCACAGAGACCCTTGCTCAGGCGGCTGTGGACGATCAAATTCTCAGACTCGGGAATCCGGATGCTGCGAGGCAGATGCTATTGCCCCTCTTTCAGGTATTGATTGAACCAGTCGAGCACGCTCTTGTAATAGTCCCTGGTATCCTCAGCCGACCAATCAGTCATAAGATGGCTTTCGCGCTTATATTCACGCATCTCCACTCGTTTGCCGAGTCGCCTGAGACCGAGGTATGTCTCACGTGCACCCGCCCATCCTGGCACATCATGGGTCCCGCATATAACCAACACCGGCGCTTCAACATGTTCGAAAGCGAAAAGCGGCGAGTTTTCGATATAGGCATCTCGTTTCTCCCAGAGATTTCCACCATTTCGAGCCTGCCGGCCCTCGCACCACCGCATTCCATAATCATCGACAACATAGCTGCTGGTCATGTTGATTCCAAACGGCGCATTGGCAACCGCAGCGCGGAAGGCCTTCGTGTGAGTAACCAACGCCATGACGCCATAACCACCATAGCTGTGTCCCCAGACACCGATTCGATCGTTGTCGGCAATACCCATTTCTATGGCGCGATTAACCGCGGGTAGTGTTACCCGCACGATTTGATCAATCGGGTTTTTGTCCTCCATAATCGAGTCCGGATACAGTGCAGCATAGCCGGTGCTGGTAAGTAACTGCGCTTCCGAGAGAAGCCTATTACTGTTTGAAAGATCACTCCCGGGATAGATAGTAACAACCATGGGCAGACGGTCTCCCTCCAGAGTGTCATCGGGCAGGAAAAGAGCCGCTTTCTGGATACGACCATTCGCGTCCTTGAACTCTATGGTCTTGCGAACCGGTTGAGCCACATCGCGACGCCAGGGATTGGTCTCGTGTAGTGTCGTTGCCTCTCCACTGTCGAGAGCGTACGCATGTACCATATCGTCAAGTTCGACTTTCCCACGCGCAAAAACGAACCGTTCGGATGCAACCAGAGTGAACTCATCAGGGCTTGAAAGTTGCGCGGGACAAACCCTTGTCGTCTCGCCTGAAATAGAGTGGATGCGGACGATGTATTTCGAGTTTTCGCGTGTGTCAGTCGCATGGGCAAGAATATCGCCGGGATCATCCGTATGTAGGACTGATTCTCCGTACCGTTGTGCAATCGCATTTATTCTCAGATGATTGCCAGTCGAATCCTGGGAGAGTTGACAGTTCCGACCGTCCTCAATGGACAGGTGATACAAACTTCCTTCTTGAAGCCACATAATGCGCCTGCCATCATCGGTCCACCACGGCATTTGACGGTTACCCAGGTACGAGGTGAATTCTGTCACCTTTTCAGGCTCAGTTGATCCGTCCGCAGGTGCAAGATAGAGGTATAGAGGTTCTCCCTCGTTTCCACCGGTGACATAGGAAATCGTCTGGCAATCGGGCGACCACGAGAAACGGCAGGCATAAGTGTTGACCCGTACGTTCCTCGCGACCGTAAAAGGTTCGCTACCATCAAACGGGACGACATTCACATCGGCAATAACGTGGGTACGGTCCACGGGAGATGTAATTCGATTGAGAAACGCGACGGCTTGCCCATCAGGAGCCATACGCAGGGTACCCGGGCTGAGACCGGCCGCAAACGCCTTGACAACGCCTGTTTCTACCTCCAAGACGCCGACGCACTCATCACTATCGGGCCGCTCAAGGAATGGGCTATATTGATCTGAGACTGCCCTCCCCGGAGTGTAAGACCGCACAATGATGTCGGGGGATGCAGGAGCGTCACGAGCATTCGGGACCAGCGGCACAATGATCCGGCGACCGTCGGGAGTCCATTGAGGAACGTCAAAGTTGAAAATCCGGGGAATCATAGCGTTGGCTACAATAGACACTTCGCGTGTCTGTCTTTTCCATAATCCTACACAGGTGTGAGCATCCTGTGCAACGACGTATGCGGCAAGCGCTTGTCCATCTGGAGACCATCGCCCTGCATAGCTCATTCGCAGATCGGAAAACGGCTCCATGGACTCACCTGTCTCAACGTCGATCAGGACAACGTGTGCGCCGTTTGCCTGACTATTGCTGGTAATGTGTGGTACACGACGCTTCCCTTGACCGAGTGTTACCGCAAGCAACCCGCCATCAGGCGAGATATCCCATGGGCAACGATGGGTAAACTGGGAGACATTAAGCAGGTCATCGACGGTAAATGGCCGCGGCATATTTGACTCTCCATGGGCTTACTGCTGTTGGTACTCGTTCAGGAAAACCAATCGATTGGATTCTGATATTACCAAATCAGCCACTATGACAGCGCATCTCTGAATGTCTACGCCACGGTGGAGAGGATATCGTGCCACAACCTGCGTCCCAATTCAGCATTCGCTTTGGACGCATCGCCCAGGACGCCGTTGTCCGTTTATTTTGTGAAGTCAAATCTCGGATCATACCAATAGATTTCCCGGGAATTGTTCCGATCGAACGCATTGTCCTCGTAGCCCACCAAAACGGAAACATACCGCAGGTCCGGAATCAACAGGCCGGGAAACTCCGAACACTTGACTCATCGGATGACGGATTGCCCCATCAGTGATCCTATCAAAGACCGTGCCAAATGTACATGTCACGGTTTATCAGTCAGTTATTGCAAGAGGGAAATCGCCGGAGTGTCTGGATAGTGTCCGTTTTTGATACAGAATTGTTCGAAAACGGACACTATGTAGTAACCAGGAGGGCTTGATGGATGTAGGAATCCGGTTACGCATCAGCTTGCTATCGACGAATTCAGATGATGGGGTTCAACGAGGTCGATAAGACGAATCGCGCGTCGTGTCGAGTGTCGCCAGGTTGCGACTTCAGATGTCACAGACGGAACGCGGGACCAACTGCAATCTGCCCGCTATCACGACATGATCCACCCGTAACCGGAGCGAGGGCATCCTGCCCTCGAACACCGCGGCACCTACCGCTATTCGCGTGGAGGGCAGGATGCCCTCGCTCCGGGGAACGCCACCCACACTGGTCCCAAATCGATTCCTGTTTTGCACAGCCGTGGCCAGAAGAAGGTGACCTGCATTGACACTACGAAACGACTTTCAGGAAAACCGGGTACTTACGTATCCAGGACCGTCCTTTCCAAACTATCTTGCACAGCAATGATCCTGTCTATCCTGATTATCCATGTAAGTTGCTTCTTGAGGATTTATGCCAGACCAAGGTCCTCATAGATGGCGCTGTTCGTCTCTCTGTTGCGAATCTGATGGGCTCCTTCTCCGGGTGTGCCGTTGAAAATGCACACGACAACCAGGCCCGCGTCCGGATCCACGAAGGCGATGGACGACTGATAACCTGCATTGCCGAACGTGCGCGGAGAGGCGTATCGCCCGAACCCGTAGGGAACCGACTCTTTGCCGTAGTTGTTCGAGTTGAGATAGAATCCCAGCCCCATATCCACAATATGACCCAGGATCTCGTCCTTCATGCCGGTCCGATGGCGGGCGGTAATCGCTTCAACGGTCTGGGGAAGAAGTACCCGTTTCCCGTTGAACCGGCCCTTTTCGAGCAGCATCTCGTAGAAGCGGCCCAGTTCCCTGGCCGGTCCTCTGCCGCTGCCACCCGGCACGCATTGACCGATCGTACGCTCCAGACCCACGCTGTAGTGCGACGGCTCCGGCGTTCCGGCTGCGGTGTTGTACATCAATCCGATCCGGTCCTTCCTCGCCTGATACGTCGATGAATCCATCGAGAGGCTGCAGCCGGGCATGTCGAGCGGATCGAAAATCCCCTGATGGACGTAGCTGTCGAAGGCCATGCCGCTCTTGCGCGAAACGACGTCGGCAAGGACGAACCAGGCATTCGCCACGTCATATCGCGCACGCCGGCCCGGCGCCCAGTTGTCCCGTAAGGGCGCATCGCAAATTCCGGCGACGATTTCTTCCCACGAAGATTCGGACCACGCGACGTCGACCGGACCGATCCCGGCAGTATGCGTCAACAGATGGCGAAACGTCAGACAGGCTTTCCCGCCGGCACCGAATTCCGGCAGGTGGGCACACACGGGATCGTCAATTTCGATCAGGCCTTTCTCCCAAATCCGGGCGACGGCAACCGCGGTGACGCCCTTCGTCAATGACATCCAGACCGTCATCGTGTCACTCGTCATCGCCATGGTCGTCGTCGCATTCCCGACAGCCACGTCCGCGACGGTCCTTCCCGCGACGGACACGTAGAGCTGAGCCCCCAGATGACGTCCGTCTTCGACGCCTGCATGAATCAGATCGACGGTCCGTGTCAGCGTCATATCCATCGGCCCTCCATGATCCGAGTGCACCGGATCCTCACCTGTGCAGGTCCGCGTCCTCCACGGCCTCGTAGACAACGCCACCCTCGACGTTGCGCGGCATCGGCGCGCCGGTGAGGTAGCAGACCGTGGGCGCCACGTCGATCACGCGCACCTGCCGCTCGAGGCGTCCCGCCTGGCGCACACCCGCGCCCGCGGCGATGAAGGTCGAGTGCTGGCCGGCCATCCCGAACGCCACCGAGGGCAGCTGCTTGCCGTGGGCGCCGTCGAACTCCGGGCGCAGGGCATAGACCACGTCGCCCACGCGGTCGGACCACAGGTTCACCATCTCCGCGTCCTCGTGCGTGACGGCCAGCGCGAAGGTCCGCCGACCCGTGGCCGGATCCTTGTAGTCGTACAGCGCCTGGATGATATCCTGGCAGACGGCGTCGTAGTCCGCTGGATCGACGATGCCTCCGGGCTCCCGCCCCTTCAGGTTCACGAAGATGTGCACCAGGCCCACGTCCGCCGCGCGAGTGCGCGTCCAGTCGATGCGGCGGTTGGGGCCGCTGCCCGTGTACTTCAGAAAACCCGCCTGCTCCAGGACGGCGGCGACGTTGACCACGGTGTGCTGCTGGGAGGTGCCGCCGTGATCGGACACCACGAAGAAGGCGGTATCGTCACCGGCGAGTTCGCGCAGGCGTCCGATCCAGCGGTCGATGGAGGCGTAGGTGCGCTCCACACCTTCTCGGCAGCGCCGATGCACCTCCGGCGGCGCACCGGAGTGGGGGTCGGCGGCGCGGAGGAAGAAATGGCTGGTGTAGTCCGAGGCGTGGGTCTCCGTCATCAGCAGGTCCCAGTCCCGGGAGCCGGCGAGGTATTCCGCTACGTCAGCCAGCCGCTGGTGATGGAACTCCAGCAGTTCGAAATAGGTGTCGTCGTCGATCAGACCCAGGGCGTCGCGAGCCGGATTCTGGAGGAAGTTGCCCACGTTCCGGTCGATCTCATCGGCTACGGATGCGGGCTTCGTATAGCCTTCGGGCGGCCAGATCTGGGGGATGAAGAGCTCGAAGGCATCGGCCTCGGGCGTCAGCGTGATCAGCTTGGCCCGCACGTACCCGCTCACCGTTGTGCCGTCGATCTCGAATCCGTCCAGCCACCAATCGCTCCACGCCCCCACCCCCAGGTCGGCCAGCGGCTTTGATGCGTTCTTCGACCGGCAGAGGCGCACCCGGTCGTACCCACCGGCGCCGCTCGCGTAGATCAGGGCATGAAGCGGCACGGGGACGCCCTCCACGCCCCGTTTCATGCCTTCGCGGCCCCTGGCCAGGGGCTGGATGGTGAGGACGGTCTCCTTCGGCGGCCGGGTTGAATCGGGCGCTCCGGTCCATCCTCCGGCGTCTGACAGCGTCACGGGGTCGAACTCGCGCACTCCCTGCAAGGCGCTCGGATCCAGGGTCTCTGGGTCGCGCTGGGCTTCCAGCCGCCGCGGCGCCCATTTGCCGGCCACGAACAGGTGATAGCCGGCCACCTGGTGGTGGTTGGAGACGCCGGGACCCGTGCCTTCCACCTGCACCCCCGAGCGCACCGTGGGCGGCCAGGACATCTCCCACTTCACGAGGATCGGCGTCCGGCCGCCGCGTTCGAACGCATTCCAGATGTACTCCGAACGCGAAAGGGAGGTGTCGATTCCCCACAGGGTGCGGTCCAGGGGCTGGCCCACGTGGCGGATATTGAAATCCAGAATCCCGTGGGTGCCCGGCCACGAGCCGGTGGAGAGGGCCGTCCATCCCGGCGGGGTGAGCGTGGGAAAGACGCCGACCATGGGCCGCCAGACGCCCGCCTCCATCAGGGCGCGCACGTTGGGCATGTGGCCGGCATCGGCCATGTTCTTCACCAGTTCCATACTGGCGCCGTCCATACCGGCGACAATGGCGCGCCGGGCGGGGGCTTTACTCATAGCAAATCTCCTGTGGTCACAACTGTTCAAAAACGGGTGTGGTTAACCTCAATTCGAAAAAGACAACGGTCGAATTGGCCACAAAAAGCTCGAATGCGGGTAGAGGTTAGACGGGAGACCAAAAGCGGTGAGACGGGAGCCGGTAGACGGTAGAAGGAATACTTGCCCGCTCTTTAGTTCCATATTGCCTCCGGCACGAAAGGAAATCCCACAAGGCTGGCAATCTCTACCCTCTCCCGTCTAACGTCTAACCCGGTGGTCGGGCGGGCGGAGGGAAATGTCCCGTTCACGTCCAGTGATTACGAATGTCACGAAATTACGCGAAATAAACGGCTGGCAAAGAGGGCAGACAGGAATGTCCGCCTCACCCTCAAACCGGTTTCCTCAATGGGTCGGGTGCTCTATGGAAGGCGTGGAATGACTTCCTTCGCCATCAACTCCATCGAGCGCTTCATGATCGCCTTGTCGTCCCAGTCGTGGCCGATCATCAATACCGTGCCGAAGCCTCCCGTGACGTCGTACAGCTCCCGTAGCTTTCCGGTCACCGTGTCGGGACTGCCGACGATGGCGATCTCGTCGATGAAATAGTCGCGGGTGAGGTCCGCGTCGGACATCCCCGGATCCATCTTCGGCAGGTCCAGCATATTGGCGCCCTCGAGCATGCCGCGAAGATACATCAGGGAGTCGGCGAAGGCGCCTTTGAGTGCGTGTTCCCGCGCCTGCGCGTCCGTCTCGCCCACGCAGATGCTGCGTGAAATTCGCCAGTCGCGCCGGTCCGGTCCCGGACGCCCCCCTTCCGCGGCCCCCTCGCGGTACATCTCCCAATGCCGTTTCACTTTGTGCGCGGGCGCCATGTTGATGCTGATGGGCAGGAACCCGCGCCTGCCACCCGTGGTGGCCGCCATGGATTCCTCCCTTACAATGCTCATGGCAATGGGCGGATGCGGCTTCTGATAGGGCTTCAACACCTCCCCCAACCCGAGTTCCGGGACTTTCTCCGCCAGCGTGACGTTCCAGAAATCCCCCCTGAACTCGAACGGACCGTCTTCCGTCCACAGCTTCAGGACGATGTCCATCGCCTCCAGGTTCATCAGCCCCTGGGTGCGCGGGTCCGGCAGGTCGAACAGCGGCCAGTCCGTGGGCACGCCCCCCTGCCCGAAACCGACGTTGATGCGCCCTTTGGACAGGTGATCGAGATAGGCCAGGCGGACCGCCACGTTCGCCGGGTGATGCTGGGTCATGATGGTGACGCCCGTGCCCAGACGGATCCGCTCCGTCTGAGGCAGGACGTGGGCGATGAACACGTCGTTGGCGGGAATCGGCTCCCACATTGCGGTGTGGTGCTGGCCGATCCAGGCTTCGGTGAACCCGAGTTCCTCGGCCCACAACACGCACTCGACGTCCTCTTCGAACGTCTGCGTACGGTTCTTCTGCGGCGGATGCAGCGGCATCATGAACTTTCCGACTTTCATTTTTTGCTCTCCCAGATTACTGACTACCGTTTTCGACGCTGTTGTTTCCCGGCGTTCTCAGACTCTCAAACACGGCGGCGGAGAGGATGATCAGGCCGCCGACGATCTCCCGGCCGGACGGAATGGCGGCCAGGAAAATGATCGCGATGATGACGCCATAGACGGTTTCCAGCGCCAGGGTGATCCCGACGACTTTCCCGGAAAGATACCGCTGGCTGTTAACGAATAGAATTCGAGCGAAACCGGTCAGTACCACGCCCAGCACCACCACGAGTGCGAGATCCCTGGTTCCCGGCAATTCGAAAAGCGTCTGATTGTAGAACATGAATGGAAGAAGCAGCAGGGCCGCAATGCCCAGTTCATAGGCTGAAATATCCCAGGTGTTGTATTTGTGGACGATCCGTTTCTTGCGCAGCAGGATGAAGAGCGGGAGCATCGCGCCGGAGGCCATGCCGTAGAGTACCCCCTGAAAATTCGCGTCGGACAGATCGAAATTCGGCGCGAGGCAGTAGACCCCGGTCAATACCGCGACCGCACTGGCGAAGTCAAGGGCCCGCAGCCTGACGTTGAAGAACATACTCTCGAGGAAAACCATCAGTACCGGATACGTATACGTCGTCACCAGACCGATGGCGACCGTCGAGACCTTGATCGACTGAAAGAAGAGCACCCAATGGACCGAGAGCAGGACTGCGATCGCCGCAAAGGTCGCCAGATCGCTCCAGCTCCGGACGGGCGCGTGACTCTTGAGCCTTATTGCAACGACGGAAATGACGAGGGCAGCAAGAACCGTCCTCCAGAAGACGATCTGATACGGGTCGAGGTCCACCGCTTTTCCGAGGGGACCGATGAATCCATACAGGAGGGTCGCAACATGCACCTCCACGAGCGACCGGGACCTATCTGTCATCCGCCAGCCTCAGTGCCGAACGATGTCGGTGATGGTTGCGCGACTTGTACACTCTTGACATGGATGGGGTCTTTGTCGTTCTTTTCACTGTCCCAGATGAAGCAAATAGACGAGGAGAATCGCAATGTCTGAGCCATCGATCGTACGAGATCTCGAAGAAAAAATCAGTCGCCTCAGTACGGATGAGCAGATGCAGCTTATTGAGCGCGTAAGTCACCGAATGCGAGCTGTCAACACTTCGATCAGGGACGTAGATGCTCAATTACGTGAAATGGCCGCTGATCCTGAAATTCAAAAGGAACTTCGGGAAATCGAGAGTGAATTCTCCCCCACAGAGGGAGACGGGCTGGATGACTGATGGCAATTGAACTAGGTGACGCAGGCAGGGGTCGATCTTTATCTTGAATCGACGTTTTTCCCAATTTCACGTGTATATCCCTATCGTCATCCGGCGCACCTTTGTTGAAGCTTCGCCTTTCGCGATCAGCGCCGTCCTGATGGCGGGCGCCAGCACCTGTCCGACCGGAAAGCCTTCGGGACCGCAGGAGACGTATGAATATCCCAGGTGCGCCTTGGCTGACTTCTTTTCAGTATCGACGATGACCCCAAGGTCAACGTCCTCGATCACCGTTCCGCCATCGCCGATCTGACCGTCGCTGCCCTCCGCGAAGAGCGTCTGCATTCCCTCCGAAGACCCGTCCCGCAGCAAAAGCCTCACGCGTCCGGCCGGCGCCACACCGGCTTCAATTGGCGCCGCCTGCAGTTGAATCCCGGCAGGATTGTCAGTCGGCGAAACAAAACCCAGGCTGAACTCCGCCGGCCCGTTCACCGTCACTCCCACCGCCACCAGTTCCACGACCTTCACAACGGACATGCTCAAGGATGACCCGCTCAACGTCACGCCGTCGCCGGTGTTTCCCCGTGCGATCATCGCGTAGTGGCTGCCGTAGGCATCCGTATAGTCACACGTCTCTGCGCGGGACGATCCGGTTAGCGTTTGCATCATCCACGCCGGCAGGCCGTGTGTGAAGTTGACCTCCTCGACTTCCGCGTGATAGGTCGTGCGAAGCAATCTTCGGTTCATGGTTCTTCCCCCTGCATCCATATGTTCGATTCAACTCAGTCCTGATTTTCTTCGACTACTTCCACTCGATCACCGCGGCGTTGATTCCACCGCACAGAAGATAGAGCTTGTCCTCGTGAAACACCGGAAACGGCCAGTGGCCGGATTCGAGCACACACCCCATATCCTCGTACGGACCGGTCACGTCCGAGCCCTCGGAAAGCGCGCCGGAAAGTCCGCGATCATCATTGAACAGCATCAGCCATCGGTCCCACAGCCGGACGAGAATGGATGCGAACGGCCCCCGGCTGCCCGGCATATTTCCCAGCAGGGGCTTTTTCGACAGTCGCCAGTGGATCCCGTCCACGCTCATCGCCAGGCCGGCCACGGTCGTCACGCCGTTCGCCTGCGCGTTCCATCCGAGTCCGTTGCCCTGAAACGTCCCGATGAACATGGGGCCGTCCTTCACCACCCGGACGTAACTCACGCTCTGACCGTACCAGTGGTTCTTCAGGTTCGGGTGCGTTGTCATTATGGGGAATACCTTCTGCTTGAAATGCACGCCGTCCCTCGACGTCGCCAGCGCCGTCGGCTGCCTGCCGGTTGTGTGGACGCCATGGAAGTACATGTAGACCTCTCCGTTGTGCATGACGACCGACGGTGAGGAAATGTGCTTCGTGAACGACGTCGCCGAAAGTTCCAGAACGGCATTCTGCCAGGTCCATGGACCCAGCGGGTGCGCCGCCGTCGCGAGCCAGATCTCCGAACCGTCGTGAGTCGCCACGTACGCATAGTACGCATCGATAGGATCCGGAAGCACGCCCGTCGTCGGCAATACCGAGATATACGTCGCGTCCTGACCGGCGAATTCCTGGTCGTCCGTCGCCGTCAGCACCGGATTTCCCTCGTACTGCACCGCCTTCGGCAGATGGAACGACATCTGGCCCGCGGCGCCGGCCGCCGTGAACTCCAATGGAAAGGTCTTCATTCTGCCTCCTTCACTGTATACGTTGTATACACTCAATTGCCTTCAATGGCAACAAATAGCAGCCGGTCGACCAAATCCTGGCATGAATCATAGATCTCACAGTCCGCGCCGTCAAATCGAAACCTGTCCTGGTGCCCCCGCAATACGACAATGGGACGGCAGCCCACGGCGCGGGCCACCTCCACGTCGTGGTCCGTGTCGCCTATGAACAACGTTCCGGATGGATCGAGATCGAAATCCGCAATCAGACTGCGGCACCTCCGCTCCTTCGACGCAGCCAATCGATCGGAGAGCCCGTACACACCCTTGAATCGATCCTGAATACCGTGAATACGCACCCACGAGGCGACCATTTCTTCTTCGGCAGCCGACAGGACGAACTGATCTACTCCATGTCTTTCAAAGAACTCGAGCGCCTCCGCGATCCCCGGATTGAGTGAACACGTTCCGATGCCAGCCTGGTATACGCTGTGGAATTCATCGGAAATGTCTCGTTGTGCTTCCCTGTTCAGATCGAATCCGAGTTGACGGTAGTAATCGGATACGGGAAACCGGAAGATCTGTCGATGTGTCGCGTTGTCGACCGTCGGCAGTTCTCTTCTGCGCAACAGTTCGTTCATCGAGCGTGTCGCCAGTTCCACGTCGTTCAGAATGGTGCCGTTGAAGTCCCAAATGACTGATTTCATTGCACTTTTGCAAATAACGCACGCCCACCAAGAATACATCCGCTCATGGAACATAATCCCCGCCAGCCGACCGCTCCAACGGGGATTCTCGTACGTACCGATTTCAACTGAATTTGACGGACTTCATTGTCCGGACCAACGCTTCAGATGTCAGTCATCACCAACGTCGTCTGAATGCGCCGGATTGTTTTCTCTGGTCACCCGTATCAGGAATCGTAATGCCTCGTTAACGGAATCAGCGTCCGGAAACACTTCAGCAACATCAGGTTCCAACTGCACGACGAATCTGCCAAAGCCCTCTCGCCCCGGACCCACCTTCCTCACCCGCAGGTTCTTCAAGTCATACTCCGCCCGCATTTCATCCTGCATAGGTACCCTATCCATTTTCAAATACGTCTCTCTTTCGCAGGGCTTTCGTCAATCCACCTAACCCACGTTCGACGCTATTCCCCCGCAAAATGAGAAGCCATCATCCGGAAGCTTTGGGCTTCATGCCGTCGGCTTGCTTCGGAAACGTAAGCCTTCCTTTATGTCTCTTCTCTTTCTCGCGAAGTCGTTCTACAATCTGGCGAATATCGTGGTTGCACTCTTTGGCGATCTGCCTTCGAACCGCGTGAATTTCTTCAACGATCGGGTCCTTCCACATGATTACGCTCCTTCAGGGACTTCCGATATTTCCTGGTCGCATTCCGCACTTAATACACAATGCCAATATAGATTATTGGCTCTCCCGGTGCAAGGTATTCGAGAGTTCGAAAGTTGATACCTTCAGGAATGTCGCCCGACCGACGAGTTCCAAATCAGACGCCGCTGTGGGAACGCCTGTGGTTTTGAAGGGCGTCGACGATGCACTGCTGTCCAAGAACCGCGGGATTCCTGGAGATGACGTTCGAAAAGTGGATTCCTTTCGCGATTATGGACGGCTTTGACCTCGACAACGAAAACCGGGTTGCCATGGGTTCGCGTCTGTTGCAGGGCTTCTCATTCTGAACGGAGTCGAAGCATCGTTCGCCGCTTCCGTACCGCGCTGGAGTCGGACGTGCTGCCTCTAGGGCGTCGCCATGTGCAGATCGCGGGGGATGATCCCATGCCGCAGTAGATCCTTCGTCGGCCTGGGGCTTTCTCTACATGAGAAACTGGTCTCAGGCGAAACGGATGCGATTCCTGGACGTCGCACCCAGGCCTCCTCTGGATGACAGTGGGAAGCAACGTGCTCGGCTATCAGCCAGCATGTCATTCAGAGCGGAGCGAAGATCTGGCCGGTTCATTTCGCCAATGGTTATTGCAAGTCATGTCATTCGGAGCGTAGCGAAGAATCTCCCGTCTACTATGTTAAAAGTCAAGAGAGAACGACAATTTGTCGGCCTCAGATGCTGGGGTTACTCTGCCATTGTTCGTACCGATGCGACGCGTTCATTCCGACACGCTCGACGAGCGTGTCGGAATGAACGAAACAGACGTCATTAAGCCTTGAATGGGTTCCCTGCCACACGACAGCAGTAGGGACCGGGCGTACGGTGTTCTCTTTTGGATGGCCTCAGATGCTCGGTCAACGCTACCAGTCTACTATTCGTAGTCGCCATTTGCAGGCGCTAACATGCCATTTATCCGGAGCCGTGCGAGAGCTGGGGGCGAGCAAACTTCATCGACGTAGTACCTGACGGTCTACAAGACGGGAGGCGCCGTCCCCCGTGCTCCACGATCAAGAGCGGTGTGGGCGCAGGCATCTGATGTGACCGGGTGTTCAGCCGGCAAAGAGTCCCAACTGATAGGGCTCTCCATTCAGCAAGATCCTGCGCATGCGGCAAAGCAGGGATCTGGCAACTCCGACGATGGCGTGTTTACCACCGGCACGAACCCTGATGCGTTCATATTTTTCCTGCATCGCGGGATCTTTCTCGATCAGGCGCCAGGCCGCCTGGATGAGTAACGCACGCACCATCGGTTTCCCCTGGCGGGTGATACGCCCGTGCCTCACATGCTCTCCCGACGAGTGCTGGCCGGGCGTCAGCCCCACGTAGGCCGCCAGCGTCCGTGCGTTTTTGAAGCGCGCCACATCCTGCAGCTCCAGGAGGATCTCCATGGCCGACAGGCATCCCACGCCCGGGATCGACGTCAGGATGGCCACGCGGTCCCGATACGCATCTGTTTCCGCAAGCTGCCACAGCATCCTCGTCTGGCGATGCACCTGCTCACACAGGTCAGCGTATTGCTCCAGCATGTTCTCGAAGCTCTCCTGCGCATACGGATCTTCCAGATGCACATCGCCAAGTGCGGTCACGAACTTGCCAGACCACCGCCCTGTCGATTCTTCGGGCATGTCGATCCCCATATACCGCAACTCGGCCTTGATCCGTAGTTGCACACGCACCCGATCCTTGATGAACTGCCGGCGGCGACGACTCACCTGGCGGTGGGATCGCTCTTGAGGCGTTGGCACATAGATCGATGACAAGAGGTCCTTCCTCAGATAATCCGCCAGCTTGAAGCTGTCGATGCGATCCGTCTTGACCAGGTTCCCACTCTGGCTCGGGATCAGGCTCGGCGGCGTCACACAAGCATCCACACCCATATCGACGAGAAAATCGTACAGCCCGAACCCGAAATAACCCGCTTCATACACCGCACAGATCTTCTTCGCTTCGCCGTACCGACTCAACAGCTTATCGATCGCCTCTGTTGTGCCTGCGATGCGATTGGAGAACAGTCGCAAACCATCCTCGTTGAGAATGGTGATGTGCCACTGCTTCCGATGCATGTCGATGCCCACGAAAAGATCCTTGCCCCGCCACGCTTCAACGGTATACCTTGCCATCACGAGCCTCCTTGTGAAAGTGTTTGTTGTGGACAACGGCAAAGTATACTCTCACAAGCTGAGGCTCAACTTCATTTTAACATAGTGACTTCTGGCTCGTACGTGTAGCATATGGCCTTCATAGACAAATTCGTGCGCGGACGCTCTGCCAGACTTTCCGCCACCTCTCTATAACATTCGGCCGAAAGTGTAAAGGCCACATTTCGCCAATGGTTGTGGGCGAATTTTCCATCCGTATATTTCGCACACTTTCGCATCTTTCGTTGGTAACCACACCCGCTTTTGGACAGGTGTGTCGACGATGAAAGATGCATTGTAAACAGTAGGCAATAACTCATCTCACTCGAATCATCAATTCGCCGAGGACCTCCAGGCCTTTCTTAAGAATTGGTTCTTCCGTTTCGCTCACCGCTTCCGTCATCGGATCGACGGGTACGGAAGGCGTATACGCGCTTCTTGACGACCCGACGAACTCCTGAGACGCCGGGTCACCCTTCAGGGTCCCGTTGAAGATCTTCTGTCTGGTGCACTGAAATCCGATTCCTGTATTCGGCATCCGCATCGTGTAGACCGAACCCTCCAGTCCCGCCATCTTCGTTCCCACGACAGTTGCTCGATCCAGTGCGTCCAGACTGATCGTCAGACCCTCGCCCGCGCTTCCCGTCCAGCGGTTCACCAGAATCACCAGAGGTCGTTCGTACTGCCATTCTCCTCTCGGTCTCACCCGGCTTAGAAACGGCGCTCCGTTGCGAGGCACGGTTCGCTGATAGACCCGTTCCCGGTCGATCAGGCGCCCGATGATTCCCTCGACGACCCCCGTATTGCCCCCGCCGGCTTTGCGCAGATCGAGAATCAATCCGGCAGTGTGGCGCAACGCTTCGAGTGCGACATCGAAATCCTCCAGGAGTTGACGGCCCGTCAGGGTTCCATTGATGACGACGTATCCGATTTGGTGATCCAGAATCCGGAAATCGAGATTCGATTGGTATTCTGATCTGTACGCGACATCAAATTGATCGGGCGGAATGGTGACCGGTCTGGTCTCGCCTCGGTCGCTGAACTCGATTATCCTGGTCTCGTTCCGATATCCCGCCAGCACCTTTCTCAGCGTCCAACCCCTAATCTCGTCGCCGGCCTGGACAAAGGAACGCCCCATCCGCTTATGAACGGCGTCTTCGATCGGCATTCCATTGAAACGAAGGACCTCCATCCCGGGATGCAGACCGGCGGCATCGGCGGGAAATCCCGGTCGGATTCCCGTTACGATTGCCCTGCCGCCAATCCATTCCGCCCAGACGTCCGTCCGCGAAGGCGCGATGTTCGGAGAAGATGCCGTATGCGTGTTCAAATGAACGTGGTCGTCGTACAGCTCCTCCAAGACCCTCTCCAGCTGTGCGATGAATTCCGATTTCGTCGAAATCGTTCGGATCTGAGGCCGGTATATCTCTCTGACTCGATCCCAGTCGGTCCGCTTTTCGTCAAAATACGCATAGTCCGCACGGAACGTCTCCCACAGAAAATCGAAGTCCTCTTCGTACTGTTGTGAAGTCAGGTCGTTCTGCGCGAACGCGATCGAACAACTCAGGGAATTGAACGTCAACAGCACGCAGAAGAGGAATACAAGGAGCATCGATTCCGGTCCGGTGTCATGTTCCAGGTGCGCACCCTCGATACCGCGGATCCCTTGCACCGGCTCGTCACTGGCCGCGTTCAGAGAATCTCACTGCCGAAGTCCGCGTACGTCCCCGCGGCCGAGAGCCGGATCGGGATTTCGGGGCGGTCGAGCTCGGTAGCGATGGAATCCAGCGCAGCGAAATCGGGGATGGTCCAGACGGCCAGGCCGCCAGGTTCTGGCGCCAGCTTCCCGATTCTCTGTACGAGAAGATTGAGCGTAAAATCAGGATGTCGTTCCGCACGGTTTTCGAAGAAGCTTCGGACTGCATCCGTGGTGTCCTGGGCGCTGAAAAATTCGGCGTAGTACGTGCCATTGCGGGCCGGGACCGGTTCGAGCAGCGGTTCGTAGCAGCCGGCGACGTCGATCCGGGCGACCTGAAAGAACGGCTGTTCCAGATCGTCCGCCTCGCCGCTGCGAAAGATCCGGTCCCACCCGTCGATCCTATCGAGGCCGGCGTCCCGCGTGTGCCAGACGGTCATGTAACCAGGTTGGGGACCCAGTCGCCACGTGCGGCCGAGGGACAGAACCAGTTCGTCCTCATAGCCGCTATCCCATCCCTCCTGCCCCTGTGCGGCCCGCGCGCGGAACGTCTCCGGATCGATGCCTGGCAGACGGCTGATGTATTCAATGTAGACGAGTCCCATCTTGTGTTCCTTCCTGCTGTATCAGGCTCCTTCGACAGCGACCTCATGTCCACATGACGCCGAGGCGTAGAGTGCGTCCATGAGCCGCTGGATTCGAACGATCTCGCTGCCGGAAACGGGAGACGTCTCACCCTGACGGACGGCGCCCAGAAATTCGTTGATCAACTGCCGCATATCGTAGTCGCAAGGCTTCAGGCTGGGAATCTCCTCCCCCCGCCACGATCGTCCGTCGTCGGTCCGGATTCCAAGCGGCGAGACGGACGCGCTGCCCCGGTCTCCATGAAAGGCCCAACCCTCGTTTCTGTCAGAGGGTCCCTGAAAAAAATCTCCCTCCACGGTCAGAATGGTGTCTCCGGACAGCCGGATAAAGCCTGCGCCGAAGTCTTCGAAATCCGGGTCGAGCGGAGTTGGATCGACGTCGTCTGCCGGGGGTCCGGCCAGCGGCGGGCATACGGACGCCCTCTGATGGCGGAATGCGCTGGCGGTCAGCGGTTCGGGGTTGCCAAGAAGCCAAAGTACAAGGTCCAGGTTGTGGATCGTCCAATGCGCCAGTACGCCACCGCCGCACGATCCGCGCGAACCGTACGCGATCGCCGGCCGGCCGTACGCGCACCCTCCCCACGTCCGGACGGCGTGTACGTGACCCAGGACACCCTCTGCGATTCGGTCTCTCAGGTACCGTGACTCATCCCAGGTCCGGTATTCGAAGCAGATACTCAGGAGCCGGTTGCGTGTCTCGGCGGCGCGGACCATGTCCCGGGCCTCGCCCGTGTCCATCGCCACGGGCTTCTCGCACAGGACGTGACATCCCGCCTCCAGGCACATCACCGCGAGGTCCCGATGACTTGAAGGCAGCGTTGCGATACTGACGACGTCGGGCTCTGTCTTTTCAAGCATCGCGTCGGCGTCCTGAAATCCGGCGACTTCAAACTGCCTGCTGGCCTGCGCCATCCGTTCGGGCACCAGATCGCATACGCCCACGAGCGAGCAGACCCCGGCATCCGCTGCCTCCCTGTAGGCCGGAAGATGTTGCGAGGTCGCGATCTGACCGCACCCGATCACGGCGACTTTCGTCGGACTCATAAGGCCCTCGCGGAAGACGGTACATGAAATGCGGGGAGACGGTAGAGGGAAGACGGGAGAAGAAACCCTTGCCGGGTTTGTTTTTCCTCCTTGCCTTCGGCTCGAGAAGAAACCTCACATGGCAGGCAATCTCTCCCGTCTCCCGTCTTGCGTCTACCCGCCTTTCGCTGAAGGCTGATCGCTGTTTCTGGCTCAGTTCAGAAGCACTGTACCCTGGACACGGAGGATTTCGCACGCAGTGAAACTGCCCTCATCATACGTCAACCTGACCCCCTCGCAGTAATTGCAGGATGGCCCCCACGATTCGTGGTCCGCATCGGGCATGCAACCGACCGCGCTGGCTTCGATAAATCCTCCGTGAGAGATAATCAGCGCCCGGCCTCCGTCCGGGAGCGACCGGGCTATATTGACGTGAAACGCGGCCAGTTCTCTGGCGAAATTGGCAACGACGCTGGACGGATGTTGGTGAATCGTTGCGGAGAATCCTCCAAACCCAACATCGAAAGAGATTTCCGCGTTTGAGGGCATGGAAGCGAGAAGTTCAATCTGACGGTCGACCGCATAGCCCATGGCGATGCCGGTTTCGAACGCGCGGGGAATGGTACTCGTGTACACTCTGTCGAATGCCGACATCCCCTCCCCCACCCGTCTGGCGAGGTCTACGCCGGCTTGCGATAGATGCTGACCGGGTTTCGTTCTCATTGAGTGTCGTCGATGTTCAATGAATCTAACGGGCATGTGAGTTACCTCAACGGAGTGACGAATTTATGGGTCTCTATCCTGTCCATCCTGTGTATCCATGTAAATTCCCGCGTTATGTACAATGGGCTTATCCCGCATTGCGGAAGAATGCCATCAAATCTTCTCGGACGCTCCTGCTTCCGTGGACTACGCTGTGGGGTTCGTCCGGATACACCCGGAATTCGGCGCCGGGGATCTTCGCTGCCAGGTCCCTGCCCCAATCCACGGGCACTTCCCTGTCCCTCGCGCCGTGAACAACCAGCGTTGGCGCTCCCACGCGGCCACATTCGACGGATAAGTTTCTGTCCAGGTACGCGCCAATAGACTTCAATTGGGTCCCGTACCATTCAACGCGATCCTGAAAGCTGGATTGTTCTACGAGCCCTTTGACCCGCTCTTCATACTCCTCCAGCGTTCCCCGCTCCTCCATCTCGTCTCGTTCCCAGAGAACGTCAAGAGAGAGCTCGACACCTTCCGGCCGATTCTCCCATGCGGATGTAGGACCCTGTTTATCAAGAACTTCCGATAGTTTCTTAACAATGCGGGTAACCGGATCGTCGTCCGGCCATAGATGCGCCGCGGTCCCGGCCAAAACGAGCGTCTCGACTCGCTCGGGGTAGCGCGTTGCAAACAGAATCGCAATCGGACCCCCGGCGGAGGAACCGATGACGTGCGCGCTTTCGATCTCGAGGTGGTCCAGCAATTCCGCCAGGTCGCGCGCCTGGTTTTCCAGGTCATAGCCCGACTCCGGACGGGAAGACAGCCAGCAGCCCCGGCGGTCGTACATCACATACCGGAATTCCGAGGCAAAATCCAACTCCCATCCCCACCCGCCACCCGGTTCGGCGCGGAGATGCATATCAAGCGAAGGAAATCCACCGTGTACGAACACGATGACTTCGCCTTCCCCGCGCACGTCGTAGAACATCCGAAACCCGTTTATTGCGGTATACGGCATGTTGAATGCGGCCTTACAAACCGCTGTCTCTCAGTTTCTCGATTATCTTCCGATCCGTCTCGACCGCCCTGTCTCCGGCCGGTTATTTGAGAGGATAAAGCCCGGCTTCGGCCGCGTCGTCACCAGTCGCATCGTCGCCATATAATCAGCGCGAGTGAGCACATCATATACGCAGGTACGAGTCGCCTGTCAAGGTCAATTCCCCGAATGCGCCGCAATTTCTGCTGCTGCTTTCCGGCTTCCGTTCACTTGACGAAGCCAGCCGTTTACCCTATATTCCCAAACGGATCCCGGTAAGTTCTGTACTCTTCCGGAGACGGTAGGGATGTTATTTTCCTGCAGGCGAATTCATCCGGTTGTCGTTTTCGCCCTGGCAGTTTTCACGGGATACCTTGCGGCTTTTCTGCTTGCCGCTTTCCCCGAACACGATCACGATCACCATCAACAATGTGGCGATCATGATCAACTATGTACTGTCTGCGGCTGGTTCAACAATCTGAGTATCAGTCTGCCGGCAGTGCTGGTGTTGCAACTCTGCTTTCTGTACTTCAGGCAGGGGTTTTCCTCGTTCCGTTCCCCGCGACTTTCCCTCCTTCTGCCAGACGGACGCGCACCTCCCGCGTCCTGATCCATCCTCACGTGTCTTCATGACACGTCCGCAATATAACTCCAACGTTTCTTTCAGTCGGGTCAACCCGGGTCTGCCCTGAATTGAATCTGTGCATGCGGAATTGCGCCCCTTTTCTGCGTGAGGGTTGACGCTCGGGACCGCGTATCGCGCATTCCCGCAGTCTCCGGGTCTGGCTACGCCCGCAATGGCGGATAACCGGTCTCGCGGATTCGGGCCTCGGCAACTTACCGGCACATCCGAAGTTGGTCCGCCACACAGGCCGAGGGGGAATTCGCGCCCATTTCGGTGGCGGTCACCGCACCGTAGCAGAAAGCGCGGCAGGTTCGGAAGTTACGTTTCCGGTATAACCATTGCTGTATCCCGGTTTGTCTTGCGCTCAACTGGAGACCGCAGGATGTTTTATTCCTCCAGACGGACTCATCCATCCGCTCTCTTCGCGCTGGCGATATTCGCGACCTACCTGGCTGCGTTTCTGGTTGCCGCCTTCCCCGTACACGATCACGATCACCAGTGTCACGATCACGATCAACAATGTACTGTCTGCGCCTGGTTCAACAACCTGAGCGTGAGTCTGCCGGCAGTGCTGGTGTTGCAACTCTGCTTTTTGTATTTCAGGCAGGGTTTTCCCTCGTTCCACTCCCTTCGCTCTTCCCTCCTTCTGCCACAAGGTCGCGCACCTCCGGCGTCCTGATCCACCCTCACGTGTCTCTATGACACGTCCTCGGTACTTCCAGGCTTTATTCAAACAGGTCGTTCCAGATCGACCCTGAATCGAAACCGTGCATGCGGAAATGCGCCTCGGATCTGCACGCGTGTAGACTCCCGGGACCGCGTATCGCCCATTCCCGCATTCTCCGGGTCTGACTACGCCCGCGCGGGCGTGTATCCGTCAGGGTGATCCGGCATTTGCCCAGCATTCCGGCAATTCCGCAGTTCGTCCACCGCGTCGGCGGATGTTCACGCGAGATTCGGGGCGAATTGAGATTCCGGTACACAGGAGAACACAAATGTTCAACAGGTTAAAAAGAAAGACAACCAGTCAACGGATCGGAGCAGCGGAGGATTTCGACGTGTTCCTGTCCGTTCGTGGAAAGGAAGACCCCAACCCGGGCGACGGATCCAGCCGGCGTTCCGTCATCCGGTTGCCCATTGTCCTTGCGGCCCTCGCATTGCTGTCTCTGGGCCTTCTGGCGGAAATCGGCTCGGCAACTCAGGCGGTGTTGATCGAAGGGTATGTCTTCGACGGCGAGACCGGACTGCCGGTCTGGAACGTGAACGTCCAATCTGCAGATCACTCCGCGGGCTCGTCTACGGACGAAAAAGGCCGGTTCGTACTCCATCTGTCGCCGGGTGTTTACCGGCTGACCTTCACGCACGTCGGCTATCAGGAAACGAACCACGAACTGAACGTCTCGGGTGCGAAGCATCCCGTTGTCTATCTGGAACTGGCGCGGCTGGATCACCGGCTGGACCCCATCGACGTTGTGGCCGAACGCGATGAAACCCGATTTGAAGAACTGCACGAGGCCACCCGTGTGCTTTCGGGCGACGAACTCAGAAAGAAATACAGCATCACGTTGGCCGAGACCATGAAGAATGAACTCGGCGTCGCCATCCGGAGCATGGGGCCGGCGCCGGCCCGCCCCGTCATCCGCGGGCTCAGCGGCGACCGGGTACAGATCAACGTCGACGGCATTCAGTCTCAGGACCTTTCCGCAACGTCGGCTGACCATGCGGTAACCGTCGAGACGTTCAACGCGGAACGCCTGGAAATCATCCGGGGACCCCGCACGCTGCTGCACACCTCCACGGCCGGCGGCGGCGTGATCAACGTCGTCAAGCACAGGATCCCCGAAACCCGGCCGGAGCGCTTCTTCGGGAGCGTGGGCGCCTACGGGGAAACAGCGAACCGGGGTTATTTCTCGTCCGCCGCCCTCACCGCGCCCGTGGGTCCGCTCGCGATGCGCGCCGAGTCCACCTACCGGGATACCCGGGACATCCAGACCCCGGTCGGACGGCTTGCCAACACGCCGATCAACACCCGCACATATGCCCTCGGCGTGTCCTACGCGGGCGACCGTGGGTACGTCGGCGGATCATTCGATCAATTCGAGACTCAGTACGGCATTCCGGGCGGATTCGTTGGCGCCCATCCCAATGGCGCGGACCTCGATATTATCCGTCGGGTCTTCGACGGGAAGGCTGTCTTTCGGCTCGACGGCGCGACGGCAGACAGAATCGAGGCCGGCTTTACGAAGGCCTATTACCGCCACACTGAGTACGAATCCAGCGGCAGCATCGGGTCTGAGTTTCTTTTTCATAACTACAGCGGCGATCTCAAACTCCACCTGAACTCGGAAAACAGGGAGCAAAACACCGTTCTCGCCGCCGGCTTCGAACACCGCAATCTCAAGCTGGGGGGTTTTGTCTTTACCCCGCCCACCCGAAAGCAGGACGTCAACTTCGGACTGTATCACGAAACAACCTGGCGCAATATCGAGCTACAGGCCGCGGCCCGGTACGCCTATGCCACGTTTGACCCGCGCAGCCAGTTGGAAACCAACAAGAGGCTGGACGTAGACCGTGTCTTTCACACATGGTCCGCGGCGTTCAGCCCGCTGGTGCCGATAACCGGCCAGCTGACAGCTGGCTTCAGTCTCAGCCGCTCCCAGCGCGCGCCCACCATCGAGGAACTCTACAACGAAGGACCGCACCTGGCCGCTTACACCTTCGAGAAGGGCAACGTGGAACTCAATGCCGAACGCAGTTTTGGCGCGGAGGCGTTCTTCCACTACCTGCAGCCGGGATTCGACCTGGTCTTCACCGGATTCTGGAACGAATTCGGCAATTACATCGCGCCGCGAAATACGGGAGAAATCAACTGGTCCAAACTGCTTCCCATCTACGCCGCTGAAGGGATAGACGCGAGAATGACCGGGGTGGAGACCCACCTGAAATGGCGTCCAAACGCACGCCTGGAACTGGAGATGAACCTGAGCCACGTGCGCGGAGAAAACCGGGATGACCGTATGCCCCTGCCGGAAATGCCGCCTCTCAAGTTCGTCGGCAGTGCAACCTACAGGCACCCCTGGCTTACCGGGGGTGGAACCATGGAGTGGACCACGGGACAGGAACGCGTGGATACGTACGAAGACCCCACCGACGGTTATTCGGTCTTCGGCATCTTCATTCAGCGCGATTTCCTCGCGAATCAGGCGCGTCACAGCTTTATCCTGTCCCTCGAGAATCTCTTCGACGCGGAGTACCGCAACCACCTGTCGCGCGTCCGGTCCGTGATGCCCGAAACCGGCCGGAGCCTTAAACTGAACTACAAGACGGTTTTCTTTTAGCCTCCACTCTACGCCAGCAGAAAGACAAATCAACAGCTCCGTGTCACTCGTTGTACACGGGGCTGACCTCCTTTTGGGCTGATCGTCGAACCTTAGCAGCCCGTTGAAAAAGCCCATCCGGTCTACGGCCGGCCCTTGCGGTCGAAATACTGCGTTGCGCTCCCTCGCCGAATCGTTGGATGGGACTCGGTCGCGCGCCTTGTCTTCGACCACAATGACTCGGCCTCGCCTGCAGAGCGACTTTATCAACGGACTGTTAGCATACCAACGGCGAGAAGACCTGCTCGCCTTCCTGCCGATCGGCGTCCCCGTCGTGCACCCTTTCTGGCATCGCCCGTCGTATCACACGCTCCACAACGCGTGGAATCCAGGTACCCCGAACATCCGCCGTTCGGTTTCCGAAATCCGGGACAAGGAGACGCGGACGGGTCAGACGAGATCCGAGCAGACACTCGTCTCGAGGGTACCGAACTTGAAGGGATCGTGAAACCGATCCAGCAGTCCCTTTTCCAATTGCCTCTGTAAGGTACGGACGATTGACTTCGCGTGGATGTGATCGTGCCAGATATACCGACGTTAGAGCCTTTGCTTCCGTCCACTGCTCACCCTCCTCGCGGGGCACGTTGCGTCCTGAATCGCGCTCATTCAACTCGGTAATCCGCGACAGGCATTCGCGTCTCCGCTCCACGAAAGAACAAGACTCCAGGATCGGTGTAAGTCCAAGGCACTGCAGATAGTAGCCCTGTACGCGATCCACGTGCTGATACACCTCCCGGATTGAACATGGGGCAATTCCGTAGAATGTCTCCCGATCTCGATCCGGATCTCTCCAGTCAGGAAGCGTTGCGGCATCGTACAGCTCCTGGAAGCAGGCGCCGGAGAACGAGGCGATCTGACACCACTGGTCGAACGTAGACCGATCCAGCCGTTCTCTGTCGTAATCCAGGAGGATCTCGTTGTCGGCATCTTCGACACACAACCCGCTTTGATGAATCCTCGTTCGCACCAACTCGCAAGAGGCACCGGACTTGAGCCCGAGCCAATGGGCATAGCGCCGAATCTCCCTGTCGACTTTGGACAAGCATATCCCTTCGGCGGGCCCGCGGACAAAGGCGCCGGGGAGCTCAGCAACGAATCCGATCCATCCTATCCCGTTCGTCTCGAATTCGACGTGTACGAGGTCTGGTACAATGAATTTGATAGCGCGAGTCGCGATGTGAGGACCTCCGTCACAAATCTGATCTTACAGCCAGGCACCCAAGCTTCCAAATCCAGGTACGCTCACTGCCTATTGGATCTAAGTTACTCGATGATCTTCCGATCCGCCTCGAACGCCAGGTCTACGGGAGGTTCATCAAGAGTAAACAGTCCGACCTCAGCCGCATCGTCGCCTGCAACGAGGTCGCCTCCTCTTTCAGTTACGAGAAAGTAAACGCCAACGACGCTTCTCTCCGGCGAGTGATGCGTCGAGAGCACGTCCACCACGTCGCCGACTTCCACGTCCAGACCGGCCTCTTCCCTGATCTCGCGTTTGACGGCTGTTCGGACGTCCTCTCCAACCTCGACCTTGCCGCAAGGGATACACCATTTGACCCGGTTTGCCCCATATTTCCGGCGTACCAGTACGATTCGGTTACCCCATAGGATCACCCCGGCAACACCCGCATTGACGTAATTCGCGGTCATTGCTGAACGCTTTCTCGTAATGTACTAATGTTGTTTGTACGATGGCTGGGAACTGGCTTGCGTGGCGCACGAGTAAACTTGCCGATGTCCTCGTAAACCCTTGCCCCCAATCACTTCAATGCTGACAGGCAACAGAACTTCAACTTTTCTCCTGAGCCGCAAGGGCATGGTGCGTAGGGATTCAATCCGCGGGCTGTCTGGAGTTCATTAAGCAGAACTCGGCTTCTTCTGCGCCATGCGGCTATTCTTGCTTCACCGTTTCGAAGATCGCCCCAGACGGCGGGTTGCAGAATTGGTCCGCGATTTCGCGGTATGAACAGTCCGGAGAGTTTATCGCGAGCCTTCTGCAACACCGACATCGGGATCGTCTCTTTCAGTCCGGAATTCACGGCAGCGACCACTTGACCCCCTTCGTTTTCCACTAGCCGCTCCGCGATCTCGCGCCGAAAGCTGTTCCCGACGGCCGATTCCCTGAATCGCAATACGCCATCGAGAAGGCCGGGCTGTTGTTCTATCAACGCTCCAAGATCCGAATTGAACCGGCCAGTCAAAGCGTAACTCGCTGCTTCATCCGCCCATGTGCTTCCGCCAGATGCGGAGAAAGCTACACTCGCCAGCATCTCACTGCCCAGCAGCATTCGGGTAGCGGTGGCATTAATATGCCGACAAATCACTCCTTTTCGTATCACCGATGCAAGACGCAATACTGGATAGGCCAGCCAACGCGGTACCGCGCCCGTCGGTGTCCCACCGCTAATTCCCAAGAGCGTACGAATGGATGGATTCACCATTGAACCGCGCGTCATCTGTCCCAACTGCTCTGAGGTCAGGGCATCCGTCAGATCTATAGACATTGACGCGAGCCCTTCCATTTGTCTTTCGGCGATCTTCTCCTTTCCGGGAAAGGGGGTCAGCTGCTGACGAATTATCTCTGCGACTGTCCGCTCCTTGAATGACTCCTCCGTACTGGACTTGGAACCCAACTTTATTGTTGCTATTTCTCCGACTAGCGCACCTGGTTCTGGAAACCCAACAACCGGCTCGTTCGGCTGCACAATCAGGCGTATCGCCTCAACTTCAACGAATTTCCAGAACCAGAACGAGCCAAGCAGGTCGTGGAGCCTTCCCAAATGACCGACGGACAGGTACGTAACGTCGAAGCAGATCAGTCCAACGACGACATCGTGCAACGCGGAGTAGTTGTCAAGTGCCACTTCGCCATCCACATACCCTTCTCCGACAATGAACTGCTGAGTACCCGATTTACCGGTTGCCGTAAACGTCTGCGACGTCGTATATTTCCCCCATGGCAGCAAGTCCCCTAGGAAGTAGACGCTGTCTCGGTCACGTTGCCCAATCGCGGCACTTCCCGAAGCCGTTGCGGTCGGGCGCTCATGGGCCTGCATATCGGCGACGGCTTCAAGGGTAAGCAGTGCGCTCCGGTGGTCAGCCGGATCGACCCGATAGCTTATGCGTCTGACATTTGCTTGTACCCGCGAAGATCCTTCCGGCAACACAATGAAGTGGGGACCGGTCCCGAACAGCGGGTGGGTTTCCGCTCCACGTTTCAGCGCTGCAATCACATGATCGTCTTGAAGACCGAAGCCTAAAAATAGGACGCTACAATTGGCGAAAACCGAACGAAGTGCGTTTACGAACGGTGGGTCGGTTGGCACACCGTCGTAGTCACGTGAGGAAAACACCATCGTCTCGACCGCACTGATCGACCCGTGCAGTTTGCATATGAATGCCTTGCGTTGGTCCAGCAACAGGGTTAACCGTTCGATATCTGACCGTTGAACGGCCTCCGGTCCAGACAGGTGGCGCTCTAGGGACTCGTCGACGTTGGTTGTCAAAACGTTCGTCGGCTTGATCCGATCGAGGGCGCGTACCATTCGCTCGTAGACAGGGGTCGCTTGTTGTGGTGCGAAGGCGTCAGTCAAACAGGAGTAATACAGCGTGGAGTCGCTCGTCCTCATCTCCTCAAAGAGCTCGGGGTATGACCTTTCCGCTAATAGGGACGAAGCGGTATCCTTGGCGTAGTTGCCCGCCTCCCTTGCGAATCGCAGGTGCATTCGGTCTGCCAGCGCGTCCCATAGAGGGTAACCCGCCCACGCGCTCGCACCTGCCCCGAGCCAGACTACCAGTGGACGCCGGCGGGAAACAACCAGCGTTTCGAGAGCGTGAAGCGCTTGTTTGGTCTCAAGATC
Source organism: Candidatus Latescibacterota bacterium (assembly GCA_965116875.1). Lineage (GTDB taxonomy): Bacteria > Latescibacterota > UBA2968 > UBA2968 > JAAXHE01. Next base: position 5,329,692 of record OZ220733.1, read on the forward strand.
TTCACAAAACACTATTGACCCCCTTCGCTTCGGCTGTCGGCGTCAGTTCATTGCTGCAGATCGAAGATGGTTTGCACTAATGGGTAAAGAATGATATCGCACCACCGCGGCATAGTTCGAAGAAAGCGTTCTAACGGAGCGGAGCGCTTCAAGGCCGCTAGATGTTCTAGCTTGCCCTCGCAAGCGCGAGTAGCGACGTATATTCGGGGCGCTAAGCGGATGGAGTGCCTGCTAGGCGTGGCACCACTTCCGGAAGTTCCCCCGCAGGATATCTGTACTCGTTATTTCGCCAATGCGCTCTTCCCGATACGTCGGAAATCACCTCTAGTTCGCGTTCGTTAGCAGCAGCGATCAGTTCCCGCGTGCGCTCAATCCTGCCCCAGAACCCCTTGTCAAACGTCCTCTTCCTCGGAGCCCGAAAATATGCTTTGTGCATCGCGTGGCAACTTGCTGACGTGCATGAGGAAGGCCAATGCGCTTTCGGCTTTTTCTACCTGAAAACGGTATCCATACTCGTTTCCGACGGTCTGCGCCGTCCGAACGAACAGCCTGTGGATCGCCTGCAAAGACTCGGTGATATCGTCATAATCCGATCCTGCATAGGTGCGTTGGAACTCCCGCCAGTCTTCAGATTCAAGGTGCTCTTCCAGGTCTTTCCCTTCGCTTCCCAGCGATCTCTCGAATCCCTTCCTCACGCCGATGTACCAGCCCAGCATCAGGACGAGGTCCTGTCGCAGGCGGTCAATATGACACTTCAGCAATGGGAGCTTCCGTCGCCACAAAGCCTTTGGAACGTGCGATCCGAGGCTGAAGCAGAATGTGTTGCAGCAGTCATTATACCACTTCTGCGTGGGCTCCGTGATGAAGAAACCTCCTTCACTGGAATTCGGGAGATCGGGAATCAGACCGTCCTTGTCCAGCAGGACCCGGGTGAGACTGTCGAATGGGCGCCTCTTTAGCATTTCGACAGGCAAAAACGCCATATCGATGCGATTGCCGTCTGTAAATTGGACGTTGTAGGTATAGCGACCGTCTCGGATGCCGGGCCTGTAGACCTGGTCCTCTACCCTTTCAACGAGGAGCGGGACCCCAAAGTACGGAACAACACGTGTTTCTACTCTGAATGGTTCGACGTTCGTGACAAAAAAGACAATATCGTAGTCCTGGAAAATGTCCTTTTCGGCGTTCGGGTTGACACGAGACCCATTCATTACGACCGCCCGAATCCGGTCGTCGGCTCGGGCAAAGCCGAGGATCAGCGCCAGCATTTCTTCTTCGGTTCGCGTCCTCACGTGATCCTCACTGCAAATGAGACATCATTGAAATGCGTTCACACTTCTACGGCATCAGCAATGAACTCCTGATATGCTTCGCGATAGTGAGGCTCCCAATCAGCCCGTTCAGGTTGCCATTGACGGGCGGCCATCCAGCCCAGCGCGATTCTCGTTGCAACATCCAGATCGGGACCCTCGAGGCTCGCGAGTCCCGCTTCGCGGCGTTTGGCGGCCATTCTGGGCACGAGATCCCTGTGGCCGGGTCGATTCCTGTCTCCGGAATTCAGGACCTGGAGATAGGCGGTGTCCAGGATCCACGGTTGATGATTCGGGTGGACGTCGATCAGGACCGCGCGCTCCCCTTCCGGCGGCGGATCTCTCATCAAGCCGTTGCACAGGTGAAAGTCTTCGAAGCAGGTCTCGGATCCACACTTCGCGAGGATGAACACCCAATGGTCGTCGAGTCTCGACAGAAGCGCATCGACGGGCCCTGGACAACGCCGCCGGACCGCACCCTCAAACCAGGCGGAAACTCCAGCTTTTGTCGTAACATCCAATGCAGGGTCATTGATCCGCTTCGCCTGCTGATAGAAACGAACCCCCGCGTCCAGCATCAACTCGAACTCCCTCCCGTTCCAGGAATTTCCCAGTGGGCCATACGGAATGGCTTCCGATGCCAGCCAATGCACGTCAACCTCTCCCAGACGTGATCCGGAGGCACAGACTCTCGGGACCAGGTTCGGACAAAGGCGATGAAGTTCAGTACACCAGAAATTCTCCCGTGCGCTGGTTCCGACCTTTATGATGACGACCAGACCTGTCTCTCGATGCAACCCACGAAGATGGACCGCTCTCAATCCGTATTCCTGGACGAACAGCTCGATGTCGCTGACGATTGAAGTGATTTCCTCAGTCTGATTGACGGCGTCGAGGATTGCACGCAAGACCGCGTCCGATCTCGAAACTCGTCCATAGTCTCCGAAGATTGTCACAGTCGAACTCCATTCCGGTCCTGGGTGAATTTCCACAGACGATCCTGGAACTCAGCAATCCGTGAAGCGGATTGAGGATGGTTGAGAATGGATCAGCCCGGCCCGGCGTTTCAATCCTCGAAGACCTCAGCCGACAGGTCAAAAGCGGGGGTATGGATCAGCGAAAGGATCGCCTTCGCTTCAGTGTCGTTCCGGTACCCAAATGGCACACCTTTCGGCACCAGACAGGAGTCCCCTTCTTCGAGACGGTATTCGTCTGAGCCCAGCACAAAGCTTATCTTCCCCTCAATCACGTAGTAGTACTTGTCCGATCGCGTCGACCGTGCTTTTCGGTGCAGCATTCCCGGAGGGATCTCGACTATTGCAAGCGAGGAACTATGGTTTTGATCCGGGGTATAGTCTCGAATCTCAAGGCCTTCGAATGCGACACGCTTCGCTGCGCTGGACTTGACAATCATCGGAGTCCCCCACGCGTTGTTTGAATGTGGACTCTATTTTGAAATTGTGAGCAACACTTGTCAGATGACCCGTATTCGTGCCAGCGTCGAGGAACTGATCGGCCGCAGGAACATCAGAAGTGGTCGGGCGCCCAGAAGATGACCTCGCGGCGGGGGAACCAGGCCTCGAGCCGGCGAACGTCGCCAGCATCCAGCGAGACACCTCGTGCGCGAAGGATGGGTTCCAGGTCGCGGCCGGAGGACTCGCCAAACAGAAGCCGGCACACCCAATCGACGGGCAGCCTGCCTGCCAACGCCACCGCTTCGGGTGCGGCCATGGCGATCAGGGAATCGAGATCGAAAGGCAGGACCATCATCGAGTTGTCGCCGCCGAGTTCCAGATCGGCGTCAGCGGCGGCGACCAGAGCGTCCACGAAGGGGTGGTTGTGGGGGATCTCTCCAACGATCTGCGCCACCCCGTCCCTGGCGCACTCGTGGAGCAGGCGATCCACCAGGGCCTCAAGGGCGGGGCCGCCCTCATACGCGACCTCATACACCGCGGCCTCCTCACCGCCGCTCTCCCAGTTGATATAACCGCAGAGTCCCTCGTCGCCTCGCACGACGTTGGTCGGCAACACACCCCGCACCCTAGACGGGACGTAGTCCCAGTACGGCCGCGGACGCAGCATGGTCCCGCTGCGACCGGCGTTGTGACGCTGATAGAGTGCGACCGTCTCCTCCAGGTCGCGATCCTCGTCGAATGGCAGGACCTCGAACGCGGACCGTCTCGGGGGCGGCGGACGGCGCAACTCTGCCTGAAAACCCATGAGCGGAACGCAATACCAGCCGAGGCGCCGGTAGAAGCGCGCCGGGATCTCCGTGAACAGCAGACCCAGGTCAAAGCCATCGTCGCGCATGTACTCCGCCGCATGCGCCATCAGCCGCGTGGCGATTCCGCGCTTCCGGTATTCGGGATGGGTGGTGACGCCGCCGATGCCGCCCATGCGTACGGGCGAGACGCCGAGGTGGACCTGCCGGTCCCAGATGCGCAGCGTGGAAACGATCCGGTTTTCCACGACGACGACGGGCGTATGGGACGGGCGCCACGTCGGATCGCCTGAGATGTAGCCCCGGTACCGCTCGCGGCCGTCGGGGTTGTGCACGGCGCAGATAAGATCGAGGAGTTCCTCGAGTTCCCACTCGCGGATGGGACGAATTTCTTCCATGGTATCCTTTTCAGCCTGTCGAGCACAGCCTCCGCGCCACGTTTCCCCGAACTCATTCGTCGATTGTCAACGTCAATCCGTCGTACGCGATTCGGTATCCGTTTGCCGCGGCATACGCGTCGAGTTCGTCGTGCTCCAGGTATCCTTCGTGTGAAATGTGCGTCGCGTAGACGCTCGCACCGTCCTTGAGCAGGCCGCTGCGCCGGAAGCGGTCCACGTGACCGATGACGTCAACGGCGGCAAGATGATCTGGCGGGCTGAGTTCGATGCCGACGCCGTACGTCTGGTCCAGGATGAGCAGATCGAACCGCGTGCCGGCACGCAGCAGATGCTCCCACACGTGCTCCGGGAGAACCGACGTATCGGTGCCGTAGAAAATCGAATTCGGTCCCTGCTCGATCGCGTATAGCAGGGCGCCCTCTACCGTTCCGTGGTTCGCGGGATAACCTTTGACCCGATAATTGCCGACAGCCTGCTTCTCGAACGGCTCGAGGGGCATCGGGTCGATCCGAAGCGCACCGCGGATTTGTTCGCCGAAGATGCTCCCGTACGAGCATCGTCCGGCAAGATCCTCGTCGATAGAACTCAGTGTATCGTTCGAACCCGCCAGAATCATGTGCCTGTCGAGAACGGTCCCGTAATCCTCGTGCCTGGCCATGAGGAATTCGGGATCGAAGTGGTCCTCGTGGGCATGCGTCAGGAGACAGACTTCGATTCCGGTGAGACTGATGCCGAAATCGAACGACGCGGTCGCGACGTCCGGGCCGAAATCCACCATCAGGTCATCGTTGACAACGATTGACGATCGCCTGCGAAGGTTCTTTCCGCCCGCCCGCCTGGCGCCCGTGCAGGCCTCGCACGTGCAAAAGGGGTTCGGCATCGAAGGCGCGGCCGCTGTTCCCAGAAACGTGACTCGCATTTCTTATTCAGTCTGATTTGGTACGAACGCAGCAAGCTCAATTCAGCCGGAACCCGGAGCCGCTCCCTGAGCTTGTCGAAGGGTCGGCGAGGGACAATAAAAGGCGCTAAACGATCCGTCCGTTTTGCCCACCGGGTATGCCGAGTATCAGATCCACACATTTGTGGCTAAGTAACGGACACCCGGGAGATTCCCGCAAATCACTTCAGATGCTCCGTTCGCAGTTCCCGCGACCACTCGAAGTAATCGTACAGCCGTACCAGTTCGAACTCATCGACAATGTCGGCCGCGGTGCGCTCCTCGGTCTCGCTGTAGATCACCGATGTGCCCACCTCCCCGGTGATGACAATACGTACGTCCTTGCCGTATTTTCGATGGATATCGTCGAACCTGGCCCGATTCTTGTCGAGATGCACCACTTCGAAGTCCAGATTGATGCGAGCGGAAGCCCAGCTTCTGTAGTTATTGCTCGTGTCCAGGGTGGTCCCCTGCGGGTCGATGATGGTGCAGGGCGTCCCCCTGTACACCGAGCCCACGAAGTAGGCCTGCACGTCCAGCGCCCAGAAATTCTGCACCAGCCCGCCGTGGTACATGGAACTGAAGAGGAGCAGTTTCGGCCTGAGCTTCTTGTATTGCGCCCGAAGCTCACCGAAGTTCAGGTCGAAGCAGATCACTCCACCCACCGGCCCGAATTCGGTGCGGATCAGCGTCGCGCCCGGACCCGGACGGGTGCCGTGATCGAACTCCGGGTATACCGGAATGTACTTGCGGTAGATACCGGCCAGTTCCCCACGCCGATCAAGCAGCCCGAGGACGTTGAAGACCGCCTCGCTCTTGGGTTCCTTCTGATGCACCGGCACGGTGATGTAGCAGTTGTATTCCCGGGCCAGTCCGGCCAGCAGTTGCGTCGTCGGCCCCTCCGGCACTTCTTCGTCGCAGGTGCGGCAAATGGTCTCGGGAAGGACGATTAGGTCGGGCGTGGTCGCGCGGGCGACCTGTCCCACCAGGTTCGTCAGGTCCTTATGGGTCTGCGCCATCACCTTCTCATCGTCCCCACTGATCGGGGCGTACGAAATGCTCGATACAACGATGTAATTGCTCATGGGATGGTCCTTTCGTCAGTCGATTCGTGGGACTTGAATACCGTAGTCCATCATCGTGGATCGTTATCGGACCCGTTCCGGGAGCAGCCTCAGGAACGCTTCTCAGGACCGGCACGCGCGCCGACCCAGACCCGATTCCCGTCGGGATCCCGCACTCTGAATTCCGTCATGCCGTAGAAAGTTTCGCCGATGGTGTCGGGGTCGAATCCGGCGGCAATCAGGCGACCTCGTACCGATTCAATCTCGGACGTATAGTAGTAAACGACAGTTGCGGCGTTCGATTCCGCGCGTATCGATCGGTCGATCATCACCTGGCAGCCGTGTTCTCCTTCGAGTATGGCGTGGCCCCAATCATCCCTGCGGCGGACGACCCTCAGACCCAGCCCTCGCGAGTAGAAGGATATCGCCTGATCCAGATCGGTAATCGGAACCATCGCGGTGATGCGATGTATACTCACAGTTTTCGCCTCTCTGCTGATTGCTTCAAGGTGGTCAGGCCATGCCTTAAGCGGATCTGCCGCCCGTCATCCCGGACGCCCCCATCGCGGCGCCACCCGAAGGCCTCGTAGAAAGCAATTCCACGCTCATAGCCCTCTACGGTCCACACGATCGCCTCGTTGTACCCGTCCGCAGCCAGATGACGCAGTGCGACGGACATTAATGCCGTGCCTATTCCTGTTCGCCAGTGCAACGGATCGACAGCGATCGTATCGAGTTCGCCCAGGCGCACATCCACCGGATCCCGGCTGGGTCCGATGCCGGCGACCCCCGCAATTATACCAGAGTCTTCAGCGACCCACCAGCGACGTGGGACGGGTTGAGCGAGATCATGACGCCAGCGTTCAACGAGCGCTGGTGTCACGGTTCTATCCGCCCGTGATAGCAGCGCGCCAAATCCGGCGTTCCAGGAATCGATGTAAATGCGCGCGACAGTCTCCGCGTCAGCAGAGGTAGCCGAACGGATCGTCGGGCGCATTCTTCGTGTCGTGTGAGGATTCATCTGATGGTTTTTTTTTCGCGTAGCCGGTGTCTTTCGAATTATACGAATTCAGCCGAAACGCTGTGATCGCCGATCACGTCTGATAGGAAAAGACGACACCAGCGTCCTTGAGATTCCTCGACAGTTCGGACACGGAGTTGACAGGAATAAGCTGGATGCTCCATCTACGCAAGATCTCAGGCATCGCATAGGTCTCAGAACCGATGGCTTCAACCGGTTCTCTGGAGATGAACTCGTTGCTGGGCGTCTTCGTGAAATGGCGCCCCTCGAAAATATAGACATTGGCCACAAACTCCATTATCCGCGTCACATCCTCACGATTCACGAAGATGTAACACTTCCTGGCCAGATCTGTATCTATGCCGAGGATCGACAGCTTTCGCCTGAACTCATCGGAGTTCCTGACTCTTATTCGATGTATCTTTGGGAACAGGTGTATTGAAATCTCTTCAAAGTCGCCGGCATAGAGCAGGCAGTCCGGGATGTAGCCTGGTTTGGGCCGTCTGCCGCTGCTCCGGAAGTCATGAGTACGGTAGAATTTCGTTGGATGGAACACCAAACTCTCGCGTGGAGCAGACACCTTATATAGATGCATTGTGTCGACACCTGTCTTGCAGCGAAATCAAGCTTCGGACGGTCTTTTTTTGATCGGAACTCACAGGGTTCCAAAATTGCCCTTTTCAAATAAACGAGGACAGCGGTGATCGGACCTGGAATTCTCTCCTTACGGGTGGCCGCAGAACGTGGCAAAACCCCGAAAAACGCTACACCGGACGCAAGCGCCCTGCGACCGAAGGCAATCTGACCGCTATCACGACAAGATCCACCTTAACTGGAGCGAGGGCATCCTGCCCTCGAATTTCGAACAACCGACGGACTTCCACACCAGGGGCCAATTACTTCCCTTCCATCCGAAGCCACACCTGGAATGGTAACGCAAGGACCCCTCCTATTCGCCATCGAGGGCAGGATGCCCTCGCTCCCGGGGACGCCAACCACATCGAACACAAATCAGTTCTTGTCCTGGACAGCCGTGAACGGGAATACACTGATTTATTCCATTTTTTCATAAATCGGGCGGTTTTGGAATTCAGCTCAGGTCCCGGCAGGTCGCATCCGGGTCCGACGCGGTTCTTCGACGGGATCTGAGTTCGGCCATCCCGTATATTTGGGGATTCCATCCGACAGATCGAGTACGGCCTCGTCGCAATGAATATGATGCCTTGCTTCGTGGACATAGCCCGACTCGGCCAGCGCCATGGCGAAACGACCGTCCTGTCGTTCGCCAGCCGGTTCAACAGTCCGGACCCGCAATGGCTGCACCAATGACGATTGCTTCGTCTATCCTGGTAACTTTCCAGTAGTTCCTCGCCTTCCGTTATATGTACGGCCTTGTCAGGCCAGGTCGCATAGGCATTGAGGGGCGCCGCGTGCCAGACTCTGCAGGTCTTGCAATGGCAATATCCCGCAGAAATGGGCGGTCCTGTCACCTGGATTCTAATCTGACCGCAGAGACAGCTGCCTTCGTACGTCACAGCACTCGGTGACATGTCGCCTCCCGTTTCATTGGGCATCCGATCCGCTCAGCGTTTTTCAATTGAGAATAGTGCGCAAAATGGCTCCAGTGCAAGCTTCTTCACGAATTTATCCGGACTACCAATCAACGTCTTCCAGGCGTCGATGCTGTCAGTCACGAGATCGGTCAATAACACAACTGTCCAATAACCGGTTTGATTCACTACGTAGGCCGGGAAAGTGCGCAAAATAAACGGATGGAAAAACCGTCCACAGCCAGGGCGAAATGTATCCTTTACAAGTGAGCGCAAATGCTATGCAGGGGAGGCCGATAGGCTGGCCAGTTGTTCGCGCACAAGTTCTTCTACAAAGGGCGCGTACTAAACGTACATTCGAGAATAAGGGAGATTCTTCGCTGCGCTATGATTGGCATATCTTGCGATAACACATTGGCGAAACGTGTCGGCCAGGTGACGGCAAAAACTGTCATCCAGAGGAGGCCTGGGTGCAACATCCACGAAGTGCATCGGTTTCACTTGACGCCAGACTTTCATCCAGGGCCGGCACTCAGGCCGACGAAGGATCTACTGCAGCATGTGATTATCCTTGTGCGGTTTTCACATTTCGATACCTGAGAGGCAGCACGTGCGCCACCAACGCGGGACGGAAGCGGCGAACGATGCTTCGACTCCGCTTAGAATGCCAAGTGTTGAAAAAAACGCGAACCCCTGGCAACCTGATTTTCGTTAACCAGGTCAAACCCGTCCAAAATCGCCAATAGAATCCACTCTCCGAACCTCATCTCCAGGAATCCCCCGGTTCTTGGACAGCAGTGGGGCAATTTGAAAAACACCTTGGTGATCTATTCCAGAAAGGAATATATATCGGTTGCGTCAGAAGAATCCCAATTCTCTCGGCAATTGAGCGTACGCGCTCCGAACACGAAGGCTGCAACCCCTTATGTTGACTGTTTCATTGCGTAAAATTGTCCTCTTGCAACCATATACGCCGACAGCCCCCTTCGCTCCAGGCAATAAGAGGGCTGTTGTCAAGGTCGCGCAATCGCCTTGTCTTTTCAATTCGCTACACCGATGTCTTCCGGCGTTCTCCACTGTAAAATCCAACCCGCTCGTCCTGGGACATATCTTTCGTCTGCCGATAATGCATCTGGCGAATGAAATGCAATTCCTGCATCATTTCATCATTTGGAAATTCCTTCCGAACTTCCTCCCAAATCTTCTCCTTCTCAGAAGGTGTTATTTCCTCCATCGCCGATCTCCTACAATTCAGGCGGGGCGATCCGCTATATCGGCCCATAGCCTGTCATCGCATTGATCAAGTTAACTTCTCTGCGAATATTCACCCTTACAAGGAGCTTGAAGTTCCAACTGCAAAAATACCCGATTCCATTGGCAACCGCAACTGCAACATGATTGGCATCATCTACATGTCTCTCGGAAAAGACACCTCTAACGACGTATTCTCGTGCCAGCGCGTCGGCTTTGCAAAGAATGGGTATTCCCTCCTGAACTCGCAATCATCTGAGAAGCACCATTGATGTTTTACAGCAAAACCTCGACCCAATCTGTGTGCATAATTATTCGCATAACCTGGTTACCGTAAGGCGCTAGGGTCCCCCCACCGCATCAGCCGTCGCCGGTCCCTTCGGCCCTTCGACAATCCTTCGGCAGGCTTGCTTCGACAGGCTCAGCACAAGCAGGACAACGGCTCAGGGACCGCTGGCTCAGGGCAAGTGTCAGGGGACCGGCTCGGCTTCTGCGACTCCCCCTCAAGGGGGGAGTAATCCGGAGGCGCTGCGAGCCGAGGCGGGCGAATGTCAGGCCGAGCATTATTCGATTTGCTTGTGAAACGCTGCCGTGGCGCGACGTTCTCGACGACGGCGGGGATGAACACAACATCAACCCGCGATCGAGGCGAGTACGCAACCATCAGATCAATCCTATTACCGGACGCGATGCGTCTGTAAGGTACTTTATTGGGACACCAGGTTTAACACATCGACGCCGAACGTGTCCGTCGATACGCAACCCTTAGCAGCCCGTTGAAAAAGACCATCCGGGCTACGGCCGGCCCTTGCGGTCGAAATACTGCGTTGCGCCCCCTCGCCGAATCGCTGGATGGGACTCGGTTGCGCGCCTTGTCTTCGACCACAATGGCTCGGCCTCGCCTGCAGAGCGACTTTATCAACGGACTGTTAGGTCAGTCCTTGGGCTTCGATCGATGAAAGTACCACACGTTGGGTTCTCGATACGTGCCTCGATTCGTCTCAAGATCTATCGAGACAGGCGCCAGTCCGTCCGGAATGCAGTAGGATCCCGATGTTGAAAATCGCATTCCCGTCCATTTCTCCCAGTCCTGGATCGTTGCAGTCACCGTAACCGATTCGTGCATGAAACCCAGTCTCTCGCCACCCAGTTCCTCGTGGACACGCAGCCACGGATCCAGCAAACGACCCTTCCCATCCCGACGGTTGGCGTACGTTTCAATTGACTCTTCCGGAAAGACGTGCTTCCGACTCGGCCTTACTGGCGCCAGAAAGCCGCGCAATCCCTTTGCTTCCGACAGAGATCGCATTTCGGAAAGGATCTTTCGACTGAGTCCCTTACGGCGATACATCGGCCGCACGAGAACGCCGACAGCACAGAGTACACCCGCGGTCCTCAAGGGCCAATGGGCCGGATCAACCACCTCGTCAATCGAAGAAGGCAAACGACCGTCGTGTATCCACTCGAGCGGAACGGACAGGCCCGCGGCCACCAGGGCATTGTGTTCGAGGACGAGGATCTGGAAGCCCTGAAACTCGGTGTAAATGGAAGACCAGTTCCTTACGTCCGAGCGCAATAGAAACTCGGGCCAGGTGGCATCGTTGAGTTCCTTCAAGGCGCCGGACATCTCGGGCATACGGTCAAGCGTAACCAGTTCCATTAACGAGATCGCATTGCAAGAAATCGAGGACGCCGTTATCTTCAGACGTTGATGTGTGCAGCCAAAAGTTCAACCATGCTGATCTGATTCATCCATCAATGCCATCCGAACGAACTCGAACATGCCTCCGTTCGTCCGGTTCATGAAATGTTCGACTTCCCTGAAACCGATTCGATGATAGACCATGATCGCGCGTTTGTTGAATGTTGCGACCCGAAGCTGGATGGTCTTCGGGGAGAATCGGGTTCTTGCGAAGTCCAGGCCCGCTCGGGCAAAGTCCGCCCCCAAACCCCTTCCCGTAAGATCCGGTCGAAGCCCCAGACCGAAATCCACCACGCCGTCCGCGACCTGGAATGCGAAGAAACCGACCAGGTCGCCTGCGCAGTCCCGAACGCCAAACATCGAGTCGCCTCTTAGCGCTGGATCCAGAAGCTCCTCAAGATCTTCGGGATCCGCTTCCGCGTCATAGAAGGCATACTCGCCCTCGTAATGCCACGTGGCGATCGTCTCGGCATCCGACTGAGTCAGAGGTTCAATGCGGAATTGCACCGGATTTGCTCCATTCTTCTTCGATTTGGCGTTTAACCCGTTTTCGCCTCCCGACGGCGCAGGCGCTCCAGGCTCTCCTGAGGCCACACTTCGTTCCTGTCGTATCCCTTTTCAAACTGTGGAACGTCAGCTGGCAACTCGAGCCAGGCGTGCTTGTCCTCGGTCCAGATGTGTGCGCCAATCTCGAGTACCCTGACGTCATCCAGCGTTCTCGATTTCAGAAGCGCCGTTGCCGGGTGATTCGTGGCAGTCCTGTAAATGACATCACCGCAGGACTTGCAGATGAATTCCGTTCGTTGCGTCGATATCTTCCTGGAGGAAACGTTGCCCTGATTGATCATGATGTCGCTTTCCAGGACGATCGTTGTAATTCGGAAGGCGGAACCGGAAGCCTTCTGGCAATCGAGGCAGTGACATGCATGCACGAATAGTGGCGTGTTCAGAAGTCTGTATCGGACCTCTCCGCAACTGCATCCGCCGGTGAAGCGGGAGCACCTGTTCACATGTTTCTCCAATCGCGTTGCTTTATTGGCAACCGGCGAGGCCCGCATCAAAGTAGCTCCTTAGTCGGGGATAGGCCATCCGTTTGTATTCATCGGGAAAGCTGTGACCGCATTTTTGCACGGTAAGCAGCAGGTGATCGGACAGACCCTCCGGTTCGTAGAACTCGCGCCGGGCCTCCTCGAAATATCCTCGAATCTGCGCGATCGTCTCAGGGGTTTTCTCCAGAGATTGCAGCACGGTCATCAGATAGCGCGGCGCGATCGCAAGAAGGTTCTTCTTTGTCACTCGCCCGGTTACGAGCGCCACTTTGACGCGCGGATCCCGAGCCATCGTACTGGCAGCCTGCGCCGATCCCATCGAATGACCGATCACGCCGATGCGTTCCGAATCCACAAAATCCAGTGCTGAAAGAACATCGACCGCGCGGATGCCATCGTACGCGTGCTTGAACCAGAAAGGCCGTCCCAGAGGTTCGCTCAGAATCTGATGGCAGTGCCTGTTCTCATAGGGATGTCTGACAGCGGGAACACTGCGCTCTCCGCAATTTATCGCATCGGGCGCCAGAACGACAAATCCTTGAATAACAAGCTCATAACCATAGGCTTGATCGGGGCGTTGGACGGCCTTTCCAACAACGGCATCCTTTGCAATGATGCAGTCCGTGTTGCACTGATGAAAGGCAACCATTGCCGGGTAGGGTGGTGAGAATCGCTCATCTTTAGGGATCAGGAGATATGCCGGAACTCGTCGTCCCGACAACTGAGGCATCGTTTCTTCCGTCTCAACGCGGTAATTGATCTTCCATTCTTCGTAAACGTGTTCACGATCAGACCGATAGTGCTTGTCCAGAACCTGCACGTCGAGCGGAGGAGGAACAGGATATTCAGCCATTTCCTCCTTAATCTGCCCTATGAAATGTTCACGTTCCTGTCTGATGGACATGATCATGATATGGCTCAATCACCATGGGTCGTGATCAACGTTTGTTCCGGTCACGGGGGTTAATGCCTGACGCCAACTCCCGCAGCACGTCGACCGCTATGAGTACGTCTTCTCTTCGACAGTCGAACTGTCCGACCTGGAAGCGAATGACGAACTGTCCCTCGTGGATTGTATGCGTCAGGTAAATCCGGCCGTCGTCATTCACGGCGCGGAGCAGGCGTCTGGTGGCGTCGCTGGCATCCTCTCCGACGGGCGCATACTGGAACGTGAATAGCGACAGGCGGCAATCCGTCGTCAGGCGAAATCCGTCCAGCGATGCGATCTCCGCGGCCGCCTCCTCGGCCCACGCAATATGGTTCCGGATCCGCCGGCGGAGATCTTCCAGGCCGTGGGCTCGAAGCAAAAACCAGAGCTTGAGCGCACGGAACCTGCGCCCCAGCGGGATCGTCCACTCGCTGTAGTTGGTGACCTCGGACTGCCCGAGTGTCTCCAGGTATTCCGGCCGGATCCCCAGGGTGCGGACCTGCGGTTCCGGGTCCGCGAGAAACTGAATCGAGCAGTCGAACTGTGCACCGAGCCACTTATGGGGATTGAATACGATGCTGTCCGCGCTCTCGACGCCGTCCCACAATCCACGTAGCTCGGGACAGATCATTGCCGAACCGGCCCACGCGGCGTCCACGTGGACGTAGAGGTCGAACTCCCGTGCGACTTCGACGGCCGGACGTACATTGTCGGACGCGCCGACCGACGTGCCGCCGACACAGAGGACGACGCCGGCCGGAAGGAGCCCCGCGGCCCGGTCGTCGCGGACCGACTCGCGAAGCGCCTCCGGGTCGAGCGCGCCGGACCGTTCCGTGGGCACTTTGACGAGGTTCCGCTGGCCGATCCCGGCGATTCGCACCGCCTTGTCGATGGACGAGTGGGTCTCGGGCGAGGCGTAGATCCGTATCGGCGTCTCCCCGGCCATACCGGAATCGATCCCTCGCCAATTCAGCGCGCGTTCGCGCATCGTCAGCACGGCACAGAGATTGGCCGCCGTCGCCGTGTCCTGGATGACACCCTGGAATCCCCCAGGAAGACCGAGCGCCCGACGCATCCAGTCCACCATCCGCGTCTCGATTTCCGTGGCCGCGGGCGAGGTCTGCCAGAGCATGCACTGCGCCGCCATCACCGCCGTCAGATTCTCGGCAATCATCGAAACAGGCGCCGCGCTGGCGGGGAAGTACGCGAAGAAGCGCGGGTGTTGCCAGTGGGTCATGCCGCCCGGAACGATACGCTCGAATTCGGCGAAGATCGTCTCCATGTCCTCCGGCAATTCGGGCGGCGCTTCAGGAAGCATCGCTGCGATCTCACCCGGCGCGGTCTGCGCGCGAACGGGCCGATTTTCGAGCGTCGACAGGTATTCGGCGCCCCACCGCGCGGCCCGCTCGGCCCATCTGTAGTAGTCTTCTCGTCTCATAGCCATCAATATAACACAATCGCTACAAATCCCCTATATTTCGAGATTCCAACTGCGAAAACGGCCTTGGGGTATAGAACTTGAAACGGAGACGCGGATTGTATAGCTTGATAGCAAAGGTGTCGAATCCGTCTCACCTTTTGCCTGTTTCAAGGAACACGCCGTAGGCAGGGAATTTGGGGAGATGTGGATTTTGAATCTGGTTTTCGGGTTACTGGTTCAAGCTGACTGCTGATGGCTGATGGCTGACCGCTAAAGGATGGGTGGCGGGGCGGGGTGTGTTCCTCTACCCTCTCCCGGCTCACGTCTTCCCGTTCCTACACTTTATCGACAGGACTTCCCTATGGACACCCTTCCACTCCCTGCCCGTCCCGATCTTGCAGACTACACAAAGCTCGCGCAAGAACTCGTCGAAGCCTCGGAATCGGACGATTCAAACGCCGTTCGCGATCGGTGCGGCGAATGGCTGGAGTCTATCGAACGCCAATCGGGGTCCGACCTGACGGACTTTGTGCGGAGCAGCTACGAACGGGCCGTCGGCGAGGTCGAAAAAGGCGTCCTTGAGATGTCGGAGAATGCGGGTGAGGATGGCCGGGGATTCACGCTGGCCGGCGCACAGTCGCTGATTGCTGGAGCCCACAGCTTCGAGAGCTGGAATGCATTCGCCAGGTTCTGCGACGAGGATACAAGCCAGACGCCCGATGGGGCCGAGTTCGAGGTCGCCTCCGACGCCGTGGTCGATGGAAACCTCGCGAGACTCCAGTCGCTCTTGCGCGAAAACCCGGCTTTGGCCCACGCCCGTTCGGCGCGGATCCACCGGGCGACGCTGTTGTATTACCTGGCGGCCAACGGCATCGAGGACTTCCGCCAGCGGTCCCCCGCCAACGCGCCCGAAATCGCGCGGTTTCTGCTGGATGCCGGCGCGGAGGTGGACGCCCTGTGCGGGGTGGGCAATTCGGATGACACGCCCATGCTGGCGCTCGTAACCAGCGTACATCCGCATTCTATGGGTGTGGCGACGGAGCTGATCGAAATATTCGTAGAGGCGGGCTCTAAAGTGGATGGCGTGAACGGAGACGGGGCGCCTGTACGGCTGGCACTCAAATTCGGCTATCCCGAATCGGCAGCCGCCCTGGCGCGCCTGGGGGCGGAGGTGAAAACGGTCGCGATGGCCGCGGGTCTGGGCCGGCTGGACCTGACGAAGGCGTTCGTCGAAGAACGCGGCGTATCCGGGGCGGAACTGGCAGACGCGTTTGAAGACGCCTGCCGGTTCGGACGGACGGATATCGCCGAATACCTCCTGGCAAACGGCGCCGACGTGGATGGACAGGGCACGTGGAAGATGACGGCCCTGATGTGGTCCGCTTCCCAGGGGCATCTCGACACCATGGCCCTGATCCTCGATCGCTGTCCATCGCTCGAATTGCGGAACGAGTTCGGAGGCACCGCGATGGGCACGACCCTGCATTTCGCGATCCATTCACCCAGGCCCGGCGCCGACTATCCTGCCGTTGTCGAAATGCTACTCGACGCGGGATTGAAATTCGAGGGAACCAGGAAGGGAACGGGGCTGGATGATGTTGACGCCGTACTTCGCAGGCACGGAAAGATCGATTAGAACGGCAATCTCAGCACCAACAGTATCCAAGACAAATCAAGGCGCGGCCATCACGGCGGCGTCTTTTTGTTGCGCCCGTGACCAGAGCCTGTCGAAGGATCGAAGGGGCCGCGACGTAAATTGACGAAATGTGCGGAATATCTGGCAAACCCAAAGTGCCGGGAACACCCAAAGAACCAGCATATCTGCACTCTCTGTAGCTGTGATTTCTGTGCCGAAATTTCATTCAGCATCAACACACAACTATTCCCCGTCGGACGCTGGATTCATTCGTTTGACTTCCATCAGCCACTCCCTCCACTTATCTAAAACCACTTTTTCGAGAAACCTCCGACTGTTATCCTGGTCAAGACAATTCAAAGCCGTGTCAACATTGTAGTCGAAAACTCCCAGCATATGTACTGGAGTCCTACCTGTCTTGTCACTAGGTATCGAATCCAGGGATGGGAGCTTCATAGGCCTATAACCATCTGGCGCCAAGAAATGGATGATCTCACCCTGCTCATTCAACATTTCGAGCCGGGGCACGTCTCTAGAGTCAACAAGAACGCGTAGACGCTCGATACCCCGACTATCGCAGAGAGATATCTTGGCTTCACGATTCAGCCAGCGACCAACAAAGACACGGTCAAGTTCAAACTCCTTAATAGCAGGCTTTCTTCCGTATTGCTTTTCGAATTTTTCCATAAACTCTTCACGTGGTCCAGGAGGTCTATCCCAAACATATAATCCTCTTATACTCTCATTGTCCACCAATCCCACTACATCGGATGAGTGATGTTGGTCGAATCTCAGCCCAACCGTGTTCTGGATAGTCAGACCGCCAATCTCATCACCATCCTCCGCGAAGAATAGCATTCCGGCAGAAGACCCTCCCCTTCGCTCAGGGAAAGTGGGCATGCGCTCTTTATTGTGAATACTCATCCTGACGGTACCGTCCTTTTCTACAATCTTGATCTGCTGGACCTCAATCTCTTTCGATCTTATCCTCTGGTGAGTTGATGTCTGAGTTTCCTGCTCGTTCACCAATTCCTTGATCTGATTCTCAAGTTCTTTAACCCGGCGCTCCAGATTCTCGATCCGATCGACTCTATTCATCGAATTTACCCCCGCCATCTTGACGAAACGAAGTCTCATTCAACCACGTTAGTTGGTGCGATCTGTTTCTTTCGCTGCTGATTGCTCCCACTGTGGTATTGTCAATGAGATACCCTGCCCCTTCCACGCTTCGACAATCCTTCGACAGGCTTGCCGCGACAAGCCACTTCGACAAGCTCAGTGCAAGCAGCACAGGCAGAGCAAGTGCTCAGGGCAGCGTCTTCGACTCTTCGACTACATCTACTGCTGCATGATCTGAATGAGATTGCCGCAGGTATCGTCAAAGACGGCCATGATGATGTCCTCCCACTCTGTCGGCTCCAGCGTAAATCTTACGCCGAGTTCGCTTAATCGCTCATGCTCCGCGCGGACGTCGTCAACGCCGAAGCATGTTGCGGCGATGCCCTGTTCGAAAATCCCTTTCTGATATGTCTTCGCTACCGGGTTTTCGTTCGGCTCGAGCAAGAGTTCAGTCCCGTCCCGGTCACCGGGCGAGACGACCGTGAGCCATCTGTGTTCGCCAACGGGAACGTCGTGTTTCTTTTCGAAACCAAGGACCTCAGTATAGAACTTCAACGCTTTGTCCTGGTCTTCAACAAAAACGCCATTGAGTATGATTCTCATCATTGTATCGCCCCTTTCGGTTGTCAGTTTCAGTTGTGGTTAACGAGAACGTATCTATTGGTTTTCTTCACTATCACTGCTGTCCGAGATCGGTGAGATTCTCAGAGAAGAGGTCGGGCAAGAGGCTTCGATTGGCGATATAGTACGGGCTGAACCTGGATCATGCAAATCAGGTTGCCATGGTTTCGGTCTTGTTGCAATTCATGTCACTCAGATTGGAGTCGAAGCATTTTTCGCCGCTTCCGTCCCGCGCTGGGGCCGGACGTGCCGCTTCTCAGGTATCGATACGTGCAAACCGAACGGGGATAATCCCATGCCGCAGTAGATCCTTCGTCGGCCTGCTCTGCATGGCAGTGTGCTCTTACGTGTAACGGACGCGTTTCGCCGACGTTGTACGCAGGCCTCCTCTGGATGACAGTATTGGCGAAGGTGTGGGCTACGCGTTTCACCAGTGGCTATTGCGAAACATGTCATTCTGAGCGGAGTCGAAGAATCTCCCGTATTCTCGATTGGACGTGTCGCACATGCCCGTTGAAGACGAACCTGTGCGCGGACGTCTGGCCAGTCTTTCGGCCTCTTCTGAAGTACATTCGGGCTAAGGTGTGAAGGATACATTTCGCTAATGACTGCGGACGATTTTTCCATCGTCCGGACACTTCGCGCACTCTTGCGAATTTCGTAGTGAATCAAACCCGTTTTTGAACAGGTCTACTTCGTGATAATCCTCACGTAGCCATGAATTCGGCAAACGTACTGCCCCGTGGATGGCAATAGCTGTACCTGAAGTACGACTTGAAACCGATCTTCCGGTAGACCGGCTCTCCCATCTTCGACGCCTGCAGGACGGCGATCCCGTACTCCATTTGACGGGCATCCTCCATCGGGGCCAGCGTCAGCGCCGTCCCAATTCCCTTCCTCCGATGTTCCGGCGAAACTTCCACCTGATACAGCCCGGCAACGCCCGATGAGAGAAACATCATCGAAGTCCCGATCGCTTCGCCGTCGATCCTCCCCAGATAGAGCCTCACTTCGGGCGATTCCATAAGAACCCTGAACATATCAAACTCGAACAGGGGGAAAAAGGACAGCCATTCGTGCAGTCCGGCGTCATCGACCACACGTTCGATCCGGAGGTCGTCCTGGAACGAATGCCCATCATTGACATCATCCAGTCGGATCGCCATCCCCGGCGGATCGTGATCCATCGCCACGAACCCGCTTTTCAAGAGATGCATCCTCAGATTCTCAGGCTCCGGGTTCGGACCAAACTTCAGGATGGGTGGCAGTTTCCTCTGCTCGATACCCTCGCGGATCTCATGGATTCGGTTTTCGAGGGTCTCTTCGCTGAAACACGGTTCGACCAGATAGTTCGGCCACCACGGCTTGCCGATGACCGCGGTGACGTCTTCTTCACGCAATATGGTCCTACCGCCGCGTTCCGCGGAGAAGACGAACAGATCGACGTTGTTCCGCTCAATGGCAGCAATGATAGCAGGTTCCGAATCGTCTTCCAGGACAGAAACCATCTATCGGTCCTCAGCGCGTGATTTCGTTGCGGAGTTTCGACAGCAAGACCGTGTCGACGTCGGGAAACTTACACAATTCCGATAGCAAGGTCTCAACATTCTCAACCGAGTATTTGAGCCGGGGTCGACCCAGTTTCTCGCATGCGCTGATCATGAAATGGCTGGAATCACCCTCGCCGCGCCTGGCTCGTTTTACCGCCCAGACGACATTCCAGAACGCGGACGTAGCGACAGACCAGTCCGGGAACGGCGAAGGCCATTTATGTGGTGTATCCCGGTCTGATCTGATATCGAGCTCTACCCTCCAGAACACCGGAAAGTCGAGGAAATTGACCATTATGTTCTGCGCTATCCCGTCGTCCTTCTGCTCAGGATCAAACCGCATGGTGAATGCGCCGAAATGCTTTTTCAGGCACGCCGATAAGGAATCGAAAAATCCCTGCGTGAGTTCGACATGGACGTTGACCTCGAGGTCAACGTCGCTATAATCGTCGACCTTTCCCGATTCGAATGAACCGCGGAAGCTGACCCTTCCGGAAGCAAAATGCCTCCGAAGGACATCCAGGACCTCATTTCCGAATTGATGTATGGTCATCACTGATACGCATCGCTGTCAGACGCCGCTCCGGATGTCGAACCCGTCTTCACTTTCCCATTCTTCTTCGAATCTCACGACGCGGGTTCCCAGAGCTCGATGGGGTTTCCTTCGGGGTCGTGGATGCGGGCGAAGCGGCCGATGCCCTCCATCTCGCTTTCGTGGCTCACCTCTATATCGGCGGACTTCAGTTGTGCGATCATCGCGTCCAGATCGGCCACACGGAAATTCAGCATGAAAGACTTATCCGCCGCGAAATAGTCCGTGTCGACGTCGAAAGGTGAGAAAACCGTGACCCCGGACTCGGTCACCCATGGCGTCATCTCCATGTTCGTCGGAGCAAGATTGATGCCGAGATGATCGTGGTACCACTTCGCGAGTCGTTCCGGGTCCTTTGCCCGAAAGAAGAACCCGCCGAATCCCTGAACCCTTTGCATGCTGCGCCCCTCTCTGCGCTAAGAAGTTGTGGGATGCTGCCTCGTTTGTCTGCCCTGGAGCAAGAAACGGTGGATTGAGGAGAGTTTCCGGTCCTTTGAATGTAGGGCTACCACTTCTGCCCAAGAACCGTGGAACTCTCAGAAATATGGTTCGAAGAATGGCTTCAATTCGCGATCATTGACGTGTCTGACCGGGAAACCAGGTTGTCATCGGTTCGTGTTTGTTGTTACGCATGTCTTGCTGAGCGGATTCGAAGGATCTTTCGCCGCTTCCATCCCGCGCTGCAGGCAAACGTGCTGCCTCTCAGGTATCGACACGTGAAAGTCGCACTGGGTTGATCCGATGCTGCAGTAGATCCTTCGTCGGCCTGAAGGCTTCCTGTGGATTACAGCGGGAAGCCACGTGCATGACAATCGTAAAACATGTCATTCTGAGCGCGCTGGCCTCCTCAGGATGACATGTTCTGCGAAGGTGTGGGCCCAGCGTTTCGCCAATGGTTATCGCAAAACATGTCAATCCGAGCGCAGCGAAGAATCTCCCGTATTCTCGATTGTACGTGTCGCATATGGTCTTTGTAGATGAACTTGTGCGCGGACACATCGACAGGCTCAGGGCAAGCCCTCAGGATGACAGTCTTAGTGAAGGGAGGACCGACTCGTCTCGCCAATGACTCTGGACAATTCTTCCAGCCGTTCATTTCGCGTATTTTCGTGACTCTTGTAGTTTATCAAATCCCTGAGATGCGGACGACAGTCCTCGTGCAATCCCTGGTTGGTCGAAGGGCTGTTGAATAGCGGGCATTTCGACAAGCTCGCTTCGACAGGCTCAGCACACGCAATGACCACGCGTTATTTTTTTCATCGGACGTCATCAATCCGCGGTTCGGAGATCCAGAATCTGCTCTAAGTCTTGTCCTAAGCTTGGTTGCATTGAGCCTGTCGAAATGTTGAAGGGCCGGCGACGCCTGATGCTGTGGGGAGATTGCAACACCATGATGAGTTCGTATTACCGCCGTTTCAGAAGGAAGATCATCTCAGGCATGTCGGGCCCGATCGGTTTCCGGTCAAAAGAACCGAATTCACCCACGCTCTCGAGACCGGCCGCGCAAAACAACGCCTTGAGGTGAGGATACGTATAGACGCTCATCTTGAAGTCCTCCATCTCCTCGGATAGAACCTCGTCGCCGTCGCAGAGCCGGAAGATAAACCTGCCCGACAGAACCAGGTTGACCGGGTCGTACCCGTCCTTCACGAAATACCGCCGGATGATCCGACCGTTCCCGTCCTGAGCGGGCCACTCCAGTTCCAGGTGTTCTTCGCCGTCGCCGGAAAACAGCTTGTCGAAACGGGGATTGAAGACATCGAACGCTAGGATGCCACCGACTGTCAGATGTCTCCCGGCATTCCTCAGGGCCGCCAGTTGGTCTTCCGCGGTGTACATATGCTGCATGGGTCTGAACGGAATCACCACCAGGGGAAAGCAATCACCCAATTGAAAGGTTCTGAAATCACCCTCAACGACTCTTACCCGGCGTCGTACCTCTGCAGGTTCTTCGGCGAGCTTTGCCCGCAAGACCGTCAGCATCGAACGAGAAGCATCAACCCCTGTGACATCAAGACCCTTTCGGGCAAGCGGTAACGTGATTCTACCGGTCCCGCAGCCAAGCTCGAGGACCGGCCCGCCATACTCCCCGGCCAGATCAAGATAGAAGACCCTGTCGACCAGGTCCTCTTTGACGCTGTACGCCGCGTCGTAGTGCTTCGCCGCCAGAGTGTAGGAATCTTCGGTCATTGCGAGAACCTATCCAACCAGTTTTCCCCTCAAAACGGCTGCTGTTCGATTTGCATCGGCAAGAAACTCAGCGGGCGGCTGAGAGGGATCCTCGGGCACTGCCTCGATCATGACCGGGCCCGGGTGCGATGCAGGAAACGCACTCGCAACGGCATCCCAATCCACGATTCCTTTCATTGGCAGCCAGTGAACGTCGGCCTTTCCGTCCGTGTCCGAGAAGTGCGTCGTGCTGAGACGATGGGCCCATCTCCCGAGCACAGCGCCGGGAGTTCCCGAATACAGGGAGTCGTGCGAACTGTCATAGCACAAGCCCAGACTGTCCAGAGGCAACTCATCCAGAATGAAATCCAGGCGATCGTTAAACCTTGTATTCTCAAGAGCGAACGCGACGCCACTTTTTGCCGCCGCCTCGCCCAATCGACGAAAGATATCCAGGCCTTCCGGATTGGGCGGGGGCGGTGTGGGCCCCCTCGTTACGTGAAGCACGATGCAGAAAATGGAATGCCGGCTGCAGAACTCGATCAGCTTAAGGTTCTCATCGACGATTGCATCGCGTTCGGCGGGACTGTCGGACCAGAACCCATTCGCATTTTCGAATGGCGCGTGGACGTGATCGACAGTGAGCCCGGCATCTGCAGCCATTCCCGGCATTTCTTTCGCCCGACCGGCTCTCACCAGGGGTTCCTCACTTCCCATCCAGAGTAACGTGTGACTGAAACCACTCTTCCTGATCAGCCTCAGACGATCAGAAAGCGGCAGATCGTAACCGAACCAGGAAAATGTGCCGAGAGAGGGTGCCGTTTCAGACGAAGTCATCGGTTGCTTTTCTCAACCTCAAGCGGCCGCAGTCCGGGTGGTCTGCCTGAATAACCATGCCGACACGATCCATAGCGCGATGAAGAACCCGTTCAGGAACAAGAGCTCCAGCGGGCCGTTTGCCGGGTAGCCCAACCCTCCGATTACCGCCACGAGGGTCACGAGCGCCTGGGCGAGCGCCGTGGCGAACAGCGCGAATGCCATGCCGCGCGGCTCAAAGCGAGCAATGACCGCGCCGACGATTCCGACGGCCAGCACCCCAAAATACATCATGTTCGCTTCGTTGTTCTCGGATCCGATCACGCCGACGGCGCCATTCACCCAGAGGAGGATGAACGCTGTCGCGATCGCGACCCCGACGGCAGACCGGTAGGGTTTACGAATCTTCATTGTCGCTCCCTTCGTCCCGGCGTGGTTATTGGGACATCAAACAATGGGGCGTCGTGGTTTCGATACACCGCACAGTGATAATTGGAGAAATCCTCGATATGACGTTTGATTTCGTCGAATTGGGCCGCTGTGCCCGGACTCAAACGTGTGGAAGGACCGGCGAGGTTACTCGCGGGCTTACGCAAAGCCGGGCATGGGAGTAGTCGTCCGTCGTGAATTTCTCCCTATCTGTTCTTCTGAACCGAAATATAGTCCCGCAGTATCTCGATGGCCGGAAGGTCCACATCTCTTGGCGGCGCCCCGGCAGGATGTTTGTGGAAGTTGACCTTCTCGTCCAATTGGGCCTCGGCACTGAGGATCGGGCAGGAAATGTCACCAAGCCGCCCCTCCGGCGCAAGAAAGGAGCCTTGCGGATAAGGCCAATCGGTCCAGCGGCCGGAGGTTACCACTTCACCGGAGTGATTCTTCTCGAGTAACCCAAAACTGACATATTGATCGAGTTTGTAAAAGCCGATATGCTCTTCGGGATGCCGAACTTTCTGGCTGGAATACCCAAGCGTTCCAAGGCATGCAGTCACGTCCGGCACGTCTGTTTTCCAAATCGCCCAATCGACGTCGCCGTGGACGCGTGTAACCTCACCCAGTAGAAAGTCCAGCGCCCAACCCCCGCTCAGCCAGTGTGGGATCGAACGGGCGGTCAATGCACCATGAATCTCCCGGATCAGCCCAAGCTGAACGGGATTCGGATCGTCGAGGCATCCATCGATTGGAGTCTCAGACATAGGTCTGTTTCATTGAAGAATTCGCGAATCGAAACACTGATGCATTGTAGCCGCCAACCGATCACCGACTCCAAACCGATGATTGGGGTTGCGAAGGGCGGAAACACCTGAACGGTGTAGTTGTCTTTAGACCTTACACGCGCTATTCGCCGGCAGCCGCTGAACCAATTGAAGTCGAGTTCTTCATTATGGCTGAATTCCACCAGCTTTTGCTACAATCGATCGCAAATCAGGGTCGGAAAACCGATTTGACTTCATCACTTTGCCGTCGTTCCTGAATATCGGTTTACCCTGTTCATCCAGCTTGCTCATGTTGCTCCGGTGGACCTCATCGAAGAGCTCTTCGGCAATATCCTGCAGACCGTGAGCGATAAACGTACCAAGAAGCACGTATAGCATGTCGGTAAGGGCGTCCGCGATTTCGACGATGTCACAGTCACGCACGGCCGCTCGATATTCCTCTAACTCCTCCAATAACATTCGGATACGCCATTGGCTTGTCTCCCCTGGCAACTCTGCAACAGGCGCGTCCTCCCTGTGACACTGGAACACCTCGTGAAAACGTCTCACGCGATCGAGCTGATCTTTCATCTGGCATCTCCTGATAATTACGCCTAAGACGTTTCCTGGCAGTCAATTGGTGTTGGTTCGCCATTGTCGCGCCGACATTTGCATAGATTCGCCCAGGTTCGCGCTTTCTCGCCTTGCCTGTCCTGGCCCAATTCTGCCGATCTTGCATTGGTCGCACTATGCCGATCCCGTATTGGCCACATATCGGCGATCATTAACATTGTAGGGGCGTCCCTTGTGGGCGCCCGATGTTTCGTGATCGTCTAGCCGCGGGTTCGGGACAGTGAATGCTCGTGTTCATGAGTCGCAGAGCCAGCTATCCCTGTCGTACTCGAAGGCTTCGAAGTCGTCGCGGTAGAGGTCATAGGTCAGAGCCGCCAACTCGCGACTGTACGCCACGTCCAGTGGTACGTGTGCCGATACGTTCCGTCGTTCCGAGACTAGCGCGACCGTTTCCTCCCGAGCGCCGAGCCGCCTCAGGACCGCCCTGCAATCGACTGCGAAGTTCTCAAATCGGCCGATGAAATCATAATCGATCAAGTCCCGCCTGAGAATCCGTGACTGAGCATTAAAATGTCCGTCATAGATGGCGTCCGGCTTGAGCTCGTATCGTACCTTTCCGCCGCAGTCTGACAGGAAATGAACGAAGTCTGCAAAGGTTACCGTGACCGCATCGCGTCCATCCCCGGCAGGGGAGTTGAATCTCTCCCGAATCGCATTCTGTAACCACGCATATTGGGTGTCCCGTGTGTTCCCGATCTTCGACTTGTAAGCCGAGTGCAGCCGATGGTACGGATTGCGTACAAAGCAGAATCTCACCCATTCCGGCGAGGTCAGAATATCGATGATCTCTTCAGTGCTGTATTTCCCGAGGAATAACCCGACATCGAGACCGTGGACGCCGTTCGGTTTCGCCGGCGCCGGGTTTCCAGCCAGATCGAAGAGCGTTACTTTTACCGTAGTACAGGCAACCTTGGGTAAAGTCATGCACAGGCACCTGTACTCGGGCACGACCCATCCGTGGTAAGAGAAACTCTGGTTGGCATCATTCGCCCGTGCATTCTCGATGAGCGATGCCAGTTGTTTCGCTTCGACCATTACTGCCTCAGACCGGGGCTCTTCAAGCCGTATCGAAAGGGTCAGACTAAACCAAAGCCTGGAAAGAAAGGCGTCCGTGACCCGAATCAGGACCCGTGAATTGGGTTGCCGATTTCCAATGCCTGAGAGCGCCACAGCGCAAGACAGGAAATTCAACTTTCCAACATTCGATCAGGTGCTGCCCTGCGAACCCATTCGACTTCGCCGAGGACGAATGTTTCTACCTCCCTACAGTAACGCGTGACGTCCCCCGGATGATCTGTCTCTTGATTAAGGTACATTCTGATCGGGGTCAACATTTCCAGAATCGAGTCAATACCCGGCAGGTTCGAAAACGCCGGAAGGACATTACGTTTGCCAAGTACATATTTGCCAGTTCGGTCCCAAACAAAGATTCGAAGCCAGTAGATGATGTTGTTGACGCGAGCATCGGAGACGTCAATTGGGGCCGGAAAGTCGCGTTTCCAGGCCCCGAGAAGGTCTGGTACAAGATCGGCCAGTGACCGCTTCATATCCTCCTTCGAAGGATCCGGAATCGCCGACAGGTCCAGATGTCCCAGGATTACCCGTCCTTGCTGCTTGAGCTGAAGAATCTCATAGACCATATCGTGGAGTCTGCCGAATGGAGGGCTGAGATCGGATTCATGAATGCCATATCCTCCGAATCCCTTTGAGAATCCGTACTTCACCCAATATCGCTTGGCCATCTCCTTGATTTCAGACAGAAGGCCTTCCGGGCAAGCGTCCCTTGCGACCACGACCAAATCAATATCACTTCTGCCCGGGACGTAGGAACCTGCAGGCAGCGATCCCACCGCCACAACCGCCATCAGGTGAACACCCAAGACCTCACGGCTCTCTGCAGCGAAAGTGTCTGCGATTTCCCACGCCTGGTCATCGGCAATTACAGGTGCTGACATAGCTACGACGCTCCGAGGCAGCTATACGATGCGCGGTTTCACCCAATGGTTCGCTGGCGCACGGTGTCGTTCACCTGCCATGAGCCATGAAACCAGGGTTCTCTGATGATGCAAATGCGGCGGAGCCGCGTCCCAGCTTTTTTGTTATCGAAATCCTCGCGCAGCGAAGGTGGCTCCTGGTTCGCGAGTCCCGAACTGTACCATTAAGCTGTCACCCGGGTTCTGCCAAAGAACTGTCGACCGGTGGTGAGAGCATGCTTGAGGTCAGGCACCGACGCTGAGCCAGCGAACACTCTCGCCGATGCCGCGGCCGTCCGTTCAATAAACTCATATACCGAAGCAGCGCCTTCTAATGCCAGCTCCGACACCTGTGGTCGCTGTTTCATGTCTACTCGCCATCCCAGTCTCGTGGCACTCAATTTGCAGACAGTAAATCTCGAATCCGGTTTCAGGCGAGGGTCTTGGGTGATCGCGGTCTCGCCACAGTCAAGTTGGGCCGGATGAGGTTTTACCGAAGCCCTTTCGATCGTGTTGAGGGACACGTCCCTCAATCGGCTTGCGGCTTTAGCTGCTCTTCAGAAAGTAGCTGGCTGATTCTGATTTTGCCTGAGTCGTCGATGATTTGAAGATAGACTTCCCGGCTGCCTTTCTCTCCAACGAACCTCAAAAGGCCGAAGTTGTAATCTCTGACGTATGGCGCCGCCGATTGAGGGCCTCCACCCCAAAGGGCTCCTCCACCGGGCGTGGGATCCGGGTTGCGTCGTCGGACCGCCAGATTCGAACTCAGAAGTTCATAGAGAGGATAATCAAACCCCGGTCGGTCCAGGCGATGGAGTCCACCGACGTGCCAATCTCCTGCAAGAAAAAAGACGCCGGTGATGTCTTCGGAAAAGAGCCATGCAAAAAACTCATCGCGTTCATTTCCAAAATTCGCCCATGTTTCCCCGGTTCCGTCAACAACCGCCGTGCCGCCGGAAGCGATCACCTTGAAGGTGGCCGTGCTGCTTTTCAGTTTGGCCTTGAGCCATTTGAGCTGGCCTTCTCCAAGCATCGTGGACCTATCCTCCGCTTCGTTCGGGTCCCTGTGAGAACGGTTGTCGAGCATGAAGAATTCAACGTCTGCGATCCTGAACCTGTGGAAGACGCCAGGCCCACCCGAGGTCTCGGCGTATGGGTTCGGCCAGTAACGGCGGAACGACTCGATTGCGAGATCCCGCCACTTGAATGTCCGGTCGGAGTTGTTCGGTCCGAAGTCGTGGTCGTCCCAGATGCCGTAGCTCGGTGTCGTGGCCACGATGCCTCTGAGCCCGGGGACCTGCCGGAATCTGCGATGGTAGAGGGACATGATCTCTCTGGCACCGGCTTCGGGGAGATCGAATCCTTCCGCTCTGCCCGGCATGTAATTGTTGTCGCCGATAAACAGAAAGGCGGCAGGGCGGAACCTCGCAACCTGCGACCAGATCGATTGAACAGGCACTCTCGCGGGCAGATTGCACGATCCAAAGGCGACTGTGAATTCAGTGATTCGTTCGGGATCTGTTTCCAAGATCGATTCGGGCGGCATGAGTGGAAAAACCTGGACGGTCTGGGGACGTACTATCTTACCGTCGACATAGACATCGTAATAGACCAGCCGCCCAGGTGGCAACCCGGAAAGTTCGATGGCGCACGTATATGGCGTCGTCGATTCCGTTCTTCCTTCCGCTGAACCCCTGAACATGGGTTCTCTGAGTGTACGGTGAAACATGATCCGGGGCTCAATCCAGTAGTCAATTCGAACCGTCGCGGCGGCGTCCGTTTCTACCCAGATTGTCGATGACGTCGTCGTGGTATGCCCCACAAGCGGTCCTGAAATCAGGTTTGCGGTTTGCGCGGGTGCCGATATACTATGGAAAACAAGCGCCAGGGTCAGGACAGTAAGAAATCGAAGCTGCATTGACTCCTCCTTCTTCGGAAGTAACATTCCCACACGATTCATCTCCTCCTGAAAGTCATTTGCCAGCACGTTTCAAACTTCTGCAAACGAAGCTAACACGGCGTCCCAGGCCAGTTCAGAAGCTATGAATCCTATATCAAGCTCATCCAGTGTTTTTGTCGTAACTTCGTTTGTCGTAACGGCATACAGGATATCGCCGTCATATTGGGTGTGGAAGGGCTGGATGGCCTGCGCCATCGAGCTATGGACCTGTTTTGCCAACTGATGAAGAGATCCCGCGTCCAACTTGCGGTTGGTAACCACCAATGTCAGGGTGGTGTTTTCGCGTGAAGGCTTGCGCCCTGTCGACTTACCGGATCGACGTTGGACCCGATCCCGTATGTGAAGCCGGTTTCCTGTACTCGGATCCAGATTCCCTCGAACGACCTGCCCTTCACGATTGACAATTGCGCCGAGCGCATTCACAACGGTAAATACCGCAATCCTGGTACGACCGATCTGTCGAAAGGCGGCGCCCTGTCCGGATGATTCTCGAACACCCAGCCCGGATCCGCCGCCAACGTGAGCCGAACGACCGGCTCCTCGTGCGCCCAGAGGAAAGACGCCAGTACGGGCTGCTCGCAAAGCCGCCCGGCCCAATTGCATATCCGGATAGATAGCGTTGTTCCTGCCTCGCCAATCCCATATTATGGCGCCGGAAACGAGGGGAATATTCTCCCAGTTTATGGAATATTCCTGCAGCGCGAGAAGTTCAGCGCGTACACCAAGCGCCGCTTCAAGACCGTAAAGAGATCCGCCGGCGAAGCAAATGGCGTGATACCAGCCATAACCGGTCTCACTGGCGCCAACGCTTCCCCCTCGAATATCGACAGCCGTGGTGACTCCCTTTGGAAAATGGAAGACGGTACAACCGGTTGGACCCTCTTCGTATTCGGCGATACCGACCTTCATATCCTGGATGTTGAATTCGAGGGTTGGACCTCCAAAAGTCGTCATCGGCGTCAATTGTACGCTATCGTGTGAAACCGGTTTTCTTCGCCTGCCCATAGTTCTTACCTGTCTGGAAGTGGATTTCGTCTGAGGATATTGCAGGTAGCGAGCTTATAGTTTACATCCTCCCCTGCCGCCGCTCCGCTTGTCGAAGCGGTCGTTAAGCCAGTCGAAACGTGGTCACTGAGCATGCCTGCATTGAGCTTGTCGAAATGTCGAAGTGCCCGCGTTTCGACGTCCTTTTTCCTTCGCCGACCCTTCGACCCTTCGACAGGCTCAGGGACCGCAAGCTCAGGGAGCGGCTCAGGGTGCCCGGTCAATATTGTGGTAAAAGGTAAATTACCGGGTGCTCCCCGCAATACCTGTCTGGATAGGGATTATGTCGAAAGTTAAGAGACCATCCTGGAAATTCAGTTGGATTCGGCGATCACCTGGACCGCCGAGGACAGATCTTCCAGGTTAGTAATCGCCACATCGGGAATTTCATCCGGTTCCCGTGGTTCCAGTGCCGCATATCTCCCCTGCCGGAACCAGATGGTCCGGATGCCCAGCTTCATTGCCGGGATGATGTCGTTATCGAGCCGATCGCCGATCATGATCGCCTCGGAAGGGGTGAACCCGGCCTTGTCGAGGATTGTCAGGAAGAAACGCTCATCGGGCTTC
This sequence comes from Candidatus Latescibacterota bacterium, assembly GCA_965116875.1. Classification (GTDB taxonomy): domain Bacteria; phylum Latescibacterota; class UBA2968; order UBA2968; genus JAAXHE01. Next base: position 5,360,416 of record OZ220733.1, read on the forward strand.
TTGATCCCGATACTTCCCGAAACCTCTCTATAGCGAAACCAGCGGAGCACGCCAAGATCGTCCAGCACGTCCGTGATACTCGCCGGCGCGTTGCCGGCCAGCGCAAGTGTGTATTTTTCGGCCAACTGTTCGAGTATCACAGCGGCTCCTGGATACAGCCGGAACCCGAGAGATCGAATCTCCGGATAGTGAGATCGCACCTCCGTCGTAATCTCGTCGAAGAGGGACGCGTCAGATCCGGCAAAGTGCCGGGTGATGGCGTGCAAGGGACTCGGAACGAACTCTGATATCTTGTCACTGTCCAGAAGCCGATACTCTTTAACGGACAACTCGAATCCGAATCTGGCAAGCGTGGTTCGATGCACTTCCATCAGGGCATCCTGCTGACCTTCGGCGTCGAGGATGGTCTCCCCGACGTCGAACAACAATACGTTAATCATCTCAGTCTCACACGGATCGCGAACTCACTTTTCAGAGCATTTCCGTCGTCTCTCTCAATGTCTGAAGCAGCCGTCTCACCTCGGATTCGTACGATCCGCCTCCGTGCCCAATGGGCTTTCGCGCAGTCATCGTCCAGATGATTTCCTGAACAGTGTAAAGGAGATGAACCGACTCCCACGACGGCCCGCGAAGTCCCCTCACGTCCAAATACTCACTCCAGAGAGCCGCTCGAAATACTGAGAAATCGTCCCGGCAACGCCAGATCTCCTCGCCCCACTCACCGAAGTTGAACTCAAGTGCGGGATGTCCAATACCGGCATTTCCCCAATCCAGAATCCCGGTCACGTCCAGGTCTCGTTCTGACCGCACCAGAATCTGGTCTTCGTGGATATCGCCGTGAAGCAGCACGTCGTCCATCCCCGCCAGTTCTGACAACGCCCGTTGCCACTTGTCTATAGTCGAGGCGGAGTTCAGGTCACGGAATTCTTCCGCGCCGAATCCGGCAGCCAATTCCCCGACCGAAGAAGCGATCGAATCCTGCACTTCGCCCGGCGAACCCGATCGCAGCGCCTCATACATCCATCGATACGAGTCGCCGTGATCGCCGTCGAGATCCTGAGACAGAGGTCCCAGGAAGCCTGTTTCCGGTCCCAGTCGAACGCTATGCCAGACACCTGCGAGCCGTCCAACCGAACGAAGCACCTGCTCATAGTCTCCAGAACGTAAGGACCGTTCGATCGAGCCGAGCAGCACCCCGTGAAGACGCGTGACAACCCCGAACCGGTACGGGCTCAATTCGCTATTCTCGATCGCCCTAACGAGCCTGGGCGCCAGCAATCCGTCGCGCTCGCCCAGGAATTTATATAGTTCCAGTTCGGTATTCACGGAACATTGGTGCCTCGGATGTCTTGGAAACAGAAAGACATGATCCGGAGACTTGATGATGTGCTTGGTCCATCCAGTGAAGTCGGGTTCGAGCTCTCCAGGTGTCAGCTCGAAGGCTTCACAGAAACGATCCAGGTAAGGTTTGCTCAATATGGCTTCGATTGCAGCGGAGTTTTCCATCGTTGGGTTATCCGGGCATGTATGCCCTATCAAGAATTAGCCGATCGGAAAGCGTGTTTGAACGTCGGACAGATATTCTACGCTGCGTTATCGGGACTTCAGACGCCCCACCTTGATTTGCAAATATCCGGGCACCTGAATGTCGAATATATACAGAAAAACAAAGGCGAAATGACGTCAAAGGTCCCGGTCACTTGAGGTCACTGGATGTGAGGGGAGATTTCATCCACTTGAACGACCTCAATACCCCGTTTTGGCACCGTCACCTTTTGTGCTTTTTGCGGTAAATCAACCGTTGTCTTTTTTCGTATTGAGGCTAATCCTTTCCGTTTTCTCTCTTTGCCAGGCTGGCGCAGACCAGTTCCTCGTCGTTTCGGGCAAACACGTGCTTATAGGCAAATGCAGGATGCGACCACGCGACGCCGCCCCTGCGGTTCAACTGGTCTCGGGTCGGCTCGATCAGTTTCGCACGGCTGATGATATTCAGCCCGTCCGGCGAAAGCGTGGTGATCAACAGTTCACCCCGTTCATTGAACATCCAGACCCTGTCGCCGTTCCGGATAAAATGGATATTGCTCCAGCGGGCTTTGGGAACCGCCGTGAGGTCTTCCCAGATCCGATCGCCGTTGCGGGCATTCAGACAACGGAGTTCGCCGTAGCTGTCCACGCCGTAGATGAACTCGCCAATTCGGACGGGGGTCGACATCGTCGAATGGAGCGCGTCCGTGTTTCTTTCACTCTCTCCCCTTCGGTGCCAGCCGAGGCTCATCTTTGGTTCTTCCGGATTCAGTTTCAGCAGCAGCGAACCGTCAAAGAAGTCAGTAAAAAACAACTCGTTCCGGTAAAGGACGGGACTTGCGATCCCTACTTCCATGCGATTCGGCGGAAACGGATGGCGCCAATATACGCCGCCGGTCTGCGGGCTGAGACCGGCGATGCTCTCAGCTGTCCGAATGACCAGCACGCGTTCGTTTCCCTGTGTAATCACAATGGGCGCCGAGTAAGACGCCTTTTCGTCAAGAGCCTTCCATTTCTCGGCTCCCGTTTCCCGGTCGAACGCGACAATACACGCGCCGGGCGTGCCGCCGATCTGGACGATCAGGTTCGAATCTTCAACAATCGGCGCGCTGGCGATGCCCCACGTCGGCATCTCGATATTGTATTCGGTGTTCAGATCTCTTTTCCACTTCAATTCGCCCGTCGCCGCGTCGAAACAGTGGAGATGGCCCATCGCCCCGAGGGCGTAGGCGAGACCTTTGTGCACGGTAACCGTCGCGCGGGGACCCGCGACGTAGTTGATCCTGTACTCGCAGTCGTACGTGTAGGACCAGATCCGTTCGCCCGTTTCCCACGCGAAACACTGTACCCGCTCGACCTGTTTCGGTTTCGCAAGCCGGTCGGTGACGTAGACACGACCATCGGCGACGCTCGGACCACTGTAGCCGCTGCCGATCGGCACCCGCCATCGGGTGGGGACCTCCGGTCCGTCGAACGCCTCGAGGATCCCGGTTTCACGCCATACACCGTCCCGGTTCGGCCCTCGCCACTGCGGCCACTCGTCGGCCGAAACCGAGGAAACGGGGATCAGCACAGCAAGCAACATTAGCGCAATGATCGATTGGATCTTATTCATCGATAGCCCTCTCCTTTCGTCCGTCACATCTTGCTGCTTTAGGGAAAGCTTCCGTGGCCTACGTGTCCGAATGAGCCTGACGTGTCCCCGGGTTGCCGGACGGTCTGGAAACCCGAAATCGGATGCCCGGGACAAGGAACCGTCGTGATTGCAGCACACGCCGGCTTACGCGGGATGTACCCGTTTTTTTTAATAGAAGAAAGGCGCTGTCACCGGCTGCCGAAACTTCCGTGAAAACCCTGGATGCGGCAGGTAAGTCACGAACCTCTTTTTCTGTACATCAAGGTAACAGAAAGATGGATGTCCGACAAACCGGGTCAAGTCCAATAAACCCCAGGCGCCGTATGGCGCAGCGTAGATGAATATGCCAGAGGGAGTTGGAATATTCACATATGACTCAGCCCGACAAGGGCGTTATGACTGTTTCATTATTGATTCTATCAATTTCGCAGAACAATAACTCCTCCTCAGTGTATGAAGCTCTCACCAGAATCCGTCCCGAAGCATCACAAATGATTGTACTTCCCAATATGCGATCTTCAGCCATCGCACTAATCTGAGCGACATAATTTGACTGAATCACGGGAACACCAAACGTCTGAGATATCGTCCGGGCTCCGTCGCCGCATCCGTCCTTGGTAATGCGCCCGTCCGAATCTATGGTACTTGTCGATACCGATGGCCATAAGATCACATCGCTATCCTCGATGCCTCTACCCTTCACTCGACCAAGAAAGCTCGACTCCGCGCAGAAAACAGAACCGAAGCGAAATGGACCAATTCGGATGGGCGAACGATCTTCCGCCTCAACAAATGCCCATACCTTCTTCCAGCCTTCAACGAGAAAAGTCCTGGCTCCCCCTAATGCGTGTGCCTTTCCGGGCTTGAGCAGCAACAACGCATTGAGATAGCCCTTTCCCGATGTATACGGCGCCCCGATGAGGGTTCTGACATTTATTTTGCAAGCAACATCGTCTAATTCCGCTATCGCATTCTCGACGTACTGATACCAATTGGGTTCTCCAAAAAAGCTGTGCAGGTGGAAATCATAGCCTACAAGCATCATCTCCGGAAAGACAATTAACTCTGCATTGTGCTCCGATGCTTTCTTCATCCATCTTTTAATAGTAGCAACATTTTCGTCTATGGTCGCTGACATCACCGGCTGGACTGAGCAGACCTTCATTTGTACACCACCATATGGAAGTATTCCAATATCCCCTAACGATCTTGCTGCCTCCGACCGGGCGCAGACGGCCTGTACACGCACTTGGCTATACTGCGTTTACGATCTCACTGTAGCCGGCCGTCACGTGTCTCTCGAAGGCGGAACTGAGCCGTTCCGAATCCCACAATGCGCCTCGTCTCCGGATGGAGTCCACGAGGACTGCCGAGAAACCGTAGCAGATGTAATTCCGGAATTCACCGACGTCGGTGTTGATGAAACCGGCATCCCTCAAGCCGCGGAAGATCCGGGCAGCCGGCCAGACGGGATTGTGAAGCAGGATTCCGGCCAGGATCGCTCTGGTTCCAATAAACGCCTGCTCGAAGTCGATGAATCTGTGGATCCTGCCGTTCAGGAGGAAGACGTTTTCGACATTCCAATCGAGCTTGATCAGGAGTTCCGTATCAGGCTCGATCCTTGAAACCGAACCGCGAAGATCGGCTATGATCGGGTTCTCATCGTACCTGGAGTACAACCATTCCAGTCGTTCAAGCACCAACGCAAGGTTCTCCTCCGCGCCCAGCCCATCGTAGTACTCCGCTCTGGTTCTGCCGCCTATGCCGGCTGAGACCTCGAAGAGTTCCATCAATTTCCGAATGTAGTCTTCCGCAAGCGACTCCATCTCCTCGCACTTGAGGGGCAGGACGTCTGCAAGTCTCTGGCCTTCAACCTTTTCGATCGTGATGTGTTTATCCTGCGCGTATCCCACAAGTCTCGGAATCAGTCCGGATTCGGCATAGTGCGTGTAGAATCCAATCTCCCTGCGATACTTTTCCGCGGATACTCCACTCTCGTTGTACGTCTTCCTGACCCCGCTCCCGTCCGGAAGAACATCGATCCTGCTCTTCCTTCCCTGCCGAAATTCCTGCATTGAGTTGTACCCGGGTGTAGGCAGCTCACGCTAAGTGCTCGTCGAATCAGGCGGCGCGAATTCTGAAGACATTCTTATGTTCTAAGGAGCCCGGACAACTCAGAAAAAGCGGACGCGTCAGCTGAAGTTCAGGTCTGAGACGTGGCGAACGCGCAGGTTCCGGAGTTGCGATCACAAGATTTCAATGACCCGGTCAAATCTGTCATGAATTTCCCCCGTCTCTACGAGTTCGAGACTCGCCTTTGCCCACGAAGGAAACCCGGGCCGTCGAAATGCCTCTACGAGAGCACACAGCGGCGCGACCAGATCGTCCAGAACTTCCTCCCGGGGATCCGTCTCGCCGTATGAGGACCGGAATGCATCCGCGGCGTCTGGCCCAAGAGAACCGGTTACGTTTCTATAATCAGAATACCGCATACCCAACCCGAGCAGGTGATAGTCGAACACAACGGCTCGGATCGGCTTCCCGTCCCGCGACAAAGCCAGATTCGTCCAGTGAAAGTCATTGTAGGTCAAGGTCTCCTCGGAAGCCATCACCGCGTATCTGACACTCTCGATGTTGTCGGCAAGTGTGAACCACTTCGATGAATCTGATTCACTGACCCTGGTGGCAACTTCCAGGATCGAAGCGCGAGTCAACGCATCGATCTCACGCCACAAGAACGAAGATCGGGGATCGTCTCCCAACCGCACTGTCGAGCCTGCATTGTGAAGGTTGCGATACCATTGCGCCAGAGCGACACCGCCTTCAGCTTTCTCTATATCTCCCTCATGGGCAAGTTTCAGATACTTGCTGACGTCAAGATCCTCAAGGAGTAGCGCATCATCCGTCCTCGCAATGACACGGAGGGTGGGAACTCCAAGATCCTTGAGGAGCGAGTACGCCAATACTTCCCTCGCAGGCTCCGGATCTGCGAATTCCTTGAGGATATACGAGGAACCTTCAAGAGTGATCCTTAGTAATCGCTTCCCCTGTCTTTCCCGGATTTTCCTGGCATCTCCGAGAAGACAGGTATCAAACCCCATCTTCTCCAGGGTGGCGCGCGCGATTTCATCGGAGTTCGTCAGATCGTCGCTCCCGAGGCGTCGTTTGAGAGACGCAGACCGCAGCCGGGTTTCAACCCTATACAGCGGGGTGCGCCGCTACTTCGATGCGGTCGTATCGTAGCCGGCCAATTCATCCAGCAACTCGGCAGCAGTCTGCTGGCTGCCCTCGATAAAAACAGCGGCCATCGCGCCACGGCCGTGGATTGCGTGCAGCAGACTGTCGATCTCTATCATCTTCGCCTGCGAAGTCTTCGCGGTTTTCCAATGCGATACAAACGCACGAATCCCGGATGTATTCCCGGTGCGTATGTTTGCGTCGCTGTGTTCTCGTCGCCACGTGTGCCAGGTGAAGCTGTGGCCGCATTCGCTGCACTCCAGATGTTCGTCCTTCCTTCTCAGCATCCTGGCAAATGCGCGCCAGGGGCGTTCGTAACGGCAGTGAGCGCATCTGAATTTTCCCTCGCCGCGTGCGCCCGATTTGCCGCACCTGGGACACGTCAACTCACCCGATTCGCCTTCAGATGTTGCCTGATTCGGCTTCGGGCTGTCTCGCTTTGGACGCCGGATGATATCTCCGCAATGCGGGCATGGAAGTCTGGTCTGCCGCTTGGGTGACTTGCTGTACGCATTCCAATTCCACTCCCCATTACATTGAGTACACGACAGCGTGTTCGAGGAATAGTGCCATTTCAACGGGTCCCAGCAGCGGAGGCACCTGGGCTTCTTCGTCAGCGGACTCGCACATTCCGGCCACGAAGTGGTTCGGCCGCAGGACGGACATGGAAACCGCCGGGTTCGTGCTTCCTCGGCTCTCCTCGTGTGAAGCTGCCGGCCGCGTATTGAGCGATGGACAATGGACCGGCATTTGTCACACGTAACTTCGCCTCGGAGCGCGCGTTGAAACGCCAGTACATCCTGCCCGCGGGCAAAGAGCCCCCAACCAACCTCGAGGAGCAGGTCATCGTCGTAGATGCCCTGCCGGTCCAGCATATACAACCGGCGAATTCGCCAAGGTTTCACGCGTTCAGAGGTCATTTTCGTTGACATCGTTCGCGTCCATTCTAAACCTGCACATTGGCATAGAAGTTGACGATGTTCCGGTCCGGGTCCCGAAACCAGACGGACCGTCGTCCCCACGGCTGGGTTGTGGGCGGTTTGACAACCTCGACATTCATGGCCGTCAGGCGTTCGAATTCGAGGTCGACGTCTTCTACTTCGAACTCGATCGTATACTTGCCGTTTCCGGACCCCTCCAGGCATCCAGGCGCTGCTTTCTCCGTGCGTTCCGATGAATAGACCGACAATTCCGCTCCCTCCATCGGGATAATCTCGAAGATATTCGCTTCTTCAGGTTCAAGCTTCAAGATTTCCCTGTAGAAGGCGCACAGTCGAGGCACATTTTCTGTAACGATACAAATGCCGTTGAATCGCATCGCGAACCTCCGTCAAACATCTCATATCAGGGGCGTGGCGCGGACGTGCCCGCCAATGAATGGTAAATTCTGATTGTTCACCGGTCGATCTCCGGTCCCCAATCGGGTGCAAAGTCGTTGGCAGGACTGTTGGACAGGTTGATCAGGTTCCCGCCGTCGAAATCGACTCGATAAATCTGCTGGCGGCCGTCTTCTTTTGCCGTGAAGACCATCTGATGACCGTTCGGAGACCATGAGACCTCGCCAACACCACCCTCGAGATTCGTGAGGCGTCTGGCGCCTGTCCCGTCCGCTTTCATCACGTATACCTGCGTTTCACCGTCCCGGTCCGATTTGAAGGCAATCCACCTGCCGTCCGGCGACCAGGCAGGATCGTCGTCGTCGCCGTGCGAAACGTGGAGTCGTCGCTGCCGGCTGCCATCTGGGTCCATCGCGTAGATCTGCGATTTGCCGTCACGGTCCGAGGTGAACGCAATCCGGGAGCCGTCGGGAGACCAGGTCGACTCAAGTTCTCGCGCCGGATGATTGGTCAGGTTTCGCTGGTTGGAGCCGTCACGGTTCATCGCGTAGATTTCGACGTTGTCATCGCGACCCGTGGTAAAGATGAGCGTCTGCCCGTCCGGCGACCAGTGCGGACGTAGATCCGGAGCCGAATTGTGAGTCAGTCGTCTCGGTCGACCCCCATCGGCATCGATCAGGTAAATCTCGCCTTTGCCGTGACGCCGGTCGCAGTACGCAATCCTCTTACCGTCGGGCGACCATCGCGGGTGATCCTCCTCCCATTCCGGGGTGCGGGTAATGTTCGTCTGATTGCTTCCGTCCGCATCCATAACGAAGAGATCGAAGGTCCCATCCCGATCGCTGACAAACGTGATCTTCGAAGATTTCAGAGATGTTCTCTTTCGGATGATCAGTGTGACATTGCGACGCGTAAAACGTCCCGGTTGGTCCGTCCGCGCGCCCGCCGCGTTTATTGCGGAATGGTGATGGGTTTCAATTGGAGAGTGATCCAAGGTGAATGAATCACGAAGACCGGTGGTTGTGTCATATAACCGGTTGCATTCCAATAAACTCAGCGCAGTCTTGTACGACAGCACCTAAAGAAACATGGAATCTGATGGGTCAGTGTGATGTTGCGCGGACTACAGAGAAAAGGATTCATCGCTTTAGTCACGAAAAGAGAACATCTGATTTGCTCTTGCCTTCGAATCCTGCTTAATCCGGTTCATCCTGGTCGGTTTTTATCCTGTCTATCCTGTCCATCCATGTAAGTTCGGGTTTTTGAATTTGAGAGGATAAGTCATTGGAGAAAAAGAATCTATGCCTCGTATTTCCTCAGCACGAGAAGCTCGTCTTCCATTGAAGCTTCAAGGGTAAAGTTGAAGCGGTCGACGTCGAGGCACATTTCGACGTCTCTCGTATTTATCCCAGGGTAGCCCTCTGCCGCTGCCTGACGGATATCGACCGCCGCTTTGGATTCGGATGCCCTCCGGATATATGGGGCGGGATCGGCATCGGGATTTCGAACGAGAGCATCGATGTATTCGGCGCACGCGAGATCCTCTTCAGCCGTTCCGTCCTCGCCCGTCACGACAAAGTTCAATTCATCGGGGGCTAAATCGCGCAATCTCCGGGCGACAGCCGACGCGCAGACGAATCCCGTGCAAATGAGTGGTTTGCAATGACGTACGGCGACCGCCCCGATCGTCCCGGCGGTGGTCCGCTGCACGATGGTTTTGCCCCGGATGTCCGCGTCCTGCAGGTCCGCGGGTGAATTGTACAGATCGAAACCCTCTGCCGGCGCCCCATCTTTCAACGCGAGGGATCCCGGTAACCCTGACTTGAGCTCCAGGGCGACATCAAGGTCGTCAACCAGAATCATCCGGGACACATCCAGATGCATCGCCCAGGCGGCAACGGTATACGCCCTCATCACGTCGATAACCACCGCTGCGCCCGATACGGATTTGCACTCGGTGATACCTATGAACTTTGCCATGAAACTGTCACCTCATTGAACGTGTTCAGGATATGGATTATCGCAAAGTCTGACACCGCCTACCCAGCATACGTGGTGCGTGGTTTCGATCTCACCGGACGAGGTCGAGTTGCGTTCAGCGAACAGCTTCAACCGAGGGTCATCAAAACGCGGAAGCGATCCTCCACCCCAGGCCCAGATGGAACATTGGAACTGCAGCCACTCGTAGACGTCCGGATAGATTCGCTTTTCGATTACGTCGGCTGCGAATCGAATGCCCACACCGTTCCTTTCCATTGCAACCCGCATCTGGTCCTGAACGGTTATCGTCTGGGACAGCCGCGAATGATCGCCGAAGACTTCGCGCACCTCCTGATGGTGCAGCTCACCGATCAATTCGCAGAAGACGAGGCCGCCAGGTTTCAGGACCCGGAGGGCGGCCTGCACACCGAAGCTGTCGTATCCGATCGGCGAACGTTCTGAGTAGACGAAGTCGAACGACTCAGGCTCCAGGGCATTGCCTTCCGCAAGGAAGTCGAGAAGTCTGAATTCCACGTTCCGGACCTGTCTCGTCTCACGTTCTTTTTCAGCCAATTCGATGTGTGTGCGGTCGCTGTCTATGCCGAGCGCCGAGCCAATGCGATCAGCATTCTGCAATAGCGTCGCACCATTCCCGCAACCGATGTCCAGCACCCGCATCTCCGTGTCAAACTGCGAAGCAATTATCTCCCCCGTCCGAGGGGCGATATTTCCGTCGGTGCGGTACTTCGCCGGTTTTGAGCCGTAGTAGGAATGGTCCTGATTCAGGATTGACTTCAGGCGTTTGCGGTCGATTTCCACAGATCGGGTCTCCACTCTCCTGGCACTGAACGGAAGCGGGGGGACGGTGCAAGGCGTCGGCAGCACGCCAAACGAGAATGACCTGATCAAGACATTCAGTTTCTAACGGCAAAGAAAAAGGGATGCACCTCTATCTGCCCATCTACGTCCGCACGCCCGCCTCCCACAATCCCTTCCTGTTCAACCTCAAACCCGGTTTCATGGAGAATCTTCCTGTACGTCTCAGGGCCAAAGTTGCTCCAGTACATGGTCTCGCCGTAGAAGTCGTCTTCAGTATATCCCGGTCCGTCGTCATACCTTGCAACTGTAATCAGAAGGAGGCCACCGGGCCGGAGCCACCTTGCGAATCGCTGAAATAGTTCCCGATGCTTCTGCCGCGGGATATGGAAGACGGAGTAATAGCCGACTATGGCATCAAAACTGCGATTTGGGAATTCGGTCTCCATAACGTCGGCGTGGATGAACCTGGCGGTAGGGATGTTTTTCCTGGCCATGGCGATCATGCTGGAAGAGATGTCGATCCCTGTAACTGAAAAATTATCAGCAAGTTCCTTCACAACGGGGACACCTGAGCCACAGCCGACGTCAAGAATCCTTGAACCCGGTTCCATGCGCTCCGCGATCAGGTTGAGTTCCGCCCCGGCCCTGGCGCTACGTTGGCTCGCATATTCCATCGCGCATCGGTCATAGGCCGCCCTGACAAACGCTCGATAATCGACCTGGGGATCGTCTGCAATCTTGAATGACATCACACCTGCCTTAAAACGGATTTGATTGTCTATGAAAATCGTGAAGGTGCACGAAACATACGGATGGGAAAATGGTCCACAGCAATTGGCGAAACGAGTCGGTCCTGCCTTCGCTCTGAGAATTCCACGGTTTCTGGACAGCAGAGTCCATTACTCTTCGCGAATGGCGTCTGCAGGATTCAGCCTGGCCGCCCGAAGGGTTTGTCCGGCGACAATGAATACTACGATCGACAACGCGAGCAACGTCGAATAGACAAACACATCGGCAGTCATCTGAATCCTGAAGGCGAAATCCTGCAGCCATCGGGACATCACAAGATATGCGACAGGCCACGCCAGGAAACCGGCCAGGAGACCCATAGGCGCGAACTTTCTCAATTGCATCGCCACAACGCGCCATTTCGACGCACCCAGAACTCGACGAACGCCTATCTGCTTCGTGTCCCGTTCAACCGTCGATTTGACGAATCCCGCCAGACCCATTCCAGCCAACAACAGCGTGATGCAGCCGCAGATGCCAACAATTCCCATCAACGCAGTTTCTTTTGCGCGCAGCCGTTCAAACCGATCTGCCAGGAATCCGCTATTTGATGGGAATGCCGTCCGGGGAGCAACTCGGGCCCACGTCTGACGAATCCAGTCTACGGCATCCTCTGTTCGTTCCGGATGGATTCTTGCCAATATGCCAGGGCCGCTTTCAACGAGGAAAATGCCAAGTGGTTCGACCGGATTTCTCGGTGACATAAAATGGAAATCCCTGACCACACCCACAACGGTTCGACGTTGCCTCCACCAGGTGATTTCCTCCCCGATCGGCGAATTCAGTCCCAGCAGTCTTGCGGCTGTTTCATTGAGCAGACAGGTGCGCAGGGTTTCATCCTGGACGGAAAAATCGCGTCCCTTTTCGATTTCAATGCCCAGGGTCTCCAGGTAGCGACGGCTCGCCGCGAGACTTCGAATGGATACATTGCCGGAGACGGAACGACCCCGTGCCGTGTAGCTTTGCAGATTTCCTCCCGGGATGCCGCCGGATGCAACATCGAGAATGGATGGAGATCGTTTCAACTCCCGCTCGATCGTCAGCCGTTGGGAAGCCGACAGTCCCGGAGTCGAAAAATAGAAGACCTGCTCGGGCGACAGACCCAGGCTCCTTTTGTCGATGTGATTCAACTGCAGGAATACGATTGACGCGCCAATCAGCAGAAACGTGGAAGCTGCAAATTGAAACACGAACAGGACGTTCCGGAGCCATGCCGCCGTGCTGAATTTCAACCAGCCCGCCGCAATTTGAGGCGGCTGTGCCCCGTGCAGCCAGAGAGCGGGAGACGTCCCAATCCCAACGAACAGAAAGAGGAGAAGCACGAAACACGTTGCCATTACGCCGGCAACCTGTTCAACCTCGTAGGATTGGACCGTGAGCGTGACGCGATTCAACCAGGGCAGACACAAGGTTGCGATTGCGACAGAGGCCAGCAGCGCCACTGTGACGATCAAGACTGAATCTGCCGCCATCTGAAAAACCGGTTCGGATCGCCTTGCCCCGAAAACCTTCCTTGCTCCGATTTCCCTCGAGCGGTCCTGAAATCGGACCGTGTTGAAATTCACAACATTGGTACCGACGCCGACCAAAATGAAAAACACCAGGACTGCAGGGACGTAGATATAGATGGATCGGCTGCGGCTCACGTTCGCCGAGAACTGTTGATTTTGCGATGGGTCAAGATGGATATCCGTCAATGGCTGGAGAGAGAGCAGAAAGCGTTTGGCGTCTCGATTTCCGTAGAATCCCCGGATGAATTCGCGTTCCTGCGCAACAAAGTCACCGGGTGTATAGCCTTCATCAAGCAGCACGTACGTGTAGACGGACATCCAGCCCCTGGAATTGAGATAGGTCGGGAGATGGCTGGTAACAGTGTTCATTGAGAACAGATAGTCAAAGGAGATGTGCGAATTCCGTGGAACGTCCTTCAGGACACCGGTTACCGTCAAGAAATACGCTTTGCCCTTGAATTCCCCCGCTTTGATAACCTTGCCCACGGGATCGGAATCCCCGAACAGCCTTCTTGCCAGGGATTCTGCAATCACAATCGAAAAGGGCTTTGCGAGCGCATTCCGGACGTCTCCCCTGTCCAGTGGAAACGTGAAAATATCGAATATGTTGGCATCCACGCAAAAACCCGACGCGCGGATTTTACGGTCCTGGTACTCAACAACCCGGTTAAAGCGGAAAAACCGGACGTAGTCAAGGACAAAGGGAAATTCTTCAGCCAGACGCGGTCCCATGAACCACGCGGACTGATGCCAGATGCGTTCACCATTATCGAATTTCTGACGTACTGTCAGACGAAACATCCGTTCTGCATTCTTGTGAAACCGGTCATAGCTGCGTTCATTCTGCACGTAGATTGCGATCAATAATACGGCAGCGATACCTGCCGCCATCCCAGAGATGTTTACTATTGAAGCGACCTTGTGTCTCGAAAGACTGCGCCACGTAACGGCAAGGTTCGATTTCAACATTCTGTTGCTCAATCGAAAGTGGCAATGCCGGGACTTCGCACTCGCCGAACGCTTCTGTCATTTCGAGAGTCGGATTTTCGGTGGTCGATCCCGAGGGCTGAATGCTAGCCGTTTTTGTCCTGCGCAATACACAGGCTGTTTCCGTCGGGGTCCTCGAAGCTGAACTCGATATTTCCCCAACTCTGGTCCCAGAGTTTTCCAACCGCGATACCGGCTTGCCCATACTCCGCGTAGACGGCCGCCGCGTCTTCGACGTAGATCTGAACAGTCCGCGCCCCGGGTGGACCGTCGCCGGGAAATGAAGAAATGACGACGTGGGCCCCATCCCGGACGACGCCCATGTAGCAGGGGTCGAGTTTTTCCGGATGGGGTCGCCAGGCGTACACCCGGCGGAACCCGAGCTTTCGGCAGTAGAACTCCTCGGCGACCTCCGAACTCGAAACGCCCAGAATGGGTACCGCTTCTTTAAACACGATATACTCTCCATCTTTTGAAGCCTGTGTTCAGTCTTCGATATTTCTCCAGTCCAGATCAATCCAACTCGCCAACGTCCAGTGACCGGACCGTCACGGTCGACCCCCAGCCCGGTCCGATGCACACCGGACCCATCAGACCCCGATAGTCGATCCGGTGAGACTCATCTCCGCTTTCACCCTCATTGCTAAACCTGAGTTCATCGTCGACCAACACACGCATAAAATCCCGTTCGATTACCCACGACACCCTTACCCAGGAGTCCTGGGGAATCCGTCCCTGTCCTCTGACATGGAACGGATGCCCGTACACCGGCTCATAACAGGCCATCTGATCCGGCACGGCTTCCCAGTTCAATATAACGTGCCCCTTGGCGTAATGGAGACGCAGATTTGTCGAATCCGTCTTCGCCACCGCTTTGATCGTCAGCGGTACCTCGTATACCTCGGGGGTGCGGACGTAGCCGTATCCGGATAGAACAAGATGTTCACTGTCGCATTTTGCAACACATTGGCTGACTGGCAGCATATCAGCGAGTGGAATCTCTTTCATCGTCTTCTCCTCTCATTTCAAACCAACTTCCAGGGCACGACCCGGATTTCATCAAGTCAATCCACAATGGCAGGGATCATCAGGTTTTATTGCGCCAGCACGCAGGACCGGCAGAAGAATTCCCGAACGTCTGGGTACGTTTCGCACGTGACTCTACTGTCTTCAATCCGTTTCGAATACATGCTCGGTCAACCATTCGACCAGACTCTCTCTTGAAACCTGGCCGGAAGCAACACCTATAATAAGGGTCTCTTGTTCATCCACGCTGGCCCTGATTTCATGCCCATTCAGAATCAGGAATACTTCCATCGCCGCATGGCCCAATCTCTTGTTCCCATCGACAAAGGGATGGTTTTGCACCAGGGAAAAGCATAGCGCGCCGGCTTTCTCGATCAGCGAAGGATATAGATCCCGCCCCCCAAAAGAAATACGGGGCTGCGCAACGGCCGACTCTAATCTGCCTGTATCGCGCAACCCCGGTGAACCGCCACTTTGATCAACGACACGTCTGTGAAGTTCAATCACCTCTGCCAGAGAGAGATACCTCATTAACTCAGCCTTCTATAGAGTTCCTCATTCTTGCTTAAGACACGCTGTGCTGCGGCTTCGAAATCTTCTTGAAGCTTATCAAGCAAATCCTCCAACGCAGCTCTTGCAAGCTCCTCCGGACGTATTCCAAGTCGTCTGGCGGTTAAATCCAACTTTTCGTTTTGTGAATCTGTGAGTTCCAGAAAAAGCTTCATTTCAGTTCCTCCGTGCGTTGTCGATTATACCACATAATCGCAAATTACAGACCAGGGTTCAAGATCGATTTTGCCCAGGGGATTGTCTGTAAATACCGCTTTTAGCGAGTGTTGCCAGTTTCGAACTGAAGCATTGCCCCGAGATCGCGGTCGCTGATCCTGTCGAAGTTTGCCGAGTGGTACCTGTCAGGTCAGGGTTCCCTACTGCAAGCTCAGGGCAAGTTCCGCGATCCATCGAGAGTTGAGGCTCTTGGGGATATACGGATCTGGAACATCAATAATAAAAGAAACGGGGCGGTCATCACCCCGTCTTGTGTTTCAACGTCCGATGGACATAGGAATCTGGCCAAAGACAGCAAAAAAACGTCACAACAAGGCGTTGAATTCATCCACGCTCAATCCTGCCTCACGAATGATCGCTCGAAGCGTTCCTTTGGCTACGTTTCTATGATTGGGGACTACGATTCGGCGGTAAGGTTTTCGATTCAGTCGCAACACAATGTGGCTACTGCGTTGACGATCGTATTCATAGCCGATCTTTGCCAATGCACCGACAACATTGCGACCGGAGACAACCGGGAGCGGACTCAAATCTTAACCTTGATACGTACGTCTTTGGTGACGCTTATTCGAATATGTGCAAGTTGATAAAAGCGATTAAACTGCGGATTGCCAGGATAAACCAGGTCACTGGACATGAAGGGAAAAAACGTCCTTCTATGCGTCGATAACGCCCCGTCCGGAGGGTTTTATCGCGTCACCGCGTTGCTGTTTTTTTCGGATTGAGGTTGATCTCAACGATTTCTTCCGTAATCGCGGGTGGAATCGGGTCCCCGTGGGCTTCCAGACTCTCGATGTAAAGCTCCATTGCCGCCTGCACATTGGCCAGGGCTTCGTTTCGAGTAGGACCCTGCGAAACGCAACCCGGCAAGGCCGGAACCTCTGCGACGAAAATACCGTCTTCATCCTGCTCAATGAGTACCCTGAATTTGAAATTGCTCATTTCGGTGGCCTCAGTGATCGTTTCTTCGTTCCATTCATACACTTCAACTCAAGAAAGATAGCCATTATTCAAAATCGTTGCAATCAGAATTGGGGTTCTTGATGACTTGCCGCCAGAAGATCTGAAAAGCCATTTCTCAGCGATAGGAGCGAGTTCCTTACGCCACGACTGGCTGGTCTGATTGCGTCCCATCTGCCTCAGGTGTCTTGGCTATTTGGCACCAAGAGTCGAAATCAGCGACAAGCCCCGGCCCGATCATCGCGTTTCGCCAGCGGGGTTCCTTATAGCGGTTGCCCTATGTCTATTCGATTGCCATCGGGATCCGCGATGACGAAGTCCCGCAGACCATATTGCTGATCGCGCAGACCCTTGACAATCCGTACTCCCGAGTTGCTGAGGTGATTGTAAAGCGCGTTCGCATCACTCACCTTCAGGTGCGCGACATTGTGTATCTGTGGTTTCTTGTCGCGACACAATGACAGATGCAACTCGGCCCGGTCGTTCTTCATGATCACAAACCCGATCGGATTCCCGTTCTCGAACGTCTTGTGCATTCCCAACATCGACGTGTAGAATGAAACGGACTCTTCGATATTGCTGACTGCGATACAGGGGGCCATGCGGCCCAGTTCAACGGAATTCGGGAAATTCGATGAATCGCCCATGAGCGCTACCTCCTTCGTTGGCCAAACGATCCGGAACTGAGGCAGTGCTCAATGCAGGACAGTGGCCGGTTTCTTGGAAATCCGAGGCGGTGCTCGGTGCGATGATCGGGCCGGGTGTTACTTTTGCAGATGGTGAAACGCCTGCTCGCTGTTCCAGGTTGCGTTAAACCTTGACTATGCATTTCGTTCGGTTGGCTCCGATTACGCGTACGGATTTTGAAGAATCCGTGCGAACCTTCCTGCGTTCTACTACGTCATGAAGTCAGGAGGGAATAGACCGAATGCATCCACAACCGCCCATAAAACTGGTCAGGCAATCCTTACATGGAAACCCCGAGGCGTTTGTTTCCGTTATCCGGCACTTCGAAGATAGACTGGCGGCCCTCATCAGATACTTCGTTGACGATGAAGACGATGCGGCAGACGTGCTTCAGGATACGCTCGTACAGGCGTGGGCTACGCAACACCAACTTCGGGATCCGTCCAGGTTCGGTCCGTGGCTCTTCCAGATCGCGAGAAACCGCTCCCGTGACTTCCTTAGACGAAAGCACAGAAGAGAACTGCCGACTTCGCAATATGAGCTGGAGCGGATCCTGAATAAGACACGGACGCCGCTCCACAATCATACTGAATCGGTTTGGCGGATCAGGCACGCACTAGACCTTAAATAAGCGAGTATTGTTGTTTGTTGAGCCGAAGGGCGCATTTTGGTGCGTTTGGGTTGATGAGAGCAATGGTGCCTGGCAAATGGTGATGGCGTGAGGTCGTACAGAGGTCTGTCGAGGTGAGTTTGCTGTGTAAAGCGACCGGTTGTGTGTGATTTGGGCGTAAGGGTCCGTTGCGTGATGATGGACGCGAACGCTGTGGTGATCTGCGGTCATCCTTCGAGTTGGTGTCAGGTGAAGCCGGTGCGTTCGATGGTGGCCCAGGCGCTTAGGAGTCTGCTCAGGGACGGCTGATAGCCGATGATGCGCACGGTGGTGCTTCGCGCGTTTCTCACCACACGACAGGGAAACAGGATGATGTGGTTGAGGAAGGTGCGAAAGTCCATCCGGATATAGTGCCGGCGGTGTTTGATGCGATGCATCATCATGGCAAACCACGACTTGATGTTCCAGGCCAGTGCGGCGATGACCATGTAAGCCCAGTTACTGATCAGGTCATACATGGGCACGCGCAGGGCGTTGACACCGTTTTTGAGTTGTTCGATGACGTTTTCCTGGTCGCAACGTTTGTTGGCCGCAAAGACGACTTCGGCAGGTGTGAGGTCGTGGCGCGTGGTGATGTAGAAGAAATACCGGATATTGTCGAAGAGGGTCTGCTCGCCTTTCGTCTTGGAGATGTTTTTTCTCACGGCCACGACGCGGTAGGTCCGTTCGCACTTGCCGGGCTGATAGTCAAACTGTGCCACGTCTTCGAACTTGAGCGCCAGGGTGAGGTAGCCCCGCGCCTTGACGATGCGCTGCTTCTCATTGTCCCGTCGGTGCCTTTTCTGTGGCGCGACAGGCCGGTGCAGGCGATGCCAGGCCGCTTCGTCAAGCGCCTCGGCCCGTGTTCGCAAGGCCTCGTTGGCGTCCATGCCGAAGATGAAATCGACGTTTTTGGCCCAGCGATCGAAGTGACCGGTGAGCGAAAAATCCGTGTCGCCGCGCAGGCATACGCGCCCTGCGTGGGGCTTCACCAAGGAGATGGCCGCATCGATCCAGGATGCGGCGCCCTGGTGAGAAGACGCGTTGCCCGGACGGTTGACCACATACAGCACCTCTTTGGTATTGGCCAACGACACGATCAAAGGCGCATATCCCCACACGCCCTTGTAGGAAATGTCCATACCGGCTTTCTTCTGCCCATACGTTGGCGCACTGGTGCCATCCACGTCGATGTATGCCACCCCTGCCAGGTCTCGGGTAGCGCGTGTGCGCCACAACTTGGCGCGTACCGCGTTAATGCAATCCATCAGCTCGATCACGTCGGCCTCGGTGAAGCGACGTGTGAAGTCACCCGTGGTCGTCGGATCCGGGATCAGATCCGCGTTCAAGGCATTCATGTAGGCCACGTCATGTCGCAAACGCTCGATATCTTCCAGACGCGTGCCGCCGCACATGATGTTGTAGGAAAGGTTCAACACATGATCCGACTCGTGATACGGCAGATGCACCTTCAACAACTGCAACCTCGCGTCGATTTCCTTGACCAAGCCCAACTTCGTCACCAGGCGATGCACCGCCGTGATGCCACCGTAGCTCATCGCGTGCCCATCTGCGCTGACCTCGTAATGTACACGCGTGCTGCCAAACATCGGCTTGCCTTGCGCACAAAAGCGACTCGCGCGCTTCTGCCGTACATGTACCTTGCGCCCACATTTTGTACTGTTCCTGCGGCTTTCTCTTACCGATATTCTTTTCACCGGAAAGGCCCCCTTCGTTGGAGTAGCAATTTCCCGTCCGAGACTGCTAACTTCAACAAAGATAAGTCTTTCCGGTACTTTTATACATTTAAATCTGAAATAACTCGCTTAATTAGAGACTAGAGAAGATACCAGATTACGAAGCTGACGCCATCAAAGACTTCTACTTGAAAGGACTCAAGATTTCAGAAATCGCAACCCGTACCGGACGCCCCGACGGCACTATCAAACGCAGGCTTTCAACCGGACGCAGTCGAATACGGGATGTACTGGGCGTCTCAGCACAGAGATGGAGGTCAAAAATAAAGGCATCCGGCACTCAGGAGATCACGCATCGATTTCCTGAAAAACGGCCCACGATTCAAATCAAGAGATCCGAACGTCCGCCGTTTTCTGTTGACTGCCAGGAGCTTAGATGGTGGTTCGCCGTACCAAGAGGTGACGAGTCGGTGCTCGCAGCTACATACAATCCAATTCCGTGGACATTGACGTCGGTGATGAGAATGGAGGCAACCGGTATCGCCGAGGTCCATGGAGTCAAAGGGATCGAAATCGAGGTCACCGAATTCGAAACGCAGACGTCCCTGACAAGCAGGGTCTGCACAATCGTCGGACGCCTGACCGAAGAGAAGGCTCAGTACCTGGCTGTCTTTCAGCGGAACGGAAAGTTCAGTGTCGAAACGTTCCTGAGTGAGGCCTTCTGGCGGGATTCCAAGCGAAGGCTTGAACCTCAGGGGTCTATCGACGAGGTGGCGCCCCGGGAATTTGCCAGAACCGATGAATCCTGTGATGAGTCCGGGGCCGGGAATCACGAAGTCCGAATTGACGGTCGTTTGTTCACGTGTTTACGGGTTCTCGAGCTTGAGGGAGTTCCCGAAGAGCCTGATTCCGTCTTCACGGAGAGCTTCCTGACATCCGAAGGCCGTACCCTACTCAGGAGACACTTCTGCCACCCTGAATGCGAAGACGTCTCCGTGGATCAATCCGTTGATGTCGAAGTGGACGGCGCCAGATTCGTACACTGGTACGATAATCTCACGGAAATTGCACTTCGGTTGCCTTGATTCGGGCTTGTTCACGATGTCTTTCTGCCGCGGTCGGCACACCAGTCGCCTCTGACTTCTATGTGTTTCGGGTCCGTTTCATTTCATACGCGAATTGGTACAGTTCCCCGAAGTCCGCAGACTCGGGACCGAACAGTTCCGCCGCTCTTCTGTAGTGTATGGTCCGAACGTCCACGATCCTGCTATCCTGGTCCGGATCGAATCTCTCGGATGTGTTCTGAACCACGTCCGCACATGAGACGACCCGAACGTGTTCCGGGTGCGGAAGGTGGGACAGCCTGGCTTTGTCACTCCGAGAGACGCTGTAGTACATGCCTATGGGATGCAGGTCTCCGAGGATACGACCCGTCTCCTCCATCAGCTCTCGGCGCCCGGCCTCCTCCCATGTCTCGCCCGGTTCGAGCGTGCCTCCCGGCAGGACCCATTTCCCGTTAGCCCGTCTGGTGACGAGGCATTGACTGTTGGAGACGAAGGGAATGACGTACGAAGAGCCGCAGATCGTCGAGGCCAGTCCCTCTTCGAATCTGCGGAAGACGGCATCGGGGCGTGGCAGTCTCTGCTCACCACTCAGGATGGGGTATTTCAATATAAGCTTGTCGAATCCCATCTTCAGGCCGCGTCAGGTTGTCCATCACCGCGCTGTCCACCTTCAGCATAAGTTAGAATGAACTGCACTGCGTCCGTTTCAGATCTCGCCCCAACTCTTGAGCAGGTCCGGATCGGCGCCGCCCTGTGCCAGTATGGGGATCAGGTGCGCGTGTTTCATCCTGACGGCCGCATCGCACAAGAGCCGAGTGTACGGCTTCACGAGCGCGCCCTCGCTGATCAGCCATCGTGCGAGTTGCTCGTGGCCTCCCGTTACCGCAAAGTGCAGCGGTGTCACACGCCAGACGGAGTCTTCGTCCTGTTCCCTGGTTAATAGACGCGAATCCGCCTGCAGGCACTGCTTTACGCGGTCCACGTCCCCCAGGTAACACGCCGAATAGATGTCCATGACGGAACCCGCTTTTTCTAGCATCCTGGCGATTTCCAGCCTGCGATAGCGCCGCGCGATACAATAGGGCTTCAGGAGTACCGGAATCTCCGCGCGAGTCCGACCGGGGACGTTGGGATCGGCTCCCGCTTTCAACAAAAACCGCACGACATTCATCCGGTTGCCGCGCGTCGCTTCCCACAGAAACGTCCGGTTGTGCCCGCCGCTCTTCGCCAGCAGTAGCGACGGGTCCCGCTTGAAATGCCGCTTTACAGCGTTCAGATCTCCCCGCCGGACTTCCTTGAGTATCTTGTCGATACCGAAGCGGCCGCTATGTCCTGAACGCGGCTTGGTTTCATTTCCCCATCCGTGGTCGTCGGCCTTCGTACCCATCGTCTGTGTTCCTGCTGGCGCGGACAGTGAGGTCTGCTGATGTCCTCACCGGTTTGCTGACTGCGACTCCGGTCGCCGAGTCATGTCTGGGCTTATCAAACGGAAGCCCAACCTTGATTCGCGATTATTCTGGGACCTGAATGTCGAATATATACAGTAGAACAAAGGCGAATTGATGTCAAAGATCCCAGACACTTGAGGTCACTGGACGTGAACGGAAATTTCATCCATTTGTACGACCTCGATGCCCCGCTCTTACGCCGATTCCTTCTGTGCCTTTTGTGCCTTTTGTGGTAAGTCTTGCCGTTGCCTTTTTTCTGGATTAAGGCTAATGGTTTCCCACTACCGTAGCGGTTTCACCAGGCCATAATCCACCAGTTGTCGCACCCTGTACCCAGCGCCGAAATAGATCTCCTGGGCCGGATTGTTCAGTCCGGTATGGAGCGTATTGCGTACCACACCGCGTTTCTTGAACTCCGCACACATCAGATTGAACAGCACTGTTCCGATCTTGCCACGCCGGTAGTCGGGATGCGTCCCGATCCCCGTAAAACTACTCCTTCCATCCGTTCCAACGCGGACGGGACCGGCAAAACCAACCACCGCCGGCCCATCCGTCGCGATCAGCACGGGATAGGGCGGATCGCCGTCCAGACAGGACTCTACAGAAGCCTCCCAGCCACCCGGGAACAGTGCCTCCATAAACTCACACAGCGCCTCCCGATGTTCTGCCTCGCAAAACCCGAACAGGATGCCACGAGATCGGTTGTCTTCGATGTAGCTTTTAATCTCATCCTGAAGCTCAAACTCCGCGAACGTTGTTTCCATAAACAGACTCACCGACCCGCGGTTGCGGAATCCCTGATTCAGGAAAAACGTATAGGCCGGCGTCTTCATATCGACGCCTGTCGCGAATGTGATCGGATTGCCCTTGTATCCGATACGCATCTCCATCTTGCCGCAACCAGATAGAAATCTCTCCGCGGCATTCGCGAGCCTGCCCCCAACCCCGATTCGCCGATAATCCGAATCCACCACCAACACGCTGAGGTAGCCCGTCTCTCCGGGACCGGGCGCGACGGCCAGCACGAACCCCACAACCCTGCCTTCCACCTTCGCTGTAATCGCCCCCTCCGGCTCAAAGTCCGGATGCGCCAGGACCCGTTGACGAAATCCGGCTTCATCGATCCGGAATTCGTATTTCCGGTCCGCGAACACCCTCTGCCAGAGGTCCATCACCTGCGCCAGGTCTTCGTCTCTCCAGGATGCAATTGATAAGGCGCTCATTTCCAATCCACCAATCCGTTTAACTTCCTGGGAGGTAAGCGACAGCTTCGATCTCGACCAGGTAATCGGGGTGCGCGAGGCCGCTGACGAACAATAGCGTATTCGGCGGGAACGCGTCCGTGAAGAAGCGGTTTCGGACACGGCGAAAGGCATCCAGATGACCGCGATCGGTCAGATAGGTGGTCAGCTTGACGATGTCTTCAAGACTCCCGCCGAGTTCCTCCAGGATGGCCTCAAGATTCGCGTAGACCTGGTGAGTCTGCGCCTCGACGTCGCCCTTCCCTACCAGGTTGCCGCCCGGGTTCAGGGCGATCTGACCGGCGATGAACACGGTGTCGCCCGCCTTCGCTACGTGCGAGTACCCCACCCCCGCCGTCGAGTGTACGCTTGCCGGATGTATGATCTCGCGGGCCATTGCTATCCGCCTCCTGTGAAATTTGCAGTGTTAAGCACCTGGCGCGGCTTCGTGATGTTCAGCCGCAACGATATAGGTGGCAGGGATCGCGCGCGCCTGTCTGATGGACGAATTACTCCCCCCTTGAGGGGGAGTCGCAGAAGCCGAGCCGTCCCCTGAGCCCTGTCCTGAGCTAGTCGATGGGTCGAAGGGTTGATGAATCGCAGGCATTTCGACATCTCGACAAGCTCAATGCAGGCATGTTCAATGACCACGCGTAATCCAGTTTATTGGAGGTCACTAAGCCGCTTTAAGGTGAACCCTAACCTGCCCAGAACCCCTCCGTGAGCACGCGCCCTGCTTGTGCGACTTGCACTGAGCTTGTCGAAGGGGCGGCGACGGCTGATGCGGTGGGGGGAATACAAGACCATAGAATATTCTGACAGCGAGATGAGAAATGTACACAATTTGCGTTGAAATCTTACTGTAAGACTTTCAGGATGCGTTCGTGGCGCGAGCCATGAATGCGCCCGACGGATTGTATTTCACGTTCTTCCAGTCAACCTTGCACCAATCCAGGCCATCGGAATGTACGCGCCAACCAGATCCACGACGCTAAACAGGACAGGTCCACCTATCATGAAGGTGTTCGCGATGCCGCCGATGAGGAAAAATCCGCCCACCACCAACGCCACTGCCAACCTGCAGCTTGCGGCGATGAGCGCGGCGAGATATGCGCCCACAAGGGTCCCCAGCGCATGGGCCAGGAACGGGAATATGAAATGCCGGAATTCGAACAGATGCATGGAAGATTTTATGGATTCCACGTCGGTCACGTCGACTCCCTCAGGCGGTGGAATAACATAAGGCCCTACCGTGACCAGGTTCATATTCGCGATACTGCCGACAACAACACCAACGATGACTGCCAGGACGTTCTTCAGCTTGGACTTCATGGTTCACCTCGTGAGTTAAAACTGCATTTGGCGGGCGCCCACAAGGGACGCCCCTACAATGTTAGGGGGAGTCGATCAGGGCTGTGGTAGGGCGTTGGGACATGTCGCCTGCCGCTCCATTCAGCCCACGATACGGGGCAGCACGTTTT
This sequence comes from Candidatus Latescibacterota bacterium, assembly GCA_965116875.1. Taxonomy (GTDB): domain Bacteria; phylum Latescibacterota; class UBA2968; order UBA2968; genus JAAXHE01. Next base: position 5,385,278 of record OZ220733.1, read on the forward strand.
CCGCCTTCCCATCCACAAAAAAGTCCTCTTTGTGCAGAAATTCCGGGCGATCCGGAGAAATCGCAACGACCTGCATGCCGTTGTCGCGGGCATAACTGATCAACCCGTGTTCATCTCTACCGAGCCCGATCGCCATTAGGACTTTGCCTTCCGAGAACCACGCCCATCCACTCGCATCCGGTTTGAAGTCGTCAGGATTCTTCAAGTGGACGTTCACAGATCCCGCCCTCTCATGAAGCTTATCGCCATTGCCGGTAATAATGTGCCGGACGCGCCCTCTCTCCTCAAGGTCCGCCAGAGCCCGGTGCGCATCATTGGGTTCCGCCTGGATGAATGCAGCTTGAAATCTCGCAAGAATCCTCGCGAGTTCTCGAGGCCTTTCAATCATGAATTCCGCCACGGCCCCGGGAAACGGTTCATGCAACGGGAAGTGCCGCTCCAATCCCTGTGCGTCTCTGAAGGTCGGGATGCCGCTGCTTGCGGAAATTCCGGCTCCCGTGAGGGCAACCACGGGGTCTTGTGAAACGAGAGATTGCAGGTCTGAAACCGCGATCTCTTTTGTGGCCTTCGGACACGCGCCCACGCTTACCGGGTAGTATTCATTTCTGAAGGCAAGAGGATCATCCGGCTTTACCGACTTCGACTCGATGCGACTGAAGTGGACTTTTCTCAGGTCCGCTGAGTCGCCATAGCTCAGCAGAAGATGACTCGCCGTGGTTCCTCCAGAGTTTTCGGAGGCCATGAATTCAACGTTCCAGTCGGCAGGCTCATGAGCAGAATTCCCCAATCCGGTACACAGCTTCTCTCTGAGCTGTTCCGGCAGGCCACCGAGTTCACCCATCGCCTGTTTTCCCGAGCAAGCCACGCATAGACCAAGCAGATCTACGCATCCCGCTACGTCCACTCCCAATCTGCCGTAGAATCCAAACGTCCTTCCAGGGCCAATAAAGGTCCACTCGAAGCTTGTAAAGCTGCCCCAGATCAATCTGTAGGATTCAAGCTGTGAGCGCGTGAGATTTAGAACGAACATCTCGATGTATCTGTCAATTGCTGGTTCACGCCTTCGTCGCAACGCAAACAACGCCGTTGACGTTTGTACGCGGATTGAACATGTCTAGCCGAGATGCTCTTCCATCCATTCGATGGCAAAATCCGCCAGATTCCTCGCGTCGAACAGATAGGAGTCCGCGGCGCCAACCATCCCCCTGGCGACGCTTCCGCGATCGAGATATTCTTCTACAATGCGCTGGAAATAATCACCGTCGAGCCGGTCAACGATTCCGTTCGACGAATCGAACTGCTCGAACGCGATCCATTCGCACCTGCCGTCGCGCATGACCGGCCATCGATAGCGCTCAGTTCTCTTGTCGGGTATGGCGGCCATATGCTCCGCGTAGTGAAGAATGGTCAGGCTATCGAACAGCGGTCCCAGCAATAGAACCTTCCCCCCAACGTCGCACAACTTCTCGAGAGGGGAACCCGCGCCATAGCCGAACTGCAATGGATGGTCTGACGTAATCCATTCCGCCTTTGCCCCGACTGCAGCCACTCGCGCCTCGGGATGGTCGCTGCAACGCACCCCGGGCCACGTTCGCAGGTATTCCGTAAGGATGCTCCAACGGCGATTGGCGCGAGTCCGATACGGGTCGAACGGCGGACACTCTTCCAGATATGCATCCTTCCAGTCCTCCGGCCAATCGTCGAATTCGTTCAATGGCTCCTCACACTTAATGTACATCATCAAGGTTCCCGTTGAACCGATCACGTCCAGGATCGCCCGAAGTACCATATCAGGCCCCCCGACGATCCAGCCGACGGCCTTGACGGAAGCATGTAACATTACCGTGTCACCAGCAACAAGCCGCAGTTTCGACAAGTCAGATACCAATCTGCTTCGAGTAATTACAGGCAGGGATGTGTTGACCATGTTGATTATCACCCGTTCCAGGGAAGATCTTGCACCGGGTCTAACGCTCGATGTCCCGAATCGCGATGCAGTCGGATGAGGGTGCGAATGCGAAAATCTAATTGAAGCGTGAATGTGTAACCATCGGCAGAATGGCCGATGACGCTCCCGGGGCTACGTCGATGCGGCGTGGGCAATCAGATTCCTAAGTTCATCGAGGGTTAGCGCCCGCTTGGCCTTCCTGTGGATCATACGATGGCAATTGCTGCAGACCACCGCCATGTCTCGCCACGGATCGACTTCAAGACCTTCATCAGGTGCCGCACTGAGCTCTTGCATGTGATGGACCTCCGCGAAATCACGCCCCCATTTGCCGTAAACATCCTCAAATGCAAAACCACACACTTGGCACTTGTATCCATGAATTCGCAGCGCAGCAGACCGGAGTCGGGGGCTTCGTTCGCGTCTTCGCGACACGACAGCCTTGGTATTCCCCTCAATGCCCACGGTTACGATCTCGCAATCCTCATCCGACTCGGCTTGAAGATCGCTAAGCACGGACGACGGAATGGATGCGACGTCGACGTCCGCAAGGTGGCGTACCGCTTCCCAGACCTCAGCGTCGGTACGAGTTTTCCACTTCTTCAGCACGCGAGCATCGCGTTTTGGAAGAGCCTTCGGTTCACCCGCGACTCGCCAGCCGCGACGTCCGGAGTCGACGTGACTGTCGAATTGATCACGTGAAGCCTTTAGACTGTTGTGGAAGGTTCGGAAACTTCTGCCGTCGCCAAGTGCGTCGAAGAACGACGCGTAGGCTTTGGCCCAAGAATCGGTTCCCAATTCCGCAGGAGGAAGCGTCTTTCCCGCGTCTCCCTTACGACCGCAGCGGGAAAGGAATAAAGCTGAGAGGATGAATTCTTCACTTCGCTCGATTGACATCCGTATTCGCCCCGTTTTCGTTAGGCCGACATTGGACTCAAGGAAACGTGCAGACAGCTATTGGGGCGGTCGCGCTACCCTTTTTAGCTATTGAGGAAACACCAGTATTGCATCGCATCGGCGGCGTTCCTTGCGCACGCCACCCCTGTGAATGTCCGAGTAACTGTTCACCACCTCTCCCCGGACCACCATCGTGCTGGACCCACCTCCGTCCAGATTATAGGCATTGTACGCGCCAAGACCGGCAAGGAGATCCGTGAGCTCCGGAAGGGTCATCCCCATCGCCAGATTGGGCTGACGACCATCAGCGACGATCAGCCAAAGCGTGCTATTGTCCTTTGACATCCCTATCGCCGTCCTTGGATGTCTCAGGTCATAAAACCACGGCTCAAAGGACTCGGCGCCGTAATCAGTAAACCGCCGGCCATCTCGAATCAGCAGTGTCCCGGCGCTCGTATAGCTGCAATCTTCCAATGGAAGCGGGCTACCCGGATTCTCCCGGGAGGTCAGCTGATAGCTGATCTTCGCCTTTGAACCCACCCGGGCGTGCTGCTTCAACCAGTCGGCATACTTGCCGGACCCGGAAAGGACGTATCCGTTGGAAGGGATGAGATTGGATCCGACATTGTCGCGGATGGCTGAAACCGCATCCTCCCGCACGATTGCCTCGACACCATTTCGGTCGGTGAGTGTACTTCGGTTCCACTCCGGTGTATAGAGGATGAGGTCATTCTTGTCGAGTTCTTCTTTTTCGGCCCCTTCTTTATCCCATCCACGGACTTCGTTTCGCCTCCGGTTGATTCCGGTCACCTCGCTCTCTTCACTTTCATCCATTGTCACCGTTATACTCAACAGTGGTTCCGCGACGATCATGGTCTGCCTGTCGTTCCTCGTACAGATTCCAACGCTCCTGCGACCGGGCGATCGCGGTTCGCTCAGGATCTTTCCATCCAGAACAAAGAACTCGCTTGGATCGCCGTGAAAGATGTTCCATGCATTGTTCGAAAAGGAGTATCCCGCATTCACGGCGACAAGAGCGTTGTATCTCCTTGCCATATCGCTTGTCGCCTCCTGCCCGATGATCTGATTCATCGCCATGACCATCTTCAATCGGTACTTCCGCAGGTCTATCTCCGCGACGTGGACGTTCTGGGGAAGCCCGTCGCTGGTCGAGTCCGCGGAGATATGCGTTCGAACCAATCCGGGTGCGACCTCGGTCACTGTCGCTTCCACATTGGCATTCAAGGGTGGAATCTCGTTCGCGCCGACCGTAAATCCGCTCAACAATAGTGCTGCCAACAACAGCTGGATGCTCATTCGCTTGTTCATCTCGATCTCCCAATACGATTCGCCGTGCCTGATGCTGGACACATACGTGTTATGCGGTGAGTTGACCTCAACAGTTTGTGTCCTCCGAATCTGAGATGGATTGCACTCGATACCAATACCGGTATAACGCGCTGAAACCAAACTTGCGTTGCAGAGCCAGAGCTGGCTCGTTGTTAGCCATCACCTGCAAGTATGCCAGACGCGCTCCCTGCTCAAATCCCCACTTTAGCCGTGCCTCAAGGAGCCGACGGCCAAAGCCCTGTCCCCGATGCTCGGGATCTACCAGCAAGTCAAAGAGACCTATGATTGAGCCCGAAACAACTGCGCGGGCGCAACCTACGGATTTACCATCAGTCCGGGCGATAACATAGGCCGACGGAGTGGAGATGGCGTTGAGCAGACTGCGAAATACCTCAGAGTGCTGATTGCGATCAGACAGACCTATCCAGGTTTCGAACCACTCATCAGTTGCACATTCGTATAGCGATACGACAGAGGAGCTATCGGGACTGGCCTCAAGTCGCTTGGTTTGAACCAGCGTTTCGGCGTCACTGGAGTATTGACGTTGGGCCAATGTCTCGTCCAAATTCCCAGGTTTACAGGTTGGAAAAACCTTGAAAAGACAAGGTAGCGATGCCCGCGCGTACGCAGCTTCACAATGAACTAGCTTCTCCTGGAGCTGGGTTGTGGATCCGTACAGCGGGACTACACAATTGGCACGGCGACTGTATCCCTCAGACATTCGAACGATCCAGCCGTCGTAGAACTCTGTTTGCAGCGCGGGTAGCCCGTTCAACGCGGCCTCTTCCAGCGTTGCTACGAGCTCTGAGTTGTTCGTTGAATCAATAGCGTTCGTCATAGGAATAACATCACGCCAGTTTGCAAACCTGCGAATGTGGATTGCCGATGGCCAGGCGCCGACAGGCGCGGAACTCGAATTGCTGCACGGCAGGACGTGGAATACTCTGCGTCTGATTGAACATATTTGGTTTCATTTGTTCCCAACCATTCGATCGAATGCGTCCCAACAAGGGGTGCGGTTTCAGGCATTCGTAACCGTTTCAAGATCGCGACACGCCTTCAGCAAAGCCTCCTGGATGTTCAGAAACTCTAGATATCCGGGTGGTAATGGATACCTTGCACTGTCAAACGACTGAAGTGGATCGATGATCTTCTGCCTTGCAAAGGTGTAGAGAGCTTTCTGGTGCTCTGTCGCCTCCGGCGCCTGGTGAAAGGAGATACGACAATTATTCCGCCACAGTCGAGAATCAACCGTATCGGCCATCGCCTGAATTCGTGAGTCTCGATTTTCAAACTTCGAGCTCAGGTATTTGGACAATCTCTCGGCCTGCACGTGTGGATTTCGCACGATATCTTCGTACCCGACAAAAAGCCGGTGCGCCGCGTATTCGGTGTGGCACAGGATCAGCGTCATCATGTGCTGCCAGCGCAGCAGATTCATCGCCACGAACGAAATCCGGGCTTTCAAATTGGACGGCATGATGAACTTCTGCCACGATACGGCTGTGTCCAGCGGGTGGCGAACTGTGATTATATAAATCGCATCTCCCCATATCTGTTTAAAAAACGGGAGATAATGACAGAGCGCAGGATCCTTCCAGAACCAGGGGCCGCCTGCGTCCATCTCTGACATCAGGGCAGCGGCTTTTGTTCGATACTCTGGGTCAGAGGCATAATTTCCGATTCGATGTTGAAAGTCACGGTCCCACCAGGTCGCACCGGAAGCAAAATCCCCTAACTCGGCCAGAAAGTCCCATAACGGCAGGTATTCCCAATAGCCGCGGGGCGCATGCGCATCTGCCGCGTGCAGCTTTTCGGAAGCGCCTGCATACGCGCCCCATGTGTGCACCATCTCGGCAACCACAGATGTCCCGCTGCGCTCTGCGCCAAGTACGATAATAGGTTGGCTTTCAGAGGCGGTCATTTCAAGTGCCCTTGGAGACATCCACTAATGACGCATTACGTTTGGCCGCACCCGATTCGAGAGGAAGTAACGCGCAGGCGTCCCGACGTTGGAGCCGGGAACGAGTGCGCCTGCTGAAGTCAAGGACCTCAGGCCGCTGTCAGCAGGATCGGCCGGCCATCGGTAATGACAACGGTATGCTCATAATGAGCCGAGAGAGACCCGTTCGAGGTTTTCATGGTCCAACCGTCGCTGTCTTCAACGGCCCGGGCCGGATTCTCGGCAATCAATGGCTCGATCGTGATCACAAGACCATTCGTAAGCGGCGTCAAATCGAGCGGATTATAGGTATTGGCAACGATGGGGTCTTCATGGATGACGCGACCGACTCCATGCCCCGTAAGCTCACTGACAACCCGGAATCCCTGTCGCGTAACCTCTTGCTCTACGGCACGGCCGATGCAATTGATCGGTTTGCCTGCACGAGCGACGGCCACTGCCTTTTCGAATGCCGTTCGGGCGCACCGACACAATCCAACGGCTTTCGGGGAGCAGGGCTGAATCGGAATGGTTACTGCTGCATCCGCAATGTAGCCGTTCAGTTCCGCGGTGACATCCAGGCTTACAATGTCACCCTCTTCGAGCACTCGATCACCCGGAATACCGTGAACGATTTCGTCATTGACGCTTATAAGATTGAGTCCACTCCGAAAAGTCGAATTTACTTATTGCGGAAAAAGTACTAACCTGATTAATTCATGAATCGTCAGAAGATACAATTTAGGGAAGCAGAAGGAGCTTCCGTGTGATATGAGAAACGACAGTGCCGCTGCCGTGACTGATTTGGCGTGTCCAAGCCTTTATTGTGGCGTCTGCTGGGAGCACGGTAGCGCCGTTGCGTCAGGTTGACCATCATGTGATGGTCAAGGGGACAGACGTCTCCATGGCCATTGTTCGTGTCGATCCAAACATGAAGGCGGGGTCAGCACGTCTAGGGATTTATGGAACAACACCCGTTGCCAGATTATAGAGGATCTTGCCATAAAGGTGTTTGAGTGGAAACACCGTCGGTAGATGGAACTTGATCCTGGTTTTCAACTCACAAACGCGCGCAGCGACTTTCAAGAGCCGGTTTTGCAGGGTATTGAACTGTGCGTGGGTCCACTTCGTGCCGCGCAACCCGATCGTCGCCAGGGAATGCATCAGGACATAGGCGGCGCTGTGGAGAAAGAGACGGAAGTGATTGGCCTGGAAGGTGTGACAAGAGGTGCGATCGGAACAGAGAAAGGTCTTGTGATTCTTGATGAAGTTTTCCATCCTGCCGCGTGAGCAATAGACGGTTTTGTAGATGCGTGACGGTTGGGCGTGTTGCAGGTTGGTGACCACGAATCGGATATTATCTCCTTGAGGTGTCACTTCCGCCTTGCAGACGATGCGTTGTGGACAATCCCAGGTCTTCGCCTGATAGTTCCAGCAGCGATAAAGGCGCACGGTTTTTCCCGAAACGGCATACGACGTCTTGGCCTGGTCCATCAAGGACTGTGCCTTCCGCAGGAGTATGGGGTTGCTGTTCTGTCCGAGGACAAAATACACATCTTCTTCCTCACACAACGCGTGCACTTCCGGACACGAAAAATGCGCATCGCCACGTAACAGGATCGCCACGTCGGGCCAGGCTTTACGCAGGTAGGCGATCACCCGTTTAAGGATGGTGACGATCTCTTTTCCCGTGGGCCGCCTGCCAGGGCGCAAGACCGTCGTGATCAACTTGCCGGTCCGGCCTTCATAGATATGCAGGGGCTGGTAGCAATACCCCTTGAAATACGCATTGAACAACGACAACTGTTGAGACCCATACACCTTGTCTTCGGTGTCATCGATATCCAACAGGATGGCTTCAGGCGGTTCCTCATACGAGGCGATAAACACGTCCGCAAAGGCCCTGGCGATCCGAAACAAATCGGTTCTGCTGATCCGGTTCTCGAACCGACTCATCGTGGGTTGACTGGCCAGCGCCGCACCGGAAAGCGGCAACCGATCACAGGCCGCCTTGAAACCGGGGTCCTCGCGTAACGTATTGCAATCGTTCGCATCCTCATAGCCGCAGGCCATCTGAAAGACACGTTGCTTGACCAGATCCACCGTGGCGTGATCCACGTAACTTTGATGCCGACGATCCGTGATGGCCTCAACGATCCCATACAAAATGCCGATTTTGGCCTCCACCTCACGAAGCAGCATCACCCCGCTGTCGCTGGTCAGGATGCCTCCATCGAACGTGGCTTCTACCTGTTTGCCAGAAAGACTTGCGAAAGACATCCTGTGATGCTTATCTTGACCTTCCACGGTAGTTTCCTCCTGTGTCATTGTGTGATGGTTATGACCGTAACCATATTATAATACAATGACTTGGGTATGGAAACTACCTTTTTTATGAATTATTCGGGCTAAATTCCAAGTGTGAACAGGATGCAGAAGGATAATGGTAGAGAACGGGGGACAGGACAGATGTTTAAGAGAAGCGCGTCGCGCAGTCAACCGGATTTGTTTTCGAATTTCGAGTCACACTTCACGGATCGGAAACAGGCGCAGTTGAATGATGCGAAGTCGTGGCATAATCAGTTTTACGAGCACCTCACGTCAAAGATAGACGAGGATGTGTTTTCGGTGTTGTTTGATGCCGACATCGGCCGTCCCAATGCGCCCATCCGTCAGTTGTTTGCCATGATGATCATGAAGGAGGGCTTTGGGTGGAGCGATGCGCAACTGTTCGAGCAATGTCGGTTCAACATACTGGCGATGCGGGCATTGGGATTGATGAATCTGTCTGATGAGGCGCCTGTGGAGTCGACGTATTACCTGTTCAAGCAGGCCTTGTATGCATATCAACTGAACACCGGTCAAGACCTGGTTGGCGAGGTCTTTAGCAGCTTAACCAAGACGCAGGCCAATGCCTTCGGTGTGTTGGGTCAGCAAATCCGAATGGACAGTAAGTTGATCGGCTCGAACATTGCGTTGTGTTGTCGGTTGCAGTTGGTGGTGAGTTGCTTACACCGGTTCTGGGGATCGTTGGACGAGGACCTGAAGCGAAGATTATCGGCAAGAGATCGGCAGGTTCTGGACGCAATGCTCACGGTGAAACCCCATCAGGTTGTCTACCGACTCACCCGTGCTGAAAAAGGGGAGAAGCTACAGGAATACGGTGTGTTATTGAGCAGGCTTCAAGCGACCTATACCGAGCAAGACAGCGATCACTATGGTGTGATGGTGCGTGTTTTTGGAGACCAATATACAGTTATCTCGTCTTCTAAACAGGTGCTTCCCAAGCCGCCTGACGAGATCTCCGCATCCTCGTTGCAGTCCCCCGATGACGAAGATGCGGCTTTTCGCAGGAAAGGAGAGGATCAGGTAAAAGGATATAGTGTCAACCTCACCGAGACCTGTGGTGGGGAGGGCCTCAACTTGATCACGGACATTGAGGTGAAATCCGCGACGGCACCCGACAACGGGTTTGTGCAGACGGCCATACAGCGCACACAGCAGGTGGTCGGACAGGTTCGAGAAGTATCGATGGATGGGGCCTATCATGATCCATCCAACGCCGAGTATGCAGAACAACAGAACAAGCAATTCTATTACAGTGGCTTGCAAGGAACCCCGGGACGTTTCATCTATGAACGCACAGATGACGGCGTCACCGTCACGGATCGAAAAACCGGAGTGGTGCACATCGCCCAGGAATACAAACCGGGAAAATACAAACTCATCATCGATGGCAAACCCCGATACTTTAAAGAACAGCACATCGACAATTACCTCAAACGCAAACAGATTGAGGCCCTGCCTGAACACATCAGAAACCGACGCAATAACGTCGAAGCCAGTATCTTCCAGTTAAGCTATTACACCCGAAACGGTAAAACCCGCTATCGCGGATTGATGCCACATCAATGGTGGGCGCGCTGTCGCACCTTATGGGTCAATCTGGTTCGGATCCGGAATTACGTCGCAACACCCACGATGCTTCCCGCATAAGTGGAGATTTATTGCGAAAAACCGCCATACCATCGCCCTGAGCAACGTTGCACCTTGCCCCTGCTGCGTTAGGCCGCACCTACGCGCCTTATCTCCGACACACGCTCCTTCTCAAGTTCCAACGTTGACCGCTCTAACGATGTCCCCATTACACCCGTTTTCGGAGGGGACTCAAGATTGACGCGGGGAAAACCGTAAAACAGGCGGGGCGCGGGGGTTGCGCCGTACCAGTCGAGCACCGACTCGCCGGCGCGATCGACGTCCGCTGTGGTTACTCCGGCGCGGACGGAACCCGCCATTTCCCTCAATGTGGCGGCAACCACCCGCCCGGCCTTCGCAAGGCCTTCGAAATCTTCAGGACATTCTATCGACAACGTCATGCTCCCATTGGAAAGGATGACTCTCAATAATGACCAGCTTGAAGCAATAATAGGGTTTACGGGACAGTGCTCGGGTTGCCTGTGACGTTCCCGCTGTTTGCGAACCGCCGTAGCGATGCGCAGGAAGGTCCTCGCAGGCCAAGAGTGCTTTCGACAATCTCAGGACTGGCTACGCGCCGATTCCCAAGTACAAATGTCATTCGACCGTGGGAATCTCACGCCGGGAATGTTCAGGGCTGTCGACCATCGACGTCTGCAAATCCGTACTCTAGGGCCAAATCGAGGACCTCCAGATATGGAGTTACTCCGACTTTGCCCATCACCTCCGGGTCGCCAGCCAACGCCGCGATCGCCCGGCCGGCGTATACTGGCGTAAACGTCTTCTCCAGATCTTCAGGTCTGGTGCTCTCGTCAGGCACCCAGGTTCGCATGTATTGGTGTTCGTCGCCAAGCGACAACAGGATAACTGCGATCCCGTTTTCGCGGCATTCCTCTGCCATTCCATGCGACATTCGATATATCGCGGACTTGAACGTGTCATAGAACAGATTCGGGTGGAACTTGCTGTCCGGATTGATCCCGCTCGTAGTATTGACGATCAGACCGTGTCCCTGCTCCAGCATGATCGAAATCGCGCCCCGAGCAGCCGTCATATGGGATCTCAAACCGGCTCCGTACATGAGTTCCCACTGCCGAATTGGGAGTTCCCAGAACCGTTTTCGCCCCCAAAATCCATCGGCCATCTCGTAGCCGCCCCAGGCATTACTCACGAGCACATCCAGCCGTCCTTGCTCTTTCTTGATTCGCCTGAAGAGTTCCTCAACCTGCTCATCTTTCGTGTGATCTATCCGGACAGGAATCCCCTCGCCGCCACCTTGAGTCACCGTTTCAGCCGTGTCTTCAATGGTTTCGCCGGGGACGTCCGTGGTCTGGTTCCCGCGGATGCTGCGTCCCGTCACATATACAGTCGCGCCGGCTTCACCGAGCGCAGTGGCAATGCCCTTCCCCCCGCCGCGACTTGCTCCCGTCACCACGGCTACTCTGTTTGGCAAAGTCTTCATATCCCGGATTTCCTGTCCTCCAACATCTCACATAGGCATCGCTTAAACGTCCATGCCAACCGCCGGCCCGCCGGAGCGTTGCGAATGTGCGCTTCAGCCAGGACGAAGAGAGCCCTGCGAAAGGCATAGGGTATGACGTTTTCAGTGCCCGCGATCCCGCGTAGCGGTCGCGCCTCAAGACCAGGCATCTGTGGCATGGATGGTACTCGTGTAAAGAGCCGTGTTGTTTTTCCAGGCGATAGATGGGAGAAGCGATCGTTGTCTTATTTTTTTTGTTTCGCAAAGAAGGCGCGTACACTCAATAGCTGATTCGCATAAAACTCAGCATCCTGGTTCTCGCGTGATTCCAGGGCCGATACTGAGGCGCTGAACTCCGATTCGCCAACGTCTTTCTCGCCGTTCAGGATCCTTGTCAGCCCGATATAGCCCTCCAACATCTCTATTTCCTCAGGTTTGGAGCCATGTGCCTTGCTGTGATCCCGCGCCTTCGCAAAGACCGAAAGAGCTTCGCCATAGGACTCCATTGCAATGAGGTGTGCGCCAAGAAACCAGTACGTAAACGCCAACTGAACGGCACTTGGATCAAGCTCGTGCAATTGCCGAACGCTATAACGGGCCATTGCAAGACCCTGTCGCATCTGGTCTGGCGAAATCGCAATCCCGGGCTCCTCCCAGCCGATCCAGGTACAGGATGCTGCGTCGGTCGCCATCCTCTTGGCAGCAAAACGAAGCTTTTTTGCCGCAACGTCATCCTTTCCATCATGCGTGGCTGCTCGACCCAGGCAGTAGTGGATGCCGGCATTTGCAAAGTGAAGCACCTGCTCCGTGGATTTGGCCTTCCAGTAACAGTCCAGAACAAGGTTGCCGTAAGCCCCAACAATCTCTGACTCGTCTTCAAGTCCAAGTACAAATTCGCTTGCAGCAAACAGGTCCTTTTCCCTTGAAAGAGATTGGACGGCTTTGAAAATGTCTTCACGTGTCATACCTGCTCCCTTGCTGCCGACTTCGCCAACGACTGGCAACGCAAGGCCGAGTACGAATACACCGGGGAGTATCCAGTCTATCTGAGCCATCCCAATTGGTCCTCCTGTGCTGAGGATAATTTGCCGGCGGCACCCGCAGTTTGCAATGGAATGGCCGCGGCAGACTCACGCACGCAGGAGCTCTAGGCATTCCTCATAGGCTTCGAATCGCTCGCCTTCGCGTTCCTCGGGATCCACCTTCTTGAGGAACAGTGCGCTGCCGGGTTTCTTTCCGGTAAACTCGCGGTGGCTCCTGATGTGCGCCGGGTTCTCACCGCTCCACTTGACCTCGCCATCCTGCAGATAGACGAAGTTTCCTCCGTGTTCCTCGATCATCGCCTGCATCCGATCGCGATAGAACAGTCCCTGCTCGCAAGCCGTCTCCCTCACCGTGGCCATGATTTCGGGCGGATCTTCCTCGACAGAGTCGAACTCGTTCAGTGGACCCTCGACCTCGCTCTCGAAGTCGATTTCGTCGAGATTGACCGTACCGAAACCACTCTGCGCGGCAACGAGGAGATGGTTGCGGTCGCGACGGAATGGCGGCGTGGGCCAATCGGACGCGGGATCGTGCCCCATCAGGCTCGTGCCCACGGCATCGGTGGCGATGATCTGGTCGCCCGCGATGAGGGCGTTGCACACGCGTCCCTCGCCGTCCCACTCACGACCCCATTGACCGGTCGTGGCATCTACGATATTGAGACAAGGGTTGGTAATACGCGCCAGATCGGGCAGCACGTAGGACAGCCGGATTGCGTGGTGGAAATAGCTGCGCACCCGACCCTCCGGCGGAATCGTGGGCGTGAGGCCGAACAGATTCTTGGTGCAAAGCGTGACACCCATGAAGAGGTGGTTCTTCAACTTGGCGACGGAAACGACCTCATCCGCTTCGCTGAAGCACCGGCTGAGCGTGTAGCGCTGGAACATGAAGCCGCCGCCCGGTACGTCATATTCTGCGAAGGGGGGATAATTCGATTCCGCGTGATCGACGTCGAATTCCTCGAGCAGCGGAAGATAGTTGAAATAGCCCGTCGCGGCCCCGGATGCGTCCCGGCAGAACGTATCGGCGGCGACAAGCGTCGCTGAGGTCCGTTCCCGCAATAGCCGAAGGACGGCGCGGAAGACAGCATCGTCGACGAGTTCTCGACGGCGGCCCTCGAAACGAGCCACATTCGTATGCCCCATGTTGAATTTGAGCGCGATGCGGCCCGCCTTTTCCAGCTTCTCCCAGGTGCGCACGAGGGGGGCGGTCGCCCGTACCAGGTTCTCGTAGACCTCCTCGTCGGAGGCCCGGTGATCGCAACGGACTGCACGTACGCTGAATTCACGGTCCATCTCTTAACTCTCCTTGTGTGATTCCGGCCTGATGCAGGAAATGGAAGAAGCCGCAGCCCGTCAGACCAGGCAGTCTTTTGGGGGCTGCCGTCTATTCGAGAAGCTTCAGCACAGTTGTCCGGTCCCAGCCTCCGGGCGTTGGCCCCTGGTACGCTGCGAGGATGTCCAGCACTCTTGCCAGGGAATGTAGTTTCAGGACCCGTTCTTTTTCGGCACTCAACATTCCATAGGTCCGCCAGAAGCATTCGGCCAGTTCCGGCGTATTGAGGAATACGCTCAGATAAAGATCCCTGGAGTCGGTGAATGCCGGTGCAAATGCGACATTTCCGAAGTCAAGCACCGCCGCCAGATTCAGGGTCGCGGGGTCTACGCGAAGATTCTGAAACTGAAAGTCATGATGTACAATTGCGTCTACTTCCGTCTCTCCCATCGAATCGACGAGGTCGGTCCAAAGCGCATCGCAGCGATCGAGGGTGTCTTTCCCAAGCCAGCCTTGCTTCCGGAGTAGCCCGACTGCCCGCTGGAATCTGTTCTCCTCGGACTTCCACCACTCGCTCCCGCTCATCGGGTCGCCGAGAATCGCCGCGACATCCGGCCCAATGGGAACTGAGTGGAGGTCTCTGAGGTAAGACGCGCATTGCGCAAGGATCTTCTCCCTGTCATCGAAGCCAATCTCGCTCCAAAACCGGTCGCCATCGACGCCGTCCGCATATTCGATCAGTGCATGGGGATACGCAACATTCGAGTCGCCGGACGAGGCGTAGATCCAGTTTGGCGTTGGCAACGCAGATTTGCGCTGGACGATTTTGACTACACCCTCTTCCCTTCGCATCACCTCGTCATCCGCGCATCTGACCCAGACCTTCAATACAAGTAAATCACCACGGGTCGACTCCAACAGGAAAATCGCGTTCACCTCGCCGCGTTTCAACCTTCGTATCGCAGTCGGTTGCGGAAATCCGGCCTTTGAACAAATGGCCTGCGCGATCGGAAGCGAAATATCGTATTCGACGAATTCCCGGTACGTTAACAATGGTTTTGGCGCGGTCATAAACAAACACAAGATGAGAACCATCGGCCTGCAGTTGCCGCATAAAGGCCGTGGCACCTCCAAACTCGCGGAATGGAATTGAGCCCTCTAAATCCCATTCGGTTCTCGTTCCGATTCTTGATCCACGCGTCCGGACTCGGCAATTCTAAGCAGATGGCTTGCAAGAATAACCATCTCAGCCGCTTCCTCAGCGCCTAAAGCAACATTGCGATGGCTATGCGGATTCTTGTATAAGCCAATGGCTCCGGCAAACAAGCTTGAAAGGGCTTCACGCTCTGCGGTTTGTAGGTTTACATCGCGTAGTGGTCCAGACTGGTGGTGGAACGCTTTGCGCATCAGTTTTGTCCCAACATCATTCTCTGAATACTCACCGCGCTTGCGGACAGCGATCTCAACCTCTTTGAAGGCATTGAAGACGGCTGTGTCGTAGACGCCTCGACTGAAGGAAGGCATCGAAGCCTGCGCAATATTCGGATGTAACATCCTTCTTGGAAGTAAGTCATTACGTCGGTACGCCGTATAATCCGCGTGACTCTTGAAGCTCTTACCGCGGCGTGTAACGAAGAACCAGCCTTCCTCACTGCCGGGTTTAGGCGCCAACAGTCCCTCTCGTTCCAGCCAGACCCATCCTTCCATCAGGACCTTCTTGATTTCATCTTCATTGCATTCCGGAGAGTATTCCCCGATCCAATCCGCAAGGCTGAAGTTGTAGCGACTCAACGCTTCCGTTTCTCTAGGATCCAGCGAGTTCAGATGTTCGAGGATAACGCCGCCAACTTCCTCAGGTTCCAGCGATAGCAGGAGTTCTGGATCTGGAACAATATCGGGAATAGACTTGCTCATAGATGTGTACTCCCAGTAGGTAGAGTGGCAGCTGGAGTTCGACGATTTACGGTCGATCGGTAATTCATGTGACATCAAGTTCGTAGAGTTTATAGATGGGTTCAATGTGATGCCACTGTAAAACGTTGATTAGCCAGAACCGCAAATCCCGTGTTGGAGCAGGCTCCGTCAGACGAAAGTTGGCCTGTTGCAAGAGTAAATCCTTATCTTCATCACCGTTGATTATTACATCAACCATGTGCTTAAGATTTGAACTGGGATCAGTACCATGCTCGGATCGCAAGGACCTGATAGCAATATTGCTTGCCTCGATCAGGATCGGTGAAGGACATGCTTCCATAATGCCAAAAACCTTAGGATATCGGCGGTATAGTTCATCCGCCACTCCAGGAACTTCTCGGCGGTACAATTCTTCAAGGAAGTCAATCGTGTATGTCAACAATTCTGAGCCGAATCTTTTGCCTATGGCATACCGTATAGCTGTTGATTTTGCGGGCGACATGTAGGTATCTCCATGCTGCCAGTTCCAACTACCAGTTTCCTGGTTCGCCATTTTTGCGAAGGATCCACTTCTTACTGTATATAGGTGTGAGTCTCGTAAGTGTGTTTCACATAACGCCAAAACTTCGCGCGCGAGGCACAATAGGTTCCAATCTTTGACGGGATTCGTCCCTGCCAATCCATATTGCGAAATCCCATCTACAAAAACCGTGGAAGTACCATGATACAGCGGAACCAGCAGGCGGCCGTTATATGTTAAATCCTTCATATTGAAGGTCTCCTTTGTCACAATTGGACCTCGCCCGGCTGACGATTGGCGTCTGTGACGGCTTCAGGTCCAGCTTGGCCGCGGTTGCGGCGAAATGCGAACCATGCTGGTACGGGACGAATGCTTTACTTGCGTCGGTCCATCGACTCTCTCAGCCGGTCAATCTTGTCGTCGTATCCGGCAACGAGCCGAGGAAGCGCTCTGACATCGGCCCACAAGAAATCGAACGGATGGATGAGAGATCCGTCCTCGGCGTGTTCTCCATGACGCCAGGATTCCCTTGTTGGCCCTTCGACAGACAGATGAAAGAACCAGCGATGCTGGAGTTCATCGCTCCCGCAGTCCCGCATGTCCCGTGTATCCCGGCCCAGGAATCGTATAAATCTGAGCTCCGATAGTCCCGTCTCCTCTTCTGCTTCCCGCATCACCGCATCCCGAGGCTTCTCCCCCGGCTCAATCGTCCCCGCGGGAACCTGAATGCCGGCTTCCGGCGCTCCGGGCTGCGTAAAGAGCAGCAGCCGGCGCCCACTTGTGATATAGGCGTAGGCTCTGTGGCGTGTTGTCATCCGGGTAGGAATTGGTGAGACCCCTGTCTCACAAGCCGTGCAAATTACTCGGCACCCCCGAAGCCGGAGGTGCCGTATTTGCCGAAATGGAGGTCAATTGGATCCTGGTAGACTTCGAGTGGCATCATCTACGCCTTGTTGGTCTTCATTCATTTCCTGCCGGTGCTTCCGACCAACGGCCGGCCATTTTCCGCAATTCTTGCTCATGAACAGGCCATTCGTGAAGTGTGGCGGGATCGAAGTCGGCGCCATTCGGCCAGACGAGCGTATGGACCTCAGCGTCAATACGCACCTGATTGAAGAGCACTTCATCTACCAGCGGTCCGAACAACTCACCCGCAAGTACAGGTCGAAAGTCGATAACCTGGGTCGTTTCATCGTTGAAACTGACTTTGATCCGATGGGAACCAACAATCTCGAACGAAACGACTCGATGTATTGGATGACTCACGCTATCCATATTTGTTGTGTACCGAACCTGAAGATTTGCAGTGAAGCAATTGTACCGATCGGCTTCCCGGGAGCGAGGGCATCCTGCCCTAGACGGCTGATTCGCGCGGCTCTGGCGCCATCATTTTCAATATGAATTCGGATGCGAGGGAAACGATAGGCCCCTAATTCGGGTTTTGATGGGGTACAGGAAGTTCGAGGGCAGGATGCCCTCGCTCCGGATGTTCGTGGATCATGCTGTGACAGTGGGCAGATCGCCTTCGGTCGCAGGCCGCTCATGTCCGGTTCGAAATCCCGCGGGAAATGTAACGAATTCTACCTCGGTAAGCAAAATCCGAATCGGGACCGGCGGGGGTCCATTGCTGCCCCTCGGAACTTCACGCGCGAATAACTACTCTGATCCTCCACGTCCATAAACGTCTACAGGTCTGCAAGCCTGGAACGTCGGTTGCCAAAAACGGAAAACGCGTTCGTGTCAACTCATTCTGTTTGTAAACGATAGGACGTCGACATCCCTCCACCGCATCAGCCGTCGCCGGCCCGTTCGACCCTTCGACAATCCTTCAACATTTCGACGAGCTCAAAGCAAGCGGGCTTGCTTCGACAGGCTCACTTCGGCAAGCTCAGTGCAGGAAGCACAAGCAGGACAGCGGCTCCGGGTCCGCAGGTTCAGGGCAGGTTATCGGTCTCCTGACAGCGGCTTAATGACGTCCAATGAACCAAATAACGCGTGGTCATTGAGCATGCCTGCATTGAGCTTGTCGAAATGTCGAAATGCCCGCTATGTAACAGCCATTCGACGGAACTCTGGGCGGCGCCTTCGACCCTTCGCCGGGCCCTTCGACAAGCTCAGGGACCGGCTCGGCTTCTGCCTGCCTCGCATGCTTCAGCAGACAGGCGACTCCCCTATGGTGAGTGATTGGACCGTTCATCCGATGGGCTTTTGATTCAAGCCGAATGCTGAGAGCTGACGGCAGATCGCTGTTTTTCCTGATTCCGGTCGGCCCAGCTTTGGGAATCGATCTACCTGACGTACTACGGCCATTTGTAGTGCCGTATCTTCGGATCGCGGTACCTCGCCCGCGTATCCCACCACATTGCGATGCCGATGCCGCCTTCGTCGTACCTGGCATCGGTCACCTGGTTGACGAGCCTTCCGTCGATATAGGTGGTCAACGAACGGTGTCGCGCCGAGATGATGACGTGGTACTCTCGGCCCTTCTCCAGAGCGTAGTTGACGACACTGAGCTTGGTGACGCCGTGGATGCCCGGCTCGCGCAACGTGACGTTCATGGTTTGCCAGGCATAATCGAATTCAACGAAGTAGAAGCCCTTTCTGTCGTCGGTGACGCGGAAGGGGAACTGCATGCACGAGCCCTTTTCCAGCGTCACGAAAAGCGAAACCTCGTAGTTCCTCCAGCCGGAATCACCCTGAAAAATATGGGACTTGCGTTTGCCGTCCAGCTGACCGAGAATGGCGTCTCCATCGCGAGACCACCCTCCGGAGGACGCGGTCGCCAGCCAGCCTTCCAGGCCCTTGCCCTGAAGAAGCGATCGCCAGGGGATGATCAGCCCGTCAGGACGGCTCCGGCCATAGTCGGAGTCGACGCCGCCGGAACCCGCGTTGACCGTCGATACCGCGAAACGAAGCGTGAGCAAGCAAACCAGGGGGAATTTCATGTCGCCGTCCTATGACGATGTGATGGCATGTTTTCGGCGTTACGGCGCGTCGCGATGACTGCGTATGCGACGGGAGTGAGGCCCAGGAGGATCATCAGGATGCCGTTGAGCTTCCATATGTCGGCATCGAATTCAAGGTACCAAGAACCCACAAACAGAATGGAACTCCAGCCGTTGACGACGTAAAAGAGCAGGTTGAAGCGGATATACTTCACAATGAGGTACGCCGAGATCAGCCAGATTGGACCCTTCGTCGCGAGTAGTTCGCCCGCGTGGTCGAGGTCATTGGCCGGCGAGACCACGGACTGGAAGATGAGAACGACGAAGACACCGAGAACCATCAGGCTTGTCCTGCCCAGCACCCGCCACCAGACGAAAAGAAGACCAAGGACCCCAATGGGGCCGATGAGCATACCGCTGAATTCGTCAACAAACTCACCGAACGCGGGCAGGTAGGTATTGACGTTTGCAGGCACGCCGCCTCTTGTGCCCGGGTGGTACGAAAGAATGTTGAGACGCACGTAAGAGGCAAGAGCGCCGGCGCCTTCCGTGATACCGGAATAGCACGCCACCAGAAAGACGACCTGCCACCACAACGTCGCGCTGCCCGCCTTCAGGCGGAACACGTCGATCCATTCGGAGATGCGCATTTCTCCGGGACGCTCGGTTCGAAACAGCGTATCTCCGAGGGCGCAGATCAACAGGGCGAAGACGGTCGCAAACACGAAGCCCGGAACAACGTCGACAAGCTTGCCAAGGAGGAAGGTACCCATAGCCTGGCTTGTGTCAAAACCCCTGTAGAATGTGGGCAGTTCGTTGAGGCCCTCGAGTATGGAGCACACGCCAAAGAGGATGCCGAAACAGATGGGCAATCGCCACTCGATCAGACCGTTCCGATAGGCGCGCAGCAGGTAAATCACGGCCAGAACGAAGGTTACGATAAGGGCGATAGTGCGGATAGTGGAGACAATGGTGCTCTTTGCAGTCTTCTCTCTCTGTTTGCGCATGAATTCTTCAGGCGCCTTGTAGGCCTTATACGCAAGGCCGATCCGGTCGCCCTGTACAGAGGCGACGATGCGAAACTCGCCCTCTTCCACCTTAATGTCCGTGCGTTCCCACACAAAGCGGTGGTCCATCCGGTTTTCGCGCTTGAAAGACCGCGCTTCGAGACGCTTGTAGAGCGTCGTATCGGTTACATCCCGGTTCAGATGTCGGCGCAGAAAGGCTTCCGCCACTTCCTGCGCTTCTTCAATGGCGAGTTCCGCACCCTCCTGGCCTTCCGGTACTGCATGCGAGATGTAGGAGAGGCCGCCGTTGCCATCAACGCTGATGGTGAGTTCCTCCTTTTCAAGAGGCTTGAACCATCGCACAATCCATCGCCATGAGTTCGTGTGCACCGCCGCAAGCGTATCCGCCCTCCCGACGTCAACGTTTCGCAGCAGGTGTTTAAAGTGTTTGGAACCGAGACTGCTTGAGAATCTGGTGGTGCGGCGATAGCCTTCGAGTTCGATTCCGAGTTGCTCCCGAAATCCTTCGGCTAACTCGTTGGCCTGCGCTCGCGTGGGGACTTCCTCTCGTGCGTATTCAGCAAAATCCCGCGTTTCGAAAGCGAAATAAGCGAACCAGCCCGATAGTCCGAGGACGCCAAAGACGAGGAGGCCCCTGCATGAGATGAGGTAGTCAGAGGGCCTCTTGCGTTCGATCGGAGGTTCAGGCGGCTCCGGGGGACGGTCAGACGACGCGGGTGCGGCCTCTGACGCCTCCGGGGCGGGTTCACGGGGCCGGTCATCGTAACGGCCGCGGACGGCGCTCCAGATGGCCGGAAGGGCTGGGATGGAGATGATGGCGACTGCGAGAATGCCCGATACCTTGAAATAGAGGCTGTCGGACTGAAGCATGGGATAGACGCCAAGGAAGCAGTTATACACGTAGTGGGAAATGATGGTCGCCCAGACACCGAAGCGCAGGAAGACCATGCCGAGGACGACTCCCACTATGGTCAGTTCCAGGCCTCGGATGTAGATGGGTTCCTGCGGATAGCCGGCGTGGAGGAAGGCCCACACCACAGCGGGAACAAGAACGGCCAACCAGCTTCTCTTGAACCAGCGAAGGAGGAGGGAAATAGCCACCAACCGGAAGAGGAACTCCTCGAACGTGGCCGCCGCCAGACCCGTCAGGAGGGGATATATCCAGGGCAGGTACGTGCTGTAGGCATTGCTGTATTGGGTCATGGTGGCGGGCGACCAGACCCCGAAGGAATCGTGGCCCAGAATGTAGAAGAGGGTCACGTAACCCAGGTGCGCGAACGCCAAGCCGTAACCGACAAGGGTGACGCGTGCAAAACCCGCCGACCGCCAGCGCCGCAGAGCAACCCGCTCTAAGGGATTACGCCAGCCTCTAATGTCCTGTGCCGCGGCGCCGCCTGCCGTGCCGCACACGGCAACGACGAACGCCATTACCGCGGCGCCGAAGAGACCGTTGAAGATGAAGTCGAGAATAAAGGAGTCGAAGGACTCCATGGTGTCGTATCCGAACAGATTGATCGGATAACTGTTGACGGATCCGAGCAGGGTGGCGGCGCCCACGAGGATGCCGATAGATACAGCGACGCGCCACGTGAGTGCGCGCTGCCGGTACTTGCGCACCAGGACGACGACCATAACAAGACCCAGGGCGAGAGCGAACCCCCGGGCGACCTTAGCGAGCAGACCGGCGCGAGAGCGGGTCTCGCGGTAGTCGCGCGAGAAGGTTTCGGGGACCTTGACGTATTCGTAGAAGCTACCCACCCGGTCTCCCTGGACCCCGACGTACAGGCGGTAGTGTCCATCATCCCCGACGATAAAATCCCGCTTGCGGTAGGCAAATGTGTGATCCCTCCGCTTGGGGCGGTCGATGCTGGAGGCCTCGATGGGTTCGTAATCGTCGAGTGAGAACCCCTGAAGGTCAATGAGGAAGGCCTCGGCGATGTGCCGGGCATCCTCTTCTGTCAGGTTGGCGCCTTCCACGGACTCGAGGATGCTGTGGCTGAACCCGACGACCCGTCCGCCGGGATCGATGCGAACGCGGAGTTCTTCCTTCTGCAGCGGCTTGAAATAGCGGATTCGCCAATACCATACCGAGACCCAATCCCTTACGAGTCGGTTGGCCTCGGCCAGGCCCAGGGTGCGTTCAAGGAAGATCTGGGGAAGAGGCGCATAGGAGAAGACTTGAGCGCTCTCGTATTCGGTGAGGTCGTAGCCGAGGTCATGAAGATATGCTTCGGCAGACTGAAAAGCCTGTTCGCGGTCTACACGAAAGTTAAGCGAGGCAACGGGAAAGGCCCGGTCAAAGAAATGAACGTAACATGCGAGACCGAGTACGCCCAGGATCAGGAAAGAAAAAATCCACACAGCATCGCGTCGGTTCATGGTGTCACCCGCTTGCTGCCGATAGTTACGGAAGGTATCGCCCGCGCCTCGTTCCGGACCGGCTTAATGCCCTGCCAATCCCGTGCGCCCGTATACCGTGCGAATCACGTCCTCGATATCGGGCTCCTGGACGGACACGTCGCGCACCCGATAGCGGGCCGACAGTTCCGCGATGAGAGCCGATGCAGACACCTGGCTCCTCGCAAAGCGGATGCGGACCACATTGTTCCGCCGTTCGAGGATCTCCGCGTGCGCATGCGCGAAGCCACTCAGCGGCTCTCCTTCGCCCGGATCGCATTCGACGATCAGATAGCGGTGCGGGGTGATGGATTCGACGAGCGCCGCCAGCGGCCCATCTTCGATAATGCGTCCCTGGTTGATGATGATGAGTCGCTCGCAGAGCTCTTCCACGTCGTCCAGGTCGTGCGTGGTCAGCAGCACGGTGGTGCGCCGGCGCCGGTTGACGTCCAGGATGAATGCCCGGATCGCCGCTTTCACCTCGATGTCCATGCCGATGGTAGGCTCGTCCAGAAACAGGATATCCGGCTCGTGCAGCATGGCGCCGGCCAACTCCCCGCGCATGCGTTGTCCCAGGGACAACTGCCGCACCGGTGTGTCGAGGAGGTCGCCGATGCCGAGTACCTCGCACAGTTCGGCGAGGCTCCTTTCGAAGTCGTCGCCGGCGATACGGTAGATCCGCTTGAAAAGCTCGTAGGATTCGCCCAGGCGAAGGTCCCAGTTCAGTTGGCTGCGCTGACCGAAAACGGCGCCGATGCGTTGGACGACCGCGCGCCGCTGCCTCTGGGGCGAAAGGCCGACGACGGAGACGCGCCCGGACGTGGGATAGAGGATGCCGGAGAGCATCTTGATCGTCGTCGACTTCCCCGCGCCGTTGGGACCGATGAATCCAACCAGTTCACCCGGCTCGATCGCAAAGCTCACGTCGCGCACCGCGTGTACTTCGCGCCGGTTGGGCCGGAACAAACCCTTCACGGCGCCGGCCAGCCCCTTTTCCTTCCCGGTCACGCGGAAGGTCTTGCAAACCCTCTCCAATTCTATATGGGTCATCTACGATCCTGCGCTTTCGTAGCGGCGAAGCCCGGCGGCAAAGACGGCCAGCGCCAGGGCGAGCATGGCCACACCCACAACGGGCGTCCACAGTGCCACGTCGAGGGGCAGAGACGTGTTCGCGCTCTGGCCGAGGAAGTCGCAGGCGGGGTAGAACCCGATGAAGCCGAGGGGCAGCACAAAGGTCAATAGCGCCTGCAGGGGCCACGGGTACACGGTCAGTGGGTAGAACGTGCCTCGCGCCATCAGTTCCATGCTGGCGTCCACGAGGGGCTGACTTCGCATCGTCCAGAACGCGATGGAGCTGATGAGGGTGAGATAGGACCAGTAGATCAGGGACCCGCCAGCGATGACGAGGAGTACCTCGGTGACGTGCAGCGGCGTCCAGCCGAAGCCGCACAGCCGGGCCCCGTAAAGGAAGTAGCCTGCACCGATGCCCAGATGCACGAGGCCGACCACGTTGATTCGGTGGCAGGAAAAATGGAATGTGATCTCCAGCGGTCTGAGAAGCATCAGGTCGAACTCGCCGCGCGTGACAAACCGATCGATCTGCCGCGACTGAAATGACAGGATGGACATAACGCCGCGGCTCATCAGGCTCAGCCCGTACAGAAACGCAAGCTGTGGAAAGGTCCATCCCGACAGCGGCTGAAACCGTTCGACCAGCACGTTGAGGGCGACGCCAATCCAGATGTAGTTGAAGCCCAGTCCAAGGCAGATGCTCAGCAGCGAGAACGGATACTCCAGGGACCGCTGCATCGACAAACGGCCGTACAGGGCGCCTACGGACAGGTGATGACGCAAGTCGGCGATCATGGGCTTACCTATCCTCCCTGCACGAAGACCCGCCGCTGGGCGCGCTTCCAGACAAGACCTGTGAGTACGGCAAAGACGACGACCCAGAGCGCCTGCACGGAGAGCACGTGGACGACCTCCGTGGCAGAGACGCGGCCGATGTAGATCTCCAGCGGCGCCTGGAACATGTACTGGAAGGGCAGCCACCGCGATGCATCGGCGATGAAATCGGGAAAAAGCCACATGGGCACCAATCGTCCCGAAAGGGCGAAAACGAGGCTGGTTTTCACCGTACTCACGTCCCCAAAGTCGGTGACCCAGAAGGCCGTCATGCCCACCAGGACGCTCAGCAGCCACAGCAGCAGAAAGCTCAGCGCACAGCTCGGCAGGAACAGCAGCCACGCGCCCACGCCCGCCGGCAGCGGCGGAGCCACAAAGAGGAGCGAGATGGCCAGCAGGGGCAGGGCGAACTGCGTGACTGCCGCCAGCGAACGCCCCACGTCTTCGGTCATCCAGTACCAGACGAGGTTCACCGGCCGGATCAGATCGAGTGCGATCTCGCCCGCGCGGATCTTGCTAAAGAGCAGGTCGTCGATGCTGACGGTAAAGCAAGCATTCATCAGCACGGCGACGACGGCGTAGGTGACCATCTGCGCTTCGTTGACCCCGGCGACCTGGTCGATCCCGCGATACGCGGTGCGCCAGAGGAAGACGGAGCCGAGGAGGAAGAACAGGTTCCGCCCGATTGACGACAGATACTCGAAGCGGTAGGCCAGCGCGTTGAGCAGCTGGAGCTTCAGCAAGTAAGGGTACAGGTGCATGGATGACTGGATCCGGCTTGATGCGGAAGGAACCGAACGCGCATCGGTTCACCGGCCTGTTTATTACCCGTGGTACAGAATGAGAAAAGCACACGCCTTCGGTGTATTGCTTAATCCGGCGCTTGCGCAAAAGACGCGACGGATGACGTGACCGCGTGGCCTCCCACCCGCCTGCGCTTCTCAAGACGATTTTGAAGTTCGTCGAACTCCCAGTTCCCGCTCTCGGCCTCTTCACGCCACTTCATGTTGTAGGTCTCTCGCTTGCAAACGTCCAGGTTCTTCGGGGCCAGCGTGAGCCACGTCTTCCCTGAGGAAACGCTTCCGAAACCGTTGAAGCAGGGGGAGTGCAGGTAAAGCAGGTTCTTTGCCATGTACGTCAGATACTCTTCCGAGCAGTACCTTTCTCCATTGTAGCTTAGTTCGTCGTTACAGAGAATCGTCTTGTGTCGGCAAAGTCGGTCCCTGGTCTCCCATGGATTCAGGATCACTCCTTCCGAGTCATACAGATACGCATTGTACGTAGGATCAACCATTATCCACTTCAAGCGAGAAGTACACCATACCGCCGTAACCAGATGATTGTCATAGTCGTATGGGTTCAATGGATTCAGAGACACGATTCGGCTCGGCATTCCCAGAGACATGCAGGCCTCCGTCAATACGATAGACAACATGTAACAGTTGATACCATAGTCCTCACCTTTGCAGAAAGAATATTTGAGAAGACCCAACGCGTTCATGGGCAGGGATTCGCAGACTTCGGGCAGCGCTTTGGTGATGTCGCCTCTGTGGCATACGCCTTCTGACATCCACTGCATCAGGTTCAGGACCCTGGACCATCCGTCTCCATTGCCTGCAACCTGATCCAGTCGATATGTTTCGCGCAGACGATCGAGTTCAGGATGTGACAGTTCATATTGGAAGTCCGGCGCCGACTCATCCGGTATCGAATCAAGCTCGTCAAACATGCGCAAGAGCCCGCAGTACAGCCTGAACCGGGTATTCATCGTACCTTCCGCGAATTATGACGTTTGAGTGCCACCGGACTGCCAGGCACGAAGCCCAGTACTTCCGGGCTCGCAACCTTCTCGAACTGCACCCCCACAATTGGTCTGGCCGAATCTGTCACCAGATGCTTCAATACGGCGGGACTATTGTGCACGTGCGATAAATCGACCTTGTTTCCCCGAACCCTGCGATCGTTATTGCCCTTGTAGTAGCTCCAATCAATCGGTCGCACCGTTTCTCGGCAGGAAGCTACAGGTTCTGCGCCCGACTCTGATTCTCTGGAATGTGCTGGTCGAGATTCCGGTTTTGAGCCGTTTGCGTGGAACTGAGGTTGCGCATCACTCAAATTTCCCAGTTCGACACATATGACCGGCTCTGGAGCCGTTCCGCAAGTTCAATCAACACCGAAAGTGACTTATTCAACCTGGCCGTCGTCGCGTCGTCGAGTTCGTTTCCCTCACCCCAATTATCGCCGTGTGCATAGACATTGTACGGGCTGACAATGCACTTGAAATCCAGCATCAGGGACGTTGCGAGAGAAGCAAACGCCATATAGCTGTGCGGCAAGCTGGCCGAATTGACAAACATCACGACCTTGTCATAGAAAGCGCCTTTGAGCGATCCGCCTGGTGGCGTAGAGCCCATATATTCGACGAATTTTTTGAGCTCCGCGCAGCACGCCCAGTTGTATACCGGACTGGCCAATATGACCGCATCAGCTATCGCAATTCTTCTATGGCACGATTGGTAAACCTCGGAATTGTAGATCTCGTCGTCGTCGAAATTCGGCGGATCGAGTTGTCGAAGATCGATGAAGTCAACAGAATGCCCCCTGTCCTCCAGGGCGGCACGGCACATGGCGGCAAGCACCCTGCTGCGACTGCGGGCGTCCAGACTGCTGCTGACGACTGAGATTCTCATTTGAGGCTTCTTTCTTGATTGTTCGTCTTCACATTGCCCGCAACGTCGTGGCCTCTTCCGAACCCACCTGGCGCAGCGAGGGTTGATTGCCGTAGGAAGGGTGAGCGAGCGCGACAGGAGCGCCGGCGGACCTGCCATTCGGAGCGTTTTTCTACCTGAGCCAGACTCCTGGTGGGCAGATCTCTTCTTTATGCAAAGGCCAGATTGTACAGCCTCGCGGCTTGTTCGAAAGCCAGCCTCACGAATTCTTTTCTCTCCTTCACCCTCGAATGTTCTGTCAGAACCTCAAGTGTTACTGGCCCACCGTAGTCGGTATTGCGGATAAACCCGCACAGATTCTCCCAGTCAATGAACCCCTCGCCGGGAATGACATGGTCAACATACTCCCGGACCCGATCTGACAGGTGAAGCGCCAGAAGCCGATCTGACATATTCTCAAGCAACGTGAAGGGCTTGGGACCTCCAATTTGATCATGTGAAGAATCATAGCAAAACCCGAAAATATCACCAGGTAGATTGTCGAGAGCGAGTCGAACAAGATCCGTGGCGGGTCCGGGATGCACGTTCTCCAGTGCCAATTTAACTCCAATATCTCGAAGGATTGAAGTCAGAGCCTCGCAGGTGTCGAGAGACGCCTCCAGGTGTTCGTGGATATCCCCGGGATCGAGGTCGAATGGACCGGCGTGCACAACGACGATTGGTACTTCGAGAAAGGCCGCGGCTTCAACCGTGGCGGCAAGGGTCGAATCCGCTTGCGGAAGGTGAAGTGGTTTGCCGTGAATTGTATCCATATGCAGGTTGCAGTCAAGAAGGAGGTTCCGCAAACCGGATCTCCTTGCGTCTCCCAGGTAGCTGGAGTGCGATTCCTGTGCCCCAAGCGAAATATGCGTGAATCCAGCCTCAGCGATCAAGGGAAGCAAATCCTCAAGTGGGCAGTCATATGCAAAGGAGGTAGCTATGGACGTCTTTGGTCGGTTCATGTGTCCTCTCTACACGCTGTCTCCGTTCTACATTCCGGCAGCATTTGAAACTTCCCTCTTGATCGGCCCGCCTTGATCGGTCGGGTACGCCGTGCAGAATCCCCACTGGAGAGCCTGTCCAGTGGGGATCTTATGTGGTATCGGTCTTCTCAGAAGACCAGCATCACGGGGCAGCCCGATGGTGATCGATTCAGTATCTACCGATTCGTCGGTTCCGGTGCATACAATCGTCAGCGGACGATCTCTCCTGGTAATCGCAACTGGACGCATTCGTCACAGTCGTACCCAATCTTTCAGGTCTGCATGCTCGAATATCATCTCGCGCTGTAGTTGCAGATTCTGTCCCACGCCCGCTTCGAGGGCTCTCTCATACATGGCAATGGCGATCCCAACGTCAACGTAGGCCAGACCCACCGCGTTGAAATAGATTCTCTCGTCGTCGTTTTCCCGTCCCGGCCTGGCACCTCGCACCAAATCCACGAGATTCGCATACAGGTCGTCATCCGTCAGCAGACCTTCCTTGTACATTCGACTCAGCGTCTGTGTTCTATGTTTCACGGTCTCCCAGTCATCGCAAACGATCTTGTCGCACTGTTTCGCCACGTTGTATTCATCTTCCCAGCCGCCAATATGACTGTAGAAAGCACCGGGTTTCATCCAATCCGCCTTGAGCAGCGGCGCCTGTGCACTTGTTGCCGTGACAATGATGTCCGCTCCGTCAACGGCGCGTTCGAGGTCTGAATTCGCGATCGTAAAATCCATGCCGGGAATGATCGCAGACATTTCCTTTGTGAACTGTTCTTCTTCAGCAACCAGTTTGGCGGCCACCCGACATGTCGTCAGGGACGGTATGGCAGCCTTCATCGCGATCAGATGCATCTTTGCCTGTTCACCGGCGCCGATGAATCCGATCGATGCTGCGTCCTGACGCGCCAGATATTTGGCGGCGAGTGCGCCAATGCTTCCAACCCGAATATTGGAACACAGCGTGCCTTCCATGAACGCGATCGGAAACCCATGGACAATCTCCGACAGGATGATCACTGCCGAGAGATTCTGAATCCCATGTTTGACCGGGTTCGGTGGAAAGACCGAAACCCACTTCATGCCGCAAATCCCCTTACCCCGGAACGTCGCCGGCAGGCAGTTGATTCTCTCCTGGGTTTCATCGTTGAAGATCTGCACGATCTTGTCAGGAAACAGTACGTCTCCTTTATCAAAGGCACGAATTGCTGATTCGGCAGCGTCCATCGCCATCCGGATATCCAGGCATCCGGCGGCAAGGAGGTCTTCCTGCGAAAAGAAATGACAATGAATGTCATGTCGAGGCATCGGTGATCCTTCCTCACGTAATTGGAAGTGGCCGATTGTTTTCTCGCATGCAATCGGACCGGCGGTTTGGGCAACGTATTGGAATTGCGCTATTGCCAGCTATCGATTTAATATACAGACCGATAGAGGAATCACAAACGACGATCCGATTCTCCATATCCGATCTGCCGGGAGCCGAGCGATTGCCCCGATGCCGCCGGCGCGCGTGCTTTGCGTACCACCGCCCTTGAAGCATCCATTCTGCGTTGCGGTGCGGTATCGACGTCACCGAATCCTGTTGGCTCCCGCCGATGACCCGACCGGGCGCCCTGACCGGCTCACGTAACGTCTCCCAGATATACCGTCGATGATCCGGGTCCAGCTTCAAGATGACGAATCAATGCTTTGGGGTAGAACCTCAACTCTTTGAGTTCACGAACGCGCATCCATTTCACCCCAACCTGCATCGTATCCCCATCCGGCGCCTGGGACGGATCATATTCTTCGGCAACCGAACATCGGAAGATGAAATCGACGAGATGGCCTCCCTTTGACCAGGAATCAGGATAATTATCTGTAATGTATTCGCGAACGTACTCCAAATCTTCAACTTCGACGTCCGCCCCGATTTCTTCCCTGCACTCCCGCTTGAGCGCATCCAGGAGTGTCTCCTTTCACGGTTCCATACCCCCTCCCGGCAGAATGTACCACAGACCCTTGTCATCCGTATTCTCTGTAACGAGAATTTTGTCTTCTTTCCGGATCAGAGCCTTTGCCGCATTGCGCAAGCCCATATCAATGTTATCTCCCGGAAACAGATTCATATAATCGTTCGGTTTTGAAGAGAGCAGATTCCTTACGACACGTTCGTGTTATCGTCGTTACGCCTTTCGAACTCGCCAAACGAGTCGCGGATGGCCAGGGCGGCTTAGCCGCCAGTCAGCCTTGATTGTCATTTACGAGATTGTCCCTAGAATCCGAATTGTGCCTTCCAACAGAAACTCCCCGTGTTCGTCCTTCCTTTCTTGCCGCCAGGTATTCGGCGATTTCCATATGTCCCGCGTGCCGTGCCCAGTCTTCCGGCGTGGCATTGTGTCGATGATCTCTGATGGTCACGTCGATCCCTTTGCGAACGAGATACGCCACCTGTTCCACGCGGCCGGCGAAGGCGCATTCGTGCAGGATGCTGGCCGGCTCGTGGGTACTCCATCTCGTGTTGATATTCGCGCCGTGATCCAAGAGATAGTCCGCGATCTCGTAATTCCCGTTCTGCACCGCCCATGCCAACGCCCTGTCGACGATCTCCTGAACGCTGGTCAATGGTGATTCCCCGGGTGGGCAGACATATATTGATGGATCGCCCAACCGCGGGAAGCCGTTGGCAAACCTCTTTTCGACCACTTCCATGTCGCCCAGACCGGCAGCGTGGGGCAAATCGTCAGGCACGGGCCAGATCTGCGAAAGGGCCGGAACATAGTCGGCATTCCCGTATTCGAGAGCATAGAGGATGGCACGAGACGCCGGCGGATCATCCACCGTGGTGATGGCCGCGCCGCTGTTGATCACGGCTTCGATCACCGGCAGTTTTCCCTGGGAGCAGGCCGCGACAGCAAGCAGCATTTCCTGGGTCTCGAGATAGCGGGGGCCCTTGAGAAAGGGTTCGGTTGCGAGCAGATCTCGGATGGAGTCCGCGTCTCCCTCGTCCAAAGCAGCCAGCAGGCGCAATTCCACGGCTCGACGCCAGATCAGGCCGGGTTCGTCGTCCGCCTCCCGATACATGCACGCCTTTCTTCCCCCCTCCGGCCGTTTCTCCAGCAGGTAATCGACAAAGCCAGCATTTCCATGCGATGCCTCTACCCTCGCACGGAGATCATCGTCGAGCTGAAGACAACGATCCATCAGGAAATGGGCGACGTTGCGATGACCCAGCCGGCAGGCATAGAGAAACGCATCTGTAACGACCAGCCGGTCATCCGCGGGATCGGGCCAATCGGTCTCAGCGCCGTTGTACCCGGTACGCAGTACCGGTTCCGGGCGTCCGATGTCTTTCAGGCCACCTGCAGGGTCGAAACATCCCCGCACAGGATCGAGATCGCCCCTCGCGGTCAACGTACGCAGATTTTCCGGTAGTACGCCCTTTTCGTCAAACAGCGCCAGCATGCCGTGAGCGCCGGTGTCGATTGCCCTCAAGTAGACCCGGGGATCCATAGCCGCGCCAGCGTCGAGCAGCAGGCGGGCACATTCGGGCCGGTTGTAGACGCCTTCGTTCTCGGCGCCGGGAAAGTTAGCATAGGAGATGGTGGCGTAGAGCAGGACGGGACACTCGCCATCCGGATAGCACCGCGTAAGCAGACCCGGATGCTCCGAAACGAGGCTGTCCAGGCGAGCGGTATCGTTGTCGTGGATGGCCTTCTCGGCTGCTTCTACCGCCCACTTCAACTCTGGGTCTGACATCGGACTTCAGCCTCCTACATGAGATAGCGTAGCGCATCCTTCGCCCGCTGCAGCCTGGTCGTATCATCAACCAGACAAGTCAACCTGTAGAAACCATAGAGCGTTTTAATCCGGTGAGTCAGCCTTGCGCGATCCCTCCTCAGGGCGTCGGATTCCCAATAGACGGGGGTGCAGGGATCTTCTTCAGCCGGCGCTTCAGTCCCCAGTTCGTCCTCGACATTCGGCAGGGATCTCCACAGGCGAACATGACGATGGTGGGCCTCAAGTCCTTTCTGTGCCAGGTCGACGTGGCCACACTCAGACAGATCGATCAGCGACGCGGCATGGTTGATAACGTGCCACAATCCCCCGAATCCCTGTCTCCGTTCCGCAGCTGTCTCAATGAACTCGTCCAACACGGCTTCGATCATGTCCTCCAGATTGGAATACGGTGGAAAATCCGGATCTTCCGGCAACACGATCGTGTCTCCGTCGATTCGACCTTTTTCCCTCCCGTAGTAGCCGCTGCCAGCTGATGCGTGGTCAAATTCCCCGATCAATCTGCATATGCCATCGATGACAGACGCTGTTGCGTGCCGGGGGTACTTCTGGAGCGCCCGAATGGACAGAGAGGCGAAAATCACGTTGTGACCCGAGGAGCGTGTTCGTCCGATGTTCCTGGATAGGACCCGGGCAATACGGTCAATCTGGTCTACCTGAATGGCTTCGTCCGGATACGGCACAAACAGTTCCGACGTTGCAATGGGTCCACCTTCGCCCGGGTCAAATACCGACTCTCCATTCAGGACACGGTCCAGTTCTTTCTCTATGCCAACATGAACCTTCCTGTCCAGTTCACGGTGTTCCTCACTGAAGAGATAGCCAGCGACAAGGGTAGCGCCCAAATGTCCCGTCATGGTACCCACAAGGTGCGCTCGGCTTAGACCCAGCAGGCCCTTTTTCAGGTATTCCTGTCCAACCGTCATAGTTCTTCTCCACGCCCTGACGGAGTCAGTCAGGCGACTTTCATATGCCTTTCTGTCGCACCGCAATTAAATCGGCGCCTGTTCCTCTCCGGATTGCGAACCCGCGAAGGTGGTTGCCGGAGGCCAGGACACCCTTCGGCGGGCTCAGGACAGGCTCCGCAGCGCTGCGCAAACGTGCTTTTGTTGGGAGTAGCTCGGTTAAGCATGCGCCGTCACGACCGGCTGAAAATATCCGGACTGTTCAGGCGTATGCCAGGCGATTCTCGTGAATCCGGCGGACTCCAGGGCCAGAGTGAGCTCCTTGCGCCGAATTGCCCGGTAGCGAGTCTTAAACTCCCGTACTTGCCATCCGTCCTGTGTCCGGGACATGATGAAAAGCCGAATCAAACAGGTACCTGATTCCTTCGACCAATCCCAGACCTGAAACGTCATGACTTCGCGCTCCGATGCACCCTGAAGGTTGGCGCCCATAAACGACGGTTTTTCCGCGAGCAACCGATCGTAATCGCGAATGCTCGCAATAAACAGCCCATTATCCGCCAGTGTGCGCCTGATGCTTCGGAGAGCGAGGGTCAAGTCTTCATCCGTCAAGAGATGAGGCAGTGAGTTGTCACAGCTTATCACAACGTCGAATTTTCGGGTGAAGGCACATTCCACCTCTCGAACATCGGCAATGGCGAATTCAATCTTCAGTCCCCGGTCAACTGCTTCCGATTTCGCCCTGGCAATCGCCTTCGGGCTGAGATCGGACGCGAAGACTTTATATCCTCGCTGCGCCAGGCCAATCGCCTGAGTGCCGATTCCACATGAACAATCCAGGACCAGCGATGCATTTGCTGACGACTCACATTGAATCAACCGATCCAGTACATACGACTGCCGTTCGATTGCCGATTCCCAATTTTCGTAGACGTGATGGTAATCAGCAGCGAGGTCATCGTAAAATCGTCTGACGTCTTCGCTCAACGTTTGTAACTCTCTCGAATGAATCTGTTTCCGAAATCGTTCGCTCGGGCGGTGAACTTGCCACCTGCAAGTTCGATCGGGCTACGCAGATGCCGGACCTTTAGTGCGACGTATAGGCGGAAGTTGCTGCTGCAGGCGTATTTCGCTCGGCGATGAGGGAGCGGATCAAGTCCGGGTCATAGCTGACTTATCCTGCATCTGATCTTCGATCCATTCCATCCACTCAACCAGTTGAGACAGATATTCGTCTACCTCGCTCTCGCTCGGTTGGACGGGATGAACATAGATTTCAGAAGTTCTCCTCAGAAACCCCCGCCAATCCGGAGAGACCTCTTCCAGCAGAGGAAGAACATCGGACCCATTGAGTGTATACCCTCCTCCCCTTGCCATGAGGAGATACCCGCCGCCCAGCACGGCCAGGCGTCCGAGCTTACGAAGGCGCAATGAGGGCTCCTCAGGAAGGGAGAAGTCGGTTGTATTCTCCTCCTGCAATCCCGCTGCATATCGGACCAGCTCCCTGGGGTAGCGGAACGCTCCGACGGGATCGGGGGGTGGAATCTCCATCCCTTTGGTCAGATCCTCTCCCCAGACGAGCGTGGCGTCGTAGGAAAGACGCGTTGCGACCTGGGATACCCTGTCAACAGATCGCGGTCGCACAAGCCCATGAAGTGAGCGGAATTCCTCTCGAAGGGATGCCTCGGATTCCCGCAACCGGAACCTGTCCGCATCGGTGAAGGCGTCCAGGATAAACGAATGCAGGTCAAGATCGGAAACTCCGGGTACCGCTTCGTTCCGATGAACACTTCCCCACACATAGACTGAGACAAGACGTTCTGCGAATACCTGGCAATACACCGAGACGTGGTTCACGACGGCGTCTCTGAAGTAGCCATCCGCAATGGAGTTGAGATTGACAAACCTGTCGGAATCTGTCCCCGCCACGACACCTCCGTCACGCTCGGTTGACTCTGTCGCCGTCACACGAAAATGATCTCCGTCGATGCCAAATGGCGCCGTTCAAGTTGGCCCGTTCTTTTGCGCTTCAATCAAGAATTCCCTTGCCGTGAACGCCAACTCATCGCCACTATCGAGTCGGTGTTGCAGCCCTAACAGGTGCTCCACGTTCGTCTCAACTGAAAACCCGGGTACCAGCCAGGGAACGGCCTTCAAGTAGTAGACCACGGCGCCCACATCGGCGAAAGCCAGCCGGCCAGACCATTCTTCAGCATTGAGAATGTTCAGGCCCGTCGTTCTCAATTGAACCACGTTCTTTTCGAGGGTGGATCCGGGCCATTGCGGTTCAACGTCAAACGCTGCAAGCAAGTCACAGGCCCATAACCCGTGAACCTGCTGGGTCAGGAATGTACCGCCAAGCCTGAGAATACGGGCAACTTCATCGGGATTGAAAGCGGAATGGCGATTCAGAACGAGATTAAACTCGCAATCGGAGAAAGGCACCGGATCGCAATCCGTTAATCGAACATCTACAACTTTCGCTCCGAATGGAACGAGACGTTCTGCTGCCAGCTCGAGGTTTGGCGCATATTCCTCCGTTGCCACAACCACTTCAGGCCAGTATTCCTGTAAGTCCAGGAACCGCTCACCCCCACCTGTTCCCAGGTCAACAACAGATGAGCATCGACGCATGAGCTCGGCAGCCCGTGAAGAATAAGACCATGGAGCTTGCTCTTCGAACATCCTGCCATCCAGATAGGAAAAGTCCCATCCCGAGAAGAGCTGTTCCTCTTCACGTTTCCAACTATCGACAAGCTTGTCAGAACTCATACTGGCCGCTATCTGTGTAAAGCACTTTCGATTGAATGGCCGGCGCCCATTTTTCGCGTGACGTGTTCCCGTGCCCAAACCGCGTAGCGGTTGCGTGAATGCACCCGAGTGCCGCAGCCGGGCACGGACGTGCTATGTGACGCCGAGTCCACTTCGAATGGTCTCGGTAACGTCGTGCGTCATCCGATCACGGAGGCCGTTTCGTGCGGGTTCACTGGCAGCATGAAGTACGCAGTGCAGTCACCCTCATCCTCGTTGACAGCAGGTTGAATACCAAAACCCAGGGATAAGTTAAGTGCGTGGTTTTCAACGCTGCTTTAACTGCTGCGCTCTCGTACCTGGTAGCAGTCAAGATCACGTGCCCAGGAAACCGCCGTCAGCTTTAGACACCTCCCGATGCCCCGACGCCGATATTGAGGTTTGACGAAGATGGCCACGACCTTTGCTTCCAGTACTGGCCTTTCGTTACGCTCAAGGCCGGGCTTGTCTTCATCGATCCCAATCTGTTGCGTCCAAAACCTCAGGTAACCCACCATTTGATCGCGATCAAGCGCGACAAGGGTGAATGGCCCGGAGTGGTACTCGCACGTTTTGGCGTCGAGTCCGGCTCCTTCGCCTCTCTTGTCAGCGAAGGCCAGGAATCTCTGCCATGAGGTGTGCGTGGATTCCAGCCGCTCTATCCGAACGTTTTCAGGCAGTGGCATTTCAAACTCCTGTCTGTGAGGTGGGTATTGACTGGACATTCCGTATTTACCACTGCACCGGATGCACCGACGTAGCCTCTTGGCTGGTTTCCATCTCACATAACGTTTCGTCGGCTTGCGAACCCGACCAGCGGGTTGCCGAAGGCCAGGACGGCGATGGCGCCGCAGTGCAAAACGTGCTGTTATCGGACGACGCATCTCGGCCGCGCGTTACTATGCGGCCCGCTAACTCGACAGAAGCCTCTGCCAGCGATGACCTTCGGGATACAGAACCTCCAATCCGGTCCCCAACCATCTCTTTTCCTCTGCGGACATCAGCGGCAGGCACGTCTCAAAGTCCAGATCATCTTTAGATCGAGGATTCCTGGCTTTGTACAGCAGTTGGGCCTCAATCCGAATGCAGGGGACATTCCCGTATGCAACGATCAAGTCTCCTCGTCGCCCGCCAATCAGTCTGCTGCGCTTGCTGAACCATCTGTCGCCGTCGCTTTCAGTTAACATGATCTGAAGCTGCCATGACTGAATGTCGGTATGGCCCCATATGTCAAATATCCCGTAAGGCAAGTACTCTGATTGCGCCCATGGTCGCAATGAGCCGGGCGGATCAGCCGCATACAGATGCCAATTTGAGAGCCAGCGCTGTACTTCAAGTTGCTGATCCCGGAACACGATGACGTCAATATCACCGTGGTCTCTAACGCGCTTTCCCACGAACTGCTCGACCGCATAGCCGCCCGCGAGTCCCCACTGGAAAGGAGCGTTGGCGAACAATTGCGTCAACTCCCGGACGGTCAAGGGTTGCCACCGGTTGATGGGAATTTCGGGAGTGGTCATTCAGTTCGCATTCTGCGCTTAGCAGCCCGTTGAAAAAGCCCATCCGGGCTACGGCCGGCCCTTGCGGTCGAAATACTGCGTTACGCTCCCTCGCCGAATCACAGGATGGGACTCGGTCGCGCGCCTTGTCTTCGACCACAATGACTCGGCCTCGCCTGCAGAGCGACTTTATCAACGGACTGTTAGACGATGTCCCCTGACGTTTCACGGTTCGCGAACCTGCGATGCAGATTGCCAGAGGCCAGGACTCCTGATAGACGGCGAGGCGCAAACCGACGTGTCAGAAGACGTGCGTAACATATTTATGCGACAAGCAAATCGTAATTCTCTTGCAGCCACGTGTTTTCTTCTTCCAGTTCCGCAAGATCCCCGCGTTGGTAGAAGATGGACCATGGGAGGAGTCCTTGCCTGCCCAGAGTCTCCGTCCTGCGGTATTCTTCCAATTGCAGGTCGCTCAAGGTGTCCAGGATTGCGTTGGAGTCCGTGCCATAGGTGTCGGAAATTACTGCCAACCTGGACCTGAGATCGGGCTTCTCGGAAAATCCGGCTCTTCTCCAGTGGTTTTCGCCACGGAGAGGTACCGCGAACCAGGCAAACTGACTGACATCGTAGAGAGGATCGCCCGGCTCAGCAAAGTCCCAGTCGATGACCCCATTCAGGGTTCGCCCTTCCCAGACAGTATTCCAGGGTCCGAGATCCCCGTGTCGGATGATCATTCCCGGTCGCCAGGTCGCATTCGGGACAACCCATTCAGCATCCCCGGGCAGCTCGAAATCCCTCACGGCATTGTGATATCGGGACAGGAATCGCGCGACCTCGGCAAGGCCCTCTTCCTGAAGCATCACCTCAGGCCATGGTCGCCGGGCGACTTCTCCAGGGATAAACGAAAGTACCTCGCGTCCGAGTTCGTCGAATCCGAGGACTCGAGGAACTCCTGAAAAGCCAACCGCCTCCAGGTGGCGCAGCAAGGAATGCACGGCTGGCGTCCACCTGTGGACAGGTCTGCGCACGGTGTCACCAATCCGTACTACGGGATTGACACTACCCCGGGCGGATTCACCCTCTTGCAGCATCGTCAGATTCTCCCCAGCCTGATTCGTGATTGCCCTCTTGTCTAGCCGCAGGTTTTATCACATTGTGCCGGTTTGCGATCCGCGAAGGTGGCTGCCGACGGCCCGAACGGCGATGGCGCCGCAGCGCAAACATGCTTTTGTCGGCTGTCGCCGGGGACATTCATCTAACCATCACGTCCGGTTCCGGAAGTCCAAGTTCCTGCACCGTCCAATGAAGACCTGCATTCAGGTGCGCCTTCTGTAGTCTGCGAACCAACGGCGTATGGGGCAGATCGGGCAATCCTGCACGCGAGGCGAAATACCCCGTAACGTACGACGCCAGGTGACCGGCGTCCGCAAGAATATCCTGTGGAGGCGGCCCGCCCTCGTGGCGAAGACCGGGCAGCCAGAACGCGACGTCGAGGTCGGGATTGCCAGAGCAGGCGTTGTTCCAATCGATCAATACGGCACGGTCGGCGCGAAAGCAGATGTTATCGCTTCTCACGTCAAGATGGACAAGCGACTTGCCTTCGGTTTCTACGCGATCGTGTGCTTCCAGGAGGGTGGGCAGACACGCTGTCAACCACGATTCGCTTGCGACGCGTATCGACAGGAAGGCCTCCGGGTGCGCCGCGACTTCGTGCCAACCTCTGTGAGTGAAGATCTCGTGATATTCGGGCACACTTGCCTGGCTCTCGTGTATGATTGACAAGCTGTCAAGAACCATATCGACACGGGAAGCGGTCCAGGGCGGAGGCCACGGGTTCCCGCTCAGGTCCTCCAATACCAATAACGGAGGTTCCTCCTGATCCCACGCCAAAACGGCCGCCATGAAGTCTCCGGAAAGTTGGCGATAGACCGAAATCTCGGAATTCAGCCACTCGCTGGTGAGCCGGTCCGTCGCACACTTCGCAAATGCCGTGTCTCCGTCACGGAATCTTACGATTCTTCGGCAGGCGTCTGTGTAACCTCCCTGAACCGGTAGCAGCCGGTCCACTGCTCGGCCGGTCAGGTCCGCAATTCGCGATTCCAGTCCGTCGCTGCTGGAATTCATGACCTGCCTCAATTCGATTGTCGACAACGTTACGCTTGGCAAGTGCTGCTGTTACACGCTGCCGGGACGATCGTGATTCTTTCCAGGGCGACCGAAGGCCGAATACCAGCTACATCCTCAGATCGAATGAGGTTCGCGTTTCATTTTATCAGGAAGTTGCTGCCATACTGATACGCGATCTCAAGATTCCTCGCCCTGTTGCTCGATGTCGCAAAGTGATCTGCCATTCCAGGGAGGAGTGCGAACTCACAATGCTTCACGCCTGCGTCAGGGCGGAGGCGATCATGGGTGTATAACCGTCTCATGGCTTCAGCAATTCCGGACTCATTCAATGCCTCCAATGAATTTCCCACGGGACAGAGTACGAGAGCCCGTTCGACCGAGAGTCGCGGAAACGGATAGGTCTCCCTGGCGAATTGGTACTCGTACGCGTATCCGCAGACCCAGACCCGGTCGAACCATCCCTTCAACTTTGCCGGACAGTCGCTCCACCAGACCGGAAAGACAAAGGCCAGACCGTCTGCCCTGCTGATCTTCCTGTGTTCGGCTTCCACGTCTGACGGTATCGTGAGAGAGGAACGATTTCCCTGCACGTTCATCTCGCGGGTGTACTCATCCATGTTCATTTCGCATCTGAAGTCCATTTCATACAGGTCCCCGATCTCGTATGAATGTCCTCCATCGTCGAATCCTCGACACAGTTCGACCAGGACCTCCCCGGTAAAGGACGTCCTCGTCGGATGCGCAAAGACGATGTATGCGTGCATCAAAACATCCCTTCATGAGCGTCACTATACGCTCCGTTCGAGTTTTCCATCTCAGGCGCGATGACGCTTAACGTCTCGGCACCCACGAACCTGGGTAGTGAGGTTGGGCGGAGGCGGGATGGCCGGAGCCGTGGGTGCTCGTCTTACGCGAAGGTGAGTTCACGGGATACCCGATCCGGCTCCTTCGAGACCACCTCGGACCATATGGATGCCGTTCGTTCGAGTGACAACTTGAGTTGAGACTTGCGCAGATCCTCATTGAGGAGCCACGAACCCGTTTCACCATTGCGAACCGCGTACCAGGTGAAGGCATACAGGACGTCGCGTCTGTCATCGAGCTCCGTGATCTCCTCGCCCACGGCCAGGCGGGATGGATACGATGTGATGTGCCGCTCCACAACATGGGCGGGCGCCTTCGCGTACCTTGCTTCTACCTCATCCGCCGTAAGTGAGAACAGACGAATGAGGCGGTTCGCAATTCCTTCTTCATCGTGCTCGCGAGCCAGAACGCAAAAACGAGTGAAAACCCTCCCAAAGGACCGGTCTCCATGCCCCCATTTCTCCATCAGGAACGGGATTGTCAGGCGTGAGAGTTCCTGTACAGAAATCCCTGCCTCGATCAGACGACCTGCCTCCAGATGTGACTTTGCTCGATGGGCGAGCCCGGTTGCACGTCTGACTCGCTCGATTTGACGCGCCCGGACAACCGATGGATCAAATCGACCATCGGAGAGCAGGACAACGAACGCGGGAGTATCGCAATCCTCAGACGTGTGAACCGATTGACCGAGATGGCTCTTGTCGGTCGCATGAAAAATCCTCTCATTGGCCATCAGCTCATCCTGGTTACGCTTGCCTTTGATCAGGTCGTCTGCCTCGTCGGCTGTGAAATGAAGTCGACCCGCGTCAACAGACGTTCGCCACGAGTCTCGAGTCCACTCCCCTGTGATGGATAATGAAAGCTCGTCCACGCTTTCTGGAAGACCGTTGTCCGCCTCCCTGGTTGTAATGTAGATGAGGTCTATGTCTGATAAGGGCCAGGCCGTTCCTCGCCCGACGCTACCCCCGAGAATCACACCCGCAACGCCAGGAACCGATGCGATCCGTTCGATGGCTTCAACGGTTCGCACCTGGAGAATGTGTTCCCAGTTCTCCAGGTGCGCCCGGAAGAGATCCGCTCTGAACAAATCGAACTCCCTTTCGCAAAACGTACCCGCCGTGCCCAAACCCAGAAGCGGTTGCGCGAAGGGTGCAGCCCGTCGCCGGGCACGGTCGTATTACCCGGGGTTTGGGCCTGCGCGCAAGGCACAAGATTGCTTAGGGTGGGAGACGATTTTCGAAGAACCGGGTAGCTCTCTCGAATACTTCGTCGCGATGCTTTGCCAACCCGTGTGTATCGTCGGGGAACACGACCAGCGAGCAGTCTCCACCAAAATCGTTAATATGCCTCTCGACTTGTCGCATTTCGTCTGTAGTTGCTACAGAGTCAAGTCCACCATGGAAGAGTAGAGCCGGTCTCTTGATCTTTTCGGCCTGCCACAGCACGGATCTCTCTTCCAGTGCTTTCTCGCGTGCAATTGGGTTGGCCGGAAGGAATCTGTCACGGTGAAGCCGCAAGACTCGAAGACTCGTACAGGTGCAGGTCGATACCGCACCCACGAATGGTGAGGAAGGATTCGCCAGGGCGAGAAGGCTGAGAAAGCCACCGTAGCTGTTTCCAAACAGCGCGATCCTTCTGCCCGAACCAAACTGCTGCTGCCAAAAGACGCCACAATCAACCACATCCTGAACGTCCGAAACTCCACAAACACCTTCATTGGCCCTCGCCAGATCATCGCCAAAGCCGGTAGAACCTCTGTAAGCCACACGCACGACCTCGAAACCCTTGCGAACAAGCCACAGCGCCCATGAGTCGTTTCTATCCAGGGTACCGCCCGGACCGCCGTGCACGTACAAGACTGCGGTCTCTCGCGGGGAATGTGGAACCAAACGTTGTGCCGGAAGTTGCCAACCATCCGAAGCAGGAACTGTGAATTCCTCCAGCTTGAAGCTCGGCCCGGCCTCCGTATGCTCAGCCACGGCTGTACATTTACGCGACTCATCCCAACGGTAGACCCTACCGTCCGTGGCCAGGAAGTAGACGATGTCGCTGTCCGCCACGATGGCGATTTGATGCCAGGTCAGGTTCTTCGAAACGCTGACGCCAGATGGAAGCTTGAGCCGGGCGTCGACGCGTCCCTCGGGAAACCGCAACCATACGAGTTCATCGGAAAGAACGCAGAGCAGCCTGTCTGTTTGAGCGGAGAATGCCCCTTCCTCGACCGAACGATTGTCGCAGGTCCACGCGGAGTCTCGTCCGGTAAGATCTATTACCCGAACGCACTCTCCTGCCTCGTCAACCTCCTGCAGTGAAAACCACCTTCCATCACGAGACCACGGGTATCTACCAAATCGCTGACTATTCGCACCGGACAGGGGGGAGGACAATTCTCGTCGTTCCATATCATACAGGTAAACTTTCTTGGGGTTATTATGTTCTTCGAGGTTCTGGCGATGAAATGCAATCCGGTCACCGGATGGTGACCAATTCGGAAACCTGTCTACAGCATCCGGCGAGGAGGTCAATCTCTCAAGCCTGCCATCGGCCAGTGTCAGGCGGAATACATCCGGTGGTCGTCCATCGGGTTGCCTGCCGTATGCAGAGAATACGAGCTCTAAACCGTCCGGCGACCACTGACTGAAGCCAGCCTTCATGGACGGGTCTTCATACACGATCCTTGTGTTGTCCTGGGATACTTCATGGATACCAATACGACCGTCGTTACCGGAAAATGTCAGGCGAAGACCAACTGACGCCCAGCGCGGATGATGCGGCAGGAA
Source organism: Candidatus Latescibacterota bacterium (assembly GCA_965116875.1). Classification (GTDB taxonomy): domain Bacteria; phylum Latescibacterota; class UBA2968; order UBA2968; genus JAAXHE01. Next base: position 5,428,340 of record OZ220733.1, read on the forward strand.
CTCGGGTGGGATCTCCCCGATGGTTTCCCCTGAGGATTCCATAATCTTCAACCAGGCCTCACCCGAAATCCCACGGCACTGCAAGACAATTCGACCTGAAATCGGATCGACGTCGAAATCGCTTATCAACGAATCCTCCCTCCGATAGAACTGAATCGCACTCCTGGATGAAACGTACGAAACAGCCTCAAATTGGGGCTGACGTTCCGCCGGTTTGCGAACCGCGTAGTTGGTTGCCGAAGGTCAGGGCGGCGATGGCGCCGCAGCGCAACACCGGGCTGTTACACGAAAATGATCACTGTGCCCAACCGAGCCAAATCTTGTAAGGCGCACTCTTGACGCCCGAAGCTATTGGATATTCGTGCTTCGTCGTACCGAATTCAGTTTGCAAATATCAACCACTCATCGATCGCTCAGAAACTCCACAATTCCAGCTTTGTCGTTATTCCGCGCGTGTTCAATGGGTTTCTTCCCGAGCATGTCTGTGGCTTCAATATCAGCTCCGTGGCCAATCAAGAGTTCAACGACCGTTGTGTTGTTGTTCCTTTCTGCTGCCAAATGAAGCGGTGTTCGACCGTCCGTCGTTCGGGCATGCACGGAAGCGCCCTGCCTTAGAAGCCAGGATACAGCTTGTATCTCTTCGTGATGGCTGAAAAGGTGGAGGCAGGTCCTGCCGCCATCAATCAACCCGTCGACTTCACATCCGCACTCGATCAATGCGTCGGCAACTGGATTCTCGGAGGTACGCTTCTGTTTGAAATGTCGCAGAGTTGACCTCAGCGCGTTTGGATGATTCGGTTCTGCTCCGCCACGCACCAGTGACTGAATAACAGAAACGACTCCGCCGCTCTGGCAACAAGACACCAGCGGCGTAATAGCTATCCCTATATTCGCCTCATGATTTGGATCGGATCCGGCTCCCAACAGGAGGTCGATTATCTCAAGTTGCCGCTCTTGATGTAACTCTGTCGCCCGTCCCAGCGCTGAACCCGCGCAATAGTGCAATCCTGTCAGTCCATTATCATCCGTCGCCTTGGCGAGAGACCTATCTCTCTTCAGGATCCGCCTTACCGCGGACAGATCCAGAATTGCAGCGGCACTGAAAAAGTCAACCGTCGCGCCTCCGTCAATGAGTACTTCAACCAAATCTGGTCGCCCAGTGTTTGCAGCAAGGGACAGCATTCGTTCTCCTTGCACCCGAGCGTTCGGATCAGCGCCTCTCAGGATGAGGAAGCGGGCGAGTTCGGAATGTGCATCTGTTTTTGGATGTGAAACATAGGGAGTCACGCAAGTTTTCAGGAGTTCGTCCAACGAACGGGTAGTCACCTTCTCGACCAGGACGTTCAGGCTATTCACGTCACCCTTTTTCACTAACGTCTTCAAATGTGTTCCAGTGCCCACAGGTGTTGCCAACTTGCTGCGGCGCTTCCTATTCACGCACGTGCGACAGCTGGGAGCATACCCGGTTTTCGATCTTGCACGTTGATGAAAGTGAGTTGTCGGCTTCGTTTCTCCGCAGGTCGTGCATTTCAGCCATTTCAGTGTTGCCTTACTCATGCGTGACACCAGTTAACCTTGATTCGTAAGTTTTCGGGGACGTTAATTCGAATATGTGCTTGTAAATAAAGGTGATTAAACGGCGGATTACCAGGATACACCAGGTCACTGGCGGTGAAGGGAAAAAATGTCCTTCTATACGTCGATAACGCCCCGTTTCGGATGGTCTTATCGCGTCGCCGCGTTGCTGTTTTTTTCGGAATTAAGGTTAATTCCTGCGGATGTGACGATGGGTTTGCGATCCGGCATTCAGCGCGATGAGCATGGCGCTTAACGTTTTCGTGTCGCTGAATCGCAAAGCGGTTGGGCGAAGGGTCGAATTGCCCGGAGCCAGGCACGGTCGTGTTAGCTGCGTGACGTAGCTACTCCTGCCCATATGACCTGACATACTCGTAAACTCAATATTGCGATTGAAATCCGAGAATGAATGGTCCAGGATGACATTTTTACCTTCCAACCATCGACAAGCTTGGCCAAAATCAATTTACACGCCATCTGTGAACAATGCCGACCAATTGGATGACTAGTCCCTGACTATTTGTGTGTCGTTTTCGCCGATCCCAAACAGTGTAGCGTTTGTGCAATGGGCCGAATGGCCCGAAGTCTGGTGCACGGTGTTGGAGTCTGTGCGGGCAGGGAGGGCGGCGTGGTCGCTCAAGCGCTTAACGACCGTGCCACGGTTTCGGGATTTTCCGAAGCAATCTTGAGCAAAGCCCGAGCAGGACCCTCCGGACGGCGACGTCCCTGCTCCCAATTCTGCAATGTAGAGACGCTGACACCGATCATCAGGGCAAATTCAGACTGGGATTGATTCAGTTTTTGCCGGATCATCCGAATGTCTTCAGGATCCATTTGGGTCGTTCGTCCTGGCTTCAACTTGCCGCGCTTGATCGCTCCGGCTTGCTTGACGCTGGCTGCAAGTTGGTCGAAATCACGCTCATTCATGCCAGATACTCCTTTACGAGTTTACCAAGCAACTTACACTGCCGAGGGGTGAGATCGTCCTGTTGACTCTTGCGAAACACCCCCAACATATAAAAAACCTCGTTTGGCTTGTCCCAGTAGTAGATCACACGAACACCGCCCCGCTTGCCAGCGTGCGGCAATTTCCATCTCAGTTTTCGCAATCCACCCGTACGCTGAATAATCTTTCACAATTCTGGCCGGAACAGGAGCGCCGACTGTATTGCCCGATAGTCCTCATCCGATAGCAGGGTCAAGAGCTGTCTTGTGAAGATTGGCGTTTCGACGAAGACCATACGTCTAATATACGCCAATGACGTATAGTGTGCAAGATCCTCACGTTGGCCACGGCGTTCCGAAGGCGAGGATCGCCAGGCAGTTGGGAGTTTCGCGGCAGACGGTGTACAACCACCAGAGCCGTGACGATGTGTTCCTCGCAGTCAATGCACAGAGATCGTCGAAGGTGGATGCGTTTAGAGACACGATCCGGACGGGTCTGGAGCAGTTCGATGTGCCGTGCACGGTACTGTTGCAGGAACTGCGTTGGCAGGGCTATCAGGGTGGGATCACGGTCCTGTGTGAGTACATCCGACCGCAGTAAGCGTCGTCGGTGCGTTGTGTGACCGAGCGTTTCGAGACGCTGCCCGGGCGGCAGGCGCAGATGGATTGGGGCGAATGCGGCTGGCCTCGAACCGGATCGGATCGACTTCGGTCTTCGCGTGCATATACGGAATCGACTTCGGGAAATGCCGCATCAGGCCGGGGTTCCGCGCCAGAAATCGTTGTACGCCGCCAGCGGCCCTTCCCCGTGGGACCCGGTAGCCAGGTCCAGCCCCCCGAAGAGATAGACGGACCCGCCTCCCACTGTCATAACGGGGATTCGCTTCACACCGGGACGTTCGGCGCCGGCAGAGTAATCCTTCGCACCGTTGTGTGGATACAGACAGTCCCACCGGCCGGCTCGAAGATCGTACTGCCACAGATCGTTCAGTTGGGGGTGCTCCCTTTCCCCTCCTGCATATCCTCCGAACAGATACAGGCGATCTCCGATCACAGCGTATCCCAGCCCGTACCGGGGGGAAGGCCGTGTGAGATCATCCGCCCGGTTTTCCTGAATGCAGGTCCAGGCGCCTCTGTCAGGATCGTATTCCCACAGATCGTTGTAGAACTCCGGCGCTCGACCCTGACTGTCCCGACCGCCCCACAGGTAGAGCCTGCCGTTCCAGCCTACGAACGCGGGGCAGTATCGTTTCGGCGGCCAACCGTCGCGTCTATTGGATTCAGGCCCCAGGTACTCCCATTTTCCGGCCGGCGCCTTGTAGGTCCACAGCTGCGCGTGCGTCATCGCGCCATGTCCCCCCATCAGATACAGATTATCACCCAGAACGGCCGCCCCCATTCCGCCGAACCCGGCGGGACGATGCCCATCCGCCGTTTTTCCCGATGCGCGCCCGTCGCCGGGCTCTAACAGCTCCCACGAGGCCGTTTTCGGATCGTAGGCCCAGAGATCGTTCAGCTTGATCTCCCCCTTGCCGGGGCCCCGCACTGAGGACCCGCCAAAGAGATAGAGCCTGCCGTTCAGGGGCAGCCAGGTCGGGAGCTTCCGGGTACACGGTCTGACATCGGACGGTCTGAACCCGATACGCCCATCGTGGTCTTCCAGGTGCGTCCACCGGCCTCGGCCCGGGTCGTAGCGCCACAGGTCGTTCAATGAGCCCTGGACGGAAAGATCTCCAGGCCCTTTCGGCCGGCCGTACATCACTTTGATCCCCCCGAAGAGGTAGACGCATCCATCGTAGCTCAACATCCCGCCGAAGGCCGCCCGCCTGCAGGGTATATCCTCGTCTTGCTCCCGGTCCGGATGCAGCAGTTCCCACTTCATAACGGACCTCCGCACGGCCTGACTTGTGATTCTGCGAAATGGCTTCAGGACGCATAAAGAGCATACAGCCTGGCGCGGTCCAGGTACACTTTGACATTTAAGCCGCCGCGAGCCTGTGAGACCATCTTCTCTTCGAGCCCGCCTTCGTTATCCCCGACTGCGCCTTGGGGATCGCTTTTCCATTGTACCCGGTATTCTGTTTCATTCGCTGAGAAGGGTATGCAGTCTTCTTTGCCAAAACCCGGCACGACCCGGTCAAACGGATCGACGATCTCCACTCGCAGCGACCCGCCGGTCGCATCGGCGTTGATCCACAATGCGTTGGGCTCGATACTCAACTCTTCGATCCGGTTTCGGGCGATCCACCCCTCGTGGAGCGTGTGAAATACAGACAGGAAGTCGATACGAAAGTCGCGATACGCCAGCGAACTCATGCCGTAGAACTCTCGGTCCTGGAGATCGGGGCGTACATACAGCGTGCGACATAGGTTTGGTTCCTCTCATCTGATTGGGATGACCTGAGATCCGATTCGAAAAAATGGTTTAGCCCTAGGCAATACCGAAGAGATCACGACATCTCTCCAAAAACTTCACGTCAGGACCAGCAAGGGCAGTGGCCCCTCCAAGCGGCACGCGAGCAAAGTGATCCCGAACTTAGCGGCACGCCCTCTGGGTAGGGGCGCAGCCTTCGGCATAGTCAAGTCATTAGCAAGTGAGCTTTTGGACAAGACGTAGGTGCATTCCGCCGGATATTCAGTTTTCTCCGTCGCCTTTTCGCCACTTCGATAGGTGTAAAAATCAAGCAACCGGTGTGACACAGGCCAATGTGTGGGTAGTGGTGTTGAGGTGGGTCCAGGAGCGCTTTATTTTGCGACGGCGCTCATGGCCCGACAATACAGATCTTCTACGTCGATGTCCGAGGCCGTCACTTCGGAGCACCACGCACGAAGTGTATGGGAGGCTCGATATGTTCGCTACGGCTCAAGTGATTCCTGATTGCGTTCCCGAATCCGCTTAGGTCTTCGAAATAAGAAATAGATAGACGCACCAAGGACATTGGAGCCAAGAATTGTAATGCCCCAACCCAACTTCTGCCCAGGCTACCACTGACATTGACGGGCGCCCAATGCCAGCAACAGCATGATGCGCTCGCAGGGGCAGATCAGAGACCCGAGGAAACGCGAGAAGACAGGACCAGGATGGCAACAAATGGTCAAGTCTCCCTCACGTGTCATATCTCTCTGGACGATACGTAAGGGGTCTCCTGATGTCAATGTGCCAGGGAGGAAACGCCAGCCGGGGATCAGGGCCTGTGGCGTCCGTTGCCAAGGGGTCGCGGCGGATCGGGCCTTCCGGCGCATTGGGTGAATCACGTTGTGATTAGCCGGTTCCTGGGGACGTCGATTCCCCGAGTCGGCGAAGCGACGAATCCCGCAGATAAGTCCCGCAACGGGCGCATGCCTACCTGCTGAACGCGTCGGGCCTGGTGGAGTCCGAGGGCCAGTACCCGTCGCGGCTCGGGTGCCAGCGCTTGCCGCACAGGTCGGAGATCACGCTCCATTCGGGGGCGCTCAGATCAGGGTCCGGCTGGAACAGGAAGCGCTGCAGGCCGGCCCGCTCGGAGGCGGTCAGGATGCCGTGCAGGTCGCGGGCGGTCATGGGCTCGCCCCCGTGCGGACGGCGCCCCGTCGACACCCAGGCGATCACCTTGTTCACATCCCCGATGGCCTCCAGCGCTCGGCGCGTCTCGTTGTACACCAGCTCCGAGAAGAACTCCTCGGGGAACCCCAGTTCCATGTCCGCCAGGGTCTGCACCCCGGGAAGCTCCAGCCCCAGGAAGGCCTTGACCACGGCGAAGCCGTCTGCCTCCAACAGGGTCGGGTTCCAGTCCAGGACCTGCTGCACCCAGCGGGCCATGGTGCCGTAGAGGCCGTCATTCCCGCGGTGCCAGAAGTAGTGCTTGGGGCAGACGTAGTCGAAGTACTCCGCCATCTCGCCAAATTCGTGCCCGGTCAGTGACGAGAAAGCGGCGGTGCGCGGAATGCCCCCCAGCTCCACCTTCCCTCCCACTCTCTGCATCTGCGCGTGCACGGCGCGCATGAACCCCCGCGCCGCTTCGCGGCGGGCGCGCAGCCAGTACAGGGCATCCTCGTTCAGGTCGAACAGGTTCAGTGCCCCCAGCATGCCGCCGGACGCGTGGTAGCGCACCAGATCCGGAGTCAGGTTGTGGAAACGCTCGTTCAGGTGCGCCATGCCGCGGGCGACGCGCTCCACATCGGCGCCGATGGCTTCCAGGCGGTGCCGCATGCGACCGTCCAGTTCCAGTAGGGCCTGACCCCGATGGAAGGCAAGTTCGTAGAAGGTCTCACCGGGCTGGTCCAGGATGACGCCGTGGGCCTGGGGATAGGCACTGGCCAGGTCGTGCACCCCGGCGGCCACCTCGATGGCCCCGAAAGGGTCCTCCTCCTCGGCTAGGCCGCTGGTGGTACCCTGGCCCCGCTGGTAGAGCAGCCGGAGCCCGTCTCTGGAGTCGAAGATCATGATGTGCCAGCCCCGGGAGGCGGCGTTGTCGAGGAGCGCGTGGAGCTGCTTCTCCCTCTCGGGGGTGCGGGCCGTTTCCGGGGGCGGCTTGATGCCGAACGCGGCGTACACCTTTGGGTCCGCCGCAAACGAGGGGGTGAGGGTGTCCCCCCACAACGGCATGCCGGCCTCGTTCCTGAGCCACATCCGTCCCACCACGATGCCGCCCACCCCTCCCGCCTCCCACGCGTCGAAGATGCGCGGGTAATCGTCCAGCCAGTGCTCCAGGGGATTGTGCACGAAGATCCAGGGTACCATCGCGTCACCTCTCTCTGGGGTTACCCCAGTTTAGTGGACGGTTCCTTAACAGCACATTCAATGAGCATCCACAGCCAGAAACCTATCATGCCCAAGAGGAGGACAAGCAGGATTTCCCAAAGACCTATTCCGAACATTCTCGCCTCCCTTGTTTTCGGTCAATCGAATGGTTGATAATTATCTCGAGCTTTGGATTTAGGGAAGATCTGACTCGGGATTTCTCCGCTGTCGCATAAATCCAAGTATTGGTGTGTAGGCACGTGACGGATGTATACTTTGCCCCGGTTGAAGTGAATAGATACAACAAGACGGTACTTGCTGCCGGCGATGTTGAAAACAACGAATTCGCCGACCTTGTCGGCCGAAGGAAAGGTGTGGCGCAATGCCGCGAAACTCCCAAACTGAGTTTGCCGCATGATCTTGAACCAGCGACTCAGAGGCTTCTCACTGTCGGGATGCTGTGCCCAAAACGCTCGGAGGGCTTTGCGTGAGATTACATGCACCTACATAATATATCGTAGTAAGCGATATGCCGCAAATATCCTGCCCCGCGTCCCAATCCACGGGCCTGACTCGACGCCATTGCTGCCTTTCGTCTAATCTTCTGGCCATTCGCGCATCCGCGTAGCGGGTTGCCGAATGGCCGAAGGAGCGTCGCGACTGAAGCGCTCCCCGATAGAGCGAAGCATTAGAGCGGCTGACCTTCAACGCACACCATTAGAATTTTGTCTCGCTCTGAAATTATCGCTGTACCCTGACATTGCCGATCGACACCCCAAAGGACTCAAATTCGGCTCCTGCATTGTTGAAAGTTCCTTGTGCGCCGACTTGCAGAGGTTGTGGATGGTCCTTAGTCGGAAGTCGGCACGTTCCAGATGGTACCTGTAACACCTCGGATACTCTCTGGCAAACCTACAGAACTCGCCATACTTATCCGCATCCTTCCCTTCGAGTTCTCGCCAAATTGTATCCATGGTCAAGACGACCCCAGGGGATCCCCGACGCATTGAATGCAAGCCGAGAATAGGATGGATTCCCGTGCTGTAACCTGGAAGGCTCATGTTGTCAGATTGGCTCGGAGTCTGATTGCAGCTAACGTTTGGCGTCTGCGAAGGGGACTGGCCCGGCGAAGCCGGATTGGCGCATTGCGACGAGGTCGTGAAGGGTGATGAAGTAGACGCGATGGCCGGCTTCGAGTGCTTTAAGTGCCAGTCCGATAGCCAGGTCGGGAGCTTCCGGGTACACGGTCTGGTATCGGACGGTCTGAACCCGATGCGCCCATCGTGGTCTTCCAGGCGCGTCCACCGGCCTCGACCCGGGTCGTAGCGCCACAGGTCGTTCAATGAGCCCTGGACGGAAAGATCTCCAGGCCCTTTCGGCCGGCCGTACATCACTTTGATCCCCCCGAAGAGGTAGACGCATCCATCGTAGCTCAACATCCCGCCGAAGGCCGCCCGCCTGCAGGGTACATCCTCGTCTTGCTCCCGGTCCGGATGCAGCAGTTCCCACTTCATAGCGGACCTCCGCACGGCCTGAACTCAATTCGGCAGAGAAAGTTCGGCATATGCCGTTCATAGCCAAAAAAGTTGAACCCCTGAATGGCTTCAGGACGCATAAAGAGCAAACAGCCTGGCGCGGTCCAGGTACACTTTGACCTTTAAGCCGCCGCGAGCCTGTGAGACCATCTTCTCTTCGAGCCCGCCTTCGTTATCCCCTACTGCGCCTTGCGGATCGCTTTTCCATTGTACCCGGTATTCTGTTTCATTCGCTGAGAAGGGTATGCAGTCTTCTTTGCCAAAACCCGGCACGACCCGGTCAAACGGATCGACAATCTCCACTTGCAGCGACCCGCCGGTCGCATCGGCGTTGATCCATAATGCATTGGGGTCGATACTCAGCGGGACCGTGGTCACCACCCCCTGCGCCTCCGCCTTCAGGCAGATCAGCCGGTCTTTTTCGATTTTTGCCAGGTTGATTCCCCGCCGGGATTCTTCGCCGTAGCGCGTCCCCTCGCCGTGCAGTTCGTTTGAGCAACTGTGATAGAGCCAGATTTCGCCGCCGCGGACAAAGGGGGAATGAGACGGATAGACACTGCCACTGTCGTGGCTGCCACGGGGGCCGCATTCCAGAATGGGTTCGCGGTTGCCCGCCCGATGCCACGTCCGGCCGTCCTTAGAGTAGGTCAACTGAATGTCCATCCGGTTCATCCATTCGGGCATCCAGTCTTCGATCCGGTTCCGGGCGATCCACCCTTCGTGGAGCGTGTGAAACACGGACAGGAAGCCGATACGAAAGTCGCGATACGCCAGCGAACTCATGCCGTAAAACTCCCGGTCCTGCGGGGGATCGTGCTCATCGGGCGCGACGATGATCTTGCGCGGGGTCCAGTTTTCGAAATCATCGCTTTCGGCCATGCAGATGATGCGCACGTTCGGCCGGCCCCGCAGATAAACGACGTAGCGGTGGATTCTTGCATCCCAATAGGCGACCAGATGGGTATCCGAGCCCTGTGGAATGACCGGGTTCAGCCAGCGCTGGGGCACGTTCCAATGAATTCCGTCGGCAGAATACGCCACACACACCGGCTGGACAATGCCGGCGAAGATCATGTCTCCACTCTGAAACATAAAGAGCATCTTGTAGCGCTTGCCGGGGTCTGTTTCGGTAGGGTCTTTCATGACGCCTGTCCCGGCCCCCCACCTCAAAAAGGGAAAGACCAGGTTATTCGCTTTGCTGCCGCCGTCCTCGACGAGGTTCAGGACAGGTTTTTCCCAGTGGATCCCGTCCCGCGACACGGCGTAGGCCAGTCCGTCCGCACTTTCGCCGCGCGCTTCGCTCAATCTCCGGCTCACGCCGTACCACATCTTGAAGATGTTTTCGTCGTCGTCATACAGGACGTTGACGTAACCGCCAATCAGCCACTCCTCTTCCCAGGCCCGATCCTTCTCCAACAGCGGCTGTTGCGAGACCTTCTTTGCGGGCACGACCCCTTGCAAGACGCCGTCGAGACTCTCGACAAACGTATTGTCAATGAACAGGAAGGCCGATTTCTCGTCCGTCATTGGTGTCTCCTGGTGTTGTTTTGCTCCCTAATCTTCGCGTGAACTCGCAGAGCTTACAATGAGTTCAAACGGTGAATCCATTCGCTGTGCAGAAATCAGAATGGAGTGGTTGTTGATTCTTGTGCGGGTCTTCCGGGTGGGGGTGTCGGGTTTGGTGCGCTGCGGGCATTTGTTGTTATTAGCGGGAGCAGTAAGTAGTTGACATCTGTTGTGCCTGTTACTGCGGAGAGGAACTTGCCCAAGCTGGGACGCTGAGCTTGTCGAAGCGCCCGCGTTTCGGCGAGCTTTTCCTTCGCCGACCCTTCGACAAGCTCAGGGAGCGGCTCAGGGTGGCCCGTCAATGTTCTGAAAAAGTAGACTATCGGGTGCTGCCCGTAATCTGTGTTAGTATGGCCGACATGGTGGTTCGAGCTTTCAGGACGCTAGACTTGGGAGTCTTATATCAATGTTTCCACAGCCTTCAAAAGGGTATCAGAGGCTACTGAGTAGCCCTGGTGGGCTTCAAAATTGAGAATTGCAACTCGCGTTTTCCAAAGTCCATCCAGAGTTTCAGCCGCTTCATATGTTGTCGTACAGTCGGTTACAACGATAGGCATGTAACCCATGCGACTCATATTTCTTATGCCATGAGGTTTATTCATCAGACATTCATCGGTCTCAAAGCCCATATAGAACAGAATCTTGATACGCTTTTCAGCAAGCAGCCGATGAAACTGGTCCCCGGAATACACCAGTAAATCGCCCTCCCGGGGTTCAACGGGTTCAGGTATCGATATTTGATGATAGAGTTTCCCATGAATATTCGCCCAATCCTTCATGCGGAATATCAATTCGCGATGCTGATTTTTCCAATTATCCACCCACTCTTGAGGAGGCCATTGACTGTCTCGATCTTCGTTTGAACTCTCAGAAGAAGCAGAATTCGCGGACAGGCTTTGGCGTTCTTCAACGGTTGTTGACCGATTCCATTGAGGGTAGTCTTTCAGAAAATCCGCTTGATTGCAGTGAAAAATCTGGAAATCCATCTCCCGGAGCCTATTTACCAGTGGCCCGACTTTTGTCTCCGTAATTCGGCGTTTTCGTTCTGCGTGGGAGCGACCTCGTTCAAAACTTCGATCGCCAAGTTCCTCGTCGAAGGGGCCATCATCCCAACCAAAATTCCAGAAATCGACCAACGCAATCCCCACTTCCTTGACGTCAAAGGTAAATGGGATGCTACGCCGGGAAAATGTCTCCTCAGTGTACGGCAATCCATCCTGGGGGCTGCGTGGCGTATATTCAAGATCGACCGTGAAACCCATGGGATGTCCTTTTTTTGGCGCAGGACGTGACGTCTGGCGTTTGGGGCAGCATTGCACGAATCGTCACGCCGCTTCCCGAACCTGGTTGGGGGTATGTTGTTGAATGAGTACTAAGTTTGCATCAGTTGATGAATCAGCGGCGGGACCTGACGGATGTCGCTCAGTTGCCGCAGGGCGCCGGTGAAATCCAGACCCCGCGTCAGGCCGTACGGAATGACGATGCAGCGCAGCCCGGCCGCCAGTGCGGCGCGCAGCCCCCGGTCCGAGTCTTCGATAACGACGCATTCGGCGGCGCTGAGGCCGTTCTGCCGCATGGCCGTGAGGTAGGGCTCCGGGTCGGGCTTGGAATGCCGGTAGTCTTCACGCATCAGCGTGAAGTCAATGTAGTCCAGCATGCCGGTGCTGGCGTGGATGATCTCAAAGTGCTCCCGCCGCGAACTGGTGACGATGCCCATGCGCACCGTGCCGTGAAGTTGGCGCAGCACCTGGCGCGCGTCGCCGATGACGGGCACGCCGGCCCTCACGAGTTCGGTGAAGCGGGCGTTGCGCCGGTTGCGGGCGGACTCCAGCGTCTGTTCGTCTATGCGGTGTTCCGTGCCGATTCTCCTGAGGCCGTCGCTGGACTTGAGGAAGAACTCGATGAAACGGGCTTCGCTCAGGTGGACGCCGAGGGGTTCCAGGGTTTCGCGGCAGGCCTGGAAGTACAGGCCCTCGGTGTCGACCAGGACGCCGTCGTTGTCCCATAGAATGGCTTTCAGCATGGCGCTTTATATCCTTTCCGCCGCCTGGTTGACCGCTGTCAGCCCCATCACGGCGAAACCTGTCACGGGCAGAGCAAAAGCGCGTACCATCTGGCTACCGTTTCTACGTGACCGGCCTGAATCTGGCTTGAAGGATCCTCTGGGCCGACAACTCACCAAACGGCGCACCACAACCCCTGAGATCCTCCGCAACCTTGTGGTAATCGTACCTCAATCTGTGATTTTCCACGTGCCATTGCTGCCCGTCCCACCACACGCTGGCATATCCCGCTCGATGATCCCCGTCATACGGAAACCCAACCGAATCGATGATGCTGTATCGCTGACCGCACGGAACGCCACAGGACGCGTAGTGAAGGTGTCCCGCCACAATCCGATCGGCCTTCACATCCCCCAGCAGTGTCCTGGCCTCCGCTTCCGGAGTTATCGGCCGAAGACTGAACGGAACAGGTTGAAGCACCAACATACCGTTCACATCAGCAGGCGTTGCGTGCACAATGAGAAGATCATCCTCCGGAGACTGCCCTCCCGGCGGCGTTATCCGGTGCTCGAAGGGCAGACCCTTCAGATAGCTCAAGCCATCCGTTCCCAATTTCTCTCTCACCCAGTCCAGTCGTTCCTCGGAATGCTGTTCATCGAAGACCAGCAGGTCCGTGTTCCCGTAGATCGTGGAAACACCCAGATTCCGTATTGCGTCAAGACTCTCGGCGGGACGGGGTCCGCTCAGCACCAGGTCGCCGGCGACCACCAGACTGTCACAGGGTCGGTTTCGCAAATCCTCAAGAACGGCGTTGAGCGCAGCCGCGTTGCCATGAATATCGGAAATTACCGCAACTGAGTATGACTGCGCATCATTCATATCACGTCTCCAGTATCAGGATGTGGCGGTGAACGGTAGCAAGTCGAAGACCAATAGTCCGCGCCGGGTCGAGGCCGATTCCTGGCGCCTGAACAGCCTATATCTCAACCGTCGTAAGCTCGTCAGGATGCACGATACAACCGCTGTATCCATTCCCACGGTAGCCCCGGCGGAGCCTGCCGACGACGTCCTCACTGCGCGGCGAACCGCAGTGGATGACAACGACCCTCGATATTCCAGCTTCATTGGCGATGTCAACGACCTCTGAAATGTCCGCGCTGACGCCCCGGATCGGATGCGAAGCATCTTCGTCACTCTCTTTGAAATTGCGTATAGAGAGCCCCGTAACGAATGTATCAACCCCCCTGGCCAATGGCCTCAGTTCGGGACAGTCTGCTCCATCGCACAGAAAGAGCACGCTGCCGTTATCCGTATCGATCCGGTACGCCAGCTCGGTCAGGTAGGGCTCGACATGAGGAACCTGTACAGCCGTCGCCTTCCAACCTTTCCCCTCGACAACCGCTCCTGAACCGATGTCGGATACATCCACCTTTATGCCCGGACGGGGCAGCGTCCCGCCTCTCCCCACGTGCCCGTGGTGACTGATGTGGTGTTCCCGACGCGCAACGACGTCGGAACGGAAGGCGCCGTCCTTGCCAAAAAGCCGATCGACGAATTCGACAGTCGGAGGTGGGCCAAAGACTCTGAGGGGAGGAAGATCGCCGGGGTCGAGATCGAACCGCAGCAAGGCAAAGCACGGGAAATCAACGATATGATCCGAATGATGGTGAGTCAGGAAAACCGAATTCACCTGTGCAGGGCTCATTCCCATGCGTGCCATCTTGTAGGTTGTGCCGGGGCCGCAATCAACCACGATGCGATCGTCACCGAGATCGAGAATGCAGGAACACCCGTACCGTTCACCCATTCGGCTGGGACGCGGACCACCGTTACCGAGAATGTGTAGCTTCATTTGACAGTCACCGGACAGCCTTTCACGTATTATGCGCTCATGTTGGTCTTCTCGCCGCCAACTCTCGATTATGCGGAAAAATCCGGTCGAAAAGACTCCGTATGGCTCGTTCGCTGTAGAACAAGTCCATCAAGAAAAAGACCCTGCTCAGATTCGGCCCTCTTCGGGCACCTCGCGCCCGCCGTCCCAGAAGCCTGGCTTGTCCGTCCCCGACGGCCAGTACCCGCCAGCGTCTTCATCCCACTGATTTCCGCACATCGACGAGATGATGTTCCATTCCGCCGCCCCGAAATCCGGCTCGGGATGGTACAGGAAGCGCTTCAACCCCGCCTCTCGCGAAGCAGTCAGGATACCGTGGAGATCGCGCGCCTGCATCGGGTCGCCTCCATGGGGGCGGCGCCCGGTGGACACCCAGGCGATCACCTTGTCGGGATCGCCTATGGCCGCCAGTGCCCGCCGGGTCTCGTTGTAGACCACCCCGGAGAAGAATTCGTCGGGAAAGCCCATCTCCATGTCCATAAGCGAGTTGACGCCGGGCAGTTCGATGCCCAGCAGCGCCTTCACGACGGCGAAACACTCCGCCTCGCTCAGGGACGGATTCCACTTTCGCAACCGTTTTACCCAGCGGGATATGGTTCCGTACATACCGTCCATGCCGCGGTGCCAGAAATAGTGTTTGGGAAAAATATAGTCGAAATACTCCGTCATCTGACAGTAATTCTGTCCGGTGAGCGATGACCACGCCGCAGCCCGCGGGATACCGCCCAGCTCCACCTTGCGATCGACGGCGTCGACCTGTTGCCGCATGTACTGCCAGTCGAAGCGAGAACGCTCCTGCCGCTTGCGCAGCCAGTAGAGTACGTCCTCGTTGACGTCGAACAGAAGCATTGCCCCCAGCATCCCGCCATCGGCGTGGTACCGCACCAATTCCGGTGTCAGATTGTGCAAACGCTCCCGCATGTGGTTGATGCCACGTTGTATTCGATCGATCTCGGCGCCGACCTGGGCGAAGCGGGCCGCCTCACCGGGTCGGACCTCCAGGAGCTCGCCCCCGTGGTGGAAGGCCAGCTCGTAGTGGTTTTCGCCCGGACCGTCGACAATGACGCCGTGTACCTGAGGGAAAGCGTTCATCTGGTCCTGCACGTGGGCGGTTGGGCCGCCTCCAGCGAAAATCAGCAGTCGCCAGCCCCGTTTTGCGGCGTTGTCCAGCATGGCGTGCAGCTTCTTCTCTTTTGTGAGGTCGCGCGGACGCTGTTCCGGGACTTCCGCCCCCAGGGCCTCGTACACCTTCGGATCGGGAGCCCACGCCGGAATGGTGGTGCCATCGTCCTGGAGGAATGTCATGCGACCCACGGCCAGACCGCGCACGCCACCGTCCTCCCAGGCGTCGAACCGCTCCTCGAATCCGTCGAGCCAGTGTTCGAACGGGCTGTCACTGCAGGTGAATACCCAGAGTTTCATTTTCCCCTCCTTTGGGGCCCGTTGAAAAAGCCCATCCGGTCTACGGCCGATCCTTGCGGCGAACCGTCACTAACTCATTCGGACTGATCAACTCGGCTTAGACACATCAGGCCTATCATTGAGCTTGTGGATTCCGATCTGATTCCCGTCCGGGTCCTTGATGACGGCGATGCTGCAGCGGGCGCTTTCGAAGGGTCCCAGTTCAAACGATACGCCACAGCTTTCAATGTGCGCGACGGCCGCTTCGAAATCCTCCACTTCCACCGAGAGTCCCGCGCTGAGGACGGCCGGCGGTTTCCCTTGAAACCAGGTCGTGGTGACCGCGAGCGTATCGTGGGGCCCGACGGCGTACTCGATAAAACCGTCATCCCCGTCGGGGCCGCGCGGAGGGTCAATGACTTCAGGTTCCGGCAGGCGCAGAACCGTCTCGTAGAATTCACGCGCGCGCTTGAGACTCGTCACCGGGTGGCCGACGAAAGCGAATCCTCTGATTTTCACGCGACTTTCCTCTTCTGTTCATTCTTTCAGATTGTCAGTTCGTTGCAGATGCGCCAACATATGTTGTCTGACTTTTCTCTTCAAGTTCCTCTTTCTGTCCCGCTCTTCCTTTTTTTTCTGCCGTTCCTCTCTTCTTGTTTTGCGATGCTGTTGTCTTTTTTTTCTTTCTGAATCCATTCTGCTCTATTGGCTAAGAAGTTGTTTTAAAATTACCGGTGAGTTCCCGAGCGCGAGCGAAGAAGTGGCGGTCAAGGCGGGAAAATCCGCGCATATTTGTCTATACGGGTGGGTTTGACCAACGCCGACCGGCGCTTTTGCAGCCGCGCGAAGACCGCTGGGAATTTTAAGACAGCTTCTAAGATTTCAGGGCTGCTCTTTTCGCCATATGAAAGGTCGCTGAGAAAATCTATGATTTCATGCTGTCTTCCTCCAATGAAATCTGTGGCCCCGGGCCGAGTCAGTCCTCCCTCAAGTTCCCAATGATACCTGTGAATCAAGGTGTCTATGAGGACCATCTTCTCTCTTGGAGAACTCGCAGTCCGGTATTTCAGCTGGACCTGCAGCCTGACGTGCAATCTGACTCGGCAGCCCGGGTGGTGTGGGGTTCTCAGCGCCCGGCATCAGGCCCTGGTCTTGACAAGTGCACCTGCGTCGTCGTCACCAAACAGCCACCCAGTGTCATCATTCCCGAATCGTTCATTTATCTCATTGGCATTGGGTAACAACGCGTAGGATTCCGGAGTATTTATCTTTGAAGTTCGAGGATCGAGGTGGTAGTCCAGCTCATCACACGTGGCTAACTCAAGCCCCAGGAATTCGAAGATCTCCCTGGCGGCAGCACGATTCGTCCCGAGGTCGTCGGTGTAGAGATTCTCGTAGTAGACCTTCAAGTAAGTACCGGTTGCGCGCCGTTCAATCACATTGTTGTAGTAGACCCTGAGCTCTTTCGCGTATTCAAGACCGTCGGCGATCTTGTCTACGGAGACAGGCTTCAGACTCCGATACCTCTGCCTGGTCTGCTCATTCAAGTCCGAAATCTGCCAGACTCTCGTTTGTTCGGCTATGCATCCGGAGACTTCGGCCCGTAGCAGATTCGCCCTTCGCAGGAAAATGACGGTGACCTCAGGAGAAAGCAACAGATGGGTGTACAACTTTTCTGGTAGTTGGTAGCTGAGGATCTTGATCCCGTTGTACTTCGCAAAGAGTTCGTCAAGGGCTTTTTCAAGCGACGGAACGTCCTCAATGAAGTCTACGTAGTTCCTCTCACCCGGGTTTTCCTTTGCATATCCGTGCCAGAACGGTTCCAGCGCGACGTTCATCAGGGGATGCAGTTGCAAAATGCGGTAGAGCGTCGTACTTCCGCTTCGCGCATGTGCAAAGATGACGGTTCTTTCCGGAGGATCTTCCATCTCGTAACTCTGACAACCAACGAGGCAAAACCGGTCAGGGTCCTGGCTGGCATTTCAGGTAACGTTTTCGCCACTTGCGAACCCGCCCGGCCTTTTCCGGCGGGTTGCCGTCAGGCCAATGAGTCCTTCGACATTTCGACAGGCTCAATGCAAGCAAGCTCAGGATGAACTCCGCGACGCTGCGCAAGTGGACAGTTTATGCGTCTGCACAGGTTTTCACAGCTCAAGCGGCCAAACGGGCACCCTGAATGGGTTTGTCCGATTCTTGACTTTCGGTCTCATTCCCCCGCGCGAGCCAAGTACTGCAGCGCCAGCGAAACTGCTGCGGCCCACGACAGGACTTTGAACTCCCCGGTCCTTAGCGCATCCTCCAGCTCTTCGCGAGCAAGATGCAGAAGCTCCTGGTCCTCGATGTCATCACTCGAAGGTTCCGCTACCCGTTGAGCGCCGCAAGCTAAGAATAGATGCCGAACGCCAACGCCGCGATTGGGATCGACTTTGTAACTGCCGAGATCTATCCATTCGGTCGATTGAAATCCGGTCTCCTCCAGCAGTTCACGCTTAGCGGCGTCAAGAGGATCTTCTCCAGGTTCGATCATTCCTCCGACTGGAGCCAGGGATGTTCCCTCCACTGCATACTTCGTCTGTCGAAAACAAAGGAACTTTCCGTCCAAAGTGACTGCGAGAACAATCGCAGCATCAGGGCCAACTATCCATGGCCAGTCAGAGATAACCTGTCCGTCCGGCCACTCCACCGTGTGACTCTCCACGATCAGGTACGGACCCTGATCGATGATAGTGCGACGGGAGAGGGTCCTGAACGGTCGCAGCTCCATACCTTCGGGTCCCATCTGTCCTCCGACGTTTACGCCCTGTTTCGGGAGGTTTTATCACGACGCCCGGTTGCCGTTTTTATCGTATTGGGGTTAACTCTTTGAACAGGAAAAGCTCCCCCAGCTCGTCCTCAAACGGGAAACCTGCCAGAAACCCGCACTCGGAAAACCCCATGTGTCTATGCCATGTCTGCGGCTCGTATTCATTGACAACGCACGAACTCAACAGGATCCTGTGGCCTCGGCGCCGCAGATCACCTTCTACGAACGCCAACATAGCCTTCCCAACACCTTTTCGCTGGTGCTCACGCAATACGTTTATCAGGCTGATGAATGCGGTGCCGCCATCATGTCCTGGCCACAAAAAGCACAGGTGAAGCACTCCCACGAGTTCACCCTGCAGTTCCGCGACGATCACTTCGTTTATGCCGGAAATCTGCTCAGCAAATCGATTCGAGTCAAACGTGGCATTCTTTACACACCACTCGACGTCTGCCTTGCCAGCAAGTCTCACCAGTATGTCTGCCATGGTTCACCGTATATCGCGGGACAATCAAGGCTTTCGCTCAACGGCGCGGCCGTTCCTGAACCGCGCAGCTGTTTTCTGCTCCGTCCAACGCAGCGGGGCTTACGTCGCACGACGTAAGCCCCTTTTGTTTCACCTCTTCGACGAGGTCCAACCCACGCCACCCTCATCGGCCCTGCCCCTTCCGGCACGCCATCGCCCGGAAGGACGAGGAGAAGGGCAGTGTCGACCGGCTCCTGTTTCGGTCTATAGCAGATGGTCCAGGATGAGATTGGTTGATTCAACGATGCGTTGATCGCGAGGCCGTAGATCCGGCTCGAATGCCTTGCCCGTTAGATGCTGCAGACCCTGAATGTAGCGGACAGCGATTTCGGCAGCCTGCTCGTCCGTGAACTGCTGGTCCTTCTCGGTAACCATTCCTCGCGCGAATTCTTTCGAAAACGAAACCGGTTTGCCATCCCGCGTCAGCGGCTGTCCGCCGCCGTCCATACGCCAGAAGCGGCTCGAGTCCATCGTGTACAATTCGTCTGCCGCCACGATCCGATCTTCTGTGTTGACCCCGTGTTCCGTTTTCGTGTCCACGAGGATCATTCCGCGCTCGGCGAGATACTGGGAGACCATCCCGAAAGCCATGATGGATGCGTTGCGGAGCTCGTTGTATTGGCCGGGCGTGCAAACATTGTTGTCAAAGAGATACTGAGGATCGATCGTACGATCCACCTTGTCCTTGGTGCTCGGCGTATCCATCAGGTATGGCAGCACGCCGTTGGCGGACAACTGGTCCACGTCGATCTGATGGCCCGCATAGTCAAGCGTCTTTTCACCCGCATCCCTGGCTTGCAGCCAGTGCTGATAGAGGGACGTCGAGGTGCTGCTCTCGGCGTTATACATCCGAAGGACGTTCTCCACCATGATCAGCTTCAGATTCTCTGCCGGAATCACCGTCGAACTGGCCTGTAGACCAGGCACCTTGAACTGAGAACTGCCCAATACGTGTTCCACCAGACGCAGCATGTGGTCATGATTGTTAGCCAACACTTGATCTTTGAACGGGATGGCCCCTCGATTCACATCGTGCGTCGATATCCGGTTGTTCCGGAACATCAGCCGGATCGGCTGGCCTTCGCTGGTCGCGAGGTTCTCGCCAAACACCGAGTCCGATACCTTCCCCTCCAGGATGGTGCAACCATCGAGACGCGGAAGATCACCATCGGCGATAATCTGCTTGATCGGACGCCCCTCATTGACGTGTGCCCCGTACTCGGCCACCAGTTCTCTGATCTGGGTTTCATTCAGCATGGATATAGTCCTGTTCAGGTGAAGGCCTCTGGGGGGAGACACTCAAGGGAGCAGCGATGGTCGTAGAGGCTGGGTTTCAGAAGCGGATCGTTGTCAGCGGGATGCCTTGCGGGGGGAGTTTTCGGGCGTCGCAATTACCAGTCGGCTTGTTACAAACCGTAAAATACAAGTTGTGCTCGTGCAGAGCAAGGAAATCCGGCACTCGGACGTGGATTGGGTTTGGTAGTGGATTATAGACCTGGTGCTTACCGTTTTCTTGAGTGGATAAATAAGGCCGTCGGTAATCCTTTTGCCAGAGCGTCAGCGGGGGCGACTGGGGTGGGCAGCCCGACGCTTTTGAATTTCCTATACTTTTCCCGCGATATAGATCGCCAAAGGTCATCAGGGGCTCGTGTCCTGTCCCAAAAATTCCTCACCATTCGGCCGCCGATTCATCCCGTCTCGCTACGTTCCCTGTGCTGAGCTTGTCGAAGTACCCTCGCTCGCCGACCATACGCAGGTCGCCTGCGCTCGGGCGCCTTGCGAGACGGGCGACTCAGCGGCCGAATTTAGGCAACTTATTTCCGGGACAGAACACTCGGTTGCGCCGCCTCGCGCTCCGGCCGCCGTATATTGGGTCCCGCTTTGGTGTTGACGAAGCGCCGCTCGCGATTGGGGTTGCGCCAGCTGCGCACGCCGTGCGTCGTCGTGCCCGGGTACATGATCACCGTCCCGGCAACCCCCTGCATATGCTTGACCTGCGGCAGGTCGCAGCTGGTTTGCTTCGGGCGCGGCAGCGGAAGCCGTGCTTTGTGGCTTCCGGGGACTAACATCAGTCCGCCGTCGCCCGTCGCCGTCTCGACGTCCTGGAGCAGCCAGCCGATGTTCACCTGCTCCGTACGAGGCTGTCCGTCCCGGAATTGATAGTTAGGGCCGGCGCCGTAAAACCAACCGCCATGCAGGGGCTGGCCGGCCGCCCCGTCGCGGCTGACGATGGTGTAGCACGTCGTCATGACGAAGCCCGGGTCGATCATCCACTTAAGCCGCGCGTTCACGAGCGGATTGTCGATCATGCGTCGAAAGCCGTCGCTGAAGGGTGGGGGATGGGTCCAGGTCTGCGAGACGCGCTCTTCGGTGCAGCGCGTGCCCGGGGCCGGGGCAATCGTCTGCGAACAGCCCTCGTAGTCCGGGTACTCGCCCACGACACTGCTCGAAAAGCCCACCGGCCGACGGTTGGCTTCGGCGAAGGGCGAGTCGAGCGCTGCATTGCACTGCGCTAACCACTCGCGGTCCATCACGCCAGGCAGCACCAGGTAGCCTCTCAGGTCCCAGAACCACACCTCCTCGTGGTTCGGAGCGTCAGGCCGCGTGTTGACGCCCAGCAGCGACGGCGCCAGTTGCTGCTCGTTGCTGAGAGGCTGGCCGTCGTGGCCTAGGCCGCGTGGTGGGCCGGCCACCAGCGCTCGGCGCGCCGGCGTGAGCTCATCCAGCCAGCTGTCCACACCCGTCGCGCCGTGGCCGAAGGCCCCCCCAGGGTATCGGGTGTCGTCGCAAAAGATGCACTCCTGCAGCGAGGAGCCTGGGGCGGCGCCGACCAGCGTGGTGGCAACCGCGAGCAGGCAGTCGCCAGCGCGGAGCTGCACGCGCTCCGTCGCCCCGAGCTCCTCGGCGCGCGCCATGCTCGGGGGCGGCTGGACGTTGGCTTTGTGCGACGCGGGGCACACCACCACGCAGCTGTCGCCCACGGCCCACAGCGCGCGCAGCCCCCAGACGCACACCCGGTCGGGCCGGCTGGTCGTGTCGTAGCCCAGCCGGCGCTGCTCATCCACCGTCAGATCATTGGCCCACTGCCCCTCTTTGGTCAGGCGGCGCG
Source organism: Candidatus Latescibacterota bacterium (assembly GCA_965116875.1). Classification (GTDB taxonomy): domain Bacteria; phylum Latescibacterota; class UBA2968; order UBA2968; genus JAAXHE01. Next base: position 5,450,414 of record OZ220733.1, read on the forward strand.
ACGGCCGGTCCAGCTCAAACTTGATCGTGTGGAACTCCTGTTCCTTCCCTTCAGTACCGTCGTACGCAGCGCGGTGCCACAGTGGTAACTCCCCGCCAGCGAGCTGATCAATCGCAGCCAGCAAGTCCGGATGCTCAGCCAGAGCGGCGGGTGTGGCGTGCGCCGCTGCCGGCGCGCCGAGCAGGCTCGGGAGGAGGATATAGCCGTCGAGCTCGAACGCCCACCTCTGCTCCTCGGTCATCAGAGCCATGGATCCGCTCCGTGGACATCGAAGAGGTGTTTTTCCGTTTCGGTCATGAGGCAACCCTTTCTCTCACAGATCGTCGCATTTGCGATTTGAGTTTGTTAGAAGCTGTTTTAAAATTACCGGTGAGTTCCCGAGCGCGAGCGAAAAAGTGGCGGTCAAGGCGGAAAAATCCACCCATATTTGTCTATAAGGGTGGGGCGGAACTCTCATATCCGTCACGCCGTTCGTCCCACCATTGGCGTGTCCAGGTCCGCTTTGCAGCCATCTCGGGCTCTGTACGTGTTTCGTAATGGAAACTGGGAATAGATGTCTCGATGTAGACCTTAGGGATCATTATATATCATATTGTTTTTAATATGGTAAAGACGGTTCAATCCTGCTGCGATTGGTCACCTGTTGACCTGCTGCAAATTTACATATCTTAATCAAGTACTTCAAGCGAATTTTCCGCTACTGAAAAACGTAGTGAGATTCTCTGGGGCGGCCAGGGCGGCCGCCTGCTTTCGGAGGAAGGCTGGCATGGCCCATAACGGTCTGGCCAGGTCGATCATTGAATCAGAACTCAGCGGCAATCATCGCGTACTGTCCGATGTTCGTTAATGTGGTTTCCAAGTGGTTTCCGTCGAACGTGACCTCCAGGTCATCTCCCGTGCAAACGTCCCACACGCGACGAGGAGTGCCCCGCTCCGTGAGCCGCCAGCGCAGGTTCACTTCGGGTATCGTGGTCACATAGTCAAACTGTGGGCTGAAGCGCGGCCAGATCTCCGGCAGATGCTCGACGCGCTCGCCGGTGTGATTGATCAGAAACAACACTTGGCTTCCTGGTTTTTCATTCGGAATCATCACGAGTTGGTTCGGACCATCGGTCATCAGAGGCCGGCCCTCCGGGTAGAGCCAATCCACCACGGCGCCTAGAAGATCGCGGACGACCAGCAGGCGATATTCGAAATGAAGCTCCTCCACCGGCGCGGCCAGATAGACGACGCGCCCCTTGCCGACCGTCCGGCAGGTGACGGCGGGACAAAGAGCGTCGTCCGCGCGCCCACCGAAGACAATGTTCGCCACCACGTCGGTTCCCGGCCGCGCCTGGACGAACTCGAACCGATTGAGCGGCCACAGCTCATGCGAGTACCCCTCGGCCAGCCATTGACCCGGAACGCAGCGACCGTACGTGTCGAACGTCCCCGCAGCCCAGAGGTGCTGTTCGTAATCAGCGAATTGGTCGGGGTTCGGGTCCACGCGGTCCACGCCCAGAAGGTCCGCCAGGGCGAAGTTATCGCGCATCTCCTCGGGCTCGGCACCGTACAGGCTCGTCCGGTACGTTGCCAGGAGCCGTCCGCCCACCTTCACATATTTCGTGATGCCCTCGACTTCCTCCCGCGTGAGATGGCCGACGTTGGGCAGAAACAGAACAGGATACTTTGCCAACGCCGCTGGATCGGAGAGAACCCGCTCCTCGATCACCGACGTCGGCAAATGGTTGGCCAGCATGGTCGAGAAAGCCCCGCGACGGCAGGATTGCTGCGGGGGCGTGCGCACGAGATAGCCCGCCTCGGAGAGCGGGGCCTCGAGTTCCCCCGGACAGTCGGCGAGGTCCTGCTTGAACTGGCCGATGACATCGCGCGGACGATCGCGCATCACCAGGGGCTCGGCGCGGAACCGCAACCGCTCGAGCATCTCATACACCCGCACCGGCAAAACAAATGGAATGGCAACAAACGGTGACGGGTGGAGATCTTCGAAGAGTGATTCATTCGTCTCCAGGATCTCAAGGAACTCCACCAGCTCACGATTGGCTTTGTGGGGAGGCGACAGCCAAAGGTTCACGCCGCACGCCACCAGGACGCCCCCTCCGGAAGCAAAGCTGGCTGCCGCTTCCTCGACGAGTTCCATGCCGAAGCACTGCGTCCGCGACCAGCCCGTCAAGGCGCCGACGTATTGCCACATAGCCCAACCCGACGACTCGGCCAGACTGGCCGCTTCGAGCCGATGAAGGAAGTCGCCCCCGGCCTCGTAGAGAAATCCATTGTGCACCTCCACGATCCTGCGTTCGGGCCAGTTGCCCACACCCAGGCCGTGCGTCAGCACCGGGATGTCCTTCTTCTTTCGCGTCGCGGCGGCGAATTCGAGAAAGACATCGCCGACGATCCTGCCGTACTTCAGGCTCCACTCTTCCAGCATCTCCTGGTCTTCCCGAGGCAGGCTGTGCGGATCGGGTGCATACGGCATTGGGCAGCCGAATTGCCTATTGAACTTCTCGAGGCAATAGTCGCAGTAGCACAGGGGTGACTGCGGGGTGTGGTGCGAATGGTAAGGACAGGCGGAATCGGTGTAGATCGCGTCGACGTTGTGGTCCACCACTTGTGCAATGAAAGCGCAGATGGCCTCCCGGTATGGTGTGTTAAAGCAGACGTGCCGGTGAAATCCGCCGC